>OY829383.1:0-1255000 GCA_963691835.1 Thalassobaculaceae bacterium
TCAACAGGCCGATGAGCGAGGCGGAGGTGATCGCGCTGTTCCAAGGCGCGGCGGCCTACGTGTCGAGCCTCCTGCGCGCCGGCCACGCCCACAAGGACGCCATTGGTGCGCTCACGACGATCTCAGCCATTGAGGCCTACGACGAGACCACGGGCTGGCCCTAAACCGGCCCCGATAGAAACCCCCCAGCCACGCCCCTCGGCGGGGTTTTTTATTGGAGGACCCCACCATGCCAAGCAACACCACCGGGGAGCAATGGCACCTCGACAAGCGGGTGCCCGTGGCACTTATCGCAGCCCTGCTGATGCAGACCGCCCTTGGCGTTTGGTGGGCGGCCACCATGGACGCGGAGAACCGCTTTCTCGCAGGCCGCGTCGACCGTCTCGAAAGCGACGTCGCCCGCAATGAGGAGCTGGTCCAGAAGATCGACTCACGGCTCGCTCGCATCGAGATACACACCGGAGCCCAGGCCGAGACCATGCGGGAGCTATTGAAGGCTCTGCGGTCGGGCTGGGGCCGGAGCGAATAGTGGCCGCCCGGTCGCCTACATGCGGCCCGGTTCCGTCCCACGACTGCCGGAGATCCCATGAAGCTCCCCAACCAGAACCCCAAAACCGCCCTCGGTGCGGCCAAGCCCCAACTCCAACTGATCCCGCCGATTGCCTTGGTCGAAGAGGCCGGGGCGTTCGCCCTGGGGGCCGAGAAATACGGCCCATTCAACTGGCGTGAGGTCCCGGTCAGCATCTCCACCTATGTGGCGGCGGCCCAGCGGCACCTCATGGCCTACTGGGACGGCGAGGACACCGACCCGGAGTCCGGCCTGTGCCACTTGGCCCACGCCCGCGCCTGCATGGCCATCGTGCTCGACGCCCAATCGGTGGGCACGTGCAACGACGACCGGCCCCCGCCGGGCGCATCCCCCCGAGCCTTCCATCCGACCCGTCCTTCGCTCGTTCCGATGAGCGACGAGGACACAGCCTGAGAGGACACCATGGCACTGAATATCGAGACCATCTACGAGACCCCCGCCGACCCGGACCCGAGCCCCGACTGGGATTTCATCGCCGAGTGCGAGGGCGGCCTTACCCTTGAAGGGTATGTCCCCCGCGATCACAACGGCGACCCGCTGGACAAATCCGGGCCGACCATCGGCGCGGGCGTGGACCTGGGCCAGCAGGACGCGGCCACCCTCCGGTCCTGGGGGCTCGACGAGACGATCCTGGAGGCCGTGGAGCCCTATCTGGGGCTCCGGGGGTGGGATGCCGTGGACTTCCTGGAGGCCAAGCCCCTGGAGATGAGCCAGGAGGATGCCCACAGCCTTACTGTCGTGGCCCAGAAGGGGCTCCTGGCCGATCTGGCGGATAGGTACGCCCAGGCGGCTCAGAGCCCGCTGTCGGCCCTCACGACGGCCCAGCAAACGGTGATCGTTTCGCTGGCGTTCCAGTACGGCCCGAACCTCGCCCGGCGGACCCCTCGATTCTGGGCGCGGTGCGTGGCCGGTAATTGGATGGCGGTGGTCGCCGAGCTTGAGGCCTTCGGGGACAAGTACCCGACCCGCCGCCGGAAGGAGGCCGACCTGCTGAAGGTCGAGCAGGCCATGACGATCATGGAGGCGGTGGACCTTGAGGTAGAGCGCTGCCTCCGCGCGGAGACCCTGCCCCCGGCCTTCGAGGCCGACGAGTTCTGAGCCTCACCCCATAGCGACCAGATCCTGCCACGGCTGCACCGGGCCAGCCGTGAAGGCCCCCCTTTGCCCGGATGAAGGACCGACCAATGGATATTATGAAGCTGCAGGAGATCCTACCGAAAAAGGTCCGGGCTTGGTGGCCCGACCGTAAGTTCATGGCCATGGGCCTCGGCGGCGTTGTCGCTTGGTTCGGGTTCACTGCCCTGGAGACGTTCGCGGGCTTCACCCTCGGGGAAGACCTGAAGGTGTACGCGGCGACGGCCATCGGTGTGGGGATCAACTACCTCACCAAATCGAGCCAGTTCGATATCGTGCGTCGAGTGGACGACGGGATCATCGCCCTGGCGATTCAGTCCGAGGCCTCCGAGGCGACGGCGGAGGGCGCCATTGCAAGCGGCATGGAAGCCAACCGCCCATGAGCACGGTTAAGGCGCTCTTGCAGGCCTTCCTGCTGGCGCTTGGCCTTCTGGATCGTCGGGAGGCCGAGGCTGCCGGGAGGGCCAAGCAGGAGCTTGAGCGCGTCCGTGAACAGGAGGAGCGGGAAGATGATGTGGATGAGGCTCGGCGGGCTCTTGATGATCCTGGCGAGCGTGAGCGCCTGCGGGCCAAGTATACGCGCCGTTGACCTCTTCTGTGAGGTGTCGACGCCCATGATGCCGCGGGATTGGTCGCGCCTTGAAAGTATCGAGCCGGAACTGGTGCTTGATATGGACGACCACAACGCGGCCTGGGACCGAATCTGCGGGGATCAGGCCCAAACCTGATTGTCTTGCCCAGCATGATGGGCTACATATTCACCACCTGAATTCCATCGACCGACATGTTGATGGTTTTCATTGGGTATCGCTAGACCGAGAGGTCGAGCGGGTAATGTTGCGAAAACTAAAGCACCCCCTTGGCTCGCGCCGAGGGGGTCTTTTTTGTGCCGTCAATCGGGCCGGGGTGGCCCCTGTGGTCGGTTTATGAAGCGAGGCCCCGGCAGTCCAATATCTCAAGCTCGCCGCGCGTGCTCTCGGAGAGAATGGACCACTCCCCCCGGTCGGGGCGTGCCAAGACCCAGGCGGCCAGCACCTCCCGGACCTCCATCTTTCGCAGTTCCCCTTGTGGGAGGATCGTGTCACCTACCCGCATCCACATCCTTGAACCTCCTATCGTTTGGTCGATCAGAAGCGAACCTCGACCCGGCGGTACTTCTGGCCCTCCGGGATCATGACCGCCTCCCAGCCCTCTTGGACATATGCGGAGACCGGAACTGTAACGCTCTTTCGCTGCCGGGACCGCCCCGGCGCCCATGTCTCAAGGACGACGGTCCCGGACTGGATGCCCAGGAGCGAGAGGGCCTGGGAGATCGCTCCGCGCACGCCCTCCGGCGTGTCCGGGTTCTCCCAGAGGGCAAAGGCCTCCTGCTGGTCCATTTCGATCTTGATGGTCGGCTGGCTGCTCATCGGTCGCATTCCCCCCGCTCATACTCGCCGCACCAATCGTCCACGTGGGTGTAAGGCCAGCCGGTCCCGTAATCGGTGCCCCGGACCTCCGCCGGGAACATGATCGGCGGGAACCGGCGGCACTCGTAGTGGTCCGGAATGTTGGGGATCTCTTGCCCCCACTTGCAGGAGTCGCATCGCTGGAACTCTTCGGTCATCCTTGGGCCTCCTCTTGCCTAGCCGCCCTCGACGGTCTGTGGTGGTCGCACCAGATCCTGGAAAGGCGACCTTCGGTGAAGCGAGCGACGTACTCCCACCACTCGTTGGTCTCTGAATCAAGTTCGTGGAAGTATATGTCCCCGTGGTGTTCGATCTCTATCTTCTCGCCGTCGTCCATCAGGTGGACCAGCCGACCATCCCGCTTGATGATGAAGGTTCTCATGCGCGGGTCTGGCAGGCTCTTGGTCTGAAAGAGCGCCACGTTCGGCGGCGCCGGGGTTTCAGGTAGCGGGGCCTCGCAGAGGAGGTCGTCAAACATTCCCACGTTTCGGCTCCTTTACTGACCTATTGATACTAGATTTGGCAATCAACAGCGACCGCCGACCGGCCCTTGAACCGCTCGTAAAGCTCCATGGCCTTCGCGCGCCATTCGTCTGGCTCCTGCTCGTCGCTGGTAATCGCAAACCAGCCTATCTTGGCCCGCTGGAACCATCGGGCGGTGTGTCCCTCCCCGTCGACCGGCTCGGGGGTCACGATGGCAAACGGCGGGCTGCCCTCTGGGTCGTCCTTGAGCCGCTGTAGCAGGGTCTCCACCAACTCGGTGTTGTGCATCATATTGTTGGTGCCCGAGGGAGCGGGGAAATTAGAATCGCACCGCTCGTCCCGGTGGCCGCAGATGGCCCCATTCCACCGCCCTCCTACGACCCACCAATCCCACTTGGCGTTGGGGTTGGTGCGCCGATAGAAGCGCCCGTCGCGCTCCTGGGCGTCGTTCCAGTCGGAGGCGAACTTCGCCAGGGACATAGAGGGTCCATTCTCCTCATAGTTCCGCTTGATCTCATCGGTCACGTCCACATCGACAACGAACTCGTCGTCGGTGCCCGTGCATTCATACTCATGGAACGGCTGGAGCAGATCGCCCAACGTCTGGAACACGTCCCCCGGCTCCTCCGGCAGGATCACGTAGACTAGAAAATGCGACATATCAGGCCTCCCCCTCTTCCATTTGGCTCTCGATCTCGTCCCAGTCCGTGATCTCGATTACGGTATTGATGGCCCGCCAAAAGTCGTCGTAACTCTCGGCATTCATTAGCTCGTCAATGACGGCGGTTACGGCCTCGTCCTCGATGTGCGGTAGGAGCAGCCGACGCACGACCCACGCCACCTGAAAGGCGTCCCATCCGTAGAGGTGGGCCATATGGACGGCGATGTGCGGGTAGCAGCGGTCGGTCATGCCGCACCCCCTTTCCCCGAGATCGGCACCTTAAACGTGGGCCAGATCTTCTCCCAAAACCTACATCGGATCGTCTGATCGCCCATTGTGATACTGGACATTCTTCATCTCCGTTGTGGCCCGGCTTTGAACTCTATGATCCGCTTGCCGATCCACTGCACGACCGGCACGGCCATAGAGTTCCCGAGCGCTTTGTATCGGGGACTATCCGCCGCCGGTTTGCCCCGGTACTCGATTGCCGTGTAATCGTCGGGGAAGCCTTGAAGCCGCTCGCACTCGCGCGGGGTTAAGCGGCGGACGCCGAAGTGGTGCGCGACAGCCTGTGTCCTTGAATGCGTTTTCAGCGTGTAGGCGGCGTCATCAACACGCCAGAAAGTACCGCTTGGACCAACATTCGGGTCAAACTGTGCATTGTCATGGATGGCGATTGCGTGCCCGGTGTCCTTCGCGCCTAGCGGCAACGATTGATCAATAGCGGCGACAGGGTCTTGCCTGGCGTCAAACGCAATCGCCCCGCCGTCTAGGTCGAAATCGGTTCCGAGGCCACCGCCAACAGTGCGGCGGCTAGGGATGGTGGGAGCGACTTCCCCCGCTTCTCGGCGCGGCGCAGGATGCCCTTGCAGGCTTTCGCGCTCAAATAGTACCGCTGCGGCATGTCGCCAATCTCTAGCGTTTGCGACAACGAACACACGGCGGCGGCGCTGTGCCACTCCGAAGTATTGAGCGTCAAGCACTCGGTAGGCGAACCCATACCCGAGTTCTGCCAGCGCTCCGAGGAAGGAACCAAAATCCCGTCCTCGTCCGCTAGACAAGATGCCGGCGACGTTCTCCCAAACCACCCACTGGGGGCGATAGCGTGCAGCGATTTCAACAAAGGTGCGTGTAAGCCCGCCGCGAGGGTCAGCAAGTCCCTGCCGAAGTCCGGCGATGCTGAACGACTGGCAGGGGGTTCCGCCGACGAGAACATCGATATTTGCATCGGGCCAATCCTTCCATTGGGTCATATCGCCGAGGTTTGGGATGTGCGGATAATGGTGCGCGAGCACCGCCGAGGGGAATACATCGATCTCGGAAGCGCCAACAAACTCAAAGCCCAGCGGCGACCACGCACATTCCGGCGCACCGATGCCGGAACAGACGGACAGGACGTTCATCCGACTGGCTCCGTCTCGGGGGTTTCCGGCGGCGTGAAGCCTTTGGGGCGAATGGCGCCGGTCAGATTGGCGTCGGTCAGGTCGGCGTCGGACAGATTGGCGCCGGTCAGGTTGGCGTCGGTCAGGTTGGCAGCGACCAGGTTGGCGCGGCGCAGGTCGGCGCCGGTCAGGTTGGCGTCGGTCAGGTCGGCAACGACCAGGTTGGCGCCGGTCAGGTCGCCGCGGGTCAGGTCGGCACCAGTCAAGTCGGCGCCATGCAGGATGGCGCCGGTCAGGTCGGCGCCGGACAGGTTGGCGTTAATAGGGTCGGCGCCGGTCAGGTTGGCGCCGCGCAGGTCGGCGCCGGACAGGTCGGCGCCGGTCAGGTTGGCGTCGGTCAGGTTGGCAGCGACCAGGTTGGCGCCGGTCAGGTCGGCGTTGGCCAGGTAGGCGCGGGTCAGGTCGGCACCAGACAGGTCGGCGCGTTTGCCTTGATTGCTGTCCGTACGCCACAAGGCGTGGATTGACAGGATTTTTACGAGGGCTTCTGTTGTGAATTGCATCACACCGCCTCCGTCTTGGGGGTTTCCGCGCGAACGGCTACGACTGCCTCGAAATAATCGAGCGCGACCATGACCTCGCGACGGTCGGGCTTGCCGGACCAGTACGCACGACCTTCGTCCAGGCTCATTGTCCGACACCCCACGCGTACCCACGGCTCGCCTTTGTGCCACCAGCCAACTGCGCGCCAGCCGTCCGGGTAGCCGAGATCTACGGCGCCGTTTGCGCCGCTTAGGTTGGCGCCGGTCAGGTCGGCGTCGGTCAGGTAGGCGCCGCGCAGGTTGGCGCCGGTCAGGTTGGCGCCGGTCAGGTTGGCGCCGGTCAGGTTGGCGTTAATAAGGTCGGCGTTAATCAGCTTGGCGCCGGACAGGTCGGCGCCGGTCAGGTTGGTGCCGCGCAGGCAGGCGTTGGACAGGTTGGCGCGGGTCAGGTTGGCGTCGATCAGGTTGGCGCCGGTCAGGTCAGCGCCGCTCAAGTGGGCGTCGGTCAGGTTGGCGCGGCGCAGGTTGGCGCGGCGCAGGTAGGCGCCGCGCAGGTTGGCGCTGGTCAGGTCGGCGTCGATCAGGTTGGTGCGGGACAGGAAGGCACCGCGCAGGTCAGCGCCGGTCAGGTTGGCGCGTTCGCCTTGATTGCTGTCCGCAAGCCACGCGGCGTGCGCGTCGAGAATCTCCGAAAGCTTGTCTGTTGTGTATTGCATCAGACCGCCTCCGTCTCGGGGGTTTCAGGCGGCGTGAAGCCTTCGGGGAGAAGGGCGCCGGTCAGGTAGGCGTGGGACAGTTCGGCGCCGGTCAGGTTGGCGTCGGTCAGGTCGGCAACGACCAGGTTGGCGCGGCGCAGGTCGGCGCCGGTCAGGTTGGCGTCGGTCAGGTCGGCAACGACAAGTTTGGCGCGGCGCAGGTCGGCGCCGATCAGGTTGGCGCAGCGCAGGTCGGCGCCATGCAGGTCGGCGCCGGTCAGGTTGGTGCCGCGCAGGCAGGCGTTGGACAGGTTGGCGTCGGCCAAGTCGGCGTAGGCCAAGTCGGAGTCGGACAGGTCGGCACCGCGCAGGTCGGCACCGCGCAGGTGGGCGCGTTTGCCGCCCTCGCGATTCAACCACGCGGCGTGGTCGTAGAGAATTTTCCTTAGTTTTGACTCTTTAAATTCCATCACGCCGCCTCCGTCTCAGGGGTTTCCGCGCGAATGGCTGCGACTGCCTCGAAATAATCGAGCGCGACCATGACCTCGCGACGGTCGGGCTTGCCGGACCAGTACGCACGACCTTCGTCCAGGCTCATTGTCCGGCACCCCACGCGTACCCACGGCTCGCCATCTTTCCACCACCCGACCGCGTGCCAGCCGTCTGGATAGCCAAGATCGACAACCCCTTTTGTGCCGTACAGGTTGGCGCGGAGCAGGTCGGCGCCGGTCAAGTCGGCGCCGGACAGGTTGGCGCCGGTCAGGTCAGCGCCGCTCAAGTGGGCGTCGGTCAGGTTGGCGCGGCGCAGGTTGGCGCGGCGCAGGTCGGCACCATGCAGGTTGGCGCGGAGCAGGTCGGCGCCGGTCAGGTTGGCGTCGGTCAGGCAGGCGTCGGACAGGTTGGCGAGGACCAGGTTGGCGCGGGACAGGTCGGCGTCGGTCAGGTCGGCAACGACCAGGTTGGCGCGGCGCAGGTCGGCGCCGGTCAGGTCGGCGTTGGTCAGGTCGGCGTTGGTCAGGACGGCGCGCTCGCCTTGATTGCTGTCCGCAAGCCACGCGGCGTGATCGGCGAGGATCTTCTCAAGTTGGTCGTGTCGCATCAAACAGCCCTCCGGTTGCCCTGCATGCACACGTCGCAGACGCTGGCGCCGTAGGCGAACTCCGAGGCGTAACGCTCCCCGCAGGACTCGCAGAATGGCGGCTCCTCGGCGGCAAGCTCGTCGGCGGGGTCCCCGTCCTGATCAAGCAGGGGGCCGCGCCAGAGGTCCGAATAAGGCCCGCCGGGCTGGATGCGCCCCATCTCGGTCCAGACCCGCGCGTAGGCATCGTGGAGCGGGCGGTCCTTCACCGAGTCCTTGAAGTTGTCGTAATCGATCTGCAGGAGGCGAGCCGCGATCACAGAGGCCACCCGGCCCCGCGAGATCTCGGCCCGGTAGCGGTAGTCGCTCTTGGTGGACTCCCACACCTTTGCGTCCGGGAAGATGGCGAGCAGATCCTGCCGCCGCCGAGCACGCACCAAGAGGGCGCGGGGGTTTTGGGCCTTGTCCACTATCGAGACAAAACCGTCGTTTGCACAAATCCACATAGTTGGGTCTCCGTTGCGAAAGAAGGAACCGGCGGGGCCTCTAAGGCCCCGCTCGGTCGGTTGGTTGGATCAGGCGGCAACCTTTCTCATCAGGTCCCCGGCCACCCGCTCGGCGAGGACCCGGTCGTTGGTGTTGGGGATGTCGCGGGCGGCTGCTGTGAGCCCCTGCACGAAGTCCCAGACGCTGCTGGCCGGATGGCCTTCCTCGCCTAGGCAACGCTCCAGGACGTCCTTGGCCTTGCTCTGGCCCAGCCCGAGGCTTGCTAGGAAGTCGAGCCGCTCGGCGTCATCCTTGGCCACGATCTTGGCGCGGGCGGCTTCAATCCCTAGCTTCACGCCCGCCGTGGAGGCCTGGGCGTAATGCAGGAGGGCGGGGGCCACCTCGTCCCGGAAAACGGTCGGGGCGAGCTTGGAATGGCGGAGCGTGATGCTGGATGCGTCCTGGACCCCCCAGAGGATGCGGTTCTGACACACGCCCCGCATGAGCATCTCCGCCACCCCGAGGGTCTGATCGCCCACCTCCGAGTTCCAGGCGTAGAAGCCCCGGAACAGAACGTCCGGGCGCCCGTCCGGGAGCAGGCCGATCTCGATGGGATTCTTGTCGTCCACCAGGAAGACGAAGCAATCGCGGTCGCTCGCGTAGAGCGTGGTGGACTCGGTGGTTACGTCCACATCCGGCTGGTAGAGGCCCGTGCTCCAGTCGATGGCGCCGGGGACCTTCCAGGGCGCATCGCCCGTCCCAGAGCCCGCGATCTGCTGGATGATCTCGATCAGTTCGTGATCGTAGATCCGCCCATAATTCGGGCCTGTCATGGCCTTCAGTTCGCCCGTCTGGGTGTTGACGTAGCTCTTAACCAACTCGGCGCGGTTGGTGGCATAGCCCCATTGCAAGCAGGCTGCGGCAAGGTGGGCATGGAGCCCGCCCCGGAGGTACTTCGCGGGGGCCTTCACCAGATTGCAGATCTGGCCGAAGGAATAGTGCGTCGGCGCGGCCTCGATCTCGGTGCCGTTCTCGGTTTCAAGGACCAGCGATAGGGACTTAGCGTCCTCTGAAGAAGCAACAAAATGGACCTTGCGGGTGTCCAGGGTGTCGGCCCGCGAGGCCTCCGCCTCGGCCAGCCGGGCGGCATAGAGATCGTCCAGGGAGAGGAACCGCTGGTCCGCCGGGCGCTTCGCCCACTGGCGGGAAACCGTCGTATCGACGCCACCCTTGGAGATGTCGGGGCGGGCGGGCTCCGGCTTGGCCGGGTTCAGGGAAATCACGTTGTCGGGCATGTTGCGCTCCAAGTCCAGTTGGCGAGGCTTGTAGGTGCCTTGTGTGGGATAATCTAGGATAACGCCGGATTTATTGAAAGCAAAAACTGTCAATATCTACTCAGAAAGCAAAACCCCGGCACGAGGCCGGGGTTTCTAGGAGGTGACGAGGATTTAGCTCTCATCTCTTGCCCGCCAGCGAGCCTTGCGGTCATGGAAGGGGCAACAATACCTTGGGGACCCCCACACATTCCGATCCTTGCCTTCGCGGCCCTGGGTGCGAGGTCACCCTTCCTCCTGCGGGGCCGTTCATCTTGCTGGCGCCCCTAAGTCGTGTCAGTTCCTTCCGCGGCCTTTGCCTTGCAGACGTCATCAAGGCGGGTGCGCGAATAGTCGAGGGTACCCAATGTTGGATTTCCGATAGTGCTGCGAAACACCGGTCGCTTCTCGACCGTGCAGGTTCATGCTACCGGGCATTGTAGGATTGATCAACTTACAACGTCGGTTTATTTCCGTCGACGGCCCATCAATTGAGCGACGCGCCCCTCGATCTCGTTAGAGACGGTCCTGCGGGTGCCGTCCAGGAGGTAGGCGTAACGCTTGGTGGTCGTGGGGTCAGCGTGGCCCATGATGTCTCCGATCTGGTCCAGCGTGAAATCCTCGTCCAGGCCGGTGCTGGCCCAGGTGTGTCGGAGGTCATGGAGGGTAGTGTCTGGTAGCCCGGCTTTTCCTCGGATCTTATCCCAGGCCCCCCTGGGCGGGCTTATGGGCTGGTCCTCGCGGCGCTCGGATGGGAACAGCCAATCAGACGCGGTTGCGAGCTTGAGCTTGGCCACGATGGCCCAGGCGTCCGGCCCCAGATAGATGAGCTTCCACTTGTCCTGCTCTTTGTTGTTCGGCAATGCCAGCACCTTCTCGTCGGCCTGGACGTGGGAGGCGCGGGCCGTTCGCATCTCCCCCGGACGCACGCCGGTCAGCAGGGATAGCTCGATAAGGTCCGCCACAATCTGCATCTGCCGGTCGCTGGATTGTGCGGCCTCCCGGCAGGCATCGCTTAGTCGCTTGATCGCATCCGGCGACAGAGCGCCTCGGCGCCTGTGCTCCTTGTGACGACGCTGGCGCTTTGCCGGGTCGGAGCCCTTCGGTATCAGGTTCCAGTCCTCCGCCGTGGTCATAATCATTGAGAGGAGTGCCACCGAGCGGTTAGCAGCGACCTTGCCACCGAGCGGACGTCCCGGTTTAGCCGTGGCGCGCATCTGGGAGGCGGCAGCGAACATCTCAGCCACCTTATCCCGCGTGACCTTCGACAAGGCGAGCCTGCCGAGCTTCGGGCTGATATGCACACGATAGAGAGAGCGGTTGGCGTAGACGGTCCTCGCCTTGTGAATGATGGACGCATGGTCGCGGAACCATCGCTCGGCGAACTCGTCCAAGGTCTGCTCCTTGCGGGCATCCGCGCGTCGTAGAGCCAAGTCTATGCCCTCGTCCGCATCGGCGGCGATCCTGCGGGCCTTTCGTCTGGCCTCATCGAGAGTAATGGTCGGCCACGAGCCGATGCCTGGGCGCGACTGCCGACCATTCACGCGGACGTATGCCTGGAAGACCTTGCGCCCGGTCGGTCGGACGATCAGCCGGAGGACGGGCACCACAGAGTCGACCACCTCCAGCTTCTCTTTGTCGGTCGAGATCTTCTCGATGAACGCCTGCGTCAGTTTCCGCTCCAAGGCCACTCTCCCCGTCCTGGATCACGGTTGGATCACGGCCACATCGGATATCATAGGACTGCTGCCGTCAAGAAAAATGGCCATCCTAGAAATAAATCGACTTAATCAATTGTCATTTATGAATATTTTTTCCGACTATGACGGATTATGGCGGATAATTATCTGATTTGTTTCATATGGCTTATCCCCACCCCGGCGCGGCGAGACCCAGTTCACCGCAGGCCGCGATGGATACAACACAGCCAGCTCCCAGCAAAGCGGCGATATGCGGGGGTATCAGAGCACTGGCAGACGACGTGCATCCTTCTCATCGACAATGACTGCCCACGTATGCCTGTACAGCTTCACTGGCCGCCGCGAGACTGGTTCACTGGGCACAGGCCCTGCATAAAAAGCGGTCCAAGGATAGCTGAAGCGGCATTTTGCGAATAACCATGGAAAAGACGGCCCAAAAGAGCAGCGTTCTAGGCAACAACGTTCGCAAAATGCCAATTGATCGGCTGGTTCCGGGCGGTTTGATCACACTGTTTATTGCTTTCTCAACGACCATCCTCGTCGCGCTTTTTGTTCTCGTCGACCGGCACCAAGCCGATATAGCGGAGAGAAATTTGATCCGGTCCGCGGAGATCATGTCCGAGAACATCTCGGATTTTCGCGCGTACTATTCTCAGGAGATCATCTCCAACCTCAGAGACTCGGATGTGGTGGTTTCTCATCAGTATCGGGAGATAGAGGGCGCCGTGCCTCTTCCGGCGACGATGTCCATCGAACTGGGTGAATATCTGGACAAGAAGGAATCCGCCGTCCGATTCCGCATGTACTCCGACATGCCGTTTCCATGGCGCGGTGACCGTGTGCTCGATCAGTTCCAAAAGAACGCATTGAGGGCGGTTCAGGCCGACCCGTCCCAGTCGGTGACGGAGACTGTTGCAATCGATGGTGTCGCGTATCTGAGATACGTTTCCGCCGTCACCATGGCCGAGAGCTGCATCGGCTGTCATAACGCGCGGCCAGAAAGCCCTTTCCGGTCGTGGAGTGTGGGCGACGTCCGCGGAGTTCAAGAGGTGCTGATCTCAACCGGCCCAGCGGAATCATATCTATCCCAATCAGCCACTTTTCGGGACATCATTTTCTTCGTTGTTGTGGCGTTCGGAAGCGGAATGATCGTGATCGTCTTTCTCGCGCGCCAAAACAGCAAGGCGTTCGTGGAAATCGAGAACGCCGCCCTCTTCGAGCAGAACAGAAGTTCTCAGTTGCAGAGTTACCAGCTTCAACTTGAGGAGGGCATGGGCCGCCTCAATGCGGTGCTGAACAACGTGGCCGACGCAATCGTCACCATAGACGAACGGGGCATCATCCAATCCGCAAACCCGGCCACCGAACGTATGTTCGGGTTACCAATTGGGGGGCTCATTGGCCAGAACGTCTCGATCCTTATGCCCGGAGACATGGCCGCCCGTCACGACGGGTTCCTGACAGCCTACGCGGAAACCGGGCACTCAAAGATCATTGGGACGGGGCGTGAGCTGGCGGGACAGCGCGCGGATGGCTCGGTGTTCCCATTGGAACTTTCGATCAGCAAGGTCGAGTTGGACGACCGAACTCTTTTCACAGGGATACTGCGGGACATCACCAGTCGGAAAGCGGTCGAACAGAGCCTGCGTGAGAGTGAGCGGAAGGCCCGCACCCTCTCTTTGGTCGCGGACCGGACGGACAACGCCGTGATCATCACGGATGCCATCGGTCACATTGAATGGGTGAACGGCGGATTTGAACGCATCTCCGGATTTAAGCTTGAGGAGATCATTGGCCGAAAACCAGCGGAGTTTCTGCAAGGCGAGGAGACCAGCAGCGATCAGACCGCCTACATGCGCAGCAAGATCGGCAGCGGTGAGCCGTTTACAGCGGAGGTGGTGAACTACACGAAAGACAAGACGCCTTACTGGGTTCAGATCGATGCCCAGCCGATCTATGGCGCCAAGGGCGAGCTGGAGCACTACATCGCCATCGAGCGCGATGTCACAGGCGTCAAGCAGCGCGAGGCTGAACTGGAGGAAGCGAAGTTACGCGCAGAGGAGGGAAGCGAAACCAAGACCCGCTTCCTTGCGATGATGAGCCATGAGATCCCCACACCGTTGAACGGTGTTCTCGGCGCCCTCAACCTGCTTGAGGATGGAAGCCTCAATGCCGAACAGAAACGCCTGACGGCCGTTGGAAGGAAGGCTGGCGAAAACCTGCTTTCAATCATCAACGACGTACTCGATATCTCCAAAATGGAGGCGGGCCACCTCGACTTGGAAACCTCTCCGATCGACCCTGCCCAGGTCGTCCAAGACGTCATGGACATCATGCAGAACAGGGCGAGCGAGAAAGGCCTCACTCTTACCTCGAGGATCGACAGCGCGCTGCCAAGATTTGTGGTCGGCGACGCGGCCAGACTCCGTCAGGTTCTACTGAACTTCGTCAGCAATGCCGTGAAGTTCACTGAAACCGGCTCAGTGACGATCAAGCTTGGAGCGGGAGAAGTTCGGGATCGTGAGGCACAGCTGACGTTCGAGGTAACGGATACCGGCGTCGGTTTGTCCGAGGTAGCCGTCAGCAAACTCTTTGAAGAGTTCTGGCGGGCAGGCGACACAAAGACCCGGACGATTGAAGGTACCGGGTTAGGGTTGGCAATCTGTCAGCGGATCGTCGATCGGATGGAGGGGCAGATCGACGTCAAAAGCGAGGAAGGCGTCGGAAGTACATTCTCATTCACGGTCCCACTGACGCTTCCAAGCGATATCGATATCAGCGGCTCCCGGACGACGAGTGGTACCACAGAAGGCGAGGATCAAGCGTTGCCGAGCTTCAACGGCCGCGCGTTGGTTGCTGAAGACAGTTCCGCGAACCAGTTGATCATCAAAATCATGATGGAGCGGGCCGGCCTCGCTGTAGACTTGGTTGCGAACGGCGAAGAAGCGGTCTCAGCCGCCCGGAACAATCCCTACGACCTCATCTTCATGGATATCAACATGCCGGTCATGGACGGCGTGACGGCGACCAGCACCATCCGAGAGATCAAGGATCCAAAAGTGACCGCTCCCATCATCGCCATGACCGCGTTCACCATGTCCGGAGACCGGGAGGAGATCCTGGACAAGGGTCTCGACGACTACATCTCGAAGCCGATCAACAAAAAGCAGCTCTACGCAATGCTAGCGAAGTGGTTGGGTTAGCGGAGAGCAGATGCGCCCAGCTACCCCCTCCCCTTCCATGGAACCAGCCAGTTCTCCAGTTTTCGCATCAGCACATCGATGCCGAAACCGATGATACCGATGAGGATGATTCCCATGATCACGATGTCGGTGAGCTGAAACTTGGAGGCGGCGACGATCATCTTGCCGGCTCCTTTCTCGGCAGCGACAAGTTCCGCCGCGACGACCGTTCCCCAGCACACCCCCATCGCCACCCGGGCACCCGTGAAAAGCTCTGGCAAGGAGTTGGGCACGATCACGTGCCACAGGACTTGTGGCTTCGACGCACCGAGTGAATAGGCGGCGTGGACCTTCGAGAGGTTCACGCCGGACACGCCCGCACGGGCGGAGATCGTCATGATCCAAAGGGCGGCCAGGAACAGAAGGATCACCTTCCCCGTCTCGCCGATCCCGAACCAGATGATGACCAACGGGATGAGAGCAAGCGGCGGGACAGGCCGCATGAACTCGACGATCGGGTCGAACCATCCCCGAAACCACCCCGACAGTCCCATCGCGTATCCAAGGGGGATGCCGATCAACCCGCCGACCAGAAAGCCGCAAAGGACCCGGAACAGGGACCATCCCAAATGCTCGAACAGGGTCACACCCTGATATCCCTCCCCTTGGATCTCGACGAACCGGTTCCAAACAGCCTCCGGAGCGGGGAGCCAGATCGGCTCCATCTGCATGCCGGCGTTTGGGGTAAAGTTGAGAGATCCTTTTGGGGTGATGCTGACGCTCCCGTCACGCACCTCGACGGGATTTCCAGGAGATATGGGCGAGCCGTTGACGGAGACGACCGTGTTCGCCGACCGGCCCCCATCATCGTTTCGCGTGACCCGGATCAACCCGCTCCGCCACGCACCGATCTTGGCAACATCGTTCTTGGCGAAACCTGATCCAGCCTCGACCTCCGGCAGCGTCACCTCCTGGTCGATCCTGTGCACAACCACCGTCACATCGGCTTGATCGGTTTCGCCCTCGGCGTTCTTGGCGGTGTAGGTGAAATCTGTTGTTCCGATGAACGGTCCCGGAACATGGACCGGCGATAAACTGGACCCGGTAAAGGCCCCCCACAGGAAAAAGATCGCCAGAACGGACACGACGGACGCCGCCCTGTTTGCGCGAACGGCACTTTCGTCGCCGAAGGTGACGGTCTTCAGGCTCTTGAAGTCCACACCGGCTGCGACCCAACGGCTGACGAGCCGGGCGATCAGAAGGGCGGCAACAAAGATGGCAACGTAGGTCGCGAGGATGATCATGCCGCCGTCTCCGACCGGCCCATGATCTCCTCCTCCATCTCCCAGATCATCGCGAGGATCTCATCCCGGGTCTCTGAGAATGCCGGTTGCTTCTTGACGTCCCGCAGATCCGCGTTGACCGCGCTGTCCGCGAACGGCAGCGCGTACTCCCGATGAATTCGGCCAGGTCTGGGCGCCATGACCAGCAGGCGTTCTCCAAGCAGAAGCGCCTCCTCGACCGAATGGGTGATCAGGATCACGGTCTTCCCCGTCTCCTTCCAAAGCTTCAGGACAAGCCCCTGCATCTTCTCCCGGGTGAGCGCGTCAAGCGCGCCCAACGGCTCATCCATCAGAATCACGTCGGGGTCGTTCGCGAGGCAGCGGGCGAGCGCCACCCGCTGCTGCATGCCGCCGGACAGCTCGTAGACTGCCTTGTCCTTGAAGGCACCCAGCCCGACCGTTTCCAAAAGATGATCCGTGATCTCGGCCCGCTGCGCGCGCGGCATTCCCTTCATCCGAGGACCAAACTCTACGTTGGAGCGGACGTCCATCCACTCGAACAAGGCCCCTTTCTGAAACACCATCCCCCGCTCCGGCGCGGGGCCCGTGACCGCCGCTCCGTTCAACATCACCTGGCCTGATGTCGGCGCCATGAACCCGGCAATGATGTTGAGCAAGGTCGTCTTGCCGCATCCGGACGGCCCCAGCACCGACAGCAGTTCCCCGCTGTTGAGGCTGAGTGACACGTCCAGAAGCGCTTGAACCGAGACGCCTCCGGGGATCTCGAAACGCATCGAGAGGCTCTCGATCGACAGTGTCATCGCGTCATCCCATCGGCATCAGCGTTTCGTCCGGGCTACGGCAACCGTCACAATGGTCGCCGTAGCGGAGCGGTTAGATCGATGCCTGAGTTGCGGCCTAAAGACCTTTGGCGGCGGTCAACGGACCCGCGTCCACGGCGCCGGCATAGGTATCCCGGGCGGAAGGGATACTACCTGCCTCCAGGAAGACCGCGGCGACGCCCTTCATGAACTCCTGTGCGCCGCCGTCGAGCCATTTCCCGGTCAACTGCTCCTCGACGGTCGGGAAGACGAACGTCGCCATGGTGCTCTCCGTCGCGTCCTCCGACATGCCAGCGTCTTTGGCGATGACCGGCAGCATCTCCGACTTCTGGGAGCCATCCGCCCACATGGCGTTCATGTCGGCGGTGACTTTGAGGAACTTCGCGAGGAGCTCTCCCTCCTCGGCGACGAAGTTCGCCGGTGCGGAGGTGACGTCAAAAACCAAAATCCCGAGCTCTTCCTTCTCCGGGCCGGTCAGCAAGACGTTTCCGTGCTCCTTCATTCGGCGCAGCGCGCCGCCCCACCCGCACACCATGTCCAGGCTGCCTTGCGCAAACGCAGCCGCACCGTCCGCAGGTGCCATGTCAACGACTTCCATGGTGCCGATGTCGACCGCGAAGTGTGACATCTGCTTTAGGAAGCCGAAATGCGCGGCGGTGCCGATCGGCACACCCACTTTCTTGCCTTCGAGTTCCTTGGCGTTGGTCTTGTCGATCTCGAGCTTGTCCGCGACGACGCAGTTGTCGTTCTCGGAGTAGCTAACGGCGACGTCGACCACTTTCAGGTCCTGCCCCGCTGACGCCGCCACCACGAAAGGCGGGATGCCCTGGCTGACCGAGATCTGCACATCACCAGACGCCATGGCCGCCGACATGGCCGTCCCGGCGTCGAAGGATACCCAGTTGACCTTCACGCCAAGCGCTTCGTCATACTTGCCCGTCGCCTTGCCGTATTGGAACGGCATCGGCCACTCAAGGAAGTACCCGACCGTGATCTCGTCGGCGGCGGCCGCAATCTGGGCGGTCGACAGCAGCAATCCCGCCGCCAAAGCCGCGCGCAGCTTCGTCATCCTCTTCATTTCTTTTCCCTTAGCGCTTTGAAAATTTTTGACCTGATGCTGGCAAACACGACCAACGCGAATTCACGAAGAACGTTAATAAACTTCCAAATATCACTGCAATGGGTTGTATCGGACTGGACCTATCTATACCTTTGATCTGGCCCTATAGTCTGGCCTGATGACGTGCAACTTTTCGTTTGAATAGCGCGTGTTTGGTCAATTTTTGTGCAGACAATCCTGAGGAGCCGGCGTCATGGCAAAGATCCAGTTTGAGAATGATCTGTCCGATATCATCGAAGCCGACCGGGCCCATGTCTGGCACCACATGACCCAACACAAAGCATTCGAAACCACCGACCCGCGCGTGATTGTCGAGGGGCGCGGCATGCGTGTCTGGGATGCGACCGGCAAGGAGCATCTGGACGGTGTCGCCGGCGGCGTCTGGACAGTGAACGTGGGCTATGGGCGTGAGTCGATCGCAAACGCTGTGCGGGACCAGTTGCTGAAGATGAACTACTTCGTCAACGCGATGGGGTCGGTGCCGGGCGCGCGGCTGGCGGAACTTCTGATCGCGCGGATGCCGGGGATGAGCCGGGTCTTCTATTCGAACTCCGGCTCGGAGGCGAACGAGAAGGTCTTCAAAATGGTGCGCCAGATCTCAAACCGGCACCACGGCGGGAAGAAGAATAAGATCCTCTACCGGGAGCGGGACTACCACGGCACGACCATCGGGACCCTTTCGGCTTCCGGGCAGCCACAGCGCCAAGAACAGTTCGGGCCGATGACGCCGGGCTTTGTCGAGGTTCCGCATTGCCTGGAATACCGGAGCCAGTACGGCCAGATCGAGAACTACGGTGAGCGGGCCGCCGACGCCATCGAAGAGGTCATCCTGCGGGAGGGGCCTGACACGATCGGCGCCATCTGCCTGGAGACGATCACTGCTGGCGGCGGCATCATTACCCCGCCGACCGGATATTGGGAGCGGGTTCAGGAGATATGCGAGACGTACCAGATCCTGCTGCACCTGGACGAGGTCGTGTGCGGCGTCGGCCGGACGGGAGAGTGGTTCGGATATCAGAACTACGGACTGAGGCCGGACTTCGTGACCATGGCAAAGGGTGTGGCCTCCGGCTACGCGGCGATCTCCTGCACGGTCACGACGGAAGCCATCTTCGATCTCTTCAAAGACGATGCCTCAGACCCACTTGGCTATTTCCGCGATGTCTCGACCTTCGGCGGCTGTACGTCAGGCCCGGCGGCGGCGATCGAGAACATCCGGATCATCGAGGATGAAGGCTTGCTCGCGAACACCAAAGCGATGGGCGAACGGCTGATGGGCAATCTCCTGGCCCTACAGGAGAAACATCCGGCGATCGGCCAGGTCAGGGGAAAAGGCCTCCTGCAGGGGCTTGAGCTTGTGGCGGATCGTGAGAGTCGTACACCGGCGGATGAGGTGAAGGTCCAAGCCGTGGTGGGGCATTGTATGTCCCAGGGCGTGATCATCGGCATGACCAACCGGGCAATCCCCGGCCTCAACAACACGCTGTGCCTCGCCCCCGCCCTGATCGCCTCGGCAAGCGACATCGATGACATTACCGCCGCGATCGATGAAGCCTTGGGCGCGGTCTTCGGGGCATCGGCCGCCTGACAGCGTCCCTCACCGGGGGGTGGCCCGATGGGCATTTCCGTGGCCCAGTTCCAATTGGATCCTGGCTTTGAGGGAACGCTGCAGCAGCAGATTCAGCAGACCATTAGCCAGGGCATCCTCTCGGGCCGTTTCCTGCATGGGGAGAGAATGCCATCCACGCGGGCGCTTGCGGAGCAGTTGAACGTCAGCCGGATCACCGTCGCTCTCGCCTACGCTGAGTTGGTTGCGACGGAGTATCTCGTGGCCCAGGGGCGGTCCGGACACTTTGTCTCGGAGAACGCGCCACTGCCGCCCGACTTCAAGCTGGCCAACGCGGATCCGTCCCAGGAGTTTGATTGGGCAAGTGTCCTGACAAAGCGTTACGCGGGCCGGACACACCTCGCCCGTCCACGCAATTGGCGGAGTTATCCGTTCCCGTTCATTTATGGACAGCCCGATCCGAGGCTCTTCGACCACGATAACTGGCGCCGTTGCGCCCTGGAAGCTCACAGCCGGAAGGATTTCGAGACCGTTTCCGCGGATACCTACGAGCAGGATAACCCGAAACTCGTCGAATACATCGTCCGGAACGTGCTGCCCCGGCGGGGAATCTCAGCCCAGCAGAGTGAGGTCCTGATCACCCTCGGCGCCCAGAACGCCATCTGGATCTGCGCCCAACTTCTGCTTGGAGCCGGCCGAACCGCAGCCATCGAGAACCCCTGCTATCCTGGTTTGAGGCAGGTACTGGATCACTGTTCAAGCAAGACCGTCGCCGTCAATGTCGACCAGGACGGGCTGCCGCCGGACGATCTGCCAGAGACCGTCGATGTCGTCTTCACGACCGCCAGCCACCAGTGCCCGACAAACGCCACCATGCCGATGGCGCGCCGGCAGGAACTTGTTCGAAGGTCCCGGGAGGACAGGTTCGTCATCGTGGAAGACGACTACGAGTCGGAAATGTCGTTCTCTCAGCGCCCCCTTCCCGCCCTCAAGTCACTCGATACTGCGGGGACGGTCATCTACATGGGCTCCTTCTCGAAGTCCTTGTTCCCAGGTTTGAGGCTTGGTTACATCGTGGCACCAGCCGCCTTCGTACGGGAGGCACGCGCTCTGCGTTCCATGGTCCTGCGGCATCCGCCGGGGAGCCTTCAACGCACAACGGCCTATTTCCTCTCGCGCGGATACCACGACAGCATGCTGACCCGGATCGGCAAAGCGTATGGCCGCCGCCGTGCAATCATGGACAAGGCGATCCATGATCACGGCCTTCACGTCGCAGGCGCGCGGCGGGACGGCGGCTCAAGTTTCTGGATGCGTGCGGAGAAGGGTGTGAACACCAGCGAGCTGGCGCTGACTCTTCGGGAACAAGGTGTGTTGATCGAGCCTGGCCAGGTATTCTTCGAGCCCTCGGACGGTGTCGTCCACTTCTACCGGTTAGCCTATTCGTCAATCCCTTCCGCACGGATCGTTGAAGGGATCGAGCGCCTCGCCATGGCAGGGAGACATGCGTGCCTGATGTAGATTTGCCGTTCTCGCGGACGGAATACGCCGATCGCCTGTCCAAAGTGCGTGCCCGCATGGACGCGGCAGGGATCGAGGTCCTCTACACCTGCGATCCCTCCAACATGGCATGGCTGACCGGCTACGACGGATGGTCTTTCTATGTGCACCAGGGCGTCCTGGTGGGCCCTTCCGGAGACCCGGTCTTCTGGGGACGGGGCATGGACGCCAATGGCGCGTTGCGCACCTGCTACATGGCCGCCGAGGACATCGTCGGATACGCGGACGACTTCGTCATGTCGACCGAACGGCACGCGATGCAGGACCTTGCCCGTCTGATCGCCGATCGGGGGTGGGGCCGGATGCGGCTCGGCGTCGAGATGGAGAACTACTATTACTCCGCCGGGGCGCATGCCGTGCTCTCCGAGGCCCACGGAGGTGGGATCACCGACGCGACGGCGCTGGTGAACTGGTGCCGCGCGCGGAAATCCGATACCGAAATCGCCTATATGCGCCGGGCGGCCCGCATCGTTGAGAGGATGCACGCCGCCATCGCCGAACACATGCGCCCCGGTCTACGGAAGAATGATCTGGTCGCGGAGATCTACCGGACCGGTCTTGTGGGCGCTGAGGACGCGGACGGTACGTTCGGTGGAGACTATCCTGCCATTGTGCCGCTTCTGCCGACGGGTATGGACGCCACGGCCGCCCACCTCACCTGGGACGACAAGCCGCTGGAAGCCGGGGCAGGAACATTCTTTGAAATCGCGGGATGCTACCGCCGCTACCACACACCGCTGTGCCGTACCGTTTATCTCGGCTCGCCACCCAAAGACATGCTGGCCGCCGAAGAGGCCGTTCTGGAAGGCATCGACGAGGGGATGGAGGCGGCGCGGGCCGGCAACACTGCGGGCGATGTCGCCCGTGCATTCTACAAGGTCCTCGACAAGCGAGGCATTCAGCGGGAAGGCCGTTGCGGGTATCCAATCGGTCTGAGCTACCCGCCCGACTGGGGCGAGCGGACATTCTCGATCCGGCCTTCGGACGAGACCGTGTTGGAAGCCAGCATGACCTTCCATTTTATGCCCGCACTGTGGATGGACTCTTGGGGACTTGAGCTTACAGAGACACTTCTGGTCCGGGATGCAGGACCGGCGGAGTGCTTGGCGGACGTTCCAAGAAAGCTCCTGGTGAAGAACGGCTAACCATTCTTGCAGGGCTTTACGTCCGTCGACGGACATCAACCTTGGCTTCACCGCGCCGGAGCGATCACCGATCCGGTGCCGTTCGATCCGCGTACCACATCACAAAGCCCGATCGCCCCACCGGAGGACGCATGATCCGTTTTCTATTGCTGACACTGGCCTTCTTTGGTGTCGCCAATCCGGCCCCGGCCAGCGATGCCGCTTGGGAAGCCATGAAGCGGCCGGGCGCCATCGCGTTCATGCGGCATGCCCTGGCGCCCGGTTTCGGCGACCCGGACGCGTTTCGCCTGGGCGACTGCTCAACCCAGCGGAATCTGAACCATGAGGGCCGTGATCAGGCCCGTCGGATCGGCGACGCCTTCCGATCGAACGGGGTCGCGGTCGACCGGGTGCTTGCCAGTGAGTGGTGCCGCTCGCGCGAAACCGCCGAACTGCTCGATCTCCAGACGGTCGAAGCCTTGCCATCCCTCAACTCTTTTTTTGATTTTCGGGATAGAGCCGATGCTCAGACCCGGGAGACGATGACGTTTCTTCGGGGCCTGGAAGGCGAACAGACGGTCGTGCTTGTAAGCCATCAGGTCAACATCACAGCACTGACCGGGCGCGGGACCTCATCGGGGGAGTTCCTCGTCGGCCGCCTGACCGACGAGGGCACACTTGAGATCCTGGGTTCTGTGCTGGTGCCTTACTGACGCCTCCCGCTCACCAACGCGCTACTTGGAGCCCATCAGATAGAGCAGAGTCATAACCGGCGCTTTGATAACAAGATGATGCAAGCGCCGGACGATCTGCTCTACCCGGTCATCTGCTGATCGACGACCGGCACCGCCGTTCTGACAATACGCGTCAATTGATCCGGCAGTTGGCCAACCGTCGTGGACAGTTGGTTCACATTTGACTGCACGTCGCCGGACATGCCTTGAACCAGCGACGTCTCGTCCGAAACATAGGCGATCCGGGCCGCCACTTCGCGGGCGCCGTCCGCTGCCTGTTGAACATTCTCCGCGATGGCGGTCGTCGCTTCGCTCTGCTGGGTGACCGCCGACGCTATCTCGCCGCTGATGCTCCTGATCTTGTTCACTTTTCCGGTGATCCCGACGATCGCGTCGATCGCCTCCGTCGTGATGGTTTGCATCTTGCCGATCTGTTCGGTGATCTCCGACGCGGACTGCCGAGTCTGGTTAGCAAGGTCTTTCACCTCCCCCGCCACGACGGCGAAGCCCTTGCCAGCCTCCCCGGCCCGGGCGGCTTCGATGGTCGCGTTGAGTGCCAACAGATTGGTCTGATCCGCGATGTTGCTGATGAGTTCGATAACCTCATTCACCCGTTCCGCCGCCTCCGACAGGCTGCCGACGACGGCCTGGGTATCATCCGCCGATTGGGCAGCATCCGCGGTCAGATCATTGGCTTCGCCGACCTGCCGGGAGATCCCGTCGATTGAGGCCTTCAGGTTATCCGCAGCCGTACCAACGGTTTCCGCGTTGGCAAGCGCTTGTTCCGCCGCCGACGCGACCGAGGACGAGTTGTCCTGAACCTTCGACACGCGGGCCGCCATCTGGCGGACGACAGACTGCATGCCTTCTACACGATCGCTTACGTCCTGGACCAAATGGTCAGCGGCACTCTCAACCGATTCCGCCATTTGCATGATCGACTTGGTTTTCTCCTTCTCCAGCCGCGCGTCGGCCGATTTCTGCTCCTCCTCCAAACGCAGCCGTTCAATCGCACTCTCCTTGAAGATCTGAACGGCAGTGGCCATCCGGCCGACCTCATTGCGAAGGCCGATGCCGGGGACTTCGACAGAGTTGTCTCCCTCGGCCAAAGCCGTCATCGCGTTGCTCATCCGTCCGACAATCTGGTTCTTGGTCAGCAGAACGACGGCGATCAGCGCGCCGAAAGCGATCGCCAAAAACATGGATCCGATGGCGACCACCAACGCGTCGCTTCCAACTGCCGCGACAGTTCCATCCACGCTGGCGGCAGACTGGGCCTGGGCCTTGGTCAGTTCCCGCTCAAGAACAGCCATGGCGTTAACGGCAGGTCCACCGTCGATCGATACGGCCGCGTCGACCTCGGCCGGCGCCGCACCGTCGATCGCCATTTGCTCCGCCGCAGCTACGGCAGCTGCAAAACTGCCGATCACCGGTCCGATCTGGGCGAGTGCCGCTTTCTCCGCCTCGTTCACCCCCAAGGCCTCGTAAGCCACCATGGCGACAGTGGCCATCCGAATGGCCGCCTGGATTTTGACGATACGATCGCGGTCTTGCCGGAGGATGAAGTTCTTGTACTCATGGACCATGCCGCCAAAACCGAGCGCGTCCCGCAATCTCGCTAGCTGGGTCCCCTTCTGCGCGGGCCCGCTTTCGAATTTTGTCCAGATCGTACCGATCCGCTCCACACCGTTCAGGCTGTTGAATGCCCCAAACACGGCGACGGCCGCGACGATGATGACGGACAGAGTGGTGCCGATGACGGCAGACTTAAGCGTCAGATTCCTAAGCATTTTTGCCTCAATGAGAAGAATGAAGACTTAGCGGAGTTGCGCCAAACGCTGGTCCGCCAAATCGACGAGACCATAAACATCACTCGGCGTTTTTCCGCTGAAGGTCTGGAAATCGTAGTGGGGGCTGATGGGGACGGAGGGATCGGTTATCTCAACCAAGACCTCGATCATCGCGTCCATCATCTCCCCTGAATTCAGGAAAACGACACTGGGCGTAATCTTGTCATAGGCGTCTGGAATTCGGGGTGTCGGCGCCAATCCTTTCTCGTACCGCAAATCGTTCAGTTTCTGTTGGACGGATCGAACTTTCTCCAGAACGTCAGACGGCTTCTTTCCTGTGAACACCGCAGGTGTCCGCTGGCTCAAGGTGCGTGCGACAGCATCACCCTTTGATCTGCCCGCGATGTCCACGATCACATCGTTGATCTTGCTCCACAGCCCGAAAACATGGCTTGGGGTAAGGCCCAGATCGTAGGCTTTCGCGGGGCTGGAAAACACCAAAAAACAGGAAAACAATCCAATGACTGTCGAGAAAAAAATGTATCGCATGTCATTCCTTTTCAAATCTGCTTTGAAATTTTGACCTGTCCCACCCTTGGCCGACGAATCTTCGGTGATTGAAGCCTGATTACCTTCTGTTTTATCCTATTCTTTTGTAAAAAAGACTTATCAATTCACCCAAACAGGACCATACAATACATCAGAACAGGACAATACAGAAGAAAAAACTATATGAATTATAAGTTTCGACTAATAACTAACAATAGGTCAAATCCAACCGACCTTGATTTATGGGTAAATGCCCTGACTGTTTATGCGAACCTGAGCTCCATTTATCCATCCCTAAGAATACTGAGGAATGACTGGCCTTGGCCTTGAGCAACACGTCGGTGGCTGACGTCGGCGCAGTCCTGGAAAAATGAGATAGATCACTCCGTGAAAATGACCGGTTGCAGATCCGAAAAATCTGCTACAGCCCGTTAATGACCAGTCTACTCACCCTATTTTTCGTTTGTTTCGGAGCGGCGACGCTCTTGCCGGGCGGGTCCGAATTTCTGCTCGGCACCATGGTCGTTGATAAAGGTTACGCGATCTGGGTGCTGATTGCCGTGGCGACAGCGGGCAACACCTTGGGCTCAGTCGTGAACTGGGGAATCGGCTTTTTTCTTGCCGGTTACGCCGATCGCCGATGGTTCCCGCTGAGCGCTACGCAGTACGCGAAGTACAGCGCCTGGTATCGGAAATGGGGCATCTGGTCCCTGCTCTTGTCCTGGGCTCCGGTCGTTGGAGATCCTTTGACAGTCGTTGCGGGCCTGATGCGGGCCAACCTGCTCGCGTTTTTCATCATCGTGGCCATTGCCAAGGGTTTCCGCTATCTCGCGGTCGCCACTGGCGTTAGCACGGCTCTGTAGATCAGGCCGCCAAGCGCCATTGACTAGCCTCCGCTTATCTGGCTCAGTTTCAGAGCTTGGTAGCCAGAGGCCAAAGGCCGAGGCGTAAATGGGAACCCGGTGCGCTGTACCCATCAGGGAGCAAGTCCGGGGCTGTACCCGCAACTGTATGCGGTAGGGGTGCCATTACACACCACTGGGGCAACCTGGGAAGGTGGGCACTAAACCCGATGACCGTGAGCCAGAATACCTGCCAGGCATGTTGTGATCCTCGATTGGGGCGGGTGTCCCCGAAAAGGAGAATAGGATGTCTTCTGTCCCGACGCCGGACCCAGATCGGTCCGAGTTCAATTTCACCGAACTGAGTACCCACCGGCTTTTGCTCGGCGTGGCCTGCGTCTGTATGGCGCTATGGGCCGTGATCGCGACGACGATCGGCTTCTAACGCCAAGGGACCCAGTCCATGATCGTTTCGGCTGCGAGGCTCAACCTCGGTTACAGAGGCGTGCCTGTCGTTCGGGATCTGAACTTCTCGGTGGGCGCCGGTGACGTATTGGCCGTCGTCGGCCACAACGGCTCCGGCAAGTCGACTTTGGTGAAGACACTGCTTGGGACGTTGCCGCCGATTGCGGGAACGGTGGACTGGCCGTCAGGCCGGCCAGAGACAATCGCCTATCTTGGCCAGCGTGCGGAGTTCGATACCCGTTTCCCGATCCGGGTCCGTGACTTGGCGGAGATGGGGGCTTGGCGGGACCTTGGCTTCACGGGACGTGTCGACGCGGCCGGAAAAGCGCGAATTGCCGAAGCGCTTGAGCGGACCGGCACCGCAGCCATTGCGGATTACCCGATACACACCCTGTCCGCTGGGCAGCTTCAACGTGCGCTGTTCGCACGAACCATCGTTCAGGACGCCCCCGTGATCCTGCTGGATGAGCCGTTTACCGCCGTGGATCAGACGACCGAAGCCGAACTTCTGACCCTGATTGATGATTGGTCGGCGGAAGGCCGGGCAACGATCCTGGTGCTTCACGACCTGTCGGCGGTTCTCCAACACTGCAACACAGCCCTTCTGCTGGGACGCGGCCGGGCCCTGTCTGGCGCCCCTCATGCGACGTTGACGCCGGAAAATCTCATCGACTTCGGCTACATGTCGGCCAGCCAGGCCGCATGGCAGGAAAAGATGTACCGGGCGAGCCCCCGCGACGCTGCGGAGACCCCTTGTGTTTGAGTGGTTGGAATACGATTTCATGCTGCGCGCGCTGGCGGCGACCAGTGTTCTGAGCTTCTCGGTCGCCCCGGTCGGCGCGTTCCTGGTTCTTCGCCGCCTGTCGTTGGCGGGAGAGGCGATGGCCCACGCCATCGTGCCGGGCATCGTCGTCGGCTTTGTCGTCGCCGGGCTGTCGGTCGCCTCCATGATCGTCGGCGGGTTGGGGGCCGGGATCACGGTCGCCATCCTCACAAGCTTGCTGGCGCGCTACACCATCATTCGGGAGGATGCGAGCCTCGCGTCCCTCTATCTGATCGCCCTGGCCCTGGGCATTTTCATCTTGTCGGCATCCGGGTCGGCGGTGCCGCTGAAGAGTTTCCTGTTCGGCTCAATCCTGGGCATTGATGACGAGACGCTGATCCTGATCGGAAGCACGGCGACCATCACGCTCGTCAGCTTTGCCCTGATCCTGCGGCCGCTGATCACCAGCACGATCGACCCGGTCTTTCACGAGAGCCAGGCGAAACGGCCCGGCCTTGTGGTGCAGTGGTTCATGTTCCTGGTCGTGTTGAACCTGCTCGGCGCGTTCAAGGCGCTCGGCACGCTGATGGCGGTGGGATTGATGATCCTGCCCGCGACCGCCGCGCGCTACTGGGTGTCCACATTGACCGGCTGCTTGATCCTGACGTTCGCCTTCGCTTTGGCGAGTTGCTGGCTTGGGCTGATCGTCTCGTTCTACGCCCCCGATGTGCCCTCCGGCCCCGCCATCGTTCTGGTCGCCGGCGGGTTCTTCGTCGTGAGCCTGATCTTCGGCCCGCAGGGACTGGGCCTGCTCAGTCCCAGCTCCCGCTCGACCGGCACGCAAGACAAGAGTTCCGAAGACCCATCACCCCTTCAAACAACACCGCTTGAGGAGAGACCACAATGAGAGCGTTACTGGGGATCCTATTTTCTCTAACAGTCGGCATCGCCGGTCCGGCCGCCGCAGCCGACAATATGAAGGTCGTGGCGAGCTTTTCCATCCTGGGAGACATGGTGCGTCACGTCACCGGCGACCTCGCCGAAGTGACCACCATCGTCGGCCCGGATGCTGATGCCCACCTCTATCAGCCCAACGCAGGAGACGCGAAATCCGTGGCCGCCGCGGATGTGATCTTCGTGAACGGGCTCGGCTTCGAGACTTGGTCGGACGCCCTGATCGAAACCTCCGGCGGTGATGCGAAAGTGTTCGTCGCAACCGAGGGTGTGGAGCCCTTGCTGGTCGATGGCGAAGTCGACCCCCATGCCTGGAATGCGCTGACCAACGGGGTCATCTATGTCCAGAACATCGCGGCGGGTATGTCGGACGCGGACCCGGCCAACGCACAGGCCTACAAGGCCAATGCGGACGCCTACATCGCCCGCCTCCGCACTCTGCACGAAAGCGCCAAAGATACCTTCTCCGCCCTGCCTGCAGGCAACCGGACGGTTGTTACCGCCCATGATGCGTTTGGTTATCTGGCTCAGGCTTACGGCCTCGACTTCCTCGCACCCGTCGGCATCGACACGGAGGCGGAACCGTCGGCCAAGGAGCTGGCGGCGTTGATCGAGCATCTGAAGAAGACCGGTGCCGGCGCGCTGTTCGTCGAGAACATCACCAGCCCGGCCCTCATTCAGCAGATCTCGCGCGAGACGGACCTGGAGATCGGCGGACGTCTTTTCTCGGATGCCCTGTCCGAGCGGGGCGGCCCCGCGACCAGCTACATCGCCATGTTCGAGCACAATCTCGGCGCGCTCATGACCGCCCTGAAGCCAAGCAGCTAAGCGTCGGCGCATGGCAATCGTGACACGTCGGTGATCTTGGCCGACACTAGCGCGACATCCCGGCTTCCTTGTCTAGGCCGAGATGTCGCGCTTCGCTTTTGCTGAGTGACCTTCATTCGCATGAACGGTGAAGCTTCGAGACAACCGCGACGGATCGCACCTCCGTGTCTGAAGAGCTTCCCGCAACAGTCTCCGGTGACCCGGCCAATGATCTCGAGTGCCTTATCTCCGTAGCCACGGCATGCGGCGCAAAGGAAGATCTGGCTTGGGTTTGGCAGCAGTTTCCCGAGCCAGACCGGGCGCCTGGTAATGCTTCCGACCCCGATACAACGAACAGCTTCTGGGTTGGGCTTGGCAAGATCGTGACAGCACCCACCGCGGTACCGGAAGCGGATCGGGCTATCCGCATCCTGGAGCGCGTTGCGGGCGAGAAGATTAGATCGGTGATCACACTGCGGATGGTGCAGCGCCACCTCGAGGGTGTCCCCGCCGTCCTGAAGCGGTTAGCCGATGTGCTCGGCTCGCCCGTTTATCTCTTCATGCTGTCTGACGTGTACCGGTCGATGGGCGACGACGGCAGCGACCGCAAAGCCATTGAAGAAGCGATCTACAAAGGCACCATCGTGAGGTCGGGCATAACCGACCCTGCGGCGCTTCCCGGTCTCATTCACCAATCAGACGCGTATCCTCACCGACCGTCCATTGATGTTCGGGTCATGGACGGCTCGGAAGAGGTGGTGTTCTCGCGGGTGCTCAAGCCCAACATCCCACGCCCTTATCTTGCCGAGATCAGCGACGCGGTCGTCGAAGACATGACGTTGGTCCATCTTCCCGGCGGCGGTGTCCTGGTCGACGGGCTTTCATATCGATCCGCCTACGGCGTCAAAGGGCGGGGATTGTCGATCTCAAGTGAAGACCGCCAGGTTCTTCACGCGCCGTTGGAGGCGCGGAGCACCCAGCCCTCGATCCCTTTCGCGACGATGCTGGGCAAGACGCATGAGCATGGCCACTTCATCATTGAGGGACTGGAGCGGCTTTACGCCCACGCGGTTGCCAACCGTCCCGCAAAGCCGCCCTTTCTCGTAACAGCGCCCCCTCGACCCTCCTACCGCCGGGCGCTGTCCGCCCTTGGATTAGGGGGTGGAGATGGCGACTACGCCATCGCGCCCTCTGGCAGGGTGATGGTGGAGACCTTCCACATCGGCGGGATCGGCACCGGTCTCCCCTCGGTGCATCCGGAGGTGACACGGCATCTGCACGCCCTGGGTCTGGCTGCTGCCGGTGTCCCCCGGAACCGTGAGCCGCGTGGTAGGCGGCTTTACCTGAGACGTGGGGATCGCCTGCCCCGCCGCATCGCGAATGAACAACAGATCATGCCGATGCTTGAGGCCGCCGGGTACGAGACTGTCCATCTGGAAGAGTTGGACTTCATCGATCAGATCAAACTCATCTCTGAAGCGTCGGAGATCGTCGGCGTCCACGGCAGCGCGATGATCAACTTGATCTGGGCACGACCCGGCACCCGTGTGGGGATTTTCGTTCCGGATGCGTGGAAGCTGTGGCGCTCCAGCCATGTGGAGATGTTGTGCGGGTTTCTGGAGGCGGTTGGCGCTGACGCATCGCTGATCCTGGGGCGGGTCGCCAATCCGAAAGGGAACCTTACCCAGGAGCTTGAGTTTCATCAGCCACTTTTGGTGTCTCCCGTCGGCCTCCGGACATGGTTGAAAGGCTAGAAGCAGTCTCAACGCGCTTCAAAAGCACATGGCGCGATACTACGGCGATGGATGACCGAGCGGATTAGTGAGCAGCGACAGCGGCCGCCAGCTCACCCGCCTCTTCGCAATCGCCACAAGACGCGCGGAGGCGGGCTAGATTGGCCTTTGCCGCTGCGACGTCGCCCCGCATCAAAAAGAGCTCGCCCTGGTAGGCCAACGCACCTGGATGGTGCGGGTCCAACAGCAAGGCGCCCCGATATGCCATGCCCGAGCGGTCCAAATCGCCGGTCTTCCGGTACGCATAGCCGAGCATGTTCCATACATCGGCATTCCCGGGCTGCGACTGCGAGAGGGTCTTCAGAATGGGCAACGCGTCGGTGTATCGCTCGACCTCGATGAACTCGATCGCCCGGCCGAACTCCTCTGAGATCGGAGCGTTTCCGTCGGAACCCCAGTGGTTCTCGGCCGGTGCGGCGTCGGCCGAAGCGGTGCCAATGAAAAGCGCGGGCACGAGGAGGAGCCCGAAAAGGTGTGATCTCGGCTTCATGCTGTCTGCCCTCCTTTGAGGGGTGATGGATATCAGTTTTCCGATCCCGCGTCCGTGTCAATTGGTCGGGCCGTCAGTGGACACGAAAGCCATGGCGGCATCTTCCATTCCCCGCTCAGGAACCTGGCGGATGCGTGGCCGCCCAATGCTCCGCGATGTCAATGCGGCGCGGAAACCAGACCTTCTCGTGGCCCGCTGCGTAGTCGATGAACCGCGCGAGCGCGGCGGCACGGCCCGGACGTCCGACGAGGCGGCAGTGGAGGCCGATGTTCATCATCTTGGGCGCCCCCGCCTCCCCCTCCGCATAGAGCATGTCGAAGCTGTCCTTGAGGTAGGCGTAGAACTGGTCGCCCGCGTTGAAGCCTTGCGGCGTGGCGAACCGCATGTCGTTGCAATCGAGTGTGTAGGGGATCACCAATTGGTCCCGGCCCCCATGATGGAACCAGTATGGCAGTTCGTCCGCGTAGCTGTCGGAGACGTAGTCGAAGCCGCCTTGCTCTGCCACCAACTCGACCGTGTTCATGGAGCAGCGGCCGGTGTACCAGCCGCGTGGGGCAGCGCCGGTAACTTCCGTGTGGATGCGGATGGCTTCGTCAAGATGCGCCTTCTCCTGCTCGCGGGTGAAGTCCCGGTACTCGATCCAGCGTAAGCCGTGGGAGGCGATCTCCCACTCGGCTTCCAGCATTGCCGCCACTTGCTCGGGGCAGCGCTGGAGCGCCATGGCGACCCCGTAGACCGTGACCGGCACGCCGCGGCTCGCGAACAGACGGTGGAGGCGCCAGAACCCGGCCCGGGTCCCATACTCGTATATCGACTCCATGTTCCAGTGACGCTTCCCGGGCCAGGACTCGGCTCCAACAACCTCCGACAGGAACGCCTCCGAGCCCGCATCACCGTGGAGGATGTTGTTCTCGCCCCCCTCTTCGTAGTTGATGACGAACTGAACCGCGATCCGCGCCCCGCAGGGCCATAGCGGGTCCGGTGGCGTGCGTCCGTAACCCAGAAGATCCCTCGGATACATCTCCGTCATCACCCACGTCCCCCTAACTCACACACAGTCAAAAAACTGAGCGGCCGTCACCATCACATCTGACAAACGCTACTCGCAAACATCCTGATAACCTTGGAATGCCGAGGCGACCTGCGTCGCGAACTTCATTGCCGCAACCGATAACGTCCTGTTTTTGAGTTGTCCGATGCGTAGCCGCCCCGGCCTGACGTCGGATACGTCCAGTGGACGCCAGGAGAGGCCCTGCCGTTTCAGGGACCCCTTCGACAATCCTACCGGTACATCGAATGTGACCAGATCGCAGGATCCCACGGTGTTCAGAAGAAACTGCGCGTCTTCAGATTCGACCGTGATCAAGAGTTGATGCTGCTTGGCATAAGCAGCCTGTTCGAGAATGCTGCGGACGCCGGTAACCTTGGCAGGCAGCGCCAATGGATACTGCAGGCACTCCGAGAGCCGAAGCGGTCCGGCGTCCCGGGCAAGGGGGTGGCCGGCCCGGAAGATCGCGGTGATCTGCTGGTCGACACTCTCTATCTCCTGGAACTCGCGGTTTACGGACGGCTCGAAGACGATCGCGATGTCCGCCTCCAACTGACTGAGCTGTTCCATCGAAGAGACAATGTCGCAGGGCTTCACTTCAAAGGATACGCCGGGATGCTGCCTCAGGTAGGCGCTGATCTGTTGCGGCAGGAGATACGGCATCGCTGCTTCCGTGGACGCGATCGTCACATGGCCTCGGCGAACGCCGGACAGATCCGCAAGCTGGGTCTTGAGACGCTCAAAGTCTCTGGCCTGACGGCGGGCGTGCATCAGGAACAACTCCCCGGCCACGTTGAGCCGAACCCCTCTCGGTAGCCGTTCGAAGATCGGCTGCCCCAACTCCTTCTCCAGAAGCAGGATTTGCCGGTTCAGCGCCGTCGACGTGATGGATCTCGCTTCGGCCGCCGCTCGGATCGAGCCCAGCTTCACGATGTCCTCAACACAGTTGAAAAGCCAAAGGTGTCGCATGCGGCAGTTAGTGAGAGAAAAAACGTACAGGTCAAGTGCAAATTAGACTGTTCTCCGCACAACTCAACTTCGTCACCATCGTTTTGGTTGACAAGTGTGGACAGTGATGAGCGCCTCAGACCGGCATCTTGAGCTTGTAAGCGTGACAAAGCGGTACGGCGACACCACCGCCGTCGACGCCGTCGACCTCACCGTTTCCGACAGGCGCTACGTCTGCGTTTTGGGTCCGTCCGGGTGCGGTAAGTCGTCTCTGCTTCGCATGATTGCCGGACACGAGGTTGTCTCAAGTGGCGACATCGTCTTAAGCGGCAGAAACATCACGGACATCCCGCCCGCCAAGCGTGGCACCGCGATGATGTTTCAGAGTTATGCGCTGTTCCCGCACCTCTCTGTTCGCGACAATGTCGCGTTTCCGCTGAAGATGAGAGGCGTGGCGAAAGCCGAGCGATTGCAGGAGGCGGAAGCCCTCCTGTCGCGTGTCCATCTGGAGGCCTACGGGGACCGGAAACCGGCCCAGCTTTCAGGAGGACAGCAGCAGCGTGTCGCCCTCGCCCGCGCCATGATCACGCGCCCGCAGATCCTGCTGCTCGACGAACCCCTATCCGCCCTGGACCCATTCCTGCGCGTGAAGATCCGCAGCGAACTCAAGGAACTGCAGAGGGATCTCGGAATCTCGTTCCTGCACGTGACCCACAGCCAGGATGAAGCTCTCGCCCTCGCCGATATTGTCGTGGTCATGAACGGCGGCAAGGTGGAGCAAGCGGCCTCCCCTCATGAGGTGTTCAACCGCCCAAACAATGAGTTCGTCGCCCGGTTCATCGGTGGTCACAACATTCATTTGGGAGACCACGGCGCCATCGCCGTTCGTTCAGACCAGGTTCACCTTTCAGACCAATCAGACAGCGCCTTGAGCGGCGTGGTCGGCGAGGTCGAGTTTCTTGGGACCCGTGTCTCCGTCCGGGTAGCGACCAACAGCGGCGATTTCACCGTCGAGATACCCGACAGCACGTTCTTCGCCGCCCCTTATGAGGCAGGCCAATCCGTGTCCCTTTCCTGGCGCCCGGAAGACGCGCATCCGTTGGGGAAATGAACAGAACACATCCACTAAGCAATTGATCCAAAGGCCAAAACAGAGGGGCATCAACATGAAGAAGAAAACTCCGAATGGAACGATCTCACGCCGTACGGTCCTTAAAGGAACGGCCGCGGCAACCGGTGCCGCGATCGGATCGGGAGCCATCACCGGGTTTCCGACGATCTGGGCGCAGAACATCAAGAACGTCACCTTGCGGCAGTTCGGCACCGGTGTGTCGAACCTGAACGAGGTGGCGCAGAAGGTGAAGGAAGACCTCGGCTTCACGCTCGAGATGACCGCGCTGGATTCCGACTCCGTCACTCAGCGCGCCGCCACTCAGCCCAAGTCGTTCGATATCGCCGACCTTGAGTATTGGATCTGCAAAAAGGTCTGGGGTGCCGGCAATCTGCAGGCGATGGACACCTCCAAGATCAAGAACTACGACAAGATCGTCGGCATCTTCAAATCCGGAAAACTGACGCCGGAGTCGGTGATTGCGCAGGGTACGGCGCCGCACACCGTGGGCTTCGTCGATGGTCAGAACGGCAAGAGCTTTGCGTCCTCCGAAACCGGCTGGATGACGCTGATTCCCACCATCTACAACGCGGACACCCTTGGAATCCGCCCGGACCTGATTGGGCGCCCGATCAGCACCTGGGCGGAGTTGCTGAACCCTGAGTTCAAGGGCAAGGCGTCCATTCTCGACATCTCCTCGATCGGCATCATGGACGCGGCCATGGTCTGCGAGTCCATGGGGGAGATCACCTATGGAGACAAGGGCAACATGACCAAGGAGGAGATCGACAAGACGATGGCGATCTTCACCGAGGCGAAGAAAGCCGGCCAATTCCGGGCGTTCTGGAAGTCATTTGATGAGAGCGTCAACCTGATGGCTTCGGGTGAGGTCGTTATCCAGTCGATGTGGTCACCGGCAATCACGGCGGTCCGCTCCAAGGGAATCCCCTGCGTCTACCAGCCACTCAAAGAGGGTTACCGCTCATGGGGCGGCGGACTTGGCCTTTCGGCAAACCTGTCCGGGTTGGAATTGGACGCGGCCTACGAGTACATCAACTGGTACCTGGACGGCTGGGTCGGCGGCTTCCTGATGCGACAGGGCTACTACTCTGCGGTCCCGAGCACGTCGAAGAACTACATGTCCGAAGACGAGTGGGGCTTCTGGTTCGAGGGCAAGCCGGCACAGGGCGATATCAAGAACCCGTTCGGTAAGGTGATGGAGAAGGCTGGCGCTGTCCGCGACGGCGGCTCCTTCTACGATCGCATGGGTGCGGTTGCCTGCTGGAATGCGGTCATGGACGAGAACAAGTACATGGTCCGCAAGTGGAACGAGTTCATCGCCGCCTAATGGCGATGACGAAAACCGCCGGTGCCCGGAACTCCGTTTCGGGCACCGGCAGCGATCTCCCCTAAGATCGGCTCACATATGAACACGACGGCCACCAAGAGACCTCTGCTGACCGCAGAACGGATCAGTTGGATTCTCGTCGCGCCAATAACGCTGATCCTTCTTTTCTTTCTCTTTCTGCCCATGCTGACGCTGATTGTCGTCAGTTTCTGGGACTACAATGAGTGGACGTTCTTTCCAGCCTTCATCCTCGACAACTACGTCTACATCCTGACATCGAAAGTCACGTTCGCGACCTACTGGAAAACGATCCAACTCACTTTTTGGACTTGGTTTTTTTGCACGGCCATCGGCTTCACCGTCGCCTATTTCCTGGCGTTTCACGTGCGCTCGCTAACATGGCAGATTGCGCTGTTTCTGCTCTGCACCATCCCGTTCTGGACCTCGAACATCATTCGGATGATCTCCTGGATCCCTTTCCTGGGGCGAAACGGGATTGCGAACACACTGCTGATCGACGCCGGTTTGATTGAGACGCCTCTTGAATGGCTCCTGTTCTCGGATTTCGCGGTCGTGCTCGCCTTTGTTCACCTTTACACGCTGTTCATGGTCGTACCGGTGTTCAACACCATGATGCGGATCGACAAATCACTGATTGAGGCGGCCCGGGACGCCGGCGCGTCCGGGTTTCAGATCCTGACGGAGGTGATCCTGCCGCTGACCAAGCCCGGCATCATGATCGGATCGATCTTCGTTGTGACCCTGGTCATGGGGGACTTCATCACGGTGCGCTTCATGTCCGGCGGGCAGAGCACATCAGTCGGACGGGTCATTTCCAACGAGATCGCGCTGCTGCAATACCCGGCCGCGGCGGCGAACTCGGTCGTTCTACTGGCAACCGTCATTCTGATCATCGCGGTAATGGTGCGGTACGTTGACATCAGGAAGGAGCTGTGATGGAGCGCCGCGGCACATCCTTCTACGTCCTCAGCGCTTTCTTTGCGTTGTTCATCCTGTTCCTGTACGGGCCAACCCTCACCATCGGCATTCTCTCGTTTCAGGGGCCGGATGGTGGTCTGACCTTCCCGATGAACGGCGTGTCGGTCCACTGGTTCCACAATCTGTTCGAGCAGCAGGCTGTCGGCGATTTCTGGGGGGCCTTCTCCCGATCGCTGACCCTCGGCTTGATGGTGATGGTGACGACGGTGACCCTGTCCGTGATGGCCGGACTTGCTTTCCGGGAACGGTTTCTCGGCGCCAACCTTCTGTTTTATCTCACCATCTCAAGCCTGATCATTCCGTCCATCCTGGTCTCTCTCGGCGTCGGTCTGATCTTCAATATCCTGGATTGGGAGGTGCAGTGGTACAGCTCCGGCTTCGGCGCACAGCTCACGTGGACGCTCCCCTTCGGCATTCTGATCATGTTCGCCGTGTTCAACCGCTTCGACAAATCGTATGAAGAGGCCGCACGCGACCTCGGCGCCAGTTGGTGGCAGACGATCCGATACGTTGTGCTGCCGATCATAGCGCCCATGCTGATTGGCGTCGGACTGTTCGGGTTCACCCTGTCCTATGACGAGTTCGCCCGCACGCTGCTGACCGCCGGATCGAAGAACACGCTGCCGCTTGAGATCTTCGGCATGACGACGAATGTCACAACCCCGGTCCTCTACGCGCTGGGGACTGTGACCACGGCGTTCTCGCTCGGGATCATTCTGGTCTTTCTGGTTACCGCCTACTGGATGCGCGCACGCGCGCGTCGGCATGGCAGCGATGCCGGACAAGGGATGGTCTAGCCCGGCATGAGGATTCTGATCATCAACCCCAACACCACCGCGTCCATGACGGCCCTGGTCGCAAGCGAAGCGGAGAGTGTCGCCGCCCCGGGTACCGAGATCGTCGCGGTCAATCCGGACAAAGGCCCGCCCGCGATCCAAGGGGCCGAGGACGGCGCAGCCGCGCTCCCCCATCTGATCGACGTGTTCGACCGGCAGACGGCGGAAACCAACTTCGATGCGGCCGTCATAGCCTGCTTCGACGACACCGGCCTTTGGCAGCTTAAGCAACGCTCGACGATCCCGGTTATCGGGATTGGAGAGGCCGGTTTTCACGCCGCCATGCTGCTGGGCAAACGGTTCACCGTTATTACCACGCTGCCGGTCTCCGTCCCGGTCATCGAGGCGAACATCCAGGAACAGGGGATCGACGAGCGTTGCGCAGAAGTGCGAGCCACAGACATCCCGGTGCTGGAGCTTGAGGCCAATCCGGACGCCTCCATAGCCAAGATCGCTTCGGAGATCGACGCAAGCCTCCGGACGACGCAACCCGACAGCATCGTGTTGGGTTGTGCCGGCATGGCAAACATCGTCGAGCCGCTGACCGCGCGCTTCGATCTGCCCATCATCGACGGCGTGAAGGCCGCTGTTGGCCTCTGCGAAATGCTCTGCCGCGGGCAGTCGACGTAGTCCGGTATCGACTGCGTCACGCACCCGGGAAGACACCTCCCTCCTCCACACTCGATGTGCGCCCGGGGCCTCGAAGCCGCACCGTTGAGCGTCACCATTGTGTGTAGTATTTTTCAGTTTGTTTTGAGGAGCATCGAGCCGTTGCGCCAGTCCATACGACAGTTCCTGACCGCGTTTCGGGCGGCGCATGGCATGAAGCAGGACAATCTTGCGGAGATTCTCGGCGTCAGTCAGCAATGCGTCTCCCAGTGGGAGGCCGGGCGCCGGACCCCGCCGCCGAAGACCGTGGCGCGCATCAAGGACGTCCTGATCTCCGAGGCGACTGAGAAGGAACAGTTCTTCATCGACCTCGTCGCCCGTTCCGACAACCAGGTGCTGAACGCGCCAAACGCCGTCCGCCTCTCGATCAGCCCCAACGTGCTGCGCCACCTTGGAGAGCCGACGGGCGAGAACGCCTCCGGCGTGGGGCACCCGAGTTTCCACGCCCACCGCGAACGCTCCCACGAGCGGGGGTTCTACGACGGCAAGGTCGCCAAGAACATGGCCGTCGGCATCTTCCCCAACGGGCGTAAGATCCTCTCGGTCTCCCTGCCCGTCTATCTGCCCACCTTCGGCTGGGTCTCGCTTGCCAGCATCTTCGCGCTGAACGACAGGGAGTATCACGACCGCCTGTCTCAAATGGGCGACGACGGCTTCCTCTCCTTCGGCCCTGACGGCCGAGCGATGGCCGCACCGACGTTCTTCACGCCGGGGATGTGGGAGTGATGGGAATAGGCCGGCTCGGATAGACGGCAGACTGGCCCATCAGAGGCTCCTGCCAGACTGGCTGCCGAAGCAGCTCAAGTGCCCCCTTATCCGCGCAGAATGAGTTTCTCCATTCGCCTGGTCTAACTCACCACCAGATCCGGCTGCGCCCGCCGATGGCTGCGCGCGATCAACTTTCCTAGATACAGAATTCGATACATCCGATGAAAAAACCGGATGTCGCGGGTAACCGCGTCATAAACACAACTGAGAAAGTAGTCTTCCTGATCGGGAGACAGCCTCGCCCGGGTCGCGAAGAAGGCGACGTCCCATTCCGGGACATTCATTGACGAGATCTCCCAATCGATCACGAAGATGCCGTGTTCGTTCTGGATGAGATTGCCCAGAATCAGATCGTTGTGGGACGGCACCACCGTGTCCCGGCCCTCAACCTCATCGATCGCCATGTCGACCCAGCGATCGAGGTGGTCGGGGATCGGGTACTTCTTCTTCAGGCGCCGGGTTTGCCCCACGACATCCGTCCGCCCTTGGAGCGGACTGGCCCCCCGCAACTCGCGAATGACCGACGCCATGTGACGCAGCATCCGATGATCGACCACGGGGCGCTGGCCCGGGATGAACTCGCAGATGATGAGGGCCTCGTCGTGGTAGAGCACGGTCGGCGACAGCCGGGTCTCCCCCATGATCAACGAGTTTGCCAGATGCTCCGGCTTTCTCGGCTTACCCTCCAGATGCTTATGCTTGATCAGGCAGGCCCCGCGCTCTCCGGTGAGCTTGTAGGTATGGAAGTGACTGCCGCCGGGCATCGGCTCGATGGGATCCGAGGCGCGGACAAACGGAACCTTCCGGAGATCGTCGTGAAGGTCGGGATTTGTCTCCAGAAGGTCTGCGACAGTCGCCATGCGGGTGGTCCTCGATGGAGCGGGGAGCGGCCCCTCCGTCCACTCCCCTCTCAAGCTGAGCCCGGCCCCCATCTCGCCTGCCCGCCGTTCCGCGCCAATATCACGGCAACAGGCGTCGTGACACCCAGCCCCTTTCGTCAGCCCGAATAGACGGCGCCGACCGAACTGTCGAGAACCCACGCCAGCGCCTTGTCTTCGTTACCGACCATCATGGCGGCCCGCAGCTCTTCGGCGTCCGATGTTTCGGCCAAGGCCGCTTCCCACTGGTCGATATAGGCACGGGTCGTGGCGAAGATCGACGCATCGCGCACCGCACCCGGCCCCTCATGCCCCGGTACCACCGTCTTCGCGCCGATCGCCTCGAGCTGTTTGAGGCTGTTGCGCCACCGCGCGATCCGTTCCGGCGTCTTGTTCTCCGCCATCCACTGATGGGTTCCGGAGTAGAGGAAATCCGATGCGATCAGCGTATCAATCGCCGGGATGTGCACCGCCGACAAGAGGTCGGTATCGCCGTGGAGCGGGTCGAGCACCTCGATCCGCTCGCCCTCCAGCATGATCGTGTTGTTCGTCAGCGGCTCGGGGATGACCACACGGTCGGCATACGTTCCGGCCTCGGCACCCTGGCTCATCGTGCTCAGCATCCAGCGCGCCGCCGCCGAGAGCTGGGACTGGACCTGGGGATGGGCGACCGGGCGGGCATCGGGGAACCGCTCCATGATGGCGGCAAGGCCAAGATGGTGATCCGGGTGGACGTGGGTGATGCAGATCGTCTCCAGCGTCTTGCCCGTGGCCGCGATGACGTCCGCCAGCCGTGTCGCGTTGGGGACGGTGAGCTGCGCGTCAATCAGAACGGCACTCTTCTCGCCGACGATGATCGCGCTGTCCACGGCAGCACCGTAGAGGTCGGCGGTGAAGATGTCCGCGCGGCTGTGACCGGCGGCCCATCCGCGCCCTGCAAAGCTGGTCGCGGCGGCGGCCGCCGACAGGGCCATGAAGGAGCGTCTATCAAGCAGTTGCATCTTTGTCTCCAAAGGACAGAGGAACAGCGCCGCCGCCCCATCACGATCCAGAGATGCCGGGCGAAGCGTCCCGATCACGTATTCCCGAACCGACTGAATTGTTATTGAATACGATTCATGTCTGATTTAAGCGATTCCGAACTCCGGCGCCTGGACCTAACCTTGCTGCTGGTTTTCCTGGGCCTTGTCCGGCACCGGAAGGCCGCTGTCGTCGCGAGGGATCTGGGTCTTACGCAATCCGCCATCAGTCAGGCCCTGCGCCGGTTGCGTGAGGTGTTTGGCGATGACCTCTTCCTCCGGCGCCCCCATGGGATGGAGCCGACGGCCACTGCCCTCGCGCTCGAAGCCCCTGTCGCCGACGCGGTGGAGGCCCTGCGCGGCGCGCTCGGGGCCGCGCGGGTTTTCGATCCGGTCGCGGCGACGGGCACGGTCCGGATTGCCGCGCTACACGCCGAACAGGCCGTCCTGATCCCCAACCTCTTCGCGCGCCTGCGCCGGGCGGCCCCTGGACTGACCCTGTCCATCATCCCCAGCGGACGGACCGAGGCGATCGAGGCCCTGAAGGAGAGGCGGGCCGACCTCGCCCTGGGCTTCTTCCGGGACATTCCAGAGGTCTGTTCAGGCGACCTCCTCTACGAAGAGGACTACGCCGTCGCCGGGCGGCCCGATGTGTTGACCGAGGCACCCGCCCTCAGCCTCGACGCCTTCTGCGCCGCGGACCACGTCCTGACCTCACCGGGCGGCGGCAGCCGTGGCATCGTCGACAAACATCTGGCCGACATCGGCCGCGAAAGACGAGTCCTGCTCAGTCTCCCGGGCTTTCTTCCCGCACTCGCAACCGTCGCAGCCGCCGGCGCCCTGGTAACCCTGCCCTCCCGCGTCGCAACCCAGTTCGCCACCGGCTTCAATCTGGTAACCGCCAAGCCGCCTCTGGTGCTGCCGAGCTTCCCCGTCTCAGTCCTCTGGCACCGCCGAAATGAAACCGACCCCCGCACCCAATGGCTCAAGACTCAGCTATCCGAGGGGTGATGGGGTGGGGCATGGGATGCCGGTCTGTGACCTTGCGCTGATCGGTGAGGAGGTCTTCCGCCATCTGACGGGCTTCGGCCTGGTCTGTGGTCTGGAGCGATTTGTAGACGTAAGGTATCTCAGGCGGCTTGATGCGGAGCTGGAAGAAAAGAGCGGCTGCGAGGGTGAAAACTACCAACTTGCCCTGGCGTAGGGTGATTTTTCGCTGAGTTGTGGTATCCATAGTCGGTGCCTCGGCTCTGCAAACAATCTTCAAAGCCTGAGGTTGGAAAGCGATCAGGCATATTGGGGATGAACCCTAACCCCACGACGACCAAAAGGAGGGTCCATTGTACAAACTTACCCCTGAATTTTTTCCAGATTTCGTGCGGAATGCACAATTCCAAATCGTCTCAAGGACATGGTCTAGCTATGGGCGGAAATAGAGATTAATAAGATTCAGAGAGGCTTCCAATTTTGGAATAGGATACAGTAATGCCAAGTATACCACAGACTTATACTGTGTTCGATTTCATCGATTGGCACACTAAAAAGCAGTTAATTCTTGCTCCAGAATTCCAAAGAGGGTCCGTTTGGAGCCCCTCAGCTAAAGTTTTTCTTATTGATACGATATTGAATGATCTACCCATGCCGCAGGTATACTTCCGCACAAAACTTAATCCTCAATCACAGACTACAGTGCGTGAAGTAGTGGATGGGCAACAGAGGCTGCGGGCAATTCTCGAATTTGCATCTGGCAATCTGAAGCTCTCGTCGAAGTCACCAAATTATAGAGGAAAAATATATCGTGATCTTTCAATCGAAGATCAGGAGCAATTTCTTGGATATCGGATACCCGTAGTTCAACTTGTTAATGCCGATGATGCAGAGGTTCTTGAGGTATTTGCTCGTCTAAACTCATATAGCGTAAAGGTTACACCGGCAGAGCTTCGACATGCTGAGTTTTCAGAGCCAGTTAAATGGGCCGTTTATGATGCTACTCGCCGTTGGTCTATCTTGTGGGGAGATCTGAAAGTTGTCTCGACTCGGGATACTGTTCGTCTAAAGAATACGACCCTAATTGCAGAGATGTTTATCGCGTTAGACAATGGGCTTGGCGATGGCGGCGAGACGCAAATAACTCGGTATTACAAAGCAAAAAGAAAGGAGGATGAAGAATATTTTATGCCTCTGAGAGAGTACTTGGACGATATAGTTTCAGAAATCATTGAAAAAACAGGGTCGGATTTCTCTAGCTCTACTTTCTACGATGCGCCAAATTTTCTAGTCTTATTTTCTGCCATCGCTTTTGTTAAGAGTCCGTCCATAAAGTTCATGTTTGTTTCAAGCGGCGTACCATGATCTTGATCATGGCGAGGTAGATGAAGGCGGTGGCGGTTCGCGCCCGCGCCTCGAAGTCTCGGGCGAGCCTTCGGTTGCGCGAGATCCAGGCCAGCGTGCGTTCGACGATCCAGCGCTTGGCCTGCACCATGAAGCCCTTGGCGCCGTCGCTCCGCTTGATGATTTCCAGCCGCCAGGGCCCGGTCTTGGCCACCGCCTTGGCGGCTTTCGGCCCCTGGTAGCCGGCATCGGCGAAGACCACCTCGATGAATGGAAACCGTCGCCGCACCCGCTTGCTCAAAACCAAGGCCGCGCCGTCGCGGTCCTGAATGTCGGCTGGATGCACCACCGCCGTGAGCAGCAGTCCGCCATGGTCAGTGAGGATGTGGCGCTTCACGCCGCGCGTCTTCTTGCCCGCGTCATAGCCGATCGGGTCAAGCGACGCCCCCCTTTTTGCGCCGATTTGGCGCTTTGGCTGTCGATAATCGCGGCGCTCGGTTGCCCCTCTCGGCCTTCCGCCTCGCGCAACGCCACATAGAGCGTATCGTGCATCCGCTCGAGCGTGCCGTCCCAGGCCCACAGATCGAAATACCCATGCACCGTGCTCTTCGGCGGAAAGTCCTTCGGCAAATGGCGCCACGGGCAGCCGGTCTCCAGAACATAGAGCAAGCCATTGATCACCGCGCGAACGTCAACCGACCGCTTGCGGCCGCCATGCCGGGCCGGCGGGATCAACGGCGCCAGAACCGACCACTCTTCGTCCGTCAGATCACTCGGGTACCGAAGGCCCCGGCGCTCATAACGGGCACGGTTTTCTTTCGTCCACATCTGGTAGCTCCCTCATCAATCGCTACAAGATAGTGAATCACAAACGATTCCAACGATTCAATGACTTTGTGGACGGGCTCTAAGGGCTTCCTGCCTAACTCAAAGGTCTCCGACGAAATTCAGGAGCTTTCCGGGTGTGGGATAGACTGGGACAAGGCCTTGGGAAACCTTTCCCGATTGGCTCAAGCCGTTGATGATGGTGCAGAGGAACAAGGCCCCTTTTCGCAGTTTGTATCTGCTACCAAGAGTTCACTGCATCGTATCTCAAGCAGAAAGCCTCGTTTTGAGGCGGTTGTCAGGGCGATTTCGGCTGATGTATCTGGCGCGTAGGTTACCTCGTCTATATAGACGGCTCGATCATCTCTCAGAGATTGTCAAAGAAGTCGAAGCGACGGCAGACCGATCCTTTCAGGATATATTTGCCGCTGAGAAGGCGCTAATTCAGCTTCAGATAGAGTGGGAACATTTTGTTAGAAACTTGATTCTCGATAGCGCTACCGGCCAATTCGTAAACAGCACCGGCACGGTTACCTCTCAAAAATATCCAGGAATACCATCACGAGAAGCAGCCGCCCATCAGCTAGTTTCACTTTTTCCAAAGCGTCGCTTCGAACCTGATTGGTATTTGCCCCCTGAAGCAATTGACGCAGCCATACGATTGGGTGTTTCGAACTCGCCGCAAATCGCGGCAGAACTCGGCGTTACGCCATGGCCAATCGACGAGCTTAGGCATTTGCGAAATTTTATCGCTCACAAGTCAAAAAGAGCAGCGCTCACTGTTCGTGGAACAGGGATCGTCAATGCTTCTGAAGCCATCGACGTTCTTAGTATTGCATTTCAGTATGGGGCAGGCGGAGCAAAGCGTTATATTGAGTGGATTAATTTTTCAAAAGGTGCCGCAGCTCGTCTTGTTGCGTGATAGTCGGCAGTATGATCAAGTGTGTTTTTAGTTGCCTTCTTGCTCCGTGCTTTATTCCGCCCAGAATCTGTAGAGACCACGCTAGAAATCACGCAAAAAGTAAAATAAGAACATTCAGAGCATGGGCAGTGCAAACAGCAAAAATCGCCGCTTGCGCGCCACAACCTTGTAAATCCTTGATTCTAATCCGGAAAAATGGTGGGCGCACAAGGACTCGAACCTTGGACCCGCTGATTAAGAGTTTGAGGACTCAGCTGATATCTCCGTTCTTCAGCTTGCCGCTTGACACTCCATTCCTCAAGAAATCAAAATATTAGCGTCATTAGCATTCCTCAACGCTCCGGGGAATTGCCGCACTGAAGTAGCTACACTGTAGCTACAGACTGATGTGTATTGGCCTGAAATGAAGTCAAAAATCACCAAACGCTCTGTTGAGAAGCTGCAGAAGGGTGAAGCTATCTGGGACACTGAGATTCCAGGTTTCGGGTGTCGGTTCCAGGCGCGTGGCCGCCGAGGCTATGTCTACAAGTTCACCTATGCCGGCAGGCAGGTCTGGCATTCCATCGGACTTCACGGCGCTCCTTGGACGCCAGATCAAGCCAGAGAGGAAGCGAAACGGCTCGCTGGAAAAGTATCGTCTGGCGAGAACCCAGCGAGAGCCCGAGCTGAACGGCGTCGACTTCTTAGCTTGCAGGACCTCGCCGAACGGTTCATGGCAGAGCACGTAGCAACCAAGGACAAGGCATCAACTGCCCGCGAATATCAACGGCTGTTCGATAGGATCGTCATCCCACGGCTCGGGAGACACCGGATCGATACAGTATCTCGCGTTGATGTGGCGCAGCTCCATCACGACCTATCCCCGACTCCCTATCAAGCCAACCGAGTGCTGTCAGTGATATCAAAGATGATGAGCTGGGCCGAGAAACACGGTATGCGACCAGATGGCGGCAATCCATGCAGGCACATCGAAAAGTACCCAGAGAGCCGGCGTGAGCGCTTTCTGTTCGTATCTGAACTCAAGCGCCTGGGCGAGGTTTTAAGCGAGGCGGAGGTTGCTTGGCGGAACCATGCGAAAGCGGCACATGAGACACAACAAGGCCGTATGCGGAACCCCAAACCAGCAAAAAACCTTGTCTCTCTTACAGCAATCGCTGCCATCCGGCTGCTAACTCTGACTGGAGCTCGTCTATCGGAGATTCTTGAACTCACATGGGACGAAGTAGACTTGGAGCGAGGAATACTACGCCTCGCGGACAGCAAGACCGGAGCTAAACCAATCTATCTGAATTCACCTGCCCTGGACATGCTCAGTACACTACCCCGTATTGAAGATAATAAATATGTCCTGCCTGGACAGAAATCCGGTAGTCATCTGGTCAATCTCCAAAAACCATGGCGGATCATTAGAGCACGGGCTGCACTCGACGATGTTCGGCTCCACGACCTGAGACACTCTTATGCAAGTGTTGCAGCGGGTTTAGGCCAAAGCCTCGTGGTGATCGGAAAGCTGTTAGGCCACACGCAGAGCCAGACGACTGCCCGCTACGCACATCTCGCCCAAGACCCGGTCCGCAAAGCGGCGGACGACGTCGGCAACCTGATTGCAGATGCGATGCGGGGGGAACGGTGACCCACGCCAATCCAACGGAGTGCGTTCCGGCCGCCTCAATAAACGAAGAACGGAACACCACGAGACCCATGGCCGAAGCGGCTAAAGCACGCGCTAATTACTCTGACGAAAACCTGTTCAGTGGTCTAGTGACGGACTTTTGGTCCGCAAACAGTTATGCGCTGTCATGTGTGTTTGGAAACGCTGAAAAGGCTCGCATCCATCTGGACAACATCACGCGCTCGCTGTGTGACCACGAAAGTGGCGATGGGCGGCTCACCCCAAACGACAAGCTTCTGGCTCACTTCGTCAGGAATGACGATACGATTCAGACATGCCCCCAGAAGTCGTTCGACACACTATTGTCCAGTACGTGATTCAGAAACAGCGTTTAGGAAACTGGCTACTTTGCAAGAAGCCTTCCGAACCACTTCTTCAACTTTGAGCCGCCAGACGTCTCTTTCGGTGAATGCCTCTCCAACAACCTCTTCGGCACATATGTCACGTGTATGATGTCCATATCGCTAGTCAATATCAAAACCGGCCCGACAGCGCTGGGTTCGGCAAGCTTTCTGGCCGACGGCCACAGGCCCTTAGCGTTGTGTGAAGAAGAATTGCCAGCAGAAGTCATGCGTTGCCACGCGGTTGAGGGTGCCCAGTACGCTTGGAGCGTACCCTAGAACGCTGTCACCATCCACGTAGAGCATTGCGAGCACGACCTAACAGCTGACACTGGCTAGATCACCCTTGGGAGACCTAAACGCCCGCGTTCCCCCTCCGCCTGTATGATGCGGTCTTTGAACACTTTCGAAGGATTCGGTTTCATGATCCTGGCTTGGCAGCGGCGGCAGTAGAGTTTCTCCTTCGAATGCAAAATGGCCGCATAATAACTTGATAGGCGGTGCAGCCAGAGTCGAGCCTCTTGGACTTAGACAGCGGTCGTCCTTCCTCAACCGAGCCGCGTTCGAACAAGATCTCTGGGTGAGAAACGCCGGCGCTGGCTGCCGTAGCTTCGGTGGCAGGCTCTACGCTTCCGCCATCTCGCTGTACTTCACGCTGCGTTTTGCCGCTTCTAGCATCTGCTGGACCTTCGGACGGGCTCCCTTCGGAAGCTCAGGATCCGCCAATAGACCCTCGATCATCTTCTGCCGGCGACGGCGAAACGCTGTCTGCGCTGGCGGCGACAGGTCCGGATCCGGCTTGATCAGAAGCGCTTTCAGTTGCGCCTCGATCGACCGTGTAAAACTGGATGCCTTTTCCATCTTGCTCATAATCTGGGGACTCTACTCTTCAGAAAGGACTTCGCGGGTCATCCTCTCGATTTGCTCGGTCTAGTTCGGCTTGATCATCAAGCCAGTTGCCGGTTCGAGCGTAGCGGAGCTGCTCCAACGATCGGATCATATCATCGAGCATACCTGTTCGATCTACATCCGGTTCAGCGAGGTTGCGGATGATCTCCGCCTGTCGTCCGCTTGGAACTTGTCCGTAACTCCGGAGCGTGGTCAGAACATCCTCGTGGCCCAGGTTCTGACTCCATGCCTTGAATTCCTCTGGTCCACGGCAAAGTCTCTCACCGAGGACAGCCAGGGTCTTTCGGAAGCTGTGCGGGTTGAAGTAGCAGAGGTCCGCTTGCTCAAACGCAGTTCGAAAAACCTGGCGGATAGGCGATGCAGAGGACCAGTGGCGGCGTGCTAGGCCGGCCGCCTCAAAACCAGAATCTGCGCCCCTCACAACCCGGGTCGCTGGGAACAGTGGGTCGTCTTGCCCCCACGCTTTGTCTTCTAGGAGATACCGGACCCAGTCCTCGACAATCTGGCGTACCTCATCACCGACAGGAAAGAACCAGGTCTTGAACGTCTTTGAGAATTTGGTCTTCATCTCCCGTGGATCGTGAAAGACAGAGCCTTCTTTCAGATCCAAGTGCTTGAGCTTCGCGGACGCCACTGCCCCATCGCGCATGCCTGTTAGGAAGATGAACGCCACCAGCGCCCGATCTCGCAGGTTGATGTCGGTCGTTGTCGGCATTGACCTTAGAACGGTTAGGATCTGCTCTGGTGTCGGTACCGGTTGCTCTCGCTTAGCCGTCGCCACGGACCGGTCGTGTTCCGATGCATTGAAGTACTCCGCATCGCTATACGTAACCACGGAGCGGTAGCCCTGCTGATCTGCCAGCCAGAGGAAGAACGCCTTCAACGCTGCCAAAGTGGCATGCTTTGTCGCAGCGCTGAGTGGTTTGCCACTTCTGGGGTTTCGATGGCCATTCAGGTGCGTCTTGAACGCCACCGCTTGGTTTCGATGAAACCGCTTAAAGGGTCGGTGCCGACCATGTTCCTCGAACTGCTGGATCGCGCTCATAGCCTTGTCGATAGAGGCGTCTGATTGACGCTTCGCCTCCCGCAACCACGTCTGATAACGGTGCTTGATCCGCTCGTTCTCTGGGCAGTGCTTTGGCATATGTTGGGTCTCCTTGTTGAAGTCACCATTCAGGGAGCGGGAAGAGCGCTTACCTATGTCTCGCTAGGCTTCCGTTTTGGTGATCTCCATCAGGTCCTCCAGGGCCGGCAAGCTAGCCGCAGAGGTGGCTCTGTTCATCACGGTCTCGCAGGTTTCACAGATAGCTGTCAGGTTGCCGCTACGAGCCGATCGAGCTTCGTAAACTGCCCACCCATCCGCTGGCCGTTTTGGTTGACGGCAGCGGAAGCAATAGAGCTCTCCAGCGCCACAAGGGCGCTTTCCCCGCCCCCGTCGCTCGGCAAGGAATCGCTTCAAGCTGGACCCCGGGATGAGGAAAGGTCGCTGGTCTGTGACAGCATCGAGGCTTCCGTCCTTGATCCAGCGACCGACTGTGTTCTTCTGCACACCGAGCACCAAAGCGGCCTCGTCGATCAGGTAGACGCGATTGCCCTTCACCCGATTTGGACTGGGGAGGCGCTTAGCCATTCGCGCTTCTCCGCCTAAACCATCGGATCCGGCTCGGAGGTACTCCGACGCTTTCGCGGCTCAAGCCACGCATCAAGGTCAGCGCGATCGTAGAGGACAATGCGTGGACCGGCTTTCATGTAGGGGGGGCCATCGCCCCGAAGCCGCATCTTGGCGAGGGTAGAAGTCGATAGACCGAGGTACTCGGCTGCGGCGGGAGCGCGAAGTTTGATATTCAGCATGACAATGCCTCCTGGGACAGTTTGCTCACTCGCCTGGGGCGGCGATCTCTGTCCCGGAAAGTACGGAGGCAGTTTTGATGGAAATAGCCGGCACGATTGAATCAGCGAGTCGATTAAAGTGAACTGATTTCGGAAATCATTGAAATAATGCGGTTTTCGGCGGTTCCTACACCTTCAAATGCTGGTAGACGTTCTGCACCGAACTGATTTCTCTGGACCCAGAGAAAACCGGAGTGCTTCAGGTGGTCCAGACCCACAAATGGTGTAACGCGACGTTGGTCAAATGATTGCGGCCTGTGAGTAAACCGTGTGGCGGTCGGGCCTGTCGGCATGCCGCATTCGCAAGTGAGGGGCAGATTGATAGCCGAGCGAACTGTGCGGGCGTTTTGAATAGTAGAAGCGCCGCTAACGCTCGATCGAAACCCTCGCTTCTCGCAGCCTAAAGAAGTTCTAGTGGTTCAGGTGCGTGGCCCTCGGCTTACCGCTGAAGCTCGTCTTTTAGCCGTTTTCCACGCTGAGCATCGCATGATGAACAGATTGCAGATCTACAATCAGTCCACTGTTTACCTAAACTTCACCCCGGACCACCTAGTGGACCCCGGTCAGAGAATATCGCATAAACAGAATGGTGGCGCCTGAAGCGTATTAGGAGGCCATTTCCCACCAACGTGGCGGCGCTGCGCCGAAACCGATATCAAACTATGGTGTGGCACCCCATCGCGTCGGACAAATCGAAGCGGTCTACGGTCGTGGGGAGCTTCAACGCACGCAAGCGGGACTATCCCTCGCCATCCCGGCTCTCCTCATAAAGCTCCAACCCGAACACATTGGCAGCCGCCACGAAATACGCGAAGAGTCTAGACGACATATCTTCGTATGACTTCCATTTCGTATCGTTCAAAAAGATATAGATTTCAATGGGCAAAGCGCCATTGGCTTGAACCGGAAGTTGGCGGACAAGGCGCGTGCCGTCTGGATGAATGCGTGGATCGGATAAAACGAACTGCTCCAGATACAAAACGAACAGGTCCAAGTTCGTCCGATATGGGCCGTTCAAGGCACGTACTTCCATGATCAGATTGCGTTCGTCGGCGCCAACTCCTGTCGTCTCTTTGCTGAGGGTATTGCGGAACTGCCGCACAGCCTCCAATTCGCGCTCTACGTCCTTTTGTATCAGCTGAATATGGGAGAGCCGTTCCAGATGTTCGGTGGAACAGAACTCAACACTCTTGAGACTGAGGAGGATTGACCGTTTGAACCGGCGGCCACCGAACTCTGTCATGCCGCGCCAGTTCTTGAACCCGCCCTCGGCCAAACGGTGGGTCGGGATCGTCACAATCGTCTTGTCGAAGTTCTGAATTTTGACGACGTGCAAGCCGATGTCGATCACATCCCCGTCCGCGCCATAGGTCGGCATCTCGATCCAATCACCAACCCGGACCAATTGGTTCCCCGAGATCTGAAGCCCAGCGATAAACGACAAAAGGGTCTCACGGAATACAAGAAGAAGAACCGCCGACAGGGCACCGATACCAGTAATCGCCGCCCATGGAGATTCCCCAACTAGCAAAGCCGTCCCAATGATCGCGCCCAACGTCACGAGGACGAGGCGGGCGAACTGAACATAGCCCTTGATCGGATGTCTGCGTCCAGCCTCCGTTCCTTGATGTAGCTCGGCGGCAACCGAAAGCAGTCGGTCCAGCACCCACAAGATCACCAAGAACTCGGCGGCCGACAGAGCGTTCATCAACGCCTGATAGGTGGTAAACTCATCCTCATCCAAGCCATCGGCCATGAACTGGTGCTCGATGTTGAAGAATCCGAGCGAAAAATCGAGCATGGCGAGGGCGGCCCAGACCCCCAGACTACCCGGGACACGTCGACGCAGAACCACCTCGGCGATATCCGCTCGACTTATCTCGGTAAGAGCATGGCTGATGGCGCGCGTGAGCACGGTTCGGGTCAAAACGTAGGCAAGCAGAACGGCCAAACAGGTCAGGGCCAGCCCACCGAAAAGATCTTCATCGGATTGGAGATAAGCTACGAACGCTACGAAACGTTCGCTTAAAGATACTGTTTGGTTATCCATCCCCTCACCCCAGCTTCTCAGCTCGCCAAGACCCTACCTTCGGGTCTCGGCGATATACTTGAAGAAATTCGTGGGGTCACATCAACCGGTTCGGCCAACGATGTAGCCAACCGCTATATCCGCCGACCGGACGGATCCTTCCTTCCATCCGGGCATGTAACTCAGGAAGTCCCCCGCCAGGAAGACGTTCCCCTCGGGAATGGTCATTCGACGATAGGCGGCTGGATTGAGGTTATGGGTGTATCCATGCCACCCCGCATTGAAGTGCGGCATGTTGTGCCACGCGATCGACAGCGCGCGATCGACGTGAACCCAATTCGAGAAACCGGGATGGAGTTTCTCCCCGCCCTCCAGGGCCAGCCGTACCCTTTCCGAATGGGACAATCGGCCAAACGCCTCCGCGGGCGCGCCACGGTTGTAGGCGCCCGTCATTGTCCCCATAGCGCTGAAGAACTCATCGGAAGGGTACCAAATCTGGCTAATTGGATGGTCGATCCAGCTTATACCGCCGAAGATTTGATCATTCTCTTCCCAAAACCGATGTTTTGCCTGCCAGCCGACCTTGCAGGCGGCGATGTTCTCAACTGCGCGCAAGGCAGAAATGAAGTCCGAGCCGAAGTTGTTCTGAACGCCCGCAAGCAGGCCCGGCGCCATAGTCGAGACACAGAAGTCCGCCGTCTCGGTACCCGTTGCGTGGATCACTTCGACGCCGGTCGCCGTGTTCCGAACAGAGCTCACAGGGCTTGAGGTCACGACCAGATCTTGAACCGTCTCGCCACCCGGGATTTCTGCCCTGAGGAAGCCCTTAACGATCATATCCATGCCGCCCTTGGGCTGCATCAAGCTTGCCTGCCAAAAGCTCCGCATGTCGTTGTATACGCTGTTCTTGTAGAAACCCGTGTCGATGATCTCCTCGAGATCGAACGATCGCCTAAGCTTTCCGGGAGTGCGTCCAGCGCCCGGCGGCGTGACAAACCCCGCCCGCTCAGACCCCTCATAGGCGCCGTCTTTGAGGTCACCGAACTCCGTCAGGAACGCCAAGAACCGCTCACGATCCGTACCAGAGAGATAGCCATCCAGGGCACCGGAATCCGTTGCCTTAGCCATCATCTCAGCGACCTGGCCTCGGATGTCGTGCTTCACATGCCGAACCTGGACCGGCGTGCCATTGTTGAAACTGTCGCTTTGCATCAGATTGGCGCGGCTTGCGAAGATGAACGGCTCCATCTCCACTTTGAGCTCACGGCAATAGTCGATGATCGCCGTATGATGATTGGGAATGCGCCCGGGACCGGCGTTCAGATAAAGGCCCTCATCAAAATCACAGGTCAGCGTGTCCCGCCCCCGTTCGGCATAGCTATCACCTCGTCTAACCGTAAGGCTACGGCCGCCGATGTGAGCGTTCGCCTCGATAATTCGGACCGAGTATCCAGCCCTAGCCAGAAGCAGCCCAGCGCACAATCCAGCGATGCCCGCACCGAGGATTACGACGGATTTGCCGGCGCCGACGGTCGCGTCATAACGAGGAATTCCAGCATACGCTTTAGGTACAGGCAGCAATCCCAGCGTCGCCATGCCGGAATAGACGGCCCCAATTCCCCCCACCTTAGCCAAGGCATCTAGAAACTCGCGCCTCGTCGTTCCTCGTTTGATATTGCTCATACATCCCCCCGATAAAAAGATACTCAAACCTCAACTATCGACATAAGCCTCCACTAAAATAACGTCACAATATTGAAAAACGCCTCTCGACACCGACCCGGCATAGGTACTCAAAAAGTATCTTCTGCTCGCAGGCGTCAAAGACTTCGAACTCAACAGCAGCGCACCCTTTTGATATTTTAACGACTGACGCCTCTGTTTCAACAGGGCAAACACCAAACGGACCCCGGTCACTTGCCAGAAGTCGCCTGTGTGCCTCCACCTAATGGACCCCGGTCACTGGCACAGGGCTTGACGCTGTCAAGGCCAACTTGACGGCGATCGGGCAGAGTTGCGGAGGTTGTGACGAGATTGCCCGCGGCCCGAACAACTAAATATAACCGCAGACTCATTGGTCGGATTGCCGGTCTTTGCAGTGGCACTGCGGGGACCGGCAGGCATTTCCAGGTGCGTAAGATCCGGAATTGGAGTCACATTAAAATATAGCAAGGTCTGGACTCTTTCGCCGTTATCGATGCGTGGAAGGTCGCAGCAATCTTGAGGCTTTGTTACACCATCAGCGCCAGCCCGCAGCGGATCAATCGATTCGACAAGGTTCACGCGACGCCGGCGACGACTTTCCAATGAGCGAACGCCGCCATCCGATGGATCTTCATGTTACGGCGAGAGATCAGATGGCATTGAAGGTTGAAGGCATTGTATACGGCGGCGTAGACGGACAGGAATCATTGGGTCGTCCCAGGGTCCTTGAAACCGATCCAATTCAGTCCGCGTCGTCGAACCGGTTTATGTGCGTGCTTGGTACGATTGTTTGACCTTCCACCCGTCCATGGAATTCTATTTTAAATGGCCCATTAAGGGGGGCTGGGCATGCGTCGACGCTCCGAGCAATCGCAACTCAACTCGTGTGGATCAGCGACGCGAAGAGTCGCGGATCGTGACTAGCCTGCGAGAACGTCTCGCCGCTGGTTAGGATCGACACAGCATCGTGGCTGTGGAGAGATTCCTGATGGCTGGCGACCACGCGAAAATCACCGATACGCTCGTCGCCTTCCAATACCTCGCACATTAGGCGGACAGCATCCTCCACAAAGATCGGGTTCGACGCGTTGAGTTCGGCAAAGGCCTGCTCGTCCTCGCGTTTGACCATAACCTGCGTCTCTGTTGGGATCGCGGCGTTGCAGAGTCCGACGAGATCCTCGATCCAGAGCGGGCGCTCTCCCTCCACGACGACTGAGACTCTTGCGACCGAGCGCTGCGAGTGAGGTGTCGCAATCTGACCGCGGGAAACGCGAGCATGCTCGGAAAGCTCCAACGAGCAAGGACAGGTTGACGAATAGACGTAGTCAAGGTGCAAGACCCGAAGGCTCTCATGGCCCTCCCGTACGCTCTCGAAGGCAACGTTGTAATACTGATAGCCCGCCAGTCCGCTGCGCATTGACGTGCGCATCATCGGGTATCGGAAGGAGAGCTGGAGCCGCGCCGATGAGCTCTCAAGGTCATCAAGGTAGCTTCTGAGAACGTCTTCTATGCGGGCGAAATCAAACGCCTTGCCCGCATGCCCGTAGAAGGACCGCATGATGCGGCTCATGTTGATACCCTTCTTAGCGGCATCGAGAGAGACCGATCCAGTAACAGACGTTTCGAGATTGATTAGGCCGCCTTCACGCTGGTGATAGTCGAGCGGCAGCCGGAAATTAGAGATTCCGACGTGTTGGATCAAGGCTCGGGCGCCCTTGATCAGGCTTTCCGGCCCATTCTGCAGGTCGGGCAAGGTCGCCTTATAGTCTGCGTCTACCACGAAGTCCGCCGGGTAGCTGCGACTTAGAGCTCCCCCTACATTGTCATCAAGCAGCGACAGGCCAAGCCCGGCCGCTTTCTCTGGAGCGAACGCAACGACGCGACGAAGAACATGAAGCGCCTTATGCGCTTCTTCTGCCGTTGGAGCTTGTGTAGACCGCGTGAGGTCCGACAATTCTGCTGCGACAGCGGGCGTAATCATGTTCATTGCAAATCTCTTATCGGGTGCGAAGCCGGCAGTAGCCGGTTGTGGGAGGGAGCTACATTCGAAGTAGGGGGTGGTGCTCGCAGGGCGTGCACGCGCAACTTCGGTTCAGATAGGTGACGTGTTACTGCCCCTACTCGAGCAATCACCGTGTGTTCGAAACTGCCACTGAAATAGAGGACCGGGTCTTACTGACAAGGGCATTGTCACGCCATCAGCGCCAGCCCGCAGCGGGTCAATCGAAGCGGCTATGATCACGCGACATCGGCGACGATTTTCCATTGAGCGAACGCCGCCATCCTATAGATCTTCAGGTGACGGCGAGAGATCAGATGGCGTTGGAAGTTGAAGGCGTTGTAGACAGCCGCATGAGCGGCGAGGAATCGTTGTGTCGTCCCAGGACATTTGAAGCCAATCCAACTTCGTTCGCGTGGTCGTACCGGTTGATGTGAGTTTTCGGCACGATTGTTTGACCTTCCGCCCGTCAGGTGACGACCTTGAAGTCCAAGGTCGCTCAAAGCTGCACGGTAAGATCCCAGTTTATCGGCTGTGACCGAAGTTGGAACGATGCCCTCCTACTTGAGAAGTCGACGCATCAGTTTCATCGCAGCCTTCTTGTCCCGCCTTGGCTGCGCGAGGATGTCGAGAACCTCACCCTCGGCATCGACAGCGCGCCACAGATACATTCAGCGCCCGGCAATCGACACGAACATCTCGTCCAGGTGCCACTTATCATCGGCGCGCGGGCGTTTAGCGCGGAGGCACCTAGCGTAGACGGTTCCGAACCGCGCTACCCACCGACTGATCAGCCCCCACTGACTGGTCCGGTTTTAACGTTAGTGCACGGTCGGCTCTTCGGCCAAGCCGGATGTATGGCGGAGCACAGCGGAGCCGTGCTTCCGGCTTGGCGGGACGATCGTCTCTGGGGCTGGCGGCCGGTAGCCGAGGCTGCTGTGCGGCCGGACGGTGTTGTAATGCCGTCTCCATTGTTCGATCACGATCTGCGCTTCCTTCAAGCTGTAGAAGATCTCATCGTCTAGAAGCTCGTCGCGAAGGCGCGCGTTGAAGCTCTCGATATAGCCATTTTCCCAGGGTGAGCCGGGCTCGATGAACGCGGTCTGTGCGCCGACCGCATTGATCCAACGGCGAACTGCTTCGGCCACGAACTCAGGCCCGTTATCCGATCGAACGTGTGCCGGAGGGCCGCGCAGGATGAACAAATCCGTCAGTACATCGATCACGTCGATAGACGAGAGCTTGCGGCGGATCCGGATGGCCAGGCTCTCGCGGGTGAACTCGTCGAGCACGTTTCAGGTCCGGAACGCCCGGCCGTCGTGGGTCCGGTGATGAACGAAGTCGTAGGACCACACATGGTTCTTCCGCTCCGCCCGTAGGCGGACGCAGGATCCGTCGTTCAGCCAGAGCCGTCCTCGCTTCGTCTGTTTGCCTGGTACCTTGAGCCCCTCACGCCGCCACAGGCGCTCGACCCGCTTGTCGTTCACCTGCCAGCCGGCATCCCGCAGCAGAGCTGCGATACGCCGGTAGCCATAGCGACCGTATTGCCGAGCCAACTCGACCATGTCCGCAACCAACCGATCCTCATCGTCACGGCCGCGGGGGACGTGACGATGAGAAGAGCGGTGCTGGCCCAGCACGCGGCACGCGCGTCGTTCCGATACCCCAAGCTGGGCGCGAACCTGATCAATGCAGCGACGGCGACGCGAAGGGCTCAGAAGTTTCCCTTGGCAGCCTCAGCCAGGATTTGTTTGTCCAGGGTCAGGTCGGAGACCGCGCGGCGCAGCCGCTCGTTCTCCTTCTCCAGGTCTTTCAAGCGACGCATTTGATCGCCACTCATGCCACCGTACTCTTTGCGCCAGCGGTAGAACGTCACCTCGCTTACGCCGAGTTGGCGGATCGCATCCGCCATCGACATTCCCTGGCTGTGAAGTACGTCCGCTTGTCTCAGCTTGCCTACGATCTCCTCAGGCTTGTAGCGCTTCCTTGCCATCCTCGATCCTCCGTTTTCCTAAACATAACGGTGGACCAATTCAGTGGGGGAGGATCACCGCTGCACGATGTAACCTCGTTTATCTCTGAAGGAACCCAAGTCGCATCGATGTTTGGTTATAAACATATCCATGTCACTGACCCTAGAGCGGGAACGTGACAAGTATCAGCCAGCAAGTTGTATTAGCGCCGCTGCGGCCGCGCCGACCAAACCAGAGAGCATTGACAGATAGATGGATTGCTTAAGTCGTGTAGCCCGTATCACAGCATCCTCCTTTTGATGCGATAACCAACGATGTACGTCGCAGAAGTCCGCTCGGACCCAGATGTGCAGTGCGCGATTTCGTCGCTGCCGCCCCCTCGCCCGCGCGAGGTTCTCACTTGTTCGTCAGTGAGAGAAGTGTCCAAGGCGGCAACGAGGCCGGTCACGGATCCGGTAGGCGAGTCAAACTTCGCTTCAAGAGCGTCGGACTTTTCTGGTCACCCACGCCGAAAACTTGGCATCACGGGCGGTCATGCAATATCACGTGATGAATTCCCCGTGGCGGATCGGAACGGAGCGCGAGTTAAGCGAGAGATGATCGACTACTTATGCGTTGGCTGCTATTGAAAAAAGACCGCTGGACCTATTCGGCCCAGCGGCCAGAGTTTAGGGAGAAGCTTAGAAAAGATTTCGTACCCATACGTCAGAGAAGTGTACTAGGCACGCTTTTTTAATGTCATCGATGACCAAGTAGCCTCTAACGCTAGAGAAAGAGCAAAAGTGCCAAGAATGACAAAGGTCAACATTGGTACAACGGTGGCAGTCATTAGGATCCCAATCGCTTGAGTGTTACCGGTCATTGATGTTACGACTTGGGTCATCATGCGGATCTGGTCAAGAGTGTCGCAGCTCAACACTAAAAACCAATGATGCTAGGTCGAATACAGGGGCGGTACAACTGAAGCCACCGGGCGGGCTTCTCAAGGTCGCGGAATGCGGTACGGCCCAGGCTCACTAACCTGGAGTCGCAAACCAAAAACTGGTTTGCCCCCAAAGAAGTGGTCCACCTATTAAGCTAAGTTCGGCCCATTTTGGAGGAGGGCCCAGAAATCTCAGACAACTGGCTGAAGCCCGAAGAGATTGCTATGAAGCACCGCCAGATTGAGGTGCTGCAGGGGCAAGGAGTAAACGCGGCGGAAGCTGTACTACCGGCACGGCCTGTCTTTAAAGCGATTGTCGCGCCGAGCTTGCCACACCACGGATAAAGCGCGCGTTCGCAAGAACCAGGATTACGTATCAATACCTACATTCAAAACATCGCTTTCTTCAAAAACAACATAACCACCGTGGGCCGGTCTCACGCTTTTGTACTCCCAGCATCGCTTAGCACCATCCAAAGACAACCCTGGAGTGGTATCACGTGCATCACGAAGATATTGCAGATAGTTGTTACACTCTGCGATTTCTCTACGGAACGTTGGATCTTCTTTACGTTCCTCAAGAACGCGCCACGCATCAATAGCATCCTGAAGAGTCGCACCTGTGTTGCTTCTGACCCAAGCCATGAAGTCTGAGTGGCAAGAAAAAGACTTACCGATCTCTTCTTTAAGAAAGCCACGCAAGTTAGGTCCAAAAGAAATCTCATCCGTGATGATTGTATCGCGAGTAAGATTTTCCTTGGCCCAATTGAAGGCTGTAGTTTTCCGTTTGGGGGCATCCGCTTTTATTGGTTGGCCAGGATTGCCAAGGGCTTCAAAGACCCTGTTCCGTAGCGCCTCCTTTGTACCGTGCTTCGGTAAACCTAATAAATCACAAAATTGCTTTAAATATTTGATTGGCCAATACCATCGCTGAAAACACTCACTGTCCATATCGCAACCTGGTGTTGGACGAATATCCCGATTATCACTTGCCATCACCACCTCTCAACTACAACCTGAACACTACCTCAACCGTAGGCACAGCCCAGAAATCCATGTTTGTATCGCTTGATGCCTAAAGCATCATCAAGCCCTTGCGGTCGATCGTTATTTACACTCTTGTGTATTTAGCCACCTTCAGATTTCTGGCTAGAGGTTTTTCGGCTTTTTTGCGAGCGTGATCGCCCGATCTAACTCGCCTTCCTCGGCTACCCCTTTTGAGTGTCACGAATATCACTGCGAACTCTTCCAGCTTATCAAAGAACACGTCGTTGCTCTTTCCTTTGATGTTGAGGATACGACTTTCAAAGCGACATTGCGCATACCACCCGCCATCTTGCTCGAAGAAGTTCCGCCGCGAGGGTGCGGGAACTGGACAGCGCGGAGAGCACATGGGTCCGTTCAAGTGCTCCGTCAATTCCGAGCGACATACCTAGTTGCTCTGCCGTCGCTTCGACAAACCCCATCTCCCAGACGCCGAAACTGTGCTGATCAACGATCGAGTCGCCGATAATGTCGACGCTTGCGTGGTCTGGATCGTCGCCGATACGCGCGTAATGCTCTCCGATGGTGTCTGTTTCGCCTTAGAGCACCTGCACGAAGACACCAGCGGATTACAGCAGCATTCCCGTGACATCGCTCGCAGCGTTGTTCCGTCGCGAGGTCGTTAGGATGCTCTCAACATCCTGCTCACCTGTTTCCCATCGTCGGTCAGACACGTAAAGCAGTTGTCGGACTTTCTCCGCCATGGTCGTCTCCCGTTCGTTGACCGCCCCGCGCACCAAGTGGCGAAACAGCACAATAGGTATGTCGGCATTGGCTTTTAATCAGCCCAACGCGCAGCCCAGAAGGCAGCCACATGTCAGCCGGACATGGGTGCGGGAAACACTGACATTAGAGCAGATTGTGGATATCCAATCCCTTGCACACGAACAAACAAAATTAGTGCTCGATATGGCGAACAGTGTTTGCGATAGAAGTCTAGTTTTGCGGCAAATTTGTCAACGTATCGACAGAATTCAACGTAACGAGACAGTGAAAATTAGCATAAAATCAAAAAATATCTTGAAATTTTCACCGCGAACGCTAGTACGACAGAATTTCCAAAAATCAATACTGAGAAACGAAAAATAATACTGATCCTTGATGTCTTATAGGGCGTATCTCATTCCGTGTCTAACAAACCCGGAGTGGTTTAATGTTTGGAATGCTTAAGAAGCTGGCGATGGCGCTGGCCGTTGTTGTCTCTGTCGGGGCTATGTCTGACGCTCGTGCGAGCCAGGGCGATATCGTGGATACCGCTGTAGCGGCAGGTTCGTTCAAGACCCTGGTCGCAGCCGTTCAAGCCGCCGGACTGGTGGATGTCCTAAAGGGCGATGGCCCCTTCACGGTTTTCGCCCCGACCGACGAGGCCTTTGCGAAACTTCCCGCCGGAACGGTCGAGGGCCTTTTGAAGCCGGAGAACAAAGATCAGTTGGTTGCGATCCTCACCTATCACGTCATCCCTGGCGAAGCGCCGGCGGCGTCGATCCTGGGCAAAAAGCTCGAGGTGAAGTCGGTTGAGGGCACGGCCATCCCCATCGACGCAACTGGTGGCCCCGTCATGGTCGACGGCGCGATGGTGGTAACACCGGACGTGACGGCTTCGAACGGGATCATCCATGTGATCGACAGCGTCATTCTGCCGTGACGTGTGATTGCGGGCGGGCCCAGTGCCCGCCCGCGATGTCGCGGGCATGTAGCTGGTATCTCTGCCACGTCAGCTCAATAACCGGCCAACCGAGTTAGCCGCCTGCCCCGAGTCGGCTTTAGATTGGTTCAGCCCACTCAGTAGGGAACACGTTATGCTCAAGACGCAAAAAAACTGCATCTGATTACGACCCTTAAAACCTTCAAATGATAAGCTGATTGATCGGTGACCCTTTGTCCGCCGCTCGTGCGCGTCGGTTCGACGCTGCAAAAGGCACTGTTACAGGAACGGAGTTGGCATCAACTTGACGTTATGATTATCGTTTAGAATCAATCTTATATGCGCGTCTTCAGTTTCCGCCGACAGTCACCCAGCATACTGCCTGGTTGTATCTGAGGTTCAATCTCAGTCTGCGTGATGTCGAAGATCTGCTGGCGGAGCGCGGCCCCGACGTTAGCTATGTGACGGTTCGTCGTTAGGTAGCGCGGTTTAGAACTGCGTATGCCAAACGCCTCCGAGACAGGCGTCCGCGCTCCGATGATCAGTGGCATTTGGATTAGATGTTCGTCTCGATCGGCGGGCGCCGGATGTGCGTGTGGCGCGCTGTCGATGCGGAAGGTGAGTTACTTGAGATGCTTATACAGCCGCGGCGCGACAAACGAGCAGCAATGAAACTGCTGCACCGACTTCTCAAATGGCAGGATGTCGTTCCGACTTCGATCACGACCGACAAACTAGGGTCATATCGTGCCGCCTTGCGCGACCTCAATTTAGTCGATGGCCACGTCACCGGTGGTCGGTCGAACAATGGGGTGGAGAACTCCTATCAGCCCGATCTGCGACGAGACTGATGTTGGATCAGGTTCAAGTGTCCAGGCTTAACGCAGAGACTTCTCTTCAGCCATGCCGCCGTCCACAAAGCCTTCAACCTCAAACGCCATCTAGTCTCACGACTTCACATGAAGATCCACCGCGCGGCGGCCATCGCTCAATGACAGATCGTCGCTGGCGTCGCGTGTCCAGTGATCTGTCTCATAGCGCGTCGCGCCCAATGGCCGAAGATGTGACAACCCCCACCGGCATTCTGGTGCTTAGCACGACGCTGATACCTGCATTTCTGGCTGCCCATTGGCAAATTCGACGTCCGCCGATGGACACCTCGCGATTTTAGCTAAGTGAGCGCTGGCCAGATGCCCGCCTTCTGGCAGGCGCAGAGCAAGCACCCGTTAACCTATTGTGTTTACTAAGACTATTCGTGGAGCCGCGCTAACAAACACGGAGTCGCCGCTCGTGTTTCTCCTTTAACCCGACTAGCCTGGAGGGTGTAAGGTGGAACAGTGAGGCTGCGGTGGCGGTACTGCGACCGGACGCCCCACCCGTCAACCGATCTTCTTTCCCAGACGTAGTCTTTTAGCAAAGAGGCGTGCGCTACACAGGATTGGTGGTGCTTCGACGGTCGATCTATGCGTCCGTGTTCACATTCGTCGCCGCGACGTTCATCAGCGCCACGAACGCGCGGTCGCAGAAAGCGAAACTTGGGGAAATTCGGAAATTGTACTTCGCTTACAAGGAAACGACCGGCGCCAGCTATAAATCTTGCCAAGCATCAGTGTGCGGCTCTCGACAATCGGAAATGATTCCGAAACGCCACCGGTTCCTCGGCGCGGTTCAAGGCGCCGCATATTTACCGAAAGGCATCGCGAGCGAAGATAGCAACGAGGCAAATTCTGAAATCGCTCTCGGGATATCCAACGCTGTAATACAGCGAGATTTGAAGAACGCGATGGATCGAGTGGTGCGGATCGTCCGCGGACCCGCAAACAACTAGCGAAACTGAAGACGTAACGGTCGCCCCCGAATCGCGTGTTCGACAGTGGGGCTGACACAGTGTTGATGGAACGGGCACTATGGCTGAAGCAATTCGGAACGACCTGAGGATCTACGACAAGGTAGCAGGCCAGTGGTGGTCCGACGAAATCCGTTGGGTCAGGACCCTAAAGAATCTCGTCCCTGGTCGCCTCAGCTGGTTCGACCAACAAGTGGAGTGGAACGGAAGATCGGTCCTAGATCTCGGATGTGCCGGCGGCTTTATGAGCGAAGCGTTGGCGGCCAAGGGTGCTATTGTGAAAGGTATCGATCCAGCTGCTGGCGCCATATCGGCAGCCAAGAAGCATGCTACTACTGGTGGTTTCGAGATTTCTTATCAAGTGGCCGTCGGCGAAGAACTTCCTTACGACGACGAGGCCTTTGATGTCGTCGTCTGTGTCGACGTTCTTGAGCACGTCTCCGACCTGCCGCGAGTATTGGGCGAAGTGTCTCGGGTGTTGGTCCCGGGCGGTATCTTTCTTTACGACACTATCAACCGAAATCCGCTATCGAGTTTTCTCGCCGTGACAGTAGCCGAGGACATCCTCGGGCTCTTGCCGCAGGGTACCCACGATCCCCGCATGTTCATTAAGCCGGGCGAACTCAAAGACGAACTTTCCTCAGCGGGCTTAGTGCCGGGGAAAACAAAGGGTCTTGGCCCAATTGGAATAAACCGTAAGGGCGATTTCGTGTTCAGGCCCCTACCATTGCGATTAATCATCTACATGGGCATCGCCCGTAAGCCGGATACAAAATGATGCCAAGTGTTGCGATCCTCGTCACAGCGCTGCTGTTTGGCGGCATGGTTTTGTACGCGTTCGGCTTTGCAGCCTTCATATTCACTGCGCTTCCGCCGGGAATGGCGGGTCCCGTGATACGAAAGGCGTTTCCACACTTCTATTTATTCGTGCTTATTGCCGCCGTGGTGGCGTCTCTGCTCGCATTCACCGGCGATCCAGGCTCAAGTTTAATCCTGGGCGCCATAGCGATTACGACCGTTTTCGCGCGCCAGATACTGATGCCGGCCATCAATGACGCGACCGACAACGGCGCGCATACGCGGTTCAAGATCCTGCATACGTTTTCTGTCGTCATCACCCTCGGGCATATCGGCGGCGCGGGTTTCGTGCTTCTTCGCCTCGCAACTTGAAAAGGCGGCAGGCTGGCGCGCCACTGTAAGCGTTAGAACGCGCCCACCAGCAGTCATCCAAACCAACTAATCAGCAATGAGGACTCTCATGAAACTACATCATGCTGCACTCTGCGTATCGGACATTGCCGAGGCCGTAATCTGGTATTCGGACACGCTTGGTGCAAAAGTCGCCTACCAGGATGAGACCTGGGCTCTCCTCGATATTGAGAACACTTCACTTGCGCTGGTGATTCCCTCGCAACATCCGCCCCATCTCGCTTTTGAACACGCGAATGCCGAAAAGTTCGGTGAACTCACACCGCACCGTGACGGCACGGCGAGTGTCTATGTTTCGGATCCATTCGGAAACACGATCGAGTTCCTGAGACTGCCGGCCGAACGGAACGCGGCATGAAAAAGGTCACAGTGATCGGCGGTGGGCGCGGCATCGGTCTCGAAACGGTCAAAGCGCTCCTGGAACGAGGTTTCGCAGTCACGGCGTTTTCGCGGTCGGCTACTGCGATTCCGCTAGAGCACGAAAATCTCAAACTGCGTTCAGGCGATGCCTTGAATGCATCGGACATCAGTGACGCTGTCGCGGAAGCGGATGCTGTCGTTCAAGCGCTTGGCGTTCCGCTTGACCTGAAACTCATAACCGGACCAATCAACCTGTTTTCGAGAGCAACAGCCGTCATGCTGCCCGTTTTAGAAGCGCATGCGATCAAGCGATTGGTGGCAGTCACAGGATTCGGAGCCGGCGACAGTGCAAGCGCCATTCACCCGCTTCAGAGAATCCCCTTCCAGGTTGTGTTTGGGAAAGCCTATGACGACAAGACGGTCCAGGAAGAACTGATAAAATCATCTGATCTCGACTGGACGATCGTCCGTCCTGGTGTGCTTACAAATAAGAAGATCTGCAAAAACTACAGGGTGCGGATGACCCCATCTGAATGGCGAAACGGGATAATCTCGCGGTCAGCTGTCGCGGATTACATCGCCTCGTCCATCGAGGATCCTGTCAGTTTTCGCACCGAACCGGTGTTGACGAACTAAGCCAATTCAGGCAGACGCTCATCTAAGGACTTCGAATGTTAGATTACAACGAAGACGTCCATGTCCGGTCACCGACACGTGCCGCAGGTCTTGACCGGCTAGAGGCTTTCCTTCCGAAGACTGGCGATGCCTACGCGAAGAACCGGAATTTCGACCTTGGTCCCGGCCGTCATTCTCACGTTTCGCGTCTGTCGCCTTGGGTACGCCATCGTCTTGTGGCGGAAGAGGAGGTAGTCCGGGCGACACTCTCCCGCTTTACGCCTTCGACGGCTGAGAAGTTTATCCAGGAAGTGTTCTGGCGAACCTACTGGAAAAGGTGGCTGGAACGCCGCCCCGGAATTTGGAGCGAATACTGTCGCGACTTGACCGCGCTTCGAATCGAACAGGAACGAGATGTCGGCCTTGCGGCACGAATTGCAGCAGCCGAATGCGGGTCGACTGGGATCGAGTGTTTCGATGCCTGGGCGCACGAACTCTTAGAAACTGGATATCTACACAACCACGCGCGTATGTGGTTCGCAAGTATATGGATTTTCACTCTCAAACTGCCTTGGCAGATGGGAGCGGGTTTCTTCCTCCGTCATCTTTTGGACGGCGACCCAGCATCCAACACTCTCTCTTGGCGCTGGGTCGCTGGACTGCAGACTCGCGGTAAAACCTATCTCGCTCGTCCCGACAACATCGAGCGCTTCACTGAAGGTCGTTTCAGCCCGAAAGCAGATCAGTTGGCCTCGCAGGCAGAGGCGCTTCCGGGGCCGATACCACCTGCACCCTTGCCGGCCCCGGAACCAGCACCGATCACACCCGACGGAAATACGGGTCTGCTGATAACCGAAGAAGACCTCTCTCCGGAATGGTTGGTGAGTCTGTCGGGGGCCCGACATGCGGCAGTTCTCGGTCCACCATTACAGCTTACATCGGTCCCATTTTCTGAGAAAGTTCAGAGATTCAAGGAAGCAGCCCTGAACGATACCGAGAGGCGGCTTGCTGACAAGGTCGTTCAAACACATCGCTTATCAGATCAATCGAAATCCGATCTTGGGTTGGTTGAGTGGGCACAGTCTCGAGGCCTGAACCGTATCGTGACCGCCTACGTCCCGGTCGGCCCAACCCGCGATTGGATGGAAGAGAGAAGACTGGCAATCGAGTCGTCCGGCATTAATACTGTCTTCGGTCTCCGGACCTGGGATCGTTTGGCATGGCCACACGCGACCAAAGGTTTCTTCCCCTTCAAGGAAAAAATCGGAGATCTATTGCAACAGTTGGAATTGATTTGACGCCCGTTGCGACGCAGCAAGCTCTTCGAGTCAAATTCTGAGTAGCGTGCGGAACGGAACGTACTCTTGGTCATCGAGATTGAGCGCCACAGTCTTGTCCGCCAACCACGGGCGTGACGACTTCAGGAGGAGCGGGATAAATCGAACGGTTCTGCGGCGCTGCGTGTGCACTCGGCTCTGACCGCACACAGTTTCTTGTACCTCCTCCTATACATTCGAGCCCGCCTTCCTCAAAGGTTGGGAGGTCAATGATGACGCGACTGAGTACGTCTTGAATGTTCGAAAAGGCGTAATCTAGACCAACGACGACGAGTTCAATGCCGACGGTGTCACCCACAACATCACTCGTTGGTGCGACAAAGACATCGAGTGAAATCCATGACTGGCCGCATGGCCACGTTGATCGTTCAGCGTGATTTCGATAAGAGCGGCAGCGACTTCTCGAGTAACCTGTTTGGCACCGGGGCCTTCGAGTTCGAAAGCGTGGAGGTAGGTGTTTCGGATCGCGTATGGCTTCGCACGAATGGCAATTGGCGGGGTGGAGAGGCCTATTTCGACGCTATTGAGTAGACCGACTTCGAACACGAGCTAATCTCAATCGATGATGATTGGCGCAAGAACACAACCGATGTCATCGGCGCTCAGATCTGTGATGCTGGCATCAAGATCAAGAGGACGGTTACTCCCTCATCTTTGTTCTGGAAGAACTGGATGAGATATACCTTCTAAACTACGGATTGGAGCAGGTGCTTGCTTGGCGTGCAGGTGCTTGCGCTCGTCTATCGCTCAGGCGAAGCCTGGAACGCGGCCGGCCGGTCTGACGAGAGCTTCGACCAAAATCTCGATGAGGCCTTAGAGTCCGTCCATAAAGTTCATGTTTGTTTCAAGCGGCGTACCATGATCTTGATCATGGCGAGGTAGATGAAGGCGGTGGCGGTTCGCGCCCGCGCCTCGAAGTCTCGGGCGAGCCTTCGGTTGCGCGAGATCCAGGCCAGCGTGCGTTCGACGATCCAGCGCTTGGCCTGCACCATGAAGCCCTTGGCGCCGTCGCTCCGCTTGATGATTTCCAGCCGCCAGGGCCCGGTCTTGGCCACCGCCTTGGCGGCTTTCGGCCCCTGGTAGCCGGCATCGGCGAAGACCACCTCGATGAATGGAAACCGTCGCCGCACCCGCTTGCTCAAAACCAAGGCCGCGCCGTCGCGGTCCTGAATGTCGGCTGGATGCACCACCGCCGTGAGCAGCAGTCCGCCATGGTCAGTGAGGATGTGGCGCTTCACGCCGCGCGTCTTCTTGCCCGCGTCATAGCCGATCGGGTCAAGCGACGCCCCCCTTTTTGCGCCGATTTGGCGCTTTGGCTGTCGATAATCGCGGCGCTCGGTTGCCCCTCTCGGCCTTCCGCCTCGCGCAACGCCACATAGAGCGTATCGTGCATCCGCTCGAGCGTGCCGTCCCAGGCCCACAGATCGAAATACCCATGCACCGTGCTCTTCGGCGGAAAGTCCTTCGGCAAATGGCGCCACGGGCAGCCGGTCTCCAGAACATAGAGCAAGCCATTGATCACCGCGCGAACGTCAACCGACCGCTTGCGGCCGCCATGCCGGGCCGGCGGGATCAACGGCGCCAGAACCGACCACTCTTCGTCCGTCAGATCACTCGGGTACCGAAGGCCCCGGCGCTCATAACGGGCACGGTTTTCTTTCGTCCACATCTGGTAGCTCCCTCATCAATCGCTACAAGATAGTGAATCACAAACGATTCCAACGATTCAATGACTTTGTGGACGGGCTCTTAGCGATCGCCGATGCCTATAAATGGCGGGCTGTGATGGAGGATCTGGAGAAGATGCTGCAAAACCCCGGAATCATCATCCAGATGTACTGGCGGTCGCTCTATAAGCACATGGCCGCGTCTGTTCAGAACGGCACGATACATCCGACCTTTGAAATGTACTTCAACGAGGTTTGGTTTGACGAGATCTAGCATTCGGGCCCAATTAGCCTGTAGCGATCTGGCTTTATGGGGCGAGCGGTCGAACATCGCCCTGCATTAGCGAAGAATCATGCGCGTTTCTGCACTTGGTCGGCCGTCGGGCGCTTAAGTATAGTCAGTGACAGCTACGCAAAGGTTCATCTCGAACGAGCATCCCAGAGTGTTTCGAGAAGCATGACAGCTACTACCATGCTCTCGCTCCTGGTTTCCCGCCCAAGGCAAAGAGCGCCTGAATGCTTGTGACTGCGGTCGCTTAAGGAATCCGCTGGTCAACATATCGTTTTGTTGCTCAGACCGCAGACTAAAGTCAAACGATGGGCGTACTTGGGCACGATGCCCTCATGTGAGGTCCACGCTAGGCGGTTACAAAAGGGAACTCAGCTTATGCTGCGTATCGCGCGTTTTGCCGTCCTCATGCTGTCACTCATCGGGATCGTACTGTCGATCCACAAGCTCGAGGGTGAGACGGATGGTCTCGCGGTCGAGCAAACAAGCGTCGGCACGACACCCGTCACGGTGCGATGGACAGCCGGATCGGTGCCGGGCCCGGCGGTCGTGATCGCTCACGGCTTCGCGGGTTCCCGACAATTGATGGATCCTTTCTCGGTCACCTTGGCGGCAAACGGGCTGACCGCGTTTAGCTACGATCTGCGCGGACACGGGCGCAACGCGGCGGCGCTGCGTGGGGACGTAACCGAAACCGACGGCGCGACGCGGGTGCTTCTCGAAGAGCTCAATGCCGTCATTAGTTTCGCCAAATCGCATCCGGCTGCAAACGGGCGGGTTGCGGTCCTCGGGCATTCCATGGCGGCGGACATTATTGTCCGTGCTGCCCGCGCTGACCCGCAAATCGAGGCTACCGTGGCCGTCTCCATGTTCTCGCCCGAGGTGTCTGCACTAGAGCCCAAGAACCTTCTTATCATTTCGGGCGAATGGGAGGGTACGCTCCGCTCGGAAGCCGAACGGGTTACGACACTCTTTGCAGGAACGGCAGCGGCTGAGGGCGAGACTTATACGATTCTCGATAAACTGAACCGCCGCCGGGCCGTAATCGCTCCTAATGCCGAGCACGTTTCCGTGCTGTACAGCCAGACTAGCCTGCGCGAAGCGACACTCTGGCTCGCCGAGACTTTCGGATCGCCCACCGATTTGGACGTCATGCGGACCGACCGCCGGGCACCTTGGATCCTGGTGCTAGTTGTAAGTCTTGTCGCACTTGGCTGGCCTTTAACTGGCTCGCTGCCGCGTACCTACAATCGGTTACCCAGCAAGAGCCTATCGCTTCGAACAGCGGCTCTTATTCTTCTCATCCCAACAGTTGCAACGCCGTTACTGCTCTGGCCCGTTCCCAAAGGCTCGTTCCCCGTTCTCGTAGCCGATTATCTTGCGTTGCATTTCGCACTCTTCGGGATCGTCGCTCTCTCTGTTCTCTACTGGCGAGGTGCACTCAGTGTCACCAGGCCTACGCGGTCGACCCTAACCGCAACGCTTTTTGCAGCATTGTTCTGCTGCTCGGCGCTGGCCTTTCCGCTCGACCGCTATGTGACCTCCTTCATGCCGACAGGACTCCGCTGGTTCGTTCTTTTGCCGATGACGGCGGGCACCATCGCCTACACACTTGCTATAGAAAGCTACCTGCGTCGCCCGGGAATGCCTTGGTGGAGCGGGATACTCACCGGCCTGGCCTTCCTGGTTTCGCTCGCACTGGCGATCGCGCTGGATCTACGGGGTCTTTTTTTCCTCATCATCGTCTTTCCGGTGATGGTCGTATTCATGACGATTTATGGGGTTTGGAACAGCTGGATCGCTCAGCGTACCGGCAGTGCCCTACCGGGCGCTATCTCGGCGGGTCTGGCCTTTGGCTGGGCGCTCGCGGCAACGTTTCCGATGGTCATGGATTGAAGAGTTTCCGGCACTGACAATATGGTGATCGAACGGTTGAGCCATCGCAATGTTCTAAGAGTCCGTCCATAAAGTTCATGTTTGTTTCAAGCGGCGTACCATGATCTTGATCATGGCGAGGTAGATGAAGGCGGTGGCGGTTCGCGCCCGCGCCTCGAAGTCTCGGGCGAGCCTTCGGTTGCGCGAGATCCAGGCCAGCGTGCGTTCGACGATCCAGCGCTTGGCCTGCACCATGAAGCCCTTGGCGCCGTCGCTCCGCTTGATGATTTCCAGCCGCCAGGGCCCGGTCTTGGCCACCGCCTTGGCGGCTTTCGGCCCCTGGTAGCCGGCATCGGCGAAGACCACCTCGATGAATGGAAACCGTCGCCGCACCCGCTTGCTCAAAACCAAGGCCGCGCCGTCGCGGTCCTGAATGTCGGCTGGATGCACCACCGCCGTGAGCAGCAGTCCGCCATGGTCAGTGAGGATGTGGCGCTTCACGCCGCGCGTCTTCTTGCCCGCGTCATAGCCGATCGGGTCAAGCGACGCCCCCCTTTTTGCGCCGATTTGGCGCTTTGGCTGTCGATAATCGCGGCGCTCGGTTGCCCCTCTCGGCCTTCCGCCTCGCGCAACGCCACATAGAGCGTATCGTGCATCCGCTCGAGCGTGCCGTCCCAGGCCCACAGATCGAAATACCCATGCACCGTGCTCTTCGGCGGAAAGTCCTTCGGCAAATGGCGCCACGGGCAGCCGGTCTCCAGAACATAGAGCAAGCCATTGATCACCGCGCGAACGTCAACCGACCGCTTGCGGCCGCCATGCCGGGCCGGCGGGATCAACGGCGCCAGAACCGACCACTCTTCGTCCGTCAGATCACTCGGGTACCGAAGGCCCCGGCGCTCATAACGGGCACGGTTTTCTTTCGTCCACATCTGGTAGCTCCCTCATCAATCGCTACAAGATAGTGAATCACAAACGATTCCAACGATTCAATGACTTTGTGGACGGGCTCTAAAGATTTCAAGTAGACGAACTGTTCATTTTAAGCGCCGCCGATCGGTCCTGAGAGAACCGTTTTGTAGTTGGCGTCGTAATTACTGCTGTCACTCAGTGAGTAGAGGAGAGACAGCGCTTGGCAGAGAAGACAATACAAGTCGTGGTGATCGGTGGCGGTGCTGGGGGCTTGCCGTTGGTCCGCAAGCTTTGCGCGCACTTCGGACGCGAGCGCTACGACACTATCTTGATCGACCGGTCACGGTCGCACATCTGGAACCCGCTTCTGCACGAGGTCGCTGCAGGGCGTTGTCACACGAATTACCGCCGTACTGAGAACGACACTATGATCGTCCGATGAACCCAATCTCCTACGCCCGCTTCCAGTTCCCGCCCACCGTCATTCAGCATGCCCCATGGCTGTACCGCCGGTTCAATCTCATTCTTCGTGATGTTGAAGACTTGCTCGCGGAGCGCAGACTCGATGTGAGCTACGAAACGTTTCGTCGTTGGGTAGCGCGGTTTGGAACTGCGTATGCCAAACGCCTCCGAGACGGGCGTCCGCGCTCCGATGATCGGTGGAATTTGGATGAGATGTTCGTCTCGATCGGCGGGCGCCGGATGTACCTGTGGCGCGCTGTCGATGTGGAAGGAGAGTTACCTGAAATACTTATAGAGCCGCGGCGCGACAAACGAGCAGTGATGAAACTACTGCACTGACCTCTCAAAAGGCAGGGTGTCGTTCCGACTTCGATCACCACCGATGAAATGGGGTCCTATCGCGCGGCCTTGCGAGACCTTCGACTACGCGATCGAGATGTCACCCGAGGCCGCTCGAACAATCGGGCGTAAAACTCACATCAGCCAATTAGACGCAGAGAACGATGTTGGATCGGATTCAAGCGTCCAGGCTCGACGCAGAGACTTCTCTCGACCCATGCCGCCGGCTAAAACGCCTTCAACCTTCAACGCCATCTAGTCTCTCGATGCCACATGAAGCTTCACCGCACTGCAGCTCTGGCGCAATGGAAGGTCGCCTCTGGCGTCGCGTGACCACTGGTTTGTCTAATAGCGCGTCACGCTCATTGGCCAAAGATGTGACAACGCCTCAGGGACTGGATTGCCGTTGTCGGTGCCAAGACGGTGTACATCACGCCAGGCTCGCCCTGGGAGGTCGGTTATGTGGAGATCTTCAATGTCCGCCTACGGGCAGAGCTACTCAACGAAGAGATCTTCTACAATCTGAAAAAGGCCCGCTTCGTGATCGAGCAATGTCGGTAGCACTACAACACCATCCGACCACACACCGCGCTCCGATATAGGCCGCCGGCCCCCGCAAGCATCATCCCACAAAACGGATCGGCCAGCTCCCCTGCGCTACGCAGCCCGACCAGCTTGGCTGGAGAGCCAACAGTGCATTAGCATTATAACCGGACCACTCAGTGGGGCAGGCCACTGATCGCTAAGAGCGGCCTGATCAAACGCTTGCACTTAACGAGGGCCACCAAACTCGCATCGCCGACCTCATAGTTCACCATCAGCACCCCGGGAATATAGCAATGATACTCGCAACCTCGAAGGAAGTCATACAGTCAGAAACAGTTCGATAGGCTAGGTACTACTGGAGCTGTAGCCGATTTGTGGACCCTTCGAACAGAATCTATTGATGCTTCAAACTCCGAACAAAACTATGCAGGAGGATAGGTCATTCAATCACAGAGTTTCGATCTGGATCTTATTGTGCTACGGACATGGAAAATGAATGTCTACCGGCATTGTGTTTTCTTTTGGTAGCAAACAAATGTGAGGAAAAGCTTGAGGGGAAAGAAAACACAGATCGTCGTGGTTGGTGGTGGTGCTGGAGGCTTACCTCTTGTGCGCAAGCTCGGTGCCCACTTTGGACGCGAACGCTATGACATCATCTTGATTGATCGGTCCAGGTCTCACATTTGGAAACCGCTTCTACATGAGGTCGCCGCGGGCTCACTAGACGCCAATATGGATGAGATAGGCTACGGCGGTCACGGTGTGCGCTGGGGCTATCGGTTTTTCTACGGCAGTTTGGAGTCGATCGACAGAGAGGGAAAAAAAGTCATCACTGCCCCTTTCATCGACGACGACGGCCGCGAGATCGTCGCGCGCCACACCATTCGCTACGACTATTTAGTACTCGCGTATGGCGGTGTTTCTAATGATTTTGGCGTTCAAGGTGTGCGTGAGAACTGCTTATTTCTAGAGAACCGAGATCAGGCGGAAGTCTTCCGCCAGAAACTCTTAAACGAGTGTTTCCGAGTCTCTCTGGCTGCAGAAGTCGACAATACATCCAAGGTTCGAGTTTGCATTGTTGGTGGTGGTGCCACCGGCGTAGAGCTTGCTGCTGAACTGTTCAATGCTGCTAAGGGCCTTCGTCACTACGGCTTGGAGATCTTTGACGAAAGTAGATTGCAGGTTACTCTCTTAGAGGCTGGACCTCGCATCCTTCCAGCTTTGCCGGAAGACCTAGCCCAAGCGGCTCATGACGAGCTAGAGGCACTGGGGGTTGATCTTCGGCTGAACGCTATGGTCACCGGTGTTGATGAGAGCGGTGTGTCGATGAGGGGCGGAGACCGTATCTTGGCTGATCTCCGCGTCTGGGCAGCTGGTGTTAAGGGGGCCAGCATATCAGGTTCACTGGATGGCTTAGAGATCAACCGCTCAAATCAAATCCAAGTCCGTCAAAGTCTTCAAACAACAGTCGACGATCATGTATTCGCTATTGGCGACTGCTGCTCATGTCCGAAGAGCGACGGTTCAACAGTGCCTCCACGCGCGCAGAGTGCCAACCAAATGGCTGTTACAGCGTTTGAAAACATTCTTGCACTTGTTCAGGGACGACAAACCAAACCCTTTCATTATCGTGATAAGGGGTCGCTTGTTTCGCTTAGCCGATTCTCGACAGTCGGCAGCCTCATGGGAAACCTAATAGGCGGTCGCATGGCTATTGAAGGACGCCTCGCCCGCTTGGCATACATGTCATTGTACCGAATGCATCTGATCACCGTTCACGGCTGGTTAAAAGGTATCGGTCTCATTGCCGTAGGCCATATCAACCAAGTTATACGTCCAAGACTAAAACTACATTAGTTCGCACTATTAAAACAATTATTGAGCAATATTACAATGTTACCCGTTGCATCTTCTAACCGGACTGCTACGTCAGTACAGGACTGCTGCCAGGGTATTCAAGATGTATACGTATTTATACGATTTTTCTACAAATCGAGAAGACAGTCAGTTGATGCGTCACTAGAAGACTCGACCGCTCGAAACTGCCTTTTTTGATACATAGCCAAGACTAATTGACTTACTAAACAGGATCAAACGACTATACTAGTCAGTTGTGCTGCAATACTCGTCTACCTAAAGCGCGCTAGCGCGACTGCCGCTCTTGACCCTCTATCGACCAGCCAGGTCCAAACGCGAACCGTTGCAGGAAGCTTCGTATTGAGACGACCGCGCGCGTCATTGCGGTGATGCACTTCATCTTCACGAAAGCTGTCTAGTAATACCGCTAGCTCACTAAAACGAGAGTGGTTGGAAAGCTGGTCCAGTTGCTCCTGATAGTGCTGGTCCACGAAACTCTCAACGGCGTCGACAGTGGCGAAGATCACTTGGCTGCCAAAGAGTGCTGGAAGAAAGCCAGTTAAGAAGCCAGCAAGCCTCCACAACGGCAAGAAAATGCTTCGATCCTTCGGTCTAAGAAGGACGTCCATCGTCGAGAGGTGATTGCGTTCTACCTCAAGATGCTCTCGAGCAAAGGCAATCACTGCTGGATCGCGGCTGACACTCAAGATACCCAAGTAGATGTAGACGGCACCGGTCTCACCCGCATGATCCGAGCGAAGATCCGAGACTAACCAGTCTGGTAGGTCAAGCGGTGGCTCCAGGTGGAGCATTCTTGAGGAAAGCGCGTCAGGCATCGGCCATACTCCCGGAAAGCATCGCCAGGTCCACGCAGTGGACCTGGCACACGAGTTCCCTGTAGCGGTTAATCCCGCACTTGAGCAAATAGCTCATCAAAGCGTTTCTTACTCTTGCCGCGATGCTTGACACTCCGAGCCGCTTCGAGGTTCGAAGGGTTATCACCGACTTGGATCAGTCCAACCATACCCATTGCTACGTGTGGCTGACATTTTATGCCGTAGACGCCCTCAGCAGTAAAAGTCATTGAAAAGTCTTTCGACAACTTGCTTTTAAAGGCTTCAACGCCAGCAGGAATCATACCTTTTATGGAGACAACATTGTGGCCTTTCTTTACGGACTTGAAGACCACCGTATCACCTGGGGCGATTTTGAGAAACGCTGGCTCGAACTGCATCCGGACGCCGTTGGAATCTTTGTTTACCATATTGACCACATGTTCTGCCGCGAACGCTGGTAACGTGAATAACCAAAGTGCGACCGCGATGGCGGGGGACAAACGCAACACTTGAAACTCCCGATTTGAGTTGCTTGATGACTTTTCTACGCGTTGAGAGACGCGGATGGCCAAGGCCGCGACCGAGTATCGCAGATTAGACAAAAGACACTTTGGCATGCATCCATCTTCATAATATTTTGAAATGCAAATGGCTTTGCAGAAGTGATAATATATTATCTTCTACATACTTATATACATACTATTGTCGCTCTATAAACATAACTCATCAGGATTCTCCTCATTTTAGCGATCCTTTACAATCTGTTTATTATGTGACATCGATTTAGGCTGACTCATTATGACTATATTTTCGAAATATTGTTAAATCTAGACTGTTTTTCACAATCTACACTGTGCCCTCTTCGGGATATCACGGATAGGTTTTAATGCGAATGATTTTTAATTGCATTGACACCTGTGTCTGATTGGACGATTGTTGTTCGGCATGTGGACGTTGGTAGCGAACGAAGATGACCAAACTCTTAGAGTGTGTTCCAAGTAATTTCCGGCTGTGCCAACAAAAGGGACAGCGGTTACCGATCATTAACGATCTCGATGAATCTCAATTTCACTTCCTTATGCACTGCCGGAAAGTAGCGGAAGAAGTAAGAAGACAACGTTGCTTTAAGGCCGACATTCTTAACCAAAAAGCAATTAATGACCTTGAGAAAGGGTCAGATAGTCGATCGGTGACGCCTGTTCACCGTCTACTTCATCTTATGTATTGTATCATGCGGCGGCGGCCACGGCTTTTCCATTTGGTTGATTATGAGCTGTCTTCGGAAGAGGCTTGGCTCGTTAGCCTTTTCAGTGCCGTTAAGCGCAATGACAACGGGAGCATATCTTTCCTCCTTCGCAGCCAATTGCCTCCAAACACGGTGCGGGTTTTTGCTCAGCTTTTCTCTATGGTACACGCACGCATCCAGTTCGAGTTCAGCGTCGTAGAAAAGGTTCATCCTCAAACCTGGAGGCCACATGAGCCAGCCTGCGGCAGATCTCAGCCCGACAGCGCAAGCCGCGATCGCGGATGTGCTTAATCAGAGTCTCGCGGAAACAGTTGTTGCCACGATGCTAGCGCAGAACTTTCACTGGAACGTCACCGGCATGGCGTTCGGTCCGCTACACGACTTGTTTCAAGTGATCTACGAAGATCACTTTTCCGCACAAGATGAGCTAGCGGAGCGTATCAAAGCCATTGACATGCATGCTGAGGGACAGTTGGGCCAGATACTCTCTCGCTCTAAAGTGTCGGAAGCGGATGGGCATCAGACTGACGTGGAGATGATCCGCCTGATGCTTGACGCGCAAGAGACACTGGCAGCAACGCTATCAGGCACAAGCGCTCTAGCCTCACAACACGGTGACAGACTGACAGAGGATCTCGCGACGGGACGTGGGCGCACCCATGAGAAATTCGCGTGGATGCTGCGCGCGCATCTCAAGCGCTAAACAAATCGGTGTGCCCGAAGATCAGGCCGCGATAGGTGGCTTGATCCCCTTCTTGGCGCACTTTCGCAAGTACATCTTCCGCCAATAATCGTACCGACCGAGCTCTTTCCGCTTCTTGATCAGTTCGATCAAAAAACCAACTTTTGCATTCTTTCCGTTCTTCTTTTTGAATGCCCTTTTATCCTTCTTGGTCATTGCACAGCCAATGCACCGGTCAGCAAGTTTAAATTTGCATACGTCGATGCACGGCCCTGGGATCTTCCTAGACACGTTCGCCTCCTGCATCCGCCGCGAAGCCGAGCAATTACTCAGCCAATTACAGGCTGCTGTCGTTTGTAGCTATCGGGCCCCACAAAGTTTTGCAATCAGTCTCCCCGGCAAGTCGGTCCAACTCAACCAAACACCGCGATCAATATAAATCTGATCTAAACTATGACGTACACGCAACATACTAATTGGCCCAAGCTGCGCCACCAGCGCAATCTGCGATCGGCGTGCTCTCCTCCCACGTGCACGGCGGCGGTGTAAGCCGCTCGCGTCCTCCTATTTGACAATCGCGCCGAACTGAAGCACGCAAGTCGAGAAACTATCAGTCAGTGTTAGCTTGTGGCATAAGCACCGCCTCGAACAAGATTTCCAATTCCCATTTTTCGTCGCCGGGCGAGCCGGTCGAAGCATGTGGTTGATATGCCAAATCGCCACGTGGCATCGGCGTGGGGCGACCCTTTGGAGGCCGCCAACAGATCCCATTCAGCACTTGCCGACCACCGAAAGTGGCAATGCGTCGCGGATTGTTCAGCAAGAGCGACGCGACGATTAGTTATTCGCAATCACTCAGCTCATAACGTTTGTGTGCCAATCAATACCGCCACCGAGACTCGAACCTTAACCCGAAATAGCATGGAATTCTGTTCAATAGCCTCTGATCTCAACCAAGCCACGGGGAATAAAACGAACCGAAGGAGCACACCAAAGTTTCGCGAAGTGTCAAAGCGTTTAACCCCACTAGACACTTCACAGGGTGAATGTATATAAGGCCATAATAATCGACAATTTTTCGCAGTGCGAACATAGTGTGGTTAGCTTAAGTGCAATAACAAATCAAACCGCCATAAGGCTCGAGAGAATTCCTCATCTTTCTTGGGCGTTGGTTCCCAAGTATATTAGCCCGTGCAAAGGCGCGGCTAACGATCTGAACGAGATTTAGACAATGGGCTTCGCTTGTAGCGCCACCAACTAAAGATCAGCCAGACGACAAAGGCGACGACTACAAACACACCGATTACGAAAGTGGACACTTGATGCCTCTTTGTTTGCTAGATGGTTGTTTCCGTTGGACTACTTAGTTTTCTCAGTATATAGGCTCAATTTAAAGTCACCGTAAGTGGTTGAACAGCCCGTGTCACTGATCGCCGAGTGAGTGCTGACGGTTAGAGCTCCTAGTCCCGGCTTGGCTTACTCGATTCTACTTTGAAATGGTAATGTCCGAAGAGTACGTCAGTAGGGTAGAACGTCGCAGGCACAGTCCAGGCGAGACCCGTTGTCGGTTATTGCCAGGTCAACCTGTTGACGTCGGTATGCGAAGATGTACGAATCCCGCTCCGCCGATGTGCCCAAGGGTTATGGCGACAGAGATGGCTTGATGGGTCTTGAAACGGTCATTTGCGGCGCTGCCAGTCGCGTCGTTGAAGGCTGGCATTAACACCTGCCGCGCGAATATAATCATCGCATCTATAGCGCATAGGATCGCTCCTGGGACCACATCAAGAGTGAACACAGACGGAACCAGGGAAGCAGCGATACCCAACACAAATGAATAGAAATGTGGAAGAGCCTTGCATGTGGTGGGATCTACTATTTTTATTAGAAATGAGCAAAATAAAGAAGCCTATTAGTCAAATTATTAGTGATTTTAGCAATCAAAAAATGCGGTCAAAAGGACTACAATACTAGTCATTTATTGTAGCCTCATCTGCGGGCATCGCACTGATAGCTGATCATTGAGTGTGGATCTGGCAATCTGGACGGTTTGAGCGGCATTCAAGCCGCCTTATGGCGTTTGATGCGAATCAAACAGCGATCGTCCTGAACGCGGAGCGCGTCGAAGATTGCTCTTGAAATGCCTGAAAAGCGTCCTCCCCACTGTCAGTGATATTCCCTGAACTATCGATCCAACCAAGTCCCACGGCTAGATCTTTACCAGTCACAGTCGGACTGCCAACAAGCATTTCCGCTGCGCGCGATAGCGAAGCAATTTTATCAACAGACATTTCTACCTCCTCTGTTTGTTTACGATTGCCTTTGCACAATGGATTGCCAGTTCGAACCCTAATTTCTCGCAGGGCACATCATCTATCACCATTGGCAACGATGATGAGTATCTGCCAGTCCTGTAGCTAACCAATTCCATCGAGTGCAGCTCCGGACTTGAGTTCGCCGCCTTGCCACATGACCGTGGCTGGTGGCTAGACTGGATCCATACGGCGGTTTTCTATCCAACGTTCGGGAGTCGGCAGTCGATAGCCGAGCGAACTGGCAAGAGCCGAAAGGGCGGCGTAACAATCCCGTGCGCTCCACTAATCACCCAAAGCGCCCAGGGACACAGTTCACCCGTTAAGCATTGGTGTGTGGTCCACGAGATACCGCACGCCACAGCCTGAGAGGCGAAGGGTCGGCCCCAAAGGCCGTATGGGATCGTCGCCTTATGCTTCCCGCTCATCCGTTGTGTTGTGAAACCGGACGAATACGGATCGGTATTCCTCGATAACAACCGAACCGTCAGCGTTTTCGTCGAATGTTGGAAAGCTGGCACCATATCGATCTAGGCCCGCCGACGCATACTCCGTCTCGGTTAGGACACCATCGCCGTCGCGATCCGCCGATTGGAAAACGCGATCAGCGATCTCGGCGTACGACTTGCTCTCATACGCTCCTGCTGGCGACGTGATCGCGGAGATACCTGCGATGGCCAGTGCATATGCCGCTATCCCTGTCGTCATAATACTGATCTGGTAGCCAGTCATTGTCGCTGAGGTCATGGAAGCTTCTCCTGCGGTGTCGCGCAAATCAGATGAAAAGACGTACGATTCGTTAACCAAATCGGATCACCACTGATCTTGTTCACTGGCGCCGGCGACTACTTGCCTCTCGACTACGGGCTGAGGCTCAATGCGGAAGGTGCAGATTGCTTTGTTTCGTCAGATGTTTGGACTTGAGAACCTGCGCCGGCCCAAGCCATACCGTTTCCGAGAAGCTACAAGGGTAGTGACTTACGAAGCCGCAGCGCTGGATCAGAGTCCGAAAGGTCGGCGTCGCCCCGTTAGTCGATCGATTCTATACGACCGCCTCACGGGTAGCGTCATCCTGTCGCGGTGATCGGATGTGACTCACATCACAAGTGTCCAATCCGGCCAAATAAAGATTACAGGATCATGCTCCAGAGATGTGTGCTGCGGTATCCGTACTAGTTGACAACACAATTCCTTGGTTATCCTTAAGAGATAATGTACGATTTCCATGGTCATTATACATGACAAATAGACAAATTTAAATTAGCATTTATATTCATACAGTTTAGTTACCTAGATATTTTTCTTTTTTCATAAAAGAACAAAGAAATCTTATCGCTTAAGACTAATACGTCTGAATTCACAAAGAGATTTATAAGTGAATTATCAAAAATATCTACTATCACGCGCAATGATCCTGGATTGTGCGGTCACAGGTGCTAGCGGCACTGTGGCTTCGTTATGGGTGGGAGAAGCCAGATTTGCGATACAGCCGTCAATCGGGAGGAAGCGTAACCCGTCTACGCGACGCGACGTGCAGCGAACTTGTTCGAAGAACTGCTACACCATATTTTTGGCTGACAACATGCGACTGCCTCGGTCTGGCCCGTCACCATGTCCGTTTATGCTTTACTAGGCTTGGTGGGAAACGCGGTGAGTTTCTGGACCAACACGGTGTTGCTCGGCACGTCAACCTGCAGGCAATGCCGGTGTTTGTTTATTTGTACAGTTTAGCTAGGTTGTAATGAGAACCCCCGAGAGCGATCACGATCATTGTTCATCACGGCTGGATGCTCTGAGCATACAAACACTGCCGGATAGCAGATCCCGCGCGCACGCGAGTTTCGTGACATATCAGGTTAGTCCCCCAAGAGTCTGGGTACCCGCACCAGACTACGCCCCCGAAATTGTGGCCATCTTTCAGGCGATCCCTGACTTGGTCTGTTTTCAGGCGTGGATCACGGCCCCTGAGGATCCTAAGGGCGCCATGCTCACGTCTCCAATGATCGGTCTGGTCGATAGCCGAACACCAGAGGCGCGTACACGAGTTATAGGGGATATGATCTCTGAAATTTTTCCCACTAGTGATGGCATTGAATGGGCGCAGATCATCCAGCCGTCAAAACTCATCGAAATGGCTGAACGCAGCGGGTTTTCCGCTGTTCGGGAACCGGGCTATCAGGACCGGGCCTTTTTCTTTCGCAGCGGTCTCGCCTTCGCCTACGAAAACGCCCGTGAGGCTCTGGCCGCCGATCCGGCGATCCCACATCGCCGGACTGTTGTCCCGGAGCACCCTGAGACGCATGGCAAGACATGCTCGATGGTTGCGTATCGGCCTGCTACTGACGGCGTGAACGGTCCAGCAGTGGTCCAGCGCATACTTGATACGCTGTCGTTGGTACTGTCGGCGGAGCAATCAGATTGCATCATCTCCCTGGGCTAGACGTAAGCGGTACGGCACACAGACAGCTCGCTTTGTCAGTGAGAGCGTTCGATGGGAGTGCAACAAAGGAGGTGCGGCAGCGTTAGCGAAACCTCGTCGGCATGCGCTTCCCAGCGATGGCGTCCGACCAGCGGTGGCAGATCTGTTGCGATTACTGCTTCGCACGCTTTCCCCCCAACAACACGTTCGACCGGACGCGGCACGAATGTGTACGACCGCCTGCTTGGCGGAGTACGACGGTTGGACAACTACGGCCAGCGATCGCTCTCGGAGAGTCGGTGCTCGATGGTTGGGAGAATATCAAGGAATTGAACGCTCGGACCCTAGATATACGCGGGAAATGCCGCCGACGCACAGGCATTGAATGAACCTCAGAAACCCCACCTGAGTGCATTCATAACGGCTGATTGCGGAATTCCCAATTGCTCGGCGATCGCCGAGGTGTTCAACCCTTGCTGTCGCAGCGCGACGATATCGTCGACGGTGACTTTCTTAGGGTGTTCCCGTTGATTCGACCCTTGGTCGAGTGACTTTCCCATCGTTGCCATATTCCACTTCTCAGTTTTGTTGGGAGCGCCGATCTAGAAGGCAAACACCGTATCCAAAGGCGGGTGCTCGCCTACAACTGTTATCCAGACTCTCGCATTTTGGCTTATCAACTAAAGCGATATCTTGTGATCGTAGGCTGTGTCTGCAGGAGGTCGACTGCGATTATGTTCCATGTTTTTGATTTTGTGTCGATAAGATCGTAATATTTAGCAGTAAATTCAATCAGTCCGAGTTCAAAATCACCTCTCAGGCGGCAACTATTCGGTCCTGGAATGGGATCACCGAAGTTGTTCGCCGGTATCAGCGACGATCTTTCGCACCGAGCGGCATGCTGACCAGGAGACGGAGACGCAACCTGCGGACCCGCAGGTGGGGAGGCGCACAGCTGAGTGGAGATAATCTTACAACAGCAGTCCGAGGCGCTGACGGAGTCAGCCAAACGTGCTGCGTCAGAATGCCGTCATCCCAGTTGGCTCGATCTGCGAACGAAGGGGGCTCACACCGATTGGATAATGCCAATGGCGCAAAAACCTCTTTACTCCCCCTACACCGGCGTCCTCGGTTGGATTGACGCCCGATTGCCTATTCCCAGGATGATCGATCGCGAATACCTTCAGTTCCGTGTTCCTCGAAACCTCAACTACTTCTGGAGTTTCGGCGGAATTTTGATGGTTTCGCTTTTTATTCTTCTCCTCAGCGGTGTCTCGCTCGCGATGCACTACAAGCCGTCGGAGGCGGAGGCCTTCGGTTCTGTTGAGCGCATTATGCGCGACGTTAACTTCGGTTGGCTACTCCGCTATATGCACGCGAACGCTGCCCATTTCTTTTTCATCGCCGTCTATATCCACATCTTCCGGGGGCTTTATTTCGGCTCCTACAAAGAGCCGCGCGAGCTGTTGTGGATTCTGGGCCTGGTCATCTTCTTCCTGATGATGGCGACGGCGTTCCTCGGTTATACGCTGCCCTGGGGCCAGATGAGCTTCTGGGGAGCGACCGTCATCACAAACCTGTTCAGTGCCGTTCCGATCGTCGGCGACAGCATTGTTACGTGGCTCTGGGGCGGCTTTTCGGTCGATGATCAGACCCTGAACCGGTTTTTCGTCCTGCACTGGGTGATCGCTTTCGCCCTCGTCGCGGTCGTGTTGCTCCACGTCACCGCCTTGCACATCACCGGCTCCAACAATCCGGCCGGGATCGAGCCGAAATCCGACGGTGAGACCCTGACGTTCAACCCGTTCATGACCTCTAAGGACCTGGTGGGTGCCGCCGTGTTCTTCTCGCTGTTCGCGGTCGTGCTGTTCTTCGCCCCGAACATCCTTGGCCATCCGGACAACTACATCCCCGCCAACCCGCTGGTGACGCCGGCGTACATCGTGCCCGAGTGGTACTTCCTGCCGTTCTACGCGATCCTGCGGGCGATTCCGGACAAACTGATGGGGGTAATCGCCATGGTGGCCGCGATTAGTCTACTGGCGGCGCTGCCTTGGCTGGACCGCTCGCGTATCAGAAGCTCGGTTTTCCGGCCGGTCTGGAAGTGGCTGACCCTGCTGTTCGTGGTCAATTTCTTCGTCCTGACCTGGGTCGGCGCGATGCCGGCGGAGGGGGTCTACGTCTGGATCGCACGAGTCGGTACTTTCTACTGGTTCGCCTACCTGCTGGTGCTCGCCCCGCTGGTCGGGATCTACGAGAAGCCGAAACGGCTGCCGAAGGATATCCACGAGTACGAGCGAATGAAGGCGGACGGTGAAATTCGTTTCTTGCCGTTCCCTTTGTGGCCGTTAGGACACCGACGGTCGGCACCAGCCGACAGTGAACAACCGGCGGAGTAGGAACACTAAGAACAATGTGGCCCGAGTTTACGGGGGCAAGACAGCTTCGACTAGCTGGTCCAGTGCCTTTGCAAGGCGGGCATGCGGACAAGCGATGTTCAAGCGGCCGAAGCCTGCGCCCTCTGGACCGAAGTCAATGCCGCGCGTGATTGACCAGCCCGCTTCTCGCCTCAAGAACTTTGTCAGATTGTAGGGTTCAAGGCCGAGACCGCGGAAGTCTATCCAGAGCAGGAAGGTGCCTTCAGGTTCGATCAAAGAAACTCCTGGAACATCTGCAAGGCGATGACGAACAAGATCAAGGTTGATCCGCAAGTACCCCAACATTTCATCGAGCCAGGACGCACCATCGGTATAGGCGGCCTGCATAGCAACCGAGGCGAAAGCGTTGTTCTTGTTGACGGTTAGTCGGCTGTTTTCCACCTGAAGGCGCGTTCTGCGAGTCTCGTCGGGAACAATGGTGAATGCAGAACAGCAAGCCGCGATGTTGAAGCTTTTGGCCGGAGAAAGGCAGGTTATGGAGTTGATGGCATTCTCTGCCGAGATCGAAGCGAATGACGTGTAAGAGTGGCCCGGATAGGTGATGTCACCATGGATTTCATCCGACACGACCAGCACACCATGGCGGCGGCAGATTGCCCCCAACCGTGCAAGTTCCTCGGCTGTCCAGACCCGCCCCACGGGGTTGTGCGGGTTGCACAGAAAGATCATTCGGGCTCGTGGGTCGCTCGCGACGCTTTCCAACCCGGCGAAATCCATCTCGTAGCGGCTTTCCCGCAGGATCAGCGGATTCTCAAGCATCCGCCGCCCATTTTCCGTAATGATATCTGCGAAATCGAAGAACACCGGTGGCTGGACAATGATACCGTCGTCCGGTTCCGTGAAGCAGTTTGCGGCCATCGCCAGGGCGTTCAACACGTTAGGCGCACGCAGGACATGGGCAGGGTCCACATGCCATCCATGCCTGCGCCCGAGCCAGCCGGCCAGCGCCGGTATCAATCCGTCAGGAACTGTCTCGTAGCCATAGACGCCATGCGCGGCCCGTTCGGCGATCGCCTCGGCGACACATGGTGCGACGCGAAAATCCATATCGGCCACGCCAGCAGGGAACAGGTCCATGCCGTCCGATCCCAGGACGAGTCGATGATGCTTAAGCGCCGGAACCACCCGTCGATCGATCATTTCGTCGAAATCGAACTTAGCCATCTTGACGCTTATCCAGCATCCAGCAAAAGAACCAAGTGGCGATTATCGTAGCGATCAAGTGCATGACAATGAAAGCTGCCACATCCGTTGATGCAATCCCAGCGAAGGCATTCGAGGGATCGATCAGAACATGTAAAAACATCACATGTGCCGCTAACGGCGGACAATTAGGTGGGCCAGGTGCGGAGTTAGAGCCTGGCCACACTTGCCGCAGGATTGCATCTGAAGGGTAGAGCGTATTCGAGAGGCGTTTTGCTGTAGAGAAGGCCCGAGATGGCACGTTTCTGTGAACCGCAACGGTTCATCGTCGGCGCCCTGGCTTGCCCCACATTGGATTCCCGACCTCTGACCTAGCCATGGCCCAGGCCCGATTGAACTGGTTTGGTCCTGTACCAAACATGTCAGTCGCTTGTGCTTGGTATACAGCTTTAGCTGACTTCGGATCGCCGTTCTTCATCAATTCTATCAGCCATTTTCGACAACGGCTCTCCGCAGCAAACGTCTGTTTGGCGCGCGAGCTCTGCCGTTTCTTGATCGAGAGAAAGTGCCGGTTGGCGACATCGGCGAAGTCCGATCGCAGGAAACGAACGTCGCGATAGGTTGGGATGCCTGTGCGACCGAACGCGCCTTCGGATATTGAGGGATCGTGAGCAAGCAAATCCCTCGCGAACTCAGAAAACACGTCGTTCACGAAGTAGTCCTTCGGAACTGGCTCGATTGGACCACTGTCTAGGCTCCCGTAGGCAGTCAAATCGCCCCGGCGTAGGAAGGAGAGCAACACATCGGCCTCGCGTTCCATTCGGTTCCACAGCCCCTTGGGTTCGCGACCGCCACCCTGCCGGCCCATGAAACGCCGAAGCGTCGCCGACTTGCGTGTCGCACCAGTTGCCAGAAATGTCACGCCTTCGCATAGCGAGATAAGGTCGCGGTTTGGCACCGTAGGCGGACCGTCTTCCAGGATATTCAACACTCTTATCCGAGCTGGCTTGCGAAACTCCCGGGTCAGTTTTGCCTGCGAGCTTGGTCGTTTCTTCTTCTGTTTGGATCGAGCCGGTGCGAGTTCATTGAGGCCCAGCCACCTTCCCACCATCGGGGGAAGCTCGATGTTGGCATCCCTGCACCAGGCCGCAAATGCCTCTCCACTGATGGCGATGTAGTTAAAGGCCAATCGGCCGTTCCTGTCGAGCTGATCTAAGCCTCCGCCCTTGAGCCAATCGAAGAATGCTTCAGGGTTATCGGCGATTGAGTGCGGGACAGCCTTGGGGAGGCATGAGGTAAAGTGGCTGTGGAGTGCTGTGGGGTTTGATACGGGCTCGAGCTCAGGTAGACGCTTCGCACCCTCCAAATTGGGATTGTACGTCTCGATGTCTGGATCCTTGGCGAGAAGCAAAGCATGGGCCCGAACTGCAATGCCATTCTCGTAGAATGCACCGTCGCACATGGCTGAAACCAGCATACTAAACAGCTTCGCTCTGGAGCCTGGGGCATCGGCATCGCGAGACCACTCGTCTGCAATGTCCGTCATCGGGCGGTACGTGTCAGTGAGCATATGGAGATCCGAGCATAGATCGTAGCGAAGCTCAAACCGCTGATATGTGAGTTGCCATCGTCAACTGGACGATAGGAGATCTCTTGGTAACTCCACAATGTCAGCGGTTTCCCGCCGCATCGCTGCATCGATCTGTATTGCGATGCGGCCTGAACAGCTCAGCTGAAGTGCTCGGAACCCTAGCTTATATTGGCCACTCGTGAGCCAAATCTGTTAGACAACGCTTTCTCTCCTCATCACATGAGAGAAAGCGCCGCTATACTGCTAGCTGGTGCGAGCGACTGAGGAGTTTCTAGGTCACACATCACGCTTCGCACGGACGCGCATCCGAGCGGAGCAGATCTTGAACTCGAACATTGTCGAAACCCAAGCTCGCTCTTCTATTCGGATCTGAGACAGTTACCGGTCGTCTTAGCAGCTGCAGCCGAGTCGACGACTCCCTAGTCAGTGCAGCAATCGGGTAGTGGATATAAATTTTTATTCGTCGAGCCACCCTCGTTCGAACAATGGCCTCAAAGTAGCTACACTGTAGTTACGCGCGACGCTTACAGCGCTCTAACGCTCCTAATATATTGAAAAGTTTGGTGGGCGCACAAGGACTCGAACCTTGGACCCGCTGATTAAGAGGCAGCGGCAATTTCATTTTTATCAATTACTTAGACTGGCACCAACAGGCAGAAATACCCATCTCATAGGTCCTCCGCGCATAAGAATGGCACCAAATCGGCCAGCGGGACAAAGACAAAAATGTCCACCCCGAGCACCGCGTCCATTGCGCGAGGACGGCGCGAATGGGACAAGGCTATGAGCGCGCTCGTCAACGCCACACGGCGCGCCCTTTTCCGACGCTTCGGTCTAGGCGCTCTCTCGGCACCCGCCGCGGGGGCGATGCTGAAGCGTGCTGTGGGCGGGGAGGCCAGCGGCAACGTGAAGGGCAACCTCGTTCAGGCCGGCACGGGCGGCGTTCCGGTCAATTTCTCTACCGCCGATCTGGATAGGGAGTTTCTGCGCCACTTGGTTCGCGACCGGGATTCTCTCTCGGATAAACACTATGCGCAGGACAGTCACCGCAGAATCCTCGCTCAGGAGCACTACAACGCCTTGATCAGCGTATCGAGCACGGGGCGCCGCGTCCTTGCCCGGCGGCACGAGCAAGCCGAACGAGAGCGGACCCGCTCATGGGCTGAGAGCCTGCTACGGACCCTCCCCTTCATGAAGGAGGGCGACCTATGATCGACGACCGGCTCACGCTCACGGACGCGGAGCTTGAGGCATACCGCCAGATGGCACTCCCGCCCTGCGTGGAGACCGTTGATCTGTCAGTCGAGGAGGTGTCCCTGGTGGCCGGTCGGCATCTCCCCCGCCACCCCCAGGAGAAGGAGGACGGGGCATGAGCGAGCAAAGCTGCGAGCAATGCGCCAATTTCCGGATCTTCGAGGACGGTGACACGGATTGCGACGCCCAGCGACCGGAGTACGGCAACTGTCCGCTCCTGCGTCCGTGTCCTGATTTCCACGTCAAGGAGAAGGAGGACGGGGCATGAAGGCTTCGGAAATCAAAGCCGCCCTCGCGTCTCACTATACGCTGCCGAAGTGGTCCATCTTGTTCGAAGTCCCAGACTCGACAGGACACGCGGGAAGTCGTCGAGCGGACGCTGTCGCCCTGAACCTTTATCCATCGGAAGGGCTAGAGCGTCGCGCCATCGAGATAAAGGTAAGTCGGGGCGACTTGAACAGCGAACTCAAGGACCCTGACAAGGCGCACGCAATCGCTCGGTTCTGCAACTCGTTCTACCTCGCGACGCCCAAAGGACTCACCAAAGGTGCAGCGATACCGCCAGCATGGGGCGTGCTGGAAGTGTCTCCAAGCGGCGGGGTGCGGATAGCCAAAAAGGCCCAATACAACGAAACACCTGAGCCACCGTCAGCGGGTTTCCTGGCCGCCCTACTGAGAGCCGCTACGGCCGAAAGTGCGCGCGATAGGGAAGAGATCGCAGGCGAGGCTCGGAAGCTCGCCCGTGTAGCCGTGGAGGCGGACCTGAAGGCTGGTTTGGCGGCCCAGGTCGAGGTCGGCAATCTCAAGGAAGCGATACGCTTCAATCAGGCAGTCATAGATCGGCTCAAGCGAGTTATTGGTCCAGACTTCGAGTGGATCATTCGGAAGGCTGACTTCTGGACTGCCGTACAAGCACTTATCCGAATAGGTCATGTTGAAGCTGCGATTCCGGACCTAACCCGCGCCCTTGACGGGTTCGACGCAAAGCTTGTCGAGATGAGGCGGGCCTTGGCTGCCTCCCAAGTGAACGGGGAGGACGGGGCATGAGGTGCGTCAAACTAAAGTGCTTGTCCGTTCGCCAGCCCTGGGCGTGGGCCATCGTCAATGATTTCAAACCGGTGGAAAACCGGAGTTGGCCGACGAAGTTGCGCGGGCCGGTGCTTATCCATGCGGGAGCGAGAGAAGAGAGTGACGACGTGGATTTTGTTGTCGATCAGATCAGCCGCCAAACCGGCTGGTGCCGGTCGGCCATTCACGAGCGCTACGAAGCTGAGAAGTCGCTTGGGGCCGTCGTCGGCGGCGTTCGCATAACGGATTGCGTCACGGATATGGACAGCGAGTGGTTCTTCGGGAGGTACGGATTTGTCTTGGCAGGCGGCAGGCCATGCCGACCGGTCCCACTTCGGGGGCGCCTTGGATTTTTTACGGCTCGCATTGAGTGGCGAGACACGGGGGTGGAGGACGGGGCATGAGCGAACGATACCCGATGACGCCGGGGCTACTGGCTTCGATGGCGATGCAGATGGACCTCTCATTCGCCATCCGGACGACGGAGCGGCAGCGTCGGTGGAGGGGCCTGGGCCGAGCCGTGGCCGTCTACCTGTACGGTGGCAACCCGAAGGCGGAGGAGGAGATTACCGGGGAGGGCTTTTATCACCCGGATCGCGAGGCCGAGTATGCCGCCCTGATCCCCCCCTCCCAGGAGAAGGAGGACGAAGATTGTTAACGACGATGAACGAACCCGACTTTGACGATCTGGAGGGCCCGGCCGACCTGAATTCCCCGGACCAATTTGAGTGTGGACGTTGGGACTCGGACAATCCAGGCCACTGCGCGCTCGCCGGGACGGAGGATTGCGATTTTGAGTGCCCCAACCGGATGCACCTGGCGCGAGCGTGGCGCGGCGAACCAATGTCCCCGGATGATCCGCTGAATTTAGGCGGCAAGGAGGACGAGACATGAACGACGGTGGGATGTTTCTGGACGACGGCGGTCTCTGGGGCATGAACCGCAGTTTTAGCCGACGCTGTCCAGCAGGCCGACACGCTGTCGTCTGTCCAGATCCGGATAAGTGTGCCGAAGAAGGCCGGTGCCGCCGTGAGCCTCGCCCCGCATCCCAGGAGAAGGAGGACGGGGCATGACGGAGGCTTACCCACTCCACTGGCCCGCAGGTCGGCCGCGCATCGACGCCACGAAGCGCAAGCGCTCACCATTCTCCCAGCGAAAGACAGACTGGAAGCGCGGCTTCACCTATACCCAGAACTTGACCGTCGCAGCGGCGCGTGACCGTCTCGTTTCAGAGGCCGGTCTGCTAACTGTGCGGGGCCTCGTGATCTCGACAAACCTGGAGGTGCGCCGCGACGGGCTGCCCAAATCCAATAAACGTAGCGTCCAAGACCCGGGCGTTGCCGTCTATTTCGATCTGGATGGCCGGCCGGTGTGCCTGTCTTGCGACCAATACGACGACGTCGCGGGAAACATGGCGGCGGTCGCGGCACACATTGAAGCGACGCGGAAGATCGCACGGCACGGCGTGGGGACGGCCGCCCAGATGTTTGAGGGGTTCGCAGCACTGCCGGCGCCCGGAAGCACGCCTTGGTGGCAGGTCCTGGGGGTGTCACAAGGCTCCAGTCGGGCCGAACGCCTCGGGGCATACAAGAGGCTTGCCCGTGAGCGTCACCCGGACGCGACCGGCGGCTCGCATGAGCTGATGGCCGACCTCAATCGTGCCCGGGAAGAAGCGCTCAACGAAACAGGAGATCAGCCTTGATCTCCTCACAGAATCCGACCGCGACACGGTGCAATTCTCCATGCCGTAGCACGCCAGTTCATGCGGAGCGCTATGCGGGGTTCCCTGGAGGCCTCGCCGGTCGGACCCCACCCGCCTCGCCCCTCGGCTCAGGATGCGGCCTACCTGAGCCTTATGTTGTCGCTTGGGGCGATGTAAGCGAGCCGCCGGGCGGGATGGCGGCTCTAATCTGTCTGTTTCTTTTGGGCGCGTTTCCGAGCCTGAATGTGGCGGCGCAGGCCGTCCTCTATTTGGTCGGTCAAGGTCTCTCCGTCCTCGCGAACCGCCTCCGCTCTCTCCAGGAGATCGGGGTCAAGCTTCGCCTGAACGCGTTTGTGTGGCTTCGGTGGACGACCCATATCGTGTGTACGTTTTTCGTTGACGTGATCGAATATCGTGTGTACCTTATAGCAACAGTGGATGAGCCGATCAAGTTCGGCATGCAGCCATATTCTAATGGGGAAAGATGATGCCAGCACTGAACTTCAAGAAGGAGTTCGCTGAGAAGGTCGCGGACGGCAGTAAGACACAGACCATTCGTAAGCCCCGCAAAGATGGGCGCCCGCATGCCAAAGCCGGTGACAAGATCCGCCTCTACACGGGCTTGCGGACGAAGCAGCGCCGATTGCTATGCGAGGCCCGCGTCACATCAGTCCGGCCGGTAATGCTGGACCGGACGAGCATGACCCTTGGCGGTCACGAGATGCGCCAGGGAAATGGCAATCAGTATTTCGATCCCGAAACCTTTGATGGCGACTTCGCCATCGCGGACGGGTTCGGCGAGTACATGGAAATGGCGGCGTGGTTTGACGACACGCACGGACTCCCGTTCGAGGGCGTCGTTATCCAATGGGAAACTATTCGATAGAACAGAGATCTCGTTCGGCGGGCGGGCGGGCGGCCGATCCAGCCGGTTGCGCCGCGCCCAAGTGCGCATAGGGGCGGATGGACAGCATAGCGCCAGCCCTCTGAACGAGATGAAGCGTCAGAAGAATTTGATGAAAGTCCAATGGGAAGCAGGAGACATCGTGGGCGGTCAAATCGTCGGACAATTTGGGCGAGACGAGCGATGGATGATCGTTGTCCAGCAGGGGTCACCGAAAAGATACGGGCTGGTCTCTCAGTTTGATGGGCACGTTTCTATCTTGGAGCCCAGCCGGGGAGCGGTCGCAGATCACCTCAACGCTGCCGAAGAGATCCCGGTCGAACTGATCGACCGGCGTTAGTGGCGGCTAGGGAGCAACGATCGATTTAGCAGAGAGTTTCGCTGACCGGCGAACGAGAAGGGTGGGCGGTTTTTCCGGCTGACGCGGCGCCCTTTCATGCGGAGGAAGCTGGACGGGCCCTGGGGCGATCCCAGGGGCTGGAACGCGGCAGCAAATCAATGCGTGACAGCCGGGAGAGACCGGCACCGATTTCATTGAAGGAGCAACGATCGATTTAGCAGGGCGTCGGCCCCTATGAACTGAGGGTCCGGTTAACCCGGGTAGCCAATCGGTGACGGAGAAATGCAGGCGGCTTCGAGCAGGTGACGGCCTCGTCTCGGAAATCCAGACCGGTCCCGGCGCCCCGCTAAGTCGATGGATTAACAAGGGAGACCGAAGCATGAAGAACCCATTGAGACGGATCGTCGAGAACAGCACGATCGCGGAGTTTCGGGAAAAGCGACGCCTGCCATCTCGACGGCAGGTCCTTTCGTTGGTGACGGGAAGTGCCATTGGCTTTGCCGCTTCGGAAGCGGTCAGCCGCGGGGCGATCGATCCAATGTTGGAAGAAGATCGCCAGACACGCCGACGGTGTATCTACCAGCCAATCATGGTCGAGCGATTTGACGAGATTGCGACCCCGGAGATGCGCAGCGCCTTAGCGGCTTGGCGCGAGGGCTCTGACGATCTGCCACCAGCGGTCCTGACGAAGACCACCATGACCTATGAGGGCAATGACGGGCGGCGGCGGATCAAGATCCAAGGGGAAGAGAACGGAAAGCGGCTCTTCGGTCGCCCCATGCCTCCCGAGACACTCATGATCGAGCAGGACGATCCGGCGTTCGGCATTTTTGCAGAAGAGAGGATGACCCTAGCCGCCCTTGCACGGGAGCCACACCTCAGCATTTGCCGATACGAGAAACCCTCGGGCGACTTGCTCAAATACTTCGCGCTTGCGCTGCCCTATCCAGACGGGCGCGTTCTGAGCGTCACCCGCCCGGTCGGTTGATGAATTCCAGGGCTTGCCGCTCCGCCCGCTCGCGGCTCGTGTAACCCAGGTAGCGGTTGCCCCGATAGATCTCCCCGTCCCGCATCCAGCTAACATCGCCCGCCAGCTTCTCCCCGCCGAACCGATCGCCGATCGACCCCATCTTCTTGGCGATCCGCTCCATCACCAGAAACCATGTGTGCTCGGCCCCCCATCTCTCGCATCCGAGGTATCTGCCGAATACCGGCAACAGGGTCACAAGGGCGCGGACGACCGCCGTCTTCCGGTATGCCGGGTCTGCCACAATCCCGCCGTTGAAGATGGCGAGGTCGGTGACGTGCTCGGCGATATCGCGAGCGCCGTCACTCAATCGGATCTGGTCCCTGTTGCTTGGGAAGAGCCCCCAACGCTCAATGTGCCGGCATAGGTCCCCGTCCAAGGCATATGGCACAGAGGCATAGGTCATGACGGGTTCGTCGTCCTGGAAGACGATGATCGTCTGGCCCTCCGGGTTTACATCTGGCCGAAAGCCTGGAAACTCGGGATGGCCCCATTTCTGATGCAGCCTCAGCATTGCGGCCCGATCGTCACCAAACACAAGGGCACAGTCGTGCTCACGCGCGAACTCATCGCCCGCGCGACGAAGATCGTCGACGTTCATGTCTATCTCCAATGTTAGTTAGGAAAGCGGAATCGTCTCGGAGGTTTTCGCCAGATCGGGCGAAAATCGTCAGAAACAGGGTTGCCGAGGTGGCAAATTTGCTGCGGCGGAGGCTGTCACAACGGCAATCCACCTTCCGATCGGGCGGGAGTTTGCCTATTCTGCCGTCAATCGGGGGCGGATCGACCGCCTATCTGGGAAATGTCTGTTGCAATGAAGCTGAGGCTAGCCACAGCAAAGTTCAGCGCGCGATGATTTTGGCGTTTTGAAGCCAAATTTTGAGCATCACGTGCTTAGCAAGCCCAGACACCGCCCTGAACCCTCGATTGGCTGCGGAAACACGGTTGAACGATGGAATTCTTGCCGATAGCCTGACCGCAGGCGTTTCAAATGGAGAATGCCGGCTACATGATTCCTATTTCGGAGAGAGTGCCTGACTCTTGCGAGTTTCAAAGCCTCCTATGTGCCAGGTCTTTTGTTGAGAACGAGATTGAACAATATTCGGAGCCTCAGGTCGTTTTTCACATAGGCACTCAAAGAACATCGACGACCACGATGCAGGCTTTTCTCTGGCCAATGATCCCAAATTCGATCTATATGGGGAGAGATTATTACTATGATAGAAAAAATCAGAGATACGAATACATGAGAAGTCCGCTTTCTCTACAACTTCGTTGGCATATGCTGAATAGGATTCCTATACCAGAACCCGCTATTTCTAACATGGTGCTTTCATTGTTTGAAATGTCGAGGAGGATGAGTAAAACGGTGATAATATCATCGGAATTTATGGAATTTCAGAATTTGAGCAAGATTGTCAATTTTTTGAATATCTGTAGAATATTTTCAAAATCGACAAAAATAAAGTACAAAATTGTTTGTACAATAAGAGATCCAATTGAATTTCAGAAAAGTATTGCCGCATTTTATCTATCTGAGAGTAATATTCGTAGAAAGAGCGAATGGTCTGCCGAAGAAAGAATGGTGGAGTTTTTTGCCGATACAGATACATTCAAACCCGTCTCTAACGCTAAATTCTTGTTTGATAGACTGCTTGAGCACAACAAGAACCCAAGCAAGAGTTCTCGCATCTTATTGTTAGAGAATGCTAGGTGGGAGATGTGGGATCGGGTTATTTCTGGAATCTGCGGTCAATCGTCGGTCCTTTTTGCGCCGATTCCTGGGGCAATGAAGGACTGGTCCTTTTGGGCCGACGCGCTGCACGATGGTGCGACGCCCGAGCAGCGTGATCTGTTGAGAACCTACTACAATCAACTCCATGAGCATCGGCCGCACCTAAACGGACTGCTGAATGAGGATAATATTGACTTGTCAAACACGGATCGCCGTCGGGAAGTAGGGCGGTTTGTCAAAGAAGAGATGGCCGGAATGCTGGACACGCTCCGGGCATACTATGAACCGACATATACCTGGATGGATCAACGAGGGTTGGCCAGCTAGCCCCCAAGGCAACACATTCAAGATCAGGACGCCGTGTTGACCCCGGATGGGAAACGCCGGATGACCGCGCCGAGTTGGCGGGAGTAGTCCGGTGCCGCCGCGACCTGGCTGGGCGGGACGCCGAAGAAACGTTTGAACTCGCGGCTGAATTGCGAGGCGCTGGCGTAGCCGACCCGGAAGGCGGCGGTGCTGGCCGGAATTCCTTTGTTCAACATCAGGACCCGCGCCTGATGAAGTCTGATCGACTTCACGTACTGAAGTGGCGACATCGACGTGATGCTTTTGAAAGTCTCATGCAGCGTCGTCTTGCTCATTCCCGCCATATCGGCCATCGCGTCGGTGCTGAGCGGCGAGGCGCAATCCTCATGGACCTGACGCATGATTCCGCCGATCCGCTCGAAATGACTGTGCCGCTGAACAACGGAGGCCAGCATCCCACCCTGCTCCTCTACGAGAATGCGATAAAGCAACTCCCGCCGGATGAGTGGGCCAACAACGCGGGCTTCCGGCCCCTTGTCGAAGACGGCCACAAGCCGCTCCAACGCGTCCTTGATTTCAATGGTCAGCGGAGATGAGGCGATGGCATTCGGCGCCACCGGTGGTGGGGGAGCATCCGCCCCCAGTTCCAACAGGATGTCGCTGATCTCAGCCGGTTGGATCTTCAAGCCCAGACCCAGAAATGGCTTTTCTGGACTTAGGCACTACGTTGTTTTCGTTAGATCACCTGAACAGCAGCATTCCCGTAGCCTAGGTAGAAAACTAGTGGACAAAGAGGTTTTTCTCGTTCAGATTTGGTAATATCGTATTCATCTGGCATGGAACCCGAAGAGATCGCGCAGATCATCCTCAATGGTTACACGACGCGGAGTTCCTAGTGCATACTGAATTGGATTATACGGACTTAAATATCCATTAGCCCCATGCGATACGCCGTTATTTCTGACAGTAATTATATCGCAGATCACAAGGTGAGGTGCTTAGCAAGGGGAGGTCTCGACGCCCCTCCATCTATTTGGGGCGTTTTTTGTTGGTGGACATGACGACCGGCGCCCGCCCCCTCTCAGATCTCGCACACCTCAGAACGATCCGGATCGCCTGTCAACGTTGCGACAGGCAAGGCCGGTATCGGTATCAGACCCTCGCTGATCGCTTCGGCCCGGATACCCCGCTACCAGATATAGCTGTGGCCCTCGCAGAGGGGTGTTCGCGCACCGGGATGGGATTCGATCGGTGCGCTGTGTTCTTCCCGGATCTGCGGGGCTAGTCGTCCCGGATACATTCGGTCGTCGTTGACACGGTCAGATCCGGAACCGGTTTCTGAGACCGAGACCGATCAGAAACAAAAGCAACAGAGAGATGACACCCTGAACAAATCGCGCCAAGTCTACGGTCAAGGGTATCGGCTCACCAAAGAGATCTGCAAATATGTCCGGTTGGAACTCAAACGCCTTAGACAAGAAAGGTATGACGTTACTGAAAGATGCAAAAAATGAATTTGCGAGCAAACAAAATATATAATTTCTATCAATCTCAGAATTGGTCTCAAGAACCGCTATTCCAAAATAGACAATGATGAATAATATAAAATTACCTAGCAAGAATAAGGATGGGCGTCCAATCGATTGGCCGTAATCGCATAGCCCGTCGTATATGGTTTCAAACAATGCTCCCTTACCCAAGTCTCCGGAGCGTTTTAATGCGCGCCGTTCCTCGGCAAAAAACCTCAGCGCTGCGTCATGATGGCGATTACCCTCAGCAAGTTCCTTCAATCGCCCAAATTTTGCACGAGTTTGTCGCTCCGTGTTGCTTTGACCCTTTGTCGCTTTTTCAATCGTCAAATCGTGTAAATCGACATGCCCCTTGGTCGTCGTGCTTCGCAGGTCGGGCGGTGACGAGTAGTTGCCCTCTAGGATCAGCACGTCGTCGAAGCGCGCGGTCCTGAACGATAAGTCGCCTTTGAATTCTTTTGGGCTGAAATGCATCGGACCATTTATTGAGGCGCCATCGAACGAAACGTCCCCTTTCCCGAACTGCGCATCGTCGAACCAGACGTTCCCATCCCCGAACTGCGCATCGTTGAACGAGACGTTCCCATCGCCGAACTTCGCGCCGCCGAACCAGACGTTCCCATCCCCGAACTGCGCTCCAAAGAACGAGACGACCCCATCCCCGAACTTCGCATCGCTGAACCAGACGTCCCCATCCCCGAACTGCGCTCCCCAGAACGAGATGTCCCCATTCCCGAACTTCGCGTCGCGGAACCAGACGTACCCTTTCCCGAACTGCGCTCCCGTGAACAAGACGTCCCCATCCCCGAACTGCGCTCCATCGAACGAGACGTCCCCGTTGGGAAACCGATACCCGCTAAAGTCGATACGCCCGTTTTCAGGGGCATGCGGCCCAAACTCGACGTTGTCAAAGTCGATATCTGCTTCTGGATGTTCGTCGACCCAAGCGTTCCACGCGTCACGACGCTGCTTCCAGAGTGCTACAGCATCGTCACCACCCAGAACGGTGCGCTTTTCACTCATTTTGCCATCCCCTTGGTCGGTTCCCGCGCTCGGGCAAGCAGCTTTCACGATCGATTATATCTGTCAACAAGCGCGGGGCCGTTTGGAGATTGCATTGGGTGGGTAACTCGGGGTGCTGAGGGCACAGACCGTTAGGACACCGGGCAGTGTTCGCTCACCTAATCGTCCCGGAACATGCGGCCACCACCGATTCGGACAGCTGCGTACATGGCGTTTCGCTTGTAGGCGGGCACGCCTCGTACCGTCAGCGCTTCCAGGAAGACTTGGTCCGCGTCGCGGCGGGTGACTTGGGGGAGATCCACAGCGGAGCCGGAGACATAAAGCCAGTCATGGACGATCGCGGCCTTTGTGTGGTCGCCATCGACGGAAACAAACCACCGACCAAACCACGGGACCGACGCCAGATCCGTTCGGAACCCCCTCGGCACCTCGATCCACGCTCCCAAGCGCTCACACCAGTATTGGAACGGGCTGATTAACTCCCACTCATTGCCTTGCAGCTTGCGAAGGTCGAGATGGAGAGGGAACCGCTCACGCTCCATCGGCCGCCCCCTCAATACGGCTCTGCCACCGAGCAAAGGCCGCTCGACGGAGTTTCCGGACGTCCTCCAGAATGGGGCCAATGATCGCGCCCACCCCGGCGGCCACCTCGGGCGGCATCTGGTAGTCCGGAACCGCCAGACCCAACGCCCAGGTGGCGACCACGGAGACGGCCACGGTCAGGCCGGTATCGCGTGTCCGCTCCATCACTCGGCATCCTCGCACGCGATGACCTTCTCCCCCGCCGCGAACACATCGCGGGTCCATTCCTTGGCCGCGTCGGACGTGCCCGCGCAGTACGCGCCCACAGCCGTTGTCGCCAAGCCACCGATAACGGCCAACTCCGCACACGCAGAGAGCCCCGCCGCCACAATGGCGACAGCCAAAACCTTTTTCATGTCGATCTCCTGAATCCGGGCGCACGATCCCTGCCCGCCCCGGCCCGGATGCGGCGGCGGTTGGGTCAGTTCAAGTCTGAGTGGGGTCAGTAGGTGTAGAATGTCCTGTCGAGGCTGGTGTAGCGCTCGCGCCGATCGAGGTGGACGAAGGTCTTGGCCAGCCCCACCGACCAGCCCGTGGACAGAGCGATCTCAATCAGCTGTGCCAGATCTCCACCGGCTGGGCGCTTGATATCGACGGCGCAGGTGTCGGTGCCGTACTTGGCGTTACCGATCAGGTGGAGGCTGTTCGGGCTTGCAGCATATCCTCTGGCTTGGAGCCATTCATTGTGTTCTCCCGATCGACAGGCGGACGTAACGGCCATCGGTCGTCCATAGGCCCGGCGCAGTGCCTCAAGATCATCAATGAAGCCATCCGCCAGCGTGATCTGCCCGGACGTCGGGCAGGCAAGCTCGGCAACCGTGAAATGGTCGGAATACGTGGTCATTGAAGGGTTTCTCCAGTCAGGTGATGGGGGGTGTTTCAAGGTCGGGGTCTTGGCCGTTACCGCTCCCCTGGCCATCCCGAACGGAAGGCTTTCAAGAGCTCCCGCGTAGCGTCCGCCTGGGCCGCCGAATACGCTTCGATCTTGGCCAGCCGCTGTTCGATGGTCCGGACAAGCTCGTCGTTCTTTGAAACGGAGCTTTCCAGGCGATCTATCCGTCCGGTGAGATATCGGTTTTCGGCATCCTTGGTGGCGGCCCACCAAACGCCAAAACCAGTATGCGTCAGCACCAATAGGATCAGGGCCAGCGGCACCCGTTTGTCGAGGTGCCAGTGCTCACGGCTTTGATCCGCCATGTCGTTCTCCAATCAAAAAACCCGCCGGGCGGCGGGGGCTGGTCAGGGGGTGTTTAGTGCGCGGCCTATGGCCAGCCGATGGTCTCGTCGTAGGTCTCAATGGCTGAGATCGTGGTGAGCGCACCAATGGCGTCCTTGTGGGCGTGACCGGCCCGCAGGAGGCTCGACACGTAGGCCGCCGCGCCTTGGAACAGCGCGATCACCTCCGCCTCGCTCATCGGCCTGTTGACGTTGGTTATGTCCCGCCATGTGCCGTCATGGGCACCGGGGAGCGCGTCCGCGATCATGCTCCGAACCGCCATCATCGTCGCCTGAGAGGCTGGGTCGATCTGGTAGGTGTGGCCGTCCGTGTGGGTGTAACCGGCGGCGATCTTGCCTGATAGGACCACGTCCACCGCCGCGCTTTTGGCCGCACGAAGCTCGGCCACCTTGTTCGTGATCTCGTCCCCGCTGAGATCCACCACTGCCCAGGTCCAGGTAGCCGTGCCCGCGACTAGGTCGACCGTAGGGACGGCCAGGAGGTCGCCCTTCCGCTGGGAGGCGGTCAGAGGCGGCTCGGCATACTGATCGACGAGGATGGCTCGACCCGCGAGATGATCAGGACAGCCGGGGACCAGGGAGCCTGGATCAAGCCGCTGTGCGGGTGTCCAAGCCGGTCGGAGCCAGTGATTGATGTTGGCCTTGGTTCTGGCCAAGCGGGCCTGCACAACCGCGCTCGTGGCTCGGTCGACGATGGTGTAAGTCGACACGCGATTTACTCCTAACTCGTGGGAACAGGGACAAGGGCCGACAAGTCGGGCTTGTAGCGAGCGGCTTTTGTGACGCGAAGGAAAGCAAGGTGCCCTTGACGATAGTAATCGCTTGCTGCGTTAACCCCGCCGATAATCAGTTCGTTACCAGCGCCGCCGAGACCATTGCCGACGATGCCGGCGGACGCGGCAACCCCGTTTACAAATGTCATCTCTCGGGCTCCGACGTGGGTATGAACAACGTGATTCCAGCTCACGGTATCCCATACCAGCGTTCCAGCGGGGGACGTCGCCATAGTGTTGAACTGAGTTACGCCGGTTGAAGTGCCTATACCCCAACCCGTCGCGCCGATGATTGACCGGCTCCCGGATGAGCCCCCACGCAACATAAACTCAATAGTGAAGTCGCCCGGAAGAGCGGACTGTGAGCCAACACCGGCAGAGATGTATCCGTCTGTCGACGACGTTGCCGAGGGGAAATAGATCGAATATCCAGTCGGCGATGAAGGGTCGACGACACCTCGCGGGATGTTGTCCGCATCACCGTGCGCGGTGAGCGTCAATCCTTGTGGGGATAGATCCTCGATTATTGTGCTCGTCGGCTGAATAAGAAGAGACACATAGGACCAATACGGGTCGCCGCTGTCGCCGGTGGCGAAGGGAATAATATCAGACATGCCGACCTCAACTGATCTGTGAGAGGTAAAGGGAGCCGTCCGACCGATAGATCGCCGAAACCCAGGTCTTGGTGTTGCCCGTGAGGCTGCCCCAGGAGGGTTCCGTCCCGATCCACGTGCCCTCGGTGGAGCCGTCGGTGATGGTGAAGGCCCGCCCACCCGTGGCGTCCTGCTCCAAAATCAGGGTCATGGACGCCTTGTAGCCGGAGGTCGGCGCCGAGATCGGCTGCGTCACGTCGCCGTTGGCCACGATCCAGACCTCGGAGGCGTCCTTCATGGCGATGGCTGCCTGGGTCCCGGACACGCCCGAAGGGCTGCTCGTGTTGGCCACCTTCCACTCGGAGCCCTCTTGGAAGAGAGCCTCCCCGGCTGTCAGCGTGCCGCTCATGGTGAGCGCCACGACGCCAGCCACGTTGCCGCTATCATCGATCAGCACGGGGCTGTTCTGGACTGTCGATCCGCCCGTACCATCGAACCGGGCCACCGCGTTGTCCGTGGATGACTCGGGCCCGGCCATCGTGCCGTCGGTCCCGGTGTCGCCCTTCTTGCCCGTGATTGCGACCGTCCAGGCCGCGATGGTGCCGGACCCGCCCGTGTCGCCGCTCGCCACAGTAAACGTCAGCGCCCCGGTGTCGCTGTTGTAGCTGTCGACCGTGCCGACCATGTAGTTCGTGCTGTCGCTGGTCTGGTACGCGGTGATGATCTGCCCTGCCGCGAACCCCTTGCCGGTCTCGACCGTGAGGGCTTGCGAGCCGGTCCCGATGGTCGCCGATGTCGACGAGGTGGCCGTCAGCTTGCCGCCAAACTCGGTGATTGTTGCGTCCATCTCCCGCAGCCCGGCCACCATGTAGCCATGCAGGAGGCGATAAGGATTGCTGTTGACGGTGATGATGGTGTTGTACCACGCGTAACCTTCTAGGTTATCGAAGTTCACAACAATGCCGTCCCAAGTGCTGGGCGTGTCCGTCATAGGACTTCCTCCAACTCAAAAGTGGTCGAGGCGTGGTTGTAGAAAGCCGTCTCGACGGGCGAGAGTGTCCGCATCCGGGCTGCAAACGACCAACGGTGCAGGTTTGAGCTGTCTGCCGGGTCGAGCGAGAAGAACAGATCGCCAGTCCGGCCAAGGCGGGTCTGCATGTCCAGGGCGCGTGAGAATGCCTCGTCTTGCGGCAGCACGCCCATTGAGAGGCGCGCGATGCGCCGCTTGTCCAACTGCTCAAAGAACTTCGTTCCGCCGAGCGCCTCTTGGGTGATCGACCGGTCCTCGATGACAACGGACGCGCCGTCTGCACTGACGTTTATGGAAGGCTGCCAACCCGGTGACACATAGAGCCGGGGAAACCGGACATAACCAGCACCACCCGCGCCCGCATTACCGGTGTCGATCAGCTCAAGATAGCAGTACCGGCCGACCACGGCGGTGTCGAACACATGCAGGAACGGCACCTTGTAAAGATCCAGTTCCTCGGCGGTGAACTTGCCGTCGACGAACTGCTCATCCCACGTCGCCAGCGCGCCGCTGGGGAAGACTTCGCGGTAAACCTCGATGGTGCCGGTGTCCCCCAATACCGACGAGCCGGTATCCTCATAAGCGGAGAACACGCGGAGACGGGCTCTCAGGTTCTTGGTCACACCTTCGAACCACGGGATGGCCACAACACGGATGGACCGCTCCACACCCAGATCAATCCATCGCACCATGTGCTGCACGTGCGTATCGGCGGTCTGGGCCTTGGTCGCAAAATTACCGTTGAGCGCATTCGCAAACGGCAGATCAGCGCTCCAGACGCCGCCGGTGTGAGACACGGCGGCGTACGGAGCCGCGGCGTCCAACCAGTTGGGGAACGCCATGATCAGGTTGGCCATGGGGGTCAGTTCTTCGCGTCGACCGCGACGACCACAGCGGCGCCGGTATAGGTGCCGGTGGTCACATGCTTGACCCGGAGCGCGTCACCAATGAAGCCCGAGACGGCGGTGTTGTCCGCGAGTGCGCCGTCCGTGAGTGCCACCGGCGTGAGAACCGCCGCTTGGGCGTTCACGGACTGATATTGCACCGCGTCGGCATTGGTGTAGGCAAAGCAAGCGATATCATACCAGTTGGAGCCGTCCACGCGCGTCTGCAGGTAGACCTTGAAGCTCGTACCGCCCGACCCGGCTGTGAACTTGCATTGGATATTCAGCGCCGTGATTTTGCCGAAGTCCGTAGCCGCATCGGACACGGCCGTGCCATCGGAAGTGACCTGCGTGGATAGGAGGGTGCTGGCCATGTGTCATCCCCAGAGCGTGATGGTTGCGGTGTTCTCGCCAAGATCTTCGTCAATCCCGGTCACGACGAATTGCTTACCCCGGGTGAGGTCGAAGCGCGGGACTTGGAGGGTGATCACGTCGCCGAGGTCGACCCCGCCTGCGCGAGGGCCATCGAGCTTGATTGTGTAGATGTCGCGGCGCGTGCCGTAGAGCGACAACAGGAAGCCGGCGTACTCGGTAGCGTCAGCCTCGGTGTCGATCACCGTCTCGATGTCTATCTCGCGCGCATACGGATGCCGTGCCTTGATTTTGTCATCCGTCACGGTGATTGAACGATACGACTGACGGAGATACTCACGTCTGGCTTCGCTGACGCTTGAGCGGTCGATTTCCTCGCCCTCTTGAGGCGTCCAGTTGCGTTGATAGCGGACAGTGACCCGGTAGACCGGTATGCCTTCGATCGGCCCGGTGATGCGTGTGAGCGCGTTTGAGGGGTCGAGGAGGTCCGATACCCCGAACGTCGTCTTGGACTGCCCGGCGGGCGCCGACAGGCGGGCCATTGCGAACGTGCCGTCGCGCTTGGCGATCACATAGCCGTGGACGGAAGCCGCAACGATCTCCAAGACGTCCTTGGCGCGGGTCTCGCTCTCGGTGTTGTAGTAGCCGACACCGTAGGACACGACGGCGTCCAGGGCGTCGACACCTGAGATGGCGGCACTGTCGACCCCGGCGTCGAGTAGAACCCGGCGCAACACCTGGGCTGCGGTTTGTTCTGAGGGGGTACCGACAGCTAAATCCACGGTCACAAGGGCGTCGGGCCGCGAGCCCAAGCGAAGATATGCGCCCTCGGTATGGGAGCCCTCGTAAGCCCTCCACGCGCCGGGTGACGGCGTCGTGGTTTGAATGTCGGCGAGCGCGCCGTAGTCGGCCTCTTGGGTTAACAGAACACCCCGGTCGTATACTGCCGACGTGGCCACGGACAGATCAGTCGGCACCCGATGCTGATGGATGAACAGCGCTGTGTTCACATTGGTGGCCTGGGCGTTTCTGACCGTACCGTAGGCGACGGGCTTATAAAGCCCTTTGACGTCGTCAGCCGTGCCCTCGATACCGGCCGGAAGCGTGTTGTCCCCCGCGAAGGTCTCCTCGGTCAGCAGCGCCTCGAACACGTCCGCTTGGGCGTCCCGGATATAAAACGTGATCGTCCGCTGACCGAACTCCACGCCGTCAATCCGGCCAGTGAGAACCTCCGTCCACCCGGCCGGGAACGGATCACCAACGGAGCCGCGGCGGATTGTGATGGTTTGGCCATCGAAAGCCCATCCCAACAAGGGGTCCCAGTCGCCGTCATTGGCGACCTCGACAACCCCGAAGTTTAGGTCCGATGTGCCGAAGGTCTCGCCGGTGGGCCGGAACAGTGACCGGGTGATACGGCCCGGCTGGATCACGCCGGGGAAGAATGTGGTGTTTGCCGGAAGATCGCTTGGCTTCGTTGTCATTCCCGCGCCAGTAGCCCACCGAAGCGTTCGCCGAACACCCGTCGCGTCCAGCGCTGCTATCTCCAAGGCCAGCATCAGCCAACCTTGCGGGGCTTGGGCGCAGCCTGCATCAGTTGGGTGCTGCCGACCATCCGCGCGCGCTGATGATTACCAGCGGTGACCGCGTCGCGGATCTCAATCGCACCGGTCATCAATACCTTGGCGAGACGAGATGATAGCTCGGCATTCTCGGCGCGAAGGCCGGAGATCTCAGCCGTGAGTTTTTGAACCGCGGCGGCAAGCTCCTTATTGCCAAGCCCTGGCTCTCCGGTTTGGCTGTAGGTCGGCATCCGGTGGAGGTCGTCGAACCGGCGTTCCGTCGCCATCCGCAGATCCACCGGGATGCGCCGGCCATCGGGTAGCGGCACAAACGCCTCCGGCGTCCGGCCTTCGCCGAAGACGGCAAGGTGTGCGTCGTTGGCGATGCCGCCCCGCATCAGGTCGACGGCACCCGCTGACGTCATGATCCCGCCGTCCGCAAACCCGACGATGCTCCGAACCACCGCATCGACACCGGCGTTCGACTGACGGAGGGCGGTTAACTGCCCCTCGCCAAAGCCGTCCGGTAGCGGGAGCCCGGCGGCGTCAAGCGCCTGATAGATCTCCACCGCGCGGGACGGGTTGTAGCCAAGATCATATCCAGCCGGGAGGCCGCCGGTTCCGGTGCCAACATACTGGCCATTCCCGGCGCTCACGTAGGTCGGAGTGTCATTGCCCTCCGCCCAATCGCCGAGTAGATCGCGGATCTCCGTCAGCCGGTTGAGCTGCTGGTTCGCGATGGTCTCTTGAGCGTTCGCCGTTGCGTCCAGCGCCGAGGTTACCCGGTTGAAGTCCTCGACATAGGCGTCGGTCGAGGCGTTGTATGCCCGCGACACCTCCAGAAACTCACGCCCCAGCCCTCCGAGTTCGGCCGCCGCGGCGAGACTTTCATCATCGGTCGGGTCGCTGTCATTGGCTAAACCGAAGGCGTCCTCGAACCTGCGTTCCGCCTCAGCGAGTTGGTCGGCCACCGACAACGTTGAAAGGCTCCGATCCATCCGGAGATCCGCACTCGCGTTCCGTAGGCTGCCGACACTTGAGAGCAGGTTGTCGACCGTCTCCTCTATCGCGTCGCGTTCTGCCCGACGGGTGTCGATCAGCTCAAGCTCGGCATCGATGAGAGCCTGGGTCTCGTAGGCCAGTACCGCCGCCTCCGTCTCCACGAGATCCGTGTTGTCGTTGGCGGGCCCTGAAGACTGGTCGCCGACGATGCCAAGAAGCCCCGCGATGCGGTCCCCGAACACGTTCTCGATCTGGGCGAGCGTGTCGTTGTACGACTCCGCTTGGCCAAGCAGGGCGTTGATGCCCTCCACGAGCAGTTCGTCGATCCGCCCCTGGACCTGGGGCAGCAGTCCCCGCTCGTCGACTTCGAACAGCGACGCGCTATTGAGGTCGAGCGCCTTGATGGTCTCGGCCAGGGCGCCAATGCCGCCGAAATCGATGGTGGAACCCGACAGCGTGCCGTCGCTGCTGACCCCGATACCCAAACCGGCCAGGAATTCGTCCTGGGTCGCGTTCCGCGCGCCCGTAATGGCGTCGGTGGTGATCTCTCCGACGTTGATAAGTTCTTGGCCGAAGGCGGCCAGATCCTCGTTAAGCGCCTCCAAGTCCGGGACCGTTGCCTCGACCTGGGCTTTGATCTCCTCGAATTGCGTCACCAGCGGGGACACCGCCGGAACGATCTCTTCGAACAGCGCAAGCGGCCCATCGATTTGTTCGCTGATGGTCTCGGTCACACCCGCGAAATACGCCTCGACCTGATCCTTGGCGATCTGCAACGCCTCAGCCACGCGGTCCCGGCCATCCAGGAAGAACGGGTCAACCGGCAGATCATCGGGGACCTGTGCGCCTGCCTGGATGAGAGTATTGACCAGATCGCGGGTGAGCGACACGTAGTCGACCTGATCCCCGGCGCGCTCGAACTGGTTTCGGAACGTCGTGACGAACTCACCGTCCGGCCCGAACACGTCGAACACGGCCTCCTCAACGGAGGACAGGTCGAGGTTCTTAACGAAATTCACGCCGAAAAGGTCGAAGTCCCCAAGCTGCTGGAACAGGGTCGTGGGGTCGCCGCGAAGTGTTTCGGTGAACCCGCTGGTCACGCTCCGCCCGAGCCGCTGGTAGCCCGCGTCGTCGTTAATGTTGGAGGCCAGCACGCTGAACAGTTGGTCCGCGTAGGGCTCCAGGTTGATGTCTCGGCCACCCTGGCCATTGATCGGCCCGGCGCCAATGGCAACGGTGGGGTCCGTGGTAAAGCCAAAGCGCCCGCCGGATACGATTTGCCGGGTCAGACTCTCCGATACGGTGCCGTCCTGATTGCCTTCAAGCAGCATCCGAAGCTGGAAGGACAACGGCCCCTGGGGATCGAACACCCGGACGGCCTGATCCACAAAATCCGAGATCCCGGCCAGCGGGGAGCCCGATTCCGCCGCCGAGGTGCGCGCACCGGAACGGACCGCCTCCAGGCTAGCGTTGAACACCTCCTGGCTCTCGGCGGCCAGGGTCAGCCGGTCGGCGGCGGTCGCGCTTGTGTCGGCAACATCCCGCAGGCCCTCGGCAAGCGCGTCAAAGCCCGCGATAAAGTCAATGTCCGCGATAGCTTGTTCAAAGTCCGCTTCGCTGAATCCGTTGGCGGCGGCGCGAGCCAAGTTGCCGAACCCAATCCTCATCGTGGCGGCGGCCTCGTCCGACACGCCGTCAATCAACCCCCCGTCCAGGGCGTCGATGAAGTTCCGGGACACGAAGTCGACAATGGCGCCGCGCATGCTGTCTTCGTCGGTGCCACGGCGGCCGAAATTCTTTCGCAGATCGTCGGTGATCCCGAAGATGCCGGTGGAGTCGTATCCCCGGAAATCCTGAGATGCGATGCCAGGCGTGATGATGGACGATCCGAAACGGCCGTTTGCAAAACCCACCTCGCCGCCGAACGCGCCGCCGGTCAGCCGTCCTCCCGATCGGTCCAGCGCCGCGTTAACGACCGCCTGAATCGTTCCCCCGAGCGCGTCTCCGAGTTCGCTCGAGCCGCCGTTATCTGTCGTGACGCGGAAACCGCCGATCCGGCCATCCGCGACGTCGAAGTTCGTGCCGACCGCCGGGCCAGACGAGGTGTTTCCAAGGGCCTCCATAAAGCCGAGCCCAAGGAACGCCAACGGCGGCGCCACGGCAAGGGAGGCGAGTTGCGATGCCGCGAGGACCGCCGTGTTGCCCGCCGTCGTCAGCGCGCCGCCTGCTGAAAGACCGTTGGCGGCCAGAGCCGCTGGCGAAGACCCCGCAAGCGGGCCGGAGAGTGCGAGCGTTTGTCCGGCACTCAGCGGCGCGGAAAGACCGAGTGTTGCGCCCGCGGACGAAAAAGCAAAGTTCTGCACCGCCGGCGCGATGTTGAACAACTGGCCATTTGCCAGCGCGGATCCGAATGAGGATGCGTGCCGCCCAATGCCGAGGATGTTGGTGATGGACGGGCCGGACGAGGATCCGCCGCCAAGGCCGAAAATCTCAGCGACGATCGAGGAGGGTTCGATCACGCTACCGATCGCGGTGCTTGCCGAGCCGCTTGCGATTCCCAATCCGTCGCTCAGGCCCAGTATGTCGCCAATGACGAATTGTGTCGCCAACTGTGCGGCCAACCGCTCGAAGATGTCCGCGATCCCATCGGCGAAATCATCGAAACCGTTTAGACCGTTCTCGAAGATATCGGCGAACAGCTCCTGGAAGTTGTCTTCGATCTGACTGACAGCGTCATTGACCGCGGAGGCAAAAGCGTTCGCCTCGATCTGCGCCTCGCGGAGTGCGTCAGACGTGTCGTCGATCGCCCGGTTGATGGCCCGGATCTCTTCGGGGCTGTCCGCGATGACCTTCAGACCGTCGAGGTCCACAAGCTCACGGCGGTAACGCTCCACAGCTGTTTCTGTGGACCGGACCAGCCCGGCAAGCCGCTCCTGTTGGTCCGCCATGTATTCTGACGCCTCGGCAGCGGCGTGCTTGGCGATGGTGTTCGCCTCAAGGGCTGCGGTCTCTTCGGGGGTCAGGTCCCGGCCGAGTTTTTGCCGCCATGACGCTTCTTCCTGCAACGCCTCGATCTGAGGCTCGCTGAGACCGATCATCTCCCGTGTTAGAGCCGCCTCGTTCTCAAGGCTCTTGAGATATGCATCGAATGCCTGTTTGTTCTGTGCGGCTTCGCGGGCTTTCTGGACCTCATCCAACTGGACCACCAGGCGACGCAGCACCATGGTTTCGTCGTCGTAGATGTCGAAGCCCAGCTGACGAGCTTGATTTACGGACTCAATGCCGAGCTTTTGATCCTCGTAAGCGTCCAACCCACGCCCAAGGGCCGTGATCAGAAGGTGCTCGTCGGCGATTTGCTGTCGGATCGCCTGAGACGCCTTTTCAAACTGAAGCTGTCGAGCCTCCAGCGTCTTTCGCACATCCTCTTCCGATGACCGCCTGTCCTCGTTTGCCTGCTGCACCTTGACCGTTTCGACCGCTTCTTGGCGGATCAGGTCAATCTGGTCTTCGGTCACCCTCTTAATGTCACGACGCGCCTGTGCTTCCGCACGATCCGCCGCCGCAATCTGTTTTTGAACATCAAGAGAAAGACCACTGACGCGAGCGCGCTCCTTGATACTCTCTACCAGGTCATCCACGGCCTTCTGAGTTCGGCGTGTAGCCGCCTCCGCCTCTCGCTCTTCCCTAGAAATTGAAAACGGCCGGTCTATGCCTGAAAAATCGATGAGTTCCGCCTGGGCTGCAACGCTCGCCTCAAGCTGGCGAATTTCCTTCTTCAACTCATCGAGTGCTTCTGGATCGATACTTTCGGCGATGCTCTCAACAAGGTCATTCTGGGCTTGCCTCAGATCCTCTGTTAGCCCCGAGAACCGTTCGGCCGCAGTCTCAATGCGCACGTCCTCGCCCATTGCGTCCGTGACCGCTTCCACCCCTTTCGCCAGCAGAAGCAGAGCATTGGACGCCTTATCTACAACCGCGGTCTTTCCGATCTCCTCGAAGAACAGTCCGACCCGCTCGGTCAGCGTGTCATAAGCACCGGAAAGCCCGCCAGCCTCGGCCTCGCCTGCACCCCCCACTTGGCTCTCGACCGCAGAGAGAATCATGGCCTGCGCGCTCGCGGCGTCGCCAGCCTCTGTCATCGCCTTGATGCTGTCGCGTTGCGCCTCTGTGAACGAGACGCCCACCCTTCTGAGTCTGGTAAGCCCCTGTGCCGGGTCTTCAAGCGCCTTGGCCAGCGTTTGCGTTGCCGTTTGGATCGATCCAAAACCAACTGCCGACAGGTCCTGTGCGGCCCGAAGGGTTCGCTCGAAGGTGTCACCGGAGATAGACCGAAACGTAAGCAATTGAGCCGCGGCATCCCGGACCCCCTGCGTAGAGGCTAGCGTTGCAATTCCGATGCTTTGGGCCAACTGTTCGATCTGCGCGGCGGAACGACCGCTGGCATTCTCGGTTGTTCTAAGCAGCGCTTCGATTTTAAACGTCTGCCGCTCCCACTGAGCGGTCGCCTGTGCGGCTTTCACCATGACCCCGGTCGACGCCGCGACAGCGAGACCAAAAGCGGCCATGGCCGGGTTCACAGATCCCAAGGCAGCCCCGACAGAGGACAGCCGGCCGGCGGTCCCGCCAAGCGGCCCTTCCAGTATGGCGACTGACCGGGCGGCGGTGCTTGTCGCCCGCCCGAAAGCGCCGAACCGTTGGTTTACCTGATTTACCGATCGATCGACCTTGCCCAGCCCGCCTTGAATCCCCTTGGCCGCGCCCTGAACCGCCTCGTCCGCACGCTTCAACTCGCGGCGTAGCTGTTCCGTCGTCGCATCGATCCGGATCAAGAGCTGTTCAGCTGTTGCCATCAATACCTCCTGAAACGAAAACAGCCCCCTTCCGAAGAAAGAGGGCTGTTTACCTTGGGGTCGCTCGCTCGGTTGAGCGGGTCGACGGTGATGGTTTAGAGGGTGGGCCGGTTCTCCGGGACAACCAGCCGAAGGCGATGCTGACCGGTTACTTTCGACCGGCGGCGGGCCAAAGCTTCGGTCACGTATGCCGAGCCCCCACTATCGACCAACCAATCCCGGATCAGGTCAACGTGGAACATATAGCGCCCGAGACGCGGTTCATGAGCGGGCCGGGAAATTTGAGCGTCGGCAGCTAGAAACAGATCAGCCCGGAAGGCAGCGATAAACCGCCAGAACAGCCTGGACAGATTCGCGATTGCCAGGTTCACGAAGCGAGGCGACAAGGTTCTTGGCGGGTCATCTTGCAGGAACTGTACTACCCGCCGGGCAAGGTCCGCAGAGATAGCGCCACGGTGTTTGGCGTCGCCCATCTCGCGTGGCGCGAAGGTCGTCACGCGGGAACAATCAAGAAAACAGTCTTTCGAAAGCGCGTGATGATCAGTAGCGACAAGATGAAGTTGGCCGCTACCGTGGCGCTGAGGGTTCGTGTTTATCCAGAAAAAGAGGTTTTCAGCCGCGCAAATGCAAAGGGCGATCTTGTCTTTTGGCGGACGGGTGAGCGTCGTGTAGATGACGTAAACGTGTACGACAATCACAAAACACCATAGCTCGCAAACTCTTGCGCTTCGGCAACGATGACTTCCCGATCGTCACCTTCAATCATATGCTCATAGTCCATAGGGCCATTGACAGCCGCTTCAAACCAAGCGCGCTCTTGATGCGTTAATCCCGACAATACGCCAAAGCCATGGCCACGGCAAAACGCTATCGCTTCGTCCAGGCATTCCAGATCGCTCGGCGACAGCGCATCCAAGTCCGGGGCGCGCTTGGCAGCTATGCGCAGATAGGGGCCACTCTTGATCAAAAGCGCAGCGATAATCGCATCGGGGTCTCCGGCCTGGTCAAGTTTGCCTTTAATGAAGTCATAGAGCGTCGAAGGCACCGGGCCGTTCGTCATGGCAACGAAGGTGTCACCGATGATCGGGCGCGAATACCTATTAAGGTGCTGTTTTTCGGCGAAAAAAATTATCTTAGCTGCGTAAAATGCGGTTAATTCTGGCCATTTCGACGCGACATAGGTCAGCGTCTCCACACCCTTCCTTTCGTCAAACTGAAATCGCAACATAACGAACCTCTCAGTTGACCTTGTCCCACAAAAGCCTTGAGTTGTCACTCGCCATGTTGCGGGCGACACCCCTCACGTCAATCCATGTGGCCGCCGCGTCAATCTCAGAGAAGAAATTGTCAACTGAGAATGCGGTTTTCTGAGGCGTTGATGTTGTTTGTCAACCTGATGAGGCCGCCTGCGATTTCATCTCCGTCACGTACCGATATCTCGCAACACCCTTTAACGGGGGGGGGTGCCGGTTGATGCATGCTTTTCCTCTTTAACTAATTGTTTTTTTGTGCGATTTGCGGGGCCGGGCGGCTTACAACCGCGACGGCGTCTCAGGGCTCATCGAGGGGGCGCTTGAGACCCTGGCCAAGCTCCACGTCCGGGCAGCTGACCGGCAGAGGATGGCGTCGGCGCGATTCTTTCGGCTGCTGAATTTTCAGCAGCATTGTTTATCAATAACTTGCTGGTAAGGCTGGTCCCTCAATTCTGAGGAGCCATCGTGCAATCTGCAAAATGACTAATGGAATCAGAGGTTCCTGAAAATGCAGGAGCCACATTGCTCGCAGTCAAAGGGGCGTAGCATGGCGCGATACCACCAAACAGCCTAAAGGCGGCCTTGATGCCACTAACTCCCTGAAAAATCTAGCTCCTCAAAACTGCGGAGCCACCCACTATCCGTTGTCGGTCAACCGATTTGTAGAGATGAAGCGGCGCGCAAGTCTCTGAAAAATATAGCTGCCGAGATCTCGGCAGCCCGAATTGCCGAAGTTTTCCCCCGTTCCGGTGAAAACCTTGGAAACGAGTTAGCCCTGCTCTCCAATACGAGCGACCGGCGGCCAATATGGCTCCCCAGTTTTGGGGAGCTATATTTTCCAACAGGTTATCGATGTCCGTCAGTACATAATCGTACCACTCACCGACGCATGCACGAAAGAGGGCGCCTCAAATCGGGGCGCCCTCGCTTCGTGTTCTCTCTTTGTTTTTCATATTGAGCGCGCCTGAAGGAACGTGAACAACTCCGCGTCTTTTGCCGCTCGGGTCTTTTCCTTTGGTTTCGTTTTGCCGCCGAAAAGGCCCATGGGAGAGGTCTTCTGGACCCACTCCACCCTTGCTTCATACGCTGTTAGGATATGAGGGATCGGGGTCTTCATCGTGGTTTTCGGCGTCCACCCGAGGACCCCGGTCCCGATTTCAAAGAGCTGGGTCCAGTACTCTTCCTGGGTCAGTCGTTTCCCGCGTCGTCCTCATCGTCCGAAGCAATGCCCTCGTTCTCATCTGGCCGCTTTCCCCCGTTCATCAGAATGCCGAGGTATTCCGCACAGGGCCCCGAGAGCTTCACAATGCCGAAGTCATAAAGGTCTTCCTGCATTTTCTTGATGTCGTCCTCACCCCGGATGCCCGCTCCGACAGTCACGATAACAAACGCGGTATGAAGCTTCAGAGCCATTAGGTCGCGAAGACCCTGCTGGAATCCGCGAAGCTCTTTGTCGAGACGCATTGATGCCTTCAGCGTGGGCTTCAGGGTGTAGGTTTTGCCGGCGGTTTCGATGACGACGTTGTCGCCGTTGAGATTACTCGTCATTGCTTATCTCCAATCAGGCGGCCGCGACCTGAACAACCGCGCTGTTGAGTTGAACCTGGAAGGTCTGGCGGATGACGTTCTCCGCATTACCCGAGTCGATGTTCGCCGAGGTAACCAGGCCCCGATAATAGAAGGTCGTGCCCGAGCTTGTGCCGTCGTCGAACTCGATCTTGATGGCGTAGTTGTCGTCCGACAGCAGTGCGGCTCGGAGCGCGTTCTGCCCGGCGTCGCTCGGATCGTATCCGCACGTGATGTCCATCGTTCCGGCGTCGAAAGTCGTCTTGATCTTCCGGACCCGGCGGTCGCTCAGTGCCGTGAAGTTCTGAGTCGATGCGGTGTCGCCGAAACCGCCCGCGCTCTCGATCTCGCCAATCTCGACATAGGACAGAGCTTCGAACCCGTCTTTATCGACGACCGTGTCCGCCGCCACCGCGCCGATGAACACCTTGGTTCCGGCATTGCTATCAACAGCCATTTTCATGGACTCCTAGTGTTTCGGCCAATGACGGCCGGATGCGCTTGCCCAAGGCGCGGGATGGGCGCAACTCCGTTTTGGAGGTCTTGTCAGTTCTGAAGGACAGCCTCGGCCACGACGGTGCCCATGAAGGACTCACCGTCTGCATCCGGGCGGGTTACGCGGGACCGGATGGTCATCTTGACCATGCACCCCTCGTCCATTGGCAAGCGCTTCCGGTGGAGCGTCTGTTGGATCAGCTCAAGGATTGCGCCGACCTCACTATGGCCTCGTTTTGTGGACCATACGGTGAGATTCACAAACAACCGGTCGCGGGGGGCGGTCAGACCACTCGCGTCGGAAACGTCGAACTGGTCGATGGTGACATATGGATACTCGGCCCTCTGTGGTGCGGTCCCGGCATAGACGGGCACGGATATCCCATCGTGGAGCGCCTGGTAGACAGCCTTCCGAGCCGCGCCGAAGCGGTCAACCATCGCCTAGCCCCGCACAGCACGGGCGAGCGCGGCCTTCACCGCCCGTGATACCTCGGCTTTCAGGTACCCTTCATTCACTCGGTACGCCGGGCCCATGAATGGCCTGGCGGCCATCGGCGGGATGTTGTGCTTCGGCGATCCCTTGGTCCCGAACTCGTGCCAATAGCCTTTGTAGAACTGCCACAGCAGGTCTTTGTTCCGAGCGGACAAGCGTACCGGGCGATCCGCCGTTCGGGTGGCGAATGCGGATCCGCGCTGCCGACGCACGATTTCCGCGGCCTTGGCTCCCGGGCCGATGACGACGGTCAAGCCGTCCGAAGAGATCTTGTGGTCGATCGCGCGCACCAGATCGCCGTCATCGATCGGCGCACGGGCCACGGCGTCGAGCTTGATCGCCTCCGCCCCGTCGCGCAGGGCCTTGCGGACCGGCTCCACAGTTTCCTTTTCCAAACGGCGGAACGTGCGGCGCAGTTTGGTTACCCCGCGGATACCGGAGCTCATGTCGGCACTCCCATGATCAAGTCAAGGCTCATAAACCGCTCCATCTGACTGGTTCGGCCGATAAAGGCGATGTTGAGGGTGTGTTTGCCCCACACGACGCTCATGTCTTCCGTCAGGTCATCGCGCCGGTAGATCGTCATTCGGTAGTTGGCTGGCGCGGCGATCTGCCCAGCCTGCATCCGCTCGCGGCCACTTAGCGGCCGGATTTCCGCCCACACCCGAGCGACGTCCTCAACAACATCGATCTCACCACCCTCGTCGTCCACGTCCGACGATGCTCGTTGGATGGTGACGTACTCGGTCAGCCGGCCGGGCTGCATCCCCCTCATACGAAGCCTCGCACCCGATAGGGGGCCAACAGCGCCTTGACGCCAAACGGCATCTCCACTGGCACGCTGCCCCCATCGCTGACGGCGACAGGGTTCTTGTACCAATGCCCAACCAACAAAAGGACGGCTTGCTTGATCGCGGCCGGCGGCGCCTCAGCCGACCCGGCGCTGAACGTCACGGTCACAACGTCGACGTGGTCCCGCGTCATAGGCCATGACTTGCCGTAACCGGGCACCACGGTGGGCCACCCACCGATATTCGTTAGTGTGTAGTCCGCTGCAGGCAGCGTCTGCACCGTGCCGGCCGGATCCATGTACTTGATCGAAACGATCGAGGTGACCGGCAGAAGGCGGAGGGTCAGATGAGGAAGGAGGGTTAATGGGTCTTCGAACGAATGAAACGTCTTGGTCCATGTCTGGCTCATGACAGCCCGTCCGAGGTACCCATCCCGCCCATCAAGATAGCTCACAGCCGTTCGGGTTAGAGCCTTGATGTGCACCTGGTCCGGAGGCTCATCCCCAACCTTGAGGTGATCGTTCACCTCTTTGGTCGTAACCGGGAGCGCCACCGGGGGCGTGAGCAATGTGTAGGTCACTTCTTCGATGCCTTGGGTTGGGGGGCCGTCTTAGGCTGAGCGTGGCTGACATCATCGCCGCCGCCACTATCCGGATCAGACGTCAGATCCTCGGCCTTGGAGGCATCCTTCCCCGCATCGCCCTCATCCCCTGAAGGCTTTGTGTCGTCTTCATTGCGTCCAAGCGCTGCCGGATCGGATGAGATGACCCGACCCGGAATCCTTACGTCTTTATCTGGCTCTTGCGCAGTTCCGGCCACCAAGCATGCCCCCGCAACCGCGAAAGGCATCTCGACGATCTGGCCCGCTTGCGGGCCAACCAACTGACGAACTCTCTTCATGGGATTATGCCAGAACGGTCGGTGAAGAGGCGGCGATGTGACGGCCGCCCGTCAGCACGATCTGAACCCCGACAATCACCGAATTGGCGCCCGGATCGACGGTGACTTCAAGATAGGGAAACCCATCGGAGAGCTCCCTTGCATCCACCTCGGCGACATAGAAGATACTGCTGTTGGACGATGCCAACAGACCGCCAGAAGATGCGCGCAATTGACCAGACAGCACGTCCCCGCCAACAACCTCTTGTGAGTAGTAGGCGAACGGGATCGCAATTGCCTCTCCGCCAGCCGCAGCCGAGCACTCCTTAACGGTAATCGTGGATGAGGCCGTTGAGTTGCCGATTGATACGATGATCGACGCATGTCGCCAATCGCTCATCTTCCAACGCGCGGAAGTCAGGCCTCCATTAGCGTCGGCCGGAGGAAGGGCGTTCACAACATGGCCCTGCTCGGACAGAGTAATGCCCTGCATTTCACTTCTCCATTTTTTGCTGAATTGTGCCGCGTGGCGTGGATTAGTCGCGAGTCTGAAGCGCGATATAGGGGGAGTGGGTATTGGCCCCATTCTTAGGCATTAGCGGAAGCCGCCACGCGGGCTGGCCGTCTACCCGATAGGTGATCCGAAACGTCATCTCGTTGTACAAGAAGCGGACATGCATGGACGTGTCGGCTTGCACCCCATTCTTGTCGATCATCAAGTACTGGGACGGGTCCATGAGCGTGATGTCGCCTGCCGTGCCCAATGTCGCGGCGTGCTCGATCGGAATAACCGGCCGGCCAAATAGAGTGCCAAAGGGGCTGTTCACGTTTGGGCCTTCGACGCCCGGAGGGCGGTAAAGAAGAACCATGCCCGCTCCACCCCCCAGAGTGAGCTGGTATAGCTGCGTCTCAACGTCTTGATTCACGAACCAGACAGCCGAGCGGCGAAGACGTGCCGGCATACGGGACCACATGTTCAAGATGTTCGGCGTTGTGATGGTGCCTGCCGCTTGGCCACCCTCCTTTTCGACAGTGATAAGTGCGCCAGAGTTGATGAAGCCAAGCATTTGGCCAGCGCCAGTTCCGGCGAATATCCCTTCCTCAGTCTTGAACTCGATCTCCTCCGCGAAGGCTCGGCGCATAACGCTGTCGAGCGCTGCGGCATCGGATAGCAGTTCGTCAGTCGTGTAGCCGATCCCCATCAACTTGTTCAGACGGAGTTCAATCTCACGGTACTTCGGCTTGCTGTCCGCCACAGTAGCGGCTTCGTTCGCCCAGTAGGTACGCACGCCCCCCCAGCGCTGCCCGTCAGCCCGACTGCTTTCGTCAACACCAAGTATCTTTACACCGTTGGCATTGGTGGAAAGCGGGATCCGCCTGACCCGGGACAGCAGCTGTCCCGCGTCATGCGCCATCTCCAGAATGCCCGATGCGTGGTCGGTTTGAACCGCAAACCCACCTTCAGACGGCGTCGACTCATTGGCCCCAGAGGCGCCGCTCGCGGCCTCGTAGCCCTTGGAGGGGACAAAGAGATCCTTTAGCCGGGCGTCCCACTCGTCACGAGTGGAATACTCGCCGTCAGCATGGGCAACCGCCTGAAGCATTTCGCCCAAGGAGTTGAACCGGCCCTCCTTAGCGGCCTCTGGTACAGGGTCGGACGCTATTGCTGCTGCCCCGATCTCAATCCCCTCTAGCGATCGTTCTCCTTCCATCAGCGCTTCCTCGCGCTCAATCGCCGCACCTAGGCGAGCGCACTCCGCCATGCCTGCATCGAACCTCACCTGCTCTTCCGCGGACAGGTCGCGTGCCTCCGCATTGGCCAATTCATCGAGCGCCCTTAGCTCCTGGTATTTCGCCGCCTTCGCGTCTCGCAGTTCATGAATTCGAGGCATGTCATCGCCCTTTCACAAAAAATGCCGACTCCAATTGGAGCCGGCGTCCGTTGCGCTTGCCCAAGGCGCGATAGGGCTAGATCCCTTGCGGGGAGCGCTTAGATCGCGACCATCGCCAATGCGCGTGCCCGACGCTTTGCGGCCATGTCCGGCTTTCGATCGCTGGCAATCCTGGACAGCGTTTGCTCAAGGGTTTCGATGCGATCGACCATCCCTAAGCCCAGCCCTTTTTGGGCCCCGACAACACGGCCCCGCCCGAAGTCTGAGCGCACCATTTCGCCGGTGATCTGTCGGCCGGTCGCATGGGACCGACCCTCTGCAACTGCTTCAGTAAAAGCCTGATAAACCTCATCGACGCGGCTTTGCTGATACTCTCTCGCGCCCTCGCTCAACGGGGTCAGCGAATTCATCTCTGCCTTGTACTCACCGGCTGAAATGATGGTGCTTTTCACGCCTTCGGATTTCTCCTTTCCCGAATGGTCCCGATGAACCATGTAGACGCCGATCGACCCGACCTCCCCGGAGGGCGTTACCACTATCTCGTTGGCCTGTGAGGCCAGCCAATACGCTGCAGACGCCGCCAAGCTGTTTACATGTGCGATGACCTTTTTGTTGCCCGCCTTGGCGATAGTGGAGATCTCTACGGCAAGCTCAGCAACGCCAGAGACTGCCCCGCCAGGAGAGTCGATCTCCAGAACGATGTCCGATACGCGATGGTCCTGTACCGCCTCACGAAGTGCTGCTGCAGCCATCTGGGTAGAGGTGCCCCCGGATACTCTCTTCACGAGGTTCATGCGGTGACTGATGGTTCCATATATCGGGATCAGTGCAGTCGCGCTGCCCTCGACGCTGCCGGCCTGCCGGCTTGAGGTAACCGCCTGAATTGCGGCTTCGTCGTATTTGACACCTTGAAGCTGGTCATTCATGAAGCCTGCTACGATCTCCAACTTCTCCGGCATGATCGCCAACGGCGTATTGGTGAATTCCATTAGGATTCGCGGATAAACCGTCATTCTCATGCCCTCACTAGAAGTCCGCTGGAGTGCTGCATGTAGCCAGCCGGCACAGCTGGCCTTGCGGGCCCGCCAACGGGCTCAACGTTCAATGGGCGGAACAGCACGTCACCACCCTCTCGCTCAGGTAGATTCTCAAGCGCCCGCACCTCGTTCGGCGACAGCCATCCGGACTGGATGCCCTTCTGATAGAAGTCCGATCGAGCGGGCTGATCGCCTCGCAACAAGCCTTGAACAGCAAACTCTGCGTAGTACTCACGGGGCCTTAGGACGAGTTGCGCATTGATCTCCGCCTCAATGCACTTAAGCCAATGACCCAATGAGTGAACTACGAAGGAAATCAGGAACTGCTCAGCCGACGCATAAGTACTGGTCTTGTCCGCATGCCCAAGAAGTACGGACGGGACGCCAAAAAGACGTCCAATCTCCTGAACGCTCATCGTCCAGCTTTCCAAGAGTTGAGCGTCGACGTTCTTCTGTGAGATCTCGCGGAATTTCATGCCCTCCTCTAGGACGGCAGTGGCGCCGGCATTGTCGATCCCCGAAAAGATGCGCTTCCAGTCTGACCTTAGCCGTTGGGCTCCCTCTTCCCCACTGACCGTGCCCGGGTGTTCAAGCACTCCCGATAGCCGCGCCCCATTCTTCCATTGGCGCCCGATGTACCTTGTCAAGGCGATAGCGTTGGCGACTGTGTCGCGGCCGTGCTCAATCACCGATTCGTCTATGCCGCCAATTGATGGTCCCTGGATATGAAAGACTTCCTCTGGCAGCAACCGCCGCACCCGCCCCGTGTCTGGGTCTGAGAAGTCGTATGCCATTCGCCCGTTCGACAGCTTTACCCGAGCTACGTTTTCCGGCGGTTGGAACTCCAAACCTCCGATCGCACCTCTTCGGCTCGGGCGTATCTCCGCATAAGCGTGGTTGTAGAAGATCAGGCTCCCGGCCATGGAGTGCCAGAACTTGAATGCGGACATCCCGGCGCTTGGCCGACGGTGGATAAGCTCGTCCACCGGATGGTCCCGTGCGACCTCACTGCCACGCTCAGTCTTACGATGAAGGTGTAGCGGCAAGGAGGCGATCGCCCCCGCCAGAACCGTCCAAGCCCGCCGAACCGCCGGAACGGTAAGGGCATTCTTAACGGAAACACGAATGCCCGACGCTGTGGTTGGCGAGAAAGGCTCGTACCAGTAGTCCGATGTTTCGGGGGGCGGTCTCTGGCTGGCGCCCGTGGCGAGCATCGTAGCGAGGAAGCCCGCCATGACGTTAGCCTCGCGGCTTTGCGAGGTACAACGCGGCCCCTACCGCCCCGCCGCCGAGGAGCATCGTCCCAACCGCAGGATGAAGCCAAAACCCACCGGCCACGATAGTCGCAACGCCGACGACCGCCATCACGTCTCGCAAATCAATCGAAACCACCATGCGGCTGCTTTCGGGTGGAATTGCAGGCATTCAGTTTCTCCTCATAGGACCAACAGCCCTCGCGTCTCGTAGACGGAGGGGCCTTCGGACTCTCCCGGAAACACGATCGGCGCCATGGCGTTCACCAGCGCGTCAATCCCATCGATCTTGTTCGGAGACATTTCGGTCTCCTTGATCGGCAGGATCGTTTCGTCCCGCCGGCGCGAAACCACGACGTTTGATGCCATCCAATCCATCACCGGGTTGGCGTCGTGTCGGAGCTTTCCTGGCCCCGCCTTCACCCTGGCCTCCAGCTCCTTGGCTGGGTCCGTTACGTTCTTCGCACTCTTGTGTAGGATTGCCGCGATCGGCCGATCTGGTGTCGCCAAGTCCTCGTTGAGGCGGGATGCCATGGCTTGTGCCGCCGCGAACTGGTCGAAGGTGACCTTTCGGACCGAATGCACCTCGATCAATTCGCGGATCCAGGCCTCAATCTCGTTGTGGTCCACCCAGTCTCCAGGCGTCGTTTCAAGGTGTCCCTGCCTGATCCAGGTCCTGTATGGGGCTGGTCCGCGGCCTTCGGCATGATCCGGATGATCGAGAACGGCTTCGGGCAGCCAAAACCGGGTTTTGCAGATCAGGCGACCATCCGCATCGATCGCCGCAACGGCCACGGCCGTTATGTCGTCCTTATCCGCCAGGTCCGCGCCGATGTGGACTTCCAAGCCCTCGAAAGCTGGCCAATCCAGCCCGGCGTCACCGCATTTCTTCCATTGCTCATAGTTCAGCCATGCCGAGGCTGCATTCATCCAGATGTTCAGGTTCTTGGTCTTGAAACCACCTTCGGCCGCTGGGGAGGCAAGAGCGTCTTTCGCCTCGGATCTCATCCAATCCATACTCGGAGTGATCCCAAGCATCGGATTGGCCTTGATCCAGTTGCTTTCGTCGAAGGGATCATCCCCTTCATCAAGCGTGAAGATGATCCCGAACGCATGCTCGGCTTCGATCACTCTCTTTAGAATTTTGGTGACGTAGATCCGTTGCTCGAAGCAGACCCCGTTAGTATCGAAGCCAGCCGTGGTGATCACCCAAAGCAGTGGGTTCTTTCGCGAACCAAACGCGGACTTGATGACGTCGAACAACGCTCGGGTTAGGTGGGCGTGCAACTCATCAAGGACGCCCATATGAGGGTTCCAGCCGTCCTGCGTCTTTCCCCTCGCGTTGATTGGCTGAATGAAGCCGCCATTCTGCTTCGATTCAATCGATCGAGCCCAAACCTTCAGCCCGAAGTAATCTGCAAAGCCCGGGGCACGTTCGACCATTCGCTTGGCTGGCTCAAAGACCTTTCCAGCCTGCTCGCCAGTCGTTGCCCCAATAATGATCTGCGGGCCAACCTCACCCTCACACACAAAGCAGTAGAGAGCGACCGCAGCTGTGAGGGTGCTTTTGGCCCCTTTTCGCGCCATCTCGATGTAGACGGAGGTGAACCGTCGGCCGCCGTCCGACTTTCGGCGCCACCCGAAGATGACGGTCAGCATGAAGATCTGCGGCGGCTCCAGCGTGATCGTTGCCGTATCCCAAACGCCCTCAACGTGGGGCAGCCGTTCAACAAAACCGCAGACGTCGTTCGCGTGCCATTCGTCAAACTCATATGGCCAGCGCTTCCGCTTCAGGTCGTTGAGGTGCCGCTTTGCCGCAAGCTGAACCCATTTGCAGAACCTCTTTCCCTTGCGATCACGCACCGCCTGTTTAGCGTAGGCCGTTGCAACCGACACATAGTCACGATTTTCGGCCATGATTTGCCCAAGGGTTCTGCTTCGACGCCGATGCCTCTTTGACCTTCAGGACGATGCGCGACTTTTCACCAGCAAGGCCGAACATCTCTCCAAGTGTCCGCCACTGCTGAAGCGTCGACGCTGGAACCGGCGCCCCGAGAATGTCAGTCCAAGTCATCCGGATCTGCGCCGTCAGCACGCACCATTGCGCAAAGCTGTGAACGTCTGCCGCCTTCAATGTGCCCATGGACATGCAGATGTCTGCATACTCGTCCCAGATGTCATGTGCCTCCATTGGAAGACCGTCAGGCATCCGGACAACACCAACGGGCGTTGTAAGGACCTCGTAGGTGTCGCGAGACGGCTGAAGCGTACCCCGCTTCTCCTTGTCTGAAGGCAGTTCCGGCTTTCTGCCTTTTCTAGGCATGGGGCCCTCCTAACCATTTCATTGCGGCCCCAGGAATTTTTAATTCGCTGCGGAATTTTATTTTGCACGCGTAAAAATTTGACCCCCGCGCCGGTCCCGGGCGGCAAAGGCCCCAGAGATTTGACCCCCCCTACCCCCGTGCTCGGACGCTCGCGCCCCTGCGAAATAAGTGCAAGCCGCTACTTGTCCCGGCGCCATGGATGCGAGGGGTCGAGCGGTAGGCCGTCCTCATCACATCCGGGCATCGATCCCCCGCGCTCTATCCTCGCCTTGGTGCTGTCATGGCACCGCTTGCAGAGCGACTGCAGCTCGCCCTCAAAAAACAGCCGCTCGTCCCCACGGTGGGGGATGACGTGGTCGGCCACCTCTGCGGCTGTCGTCCGGCCCTCGTCCTTGCAGAAGCGGCACAGCGGTTCGGTGGTGAGCTGGCTGGCTCTCCGTCGAGCCCAGCGAGCGGTCTTGTACCAGGCTCGCCATGGCTGGTGAGCGCGACGGCGCTTGTCCTGCTCTCTGCCCCTGGCCTTGCCTGATCGTGAGGGGCGGAGGCGGGGTGGGCTGGTTGGCATCAATCACCCCTCGGCTGCTTCCGTCTCTTCGATCCGTCGGCAGGCTGCGACCAGATTAGTGGGCGTCATTTGAAATCTACAGCAGAAAGAAACCCTACCCGATCAGCCGTCCTCTACCGTCAGGTGCTAACGAAGTTGCTGATCAGCAACTCGGTATATCGGCGACCTTTTGTCGACCCAACAGAGTAGGCGACGTCGACATCGTCGATCCGATAGCGATCGTACATCTCGCGGATCTCTGGCGCGTCGTTGATCGACAATATCCACGAGCCCGAAACATCCCTAAGGATGTGCGCTAATCGTTCGTGATCCTGTCCTGAATAGTCGGCTAGATATTCCTTCTCACGTCCGACATATGGCGGGTCTATATAGAAAAGCGTACTCGGGCGATCGAACCGAAGAATGAACTCCTCGAAATCCACGTTCTCAATCCCCACGCCAGAGAGGCGATCGGATAGAAGTCTGAACCTTTCGCGCAAACGGTCAGGCGCAAATTGGGCGGCGCCAGTCGTCGAACGACGGAAACTGCGATTGATCAGCTTTGCGCCGTAAGACATGTATTGTAGCGCGACAAACCGTACTGCTCGTTCAAGGTCGGTCATTCCGGCTGGGTCCGCGCGCTTCAAAGCCTCGAAGTCGGCTCGGGAATGCAGCTTGTATTGAAGCAGATCGACCAACGGATTGAGGTGGCGGTCCAGACACTTGAAGAGGTTCGTGATGTCCCCGTTGGCGTCGTTCAACCACTCGGATCTCGCTCGTTCTCGGCGCGCAAAGAACACCCCACCCATGCCGACAAAGGGCTCCGCGTAACAGGTGTGTGGGTGGCTTTCTATGAGCTGTCTGATTCGCCCAACAAGCCTTGCTTTGCCGCCGAAGTAAGGTGCTATGCCGCCCCTAGCGATTTTGATCAGCGTCATTCGCGCCTCCATTCGAAGACGCTCCGGGGCGCTCTGTCTCGTTGATAGCCCCACATCGTGGGCACTTGATTTCGATCACACCCGTCATCGCCACACGGGCCAGCTTACGGCCACATGAGACACATCGTATCGACTCCACCTGTCATGCCCTCGTAGTCTCGAACCGCCGTGCACGGTGGCGGCCGGTTCTGCCGGGCGAGGTCTACTCTCGCGGTTCGGGGTGCTCGAACACCCCGGCCCCGCCTTATGCGGGTGCATCAACGACAATAGACAACTTGCCCGACAAGCCACTGCACTGATTTGTACGGGACTGGGTAGCTTAGGGTGTCGTTCTGCGCCCAGCCGGAACAGACCGCTCATATCGGGAAGCTGCACGAGATCAGGTGCCCCGTAGCCATCGGAGGCGTTTGTCGATTTCGGCGACGGGAAGGAAAACGGCATCATCTGCACGCCAGCCTTCAAGGGCGGAAACGAGTAGCTCGATCTCACACGCTTCCGCCGCGTGCAGTTCGTCGATAATCCACAGGACGCCATGGACCCGCACGGCGCGAGCCGTGGCGACTTTTCTGAGAAGGCCGTCTCCGGTCAAGAGAATTGCATCCTCGTGGCAGGTCGTTGTCACCAAGGCAAAGCAATCGTTCGCCGACAATCGGCTGTGTTCCCGTTTCAGGGCGAGTACCTGGGCAACTTCCGCGCCGGGTAGATCATACGTACCGAGGCCACCGTCTTCGAGCATCCGCCACTCCTGCGGCGTGAAATCCAGGAGCTCTTCCTCCCGGATCGGGAGAGGCGCGATGAAGCGATAAGGCAACCGCATGAGAACATGCAGCAGTTGCCCCTTCTTCAAGTCGATCAGGCAGGATGCGTCGTTGACGACAACACAGGTCACTGGTCGCGCGGCCCCCTGATGTCACGCTCGACGATACTCAAGGGGAGCCCAAGCATCTGCGCCGCTCGCACCGGAGAAATCAGCTCTTCTCCAAGCGCGCGCCAGACCAAGCGCTCGAAACGCTGCGGCTTCTCGAACGCTGCGAAGCCTTCGCCGGGACCGATCGGCTCCGGTTCCTCACGCCGCCAACTCCGCGCGTAGGTCTTGAAGGCATACTCAATCGCCGACTTCGATAGGATACCGACCTGGCCAAGTCGAACCAGCATCGCTGCGGCGGAAACACCGTAGGTGCGTTTCAGCCGCATGATCTCAATCCAGGTCATGCCGTGACGGTTCTTGCCCGCCTCCTCCTCTAAATGTTCGCGAGGGATCAGGAAGGCTCCCGCGAACCGGTTCATCGCTGGTTCCTTCTTGATCAAAGGGTTTCCGGTTGCGGTGATGATCCTGTGCGCGAGCTCATGAGCCAGATTGAACCGTTTGCGCTCTACATTGGTTTGTCGCGCGACCACGATCACTTCGGTCGGGGCCGCATCCGCCCTCTCAACATGGCACGCGAGTCCGTTGATCCTCTCCGGCAGCTCAGCTTCGATGACCTTGAGGCCTTTGTCTTCGAGGAGCGCGGTCATACTCGGAATGGGGTCGATCCCAAGCCTCCATTTCTTTCGAACTTCCCGCGCCTTCGCGTCGATGGCCGGTTCATTCTCCAAATGATCCACGCGCAGAGCCGCGAAAGGATCGTCGGCCGCGTGGAGATCGAGGATGTCTTCGATGGCAAGGTAATCTTCGAGCTTCTCGATCACGAGCGCTTCCGCCATCGCGCGGTCCTGCGCCGAGGCAGTCGAGTTCTTCCGCCATTCCACACTCTGCAAGGCTTCGACTTGTCCACCCAGCAGGAAGTCCAAGGACACGCCGAGCGCCTTGCCCAGGCCGACCAGCACAGCCGAGGACGGCATCATCTTGTCCGCCTCGTATTTGCTGATTGCCTGCGCCGAAACGCTAGGGGTCACGCGCTCTGCAAGCGCCTGCATGGATAGGCCCGCCCGCTTACGGGCCAGCCTGAGCCTTTGTCCGAACATGGTCCTCTCCCGGCGGTTATTCTTGTGGTTGATAAACGCTATATTTTGAGATAGATTTAAACACATGGTTGGCATTTCGTCAATCAGAATCGACATAAGGAGTCAAAAATGTCTAAGAAGAATCAACATGTTGTCCCGCATGAGAGCGGTTGGGCAGTGAAAGGTGCGGGGAACAGCCGTGCGACTTCCGTCCACGGCACTCAGCGCGAAGCCATCGCGGCCGCGCGCGAGACCGCCATTCGCCAGCGGAGCGAGATGCTTATCCATGGTGAGAATGGTCGCATTCGTGAGCGCAACACCTACGGCGACGATCCCTTCCCTCCGAAGGGTTGATACGAAAGGAGAAACCCCATGGCGGGCATAGAAATGCGGTTCAACGGCCGCAAAATTACATCCAATTCGCAGCTTCAGCGAGAGCTGACGCAGAGCGTGGAAAAGCATGTCGAAGACAGCCTAAAAAGGGCGGCGGGTCCCGGCGTGCGCATGAAGAAGACACGCGACGGCTACACCTTCGATGGCACGCCGGAGCAGATCGAGCGCATGAAAAAACGATTTGGCTGAGGTGGCCTCCGAGCCACATACAGTGTCGTCTCCCTCCTACTGGATCGCGCCATTAGGCGGCGGTCATCAACTCCGGTCGCTGAACCGCCAATGGCAGCGGGAGATCGGAGCTCTTTCAAAGCTCGGTTTGAACTGAGCGCCCACGTCGGAAGGCGTCCTCTCCCCACCTCTCGAAAACACCAATAATGGGGTGTTTTTTCGTTGTTTTATCACATATTTTATGAGATAAAGTAATTGTCGACAGGGTGGGTGGGCTGCCCGGACAAACAAGAAAGGAGGCTAAGAATGAGATCCCCGAGGAGGGTGGTTCTCGATGTCAGGCTGTTTGGTTGGCACCTAACCCTGACAATCGAGTTCTAAACCCTAGGGTGTCGGGGAAAACCCGGCACCCGCCTCGGCGGAACTCAACTCCGCCTCCCTTCAAGAAAGGTACCTATGACCCCCGAAGAATTCAAGGATTGGCTCAAAATCATGCGCATCAGCCAAAAAAAGGCATCCGTCGCTCTCGGCGTACACGTCAATACCGTAAACGGATGGGTGCTTGGAAAGACAGCCATCAATCAAACCGTCGCCCTGGCATGCCGTGCGCTCTATCACCGGCTTGAGCCGTGGGGGCATAAGGACGGTGCAGCCAACACAACCGAAACATCATCCAGGTAAAAAGCACATCATAAGCCGGGCAAGCTGTCGTGCCTGCTCTGCGTACTCAGGCTTGTAGGACGATGGGCGGCCGCGTCCCTTCTTGGCGGGTTTACCAATGGTCATGCAGCCCCATCATCATCATCATCATCAAACCCCAGTAACGAGCCGATCTCTTCGTCGTTTAGGACGCGGGGGTAAGTCTTGACCATCGGCCAAACCCTCATTCCGCCCTGGACGCTCCCCGATGGGAGTAGGCTTTCAATTGCCGCCAGCAGTTCCGCTTGGTCCTTACAGACCACGGCGGCATGAGCGCCGTGGTTCGTACCTTCCTGCTCGATGGCAGCATTGTCCGGAACGGTGACCCGGAGCACGTAGCCGTTGATGACTGGCTCGACCTGATAGGTGAATGACTTGGCGGTGGTCATCCCCTCTTCTCCTTTGAGCTGGGCGATATCGCTCGATCGGTCACAACGATCCCCCTTCCGGCTTGGTCGGCTCGGCAAAGAAATGCTCACCGCTGTTCATCACGCATGTCGGCCCGCCCGGTAGAGTGACCGTCAGCGTCCAAGAACCCGTCTCGTGGTTGCTGAACATCTCCAGCAGGTTTCCCTGTGCGTCCAGCATGAGGCTTGCGCGCTCTTCCCCGAATTTGGCTTTCAGGTGTGCGATAACGTCGTCTCGACCGGCGCACGCTTGCCGCCGTGTCTGAGCCTCGGCCGTGGCGAGGTACGCGCACATCAGCAAGAACCACGCGACCAGTAGCCACGTGAGGGCAGTGTTTCTGGACATTGTCTCCGGATCTCTACCCCGGGCGCGTGCGGAAATGCAGAGGCGCTGCCGGGGCTCAGTGCGGATCACCGATGGCGGTAGACGTCGATACCAGCGGGAGTGCCGCAATCGCATCACCTCGCTCCAGCGCTGGCCGGCGCTCAAAACTGACGTAAGCACCCGCCAGAAGCGGACGCCGACCAGAACCGGAAAGCGAGGAAAATGCCTGACTCCGCCCTGCGAACGTGTGCTACCGAACGCACTGGCGAAGCCGTGGCATGAAGGGTGGTGCATTCCGGGTCGAATGTCAAACATATTGATCTCCTAAGCGGCGGTATCCCTAGATGTTGTTTGAGCACCACTGATTTCGGTGCTGTCGTCGTAAACGCGGTATTTCACGCCTTTGATTCGCGGCCACACATCCGGGCCGTAGCGCGTGAGGTGCCGGGCGATGGCGTCGAGACCTGCTTTCACCGCGCGCTTGGGGCCGCGCCGATCGTTCGGAGACCGGCCAATACCCACGGCCAGCTTGCGCCAACTGAGGCCGGCCAGCCGTTTGCGGATGGCCACGCGTTGGTACATGAACGTGGCCGGGATGAAACTCGGGAAGACTTCCAAGACCCAGCGCGCCAGATCCAATTCCTCGGGCGTGGGCTTGTACGGGGAGTCAACGAGTGACGGGTCAATTTCCTTCTGATCGCCCGCCGTCATCCATGTGTACGACGCGATCGACGGGCCGTCCGCAGCCTCTCCCCACTCCGCCACCAGACCGAAAATCAACCACCCCCAGACGTCCGCAGCGGTCCAAACCTCGGGCAGCGCGAAGACGATCTCGTGCCTCTCCCGCCGGCCTGAGACGGATCGCTCTGGCGTGCGGTAGATCTCGACCTCCGCCCGGTCAAACTCCTCCCGGGGCCACGACACGCGGACGATGCGCTCGTTGTCCTCTGGCAGGTATTTGAGCTTCGGATAAAACTCGGTGGATCCGACGACCTCCGCCTCGCCTCGGACCAAACTCCGATGCGCTGCCGTGGCGTCGTCCACGATCTCGATCGTCTCGCCCTCGACATCGACACGCTTGGCCCGGGGGCCGCGATGTTTGCGCTTTGCCATCAAATCACCTCGACCGTTTGCTCTCGGAATCCGCCGCGCGCTCTTCGATCTCCTGCCGCTCACGCCACATGCGGCATTCCCGCAGCAGCGCTTTCGATCGGGCCGGCAGTACCTTGGCCAGCGCGTCCCCGGCAATCAGGAGTGCGTCGGCTTTCTGTTTCGCTGTCACGCGGCTCATCCGACCGGCTCCAGGTGGCCCCGGGCGTAATCATCGGCAGCATCCATCCCGTCGATCCGCTTGATTTCGCGCAGCCGGTCGATGACCTCGGGCGGGTAGTCGCGCTGCTTGCGGACCATGAGGTTGCTTGGCCGCTCCTCCTCGGGTCTGACCCCCTCGTCTTCACCCTCGAATGCCGACCAACGGTCGCCGTTCAGCCACGTTTGCGAATGCGGCACCTTGTCTGGCGGGGTGTCCTGATCGGCAAACCGCTGCTTGGCGGATTGAGCGCCGTGAAGCATTTGCTCGGCGGTAACTCCGCGACCGATCGCCTTGAGCCACGCTGCGTGCGCCGCCGCCGGCCCCGGATCGTTCGGGTTCTTCGGGCTTGCCTTCCAGACCTCCCACCATCGGAGGAAGGTCTGATCAGATTTCCAGTCAGCCTTGTTGCGCTTCCGAACTCCCCCAGGGGGGGTAGGGGGGGTATTACTACTACTTACTACCTCCTTCATCTGCGGCGCGTTTTCCCCACCAGTTCCGAACTGGTTCCCCACTGGTTCCGAACACGGCGCCGATGAAGTCCTCGTGGTTCCGGCATCACTTTCCGTCATGCCTACATAGGTTCGGATTTCGTCGGTGATGGGGTGGACTGAGTTCGGTTTCTTGGGCCTCTGAAACCGGCAGAAGTTCCGAATTGCGCCGTATTTACGGCCATCGACTTCGTAACTCGTGACCTGCTCATTGGAGATCAGTTCCTCCAAGAGGGCCTGAATATCCACGTTGTCAGCCGGAAGTAGCCTCATTTTAAGGGTCACCGGCTTCCACTCGAAGATGCCTTGATCATCAGCCTCGTTCCGAAGTGCGAGGGTCAGAAGGCGTGCGAATGGGGACATGCTTACGAAATGCTCGTCAGTCCATTGCCCCGGATGCTGTGATCGGATTCGTGCCATCAGTTCCCCCGATACAGGTTTTCAACTCGGCCAAGCTCAAGGTCGACGTGGAGATTGCACCGCCGGCCCGGCGGGCCTCCCCGGCGCTTCCCGACGATGACTTCCAGAACATTGCGAGAGCGCTCCATGCGCTCGTCCCACGCGTCGATAAGGTCTTGCTTGGAGCCCGGCGGCGGCTCCTCCTTCTCCGCGTAATATTCGTCGCGGTAGACGAACATCACGACGTGGGCGTCCTGCTCGATCGCTCCGGACTCCCGGAGATCGGCCATCATCGGGCGCTTGTTCTCCCTGCTCTCCAGCGCGCGAGATAGCTGCGACAGGGCAATGACCGGCGCGTCGAGATTCTTTGCCATCTGGCGGAGGCCGGCGCAGATCTCGGTCACGTCCTGTGTCCGATTGGCGTTGCGGTATCGGGACGTGTTGCCGGGTGCCACAAGCTGGAGATAGTCGACAATGATAAGGTCCAGTTTGCCCTTGCGGGAGAGTTTCCGGGCGCGCTGTTGGATCTGAGCGACGGAGGGTGCCGGCTCGTCGTCGATCCACAGCGGTAGCTCGGAGAGCTCCTGCCGGGCCAAGACAAGACGACGTACGTCATCCCCGTCGAGAAGTCCGCCGTCCTGCTTTTCCTGAGAGATGCCGGCGTAGATCGCGAATAGCCGCTTGGCCAATTCCTCCCGGCCCATTTCCAGGCTGAAGAACGCCACGCGTTTACCCTGCTTGGCGGCTCGCCACGCGTATTGGAGAGCGAGGCCGGTTTTCATCATGCCGGGCCTGCCGCCGAGGATGTAGAGCCGCTTGTTGAACAGCGGGCCGACAGCGTGATCCAGGTCGTTGATGCCCGACCGGACTCCCCTCGCCCCCTCCTCGCCTTTGACCGCCGCCTCTATGTCCCCAAGCGCCTTGTCAAACGCGTCGGTGACATGGACGAGGCTGGCTGGCTCCTTGCCTGCAGACACATCATCAATGCCGGTCATGAGGGGCGCGACGATATCGGCGGGCGTGATCTCGGTGTGGAAGTCCGAATAGCAGCGGTTGACGGCCGTCTCGCACAGGTCGATCAATTGACGGCGTTGGAACGCACCCAAGATCGTGCGGCCATAGTCCTCCGCGTTGACAACGGTGATGACAGAAGCCGCGAGGCGCACGAGGTACTGAGCGCCGCCCTCGTCCTTCAGGGCCTCATGGGTGTCAAACCGGCCTTTGAGCGTTACCGGGCTGGCCTGTTTCCCGGACTCAATGACCGAGGCGCAGGCGTCGTAGATCTCCCCGTTGATAGGATCGAAGAAGTGCTCTGGCGACAGAAACTCACAGACCTTTTCGTAAGCCCGATTGTTGACCATGATCGCACCGAGAAGAGCCTGTTCGGCCTCAAGGTTGGAAGGTGGCTCGCGATAGGACTGGTGAACATCTCGATCGGGATTGATCTCGCCAAGGTGCATACTGCTCATTCTGCCGCCTCCCGGATCTGCTTCGGCGACGAGAAATCAAATCCTGGTTGAGTGCGGCCTAGCCTCTTCTCAATGAGTTCCCCGTATTCGGGATTGATCTCGATCAGAATTGCCTTCCGGCCCAATTCCATAGCGACGGCGCCTGTGGTTCCCGTCCCGGCGAAAGGGTCGAGGACTGTGCCGCCGGGCGGGCAGCCGGCCAGGATGCCCCGGCGCACCAGCTCAGGCGGAAACGTGGCGAAATGGGCGTCCGGATAGGGCTTTGTCGCGATCGACCAGACATTCCTTGGGTGCCTGCCCTCACCTCGGCCGACCTGATCAATGCCAGTTTGATGGCGCTCGGTTCCCGGGGGGGTGCCGCGCGTTGTCTTCATGGGCTTCCGCTCACCTTGATTGTGAGCGATTGCCGTATGCGGGCCGTCCACAGCCCAGCCGGTGGGTCGCCTCTCAGCAACCCGTCCCGTCGTACGCCGCTGTTTTAAGTTGGCGCCATGCTTGTTCTTGCCCCCATAGACACGGGTGCCATTGTCCCAATCCGCCACCACGGACGGCTCCCGGATCGCGGTGGCGTCGAAGTGGTATTTCGGCGATTTGCTGAGCAGCCAGAGCTTCTCGTGGCTCGGCGTGCATCGATCCTTGACCGAGGACGGCATTGGGTTGGTCTTGTACCAGATGATTTCGTCGCGCACGTACCAGCCGTCTTCATGGAGTGCGATGGCCAGCCGGTTGGCCACCATGCAGAGATCTTTGGCCTTTAGGATCGCGCCGCTTCCGTCCGAACCGATCCGCCCAACAGTCGAGAACGGCTTGTCGCGGAATGTTCGATCATCACCGCCGGCAGTCTTTGTCGCGGCGTTCGATCGTCCATTCGGTGTGGTGGCGTAGCAGTCGCCGTAATTGATCCAGCAGGTTCCGTCCTTCCGAAGGACGCGCCGCACTTCGGCGAACACTTGGACCATCACATCCAAATGCTCGCCAAGGCTGGGTTCAAGCCCCAGCTGACCTTCGACGCCGTAATCCCGGAGCCCCCAGTAGGGCGGCGAGGTAAAGACGCAATGGACGCTGTCGTCAGGGATCTGCGCCAAGCCGTCTAACACTTCGGCGAGGATGATCTGGACGTTCACGCGTGCACCTCCCAGAGATCCGGAGGCGCCGGTCAGCGCCCCCGAACCCTCGTTCTCTGCTTTGACGGTTACGGGCGGACCTTCGCCTCGTCCGGTGCCGTGCCGCGATACAGCGGCAGGTGAGAAAGGAGCGCTTGCTCGCGGAGGCTTTCGTAAGGATCGTCCTTGGTGGCCGCAGCCTTACCCTCGATAACGTCTACGATTTCATCGAAGGCGGTTTTCTGAACGAGGTCAGCCTTGTACGGCGCGATGCTCCAATTGATGGTGCCCTCTTTGATCCGATACCGGAGGCGGACGGGAATCAGCCACGTCGGCCCATTGAGGAAAACGGGGATCCGGATCATGAACGCGCCGGGGATCTTCAGTTTCGTGCCGTCCTTGGTGACATCCTCATCCTCAGTCTGGAACCGCACTTCGCCGGTCGAGAGGTTGACTTTCTGGTCGACCTTCCGGTTTCGGTGAACGGCCAGCCCGCGTGAAAACTCCACCATCTGCCGTGGCGTGGCGAGACTTAGGCCTTGCTCAACCAGGAAGGATTGCACGCGCTGCGGCAGGGATTCGACGGGCTCGCCGACGATGTCCAGGCCATGGTCTTCGATGAACTCAGCGAAGACTCCCTGGTTCATTGAGACACCGGCGGCATCCATCCACGCCTTCCACTCATCCGACTTCGGAATCTTGTAGACGACGCGGTGATCCCCAAAGCCCGGCTCTATGCCGGTCGCGCTCAGTTTTGTGTGGTGGTTCAGAATTGCGGTGATGGACAGATGGCCCTCATTCGCGAAGATCACGGTCTCATCTTGGTCGGCGAACCGGGACACGAGTGCCGCGAAGCTCTGTAGGTCGTCAACGTAGGTGTTTCCGGCCGCACGCACTGGCTTCAGCCGGGTATAGTCGAAGAAGTGAGTCACGTCATGGATGCCCTGGTCTTTGTGGGTCGCCCAGAGCACGGTATCGGTGTCGCCTCCCTTGAAGGGGGACGGGATATGGTACTTCTCAACCGCCTCAATCGCGGCTTGAACGTCTGACAATTGGTCGACCATTACGGTCTCCTTCGTGTTGTAAGAATGGGGAATGCCTGTCTGTCAGGGAGGCAGTCGTGCCGCCTCCCCGTCTTGAATGGAGGTCAGCCGTTAGCCGACGCTGCCCCGTGCGGCGGGCTCGTCAACGGCTCGCGGACGGCGATTGCCGAACATCTGCATCTGCTTGGGGTTGACCGCCGAGGGATAGCCGCTGGGCGTCTGCCACAAGCTCGACTTGGCGCGCGGAGCAACCGGCATCTTGTCGGTCACGGTCGTCTTGATGTCGAAGCTCCCGCCATCAAGCTTGATGTCGAACTTGATGGTCAGCGAGGCGGAGGGCTTTCCGCTGTGCTCCAGGACGTGGTTCGTGAGCCCTTGGAACATACTGCGGATCTTGTCCGCACAGTCCGCGCTCAACTGCCCGTCTTCGAGACTCCGGAAGAAGTCCTCGAAGCTGGTGAGAGCCCCGGTGTTCATTTCGGTTTCCTGCTCCTTGATTTCAGCAGGAGTCGGCTGCTCTAGTGTCATGGCAATGCCTTTCGATTTATCCAGAGGAAGGCAGGACCGGGCACATTCTCTTGGCGGGGAAGGCCCGGTCCGGCACCTCTTAGGCCCCGCGCCGGGTTGGATACCGGCCACGAGGCTAGGGCTGTGTTTTCGGTTTGCTAGCGCCCGGCAATTCACGGCCCGAAACCGTGCGCCGGCGTTACAGTTGTTGGGGTATCGATAGGCGGGGATCGCGGATGCAGATCCCTCACCCAACACGCGGGCTGAGCAACCGTGGTGATGAGGATGATCATGAGGATGGTCACGCGGCACGCCCGCCAAGCTGGACAGCGTTAGTCCTGATAGCGATGTAACGGTAGGTGCCCAGCCCCGCCTTCTGCTGGACGAGACTGACCAAGCCCAACTCCTCAGCCTTCAGAAGGCGTCGCGCAACCCGGCTCACAACGGGATTGCGCTCGCGGTCACTGGCAAGAATTCCTCGGTGATAGAACAGCCGGTCACCGGGAATGGCCTCTGCTAGCCAAGCCTCTGTGTACTCCTCCGGCGCATCCTTGCTCTTCAACTCAATATCCATATTCACGCTCCGTTCGAAGGTTCCTATGCAACAAGCTGCTCTTGGTCCGATTTGACCGCCGGACGCGCGACACTGTCGTGAAGCTCGCAGTACGGCCTTCCGGGCAGGGCTGGTTCCGAACAGAACCGGAAGTCCGGATGCTTCGGATCGCCAATCGGCCAACAGCACGAGCCGCGATCGGGAATCGGCCCACGAAACCGTGGGATCGGCGGCAAGAAGTTCGTGACGGGCTTTTCCGTTTTGACGCGCCGGGGCGGCAGTCGACCCTCATCGCGTAGACGCATCGACTTGCCGCAAACCGCGTTGACGGTGATGCCCAGTCTGGCGGCAATGTCCTTGTATTCGAGGCCCTGGAGGTGCAGAGCAACGAGCTTTTCAGTTTGATCATCAGTCCAGCGTGGTTGCGGCATCAGCCGGTCCCCCCAAAGAAACCCCCGGCCAGCGAATGCCGACCGGGGAAGTTTCGGGAGGAAACGCCCAGGAGGGCGCGCGCAGCCACGAGGGTGCGCCTCTGACGGAGTTCGAAACTCCGAATCCTTGTAACCTTGCGATTCGCGCGGCGTGTGCCCACGTGATTACTCGTGAGGCGAGACAACGCGATATCTGATGTGACCGGCCCGGCCATTAGGCTGCCTTCGCGACCAGGTCGTTGGCCGTCACCTTCCCGCCCGTGACCTCCGCTATGCGATGCATGACCGCAGGCCGGGGAGTCCGGTGGCCACGGATGTATCGGCCGACCGCTTGCTCAGTTGTACCAATCAGTGCGGCGAACTCTGCGCGACTGATCTTGTTTACCGAAAGATATCGTTCGAGCGCGTTCATAAGACGAAATGAACCATATCGGTTCTTATTGTGCAAGCCAAAACGGTTCATTTCGGCCAATTCGGTAAAAGACAAAATTAACCAATGAGATACACTCCGAACATGACGACCAGCATGAGAGAGTTGCGCAAGGAACGCGGGTTAACCTTGGAAAAGGTTGGCCAACGGATGGGGCGCTCTCATACGGCCGTTCGGCGGTGGGAGAAGGGCGAGCGACAGCCCGAACTAAGCGAAATCGCGCGTCTAGCTGAGATCTATGGCGTGCCGCCCGCTGTTATTTTTGAGGCACTGCTTGCAATGACGCGGCAGGCTCCGGCACCCGTTACGACACCCGCCCTAAAGGTCGTGCCGGTGCAGGGCGTGGTGCAGGCCGGAGTATGGGCGGAGCCCGAAATGCCGCAAGAGGAGTGGGAGTCACCCTCTCTCGTACTCCCCATTCCGGAACTTTATCGTCAGTCGCGAGTTTATGCAGTAGTCGTCCGTGGCACTTCGATGAATCTTGCTTACCCGGAAGGCACATATCTCGTCTGCGTCAGCATCGAGGATCTCGGCGAGGAACCGGCCGATGGGTCTCACGTTATTGTCGAGCGGCATGACCACTCCGGAGGGGTTGAGGCAACCTGCAAGAAATTGGTGAACCGTCCAGACGGAACGCGTTGGTTAATGCCAGAGTCTGACGACCCTATGTTTTCTGGACCAATCCAGTTAACGACCGACGAAACGTCTGAGGTTCGAATAGTTGGCTTAGTGATTGGAAATTTTCGACCTAATAAATAAACTTTTAAGATCTATATTCATTCTCATTCCCGACCTCTTTTTTGCTCCTCCAATGTATATGCCCGCTATTTACGAGCATCATTATATATGTAATGCCCGTAATGAGGCACACGTACTCTCCAATCTCTTCTCTATCAGTATCAGGTTTTGCCGCTGGCATCGATCACTCCCGCTCAGGACAAGTCCGTTTATACTTGACAAGATGGCTACTGCACAACATATTATTCGTCAGAAATGTGACGGGTCAATCAATTTTGCACACGATAAGGTTTAAGTCTGTGTATGGCTTTGAACGCGACGTTGCCAGAATCCGAAAGATCCGGGACGCGGGCACCCTATCAGATTCAGAGATAGCGCGGCGTGCCGGTTTGGGTTCGCACAACACGGTTGCGAAGGCCGCGAGAGGAAATGTGAGGGTTGAGACACTTCGGCTCATACTGGATGCGGTTGGCTCGAAGGCTGAGCGCGATCCACCCTCACCGCTCACCAGACCGATATCGGTGACGATCTTGGGTGTGAAATCGATCACCAGGAAGATGCGGATCCCAAGGGACCTGTTGCTTGCGATGGATAGCGATTTTTTGCGCATCCTGGAGGCTCGTCCGCACGATGGGAAGATTGATGGGCTTGCGCGGCACTCAGTGCGACTTGAAACACAGTCGGCAGAGGACGCTGATTTCGAGGCTTGGCAGGTTACCCCGGCCATCGATGGCGGAACTGACTTCAGCGGCGCCAAGCTACGGGAGACGCCGGATCCGGACATTCGACAAGATTTCATCAACGATATCGCCGACGTTGCGGCCGGCGGATTGCCCCGCATTGATCTAGTTTGGCGGCGCCGCACCCGTTTTTTTGGCGACCACGGCATCGTCGATCGGCTCACTATCCGTTACATGCTTCCTTATATAGGACGAGACGATATCCTTCGGGTCCGCGTCCTGACGCGACCTCAGAAAGTTCGCCCGACGCTCGCACTCATAGGCAATGTGGGCTTTTGCCGACCATAAGATATGAATCGAGTTCAAGCCCGCGTTCGGAAAATCGTGCGGGAAGCATCTGACGTTGCCGAAGAATCCCATGATCTGGAATGGAACCCTAGAATTGCCGATCCCGGGAAAGCTGATCCCAGTCGTGAAGTCGACGTCGCGCTCTAAAGCATCCGCTAAGCAGATCGACGTGGCGAACCATGAGGGCAGCCGTCGTTCCGGATCAAAACTGTAAAGCCCACCCCGGCTGCAAACCCTACCTTTGAGAGACAGCGCCTCCCCGGCTCCGGTAAAATGAGGCTTCCAGCCGTGCAGGTCAGGATTGTCCCAATACACCCGGCCGGACTCCGCGTGCTCGATGAAGTCGACGTCTTCCAGATACCGCCAGGCCATCGTCATCACCAGACCATCGGTTGCATGCTCTACCGATAGCCATTGAGCGCCTTCAGGGTTGGTGTGTTGGGGGTGGAAATGTGGATTCTTGTATCCACCCTTTACCGATAATTTCGCAATAAAATCATACATATCCGTCGAAATCGTGGCTGTGTACCCAGCATTGGCCAGGATCACGCGGACGAGGTGCTGTAGGTCGGCGGCGACAGACATACACTATATATAGTGGTCGGATTGGGTGGAACACCAACAAAAAGATTGAACCAATTTGGTTATTTTTTGATTGACATTAATGAACCGAAACGGCACATTTTATCCATCGAACGACGATGGAGCCGCAAATGCTGGACTACACCTATCCGCACACGCGGAGCGACGGCACCAAGATCCATCACGACGACCGGGATATCACTCCGGAGAACCGGGAGCGGATCGCCGCTCTGACCAGCGCCAAACACCGGCTCGACGCTTTCGTGAACACGTCTCGCTCATCGGAATTGAGCGACCGCCCCCGAGATGAGAGGCGGCCTTCCGGGATGGCACGTGGTTATTCAGACGCGGGCTTTGTCGCCTTCGTCGATACGGGGGAAGTCCAGCGCCTTGAACCTGGCGAAGTTGCGGAAGGTCATTCGCCAGAAGTCGATTTTCTGACGGGCTTCCGGCGCGGCGGAAATTGCCTGACAGACCTGGTTGTGACACAGCGCGTTCAGAGCGTGATAAACCGCCGGGTGCTCGTCGCGCAGTATGTCGTTAAAAGTCCGCTCCCATCCCCGAACGATCAAGTCGTCGGTCGAGTGGCGGTCCACCTGCCCCGCCAGATCTCTCAAGCGCCCTTGAAGGGCCGCGTGGCCACGGGCCTTGCCGCTTACGTCGAATGCGTTCTCGATCGCGGCAAGAACAGCGGTGGTGGCGGCGGCGATGCCCGCAAGCAAATCGTAGTCCCCCATGACGCTGCCCAGTGCAGCGCTGCCGAGGATCAATACGCAGAAGTTACTGAGACGATGAACGCCGTCGTAGAAGCTGGCGCGCGCACCGTTGTAGCGCGCAGAGCGCTCCGCGTCGAACCAGATCTCAAAGGCGCGGGTCGCTACTTCTTCGGCGACGGTCTCGGTGGTGGTGCTACGTCCCTCGGCGGGGCTGACTTCTCCACCGGCTCTCGGGTCGGAACTTCCCTCGGCGGGGTCGGCGGCGGCTTGCTCCCGCCCGAGTCCTTCGCTCGACATGGCTCAAGTGCTCCCAATCGGTTCAATCTCAAATCTCGTCTTCCTCGTGCTCGTGTGAAAGGGGGCGCGGGGGCGCGCCGGGGCAGCGGTTCCAAAGGGCTGCCCCGGCAACAAGTTACCAAAAATCGCATCTCTCGCAAACCACGCACACCATTGAGCGCTTCACTAGATCAGGCGCATTCGCTCCCGCGCCTGTCTGCGGCACGGGCCGGAGCCCCCAGTAGACTCGGGCCGCCCCTTCACCAATCGAAGGAGCCGAAAATGCTGGACTACACCTATCCGCACACGCGGAGCGACGGCACCAAGATCCATCACGACGACCGGGATATCACTCCGGAGAACCGGGAGCGGATCGCCGCTCTGACCAGCGCCAAGACCGAACTGGATGCGTTGTCCGAGAGGTTCCGCGCATCGGACGTCCCTGAGATCCGAGATCTCTCCAATGCCATGCACGACATCTGGCACGACACCTGTGCCGGTGCTCTGGCGAACGCGGAGGACTAAGCGATGAGGGATATCTCAACAGAAGCACTCGTAGAAATCCTGTCAAACCACGCCGCGTGGCTGAAGGGTGAAGGCGGCGAGCGCGCCGACCTGACCGACGCCAACCTGACCCGCGCCTACCTGTCCGACGCCGACCTGTCCGGCGCCAACCTGAGCGGCGTTAACCTGACCGACGCCAACCTGACCAGCGCCTACCTGTCCGACGCCAACCTGAGCGGCGTTAACCTGACCGACGCCAACCTGACCAGCGCCTACCTGTCCGACGCCAACCTGTCCGGCGCCAACCTGAGCGGCGTTAACCTGACCGGCGCCGACCTGTCCCGCGCCAACCTGCGCGGCGCTAACCTGTCCCGCGCCTACCTGACCGGCGCCAACCTGGTCGTTGCCGACCTGTACGACGCCAACCTGACCGCCGCCGACCTGACCGCCGCCGACCTGTGCGACGCCAGGCTGAACGGCGCCAAAGGCGTCGTGGACCTCGGCCACCCGGACGGCTGGCGCGCGGTCGGGTGGTGGAAAGACGGCAAGCCTTGGGTGCGGGTTGGGTGTCGGACAAAAAGCCTCTCCCATGCCCTCGACTATTGGTCCGACAAGGCTGACCGCCGCGTGGTCATGGCCGCGCTCGACTATTTCGAGGCTGTCGCAGCCATTCGCGCGGAAACCCCTGAGACGGAGGCGGCGTGATGGAATTTAAAGAGTCAAAACTAAGGAAAATTCTCTACGACCACGCCGCGTGGTTGAATCGCGAGGGCGGCAAACGCGCCGACCTGCGCGGTGCCGACCTGCGCGGTGCCGACCTGTCCGACTCCGACTTGGCCTACGCCGACTTGGCCGACGCCAACCTGGTCCTCGCCAACCTGTCCGGCGCCGACCTGCGCCGCGCCAACCTGACCGACGCCCACTTGAGCGGCGCTGACCTGACCGGCGCCAACCTGTCCGGCGCCGACTTGACCGACGCCAACCTGACCGGCGCCGACCTGCTCCGCGCCAACCTGACCGGCGCCGACCTGTCCGGCGCCAAGCTGATTAACGCCGACCTTATTAACGCCAACCTGACCGACGCCCACTTGAGCGGCGCTGACCTGACCGGCGCCAACCTGTCCGGCGCCGACCTGTCCGGCGCCGACCTGCGCGGCGCCAACCTGACCGGCGCCGACCCTATTAACGCCAACCTGTCCGGCGCCGACCTGACCCGCGCCATCCTGCATGGCGCCGACTTGACTGGTGCCGACCTGACCCGCGGCGACCTGACCGGCGCCAACCTGGTCGTTGCCGACCTGACCGACGCCAACCTGACCGGCGCCGACCTGCTCCGCGCCAACCTGTACGGCACAAAAGGGGTTGTCGATCTTGGCTATCCAGACGGCTGGCACGCGGTCGGGTGGTGGAAAGATGGCGAGCCGTGGGTACGCGTGGGGTGCCGGACAATGAGCCTGGACGAAGGTCGTGCGTACTGGGCCGACAAGCCCGAGCGCCGCGAGGTCATGGTCGCGCTCGATTATTTCGAGGCAGTCGCAGCCATTCGCGCGGAAACCCCTGAGACGGAGGCGGCGTGATGGAATTTAAAGAGTCAAAACTAAGGAAAATTCTCTACGACCACGCCGCGTGGTTGAATCGCGAGGGCGGCAAACGCGCCCACCTGCGCGGTGCCGACCTGCGCGGTGCCGACCTGTCCGACTCCGACTTGGCCTACGCCGACTTGGCCGACGCCAACCTGTCCAACGCCTGCCTGCGCGGCACCAACCTGACCGGCGCCGACCTGCATGGCGCCGACCTGCGCTGCGCCAACCTGATCGGCGCCGACCTGCGCCGCGCCAAACTTGTCGTTGCCGACCTGACCGACGCCAACCTGACCGGCGCCGACCTGCGCCGCGCCAACCTGGTCGTTGCCGACCTGACCGACGCCAACCTGACCGGCGCCGAACTGTCCCACGCCTACCTGACCGGCGCCCTTCTCCCCGAAGGCTTCACGCCGCCTGAAACCCCCAAGACGGAGGCGGTGTGATGCAATTCACAACAGAAGCCCTCGTAGAAATCCTGTCAAACCACGCCTTGTGGCTTACGGACAGCAATCAAGGCGAGCGCGCCGACCTGCGCGGTGCCTTCCTGTCCCGCGCCAACCTGATCGACGCCGACCTGACCAGCGCCAACCTGTACGGCGCCAACCTGCGCCGCGCCAACCTGCGCCGCGCCAACCTGACCGACGCCCACTTGACCGACGCCCACTTGACCGGCGCCAACCTGATCGACGCCAACCTGACCCGCGCCAACCTGTCCAACGCCTGCCTGCCCGGCACCAACCTGACCGGCGCCGACCTGTCCGGCGCCAAGCTGATTAACGCCGACCTTATTAACGCCGACCTTATTAACGCCAACCTGACCGGCGCCAACCTGACCGGCGCCAACCTGCGCGGCGCCTACCTGACCGACGCCGACCTGACCGGCGCCAACCTAAGCGGCGCAAACGGCGCCGTAGATCTCGGCTACCCGGACGGCTGGCGCGCAGTTGGCTGGTGGCACAAAGGCGAGCCGTGGGTACGCGTGGGGTGCCGGACAATGAGCCTCACCGAAGCCTATGCCTACTGGGCCAACAAAGACGACCGCCGCGAGGTGATGGCTGCGCTCACTTATTTCGAGGCGGTGGCAGCCGTTCGCGCGGAAACCCCCAAGACGGAGGCGGCGTAACAATGTTGCACACAACTTTCGAAGCAATCCGATCCCACGGTTTTTCCGATAGTGGGTATCGGAAATTGGCAAAGTCACTGGGCGACATCAAGGCGTATGGCCGTGACACCCCTATACCGCTAACAACCATCGTGAAGTCCAACGGCATTGCGGATGCTCTTTGGTGCCTCCGCGCAGTCCAACCGTCAAACGAAATAGACCGTGTTTTGTCTCGGTTCTTAGTCGCGATCCTGTCTGATCCTGACCACGGGTGCCTTAGTCGGCTGAAACCGTCTGATGATCAGCAGAGGAGCGCCATCGGTGCGGTTGTTGATCTACACAAGCGGCGCTTAGAGGGAAAACCTGTGGGTCGCGAAGAGTGGGGCACCGCCAGGGGCGCCGCATGGGACGCCGCGCACGCCGCGCACGCCGCAGACGCCGAATACGCCGCACGGGCCGCACGGGCCGCCAGGGACGCCGCGTGGACCGCCGCTACGGGCGCCACGCACGCTGAATCGGCCGCCGCATGGGCCGTTGAGGCTGTCGCAGAGGCCGTATGGGACGCCGCATCGGCCGTCGAAGATACTGCCTGGCTCGCCGCACAGGCCGCCGCTAACGCCGCAGTGGAATGGCAAACCCGCGTCTTTATCGAATGTTTTGAGGCTGAAAACCCCGAGACGGAGGCGGCGTGATGCGAGCTTCTATGGAAGACCTGCGCGACCATCTTGCAGGCCATGCCCTTGCTGGTCTGCTGACCGGCGCACGGGTTTTGGGTCAGTCCATGCCGCCGGATGATGCCGCATCGCTCGCCGTGGAATACGCGACAGCGTTAGCGAAGGCTCTCATCAAAGCGCGCTGCAAGGCCGACGCAGCCGAGCCCAAGGTCAATCAGCCATGACCTTCTTTGAGCGCATTACCGAGTGGGAAGACCGGTTTGCGAATGAGCGACCGATCCTCTCCGCGATCTTCGAGGGCGCTGTCCTTCTGGTCGCCATCTGCCTGATCGCCCTCATCGTCCACGTCTTTGGCCCGGAGTTGACCCGATGAGTTGGCCGGCACGCATCGCCAAGAAGCCGCTCAAGCATGGGCGCACGAAGGTCAACGACCGAGAGCAGCCTTGGCACCAGAAGTGGATCCGAACTCTGACCTGCCTTGGATGCGGGGCCTCTCCGCAGAAAGCCACGATCGAGTGTGCTCATGTCCGCAATGGCACGGACGGCGGAACGGGTCTCAAGCCCAGCGACCGATTCACCGTGCCGCTTTGCTCCGACTGCCATCGCGAGCAGCACAACGTCGGCGAAGTCACGTTCTGGGGTGATCGGCACATCGACGCCGTCGCGACCGCGTCGACGCTCTGGAGCCTTCGGAACAAGGAAGACAAGACCGCTCGGGCAGAGGCCGTGATCTTCGGCGCACGCCAGCGAGCAGACCTCAACAAACAACACGCGGGAGACTGAGATGACGGTTGTGTCACTAGGCCACAACAATCCGCCAGCCGAAACGCCCCTCGATGAGGCAAAGGCCAGCGTAGAGAGCTTGGTCCACGAGGCGCGAAACTGGTGCGACGGGGAGCCCGTCAGCAGCGAGAGCCAAGCTGACGAGCTGCAGAAACTCCTGCGCCTCATCCAGGCCACCAACAAGAAGGTCGACCAATCTCGGCAAGCCCAGAAGAAGCCGCATCTGGACGCGGGAAAGGCCGTAGACGAGGCCTGGAAGCCGCTCAAGAGCCAATTGGACTTGGCTGCGAAGACCTGCAAGGACGTGCTCGCCCCGTGGCTACACCATCTCGAAGACCTCAAACGCGAGAGAGAGCGAGAGGCAAAAGAGGCTGCTGACAAGGCTGCCGCCGAGGCGAAGGCCGCGCGTGATGAGGCGGCTACCTCTACGGACCTCGCGACCCGTGAAGAGGCTGTCGCGCTGACCAAAGCGGCGGACGCCGCCGCGAAGGCCGCAAAGAAGGCCTCCAAAGACAAGGCGGCGGCAAAGGGGCTCGGGCGCGCAGCAACTCTTCGGACTGTGCGATCGGCCAAGCTTGTCGATGAGCGGGCTCTGGTCGCCCACTATTTCAAGAGCGACCGCGCGCGTCTGGTCGAGGTTCTACTCGGTTGGGCAAATGCCGAGGTCCGCACCGGCCGCGAAGCACCTCCGGGAACCGAAGTGAAGGTGACGGAGACGGTTCAATGACCGGATTTCCAGCAAAAATCACCGCCGCTCTTCATGAAGTTATGGAGAAGGTCGGCTACGTCCAAAAGACCGGAGAGAACAAGTTCCACCGCTACACATATGCCAGCGAGGCGGATCTCCTTCAGTCACTCCGGCCTGCGATGGTCCAGGCAGGGCTCATGCTCATCCCGTCTGCAAAAGAGCGGAGCACGGTGGACGAGCATGGCAACACCCACGTCGTGGTGGAGTACACGTTGCTGCACAAGGACGGCGACGTCTGGCCGGAGAAGATCCTTGCCTTCGGCTCCGGCAACGACAAGAGCAGCAAAGGCGGTATCGGGGACAAGGGCACATACAAGGCCCTTACGGGTGCAAACAAATACCTGCTGTTCAAGCTCTTCCAGGTTGCAACCGGTGACGACCCTGAGATGGAAGTAGCCGGGCCGGAGCCGCAAGGGCAACCAGAAGCCGAGGTCAGCGAAGAGGCCAAACAGCGGGCTTGGTGTCAGCGGTTCCTTGGCCGAGACAGCATCGATGTAGGGAACCCGGTAAATAAAATCCCCGAAGAGCGACAGGTGGAAATCCTGGAGCGCCTCATTGATGCGGCTCAGACCCTCGAAGTCCTTCATCGGCTGAAGGAAGAGAACAGCCTCGTGCTCGATGGCCTTGCCCTCAAGGACGAGGACGCCTGCATCCGGCTCTCGGAATCTTACCGGAAAGCCGAGCAGGAAATTCAACTCAACAACTCGTTGGCGGCGTGATGTCTGGAAGCGTGAACAAGGTCATCCTGCTCGGCAATCTCGGGCAGGACCCGGATATCCGAAGCACCCAGGACGGATCGAAGATCGTCAACCTCTCGATTGCCACCTCCGAGCGCTGGAAAGACCGCAACACGGAGGAGCAGCGAGAAAAGGTTCAGTGGCATCGCGTTGTGATCTTCAACGAAGGGCTTGCCAAGGTCGCCGAGCAGTACCTTCGCAAGGGCTCCAAGGTCTACCTGGAAGGCCAACTCCAAACCCGTAAGTGGACCGACCAGTCCGGGACTGAGCGCTACGCGACGGAGGTCGTTCTACAGCGGTATCGTGGCGAGTTGACCTTGCTTGGTGGACGCGGCGACGACGATCGCGGATCGCGCGGAGAGAGCCGGTCAAGCAGCCAATCCAGCGCAAGTGACTACGCAAAGGCCAAAGGCCGGGAAATGCAAGCACCGCTGCATGATGACTTAGACGATGATATTCCGTTTTAAATCAATTAGTTACAATACTCTCACCTAAAGGGGAAGGCCAGTGATGTCTAGTCTAGCGCTGGGGCGGGAGCCCAAGGAGCATACAATCAAGTTCGAAAACCCTGTCTTTGAGACCGACTTGAACGTGACCATTCGGAACGGGCCGAAGTGGGCCGATACCCTTGGGCTGGGCGATGTCCTGGAGTGGGGCGACCCCTACGGGATGTACGGCCGGGTCGTGGGCGTCGCTTACGTCTCCCTTGAAGAGGCACCCTCTGCCTTGCTGGAACTGAACCACGACCCGGCCTGTCGCACGAGAGAGGGCCTAAAGGCCACTCTCGACAGGCTCTATGGCCTGTCAAAGCGCCGGATGGTCACCGTCATCCTTTTCAACCTCAGACAGTGGGTGTCCTGATCATGACCGACGAAACCCAGACCAAGACTGACCTCCCCCGTGGCGGAACTGTCCTCTCGCGGGACGAACGGCCTATTCAGGCGATCTTTTACAACGGCAGCGAAGAGGGTTGGACGGCTGACCAAAGCGGCGGGACAGAGATCGTCGCTTATGACGAGAACGGTCAAAGTGCGGCGGTCCCCTGGATCGCCATCCTAAAAAACGGACGCATTCAAAACCGGATACCTGCTCATTGCGTTGAGGTGTTCTACGGCCCGACACCGGGCGATGGCCAATGACCGACACGATCCAGATCAACCTCAAACTCACACGTGGCCAGTGGGACGCTTTGGCCAAGACGATCAGGTTAGGTGGACCCGTACATGATTTCGCGGCGATGCGGAACCAAGCGGAGCGTGACTGGTGGACGGCCTGTTTTCACGTAGCAGACCGGATCGAAAAGAAACTCGAAGAGACCGAGGCATAACCATGACCGACGCAATTGCGATCACCGGCACATACTCGGATTTCAAAGTGGTGAAGACGCGCAAGGTGGCGCAGATGGTGATTGAGATTCCCATCGAGGGCGCACAAGCCGTCATTGAGAAGTTCGGAATCCCCCTGCCGCACGAAGAGCAGTGGGTCGCCATTGCGCTTTTGAACAGTCCCCCAGAGAGCAGCCCAGCCTCACCCCAGGTAAGCGCCCCTCACCCAGCCGAGCCCAAGCGGGCTGAAAGGACTCGGCCAACCCCTTTAGCGACCAAGATCGCGATGCTCTGTCAGGACAGACAGTTCCAGGAGTGGCTTGGCGTGGACAGCACCAACCGCGCCGCCGTTCTGGTCCGCCAACGGTGCGGAGTCAAATCTCGCTCTGAGATCGAGGGTAACCCCGAGGCATCGACGCTTTGGAACCATCTCCACACGGAGTTTGAGATGGCCACGGGCCGCATGGCGGAGAGGATCGGATGAGACAGCAGATCGAAATCAAGGTCACCCCGAGCCGGGCCGACACGATGATCGCGCTTCTATCGGCACTTGGTCGGTATCTCGCCGATGAGGTCGACACCCTCAACGCCCGGGTTCAGAGCGATCCAAAGCTCCGCCAGATGGCCGGCGGTCTGCGGCAGGGAGAGTATTTCCGAGTGCTCGCGGATCCGGATCTTGTCGAGATGGTCGACTGTATGCGGGTACTCAAGGCGGAAGCTGGAGACAGGTGATGGAGAAGGTCGTAGTCCAGGTCGAGCCTATTGCGGTTTCTGTAGAGACGGCGGCGGCAATGTTTGACTGGAAGATCGCGACGTTTCGGCGCCACAGGAAGCGCCTGGGCGTCGACTTTCTGCCTGGATCCGACCGCCTTCTTGTTGACGATCTGCGGAAAGCCGCCTCCCGCTGGTCTGCCGCAGGGTCCCCCACGGGGGATGAAATCGACGCAAATCCTCGCTTAATAGAAAGCCGCGACCCTTTCGATGAGGGGACCAGCGCCCATGGTTAGAAATGACTGGCCCTATCTCAACGAGACCAAACCGGGGATGATTTTCATCCGCAAACGGGGCATCCGGACACGGGTTCATCTTCCGGGACCGAACGGAACGAAGATCTTTCCAACCGACAAGCGGTCACCGCAGTTTGCTTCCGCCTACCTCTACACGCTGGAGCTTGTCGAAAACCCCGGGAGGGCTCCGATCCTCGAAGGGGACACAGACGGCACCTTCAACGCCATTATAACAGAGTATCGCGCCGCACCGAATTTCACTCGCCTCAAGCCGTCAACCAAGAGGCTTTACAACTCTCACCTTGAGAAAATCTCAGCGGCGTGGGGCGCATTGCACATCGCCAGTTTGCGTCGCAAGCATATCATCCGTGCACGGAACAAACTGGCTGACACGCCCCGGCAGGCCGACGTTCGGGTCAACGTCATCAACCAGCTTATCAAACTGGCTATTGATCTCGACCTCCGGGAAGACCACCCCGGACTTCGCATCCCCCGAATCAACAAGCCCGTGCCATACCCCGCGCTGGCCAGAGCATGTGTTGAAGCAATTCATGGCGAAGGCGCCCGCCCGCGCTGTCGATGGGGCCGTAGCTCTGCTTTTCACGGGGCAACGATCAATCGACGTGATCAAGATGCCGAGGATCGCCCCAACTGATGAGCGGATTTCCGTAGTTCAACAGAAGACCGGTAAAGCACTCTCAATCCCGGTTCACCCTCAACTCAGACAGCATTTCTCCAGCCGCCGTGTGCAAGGGATGACTCACCTACTCACGAAAACCAACGGTAAGCCGTGGAGCATCGACGGGTTCAGGCACCTGATCGGCGACACGCTCACCGAAATGGGGTTCGATGACTACACCCCACACGGGCTTAGAAAGAACGCTGTGGGCGAGCTACTAGAGGCAGGCTGCACGGTAGCCGAAACCGCCGCAATCACCGGCCAGAGCTTCCAGGTCGTCGAGCATTACGCGAAAGATGTCCGCCAAGCGATGCTCGCTGACGAGGCCATCAACAAGTGGTGGGAGAACCGAAAGTGAATCAAAAGTGGCACCAACCCGTTGATAAAAGTGGCACCAATTGGCTTTTGGAGGGCCGGAAAAGCCCACAAGTCATTGAAAAGTTTGGTGGGCGCACAAGGACTCGAACCTTGGACCCGCTGATTAAGAGTCAGCTGCTCTACCAACTGAGCTATGCGCCCCACCGAATGGAGGGCGGGTTGTAACGGATGGTGGGGGGGAATGCAAGGGGTAGCGTCGGCGTTGGGTGCGGCGGGTTTGCCGGGCGTGAGGCGTTGGGATTGGCGGTTGGCCGGTGGTTGGCTCGCGTAGTGGGGAGCTTGGTTTTGGTGGGTCTTTGGGGTGTCGGCCGCACTCTCTTCCGGGGCGGTGGCGCTCTCTGCCGGGGCCGTGGCTTGGGCCTGAAGCCCGACCAGGCCGTCACCTAGGCCTCCCACCGGGGCAACGCATCCGCTTACGCCCTCCCGAGCCCTCTACGGCCCTCGTCTGCCCTCCCCGGGCCCTCTCCCGCCCAGCGCCGACGATCGGCCTCCCGCAGTCCGGAGCCCGCGCGCTCCCAAAACCCGGCCGTCATCCCCTGATGACCCCTGATGACCCTTGATGAACGAGGAGGACGGTTAGTCTTCGTCGAGGCCTTGGCGGCTGATTTTGACGTCTCGGTGAACGTGGACACACATGATCATGCCGAAGCCGATCATGACGGTCAGCATGACGGTGCCGCCGTAGGAAATCAGCGGGAGCGGGACGCCGACGACGGGGATCAGGCCCATGACCATGGCGACGTTGATGAAGACGTAGAGGAAGAGCGTGGTGGTCACGCCCACGGCCATCAGGCGGCCGAATTGGGAGGTGCTGCGGAGGCCGATGGCGAAGCCGTAGCCCAGGAGGAGGACGAACAGGCCCAGGAGCCCGAGGGCGCCGACCATGCCGAACTCCTCCGCCAGCATGGTGAAGATGAAGTCGGTCTGCTTCTCGGGCAGGAAGTTCAGGTGGCTCTGGCTGCCCTGCATGAAGCCCTTGCCCAGCACCCCGCCGGAGCCGAGTGCGATCTTGGACTGGAGGATGTGGTAGCCGGAGCCGAGCGGGTCGGTCTCGGGGTCGAGGAAGGTCAGGATGCGCTTCTTCTGGTAGTCGCGCAGGAACTGCCAGGCGATGGGGATGGAGCCGAGGCCGACGGCGATGATGGTGGCGAACTTCCACCAGCGCACGCCGGCGAGGAAGAACATGGCACCCCCGCCCGCCATGATCATCAGCGCGGTGCCGAGGTCGGGCTGTTTCAGGACCAGGACCGTGGGGGCGAGGATCAGGGCCGTGGGCACCAGCAGCATGGTCAGGCGGCCCACCTCCTCATGGGTCAGGCCGTGGAAGTACCGGGCGAGGGCCAGGACCAGGGTGAGCTTCATCAGCTCCGAGGGCTGAAGCTGGAAGAAGCCGAGGTCGATCCAGCGCTGGGCGCCCATGCCGATCTCGCCTGCGAACTCCACCGCGACCAAGAGGACGAGGGTGCCGCCATAGGCCAGATAGGCCCAGCGCATCAGGAAGCGGATGTCGATCAACGCGATGGTGAACATGATCACCATGCCCGCGCCGAAGCGGACGATCTGGCGGGAGGCCCAGGGGTTCCAGTCGCCGTTCGCCGCGGAGTAGAGCATCGCGAAGCCGACGGACGCCACCAGCAGGATGAGGATGATCAGGCCCCAGTTGAGGCTCGCGATCTTGCCGCCGAAGCTGAGTTGCGGCGGGTTGAGAGGGTCGCCCCTGTCCTGGAAGAGGGTCATCCCGTGCTCTCCCCGCCAGTGCTGCCAGTGCCGCCCCGGGGCATGCCTTGGTCGTTGAGGGGATCGGTGCCACCGGTTGGGAGGGAGCCGACATCACCCCCACCCGGCCCCGCCCCGGTGCCCACACCCACACTGCGGGCGGAGGGATCGCGGCGCATGGCCTCCATCAGAATATCCCGGGCGATGGGGGCGGCCATGCTGCTGCCGCCGCCGCCATGCTCAATCACCACGGAGACGCTGTAGCGCGGCGCCTCAATCGGGCCGTAGCCGACGAACAGCGCGTGGTCCCGGTGCCGCCAGGGGCGGTCCTTGTTCTTCACGATGCCGCGCAGGCGCTCGGCGTTGGTGATGCGGCGGACCTGGGCGGTGCCCGTCTTGCCGCCGATGCCGAACCCGGGCTCCTTGATGGCGCTGGCGCGGGCGGTGCCCCGCTCTCCGGTCATCACCGCCTCCATGCCGCGGAGGATGATGTCGAGATGGTTCTGCTTGAAGCCGAGGGAGGCGGGCTCCTCCTCCGTACCCGGCGCGGCGGGGGTAAGCCTAGGCTTGACCGCAAAGCCGCCGTTGACAAGGCGCGCGGTCATCACGGCGAGTTGCAACGGTGTGGTGAGCAGAAAGCCTTGGCCGATGCCGGTGATCAGCGTCTCGCCCTTCTGCCAGGGCTCCCCCCGGTCGGCGAGCTTCCATTCCCGGCTGGGGACGAGACCGCTCCGCTCCCCCGGCAGTTCAAGCTCAAGGCGGGTGCCGAGACCCAGGCGGCGGGCCATGGCCGAGATCCGGTCGATGCCCAGGCGCTTGGCCATCTCGTAGAGGTAGACGTCGCAGCTCTGCTCCAGGGACTCGATCATGTCGAGCCAGCCGTGACCGTGCCGTTTCCAGCAATGGAAGCGCGCTGTGCCGAAGTCCATATGGCCCGGGCAGTAGACCCGGCTCTCCGGGCCGGCGACGCCCGCTTCCAAGGCGGCGAGCAGGACCAGCATCTTGAAGGTGGACCCGGGCGGGTACTGGCCCGCGACGGTCTTGTTCGTGAGTGGCGAGCGTGGGTTGGAGAGGAGCTCCTCCCAATCGCGGGCGTTCATGCCCTGGTTCAGCGCATTGGGGTCGAAGCCGGGGGTGGATGCCAGGGCCAGCACCTCGCCCGTGTGCACATCCATCACAACGGCCGCCCCGCTTTCCGCCGGGACGATGTCGCCGTCCTCATCCAGATAGACGGTCTCCTGGTTGATGTCGGCGGGAGAGATCTCCTCGGTCTGCCCCCGGGCCGCCCGGACACGAGGGTCCGCGGCGGTGACGACCTCCGCCTTGCCCTGCTCGATCCGCTTGGTAGCGAAGCGCTGGAGTTCCATGTCGACGGTCAGGTAGACGTCCTGGCCGGGCAGCCCCTCATTGCCGGGGAGCTTCCGGATGATCCGGCCGAGCGCGTTGATCTCCACCTGCCGCTGGCCCGCCGTCCCTCGAAGGTCCACGTCGTGAAGCTTCTCGATCCCGCTCTTGCCGATGCGGAAGTCGGGGAGTTCCAAAACCGGGTCGCCCGTCAACTCCGAGTCCGAGACGGCGGCGACATAGCCGGTCACATGCACCGCCCCCTCACTATAGGGATAGAAGCGGGTGCGCCCGACCTCGATCCGGATGCCCGGCAGGTACGGCGTGTTGACGGCCACACGGGAGATGTCGGAGCGCGACAGGTTCTCCGCCACGGTGACGGGGACGAAGCCACGTTTGCGGCGGACATCCTTCAGCACCCGCTTCACGTCCCAGTCGTCGATGTGAACCAGGGTACGGAGGCTGTCGAGCGTCGCCATCACATCGGGCGTCTGTTCGCTGACGATCTCGATCCGGAAATTGTCCTGGTTGTCGGCGATCGCGAGACCGGTTCGGTCGAAGATGCGTCCCCGGATCGGCGGCAGCAGTTCCAGGTTGAACTGGTTGTCCTGGGAGAGCATGCGGTAGCGGTCCGCCTCAACCACCTGAAGGTAGTAGAGCCGCAGCCCCAGCACGCCGAACAGCGCCAGTTTTCCGCCGCCGAGCAGCACGGCACGCCGCGCGAACGTGCGCTGAACGTCCTGGTCGCTGGATCGGATCATGCCGGTCATCGGGGCCTACCGGACAAGGTAACGGTGGATACGGACGAACACCCACGCCACGAGGGGGAAGGCCGTCACGGTAATCAGATACTGCCCCAGGATCGGCAAGGGCGCGACAATGGAAACGGTATAGAGGCTCAGGATCAGCCAAAGACATGCCTGGGCGATACCGGCGATCACCACGAAACCGAGCCAGGCGATGAAGAACGGTTTGCCCAGGAAGGCCTGCCGCTGCGAGAGAGCGCCTCCCCAAACAGCCAGCATTACAAGCGCGCCGCCGCCAAGCGGGAAGCCGGTGACGATGTCATGCAAAAGGCCGAGCACGAAGACGACCGTGGGCGGCATCAGATCTGGCCGGTACACAGCCCAATAGAATGTCGCCATCATCACATAGGCGGGCGTTACATGGGCAAGGTCGCCAAACCCGACGGGCACCACTGACAAAATGGCCACCAGAAAGGTCGTGGCCGCCGGCATCAGATTGCGGGCCCAAAGATCGAAGCGTTGCGCGACGGACGTGCTCACGGAACGAACCGGCCCAAGAGCCCTCCCGAGCCCGCCGCCTCACTGACCGAGGGATCCACGGTGAATGTCGGCGCGTCTTTGGCGGAGGACCGGACGACGCCATCCAACCTGTAATCGAGAAGGCTGACCAGCTCCAGGCGGGTCCAGTCGACAATCGGTTTCACCCGCGCGCCACTGTCGCCGGCGGCCGTGACAACGCCCACCGGCAAATTGGGCGGGAACAAGCCACCATGGCCGGACGTTACGATCTTATCGCCGGGGGAGACGTTCGCGTTCTGGGGCAGGTAGAGGAGCTTCATGCGACCGGTGTTGTCTCCCGCAATCACGGCCGGGTCCCGCGTGCTCTCAACGATGACCGGGATTTGGGAGTTGAGGTCGGTAATCAGCAGAACCCGGGCGTGAAACTCGCCCACGTCTACAGTGCTGCCGATCAGGCCCGCGTCTGAGGTGACGGCAAGTCCGCGCCGGACACCATTCCTGCGCCCCACATTGATCAGCACGCTCCGGACGAAGGGCCCGCCGGAGTCCGCTATGACCCTGGCGGCGATCCGGTCCGCTGTCGGCGGCGGCACGAAGCGGGACAGAGCCTTGAGCTGCTTGTTCTCCGTCTCCAGCCGGGCTGCTACATGCTGCCATTCCTTGAGGCGCTTGTTCTCAGCTTCGAGGCGTGTGATCTCAGCCTGCATGTCCCGGACGGTCGACACACGCTCGACGAACTCCGTCACAGAGGCCGCCGGTCTCGATAGTGTCTCGATGATGGGTGCCACCGCGTCCGTCACAGCGATCCGGAGCCGTTCGACGATCAGGACATCCGCTTTGCCCAACAGCAGAAGGGCGAAAGACGCCAGAACAAGCGCGCTGAACGCGAACCGGTGCCAGAGGGTCCGTAGGGGCTGGGCTACGCCGGTAAAGGATACGGGTCGCCGCGCCATTCCCTTGCCTTCCCCCCGATCCGTTCAGGCAGCGCCGCAACAGAGGTTGGGCGCCATTTGCTTTCCGGCTGCTAGTAGGCCCCGATGAGGACGTTGCGAAGGACCTTCATCTCCTCCAGGCACCGCCCTGTTCCCAGTGCCACGCACGAGAGCGGATCATCCGCGATCGACACCGGAAGCCCTGTCGAATGCCGAAGCACGAAGTCCAAATTGCCCAGCAAAGCGCCGCCGCCGGTAAGAACAATGCCCTTATCGACAATGTCCGCTGCGAGTTCCGGCGGGGTTTGCTCCAGGGCGACCTTGACCGCCTCGACGATCTGGCTCACCGGTTCCGCCAAGCTCTCCGCGATCTGACTCTGATCGATCACGAGCTCCTTCGGCACGCCATTCATCAGATCGCGGCCCTTGATCTCAAGGGTTCGACCGACACCATCCTCCGGCGGAAACGCAGAGCCGATTTCCTTCTTGATACGCTCAGCGCTCCCCTCACCCACCAGGAGGTTATGATTGCGCCGGATGTAGGCGATGATCGCCTCATCCATTTTGTCGCCGCCGACGCGGACGGAGCGGGAGTAGACGATGCCGCCCAGCGAGAGGACCGCGACCTCCGTCGTGCCGCCGCCGATGTCGACGACCATGGAGCCGGTCGGCTCCGTCACCGGAAGGTTCGCACCGATCGCGGCGGCCATCGGTTCTTCAATCAGGAAAACGCGACGGGCACCGGCACTTTCAGCCGACTCTTGAATGGCGCGCCGCTCAACAGCCGTCGATCCGGAGGGCACGCAAACGATCACCTGGGGGCTGGCGAAGCTCCGTCGGTTGTGCACCTTGCGGATGAAGTGCTTGATCATCTCCTCAGCGACTTCGAAGTCGGCGATCACGCCGTCCCGCAACGGCCGAATCGCCTGGATGTTTCCGGGGGTTCTGCCCAGCATCTGCTTGGCTTCGTCACCAACCGCCAGCACCTGCTTCTTGCCGCGCACGGTCGCAATCGCAACGACCGACGGCTCATTCAGGACGATGCCGCGTCCCTTCACATAGACCAGAGTGTTGGCGGTGCCGAGGTCGATCGCCATATCGGCCGACAGCATGCCCAGGAGATTCGCGAAAAACATCGGTGCGTCCGTCCGCTTCGATCCAACATCGAGCCCCGGGAATCGAGATCCGATCGCTATTCCGATCGGATCGTCCTGCCGTCACACCGCAAGCGCCGAACAATGGCCGGACCGCCTGTGGTGTGTGTCCGAAACTCCACAAAACAATATCAAAGCTTCAGCGTGTTACCAATGCGAATTGTTTGTTCGCACATGCCAAAACCCAATATGTAGCGGTGCCGCCGCAAAATAGCACCGGCACCGCCATAGTCTGCAGGTCTTAGTTCTTGGCCGTGTCGACAAGACGGTTTTCGGCGATCCAAGGCATCATCGCGCGCAGCTTGACGCCGATCTCTTCGACCGGATGGGCGGCGGCACGACGGCGCATGGCCTTGAAGCTCGCCTGGTTGACCTTGTTCTCAAGCATCCAGTCGCGGGCGAAGCGGCCACTCTGAATATCATCGAGGACGCGCTTCATCTCCGCACGGGTCTCGTCGGTGATGATCCGCGGGCCGGTCACGTACTCGCCGTACTCAGCCGTGTTGGAAATCGAGTAGTTCATGTTGGCGATGCCGCCCTCGTAGATAAGGTCGACGATCAGCTTCACTTCGTGCAGACACTCGAAATAGGCCATCTCCGGGGCATAGCCGGCATCGACCAGGGTCTCGTAACCGGCCTTGATCAGCTCACAGAGACCACCGCACAGCACAACCTGCTCACCGAACAGATCGGTCTCGCACTCTTCCTTGAAAGTCGTCTCGATGGTGCCGGCCCGGCCGCCGCCGATCGCGGAGGAGTAGGACAGCGCGATCTCAAGCGCATTGCCCGAAGAGTCCTGATGAACAGCGACGAGGCACGGCACGCCGCCGCCACGAGCATACTCGGAACGAACCGTGTGGCCGGGCCCCTTCGGCGCGATCATGAACACGTCAATGTCAGAGCGCGGCTCGATCAGGTTGAAGTGAACGTTCAGGCCGTGCGCGAAGGCGATGGCCGCCCCTTCTTTCAGGTTGTCGCGCAGCTCGCTCACGTACAGATCGCTCTGCCCCTCGTCCGGGGTCAGGATCATGACGACATCCGCCCAGGCAGCCGCCTCGGTTGCGGTCATGCACTTGAAGCCTGCGTCTTCGGCCTTCTTACGGGTGGACGACCCCTCGCGCAGAGCGACGACGACGTCGGTGACACCGCTGTCCTTCAGGTTATTGGCATGGGCATGGCCCTGGCTGCCGTAGCCCACGATGGCGACCTTCTTCCCCTTGATCAGGTTCACGTCGGCATCACGATCGTAGTAGACGCGCATGGGTGTTTCCTTTCTCTCACGTCATCCCTTGGGTCTGGCCCGACAGGGCTTATCCCTTGGTTTTGGTCTTAGATTTCGATTTGGTCTTTCCGGCGGGAGCCGACGGAGCCACAGCCCCGGTTCCCGGCATATCCAGATGGGCGCCGCGCGCAATGGCGACGACGCCCGTGCGGGACACTTCGACTCCGCCAAGGGCCGCCATCAACTCAACGAACGCGTCGATCTTCCTGCTGCCGCCGGTAAGCTCGAACACAAAGCTCTCCAACGTACTGTCAATGGCCCGGGCCCGGAACATGTCGGCGATCCGCAGGGCCTCGACCCGCTCGCCGCCCATGTTTCTGACCTTGACCAGCGCCAACTCCCGCTCGAGATGCGGACCTTCCATGGTCAGGTCATGAACGTTGTGAACAGGGACAAGTCTGGAGAGCTGCGCCTTGATCTGCTCGATCACCATGGGCGTGCCGCTGGTGACGATGGTGATCCGCGACAGGGACTCGGAGACATCGACCTCCGAGACCGTGAGGCTCTCGATGTTGTAGCCCCGGCCTGAAAAGAGGCCGATCACGCGGGCGAGGACACCGGGCTCGTTCGCCACGAGCACGGCAATGGTATGACGTTCGGTATTCGGGGTTTCGGCAGGACTCACGACCTCAAACTCCGGCAAGGGCCGCAGACGTCAACGTCCACGGCACCATTCGATCTCTGGGGAGGGGACCGGCCCGCGCCGGTCCCAAAGACTAGATCAGACTTGGACTTGGGTGATCAGACGAGGACCATCCCATCTTCCGACGTCTCGTGCGCGGCACGATCGTCCGGGCCGAGAAGCATCTCGTTGTGGGCCGCTCCCGACGGGATCATCGGGAAACAGTTCTCGTCCTGCTTCACACAGATATCCGCGATCACCGGCCGGTCGATCTCGATCATCTGATCGATGACGTCGTCCAGTTCGTCCATCTTGGTGGCGCGCAGCCCGACACCGCCGAACGCTTCAGCGACCTTCACAAAGTCGGGCAGAGCCTCCGAGTAGCTTTCCGAGTACCGGCCACCATGGATCAGCTCCTGCCACTGGCGGACCATCCCCATCCACTGATTGTTGATGATGAAGCCTTTGACCGGGAGGTTGTACTGACAGAGCGTCGACAGCTCCTGAATGTTCATCAGGAACGACGCCTCACCCGCGATGTCGATGACCAATGCGTCGGGATGTGCGATCTGCACACCCATCGCCGCGGGCAGACCGTACCCCATGGTGCCGAGGCCGCCCGACGTCATCCAGCGGTTCGGCTTTTCGAAACCGAAATACTGCGCCGCCCACATCTGGTGCTGCCCAACTTCCGTGGTGATGAAGACATCGTCGCGGTCCGCGAGTTTCTCGTGCAGGCGCTTGATCGCGTATTGCGGCCGAATCACCGTCTTCTCCGGCTTGAAGCCAAGGCAGTCACGCTTGCGCCAGCCTTCGATCTGCTCCCACCACTTGGTGAGCGCTTTCCGGTTCGTATCCAGCTTCTTGCGCTTCCAAGCTTCCATCATCTGGCGGAGCACAACGCCCGCGTCACCGACGATCGGCACATCCACAAAGACGTTCTTGTTGATCGAGGAGGGATCAATGTCGATGTGGATCTTCTTTGAGTTCGGCGAGAAACCGGTCAATCGGCCGGTCACCCGGTCGTCGAAGCGCGCGCCCACACAAACCATGACATCGCAGTCATGCATGGCGAGGTTGGCTTCGTAGGTTCCGTGCATACCCAACATGCCCAGAAAATGCGGATCCGAGGCCGGCAGAGCCCCCAGGCCCATCAGCGTCAGCGTGGCGGGGCACCCCGTCTCGCGGACAAACCGGCTGAACAGCTCACTCGCCTCCGGGCCCGCGTTGATCAGACCGCCGCCCCCGTAGAAGATCGGCTTCTTCGCTTTCGCGATCAGCTCTACCGCTTCCTCGATGCGGTCGCCATCGCCGGTCGTCCGGGGCTTGTAGCTCTTGTGATCGCCGCCGTTCGGTTCCTTGTAGGCGCCCTCCGCAAAGAGGACATCCTTGGGAAGATCGACCACAACCGGACCCGGCCGGCCGTTCGCCGCGACGTAGAACGCCTCGTGCATCGTGTCGGCGAGCTTGTCGGCATCCTTAACGAGGTAGTTGTGCTTGGTGCAGGGCCGCGTGATTCCGGTCGTATCCGCCTCCTGGAAGGCATCATTGCCGATAAGGTGCGTCGGCACCTGACCAGTCAGGCACACCACCGGGATGCTGTCCATCAGCGCGTCGGTCAGCCCGGTCACGGCGTTTGTCGCCCCAGGGCCGGAGGTCACCAGCACCACGCCGGTTTTCCCCGTGGACCGGGCATAGCCCTCCGCCGCGTGCACGGCCGCCTGCTCGTGCCGCACCAGGATGTGCCGGACCGCGTTGGTCTTGAAGAGCTCGTCATAGATGGGAAGGACAGCGCCGCCAGGATAGCCGAATACGACCTCGACACCCTGATCCTGCAACGCTTTGAGGATGATCGCCGCCCCGGTCATCCGGGTTTCGGCCGCGCGCGCGGAACGGGTCTTCGGGCTGGACATCGGTCCGGTCCTTTCCATGGAATGAGTCAATTGTGGTTTTCGTCACCGACAGAGTCGGAAAAACCGCCGGTTCCGGCGGTTCTGACGGGGCGGAATCTAGAGGGTCATGCGGGCGGGGTCAACACAAAGGAACGAATTTTTGGAAAGATTTTGTCATTCAGGCTTTCTGAATATTGCGCTTCCAGGATGAGATCAGCGGAGAGTTGGTGCCGAAGCCACGTGGTTTGGCGTTTTGCGTACCGTCTGGTTTCGCGCTTCGCGGTCTCCACGGCTTCTTCCAGCGACATCTCGCCACGCCTTGCGGACAGCAGTTGGGGGACGCCCACAGCCTTCATCGCCGGCAACGCAGGGTCGAGCGACAGCGCTTGGAGCCGCTCTATCTCCGCCATCGCTCCGCGGGCCAGCATGGCATCGAAGCGATCGTTGCAGGCGCTGTAGAGGGCGTTCCGCTCTGGCGTGACAACGATCACGAAGAACCGTAGATCTCTTGGGGGCTCGACCGGACGGGCTTGCCAGTCGGAGAGAGGCGTTCCCGTTGCAGCCCAAACCTCCCACGCCCGGACAAGGCGCTGGCTGTCCCCATCCGTCAGCCTGTCCGCCGTATCCGGGTCCACGTCGGCAATACGCTGCCGAAGCCCGGCGCCGCCCAAGGACTGAAGAAGGGTCATCGCCTCTTTCCGGGTTTCAGCCGGAACGCCCGGTATCTCCGCCAGCCCTTCCATCAAGCTTCTAATGTAGAAACCCGTTCCACCACATAGGATCGGCAGCCGCCCGGCACCGATTGACGCGCGGATTTCTCCCATAGCCAGGTCCCGCCAGCGGGCCGCCGAGCACGGGTCAGACGCCGAAAGCGCGCCGAACAGTTTGTGGGGGACCTTGGCAGTGTCATCCGCATCCGGCCGGGCGGTCAGAACGGACAGTTCCCGATAGATCTGCATGGAGTCGGCATTGATCACCACGCCGCCAACGGTTTCGGCGATGGCGATGGCCCCGGCCGACTTGCCGCTGGCCGTTGGTCCCGCCACCACGACAACCGGATGGGGCGGCGTTCCGAGAGCCGTCCTCCAGTCGTCATCTGAGACGCGCGTTTCCGGTGTGGACATGACGATGCCCGGTACGCCATAAGCCACGACCATGCAAGCGCTCTTCGATCGACATCTGGCGGCAGGCGGCGTGCTGGTCCTGACCGGACCGGAAACCGGACCCTCCCCTTTCTCCGACACCCTGCTGGCCGCCGTGGGCGGCATCCTCATGGACCGTGGACACGCCGTTGGCGACAGTCGCGTGTTGTCCGACGGCGTCGCCCTGGAAATCCCATTCCAGTGGCCCGAGGGCGGAGCGAAAGCCTCCTGGATCGATGTCCGGGACCGTGTCCGGAAGGCGGTCGGAGACCTCCCGATCGATGCCAACATCGTCCCGGCCGTCGGGCGGCGGAAGAAGATCTTGATCGCCGACATGGACTCGACCGTCATCACCTCGGAGTCATTGGACGACTTGGCGGCCTATGCGGGTCTTGCCGAAAAGATCGCGCCGATCACTGCCCGGGCCATGCGCGGCGAGTTGGATTTCGAGGCGGCTCTCAAAGAGCGGGTGGGGATGCTGGCCGGACTGGACGCCGCTGTCCTCGACAAACTGGTGGAAGAGGTCAGGGTAACCGACGGGGCGGCGGAGATGGTCGCCACGATGCGGGCGAACGACGCATACACCGCACTTGTTTCGGGCGGCTTCCGATCCCTGACAAGCCCGATCCGCAAGCGTCTGGGCTTTCATGAAGACCGGTCAAACACCCTCATCGTTTCCGATGGGCAATTGACCGGGAAAGTCGCCGATCCCGTTCTCGACAAGAACGCCAAGGTGACCGCGCTAGAAGAGATCGCCGGGAAGCTCAAACTCAGCGTCGAGGACGCGGTAACTGTCGGTGACGGCGCCAATGACATTCCGATGCTGGGCAGCGCCGGGCTTGGCGTTGCGTTCCGCGGAAAACCGGCGGTCGAGGCAAGCGCACCGTGTGCCATCAGGCACGCGGATCTGCGGGGGCTTCTCTACCTTCAAGGATACACGAACGCCGAAATCTCGACCGGCGTCTGAAGCTTCCGTTCTCGCGAATCAAACGGCACCGATCCGGTGGATCGGTGCCGTCGACTGGCTCCGCGAAAGGGCTAGGGGGGCGGGGGGTCAGCCCTCGTTGAAGCGGAGCGAGATGAAGCTGGTCGTGCCGTTGTCGTCGACCTCCAGGAGGACGGCCCGCAGACCCTTCTCCTTGGCGGCTTTAGCAAGTTCCGCCACGTCCTTCGGCGAAGACACAGGCTGCTGCTCGACCTCCACGATCACTGCACCAACGCTGACTTTCTGCTGCGTGTTGAGGCGATCGAAGTCAATCCCGGTGATGACCACACCCTTGGTCTCGCCATCGATGTCGTGCTCTTTGCGTAGATCCTCGGTCAGCGACGAGAGCTCAAGACCGAAGAAGTCCATGCGTTCGGTTTCCTCCGGCTCCCCGACAGTCCGGGAGGCTGGGATGAGTTGCGCCTGCTCGGCCTTCTCCAACTCTCCAATCCGGGCGGTGACGAGCTTCCGCGCACCCTTGCGCCATACTTCGACCGGCACGTCGATGCCGATGCGCGTCTCTGCCACGATCCGCGGCAGTTGCCGCATGCTCTCAACCTTCTCGTTGTTGAAGGAGAGGATCACGTCGCCCGGCTCAATCCCGGCATCTTTCGCCGGGCCGCCGTCGGTGACGTCCGCGACAAGCGCACCGGTCGCTTCTTCGAGGCCGAGGCTCCGCGCGATATCTTCGTCCACGGTCTGGATACGGACGCCAAGCCAGCCGCGCCGTGTCCGCCCGTACTCCCGAAGCTGATCGACAACCGGGCCGGCAAGACGCGCCGAGACAGCGAAGCCGATGCCAACCGACCCACCTGTCTGAGAGAAGATGGCGGTATTCACACCGATCACCTTGCCGTTCAGATCGAAGAGCGGACCACCAGAGTTGCCCTTGTTGATGGACGCATCGGTCTGGATGAAATCGTCGTATGGACCTTGACGAATATCCCGCTTCCGGGCGGAGACGATGCCCGCGGTCACGGTGCCGCCGAGACCGAACGGATTGCCGATCGCAACGACCCAGTCGCCGACGCGGAGCGCATCACTGTCGCCAAACTCCACGAACGGCAGATCCCGGCCCTTGGGATCGATCTTCAGCACCGCGATGTCGGTCTTGGGATCACGGCCCAGGACTTCAGCCTCAAATTCCTCATCATCCTGCAGCCGCACCATCACCTCATCGGCTTCAGCGATGACGTGGTTGTTCGTCACAACAATGCCCGACGGATCGATCAGGAACCCGGAGCCAAGCGACTGCGCTCGGCGCGGCTGCCGCGGCCCGCCGTTTTGACGATTACGCTCCTCGAAGAAGTCCTTGAAGAAGTCCTCGAACGGGGAGCCTGGCGGCAACTGCGGCATGTCTGGGCCGCGGCGCGACTCAACGGTCTGGGTGGTCGAGATGTTCACCACTGCAGGCAGCAGCTTCTCTGCCAGATCCGCAAAACTCTCCGGCGGCGCCTTCGCCCAAGCAGGCTGCACGAGGATCAGCAAAGCAACAACAGCCAGCCCGGCGGATCGAAGGCCCAGGGCCCTCTGCCCTACAGGGGCCCTCTGCCCAACTTCCGCCCGGCGCGGGGCCGTTGATCGAAGGAATGTCATCACGGTCGTTTCTCCGTCTTCCTTGGTCGTTCGTCGTCTTCCAGCATAGGGCCGACGGGCACGGTCGCGCTTCCCTTAATTGGTTGCGCAGGCCCCGCCGTTCAACGACCCCGTGTCGTCAGAGCACCGTGACCCGTAGAATTGTTCAGGATATGGCGGCAATCGCCTAAATCGAGCCCTTATGCGGCAAGAAAACGGCCGATCTTTCGCGGGCGGAGGACTGCACCGCCCCAGTTTCAGCCGCGTATCAGCCAGACGATCACAAGTCCGAGAACCGCAAATGCGAGGCCGGCGCGACGAACAGTCTCATCCGGAAGCTGGAGAACTTGGGCCACGGCATTCTTCATGGCGCCCGGTGCCAACGCATAAAGGCACCCTTCAATCACCAGCACGAGGCCAAGAGCCGTCAGTAAGTCGGTCACGGGTCAACCGTCCGGACGCCGGCCATCAGCCGACAAGAAACAGGTCCCGCCGCCGTGTCATTGGGGCGGCGGGACCTTGATCTGTTGTTACTCGGTCGACGGTCTGCCCACGCCACCCATATTGCCGAAGAAGCGGAAGAAGTCGCTGCTCGGCGACAGCACCATCGTGGTGTCGTTTGCAAGTGACTGCCGGTAAGCCTGCATCGACCGGTAGAACGCGAAGAACTCCGGATCCTGACCGAACGCGTCGGCGTAGATCTTGATCGCCTGCGCGTCGCCCTCACCCCGAAGGGTTTCGGAAGTCTTCTGAGCCTCAGCCACGATAACCACCCGCTGACGGTCGGCGTCGGCCTTGATCTTCTCGGCCTGCTCGAAACCCTGGGCCCGGAACTCACGCGATTCACGCTCACGTTCGGACTTCATGCGGTTTTCGATGTTCTGCCGGGTCTCGTCCGGGTAGTCGGCCCGCCGAAGCCGCACCTCGACGATCTCCATGCCGAGGCGGTCCACGGCCGAGTTCACCTCGTTCCGGATGTTGGCCATGATTCCGACCCGCTTGTCCGAAAGGACACCGAGCAAGGTCTCGTTACCCAGGACACGGCGAAGCGAGGAGGTGATGATCGGGCTCAAGCGCGCATTCGCACCACTGGTGTTCCGAACGGTCTGGAAGAACAACAGCGGGTCGGTGATCTTGAAGCGCGCATAGCTGTCGACATCCAGGCGCTTCTGGTCCGCCAGAATGACGCGCTGCGCCGGCGGATCCAGGTCCAGCACCCGCTTTTCGTAGAACACCACTTCATCGACGAACGGCATCTTTATGTTGAGGCCGGGCTCTTTGATGGTCCGAAGCGGCTCACCGAAGCGGGTAACGATCGTCTGCTGAGTCTGCTCAACGATGAACAGCGTGTTGCCGACCACCATCGCGAAAACCAGCGCGATGGCGCCAAGGACGAGTGCAATCCATTTTGTCATTGTTCTGATCCCCGTCCTCAGTTCTGCGAACGCTTTTGGATTTCAGGCAGGGGCAGATAGGGCACGACCCCACCACCACCGGCACCATCACCGTTATCGTCGATGATCACCTTGTTCACGTTGCGAAGCACCTCTTCCAACGTCTCAAGATAAATCCGCTGCGTCGTTACGTCCTTCGACACGCGGTAAGCCTCGAACACAGAGTTGAAGCGGTTGGCGTCACCCTGGGCGCGGTTGACCACCTCCTGCCGATAGGCTTCGGCGCCCTGGATAAGCTTCGACGCTTCACCACGGGCACGCGGAACCACGTCGTTCCGGTACGCCTCGGCTTCATTTCGGATGCGCTCCATATCCTGGCGCGCTCTCGTCACTTCGTCGAACGCGTCGATCACGTTCTTGGGCGGAAGCACGTCAAGCAACTGGACCTGACGAATCTCGATGCCGGCACCGTATTCGTTGATCAGACGCTGCAGTTCGATCTGAGCCTGGGTTTCGATCTCTTCCTTACCGACCGTCAGGGCGGATTGGATCGGGGTCTTGCCAACCATGTCCCGCATCACGGACTCGGCAGCCATCTTCACCGTCTCATCCGGGTTTTGCAGGTTGAAGAGATACTCAGGCGCATCCGAGATCTTCCAGAACACGACAAAGTCGATATCGACGATGTTTTCATCGCCTGTGATCATCTGGCTTTCCTCGGGAACGTCCCGGCCGCCGGTCGAGCGGCGGTTGATCTCCGAGCCGCCAGAGCGCACGCCGACTTCGATGCGGTTTTCCTGGGTGACGTTCGGTTTGAAGACCGTGCCGATCGGGCTCGGCCAGTTCCAGTGCAGACCCGGCGTCGAGATGCCGCCGTTCCATTTGCCGAGCACGAGTTCCACGCCCTGCTGGTTCGGCTGAACGCGATAGAAGCCGTTCACCAGCCAAAGACCCAAACCGACCAGGACGATCGCGGCGACAAAAAATTTTCCGGCGGAACCACCCGGCATGAAGCCTTTCAGCTTCTCCTGGCCTTTGCGGATGATCTCGTCGATGTCCGGCGGGGTCGGGCCAGACCCGCCACCGCCGCCGCCGCCGCCGCCAAACCCGCCGGGGCCTTTGCCCCAGGGCGAATTGCCGCCGCCACGGCCCGGTCCGCCGCTTCCGTTACCTCCGCCGCCCCATGGGCCGCCACCGCCTTGATTGCTCCAGGGCATCTCGCGAAACCTTCCCTAATCGGTAGAGCGTGGCTCATAGCAGAGCCCACGAGCCGGTTGCAAAGGAATCCCGGCCTCTCTATGTCCCCAACGTAGACGCCCACATGGGCACCCAAAGAGACAAACGGCATATTTGGCGAAGCCGGGGAGATTTCAAGCATGGCGCAGGTCACGGAACGCGATGTGATGGCGGCCCTAAGCGGAGTGACCGATCCGGATCGCGGCAGCGACGTCGCATCGCTGGGCATGGTCTCCGGCCTCGTCATCAAGGACGGCAATGTCGGCTTCGCGCTGGAGGTCGCTCCGGAACGCGGCCCGGCGCTGGAACCCTTGCGTCAAGCCGCTGAGAAGGCTGTGTTCGATCTTCCGGGCGTCAACTCCGCGACCGTAGTCCTGACCGCACATTCCAAGCCATCGGCCGCCCCCGCAGCCCCCCCGCCTCCCCAGGCGCAGGCACAACGGGCTCAGGTCCGCGGCCAGCAACAGGGGTCGGGGCGTGGCCAATCGCCGCTCCCCGACGGGGTGAAGGCGGTCGTGGCCGTTGCTTCCGGTAAAGGCGGCGTGGGCAAATCGACCACCGCGGTCAATCTCGCGCTCGCCCTGTCTGCCTCGGGTCTCAAGGTCGGTATCCTCGATGCGGACATCTACGGCCCTTCCCTTCCCCGCATGATGGGGATCACCGAGAGGCCGACCAGTCCGGACGGAAAGACCCTCCTGCCGATGGAACGCTACGGCATCGAATGCATGTCGATCGGCTTCCTCGTGCCGGAGGACACACCGACCATCTGGCGTGGCCCGATGGTGATGAGCGCGCTCGAGCAGATGATGCGGGACGTCGCCTGGAGTGAGCTGGACGTGATGGTCGTCGACATGCCGCCGGGCACCGGTGACGCGCAGCTCACCATGTCCCAGCGGGTTCCGCTTGCGGGGGCAGTGATCGTCTCAACACCTCAAGACATCGCGCTCCTCGATGCCAGGAAGGGCCTGAACATGTTCCGGAAGGTCGATGTCCCCGTGCTGGGCATCGTTGAGAACATGAGCCTATTCATCTGCCCCCACTGTGGGGGCGAGAGCCACATTTTCGGTCACGGCGGGGCCAAAGCAGAGGCGGATACCCTGGGCGTGGATTTCCTTGGGGAAGTCCCTCTCCACATGTCCATCCGGGAAACCTCCGATGGCGGCACCCCGATCGTCGCCACGGACCCAGAAGGTCCTTACGCACTTGCTTACAAAGGGATTGCGGAGAAGATCGTCGCCAAGATCGGCGCCGACGGCGCCCAGCGGGCCGCCCCCAAGATCAGCTTCGTTTGACGTCGAGGCCCGCCTGCGACCAATTCTCGCGCCGAAGCCGGTAAAGAACATGCGGACGGATCGGGTGGCCTTCCGGAAGGGACGGATGGCCGAAGTCCCCGTCCGCGTCCCGCATCATACCGATCCGCTGCATCACCTTCTGAGAGCGGTCATTCGAGCGGGCCGTGAAAGAGACCACCTCCTCCCGGTCCAGATCTTCAAACGCGAACCGAAGGCACCGGAGAGCCGCTTCAGACGCGTAACCGTGCCCCCAAGACGAGCGGGCCAACCGCCACCCGACCTCGAAGGCCGGCGTGAAGGGGAGTTTGTCGGCGTAATCGGGGAGATTGAGCCCAACGAAACCGATAAACGGCGCGCCGCCTTTCACCTCTGCTGCAAACCACCCCCAGCCTTGGGCGTCGAACTTGTGAAGCAAACGATCCACAAGCCGGTCGCTTTCCGCGCGGCTCAACGTCGCCGGGAAGTGACGCATCACCTCCGGATCCGCGTTGAGCGCGGCAAAGGGCTCGCGGTCGGCATCCCGCCAAGCCCTGAGGATCAGACGGTCGGTTTCAAGCATTGCCGTCCCCGAATAGGCGCTCGAACGTCAGAAAGCGATGTGCCGGCGCATCATCCGTCGCCGGCACCGCTTGGCGATTCACCTCGCGCCAGTCGCTGCTTTCTATTTCGGGGAACCAGGTGTCGCCATCAGGCTCCACATCGATCTCCGTGATCTCAAGACGCCCGGCGATGGGAAGTGCCCACGCATAGACGCTGGCCCCGCCGAACGCGATGATCTCGTCGCAGCCCCTCTCGCGCGCATCGTCGCGGGCGGCCGCGAATGCCGCGTCGAAGTCGCGGACAACGGCCGCACCTTCGGCGCTGAACGCCGGATCGCGGGTAACAACGATGCTGGTTCGTCCCGGCAGTGGGCGGCCGATCGAGTCCCAGGTCCGCCGTCCCATGATCAGAGGCTTTCCCCACGTGAGTGCCTTGAGGCGTTTCAAATCGCCGGGTAGATGCCAAGGCATGTCGCCATCCCGCCCGATGACCCGGTTCCGGGCCATGGCCACAACGACGACGACTGTCGGAGCGGCGCTCATATCCGGGCTGGGCACCGCTTAAACGGCGATCGGAGCGGCGATATGATCGTGGGCTTCGTAGCCTTCCACGGCCACGTCCTCGAATTCGAAGGCAAAGAGATCGTCGATCTCCGGATTGAGCACCAGTCGCGGCAACGGCAAGGGCTCCCGCTCGATCTGGAGCCGCGCTTGCGCAAGATGGTTCTTGTAGAGATGCGCATCGCCGAGGGTGTGAACAAAGTCACCGGGCACGAGCCCCGTCACCTGAGCCACCATGTGGATCAGCAGCGCGTAGGACGCGATGTTGAACGGCACACCGAGAAAGGCGTCCGCACTTCGTTGATAAAGCTGGCAGGACAGCCGCTCCCGTCCGTCCGCCCCCTTGCCCACATGGAATTGGAACAGGCAATGGCAGGGGGGCAACGCCATCGCGTCCACATCCGCCGGATTCCAGGCGGAGACGACCAGGCGCCTCGAATAAGGGTTCGCTTTGATCTGGGCCACCACGTTGGCGAGTTGGTCGATCGCCCGCCCATCCGGCGTTCCCCAAGACCGCCATTGGCGCCCGTAGACCGGCCCGAGATCCCCATTCTCGTCCGCCCAGTCGTTCCAGATGCGGACACCGTTCTCCTGCAGATAACGAATGTTCGTGTCCCCTGCGAGGAACCAAATCAGCTCATGCACGATGGATTTCACGTGGAGCTTCTTGGTCGTGACCAGCGGAAAGCCGTTTGCCAGATCAAACCTCATCTGGTGACCGAAGACAGAGAGTGTGCCAACGCCGGTCCGGTCGTCGCGCGGGTCGCCCGTCTCCAGAATTCGGGAGAGAAGATCGTGGTATTGCTGCATGGTCAGGGCCTTTCACCTTACCGGGGATGGGGCGTCCCGGCCGTCAGGTCCCCACCAGCTTAGACCATGAAGCGGCCACCGTCCCAGTCGTCGGCGGGTCCAGTGGCAACGGTCGGCGATGTCTGGGAATCCTGCATTGCAGTTATCCACAAGGAGGCATTTAGCCGGCCCGAATCGGCCGCGCAGGGTTGCCGATGACGGTTTCATTCGGCGGAACATCGCGAACCACGACCGCGCCTGCGCCAACGGTGGCACCTGCCCCCACCACGACACCGGGACCCAGCGACGCGCCGACGCCGATCATGGCGCCGTCACCCACACGCACTCCGCCGGAAAGCGCACAGCCCGGCGCTATATGAGCGGCGTCCTTGATCCTGCAGTCATGATCCACCGATGCACGGGTGTTGATGATCACCAGGGGACCGATGAACGCCTCCGCGTTCACCACGGCTCCGGGCATGATCAGGGCTCCCGCCTCCACCCTGGCGGACGGGGAGACGACCGCGTCCGCACTGATCGCCGTGGCAAGTGTGTAGCCAAGTTCCGTTACCGTCGCGGCCAATTGTCGCCGCAAGCTGTTATCGCCGAGCGCCACAAAGGCTTCTGAGTGCCCCTCGCCAAGAAGGCGCTCAAGAACACCCTCTCCCCGAAGCACCGGGGTGCCGACACAGGTTTCGGGGTCGCCGGGTCTGCCAACGCAACAGGCAACGTCCTGTCCCGCGCCACGCAAGACTTCGATGCAGACCTTCGCATGGCCGCCTGCGCCGATTACGACGATCCCTGCTGTCATCCGCCTCCCCCATCGAACCCAGTCGCCGAACCCAGTCGCCGAACCCAGCCGCCGAACTCAGCCAACCTCAGCCGTTCGCGTCCGGATTAGGTTTCATGGAAGCCTGCCACAGTCTTCCTGGATCACGCCATCACGGGGAACACCGCTCCCAAAGATGCCGGTCTTTGGCGGGACGATGCGGTGGCCCCTCTTTTGAAATGCCGTCGCAGTCCCTATAATGAGACTGTCGGGCAACCGACTATGGCGATAAACGGATCGTGGAATAAGCGTAGCGGACCCGGGGGCAGTACCCGGCGCCTCCACCAAAACCTCCCAATCGCAAGGGCGAGCGGGGCATACGGGGGCGAAACAGGATCGACGCGCGTGGTAAAGACGTGACTTTCGCCCGGCATGGTACCGCCGTTATCGGGCTATTATAGTAGTTGCGAACGACAACTATGAGCCGGTCGCTGCCGCTGCGTAATGCAGTCGCAAGACCACTTCTAAAGTCCTTGGGACTCTCATCCTAAGGCGGGGTTTGGGGCGCACCTGGCAACAGAAGCGCTCCGCTTTCCGGGTCTCGTGACCTGGAGTTGGTTTCGGTCGGATACCCGGCCGTCAGTCGGCGGGGGCGCATGACGGAAGAGCCGTTCCAATACGATCAGATGGTCGAAGAGGCTTTGAGGGGTGTGGTCCGCCGATCGCTCCGCCAAGCCGCGAGTCATGGTCTGCCGGGCAACCATCACTTCTACATCACCTTCAAGACCCACGGCCCCGGGGTCACGGTACCGAGCTATCTCGCCGAGAAGTATCCGGACGAGATGACGATCGTCATGCAGTATCAGTTCTGGGACCTTGAGGTCCGCGAGGACGGCTTTGACGTCACACTGAGCTTTAACGACGTGCGCGAGCGGCTGGTCATTCCTTTCGACTGCGTCAGCGGGTTCGCCGACCCGTCGGTGAAGTTCGGCCTCCAGTTCCAGACCGTGGTTGATGAACTCGAACCGTCCGAGCCGGTCGAGGATCTGCTGGGCGACGACGGCCCGGTCGAGCCGATGATCGAAGAGGAAAGCGGTGCGGGCAACGACGAAACTGGACCATCAGGCGCCCAAGTCGTCTCCCTCGACCATTTCCGGAAGAAAAAGTAGTCTCCCGCCATCGCTAAGCCGTGACGCCCAATCCGAGGCGGGAGGATCTGATGGCCGAGATGAACTTTACCGAGATGTTTCCGCTGGCGGCGGACGAAACCGATTACCGGAAGGTGACCGGGGACCACGTCGGCGTTGGTACGTTCCGGGGCAAGAAAGTCCTGGTGGTCGAGCCGGAAGGCCTGACGCTGTTGGCCGAGACGGCGTTCCGGGATATTTCGCACCTGCTGCGGCCCGGACATCTGCAGCAGCTCGCCAACATTTTGGAAGATCCTGAAGCCTCTTCGAACGACCGCTTCGTCGCGGTTGAGCTCCTGAAGAACGCGAGCATCGCGGCCGGCGGCGTTCTGCCCATGTGTCAGGATACAGGAACGGCCATCATCATGGGCAAGAAGGGCGAGCTCGTGTTCACCGGCGCCGATGACGAGGAGGCGCTGTCGCGAGGGGTCTACAACACCTATACGAAGCACAATCTCCGCTACAGCCAGTTGGCGCCGATGGACATGTTCGGGGAAAAGAACACCGGCTCGAACCTGCCCGCCCAGGTGGAGCTCTACGCAACCGGCGGAGACGCCTACAAGTTCGCCTTCATCCAGAAGGGCGGCGGGTCGGCCAACAAGTCGTTCCTGTTCCAGGAGACAAAAGCGGTGCTCAACCCGGACAGCCTCCGGAAGTTCCTGGACACCAAGATCCGGACCCTCGGTACGGCTGCTTGCCCCCCTTACCATCTTTCCATCGTCATCGGCGGCACGTCGGCCGAGTTCAACATGAAGACGGTCAAGCTCGCCTCCACCCGCTATCTCGACGGCCTGCCGACCAAAGGGAGCGAGTCCGGCCACGCATACCGTGATCTGGAATGGGAGGCCGAGGTTCTTCAGATGACGCGGGAGATGGGCATCGGCGCCCAATTCGGCGGCAAGTATTTCTGCCACGACGTGCGTGTCATCCGCTTGCCCCGCCACGGCGCTTCCTGCCCGATCGGTCTCGGCGTGTCTTGCGCGGCGGATCGCCAGGCCTGGGCGAAGATCACCGCCGACGGCATCTTCATGGAGGCACTTGAGACCGACCCCTCCAAGTATCTGCCGGAGATCGACGAGAGTTCGCTTGAGACCGGCGTGGTCAAGATCGACCTCAATCAGCCCATGGACGAGATCCGAAAGACCCTTGGTCAGCATCCGATCAAAACCCGCGTCGCCCTGTCCGGTCCGATGATCGTTGCCCGCGACATTGCGCATGCGAAACTGAAAGAGCGGATGGACTCGGGTCAGGGGTTGCCCGACTACGTCAAGAACCACCCGATCTACTATGCCGGCCCCGCCAAAACGCCCGAGGGTATGGCGTCCGGTTCTTTCGGGCCCACGACGGCCGGGCGAATGGATTCCTATGTCGGCCCCTTCATGGAACAGGGCGGCAGCTTTGTGACCTTGGCCAAGGGCAACCGGTCGCCCGTGGTTCGCGAAGCCTGTCACAAGCATGGCGGCTTCTACCTCGGCTCGATCGGCGGGGCGGCGGCCAAGCTTGCCCTCGACAGCATCAAGAAGGTTGAGGTTCTGGAGTACCCGGAACTCGGCATGGAAGCGGTCTGGCGGATCGAGGTCGAGAATTTCCCGGCTTTCATCGTTGTCGACGATAAAGGCAACGACTTCTTCAAGAACATCTGACGCGGACCGGCGATCAACACCAGCGGATGCGGGCATGACGGTCACCTTCTTGGATAACCGGCCGTCGAGCCCGCCCACCGTCACATTGATCCTCGCGCATGGGGCCGGGGCCCCGATGGACAGCCCCTTCATGGATCGACTGGCCGACCTGCTGTGCGGCCGCGGGATTCATGTTCGGCGGTTCGAATTCCCCTACATGGCGAAGCGCCGGGAAGATGACCGAAAGCGCCCCCCGGACCGGGAGCCGGTGCTGCTTGCCTCTTGGCGCGAGGCAATCCTGCAAACCGGAGATCCAGGCACTTTGCTCATCGGCGGAAAGTCCATGGGCGGTCGCATGGCCAGCCTGATTGCGGACGATCTCGGCGTGGCCGGCTTGGTCTGTCTTGGTTATCCGTTCCATCCCCCAGGAAAACCCGACCGCCTTCGCACTCAGCATCTGGAAACTCTTCGAACGCCAGCAATCATCCTTCAAGGCACCAGAGATCCCTTCGGCACCCCCGAGGAAGCCGAATCGTGGCAGCTTTCCAGCGGAATAAAGTTGCTACCGATTCCCGACGGGAACCATGACCTGAAGCCCCGCGTTCGATCCGGGGAGACGTGGGACCGCAATCTGGAGTTCACCACCAACGCGGTCACCGCATTCGCCGGCCGCGTTCTGTCGCTGTCTCCCGGATGATTCCTCGCTGGTAGCAGGCGCGGAGACTGTTCATAGTGACATTGAATCTTCGGCAACCGCTGCGTCTTCCAAACATGCCAATCGACACAACCCGCTCCGACGCCTTCTTCGCGCGGTACTCGCGCCTTTTTGACACCTCCAGAACCCGGAAGATCCCCAACAGGCTGTTGGCTCGGCATGCAACGATCTTCGGTGCGCTTGGCGTCGATTTCGCCGGGAAGACAGTCTTGGATCTCGGCTCGCACGACGGACGCTGGAGCCTTGCCGCCCTTGATCAAGGGGCTTCACACGTCGTCGGAATCGAGGCGCGGGACGACATGGTCGACGATGCCCGCCGCACCTGCTCCGACGAGGGTTTCGGAGCCGACCGCTGCACATTCATCGTCGGCGACGTCGTTTCAACCCTGGACACTTTGCAGGACAAATCGTTCGACATCGTGCTCAACCTTGGGTTCTTCTACCACACCATCCAACATGTTGAGATTCTTGACCGATTGCGTCCGATCAACCCCGGGCAAATGATCGTCGACACGGGCATCTCGGAGATCGAGGGGCATGTCATAGAGCTGCGCGTCGAGGACACGTCCGATGCGCGCATGTCCATCGACTACGGCACGTCGAAGACCGGCCGGGTGATCACCGGCCGGCCGTCCCGAGAGGCGCTGGCCTTCATGCTCGATGCTCATGACGCCGACGTGGTCTACCACGACTGGACCCAGTGGGGCGGATCATGGGAAGGCATTGAGGACTATCAGGCTGGTCATCGAATCACCGCCCTGTCGACCCGGCGGAACGGTGGCGGCTGACCCGTCTCAGCCTTGCTTTACTGTCATGTAGAGCCACGGATTGGGACCGCGGCGGTACTCCCAGAACGCAAGCAGCTGATCCAGATGCTCAAAGTTCCGGAGCTCCTGGAACTGCTCGATATCCCTCATACCCGCTGTGATCTTCCGAATGTCATGCGTCCCCTCGAAGCGCTCGATGAAGGCGGCATTGCGGGGAGCCTCAAAGCTGTTGTGGAGTTCGACCAGGATATCCAAGCCCCGCAGAGAGGGCGCCTTCTCGGGGTCGAGAAGATTGGTCTCCTCTCCCTCGATATCGCACACGACACAGGCGTCCACACCGTTAAACCGGGCAAAATCACCATGCGAGACAACCCCGCCGATCCGGATGTTTTTTGAGACACCGTTAGCGGATGCCATCGCCTCGCAGACACTCTGCGCGGCATCATCGATGTCGTGTGCCCAGATGACTGCATTTGGCAGAAGTCTGGCCAAGCCGACCGCGTAGTACCCCTCGGCACTGCCGATGTTAAGGATCTCCGAATAGCCGCGGTCCCGCATGGCCTCGATAACCGGGTGAAGCTCCTGCTCGTAGACGCCTAAAAGCTTGGGCGCGAAGCATCCTTCCGCAGGTTGATCCGGCAGAACCATCCCGGCAAACGGTCCTGCCCGAACGGTCGTCCCCCCATGATGGATAAGCGTGTTGACGACCAAGGACGCCCGGTGCCGGGCCGCCGTCCGGAGAACCCGGTGGAGCCTTTGCATCGGCGGCATTTCACCATTCGAGAGCAGCTCTTGGAGAGTCTCGATGGTCTTCTCGTGATCCAATCCTATCATTGGTTGACGGCCATCATAATCGCGAGACGGGGGACCGGTCCGGGGGTCACGGCGTTGGGCTGCCTTCTGTCGGCGGGTCAGTTATCGGCGTTTCCGCCGCCGATCACCGCGGCACTGTCCTCCAGCGACTGCGGCGAAATCCAGGATGACACGGGAGGAACTTCAACCTCAAACGCAGATGTCAGGTTCGTCGAACGAGACTGATAGAGGCCAAACGCCATGAACGCGCCAAGCAGGAAGGGGCCAACAAACAGCGTCGTCGTGACGATCGCGGCGATCATTACCCGAATCGCCGTTCGAAAGACATCTCTTATCGAGACGTTATCGAACTCAAGAACCGCCATTAACCCTCGTAGATCCTGGACGCGTGTCTTGGATCATCCCTTAGAACGCACACCATAGCGCTCTACTCATTCAAGCAGCGTGCTCAGCGTCCGTCAACGCCGACAATTTCGCCATCAGGTAGTCGATATCAGTCTCAGACAGACCGAAGTCTTCGTTCTCAAATGCCGTTAGAACGCGTTCCAAGACCCGACGGCTGAATCGCTCCCTATCATGGGGCTCGCCGTCGAGTTCAATTTCCCGCATAACGTCAACCGCCTTACGCAGCACAACATAGCTGCGCTTGGGCAGTTTTGTCCGTTCGAACAGCGCCTGAAGACCCAAATCTCCAGCGTCATCAAACAATATTTGCGTGTTGACCATCGGAACACCCGATAGCCGGGAAACGGACGCTTCTACAAAAGTAATATCGCCCAAACAGGCGGCACGAAGAATGATGGACTCCGTCAGCCGCCCGTTCCGCGCAAGCTGAGCAACCAACTCTTCAACCCGCTCCGTCGACGAATCGCTTTCGACAAGACCAAGGGTGACACGCTCCCGCGACTGCATCAGAAGGTCGGCTGCCACCTCCGTCGGGAGCTCGTGTTTGATGACCAACTGCTCTCGGAGACGGTCCGATACCACCGTCACCAATCGCTCGGTCAGAGAAATCGGCAGGCTTGCCCGTCCCACGAGCGGTCCCTGAATGTCCTCGTCGTCTCCGTACTTGTCGACGACCTTGTGAAGTCCATCCTCCGAGATATCCGCGCCCGAATTGTCCACTAGTGTGGCAACGACATCCTTCGAGCCATGATCGATCAGGGCTTCCGACAGCTCTGAAGAGACCGTGTTCCGGTTCGCAACGGCCTTGAGCTTCTCCATCTCCTGACTTTCCTGGACGATCAGGATGAGGTCCTCGTCGGTCAACAGAGAAGAGTATTCGAGGATAGGGCTGGACACTTCGGCTACATCGCCCGCCAACGACACGGCGACATCATGCGGCAGACGGTTGGCCGATTTCGCCTCACGGGAGAGAGCAGCCCGGACCTTTACCTCAGCATCCTTGGCGAGAATGCGGAGAATGTCCTGAGCGATCCCCAGTTCCGTCTCGCTGATTCCGTCGGAGTCGATCGACTGAGCAATCTTTTCAACCGTCGTCGCACGGTTGTCCGCCGACGGCTCCTTCAGGAGTGCCTGAACATCGGATGCCGACAACGGCAAACCCGTATCTTTCTGAGAATTACCAGCCAATGTCGTTTCTTTCCGCGCGTTGGACGACCGAATTCCGATCGCAATCGAAATGATGCCTTATCGTACTCCAAAGGTAAAGAAAGGCACCCGCGCGGCCAAACGACAGGAAGGAATGGCCAGAACTCCTGGAGGTCAAGCCGCCGCCAGTGCCGCTTCAACAGACTCCGAAAGCCGATCGACAATCATATCCAGATGGGCGTCCTGAAGAATGAACGGTGGTGCCAAGAGAACATGGTCCCCATAGCGTCCATCAATGGTCCCGCCCATTGGATAGACCATCAATCCTCGCTGCATTGCTTCTGATTTGATCTTGGCATGAACCCGTCGGCTTGGGTCGAAAGTCGCCTTGGAGGCGCGATCCTCCACCAACTCAACCCCCAGGAAGAGTCCCCGCCCCCGGATATCCCCGACATGGCGATGATTGCCGAAGCGTTCCTCCAGCCGCTCCTTCAGCCCGTCGCCAAGCTGTTGGACCCGGGCCAGCAGGCCTTCCTCCTCAATAACGGATTGGACAGCGAGACCCGCGGCGCAGGCTGCCGGATGGCCCATATAGGTGTGGCCGTGCTGAAAGAACCCGGTCCCCACGGCGATCGCGTCGTAGATCCGCTTCGAGACCAGGGTCGCCCCGATAGGCTGATAGCCGGCCCCAAGTCCTTTCGCGATCGTCAACAGATCCGGCGCCACGCCATCCTCCGCGCACGCGTAGAGATGGCCCGTCCGGCCCATACCGCACATCACTTCATCGAAGATCAGCAGAACGCCGTGGGTGTCGCAGATCTCCCGAATCCGAGCCAGATACCCCGGAACGGCGGGAACCGCCCCCACGGTCGCGCCGACCACCGGCTCGCAGATAAAGGCCGCGACCGTTCCGGGGCCCAGCTCACGGATCTTGTCTTCCAGCTCGTTCGCAACCCGCAAACCATAGGCCTCGTCCGTCTCATCATGACGGCGATCCCGATAGGCGTAGCAAGGAGCGATGTGGTGAGCCTCCATAAGAAGCGGCGCAAATGGCTCCCGGCGCCAGAGATTGCCTCCCGCGGCCAAGGCGCCCAAGGTGTTCCCGTGATAGCTCTGACGACGGGCGATGATGTGCCGTCGGTTCGGCTCCCCAATCTCGAGGAAGTACTGACGCGCAAGCTTCAGCGCCGCTTCAACGGCCTCAGAGCCGCCAGACACGAAGTACACGCGGTCCAAGTCGCCATGCGCCTTGCTGATCAGCTTATCGGCCAACCGTTCCATAGGTTCGTTCGTGAAGAAGCCCGTGTGGGCGAACGGCAAGGTCTCGATCTGTTTTCTGATGGCCTCGACCACCTTCGGATGACTGTGACCGAGGCATGAAACAGCAGCACCGCCAGAGGCGTCGAGATAGGCCTTGCCGGTCTTGTCGATGATAAACGCGCCCTCCCCCTTATCGGCGGTCGGCAGGGCAGCTTTCGTATGGCGTTGAAAAACGTGGCTCATCAGAATTCCAATTGGTCGGGAACGTCAGCCGTCCAGGTTCAGGCGATCAGGCGTATAGATCGTCCACGTGACCACGTCACGCAGCACTTTGCCCAACGCCAGATCAAACGTCTTCACGATGCTTCCGATCCTATTCGATGGAGACGTCATCGCTCTCTCAAAGGTCTCCTGGGCGATGATACGGCGCTGCGGGAAACGCACCATCTTCACGTTGACCCGGACATGAACCGTCGGCGGCGCGTCGGGCCCGTCACGGTACTCCGCCTGGAACTCCCGCAGTTCGGGCTGAAGCTCAAAGTCGCTGCGGACCGACACACCGGACCGTCCAACCCCGATGATGCGGCCCGAGTTCTCGAACGACTCGATGAGGAGCCGGTGAACCATTTCGGGGGCACCGTCGACCCACTGGGCGCCCGCGTAGTAGTCCAACGTCAACGGCTCCCGCGCCACGGCGATCTTCGCTGTCGTCAGGCCGGACGGCGCGATGGGAAGCTCGACGCCAAGCTGCCAATCAACGGACGGGATCTCATCGCTATAGGTGCTCTTCGGCGTCAGAGTATAAAGCTGCGGTGGCGGTTGGACCTTGGGAAGCAAACCGCAACCGGCCACAAGTCCGCCCGTTCCCAGCGCGAAGACTGAAGCCAGACCGCGCCCGAATCCCCGGCGGTCCATCGCTGCTTTGTTTTTCATTGAGAAGCCTCCACGCCGGTATTGCGATCGCCGAAGATAAAGCGGGAGGGGTCGCGTTCAATCTGACGCAGCAGACGGTTGATACTCTCAACCATGATCCGCCCTTCGACCAGAAACTGGGTCAACTCGTATAGACCTGTCTGAGTGAAATCGCGCACCGACTCCCGGTTCTCATTGATGGTATCCGTCGCCGTGTGGGCCGCCCGGTCGACACTCCCCAGGGCCTGCGTGCTGTCGGCGACGAGCGAGGCGACCTCCGCGTCAATCCCAATCGCGGCCCCCCGCAGCGTGCTCAACGTCGTCGACGCATCATCCGCCAGCACGTCCATGTCCTTTGCGATCTGATCGATTGCCGGAACGATCTGGTTGGACGCGATGCGCATCTGATCCGCCGTCTCGCTGACGTTCTTGATCAGGGCCTCGATCTCATCGGTCTGGTTGGCGAACGCACCGCTGATCGCATCAATGTTCGTCAACAGACTATCGAACTTTTCCTGATTCTCGGGCCGCAACATGATCGACGCACGGCCTACGAGTTCCGACAAACGGCTGGCAATCTCAGGCGCGCTTTCAAAAACCTCCTCCAGGACAGAGGCTTTTGATGGGATCTCCGGGAGGTCCTCTCCCGGCGCCGCCACAAGGTCCGGCATGTTTTGAGAGCCGCCGGTCAATTGAATGAATCCGACCCCCGTCAGGCCCTGGCTCTCCAGGATCGCAACGACATCCGTTTTGATGCGGACATCCGAGTCCACCTCAATCGTGACGTCGATACGCTCAACATTCTCGGAGTCGATCTGGATATCCGTCACCTGACCAACGGGAATACCGCGATAACGGACAGGGCTTGCAACGGACAATCCTGTGACCGAGCCGGTGAAGCCGATCTCATAGAGGTTGACGGATTTATCCAACTCGAGCTTGCCCAGCCAGATAACGAACCCCATTGCGGACGCGAACAGCAGGAACACGAAGGCTCCAACGATCATGTAGCTTGCGCGTGTCTCCATTCCGGCGTGACTCCCCCCGGCGCCTGCCAGCTAGGCTGGATGATTGGCTTTGGCCTCGAACGCGGCGCGCGCTCTAGGACCATGGAAATACTCTTGAATCCAGTCGTCTGGATAATCCATCAGCTCGGCCATGGTGCCGACGACGATCTTCTTGTTCACCAGAACAGCGATCCTGTCACAGATCCGGACAAGGCTGTCCAGATCGTGGGTCACCATGACCACGGTGAGCCCAAGGCTTCGCTGAAGGTCGAGGATGAGCTGGTCGAAATCGGATGCCCCGATCGGATCAAGACCCGCCGTCGGCTCGTCCAGAAAAACAACGTCCGGGTCGAGGGCGAGAGCCCGGGCCAGACTGGCCCGTTTCCGCATCCCACCCGAAAGCTCGCTCGGCAACTTGCCGCAGGCGTCGTGGGGCAAACCGACGAGCTGGATCTTCAGGCGCGCCAACTCGTCCATAAGCGCCCGGGGAATCCCGCCCCGTTCCCGCATGGGCACCTGGATGTTCCGGGCGACACTCAAGGCGCCAAACAGGGCGCCGTCCTGGAACATCATCCCGAACCGGCCTTGGAGGCGCCGGGTCGCCCCGGTGCCCGCGACGATCCTCTCCCCCAAAAGCTCGATCTCGCCGCCCGCCGGGCGTTGCAAGCCGAGGATCGAGCGGAGCAGGACGGATTTCCCGGTACCGGATCCTCCAACAACGCCAATGACCTCCCCCCGTCGGACGTCCAGATCCAAGTCCTTGTGGATGACCTTGGTACCGAATTGGGTCAGAAGCCCCCGCACCCGGATCGCCGGTTGCACGTTGGGGTCATCGAGCCGCGCGACCGCCATGTCAGATCCCCAACTGAGCGAAGAACACGGCAAAGGCCGCATCCAACACAATGATGGCAAAGATCGAATTGACGACCGACCGGGTCGTCCGGCTGCCCACACTCTGTGCGTTCCCGGAAACCTGGAGTCCCTGGTAACAGCCGACAAGGGCGATCACGAAAGCGAACACCGGGGATTTGATCATGCCGGTCGCATAATCCCAGAAGTCCACCGCGCCTTTGAGTTGGGTCAGAAACTGACCGAAGGTGAGGTCGAGCGTCGCAACCGCGATCATCGCCCCTCCCAGCAGCCCCATGATGTCGCCAAAGAACGTAAGAAGCGGGAGGGAGATCATGAGACCAAGCACCCTTGGGATCACCAGCACCTCTGTCGCCGTCAGGCCCAGCGTTTCGAGCGCGTCGACTTCCTGGCTGACTTTCATGCTCCCGATTTCAGCCGTGAACGCGCTGCCAGACCGGCCCGCGACGATGATCGCGGTAAGCAGCACACCGATCTCCCGCAGGACGGATACGCCGACAAGATTGACCGTCAAAATAGCGGCGCCGAACCTTTCAAGCTGAAGGGAGCCCATATAGGCCAATACGATGCCGACCAGGAAGCACAGCAGCCCCACGATCGGGATGGCCGTTAGCCCTACCGCCTCAATCTGATTGATCAGGGCCGCGAAACGGAGCTTGTTCCGCCCGGTGAACAGGCCGGCCAGAGCGGTCAGAACGAATCCGAAGAATGAGAAGAGCTCGCCCGCTATGGACAACATGTCGGCGACGCCGAGCCCAATCTTGTAAAAGAGCCCCAGCACGCCTCTTGGGCGCCCATCGTCCACCGGCTCGTTCGGATACTCGATGGCGGCCTTGTCGTAGAGGGACCGGAAGTCCTGAGGCAAATCCACGAGATCCACCGGAATGCCGCGCCGGTCAAACATATCGGCGGTACGCCGGAGAACGAATGCACCGGCACTGTCGAGGCCGGTCAGTCTGGAGGCGTCAAGAATAACCGTGCGGGGATTGGCGCCGCCAAGATCTCGGAGCTTGCGATCGATCTGGACGGCGGTCTCCAATGACCAGTGTCCGTTGACGGACAACCGAAGTTCGCCCCCCTGCTCGTCGATATCGATGAATTGCTCGACGGTGCTCACCCCGCTCCCCGCTGCGAACCGAACCACACCTATGACCTTAGCATCGAATAGGATCGTTCGCGGTAGAACAAATGCTGAGCCTCACTCCGCACGCAGGCCCGATCATCGGGTTGTTCGTCGTTGGGCGGTGAGGGCATGGAATCCGTCGCTGGGATCCAACACCAGCAGCCGCATCTTCTGGCGCAGCGCATCGAAATCGCATAAGAGGATCGCTTTGCTCAGAACAGGAGCCGAGGCCGACCTCTGATGGACCTTAAAACGCACATCCGCCAAGTCCCCGATTTCCCGAAGCCGGGAATCCTTTTCTATGACATTTCCACCCTTCTGGCCCATGCGGACGCTTGGGCGCATACGGTCAAGGCGCTGGAGGATGTTGTTGCCGAATTCAATCCGGACGTCCTGATGGGCATCGAATCCCGGGGCTTTCTTGTCGCGGCTCCGCTGGCGGTTCAGATGGGATTGGGCTTCCACATGATCCGGAAGAAAGGGAAGCTTCCAGGCGCTACGATCCCCTATACGTACGATCTGGAATACGGCACCGATACCATTGAGGTCCAGGACGGCGCCATCAAGCCGGGTCAGCGCGTCGTGGTTCTCGACGATCTTCTCGCTACCGGCGGAACCATGATTGCGGCGGTTGAGTTGATCCGCCGCGTGGGCGGAACCGTGACCGGTGGTGCCAGCATCATGGAACTTACGTTCCTCAACGGCCGGAACCGGCTCGACATTCCTTTTCAGTCATTGATCCGCTACGACGAATAGGTGTCAATGACAGGACCTCGACGCATACCGATGCGGGAGTGGACTGGACTGATCTGGCCGCAGGCGGCCCTCGCCGACCGGACCGACAATGCTCGATGATCCGACATTCCTGATGCTCGCCGGCGGCTTGCTTGCATCAGGATCCCTTTTCCTGTTCGACGCGGCCGCCAGGGATCGTCGGCATGGCTGGCGCTGCTGGCTGTGGCCGCTGGCGACCGTGTTCCTGGCAGCGGTCTTCGTGGCCAAGGTCGCCGGGCGGGGCGAGATGCTCATGCTGTCCGCGGGTGCTGGCATCGTCGTCGCCGCCTCGACCTGGGCAAGGGACGCTTGGAGCGTCAGGGGGATCCTCTCCATCGTTGCTGCCGTCGGATTGGTCTTTGCCGGTGAGAAAGGGCTGATGCCAAGGGATCTCGCCCTCGGAACGATCCTGATGGTCGCGGGTCTGGCGGCAGCTACATCCAGGGCGTCGGTCTTTCCAAGGGCAATAGCCGCGCTGGCCCTGATCTGTTGGGGAGTCCTTACGACACCGTCCCTGGCACCGACGCTTGGTCACCTTGGACCGGCTATTGGCCCCATCCTGGGGCCAGTCGCCGTCGCGACGTTCCTGCTGGCGGTTCTGTCATCTTGCGGCGCCCTGCCCGAGAGGGATTGGCTGACCCATCCAAACCGTAAAGGAGGGCCGGACAGCGAAGAGGACCGGACAGCGCGGTCATGGGTCTGGGCCACGGACAAGGATCTTCGCTTCACGTCCTGTCCAACTGTTCTTGGGAAGGCGCTGCACGGCCGCAGTGGGGGGCGCCGACGGTCGGACCCGCAGCCAACGCTTCGCGATGCGATCGGTCTATGCCCAACCGAGGGCAACCGGCGGACCTGCCTGCAGGCGGTTGAGGCCGGACGGCCGTTTGGCCCGATCCGCATCGAATGGGCGGGCGGCCGGTCCTCGGGAGGCGGGTCATGGGTGGGATCGGACAGGATCGCAATGAACCTGTCAGGGACTCCGGTATCCGGGCGCAAGGGTGTCTTCGGATACAAAGGCGACCTGTCTTTGGCCGTCGACCAAGAGGACGGCTCACCGGTTGCGAATGAGCCGCAAGCGACCCCCTCTGCTGCCGATGAGGTTCTCGGCCTCGTGGAAGCAGGGGTTCTTGTTCTGGACCGGGACGCCCGGATCACTGTCCTAAACCCGGCCTTGGCCGTGTTTCTGCGGTTGGAGAATGACAAGGCGGAACAACTCGTGGGCCGGCCGCTCTTCACGCTTCTTCGGGTCCTGGCGTCGGATCCTGCGGTGAGTGATTCGGTTCCCGAGACCCTAGCGCGCGGCCTGCTCGACAGGATCGACCCTGCCGCGTCGTCGGACAGCGCGCCGTCGTTCACCTGGTCTCTACCTGATGGACGCGCCGCACGCGTATCGGTTCGAACACGGACATCCGGCGGGCTGGTGGCCTCATTCTCCGAAGAAACATCACCCGAGGCAGAACCGGTGACCGGCGCTACTCGACCGTAACGCTCTTGGCGAGGTTCCGGGGCTGATCGACGTCTGTCCCTTTCTCCAAAGCGGTGAAGTAAGCCAGAAGCTGAACGGGAACCGTGTAAAGGATCGGCGCCACGACAGGGTCGCAGTCCGGCATCTCGAACAGCCAAGAGGCCTCGTCCCCGATCTCGGCGATACCAGCGCGGTCCGACAGCAGGATCACCGAGCCCCCACGCGCCAAGACTTCCTTCACGTTGCTGGTCGTCTTTTCAAACCAAGGATCGCTGGGCGCCACCATGACAACGGGCAGGCCGTCATCAATCAAGGCGATCGGGCCGTGCTTCATCTCGCCGGCCGCGTAACCTTCTGCATGGATGTAGCTGATCTCCTTGAGCTTCAGCGCGCCTTCCAGTGCGACTGGGTAGGACGTACCCCGCCCGAGATAGAGCACGTCGCGTGCCTGCGCGATCATATGCGCGCAGGTGCTCCATCGCTCTTCTTCCGACAGGACTTTCGAAACAAGGCCGGGTAGGTGCGACAGGCCTTCCAATATCTCGTCCGCTCGAGAGCGGTCGAGCGTTCCCCTGTCCAGCCCCCACTTGACGGCCGTCATCGCCAGAACCGTCATCTGCGTTGTTGTCGCTTTCGTCGACGCGACGCCGATCTCAGGCCCGGCATAGGTCTGCATTACAACATCGGATTCCCGGGCAATCGTGCTCTCCGGCACGTTCACCAGCGCGATGATATGCTGCCCCTGATCGCGGGCGTGGCGCAGCGCCATCAGCGTGTCCAAGCTCTCACCCGACTGGGAGATCAATAGGACAGCGCCCCCCTCGGGCATCACGGTGTCCCGGTACCGGAACTCTGAGGCGATCTCGATCTCGACCGGAATCCGGGCCAACGCCTCAAACCAGTACCGGGCGACGAGACCCGCGTAGAAGCTGGTCCCGGCGGCGACGATCGTCAGCTTCGGAACCGAGACCGGGTCGAACGGCATTTCCGGCAGACCAAAACTCTTCGAGCTTGGCTCGTAGTACCGGAAGAACGTGTAGCCGATGACCTCTGGCTGCTCATGGATTTCCTTCTCCATGAAATGGCGGCGGTTGCCTTTGCCGATCAGGGCACCGGACACCTCGGTGAAGGTGATCGTCCGCTCCACCGGCGCCCCGGCACTGTCCCGGATGTCGGCACCGTCCCGGCTGACGACCGCCCAATCGCCATCTTCCAAGTACGCGATGCGGCGGGTCAGCGGCGCCAACGCCAACGCGTCGGAGCCCACGAACATCTCCCCATCACCCCAGCCGATCGCAAGCGGCGAGGCGCGCCGGGCACAAAGTAGCAGCTCCGGGCGGTCGGCGATCATGACAACAAAGGCGTAAGCGCCGGTCACCCGGGCCGCCACGGCCGCCATGGCCGCCTCCGGGCTGTCGCCATTGGCAAGGTGATGCGCGATCAGGTGGGCAACGACCTCGGTGTCCGTCTCGCTCTCGACCACGGCGCCATTCGCGATCAGTTCCGCCCGAATTTCCTTGTGGTTCTCGATAATCCCGTTGTGAACGACGGCCACAGGACCCGCGACATGGGGATGCGCGTTGGCGACACTCGGCCGGCCATGGGTCGCCCAGCGGGTGTGCCCGATGCCCGTGGTCCCCGACAAAGGCTCATCGTGGGCAAGCTTCTCCAGATTGAACAGCTTGCCTTCAGCCCGGCGCCGGTCGATCGCGCCATTCTCGATCGTCGCGACACCCGCAGAGTCGTAGCCCCGGTACTCAAGCCGCTTGAGCGAGTCGATGATGGGCTCGACCACCGGCTTTTTGCCGATGATACCGACAATTCCGCACATACTATGGCCTCCAGCCGTTGGGCGTTGTCACGATGACCGGTCCCGGCGTTTCCGGTCGCGGAGCCGGGCGGCAGCACCCGGCACAGTTTTCTGATCCGCCCGTTCAACCGCGATGGCATCCGCGTCAACCGAACGGGTGATCGTACTGCCCGCCCCGATGATCGCCCCGGCCGCAACGGTTAAAGGGGCGACAAGCGCCGTGTTCGAGCCGATGAAGGCGCCCGGCCCGATCTCCGTCCGGTGTTTGTCGAAGCCGTCGTAGTTGCAGGTGATCGTTCCCGCCCCGATGTTCGCGGCTGCCCCCACCGTGGCGTCACCGACATAACTCAAATGATTGGCTTTCGCTCCGTCGCCCAAGCTCGCATTCTTGATCTCGACGAAGTTGCCCACATGGGCCCCGGCCCCGATGTCCGCCCCTGGCCGCAACCGCGCATAGGGCCCGACGATGGCGCCGTCACCGACGATCGCCCGCTCCAGATGGCTGAACGCCCGGACCGCGACACCCTGTCCGATCCGGACGCCGGGCGCGATGACGACGTGGGGATCGATGACGGTGTCGCGGCCGATCTCGGTATCCGCGGACAGGAAGACTGTTTCCGGCGCGACCAGCGTCACGCCGGACGCCATCGCCGCTTCCCGCAGGCGGGTCTGCATTGCAGCCTCCGCCCGGGCCAGCCCGGCGCGGCTGTCCACGCCCATTGTCTCCAAGTGCTCAACCCGAATGACGGCCGCGCCTGCGCCATCCTCCCGGGCAAGTGCGACGATATCGGTCAGATAAAATTCCCCTTGCGCATTGGCTGGCTGAAGCCTGCCCAGAAGGTCAGGCAGGCGCCCCGCATCCACGGCCATGATGCCGCCGTTGCACAACGTGATGGCCTTCTCTTCCTCCGTCGCGTCGGGAGCCTCGACGATGCGGAGCAGGCGTTCTTCCCCGTCCTCAACAAGCCGGCCGTAGCGACCGGGTGATTCCGTATGGAATCCTAGGACAACAACGGCCGGCGCGTCTTCCTCCTGTCGCCGGGCCACCATGCGCCGCAAAGTCCCTGCGGTAACAAGCGGTGTGTCGCCGAACACGATCAGGACCGTCCCGTCCCGGGCCCCCAGAGTCCCAAGCGCGGCCCGCGCCGCATCCCCCGTTCCGCGAGGGATCTCCTGGACTGCCGTCCGATGCGGGGCGACAGCGTCCGTCACCCTATCGGAATCGGGCGCAACGACGACGACAACTGGATCGGCGTTCGCCCCCGCCACCGCTGTAAGCACGTGCTGAATCATCGGCTGTCCCGCTACGGGGTGCAGCACTTTCGGCAGGTCCGACTTCATCCGTGTGCCCTGCCCGGCGGCGAGCACGATCGCGGCGACATTGTCCGTCATGACGAGATCCGGTATCGGAAAATCTGTTCAGTGGGCATTGAAAATCTTTGCGAAACCCGATGTTCGAGAGATACACGGAAGCCGCTCGCCAGAAGAAATAACGTTTTCTTACCGACGATGACATCGCGATGGCTCCATCGGGCTTGCCCGGTCACCGCCGCGAAACGACACCAGCTTGGACCGCATGGACCCATGTCTCAGCCCCTCAGCCGCCGCCCCAGCCTTATCGTGTTCGATCTTGACGGAACTTTGGTGGACAGCGCGCCGGACCTTCACGGGGCGATGGTCACCACGCTCCTGGACGACGGGCTGACGGCGATCTCTCTCGCCGACGCGCGCCGGTTCATCGGCGACGGGACCAGACGGTTCGTGGAGCGGGCGTATCTTGCCGTCGACCATCCCTTGGCGGACGCCGACCTGGACCGGGCAGCCGAGCGGTTCCTTGCAAACTACCGCCGCCGAGTAGCGGAGCTGACCCGCCCGTTCGATGGGGTCGAGGAGACGTTGCGGGCCCTGCGTGACTCTGGGGTACGCCTTGCCGTCTGCACCAACAAACCGGAGGCGGCGGCGGAGGATCTGCTTGGCATTCTCGGCCTCCGGTCGTTGTTTGAGGGCATCGCCGGGGGGGATACCTTCCCGGTCCGAAAGCCGGATCCGGGCCACCTGCTCGGCCTGCTGGACCACCTGGGCGCCGTTCCGGCTGACGCGCTGATGATCGGCGACAACGAACACGACGCCGCCACCGCCCGCGCGGCCGGCGTCCCCGTCCTTCTGGTCCCCTACGGCTACGCCCGCCTGCCCTTGGAAGAGATCGACGCGGACGGGGTTCTGGCCAGCTTCAGCGACCTCCCGAGCCGTCTGCCGAAGGCTTAGCCCACGCCTTGTCGAAAGCTTGACAACCCAACCGCCCCACCGTATCCACCTCCTTCGCTTCGAGCGGGCGCGTAGCTCAGCGGGAGAGCACTGCCTTCACACGGCAGGGGTCGCTGGTTCAATCCCAGCCGCGCCCACCATATTTTCCTATTCTATTCAGTATCTTAACGAATATATGATTTGATTATAATTCGATTTGTATTTGATATAACCCGGTGAACCCGGTGGAAACCCGGTAAACAGTTTGCATATTGGAATGAATTCCATCATCTCCGCCTCCATTATACCGATACAGGAAGCACAATTCTCTTTTTGTTTTTAAATCGAAACACCCTTACTATCTTTTAAAGCATTCGCCACTCGCACTCCGATCAACCCAACAAACCAATCCACCCATCGATCTTTAGAATGAAGTGGTAGAAATAGTTGGCTTACCCAAGACTTCGCCGAGAACTGAGTTGCTGAAAGTTAGCTATACTTGATACCCAATACCTAGGGATGTTCTGCTGCGATCATCAAATCTAGGCCCAACGGATTTCATCATGCCAGATAATCAATTGGACAGCTCTGAAAAAGTCATTCCAACAGTTGAGTCGATCAAGAATGCATCTGACACGAGCTCAGACACCTTACCCACAATTGAAGACAACGTTCAGCAGCATGAAAAACAATTATTAGATAACGTGACCGAGCTTGGAGAGAAAGCACTCGAGCACCCTTCAAAAATGAACATCGCTCAACAAAAATCACAAACTGATTTCGCAGCATCGATAGGCACGCAGATTTCAGATCTGAGGGAGGACGTTCATATATCGCTTGTATCCATAGAAAAGTCATTGCTGAACCCATCAATGTCGCTTGATGCGCCAATGTCGATTGAAATCAGTGATCGATTTGAACAAACAGTTTCAGGTTGGTTGGTGAATTTCCAGCCATTTGGGTGGGATTGGTGGATTGAACTTGTCGTCCAAATTTTGGCGATCGTAGCGGCAACATTTGCAATTATATGGCAGGTCAGAAAGCAGTTCTCATTAGCGATCGATCAAACAAAATCTCAATCTCTGAATCAGATTTCTATAGAATTAAACAAAGACGTTCGAGATAGCGTCAAGTTTTCTTACAAATATTACGCAAAAATACGAATTTTTCTGCAATTACTCCCAGATCAATGTATAGAATTCAACAGAATGAGAGAAACTCACGGATCATTGATACCGAACCATCGAACATATACCGAATACTCGGAGATGGCTTATCAATTTCGCTCAGCTTCAAATGAGCTGATTGCTCTAACAGAGACAATTGAATCGATCGATCCAAGGGTGAAAGTCTTTCGTTGGGCTTTCAATGAGACTGTCCACCGTTTCCAAGAAGCGGAACGTCACGTTAGTGTATTTCTAGCTATGAAGCTCAGTTCTGAACGTCCAACCGAAAATGGGCCTATCATTCAACCGCCGAGATCAATTCCGACGAACCCTCAAATCGAAGAACATCGGCAATTTTTTGATGTCATGGTAAGGGCCATTGATGATTTTGGATCCTATTCTGGCGATTTCAGAACAGAGATGCAGAACCTATTGTTGGCGGACATTCAGAATTTACCACTTCCAGTTCGCGAGCCTGTAGATCCATCATACAAGGTAATCTCACTTGAAAAGTCAGAGAAGCTCGAAAAGTATTTTTTTAATGAAACCTCCTGGGGAAGGCGGAAAAGGGAACTAGAAGCCGCTATTCGCGATGCGGCAGACCAGCAATGAATTGGCTATTGGACCCAGCTTTTTCTGCCTACTGCCAACCCACTGATATCTTTAGTTGCTCACTAAAAATAGGTGGTGCGCTTCTTTCACACGGCAGGGGTCGCTGGTTCAATCCCAGCCGCGCCCACCATCAATCCGCCTAAGTCAGAAACCCGGTCGGCAGCGCTTCTTGCGCTCATACATCCGTGTTCAGCTAGTGGAACTTCGAAACCGCTGAGTCCGACTGGTGTTGCTACGCAAGCATGGTGCCGTCAGTGGAAGCTGATTCTGGTGACTTGAGCGCGACTTGCTACCAAGCTCAGGATTGAGCACGCCGTGGTAGCAACCCCGATACAACAAATGGAGCCTCACATGCGCATCGTCGCCCCCTCCGAGACCTACAAGCCCGCTTCAAACTATGCGCAGGGCATCGTGCATTCGGTGCCGGCCGAACGTCTGATCGTTGCCGGGCAACTCGGGATTCGCCCGGACGGCACCCTGGAGGAAGGGCTTGAGGCACAAAGCGACCGGGCATGGATGAATGTTCTCGGGGTCATGAAAGCGGCGGGCTTTGAGCGAGAGCATCTGATCCGGGCGACGATCTACTGCACTGTACCGGGCAGCGTCGCCGTTTATCGGGACAGCCGGGACCGCGTTCTTGAAGGTCACTGCTGCGCGTGCACCTACGTCGAGATTTCCGGGCTCGCGGCGAAGGAGCACCTCGTCGAGATTGAGGCGGAGGCGGTGAAAGACTAGCACGGCGACTATGGCGTCACCTAATCTGGGCGCGAAGACGCCGCTCCCTACCCCGACCGCCGGAACTGAAAAAACAAGCTGTAGAGCGCCGGTACCACGGCCAACGTCAGCAGCGTGCCGACGGCGAGGCCTGCCATGATGACGATGGCCATGCCGAACCAGAACTCGCCGCCGAACAGGGCGAGCGGGACGAGGCCAAGGATCGTCGTCAGCGTGGTCATCACGATGGGGCGGAGGCGGGCGACGGCGGCGTCCACAATGGCCTCGTCCACGGGCGCACCTGTCTCCCTTACCTGATCGATCCGGTCGATCATCACGATGCCGTTGTTGATGATGATCCCGGCGAGGGAGAACAGGCCCAGCATCGCGACGAAATCGAACCAGGCCTTGAACAGCAGCAGCCCGAGAACCGCACCGATCAGGATCAGCGGAATGGTGACACCGATGATCGCGGTCCGCCGGAAGGAGCGGAACTGGAAGACCAGCAGAACGATGATGCCGAAGAGACAGTGGGGGGCGTACTGGAACAGCGCACCGTTCGCTTCGGTCGAGGCCTTGATCTCGCCTTCGGTCTCGATCCGGTATCCGTGGGGCACCTCGATGTCGGAGATTGCGGACCGAACCTGCTCATAGAGCGCAACCGCGCTCAAGTCCGGGTGCTTCGCGGCGACGGTAATCGCGCGCTCCTGGTCGACCCGGCGGATCTGGCTCGGCTCCACCACGCCGTCGAAGTCCGCCACCTGCAGCAGCGGCACCCCTAGACCGCGGCTGGAGGAAAAGACCTCGAGCGTCCGGAGCCGATCGAGATCGCTCCGGAAAGCCTCCTTCGCGCGCAGCGTGACCGGGATGACCTTGTCGCCTTCCCGGTAATCGGTGATCTGGAGACCGTCGAGCTGGGCGGACAGAGCCCTTGCGATGTCTTGGGAGGTAACCCCGGCGCGGCGCGCCCGCTCCTGGTCGATGCGGACGCGGATCTTCACGACCGGGTTCTCCCAGTCGCTCCGCAGGCCACGGGTTCCGGGAACCGTCCGGAAGGCGTCCTGGATTTCTTCTGAGATCCTTTGCAGCCCCCCGATCTCAGGACCAATCACCCGAAGCTCAACCGTGCCCAAGGGGGCCGGACCGAGAAACAGCTCCTCCGTCCGGACCTGTGCTTCCGGCAGGGCGGTCGACATCCAATCGACGAGCCGCGCCTGGACGGCGTCGATCTGATCGGCCCGCTCGGTCGTGACAATTCCGAAACCGATATGCGGCTGAGCGTCGGGCGGCTGAAGGGCGAGGAAGAAGCGCGGCCCACCCGAGGCGACATAGACGGCGTTCGACAGGATCTCCGGGTTCGCCTCTTTGTCCGAGAGATGATCAGCAAGCCGGCCCGCAACCTCCAAGGTCGCGCGCGGATCGCTGCCCGCCGGGAGGTTGAGGTAAACGGTGAACTGATTGCGTTCCGAGGGCGCCATGTGCCTTTGGTTGACGAAGTCGAAGAGGGTGAGCGAGCCGTAAAGCAGCCCGACCATGGCCAGAACGAACACCCAGCGGAAACGAAGAACACCCTCAAGCAGCACCCGATAGAGCCGGTAGGCCGCAGGCTCGGGCTCGGGCTCTTCGGTCAGCGCACCACCTGAATGGACCGGCTTGGCATCGGGCAGGAACCAGACGCACATGGCCGGCGTGACCGTCATCGCGATCAGCCAGGACGACAGAAGTGTCAGAATGATCACTTGAGAGAGGGCGCGGAGATACTCACCGGAACTGTTCTCCGCCAGCATCAGCGGCAGAAAGGCCAGGATGGTCGTCAGCGACGAGGTGAGAAGCGGAACACCGAGAGTATCCGCCGCCTCCAGCGCCGCCGTCCGGCGGTTCGTTCCCCGGGCCATGCGCGTCTTGACGTCCTCGACCACCACGATGCCGTTGTCCACCAGAAGGCCGAGGGCCACGATGATGGCGGCGATCGACACCCGGTGCAGCTCGATGCCCCAAAGGCTCATCCCGGCCAGCGACGCCATGACCGTCAGCGGCACCATGACGCCGACGATCAGGCCGGTCCGCACGCCAAGGAACAGCATCACGACCACCAGCACGATGATGATCGTCTGACCAAGGTTCTCCGTGGCGTCCCACACGGCGGCCTCGACCAACTCCGGCTGCCACGTCACGGTCTCCAGCTCCATGCCCAGCGGCAGCTCAAGCCGCAACTGCGCCAGTCGCTGCGACAGGTCTTCGCCCAATGCCGCAATGTTGCTTCCGGGGATCATGGAGATCCCAAGCACCACCGCAGGCTTTCCGTTGTAGAGAACCGGCCTCTCCGGCGGGTCGACGTAGCCGCGTGTCACGGTCACCAGATCACGGACATAAACCAGCCCTGTCGGCGCCTCGATCGCGACGTCCCGGATCTGCTCGACGTCCTCGAAGTTGCCGGACGGTTCAATCCCGATGTTGAGCCCCTCCGCCCGCACCGACCCGCCGGGCAGGATGATGTTCTGGGACTGAAGGGCCGAGACGACCTGTGAGGGGGTCAATCCGAACTGGGATAGGAGTGCCGGATCCATCTCCAGCCAGACGCGTTCGTTTTGGATACCATAGAGGTCAATCCTGGCGATCAGCGGAGCGGCGTTCAAACGGTTCCGGAGTTCCCTGGCGGCCCAGCGAAGCTCCCGCATGTCAAAATTCTCACCCGACAGCGCCAGGGTGACCACCGAGACACTGCCGAAATCGTCGTTTACGAAGGGACCCGCCGTCCCCTCCGGCAAACTGGCCGCGATGTCGTTCATTTTGTTGCGGAGATCTGCCCAGACCGGATCCAGATCGAACACCGTGTCATGAAGCTCCGGCATCAGCAGCGCCTGACCCGTCATGGAAACCGACCGGATCTCCTTCACTTCCGGGATGCGCTTCAGCTCTTCTTCGAGCGGGCGGGTGATGAGCTGCTCCACCCGTTCGGGGCTCATGCCCGCGAAGACTGCGCTTACCTGTGCTGTGCGGATCGTGACCTCAGGATCTTCCTGCCGGGGCTGGTTCAGGTAGGTCATCACGCCGGAGACAATGATGGCGAGGATGGCCAGCACCAGCAGGCGATTGTTCTCGAGGCTGAAACGCGCGAGGCGAAGCATGATGATCCGCCCGCCCGTTAGAGGTCCGGTGTCCAGAGCCGCGCGGCCATCCCATCCCGGAGGAAAGGAACGCCCGCGACGACGACACGGTCACCAACGGAGAGCCCCTCGAACACCTCGATCCAGTTGCCGCGGAGATCACCAGCGATCACCGTAACAAGGCGCACCGTTCCACTGCCTTCATCGAACACGAACACCGGCACGTCGGCCCTATCGCCCGACGCGTCGCCGGCATCGGTGTCCGTTTTCGGCTGGCCCTGCCCCGCCGCGATCGCGGAGAACGGGATCAGAAAGCCAGGTTGGGACGCACCGGCCGAAAGCGCAAACGTCGCCCGGACCGTCATGCCCGCCCGGATCGACCCGGTTTCCCCAGAACCGGCCTCCCGGAGCCGGACGGTGACCGGAAAGGCGTTACCCGCGTCCATACGGCTTCCGATCTCCGTCACGGTGCCAGCGGTCGTCACATCCGGGAGTGTAGGAAATGCGAGGCTAACCACATCGCCGTAAGCGACCTGACGGATCATCGTCTCCGGCACGAGAATCTCCGCCTGCAAGCCCTTCGCACCTTCAAGCACAAACGCTGGCTGACCTGTCGAGACTTCTTGAAAGGGCTCAATCAGTTTTGCTGCGACCGATCCAGAAAACGGCGCCGACAGAGCGGTGCGTTCCAGGTCTCGCTGCGCCCGCTCCACATCGCTCCTGGCCGCTTCGACGTCCGCGCGTGCAGTTCCGAGGCTCGCTTCCGCGCGATCAAGCGCGGCCCGGGCAACAATATCCCTGTCGAACAGGGTTTTCTGCCTGTCGAATTCGAGCCTGCGTTCTTCGAAGGTCGCCCGTGCCGAACTCAACCGCGCCCGCGCCGCATCCACGGCCAGTTCGAACGTTCGTGTATCGAGCAAGGCGAGAACCTGACCCTCCGCGACGTCCATCCCCTCCTCGACCAGGACGGCGTTCACGGTCCCAGACAGCGCGAAACTCAACTCCGAAGACTGTGAGGCCGCGAGTCGTCCGGCCAATTGCCGTTCCCGCGCGGTGGCTCGCTCGCCAATCTCGATGGTCTTGACGCTCCGGACGATGTCCTGTGTCTGCTGCTGAACCTCGTCGCATGCCCCCAAAATCAGGGCACAGAGCATCAGCCCTGCCGTTCGGGTCCCTCTCGACTTCAGGGATGATCTGGCTAACGGGCGGTCGATACGCGTCACGCTCTTCCCTCCATCCTGAAACGGCGGAGACCGCTTGGTCGATGCCAGCGGCAGTGTCTCAAAGTCCCGGACCAGCCCCGCGAAACCGTATGATCGTCCGGACGGATCGACAAGCGGGAAGCACCTCGCAAGCCCCCGGCTCTATCGGCTACGGCTATGTCTGACCATCGGTCGCGGCAATATCATCCAACGCCGTCCCCCTAGGCGGCGGCACGTCCCCGTCAGTCCGCTGTGGCGGAAGAGAGCGGATGTGAATGTCCCTCTGCGGGAATGGTATCTCGATGCCAGCCTCCCGAAGAGCCCCATAGATCTCGAACATGAGATCAGACCGGACGGTCAGCATGCTGTTGATGTCACGGACAAAACAGCGAACCTCCAACAGCAGCGCATTGTCACCCATCTCCATGAACAGCACGTAGGGGGTCGGAAAGCGCAAGGTCTGGCTATGGTTTTGGGCAGCGTCCAACAGGATCGCCCGAACTTTCTCGAGGTCGCTGCCATAGGCCACCGAAACGGGCACGATGACCCGGCCAGACGCGCTTGTAAGCGTCATGTTCTTGACGGTGCCAGTGATCAGATCGGCGTTCGGAATGATCACGTCGTGACGGTCGAAGGTCTCGATGCGGGTGGAGCGGACGGAGATCTTCCGTACGTAGCCACTGAAGCCCGATGCTTCGATCCAGTCGCCATGTTTCACCGGCCTCTCGATCAGCAGAATGATGCCGGAGACGAAATTCGAGACGATGGTCTGCAGGCCAAAGCCGATGCCAACTGACAGTGCACCGGCAACAATTGCTAGGTGCGACAGGTCGACACCCGCCGAGGAGATCGCGACGACAGCGGCAAGCGTGATGCCCACATACCCGACCCCGGTGGAGATCGCGTTCCGCATCCCGATGTCGAACCGTGTTCTCGGCAGAACGGTTGTGCGGAGTGCCGCCTGCAGCCACCGGGTTGCGACCAAGCCGATCGAGAAAACCAGCACCAGCGTCAGAAATCCGTCGATGGAGATCCTTGCATCTCCGAGCCGGACACCGTCCGACATCAGCCGCCAGATATCGGCAATGTCTGACGGTCTCGCCCCCCAGACCAGCGCGAGGATCGGCAGGAGTGCCAGACCCAGGAATGTCGCGGTCAGGATCGGAAGGAGCGATTTCCTGTCCTTGGGATCAAAGTGCGTCCGCCCCACCGACAACGCGGCCACGTTGAGGACCGCGTGAAACAGCACAAGCGCCAAGGTCAGTAGAGCGATCGTCTGAACGGTCGCATCAAATGTATCACGGGATAACCGCACATAGCCGACAATGGCGGCGACCGGAATCACGACACTGAGGACCTTCAGCGCGAGCCGGACGAACGCCAGGAACTGCGCTCCAACGGAGGTGTCGCCGGCCGCGTCTTCGGATTCCATTGCCTCCGAGTCTTCGACGGCCGCCCCATCCGTCTGTGGCTTGAGGACAGCAGCCAAAGTCCAGAACAGCGCCCCGCCCATAATCATGAAAGGGGTCGCGACGACGGCAAGAGCGTCCGGGGATAACTGTCCGTGGCGATCCAATCGGTCGAGCAGGACCTCGCAAGCGGAAACGATTCCGATGCCGATCGCTGTCTGGCAGCCAAGCCGCGCCGCCTTGTCGTCGACACTGAAGATGCGGTGCGGCGGATAGATTGGCGAGAACACCAGATGCGCCAGCCAGTACGCCAGGATCAGGTCAACAACGACCTCCGTCACCGCTCCGTCGAGGAAGCGGAGCGCATAGACGTCCGGGTCGATTGACCGCCACGCCAGGAAGAAGCATCCAGCCGCCAATGCCGGAACGACCAACCGAACCACCGCGTTTGCAAGGTCCGGCAGGAACGGGCGCGATCCCTCCGGTGCCGCCGCGCGAAGCGCTTCCACCCTGCGCACGGAGATCGGCAAGGCGTAGAAAAGGAAGAGAAGCCCGAAAACCGACATCACAATGGCGATGGGCAGACCGTCAGAAAGCGTGGCGCCCTTGTTGGGATCCAAGAAACCCCGGTAGGTATCGGCAACCAGTGATCCCGCCCACTGCCCAAGCTCAGTGATTGTCTCCGGCCAGTGATGGATGAACACCGCAGACGGGTATCGGGTCAGCAGGTCGGCCGCATGCCGGTCCCGTATGCGCCGATCCATTTCCTTGATGAGCACGTCCGCTCTCTGAAATGCCCCGTTCGCCTCCAACAGCGGCGCGCTCGCCTCACCGATATCAATGAGAAGTTGGGAGCGTTGATTGGAGAGTGTCTCAGGTTCCTGCGCGCCCTCTTCGGGGGCGGGCCCAAGCGCGTCCAACTGTGCCTGAAGCGCCCGTACCGTCACATCGGTGGTTTCGCTGATCTTGAGCGCCGCAGACCGCTCTTCCGCCAACTGGTCCCGCAAGCGCTCGAGATAGGACGTCGACGCCCGGTCCGTTCTCAATGCCGCTTGGGCACGATCCGCGGTCCTTTTCCACGTCGCGAAGTGATCATCTTTGGAAGGCGCATCGGATGCGAGGGCCGGACCTGCCGCGTAAAGCAGGAGGGAGAGTACCAAGAACATACCGCCAACGACGGATGACCGAGCGGTACCTTGGCATCCATGTCGGTTAGCGTTTCGGAACATCTGCAATACCCTGACGTCGGAGGCGTGACGCGCCCGGCAAAGATCTAGAAGCGGGACGTAGGTTGTCTATCAGCACTTCTACAGGATCGCTCCAGGAGTCCATGGCAAAGTGTCACGGTAACCGTCGTGCGAATGCAAATAGAGCGCATTCCAGCTTCAGGGGTAGTGTCCATGTCGGATTGGAACACGATCAGGTTCTGTCAGTTCGGGGCCGGGCGCATCGGCCACATTCATGCGGAAACTGTCTTTCGCCATCCGGAAGCCGAACTCGCCGGCATCGTTGACGTCGTCCCGGATGCTGCGGAGGCGTTGGCGCTGCGTTTCGGCACCCGGGCCCTCAGGGCGGAAGACGTCCTTGAGGATCCCTCCATCGATGCGGTGATCATTGCCAGTGCGACGCACACTCACGCCGACCTGACCGAGCGGGCCGCACGAGCCGGTAAGGCGGTGTTCTGTGAGAAGCCGATCGATTTGGACATGGCACGTGTTGATGCCTGCCTGACCGTGGTGGCGGAGCAGGGCGCGACCCTTTTCGTCGGGTTCAACCGGCGTTTCGATCCAAGCTTCGCCGCGTTGAAGGAGCGGGTCGCCAATGGCGATATCGGGCGTGTCGAAATCGTGTCGATCACGAGCCGGGACCCAGGACTGCCGCCTGTTCAATATCTGGAGACCAGCGGCGGTCTTTTCCGGGACATGATGATCCATGATCTGGACATGGCCCGCTGGCTCCTCGGGGAAGAACCGGTGGAGGTGTTCGCCTTCGCTCAAGCCCTGGTCGATCCAGTGGTGGATCAGGCCGGTGACGTGGACACCGCCGCGGCTGTGCTGAAGACGGCCTCCGGCCGCCTCGCCCAAATCAATAACAGCCGCCGCGCGGCCTATGGATACGACCAACGCGTCGAAGTATTCGGCAGTCTCGGAAGCGCGCGTGCCGAGAACCGGACAGCCACATCGGTTGAGATTTCGACTGAACAGGCGACGCGGCGCGACAATCCCCTCCCCTTTTTCCTGGAGCGCTACCAGGACACCTACCGTCTTGAGTTGGACCGCTTCATCGACGTGCTGCGGGGCCGGTCATCCACCTACCCTAATGGACAGGATGGCCGTATGGCATTGCGGCTTGCCGATGCACTCCTGGAATCTCATCAGACCGGGGCGCCGGTGGTGGTCTGACGCGAATCAGACTCCCTTGCGCTGACGCTCTCTGGCCGCCTCGACTTCCTTGTGTGCCGCGTCCACTTTCGCATTTTCAGAGACCTGGGGTGTGCCGACCTCCCACCACGTGTGACCTTCGGCCGTCCATCCTTCGTAGGCATCAACCGCCATATAGATCACATAGGTTTTGTGGGACGCCTTGGCCCGTTTGAACGCTGCTTCCAGGTCATTGGCGGTATCGACTGACTCTGCCTCAGCCCCCATAGCGCGCGCGTGGGCCACAAAGTCGACCCTGAACGGGCTGGCCACTGTCGGGCAGTCGACGAAGAGGTTGTTGAAGCTCTCGTTACCCGTACCGTTCTGCAGCTTGTTGATGACGGCGAAACCACCGTTGTCCAGAACCAGAATGATCAGCTTCTTGTCGGAGAGAACGGAAGAGTAGATGTCTGAGTTCAACATCAGATAGGAACCGTCTCCCGTGAAGATGATGGTGTCCTGATCTGGCTCCACTTCTGACTGGGCGATGCGGGCGCCCCATCCGCCTGAGATCTCGTAGCCCATGCAGGAGTAGCCGAACTCCACATCGACCGTTCCGGTCTTTAGCGTTCGCCAGTTCGCGGTTACCTCGGCAGGCAGTCCGCCTGCCGCCGCCATGACACGGTCGGAGGGGTGACATAGGGCATTCACCACACCAATCGCCTGGGCGTAGGAATTCGGACGGTTGCCGGGTTTCACGTTCTCGGCGACATAGGCATCCCACGTCACGCGCTCCGCCTTCGCGTCCGACAGCCAACCGGCATCGGCTTTGTAGTCGCCGAGGGACTGTCCCAGCGCCACCAACCCGAGTTTCGCGTCGCCGACCACAGGAGCGGCCCGATGCTTTCCGGCATCGTGACGAGCCGCATTCAAAGCAACAATGCGCGCATCCTTGTCAAAGGCGGTCCAGGAGCCCGTTGTGAAATCCTGCAGCCGCGTACCAACGGCGATAACGAGGTCCGCCTTCTTTGCGATTGCGTTGGCGGAGTTGGAGCCTGTAACGCCGATCGGCCCGATGTTCATTGGATCCGTAGAAACCATGTTCGCCCGGCCCGCGATCGTCTCCACCACCGGAATACCATGCGCCGCCGCAAACTCTTGAAGCTCCTGAACAGCGCCGGAATACTGGACCCCCCCACCAGCAATGATCATAGGACGCGCGGCTCTCCGAATCAGAGTTGCCGCTGTGGCCACCTCGTCCACGTCTGGGCCCTGCCGGCGAATGCGATGGACCGTCCGTTCAAAGAAGATTTCGGGGTAGTCGTAGGTCCAACCCTGAACGTCCTGCGGCAGCCCCAGGAAAGCTGGACCGCAATCGCCAGGATCCAACATGGTCGCGATCGCAGCTGGCAGAGACTGGATGATTTGTGCCGGATGGGTGATCCGGTCCCAGTACCGGGTGACGGGCTTAAACGCGTCGTTCACCCCAAAGGTCGGATCGCCAAAGTTCTCAAGCTGTTGAAGAACCGGGTCGGGCAGCCGGGTCAAGAACGTATCACCGCACAGCATCAGCATGGGCAGTCTGTTTGCATGGGCCAGTGCCGACGAGGTCACGAGGTTTGAAGTCCCTGGACCGGCGGATGCGGTGCAGAACATCAGCCGCCGCCGAAGGTGATACTTGGCGTAGGCCGCCGCGGCGAACCCCATGGATTGTTCGTTTTGTCCCCGGTAAAGCGGCAGCGCGTCGCGATACTGAAAGAGCGCCTCGCCAAGGCAGGTGACATTGCCGTGGCCGAAGATTCCGAAGCCGCCGCCAAAAAGACGAACCTCCTTGCCGTCGATCTCGATGAACTGATGGGCCATGTATCTGACGATGGCTTGGTCCAATGTCAGGCGCACATCAGACATGAGCCTCCTCCCGGTGTTTCGGCTGCTTGATTTCAATCGGCCACTTTTTGCATTGACCCTTTAGGCCGCAAAAGGATACGAATTTTGCAACCGGTTGCAATATGGATCTATGGGACGGTCGTGGCGGAGATCGGCATCGGAATCATTGGCGGCGGCTATATGGGCAAGGCTCACGCGGTTGCCATGCGGGCCGTGGGTGGCGTTTTCGACGTCTCGCTGAAGCCGCGGCTCGAAATCGTGGCGTCCCGCACCAAAGAATCATCGGATCGGTATCGGGACGCTTACGGCTTTGAGCGATCTACCGACGACTGGCGTGTCCTCGTCGCGGACAAGAAAGTGGACGCGGTCATCATCGCATCTCACCAAGCTACCCATAGGGAAATCGCGGAAGCGGCGCTGGCTGCTGGAAAGCCGGTTCTATGCGAAAAACCGCTGGGTGCTACGCTCGAGGACAGCAAAGCAATGGCCGAGGCCGCGCGCCGGTCGGGTGCGGTCAACATGGTCGGTTTCAACTACTTCCGCACACCTGCAACGCAGCACGCAGACCGTCTTCTCAAGGCCGGTACGATCGGCCGCCCCGTCTGGTTTCGCGGTGAGCATACAGAGGATTTCCTGGCGGATCCGGACAGCCCTGCGGACAGGCGCACCAACGATCCGGCCACGGGAACAATGGGCGATCTCTCGCCCCATATGATCCATGCGGCTCTCAAACTCATGGGGCCGATCCGAACGCTGGTGGCCGAGGTCGAGACCGTCCACAAGGAGCGGCCTTCTAGCGCTGGGCGCGTGGCTGTAACTAACGATGATCAGGGTCAAATCATGTGCCGGTTCACGAACGGCACCATGGGTCATCTTTTCTTCAGCCGGGTCACCACCGGACGCAAGATGGGTTACGTCTATGAGGTGTTCGGGGACAAAGGGGCGATCCGCTTCGATCAGGAGGATCAGAATGCGCTTTGGCTCTACACGGCGGATGGGCCGGAGTCGGAGCGCGGATTCCGCAAAATCTTGAGCGGCCCAAGTCATCCGGACTACCTGCCGTTCTGCCAGGGACCGGGACATGGCACCGGCTACCAGGATCAGAACATCATTGAAGCCGCCCATTTTCTGAATGCCATCGCGTCAGGCGGACCTGCATCCCCCGATTTCGACGTTGGCTATGCGGTGCATCAAGTCGTGTCAGCAGCGGAGGACTCGAGCCGGCTTAGGACTTGGGTCGAGGTTCAATAGCGCCGCGTGCGACCAAGGGCGAGAGACGGAAGGACGTCCGGAGAATGACAATCCGCATTGGAAACTGCCCTTGCTCCTGGGGTGTCGAGTTTGCCGAAGACCCTCGGAACCCACCGTGGGAAACCGTGCTCTCGGAATGCGCGGAGGCCGGATATGAGGGAATTGAGCTCGGGCCAGTGGGTTATATGCCGGAGGATCCGGTCGTCCTCGGGGACGCGCTTGCGCGCCACGGCTTGGAACTGATTGGCGGCGTGGTCTTTCGGCCCTTCCACGACCCAGAGAGTTGGGACGACGTGCTCGATGGTGCGGTCAGAACGTGTAAGGCACTGACCGCGCACGGGGCCAAGCACCTCGTATTGATCGACTCCATCTCTCCACGCCGGGCACCGACCGCGGGACGGCCGGAAGAGGCGGAGCAAATGGATGTCGAGGCGTGGGCCGGCTTTCGCCAACGATTGGAGACCGTCGCCCGCATAGGGACCGAAGAGTACGGCCTCACCGTCGGAATACACGCCCACGCCGCCGGTTTCATGGACTTTGAGCCAGAGTTGGAGCGGCTGCTGGAAGAGGTGGACTCTTCAATCCTCAGGATCTGCCTGGATACGGGCCACCACACCTACGCAGGCTTTGATCCGGTCGCGTTCATGCGGCGCCATTTGGACCGGATCTCCTACGTTCACTTCAAAGACATCGATCCCTCGGTGAAAGCGGCTGTGATCGAAGCGCGGAGCGACTTCTACAAAGCATGCGGCCAAGGGATTTTCTGCACACTCGGGGATGGCGTCGTCGACTTCGCGGCCGTTCGCGATTTGCTCAACCAGGCCGGTTTCTCGGGCTGGTGCTCGGTGGAGCAGGACCGCGATCCAACCCTGGATGTGGACTCTTTAGGCGATGCCGCCGCCAACCGGCGTTATCTCCAGTCGATCGGGTTTCAATAGGGGAGCGATCCGATGGCCAAGCTTCTCTGGGGCATGATCGGCGGTGGGGCGGGCAGCCAGATCGGGCCCGCCCACCGTCTGGGAGCCGGTCTCGACGGCGCGTTCCACTTTGCGGCGGGCGCCTTGGACAAGGACCCCGAGGCGGGCCGCCGTTTCGCTGCTGGACTGGGTATTGCCGCGGACCGCGCCTACGGCGACTGGCGGGAAATGCTCGGGGCTGAGCGTGAGCGGGACGACCGCTTGGACTTGGTCACCGTGGCCACGCCCAACGACACCCATTTCGAGATTACCAAGGCCTTCCTGGAAGCGGGTTTTCACGTCCTCTGCGAGAAGCCCATGACGATGACCGTCGAGGAAGGCGAGCACCTGGTCCGCGTCGCAGAACAGACCGGACGGCTTTGCGCCGTGAACTATGGCTACACCGGCTACCCTTTGGTTCGGCATATGCGGGCCATGGTCGCCCGCGGAGATCTTGGGAAGATACGACTGGTGGTCGCGGAGTTTGCGCATGGCCATCATGGAAACGCAGACGACGCCGACAATCCCCGTATCCGCTGGCGCTACGACCCAAAACAGGCGGGTGTGTCCGCACAGTTCGCGGACTGCGGGATCCACGCGCTCCACATGGCGTCATTCGTTACGGGTCAGGAGGTCGAGCGGCTCGCCGCGGACTTCGTCTCCTGCGTCGACGGGCGCGAGTTGGAGGATGACGCCATGGTCAATTTCCGAATGGATCGGGGGACGGTGGGACGGCTCTGGACGTCCGCCGTGGCAATTGGCCGGCAGCATGGATTGACGCTGCAAGTGTTCGGAGAGCGGGGCGGCGTCCAGTGGGCGCAAGAGTCCCCCAACCAACTTTATTGGACGCCGATTGGCGGCCGGGTTCAGATCATTGAGCGGGGCGAACCCGGCCTCTCGCCAGAGGCCGATAGAGCCACCCGCGTCACGCTTGGCCATACGGAAGGAATGCCGTTGGCCTTTGCAAACATCTATGCCGACCTCGCGGAGGCCATACGGGCGCAAAAAGAGAACCGTTCGATGGACTCCGCCGCCGATCTCTATCCGAAGGCGGTTGACGGCTTGCGGTCCATGGCGGCCGTCCATGCCGCCGTTCGGTCGGCGCGCGCCAATGGCGCGTGGGTCGATGCCCGGCCGCCCATGTTTATCCCGGCCTGAGTGTTCCACGTTCGATGATCTTGCACGGGAACAGCCTGGACTCTGGTTCTCTATTCGGATCCTCCATCATCGCAGCGATCAACTCGATCGTCGCTTCGACGATACGACCGATCGGCTGCTGGATCGTTGTCAGATTCACCGTATCCCAACCTGCGATCTCCATATCGTCCAGGCCGATGATGCCGATGTCCTCGGGAACCCGAAGACCGGCCGACTGAATCGCACTCATGGCGCCGATCGACAGCACATCGTCCCCGCAGAAATAGGCTTGGGCGGGACCGGCCGCCAACAGGCGCATCATCTCAGCGCGGCCGGCCTGGTAGGAGTGGGTACCCGCGAAGCTGTGCGAGGTCCGAACTTTCGGATGCCTTGCAGCCGCCTCCAGGAAGCCGGCGCAACGGTACTGGGTGACTGTTGTTTCTTTCGGCCCGCCCATAAAGGCGATCGAGGTGTATCCTTTCCGGATGAGGAGATCGGCTGCCATTCGACCGCAGTTTCGATCGTCGATGCTAACCGTGTGAACGTCCTGGGTTCCGGTCAGTGGGCCGAAGGCATGAACCACTGGCAGACCTGCATCGTGAAACGCCTCCGAGAACACTGACGGCAACTCCGACGTGGTCACGATCACGCCGTCGACGGAGTATTGCCGGAACATCTCAAGTGACCGCTCAGGGTCGATCCCGCTGGTCAGGTTGACAAGCATCGGCCTCAGATCCCGGTCCTGAAGGCCGCGGGTGAAGAGATCAAAAACCTGAAGAAAAAGCGGATTGCTGAAATTGTTGGAAACCAAGCCGATGAGCAATGTTCTGCGCGTCGTCAGACTCCGGGCGAGCAAGTTGGGGCTGTAACCGAGTTCCCGCGCTGCCTTCTCAACCTTCTTGCGCATGCGGTCGGAAACGGAGGCCCCCTCCGTAAAGGTTCGCGACACAGCGGACGGCGACACATTCGCCCGAACGGCGACATCTTTGATCGTCACGGCCATGTAGCGGGTCCTGTCATTCGACCAACCTTGCTGAAATCCCTGTAAGTTCTGCATTTTTGCAGACTACCTCGCTCAGATCACGGCTTTTTGCAATCGGTTGCAAGACTGTGGGACCTGTGCATAATTACAGGTCTTAGACGGACGGCGAACGAAACGTCCGCGAGCCCCGCCGGACGCGGCGGGGACTTATGAAACGCCGGGAGGAATTAATGAGGAATACCATCCGATCCATTGTTGCCGCCGCGGCTCTCGCAGTTGCCGCCCCAAGCTACGCTGCCGACATCATCGTCGTCAGCCACGGTCAAGCCAGTGATCCGTTCTGGTCGGTGGTGAAGAACGGTGTCGAGAAAGCCGCCAAAGATAAGGGCGCCAACGTTTCATATCGCGCGCCAGAGACCTTCGACATGGTCGCAATGAGTCAGCTGATTGATGCGGCGGTCAACCAGGAACCCGATGGTCTGGTTGTCTCCATTCCGGACGCCGACGCACTCGGCCCGTCGATCGAGAAAGCTGTCGCTGCGGGTATTCCCGTCATCTCGATGAATTCCGGCTCCAATGTCTCAAAAGGGCTCGGTGCTCTTCTGCATGTGGGTCAGGAAGAGTTCGATGCCGGTTTGGCGGCCGGTGAGATGATGAAAAGTATGGGGAACTCCAAGGCCATCTGCGTCAACCACGAGGTCGGCAATGTGGCTCTGGATGACCGCTGCGCGGGCTTCGCCAAAGGCTTTGGCGGTAAGGTCACCGTTCTCCCGACGACGAACGATCCCGCCGAGATCGAAGCGAAGGTAAAGGCTGCCCTCGAGTCCGACGAGGACATCGACACTGTGATGGCGCTGGGCGCGTCGCTCGCCGGAGAGCCCGCAGTCGCTGCGGTTAAGGCCGTTGGGCGCGGCGGCGATGTCGCCGTCGGCTCTTTCGATCTCTCCGCGAGCTTCCTTGAGTCCGTCAAGAGTGGAGAAGCAGCGTTTGCGATCGACCAGCAGCAGTATCTCCAAGGATATCTGCCGGTTGCCTTTCTGGCACTTCACGCTTCGTACGGCCTCATCCCTGGCGGGAACGTGCCTTCTGGCCCGAACCTTATCACCAAGGACAAAGCGGGTCAGGTCGTCGAACTTTCGGCCAAAGGCATCCGCTAAGCGGAAACAACGGATAACGGGGCGGCCGGTTGCGGCCCCCCGTCCCTACCCGTGCCCCACACACTTGGGAGGCGAGCGATGTCTTCGACCGCCAACGAAGTTAAGGACGAAAGGCTCAAAGAAGAATCACTGATGGCCTCGCTGATGAAGCGGCCCGAACTGGGTGCCATCGCCGGTGTGATCCTCGTCCTGTTCTTTTTTCTCTTCACCGCCGACAGCGCCATGTTCACTTTGGCGGGCTTCATGAACTTCATGTCTCCCGCCGCGCAGTTGGGCATCCTCGCGATCGGCGCCGCGCTTCTGATGATCGGGGGTGAGTTTGACCTGTCGGTCGGCTCAATGATCGCCTTCGCGGGGCTGTTCTTCGGCGCGTGTGTCGTCACCTTCGGCATTCCATTGGCGCTGGCCATCCCGGCGACGTTGATCTTCGCCGCCATGGTCGGAGCCATCAACGGCCAGATCGTGCTGCGAACGGGTCTCCCGTCCTTCATCGTCACGTTGGCGTTCCTGTTTATTTTCCGGGGCCTCTCACTCGTGGGCCTCAAGGCGGCGACCGGCGGCTCAACGCAACTTCGCGGGGTGCGGGACGCTGTGGAGGGGGATTTCCTGGCTCCGTTCTTTAGTGGGGACGCTTTTCCGGGGCTGTTCCGTTGGCTGGCGGATGCGGGAATGATCGCCACGTTCAAGAACGGTACCCCGAAGGTTCAAGGTGTACCTGTGGAGATCCTCTGGTTCATCGCGATCGCGTTGCTCGCGACCTATGTTCTTCTGCGCACGCCCGTCGGCAACTGGATCTTCGCATCAGGCGGAGACGCCAACGCAGCTTCGAACGCAGGTGTACCGGTCAAGAAGGTCAAGCTCGGCCTGTTCATGCTGACGGCCAGTTGTGCCGCACTTGTAGCGATCATCACCGTGCTGGACAGCGGCTCGACAGATGCACGGCGCGGGTTTCAGAAGGAGTTCGAAGCGATCATCGCGGCCGTGATCGGCGGCTGCTTGTGAACCGGCGGCTACGGATCGGCGATCGGTGCGTTCTTTGGCGCCATCATATTTGGCATGGTTCTGATCGGCTTGAGCTACACCCAAATCGATCAGGATTGGTACCTCGTTTTCTTGGGCGGCATGCTGCTGATCGCGGTGCTGTTCAACAATATGATCCGCAAGCGCGTGACCGGGGAGCGATGAGATGTCCGAACCGATCATTCATATGGAGAACATTGAAAAACACTTCGGCAACGTGATCGCCCTCGCGGGTGTCTCCTTCGACGTGCGCCCCGGTGAGTGCCACTGTCTTCTCGGCGATAACGGAGCCGGGAAGTCTACGTTCATCAAAACGATGTCAGGGGTGCACAAACCGACTGCCGGTGAGATCTACTTCGAGGGAAAGCCGATGACCTTCGAAAGCCCGCGCGATGCCATGGAGGCCGGTATCGCGACCGTGTTCCAGGATCTAGCCATGATCCCGCTGATGTCCGTTACGCGGAACTTCTTTATGGGGCGGGAACCGACCAAGGACAGTGGGCTCCTCAGGCGCTTCGACATCGAGCGGGCGAACGAAATCGCCGTCGAAGAGATGCGCAAGATGGGCATCAATCTTCGCGGACCCGATCAGGCGGTTGGCACCCTATCCGGCGGCGAGCGCCAGACAGTGGCCATTGCCCGGGCCGTCTATTTCGGCGCCAAAGTGCTGATCCTGGATGAGCCAACGAGCGCTCTGGGCGTTCGCCAGACCTCCAATGTGCTCGCCACCGTCGACCGTGTGCGAAAGCAGGGGATCGGCGTCGTTTTCATTACCCACAATGTGCGCCACTCCATGGCGGTCGGCGACCGGTTCACGGTGCTTAACCGCGGCAAGACTCTCGGGACCGCGATGAAGGGCGAGATTACCCCCGAGGAGCTGCAGGACCTGATGGCAGGCGGCCAGGAAATGGCGCAATTGGAGGAGTCCCTGGGCGGCACGATCTAGGGCCAAATCAGCGGTTACTGACTCACTCTGTGATTCACTGGCCGCTGTGAACCTGCCTCCGAAACAAACAGATAGAGCAGATTCACGACTTGCGTTTTGATCAGCTAGTGATCCAAGTTCCGGACGATTTGCTCCAGCCGCACCAGCACCGTCGAACGCCTCGCGCAAGATGGTACCGCGTCGGAGCGCCGCTCAAGACCGGCGCGCGATCTCGGGAATCCGCCAGCGACCGATGCCGAGATCGTTCAGCTCCGCGTCATCCAAGCGGTCCAGTTCCCGAATGGTCATCTGGATTTGCCACCAGCGCCGGATCGCGCCTCGAACGGACTTCATCACCATGGAGGGGGTTCCACTTCCCAACGACGGCCGCACGTCACTGTTCGGCCTTCCGCTATTTCGCACATGCGAGATGTAGCGATGGTTCAATCAGAAGAGAGTCGCGGAATTGGAATAGCTCGCATGACCCTCACGCATGCGGCTCGCCGGCTCTCAGCTCCGCTCCTTCCAGTTTGCCGGGGTCAGAAGGCCGTAGGCCCTAATCGTTACTGCTTCTGCCGAACACCTGGGCGAGGATCAGGAGCGAGGACGATATAACGATCATGATCGTTGAGATCGACGCGATGGTGGGGTCGATCTGATCCCTCAGCGCGTTGAACATCAGCCGTGTCAGGGTCGAGTTCTCTCCCCCGGAAACGTACATCGCCACAACGACTTCATCGAACGAGGTGAGGAAGGACAGAAGTGCCGCGGTGATGACGGAGAAACGGATCTGGGGCAGCGTGACGGTCATGAACGCCTTCAGCCGGGACGCACCCAGGCTTCGGGCGGCGAGTTCCAGATTCATGTCGTAACTCTTCAAAGCCGCGCCGACGACGATCAAGACCAACGGCAACGCCAGGATGGAGTGGGCCACGACCAAGCCAAACATTGAGTTGACGATCCTTAGCTCCACATAGACGTAGAAGGCCGCCACGGCGATCAGAACCAACGGCACCATGATCGGCGTGATCAGCAGGACGTAGACCGCATGCCCGAAGCGGTGCGAGGTGACGAACAACCCGTAGGCCGCCGCCGTTCCGACCGGTGTCGCAACCAGCATCGTCAGGAAACCAGCTTTCAGCGACGTCCAGGTAGCTTGCATCCACTCTGGTGAGTTCAGGTAGTACTCATACCAACGGAACGACCACTCCCGGGGCGGGAACTCCAGGTACTGGGATGCGGAGAACGACATCGGGATCACGATCAGCGTGGGCGCCACCAGCAGGAACATGATGATGCCCGCAAGGACGTAGAGCCACAGGCGCTGACCGTGCGTGATCTGGGTATCGTCGGCGGGACGCTTCAGCCAGTTCATCCTAGTGCCCCCCTCCCCCCAGGACCCGGTCCAGGTTCACCAGTTTCGAGGCGGCGAACAGGATCGCGAGCGTGACGACCAGAAGCACAACGCCCAACGCGCTGGCGGCACCCCAGTTGAAAAACAGGTCGATCGTATCCGTGATCTGCATGGACACCATGATCACACGGCCGCCGCCCAGGACGGCTGGCGTCACAAAGAAGCCAAGACACAGGATGAACACGATCAGCGAGCCCGCAAAAAGACCCGGCAAGGACAAGGGGAAGAAAACGTTCCAGAACGTCTGGACCGGGCTGGCGCCGAGATTGGACGATGCCTTCATGTAGTCCATGCTGATTGCCTTCATGGACGCGTAGAGCGGCAGAACCAGGAACGGCAGCATGATGTGAACCATGCCGATCAAGGTGCCGTTCAAGTTGTGGACGATCTTCACCGGCTGATCCCAAAGGCCCATGTCGATGGCCCAATTGTTGATCAGCCCTTTCCGCTGAAGCAGAACGAGCCAGGCGTATGTCCGGACGAGGAGCGACGTCCAAAACGGCAGAAGCACGGCCAGCATGCAAATGTTCGCCGCGCGCGAGGGAAGCTGGGAGAGAAAGTAAGCCAGCGGGTAGCCGATCAGGATGCAGATCCCCGTCGTCAGGAAGCTGACGTTGAAGGTCGTCAGAAACACCCGGCCATAGGATTTGCTCTCGATCATCCGGCGGTAATGTTCGAGCGAGAAAGTCCCCTCATCCGACAGAAACGAGAGGTAGAAGAGCCATCCCACCGGCAGGATCATGATCACCATCACAATGATCACGGCCGGGGTGGTGAGGCCGAGCAGGCTCCATTGTTCCTGGCGTTCCTGGCGAAGCAGCAGCGCCTCATTCGGACGGTCGAGCGTCGTCATGTCCCGCCTCCATCCACGGCGGGGATGAGAACCGTATCGCTCGGCTTGAGCGCTAGTTGGACCGAATCTCCGACGCTGACGCGCTCGATCGCTTCTCCGCTCCGGGTTCCGGCGCGGACCGCCAGATCGGTTCCATCCTTGAGCTGCACGGCGGCGAGCATGGTGTCGCCCTGATACACAAGGTCGCGAACACTCCCCTCGAACAGATTGGCGCCGACCGGTTGGTCCCCGTCGACAATCGTCAGACGCTCCGGCCGGACAACCATGACCAGCTCGTTCCCATCGGGAAGGTCTTCGACGGTGACCGGCGACCCGGCAAAGTGGACAGTGTCGCCGTCCCGCGTGACGGGAAGGAAGGTCGACTCCCCGATGAACTCAGCGATAAAGCGGTTGGCAGGGCGGTCATAGATCTGCCGGGGCGTGTCGAGCTGCATCAGCCGACCATGGTTGATGACAGCGATCCGGTCCGACATGGTCAGCGCCTCGCGCTGATCGTGGGTGACGTAGACGGTCGTCATGCCGAGCTTCTCGTGGAGGTGCCGAAGCTCGATCTGCATCCGCTCCCGAAGGTTCTTATCCAACGCGGACAACGGCTCATCCATCAGCAGGATGCGGGGGCTGTAGACGATCGCCCGGGCGAGAGCCACACGCTGCCGCTGCCCGCCCGATAGCTGCGTGATCTTCCGGCTGCCGTAGCCGCCGAGTTGAACGGTCTCCAACGCGCCTTCCACAAGACGGTCGGTCTCAGCTTTCGGCGTATTGCGAAGCCTTAGGGGATAGCCAACATTTCCGGCCACAGTCATGTGGGGGAATAGGGCGTAGTTCTGAAACACCATACCGACGTCGCGCTTATGCGGCGGCGTGGTGATGATCTCCCGGTCCCCAAACCGGATGCTCCCGTAATCCGGCCTCGTGAAACCGGCGATCGCCATCAACAGGGTCGTCTTGCCGGAGCCGGATGGACCCAGAAGCGTCAGGAACTCTCCGCTCTTGATCTCCAGATCCACGTGATCCAGGGCATGGACGTCGCCATAGGTCTTCGTAACCCCGGCAATCGAAATGGGAAGAGCGTCCTGCGTTGCCATGGTCCCTCCAAACGGGTGGCGCGCAACTCGCGAGCTTTAGGGATGGTCAGCGGGTGCGGATCAGCGCGGGGCCGACTACAGCCCCGCGCTCGCCGTTTGCGACGATTACTCGGTCAGCATGTCCTGGTACATGGCAGCAGCCTTCTGCTCCCACTTCGCGTACCATTCCAGGCTCACAGGCACCTGAAGCTTGGCGTTGTCCGGATGCGACGGCATGGCCCGGGCCAGCGCCTCATCGATCTTGCCGATCTCATATGCCTTCTTGTTGGTCGGGCCATATGTAATGTGAAGCGGCAGGTTGGCCTGATGTTCCGGCTTGCTGATTTCAGCCAGGAACTTCATCGCCAGATCCTTGTTGGGCGCGCCCTTCGGAATGGCGAAGCAGTCATAGTCGAGCAGCGCGCCATTGAACGTATAGGCGACCTGTGCACCATCCTTCTTGGCGACGTCGAACCGGCCGTTCCAGCCCGTGGTCATGTCGACCTCACCATCCTTCATGAGCTGGGCGTGCTGCGCGCCGGACTTCCACCAGACGGCGATATGCGGCTTCAGCTCACGGATCTTATCGAGCGCGCGCTTGATGCCTTCCTCGGAGTCCAGCACCTTGTACACGTCCGCCGGTGCAACGCCATCAGCCAGCAGTGCGGGCTCGAGAGCACCGGCAACCTTGTTACGATAGGCGCGCTGGCCAGGAAACTTCTCAACGTCCCAGAAATCTGCCCAGCTCTTCGGCCCGTTATCGCCAAACGTCGCCGTGTTGTAGGCCATGACCGTCGAGAATACGTCACTGCCGACGCAATAGTCTGTCTTTAGCGTTGGATAGAAGTCGGAGACGTCGATCACACTGTAGTCGAGCTTTTCCAGAAGCCCTTCGGCTGCCGCACGGGCGGCACTGCCGGAGCCGCTGGAAACGATATCCCAGGACACGGCACCCGCCTTCACCTTGAGCCGTACGTCGGACATACCGCCATACGTCTCTTCTTTAACCGAAATGCCCATCGCCTTGGCGCCTGGCTGGAAAAGCGCCTTGCTTTGTGCGTCTTGGTACGATCCGCCCCAAGAGGCGACTGTTACGGATTCCGCAAAGGCCGGCGCGGCTGCCATCGACAGCGCGAGCGCCGAACCTGCGATTGCGACGGCGCTGCGCCGCGAAACCCCTCTACCAACTCCCATGATGCTCTCCTGCGTCCGTGAATTGTTATCGACGGGTACGGGAAAGATCCGCGTTAACCGCTTGATTTTCTGACACTTTCCCGCCCTATTCGTTATGACCGGTCAACTCGTTTGGAAACCGGATTTCATACTGTAAACATAACATCGGACTAGTTGAAACACTCCAAACGCAATCGATCGGAAATGTTCAGCAACGGTGGATAAATCCTTCGAAGGAGATGTGCGGCTTGGTTTTGAAGCGAGCGCAACACTCAGATATTAAGGCTGTCGCGCCACCTGAAATAAGCGACCGAGGTTGAAAGAAACCACGGGGTGCCCGAGTACAGCGGACGGGTCGAGAACGGTATCTCGTCGAATGCGGTTCGTCCTTCGGCACGTCCCAGAATCTTTTGTCCCGATCTCATCCCGAGATAGCTGGCCATCGACACACCGGAGCCGCAATACCCCATCGCATAGTGAACCCCATCCGCTTCGCCGGTGTGGGGGAGATGATCGAAGGTATAGGCCACAAAGCCCATCCAGGAATGGCTGAGCCGGACGTCCGCCAACTCTGGAAACAAGGCCACAAGATCCCTGCGAAGCAGTGCGGCACTTCGGCTGGTATTCGTCTCGGCAGCCGAGACGCGACCGCCGAAGATCACCCGCGTCCGGTCCGGCGAGGGCCGATAGTAGTAAACCACCTTGCGGCTGTCTCCGACGACACGGTCAGTCGGCATGATCCGGTCCATCACGTCCTTTGGCAGCGCTTCCGTGGCGATCATATAGCTGCCGATCGGGATGACCCGGCGCCGCTGCCAGGGTGAGAGGCTTCCAGTGTAGCCGTTCGTTGCGATCATGACGTCGCGGGCTAGGACACTGCCGCGAGCCGTCTCGACCCGGAAATCCGCCTTCGATCCAGATATGTCGGTCACAGCACAATGCGGCACGATGGTCACGCCCGCGGCGATGGCCCGGTCGAGGAGACCTTTGTGGTAGCGTGCTGGATCAACGCTCGCGTTGTTAGCCGTGACGATCCCGCCGTGATAGGCGTCCGTGCCGAGTTCCCGGTGCTGGTCCGCCCTGGGCACAATGGTGTAGGGGATCTCCAGTCCTTTCGGCTGATCGCGGATATCCGCCACCATCGCATCGAAGCGGGCTGGATTGTGGGCTGCGGTGAACTTTCCAGGGACATGGAAATCGCAGTCGATGCCCTCCTCGGCGATAAAGTCACCGAGCCAGCCCAACGCGTCCTGGGCTTCTTTCAGAATCCGGAAAGCCTTCTCCGCACCGTGCTTTGCGGATAGCGCCGCATAACTTGGTTTCAAGGCGCCACTGACCAGACCGCCATTCCGGGAGCTGCACCCCCATCCGGCGTCGTCCGCATCAAAAACAACAACGGAACGCCCTGCCCGGGCCACTTGTAACGCCGCCGACAGGCCTGTGTATCCGGAGCCGACCACCACGAGATCCGCTGTTTGCGGCGGGTCCGATGCGGGTATCTCTGGGCGGGGAGTCCGGTCCCACCAGTAGGGCGTCGGCTTGAAATCATCGAAACGCGTCACGCCATCCATGGTGCCCCGTCCATGTGGTTCGAACTCCATTGGTTAAGCGGTATCGCCCAGGCAAGGATTCTGGTCAACGGCAGTCGGGGTTGCAAATCCCCATTGAACTACAGCGACACTCGGCAGTCCGTAGTGCCGAAGGCGACCGTTCAGAGAGTCCCCGGCATCAATGAGCGGTCTCTACAATCTCGGCCGGCACGCGGTAGGCGGGGAAATCAATGCTCGCGCTTGTGCCAACCCCGACTTCGCTCTCGACTTTCAGTTTGGCGCCGTGGGCTTCAGCGAACCCTTTGGTGACCGAGAGACCGAGGCCCGTTCCCTCTTGGGTCCGGTAAGCGTCCTCATCAAGTTGGACGAACGGCTGCGTCACGTTGGCGAGTTTTTCGGGAGGGATGCCGTTTCCGTTGTCCCGGATGCGGATTACCAAATCACCAAGCGGGTCGAGGAAGGCCGACACGGTGATCGAACCGCCATCGGCCGTGAACTTCGTTGCATTGCTGAGCAGGTTCAAAAGCATCTGTTTGGTGAGCCTCGCATCCGCGAGAACGGCCTCCGCACCAGATGCGATGCTGGTTTCAACAGTCTGCTTTTTCTTGGACGTCATGGGTTGGATGGAGTGAATGCAATCCTCAAACAAAGCCTCCAAATCAACAACCTCCTCCTGAAGATCGATGTGACCGGATTCGATCCTTACAATATCCAGCAACTCGTTGATCAGCGTGAGAAGGTGCTTCGCTGTCCTATACACATCTCCGGAGTACTCAGCGTACTTCTCGTTGCCCATGCTTCCGTAGTGCTCATTCGTCATTATCTCCGAGAAACCGATGATACTGTTGAGCGGCGTCCGTAACTCGTGACTCATATTGGCGAGAAAGTCGGATTTAGCCCGGCTTGCCTGCTCCGCTTCGAGAAGTGCCTGCTTTAGTTTTTTCTCCGCGCTGACCCGATCAGTTACGTCCCAGAACATCCCCTGCAGTTCAACGATCTCTCCACTGTCGTTTCTGACCGGTACCTTGACCACCTCGACGTAGGAATGTTCATCCGAGTTCGGAAGGACGTGGTCCTCTGTTCCGCGATAGGTTTCCCCCGTAAGGAAGACGCTTTCGTCATCGGCCCGGTATTTCTCCGCCAGTTCGGGGGGATACACATCGGATGCCGACCTGCCGATCAGATCCTCCCGGCGCATTCCCGTCAGCTTGAGGTAGGTGTCGTTGATGAAGGTTACATTTCCAGCACGGTTAATCCGGTAGACCGTTTGCGGCAGCGCATCCACGAGCGACTGATAGACATCGCGCGTCTCCTGAAGATCGGCTTGGGCCTGCTCCCGGAGACGGATCTCATGGTCGAGCGACGCAGTTCTGCTATCGATGGCGCGCCTCAAGGCGACAATCCATATGCCGGTCAGCCCCGCGCCAATAAGAATTAGGACGGCAACAACAACCGTCGCATTCACTGGGAAGCCGTCCTGGGTCTCCGACGTCGAAACCGGGTCAGTGGCGGCAGCGCCGATTGCGGCCGAGCAGAACAAGCAGACGAAGGCGTAGAACGTTGCAAGGACGCCGTGTTGCACCAATGCTCCGGCACAGCGTCTTCCGCTCTCCCTACGTTGCGGCATTTCTATTTGTGTCTCCTCGGGCCGACACACTTCAGGCCGACAGGGTCCTCACCAACTAATCGGAGTCTAGTCAAAACGCCCTCTAAGTTAAATAATTATTCTGCAACCCTAAACTGGATAAGGTCAGACGCCACAAACAGAAATTACATAGTATCAAAACAGCCGAAATGACTAATATATGTAGATTTCTGGTTCTCTACTCCATTTATCATAGCTTCAAAGTATAAAATTAAGTAGTCACGACACTTGATCAATCTATCTCGTTGGAGGCACGGATTATTGACTGTCATGCACTATGTGCGGAGCCGATGAAGGGCCGCTTCTGGAGTCTCTGCTTCTTTGGCGCGGCGCAGGCCCTCTTTCCGATCGGGAGGTAGTGGGTCTTGCTGATCCGGAGACGGATTCATGTCGGCGGGATAGTGGGCAATCTTCTCATCCTCCGGTTTGAGGATGTTGGCAAAGTTCAAATCCCGCTCGTTCGTGCCCAGCCGCGGGGGAACCGCACGGCCGTCGACGATCTCTAGGTCCCACCACCAGCGCTTTATCTTGTTTCGAAGCCCGCGTCCGAGCTTGTCGTCGAGGATCGCCAGCCATTTCCGCGTGAAAGGCAGGTTGATCGCCGCCCATAACACAAGGCGCTCGCTCAGCAGGCCTTCAAGATTATAGGGGCAGGTCTTCATGCACCGGCCACAGGCGGATCCCTTCGGGTTGGTGACCCGGTATCTTGCGCATTTCTCCGCGTCGGGTTTCCAGGTCTCGTAGCCGTTGAACATGACTTTCGGGCCGAAGGGGATCGCGTGGCAGGGACACTCCCGGGCGCATTTGAGGCACTTCTCGCAGAAGTCCTGCAAACCGAAATCAATCGGCTTGTCGGGTGTCAGCGGGAGATTGGTCGTTACAACCACCGACTTGAAGCGCGGGCCGACGAACGGATTCAGAACCAGCTCACCAATCCGGCTCATCTCTCCCAGACCGGCGAGCAGGATCAAGGGGATCTGAAGTACCTGGGAGTCCGCGTTTGTTTGGGAGCGCGCATCGTGACCCAGGCCCCTCAAGTGCTCTGCCAGAATGCCCGCGATCTCGCTTCCCCGCATGTAGGCGCGCATACTCTGGGCGCCGCTGATCCAGTCATCACCGGACGCCCCCTCCATGGTTTCGTGGCCCTGGTCGATCAACATGGTGATGGCGAAGCGATGGTTGGGCGTGATTTCCGAGCCATCGTCATCATGGCTGTACCATGCGAAATCCGGCGCCTTGGAGATCCCAACCATGTCCGCCCCGAGGAAGTAGGCAGCCGCCTTCACGCAGTCTGCGTTCCAGTCCGGATCGTCGGTATCGGGCGTGGGGTCTGATGCGACGGGTCCGTGTTGATGGGGGACCATCGCCCGGATCAAGGGCACCATGGCAAGTACGTTGGGCGTCTTGGTCGCGAAACGCGCCCGCTCCTTCTGTGCCTTGGGACCGAGATCCCCGGCGAGAGCCCGTGCGAAGAATGCCGCCCGTTTGGGAACACGCGGAATCTTGTCCGTTAACAGAGTGGTTGGCGACTCCGTCCGCTTTATCCGCTCCATCGGGTATGGCCCCCAATGCAAGGGCCGGTGCTCACCGTTGAGCCTGGACCAGCCGGGCCGCGTCCCTCCCCAACCGAAGAACCATGAAAGGCCCCTCACCCGCCAACGATCACCTCCTCCAATCGGGGCGAGAGGCTGATCCGGCGCCAACTCCATTTCGGTACTTACGGCTGCGCAGCTATAAGCCGACCCCAGGTAGGGATGGGAGAGCGCTCCGTGCGCATCGACTTCCGCCAAGCCAGATAAGATCGCGAGGAGCGGTATATCGAGGTCGGTTTCGCCCGCCGCATGACCGACAGCGCCAAATCCGAGCTGGCGGATATAGTGCGCCATGACCGCCGCCACTTCCGCCGCGCGCATCTCAGCGACGGCGCCCCGGGCGTCATGCAGCCACGTTTCCCCCGGATCTCCGGCCCTTGGCAGTCGCGGCCACTGTATCGCGACGACAAGCACAAGATTATGACCGTGGATACGGCGACCCTCGGCCCACGCGGAGTCCGGAATGGAGGCGATACCGGCGAGATCTGCGTCAACGAACGAGCACTGCGCTTTGAGGTTGTTCGATCTTTCCTGCACGTCTGAAGGAATCGCCGCCTGAGCATCCGCCGTCTCTCCGTTCCGAAGCGCGGAGAAGAGTGCGGCGTAGCGCTCTACCGATGACCGCAGCCCCGGGAGGGCCTCAGGCCGCTCCAATCCACCCGAACTTGCGAAAGCGCGACCATGCCATGCCTCAGGCGGTGCGCTCGGTATTGGAGACCTTGGCAGCCGCTCCACGGGATGCGGACCCAGATGAACGGGCCTCGCCCGGTTTGAGAACAGTCTCATAGCCAAACGGTAGCGTACGGCCGATCATCGGTCAGCCTTTTCGGCGACAGGGTCGCGCCTCAGGTCAGACCCAAAGCTGTCCGTGCCTCGGCCGCGCTCGCCGGATGCCGACCATGCTGCGCGCACAGATCCGCCGCCACTTTAACCAGTGCTGCGTTTGACGGCGCAAGCGTGTCCCGGTCGAGACGGACATTGTCCTCAAGACCGGTCCGGACGTGTCCGCCCAACTCGAGCGACCACTCATTCAGCGTCCGTTGATGACGGCCGATCCCGGCACCGGTCCAGGTCGCGTCCGGTGCAAGGCGGTTCAGCGTTTTGACGTAGAACTCGAAGACCTCCCGGTCCACCGGCATCGCGTTTTTGACACCCATGACGAACTGAACGTGGAGCGGCCCGACGATGTCCCCGGTTTCCGCCATCTCGACGGCTTTGAACAACATGGAGAGGTCAAAGACCTCGATCTCTGGCTTCACCCTGTGCTTCTTCATCTCTGCGGCGAGATGGATGACGAGATCGGGGGAGTTCTCATAGACCCGGGTCGGGAAGTTGCAGGACCCGGTCGATAACGACGCCATATCCGGGCGCAGCGGCAACATAGCGCCCCGCTCCAGCCCGACGCCCGACCGGCCTCCGGTTGAGAACTGAACGATCATCTCCGGGCAGTGCTTTCGCAAGCCCTCAAGAAGACGGCCAAAACGCTCCGGGTCGCTTGTCGGGGTCTGATCGTCGTTCCGGACGTGGCAGTGCGCGAGACTGGCGCCAGCCTCAAAAGCCTCATGCGTCGACTCGACTTGCTCCTCCACCGTGATGGGAACCGCCGGGTTGTTGGCTTTGGTCGGCAGCGAGCCGGTGATGGCGACGGTGATGATGCAGGGCGTGGTCATGATGTCCTCACGGGGCTTGGGTCAAACTGGGGGGAACGGCTTCGGCGGGCTAAAGAACCTGGCAGACTTCGTCGAAATCGAACCTCGGCCCTCGTGGATAGATCCGGTCGGGATCCGCATAACCGAGGGAGCACAGGAAGTGCGATTTCACGTGGGTGCCACCGAAGAACTCCTTGTCCACGCCCGCATTGTCGAAGCCTGACATCGGTCCGCAATCGAGGCCAACCGCGCGGGCCGCGATGATGAAGTAAGCCCCTTGGAGCGTGGCGTTTCGGAAAGCGTTCATCTCCGCGGCGATCTCATTGCGTTCGAAGATCTTCTTGTTCTCGGGCGAGCTTGGAAACAGCCGCGGCAGATACTCGAAGAACTCCATGTCCTGGCCGATCACGGCAACCACGGGGGCGGACTTAACCCTCGCCACATTGCTGTCGAACAGCGACGGGATCAGCCGCTCTTTCGCCTCGTCCGTTGTCAGGAAGGCGATCCGAACCGGGTTCGAGTTCATGGAGGTCGGCCCCCACTTCATGAGCTCGTAGATCTCCCGCAAAAGCGCCGGATCGACCGGCTTGTCGAGAAAACGGTTGGCGGTGCGGGCCTTCTGAAAGAGAAGGTCCCGGCCCGCGGCATCGAGGGTGGGGCGTGTCTGCCCAGATGGGTCCATATCGGTCATTGATACCTCACCGTGTGATCTCTGTGATTTCCGGGAAGATGACCAAAAGCGCGGTCACCAGCATCATGATCAGCACGAACGGAAACGCGCCCGCGAAGATCTCACCAAGTTTCACTTGGCTCGGCCCCAACGCCGCCTTGACGACATACACCGTCAGCCCAAGCGGGGGCGTCAGCAAACCGATCTCGACCGCGACGACGGTCACAATCCCAAACCAGATAAGGTCCGTGTTGAAGACCGCCAGCGCCGGCAGGATCAGCGGCAAGGTGATCAGCATGATCGACACACTGTCGAGCACCATTCCCATCACCAGGACCATCAGCAGATAGACGAGGATGATCCCGTAGAAGCCAAGCTCCGCCGCGGTGATCATGCCAACGACCTCGTTCGGAAGACCCGACAGCGCGATCATGCGGGTGTACATGTTCGCCGCGATGATCAGGAACAGGATCGACACGGAAACGTGCCCGGTGTCGATCAACATCTTCCAGATCTTCGACCAGCTCAGCATCCCCGGGTTAAAGCGTGCCTTGATCGCCACGATGATGAAGGCGAGGAACGCCCCCACTGCTCCGGCTTCCGTCGGTGTGAAGAAACCGCCGTAGATGCCGCCCAGCACCGCCAGGATCAGGATCACGACAGGCGCCATTTTGCGCGCGGCGGAGGTCAGGGTCTCCGTGTGCTCCGGGTTCCGGGTCCAGGCACTTGGCGCATTGCTGGCGTCGGGGGTGAGCGGCCGTCCTGCAAAGTCCGGCATGTACTTCGACATCCAGATGATGGCGAGGCAGAACGCGGCCGACAGCAGGATGCCCGGCGCGATCGCGGCGGTGAAGAGTTGACCGACGGATACCTCGGCCAGCACACCGAACACGATCAGCAGCAGGCTTGGCGGGATCAGCATCCCCAGGACCGAACTGCCCGCCACAATGCCGACGGAGAATTTCGGCGTGTAGCCGTGCTCAACCATCGGGGGGACAGAGACTTTGGTGAAGACGACGGCGGACGCGATCGACACGCCGGTGATCGCCGCGAAGATGGCGTTCGCCACGACGGTCGCAACCCCAAGCCCTCCGGCGAGGCGCGCCAACAGCCACTGGCACACCTCAAACGTATCGCGCCCGATCCTGCCGACGTTCACCAGCATGCCCATCAGGACAAACAGGGGAACGACGCCAAAGAGTTGATCCTTGATGGCGCCCGACGATGCGATCTTCAGCAGGTTCACCGCCGTCTCGAAATCATCCCTGATGAACCAGGCCCCCACGAAGGACAGCAGGATCAGCGCTATGCCGATCTGCATGCCCGCAAGGATCAGGAACAGCATGGCGCCTACGAGCAGGAGACCAATGGTCAACGGCTCAAGATGCGGGCCGAGATAGGCCATGCCGCCGACCAGAACCACGATCAACACGCCGACATAGGCCCACCCCTTGGGAAGCCCCCGGCGGGCGTCGGGGTGATCCGGCTCGTCCACGACCGCCTTCCGGACATAGTCGAAGAATTGGACCAGGTACTCGAGAGAGGTAACGACCGCACAGAAAGCCATGATCGCTTTGAACGGCCACACAGGGATGATGATCTCGCCCTGCTGGCCGAAGTACTCGTCGTACTCATAGGATTCCATAGCATCGGGGATCAGACCCCAGGCAATCAGGCCCAGGACGACAAAGCCGAGAAGCTGGTAGATGGCGTTGTAGATGGCCCCCGCCGTGGGACGGGAGATCATCAGCATGTCGATGAAGGCGTCCGCCCGCGTCAGCTTGTGAAGATGAAGGGTGTTGGGGAGCTGGAGGAAGACGATGGCGACGATCGAGTAGCCGACAAATTCCGGGACCCTCGGCAACGGCGCTCCATAGAGCCCGCGGGAGAGCACGTCGCCGACGATCAGGAACATGAGAGCGGCGATCCAGACCGTGCCCAACCCGTTCAACCATCCGCCGAGGCTTCCAAGCACGGGGAGTGGACCCCGCCCGGTCCAGATCGTATCCCGGCTCCAGGCTGACGGTTTGGCCGTCGGTCCGGTTGCGTCGTTTGTGATAGCCATGGTTGCGACCTCCCCCCGAAGTGCCGGCCAGCCTCTCTTCGTTGGAGACCGTGCCTGATTGGCTTGGCTCGTTACTGTCCCGGCGCGTCTCCGCGCCAAGCCGCCGCGATCAGTTTCCGGATATCCGCCCGGTCAAAAGACCGCGGGTTCCAGTACGGATTGGCGACGGCCAGATCTGCTGCGCGATCGATCCCGTCTTCCGGCATTCCGAGATCAGCTAGGGATGTCGGCGCACCGATGGACTTGGCGTAAGCGTGCATGCCCGTGCCCGGGTCTTTGACATCGAGGGCCTCGGCAATCGGGCGAAGCTGGTCCGGTACAGCGACCGCGTTGAAGCCAATCGCATGGGGCAGAACAACGGCATGGGTCTCCGCATGCGGAAGATTGAAGGTGCCGCCCAGCGTGTGGCAAAGCTTGTGGTGAAGGGCCATGCCAACGGTGCCAAGAACCGTTCCGCAAAGCCACGCCCCATACAGCGCATCGCCGCGCGCATCGAGGTCGCCGGGGTCGGCACTCAGTGCTGGAAGGGAGCGGATCAGGGCCCGCGCGCCTTCCGCCGCCATCAGGCTTGTGATCGGATTACGATCCTTCGCATAGAGCGCTTCGACGGCATGGGCGATGGCGTTGAGAGCGCTGTTGACCGTCATCGCGGCCGGCAGTCCGACCGTCAGTTCCGGGTCATAGATGACGACTTCCGGAAGGATCTTCGGATCGCTGACCGTGGTCTTCACCCCATCCTCGGTTTGCCCAAGGATCGGCGTCACCTCTGATCCGGCATAGGTCGTCGGAACCACGATCTGAGGGACGTCGGTGCGATAGGCAATGGCCTTGCCGAGACCGGTCGTCGAGCCCCCGCCAAGGGCCACAGTGCAGTCAGCACTCAGGTCCTTCATGACCAGCAGCGCTTTGTCGGTCACGTCCACCGGCGTGTGCATCACTGCTTCAGCATGAACACCCGCGGATTTGGCGCCAAGCGACGACGCCAGTGCATCCGCCTGTTCCTTCTGGAACGGGGTGGCGAGGATCAGAGCCCGGTTGCAGCCGAGCCCGTCCATGGCCTCACCAACCCGGTCAATGGCGCCGTTGCCGAAGATGATTCTGGACGGACTGCTCTTGTACTCAAACGAGTCCATGGCCTTCGCCCCTTACGATCGTGAGTGTTCAGACGGACCGCAGACGGTCAGCTCTTCGGTGTCAGGACAAAGTCCGTCTTCACTTCCCAGAACGGGTTCGGCACGTTGAACTTGGCCGCCGCGTCGGGATCATCCCGCTTCACCACATCCGCGATCAGGGAGGCCTTAACCCCGAAGACCGCGTCGTTGTCCAGGTATGGGTCCTTGGAGTCGAAGATGTGGGTCGTGACAGTCTCGTAGCCGGGTGCTGTGACGATGTAGTGAAGATGCGCCGGGCGCATGTTGTCGCGGCCGAGCTTGTCCAGCATTTTGCCCACCGGCCCGTCCTTAGGGATGCCGTAGTAGACCGGCTTCACCGTCAGATACATGAACTCACCGTTGTCGTTCGTGGTGAAGATGCCGCGGAGATTGTGCTCCGGCTGCTCGTCCGGCTGCTGGTTGTTGTAGAAGCCGTCATGGCTGGCCTGCCAGGTATCGAGTTTGGCTCCAGCAACCGGCTTGCCGTCGACGTCGAGGACGCGGCCGTGAACGACCAAGGGCTCACCCTTCCCATCTTCTGAGATGGTCTCACCCATCCCGCGCTCCGGCTGGTCCTCGATATGGAAGGGCCCCAGCACGGTGTTCTCGGTGGCGCCGGTCGGCCGACGTGTGTTGATCGCATCCACCAGCATCGACACGCCAAGAACGTCGGACAAGAGCACGAACTCCTGGCGCCAGTCGTCACACATGTGACCGGTTTCAGTCAGGAAGGTGATTGCCTTCTCCCACTCCTCGTAGGTGGGTTCGACCTCCTTCACGACCTCATGGAGGTGGCGAATGATGCAGGTCATCACTTCGGCCAGCCGCGCGTCCTCCGGTTGCTTGATCCGGCTGATGACCGCCTCGGCCGAGTTCTGCTCCGTGAAGTATTGGATGTCTTCCGCGACACTCATCATGCGTCCTCCCATTGGCCGACGGCATAGCGTCGGAGATGTTCGCTCATGTTGACAGGGGCGTATGGCGGTCTGTGCCGCCTTTTCAGATAAGGGATCGGCCGCCGTCGGAGAATGTAACCTTAAGAGTGAAACCACCCTCGTTCACCATCCAGGGGCGGACCGTGAAGGACCGGGCACCACTGGCATGCATCGGGTCGGAGTCCGCGATCTCCCGCGCGTGATCGAGGCTGTCCGCGCGGATCACGACCATGCCCTCGCCTTCCCAATCCTGTTCGTTGTCGGCCCAGAGCGGGCCGGCCGCGAACATGATCCCCTCCTGCTCGATCCGGATCTGGAAATCCAAATGCTCTTTCAGGTTCTCCATGACCGGGCCGAGGCCATTCGTGGGCTTCGTGTGGACCACGTAGAGATGCTTTTGAAGCATCTGCCCGGTCTTGCTCATGATGTCCTGTTTGGTCACCTTGGGCCCGCTCATGGTCCCCTCCTCTGGTTTAGGCGATCTCCGCGACCTCGTCGAAGGCGAGGCGCGGCAGCCGCCGGAATATCTTTGTCTCGTCGGCGTATCCGAGGTTGCACAAGAAGTTCGATTTGACCGTCGTACCGGCAAAGAACGCCTGGTCGACCGCCGCGTTGTTGAACCCGGACATCGCCCCAACGTCGAGGCCAACCGCCCGTGCCGCCAGCATCAGATACGCACCCTGGAGCGTGCCGTTACGGAATGCGTTCGCCTGCGCCATCACCTCGTTGCCTGCGAACATGTCCCGCGCTTTCGGATTGATGGGAAACACATCCGGCAGTTTCTCGAAGAAGGCCGTGTCGTAGCCAATGATCGCGGTGACGGGTGCCGCCATCATCTTCGGGACATTGGGCTCGTTCAGGGCTGGTTTCAGTCGCTCTTTTGCTTCCGTGCTTCGAACGAACACCAACCGCATCGGCTGCTGGTTCATGGACGTCGGGCCCATCTTCGCAATCTCGTAGAGATCGCGCAGTTGGTCGTCCGTCACCGGTGTGTCCCGCCAGCCGTAGTGGGTTCGGGCTTCCGTGAACAAGAGCCGAAGCGTGTCGGCATCCGCCTTCGCGACTTCTGCTTTCAGGGCCGCAGCATGCTCCCGGGCCGCTTGATGGGCCTGTTCGATTTCGACTTCGTTCACGGGCTGTCTTCCAATCCTGGTTGGGCGCGCGCGCCGTTACCGAGGCGCGCGCGTCGTTTCTGATTACGCCGACCAATCCCGCAGAGGTTTCGCACCGGCGGCGGTCATCTTGTCGAGGAACTGTCCCATGACCTCAGTCGCGGGCAGACCTTTATCGTCATTGAACTTGCGCCATTCCCCGGCGATGTCGGGAAGGTTCGCCGCCCATTCGCCGCGGGCGTCGTCGGACATCTGAACCACGGCGGCGCCCTGATCCGTCATCTTCTTCTGCACCGCATCGGCGATGGTCATCAGCATGCTGCCGTGGACCTCGCTGTACTCAGTGCCGAGCTGGGCGAGGATGCCCTTCAGGTCATCAGGTAGCTTCCGCCACACACGCTCGTTCACGGTCATCGCACCGGTCACCTGACAGCCGAGGCTGACCCGGTTGATGTAGGGGGCGACCTCAAAGAGCTTGAACGGGAACGCGCCGGAGTTGGAAATGACCGCACCGTCGACGACGCCCGTTTTGATGAGATTGTAGAAGCCAGGTAGCCCCTGGTTCACAGCAACCGCGCCGGTTCCCTTGAGCCAGTTGCCGACGACACCGGCCGCGGCGAACTTCTTGCCCTCAAGCTGAGCCATGTTCTCGATCGGCTCTTTGCTGATCAGGTGGTAGGTCTCGATCCCGCTCGCGCCCAAATAGACCTGCTTTTGACGGCTCCAGGCGCCGTTGAGCTTCGCGTTCTCGGCGTGCATCTCGTTCATGACCCGAAGCATCGTCGGCATGTCGTCGCTGACGAACGGCGCGTAGTAGGTCACGTTCTGGAGCGGCATCTTGCTCTCTTCCCACAGCGTGCCAACCCATCCGATGTCCGTCAGACCCTGCTCGACCGCCTCCAGGGTCTTGTCGAACTTGTAGAGGGCACCGCCGTAGGACTCCGTCCACTTGACCCGGACCTCGGAACCAGCGGCTTCAAGACGCTTGTTGGCCTCGGGAACCACGTGCTTGTGCATGGTGCCAACCCACGGCACGGCTGTCGGATGGCTGCTGGCGATCGTCAGGCGTACGTTCTTCGCCGCATGCGCCACACCCGGCATCAGCAGGCTCGTCAAACCCGCCGCACCCAGCATCGTATTGAACTGTCTTCTCGTGGCCATGATCGCAGCCCTCCCTTGGTCCGGTGCTTGTTCGCACACATCGATTTATTCGCTGGACATCAAGCTAGGCGGCAATCTTCATAATCCAAAATAATAATAATCCTTCTTTCCATATCAAAATGATATTCTACAACCTCTCATACGGGGAGCCCGGTGATGCGCATTGATCCTAAGCACCTGCTTATCCTGGCCGAAATCATGGACAGCGGCGGCTTTACGGAGGCCGCCGCGAGCCTGGGGACAACCCAGCCAGCCTTATCCCGCGTGGTCAAAATGCTCGAACAACGCTTCGGGGAGCCCTTGTTCGTGCGCACCCGCCGCCCGTTGGAGCTTACCGCAGTCGGCCGAGCCCTTGTGGAACAGGGACGCGTCATTCGCATCGCTTCCACCCGCGCGGACGAGAGCGTCGACCGGATCCGGTCCGGCGTTGAAGGCGAACTTCGTCTCGGTGGAACACCCTTTTTCACGGACGGGTTCGTCTCTGGGCTGATCGCCGACTTCCAGAAGGCGCATCCGAACATCACCGTTCGCCTTTCCTACGGCTATACGGACGACCTCGTGAACGGTGTCCGTGGCGGCCGGCTGGATGTGGCGCTTTGCCCGGTCAATGTTGTCGATCCGGCGGTGGAGGTGGAGTTCAAACCTCTCATTGAAGGGCGGAACATCATTGCCTGCCGGGTCGGCCATCCGCTGCTGCAGACGCGGCGGATAACGGCCTCAAAGCTTGCCAACTACGCATGGATCGAGCCGCCTCCCAACAGCCCGCTCGCCGCCGACATGAAGAGCATCCTGATCGCCATCGGGGCCGAGCGGATCCGGATCGTATTCTCCGGCGGTGGGTTGGGAGCGGTGATCAACTACCTGATGCACTCAGACAGCCTGGCGGTTCTACCGCACACGGTCGTTTTCGGCATGCGTCACCAGAAGACCATCACAGCGCTGTCCTACAGTGTGCCGCACCCGGCCAGGAATCTCGGCCTGTTGCACGCCCGGGACCGGGAGCCCACGCCGCTCCTCGCTGGTTTCATGGATCATATGCAGACGAGCTTCAACGATCTGAAAGCGCTGATCCAACGGCATGAGAACATCGTGGTTTGGAAGCGATAGGCCCCCTCCCCCGATCCGCTTCGCTCGTTTGAGGCGCCGTCACTCTCTGGGAATGCCCTCCGACATCAGATTGTACTGCTCTTCGGTAACCTCGGGGTGTTTCCCGAACCAGAGCTCGAACCCTTTCACTGCCTGATGCAGCAACATGGCGAGCCCGTCCGAGGTACGGAGACCGCGCGCCTTGGCCGCCGCAAGCAGAGGTGTGGTCAGCGGCACGTAGACGATGTCGGAGACCACAGCCGTCTCCGGCAAAGGCGAGAGGTCGATTTCCAGCGGATCCTGCCCATGCATGCCGAGAGAGGTCGTATTCACCAGCAACCCGCACCCGGCCAGCAACTCCGGCACCTCCGACCAATCCGCAGGAACGACGCCATCACCATATGTTTCCTGCATGGACTCCGCCTTCGCACGGGTCCGGTTGACCACATGGACGCGGGCGATGCCCCGCTCCAGCAGAGCGTAAACGATCGACCGGCTCGCGCCGCCCGCCCCCAGGACAACCGCGTCCGTCACACCATCCGACCAATCGGGCGCTGCCGCATCGACCGAGGCCACATAGCCATCACCGTCTGTAGACGTCGACCGGAGAACATCGCCATCTAGCCAAAGTGTATTGACCGCACCGATCGCCCGCCCTTTCTCGTCCGGTTCGGATAACCGGAAAGCGGCCTGTTTGTGAGGCATGGTCACGTTCGCCCCAACGTAACCGTTGCCGGAGAGGTTTAGGACGAACGCGTCGAAGTCTTCGGGCGGCAACTCCTCGATCCGGTAGTCGCCGTCGATCCCGTACTTCTTTAGCCAATATCCGTGAAGCTTGGGCGACTTTGAGTGTTTCGCCGGATAGCCGAGCACACAGGCGGCACGCGTGGATGCGGTCACGTGACCCTCCTATTCCTTCTCGATCATGTCGGCCATGGCGTCCACGGCCACGAGATATCCGTTCACACCAAGGCCGGCGATGATCCCAGTCGCGGCCAGCGTCACATAGGAAATGTGCCGGAACGCCTCCCGTTGGTGCGGGTTGGAGATGTGGAGTTCGATGATCGGAGATTTTACGTTTTTCAGCGCGTCCAGAATGGCCACTGACGTGTGGGTGAAGGCGGCGGGATTGATGATGATCCCAGCAGCCTCATTGATGCCTTGATGGATCCAGTCGAGGATCTGAGCCTCGCTGTTCGATTGCTCGAAGAAGACCTCGTACCCCCGCTTCTCGGCCCGCTCGATGCACATGGCCTTAAGGTCTGCGAGGCTCGTATGGCCGTAGATGTGAGGCTCTCGCGTGCCGAGAAGATTCAGGTTCGGCCCGTTCAGGATGTAAATCGGCTTGCTCATCGGTGTGTGTCCTCGGTCGGCGGGATCAGGTCATGGTCAGTGTGATGGGGGACAGACCCGCGTGCTGCACGGTCAACGTCTGCCCCTTTCGGAAGGGTGTTGGCAACGTCTGTGAGCCGGTCATCAGAAAGTGACCCACCTCGAAGTCGATGCCCCGGCCGGCGAGATCCCGGATGATCATGGCGAGGACATCCAACGGATGCAGCCTGTAGACGGCTGAGTAGGCTTGGATCGGCGGACTGCCATCGATCGTGGCCACGATATCCATCTCGGCGAAGTCCAGCGACTGCCAGTCTTCCACGATCTCTCCCAAAACGGCGGCGCCACCGGTGCCATTGTCGGCGATCCCGTCAAAGGTGTTCATCGCGCGTCCGCCTGTTCCGGGCGCGTAGCGCGTCGACGCAAGTTCGATCGCCGGTTGGAAGACGGTCTTGTCCTCGAGGTCGGCGCGGGTCACGGACGCGGCACTCACGGTGAGTGGATGGACGAGGCGCATTGCGTATTCGCACTCGACTTTCGCCCCATGGAACATGTTTGAAGAGATCGAGCCCGCCCCCTCGAACGTCCGGTCCTCGAACACCCGTCCGGGGATCGGGCCGTCGTGACCTTCGAACATCTGGACGGCCTTCGCAGGCGCACCGACCTTCCAGCCCGAAATCCGGCCACCGATCGCGTCCGCCATCTTGTCCTGGATCGCATAAGCCTCGGCACGGCTTGCCGGCGCAGTCACCGGGACGGGGATCAGAGTGCCTTTAGCCCAAGCGTCGGCAAGTTGACCTGCCAAGCTCTCCACATGGTCTGTCATGTCTCCAGCCTCCCTTTTCTTCGGGCCGAACCGGCGGTTTCTAAAGCGACCGCCACGTCCCTTCGTTTTCCTTTAACCAACGAACGTAAGCGCCAATCCCTGCTTCAAGGGTCCATCCGGGCTTGTATCCCGTCTCTCTGTGAAGTCGACCCACCCCAAGCGGATCACGCAGAGCCGTATAACGGGTCCACGGATCGGTACCCGCCGCCAACTCGATCGTCGCGCCAGGGACCGCGGTCCGGATCGCGGCCGCCACGTCGGACAAAGGGAAGTTCCGGCCATGTCCCAGGTGGTAGATATCGTGATCTAGCGAGTCCGCCGCATCGGCTGCCAGCAGGCCCTCGACCACATCCTCGACGAACGTGAAGCTTGCGGCGAAATCCCCGCCCCCTTCGCGGATCGGGTCCCCTTTCAATGCGCGAATGATGAACGAGGGGATCGGCCCGCGCGTCGCGTCGAGAGCGACGATGGGTGGGCCGAACACCCATGAGATCCTGACCGAGCTTGCCGACAGCCCGAACTCAGTTCTGTACATCCGGACCAACATCTCAGCGGAGGTCTTGGTCGTCGAGTAGACGTTGGCAGGCTCCGGCGGCGCGTCCTCGGGGATCGGCTTTCCGATGATCTTCCGCATCTGGAACACAGAACCGGTGCTAACCAGGACGAACCGGCGCCAAGCACACTGACGGGCGACCTCCAACAGGGTCGCCGTCGCCCCGATGTTGGCGCTCGCCGCTCCCAAGGGATCCGGTCTGGCGAACGCTTCGTTGGAGACGGCAGCCAAATGGATACAGGACGTGACGCCGTGGCGTTCGGCGATTGCGCGGAGCGCTTCGGCATCCGTCGGCTCACACGCTTCCCAGACTACGCTGGCCCCGGAATCGATCGGTTCTGGTGGCGTCTTTCCAGGCCGATAGAGGGCGACCATCGGGACACCATCCGCCGCCGCTCTCGCAGCCAAACGGCCCCCGACATGACCGGTCCCGCCGGTGAGCAGAATCATCCCCGTCCCCTACACAAGCGGTTTCATGACGTGCTCGGCGAAAGCGGGACGTTTGACCAATCGTTCGTACCACGCCCGGAGATGTGGCAAGTCCGGATGTGCCACATCCAACGCGTACCAACGGTAGGCGACGCAGCCGAGCGGAATGTCTGCAACCGTGAACCGCCCGCCAACGAGGTAGTCTTTACCGGTAAGCGTTCCGTCCAAAACCCTGAGGGCGGCCTCCACCTCACCGGCTGCCGTCCTCAATTCATCCGCATTTCTGTCTTCAGGCTTTGTGCGGATCAGACCAAGGAAGAGGGGTCCGAGCCACGGCATGATGGTGGTCTGTTGCCAATCCAGCCACATGTCCGCCTGCGTTCGCGTCTCCAGATCATCAGGCATCAAATGGCCCGGTCGATATTTGGTGGTCAGATACCGGAGGATCGCGTTGGACTCCCAAACGACAAAGCCGTCGTCTTCGATCGTTGGAATTCGCTGGCTGGGATTGAGATCCGCGAACCAGTCCTCCGTAACCACCCCGAACTGGAGACCGGCGTCCACGCGCTCATAAGCGAGCTGAAGTTCGTCCGCCGCCCAAAGGACTTTCTGGACATTGATGGAGCTCGCCCGGCCCCAGATTTTCAGCATGACCCTCTTCCTTCCACGGGTCGTCCCATCCCGCTCATAGGTGCGCCTCCATCCGGTCCAAGATCGTCGTCACCACCTCATCCGGCTCTCGTGTCCACCAATCCTCGGAGGAAAAGATCTCCACCTCGACCGCCCCGGCGTATCCCGACTGCTCCGCCCAGTGCCGGATCTTCGCGTTCTCGATGATCCCGTCACCCGGCATACCGCGATCGAAGCGGACACTCCGTGTCTCCGGCAGCCAGTCGGAAACGTGGAGGTTCAGTATCCGCTGCCCCGCCCTCTCCAGAGACTGACGGAGACCGGGTTCCCACCAGACGGCATAGCTGTCGACCGCCAAGCCAACCGTGTCCTCCGCGTCGACCTCATCCAAGATTTCCAATGCCTCCGCTACTGTCGACAGGATGGAGCGGTTACCGCACACCATCGGATGAAGCGGCTCCAGCGCCAGCTTTACCCCTGCCGCCCGCGCGATCGGGACAAGCCGCCGAAGTCCCGCCACTGCCCGAGCGCGGGCCGCGTCCATGTCCTTCGACCCGCCCGTAAACCCGCCTGTAATCGTGACCATGGAACGGGCGCCGAGCGCGGCGGCTTGATCCAGCCAGCGGCGGTTGTTCTCGGTCATTGGGTCATTCGGGGCGTCCGTGATCTCCGTCAGGAAACCACCGGGGCAGAGGGACTCTGTCTCGACGCCATTGTCATCGAGGATGCGCACAGCGTCATCAAGGCCGGCGGCATCCAGCTTCTCCCGCCAAACGGCGGTCTTCCTCACCCCGTGCCTTGCGAAGCATTCAACCGACTGACGGAAGTCGCACTGGTTCAGCGTGACTTGATGGATGTTCAGCCGGTCTTTCGTGAGGGGGGAGGTCATCTCAATAAGTCGCCCGCCCACCGGTGACGTCGAAGATCTGCCCCGTTGTGAAGGAACACAGCGGGCTCGCGACCCAGGCCGTCATGTTGGCGATCTCCTCGACCCGGCAGAACCGCCCCATAGGAATCAGGCGTTTCTTCCCCGCGATGTAATCCTCGCTCATCTCCTCCATCAGTTCGGTCTCGGTAATGGCCGGGGCGATGCAATTGACCGTGATCCCGGACGGCAGAAGTTCCCGCGCCAGGCTCTTGGCATATCCGACCACACCGGCCTTCGCGGCACCGTAGGCACAGGCGCCCGGATTGCCCTCTTTCCCGGCGACGGAGGCGATGACGACGATGCGCCCCGAGTCTCTTTCCCGCATGTGCCGGATGGCGGGCTTCGTGGACAGGAAAACGCCCGTCAGATCCACGTCGATGACCCTCTGCCACTCCGCCAGGGTGTACTCCCAGGCCGGCTTCGTCGGCCCGTTGATCCCGGCATTGGCCACCAGGATGGAAATCGGCCCGAGAGCGCGGACACTGTCTTCAAACGCGGCCTCAACCCCGGCCTCATCGGTGACGTCCACATCAATCAGGTGATCGAAGGCTCTGTCCCCGTTTGCTGGCGAGCTGTCACGATCCCAACCCGAGACGCGCGCGCCCAGTTCCTTGAAACGGCGCGCGACGGCAAGACCGATCCCGCGCGCGGCACCCGTGATGACAACGGCCTGACCTTCAAGTTCGAATGACATTCGCCTTGCCTTAGCTGTTTGGAACCCATTTCAGGATGTGATGGCCGACCGCCACCAACTCCTCGTCCTGATTAAGCACATCCACCCGCGCGACCGACCGTTTTCGCGCCGGGTCAATCTCCTCGACCTCGTACCGGACGGTCACCGTATCGCCGATGAAGACTGGTTTCAGGAAACGGATCCGGTCATAGCCGAGGGATACCGCCGTCTCATCGGAGTCCCTCGTATGCTCGATCGCCTTGGTCGAGACGGTCGACATGAAGCCGATCATCAAGGCGCCGTGAGCCATCAGGCGGCCATAGCTCGATCGCTCCATGTAGGTCTTGTTGACGTGGTTCGGAGAGAAGTCGCCGGTGATGCCCGCGTACATGTAGACATCGCTCTCCGACACGGTCTTGGTGAAGCTGGCGCCGTCACCGACCTTGACATGAAACTCCGACATATCGGGTCCTCCCTAACGGTTCCGCCAGACGGGCGCGCGTTTCTCGATGAAGGCAGCGGAGCCTTCCTTCGCGTCCTCGCTGGTCAGCATGGTTTCATATTCGGGGTAGTGGCCGCGGAATGCCGACACCAGTGACGGGGCATCCAGACCGCCCAACATCATCTGCTTGGATGCGCGCAGCGATAGGGGCGCGCTGGAGAGTAGTTGGTCGGTCGTACGGCGGACCGCTTGGTCCAGTTCCCCAGGATCAACCACCTCGTTGATCAGCCCATAGCCCAATGCGTCGGCCGCGGGGAAAAGCTCGGCAGCGAGCGCGATTTTCATCGCCCACTTCATGGGGAGTTGGCGCGATAGCCTGTGCAGCCCGCCTGAGGCCGCGAGCCCCACCTTTGCCTCCGGCAGTCCGAACTTCGCGCTGGACACGGATATGGCTAGATCGCAGGCGAGGACGATCTCCAATCCGCCGCCGATCGCATGGCCGTTGACGGCGGCGATCACCGGCTTGGTCAGATCGAACCGTTCCGCAATGCCGCCGAAACCGGTTGACGGCATGTCGTCGCCCCCCATCTCGGCCCGCACCTTGAGATCGGAGCCGACACAGAACGCCCGCTCCCCAGCCCCCGTGATCACCGCCACATAGAGGCTGTCATCCGCGGCGAAGCGATCCAACGCCTCGGCCAACAGTCGGTGGGAGGCTGGGTCAAGCGCGTTCAGGACCTCCGGCCGGTTGATGGTGATGGTCAGGACAGGGCCGTCGGCCGCCGTGAGGATGGTCGCCTTGCTCATAGCGTGACCTTTTGGCCGATCCCCGCCGCCTTGAACACGGCGAGCGTCGCGCGGAGAGTCGCCGTCGCATCGGCGCCGGAGATCAACGGCTCGGCCGTCCCCCGGATTACATCCCTGAAATGCTCGATCTGGCGGACATACGCGTTCTCGAGTGCCCCCGACATCTCCTTCGGCTCGATGACGTGGTTCCAGTCGGGTGTCCGGTCGCCGTGGTGCCAGAGGACAAGGTTCGGGAAGTCCAATGACGCCTCGGTCCCGATGAACCGGACGGCGTTCTGGGACGACTGCGGGAAGGCTGGGGTTTCGCCTGTCGCAAACTCCCACGCCCAGGGCGACGTTGCCTGATCCGAGAGCACGTAGGCTCCCAACGCACCGGAGGTGAAGCGCATCAGAATGGCGGCAGCATCCTCCTTCTCCCAACCGCGCACGCCGTTGGAGACCTCGGCGCTGATGCTCTCCACCTCGCCGCAGATGAAGCGGAGTGAGTCCATTTCGTGGATCATGTTGGTCAGGACCGGCCCCGCTTCCCAGGCCTTCCGCCAGTCGGGGTCGTAGTAGCTGTCGTGTTTCCGGGCCGACCACTGGCCGGACACCATCACCAATTGCCCAAGTTGGCCGGACCGCAGAATCTCCCGCGCGTTTCGCAAGACCGAGTAGTGTCGCCGGTGGTGGCCGACAAGGATCTTCCCGGAGCTGGCCGCTTCAGCCGTCAGGACTTGATCCGCCTCCTCCAGCGTCGCCATCACCGGCTTCTCCACCAGGACATGGCAGCCCGCCTCGAGCGCGGTCATCGTGGGCGGGAAATGGTAGCGGGTTGGCGTCGAGACGATGACACCGTCCGGTTTATCTGTGGCGATCAGCGCCTCGATGTCAGGGTAGAGCGGCACGCCAAGATCGTCGGCCAGGGCCTTGCCGCTCGGGGCAGGGTCCGCAATCGCGGTCAACTCCACATTCACCGCCTCGGCGATGGCTCCCGCATGACGGCGACCGATGACGCCCCCTCCGATGATGGCGATGCGGACTGTGCTCATTGGGATGCCTCAATGAAATGGGTTTCGGACATGACATGGAGGGGTGAGTCGACGATGGGGGCGAACTCCATCCGCTCCAGGACATCCCGCTGAAGATCCACCCCCGGGGCGATTTCCGTCAGATGAAGCCCGTCTTCCTTCAATTCGAAGACACAGCGTTCGGTCACGTAGAGAACGTGCTGCCCCTGGGCGATCGCCTGGGCGCCGGAGAAGGTGATCTGCTCCACCGCGTCGACGAGTTTTCGGACGTCGCCATATCGCTCGATCGTCAGTTTCCCGTCCCCTGAGGACAGCTTTGCCCCCTTGGCGTCGAAGGTGCCGACGAAGACCATCTTTCGGGCGTTCTGCGCGATGTCGATGAACCCGCCCGGCCCCACGGTCAGCCCGCCAAGCTTGGAGACGTTGACGTTGCCGTGCCGGTCGATCTCGCCGAAGCCCAGGAAAGCGATGTCGAGACCGCCGCCGGAATAGAAGTCGAACTGGGAGGGGCCGTCGATCATGCAGGTGGGGTTGCGGGCATAGCCGAACAGTGTGCCAGTCAGCAGCGTGCCGCCGTAGGTGCCATGCTCGATCGTCTGGTAGTAGCGGCGCTGCGCGCCTTCCGATGCCACGATGCTGGCGACCTCGTCGGGAATGCCGAAGCCGTAGTTGATCACGGCTCCGTCCACCAACTCCTCACGCGCCCGCCGGGCAATGATCTGCCGGACGGAGAATCCTGGTACGGAGAGATTCTCCTCCTCGACGAACCGCTCTCCCGAGATCGCCGGATCATAGACCAGGTCGTATCCCTGGCGCTGCTCGGGATCGACGACAATGGCATCGACGATGGCGGACGGAACACGGACGGAGCGTGCGGGAAGAGTCCCGTTGGGCACCCGCTCCTTCACCTGGAAGATGACCTTACCGCCGCTGTTATGAGCGGCGGCGGCCATGGCGTAGATGTCGACGTTTGCGGGTTCCTGGTCGAGGCTGATGTTCCCGTCCTCATCCGCGAACGAGCCCTTGAGCAGCGCCACGTCGACGGGGAACGGCCGGTAGCGGAGGTAGGTCGTGCCGTCGATCTCGATCAGGTCGACCAGATCATCCTTCGCCGCCTCGTTCATGCGGCCGCCGCCATGGCGTGGATCGACGAACGTGCCAAGCCCAACATGAGTGATCAGCCCGGGCCGCTTGGCGGCGATCTCCCGCATCAACTGCATCATCACGCCGCCTGGGAAGACGTAAGCTTCGATCTTGTTGTCCCGGGCGAGTTCCTGCATGCGGGGCGACCAGACCCAGTGGCCACCGATCACCCGCTTTACCATCCCTTCGTGCGCGAACCGGTTGACGCCGCGTTCGCCCCGGTCGCCGACCCCCAAGGCGTGGAGGACGGTGAGGTTACGGGGCGCGCCTTCGGCCTTGAATCGCTTCTCGACCTCGTGGTGAAGCAGCGTCGCCTCAACAAGACCACCGCCACCGCCGATCAAGCCAACGGTGTCCCCGTCCTTGACCAGAGCGGCCACCCCCTCACGGTCGATGAACTTGGTGCCGTTCATGCCACCTCCAGGTCATACAGATGCTTTGCCCCACCCAAGAGCGAGCGGGCGATGACGCCGCGGTGTATCTCGGAGGTTCCGTCGAAAATCCGGTAGATCCGCGCGTCCCGATAATAGCGCTCGATGGGCAGCCCCTTGGCGAACCCGGCGCCGCCAAAGACCTGCACAGCGCGGTCGACGACACGGCCCAGCATCTCCGACGCCTCGACCTTCACCATGGAGATCTCGGCACGAACATCCTCGCCCCGGTCGATCGCAGCGGCGGTTTCGAGAAGTCCGAGGCGGGCGGCCCGGATCTCGATCGCGCTGTCCGCGATCATTTGCTGGATCATCTGAAAATCTCCGATGGACTTTCCGAACTGCCGCCGTTCCCGGGCGTGTTCGATCATCAGGTCCAGCGCCCGCGTCGCCTTGCCGATCGCTCGCGCGCCGACTTGTGCCAGCCGGACCCGGCCGAGGGTCTCGAAAGCGAGCTTCAGACCGCCGCCCTCGGGGCCGAGAAGATGTTCCGGCCCCACCCTGACCTCATCGAAGAAGAGGGACGCGTGGGTGGTGCCCCGCAGCCCCATCATCGGCTGATCCGGACCCACAGAGAACCCAGGCATGCCCTTCTCGACGATGAAGGTGGAGATTCCGCGGGCGCCGGCCTCCTTGTCGGTAACGGCTGTGACAACAAAGAAGTCCGAGACATGGGCGTCGGAGATGTAGCACTTCTCCCCGGTCAACACCCATCCGTCGCCGCTCCGATGCGCTGTGGTCCGAATACCAGCGGCGTCTGATCCCGCTTCGGGTTCGGTGAAGGCGATAGAAAAGACGCGCTCGCCCTCGATGCTGGGCTTGAGCCACCGGCTGACCTGCGCGTCCGTTCCCGCGAGCAGGATCTCATAGACGTTTCCGAACGCGCGCCGGATCAGGATATCGGTTGTGTGACCGAACCGTTCCTCCACCAGCATCCAGTCCACGGTCGACAGTCCGCCGCCGCCGAGGGATTCCGGGATGTTCATGGCGTAGAGGCCGAGGCCCTTCGCGCGCTCAAAGATCCGGCGGGCATCCTCCTCCGCCAGCGTCCCGGTCTCCTCAACGGCGTCTTCGAGCGGGCGGAGCTCCCGTTCAACGAACCGCTGGACCGTGCCGACCAGAAGCTTCTGCTCATCGGTGAGCGCGAACGCCATCAGTAGTAGCCCTTGGCCCCGCCGCCATCCATGACGATGCCCGTGCCGTGGATGTGCCGCGCCGCGGGCGAACACAGGAAGGCCTCCAACTCAGCAAGATCATCCGGCCGGCCGAGACGGCGGATACCCTCTGCGGCGATGGCTTCCGCCTCGACCTGCTCCTCGCTCTTGGACTGCTGCTGGGCGCGGTCGGCGAAGATGCCGTCCAGCCGCTCCGTCCGCGTCAAACCCGGATGGATCCAGGTGACGTTGACGTCGTCCCGAAGCCCCTGCTCAGCCAGAGCCTTGGTGAAGTTGGCGAGTGCCGCATTCACTGCCCCGCCGACCATGAAGTCTGCGGCCGGCGTCCTGGCGAAACCACCGACGATGTTGATCACCGTACCGTGCCGATCCTTGAGGCTCGGCCAGAGGAGGCGCGCCAGCCGCACACCCGCATGGAACTTCAGCGCGAAGCCGTCGATCATTTCCTCATCGGGCTGGCCCGGAAAGATCCCGCCCTTCGTGGCACCAGCGGAGTGCACGAAGATGTCGCATCCGCCCATCTGATCCAGGAACGCGGACGCTGCGGCCTCACACCCCTCCAGCGTTTTCAGGTTCTCGGCCGCGTATCCGACTTCCGGCGCACCCGCATCGCGAACAGCCGCCGCGGCACTCTTCAGGGTCTCCCCGTTGGAAGAGGCGAGGAATATCTTCGCGCCATCCGCGGCAAGCCGTTTTGCGCTGGCAAGCCCGATCCCCTTTGAGCCTCCGCTGATAAAGGCAACTTTACCGTCCAGATGGGTCACCGGCTGTCTCCGACATAGTGGGTCTCAATTCCTTTGACGATTCCGTAGAGCGTATCCAGCGTCGGCGTAGACAAGTCTGCCGCCCGGGCAAGCCGGATCACGGAGCCGTAGATCGTCTCAACCTCGCTGGGCCGACGGTTTAGGATGTCGACGCAGAGCGAGGATTTGTTGTCCCCGGTCCCGCCGGGCTTGGAGATCGTCTCCATCCCCTGAACCGCCGTCTCGCGGTCGAGTTCGATGCCCTGGCTCCCGGCCACAAGAAGGGCCTCGTCCAGCGCGCGAATGCTGATTTCCTTCAAGTGTGGAACCGCGAGGCACTGGGCGGAGGTAAGATTGGTCGTCCCGGAGATGGCGCTCATCGCGATGTTGCCTAGGAGCTTCTTCCAGATGTCGTAGCGGATGTCGCTGCTGGCAGATGTTTCCAGGCCGGCCGCGGTGAATGCCTCGGCAATCCGGGTACAACGCTCGCTGGAGCCGCCGCCCATCTCCCCAATCGCCGACGGCACCCGGGAGAAATCCTGAACCCGCCCAGGCTCAAGCATGAGACCGGCCATGGTCGTCACGCCGCCAATCACGCTCTCCGGGCCGACTTCCTCCGCCAGGGCTTCTTCGTTGCCGAGACCGTTTTGGAAGCTGATGCAAACCGCCCCTTTCGCAACCAACGGCGCCACGGAGCGCGCGGCCGGCCTCGTCCCTTGAGCCTTGCACTGGAACAACAGCACATCCGCATCTGGCAACGCGGCGGGCTCCGTCGTTGCGTCGATCCGGACCGTCCGCTCCCCGCCATAACCTTCGATACGGAGACCCCGTTCGCGGATCGCGGCAACATGGTCGGCGTTGGTGTCGTACAGCGTCACCGGCAAACCACCCTGCTGCAGGATGGCGCCGAAGAGAGCCCCCATGCCACCCGCTCCGACGACGACAGTGTTCATTGGTTTTTGTTGCATGACGCGAAGAGGGTCCCGCCCTCGTTTGTTTTGTTTGGTGGTTGGATCAGACTATGCCTTGATCACTGCATTGATGCATCATTGAAATGAAACTGATGCACAGAAAATTGACGTAGCGGCAGGATAAGCGTAGATTTTGCCGAAATGATGCATCATTTTGAAATCTGATGACGGAACGTCGCCCTCGAATTCTCGACATTGCGCTCCAGGCCGGGGTCAGCACGGCAACGGTCGATCGTGTCCTGAACGGCCGTCCGGGCGTCAAGCAGAGTACTGTTGAGCGGATCGAGGCCGCCGTGGACTACCTGGCTGCTTCGCAGAGCAGACCGACCGTCGCCGCATCAACCGCGGCCACCCTCAACGTCGATGTCGTCATCTCAAAGTTCGGCGGGTTCGCCAACGAGCTGTTGGCAAAGGCATTCCTCAGATGGGCCCCGGATCTTGGGGTGTCCGTGACGTTCAATCATCCGGACGCCATGACGCCGGAAGCCTACGTTGCGGCGCTGGATCAGTGTCTTGAGCGACGGCCCGCAGGGATCGTGGTCCAGGCGCTGGATCATAGGAGCGTCCGGGAGGCGGTAAACCGCATCTGCGACGCGGGCATTCCCGTGGTCTCCGTACTGACAGATCTGCCAGGCTCAGGGGTGCTGGGATACGCGGGGTTGGACAACCGGTCCGCGGGCCGCACCGCCGGTCTCTTGATGGGGCGGTTGACCCGCAAGGCCGGAGAAGTAGCGGTGTTCACTGGCGGCACGCTCTACCGCAGCCACGAAGAACGGGAGATCGGCATCCGCACCGTCATCCGGGACGAGTTCCCCGAGCTGACAATCCTTGAGGCAAGCGTCGGACTGGATGACCCGCACAAAAACTACCGCAAGGCGCTGGACCTTTTTCAATCCCGGCCAGACCTCGTCGGGCTGATCAATGTGGGCAGCGGAAACCGGGGCATTGAGAAGGCGATCGCCGAGGCGGGCCGGGGGTCGGATCTCGTCTATGTGGCTTTCAACCTCACGCCGTTGACCAGTGAAGCATTGCTGAAGGGCACGATGGACGCTGTTGTCCACCAGGACATGGCTGTCTCCGCCCGCACTGCCCTTCAGGCGGTCATCGACGCCACAGGCGGCTTGTCCCCGCAGTTTCCGGCAACGCACTTGGAAATCGTTATGCGGGAGAACGTGCGGTAATCGGCTGCTAGAGACGGATCACAGCGGTAGAGCTGATTCACGCACGATGATGGGCTCACGCAATGAACCCATCACCGTACAATCTGCTAGCGGGTTGGCATGCCGCGGGTCTGGGTCAACCGTGATTGTGCCGCAAGCCTGATGGGCGCGTTCGGGGCCCCGAAGCCGAGATACCGCGCCCGCGAGACAACCTCGAAGAAGAACCTGTCGGCGATCAGTCCAGTGTAGACCTGGAAGTATCGGCCAGCTTCATCCTCGTCATAAAGAATGTTCAGGGCCCGGAGCTGGCCGGCCAGTTCATCATCCAGATCGAACCGCGCTTCCAGGTCATCGTAGTAGTTGTCCGGAATCTCCAGCAGGTCCAACCCTTCGGAACGCATTGCTTCAACGGCGGCGAAGATATCCGGCGTCTCAAACGCGATATGCTGAACACCGGAGCCGAAATACTCCGCGATGAAGCGGTTGGACTGGGTCCGGCTCGCCTGGCTGGCATTCAGAACGATCTGAACTGACCGGTCCTCCGTATGGAGGACTTCGCTCTCCACAAGGCCCGCCGGATCGAAAACATCCACTTGTGGCGTTTTGGCGAGATTCAGAACCGACCGGTAGAAGAGGCGCCATCCCAGCATCTCATCGACCGTGACGGATTGGGCAATGTGGTCGACACGCGTCAGGCCGACATTCGAGACCGGCGCCAGCGGGACCGGATCAAACTCGACGTCCCACACCCGGTCCAGTGCGTCGGCGGCATCAAGGAAATAGAGGAGCGTGCCGCCGACCCCGCGCATGGCCGGGATCTCCAACTCGCCCGGCCCGATCGGCTGCCGGAATGATTGGGCCAGCATCGCCTCCCCCCGGCTCATCTGCGCAGCGGCATCACTCACACCGAGACCGATGGCATTCACGGAAGTCCCATGAGTGATGAAATGGGCATGGGCGAAACCTTCGGTTTCCGTGTTGATGACGAGATTGATCTCGCCCTGAGCCCAACGGGTGACATCCTTCGACTTGTGAACGCCCGCCTTAGAGAAACCGAGAGCCCTAAAACACCGCTCCAGATCCGCAACCTCCGCATCGGAGGTCGCGAACTCGATGAAGGCGACACCGGTCAAGGCGGGAGCCGGCGGCACGGCCCCGCCATCCCGCGTCCGGCCCGTCATGGCGATGAGAGACCGCTCCCCATCCCGCGCGATCTGCCGGGGAGAGGCCATGCGGAAGCGGTCATTGAAGATCTCATGACTGAGCCATCCGTCGTAACCGGTGGTGGCCAACGCATCCATGAAGGACCCGATATCCAACTCCCCCTGCCCCGGAAAGCACCGGAAGTGCCGGGACAACTGAAGAAGATCCATCTCCACCCGGGGGGCGTCCGCCACCTGAACAAAGGTAATCCTGTCTGCCGGGATGGAGCGGATCGGCTCAACCGGGTAGCCCGGGACGAGCGTATGGTAGCTGTCCAGAATGATCCCCACCCGGGGGTGATCGGCCCTTCGCACCACCTCCCAGGCATCCCGGTAGTCGCGGATGTGAAGTCCCCAGGCAAGGGCCTCAAAGCCAACATTGACGCCAAAACCATCGGCGATGTCGCCCAACGCGCGGAGATCCTCGGCGGCCCGGTCGATCCCGCCTAGCGAGTGCGGTGAGATGTTGGAACAGACCAGAATGTTCTCGGTGCCCAACTCGTTCATCAACGCGAACTTGCGCCGTGCCCGGTCGAATCCTTTCGCGCGTCGTGGTTCGGGCATTCCTTCGAAATCCCGGAACGGCTGGAAGGCGACGATCTCGAGACCCAGGTCTCTCACCATCGCGCCGACATCCGTCGGGCTGCCGTCGTGGGCAAGGATGTCAGTCTCGAAGATCTCAACACCCTCGAAGCCGGCTGCAGCGACCGCTTCAAGCTTCTCCCTCAGCGTCCCGCCAAGTGACACGGTGGCAATCGACGTTTTCATCCCCGGTCTCCCCACGGACAGGATGGCAGCAGCGAGAGGGAGCATATCCTCCCATCACCGCGAGCGTGAAGATGGCGAGCCTCTCCCCTTCGCGGCCATAACCCGATAACGTTCAGAAAAACAAAACTCGATTCTTGGGAGGATCGAGGATGGTCGGATTGCCACAAGAGGCGATAGACCGTTTCCATCAGGACGGTTTCCTCGTCATTCGGGATCTGCTTGACAGCGATAGACTTGTCCCCGCGTTCAAAACCGATTTCGGCAACCGCCTCCGCGAGATTGCTGACAGGATGGTGCAAGAGGGGAGGATCTCCTCTCCCTGTCCCAACGACGCGTTCGATGAAAAGGTGCAGTGGCTGTATCGGGAGTCGAAGGACATCTTCGCTCAGAACCTGAACATCTCCGTCCCTCCCAACGCTGGCATCGACGCGGACACCCCGATCTTTCTGCCGGAGAGTGTGTTCGAAGCCATCCGTGACCCAAGCCTGTTGGATGTTTTGGAGTCCGTGATCGGCTCTGAGATCATGGTCAATCCGATCCAGCACGTCCGGATCAAGCCGCCCCAGGCGCTCGTCGACTCAAGTGCGGCGGGAATGGTCAACGCTGCCGTGGGGATCAGCCCCAAGAACGGCCTCGTCTCCCGCACCCCTTGGCATCAGGACAACGCGGTCGTCACCCCGGACGCTGACGGGACAAACATGATCACGGTCTGGTTCCCGCTGACGAGTGCCACCGAAGAACAGGGATGTCTCCAGGTGATTCCGGGCAGTCACCACGAGGGGCTGCGGGAGCACGTACAAGAGACAACCAACCGGGAGTTCACAGTCCGCAAGCTGCCCGATATCGACCCTGTCACGCTGCCGATGGAGCCGGGCGACGTGCTTCTGCTTCATCGCCGGACCTGTCACGTATCGCTACCCAATCGCGGCGCGCATGTACGGTGGAGTCTAGACCTCCGCTACCATCCGACGGGGATGCCGTCGGGACGGGATGCGCTGCCCAGCTTTGTGGTCAGGAGCCGCAGGAACCCCGACTCGGAAGTCTCTTCTGTCGAGGATTGGCGGGCCGGATGGAGACAATCGATCTCCGCTCTTGCCGCGTCTCCGCCAGTCCAGGCCCGGACCCGCTGGGCCTGACGGTCCACCGGCAGATCAGGAGGCGTGCAACAGCGCACGTACCTCTTCATCATCGAGTTCCTGACCAAGATACGCTTCGATCACAGCGTGGTCGTCCTTGACCTCTTCCGGTGTCCCCTCCCCGATCTTCTCTCCGTAGTCGAGGACCGTGACCTTGTCGCAGGTCTCCATGACGACTTTGAGGATGTGCTCGACGATCAGAATGGTCAGTCCGTAACGTTCCTTAAGCCGCATCACGATCGATAGCAGATGGTCGACGTTGACCGGGGACAGCCCCGCCGCCGGTTCATCCAGCATCAGAAGTTTGGGACGCATGGCCATCGCCCGGCCAAGCGCGAGCAGGCGCCGCTGGCCACCCGAAAGCTCGCTTGCCGGCATGTCCGCGAAATCCACGAGGCCGATAACCTCAAGGAGTTCCATCATGCTGTCGCGGAGTTCCTCGTCGCGTTGGCGCACGCCGCTGCTGTTGAAGAGGGTCGCCGCAAAGCCATAAGGCGTATGGGTGTGATAACCGACCATCAGGTTTTGCAGCACCGTCATCTCGGAAAACAGACGAAGAAGCTGGAACGTCCGGGCAATGCCGAGTTTGGCGACATCGTGTGGCGGCGCGCGGGTGATGTCGGTGCCGTCGAACCGGATCAGACTTCCGGGGTCGGGCTGATAAACGCCGGTGACAAGGTTGAAGAACGTCGACTTGCCGGAGCCGTTCGGGCCGATCAGGCCGTGAACCGACCCCTCCTCCACCTCAAGATCCAGGTTGTGGACCGCCTTGAGGCCCCCGAAGCTCTTGGACAAGCCTTTGGTCTCAAGAAGCGCCATCGGATTTGCCCTCCCGAATGGCGATGAACCGGCGTGTCACGAAGTACCGGTCGATCACACCACCGATGCCCTGGGGCATGAACATGACCAGCAGGACCATGCTCAACCCAAAGAGAAGCGGCTGGTAGAAATAGTACTCAAGCGTCTGATCGTAGATGAGGGTCACCACGATCGCGCCGATCACGCCACCCCAGATATGGCCGATGCCACCCAGAACGACCATCAGCAGGAGCGTCACCATCTCGATGACGGTGAAATTGTTGTGGTGGATGAAACCCGGCGGCATATGCGCGAAGAGCGCCCCCGCCGCACCCGCGTACACAGCACTGATAACAAAGGCGAGGAGCTTGTAGCGCGCGACATTGATGCCATGGACCGAGGCGGCGATCGTATCTTCCCGGATCGCCATGAATGCGCGGCCTGTCGCCGATTTCAGGATCGAGAACGAGAGATAGATCCCGATCAGCGCCGCGGTCATGACAAGGTAGTAGTACCGCTCAAAGCTGTTGAACACGAACGACCCGATCACAGGCTCGGGGATCAGCATCAGCCCGGTGGAGGATCCGAAAAGAGGCGTAACGGCGATCATGATCCGGACGGACTCGCCAAGCCCGAGTGTGGCCAGCGCCAGATAGGCGCCTTCAAGCCGAACCGACGGAAGGCCAACGATCAGGCCTGCCATCGCGGTGATCAGAACGCCGATCGGGAACGCGACCCAGAACGACACGCCGTAGTGGATCGACAACAGCGAGGATGAGACGGCGCCAATCGCGTAGAGTCCTACGTGGCCAACCGTGACCTGGCCGCAGAACCCTTTGACGATGTTTAGGCCCGTGGTCAGGAGAATGAAGATGCAGATCTTATTGACCAGATAGACGAAATAGTCGTTCGCGACGAACGTCAGGATCTGCGGCAGCGGCAGCAACAGAACGAACGCAAGGACCCACGGCAAGAGCCGGTGAACCCGCCCAAGCCGGTCGATCGACGATCCGATCCCTGAGAACACGCCAACGATGGCGGTCATGCCCGAACCTCAAATTGCGATGTTTCGGAGGAAGCCGCGGGAGGAGCATTCCTCCCGCGGGTGATGATCGTTCTTTGCTTACTTCAGACCAAAGTCCTCGGGCATGGTCACCCGAGACAGCACCTCGGTCTTGTAGTCCTTGCCGCCTTTGGAATAGGCGATCAGAACGGCCGTGCGGTTGCCGTCGCGGCATTGCGGCGTCGGTGCCGCGCAGAAGCTGATCGGGCCGGATGCCAGGCCTTGATAGTCCTTCACCGAAGCGATCGCGTCGCGGATGGCGGTGCGGTCGGCAGCCACCGAGCCGCTGTCGAGCGTCAGGTCGGCCCGTCCCAGCGCGATCTCGACGATCCGGATCAGATCGTAGGCCTGACTGAAGTCATGATCAGGCGCATGGATGCCGTAGCGGGCCCGCACCATCTCATTGAACAGCCGCGCGATCGGACGGGTGTCCGCCGCCGCATAGGCCGCTGCGAAAAACACGCCCTTGGCCGCGTCACCCGCGATGGCTGGAACCGGCGAGTTCGAGGCTGAGGACGAGCCGATGCGGTTCACATCCGGGCCGATGCCCGCCTCGTAGGACTGGATCAGCGCCCGGGCCATCGTCTCGGCCAGCGCGGCGATCATGATCCCGTCCACACCCTCCGATTTGATCTTCTGCATGTGGGTCCGGAAGTCGACTTCCTTCTCCTGAACCTGGGCGACATAGGCCGGCTCGACACCGAACTGTGCCTTCATCTGGGACTGCATCGCATCACAGTCGTTCTGGGAGGCCGCGTCGGCCGCACAGAGATAGGCAACCTTCTTGCCGATGTTCTCGCCCACGTATTTTGCGTTCACGCCAGCGTAGTACCGTCCCGAAACAGGTACCCGGAACACCCACTCCGAGTTCTTCTGGGTGATCGTTGCGTTGGTCGAATGCGGAATGATCTGCGGCACCTGGGCCTTTGCGGTCACATCCACGATCGGCAAAGTCACGGACGAGCAGGTCGAGCCGATCAGCAAGTGGATCTTCTCCTGGAAGATCAGCTTGTTCGCATTGGCCACACCCTTGTCCGACTTGCACTCGTCGTTCAGCAGTGTCGCCTTGATTGTGTTGCCATTGATGCCGCCGGACTCGTTGATCAACTGGATCTCGTCCATGACCATCTGGCCGTATTTCTGTCCGTTCTCACTGACCATGCGCATGGTGATGCCGACCCGGATCTCTCCGGCGAACGCGGTGGTGGCGGCCGCCGCCATCAGGCTCGTCGCAAGCCCGGCCGCTGCCAGGCTCCGCTTCAATGTGGTCATGTCATATCCTCCCTCGTCTTTGACGATTCTTTGGACAGTGGCGCTTGATCACGCCTTCACCTTTGCCTCGACCCCCAGCAGGCCCGAAGGCCGAAGCATCAGCACAAGGATCAACAACAGAAACGCGTAGATGTCCTTGTGATTGGGAGAGATGTATGCCGCTCCCAAATTCTCGAATATCCCAACCATGAGACCGCCCAGGATGGCGCCCGGCAGGCTACCGAACCCGCCGACGACAGCCGCCGCAAAGGCCTTCATCAACATCAGGTAACCCATCTCCACCTGGACCGATTGCATCGGCCCCACCAGCGTACCGGCCGCCGCCGCCAAGGCGCAGGCGAGCCCGAAGATCAGCGAGATCATAAGCGGCACGTTGATGCCCATCAGAAAGGCGATGTCCTTGTTCGCGGCGACCGCGCGGACCGCCAGTCCGAGCTTTGTCTTCTTCAGGAAGATGTGCAGAGCCCCCATCAGAACGACCGCGATGACGGCGGTCAGCCCGTAGCTTTTCGGCAAGGAGATATCGCCGACCTGGAAGGGCGGGCCGAGGTCGACGGGGAACGGCTCCGCATCCGCTCCCCAGATCAGGAACGCCAAGTTCATCAGGACGACAGACATGCCGAAGCCGCAGATGATCATGCCCATGCCCGCGACAGTGTATCCGCCGCCGCTCTTCGTAAGGCGTCTATAGAAGACCCGTTCCAGGATGGTGCCCAGAATGCCGACGGTGATCATCGCGCAGAGCAACGCGAAGGGGTACGGCACGCCCATATGCTCAGAGAACACCAGTCCGAAGAACGCGCCGAACATGTAGATCTCGCCGTGGGCGAAATGGACGATGTCGAGGCCCGAATAGATCAGCGAAATCCCCAACGCGACGATGCCGTAGACGACACCGATCGTCAGTCCGAACAGGATGAAGGCGAAGAAGGACGAGAAATCGAATTCCATCGCTTGAGCTCTACCCGCCTAGTGGACCAGATCGCGTGAGGTGTCGGCGACGGTGCCGCCGAGGAAGGACGACTTGACGTTCGGGTCCACCATGAGAGCGTCGGACTCTCCTTGGATCAGGATCTTCCCGTCGCGGATGATGTAACCGTATTCAGCCAACAGCAGCGCCATCCGCACGTTCTGCTCAACGATCAGAACAGTGACGCCGCTCTCCCGGATGCGGTTGACCGTCGCGAAAATGTCCAGAACGATTTTAGGCGCCAGGGCCGCACTCGGCTCGTCCAGCATGAGCATTTTTGGCGCCGCCATCAGCCCCCGGCCAATGACAAGCATCTGAACTTCGCCGCCGCTCAGCGTTCCCGATAACTGGGAACGGCGCTCCTTAAGGCGCGGGAAGTATCCATAGATCCGCTCCAAATCCGCGGCCACCCCGGCTGCGTCCGAACGGGTGAACGCGCCGAGCATCAGGTTCTCCTCGACCGTCATGCCGGGATATGAGTCTTTGCCCTGAGTAACCTGAACGAGGCCCCGCCTCACTATCTGGTCCGGGCGCATGTTGTGAATGGGCTCCCCGTCGAACTCGACCGTTCCCGCCCAGACGGGCAGCAGCCCCGAAAGCGCCCTCAACATGGTCGACTTACCGGTTCCATTGCCGCCCAAAAGAGCGACGATCCCGCCCTGCGGCACCGACAAATCGATACCGCGCAGGATCTGGACCCGGCCATAGCCGGCTTCCAAGCCCGTGACATTCAACATGGCGACCAGCGCCCCGATGTCGTTCTTATGCGGGGATCCGTCGAGCGTGCCCTGTCAGACCGCTCTGTTTCTTGGTTATCCCCGCACTCCTCCCAAGTCGAAACTGTATGGCAATGTCTTAACGACGCGCATCCCTATTCTTTCAAGGGTCTTCGACGCATCCAGCATTGGGGGCGCATCTCGCCCTCCTCAACCCGCTGAATGGCAGGACACTTGGTGCTGTACGTTCCTTGTTTGCGGCGGAAGGCAACAACCTCCATATTTACTCAGCTATCTCTCTCCCTCAAAAAATACGATGTTAGGTTGAGGCGCAGGAGGGATTGACGATGACCATTTCCTTGAGCGAGGGCGAGCTGTCCCGGTACCGGGCAGACGGTCTTCTGTTCCCGAAGCGGGCGCTCAGCCCCCAAAGAGCTGCTGCGGATCGGGCTGCTTGGGAGGGATATGAAGCCGAGAGCGGTGGGCCCATCGCCGGGAAGTACAGATACAAATCCCATCTCTTGTTTCCGTTCGTGGACAACCTGATCCGCGAGCCCGGCATTCTGGATATGGTCGAGGACATTCTCGGCCCCGACATCCTGGTCTGGAATACCAACCTTTACCCAAAAGAGCCCGGCGACGGCCGTTTCATTTCCTGGCATCAGGACTCCGCGCACTGGGGGCTCGACAACAACCGGATTGTGACAGTCTGGATCGCGCTGGGGCCGGCGACCCGCGACAACGGATGCATGCGGATGATCAGAGGCAGCCACCGGGACGGCACGGTGGCGCACAAAGATACATGGGATAGAAACAACATCCTGACCCGGGGCCAAACGGTCGATCAAAGCGTGGACGAGACCTCAGCGGTCTGGGTGGAGCTGCAACCTGGCGAGTGTTCTTTCCATCATGTGGAGATGATGCACGCGTCATCCGCAAACGTTTCCGGCGAGCGCCGGGTGGCGCTTGCCGTTCGCTACATCACACCCTCGGCACGTCAGCAGCATCACAGCATCGACTATGCCACCCTTGTCCGCGGTAAGGACGGCTTCGGCCACTTCCGACCGGAACGCCGTCCGGAAGCCGCAATGGAACCGGATGCGGTTGCGTTTCACGAAGAGGTCTCGGACTCCCAAGGAAAGATCCTGCTGCATGGAACAGAACGCGCCGGATCGCACGGGCTCAAGGAGACGAACGCCTTCGCCGCTGGCTAAAACTCAGATCCCGGTGACGGCACCGCTTTTCCGCGAAACATCCTCCTCGAGAGCTGAGCCGGATCCTTCGCGCATCCGCACGCGTTTGGTTTTCGTGGCCCGAGAGAAAGCGAATAAATCCTCCTAAGTACGAATCATCCCTTTACCGCCTCCATGGTTCATGGTGAGTTTGCCACCGGAGGTTGGTACGATGATTTTCTCCCGCATACATGGATATTGGGCAACCATAACAATTGCCTCGATCCTTGTTGTGTTTCAAGGCATGACGGGGGGTGTAGAGGCGCAAACAGGTGCAAAGTCCTCCGTCCTTGTCATGCTCAATGACGAGGGTGATGCGACCATTTCGCGCTCCAACCCGATCGCAAGAGATGTGATCGCGGCGGTGCAGGATCGGATGAGCCAAGGTGATTTCTTCGTTATCGATCAACGCACGCTGGAAACGAAAGCGGGCTTCGAAGCACAAGATCGCATGCCGAAGCGGGATCTGATCGGGTTTGCTTTGGCCGCACGGTCTCTGCCTGACCCGAGCTTGCGACCGAGGTTCCTGGCAACCATCTCCGTCCGGGCCTCACTGGAAAAAACCTCGTTCGAACAGATCGGCCGGTTGAGGGTGTCAGGGGACATCCACGACGTCCTGAGTTCCCGATTTGTGACGGACTGGCGGGCCGCACCGTCCGAGTTCCGGACGGACACGTTCTGTACCCAACTCTGTATCGAGAACCTCTACAGCGATGCCGCTCGGTCAAGCGCCGCAAAGGTGGCGAAGACGCTTGAGCGAACGCTTTCCGGGTTGGTCGACGGCCCCGGCTCCAACGCCCGCGCAGGGACTGCGGGAGGGCGGCATTGCTCCAGCCTCGTCACGGTGTTCGACATTGAGTTCAACAGTTTCTCAGACAAAGAAGTACAAAAGATCACCAATGACATGGAAAAAAAGTTCCCCTGCTTTGTTGATGTGACTTCGTTTGATGGTAGCTCAACGAATAAAATGTATGGCTATAAGTCAACCGCTCCAGCAGACAAGATTATTAAATGGATCACAACACTATTCTACAGAATGAATCTTCCTCCAGATGATCAAGTCACGATCACAAAAAGTGACGGTAAGATTTTACTTGAGAAACTCTACGACTGAGAACGCAGGACTGACATACCGAAACGTAACAAGGATCTGGCGAGATGCTGAGAATCAGAAAGCTCATTTGCTTAGCAACAGCCCTTGGAACTCTCCTACTTCCGGGCATCGGGCAGACCAAAGAGATCGATCTGGACAGTCTGCTGGGGAACAGTTCGGTAAAGGGAAAAGCCATCGATCTGCCCGCTGGTGGTGAACGGCTGATCGTCTTCGGGGGGATCGGAACGCTCAAGATTGACCCGGAATTCATCGGCTTCGTGGAAACGAACGGCCTGCACCACCAAGCCCGGAACATCGTCAGAGATGCGCGTCTCGGCACCTCAAGCATCTCGGTCCGAGAGTCCGATCTTCTCGATGCACTCTCCCGCGAGCTCGGTCGTCAGGCCGACTATGCGGATATTGACGACATGGTGAAGGCTGGCCAGCTCTACACCGTTTCTCTGGTCTCCTCGCTCGAGCACAGACTTCAAGACGTCGTGCTGCTGAATGGTAAGGCCGTTGGACGACAGATCTTCATGGTGTCGCTTACCGCGGTCCTCTCCCGCACCGAGGACGGGGTGGTGGTGCTCGCCGCACCCGCAGCGGAGGCCCGAGCCATCACCCTTGACGCCAGCCAAGCGGATATCGATCGCATCCGCCCCGAACTCTATGGAGCCTTAATCCCGAAAGCCTTGCAGAGCCTCGACGCGATGATCGACCGCTACCGGCGGAGCGGAGAAGAGCGGCATATGGTTTCCGCCGTCATGATCTCGGACAAAGGGTCCAACAACCTGTTTGGCGGCCCGAAAGGCCCCCTCAACCCCCGATCGGTTTTCTGTGAGGCGCAAGTCACGACCGGTGGCGAGGGTACCGAAACATGGCGCGCTCTGTCTGGTTATCTGGCACACGATCTTACAGGGCAAATGGCAGCGAATGGCATTCCCATGGTACCGCCAGCCCATTGGTCCGCCTGGGCGCGAGGCTCGGAGAATCAAACAAAGAACGCACTGCCGATCATCAGCTTTCGGACTGCCGGCGGCTACAGGTCGGACGAGAAGACCGTTCGGATCCAAGTCTCGCCGAAAGACATTCGGAACAAAGTCATTCTGCAGTTCGGCAAGCTCATACAGGCCGAAGACACGGATACGCTTACCAAGCTGACGGGCGCGAAGCACGAGTACCTCTACCGGTACGGCGCCCCAGTGCGACTTCTGGCATTTCAGACGAAGACCCAAGACGAGTGTGCGACGGTGATTGGGAAATCCGTTCTCTCCCAAAACGCAAAACCGCCGACGGTCGATAGTGAACGGCTGATGCTTGACCTGAAACGTCCCCCTTTGGAGGCATCGCAGCGGGCCTTCGGTTTTCTTGCACTGCAGAAGGCTGTCCGCTCTCTCGAGTTCGCACCCTGAAGTCCGGTTTGGAGTGACGATCATGGGTAAACGAGCCGCCAACCCGACCAGAACAATCATCGGTCTCAGTGCCGCTTTCCTTCTCGGCGTTGCTTTGGTGCCGGGCCTCCCCTCGCAGTTGGCCCAAGCGTTGGAAGTTAGCGCGACGGCGACGACCGCTGGCCGGTCCCTGAGGGAGTGTGTGCTGGCAGCCAAGGATGAGGCGGCCTACGTCGCAGTGAGCAAGGTTGCGAGAGAAGCGCTGGCTCTCCGGACCGCCGGCCAAGAGGGCATCTTGCGGCGTATTGCAAAAGACACGGGCGTCGTCACCCGGAACAATCCACAGAGTGCCCGGGATCTCGGAGACAGCTGTGAAGTGACGACCCTGGTGGCTGTCCGAGAATTGAATCTCGCCCAGCAGTTCCGCGCCTTGGGCGGTAGCGGTGTGCCCGAGCAGTGTGTTCCTCCCTTGGGCGTTGTCGCGAAGGTTCGGTACGAGGCCAGAGACGGCGGCCCCAGCCCATTCAATCTCCGTGATGCGACTACCGCGCTGGAGGAAGCCTTCGCCGGTTACGGATTTGAAATGTCGTCTTTGAACCTCCCGCTCTCCCGGTTTCTGAGCGGCCAGGTCGGCGGAGAGACAGCGGTCACAAGTCTGGACTCCATCGAGACGGGGGGCGTCGTTCAAGCGGAGGATGAGGCAAGAGCCATCGCTGGCATATTGCGCGATCTGCGGCTCTATCTGGGCAGCGGCGCCCACCCTCATCAACCCGGCCTCGTGATGATCCCCGTGATCGCAACTCTCAAAGAGATGCCGAAGGACTCCTTCGGCGATGCTGTGGTGGAGGTTTCCGTATCGGGCGAGGCCTACGCCATTGGAACAGCCGGTGCCCGTGGTCGGCCCACTGCCCTTGATCCGGTTGTCGGCGGCGCCTTCAAGACGTCTGATCTGATGGTCGAGAGAACCTACGGAGTGGCTGCCCGTCGCGCCCTGCGGGCGGCATCGGCCGGCATCGCCGGTGACATCTCGATCCAATTGACGCGGCACTTCAATCAACGGCTCGCCGATGTTCGAGAGCAGCGGATCATCGTCCGCGGCATGCCGGATCCGGAGTACACCCTGAAACGTCTGACCGACATGCTGGCGGCCTCGGGGAGCTGCGATGTCCGCATCAAGGATCAAGCGGAAGACATGGCCGAGCTGTCTGTTCTGGCGGCGGCTGCACCTATGGAACGCGCCATGCGGGAGATCACGACAACACTCTCCGCCGAACTCGCTTCTGAGATGTCCATGGTATCGAGAGACGGCCAGTTCTTTCTGATTTTCTCAGATTTCAACTGACAACCCGGCAAAAGAACGTTCGGCTCCAGATCGCACATGCGATCATAATTATTTACACGAGAAAGCTACATTAAACTGCAAAATGCACTTTTGATTGCTCCATAAATTTAACACGGGATGCACCACAGGCGAGGCGATCCGGCTTTATCGTCAAGCTAGAGCACCCGCATACATTGTGAGGGGAATTGGACATGACATCAGTAACACGCAGAGAGTTCACACTAGGCGGTTTGACCGCAATGGTTGCCCTTCTGACCGCTGGGTGCTCGACAAACCAAATGGGCGGTGTGCTGGACGCAGCCGGCGATTCCATTAGAAAGTTCGGCGAGGAAAACGCAATTCAAGCCATCGTCACGGCCACGTTGGCAGCGGTTCGGACGTCCGACTATTTCGCGATCGCGTATGAAAACACCTTGATCGCGACAGACGTCAAGAACGAGACCGCCGAGGACGCCATCCGCCGACAGAAAGCGGCCAAAGGAAGTGGTATTGTCGAAGAGCTTGAAGCGGCCAACAATTTGGTCATCGCGCTCTCCGACGAATCTCTTTCGGAGGAGATCCGGACGACCGCTCAAGATCCTGATTTCCAGAAATCCTGGGCTCAAGTGGCCCCCTATTTCCAACGGGCCGCGGAGACGTTCGTGATCTCCGAAGGGCTCCAGGGTTATTCCTTTGGTAAGGCTTCGATCGCCGCTGGCAAACAGTTCATTGAGCTCCGGGATGAACTTGAGGCTTCGGGCGATCTCGGCTCAAAGCTTCAGACGCTCGGCATGACCGCTGAGTTCCTCACTCGGGCTGCCGAGTTGCTGCCAACCATGACCTCCAACTTCAAAAAGTTGAGGGCGCTGGACGAGGCACTTCAGGAGATTCCCGACTACGCCGATCAGCGGGAGGTGATGTTGGAAGCCAGCAAGACACTAAGCGCGGAAGAGCGGGAACAGATCAGCGCCGTCACACTGGAGGAGTATGCTGAGGCGGACGGAGCGGTTTTCGAAGACCCGTTCAGCGATACCTCGTTGACCACCTCAGGTTCCTGATACCATCCCGGTCAACGATCGGAGGCCGGATAAAAACGAAGCTCAGGCAAGGCATCTGCTTTGCCTGAGCGCATCTCCGCAGCTTATGGAACAGGGCAAAAGACAGTAGGCTCCTGCTGCAAGAATTGGGGAGTTGGGGCCTGGAGGCGCCTTTCATGACTGCGGGCCTGAATTTCCTTGTCATCATGATGGACGAAATGTCCCGGGACGGGGTCGGGTGCTATGGCGGTGTCGGGCTGACACCGAACATTGACCGCCTTGCGAACCGGGGAACGCGGTTCCAAACCGCCTACACCCCCTCCCCCATCTGTGTGCCCGCGCGGGCCTCGTTTCAGACGGGCCTTCATGTCTTCGAGAACAGATGCTGGTCCAACGCCCAGCCCTACAGCGGAAACCCGGCCGGATGGGCGCATCGTCTGAAGGAAGAGGGCCGCGAGACTGTCTCGATCGGCAAACTCCACTACCGGCGAACAGAAGACGACAATGGGTATGGGCGCGAGATCGTGCCGCTGCACGTCGCGGGAGGTGAGGGATGGGTTTACGGCCTGCTGCGCCGACAAGACGCGACATGTTTCGATGCGTCAGGCTATGCCGCCGATGTCGGCGTCGGAGAGGACAGCTACACCGCCTACGACCTTCGAGTGCGGGACGAGAGTGTGAATTGGCTGCAGACGGAGGGCAAAACGGCCCGTAACGCGCCTTGGGCTCTGTTTGTCTCTTTCCTGCGCCCACACTATCCGTTGACCTGCCCGAAGCCGTATCTAGATCTGTATGATCCCGACCGACTACCGCCCATCCGTTTTGACGGCGCGCAGCGGGAGTATCGTCACCCTGTGCTGCAGGCATTCCGGCAGTACAACGACTTCGACGATCACTTCGCCGACGACGCTGCGCGCAACCTCGCCCGGGCTTGCTACTTCGGCCTTTGCAGCTTCGCCGACGCGTTGGTCGGCGATGTCTTGAAGGCGTTGGAGGATACCGGACAAGCCGACAACACCATCGTTGTCCTGACCTCGGGCCATGGTGACATGAATGGGCATCGGGGCCTGTGGACCAAGATGGTGATGTATGAGGATGCCGTCGGTATCCCGATGATCATCGCAGGCCCTGGCCTCCCCGAGCGCCATGTCTCGGAAACGCCAGTCTCGTTGATTGATATTCACCGGACTGCTCTAGAAGCCGCCGGCATAGGCGCGTCGAAGAGCGATGTAGCCACCCACAGTCTCTCGCTGATCGACCTAGCGCGGAACGCCCCAAACTCTACCCGGCCGATATTCTCAGAGTACCACGATGGGGGCTCAATCACGGGCTACATGATGCTACGCGCCGGGCGTTGGAAGTACGTGCATTATGCGGGTTTTGCGCCGCAACTCTTTGACATTGATGCCGATCCATTCGAACGCCACGACCTTGGCCTTTCCAAAGAGCACGCGGATCTCCGGGCTCGTTTGCTAACCCAGATGACCGAGACATTCGGTGATCCGGAGGCCATCAACGCCCGATGCTTTGAAGATCAAGCAGCCAGAATTGAAGCATTGGGAGGTCCGGACGGCATTCTTGCGAGAGAGAATTTCGACCACACGCCTGTCGGTTAGGTAGCGGCCGGATAGCGACATGCAATTGGCGACTGCCGGACAGCGACGCACGCCGGTTCGTGATTAAGATCGGCAGTATATCCGATCATATCGCTTTCTAAAGGAGACCATAGTTGACGACGATCCCCGCGACGCACCGCCTTGGCAGCAATCAACCGTCTCCCAGACAGCTTTCCTCAAGCCAGGTAGAGGCGTTCTGGGAACAAGGGTGCGTTGTTGTACCGAACGCGGTGCGCAGCGACCAACTGTCCGCGATCAACAGCGATATCTCCAAATGGGTTGAGCAAAGCCGGTCGCACACTGACCCATACGGTGAGACGATTGATGGACGACCGCGCTTCGATGTCCAGCCGGGCCACAGCAGCGCTGCACCGGCGCTTCGCCGCATCCAATCCCCGACAGAGATCTCCGCCGCCTGCCTGGACGTCATCACAAACGCGTCGATGATCGAGATGCTGGCAGACTTGATCGGCCCCAACCTTCGCTTCCACCACGCCAAGATCAACTGCAAGCTGCCGGGCTCGAAAACCGTCGTCGACTGGCACCAGGACTTCCTGTTCGACCCGCACTCCAACGACGATCTCGTCACCTGCCTATTGTTTCTGGGCGATGTTACGCCGGACAACGGCCCCCTTCTGACAGTGCCGAAATCCCACGCCGGCCCCCTGCACAGCCTCTGGCATGACGGCGTGTTCACTGGTGCCGTGTCAGACGAGGTAAGCCGGCAAAGCGATCAGGAAGCCATTGAACACACGGGCCCCGCCGGGAGCGTCTGCTTCATGCACTCGCGGGTTCTGCATGCCTCCCGGGCGAACCTGAGCGACAGGCCCCGGAACCTTTTCATCAGCGCGATCGCGGCGGCCGACGCGGTCCCTCTGGCCGTCAACCAAGTGCCCTCGGAACACATGGGCATGATCGTTTACGGTGAAGAGCCGAACACGGTTCGCGCAACCCCGTTTGAACTCGAGCTTCCGGTCATTCCGGAAACCACGTTCTTTGATCAGCAGGCGCAGAAGGCGGGGTAAAGAAGACCTTTCCCGCCTACTCCCACTCGATCGTTCCCGGCGGTTTCGACGTGATGTCGTAGGTCACGCGGTTGATGCCCCGCACCTCGTTTATGATGCGGGTCGCGACCCTGCCGAGGAAGGCGTGATCAAACGGATAGTAGTCTGCGGTCATCCCGTCGGTTGAGGTGACCGCGCGGAGGGCGCAGACCCAGTCGTAGGTGCGGGCGTCGCCCATGACGCCGACGGTGCGGACGGGCAGTAGAACAGCAAAAGCTTGCCAGATCTCATCGTAAAGACCGGCGTTGCGGATCTCTTCGATGTAGATCCGGTCAGCTTTACGGAGGATATCGAGCTTCTCCCGCGTGATATCACCGGGAACCCGGATGGCGAGGCCGGGGCCTGGAAACGGATGCCTGCCGACGATGGTCTCCGGCAGGCCAAGCTCCCGGCCGAGATCCCGGACCTCGTCCTTGAACAGTTCCCGCAATGGCTCGACAAGCGCGAGGTTCATCCGCTCCGGCAATCCGCCCACATTGTGGTGCGACTTGATCGTGACGCTCGGCCCACCGGTGAACGACACGCTCTCGATCACGTCGGGATAAAGCGTGCCCTGAGCCAGGAAGCGGGCGCCATCTGTCTTGTTGGCCTCTTCCTCGAATACCTCGATGAACAGCTTACCGATAATCTTCCGCTTGGCTTCCGGGTCGGTGACGCCATCCAATTCACCCAGGAACAGATCCGACGCATCCTTGTGGATCAGCGGAATGTTGTAATGGTCCCGGAAGACGGCCACGACCTCGTCCGCCTCACCATCGCGCAGCAAGCCGTGGTCGACGAATACGCAGGTGAGTTGGTCGCCAATCGCCTCGTGGATCAGCACGGCAGCCACCGAACTGTCGACGCCACCGGACAATCCGCAGATCACCCGGCCGTCCTTCACCTGATCCCGGATCTTGGAGATTTCGGTGTCCCGGAACGCCGCCATGGTCCAATCGCCGGAGCATCCACAGACACCCAAGGCGAAGGCGTGGATCAAGGCGGCGCCGTTCTTCGTATGAACGACCTCCGGATGGAACATCACACCGTAGTAGCGCCTGTCATCATCGGCGATCACAGCGAACGGCGCGTTCTCCGACGCGCCCACGACCCGGAAGCCCTCCGGCAACGCCATGACTCGGTCGCCATGACTCATCCAGACCTCTTCGTGCGCTCCCAACCCCCAATGGCCCTCAGCCGCGGCGTGATCGAAAAGTCCGCAACTGCCGGACATCTCGACCGTGGCACGCCCGAACTCCCGCTCATCGGAGGCTTCGACCCGGCCGCCAAGCTGGTCGCACATGGTCTGCTGGCCATAGCAGATGCCAAGAACCGGCAATCCGGACTCGAACACCCATTCCGGCGCGCGCGGCGTTTCAACCTCCAGCACCGAGGCGGGGCCACCAGACAGCACCACCCCTTTGGCGCCGAATGCTTTCATGCGCGCAACGTCGGTATTGAAGGGAAGGATCTCGCAGTAGACCCCGGCTTCTCTGAGACGCCGGGCAATCAGCTGGGTGACCTGGCTGCCGAAATCGAGAACGAGAATCCGGTCGCTCATGCACCCTGCCTCCGCCGCTTTGGAAGCGGCGGAACGTAGACGAGTCGCCGCGCCGCCGCAAGGGAGAGGCGCCCCATTTGAGGCGCCCCATTTGAGGCGCCCGTGGCCCGAGGTTACTCAATGCTCAGAAGAAAGCGGCGAAACATCCTCTGCACAGGGCGGGCATTATTCGAGTAGATGCCAAGAAACGCCTCGATTTGGGCCTCGCTCATCTCGACCGGCTCGTCCAATACGACCCAGCTCACAACCTCGGAGCACGGCGGAGTCGTAAGGGACCCGGCATAGCGGAACGCGCCGGCTTCACTGGGCAGCAAGTCGGTCGGCCGGATGACGGTGTTGGTTTTCACTTCACCAGGATCCGCAGGCGCCACATCCCAAATGGCGGAGATGAGCGGATTGGCTTCACCCGCCATAAGGAACACGCCAACCACGGCAAGATCCCCCTCGGCAGACTGGTGCACGAAATGCACTTCCAGCGGGAACGGCTCCCCCTCCAGGATATGCTCACTCGGCGCATGGAAATGGAACTGGAGGAGATCGAAGCGCCGGCCTTCCAGCACCATAAAGCTGCCGGGAGAGGTGTTCACCTGGATCGTGTGGCCGTTGTTCACCACATCCAGACGGCTTGTCCGCCAGTGGACGTCGGCATTCGCGATGTCGGCCGGAATGGCGGCCCGAAGATCAACGGGAGACTGTTGTTTTCCAAGCGAACAGGCGGCGTATTTTCCGTCAAGCGTGCCCCAGTTGTCCGGACCGATCTCGCCTTCATAACCCCAGCCAGCCTTCTCGGAGGCCACAGTACCCCCTGCCATCATTGCAGAAAACGCCACTGCGCCCAAAAACACGCCAAGCTTACCAGTCGTCATTGTTAGATCTCCCCGACCCAATAAAAATCGCCTTTAGATTGCCCCTAAGCCGTCGTGGCCCCAAGCATATTTTCGACCACCGCCTCCGATCGCAGTTCTTCCCGGGACAGGCGCGCGACGGGTGTGCCGCGCACCAGCAGGACCGCCTCCTCGGCGATCCGCGCCGCCCGCGCCGGTGTCTGCTCCGTAACAAGAACTGCCACGCCTTCCTCAGCGATCCGGTCAAAGGTGCTTGCGATGTCTTCAACCACCGCTGGCCCCAATCCGAGGAATGGCTCATCAAACAGTATCAGTTTTGGCCGCCGGATCAGAGCCCGCGCGATGGCCAACATTTGTTGCTCTCCCCCCGAGAGACTCCAGGCGAGCCCATCCCTTCGCTCCGCAAGGCGGGGGAAAAGATCATACATCTGATCCATGCTTCGGGCTCGTTCGATTCGCCGCCCCATTGCCGCGACATCAAGGGTCTCGGCGACCGACATCGCCGGAAAGAGCCGCCGCCCTGCGGGAACCAGTCCTATGCCCGCTTGAGCCCGCGCCGGAACCGACCAGCCGACCATGGATTGGCCATTGAGGGCGATCGAGCCATTAGAGAGGGGCAGGAAGCCCATGATGGCCCGGACCAATCGGGTCTTGCCGGCCCCGTTTACCCCCAGGATCGCCAGCCGGCCCCCGACCGACAGCGAAAATGACAGGGGCCCAAGCGCCCGGCGCCCGGTTTCGTCTTCGAGAGTGATGTCCCGGCAATCGAGGACGGCCCCTGTCATGGAGTCTCTCCCAGGTAGAGGCGCCTGACGGCTTCATCCTTCAACACCGTTTCTGGAAACCCTTCCGCCAAAACCTGTCCGGCCGACAGACAGACAAGCCGGTCCGCAACGCGGCTCAGGAAATCCATCGTGTGTTCAACCACGACAATCGCGAGCCCGTTGGAACTGAGGTCCCGAAGAAGACCGGCCAACCGCCTCTGCTCCTCCGACGACAGTCCAGCCGCCGGCTCGTCCAACAACAAAACGGTTGGTTTGTTAGCGAGCGCCCGGGCCAAATCATGGGAACCTGGCGAGGCATCCCGTTCACCTGCAAGACGGGCCAGAACAACGTCGCCGATCGACGCTGCATCGGGGCTAGGCGCCGCCAGAAAAACCGCTTTGCCCCCAAGATCGGCCGGTATGGTCGGATGCTGGAAAGTGCGGCCGAGTCCGAGACGTGCCCGCGCCGCAGGAGATCTGTGAGCAATCTCCTCACCATCCAGGCGCACACTCCCGCCGTCGGCCACCTCGAACCCGGATAACAGATTGAGTGCCGTCGTCTTGCCTGAGCCGTTTGGCCCGATGAGCCCGACGATCTCACCCGGCGCCACCGAAAGATCCACCCCGTCCAAGGCGACCACGCCACCGAAGCGCTTTCGAAGGCCCGTCGCGTCGAGCGCAGCCCCTGGCTTGTTCGAGAGCCGCTCCAAAACCTTGTCATCGGGCACGCTACGTTCCGAGCTGATCGGTTCCATCTGCCGGCGCAGCAGGCCCGCGATCCCTTCCGGGATGAGCAGAATCGCGATGAGAAGAAGTGCGCCGTGGGCGAGCAGATAATGTTCCTCCAGCGGCCGTACCCACTCGGGCAGATGCACCAGCAGCACTGCACCCAAAACAGCGCCCAAGACGGAACCCCGCCCCCCGACCACGGCGGCTGCCAGGATCGTCACCATGACCGGGAAAGCCGTCACCGCAGGCGAGACGACACCCACCAGATGCGCCTGAAGGCTGCCCGCCAATCCGGCCATCCCAGCACCGGCGACGAAAAGCCAGAACCGAAGCCAATCACCCCGAATGCCTGTCGCCGCCGCTGTGTTCGGATCGGCCCGCAACAAGGATAGGGCGATCCGGCGCCGTCTGGGGAGGAGCGCCATCCAGACGGCAATGGCGAACGCGACACCGCCCCAAGCGATCGCGGCCCCCTGCCAGCCCAATCCCAAACCAACGCCAAACACCTGCGGCGGGGCGATACCATAGAGACCGTTCGCACCGCCCGTGACCGCCAGCCAGTTCACCGCCACGAGGTGAACCAACTGCGCCAAAACAAGTGTCGCCAACGCGAAGTAGTGAGAGCCTAGCCGCAGCACCGGTAGAGCGATGAGCGCAGCGGCAACCATTCCTGCCAGGACGCCAGCCGGACCGGTCACCGCGAGATCGTCTAGGCCGCCTACTGACATCAGACCGGCGGCGTAAGCGCCAATCCCGAAGAACGCGCCTTGAGCGAGGGATAACGCTCCCGCTTGTCCGAAGACCAACTGATAGCCGACAACCGCGATCGCCGTGACCCCGGCAAATGTCAGTGTGGCGGGCCCGTGCGAGAACGCTTCCCAGCCGGTGCCGACGACCATCATGAAAATCAGAACCCAACCGATCGGTCTCGCGGCGGCTCCGGTCATGACCGCGTCCCTAGCGCTTCGCCGAACAGGCCGGTCGGCCTCATCAGCAGAACGAGAAGGACCGCCAGATAGAGTGCCGCCTCGGCGATCATCGGTGAGACCAGAGCGGCGACGACGACTTCGAAGAGCCCTAGGAGCAAGGCGCCGACGACAGCCCCCCATATCCGGCCCCAACCACCGATTGTCGCCGCGATATAGGCCTTGAGCATGAACGTCGCACCGTCGACTGGCGTTACGAAGTAGCGTTCCGATAACAGGAGCCCGGCGAGACCGGCCAACGCGGCCGCCAACGCGAAGGTGGCAGCGATGGCGATCGTCGCCCGAATTCCGATCGCTTCGGCCATGTCCGGGTCTTGTGCGACCGCTCTCAACTGGCGGCCAACCCGGGTACGGGAAAGCAATGCCCAGACACCGGCACAGGCTAGGCTAGCCACCGCGATCACCGCGATCTGCTGATGATCCAATCGGATCCCGCCAAGACTGAGATTTCCCCCGCCAACCAGGGACGGCCCGGCGCGCGGGGCCGCGCCGAACAAAACATCCGCACCGCTCTGGAGAATGACGCCGATCGCAATGGTGCTGACAAAGACCGCGACCGGGGGCCGTCTTCGGATGGGGAAGTATCCCACCCACGCCAAGATCAGTCCGAGCATGGCTGCGGCAAGCAGAACCAACGGAAGGACGGCAAGACCAAACCCCCGTCCCCACTCCGGAAGGAAGGCGACGGTTGCAATGGCGATGTATCCGCCCGCCATCACCGCGTCCCCATGGGCGAAATTGACGGCGCCGACCGCGTTCAGGATCAGGACAAAGCCCAGCGCCACCAATGCATAAGACGCTCCCAAGGAGATCCCGTTCAGGACAAGCTGGGCTGCAATATCCGTCATGATCGGACTGGCCCGGGCAACTTCGGTTTCACGGCGCGCGCGTGTCGAAGAGTCTTATTCGTACTTCGCCAACACGCCGTTGACGTCACTGTAGCGCGCGACGATTGCCGGAATGCGGCTCTTCCCGTCATAGCAGACGATGACCGCATCGTGCGCCATGTTGCCGGTTCCGTCCGTCCGGTACGCCATCGCCAAGCCGTCAAAACGTTGGGAAGAGAGAAAGTCTCGAACTCCCTCAGGGCTCGACGCCCCCGCGAGGACGGCTTCCACGATCATGCGGGTGCCGTCGTACTGCGCCAGAGCGAACGCATCCGGTTCCTGATCAAATCGTTTCCGGTAGGCGGCCGTGAACGCCCTTACAGCCGCACGGTTGTCAGAGATTGGAGAGGACGCGGTCTCGGCACAGACGCCTTCCAACTCCTCTGGCTCCAGAAGGGCGGCGGTCGTGGGTTGGTGCATCGCGGAACCCGCAACGACCGGCAGTTCCATTCCCAACGCGCGGGACTGCCGGATGGCCAGGGCTGTGGGCCGGGAATGGAGGTGCAGCAGCAGCACATCCGGCTCCGCCGCACGAACACGGGCGAGCGCCCCCGTCATGTCCTTGGCCGCCGGCTCAACCGCTTCCTCCGCCACCAGCGGAACCCCCCGTTCCGCAAGGATCCGGGCGAGATGTTCCCGCCCGCTCTGACCGTAGGCGGTCGTCTGATAGATCAGTGCCGGACGTTTCGCACCGAGTTCGCCGAGCACGTAGTCAGCGTGCGCGACCTTCACCACGGAATCGCCGGGGAAGAACCGAAAAATCCAAGGATTCCCGAGCTCTGTAAGCTTTGCCGTTCCGGAGATCGTCGCGATCGGGACACCTTCACGTTGCGCGATCGGAAGCATGGCCAGCATCTGCGTGCCGAAGATCGAGCCGACGACCGCAATCGGATCATCGCGGCTCAAGGTCCGCCGGAGCGCGGTGACAGCCTTCTCGGGCGACGTGGCTGTATCGAGAACCGATTGGCTCAACGGGACGACAGACGCCGCCTCCTCCAGCGCCAGAACCGCGCCGTTCCGTTGCGCCGTCCCCTCTATGGCCAGAAATCCTGTGATGGGAACGAGAATGGAGACGTGCGGCTCCTTCGCGGAAACCGGCGACGACACGGCCACGACCGCGGCGGCGATAAGTGTAAGGAGGACGCGCATGCACTACTCCGGATCTTGGCACCGGGTGTTCGGTAAGAGGAGGTGTCCGGACATGGGTCCGTGACAGCTCCCTTCGCCGGAATGACCCGGTACAGGTTCGATGGGTATCTTCTCAGTCCCAGCCAACTAAGGTGGGACACCCCAGCGTCACGATGTTTCCGGACCGTGCCGTTTCGCTGGGGGATCTGTCAACGGCATAGCGCGCGGAGGGGCTACCGGTGATCCGGGAATTGATGAGCTGGCTGACCGTCCGATGCCCCCGGCATCTCCGTGCCATGGGATACGCGCGGGAGATCGTGGCGACCGAAGCCCGTCATGAGCGGCTTGCCGATCTCTGGGCACCGCATCTGTCCCGGTGCCGGGCTGTGGTTGGCCAAGCCGTCGAACAGTGCCGGGACAGGCACCGGGCCATCGTGCTGGGGGCCGGGCTAGTCGCGGACACACCGGTGGATCTGCTTGCCGATCTCTTCGGCGAGGTGGCGCTTGTTGATGTGGTTCATCTCGGAGCCGCACGGGATGCCGCCAAACGTCACGCGAACGTGCATCTGATCGCCCATGATGTGACGGAAAGCCTGCGGGACATTCACGCATTGAAACTGGAAGCAGCGGCCCCGGCCGCGTTCCTGGACGACAGCCAGATCGATCTTGTCGTATCGGCGAACATCGCTTCCCAGCTACCGCTTTTGCCGATGCATCATCTGGAACGGCATGGCGTCTCGGAACGCGACTCGGAAGCCTTGGGACAACGTCTGATCACCGCTCATTTCCATTGGTTGAGCCAATTCGACGCTCAGGTGGCCTTGATCACGGACATCGAGCGAATCATTCGAAACCGCGACAACGCCACCATCGGCACCGTGACCGCTCTGCTGGACGCCGAAGTCCCCGCGTTGGATGAGGACTGGCTTTGGGAGATCGAGCCTATAGGCGAGGTCGATCATGGGCACAGGGTGACGAACCGCGTCGGCGCCACGGCCAATCTAAAGAAGAGTGCCCACGCCTAGTCGCGGTCTTGCGGGCCGGGACGGAGAGGGACAGAAATGCGACGCCGGGCTCTATGGAAAGGACAGATCACATGACCGACACGCAGTCTTTCGAGGACGGAGTGGTGCTTCTTGAACGCGACGGTCCGACCGCAACGGTCGTGCTGAACCGTCCGGAGAAACTGAACGCGTTGAACAAACCGATGTGGCGCGGCGTCGGCTCGGCCTTCACAGCAGCAAATGCTGACGAGACGTTACGGTCGGTGGTGCTGCGGGGGGCGGGCGACAAGGCTCTTGGGCCTGGCGCCGACATCAAGGAGTTCGAGACGGAAAGGGCCAACGCCGCACAAGCCGCGGAGTACGGAACAGTCATGCATCAGACCATGGATGCTATCCGTACCTGCCGGCATCCCGTCGTCACCCGGATGAAGGGACTATGCATCGGCGGTGCGCTCGAGTTGGCGCTTGTGACCGACATTCGGATCGCTGGAGAGGGCGCGCGCTTCGGCATCCCGGTCAATCGTCTCGGCCTTGTCATGGCCTATGCCGAGATCGAGGCTCTTGTCGCCCTTGTTGGGCGCTCATCGGCCCTTGAGATCCTCTTTGAAGGCCGGGTATTCGGGGCCGCCGAAGCCAAGGAAAAGGGGCTTGTGAACCGAGTCGTGCCGGATGACGCCGTCGATCGAGAGGTGGCGGACACGGTTGACCGGATCAACGCGGGTGCGCCCCTCGTCAACCGTTGGCACAAGCGGTTTGCCGGGCGCATCGTGGGCGGGCTCGGCGGCGGTGCACCGTTATCCGAAAGCGAGCAAGCAGAGAGTTTCGCCTGCTTCAACACAGCGGATTTCAGGGCGGGTGTCGCCGCGTTTTTGGCAAAAGAGACGCCGGTGTTCGAAGGCAAATAGCAGGTCCGGTGTCCAAGTCTGGTGTGCCGCCGGACCTTGTGGCCGGCGGCACAATGCTCATCAGGACGTCAGTCTGTTCCACCACCCCCGGCGCGGCGGGCCGGACGGCTTCTCGACCGTCTCAACCTGAACCAAGGGATGGGACTTCGGCTCTTCGGCGTCAGCTTCCGGGGCTTCCGCCTCGGTCTGATCAACCGCTTCGCCGCCTGAGACGTCCGCGCTTTCCGGCTCCGGTTCTTCCGCTGTCACTGGCTCTTCCGGATGGGCCTCGGCGACCTCTGCGACAGCGTCTTGACCCTCCGGCTGAACCTCGGATGCTTCGGGTTCTTGGGGAACCTGCTCAGGCGCCTCATCGGCAACGGTCTCGGTCTCAGCACTCATAGCTTCCGCGACTTCCTCCGGCGCTTCTGCACCGCTGGCGGCTTCAGGGGCTGGGCCTTCTCCCGCATCCGTAACATCTTCGCCGGATGCCAAACCGCCTTCGGCGCCCTCGCCTGAGTCAGCGACAGCGTCGACTGCGTCGTCCTGATCGCGGCGACCGCGGCGGCGACCGCCGCGACGGCCGCGACGGCGGCGTTTGCGGCCGCCATCCTCTTCGTCCCCATCCGCCGCAGCGCGATCCTGGGGCTCGCCGTCTTCCGACGCTTCGCCGCCGTCCTCGCTATCGGCCGCCTGTTCCTCGGACCGTCCCTCGCCGTTTCCGGAACCGCCCCGACGACGACGACGGCGCGGCGCGCGGCGACGCCGATCCCGGCGCTCCTCATCCTTCTCTCCCGTCTCTTCGTCCTCTTCCTCCACATCGTCGACATCATCGTCGATTTCCATGGAGGGGGAGAGATCCTCGGTGGGCCGAATGCGTTCATGCGCGGGTTTGGACTCAAGCCGTTCGATCCGCAATTCCGGCGGGACCAGGGCGTCGTCCGGCTCCAGCATCACGGCCATGCCGTAACGTTCCTCGATCCGGATCAGTGCGTCCCGCTTCTTGTTCATGATGTAGAAGCCGACCGAGGAGGCCAGATGGACAGCGATCGTCGAGGCGCGTTGGCGCATGCCTTCCTCTTCAATCGCCCGCAGAACATGGAGTGCCATGGACTCCGTGGAGCGGATGCGCCCCGTCCCGCCGCAGTGCGGGCACGGCATGGAGCTCGCCTCGCCGATGCTTGGGCGAAGCCGCTGACGGGACAGCTCCAGAAGGCCGAAATGGCTGATCCGGCCCACCTGAATGCGGGCCCGGTCGGACTTCATAGCGTCCTTGAACCGGCGTTCGACCGCGGACTGGTTCCGGTTCTCCTCCATATCAATGAAGTCGATCACGACAAGACCGGCGAGATCCCGCAGACGAAGCTGGCGGGCGATCTCTTCGGCAGCTTCCAGATTTGTGCGGGTTGCCGTTTCCTCGATGTTCCGCTCACGTGTCGCACGGCCGGAGTTCACGTCGATCGCCACCAACGCTTCAGTCTCGTTGATGACGATGTAGCCCCCCGACCGAAGCTGCACCGTGGGGCTGTGGATCGCATCGAGTTGAGACTCGACCTGATAGCGCTGGAACAGCGGCACACCGACAGTCTTGTAAGGCTGAACCCGCTTCGCGTGGCTCGGCACCAAGGTCTTCATAAAGCCCTTGGCGGTCTTGTAACCCTCGTCCCCCTCGACGAGCACCTCGTCGATGTCCCGCGCATACAGGTCGCGGATCGAGCGCTTGATGAGGTTCGCCTCTTCATAGATCAGGCACGGCGCGGTGGATTGAAGCGTGGACTCCCGGATCTCATCCCACAGGCGCAGCAGATATTCGTAGTCCCGCTTGATCTCGGTCTTGGTCCGCTCACTGCCCGCCGTCCGGACGATCACAGCCATGCCCTCCGGCACGTCCAAGCCTTCGACAATGCCTTTCAGCCGCTTGCGGTCGCCCGCACTGGTGATCTTCCGGCTGACACCACCGCCGCGCGGCGTGTTTGGCATCAGAACGCAGTAGCGGCCCGCCAAAGACAGGTAGGTCGTCAGCGCAGCACCCTTGTTGCCCCGCTCCTCCTTGACGACCTGGACGAGCATGATCTGGCGCCGGGTCACCACTTCCTGGATTTTGTAGCGCCGTTGCATCCGCCGTCTGGCCGCGCGCTCTTCATCCATGTCACCGGAATCGCCACCCGCACTATCCGGGCGACGGCGGCGGCGGCGGCGCGGTCTCGGCGCCTGCTCACTCACCTCCTCCACGGCAGCGGACGCGGCGACCGTGGTGCTATCTTCGCTCTCGGCCCCGGCAGAACCCTCTTCCGAGCCGGACTCTGGCGCGGCGTCATCCTCGCTCTCGTCCGAAGCGGAGGCGACGTCAGCCTCGGGGGACTCCGTATCCTCTTCGCCCTGAACGGCAACCGGATCGTCGTCGCCGGAGGCATCGACCGAAGACTCTTCGTCTTCTTCCTCGTCCTCAACCGCTGCAGCCGGTGCCTCATCATCATCGCGCTGCGCGACCGTCTCGGCTCCTGCGTCGACCTCTTCATAGTCGACGTCGACGACCACCGGTGCGTCTTCGTCAGCATCGATATCGGCGGACACATCGCCGCCTTGGTCATCGGAAGCCTCAACCGCATCATCTTCGTCGTCGACCGGCTCGTCGATCGACGCGGCGCCCGCCGTCTCTACGGCTTCCGCCTCGTCTTCATCGTCCTCACCGTCCTCATCATCGTAGGCATCATCCTCTTCCGCTGCCGCCCGGCTTGCCGCAGCCTCCTCGGCAAGCAACGCCTCCCGGTCCTCCATGGGAATCCGGTAGTAGTCAGGATGGATTTCGCCAAAGGCGAGGAAGCCATGACGGTTGCCGCCATACTCAACAAAGGCGGCTTGCAGCGACGGCTCCACCCGGGTGACCCGGGCGAGATAGATGTTACCTTTGAGCTGCTTTCTGGAGGCGGCCTCGAAGTCGAAATCTTCGATCTTGTTCCGGTCGCCGATCAGCACCACCCGCGTCTCTTCGGGCTGGGTGGCGTCTATGAGCATTCTCTTCTTCATGTGGGGATGACTCCGGGACCGACAATCGTGATCCACTCTCAGAGAGCCGTGCGTCCGGGCGCGCGCGGGTCGGAGACAGCCTTAATCTGCGCCTGAGTCCCGATAAGGGTGGACAGGCAGTGATCAGGTTGGTCGGTCGAAAGGGTTGGGCCGGCACGCCGCTCTCGCTCAGGGCTGCCGACGGTCCGCGGCGAACCGCGTCAAGGTATGGATGGGACCAACCTCCCGAAACGCCGAAGCCGGCGCCCGACATGCGGGCGACCGAGAGGCCTCGGGTATCGCTGGCAGAGGTGAATGGAGTCCCAACGCGCATGGTAGCGAAAAACAGTTCCTAGTCTGTGCGGGAGCGGCATCGGGCCGCCTCGCGAAGGTCGTAACCCGGGGCGCCTGGCGCTCTGCCAATCGAACCTCCGGGGGCGCGGGTGCTTCCGGACCCGACGCCCTTCGAACATAGTCGTTCGTCAACCAACGAACAATCCTTTCATCACGTTTGCCGGCAACTGTCTGGTCTCACGTCCAGAGCACCCGGCCAATATTGACGAATGAAACGAAGTTTTGCCCATATGAGGCTGATTCGACGACAAGATCGTTGCCTGTGCCGATTCGGCTCGATACACTCCGGACTATGGTGACCCGGATCTTCAACGTCCTTGGCGTGCAGGCAAGTTGCCGCCGCACCGTGGCGAAGGCCATGGCGGTGGCTGGTTTGCTTTTCGCCTGGATCACCGCCTCACCAGTGAGCGCTCTCGACGTCGAGGGCATCCGATTCGGTGCTCACCCGGACAAGGTCCGCGTTGTCATCGATCTTTCGAGCCCCGTCCGCCCCACAATCTTCACCTTGGCCGACCCCTATCGGATCGTCATCGATCTGCCGGAAGCCACTTTCCGCATGCCTGCCGGCCGCCCCGCCTATCTCGTGGACGGGCTCGCCGGGTACCGATACGGCCTCTTCCGGTCGGGCACCTCACGCATCGTGCTTGATGTGTCCCGCGCTCTTGGTGTGGCGGCGGCTTTCCCCGTGGCACCCGACACCCAATTCGGCCATCGCCTGGTCATCGATCTGAAGCCCATCGGACGGCAACAGTTCCTTGCGGAATCTGCGGCTCAGGTCAGTATCCGGGCAAAGACCCTGGCGAAAACAAAGCCAACGGCAACCGCCCCCCGCGAAACGGGCGCCCCCCGGCCCTCGACACAGAGTGCCGCTGTCGCGCGTCCCGGCGGCGTGCCACTCCCACTCCCAAGACCGCGCGCTCCGAAGGGCGCAAAGCGTCATATCGTTCTCGACCCAGGACATGGGGGTGTTGATCCAGGCGCCATCGGTGTCACAGGCATCTATGAGAAAACGATCGCGCTGGAAACCGCCCGGATCCTTAAGCGTCAGTTGGAGAACACCGGCCGCTACAGGGTGACGATGACCCGGAATCGGGACATCTTCATTGCTCTCCGTCAGCGGGTCAAAGTCGCCCGGGAGGTCGATGCGGACCTCTTCATCTCGCTGCACGCCGACTCCATCGGAGACCGCCGGCTTCGGGGGGCTTCTGTCTACACGCTGTCCGAGACCGCCTCGGACAAAGAAGCCGAAGCGCTGGCCCGCCAGGAGAATGCCGCCGACAGCATCGCCGGTGTCACCATCGCCGACGCAACGCCCGAGCTGGCAGGCATTCTGATCGACCTTATCCAGCGAGATACCATGAACCAGTCCGCCCGTTTCGCCGAGATGCTGGTCGACACATTGGACGGCCGGGTTAAGACGTTGAAGCGGCCCCATCGGTTTGCCGGCTTCGCTGTCCTCAAGGCCCCGGACGTACCGTCGGTCCTGGTTGAGATGGGCTTCATGTCCAATCGCGAGGATGAGCGGCTCCTGCGCTCGACCCAGCATCGTGAACGGATTTCTGCCGCCATTGTCGCGGGCGTCGACACCTATTTTGAGAAGGTTCGCGCGGCACAACGCCAGTAACCGCTAGAGCCGGTCAGGGCGTCACTCAACGGACACACCCCTTCAGGCATCACCGCATTGGTGACACAGTCTGCGTATAGTTCGGATACGATAGGTGATAGACCAAGAGTCAATCCCTACATGGGAATGACGGGGCGATCCTTTTCCGGTTTCCGGAGTCGATTTGCATGCGTTGGCTGCTAATCCTGTTCTCACTGTTCGTGCTCATGGCTCTTGGCGGCGGCGCCTTGGGCGTCTGGGGGCTGTATCACTATGGCCGGGGACTGCCGGACTATCGCCAACTCGCGGACTACGATCCGCCTGTGGTCACGCGGGTACACGCCGGCGACGGGCGACTGCTGACCGAATACGCCAAGGAAAAGCGGGTTTTCGTTCCGGTCAGCGCCATGCCGAAACGGATCATCCACGCCTTCCTGTCTGCTGAGGACAAGAACTTCTACAACCACCCGGGCATCGATTTCATTAGCCTCGGGGTGGCGATCGTCGACAATATCAAGAACTACGGCAAGCGCCGGCCACGCGGAGCGTCGACCATCACTCAGCAGGTCGCCAAGAACTTCCTGTTGACCAACGAGACGTCGATCGAGCGAAAGGCGAAGGAAGCGATCCTCGCCTTCCGGATTGAGCGGGCCTTCACCAAAGACCGGATCCTGGAACTCTATCTCAACGAGATCTATCTCGGTTTCCGCTCCTACGGTGTGGCGGCCGCGGCTCTCAACTACTTCGATAAATCGCTGGATGAGTTGAGTGTCGAGGAGGCGGCCTATCTCGCCGCGTTGCCAAAAGCGCCGAACAACTATCACCCCGTCCGCAAGGCTCAAGCCGCGAAGACACGGCGCGATTGGGTCATCGGACAGATGGTGGAGAACGGCTTCGTATCCGCAGCTGACGGCGAAGCGGCGAAGGCACGACCGCTGACCATCCGCCCGCCGTCCAGAACCGAGATCGCGACCGCCGAGTACTTCGCAGAGGAAGTCCGGCGCGAGCTGGTTGACCGGCTTGGGGAGAGCGGTGCCTACGGCGGCGGCCTGTCCGTTCGCACGACCTTGGACCCAGAACTTCAGCGGTATGCGGAAGCGGCCTTGCGATACGGTTTGCAGTCTTACGACCGCCGGCACGGTTGGCGGGGGCCGGTTTCGACGCTTCCGGTCGTTGCAGGCTGGGGCCAAGCTCTGGAAGCGGTTGAGCGGCCCAAGGGAGCTCTTGACCCGTGGCGTATGGCACTCGCCTTGATCGTTGAAGCCGAAGCGGTCCAGATCGGGTTTCCGGACGGCACCTTGGGCGTCCTTCCGCTCTCCGAGTTGAAATGGGCCCGGGAGTGGAAAGAGGATCAACGCGTCGGCGGTTCGGTGAAGCGTGCCGATCAGGTGTTGACCCCCGGCGACGTGATTCTGGTCGAGGCCGTGGAGACCTCCCCGGACGGCGAGACCGCGTACGAGCCGGGGACCTACGGTTTGCGGCAGGTCCCGGAGATCGAGGGCGGCATCGTCGCATTGGATCCGCATACCGGCCGGGTGCTTGCGATGTCCGGCGGCTGGTCGCATGCGGAAAGCCAGTTCAACCGTGCGACCCAAGCCTCCCGCCAGCCCGGCTCCGCCTTCAAGCCCTTCGTCTACCTCGCCGGGATCGAGAAGGATTTCACACCGGCCTCGATCGTCGAGGACGGCCCAATCGTGATCGATCAGGGACCCGGGCTCGGCAAATGGAAGCCGTCGAACTACACGGACAAGTTCTACGGCCCGACCCCGCTCCGTGTCGGATTGGAAAAGTCCCGCAACCTGATGACCGTGCGGGTCGCTCAGCAACTCGGGATGCCACCGGTCGTCGACATCGCGGACCGGTTCAACATCGACAACCGCCTCAGCGAGCAGCTCTCCATGTCATTGGGGGCGGGTGAGACCACGCTTCTCCGGATGACGACGGGCTATGCGATGCTGGTCAATGGCGGCCGCGAGATTGTTCCGACCTTCATCGACCGTATCCAAGACCGGACGGGCAAGGCCATCTTCCGCCATGACAACCGGGATTGCAGAGGGTGCCGCGCGGTCACCTGGACCCCTCAGCCGGTCCCAGAGCTTCCGGACACCCGCCGCCGGTTGACCGATCCCGCTTCCGCCTTTCAGGTCACCTGGATGCTGAAGGGCGTTATCGACCGCGGCACCGGGCGCCGCATTTCGACCATCGGCAAACCCATGGGCGGAAAGACGGGCACGACCAACGACGCGTTCGACGCATGGTTCGTGGGCTTCTCCCCTGATCTTGCCGTCGGCACCTATGTCGGGTTCGACCAGCCCCGGACGTTGGGACCACGGGAAAGCGGGTCGTCCGTAGCGGTCCCAATATTCAAGAGATTTATGGAGAAGGCCTTGGCCGAGGCCCCCGCAACCCCCTTCCGGCGTCCACCCGGCATTCGGTTTGTTCGGATCGACCGGGAAACCGGCATGGCGGCACGTCCCGGAGACTCGGACGTTATTGAAGAAGCGTTCAAGCCGGGTACGGAGCCGTCCGTGACGGCCCTCCGACCATCGCTTCCGCCGGCGACGGTCGCACCCGTTCTCGGGAGCCCCCTGCCTTGGCCCCCGCCAGCGGCCTCCCGGCCCTCGGTTGCGGACGGCGCGACAGGCCTATATTAAGGGCGGCCCGCTCGAAATCCGTTCCAAACAATCAATGAATTGAGGAGGCCGGCATATGCGCGCCGAGATCGCCGCCACCGCCGAAGAGATCCGCCAGTCCATCGAGCTGATGCGGAGGTTTCTTTGACTACGATGCGGCCAAAATACGCCTTGATGAGCTGAACGCCCTCACCAACGATCAGGATCTCTGGAACGACCCTGAGAAGGCGCAGGCGCTGCTTCGTGAGCGGAACCAACTCGAGAAGGGGATCGCCGATATCGACCGGCTGGTCCGGGAGCTCGACGAGGCGTTGGAGCTCATCGAACTGGGAGAGGCGGAAGACGACAAGGACGTGGTCATCGAGGCCGAGGCGTCACTCGCCGCGCTCCGGGAAGAGTGTGCGAAGAAACAGCTTGAGAGCCTTCTGTCCGGCGAGGCGGACTCGAACGACTGCTATCTTGAGGTCCATGCGGGTGCTGGCGGTACGGAGGCCCAGGACTGGGCCCAGATGCTGTTGCGCATGTACACACGCTGGTGTGAGGGCCACGGCTACAAGGTCGACCTTCTGGAAGAGAGTTCCGGCGAAGAAGCGGGCATCAAGTCGACGACGATCAAAGTCACCGGCCACAACGCTTATGGCTGGCTCAAGACGGAAAGCGGCGTGCACCGCCTCGTCCGGATCTCGCCATATGACAGCCAGGCGCGCCGTCACACGAGTTTCTCCTCGATCTGGATCTATCCGGTGATCGATGACTCGATCGACATCGTCATCGAGGAAAAGGACCTTCGGATCGATACCTACCGGGCGTCGGGCGCGGGTGGACAGCACGTCAACCGAACGGACAGCGCGGTCCGTATCACCCATGAGCCGACGGGAATCGTGGTTCAGTGCCAGAACGACCGGTCCCAGCACCGGAACCGGGCGACGGCCATGGATATGCTTAAGGCACGGCTGTACGAGCGGGAGCTTCAGCGCCGGGAAGAGGAGGCAAACGCGATCGAGGCCACCAAGTCCGACATCGGCTGGGGCCATCAGATCCGGTCCTACGTTCTTCAGCCCTATCAGATGGTGAAGGACCTCCGGACCAATACTGAAACGTCGAACACCTCTGGGGTGCTGGACGGTGACATCGATTTGTTTCTGGAGGCGTCACTGGCCAGCAAACTGTCCGGTGGACCCGAGGCGGCGGCCAACTGACCCTTGCCGGGCAAATCAGAGACGACCCGAAGATGCCCCCCGCCTCGCCTGAACGACGATCCAAAAACCAGCGCGGAAGGCCGTCCGGCCGGGGCGGTACAGCCGCGCCTAGTCTGTCCTGACGGCCAACCGGCCCGCGCCCGCGTCCCACGTCCACAGCCGCTGGCCGGAGCGAAGATGGACGCCACCGAGCCAGTAATCCCGCGTCACCATATCGAACGCCGATCTTTTGCCCGACAGCACCGTCTCTCCCACCTCGGTCAACCGAAGCTGCTGGCCAAGAAAAGCATCCCGACCGCGCGCCGCGTTGGGCGGATGCCAGAAAGGCCCGGTTTCACAACTCAACAATGGCTCCTCACCCACACACAGATCAGAGATGATCTGGAACGTGCGCCAATCTCCGATGAAGTAGGCGTCTTCCAAATCCATATTGTTGGCGAACAACCGACCCGGCCCCGAAACACCGGAGGCCACCAACGACATGATCTGACGCTCCGTCCGGGTAAGGCCAGAAGCCAGCCAAGGATACTCCTCCAAATGACGGTGGAGGGCGGCAGAAAGGAACGGCAACGGCGTGAGGTCACCCGCCAGGAACCCTTCCAGATCCCGAGGATCATACGAGCGGAATGCGGCCCATCCCGTTGTTGCCAAAGCAATCTGGTCCGAGGTTACAGGCTGACGGACAGAGGTGAGTGAGGCCATCTGATCCGGATTCAACTGGCCGATGCCGCGGAACGGCTCAACGCCGTCAAACCGGTCGATGCAGATCAGCTCAAGATGCGTGGATCCCAGTTCCGCCCGCCCGAACCAATCCAAAAGCTGCAGGATCTGGAGCTGATCCAGCAGATCATGTTCAAACCAAAGGACAACGCGGTCATATGAGGCGGCAGCGCGCAGACGGTCGTCCCGAAGTCTAAAATCGCGCTCGACGTCGCCAACGTCTAGAGACGGCCCAGCAAGGTACCGAGCCCTGACCGAGCTAAGGTCCGCCAGATCGAGACCGGCCGGAAACGGTCCGTGATGCATGGGATCACGCCAAGGAAGCACATCCCCCGAAATATGGCTGTCCATCAGGATGTTGGCGGCACTGTCACCGTTCGTGATGTGCAGGTCAGCCAAGCGCGGCTCCGATCCTTCGAAAACTGTCTCGTACTCTGCAACAGAGACGCGCACGGCTCTAGTCGTGACAGGTCGTATACGCCTCGCTCAATCGGCGGATTCCGTGTAGATTGCGCCAGCCGATCGAATGGAGAACTTGGGAATGTCCCTGACACCCACAGGACCGAGGCTCCCCGAACAACGGGGCACACAGGTTGGCCGGCCGGCCGGCCGCGCCGTGATTGAGCGCCTCACGGGGGTCCCGCAGCCCGGTCAACGTGAAGAGATCGAGGTCTCCCGACCCCGGCCGGGATTCAGGCTGAAGACGGCGGAAACGGAGCAAGAGATCGATCAGCAGATCGCCCGACTGCTCTCTCTCGTCGCCAACGACAACATCGACCCCGCCGCCCCTCCGGGCTCCTACCTTAATATGCTGGTTTGACAGGGCCCCGCATCAGTCCCCAGCCATACGTCGGCTAGGACAAGGCCTCGTCGAACGGGACCGTCGACAGGATTTCGGTGCCCGTTTCCGTCACCAGAACCTGCTGTTCCAGCTTCACGCCTTCACCACCGGTCTCCGAACCGACGAAGCTTTCAATGCACATGACCATGCCGGCTTCGATCTCACCGTCGTAGCCGTCGTGGGGCCAGTCTTCCCAATGGGCGATCTTGGGCCACTCATCGCTCATCCCCGCGCCATGCGCGAGGCAGGGATAGCGGTGCGCGCGAAACGGGGGCGGCTGCCTGAACGCCTTCTCCGAGAACTCCCGGAAGCCGAGGCCCGGGCGCACCATGTCCATGTTGTACGCGATCTCGTCCTGAGCCCGGCGATGCAGGTCCCGTTGCGCCGCGGTGGCCGGCCCATCACCGCAAATGCAAGCGCGGGACACATCCGCGAAGTATCCGTGCGGCCCGACCATGTCCGTGTCGAAGGACACCATGTCCCCCGCCTGGATCACACGGTCAGTCGCCTCCTGGAGCCAGGGATTTGTCCGGGGGCCGGACGCCAGCATGCGGCCGTCGATCCAGCGGCCCCCATGGGCGATGTTGACGGCGTGAAGTTGCGCCCACACTTCGTTTTCCGTGACCCCCGGCCGAAGCCACCGCTTCATTGCGTCAATGCCGAGCCCCGCGACCTCAACCGCCCGGCGGATCAACGACACTTCCTCGGGCGACTTGATCGACCGTGCCTTCTCCATCAGACCGCCCGCGTCGACAACCTCGAAACCGACCTCCAGGAACGCCTGAACCACACTGGCGTCGAACCGCTCAAGCGCCACACGGGCGCGCCCTGTGAACCGGGAGCGGAGAAGGTCCGCGAACTGCCGGGCCCGGTCGGTCAGGTCGAGGCCGCCGTCGAAATGAGACAGGTTCAAGGAGGGCAGATACTCCCCGACCAAGGGGCTTTCCTGCATATAGGAGCCGCACGAAGCCACGTGCCCATCCGCCCAAACCATGACGCTGAAGGTTGGGATTCTGGATTGGAAGGACTGGTACTCTTCGAAATCGATGGCGAACTGGAGCGAGACGGGATTGCTGAGAACCGCAACGTCCACATCCGCCGCCGCCAAGACCCCGCATAGACGATTCAATCGGTAGTGCCGAACCGCATCAAGAACCGGATCCTCAAGGGATTCAATGTGGCTGACAGACATCCTAGACCGCCTGATCTGAACTGGGACAAATGTACCGGCCTGTACCATCTCCGATAGAAGCTAAGATATTGAGGTATAAGGAAGACTGCTGTTCGCAAACCGACACCGGCAGTGACGTTTTTCGGCCCATTATCGCGTTCTGGAAAGGCGGCTCCTCATAGGCCCGGGCGTGCTAACCTCGGCCCTCTCTGTCGGATCGACACACTCGGATGGGCGGCCAGAATGACGGGCATCGTTCTCTACAGCATTCCCCCAAGCCTCTACTGCGCGAAGCTGCGTGTCGTGCTCCGATACAAGAAGCTGGATTGGACGGAAGTGCCGCCGCCGGGAGGGTACGGATCGGACGCTTACAAGGAGGTCGTTCCGTCAGGCAACATCCCAGCACTCGAGCACGACGGCCTCCTCCTCGGCGACAGCGAAGCCATCGCGGAGCATCTTGAGGAGGTCTTTCCCGAGCCGCCCCTGTTGCCAAGCGATCCCCGAGACCGCGCCAAGGTCAGAGAGCTCTCCCGGTTTCATGACACGCGGCTGGAACCGGAACTCCGGAAGCTGTTTCCTTATCTGAAGGGACGGCAGCCGTTGCCGGATGAGGTGTTGGCGGCGCAGTCGATGGCACTCTCCCAACGCTTGGGTCAATTGGGCACGTTGCTTGGTGCGGAAAGTAACGACGACAGCCCACTGTCGCTCGCGGACTGCGGCTTCCCGATGTCCTTCACATGGATCGAGGCGCTCAAGCCCCACATGGGGCTGACCGTGACGTGGCCGGACCGGGTGACGGCTTGGCGCGAAAGGCGGGCCAAGATCGGGGCTTTGTCAGATGAATTGGCCTCCTACCGCGCGGCTCTGACCAACTGGCTCGAGGATTGAGGTGCCCAGTCCGGTACGCCCCATGTTGCTCCCCATGGCACTCCCCAAGGTGCGAGCCTGCTTGACATGCTTGCCCGGCGCCCCCTTATGACCTCCAGGCCTCTGGCCGCCACCATCTGAGAGGTTTGACCATGGAAGCGTTCCAGCCGAGCCCGTTTCTCGTATTCGTGATCGCGGTCGCCGTCGTCGGCTTCCTGGTCCTCTACAACGCGGTGAAGATCGTCCCCCAGGCGATGGAGTGGACCGTCGAACGTTTTGGCCGCTATACGCGGACACTCAGGCCCGGTCTTCATCTTATCGTACCGTTCATCGACAAGGTCGGCACGCGTCTGTCCATGCGGGAAACCGTTCTCGACATCGCGGGTCAGGACGTCATCACCATGGACAACGCGACAGTCACGGCCGACGGCATCGTGTTCTTCCAGGTGATCGACGCTGCCAAGGCAGCCTACGAGGTCAACGATCTTGAGCAATCGATGACAGCACTGGCGATGACCAACATTCGCTCGGTCATCGGCTCCATGGCGCTCGACGACGTGCTTTCCCGCCGGGATGAGATCAACGACAAGCTTCTCCGAGTGATCGACAACGCGACAAATCCTTGGGGCGTGAAAGTCACCCGGATCGAGATCAAGGATCTGACGCCCCCCGCCGACCTCGTCTCCGCCATGAACCAACAGATGCGGGCCGAGCGTCAGAAACGGGCCGAAGTCCTTCAGGCCGAGGGCGACAAGCAAGCTGCCATCCTCCGCGCAGAGGGTGAGAAGCAGTCCGCAATCCTTCAGGCCGAAGGACGGAAAGAAGCGGCTTTCCGGGACGCGGAGGCACGGGAGCGGGAGGCCAAGGCGGAAGGCAAGGCGACGGAATCCCTGTCGCAGGCAATCTCTGAAGGCAGCCCCCAGGCGGTGAACTACTTCATCGCCCAGCGATACGTTGACGCGTTCCAAAAACTTGCGGAAGCGAACAACCAAAAGGTCATTCTTCTGCCCATGGAGGCGACCGGTTTGCTTTCCTCGATCGGCGGTGTGGCCGAGCTCGCGAAATCGGCGTTGAGTGGCGGCAGCGGCGACTCCCAAGAGCCCCGGGGCCCGTGGGATCAGAAGCCTTCCTGACGCCCAGCCATTCAATGTTAAGCTCCGGTTTCGGCTAGCTCCCGGGAGGGTGAATGGACGCGTATATCGGCTGGGTCCTTCAGGACATCACACCATGGCATTGGTGGGCGCTTGGCGTGATGCTGGGCGGCGTTGAGATCATCGCCCCGACCACGTTCTTCCTGTTTCCCGCTGTCACCGCGGGTCTGATGGGCCTGATCGTGATTGTCTTTCCGGAAATGGATTGGCGGTTACAGCTCCTGATCTACGCGCCCTTGGCGATCGCGACGACGTTTGGCTGGCGCCGCTGGTACCGCAAGCACCCGATCGCGACCGATCATCCGAACCTCAACGACCGTATGGCGGCGATGAAAGGCAAGCGCGCCACGCTGGTCCAGCCGATGCTCGTGGGCGAAGCCCAAGCGAAACTGAACGACACCACGATCTGGTTCGTCCGGGCGGAAGACCCGATCTCACTGCCGGAGGGTCATCCGGTGGAGATCATAGATGTCGACCAGGGCACCTTGATCGTCCGGCCACTGGAGCCGGTCGAGCCCGTTGGCAAGAACGGGGCCGCCGACCCCGCCTGATCGGTCACCCCTAGAAAACTGCGGATTTGAAGAGGTCCTGCTTGTTCCCGCGACGTCACGGGATGTCGCACTCGGTCGAACGTCGCTGGACGATCCAGCCAAACTCCGAACACTTAAGTCCGGCGAGCCGGTGTTGGAGAATACGACGATGGGGAACGATGGGGGCACGGACTGGCTCGGCCAGTCGGGAAAGACCCGCTATTCCGTCTGGAGCTTGGTGCGCAATGCGCTGGCCTATCATCAAGACTGGCAGCGGGCGTGGCGCGCGCCTGAACCGAAGGCCGAGTATGACGTGATCGTCGTCGGTGGCGGTGGACATGGGCTGGCGACCGCCTACTACTTGGCCTCCGTCCATGGGATTACGAATGTGGCGGTCCTTGAGAAGGGGTGGCTCGGCGGCGGCAATACCGGCCGGAACACAACCATCATCCGCTCCAACTATCTGTGGGATGAGAGTGCGGCGATCTATGAGCATGCGCTGAAGCTTTGGGAGGGTCTGTCCCAGGAGCTCAATTTCAACGTCATGTTCAGCCAGCGCGGCGTCCTCACCCTCGCCCACAGCGAGCACGAGCTGCGGCAGATGACCCGCCGGGTCGAGGCCATCCGTCTGAACGGCATCGACTCCGAGGTCAAAACCCCAGCCCAGATCAAAGAGATTGTGCCGATCATCAACACGGATCCGACGATCCGTTACCCGGTGATGGGCGGCTTCTTCCAACAGCGTGGCGGCACAGCCCGGCATGATGCGGTTGCCTGGGGATACGCGCGGGCAGCCGATGCCTTGGGTGTAGACATCATTCAGAACTGTGAGGTGACGGCCATTCACCGTGACGGCGGCCGGGTCACGGGTGTCGAGACCACCAAGGGTACGATTAAGGCGAAGAAGGTGGCATGCGTCGCCTCCGGCCATTCCGGCCTCCTGGCGGGCATGGCCGGCGTGCGCCTTCCGGTGGAAAGTCGGCCGCTTCAGGCGCTTGTGTCGGAACCCATCAAGCCAATCTGCGACACGGTGATCATGTCAAACGCCGTCCACATGTATGTCAGCCAGTCCGACAAAGGCGAGCTGGTCATGGGGGCCGGGACGGATGCCTTCAACTCCTTCGGACAGCGCGGATCGCTCCCGGTGATTGAGCATATGCTGGCGGCGGCGGTGGAGCTTTATCCCATCTTCTCGCGACTGCGGGTCCTGCGGACCTGGGGCGGCATCGTGGACACCTGCCCCGACGCCTCCCCCATCATCTCCAAGACCGAGGTGGACGGATTGTACTTCAACTGCGGTTGGGGAACCGGCGGCTTCAAGGCGACACCGGGCTCCGGCCATGTCTTCGCCGACCTCGTTGCCCGGGATGAGCCGAATGACATTGCGGGCCCGTTCTCGCTGAAGCGGTTCGAGGGCGGATACCTGATCGACGAACACGGCGCCGCCGGCGTCGCGCACTAAGGGAGACCGGAAGATGCTTATGATCCGATGCCCATGGTGCGGCGAGCGGGAAGAAACCGAGTTCCACTACGGTGGAGAGGCGCACAAGCTTCGTCCTCTCAATGCCGATGCGTTGAGCGACCGGGAATGGTCGGAGTACCTGTTCCTGAACCACAACCCCAAGGGTGTGTATCTGGAGCGCTGGTCACACGCGCGCGGCTGCCGCCGCTGGTTCAACATGGTGCGGGACACGGTCACCAGCGAGATCATCGAGATCTACCCGATGGGCTCCCTGCCGTCGTCCCCGGAAGGCAAAGCCGCCTATGAGAGCAATTGGCGCCGGCAGACCGCCGCCGAGGCCAATGCGAAAGGCGAAGCCGCGTCGAGTGAAGGAGACGGCGCGTGAGCACCCAAAGAAACCGCCGGGCCGAAGGGGGCCGGATCGACCGGGAACGCCCGTTCCGGTTCACGTTCGACGGAAATACCTTCACGGGATACTCGGGCGATACGCTTGCCTCGGCCCTGCTCGCCAACGACATCCATCTCGTCGGCCGGAGCTTCAAGTACCACCGGCCCCGGGGCATTGTCGGCCTCGGCTCGGAAGAGCCGAACGCGATCATCCAGCTTGGCGTCGGCGACCGGGGAGAGCCGAACATCCGGGCGACGCAGATCGAGCTTTATGATGGGCTGGTGGCCGAAAGCCAGAACCGGTGGCCGTCGCTTGATGCGGACGTGGGCGCCATCAACTCCGCTCTATCCCGCTTCTTCCCCGCCGGCTTCTACTACAAGACGTTCATGTGGCCGGCGAGTTGGTGGGAGAAATACGAGCACTTCATCCGCCATGCAGCGGGTCTCGGCAAGGCGGTGTCGGAGCGGGATCCCGACCGGTACGAGAAACGCCACGCCCATTGCGACGTGCTGGTGGTTGGTGGTGGACCCGCCGGACTGGCCGCCGCTCTGGCCGCCGGACGGAGCGGTGCGCGGGTCATCCTGGCGGATGAGCAGGCCAGCTTCGGCGGCGCCCTCCAGTCCGAGAACGATGTGCGCGTTGGCGGAGAGACGTCTCAGGCGTGGATCGAGGCCGCTGTGGCGGAACTGGCCGCCATGCCGGAGGTCACGCTGCTCCCCCGGACCACGGTCGCGGACTACCACGACCACAACTACCTGCTGGCTTTCGAGCGTGTGACGGACCACCTCGGCCCGGACGCGCCCGCGCATCTGCCCCGCCAGCGCTCGTGGCGCATCCGGGCGAAGCAGGTGGTCCTGGCGACGGGCGCCATCGAGCGGCCCTTGGTCTTCGCCGACAACGATCGGCCGGGCGTTATGCTGTCATCGGCAGTCCGAGGCTACGTCACCCGGTACGGTGTGGTACCCGGCGACAAGATCGTTGTGTTCACCAACAACGACGACGCCTACCGGACGGCAATCTCCGCCAAGGATGCGGGGGCGGCGTTCGTTACAATCGTCGACGTCCGGGCGGAGGCCGCCGCTGGCTTGGTCGCGGCTGCCCGGGACCGGGGAATCGTCGTCTACCCCGCCCATGGCATCGTCGCGACGCGCGGTGGCCGACGGGTCAAGGAAGTCTCCTTGGCGCCCTTGACGGAAGGGGGCGTTGGGACCGGCCGGATCGACGTCGACTGCGATCTGATCGCCATGTCCGGCGGCTGGACCCCGACGGTACACCTCCACTCGCAAAGCCGTGGCAAGCTCACTTGGCGGGACGATATCGCCGCCTTTGTGCCTGGTCTCGTCGTGCAGGCTGAAGCCTCGGCCGGTATGGCGAATGGGACTTTCGCACTCTCCGATGGCCTCGCCGAAGGCGATAAGGTCGGCCGGGAAGCGGCAGCGGCGGCTGGCTTCAACGGTGTCGAAGTTGCTGTTCCGGCTGCGGAAGAGCCGGCGCAAACGACCATTCAGCCGCTTTGGGTCGTCCCGGGTCTGAAACCTCTCGGGCGTGGGGCGAAGCACTTCGTCGACTTCCAGAACGATGTCACCGCGGCGGACGTGCAGTTGGCCGCTCGGGAAGGCTACATCTCTGTCGAGCATCTGAAACGCTACACAACGACCGGCATGGGGACCGATCAGGGCAAGACCTCCAACATCGCCGCCCTGGCCATCCTCGCCGACGTGCTCGGCGCCCCGATCCCCGGGGTGGGGACCACGACGTTCCGTCCGCCCTATACACCGTCGACGATCGGCGCCTATGGCGGTCGCGATGTCGGCGCGCTGTTCGACCCGACACGACTCACACCGACAGACCCCTGGGCCCGTTCGAACGGCGCCAAGTTCGAGCATGTGAGCCAATGGATGCGCGCCTGGTACTTCCCCAAGGATGGGGAGAAGATGGCGGATGCAGTGAACCGTGAGTGCCTCGCCGCCCGGAACGCTGTCGGTATCATGGATGCCAGCACACTCGGCAAGATCGACATCCAGGGCGCGGACGCAGCCGAGTTCCTCAACCGGATCTACACGAATGCCTGGCTGAAACTCGGGGTCGGCCGTTGCCGCTACGGGCTCATGCTCAAAGAAGACGGCATGGTGATGGACGACGGTGTCACCACCCGCATCGCCGAGAACCACTTCCACATGACGACGACAACCGGCGGTGCCGCCCGGGTGCTCGACTGGCTGGAGGAATGGTCCCAGACCGAGTGGCCGGAGTTGGACGTGCGCTTCGCCTCGGTCACGGAACAGTGGGCGGTCGTGTCGATCTGCGGGCCCAAGAGCCGGGAGCTTTTGGCCGAGCTGTGCGACGACATCGATCTCTCTGACGACGCGTTCCCGTTCATGTCCATGCGGGAAGGCACGGTCGCCGGGCTGAACGCACGGGTCTTCCGCATCTCCTTCACGGGAGAGCATGCCTACGAAATCAACGTGCCCGCCCGTTACGGCCTCGCCCTCTGGGAGACGCTGATGGAGACGGGGGAGCCATACGGCATTACCCCCTATGGGACAGAAGCGATGCACGTGCTCCGCGCGGAAGTTGGCTTCATCATCGTAGGCCAGGAAACCGACGGCACTGTCGCCGCGACGGACCTCGAGATGGACTGGATCATCTCGAAGAAGAAACCCGATTTCGTCGGCAAGCGGTCACTCGTCCGAGAAGATCTGGTTAAGCCGGACCGGAAGCGCCTGGTTGGGCTTCTGACCGAGAAACCGGAGGAGGTCATTCCCGAGGGTGCGCAGATCGTGGCGGAGCTGAAACCAGCACCACCGATGACCATGATCGGCCATGTGACCTCAAGCTACTACAGCGCGAATTGTGAGCGCTCGATCGCGATGGCGCTGGTCAAGGGTGGCCCCGACCGCATGGGAGAGACGGTGACGATTCCTCTCGAAGGGCATCCGATCCGGGCCACCATTGTCGAGCCGAAGTTCTACGACCCGAGTGGGAGCAAGAAAGATGGCTGATGCCGAGATGCTGACCGCCCGGTCCCCTCTCGCGGGCGTTGCCAACCAGGGTGATGCACCAGCGAGCGACGCCGTCTCACTTTCGGAGATGCCTTTTGTCGGCAAACTGATCCTGCGCGGCGACAGCGGCGACAAGGCGTTCCTCTCTGCCGTATCCGGCGTCACCGGCATGGAGCCGCCTACCACACCGAACACCGCATCGGAGGCGGGAGAGACCGCGATCCTGTGGCTTGGGCCGGACGAGTGGTGGATCATCACCGCTCCGGGCGCTGAGTTCGACATCGCGGACAAGCTCCGCACCGCGCTCTCGAACCTGCGCGGCGCCGCGGTTACCGATCAGACGGATGCTTTCACGACGCTCCGCCTCACCGGCAGTGAAGCCCGAACGGTGTTGGAGAAAGGGTGCGCCATCGACCTCCATCCGCGCGCATTCACTCCCGGGAAGGTCGTTCGGACCGCCCTCGCGCTCTGCGACGTCACGCTGTGGCAACGGGATGACACGCCCGGCTACGCGATCTTCGTCCGGTCCAGCTTCGCACCATACGCATGGACGTGGCTGGTCGACGCGTCGTTGGAGTTCACCACCAGCGGCTGACGCGACTCACCAAGCCGTGGTGGCAACGCTCCGTGGATCGTCGGACACCCGATAAGGATCGAAAAGCGAGCCGTTCGTGCCGTTTCGCCGGTAGTCCCGGATCGACCGGTAGAGATCGTCCTTGGGCGCATTCGAGGTGACGTGACCGAGCAGCATGTCGGTCATGTCCTTTTCCGCGCGGCTCCGGATGCGGCCCGACCGATGAACCCAGAGACTTGGGAACGACTGCTCCCGGTTCGCGGCATTCGCCACCGAGATCCGGATGCCGTTCGTGAAAGCATGGCCTTGCAACAGTCCGGGGATCACATCCCCGTGGAGCGTCGCCCCTTCGTTACCGGCGGAGTCAGCCGACAGAAGGACAAGGTCCACATCCTCGTTGACGGTCTCCGCCCAGAGGTGGGGAAACGACCACTCGACGCAGATCCGGGGCGCCACCCGGACCCCGCGGATATCGAGGACCATGGCCCTGTCTCCGGGTGTGAACCAGGACAGTTCGCGCACGGAACAGGCCCGTTTGTCATACCGTCCGATGATCTGTCCCGCAGGCCCGATGAAATAGAGGGAGTTGTGGGGACGCTCCGTCGTCTTGAGACGGTGCGGCGCTCCGACAGCCGCGTAAATGCCAAGCCGGGCGCAGTGCTCCGACACCCTCTCCGCCGCCGCCGACAACCGGTCCCAATCGAAGTCCCGCCATGTTGGTTCTTTGCTCCGCCGCGGGAGGTAGCCCGACAACGCACACTCATGAAAGTGCACGAGATCCGCACCCTCACCCCGTGCCCGGGTCATCAACGCACAGATCCGGTCAGCGTTTTCAATGGCATCGAAGCCGGATGCGAACTGACAGGTGGCAACGGTGAGGCGAACATCGGACATCTAAAACCCTCCGTGGATGCGGATAGACGGAACCCGATCGCCATCGGCCGACGCAGGCTACGGTTTCGAGAGCCCTCTCGCTATGGGGTTGCCGCAACCCCGCGCGACGCTTAGATCAGCGGCTTGAGTTCAATTCGGAAGACCAACATGCCATCGTCCGACTCGCCCACCGCCACCTCCCAACGCGCCCGCCTCCGGGCCTTTCTTGAAAGCCGATGGGTGGGTCATTCAATCACCGCGTTGATCATCGCGAACGCGATCATCCTGGGACTGGAAACGGCCAAGGAAACCGTCGGCGAGTACGCGGCCGCGCTGCACATGGTCGACCAGATCATCCTCGGGCTCTTTGTCATCGAGCTGTTGACCAAGGTCTATGCCTACGGCTGGGCGTTCTTCAGAAGTCCTTGGAATATCTTTGATACTGCGGTTGTCGGCATTGCGTTGACCCCAAATGTCGAGGTTCTCTCGGCACTGCGCGCCCTGCGCATTCTCCGGGTCCTGCGGCTGCTTTCCGTCGTGCCCAGGATGCGAATGGTGGTCGAGGCATTGCTCCAGTCTCTACCTGGTCTTGGCTCGATCGCGGGGCTTCTCGTGCTGCTGTATTACGTGTTCGCAGTGATCGCGACGAAGCTGTTCGGAGAGGACTTTCCGGAGTGGTTTGGGACGATCGGCGCGTCAATGTATTCCCTGTTCCAGATCATGACCCTGGAGAGTTGGTCCATGGGGATCGTGCGGCCGGTTATGGAGGTTTATCCGAACGCTTGGCTCTTCTTCGTTCCTTTCATTCTGATCGCGACGTTCACCATGCTGAACCTGTTCATCGCGATCATCGTGAACTCGATGCAATCCCTCGCCGACGATGTCGCGATTGAGCGCTCGGAGGCCGCCGCCGCGGAGGTGAAGGACTACACCCATCAGGACCACATGGAACTGATGGCGGAGATCAAGAAACTACGGGAGGATGTGAAACGCCTTGAGAACGCGCACGAAGGGCGCGCTACCGGCAGTGGTTAGGTATTGAGCGCGAGGATATCCGTCGCCCGGCCATCGCTTTCATAGCCCGCGACAGTCATCCGACCCGTCGCAGCATCCGCCACGAACACCATGCGGGTACCTTGGTTGATCACCGGAGTGGTCAGACCATCGACATCATGGGTCGGCGCAGACATGAGTGCGTTAAGATCGCGCCGCCGTTCGGAGTTTTCGCTTCCGCGGACCGTGCCGCCAATCGGGCATTCGATCCAATCATTGGCGACCGCAACCGGGATATCGGTTGACCAAGCCTCTGTCTCCGTCCGCTCAATAACACGGCCTTCGCCGGGCTTAACGCCGGAGATCGTGAAAATGACCGGAACGCAGAGTTCCGTCTCCCGCAGCATACGTTCCGCCGTCTCGAAGTCTTTTGCCTCTTCAAAGATCCGTCGGACCAAGAGCGGCGGTGGCATGCCTCGCGAGGCATTTACCTTCATGCGGTTAAGCGCCCAATCCGCGAGCCTTGGCAGCCCGCGGCGACGCATTGGGGCCTGGTTGATCGCTATCGCGAACCGCCCCGGGGCAACCCCGCTGATGACACCAACGAAACCCGGCCAGGTCAGATTGTAGAATCCGCCCGCAGGTCCTTTCTGCTGGGCCACAACGAGATTCTGGCCAAGCCCCTCCATACACCAGTCAAGGATCCGCACCATTCGCGGTCTACCGACTTCATCCGGCCCCACGCCTGTTGTGCAGCCCCACTCGAAACTCATGTTGAGCGCCCAGACCCCCGGCTTCCGGATCGAACGGGCGACCGTTCGGATCTCTTCCGCATACGGAGCCTCGGTCCGAAAGACCCAACGCCTGCTTAGCGGATCGGCAATCCGGAGAAACGTCGTCGAATGAGTGCGACGACCAGCGTCCAGGAGCCGCAGTGCCGCCTCTGGGAACGCCTCATGAATGGCATTCGCGCCCGCGGATCCGACATCGACGACTGGAATTGCCGGAAGGGAAGAACTTCCGCTCACGGCGCCCCCTCCGGCGCGATCGCGTAACGAACCACTCCCTTGGCGGTTCTCAGGTCGACAGCCTTGCCTTTGCGCTTCGCTACGATGAGTTCACGGTCGGCAAGACTGAGTGCGGACTCTCTGATATTCCTCAGCAGCTTACGCCACGCGGCTCCATCGTTGGGATTGCCGGACAAAGCTTGGCCGATTTCGTTCGGGGACGCTGAACCTTCAGTTCCCCTATCCTTCAAGATCTCAAGTATCTTGTCCTCGATCGCCGCCTGATCGAGCTTGGAGTCCGGTCGCATGTTTTCTATATGCGAGGAGGATCCGCGCGGCGTCAACGACGAGTTATGGAGGAAATATGACAGGGACCATCGATGCGTTGATCGCCGCGACGGTCTGCTTTGTCGCGGGCCACTTTGCCTTGTCGACGAACCCGCTCAGGTCGGGATTGATCGCCCGGCTCGGGGACGGACCCTTCATGATCGTTTACTCCGCGCTGACGGGGGCCGCGTTCGTATGGATGCTCTATGCCTATGGCGCTGCACCCTACCTGCCACTTTGGGAACCGATGACCTGGACACGGTGGGTGCCGACCATCGGCGTGCCGATCGCGGCATTCCTGGTCGTATGCGGGCTGAGCAGTCCGAACCCGGGACTTGTGGGGGGTGAAGCCTCCTATGACCCGGACCGGGGGCCGAGGGGTATCTTTACGGTGAGCCGCCACCCGATGTTGCTGGGCTTCGGGATTTGGGCCCTATCGCATATCCCGCCGAACGGTGACGGCGGGAGCCTGATCTTCTTCAGCGGCCTTGCGATCCTTTCCTTTGTCGGGATGCGCCGCATCGATGCCAAACGCCGGGAAACACTGGGTGCGGCCTGGGGTCCGTTCGAACTGGCGACGTCTTTGGTGCCGTTCCTGGCCGCCTTCGAAGGTCGAACGAAGATCGACTGGCGCGGGATTGGGATTCAACGTGTCGCCGCAGCGGCAGCTGTTACAGCGGTTCTTTACTGGGCGCACCCGTTCTACGCCGGTGTATCGCCCCTGGTCGCGCCATAGGCGCGTGCAACCTCGGCGGCGAGCCGGGCGTTGTTCTCTGCCAAAGCAAGGTTGGCGGTGACGCTCCGCCCGTTCGTCAGCTCCGCCAAACGGCGCAGCACATCCGGTGTCAGGTCTTTTCCATCAACACCCGCCCCAGCCGCCGCGGCAAGCGCCTCGGTGATCGCGTCCTCAACAAGTTGCCTTGGAAGCGCGTCCGCCGCCGGGATCGGGTTGGCCAGCAGCAGTCCCGCAGCCGGCGTCACCGCATCCTGCGCCCAAAGGATGGCCGCCACGTCCTCGACCGTGTCCGCCCGGTCCGGAACCGGAAGCCCGCTGTCCGCATAGTGAAAGGCCGGGAACCGGTCGGTCTGCCATCCGATTACCGGCACGCCCCTTGTTTCCAGGTACTCCAAGGTTTTGGGCAGATCCAAGATCGATTTCGCCCCGGCCGAGACGACCGCGATCGGCGTTCGCGCCAACTCCTCCAGATCGGCTGAGACGTCGAAGCTGGCCTCCGCCCCTCTGTGGACGCCACCGATCCCGCCGGTGGCGAAGATCCGGATGCCAGCCTTCGCGGCACAGATCATCGTCGCCGACACTGTGGTGGCACCGCTGGCATCGCGCGCGAGGACGATCGGGAGGTCTCGCCGGGACAGTTTCCGGATGCCCTCCCCCCGGGCAATACGCACGAGTTCGTCCGCTTCCAAACCGATCTTTAGGCGCCCATCGAGGACCGCAATGGTGGCGGGCACGGCACCACCGTTTCTGACGGCAGCCTCCAACTGCTGGCCCACGGCCAGGTTTTCCGGCCAAGGAAGGCCGTGGGCGACGATCGTCGACTCCAACGCGACAACCGGGATGTTCCGAGACCGCGCCCCAGCGACCTCGGTGGAAAAATCCATCGGAACCGATGCGGTCATCCCTCAACCTCTCCCCGCCGCAGCGATTGCGCCAAAGTTGCTAGTTCGTCGGCCGGTACGACGGGCTCCGAACACGAGAGTGTGGCGCCGGCGACCCGGACACCGAATTCAATCGCCCGGGGTATCGGAAGTCCCAGAACATGGCCGAAAACAGTGCCGGCCAAAAGCGCGTCGCCCGCCCCCGTGACCGACGCAATTTTGCCGGTAGGCGGGTCGAACACCTCCATGCCGAATGCCCCGAAGACGACCACACCCATCGGTCCCCGGGGGAGCACCACGGTCGTAGCCCCCGCCCGTCTGGCGGCGATAGCGGCCCACTCCGGATCCTCATCGTCCATCAGGGCAGTAATCTCGCTGTCGTTCGAGAAGAGGATATCCACCTTATCGAGAATGCCCTTCAAGCGGGGCGCCTTGGCTCTGGAGACGCTGTCGGCCACAAGCACGGTGTCGTCGGGGCACCGGCGGGCGATCTCTGCGAGTGTGTCGGCCGGCAGGTTCGCATCAAGTACCCAGGCCGACCAACCGGTCCCAAGACCATCCTCGGAAGGCAACCACGCCGGCGAAAAGCTGTCATGAACCGCCATGTCGGCAAGCCCCATGACGAGATCACCGTCCGACGAGAGGATCGCCGAATAAACGCCGGTAGAGCGGCTGGCGTCCCGAAGCAGATGGGACGTATCCACATCCCGCTCCGCCAACGCTCTCTGGATCCGGTCGCCATCGGCGTCTTCGCCGGCCTTTGCGATGACCGCCGACCGCAGCCCCAGGCCCGCCAGCGTCCGGGAAACGTTGGCCGCGACACCACCGACAGACGAATACCGGACCGCCGGATTGGACGTCCCGAAACTTGGGTCCTCAAAGGGGGACCACGTGAAATCCACATTGGCCCCGCCGAAGCATGCAACAGCCCGCGGCCCCATGCCGCCGGTCCTCACCCCAACATCATCTTGTTGAGACGCAGACGCAGCGCGTTGAGGCGAATGAAACCTTCCGCATCCTTGTGGTCATAGTCGGAATCGCCCTCTTCGAACGTGACATAATCTGCCGAGTACAGGCTCTTGTCAGCTTTACGGCCGACCACCGACGTATTGCCTTTGTAGAGTTTCAAACGAACCGTTCCCGAGACATGCCGCTGGGAAAAGTCGATTGCCGCCTGCAGCATTTCCCGCTCCGGCGAGAACCAAAAGCCGTTGTAGATCAGCGTCGCATAGCGCGGCATCAGCTCATCCTTGAGATGGCCCATGCCGCGGTCCAGGGTAAGGCTTTCCATCGCCCGGTGGGCAACGTGGAGAATGGTTCCGCCCGGGGTTTCGTAGATGCCACGGTTCTTCATACCCACGAACCGGTTTTCGACCAGATCCAGCCGACCGATACCGTTCGCCTTGCCCAGCTCATTCAGCTTCGTCAGCAGTTGGGCGGGTGACATCCGCTCCCCATCGATCGCGACCGCATCACCGGCCTTGAAGTCGACTTCCACAAAGGTCGGCTTGTCCGGCGCATCCTCGGGCGCGATCGTCCGCATGTAGACGTACTCGCCTGGTTCATCCCAGGGGTCCTCCAGCACCTTCCCCTCGCTGGAGGAGTGCAGCAGGTTCGCATCGACCGAGAACGGCGCTTCACCGCGTTTGTCCTTGGCGATCGGAATCTGATGCTGCTCGGCAAACTCCAACAATTTGGTCCTGGAGCCGAGATCCCACTCCCGCCATGGCGCGATGACTTTGATCCTCGGCTCAAGCGCGTAGTAGCTCAGCTCGAACCGCACCTGATCATTGCCTTTGCCCGTGGCGCCGTGCGAGACGGCGTCAGCACCCGTCTCCCGGGCGATTTCAATCTGACGCTTAGCGATAAGCGGGCGGGCAATCGAGGTCCCCAGAAGGTAGGTCCCCTCATACAACGTGTTGGCCCGGAACATGGGAAAGACGAAGTCGCGAATGAACTCCTCGCGAAGATCGTCAACATAGATCTCCTTGATGCCCATCAGGCGCGCCTTTTCTCGCGCCGGCTCGATGTCCTCTCCCTGACCAAGATCCGCGGTGAAGGTCACGACCTCACACTGATAGGTATCTTGGAGCCACCGGAGGATGATCGAGGTGTCGAGGCCGCCGGAGTAGGCGAGCACGACCTTATTGATGTCGGACATGGCGGGGGACCTTCGAGTAACGGCTGCGCGAGACGCGGAGGTAGCCGATTTACTCTTGGGCCGCAAGAAACGTTGGCGTTCCGGGCCCGGGCTCTAACCGATGGGAAGCTTTACCGTCACTCTCGTGCCGACACCCGCATCGCTTTCAAGGACCAGGGAGCCGCCATGCAGATGCACCAGCGCATTGGACAACGCCAATCCGAGACCGGTGCCTTCATTGGAGTCGAAGAGATGGTGGCCCGATCGCTCGAACGGTCGCATGACCTTTGCCAGCTCAGACGCCTCGATGCCAACACCGGTATCCTCAACGACAAAAGAGAACTCCTTTGAGGTCATCATGACCTCGACGGACACTCTTCCCCCCTCCTGGGTGAATTTGATGGCGTTGGAGAGAAGGTTCAGCAGGACCTGCTTTATGGCTCGTGCATCCATATCGATGGCCGGCCAGTCACCCGCTTCCGGGATGACCAGGTCAATCCCGGCTTCCTCAGCCCGCCAACGGACCATTCTGGCGGCCGTCTCAAGAATCTTTGCCGGATGGACCCGGCTCCACTGAAGCTCATACTTCCCGGCTTCGATCTTGGACATATCCAGAATGTCGTTGATGAGATCCAGCAGATGAGCGCCACTCGCGTGTATATCGTCCGCGTATTCGCGGTACTTGGGTGACCCCAGCTCTCCGAACGCCTCGGCCCGCATGATCTCGGAGAACCCGATGATTGCGTTGAGCGGGGTTCGGAGTTCGTGGCTCATATTGGCAAGGAACCGGGTCTTCGTGCGGCTTGCGACTTCTGCCCGTTCCTTCTCCTGGCGAAGCAGCTCGCCGATCTCCTCTAGGTGACCCGCGTGGCGATCCGACTCTTCCCGTGCGTTCTGGAGTTGATGGAACCGTTCCTCAAGCGTCGCCTGTTGCTGACGAAGACGTGTGACATCCGTAGAGGTCATGACGGTAAGCCCGGTCGGAGAACGCTTTTCTTGGATAACGACGACTCGGCCGCTGGGATGGCGGCTCTCAATCGTCAGGTTCTGGGTGCCAAAGAGCGCAATCCGCTCCTTGACATCAATCTCCCGGTCCTGGTCGTCAATGAAAACCATGCCGCGATCGGCCGCGAGAGTTGCAAGATCGGAGAAGTGAACCCCCAGATCCAAGGCAACGCCGGAAATCAAGTGCGCCTGATAGCTGTCATTACAGCTCAGAAGGTGGCCGGAACTGCTCCAGACGGCGACGCCCTGGTCAACACAATCCAGCACTTCCGCGAAAAGCAGCGAGTCGAACCACGAACGGCCGTCCTGCGCCTGAACGTAATGCTGCGCGTCATCCAGGTACTGGTCGGCGGCTTTGGTCATCCACGTGTCCGGCAGGCGATTCCACAGCGAACAGGATGATCACCAAAGGTTAAAAACGCGTTACCCGAAGCAATCAATCCGTCCTGAGCAGCGGTGCCGCTTTCCGTCCGAGCGCCTGCCACGTCCCAACCAAACCAAGAACCATTGTGATGCCCATGCTGAGAAGCGTCGTGGTGACAAGAACGGTTGTATCCAGCACGAAATCCGTCCGCATTACCTGGCCTACTACGCCCATGGCAGCGGCAGCCCCGATCAGACCAGCGATCATCGCCGCCGCCAATCCAAGCATGCCGTACTCCATCAGATAGACAGACAACACACGCAGCCGCGTCGCGCCGAGCACCTTAAGAACGACGGCGTCATAAACCCTTCGTTGATGGCCCGCCATTAACGCGCCCGCGAGAACCAGAACCCCCGCGACAAGGGTGATCGACGCGATGACCCGGATTGCGATACCGACCGAGGACAGAATCCGGTCCGCCCCGTCGAGCGCTTCCTTCACCCGGATCGCCGAGACGTTGGCAAACCTGTCCGTGACCTCTGTCAGCACGGCGGCTTCCGCTTCAGCGGTGTCCGTGTAAACCGTAGACAAAACACTGTGGGGAGCGGCTTCAAGCGTGCCGGGCGCGAAGACGATCACGAAATTGATGCCAAGCGTCGCCCAGTCGATCTTGCGGAGATTGCCAATGGTCGCCTCAATCTCCCGGCCCAGGACGTTCAGCGTGATCTTATCTCCGATGCCGAGACCAAAGCCGCGGGCGATGTTCGAATCAAACGAAATCAGCGGCGGTCCCGAATAGTCGGCCGGCCACCACTCACCCTCCACAAGATTGGTCGCCGGCGGCATCTCCGCGCTATAGGTCAGCCCACGGTCTCCGTTCACGGCCCACTCGACGGTCTCATCCACCTCGACTTCGTGAATCGGTGTTCCGTTGAGCGCGATGATCCGGCCACGAACCATCGGCGTCTGTTCGGTCTTCACCACATCCGGGATTGCCTTAACCAGCGTCTCGAACTCTTCAGCCTGATGAGGCTGGATATCGATGAAGAAGTAGTCGGGCGCACGCTCCGGTATCTGATCGTTGATCTGGCGGGCTAGGTTCGCCTCGATCAAGGCGACCGCGACCAGAACCGTAAGGCCGAGCCCGAAAGAGGGAATGACGGTAGAGGTTGCCGAGCCAGGTCGGTGAATGTTTGCAAGCGCCAGCCTCAAACCGGCCACTTTCGGCACCGGCACACGGCGGGCGGCCGCGATAACCAACCGCGCCGCGACGCTGAACAGGAACACCGACGCCACGGCACCTAGGACGAAGCCAACTGCGATCCGCTGGTCATCGGTTACCGCAACAGACAGTGCCGCCAGCAGCAGGGCCGCGACGATGGTCAACGCGATATACCGCTTCGCCGGCAATCCACCCGGCGGCACGATCAGCGCGCGGAAGAGTTGGACCGCGCGAACGTCCCGCGCCCGGGCAAGCGGCCAGACCGCAAAGGCAAGCGTGGTCAGATACCCGAATACGGCTGCGGTCAGCAGAGGCTTCCAGTGCACGGCGACCGGGACATGAAAGGGGAACAGGTCTTCCAGCAAGGCTATGGCGATCATGGGGGCGGCCGCGCCAAGACCGAGTCCGATAGCGATGCCCACGGTGGCCAAAACCAGGATCTGAAGAAGGTAAGTCCAGAACACCAGATCAGCGGGCGCGCCGAGACACTTCAACGTGGCGATCGTCGCAAGTCGTTGGTCGAGGAAACTCCGCACTGCGTTGGCCACCCCGACACCGCCGACAAGAAGGGCGGTCAGCCCAACGAGGGTCATGAATTGGGTGACTTGCTGGATGAAGCGGTCGAGGCCGGGTGCCGCACGGTCTGTCGCGCGGAGCCGCCAAGGCCCCTCGCCAAACGCTTCACGGAACGAGGTGATCCACTCGCCGGCGTCCGTTCCCTGGGCAAGCGCAACCTTCTCATGAAACCGGATCATGCTGCCGGCCTGGACGAGATCAGTTGTTGCCAACCCGGCTTCAGAGACCATCAGCCTGGGCCCGAAGCTCGCAAACCCGACGGCCCGGTCCGGCTCAAGCCCGATGAACCCCCTGACATCGAACTCACCCTCTCCAACGCGAACCGTATCGCCAATGGCGAGGCCAAGCCGACCCGCGAGCGTTGGATCAACCACGGCGCCGAACCTGCCGTCCCTCTGTTCTAGTGCGCCCTCAAACGGCACACCGTCGTTGAGCTCAATGGCTCCGAACAGCGGATAGGCGCCATCAACACCTTTTAGCTCCACCATCACCCGCCGGTCGCCACCGACTTTCCGGGCCATGGCCCGCATCTCAATCGTCCTGGCGACGTTGCCCGAACTCTCAAGATGGCTCAGAACGTTGTCGGGAAGCGGTGTATGCGTCGTCCGGAACTCGACGTCACCGCCAAGCAGCAGACGCGCGTCACGCGACACCCCGTCCAGCAAGGACTCGGAAACCGATCCGACCCCCGCGATCGCCGTCACCCCCAGCGCAAGACAGGCCAGGAAAATCCGGAAACTCTTCAGGCTTCCGCGCAACTCCCGCCGCGCGAAGCGGACCGCCAACGAGCCAGACATCAAGCGGACTTCCGAGCGGCCGGGGCCGCGTCCTCAATGATCTTGCCGTCCGCCATATGGAGGCTGCGGCCACATTGCGCCGCCAAGTCCGTGTCATGGGTGACCAACACCAACGTCGTGCCATGACTGGCCTGAAGGTCAAACAGAAGCTCGATCACCCGGTCTCCTGTAGCACCGTCAAGGTTGCCCGTCGGTTCATCCGCCAGCAGCAATTTCGGGCCGACACCAAACGCGCGGGCAATGGCGACGCGCTGCTGCTCACCGCCGGACAACTGATCCGGATAGTGCTCAATCCGATGGCCAAGTCCCACTTTTTCCAGGCTGGCGCGGGCCGCCTCAAAAGCGTCCTCATGCCCTGCCAACTCCAGCGGAATGGCGGCGTTCTCAAGTGCGGTCATGGTCGGGATCAGGCGAAATGCCTGAAACACGATGCCCACATTGTCGCGCCGGAACCGCGCGAGGGCATCCTCATCCATGGACCCGATGTCTTGTCCGGCCACGGTCACACGTCCGGAGGTTGGCCGCTCCAGCCCCCCCATGATCATCATCAACGTCGACTTACCGGCCCCCGATGGACCCACGACGCTGACGGTCTCACCCGCAGAAACCTGAAGGTCGACACCGCGGAGGATGTTGACCTCGCCCGCCCCGCTTCTCAAGTTGAGGTGAATGTCGGCGAGGTCGACAATCGGTCGGGTGGAGGCACTTGGGATGCTTTGGACGGTCATCATGGTCCTCGTGGATCGCCTGCGGGGTCGGGAGCGGTCCTTGCCATATGGTGCGGCGGTGCGACCCTTCAACGCGCTCTCTACGCGTGTGACCAGTCTTTGGATTGTTGCGTTGATGACCTGCCTGGTCACGGTTTCGGCCTTACCGGCAACGAGCGCTGCCGAACCAGTTCGGATTTTGGGTCTGGGGGACAGCCTGATGGCGGGCTACGGCCTGCCGGAGGAGGAGGCGTTCCCAGTCCGTCTTGAGAACGCTCTGAAGGATGCCGGGCTGGATGTCGAGATCACCAACGCCGGGGTCTCCGGCGATACGACGGCCGGCGGCCGGGCGCGCCTGGAATGGTCGCTCGCGGCAAAACCGGATGCAGTGATCGTGGAACTTGGCGGGAACGATGGCCTTCGCGGCATCGACCCCGAAGAGACCCGGCGGAATCTCGTGGCGATCCTCGACCGGCTGAAGGAACTCGGCCTCCCGACACTGCTCGCCGGCATGCTCGCCCCGCCGAACCTGGGCCGGGAATACGGCGATGAATTCAAGCAGGTCTTCGAGGACCTCGCCAATACATACGACGTGGTGAGCTATCCTTTCTTCCTTGACGGGGTCGCGGCGGATCCGACCCTCAACCAACCGGATGGAATCCACCCCAACAAAGCCGGCGTCACGGTGCTTGTGGAGCGGTTCTCGCCCGCCGCCCAGGAACTGGTGGCGCGGGTCATCGCGAAACGCGCTGATTGAACGGCAGCCGTTGCCCCGCTATACGCCTGGGCGCGGCGGTCCCGCCGCTTGTCCCGCGAATTCATACCCAGGATGGTCCCATGGAGTACCGAAAGCTCGGTCGCACCGGCATTGAGGTGAGCGTCATCTGCCTCGGCACGATGACCTACGGACGGCAGAACACCGAAGCCGAAGGCCATGAACAAATGGACTACGCCCTCGAGCGAGGGGTGAACTTCTTTGACACCGCCGAAATGTACCCCGTCCCGCCGGACGCGTCGCGCTACGGAAACACGGAACGTGTCATCGGCACGTGGTTCGCGGCGCGGGGCAACCGGGACAAAGTCATCCTGGCGACCAAAGCGGTCGGCCCGGGCGAGCGGTTCCGCCATATTCGTAATGGCCACCCCGACTTCTCCCGCGAGCAGCTGACGCAGGCAGTCGACGACAGCCTCGTCCGGCTGCAAACGGACTACATCGACCTCTACCAGCTTCATTGGCCCGAGCGGACGACGAACATGTTCGGCCAGCTTGGCTACACCCATAAGGAAGAGGAGGCTTTCACGCCGATCGAGGACGTTCTCTCGACCCTCGCCGACCTCGTCGCCGCCGGAAAGATCCGCTACGTCGGCCTGTCGAACGAGACGCCCTGGGGGACGATGCGGTTTCTGGAGGCCGCCGAGCGCCTTGGACTGCCGCGCATGGCCTCGATCCAGAACCCTTACAACCTTCTCAACCGGTCCTACGAGATCGGCCTTGCCGAGGTGTCGATTCGCGAAGATGCCGGCCTTTTGGCCTACTCACCGATCGCCGGCGGGGTTCTTTCCGGCAAGTATCTGGACGGTGCGCGTCCGGAAGGCGCGCGCATGACGCTGTTCGCCGGAAACTTCAGCCGGTACGACAAAGAGAACCAAGCGCCCGCGACTCGGCGGTATGTGGAGATCGCAAAAGCGGCCGGTCTCGACCCGGCCCAAATGGCGAACGCGTTCGTGAATACCAGGCGGTTCACGACGTCGAACATCATCGGCGCGACAACGATGGAACAGTTGAAATCTGCCATCGATACTTGGGATATTGCTTTGTCGGAGGAGGTCCTGGCGGAGATTGATCGGGTCCACGCCCGCTATACGATCCCCTGCCCTTGAGGCTTCCCGCCACGTTGTTGGAGGGCCACCGCAATGTTCAGATTGTTCGTGGCCCTCGATATTCCCGACGAGATCAGACGCACACTCGCTTCGCTTTCGGTTGGCTTGCCCGGTGCCAGATGGACGCGCCCGGAGAACTACCACCTGACACTCAGGTTCATAGGCGAGGTCGACCGGGCAGGCAGAGACGAACTGGAAAGCGCGCTTTCCCGGCTGTTCGTGCCAGCCTTCTCCCTGTCGCTGGAGGGGCTGGGACATTGGGAAAGCAAAGGTAAACCCCGCGTGCTCTGGGCCGGCATCACGCCGTCGTCCGCTCTCGACCATCTGCATCAACGCGTGGAAGCGGCCGTGGTCGCGGCGGGTTTCTCGCCGGAACGCCGGCGCTTCAAGCCACATATCACGCTGGCACGGCTGTCAGGCACCAGCGACGCGCAGCTTTCCGAATGGCTTGGGCTTAACCCGCTGCCACGAATGGAGCCCTTCGAGGTAGGGACGTTTACGGTTTACCGCAGCTTCCTGAAGAAAGACGGTCCGGTTTACCGCCCGGAATACAGCATTCCGTTGGAAGGTGGCCGCTCCGAGTGGGATGACGAGTCCTTCTCCGGCTTTGATGAGCTGTATGGAGACGACATCGGCCTGGATGATGAGTTTGATGCCGAGAAAGACAATCCGCCCCCCTGGTCGTCACTCGCGTATGGAGCGCGAACCTCCGTTTGATAGCGGGCGGTTTGCAGCAAGAACACCAGCCAGGCCTCTTTAAGCACCGCGCCCTTCACGCACTAACGCCGGCGCCTCTGCAACATGAAAGCCCGCGTGACTTGCTGCCCGGACCGCCGGCTTTTCAGTTGAGAGCCTGGCGAGATCTGGCAGCCTGTGAAACGGCACCCCCGGATGCGCGTGGTGCTCGGCGTGGAAAGGCATGTTCCAGAAGAGATACCGAACGATCGGCCCCGCCGCGACCGACCGCGTGCGCCGCCAGATGGCATCTGAGAGAGTGCTTCTCTCTCCAGGCCGCCCGACCTCGCAGCCCCAGTGTTCTGTCATGAGGTACAGTCGCAAGAACGGCTGTCCGAAGAGTGCCGGGATGATCCACAGTATAAGAATCAAGTCAGTTCCGGTCCAAAGCGAGGCGCCGATCCACAGAGCGTGCAGAACAAGATGAAAGCGCGCCTCGCGTACAACCGCGCCGCGCCCGCCTTCCGGCACCAGCGTTTCGGAGATCCGGCCCTGGGCCCGATCGAGTAAGCCGCCGACGGATCTGTGCCAGTAGTTCGCTCCGGAGACGAGATAGACGTACTCCATCCATGACCGGGGCTTCGGGCTATCGAGCTCAGGATCAGCGCCGGGAATCTGGGTAAAGCGATGATGCGCGAAATGGAAATGCATGAAGAAACGCCGCGGCAGGATCAGAAGGAAGCCGATCACCCAGGCCACCACGATGTTCAGCCAACGGCTTGCGAATGCGGTCCGATGAACGGACTCGTGGAGCGGCGCGAACAAGCTTATGCCGAGGGCGCCGTGAAGCACCATCGTGGGCCAGATCCACGCATCCCATTCCCAAGGAGATGACCGGAACGAAAGCACCAGGGTTCCAGTGCCAGCAAGCGCAAGACACTGGAAAAAAAGACGAAATCCTCCTGGAAGATCCGCTTTTCGGCTAAGATCTGTGAGCGTTCGCCGGTCCACCATGCGCGTATATGCCCTGTTAGGTCAGGAGTGTTGCCACACTACCACAGTCTCCGACCGCTCGCGTTAATTCTGATGAGCCCCATCAAACGCATGTTGCAGCGCAGCCAAAACCAGCCTAACTTGTGCACTGCAATACGGACTGCCCAACCGTATTGGTCACTTCTTGGGCGTTTCCTCCCTTAACTCGGGCCGCGCTTGCGCGGCCCTTTTTTCTTTCACACCATATTGTGCGCCGCACATAGATCCGAACCGACCATTTGCCAAATTTGTTGCCTATCGAACCGGAGCAATGCTTGCCGGGTAGGCTCAATCGGCTCGGCACGGATTGCCTGAGGTCTCCCGGCCCCGCGTCGTCAAGACGACAAGCTTGGCCAACTTAGTCAATTGAAATAGCTAGTATTTCCGAGCTTCGTTTAGCCAACATCTTCTCTGGCCCACCGCTTGCTCCCCTCCTCGGCAACAAACGATCGCCTGGAGAGTGGAGAGACCCAATGAACGATCACAGCAAAGAAACCGGTCGGCATCTGTCGTTGGTCGAGACGGATCGGCACGGTGGAGACGGCACCTGGATCCGTCCCGCCCGTCTGTGCGGACGGGCAACAACCTTTGCGGTCCCCGCTCCGGCGAACGAGAACGATCATCAGATCGACACCGTTCTGACGACCCAACTACCCCCGGCGATCCAAACGGCGATCGCAGAGTGGGCCAGCCATCTCAAGAACCAGACCTGGCTGCTGCGGCGGCGCGCCATCAAGCGGTTCTCCGAGTCCTTCGCCGACAACTTTCTGGCTGTGCGCGGGCACCTGAGCGATGACGAGTACGACAGCCTTGTCGAACTGGGCCGGACCTGCCTTCTAGAAGCTTTGGACGACGGCACGCCGATCAGCGACACACATCAGGCCCGGGCCTACCTTGAAAGCGTTCATGAAAGCCATCAGGCCCGCGCCCGCGCCTTCCTGGCGGCCAGTGCCCCGGCACCGACCACGCTGCACTGACCAAACTGGCCAAGATCCAAGACAACGCCTTTCCCGCACCCCCGCCGAGCCAAAGAAGCGGGGTGCGGCAAGAGCTCGCCCGTCGGCTCTCTCCGACGGTCCGAGGTGTTCACGGCGACGTGTGCACCGCTCGTCCGCGTCCTCTGGACGCTCTCTCCATACTCGGCCGCTCTCTTTCGAGGGCGGCCATTTTTTAATGGGTGGCAACCTGATTGGAGAGCTGCATCGGTGAAGACAAAAGACGCCGCGAACATTGGAGCGCTCTTGCGCTCTGGCGCCCAGGACCATCCCGCCGCATACTCCTGCTCCCCGTTCACGAAGAATGTGGCGCAGAATTCAGGAGTTACCCTATGCTTAGAGCGGCCCGCAGATACGACGGCGCCGTCCGCCCGCTCGATGCTCCGCTTCCGTTGCCGATTGGCCGCAGATGACCCCTCAAGAGATTGCCCAGATCCTCGACGAGCACGAGAAGTGGCTCAGCCGGAGCCAGACCGGTGTTAGGGCGAACCTTGCCCGGGCGAACATGTCCGGGTTTACGCTCACGGACATCAATCTCAAGTCGGCGAAGCTATCCGGCGCAGATCTCTCACGTGCCATTCTGACGAAAAGCAATCTCGCCCAAACGGATCTGTTCTGCTCCGTCCTTGATGGCGCGGATCTGAAGGCCGTGAACCTGGAGAGCTCGGATCTCCGGGGGGCAAGTCTGAAAAGCGTCAATCTCAACGGCGCCAACATGGCCGGAGTTGACCTTCGCGGCGGTACGTTGATGTTCGGCTCCGACAGCGACGACGGCAACCGCGACAGTCCGACGAAGAACGACGCCGGGGCCGATCTTCGGGATTCGACGCTCCAGAATGTGAACCTGATGGGCGCGAACCTCGCGGGTGCCAATCTGTCCGGCGTGAACCTCAAGAACTCGAACCTGTCCGGGGCCAATCTGGCGGGGGCCGTTCTGGCCGACGCGGACCTCACGAACGCGAACCTGCAGGACGTGGACCTGACGGGCGCGGTTCTGGACAACACCACGCTTAAACACGCCAATCTCTCTGGGGCGAACACAAAAGGCTGCGACCTGTCCGGTGCAAACCTGATGGGTGCGAATATGGTCCGGGACGAGGACTCCCTGCCCCAGGACATCCGCGACAAGCTCAACAATCACTATGTCTGGATCCGCGAAGATGGCCGGCTTGGTGACCGGGCCGTCCTGAAGGGGGCCGATTTGAGCTACATCGACCTGTCGTCGGTGAACCTGTCGGGGGCGGACCTCAATGGCGCGATCCTGGCCGGGGCAAACCTCACAAACGCGCTGTTGGTGATGTCGGATCTTTCGGGTGCCAATCTCGTTGGGGCGAACCTGGCAGGCGCGTCCCTGGAAGGCATCAACATGGGCGATGCCGACCTTACGGATTCCGATTTGGCGGGCGCGGAGATCGGGCCCGTCGATCTCAAGGACAACAAAGGCAGGCCGACCGGCCGCAAATGGGCTTCCAACCTGTCTCGGTCAAAACTGATCAACGCCAACCTTGAGGGCGCCAACTTGCGGCAGGTGAACCTGGCCCAGGCCGACCTGACCGGCGCCCGCATGACGGACGCGGATGTCACCGGGTGCAATCTCACCGATGCTGTTTTCGATATGGAGCAGTTGGAATCGGCCCGGTCCGACGAAGTCGATTAGCTCTGCGCTTCAGTCGAAAGTCGCGGAAAAACGCTTCACACCCTCTGCGGTGAAATGAACCACGCGCGTGCCCGGGTCGCGCCGGGCCCAGCCGAGCTCTTCAATCCGGCTCATCAACGCCCGGCCTAGGCTTCCCGCCAGATGAGACCGCCGCTCGCTCCAATCCAGACACTCGCGGCAGAGCGGCGCCTTCTTCTTCTCGAGCACCTCAGTGTCGATCCCGAATTCACGGACGAATTCCCGGCCGGCATTCGTGAGACTGAGGACCTCGTCTTTAAGATGCAGGTATCCCTTGTCCATCAGACTGTCGTAAAGCCGGGTGCCCATATCACCGGCCAGATGATTGTAGCAGACCCGCGCCTTCCTGAGAGCGCCGTCCCTAGGGCCTGTCCGGGTGCGCAAATGTCCGGTTTCAGCCGCCAATCCCATCAGTCCTTCAAGGATCTGGGCAACCTCCTCGCTTGCCAGAGAGAAGTACTTGTGCCGCCCCTGTTTCCGCGGTTTGAGCAACCCCCCTTGGTCCAGCTTGGCCAGATGCGAACTCGCCGTTTGGAGCGTAATGCCCGCTTCGGACGCCAACTCCGTCGTCGTCAGAGCTTTACCGCTCATAAGGGCGGTCAACATGTTCGCGCGCGCGGGATCACCGATTAGAGCCGCCACACGGGCGATGTCAGGACCTTCTTTCATACTTCGACCATAGCCGAACCATGCAAGACCAGCAATGGGGTAAGACGGCCGGGCAACACACCCAAGGAGGTCCCGATGCTTACCTGCGTCATCCGTTACCACATTGATCCGACCAAGAAAGATCAGTTCGTCCAGTACGCCCGCAACTGGGGACAGGCGATCCCGCGATGCGGCGCCGATCTGGTGGGCTACTTCGCGCCACACGAGGGGTCGAGCACACTCGCTTATGGGATCTACAACGTCTCCTCACTCGCCGACTACGAGGCGTACCGCGCCCGCCTTGCCGCAGATCCGATCGGCCGCGAGAACTATGCCTTCGCCCAGTCGGAGAAGTTTCTGCTGCGTGAAGACCGGACGTTCCTGAAGCTCGTGTCGGCCCCACACGGAGAGACGTCATGATCGCCGTGATCTTCGAGGTCCAACCGCGGGATGGCATGAAGGAAGCGTATCTGGACCATGCCACCCACTTGAGACCAATGCTGGATGATCTGGAAGGGTTCGTATCAATTGAGCGGTTTCAGAGCCTTTCCGACCCAAGCAAGCTCCTGTCCCTCTCCTTCTTTGAAGACGAAGATGCCGTCCGGCGGTGGCGCAATACCGCCGAGCACCGGGCGGCACAATCTGCGGGCAGAAACGGGATCTTTCAGGACTACCGCCTCCGCATCGCCGAGGTCGTCCGCGACTATGGTATGCGGAGGCGGGAACAGACACCGCAAGACAGCCTGGATCGTCTTACGTGAGAAGCATGACCGCCAACGGAGCGGCAGCAGCCGACACACCCAGCACCGGCGCGATCCCCCAGTGTCGCCCAAGCAGGAGGTATGCGGACAGCGTGATGAGAGCAACGGCGGCCGGACTGATGGACATCGGGTCGGGCAGCCAAACGCTCAACAGTCCCACCCGGGTTTCAGTCACCGACGCGAACAGCACATGGAGCGCGAACCACACCGACAGGTTCAGAATGACGCCGACAACTGCTGCCGTGATCGCGGCCAGGGCTCCGGAAAGCCGGGGTTGGGCCGCGATGCGATCAATGTAGGGGGCGCCCGCAAAGATCCATATGAAACATGGAACAAAGGTGACCCACAGGGTGACCGAGGCCGCCGCGATCGCCAGACCGACCCCGCCCTCCCGAAAGCCCGCGAGGAAACCGACAAACTGGGTGACCAGGATGAGGGGTCCGGGTGTCGTCTCGGCCAGACCCAGTCCGTCCATCATCTCCGTCGCGGTCAGCCAACCGAGATCCGCCACGACATCCTGCGCCATATAGGCCAGAACGGCGTACGCTCCACCGAAGGTGACGACCGCCAGCTTGGAGAAGAAGAGACCGACCTCCACCAATATCGGCGCCTCACCCAGGACCGCCAGCGCGACCAATGGCAGGAACCATAGAACCGCTCCCACACCGATGGTCACCACCGCTTGGCCGATCGGGCGGCTTAGCGATGCAGGCTCGCTGCCCGGGGCCGACCCGACCGCCGTGCAGGCGCCATAGAGTCCTGCAGCCACAACGATCACGGGGAACGGAACACCGAACGCGAAGATCGCCAAGAAGGCCAGACAGGCGACAACCCGTTGGCTGACGGCGGTCAATGCCCGCCGGGAAACCCGGAACAGGGCCTCAAGAACGATCGCGACAGCCGCGGCCTGAACGCCCATGAACAGGGTGTCGACCCATGGGACGTCCCCAAAAGTCACGTAGAGGCCGGCAAGCGCGAAGATCACGATCGCCCCGGGAAGCACAAACAACAGACCGGCGACCAGTCCGCCCGCGACCCCATGGAGCCGCCAACCGGCATAGGTCGCGAGCTGCATCGCCTCCGGCCCGGGCAAGAGCATGCAGTAACTCAAGGCGCCGAGATATTGCCTCTCGCTCAACCATCTCCGCTCTTCCACGAGAACGCGATGCATCAACGCGATCTGAGCGGCGGGACCACCGAAAGACAGCAGACCGATTTTGAGGAACACGCCGAACGCCTCGGCACGGCCGACCTTTTCCGTCTCCAAGACTGTCATCGGATCAGGCCTTGGCCGGAGTAGCAGGCCAGTCATGGCTTTCGCCGGTGGCATCCCGGGCCCAGCGGTAGAACATGTCGTAGAGCGTCATGCCCGCCGACATCTGCTCCAAGTCGTCACGATACACCCGCGACAACCCGAGCGACGCGGCCAATAGCCCTGCGGCTTCCGGCGCCAGATCATGACGATTCGTGTCAGCCCCCCGCACGATGACAGCCAACCGGTCCAAGGCGTCGATCCGTAAACCGAACTCCTCAATCATCGTATCGAACGTGCAAGTCTCCCCCCGATGGCTCCAGAAGACGCCCTCCATATCGAACGGCGTTGCCCCAAATCGATCGGCGACATTCATGACCTGGCCGGGCTCAACGAAAAGGAACTGGGCCGACGGATCGACGAAGCGGCGGATCAGCCAAGGGCAGGCGATCCGGTCGACTTTGGGCCGATGTCTGGTGACCCACACGGTCTGACCCTGCGCGTTCCGGGCCGGAAGCTTCGCGGGGTCGATCACCGGAAGGCCGGCGTCACGCCAGCGGACATGCCCGCCTTCCAGCGTTTCCGCCGGCACCCCTTCCGCCCGCAGCATCGCCGCCACGCCTTGGCTCAGCTTTAGCCCCTTGTGGCAGTAAACCAGCGCCCGGCTGCCCGCGAGATCCTTGGCGAGAGACGCCGTCTCGTGGAAGTCGTGGCGGCGGGCCCCGGGAATGAGGTGCGGGTCTGCGGCAAAATCCTCATCAGTCCGAACATCGACGAGTACCGGGCAATCCGGCGTACCAATAAGTCGAGCGAGCTGAGATGTCTTGATTTCGGTCGGAGAAGCCATGGCGGCATCCTTCTCTGAAAGAGCGTGAGAGGATGCGAGACTTTGGCTGGCGCCTCACGAGGCGTTCGCGCGCCCCATTTGCTGGAGGTAACAGGTCCCAGGACGGAATGTCAATCAGACGACCCAGCACAAGCTCCCTGCCCAAAGACCCCACTTGGTCTTGATTTTCAGCCGCAATCCACAATTTGCAGTGCTTCGCCAGGTCACATAGAGTGGCGCTCCCGTCCCAAACGCCATTTCCGAAAGCGGCCCGACTGCATGCGACGCCAGAACAAAAACGCTCGCCTGAGTGTGGCGCCGATGATGGACTGGACCGATCGGCACGACCGGTTTTTCCTGCGGCAGATCTCAGCGCGCGTTCGGCTCTACACTGAGATGGTGACGGCTCCCGCCATCCTCCACGGCGACCGGGCGCGTCTTCTGGACTTTGATGCGGCTGAACATCCTCTGGCCCTGCAACTCGGTGGGTCCGACCCCAAAGTGTTGGCGGAGGCCGCCCGCATTGGGGAAGACTGGGGCTACGACGAGATCAACCTCAACTGCGGCTGTCCAAGCGATCGGGTTCAGTCCGGCCGTTTCGGCGCCTGTCTGATGCGGGAGCCGGATCTTGTCGCTGAATGCATATCGGCGATGCGGTCCGCGGTCAGTATCCCCGTCACGGTGAAGAGCCGGATTGGCGTCGACGATCAGATCCCCGAAGACGTGCTGCCCGGCTTTGTGGACCGCGTTACCGAGGCGGGTTGTGACACCTTCATCATTCACGCCCGAAAGGCTTGGCTCCAGGGCCTCAGCCCGAAAGAGAACCGCGATGTCCCGCCCTTGGACTACGGCTTGGTTCATGCCCTTAAAGAAACGCGGCCGGATCTCACCATCGTCCTGAACGGCGGTATCACATCTCTTGAACAGGCTATGGCGCACCTTGAGACCCTGGATGGGGCCATGATCGGGCGCGCCGCGTATCAGACCCCATGGATACTGTCGGAGGCCGACAGTCGCGTGTTTGGGGAGGCCCCCTCAGGCCGGAGCAGGTCGGACGTCGTCCACGCAATGGTCGACTATGCCGCCCAACGGCTGGCGGAAGGCACACCGCTGAAGTCGATCACCCGTCACATGCTCGGCCTGTTCCAAGGTTTGCCGGGCGCCCGTGCGTGGCGTCGGCATCTGTCGGAGAACGCCCACCTTCCCGGTGCAACGCCGCAGGTTCTACTCGACGCATTGGCCCTGGTCGACCGTCCCACCGCAAAGGCTGCTTGAGCCCATGACATCCGAGAACGTCGAACCACGCCCGTCGCGGCTGTCCGAGGGAGCCCGAATGGGCTTGGAGTTGGGACCCCTGATTGCGTTCTTCGCGACGAACTATTTCTGGGGGTTGTTCCCTGGGACCGCCGTTTTGATCGTCGCCACTCTGGTGGCCATCGCGACGATGTATGGCATCGACCGGCGGGTGCCGATCATGCCCGCCGTCTCCTGTGTGATGGTGACCATATTCGGCGGTCTGACACTCCTGTTGGCCGACGAGATGTTCATCAAGTTGAAGCCGACTGTAGTGAACCTCCTGTTCGCGGCAGCGCTCACATTCGGTCTGATGATCCGGCGCAACTTCCTGCAGCTCCTGTTCGGCTCCGTCATGTCGCTGGACGAGGCCGGCTGGAAGATCGTGACCCGCCGTTGGATCGTCATGTTCTGCGTCCTGGCCGCGGTGAACGAGTTCGTCTGGCGGAGCTACGACACCGATACATGGGTTTCCTTCAAGACGTTCGGTGTCCCGGTTCTGGTGGTGATTTTCAGCATGACGCTGGTGCCCGTTCTTCAACGCCATCGACCGCCGGAGGAAGCAGCCAGCGGTGATTAGCCCAAGCTGGTTTGAGCTGCCGCCCGCCGCAACATCGTCGCAAGCACACCGGTCAAACCCAGCGCCAAGGCACAGACGAGCCCCATGACGGCGTAGGCGCCCGCGCCGAAGGTGCCGTACAGCACGCCCGACATCGGCATCATCGCCCCGAACAGCACGCCTCCGATCGCCGCGGCGTAGAGCGCCTGACCACTTGCGGCGAAACGGTCGGGCACAAAACGCTCCAGAAACCGCATGGCAGCAAGATGAGTCGCGCCGAAGGTCGCCGCGTGAAGGATCTGGAGCGCGATCAGTGCGGCGGGATCAACGGTCACCGCCGTCAGCGGCCAGCGTATGACCCCGCCTAGACAGCCGATCGCCAACAAGCCAACGGGCCCGATCCGTTCCCCCAGCCGGCCGATGACGGCAAACAAGATGATCTCCGCCACGACACCGATGGCCCATAGCGCGCCGATGAAGCTCTCCGACAAACCCTCGGACTGCCAGTGAAGCGTGCCGAACGCGTAGTAGACCGCATGGCTCGTCTGCGAGAGGCCGGTCGCAAGCAGAAACACCCAGAATGTGCCCTGCGCGAGTAGATGCCGGGCGCCAGAGAAGACGCCTTTCCGGTTTCGCTCGGTCCGGCGGTCCGGCATCACGATGCCTGTCACCGCGAAGATCAGGGCGGCCGCCGTGGCGAGCCAGACGATCCATTCAGGCGAGCGGCCATCGAGCCACCATCCCGCCCCGACCGTCGCCGCAATAAAGGTGATCGAGCCCCACAGACGCACTTGGCCATAGTCGATGTGCCGCGCCCGGTCCGCCCGAAGCGCGGCAACTTCGACCATGGGCAACGCGGCGGAGAGTGCGGCCATAACACCCGCGTACAGGAGTGGAATGGCGAGCGGACTGCCAATGGCGCTTAAGCCGGCGAACCCGGCACAAGCCAGCGCACCGAGGCCGACGACGATCGGCCGCGTCATACCAAGGCCATCCGCAATGCCGGCGACCAGAGGGTTTGTCAAAACCTTGAGCCACAGCGGCAGCGCCATCACAAGGCCGATCGCGGCCGCGTCAAAACCCCGGTGTTCCAGCCAGACCGGCCAGAACGGCAACATCAGACCGATTGTCAGGAAATAGGCACCATAGACGAGGGAGAACCGGGCGGCGGTCATGGGCGGCAATTGATCAACACTTCATTTGGTTGGATCAGGTTGAGACGGCAGACGATGCGGCAATTGAAAAGCACAGATTTTTCTGCGTCGACACCGCGCCAGCATCGAGATTGTCGAGCAATGAAACCTGCTCTCTTGAACCATGTTCAACAAAAACCTCTTCCATAGGGGTCGTCAGAATGGTCCCGGTGCCCAGTTCCGACCCGGCCGTATCGAGGCTCACATCGTCCCGGTACGAGCTCTAATCCCTTTCCCAAACGCGTTTTGGAAGGCACGCCAGTTGCGGCAGCACATCAGTATCATTTCGAACATGGCCAACGGGGCTTAGGGACGACAATTTGGCTATGTCTGGTGACGGCAGCGTTGGTAGTCTGCGACCCCGCGAAACGCTATCAAGGTTGTCGTCCGACCCAATGGCTAGAGAGACGATGCAGATCCAGTTGAGGGGCGCTGCCGACCGTGACCGGTCGCTTGGCCTCTCGCTCACCTCCTGGCTGATTGTGGCGGTCTGCGTGCTGCCGATTGCCGCCGTGATCGTCGGCGCCCTTGATGGCGGTGTCACCACGATCATGAGTTTGGCCGAGACGGTCTTGCCGCGGTATGCGGGGGCGACGGCGCTTCTTTGTTTGGTTGTGGCGGTCTTTACCGGGATCATCGGAACGGTGAGTGCTTGGCTTGTCACTCAGACTGATTTTCCAGGTCGTCGTTTTTTCGAGGTTACGCTTGTTCTCCCTTTAACCTTCCCGGCCTACGTGTTGGCTTATGCCTATACTGACCTATTGGATCATCCTGGCCTGGTGCAGACAGTCCTTAGAGATGTCACCGGCTGGGGTCCCCGTGATTACTGGTTTCCGGAGATAAGATCATTGGGCGGCGCGGCAGCGATGCTGACCCTTGTCCTTTATCCGTATGTTTATCTCCTCGCACGGGCGGCTTTTCTACAGCAGTCTTCGACGGCGTTCGCAGCGGCGCGGACCTTAGGGCATGGGCCTTGGAGCGCTTTCTTTCGCGTTTCAATCCCAATTGCCCGACCGGCCATCGCCGGTGGCATACTGCTTGCCCTGATGGAGACCATCGCGGACTACGGGACCGTCGCCTACTTCGGCGTCCAAACATTTGCTACAGGCATATACGTCGCGTGGTTCAGCCTGTTCGACCGAGCCGCCGCAGCACAGCTATCTTTGTGCCTTCTCTTCGTGGCGCTGGCATTTGCAATGCTTGAGAAGCAGCAACGGGCTAAGCTCAGGCATCACAACACAGGACGCCGCTTCGAGATGATGGCTCCGGCCAAGCTGCGCGGCGGCGCAGCCATTGCCGCGATCGCCTTTTGCCTCAGTCCTGTGTTTTTCGGGTTCATCCTTCCCACAGTCATTCTTATCGGTCTTGCACAGGGGGCCGATCCCATCGTCTTCACCGATCGGTACCTTGGATTCCTCTCCAATTCGATCGTGCTCGCACTTGTCGGTGCCGTACTTACCGTAGCCGCAGCGGCTTTCTTGTCATTCAGTTCTCGACTCAAACCCAGCCCGGCTACCGGGGCCGCCATATCCGTCTCCAGCCTCGGCTATGCTGTGCCCGGAGGCGTGATCGCCATTGGCCTGCTGTTTCCGTTCGCCGCGTTTGACAACGCTCTAGACGCATTCATGGAGTCCCGCTTTGGGATCGATACCGGTTTGCTGGTGACGGGCTCGATATGGCTTATGGTCCTCGCCTACATGGTGAGGTTCATGGCCGTCGCTATAAACACAATGGGCTCCGGGCTATCGACAATTCCAACGAATCTGGATGCCGCCGCGCGAACGCTTGGTCGCACGCCTTTCTCGGTGCTGTCTCAGGTCCTCGTCCCGCTCTTGCGGCCCTCGGTCCTCACCGCACTATTGATCGTGTTTGTGGACATCATGAAGGAATTGCCCGCGACACTGATCTTGCGTCCCTTCAATTACGACACGCTCGCCGTTCAAGCCTACCGCCTCGCCTCAGATGAGAGGTTGCAGGAAGCGGCGGTCCCGAGTTTGGTCATCGGTGCCGTCGGACTGTTGCCCGTTATCATTCTGTGCTGGTCGGTACGACGTGAAGCCACGGCGCACTCTCAGAAACAGAGTTGAGGCATCCCCTACCGATTAACCAGGTTTACCGGCGCTCAAACAAACAGGGCACCCATTATGGGTGCCCTTTCTTTTGTGCGAAGATGGATCTCTTTCGGAAGACTTACTTCCAGCCGGCCGAGTTCAAAACCTCGACCGACGAGACAACGTTGTCAGCGATCTTGGACAGCTCGATCGAGTCCGGCCGGAAGATGCCGAGCTGTGCCACGGACGATGCAAGTCCGACGCCCGGAACAGCAGGATACTCGTCGTTACCGGCGGAGAAGTACTCCTGCGCCGTGTTGGATGCGAGGTACTCCAGGAACTTGATCGCGTTTTCGCGATTAGGTGCATGCTTGGCAACGCCGCCACCCGAAATGTTCATGTGGGCGCCGATGCTGTTCTGGTTCGGAAAGATCCAGCCAATGTTCCCGATTTGGTCAGCGGTAATGGACTTATCGCCTTTCCGTAGGATGCGGGCGTAGTAGTAGGTGTTCGACATGGCGATCTTACACTCGCCCGATGCGATCCCGCGAAGCTGGTCGGTGTCGCCCCCTTGAGGATCCCGAGCGAAGTTGGCGACGACCCCATGGGCCCAACTCTGAATGACATCTTTGCCCAGGTGAGCAATCAGAGCGGCAGTGATGTTCTGGGTGTAGACATTCGACGAGGAGCGAATGCACACCATGCCCTTGTACTCGGGCTTCGCGAGATCCTGGTAGGTCTGCGGCGGATTTGAAACGCTGCTCTTATCATAGAACAGAATCCGGGCCCGCTGCGAGAACGCGAACCAGCGATTGTTCGCCTCTTGAAGGTACGCCGGAATGCGGGTCTCAAGCACGGCGCTATCGATGGGTTGAAGCAGATCGAGCGCCGTCGCGCGGGCCAACCGAACGGTGTCCACCGTCAGGAAGACGTCCGCCGGGGAGTTCGCCCCTTCAGCTTCCATGCGCGCGATCAAGGCATCCGCTTTGCCCTCAATGCGGTTGATCTTGATACCGGTCATCTTGGTGAAGTCGCTGTATAAGCGCTCGTCGGTATCGTAGTGCCGCGATGAGTAGAGGTTCAACTCGCCTTGAGCCAGCGCAGAAGTGCTGATCCCCATCGCCGTAACAACAGCGGCCGCCGCTAGCACGCCACTTGAGCGTCTGTAGCCCATCGGAGGTTCCTTTCTTTCGGATGAATCCGGTTTGGTGTCTCGTGACGCGGGGGATTATAGTGCGAATGATTATCATTACCAGTGCAATCGAGAATCATTCTCATCCTCGAGCACTCGCTCGGTTCTCCCGGTCCGGAATTGGGACGCGGTCTCTGTTGGCTGATCCCAGGTCGGACCGCGCGTGCCTATCCTCAGACGGGTGACTTCAGAGTGGCTTACTATTCGAGATCAAGAGTACCGAGGGCGTGGCGCCGATCTCCGATGTTTGTCAGGCTCCTAGGCACTTGTTTTTCCCAATCACGGCGAATGAGATGCAGAAGACACCTGAGTCGGGTTGACCAAGAAATGTCCACGCTTTCCAAGAAGCCAACATGATCAGCGGTGCCGTGAGTTCCGAGGCTCTGACACTCATCCTATTGAGCAAGGATGAAGGCCCTGTGGTCGACGCCCTGCTTCACCTGCTCCGGGCGCAGTTGGAAGGGGGTGATGCTGTTCTTGTCGTCGACGACCACTCACAGCCGGAGACCCACGCACTCCTCCAACGCCATGCGGTTGACGATCCTCGGGTAAGGGTACGGACACGCGCCCTCGGCGGAGATTTCTCAGCGCAGCGCAATTTCGCCATGGATCTGGCGTTCACTGAGTGGGTTCTGTTCATCGACGCGGATGAACGGCCGCACCCCCATCTCATCCCCCTGGCCCGCGCCCATCTCGGACGATTTGTCGAGAAAGGGGCGAACATCGTCGCACTGCCCAGGGTGAATACGATCGAGGATGCCAGCCCAGCCTTCCTCGAACGGATGCGATGGGAACCCGATGAAGACGGACGGATCGGATGGCCCGACTATCAGACAAGGCTAATCCGACGCCTGCCCGGCATTCGGTGGCGGGGACGGGTTCACGAGAAAGCGCTCGGCAGCCCGATCGTTCTCGCGCCGGCCAAGGAGGACTGGGCCCTCTTCCATCCGAAGACAACGAACGGACAGATCGCCAACTTCACCCGGTACGCGGACATCGTGGCGGCTGAACGGCAAAGACGGGCTGGACCGTCGGCGAGTTCATCCACTGTTCCGATCGATCCGCAACAGCGGTAGGGTTTTCTCAAATGACAGATCCGGCCTTAGTGGCCCGACTGCCAGAGACAGGTAGCGGAACGACGAATGGCACGCGCGCAGGACATCTTTGCAGCGGATTTCCGGGAGGAGCCTTACTGGTGGGAGGCGGCACGTCCCACCACAGATCTCTCGGCGGAACTCCCGGAACGGACGGACGTGCTGGTCGTCGGCAGCGGCTACGCCGGCCTATCCACCGCGCTGGAGCTTGCACGGGAAGGGACGGATGTCACCGTGGTCGATGCGGAAGCCCTGGGATGGGGGGCGAGCACCCGCAACGGCGGCCTCGTTTCGGGCGGGGCGAATGTTGGGAAGAACGCCAACGCGGACGCCGCGTTGATGGCAGAGATGCTGGACGAGGCATACGCCGCGTTCGAACACTTCGAAGCCGTCATCGAGCGTGAGAAGATCGATTGTCAGTACGCCCGCGTCGGCCGCTTCGTCGGCGCCCATTGTCGGTCGGCTTATGACACACAAGCCCGTAAGATCGAGGCACTCAACAAGCACGCGGACTCCGGCGCCTACATGGTCCCGAGAGAAGAGCAGCACCGGGAAATCGCGTCCGACTACTATCACGGCGGCATGGTCGTAGAGCGCGCCGGCGGCGTTCATCCAGCCAAATATCATGCGGGCCTGCTCGCCGCCGCCCATGCCGCCGGCGTTCGGCTTGCTGCCAATACCCGGGTTGGACGCATCCGCGGTGAGCCCGGGTCTTGGACGGTGGAGACCAACAAGGGCCCCGTGGGCGCCCGGGAGGTGGTGATTGCGACGAACGGCTACACCGGAGAGGCGACACCCGCACTGAAGAAACGGCTTGTCCCGGTGGCGAGTTACATCATCGCCACGGAGGATCTGGGGGAAGAGAAGATCCGCGCGCTGTTCCCCTCGGGCCGCGTGATCGCGGACACAAAGCGTGTGCTCTACTACTACCGGCCGTCCCCCGATGGCCGGCGCGTCATCTTTGGCGGCCGCGCGAGTTTTCGCCCAGCCGGGGCCGTCGAGACCGCCGGAAAGCTGCACGGCTTCATGACCGGTGTCTTCCCCCAGCTTCGGGGTGTGCGCATATCCCATGCGTGGAACGGCAATGTGGCTTTCAGCCTTGACCGCCTTCCCCACATGGGCCGGCAGGACGGGCTTCACTACGCGCTCGGATGCAACGGGAGCGGCGTGGTGATGATGACCCATCTTGGCCACCGGACGGCGCTCAAGCTCCTCGGGAAAACGAACCGGCCCAGCGCGTTCGAGCGCCTGGAGATGCCGTCGTCTCCGTTCTACGGCGGAAACCCGTGGTTCCTGCCGTTCGTCGGCGGTCTGTATCACTTCCAGGACTGGTTGGATCGCCGGGTATGGGGTTGACCCGGCCCAGACGCGGGAACGCTGGAGGTCCTAGCCGCTAGGCGATTGCCCGTCACGGCTCTCCGTCGGGCTCGGTACAAACATGTCCGTCGGGGTCCGGACCCGGCCTGCCTCGGCGTAGAACTCGTTGCGCTTCCGGTCGAGATAGTCCGCAAGATACCTGAGGTCCCCCGGCGTCATCTCAAACTGCCGGTTCAGCATCTCCGCCCAGTAATTGTGAATGGTCTCGATCGACTGGGGTGTCGGCTCCATCGCGTCAACCTCGGCGATCTTCTGCTTGATCCACTCGATCGTCTCGGCGCGCGTTGCCTGAGCCTCACTCACAAGCTCACTCAACCGGTTCACCAAGAGGTCAGCAACCGCACTCGACGTATCCTGGCAGAACGGAATGAGGCGCCGTAGAACATCGAAATCCTGGGCCGTAAGCAGCGCCAGAGTTTTACCGAAGTAAGTCAGTTCCAGATTGCGTACGGACAGTTTGCCTTCCAGGCGAGCCAACCTGTTGATCGGTGCGTTGCCGCCCGGCAATTTGGCGCAATCCTGAGGAGTGAACTCCTTCTTTTCGGGATCGTCCTCGTCGTCGCCGTTGTCCGGCTGGGAAAGCGGGTCATCGAGCGGAGACGGGGCCTGGGCGTAAACGGGGGCAACGGTGAGCGATACGGCCCCAAGCACCGTCAGCCACCCCGTCATCACCACAAGAACCGGCAATGGGGCAGTCACATCTCGCTCCTCATCGTTGCCGCCGACACGACATCTCCGCAAAGATAGGGGTTCGTCGGGTCGGTTGAAAGGCTGGCCTGATCGACCCTTCGACCGGTATCCATCACCGTCCCCATACCCTGAGACCTGTGGAGGTCCCATGATTGATGTCGAGGCACTCGCGCGCCTGCCCTACGAGACATGGAGCGTCCACAAACCGGTGGTCTCCTCAGACGTAGGCGTTGTGGCAAGTCAGAACGTGGAAGCTGCCGCCGTCGGCGCCGCCGTTCTGGCCGACGGCGGCAACGCCATGGACGCGGCCATCGCGACAGCGCTGGCCCTGACGGTTGCCGAGCCGTGGATGAGCGGGCTCGGCGGCGGCGGTTATATGACGGTCTACGATCCAAAAGAAAACCGGGTGCAGGTTGTCGACTACGGCATGAAGGCCGCGGCCGGTCTCAACCCGGCGGATTATCCCTTGGTGGACGACGGCGGCGTTGACGATTGGGGCTGGCCGGCGGTTGTTGACGACCGGAACGCGACCGGCCCCATGTCCATCGCCGTGCCGGGCAGTGCGGCAGGGTACGGCCTCGCATTGAAGACATTCGGTACCCGCTCCTGGTCCGAGATGTTGACGCCCGCGATCGCGTTGGCCGAGCGGGGACACCGGGTGACGTGGTGGACGACCCTGATGGTGGCGGGAGACGTCCCGGCCCTCGCCGCCGATCCCGGAGCCTCGGGAACATGGGTCCCAAATGGCGCGCCGCCGGTCATGTCCGCAGAGCCCAAACCGGCGTTCGTCCCGATGGGAGCGCTTGCCGAAACCCTTCGATATCTCGCCGAGCATGGGCCGGAATCGTTCTACCATGGCCCGTTGGCGGAGAAGATCGCCGGTGAGATCGCCCATCTCGGCGGCTCCGTCCGGGCAAGCGATCTCGAGGCGTATGAGGCCCAGATTGTAGCCCCGCTGTCGATCGCTCGAGGGCCGGTCACCTACCACGTCCCCGCCGGGCTTACGGCAGGGCCGAGCTTCGCCGACGCCCTCGCCCGATTGCCGCTTCCGGGAAGCCCGGAGCCGGATGGGGCGATGTATCACGGTTACGCGGAGTCGGTCCGGTCGGCCTACGGTCTCCGCTTCCGGACCATGGGGCATGCGGGGGATCACGGCGACCGAAGTTGCACGACCCATCTCTCGGTCATGGACGGGGACGGGATGATCGTGTCCCTGACCTCAACCCTTTTGGCGCGCTTTGGCGCTCGCGTCCGGCTTGCGGAGACAGGCCTTCACATGAACAACGGGATCGCTTGGTTCGACCCGCGTCCGGGACGGCCCAACAGCATCGCGGCGGGCGCGCGCCCGCTTTCCAACATGTGCCCGCTGGTTGCCACCCGTGATGGCGAGGGCTGGTTCGGCCTCGGCGCGTCGGGCGGGCGGAAGATCATGCCGGCCGTCTACCAGATCGCCTCATTCCTCACGGATTATGGGATGACGCTGTCCGACGCCTTGCATCACTCAAGGATCGAGCCCAGCGAGCTAGACCGGATCCTCGTCGATCCGCGCCTGCCGGCAGACGTCCGGTCCCATCTGGATACCTTGGCCCCGACGGTCGCCTGGGCATCCATGGCGGCCCCGGTCTCCTACGCGGTCCCGACCGCGGTCATGCGGGTCGGCGGCACGGCCTACGGTGCCGGTTTGCCCTACGCCCCGCTGGTGGCCGCCGTCGGCGCGTAGCGGCTTCCGCGTCAGCCGTGGGACCAGTTGTCCGGGTCGTCGGAATCGCCCGGTGAAAGCCCGATGATGTCGCCGTCGATCGACACGCCAAGGCCCAATACCGTCCGGTTTGCGTAGCAGAAGTAAGAGACCACCTGGTTGATCTCCAGAATGCAGCCATCGTCCCAGCCCGAAGACCGGAGTGCCGCGATATCAGCCTCTTGGATTGAGGCCGGCGCCCGGGCGAGTTTCGCCGCATAGGTCATCGCCGCCGCCTCGCGCCCCTCGAACGCCGCCTCCGGCGTGCCCGCATCGATCGCGGCCCGGATGGCATCCGACCGGGCATCGTCCCCGATGAGCCGCCGCATACCCTGGAAGTGATGGTCCACGCAGTACGCGCATTCGTTAAGGGCACTAACGTAAACGCCCAATGCTTCCAGAAACCATTTCCCGATCTGGTTACCTGAATGATGGAGGACGTATTTGTATAGATGCATATGCCCCTCCATCGAATGCGGCCGGAGGGAATGCGCCATCATGATGTTGTCGACGTTGTCGTCGGGGCCCTTCACCCGATCGTAAAGCAATCGGAGACGTCCGCTCGAGTCCCCATATTCGATCGTCTTAATCCAAGTCATTCACCTCTCCCGAGAAGACTGAGTGGGCACAATTCGGGGAGCGGTAGAGACCAGCTCCTAGATATGGGCCTTTCGATCGTATGCACCCCGACCGCCATGATCGGAAATTTGACATGTAAACCAAGAGGAATCAAAGCCGTTCAAATCGGCAAATGCCAACACGGCGACCGGCCCCATGCATAAATCGCAGCCAAATATTAGTTTCGAATATCAATTGTTTATCTTGATTTTTATATTTACACTGAAACTGTTTTTCTTGAAAATTGCCTATCGATACTGATGTTAATACATCTACTAAAATGATTAATACACAAAACAACTTGTTCTTATACCCATTCGTGGTATGTTCCTATCGATCAAACACGCAATGGGGAGAAAACTATGTCGATGATCAAGAATTTCCGTCTGGCCCTTGCCGCCGGGGCCATCGGTCTGATCGGCTCTTTTGGGGGCGCACAAGCGCAAGTCACGGAATCATTTGATACACAAGTGATTGTTTTGGAGAATCTAACAATCACCGAAGACACAGCCATGGACTTCGGCAGCGTCACCTTGACGTTCGATTCAACAAACGCACCGACCGCGACGTTGGGCGCAGACGGAACCTTTGCAAATGCAAGTTCAGGTTCCAGCGCAATGGAGAGCGGTGGCGGGACGCCGTCTGCCGGAACATATACTGTAAACGGCAGCACAAGCTCCGACATTAAGATCACATTTCCATCGTCCGCGACCCTCACGGACTCCACAGACAACTTTACGCTCAGCACATTTGTTTTGGGCAGCTTGACGTCTGGATCGTTCGACACGACCAATACAGCTGACCTATCTGCTTGCAATACGGCGATCTCAAGCGGTGGAGACTGTTACTTCACGACCGACTCATCAACAGGCGACGTGACTTTTCCAATGGGGGCAACGATCGCAGCCGCTACATCTGGCACCTACGCCGCCGGAACTTACACCGGTTCGTTTGACCTCACGGTAGAGTACGACTGAACCGTTTTGGAATACTCATTGATTTTTGCAACAGGGCGCAAACTGAAGCGCCCTGTTCTTATTTATCAGCCCACCAAATGAATACAAGAAGCCAATATTTTATTGTTCTCACTCAACGTAACAGATCATGGTCAAAAGAATATTCTATAAAATCGCCCCACTAATCATTGTCATTGTTCTAGCACATCTCAGCATTTCTTCAGCTAATGTGTTGGTAACGCCCACGCGCATCGTGCTAACGGACGATAGTCCGAACGCCACGTACACGGCAGTCAACCGGTCACAAGACACAAAGATCGTGACTGTAGAGTGGCGGCAGCTTCAGATGCTGCCGTCCGGAAGACTGGAGCGGGTCGACAACAACGCCCCAGGCTCGGCGAGCGGTCTAGTCAGTGTTTCTCCGCAGCGTATGAGATTGGGGCCCGGAGAGCGCCAGTTGATCCGCGTGCGGCGTCGCGCCATCCCAGACCTTCCCCAAGGCGAATACATATCGCACCTGACGTTCGTCCCGAGATCTGCGCCGAAAGAGCCGTCCTCAAACGACGATGAATCTGAGTCGGGTACTCTTGGGTTGGACCTTCAGGTCAATCTTGTCATTTCAACACCCGTCATTGTTCGAAGAGGGACGGTACAGGCATCGGCCAATCTAAGCGTGGCCGGCCTATCTCAGGATCCAGCTGGATTCAGCGTGTCCATCAAAAGGACCGGCCTCGCCAGCACTTATGGAAACATCGAGATCTACTGGTCGAAGGATGGCCAGGATCCCAGTCTGATCGCCTTAAAGAATGGCTTTAGATCTATCCGAATGTTTCCCAACGGATGACGTTCGTACCGCTACGGGATAAGCAGGGTTCTATCCAACCCGGCATCATCCAAATGATCTACCGGGACGCCGTTACGTCGGAACCAATCGCTCAATCTGCGGCTCGATTGCGTTAGACAGTGGGCCCTCACCCGGATCGCGGGGTATGGCGCCGATGGCGGTTTGGCCGTGTGGCCCTCGTCACCGGTCTGGCTGTTTCGTGTTTGGCGAATGTCGACGGTTCACTTGCGGTGGAACCCGCTCGGCCGTTCGACCTGCATCAGATCCGGTCGACAATCCTGGAGACTCTTCCAAGGCTGCGGGCCGCATTCCCGCCGGAGACCCGGCGGCCGCCCAGTCGTGAAGGCCGTCCCAGTGGGGCCGGTTTGTTCGAAGGGACCGAGCTCTACCTCGCGGGCCGCATCGGTAAGTTCGTCTTCAATGATGAGATCAACGCACATGTGGAGAACGACCGGCTCTACATCGATGCGGAAGAGCTGTTTGTGGAACTCGACTTCCCGATCGATATCGATCTTGAACAGGGCCGTCTCTCTGGCTGGTACCTGAAGGAGGACAATCTTGTTCAGGTCGATCTCGCTTCCGGTCGCGCGGAGGTGGGGGATCGGCAGGTCACGCTGGAGGGGGATGATGTCATTCGTGTGCGGGGACGGCTTTTCTTGAGCCTGAAGGGTGTTGCGACCCTCTTCGACATTCAGATAGAGCCAGACTATCGCGCCCTCCTTCTCGATCTTGATTCGGCCGACCCCCTGCCCTTCGAAGAGAAGCTTCAGCGGCGGGACCGGGCGGCGCGGATTCTTCGGTCGAAGACGCCGCCGTCCACCCTTCCGCCGACACCGGGCGTGGCGCCGCGCGTGCCTATCTTGGAGCTGCAATCGACCCGGCGGTTGCAGGTGCGGGACAGCGGGACGAGCCAGCAGAGCGGCAGCCACACCGTCGGCGGCAGCGCGGCCGTGGGCGCCGGGCGGCTCGACTTGTTCGCAAGCGGCACGGACGATGACCCCATCCAGGCCACGACGGTCACGATCGACTACGAATCCCCGGAACGGGATCTGCTGGGCCGGGCCGAGGCCAGCGAGGTTACCATCGGTGACGTCTCCTCCGTCCGGCAGACCCTGCTCGGCAGTGGAGGGCAGGAACGGGGCATCTATGTCAGCAACCGGGGGCTGGGCACGCTGTCGGACACCGGCTCCACCGTCATTGAGGGGGACGTTCCACCCGACTGGGACATCGAGCTCTACCGGGACGGCGTTCTGATCGATTTCCAGACCTCGGGCACCGACGGGCGGTATGAGTTCCCGGACGTGCCGATCATCAGCCTGAAAGACGAGATCAAGCTGGTCCTGTTGGGCCCGCAAGGTCAGCGCCGGGAAGAGATCGTCCCGCTTGATCCCGACATCGACGTGGGCCGGAAGGTCGTCTACCAGGTGTCTTTGACCCAGCAGAACACCAAGCTCGCCAGCGAGATCACCGAAGATGCGACCGGCGGCGACACCGGCATCCGGCCCGCCGGCAACATCCGCTATGTCATCAACCCGGCACTGACCGCCCAGGCCGGCGCCGAGATCCTGCAGAGCGATGGTCGGTCCCGGGTGGTCAGCGAGGCGAGCCTTGAGTACAACCCAAAGGGCCGGTCGGCGCGTGTCCGTTTCGCCAAGGATTGGATGGGCGGTGAGGGGATTGGCGTGACCTACCGGGACCGTCTCGGCCCCCTCTCCTTCCGGGCGGAACAGCAGTATTTCAGCGACTTCATGAAGGCCGACGGCAGCGAGGAGTCCACGGTATCCGAAACCGACCTGGACCTTTCCGTGCGCGTGAAGCCGTTCAAGAAGGGGCCCAGTTTCAGTGCCCAGGCCAGCGGCTCCCACGAGCTTTTGGACAGCGACCGGCAAGATGTCAGCCTCGTCGGCGCGCTGAGCGCGTCCCTCAGTCCGGCCTCCCTGTCGAACCAGGTGACGTGGTCGGTCGACTACGGGCCGGACGGAGAGTCATCGGACAGCGTCGACGGTCTGGCCCAGGCGTCACTCCGGATCTATGGTGTCAGTTTCCAGGGGCGCCTGGAATACGACATCAGCCCGGTGCGGGAGATCGACTCCGCCAGCCTGTCGGCCAGTTGGACCCAACCTCCCTACACCCAGCCCCAGATCAAGATCACCCGCAATCAGTCTTCGGACAGCACCGAGTTGTCCGCACTGGCAAAGGTCGATCTCGGCAAGGCGACCCTGACACCGCGCCTGACCGTGGACGACAGCAGCAATGGCAGCCTGTTCCTGAGCTTGCAGACGAACTTGCTGTCGGAGCCGTTCGACAATTCGCTCTATGCGTCGAACCAGAAGATGCGGCAGTCGGGCACCGCCATCGCGCAGGTCTTCATTGACGAGGACGAGGATGGCACGTTCGGCCCCGGCGACGTGCTTCTGCCGGAGGTCGGGGTCAGCTCTCCACAGCTGAAGCGGCGTTCTGAGACCAACGAGTCAGGAGTCGCGGTCCTGACGAACCTGCGGCCCTACATCCGGACGGATCTCGTCGTGGACAGACACACGCTTGAAGATCCCTACCTTTTGTCGGCACCGGAGGGCTACTCGGTCCGCACCCGCCCCGGCCTGCCGACCAGCACCGCCTTGCCGGTGGTCCGGACTTGGCGCATTCCCGGTCGAGTGGTGGCGCGGGATGCCCAAGGCCTTATCCGGCCGGTCTCGGGAGTGCCGATCTCGCCGCGCAGTCTCGACGGGTTCGAGGCGACGTCCACCGTCTCGGAGCCGGATGGTGTCTTCGAGTTCTCGTTCGTTCGCCAAGGTGTGTATGAGATCTCCGCCAACCCCGCGCCCGGCCTGATGATCACGGGGCCAAGACCGCAACGGATCGGGATCGGGCGCGGCTACACGCCGATCGAGAACATCGATCTTGTTCTGGCGGACGATGGCCAACTTCCCTACGTCGCCTTGAACAGCCTTGCGACGGCCGCCGGCGCACCGCCACCAACCGCCTTTATCCCGCTTCATGAAGCAGACGACGAGGCGTTCAGCGCCGGCACAGAGCAGGCATCCGCGGACGTATCCGACCTTGAGCCGGAGGAGAGTTCCACGGACACCTATCTCCTCTATCTCGGGAAGTTCAGATCCCGGTTCGGGCTCTATGCGGCTTGGAGCTACTTGTACTCGCTGGACGACCAGCTTGATTTGCCGCCCGCGTTGGCGATGCCAAGCAGTTCGGACAACCATCTGAGGCTCTACGCCGGGCCGGAGCGGGACCGGGCGTCCGCCGAGTCGTTGTGTGCCGGCATTCTGCGGGTGTGGCGCGCCTGTAGCGTTGTGCCGGTTCCGGCGGCACTTGTCCGGCAAACAGCAAGACTTTCCCAATAGTTCCATCCCGTCACTTACGGTCTGGCCACTTCCAGTTCTGCCATATTTGGTGCTGGCGGACAGCCGTAATACATTATCCTGCGTTTTAATGATTGGCGTTTGGATATTCTTTTGGGCTTGGGATTGACCCTCGGCCAGCGCGTCTACTCTTCGGCGCGCATTGTCGGGCTTCTCTCGGTAGTAGCTGTCGCCGTTGCTGCCTGTTCAGACAGCGCCAAAGATTCTCGGCTGCCCCGTGTCCTTACCGGAGCGGAAACGGCGGTGTTGCCGGAAATTTCCTTACAGAGTACGCCTCCGTCGCTTTCCGCGGATCCTGCACCGTCTTACGACGGACCGGCCGACCAAGCCGAAACCTCGGAAGACGCGGAAGGATCAACCGATGCCCCCGCCGCCGCGACACAAGCCGCTCCATCAGCGCGACCCGCAGTGGGTATCGACAAACAGGCCAGACAGTCCCTGAAGGACATCGAGAAACGGCTTGCCGGGCTGGAAAAGCAACTCACCGACATCCGGCCGACGCTCGACCGCCTTATCCTTGTGGAGAACGACATCCACGCCCTTTTGGACAAGATGGAACTGATCGCCTACGAGTCTGCGAAAGCGCCAGCCCCCGCAGCCGCGTCTGAAACGAACGCCGATAAGGGCACGTTCTCCCCATCGCCCCTGGTTCCGTTGGCGCCGTTGAGTGTCGCACCGCAAGTCGAGCAGCCTGCGCGGCCGATGCCTCTCTCTGCGGCACCGGCGCCGTCATCGATCGATGCCACCTCTTCCAATGACAAAGCCATCCCGACACTGACGCTGGAAGCTCCGCCCGCACCGCAGACAGTCTCAGCCCCGCCCGCCGCCTCGGAGGCACCTACAGACACCCCAGCAGAGGAAGCCCCGCCGCCTCCCACCAAACAGGCATCACCCCAGCAGACATCTGTGGATGACAAGATTGGGATGCATCTGGCGACCTACAGCTCGATGAAGAATCTGGAACGGGGCTGGCGGATTCTATCGGGCCGGTTTCCGGTCGAGCTTGGTGGACTTACCTCGAGAACCGCTCAAGTCCTGGGCGTTGGTGGAGACGCGACACTCTATCGCCTGATTGCCGGGCCTTTGTCGGAACGCCCGGATGCCTTAGCGAGATGCGAGAGCCTGCGCGCAGCCGAACAGTACTGCCAGCTCAAGAGCTTCTAGAGCCATATCAGCAGTCATTGAATTTGCTTATAAAACAAATAGATAGAGCAGAATCACGACCTGCGCCTTGATCACAAAGTGATCCAAGTGCCGGGCGATCTCCCCTAGCTCCCTCACGTTCATCAACAGTACAGTTGCGCCTCAGGCTCGGAGAACAGAGCCATCGTCAAACTCTGTCGGGAGGTGGGCATGTCAGACCAGAAACCAACGATCACACTCGAGCAGCTCCAAGGCGCCGTCGGGATGCGGGCGTCCGCCTACGCGCATGTTTTCGACGTCCTAAGCGAACGCTACGACACGGAGACGGCGGTCGAGGTTCTTGGCGAAGCGACGTATCGATTGGGCCTGGAAATGGGAGAGAGGTTCGAGACGTTTGGACCGAGCGATGTCCGTGGGCTTCTTACGGCCTTTCTGGCGGGTATTCCCGGCCGCGACGACCTCTTTCAGCCTGAGATCACCAAAGACGAGACGGACGGGTTCGAGATTCGGTTTCACCGTTGTCCGCTGAAAGACTTCTGGGTCGCCAACGGACGATCCGAAACGGATGTTCAGAACCTCTGCCGCGCAGCCGGACGGATCGACGCGGCCCTCTTCGGCAGGGCAGGTTTTGTCTTCAAAGGGGAGACTTGGTCACCGGGCCGCAACGGTTGCTGCATCCTGAGGGTCGAGCCCGGCCCTGCTTAGGGAACATCATCCGGCAGACAGCGCGCCACCGCCCGCGCGATCAGCATAACCGGCCAGCGTGGTCCGCAGATCGTTCATCATGATGGGCTTTGAGACGTAACCGTTCATGCCCATCGCAAGATAACGCTCCCGCGCATCATGTCCGGCGTTCGCAGTAACAGCGATGATTGGAATGTCCTGCTTCGGCGGCGGGAGGTTCCGGATCTGCTCCATAGCACCGACCCCGTCGAGGCCGGGCATCGTGATATCCATCAGCACCACATCGTAGTCATCTGCAAGGACTGCCTGAACGGCGCCGAACCCATTGTCCACGATGGTCGGGGTGTGGCCGATGACCGTCAGCATGTCTCGGATGAGATCCTGATTGAGAACATTATCCTCGGCGACCAAAACACGGAGGCCAGCGGACTCGTCCGCCTTGTTCTCCGGCAGTTCGACAGGCTTCGGCGCCTCTTCGTTCTCAAGGGTTGCCGGGACTTTGAAGGTGAAAACGGAGCCGCGGCCGAGCTTGCTCTCAATTCCGACGCTGCCGCTCATGAGGGCTGCGATCTGGCTACAGATAGACAGACCCAGTCCCCACCCACCATTGGACTTGGCGAAGTCCGTATCTGCCCTGACGAAGGGTTTGAACAACTTACCCCGTTGCTTGTCGTCGATTCCCGGGCCGGTGTCGGAAACGCTGAAGGAAACGACCGGGCCCAAACTCTCTTCTTCTAACGACTCAACGGTGAGTGTAACCGCACCGACCTTCGTAAACTTGATCGCGTTGCTGAGATAGTTGTTCAGGACCTGCCGAACCCTGCCAGGATCCGTCACGATCCGCTTGGGCAGATTAGGGGCGATGACAAGATAGAAGTTCAGATTCTTCTCGCGCGCCGCCGAGTACCACCAATCGCGCACATCGTTCAGCAAATCATGGAGATCGACCGTCTCCATATCGATCCGCATTTCACCTGATTCGACCCGGGACAGATCCAAGAGATCCGTCAGCAGCTTCATCAGGTTGTCTCCGGCGCTCAGAATGGCGTCAACCTGTTTGGTCTGGCGAAGCGGCAAATAGGATTGTTTCAGAAGGCTCGCAAAACCCAGGATCGCGTTCATGGGCGTCCTGATCTCATGGCTCATGGACGCGAGAAACCGCGACTTGGCCATGCTCGCTTCTTCAACCTCGGTCGCTTTCTCCTCGAGGGCCTTTCGGGCGGACTCCGCCTCCGAGTTATCGAACATAACGGCCAGCGACCGAAGCATCTGCCCTTCATCATCAAACTGAGCCGTCGCGGAGAGCAGCACCGGCAGGATCTCGCCTGACTTTCTGACAAAATCGTAACGGATGTTGTGGCAGTGATGGGTTGCCATGAAGGATGGCAATACTTCCTCGACCGCCTTGCGTCGGGAGTCGTCCGTGAGGAAGTCGACGGACTTCCGGCCAACCATCTCTTCAGGCTCGTAACCGAGAGACTCCGCCCAAAACCGGCTCACCCGCAGAAGCCGGCCTTCCCGATCAATCGAGTGCATCATCACCGGCGCATGCTCGTACATGACCTCAAACGGGTCGTCGCCGGTATTCCTCCAATGCTCCAGTAAGTTCCGGGTCATGAGGTCGATCCAAGCTCAAGTTGGACGAAAGTCATATCCAATAGATGGTTAATTATGCGTAAACATATCCCCTCGTCTGAGCGTATTGGAGCAGAAAGCCAATCATGTCAGGGAAACAACAAGTTACTAAGATCAAAAAATTTCATGAGTGAATACGAAACTAGATTTCGCTTTGTTTGAAGAATAATGATTACGATTTTATGATTCCGATTCGATCAGACGATCGAATTGAGACATGAACTACCGGATTCTGGAAATTTTACTCAGGATCGGTTTTGCCGTACAGGCTAGTGTATCGCGCCTAACCAAGTCGTGGCCGCCACTCTCAGATCCGCGTCTGGATGCTGATAGGCCTGAACCCCGATCGTCATATCGATACTCCGTCCGTCAGTCGCCAACGGACAGTGAACGCTTTCATATCCCCGCCATTGCTGGTCCGACTTCCAAACGACCTTGCCCCGTCGAAAGACAGGACCACGGGTTTCCAGTGGCCTGCGAAAGGTATCAAGGACGTTTGCTCTGTGTTCCCCATAGTCACACTCGGACACGAGGCGGCCACTCAGATCCCGACGCAAGACTTCAACGAGACTGGTTCCGACAAGCCGGTAGCGAAAATCCTTACCCCCATCAATCACGTCCATCATGAGGATCCGGCCGATCCAGGGGCGGACATCAAAAACGTCAAAGTTCTGCCGTCCGGGCAAGAGCCCATCGGTTCGCCAGGAATGCCAAAGGGCAACAAACTCTTGAATCGACGGGTCCAAAGGTGCGTCTACGATATCCGACGCACCTGCCTTTTCTCCACTTACCTGAGAGTCTTCGGGAGTCGACAAGGTTGCTTCCCAAAACTATACAACCATCAAGCGCAACTATTATAACACTAATGACCGTGGGAATAACGCCAAAAGCATTTGTGACGCCAACAACCCTGAAAATCATCCGGCGCTAGACGCCCGCCAGTTCTCGACCGATGGCTGCCAACTTTGGCGCCTTCGCCCCCACTTCCATGGCATTCTCGGAGCTTGCGTTCCCTTGAAGGCCTCTTGCGTATACGCCCTGGCAAATGGCGGAAAGACGGAAGAACGAGAAGGCCTGGAAGAAGCGCCAGTTCGGGATCTCATCCCGCCCCGTCCGGCGGGCGTAAGCAGCGACGTAGTCCTCTTCAGCAGGGATCCCCAACGCATCCAGATCCAGCCCAACCAGTCCCTTCAACGCCTTATCGTCGTAGGGGTTACGGTACGTCATGCAGTTGTAGGCCAGATCGGACAAGGGATGCCCCAAAGTGCCCAACTCCCAGTCCAGGATTGCGATGACCCTCGGCTCCGTCTTGTGGAGCATCAGGTTCTCAAGCCGGAAGTCGCCATGGACGATGGAGACTTCGTCTTCCGGCGGGTCCTGTTCCAGCAACCAACGGATCAGCACGTCCATGTCCGGCATGGGGTCGGTCTTGGATGCTTCGAACTGGCGCGTCCATCTGTCGATCTGACGGCCCACGTAGTTTGCCGGTTTGCCGTAGCCCTCCAATCCGACGGACGACGGATCGACGGAGTGCATCTTCGCCATCGCATCGTTCATGGAATCCCATATGGCGCGCCGCTCATCAGGCCCGAACCCTTCGTCAAGAGAGGGTTCCGTCGCGACGCGGCCATCCAGATGATCCATCACATAGAAAGCGGTACCGATGACGTCTGTGTCCTCGCAAAGAAGACGCATCGTTGGCACGGGGACATCGGTCGCGGCCAAGGCAGCCATGACCCTGTACTCTCGCTCGACGGCATGGGCGGACGGCAGCAAGGTTCCCGGAGGTTTCTTGCGCAAGACGAACCGATCACCGCCTGGGGCCGTTATCTGAAACGTCGGGTTCGACTGCCCGCCCTGAAACTGAAGGACGTCGATACCGCCCTTGAACATGGGAAGACCGTTGTTCGCGAGATAAGAGGATAGTCGCGGCTCGTCGAACCGGTGGATGTCCAGCACAGGGCCAAGCGTCGCCATGCCCAGATCCTCAGGACGGATCGCCGATGGTCCGGCCACCATCAGCAACGATCGTCTGGCCGGTCACGAAGGAGGCTTCATGGCTCGCGAGGAACGTCGCAACATATCCAATATCATCGGGATCGCCGAGACGGCCTAGGGGTGTGACCTTCTCCATCAGGGTCCGCCGCTCATCATCCTCCCAAAGGGCGCGGGCGAAGTCGGTTTTCACCAAGCCGGGGGCGATGGCATTGACGCGAATGTTCGATGGCCCCCACTCCACCGCAAGGTTCCGGACAAGTTGCTGCTCAGCCGCCTTCGAGATGCCGTAGAGCCCAAGCTTCCGGTTGCCGTACATGGACGCGATGGAGGAAATCAGAATGACGGCGCCGTCACGCCGCTCCGCCATCTCCGGCAGGACCATGTTGCAGAGCCAGAACGCACTTTTGACATTGGTGGTCATGATCTTGTCGTAGGCCTCGTCTGACGCCTCCAGCATCGGGCCGAAAACCGGATTGGTCGCTGCGTTGCAGACCAGAACATCGATCTGGCCGAAGGCATCCCGCGATCCCTTCACCAGCGCTTGAAGCTCTTCTTTGCGGCCAATGTTGCAGGGCACCGCGACCGCCTCGTGACCCTCGGCGACCAGCTCGTCGACGACGGCCTGACACGCGTCGAGCTTCCTGGAGGAAACAACGATTTTTGCCCCGGCGTCCGCCATCCTGTGCGCGATCGACCTGCCGATGCCCCGCGACGACCCCGTGACCAATGCCACCTTGCCGGTGAGATCGAACATACCATCCTCCCTGACGCCGCCCGCTTCGTATGCGGCGGCCGTTCGTTCTGCGGCCAGTCGCACGGGCAATCAGACAAACCCTTCACGCTGGCGGTTCGATCACCTATAGGGCTCGCGTAAGGGGGCTGTCGAGGCCTCACCGCAACCGACGGAGCCGCCGATGTCCGAGCCCGACGCCAAAATTCTCAACCGTATTCTGATCACAAACGACGATGGCGTGGATGCGCCAGGGATCGAAGTTGCCGAAGCGGTTGCCGCCGATTTGGCGAACGAGGTCTGGACCGTTGCGCCCGAACATGATCAGAGCGGCACCTCGCGCCAGATCAGCATCCATAATCCCCTGCGGTTGCAGCAAAGGGGGGAGCGGCGCTTCGCGGTCACGGGCTCCCCTGCTGACGCAGCCGTAATGGGGCTTCGAGAGGTCCTGAAGGATGCGCCCCCGGACCTTGTCCTGTCCGGCGTGAACGCTGGTGCAAATGTCAGCCTCGAGACGGGATACAGCGGGACTGTCGGTGCGGCACTGACCGCCCGGATGGTCGGCGTCCCGGCGATCGCGCTGAGTCAAGCCTGGCGGACCCGGCAGGATATCCCCTGGGAAACGTCCCGGATCTGGTTGCCGAAGGTGATCCGCGCGCTTGTCAGCTCGCCTGAATGGCCGACACCCTGGGTCCCGAACATTAATGTCCCCCCCTTCTTGCCCGATGAAATCGCGGGCGTGGCGGCGACGCGCCAGGAATTGGGACAAAGCCTGGACGTCGCGCTTGAGGAACGGGTCGACCGGCGGGAGAAGCCCTATTGGTGGCTGTCTTTCTCCCGCACGTGGCACACAAGGGACGAAGGGTCCGACATTTCGGTCATGCGGGAAAAGATGATCTCGGTCACCCCCCTCAACATGTCGCTGACCGCCGACGAGGCCCTTGATCCACTCGCGGAGATGTTGCGGAACTGCTAGGTTCCGCACCAAGGTGAAAACAAGGATCCGCCGCGCCGTCTAGGCGACCGAAGCCGGATCACGTCAGGGAGTAAGACCATGCTGCTGGGCAACATGATGGATCGGCCGATGTTGATTTCGAGCCTCCTGGACTACGGGGCCGAGATCCATCCCGACACGGAGATCGTCTCCAACCGGGTTGAGGGCGATATCCATCGCCAGACCTACGCAGAGACGCGGGGTCGCGTTTGCCAGCTTGCCCACGCGCTGACCGAGCTTGGCATCAAGCCAGGCGACCGCGTTGCCACGCTGGGCTGGAACGGCTACCGCCATTTCGAGCTGTATTACGGTATCTCCGGCATCGGCGCGGTCTGTCACACGATCAACCCACGCCTCTTCGCCGAGCAGATCATCTATGTCTTAGGCCACGCATCCGACCGCATCCTGTTTCTGGAGACGACTTTCGTTCCCTTGGCGGAAGCGCTGCTCAACAAGTTGCCGGCCGATCTTCGCTACGTGGTGATGTGCGCTGGCGATGCGATGCCCGACACCAAGTTGCCCGGCGCCGTGGCGTACGAGGATCTCCTCACCGGCAAGCCGACGACCATCGACTGGCCGGAGTTCGATGAGACCGCCGCCTCCAGCCTCTGCTACACGTCCGGCACCACAGGTCATCCAAAGGGCGTGCTGTACACGCATCGATCCACGGTGCTGCACACCATGGGCCTGCTGACCGTCGCTGACAGCGTCGGTCTGACCCCACGCCAGTCCATTCTTCCCGTTGTGCCGCTGTTCCATGTGAACTCCTGGGGCACTCCCTACGCGACGCCGCTGACAGGCACGAAACTCGTCTACCCTGGCCCCCGTCTGGACGGCCCCGGATTGTTCGAGCTGATGGATGCGGAGGGTGTGAACTCGGCCTGGGGTGTGCCCACGGTATGGCTCGGTCTCCTCGCGGAGATGCGGAAGCAGGGCCGGAAGCCGAACGGCTTCGACATCGTGATCATCGGCGGATCATCCGCGCCCGAGCCCATGATCGCCGAGTTCGAGAAGGATTTCGGCATCGATGTCGTTCACGGCTGGGGCATGACGGAGATGAGCCCGGTCGGCACGCTCTCCACGATTGAGCCCAAGGACCGGACAAAGCCGGTCGAAGACCGCATCGCGATGAAAGTGAGCCAGGGACGCCGTATGTACGGCGTAGACATGCGGATCCTGGATGAAGACGGAAAGCCGCTGCCCCACGACGGCGAAGCATTCGGCGAACTCCAGGTCCGGGGCCATGGCATCATGTCGGGCTACTTTGAAAACCAGGAGGGCACCGACGCGGTCATGACGCCCGACGGGTGGCTCAAGACCGGTGACGTTGCCAAGATCACCGCGGACGGCTTTCTTTTCGTCGTCGACCGCACCAAGGACGTGATCAAGTCCGGCGGCGAGTGGATCAGTTCAATCGATCTTGAGAATGCCGCCCTTGGCCATCCGGCCATTGCGGAGTGCGCGGTCATCGCAGCCCATCATCCGAAATGGGACGAACGGCCTCTGCTGATCGCGCGCTTGAATGAGGGTGCGGAGACGTCGGGCGACGAGATACGGACATTTCTGTCGGACAAGGTCGCCAAGTGGTGGCTGCCCGACGACGTGGTGTTTGTGGACGACCTCCCGCACACAGCGACGGGCAAACTCTCGAAACTGACGCTGCGGGAGCGTTTCAAGGATCACGTGTTGCCGACGGCTTGATCGCCGGCAACGGCCCCACCGCATCCGACACACTCGGGGATTTCGGCCGGTATGCAGACCCATTCGGAAAGTGGCGGTGCCGGAGACCCCATCCATGCCTTAACCGATTGGATCGTTGAGCAGGGCCTCGACGGTGCTGGCATCGACACTCTCATACCCGGCCTGTGCGACAGGCTGATCGCAGCCGGGTTTCCGGTCCTGCGTTTTCACGTCGCGATGTCCATGCTGCATCCGAGGGTGGACGGCGTCGGCGGCACTTGGTGGCGAGACTCCGGTTTCGAGTTGGAACGCTACGCGCGCACCGAGGAGAAGCCGGACAAATGGCTCCGGAGCCCCATCCGCACGATGATCGAATCTGAAACGATGGCGATGCACCGTCGTTTCGTCGGCCCCGATGCAAAGGTCGACTTCGAAGTGTTCGAGGACTTCATCGACGCCGGCGGAACGGAGTGGGCGGCCCGGGTCGTACGGTTCGGAAGTGGAGAGACCGGAAGCGGCTTGGCGGGCATTGCCATCTCGGTCGTTGGCGATCGGCCGGACGGCTTCGATCACAGCGATTTAGAAACCTTTTCCAGGATCGTGCCATCGCTCGCTCTGACATGTTACCGGATCGCTCTGCAGGAGCTCGCGGTCAACCTGCTCGACGCCTATCTTGGCGTGGATGCCGGGCGCCGGGTCCTGTCAGGTCAGATCGAACGGGGTGCCGCGACCCGCGTCACGGCGGCAATCCTTTTCGCCGATATGCGCGGCTTCACGAGACTTGCCGAAGACATGCCCGGCGATCGCTTGCTGCCGACCCTCAACGGTTTCCTTGGCAGTGTCGTGGAAACGGTCGAAGAGCATGGCGGAGAAGTGCTCAAGTTCCTCGGCGACGGACTCCTCGCCGTGTTCCGGCCGACCAGCGACGACACTGACGCACTGGGTGAGGCCGCTCGTGCGGCGCTGCATGCCGCTAAGGCGGCCGTAGCGGCAAACGTCGCGGAGAACACGGCGCGGCGCAAAGCTGGTGACCCGGCACTCGAGTTGGACATCGCGCTTCATCTTGGAGAGGTGATGTACGGCAACGTCGGGTCCGACCGGCGTCTGGACTTCACCGTTATCGGCCCCGCGGTGAACGAAGCCAGTCGGATTGAAGGTTTATGCGAACCTCAGGGCCATCCGATCCTGATGTCGGAAGACTTCCAGAGCAGAAGCGGCCTTCCATCCCGGTCGATTGGCCTCCATACGCTCCGCGGTGTCCCGGAGCCACGGGAGATTTTCGCGCCCGCATGACAGTGCGGCTGATCAGTTGACGCGCCAATGCTCCAGGACGTCACGACGGACCTCGATACCGAGACCCGGGCCGTTGGGAACATGGGCCACGCCATCCTCCACCCGCACCGGCTCAACCAGAAGATCCTGCCGGAATGGATGCGGGGTGCTGTCGTATTCCAGCAACGGATGATGCGCACCGAAAGCGGGGGTTGTTGTCGGAAGCACCGCCAAGAGGTTCATCGCCGCCGCCAATCCGATCCCGGTCCCCCAGACATGGGGGTTGTAGCGGGTACCGTGGACCCAGGCGAGATCGGCGATCCGCTTCGCTTCCGTCAGGCCACCGCAGGCGCCTGTGTCGGGCTGGATGATGTCCATCGCACCAGCTTCCAGAATCCGCCGGAAGTCATGCCGGGTGAAGGAACACTCGCCGCCAGCAATCGGAATTGAGGTCGATGCCCGGATCGTCGCGTACCCTTCAAGATCTTCCGGCTCCACCGGCTCCTCGAACCAGCCGATATCCAGCGGCTCCATCGCCCGGGCGAGCCGTGCCGCTTGCACCCGGTCGCAACCGTGGTTTGCGTCAACGAAGAGCGAGATCTTCGGCCCGATCGTCTCACGCAGCATCGTGACCAACGCAATATCGTCCTCGAAGCCGAAACCGACCTTTGTCTTCATCGCTCCGAAACCGGCAGCGAGATATCCCTCAGCTTCCTCCCTCAGCAGCGCGTGGTTGGTGACCTGGTCGTCGCTCCGCCGGTAGAGCCCCGTTGCGTACGCTTTCACCGTCGAGCGGACGGGGCCACCCATCAGGGTGTGAACCGGCACTCGGAAATGCTTGCCCCGCAGATCCCAAAGCGCGATGTCGACCGCCGATAGCGCCTGGACGGCAAGCCCCCGCTGACCATGGTCGCGGAGCATGTTGTAAAGCTCCTCCCAGATCGCATCCCCGGGAAGGGGCGACCGTCCCATGAGGCGAGGCCCGTAATACTTTTCGATGATCGTTGCCAGGGCCCAGGGTGGGCCGTAGCCATCACCCCATCCGACCAATCCGGCGTCGGTCTCGATCTCAACAACAAGCCCGACCCGTTTGTCGACCCAGGTTTGAGAGAAGGCGAACGGCTCTTCAATCGGCGCTTCCAGAACGTGCGCTCGAACCGCTGTAATCTTCATGAGCTTCCTACCCTGACCTCTTTGGGCAGGGTGCCGTTCAGGGGATGCGCTCGACCCGGAGGACGTTCGTCGAGCCAGGCGTTCCCATGGGCACCCCTGCCGTGATGACGATCTTGTCCCCACTTTCGCCGAATCCGGCTGACTTTGTCACCTCGATGGCGCGTTGAACAACGGCGGAGAAACGTTCCTCATTGCCAATCGAAATCCCGTGGACACCCCAGGCCAGGGCCATCCGCCGCACCGTCCGCTCGCTCGCGGTCACGCAAAGGATGGTGACCGGCGGACGTTCCCGCGAGGTGCGCAGCGTGGTGGAACCGCTTGTGGTGTACGTCACGATACAGGCAGCACTCACCGTCGCGGCGATCTGCGTCGCCGCCGCCGTCAACGCATCCGCGACCGTCGGCTCTGGCGCCTCCCGGGATGCATCGGAAAGCTCCCGGTAGAGTGGGTCTCCCTCAACCTGCCGGATGATCCGATGCATCATCTCGACCGACTGCACGGGATACTTTCCGGCCGCGGTCTCAGCGGAGAGCATCACTGCGTCCGCACTGTCGTAGACGGCGGTTGCCACGTCCGACGCCTCGGCACGCGTCGGGGCGGGAGCGGAGACCATGCTGTCCAACATCTGGGTTGCCACCACGACCGGCTTACCCAACGCGCGGCAGAGCTTCACGATCCTTTTTTGAAGCGTCGGTACCCGCTCCGGCGGCAACTCCACGCCGAGATCGCCTCGGGCGACCATGACGGCATCCGCGATCTCCACCAGTTCCTGCAGGTGGTCAATCGCGGCCGGCTTCTCGAGCTTGATCAGGATCGGTGCGCGATTGCCGATCAGGCGCCGCGCCTCCGCCACGTCTTCCGGCCGTTGAACAAAGGAAAGAGCGACCCAGTCGACCCCAAGATCCAGAGCGAAAGCCAAATCACTCCGGTCCTTCGCGCTAAGGGCGGAGAGCGGCAGCGTTGCGTTGGGAACGTTTACGCCCTTCCGGTCCGAGAGCGGCCCGCCGGTGACAACACGGGTGATGGCGTAGCTCGGCCCGTGCTCCGTCACCTCAAGCCGGATCTTTCCGTCGTCCAGCAAGAGTTCCGTGCCGACGGCCATTGCGTCGAAGATCTCTTTATGCGGCAAGCGAACCCGTTTGCCGTCGCCCGGCACATCATCCATGTCGAGCCGGAAAGTCGCCCCCTCTTCCAATTCAACCGGACCGTCCGCGAAGGTACCCACGCGCAGCTTGGGGCCCTGAAGGTCGGCCATGATTGCCACGGGATGATCCAACTCGGCTTCGACTTCCCGAACCACTCGGAAACGTTCAGCGTGATCTTCGTGGGAGCCATGGCTGAAATTGAACCGGAACACATCCACGCCCGCGCGGATAAGGTCACGGATACTGTCGCGGGAGTTACTCGAAGGGCCGAGTGTTGCCACGATCTTGGTCGAACGAAATCGTCTCATAAGAGTATTCAAGCCTAGAAACGTTACGGATGAAAGCACGCTCCGACGACGAACCTTCCCGTCGGGGGGAGGTGACGGGGCTCAAGCCACGGCGTACCGTCTGGTCCTGCCAACGAAATCAAACCGGAGACCATGATGCCGCTTACAGCCGATGCCGTTCGCGCCGACGACATCCTGGCGCTTGCCCTCTCTTTCGTTGAGATCGAAAGCCCCACTGATCAGCCGGACCAGGTTAACGGTGCAATGGATGCCATCGCGGAGCCGTTGATGGGCATCGGCGCTGCGATCGAGCGTCAGCCGGGACAGGACGGAAAGGGCGATATCCTGATCGCCCGTGTCCCCGGCGAAGCGAACGGTCCGGGAATCCTGGTCCTGGGCCACATGGATACGGTCCACCCGATGGGAACCAAGACCAGCACGCTCGCCATCCGGCGGGAGGGCGATAAGGTTTTTGGCCCCGGAATCTATGACATGAAGGGCGGTAATGCGCTGGCGGTTCATGCACTCCGTCTGATCCATGCCGCCGGAGAACGTCCCCGCTCGCCCGTCACCGTTATGATGGTGCCCGATGAGGAGGTTGGTAGCCCGACCAGCCGCGCATCAATCGAGGCGGTGGCACGGGAGCACAAGTACGTCTTGGTGCCCGAGCCTTCCGGCGAAGGTGGAAAGCTGACCACCGCGCGCTACGGCATCGCCCGGTATCACGTGAAGACGACGGGCAAACCAGCGCATGCGGGGGCCAATCATCAGGACGGCCGCTCCGCGATCCGCGAGATGGCGCGCCAGATCCTCGAAATCGAAGAGATGACGGACTACAGGCGCAAGATCACTCTCAACGTGGGCAATATCCGTGGCGGGACCCATGAAAACGTGGTTCCGATCCATTGCGAAGCCAAGATCCTTGCCCTCGTCCCGGACCGGGCTGCGGAAGCGGAGGTCAGGGAGCGGCTTCTTGCGCTTGAGGCCCAGGACCCGGATGTCGCACTTGAGGTTGAGCCCGGCCTCTACCGTCCGCCCTTCGCCATGAGTCCGGAGATCGAAGCGCTGTACGAACATGCGCGCGGGTTAGCCCGTGAGATCGGTTTCGACCCAAAGTGCCGGGCAGCAGGCGGCGGCTCAGACGGGAACTTTACTGGTGCGCTGGGTATTCCCACGCTGGATGGCCTGGGGGTCGTGGGCGATGGTGCGCACACCCATCACGAACATCTTCTCTACTCGCATCTTGAGCCGAGGTGTCTGCTGCTCGCGAGGCTGTTTGAAACGCTGACCTAGATCAGACGTCTCCGCCAAGAGCGGTCCTGTCGGATTGCGGGATCACGCCATGCCCCCCGGCGGCCTTGTCGACGACCGCCATATCCCGGAGCGCGTCATCGAGAGCCGACAGCCTCGGGGAATTGCCGTATTCAAACATTGTCAGCATCTCGAAACGCTCAGCCAAGTCCTCCGGTGTCCGGATGGAGATCTTCTCGCGGGTGAAGTGGACTTCGATCCCCCGGTCGATCATCTCCCGAAGAAAGGAGAAGTTGAAGGCGCCGTCATAACAGAACTGCGCCATTCGGAAGAAGATGACGCCGTCGATCCGGCTGTCTTCTCTCGTCTTCGACCGGATCACCGCCTGACGTCCCATGGTGACCGGGTCCTCGGCCGTGTAGAACACCACGCTGCCGCCCAGGTCCTTTGCCATGGCGTTGTTCGCCAAGTGTTGAAGCTGCTGGGTGACAAGCTTTGAGCAACCAACATCAAGGCAGGAATAGAAGCTCTTCACCGTCCGTCCCCTATCCCGTCAGCTCTTGGGTCTTCTCCGCATCCAGCGCCAGCCGGGCAAGCGGCGACAAGGCGAGCGGGACGAAGTAGTCGGGCATGCCCTTGGTGCCATAGGGCGTGTAGATGTTCTTGTAGCGGGTATTCAGGGACCACCGTGTCTCCGGCTCCACATTGACCGGGATCGTGTGAACCAGCCCCGCCCAGAAGAAAAGCGCGCTGCCGAACTCCATCTCAGCAGGCGTTCCGATCTCTGCAGACCGGGACCGGAACTTCTCGTAATCAGGCGCATCTCCATCGATGAGCCCCATCACCTCGCGGGTCTGATCACGGTCCAGAACAGCCATGCCTTTCGTGCCATAGCATCGAGCAAAAGGCATCCAGACAACCACCTCATAGGTGGAGTTCGGCGGCGCGTCACGATGGGCGGGTGACACCGACGGATCGTCCGGCATCTGAATCACCAGATTGGTCGATTTCTGAACCGCGACATCGGCACCGCAGAGGCGCAGCAGAACACTCTCATACGCCTCCCACAGGAGGCGCGCGCAATCGACCGACGCATTGAAACGTCTAATCAGCTCGACGCGGAAATCATTGAGCTTTCCGCCTTCCAGACCATGGCTGTGAAAGTCATCCAAGAAGGCTTCCGGATCGGAAAACGACGTGTCCAGCAACGTAGCCGCTTCCCGGCACAGGGCCGTCCTGATTTCATGCAGCGGGTCCATGCGGTCAGCGGGGGCAACGGTGTAGCCCTTCTCCGCGAACTCGGCGACGTAGTCGTCGGTCGTGCTCATCTTGGTCCAATCCATTGGACGGTTGCAGAAGTCGCGCGTCGGGACGCCTCACTGTCTTGTGCGGCCCGACCCTATCAATCGGTCATTTCGGCATCAAGCAAGGGCCGGGCCAGCGCACTAAGCCGAGTACACCCTGTCAACGTGCGCCACCGTCGACCAAAATCGTTGTGCCCGTCATGAAACAATTCGCAGATGAACTCAGATACAGGACCGCCGGTATGATGTCCTGCGGCACTGCAAGTCTCTGGATCGCTTGACGTGTTTCAAGAAACTGCCGCACCCGCTCCGGATTGTTCTGCTCGGCTTTCTCCCAGTTGTTGCCGGGAGAGACGACGGCGTTCGGCATGATCCCGTTCGCCAGTACCCCTTTGTCCGCATACGCCCGGCCGAGAGAGACCACATAGGCGTTCAAGGCAGCTTTTGCCGCGCTGTAGGCCGGAGCGCCGGTCATATCAATGCCTGACCTCGACGACAGGTGAACCAGGCGGCCCCATCCGCGCTCGACCATCTCCGGCACGATCAGATTGTTGAGGTCGATCGCGATGCCGAGATTGAGCTGCATGACCCGGTGCCAGTCCGCCGACGGGGCCAACACATCCCGCACCCCGATGCTTCCGCCCACGTTGTGGACGGCGATGTCGATTGGTCCGAATCGGGCTTTTGCTGCGGCAACTACGTGACCGGCGGCATCATTTTCCGTAAGGTCCGCGGCAATCCAAAGCGCACGATCATGGTCTTGAGTGTCGTCCATAGGCGACCGCGAGACCCCGCTCACCTTGGCACCGGCATCCAGAAACGCCCGGGCCGTGGCGGCGCCGATTCCCCGGCTCGTGCCGGTCACCAAGACATGACGCCCCGAGAAATCAAACGAAATATCAGACATTTAGCTTCCTTCGGCAACCTTCGGCTCCGGACCGCCAAGCCTTGGGGTTCAGAGTCTAGCTATGAAGGCGGCCTGGGGCCACGGCGCTTGACCAGCCCTGTTCGGACAGGCGTGGCACAAAGCATGCTTACCTCGCGGACAGATCTGTAACCCGCCCAAGCTTGTGGCAGCCGGAAGCGCTGGTATATGACGACGCGTCCGGCACACGCCTCAGGCAGACTGTCCAAGATTATGGGAGTTTCCCAATGCCCCGCCGTTTTGATCGCGTTCTGGTAACAGGGGGTGCTGGTTATGTCGGCAGCCTTCTGATCCCGCAGCTTCTGGAGCGCGGATACGCCGTCACGGTCTATGACACTCTATACTTCGGCAAAGACTTCCTTCCGTTGAACAACCCGAACCTCTCCGTGGTCAAGGGCGATATCCGGGAGGTCGAGCGTTTCTCGGAAGCGTGTCAGGGTGTCGACGCCATCATCAATCTTGCCTGCATCTCAAACGACGCGAGTTTCGAGCTTGATGAAGCGCTCTCCACGTCCATCAATCTCGAAGCCTTCGAGCCGATGGTGGTGGCAGCGAAGGCGGCAGGCGTAAAGCGGTTCATTTACGCCTCCACCAGCTCGGTCTACGGGGTGTCTGATGCACCTGAGGTCAAGGAAGATCACCCGCTGGTGCCTCTTACACTCTACAACAAATACAAAGGCATGTGTGAGCCGCTGCTGTTCCGGCACCAGTCGGACGACTTCGTTTGTGTGACGATCCGGCCGGCCACGGTTTGCGGATACGCCCCGCGGCAACGTCTCGACTTGTCGGTCAACATCCTGACCAACCACGCGCTTAACAACCGCAAGATCACGGTCTTCGGCGGCGCTCAGCTTCGGCCGAACATCCACATCCAGGACATGTGCAATCTCTACAAGATGCTTCTGGAACTGGACGACGCAAAGATCGCGGGGGAGACCTTCAACGCGGGCTATCAGAACCAGTCGATCATGGACATCGCGCAGATCGTCAAGAAAGTGGTCGAAGAAGAACGACCGGATCTGGCCCCGATCGACATCGTGACCACGCCGTCCGACGACAACCGATCCTACCACATCAATTCCGACAAGATCGCTGAGAAGCTGGGTTTCCGGCCGCAGCATACCATCGAGGATGCCGTGCGGGATTTAATGCGGGCCTTTGCCGCCGAGAAGCTGCCGAACCCGCAGGAGGACGATATCTACTATAATATCCGTACGATGAAGGCCATCGGGGCCCGCTAGGATAGTGCCCGCTTCCGCCAACGCCCCGGCCACCGCTCTCGAGGGAGAGACAATGGCGTTCCAGGACCGTGTCACGGCGTATCTTGATGATCTCAGCCGGTACATCTCAGGTGCCACCGTAGACTCTTCTGACAATGGGTCGCTCAGCCTCGCGGACGGAATGGAACGTTTCATCGCCATGGGACGGGACGCCACTGCCTCTGACCGCAAGATGATCATGATTGGAAACGGCGCGTCGGCGACGATGGCCTCCCACTTCGCCACCGACTTCTCAAAGAATGGCGGAATCAGAGCGTTGACGCTGCTGGACGGGGCCATGCTGACCGCTCTATCGAACGATGTCGGCCGGGAGGCTGTGTTCTCGAAGCAGGTGGAGTTCTACGCCCAGGCGGGGGACATCCTGTTGGCGATCAGCAGTTCCGGTAGTTCTCCAAACATTGTCGCCGCGGCGGAAGCCGCGCGCGAGAAGGACTGCCGGATCATTACGTTCACCGGCTTCAGACCGGACAACCCGTTGAAAGCCTTGGGTGACCTAAACTTCCACGTCGCCGCCGAAGAGTACGGGCATGTTGAGGTCGCGCACACCGCACTGATACACACGATCCTGGACCTGTCTTTGGGATGGGGCACCGACGACGACCGAAATCCCGGCGCGCTGAAGCGGCGTGCCGATGCCGAAGCCTGAGTATCAACACCCATGAGCAAACCGCTTTCCATCGTCACCGGCGGCGCCGGATTCATCGGCAGCCACATGGTCGAGTTACTGCTCGACAAGGGCCACCGGGTCCGCGTGGTCGACAATTTCACCGGTGGTCATCACGCAAACCTGGACATGTTCCGGGAGAACCCCGATCTCAGCGTTGAAGACCGCGACATTCGGGACCTCACGGCCGATGCCTTTGAGGGCGCGGACTACGTGTTCCACTTCGCGGGTATCGGCGACATCGTCCCGTCCATTGAGCAGCCCGTCGACTACATGGATGTCAACGTCCAAGGGACGGTGAAGGTGCTGGAAGCCGCGCGGGCCGCCAAGGTGCGAAAGCTGGTCTATGCCGCCTCGTCCTCGTGCTATGGCCTCGCCGATACGCCAACCCGCGAGGATCATCCGGTCGCCCCGCAGTATCCTTACGCGCTCAGCAAGTGGCTGGGTGAATGTACGGCCCTCCATTGGCAGCAGGTCTATGGACTTCCGGTGAATTCGATCCGGATCTTCAATGCGTACGGCACCCGCGTCCGCACGACCGGGGCCTATGGCGCAGTCTTCGGCGTGTTCTTCAAACAACGCTTGGCGGGAAAGCCTTACACGGTTGTCGGCGACGGCACGCAGACCCGTGATTTTATCTATGCAAGTGACGTGGCTGCCGCTTTCCTCGCCGCCGGCCTGACCGAGCGGGTCGGCCGGATCTACAATGTGGGCGCCGGAAACCCGCAATCGGTCAATCGTCTGATTGAGCTTCTCAAGGGGCCGGTAACCTATGTCCCGAAGCGTCCAGGTGAGCCGGACTCCACGTGGGCGGATATCACCCGCATTTCGGACGAACTCGGATGGGCGCCTGCGGTGCCGTTTGAGGAGGGCGTCGCGAAGATGCTGGCGGAGATCGATCACTGGCGGGACGCCCCGCTTTGGGATCCGGACTCGATCGCCGAAGCCACACGAACCTGGTTTCAGTATCTGGGGCCGCAGGATGGCGGTTCCGGTGGACAGAAGGCATGAATCACCGTAGACAAAACCAAGATGTTGTGGCTTCGACGACTGGATCCACCCGATCCATGAAGGATTACACAAGCACTTCCAAGATTAAGACCGTCGAGGAAGCCGCCGCCTTGTCCGCCGCATGGCGTGCGCAAGGACTGAAAGTCGTTATGGCGCACGGCGTCTTCGACCTGCTCCACCTTGGACATCTGCATCACCTTCAAGAGGGACGCCGCCAGGGCGACCGGCTGATCGTGAGCCTGACCGCGGACGCTTTCGTCAACAAAGGCCCCGGCCGCCCGGCTTTCCCCTCTTTGCAGAGGGCTGAGATGGTCGGCGCGCTCTCCTGTGTCGACCTTGCGGTCGTCAGCGAGAACCCCACGGCGATCCCGATGATCAGGACGTTGATGCCGGACGTCTATCTCAAGGGCTCGGACTACAGGAACGCCGAAGACGACGTCACCGGCAACATTACCAAGGAGCGGGACGCGGTTGAGGCGCATGGCGGAAAGCTTGGCTTCACGGATGAAGTGACCTTCAGCTCGACGACGTTGATCAATCGCTACATGAACGTCGACGACACGCCTCTGAACCGTTACCTCCGGGAACTCCGTGAGGAGCAGGGGCTGGACCAACTGGTCGAGTTTGTCGAGAAACTCTCAGATATGAAGGTTCTGTTCGTCGGTGACACGATCATTGACGAGTACCGATATATCAAGCCACTCGGGAAAACGCCGAAAGACAGCATCATTGCCTGTCTCGACGAGGACGATGAGACGTTCGCGGGTGGCGTGATTGCCGCCGCAAACCATCTCGCAGGGTTCTGCGACAACGTGGACATCCTGACCACCCTCGGCCCGGCCGACTCTTACGAAGGTTTGGTGCGTGAACACCTGCGACCCAACGTCAATCTGGACGTTGTCTGGCATCAGGAAGGACCGACGACGCGCAAGACCCGATTCATCGACCGTTACAACATGCGGAAGATGTTCGAGGTCTACACAATGGACGACTCCGCCCTTTCGGCGACACGGCAGTCCGATTTGGACCGGCGTCTCGCGGAACGGGTCGGCGACTATGACCTGGTGATCCTGACCGATTTCGGCCACGGGATGATCCAGCAGTCGACCATCGACCTGTTGATGGAAAAGGCGCCCTACCTTGCTGTCAACGCCCAGACCAACAGCGGCAACTTCGGCTTCAACCTGATCACCAAATACCGGCGTGCCGATTTCGTCAGCATCGACCACAACGAAGCCATGTTGGCGATCCGCGATAAGAATGTGCCGATCCGCGAGACGGTCGGCAAACGCCTGCCCGCCCTCATCGACTGCCCCCGAATCATCGTCACCAACGGTAAGTTCGGCAGCGTCGGGTTCGAGCGCGGCATCGGCCTTGTCGAAGCGCCCGCACTGACATCAACGATCGTCGACAACGTTGGGGCGGGCGACGCATTCTTCGCCCTCTCCGCGCCCTTTGCTGCCATGGGGGCGTCGATGAAGTATGTCAGTCTGATCGGCAACATGGCGGGCGCGCTGAAGGTTGGGATCGTCGGTCACCGCACGTCTGTCGACAAAGCCGGCCTGATCAAGTTCGCCACCTCACTCTTGAAGTAGGAGGGGAGATGTCCGCGACCGCATCCGCCTCGCCCTCTGCTGGTCCGTTGGGCGCGGGGCCGCTTGATCTGACCGTTGATGAGATGGAGGCGACCGCCCGCCGCGTCCGGGGGCGGATCATCCAGATGTCCCATGGTGCCGGTGCTCATCACCTCGGCTCCTGTCTCTCCTGTGTCGACATTCTGATCACCCTTTATTGGCGCGCGCTAAGGATTGACCCCGCCTCCCCGGAAGCACCGGATCGTGACCGTTTGATCCTCTCCAAGGGACATGCCGCCGCCGCACTCTACGCTGTACTGTCAGCCCGGGGTTTCTTCGAAGACGCGGTTCTCGACACCTACAATGGCGATGGCTCGAAGCTTATGGAGCATCCGACCCCAGGGCTCGCGGGGGTCGAAGCGGCGACCGGCTCTTTGGGTCATGGCCTTCCGATTTCCCTTGGCCTGGCCCTTGGTGCCCGCATCAAGGGCAAAGACACCCGTGTGTTCACGGTGATGAGCGACGGCGAGTGTAACGAAGGGTCGAACTGGGAAGCGGCCATGATGGCGCCTGCCCAAAGCCTTTCCAACCTCACGGCCGTGGTGGATTTCAACAAATGGCAGGCCACCGGCCGCTCCCGCGAGGTGCTGGCCCTCGATCCGCTTGTCGACAAGTGGCGGGCTTTCGGCTGGGCGGCGGAAGAGATCGACGGGCATGACATGGCGGCCCTATCTCAACATCTGGCCGCGAAGGCCGGTGACGACCGGCCAAGGGTCTTCATTGCGCACACGATCAAGGGCCGCGGCGTCAGCTTCATGGAAGATGACAACAACTGGCATTATCGGCTGCCGAAAGCGGAGGACGTCGAAGCGGCCGAACGGGAGTTGGGCCTGCGATGAGGGATGCCTTTGCCAACGACCTGACCGCCATCGGCGCCGAGAACGAGAAAGTCGTCCTACTGTCCGGCGACATCGGCAACCGGATGTTCGACCGTTTCAAGGAGGCGGCCCCTGGCCGGTTCCTCAACTGCGGTGTCGCCGAGGCGAACATGATCGGGCTCGCTGCGGGCCTCGCCATGCAGGGGCTGCGTCCCGTCGCCTACACGATCACACCCTTCATCACCATGCGCTGCCTGGAGCAGATCCGCGTGGACCTTTGCTACCACGATCTGCCGGTCATCCTGATCGGTGTCGGCTCAGGGCTCGGATATGCGGAGTTGGGCGCCACCCATCACTCGCTGGAGGACATCGCCTGCCTCCGGGCCCTTCCGAACATGATCGTCACCGCCCCTGCCGATCCCATGGAAGTTCGGGCGGTGTTCCGGGCAGCCCTCAAGGCGGACCATCCGGTCTACATGCGCATCGGCAAGAAGGGGGAGCCGAATGTGCACCAAGACGTTCCGGATCTCGAACTCGGCAAAGGCATAACCGTCCGTAAAGGGACCGGCGTATGCCTTCTCTCGACCGGCGTTGTCCTCCCGGTGGTTCTTGAAGCGGCTGATCTCTTGGTAAAGCGGGGGATCCAGCCAACCGTTGTTTCCATGCCGACGATCAAACCGCTGGATACCGGTCTCATCGGCAGCCTTCTGCCGGACCATCCTGTGGTCGCGACCATTGAAGAACACGGCCTCGCCGGAGGTTTCGGCAGTGCGGTTGGTGAGTGGTGGATCGATAGTGGCGTCACCGGGAACCGCCTCATCCGGTTCGGCTCGTCAGACAGTTTCCTGACTTACTCAAAGACCGTTCCCAAAGCCCGGGCGCATTTCGGCATCACGGCTGAAGCCATCGCGGATCGCACGGCAAACGCCCTTGGCGACCGAAGCGCCGCTTAACATGATCGGCGTCGATTTCGACAACACGATTGCCCGTTATGATGACGCCTTTCCCGAAGCGGCGGTCGCGCGCGGCCTTGTAGCGCCGTCCCCAGACTGGACAAAAACCAGCCTCCGCGACCATCTCCGCCGGATTGGCCGGGAAGACGACTGGACGGAGTTGCAGGGCCAAATCTACGGGCCGATGATTGGGCTGGCGGACCCGTTCGACGGTGTGCTGACGTTCTTCGAAACAGCCTCTTCCGGCAATGCTGACATCGCCATCGTTAGCCACAAAACAAAGACGCCGTACCGGGGTGAACCGCACGACCTCCACGCCGCAGCCCGTGGCTGGCTTGAGGCGAAAGGATTCCACGCGGAGCCTGTGAACCTTCCCAAGGACAAGGTTCATTTGGAGGAGACGCGGGACGCGAAATACGCACGGATCGCCGCGCTCAAATGCCGGGTCTTCATCGACGACCTGCCTGAGTTCCTAGGCGACAACGGTTTTCCGGAAGGCCCGGAGCCTTTGCTCTTCGACCCAAATGATCACCATACCGATGAGCGGCGCTTTCGCCGTTTCAGCCGCTGGGCGGACATCGCCCGGTATATTTTCGATGGCTGAGAGACAGAGCCGCACCGCCGAGATGATCGCGGCACGTCTGGCGGAGGACGCAGACCTCGGCACGATCGGCTCTCTTAGCAGGCTGTCGGGTGGCGCCAACAATCAGGTTTTCGAGGTCCAGACAGAGGCCGGCCCGGCGATCCTGAAACGCTACTTCACCCACCCCAATGACCGTCGGGACCGTTTCGGGGCGGAAACCGCGTTTCTCCGCCACGCAGAGCGGTGCGGGGTCGACGCTGTCCCCAAGCTGCTGGCGGCGTCGAAAGCCGACCGCGCGTGTTTGATGACCAAGTTGCCGGGCCAGGCGGTAACGGCGGTCGATGAGCCAGCCGTCGAAGCTGCCATTCGTCTTGTCGAGCAACTTCAGACTGTACGCCCTGACCCTCCGTTGGCGATGGGCTCCGAAGCGGCCTTCTCAATCGAGCAGCACTTGGAGACCGTCGACGGGCGTCTTGGCCGACTGGCGGAGGCGATCGGCCGGGCATCGGACGCGAGCCCTGGCGTGGCCCCGTTTCTTCACGGCGAGGTCATCCCGGAATGGTCAACCCAACGTGCTGGGGTTCTGGAAAAGGCCAGCCAACGCGATCTCAATCCATCGGAAGAGATCTTGCCACCGGACCGATTGGCCTCCCCTTCCGACTTCGGGTTCCACAACGCGCTTCAGACGGAAGATGGCCGACTCGGTTTCCACGACTTCGAATACGCGGGCGTTGACGACCCGGCGAAGCTCGTCGGTGACTTCTTCCATCAGGTCCGGGTTCCGGTCCCCAACCGGCATTTTCCGAGGGTTCGGGACCGGGTCGCAGCCTTGACGGGGCGCCCAGTCGAGACAGCCAAGCGCATCGAATTGCTTTTCCCGGTTTATGCCTTTAAGTGGATCGCGATCGTCCTCAACCATTTCCTCGAAGATGGCGCGGCGCGGCGCCAGTTCTCCGGCGCCGATCTGGCAGACGCAGACACGCGTCAACTGTCCAAAGCGAGGGCCCTGCTGACTGGTCTTGAAGCAGACGAACCGGCCACGAACACCAAGGGGGAGGCCCAAGCGTGAAAAAGATCTGCGTCATCGGAAGCAACGCGTTCTCCGGCCAGGATTTCGTGGATCTGCTGTTGGACGATCCGAACCGTGAGGTCATCGGGATCAGCCGGTCGCCGGAGCAGCCGGACTACATGCTCCGCTACAAGAGCCACCCGAATCTAGGCGGTTTCCGTTTCCAACGGTTCGATCTGAACGGGGATGCCGACGCGCTCGCCGCGTTCTTGGACAAAGAGAAACCGGACACGATCGTAAACCATGCGAGCCAAAGCGAAGTCGGCCCGAGTTGGGATCACCCGGATCATTGGTACCAGACCAATTGCGTGGCGATGACCAAGTTGGTCAATCATCTGAGCAAGGTCGACTACCTCGACAAGTTCCTCCAGATCTCAACGCCGGAGGTCTACGGCACCACGTCCGGGATCGTGAAGGAGGACGCGCCCGCGAACCCCAGCACGCCTTACGCCTCCTCCCGGGCGGCGACGGACCAGATGATCGAGGTTTTCCGGAAGCAGTACGGCTTCCCAATCATCTCAGTGAGACCCACCAACTACTACGGCGCCCGCCAGCAGCTCTTCAAGATCATCTGCCGTACGGTGATCTATGCGAAACTTGGGAAGCGCATCCAACTCCACGGCGGTGGCGTGGCGGTGAAGTCCTACATCCACGTGCGCGATGTCAGCCGGGGCGTTCTTGAGATCCTGAAATCCTCGCCGTTGAACGAGATGTACCACCTGTCTCCGGCTCAGGGGATCGCCGTTAAGGACGTTGTCGAGAAGCTCTGCCGCCGTATGGGCGTCAACCTCTCGGACGCGGTGGACATCGCCCCGGAACGGCCCGGCCAGGACATGGCCTACGTGATCGACTCCACCAAAGCACGGAACGCGTTCGGCTGGACAACCGAGATTTCGTTCGACGAAGGGGTCGATGAAGTCGTCTCGTGGATCGAGGCGAACTGGGACGAGATCAAGGACACGTCCCTCGACTACCAGCACAAAGCCTGACCAGAACCACGATTGCCCGAAGGAGAGGCCGATGGCCTTCATCGACTTCGTCAACAAGCTCCACAAGAAGACAGACCGGGACTATGTCGCCCGGGTGACCGAGCACGACAAGGCCGAGTGCGCGGAGATCGCTTGCCGCTTTGACGAAGCCTACTGGGACGGCCCCCGCCACGTGGGATACGGCGGCTACCGGTACGACGGGCGCTGGCGGGTCATCGCCGAGGATATGGTCAAACACTACGGCCTGAAGCCTGGCGCCAAGATCCTGGATGTCGGCTGCGGTAAAGCCTTTCTGCTCTACGAGTTCACCCAGGTCCTTCCCGATTGCGAGGTGTTCGGCATCGACATCTCAGAATACGGTGTCGAAAACGCCAAAGAGGAAGTGCGGGACCGGCTCCGGGTCGGCAATGCCAATAGCCTCCCTTATGACACTGACCAGTTCGATTTCGTCTACTCCATCAACACGCTTCACAACCTCTATCTGCCCGATCTTTGGGCGTCGCTTGAAGAGATTGAGCGGGTTGGCAAAGGTGCCAAGAAGCACATCACGATTGAGGCGTATCGGAATGAGCGTGAAAAAGTGAACCTAATGTACTGGCAGCTCACCTGCCGGGCGTTCCACACGCCGGAGGAGTGGGAGTGGCTCTTCGCCCAGACGGGCTACTCCGGAGACTACGGCTACATCACCTTCGAGTAGGAGCCTCGGCATGAAGACCGAAGCAGCGATCCTCGTCGCCACGGGCGAACCGCTGGTCGTGGCGGAGATTGGCATCCCTTCCCTTCGTCAGGGTCAGGTATTGGTTGAGATCAGCCATTCAGGGGTATGCGGCACGCAGTTGATGGAAGCGCGCGGCAAGAAAGGCCCGGACAGATGGCTGCCCCATTGCATGGGGCATGAGGCAACCGGTGTCGTCCTCGAAACCGGGGCTGGCGTCACAAAGGTGAAGGACGGAGACCCTGTCGTGCTGTCCTGGCTGAAGGGCAGCGGTCTGGAGAGCGGTGGCGCCAAGTACGACTGGGACGGCCGGGAGGTGAACGCAGGACCGGTGACGACCTTTCAGCGTCACGCCCTTGTCAGCGAGAACCGCCTGACGAAGTTGCCCAGCGGCGTCGACCCGAAGACCGCCGTGCTGCTCGGCTGCGCGCTGCTTACCGGGATCGGCGCGGTCGTCAATGTGGCGCGGATGTCGGCCGGAGAAAGCGTCGCCGTATTCGGGGCGGGCGGTGTCGGTCAATGCGCGGTCGCGGGTGCTGCCGTCAGCGGATGTGCGCCAATCATCGCCGTCGATCCCAATCCTGCTCGCCGTGAGCTGGCACTGAAACTCGGCGCAACCCACGTGGTCGACCCAAGCGACGGGGCGACGATTGATCAGGTGATGAAGATCGTTCCAGGCGGTGTCTCCGCCGCGGTCGAGGCCTCCGGCCTCCCGCCCGTTATGGAGGCGGCGACGAAATCCGTGCGCGCTCAAGGCGGGCGGGTGGTCATCGTCGGCAATGCCCCGCTCGGCTCGCTCGTCGCCACGGACCCGTCTTTTTTCAATCAGGGTAAGAGCCTTCTGGGCACTTGGGGCGGTGACGCGCAACCCGATCGGGACATTCCGCGATACGGCGCCCTTTTGGCGGCCGGTCGTCTGCCGGTTGGCGACATGCTGTCTGCTCCCTACGATCTTGCCTCGATCAACGATGCCTTAGACGACCTTGAAGCCGGAAAAGTTGGCCGACCTCTGGTTGCTCTCAAAGGGACATAAGCTGCAATCGGGGCATGGAACTTGCTTTTGTTGGATCGCGACGCACCACGCATGGCGGTTGATTTGGACAGCGAACCTATGCGATTCAGATCAGGAGACCGCAGAAAAGGCTCTAAAGGCTCCCAGACGCACGCATTCCATGGACCTGCGACGAAGCGCCTGGACCGAACGGCGACTGTTTTTGCCCGGAGAAACCGATGACACAGCCCGATCTTGAAGAGTTCCTGGTCCGCCGGATTCGTCCCGGGGACAGTTATCAGAAGCTTCTCGACTTCCCGACCTACTTTGAGATCGAGACCGTGAACGCGTGCAACGCGCGGTGTCCGATGTGCACGATCGAGGAGTGGACCCGTAAAACACCGGTGATGAAGATGCCGCTGTTCCGGAAGCTCGCCGATGAGCTGATCGAGAACCGGGACCACGTGAAGCGCGTGAGCTTGTACCGCGACGGCGAGCCTCTGCTCGATAAGAAACTGCCCGACCGGATTGCGATCCTGAAAGACGGCGGCATCAAGGAAGTCGGCATCTCCACCAACATTTCTCTGTTGAACGAGAAATGGTCGCGCGCCTTGCTGGAAGCGGGCCTCGACATGATCGTGTTCTCGATCGACAGCTTGAAGAAGGACGTGTTCGAAGCGATCCGCCTTCGTCTGAACTTCGAAGAGGTGATGGAGAACGCGCTTCGATTTATTGAACTGCGCAACCAAATCCGGCCGTCGACCACGATTTGGTTCCGGATGATCCGCCAGGACACCAACGCGGATGAGTGGCCCGCCTATCAAGAGTTTTGGCGCGACAAGGTCGCCCCCCATGACAGGGTCATGTATCACAATATCCACAATTGGGGCGGCCAACTGAAAGGCTTCAAACCGATCGGAGATAGCCACGAGTTGATGCTGCCCTGCGTCGCGCTGTGGAGCCTGATGGTGATTTTCGGCGATGGACGTGTTCCGCTCTGCAACGTCGACTACAACGACACCTTCCCGACGGGAAGCGTTGCCGACCGTTCGATCCGGGAGGTCTGGCAGTCACAAGTCCTGAGCGCCCGACGTCAGCTTCATCTGACCGGTCGAAAGAGCGAAATCCCGATGTGCCAGAACTGCAACGTCTGGGACGAGCCGTCGGACCATGAGATTCCGATCTCCAGCGACTATGCGGACAAGGTCCAGGTCGTAGCGGCGGAATAGACCAATCGTGGGCCCCCTTCTCGTCGTCGGATCAGGCGGCCTGCTTGGGGGCACGGTCACCCGGCATTGGAAAGCAAACGGGCTGGGCACCGTTGTTGCGGCCTCTCATGGGGCCGATGGCGATATTCGAATCGACCTATGCGACTGGGACACCGGGCAGCTTGACGCTGTTCCCGACGAGGTGCAGTTCGCGTTGATCTGCTCCGCAATCGCCGATATCGACCGCTGCAAACGGGAAGAAGCCAGTGTTCGAGCCTTCAATGTGACGGCAACCCGATCGCTGATCGGTGGCCTCCGGAACCGTGGAATCCAGCCGGTTTTCTGCTCGACAGACCTGGTTTTCGAAGGGGACCACGGTGACTACGCAGAACCGGATGAGCGGCGCCCGACCACCGTCTACGGTTCTCAGAAGACGGAGATCGAGGATGCCGTGCTGGCAGACGATGACGGTGTCGTTCTACGGATGAGCAAGCTTTATGGACTTTCCTCTGGTGAGCCGAACCTGCTGCGAGGTTTGGCCGAAGGCCTTCGCCGGGGCGATACGGTGCGGGCTGCTTGCGACCAGATTATCGTGCCGACAGATGCGGGGGATATCGCATCGGCGCTGGCAGCCATTCTCCAGTCCGGGGAAACGGGCGCGTTCCATATCGCGGCACCGGAAAGGTTTACCCGCCTGTCCCTTGCCCAAAAGATCGCCGCCAGTGTCGGCGGCGGCGATAGGATTGAGGCGTGCTCAATCGATGACATCCCGCTTCTGGAGCCGCGCCCGAAGAACAACAGCTTGAAGTGCGACAGGCTTATGGGTATCGCACCCACCATGTCGTTCACCTCGGTCGACGACGCGATGGACCGTCTGATGGCTCAGCGGGTGGAGGATTAGGGCGTTGGTATGAAGACGGATCGCTCGCTCTATACGGAACGGCACACCTGCCGCGCCTGCCTGTCGCCAATTGGCCAGGAACGCTACCCCCTTGCTCCCGTATCCGCTGCCAGTCCGAACATCGGCAAAGATAAGGACGGCAATCGCCCTGATACCATGCTACCGATGACGCTGGTTCGATGTGACGCCTGCGGCCATCTTCAGCTCTCGGAGATATTCGACCCCGGCGTGGTCTATTCACACTATCAGTACCGGACGGCCATTTCGCTTGGGCTCATCGCGCATTTCCGGCGTACAGCCGATGATTTGGTCGCTCGCTTTCCGTTCACCGACCCCGACCCTCTGGTCGTTGAGATGGGCAGCAATGACGGCTCTGTCCTCGCGCTCTATCAGGAGCGGGGTTTCCGGGCTCTGGGCGTGGATCCAGCGACCGATATCGTTGCGGCAGCAAACAAACTGGGCCGGCCAAGCATTGCAGGGTTCTTCACCAAAGCGCTTGCCATAGACATCAGGAAGGAGCACGGCCCCGCAAGCCTCGTCGTCGCGAACAACGTGTTTGCGAATATCGACGACCTTGATGACGTCGTTCAAGGGGTCGCATCACTTCTCGCAGATGACGGCGTCTTCGTGGTGGAGACCCAGGACGGCGCGGAGATGGTCGCCGCGAACCTGCTGGACGTGATCTATCACGAGCATCTGTCATTCTTCACAGGGCACTCCGCCGGGCAACTGTTTGGGCGCCTCGGTCTGGAGCTAATCGCCGTGGAGAGGCATGCCACCAAAGGCGGCTCCCTCCGCTTCATCGCCCAGAAGGCCGGCGGGCCCCGACCGGTGGAGCCAAGCGTCGCAGCCATCCAGAAGGACGAGCGAAAGAAGGGTTTGTTCGGAGCCGGATATCTATCCGCCCTCCAGCGCCGCAATGAGGCTGTCATGGCCGGATTCGACGCGATCCTCGCGGAACACGCGCGCAAGGACGGCGCCATCGTCGGCTTCGGTGCCTCCATCGGATGCCTCGCCACCATTCATCAGTTCCGGCTGGAGCGTGTCCTCAACTGGGTACACGACGACACCCCTTTGATGACGTCGATCGACGGACCCGGTTTCTCAATTCCGGTTCATGGACCGGATCACTGGCCCGACGCCCCGATCCGACTGGTGGTCGTCCTCGCGTGGCGATACGCCGAGGCGATCCTCGCGAAACATGGTGGCCGTATTCCTGAGGGCGCGCCGGTTGTCGCGTTGCTGCCGGATCTGACCATCGTCCGCCCCCCACGGTCGGCTTCATGACGTCCGGGGGTGGCCGACTGCTGGGTATCGGCATGATCGGGGCTGGCTTCGTCGGCCAGGAAGCTCATCTCGCGAACTACGTGAAGCAACCAGGATGCCGCGTCGTGGCCCTGGCCGAGTTGCGGCCCGAACTGGGACGAGAGGTCGCCGCACAATTTGGCATTCCGAAGGTCTACGACAACCACCATGCACTCTTGCGTAACCCCGATGTCGACGCGGTGGTCGTCGTCACGCGCCGGCACGCGACAGGGCCAATCGTTCGGGATGCCCTAAACGCAGGCAAACATGTGATAAGCGAGAAGCCCATGGCCCACAGCGTTGCCAACGCGACGCTGCTGGCGGATCTCGCGGACGAGAAGAAACGGCAGTACGCCGTTGGGTTCATGAAGCGTCATGACCCGGCCGTTGCGGTCGCCAAGACGTATCTGGATGCCTGTCGCCAGGACCAGTCGCTCGGTGCGCTGTCTTTCGTTCGGGGCCATTGTTTTCCCGGTGTGTTCTTTCCACCGGACCATGCCGGCGTCATGACAGCGGAACCGAGACCGGACGGGACGGAGCTTTGGCCGATGGGACCCGACTGGATGCCCGCCGCTGACCACGCGCGGTTCGACCGCTTCCTTAATGTCTTCATTCACGACATCAATCTGGCGCGTTACCTGACGGGTGCGTCTCTCTCGGTCGATGCGGCGACAGCGACGCCTGACGACAGCGGCATTGCCGTGATTGGTAAAGCCGGCGCCGTTCCGTTTACCCTGTCCTACTCTCAGCAGTCCGATGCCCCGTGGCGGGAAGGCATGACTTTCATTTTCGAACGCGGAACCGTATCCGTAGACGTGCCCGCTCCGATGGATAGAGAGCGACCGGGCTTCGTGAAGGTAGAGACTGAGCACGGGACCAAGGTTCTATCTGTTCCCGACGGCTGGGGTTTCGAGCACCAGGCAGCGGCGCTGGTCCGTGATCTGAATGCCGGCCGACCGTCAATCGCGTCGGCACGGGATTCAGTAGATGATCTTCGTGTGGCGGAGGACATCTGGCAACTTCTACTCGGAGTCAGCGCGAGATGAGCAGTTCCGAGCCCCCTTTGGAGTTTCGAAACACCGTCGCCACAGCCATGCTCGACCTGGGGCGATCAGAGAAACGACCCTTCAAGGCTTACGTGCCCCTTCCGAACGGCCCGATCACCGACACACTGCTCACTCTGAAAGTAGCAGCGGCGGTGGTGTGTAACTTCAGGCACACGGTCACGACGTTCGAGACTGTGAACGCCAACTCGGCCGTCAATGCAGCGATGAACTTGTATCCGTTCAGCGCACAACTTCAGAACCATCAGCATGAGAAGACTCTGCCAAGCGCAGGTCTGTTCTGGCCGGGAGCAGTTGATCGCTACAACACCACTCACACTTACTGGCAGGACTTCTTTCTGACACCGTCCCTGGTCAAACCGCCCTTGTTCTGGGCGCTTCCAGATTGCCCCTTACGATTGCCTCAGGGACTTCGAGACAATCTGATTGATCCGCTACGTGAGACGAACCTCAAAGAGGATCGCTGGTTCGTATGCATGGATACCGGGAGGAGAGATCATTCCGATAGACCAGTTGGCTACGATGATCATAGCTATCTAAAATTGTGTAACTTCATTCTCGATGAACTCGGCGGCCAGGTTGTAAAGACCGGATATCCGGGAGAGATCGTGTGGCCCAGCCGACCCGGATTCGTGGATTTGAGCACAGGCGGTCGCCCCCTGCTCCTACACGCACTCGCCACCAGTCATGCCCGGGCCTTTATCGGACCTGGTGCGTTAGGCGGGACGCTGGCCCACATCCTCTCGATCCCCAGCGCGCGCACGGACACCCTCGATCTGTTCGCGGGCAGACCCAGCGACCTAGTCCTGACCACCAATGCCGTCGATCGGGAGGGAACTGTCCGCAACCAGGACGCACTCCTCGACGAAGGTTACACCGCGACCGAGCACTTCATTCACAGTCTAGATTCAGGAAACCTGACCTCCGTCCACCCAAACTCATTCGACCAACTACTTAGCGCAACACAACAAATTTTATCTGAGACGACAGATATCGCCGCTTGGCGTCCGGCACAGAAACCGTTCATCCGGGATACAGGATCGTTCAGTTGGCCGCCTCATTCCGACCTGAAGCCACGGTTCGTCGATCTGTCACGGGAGGCCGGATGACACCGCCCCAGGTGAGCGGCTTGCGTGGTGGAGAGCCAGCCCCACCCGGGGCAAGTCCCGAGCGTCCGTTTCGGATCACACTGCCTCTAGTCGCAGCGTCGTTCGCTGATCAGCTTTTTGCCGTGAAAACAGCCGCGGCCATCGCCAGCAACTTCTCACACAGTGAGGCCCACCTCCTCTCCCAGGCAATCATGCCGTACACTGCCGACATCCTTGAGTTATACCCTTTTCCCGGGATAATTCGTTGGTTTGAGAGTCCAAGAGACTGGTATCCGATCCGGTTCTACGACGGGGTTGGCGGTGTTCAACAGCAGCAGCAATCGGACGGAGAGAACTGGCCGGAGCAAGACTTCATCCTCCCGCCGATGATGGCAAGCCAGGTGACTCTTCGTGGCCCAGAGGACTGCCCCCTTGTGCTCCCAGAGGCCTGGCACGACGACCTTGATGCTCAGCTTCAGCGACTTGGTTTGGACCCGAACCATTGGTTCTGCTGTCTTCACTACCGGGAGCCGACCTACACCCACAAACAAGTCTCGAACATCCGGGACGTGAACCCTGACAACTATCTCGCTGTCCGTGATCACGTCATCAGTGAACTGGGCGGTCAGGTCATTCGGCTCGGGCACCCAGAAATGGCGCCGTGGCCTGACCGGGAAGGGTTCGTCGATCTGTCGCGGCTGCCGGCATCTTGGCGCCTTCAGTTCCGGGCCATGTCTCAGGCACGGTTCTTTATCGGTTCTGGCTCCGGGGCTACGGGAATAGCGGTCGCTTTCAACATTCCCTCGGCCCATACGGATATCGGAGACTTCTACACTGGCCGCGCCGAAGACATTCTTCTGACCTACGAGGTTGTTTCGCCAGACGGTCGCCGCCTGATGCAGCAGGACCTTTTCGACTCAGGCCTCTTTTCGGTCTTTGACCTGCAGAGCAACATAAGAGCGGGAGCGCCCTACCGCATCCGCCGGAACAACATTGAGGAACTGACCACAGCCGCCCGTCAGATCCATGCGCGCACCGCGGACATCTCCGGATGGCGAACGCCGGCGGAACCAAAGATCACCGGGCGCAACAGTTTCCTATGGCCGCCGCAATCAAAGATCCGTCCCAATTTCGTGGACCTCTCAGCACTGTATGGCGCCCAAGAGGGGACGCCGTGACACCCGGCTCTCACCCGGACCGGCCTTTCAAGATCTATGTGCCGCTGCTGACAAAATCGTTTGGCGACATTCTGGTTACCGTGAAGGCCGCAGCCTGCATCGCGGCCCATTTCGAGTTCAGCTACGCGACCTTTCACGTTCACCGATATCGGCCCTATGTCAGGGACATCGTGTCACTGTATCCCTTTTGGGCTGCGGTACAGACCTACGATGATCCGGCGGAGCTTCCTCAGATCCACGCTTTCTGTGAGGACGGCAGCACCACAGACCCAAGGTCCCTTCTCTGTCAGGATATGATCCTGCCTGCCTGCCTCGCCGGCCCACCGGCGCTTTGGAGCTATCCGGACTGCCCTCTCGCGATCCGCGGAGGTGGGAGCGAAACGCTAAAGCAGTCCCTGATGGAGCAGGGACTGGACCCGGACCGTTGGTTCGCCTGCGTCCACTATCGGGAACCAACCTACGGCTTCAAACAAGGTCGATCCCTGCGGGATGTCGACGCGCACCCGTATGAAAGCGTCTCGCGCCATATCATCCAGAGCCTAGGAGGTCAGGTCGTTCGCTTGGGTCATCCGGAAATGCCGGAGTGGCCATCCATGCCAGGCCTCATTGATCTGTCGCGAATCCCGGATTCCTGGTCTCTCCAGTGCTACGCGGTCAGCCGGGCACGGTACTTCGTCGGCTCCGGGTCCGGAGGAACTGCCATGGCCGGAGCCTTCAGCACGCCGTCGCTTCACACCGATATCCTGGACTTCTTCACCGGCCGACCAAACGATCTTGTTCTGACCCAAGAGGTGATCGCACAGGACGGAAAGCGGCTGATGCAGCAGGCGTTGCTCGATGCCGGCCTGATGTCCGTATACGACCTCGCCAGGGACATCGGGGAGGGTCAGAGCTACCGCTTCCGTCTGAACTCGGAGGCTGAACTCATTCATGCTGTCCATCAGATACATGTAGAGACAGATGTAACGCGCGGGTGGCGCGACGCTGCAAAGCCGATGCGGCGTAGGGACAATCGGATTCAGTGGCCACCAACGCCGAACTACAAGCTGCGCTTCGCGCGTCTTCCGAACCCGGACTAGGCCACACAGAACCGCATTTCCGGCGGGAAGCGCACGGCAGATCCTGCCCATCGAATTCTAAATCACTGAAAACACTACAATTCAGTTCTTGGCATGCCTCGTGCTTTTCCTCTCGTGAGATCACCGGCCTACGGTGGCGATTGAGAGAGACGAGACGATGGAAAACAGTATCTACATCGGGCTGTCGCGCCAGACCGCCCTGCGCCGGGAGATGACGCTGATCGCGAACAACATCGCGAACGTCAACACCACCGGTTTCCGGCGGGAGCTTGCGGTTTACTCCGCCCAGACGGTTGACCCGCAATCAAGCACCCCGATGGATTTCTTGATCGATCACGCGACGGCCGTCAGTTTCGAGCCCGGCTCTTTGCGGCAAACAGGAAACACCTACGATGTGGCCATCTCCGGCCCCGGTTTCGGGTTTTTTGCTGTCGATGACGGCTCCGGCAAGGTCTACACGCGCAACGGATCATTCCATCTCGGTGAGAACAATCAGCTCCTGACCCGGGACGGTCATACACTGCTGGATGTGGATGACCGGCCGATCGTGATCCCGCCGGACCTGACCGACGTTGCGATCAACCGCGACGGTACCGTTCAGAACGGTGAAGAGCTTCTGGCAACGATCCAAGTCGTTGAATTCGGTCAGCTCTCCCTCATGAACAAAAAGGGGGCCAGCCTCTTCACAACTACTGAGGAAGGCCGCCCTCCGCGCCAATCGGTTCTTCTACAAGGCTCTCTTGAAGCCTCCAATGTGGTCGCGATCAAAGAGCTAACCCGGATGATCAACGTCCAACGCGCCTTCGAGAGCGTTCGAAAGCTTATCGACAACGAGGGGGAGCGGAACCGCTCCGCCGTGCAGCGGCTTGGCCGCGTGAACCCGTCCTGACGGCCGGTTTGCCCAAGAGAGGATAGAGACAATGCAAGCTCTCAACGTCGCCGCGACAGGCATGCTGGCCCAGCAGACCAATGTCGAGGTTATCTCGAACAACATCGCCAACATGAACACGACCGGCTTCAAACGCCACCGGGCGGAGTTCCAGGACCTGCTGTATCAGGATCTGCGGCGCGTCGGCACGAACTCGTCCGACGCGGGCACGATCGTGCCATCCGGCATTCAGCTCGGCGTTGGCGTTCGGTTGGCATCCACCTACAGAATCAACGAACAAGGCGCGCTGATCCTGACGGACAATCCCTTCGATCTCGCGATCCGGGGCGACGGGTTCTTCCAGGTTCAGCTGCCGGACAATACGACGGCGTATACCCGTGCGGGATCGTTTCAGGTCAACCAGAACGGACAGTTGGTAACACCGGACGGCTATGTCCTCATCGGGCCGGGCACGATTGACCCGGCCGCCACTAGCGTGACCATCAACCAGTCTGGCCAGGTTCTCGTCACGACCCAGGGGACCGTGGGAGAAACGCAGGCCGGCTCCATTCAGCTTGCCCGGTTCCAGAACCCGGCGGGCCTGAACCATCTCGGCAACAACCTTCTGACCGAGACCTCGGCCTCTGGCACGCCGACGACCGGTGTGCCGGGCGTGGCAGGCATCGGCGCGATCTTCCAGGGTTTCCTCGAAAGCTCGAACGTCGATCCGGTGCATGAGATCACCGACCTCATCACTGCCCAGCGTGCCTACGAGTTGAACTCGAAGGTGATCGAAGCGGCGGACCAGATGATGTCCACAGCCAACAACGTCCGATAACGGACGGTATAGGAACCCTTAGCGTGGGGATCGGAAGATGAACCAGATCCAAGCCAAGACCATCCTCGGCGGCGCAGCCCTCGCCCTTTGCCTCTCCCTCGGCCATCCGGCCGAGGGGGTGGCCAACACCCGGACGCTGACCGTCTCCGACGTGACGGCGGAAGTCCGGCTGCGGGGCAATGCCGTGGTTGGATCCGAGGGGGTCCGGTTGTCCGATCTCTTCGCGGGAGTTCCCCGGATCAAGGACCGGATCCTGTTCCCCTCCCCGGGGGTGGGCCAACGGCTGATGGTCGGACAGAAGGACCTGAAGCGGATTGCGGAGGAGAACGACCTGGACTGGCAGTCCCGCACCTCGGTCTCCACCACGATGGTTACGCGCGATACGGTCAACGTGCCGGTCGCCGCCATTCGGGATGTGATCGAACAAGCTCTGATCGAGCGCTTCGGGCTTCAGACGTTCGAGGCGGCCTTCGTCGGTGCCAGGCCAAACATCGAGATCGGTGCGGATGAGCCGATCAGCATCGCGGTCCTGGACATCGACTTCGACAGCAGAACTCAACACTTCGTCGCGAAGGTTTCCGCGCCGGCGAATGATCCGGCCGCTCCGCGCTATCGGATGACCGGCCGGGTTCATCAACTTGCCGACGTTCCGATCCTGAGGCGGAATATTTTGCCGGGTGAGATCATCCAGGCGAGCGATATTGCCTGGAAGTCCGAACGGGTCGCGCTCTTCAGCTACAACACGGTTCTCGATGTCGAGAAACTGATCGGTTACGCCGCGCGTCGCCCGATCTCCGGCGGCCGCCCGATCCGGGCAAGCGACATCAAGCCCCAGATTCTGGTTGAGAAGGGGGCGATGGTGACCGTGACCTACCGGACCGCGTCGATGGCAATCACCACGCGTGGCAAAGCCATGGAGCGCGGCATCCGGGGCAACACGATCCGTATCAAGAACCTCAAGACGGACAAGGTGATCTACGGCCAAGTCATCGGCGCAGACGCGGTCACGATCGCACCGGCCACTTTGGCCCGCCTTAACTGAGTGAACCATTCTAAAGAACCGAGTGAACGGTCCACCGTTCTCTCCCAGAATAGGGACTAAAGACGATGAAGACCCAACTGTTCCGTCAGCGGCTTAAGCAGACCGCGATCATCGCCAGCCTCGCTGTATCGCTAGGGGCCTGCAACGCGCTCGACAGGATTGCGGGTATCGGCAAAGCACCGGAGCTGACCACGATCCAAAACCCGGTCCAGGCCCCTGGCTATAAGCCGGTCAGTATGCCGATGCCGACCCCGGTCTCCGTCGCCCGGAAACCAAACTCCCTTTGGCAGGAAGGATCCCGTGCTTTCTTCAAAGACCAGCGGGCGAGCCAGATCGGCGACATCCTCACCGTGGTTATCGAGATCAACGACGACGCGGAGATCGAGAACACCACTACACGAACCCGGACGAACACCGAGACGGCGACGCTGAACAACTTCCTTGGTGTTGAGAACCAACTTGGCGATTTCTTCTCTGGTGCCGTGGCCGCCGGCAACATCGTCGATCTGGGCAGCACCGCCAGCAACGTGGGCAACGGCGAGGTGGAGCGCGAGGAAGAGATCAACCTCCGTGTTGCCGCGGTCGTGACCCAGAAACTCCCGAACGGAAACATGGTGCTTTTCGGGCGCCAGGAGGTTCGGGTGAACTTCGAGGTTCGTGAGGTGGTCGTCGGCGGTGTGATCCGTCCGGAGGACATCTCCAACGAGAACGAGATCAACTACGACGAGATGGCGGAAGCGCGGATCGGTTATGGCGGCCGTGGTCAGCTCACCGATGTGCAGCAGCCCCGCTACGGCACCCAGCTCTACGATGTGATCATGCCCTTCTAATCTGATCACAACTGTCGGAAACGAAGCGGGCCGCCCCTCGGGCGGCCCATCTTCATTCCAACGGTTCCTGCTGCGTGAATAGCAAACGGGACGATCTAGTCGTCCCGGTGCGTCCGCTCCATCCGCTCATGTCTTTCCTGAGCTTCCAGCGTTAGCGTTGCTATCGGCCGGGCTTCAAGCCGCTTCAGACCAATCGGCTCATCCGTCTCTTCGCAGTATCCGTAGCTGCCGTCTTCAATCCGGCTGAGGGCCGAGTCGATCTTGCTGATCAGCTTCCGCTCGCGATCACGGGTCCGCAATTCGATCTGGTGATCTGTCTCCAGCGACGCGCGGTCAGCCATGTCAGGTTGCTGGAGGTTCTCCTGCGTCAGGTGGCTGAGCGTCTCGCCAGCCTCCCGGATGAGCTCATTCCTCCAGCGGAGCAACTTCTGGCGGAAGTACTCAAGCTGAAGATCATTCATGAACTCCTCGTCCTCGGAAGGACGGTAGTCCGGCGGGAGAGTGACCCGCATCGCTTCCTCCAAGTACTCGATCAGCCCGGGGGCCTACGGCGCGCGGAGTATATGGTCGGCCCCTCAACGCATCAAGTGCGGAGACACAACCTTATTAAACAAACTAAACCCAGGAAATATAAGGATTTTTTGATTCAGAGGTAGGAAAACGAACTATGGCTTGGCGCTGAGCTTGGCCAATTCGACCTTCGCACGAAGCTCGACTTCATCGAGAATTTCGTTCAAAGCCGGGTCATTCACGGACTCACGGGTCTGTTTGATTGTCCGCTCCAGATCCGTCAGCGTGGACCGGGCGACCGACCCTGTCAGCATGCCGTGCCGGATCTCGTCGAGACGATCCAGCATGCTTTCGGCCCTGGCACGGGCCTGTTTCCCGGAGCCGTCTCCGAACCCCTTCTCCCCCGCGGCCTGAACCGCGAGCAGAGAATCGACGGAGGTCGTCGGAACCGATTCAGACGGCGCGTCGGCGCCGGCACTGGACTCCAGCATCTTCGAGAAACTCGAACCCGATGCCCCGGAGGTCCGGTTGGTCTTCCGGGTGGAACCGGGCCCCGTGCCGCGCGTGTTCTCAACTTTCATGCTCAAGCCCCGTGTTTGACTTAGTATATCATGTCGTACACGCCGAACGGCAACCGTCCGGCAGTGTTTCGTGACTTTGTTTGCCGGTCCTTGTCTGCCGCAGTCCAAAGCCCGGCGAGGAGACCGCGTCATGGCAACATTCGGGCCCCGTCCCACAATCATCGGCCTCGATGCTGACGACACACTTTGGGAGAACGAGCAGTTCTTCCAGATCACTGAAGAACGGTTCCGCGGTTTGCTAGCGGACTATGCAGACCCGGAAGGCCTTTCCGACAGACTTCTCGAGGCCGAGAAGCGGAACATTGGCCACTATGGCTTTGGGGTAAAAGGCTTCACTCTCTCCATGATTGAAACGGCGATTGAGATCACGGATGGCCGCGTTCCCTCCCATGTGATCTCAAACATTTTGGACGCGGGCCGGGACCTTCTGAGTCATCCAATCGAAGCCCGGCCCCATGCCCGGGAAACCGTCCAGCTTCTTTCGGAAGATCATAAGCTTGTGCTGATCACGAAGGGAGACCTGTTTGATCAGGAGAGAAAGCTCGCCCAGTCGGGCTTGGGCGATTTCTTTGCCGCTGTCGAAATCGTGAGCGACAAGACTGCCCACACCTATAAGACGATATTTGAAAGACATGGGGACGGGGCGGAGCAATCGATGATGGTTGGGAACTCGGTCCGCTCAGACGTGTTGCCGGCATTGGAGGTCGGCGCCTGGGGTGTACATGTCCCCCATGATCTTACCTGGGCTTACGAACACGCGGATCCGCCGGAGGACCACCCAAGGTTTCGCCGCATTGAGCACTTGGGAATGATCCCGCACCTTCTCGCCGCGCTGGAGGCAGGCCACGAAGGCTAGGGCACAGCCTTTGCTATGAGGATCGAACCAGGCGAGCGTGAATTCGGCCCCGAGTGGCATGGTTCTCGCATAGCCTACGGAAACAGCGAATCGACCGCCGGAAACCGGCAGCGGGGAACGAGATGAAGCGTTCAATGGCCACACTAAAGGATCTCTTCGGAAGGCTGATGCTCTCAGGAGCGGCCGTTGCCGTGGCTTCAACGCTGGTCTGCGGTTCAGCGTCCGCACAGACCCGGATCAAGGACATCGTTGATTTTGAGGGTGTTCGGGAGAACATTCTCATCGGCTACGGTTTGGCGGTGGGCCTGCAAGGCACTGGTGACAGCCTGACATCGGCAATCTTTACCCGGGAAAGCCTGGTCGGCATGTTGGAACGTCTCGGCGTCAATGCACGGGACGACGCACTCGATACGTCCAACGTCGCAGCCGTCATGGTGACGGCGACACTTCCGCCCTTCGCGCGCCAGGGAACTCGGATCGACGTGTCGATCTCCGCGATTGGCGATGCCGATAGTCTGCAAGGCGCCACTCTGCTGGTGACCCCGCTGGTTGGTGCTGACGGAGAGGTCTACGCCGTCGCCCAAGGCCCCCTTGCCGTTGGCGGCTTCACCGCAGGCGGAGACGCTGAGACGATTACCCGCGGCGTTCCGACCAACGGCCGCATCTCAAATGGTGCCATCATCGAACGCGAGTTGGGCTTCGATATTCAGGGGATGGAGACAATCCGGATCTCGCTGAGAAACCCCGATTTCACAACGTCGCGCCGCATCGCACAGGCAATCAACGCTTTTGTTGGATCTCCCATCGCCCAGCCGACCGATCCGTCGACAGTGCGGATGGTGGTTCCTGAGGCCTATCGCGGTGATGCCGTGGCTCTTATCACCGACGTGGAACAGCTTCGCGTGACACCGGATCAAGTGGCGAAAGTCGTGATCGACGAGCAATCCGGGATCATCGTGATGGGTGAGAACGTCCGGGTCAGTACGGTCGCCATCGCCCAAGGAAACCTGACCATCCGCGTGACAGAAACAGCTCAGGTCTCGCAGCCCTCCCCATTCTCTCAGACCGGAGAGACGACCCAGGTTCCGCGGACCCAGATCGAGATCGACGACCAGGCCGACAACCGGCTGACCGTCGTTCCGCAGAGTGTGACCTTGCAGGAACTCGTCGACGGCTTGAACGCCCTGGGCGTCGGTCCTCGGGACATGATCTCCATCCTTCAGGCCATCAAAGCGTCCGGCGCGCTTCAGGCCGAAATCGAAGTCCTCTAATCCGGGAGAGCGTCATGGATGCCTCTAGCAACACAAACTTGAGCCTTCTGAACCAGCAGGCCAGTTCCCTGGACACCAGCCGCATCGAGGCTCTCGCGCGGACGGGTAATCGGTCCAAGATCCGGGAAGCCGCGGAGAACTTCGAGTCGATGTTCCTGAGTGAGATGGTCAAACCCATGTTCGAAGGCCTCTCCTCGGACGGCATGTTCAAGGGCGGATACGCCGAAGATGTCTTCAACTCCATGCTTGTCCAGGAGTACGGAAAGAGCCTGTCTCAGTCCGGCGGCATCGGGCTTGCGGACATGATTGAGCGTCAACTTCTCAACCTGCAGGAGGTCGCGTGACCATGAGCGAAGTACGGAGCCTGGAGGGATTTGTCGAGGTCATGTCGAGCCTAATGGCGCTGATGCGGCATGAAATCGACCTTATCAAGGAGCGGCGCATCGGCGAGATCGGCGCTTTGCAGAGCCGTAAGGGCCGCATGACCAAAGCGTATGAGGATCATCAGAGAGCCATCCAGAAGAACCCCGCCCTGCTGGACGCGCTCAGCGAAGATGAGAGATCAGACCTTCGCGCGCTTTACAAACGGTTCCGGGAAACCCTCTCCGACAACATGGTCGCCATACGGGCGACACAGCAAGCGACGGATCGCGTTGTCAAATCGATCATCACCGCAGTGAAGCACAAGCGCGGATTGCCTGATGTGGAGACAAAGCCCGGCGTTGGGCGACACGGACGTGCCTCAGCCGCGTATGCAGCGACGGCCGGCAAATCCTTCGCATACGATCAGGCGATGTAGGCTCTCGCGACGGCGAGGCCTCTTACATCGCTTTGATTTCTCTCACGATTGCTTCATTGCCGGATGCGAGCGACAGGGCGGCAAGTTTTGCCGACTCGACGGTCGCCGCATCCTCCAGCGCCCGCGCGGACCGGATCAACACCAGATAGGCCGCGAGCATGGAGCCATCTGTCGCGATCGCGCGTTCCGCAGCGTCGATGGCCGCCACATGATTGCCCATGGCGTTCTCGGTCGCGGAGAGAGCGGTCAACAGTCCGGCATTCTCCCCATCCAGAGCCAGGCCGGCCTCAACAGCGTCTTTGGACTCCTCGAACCGTTCCTGACGCCGCAGCGCTTCTGACAGCCTCTCGTGTATCAGGACCGCATCGGGCGCATATTCCAACGCCTCCCGATAGCATCTCTCCGCAAACGGAAAATCCATCGCCTGGGCGAAAGACTCACCCATCTGGAAAATGATGTCCGCGTTCGCTGGGTCCTTGGTCAGGGCGTCCTCAAGCACCATCAGGGAGTCTCGAACGCGCTCCAGCTCACGCAAAACGATGCCATGCCAGATAAGGATCAGAACGTTGTCCGGATCAATGGCCCGGGAGTCCTTCAGATGCTGCTCGGCTTGGGCCAAATCACCGGTAATCCGGCACGCAAGCGCCAGGTTGAACCGCGCTTCGGCGTAGTCGGTCGCAGACGCGATTGCCTTCCGGAAAAGCGCTTCGGCGTCCCGCACCCGGTTCTGGCGCATCCGAACCGCGCCAAGGTGATTGTTGAAACGCGCATTGTCCGGCTCAACCGACAGCGCGGAATCGAAGAAATCCTCGGCCGCATCCACTTCTCCACACTGCAGGCAGAGGAGGCCAGCAAGATCCAACGCAGTGGAGTTCTGTGGTTCTTTCTCCAGGATCTGGAGATAGAGCTCCTTGGCACGTTCAATGTCGCCCTTTTGGTGGGAGCTGGTGGCTTCCCTCAACAGCTCCGACACGCTTTCTTCCGTGGCCATGCTCCCCCACACAATCCGAGTATACCGGCATGCGTACGTCAGGCACTCAAGCTACTCAAAACGACTTTTCTGATTGACCGCAGCCGTCAGCCGCCCGGATGGACGATGTCACGAAACACAATATCTTGGTGACGGCCTAAAATCCACCCAAAGATCTTGAATCAAGCAGGTTGCCCGATACGACCAACGCAGAGGATTTTGGCGAACCGCTTCCGATCGGGTACTGCAAGGGCAGTCCCAATGCAGCTTCTATAGGAGCTGCAACACAAATCTATCAGACGAGCACGTCCACGCTGCCGACGTTTGGCGCAAGTGCCGGCGCCGGACCAACAGTGCCTGCCACTACGGGAGCACCGTTTCCGACCTCGCCACGACCACCAACCGTTGGTGCGGGAGCCACAGGCTCGTCACTTTCGGGGCTGGAAGAGGGACCGGTCGCCAATTCAAGCGGCGGAAGGCTGGTGCCCTCCTCGGCCGTTCTTTCTCTTTCATCCTCGAAACCGAGTCCGATTGTCGCTTCTTCCTCGGCCTGACCGCCATCGCCACGACGAAGCGCTTCGACCTCACTCTCCGCTGGGAATTGGCGCGTGACATCACCGGTTTCGGTATCGCGCACCTGGAAGATCACAGCGAATGCTTGGTTGTCAAAACGCAGGATTGGGCTGATGAAGAATCCGTCCGGCGCTCTCGACCGGGCTTCGGATTCAACAACTGGCGCGTGTTGCCGGACAACATCCTCGGACTCGGCAGCGATCACTCCGCCTGTCGCAAATGCAACCGGCTGAGCGCTATTCGCCAGCAAGTTCACTTGGATGACCACAAGACCCTCCGTTCTAGAGACACCTGTCTATGACCCCGCTTAAACGGGAGCGTGACATCGGTAATATAACAATCTCTGACGGAGAGTCCAGGATTAGATTGGACACTGGGACCACAAATTTGGTCGCCAATACTAACTGCCGTGGCCGTATTGGAAAAGACAGTCTAGTTGGTTTTGATAAAAAACCTCCTCGCATACAGAATGAACCAAGGTCTAGGCACCACCAAGACTCTTCTCATTAGATGAAACGCGCCAAAGAGAAGCTTCGCAGAGACGCCGTCGCTTGGTAGCTAGCCTCAAGCTGTGCTTGAAGGATTTGGAAACGACTCACAACCTCGAAATCATCGACGCCTTCCACATCTTCGATCTGCGTTTCGAAGAGTACAAGATCCTCTTCATGGATCGTTTCTTGATCTAAGACTCGGCTATGGGTCACGCCAAGAGTCGAAACCATTTGATTGATTGATGTAAAAGCAGCTTCGACTCTGGGACGAGCAAGATCGACCATGGCCAGAAACTCGGTCTCTAGCCCTGTCGCAAAGTCGTGGTTGGCGAAGGCATAGAGCGTTTCGAACAACTCCTCGAAGGCATCATCGTTACCAACTTCGCCGTACTCAACGGAAACGCCTTCGTCGATCCGAGCCTCAAACTGCCGCTCTCCCGCATTCACCGACCCGCCCTGATACCAGTTGGCATCGGTTGCGAAGAAAGTTCCGGTGTAGGTCGTCAGGACAGCGGCCGCACCTGCTGCAAGTCCCGGGTACCCTCCAGCATACGCGGTGTTGACCGTGTCGGGGTCGATCATCGGCTCCGTACCCAGTCCGTCGCCGCTGAAAAGATAGCGTCCATCGACCCGGGTGTTTAGCAACCCGGTGAGCCGGTCGATCGCCTCCTGAGCAAACGCTCGAATGGCGGGAGCCGCCTCATCCAAAAGACCAGGTTGCTGGGCCAGGAGTTCCTGGCGGAAGTCCTGGGCGATGTCGGTGACCCCGGTCAGGGCATTATCCATGATCTGGACCCGCAGCTTCGAGGTCGTGATCGTTTCCAGGTAAGAGTTCCGTGTCGCAACCTGCTCCCGAAGATTCACGGAAAGACGGGCGTTCTCACCCTCGAGTCCACTGTAAACCTGGGACTGCCGACCAGTGCTAATCTGCTCTTGGGTCGTGGCCAGTTGGAACTGAAGGTTCGTTACGGTGTTTTGAACACGCAACTGGGAGGTAAGGGTCGAAATTCTCATCCGTCTACTCCACTCCCATCATCGCAAGATGTTCAGGAGTTCATCGAGGGCGGTCTGCACTGTCGTCAGAACCCGTGCGGACGCCGCGAAAGCATTTTCCAGTTCGATGAGCTTTGCCATCTCCTCATCGATGTTGACCCCGCTTTCATCCCGCAGGCGCTGGTCGAGCGTATCCAGAAAGTTGTTCTGGAAATTGAATTGGGTCTGGAATTCGGCGCGCAGGTTCGCTTGGAAGCCGATGATCTGGGCGCCGAAGCCCTCAAAGGTCGACCCGGTCGCCGACAGATCGATGGTTCTGCCATCCACCGTGGTGGTGAAGGTACGGTTCGATTCAAAGATGTCGATAACCGCGAAGGCCAGCGTACCGTCGCCAACGCCGTTCTGGTTGAACGTGCCGCCCGCCGGATCGAGCAACAGAGTTGTGGTGGTCTCGATCGCGTCGCGCACAACGATGTTGGCGGAAAATCCTTCCAGGTCACCCGCCACCGGAACCGCCTGAGTTCCCTCAACGACGAAGAGGTTCAGATCTGCGGTGGTACCGCCGGTGAGCCCGGTGATTGTGCTGAAATCCGTCGCGAGTTGGAAGGCAAGAGAATCGATCTGATCCTGTGCTCGCCGCAGATTCGTGTCCCGCAGCTGAAGCAGCCCCGAAATGCGGCCATCGTTGGCGGTGACCTCCGCAGAGATGTCCGGGTTTGTGGCCGGTGTGCTGAAACCGTCTTCAATCCGAAGCGGGTTGCCGTCCGTCGCGGGGGCAAATGTTGCCGTCGCCGAGAATTCCAGCGGAAAGACCGTTTCGTCCAACAGTAAGCGGCCGCCGCCGGTCAACAGCGTCAGCTGCCCGTTCGGACGTTCGATGACCTGGACGCTCATCTGCTCGGAGATCTGGTTGACCAGAATATCGCGTTGATCAAGCAGATCAGCCACCTCAGAGCCTTGAGCAAGACGGTTGGCAATCTCGCTGTTCAGGGTGTCGATGTTGTTCACCGCGTTGTTGACGATGGTTACGGCATCAGCAATCCGCTCGTCCACCTCGTCCCGGAGATCCTGAATCTGAGAGGAGGCGCTGGCGAAGGAGTCGACAAGGGTGCCCGCAACACGAACCACCTCCTGCTGACGCGTCGGCTCATCCGGCGACGTCGCCAACTGCTGCCAAGCATCCTTCAGTTCAGTAATCTGCGCGGAGAAGGATGAGGCATCCTCGGGCCGGCCGAAGATCAGCTCCAAACGGGACATGAATTCGTCCAGCGCCTCAACCTCGCCGGTAACAGAGGTTTGCTGCCGCACATCTTTCAGCAGGAACTCGTTCACGGAACGGGTAACGTCCTCGAGCTCAACGCCCTGACTGACGCCACCCACAACCTGACTGGATTGTTCCTGAATCTTGCGGCTATAGCCTTCGGTACTGGCGTTCGCGATGTTCCGCGACACCACATCAATCGACGCCTGCGCCGCCAGGATGCCGGATCGCGCGGAGAAGATCGAAGAGAGAATTGACATGGCGTCTCGTCCTTACCGTTGGGAACATTCTCCGAAGACGGAGGGACCCACGGAGTTCAAAGCAAGGACCGGGCCAGTTTTGTTTGAAGGGCTGCGGTGCTTCTCGGAAAGCACCGCCACTGCTAGGCTAGCTGCGGCGTTTCGGAGTTCTGAACGCAAGACTTGGTCCAGAAACCAGGTCATCCCGAGGAAGGTAGCGACACGGTGACGTCCGCCCAAGCAGCCCGGATCATAGCAACGCTTCAGGCGGGGCTCGCCCATCACGATGCCGGACGGTTGGAACCTGCGCTCAAGGCCTACAATGCAGTCCTGGCGGCAGATCCCAACAACCGGCATGCACTCCACTTCACTGGCGTGGCGCTCCATCAGGCGGGACTCAACGAGAAAGCCCGCCCCTATCTTATGCGGGCTGCGGAACAGTCTCCTCCAGCCGCCGATGTGTTGAACCACCTTGGGGTCGTCTGCCAAGCCTTGGGAGATCTCCCCGCGGCCGAAGATGCCTACCGACGGGCCATCGGCATTGACGCTCTCAAGAGTACCGCGATGGCGAACCTTCTGGCGATGCTATCCCAGAGCCATCCGGAGGAGGCGTTCGCCATCGCGACGGAAGGCCTGGCACGTCATCCTGACCAGAACGCCTGGCGGGAAACGGCGGCGTCACTGGCAAACGAGATCGGGCGTCCAGAGGAAGGACTGGCTCTGTTGGATGACGGCGGACCGGTTCTCGCAGGCTCCGCCAACGCCGCTTTCCAGCGAAGCGTCGCCCTTCGATATCTGGACCGATTAGCGGAAAGTGCGCTTTGGCTGAAGCGCACCATTCTTCTGGTCCCCGGCAACCCGAATGCCTACGCCAATCTGGGCGTTGTTCAGCAACGGTCGGGGGCTTTCGGCCGTGCGGTGACCAGCCACCGCCGCGCGCTTCAGCTCCGCCCCGTCGATACATCGATATCTGCCAATCTGGGCTTCTCTCTTCTCTGCGCCGGGCAACTTGAGGAAGGCTGGGATGTCGCAAAGGCCCGTCACGAGACACCCGCCATCAAGCTGACGCGGGAAGGTTTGCCGCCGGCATGGACCGGAGGTGAAACCAGGACACTACTAGTTTGGTCGGAACAGGGCCTCGGGGACGAGATGATGTTCGCGAACTGCCTCGGAGATCTTCAGCAGAGACTGCCGGACAAGACGGTCGTCGAGTGTGAGCCAAGGCTCCGTTCGCTCTTCCAGCGCTCCTTCCCCCAGATCCGGTTTGTCGACTGGCTCCCAAGGCAACCCACGCTGGACAACACAAGCCGCGTCGACTTTTCCGGGCTCGTAAGCGGGATCGGCGCGGACAGCGCTATCTCGATCGGCGATCTTTGCCCAGTACTCCGGCTCCAGATTTCAGACTTCCCCAAGACGGGAGGTTATCTCACCTCAGATCCGGATGAGGCCTTGGCGTGGCGCTCTTGGCTGGAAGGTCTCGGGGATGGGCCTAAGGTGGGGATTTGCTGGCGATCCGGGGCCATGACCGCGCTGCGGATACGTGACCGTCTCTACCCCGAGGTCGCCGATTTGGCACCGGTTTTCGCCCTACCTGGGCTGACGCTCATCAGCCTGCAATACGATGATGTCACAACCGACCTCCAAGAGATGGAGGCCATCCACGGCCACGCGCCGGTTATCCCGCCCGGTCTCGATCAAAGGAATGAAATCGACCGGGTTGCCGCCTTGGTCGCAGAGCTTGACCTTGTTGTGTCAGCGGGTACGGCGGTGAACGTCATCGCTGGCGCCTTAGGCGTTCCGACGGTCAACTTCGTCGCCCATCCCAACTGGACTTTTCTAGGAACGGGCGGGGCGCCGTGGTTTCCGAATACGAAGGTCGTGGTGAAGGGTATCGAGCGGGGCTGGGAAGCCGCGATGATCGAGGCGGCCGAACAGGCTCAATCGATGCTCGATGGGAAGACGGGCCTCTGAAGCCCACGCCGCATCAACCGGCGGCAGCGGCCATCTGGGGCTTCAGCCCCTCCATAATCTGCCGGTTCACTTCGATCAGGGTCTCCAAAACCACGCGCCGGTCATCGAGAGCGAGCTGAGTTTCCTTGGATACCCAATTTGCGATCGATACGAGTTGCTGCTTCAGCGCATGCGGCAACGTGTTGCCTTCTTCCAGAAGATCACACCGAAACGCGCTCCAGACTTTATCGTTCCAAAGCAACGCTTTGTAGCGTTCCTGAAGCGAGGCGTCCGGGCTTTCGGCACGCAGCAGCGCGCCCGTGACCTTGCCGAGCAGTTCATACTCGGTGTCGCGGTGGCTCCGCGTCGCTGTCTGAACTTTCGCGTAGGCGCCGTATCCCCGCATCCTCGCGATCCTCCTCTTCTACGCCGGGCCTTTAGCCCGACCGACTTAGCCCTGGAACAGACCCAACAGGATCTGCGGCGCCTGGTTGGCGATGTTGGAAACCTGAACACCCAACTGCTGCCGGACCTGCAGCGCTGTCAGCCTTGCCGACTCGCGTGCCAGATCCGCATCCACGATGTTGCCGAGGCCTTCCTCGGTCGCATCGGAGACGGCGTTCAGAAACTCAGTCTGGAAATTCAACGACCGTGCGTCAGCACCCAACTCACCAAGGGCGATGTTGACCACGGACTGGAGGTTATCGAACTGCGCCGCGATGACGGCCTGTGCCACGGATGCGGTGCTCACCGACGCTGCCCCAAGCGAGTTGAGCGTTGCATTCAGATCCCGCGCACGAAGCGTCAACGTGCCACCCGCCAAGTTGGAGAGCGTATTCAATCCGGTCGTCGTGTTGAGAATGTTCACACCGTTGAACACAGCGTTCGTAACGAAGTTCCGAGCCTGCGAAACCAGCTGTCCGAAGTCGTTGGTCAGAATGGTTCGCTGCTGCGAGGTGATGCCTTCGTTGGAGAGTTCGGTCAGTTTCTGTCGGATGTCCTGGAGGAGATCGGAGACGCCGGTCGCACCGGCGATGGCAACATTCGCGATGCCCTTGGAGTTGTTCAATCCCTGCCTGATGGCATCCAATGCGCGGATGTCACCGCGAATGCCCTGAGCGATGGCGAAGTTTGAAGCGTCATCCACCGCTCCGGTAACCCGCAAGCCCGTCGAAACCCTGTTTTGGGTCTCCGACAGCTGAATGTTCGTCCGCTCAAGGTTGCGCAAGGCAACCAGAGCCTCCGGGTTGGTCAGGATGGAGTTGTTCACCATCGTCCAAATTCCTCATCACCGTCTCTCGAGCCCTCTTCCCTCCCCTGGTCACCGGAAATCCGGTGCTTCGGTTCGGTGCGTCGGTCATTTCGTGCCGACCAGGTCCTCGTTTGCCGAGTGGATCCACGATCCTCGCCAGGAATTTCGCAAAGGACGGGCCAACTCAGTGATGAGTGCTAATCAATTGATAAATATAAATTCTTACTGAAACGGGGAGATCGCCGCTCCGCGATCGACCCACGCGAGGCACTCACGAAACGGCAGGAATTACCGGCCTTTCGGCCTAATTCTTCCTGCCATTCGCGAGGAATTCATCCAGAGCGGACACGGCGCGGTCGATGGCGAGGGGAATGTTCCAGTTTTCCCGATACCAAAGCATCGGGCGGACAGAAGCGAAGAAAGGATCACCGCCATCAAGGCGTTCAAAGTGGTATCCGGGTCCCAGTTTGAACGTGGGCAGACCCAGCGCACCAGCCATGCACGCCACGCTGGTCGCAACCGTGATGACAAGATCGAGTTCCGACATCAGGGCGGCAAGACGGTCGAGCTCTTCCTTCTGGTCGATGCCTTCGGGGTCATGAACCCGGTATCCGTGATCCCTCTCAAGACGGCCGAGTTCGGCCGTCACATCGCTGTATTGAAGATTGACGAACGTTACCGCTTCATTCCGTAGAAGCGGAATGAACCCTTCGATCTCCGTATAGGTCGTGTCTCGCTGAACCGATCGCATACCGCTGCGCCAGCAGATGCCGATCTTTGGTTTGCCACCCAGCTTGTCGAAGTAAGCGCGCCAGTAGCGCCGCTCCATATGATCCACCCGCAGATACCCGGGTGCCGACTGGTCGACAGCCGGATCGTTGCGATAGGTCGCCGGGAGCGTCCCCGACGGCACATGCGCAGGCGGATGGGTCAGAGAGACGACCTCGTCATAGTCGAAGATTGGCCCGTCCTCGCTCTCGACGATCCGGCGCGGGACCACATGAATGCCGGGGAATGAGCGGATGAAGAGTGGGACCATCCTGTCATCGGCCTCCAGGATGAGGTCCTTCTGGGTTTTCAGCAGTTCCGGGATGATGCTGTAGAACAGCATCTCGTCGCCAATCCCCTGCTCCGCTGTGACGAGAAGATAGCCATTGTAGGGTTTACCGTCCCAACGTGGCGGCAATCCCTTTCTCCGGGACCATTTGTCAACGCTGCTGCGATGCTCCCACAACTCCCAGCCTTCTTTCACACGGCCGACAGCGAGACAGGTCTGGGCTGCAATAAAGTTCAGATCCCCCAGTTCCTGGGTCACCGCCAATCCGTATTGGCAGACCGCGTACGCCTCTTCAAATCTGCCGCTCATGAAAAGACTGGTGCCGAGATTGGCGTACGCGATTTTTCCGGACGGGTTCATACAGATTGCCCGGCGGCCGTTCTCGCAACCGAGCGCGTAGTCGCCCAACGTATGGTTCTCAGCCGTCAGATTGCTCCACAGCCGCGCATCATGGGGGGCGAGCTTCACGCCGCTGCGGGCGATCCAACCAAGCTCGACGGGTTCCGGTGGCCGGGTGCCGAAGATGGCGCCGTAGAACTCGTGACTGGTGGGGGACAGCAGGAGAGCACGGCGGATCGCATCGTACCCGCGGCGGCGTTGGCTGCTTCGCGCCAAACACCCCGACAGATGGAAATGCGCTTCACTCCAATCCGGGTGCTCAGCGATGACCTGAGCAAGGACATCGATCGCTTCTTCGGTTCGTTCGAGGCTTTTGAGAATGGCGCCGCGGCGCAGACGAACAGCGGCATCTCCCGGCGCCAGGGCCGCGGCGGTCTCGATCGCGGTGAGCGCTTCCTCATGCTGGCCTAAATCAGCGAGCGTGAGCGCCTGATTGAGATACGCCTCAACCTGATCCGGCCTGAGCCGGACACTCTCCCGGAACGCGGACAACGCTCCTTCCAGATCACGTTTGGACCGATACGCGGCCCCGAGGTGGTTGAAAGCCGCCGCAAGTCCTGGATCGATCGCGACGGCCCTGGACAGAACGTCGATCGCGGAGTCCAGATTTCCCAACTGATACTGGAGGGTCCCGTAGAGGTCGAGGACGACCGCGTTCTTCGGAATCGTTCGAAGGACGAGCTCGTAGATCGGTTTCGCCGAGGCCAGATGCCCAGCTTCGTGAAGGGCGACCGCCCTATTGAGACTAGATTGGAGTGCCTTGAGCGCCTGAGCTTGCGCCGGCGTCATCTCTGCCGTCATGGCAGCGCAACCGTATCAGGCGGAATCGATGAAACTTCCGGCCCCCATCGGCGGAGGCGGCGGCGCGTCAGCCGGCACATCCGCTGCGGCCTGCGCTTGAGACTGAGAGGGTCGCAGCCCTTTCATAATGTCTTTGTTGACGGCGATCAGCGCTTCGATCGCCCCATCGCTGTCAATGGCACTCAGCGTTTCCCGCGTGACCCAGATCCCGAGACTGACGATTGCGGCGCGCAACTCTTTCGGAAGCCGATTGTCTTCGGCAGCCGCCTCTTCGACGAAAACGTCCCAGACTTGCTTATTCCAGCTAAGCGCGTCGGCGACCTTCGCCATCTTTACAGGATCGGCTTTTGCGGCGGGCAAGATGTCCTTCGCGGCAATTAAGGCCGCGGTCACCTGCCCGAGAAGACGATACTCTGCGTCGCGGGACGACTGAGTTTGATTCATCGTCCTCTTGTAGGCATCGATTCCGGACATTTCTTAGCCCTCCGCTGCGACCGTCTGATCGACCGGTGCTTCTTCCCCGTCAGCCCCAAGACTGATCTTGAAGATCTCCGCTTCGTAGCTCACCACGGCTTTGCAGGTTTTCAGTGCCCGGTAGTATTTGCCCGTGTTCACGTCCTGAACGATGTGAAGCAACGTCCGTCTGACATCGGCGAATGTCGTCGCTTCCATAAAGTCCTCAACCAGCCGCATGAACGTCTCCTTATATTGAGACGCATTATCTTGGTCGAGATACATTACCAAAATGGTAAAATAAATCCGTTTCGCAGGAGTGTTCGCTTCCTCCTCCTGCATGATGTCCTTGCCCAACAGGATCGTCGCCTCATTTTGGAGGACCAAAGACGCCCCCTTCTTGCCGGCGACCATGACGGCGCCGTTCACGACGAACTTCTCTCCAGGCTTGATATTCAGCTTAAGCGGCATGGGCGCATTCTCTCGCACGGTTGTTAGAGGGTCAAGGAACCGCTTCTCCGAAAGCAAACGGCGCGCCAGAAAGCGCGCCGTCGCTTGGGCCCCCGAAGGAGCCGATATTGTTTTTTCCGCTTACCGGAACAGGCCGAGCAGCGACTGCGGCCGCTGGTTGGCGATGCCCAGGGTCTGCACGGACAGCTGCTGCTGCACCTGCAGGGAGGTAAGCCGTGCGGATTCCCGAGCCAGATCGGCGTCAACGATGTTGCCGAGACCGGTTTCGGTGGCGTCACGAACCTGTGACAGGAATTCGGTCTGGAGATCCAGAGCCCGAACCTCGGCGCCGAGCGAGCCCAGCGTCGAGCCAACCTGAGACTCAAGGTTGGTGAACTCAATGTTGATCGCCGACTGTGCCGCTGACGAAGACGTCACACCCGCGGCCGCGAGCGATGTCACTCGGGTCCGGAGGTTGACGGCAGTCAGCGTCAAGGTGCCGCCCGTCAGGTTCGACAGAGTGTTGATCGACGTCCCGCCGGAGTCGATCAAGTTCACGCCATTGAACGATGAGTTCGAAAGGAAGTTCGCGGCCTGAGACAACAACTCGTTGAAGTCGTTGGACAGGATGGTCCGCTGCTGCGAGGTGATACCGTCGTTCGACAACTGGGTCAGTGTCGAGCGAATGTCCTGCAGAAGGTTGGAAACGCCCGTGGCACCAGCGACCGCAACCTCGCCGATACCTCTAGCCGAAGACAACCCTTGCGTGACAGCATCAAAACCACGCAACTCACCCCGAATACCCTGCGCGATGGCAAAGTTCGCGGCGTCGTCGAGGGCACCAGATACCCGGAGACCCGTGGAAACACGGTTCTGGGTCGTATCGAGATTTCGATTGATGCCGTTTAGGGTCCGAAGTGCGGTGAACGCACTTGGATTCGTCAGAATAGAATTCTGGCCAGCCATTTCTAGGCCTCCTCTTTCTAAGGATCACAGGCGTTATGACTGCAATGTAGGGGCAAGCCCCCAGAGCACCCTAGAGATGGATGGATAAATCGGTTATGTCAAGCAACTACTGTGCTTTCGGGCATGCTTTTCGACAGAAAAATCGGCAGTTTTACTGACATTTATTGAGTTTAAGATGTAACACACCTGTTCCTTAACATTCATTAACCCAAACTTGACTCGACAGTGAGATTTGATGCCCGCCTGACAGACCCTAAAGTACTTTGAAACATTATAACCTTTACTTAATCGAGTATGGAATGCACCGAATCACGATAAAAACGTTCATCAAATTTAATTTGATTTTTATGAAAATTCATGGCATATAGAACCATCGATACCGGTGAAGCACGGACACACGGCGGAAATGCCCTCTGAAATTGAAGCAAGTCTGCAGGTTTGGCCTGGCCCAGGAGTCCAAAAGCAAACGGCGCGCCAGAAAGCGCGCCGTCGCTTGGGCCCCCGAAGGAGCCGATATTGTTTTTTCCGCTTACCGGAACAGGCCGAGCAGCGACTGCGGCCGCTGGTTGGCGATGCCCAGGGTCTGCACGGACAGCTGCTGCTGCACCTGCAGGGAGGTAAGCCGTGCGGATTCCCGAGCCAGATCGGCGTCAACGATGTTGCCGAGACCGGTTTCGGTGGCGTCACGAACCTGCGACAGGAATTCGGTCTGGAGATCCAGAGCCCGAACCTCGGCGCCAAGCGAGCCCAGCGTCGAGCCGACAAGCGACTCAAGGTTCGTGAACTGATCAAGGATCGCGGACTGAGCGACCGTCGCTGTGTTCACACTGGCGGCGGCCAACGCACTAACGCCACCCCGAAGACTGACCGCGGTCAGCGTCAAGGTGCCGCCCGTCAGGTTCGACAGAGTGTTGATCGACGTCCCGCCGGAGTCGATCAGGTTCACGCCGTTGAACGACGAGTTCGAAAGGAAGTTCGCGGCCTGCGACAGCAACTCGTTGAAGTCGTTGGTCAGGATGGTCCGCTGCTGCGTGGTGATGCCTTCGTTCGACAACTGGGTCAGTGTCGAGCGGATGTCCTGCAGAAGGTTCGAGACACCCGTGGTGCCGGCGACCGCAACCTCGCCGATACCTCTGGCACTCGCCAATCCCTGCGTGACAGCATCAAAACCACGAAGCTCACCCCGAATACCCTGCGCGATGGCAAAGTTCGCGGCGTCGTCGAGGGCACCAGATACCCGAAGACCCGTGGAAACACGGTTCTGGGTCGTATCGAGATTTCGATTGATGCCGTTTAGGGTCCGAAGTGCGGTGAACGCACTTGGATTCGTCAGAATAGAATTCTGGCCAGCCATTTCTAGGCCTCCTCTTTCTAAGGATCACAGGCGTTATGCCTGCAACGTAGGGGCAAGCCCCCAGAGCGCCCTCAAAGTGCGCCTGGAAACAGGTTGAGTCAAGCAACCGGAATTAATGTCCAGTAAGCAATTGCCGCTCCGATCGTCGTTTTGCTAGGCAAATCAATGAAAAATTTAAAGAATCTGTGCGAGCCGTTTTCCGTCCACACAAAGAAAAAGGGCGACCATTCGGCCGCCCAAATTCACGATTCCATGGGAGTTAGAACTCGATCTAGCCCCCGGAGGGCTGTCTTCAGTCCTTACTGGAAGAGACCAAGGAGCGACTGAGGACGCTGATTGGCGATACCCAGCGTCTGGATCGACAACTGCTGCTGGACCTGCAATGCGGTCAGCCGGGCGGACTCTCGCGCGAGGTCAGCGTCGACAATGTTGCCGAGACCCTCATCCGTCGCATCCCGAAGTTGCTCCAGAAACTCTGTTTGGGTGTCCAAGGCTCTCACTTCGGCGCCAAGGGAGCCCAGCGTTGACCCGATGAGAGACTCAAGATTGGCGTACTGCTCCGAGATCGCGGATTGCGCCCCGGACGCTGTCGAGACATCCACCCCACCGAGTGATGTCACAAGTCCCCGAAGGTTAACGGCGGTCAGGGTAAGAGTACCACCCGTCAGGTTCGACAGCGTATTGATGTCGGTCCCGCCGGAGTCGATCAGATTGACACCGTTGAACGTCGAGTTCTCAAGGAAGTTGCCGGCTTGCGACAACAACTCATCGAAGTCGTTTGTCAGAATTGTCCGTTGCGCGGACGTGATGCCGTCGTTGGACAACTCGGTCAGTTTTTGACGTATGTCCTGGAGCAGGTCCGAAACGCCGGTGGTTCCGGCGATCGCCACATCGCCGATGCCCTTGGTATTGTTGAGGCCCTGTGTCACCGCATCAAGCGATGTCAACTCCGCCCGCAATCCCTGGGCAATGGCGAAGTTCGACGCATCGTCCAAAGCACCGCCGACCTTCAGGCCGGTCGAAACCCGGTTCTGGGTCGAGTCCAAGTCACGGTTGACGCTGTTCAGGGTTCTGAGCGCGGTGAACACGCCCGGGTTGGTCAGCACTGAGTTCTGTACTGCCATTTCACTCTCCTCATTCTGAGGGTTACGAAAGGCCTATGCCTTCGGCAGCTTCACACTGAAGCTACCTTTACGTTATCTGATTAACTGAAAAACCCGTCAAGAGTTTTAGGTAGAAACAATGTGGAGATAAAAATAAGATAGGTTGCATAAGAACCCTGCCGGGATTTCCGATCGAGAGGGATCGATTGAAATGGTGGCGGTACCTCGGCCCCTGAGCCCGACGCGGGAAAAGAGGCCCAACAACGCAAGAAGGGCGGGGAAAACCCCGCCCTTCCTGGTGATGGTTGCGTGTGTGTTGTGTTGGTGTTTTTACCGGAACAGACCCAGGAGGGACTGCGGCCGCTGGTTGGCCACGCCCAAGGTCTGCACGGAGAGCTGCTGCTGCACCTGCAGGGAGGTCAGCTCGGCCGACTCGCGCGCCAGATCGGCGTCGACGATGTTGCCCAGGCCCTCGTCGGTCGCATCCCGGATCTGCTCCAGGAACGACGTCTGCAGGTTCAATGCCCGAACTTCCGCACCGAGTGAGCCCAGCGTCGAGCCGACCTGCGACTCAAGGTTGGTGAACTCGATGGTGATGGCTGACTGCGCCTGCGAAGCCGACGCAACACCCGCGGCGGCGAGCGATGTAACCCGGGTCCGCAAGTTGACGGCCGTGAGGGACAACGTGCCACCTGCGAGGTTGGACAGGGTGTTGATGCTGGTGCCACCGCTGTCGATCAGGTTGACGCCGTTAAAGCTGGCATTGGTCAGGAAGTTCGCGGCCTGAGACAGCAACTCGTTGAAGTCGTTGGTCAGGATGGTCCGCTGCTGCGTGGTGATGCCTTCGTTCGACAGTTCCGTCAGCTTTTGACGGACATCTTGAAGAAGGTTGGAGATGCCGGTCGTGCCGGCAATCGCAACATTGCCGATACCCTTGGCGTTGTTCAGACCCTGTGTGACCGCGTCAAGCGAGGTCAGTTCGGCCCGGATGCCCTGGGCAATGGCGAAGTTCGACGCATCGTCGAGTGCGCCGCCGACCTTCAGGCCGGTGGACACGCGGTTCTGTGTTACGTCGAGGCTGCGGTTGATGCCGTTCAGGGTCCGAAGGGCCGTGAACGATGACGGGTTCGTAAGAACCGAGTTCTGGACTGCCATTGATGTACTCCTCGTTCTGAGTCTGCCGCCGGCGTTTTGCCGGCCTGGGAAGGCCTTTTACCTACCCAGGAACATTTAAATCATACTTTAGATAAATTCGTCAAGCAATTTATTCGAGGCCAAACCACACCGGGATATTCCCCCTCAAGAACAAGGGCCCCAAAACTGGGGCCCTTGAATTCGTTGGCCTTCGAAGCCTCTTGGGGGATGACGGACCGAACCGGGATCAAACCGCTACCGATGAAGCCCCTCGCCCGGACTTGCCGAAACCGCCGACGAATTTCCCGCGTTGAAAGAAAAAAGAGCGGGAAAATCCCGCTCTTCTTCCCCGGTCCCTGCTGGACGTCGCTTAGGAGAACAGTCCAAGCAAGGTCTGGGGCCGCTGGTTCGCGATCCCAAGTGTCTGTACGGACAACTGCTGCTGCACCTGCAGAGCTGTCAGTTCAGCGGATTCCCGCGCCAGGTCTGCGTCAACGATGTTGCCCAGGCCCTCGTCGGTCGCGTCCCGGATCTCTTCCAGGAACGATGTCTGAAGGTTCAATGCCCGAACTTCCGCACCGAGCGAACCCAGCGTCGAGCCAACAAGGGACTCTAGGTTGGTGAACTCGACCGAGATTGCGGATTGAGCCGCCGACGCACCGGTGACATCAGCGGCCGCCAACGACCCGACCAGTCCCCGCAAGCTGACTGCCGTGAGGGTCAGTGTTCCGCCCGCCAAGTTCGACAGTGTGTTGACGGTCGTGCCGCCACTGTCGATCAAGTTGACGCCGTTAAAGGTGGCGTTGGTCAGGAAGTTCGCGGCCTGAGACAGCAACTCATCAAAGTCGTTGGTCAGGATCGTCCGCTGAGAAGACGTAATGCCTTCGTTCGACAGCTCCGTCAGCTTCTGACGAACGTCCTGAAGAAGGTTCGAGATGCCGGTCGTGCCGGCGATCGCGACGTTGCCGATACCTTTGGCGTTGTTCAGGCCCTGTGTCACCGCATCCAGCGACGACAACTCGGCCCTAATCCCCTGGGCGATTGCGAAGTTCGATGCATCATCAAGTGCTCCCCCGACCTTCAGGCCGGTGGACACGCGGTTCTGCGTCGTATCCAGATCGCGGTTGATGCTGTTAAGGGTCCTCAAAGCGGTGAAGGACCCCGGATTTGTGAGAACGGAATTCTGAACGGCCATAATAATTTCTCCTCATTCTGAGTTTTCCGCCGGCTTTTTGCCGACAACGGCGAGTTATAAAGCATGATCTCTGTGTTCGCGAGAGTTAGATAGCATTTTAAACGGATTATGCAAAGTATTTTATTTAAATTTATCGTAATACGCGAGTCGAAACAGTTTCACTGAACCTATCAAACGGCGGGCAGGAGACGTCATGGCTGCTACTAGATTGAAAGAAATAGAGTTTCCAAATGCCTCGCCAGGATCACGGGGACAGCCGGCTTACGTCAGCAAGTTTGGTTTGGCTCCGTTGATCATCATCCGCTGGTCCACAGAAGTGCCAGCCTGTCGGTCTGTCCGTGGTAAGACGCGACACCCAATAAGCGATCATAAACGCAAGAAGGGCGGGGAAAACCCCGCCCTTCCTGGTGATGGTTGCGTGTGTGTTGTGTTGGTGTTTTTACCGGAACAGACCCAGGAGGGACTGCGGCCGCTGGTTGGCCACGCCCAAGGTCTGCACGGAGAGCTGCTGCTGCACCTGCAGGGAGGTCAGCTCGGCCGACTCGCGCGCCAGATCGGCGTCGACGATGTTGCCCAGGCCCTCGTCGGTCGCATCCCGGATCTGCTCCAGGAACGACGTCTGCAGGTTCAATGCCCGAACTTCCGCACCGAGTGAGCCCAGCGTCGAGCCGACCTGCGACTCAAGGTTGGTGAACTCGATGGTGATGGCTGACTGCGCCTGCGAAGCCGACGCAACACCCGCGGCGGCGAGCGATGTAACCCGGGTCCGCAAGTTGACGGCCGTGAGGGACAACGTGCCACCTGCGAGGTTGGACAGGGTGTTGATGCTGGTGCCACCGCTGTCGATCAGGTTGACGCCGTTAAAGCTGGCATTGGTCAGGAAGTTCGCGGCCTGAGACAGCAACTCGTTGAAGTCGTTGGTCAGGATGGTCCGCTGCTGCGTGGTGATGCCTTCGTTCGACAGTTCCGTCAGCTTTTGACGGACATCTTGAAGAAGGTTGGAGATGCCGGTCGTGCCGGCAATCGCAACATTGCCGATACCCTTGGCGTTGTTCAGACCCTGTGTGACCGCGTCAAGCGAGGTCAGTTCGGCCCGGATGCCCTGGGCAATGGCGAAGTTCGACGCATCGTCGAGTGCGCCGCCGACCTTCAGGCCGGTGGACACGCGGTTCTGTGTTACGTCGAGGCTGCGGTTGATGCCGTTCAGGGTCCGAAGGGCCGTGAACGATGACGGGTTCGTAAGAACCGAGTTCTGGACTGCCATTGATGTACTCCTCGTTCTGAGTCTGCCGCCGGCGTTTTGCCGGCCTGGGAAGGCCTTTTACCTACCCAGGAACATTTAAATCATACTTTAGATAAATTCGTCAAGCAATTTATTCGAGGCCAAACCACACCGGGATATTCCCCCTCAAGAACAAGGGCCCCAAAACTGGGGCCCTTGAATTCGTTGGCCTTCGAAGCCTCTTGGGGGATGACGGACCGAACCGGGATCAAACCGCTACCGATGAAGCCCCTCGCCCGGACTTGCCGAAACCGCCGACGAATTTCCCGCGTTGAAAGAAAAAAGAGCGGGAAAATCCCGCTCTTCTTCCCCGGTCCCTGCTGGACGTCGCTTAGGAGAACAGTCCAAGCAAGGTCTGGGGCCGCTGGTTCGCGATCCCAAGTGTCTGTACGGACAACTGCTGCTGCACCTGCAGAGCTGTCAGTTCAGCGGATTCCCGCGCCAGGTCTGCGTCAACGATGTTGCCCAGGCCCTCGTCGGTCGCGTCCCGGATCTCTTCCAGGAACGATGTCTGAAGGTTCAATGCCCGAACTTCCGCACCGAGCGAACCCAGCGTCGAGCCAACAAGGGACTCTAGGTTGGTGAACTCGACCGAGATTGCGGATTGAGCCGCCGACGCACCGGTGACATCAGCGGCCGCCAACGACCCGACCAGTCCCCGCAAGCTGACTGCCGTGAGGGTCAGTGTTCCGCCCGCCAAGTTCGACAGTGTGTTGACGGTCGTGCCGCCACTGTCGATCAAGTTGACGCCGTTAAAGGTGGCGTTGGTCAGGAAGTTCGCGGCCTGAGACAGCAACTCATCAAAGTCGTTGGTCAGGATCGTCCGCTGAGAAGACGTAATGCCTTCGTTCGACAGCTCCGTCAGCTTCTGACGAACGTCCTGAAGAAGGTTCGAGATGCCGGTCGTGCCGGCGATCGCGACGTTGCCGATACCTTTGGCGTTGTTCAGGCCTTGCGTCACCGCATCAAGCGCCCTGAGCTCGCCCCGGATACCCTGGGCGATGGCAAAGTTGGACGCATCTTCGACGGCACCGGTAACCTTCAAGCCGGTCGACACACGGTTCTGGGTCGTATCCAGATCGCGGTTGATCGCATTCAGGTTGCGGAGCGCCACGAAGGACGCGGGATTGGTAAGGACAGAGTTCTGAACAGCCATGGATCTTCTCCTCATTCTGAGAAATGACGCCGGCGTTCTGCCGGTCGGGTGGAGGGGCAGATGCCCCGGGAAGTGCGCCGGCCCGGCAATATTGTACTGAGGACTCATGCCGAGAGGGGCGCAGGCGCTTCCAAGCAACCACCGTGCCATTCGATCCGAATCGGGGGTCTGAAGCCCTGGAATCCGTCAATGCGGCCATGACACCTATTAAATAGGCGCGTGTCGGGACTGAGCGGTGGGCAAGTGCGACACGCCGCTCGCCGCATGCCAGTCAGATTTTGCCGCGCCACACGGTTCGCAGGCGGTGCCCGGCAGGAACTGCCGAGCCATCCCTGCCTTTTACGGAATGACCCATTTCCTGGGATTCGAGAGGAGTTGCGGCCCGTTCCGCACCTTCAGCGATGTTGGCATCCCCTTTGCTTTACCTCTCGCATCCGTCACTGACCAAGGCGATGGCGACATGGATTTCCTAGCGCTTCAGGGTATCGAGACCTCAGAGCCCAAGACCCCGAACAACCAGATTCGCGATGAAGCGAATGCGGGACTGTTTCGGGATCTGATGGCGCGGCTACGCCAGGACGACACCGGTCCCTCGATCGTCAGCAGCGAACGCAAGGACCCGCCTGCCCAAAGAGACAACCCCGTCAATCGCCGGTCTGACGAACGGGATGTCGCCTCTCGCACCTCCTCAACGGAGCGGCGGGAACGAGCCGACGAGACCCGAACGGACGATGCCCCAAAAGCAAACAACGAGCCGGCAGACGAAACGGCGCGCAAGACAGATGAACCCGACAGCCGGTCTCAGGATCAGAGATCGGATGACGACCGGGATACGTCATCGTCCAAGGACAATCAGTCGTCGTCTGATGACACCGCTGGCTCTGGCGATGACCAGACCGATGCCGGAGACAAGCAAGCACAGGACGGCGACCAAGCGCAGGACGATACGGAAGCAACGGCCGCTGATAAGGATGCTTCGGAGCAGACGGCGTCCGACCAGAGACCGACTGAGGAAAACGCTGGCGTCGTTCAGGAGACCCCGCAACCAACGGTCCTTGACGAGACACAGATTCTCGCCAGCGTCCTGGAAGCCGACAACGCCTCTGTGGCTCCGACCGAAGAGACAACGGTCGAGGATGACGGTCTGGTCGCTGCCGTGGCGTCTCAGGGCCAAGGCATCGCGGCTCAAGGCTCCAATCAGCAGACATCGAACCGTGACGCCGCAGCCGCCCCCACGAAGGCTGAGGAACCGAAACCGCTACAGGCCGCCGCCGCGTCACAGAAAACGGACGTCGGCAGCGCTGATACGACGGACACCGACGCGGATGAGCCCCTGGGCGGCGCGCCAAAGATCGTTCGTGAAGCAAATGGCGGCCGGGACCCGGTGACTCGGATCTCAGGCGCGAACGCTCTCCAGGCTCAGCAACAGGTTTCCGGTGAGACGGCCGGCGCCGTGACGCAGCAGCAGGCGACGCAAGCCCCAGCAAACGGCAACGCAAATGCACAGAGCCAGACCAACGCTCAGCAGAATCAGTCCGCTCAGGTAACCGCTGTCGCGGCGACGGATGACGCGACAAGCGGTGGCTCCCAGGGCGGGGCAGCAGGCCAGCAGATGGACCAGCGCGATCAACGCGGGGCCAATGCCGAAGCCGATAAGGCCCTCGCCAACATCAACAAGTCCAACGCCGGATCCGGCAATGATCTCGGCATTGCTTTCGCCCGGGCGCAGCGCCCCGGTGAGTCATTTGAACAGACCCTCAATCGGGTCGCGACACCCACCGGCGTGCAGGCCGTCCGCATGGACGGAACGGCGACGACCGCGGTTCGTGGCTCCGACAGTGTTTCGGCCTCTTTCGGCGGCCCCCAGAGCAACCCAGCCGTTGGAAAGGCCTCTACTCCGGTCTCGCAAGCCGGAGTACGCCACGGTGTGCAACAGCACGCCGTGGCAGAACAAGTCTCCGTGCGCTTGAAGACAGCCGCGCAGACCGGAGACAGCACCGTCCGCATTCAGCTCAAACCCTCCGACCTCGGTCAGGTGGAAGTGAAGCTGGAGATTGCCCGGGACGGTCAAGTGAGAGCCCTCGTCGTCGCGGAACGTCCGGAGACCCTGGATGCTTTGCAACGGGATTCCCGTCAACTGGAACGCGCCTTGCAAGACGCTGGTCTGAAGACCGACTCCAACTCGCTTGAGTTCGATCTCAAGGGGCGGGACGGCCAGAACGCCCAGGCCTTCGGGAAGCGTGACGAGAACGGTGGCCAGGGACAATCCGGGGACCGCAACCCGGCAAATGACGACCAGTCCGGAGACGGACAGGACACAGCAACACCGAATGACGCCGCACCAAGCGAAGACGGCGCTCTGAATATGGTCGCCTGACCGGAGACAATGAGATGAGCATTACAAGCCTGACAGATACGTCCACGACGACAACCGAGTCGAGCAGCTCGCTCGCCAGTCTGACCGAGGACTTCGACGCCTTTCTGTCGCTGCTCACCACGCAGCTCCAGAACCAGGATCCGCAGAGCCCGATGGACTCGAACGAAATGACCAACCAGTTGGTCCAGTTCGCCAGCGTCGAGCAGCAGATCAAGCAGACCGACAACCTTGAGGCACTGATTGCGCTTCAACAGACCAGCGCAGACGCCGCAGCGGTGTCGTTCATCGGCAAGGAAATCTCCTTCGACGGTGCCCAGACTCACATCGATGGCAACGGCACCGAAGTGACGTGGACCTATTCGCTGCCGACGCAGGCAGCGACGTCGACCCTCAACATCGTCAGCGAGACCGGCAGTGTCGTGGCGTCCATCCCGGGCGAGACGATCGTTGGCGCCCACGCCATCACATGGGACGGCCGGGATGCAGAGGGCAATCTCTTCCCGGCGGGTACTTATGAGCTTCGGGTCGATGCGGTCGACGAGGACAGCGTGCCCCTTGATGTGGCTTTCGAAGCCACGGGTGTCGTGACCTCGATCGCTTCGGGCACCGACGGTCCCAGCATCTTCCTGGGCGGCATTCCGCTCACCCTTGACCAGATCCGGACGTTCTCTGCGGCGCCTGCATCGACAGGCACCTAAGGGGCGTCCCAACCAAAGGCGTCGCCGCGAAATGACGGGGGCGCCGCAACGAAGCGTAACGGTAACGCAGACTATCGGACCCCGGTCCGATGGGGATTGGAGTAGGAACGATGAGTATCTCAGCTGGCCTCTTCGCTGGTGTCGCGGCGGTCTCCGCCGGATCGAGCGCCTTCGGCGTCATCTCCGACAACATCGCAAACGCAAACACGATCGGATACAAGGAATCGGAGGCACGGTTCAGCACGCTGGTCACCCGTACGACGACACTGTCGGCCTTCTCCCCGGGCGGTGTGGTGGCACGGCCGATCTCCAATGCCCAGCAGCAGGGACTGCTTCAAGCGTCGAGTTCCGGAACCGATCTCGCGATCGACGGCAATGGCTTCTTCGTCGTGAACGCTGCGGCGGTGCCGGGGGACAACGATCAGTACTCGCTGACCCGCGCCGGCTCCTTCAACCCAGACGAAAACGGCCGCCTGGTGAACACTGCCGGCTATTTCCTCCAGGGCTACATCACCAACGCCGACGGCACTCTGGTAAACTCCACGACGTCGGACCTGTTGACGAGCCTTGAGACCGTCGATTTGTCCCAGTTCGGTAGTGCCGCCAACGCGACCGCGACCGTGAACCTTGCGGCCAACCTGCCGGCGGGCGGCGCCACGAGTGCTACGGAAACCACCAACATCACGATCTTCGACTCCGAAGGTTTTGACCATCTGGTGACGTTCAACTGGACGAAATCGGCGGCGGCCAACACCTGGACCTACAGCATCGACCTAACGCGGGACCCGGGCACAAGCAGTGCCTTCACCACCAACGTCGGTGGTCCGTTCACCATGGGTTTCAACGGCAACGGCACACTCAACAGCGTTGCGGGTACGGTCGGAGCCTCGAACACCACGGCAACCCAGTCGATCACCATCACCAGTGCCCAGTTCGGCAGGAGTGTGTTCCCGAGCACCATCTCCATCGACTTCGGCATCTATGATCAGTCGACCGGTCTGTCCCAGTTCGATAGCCCCTATGCCGCATCGCTGCTCAACCAGGACGGCTCCGGTCCGTCGGCATTGACGGGTGTGGATATCAACGACGATGGCTTGGTCTCGGCCCAGTTCGCGAACGGGCAATCACGCGCGATCTATCAGATACCCATAGCCACGGTTCCAGCGCCAACCGAGTTGGACCCCTTATCCGGGAACGCCTACATGGTGACGGGTACGTCAGGTGACATCGTGCTCAACACACCGAACTCGGGTGGTTCCGGTAGAATCCAGTCAGGCTCGCTTGAAGGATCCACTACCGATATCGCCGAGGAATTCACGGATCTGATCATCACGCAGCGGTCGTTCTCCGCGGCCACTCGGGTCATCACGACCGGCGACGAACTGCTGAATGAGATCATCAACGTTCGGCGGTAACACGATCCCCGCAATCGTTACCGCTTTCACTGCCTCGGTCTTCGGACCGAGGCATTTTTTTGTTTGGGCGGTCGCCGCAGTGCCTCACCGATCCTTTTGACGGATTAGCGGTTTGTTAAAGGAAATGAGGTTTCATAGGCCCGACAGAGACACTTCTGACGGATCAGAAAATGATAGATCGCTCCGATCATGAGACGGAGCGCGACGACCAAGATCGCGCGATATCGGCTGAGGAAACGGGACCGGAGACCGGTTCTCCAGATGCCGGTACATCCGATCATGCCGATGATCTGCCGCCTGAGAACACGACCCGTTGGGTCGTGCGCCGGAAAGCGCAGGTCGTCCGGGCCATCGACACGGGTCTAATCGACGAGGACGAGGCCTGCCGCCGCTACAACCTCACCATGGAAGAGCTGCAGTCCTGGCGCAGCTTGATTGATCAGCATGGCCTTCGCGGGCTCAGGGCGACGAAGGTCCAAGAGTATCGGGACACAAAACGGCCGGCGAAACGCCGCAGGTAGCTGTCTTCACGACCGCCCGGCCCCGCTCCCTCAGAGCCGCCGTGGTGTCCGATCGTATCGGGCAGCGTCCGCCAACAGGTCCGGCAACTCGCCCCCCATGGCGCCGAACAGTTTCTCCCATCCCTCCGCACGCCTTTTTCCGCGCACGACCAGAGACGGATACCAGGGGTGATGGCCGTCCATCAGCAGCGTTTCCGGAACCGGCAGAGGTCTGAACTCAAGGCCCGGAACATTGAGCGCGCCCGCCATGCTCCGGACCGATGTGCCCGCACTGATCACGAAATCCATCGCAGCGGTCATCGCCGCCGCCGCTTCCAGATCGTTCCTCTGATCCAGATCGTCGAAGTGGACGATTGGTTTTCCCATCCGGGCGGCCGCCTCAAGCTCCTCCGGCCGCACGTCGTACTGCAGGTTGACGAATGTGACGTCGGGGGTGTCCAGAACCGGCTTCAGATGCTGGATCGTGGCATATTGCGGGTCACGGAAGGCGCCCGCCAACCCACTCCGCCAACAGAGCCCGACATAAGGACCCGGCCCTGCCTCCGCCAACCGCGCCAGGTAAGTTTCCAGGCGGACTGGGTCCGGAACAAGCCAGCCGCCTGCTTTCGGAAAGGAGTCCTGGTCTCGTCGCATGAACCGTCCAAGAGACCCGAACGGGCAATTGGCGTCGATCGGGAGGCGCCCCTGTTCTGCGTCAAGGTACCTGAACGGATGTATCTCGGCCGACGGGAATGACCTTTCAAACAACGAAACAAGCCTGTCGGTGCACTCGATGATCACGTCTCCGCCGAGTGCGATCGCGTCCGGCAACATGGAAGAGAACCAGATCTCATCGCCAATCCCCTGCTCCGCCCAGAAGATGATTTTGGATCCCTTGAAATCTCGACCGTTCCAGACAGGCTGCGGGAAGAACCGCGGCGCGCTTCTAAGGCCCGGAGCCTGAAAGCGCCAATCATAGTGGCGCCAAGCCTCGTCCCAACGCCCGTGGTTCAGAAGATGGAGAGAGTAGTTGAAATGGGCTTGGGGAAAGTCCGGAGACAGGCCGATCGCTTTCTGGAAGTACGGCTCCGCGTCCAGGAAAGCGCCGACATCCGCCAGGATGGTCGCGTAGTTTACCAGCACACCCGGTTCGTTGGGCGCCAGCCGGACGGCTTCCCGCGCATACTCCAAAGCGTCCGAGTTCCGGTCCAACCGCGCCATGACGCTTGCGACGTTGTTGTATCCGGCCGGGTTCCGGGGCGCGAGCTTGACAGTCTTCTTGTACAGCTCGAGCGCCTCCTCGTACGCCTCCTGGTCTTCAAGAATGGTCCCCAAATTGTTCTGAAAGGCGGCATCCTCGGAATCTCCCTGAATGGCGCGCCGCATCAGTTCCACACCAACAGTCGCCCGCCCGGTCCGTGTGGCAAGCAGGCCCATCCCATGCAAGGCGGCCGGATGCTCGACATTGGCGTTCAAGACAGACCGGAACTTCTGGTTCGCCGCCTCGTAGTCGCCGGCATTCAGCAGGTGCATACCCTGGTCGACCGCGGCCGCATGCGCCCGGTTGCCGATACGCATCTCCGTCCGCCGGCCCGCCGCATCGCGGATGCGTGCGCCCTTACGACCTGGCTTGCTGCGTTTGGCCATAACCCCTCACCTCTTAATGTCGGCTGGAAATTGCTTGTCGTAATTTATTGTTTCGTTTCTAAGAATCCTAAGATAACATCACTGGGAAATTTTTGCCTAGTCGGACCTTTACGGATGACCAAAAAAATTATATAAAATTTTCTATAAATTATCACCGACAACCGGTGAAGCTCGCGGGGAAGTAGGAACATGAACCCATTCTCTGATCTCGTCCGTAACCTTGGCCCGGTCCGGATAGCGGCTCTGGGCGGCACGGCAATCGCGGTGCTCGGGTTTTTCATCTTCCTGGCGACGCGTCTGTCGACCGGGAGCATGGCCCTCCTTTACGGCGATCTCGAGATTGCGGACAGCGGATCCATCGTCCAGCAGCTTGAGTCCCAGAACATTCCCTATGAGATCCGGGCGGGCGGCACGCAGGTCTATGTCCCCTCCGATCAGGTGCTTCGACTGCGCGTCTCTCTCGCGGGCCAAGGCCTGCCGGGCGGCGGGTCCATGGGTTACGAGGTTTTCGACCAGAGCCAGGCCCTCGGCACCACGAACTTCGTCCAGAACGTCAATCTTGTCCGCGCGCTTGAGGGCGAGTTGTCCCGGACCATCGCCTCAATCCGGAACGTCCGGGGGGCGCGGGTCCACCTGGTTCTGCCGCAGCGGGAACTCTTCAGCCGCGATCGCCGCAAGCCGAGCGCGTCTGTCGTCCTTCAGGTCCAGGGTTCAGGCCGCCTTGGGAAGGAGCAGGTCAGCTCCATCCAGCATCTTGTTGCGGCCGCTGTCCCTGAACTTGGGCCTGAATCAGTTTCCGTCCTGGACGATCGCGGACAGTTGCTGGCCCGTGGGTTCGGTGAGGAAGGCTCCGCGCAGTTGGCGGCAGAGAACGCGGATGAGATGCGGATCGCCCATGAGGATCGCATTCGCCGCCAGATCGAGGAGTTGATCGAGCGGACGGTCGGCCGAGGCCGGGTGCGCGCCGAGGTCACCGCGGACCTAGATTTCGCCCGTGTCACCGAGAATGCGGAACGATACGATCCCGACTCCGCGGTTGCCCGATCCACCCAGAACCTGGCCGAGGAAGAGCGGAACACCGACCAGAACAGGGTTTCCACCGTCTCCGTGGAAAACAACCTGCCTGAATCCCAGGTCGGCGCGGACGGCGGCGAGACGTCTTCCAGCGAGCGCAACCGGACCGAGGAGACGGTGAACTTCGAGATTTCCCGAACCGTGACAAACACCATTCGGGAGACCGGAACCCTGCGGCGGCTTTCGGTCGCGGTTTTGGTGGACTACGGCTTCACCGAAGATGAAGACGGCAATCGCACCTACTCCCCTCGTCCGCCCGAAGAAATCGAGCAGATTGAGTCTCTCGTCCGGTCGGCCGTTGGTTACGACGCGAATAGGGGCGATTCGATCGAGGTGGTGAACATGAGGTTCGCCCCGCTGGAGCGGGTTGACCTTGACGACGGATCCCTTCTGTTCGGCATCTCGAAAGAAGAATTCCTTCAACTCGCCGAGGTTCTGGTTCTTGGTGTCGTCGGTCTCCTCGTGATCCTGCTGGTCGTCCGGCCGGTTCTCACAAGGCTGTTCGAGTCCATGCCGACAACGCTTGCCGCCGGCACAGCCGGTGGTCCCGGCGGGGCTCTGAGCGGCGAGGCCATCGCAGCGCTGACCGGCCCGACGGGTTCCGCCTCCGATATGGCCGATCTGCTTGAGGCGGAGGAGGAAGAAGAGAACCTCCTCGACCAGATGATCGACATCAACCAGGTCGAAGGGCGTGTCCGGGCATCCTCGCTCAAGAAGATCGGTGAGATCGTCGACAAGCATCCGGAAGAAGCGGTCGCCATCATCCGCAACTGGATGTACCAAGAGAGTGGCACCAACGTGAGCTGACCGGTTTGCATGCAGCTGGCTGAGCGGGGGATAGCAGGCGGATGAAGAGAAAGGCGAAGCCCTTCGGGTTCGACACCTTCTTCGATGAGGAGATCATCAAGCGTCTCCGCGAAGAGGAGGAGGCGCGTCGGCTCGCCGAAGAGGAAGCCGCCGAGAACCGCCCTCCGACCTTCACAGAAGAGGAACTGGCGACCGCGCAGGAGCAGAGCCATGCACAGGGTCGTCAGGAAGGCATGGCCGACGCCATGGCGAGCGTCGAGCAGCAGGTGGCGCTTACTCTTGATGCGATCTTCAACCGCATGGGCGGCCTGATCGAAGATCAGAAGCAGTGGGCCCAAGAGACACATCACGACGCACTGCTGCTGGCGGCGACGATCATGCGAAAGATCGCGCCGGAGCTGACACGGGGGACGGAACTTCCCCAGATTGAGCATGTGATCAACGAGGCCTTCAGCTTTCTGACCGAACAGCCCAAGGTGATGATCCGCGTGGCGGCCGAGTTTGAGGCACCGCTCAAAGACAAAGTTCATCTGATGGCGTCACGCGTGGGGTACGAGGGGCAGGTTGTCCTGGTCGGCGACCCGGAACTCGCGGCGACGGATTGCCGTGTCTCCTGGGCCGCCGGAGCGGTCGAACGTTCCTTGGATGAAGTCTGGAACCAGATCGACGACGTGGTCGAGCGCACCCTAAAGGCCCTCCCGCCGCGATCGCGTCAGTTTACGGATGTTGCCGAAGAAGCAGTTGCCACACCCAGCGAGACGGCCGTCCCGACGGTTGACGACGCGCCCGCTGTTGAGGACGCGCCGCAGGAAGACGCGCCCGCCGGTTCCGTTGCACATGGCGAAGCAGACACACCGCAAGTCGAAGAGCCGGCACCCGAGATGGCTGAGAGTGCCGCCACCTGATTCACCGCCATGAGAGGAGACACACATGGCTGACGACAACGAACTCAACCTCGCCGATTTCGACGGCGACACCATGGACGAAGAAGATATCGAGGAAGTCTTCAACGACGACAAGCAAGCCTCGATCACCGCGCGGGAACTGGAAGCGGTCTATGACATTCCGGTTCAAGTCTCGGCCGTGCTCGGCAAGTCGTCCATGCAGGTCAGCCAGCTTCTGAAGCTGGGTCGTGGCGCTGTCGTCGAACTGGACCGCAAGGTCGGGGAGGCAATCGACATCTACGTGAACAACCGCCTCGTCGCCCGTGGCGAAGTGGTGATCGTGGATGAACGCCTCGGCGTGACCATGACGGAAATCATCAAGTCCGACCGCCCAGCATAATCGTGCTGACGGATTGAGTATCGGACAGGGACGCGCCGATGGCAGAAAACATCGACATCGCGGATGAGGAAGCCCCGCAGATCACGCCGCGGCGGGGACCGGCTGTCGTAACCGTGCCGCCCAGTGGCGCGTCTATCGACATTGCCCTGCTCTTCGGCGTTGTGGGGGCGTTTGCCCTGGTCCTGACAGCCTTGCTGACGGGCGGCTCAATCGGCGCGTTCTACAATGCGCCCGCCCTGCTCATCGTGTTTCTGGGCACCTTCGCCGTCACAACAATCTCGTTCAGCCTTGCGGAGGTCACGGGGGCGATCGGCTCCATGTTCCGGTCGATCTTCCCTAAGAAACGAGACCCGGCGCGGGCGTGCGAGCGCGTTCTGGAGCTGTCCGGCATCGCCCGTGATCGTGGGATTCTCGCACTTGACGCGGTGCTGCCGCAGATCGCCACCGAGGCTTATCTCCAGAAGGGCATCGCGCTCGCGGTTGATGGCGCGACGCCGGAAGAGATCGAGAGGGTTCTGGCAAACGAGATCGATATCGTCGATGAGCACCGCTTGAGGGAAGCGGCCGTTCTGCGCCGCGCCGCGGAAGTGGCACCCGCCATGGGATTGATCGGAACACTGGTCGGTCTCATCCAGATGCTCGCGAACCTGGACGATCCGAGTTCGATCGGACCGGCAATGGCAGTTGCGCTGCTGACCACCTTCTACGGGGCCGTGATGGCGTACATGGTCTTCGCGCCCATCGCGGCGAAGCTGGAGCGGAACGCGGACGAGGAAAACCTGGAGCTGCGGATTTACCTGGCCGGCGCCGCATCAATCGCGCGCCTGGAGCGGCCGAGGACGTTGGAAACCTATCTCAACACGATGCTGCCGCCCTCCAGGCGGCTGTCGATTTTCGAATGAGCCGGCTGGCAAAAGCCGGACTGCTGGTTCGATAGGAGTAGAGTTGATGCGATTGTTGATCGTCGGAACCCTGGGGGGCCATATCGGAACGGCCGGGCAGATCGCGATCAAGAGCGGTGCCAAGGTCAATCACGTCGATACGATCGATGCGGGCCTGGACGTGCTGCGCGGCGGCCAAGGGGCCGACGTGGTAATGATTGACGTCACGCTCCCCGTTGCGAAGTTCATGCGGAGCATCAAGGAAGAGCGGATTAACACCCCGGTCGTGGCCTGTGGCGTGTCGAACGACCCGGATGCGGCGGTCAGCGCCATCAAGGCGGGCGCTCAGGAATACATCCCCCTTCCTCCAAACCCGGAACTTATCGCCGCCGTTCTTGCGGCGGTCTCGGAAGAGCAGACCTCCGTTATCTGGCGCGATCCGGTGATGGGTGCCACGCTCAAGCTCGCCGATCAGATTGCCCCCTCGGACGCGAGTGTGCTGATCACTGGAGAGAGCGGTACAGGTAAGGAAGTGATGGCGCGGCACATCCATGTGAAAAGCCGCCGGGCGTCTCAGAACTTCGTCTCGGTCAATTGCGCCGCGATCCCCGACAATCTGCTTGAGTCCGAGCTTTTCGGCCACGAGAAGGGGGCGTTCACGGGTGCGGTGACCCGGCGGATCGGCAAGTTCGAGGAAGCCCATGGCGGCACGCTGCTTCTCGACGAGATCAGCGAAATGGACATCCGGCTTCAGGCCAAACTGCTGCGCGCGATCCAGGAGCGGGAAATCGACCGGGTCGGCGGAACCCAGCCGGTCAAGGTCGACATTCGTGTCGTTGCGACCTCGAACCGCGATCTGGAGCAGCATGTCCGCGATGGAAACTTCCGGGAGGATCTGTATTTCCGGCTGAACGTCTTCAACCTTCAGCTTCCCGCCCTCCGGGATCGCCCCGGCGACATCAAAGTGCTGTCCGAGTTCTTCGCCAAGAAATACGCCGAAGCCAATGGTCTGCCGAACCGGGCGATCGGCGCGGATGCGCTCGCCAAACTGGAGGCCCATCTGTGGCGTGGCAATGTGCGGGAGCTTGAGAATACGATGCATCGGGCTGTTTTGCTGGCATCCGGCGCCGAAATCGACGCTGGCGCCGTCCTTTTGACGGGCGAGTCTCTCGCGCCTGAAGCATCGACCCCCCAACCGCCGATCTCCGTGGCACGACCGACCGCTCCGGCACCGGCTCCCGCCGTACCGGAACCGGCAGCGCCTGCTGCTCCTCAAGCCCCGATCGCTCCGCAGGCGCCGGTATCACCTGCATCTCCCGCACCGGACATGGAAGAGCCCGCAACAGCCGACGCCGATGGTGGTGTGGCAACGCTTGTTGGACGAACGGTCGCCGACGTGGAAAAGCAACTCATCATCGACACACTGAAGCATTGCTTTGGCAATCGAACCCATGCCGCCAACATTCTCGGCATTTCCATCAGAACGCTGCGCAACAAGCTCAAGGCCTATTCCGAGGAAGGTGTGCCCGTGCCCCCGCCCGCGGGTGAGGCCGACCGGGCCATGGTCTGATCTAAGCGACCGGGTCAACTCGCCGGAGTGAGACGGAGCGAATGACGGATACCTCGAACCAGGCACCAGAAGGCGGCGGCGGCGGTAATGCTGCGGCGGGTGGCGGGATCGATTTCGGCTCCCTTCTCGCCGCGTTCAAGAAGAGCGAGGTTTCGCTCGCCATCGGGATCGTGGCGATCCTGGCGGTTCTCATCCTGCCGATGCCGACGTTCCTTCTGGACTTCATGCTCGGCGTCTCCATGGCGTTCTCCGTCATGATCCTGATGGTCTCGCTGTTCATTCAGCGGCCGCTGGACTTCAATTCCTTCCCGACCGTGCTGCTGATCGCGACCATGCTCCGGCTGGCGCTCAACCTCGCCTCGACCCGATTGATCCTTGGCGAGGGGCACACGGGAACCGACGCGGCAGGCCAAGTCATTCAGGCGTTCGGTCAGTTCATGATGGCGGGTAACCCGGTCATCGGTGTGATTGTCTTCGGCATCCTGGTCATCGTGAACTTCATCGTGATCACCAAAGGCTCCGGCCGGATCGCCGAAGTCGCGGCACGGTTCAGCTTGGACGCGATGCCCGGCAAGCAGATGGCCATCGACGCGGACCTCTCGTCCGGCCTGATCAACGAGGACGAAGCTCGTAAGCGCCGGGAAGAACTGAGCCAGGAAAGCGGCTTTTTCGGCGCGATGGACGGCGCGTCGAAGTTCGTGCGCGGTGACGCCATCGCCGGCTTGCTGATCACCGTGATCAATGTGATCGGCGGCATCATCATCGGCATGGTCCAACAGGACATGACCTTTGACGCCGCCGGGTCCACCTACACGATCCTGACAGTCGGTGACGGCCTCGTCAGCCAGATCCCGGCCCTGATCGTCTCCACGGCGGCTGGTCTGCTCGTGACGAAGGGCGGGACCCAGGGTTCCACCGAGAAGGCCGTGTTCGGCCAGCTCGGCGGTTATCCGATGGCGATGGCGTTGTGTTCCGGCCTCATGGTCATTCTCGCCCTGCTGCCGGGCATCCCGAAGATCCCATTCATCGGCATCGCCCTGCTGCTGGCCGGTGGCACCTACATGATGTACCGCCAGACCAAGGTCGCCGAGGAGGAGGCGGCGGCCGAGGTTCAGGCTCAAGAAATGCTGCCCCCGCCGGAAGAACCGATTTCGTCGGCACTCCACATCGATCTCGTCCGCTTGGAATTGGGTTACGGTCTCCTGACTCTCGTCAGCGAAAAGGTGGAAGGCCAGAAACTCACCGACCAGATCAAGTCGCTGCGCCGCCAGTTGGCGACTGAAAGCGGCTTCATCATGCCCCAGGTCCGGATCCAGGATAATCTGCAGCTTCCCGCGAACACCTATGTCGTGCGTATCAAGGAGATTGAAGTCGCGCGGGGTGACATCAGGCCAAACCGGCTTCTGGTGATGGACCCGAGCGGTCAGCCCATCGATCTCGCCGGGACGGAGACCGTCGAGCCCACATTCGGCCTTCCCGCCATGTGGATCGGGCCGGAACAACGGGAAGAAGCGCTGTTCAAAGGCTACACCGTCGTTGACCCGTCGACCGTCGTGACCACGCATATCACTGAGGTGATCCGCGACAACATGGCGGATCTCCTGTCTTACACAGAGACCCAGAAACTGCTCGACGAGTTGCCCGACCAGCACCAGAAGTTGGTGTCCGACGTTATCCCCAATCAGATCTCCGTGGGCGGCCTGCAGCGGGTCCTGCAGAACCTGCTTGGAGAGCGGGTGTCGATCCGGGATCTGCCGACAATTTTGGAGGGTGTCTCGGAAGCCAGCGGCTATACGCGGAACGCCACCAACATCACCGAGCATGTCCGGACCCGTCTCGCCCGCCAGATCAGCGAACAGCACGCGCTTGATGACGGCGTCATCCCGCTTGTCACCCTATCGCCGGACTGGGAGCAGGCGTTCGGGGAGTCCATCGTCGGACAAGGTGACGACCGCCAGCTTTCGATGCCGCCGAGCGACCTCCAGCAATTCATCACGAAGGTCCGGTCGGCACTCGACAACTTCGCCCAGGTCGGGGAGGTTCCGGTGATGCTGACCTCGCCCGGCATCCGGCCCTATGTGCGCTCGATCATCGAGCGGTTCCGTCCACAGACTGTGGTAATGTCGCAGAACGAAATTCATCCGAAAGCCAAGATCCGCACCATCGGTCAGATCTAAGGTGACGGACGGGTTGTCGGCTCGATGCTTGGAGCCCAATCCTAGGGGGTAGAGGCCGTATGCGCCTAAAGACGTTCAGCGCTCCGTCGATGGCCGAGGCCATGAAGATGGTCAAGGAGCACTTCGGCGACGACGCGATCATTGTGTCTTCCCAGAAGGGCGACGGCGGTCTTGGCGTTCGCGTGACCGCAGCGATTGAACCCCGGGATGACGACTACGACGACGATTGGGATGCGTTCGCCGACGAAGAGCAGTTGGACCCGTTCGACGTCATCTCGGAGGCGTTGGCACATCACGGCGTGCCGCCGGATCTTATGGACAAGATCCTGCGGACAGCGTCAGGCATCGAGATCGAAGATCCGAATCTGGCCCTGGCCGGTGCATTCGATCAGCACTTCAGATTTGCCCCGTTGCCGACCGCCGCCAGCGGGCGGTCAATCGTTCTGGTCGGTCAACCGGGTGCTGGAAAGACCGTGACGACGGCGAAACTCGCGACCCGTGCGGTCATGGCCAAGCAGAAGGTTCATGTGATCACCACGGACACGGTACGCGCAGGGGGCTTCGCGCAGCTCGAGGCGTTCACGCGCCTGCTGGGCCTGCAATTGATGAGCGCGGACACGCCTGAGCAATTGCGCGATACCGTAACGGCCTGCCCGGTCGGGGAGCAGATCCTGGTGGACTGCGCCGGGGGCAATCCGTTCGACAGCCGTGATTTCGGAAAGCAGGCCGACTTGTTGGGGGCCATCGACGCTGAAGTAGCCCTGGTCATGGCCGCTGGCGGCGACCCGCTGGAAGCCGGTGAGATCGCGGAGGCCTACCGTGACATGGGCGCGCGCCGACTGGTGGTGACCCGGATCGACGTTGCCCGGCGGCTTGGCGCGATGCTCAACGCGGCCTCTGCCGGACGGTTCACCCTATCGGAAGTTGGCGTCGGCTCGAACGTCGCCGACGGCCTGAAACCCATCAATCCCGTTTCTATGGCACGGCTGTTGCTGCCACAGGAAACGGAAGAGGCGCGGGCAGCGCCGGCGAGAGCCGCCGCCGCCCGTGGTGCCATGTGATCAACGCTCGGACGGACAAAAGGACCGAGATATGAAAAGGCCATCCTCTCTCGCCACTGACCGACCGGCCTCCGCGGGAGCTAACCCCATGACCAAAGGTCGAAACATCGTTGCCGTCGCCTCTGGCAAAGGCGGTGTCGGCAAGACCTGGTTCTCGATCACCCTCGCCCACGGCTTCGCGCGGATGGGACAGAAGGTCCTGTTGTTCGATGCGGATCTTGGCCTCGCCAACGTGGACATTCAGTTGGGCCTGATGCCACAGCGCGACCTTGGCGGCGTGATCGCCGGGCGTCTTACGCTGCCTCAGGCCAAGGTTCATTACCCGGAAGGGGATTTCGACGTCATCGCCGGGCGCTCCGGTTCCGGCAGCCTGGCAACCCTTCCGACGCCCCGGCTCCAACAACTCGGAAACGATCTGGTCAAGCTGTCGACCTCCTATGACCGCGTCGTGATGGACCTGGGTGCAGGCCTCGACCGGACGGTCCGCATGCTGGCTGGACGTGCCGGTCAGGTTCTCGTCGTCACGACAACCGAGCCGACATCCCTGACCGACGCCTATGCGTTCGTGAAGGTCACCGCACAAGCCGACGCAAGCGTGGACATTCGGGTGATCGTGAATAACGCAGACACGGTGAACGACGGCCGGCGAACGTATGAAACCCTCCGAAAGGCCTGTGACAACTTCCTCGGCTTCGCGCCACCCCTCGCCGGGATCATTCGGCGGGATCGAAAGGTGTTCGACGCGATCCGGGCTCAGACGCCGATCCTGACCCGCGCACCGTCCGCCCCGGCGGCGAGTGATGTGGAGAGCATCGTGGATCGGCTGATCGAGGACGAGTGAGCACGGTCCAACCGGCCGGCGCGCCGTCTCAGGCCGCCGCGTCACAGGCCGCCGCACCTGCCAGGGTCATCGGCGGCAGTGACGTGCTCGCCCGGGCCGAAGGACGGCCTGTCGAGGGTCAGGTCACGGAAAACACCAACGGCCGGATTACGGTCCGGACAGAAAACGGCTCCGTCCAATTGGATGTGGGCCGTCCGCCGCCGCCGGGACTGCGCTCGGGCACCGCCGTGACAGTGCAGAGCTCCCCGAACGATCCGTCTCTGGCCACGGTTTCGTCGCGGTCCGGCAATGCTCAAGCGAGCGGAAACGCAAGCGCTCCGCCGCCGCCTTCCTCCTCCGCCAGCACGCAGGCAACAGGCAGCCAGACGGCGGCGGCGGCCAGCGCCGCACGGGCGCCGGCCCCACCACCGGCGTTGTCGGTTGGCAGTACGGTCATCGCCACGGTGGTTCAGCGGCCAAGCCCCGAAGCCGCCCGGCAACTGCCGCCGGTCACAACCAACCCATCGGCCGCCTCCGCTCCAGCATCAGCGGCACCGCCTCAGGCACCCAGTCAGAGCGGAGCCCCGCAGACGGCGCCCGCATCAAGTCAGTCGTCTTCCCCATCACCCCAGCCGGCAACAAGCGCAGGCGCGGCTGCCTCGGCCGCCGGAGCCACCCAGGCCATCAGCGCCCAACTAGCGGCCCAAACACCCATTCCGGCGGGCATTCCTGTCCAAGTGGGCCCAACGGCAGCGGCCACCGGTCAGCAGAATGCGGAGTCCGGGTTGGCGAAAATCGTGAGATCCCTCCTCGGCACGCAAGCGGGCAACGGGGGACCGGCGCCGGGCAAGGCAGCCGCCGGGCAAGCAGCAGCAGCCTCGAGCGGCTCTTCGCAAGGGAGGTCACTTCCGTCTGTTAGTGGCGGCAGCGGCGGCGCACAGCCCGCGACCAACGCTCCGGCAACAACCGGCCAACCCTCTTCAGGCCCGCCTCAAGGGCTCGATCGGGCGGCCGTTCTACCCAACGACCGCCAGGCGGCAGGATACGCCGCAATTGGCCGCGCCAGCTCATTGTTGCGAACCCTTCAAACCGCTGAAAGCGGACGGGTTTTCACAAACCTGCCGTCGAGCTCCGCGTCCCCCACTGGTGCCGGCCTTCCTCCCGGCACGCAACTCCCGGTGCGGCTCTTGGATATAGCCCCGCCAGAAACCCGCGCGGCCCAACCTCAAGCATCGACGTCAGCGACGGCATCTGCCAGCAGCCCTTCCTCTGCAGCATCCGCCGGACAGGCCACCGCGTCCGCAGGCGGTTCCCAGACCCCGACACAAGCCGTTGGCAACCAGCCACAGGCTGTATCCACACCGAATGCGTCGCCTCCCCCTTCTTCCGCCACCAACACAGCGGGCGGGCAGCCCCCGGCACAAACGGCGGGCGGGTCTTCGCCAACGCCCGCGGGACCAGCAGCCCCGGCGTCGGGACTCCCACCAGCACCTGGTTCCGCTGTGCTGACTGGGTTTGTGAGCGGTGTGACCTCATCGGGTCAGCCGATCCTGTCGACGGTGCTCGGCGTGCTGACGCTGACCGCACGCGGAGAGGTGGCGCTCGGCACCCGGCTGTCGATGGAGATGGCAGGCGCCCGGGCGAGCGCCGACAGTGCGGCCGGACGCTCCAGCGGGCCCCAGGCGCCTGCCCCGCTCCAAAGCCTGACCCAGAATTGGGGCAATCTCGACGACGCACTTAGAGCCCTGCCGGGCCTGGATCCGGCCATGGGCGGTCTGGACCAACAGGTTCTGCCTCGGGCAGGACGGCAGCTCACCGCATCGCTCGCCTTCTTTATCTCAGCCTTGAAAGGCGGGGATATCCGCACATGGCTTGGCGACGGGGCGATGCGGGCGTTGGAACGGGGCCGCCCAGGGACCGGTGCCGCACTCAATGAAGAGTTCCGCTCTCTCTCCCGCGCGGCGGAAACCAGCGACAGCGGATGGCGCGGGATCTTCATTCCCCTGTTCGAGAACGATGACTCCCGACAGCTCCGGCTGTTCGTCCACCCGGACGAGCAAGGGTCGAATGGTGGCGAGGGTGGCGGCACCCGTTTTCTGGTCGACCTCGCCCTGTCCGCGGTCGGTGACTTTCAGATCGATGGGTTGGTCCGCCGTGACAGGATCGACCTGATGATCCGGACGTCGGAACCGTTGCCGCCGGATATGAGGGCGGACATCCGGTCAATCTTCACGGACACCCTCCACGGCAGCCGGTTGACGGGAACCTTGGATTTCAGGGCCGGAGCGCCGGCCCCGTTGCCGGTGGAAGAGGTTCGGGGCTACAAGGAGGACGTTCCCGACCTTACTGCGTGAGGAGCCGATGGCGCTGCCGAAGGCGATCCTGTTCGATCTTGACGAAACCCTGATCACCACCAACACCCGGCCCCGCCTCGCATGGCGCGAGTCGATCGAACGGCATGCGGGCGACGATTATGCGGTCGATCTTCACGCAGCAGCGGAAGCGGTTATCCACGCCGCCCGGCATTTCTGGTCAGACCAGGACCGTCATAGGGAAGGCCGCCTGGACATCCCAAAGACGATGCGACACATCGTGCGCTCGGCACTCTCGGAAACGACGGCCCTGGATCACGAGGTTCTGGACCGTATCGCCGACGACTACCGAGCGGAGCAGGTTCGGCGCACGACCTTCTTCCCAGGTGTGATCGAAACGCTGGAAGGGCTGCGCGGACGCGGCGTCAAATTGGGGCTGATCACCAACGGTGCCGCCGAGCCCCAGCGGGCGAAGGTGGAGCGTTTTGGGCTGGAACCACATTTCGATCATGTTCAGATCGAAGGGGAGTTGGGCGTCGGCAAGCCCGAGCCCGCCGCCTACCATCACGCGGTGGGCGCGCTCGGAACCGCGATCGAAGAGACCTGGATCGTCGGCGACAATCTCGAGTGGGAAGTCGCGGTACCCAAGTCCCTGGGCTTTCACACGATCTGGCGGGACCCCCACGATCGCGGCCTGCCCGCTCACGCCGCAGCCGAACCGCATCGCATTCTTGTCCACCTGCCAGACCTGCTGGCCTAACGCGACGTCAGTTTCTCCCAACGATCAAAGACCGGGATCAAGCCATGTCCGATACCTTGCCCGAAATCCGCGCCCTGCTTGAAGCATCGGGAACCGCGTTCGAGGTATGGGACTGCGATCCGGATCTCGCGGATACGGCGGTCTTCTGCAAAGAGTACGACGTGCCGATGGACAAGTCGGCCAACACCATCCTCGTTCGTTCCAAGACAGGTGAGCTGAAGTTCGCCGCCTGTGTCGTGCTGGCCACCCACCGGCTCGACGTCAACAACGTGGTCCGGAAGAAACTTGGCGCGCGGAAAGTCTCTTTCGCCTCTGCCGACGAAACGCGGGAGATGACGGGCATGGAAATCGGCGGCGTAACGGCCCTCGGCCTGCCATCGACGCTGCCGCTCTGGATCGATGCGGATGTCATGACAAAGGACTATGTGATCCTAGGCGGTGGCAATCGGACCTCGAAACTGAAGGTCGAGCCCCGGCTGTTCGACAGCACCCCGATGACAGAGGTCGTTGACGGTCTGGCAAAGCCCATCCCATGACCGCCCGGCCCCGACAATGGTGACCGGCGAGGGAGGCGGCCCGGCTGTCCAGAGCGCAGGGCAACCTCGCACCCATATCCGCTCGTTGCTCTCGGACGGCGACTACCTCCGCATCTGGCTGGTCGGCGGGATCGCCGGGGTAACGCGGTGGCTGGAGATGCTGGCAACCGGCATCTTCGCTTATGAGACAACCGGCTCCCCGGCGCTGGTGGCATTGATCCCCCTCCTCCGGCTCGCGCCGATGGCCATCTGCGGGAGTGCGATGGGGGCCGTCGCCGACCGCCTCGACCGGCGGGTGGTCCTCAAGGCGGGCATTGTTCTGTCATGGGTGACGATGATCGTCATGCTGGGCCTCGCCCTGTTTGACGCGATTGCGTACTGGCACGTCGCGGTCGCCTCGGGGATCGGTGGCATCTTCTGGACCATGGACATGCCCGTCCGGCGGCGGATCGTCGGAGATATCTCGGGATCGACACGTCTCGTCACGGCGATGAGCCTCGACAGCGCGACGAACAATGCGACACGGGCGATCGGCCCCCTCGCTGGCGGCTTTGTTTATGAAACCCTCGGTCTCGTCGGCGTCTATGCCCTGACCTCCATCGGCTTCGTGCTGGCCTTCGGGCTGACCATGGGCATCCGGACCCGCGGTGACATCCTGGAGGCGGACGGGCCAAGCAGCGGACTACGCTCGGCCGTCTCCCAGTTCAGTCGCGATCTCTCCGCTGGCTTCCGCTTTGCGATCCGGGATCAGCCGGTTCGATGGGTTCTTGCCGTGACCGTCGTCTTCAACGTCTGGGGCTTTCCCGTGATGTCGATGCTGCCGGTTCTGGGAAAGGAACGGCTCAGCCTTGACCCTTCCGAGATCGGCTTCCTGGCGGCCTCCGAGGGCCTTGGCGCGTTGGCGGGTGCGCTTTTCCTTGCGAACAGACCACCACCCGAAAGACGGTTCGCTGTGGTCTATTACGGCGGGGTCCTTCTCTACGTCACGATCGTCATTGTGCTGGCGGGCCTGACATCCCTGCCGTTGGCGTTGCTCGGCCTTACGGTCCTGGGCTTCGCGACGGCTGCCTTCAGTTCCATGCAGAGCACGCTGATATACACCATCGCACCACCTGAGATGCGGAGCCGGATATTCGGACTTTTGGCACTGTGCATCGGGTCGGGGCTGTTCGGACTCGCGAACATCGGGCTGATGGCTGAGGTCGCCGGTGTCGCGACGGCGCTGGCGGTGGTCGGCCTTCAGGGCTTGGCTGCGATGGGGATCTTGGCACTGATCCGCCCAAAGGGGCCGATCATTCCGCCAGCGCGTCTCCCCTGACGGCCGCCGCGCGGATCAGGCAGCCTCAGCGATGGCCGCCTCGGGCCCTTCCATGAAGACACATCGCAGGGTCTCGACCCCGGCGTAAAGACATGCGGCGAAGCGATGATTGCCGTCCGCAAGCGTGCCGCCCTGAATGGTGACCACCGTCTTGCTGAGATCGCCGAACCGCACCAGCCAGGCGACGCGCGCCGCATGGTCCAGCGCCGACATGGGCATGTTCGGATCGCGGCTGTCGTCAGGCGCGATGAGCCGCCCCTCGGTAAGGGCCGTGGCAATATCGAAGTCGGTGATGCGGCGATCGCTACCCGCCCAAAGCGGGTAGTCGGACAGGCCACAGATTTCGGCAACATCAAGAATGTCGCGGGCCTCGACGCGCAAAGGCATCGCCACGGTCTCCCTCATTCACATCGTCGGCGCTCCGGGCAATCCGGAGGGTCGGCGACGGTCGGGAGGAAGCTCCGCCCGCTGTCCGTCTGGCGCCCGTACCGTCGATCCGGGCCGTTCGAACAAACAGCGTTTTCGCATGGATGCCATGCACTTCTTGCAGAGCTTTGGCGATTGAGTTTTTCCCAATTCTTGGCCTCAGAAAACGTCCCTGAGAGCTCCATAGACGCGCCATTGAGATGTCCGCGAAGGAGCCTGGGATGACCCACACACTCATCAGAAAATCCGTCCGGCGCGCCGGTGTCGTCTTGATGCTCGCAGCCGGACTGGGGGCGTGCACAATGACCACCGGAAACGCCCCCTCAGAAGGTATCGGCTACCGGCAAGCCCGTTTGGCGGAGATGTCAGCCATGCAGGCGTGGCGGGACTGCCGTGACGAAGCGATGGCGCTGGATAGAGAAGCGACCGCCAGCGGCGACGGCGCGCGCTATCTCGCCAGCGCCCGGGCGTTCGAGCGCTGCGAAACGGATCTCGGACCGGAAGCCCGCCATCTGGCAACGGCCGAACGGATGCGGGCGTACGCCACCGCGATCCAGAACCACCTGAAAGGCGGAGACGTCGGAGCCGCACGGGAAGGCCTGGGACGCTTCACCCAAACATTCAGCGGCCAGGACCTCTACCTCTCCGACGGAGCCTCGTTCGTTGAAACCGTCGCTCTCCTTGTCGGAGAGACTGATCGTCAGTCTATCGGCGAGTTCTCCACCGCGAATGTGCCCGCACCGCTCAAGTCAGAGCTGCGTCGGGTTCGCTATTGGGAACGGAACTAGGAAAGGAGCCAGCAAATGACCGCATTCAGCAAACCTGCCCGCCGGCTCCTGGCGACCACCGCCGTCGTGGCAACACTTGTCGCAAGCGGGCCAGCAGCGGCGACTTCGGACCCGTCCGCACCGTCGTGGACGCCGAAGTCGAGCGAGCGATTGGTGAAACTGCCGGCAAGTTACCTTGAGAAATCGCTACAGCAGGAGTTCAACCAGTCGAGCCTCGGTCAGGCCCTACGGGGTACGGAGACCCATATTGGTCTCAAGACCGCCACCCTCATCGACCTACAGGCGGCAATCGAGGATGCCCAAGGGCCCATGCGGATCGAACTTCGACACCAGTTCCTGGCGGAGAAGCGCAACTATCTCGATCTGATGCAGCAGCGGGTGGACATCCGCCGTTCCGAGGCGGAAACCAAAACAAAGCTGTTTGAGGACATGCTCGAAACCTTGGCGGCGGAGAAAGCGGCAGACACCCCAGCAAGACGGGCCCTGGTTGAGCGTCAGAAAACGGCGCGGGACCGTCTCGACCGAACCATCGACGCCGTGGATACCAAGCTCTTCGAGACGGTCGGCGTTCGGGAAAGCCGGTATTCCGCCAAGTATGCGGAGAACGTGGCTTCCATCGAGAAGCTGCGGACCCGCTTCCGCTCTCACAAGATGAACAACACTGTGGACGCCGAGGGTGAGACGCTCACCAAGGACGAGTATGTCCGGATGATGCTGGCCGATGCGCAGTCGGAGCTTGCCATTCTCGAACAGGAGGAAACCGTGATCGGGTTCATGGCAAAGCTCGTGGCCTTGGATGCGCTTCAGCTGAGCGAAGAGGCCATGGACGCGGAGATCGCGGACAGTTCAGTCCCCCCAAGTTCTGGCCCATCGAGCGCGGTCGACCTCTTCCTGTCCAACTGACATCAGAAAACGGAGACGAAAATGCACACTCTGAAAAGCCTTGGCGTTACTGCGTGCGTCGCCGGTGTCGGCCTCCTGGCCCTGACAAACACGGGCAGCGCCTGGGCGGGCACACTGGAGACGCTTGAAAGAGAACGCGCCGGTCTGGTGGCCACCTTCTTGGACGGCAGCCTCACACCAGCCCAACGGTCTCAGAAGGTCGAGAAATCGACCCGACGGCTGATCGACTTGGAACGTATGGCTCTTCGGGATGATTCTCTTGTCGGCCGGAACACACCGACCGTGCAGAAGGCGTTTGCGAACTACGAACTCACGTTCCTCGCCCATGCCAGCGCGGAGAACGGGACATCAGCCGTCGAGGTCTGGATGCGGGAGATGGGTCTCTCCACAAACTCACTGATGAACGCGCGGGTTGGGCGGCGTTAAGCCGTCTTGCACCAAACACCGTCCGAACGCGAACGCCTGTGCCGGTGATCGGCTCAGGCGTTTACGCTCCCAGATCAACCGGTCTCCGGGCTGATGGATAGCGGCCCAAAAACAGGCGTACTACTGATCGTTCCCGCTTTGCATCCACGGCGTCCCGCTGCCGGATGAAGCCGCCGCCGGTGCCTGGGTCGCAAACCCGCTGGACTGGAGCGGCGGAACACCGCCGGCCATGCGGATCGCTGCGCGCTGGACGGCTTTCGCGGTGACCTGGGACAAGATCTGAGCCATCGCCTGACGTTCGCCTTGTTTGGCATCAAGCTTTGCTTGAGCCGCCGACTCGTCGTTTACCGTCCGACCGTTCTTCATGACCACTGTCACTGATGTGGCCGCGCTCAACACAATATGCTGTTGCGCAACGTTCTGGGTGATATTCGCGCCACCGAGAAGAGCGCCAAAAACGGACTGGGCCATTTTGGCACCGACATAGTCAGGATTGTCCTGAAGCGTGCGGCTGAGATCCGTCAGCCGAATCACCATTCGCTGGACCTGAGCCATATCCCCACCACCGAGTGTCCGAATGGCCGTGTCGCTGATCAGTTGTTGCATGGAAGCGTCGAGGGGAATCCCGCTCACATTGATGATCTCAACGGGTCCCGCCCCAGCCGTCGGTGTGCGGGCGCGGGTCGTCGTTGTGGCCTGTTGCCGCGCTGGCGCGACCGACGCCACCGTCTGCTGCGGAGGTTGGGTTGTCAGGTATTTCCCCGAGGCGAACCCGACTTGACCGTTGGGGAGCGCAATCCTGTACCAGCCATTGTCGGTGACGCCTGTGACCTCAACTTCCGTGCCGCGCCTAAGCCGGTCCACCTTGCCGAAACTGGAGCCCGGGCCGGACCGGATATTGAGGTTGTTTGCATTGATCCAGCGGGATTCGTCCAACTCCTCCAGCCCGGATGGTGCGGGCGCGGCTGGCGGAGTTGCCGCGGCGACCTGCTGCTGCGCGGGGGCCGGGGTCTGCGCGGGCTCCTGCTTGGCTTTCAGAGACGCAACACGCGCCTTGGCCAGCGCTGAGAACGTGCCGTTTGGGTATTGCGCAAGATAGGCCTCGTACTCGCCAGGATTCTCACTGTTCTTGATGGCGTCCCAGAAGATCAATTCCTTGTCGACGGCCGGTGCCGCCTGGGCAGGCTGAAGGGCCGCCACCGTGGCTCCGGCGGGCTGTTGCGCGGAAACCGGGGTTTCCGGCGTCGCGGATGCAAGCTTGAAGACGAAATCACCTTCGGTGAATCCGGGGACCCGCAGTTTACCGTGGCGCGGCGTCTGTGCATTCTCGGTGTAGTCGGAAATCGCACCCGTTAGATAGGCGCCAATCTCGCTGCCGGTAACATACCCGTCGCCATTCCCATCCGCGGACACGTCGCCTTCGATTGCCTGGACAAACAGCTTCGCGAAGGTACCGTCATCCGAAACCTCCTGCCCTGCGTCCCCGGATGACAGGAACTGACGAACGGGCTTCGCCGTTACTTCCGTGATCGCTGCCGGCGGCGTCGAGCGCGCCACCTTAAAGATCGTGCCCGCGAAACAGGAATCGAAGACCGTCATAACGTGCTTGGACTTCGCGAAGCGGGAGAACTTGCCGAAATCCCGGAGTGACACGGAGGTGGTCAGGAACTCAACCTCTTCCGAAGGGCTGTAGCCGTCGGCCGGCACCAGATACCCCTCCCCGTTGAGGGTATGCCCGTGACCGGCATACCAAACGAAAAGACGTGCCTCCGGGTCCTGTCCCTTCTGAATGAAGAAGTTCTTGAACGCGTCCTCCAGCTCCTCGCTGTTCAAATCCTCCTTCAGCGTTACGTCGAAACCGCGCTTCTCCAATGCGGCGGCAACACGCCGGGCATCAGCAACAGCGTTGGAAAGACGGGACCAGCTCTCGCGCTGGTAATTGTCGATCCCGATCACCAGCGCGTAAGAGTTCTGGTAGAGCTGTGTGGTGGCAACAACCGGCGCATCAGCCTTCGGAGCGGCTCGGAACTCCACGTTAAGACCGCGGGATTGCGCACTAACGTCTGCAGCAGATCCAAGAAATGCGATCAATGACAACGCGATAACGGACCCTACGCCCTTTTCGAAACTTTCTCGACGCCTCATATTCCTCTCCGCGCGAATGCCACGACTATTACATGTTTTGAACACTATCGATTAGACCATTACGAATCGAGTCATTCGTTTATGACGGTTTTCCTATCGCTCTAACCACCAAAAGAAGACACAAAAAATCAACCGACTGCGCTCCGGAATCCAGCCTGGCTTCGCCATAGGGAGGACGTCCCCCTCACCCCGGAGGCTTCATGACATCGGTTCTAAGTGCTCTCGCCGTTGGCTCCAGGCTGTTGAGCTACGCGATCGGCGGCGGCGTCGTTCTCCTTGCCATAGCGGTGGCATCTACACCGCTCAAACCAAGCGCGCTCGTTGACACCGTTCTGGCCATGTTCGGACCCGCGTTCATCGCGTTGTTCGCGACGCTGGTCTCCGTGTCGCTTATCGCGACGGCAAGACAATCAGCCTATCCCCAGGATCCTTTGAGACGACGGGTTTGGGTTGAACTCGGAATGCATGCTTCAAGCGGGGTTGCGACGCTCGCCCTCACTTTCACGCTGCTTGGGATCAGTCTTGGGATCGGTACTCTCGCCGATCGGGACCTGAACCCGGAGACCGTTTCGACGGTTGTCTCGGAACTGACCGGACACTTCTCGCTGGCGTTCATGACCACGGTCGTCGGGCTCCCAGCGGCATCGGTCCTTCGGGCGATCATTCAAGTCAAGGAACGACGCATCCAGGCGCAGGCCGCAACTTCGCGCCTCGCGATCCCCCACGCCGGAGACCCGTCATGAGATATCTGTTGTTCAACATTGCGGTGGTTGCCGCTCTGGGCTTCCTCTTCGTTCGCGAAGACGTGGATCTCCGGCTGTCCGGCGGTGCGATGGACGCATCGTACTTCCCATCGCAGATCGCGGACGCAACGTCTTCGGCTCTGGAAAGTTTCAGAAAAGCGGCGGTTGCGGGTGAGGAGGATGTCGACGATGTCTTGAGAGCCCCAAAAGCGCCAAAAACAAACACCGCCGTGACCGTTGTCGAGCCTAGCCGTCCTAAGAACGTGACAACAGGGTCCGAAGTGATCTCTTCAGCGGCACAGTCGCCAGACACAACCGCTCCAGTCGGAAAACCTGCGGCTATCGCCAGTCAATCCGATGAAACAACGAACAGCCCGGCGACGGTTTCAACCGACGTCGCAGAGCAGCCAGTGCTCGTGCCGGAGCGCGAGATGCGCCGCCAACCGCTGCCGCCGTTGGACGAAGTCAAGGTGGTCAGAAGGCTCGCACCGAAGAGTCCTCCAGCAAGAATGCCAGATGGCGAAACACAAGCGGCGCAGACAGAGGAGACACAACTGGGGGTCCGACCGACGCGTCCCACCACAGCGTCGGTGCCGCCAACCCCAAAAACCGCCACTCCGAAACAGGCCCCGCAACCCCAACTCATGACCGCACGGGAGCGCCAAAGGGAACTCTCCCGAATCGCCCGGGACATGGAGGCCCTTTTCCTACGCAACGCAACGCGTGACTGAGGGCACTCCAATGACGGCACCGGACGAGCTCCGTGAAACGGTTGGCCGGCACCTGGCTAAAGCGCGGACACCCAGAGACCGGATTGGATTGATTGGCTCCGTCGGATTGAGCGTCGCGTTGATCGTATGGATCGCAACAAGTTTGCTCGCAGACCCTTCAGACCGGCGTTTACGCGAGATGCCTTCGCCCCCCGAAGCGAAAAAGATGAAGGACTCCAAGAGAGAGGCAAAGAGCCCACCGCCGGAGCCCCGTGGGTTGGCGATCCTGGTTCTCCCCGCTCCTCCACCGGAGGTGAGCCCAAGCGCAGTGGCATTTCCAGCGCCGACTGCCGAGCCGGGGTCAGGTCCCCAAGCGGAGTCAATGACGCCCCCGAAACAGCCGCCCCGGCCGCTCCCACGGCCAGCACTGACCGCCTCTCAGACCACCGGACAGGAACGCGCCCAAGCATTGGCGGCACGCTTCGAGCCTCTTCGACCAGCGCTGTCGGCTCCGTCCGACAAAAACAGGCCGCCACTCAAGCCGATGCTGAATCCAACTCTCAAAATGATGCCGGTGTCTCAAATGCCGCCAGTTCTCATCAGACCATTGAAGCCGGAACCGGTTCGTGAACCGCGGTCATTGGGCAATGCGCATGCGGTCAGACCTGCGGCTGATCTTCGTCCGGCTCCGCCACCCTCCCCACGCAAAATTGCCGATACAGTTCCGACACTGAGGGAGACGGCGCAAGCCCCGGCTCGCGGCAAGGATCTGGCAATAGGGCGGGTAGCGCTACGGAACCTGGAACACGGCAAAGGGCCAGGTATCGAAATCGGATGGCCAGACAACCAGGCTGTGGCCGCACGGCTCTACAGTGTCCTGGCTCAATGTCATGGTCTCAGGTCCACTCTGATGAGTGCAACAGGTGATCTCTACGTCTCCACAACGCCGGCAGGACAACCCTGGAAACCCAACTTGGACCGGCTCAGCGGTTTCGCGCGACGGCCCACAGGCACTCTTCCAGCCCAAGAACAGAGAGAGATTGACCGGATCCGAGCAACGCACGGAGAGATCCGGTCACCCGTGCTGGTCAGGGTGTTTGACAGAAGAGCAGACGCCTCGCTTCTGGCCGGGCTCAAACGTCTCGCAGGAAAGTCGTACGACACCGTCTCCATCATCAGAGCCGCCTACGCGTTGGAAGACGGGGCGGTCGTGATCGAGCGGGTTGCGCTCGACGGAAACACGGTCCCGGGACGGTTCCGGCTGAATGGGAGCGCATCATGCGGATAGCGCGTCTTTCCTTTCTGGGCATTCTCCTGAGCTTGGGAGCGTGCGCCGGAGATGGCGGAAATCTTGGGACTGGAATGCTTTCGGATGAACATCGCCCCCAATCGGTCTTGAGCAAAGCGTTTTGGTCTACCTCGATCGACTGTGTCGTCATCGCGCCCGTGCGGGGCCTAGCCCCCTCCGACCGCGCAACCTTCATTGAAGAAACTGTCGCACGACATGCCTTCGGGCGTTTCGATCACATCGTTGGTCCAGGTGCCCGCGGCCGGGCCGCCCGCCACCTCGGAGTCTCCGACAGGACAAATGCCGGGCTTGCACTTCTGATGGAACAGTTTGATTGCCACTTCGAGATCGTCCCAACAGTGCGGACCATTGGAGAGACCTACGCCGTCGCGTGGACCGAACGTTCCTTAACACTGGATCTCCAACTGAGTGAGAGCGGTCGGCATCAGGTTTTATGGCAGGCGGTCGAGACCAAAAGAGCCGGTGATGGCGGACTTCCCGTCTCTCCGCTCGCGATCGCAGGTGCCGTTTATCTTGCCGCACAGGAGATGGGGGACCGTGACGCATGGCCAAGACTGATTGAAGACGCGACACGCGCTGCTTTCAGCACCCTTCCGGACAGACGCAACACCTCAATCCTTTTACGCAGAGGCGAAAAAAAATAGCGGCAAAAGGGAACTTTCAGCTTAATCAGAGAGAAATTTCGGACCATAGGTCTTTTCGGACGCAAGAACGGCCTCTAAGGTCCGCATATCGATAGCGGACACACCATCCGGTCAATCGAAAGGGGTTCAATATGCTTAAGAAAACGGTTACTTACGCGCTCGCCGGAATGGCGTTCATCGCAGGCGTCGCCATCTCTCAACCCGGATATGCACAGCAGACGACAGTCCTCGTCATGGGCGAGGATTGGGATGAGGACACAATTCCCCGCAACAGCCGTGTTTTCAACGGCGTTATGGATGCGCTAGAGCGGCGTATGGTCCGTGGCGGCTACGGCGTCGTGAACGAAACGATGGCCACCTTGGGCAATTTCGAACAGGGACGTGTCCGCCGCAGCGACGCGGAGCTGTATGACATTGCGAAGTCCATCAATGAGCCACCCATCGATGTGATTGTCACTTTCAAGATCTATCCCCGCTTCCAGCGGACCGGCTACTCAACCAAGGTCAACGCGGAGCTGACAGGCAAGGTGCTCAGCGCCTCGAAGAACCAGGTCATCGACAACTTCCAGGTGAAGCTGCCGCAGGACGCGAACGCGCCGAAAGACTGCAATCGGGATTGCGCGGTCGAAGTCATGGGTGAATACACCCGCATCCTTGGACAGGATCTTGGAGAGGCCCTGACACGCAAGCTGAAGCGCTACACTCGGGAAGCCAATGCAGGCTCCGCGACTGCCGGGACCACCAGCACTGAAAGCGCCATCTCCCGCGCCTACATCCTGGAGTTCAACGACTTCAATGCCTCGCAGCGGGGGGAAATCGAGGAGTATCTGGCGGCGTTCAGTGGCTACCAGCACCATCGGATCGTCGGCGAAGGCTCGACCTACGGAAAGTACTGGTACGAGACCACCGCCGAAGACGGCAAAGTAAAGCGGAACCTGCGGAAGATGATGGAGTATCTCGGACTTGAAGCCCGCGTCTCCTGCGCCGCAACAAAGTGCACGATCGATCTCTACTGATCACAAGCCCATAGAACAGGGAAGCGGAGCCAAGCGTTCCGCTTCTTCCTGTTTTTGATGGAAACCGCCAAATGACGGACTATCCATTTGCCGGTGTCAGCAAGTAGGGAGCCTTGGCCCGTGACATGGGACGGTCAGATCGCGGTCTACATTGCCACGACGGACGGACCGGTCCGGATCGAACGGATCACAAATGAAGGGGCAGCCCTAGGGGAAGTCTTTGTCGGGCGGGATATCTCGAATCCCCTAAACATCAGCGACGCTTACGACATCTTCACCCAGCCCAACCGCCCGGTGCACAAGCTGTTCGGCCCATACGATCACCCCGGGTTCCGCATGGACCTGTCAGGCCGCGTGAATGCAGGAGAAAGCTGGCAGCTCGCCACCCTGATCGCCCACGGTCTCGCACGGCACCGGCGGCTGGCATTGCCAGACACCACGTTTGAGACTGCCCTTTGGGTAACTGGCAAGATCGATGCGGATCTGAACGTCGGCACGGTCGGACACATCACGGAAAAGCTTCAGGCCTCGGAAACCCTTATCCGGGAGGCTGCCGACAGCGACGTCGACCTTCATTTCTTCGTTCCAGCGAACGATACGGTGCCGGATGCGCATCCGCTGGGCGCCCGGATCCACCGTGTTCATTCGGCGATCGAGATACTGCAGCGCCTCGGCATCCCCGTGGCGGAAAATGCCGAGGTGATCCCCGAACCAACGACCCTTAAAGAGGAAAACGGGACACACAACTCCTTAGACAAGATGGAGACGGATCGAGCCGATAATACGCGCGACGGTCCCAGTCCCCGGGGCCGCTCTTTGATCTTCGGCCTGCTGGCCATTGCCGTCCTGGCCCTCGGGCTCACAGGTCTGTGGTTCTCAACCGCCAGTGACCCACTTTTCTCATTGATGCGCTTCGTCGGGCAGGGCGCACAGGCTGAACCCGACAACACCCCGCCCAAGGGCACACCGCCGTCTGACGAAACGCCGCTCGATCCGAATACAGCAGATCCCAATGGGGAGGCAGAACCGATCGATGGCGAGCAGGCCGGAGCCGAAAGCGAGGATACGCCATCATCGCAATCCGCAGAGCAGCCATTCGGAGCGATCGAGGTCACCGGCCTTTATGCCCAGGAAAATGAGACCTGTGCCGCCGTCCAATTCGCCGGAGCAACGCCCGTGTCGCGGCCGCTCGCAACTACGGGGTCGGCTGGCCCCGACCAAACATCGGCCCGGCTGTTGTGCGCTGTGCGGGTAACCCTGAAAGGTCCAACCACGGCGATTGGGTCCATGCAAGTCATATCCGGTGGTTTCGTCGGCGGCGGCTCCCAAACCGGATCGATCCCGCTCGATACAAAGAACGCGAGAACGTTCGACGTCCCCAAACGGTTGGATGAACCAATAACGATTGAGGTTGAGATGCGGCACGACGGAAAGACGCTTTACCTCCGCCATACGCTTTCTGATTGATCTTAACATGTGATGCGGATCATTTTTGTAACCATTGAGGGGTTCCCGTCGGCAGATGCAGCCGACGGTTCTGGGACGGAGAGAAATGCGTTTTGTCGGATCATTAGTCCTGGTCTTGTGTTTGCTGCTTGTATTCGGGCGAGGATCAGCGCGCGCAGACGCGGAACGGAACAAACAGTTCGCGACCATGGCCGATCAGATGGTGCAGCAGATAAGGCGGGAGCTTGAAACCCGGTCGGGCGAAAGCAACGCCGATCGATTGCGGGTCGCCATTCGGCCCTTCAACGAGAGGGATATTCCGGTGTCCCAATCAACCGCGGATCTGTTCTACGACCTTTTGACAGCGAACCTTCTGTCTCATCGGGAATGGGCTTTCTCCCTCGTTGAGAGGAAAGACCTGGAGCAAGTCATTAATGAAGTTGCGGAATCCGGCACGTCGATCGCAGACACCAACGACAACCTGATCGCCCTTCTGAACAAGACATCGGATGTCGACGCCCTGATCCACGGGGACATCCGCCTGGACGGCGGAACCAATGTCCGGCTGATCTACAAAGCCATCTCGATGACCGGCAATACCATCGCGACATCCAACCCGCAGTACTTCGATCTCAAACCGACGGAAAGGCAAGGGGGCGCGGACCTGATCGACTACCGGCAAGCGGCCGTGCGGGCCGCGAAGTCGCTCGTGGATAGCGCTGGAAGCGTTAAGGAGATCGTGATCGACGGTGTGACATTCGAAGACAAAGGCCTAAGGACAAACTTCAGCCAGGATGTTGAGGAGCGGTTGAGTGACGAGATGCGCGGGTTGCTGACCCAGAGCCTCACGGGCCGAAAGCTCACGATCCGTCGCCTGTCCATCGGGAAAACCCGGAGCGCGAGCCCTTCACTCAACCCGTTGGAACAACTCGGCGACGATGGGAGCTATCTGCTCACCGGAAACTGGTGGGTCTGGCCGGACACGGAGACCGTTGAACTTCGGATTACCCTCAAGAACAAAGCGGGCCAGTCGGTCTCATGGACCGGGGACGTCGTCACCTCGACCATTAGGCGCAACCTCGACATCCAGCCGACCAAGGACTTCTATGCGTTGACCCGCACCGACGGACAGGGACCGATCACGTTTCGTCTCACCACCGACAAGGGCAAGACACCCGTCTACCGGTTCGGAGAAACCATGGACATGATGATCGAACTGGACCGGGATGCATGGGTTTACTGCTTCTACCTGCAGAATGACGGATCTATGATTCAGATCCTTCCGAACGAATACTTCTGGCAACAGTTTGAGGAGCCCCGCCTCGTCTCTGGCGTACGCCACACCATTCCGGGGCCGGATACTTTTCCGTTCACGCTCAAGGTCGGGCCGCCGGCCGGCAACGAGCTCTTGAAGTGTTTTGCCGCCGCCCGCGACGTGACGGACGAGCTGCCCGACGAGCTTCGTGGAAAGAGCTTCGCCCCCTTGCCCCAGGGGATCGAGCACACCCTGTCGGAGACCTTTCGCAGACTTGAGCCGCGCATGACAGAGGCAAGCGTCGTCATCAACGTTCTGGACTGACCCAGGCCGCCGTCCCATTCTCCGCATCACACGTCGGCCGACCCCATCGATCGGGTTGGCCGCTTTGTGTGTTTCGACGTTCGGGGGTGACGATGACACGGTTGGCTGCATGTGTTGCGGGTCTTGTCCTGATCGCCGGCGCGGCGCGGGCGGACTGGGTCGTTGTGAAAGTCGATGAAGCCAAGTTCCCGCCGGATGTCGTTACCGAACCCCGGTCGCCCGCGCCAAGTACAACAACTGTTCCAGGCCAGGACGCTCCTTTTGAAAGTCTTCCGGATGGGCTTTTGGCAACAGGAGACGGCGGTGACATCCGGGCTGCCTGGTATGTGGGCCCAACGGCGCGGTATCGCCACGGCATCCTTGGGGACAGCATCGAGGCAGCCGCGCTGGTTGTAGAACGAACAGACGGCACGCGTCTGCTCCTGACACTGCCGGAAAGCCTGGTGTTCGAGGACCGGTACCCAAGGCTCGTTGACCTTGATGGTGACGGAAAGACGGAGATCGTGACCCTTCTCGCGTCAACACGGCGCGGCGGCTCCGTCACAGTCTTCGGTGTAGACGGGAACCGGATCGTTGAGCGCGGAACGACCGGTTTCATCGGAACCCCGAACCGATGGCTGAACGTGGCGGGTATCGCCCCCTACCTGGGCGGTCCGGACAAGCAGATCGCCTATGTAGAAACACCACACATCGGTGGGACATTGTATGTGTACCGGTACGACGGCGGCGGTCTCAGGCTGACTGGAGGCCTCTTCGGATTCTCGAACCATGTGATCGGCTCGATCGAGATGCGGCTCTCCGCAACAGCGGACGTTAACGGGGACGGCGTGCCGGATCTCGCAGTGCCCTCGGCAAATCGCCGCTCCCTGCGGCTTGTAACCTTTGGGCCGGATGGTCCGAGGGAAATCACCTCGATCGAGGTTCCCGGACGGATCGACAAGGCGATCGCGGCCGAAGGATCCGGCCGCGACTTGACGTTCGTCGTGGGCCTAAGCGACGGCTCCGTCCACGCGATATTGCAAAGGTAGGGGAAGCGCTGTCAGCGGACACACGGGCTTCTGTCCACTTTGTACGCGATCCCGCGCCGGTCGAGGAATGCCATCACTTCGTCCGATGTCATTGAGTACTCGTAAGTGGCTCCGCGCGCGGAAAGGTATGTGTTGATGCCGACGACACGCCCACATGCATCCGTCAGCGGACCACCACTGTTGCCCGGAGATATCTCGCTGTTGTGGAGGATGACATCGACGTTCATGTGGTTCGGACGGAGGGACTGAACCTCGCCCATTGACGCGACGACGGCGGGAACCGCCATGGAGTCGCCTTTCATAAACGCCTGATAGTCCAAATCACTCCGAATAGCGGTTCCAGGAAATCCAAAAGCGTAGACGTCCTGCAAAACGGTCGGTTCCGGACCGAAGGTCACAACGGATGCGGCCTTCGCACCGTCAAGCTGCACCACAGCATAGTCATGATCGCCGACAGCTTTTCGTGCGGTAACTGCAATGACTTTCCCCCTTTGGGCTCCGCCAGTGGTCTTGTTTGTCACAAGCAGTGCCTTCATTCCCTCAACCACATGCGCGTTGGTCATTACGAGATTGGGGGCGATGAAAAAACCGGTACCGGACCCAAACGCCTGCTTCTTGACCTTCGTGCCTCCTTCGCTGACGACCCGTTCCCCGACCCCAAAGATGAACAAGGTCGCCTCTTCGAAGAACGACGCCAGTTTCGCTTTACTCATGGGGGTGGAACCCGCGATCGAGCCCGAGACGGCCGAAGTGTTGCTGGTTGACGGCGTGGAGGTAGCAGGGGCCGCCGGCACGGCAGTTGTCGCGTTGCCGAGACCGCGCTTCGTCATCTCGGACCTGAGACAGTCCTCATATGCGGTACCACCATTCTGCTTGTCCCAGTAACAGGCCGCCTCAACCTGTTTGCGTTGCTGATCGCCGAGGCCGGAGAGCAGTGCGTTGGCATCGGCGAGTACCGGAGACGCGCTGAGTGCCAGTGAGCCCGCTCCCACGAATGCGAGTAGAGCAGTTTGGTAGACCGTTGCCTGTAAGCGCATCTTCATCCCCTCCAAGATCGCCGCTGTCCCGCGTCTATGGCGTCGGCAGGCATCATCTTTGTCGCGCGTGGCGAGTGCAAGGAATCGTTTTTCCAATTCCGCTCCCTGCAACCAAATACACCCAATTCCAAAGGTAAGCGTGTTCATGCGCTGTCAGGAACACCGTCATTCCGGGTTGCGCATTGTTGCGGCCCAGTCTCTGGGCACCATCTCCTAAGAACACATCAAGCGAGGGGACGTTCCATGCCGCAAGACGGGACCAGCAGCATTCGTCAGACCAATGGCTACGGCCATGTTTTCGAGAGCATTTTGGATACGGTAGGAAACACGCCGGCGATCAGGATGCGGCGCCTCGCACCTGAGCATGTCCGGCTCTACGTGAAGGCCGAGTTCTTCAATCCGGCCGCCTCGGTCAAGGACCGCCTGGCGGTCAACATCATCGAAGCCGCGGAGCGCGCGGGAACCTTGAAGCCAGGTATGACCGTCGTGGAGGCCACCAGCGGCAACACCGGCATCGGTCTCGCAATGGTTTGCGCTGCCAAGGGCTATCCTTTGGTCGTCACCATGGCGGACAGCTTCTCGATCGAGCGGCGGCGGCTGATGCGCTTCCTGGGCGCCAAAGTGGTTCTGACGCCTCGGGCCCAGAAGGGTTTTGGGATGTACCAGAAAGCCAAGGAACTCGCCGACGCGAACGGCTGGTTCCTCGCAAGTCAGTTCGAGACCTCCGCCAACGCCGATATCCATGAGAACACCACCGCGCGCGAGATTCTGGCGGACTTCGAGGGCGACCGGCTCGACTACTGGGTGACAGGATACGGAACCGGCGGCACGGTCTCTGGCGTTGCCCGCGTGCTTCGGAAAGAGCGCCCCGAGACCAAGATCATTTTGAGCGAGCCGGCAAACGCGCAGCTTATCGGCAGCGGACACGTCCAGGAACGCGGAGACGGCAACGCGCCGGCCGTCAGCCACCCGGCCTTTGAGCCGCATCCGATCCAAGGCTGGACGCCGGACTTCATTCCCTACGTTCTTCAGGAAGCCATCGACAACAACTTCTACGATGAACTTCTTCCCGTGGCTGGGGCAGACGGCATCGCCTGGTCGAAGAAACTCGCCCAGTCGGAAGGGATCCTGACCGGTGTGTCCGGGGGGTCGACCTTCGCCATCGCAATGGAAATTGCCGAGAAGGCTGCACCTGGGTCGGTGATTCTCTGCATGCTCCCGGATACTGGGGAGCGTTATCTCTCCTCGCCGTTGTTCGAAGGAATTCCGGAGGATATGACCGACGAGGAAGAGGCCCTGTCGAAATCGACGCCCGGCTACCAGATGGGCTGAACCGGTACGCCCCAAAAAAAGAGACGGAACTCGGAAGGAGTTCCGTCTTGGAAACGGGAGACTTCACCGACGACGGCGCGAAACAGGGCGGGCCCTGGGACCCGCAGCATCCCGGCAATTCATACGCTACACCATTATGTACTCACCCAAAAGAGCGGGAGCGTGAATTCATCGTGAGAACGCTCAAGCGGCGGCGCCGTCTGACACCCGCATCCCCCGCTCACGCGTTCAACCGTCGCACCCCTTGTCGGATGGTGTTATACGCACGACATATGTTGTGGCCGCACCAAGTTTGTCCCCGATGACAAACAGTCCTTTTCGGCCCCCCTCGGAATTTCATATGATCGCCAGAGAGGAATGAGTCGGAACCCAATGTCGGACAGAACCATGATCACGGCGATGAGCGACGAGGATTCGAACGACGGTGGTGGCCGGTCGAACACCGGTGTGGTTGTCAAAACCAAACCGAAGACCAAAAAACCGTCGATGTACAAAGTCATCATGCTGAACGACGACTACACGCCGATGGAGTTCGTTGTTCACGTGCTGGAGCGGTTCTTCGGCAAGAACCGGGACGAGGCGACAAACATCATGCTGCACGTGCATCAGCGCGGCGTGGGGGTTTGTGGCGTCTATACCTACGAAGTTGCCGAAACGAAGATCACCCAGGTGATGGACCACGCCCGTCAAAACCATCACCCTCTGCAATGCACCCTGGAACGAGCTTGATACCGTATGCTGTCAAAGTCGCTTGAGCAGAGCCTTCACCGCGCCCTCGACTACGCAAACGAGCGGAGCCATGAGTATGCAACGCTAGAGCACCTGCTCTACGCGTTGACCGAAGACCAGGATGCGGTCTCCGTACTCAGGGCCTGTGGCGTCGATCTCGACAAACTGAAAGAGGATCTCCTCGGCTACATCGACAACGACCTCTCCAACCTCGTTGGCTATCAACATGAAGAGGCAAAGCCGACCGCCGGTTTCCAGCGGGTCGTGCAACGGGCCGTGATCCATGTCCAGTCATCGGGACGCCAGGAAGTCACCGGCGCGAACGTTCTTGTCGCCCTGTTCTCGGAGCGGGAAAGCCACGCCGTATTCTTCCTGCAGGAGCAGGAGATGTCCCGGTTCGATGCGGTCAACTACATCTCGCATGGTATTGCCAAAACACCGGGTCAGTCCGAGACGCGCCGCGTCGACGGCTCGGACGAGGACGCCAAGTCGGAGACCGTGAACAAGAGCGGTAAAGAGGCGCTGGGCGCCTACTGTGTAGACCTCAACGACAAAGCCACATCGGGCCGGATTGACCCGCTGATCGGGCGGGAGTTCGAGGTTGACCGGACGATCCAGATTCTCTGCCGCCGCACGAAAAACAACCCGCTTTACGTGGGTGATCCCGGCGTCGGCAAAACGGCGATCGCTGAGGGGCTTGCCAAGCGTATCGTGGACGGCGACGTGCCGGAGGTTCTGGCGTCCGCCCGGATCTATTCCCTCGACATGGGTGCCCTCCTCGCCGGCACCCGGTATCGCGGTGATTTCGAGGAGCGCTTGAAGGCCGTCGTCTCGGAGTTGGAGCAGGATCCGGACGCGGTCCTGTTCATCGACGAGATCCATACGGTGATCGGTGCCGGCGCCACCTCCGGCGGTGCGATGGATGCGTCCAACCTTCTGAAACCAGCGCTGCAGTCCGGCGGTCTCCGGTGCATCGGATCTACGACCTACAAAGAGTACCGGGCCTATTTCGAGAAGGACCGGGCTCTGGTCCGGCGGTTCCAGAAGATCGACGTGAACGAGCCGTCGATCGAAGACAGCATCAAGATCCTCAAGGGTCTCAAGCCCTACTACGAAGAGCATCACAACGTCCGCTATACGAACGACGCCATCAAGACGGCTGTCGAGTTGTCGGCCCGCTACATCGGCGACCGGAAGCTGCCCGACAAGGCGATCGACGTGATCGACGAAGTCGGCGCGGCCCAGATGCTCGTGCCGCCGTCCAAGCGGAAGAAGACGGTGACGGTCAAGGACGTCGAGGACATCGTCGCCAAAATCGCCCGCATTCCTCCCAAGAGTGTGTCCACGGACGACAGAACCGTGCTCAAGAACCTGGAACGGGATCTGAAGACGGTCGTGTTCGGACAGGACAAGGCGATCGAGGGGCTGGCGGCCGCCATCAAACTCTCGCGCGCCGGGCTCCGGGAGCCGGAGAAGCCGATCGGCAACTACCTGTTCTCAGGTCCCACCGGCGTGGGCAAGACCGAGGTCGCCAGACAGCTTGCACGCATCCTGGGTATCGAGCTGATCCGCTTCGACATGTCCGAGTACATGGAGCGGCACAGTGTCTCGCGCCTTATTGGCGCCCCTCCGGGCTATGTCGGTTTCGATCAGGGCGGTCTGCTGACCGATGGCGTCGACCAGCATCCCCACTGCGTGTTGCTGCTGGATGAGATCGAGAAGGCGCACCCGGACCTTTTCAATGTGCTTCTGCAGGTCATGGACCACGGCAAGCTAACGGACAGCAACGGCAAAACGGTCGACTTCCGGAATGTGATCCTGATCATGACCACGAACGCGGGCGCCTCCGACCTTGCGAAGGAAGCCATCGGCTTCGGCCGGACGGAGCGGACCGGCGACGACACTGAGGCGATCAACCGGATGTTCACGCCGGAGTTCCGCAACAGGCTCGACGCGGTCGTGCCGTTCTCGAACCTGCCACCGGCGATCATCGCCCAGGTGGTCGAGAAGTTCGTCATGCAGCTTGAGGCGCAACTCGCCGACCGCGGCGTGACGATCGAGATGACGGATGCCGCCCGCGATTGGCTCGCCAAGACCGGCTACGACAAACTCTATGGCGCCCGCCCGCTCGGCCGGGTCATCCAGGAGCATGTGAAGAAGCCGCTCGCCGAAGAACTTCTGTTCGGCAAGCTCAGCAAGGGCGGCCTCGTCCGGATCGACTTTGCCGATGGCAAGATCGCCTTCGACATTGACGAGATCGAAAAGCCAAAGAAGCGCGGAAAACCCTCTGGCAGCGGCAAAGAGAAAGAGCCGGAACTGGTTCAGTGACACGCTGTCCGGCGCCGCTGTGACCGGCGCCGGACCTCGAGGCCCAGCAATGGCGGCCGACGAGTCCGCCTATCATTTCCCCACCGTCTTGGCTGACAGACCGTAAGCTTTCCGGCACATGTTGAACGGAGGTTTGCCGTAACAGTTTCCTGGGGAATTCGATGCGCTTCATTCATCTTACCGACACGCACATCGTGCCCGGGGATGCCACTCTTCACGGCTCCAGCCCAAAGCAGCGGCTTACCGAAGGCATGGCATTGATCAATGAGGCGTACTCAGACGTCGACTTTATCCTGATCACCGGTGACCTCGCCCATCATGGGGAAACGGGTGCCTATGAAACTCTCCGCGACGTGCTGCTGTCGGCGCCCATGCCGGTTCATCTGATGCTGGGAAATCATGACAGCCGCGCCCCGTTCCGCGCTGTCTTCCCGGATGCGGCGGAGATCGCTGGCGGCTTTGTTCAGTTCAGCATTGAGGGAGACTCCGCGCGGGTCCTCTGCTTGGACAGCCTTGTCGACGTCCCAGGCGACCACGCGGGCCGTCTGTGCGAGACGAGACGAGACTGGCTGGACCGTGAGATTGCCGCGACGCCGTCAGACTGTTCTCTGATCATCGCGTGTCATCATCCGCCGTTCGATCTCGGGATACCGGGCATGGACGAGATCAAACTGACCGATGGCGATGCACTTTTGGAAGTCTTCTCCCGGCGCCGGCCTGACCACATGGTGTTTGGCCATATCCATCGTCCGGTCTCCGGCACATGGAAAGGCATTCCGTTCCACATTCAGCGGGGCTTCAACCACCAAGTCCTTCTGAATTTCGACCGGAACGCCCCCCTCCGGTACGTGGAGGAGCCAGCGGATATCTCCTTGGTCCAAGTCGTTGAGGACTCCATCCAAGTGTTCACAAGATCGATTGGGGGAGAGGGCAAACCCATGGACGTGGACGCGTAGAATAGATCGTCCGGCACGTGGATCACTTAGAGCCCGTCCACAAAGTCATTGAATCGTTGGAATCGTTTGTGATTCACTATCTTGTAGCGATTGATGAGGGAGCTACCAGATGTGGACGAAAGAAAACCGTGCCCGTTATGAGCGCCGGGGCCTTCGGTACCCGAGTGATCTGACGGACGAAGAGTGGTCGGTTCTGGCGCCGTTGATCCCGCCGGCCCGGCATGGCGGCCGCAAGCGGTCGGTTGACGTTCGCGCGGTGATCAATGGCTTGCTCTATGTTCTGGAGACCGGCTGCCCGTGGCGCCATTTGCCGAAGGACTTTCCGCCGAAGAGCACGGTGCATGGGTATTTCGATCTGTGGGCCTGGGACGGCACGCTCGAGCGGATGCACGATACGCTCTATGTGGCGTTGCGCGAGGCGGAAGGCCGAGAGGGGCAACCGAGCGCCGCGATTATCGACAGCCAAAGCGCCAAATCGGCGCAAAAAGGGGGGCGTCGCTTGACCCGATCGGCTATGACGCGGGCAAGAAGACGCGCGGCGTGAAGCGCCACATCCTCACTGACCATGGCGGACTGCTGCTCACGGCGGTGGTGCATCCAGCCGACATTCAGGACCGCGACGGCGCGGCCTTGGTTTTGAGCAAGCGGGTGCGGCGACGGTTTCCATTCATCGAGGTGGTCTTCGCCGATGCCGGCTACCAGGGGCCGAAAGCCGCCAAGGCGGTGGCCAAGACCGGGCCCTGGCGGCTGGAAATCATCAAGCGGAGCGACGGCGCCAAGGGCTTCATGGTGCAGGCCAAGCGCTGGATCGTCGAACGCACGCTGGCCTGGATCTCGCGCAACCGAAGGCTCGCCCGAGACTTCGAGGCGCGGGCGCGAACCGCCACCGCCTTCATCTACCTCGCCATGATCAAGATCATGGTACGCCGCTTGAAACAAACATGAACTTTATGGACGGACTCTTAGTGATCAAAGAGCAGATCGTTGATCCGCTCTATCTTTTTGTTTCAGAGCCAAAAACGGCGAAAGCCCGCCGGAGGGCGGGCCATCGGTCGTCCAAGCGCGAGGCGCTCAGCGGGAGTCTCCGGCGTCGACGCCGGACCTTTCGGTCAGGCGGCTTGCGCGAACACCGGTGCGCCAATTGCACGGAACAGCGCGTCGGCGTCGACACGCAGGTTACCGGCAACCTCGACGGCCACATCACTGTTGGCCTCGATCACGCGGGTCAGTTCGGCAAGGTCGATGCCAGCGACTTCGGCAGCCTCAAGGGCCGTTAGGCAGAAATTGTCGCTCATCGTCCATTCCCCCATTTTTTGTGGCGTTATATTACACACAACATGTCCATACGCAAGGAACTTCTCGGATCAAGTCCGGAAAAAAATCGTCATTTATTGCGTTGCAACAAAACATATTGCGATGCGGTAGTGAAATTCAAGCTGTCAATTTGCGTGTTTCGGATCTCAATTCACGCAGTGGCGACGGGGCCACACTATCCGATTTCAGGTGCTGGAAACCGACGTTAGGAGCGGAAAGAGAAGCCCCGCCAACCCGCCTCGCGCACCTCGTCACATGTTTCCCGGTATTTCTTCACACCCCCTACATAAGGCATGAAAACACGCGGCTTGCCGGGGATGTTCGCACCCATGTACCACGACGCCGCCTTCGGATAGAGGGTTGAGTGCGCGACGTCGTTTACGTGTCCGACCCACTCCTCCTGGGCGTCCGCAGATGCCTCCACCGTTCGGCCACCGCGCTGCTGAAGCGTCTCAACCAGCTCCGCGATCAAATCCACATGATGCTCGATCGACAGGATCATCTGACTCTTCACACCGGGACTCTGGGGACCGGTAATCAGATACATGTTTGGATATCCCGCTACCATCAAACCGAGATAGGTGCGGGGTCCGGCCGCCCATTCCTGCGACAGGACAGTTCCGTCCTCGTTTCGGATGTCTATGTCTTTGGCCGCACCGGTCATGGCGTCAAAACCGGTGGCGAGAACAAGATCGTCAATCTCGTATCTATCTGCGCCGACAACGACCGCATTGGGCTCAATTCTGGAGATCGGGGTCTCTTTCACGCCCACGAGCGTGACGTTCTCCCTGTTGTAGGTCTCATAATAGAAGCTATCGAGACAGAGGCGTTTCGTGCCGATCGGGTGATCCTTGGGGCACAAGAGCTCGGCGGTCTCCGGGTCCGTCACCGTCGCCCGGATCTTCTCGCGAACGAACTCCGCCGCCGTTTCATTCGCCGCGGCGTCGGTCAGAAGGTCGGTATATGAAAAGAGAAGTGCCTGCCCGCCGATCTTCCACGCCTCTTCGTAGGTCTTCTGCCGCACGTCATCCGTTACGTCGAACGCGGAGATGGTGGGGCTGCCGTACTTCGCGATCCCGAACGGCGTGAGGTAGGCCGCCTCCCGGATCTCGTTGTACTTGGACTTGTGGGCTTTCTGATCTTCCGCTGCGAGAGGGCCATGATGGGCTGGAATGCTGAAGTTCGCCGTTCTCTGAAACACCGTCAGGTGGCCTGCCTGCTCCGCGATCTTCGGGATTGCCTGGACGGCTGAGGAACCGGTCCCGATGATCCCGACCCGCCTGCCGGTGAAGTCCACACCCTCATGAGGCCACTTGCCGGTATGGAAGGTCCGGCCCGCAAACCCTTCCACTCCTGGTATGGCAGGGGGCTGGGGTGTGGAGAGATTGCCGACGGCGAGGACGAAGTGGGTCGCGGTCGCCGTCACGCCAGTATCCGTCCGGATCGTCCAGAGATTTGTGGCCCGGTCATGCTGGGCGTGAGCTACGCGGGTCTCGAACGCAATATCCCGGCGAAGGTCAAACCGATCGGCCACATGGTTCGCGTATTTCAGGAGCTCGGGCTGGGTGCCGTATTTCTCGCTCCAACTCCATTCCTGCTGGAGCGTGTCGTCGAACGAGTAGGAGTACTCCATGCTCTCGAGATCACAACGCGCACCCGGATAGCGGTTCCAGTACCAGGTGCCGCCAACACCGTCGCCCCGCTCATACACGCGAACGGAAAGTCCCATTTCCCGCAGACGGAGGAGCATGTACATCCCCGCGAACCCTGCCCCTACCACAATGGCGTCGTAGGCCTCAGCGGGATTCTGCTGCGATTGTGCTGCCGATGACATTGGCATTCCCTCTTCGTTTCCGGATCAGCCGACGCGTTTCTGCCAAGGTTGGCCACTGAATAGGCGTCTGACCATCGGTTCGAACACCTCCAAAGGAAGGGTGTCGTAGTTTGGATCAAAGGCGGCCGCATCCCATTGATCGCAGAAGACCGCCGCCGTCTCAAACCCCGGATGCCCACGCCACTTCTCCCGCGCATTGGGGTCCTTGCCGATCTTGTCGAAATAGTGCCCGCCAACGAAGTCATTGTGATTGCGAACAACCCAAGTGGTCGTCTCCGACACCCAAGGCTTCAGGATCTCCGCGGCGAACGCCCCGTGATTATCGGGGGCGATCTTATCGCCAACATCGTGAAGAAGGGCGGCGACGACCAACTCGTCTTCCGCGCCCGACCGGAGCGCCATGCTCGCCGCCTGCAGCGAGTGCTCCAACCGGTCGACGGGGAAACCCAGACGCGGTCCGGCGAGAAGCTTCAAGAGCATCAGACACTGATCCGCGATCCCTTCCCGCAGGCCATTGTAGTGGACGAAGATCTCGTCCATGTCGGCTTTGGTCGCCTGCGACAGCTTCGTAAATCCAGGGGCCTGTATCGAAAGATCTGACATCTCACTACTCCGCTGCGATCGCACTTGGCCGCGCGCCGATTTCCGACAGAGGGCCGATCGCTTTCTCGACCATCGGCCGGACATCCGTCGCGAAAGCCTCAATGGTCCGAAGCGCCTGGGTCTGCCCGGAACCGCCCACCTGCATATGGAACATCATGTGCGACGGTCGGGCCGCTTGAATCTCGTCCGCAAGCCGCTCGGCAATTGTCTCCGCGTCACCGACCAGAAGATTATCCGCCATCTCCTCAAGCGGGATTTCGCTGGGGATGGGAATCTCATTCATCATGGCGCCATCCATAACTTCCGCCCGGCGCCGGAGGGCAGCGGCCAGCCGCATCTGGTGGCGGGCGTTATCCACATACTCCAGCGCCTCCGCTTTGCTGTCCGTCACGCACATGAAGCGTTGGACACCGAGCGGCATCGCTTCCGTATCTTTGCCCTCGGCCGCATAGGACTCCGCCACCCGGTCCCGCATCTGCTTGAGGTAGGGAGCCGCATTCCATCGGCCGGTGAACATCGGCGTGTGCCCTTCCCGCGCGCACATGCGATGGATCTGCGGATTGTCCCCGGCGATCCAGATCTCCGGGATGCCGTTTGCCGGGCGGGAGCTGATGTTGGTCTCCGGCAACTGGTAGTGCTTACCCTGATAGCTGAAGGTCTCCTGGGTGAACGCCAGCCGGAGCATCTCCAGGAACTCTTCCAACATCTCCTTGGAGTCTGCCAAATCCACACCGAACCGATCAAACTCGTAGGGCTGATATCCACTGCCAAGACCGAGAACGAGACGGCCGCCGGCCAGGGCATCCGTCATCCCGATCTCCGCCAGAAGCCGGGCCGGTTCATAAAGCGGTGTGACGATGATCGCCGTTCCAAGGCGGATGCGCTTCGTGATGCCGGCGCAATGAGCGACCATCAACAAAGGGGACGGACAGGTGCAGTAGTTCGAGAAATGATGCTCCGCAAACCAAGCGGCTTCGATCCCGGCTTCGTCCGCAAGCCGGACCTGCTCGGCATGTTCCCGAAAGATCTCCTCGGTGGGCTTACCCCGGTCGCGGTACCCCATCAGGCTGAAATGCCCGAAGTCCATTGGCCGTCCTCCCAGTCCGTATCGCGCGTTTTCCCGCGCTATTGGTTGCGTATACGATGACAAAAAGGGTGGTGAGAGAGAAGTACCCGAATTGGGAGGAGTGTCATGACGCTCGATGGAAAAGTGGCCATCGTCACGGGAGCCGCGTCCGGCTTTGGCGAGGCGACGGCGCGGCGTTTCGCGGCCGAAGGCGCTAGGGTCGTTGTCGCGGACAGAGACGTGGCCAAAGGCACCGCAGTCTCAGACAACCTCGGCGCGGCCGCCGTCTTCAAAGAAGGAGACGTCGCCGACGATGCCTCCGTGGCCGCAACCGTCGCCGCCGCCGTGGAGGCGTTCGGCGGACTGGACATTGTGGTGAACAATGCGGGCATGGCGCACTCCCGCATGGATGTGGTCGACACGCCAATCCAGACCTGGGACCGGGTGATGGATGTGAACGTGAAGAGCATCTTTCTCTTCATCCGGCACGCCGCCCCTGAGATCGCGAAACGCGGCGGGGGTTCCATCGTCAACATTGCCTCCACTGCGTCCCTGAAGCCGAGGCCGGGCAACGTGGTCTACGGCGCCAGCAAAGCGGCCGTTGTCGCTCTTACCAAGGGGGCGGCGGTGGAGTTGGCGCCTCGGAACATCCGGGTGAACGCCATCCTGCCTGTGGCCGCCATGACGCCCGTCCTTATGGACTTCCTGGGTGATGGCAATGAAGGACAGGCCGACGAGATCGCATCCCGAATCCCGCTGGGCCGGCTTTGCGACGTCACCGATATCGCGAACGCGGCGCACTATCTCTGCACCAACGAAGCCGCCTTCCTTGCGGGCGTGGCACTTCCGGTCGACGGTGGGTGGACTGCGGGCTAGTCCGCAGCCGATCAAACAGAAAACCAAGGAGACGATCGATGGAAGGCCGCCTAAAGAACCAGATCGCCATCGTGACCGGAGGCGGCTCCGGTATTGGACGCGCGACTGTCCTCCGGTTCTTGGCGGAAGGAGCGGACGTCCTCGCGGTGGACCGGAACGAAGAAGGCGCCATTGAGACCGCGAGTATGGCAGGGAATGGCCCGGGCCGCGTTCACGCCATGACAGCGGACGTCTCCGGTGACAATGCACCGGACGACGTCTTTGCCCTCTGCCGGGAGATGTTCGGCACGCCGACGATCCTGGTGAACAACGCCGGTATTGGGGCGGCCAAGCCGATTCACACGACCGATGACGCGGCCCTGGACCGATTTCTGGACGTGAACCTCCGCGCGCTGTTCCGCTTCGCCCGTCGCGGCGTCATCGAGATGCGTCAGGAAGGAACACAAGGGTCGATCGTCAACATCGCTTCGATCTTCGGCATCGTCGGCTTCCCCGGCTCCTCCGTCTATTCGGCCACGAAGTCGGCGGTCATCGGGCTGACCCAGAACATGGCGGCGGACTACGGCCGGGACGGCATCCGGGTGAACGCGATCGCACCAGGCCTGATCGTCACGCCGATGACCGAGAAGCGGTTGGCGGAGAACGCCTTTTTCCAGGACGCCATGATCGGCTCCACGCCGATGGGGCGGACCGGTACCCCAGCCGACATCGCCGCGGCGGCGACGTTCCTGTGCTCCGACGACGCCAACTTCATCACAGGCCATACGCTGACGGTGGATGGAGGTTGGTCGACAACGAAGTACCGTCCGCTCCCGGATGAGCCATACGCCTGAGGACCGCGTTCCGGGAACCGATCGGGCTTTGCACAGCACGCTATGACGGAAACAGATTGATGACCGCAAGTGTGGTTGTTGCTGTAAGACGCCGACCCTATGTTGGCAGTCCAGACAGAGCAGGAGCGCCCCATGGCCGATCATCGCGAAAAAGTCCTCATCATCGGCTCCGGCGCTGCCGGCCTTACCGCAGCGATCTACACCGCCCGCGCCGGGCTGGAGCCGCTGCTAGTTGCCGGACTGCAACCCGGCGGGCAGCTTACGATCACGACGGATGTGGAGAACTATCCCGGCTTCCCGGACGTCATCCAGGGCCCCTGGCTGATGGAGCAGATGCAGAAGCAGGCGGAGCATGTCGGCACCCGCATTCAATACGACCTGATCACCGGTATCGACACCAGCAGCCGCCCGTTTGTCGCCGCCGGCGACAGCGGCGACACCTATACCGCCGATGCGGTCATCATTGCGACCGGCGCCCAGGCGCGGTGGCTTGGTCTGCCGTCCGAGGAAACCTTCAACGGTCGCGGCGTCTCGGCCTGCGCCACATGCGACGGTTTCTTCTATCGCGGAAAAGAGGTCATCGTCGTGGGCGGCGGCAACACGGCGGTGGAGGAAGCGCTCTATCTCGCCAACCTCGCCTCCAAAGTTACCCTGGTGCATCGGCGCGATTCGCTGCGAGCGGAGCGCATCATGCAGGAGCGCCTGCTGCGGCATGAGAAGATTGAAGTGGTTTGGAACAGCGTTGTCGAAGAGGTCCTCGGTGACGGTGGCCCTGCGGGTGGTGTGACCGGCGCGCGGGTCAAGAACACCCAGAGCGGAGAGGTATCGGAGATCGCGGCGCACGGCTTCTTCGTTGCCATCGGTCACGACCCGGCCACGGGCGCCTTCAAGGACAAGATCGACATGGATTCAGAGGGTTATATCCTCGTGGACTCCGGAACCACACGGACGAACGTTCCCGGCGTCTTCGCGGCGGGAGACTGTGTCGACAAGGTCTACCGGCAGGCGGTCACAGCGGCTGGGCTTGGCTGCATGGCGGCACTGGAAGCCGAAAAATTCTTGGCCGAAGCTGCTGACAGTGCGGCCGCCCAAGCAGCCGAATAGCATCCGGCGGGACGCTTAAACGCCTCCAATGTCACCTCCCACTGGCGACGGTGGCGACGCCCCTTATATGATTGGGGTCTGACATCCGACGGGATCGGAGCCCCTTACCATGGACTGGGACAAGCTGCGTGTGTTTCACGCGGTCGCCGACGCCGGGAGCTTCACGCACGCCGGCGAGGCCCTAAACCTCTCGCAATCAGCCGTAAGCCGCCAGATAGGCCATCTGGAGGAGAGCCTTTCCGTTCCACTGTTCCACCGTCACGCCAGAGGGCTGATCCTGACGGAGCAGGGAGAGATCCTCTACCAGACGGCCCGTGAGGTCTTCGCCAAACTCGCAACGACCGAGACGATGCTGAGTGAGGGGAAGGAACGCCCCAAGGGTCCACTCCGGATCACAACGACCGTCGCGTTCGGCTCGACCTGGTTGGCGGCCCGCATCGGTGGATTCCTGGAGATCTACCCCGAGATCACCGTCAGCCTGCTGATCAACGACATCGAACTCGATCTTTCGATGCGCCAGGCCGACGTCGCCATTCGCCTGACGCCGCCACGTCAACCGGACCTCATCCAGCGTCACCTGAAGACGATCAAGTTCCATCTCTACGCATCGCCCAGCTATCTGAAAGCCCACGGAATGCCGGAGACCGTCGACGATCTGGCCACGCACCGGCTGATCATCTACGGGGAAAGCCCGCATCCGCCCTTCCCCAATGTGAACTGGCTGCGGGACCTTGTGACCGGCGGAACCCGACTTCCGGCGACGCCGATCTTCCGGGTGAATAACTACTACGCCATGTTCAAAGCGGTTCAGGGCGGCGTCGGCATCGCGGCCCTTCCGGATTACCTCGCCAACGAGGACAATCAGATCGTCCGCATCATCCCGGACCTTGAGGGGCCCCAAGTCCCCGCCTATTTCGTTTATCCAGAAGAACTTAGGCACTCAAAACGCATCACCGTTCTCCGGGATTTCCTGATTGAGGAAGTGGCGAAGACGCATTTTTGACGGGTCTGGCCACTTCAGTATGCACAAAACGCATACCCGGAGTGCAAAAACGGGTATGGTCGTTAACGGTTTCGATACCTATCTCCCTCATTGTTAGGGTGTTGCGATGCAACATCCGAGGGCCTTCGGGTCCTACGTCTCCCAGACGTGAAGCCTCCCTGTTCGACTTGCCCGGAAGCCCCCCGCTTCCGGGCATTTTTTTTGCGTGACTGATAGTATGAGCCGAGAAGTAAATCTCACAACGGGAGTTACAATATGACTTAGATCACTACAAAAGAACAACCTATCTTAACGAACCCACCCACAACCAGCGAACATCCAATTATCCACTTTTGATTTTCCCTACGATTTTCGCCATGAATAATGCCGTATCAAACTTGTCACTCTTGCTTCTAAAATCAACGCAGTGATATTAATTATAGATATAGCCCCCCAAGAACTCGAAACTAGTCTTTGTGTTCTTGAATTTCTTATTCAATCCCGATATCCTCTGCTGTAATCTACAAACTCTATAGCTAATTCCCTTTTATCCTGCGTAACATCGATACCCATGAAATCAATCAAGCCATCTATAAACTGCCTCTTTTTATCTCTAAACGCTATATCCTCAAAACTGCAAACTGCAAGTGGGACCTCAGAATATTTGTCCGTCAACTTATGAATCTTCGCGTAGTGATTAACAGGAACATCTAAGAGTCTTTGTGAGAACGGCCGTCCATCCCTAGACGCAGAAGAGGACGCTATAGCAAGTGGATTACGATACACCGTAATAAATACTGGATTTACAAGGTATTCATGTATACTTTCATAATAATAAACTGTTTTTGGGAGCTTCCATCCCCACACATCAAATTCCGAAACATTGTCTTCAATCGCCTTAATTTTAATCTCTAAAGATTCTTTATATCGAAATCGAGGATCTTCTTTTTGACTGCCGATTCGATTCCCCATAAAGACACCCAATTTCTCTAACACTCCTGAAAGCATAGACGTACCTCCACGCGGTGAGCCGAGAGCCACGATCGTCCGTTTACAATCTTTATACCCAACTGGACGCATAACGCGAAAGCCAGAAAAAGAATCATCGCCCATCTCATCACCACCCTTCTCAAACTATCAACGAACCCCGTCTTCTATTGCAAGTAATTCCGCATTTCACAAACTCATAACAAAAACATGCCAAAAACAATAAGCCCCAAAAAAGACGAATTACGTCAATGATATACGATTCTCTCATTAGGCCTATCTTTCACCCAATCTATAAGACATAATATCTCCCCAGAGTAGAAACATAATGATTAGACTTGCGCTGATTAATGAAGCCCTAGGGCATCTTGATACCTACTAATCATTGACTCGGTCGAGAACTGTTCGTACGAATACATGATCGCACGTTTAACAACTTCTTCCCGTTCTTCCTTTCCTAAAATCACTCTCCTCATTGCTTCAACAAGGGCGTCCTCGGAAATGGAGGCCCATTGAGCTCCAGGTATAGGAAATATGAATTCACCTTCCCTAACATCCACCATTTCATATTGTATCGGATAGCTATTATATTCACTACAGAAATCCTTTGTTCCTGAATAATCAGTGACAATAACTGGAACACCAAGAAGCATTGCATATGCAGGCAAGTAACCAAAACCCTCAGAACGATGTGTACTTAACACACAGTCTGCGTTGGAAATGAGGCTCAGGAATTCAATAGAATCGTAGTTTCCGATAATTATCCTTATTCGGTCATCATTCATCGACTCATATAATATTCGAGACCACTGATCATTTGGATCACCCCAATACCCCGGCACATATTCTGTTGTTTTCACAGTCAAACGTACCGTCCGATCATTTGTGGCGAAGGCCTTCTTGAAAGCCCGAACCGCAGCGAGTGGATTCTTTCTTTCTACCGATGAATGAAAGTCAAAAGATATCAGAAATTCAAAGAACTCCTTATCACTAGAAATAGACTTCGACGCCTTGTACACCTGATGAAAGACCGGAATATCCATGCTCTTGCCAACCACTCTGATTGGTGTCTTCGTATACGACTGATATGCCTCTTTTACAAAATTCGTAGGAACCCAAATTTGATCAAGTAAATCAATTCCCAATTGATGTTGTCTAGGTATAATTTGAAACTCCCACAACAGAAACCCTATATTATTACCGTACAAGCCCATCTCTGGATTCTCGAGAAAAAGTCGTGGTATTTTGTCAGCATTCACATGAAACATCCGATATTCTGCTCCAGACATGTTCCTTCTATCGTTAACAGACGAGGTAGTATCGGTATTAAATAACTCTGTCTGGTACCCCATTTCTCTAAATATACTGCCAGTCATTCTTAAATTCACCCCTAAACCACTAGATGAATTTGTTAATCCATATATATGAATAGACTTCTCCTGCTTCAGCATGGATATCTCTTGCGATCTCATCGTATCAATATCTATTTTATTTAGTTGAAATAGAGTTTTTTCGAGTTTTTGATTGTATTTTATTCTGATATTACCGTTTAAGTAATTTTCAACTCTATTATTTATGTCCTTCAAACTAACTAACCAATTATTTGAAATGATGTATGTGGATATCAAATAGACGAGAATAGTTATTTCCCCTCTCCCATTGCTATTTTCTTTGACAGTAGATCTATTTGGCCGTCAGTGATAAAAATCGCATTTAGCGAGTCATCATAGTTATGAATAAAAAAATCGAAAGAGAATGCCCATGCAGACAAACTCGTAATCTCCCCATATCGGCCCTTGAGCGTTTCGGAACGGTTGTAAGACATTAATTGGAAACGCGAGAGTGTAACGTCGTCCGCGATGTGAACAGGGTACTTCAAGCAGCTCACAACTTCCGGCGGGAGAACATCACTCGACATATTTCTCGTCCTTGCAAAACTTGTCACAAACCACCAGCAGAATTCTTCAAACTCGCCGTCATTCGCAAGATCGTAGCTTCGACCATGTTTCAACCATACATATAAAGTCAAATTACTGATCGTTCTCGGGAAAACCCAGGGATTGCTGAATGCCGGTAAGAATGCATAGTTAATCTGTTCAATCGAGAGGCAGGTGTTTTCGAATCCGTCCTCCCCACACAATGCTTTCATTATTGCTGCGTGCCTGAAAGTGAGACTGTCCAATTGTATATTCTGATCAGAATTTAGAAACATATTATAATGTATTTTCGATATTGGGACAATGTCGTTATCAATACTGTTGTATATGAGTGTGTTACGTTGATTTAGACTTGTTCTTCTTATCAGATTTGAATTCTTATTAATGTTATATTCATTATTAATTTGGGTTAGGCCGTCATATTTTGAAAAATCAAAAGTCGCGATTATTGCTTCAGCAATAAAATGCTCTTTTGTGATTTTGATTGTTGAATTATGTATTACAACGATGCTATTTGTCTTATATCAATTTCACCAATTACGCCGCCGAGCGACGTTATGGAAACTCGGAATCCACTGTTCCTTGCACTGAATCCTTGAGCCACTAAATCTTCACGATCAAATGAAGTGCAAAAGGCGTGGACTAGTTTTCCATCTACATAGATACCTAGGTTGCTAGGATCGTCGGGATGCGAATTATCAGAGAACCATCCACAAAAGTGCCCGCCAATTAGACCATCGAAGTGTCCTTGAAATCTTGAAAATTTGTTTGGATACGCAGTTGATTGAGACTTTAGATCATACATGAATCGCCTACCCCTCAAAAAAGGATGAATACACCAGAAGCGTACCACAAACGCTATAATAATCAGTCAGTACGTCATTTACGTTATGCCAAATTCTAAAACCATTCTACATTATTACTACGTGAAACGTGGGGATATCAAATTTTCATTAACTCAGCTCTTATTCAGCCTAGCGAGAAATCATTTAGCTCCTTCTTCTTTTGTGAACTCACTAATTTCTCACGGCCATCTAAAATATCCGCTCCAGCAGATTCCCCCTCTTACGTTGGATGCTCGGCGTTGCGCCTGACGTCGGGGATTTGCCTAGGGCTGCGTTCTCTTGCAGGCGGCGGCGTTCGGCGTCTGCGTCCAGAACCACGCCTGGGTTGGGGTCGTCTTTCCAGAAGATCAGGCGGTCGATGAGGAATTCGTCTTCGTAGACGAAGTCGCGTGTTTCGGCGTTTACCACTTCTCGAATGTTGGGGTCAGCCTGACTGGTACCCAGACGCTCCCGGAAGCTTACTTCGGCTTGGGAGGTCGACGTTACGGAAGCGCTCGGTGAGGCTGAGGGAGTGTTTGTCGAGAAACCAAAAGACGGCACCGAGCTTGATGGCGCGTTGCTGCCGCTGTTGAGGACGAGCGCTTTTGCGCCTTCCTTCACCGTACGTTCTTGCGGCCGGGGAGCGCCGGGATCCGGGGGACGGAGGGCGAAGTTGGGCGGGAGGCTCAGCGGTGCGCGGGCCACCACGGCGAACTCGTCCGGCGAGGACTTCTCCGTCCCTACGGCTTGCCGGAAGTCCGAGCACCCCGCAAGCGCCGTTGTCGCGGCAAGACCGACCAGAATGGCGATCTGTTTCATCAACCGTTCTCCCCTGCAGACAGCGCCGTTCATTCTTCCGTACTCGGCTTGTCGGCGATTTTGGGTCCATCTGATTGAAAACTGTCAACCAGCAGGACTGCTACGCCTAAGGTAATGGCTGCATCGGCAATATTGAAGGCCGGCCAGTGATAACCTGCCGCATGAACGTCAATGAAATCGACGACAGCCCCAAACCGGAGCCGATCGATCACATTGCCCACGGCGCCGCCGATCACCGCGGCGAGGCCGATCGCCAGGAAACGGCGTTCCGCCCGGAACAACCAAACCACCAGCGCTATGGAAACAGCGGTTGCGAAGGCGGCCAACGCATAGGGCGCCCAGTCTTCGCCAGATGACAGCATCCCGAAGCTCACCCCTCTGTTCCAAACGGGAACAAAGTTCAGGAACGGCGTCACCACGATCCACTCCCGCGGCTCGAACAACCGGTCCAAGGCCCAAGCCTTGGTGGCCTGATCCGCCGCAATGACAATTGCCGCCAGGATCAGGCCAAGCCGGACATAGGCGCCCCGCAGGCGATCGTCCATCAATCGGCAGCCGCGCTGGGCGCGGTTCCGACAGCCTCAGCGCAACGGCCACAGATCTGTGCGTCAGCCGGGGCCAAGGCGACTTCTGGCAGGACCCGCCAGCACCGCTCGCATTTGGCGCCATCCGCCAGGCCCGGCAGCACCGCGACCCCGTCGACATCCTCCAACCGGAAGGCCTCTTCGGGCGCCGCCTCTTCCGAGAACTTGGCCGCGGACGTGATGAATAGCTCCGGCGCGTCCAAACCGTCGAACGCAGCAATGTCCTCAGCGCTCGCATAGACCAGGGGTTCCGCCTGGAGGGACGAGCCGATGCGTTTCTGCGCCCGCTCCAGCTCCAGCGCGCCTGTGACCACCCGGCGAATGCGGCGGATGCGTTCCCATTTCGCCGCCAGCGGGTCGTCCCGCCACTGGGACGGAATGTCGGGATATGTCCGCAAATGAACCGAGTCTTCCGGGCCTTTCGCCCGTTGCTGCCATGCCTCCTCTGCGGTGAAGCACAGGATGGGTGCAAGCCACGCCGTCAACGCGTCGAACAAATGGGCCAACACCGTCCGCGCCGCCCGACGGCGAAGAGACGACGGCGCGTCGCAATAGAGCGTGTCCTTCCGGATGTCGAAGTAGAACGCGGAAAGGTCCACGGCACAGAAGTTGTGGACCTGGGTGAACAGCGTGTGGAAGTCAAACGCTTCGGTCCGGTCCCGGACCATCGCGTCGAGCTCCGACATCCGATGGAGAACCCAACGCTCCAACTCGGGCATATCCTTCTCGGGGAGCCGCTCGCTCTCCTCGAATCCGTCAAGATTGCCGATCAGATACCGGAGCGTATTACGGAGACGACGGTAGTGGTCGGCATAGTGCTTCAGGATCTCGGGGCCAATCCGCAGATCTTCGGAATAATCCGAGCCAACGACCCACAGCCGCAGAATATCCGCGCCGTACTGATCGATGACGTCCTGGGGACCGACCGTATTGCCGAGCGACTTGGACATCTTCCGCCCCTGCTCGTCCAGGACGAAGCCATGGGTGAGCACCGCGTCGTAAGGAGCGCGGCCCCGCGTGCCGCAAGACTCCAGCAGAGAGGAATGGAACCAGCCCCGGTGCTGATCTGAGCCTTCCAGATACAGCGAGGCAGGCCACTGCAGGTCGTCGCGCTGCTCAAGCACGAAGCTGTGGGTCGAGCCACTCTCGAACCACACCTCGACGATGTCGCGAACCTGTTCGTAGTCGCCTGGGTCGTAGCTGTTGCCGAGGAACCGGGACGGGTCACTGGAGAACCAAGCGTCCGAGCCTTCTTCCTCGAAGATGGCGCCGATCCGGTCAATGACGGCCTGATCCCGGAGCGGCTCCCCCGTTTCCTTGTGAACGAAGACCGGGATCGGCACGCCCCAGCTTCGCTGTCGGCTGACACACCAGTCCGGCCGCTGCTCGATCATGGAGTAGAGCCGCGTCTCACCCGCCGCCGGCACGAACCGCGTGTCCCGGATCGCCTGGAGCGCCTTCTCCCGCAGCTCATTGGTCTCCATCGAGATGAACCACTGGGGCGTGTTCCGGAAGATCAGGGGCGCCTTGGACCGCCACGAGTGAGGATAGCTGTGGGTCAGGCTGCCCCGGGCGAGGAGGCCGCCATGCTCGGCGATGATCGCGGAGATCTTGAGGTTGTCGTCCAATACATACATGCCAGCGAACAGTGGCACGTGGTCGTAGAAGATACCGTCGTCGCCGACTGTGCGCGCGATCTCCAATCCAACCGAACGGCCAAGCTCGAAGTCGTCCGCGCCATGGCCCGGGGCGATATGGACGAACCCGGTCCCCTGATCGACGGTGACGAAGTCCGCTGCATAGAGACCCACGTCATAGTCATAGCCGTGACCGCGCAGCGGGTGTGCTGCGATTGTACCGGTCAGCTCGGACCCCTGAAGCCGGGCGAGTTCGGTCATCTCCTCGATCCGGGCGGCCGACTTCACCTGCTCGGCCAGATCGACGGAGATCACGATCTTTTCGCCGACGGTAGCCCGGCTGTTCTCACCAACCGCGGTGACCTCGTAGACCGCGTAGGTGAACTCCTCGCCGAACGCGATGGCCCGGTTGCCCGGCATCGTCCACGGAGTCGTGGTCCAGATGATGACCGAGGCCCCTTCCAGGGCGGGGTACGATGCTGTGACCACCGGGAAACGGACATGGATCGTGATCGACTTGTGGTCGTGATACTCGACCTCCGCGTCCGCGAGGGCCGTCTTTTCCACGACGGACCACATGACCGGCTTCTCACCCTTGTAGAGGCCGCCGTTCATCAGGAACTTACCGATCTCACGGGCGATCTGGGCTTCCGCCGGATTGGTCATGGTGGTGTAGGGATTTTCCCAATCACCGGTCACGCCAAGGCGCTTGAACTCCTCGGTCTGAATGCCGACCCACTTCTTCGCGAAGTCCCGGCATTCCTGCCGGAACTCGATGACCGGAACGTCGTCCTTGTTCTGGCCCCGCGCGCGATACTCTTCCTCGATCTTCCATTCGATCGGCAGGCCGTGGCAGTCCCAGCCGGGCACGTACACGCTGTCCTTGCCCATCATCTGTTGGGAACGGCTGATAACGTCCTTCAGGATCTTGTTCAGCGCGTGACCGATGTGCAGATGGCCGTTGGCATAGGGAGGTCCATCGTGAAGGACGAACTTCTCCTTGCCGCGCCGGTCGTCCCGAATGCGCTTCTCGAGATCAATCCGCTCCCACGTCTCCAGAATGCCCGGCTCCCGCTTCGGCAGGTTCGCACGCATCGGAAACTCGGTCTTCGGCAGAAAGACGGTCGATTTGTAGTCCATCGGAACGATCTCTTGTGTCAGTCGGGGCGACCCGGTGGCCCCTTGGCACCGACCTCAGTCGGCTCCAAGAATGCGGCGCGCCGTGGCCGCATCCTCAGCAATTTGCGCTTTCAGCGCGTCCAGGCCGCTAAATCTCATTTCCGGGCGAATGAAGTCAACCAAACGTACGTGCAATCGGCGATCATAAAGGTCGAGAGAGCGGTCCAAGAGATGAACTTCGAACAGTGTCCCCCGGTCATTCACCGTGGGACGGCGGCCGTAGTTCGCAACACCGGCCATCCATTCCGGCTCAGAAACCGCATCCCCATCCGCGAAAGAGATCAGGACGGCATACACACCCTGCATCGGTGCCAAATGGTCACCCAGCCGCAGATTGGCTGTTGGAAAGCCGATGGTGCGTCCCCGCTGATCCCCTGTTTCAACAACAGCGTCGAACTGCCAGTCCCGCCCCAGAAGAGCGGCGGCTCCTTTGGGGTCTCCCTCCGAAAGGCATTGGCGGATCCGCGTTGAGGAATAGACGCCGCCATCCGGTTCGGCGACGGCAGACACCCGGGTCACCCCGAAACCCAAGCTGGCCGCGCGTTCCTCCAACATGTCCGGTGAACCGCGGCGGCGGTGTCCAAAGGTGAAGTCGTAACCGATGACGGCGTGATGCAACCCAAGGGTCCGGTGCAGCACATTGTCCACGAAGTCTTCCGCTGAAACCAGGGCAAAACCCGTATCGAACGGGATCTCCACGAGAAGGTCCGCCCCCAGTGCTGCGATCTGACGCTCCCTCTCGGGGGCCAGCGTGAGCCGGAAGGGCGGCGCGTCTGCCTGAAACAGGGCTCGGGGATGAGGTTCGAACGTGACAACCGAAAGCGGGACACCTGCCGACGCCGCAATTCCGGCCGCGGTCTCGATCACCGCATGATGACCGAGGTGGACACCGTCAAAGTTTCCGATCGCGGCAACCGTATTCCGGTCCCGGTCCGCCACGTCTTCCAGAGATCTGAGTGTGCGCAAGAGGCCCGTCTCACCCGCGGCTGGGAACCATGATGACGGCCGTTCCATCAATGACCATCGTGTCGCCGACGAAGCACTGGGTTTTGAAGGAGACCCTCTTCTTCGCCGGCACGATATCCGTGACCTCCACATGGGCCCTTACCCGGTCGCCATGTCGGACCGGCGCGGTGAAGCGAAGGTTCTGCTCAAGATAGATCGATCCCTGACCGGGCATGATCGTCCCGAAGATCGTCGAGATGAAACTCGCCGACAGCATGCCGTGAGCGATCCGCCCCTTGAAGAAGGTGCCCGATGCATACTCTTCGTCCAGGTGGAGCGGGTTCCTGTCGCCGGACACCTCAGAGAACCAATGAACGGACTCCGTTGTCACATCCCGCTCAAACTCCGCGGTCTGCCCAATGCTCAGATCTTCGAGATAGTAGCGGCCGATCGTTTGCGCCTCGGCCGGTGCCGTAACCCGCCAAGACGCCAAACGCGCATCGTCATTAGCCACCGTGTCGATGGTCATGGTCCGTCCCCCCAGTCTGTACACAATCCGGCGGGGCGTGAGTCGCCCGCGCACGATTATTGTGCAACGCGGTACCGGATTGATCATATGAGTCGGTTTCCGCGACCACAACCTCCGAGGAGATTTGACGATTTCCACCATACGGGAAGTGCGGTCTCTCTTGCTGCAACGCGCCGCTTCGATGACTAGACTGCGCCGCAAAATGACCAACACATAATGCTACAGGAGACCGGAAATGACTGAATCCATCGCTGCCGCAGCGGCCACTCTGATCGAAGCCCGGCGAGCCAATGCGCATCTCGACGCGCTGCCGGCGGATCAGAAGCCGGCGACGATGGCGGATGCATACGCCATCCAAACCCACGTGGTTTCCGAGCTCCGCGATCCGGGACCAGAGTTTGGCTTCAAGATTGGGGCAACGAACGACAAAGCCCAGGCGCTTCTAGGAGCGGAAGAGCCGTTCTATGCGGAGTTGATCCCAGCACTGACCGTCGACGCGCCCCATACGGTCGCTGCGGCAGACTTGCCGATGATCGTTATCGAGCCCGAGTTCGCCTTCAAGCTAAGTAAGGATGTGACTGATACCGGCACGCCTTGGACCCGGGAAAGCCTCTCAGAGATCATTGAAGAAATGGCTGTCGGGATCGAGATCGTCGCCACACCCTATCGCGAATGGACGAAAGTCGGTGTGGCGAGCCTGGTCGCCGACAACGGCGCCCATGGTCTCTGGATCAAAGGCGAAAGCACCACGAACTGGCGGGACACGGACCTGGCGTCAGCACCGGTCACCCTCACCGTGAACGGGGAGGAAACCTCCACCGGGACCGGGGCCAATGTGCTTGGTCACCCGATCGACTCACTCGCTTGGCTCGCCAACAAACTCATTGCGGACGGCCGCCATATCTCGGCGGGGCAGTACGTGACGACCGGCTCCGCGACGCCTGTGTTTCCGGCATCTGCGGGACAAGAAATCGTCGCTGATTTCGGTGTCTTCGGTCAGGTGACGGTGACCATCACCTGATTTCCCTAAGAACCGCTGGCCCGTTGCTGTTCTCAAGCAACGGGCCTGCCGGTATCCGAGGATCAGCCCGCGCGAACCTGACGCAGGAACGTGTCGATCTCGTCGCTGAGCGTGGTGGACTGGCTCTCCAGTTCCTCCGCCGACGCGAGGACCTGAGACGTGGCGGTCCCGGTGCTTTTCGCAGCCTCCGCGACGCTGGAGATCTGATTTTCCACATCTGAGACGCCGCGCGCGGCATCACCCATGTTTCGGGTGATGTCGGATGTGGTGGCGGCCTGCTCCTCCACGGCCGCGGAAATGGCCGTATTGTTCTCGTTCAGACGGTCAATTGTGCTGCCGATGCTGCGCATGGCCCGGACCGCCTGATCGATGGTGGAGCGCATGGCACTGATCTCGGCATCGATGTCTTCCGTCGCCTTGGCGGTCTGGGTCGCGAGGTTCTTGACCTCTGAGGCCACAACCGCGAAGCCCTTGCCGGCATCCCCCGCCCGCGCGGCCTCGATCGTCGCGTTCAACGCCAGGAGATTGGTCTGCTCAGCGATGTCGTTGATGAGTTTGATGACATCGGTGATCCGCGTCGACGCGCCATCCAAGGCTTCGACCAACTGGGATGTCTCAGCGGCCTCCCGCGCGGCTTCCGATGCGACGGTGGCCGCTTCGACGACCTTGCCCGAAACCTCGGTAATGGCGGCATCAAGCTGTTCCGCCGCCTCTGCGACCGCGTGAATGTTGCCGCTGGCCTGCGAAACGGCGGTGACGGAGTCAACGGACGCGCTCCGTGTGTGTTCCGCGTTTCCAGAAACCGACCGGGCCGTCGCCGTCAACTCCTGAGAGGCTGAGCCAACGCCCTGCACCACGGCACCGACCGTGTGCTCAAGATGCGTTGCCAGGTCCAAGAGAGCCTGTCGCTGGGCATTCTGAGCGGCTTCACGCTCTTTGGCCTGCTGCTCACGGGCATCGGCGGCAGCCCGCGCTTCCTGCTTGAGGGTGTAGACCGCCTTGCCCATCTGACCGATTTCATCTTTGCCTTCGATCCGGTCGACGTAAGCATCGAGATTGCCGCTCGCCAACTCGGACATCGTGCCGATCAAGCGCGACAACGGACCAACGACGGCGCGGCCAAGGTAGATCCAGGCGAAAATCATGATGCCGAGACTGATGAAGAAAAGGCCGACCTGGACGACAAGCCCGACCAGTGCTTCCTGGACATGGTCGTCGACCATAACTTTGATCTCGTCCGCGGCGACGGTCTGTGCCCGCAGGATGGCGCCGATCCCGGCCGTCGCCGTATCGAACCATTCCTGACCGGAGACGGGGTAGTTCGGGGTCTCATTCAAGGCCAGATCGAAGACCTGCTCCCGCAAATCAACGAAGGTGCCGAAGAATGCATCGTCGACTTCCGAGACAGCGGCCTGGAACGTCGGCGACAGGATGTCTTGCCCGCTCTTTACGATCGACCAAGCCTCATCAATCCGGCCCTGGTAGTTCGCCATGAGGCGCACTTGCCTGGAGTTGAGTTGAGCCTGACCAGCGATCCGCCCGCTCATGAAGCCGCGTTCCCGGCCTGCGTATTCACTGGCTTCCCAAGAAGCGCCACGGATGACGAACGATTCAACGATCACCGGCTCCACAGAACCGCTGAGATGATGCTCCGCCTCTATCCTGAGGGCCGCGGAGGACATGATCAGTTTGGTGATCGTTGAGAACCAGACCTTCTTCAGCTCATCGTCCCCACCCAAAGACTTGGCTGCGAGAACCTTGTCCATCCGGGGCCGAAGCTCCTGGACAGCGCTGTATGCCTGACGCATGGCATCGACCGAGCCTGCCGCTGCGAGGCCGGGATCGGTCTCAAGCACCGCCAGGGCATTCTGATATGCCGTATCGGACAGCTCCCGCCGAGCGCGGATCGTATCCCCCTGCTTCTGTGTGGATGCTTCGGGGCGGCCAAGAACAGTTGCCGACGTCCCCCGCTCAACCGCCCAAGATCCAGCACTGGTCAGAAGATGGTTCGATAGCTGGTTGATGACCGCCGCGCGGCGATAATCCAACTCTTCCACAAAAAAGTCATACGCGCGGAAAAGGTTGGATACCGCCAGCAACGTTCCCAGGATGACGACCAGTCCCAGGATCTTGATGCGAATAGACATACATGCCCCCAGCTATCGCGTTCCCCGAACGGCTCGGTTGCCAAGCACCACACGGCTGACGCGTCTTGATTAGTTTTCAAAGGATACAGCTAAGGCGGAACTTAAAAAACCCTACTATTCCGCAAGGTTTTACATAAGGCTAATACCCCGCCCAAATAGATAGCTCTTACAACTAAAAACAGGTGCAATAGACACCAAGACACTAAAACAAATGACAGGAAAGCGATCGCGGTTTGATTAGTCGGCTGCATCCGCCATGGACAATGCGCCCGGCATGCCGAGCCATGTGAGCGCATTCCGGCTCCAGCGCTCGATCCCACTGTCAAACATACGATGCCCGATGAGATGCGCGCGCCGCGGCTGCCCGCCGGGACAGTCCATCCGATGGGCGCCACCCATGGTCCAGCGGTCGATCATGGCCCGGGTGATTTCGGGATGGAACTGGATCGCAAGCGCATTGCCGTATGAGAAAGCCTGATTGGGGTATGTCTCTCCGCCCGTGGCGAGCAGCGTGGCTGTCTCCGGAACCTCGAAACCTTCCCGGTGGAACTGATAAAAGAACTCTGAATGTTCAAAGAGGTGTTGTCCCGCCTCGGTCGGCGAGACGCGATAGTACCCAACCTCAACATGCCCTTCGGGATGGGGTGCCACGTTCGCGCCGAGAACCCGCGCGAGAAGCTGGGCGCCAAGACAGATACCGAAGAAGGGAACCCCCGCCTCCAGCACCTTGGGGATGAACTCCAGCTCTTTCCGAATACCTTCGGAACACCCGTCGTCATTGGCGCTCATGGGTCCGCCGAAGACCACGACCCCGGCATATCCATCCACGGAGGTCGGGATCTCTTCGCCGATGCACGCACACCGCCTGTCGATCCGGTAGCCCCGCTCCTCAAGCAACTCGCCGATCCGTCCAGGAGTCGACGTCTTCTGATGAACGAGGACGAGAACGGTGTCGGAATCGTTTGCTGGATCAAACATCAATATCGAATTTGGCTACGAATTTCGCAGCGCACAAAGTAGCGCTGTTACCGGCGATATGCAATGTCGGATGCCCGGAGATACCGATTAAGTGCTGACGCCGGTGCGCAAAAGAAACTCGCGGCCGACCTTCACCCGCGCCTCTCCATCGTAGTCGATGATGTCAGCCGTGGCGTAGGTCTCACTCCATTTGTCCGGCAGATACGATCCAGTACCGACCACGTCGATCGGGGCGTCTGCAAGTGCCATGACGCGGCATTTCTCAGGACCGAATCCGCTAGAGGCAACGATCTTCACCTTATCGAAGCCGTTCTCGTCCAGGATCTCACGCATGCGCCAAATGGCGGATGCGGACACGCCGGTGCCGATCAGGTGCCTCAGCTCATTGTCGCTCCGGTATCCCCGGATGGCGTCGGGCTTGTTCCGCTCAATCACCGCATAGGAACCGGCGAGGTCGAGCCCCTCCACATACCGGCCGCCGTGGGTATCTAGCCGCACACCGAGCCGTCCGCCGGCCGCCAGTTCCGGGAAGCGGCGGCAAACGGCCAGCGCGTCCGTCACCTCACACCCGAAGTAATCCACCAGGACCGTCAGGTTCTCCTCCGGATGGACTTCATGAAACATCTCCGCAGCACGCACCGTTGAGCCGGCATAGCCGATCAACGCATGGGGCATGGTGCCGAAGCCTCTGTTTTGACCGAAGAAATGCGCAGTCTCGTCCGTCGCGTTGCCGATGAAACCGACGGCGCCCACTTTCTTCTTCGCCTTGGCGGAACCAACGCTGGCACCATAGGCCATAAGCTCGGCCATCTCCGTACCGGCGCAGTGCCGGGCATCCATCGCCAGAAAGGCCGTCTTCGGCAGCTCAACACACATGTTGTAAGCGTTGTAGGCGGCCACGCAGGCGGCACCGAGCTTCTGCAAATACTGTGTCTCAAGATCCACCAGATGATGGAGCGACCCGGTCACTGTCATGATCGGTTCACCCGCACCGACCCAACCGCCTTCCCTGTGCAGCAGTTCGATGTCAACGTCGGCGCCACGTGTCCGCATCACCCCGGTCAACCAGTCAATGGCGAGACGGGGCGCGCTTGTCACGGGGCGGCGCATGAACACCGCATAGGTGACGGCCTTGTCGCCAAACCGGGCGACAATCTCCTTCGATCGCGAGAAATACTTGTCGACGAAGCGCGGAAGATCCTCATTGCTGGGATGGACCGCCGTCCGCGGTGTTTCCGTGTCGACCGCGTCCGGTGTGATGCTCTCGGCCGACGCCATGGCCCGCCTCCTATGCGACCGCGCGATGCCTTGGCCGACCATCCCGCCGGGCCTTCAGCATGTCCGCCACGAGGAACGCAAGTTCCAGCGCCTGGGTGCCGTTCAAACGCGGGTCACAATGGGTGTGATAGCGGTCAGCGAGCGCCGTTTCCGTGATCTCCTGGGCGCCGCCGATACACTCGGTGACGTCCTGGCCGGTCATCTCGAAATGAACACCGCCCGGATACGTTCCCTCCGCCAGATGAGCCTCGAAGAAGCTCATGACTTCCGACAGAATCCGGTCGAAGGGCCGGGTCTTATATCCGGTCGAGGACTTGATGGTATTGCCGTGCATCGGGTCGCAAGACCACACGACGGTGCGTCCCTCGGACTTTACGCGCCGCAGCAACGCGGGGAGTTTCTCCGCGGCCTTGTCAGATCCCATGCGGCAGATGAGCGTCAGACGCCCCGCGCGGTCGTCGGGATTCAGAACGTCGATCAGCCTGATCAGCTCGTCCGGATCCATGCTGGGGCCGCATTTCAAGCCAATCGGGTTGCTGATGCCGCGCATGAACTCCACATGGGCGCCGTCGATCTGCCGGGTCCGGTCGCCGATCCAAATCATGTGCGCGGACGTGCTGTACCAACCCTTGTCAGGCGTGATGGTGCTTTGCCGGGTCAGTGGCTCCTCATATCCGAGCAGCAGCGCCTCGTGGGAGGTGTAGAACTCGGTCTCCCGAAGCTGCTGCGTCGCCTCAGGCGTCAAGCCACACGCCCGCATGAACATCAGACACTCATCGATCCGCTCCGCAAGCTGGCCGAACCGCTCCCCTTGCGATGACGTCGAGACGAAGTCCAGGTTCCACTGGTGGATCTGATCCAGGTTGGCAAACCCACCCTGCGCGAAGGCCCGGATAAGGTTCAAGGTCGCCGCAGACTGGTTGTAGACCTTCAGCAGACGGTCCGGGTCGGGAATGCGGGCGTCCTCGGTAAACTCCATCGCGTTGACCATGTCACCGCGATAGCTCGGCAACTCCACCCCATCGATCACCTCGGTTGGGGCAGAACGCGGCTTCGCGAACTGACCCGCGAGGCGGCCAACCTTCACGACAGGCATCGCCGCGGCGAACGTAAGAGCGACTGACATTTGCAACAGCACTCGGAATGTGTCCCGGATGTTGTCGGGCGAAAACTCCGCGAAGCTTTCCGCGCAATCGCCGCCCTGCAACAGGAACGCCTCGCCGCGCGCCACCCGACCGAGTGCGGTTTCGAGTGCCTGAGCCTCGCCAGCAAAAACCAATGGAGGATAGCCGGCGAGTTCTGCCTCGACCGCGCGAAGACGGTCTTGGTCCGGATACTCGGGAACCTGGCGGATCGGTTTGTCGCGCCAAGACTGTGGTGTCCAGGAGCCGGCCATCATTCAATTCCTTCCGGAAGGTCGTTCTTTCCCGTTCGCTCTCGACGGGGCGAGGCCGTACACTGCCGACGCGGTCCTATCTCTGTCAACCGCCTCGCACCCGCGGAAAACCAACGATTCCCCGCTACGCCATCACGACCGGAGCCCCCAGATGTCCGAGACCTCTCATCCCCCGGCAACTGCCACCGTTCAGATCGACAACGAAAGCGTCCGGGTAACGGAGTACCGCTTCAAGCCCGGAGAAGCGACGGGATGGCATCGGCACGAGATGGACTACATCGTGGTTCCGACCGAAGGCGGGCGGCTTCGCATGACCGGACCAGACGGTGCGACGAACGACGCGGTGCTGGAACGGGGGCGGTCCTATACGCGCCAAGCCGGGGTCGAGCACGACGTTCTCAATGTGGATGACCACGAGATCGTCTTCGTCGAGGTTGAGTTGAAGCCGTCCCGCTGACGACGCCTGATTAAACAGCCTTCGCGACGACCGCTTCGAGCGGAACATCCATAAGACCGCGGAACGTAACGCAGTGAGGCGGCAAAACGGGCGCCTTTGTCTTCTCGCTGAAGACCGTTCCGACCAGAAGAATGTTGGAGCGGCCATAGTCATCGACCAACGGCATGGTCAGGCGCTTGGCACGGACACGCGTCCCGTCCTCTCGAACGTACTCCGTGGCCGTGTACCGGGGCATCACCTCGTCGGCCGTCTGCCGAAGAATATCACGGATGTAGTACGCGTATGGGTCATGGCGGCTGAACGTATCGCCCAGACGACTGTGCGTCGGGTCCTTACCGAAGGCACTCGCGACCTTGGTTCCGACCAGACGGTACCGAAAACAGGTACCGTTCTCCAAAACATCAATCAGCCCCATGCAATAAAGAAGATGCGGTATCTCCACCGGATCAAGGTCATCCCGGCTCGGCGCACTCCGGCCTCCCCGTTTGGCATCCCAGTAGAGCGCCAACTCGGTCAGCGTCGGGTCATCAATGATCGACATGTCGATCAAAGCGGGCCTCCCAAAACCTGAAAACCGCACCACCACATAACATGGTATATAACCACATAACATGGTGTATACAGATTTATAGGTTATTAACGGAACCCGTTTGTATTCATTCCACGTAAGACTGTGGACAACTCATTCCGCCGCCTGGGATTGCGGCTCGGCCCGCTTCTCCCGCATCGTGACGAATTCCTCTGCCGCCGTCGGGTGAATGCCAACGGTGGCATCGAAGTCGGCTTTCGTCGCCCCCATCTTCACAGCGATCCCGATGCCCTGAATGATTTCGCCGGCATCAACGCCGACCATATGCGCGCCGACTACCTTCTGGGTGGCTCTGTCCACGATCAGCTTCTGCATTCCGCGCTCGGTATTGTCGGTCATCGTAAACTTCATCGGCCTGAAACCGGCGATGTAGACGTCAATCTCACCATACTTCGCCCGCGCCTCATGTTCCGGCAGACCGACGGAGCCGATCGGCGGCTGGCTGAAGACCGCGCTCGGTACGTTGTCGTGGTCGGGGCTCATGGGATTGTTGTTGTAGAAGGTCTCGGCAAAGCAACGGCCTTCCATGATGGCGACGGGCGTCAGGTTCACCCGGTCGGTAACATCGCCGATGGCGAAGATGCTGGGCACGGACGTTCGGCTGTCTTGGTCGACCGCAACCGCTCCATTCGGCTTCAAGGCGACGCCGACCTCCTCTAGCCCCAGTCCCTTCGTGTTCGGCGCGCGGCCGGTGGCATACATGATCGCATCCGCGACGATGGTGTTTCCGTCATTGAGATGGATGTGGACCTCGTCGCCAACTTTCTCGATACGATCGGGCAGGCAACCCGGGCGAAGGTTGATACCCTTCTTGGTCATCTCCTCCGTCAGGACGTCGCGCACGTCTTCGTCGAAGCCACGCAGAACCTTGTCTGCCCGGTAGACGAGATCGACCGTGGATCCAAAAGCACGGAAGATCCCGGCAAACTCGACGGCGATGTATCCGCTGCCAACCACCACGATCCGCTCCGGCCGCTCCCTTAGGTCCAACGCCTCATTCGAGGTGATCGCGTGCTCGATGCCCGGGACGTCCGGCATGCTCGGCCAGCCTCCAACCGCGATCAGGATCCGTTCCGCCGTCAGCCGCCGGTCGCCGACTGCTACCGTGTGGGCGTCAACGATTGTGCCGCGGCCGTGGATTCTGTCGCACCCGGCATTCTCCAAGAGCCTCACATAAATGCCATGCAGCCGGTCGAGCTCTTTGTTCTTGGTGTCGACCATCTTGGCCCAGTCATGGGTTATGTCGCTTGCCGACCACCCGTAACCCTCGGCGTCATGGGCCTCTTCAAGAAAGTGGCTGCCGTAGATGAAGAGCTTCTTTGGGACACAGCCGCGCAGAACACAGGTGCCGCCCTCGCGCAGTTCTTCTATCACCGCGACTTTCGCTCCGTAGGCGCCTGCAACCCGAGACGCCCGGGTGCCGCCGGAGCCAGCGCCCAATGTGATCAGATCGTAGTCGTACCCATGCGCCATAGCCGGTCTCCGTCCCCAATATCCCACGCGAACCGTCCCGCTCGCCGGGACCTGTTCGCAGGAAAATGGGACATGATCTGGAGATGTGTAGGGTCGAGTTCGTCAATGGACCTTTCACAAGGCGTTGAGGAAACTCAGTCAAGCAGGCTCGACAAGGCACTCAACCGGCGCTAGGACGCTGGTTGACCTGCACCTGACCATTCACCGGTCAGGCCTTCTGGCACAGGAAGAATGGCTGCATGGCTTTGCGGATCGTCATCGTCGACTACGGCATGGGCAACATCCAATCGGTTCGAAGCGCGTTCGAGCGGCTCGGCTGCACGGTGCATCTCGCGGACCGTCCGGAGGATCTGGAGACGGCAGAGGCGCTCGTTCTCCCGGGTGTCGGCGCGTTCGGTAGAGCCATGGAGAACCTGAACCAACGGGGTTTCTCGGACGCGATGCGGCATGCGGTGCTCGAAAGGCACGTCCCGCTTTTGGGAATCTGTCTCGGCATGCAGCTCCTCGTCGAGCACTCGGAGGAGCGGGGTGAGCACAAGGGCCTCGGCCTGATCCCAGGCGAGGTCAGGACAATCCCGGTGCCTCACGGATTACGTCTTCCCCATATCGGATGGAACGGACTGACGGTTACCCAACCTTCCCCGCTGTTGAAGGGCGTGAAGGACGGGGACGCCGTCTATTTCGTCCATTCGCTGATGGTCGATTGCCCGGCCGAATACGTGATCGCGACCTGCGACTACGGCATGCCCGTCACCGCGTGCATCGCCAAGGACCGGGTGTTCGGCGCCCAGTTCCATCCGGAGCGCAGCCAGAGAAAAGGCCTGCGCCTGCTCCGGAACTTCATCGACACCGCAACCGCCCTAAAGTCGGACGCCTCAAACCGTGCTGAAGAAACGCCTGATCGCATGCTTGTTGATGCGTGAAGGGCTGATCGTTCAAAGCCTCGGCTTTGAGCGTCACCTTCCCATCGGCCGGCCACGCTTTCCGATCGAGTTCGTTGCCCGTTGGGACGTGGACGAGATCGTACTCCTGGATATGAGCGCCACGCCCGAGAACCGCGGTCCGGACCCCGAGGTCCTGTCCATGCTGTCCAGGCACTGCTTCGTGCCGCTCACCGTGGGCGGCGGTATCCGGTCAGCGGAAGATGTGTACAGGGTCATCCGGTCCGGCGCGGACAAGGCGGCCGTGAACACCCATGCCGTGGAGCGGCCGGAGCTTCTGACGGAGATCGCCGACAGTTTCGGCGTGCAATGCGTCGTCCTCTCGATGGATTGCCGACGCGAAGCGGACGGGACGCACCAAGTCTACACCCGCTCCGGCACCCAACCCACCGGTATGACGGCCCCGGAATGGGCGAAGAAGGCGGAGGCTCTGGGCGCCGGTGAGATCTTTCTGAACTCGATCGACCGTGACGGCTCCAAACAGGGCTACGACCTCGATCTCATCCGCAGCGTGACGGAAGCGGTGGGCATTCCGGTGATCGCCTGTGGCGGTGTCGGCAAGTTCTCCGACTTTGCCCCAGCCGTTCTCGATGGCGGCGCATCCGCTGCGGCGGCGGCAAACATCTTCCATTTCATTGAGCACAGCACGATCGTTGCGAAGGCTCAGATGCTCCGCGCGGGTGTGGATGTGCGCCTCGATAGCGACGCAACCTACACCGACCGGGAGTTCAGCGAGGAAGGCAGACTGATGATGCTGCCGCTTGAGAAGCTGCTCGACATTCAGCTCGCCCCAAAAGAGCGGGACGTGCTGTGAGGATGACCCAATGAGGTATTGCTCCCGCTGTCTCTATCCGGAGAACCACCCCTACGGCATGGTCTTCGACGCTCACGGCGTGTGCATGGGCTGCCGGGTACACGAGGAGAAGGACCGGCTGGACTGGACCGCACGGTTCGAGCATCTCCGCCGGCTCACACAAGAGAACCGGGCCCGGATGGGCAATTCCGGTTTCGACTGCATCGTGCCGGTCACAGGCGGTGGTGACAGCTTCTTCACCGTTCATACGGTGAAGAACGAGCTTGGCATGAACCCGCTGCTCGTCCACTACAACCCGCACTACAACACCCGGGTCGGCATCAGGAACCTCGCCAATCTGGCCACCGTCTTCGATTGCGACGTGGTCACGTCCACGCCCCGGCCGGAGTTATTGCAGCGGATCACACGCCACACCCTACGGCAGCACGGCAGCCTCTACTGGCAGGTGTTGGCGGGCACCCTCACCTTTCCGGTTCAGGTGGCTGTCAAGTTCCGCATCCCGCTGATCGTCTGGGGGGTGCACGGCTGGTCGGAACAGACCGGCATGTTCTCCCACCTCGACGAGGTCGAGATGACGGAGCGCTGCCGGAAGGAGCACGCGATGCTTGGCATCGCGGCCGAGGATCTGATCGACACGAATGCCGGGATTACAGCCGCCGACATGGCGCCCTTCATCTACCCCGACGACACGGAACTGGAGATCATCGGGGTTCGGGGGGTCTATCTGTCGAACTACTTGCGATGGGATGCGAAGGCCCAGCATGAGCGGATGATCGACCTCTACGGTTACGAAGCCGCCCCACAGCAGCGGACGTTCAACACCTATGAGGACGTCCATTGTCACCACTCGGCGGGGCTGCACGACTGGCTTAAATTCCAGAAGCTCGGCTACGGAAAAGTCACCGATCACGCCAGCCGCGAGATCCGCCTTCGCCGGATGACGCGAGAGCAAGGGATCGAGATGGTACGCCGGTACGAAACGGTCACCCCAAGGGACCTTCCGCTCTTTCTGGATTGGGCAGGCATGACCGAGGAAGAGTTCATGTCCTGCATCCGTGACCGACGGGATCCGAAGGCTTGGCAGCAGGATCACCAAGGGAACTGGACGCGGCTTTCCGGCGGTATGGAGTCGCCCGGCACAGCCGCTATTGAGGCGGCCCGCCTTCCCTTGCTGGAACCATGGGCCGATTACCGGACTACCGCATCAGGGGAGCTCGGCACACCGGACGATGACTATCTGCTGATGGGCCGGGGCTACATCGACGCACACGATTACGGCGCGGTTGAGCCTAAGCCGGACGGAGAGCCGACCCCACGCATTTGGACCGCGCCGTCGATCCGCGGGGCAGGAGGCTTCGCCTGATGCGATATTGCAAGCGCTGCATCATGCCGGACACCAAGCCCGGCATCACCTTCGATGAAGAGGGCATCTGCAGCGCCTGCCGGTCGGTGGAGCGGAAGCAGAAGATCGACTTTCCCGCCCGTCAGGCCCGCCTCCGCGCGCTCTGCGATGAAATCCGGGGCAGCAACGGGGACGGCTACGACTGCGTCGTCCCGGTCAGCGGCGGTAAGGACAGCGTTTATCAGGCTTATATGATGAGCCGGGTCTACGGGATGCGGACCCTGTGCGTGACAGTGTCCTCCCACCTTCAGACCCGGGAGGGCATCCTCAACCTCAACGCGATGGTGGAGAACCTCGGCCTTGATCTCATCAAGGTGAGCGTCCGTCCTAGCACGCAACGCAAGCTGCGCCGCATCGCCTTCCTGGACATCGGCAACCCGGCCTATGCAGAGCATCGGGTCATGTTCGCCGCTGTTGCCCGGACAGCCCTCTTCTACAACGCGCCGCTGGTGGTTTGGGGTGAGGATATCGCGACCGAGTATGGCGGCAACGTGGACGACAGCGCGTCAGACGGGTCAGCCGAGGATCTGATCAACAACGATCTGTTCCGGGAGCGGCCGTTCGAAGAACTCGTCGGCGACGCGGTTCCGGTCAACGAGATCTTCTTCTACCAGCATCCGCCGAAGATTGAGCTGGAGCGCCGGAAGATCCGGAGCATCTATCTCGGCTACTACCACTGGTGGGACGGGGTGAAGCATCTCCGGATCGCGGAGCAGTTCGGCTTCCAGCACCGGCGCGAGGGACCGCTGGCCGGCAACATTCTCGCCTACGATAACATCGACGAGAAAACGTGCGAGGTGCACATCTGGTTCAAGTTCCTGAAGTTCGGGTTCTGGCGGCCGACCGACCAGGCCTGCTACCAGATCTGGAATGGCCGGATGAGCCGGGAAGAGGCCGTCGAGCTGGTGCGGGAGAAGCAGTACGAATTCCCGCATGACTACTACCGTGAGTTCCTGGACTACCACGAGATCACAGAGGACGAGTTCTGGGAAACCGCCGAGCGATTCCGGAACCAGGATATCTGGCACCGGGTCGGCAACGACTGGCGGCTGAAGCATGAGCTCTCATGACCGGCCCGTGACCAAGCCAACCGTTCTGATCTCCGTGAACGCCCCTGGAGATCTGCTCTGCGTCGATGTCTTCTTGCGCGACGATGGCAGCTACGGCTTCGAGGAGTTCCGGCGCGACCCGGAAGACGGGCGTGGCTGGTTTCCGGTCGGTGGCTTCTCCAGCCAGCGGTTCGAGACCGAAGACGCGGCAACCCGCGCGGCCGAGAGTGCAGTCGTTTGGTTTCAAACGTCGCCGAACAGGAAGGCCAACAAGGCATAGCGCCGCCCCGCGCGCATGTGCATGACCTCATGTAGGAGCGAGCAAGAGAAGACGATCGCCGAGCCGGTTTCCGGCTTGTAGAGCTGTTCGGAGAACTCCGGAAAGCGCAACTCACCGCCTTCATAGTCAGCTGAGTTCAAATTGACCGTGACCGCGAAACGGCGATAGGCGACCGCCTCTTGGGAGTCGTCCCGGTGCCCGTGCAGCTCACCACCCCGCGTCCCCTCATACTGTGCGATCCGATAACGCTCATGCTTGGTGATCTTGTACTGGAACGCCTTCTTGATCTCCGGAAACAAGCGGGTTTTGAGCCGGTGATTGATGAAATCGGCGGTTTCTGATTCGACGACCCAATGGTCGATCCGATCCTGCCGCCCATACTCCGGAATGCGCATCTTCACATCCGTGGTCCGGTCCTTCAACGCCATGTGGCCAGGCTCTATGAACTCCTGTCCCTGTTCCTCAAAGACCGAGATCAGATACTCGCAGTCATCCGGGCTCATCACACCGGGGATCATCAGCACCGGCGGATGCGATACCGGCTCGAACGGTTTCCGAGGGGCCAGAACAGGGGCAATCCCAGCCGTGACCGCATCCGCATGGGGGCGATCGTCGGCGGCAAGCCAAGACAGCAGGTGATTGTTGGGGCCGACGACCACGGTGGTCGGCCCGTCCTCCAGCACCGACCCAAAGGGCGCCGACAGACCATAGGCGTGATAAGCCTTCCCCTCGGGATCGAGCATCACGGTCGGCGTCACAGAAGGCGCGGCTTGCATTACGGCTTGCGCGGCGTCGGACTTCGTGACGACCAGTCGCAGATCCACGGGGAGATTTGCCGTCGCTGTTGCGATCTCCTGTAACTCATGCGCCGTCGCCGCCGGGCTCTTACCGGCAAAGACGAGGACATGGAAGTGACCGGACAAATCGTCGTCCAGTAGACCAATAGAGCGTCCGTCGCTCAGCCCGAAGGAGACCGCAGGCGCCAGATCTCCCGGCTCCAGATACACAAGCGCGTCGGCGTCGAAACTCATCACGGACCCGTCGGTTGGTTGAAACTCTCAAGCACCATTTACATCAGGAGGCGGGCGGTAGGACAGAGGGCGCTGAAAATTCCGGCACGGCCTCCAGAAACGCTGAAAGACTGCCGCCATCGAAGAGGTAGCCCGGAATTCCTGCCGCCTCTGCCGCGGCAACATCGGAAGCCTTGTCTCCAATCAGAAACGACCCTTTGTGCCGGACCGGCCAGACGTTCATGAGATCTAGAAGCATGCCGGGTGCGGGCTTCCGCCACCCCTCAAAGCGATCCCACGCCGGGCGGCCGTGTTCCGGGTGAAAAGGGCAGTAGCGGCTGTCGGTAAGCCGCCCGCCGGCCGCGTCAATCTCAGCAGACATATGGGCATGAAGCCGCTCTACCTGACTGCCGTCGTAATAGCCGCGCGCGATGCCCGATTGGTTCGTCACGATGAAAACCATAAAACCGGCTTCCGTGAGCTTCCGAACCGCATCCTTGGCGCCGTCCACCCAGACGAGATCCTCGATCCGGTGAAGGTAGCCCACATCGACGTTCAGCACCCCGTCCCGGTCAAGGAAAGCCGCCGGTTTTGGCTGAGCGTCAACGGTCATCGACGGCCGAACAGCTTTTCGATGTCGTCGAGACCGAGGGAGACCCAGGTCGGGCGGCCGTGATTGCACTGGCCGCTGTGGGGCGTGGCCTCCATCTCCCGGAGCAACGCGTTCATCTCTTCGACGCCAAGCCTGCGCCCTGCGCGAACCGAGCCGTGGCAGGCCATGGTTGCCGACACATGGGCCAGCCGGTCGCTCAGCGCCAACCCCTCTCCCAACTCCGCGAGATCATCGGCGAGATCTCTTACCAGCCCCTGAACGTCCCCGTCGCCCAACATGGCCGGAACTTCCCGGACGATGACTGCACCGGAGCCAAACGCCTCAAGCACCAGCCCCAGCTCAGCGAACTCCTCGGCCCGGGCGGACAGACGTTCCACGGCAGGCTCTTCCAGTTCGACGACTTCGGGTATCAGGAGACCCTGCCGTGCGATGCCGCCTTCCGCCAAATCAGCCTTCATCCGCTCGTACACCAACCGCTCATGGGCGGCATGCTGGTCGACGATGACAATGCCGGTCTCTGTCTGAGCCACGATGTAGGTCGCGTGAAGTTGGGCACGCGCCGCCCCGAGCGGGTAGACTTCACCAGTCTGTTGATCGACCGGTTGCATCGACGCGTCCTCGAAGGCACGTGCCGCCGGAGCCAAAACGTCATCACCAAATCTAGGTTCAGCCTCCGGCACAGCACCCGCCGCGGTTCCGAAAGAGACACCCGGCGGCGCCTGGTAGGCCACACTCGCCTCAGACAAGCCACGGGGCAGAACCGTACTCCCGCGTGGCCGGTAGGCACCCGGGAACGGATGCACGGTCCCGGAGCCACCGCCCTCCCCCAAAGAACGGCCAAGCGCCCCGAGGGCCGCGTTTGAGACGGTCGTCGAGGCGAGATGACCAGCCGATGCAAGCGCGGCTTTCAGGGCGCCGACGATCAGCCCTCTGACCACGCCGGCCTCGCGGAAGCGGACTTCGGTCTTGGCCGGATGGACGTTTACGTCCACCACTTCCGCCGGAAGCTCCAGAAACAACGCCAGCATCGGATGACGGTCCCGTGGGACGAAATCCGCATAGGCCCCGCGCACCGCACCGTAGAGGAGCTTGTCCCGCACCGGACGGCCATTGACGAACAGGTACTGCTCGGCACTGGTGCGCCGGTGCATGGTCGGCAGACCCGCAAAACCGGTCAGCCGGATGCCTTCCCGCTCCGCGTCGACCTTCAGCGCATTGTCCTGGAAGTCGCGGCCCATGACAGCGCCGAGCCGGTCCAGCCGCGCGGTGAAGAGATCGCCCTGAGCCGCCCCCAGCCGGAGCGTGGTCTTGGTCCCGTCAGACACACTGAACGCCACGCCGGGATGCGCCATGGCAAGACGCTGAACGGTCTCGACGGCGTGCGCATACTCCGTCCTCGGCGCCTTGAGAAACTTGAGGCGGGCCGGCGTCGCGTAGAAAAGATCCCGGACGTCGATCCGGGTGCCTTCTGACAGCGCCGCGGGCTCCGGCGCGCCGACAACGCCCCCTTCGATATGCAAACTCCAGGCGTCATCCGCCCCTCGGGCCCGGCTCGTGATGGTCATCCGGCTGACGGATCCGATCGAGGGCAGCGCCTCGCCCCGAAAGCCGAGGGTCCGGATGTCCACCAGGTCATCGTCGGCCAGCTTCGAGGTGGCATGCCGTTCGACGGCGAGCAGCAGATCATCAGCGCTCATACCATTGCCGTCGTCGGTGACGGTGATCTGTGTCCGACCGCCATCCCGCAAGACGATGTCGATCCGCGCCGCCCCGGCATCAAGCGCGTTCTCAACCAACTCCTTCACAGCACTTGCCGGCCGTTCCACGACCTCACCGGCGGCAATCCGGTTCACCAGTCCTTCCGGCAGTCTGCGAATGGCGGGCATGACGTGTCCTAACTCTTCTGCATCGCCGAAAGATACGCCCGGGCACGGATCTTTCCGTCCTCAACCGCTGGCTGGTCGAACGCCGTCACACCGAGGAGGTCCGCCGCCAGGATTGTCTCCAGCATGAACTGCATCATCAGCGCGCCCAAGACGTCCGCTTCGACGGACTTGAGAGAGATCACCCGCGTCGGTCTCCCGGCGGAAACCAGAGAGTCCACAGTGGCGCGCTGCTCAGCGTCCATCAGGTCGCCCATTGTCCGGCCGGCCAGATAGTCCAGATCAGCCCCTGCCGCCTCTGAGACGAACCCGTCCACCCGCCTTCCCGTTCCGGCAAACGGGCCGAGGATGACGGTGAAGAGCTTATCCGCCGGTCCATCCCGCCAAAGCTGAAGCTGGCTGTGCTGATCCACGGTTCCGAGCGCATCAATGGGCGTCGTGCCGTTTCCATCCTTGCCAAGGCTTTCGGCCCAAAGCTGGCGAAACCACTTACCCAGTCGATCCAACCGGTCGACGTAGGGGAGGAGAACCGTCTGATTGACGGAACGGTGCCGCGCCAGCCCCACGTTCAGAAGCGCGCCCATACCCGCCGGGCTATCGGTCACGCCCACAGCGTCGAGCGAGACGGCGAGTTGCCGTGCCGCCCCCCTCCGCACGGCGGCGACATCCACACCCGCGATTGCGGCGGGAACCAGGCCCGTGGTGGTCAAGACGGAATACCGCCCTCCGACATTGGGGTCATGCGGCAGCACTTCCGCACCCATGGCGTCAGCGATCCGCGTCAGTGGGCTGGGCTTCGCCTCTGTGATGAAAAGGCTTCTGCCCGCGACACCAGACAGACCGCCTGCCGACTTCATCCAATCAACCAGGATGGCCGTCTGGCAGAGGGTTTCCGCCGTGCCGCCCGACTTTGAGATCGAAACAAGTCCCGTTTGGCCTGGATCCAGCCGGGCCATAAGCCGCTCGAACGTAACGGGATCGATGTTGTCGAGAAAATGCACGGACGGGCGATCCCATCCAGGGGCCTGGGGATCAACGAGCCGGGAAAGCGTGGCGCCGCCAAGGCTCGACCCCCCGGTACCAAGCACGATCACATCAGACAACGCGGACAGGCGCTCTATGGCCGGTTTGGCCGCCGCCAGATCGTCATGTCGCTGCGGATATGACAACAGAGGGAGGGTGCCTTCATCACGCATCGCCCGAAGCCGGATGAGGGCGTCATTCATCGCGGGCACCAGCGCGTCATGCTCCGGAGCGGCAAGCCCCATCGCACCAACGTGCTCGGTCAAACATGTCCGAATATCAATATCGTACACGGTGCTCAACGACATGTTGTGTGTCTCTAGACGGAAATTAGCAGATATTGATCCATGGCGACACCCGTAGACCGTCGTCAAATGACGGGTTGGGAGTGTTTCTCTCAGGGAGTTCGGCGCGGGATCGTATCGGACAACAAGGGTCGGGCGCCAGGGTCAGATCAGTTCGGCGCATCCAAGAATATGGCTGACCGTGCCGTCATCATCCGTCAGGGGGCAGTCGATGCTGACAAAGCTGCGGGTCATCACCGCGAACTTCAAAGTGCCCTCGCAAAGATGGGGGCAGTTCGCCTCCACAACCCGGTCATAGTGCTCCGAGACCGAGTGGAGATAGCGGTTGGTCCCACCGGCGCGGCGGTCCAGCTCGCCAGGCTCCACGATGCCGAACATGTGGATAACCGCCTCTCCGCGCACGAGATAACGATAGGTATCGTTGTGGTCCCGGGTCGCCAGGAACAGGTTCGGCGCCAGATCGAGATGATCCAGGATGTCAAAACGGCGTTTCGGCACGTACCCCGTAGACGCGTGAATCCCGCGCCACCAGTCGAGCACTGTGGCTGTTCTCTCGCCAGGAATGCTTTCCGCTCCCAAAAGGGGCGCGACATCGACGGATATTATCCGCTCGAAACGCCCTTCGACCGGGAGCATTCGAATGCCGCTTTGCACGCAGGGGGCTCACATCTGATCGGGTCGACACACGAAGCATACCCAGGAGGTGCTAAAGAAACGGTAAACGCCGGGAACGGGAAATTGTCTCTCAATCCACAGACACTGAGAGGCTAGGCCGATCCCGCTTATGCCGGACCCCAGTCGCAAAATCGAAGTGAACACCATAAGGCTCACTGATTAACGGTCGGATAACCAATATTTCTTTTGTGAGAAATCTAACCCAGGCCGATTTCAACACTAGTCCATTCGCCCCATTGCCGGTGACCTGTCGATCGCTTCAACAGTTGGGTCGCCGGTTCTGCCGTATGCCCACCACACGCCGAAACCAAGCAGTTTCCGGACCGGTTCCGAGGCGGCGGCGTACATCTCGTCCGATATCCCAACGGTGTAGTTTTCCTGGGGCCGATACTGCGGACCACAAAAGGTCAGGATCAGGGCGCACCGTTCCGTGTTGCCGACGTTGGCGCCGGTACCGTGCCAGAGGCGTCCATCCGTAATGATGGCCGTCCCGGCCGGCCCTTCCGCCGCAACTGTTTCCACATCCGCATCAAAGTCCGGATCGGGGTGGCGCCCCCACAGGTGGCTGCCGGGAACAACCCGCGTCCCGCCGTTGGCGTCGGTGAAGGGATTGAGCATGAACAGAACATTTGAGCAAGCGGCCGGCGCGATCACGTCCGGAACGACCGACATGTCTACGTCCGGCTCCGCGTCCCGGAGCGTCCGGGTCATGGATCCCACGGGCAGCGGCTTGCGGTTCACGTTGTGCGGATTGGGTGCCCACCACTGATCGGTATGAAGATCCATCTTCACGCTGCCCGGTTTGGCGATGTTGGCGGTGTAAGCCGAGAGCTGGAAAGCGTCGCCAAGCACATGCCCCACCAGATCCAGCATTTCCCGGACTTCAAGCACATCCAGGAAGACCTCTCCCTTGTTGGCCAGCATCCACACCCGCTGGTTCACGCCCCCGTTCCGGGCCTTGAAGGCATCCACGCGAATGCGCCCGTTCTCGTCCCGGAAACTTCCCCATTGCTGGGTCGGACCCCCGTCCTCGAAAGCCTGATCCAGACGCTTCTCGGCGGCGGCCTGCGCCTCCGTCCGCTCGATCACCTGGGTGAGAAGGGGCTCTTTCAGGGCGTCTTTCAAGAGACAATAGCCGTGGACCTCCATGTCCAGGCGGCACTGATCCAGATCCGTTGTCGGCTGGGGCAGTTTGGAGCGATCCACCGTTCTCGAGATGGTTCGGGACATCGTGACCTCCCTTGCGTGCGTCTTGTCGCGCTTCGCCCTGAAAGGATCGTCCGGAATCGGCCCGAAAGACAAGAGGTCGCATGAGGCAATGACGGGTCCGTGTCCGGCCTTGTCAGGCCCGCGCCCACCGATCACCATGCCGACACATCCAGCCATCAGATGGAAACCCAATGGTACAGCCCCCTCCGGCCCGTGTGGGCGATCACGTCGATGACATTGAGACCCCAGCCTTGATTGTCGACCTGGATGCCTTCGAACGGAACCTGAAGATCATGCAGGAGACGGCGGACCGTCTCGGTGTGAAACTCCGCCCACACGCTAAAACCCACAAATCGCCTGTCGTGGCCATGCGGCAGATGGCCTTGGGTGCCGTCGGCCAGTGCTGCCAGAAAGTTGGTGAGGCGGAGGCCATGGTCGACGGCGGCATTCTGGATGTTCTTGTCTCGAACGAGGTTGTCGGCCGCCGCAAGTTGGACCGCCTCGCCGCCCTGGCCGGCCGGGCCCGCATCGGCGTGTGCGTTGATCACCCGGATCAGATCTCCGCGCTCGCCGAGTCTGTGGCCGTGTTCGATACCCGGATCGAGGTTCTGGTCGAGATCGACGTGGGGGCGGGACGCTGCGGCGTCGCCCCGGGCGAGCCAGCCGTCGAGCTGGTCAAAGCGATCGAAGCGGCCCCGGGCTTATCTTTCGGTGGACTGCAGGCCTATCACGGCTCCGCCCAACACATTCGGGGCTGGGGGGAACGGCGTCAGGCCATCCGGAAAGCCGCAGACGGCGTCAAGATGACCAAGGATGCGCTCGCCGCGGCAGGCATCGACTGCCCGAGGGTCACAGGTGCGGGCACGGGAAGCTTCGAGTTCGAGGCGGAAACCGGCCTTTGGGATGAGATCCAGTGCGGCTCGTATGCCTTCATGGACGCCGACTACGGCCGGAACTTCGACGAGGCGGGAGATCCGGTCTCCGGCTTCCGAAACAGCCTTTTCGTTCTGGCCTCGGTTATGAGCGCGCCAGCCCCTGGGCGCGCGGTTTGCGACGCAGGCCATAAGTCATCGGCCATCGACAGCGGACTCCCCGCCGTTCACGGCCGTGCGGACGTGACCTATGCCGGGGCGTCGGACGAACACGGCTCCCTTGTCGTGGGTGCCGGAGCCGAGGCGCTCGGGCTCGGAGACAAGGTTTGGCTGATCCCAGGTCACTGCGACCCGACCATCAATCTTCATGACTGGTTCGTAGCCATCCGTGGCGGCCGGGTTGAAGCCCTGTGGCCCGTGGCGGCACGTGGCGCGCTTCGTTGATGCCGTCAGAGCGTCTCCCGCAGGAAACGCTTGAGACTTGCGGACGACGGGAGGAGTTGCGGCACGTCCTTTTGGTATTCCTCGTACGCCGCTCCAAACCGGCTGCGCAGTTCCGCTTCCTCAATCTGGATAACCAGAAAGAAGGCAACCGCTGACGCCACGGTCACGCCGTATATACCAAGATGGTTGCAAACCATCGACCAGCCGACTGTCCCGATCAGCACGGCCAGATAGCGGGGGTGACGGACCAGCCCGAAAGCACCATGGCGGATGAGATTCTCCGTCTTCTCGCTGCCCTGCAATTCCGTGATGCCTGCGAAAGTCCGGAAATCCAACTGACGGCGGAGAATACGGCCGAACCAAAGAGATCCCGCATAGATCACAACACCGCCGATGTGGAGCGCGGGATTCGTCCCAAGGTCCGCTCCCATGAGGTCATCGAGACGCAAAACGACTAGCCAGGCGACCAACGCCATCGCAATTGCTGCGAAGGAATAGCCCGCCGGTGCGCCCAACTTGCGCCAAAGGCCAATCAACAAATGGAAACAAAGCCAAAAGGTTATCACCAATGGCAGCACTATGAGAGCGACGTAGGACAGCCAAACGCGAATCTCGTCCACCATTCCTCCATCGGTGAAAATCACCGCGCAACGGGCGAGGGCCTGCTCCAGCTCAAGAAAAGGTTCACCCCCCACGCAGGATGGGCGACCATACCCTCAATCGCAACGAAGGGGGATCGGGGATGAGCGGATCTGACGTCTCGACGACCGACAGTGATTCCAGTTCACCTGCCCAATCCGTCACCCAAGACCCGACCATCGAACAGATCTTCAAGCACATGCCCGGACGGCTCAATCAGGAAACTGCGCGCCACATGGACGCCGTCCTTCAGTTCGTTCTCACGGGCGAAGAGACGAAGCGGTATCATGTCCATATCAGTGACGGCGAGTGCAGGGTCGCTGAAGGGTTACACAACGCGCCAAATGTCACGTTTACGGTCCCGGCGGCGACCTATGTGGACTTGGTGATGGGCCGAACGTCCGGGTTTCGGGCCTTTGCGTTGGGAAAAATGAAATTCCGGGGCGACATGAACATCGTCATCAAGATGCCGAAGCTTTTCCGCCCGTTGAACCCGGCGCCCTAAGGTCCGATCGCGCCCAGCCTATCCGGAGACCTTCAGTTTCGGCCCCGTGATAGCTTGAAGCGCCTCCAGGGTAAGACCAGGCACCATTTCACGAACCGACAAGCCGTCCGGCGTCACATCAATCACGGCGAGATCCGTGTAGATCCGTTTGACGACGCCCGCTGCGGTCAAGGGGTAGCTGCACCTTTCGACGATGCGGGGCTGCCCCTTCTTCGTGGTGTGCTCCATCAGCACCCAGATGTCTCTCGCCCCGACCGCAAGGTCCATCGCCCCGCCAACCCCCGGCGGAAACTTGGGGTTCTCGGTCGTCCAGTTGGCAAGGTCACCAACCTCGGAAACTTCGAAGGCGCCAAGCAGCGCGTAGTCAATGTGACCGCCCCGGATCATGACGAAAGCGTCGGTGTGCATGAGGAATGCACCGCCGGGCAGCAACGTGATCGGATCCTTCGACGCATTGATCAGATCCGGGTCCTCCTCTCCCGCGGCCGGACGCGGGCCAACGCCAAGCACCCCATTCTCACTCTGAAGGACGATCTCCTTACCCTCGGGCATCTGGTTGGCGCACAGCGTCGGCAGCCCAATACCCAGGTTGACGTGCGCGCCATCGGGTATGTCCGCGGCGGCGCGTTTGGCGATCTCGTCCCGGGACCGTTTCGCAACGTTGGGGGTCGGGTCTGTGGTTTGATCCAGGGCCATCGGGGCCTCCGCTCCTTTTCTGAAATGCCGGTGACGGGCCTTCAGAGCTTGATCACACGATCGACGAAAATGCCGGGGGTCACGATAACCTCCGGGTCCAGGTCGCCCAAGTCCACGATCTCGCCGACCTGCACCACGGTGGTCTTCGCCGCCATGGCCATCACCGGACCGAAGTTGCGGGCCGATTTATTGTAGATGAGGTTGCCCCAACGATCGGCCGCCTTTGCCCCAACCAGGGCGAGATCGCCCGCCAGCGGCTTCTCGAAAACGAACGCTTGGCCGTCGATGTCCCGGGTTTCCTTGCCCTCGGCTAGCTTTGTGCCGACGCCGACTGGAGAGTAGAAACCACCCAGACCGGCGCCTGCCGCCCGCATCCGCTCCGACATCGTGCCTTGGGGGACGAGTTCCAGTTCGATCTCGCCGGCGGCATAAAGCTCATCGAAAACCACAGACCCGCTCGTACGCGGGTAGGAGCAAACGATCCGGCGGACGCGCCCTTCGGCCAACAGGGCTCCGAGCCCTTCCCGTCCCACGCCCGCGTTGTTGGAAACGACGGTCAAATCCTTCGCACCTTGATCCAAGAGGCCGTGGACCAATTCGGTCGGTACACCCGCGGCACCGAAGCCAGAAACGAGAACGGTCGCACCGTCTTTCACGGCGCCGATCGCTTCCTCCATGCTGCCGACGATCTTGTCGATGGCCACCGTGGCCTCCCTTTTGCGGTTCGGGGTCGAATCCTGTGGGCGGTTGTGTAGCATATCGCCGCCACAGCGGGAGAAGAGGGAATGAGCGGCGAGACGGATCGGACGGTGCGGGAGTCGATCGACGCGCTTTTCTCATGGTCCACAGCCCCCGGACGGCCCGGGGCGGCGGTTGTCGTACTTCAGGACGGCGAGGTGATCCACGAGCAGGGATACGGCAACGCGAACCTGGAGTTCGGCCATCCGATCTGGCCGGAGTCGGCGTTCCGGATCGCGTCCGTGACCAAGCAGTTCACGTCTGCGGTCGCGCTTCTGCTGTCGGATGAGGGGAAGTTGGATCTGGACGATGAGGTCCAGACCTGGATCCCAGAGATGCCGCGCTACGCCAAGCCGGTTACGCCGCGCATGCTCATGCAGAACACGTCAGGCATCCGGGACTCCTTGGAGTGTCTGCGCCTATCCGGCGGGGGCATCGAGATCCCCCACACCCACAGCGAAACCATCGGGATCGTCTGCCGCCAGCAGGCGCCGAACTTCGAGCCCGGCTCGGCCTATCTCTATTCCAATGCCAACTTCCTGCTTCTGACGGAGATCATCCAAAGGATCACCGGCCGCTGGCTGGGAGACGACATCCGCGAACGCCTTCTGGTCCCCATGGCGATGTACGAGACGCGCCTCGGTCGGTCCTATGGCGAAGTGATACCGCTGATGACCACCGGCTATGTGGCCCATCGAGAGGGCATGGCGTGGCGCTTCTCCCGCGGTGTGGTTGCCAAGGGATTGTCCGGCGAAGGCGGGATGGTCTCGACGCTCGGGGACATGACCCTTTGGCTCGAGGGTTATCGCGACGACCCGCTCGGTGTGATCGAGCGGTTGGCGACACCGGCAACCTTCTCCGGGGGTGGAACGTCCGAGTACGGCATGGGGTTGGTCACGGAGCAGTGGCGCGGTCTCAAGGTGATCGGACATGGCGGCCTATGGCCCGGACACCGGACAGAGATTTGCTACGTGCCGGAGTTGGACCTAGGCGTCGTGGTCATGACCAACGTCGACTGCATCGACCCCTATGTGAAGGCGCGGGAAATTCTGGACATCGTTGGCGGAGACCGGTTCCCCGAGCCGGAAGCGCCGATGTTCGACCCGGATCTGGCGGAAACACTGGTCAGCTTCAGCCCCTATGTTGACGCCGAGACGGGAGAAGAGATTGGGTTCTCCGCCGACGATGACGGCTTGTGGGCCAGCGAGTTCGACGCCCGCTTCCCGGTGAGCCTCAGCGGACCGGACCAGCTTCGTTCCTTAAGGGCGAGCGGGGACCTTCGACAGTTGACGTTCCTGGAGGGGACGCCGCCGACCGTTGAGGCGCGCTACATGAACGGCCGCACCCGGCGTTTCGTCACCGTTCAATCCCAGCCGCCATCAACGCTCGCATTGTCAGGCATGGTCGGGCGCTATGTGAATGACGATCTGGCGCCGATCGAGATCATCGCAGGAACCGACGGCCTCCTCGCCCGGATCGACGGCCGCTATGTCCCGAGGGATCCCGTCCCGCTGGTCCCGGTCGGAGATGCCGCACTCAGCATGAAGACCATTCTCGGGCCCTGGCCCGGCTCCAACACCCTGAGACTGATCCGCAACGGTGAAGGGCGCGTGACCGGTTTTGCCCTGTCTGGCCCCAGGATAAAGTCGGTTCCCTACACCAAAGCTGAGTGATCACCTGCCAGATGGTCGCCCTACTCGAGTCAGGCTTCGGTGACCCCATTGCGGCCCGGCCGGAAGGCCGTGCCGACCACAATCAAAATGACGGCGGTGCAGATCATCAGCCCCATGCCCTCACGGGCGGCCTCACTCTCCCACCAGACATCCTGACGCCACCAAAAGGCGTCCTGCGGCCAAAAAGCCACCATGAAGACCACGGCCGCCCCCAAGGTCAGCAACAAGGCCCGGCGAACGCCGGTCTGATCCAGGCGGGACGGCCGAAACGCCGCAATACCGGCCCAGGCACCAGAGACGAGGTAGATCACGACCCAGAAAAACGCGTCGGGATCGTTGTACTGAACCGCCGCGAAGGCGACCATCAAGAGGGCCAGAATTGCGTTGAGGTACCGCATGGCGCGCCAGATCCTTTCGGCTTGCAAACGCGATCACGCTCATCCTAATCTCCGAATATGCATAAAAACCAGCACGAAAATGTGCTGGAAACAAACGAGCGCCTGTCTGCGGCTAAGGGCCTACAGATAAAAATAATGGCGCAGTAAAGGGATGAAACACCGGGGGCCTTTGCCATGGAGCGCTTGGGTGAGGACACCGCCGTTCAAGACAATGGCGATTCTGTTCACTGGCAAGACTTCAACGTCCGATTTCAGTTCGGCGTTCACTTCACACGCGGCCTGTTCGACGCTTCGAACAGAACACTGATCGACACGGTGACCCGGCTGGAGCCGGACCGCGTACACCGCTGCATCGTGTACTACGACGATGGCCTGACAGCGGCCTTCCCAGACCTGCCGGCGAAAATCGAGGCATACGCTGCAGCACACGCAGACGGTATGGAACTCATCATGCCGCCCGCGCCGGTCGTCGGTGGCGAGAAGATCAAATCAGACCTGCACTACGTCGAAAGCCTGCAGCAGCAGCTCTACGATCATCACGTAGACCGTCACTCCTACGTCATCGCCATCGGCGGCGGGGCGGTACTGGATGCGATCGGACTGGTCGCGGCAACGACCCACCGCGGCATCCGCCACATCCGCATTCCAACAACCGTGCTGTCGCAGAACGACTCCGGGGTCGGCGTGAAGAACGGTGTAAACTTGTTCGGCTCCAAGAACTTTGTCGGTACGTTCGCGCCGCCATTTGCCGTGCTCAACGACTACGACTTCATTGAGCGGTTACCGGTCCGCGACAAGATCGCCGGCATGGCCGAAGCGGTTAAGGTCGCGTTGATCCGGGATGGCGCGTTTTTCGAATGGCTGGAGCGGCACGCCGACGACCTCGCCACGTTCGAGCAGACAGCGATGCGGACCATGATCCGCCGCTGCGCCGAGTTGCACATGCGTCAGATCGGCCACGGAGGCGACCCGTTCGAGACCGGGAGCGCCCGCCCCCTCGACTATGGCCATTGGTCGGCCCACAAACTCGAGTCCATGACCCGGCACCATGTCCGACACGGTGAGGCTGTAGCCATTGGGCTCGCTCTGGATACGCGCTACTCCGTGCTGAAGGGTCTGCTTCCGGCGGGTGAGGATGAACGGGTTTGCGTCCTGCTCGAGCATCTCGGCTTCCGGCTCTGGCATCCAGCCTTACGCAAACGGGACACGGACGGACGGCTTTCGATCATGGTGGGATTGTCGGAGTTCCGGGAACACCTGGGCGGAGACCTCACCATCACGCTGCTGGAGGCCTGCGGCATCGGCGTCGAAGTGCATGAGATTGACGACGCCCTGATGGCGGAGGGGATTGCCTGGCTTGAAGCGCGCGAGGCGGCCTGATGCAACTCGCCGCGAACTCAGGTCTGGGTCAGCTAACCTACTGCACCAACATCCATGCGGCCGAGGCGTGGTCGGAGGCGTTCGAGAGCCTTCGGACCCACCTGCCCGGCATCAAGGCAGAATTGGCCCCGGACAAGTCGTTCGGTGTCGGCCTCCGGCTTGCAGCGTCCGCGTCAGAAGCACTGAAAGACCCTCAGGAAATGGCCCGCTTCAAGGCTTTCCTCGACGAGTCGGGCTGTTATGTCTTCACCCTCAACGGCTTCCCGTACGGCACCTTCCATGGCCAGCGGGTGAAAGAGGGAGCGTATCTGCCGGATTGGGGGGCGCCTGAACGGTTGTCCTACACGGACACCCTGGCCGATCAGCTCGCGGAGTTACTGCCAGACGGGATGGACGGCAGCGTCAGCACCGTTCCGGGCACATTCAAGGCGTGGGCGACCGACAGCCGGGTGGAAGCGATCACCGACAATCTGCTGGCGCATGCAGCCCATCTGATCCGGCTGAGGGAGCGAACAGGCAAGACCATCACGCTCGCATTGGAACCGGAACCGGCCTGCTTCCTCGAGACCATTGAGGAGACGGTCGCTTACTTTCAAAGCGCACTTTTCGGCGCTGCTGCAACTGCACGTGTCTCAGAAGCAACCGGCTTGGGCCGCGGTGACGCGGAAGCCGCCCTGAGGCGGCATCTCGGCGTTTGCTACGATGTGTGCCACGCTGCCGTGGAGTTCGAAGACCCGGCCGAGAGCGTTTCGATGCTGCGGCGGGCCGGGATCGGCATCTTTAAGCTGCAACTCTCCGCCGCCTTGCGGATTGAGGGGGTAACCGCCGCGACTGCGGATCATCTCCGGTCCTTCGACGAGCCGGTATATCTCCACCAGACGATCCAGAAGCAGGACGGCGCCGTCACCCGGTTCTCGGACCTCCCGGACGCTTTGTCGGCAATCGATGGCGCGCGCGGGGCCGAATGGCGGATCCATTATCACGTGCCTATCTTTCTGGACCGGATGCGGGATTTCGACACCACGCAGCCGTTCCTTCGGGAAATCCTCGCGATCCATGCGTCAGATCCGATCTCCGACCACCTGGAGGTGGAGACCTACACGTGGGATGTACTGCCGGATCAGTATCGCGGCGTGCCGGTCGGTGCCGCCATTGCGCGGGAACTGAATTGGGTTCGGGAGAGGCTGGGCGCATGACCTGGATGGATGCGCTTAAACTCGGCCGTGTCTCAAACCTGCCGACGGTCTGGACCAACGCCCTTGCGGGTATGGTGCTCGCGGGCAGCGTTCTCAGCGGCGAGGCCCTGTTGATCCTCATGCTCGCCATGACGCTGTTCTATGTCGGCGGCATGTACCTCAACGATGCGTTCGATGCGGGCATCGACGCCATTGAGCGGCCGGAGCGGCCGATCCCCGCCGGCCGGGTGTCGCGCGGCACCATCTTCGTGGCCGGTTTTGCGATGCTGGGGATCGGGGTCGTCCTTGTCGCGACGCAGCTAAGTGACTGGAAAAACGATCCCGCCGCAACGATTTCGGCGGTCGCCCTGTGTGGCGCGATCGTCCTCTACAACGCCTGGCATAAAAGCAACCCGCTGAGCCCGGTGGTTATGGGGGTGTGCCGGGCGCTGGTCTACACCACCGCCGCTTACTGCATCGCCAATCCGCTGCCTGAGACCGTGCTCATTGGGGCGGCAATGTTGCTCTGCTACTTGATCGGTCTGACCTATGTCGCCAAGCAGGAGAACATCGGCGCGGTTAAGAATATGTGGCCGCTGTTCTTTCTGGCCGCCCCGGTCGTCTACGGACTTTGGCTGGCGACAGAGCAGGACATGACGGTCATCGGCCCGCTGGCTGTCTTCGCCGCCTGGATTTACTACGCCCTGCGCCTCGTGCAGCGCCGGGGTCCCGGAGACATTCCGCGTGCGGTCGTCAGTTTGATCGCAGGCATGTGCCTCTTCGACGCCATGGTGATCATGGCGGCGGGAGAGCCGATCCTGGCCCTGGTTGCCTTGGGTGGGTTCGTCCTGACCCTGGCTTTCCAAAAATACGTTCCGGGGACCTAGCCCGGGCGGATCTTACTGCCCGAAAACGTGGTCCAGTACGATCCGCTTGAAGTCGGTGGCCTGAACCGTGCCCTCGGGCATCAGATCGGGCCGGGAACTGATCACCAGCGGCCCTTCGTCCGGGTCGTCCGGGATGCGGCCATGCTGTCCCTTGACCAGTTTGGTGTCCTTGACCGAAATCACGCTGAGCAGGGAGCGGAAACCCAAGTTCTTCCGAAGAAGGTGAAGGGCGACCTTCCCCATCGGGAACGTCAGCTCTGGGTCGAGGAACAACTCGACCGGGTCGTAGCCGGGCTTCCGGTGGATATCGACGGTCGGCGCGAAGTCGGGCGCCCGGGCATCGTCGAGCCAGTAGTAGTAACTGAACCAACGGTCAGCGGCGGAAATCGCAACCAACTCACCTGAGTTGGGATGGTCGAGACCGCGCTCCCTCTTGCCGTCGGCGTCCAGCACCTCGTCAATGCCGTCCGTCGCCTCCAAGAGCGCCTTTACTTCGGCAATACGGGCGGGGTCCTGCACATAGACGTGGGCCAACTGGTGGTCCGCGACCGCAAACGCCGGGGACGCTCCGGGGTCCAGCAACTCCCGGCCCATCTCGACCTTGACCGTGATCAGGCCAGCGTTTCGCAGGACCCGGTTGATGTGAACCGCATCGGTGACGGGCATGATCCCGTACTCCGAGACGATGATGACGTCCTTACCGGTTTTCTCCGCATGCTCGATCATCAGCCCGCAATTGGCATCCACCTCGCGGAGATCCTGGGCGATCTTGGGATGATCAGGGATCGGACCGATGCGCTGGAGGTTGTAGTCCAGGTGCGGCAGATAGCAGAGCGTCAGGGTCGGGTTCCTAGTCTCCATCACATGGACCGTCGCCTTGGCGATCCAGTCGCTGGAGGAATTGTCGGTCATCGGCCCCCAGAACTTGAACAGGGGGAACATCCCGAACTTGGCGGTGAGTTCGTCCCGCAGTTCAAGCGGCCATGCGTAGTGATCGGGGATCTTCAGGCCATCGGCAGGGTACATCGGACGCGGCGTGGCACTCCAATCCGCCGTCGAGTACATGTTGTACCACCAGAACATCTTCGCGCAGGTGAAGTCGGGGTTCCGCGCCTTGCCCGCCTCCCAGATCTTCTCCCCGCCGACAAGCCGGTTCGACTGCCGCCAAAGCCAGACCTCGGACAGATCCCGAAAATACCATCCGTTGGCGACAGCACCGTGCTCGCTCGGCATCAGCCCGGTGACCAGCGTCGACTGGGACGTACAGGTCACCGCCGGGATCGGGGTGTGCAGCGGCCGCATCGCGCCCGCGTCGGCCAGCTTCTTCAAGTTCGGTGTATGCGGCCCAACGAGGGACGGCGTTAGACCGACGACGAGAATGACGAGTGTGTCTTGCATAACCTTGTTCTAACGCGGGGTGCTCTCTGACGCTACCGGCGGCGATCATGGGGCCTGCCTTGTTTTCCCGCAAACCCGGTCCTATCGTTCGAATGAGCAAAAAGAGTCTCCTGGACACAACCATGGCCGACACACCCGCATCGCTCCTTCTCACGTGGCTGAAACGCCAGCTTCCGGACGAGGGCGTTGCGTGGCTGGAGGACCGGCTGGACGCCGTTCGAACCGACAACGCCGATCGCACCCTTCATATCGCGCTTGGTATGGCGCCCAGAAAGCTTGGCAAAGCGGACCTGGATCTGAGCGACGACGACCTCGCCGCAGCGGACGCCGCGCGCACCGGGTGGGATCCTCGCGGGTGGAGCATCGATCAGGCAACCCGCGTTCTGCTTCTGCTGACAGCGGGAACGGGAGACGACGGTTTTCCAGAACGTTTCTCGAAACTCTGCCGGACTGCCGACGTGGCGGAAGCGATCGCCCTTTATCGCGGGCTGCCCCTCTACGAGCATCAGGCCGCGCTGGAAGATCAGGCGGCCGAAGGGCTCCGCGGCAATATTCGCTTCGTGTTCGAGGCGGTCGCCCACAACAATCCCTTCCCGCGCGAGCGGTTCGACCAAAACCGTTGGAACCAGATGGTTCTCAAGGCGCTCTTCATCGACAGCACGCTGGCACCCATGCAGGGCCTCGACGAGCTTGCGAATGCGGAACTCGCGACGATCCTGAGCGACTATGCCCACGAACGCTGGGCCGCCGGTCGCCCGGTGACCCCGGAGCTTTGGCGCTGCCTCGGCCCCTTCGCCGAAGGCAGGCTGATGGACGATCTGGAGAAAGTCGCTACCGAGGGAACCGACCGGGAGAAGGCCGCCGCGGCCCTGGCATTGTCGGCCAGCCCCGACGTCCGGGCGGCAACCGTGCTTGCGACGATCCCGGATGCCGCCGCCAAGGTGTCGTCCGGGGAGATCACCTGGGATTTGATCCTCGCCGATCAGGCTGAGTAGGCTCGGGACTAAGCGATACCAAAAGAGTGAGCGGCCGAACGAACGGCCCTTGGGAGGACCAACGCCATGATGTTCATCGATCCGCACGCCCACATGATCTCGCGAACAACCGACGACTACGAGGCCATGGCGGCCGCCGGTATCGTCGCATTGATCGAGCCCGCGTTCTGGCAAGGCCAACCCCGCACCCATGTCGGCACCTACGAGGACTATCTGTCCGCGATCATGGGTTTCGAACGGTTCCGGGCCGGTCAGTTCGGAATCCGCCACTACTGTACGGTCGGCCTCAATTCCAAGGAAGCGAACAACGAGGCGCTTGCAGAGGGCGTGATGGAGATTCTGCCACGGTTCGCCCTTAAGGAAGGCGTCGTCGCCATCGGGGAGATCGGCTACGACGAGCAGACGGAATTGGAAGACCGGTACTTCCGCGCCCAGTTGGAGCTTGCCAAGGAACTCGACCTGCCGGTGATGATCCACACACCCCACCGGGATAAGAAGCGGGGCACCAGCCGGTCGATGGACGTGTGCGAAGAACACGGCATGGACCCCTCCAAGGTCGTTGTCGATCACAACAATGAGGAGACCGTGGCCGAAACCCTGCAGCGGGGTTTCTGGGCGGCGTTCTCGATCTACCCGAGCACCAAGATGGGCAACAAGCGGATGGTCGAGATCCTGAAGCAGTACGGCAGCCAGCGGATCATTGTGGACAGCGCATGCGACTGGGGAATCTCCGACCCTCTGGGCGTGCCGAAAACTGCGAAGCTCGCGATTGAAAGCGGCATTCCCGAGGAACAGGTTCGCCGGGTCTGCTATCAGAATGCGCTCGACGCCTATGGGCAGAGTGGTCAGATGAACGAAGACGACTGGCTCAACCCGCCCGCCATTGATCAGAGAACGTTGTATGAGGGGAACTCGATCCTCCGGGGCGGCCGGGAACCCGTTGTCGCCCGGCCGGGCAGTCTGCGGTCCATGGACCATCTGGTCATCGAGTGACGGAACCCGGCGATGGGCCGGTTTCTCCTCGTTCTTCTGTTCCTCATGGCAACGATCGTTCTGCCGTTCGCGATCTGGGGAGACGCGCTTGAAACCGTCCTGTCCCAGGAGAAGCTGCGGGATTGGCTTGAGGGCAGCCGCGAGACAGCTTGGGTGATCGCGATCGGCTTGCTGGCGGTCGACATCGTCATGCCAATTCCCTCTTCGGTGGTCATCGGCGTCCTGGGGATCGTTTACGGCACCGTACTTGGTGGGGTCATCGCGGTCGCGGGTCTGCTGGCGAATGGGCTTCTCGGCTACGCGATCTGCCGCGCCTTGGGACGGCGGCTGGCGGTCAGGCTCGCCGGCGCCGATGCGCTCGGGGTCGCCGACCGTCTTTTCGCGCACCAGGGGGGATGGATCATCGCTGTTTCCAGGTCCTTGCCCGTGCTTGCGGAGGCCGTGGCCATGTCTGCCGGGCTGGCGGCCATGCCGGTTCGTCGCATGTTGGCGGCAATGATCGCCGGAGCGGTGCCTGTGGGTTTCATCTACGCGGGTGTCGGCGATCTTGGAGCGGAAGACCCTGTGATCGTCATTGCGGTCTGCCTTGGGCTGTCAGCAGCACTATGGATGGCGGCGATGCTCTTTTTCGGGCTCCGGCGGCAGCCCTCAACGGATGACCAAGCGCCGAAATCCGGGCGAGGTCTCGAATAAATAGGTAGGAAGGGTCGCTGGACAACGTTGCCAGCAGGCCCTTAAACTTCCCGAACAAGAAAAAAATGGCACCGGTCTAGACATCGGTTGCCGAACAGATAGGGAAGGAGACGTACCATGGGATTCTATGAGTCCTTGCGGGCAAGTGCGGCTGTAGCCGCCCTGTCGGCACTTGTTGTGACGGGCGCCGCGAACGCTGAAGTCAAGGTCAAGATGGAGCCGTTCGTGTCCGGCGTTAACGCGCCGCTCGCCATGGTCCAGCCCGAAGGCGACAGCCGGATGTTCGTGATCGAACAGCACGGCCTCGTCCGGATCATTGAGGACGGCGTTCTTCAGGATGAGCCGTTCATCAACATCCGCCACAAGCTGGTCGACCTTCACCATGACTTCGACGAGCGCGGCCTGCTCGGCATCGCTTTCCATCCGAAGTTCGCTGAGAACGGCAAGTTCTATCTGGCCTATAGCGGCAAGCTGAACTTCCAGGCCGACCTCGGCAAGATGCTCTGGTATTCGCATACCAACTTCGTCTCGGAATTCCAGGTCTCAGCGGACGATCCGGATACGGCGGATCTTCAGTCTGAGCGGGTGATCACCGCGATCGACTGGCCACAGTTCAACCACAACGGCCATTGGATCGGGTTCGGCAAGGACGGCTACCTCTACATCGCGACCGGCGATGGCGGTTATGCGAACGACTGGGGGATCGGCCACAACGTGACCCTCGGCAACGGCCAGGATCTCTTGACCCATCTGGGCAAGATGCTTCGGGTCGATGTGGACGGCGGTCACCCCTATGCGATCCCTGCGGACAACCCGTTCGTCGGCAATGACGACGCCCTGCCGGAGATCTATGCCTACGGCCTCCGGAATCCGTGGCGGTGTTCCTTCGATATGAAGGACGACTCGCTTTATTGCGGCGACGTTCAGCAGAACAGCTTCGAAGAGATCTCGAAGGTGAGCAACGGTGCGAACCTCGGTTGGCGCGTGATGGAAGCCTCCAAGTGCTTCGACTACGTCAACCCGAATGAGCATCCGGCCGATTGCGAAAAGGCCGGCCTCACCATGCCGATCCTTGAGTACAAGAACTGCACCGCGAAGCCTGACGGCTGCCTCGGCATATCCGTCACCGGCGGCTACGTCTATCGCGGCAGCCACGGTGCTTGGGACGGCAAGATGATCTTCGGCGACTGGTCGAAGAGCTTCGGCACCATGCACGGCCAGATCTTCATCGGCTCCAAGTCGACGAGCGGCGGATGGTCGATGGACGTCGCGAACGTCGTGAACATGGAGGGCGAGAAGCCTTACATCCTTGCCTTCGCCCAGGACAACGCGGGTGAGGTCTACGCGCTGACGTCTGTCACGACGGGCCCGAATGGCCGCCAGGACACGATCTACAAGATCGTTCCTGCCAACTAAGGTTCCTCGCCACGCGACGAACCCGATCTTCCGGCCGGAGCCTGTCCCAGGCTCCGGCCTTTTCAATCAAACCGAACCTGTTCTGTTGGGGTTAGCTTGATGAAAACCAACGCTTGGAAAGCGGTCGCTGCCTTTCTCCTCGTCGCCGCCATAGGTCTAGGGACATCGGCCGCCGACGCCGCCACCAAGAAGAAGAAGGACAAGATCCCACCGCCGCCGGAGATGACCGCCGAGTACCTTGCGCGAGACGACGTGGTCGCTGAGGGGAAACGCGTTTGGGTCGAACAGTGCGCCCATTGCCACGGAAAGAACGCCTATCCAGGGAAGGCGCCGAAGCTCAAACCGAAGCGGTACCGGAAACGCCCGAATTTCGTTTGGGACCGGGTGACCAACGGCTTCCGGAAAATGCCCGCTTGGGACGAGGTCTATACGGCGGAAGAAAGAATGGCCGTGGTGGGCTATATCATCAATAAATCGTTCTCTCCCTGAACGGCCGCGCGACCGCATCGCTGTCCCTGGCCGTCGTCCCGCGCGAGGGCTCATGTTGCGTGACCTGAGGGGCCTCGCCCGCTCGATCGCCGTCTACCATCTCGACTTTCCAAAACGGCGGCGGGGCATCGCGCTTTACCGTCGCTTTGTCTCGCCGGGAGATCTGGTTTTCGACATCGGGGCTCATACGGGCGGACGCGTTGGATGGTTTCGAACACTTGGCGCGAATGTCGTCGCAATCGAACCGAACCCTTCGCTGCAACGGGTGATGGCCCTGATGTACGGCAGGGACCGGCGGGTCACCCGCCTCCCACTCGCTGTCAGCGAGCGCCCGGGCCGAATGACGATCCACTACAGCACCGGGAACCCGATGCTGACCACGCTTGCGGGAGACTGGGTCCAGGAGGCGAGGACGACACAGGGTTTCACCGATGTGAATTGGGACCAAGCGGGCGAGGTTACTGTCACCACGCTCGATCAGTTGATCGCAGATCACGGCTTGCCCGCATTTGTTAAGATCGACGTGGAGGCGGCGGAGGCGGATGTTCTCCGCGGGCTGTCTCAGCCGATCCCGGCCCTTTCGTTCGAGTTCCTCAACGGCCAGCAGGGCCGCGCGGAAGTCTGTCTCTCGATCCTGGAAACGCTCGGGCCCTACAAGTTTGCCCTGTCACCGGCCGAAACCTTTACCTTGCCCGATGGCTGGGCAACCGCCGAGGAGATGCGGCACCAGCTCGCAGCCGTGCCGCCGGAGATCGGATCCGGTGACATCTATGCTGCTCTCAAACCACCGGAAAACTGAAGCGGACGGCTTGACATCCACCAAGACGAGTGTCATGTCCGGGATACCCATGGCACCGGGATAACAGAGCCTGTCCTCAATCGACAGGAGTCCCGATGACCGCCCTCACCCCACAGCTTGATACCCCACGGCACGGCCTTTTCTTTTGGGCTGTTCTGATAGTGATCGGGCTCGCCTGGGGGGCGACGGGGCCACTGTCGAAGCTCGCGGTCTCCACCGGGCATCACCCTTTTGGCGTCAATTTCAGCAGCACGGCCATCGGAGCCGTCGTCTTGACCGCCATCCTGTTGGCAACCCGGGCGCCCTTTCCGACGAAACCGCGTCATCTTTTCTTCTATCTCGTCTGCGGCCTTCTCGGGACCGCGCTGCCCAACACCCTGTCGTATGAGTCCTACCGTCATCTGCCGGTCGGCGTGAACGTCATCGTTCTGAGCCTGGTTCCCATGGCGACACTCTTGTTCTCGCTGCTGCTTCGGATGGAGCGGGCGGACGGCAAGCGACTTCTCGGCCTCGCCCTAGGAGCCACGGCGGTTCTGGTGATCGCCCTGCCGGAAAGCAGCCTTCCGGAGCCGGAGCAGGTGCCTTGGGTCTTGGCGATGGTCGTCGTCTCACTCTCCTATGCGGCGGAGAATGTATTCATCGCGAGGAACACACCGGACCGGTGCGGCCCCCTCACCATCATGTGCGGGTTGAGCTGGGGTGCATTCCTTCTGCTTTCTCCTTCCCTGCTGTTCGCGGAGACCCGGGTGGACCTGACCCCGCTCGGACCGCCGGAACTCGCCATCATCGCGGTCTCGGGCCTCCACGTGTTCGCATACTTCGGTTTCGTGTGGCTGATCGGGAATGCGGGATCCGTCTTTGCCTCTCAGGTCGGCTACATCGTGACCGGCTCGGGCGTCGCACTCGGCATGCTGTTCTACGGGGAGTCCCACTCGGCCTGGATCTGGCTCGCGCTGGTCCTGATGCTCACCGGACTGACGCTCGTGAAGCCCAACAAGACATCCACCCAGAATCCGTGACGAGGGAAGGCGGAACAATGAACAAACTCAACACAAAGCCGCTGACGGAGACATTCGGCCTCGAGGTGATGGACGTCGACCTGCGGGACGTCACCGCTGACACGCTTTATCCGGAAATCCGCGACGCGTTCGAGCGGCATACGGCTCTCCTTTTCCGGGGCCAGGATCTTTCACCGGAAGATCATGTCCGGCTCGCCTCCCTCTTTGGTCCACTGGAAGACCGCCTCGCCGACGAGAAGCCGGAGGGCGCGCCCTTCGAGGTTCCCCAGGTGTCCAACGTCACCAAAGACGGGGGTGTCACGGCCGCCGACGACCTCCACACCCTCAATCTGATTGCCAACCAGCTCTGGCATACGGACAGCACATTTCTGCCGGTCCCAGCACTCGTAAACATCCTGATGGCCCGCATCGTGCCGGACAGCGGCGGTGAGACGGAACTCGCCTCGACCCGGGCGGCCTGGAAGGATATGCCGGAAGATCTGAAAGAACGCGCGAGAGACGCCGTCATCTGGCACCGCTATGGCCATTCCCGCATCAAGATCTCCGAGGAACTGGCCAAACAGCAGATGTTCACCAAATGGCCCGACCAGGTCTGGCGCGCCATCTGGCCGAACCCGGTTACGGGAGAGGAGGCCATCTATATCGCCTCCCACGCTTATAAGGTCGAAGGTCTGGATGATGCCGCCTCCGAGGCCTTCATCGACGAGCTTGTCACCTTCTGTACCCAGCCGAAATACGTCTACACCCAGTCCTGGACCCCGGGGGACGTGTTGATCTGGGACGAACGTGCCGCCCTTCACCGGGGCCGACCCTGGCCCTACGAGCAGGCCCGCCATCTCTCAAGCATCTGCTGTTCCGTTGTGGAAAGCGACGGCCTGTCCGCCGTTCGCGGAAGAGCCGCTTAGTCATCCTCTAGCCTGAGTTTCGAGAGTTCTCACCATGTCGAACATTGATGACCTCATCGCCAAGCTGGGTGATATTCCGTTTGAGGCCGACGAGAAGCGCATTCGCGGCAAGAGCCGGGATTTCTACTGGTACTCCCCGATCCTAAAAGAGAAGCTGGAGCACGTCCGGGCCGACCTAATTGTCGCACCCCGAAGTGAAGCGGAGGTCGTCCAGGTTCTGTCGGCGTGCTTCACCCTTGGGATTCCCGTCACGCCAAGGGGACGCGGCACCGGAAACTATGCGCAGTGCATGCCGCTTGCCGGTGGCGTCGTTCTGGACACCAGGAACATGGACCGGGTGATCCAAATCGATGATGGCCGTGCCGTCGTGGAACCCGGAGCGTTGCTCGGCAAGATCGAGGAACAGACCCGTGAGGAAAGCGGCCAAGAGCTTCGAATGTTCCCCTCGACACGCGAGATCGCCTCCATCGGCGGTTTCGTCGCGGGGGGCTCTGGAGGCGTCGGCTCTCTTCATTGGGGGATGCTGCGGGAGCCTGGAAACCTTCTGAGGCTCAGGATCGCGACCATGGAGGAGAACCCGAGACTGATCGATCTGACCGGCGAGGAGATTGATGCCGTCCATCATTCCTACGGAGTGAACGGTGTCATCACGGAGGTCGAGATTGCTTTGGCGCCAGCCCAGAACTGGGTCGAGGTCATCGCCACATTCGACACCTGGGAGCGGAGCCTGGACGCCGGCTGGCGCTTGGCACATCACCAGGGTCTGTTCCTGCGGGAACTTGCGGCGATCCAGGCACCCATTCCCTACAAATACTTCCGCCTGCACAGGAAGTTCTTCAATGGCGAGGGTGACAACATCCTCTGCAGCCTCGCCGCGCCCAACGCCGTCGGACCTTTGGTCGATGAGATCGAGCGGCATGGTGGCCGGATTGCGTTCCGCTCGGACCTAACACCTCCCGAAGCGAAACGCGGCCTGCCGCACCTTCATCACCTGACGTGGAACCACACCACGCTGCACGCACTGAAAACCGATCCGGAGATGACCTATCTCCAGGTTGGGACACCCAAAGCGGACCCGCTTGGCGCATTAGCAACGATTGCCGAACGCTATGACGGAGAGATCCTTGGGCATGTGGAGTTCGTCCGCGCAGCAGGCCATGTCTACGCCTCTTTCCTTCCCGTCTACCGCTACACGACGGAGGAGCGCTTGAAGACAGTGGTCCGGGATCTCGAGGCGCTGGGGTGCACCTGCTACAACCCCCACGCCTACACCTACGAAGAAGGTAACAGCAGCGGACCGGATGCCGCGCGGCTGGCGTTGAAGCGGGAATATGATCCCAGCGGCCTTCTCAACCCGGGCAAGATGATCGGCTGGGAAGATCCCGACTACGTCTACGACAGTGCCGGCGGATGGCATTACGAAGGAATGCGGCGCGCGGCTGGCTGACCGCCGCGCACGCAAATGTGACCACTCGGTTCCAGGGGGAAGCCGAATGCACGCAATGATCTCATTCGAGACGATGCTCTTCGTCGCGCAGACCGGCGCCACCGGTTTCCTGACGCTCTGGCTCACCTTGGGGCTGCGGGACAACCTTCTGTATCCATCAATGAATGGGGAGTTCTGCGCCCAGGTGCTTCGCCTCGACCGAATGCGGGAGAGCTTTCCCGACGACTACGCAATGGTCGCGCACCGGCGGATCGAGAACCCAGCGATCCACCGGCTCATGTTCAGGTTGATCGTGATGTCGGAGTTGGTCGCCTGTGTCGCACTCTGGGTCGGTTTGGGATGGATGATTTCGGCACTTCTCGGCTACGCCGGTGGGGTTGAGGCGCGCACGATGGCGATGTTGGGTGTGCTGTGTTTCACCGGGGTCTGGTCAGGATTTCTGATCGCGGGGAATCACTTCGCATACTGGTATTGCCACGAGGGGGCTCAGAACACCCACTTCCAGTTGGCGATCTGGGGGGTCTCGACACTGGTGCTGCTGGCCATTGGCACCGAATAAGCCAAAAGAGGTCGGAAAACCGGCCCGTTGGGCACAGGGATGGGGAGACTGAGGGCGATGACGCAACGGGTGTTGATCATCCGTCATGGCGAGGATCCACCGGACGACCGGGTTCATACCTACGTCGTGGAAGCGGGTTATGAGCCGGATATTCGCCGCCCCTTTAAAGGTGAGCCGCTCGGTGACATCGACGGCAGTGTCGCCGGGACCGTCATCCACGGCGGGCCGTTCAACGCCTATGACACGGACAAGCACCCGTTCCTGGCCGATGAGTATCGTTGGATTGATCAAAGCCTGAAGGCGGACATCCCGGTGCTCGGAATCTGCCAAGGCGCACAGATGATCGCCTACCATCTCGGCGCAGAGGTTGGCGCCACGTCGGAAGGAAAGGCGGAGTTCGGGTACTACCGGATCGATCCGAGCGAAGGGGCCGAAGACTTCATGACGGTGCCGGTCTGGTGCGTGCAGTCCCACTTCCACACTTTTTCGATCCCCGACGGGGCAAAACATCTCGCCTCGAGCGCGTTGTTTCCGAACCAGGCATTTTCGGTCGGTGAGAAGGTTTACGGCCTGCAGTTCCATCCCGAAGTGACCATCGAGGGCTTCCGCCGTTGGCAGCAGCGGGAGAGCTGGCTGGAGGGGCGTCCGGGCATTCAAGCGAAGGAAGAGCAGAACGCCTTGATGGCGGCACATGACGCCGCCCAGGCGGATTGGTTCTACGCCTTCTTGTCCAAACTGTTCGGCCGGGCGGGCGATCCCTGATGTGCACCGCCGCCGTCTGCACCGGATCTCAGTCACTTGTCGTCTTGCAAGACGTGGTGGTCCCAATGGATCTGGTAACGGATGTGGACGGCTTCGGGGGAGACGTCAGAGGGGACTGCCTGACGGGTGACCTTCTGATCGACGACGGCGCGGTGGTCGGACTGCGCGCACCCCGCGATCGAAGTCAGTTTCTGAGGGGCGACGTCCGGACCTTCGAGGGGCATGGACGGATCGTGCTCCCGCGGCTCGTCGAGGCCCATTGTCATCTCGACAAGTGTCATACCGTTGACCGGCTGCCTGCGGTCGGCGGCGATCTGATGGCGGCGATCTCAGCCCAGGCAGACGACAAGGCGAACTGGACTGAAGAAGATGTCCGCGGTCGTGCCGAGCGCGGCTTGACGGAACTCGTCGACGCGGGATGCGGGGCGGTCAGGAGCCACGTCGACTGGGGCTCGTTCGGAGCGGCGCCGCCAATCGCCTGGGAGGTGATAACAAGTCTGGCCAAAGATTGGCGGGACCGGGTCCAGTTGCAGCCCTGTCCTCTCGTCGGACTGGACGTGTTCGCGGATCCCCCGGTCGCCGAGGCGATCGCCCGGCGGGTCGCGGCAGACGGGGGTGCGCTTGGCGTTCTCGTCCTGCACCATGAGGAGAAGCGTCCCAAGCTAGATTTGGTCTTCGCCCTTGCGGACCGTTTTGGTCTCGCGCTCGACTTCCATGTCGACGAGAGCCTGGAGGACGGCCAGGACGGTTTGGAAACGATTGCGGATGCTGCTTTGGCCGCAAAATTCGAGGGCCCGGTTCTATGCGGCCACGCGCTAAGCCTCGCGACCCTGGACGGTGAGGCATGCAGCCGCCTTATCGACAAGCTGGCGCGGGCTGGGGTGTTTGTCGCGGCGCTGCCAACGACCAACCTCTATCTTCAAGACCGGCGTGACGGTAGCCCGGTCCGGCGCGGCATGACGCGGCTCAGGGAGCTGGCCGCGGCCGGCGTGCGCATCGTGGTGGGCACCGACAATGTCCGGGACGCATTCTGTCCGACAGGACGACACGATCCGTTGAATGCCTTGGCGCATGCGGTGTTGGTGGGACATCTCGATCCACCCCTGGGCCGATGGCTACGATGCGTGGCAACCGACGCCGCCGACGCAATCGGCGTTAAGAAAACACTGGTCGACCACGCGAGATTCGAGAATTTACTGATCTGCGCAGCCAATTTCACCTCTGAGTTGATAGGAGGAGGCCTTACTCCCCCAGAACTTCTCTCAGAGGCGGTTGCGTCGGAAGGCTGGTCCGGGGCATCGTGACAGATGAATGTCGGAATTTGCATCGGACCGGCGACCCGGGAACATTTCCGGGACCGTTCAACCCTCGAAGGGGACTACCGTAGGGAGATTGCCCGACGAACACACCAAGCGGGCGCCTAGACCCGCCGTACAGCCGAACAGGAAGGAGAATACGAATGAAGTTCACGAAGAAAGACGGCACGTCTCTGCCGCAGCATATCGTCGACATGGCGGAAATCGTCCGTCATGAGGGCGATGGCCGGAGCCGCCGTGAGTTCCTGGCCATGGCCAGTGCCTTCGGTGCGACCACCGCGACGGCCTATGCGATGCTCGGCCTTGCGGCTCCCGAGGCGAAGGCCGGCGGCCACGCCAAAGTGGGCGGCTCGGTCCGCATCCAGATGGAAGTCCGGGCCCTGAAAGACCCGCGCACCTTCGACTGCAGCCAGATCGCCAACTTCAGCCGCGGCTGGCTTGAGTATCTGGTTCAGTACAACAACGATGCGACCTTCGACGGCAAGCTGCTTGAGAGCTGGTCCATCAGCGATGACGCCAAGACCTACACGCTGAACGTCCGTAAGGGCGTCAAGTGGAACAACGGCGATGACTTCACCGCCGAGGACGTGGCCCGCAACATCGGCATGTGGTGTGACAAGACCGTCGAGGGCAACTCGATGGCCGGCCGTTTCGCGACCCTTATCGACGCCAACACCAACAAGGCGATCGACGGCGCGATTGAGGTCGTGGACAGCCACACCGTGAAGCTGAACCTGCCCTCCCCGGACATCACGATCATCCCGGGCATGGCCGACTATCCGGCTGCCATCGTGCACAAGTCGCACACGGCCGACACCATGCTGACCAACCCGATCGGCACCGGCCCCTACAAGCCGGAGTCGCTCGCTGTCGGTGAGAAGGGCGTGCTCGTCCGCAATGAGGACCACACCTGGTGGGATGCCGGCAACGGCGCGTTCATGGACCGCATTGAGTTCATCGACTACGGCACCGACCCGGCGGCCTTCGTCGCAGCGGCGGACGCCGATGAGATCGACATGGTCTATGAGAGCTCCGGTGAGTTCATCGAGCTTTTCGATGGCCTCGATGGCTGGGTGCAGCACAACGTCACCACGGCGGCGACGATCGTCATCCGTCCGAACCAGGCGGTTGAGGTCGACGGCAAGAAGCCGTACGGCGATGCCCGGGTCCGCCGCGCGCTGGCGCTGGCCGTGGACAACGCGGTCTGCATGGAGCTGGGCATTTCGGGTCGCGGCGATATCGCCGAGAACCACCATGTCTCGCCTGTCCATCCGGAATACGCCAAGCTTCCGCCGCTCACCGTCGACGGTGCCGCTGCCAAGAAGCTCATGGAAGAAGCCGGCATGGGCGACTACGAGCACGAGCTGATCTCGATCGATGACGGCTGGCGCAAAGACACCACCGACGCGGTCGCCGACCAGCTCCGCAAGGCGGGCATCGGCGTCAAGCGGACGGTTCTGCCTGGTTCCACGTTCTGGAACGACTGGGCGAAGTATCCGTTCTCGTCGACCAACTGGAACCACCGCCCGCTGGGTGTACAGGTTCTGGCGCTGGCCTATCGCTCCGGTGAGGCCTGGAACGAGACCGGCTTCGCCAACGCCGAGTTTGACAAGCTGCTCGGCGACGCGCTCGCCGTTGCAGACGTCGAGAAACGGCGCGCGATCATGGCGAAGATCGAGAAGATCATGCAGGACGAGGGTGTGACCATCCAGCCGTATTGGCGGAAGCTTTACAATCACACCAAGGAAAACCTGAAGGGTGGGCAGATGCACATCTCCTTTGAGATCCACCCCTCGGAAATCCACTGGACCTGATCCGAGCATAAGAAAAGGGGCCGCCAACACGGCCCCTTTTCAGCTTTATCAGCTTGTTTTTGATGCCATTCGACACGGGGGGTGTACGTAATGGGCCGTTTTCTGCTCAAGCGCAGCGGGGTTATGCTTTTGACCGCGTTCTGCCTCAGTTTCGTGGTCTTCTTCCTAACCAATCTCGATCCGAACCTGGAGAAACTCGCGAAGAGCGAGGGCAACCAGCGCATGACCGACGAGCAGGTCGAGAATTGGCTGCAGAATAACGGCTATCGTCAGCCACTCATGATTCGTTTCGGCGAGTGGCTCGGCGTCGCCCCCGGTTGGACCGGCGAGGATGCTCAGGGCAACCCTACGGGCCGGTGTCTCCGTGGCGGCATCTCCAAGGATGAAGCGGCGACATTCTGCGGCGTCATTCAGGGTGAGTTCGGCTTTTCCAGCGTTTTCAAGGAAGACATTGGCGGCATCATCTCCCGGAAGTTGGCCCTGACAGGCAAACTTATGTTCTGGGTGATGGTCGTGATGGTGCCCATGGCGCTGATCGTCGGCGTCCTTGCGGGGATGCGGGAGGGCTCCAAGACAGACCGCGGTCTTTCCACCTTCTCCATTCTGTCCACGTCGACACCGGAATATGTTTCCGGCGTCGTCCTGATCGTCGTGTTCGCGAGTTCCCTCGGCGGCCTGAAATGGTTCAAGGGAACGTCCGCGTCGGCAATGGACGGTCTGACATTCGAGAACTTCACACTACCGGTCGCCACAATGGCGCTCTATGGCATGGGATACATCGCCCGCATGACCCGGGCCTCGATGGCTGAGGTCATGACAGCCCAGTACATCCGGACAGCCCGGCTTAAAGGTCTCGCCTTTCCCTCGGTGGTCCTGAAGCATGCGCTTCGGAACGCGCTGATCGCGCCGTTCACGGTCATCATGCTTCAGTTCCCGTGGCTGCTGACCGGTGTGGTCATCGTCGAGTCCCTGTTCAACTACAAGGGCTTCGGCTGGACCCTGGTCCAGGCTGCCGGCAACAACGACATCGAGTTGCTGATGGCCTGCTCGAGCGTTGCGGTGATCGTCGTTGTGGTGACGCAGCTGATATCGGATATCGGTTACGTCTTCCTCAACCCGCGCGTCCGCGTGAACTGAGGAGGCCGACATGGAACGTTTGACCGGTCTCGAGATCACGGCGCAGATCCTGATCCAGTTCACCCCCGTCTGGATCGGCCTCGCGCTGATCCTGGCGATCTCATACATGTTCAAGAAGAAGCTTGGCCTCTACGGCAAGCTCTACGACAGCCGGATCGGCATGGTTGGCCTGATCCTGGTGCTGTTCTGGGCGCTGACGGCAATCTTCGCGGACATGATCGTCACCATGGACCCGCTCGACCAAATCTCGGGCATGAAGAACAAGAAACCCGGCACCCCGGTACGCGGTGTCGAGGGGGCCTACTACCTCCTCGGCGGCGACAACCTCGCCCGGGATATCTTCAGCCGCATGGTCATGGGCAGCCGCACCGTGCTCGCCATCGCACCTGCCGCGACGATCTTCGCCTTCATGGTTGGGATCACGCTCGGTCTGCCGGCCGGGTACTACGGCAAGCGCCTGGACACCGTGTTGAGCTTCATCGCCAACCTGGTCCTCGCCTTCCCGGTTATCCTGCTGTTCTACCTGCTGGTGACACCGGAGGTTCGGTCGACCGGCGTGCCGCTCTGGCTCGCGGGCGTGTTGTTCCTGTTCCCGATCATCTTCTTCGTCATGCTGTTCTACTCTCGTTACAAGGAGCAGCCACAGAAGCTCATGTGGATGTTGGCGGTCACGCTGGTGATCGGGTTCTGGGCCTATTCGGGCCTTGCCTTCAACATGGATCCGCTCGGTGTCTTCTACATGGACCCGAACCTGCTCAACATCTTCGTGTCGGTGGTGTTCGTGAACTCGCCCACGGTCTTCCGTATCGTCCGGGGCCTGACCATCGATATCAAAACCCGGGACTACGTGGCCGCGGCCCAGACCCGGGGAGAGCAGCCCTGGTACATCATGCTGTGGGAGGTTCTGCCGAACGCCCGTGGTCCGCTGATCGTCGATTTCTGTCTGCGTATTGGCTACACGACCATCCTGCTCGGCACCCTCGGCTTCTTCGGCCTCGGCGTCAGCCCGGAAAGCCCGGACTGGGGCATGACCATCAACGAGGGCCGCAAGCTCTTGCCGATCTATCCGCACCTCGCCCTACCGCCCGCACTCGCACTCATGTCGCTGGTGCTCGGCCTCAATCTGTTGGCCGACGGTCTGCGTGAAGAAAGCCTGAAGGACTAGGAGAGAGACGATGACGGAACCAATCCTCGAAATCGAAAACCTCCACATCTCCTTCATGACCCGGGATACGGAGATCCCGGCGGTGATGGACTTCTCCTGCAGCGTGATGCCAGGCGAAGTCATGGGGCTTGTGGGGGAGTCCGGCTGCGGCAAGTCGACCGTGGCCCTGGGCATCATGCGGGACCTCTCCAACAAGGGTAAGATCACCCACGGCCGCATCAAGTATCGTGGCCGCGATATGGGTGACATGAGCCCGGAGGAGCTGCGGCAGATCCGCGGCTCCAAGATCGCCATGATCTATCAGGAGCCGATGGCGAGCCTGAACCCGGCCATGCGCATCGGCCGGCAGCTCATGGAGGTGCCGATCATCCACGAGAACGTCTCAAAGGAAGAGGCGTACGAGCGGTCGCTTCAGATGCTGGAGAAGGTCCGCCTTCCCGACCCACCCCGGGTGATGGAGGCGTATCCCCACCAGATCTCAGGCGGCCAGCAGCAGCGTATCGTCATCGCGATGGCGCTGCTGTCGAACCCGGACCTTCTGCTGTTGGATGAGCCAACCACCGCGCTGGACGTGACGGTCGAGGCTGGCATCGTCGAGCTCATCAAAGAGCTTGGCCGGACGACCGGCACCTCGATGCTGTTCATCTCCCACAACCTCGGCCTGATCCTGGAGACCTGCGACCGCATCACGGTCATGTACTCCGGCGAGGCGGTCGAAGTCGGCAACGTGAAGGACGTGTTCGACCGGATGCGGCACCCCTATACCCAGGGGCTGTTCAACTCGATCCCGTTGCCTGGCACCGACAAGAACGCGCGGCCGCTGATCTCCATTCCGGGACAGCTCCCGCTTCCTCACCAGCGGCCGTTCGGCTGTAACTTCGGTCCACGCTGTAGCCACTTCAAAGAGGGTGTCTGCAATCACCGGGAAATCCCGATGCAGGACGTGGATGTGGGCGACCGGCACCAATCCCGGTGTGAGAGGATCAACGACATCGACTGGAATGCCGAGCCGGAGCGGGAGAACGTGTCCGACCCGGTCCCGCCGGGCGAGGTTGTACTCTCCATCCGGGACCTCAAGAAGTACTACTCGGTCTCGGCCAACGCGATCTTCGGTGGCGGCGATGCCCGCACCGTGAAAGCGAACGAGAGCATCACCTTCGATGCGCGGTCTGCGGAAACGGTGGCCATCGTCGGCGAGTCCGGTTGCGGCAAATCCACCCTCGCGAAGGTCCTTCTCGGGCTGGAGACAAAAACCGAGGGCACGGTCCTGCTGGGCAATGTGGAGATCGGCGACAAGGAGGTCGAACAACGGGGAACGGAGACCGTCTCTTCCATTCAGATGGTCTTCCAGAACCCGTTCGACACGCTGAATCCAAGCCACACGGTCGGCTCTCAAATCATCCGGACGCTCGAGAAGTTCAACATCGGCAACACCCAGGACGAGCGCCGGGAGCGGATGCTGGAACTCCTTGATCTCGTGAAGCTGCCCAGGGCGTTTGAAGCCCGCATGCCCCGCCAACTCTCTGGCGGTCAGAAGCAGCGGATCGGCGTCGCCCGCGCTTTTGCCGGACAACCCAAGGTGGTTGTCGCGGACGAGCCCGTCTCCGCGTTGGACGTGTCGGTCCAAGCGGCGGTGACCCAACTCCTGATGGAGATCCAGCGGGAAGCCAAGACGACGATGCTGTTCATCAGCCATGATCTGTCGGTGGTCCGCTACATCTCCGACCGGGTGGTGGTGATGTATCTCGGGCATATCGTGGAGCAGGGAACGACGGACGAGATCTTCGCACCGCCTTACCATCCCTATACCGAGGCTCTGCTGTCGGCGATTCCGATCGCGGACACCAGTGTCGAGAAGAAGCACATCGTCCTCGAAGGCGACATTCCGTCGGCCCTGAACCCGCCGACCGGGTGTCCGTTCCAGACCCGGTGCCGGTACAAGGACCAAGTCCCGGGCGGGCTGTGCGAGAAGGATGTGCCGCCGGTGCAGACCCTGGCGTCCGGCCACAGCATCAAGTGCCACCTTGCGGAGGATATCCTCTCCCGCATGGAGCCGGTCATCAACATCAAGGACGCAGAAACCGAAGCGGTCCCGGCCGAGTAGGCCTGCCGTGTCGATCCTGTCCCACCTCACCCCGGGGAGTATCCGCCCGCCTTTCGCGCGGTACTCCCACGGGGTGGCGGTGCGCGCCGGAGCGGACCTTCTGTTCAGTTCCGGCCAACTCGGCATATCCCCAGACGACACCATCCCAGATAGCGCGGAAGATCAGGCGGCCGTCTGCTTCGAGAGTATTGGCAAAGTGTTGGCCGAGGCGGGAATGTCGCCTTCTGACATCATCCGTATCAATGCCTACGTCACCGACCGGGCGCACATGGCCGGATATATGGCGGCCCGCGACGCTTTTACGGCAGCGGTCGACCCGCCCCCGGCCTCCACCCTAATGATCGTCAGCGGATTCACCCGTCCGGAGTTCAAGGTGGAGGTCGAGGTGATCGCCGCCAAGGCAACTGACGAGGCCGTGTCGTGAAGCATCGCGGATACTGGTCGGATCTCTCGGTCGAAGCCTTCCGCAACCTGGATCCCAAGACCATCGCAGTGTTGCCTCTGGGGGCGATCGAGCAGCACGGCCCCCACCTTCCCGTCTCGGTCGACCGGGACATAGTCGATGCGGTGGTGGAGCGGACGATCCCGCTTCTGGACGATCCCCTGTCGGTTTTGTTCCTGCCGACGCAAGCCGTCTGCAAGAGCAACGAGCACATCTCCTTCCCCGGCACGCTGACCCTCTCTGCCGAAACGGTCATGCGGGTGTGGATCGAGATCGGTGCCAGTGTGGCCCGCGCCGGGGTGAAGAAGCTGGTTCTCCTGAACAGTCACGGCGGCAACGTCTCGGCGATGGATATTGTGGCCCGTGATCTGCGGCAGCAGTACGGCCTTCTGGTGGCGCACTGCTCAAGCTACCAGTTCAGCGCGTCGGAGACCGTCGTCAGCGCGCGCGACTACCGCCACGGCATCCACGGCGGCGAGGGGGAAACCAGCGCGATGCTGGACATCCGTCCCGACCTCGTCGACATGAGCCGGGCGGAGGATTTTCGGTCAACGGGGGAGGACTGGGCTCAACAATTCCCCAGCATCGGCGTCGCAGGCCCCGTAAAGGTCGGCTGGCTGATGGAAGACCTGAATGAACAAGGCGCGGCGGGCGACGCGAGGCTCGCAACCAAGGACAAGGGGAAGCAACTCCTCGACGCTTCCGCCCGCGGGTTCGCGGCGTTTCTTCGCCAGTTCGATCAGATGGATGCCGGTCCTCTGAAACCGTCGCTATAGTGATAAGACTTCGGTCTACGGGACGAGAACAATTGCCCCGATGGTCTTCCGCGCCTCCATGTAGCGGTGCGCCTCACCCGCCTCCGACAGAGGGAAGACCTTGCCGACGTTTGGCTTGATGATTCCGTTCCGAAGAGCATCGAACACGCCGCTGGCAGACTTCAGCAGCGCACTGCGGGGGGTGAGATAGTCCCAAATCGCGGGACGGGTGATGAAGAGGGAGCCGGGCGCCCCGAGCTCTGAGACCAGATCCACGGGCTCCGGAACCCCCGATGCGTGACCGTAGGCAACACACATCCCCCGCCGTCTGAGGGTCTTGAGTGACTTGCGAAGCGTCGCCTTCCCAATGCTCTCGTAAACCACGTGCACGCCCTCGCCGTCGGTCAACTCCCGAACCCTTGTCCCGAAGTCCTCCGTCGCATAATTGACCACGTGATGACAGCCCAGGTTCCGGGCGATCTTCGCCTTCTCCTCGGTGCTGACTGTTCCGATTACGGTCGCCCCGATATGCCTTGCCCACGGGCACAGCATATGGCCCATACCGCCGGCCGCCGCATGGATCAGGGCCGTCTCTCCGGCCTTTAACTCGTAGGTCTCGTGCAGAAGGAATTGGGCGGTTATGCCCTTGATGAGAACGGAGGCGAGTTCCTGGTGGGACAGCCCGATATCCTCGGGCACCTGAACAAGTTTGTTTGCCGGGTAGAGCCGTTCTTCAGCATATGCCCCTATCGGGGGCTGAACCGTGCAAACCGTATCTCCGGCTGTAAAGCCCTCAACACCGGGCCCAACCCGAACAACGGACGCTACCGCCTCGTTGCCAACAATGACCGGCGGATCTCCCACATGAAGCGGGTGCGGGGTGCCGGAACGGTGGTAGATGTCAGCAAAATTGACCCCGACCGCGTGGGTTCTGATGTGAACCTCACCCGGTCCAGGGGGCGGGATCGTGACGTCTTCCCAGACGAAACAATCAGGGCCCCCTTTTTCATGGACCACCTGAGCTTTGGGCAGGGCCCTACTCCCCCGCCGCTGCCATCGCGTCGCCGACAAGCGTCGCCTGCGTCGCCGCTTCCACGTCTTGCATGGACACATCCGGCGCCAACTCGGCCACCCGGATGCCGCCCTCGACAACCTCGAACACGCCAAGATTGGTGATGATCAGGTCGACAACGCCGGCACCTGTCAGCGGCAGGGTGCACGCATTGAGAAGCTTGCTGTTACCCTTCTTGTCGGTGTGATCCATGATCACCACAACACGGCGCACACCGGCCACAAGGTCCATGGCCCCGCCCATGCCCTTGACGAGCTTGCCTGGCACCATCCAGTTCGCGAGGTCACCGTTCTCAGCCACTTCCATCGCACCGAGGATGGAGATGTCGATGTGCCCGCCTCGGATCATCGCGAAGCTGTCGGCCGAGGAAAAATAGCTGGTCCGGTCAAGCTCCGTGATCGTCTGCTTGCCGGCGTTGATCAGATCCGCGTCCACCTCATCGTCTGTCGGGAACGGCCCCATACCCAGCATGCCGTTCTCAGACTGGAGGGTGACGTCCACGCCCTCTGGAATGTAGTTGGACACGAGTGTCGGGATACCGATGCCGAGATTGACATACATCCCATCGGTGAGCTCTTTCGCGGCGCGGGCCGCCATCTCATCTCTGGTCCAGGCCATTGTCTCTCTCCCCTCAGGCGGCTTCGCGGGTGGTGCGCTTCTCAACCCGCTTCTCGTGGTCGCCCAGCAGGATCCGCTGCACGAAGATACCCGGCGTGTGGATCAGATCCGGGTCCAACTCACCTGGCTGCACAAGCTCTTCCACCTCGGCGATGGTCACCTTACCGCACATCGCACACATCGGGTTAAAGTTCCGGGCGGTCTTGCGGTAGATCAGGTTGCCCTGGGTGTCGCCCTTCCATGCCTTCACGATGGCGAGGTCGGCAACGAAGCCAGCTTCCATGATGTAGGTCTTGCCGTCGAACTCCCGGTGCTCTTTGCCCTCGGCGACCATCGTGCCGACGCCGGTCCGGGTATAGAAGCCGGGGATGCCGGAGCCACCGGCCCGCATCCGCTCCGCCAGCGTGCCCTGAGGGTTGAACTCGATCTCCAGATCGCCCGCGAGATACTGCTGCATGAACAGATCGTTCTCGCCAACGTAGGAGGAAATCATCTTCCGAACCTGCTTGGTCTGCAGCAGAAGGCCCAAGCCGAAGTCATCAACGCCCGCATTGTTGGACGCGATCGTGAGCCCCTTTGCCCCATTGTCCCGGATCGCGGAGATCAGGTTCTCGGGAATGCCGCACAGCCCGAAGCCGCCGGCCGCAATGGTCATGTTGTCAAACAGCAGCCCGTCAACCGCCGCTGCCGCCGAGTCGTAAACCTTGTTCATTCCGGTTTCCTCGCTACCAAATTCTCCCTTCGATCTGACGGAGACGCGTCGATGGGTCAAGCGCTATCGCGGTGCTGATCCGTCGACCTTGGTCTACGAAAAGGACGAGAGTCCCGGCAAACATCTGAGGAGATGGGAGTTTGAGCGGTTACCGAATTCGAAGCGGGCGGCGGACAATGAATCCGGGCCACCGGACATGACCGAAAATCTAGGCCGTACAGTCCTCAAATGTCGGATCCACGAGAACATCGTCCCCATGGGTGAGATCCGCCGACTGCATCACCGCGAGCAATGGCTCATCCGGCGCGTCCAGTCCGTAATCGAAGGTCTGGCCAATCAGGGCAATCGCAACGCGCTCACTGCCGTCCGAAAGCGGAAGGAACAGCCGGCGGGTAAAGAGACTGCGGTCCGCGTCCCACCGGAAATTGCTTTCGGAGTAGACCGGCCTCCGCTCCCGATGGAGCGTCGCGAACAAGGTGTTGATGAACGTCAGGTAGCTGCCTTTCATCACCTCATGCGTGCGGCGGCCGGTGAAGTCGAAACCGAAAGTGCTGACCATCTTGGTTCCGACAAGGCGATACCGGGCCGTCCCATCACTATCTTCAATATCCGCCAAAACGACATATGGGAGAATTGATCGGGGTATATCCAACGGATCGAGCGAACCACGATCCGGCACACCGTCCTTAGCCGGAAGATCCCGCCAGTACCGCCCAAGCGCAGCCAAGACCGGGTCGGCACGAAGACGTGCCGCAAGGCTTCGATTGGAAGTTGCTGAACTCACGATCGGGCTTTCCCGAGACGACCCAGAGTGGAATTTCAGTTATCATACTCATTGTCGAAAAGCCATATTCCATTTAAACCAAAAACCACCTTCCCGCTTCTCGCAGCAGCGGGAGCATGACCCCGCGGACCTCCGACCCGTCAATAGAGGCGACCTCCGTTCGGGATTGGTTTGGTCGGGCCAATCAATACGACGGCGTCCTCATCATCGGGAAAACCGAGAACGAGGCATTCGCTCATGAATCGGCCGATCTGTTTCGGAGGGAAATTGACGACGGCGGCAACCTGCCGTCCCACAAGATCTTCGGGGGTGTAGTGTTTGGTGATCTGGGCGGAGGACTTCCGCTGTCCGATGTCCGGCCCAAAGTCGACCCAAAGCTTGAAGGCGGGCCGCCGGGCCTCCGGGAATGGTTGAACACCCACGATCGTACCGACACGAATGTCGACACGCAGGAATTCGTCAAATGAGAGTTCGTCGGTCATGTCAGCCTCCTCCGTTCGGACGAGGGCATAGACTGATCAGCGATACTGGGGAAGACCGGATCACCGAGACGCCCCAAAGAAGGCGTCTCGGTGATCTTGGATGCGGTCTTTAACCGGTGTTACTTGCCGGACTTGTCGAGCGCTTCACGGAGTTCGTCGAGGCTCTCCGTCACACGATTGTTGACCACCGAGATCGCTTCGGTGTTCGAATGCCGAACCATGTCCGCAAGCTCCCGCATGTTCGAAAGCGCCTTCTCGTAGGCGAGCTTTACGATCTCGGCCTGCTTGGCGGCTTTGGTTTGCGGCTCTTCCGCCGACATCATGTCCTGAACCTGCTTGGTGGCCTCGGTCATGGTCTGCTGAAAGATCTCCATCTGACGACGTGCGACAGCCTGAAGGCCTTCGACGGCAAGCTGATTGGCGCTGGTCAGGGCTTCAATGTTCTTCTTCTGCGCGGCTGCCAGAGCCTCGGGGTCGACGCCGGGCATTTTGAACTCACCCATCATTTTCGTCAGATCCATGTCGACAAACGGGTTCTTGAACTCGGTCATAGCTTCCTCCTCCGTACGCGCGCGGCAAACGGGTCCCTTATGCCGCACTGCAACATAAGTGTGGACTAGCCCTCCGGTTTCCCACTTGTCAACGCACTTTTGTGCAAGTGCGAACGTTTGTAACAATTAGTGAATACGTGATCAGTACGGACAAAGTGTCTCATCTGACATCGGGGCGGTCAGCCGTGCGCGAAAGCTTCCACGACCGATCCGAGCGCGCCTTTCGCTTCCTTCTCCAACATGACTTGTTCTTCAACGAGATCATGAAGTGTCAGCACATGCTTACCGGCATCACCGTGCACGAGCGCGTTTCGACGGCTTCGAAGCTGCCCGAAATCTGAGCCGAAGCGGACCTCATTGAGCCACAAGCCGTCGCGGCCCGTATCCCCTTCCAACTCCGCGTCGATGGCTGATTGGGCCAAAATGACAACGGCCGGCCAAGATCCCGCGCAAAAACAGCGAACCGCTTCCGCGAAAAGGGCATCGGCCTGGGGCGACAACCCAAGGCCCCGTCCGTCTGTCGCACCATCAATCAGCGCCGTCACCCAACGGCCCCGCTCCGTCCAGTCCCGTATGGAGGGCGGTTGAAGAACGCGGGTTTCAGAAATCGCACTCATCGTTCGCTTTCCAACTGCCGAAAGCCATGTTCGTCCGGGGCGGGATCAATCTGCCGCCTCTCGACCCGTTCCACCTTCGCAGCCGGCGGCCCTTCCCAACTCGCGGTCACCATTGCTTCCACGGCGTCCGGCGTCCCGACAAACAGGGCTTCCACCGTGCCGTCGGCCTTGTTCCTGACCCAGCCGGAAAGGCCGAACGCGGTCGCTGTCTCAACGGTCCAACCACGGTACCAGACGCCCTGAACACGGCCGTGCACGGTAACCACAACGCCAAGCCTATTGTCCGGCAACTTCTTGCCTCCGCATCGCTGACTTGCGCTCCGCTGAGTTTCTGTCAGCTATGAGATGGCGAAATTATACTATTCGCAGATAGCCCTAACGAGCTTTAAGAAGCTCCTATGATCAACAGCATTTGGGAATAACCAAGCTTGTCTGCAACTTTATGGGCACTCCTCCCGATTTTCTCGGTGATTTTCTTGGGTTGGGCGCTCAAGCGTAGCCCATTATTCCCGGATAATCTTTGGCAGGGCATTGAAACGCTAACGTACTGGGTGCTGCTGCCCGCACTGCTCCTACTAAAACTGGGGGGAACAGATCTCGGGGACTATGACGTCGGCCCGATGACGTTGGCACTGATTGCAGCAACCGTCGCGACCGTTGGTGTGATGATCGTGCTGCGCCGGATCATAGGCCAGCCGGCGGGCCGCTACGTCGTCGTCCTTCAGGGTGCGATGCGACAGAACACCTATATCGGTCTTGCCGCTGTTGGACCTTTGTGGGGGGTCGCCGGTGAAACGTTGGCAGCAGTTGGTATTGCCGCCGTCATTCCGTTGGCAAACGTCATCGCCGTCTGGACCCTGAACAAAGAGCTTTCCGAAAGTCCCCCACCGCTTCGAACACTGGTGTGGCGGGTGGTGACGACACCGATCATTGCCGCGTGCGCGCTTGGGGTCGGCCTCAATCTCGCGGGCTTGGGCCTGCCCGACGTCGCCAAGGTCCCCCTTGAGCTATTGGCCGCAGGCGCCTTGCCACTTGGTTTGCTCGCCGTTGGGGCCGGCCTCGACTTTGGAACGTTGCGGACGGGTTGGGGATCGATTCTGCTTTCCAACGGGTTGAAGCTGATTTTCGTGCCGCTTGTGACCCTCGTGGTGTGCCGCCTCTTCTCCGCGGATGAGGTGACGACCGGTGTCGCCGTGCTGTTCGCGGCACTGCCCTCTTCCGCGGCATCGTACATCCTGACCCGGCAGCTTGGGGGGGATCATCGCTTGATGGCGGCCATTCTCACATCCCAGGTCATTATGGCGGCGGTAACCATGCCGCTTTGGGTGGGAGGGCTGCTGACCGCCCGATTCTGAGCGACAGAGTGGCGTGGTCCGCCTATCGCGGGCTGACAACTCCCCGAATCCCGGCCTTTCGATCCTTGTCCTTTAACTCTGGGAGGCGCGTCCCTATAGTGCGCGCTCGATGAGCGCTTTATCCGCAGTCGAGATCGACACCACTCCGCTACTCCAGCTCCGGCACCTTCTTGGTATCGCCGGATTGGGGCGTTCTGAGATTTCAGCACTGCTGGATCTGTCCGAACGGTTCGTTGATCTGAACCGCAGCGCGGACAAGAAGATGTCCAGCTTGCGCGGCCGCACCGTCATAAATCTGTTCTTCGAGAACTCGACACGGACGCGAACCAGTTTTGAGCTGGCGGGAAAGCGTCTCGGCGGCGACGTGATCAACATGTCCGTGGGTACCTCGTCCATCAAGAAGGGCGAGACGCTGCTGGATACGGCGATGACGTTGAACGCCATGCACCCCGATGTGCTGATTGTTCGGCATGGGGACTCCGGTGCCGTTCACATGTTGGCGGAGGCGGTCAATTGCTCCGTTATCAACGCCGGTGACGGCAGCCACGAGCATCCGACCCAGGCCCTCCTTGACGCCCTGACGATCCGCAGGCGCAAAGGGGCGCTTGAGGGTCTCGAGGTTGCCATTTGCGGTGACGTGGCCCACAGCCGGGTTGCCCGCTCCAACATCCACCTGCTGTCGGTCATGGGCGCACGCATCCGCGTGGTGGCGCCACCAACCCTGATCCCCGCGGGGCTTGAGCGGATGGGGGTGGAAATCCATCACTGCATGGAACGCGGCCTGCGGGACGTGGACATCGTCATGATGCTTCGGCTTCAAACCGAACGGATGCAGGCCGGGTTCGTCCCGTCGGCGCGGGAATACTTCAAGCGATGGGGGCTCGACCGTGACAAGCTGTCCGTCGCCAAACCGGATGTTCTGACCATGCATCCCGGGCCCATGAACCGCGGCACGGAGATCGCCTCCGAGGTCGCTGACGACATCGACCACTCCGTCATCCAGGAGCAGGTGGAGATGGGCGTGGCGGTCCGGATGGCCTGCCTTGAAGCTCTGACCCGGACCGAGTACCGCTCCAACTGGAGCCCGGGGCGCTAAAGGAAGACTGACCATGCGCCGATTGTTTGCAAACGCACGCCTGCTTGATCCGGCGTCCGGCCTCGACGCGCCCGGCGCCGTGCTCGTGGACGACGGCAAGATCGCAGCCGTGCTGAAGGGCGAGCGTGCGGGGACTGGCATATCCGATGCGGCTGTCCTGGATGTGGGCGGCCTATGCATCGCCCCCGGCCTGGTCGACATGCGGGTCTCGACGGGCGAGCCCGGCAACGAACACGTGGAGACGCTGGCCAGCGCCGCCGCCGCCGCCGTCGCGGGCGGTGTCACGACGATGGCCGTGCTGCCGGATACCAAACCGGCGATCGATGACCCGGCCGTTCTGGAGTTCGTCCAACGCCGGGGAGCGGCGACAGGTCTTGTCGATGTGCGCCCGTATGCGGCGGCAACCAAAGGCCTTGCCGGTCAGGAAATGACAGAGATGGCCCTTCTGGCGGAGGCCGGTGCCGTCGGCTTCACCGACGGGCCGCGCGCCATTGCCAACGGCTCCGTCCTTCGTCGCCTGCTTTCCTACGCGACAACCGTGGATGGGCTGGTCATTCAGCATCCGGAAGCGCCGGATCTGGTGGGCGACGGTGTCGCAACAGAAGGAGAGACGGCGACCCGCATGGGTCTTCCAGGCATCCCTGCGATCGCCGAGGCCATCCTGCTGGACCGGGACATGCGGCTGGTCGCCTTAACCGGTGGCCGCTATCACGCGTCCCGGGTCTCCACGGAAGCTGGACTTGCCGTGATCCGCGCGGCCAAGGCCGACGGTCTGCCGGTTACCTGCGACACCGCCCCTCCTTACTTCGCGCTGGATGAAGGAGCGGTCGTCGGCTACCGGACCGATGCAAAGCTCTCCCCTCCCCTTCGCGCCAACTCGGACCGGGAGGCGGTCGTGGCCGGATTGGCTGACGGGACCATCGACGCCATCGTCAGCGACCACCGCCCGTGTGATCAGGACACCAAGCGTCTCCCGTTCACCCAGGCCAGGGCCGGAACGATTGGGCTTGAGACACTGCTGCCTCTGACGCTGGGGCTCGTTCACGACGGCTCGCTCGGCCTTCTGGACGCCCTGAAGCGGCTGACGTCAGGCCCCGCGAAGATCCTTCGGCTTCCGGCCGGGCAACTGGCGGAGGGCGCGCCGGGCGATTTGGTGATCTTCTCACCCGAAACCGGTTGGCGTTTCGATGCGACCGCGGTTCGCGGACGGGCCCGAAACTCGGCCTTTGACCGGCGGCCGCTCCAGGGGCGGGTGATGCGCACCGTTCGGGGCGGGGTTGACGTGTACGAGCGCTCCGGCGAGGGTCAGGTATCCTCCGACCGCCTGGATGCCGCTCATGCCTGACATTCTCGGCGACATATCCTTTACGTGGCCATTCTGGGCCGGCGCGCTGCTAGCTTACCTTGTCGGCTCCATCCCGTTTGGGCTTCTTTTGACGAAGCTGGCAGGCCTCGGAGATATCCGGCAGATCGGCTCCGGCAACATCGGCGCGACCAATGTCCTTCGCACCGGAAGCAAGAAGTTGGCGGCCGCGACACTGTTCCTGGACGGGGCGAAGGGCGCCATCGCTGTCGTCGTCGCGACCAACTACGGCCCCGACATGGGCGTCATCGCCGCAGCGGCTGCGATCATCGGACACTGCTTTCCCGTCTGGCTTTTCTTCAAGGGCGGTAAGGGTGTCGCTACGGGGCTGGGCATTCTACTCGGGCTAGACCCGATGACGGGTCTTGCCGCCTGCGCCACCTGGTTGGTGACCGCATTCGCCTTCCGGTACTCCTCTCTGGCGGCCTTGTGCGCCTACGCTGCCGCTCCGGCATACGCCTACGGGCTGATCGATACTCAGCATATGGAATTGGCGGTCTTCCTGTTCGGGCTCATCGCCTTCCGCCATGCGGACAACATCAAGCGCCTCGTCAAAGGCGAGGAAAGCCGCATCTCCTTCTCCAAGAAGGAAAAGGCTGAGGAAGATGTGCCGCCTGAAGCCGGTCCAGTGGCTGCCGATCCCAAGGGCTGATACCCGATAGAGCTGTCCCGTCAGGCAGGAATGTGCCCAAGCCCTTCGCTATCGCCGTCAAAGCGACGCGGAGGACACCATGCCGACATCAAAGACGGGACAAGGTTCCCCAAACGCACGGGAGCGGCTTGACCGCCTGCGGCTCATCCGAACGGAGAACGTGGGGCCAATCACGTTCCGGGACCTTATGCGGCGCTTTGGCAGTGCCGGTGCCGCGATCGACGCCTTGCCGGAGCTATCCCGGCGGGGCGGGCGACGGCGTCCCTTGCGCCCCTGTACCGTCGCCGATGCCCAGGCCGAGCAAAGCGCCGTTGAGGCGATCGGTGGCATAATGATCGTGGTTGGAGAGCCGGCCTACCCGCCTCAACTGGCAGCCATCGAAGACGCGCCGCCGGTGCTGACGACGCTCGGCCATCCTTCACTCTTGCGTGAGCGCGCCGTCGCCATTGTCGGAGCGCGAAACGCATCTGCCAACGGCCAACGACTGGCGGAGCGTATGGCTTCAGACCTGTCGGATGAGGGCTTCATCGTCGTATCGGGACTGGCTCTCGGGATCGATGCCGCGGCCCATCGAGGCTCCCTTGCCAAGGGAACTGTCGCCGTGATCGCAGGCGGCATCGATCAGGTCTATCCGCCGGCGAACGGGGCGCTTCGACGGGATATTGCCGAAACCGGCGTGATCGTTACGGAATCCAGGTATGGCACTGTCCCTCAAGCCCGCCATTTCCCGGCCCGCAACCGCATCATCTCCGGGCTTAGCCTCGGAACCGTCGTCATCGAAGCGACGCGGCACTCCGGCTCCCTCATCACCGCACGGCAAGCGCTGGATCAGGGGCGGGAAGTCTTTGCCATTCCGGGATCTCCACTCTATCCCAGGGCGGCGGGACCCAACGGGCTTCTGCGGGAAGGTGCCGCCCATCTTGTGGAAAGCGCCTCCGATGTTGCGGACATCCTGAACGGCATGGGCGGGCTGCATATCAGGGAAAGCTCAGACGAAAGAACGCCCGAACCGCCGACGCTAGAAACCATCCCGAAAGAGCTGGACGAGGCCAGGCCGAGAATCCTCGAACTTCTCTCAACCGTACCGACGCCGGTTGACGAAATCGTCCGCCGGTGCCAATTCTCGAGTTCGCGCTGACGATCCTCTTGGAGGCGGAGTTGGCGGGCCTTGCAGAACGTCTTCCCGGTAATCAAATCGTGTCCACTGGGGGCCTAGACCAGCAACAGGCGGATATTGGGGCGCCCCGCTCCGCCAAAGGGTGAGCAATCGGATCGTATGGACGTCGTCGTCGTTGAGTCTCCAGCCAAGGCCAAGACCATCAACCGCTACCTCGGTAGCGGCTATAACGTCCTTGCGAGCTACGGTCATATCCGGGATCTGCCCGCGAAAGATGGATCGGTCCGGCCCGATGAGGACTTCTCCATGTCCTGGGTTGCGGATCCGAAAGCCGAGAAACAGATCCGTGAGATTGCCAAAGCCGTTAAAGGCGCGGACCGGCTGATCCTCGCAACCGACCCTGATCGGGAGGGGGAGGCCATCTCCTGGCACGTTCAGGCGGTGCTTCAGGAGCGGAAGGCGCTCCGGGATGTAGAAGTCAAACGGGTGGTCTTCCACGAGATCACGAAGGGCGCTGTCCTCGACGCGATGGAGCATCCGCGCGATGTGGACCACGCCCTTGTCGATGCCTATCTCGCCCGCCGCGCGCTCGACTACCTGGTGGGCTTCACCCTCTCTCCGGTGCTGTGGCGCAAACTCCCGGGTTCCCGGTCGGCGGGCCGGGTCCAATCCGTTGCCCTGCGCCTGGTGTGCGAGCGGGAGGCGGAAATCGAGGCCTTCCGGGCGGAAGAGTATTGGTCGGTCGAAACCACCTTCCTGACCCCGGAAAAGAAACCTTTCACCGCGCGGCTGACCCATTTGGATGGCAAGCGCCTTGATAAACTCGGCCTCAAGTCCGAGGCAGACGCGAAAGCCGCCGTCGCCGCGATCGAGGCCGGTGTCCAAAGCGTCGCCGGGATCGACCGCCGCCGCGTGAAGCGGAACCCGCAGCCCCCCTTCACCACATCGACCCTGCAGCAGGAAGCGAGCCGGAAGCTCGGCTTTGGTGCCAGCCGGACCATGCAGATCGCCCAGCGCCTTTACGAGGGCGTGGATATCGGCGGCGAGACGGTCGGCCTGATCACCTATATGCGGACCGACGGCGTTCAGCTCAGTGGCGAAGCCGTCGGCCAGATCCGGGCCGCGATCGGCCGGGAGCACGGGGACCGGTATCTCCCCAATGCGCCGCGCATGTACAAGTCCAAGGCAAAGAACGCCCAGGAAGCACACGAAGCCATCCGGCCGACGGACGTGTTCCGCCGGCCGTCCGACATGCGGCGCATTCTCGATCCGGATATGGCCCGTCTCTACGAGCTGATCTGGAAACGGGCTGTCGCCAGCCAAATGGCCAGTGCGGAGTTGGACCAGACCACCGTGACCATCCGCGATGGCGGCGGAAAGGCGGAACTGCGGGCAACGGGCTCAATCGTCGCGTTCGACGGCTTCCTCGCTCTGTATGTCGAGGACAAGGACGACGCGGAAGCTGACGGTGAAGACGGCCGCCTCCTGCCTCCGATGAAGGAACGGGACGCGTTGGAACGGACGGGCATCAAGCCGGAACAGCATTTCACTCAGCCGCCGCCGCGCTACAGCGAAGCAAGTCTGGTCAAGAAGCTAGAGGAACTCGGCATCGGCCGCCCCTCCACCTACGCGTCCATCCTTCAGGTGCTGCAGGACCGGGACTATGTCCGGCTCGACAAACGCCGGTTCATTCCCTCGGATCGCGGTCGGCTCGTGACGTCGTTCCTGTCGAATTTCTTCGCCCGGTATGTCGAGTACTCGTTCACGGCCGATCTGGAGCGCGAACTGGATGAGATCTCCGACGGCAAGCTCGACTGGAAGGAAGTGCTTCGGCGCTTCTGGGGAACCTTCAGCGGCTCCGTCGACGAGACCAAGGATCTCACGATCACCCAGGTCCTGGACGCGGTCGACGCGGACCTTGGGCGCCACTTCTTCAAGACCGATGAGAACGGAGAGCCGATCCGGACGTGCCCGTCCTGCGATGGTGGCCGGCTGGGTCTCAAACTCGGGCGCTATGGCGGCTTTATCGGCTGCTCCAACTATCCGGAGTGCAAGTACACCAAGCAGCTCGCCGACGCCGTTCATGAGAAGACCGGAGAGGGCGAACCAGCGCCGTCGAACGAGCCCAAGGTGCTGGGCACCGACCCGGAGACAGGTAAGCCCGTAACCCTCCGCCGCGGTCCCTACGGACATTACGTCCAGTTGGGCGAGGCGGGCGACGACGGGCCGAAGTCGAAGCCAAAACGTACCTCAATCCCAGCCAAGCTCGACCCGGCCGACGTCACGTTCGACATAGCGCTCGGACTGCTGGCCCTACCGCGGCCGGTCGGCCCGGACCCCGAGACGGGCGACATGATCTCTGCCGGGATCGGGCGTTTCGGGCCCTACCTGAAGTTGGGCACCACCTACAAATCCATTCCGGCCGCCGATGGACCTCTGGAGGTCTTGAGCATTGGCCTCAACCGCGCCGTGACGCTGTTGGCCGAGAAGAAGGGGAGCCGCGCGGCCGCCAAGACCCTGGGAGAGAAGAAGGGCAAACCTGTCACCCTGCACTCCGGCCGCTATGGTCCGTACGTGCAGCTCGGCACCGTCCGCGCGACCCTGCCGAAAGGCGAGGAGGCTGAGGGGCTGACCTTGGAGCGTGCGATCGAGTTGATCGACGCCAAGGCTGCGAAAGGCGGCGGCGCCAAGAAGACGGCGGCGACGAAGACCACAACGAAGAAAACCGCCGCAAAGAAAAAGACGCCCGCCAAAAAAGCCGCCCCCAAGAAAACTGCGGCGAAAAAAACGGCGGCCGCGAACGCCAAGCCAGCACCGGATCTCGACGCGGCCGATGACTGATCCCCTCGCGCGGATCCAGGCAGACCGCCGATGAGCCGCCGCGACAAATCCCCTCCCCCGCTCCCGACACGAGAGCAGATCATCGCGTTTGTGAGCGAGAGCACAGGGGCGGTTGGACGGCGGGAGATCGCCCGCGCCTTCAACATCAAAGGTCTCGACAGGGTGCATCTGAAGGCCCTCCTGAAGGAGCTCGTCGCCGAAGGAGCTGTCGAGATCGCCGGTAGCAAAAGGGTCCGAACGTCCGGCTCTTTGCCGTCTGTTGCGGTCCTCGTCGTCCGTTCGATCGATCAGGACGGCCATGTCATCGGGGCTTTCACTTTCGAGCCGGATGATGGGGGCGACCTGCCGCCAGTCCGGGTTGTCCAGGACAGGAAAGGTGGCCCAGCACCCGGACCGGGTGACCGCGTGCTTGCCCGGATCGAACGGACGAGCGCGGATCATGTCGTCGGCCGGGTCATGCGCATCCTGGACCGGGGTGCGGCGCGCGCCATCGCCGTTGTGGAGAAAGTCGGCAGAGACTTCCGGGCCCGCCCGGTGGAACGCGGCGCAAGGGGGGACTTTCTTCTCTCCACCCAGGACGCCGCGGAGGTGAGCCCGGGCGACCTTGTCGCGGTGGAAGCGATGCCCCGGGATCGCGCGGGGCTGAAGCGCGGGCGGATCGTCGAACGCCTGGGCTCCCTCGATCATCCGAACGCGATCAGCCGATTGGCGGTAAACGAGTTCGACATTCCGGAGGCCTTCCCCGCCGCCGCCATCGCTCAAGCGGAGAAGGCAAAGCCAGTCTCTCTCGGCAATCGGACGGATCTACGGTCCGTGCCGTTGATCACCATCGACGGGTCTGATGCCCGGGACTTCGATGACGCAGTGTGGGCCAGCCCGGATACTGAAGACGACAATCCCGGTGGATGGCGGCTCCTGGTGGCCATCGCAGATGTGGCTCACTACGTCCGTCCGGGAGACCCCTTGGACCGGGCGGCACGGGAACGCGGAAACTCCGTCTACTTCCCGGACAGAGTGGTGCCCATGCTGCCGGAGGCTCTGTCGAACGGCCTCTGCTCCCTCCGCCCCAAGGAGGACAGGGCCTGTCTTGCGGTGGAGATCCGCATCGGCCCCCGTGGCCGGAAGATCGATCATCGTTTCTTGCGCGGGCTGATGCGATCGGCCGCACGCCTCACCTACGAACAGGTGCAAGCCGCCTGGGAAGATCGCCTTCCGTCGGACGAGGCAGACCTGATCCCCGAGGACGTCCTGGGGCCGTTAAGGGGCGCCTACGCGGCCCTCCTCATGGCACGGGAACGGCGGGGAGCGTTGGATCTCGACCTTCCCGAACGTAGGGTCTCCATCGGAGATGACGGAACAGTCCAGGGCATCGAGGTCCGCGAGCGCTTGGACAGCCACAGGCTGATCGAGGAATTCATGGTGACGGCGAATGTCTGCGCGGCGGAGACGCTGGAGCAGCACCGGATGGCCTGCATGTACCGGGTCCACGACCGTCCCGACCCGGAGAAGGTGGAATCCCTTCGGGAGGTTCTCTCGTCCATGGACATTGCTTTCCCGCCGGCCGGATCGGTTCAGGCAAAGACATTCAACACGACACTTGGGCAGGTAAAAGACACACCTGAGGAGCGCATGGTGAATGAGCTGATCCTCCGCTCCCAGGCCCAGGCCGTTTACGCACCCCACAATCTCGGCCATTTCGGATTGTCGCTCCGCCGGTATGCGCATTTCACGAGCCCGATCCGTCGATACTCGGATCTCATCGTTCATCGGGGATTGATCGCAGCACTCGGCTTCGGGCCTGATGGATTGAAAGATCGTGCACCGGACGGACTTGTCGAAACCGGCGAGTACATCTCCATGACCGAGAGGCGTGCTGCGGCCGCCGAAAGGAGAACGGTCGACCGGTTCTGCGCCCGCTATCTCTCCGACAGGGCCGGGGAAACGTTCGGGGGAAGCGTCTCGGGGATCGGGAAGTTCGGGCTCTTCGTCCGCTTGGACGGGTTTCCGGCCGACGGCCTCCTACCCATGAAACGTCTACCAGACGACTACTACGATATTGACGATGCAAGCCGCGCTCTGGTCGGCCGGTCAACCGGGCGCCGGCTGGCGCTGGGAGACAGCGTTGAGGTCATCCTGAGAGAGGCGGACCCGGTCACGGGCGGCATCACGCTGGACTACGTCTCCGGTGGCAGCCAGTCGAAGCCGATAGATCGACGCCAACGGTCGCGCGGCAGACCCAAGACAAAACGATCTCACAAGAAAGGTCGGCCAAATCGACGAAAGTGAATGATCCGCCTCTGGACCCGGGTCTTCGCTTGCAAACGGTCACAATCAGGTCAATATTCTATTGAATACATTGGGACTGTCCCATTGGGTCGACGGCTCCACAAATTGGCACGATGAACAAGACGGTACGAACGACCATCCGCTCTCGGACAATCGCGATCTCGGTGTTGGGATCGCTCCTGTCCGCCTGCGCGATGCCGCCGCCTACGGTCGACCCGACAGTCTTTGATAAGCGTACGACGGCCGAAATGCTGTCCGCTGCTTATGAGGGCATCCAGACATTCCATATAGACGAGCCCAACGTGCCGGAGGTTGCGACGTCGGGTTTGGAGGGATTGTCGGAGATCGACGATCGTTACGCGGTGTCGAGAGAGGACGGCATGGTGTCGGTCACGTATGACGACATCCAACTCGCCTCCTTTCCAGAGCCGGATGCGGATGATGTGCCGCGCTGGAGCATGCTGAGTGCCGCCGCCATCGATGTGGGCCGCATCGCCTCACCGGAGCTTGAGAGCGCCAGCCCGGAAGACATCTACGAAACAGTTCTTGATGCCGCGATCGGTCAACTCGACCGTTTCTCCCGCTACGCCAGCGCCGAGAAAGCGAAGGAGAACCGGGCGCAACGCCAGGGATACTCCGGGATCGGCATCAGTCTTGGGATCGTTGACGGGCGCCCGGTCATAACCGGCGTTTTCATCGGCTCTCCCGCCGCGGAGGCCGGTTTGGTCGTCGGCGATGTTCTCCTCTCAGTGGATGGTACCCAAGTCACCGACATTGGCATCCAGGCCATCGCGAACATCGTCCGCGGGCCAACGGGAACATCCGTCCAACTCCGGATCGCGTCCGGCACAACGAATGCCGTCCACGCACTCTCGGTGTCCCGACGAAAAGTGATCGAGCAGACCATTTACGCGAAACGCCTGGGCCCCCTCGCGCATATCCGGGTTACCGGCTTTAACGAACGGACCGAAGACGACATGCGCCGGGCGCTTGCCCGTACCCGGTCCGATCATCAACCGCTGCAGGGGGTTATCCTGGATCTGCGGGGCAACCGTGGCGGTGTTCTGCCGGATGCGATCGCGCTGAGCAATCTGTTCGTTGAGGACGGCACGCTTCTCAAGATGCACGGGCGGCACGGCATGGCCCGGAAACGCTATGATGCCGATCGTGGCGACACGATCCAAGGTCGGCCCATGGTCGTCCTCATCGATAGCGGGTCGGCATCGGCCTCCGAAGTCGTCGCTTCGGCACTCCAGGATGCGGAGCGGGCGGTTGTCATAGGCTCCCGCTCGTACGGGAAGGGAACGGTACAGATGATCCGCCCTCTTCCGAACAAGGGGGAACTGATCCTCACCTGGGCCCGAATGTACGCGCCATCCGGCTATGCGCTGTCCACCTACGGCGTCATGCCGGACATTTGCACCTTCGACGGCGAGAGCGTTGAAGAGATCCTGGCAAACCTGTCGGACCCGGAAGCGCCGGACGCCGTCGCCCGGGAACTCCGCGTGGCGGTCGGAACCCTGCCCGCGACAGAACGCACCGCGTTGCTTCAAGCTTGCCCGGACGTGCCCCGCGGGGACGAGAACGTCGATCTGGCTCTCGACGTCGCCAGAGCGTTGTTGGATGACCCGATCCTCTATGCCACCGCGTTTCGGACACCGTCCGTCGCAATGCGCCCGTGACCGGGATTCGGCTTGACGCGGATCAGGATCCGGGTAGTATCCGCGGCCCACGCGCGTCGAGATCCGAGAGGAACGTATTATGGCCAAGCCGGCGACTGTCCTGATCAAGCTGGTGAGCACCGCCGACACCGGCTACTACTACGTGACCAAGAAGAACCCGAGGACTCAGACTGAGAAGCTTCAGTTCAAGAAGTACGATCCAGTCGCCCGGAAGCACGTTCTCTTCAAGGAAGCGAAAATCAAGTAAAGCGCTTTAGCGTGTGACGAAGGGGCCGCGGCGCTATCACGCGGCCTTTTTTGATTCCGGTGCGATGCGGCTTCGAGCCGGGGTGTGAGCTCCGCAGGTGTGCCTTCAACCGCCGATCACGCCGGTCTTGCGCGCCTCTGCCTCTTCCACTTCATCAATGGCGACGACACGGTTCCGACCGGTCCGTTTCGCCTGATAGAGCGCCTGATCCGCAGCTTCGATCAGGGTATCGGCGGTATCGCCGACCCGCATCATGGCCAAGCCGACACTGATGGTCACGCCAAGCGGCTTTTCCAGATCGGGCAGCCACACGGGCTGCTTCTCCACCCTGTCGCGAATGCGCTCTGCAACCTTGCGGGCAAAATCGACCGGCGTGTCCGGCATGACAACGACGAACTCCTCGCCTCCCAGCCGGGCGACGAGATCCACGGTGCGAACGCTGTTCCGCATGACCTGGGCCAGGGATTCGAGAACCCGGTCACCCATCGCGTGACCATGCTCGTCGTTAACGCGTTTGAACTTGTCCACGTCCAGCATCATCACGCCGAGCGGCTTGTCGTTCTTCGTCGCATTCTCCATCAGCCCGCCAAGGTGAGCCATCAGATAGCGGCGATTGTGGAGACCTGTGAGACTGTCCACGAGCGCCAACGACAGTGACTGTTCGTAGTTGGTTCGAAGCAGATCATGGAAACGGCGCCGGCGGATCTGTGTTCTGACCCGAGCGCTCAGCTCGTTCCGGTCGAGCGGCCTGACCACATAGTCGTTGATCCCGATGTCCAGCGCCTTGGCCAACCGGTCGATCTGGTCCGACTCGCCGATCATCAGAATGGGTGTCTGACGGGTCCTCTCCTGCGCCCGGAGTTGAGACACGAGCCTCAAAGGGTCCCCTTCGGAGAGGTTGAGACTGATGATGATCATGTCGTAGTCCCCGGCAACAGCGGCGTCATAGCCCTGTGCTGGCGAGGCATAACGGTCGATGACGTGACCATCCCTCCGGACCGTTTCCGACAGGTTTGCGGCTTCGATCGCGTTATCCTCAATCGTCAGAATGCTGGCACCGGAACTGTCGATCTCATCCATGCTCCGCGGTGGCCCCATGACGCCGAGTTGCGTCGAGGTCTGCTCCCGCAGCAACCACTCGTCGATCATCACTTTAAGCCGCAGCAGGGAGCGAACCCGCGCAAACAACTCCACATCGTTCACCGGTTTGGTGAGGAAGTCATCCGCCCCGGCCTCAATGCCGCGAACACGGTCGCCGGGATCGCTGAGTGCCGTGACCATGATGATGGGAACATGCATGGTGCGCGGATCTTCGCGCATCCGCTCACACACCTCGAAGCCGTCCATCTCCGGCATCATCACATCGAGCAAGATGATATCGGGAATCTGGGTTCGGCAGATTTCAATGGCCTCCGGGCCGCTGGAAGCCGTCAGAACGTCGAAGTATTCACTGGTGAGCTTCGCCTCAAGCAGCTTGACGTTCGGCAAGACATCATCGACGACAAGGACCCGACCGGGCATACGGACCTACCCGAGGAACTTTCGAACGGTCTCAAGGAAGTGGCTGACGGAGATCGGTTTAGCGATGTACGCCTCACATCCCCCTTCGCGGATCTTCTCCTCATCCCCCTTCATGGCGAACGCAGTCACCGCGATCACGGGGATCGATCGAAGATTGTCGTCTTCCTTGATCCATTTCGTCACTTCCAGGCCGGAGACCTCAGGAAGCTGAATATCCATCAATATGAGATCCGGACGCATATCCCGCGCGATGCGGAGCGCCTCCATACCGTCTCTGGTTTCCAGAATATCGTAACCATGCGCTTCGAGGAGATCGTGGAAGAGCTTCATATTAAGCTCGTTGTCCTCCACGATCAGGACCGTCTTTGCTGTTGGATCAGCTTCGGACATCTTCTCGATGGTCTCCACACAACAAACGGAGGATGTTGCGCTGATAAGTGTTTTCCCAGGAGGCGGTCCGCGCAATGCGCGCACATAGAATAGCCTCGCGGTCTACGATGCAAGAAACTTCGAGATTTAACAACACTGGAGCCGAACGGGTCGATGGAAGAGGCGATGCGGGTTGGGATCGATCTCGGGGGAACGAAGATCGAGGGGGTGGCGCTCGACGGGTCCGGCCAAGAGATCATCAGACTCCGTGTGCCGACGCCACGGGAACAGTACGACCGGACGATCTTGGCCATACGGGACCTCATCGCCCATATCGAACAAACGACCGGACGGCGCGGCAGCGTTGGCGTGGGCACGCCGGGAGCCGTGTCTCCCGCAACCAGGAAGATGAAGAACGCCAACTCGACGTGGCTTAACGGCCGCCCCCTTCGCCAGGATCTGGAAGACGCACTTGGACGTCCAGTCCGAACAGAGAACGATGCCAACTGTCTGGCGGTCTCCGAGGCGACGGACGGTGCCGGGGTTGGCGCACAAACGGTGTTCGCCGTCATCCTGGGGACGGGCGTCGGCGCGGGCATCGCTGTTGGCCAGCGCGTGATGACCGGTGCCAATGCCATCGCCGGGGAATGGGGCCACAATCCAATGCCCTGGCCGACCGCCGACGAATGGCCTGGTCGTCATTGCTACTGCGGCCGGACAGGGTGCATCGAGACCGTGCTTTCGGGTCCGGGATTGGAGCAGTCATTTAGGATCGCCGCAGACCGGGAGTTGAGCGGGCCGGACATTGTCGCTGCTGCTGAGTACGATCCAATGGCGGCGGCGGTTCTGGATGCTTGGCGGCATCAGTTAGCCCGCGCGCTCGCTCATGTTGTCAACATACTCGACCCGGACGTCATCGTTCTTGGTGGCGGATTGAGCAATATCCCGGGGCTTGCGGAAACGGTACCCGCCCTATGGATGCCGTATGTCTTCTCCGATACCGTGGTCACGCCTGTCAGGCGCGCAAAGCACGGCGACTCAAGCGGCGTTCGCGGCGCGGCCTGGCTTTGGCCTGAGACTGCCGGTAGCGTCCTAACAGACAGTTCCTGAAGAGAAACCGGCGCCCGATGGACACTCCGACCGCGCCCGACACCCTGTGCCGAGACTGCTTTTTCTGGTTTGACGGCCGCCAATCACCGCGGTCTTGCCCGTCCTGCGGTGCGCCGCGCCGGATCAGCCATCCGGAGCTTCGCGCACTGTCCATCGCTCACATCGACTGCGATGCCTTCTACGCGAGCGTCGAGAAGCGTGACGACCCGACCCTTGTCGACAAACCGGTGATCGTGGGCGGTGGCCGCCGAGGCGTTGTGTCCGCGGCTTGCTACGTAGCCCGGATCCATGGCGTCCGGTCCGCGATGCCCATGTTCAAGGCACTCGCGCTGTGCCCGGACGCTGTGGTCATCAAGCCGGACATGCAGAAATACGGTGCGGTTGGCCGGGAGATCAGAGAGATCATGCGCTCGGCGACCCCACTGGTCGAACCGATCTCTATCGATGAAGCCTTCCTGGACCTCACCGGAACGGAAAGGCTTCACGGCGGCCCACCAGCCGAGACCCTGGTCCGTCTGGTGCGCCGGATCGAGACCGAAGTGGGCGTCACCGCCTCCATCGGGCTGAGCTACAACAAGTTCCTGGCGAAGGTCGCGTCTGATTTGGACAAGCCGCGCGGGTTTGGTCTCATCGCCCGCGCTGACGCGGTTGCCTTTCTGGCAGAGCGGCCCGTCTCGACCATCTGGGGGGTTGGAAAGAGCCTGCATGCTGCTCTCGCGAAGGACGGACTGAGGACGATCGGCGATCTCCAGGGCATGGATGAGCGGACGCTGATGACGCGCTACGGCTCCATCGGAAAACGCCTCGCCCGGTTCTCCCACGGCCAGGATGACCGGAAGGTGGATCCAGGCGGCGGCGCAAAGAGCGTCTCGACGGAAACGACCTTCAACGAGGACTTGAGGGATCTGGACGCACTGGAGCCGGTCCTGTGGAACCTGGCCGAATCCCTTTCTGGTCGTCTAAAGAACGCGTCACTTGCCGGCCGGGCCGTAACGCTGAAACTCAAGACCGCACAGTTTAAACTGATCACGCGCTCAAAGACGCTTCCCGCCCCGACATGTCTCGCCGATACGCTCTTCCGATCGGCGCGCCCGCTTCTGCGCAAAGAGGTGGACGGCATCCGGTCCTACAGGCTGATGGGCATTGGCGTTGCGGACCTCGCAGATGCGGCGTTGGCCGATCCGCCGGATCTCGCCGACCCAGATCTGGAGAAGCGCAAACGGATTGAAGCGGCGATGGATCGTGTCCGCGACAAGCTGGGCCGCGACGCCATCACCAAGGGGCGCGGCCTGAATGCGGACATTCGGCAGCAGAGCCCCAGCAAATCCCTCAAGGAAGAGGAATAGCGCCCGCGTTGATCAACACCCCGCCGACGGGAGGAGCTCCAGCTTGTCGAGTTCCATGTCCACGACGAAGTCGCCGTAGTCGAGAGACAATGCCCGTGCGATCCCGTTCTCGTGCAGACTGATCGACATCTCGTAGCTCGGCTCGCCCGCACTTCTGTCATCCGCCCCGTCGTCGAAGAACGCCATCCGAACGGGCCAATAACGCCCGTTCAGTTCCGCCGTCTCGCCGGGTTCCGGGTTCACGACCCCACCTACGGCAGCCGTAACGGTCGCGGCACCCTCGACTTCGCCGCCATCAAAGATCTTGGCGCCGAAGAATCTCTGACCGCTGAGTGCAGCGTTGATCATCTCAAAGGAGTGTTTCGTCGGGAAAAGCGTATCGGCGGCCATGTCGAAGTTCATTTCTTCCGGCTTCTCAAACGTGGCGGCGATCCGTCCATCTCCGCCCCGCCGGGCGCGGCCCTCAATATTCTCCGGCTCCGGTGCGGTGCCGACCTTGCTTACAATGAACCGGTAGGCATCACCGGATTTTGCCTCCCATGTCTTATAGGAGGTCGAAAGTTCCCGGACGCCGCCATTGCCGTCATAAAAGTTGATGGCGTATCGCTGCTCGACGCTCCAACCCTCGCAGTCGTCGCGCCATTCGAAGACCATGCGTCCATCGACGTCGATGACGCTGGCGTTGGAGCGGCTGTTTCCGAGCGACATGACGTAAAACGCGCGGTGCGGCACAAAAAGCGATTCAGCCGTCACTTGGGCCGCCGCTTGGGCGGTCGAGGATGGTGCCGTCGCCGCTAAGCTGAGCCCACCAACAACCGTGATTGCGGCCCCGATTCTGTTCAGTGTCTGAATCACGCCGATCCTCCAAGAGTTTAGAGCCAGTCTAACGGTTGCTGGCAATTACGGCGATAGTTGGAATTCAGCCTTCCTCAACAGACAGGCACGATTTGCCGACCAAAGGACCGAAACAGCTCGGAACAGGCCCGGCTCGCTGCCCAACAAGGCATCCGGAAACACGGCTCTCGGAATTCTTCAATGATCACAATTCAGTAGACTGCGATCGGCGCGCTGGCACGACGGTTGCTGTTGCTCTTGCGACAGAACTCCAACCGGGCAAAAGCCATGCGTTACGACCTGAACATGACCAAGCAAGGCGGACTGAGCTCCGCCGTCGATATCGGTCAGGTACTGGGCCGCCTCGAAGCCGACCTGACGGATGCCGGAACCAACACCGGGCTGTCTGTCGATACGTCCGAAGCGGTTGCGGCGCTCCGGCTTGCGATGCTTGCCATGTCAGAGGCCGAGCAACGGATCGAACGCCAACAGAAGCGCATTCGGAAGCTGGAAAGTCTGTCCAGCACCGACGAGCTAACCGGTCTCCATAACCGCCGGGGATTTCATCAGGAACTGAAGCGCGCTCTCGCCCAGGCCAACCGGACGGGTGCGGGCGGCATCCTCATGATGATCGATCTGGATCGGTTCAAAGCCGTCAACGACACGCATGGTCATGCCGCCGGTGACGCGATCTTGAAAGCCGTGGCCAAGACGCTCAAGGCCAGCCTTCGGGAGACGGACGGCGTTTCCCGTTTGGGCGGAGACGAGTTCGCCGTTGTCCTTCCGGCCACCGAGGCGGACGAAGCTGATAGCCGCCTTGCGGCGCTTCGAGCTGCATTGGATGTCTGCACAGTCTCATGGAACGGAAAGTCGCTCCCCGTGCATGCAAGCATCGGGCATGCAGTTTTTGCCGCGGGAGACGATCTCGACAGCGTCCTGGACCGGGCTGACCGTCGGATGTACGACCAAAAAGCCCGCAACCGGGTGGCGCGGGCTTCCTAGATATAGCGAGCTCTAGCGAACTGTGGGCCGGGTAAAATCCCGGCCGCACGCGATGATCTGTTAGTCAAGCTGGGCGACGGTTGTCGGAACCGGCTCAGATGTCCGGAGGGTCCACGGAGTACGAGCGAGTTTCCCCTCCAAGAGATACTCCAATTCCTTGGCATCCCCTTCCGACAACGGACCGACCGCAACTCGGTGCCAGACCGTGTCGGCAACTTCCGCCCGGATGATCAGCGTATCGAGCGCCCTATGCTCTGACGCCAGACGCTCGGCCCGATCGGCAGATTGGAACGACCCTAGAACGACGTAGTTACCAGCCGGCGCCATGGAATGCCCGGTCCGTTCCGAAGCTGATGCGACGCTTTCCACAGACGCTGTCGACTTGACCACGCCCGCCTGGGCAGGCGTCGACGGGGTCCAGCTATATGTGAAGACCGGCGCAGCACCCTGGGCCTTCGACGTCGTGGCGGCAGGCTCCCGATCATCATGGACGGTTGTTTCGATTGACGCGAAGGCGACTGGCGTAATCGGCATCGGTGTCGCGTGAAGCCGGTCGGCCTCTGCCACGATGCCGGCGATGGTGACGGTCCGCGGCTGCGGGATCGGAACCGTGCCCACAAGATTTGAAACCAAAGTCGAAACTTGGATCGGGTCTTCGTCCACCTCGGTCTGAGCGGTCACAGAGCCCTGCTTCGAGCCGAGGTCGAATGGTACGCCCTTTTCCGCAAGAACGACATTCATCGGCGTCTCGGTTTCCTCACTGGCGCTGACGTTGTCGTCTGAGTCTCCAGGGAAATGGTTAACCAGTGTCGCTTCAGGCGCGCGCTCGCCTTCTTCGAACTCTCGGCACATGGCTTCGCCGATAGCGACACGATACATCGCGCAGTTCTGATTCACTGCAACTGATAGGACCTGATCGGATCCAGTTTTTCCATGCATGACGATGGAAGCCCCCGTCATGGCTGTGGATATAGCTGAAACGACCGGCGGCAAAACCGGCAAGCACCCTCCTAGAAGAATCGGTAAGGTGATAACCGCATAACCTACCCGCATGATGATTCCCCCGCCTGAATCAGATGCTTACAGAACAAACTTACTGTAACCGTTGAGGACGGCGCAAGAAAAATTCCCTTATGGCCGTAAACGTCCCACGTCCATCGTATTAACATACAATTAATTTGTATCCAGTTTTCATCAGTTTCGGCAGAGGATTTTGGTGTATAGCAGCACCATGACCCTGATCACGAAATCCAAGGATGTGGCCTCAGTCTGCCAAGCCCTGCGGGATGAGCGCTATGTCACCGTTGACACCGAGTTCATGCGCGACAGTACCTATTGGCCGAAACTGTGCCTGGTTCAGTTGGGCGGGACAGAGGGCGCCTGGGCCATCGACGCATTGGCGGAGGGGCTCGATTTACAGCCGCTGATCGATCTCATGGCGGACGAATCGGTGCTCAAGGTCTTTCATGCCGGCCGTCAGGATGTGGAAATCTTCTACCACATGGCCCAAACGATCCCGACGCCGATCTTCGATACCCAGATCGCGGCGATGGTTTGCGGATTCGGAGAGGCGATCTCTTATGACAAGGTCGTCTCCCGCCTCGCCGGGGTCCAGATCGATAAGTCGACACGATTTGCCGATTGGGCCCGTCGACCGTTGTCCGACAAGCAGATCGATTATGCCCTCGGCGATGTAACCCATCTTCGGGTCGTCTATGAACGCCTGGCGGAAAGTCTGGAGAAAAACGACCGCTCTTCCTGGTTGGTCGAGGAGATCGATACGCTCACAGACCCGGCGTCCTACAAGCTCGATCCAGAGACCGCATGGCTTCGGCTGAAAGTCCGCAGCGGAAAGCCGAGGTTTCTCGGTACGGTTAAGATGCTGGCCGCCTGGAGGGAGCGGGAAGCCCAGCGCCGCGACGTCCCCCGGAACCGGGTAATTCGCGATGACGTCCTTCTGGATATCGCCGCCAGCGCGCCCCGGACACCGGAGGATCTCGCCAAATCACGATCGGTGGGGAAAGGCCTCGCGGAAGGGAAGTCGGGGCGGGGCATCCTGCAAGCCATCGACGATGCGTTCACCATGGCGCAGAAGGACCTTCCCTACATCCCGAAGAAAAAGGTCAACAACGCCAACACCACAGCGGTTGTCGAACTGCTGAAAGTCCTGCTCAAGCAGAAGTCGGAGCAGCACGGTGTGGCGGCGAAACTGATCGCGACATCGTCCGAACTCGATGAGCTGGCCGGTGACGACGCTGCTGACATCGCCGCCCTTCGGGGATGGCGGCATGAGATCTTCGGGACAGATGCGCTCCGCCTGAAACACGGAGAGATCGCGCTGCGTCTGAAGGGCGACCAGGTTCGGATCGTTTCCCTCGACTGAGATCCTGCAGCACTGCCGCTTAAGCGATCTCCACACGAATCTTCTGTTCGAGAGCCTCTTCAAGAGCGGCAATGCGCCGGTGCACGGTATCGACCATAAGGGTGGCTGCGTCCGGTGCGACGACAAGCCGGATACCCGATGGATCCGACTCGACCCGAACTTTGTCCAGAACCTTGACGGCCCCCCCTGACAGGGTCAGCGCGAGCCGGAGCGCCAGCCCGGTCCGGACAGCCATGCGCCGTCCCGCCCGGGACAGAAGGTCAATCGCCCCATCCCCTTTGGCGTTATCGATCCCGCCGCGATATCGGGCGAGAATGGCGACCGCCAGAAACACACGTTCGGCATGCTCGATTCCAACAGCCGGAAGCCGAAGAGCGCGTTGAAAAGCATGCTCCCCCCGGTAGCTCGGATGCTCAAACCAACCGAGGTCGGAGAGACGGCAAACAGCACCAACGAGCCTGCGATCCGGTCGGCTGACCGTGCCGAGGAAGGGCAGAATCCAGCGTTCGAGTGCCTCATGATCCATGTCGAACCTGTCGGTCGCCCGGGCGATTTCGTCACATATGGTCAAAAGGGGGTCTCGGTTCTGCTCAACCTCATCAAGCTGATCGAAGAGACAGCCCTCCCGTAGTCCGAAAGCCGAGAAGGTCAGAATCCGAGGCCGCATGAACGACAGGACCCTGAGTAACACAAGAGACGTCACGGCCAGTGTTTCGGTGCGCCGTCGGGATACCCCCGGCACGTCACGTCCGTCGGTCCGCTCGAACGAAGACAGACGATCCAGGTAACGGATCGCCTCATCAAGTTCGATCCGGTGGCCGTGAATGATTGCGACGGGATGCTTCGTCTCCGCCAAATGCGCCCGGGCGACGGACCGCCAGGCACCGCCGACCGCATAGAAAAGCCGGCCGCGTCCCGCGTGAATCCAAGGGACCGTCGACAGGTGCGCATCGATCCGGTCGATCATCTTTGCTCTGTTGCGGGACGTCAGCGAGCCGAGCCGAAGCGGGCCGAGTGGCAGCGTCGTGTTCCGGCCGACCCGCGCACGCCGTAAGTCAACCAGCTCAAGGCTTCCTCCGCCGAGGTCGCCGACCACGCCGTTCGCGTCGGGAAAGGCGCTTGCCACCCCAAGGGCGGACAACCTCGCCTCGTCGCTTCCAGACAGGACCTGTACCGGATAGCCGAAACGCTCCTCGACCTCGGCGACAAAGGCCGCACCGTTCTCGGCATCCCGCACAGCGGCCGTGGCAAGGATCGAAAGGCTCGTGACGCCAATGGCCTCACTGACCAGAAAGAAACGGGCCATCGCCTGACGGGCCGAGATAAGCCCGTCCTCAGAGAGACGGCCTGTCTGTTCAAGGTTTCGGCCAAGACCGCACAGCGCCTTCTCGTTGAAGATCGCGATGGGGGCCCGTTCCGCGCGGTCGTAAACGACGAGCCGGATGGAGTTGGAGCCGACATCCAATACGCCGGTACGGTTGCCCGGCCCGGCCGGCAGGCCCAGCGGCATCTCAACGACAGCGTTCACCGCAGCGTCAGTCATTCTGCACGATATCCAACGGGTCGGGGATCTCGCTGGGCCGATCGACGGCGCTGCCGCGTCCGGACAAGCTCGGGTTCGTCATGAAATAACGGTGGGCGGAGAAAGCGCGCTTTCCGAAACCCTCGCGCTGATAGGAACCATCCGGGTTGAGATGCCATGTGTTGGTCTCGTCCTTGAGGTTCGCGACCATGATCTGGTCCAAGACCTGGCGATGAACCGTCTTGTTCTCGATCGGCACCAAATGCTCCACGCGCCGGTCCAGATTGCGGGGCATCCAGTCCGCGGACGTGATGAAGATTTGCGCGTCATCCGAGGGCAACTTGGACCCATTGCCGAAACACACCGCCCGGGTGTGTTCCAGGAACCGTCCGATGATGCTTCTGACCCGAATGTTCTCCGAGAGACCGGGAACACCGGGACGAAGGCAACAGATACCCCGGATCACAAGATCGACCTCCACACCGGCCTGGCTGGCCCGGTAGAGGAGATCAATCAACCGCCGGTCCACCAGCGAGTTCATCTTCGCCCAGATCGCGGCAGGCTTGCCCTCGCGGGCGAAACTGATCTCCCGTTCAACCAGATCGGTGATATGGCGCCGCATCGACAGAGGGCTGAGTGACAGTTTCTCCAGCCCCGACGGCGCCGCGTAACCGGTCATGTAGTTGAACATTTTCGCCGCGTCCCGGCACAGAACCGGGTCCGTCGTGAAGAAGGACAGGTCCGTGTAGATCTTGGCGGTGATCGGATGGTAGTTGCCGGTTCCAAAATGGGCGTAGGTCATCAGACCGTCGCCCTCGCGCCGCACGACCAGCGAGATCTTCGCGTGGGTCTTGAGGTCCACGAACCCATGGACGACCTGGGCCCCGGCCCTCTCAAGATCTCTGGCGAAACGGATGTTCGCCTCTTCATCGAACCGAGCCTTCAGCTCCACCATCGCGGTGACGGACTTGCCGGCTTCCGCCGCCTCGATGAGTGCGGCGATGATGGGGCTGCCTTTGGAGGTGCGGTAGAGCGTCTGCTTGATGGCAACCACGTCCGGATCGGCCGCCGCCTGGCGAAGGAACTGAACGACGACGTCAAAGCTCTCATAGGGGTGGTGAACAACGATGTCCTTCGCCTTGATCGCCGCCAGACAGTCGCCGCCGAAATCCCGGATCCGCTCGGGAAACCTGATGGTGTAAGGCGGCCATAAGAGCTCAGGCCGCTCATCCGTGATCAATTGGGACAGATCCGCCAGCCCTACGGCCATATCCACCTGATAGACGTCGTCCGGCCCCACATGGAGCTTGCTTGTCACAAAGGCCTTAAGTTCATCCGGCATTCCGGTTTCGATCGACAGCCGGATCACATTTCCCCGGCGCCGGCGCTTCAACGCAGATTCGAACTCCCGGACCAGATCCTCCGCTTCTTCCTCGATCTCCATCTCGCTGTCCCGGATGATCCGGAACATGCCCTGACCGGTTACATCGAAGTTCGGGAAGACCGTGTCGAGATTGTCCCTGATGATCTGCTCCAGCGGGACGAAGCGGATCCCTTTACCCGGAAGCCTGACATAGCGCCGGACCTGCGGCGGCAGTGGCACAAGAGCTGTGCGCTCTTCGCCGCCATCCGGCCCCCGCAACCGCAACGCAAGCGAGGCGCCAAGATTGGCGATAAAAGGAAACGGATGTGCCGGGTCTACGGCAAGCGGGGACAAGGCCGGGAAGACGTGCTGCAGGAAGTATTCCGACAGCCAGCTTCGGTCTTCGTCATCCAACTCAGCGGTATCGAGGAGATACACACCTGCCGTCCGCAGCTCCGCCCGGAGGCCGGCGAGGCACACCTGCTGATCCGCCAGGATCTTGCGCACCTTCTCCGCGATCGCGGAAAGCTGCTGCGCAGGCGTCATGCCGTCGTCGCTGGTGCCGGAGACACCGGCTGTGACCTGACCTTTGAGACCGGCGACGCGGACCATGGTGAACTCATCCAGGTTCGATGCCGAGATCGACAGGAACCTGAGCCGCTCAAGCAACGGATAGGATGGGTTGGAAGCTTCCTCAAGGACGCGGTCGTTGAACGAAAGCCAGGAGAGTTCACGGTTGATGAACCGGTCCGGGCTATCGAAGGCGATGGCCGGCGCGCCCTCTTCCGCTTCGTCGACGGCGATTTCCACCATCGGTCCCTTCTCCTCCATCCACCGGCTTAGGCGGCCCGCTCAATCCCGGGCCGCCATTTTGTCGGAAACGCCGACGTTCAGTGTAAGCCGAAGGCGATTACATCGTCGAATTGAAGGCACCGCCGTCCATCAGCAGGTTTTGCCCGTTGATAAACCCGGCGCTGTCCGAGCACAGGAACGCACAGGCCTCGCCGAACTCTTCCGCCGTGCCGAAACGGCCCGCCGGATTGGCGTCTGCCATGATCTTGTACTGCTCTTCGAACGTCCGGCCCGCACGCTCCGCTTGGACCTTGATGTTGCCGCGCAGGCGGTCTGTGTCGAAAGGTCCAGGCAACAGTCCGTTGATGGTGACGTTGTGGCGCACTGTCTCCCGGGCGATCCCGGCGCAGAACCCCGTCAGTCCGGCGCGAGCCCCGTTCGACAATCCGAGGATGGCGATTGGCGATTTCACCGCGCCGGAGGTGATGTTGACGATCCGTCCCCACTTGCGGTCGATCATGCCGTCCACGGTGGCTTTGATCAGCTCAATGGCCGTCAGCATGTTGGCATCGATTGCCTTGATCCAGTCGTCGCGGTTCCAGTCCCGAAAATTGCCCGGCGGGGGTCCGCCCGCATTGTTGACCAGGATATCAAGCTCGCCACCCGCGGCGTCCAGCGACGCGGCGCGGCCCTCGGGCGTGGTGATATCGCACGCAACGGCGTTCACGGTTGCTCCGGTCTTATCCCGGATTTCAGCGGCCGTCGCCATGATGGCCTCTTCCGTCCGAGAGTTGATGGTGACCACGGCCCCGGCTTCCGCCAGCGACATCGCACAGGCTTTTCCAAGCCCCTTGCTCGCCGCGCACACCAGCGCCCTGCGTCCCTTGATCCCGAGATCCATTCCTCATTTCCTCCTGAGCATTCAATCCGACGGTTGCCCGTCCACGTCCGGCGCCCGCGCTGACAGGATGTCGTCGAGCCGTCCGCGGACGAACGGTACCGTAAGCGCCGACCGATCCGCCAGCGCCGCGCGGTCCAGGGCCTCAACAACCCGATGAACTGTCTCGAATGACCGGTCGATCCGGCGCACGAGATAGTCGACAACACTTTTGGATACCGCGATCTGCCGGTCCGCGAAGAGTTTTCTGGTCACCGCCGCCAACAGGGCGTCATCGGGGCGGCCCAAGGCTACGGCTGGCATCGCCCTCAGGCGAGAGCGCAGATCCGGGGGACCCAGGTCCAGTTGAGCCACGGGCACACGGGACACAAGCAGCATGCCGGCCGTCTTGTCACCGGCGGCGACCCGGTCCGCGATCATGTTGTGGAGATGCAGCAGCAAACGCCCCTCTGCGACGCGGTCCGACGCCTCCACCAACAAGGGTCCGTCGCCGTTTGCCAAAGCTTCGATGCTCGCCTCCTCCAGGGCCGGTCCCTGGACAGTCACGGCACCCGTCTCCCCACGCCACACAGCGGCGAGATGCGACTTGCCGGAAGACGGCGGCCCGTGAACGGCCAACGCTCGCGCCGCCCCCGGCCATTCCGGCCACCGGTCGATCCATGCCAAAGCGTCAGCGTTGCTGTCGGAGACGATGAAATCCTGCCGGGACACACGCGGCGGGGTGCTCAGGTCGAGCACCAGCTGAGAGGAGGAAGAACTCGGCACGGGGATCAATCCTCATCATCCGCCGGGGGAATGCCGTGGCGGTGAAGCGGGCTGTCCTTGTATCGCGCAATTCCAAACCGCGTCAGGACGCCGATCACCGCGGCGGCGGGCACCGAAAGAAGAACCCCGACGAACCCGAACAAGGTGCCGCCTGCAAGCAGCGCAAAAATCACCCAAACCGGATGAAGGCCGACCGCGTCTCCGACCAGCTTCGGTGTCAGCACATTGCCTTCCAATGCCTGACCGGCGACGAAGATCGCGGCGACCGCGACGATCCACCGCGGCTCGGCGAACTGGATCATGGCGAACCCGATGCTCATCAACCCGCCGATAAAGGCGCCGACGAAGGGTACGAAGGAGATCAGTCCGGCAAACAACCCGATGACGAGCCCAAACTCCAATCCGACGACGCTGAGGCACACCGCGTAGAAAGTTCCGAGAATGACGCACACGATCGCCTGTCCGCGCAGGAACGAGGCGAGGGTCCGGTCGATCGCACTCATCTGTTCCCGAATGGTACCGGCCTGGGCGCGTGGCAGCAGATCGTCAACCGCCGCCACCAGCTTGTCCCAGTCCCGCAGCAAGTAGAACGCGACGATTGGGGTGATGAAGATCAGCGACAGGAGATTGAGGAGCGCGATCCCGCTGGAGATGAGACGGGTCAGCACGCCTCCTATCCACTTAGCCGCGTCTTTGCCGACATCCGGAAACTGGTCGAGGACCGTATCCCCGGGTGAGCCGCCGACAAGCACCAGAAGGCTCTCCAAATGCCCTTCGATCATCGCCGAGACAGCGGGTGCTGCGACGATCAGACGATCTGCCTGAACCTTGATCACCGGGACCAGCAGCAGCACGAACCCAAAAACAATGATGGTGAAGACCGATAGCACGATGACCGTACCGGTGGTCCGGCCCATGCCCGCACGCTCACATCGGTCCACCAAAGGGTCGAGGAAATAGGCCAACGCCATGCCCGCGACGAACGGCAGCAGAACGTCACGCAGAAAGAAAAGCGCGATCAGAAGGCCGATGATCGCGAACAGCCAGAAAAGCGTGCGTTCGCGGGATGTCACTGAACAACGATGGGAGCGGCGTCGGCTCCACTCTCAGGTGAAAGGCTCTCAGTTGTGGGTGCCGCGCCATCACTCTCGTCAGTGCCGGCCGGAGCCGTAGGTGGCAGGTAGGACGGCGGAATTGGTTGATTGGCAGAAAGAAGAAGTGTTGCCGATGCGAGATCCCGGAGGACCAGATCGGATTGGGCCAGGGCGGTCCGCAATTGGTCGAGCCCGCCTTGAACCAGCAGATCGACAGCCGCTTCCCGTCGGGAGAACCGCCGGAGCTCGACCCGCCCCAGAATGGCCGTTTCCTCAAGCTTCGCACGGGTTTCGAGCCACCCGGCAAAGTTGTCGATCGGCACGATAACCGACACCCGGGTCTCCAGACCGGGGCGCACGATGTTCGCCTGAATCCAATCCTGTTCCAGACGGATGAGCGCCCGGCGCGCCGCCCGCCGAAGCAGGGTGACCCCATCCTCGCCAGTCGCAAGGACCTCCTCAATCGCCGACACCCGGGGACCCGTACCGCCGATGCGCGCGATCGATAACTGAATGGACGTTACCACCCCCGCCGAGTTGCCGATCGGCACGGCGCGAACGACCGCGGCATCCCGCGCGCCATACCGGCTGGTCAACGCTCCCAGTCTTGGGCCACCTCCCGCCGCCGCATCGGCAGCCGAGAGATCCTGAATGTCGGCGATATCACCGTAAGGAACCACGAAGGGCACCAGCCCGTCGCTTCTCGGCATCGACTGCCAAGCGGCCCGCCATGGGTTGATCTCTTCCCAAAGCAGAAGGTCTCCTCCCGCGTCGTAAAGCGGCACGATCAAAACCGGACGGCTGCGGGTCTCCGCGAACGGCACACCGATCCCGATCAACAGGGAGCGGACCGCCTCTCTCGCGAATACGATCGAGATGTCGGCGACATAACGAACCGACGACGTTCGCTCGGAGGTGACCTCAAGTCCTCGGATCAGGCCGGCCAACTGATCATCCGGAATGCTGCGCGCAAAGCTGGAGGAGCCACGCGGTGTCAGCCTGTTCAGCAACCGCTCCCACGCGAGGCGCCGGGCGTCGGTCAAAGCCGTTCTTTGCGCCGCCGCGGCAGTCTCTCCCGTCACATCGACAGCAACGTTTGTCACAGTAAAGAGGTCCTGGGCCACGGCACGGCTGGCCGTAACAACCCCCAGACAACCCGCGGCAAGCACCAACAAAATGCCCACGCCCGCCAGTCTAAAGGCAAGCGATGCCGTCCGGAGGGGTCTCGCGGTGGCCGGTCGTCGCATACGGGCGCTCCAAATCATCTTGCGGTTCCGCTCGGCTTCGCCCTACATCGTGCGCGCGTCCGGCTCATCACCGGTCTGCGACAGGTCGGGGCTAAGGCCCGATCCGGTTATATCCAATCCTCGGGGAGGAGACCATAACGGGACCCAGTGACAAGGGACGAAATGCGCCCCTGACATACAAGGATGCCGGCGTCGACATTGATGCCGGAGACGCCTTCGTCTCTCGCATTGCCCCCTTGGCAGCAGCAACGGCCCGGCCGGGCGCCGATGCGGCACTGGGAGGCTTTGGTGGCCTGTTTGATCTGAAGGCCGCCGGTTTCGAGGATCCGGTTCTCGTCGCGGCCACCGACGGTGTGGGCACCAAGCTCGCCGTCGCCACAGCCGCAGGCCTTCACCGGGGTGTGGGCATTGATCTCGTCGCCATGTGCGTGAACGACCTGGTGGTACCGGGCGCCGAGCCCCTGTTCTTCCTGGACTACTTCGCGACGGGCCGCTTGGCGCCAGAGATCGGCGCCGATGTCGTGGCGGGCATCGCCGACGGCTGCGCCATGGCGGGCTGCGCTCTCATCGGTGGTGAGACCGCGGAGATGCCGGGTCTATACAGGGATGGCGACTACGATGTCGCCGGGTTTGCGGTGGGTGCGGTGGAACGCACCAAGATCCTGCCAGCGAAAGGGGGCCAGCCAGGTGACATCGCTCTTGGCATGGCGTCCGCCGGTGTACATTCCAATGGCTTCTCCCTCGTGCGCCGTGTCGTGGAAGGCAGTAGGTTGACCTACGATGACCCTGCCCCGTTCGCATCCGGCCTTAAACTTGGCGAGGCGTTGCTGACCCCGACCCGGATCTACGTCAAAGCGTGTCTCGCCGCCCTTGAGGCAGCGGGCGGCGCGGACGGCGTTGGCGGGTTCGCCCACATCACGGGTGGCGGGCTGATCGAGAACCCCCCACGGGCTTTTGGGGACGACGTCGCGCTCCATCTCGACGTGACAAGTTGGACGCTGCCACCTGTGTTCCGCTGGCTTGCCGAAACAGGCGGGATCGAGCCCATGGAGATGGCCCGGACATTCAATTGCGGGATCGGCATGGTCGTCTTCGTTCGTCCCGACGCGGCGGATACGGTCAGCGCGGCTTTGGAAGCAGCGGGTGAGACTGTCTTCGAGATCGGGACACTGGGAGAGCGGGCTCCCGGTGCTCCTTCCGTTACGCTCGACGGACTGTCCTCATGGACGTAACGCCTGGGCCAAGACGGCGGGTCGCGGTTCTGGTATCGGGCCGGGGCTCAAACATGATGGCGCTGGCCGAGGCCTGCCGGGAGCCCAGCTTCCCCGCCGAGATCGCCTTGGTCCTTTCCAACCGGCCGGATGCGGGCGCGTTGGAGCGGGCGGCGAAGCTGGGAATCGAGACCGCCGTGGTCGATCACAAGGCCTTCGACAGCCGGCTCGCATTCGAGGACGCTGTTCACGACCGGCTGGTCGACGCCAAGATCGACATCATCTGTCTCGCCGGATTCATGCGAATTCTGTCTGGCTCGTTCGTAGGACGATGGCAGGGAAAGATGCTGAATGTGCATCCGTCTCTTCTGCCGTCATTCCCGGGCCTCGATACCCATGCCCGGGCGCTTGAGGCCGGGGTGCGGCTTCATGGATGCACCGTGCACATCGTCACACCGGAGCTCGACGCGGGTCCGATCGTCGTTCAGGCGGCGATCCCCGTCTTCAACAGGGATACGCCGGAGAGCCTCGCGACCCGTCTGATCACAGAAGAACATCGCTGCTATGTGGTCGGCCTGAGGCTTATGGCCGCCGGCCGCCTGACACTTGAAGGCGAACGCGTGCTGATCGATAGAGACGAAGAGATGGCGGGCCCATCAGATGTGCTCCGGTTTCCGGATACGGGCCAGGGCTGAGACGCACGTCGGCCTTGGCGCGGGTGCGTGGTTGGGCTATAGCGGGACGCAGATTTCGTGCGACTGGAGGGAACCATGGCCGCGCATCAGACCTCCGAGGATCCGAACCTCGGCCAGTACAAGAACAACTACGAAGGTTTCATCGGCTTCGTTAAGTGGGGCACGATCGCCTGTATCGTGATTGTGGTCCTGCTGGCGGTCTTTGTCGCCTGATCATCCACACCGGTCTTTCCGGACTTTGAAGCGGCCGCGCCATCGTGGCCGCTTTTCAGTTTTCAGATGACGTCTCGGCCCGTCCAAGCCGGCTGATGACCCAGCACTTTACAAGGTCACATCACTCAGCTTCCTGTCGACCGCCTGTAGTTCAAAGTCTCCTGTCTCCGGGTCGAGGGTCCAAAGCTCGCCCGTGGAGATGTCGAACCAGGCGCCATGAAGGCTGAGTTTCTTTTGCCCCTCCAGGATGTTGACGCACGGGAAGGTCCGCAGGTTCTCGATCGAGTAGCGGATAGAGATCCGCTCAAGCGCGGTCTGGCGCTCTGACTGGGTCATCAGCTTGTTGGCCGCCACCGTTTCGGCCGCCGGTCCCAGCAGTTCCATCCATTTCCCGATGAAGTCACCAGGCGACAGAGGCTCACCTGTCGGGTTCAAGGCTGCGGTGATACCCCCACACCGGCCATGCCCCATAACGACCACGTGCTGAACCCGCAGCACCTGGACCGCAAACTCCAACGCCGCTGACGTCGACCGGAACTCCCCATCCGGCGTGTAGGGCGGGACCAGATTGGCCACATTTCGGACGACGAAGATTTCACCCGGAACCGCATTGAAAACGATCTCGGGGGCTGCCCGGCTGTCGCAACAGGCGATGATCATCGTGGCGGGAGACTGCCCCTCCTTGGCGAGGGTTCTGTACCGCTCCCGCTCACGGGTGTACCGATCGTCCCGGAAAGCCTTGTAGCCCTGCAGGAGGTCATTTGGGAAACCCGCCTCGACAACGGGCCGTTTCTTCTTATCGTTTGCCATGCTGGCATCTTACTCAATGGATGCGTTAAATGTGAATGGCCCAGCCTCCGACGGCCATGGCCGCTTCTTTAACGGCCTCATTCAGCGTGGGATGTCCGTGGCAGGTCCGCGCGATATCCTCGGACGAGGCGCCAAACGCCATTGCGGTCGCACACTCATGAATCATGGTCCCCGCGTCGGGTCCCAGAATGTGAACTCCGAGTACCCGGTCGGTCTTCGCATCCGCCAGTACCTTGACCAAACCGTCCGTATCACCGGTCGATTTCGCGCGGGCATTCGCGGTGAACGGGAAGGTTCCAGCCTTGTACTCGACGCCCGCTTCCTTGAGCTGCTCCTCGGTCTTGCCGATGGTTGCCACTTCCGGCCACGTGTAGACGATGCCCGGGACAAGATCGTAGTCCACATGCCCTGATTGCCCGGCCATGATCTCGGCGCAGGCCACGCCATCCTCTTCCGCCTTATGGGCCAGCATGGGACCGCGAATAGCGTCGCCAATAGCGAAGATGCCGGGAACGGAGGTTTCGAAGTCGGCGTCGACCTCGACAAATCCGCGGTCGTCCATCTTTACACCGGCTTCTTCCAGGCCCAGGCCTTGGGTGAAGGGACGGCGCCCGATCGACAACAGCACCACATCACACTCGATCGTCTCCGCGTCGCCGCCCTTGGCGGGTTCGACCTTGAGCTTGATTGCGCGCTTAGTCTTGGACGCGCCGGTCACCTTGGTGCCGAGCTTAAAGGTCATCCCTTGCTTCTGAAGGATACGCTGGAAGCGTTTGCCGATGTCACCGTCCATGCCCGGGACGATCCGGTCCAGGAACTCCACGACCGTCACCTCGGCACCGAGCCGTTTCCAAACCGACCCCATCTCGAGGCCGATATAGCCACCGCCAATCACCACCATGTGCTTCGGCACTTTGGATAGGGTCAGCGCGCCCGTGGACGTGACAATCCGCTCTTCATCGACCTCGACGCCCGGAAGCGGCGCGGATTCGGACCCGGTCGCGATCAAAATGCGTTCGGTCTTGAGCGTTCTCGAACCACCATCGTTGAGCGCGACGTCGACGGTTCCCGCAGCCGGGATCGTCCCGGCCCCCTTCACCCATTCGACTTTGTTCTTCTTGAACAAGAAGGCGACGCCGCCCGTCAGCTCACCCACGACTTTGTCTTTATGGGCGAGCATCTTGCCGAGATCGAGAGACACCTTGCCGACCCCGACGCCGACATCGGCGAGATGGTCACGGGCCTCAACGAACTTCTCAGACGCGGAGAGCAGCGCCTTCGAGGGGATGCAGCCGACGTTCAGGCAGGTGCCGCCCAACGTCTCCCGTTTCTCGACGCACGCGACCTTCATGCCGAGTTGGGCGGCGCGGATCGCGGCGACGTAGCCGCCGGGGCCTGCGCCGATGACGACGAGATCAAAGGTGTCGGACATGGTCTGACCTTCCTTAACTGACTATGGCCAAGGCCAAAGGGGTTCGAATATCGGCCGGCCTACATGTCCAGCAGAAGGCGGCGCGGATCCTCGATCGCATCCTTGACCCGGACCAGGAACGTCACGGCCTCCCGGCCATCGATGATCCGGTGGTCGTAGGACAGGGCGAGATACATCATCGGCCTGATCTCGACCTTGCCGCCAACAGCCATTGGGCGCTGCTGGATCTTGTGCATGCCCAGGATGCCCGACTGCGGCGGGTTCAGGATCGGCGTCGACATCAGCGAGCCGTAAACGCCGCCGTTGGAGATCGTGAACGTGCCCCCGGTCATGTCGGCGATGGTCAGCTTGCCGTCCCGCGCCTTGAGGCCGAGACCGTTGATCGTCTTCTCCACGTCCGCGAAGGACAACGTATCGGCATCGCGGACGATGGGCACCACGAGACCAGACGGCGTGCCGACGGCGACACCGATGTCGTAGTAGTTCTTGTAAATCAGCTCATCGCCGTAAATCTCGGCATTGACGGCGGGCAGTTCCTTCAACGCGGCGATACAGGCCTTGAGGAAGAAGCTCATGAACCCGAGACGGACACCGTGCTTCTTCTCGAACGCGTCCTTGTACTCGTTCCGGAGTTCCATCACCGCGCCCATGTCCACCTCGTTGAAGGTGGTCAGCATGGCTGCGGTGTTCTGAGCGTCCTTGAGGCGCCGGGCAATGGCCTGACGCAGACGGGTCATTTTCACCCGCTCTTCGCGCGGGTCCTCCGGACGCGGCGGAAGCGGGCCTGCCGGTGCCGCAGACGGCGCGCCGGGCGCGGCTGGTGCCGCTCCCCGCTGAACCTTCGCCGTCCCCGCCTCAATCGCGGCGAGGACATCGGCCTTCACCAAACGCCCGTCCTTTCCGGTCGGCTTGATCCGGGCGGGGTCGAGATCGTTCTCTTCCACCAGCTTCCGGACTGCGGGCGACATGGGTTTCACCTCTTGCGACGCGGGGGCCGGAGCCGCCACAGGAGCGGGCTTGGCCGCCGGAGCGGGCGCCGGTGCAGGCTCAGCCGCTTTTGGCGCTTCCGCCGGGGCGGCAGCAGCGGCCGGGGCCGGCGCTTCTTTCTTCGGAGCCGCCGTCGCAGTTTCGTCGATCGTACCGAGAAGCGCGTCGACACCGACATTCTCGCCCTCGGGAGCCACGATCTCGGCGAGTACACCGGCAGACGGCGCGTTCACCTCCAACGTCACTTTGTCGGTTTCGAGCTCCACCAGGGGCTCATCCACCGCCACCGCGTCGCCGACCGCCTTCATCCATTTGGCGACAGTCGCCTCGGACACCGACTCACCCAACGCGGGAACCTTGATCTCCGTCGCCATATCTTGTCCCGATCCCTTTCTTCAAAGAGGCGGCGCCGTCAGGCACGGCGCCGCCGTCATTCGTTCTATAGCATGTATGCACGCGGCCGGATGGCCCCGTGCCCGTTGATCGTCACTCGGCCGCCTGGCGACGGCCCGCTCCTGCTTCCAGCGTCAGCGCGTCATTGACCAGCGCTTCCTGCTCTCTCACATGGCGGGCGAAGTTGCCCGTCGCCGGGGACGCTGCTTCGGCACGCCCCACATAGCGGGGCCGCTTGCATGCGCCATCCAGTTCGATCAGCACGTCCTCAAGACGGCGATCAAGGAAGGTCCATGCCCCCATGTTCTTCGGCTCTTCCTGGCACCACACCACATCGGCTTGCGGGAACCGGCCAAGCTCATGCAGCAGAGCCTGCCTCGGGAACGGATAGAGCTGTTCCATCCGCAGGAAGAAGATGTCCTTAATCTCCCGCCGCTGCCGTTCCTCGTAGAGGTCGTAGTAGACCTTGCCCGTGCACAGAACGACTCGCTTCACGTCCTTGTCGTCGCACAGCACTTCGTTGTCGTACATGACCCGGTGGAAGGTGGTGTCCGGCGTCATTTCGGCGAAGCTGGATACACAGAGCTTGTGCCGCAGAAGCGACTTCGGCGTCATAATGATCAGCGGCTTGCGGAAGTCCCGGCGAAGCTGACGGCGCAGAACGTGGAAGTAGGACGCCGGGGTGGAGCAATTGACCACCTGCATGTTGTCCTCACCACAGAGCTGGAGGTACCGCTCCAACCGCGCCGAAGAGTGCTCCGGCCCCTGCCCCTCATACCCATGCGGCAGCAGCATCACGAGGCCCGACATGCGGAGCCATTTGTGCTCGCCCGAGCTGATGAACTGATCCACGACGACCTGGGCGCCATTGGCGAAGTCGCCGAACTGCGCTTCCCAGAGGATCAGAGCATTTGGCTCTGCCTGGCTGAACCCGTACTCAAACCCGAGGACCGAGGCCTCGGACAACGGACTGTCAATGACCTCGTAGCGGGCCTGGTCGCTCCGAATGTTGTTCAGCGGGATGAAGCGGTTCTCCGTCTGCTGGTCGACGGCCACCGAATGGCGCTGGGAGAAAGTGCCCCGGCCGGAGTCTTGTCCGCTCAACCGGACGCCGTTCCCTTCGACGAGAAGCGAGCCGTATGACAGAGCCTCAGCCGTCGCCCAATCGATGCCCTCACCCGTCTCGATCGCCTTACGGCGCTGGTCCATCACGCGGGTGAGTTTGCGGTTCGGCGTGAAGTCATCGGGGAGCGTCGTGATGGCGTGCCCGATCTCCCGCAATGTATCCGCTTCAACACCGGTCTCGCCGCGGCGTGCATCACCATAGGCGACCTTGAAGCCGGACCATTTGCCCTCAAGCCAGTCCGCCTTGTTGGGCTTGTAGCTCAACCCGGCCTCGAACTCGGCCTCAAGAAAGGCGTTGTGGTCGGTGACCATGGTGTCGACCTCTTCCGCCGTCATCAGGCCCTCGCGGACCAGACGCTCGGCATAGAGTTCACGGGTTGTCTTCTGCTTGCCGATCCGGGTGTACATAAGCGGTTGGGTGAACATCGGCTCGTCACCCTCGTTGTGGCCGAAACGACGATAGCCGATCAGGTCGATCACAACGTCGACGCCGAACTCCTGCCGGAACTCCGTCGCGATCCGGGCGACATGGACCACCGCCTCCGGGTCATCGCCGTTCACATGGAAAATCGGCGCCATCACCATCTTGGCGACATCGGTCGGGTATGGGGCGGAGCGGGAATAGGACGGGCTGGTCGTGAAACCGATCTGGTTGTTCACGACGATATGGATCGTCCCGCCGGTGTTGTATCCGCGAAGCTCTGAGAAATCGAAGGTCTCCGCCACGATGCCCTGACCCGCGAAGGCGGCATCCCCATGCAGGAGAAGACCCAGCACCTTTTTCCGGTCCGTGTCGCCCCGCTGATCTTGTTTGGCGCGCACACGACCGATAACCACCGGGTTCACGATCTCCAGGTGGGAGGGGTTGGCATTGAGCGTGAGGTGGACGGACTTGTCGTCGAAGTCACGGTCCGCCGACACGCCCATGTGATACTTCACGTCGCCGGAGCCGCCGGCATCCTCCGGGTGTGCCGGGTTGCCCAGAAACTCGGAGATGATGGCCCGGAACGGCTTGCTCATGAAATTGCAGAGGACGTTCAACCGGCCCCGGTGGGCCATACCCACAACAACTTCCTCGATACCAACCTGGCTTCCCCGCTTCAGGATCTGCTCCATCGCCGGGATCAGGCTCTCCGTCCCGTCGAGACCGAAACGCTTCGTGCCGACGTATTTCCGGCCAAGAAACTTCTCAAACAGCTCGGCCGCCGTCAGCCGCTCCAGAATGGCGCCCTTGCCGCGAGAGGTGAATTCGGTCTGGTTCCGGATCTGCTCGATCCGCGCTTGGATCCACTGCTTCTGATCCGGATCCTGCATGTGCATATATTCGACACCGATGGACCCGCAGTAGGTGTCCTCCAGGATCGAAACGATCTGGCGCAGCGTCGCGGATTCGAGGCCGAGCACGTAGTTGATGAAGATCGGGCGGTCCCAATCGTCGTCCGTGAAGCCATAGTGGTTCGGATCGAGTTCCGGATGAGGCTCCGGCGCTTCCAGGCCCAACGGGTCGAGGTTGGCCTTTAGGTGGCCCCGGATGCGATACGCCCGGATCAGCATGATTGCCCGAAGAGAGTCCAGCGTCGCCTGACGGATTTCAGCCGCACTCGCCGGAGCCCCGGAAGCCGGGGTCGCCTTCGCGTCATTTGCGGCCTTGGGTGCGGGTGCATCCGGGTCCGTCGCGCCGATGACCTTGGTCGTCCGAGGTGCCCAGCTTGCACCAGCAACCTCACCTCGCGCGGCTCCTGCCTCATCCATCAACTGGTCGAAGTAGGCACGCCAACTTTCATCGACCGAGGAAGGGTCAGTCTGGTATCGATCGTAGAGTTCGGCGATGAAGGGCGCATTGGCCCCGTTCAGAAAGCTGCCTTCATCGAATTCGGTCGCCATGTCGCCTCGTCCTCGGTCGCACGGGTCACATCGATCCGGACCTTTCGGGACTGGGAACGAGTGACCGGCGCCCCCCTCCCGATACCAGCCGCGCTGCTGCGAAACAGTCTAACATGTCCGTTCCATTACAGCGCGACTTGTTATTACTTCGGACACGTCAGCCCTTCAAAACGTCCAACATGGTCGTTCCAAGTGCCGCCGGGCTGTCAGAGACCTGAATACCGGCCGAGCGCATCGCCTCGATCTTGTCTTCAGCACCGCCCTTGCCGCCGGCGATGATCGCACCCGCGTGCCCCATCCGCCGTCCTGGAGGTGCCGTGCGTCCGGCGATGAAGCCAACCATCGGCTTCTTGGTCTTGCTTTGCTTGATGAACTCAGCCGCGTCCTCTTCGGCTGAGCCGCCGATCTCACCGATCATGATGATCGACTCGGTCTCCGGATCACCGAGGAACAGGTCCAGAGCATCGATGAAGTTGGTGCCGTTGACCGGGTCACCGCCAATACCGATGCAGGTGGTCTGCCCCAGGCCCGCGGCCGTGGTCTGCGCCACCGCCTCATAGGTGAGGGTGCCGGAGCGGGAGACGATACCGACCGACCCGCGCTTGTGAATGTGGCCCGGCATGATGCCGATCTTGCACTCGTCCGGCGTGATCACACCCGGGCAGTTCGGCCCGATCAGTCGGCTGCTGGAGGTCTGTAGGCGGCGCTTCACCTCGATCATGTCGACCACCGGAATGCCCTCGGTGATGCAGATGATCAGCGGCACTTCCGCCTCGATCGCCTCAAGGATCGAGTCCCCCGCGAACGGCGGCGGCACGTAGATCACAGAGGCGTCGACACCGGCCTTGTCCACGGCCTCAGCAACCGTATCGAACACCGGAAGGCCAAGATGGGTCTGCCCCCCCTTACCGGGCGTCACACCGCCGACCATCTTGGTGCCGTAGGCGATCGCCTGTTCGGAGTGGAAGGTCCCCTGACTGCCGGTGAAGCCCTGGCAGATGACCTTGGTGTCCTTGTTGACCAGAACCGCCATCAGGCTGCCTCCTTCACGGCCTTGACCACCTTCTCGGCGGCGTCTTGGAGATTGTCGGCGGACAGGATCGGAAGACCCGACTCCGCGAGGATCTGCTTACCCTGCTCGACGTTCGTCCCTTCGAGGCGAACGACAAGAGGCACGTGGAGGCTGACCTCGCGTGCGGCGGCAACGACACCCTCCGCGATGATGTCGCAGCGCATGATCCCGCCGAAAATGTTGACCAGGATGCCTTCAACGTTCGCATCCGACAGGATGATCTTGAACGCGGCGGTTACCCGTTCCTTGGTGGCGCCACCACCGACATCGAGGAAGTTGGCCGGCTCGCCGCCCACCACCTTGATGATGTCCATGGTCGCCATGGCAAGACCGGCGCCGTTCACCATGCAGCCGATCGACCCGTCGAGTTTCACGTAGTTCAGCTCGTACTTGCCGGCCTCAAGCTCCGCGGGATCCTCTTCGGTCTCGTCGCGCAACTCTTCGATGTCCTTGTGACGGAACAGCGCGTTGTCGTCGAAGTTCATCTTGGCGTCGAGGGCAATGACCTCGCCACCGCCGGTGACCACCAACGGGTTGATCTCGATCTGGGAGGCATCCTTGTCGACGAAACACTTATAGATGCCGAGCAGGAATTTCACCGCCGAGCCGATCTGCTTACCCTCAAGCCCAAGGCTGAACGCGATCGACCGTGCGTGGTGCGGCTTCATCCCCGTGATCGGGTCGATGGCGACGGACAGAATTTTCTCCGGCGTTTCGGCCGCGACTTCCTCGATATCCATGCCGCCTTCGGTGGACGCCATCACCGTGATCCGGCTGGTCGCGCGGTCCACGAGCAGGGACAGATAAAGCTCGCGGGCAATGTCGCAGCCGTCCTCCACGTAGAGGCGCTGAACTTCTTTGCCCTCCGGCCCGGTCTGGTGGGTGACTAGGGTCATACCGAGCATGCCGGACGCGGCCTCGCGCACCTCATCGGTCGACTTGACCACCTTGACGCCGCCGGCCTTGCCCCGGCCGCCCGCATGGATTTGGGCCTTAACGACCCAAACCGGTCCTCCAAGTTCCTCGGCGGCCTTGACGGCCTCCTCCGGCGTGAACGCGACATGCCCTTTCGGCACCGCGACCCCGTACTGTGCCAAGACCTGCTTGGCCTGATACTCATGGATGTTCATCGGATCCCTTTCGCTCCCCCCACGCTCCGGTCCCGGACCCGCGCGGGCCCGGAGATCCGGAACCGCGTCAGGCTTCGAGGTTTGCGGCCGCCTCGTTCAGCGTCCGCACGGCAGCGACCGAATGGTCGAACATGGCTTTCTCATCGGCATTGAGCTCGATCTCGACGATCCGCTCGACCCCGCCTTCGCCGATGATCACCGGCACACCGACATAGAGGCCGTTGAGACCATAGGCTCCGTCTACATATGCAGCGCAGGGCAACAGGCGCTTCTTGTCGAGAAGATAGGATTCCGCCATTTGGATCGCGGAGGACGCAGGCGCATAAAACGCGGAGCCGGTCTTCAGCAACCCGACGATTTCCGCACCGCCGTCCCGGGTGCGCTGGACGATCTGGTCGATCTTCTCCTGCGTCGACCAGCCCATCTTGATCAGATCCGGAACCGGGATGCCCGCGACGGCCGAGTATCGCGTCAGCGGCACCATGGTGTCGCCATGGCCACCCAGAACGAACGCGGTGACATCTTCCACCGAAACCCGGAACTCTTCCGCCAGGAAATAGCGGAAGCGCGCACTGTCGAGCACACCCGCCATGCCGACGACCTTGTTGGCCGGCAGACCGCTTTCCTTCTGAAGGATGCCAACCATGACGTCGAGCGGGTTGGTGATGCAGATCACGAAGGCTTCCGGGCAGTTGTTGCGAATGCCCTCGCCAACCGCCTTCATCACTTTGGTGTTGATCCCGATAAGGTCGTCGCGGCTCATCCCCGGCTTGCGGGGCACGCCAGCGGTCACAATGACCACGTCCGCGCCGTCAAGATCGGCGTATCCGTTCGTCCCTTGAAGCTTTGCGTCGAAGCCCTCGACCGGCGAGGCCTGCGCCATGTCCAGCGCCTTGCCTTGAGGCATTCCCTCCGCAATGTCGAAGAGAACCACGTCCCCGAGTTGCTTGAGGCCGGTGAGCAACGCCAAAGTGCCGCCGATCTGGCCTGCGCCGACGAGTGCGATCTTGTTCCGGGCCATTGTCTTTTCCTAGCGGTTTCGACGATTTGCGAGACCGTTCGCGAAGCCGTCGCGATTGGGCAAACCGGTTGGGGAATAGCGCGATTTTGCCCCCTGGGCAACCCGACCCGGCCAACGATGGCGTGACGTCACCGACATTCTTGACCCGTTGCCATTACGGGGAGGAGACGAACGTCTTCGGAGGCATGCCAGCCAAGGGTCTTCCGAGAGGATTCCAACGGGCATCAGAGGGCTGGCGCCGTCTGCTCGATCTCCGCCAAACGCTCCAGCCCGTCACAGAAACCGCCGGAGATGAAATCGCACCGCCGCTCCGGCCCGCCACCTCTGTTTGGGAAGGCCGCCTCCCACTCCAGGATCTTGACGGTTAATCCGCAAAGCACCTCTGCCATCGATGCATGATGCTCAATGATCGTCTTCCGAAGCCGGTCGAACTGCTTGATCGATATGTTGTTCCAATCGATGACGATGTAGGTGTCGAACTTAATGAAACGTTTGTTAATGCCCTGCTCCAGCTGGTGCAGGTTTCTGACAGACCGCCGAATGGCCTGATTGAGTGCCGGAGACTGACGGGCGAAACGGCTTGCCTCAGCCACCTTAATCCACTCCTTGATCTCGAGTATTTTGGGAAGCGCCTTGTTGAAGAAGCTTCGGTAGTACGAGAGCGACAGGAACGCGTCACCGAGATCTTCCAGGAGATTGGGCAGTTTGTTCGGACGAACGCCCAGCGCCCTCGACATTTCCTCAATCCGGGTGAGTGTCGCGGCGTTATCTGTCTTCGAGAGAGCCTGTATCAGTCCTTCCGTCGTGGTGAGACCGTTTCCGGCACCGCCGTACAGATGGCGCATGAGAGGCCTGGTGAGACTCTGCATGAACGGAAACAGCTCGTTCTGTTTCACCTCAGAGAGATTCAGAACAGCCTCGTCCGCAACGGTTATGCCGAATTCGCGCAACCCCCGCCGCAGCGTGTAACAGTCGTAGGCTGGCAGCTTTGCAAGCTGTCTCAGAAGCTTGAGATCATTCTTCATTTCCGGCCCGCCGTTGTAGAACTTCGGCGCCATCTCGATCTCGATTTGTCCCGATCCCCCGCCGTCGTCGCTGAAGAGTTCCAGCCGGGTCTCCAACCTCACGTTTTTGATGAGCCGTGCCCGCCGGAGAGCCGGGTTCACCAGCGGCATCGACCAAAGAGGCAAGGTATGAAGGGAATCCTGGTCCGCGATATCCGGATCATTCTCAAGATCCATGACCGCGCCAAGATCAACGTCCGGGTTTAAGAGCAAGGTCAATCCGCTCCCTGGCCACCAACCGTCGACCGACGGCACGGCAGCCAATTTTATCTAGATGAATAATATCGATTTAACAATCATACCGATAAATGTATAACAGAACTCCATAGATGATCGACAAATTTGTTCAACGCAGAGCCCAAGGCGTCACGACCATCCGAGCCGGACATGAAGTGCGTGAAACGCACGCGGCTGCCTGCCCATATCAGTCGGACCGGCGTGGCCACGGAACAAACAATGGGCAGGCGTTCCAGTCAGCCGACCCGGGGTCCCAAAACTGGAAAAGGCGCCTCTCGGCGCCAAAGGAATCATATGATCGGGGGTCAGAACTTCGGAGCGCTGCGCTCAACCTGACGAAGCCGGTCCAAGCCGTCCCTAAGACCGGCGGCGATAAGATCACACCGGCGGTCTGGGCTGCCTCCGCCGCTTGGGAATTTGTCTTCCCACTCATAGATCTTGACCATGAGGCCGCATAGCACTTCGGCCAGCGACGCGTGATGTCCCATGATCGTGCGCCGAACCTGATCAAAGGTGTCCAGGTTTACGAGATCCCAGTTGATCACGACCTGTTTGTCGAACTTGTTGAACCGCTTCGTCACGCTCTGCTCAAGGCCGCCCAGCGTGCGGGTCACCCCTTTCACGGTTGTCGCCATGTTCGGCGTCTGCTTCACGAACTGGGTATTCTCGATGTCTCGAATCCAGTCCAGCAGCTTGTGAAGCTTGGGCATCGCCGTGACGAAATAGCTCCGGTAGTACGAGAGCGACAGGAACGTATCCCCGAAATCCTCCAGCATGTCCGGAAGGTCGTCGAGGGAAACACCCAGAGACCGGGACAGGTTTTCAAGCTTCGGCAGGGTGGCGCTCCGATCCGGATCCGCCAGTGCATTGATTAGGTCCTGGGTCGTCTCAATCGAACGACTGTCAGCCCCGTAAAGGTGTCGGATGAGCGGCCGCGTCAGATTCCGCATGAACGGAAAAAGCTGTTTCTTTTTCGAATCTGAGAGCCTGAACGCGTTTTCCTCGTCGACGGCAATGCCGGCGCCCCGAAGACCCCGTCTCAGTGTGTAGCAGTCAAATGCCGGCAGCTTTCCCAGCTCCCGGAGGATGTCCATATCGTCATGGAGTCCGGAGCCGCCGCCGCCGAAGAACTGGGGGACTTCTTCGACAGTAATCTGACCTGACCCGAGACCGGCCTCCTTGTAGAGCTCGATCCTGGTTTCCAGCCTGACGTTCTTGATCAGCCGAGCCCGTTTGAGCGCCGCATTCGACAGAGGCATCATTGCCAACGGTAGCGTGTGGATGGAATCCCGGTCGTAGTCGTTGATCAGGGAGAGAGAAACGCTCTCGTCCGGCATGTCGACCCCGCCCTCGCCAGTCCCGGCGCCATCCTCCCCATCCGGAGGTCGGTCAGACCGAAACGCCTCATCCATGACCCGATTACCCAATCCGGCTTCGGACCCGTTCTCATTCAGCGCCCGCTCGTGACTCTCGTCGGTCAATTCCGCGTCCGCCATTTGATCAAGAGATCTCAATCATGAGATCTGCTCCCTCGATCACCGCATTCGTAATTTAAATATTATTTTACGAAACGTCCATGAAAATCAACGGTGTTAGTGATAAGCATAGCTGTAAGGACGCAATACCTGCCCGTTTATGTGGCTCGCGTACGCTCTATATAGTCCGTGGACTGCATTTCCATGAGCCGCGAGACGGTCCGGTCGAACTCAAAGCCCCAGTCATCTCCGGCGTAGAGCTTTTCCGGTGCCTCGGACGCCGAAGCGACCAGGTTCACATGCTGATCATAAAGAGTATCGATGAGCAGCATGAAGCGGCGCGCGGCGTCTCGGTGACCATCGGTCATCACCGGAATGTCGGAGACGAACACGGTTCGAAAACGGCGTGCGATCGCCAGAAAGTCACCTGCCGCAAACGGCTGTTCGCACAAATCATGGAACGTGAAGCGCCCGACGGTTCCCGCCGCAAGCGGCACGGGGATCTCACGGCCCTTGTGAGGGATGACCTCCGGTCCAGCGGGTGCGTCATCGGTAAGATCGGAGAACGCCTGATCCAACGCGCCGTCCGCCGCCTCCCCGGCCGGTACATGGAAGACCTGCATGGACTTCAGACGATCGAGCCGGTGATCCTTGCCATCGGTCAGGAGATGCACATCCAAGCGCTGTTTCAGAATATCGATGAAAGGCAGGAAGAGATCGCGCTGCAAGCCGTCCTTGTAGAGATCATCCGGGCGCCTGTTAGACGTAGCAACCACCACGACTCCGAGTTCGAACATGGCGTAGAAAAGCCTGGAGACGATCATCGCATCCGCAATGTCCCGGACTTCGAACTCGTCGAAGCACAGAAGCCAGGCGCGATCCGCAAGAAGCCGGGCGGTCGGCCTGATCGGCTCGGCCGTCTTCGTCACCTTGTTCTCTTGGCGCCACGTATGGATGAGACCGTGCGCCTCTTGCATGAACTCATGAAAGTGGACACGCCTTTTCCGCTCCACATCCGCGCCGTCATAGAACAGGTCCATCAGCATCGACTTGCCGCGGCCGACCGATCCATGAATGTAAAGCCCGCGCGGCACTTCCTTCGGCGCCCCGAACCCAAACCGGGACAGGAAACCGCCGCCGCCGCCAATTCTGTAGCCCGCGATCGCCGCGTGCAGGTCCTCCAGTTTCTGGATGGCCGCTTCCTGGCCTGAATCCCGTTGAAGCCCGCCTTCAGCAAGCTTCTCCCGATATCGTGCCAAGGGGCCGGAACTGGACATGCTGCTCAACGCCCGCCCGCGACTTCTAGAACCGTCCCGATGCAGTATCGCGCCGCATCCGACAGAAGCCAGACGATCGCTTCGGAGACTTCGTCGGCAGTCCCCGCCCTACCGATCGGCGTTACGGGACCAAACCGGGCAACTCGGTCCGGGGCACCGGCTGAGGCATGGATCTCAGTATCGATCATGCCGGGGGCGACAGCGTTCACCTGTATGCCTTCCGCCGCAACTTCGCGCGCCAGCCCCAAAGTCCAAGCGTCGATCGACCCTTTGGACGCGGCGTAGTGCACAAACTCGTTCGGAGAGCCGAGGCGCGGGGCGATCGAGGACAGGTTTACAATGGCACCGCCTGAGCCGCCATGGTTGGTGGACATGCGCCGAACCGCTTCCCGGCAGCACATCATCGTGCCCAGAACATTGAGGTCGAGGACCCCTTTCATGGCCTCGGTGGACATATCCTCCACCCGCGTGACCTTACCCGTCGTGCCCGCGCTGTTTACCAGTCCCTTGACCGGTCCCAACGCTTTCTCGGCCTGAGCAAACAGAGACAGGACGTCCGCTTCCTCGGACATGTCGCCCTCAATCGCAACCGCCCGGCGTCCTTGCTCTTCAACACCGGCGACGACCGCCTGGGCCGCGTTACTGTTGGTGGCATAGTTGACCACGACGTCCCAGCCATCGGCCGCAGCCCGCAAGCAGGTCGCAGCGCCAATACCGCGGCTTCCGCCCGTGACGATCAACACTCCCCTGTCCATCATTCCCCCCAGCTTTGATACGCGGGTTCACTCGATATCCGGCTCCGCCGCAAGTGTCACCCGTGCGGTTAGCATCATTTTCCGCGCGACATCGAGATTTCCTTCGATCGCCGAGGAGGTGAAACCCGTCGTCCGGGCGACATCAAGGGTTCGGGGCCGGGCTTCGATCGGTTGAGCGACGGGCACGAAATCAATCCGTCCCAGCCGGAATGTCCGGCCATCGAACGCCGCGTTGAGCGCATCGATCTCCGCCGCCGCCAATCCGTAGATCCGCTGCCGCAGCTTTGCCGTCGCGGCCTGGTTCTCCGCCAGCGTCGGCGTGTGATCGATGGAGACAACTCTGAAGGTCCGCCCCGGTCCGCTTGCCTCTTTCATCTGTCCTGGCAGGGCGCCCAGCGCGCCGGACGGCATCCTGGATTGCGCGACAACGCGCCACCGCTCATACCCGGCGTCGTCCGGCAACCGGTTGAAGCGGGTAAAGCGCCAACTGACCGACGGCACCGCCGACCGCAGCGTCGTTTCGGCATCCGCGCGGGCCTCGGCGAATGCCCCTCCGGTGACCGCGAGATCCACCGATACGATCGCCGTTGCGGTTTGGGTTTCCACCCAGTCCTCAACCACGAGATCGAGAACAACGAGGTCATCGGACACGGCACCGTCTTGGGCGGCTGTCGGCTCGGATGTGCTCAAGACAAGCAGGAACACAGCGGCCATTGCCGCGCCACCCGCTCTAATCCTGCTGATCAACATGGCAATCTCCCTTGGTCGCCTGAACTTTCCGACAGTCGGAATGCGGCCAATGGAGCGGCCGCGTATGGCGAGGGAAAGGCGACATCGTGGCGAACCGTCCCGTTGCCTGTCCACCCCCCAGAAAGACAAACGGGCCCCAGCGGGAAGCGCTGGAGCCCGATCATCGGTCCGGTGACGGAACTTCCCGGCCGGTTTAGCTCGCCGCGGAGAACCGCTCGGCCACGTATTCCCAGTTCACCATGCTGTCGATGAACGCTTTCACATAGTCCGGGCGCCGGTTGCGATAGTCGATGTAGTAGCTGTGCTCCCACACGTCGCAGCCAAGCAGCGTGACCTCACCATAGGCCATCGGGCTCTCGCCATTCGGGGTCTTCGATACTTTGAGTTTGCCGTCGGAGCCCATCGCCAGCCAGCACCAGCCGGAGCCGAACTGGGTGACGCCGGCCTCGACAAAGGCGGCTTTGAAGGCGTCGACCGAGCCAAAGTCTTCGACGATCTTGGACTCAAGAGCGCCCGGAATGGCGCCGCCGCCATCTTTCTTCATCATTTGCCAGAACTCGATGTGGTTCCAGTGCTGGGAAGCGTTGTTGAACAGGCCGGCCATCTTTTCCTTGTAGGCGTGCTGAACAACTTCCTCGAGGCTCTTGCCTTCGAGGCCTGTGCCCTCAAGCAGCTTGTTGCCGTTGGTGACATAGGCCTGATGGTGCTTGTCGTGATGGAACTCCAGCGTCTCCCGCGACATGTACGGGGCGAGCGCGTCGTAATCGTACGGCAGGGGGGGCAGTTCGAAAGCCATGGGGGCGCACTCCTCAATCAAGCGACAGGTTTTCTCGGAGCGGTCATATCCGACCAAGGACGCAGGCCGGACTTCACGCGTAGGCGCACCGTTTAGCCCATGGTCAGGACTTTTTCCAGCGCTTGAGACCGTTTAGGGTCTTCAGCTTGCGCGTGCGGGTGGGGGCCCCTGTCATGATCGTCGTTCAGATCACCGATCTACATATCGTCGCGAAGGAAACCACACTCGGTCGTGTCGATACGGCAGCCGCGTTGGCGCGGGCCGTCGATACAATCGTCAACATGGAGCCCGGTGCGGATGCCGTCGTGATCTCCGGCGATCTCGTCGACAACGGCACACCCGAAGAATACGCGCACGTCCTTTCGCTTCTGGAACGCCTGACGATGCCGCTGTACGTCATTCCAGGCAATCACGACCGGCGGGAGCCGATGCGGAAGGCTTTCGCTCAACGGGCATCCGCCATGGCAGAGGACGGCAAGCTTTGTTTTTCAGCGGATCTCGGGCCTATTCGACTCATCGGACTCGACACGCTGGTCGAAGGGCATCACCACGGCGAGATCGGTGAGGCCCAACTGGCTTGGCTTGAAGAGAGGCTTGCCGAAGCCCCGTCAAAGCCGACCCTGCTTGCCCTCCATCATCCGCCGTTTAAAACCGGCCTCTCCATTGACGGGACGAATTGCCAGGATGCGAATGACCTGGCGGAGGTCGTCGTCCGGCATCCGCAAATCGAGCGGGTCATCTGCGGCCATGTCCACCGGGAAGTGACGACTCGTTTCGCCGGGACGATCGGCTCGATCTGTCCCGGTGTCGCGCATCAGCTCGGACTGCTTCTGGATGCCGAGAAACGGTTCAGCATTCGCAATGAGCCGCCGGGGATACAGCTTCACCGTTGGACGCCCGAAAGCGGGGTAATCACGCACACGCTCCAGATCGGTGCGTTCGAGACACTGCACGAAGGAAGCTTCAGATAGGTCGCCAACCCGCGCGGGAGAGACGGGATGCTGAACTGGATCACCCTAATTCTTATCTGCCAGATCAGCGGCGAGGCCGTGGCCGCCCTCACTGGTTTGCCGGTTCCAGGGCCCGTGATTGGCATGGTGATTCTGTTTGTCGGCTTGCTGGTGTTCGGCTCGGTGCCTGAGGGGCTTTCCGCGGTAGCGGATGGGTTGCTCAGGAACCTTTCACTTCTTTTCGTGCCTGCCGGCGTCGGCGTGGTGCTTCACGCCCAATTGCTTGCGAATGACTGGCTCCCGATTTCATTAGCGCTCCTGGTCAGCACTCTGTCAGCGATCGCGGTGACCGCGCTCCTGATGACGTGGCTCACCCCCCGGCAGTCCCGCGACACCGGCCAAACCTTCTCGGACGGCTGACCCTTGGAAGACATGCGGGACATCTGGGTCTACCTCTCAGCAACGCCGTTGCTTCATCTGACTCTGACGCTTGCGGCCTATCAGGTAGGCTTCATGATCTATAAGGCAGCCGGACAAGCTCCCTTGCTGAATCCCGTGCTAATCGCCGTTCTTCTCTTATCGGCGATGCTGCTGATAACCGGAACGCCTTACAGCACCTACTTCGAGGGGGCGCAGTTCGTTCATTTCTTGCTCGGACCGGCCACCGTCGCGTTGGCGATACCGTTGTACAGGCAGGTGGCGATCCTGAAACGGTCATACGCCGCCATTCTGATCAGCCTTCTTGCCGGGTCGGCAACGGCGGTGGTCACTGCGGTGATGCTGGCGGAGCATCTCGGCGCGGACGTGGAGACAATCATCGCCCTGGCGCCAAAGTCGGTCACCGCTCCCGTCGCGATGGGGATCACCGAGAAACTTGGGGGGCTGCCGTCACTGACCGCTGTTCTGGTCATCCTAACGGGCATCCTGGGCGCGATGGCCGGGCCCTACGTTCTCACAGCTCTGCGCATACGGGATTGGCGGGCGCGCGGACTGGCGATCGGCACCGCCAGCCACGGGATCGGCACCGCGCGCGCCTTTCAGGTCAACGAGACCGCGGGGGCGTTCGCAGGCCTTGCCATGGGGCTGAACGCGCTTGCGACCGCCCTGCTTCTGCCGATCGCCTTCGGATTTCTGACCTAGGTCACCGATCCGGTCGCGACGACCCCGTGGTTCCCGGTCCGCGACTTACGGGTTGCTCAGCTCCTTGATTCCCGCTGAGATCAGCCGACAGACGAAGACAAGAGTCCCGCGCGACCGGGACCGGAGGAAACGCCATGACCCTTTCAGACGCACAGATCGAGCAGTTCGACACCGACGGGTACGTTTTCCCCATTCCGGTGCTGGAGCAGAGCGAGGCGTCGGATCTCCGGGGTCAGTTGGAGCGGACGGAGGCAACACAGGGCGGCGCGCTTAGGGCGACCCAGCGGAGCAAGTCGTTTCTTCTGTTCCCGTGGCTATGGGATATCGCCCGGGATCCGAGGATCCTGGATCCGGTCGAGCAACTCATCGGGCCGGACATCCTGCTTTGGAACACAATCTTCTGGATCAAGGAAGCCGGCTCCAAAAGCTTCATCTCATGGCACCAGGACACGCGCTACTGGGGCCTGTCGAGCGAGAACGTGGTCACCGCATGGCTTGCCCTGTCACCGGCAAGCATCGAGGCTGGCTGCATGCGCGTGATGCCGGGCACCCACCGGGGCGACGTGCTGCCGCATGAGGACACATACCATCAGGACAACATGCTCACCCGGGGGCAGGCGATAAAAGCCGGGGTGAATGACTCCGGCGCGGTGCATATGCCCCTCGCAGCCGGTGAGATGTCGATTCACAACTACCGACTGGCCCATGCCTCCGGCCCCAACACCTCCGATGATCGCCGGATCGGGGTCTCCATTCACTACATGCCGCCTGATACCGAACAGATTGTCGGCACGTGGGATTGCGCGGAGCTTGTGCGCGGCGAAGACCGCTTCGGGCACTTTGCCAAGGCCGAGAGACCGAGTACGGATCTGGATCCAGCCGCCATCGCTTTCCACGAGAAGGCGTCAAACGCGTTGAGGGACGTCCTCTATAAGGATGCCGCGCGGAATGACGCGCGCCTCTGACACGGCGCGCGTCCTCTGCACTGACCAACAGAAACCGCTCCAACGGTTTGAGAACACCGCTCAGAGCGCCCGCGCCTGAGACTCATATTATGCGCATTCTACAATCTTAGCGATTTGGCCATCGCAACCCATGCTGCGACCGCAATGCCATAGGCTTGGCTGGTCCACGGTTCCCGCCGCGTGAACTCTGAACCCAAACCACCTTTTTATGGCATGGATATCGTATTTGACGAATTTTTCTTATGTCAGGTTGCCACGGATAACCGCTCAAAGACGCCAAAAATATGGTTAACGCTGCAGTAACCTTTATTAACGATATTTGGACCACGTTAATGACAAAATTTTCTATAATTTCCTTAATACCCTGTTTTTCATGTAATTTCTCAATTTTGATAGTTAATTTGGTATCGACTCAAACCCCAAGAATGATGTACAACCCTTAACGGGAGCCGGGATGCTGCGGAATGAATGAGATGATGATCAATAATGACAATCAGGCAAAAGCGCTCGCGAGACTTGTAGAGAACGTGGCGCGCATGACTCACAGACAAGGGTATTCGAACAGCCTTAATCCGGCGCAGTGGAATGCTCTTCGGTATTTTGGGCGGGCGTCGGAAGAGGCGTGCACTGTGATGCATTTCGCGCGTCACCACGGCACCACGAAGGGAACCGCGTCCCGGACTGTTGCCGCGTTGGTTGAAAAGCGGTTCGTCCGGCGGCGTCCCTCCACGACAGATCGTCGGAAACACTTCCTCGAACTCACACAGTCCGGGCTCGACCTGCTGGCCCAGGATCCGATCCTTCCGCTCGAAACCGCCTTTCAGTCGGTGGATGACGAGCATCGGGTCGCAACGGCGCGAACGCTCGAGCATGTGATTCGCCACCTGTTTGAGGACAAGGCGGAGATGCATCCGGCCGTATAGCCGCCGGGTTCAGCCGGCCCTCATTCAGGAGCCCGGCCCAGAAAACAGGGCGCTCACCGGCCCTGTCACTCAGACCGGAGATCATTCAATCGCCGGTCCGGGTCCGCCGACCGGAAGTGAGGTCGGTTTGCGGTGAAGGTGGCGGGCGACATAATCGCTCCCAGGCGTCGCCGCCACTCTTGCCGCCAGCGGTCGACCACGGTCCATAAGACCATGTTCGACCTTCAGGGCATCGTGACGCTCGGCCAATGACTGGATAAAGCTCCCACCAGTCGGCCGACTGTCCGGCCGGCCGCAGTGTTCGACACTGCCGGTTTTCCATCGTCGACATCACACCATCCAGTTGTCAGACTCTCGCCGGACATTGGGCAGGAGGGATCTTCATGAGTGCATTGGCGACCGACCCGTTTGAAACGGGCAACATCGCGACATACGCGGAGGACCTTCGGGCCGGCCGGACGACGGTGCAGGCGACGACACGAGCGTTCCTCGACCGGATCGACGCGTTGAACGACCGGATCGGCGCCTATCTCCATGTCGATGCGGAGGGCGCGATGGCGACGGCGGCCGCCCTCGACACCCTGCTCGCCTCGGGTACCGATCTTGGGCCCCTGATGGGCGTTCCTGTCGCCATCAAGGATATCGTCGCTGTCGCGGGCATGCCGACGACGAATGGCAGCCTTCATGACGCGTCCGACATCACCGGACCGGAAGGCGAGTATGTCGGCCGGTTGCGGCGCGCCGGATGCGTCATCCTCGGCAAGACCCGCACGGTTGAGTACGCTCTTGGCGCAACTGGCCTGAACGAGAGTCGCGGAACACCCTGGAACCCTTGGGATTCGGAAGTGCACCGGTTTCCAGGCGGCTCATCCTCTGGCTCAGGCGCCGCTACCGCTGCAGGCATGGCGGCGTTCGCCCTTGGATCGGATACCGGCGGTTCGGTCCGTATCCCAGCCGCACTTGACGGGATTTTCGGCCACAAGACCACAATCGGGTTGTTGCCGACGGATGGTGTGTTTCCCCTTTGCCCCACCTTGGACACCCTGGGGCCCCTCTGCCGCAGCGCGGCCGACGGCGCGGTTGTTCACGCCGTCACGACTGGAACAGAGATCCCCCGGCACAAGGACCCAGCGTCGATCCGACTGGGACGTCCACGCCAGTTCTTCTATGACGACCTGGACCCGGAGGTCGAGGAAACCGTCAACACCGCCATCGAGCATCTTCAGGCGGCCGGTATCGAGATTGTCGATATCGACCTGCCCGCCGATCCGGTAGAGCGGGAATGGATGTTCCCGGCCATCTGCCCGCCAGAGCTTGTCGCCGCATTCGGCGAGGCGCGGTTCGCCAAGGTCCTGGAGGTTTTGGACGCCAGCGTCCGTGCCAGGGCCGAACCGGGGCTTTCGGTGCCCGGGCACATCCATGCTGCAGCCTTGATCCGCCATCGGGAGCTTCGTGCCTTGGCGCCGGGTTTCTTCCCGGACGTGGACGGCTGGATCGCACCGACTGTCCCGTTCCTGGCCAAACCATTGACCGATATGTTCGATCCGGACCTGCTGCCGAGGGCCCTTATGGCGTCCCGCAACACTCAGCCGGCCAATATCTGGGGTCTGTGTGCGACAACACAGCCCGTGCATCAGTACGGATCCGCACTGCCGGTCGGACTTCAGGTCATTTGCCCACCCCATGAGGATGCGCGCGCCCTGTCGATCGCGATGACGATCGAGGAGATCATCGGCGCCCCGACCGCTCCCGATCTATCAGGGTTCCTGAGTTAGCTCCAGAGCTGTTCCCGAGCGGCTGCGCCGGGTTCGCCGTAAACGACCTCAGTCAGGTATAGACCGTCCGGAGGGGCGGTCGGTCCAGCCGCGGACCGGTCGCGGGCGTCCAACGCCGCATTGACATCCGACGGCGACCAGCGCCCGTGCCCCACCAGCGCCAGCGTTCCCACAAAGTTGCGGACCTGGTGGTGGAGGAAGGACCGGGCCTCCGCCACCACATGGACCTCGTCGGCGACCCGGAGCACGTCCAACCGATCAAGCGTTTTCACCGGCGACGCCGCCTGGCATTGGACCGCCCGGAAGCTCGTAAAATCATGATTTCCCAAGAGAGTTTTTGCCGCGGCGCTCATGGCGTCCACGTCCAAGGCCCGGGCAACGTGCCAGACCCTGCCGGCATCGAGCGCCGGCGGCGCCGAGCGGTTGGAGATCCGGTAGAGATACTTCCGCCCCGTAGCAGAGAAGCGCGCATGGAACTCGGGCTCGGCCAAATGCGCCTCCAGCACGACCACGGGCACCTCCCTCAAATGGGCGTTGGTGGCCAGCTTGAGTTTCTCGGGCGCAAACCGGTCCGTCTCTAGGTCCAGATGAGCGGCCTGCCCCAGCGCGTGGACGCCGCTATCCGTTCGTCCGGCGCCGACGACTTCCGGGGACTCGCCAGAGAACGCATGGACCGCTTCTTCGAGGGCTTGCTGAACCGTGGTCCCGTTGGACTGTCGCTGCCAGCCCACGAAACCGCGTCCATCATACTCAATCAGGAGACGATACCGCGGCATCCGGCCCCTCAGCGGAAGACTGTGCCGGGCGCAACCGCGTGGCCCCTCAGGAAGGCGTCAACATCCATGGCCGCCTTGCCTTGACGTTGAATTCGGGTGGGCCGGAGCGCATCGGCCCCGCAGGCGACCGTCATGTCAGGGTGGAGGACGGTTCCCGGCTCATTCGTCAGCGCGCCAAGCGAAACGACATCAGCAGAGAGGACTTTGTACCGCTGCTGGTCGTAGGTGAACCACGCACCGGGCCAAGGGTCGAGGGCGCGGATCTGACGTTCAACGTCGCGTGCGGGGAGGCTCCAGTCGATCCGTCCGTCTTCCTTGTCGAGCTTGGCAGCATAGGTCACGCCCTCGTCCGGCTGCGGCTCGGGATCAACCTCACCGGAGGCGAGCCGGGCAAGGCACGTCACAATCATCTCAGCGCCGATCCCCGCAAGGGTGTCATGCAGGCTTGCCCCGGTGTCGTCTGGCGCTATCGGGACGGACCGGTGACCCAGCATCGCACCGGTATCCAGCCCCTCATCCATTGCCATCAGCGTGACGCCACTTTCGGTATCTCCGGCAAGGATTGCCCGTTGTATCGGTGCGGCCCCGCGCCATCGCGGCAAAAGCGACGCATGGACGTTGACGCAGCCGAGACGGGGCGCCCTCAGAATCTCTCTCGGCAGGATCAGGCCATACGCCACGACGACGGCGACATCGACCTCTAAGCCTTTAAAAAGTTCGATTTCTTGGTCATCGCGCAGGCTCAGCGGCGTGCGGACCTCAATTCCCCGGGCGTCGGCCAACAGATGGACCGGCGACGCCCGGCGTTTCTTGCCACGCCCGGCAGGCCGCGGTGGCTGACTATAAACCGCGACCACGTCGTGCCCAGCGTCGAGAATGGCCTTAAGCGTGGGAACCGAGAAATCGGGCGTTCCCATGAACGCGACGCGGAGACGCGCGGGCGCTTCGGCAGAGACCTCGGCCATCGGCACTCCTTCCGGGCTCAGCCCTCAGCGGCGCGTTGCTTCTTCGCCTTCACCATCTTCTTGATGATCATGTTGCGCTTCAGCATGGAGAGATGGTCCACGAACAGCACCCCACCGAGGTGATCGATCTCGTGTTGGAGACAGCGCGCGAGCAGCCCGTCAGCGCCGATCGTTTTCTCCGCACCGGTCTCGTCGGTGTAGCGCACCTCGACCTCGAGTGGCCGGATCACCTCGGCATAATGCCCGGGCAGAGACAGACAACCCTCTTCATAAGGTCCCGTCTCTTCAGATTCGGCGACGACTTCAGGGTTGATCATCCGGACCGGATTGGGCGGTTGATCCTCTTTGGCGACATCGGCGACCAGTACCCGTCTCGATACACCGATCTGGGGCGCGGCAAGGCCTATGCCGGGTGCGGCGTACATTGTCTCCAGCATGTTGTCCAAGAGCAGCCGCAGATCGTCGTCGACCTCCTCCACGGTTGCGCATTTGGTCTTCAACATCGGGTCCGGCGCCCAGAGGATTGGCAAAACGGCCATGATCTCATCGATTCGTAACAGACGGCGACGGAGACGTAAGGGCGGAAACCAGAGCCGTCAAGGCTCCCAGACAGCAGAGCGTTGGAGTCGACCCGGGATGGTAGATTGAAGCCTCCTCTTGCCAGGAGCACGGAACCACGATGGACCCGGTCATTGTTTTTGGGGGTGCGCTCGCCCTTCTCCTCGCCTTGGGCATGGCACTGGTGTTGAGCGTCGTCTCCAAGCAGCGCCAACAGCTTGGCGATACCGCTCGCACACTCGACGAGGCGCTGCGGCGGCAGGCGGAGTCGGTCGAGCGGCTGGCGGAGGCACAAGCTGCCCTCGGCGGCCGGGTCGGTCAGATCGCGGAATCGGCCACGCTCTCCCAAGAGCGTTTGACGAACACCCTGCGCGAACAGGAACGGGTTCTGTCAAAGCGGTTGGATGACCGCCTCGCCGATGTGGGCCGCCGGGTGGGTGAAAGCCTGGAGAAGACATCCGAGAAGTCACAGACCAGCCTCACCGAATTGAAGGAACGGCTTGCGGTCATCGACGCCGCGCAGAAGAACATCACCGAGTTGTCGACCCAGGTCGTCGGCCTTCAGGATGTTCTCAGCAACAAGCAGGCGCGCGGCGCGTTCGGAGAAATCCAGCTATCGGATATCGTCACCGCCGCTCTTCCGCCGAACGCTTACGACTTTCAGGTCACCTTGGACGGCGGGGTCCGCGCCGACTGTCTCCTCCGGTTGCCCAACCCGCCGGGCCCGATCGTCATCGACGCGAAGTTTCCTTTGGAAAGCTTTACCGCGCTCCAGGAAGCCACCAGCGACGCGGACCGGGAGGCCGCCCGGAAGGCGCTGGGCGCGGACATCCTGCGGCACGTCAAAGCCATCGCCGGGAAATACATCATCCCGGGCGAGACGGCGGAATCCGCGCTGATGTTCCTGCCGTCTGAAGCGATCTACGCGGAACTCCACGCCAATCTCGGTGGCATTGTCGCCCAATCCTTCCGCGAGCGGGTTTGGATCGTCTCTCCAACCACCCTGATGGCGACCCTGAACACCGTTCGTGCGGTTTTGAAGGACGCACGGATGCGGGAACAAGCACATGTCATCCAAAAGGAAGTGCATGTCCTTCTCCAGGACATAGAGCGGCTGGACAAACGTGTCGGCAACCTCGAGTCCCACTTCCATCAGGCTGAGAAAGACATCCGGGAGATTCGCGTCTCCTCAGACAAGATTACCAAGCGTGGCCAGCGCATCGAAGAGATCGAAGTTGGGGAGGGAGAGGCGCTCCTGCCGGACAATACACCACATATTCAAGGCGTTTCTCAATAAACACTTAAAGATCACAGCACATGTCGGCGCAATCACCTTACATAATACACCTTGAAATTGCCGTCTGATTGGCAACCTAATTTCCGACACGATTGTCTGATCCTTTGGGGTCGCGTTCTGCTGGGAGGGTGCGATGTGCGGAATCTGCGGATGTCTGTCGAGTTGCTCGCTCACGGCGGACGAAGGATTTGTGCTGAATGGCGTCAAATGGGCCGGCGGCGCGAACGGCACATCCGGTGGAACGGTCACATGGAGCCTCGCAACCTCCAACTTCACATCGGTTCAGCCATTCACGTTCTCCAGCGTCCTCACGGGTGATTTTGCGACGTCTGTCAGTAGTGCGTTCGATGCGTGGGAAGCGATCGCCGACATCGATTTTGTGCAAGTCAGCGATGCCTCGGATGTGGACATCCGTCTCGGTTTCGCGAGCATCGACGGCGCCAACGGCACACTTGGCACCGCCTCAACCCGGTTCCTGAGCGACGGTACGCTGACCCAGGCCCATGTTCGTTTTGACGACGCGGAAACGTGGGAGCACTCGACAACCTCCACCGTCTCGGACAGTGCCCTCAACTTCTACACCGTCGCCCTGCACGAGATCGGGCATGCGATCGGCATTGGCCACTCCGAGACCTCTCCCGCGATCATGGAGGCTTTCTACAACGGTGACCTGTTCTCCCTGCAGTCGGACGATATCTCCGCCGCCCAGACGATCTATGGATCTGCAACAACGGAGACGCCGGCGGAGACAATCCACTACGGCGGTACCGGCGCGGACCTTTTGTCCGGCGACTCAGGTCAAGACACCATGTTCGGTGGTGATGGTATCGACACAATCTTCGGCGGATCGGGGTCTGATGTCCTCTACGGGAACAAAGAAACCGACATCATCGACGGGGGCGATGGCGCCGATACTCTCTACGGCGGCCAGAACGACGGGCCCGCCACCGTCAACAACGGCGTATCCGCGCAACGATCTGGGACGGAGACCCTCTCAGGCGGAGGCGGGACGGACATCATCTATGGCAACCACGGAAATGATCTGATCTTCGGCGGCACGGATGCAGACACGATTTTCGGTGGTCAGGACAACGATACCCTGTCCGGCGGCTCCGGCGAGGACATCCTCTACGGCAACCTCAATGAGGACTCTCTGATCGGCGGAAGCGGCAACGACACGCTTTACGGTGGTGCCGGCAACGATACGCTCGACGGCGGTTCGGGCGCGGACGCATTCTACTTCACCTCCGGATCAGGGGCCGACGTGCTGACCAGCGGCCCGACCTTTATCCCGCGCGAGTTCATCTTTCTTCAAACGAACATCAACGGCAGCGGGATGGTCCAGGGCTCCGACGCTCTTGAACGCATCTCCAACAACAGCTCCGGTCAGGCGGTCCTGGATTTGGGTAGCGGGAACTCCATCACGTTCGAGGCGGTCAGCTCGACCTTCTTCATCGAAAGCGACTTCGTGTTCTTCTAACTGGTCGGCATGCTTCCCCTGGTAACGGCCACAGGCATCACCATGTCTCCGCAATGACAGAAGAAACGACTACGAAACAAAGACGCCATTTGGGCGGCGGATTTTCCAAACTCCATTTGTTGCCCGGACCGGGCCGGTTGCGGTTGAGCTTTCTCGGCGTTCTCGCGATCATCGGGGCAATCGTCGCCTATTACGGCATCGGCACTCTGCTTGTGCACCGGATTGCGGATGATCCCAGCTTCGAGCCTCCCTCGGTGCAGTTGGGGTCGAGCCGGTCCGTCGCGGTCGCCGCGGCCCTGGTCGCGCGGGAGACCGACGTGCACGAGTGGACGGCGAACCATCCGTTCTTCTTCCCGGGCGCGCTCCTCGACAACATGCCGAATTTCCAGCAGGGCATCGTCTATGCCCTCTCTCGGTTTGCGATCGAAATGTCGGACCATATCGGCCGGACCCGCGGATCGAGCGAAGTCGACCCGGATCTAGACCGGGCTGCTGGTCTTCTGAAGTATTCGGGTACTGTCTGGGTGTGGGACCCAGCCGTCTCATGGGCGCCCACGGCAGCCTCGGAAACCCAGTACCGCGCGGCGCGCCGCGCGCTTCAAAGCTACAATGAGCGTCTGGCGGACGGAGATGCGATCTTTGAGGCCAGAGCCGACAACCTGATGGCCACCCTCGACCGGATTGCCGCCGATGTCGGCTCGTCGTCGGCGACGATCGACAAGCATCTGGCCGGCCCCCGCCCCTGGTTCTGGGACACCAAGGTCGATGACATCTTCTACAACACCAAGGGGCGCCTATACGCCTACTACCTGCTGCTGAAAGCGCTTGAGACGGACTATGAGAAAGTGATCCGGGACCGCGAACTGGGCGAGGTCTGGAAGACCATGCTCGATGCGATGCGGGAGGCCGCGAGCCTTTCGCCATGGATCGTCATGAACGGCGACACCGATGGCATCGCGTTCCCGAACCATCTTTCCACCCAAGGGTTCTATTTGCTCCGCGCGCGCACCACGCTGCGGGAGATCACAAGCATCCTGGCGGCGTAGCCACGGAGTGAACGGCGTCAGCGCCCTCGCGCGCTCTCAGCCTTCGTCTTTCGGCTTCTGCCCGGCTGGAGGCGACATCCTCTCAAGCTGAACCTGGAGCTGGCGCATCTGCTCTTGAAGCAGGCGGATCGCCTCGTCACTGGTCGGCGCCGGGGCTGTCCCCTCATCCGGCGCGGCCGGCGTGCTTCCGTCTCCTTCGCCCGTCGGCGGTGCAGCGCCATAGGGGGCGAACATCTGCATCGTTTTTTCGAACATCGCCATGTTCTGGCGGCTCATCTCTTCAAAGTGACCAAGCGGGAAGAGGCCGCCCAGTGCCTCTTGCATGTAACTCCGTGTCCGGTCCTGGTTCTGGGAGAACGCGTTCATCGCGTAATCGAGATACCGCGGCACGACCATCTGAAGGTTGTCGCCATAGAACCCGATGAGCTGCCGGAGGAAACTGATCGGCAGGAGGTTCTGGCCCTTCGACTCCTCCTCAACAATGATTTGCGTCAGGACAGAGCGCGTGATGTCCTCGCCGGTCTTCGCGTCGTAGACCACGAAATCGATGTTGTCCTTGACCATTTGGCACAAGGTGTCGAGCGTCACATAGCTGCTGGTCGCTGTGTTGTAGAGACGGCGGTTCGCGTATTTCTTGATTGTCACGAGGCCACCGGACATCGGCGTCTCTGCCTCCGTGGCGGACGAGGCCGCCTTCCTCGACGTTCTCGACATACCCGGCCCTACCCCTGAAACGTTCGAGCTTTGCCGCAGCTTCCCTGGCGCAAAAAGGCGTTCGCGCCACACGGCCCGTTCCAAGAGTGTCTCTCCCGGCAATGGTTTGCAATGCAAAACAGCAGTCGCACAATGCGCTAGCCGATTGTTCGGACTGTCGTGGCCGGGTTCGACTGGTGACAAACGTCTCCCGGCGTTATTGTCCCCTTATGACCGATCGTGACGACATGGAAGCGCTTGCACGCCAATATCTGGATCTCTGGCAAGATCAGATGACGGCTCTTGCCGGCGATCGGGAGACGGCGGAGGCGTGGCAGCGTATGCTCGCACCCTGGGCGATGTTTGGGGCCGCACCATGGGGTCAGCAACCTCACCACGGATCAGGATCCCCGACGGAAGGTGGTTTCGCACCGGGATACGGGCCGGAAAGGCGCGGCGCAGAGGCCGGAAGAAGCGATGACGGAGATGACACCGGATCAGAACGCCGAGACCGGCCCACCGCAGCCGCCCGGAGGGCAACGGGGACACACTCCATCGGGCCGCTTGGGACCGCGGCCGCTGCCGGTCTATCTGACAGCGGCGACGATGACGTGGCTCGGCTCCAGACTCGCATCCGGGAGCTCGAGTCCCGAATTGCCTCTCTCGAATCAGCCCTCGGCGGTCGTGGCGGAGACGGCGGCGAAGCTGGCGGAAATCCGCGGCGCGGCCGCAAGGATCGAGAGCAGGACTGAAGGGCAGCATAGTTTCACGGATGCGGTGGACCGTGAGATCTCAGCCCGCTCCACGCAGTTGATCGGCGGCATTCTGGCGTATCGCCGGCATCCATACCGGCGCCGTGGCTGTGAGTGGCCGATGTGCTGGTCTGAAGGGTCAACACGGCTTTTAGACGCGGCTCCCGGCGCCGATGGTTTGCCTGTTCTGGTCATCCCATCCCTGATCAATCGCTGGTATGTGCTCGACATCGAGCCGGAGAAGAGCCTTATCGGGTATCTCAAAAGCCGCGGCCTTCGGCCTTTTGTCGTCGATTGGGATGCCCCGGGCCAACTGGAACGGACGTTCACGCTGACCGACTATGTGGCCGGGCGCCTGGATGCGGTACTGGAAGCCGTCATCACCATCACCGGCCGAAAGCCCGGTCTACTCGGCTACTGCATGGGCGGCCTGCTGGCGCTAGCCCACGCGGACCGGCGTCAGTCCAGCATTCGGAGCCTGTCCCTGATGGCCACACCTTGGGACTTCTCCGCCGACGCACCGGCCGCCGCCGTCGGACTTCCGGTCGCTGCCCCTTGGATTGAAGCCTCCATGGTCGCGACGGGCGCCCTCCCGACCGATATCGTCCAGTCCCTCTTCCACGCCCTTGACCCAATGCTGGTCATCAGGAAGTTCCTGAAGTTCGCGGATCTGGATCAGGGCGGGCGGGCGGCACAGTCGTTCGTGGCCCTTGAAGACTGGCTGAACGATGGCGTGCCGCTGGCGGCACCGGTTGCTCGCGAGGCATTGTTTGGCTGGTACACCCGCAACACACCGGCCGAGGGCGGCTGGCGGATCGCCGGCCGGACTGTCGATCCAGGGCGGGTTAACACCCCGAGCCTCGTCCTCATGCCCGCCCGGGACCGTATCGTTCCGCCAGCCTCCGCCGAAGCATTGGCAAAACGTCTCCCCAACGTCACCGAGGTCAGGACTCCTCTCGGGCACATCGGTATGGTAGCCAGCGCCAGCGCCCGGTCCCGGGCCTGGAACACCCTTGGCGACTGGTTGGTGGAGACGTCTTGATGGACGACTTGTTGAGCCGTGAAATCGAAACGGCGCGGGCGCGCTTTCAGACTTTGCATGAGATCGTGCGCGCGGCACGGGGCGTCCTCGACCGCAACATCTGGGGCTATCTCATCGGCGGCACGGAGACCGAGACAACCGTCCGCCGGAACCGGCACGCCATCGAGACGCTGGCCTTCCGGCCCCGGGTCCTCCGGGACATGCGGGAACTGTCCGTCGGAACCGAATTCCTTGGCAGACCCATGCGGGTTCCACTTCTATTCGCTCCGGTCGGCTCGCTAGAGAGCTTCCATCATGAGGGCGGCATCAGTGCCCATCGTGGTGTCGACGCCATGGGAGCCGGCCTGATGCTGAGCTCCATCAGCTCGATCACGCTGGAGGACGTATCCGCCGCCGGCGATGCGCTAAGGATCTACACCCTCTACAAACGCGGTGATCGGGACTGGATGGATGCGATTGTCAAACGCGCCGTCGCCGCGAACTTCACCGCTTTCTGTCTGACCGTCGACAGCGCGTACTATTCGCGGCGGGAACGCGATTATGCCAATCGCTTTGCCAAACCCTGGCGCTCCGGCGAGGGGATGGAATGGCAGGCCGCTCTCAACTGGGATGATGTGAAGTACTTCAAGGACACGCACGACATCCCCCTCGTTCTAAAGGGTTTCGCGACCGCGGAGGATGCGGCCATCGCCGTCGATCACGGCGCTGACGTGGTGCATGTCTCAAATCATGGCGGGCGCCAGCTCGATCATGGATTGGGCTCTTTCGATGTCCTGCCGGAAATCGTCCAGGCCGTCGGTGGGCGTGCGAAGATCATCGTCGACGGCGGCATCCTGCGAGGCACAGACATCGTAAAGGCTTTGGCTCTCGGCGCTGATGCGGTCGCGGCCGGACGTCTCATGTGCTGCGGGTTGGCCGCGGGCGGGGCAGCGGGCGTTGTCCGGGTGCTCGAACTCCTCGAAGAAGAAATGCGGCTCGCCATGGGCTTGCTGGCCGCGAAGAGTGTCGCCGAACTCGGCCCTCATCATCTGCGCAGCGCGGCTGCGGTGCGCGAACCGCACGTCTTCAGCGGCTTCCCGCTGCTGGACTATGCTGAGCAGGAGCCGGCCCTCTAGAACCATAAAAGCATGGCGACTCGGAAGGTGAGCCGCCGCTGATCGGCAGGCATGCGGCGCAAAACAGGTGCCGATAGCGCCCGGAATCCCGGCCCGTTGTCACGACCCTTGCCGGGATCGCGCCAACCCGTATAACTCGGGCCATGCCGTCCAAACCGATCCGCATCGCCCCCTCGATCCTGTCCGCTGATTTCGCGCGGCTGGGGGACGAGGTGCGCGCCATGGATGCGGCGGGTGCGGACTGGATGCATGTTGACGTGATGGACGGCCACTTTGTGCCGAACCTCACCATTGGACCGGCCGTGGTGAAAGCGCTCCGCCCGCATACGTCCAAGCCGCTGGACGTTCACTTGATGATTTCCCCGGTCGATCCGTTGATCCCGGCATTTGTGGACGCGGGCGCCGATACCATCACGGCGCATGTCGAAGCCGGCCCCCACATTCACCGGACCCTTCAGTCCATCAAGGCGGCGGGTATCCGTGCCGGTGTGACCCTGAACCCGGGAACGCCGGTGGAGACGATCGACGGCGTTTTGGATCTGGTCGATCTCATTCTGGTGATGACGGTCAATCCCGGCTTTGGCGGTCAGCGTTTCATTGAATCGCGCCTGGAGACGATCCGCGCGATCCGGTCCAGAATCGAGCAATTCGGGCGGGACATCGATCTGGAGGTCGATGGCGGTGTGAACGCCGAAACCGTTGGTCGGGTCATTGAGGCTGGGGCGGACGTGATCGTTGCAGGCACCGCGGCTTTCCAGGGTGGCAGCGGGGCCTACGCAGACAACATTGCCCGGCTGCGGTCGGGCGGGCTGTGACGGATGATGCTCCGGTCGCTTCAGGATATGTACTACGGCTCCCCGCTTCACGCTTGGCGGATATCCGGCCGGACCCCAGCGTCTCCAGTCATGGCGATCGCCGACGATTGGCCCGGCGACCCGGACTCGGGACGGTCCATTCTTGAGGGAACCTTACCGTGGCGCGGCCGTACGACGCCTGTCACGGCGGACACGTGGGCACCTGCGGTGGGGTGCCTTGGTCGGCACCTTCACAGCTTTACCTGGCTCCGCGATCTGAGAGAGGTCGGCGGGGATGCCGCCCGCCTCAAGGCCCGGGAGCTCATCACCGGCTGGATCGACGAGCACGAGCGGTGGAGCCGGGATGCATGGCGGGCGGACGTGACGGGCAGTCGAGTCGCCGCCTGGCTCGGTCACTTCGATGCTTTCTGGCACACCGGTGAAGAGGAGACCGTCGCCCGGATTACGGCGAACATCGCCGCCCAGGTTCGACACCTCGCAGGCTCGCTCGACTCCGCGCCCGAAGGCAGCGGCCGGCTTGAGGCGATCCACGGACTGATCGCGGGGCTGGTGGGTCTGTTCGGCCAGGACACAAAGCTTGAAAAGCCGCTCGCAGCGCTTGAACGGGAGATCACCCAGCAGATTGATGAGGATGGTGCACACCGCTCCCGTTCCCCGATATTGCAGCTTGCCGTTATGGCCATCCTGGTCGATCTCCGGAAAATCCTGAGGACGGCCAAGGTCGAGCCACCCGTCTTGCTGGAGGACAGCATCCAGCAGATGGCGGTCGGCTTGCGTCTGTTGCGCCATGGCGACGGCGGGTTGGCCCTCTTCAACGGCTCCGACGAAGGACCAGCTTGGCTGATCGATGCGGTGCTTGCCCGCTCAGAGGCGAAGCGCAGGACGTCCCAAAGGGTCAGTGCGGGCGGATTTCACCGTTTATCGGCCGCGCGAACGCAAATCATCGTTGATGGGGCTGAGCCCTCCGCCATGGACGCCACGGCATCCGCCGGGGTGCTGGCGTTCGAGATGAGCGTCGGCAAGCAGCGCCTGATCGTGAACTGCGGAGCGAGCCCCGGAGACAAGAAATGGGGGGCGGCATTGAAGGCCACGGCTGCCCATTCCACGCTTGTGGTGGACGACAGGAATGCCGTGGCCCTGGATGTCGACGGTGTGCCAACGGGCAGACCAAGCCGCGTGACGGCGCAACGCCAACAGGATGGCGGCGCGGTCTGGATCGAGATGGAACAGGACGGATATCAGCCCACACACGGGCTGCTGCACAGACGCCGGCTCTACCTCTCACCCGATGGCACGGATGTCCGCGGTGAAGATGTTCTGACGTACAACGGTGAGCCGGGGGAGACCCCCAGGGAAGCCGTCATCCGCTTCCATCTTCACCCCAAGATCTCTGCGACGATCCTCCAGAAGGGCTCGGCAGCGCTGCTGAAGCCGGTCTCCGGCGGCGGCTGGCGGCTGATCAGTGACGGCGGGGTGGCGTTGGAGGACAGCATCTATTTTGGCGCGGACGGTCCGGCCCAACGCACAAGCCAGATCGTGGTTCGGCGCTCCCTCGAGGACGTCCGCTCTTCGGGCGAGCTCAAGATCCGATGGGCGATCCGTCGCGAAGACGCGAAGGGGACCCCATGACCGGGGTCTCCATCGCCGGTCTGGCTTTCGATACCCCGACCCTGATGGCAACAGGGCTTGCTTTCCTTATCGCGCTGTTGGGCACCCGTCTGCTGATCGGATGGCTGGTCAGCCGGGAGGTCTTGGATAAGCCCAACGAGCGGAGCAGTCACGACGTCCCCACGCCGCGCGGGGGTGGTATCGCCGTTGTCTCCGCGATCGTCATCGCAGCATTTGTGCACGGTCTTGCGACGGATGGGCTGCCAGTTGCCACCGCAGTCGCTCTGGTCGCGGCGACCGGCTTGGCCGCTCTTTCGTTCATCGACGACATGACACCGCTGTCCGCCAAAGCCCGGTTGGCCGGACATGTTCTGGCCGTGTTGCTCGGCCTCGGCGCAATCTATCTGGAAACAGGGTCCGCAGGGGTGCTTGGCAGCCCTGTTCCGATCGGCGTGGATCTGGTTCTAACCGCCTTCGCTTGGGTCTGGCTGGTCAACCTTTACAATTTCATGGACGGCATCGACGGGATCAGCGGGGTTCAGACGGGCGCGATCGGCCTCGGGTTTGCCGGTCTGGCTGCTTTGGATCTCGCCCCGTTCCCGTTGCTGCCTCTCGGGCTCGCGATGACGGCGGCGTCCATCGGCTTTCTGGTCTGGAACTGGAGCCCGGCACGCATATTCCTTGGAGATGTGGGAAGCGTGCCGCTCGGCTATCTCGCCGGGTTTATGATCGTCTCAGTCGGATCGGATGAACCCGCCATCTCCGGGCCCTGGGTCGCGGCCATGATCCTGCCAGCTTACTACGTTGCGGATGCCACGATCACGCTGGGCCGGCGGATCGCAAAGCGGGAGAACATCCTTCACGCCCATCGTCAGCACTTCTACCAACAAGCTGTCATCCGGGGGCGCGGTCACGCCACGGTCAGTGCTGCGGTTCTGTTGGCCAATCTGGGGCTTGTGACCACCGCTTGGCACGTGGCGCCGACTGATCCGGCGTCGGCCGCGTTGGCCGCCATATCGATCGTCGCGGTCTTGATGCTGTGGATGCGGTACTGGCCAACGACACAAGCCGAACCCGCCGCGTGAGCGCAGCGCGATGCGGATCCTCGTCACCGGAGCCAATGGATTTGTAGGACGGGCGACGTCCCGGCGGGTGATCGACGCCGGGCACCAACTCGCCGCCGCTACCCGGACAGGCAATGAGCCCCTGGGTGTTGCAACCGTCAAGGCAGTGCCGGTCGGGGATGTTGGCGGCGGCACGGACTGGTCGAAAGCCTTGGAAGCGGCCGATGCGGTTATCCATCTGGTTAACCCCTACCTCGGAGGACCGGATACGCCAGCGCTTCGCGCCCTCGGCGACCGGATCACGGTGGACGGCTCGATCAGGCTTGCGCGCCAGGCGGCAGACGCCGGCGTAAGCCGTCTGGTGTTCGTCAGCACGCTCAAGATATGCGGTGAGCAAAGCGATGAGCCCCTGGTTCCGGAAGGACCGCCGTCGCCCGCATCGGCCTATGGAGAGATCAAAAAAGCCGCTGAGGAAGGGCTCAAGGAGGCCCTTGGCGGGACAAACACACGCCTGACGATCGTTCGTCCCCCCGTGGTCTATGGACCGGGCAACAGGGGCACCATCCATATGCTGGCCGCGGCGGTCCGGCGCCGTCCTTGGGTGGCGCTGCCGTTCGGCGGCGCCGTTGGAAATGCCCGGGCCATGATTTACGTCGACAATCTGGCCGACGCACTGATCGCGTCCGCCATGGACACCGCCGCGCTGGACCGGGTGTTTCATGTGAAGGACCGTCCTGCGGTGTCGACGGCCGCCCTCCTGGGCAAGCTGCGGCAGCTGCTGGGCCAAGCGCCGGGCCTATGGCCCGTACCGCCCGTGTTGCTGCGCATTCCTCTTTCGTTGGCGGGACGAGCTGAGACGGCCAGCCGGCTGCTCGACAGTTTCGATGTCGATGACAGTCAAATCGAGGCGGCCCTCGGGTGGCGCCCGCCCATTTCCTTGGATGACGGCCTGCGCCGGACCGTCGACTGGTTGCTGGCCGGAGAACCGGAAGATCCGCTTTCCGCTTGATCCGGGTATACTGATCCGGCAGGACATCCCTCCCGTCCGCACGGACGGCATACACGACGCCAACAAGGACGCTCCCCCGACATGAAGAGAGGCTGGAAGAGGATCGTCCTGAGCTATGCCCACGATTTCGGCATGGCGGCCCTGAGCTTCTGGTTAGCGCTTTGGTTCAGGCTGGGTGACGAGCTTGTGGCGTGGCCGCCCGACATCCTCTGGCCCGCCTTCGGCGCCTTTATGGCTGCGGCCGCCATCGCGTTTCCAATGCTCCGAATTGGCGGCGGGATATGGCGCTACGTTGCGGTCGACGACTTCATCAAGATCGCCCAGGCGGCCGCCCTGACGCTTGCGATCTTCCTGCTCCTGCTGTTCTCGCTCACCCGGCTGGAGCTGTTCCCCCGTTCGTTCGTGGTGATCGATTTCTTCATCATGGTCGGCCTCCTTTCCGGCCCCCGATTCGGCTATCGATTGATCAAAGACCGGGAACTCTCCAGCATCTTCGAGCGGGGCACCCATCGCCGGGTACCCGTGCTTCTCGTTGGCTCGGGGGACGGAACTGATCTTTTCATCCGGGAGATGACCCGGACCCGGGACGCGCCGTTCCGCGTGGTCGGCATTCTCGACGACAGAGACAGCCGCGTCGGCCGCACCATCCGCGGCATCAAGGTGCTTGGGACCGTCGATGAGCTTGAGAGCATCGCCGCCCGCCTGGCACGCCGCAGCCTGGCACCGGAACGCCTCATCATCACCCGGTCGGCCATGGACGGCTCGGTTATCGCCAATTTGATCGACCGGGCCGACGCGCTGGGGATTGGGATCGGCCGGTTGCCCCGACTAACCACCTTTGATCGGGCAGACACCTCCGGCAGCACCGAGTCAGGCGCGTTGTCGCCAAGACCAATCCGGGTGGAAGACCTTCTCGGCCGCCCGCAGGCGGTTCTCGATCAAGCCTCAATCAGTGCCCTGATCCAAGGACGCCGGGTTGTCGTTACAGGTGCTGGCGGGACCATCGGCGGAGAGCTTGCGAGACAGGTGGCCGATCGCGACCCGGCGGAGCTGACGCTGATCGATCACTCGGAGTATGCGCTCTACCAGATTGATCTCGACATCGGGGAGCGGCACCCGGACCTCGCCCGCACCGCCCGAATCGGAGACGTGCGGGAGGTCGCGGGCATTCGTCGCATCTTCGAAGATATCCAGCCGGAGATCGTCTTCCACGCCGCGGCCATGAAACATGTGCCGTTGATGGAAGCGAACCCATTGGACGCGATCCTTACCAACATTATTGGCACCCGCGTGGTCGCCGAAGCCGCCACGGCAGCGGGTGCCGAGGCGATGGTTCTGATCTCCACCGACAAGGCCGTGAACCCGACCAGCGTGATGGGCGCAACCAAACGGGTGGCCGAGATGGTCTGCCAGTCATTGGATCTGGAAAGGGTCCAGACGGCCGGCACAACGGAAAAAGCGCCTGAACGGCGGACCCGTTTCGTGACGGTCCGCTTTGGTAACGTGCTTGGCTCGACAGGATCCGTCATCCCGCTTTTCCAGCGGCAGCTTGCGCGAGGCGGGCCCCTTACCGTCACCCATCCGGAGATCACCCGGTACTTCATGACGGTCCGGGAAGCGGTTGAGTTGGTCCTTCAAGCCTCTACGCTTCAGGACGAGACGCTGGAGACAGGCGGGGGCATCTGTGTCCTGGATATGGGGGAGCCGGTGAAGATCGCCGACCTCGCCCGCCAGATGATCCGGCTCGCCGGACTTACGCCCGATCATGACGTCCGGATCGCGTTCACCGGCCTCCGCCCGGGTGAGAAGCTCTACGAGGAGCTTTTCCACGACGCGGAGGACCTTGTTGAAACCGCCGACCCGGCAATCCGTGTCGCACGTCCGCGGACGGCCGACGTTGCCGTCCTCCGGCGCGCGCTGGACGAGCTTGAGGCGGCCGCCCGGCGGCGGGATCATGCCGACGGGATCGAACGGTTGCGCCGCTTGGTACCGGAGATGACCACCCCCGGCGCCACACCGCCCGTCTCCGGCAGCGACGGCGCCGCTGCCGCGCGATAGGCTCCCAAACGCCCCTCAGAGAACCTTGTAGATCTTGTAGACGGGGCCTTTCGGTGTGCGGTCGCCCGTGGCCACGCAAACACACTTGTTGAGCCAGTCGTACTTCTCCGACGCGGTCTCGAACAGCGGTGCTGTCCGGAAGTAGTACTCCGCCGGGTCGACGTGCTCCCCTGCCGCCATGCGGGCCATGACCTCGGCCGGTCCGTGCCGGAGACCCTTGTAGGTCATGTAGATCAGCGCCCCGTCATCGGTTTCCAGAACCAGACGGACATCGAGTTGGGTAACACCGTCGTTGCGGACCAGAATCCAGTCTCCCCCGCCGCCGCGCGCGATGCCCTTGATGTTGGGGCCTTCGAACGTACCCCCCATCACTTTGGCGATCCGCCGCTGGCCGAACGGCGTGTTGCCGAGCTCCTGAAGCGGCGCCTCGACGTCGAGGGTGATGTCGAAGAGGTGTTCGGTCTGAATGTCGGACATGAGTATCTCCCGCCTTCCGGCGTGTTTGGACTGTAAGGAAATGGGGTCCGAGCGGCGGCGTCCTTGGCCACCGCTCAATCGGCGGCGTCGCCCATCCTAGCCAGATCGGCATCGTAGTCGTAGAGCGCTTTCGCGGCCGCAGCCACAGCGGGTCGTTCACCCTCGTCAAGGTTCGAGAGATAGGGCGACAGCCGACCCATATCGGCGATACCGGACAAGGTCACGGCATCATGCAGAACCCGGATCGGCTGAATGGCATCACGAAGATCCTCCAGCGGCAGGATCCGCGCGCGGATCAGACGTGCTTCCTCGAAATCATGCGCCCGCATGGCGGCGAGCAGGCGTGTTGCGACCCTCGGTGCGAGACACACCGCACCGGACGTGAAACTCGCAAGATCGTGCGCCCGGAAGTGCCCGATCGCTGGGCGCTCTCCCATACCGCTGACGATCCGGCGGCGATCCACCGTCTCAACCAAAGCGGCGAGGTAGGGATCCTCATCCGGTACCGGATGCTGCACGCCGTACTTGATCGAGACGACTTCGCCGCCGTCGACCAGACGAGCCACCGCGTCCGGTGACAGGACGGAGGGGTCTTTCAGGTACAAGATGGCCGGATGGCCGGCAGCACCAACGAAATCCCGGACACCCCGGACATACCCCTCCTCATCTGTCGGCCCGCCAGGTGGCAGAAGCATCGTGGCCGGAAAGGACTTCCGAGCCAGGATCGATGCCTGATCCATCGCCTTGCCCCAGTCAGGACCCGCAGACGGGATCACCCAGGTTTCACCCCGGCCCCAAGCGGCAATGCCGTCCAGCACATCCTCATACTCGTCGAGGCGAACGTTATGGAGGTTCGCGTTTCCACCGAACAGGATCGTGGAGATGCCCGCGGACAGCAGGTGATCGGTCAAACGCCGGTTCGCCAGCTCGAAGATCGCGAGCGACTCCGTCCGCGCCAAGGGGGGTACCGCTATGACGCTACGGCTGAGATCCTCCGGCAGAACAGGAGTTGTTTTCATCGAAAACCTCCTCCCCGATGATGTTTTTTCTCATCAAAGCAGCCGTCGAGAACACACGCAAACGAATATATCAGAACGCATACAAGTTACGAGTTCCCATCGAGCAAGGCCGGGTCCCGCAAGAAGTCGAAGTCGACGCCGCCGTCGGCCTGAAGCACATGATCATAATAGAGTTTTCGGTAACTCCTCGCGTAACGTGGCGTCGACCCAGAGTCGGTCTCCGCCGCGCGTTTCTCCAGTTCCTCAGGATCGACCAACAGGTCGATCGATCGCTGCTCAACCGAAATCCGGATTCGATCACCGGTCCGGACCAGCGACAGGGGGCCGCCGACGGCAGCTTCCGGCGTGACGTGCAGCACGATGGTGCCAAAGGCCGTCCCGCTCATCCGGGCGTCGGAGATTCGGACCATGTCCTTCACCCCCGCCCTCGCCAGTTTCTTGGGGATCGGCAGATAACCAGCTTCCGGCATGGCGGCAGCGGACTTCGGCCCGGCGTTCTGTAGAACCAGAATGTCATCCGCCTCGACATCGAGATCCGGATCGTCGATCCGGGCAGCCAGGTCCTCAAGACTTGAGAACACCACGGCCCTGCCCTCGCTCTCGAACAGCGACGGCTCCGCCGCGGACCGCTTTAGGATCGCGCCCTTGGGAGCCAGCGAGCCGGACAGAGCGACAAGACCGCCATAGGGCAGATAAGGATCATCAAACGACCGGACGACGCCCCGATTCACATATCCAGGCTCAGCGTCGAGACGCTGTCCAAGGGTCTCGCCTGTAACTGTCATGCAATCGAGATGCAGAAGAGGCTTCAGTTCCCGGAGAATGGCCCCGAGACCGCCGGCGGCGAACAGGTCTTCCATGTAGTGAAGCCCTGTCGGCTTCAGATCGACGAGAACCGGAGTCTCATCGGAAAGACGGTTGAGCGTGTCCAGGGCGACAGGAATGCCAAGGCGCCCGGCGATCGCCGTAAGATGGACGATGGCATTGGTCGATCCGCCGACGGACAACAGAACCCGCAACGCGTTTTCGACCGACTTCGGCGTGATCACATCTCTCGGCAGGATGCGCTGATCCTTTGGGGCGAGCGCCATCTGGATGGCCCGCGTGCCCGATGCCTCCGCCGCCCGGAGGCGGTCCGCGTGCACGGCCGGGATCGCCGCCGTGCCCGGTAGCGCGATGCCGAGCGCCTCAGCGATGCAGGCCATCGTGCTGGCCGTTCCCATCACCGCGCAGGTACCCGATGTGGTGGCCAACCGCCCTTCGACGATATTGATCCCCTCGTCATCGATTTCTCCGGCCCGATACTTCGCCCAGTATCGGCGGCAATCCGTGCAAGCACCCAACCGCTCGCCGTCATGGGGGCTGGTCATCATCGGGCCGACGATCAGGTAGACGACCGGTACCTCCGCCGTTGCCGACCCCATGAGCTGGGCGGGTAAAGTCTTGTCGCAGCCTCCGATGGCGACGACCGCATCCATGGGCTGGGCGCGGATCATCTCCTCCACATCCATGCTCATCAGGTTCCGGTACATCAGGCTGGTGGGGTTGAGGAATGTCTCGCCCAGCGAAATGGTCGGAAACTCGATCGGCAACCCGCCGGACGCCAGCACGCCGCGCTTCACCGCCTCGACCAGCTCAGGCATATGCCGGTGGCAGGGATTGAAGCCGCTGCCGGACTGCGCGATCCCGACGATCGGCTTCTTCAGCATATCCCGGCTATAGCCCATCGCCTGGGCGAAGGAGCGCCGGAGGTAGAGGCTGAAGTCGCTGTCGCCGTAGTTCGTCAGGCCCCTCGCAAGGCCGATCGCATCATCCGTCATGGTCGCTCCCCCAGCTTTGTTTCGAGGTAGACTAGCAGCCGGATGCCCAGCGATGGGAGAGGCGATCGGGCGCCCCTTTTTGGCTGCTGGTCAGCCCCCCGTTCCACTGCTAGACCGGTGAGGCGAGGGAGAATGAGAGCGCCGTGAGCCGACCGATTATTTTGCCGAATGCCCCGGTTCTGGTTCCCGGCGCCCGCCACATGGTCTGGATCGACCCGGATGGCGAGGTTTTGGAGATCGACTCGTCCCGCGCCGCCGCATTAGTGAGGCAACAAGCACCGATCGTGTGCCATGCGAGGTCGGTTGCCCGGCGGCTGGGGATAGAGCGGTTTCCCTGCTTCGATGTGCTGGAGCTCTTTGCGTTCATCCGGCCCGCCAGCTTCACTCTTCCAACACCCCAGGGCCTGGCGGCCGCGATGGGTCTACTACCACCGGCCACTCAGATCGAGCAGGCCACAACGCTCCTCTCCGTCGTCTCCGAACTCCTGGCAGAGCAGTCCGTCCAAGATGGCGACCCCGGTGCGGTCCCAATCGCGCGGGTCATGCACGCCTGCAGTTGGCCTTGGGCACCCCATGTACTGCTGGCTATGGGGGAGGAGCCGGGAGATCCCGGAGGCCGGGTGGACACACGAGGCCTCGAGATTTGGCGCCGTCTTGTCGAGTGGGAGGAAAGCGCCCCAGAGCCACCAAGCCGTTCCCAGCCTGTCGAACCGGAAGAGGCTCAACGCCGCCTGTCGGATCTCCTCGGTGGAGACGCGGAGCCGCGCGACAGTCAGGTGGACTACACCGGCGTCGTCGCGGGCGCCTTCACGCCGAGGGATGTGGCCGGGGAGCCGCGACTCGTCCTGGCAGAGGCGGGCACGGGGGTCGGCAAGACGCTCGGCTACATCGCCCCCGCGAGTGTCTGGGCCGAACGGAATGAGGGGGCGGTATGGATCTCCACCTATACCCGGAATCTTCAGCACCAGATCGACAGTGAACTCGACCGGCTCCACCCCAACCCGGTTGAAAAGGCCACGAAGGTGGTCATCCGCAAGGGCCGCGAGAACTATCTCTGTCTGCTCAATCTGGAGGAGGCCGCCCGGGCTCTCCCGACAATGCCCAAATACGGGACCGCCCTGGGATTGATGGCCCGCTGGGCGGAGGCGACCCGCGACGGAGACATGATGGGCGGGGACTTCCCCGCGTGGCTCGCCCACATTCTGGGTCATGGACGAACGCTCGGGCTCGCGGACCGGCGGGGGGAATGTGTTTACTCCGCCTGCCCCCACTATCACCGTTGCTACATTGAGAAATCTGTCCGGACAGCACGCCGTGCCGACATCGTGGTCGCCAATCATGCGCTCGTCATGATCCAGGCGGCCCTCGGCGGGGTCGACGACACGCATCTGCCAACCCGTTACGTTTTTGACGAGGGCCACCATGTTTTCGACGCGGCGGACAGCGCCTTTGCCGCTCATCTATCGGGACTGGAAACGGCGGATCTTCGGCGCTGGCTGATCGGGGCGGAGGGACGGCGGTCCGGCCGCGCAAGGGGTCTCCGGAAACGCATCGAAGACCTGATCGCCGACGACGAAGAGGCGTTGGCGGAGTTGGATGCCGCCCTCGATGCCGCCCGAATCTTGCCGGGGGAAGGCTGGACAATCCGAATATCGGAGGGGGAGCCGCGCGGGCCGGCAGAACGGTTTCTTCACCTCGTCCGGGGACAGGTCTATGCCCGTGTCGACCATCCAGGCTCGCCCTACTCGCTTCAATGCGAGACACGCCCCGTGGTCGATGGTGTCCTGGATGCGGCCGATGCGCTCGACCGGGCCCTGCAACGGATTGAAGCGCCCTTGGAGTCCCTCCGCTCCCGCCTGGTCGCCAAGCTGGATGACGAGGCCGAACATCTTGAGGGGCAGACGAGGTTGCGGGTCGAGGCCGTCGCCCGCTCTCTCCAGCGGCGGGCCACGATGACGCTGGGGGCTTGGCGGTCCATGCTGACGGCGCTGTCGAACGAGACGCCGGAGTCTTTTGTTGACTGGTTCGAGGTCGACCGGGTTGGCGGGCGCGACGACGACGTGGGGATGAAGCGGCATTGGGTGGATCCGACACTGCCCTTCTCCGCCGCCGTGCTGGAACAGGCACATGGCGTGCTGATCACGTCGGCCACATTGCGGGACGGCTCCGGCGACGAAGACCAAGATTGGGCGGCGGCGGCCAACCGAACCGGGGCCCGGCATCTTTCGAGTCCGGCGATCACGAGCCGCGTCGCCTCCCCCTTCGACTACGCACGGTCGACCCGCGTCTACGTGGTCGGCGATGTCCGGAAGAGTGAGATTGATCAGGTGGCCGCCGCGTACCGGGAGCTTTTCCTGGCGGCCGGCGGCGGGGCGATCGGCTTGTTCACGGCGATCCAGCGCCTGCGGGATGTGCACGACCGGATTGCCGCACCGCTGGAGGCAGCGGGCCTGCCGCTTCATGCACAACACGTTGACGGGATGGATCTGGCGACCCTGATCGACATCTTCCGGGCCGAGACCAACTCCTGCCTCCTTGGGACGGACGCGGTTCGGGACGGTGTGGATGTGCCGGGCCGGTCGTTGCAGCTAATCGTATTCGACCGCGTGCCGTGGCCGCGCCCGGATCTGCTTTATCGGGCACGCCGAGAGGTGTTTGGCAAAGCCGCGTACACGGACATGCTGACCCGCCTGAAAATCAAACAGGCCTTCGGACGGCTTATTCGTCGCTCGTCGGACCGGGGAGTTTTCGTTCTGTTGGACCCGAGCATGCCATCCCGGCTTTTGGGCGCCTTTCCGGACGGTGTCGACGTGGTCCGTTGCGGTCTTGCGGAGGCAATCTCCGGCACCCGGGAGTTTCTCGCCGACACCATAAAGTCGGATGGTCCGTCAGTTGACCGTTAGATCAAGCGCCCAGGCCAACGACCGGTCGAGCCAACCCTTGGGCACGTAGTGACCGCCGTCGTGATAGCAAAGCTCCAAACGCTTCCCACCGCCGCAGCCTGACCAAAGACGGCATGTCAGCGCGCGCTCCTGGGCGATCTCCGCCGGATCGACCGCGCAAGCGTTCTCCCGCCGCCAGATTTCGATGCCCGTCTCGACGTTCCCTTGCCGGAAACTGCCCCGGATGACCCGGCCGTCGAGAGGCATCACCGTGTCTGCCTTGCCGTGAACATGGGAGATGTGAACCGGTCCATCCTCACAGCGTGCGGGATGGGGGCGCCAGAACACGCCTGCCGCCGGGAAGATCGCGGCGACCTCTGAGCCGGCGAGGCAGGCGATATCCCACGCGACGGACCCACCCAGGGAGAAGCCAGACAGAAAGACCCGGCCCCGGTCGATCGGCCACCGGCGGGCGACATCGTCGATCAAGGCCCGGAATGCCGCGACCTCATCCCGCCGTCCTTCCGAGGGAGCCCCCCGTACCGACCAACTTCGTTGCAACCCGGTCGGCGCGATCAACAGAACGCCGGCTTCGTCCGCCGGACGAGTGATCCGCGCGTTTCGGGTGACGGTCTCACCGCGTTGACCGAAACCATGGAAGAACACAAGAACCGGGAGAGGATCCTTCCCATTCCAGTCATCGGGGACGGACGCCTCATAGCGGCCCGCCTCATATGCGCAACCGCCGTCGCAGGCAGCCCGCGCAGCGAAGGGGTCGAAAAGGAACACAAGCGTTGCTGCCAACAGGCAGACGACCGCACGACCGGGCATGATGATCCTCGCCAGTATCTAAAGGCGGGGAGACCCTAGCCACTGCGCACGGGGGCGACGATACAAACGACAGGCTCCGCACAGGCTTGTGAAGAGCGGAGAGGTCCACCGCTTCAGTCGGGCTGCCGCTCCGTTGGCCGGTCATCGTCCAAAATCCGGTAAGCGGCCCCGTCCAGATCGTCGAACTGCCCCGCCTTCATGGCCCAGAAGAACGCGAAGAGACCCAGGATGCCCAGGCCCAGGGCAACCGGAACAAGAAACGCCAAAGCGGTCATGCGGATACCTCCCCTTGTTTCAAAGCAATCGGGCCGGACCGACGCTTCCTCCCGGCTTTCACATCGACTTTGGCACGGCCAACTTGTGACAGTGAGGCGCCCGCAAACGCGACCCGAAGCGCATTCGCAGTCACCACGATCGACGACGCCGACATCGCGACCGCGGCGACCAGCGGACTTGCGAAGCCACTCACCGCCAGCGGCACGGCAATCAGATTGTAGCCGATGGCCAAACCGAAATTCTGGAGCACCAAACGACGCGCTTTCCGGGAAACCGTGATCGCCGACGCCACGCCGCCGAGTCGATCGCCTTGAAGGACGAAATCCGCGGCCGTTCGCGCGATATCAGCACCGCTGGCCGGTGAGAGCGAGGCTGCCGCCGCCGCAAGGGCGGGCGCGTCGTTCAGCCCGTCGCCCACCATGCAAACCTGCCTGCCGGACCGGGAGAGCGCTTCGAGCGCCTTGATTTTGTCTGTTGGGTTCATTCCGGCGCACCAGTCGGCAATGCCCACGTCATCGGCGACCCGCGCCACTGCCAGCGATCTGTCTCCTGAGAAGAGATGGATTTCGATCCCTTGGTCACGGAGCCAAGAGATCAGCGCCGCCGCATCTTCTCGCACCCGGTCCTCGAACCGGAAACGCACTGGGGCCGCTTCTCCATCGCGCAGCCAAAGCTCCGGGCCGTCATGGTCGTCCAAAGGCGCTACCGGCTCGACGAAAGAGCGGCTGCCGAGGCGGACCCGGCGCCCGTCCACCAACGCCTCAAGTCCCGCACCAGCAACTTCTCCGACGCCGCTGGCTGGCGGGATCCCAGGCCGTACCCTCGCGATGGCGCGGGAGAGTGGATGCCTGCTCGCGCTCGCAAGTGCCGCCGCCAGATCCCAAGCGTGATCGGGGATCTCGGAATCCGGGATCGGTGTCGGCTCGCCGACCGTTAACGTGCCCGTTTTGTCGAAAACGACGGTATCGATGGTAGCAAGACGCTCCAGCCCGTCTGCGGACCGAGCCAGCACCCCATCTTTCAGCAACCGGGAAACGGCACCGACCTGCACCGCGGGCACCGCCAGTCCTAGCGCACAAGGACAGGTGACGATTAAAACAGTCACAGCGATCAACAACGAGGTCTGCCAACCGGCACCAAGGACCATCCAGCCCAAGAACGCCAAGGCGGATAAGAGATGCACAGCCGGCGCGTACCACCTGGCCACCCGGTCCGCCAAACGCACGTAGCGGGCACGGCCTTGCTCGGCGGATTGGACCAAGGCGGCAATCTCAGCCAGAACCGTCCCTTCGTCCGTCGCCGTCACCTCCGCAATCAGTGGTCCGGTAAAACACGTCGTACCCGCTAGGATCGGCGCCCCGACCTCGACGGGCCTGGGGATCGGCTCGCCAGTGAGCAGGGATTCCTCGACCTCGCCCTTGCCGCAGATGACCCGGGCATCGGCGGGAACCCGGTCCCCAGCGGCGATCAGAACCGTGTCCCCTACGACCAAGTGATCCGCCCGAACCGTAGTCTTCGTTCCATCTTTCCCGATCCGGGTCGCCGCAACAGCCGCCAATGCGCTGAGATTCTCAGCCGCCGACCGGACCCGGCCGCGCAAGGATCGGTCGAGCACCCGGCCGATCAGAAGGAAGAACAAGAGCCCCACGCCCGCGTCGAAGTAGACCTGCTCCCCACCCCTCGTCGTCTCGAAGAGTGACATTCCAGCGGCGAGGAGGACGGCGAGCGCGATCGGCACGTCCATGTTGAGCCTGCCGCTCCGCAACGCGGCCATTGCGGAGAAGAAGAACGGGCGGCCCGCATAGGCAACGGCTGGTAACGCGATCAGCGCAGACAGCCAATGGAAAAGATCCCGGGTGGCGCCCCCCATGTCCTGCGCCAGACCGGCCCAGACCGCGACGGAAAGCAGCATCACGTTCATCGCCGCAAATCCGGCCACGGCCAGGCACCGGGTGAGCATTGTCGCCGTCTCATCCTCGGCGGCGATCGCATCGGGATCGAACGGTACCGCGTCGTAGCCCAGCCCCAGCAATCCCTGCAGAAGAGTTTCCGCATCGGTCTCTTTGGGGTTCCAGACAAGCCCCAAGCGGCCGCTGGTCGCGTTGAGGCGGGCAAACTCGACGCCGTCCAACGCCGCCATGCCGCGTTCAATGATCCTGACGCAAGAGGGGCAATGCATGTTCCGGATCACCAAATCCAACGCGGCCATCCCATCCGGGCGAGCGCGGACGAAGGCGGACACATCGGCAAGGTGTTCCGGCTCGAACCGGAAATCCGAGGCGTCCGCGGCACAGCAGGGCAAGGCGGATCCGACGATGGTCACGGCATCCTCCTAGTCGATCTCGACACGCTGGTCGCGTCGGAAGGTCGTACCCGCGTCGTCCTCAATCAGGACACGGACATCCCAACGTCCCGCCTCGGGCAAGGTGACTCGGCCCTCAAACCGTCCAGGCGCCGTCATCAAGGGCTCGATCGTGACATCTCGGCTCTCATAGACCACGTGGCGGAAGACGACCGTGACCCGGTCTGCATCGATCGGTCCGTCCTCGCTGGACACGTCCACCCGAACCATCACCTCCCGGTTGGCTTCTCCGCCGCGCCCGAGGGTCACGAGCCCCAGGTCGACCGTCCATCCAAGCGCGGACTGCCTGCGGCCCTCCGCAATCTTCTCGTTGAAGGACAGTCCCTCGATATAGGCCTTGTCGCTGACCAACCCGGTCCAGGTTTCCAGCGCGAGAAAGATGAACAGCGCGTTGACTGCGATGATCAGCCCAAAGAAGCCGAGCAACATGGCAAGGACATGCTGTCCCTTGAGCACAAAGTCCGGCTTGTCGTCATTGGCCACTCTTGTCTCGTGAAAGGCGGGTGCGCTCATCGTTCCGGTCCCCTGAAGATGGATGGACTTTCTGTCGTCTCCCCGGTCACGCGTTCCGTCACGCGGAAACTCACATTGGTTGCGCCGGGTTCGTAGGCTCCCTTGGGCATGGTCACGAACACCCTGAACGCGTCGAGCGTGTCGGATGCGACGGTCACCGCCCCATCGGCATCCTGAGGTGCCTGAACGGTCATCGAGGCGATCGGAAGCCCGACGAGCGCGATGGTGAACGCGCGTGGCTCATGAGCCTTGTTGAGGATCTTGACCGTGAAACCGTTCCGGACGCTGCCATCGGACAGGGTCACGAACAGCGGGTTCCGGTCGTGGATGACGTTGATATCGACACTGGCGCGTTGGATCAGGGTGCCCAGCATCACCATCCCCACCACAACGATCAGAACCGCGTAGGTCACGGTCCGGGGGCGGATTGGGCGAATACGGGTAGGGCGGCCGGCCTTGCGGTTCTCGTGATTCGTCCAGGTGTCGTAGTCGATCAGACCGCGCGGCTGGCCGACTTTCTTCATCACCCCGTCACAGGCATCGATACAGAGCGCGCAGTGAATGCACTCCAACTGTTGGCCGTCCCGGATGTCGATGCCCATGGGGCAGAGAGCAACGCATTGACCGCAGTCGATGCAGTCCCCGCGCGCATCGAAGCTCTCGCCCCGCCGGAACGGTTTGCGGGGTTCTCCCCGGTCGTCCTTGTAGGAAACGATCAGGGACTCTTCGTCCTGAAGGGCTCCCTGGATCCTTGGCCACGGGCACATGTAGGTACAGACCTGTTCCCGCATCTGCCCGCCGAAGACGTAGGTTGTGGCCGTCAGTATGGCGATCGTCGTATAGGCGACGGCGGGCGCCTCCAGCGTAAACAGATCAATGAGAAGCGTTGGCGCGTCGGCGAAATAGAAGACCCAGGCCCCGCCGGTGGCGACGCCAATCGCAAGCCACAAAAGGTGCTTGATGGTGCGCTTGCTGATCTTGCCAACCGTGATTGGCGCTTTGGCTAGGCGGATGCGGGCGGCCCTGTCCCCTTCCACCAGGCGTTCGACCATGATGAAAAGGTCAGTCCAGACCGTCTGTGGGCAGGTGTACCCGCACCACACCCTGCCGGCGAGGCTGGTGATGAGAAAGAGAATGAGCGATGCGAGGATCAGAAGGCCTGTGACGTAGTAGACTTCTTGCGGCCAAATCTCGATGAAGAAGAAGTAAAACCGGCCAGCGGCCAGATCGATCAGAACGGCCTGATCGGGAAGGCTCTCCCCCCGCTCCCACCGGATCCAGGGGGTGAGCCAATAAACGGCGAAGGCGACCGCCATCACCGCCCATTTGAGGTTCCGGAAGGTCCCGTTGGCGAGCTTCGGATAGATCGGCTCCCGCGCTTTGTAGAGTGCGCGGTTCGCCTCGGCATTCACGGCCGTGATGTCGATCGTCTCGACAACACCGGTCTCATCCGTCCGAATGGCCACGGGACCCTCCTTGGGTTCGTCCTCGAGCTGTAGTCGGCTCAGGATCACTCACCGCCTCCCAAGGCGTGCACATAGACGGCGAGCTGCTTGATCGTGGCCTCATCGAGCCGGGTGCCCCAAGGCGGCATCACGCCATAACGGGCGCCATAGACCGTTTCCCGAAGGGTTGCCCTGTCTCCGCCGTATAGCCAGACGGCATCGGCGAGGTTCGGGGCACCAATCTCCCGGTCCCCAGTACCGTTGTCCTTGTGGCAGGCCGCACACTGCTCCGCCCAGACCTCGGCACCACGCCCAGCCGCCGCCGCGTCATGATCCTGCCCGGAGAGCAGCAGAACGTGCTCAACCACGTCGGCGATCTGCTCCCGGTCCAGGATCTCGTCCCGGCCGTAGGCGGGCATCTCGCTGTAGCGGCTGTCCTCATCCAGCTCGTTCCGGATGCCGTGCCGGATCGTGTAGGCGATCTCCTCAATGGTGCCGCCCCAGAGCCAATCGTCGTCGTTCAGGTTCGGATAGCCTGGGAAACCCGCCGCCCCCGCCCCATGACACTGGGAGCAGTTCACGGCGAAGGCGGACCGGCCGCCGGCCATGGCGAAGTCGGTCAACTCCGGCGAGAGCTGGATGGCCTCGTAGGAAGCATCTCGGATCCGGTCGACCCAGACGGACTGCGCCGCCCGGGCGTCCTCGATCGACTGCGCGACCTCGGCCCGGCTGGAGTACCCAATCACCCCTTTGGTGTGGGTGTCGACCAGCGGGATCGCCGGATAGACAACCCAGTAGCCAAGGGCCCAAATCACCGACGCATAGAAGGTCCACAGCCACCACCGGGGCAAGGGTGTGTTCAGCTCCTTGATGCCGTCCCACTCATGGCCGGTCGTCTCGGTCCCGCTGATCGCATCCTTCTCGATCTTGGTTGCCATGCCTCAGTCCTCCTCAAGCGGCACCCGCGCCGCCTTCTCGAACGTGCCTCGGTTACGGGGCCACGCGGCGTAGCCCACAGCCACCAGGAACATCATCACCAGGAACACCCGCCCCCAGCTCAGCGCGAAGGCTGAGACGTCCTGATATGTCAGTGCTTCCATCATCGGAGGTCCTCCCCTTCGGCCTTGTAGACATCAAAGTCCACCAGGGTTCCGAGCATCTGGAGATAGGCGATCATGGCGTCGAGCTCGGTGATCGCCGGGTCGCCGTCGAAGTTCCGCACTTGGGCTTTCGGATAGCGGGCGAGGAGATCGTCCACGCCGTCCGCGTCCGGATCGACCTGGGCCCGGAGGTCGGCCATCGCGTTCTCTACCATCGCCGCGTCATAGGGCACGCCGACCCGTTGGTTGGCGATCAGGTGATCTTCAATGTCGTCGTAGCGGAGCTTCGTGGTCGCGAGGAAGGGATAGCCCGGCATGATCGATTCCGGCACGACGGAGCGCGGATTGATCATGTGGGCAACGTGCCACTCATCGGAGTAGCGGTCCCCGACCCTCGCGAGGTCGGGCCCGGTTCGCTTCGAGCCCCACTGGAACGGATGGTCGTACATGCTTTCCGCCGCGAGGCTGTAGTGCTTGCCGTAGCGCTCCACCTCGTCCCGGAAGGGCCGGACCATCTGGCTATGGCAGTTGTAACAGCCCTCGCGGATGTAGATGTTCCGGCCGGCCAGCTCCAAGGGGCTGTAGGGCCGGACCCCCTCGACCTCCTCAATCGTACTTTCGAGGTAGAAGAGGGGGGCGATCTCGACCAGGCCGCCGATGGCGACCGTGACCAGGATCGAGATGGTCAGCAGGAGCGAGTGCCGCTCGAGCGTCGCGTGCTTTGCCATGATCGACATGGATCAGTCTCCCGCCTGGGTAGCCGCACCCATGGGGGCGGCGGCGGGGGCTGGCGCCGGGGCGGCGTCCTCCTCCCGGACGTCGCCGCGCATCGTGCGGACGAGGTTGTAGACCATGATGAGCGCACCGGCGAGGTACAGGAGCCCGCCCAGGGCCCGGATGGCGTAGAAGGGATGCATCGCCTCCACGGTCTCGACGAACGAGTACTCAAGGAAACCGAGGCTGTCGTAGGCCCGCCACATCAGGCCCTGCAGGATGCCCGACACCCACATCGCGGTGATGTAGAGAACGATCCCGATGGTCGCGACCCAGAAGTGGAGACTGACCAGCTTCAGTGAGTAGAGCTGCTTGCGGCCCCACATCAGCGGCGTGACGCAGTAGAGCGCGCCAAAGCTGATGAAGCCGACCCAGCCGAGCGCACCGGAGTGCACGTGACCCACGGTCCAGTCCGTGTAGTGCGACAGCCCGTTCACGGCCTTGATCGACATGACCGGGCCTTCGAACGTGCTCATCCCGTAGAAGGCGACCGAGGCGACCAGCATCCGCAGAACCGGATCGGTCCGGAGCTTGTCCCACGCGCCCGAGAGCGTCATCAGGCCGTTGATCATCCCGCCCCACGACGGCATCCACAACATGATCGAGAAGGTCATGCCCAGGGTCTGTGCCCAATCGGGAAGGGCCGTGTAGTGGAGGTGGTGCGGACCCGCCCAGATGTAGAGGAAGACCAGCGACCAGAAGTGCACGATCGACAGCCGGTAGGAGTAGACCGGCCGCTCCGCCCGCTTCGGCACGTAGTAGTACATGATCGCGAGGAAGCCCGCGGTCAGGAAGAAGCCCACCGCATTGTGGCCGTACCACCACTGGGTCAACGCATCCTGAACACCGGCGAAGAGCGAGTAGCTCTTCGCACCCGTCAGGCTGACCGGAACCGAGAGGTTGTTGACGATGTGGAGCATCGCCACGGTCACGATGAACGCGAGGTAGAACCAGTTGGCCACGTAGATGTGCGGCTCCCGGCGCTTCCAGAGCGTGCCAAGGAAGACCAGCAGGTAGGCCACCCAAACGATGGTCAGCCAGAGGTCCACGTACCATTCCGGCTCGGCGTATTCCTTGGACTGGGTGATGCCGAGGAGGTAGCCCGTCCCGGCCAGCACGATGAAGAGCTGATAGCCCCAAAAGACGAACCACGGCCCCAGCTCACCGCCCGCCAGACGCGCCTTGCAGGTCCTTTGAACCACGTGGAACGACGTCATCAGCAGGATGTTACCGCCGAACGCGAAGATGACCGCTGAGGTGTGGAGCGGACGAAGCCGTCCGAAGTTCGTCCACGGCAGATCAAGATTGAAGACCGGCCACGCGAGCTGGAGTGCAAGAACGACTCCGACCAACAGACCGGCGACGCCCCAGAACATGGACGCGATCGCGCCAGCCCGGATGACGCCGTCATTGTAGGCGATTTCCCCTGCCGCCACGCTCTTGGTCGGCGATTCGGCGCAGTCAAAGTGTCGTTTGACCAGGGCGAATGCCCCAAGTGTGAAGAAGAGGAAGAAGAGAGAGGCGTGGAAGCCCATCTCCGGGGTCGGCGTCGCGGCGACCCAGAAAAGAGAAACGATCGCCAGTAGAACGAAGACCGTGCCCAGCAGCCAAGCTGCCATGCCGTCACCGCCCTGCCCTTCGGGTTCGGGAATCGTCGAGGCCGTCATAGTGCCCCCCAGCGTGTTGTCAGACCTGAACCGGCACCGACCGGTACCGTTCGTCCTGCACGCTAGGGGCGTGTGTGCACTGCGGCATTGACCTGGATCAAGCGGAGCGAAATCCGGGGCCAATAGGCGCGGCCCCGGACTGTCTGCCGCATGCTTCGGGAGGGTTAGTTGGTCTTGTGACCGCCCCCGTGACTCGAGCCGTGGCCGCCTCCATGACCCTGTCCGTGCGGCGCTTTCGCGCCGACACCCGCAACGTCGACTGTGACCGGAACGCGACCCGCCTTCTCAAAGACCAGCGTCAGTTCAAACGATTGCCCTTTTTTGAGGGGAGCCTTCAGTCCCATCAGCATCACGTGGTCGCCGCCGGGGGCCAGCATCACCGTTTCACCCGCGGGCACCTCGATCGCGTCCACATGACGCATCCGCATCACACCGTCCTGCTTGATGTGAGTATGCAGCTCCGTCCTGGCCGAAACGGAAGACTCAGCCCCCAAGAGACGGTCGGCCGATCCGTTGTTGGTGATGGTCAGGTAGGCGGCACCGTTCTTCACGAGGCCCGGTGTGGCGCGGGCGAATGGAGCCTCAATCGAGATCTCCTTCGACATTGACGCGTGAGAGCCGCCGTGTCCGTGACTGCCGGAACCCGCCTTTGCAGGCTCCAAAGAGAGGGGAGAAAACACTGTAAGGGCCGCGGCGATGAAGCAGGCGGCCGGCGCATTCTTGACCATTGAGATGTTCCGATGCTGATGCTGATGAGAGTGGGAAATCGTCTCAGCAGCGGAATGGAGGCGCCCTGGCTGGCGCGCGGTCATAGTCGGCGCGGTGAACACGGATCCAGTCCGTCGACACGCCATGCTGAATGGGTATTGAAAGGATGGCAGGAGACGCCAATCCGATCCGGTCCGGCACAATCGTCGTCGATACGCCCGCAAAGCAGAGCGGGCAGTGATCAGCTGCACCTGCATGATGCTGCTCGTGCCCGGTTGGAACGCCCTCAACCGCGGCGCAATGGGCAGACAGATCATGGGCAAGTGGATCAGCGTTTGCGGCCGTGACAGGCCCCAGAACATGGAAGATCAGCTGAAACCAAATCCCCAGTATCGCCAAGCCGATGCCTGTACCGCGCAGCACCGCACAGCCCACGGCTGACGGCTGACACAGGGCGGTCACTCTTATGGTATCGGGCTGTCGCATAGCGGCGTTCGGCACACGGTCTTGCGCATGGTTTCGGTTGTGAGATTGCGCAGACTGCCGATGAATGCAAGTCCGCACGGCAACCTCGCGGTCATGTCACGCGTGCTTGACTTGATCGCATGGTACGATCCGCTTAGGTCCTGTCTAGGTAAATTGGTGCGGAGTCCATCACGATGTTCATCAGGAAGAAGCGCGGTTGGGAGATCCCGGAGCGTCTGGCAACAGACGAAGGCGTGTACCTCAAACGCCGAAGCCTGTTGAAGGGCCTGGGCCTTGGCTCTGTGCTTGCGGCGACGGGGGCTGGCTTGTCCGGTTGCGGCGAGGATGCGGCTCAAGCGAACACAGAGGCTGAACTGATTGCCTCGGCGGCTGAGATTGAAGACCCCTCAGCGAAGCTTTACCCGGTGAAGCGGAACCTCCGCTACACGGTGAAGCGTGAGATCACCGACCCGGAACTGGCCACGACGTACAACAATTTTTATGAGTTCGGGTCTCACAAGAATATCCACCGCGCCGCCCAGGCGCTGCCGATCCGCCCCTGGACCGTGATGTTTGATGGGCTCGTCGAGGAGGCCAAGACCGTCGACATCGACGATCTGTTGGCCGCGATGCCCCTTGAGGAGCGGGTCTATCGCCACCGCTGTGTTGAGGCGTGGTCCATGGTGGTTCCGTGGAGCGGCTTCGCTATGGCAGAACTGGTGAAGTTCGCCAAACCGCTGTCCTCCGCGAAATACGTGGTGATGGAGACCTTCCAGAACCCTGAGATCGCGCCAGGTCAGAAGCAGTATTGGTATCCGTGGCCGTATACCGAGGGCCTGACGATCGAAGAGGCCACGAACGAACTGGCGTTCATCGCGACCGGCCTCTACGGCCAGCCGATGCCACCGCAGAACGGCACCCCGCTTCGCCTGGCGGCGCCTTGGAAGTATGGCTTCAAGTGCATCAAATCGATCGTGAAGTTCAGCTTCACCGATCAGCGGCCGGTTTCCTTCTGGGAAGAGCTTCAAGCCAAGGAATACGGCTTCTGGGCCAATGTGAACCCGGAGGTCCCCCATCCGCGATGGAGCCAGGCGACCGAACGGCCGCTCGGGTCCTCCGACCGCATTCCGACGCTACTCTACAACGGCTACGAAGAGTTCGTGGCTGACCTGTACAAGGGCATGGACGGCGAAAAACTGTTCATGTGACAACACGTCCAGGCAGCAAGCATCGGATTGACGGCTCTCCGCCCCATATCATGTCCGCGGGCCGCGCTTTGGGAGCCGTCGATGACTGAGTCAAAGGCAGAAGAAGTGGGGAGCGATGATGTCGCTCCTCTCGTCGTTTACTACAACGGGGCCTGCCCGATCTGCGGGCCTGAAGTGGAGAGCTATCGCCGGCAGGCGGAAGCGAACAACGTTGCCTCGACGTGGCGCGACATCGCAGAAGATCCAGCGGCACAAGCGGAGACCGGCCTCACAAAACCAGAGTTGGAGCGCCGGTTTCATGTTCGAACCCCGGACGGCCAGCTTCTGGGCGGCGTCGATGCGTTCATCGTGCTGTGGCGGCGCCTTCCTTGGTTGAAGCCGCTCGCATTCTTTGTGGGCTTACCTGTGATCCGGCCGCTCGCGCGATTGGTCTATGATCACGTGCTCGCCCCCCTGCTCGTCGCGTTCAATACGAGGCGGAAGCGCCGCGCCACTGGAGCGGCCTGATGGCAGACGATCCGCAAAACGGAAAGCGGGAGACGGCTGTCAGCATCCAGCCGGAGGGGCCGGACCGTGACGACATCCGGGCCCTGTTACAAGCCAGCGCAGACTATTCCGCCTCGCTGTATCCATCGGAGAGCAACCACATCGCAGACGAAGGACGACTTGCCGAGGACGACGCCGTGCTGCTCATTGCTCGGGACGCGGATGGCAAGGCGTTGGGGTGCGGTGCCCTGATCGGTCTTGGATCAGCCGAGGTCGAACTGAAACGCATGTGGATCGAGCCGGAGGCACGGGGTTTGGGCCTAGCGCGCCTCTTGGTCGCCGCCCTGGAGTCCGAGGCCGACCGCGTGGGTGCGAAGGTCATTCAATTGGAGACCGGGATCCATCAGCCCGCTGCAATCGCGCTCTACAAGAGTTCCGGCTACGTGGAACGGGGGCCTTTCGGCAAATACGAGACCGATCCATTGAGCATCTTCATGGAGAAGCCGGTCCACGCGGCGACGGTCAGCTGAGACCAAGCAGAGCCGGCACATCGGCGATGCTGTCGAGAACCACATCCGTATGGCCCTCAAGCATGGCGCGCTCGCTGGGTCCCGTGAGGACGCCGATCACCAAGCCACATCCGGCTGCACGACCAGCCCGCGCATCGGCTGGATTGTCGCCAACCATGGCCACCGTGGCGGGGTCCAGCCCCACATGTTGGCAGAACGCCAGGATCATCCCCGGTTCCGGCTTCGCGCCATGCCCGCTGTCATAGCCCGCGTGGAACGCGACGTGATGCTGAACGTCGAACTGCCTGGTGGTTTCCAACGCCGCTTCTTCCACGTCGTTGGTTGCCACACCGATATATATCCCGGACGCACGAAGGGTCCCGAACAGAGCCGAAAGATCGGTCACCGAGCGGACCGCCCCCAATGCGTTCGCCGTCCAAGACGCATCCAAGTGGCGGCAAAGCCAATCCGACACTGTTTCTCCGTCCGCCGTTTCCGCCAAATCGGCCAGTCTCGGCTCCACCGATAGCCAGCACTCGACCAACTCAGCGGTGGTTCCCTCAGCCAGAAGGGTGCCGCTGGTGATGCGGTCGGTCTCAGGATCCTGACCCCCCGCTGCCAGAAGGCGGTCCGCCAATCCTGGGACAGCCAAGGGCGCCGCCAATCGCTCGGCCACGGACCGGAAGGCCGGGGGCCAGGTATTGTGAAAGTCGATGAGCGTGCCGTCCTTGTCGAACACGATGCCCTGGATATCGCGTTTCACTCCGCATCCCCCACCAAGGTCTCGGTGAACCGCCCCGACCGTGCCCGGTCCAGGGCACCCTTCCGTTCACCCGTCCGCTGCGCTTCGGTCAACTGATTGTCCAAGACATCCAACCGGAAACCCTCCACGTCCAGGTTCGGCATACCCGCATCCGCCCGACCGTCGTAGCGCGCCGTCAGGCGTTGCTTCCGGCGGAGTTGATGCGGTTGGAAGTCCGTCAGTGTCTCTGCGGAAACCGGCTCCCCAAGCGTAAGCCGACCGGACTGCGCCGCGCCGTGGACGAGGGCGTGTCCGACCCGCGTTCTGGCGACAACGGCGTTGAAACCCTCATCCTCACCGACCGGGTCGCCGCCGGGCCAGGTGTCGAGCGCCACGACATCCGCCGTCTCGCCCAGGGCGTCCGGGCAGAGTTTGCACCGGGTCTCCAACTCCCAACCGGACGCGTCCGCCCATAAATCCCCATAGGTTTTCTCGAACGCGCGGCCGTCGCCCAGTTCCACTCGGAGCACTCCCGGATTGCCGTATCCCCGGTACCGGAAGAGTGTCAGCTCATGCTCCGACACATCATATTCTTCCAGGACAGCGGTGGATTTCGTGAGCCGAGACTGGCCGCCACACACCATCGCCATCCGAAGCACACAGAGCTCATCAATCCTCGGATCGGCCCGGGCAGCGTTGTGAAGCGCCGTCAGGTCGCAGGGCTTGGCGATCACCGCGAACGGCACCCCTCTCTCCAGCGCCGTCTCAAGTCCCGCCAGCGGCGCGACGGGCCCGTAACGGGAGCCCATGCCCGCAACCACCTCGGCCGCGGTCTCGCTGATCTTCCAGACGCTTCTCATGGGACGTTCAAGATCTGCGGAGACATGGAGCACAAAGGCAACAATGCCATCGGCCAGCGCGTGACAACCAAGCGCGGTCAGCGCCCCGCCGGACGCGGCTCGGTAACGGATGTCCGGATCTCCGGCCCAAGCCATTCGGGCCTCGACGTAGGACCCCCAAAGCGCGTCATCGTCGGCGCTGGCAGGCCGCGCCGGATGGCTTCTCACACCTGGGCAACCTGCCAGTATCCGCGCTGCGTCTTCAGGTATGATCGGAGACGAAAGATCCGGCCGCAGGCTGCCCTGCGGGGTTGCCACCATCCGAACCCGCCCACCGGTGATGCCCTCGCAGAGCCCGCAGCCGATACACAGACCGTTCTCAACGATCTCTCTCACGGTCCCGGGCACTGCGTTCATGTCCCCTCCGATGGTGCGGTGGTTCAGGCGACCCTAATAGCCGAGCGCGCAGCCGTCTTTTCGGGGATCGGACCCGGCCGAGAGAACCCCCGTCTCCAGGTCGATCCAAACAGCCTGTCCGCCCCCGATGCCCTTCTTGGCCATGACGACGTTGTGGCCCCGGGCCGAAAGGTCTGCACGGGCCCCTTCGGAAACCGTGTTCTCGACCTCCAGGGTGCCTTCATACGCAAACGTCCGCGGCGCATCGAGCGCCTCCTGAACGTCCATGCCCCGGTCCAGCATGTTCGTAACGAACGTTGCCTGGCCGGTGGACTGGTACTGCCCGCCCATCACACCGAACGAACACAGCGCCTTGTCGTCCTTCATCGCCATTGCGGGGATGATGGTGTGCATCGGACGTTTACGGGGCGCGATGACGTTCGAATGGCCATCGACCAGTTTGAACGACCGGCCCCGGTTGTGGAGCATCACACCCGTCCTCGGGGTCATGATCGCCGAGCCGAACCCTGAGAAGAGCGAATTGATGAATGAGATCGCGTTCCCGTCCTTGTCGACGCAGGAGAGGTAGATCGTGTCCTTGTGGACCGGCATGTTCGGGTCATGGAACGGCCCGGCTTTGGCCATGTCGATCTCGGACCGCAGAGACTCCGTGTGCGCATCGGACAGGAGGCGTTCCACCGGCACCTCGACTTGGTCCGGGTCGCCGACCCACATGTCCCGCTCCCGGTAGGCCAGCTTCGTGGCTTCCGCCATCAGGTGGATGCGGTCTGTTTCGTTCAATGAGTCGATGTCCCAGCCCGCAAGCTGGTTGAGGATCATCAGCGCGCAGATGCCCTGGCCGTTCGGCGGGCACTCCCAGATATCGACACCACGATAGGCGGTCCTGATCGGAGTGACGTACTCCGCATCTGCTTCCGCAAAATCGTCGAGCGTGTGCAGGCCGCCGAGTTTCCGAAGATGCGAGACGATGTCTTCGGCGACCTCGCCCTGATAGAAGCCGTCCCGACCCTCGGCTGCAATGCGCCGCAGCGTGCCGGCCAATCTCGGCTGACGGTGCATCGTGCCGGCAGCGGGCGTAGCCCCGTCGACCATCATCAGCTGCGATGATCCTTCATCGGCCGCGAGCCGCTCAGCCTCATCAGCCCAATCGGACGCCACGCGGGGGTAGACCGGGTACCCATTCTCGGCAAGCAGGATCGCGGGCTCGAACAACTCGCCGAAGTCCTTGGTGCCAAAGTCGTCTTTGAGCTTGTGCCATGCCGCGATCGACCCCGGAACCGTTACGGCGTGAGGGCTGGACAGCGGGATCTCATCAAGACCAAGGGACCTCAATGCCTCCGCCGTCGCGGCGGCGGGCGCCCGACCGGAGCCGTTTAGCGCAACGGGTGCTTTGGCCCCTTTCGGAAGATAGAGCGCGAAGCAGTCTCCACCGATACCGGTCATATGCGGCTCGACCACGCATAGGACCGCTACCGACGCCAGCGCTGCGTCCACTGCGTTACCGCCGTTCTTGAGCACCTCGAGACCTGTCTGTGTGGCCAATGGGTGGCTTGTGGCAATGGCTGCGGTTCCGGCATAGACGGGCGAACGCCCCGGAGTTTGGAAGCTGCGCATGCTCTGTGAACCTCAACGGTGATCGGAAAGGCGGTGGTTGTAGCCGCTGGGATGCTCTCAGGCCAGCCGTGTTCGCGGATTTTGCCGCATTGTGGAGTGCAGAGGCTTATTCTTAGGTGGAAAGAATGGCGTTTCGGCGTTCAACGGCGTAACCGTCGACACTGATCGAAAGGGGAGGATCAGAGATGCCACTTGACCAGGAGACACTCGGTCAGTTCGTGGACACCGTGCGGCGTTACGTGGACGAACGCCTCGTCCCGCTTGAGGCCCAAGTGTCCCACGACGATGCCATTCCAGACGAGATCCCCGCGGAGATGGCGGAGATGGGCCTCTACGGGATGGCCATCCCGGAGGAGTACGGCGGTCTGGGTCTCGGCTGCGCGGATGAGTGTGCCATCGGGATGACCCTCGGCCGGACGTCCCCGGCATTCCGCTCCCTCATTGGAACCAACAACGGTATCGGCAGCCAAGGCATCGTGATCGACGGGACGGAGGAGCAGAAGCAGTCCTATCTGCCCCGAATGGCCTCTGGAGAGCTTGTCGGGTCCTTCTGTCTGACCGAACCGGACTCCGGGTCCGATGCCGCGTCTCTGCGAACCACGGCCCGGCGGGACGGCAACGGCTACATTCTCAATGGCACAAAGCGCTACATCACGAATGCCCCGCGCGCCGGGGTCTTCACCGTGATGGCCAGAACGGATCCGGACAACAAGGGGGCGGGCGGCATCAGCGCTTTCGTCGTGGACGCGAAGTCCGACGGCATCAGCCTCGGCCAGCCCTACAAGAAGATGGGTCAGCAAGGGAGCTATGTTTGTGACGTGATCTTCGAGGATGTGAAGATCCCGGCGGACGCCCTGATCGGCGGACAGGAGGGTATCGGCTTCAAAACGGCGATGAAGACCCTCGACAAGGGCCGCATTACCATCGCGGCGATCTGTGTCGGTCTCGCAGATCGTATCATTGAGGAATGCCTCGCTTTCGCGACGGAGCGGAAACAGTTCGGACAACCGATCGCAGATTTCCAGCTCGTCCAGGCGATGCTGGCGGACTCCCGAACCGAAGCCTATGCGGCCCGGTGCATGGTGATGGACGCCGCCCGACGATATGACGCCGGAGAGCGCATTCCGATGGAAGCGGCAGCCGCCAAGTACTTCGCCTCGGAAATGGTTGGCCGGGTCGCGGACCGGGGCGTGCAGATCCACGGCGGTGCGGGATATGTCTCCGAATACCCGGTCGAACGGTTCTACAGAGATGTCCGTCTGTTCCGGATCTACGAGGGAACGTCTCAGATTCAGCAACTCGTGATTGCCGGCAACATGTTGAAAGCCTGGGCGGAAACGCACTGACCCCGTTCACGGCCCACTCGGAGGGAGGCGTCTATGACCGATACTGTTGCGTTCGAACCCGGCGGATACCGGTTCATGCCGGGCGTTTTTCAGTACTCCGGCGGGGTCATTGCGGACGAGGCCCACGAGATCGTCCGGGTTCGCTTCCGGAATCCGCCGCCAATGGCCGAGGGGTTCCGCGACGTTGAAGCCTTGCTGGAACGGGAGGGCCGCCCAACCACCGCGGTATGTGCGTTCGAGCTCCGCTCCCCCGGACAATTCACCGAAGACGGGTTCCGAGCCTTCAATGAGTTGTACGTGGAGACACTTGGCCGTTGGGGACTATGGGATGGTCAGACGAACCCGGTCGCCCGCAGCAACGTCTGTCCCGAGATCGATGCTCCAGAGACGCCGTCGATCCATGCGGTGTGCTTCACCGTCCCGCGCCGGCCGGAACATACGGCCCCCAGCTTCGCGGTCGCAGGAAGCGGTGAAGTCCCGGAGGGTCAATCCAACTACCGCGACCACATCGTTTGTCGCGGAGATACCTCAACCGACGGGATGCGGGAAAAGGTGAGGTTCGTTGTCGGCGAGATGGCACGGCGGCTGAGCGCCCTCGGGGTCGGCTGGGCCGATGTCACCGCAACCCAAGCTTACACGGTCCACAACATCCAACCGTTCATGGGACCGGAGATCGTCGCCAAGGGAGCGGCACTCGGCGGGCTTACCTGGTTCTACGACCGTCCACCGATTGTTGAGCTGGACTACGAGATGGACTGCCGGGGCGTCGCGGACGAACGCATGCTCTGATCGAGCATCCGCCGGCCGAACAATCCTGTGAACAAAGAAAAAGGGGTCGTCCTCGGATGACCCCTTTTCCTGTTCAGATCTAGAAACCCGGGTGCCTTACGCGGACGCGGTCTCTTTTTCGGTGGCGTCACCACCCTCAGGTGCGGCGTCGACCTCGGGCTGCGGAGCGCCCGGCGCAAAGTAGCCTTCGGCCTCCTCTGCAGCGTCATCGTCGTCGTCATCAAGGCCTTCATCGCTGCCAACGGCCCGGCCGAGGAGTTTCTGCTGCTCCGCCTCTTCCAGGCTGCGGGCGATGTTCACCGTGACGGACACGGCGACCTCCGGGTGGAGGACGACACGAACGCCCTCAAGACCGAGGGACTTAAGGGCCCGGTCGAGCGCGACCTGGGCGCGGGAGATGGTCACACCGGCCTCGGTTACCGCCTCGGAGATGTCGCGGGCCGTCACCGAACCGTAGAGCTGACCGCTGTCACCGGCGGCACGCACCATCGGCACGACCAGCCCGTCAAGCTTCGCGGCGACCGCCTCGGCCTCGGACTTCCGCTCAAGGTTGTCCGCCTCAAGCTGCGCGCGGCGGCTTTCGAAGTAGGTCAGGTTTTCCTTGTTTGCCCGAAGCGCCTTGCGCTGCGGCAACAGGAAGTTGCGCGCGAAACCGTCTTTAACCTTAACGACGTCGCCCATCTGCCCGAGCTTCTCGATCCGCTCCAGAAGGATCACATCCATGGTTCTGCTCCTCGTCTCGGGCTCTCGGCCCGGCTGATACCAGAGGGGACAGGTCGATGTCCCCAGATTCCTTTTTCCGTGCGCGGCCGGGCTCAGTCGTCCCGGTCGTCGTTGGCGGCATTACGATCCGCCTGATTTCCTGTTCCACCCGCCGGCGGTTGCCCTTGCGGCCAGATCCGGCGCCTTATGCCGAACCAATGATCCGCGAGCCCGATCAGCACCATCGCCGACTGGACGAATGGCAGGACAAGAACCAGCAGATAAATGCCGGTCAGGACCAGCAGCCGCCCTGGCAGGGCTGACGTCGCGGCGTGCACCACCCCAAGCCCGGCCATCAGAAACGGCAGGGCCGCGATCATCGTGAGGTTGACCGCCAGATAGCCGAAGCCCAGGAAGTCCATCACGCCCACAAGGGCGAACGCCGCAAGCACGAACGGCGCCCAGTAGGGAAAGTCGATCCGCGACAGGCTCGGGCTCGGCCGGAGCGCGTTGCCGCGCCCCGAGAGGACGCCCTGGGCCAGGGCCGCGTTCACCATGATCATCAGCGTCCAGGAAAGCGCGAACACGCCCGGTCCATAGAGGACCAGGGTTTCCTGGAAGAGCTGCACCTCCGCGCCGACCGCCCGCTGTTCCGGCGGCGTGACGGCGATGTTGCCGATCAACTGATCCACAGCCTCCGCGACCAAGCCACGAAGGCCGCCTTCCGACCCGCTCGCCATCATCGCCATAAGGACGACCAACGCGACCGCCATGCCGACAAGCCAAAGGATCAGCAATCCCGTTGGATACCATTCGATGCGGCCCGTCGTTGGATCGTCCCCTTCCGGTCGCGACAACAACGCCCGTTGCACCAGAAAGGCCACCGGCCCGCCGAACATCAAAAGAAAGACCAGCCCGAAGGTGAACCCGGCCGCCAGTGCGACCATCACCGCCCCGCCGACCCCGGCGATCGCGGCGGCTGTCCATCCCATGGACAGCCCGACCACGAAGAGCGGCAGTGCCGTCAGATACGCCAGAAGGACACCGCCGAAACCGCCAAAGGGTGCCAGCACGAACAAAGCCGTGCTCGCCAATGACGCGCCGACGACGGGAAGCCACTGCTTCATCTCGCGTTGCCTCGACCATGATGAGGGGACCGGCCGATCCGGGCGCCGGTGCTACTTCACCACATAGGGAAGGAGCGCCAGGAAACGAGCCCTCTTGATCGCTTGGCTCAGCTTCCGCTGGTGCTTCGCGGACACCGCCGTGATCCGGCTGGGCACGATTTTACCGCGTTCGGACACGTAGCGCTGCAGCAGCTTGAGATCCTTGTAGTCGATCTTCGGTGCATTCGAGCCGGTGAACGGGCACGCCTTGCGACGGCGCATGAACGGGCGGCGGACGGCCGCACGGGAAACGGAAAGAGTCGTCATCTCACATCCTCCGATCAGAAGCGCGGACCGCGATCACCACGATCGCCGCCCCTGTCGCCGCCCCGGTCACCCCGGTCACCTCGATCCCCACGATCACCGCGGCGTCCGCCACGGTCGTTTTTGGCCAGCATCATGGCCGTGGGACCCTCGACGATCTCATCGATCTTGATGGTCATGTAGCGGAGGACATCCTCATCGAGGCGCATGTTCCGCTCCATCTCCGCGACCGCGTCGGACGGAGCCTCGAGATGGAAAAGGATGTAGTGGCCCTTCCGGTTCTTCTTGATCCGGTAGGCGAGATTACGGAGGCCCCACATCTCGCGCTGCTTCACTTCCCCGCCATTCTCGGAAAGAATGGTCTGGAACTTGTCGGCGAGTTGTTCGGCCTGGGTGGACGAGATGTCCTGGCGTGCGATGAACACGCTCTCATAACTGGGCATGTGTGCTCCTTACGGATAATCGGGAACGCCGTTGGGCCATCCAGCCAATTCGCGTCCCCAAGCCGGTCACACCGGCAAGGAACCGCCCCGGTCGGATTTTGCCGACAGGGGCTTGATTGATCCCACACGCAAAGCGCGGCGCGCCTGCACCGTGGGAGATGGGACTATACAGATCCACCGATTCCGCACAACCTGAAATGTGTTGGCGTGAGTCCGAGGGGTCGAAAACTCGGAATCTGGCCCCACGCGTTCGCTCGACGGGTGGTCGGACGACCGGACGCCGGTTCTTGACATAACGCGGCAGTCGGGCCAACTGCGGCCACGACACTCTTGGAGAGATGAAAATGAGCGATGACGCAGCATCGCCGACACGGGCGCTGACATTTCCGGGACAAGGCTCGCAAGCCGTCGGCATGGGGGTCGCCCTGGCGGAACGGTTCCCGGAAGCTCGGGCCGTCCTCGACGCCGTTGATGAAGCATTGGGCGAGAAGTTGTCCGCCCTCATGGCCGATGGCCCGGAGGACGCACTCACCCTGACGCGGAATGCGCAGCCCGCCTTGATGGCGGTAAGCATCGCAACGCTCCGCGCGATCGAAGCGACGACCGGAAAACCCGCCGATCAACTGGGCGCCTTTGTCGCCGGGCACTCCCTCGGGGAGTATACCGCCCTCGCGGCCGCAGGGACGCTTGAGATCGCCGATGCGGCGCGCCTTCTAAGGCTGCGCGGCGAAGCAATGCAGACTGCCGTCCCCGTGGGCGAAGGCGCCATGGCCGCCCTGCTGGGCGTCGATCTGGACGATGCCAAGTCCTACGCGGCGGACGCGGCGGCGGAAGGCGGGGTCTGCGACATCGCAAACGACAACGCGACTGGACAGGTTGTGGTCAGCGGGTCGAAAGCGACTGTTGAGCGGGCCGTCGCCATTGCGGCCGCGGCTGGGGCGCGGAAATCCATCATGCTGCCGGTCAGCGCACCCTTCCATTGTGCGCTTATGGCGCCTGCCGCCGATGCGATGGCAGAAGCGCTCGCCTCCGTCACCTTGCGCCGTCCGGACGTCCCGCTTGTCGCCAACGTGACCGCGTCGGCCATCACGGAACCATCCGACATCCGCGAACGCCTGGTCGAGCAAGTGACCGGCATGGTTCGCTGGCGGGAGTCGGTGATGTGGATGGCATCCCAGGGTGTTGGCGAGCTTCTGGAGATCGGATCGGGCAAAGTGCTGACCGGGTTGGTCCGCCGGATTGACCGGTCGGTCTCCGCCCGGGCGATCGGGTCGCCGGACGATGTGACCGCGTTCGCGGGAGCGATCACCGGATAACCGGCACGTGAATCGAATCAACGCATAAAATCAACCAGACGGAGGATGCGCATGTTTCGCTTGGAGGGGCGTACGGCCCTTGTAACAGGGGCAAGCGGTGGTATCGGCGGCGCCATTGCGACGGCCCTGCACGCGCAGGGGGCGCACGTTATCCTGACCGGCACCCGGGAAGAGGCACTGAAGGCACTTGCGGATACTTTGGGCGATCGCTGCACCGTCGTGACGGCCAATCTGGCGGATCCAGATGCGGCAGCGGCCCTGCTAAAGGACGCGGAGGCCGCGGCCGGTGCCGGTATCGAAATCCTGGTGAACAACGCCGGGATCACCCGCGACGGCCTGTTGATGCGCATGAAGGACGAGGATTGGGCGACGGTCATCGACGTCAATCTCACCTCCGGCATGCGGCTGGCCCGGGCGGCCCTGCGGGGCATGATGAAGAAGCGCTGGGGCCGAATCATCGGTGTTTCGTCCATCGTAGGGGCGACCGGCAACCCGGGGCAGACGAACTATGCCGCCTCCAAGGCGGGCATGATCGGCTTTTCAAAGTCTTTGGCGGCAGAAGTTGCGAGCCGGGGCATCACCGTCAACGTGGTGGCCCCGGGCTTCATCGCGACCGCCATGACCGACGCCCTGGACGACGGACAGAAAGAGGGGCTGTTGGGCGCGGTTCCGATGGGCCGACTCGGCAGCTCGGAAGACATTGCAGGCGCAGTCGCCTATCTGGCTTCGGAAGAAGCAGCGTACGTCACGGGCGCCACCCTGCATGTGAACGGCGGGATGGCGATGCTGTGACACGGCGATGGCCGATAAACAACGGCGCGTCCGGTGCCGCCGAAAGAAGCACATCGGTGGGGAAAATCAGCCCTTGTGTCGCTGGCAATGGCACACAAAGTGTGATATTCGCCCCGCCACGCTCGTCGGCGGGTGCTTTTTCAAGTACCTAGCCCCTTAGCGGATTCGGAAATTCCGGGTCACCGTTCGGCACTCATCACGAGGCCGTCTGCGGGACGCGGGCAACAGAAAAACAAGGACTCGAGGAATTCGGACATGAGTGACGTCGCCGACCGGGTGAAGAAAATTGTTGTCGACCATCTTGGTGTCGATGAGGGCAAAGTGGTCGAAAGCGCGAGCTTCATCGACGATCTCGGCGCGGACAGCCTCGACACGGTCGAGCTGGTGATGGCGTTCGAGGAAGAGTTCGGATGCGAGATTCCGGACGACGCCGCGGAGAAGATTCTCACGGTTAAGGACGCCATCGCGTTCATCGAAACCAACTCGTGATGGAAGACGGCGCTCTGCGCCGTTTATCCTTTACGACCTTGTTGGACGGATGCGTGGGGAGCCCATCATGCGACGCGTAGTCGTGACCGGCATCGGCCTGGTAACACCGCTCGGATGCGGCATTGAACACACCTGGAACCGCTTGATAGAAGGCCAATCCGGCATTCGAAAGATCGAGCGGTTCGATGTGTCTGACCTGCCATCCAAAATCGCCGGGATCGTGCCGGACGGGGCGACGGAAGACGGCCTGTTCGACGCTGACCGGTGGGTTGCTCCTAAAGAGCAGCGCAAGAATGACCGCTTCATCTTGCTGGGCATGGCCGCCGCTGAACAGGCGGTCTTGAATGCCGGCTGGACCCCGACGGATACCGAGGCGCTGGAGCGTACCGGTGTCATGATCGGTTCCGGCATCGGCGGGCTGATGAACATCTACGAGGCGAGTCTTGTCCTCAATGAGAAGGGCCCGCGCCGAATCAGCCCGTTCTTCATCCCCTCGGCGCTGATCAACCTCATCTCCGGTCAGGTATCGATCAAGTTTGGCTTCAAGGGGCCGAACCACTCGGTCGTTACCGCGTGCGCGACCGGTGCTCACGCGATTGGTGACGCCGCCCGGATGATCGCTCTCGATGACGCGGATGTCATGATCGCCGGCGGTGCGGAAGCGGCTGTTGGCCGTTTGGGCATCGCCGGTTTCTCTGCATCGCGCGCGCTTTCGACCGGGTTCAATGACGAGCCGGAGCGCGCCTCCCGTCCGTGGGACGAAGGCCGGGACGGCTTTGTCATGGGCGAAGGGGCCGGTGTAATCGTGCTGGAGGAGTACGAGCACGCCAAGGCCCGCGGGGCGACCATCTACGCCGAGATCATCGGTTACGGGATGTCCGGGGACGCACACCACATCACGGCCCCCGCCGAAGACGGTGATGGCGGTTTCCGGGCCATGACCGCGGCCTTGAAGCGCGCTCAGAAGACACCGGGCAGCATTGACTACATCAACGCCCACGGGACATCGACGCCGCTCGGCGACCAGATTGAGCTTGGCGCCGTGAAACGTCTTCTGGGGAACGAAGCTGCGACCGTCAGCATGTCGTCCACCAAATCCGCCATCGGTCACCTGCTCGGTGCGGCGGGCAGTGTGGAGGCGATCTTCTCCATCCTTGCGATCCAGCGAGGCGTCATTCCGCCGACCCTCAATCTGGAGAACCCCTCCGAGGGCTGCGACGGCATTGACCTTGTTCCTCTGGAAGCCAAGGAGCGGAAGGTGGATGTTGCGCTGTCGAACTCCTTCGGCTTCGGTGGCACGAACGCATCCCTGGTCTTCGCCAGCGTCTGACGGAGGGCGCGAATGCGCATACTCCGCTTCTTCCTGTCCCTTGTCCTCTTCTCGGTCGTTTTGGCCGGAGGGCTGTCTATTTGGGGCTGGGCCCTCTTCACCAAACCGGGCCCGCTGGCCGCGGACCGCGCGATCGTCATTCCTCAAGGTGCCGGCCTTCAAGGTATCGCCGATACGTTGGGCCGTGAGGGTGTCCTCGACGAACCCAGAGTCTTCATGATCGGTGCCAAAGTGTCCGGCGCGGCCCGGCGCCTTCGGGCCGGGGAGTTCATGTTCGCGGCCGGCGCCAGCGCCCGGGACGTGATGCACACCCTTCAATTCGGAGAGACGGTCGTCCGGAAGGTCACGTTTGCCGAAGGCTTGACCTCTACTCAGATCACGAACCGTTTGTCGGCGGTCGAGGGACTGACGGGCGAGATCAACCAACCACCGGCCGAAGGCGCACTGCTGCCCGAGACCTACTACTTCTCTTTCGGTGATTCCCGGCAAGCCATTGTCGACCGCATGACCGCCTCAATGAAAGAGACGGTGGATGCCCTTTGGTCGGAGCGGGATTCGAACCTGCCGCTGAAGACGCCAGAAGAGGCCCTCGTCCTCGCATCCATCATTGAGAAAGAGACCGCCGTCGCTGAGGAACGCGCACTGGTCGCCGGTGTATTCGTGAACCGGCTCCGGCGGGGCATGCGCTTGCAGTCTGACCCGACCGTCGCCTACGGCATTGCGCCAGAGGGTCTCAAACGCCCACTCACCCGCTCTGACTTGCGGCAGCCCACGCCCTACAACACCTATGTAATCAAAGGCCTGCCCCCCGCCCCGATTGCCAATCCGGGCCGGTCTTCAATCGCTGCCGCCCTGTCTCCGGCGAACACGCCGTACCTCTACTTTGTCGCCGACGGCACTGGTGGCCACGCCTTTGCCAGAACGCTGGCTGAGCACAACAGAAACGTCGCGAAGTGGCGGAAGATTCAGCGCTCCAAAACAAAGTAGCGGGCGCCCGCGTCGGATGGATCAGCTTTTCTTGGGAAGCCGGGCCAACACACCGTCAACCAATCCAGGTGGCAGCGCCTGCAGCAGCCACACCATGCTTGCCGTCGGCCAAGGATACGCGATTCGCGCCCGGCCTTTGGCAAGCCCCTTGATCATGATGCGCGCTGCCCGGTCGCTGCTCATCAGGAAGGGCATTGGGAAGTTGTTCGCATCCGTCATGGGCGTCTTCACATAGCCGGGACAAATCACGGAAACCTCGACCCCCTTCGACATCAACGCCCCCCGCAACCCCTCCCCCAGCACCTTCACGGCCGCCTTGCTCGCGCAGTAGGCCGGGGCACCTGGGATCCCGCGATATCCCGCGAGTGAGCTCATCAGCGCGATTTGGCCGTGTTGGCGCTCTTCCATCCGGGGCAGGATCGGAAGGATGGTGTTGAGGACGCCGTCCAGGTTTACGTCGAATACTGTTCGGATCTGCTCTTCGGACTCGGCCCCATCCAACCCGGCGGTGCCCGCCGAAATCCCGGCGTTCGCGACCACCACGTCCAAGGGCATTCGGTCGTCCGCCTCATGCATCATCTGGCGGGTGGCTTCACGATCCGTGACATCGACGGCGACCACCTCCACCTCCGCCCCCCGTGCCCGGCAGGCTTCGGCGATCGCCTTGAGCCGGTCGGTGTTGCGACCGGACAAGTGAAGCCGTCTGCCCGATGCAGCCCAGCCTTCAGCCAGTGCGGCACCAAGACCGCTCGAGGCACCGGTGATCAGGATGGAACGCGGATCTCTCATCGGTCTCGCCCCATTTGGGCCGCCCGCCAGGCGACTGTTTCGTTTTCGGACAACACAGCGTGGATGCTTGCACTCACGCCAACGACCGATAGAGTGGCGCCTCTCCCCTCGCCGGACAACAGCGACAAGAGCGGACCAGGCCTATGACCCTGAACAGCATGACCGGCTACGCGCGCCTGGAAGGCGAGATCACCCCGGCTTCGGACACGGGCTCCGACGGGACTGCAGCAGGCGCGACGCCCTGGCGGTGGAGTTGGGAGATCCGCTCGGTCAACGCCAAAGGGCTCGATATCCGAATGAGGCTCCCGAATGGCCGGGACCATCTCGAAGCACCGGTCCGGAAAGCGATTGGAGAGGTCTTGGCGCGGGGCTCGGTATCGGTTTCTCTGTCCATCTCCAGGGAGTCGGTCGCCAGCCGCATGGTGGTGAATGAGCCCCTGCTCGAACAGATCCTTGATCTTCAGAACACGTTGGAAGGCCGGGGCGTGGTGTACCCGGCACCGCCACGGTTGGACGCGCTTCTTGGCGTGCGCGGCTTGTTCGAGATGGAAGCGGCTGAGCCCTCAACCGAGGACTCTGCGGCTGCTGAAGAAGCAGCGATGGCCGGGCTGAAGGGGCTTTTGGATGAGCTTGTCGGCATGCGCCATGGCGAAGGGCAAGCAATGGGCCGTGTGTTGGTGGAGCACCTTGAGACGCTGGATCAATTGCGGCAGGCGGCCAAGGCGCGCGCGGATGCTCAACCCATGGCGTTGCGGACCAAGATAGAAGAGCAATTGGCCACCTTGCTGGAGGCCTCTCCCCCCGTCTCGGAGGACCGGCTGGCGCAGGAACTCGCACTTCTGGCAACGAAAGCGGATGTCCGGGAGGAACTGGACCGTCTTGGCGCCCACATCGACTCTTGCCGGGACCTTCTTGGTGGGGGTGGCCCGGTCGGGCGAAAGCTTGATTTCCTGTGCCAGGAGCTCAACCGGGAGAGCAATACGATCTGTTCCAAATCAGCGGACATGGAGTTGACGCGGATTGGGCTTGACCTGAAATCCACGGTCGAGCGTTTCCGCGAGCAGGTACAGAACGTCGAGTAAGGGACGGGACGCCATGCAGAACCCGGAAATCACGCGCCGCGGCCTGATGCTGGTCCTCTCGTCTCCGTCCGGGGCAGGTAAGACGACCATCTCGCGCCGAATTCTGGCGAGCGACGACAACATCGACATTTCGGTGTCGGTCACGACCCGCTCCCCCCGTACGGGAGAGGTGGACGGCGTGGACTACCATTTCCTGGACCGTGAGACCGTGGAAGCCATGATCGCGCGCGGAGAACTGCTGGAGCACGCGGAGGTTCACGGAAACCACTATGGCACCCCGAAAGGGGCCGTCGAAGCTGCCCTGTCCGACGGGCGGGATATCCTTTTCGACATCGATTGGCAGGGAACGCAGCAACTCTCAGAACATGCCAGGAGCGATCTGGTATCGGTGTTCATCCTGCCGCCGTCGGGTGCCGCCCTCGAGTCCCGTCTGCGGACCCGGGCTCAGGATAGTGACGAGGTCGTCCAGCGGCGCCTCGCGGAGGCTGGGAATGAAATCAGCCACTACGCCGAGTACGACTACATCATCGTCAATCAGGACATTGATGAGAGTGTCGCCCGGGTGACGGCGATCCTTGAAGGCGAGCGGTCGCGACGGGAGCGTCAGCCCGGTCTCGGCAGGTTCGTCCGGCATCTCCAGGACGAGCTCGACCGCGCTTACGCGCCTGACCGCTCCGCGTAGGTACGCGCCAAGCGGCAGAACGTCTCCAGTTCCAGATCCTCTGGCCGGGCCGTGGGCTCGATCCCGGCTTGAACGAGCAGCGCCTCTCCACCGATGCCCCGAAGGCTCGCACGCAGCATCTTGCGCCGCTGGGCAAAGGCCGCCGCCGTCACCGCTTCCAGCGCGGATTGCTCCGCCGGAAAGGCGGGCGCCGCTCTCGGTATCAAACGAACGACGGTTGAGGTGACCTTCGGCGCCGGCGTGAAAGCGCGAGGGGGGACATCAAACAACGGCTCGACCGTCGCCAGCCACTGACAGAAGACGGACAAGCGGCCGTAGTCCTTGCTCCCGGGTCCGGATGCAAGGCGGGCGGCCACCTCCTTCTGAACCATGACGACAATCGACTGGTAAACGGTTCCCTGCGCTAGCCATCCCGTGATCAGCCGGGTTGCGATGTTGTAGGGAAGGTTCGCAACGATACGCCTCGGTGCCGCCCCGATCGCGGCAGCATCGATCTTCATCGCGTCGTCGGCGACAATCCGGAGGCGTCCACCGGACACACCCACAAGGCCCGCGAGAGCGGCTACCGACCTGTCGTCTCTCTCCACCGCAACGACCTCGCGGGCGCCTTCCAGAAGAAGCGCCCTGGTGAGCCCGCCCGGACCGGGTCCAATCTCAACGACCGTCCCTTCCGTCAGATCTCCTGCCGACCTTGCGATCCGCCGCGTGAGATTGAGATCTAAGAGAAAATTCTGCCCGAGAGAGCGCTTCGCCGCCAGATCATGGGCGGCGATCACCTCTCTCAGGGGAGGTAGCGCCGAGACCGCCGCGATAACCGGATCGTCTGCCGGTGGTTCAGACACGGGTGTCTATGAACGCGGAACGCCGAAGATCCCGGAGCAGCCGCTGGGACAGCGAATCAAAGCGTTGGGTCTGAAGTTGCCGACGCACATCCTCCGCCGAGGGTAGATTGCTGGGAGCCTCTTCCTTGGAGCAGATCATAACGATGCTCACCCCGGTCGGGAGCTTGACCGGCTCGCTCGCCACACCGACTGCCAGCCCACGGACGGCGTCCCGGAAGGGAGGTGCCAGTTCTCCGATCTTGAGTGTCCCGAGGTCGGCGGGAACCGGGCTGTCCACTTCGGTGGCGAGGCGATCCATGTCGACACAGGCCTCGGCACTCTCACGCACGCTGCCTGCAAGCGTGATCTGATTGTCCGCCTCGGCTTGTGAACTTCCGGCGGGGATTGGCAGAAACACTTGCTTCAATTCGACGGTCGCATCCAACGGGTTCGACGCCGCCAGGATGCGCCGTCCCGCCATCCGGATGATGTGGTAGCCGAACAGTGTCCTGACCGGGTCAGAAATCTGGTTCGGCTCCAGGGTCTGAAGGGTGGTGTCGAGTTCCCGGGAGAGCTGTCCGTCCGAGACCCAGCCCACATCACCCCCAGTGGCCGCCGTGGCACTTTGACTGAACTCCCGTGCGAGAGCGGAGAAGTTGCCGCCCCCTCTCAGTTGCTCAACGATACGGGCGGCAAGGCCGCGTACCTCATTCTCACGGGTCGGATCCTCAACCCTCAGCAGGATTTCCTGGACGCGGGACTGCGGTTTACCGACATTCTCCTCGAAGCGGCTGATCACATCCTGGACTTCGTCTTCACCGACTGTAGCGACCCTGCTGAAACGCTGCCGCACCAACTTCGACCACGCGATCTCCGCCCGCATCTGGTTCAGCGCGCTCTCAATATCGATGCCCTGCTGTCGAAGAAACGATTCGAACGATCCGGTAGGGATCTTATTCCGGCGTTCCAAGATCGACTTGGCGTTATCGAGATCCCTTTCCGAAACCTCGATCCCGAAACGTTCGGCCTCTTCAAGTTTGAGGGTTTCGTCGATCAGCCCATCCAGGACACGCGGCCACAATCGGCGATGGGTTTGTGGGGTGTTGGGCAAGTCTGATGAGATGACGATGAAATGAGTCCGTGCTGCGAGATCACGTACTGAGATCACTTTGTCGTTCACGACCGCCGCGATGCGAAGAACATCCTGAGCATTCGCGCCGGATGCATTCATGAACGCCGCGACCGAAACGCCGACCGTAATGGTCATCACCTTTGCCGCACCGAGAAGATGGCTCGCCCTTTTGGACCAGTCGAAGAGTCGATGTGTGATCATTGGGCCGCTTGGTCTTTCAATCTTCGTATCCCGTCAGTATCGGCGCGGAAGATGGCGACTCCGTGACCGGCGGGCAAGCGAGTTCCGCCGCCGGGAGGCGATCTTTTCACACCTCGGACAAGGTTCGACATATCCGGGCGGTGAAGAAACCTACTGGTTCTCCACCCCGCCAAGATGCTTCAGCACGATCCGGAGAAACACCCGGTCTTCGGGCTCAAGTCCTGAATCCTCAAGATTACGTCGCTCGAAGTCCACACCGAACAGGATGCATTCATCCTGATAGAGGAGACCGGTCTTCGCCGACAACGTCTCGCTCGAGCCGTCCGACAGGTCCTGAACAAGATTTCCGGTAACCGTCCAGTTTTCATTGAGGCGGAAGCGGGCGTTCAGGTCGATCTGCTCGCGGTCGCCGAAGCTCTGAGCGGTTTCCTGTTCGTCCAGCAGCGCGTAGTCCGCAGTCAGCCCAAACCGCCCACGATCAATCCGGAAGCCGATCTCATTGCGGCGCGCATCCAGGTCGTCCGCATCGATCCTGAAGCGGTAGAGCAGGTCGAGCCACGGAAATGGCGATACTTCCAGGCGGCCGACGAGATCCGACACGTCATCCGCCAAGCCAGATCCGTTGGGAAAGGGGCCGTCCCCGATGAAACGGTAGCTTTGACCAATCAGAAAGCTCGATGACCCACCCCCGTCCCCGTAAATGCCGACGCGCACGCCATAGTCGAGCCTCGAGCCGCTGGTCACGCGGTCGTATCCCTCAAAGCGGTTTAGCCGGAAAAGGGTCGTATCGTCGAACTCGAAAGCCTGACTGTCTTCGTTCGGGATCTCGTCCGGATTGCCGCCGTTGGGAGCCCCGACGACCTGAACGATCGGCTCCACAAGCTGGGTATAGTTGTTGCCTCTGCGCGCGAGTGGGTAGCGCCATCCCAAGGCGAGCTGCGGGAAGAAACGGCCCGTGATCTCTTCGTCGTCTTCCAAGGTCGGATCGGTCGACCCCGTGGGGTTGGCGACCGAATAGACATCGCCCTGAACCGAAGCGGCGAAGGAATAAATCTCGCCGGAGGGGGCGTAGTACGGAATCTCCCACCCGCCTTTGACCGACAGCCGGGAGCTGTCGGTTCCGGTTTGGCGGGTTAGAACCATGGCGTTCGTATCGACTTTGAACCGCCCGCCGCCCGCGCTGGGTTCGCTGACGAAGCTGTACTGGGCAAATGGGGTGACGATCGGAGAGCGGCTGCGGTCGTCACCCGCCCGCAATCCCTGGAATTTGTATGCGTGTACAGCGGCATAGTTCCGGTGACGGAACCCTTCGGCAAACAATTGGGAGGTCAGGACTTCCTTGTCGCCCAACCGATACCGTCTGAGATAGGTCCGGTCGCTCGACTGCTCGAAGTCAAAACCGGCCCGCCACGTATTGGTAAGCGCGAACCTGCCTTCAAAGTCCGCACTGCCTTCCAGCCCATTCTCGCCCCGTTCAACTTCGCCTTCGTCCCGCTGCTCCACATAGGCTGTTGTGGTATCGAGTTCGATCTGACCTCGCGTGAACCGGCGCCGGTACTTCGCCCGGACGGCCAGCCCCTCTTTCGCGTAGACGATCGGCTCGACCTCGACATCCGACTGATCGTCGATCACGTGGTAGTAGGGTTGTCCGTAGATGGCGCCAAGATCACCGGAGAATCCGAGGGTGGGTGCCAGAAAACCACTGCGCCGTTTTACGGTCGGGTCCGGGTGCACGAGGTAGGGGGTGTAGGCGACGGGCACACCAAAGAACTCCAGCGTCGCATCCTCGTACTCGATGTTCTTCGCCGCCTCGTCGTGGGTTACACGCACAGCCTTGATCTGCCACAACGGCGCCCGGTCCGGATTGTCCTCACAAAGATTGCAGGGGGAGAAGACAGCCTTGTCCATCTCCTTCCGCTCGCCGTTCACCCGCCGCGCCCGGTTGGCGGCGAAGCGGGAACCGTCAGTCAGGAGTGCGCGGAGGTTGTCGATGAAGCCGTTTTTGAGATCCGCGTCCAAGACGGCGTAATTGGAGAACAGAACCTCGCCCGTCGGCTCCAACAGGGAGATGTTCCCGCTGGCCGTGACCGTGTTGTCTTGCTGATTGTAGGTGATCGTATCGGCGAGAAGGATGCGGTCCCCCTGGGACAGCTCAACATTGCCCCGCGCGGTGACGATCGCCTTTCTTTCGTCGTAGACCAACTCGTCCGCCGTGAAGAGGACAGGGGTGTCCCGCGAAATCGGCGTTTGCGCAGCGGATGGCTGTGCTGCTGCGGCTAAGACGATCGCGGACAGGAAGAGAACCGCCACAAGGCCCCGGAGCCGAGCCTTCAAGTCTCTCAGGACGCCGCCATCTCCCCCCAGATCTGACAGCATTTAGCGTGTTGCTCCAAAACGTATCAGTCGGGGCCCCAGCGGTTTCGGCCGGCTCGGCCGCCTTCCGGCGGGTGGCTTGGGGCTCAGCACGCTATCCGTCCTCCAAATGCAGCAAACTGGTCACGCCGAGCATGGTCGTGACCGTCGCCGGTGTCCAGGCGGCAAGCACCTCCGGAATCCGGGAAGACAATCCGAGCGCGAAGACAAGGTCCGATATGAAGTAAAGAAGAAATCCGGAAAACAGACCGGCGACCGCCCAACCCAGGGTTCCCCCCCGCCGTGTCAGCCGGAGCGAGAAGGTGGCGGCGATCAGGACCATGGCGCACAACAACAACGGTGAGGCGAGTTCGGCGTGGAAGTAAAGCCTGTGCCGGACCGCCGGAAAGCCCGCTTCCTCGAGAATCGAGATGAACTTCGGAAGCTCCCAGAAGGACATGGTCTCAGGCGAGGCGAAGCTGTCCTGGATGTTGTCCATCGTCAGGCTTGTCTCGATAGAGAACTTCTTCCGGATCTGAGGGATCGCGTCCGGCGTTGTGTAGACGGACTCCTCAAGCTCCCATCGGCCCGGCAGAAGCTGGGCCGAGGTGGCGTCAACCCGACCGAGGAACTCGCTGTTGGCGCCAAACAGGAAGACGGACACGCGGCCGAGCCCGCTGCTGTCAGCCTCACCGCTGACCCCGGCCGCATACAGAACGGAATAACCATCGCCCCGGCGCTCCCGAAGCCACAATCCGCCCTTCGACAAGGCCGCGAAGTTGTCCCGGTTTCTAAGGATTTGGTTTTCCAGCCCCTCGTATCGCGCGGTCATGGAGGATGCGATCGGGTTGATCAGCCCGACTTTGACAATGCCGATCACCGCCGCAGCCGCCAGGGCCGGCAACAGAAACTGCCAAACCGAAACACCGGCGGCCCGCGCGACCACCAACTCCTGGTTCCGGGTCATCCGGGTGAAAGCGATCATGCTGCCGAACAGCACGGCGAACGGCAGGATCGTAAGCCCCATATGCGGCGCCTTCAGCGCGGCCATCTCGGCGAGGAGCAGCAGGCTCGCATCCTCCCGGTTCGCACCCCGGCGAAGCAACTCGATGAGGTCCAGCAGGAAGACGACCGCCATGATCGCCATGAATGTGCCGAAGACCGCTGCCAGGAACTGGCGGCCGAAATAGCTGGACAGCGTCGTCGAGAGATTCACGGCCCGCCTCCTATGCCGCCGCAGGCGCCGACGCGCCGGTCGGCCTGCGAAGCCTCTGTCGTGCCAACGCGACAAGGGCTCCGGCAATGGGCAAGAGGATGGCCAAATACATGAGCGGGATGGTTACAGGCTCTTTCGCGGCGATAAGCTTCGAGCCCAGCCCTCCCGCCTCAAGCATGCCTGCAAGAACGATGGCAATGGCCAGACGTTTCGACTGACCGCGTCGTGAGAACTCCCCTCTCAGCACCACCGCCAGCCCGACGAGGGTCAAGGCCAGCGCGAGGAACGGCATGGTCAGCCTCGAATGCCCTTCGGCCCGGAACTCATTGAAGTTGCGCGGGGCCGTCACCGACTCGGTCGGATAGAGAAGATCGAGCAGGAAGAGTTCGTTCATATCCCGGAACACTCGGGGGTCGACCGCGCCCAGATTGCCGATATCGACCGTATATTTGTCGAAGTAGAGAAGCGTGATGGTCCCGGTCTTCCGGTCGCGCGCCTGACGGTTTCCGTTGACCATGCGAACCTTCGGCCCCTCCGGCGTCAGAACCAGGGCCCCCTGCTCTGCGACCAGGGTCACCGCCTCGTCCGCGTCGCGGTCGTCATGGACAATGATCTCCTCCAATCCACCGGACTGAGAGCGCTTGTGGATATACACGGTGATCTTGTCGCCCAGACTGTTGAAGACACCCTCTCTCAGGAGAACATCGGAATAGCTGTGCCGAATCTGGAACTGCAGTTCCTTGAAGCCCCGATAGGACAACGGGATCAAGTAAAGCGTCATCAGGTAGCACAACGCCGTCGTGGCGACGCCGACCAGGATCGCAGGTCGCGCCAATCCGAGCGGGCTGACCCCAGCCGCGGAAAGAACCACCAGTTCCCGATCATTTGCCATCTTGTTGTAGGTGAACAGCACCGCCGCGAAACAGGCGATCGGCAGAACAATGGCAAGGAATGTCGGCATCAGCATGAAGGTCAGCTGAAGGAACGTGAACAGAGGCAGCCCCCGGTTCACGATCAGATCGATGAACCGGAGCGACTGGCTGAGCCAGATGACGCAGGTCAGCGACACCACGACGATGACCATCGCCGTAACCATCTGCGTTGCAAAGTAGCGACCGACGCGCATGCATCCCGTCCGGAGCTGCCCGATCTCGATGACATTGCCTGACCGGGCGGGCGACAACCCGGCTGACGGCGCGGAGAATACCGTTCTCAGCCCGATAGCCCAAGCGTCATGGGTTGGGGGTCCTTTACTCCCGCGCGCCGACGACCGGCGCGTTGACTCCCGCCAAGGCCGGGGCTACCGATGACGCTGTTCCGAAAGCATGGTTTGTTCGAGAGAGGACCCGTCGCATGGAGATCGGATTCGAGTCGTTGGGCGTGCCCGCAAACGGCGCCGTCGTTATCGGGGTCACCCAGGACCGCACCCTGCTGGAGCATGGCCAAGCGCTGGACGAGAGCCTGGGGGGCTTGCTGACCGCCGCAATGGCCAACAGCCGATTTACCGGCAACGAGCACCAGACACTGACCGTCGCTTCCGCGCGGGGACAGGTCGTGCTCTACGGTCTGGGCGACGGCTCAAAGATCGACGCGATGTGGTGTGAGAGGGCCGGTGGCACGATTTTCGGTGAGTTGTCCATGTCCGGCGCCGAGCAGGTCACGGTCATCTTCGAGCCGCACGGCGATGACGCATCGGGGATCGCGGCACGCGCGGCCCATCTAGGCCAGGGTGCGCTGCTGAAGTCCTACCGGTTCGACAAGTACAAGACGAAGCTCGAGGACAAGGATAAGCCGTCGCTCGCCAAGATGACGATCGCGACACCGGAAGCCGATGAGGCTACAAGCACCTTCGATGATCTCTCCCATGTCGCCGCCGGGGTCTTCCTCGCCCGCGACCTTGTCAATGAGCCGCCGATCACCCTGACACCTGTGGAGTTCGCACGGAGATGCGAAGCGTTGGGCGCCTATGGCCTGGAGGTCACCGTCCTGGACGAGCCTGCCATGGAAGCCCTCGGAATGTGGACATTGCTGGGCGTCGGCCGGGGCAGCGTCGCCGAGAGCCGCCTCGTCGTGATGGAGTGGAAGGGCGGCGCCGAGGGGGAAAAGCCTCTCGCCTTCGTCGGCAAGGGAGTTTGCTTCGATACCGGCGGCATTTCGCTGAAGCCGGCGGGCGGTATGGACCTCATGAAAATGGATATGGGCGGGGCCGCGGTGGTCACCGGTCTGATGCGCGCACTTGCCGGGCGAAAAGCACCGATGAACGCGATCGGCGTCATCGGCTGCGTGGTGAACATGCCGGACGGTGACGCCCAGGTCCCCTCCGACATCGTGACGTCCATGTCCGGACAAACCGTCGAGATCCTGAACACGGATGCGGAGGGTCGTCTCGTTCTCGCGGACGCGCTTTGGTACACCCAGGATAAGTACGATCCTGCCTTCATGATCGACCTCGCGACGTTGACCGGCGCGATGATGGTGGCGCTGGGCAAATCGACCTGCGGTTTCTTCTCGAACGACGATACCCTGTCGGACAAGCTTACCGACGCCGGAACGGCGGTAGGGGAACGCGCGTGGCGGATGCCGCTTGGCGCGGACTACGACAAGCTGATCGAGAGCGATTTCGCGGACATGAAAAATGTCGGCCCCCGGGAGGGCGGCGCCATCACGGCGGCTTGCTTCCTTCAGCGCTTCGTCAACGACAAGACCTGGGCTCACATGGACATTGCCGGTGTCGCCTGGGAAGACAAAGGCAAACCCACGGTCACCAAGGGCGGCAGCGGATGGGGCGTCCGGCTCCTGGACCAGTTGGTCCGGGATGGCTGGGACGCGTCCTAGCCGCCCCCGGCTCTGAGGGGTGAGCCTTGGCGGATGTGCGCTTCTATCATCTGACCCACCGCCCGCTTGAGTGGGCGTTGCCGAAGCTCTTGGAGAAAACGCTGGACGTCGGCGCGCGGGCGCTCGTCGTCTCAGGCAGCGCCGACCGCCTCTCCGCCCTTGATTCGCATCTCTGGACCTATGACCCGGGAAGCTGGCTGCCGCATGGAAGCGGAAACGACCCGCATGCGGCGGCACAGCCGATCTGGCTCAGTGTCGAGGACATCGCACCAAACTCCGCGACTTATCTCTTCCTGACCGACGGGGTCGCCAGCCGGAACCTGGATGCCTTCCAGCGGGTCTTTGACCTGTTTGACGGACGGGACGAAGATGCGGTTGCGGCTGCCCGGGACCGCTGGCGGGTTGCCAAGGCAGGCGACCACACACTCTCCTATTGGAAGCAGGATGAGCGGGGCCGCTGGGAACAGGCGGCCTAGAATGTGTCCGCCACACCCATTCGGAAAATGGTTGAGCGCATCAACCGAAAGAAGCTGGTCTTAAGCTGAAACCAACCCATTTTAGGGGGGCGCATTTACGTCTGTTTCCAGTTTCGGGATCACACATGCGGAATAAACTGACACTCGGCTTTGTTCTTCTGGCCGGTTTCGCGTTTACGGAACCGGTGTCGGCTCGGGATAGTATCGCCTCTTGCTCTGAAAGCGTGAATATCGCTTTAGAAAAAGCAGGGATTGATCGCGCGGACATCCTTTCCCAAGATACCTTCCCTGAAGGCACAAACGGCAGAACGCCGAGCCTGGATGGCTGGCGGAGTTGGTTGAAGATGAAGAGCTGTGATGGAAACATCGTCGTCTATACGTGGCGAAACTGTGTCGTCGCAGATGTTTACGCGACGGGTAACTGCACAGTTTCAGATCAGACCCGTTAACCATATGGAAAGAACTGACCGGTTACCGTAAGATCGGTTTACGGCGACGCTGGCTTCAAGGAGCACGCGATGGACGAGGCGACACAGGAGATGATTGAGGAGACCTACCACGAGACCGTGGAGGAGGCCCTCGGACGCTCCAACAGCAAGCTTGCCGCACACATGGAAGGGGTTGTCGCCGCCTCAATGATGCTTGCCGCAATGACCGGTACGGATCATGAGGAAGCGAAATCCGAAGTTGTGGCGCTCAATCTCCGTCCGCTTGAGAACGTCGACTAATCATGGCCTCCGCCGGTCTATGAAATCCGCCTTTGCCTGAACTTGGCAGCCCCCGCCCGAGAGTGCGATAACGCCCCCTAAGAAGCCGGCCGATGGGGCCGGCCGGGTTTAGGGAGCCGACCGATGAATCTCGCCGACAAGCTGTCCGATCCTTCTCTCTTTCGTCAGCAGGCCTATGTGAACGGCGCCTGGGTCGATGCCGCGGGTGGTGGCACCGTCGCCGTCGACGATCCCGCAACCGGTGAGGTCATCGGCACTGTGCCGGACATGGGGGCGGATGACGTCCGCGCCGCGGTCGACGCCGCGAACGCTGCCTGGCCCGCCTGGCGCTCGAAAACCGCGAAAGAGCGAGCCGCCATTCTCAAGAAATGGTTCGATCTCATGATGGCCGCCCAGGATGATCTGGCCGCGATCATGACAGCCGAACAGGGAAAGCCGCTGGCCGAAGCGAAGGGTGAGATCGCGTATGGCGCCTCCTTCATCGAGTGGTTCGCCGAGGAAGGCAAGCGCAGCTACGGCGACGTCATCCCCCACCACCAGGACGGCAAGCGCATCGTCGTCATCAAGCAGTCCGTCGGCGTTGTCGGCGCGATCACGCCGTGGAACTTCCCGAATGCGATGATCACCCGGAAGGCCGGTCCGGCCCTTGCTGCCGGCTGCACCTTCGTCTGCAAGCCCGCCAAGATGACCCCCTACTCCGCCCTGGCCCTGTGCGAACTGGCGGAGCGTGCCGGGATCCCGAAAGGCGTCTTCAACATCATCACCGGCGCGCGCTCCAGCGTCATCGGCAAGGAACTGACGGAGAGCCCGATCGTCCGGAAGATCACCTTCACGGGCTCTACCGGCATCGGCAAGCTGCTGATGCAACAATCCGCCAGCACGGTGAAGAAGATCAGCCTGGAGCTGGGCGGCAACGCGCCCTTGATCATCTTCGACGACGCCAACTTGGATGAGGCGGTGAAAGGTGCCCTCGCATGTAAGTTCCGAAACGCGGGCCAGACTTGTGTCTGTGCGAACCGGATCTTCGTCCAATCGGGCATCTACGACGAGTTCTCCAAACGCTTCGCGGCGGCTGTCGGCGATATGAAGATGGGCAACGGCTTTGACCAGGGTGTGGTCGTCGGGCCGATGATCGAGGAATCGGCCGTCGATAAGGCGGATGAGCATGTGCAGGACGCGGTCGCCAAGGGCGGCGCCGTGATGACCGGTGGCGCGCGCTCCGATCTGGGCGGGCTATTCTACCAACCGACGGTCGTCGCCAACGCGACCCGGGACATGGCGATCTTCCGGGAGGAGACGTTCGGCCCCGTCGCCCCGCTCTTCAAGTTTGAGACCGAGGAAGATGTGATTGAGATGGCGAACGACACCGAGTTCGGTCTCGCCTCCTACTTCTACGCCCGGGATCTGGGACGGGTCTGGCGCGTTGCGGAGGCGCTGGAGTACGGCATGGTCGCGGTCAACGAAGGCATCCTGTCGACCGAGGTCGCCCCGTTCGGCGGCGTCAAGGAGTCCGGCCTTGGCCGGGAGGGCTCCAAGTACGGCATGGATGAGTACACCGAGACCAAATACATCCTGATGGGCGGTCTGAACGGCTGACCTTTCGCCAGCAACCCTCAAGCGGCTCCGCCGGATGTCTTCTGGCGGGGCCGTTTTCTATTGTGGGATCAGCTTTGGGGTCAGCCTGCCGACAAAAGGAGCGGCAAGCCGGAGATCACGCACTTCTCGCCCTTCCCCGTATCCGCTCGGCTGTCGGTCTCGAACGACCCTGTCCGCTCCACCACCGTGCCGTCCTCCTGCTGGAACCAGGCCCGCACCAGGCCACCGGCAATCTCCCCACCGGAGACACGGGTCTGGTCGGACGCCACAAGCGTGTCGTCCACGTCGATCGTGAAGATGAACATGTCGGAGGTGTTGAAACGGTCGAAAGCAACTGAAAGGGTGGAATCACCGTCCGTCACCTCGGACCGGCCCCGGACAACGGCCTTACCGCCGGCCCGTTCGAACGGCTGATAGACGGAGACACCGGCGCCACGGCCTGTCACATCGAAGATCAGCCCGCCGCCGGAGCCGCGAAGATCAATCTCGACCCGGTCAATCCGCCACTCCGTCTCGCTCGCATTCTTGAGACGGAAGTAGTCTTTCGGCGCGCTTTCCTCGAAATCCACAATCAGGCGCGGGCCGCAAACCTCTGCCACGGCGAGGCTGGGGACCAGTGTTAGAAGCGCAACAAAAACAATCCGCATATCATCCTCCGAACCGGGCCACCCGGGACCGAGATAGTCGGCGTTCCGCCCTCGACAAGCGCACAGTCGGCGTCTACCGGTTGATTTCCGATCGGTTGCGGGGACGCTTTCCATGACACAACCAGCCATCATCGCCCAACGCGGCATCGCCTGGAATGATCCGCAGGACTGCACGGACAATGCGGATTTGCTCGCCCTGTATGATGCGGTGTTCGATGCTTTGGTCCGCCGGGGTCACAATGGCGGATACCGCCCGGCCCTGGCCCAATCGTGGTCGACTTCTGACGATGCGACGTGTTGGACCTTCACACTACGGCCCGGCATCACCTTTCACGACGGCTCTCCGGTCACAAGCGAGGATGTCCGCGCGTCTCTTGAGCGCATGAAGCGGCCCGATATCGGCGCCACGCTTGGCGCGCCCGCAGTCTGGGGTCAGTACCTGGCTGGCGCCCATGTGGAGGCACCAGACGCGGCCACGGTTCGGATCACCGTCACGGAGCCCATCGCCGATTTGCTCGATATTCTGGTGTCAGGGTACATCCTGCCGCCGGATCTGATCGGCACAAACACCCTGCCCGAGCGCCCCGTCGGCAGTGGCGCCTACCGGGTGGCAGGTCATGAGCCTGGCTTATCCCTCCGGTTGGAAGCGAACCCAAGTTGGTGGGGCGGACCCATCGAGAACAAAAACCTTCTGATCACGGCCGTCCCCGATGAGGCGGACCGCATTGATGCCGTCCGATCAGGTAGCGCGCAGATCGCGACAAAGCTCGGTCCGTCCGCCCAAGATGCCTTAGCGACAGCTCCCGAGGTTCGGTCGGTCGGCCACGTTGACCCGACGGCCATCCTCTATCTTCTGAACTGCCAAAGCGGGCCGTTTCGGGACAGCCGGGTCCGCCGGGCGGTTTCCCTCGCCGTTGACCGCCAAGCGGTGATCGATGATGTGGTCGGCGGCGCCGGGGTCCCGTTACCCGGTTTCGTCAGCCAAGTTCATTTCGGCGCGCCGTCGAAAGCCGATGTCGACAAACCTGATCTCAAGACCGCCAGACACCTGATCTCGGAAGCCGGTATTGGTTCTGGATTGCGCCTTACGGTCGACTGCCCGACAAGCCTGCCAGCAGAGGCAGAGGTCCTGACCGCCACCCTTGCCGGACAACTCGCCAAGATTGGCATCACCGTCGACGTTCGGTTGGAGACGGACCGGGTGCGCTACGCGGAGAACGTCCGCGACAAGAAGATCGGCGACATGTGCGTCTTCGATTCAAGCCCGCTCAGCACCTTCCGGGTCCTCTATGAGAAGATCGACAGCAGGCAGAGCGGTTCATGGTGGCAAGGCTACGCCAACAAAGCGGTCGAGGCTCATTTGGACCGGGCTCGCGTCACGGCGGACCGGGAAGGGCGGGAGTCGCTCTATGGCGAGATCTACAAGATGCTCCAGGACGACCCTGCGTGGCTCACCCTCTACAATCAGGTCTACCGGGTCGCGCTTCGGACGAACGATACCGGGTGGACGATGCGGTCCGACGGTGTTCTGGACTTCGCATCCCTTCCGAAGATCTCCATGGGTTAGGCGTTTATCGCCCACCCTTTTCCTGGAGATCGAAACCGGGGACGTGTTCGCTGCGTAGTAAGATCGTAGGCCTCTCCGTGGAATGGACACATGACGCTGCGCCCTCTCCTTTCGATCCTGTCATTCGTGATGCTCGCCACCGCGGTGACCCGCCCGTCCGCCACAGCCGGGGAGATGGATTTCGTCTTCGTCGACCGGCTTCCGGACGTCGAAGGCAAAGAGATCCGGCGCCTCACCAACTTTGATCCGGAACGCGGCATCACCTTCCGGAAAGCGGTTTACGAGGACCGATTGGACGGCCTTGTGGTGGTCTCGATTTCGGTAGAGCTGTTCTGCGGCCGGGCGATCCCCGATGAGCCGACAGAGCCGACCATCGTGGCCTTCAAGCATGTCCCGGTCGTCCCGACCTCATTTGCGGCGGCGACCCTCAACGATATCTTCACCCACGCCTATGTCCGCGATACCCAAGGCGATATCCGTGCCTATACCGGCCTTCACGCGTCCGAAATGGAACGGATGACCGACGAGATCACGCCGGTATGCCGCGAAACATAACACGCAGCCGGCTGAAGACACCGGGCCATCGGACGTGCAGGCGCAGAAGACATCAAGACAATCTACATTCCAGATGATATACTTTGTAGATTATCGACTTTCGGGGTCAGGGCGTTGAAAGCACGTGTCGGACTTTGGGGCGGATCTTGCGCAATCCGTCTTCCCAAGATGGCTGTTGAGACGCTCGGCATGCATGAGGGCGAAAACGTCGAAATCAGCATCGACAAAGATACGCTCCTTATTCGCCGTGGCAGACCATCCTATGCGCTCGAAGACTTGGTGAAAGAAGCCAAGACCCTGGCACCGCCACCCTCGATTGATGATGCGCCGCAAGGCGATGAGATGCTGTAGCCTTGGCGACCAAGGTGGAAACAATCCTGGAGAGAGGGGACCTCGTCTGGCTGAACTTCAATCCTCAGCGGGGTCATGAACAGGCGGGTCGGCGTCCGGCAGTTGTGATCTCACCTGCTGCTTACAACCGTGTTTCAAACTGCCTTCTAGTTTGCCCGATTACGTCCAACATGGACCCTTGGCCATGGAAAGTTCATCTGCCTGCTGACGTCAGCATCACCGGTGCGATCCTTGTTGACCAGATAAAGTCAATCGACGTTGCCGCTCGCCGGCTTGAGGCAGCCGGGCAGCGCGTTGGTACGGAGACAATGAACGAAATCCTGGCCCGACTGGAAACGCTCGTCGCCTAGGCGACTGACAGGTCGGAGCCCATCTGCGCGCGTCGGCGACACAACGGCCCGGGGATTCGAACCGCCCCAAATACAGAACGCCCCGGACATGCCGGGGCGCTCCTCTTTTGACCCTCCCTACTCGGGCGTCTGCTTGCGTCAGGCGGGCGAGCCCTCCTGGACGATGGTGAAGCGGGCGTTGCAGATGCTGCGGGTTTCGACCGCCAGCTTTTCCCAAGCCTGCTTCGCCGTATCCCGGTCCGCGTAGGGGCCGAGAACCCGTTGCGTGCCATCCATCACACGCTCGAAGGCGGTGCTTTCGAACTCTCCGCCGATCACCCAGTACCGATTGCTCATGTCGTCTCTCCTGTCTTGAGGAATGCGTTGATGTCCGCGACGGATCGGCCGGTTACTCGGCCGCCGTCTGAAGGCCCGTAGCCGGATCGTGGAACTGCGCCTCTTCGGTCGACCCGTTGAGGGCCGTGGTCGACGATGCTCCGCCCTTCACCGCGACCGACACGGCGTCGAAGTAGCCGGTGCCGACCTCGCGCTGGTGGCGGGTGGCGGAGTAGCCGTTGACCTCGGACGCGAACTCGGCGTTCTGAAGCTCGGAGTAGGCGGCCATGCCCCGCTCCTTGTAGCCCCGGGCCAGTTCGAACATGCCGTGGTTGAGGCTATGGAAACCGGCCAGCGTGACGAATTGGAATTTGTAGCCCATCGCCCCGATCTCGCGCTGGAAGCGGGCGATATCGTCCTTGTCCAGGTTGGCTGACCAGTTGAACGACGGGGAGCAATTGTAAGCCAGCATCTGGTCCGGGAACTCCTTGCGGATGGCCTCGGCGAAGCGGCGTGCCTGTTCCAGGTTCGGGGTTGAGGTCTCCATCCAGAGAAGGTCGGAGTACGGCGCGAAGGAGAGGCCGCGGGCGACACAGTGATCGAAGCCGCTGTCTTCCTTGAGGCGGTAGAAGCCCTCCGCCGTCCGTTCTCCGGTCATGAACGGCCGGTCCCGCTCGTCGAAGTCGGAGGTGATCAGCTTCGCACTCTCCGCGTCGGTCCGGCAGATGACCAGGGTCGAGGTGCCCATGACGTCGGCGGCAAGGCGGGCCGCGTTCAGGTTGCCGATGTGCTGCTGGGTGGGGATCAGGACCTTGCCGCCCATATGCCCGCACTTCTTCTCGGACGCCAACTGGTCCTCGAAGTGGATGCCAGCGGCACCGGCCTCGATGTAGGCCTTCGCCAGCTCGAACGCGTTCAGCACGCCGCCGAAACCGGCCTCGCAGTCGGCGATGATCGGGGCGAACCAGTTCTCGACCGTCCGCTTGCCTTCCATGGTCTCGATCTGGTCGGCGCGCTGCAGGGTGTTGTTGATGCGGCGGACCAACTCCGGACCGCTGTTCGCGGGGTAGAGGCTCTGATCGGGGTACATCGACCCGGCGACATTGGCGTCGGCCGCCACCTGCCAACCGGAGAGGTAGATGGCATCAAGGCCCGCCCGGATCTGCTGCATCGCCTGGTTGCCCGTCAGCGCGCCAAGCGTATTCACATACGGCCGGTCATGAAGCAGCCGCCAAAGACGCTGGGCGCCGTGCTTGGCAAGGGTATGCTCGATGCGGAGGCTACCCGAAAGCCGCTCCACGTCGGCCATCGTGTAGTCCCTGCGGACATTCTCGAACCGTCCAGCTTCGGCTCCGGCTCTCTCTTCGAAATTCTGACTCATCGGTCTGTTCCCCTCTGGTGGTCTTGTTTCGGTGTGTCGGGGCGATTGTTGCGCCGCCGCATGACCAGGACCCTAAGAGCGGGAGATCGAAGCTGTCGATAAGTTATTGAAGAAAAAGAAGTAACGGTGAAAATTTAGAAAATCCGCCCAGCGTCGATCTGTAAATTTCGTAAATATTGTGCAAAAGCGAAATCGCATCGGTTACGGTTCTGTTGCGATGCGGTCCCTGGACCGGCAACCCGCGTCGCCAGGGCGGCAGACGCCCGGAAACTGGACCACTAGTGGGGGATCGTGCCGCCATGGGGCACGCGGAACGCAAGGCCATGCTTGGCCACAAGATCCGGCGGTTTCGGAACGACCAGGGCTTGAGTCAGGTTGAGATGGCGGGGCAGATCGGGATCTCGCCCAGCTATCTGAACCTGATCGAGCACAATCAGCGCCCGGTTACCGTCTCTCTGCTGTTCAAACTCGGCCAATCGTTCGATGTCGACCTCAAAGCCTTTGCCGAGGATGACGACGCCCGGCTCGCGGCCAGTCTCAACGAGGTGCTGGGTGACGCGGTCTTTTCCGACCGGCCGGTGTCGGAGCGGGAGTTGAAGGAGTTCGTCGCCGCGGCCCCCACGGCGGCCCAGGCGATGATGGACCTCTATCACGCCTACAAACGCCTGTGGGAGAACGCGGAGACGCTGGCCCATGCGACCGGGCGGGACGGGGCGCCGGACCGTCTCGGCTCCTACAGAACGCCGGTGGATGACGTCCGCGCCTTCCTGGAGGCCAAGAACAACCACTTCGAGAGCTTGGAAGTGGCGGCGGAAGCCCTCTGGCAGGATGCGAGACTCGACCGGGACACGCTTTTCGGGGATCTGCGGCGTCACCTCATGGACACCCACGGGGTTGAGACGAAGGTCCGCCCCCCTGAGCTTTTGGGGGCGACCCTCGGCCGGTTCGACTATCACGGCCGCCGGATCTTCATTTCAGAGACGCTGCTGCCCTCCGCCCGGCTGTTTCACCTCGGCGTGCAAGCCGCCCTCCTTGGGGAGCGGGACCGGATCGACGCGATCGTGGACGACGCCAACCTGGAGAGTGCGGAGGCGCGCGGCCTGTTGACCGGACAGCTTGCAGGGTACTTCGCCGGTGCGGTGATGATGCCCTATGGGCCGTTCCTGAAGGCGGCCGTCGAGCTCCGCCACGACATCGAGCGACTGCGCCGCCGTTTCGTCGCAAGCTTCGAGCAAGTCTGCCACCGCTTGACCACCATGCAGCGCCCGGGTGCCAAGGGTGTGCCCTTCTTCTTCCTGCGGGTGGACAACGCGGGCAATGTCTCTAAACGGCTCGATGGTGGCGGCTTCCAGTTCGCCCGCTTCGGCGGCACCTGCCCGCGCCTTCTGGTGCACGACGTGTTCGCCCGGCCCGGCGAGATGGACACCCAGGTTGCCGAGCTGCCGGATGGCACGACGTATTTCCTGATGGCGAAAGCATTGGAACCCACAGGCGAGCCGACGGTCAGCCCCTCCGCCCGCTCCCAGCCCCATCACGCCGTGGCGCTCGGCTGCGACATCAGCCACGCAGCGAAGTTCGTCCACGCGGACGGTCTCGTGTCGAAAGAAAGCCCCCCCGCGACGCCCATAGGCGTCAGCTGCCGGGTGTGCGAGCGGCTGGATTGCGGATGGCGGGCCCACCCCCCGGTGAACCACCGCATTCGGGTAGACCCCACCGTCCGCCGTGCCCTGCCCTATTCCTTCGAGCGCTGAAGAACCCTTTTCCTACTTGATCCCGGACCATCCGGTCGGGCGCGCGATCTTGTTCTCCTGCGCGACCACCAGCCCGTCCGTCCGCGCCTGATAGTCAGCCCACGCCGGATCCTTGTCCCGCTCCGCCCGCTTCCGCTCCATATCGGCGAGGCTCTCATACCCCCAGAGGTGCACCACCTGATGAAGGGGCCCGAGCTCCGTCACGAAATACCCAAGCGGATCACCAAGGTACTTCCGCTGCACGGGCAGCCCATACTCCTCGAAGATCGCGAGATAGGTCTTCATCTTCCGGGGCACGATGGAATACGTGCGGACATCGACGATCATAGTGAGGCTCCTCCATCCGGGGTTAGCGGATAGAGATACCCCTACCCCGCCGTCTCGTCGAATGGGTTCCAGCCGTCTCGGGTTTCCACGTCGACGATCCAAAGGTCGGGATCGATCCGGCGTTCCTTTTCCAATCGCTCCATCACGTCGGGGACCGGCACAGGGCCAATGCCTATCACGTGTCGCCAGACGAGGTGGCCGTCAGCGTCGCGGGCGCGGGTCAGCAACTCGACCGTACCGTTAAGATGATCGAGCCGGACATATAGGGCGCCTGCGTCCGGATCGCCGCGCTTCAACACATAGGCACCAATACCCTTCATGGAACAGCGCCGGAGGCCCGCCTGGACGATGACTTCCGTCTTCAAACGGGGGGCCGACCAAGGGTCGTCGAGCGGGTTGGTCATTTAATGCGGCTTTCCGGCAATGGCGCGACCACCACTATGACATGTTCCCCTTGTAGATTGTCCGTGAGACGCATCGCGGGGCGAAAACGCGCAAATTTGATGGCGATCCCTCTCGGTCTTCATTGCAGCGCGGAGGCCTCCCGCATAGAGTCGGCCCAGAGGGTCTGGGGGCTGGCCCAAACCATCCCGAACGGGATCGCGACCGAACAGGACGAGGATACTCAAACCATGAAAAATATTCTTGCGGCGACGGCCGCGACACTGCTGACGATCGGTGCGGCCTCCGCCGCCGAGATCAAGCCGGCGGTCGTCTTCGATATGGGCGGCAAGTTCGACAAGAGCTTCAACGAGGGCGTGTACAACGGTGTCGAGCGCTTCAAGGCGGAATCGGGCATCGAGTACAAGGAGTTCGAGGTCACGAACGAAACCCAGCGCGAGCAGGCGATCCGCCGCATGGCGCAGCGGGGCCAGGACCCGGTGCTTGGTGTCGGCTTTGCCCAGGCGCCCGCGATCGAGAAGGTCGCCAAGGAATTTCCGAACACCCGCTTCACGATCATCGACATGGTCGTTGACCTGCCGAACGTGCAGTCAGTTGTCTTCAAGGAGCATGAGGGTTCGTTCCTGGTCGGCGTTCTTGCTGCGGCAGCGTCGGAGACCGGGACGGTCGGCTTCGTCGGCGGCATGGACATTCCACTGATCCGCCGGTTCGCCTGCGGCTATGTCCAAGGGGCCAAGCACGCCAAGTCGGACGCCACGGTGATCCAGAACATGACCGGAACCACCCCGTCGGCCTGGAATGACCCGACCAAGGGTGCGGAGCTTGCGAAGAGCCAATTCGATCGCGGCGCGGACGTTGTCTACGCGGCGGCCGGCGGCACCGGCATCGGCGTCTATCAGGCGGCCAAGGACAACGGCAAGTACGCGATCGGCGTCGACTCCAACCAGAACTACCTGCATCCGGGCACCATGCTCACCTCCATGCTGAAGCGGGTCGATAACGCCGCCTACAACGCCTTCAAATCCGCGAAGGACGGCACGTGGAAGCCGGGCATCCAGGTTCTCGGCCTCTCCGAAGAGGGTGTTGGCTGGGCACTGGATGAGCACAATCAGGGCCTGATCTCCGCCCCGATGAAGGCGCTGGTGACCAACGCGCAGAAAGGCATCATGGATGGCTCGATCGTGGTGCACGATTACATGTCCGACAACAGTTGCCCGGTCAAGTAACCGGACGGCGTTCACCTAAGTCGGATACCCTCATCAACTGATGAGACCACTGGTCCCCGCAGCCGGTCAGGCAATGCGGGGACCAGACGGTGCCAGACGGGAGTCCCCTTCCATGGCCGCTCCGGCCGCCTCGCGTGACATGTCCAAACCAAACGCATCTGCCGCCGAAGCGCCCCCGGCCATCGAGTTAGTTGGCATCGACAAACGCTTTGGGCCGGTTCACGCAAACAAGGAAATCTCCCTCTCCATCACGCCCGGCACCATTCACGGCATCGTCGGCGAGAACGGTGCCGGCAAATCTACCCTGATGAGCATTCTGTACGGCTTCTACCAAGCCGATGCGGGGGAGATCCGTGTCGATGGGATCGCCCGCAGCATCGACTCTCCCCGCGCCGCCATCGGCGCCGGGATCGGGATGGTTCATCAGCACTTCATGCTTGTCCCGACCTTCACCGTGCTCGAGAACGTCATGCTCGGCGACGAAGGCGGGGCGCTGCTTAACGCCGGACGCGCTGCGACCCGCGCGGAGTTGGAGCGGCTCGGCCGGGACTACGGCCTGGATGTCCCCATCGACACTCTGGTCTCGGATCTGTCCGTGGGCCTCCAACAGAGGGTCGAGATCCTGAAGGCGCTTGTTCGCGGTGCGAAGATCCTGATCCTCGACGAGCCAACCGGCGTGCTGACCCCCCAAGAAACCGATCGCCTGTTTGAAATCCTGGCCGCTTTACGGGATGAGGGTGTGACGATCGTGCTCATCACTCACAAGCTCCGGGAAATCATGGCGGTTACGGACACCGTCTCCGTGATGCGGCGGGGCGAGATGGTCGCGCACCGGCCGACCAGCGACACCAACCGGGAGGAGTTGGCGGAGCTGATGGTCGGCCGGAAAGTCCTCCTCCGCGTTGACAAGAAGGCGGCCGAACCGGGAGAGACTTTGGTCCGGGTGGAAGGGCTGACCGTCCGGGATGGGGGTCCCCAAGCAACCGGGGTCGACCGGCTGTCCGATGTCAATTTCTCCATTCGTGCCGGAGAGATCCTGGGCATCGCGGGGATTGCCGGAAACGGTCAGTCGGAACTCCTGGAGGTGCTCGCCGGAATCCGGGCACCGGATCACGGCCGTGTGGTCCTGGGATCGCTGGAGATCACGCCGGAGACGCCAAGCGATCCGGCCACAACACGGGAAGCGGGGGTTGCCCACGTACCCGAAGACCGCCACCGCATGGGCCTCGTGATGAGCTTCGAAGCGCAGGAGAGCGCGATCCTCGGTTATCATGACAGGGATCGATACAACTCGGGCTTCTTCCAGGATCGGAGCGCGATCTTAGCGGAGGCGGCGGAACGGGCGGAGCACTATGACGTCCGCCCCCCCAATCCCCGGCTGAGATCCGCCAACTTCTCAGGCGGCAATCAACAGAAGATCGTGTTGGCGCGGGAGATGGAAGCCCTGCCCCGCATTCTCCTGGTCGGCCAGCCGACACGCGGCGTCGACATCGGCGCCATTGAATTCATCCACAAGCAGATCATTGCCATGCGGGATGCCGGATGCGCGGTCTTGCTGGTCTCGGTCGAGCTGGACGAGATCATGTCCGTATCGGACCGCATCGCCGTCATGGCCGAAGGCAAGGTCGTTGGTGAGATCGAGGCGAAGGACGCGACCGAGCGCGCGCTGGGCTTGATGATGGCAAGTGTTCCTCTGGATCTGGTCGCCCCTGATGAAAGGGACAACGGCTCTAACGGGGAGGGCGGCGCATGAAATCTGGCCAACTCCCCGCCTGGGCCGACATCGGACTGATCCCGCTCCTCAATATCCTGGCCGCACTCGCAGTCTCAGCCCTCATCATCCTGGCGGTCGGCGAAGACCCGATCGCCGCCTTGGAAGTCATGGTGTACGGCGCCTTCGGCTACGATCAGGCGATCGGCTACACCCTCTATTACGCGACGAATTTCGTCTTCACGGGCCTTGCGGTATCCGTGGCGTTCCATTGCGGGCTGTTCAACATCGGGGGCGAAGGCCAAGCGTATATCGGTGGCCTGGGCATCGGCTTGATGATGCTGGCGATGGACGCGTTCCTGCCGCTTTGGCTCTTGGCACCGCTCGGCATCCTCGCCTGTGCCGCGTTCGGCGCCGCCTGGGCCAGCGTGCCCGCCTATCTTCAGGCCTACCGCGGCAGCCACATCGTGATAACCACGATCATGTTCAACTTCATCGCCTCCGCCTTGATGGTGCACCTGCTGGTCAACGTCCTGATCCAGCCGGGTCAGATGTCGCCGGAAAGCCGGGAGTTCGCGGAGGCGGCCTGGCTGCCACCGATGCATGAGGCGGCCGCAGCCGTCGGCCTCGATCTGGCGCGATCTCCGTTGAACATCTCGCTATTCTTCGCGCTGTTGTGCTGCGTCGGCGTATGGCTGCTGCTCTGGCGGACCCGATGGGGCTTCGCGATCAGGACGGTTGGCGCGAACGAACAGGCGGCGATCTACGCCGGGATAGATCCCAAGCGGACGATCATGCTGGCCATGGCGATCTCCGGTGCGCTGGCGGGCATGGTGGGGCTCAACGAGATCATGGGCGTTCATCACCGGCTGCTGCTGAACTTCACCGCAGGGGTTGGTTTTACCGGAATCGCGGTCTCGCTGATGGGGCGCAACCATCCGTTCGGCATCATTTTGGCGAGCCTGCTGTTCGGCGCGCTGCACCAAGGGGGTGCTGAGCTGGATTTTGAGTTCGACCGGATCACCCGGGACATGGTCGTTGTGATCCAGGGGCTCGTAATCCTGTTCTCCGGCGCGCTTGCGTACATGTTCACGCCGTGGGTGGCGCGCATGCTGATCCGCCGTCCGGCGGACAGCCGGGCAACGAGTTAGGAGCCCGGCCGTGGAAGAAACCTGGCTGATCATTCTTCTGACGATTGACGCCACGCTCCGCGTCGCGACGCCCCTCATCCTTGCCGCCCTCGCTGGACTTTTCGCGGAACGGTCGGGCGTCATCGACATCGGCCTTGAGGGAAAGATGCTTGCCGCCGCCTTCGCCGCTGCGGCGGCCGCCTATGCCTCCGGCGTCGCGGTCGTCGGGCTCGCCGCGGCGATCGGCGTGTCGGTCGCCCTGGCCATGGTGCATGGCTTCGCGTGTATCACCCACAGGGGCAATCAGGTCGTCAGCGGTGTTGCGATCAACGTCATCGCCGCCGGGTTGACGGTCGTACTGGGCATTGCCTGGTTCCGTCAGGGCGGACAGACACCGCCGCTCCAGGACGGCGCGCGCTTCACGTCAATCGACTGGCCGCTTGCGGAGACTTTGGGTGTCATTCCTATTCTCGGACCGATCTACCGGGAAGTGATCAGCGGCCACAACATCCTGGTCTATCTCGCCCTTCTCGCGGTCCCGGCGACCTGGTTTGTCGTGTACAGAACCCGTTTCGGGCTCAGATTGCGGGCGGTGGGTGAGACACCGGCCGCTGTGGATACGGCGGGCATCTCGGTCGCGGGCCTCCGCTATGCCGCGATGGCGTGGTGCGGTATCTTGTGCGGGATCGCGGGTGCATATCTTTCAACCGCGCATTCTGCCGCCTTTGTGCGGGATATGACGGCGGGCAAGGGATACATCGCGCTCGCCGCCATGATCTTCGGCAAGTGGCGTCCATGGCCAGCGCTTTGGGCCTGTCTTCTCTTCGGTTTCCTCGACGCGGTCTCGGTCCGCCTCCAAGGCGTCGACGTTCCGGGCATCGGGCAGATCCCCGTCCAACTCGTGCAGGCCCTTCCATACATCCTGACCGTCATTCTGTTGGCCGGCTTCATCGGCAAAGCCATCGCCCCGTGTGCGAGCGGTATCCCGTATGTGAAGGAACGCTAGGACTTGAAAGCAATTCTTGCCTGCGGGACCCACCTCAGAATCAACCCTTTTTGTCCATTTCCCGTGATGGCATAACCCGGCCATGACTATTCACTACGAAGCTGCTGAAAAGATCAGGGAATGGCTCGGCGACCGTTCTCCTCTTATCTCCATCACACTCGGCTCCGGACTCGGATCGATCGCGGATGCGCTCGATGGCCGGGATGTGCTGCGGTACGAGTTCATCCCCGGCTTCTCCCGCTCCACCGTCGATGGGCATCTTGGCCGTCTGGTGTCCGGCCGGATGGGCGGGAAGAAGTCCTGGTGATGCAGGGCCGCTTCCATGTGTATGAGGGACACCCGGTCCAGCAATTGGCCAACCCGGTTCGCACCCTGGCCGCCGTCGGGATCAAGCGCATGCTGCTGACAAACGCAGCGGGAAGTTTGAACGCGGATGTGGGTCCCGGGCGGCTATCGCTTGTTACGGATCATATCAACCTGACCGGCATGACACCGCTGCGTGGCCCCAACGATCCGGATGTGGGCCCTCGTTTTGTGGACATGCGGGACGCCTACGATCCGAAAATCCGCGAGGATCTGGCCGCCGCCGCGCAGGCTCTTGGTATTCCGCTGGCAGAAGGGGTCTACGCCTGGATGCTGGGTCCAACGTTCGAGACTCCAGCCGAGATCCGGGCGCTCCGCATCCTCGGCGCGGATCTCGTTGGGATGTCCACGGTGCCTGAAGTTGTCGCCGCGCGCCATGTGAACGTCCCCATCGCCGCGGTCTCCGTCGTCACCAACTATGCAGCCGGCATGATCCCCGACGAGCGGATTGACCATCAGCAGACGGTCGACACGGCCGCTGCCGCCATTGATGATGTCAGAGCCCTGCTGACCCGGTACCTGGAGACCCTGGACGATGAGCGCTGATCCGGCGATTGCCCGTCGCACGCTGTCACTCCTGGATCTCACCAGCCTCGGCGACGACGATACGGACGCCACGATCGCAAGCCTCTGCGCCAATTCGGACGGACGGCATGGCCGTGTCGCGGCTGTCTGCGTATGGCCCCGGTTCGTGGGACAGTGCCGGTCAGCCCTCCACGGCACCGGCATCGAGGTGGCGACGGTAGCCAATTTCCCACATGGCCGACCGGACTTGGATACAGCCGCAGAGGAGACACGGCGCGCCGTTGCGGATGGCGCGGATGAAGTCGATGTGGTTTTCCCCTACGCCGCATGGCTCAACGACCACCAGTCTCACGCCCGGGACATGATCGCGGCCTGTAAGAAGGCCGCGGCCGACAAGAAACTGAAAGTGATTCTGGAAACAGGGCGCCTGATGACACCCTCGGCGATCCGGGGGGCCGCAGATGATGCGATTGAGGCCGGGGCTGATTTCATCAAGACGTCGACCGGCAAGACGGCGACCTCCACCAGCCTTGAAGCCGCCCATATCATGCTGGAGGCGATCAAGGACGCGGGGCGCCCGGTCGGGCTGAAACCGTCCGGCGGGATTCGCACCCCAGAACAGGCCGCGGCCTATCTTCGCTTGGCCGATCATGTCATGGGCGCAGGATGGGCCACACCGAAGACATTCCGATTTGGCGCCAGCGGTCTGTTGGCCGTAGTAGAGAAGGTCCTAGACGCTGAGGGAGAGAGATCATGATCCTTCAGGAGATCATTCGGCGAAAGCGCGACGGCGAGAGCCTTTTTGGCAGTGAAATCAACGGGATCGTATCAGCGATCACGGACGGCAGCGCCACCGAGGGTCAGATTGGGGCCTTCGCCATGGCGAGCTTCATTCGCGGCCTCAACACCAATGAGACCGTCTCGCTCACGACAGCGATGCGGGACAGCGGCGATGTCCTCCGCTGGGACCCGGATGCCTTGGGCGGACCGGTGCTCGACAAGCACTCGTCCGGCGGCATCGGCGACAAGGTCAGCCTGATGCTCGCCCCAATGGTCGCGGCGGCAGGCGGTTTCGTGCCCATGATCTCGGGACGGGGCCTGGGCCACACCGGCGGGACGCTTGATAAGCTGGAGAGTATTCCAGGCTACGATGTTTCCCCTGACCCCCAGCGTTTCCAGAAGATCGTGGCATCGGTGGGCTGCTCCATCATCGGGCAGACGGAGAATCTTGCCCCTGCGGACAGGCGGCTCTACGCGGTCAGGGACATCACTGGCACGGTCGAGTCCATCCCCCTGATCACCGCCTCCATCCTGTCGAAGAAACTCGCGGCCGGGCTGGGCGGTCTGGTGATGGACATCAAGGCGGGCTCCGGCGCGTTTATGTCGACAGTCGACGACGCCCGCGCTCTGGCCCAGTCGATCGTCAACGTGGCGCAGGGTGCCGGACTTCCGACAACCGCGCTGGTCACGGATATGGGGCAGGTCCTCGGAGACCGGGCGGGCCACAGCCTGGAGATCGCGGAGACCGTCGAGTACCTGACGGGAAAGAAGCGCGATCCAAGGCTCCACGCCGTGGTGATCGAACTTGGCGCAGAACTCCTGTTGACCGGCGGTTTGGCGGAAACCATGGATGACGCGCGGACCAAGTTGGAGGCGACGCTGGCGACCGGGTCTGCGGCTGAGAGGTTCGGCCGCATGGTGGCCGAGCATGGGGGGCCCACCGATCTGTTGAACAACACAAAAGGCCATCTCGCCGCAGCGCCAATTACCATGGCGGTTCATCCGGATAAGCCTGGACGGATCGAGAAGATCAATGCCCGGGAATACGGTCTGATCATTCTCGAACTTGGTGGCGGCAGACGAACGGCGGCGGACAAGATCGACCCCGCCGTCGGGATCTCCAAAGCCGCGGGAATCGGTGACCGGGTGGACCGGGAACGGCCGATCGCCGTGCTTCATGCCCGGGACAAGGCAGCGGCGATCAAGGCGGCAGGTGCCCTCAAGAAAGCCGTGACGACAACCGACGCAAAGCTCGAGGCGCCGTCGGCACTCATCGACCGGATCGCCGCGGAGACGCCGGCGTGAGCCGGGCCGTCCTCGCCGTGCTCGACAGCGTGGGCGTCGGTGGCGCCCCGGACGCCGACGCATTCGGGGACACCGGATCCAATACGATCGGTCACATCGCAGAGTCCTGCGCGGCAGGCAACGCCAATGATGAACGCCGAACCGGACCATTGCGCCTGCCCAATCTTGTCCGAAACGGCCTTGGGGCCGCGGCAGCTCTTGCGACCGGGTCACCGCCACCGGGGCTGGAAGCGCCCGCCGCGGCGGGTGCCGCCTGGGGTATCGCCGAAGAGATCAGCCGGGGAAAGGACACCCCAAGCGGGCATTGGGAGCTTTCGGGTGTCCCCGTGCATTTTGATTGGGGATACTTCCCAAGGACCGTCCCCGCTTTTCCCAAGATGTTAACCAAGGCCCTGATCCAGCAGGCGGATCTGCCCGGTGTCCTGGGCGACTGCCATGCCAGCGGCACCGAGATCATCGCGGAACTCGGTGAAGAGCATATGCGGACCGGGAAACCGATCCTCTATACCTCCGCCGATAGCGTGGTGCAGATCGCCGCCCATGAGGAGACGTTCGGGCTGGAGCGGCTCTACGCTGTTTGTGGTGTCGCCCGGCGTCTGGTGGAGGACTTGACGATCGGGCGGGTGATCGCGCGGCCTTTCGTAGGACAGAACGCCCGGACTTTCGAGCGGACGGCCAACCGCAAGGATCTCGCCGTTCTACCGCACGCCCCGACTGTTCTGGACCGGCACGCCGACGCTGGCGGGACCGTCGTCTCCATTGGCAAGATCGGCGACATCTTTGCCCACAGCGGGACGGGTAAGGAGGTCAAGGCGGCGGGGAACGAGGCGCTGTTCGACACACTCTTGTCAGAGCTGGAGATCGCTGGGCCGAACACGCTGCTGGTCGTGAACTTTGTCGACTTTGATACGCTCTACGGCCATCGGCGGGATGTTGCGGGGTACGCCGCTGCGCTGGAGGCATTTGACCGCCGTCTTCCGGAGTTGGAAGCCGTCCTCGGTGACGATGATCTCGCGATCCTGACCGCCGATCACGGCTGTGACCCAAGCTGGCCCGGCTCCGATCACACGCGCGAATGCGTGCCCGTACTGGCGCTGGGCGGCGCACGGCCGAAGACCGCGATCGGCCGGCGCACGACCTTCGCGGATGTGGGGGAGAGCTTGGCCGCACATCTGGGGTTGCCGCCTATGGGATCGGGCACCAGTTTCTTGAGTGCCCCGGCATGAGGGCGCTGCCGAGATTTCGTGCCGGAGACGACGGCGCGCTGTCGGGCGACGCCAAGACCGCCTGGGACCGGGACGGATGTCTCGTCGTTGAAGACTTCTTCGATCCGGCGGACCTCGACCGGCTGAAGACGCAGGCCGAGGCGTTGGTCGAGGCCTGGGACCCAGGCCCGTCATGGACGGTCTTCTCAACGACCGCCCCCGAGCACGCCCGCGACGCCTATTTTCGGGAAAGCGGCGACAAAATCCGGTTCTTCCTTGAGGACGGGGCGGTCGACGAGAACGGCGCGCTCAACCGGCCGAAGGCACTCGCCGTCAACAAGATGGGCCATGCCATGCACGACCTGGACCCGGTCTTCTCAGGCCTGTCCAGACAGCCACGGTTCCGCAGACTGGCGCAGGATCTCGGCTTCGCAACGCCTCTCCCGCTCCAATCCATGTACATCTTCAAGCAACCCCATATCGGCGGAGAGGTGGTTTGCCACCAGGACTCGGCCTTTCTGTACACCGAGCCGGAAAGCTGCGTCGGTCTATGGCTGGCAGTGGATGCGGCGACCACGGAGAATGGCTGCCTCCAAGTCATCCCCGGTGCCCACAAAGCGCCCCTCCGGGCCCGCTTCCGGGAGATTGACGGCGTGCTGACCATGGAAAGCTTGGACGACAGCCCCTTCGACGGCGATCCGGTACCGGTCGTAGCGGAGCCCGGCACCCTCGTCATCCTGCACGGCCGCCTTCCCCATCTGAGCGGCCCGAACCACTCGGCGCAGCCCCGTCATGCCTACACGCTGCACCTGATTGACGGAGAAGCGCACTATCCGGCGGACAATTGGCTGAGGCGGGGAGCGGACATACCGCTAAAGGCACTGTAGTGGAGGCGTGGGAACAGCGCCTAACGCGCCCCGTCCTCTAGGTGCCGCATCAGCTCAGCAACGTCGTCGACGTCCGGCTCGTCCTCGCTTGGGATGCGGTAGTCGCCGCCGAGCCAGCGGCCAAGGTCGATGGTCTTGCACCGGTCGGAACAGAAGGGCCGGAATTTCGGGGTCGCCGGTTTTCCGCAGGTTGGGCACGGCCCGGGCGCCCTGGCGGCGACCGCCCTCTTTGGCTTACCGGGCTTCTTGTCCTCATCGGTCATTGGCTGCCGCGCTCCCGCTGCCCATTGTCTTCGGCCAACACCTCATACCGGTCGAGCGGCCACTCGGGAACTGGTTCGATGCGAGCGGGCGCCCCCAAGACCGCTTGCAGACGGTCTTTGAGGGAAGAGTCGCTGTCGATCCAGCCCGCAACGCCGGGGGCACAGCGCAATGCAGGCTTGGACAAAGCACGGCCGAGCGCCTCCCGGATCAGATGACGGACCGCTTTGCGTCCCCAGGCTGCCGGTCGGCGGGCGGGGTCATAACCAAGCCCCATCCTCTCCCGAAGAGAGGGACCGAGACGGGTTCGGGTCATCTCCAGGAGACCACCGCGCGTCCAGCCGAGAACCTGGACCGAGGGCTCCAAGTCCTCCACAGCCTGCCGAAGACGATTGAGGATCGCGTCCCTGGCGGCGAGGTCGTCCATTCGAATGGCGTCCAACAGGATAATGCCGCCGAGACCCCGCAGCCGAAGCTGGCGGGCGGTTTCGTCAGCCGCTTCCAGATTGGCCTGCACGGCATCCAACGCACTGCCTGACGCATTCACGTCGATCGCCACAAGCGCCGCCGTTTCATCGATCCGGAGAGAGCCTCCCCCAGGCAGGTCCACAACCGCTGCTGCCGCCGCCGCCAACGCGTCCTCTACGCCCGCCTCCTCGAAAAAGCGGAGCGTCCGGTCTTCGCGAATCGCCGCATCGGGCCAGCGCGTTTTCAGCGCGTCGACGAGCCGCGGCGCCCCATCGACGACACCGACAGGGCCCGTTGGCGACAGTTCCCGCCATCGGAGGAGCAACGTTCGAAGCTCTTCTGCAACACCTCCAGAAGGAACACCTGCCGCAGAGGTGAGAGCCACAGCCCCAACACCCTCTCCCACGTCCGCCAAAACCTTCTCAATCTCGGCCTTCAGCTCCTTGCGACGGGCGGGCGGTGAGATCTTTCGGGAAACCGCCGCGCCGGACTCTCCCGGGGTCAGCACCACGTTCCGTCCCCGGATTTCCAAGGTGCTGCTAACGGCCATGGCCTTGTCTCCGCCGGGATCCGAGCGGATCTGACACAGAACCGCCGAGCCCATTGTCGGCAAGGGTGATTTCGGGCTGGAGAACAAACCCATGGTCCCGCCAAGGTCGACCCAAGCACGGGGACCGTCGACAGCCGTTACCCGGGCCCGGACGATATCGCCGACCCGGGGGCCGAAAGGCTCATGAAAGAACTCGACGATCCTGCCGTCTTCCAGCGCCGCGGCGCGGGTTTCCGCGGGGGAGTACTCAATCAGGAGCTCTTCAACCAACGGCATCCGTCTCCGTCATTGTGAACCCGGCACCGACAAGCAGAGTCCAGGTCTCCGAAAGCCCCAGACCCACGACATTCGAGTATGAACCGGATACGGAGGACACAAAGGCCGCCGCCAGTCCCTGGATCGCGTAACCTCCCGCTTTTCCTGCCCACTCCCCGGTCGCAAGGTATGCGCGGGCCTCGGCGGCATCCAAACGTTTGAACGTCACGGCCGTGGTGACCATCCGTTCAATCCGTCGGCCATCCGGCAGTCCCAATGCGACAGCACCCAGAACCCGGTGACGGCGGCCGGAGAGCAGATCAAGGCATCGCCGCGCCTCGGCCTCGGATTCCGTCTTGGGCAAGATGCGCCGGCCGACGGCGACCACCGTATCAGCGGCGAGCACGAAGGCATCCGGGTGGCGGGCGGCAACGGCCTCACACTTTTCAGCCGCCATCCGGCGGGCGTAGGCGGGGGGCAATTCCCGGTCGGTGGCGGATTCGTCAAGATCGGCAGGGTCGACTCTATCGACGGCGACACCGATCTGGTCAAGAAGGTCGCGGCGGCGGGGAGACGCGGACGCCAGTATCAGGCGCTTACCGTTGGGCGGTATCAGGATCGGTTTACTGGCCACGTCGACCCTCATGAAAGCGCGGAAGGGTCAGCCGGCCCGCGATGCCGGGTGCCGCGCCCGAGCGAAGCCCGGCGGACACCCTGTCCGGCGGGCGGGTTACTTGAAGCGGAAAGTGATCCGGCCTTTGGTCAGATCATAGGGGGTCATCTCAACATTGACCCTGTCACCTGCCAGAACCCGGATACGGTTCTTGCGCATCTTGCCGCTGGTGTGGGCCAGCACGAGATGTTCATTGTCGAGCTTCACGCGAAACATCGCGTTGGGGAGAAGTTCCTCAACGGTCCCAGAGAATTCGATTACGTCTTCCTTCGGCATTCCAGCTCCTTCGGTGGTTAACGGCGTGGGCCGCAAAGTGAGGGGGGGCGGCCGCAACGTCAAGCCGTTTCGCGGGCAAGAGTGTCGTCCGACGTCGTGGACGGTTACTCGAAGATGGGGCCGAAGCGGGCTTCGATCCGGGCGGTCAACGCGTCCCGGACCTGACGGTAAGCATCAAGCCTCGCGTCTCGGTTGCCATCAACGATGGTCGCGTCGAGGGTCGGCCAGTACTCGATATCGCAGGCCATTGTCCGCGTCATCTCAATGGCCCGGTGCTGCGCCTCGGGAGAGAGAGAGATCACCAGGTCAAAGAAGCTGTCTTCCAACTCATCGAAGCTTTTGGACCGGTGCTTGCCGATATCGATGCCGATCTCTCGCATGACCTCAACGGCAAACCCGTCGACTTCGCCGGAACGGGCGCCGCAGGAATCCACGTAGACCTCGGTACCCACCAGCCTTTTCAAAAGTGCCTCCGCCATCGGCGAGCGCACCGCGTTCACACTGCAGGCGAAGAGAACGGCACTCGGTTTTGCGACGGCGAGACCGAGACCCGGCGGAACCGCAGAGCGTGCAACGTCGCCCGCGGTCACGACCGCCCTCCGCTGCCCCGGATGTGAAGCACGCAAACCAGCGTGAAGAGACGGCGCGCGGTCGGGAAATCGAAAACGATCTTGCCGTCGAGACGCTCCCGCAGCATCTCCGAGCCTTCGTTGTGGAGGCCGCGCCGACCCATGTCGATCGCCTCGATTTGAGAGGGGGACAGGCGCTTGATGGCGTCGTAGTAGCTGTCGCAGATGGCGAAGTAATCCCGGACAACCCGGCGGAAAGGCGACAACGGCAGTTGCACCCGTGTCCGCTCCGCATCATCGGTATCGCGCACATCGAAGACGAGGCGGCCGTCCTGAACCGACAGCCTCAGATGATAGGGGCCGCCCTCATCCTCGACAGGATAAAAGCTGTTCTCTTCCAACAGGTCGTAGATCGCGACGGCGCGTTCCTGCTCAACTTCAGGACTACGGGACAAAACGGTTCGTTCATCCAGATCAATGCGGACGATCCGTTTACGGCTGTCTTGGGTAGCATCCTCGGCCGCTGACAGGTCGGGATGCTCCTTCTCATCGTCCCGAGCCATCGTCCCCGACCCTCAGTTCTCAAGGCGCATGGTCACCGAAAGGCCATGCGCATCCAATCCCTCAACCTCCGCCAAGACCGACGCGGCCGGACCGACGCGGGCCAATGCCTCCCGGTCAGCGCCAACACGGGTCGTGCGTTTCATGAAATCTAGCAGTCCGAGACCAGAGGAAAAACGGGCAGTTCGATCTGTCGGCAACACATGGTTGGGGCCCGCCACGTAGTCCCCGAGCGCCTCCGGCGTATGACGGCCAAGAAAGACGGCTCCGGCGTTCTGGATGCGGTCCGCCATCGCCTCCGCATCGTCGACGGCGAGCTCCAGATGCTCCGGTGCCAGACGATCCACCAGGGGTGGTGCGTCGCTCAAGGCATCCAGCAGAATGATCGCTCCATGGTCCCGCCAACTCGCCGCGGCAATCGACCGGCGGGGAAGCGTCTCCAACAGCGCGTCGACCGATTGCGCAACCGCGTCGGCAAACGCGGCGTCATCCGTCATCAGTATCGACTGGGCCGCCTCGTCATGCTCCGCCTGGGCGAGCAGATCAATGGCAATCCATCTGGGATCGCTGCGATTGTCGGCAACAATGAGAACCTCCGACGGACCGGCGATCGAGTCGATGCCGACCTTGCCGTAAACACGCCGTTTGGCGGCCGCGACATACGCATTTCCTGGACCGACAATCTTATCGACCGGCGAAATCGTCTCAGTACCGTATGCCAGAGCGGCAACAGCCTGGGCCCCTCCGATCCGGTAAATCTCCGAAACCCCAGCCAGATCAGCGGCGACGAGCACCAGCGGATCAATCTCTCCATTCGGCGTCGGTACCACCATCACCCGCCGCTCGACGCCGGCAACCCGGGCTGGAATGGCGTTCATGAGGACCGAACTGGGATAGGCGGCCTTTCCCCCAGGAACATAAAGCCCCACGGCGGCCACGGGAGACCACCGCATCCCTAAACGAACACCCGCTTCATCAACGTAGTCGATGGTTTCAGGCCGTTGCCTGTCATGAAACGCGGTGATCCGCTCCGCGGCGAAGGAAAGTGCTTCCAACACGCGGGGAGCGGTCGCGGCGCGGGCGGCGGCGATGGCGTCCGGACCGATGGCGAACCCAACGGTGCGGAGATCCACGCGATCGAAGCGGTTCGTGTAGTCGACGATCGCCGCGTCCCCCCGGGCGCGGACATCGGCAATGATCTCGGCGGCGACCGCATCGACATCTTCCGAGGTCGCCCGAACGCCGTCGACCAACGCCTGGAAGCGGGCCTCGAAGTCCTCGTCCGAGGTACTCAGTCTATGCGGCACTCGCAGCCTCCCGAAAGCGATCGACCCATGTGTTGATGGCTGAGGGCCTCGTCTTCAGCGACGCGCGATTCACGGCAAGGCGCGCGCTCACCTCTGCGATACGCTCAACCTCAACAAGACCATTGGCCTGGAGCGTCGAGCCGGTTTGAACCAGGTCAACAATCCGCCGGCTCAATCCCAGGGTCGGCGCAAGCTCAAGAGCGCCGTTCAGCTTGATGCACTCAGCCTGAACCCCCCGCGCGGCAAAGTGGCGACGCGTGACGTTGGGATACTTGGTCGCGATCCGAAGATGGCTCCACTCGCGCGGGTCCTCTTTGGCCGCAAGCTCTTCCGGCTCAGCCACCGACAGCCGGCAATGCCCCACGTCCAGGTCTACGGGTGCGTAGATTTCCGGATGATCGAACTCCATCAGGACGTCGCTTCCCGCGATGGCCAGATCGGCGGCGCCGAACGCCAGAAATGTCGGCGTATCGAAGCTTCGAACGCGGATGATCTCAAGATCCGGATCCTCGGTCCCAAAGCGGAGCTGACGGGCGTTCTTGTCAAAAAAGGCCGCTTCCGGCCGAACGCCCGCGCGATCCATGATCGGCTGGATGGCCTCCAGAATTCGGCCTTTTGGCACAGCCAGGACAAGCGGCTGGTCTGCTCGGTTCACGGCGGGACTCACGCTCGGGTCTCCGGTTAACAGCGTCAGGCGTCACCATCACCGTCGGTGCCGGATACGGCATCGGCGTGAGACGGCCTCGAGAACGTCGGCCACGGCTCCCCAAGGTCCTCGGCCACACCCTCAATCTGCGCAACGTCCAATCGGATCGTCTTGCCGTCGGCAAAAACCAGATCGATGGTGCTCTCGTCAACTGCCAGCGTCATCAAGGAGAGAATCTCTCCCGGATTGGCCCGGTCGATGCCTTTCAACCGCACGCCGGTCACGTGCTCAACCCGAAGACCCGTATGAACCCTTTCACCGGGCGCTTCCTCGCTCGAAGAGGGGTCGGGCCGTTCCCAACGGAACCGTTGAGCCACCAGCACGAAGCGGCGGTCCGCCACCTCGAAACTCATTTCCGAGACCGGGACCAGCGCATCCTGAAGATAGGTCGCGATGACGCTCAAATCCTCAACATCGGCGAACCGTGCGCGGAAGGGCGCGTCTTCGCCCGGCTTAGGGAGCGATGAACGGGATGGGGGCTTGGCCATCAGGCGACCTGCTCCTCCAGGCTCGTATCGTCATGAAGACGCTCGATCACGGCACCACAATCCTGGAGCTTGCCGACAAGCCGTTCATAGCCCCGGTCCAAATGGTACACCCGGGAAATGGTCGTCTCACCGGTTGCGGCAAGTCCCGCGAGGACGAGCGACACGGAAGCCCGCAGATCCGTTGCCATGACCGGCGCACCGGTGAGACGCCGCTGGCCACGAACAAGGGCCGAGGCCTGATGAACCGTGATGTCCGCCCCCATGCGCGCCAGCTCGGGCACGTGCATGAAACGGTTTTCGAAGATCGTCTCCGTGATCATCGCAGCCCCCTGGGCCACGCTCATCAGCGCCATGAACTGCGCCTGCAGGTCCGTCGGAAAGCCCGGATAGGGCTCCGTCATCACATCCACACCGACCAGCGGACGATCCTGACGGGTTACCTTGAGACCGGCGGCGGTCTCGCTGATCTCCAATCCCGCGGAACGCAGGACACCGATCACCGTCTCCAGAAGAGGTCTGCGAACGCCGAGCAGTTCCACCTCTCCGCCGGTGATCCCAGCGGCCATGGCATAAGTGCCCGCCTCGATCCGGTCGGGGACGACGGCGTGGGCCGCATCGTTCAACGTGTCTCTTCCCTGGATACGGATCGTATCGGTGCCGTGGCCTTCGATCTCGACTCCCATCGCGGCGAGACACTCGCCGAGGTCAATGATCTCCGGCTCCCGCGCGGCATTCACCAGCACGGTCTCCCCCTTGGCGAGGCACGCCGCCATCATCAGGTTCTCCGTAGCTCCCACGGAGACCATGGGGAAGACGACCTTCGCCCCTTTGAGGCGCCCGCCACGGCCCGCCTTGGCCTCGATGTATCCGCCGGTGAGCTCGATCTCCGCCCCCATCTCGGCGAGACCCTTGATATGCAGATCCACTGGCCGGTTGCCGATGGCGCAGCCACCGGGCTGCGACACCCGCGCCACGCCGCACCGTGCCAGGATCGGGCCCAACACGAGCACAGACGCCCGCATCTTCCGAACGATTTCATAAGGCGCCTCGGTGCTGGCGATGTCCTTTGCATGAAGCGTGGTCGACCCACCGGGAACATCCGTGATCGCAACACCGTGCTGCGCCAACAACGCCAGCATGGACTGGATGTCCGCCAGCCGCGGCACGTTATCCAGCACCAGCGGACGATCGGACAGCAACGCGGCCGCCAACAGGGGAAGGGCCGCGTTCTTGGCGCCCCCGACGGGAATTTTACCGACGAGGCGGTTGCCCCCGTGAATTCGAATGCGGTTCATGCTTGTCCTCTCGCGCGATGCCCTCTTGTAGCGGCGCGCCCCGCCGCTCTCAAGTCTGCGCACCGTTCAAGTGCTGGTGACGGCTCGCCTCAATCAGGATCGCCATCGTCATCGCCGATCATGGCCATGAGATGACGGGATTAATCAGGATTTGTGATCTCCAGACACAGGGTGATCCGGCGCGCTTTTCCCGCCGTCCGCTCGTTCATCAGCCTGGGCGCCGGGGGACCGGCCATCGATCGACCCGAGTGATTCGGCCGGTCCCGCCTCGCGTCCGCGGGATTGCTGCTTCCGAAGCCGCAAGTTTTTCCGCAGCGCCGCGGCACGCCGTTGGTTCCGTTCCTCGCTCAAACTGCCGTACTCCCTGCTCGTAAATGGGGGGCTACCCGTCCAGTCCAAGAAAGAAAAGGCCGCATCACTCACGGCGATGCGGCCTCTGTTCCGGGTGTTCGCCGCCGTAGAGACGGCTTCGATCCGTTCTACTGCGCGATCACAGGCGCCAACTGCCCCATGGCCGCTTTGAAGCCGGCATAGTCCCAACCGTCATACTTCGCGAGAGCGGTGAACGCCTTATCCAAAGCTGGCTTAGCGTCCTGGGCAAGAGCGCCCATGCCCATGGTCTCGCTGGCCGACAACACGGCCTGAAGCGCATAAACCGCCTGCTCCGCGCCGGCATAGTCGGAGTACTCTGCCGCGTTCGCCTCGGCGAGCAACCCGCCGATAAGGCCCTTAACAGTGTCCTCATCGACATTCACCGAAGCAAATGCGTCCACCAGTTTCGCCGACGTGTCCTTCAACGCTTTGGCCGCCGCCTCAAAGTCCTGGAACGACTTCGTCGAGGCCGTGTGCAAAGCCTTCAGCTGCGCGGACAGCGTGTCGCCCAATGCCTTGTCCGTGTACCGGGCCATGACGATCAGCATCAGCGCGTTGGAGTCGTCAAACCTCACCATGCCCGGACCAAGGCCTGTGGAGGGACGCGCCTGCCACTTCATGTCGGTCAGCGGGTGGTGGCACGCCTGGCAGTCGAACATCACCAGTTCCGGGAAGATGCCGTCCCGGTTGGTCTTCGGATCGAGAAGCGCATCCAACCGCATGTCGAGGGCAAGAGCCTGACCGACGGCCCACGTCTGGATCCCGTTCGCGACCTGCTTACGACGCCGGTAATCGTCATCGATCACGAAGTGCGCGGGTTCGATTGCCGTGAAGGTGTCGAGCTCGAAGCTCATCCGCGGATGACCCGCACCCATGATGCGGTGCGTCACGAACTTCTTGTCGATCCCGAAGTGACAGGACAGACAGAGCTTCGCCCTCTGGACCGGATCCTCGGTCGGGAACAGGCCGGCATCCCGAAGCACCTGCCGGTCGATGTTCGGCGCAAGGTGCGGTCCAAGCCAACGGGCGGCACCGCCATGGCACCCCTCACAGCCGACACCATCGGCGATCTGGAAGACCCGTCCCCGCTTTTCGGCCGGCACGTTGTCCGCGTGGCAGTCCAGGCAGAGATCAGCCTCATGCGCGTTGGGCAGCCCGAGGTTGGCAGCAATGCGCTTGGACTGATCGTTCAGCAGCACCTTGTAGGCATCGGAGTGCTTGTCCTGGGTTTCCCAGGTTCTGTACTCGTTCTGCAATACATTGGTGTCGACCCAAGGCTGTGTCGCCCCGTGACATGTACTGCCCGCGCAGGATGTCACGCCCAAATGGCTGTCATCCGCGTATTGAGGCAGGGTTTGCGCCAGAGCGGTCCCACCCGACCATGCGCCTCCCAACCCAAATGCGACAACGGCCGCGAAGACCGCGCTCGTTGTCCGTCTCGTGATATCGATCATTGCCCCAAAGCCCCCCTTGCGACCGTTTCGACTCAGTCTAAGACATCAGTGTTTACCGCTCCGCTGCGCCATCGCGCGCAACTCTTCCAAGGCCCGAACGATCTCAGCATCGTTCGGTCGCATTTCCGCCGCCGCGACATAGGCCGCGACCGAGAGCCGCATCTCACCAACTTGACGGTACCGGAGCCCCAACTCCTTAAGCGCGTCACCGTCAGGTTTCCCACCGGTCAATTGAGCTCCCAGAACGGGGATGCGCGCGGCCGCCATCTCGACAACCTGTTCGCCGCCACCGTCACTCCTCGCCCCGCGATCCACAGGCGCTGCAACTGTTCCGACGGCAACGCCACCCGCCACGAATCCGAGAAACGCCAGCAAACTCAACGCCAAAACCAACATTTGTTGCCGAGCGGACATCAGACCGGTCTCCGTGTTCTAAGCAAGCATCCCACCATCCGAGCCCGCATGACAACCCCGAACGCCGTCGTGTTGTAGCGATGCAACGCCATCAACCGGAAGAGTGCGAAAATACTCAACGCCATAGAGACAACCATCGCGAAACTTCCGCAGGCATTCATCGCTGAACACCGATAATCGGCCACAAACGGCTCATTCCAATCGTCCATCAGGAGCCGAAAGAAGAATGAATCCATATTTTTAGTGGAAATCACGGGTTATTGACCCTGCTTTACACAGCCGCGTGATCCGCATATCGTTTGACTTTGGGGGCGGGTGCTACCACGAGCACCCCTCAGGTTCGGCAACAACCTGGACGCGGATGCGATCGTGGCAGACAAGGTCGAGATAGCAATCATCGGATCCGGTCCAGCCGGGTTGAGCGCTGCGGCACGGGCGGCCGTGCTGGGCGTTTCTCATGTCCTGTTGGAACGCACCGATCACGCGGCCGACACGATCTACAAATACCAGAAGAAGAAGTTCGTCATGGCGACTCCTGACAACTGGGAGTTGCGGAGTGACTTGCCGTTTCAGGAGGGTATCCGGGAAGACATTCTGGATGGCTGGGACGCTGGTATCGAGAAACACGGCGTCAACATCCGATACAACGCCGAGGTCGTCAAAATCGAGGGTGAGAAGGGAAACTTCACCATATCCGTCCGGGGTGGAGAGGCGGTCGAGGCAAACCACGTCATCCTCTCCATGGGCATGCAGGGCAACATCCGGAAGTTCCGGGTTCCGGGTGCGGAATGGGACCGGGTCGGATATCAGGTCGACGATCCGGATGACTACAAAGGGGAGATCATCTTCCTGGTCGGTGCCGGAGACGCCGCGATCGAAAACGCGGTCGCCCTCGCCCGCCAAAACGATGTCACCCTGATCAACCGCCGCGACGAATTCGCCCGTGCCAAGCCCGGCAACGTCTCCCTTGTCCTTGATGCCGCCCGCACCAACGAGCTTGAGATCCTGTACGGTTCCGAGCCGTCGAAGATCGAGCCCGGTGCAATCTGGATCAAAACGGCGGACGGCGAAGAGAAGTTCAATTGCGACCGGGTCATCGGCCGTCTGGGCGCCTCACCGCCTCGGCAGTTTCTGGAAAGCTGCGGCCTTGCCTTTGTCAGCGACGGCCCGGAATCCCTGCCGGTTGTCTCAGAGACCCTGGAATCAACGGTTCCGGGGATCTATCTCGCCGGCGCGCTTGCCGGCCAGCCACTGATTAAGCAAGCAATGAACCAGGGCTACGAGATTGTACACACGATCATCGGCCAGCCGGTCGAGCCCATGTCGAACGGCATTCTGCAACAAAACTTGAAAGCCCTCGGCGCCGCCACGGTCGACGACGCGATGCGGTTGATCAGTGACCGTGTCCCTCTGCTCTCCCAAATGTCGCTGTCGCAGATGAAGGACGTGCTGATCGACACCATTGCGCACGCGAAGCGCCGGGGTGAGGTGGTCTTTGAGCGCAACGACCACACGAACACGGTCTTCAGCATCGTGTCCGGTTCCGTTGCGATCCAGCTTGACCCGAATGACCCGTCAGACGTGGTGGTGCTGGGCGAGGGCAACTTCTTCGGCGAAATGGGGCTGATCTCAGGCCGGCGGCGGTCGGCGACGATCGTCGCGCATGAGGATTGTCTTCTGGTGGAGACGCCGAGAACCTCGATGATCCGTCTGCTCGGCGACGTTCCGGAGGCCCGCAAGGTCCTCGACAACGCGGCCGTCGCCCGTCAAATCCAGACCCATCTTGCGCCGGACATCGATCCGGCCCTGCTTCGCGAGGTGATCGAGACCTCGGAGATCCAACGGTTCTCGAAATTCGATACAGTCATCAAGGAAGGCGACACGACCGACGACGTCTTCCTCGTCCGCTCCGGCTCCATGATGGTGTCCAAGGACGTGGGCGGTAAAGAAATCGTCAAAGCCTATGTGCCCGCCGGGAACTACGTGGGCGAAATGTCGCTCCTGAACGATCAGCCGCGGTCCGCGACCGTGAAAGCGGCGATCAAGACCGAGGCCATCAAGATCGACGCGGCAGCTTTCCGGCGTCTCTTGGATCAGGAACCGTCCCTGAGAGGCTCGATCGAAAAGCGGGTTCGTGAGCGGACCATGCAGAACGTGGTGGCGGAAGGTCGCGCCGACGGTGGCCGTCAGATCAGCGATCTCCTAGTGTCCGGTGCTGGCGAAGCGACCGACATGCTGTTGATCGACGAGGCGCTGTGCGTGCGCTGCGACAACTGCGAGAAGGCCTGCGCGGAAACACATAACGGCATCTCTCGTCTGGATCGGGAAGCGGGACCGACTTACGGGACGATTCATGTGCCCACATCCTGCCGCCACTGCGAGCATCCTCATTGCATGAAAGACTGCCCGCCGGACGCAATTCAACGCGCACCCAGTGGCGAGGTGTTTATCAACGACAGCTGCATCGGCTGCGGAAACTGCGCCAAATACTGTCCGTACGACGTCATCCACATGGCCTACCAGAAACCCAAGAAGCCGGGATTGCTGGCATGGCTCCTGTTCGGCGCCGGCCCTGGTCCTGGAGAAGACAAGCGGAAGATGGAGAAGCCGGCCGGGGCCAAGGAAGTCGCTGTGAAGTGCGACATGTGCCTCAACGTGCCGGGTGGAGCCGCCTGCGTCAGCGCTTGTCCCACCGGTGCGGCCCTCCGCGTCAAGCCGGAGGAGTTCTTCTCGATCGCGAACCTAGCCGCGATGGAGGGCTGATCCATGCATGAGGGCTTTCTGGATCATGCGAGTTTCCGCTGGCTGAAGATCGCCTCCTTTCTCGTGATCGCTTCCATCGCCGCTTATTGGGGCTATGAGCCGCTGGATGAGCGGAACGGCGGAACCGCCGTCGGCTACATCCTTGGCGGCATTGGGCTTGTCCTGATTATCTGGCTCGCCTGGTTCGGCATCCGAAAAAGGCGGTATGGCGGGAAGTTCCGGCTCAAGGGCTGGCTCTCGGCCCACGTCTATCTCGGCATCGCGCTGTTGATCATTGGCTTCCTCCATGCCGGCTTCCAAGTGGGCTGGAACGTCCACACGCTCGCCCTAGTGCTGATGTGTCTGGTGATCTTCAGCGGGATCTTCGGCGTGTTCATGTACGCCTACGCTCCCCAGCAGATGACCGTGAACCGCGAGGGGCGCACGCTGGAAGACATGATCAATGATCTCGGCGAGATCGACCGCGACTGCCGCGACGTGGCCACGGATCTTTCCGATGAGATCAACAGCATCGTCGTCGAGGGCGCAGGCAAGACCCGGATCGGCGGCGGTATCGTCGCGCAGTTGACCGGCAGCGACGGACGCTGCGGCACGAAGTGGGCGCTGGAGCGCCTCAACGCCATCCACGAAAGCCAGTCGTCCGGCGCCGGTGGCACGGGACCGAGCGACAAGCTGAACGAGCTGATGCGGCTGATGACCCGCAAGGCGGACATTGTCGGCAAGGCGCGGCGCGATGTGAAGATGAAGGCGCTGATGGATGTGTGGCTGTTCTTCCATGTGCCTCTGACATTCGCGCTGATCGCCTCGCTGATCGCGCATGTCATCTCGGTCTTCTACTACTGGTGAGGGGGTCATGGAGCTACTGCTGACACGCCTGACCCGCCGACCCAAAGGCGGTATCGCCCGGAAAGACGAGGAGATCTCGGCTGACGTCGTGTCCATCGGCCGGGGAACTGACAACGAAATCTTCCTGGACGACCCTCGTGTGCCGCTGCAGACCGCGCGCCTCCATTTCCGGTCCGGTCAGATCTTCTTGGAGTCGAGCACCCATGATTTCCGGGTGAACGGCGTCACGGGCCGCCAGTCCACGCTTTCCACCGGCGATGTCGTGACCCTCGGTCCCTACGAGATGACGATCGTGGAGGCACCGGACGGCAAGGACGTCTCGCTAACCGTCGAGCACAAGGAGCCGATGGGCGATGACACCCGGTCGCTGATTGATCGCTCGACGCTGTCTTTGCAGGCAGCGGGCCTGAGGAAGCGGCGTTGGGCGTGGGGTTTTTCCCTCGTGATTCTGGCGGCTTTCCTTGTCGCGCCTATCGCCATGGGCTTTCTCCGGTCACCTGCGGCGGTTTCCGGACCGCAGGGCATGACCGACCGGACGATGTTGGCGGACATCTCGTGGAAGTCAGGCGAGATGCTTGCAAGCCACGAGTACTTCAAGAACGACTGCCAAGCCTGCCATGTGGACGCTTTCATCATGGTGCAGAACGAGGCCTGCATCGCCTGTCACCAGAAGCAGGGCCACCACTACGACACGGCCGTCTTCTCCCAGGAGGAGGATGATTGGACCCGGTGCGCATCCTGCCACAAGGACCACCAGGGGCCTGCGCCGCGCCACGCCAGCCGTCAGGCGATCTGCGTGGACTGCCACGAAGGACTGGCGGACGACTGGCCAACAACCAAACTCGCGGATGTCGAGGATTTCAGCGATCACCCGCAGTTCCGCCCCTCGGTGATGACGAGCCCACCGAACAAGACCGTCACGCGGATCAGCCTCGACGACAATCCGAAAGAGATCTCGAACCTCAAATTCCCGCACAAGCTCCACATGGATCCGACAAAGATGCGGACACCGGACCGGGGCACGGTGAAGTTGGAATGCGCGGACTGCCACGTCACCGACGTTGCCGGCCAACTGATGGAGCCGATCCAGATGGAGGTGCACTGCATCGAGTGCCACCAACTGGACTTCGACAAGACCGCACCGACCCGCGTGGTCACCCACGGCAAACCCGACCGGGTGTACAGCGAGCTTCTCGACTTCTACTCGGGCCGCGCGCTCGAAGGCGGGGTTCCGGACGTGACCGCACCCGCCGTCGTCCGCCGCCGTCCCGGCACGCCGCTGCCGGAAGCCTCCCGGCCGGAAGCGTTCGCCTGGGCAAAAAGCAAAGCGGATGAGACGGCGGTCTACATGTTCTCCGTCGCGCGTTGCGGTCAGTGCCACTACGTCGACAAGGGCACAGCGGGCGATGCCCGGCCGGATCTCTGGACCGTGCAGCCCGTCGCCACGACGGTCAGGTGGCAGCCGAAATCGGTGTTCAGTCACACAAGCCACAAGGATATGGCCTGCGAAGACTGTCACGCGGCGACCCAGTCGGAAGAGTCGTCCGACGTGCTGCTGCCGAAAATCGATAACTGCCAGCAGTGCCACGCCGGCGAAGGCGCCAGCGCCAAGGTCGCCAGCACCTGCATTTCCTGTCACGTTTATCACCAGCCCGGATTGACGCCGATGGGCGGCGAGACGGCCGGCCTTCCGCCGCTGCCCTCCGCCTTCCACGGTCTGGCGATGAGCGGGCGTGGTGAGGAGGCGAAGGAATGATGGGGCCGGTGACGTCGCGGCGGCATGTCCTGGGTGGCGGGCTTGCCACGCTTGCCCTCGCGGCGTTTGGACGGCCCGCACGGGCGGCGGCACAGTTGACCACGTCGGGAACCTTCCTCGGGCAATTCCGGATGGATGCATCGTCCGTGACGCTGGACTGGCGGGTCTCGCTCGCAGGCGATGTCCCGGAGCAGACCCATGTCTCCGCACATACCCAGATCGGAAAGCGGTACCAGCGCACGAACGAGGGGTTCTGGATTCCGTGGGACGGCAAGCTCTTCACGCTGGTCGACAACAACCGTCCGGTGGAAAGCGACACGGTCGAGTTCAAGATCTTCGCGGATGAGGATCTGTCGGATGAGGTTTTCCCGATCCGCATCGTGATCGGCTACGACATCGGCGGGGACTTCAAGTTTGGTACGATCGAACTCTTCGACTCGACGGGAACCTAGGTGATGCGGCGTCTCCCGAGCATTCGCGGACTTCTGGCAGGCGCGGTTTTGGGCGTCTCCCTGACTTTGGCACCCTGGAGCGGCGCCCAAGCGTCGGAATCGCTTACCGTCGACGAAGTGAAACAGGTCATCGCTCAGGCCGTCCAGGAAGCTCAGGCAAGAGGCGTGTTCGCCTCGATCGCGGTGTCCGACCGGGTCGGGAACATACTTGGGCTGTATGAGATGCAGGAGCCGGGCGTCGTGCTCCGCTTCATGTCCGTGACCTCCGACATTACCAACGCGGGCGGCGCCATCGGCAAGCCCAACATCAACCAAGTGGATCCGGCGGGAAATGCCGTCGACCTTGGCATCGACGGGCTGTTTGTTCCTTCTGTCACGGGTGCGATCGCGAAAGCGATCACCGGGGCGTATCTGTCTTCAGGCGGCAACGCGTTCACCACACGGACCGCCAGTCAGATCATCCAGGAACACTTCAACCCGGGAGAGTTCTTCGCGCCATCGGGTCCGCTTTTCGGGGTGCAATTCAGCCAGCTCCCCTGTTCCGACCTCTCCCAGCGGTCAACGTCGGTGACCATTGGGCCGAAACGCTCCCCCCTCGGACTGTCAGGTGACCCGGGGGGATTGCCACTCTACAAAAACGGCCAAGTCGTCGGCGGCATCGGCGTGATGTCGGACGGCATCTACTCGATCGATTTGCGGATCACGGACGTCGATAACAGCAACGACGAGTTGATTGCCGTCGCCGGGACATTCGGTTTCACGCCGCCGTCGGACATTCTGGGCAATCGGATCACCGTAGAGGGCAAAACCTTCCGATATACGGACCGGAGTTTTGAGAGCCTTGTTTCAAGCCCGCCAGCGGCTCCTTCCTTTGACTCCCTCTCCTCTTCTGTTGGTGGGCTCGTCCCTCTCCCGACCTACTTCGACGGCACGATCATCGCCGGTCAGACCTTTGGAGATGTGGGCTCGGGGATCATTCAGGACACATCGGGCCGGTTCGATCCAACACCTGGCTTCGTCCTGGTGGATGAGACGGGTGCGAACCGGTATCCCTCGATCGACGGGACGGAGGGCACGAGCGACGCCCTCACCTCCAACGAAGTTACCATTATCCTGAAGAACGCGCTGCAGGTGGCGACACGTGCCCGTGCGCAGATCCGGCGGCCGTTGAACAGCCACGCCCAAGTCACGATCTCCGTCGTGGATACAAACGGCGCCATCCTGGGTGTCGTTCGGACCCCGGACGGCCCACTCTTCGGGACGGACGTGTCCCTCCAGAAGGCCCGTACCGCCGCGTTCATCTCCAGCCGGACCGCCGGTGACCAGCTCGTCGCGGGCGGACAGAGCGAGTATGTCAACAATGCCCGGGCCTTCATCGGCCCAACCGCGCTTGCTGACGGCGTGGCCTTCGCTGACCGCTCCGGTGGAAACCTGTCTCGCCCCCTCTATCCGGACGGGATCGACAACACGCCTCCAGGCCCGTTCAGCCGTCCGATCAGCGAGTTCACGCCGTTCGCGACCGGCCTTCAACTTGATCTGGTCATTGGCAATCTGGCCTCACACGTTGTGTTCCTGTGTCAGTCGGCAGGCATCACCTGTCCGCCGCTGGTAACGAGCGTCGACTCGACCGTCACACCGACGGATACGGAAGCCAGTTGCACCTCCGTCCCCACCAGCCCCAGCACCAGCCGCTCGCCGCTTGCGAACGGGATGCAGATCTTCCCGGGGTCGGTGCCGATCTACCGGGGGGACGCGCTGATCGGTGGCATTGGGATCTCCGGCGACGGCGTCGATCAGGATGATATGATCGCCTTCCTCGGCCTCCACAACGCAGGCGTAGAGTTGGGGACTGGCGTGGGCAACGCGCCGCTCGCGATCCGGGCGGACAATCTGGTGCCGCAGGGAGCGCGGTTGCGCTACGTGAACTGTCCTTTCACGCCGTTCATCGACTCGAACCAGCAAAACGCGTGCGCCGGGAAATGACGATGCGACGAGCACCCGCCCCGCTGGCCCTGACCCTTGCCGCGCTGTTGAGTGCGGCACCGGTATGCGCAGAAGACGGGCCGCCAGATCCGGACGTCGGTGGCGCCTCGTACTCGCTCGGTCTGGCAGCCTTCGCGGCATCGCTCTTCGGTGGGTCTTCCGAGGCTGAGGAAACCGTCGCTAAGGCCCCACAGGCGGCCCCATCGCTGGCCACGCACAGCGACGGTCAGGCTGTGACCGTCCAGAACGGGGTCCGCTCCCCCATCGGCCAGGACGCGGTCTCCAGAAACTTCTCTCAGCAAGCGACGGCGCCGCGTGTCGAGACAGACAACGCAGCCCCTCTCTCCGAGGCCGTGGCGTCCACTTCAAAGGATGAGCAGACCTCCAGCGGCTCCTCAATCATTGAAGAAATAGCCCAGGTCATTCAGCGCGGGCGTCCTGGCGCGCCACCCCAGCAGGAGGTGCCGGAGGCCAAACCGCTTCCGGGGGCGATCCGCCACCGGGCCGATCCGGTTCCCTATTCACGCCGCACGACGAATGAGGACTTCGCACCGATCCCGGATCGCTGGCGCCTGATCAACGCCCTGCCGATCATCGCGCAGCCCGACGGCCCCCCGGTCAAATCGCCGGAAAACTTGTTCGACCCTTACAACCGGAACATTCTGAAGGGCGACCGGCCCGTATTCGACGATTGGTTCGTGAACCTGCTGGCGATCTCCGACACCATTTTCGAGCCGCGCACCGTCCCAACACCGGTCGGCATCCAGTCCTCCCAACGCTCCAACTCCGTGGATCTGTTCGGCGACGCTGACCAATGGGTGTTCAACCAGAACCTCATCCTCAGCTTCCAGGTCATTAAGGGCAACACGGCCTACAAGCCGCCGGACTATGAGTTCCGTTTCACCCCGGTGATCAACTACAACCGCGCCGAAGTGGAAGAGCTTCGCGTGCTGGAGGCCGACCCCCGCCGGGGCTTCGACCGGAGCGATAAGCACATCGGTGTGCAGGAACTGTTCCTCGACATCCACCTGCAAAACGTCTCCGACCGCTACGACTTCGACTCCGTCCGGTTCGGCATTCAGCCCTTCTCGACAGACTTCCGCGGGTTCCTGTTCCAGGACAACCAGTTGGGCGTGCGCCTCTTCGGCACCCGCGACAACAACATCTTCCAGTACAATCTCGCCTGGTTCCGGAGGATGGAGAAAGACACCAACTCCGGTCTGAACCATATCGACCGGAAACTCCGCGAAGACGACATCTTCATTGCCAATCTCTTTTGGCAGGACTTCCCGGTTCTGGGTTTCCAGAGCCAAGTCATCGGTGTCTACAACCGCAACCGGGAAGCGGACGACTTCTTCTTCAACGAGAACGACTTCATCGAACGCCCGTCCTCCTTCGCTGCGGAGCGGGGCCGGAACTACGATGTCGGCTACATAGGCTTCAACGGCGATGGCCACTTCGGCCGGTTGAACCTGATGACCTCGCTCTACCACGCGTTCGGCAGCGACCGGGACAACACCTTCACCGGCGAGACCGGCAACATTCAGGCGTGGTTCTTCGCGGCCGAACCATCAATCGACTTCGACTGGATCCGTCTGCGCGGCTCGATGGTCTACGCTTCGGGTGACAAGGATCCCTTCGATGATGAGGAGACGGGCTTCGACGCGATCTTCGAGAACCCTCAGATCGCGGGCTCGGACACCAACTACTGGATCCGGCAGGCGGTTCCGCTGATCGGCGGTGGCGGCGTGGTGCTGTCGAACCGGAACGCGATGCTCCCCGCCCTGCGCGGCTCCAAGGAACACGGCCAGTCCAACTTCAACAACCCAGGCTTCCGTCTGCTGGGTGTCGGCACGGACCTGGACATTTTGCCGGAGCTCAGGCTGTCCACGAATCTCAACTACATGGAATTCGACGACACCACAGTCCTCGAAGTGGCGCGCAACCAAGGCAATATCAACCGCGAGATCGGCTATGACGTCTCCGCGGCGTTGATCTGGCGGCCGCTGTTCACGCAGAACATCGTTTTCCGTCTGTCCGGCGCAGCACTCTTCGCGGGCGAAGGTTTTCAGGATCTCTATGGCGAGCAGGAGGGAGACGATGACGTCTACTACTCCGTTCTTGCCAATCTCGTGCTGACCTACTGAGGGGAGGCGAGCGGCGATGCATCGGACGGAGACAGGCCCCGGCGGAACGACGGCCTTTGTCAGGCGCGCGGCCCTGCCCGCTCTCGCGGCGATATCCCTGATGATCGGGGCGGCAACGGTTCTGGCGGCCGGACTGGAGACGCCTCAGGAAGTCAGCTATCCGCCGATGGAAATCGCGCCTGCGTGGCAGGACGACGCCCAGGTCATGGCCAAGAGCGACGGCTGCATGACATGCCACACGAAAACGGATGAGCCCAGCATGCACCGCACCGGCGGGGTCATGCTCGGCTGCGTCGACTGCCATGGTGGCGATACGAAGATCACCCGCCCAAGCGGGACCAATCCCGATGATGAGACCTACGTCGCGGCGATGAAGGAAGCCCACGTCAAACCGACCTTGCCGGAGACGTGGCACTACCCCTCCAGCGCGAACCCGGAAATCTCCTACACACTGCTCAACAGCGAGGCGCGGGAGTACGTGCGCTTCGTGAACCCCTCGGACTACAGGGTTGCCGAGGAAGCCTGCGGTGCGTGCCATATGCCGCAGATCCGGGCGGCCAAGAACTCGCTGATGGCGACGGGTGCTATGCTCTGGGGCGGTGCCGCCTACAACAACGGCATCCTGCCATACAAGAGCTACGTTCTCGGAGAGGCGTATACCCCGGATGGCGAGCCCGCCGCCATTCAGAGCCCGGTCAAAGTGACCGAGGAGATGAAGAAGGCCGGCATCCTCGAAGCGCTCTATCCCCTGCCCGCGTGGGAGGTCATCCCCCCGGCCGATGTTTTCCGGGTGTTCGAGCGGGGTGGCCGGAACATCATCAACCTTTTCCCGGAAATCGCGGTCCCCTCCGTGCTTGGTCAGGTCCAAAGGCTGGAGGAAGGCGGCAGGCCCGATCTCCGGCAGTCAAACCGTGGCCCGGGCACAGGCCTGCGGATCGCGGTTCCGGTGATCAACGTCACCAAGACCCGGCTCAACGATCCGTTCACATGGTTCATTGGGACGAACGACCAGCCCGGCGATTTCCGGCACTCCGGCTGTGCATCCTGTCACGTGGTCTACGCCAATGACCGGGAGCCCAGACACTCCGGCCCCTATCACGTCTACGGTAACCAGGGCTTTACCCAAACCGCCGATCCGACGATCCCGAGAAACGAGTCCGGCCATCCGCTGAAGCACGAGTTCACCAGCGCCATCCCGACCAGCCAGTGCATGATCTGCCACATGCACCAGCCGAACATCTTCCTGAACTCCTATCTCGGCTACACCATGTGGGACTACGAGTCCGACGCCCCGCTGATGTTCCCGAAGGAGCAGAAGTACCCCTCCCATTCCGAGATGTACGAGATCCTCAGTCACAACCCCGAAGAGGCGGCGATCCGCGGCCTCTGGGGCGACCGGGATTTCCTGCAGAAGGTCTGGACCGACATCAATCCGAAGACGAAGAACACGACCTTCGCCGACTATCACAGCCACGGCTGGAACTTCCGCGCGATCTACAAGAAGGATGAGGCCGGGAATCTGCTCGACGCCGAGGGCAACATCGTCGACCACGACGACCCCAAGAAGTTCGAGAAGGCGCAGCACATGTACTCGATCCATGCCGAGGTCGGGATGCACTGCGTCGACTGCCACTTCGAGCAGGACACACATGGTAATGGCCATCTCTACGGTGAAGTCGCCGACGCGATCGAGATCACGTGCAAGGACTGCCACGGCACGGCGGACGCGTACCCGACGCTGAAGACCTCCGGCCCCGCAGCGCCCGGTGACGGCAATGACCTTTCCCTGATGCGGAACTCCGACGGCAGCCGCCGGTTCGAGTGGCGTGACGGCGCGCTCTATCAGAAGTCCGCACTCTGGCCCGGCCGCGAGTGGAAGATGTCCTTGGTGAAGGACTCGGTCACGCCAGGACATGGGGAGTACAACGAGAAGTCCGCGCGGGCGAAGACCGTCAAAGCCGACCCCAACGACATGGCGTGGGGCCCCGGCGTGGCATCCGACGACAGGGCGCACCAGGACGACGAGATGGAGTGCTTCACCTGCCATCTTTCGTGGACGACGTCGTGTGCGGGCTGTCACCTGCCGATCCAGGCGAACTGGAAGACGCAACGTCACCACTATGAGGGCGGCGAGACGCGGAACTTCGCGACCTACAATCCGCAGGTCGCGCGGGATCAGATGTTCCAGCTCGGCAAGCATTCCACGGTGAAGGGCAACACGATCGCGCCGGTGCGGTCCTCCTCTGCCCTGCTGTTATCCTCCACCAACATCAACCGGGAACGGATCTACATCCAGCAGCCGCCGATTGCCGCCAACGGCTTCTCCAGCCAGGCGTTCGCGCCGCACTTCCCACACACGGTCCGCAAGACGGAGACCAAGACCTGCTCCGACTGCCATCTGTCGGATGAAAACGACAACAACGCCCGGATGGCGCAGTTGCTGCTGCAGGGGACGAACTTCGTCAACTTCGTCGGCTACAACGCCTGGGTCGGCGGCGACGGGGGGATCGAGGCTGTCAGGGTGACCGAGTGGGACGAACCCCAGGCCGTCATCGGCAGCTTCCTGCACCGCTATGTGTATCCGGACTGGTACCAGGATCACCTGGACCGGGACCGGGAGTTGGCCGAGACCTACACCCATGGCGGCCCCGGCGCGGCGAACTGTCTGATGCTGCGGGGTGAGTATCTGTTCGTCGCCGAAGGCGAGGGCGGCTTCCAGGCCTATGACGTCGCCAGCATCGCCAACAAGGGCTTCAGCCAGCGGATCATCACCGCACCGTTCTCTCCACTGGGCCATAGCACCCGGGTCAAGACGGAGAACGCGACCTGCCTCGCGCTGCCGACCAACCAGAACATCAACCCGGACAAGAACACCAAGTGGATGCAGGAGACGAACCAGGAGCAGCCGTTCCATCCGATCTACAACTACGTGGTGGTTACGGACGCGGTGGAAGGTCTGATCCTGTCGAACGTCAACACGCTCGCCGACGCCGAGCCGCGGAACAACTACTTCACCCGCGATCTGACCTGGAACCCGGACGGTATTCTGGACGGGGCCCGTCACCTCACGATCGCCGGACACTATGTCTACGTTACGACGGACGACAGCCTCGTCGTCCTGGATCTTGATGACCCGATGAGCCCGAAGGTGACGAAAGTCATCGAGATGGATGACCCACGGGCAACGGCGGTCCAGTTCCGCTACCTGTTCATCACGGATTCAGCCGGTATGTGGACGTTCGACATCACGGACATGGCCAACCCCGTGCCGGTACCCGGTGCGATGGTGCCCCTGGCGGATGGCCAGAAGATCTATGTCGCCCGGACCTACGCCTATGTGGCCGCCGGATCGGAAGGCCTTGCCATCATCAACGTGAAACGTCCGACGGAGCCGAAGCTTTTGGAGATGTTCACGGCGGACGGCAAGATCTCCGACGCGCGGGATGTGATCGTCGGCACGACCAACGCCTCGCTCTACGCGTATGTCGCCGACGGCGTGAACGGCCTCAAGGTCGTGCACCTGACATCGCCGGACAAGCAGCCCCGGTATTACGGCTTCAGCCCGGAGCCGAAGCCGGAGCTGATTGCATGGCGGGAAACCGCGTGGCCTGCGCTCTCCCTGGCGAAGGGACTTGATCGGGACCGCGCCGTCGATGAAACCGGCGGCCAGATAGCGGTTCTCGGCCGCCTCGGTTCTCGGCCGTTCACCAAGGCGGAGATGGAAGAGCTCTATCTCGACAACGAACGGACGCCCTACTTCGTCTCGGACGAGCCCGTGGCCGCCGATTTCCGGCCAGGTCCGCCCAAACGGGGAACGACAGCCGATACGTCAGACGCCAACCGCCCGGAAGAGCGCGCGGCCGCCGACTGATCGGTCGTCCAGATACCAGATTGCTGGACGCGGCCTATCCGCCGAAGTGCTCAACTTCGGCGGAGCCGCTGTCGCGGATCTCTCCGGCCGCGGCCTGAAGAAGGGCGGCCACCTCTTCCAAGCGTTTCGCCTGCGCTTCCCGGTCGGTTGAGAAATCCATCTCCATAAGCTCCCGGTCCAGGAGAGCGCGTCCCCGGTGTGCGACATGCCGGACGAATTCCGACGTGATCACATGTTCCGGGTCGATCAGCGCCAACTGGTCATAGCGCATGTAGTCCGGGAACCGCGGATCCGCGGGGATATAGCCGTTGACCATGGTGATCCGCTCACCCGGCGCGGTCAGGCCTTTGGCCTGATGCACGACCATGTTGCCTTGCTGCATGACCGCGTAGCCGGCACCTGGCATGTCCGGGGCGATGATCCGGTCTGCCGGTACCGACTTCCCGGCTGCTTTCAGCGCCGCGATCTCATGTTTTGTGCCCTTGAAGTACTGGAACGCCCCGCCGCTTACTGACTTTGGGTCAGTGACGAACATCACGTAGTCGTAGCGAAGGGTGTCGACGTGCCATTTGTCGACATCCTCTCCCGGTTGGGTGGGGTTGAAGTTCACGTGCCCGACCTGATGGGGCACTGTGTGCGGCATCAGCCCAATACCCGAGATCTCCGACAAGAACGCCGTGATGTCCGGCGACAGGCAGAGATCCCGAAGAAATCTCGACCGATAGATGCCACCCCGCAAACACCGCTCAATCCGTGGATTGGCCCGAACAAAAGGCTCCATCTGCTTGATTACATCGTAGAGGCAGGCAACACCTTCGTCGCTCAACACACGGAAGACGGTGGTGGCTCCGAAGTCTGAGGGGCAATTCGCAATCTCGTCGTCGTCATACCCCAACTCTTTGAGGCTGATGATCCGGTCGGGCTTCTCAAGTGCCAGATGCTTGGCGGGATCGAAGACCGGTTCATCGGCCAACCGCTCAAACCCGCTCGGCAAGACGTCCAGATCGATCGGATAGTCGGTTGCTGCCCCAGCACCGGCCATTGCCAAAACCATCGTCTCCTCCTCCCGGAACCGTCTTCAAATGATCTCGAAGTAGCGCGACAGCTCCCAATCGGAGACGGTGCGCCGAGCCTCCCGATCCTCATGCACCCGGGTCGCGGCAAAGTGTTCGACAAATGCGTCACCGAACAGTTCCCGTGCGACTTTCGAGCGATCGAGTGCTCGTGCGGCCTCCGAAAGCGTCTCTGGGAACTGGAGACGGCGGGGATAGCGCTTCTCGTACGCGTTACCGACGGAGACCTCGGTCGGTTCAATCTTGTTCTCGATGCCCCACAGCCCTGAGCCGAGGGCGGCCGCCATGACGATGTAGGGATTCCCATCCGCCCCCGCGACGCGGTACTCGACCCGTTGGGATTTGGCGGAACCGGGAATGACGCGGAGGGCCGTGGTCCGGTTCTCGACGCCCCAACTCGCCGCCGTCGGTGCCCAGAACCCGGGCACGAGGCGGGTGAACGCGTTCACAGTCGGTGCGGCCATCGACAGTAGCTCGGGCAGAAGCGCCTGTTGGCCGCCGAGGAACCACCTCATCTCGTCCGACATCCGATACTCGGCGTCGGGTGCATGGAACACCGAGCCGCCATCCTGCCGCTTCAGAGAGACGTGGATGTGACCGCTCTGCCCCGGATAGTCCATGGACCATTTGGCCATGAAGGTCGCAAGCATCTCGTGCCGTTGAGCGTGGATCTTCGCGAATGTCTTGAAGAGTGCGGCCCGATCCGCCGCCGCCAGCGCATCCGTTGGACGGATCGCCGCCTCCATCACGCCTGGACCCGTCTCCGTATGGAGACCTTCCAGCGGCATATCCATCAACTCGCAAAGCTCCAGGAGCCCCATATGGAACTCCGCAAACGGCGAGGCGCGAAGCATGGAATAGCCGAACATGCCAGGCGTTATGGGCCGGAGATCCCGGTACCCCTTGTCCCGGATGCTGTGCGGCGTCTCATCGAACAGGAAAAACTCGTACTCGGCCCCAGCGACCGGCAGATAGCCCATGCCTTCGGCCCGAGCGATCACCCGGCGCAACACGCCGCGAGGGCAGACACCCTCATGCTCTCCAGCGAACTCACCGAGCATCAGGAGCATGTCGCCTTCGAAAGGGATATCCCGCAACGTATCCGGCAAGAGACGCACGGCCGCATCCGGATATCCTGTGTGCCACCCCGTCACCTGAACGCCCGGGTTCTCATACAGGACGTCGGCACTATCCCAACCCAGGACCACGTCGCAAAAGCCGAAACCGCCGTTTAGTGAAGAGGCCAGCTTGTCCCGCGCCATATACTTGCCGCGCAGGATACCATCCATGTCGAAAACACCGACCTTGGCGTGACTCAGCCCACGTCCATCGACCAGCGACAGGGCTTCTTCGGCCGTTTTGACCTCTCTCGGATCCATGCCCATACTCCTTCTCGGCACCGGGTGGCCAAGAGAAGCCAATAACGGTGCCGCTGTCGAGGGAGCTTTCACCGTGTCGTCCGAAATAGATTCCCGCCTCGTCCTCTTGGCAGACGAGGACAATTGTCTGGTTGCCGCGCAACGGGTGTCGGCGGGCGAAATTGTTGTAATCGACGGCGACGAAGTCGCGCTGACGGAGACGATCGGTCTTGGCCACAAAATCGCGCGTGGGGCGCTGAATGGCGGTACCACAATTCTTAAGTACGGGGCGCCGATCGGGCGTCTCAACACGGATGTAGCGAAGGGCCAGCACCTCCACGTCCACAATCTGGAAAGCGCCTATACACCCACCTGGACGACCGACAATGTCGCCGGATTCTTCGAGGGAGACAGGTCATGAGGGGGTGGCTTCGCGCGGACGGCCGGAAGGGTATCCGGAACACCATCATCGTCGCCTATCTCGTCGGATGTGCGCATCACGTGGCCCGAGAAATCGTGCTGCCTTTCCGGGATCGGGATGTTCACGTGGTCGGGTTTCCCGGGTGCTATCCGAACGGCTACGCGCTCGCAATGATGAAGCGGCTCAGCACCCATCCGAATGTGGGCGGGGTGCTCCTGGTCTCACTGGGGTGCGAAGGTTTCGACAAGTGGGGTCTGCGGGCCACGATCCAGGACTCCGGCCGTCCCGTCGAGACCCTGATCATTCAGGAACGCGGCGGGACCCGGAAAACCGTGGCGGAGGGGCAAGCCTGGGTTGAGCGGACCCGCGCCGAACTGGACGGCCAAGAGCCGGTCGCCATGGACCCGGCGGAGCTTGTGGTCGGTACCATCTGCGGCGGCTCCGACGGGACCAGCGGGATCACCGCCAACCCGGCGATGGGCCGGGCGTTCGATCTCCTCATCGCAGAGGGTGCCGCCTGCATCTTCGAGGAAACGGGAGAGTTGATCGGCTGCGAACATCATATGGCAGACCGGGCGGAGACCCCGGAACTGGCCGAAGCGATCGTTGGAGCCGTGGCGAAGGCTGCCCGCTACTACGACACCCTTGGGCATGGCAGCTTCGCGAACGGCAATGCCGAGGGCGGGTTGACCACCATCGAAGAGAAATCCATGGGGGCCTACGCCAAGAGCGGGGCGAGCAACATCGTCGGTCTGCTCAAACCGGGGGATCAGCCGCCGACCGGCGGGCTTCATCTTCTCGACGTCATTCCGGACGGAGAGGTCCGGTTCGGCTTCCCGAACATCAATGACAACACCGAGATCGTGGAGCTGATCGCCTGCGGCGCCCACGTCGTTTTATTCTCCACCGGTCGAGGGTCCGTTGTGGGATCGGCGATCTCACCAGTCATCAAGGTCTGTGCAAACCCCGAGACGTACAAGAGAATGTCGGACGACATGGACGTGGATGCGGGACGAATCCTGGAAGGACGCGGATCGTTGGACACCGTCGGCACCGAGATCCGGGATCTGGTTATGGCCGTCGGAGACGGTCAGCGCACGGCGTCCGAAGAGATGGGGCACCAGGAGTTCATCCTTGGCTACAAGAGTTTCGAGCCGCTGGGGCCGGGATGTCTTCCGATGGCCGCCACGGCACGCTGAACCGGAACACTCATGTCACTGAGATCATTTCCAAGCGGCGGCCTTGCCGTCGTCATCGGTGCGACGGGCGGGATCGGCAATGCCGTCGCGGACGCACTCGCGACAACCGGTGCCTTCGATGATGTTCTCCGCTGGTCGCGTTCCGGCGCGCCGCCGGTGGACATCCTGCGGGAGGAGAGCATCGCCGCGGCCGCCGCATCTCTGGCGAAGGATGACCGTCCCCTCCGCCTCGTCTTCGACGCAACCGGGTTTCTTCATGCGCCGGACGCGATGCCGGAAAAGAGTTGGCGGGAACTTGACGCCGAAGCGCTCGCACGGAACTTCGCGGTCAACACAATCGGCCCGGCCCTCCTAATGAAACACCTCCTGCCGCTTCTGCCTCGTGATGGGAAAAGCGTTTTCGCGACCGTATCCGCGCGCGTCGGCAGCATCGGGGACAACGGGTTGGGCGGTTGGTATGGCTACCGGGCCGCCAAATCCGCCCTCAATCAACTGGTTCGAACCGCCTCCATCGAACTGTCGCGACGCCGGGCGGAGGCGATCTGTGTCGCCCTTCACCCAGGCACCGTCGCGACCGACCTTTCCGCACCATTCTCAAAGTCGGGACTCGACGTCCGCCCCCCGGCGGAGGCCGCACAAGATCTGATTGCCGTTATCGAGACCCTGCAAGCTACGGATACCGGGGGCTTCTTTGATCACAAGGGCAAGCCAATCCCCTGGTAGTTCCAAGAAGGACTACATCTCTATCCGGCGACAAGCCGATTGATCAGGTCTGCGCCATACCGGCCGGTCACCGTCCAGTCGTAGTGAGTTCGGACATGGTCGGCGCCCGCCGCACCTCGGGCGCGGGCCTCTTCCCGGTTCTCGTAGAGGTGCACAAGGTGCTCCCGGACGGCTGCCCAATCCGGCTCCATCCATGTCCCGCGGTCGCCGTCCGATCGGGTGAACCAAGGGTCGGTGAAGGGCACGGGAGTTCCATTGACGAAGTAGGCATGGTCTTTCGCCCACTCCGATGGCGCCGAGTAATTCGTGGTGATCACCGGCAGACCACAGGCCATCGCCTCCATATGGCAAAGCCCCCACCCTTCTGACCGGCTGGGACCGAGAAAGGCATCGCAGGCGGTATAGATGCTGGCGAAGTCCGCGTGACTTGACCGCACGGGGGGAACATAAACTACCCGGTCCAAACTACGGAGCCTGAGGTCGCTCAGTTCTTGGCGAATGTCGAAGTTAGGGTCGAAGCTGTTGTTGACCGCCAGCACCAGCCAGGCGTCTTTCCGGTCCCCCAACGCATCGTCAAACGCCTTGATGAGTTCCCGCGTCGCCTTTCGGGGCTCGAATTTGCCGACGTTCAGAACCTTGAAACCCGGCAGGTTCTTGATGGCCGTCGCCGGCGCCACACCCGGGTTGAAAATTGAGGTGTCCACGCCCTCCGGCATCACATCCACGCGGTCCGGTGCCAACCCGTGGTCGATCATCACCGTCCGGGCCCACTCACTGGGAACCCAGACGCGGTCGCAGGCCGATAGGCCATCGTCCCAGACGTCCGGGAGCTTGGTGGAATCCCAAACCACGTAGCCGATCCGGAGACCGGGCGCCCCAGCCATAATCCGGCAGCCGGACGCGAGCGCCAGAACGATCGAGGCCAGCGGGCGGCCTGGATTGCCGGCGAGGATCTTCTCGCGGGTCAGCACCACGTCCAGCGGATCGGAATGGATGTGGTTCTGCATCCAGCCCTGCTCCACCATGTCGATATGGGGCGCCATGGCCCGGAAGAAGCTCCGGGCATGGACGGCGTATCCGGTGAAGCCGTCGATGTGGGAGATTGCGTGGACGATCGGGTCTTTGGCGGACGGCATGTCCTGGTCCGGCTCAGATCACACCGTCGTCCGACAGACGAGAGATCTCATCGCCGGTCATGCCGAGAACGTCCTGAAGCACCTCATCCGTATGCTGTCCAAGCACCGGGGGCGCGTTCTTGTACTGCGGCGGCGTCGCGGACATCTTCAGCGGGTTCGCGATCAGCGGCACCGTGCCCTCCCCCGCCGTGGGATGAGGCATCTCGATCCGCATCCCCCGCGCCTGCACTTGGGGATCCTCGAAAACCTGATCGATCGTGTTCACCGGCGAGCATGGCACGCCCACCTGGGCCAACCCATCGATCCACTCGGCCGTGGATTTCCGGCTCATGTAGTCCGGCATGGCGGCATAGAGTGTTTCCCGGTTCTCCAATCGAAGCGGGTTCGTGGTGTAGCGGGGGTCCGCACCCAGATCATCCGCGCCCGCGAACGTGCACCATTTCTGGAACTGGCTGTCGTTGCCGACGGCCAGGATCACGTGCCCGTCGGACGTGGGGAAGACCTTGTAGGGAACGATGTTCGGGTGCTCGTTCCCAAGGCGCCGAGGGGTCTTGCCGGAGACCAGATAGTTGGTGCCCTCGTTGATCAGCCAAGCGACCTGACAATCGAGTAGGCAGACGTCGATGTGCTGCCCCTCCCCCGTTGCATCCCGATGCCGTAGCGCCGCCAGAATGGCGGTTGAGGCGTACATTCCCGTCATGACATCAGCGATGCCGACGCCGACCTTCATCGGCTCCCGGCCCGGCTCGCCCGTCACACTCATGATGCCGCCCAAGCCCTGGGCCAGGAAGTCGTAGCCTGCCCGCTTCGCATATGGCCCGGTCTGTCCGAACCCCGTGATGGAGCAATAGACCAGCCTCGGAAACTCTTCCCGGAGTTGCTCGTAGGAGAGACCGAGCTTGGCTAGGCTGCCGACTTTGAAGTTCTCGATGAAAACGTCGCTTTCGGCGATCAGCTTCTTGGCGAGCGCGATCCCGTCCGGCTTGGACAGATCCAGCGTGATCGACCGCTTGTTGCGGTTGGCAGCCAGATAATATGCGCTCTCGGTCGTGTCCGATCCGTCCGCATCCTTGACGTAGGGAGGGCCCCATTTCCGAGTGTCGTCGCCCTCCCCCGGCCGCTCGATCTTGATCACATCGGCGCCAAGATCCCCCAGCAACTGGGTACAGGTCGGCCCCGCCAGGATACGGGTGAGATCAAAGATACGGATGCCGGCCAGCGGCTGCGCTTGGGTCATGTCGAGGGTCTCCGGAACGAAGGGACGGCCCTTACCTAACCGAAGACGGCCCGAGATGCATCACGCGGCATTCTTCTGGACAAATGCGCCCAATCGGCGCGCCGCCTCCCGCAGGGTCTCTTCGCTCTCGCCGTAGCTGAGCCGGAGATGGCCAGCGAGTTGCTTTCCAAAACCTTCACCAGGAAGCAAGGCGAGCTTCTGCTCATCCAGCAGACGGTTCGCGAAATCGATCGCCTCCATCCCGGTATCCCGGATGTCGATCATCAGGAACATGCCCGCATCCGGCTTCCGCACCTTGATACGCGGTATGTCGGACAGCGCTTCCACCACTGCATCCCGTCGGCCACGGTAAGTCTCGCGCACCTCGTCGGCGACCCTGGACGCGGTGGTCAGCGCGGTGATCCCGGCATGCTGAATGAAGGGGGGTGCACCGAACATCATGAAGCCCATGATCTCATCGATCACCGAGATCATCTCAGGTTCCGCGATGACCCAGCCCATGCGCCACCCCGTCATGGCATGGCTCTTCGACAGGGAATAGACAGCCGCCGTCCGCTCCTTCATGCCGTCCAGCGCCCGCGGCGAGATGTGCGGCGCGTCGAAGCACATGGAGTAGTAGACCTCGTCGCTGATCAGAAAGAGGTCCGCCTCCCGGCAGATCGCGGCGATTGCCTCCAGCGTCTCCCGGGGCCAAGCAACACCGGTCGGATTGTTAGGTGAGTTGACGATGATCGCGCGGGTCTTCGGCGACAGGACAGCGCGGATCTCGGCTGGGTCCGGCAAGAAGCCGTTCTCAGGGCGCAACGGCACCGTCTTCACCACCGAGCCGCGCGCCATCAGCGCGCCGTCATACGTGACGTACATCGGGTCGAACCCGATGACCTCATCACCCGGATCAAGGACGGACAATCCAGATACGAACACACCGCACTGCGCACCTGGAATGACGGCTACATTCTCGGCTGTGACCGGCTCGCCAAATGACTTGGTATGATGTGCTGCGATCGCCTCTCGAAACGCGGCAATGCCGATGGATGGCGTGTAATGGTGGTTTCCATCCTCCAAGGATTGGACTGCACTGCCGATGATTTCGGGATCCGTCGTGAAGTCGTGATCCCCAATGGAGAGAACGATCAGCCCCTCTTCCCCAGCCCATTGGCGCTTCTTCGCGCGGACATGAATGGACCAAGCGCCGGCCGCCTCGTGTTCCGAGACCGCCCGGGCGTAAGACGAGAAACGCATAACGTAGCTCCGGAGACGATGGCTAAGACCGGCGGTATGGAGGGCGGGGCTTGCCAAGTCAATGCCGCGATCGCCTGCGACTTCGGGTAAGTAGCGTCTGTCGGGTCAAACCGCGACCGAGTGGCGGACTGGCCCGGTATCGGCATAAGCGTCGAAGGCGGAGGCCACGACACGGACGAATGGCAAACCCGCCTCTGTCAGGCGCACAATGGCGCCATCCAAGGTCACGAAGCCGTCTCTGGCCATGGCACTGAGAAGACCGATCTCGGTCTCCAACCAGTTTCCGGGAAATCCAAAGCGCCGGGCTGCGGCTGCAGTATCGACCGACGACATGCACATCAGGCGTTCGATGATATGGGCCCTCAGGAGATCATCGCCTGAAAACATGTGCCCCTTCTCGACGGGCAACCTTCCGTCAGCGATTGCCCGGCCCCAGGCACCGGTTTCCCGGATACTCTGAACATAGCCTCTCGGTGTCCGGCTGATCGATGTCGCTCCAAATCCGAGAAGCGTTTCGGCATCGTCAGTCGTGTACCCTTGGAAGTTGCGTCGCAGAGTCCCCGTCCTCACCGCTTCCGCAAGCGGGTCATCGGGCCAGGCAAAGTGATCGAGCCCAATCGGAACATATCCGGCGTCCACCAAGGTCTGCGCCGCGATGTCCGCCTGACGCATCCTCTCAGCACCATCCGGAAGAGCGGTCTCATCGATCATCCGTTGCTTCTTGGCCATCCACGGGACATGCGCGTAGCCGAACAACGCGATCCGGTCCGGGCTCAGGGTGAGGCATTGCTCGACGGTTGTTCTGACGTTCTCGACAGTCTGATGCGGCAATCCGTACAAGAGATCGAAGTTGACGGCTTCTACACCTGCCCTGCGCATTCCTTCGACGGCTTGGCGGACCACATCGTAGGGCTGGAAGCGGTTGATTGCGTGTTGGACCCGGTCATCAAACTCCTGAACGCCAAAGCTCGCACGGTTGAAGCCCAGCCTGCCGGCGCGAACCATCATCGCCTCGGTCAGCGTTCTTGGATCGCACTCGATCGCGAGTTCAGCATCGTTTGTGAGATCGAACCGTCGGCGGACCGCCCCCATCACCCGCTCCAGATCCTCGGGTGAGAGAGTGTTTGGTGTGCCGCCACCCCAATGAATGTGCGACACCCTGAGCCGTGCCGGAAGATACGCAGAAACCAGATCGATTTCCCGAATCAGGCTCTCCACGTAGGCCGCCAACGGACGGTAGTTCGCTGCAAGCTTCATGTTGCAGCCGCAATACCAACAGACCCGGCTGCAATACGGCACATGGAAGTAGAGCGATACCGGCTGAGTCGGGTCGAGGGCGCGGAGCCAAGACGCGTACCGCTCTTCGGTTACCCGTTCGGAGAAATGCGGGATGGTCGGATAGCTCGTGTATCTTGGTACGAGAAGGGATGCGTACTTCGCGGCAACCGGGTCCATGACGGTCCTTTCGAACACCAGCGCGTGATCAGAGTCTCGGCTCTTGGGAAGAGCCTTCGGTTCCGATCGCCCGCCGAAAGTGCGGTTGTCCATCCCTACATAGTTGCCAATGGCACCACCTTGATCTGCATCAATCGACCAAATTTATATTCATGCGAACGTATTCATACACAAATTCCTATACGCGGCCTGCGGATACTCCGCCGTCGACCATGTAGCAGCCACCCGTGCAAAATGAGCTGTCATTGGACGCCAGGAAGAGCATCAGATTGGCGACTTCCTCGGGCTGTCCGTAACGACGCAGCGGTATTCCCTGCGCCATAGGCTGCGTGTTTCCCCGGTCCGGATGAAACTGGTCTTCGAGAGCGTAGATCATCCGGGTGTCGATCGGCGCCGGATGTACCGAGTTGACGCGTATGTTCATGGGCGCCCCTTCCATCGCGGCGGAGCGCATGAGACCAACCACCGCGTGTTTGCTCGTCGTGTAGGGCGCAATGCCACCCAAGGCGCGGATGCCGGCCGTCGAAGAGGTGATCACGACCGACCCGCCCCCCCGCTTTTCAATCTCCGGCAATGTGTGTTTGAGGCCGAGCCACACGCCTTTCACATTCACGCCCATGACACGATCGAAGTCTTCGTCCGTCTGCTCGATGATTTTTGCGACCTTGCCCTCGATGCCGGCGTTCAGAAGGGTGATATCAACCCCGCCGAAACGCTCCACCGTCTTGGAAACATAGGCTCTAACGTCGTCGGGTTTCGTGACATCGGCGACGACGTAATCGGCCTTGTCCTCGCCAATGGCCTTTACCGTCGAGGCCATGACGTCTTCGCCAAGATCAACCAGCATCACTTTGGCACCCTCGCGGCAGAAGAGCTTGGCGGCCTCGATACCGATGCCGCCGCCGCCGCCCGTGATGACCGCAACCTTATTGTCCAGCTTGCCCATGTCCACTCCTCCCCAATCACGGTGTTTCCCGTTTGAGGTCAGACGGTATCCCTCCCGCAGCGCGCTGTCACGTCGCTGGAAAGAAGCGCTTTTCTTGTCGTGCCATGGCCTTACATTGCTGCTCAACAAATAAGACGAACAGGAAGACCAGGGAGGGAGCAATGCCCCACGCAATCCGCATCCATGAGGCGGGCGGCCCGGAGAACATGAAGTGGGAAGCCGTCGACGTTCCCGCACCCGGCCCCGGTGAGGCGCGGGTGCGGCAGACGGTTGTCGGCCTAAACTACATTGACGTTTATCAGCGGAACGGCGGGTACCCGCTCCCCCTGCCGGGGTCGATCGGTATGGAGGCTGCCGGGGTGGTTGAAGCGGTCGGAGATGGCGTAGACGTCGTCAAGGTCGGCGACCGGGTCGGGTATGTGATGGGAAAGCCGGGCGCCTACGCTGAAGAGCGTGTCTACGCCGCCGAGCGGCTCATTCCCCTTCCTGACGACATTGCCGATGAACAGGCCGCCGCCAGCATGTTGAAAGGACTGACGGTCGCCTATCTGGTTCGACGAACGTTTCCGGTGAAGGTGGGGATGACCGTCCTGTTCCATGCTGCTGCCGGAGGCGTGGGCCTGATCGCGTGCCAATGGCTCAAGAAGATCGGCGCGACCGTGATCGGTACCGTGGGCTCCGACGAGAAAGCGGCGCTTGCGCGGTCATACGGCTGCGACCACACCATCCTCTACAACAGCGAGGATGTGGCGGCCCGTGTGATGGAGATCACCGACGGTGAGGGCGTGCCGGTGGTCTATGACGGTGTTGGAAAGTCGACCTTTGACGGCTCGCTCGCCTCGCTTGCCCGGTTCGGCATGCTCGTGTCTTTTGGCGCTTCGTCCGGGCCCGCTCCGGCTGTCCCGGGCACCGCGCTCGCGCCAAAGGCGCTGTACTTCACCCGGCCGGGTCTGGCGCCCCACACTGCGACGCGCCCGTTGATGCTGGACATCGCAGACGCTCTCTTCGATGCGGTCAGAGGCGGGGTAAAGGTTGAAATCAACCAACGCTTCCCGCTATCGCAGGCGGCCGATGCCCACCGGGCCCTGGAAGCCCGGCAAACCACCGGTTCAACCGTGCTGACCGTGTAACCGGTCGGGACCGAAGGAGCACATACGAATGAAAGAGCTTGGCCCCTACACGGATCTCGGGCTTTCCGCCCATGGTGCGGTGATCGTGTTGGAGATCAAACGTCCACCCCATAACTTTTTCGACGTGACGCTTGTTCGAGCTCTGGCCGATGCGTTTGAGGCCATTGACCAAGACGACCGTTGCCGGGCGATCGTTCTGTGCTCGGAGGGATCCTCTTTCTGTGCCGGTGCAAACTTTGGAGACGGCTCCGGCGACCGGTTGATGCGGGAACGGTTGACAAACGACCTCTACCGTGAAGCGATCCGGCTGTTCTCCTGCCGAAAGCCTGTCGTCGCGGCCATTCAGGGACCCGCAATCGGTGGTGGGCTGGGCGTGGCCTTGGTTGCCGATTTCCGCGTGGCCTGTCCCGAGGCGCGGTTCGCCGCGAACTTCACCCGCCTCGGCATTCACCCGGGTTTCGGGTTGACCGTGACCCTGCCGGAAGTGATCGGAAAGCAGAACGCCTCAATGATGTTTCTAACCAGCCGCCGCGTAAAGGGCGAGGAGGCGTTGGCCATGGGGCTGGCCGACCGTCTGGTTCCAAAGGAAGACGTAAGGGATGCGGCCATCGCGCTCGCTTCCGAGATCGCGGAGAACGCGCCGCTGGCTGTAGAATCGACCCGGGCAACGCTCCGGATGGGACTGGTTGAGCGGATCGCAGAAAGAACGGATCACGAGGCCGAGGAGCAGTCCCGTCTGACGGACACCGAGGACTTCGCCGAAGGCATCAAGGCGACGGCGGAACGCCGGATTCCAGCTTTTTCCAGGCGATAGAACGCCGTCATAGCGACCAGCGCACCTCGTCCAGCCCGACATAGGCCCGCCAGCGCTCAACCTCGGCTTCAAGCCGGGCCTGTCGGGCCTTGGACGTGCGGACCCCTGGCTCCCACCACAGCCCTTTGACGTCTAGCCATCCTTTGTCGCGGTGCGCTTTCATATCGATGCGGCCGACCATCTTGTCCCGCTCCAGGATTGGGAACACGTAGTAGCCGTAAAGGCGCTTGGCCTCAGGGACGAACACCTCAATACGGTAGTCGAAACCAAACAGACGGTTTGCCCGGTCCCGATCCCGCAGCATTGGATCGAACGGAGAGAGAATGCGGATCCGGGCCGGTGGGTCCACCACGGTCTCCAGAAGATGGGCGATGTCCGGCCGCGCCAACATCGGGCGCCATTCCCTGTCCCATCCCTCAACCTCGACCGGAACCGGCGGGGGCCGGTTGTCACCCGGTCCGGGCTGCGTTGCGCGTTCAGACCAAGTCTTGGCCTCGGCGATCGACGTCGAGTCCCAGAACCGCGCAAGGTCGGTTGGTGTGCCGAACGCGATTCGCTGCAACGCCTCCCGGCATTTGAAATCGACGAAGTCCCCGTCGCTCACATCCGCCAGCCGATGCTCTTCAGGGATGACCCGTTCCGCCAAGTCGTAGACCTTGTTGAAGTCGCGGCGGCCGGTGACGGCGAGTTCTCCCGTGCGCCACAGGAACTCAAGGGCTGTCTTCGTTGGCCGCCAGTTCCACCAACCCGGCCCTTCTCCGAGGCCGCTGTCGTCCTCTTTTCCAAGGTCCCGGGTCGTGACCGGCCCCTCCTCCCTGATCTTCCGCCGAACCGCATCGAAGACCGAGTCGGGATCGTCCCCCATGCGCGCCTGCCAGTGGGGGCGCGCGGCAAGCACGGAACGGTGTCGGCTGAACCTGGGTTGCCAATAGCGGTATCACTCCATCGGAATTACGGCGGCATCGTGCGTCCAGTGCTCGAAGAGGGTTCGCTCTTTCTCCAGATGGTGCGCCAGCCAAGACGGCTTGTAGCGGGTGCTGCGGGACGCAAGAATATGGTGGTGGGCGCGCTCGACGGTCCGAATACTGTCGACCTGGACAAAACCCAACCGACGGATCAGGTCGGGCAGGTCTGAACGGCGGAAGGGCTGTGCCGGGGAATCCGATAGCCCGTGCACGTGAAGGAAAAGTCGACGCGCCGTGGCGTTGTCTATGCGAAGAACGGCAGCCATGCGGTTCACTCTGGGAACTGGACGATCACAACGCTCATAGCACTGAGCGGGCGAGGGAGAAACGATCATGCCTCTGAAGCAACTTGACCACGTCAATGTGCGGACCGGCGACGTACCCCGGATGAAGGAGTGGTACTCGAGGATCCTGGGCATGCAGTCCGGCAAGCGCCCGGGGTTTTCGTTCGGTGGAGCGTGGATGTATCTGGGCGACCAACCTTTCGTCCACCTCGTCGAAGCGTCAGAGCAGCCTTCGCCGTACGACAAGAACGCCCAGGTCGAACACTTTGCCTTTTCGGCCGAAGGGCTTTCGGATTTCCTGGCGCATCTTCGTGCCGAGAAGGTCGCATACTGGTGCCGGATCGTACCGGATTTCGATATACGGCAGGTGAATGTCTACGATCCGGACGGTAACCATCTCCACATCGACTTTGCACCGACCGAAGAGGCTGACCTGACGGATTACGACGGATCTTGATCGGCCTCGAACATCTTGACCGTTTCCAGGCGCATGGGAACAGTGGCCGGGTGGATGGTCTGGACCAAAGCGCGCGACCAAAGGCAGTTCCCCGGAGGCCTGAGTGATATTGGATTTGCGCCGGGCGGGGCAGCCCGACTCGGAGATGCTGCTGGTGTGGCGCAACGATCCCGCGACGGTTGCGAACTCGCTGTCCCGGAAGGCCGTCGATCCTGATGAGCACAAGGCATGGCTTGAGCGGGTTCTCGACGATGCGGATACCACCCTCCTGATCGTCGAGATCGATGCCGGGTTGCCGATTGGGACCGTCCGTTTAGACCGGCAAGGGGACACGGTCGAACTCAGCCTGACGATCGATCCAGGGCGCCGGGGATTGGGTCTCGGCGGACCGGTGATCGAGTTCGGTGTCGAGTGCGCGCGCCAGGTCTATGGCGCCCGCACCGTTGTCGCCAAAGTCCGTCCGGACAACCAAGCGTCTCTCAGGTCATTCGCACGCGCCGGCTTCGCCAATGAAGGAGCCGACCCATCGGGCGCGTTCGAGTTGTTAACGTTTTCCCCCAGCCCGCCAAGGACCGCCGTGATCATCCAGGCGCGGAGCGGGTCGAGCCGGCTGCCGAAGAAAGTGCTCGAGGACTTGGGCGGACAATCGGTGCTGGAGACCGTCCTCAAGCGATGCGCCCGCATTCCCGGAACCGATGTCGTCGTTTGCGCCACCGTCGCGACGGAGAGTTGTGACCCGATTGTGGAGATTGCCCAAGGGCTGGATGTCCCCGTCTTTCGGGGCTCAGAGCGGGATGTTCTGGACCGCTATATGCGGGCTGCCCGGATGGTCAACGCCTCGAACGTCCTGCGGGTGACAAGCGACTGTCCCCTGATCGACCCGGATCTCTGCGGCGGGGTACTGGCGGCTCGCCGCGAGAAAGGCGCCGATTACGCAACCAACAACATGCCGCCGAGTTGGCCGCACGGTCTTGATACCGAGGCCTTTACCCGAATGGCGCTGGACAGGGCCGACCGTCTTGGCCGGACGCCGGATGCGCGGGAACATGTCAGCCCCTACATCCGAAACGCGCCCGAGTTCCGCCGCGCCAATGTTCCAGCCGGCCGTGATGATCTTAGGCGCTACCGCTGGACCCTCGATTTCCCCGAAGACCTACTGTTTCTTCGGGCGGTCAGCGGCGCGCTGTCCATGCCGATGGAAGAAGCGACGACGGACGACGTCTTGGCACTCTTGGCTGAGCAGCCCCGGCTGGCGCAGATAAACGAAAGCCACTTGATCGACTGACCCCGCCGCTTGAGCCGTGCGTGTGGTGGCGTCGCGTGGTATGTGCAGAAGCACGAACAAAGAACCGCCGAGGCGGAGACAGCACATGACGACGCAAACCGACGGGAACCCCACCCCATCGGCGATTGACGGAGCGACCCCCCAGATCGATCGGTGGCGGTCCGACCTTGGTCACGCCTATCGGGACCGGAACAGTGTGTCGGAAGTCGGCATTGAAAAGCTCTCCCGGGCCTGGGCTCAGGTCCTCGCCCCTCTTGGGGCGGATCAGCCGGAGAGCATTCTGGAAGTCGGCTCCAACATCGGCTTGCAGCTTCGCGCGCTCCGCCGGATCACACAGGCTGAATTCTTCGCCGTGGAGCCCAATCCGGAGAGCCTTCGGATCCTTGTCGAGGATGGGGTCGCGCCGGTGGAGAACACCCGGGAGGGTATGGCGAACGCAATTCCATTCGACGACGGCACTGCGGATCTCGCCTTTACCTCCGGTGTGCTGATCCACGTGCCGCCGGAGCAGCTCGACGCGGCCTGCCATGAGATCTACCGCTGCTCGAAACGTTGGATCGGTTGCCTGGAGTATTTCTCGGACCAACCCGAGAGCAAACCCTACCACGGCTTCTCCGATATGCTGTTCAAGCGGGATTTCGGCGGGCACTGGATGGATCTGTACCCGGATCTAAGACTTGTCGGTAACGGCTTTTTCTGGCGCCGGTCGACCGGTCTCGACAACATCACGTGGTGGCTGTTCGAGAAACGCTGAGGTCCGATGCCGGCCGACGTGCCACCTTCCGACACCCCCGAAAGTGAAGAGGCCGCAAACCAGCGGGCAGCCACGTGCATGAGGTTGATCGCCAACGGGCTCGCCTATCACCGGGCCGGCCGGATCGATCTTGCGGCGCAAGCCTATGGTTCCGCCGTCCGCACGGACCGAAACAATCCGGATGCGGTGCACTTGTTCGGCGCGGTTCTTCACGATTTCGGTCGCAGCACGGAAGCCTTGGCCGTTGTGAACCGGGCGATCGAGCTTCGGCCGCTGACGTCGTCTTACTACTCGACCAAGGCCGTCATTCTGCAGTTCCTAGGCCGCTATCCCGAAGCCCTCGCGGCTGTGAAAGACTCTCTCAAACGCAATCCGGGTATGTCCGACGTCTGGTTCTACAAGGCGAAGATCAGGGCGGATCTGGACCGTCGAGACTATGCAACCGACGATCTCCGCCGGGCCGTCCTGCTTGAGCCGTCGAATGAGTTGGCGGCCGCCTCTCTCGCAGGGGCCGCGAAGACGAGTGGTGCCTATGAGAGCGCCATTCCAGCGTTCCGAAGACTGTTGTGTGCCCATCCATTGGCCTCACAAGGGCGCTCGGATCTGGCCGGGATGCTGATGGAGATCGGCCGTGAGCATCAGGCGCGCGACCACCTGACCAAGGCGGCCGTCGCCGACCCGGATGCGGTGGATACACAAACAGCACTCGGCTTCGTGCAATTGGGATTGAACGCATTCTCAGCGTCGGAGACCTCTTTCCGGCGCGCACTGTCGATCCAACCCACCTTCCATGCCCCCATGATGGGCTTGGCGGAGTGCGCCTATCTCCAGGACGACGTGCCGGGTGCCGTGTCTTGGTCGGCTGAGGGTCTGAAACACGCCAAAGCGGATCCGCAGCCCCGCTTCAGACACTCCATTCACCTGGCGGCCGCCGGGCGGATCACCGAATCCCTGGACTTCGGTGCGTGGAAGTTCCGAAAGGCAGACGCCGTTCAAAGGATCGGCGTGCCCCCGCGGTGGGAGGGAGAGCCTTTGGCGGGCAAATCCCTCGTGATCTGCTCCGAAGAGGGGGTCGGCGACGAGATCGCGTTCGCCACCGCGATCCCGGATGTCGGCGCTCAGGCCAAACAACTCTACATTGATTGCGATGCCCGTCTGGTCGGGGTCTACCGGCGGTCTTTTCCCGGGGCTGTGATCGAACCCCATCAGCGGACTGGCAATCGTCTCCGACCGACCCAAAGCTATGAGTGGCTGCCGGACGACCCGGCACCGGAGTATCACGTGGACATCGGCGATATACCCCGGTTCACGCGCCGGTCCTTGGCGGAATGGGATAAGGGCGGCGTCTACCTGAAGGCCGATCCGGACCGCGTCGCCCGTTGGCGAGAGCGGCTTGATGGGCTGGACGGCAATCTGAAAGTCGCCTTCTCCTGGCGAAGCCGCGTCAGAGACTGGATGCGCAACAATCACTACACCGAGTTGGAAGACTGGCGCCCCCTGTTCGGGCTGAAAGGGGTGAGCTTCGTCTCCATGCAGTACGGCGACGATTGGCACCCGGAGATCGCGAACTGGCTCGGAAGAACCGAGGCGCCGATCCATGTCTTCGATGACACGGATATGACGAACGATTTCGAAGCAATATTCGCTTTGGCTGAGGCGGCGGATCTGGTTATCTGCCCGTCCAGCACCTTGGCGTGGGCCGGGGCGGCCGTGGGGACCCCGACCTGGATGTTCCACCTGAAACCCTTTTATCCAGCGTTCGGCTTGGACCGCGTTCCGGGATATCCCACCATTAGGCTGTTTGGAAAGCACATCTCGGCACCCTGGTCCGATGTGTTCGGCCAACTTGCGGATGCGCTGCATCAGGAAATCGACAAACGGGAGACCCGGTCGTAATGGAGGAAATGTCGACGCTGTCGATCCTGGACTACATCGCCGTCACCGTTCTTCTGGTTGCCTGGGCGATTTACGAGTGGGTCGGATCGTGGCCGATGATGCGCCAGAAGAACTTGTCCTACATCATGCGTGGCTGGCGCAAAGACTGGTTCGACAGCGCCTGCAGCCGCGATAACCGCATCATCGACATCCAGATCCTCCGCTCCCTCGCCGGCAACTCCGCCTTCCTGGCAACGACAACGATCTTCGTGATCGGCGGTCTGGCAGCCCTGATTGGTACGACGGAGCATGCGGTGCGGGTGCTTAACGGTTTCGAGTATCTGCCGGAAACCAGCCAGAACCGGTTCGGTCTCAAGATCGTCGTTCTGCTCGGCATCTTCATCTACGCCTTCTTCCGACTGGCTTGGTCGATCCGGCTGCACAACAACGCCGCCGTCGTACTCGGCGCCATTCCACAGCCCGATGCGAAGATCGAGCGGGAGATCTTCAAGCGCACCTCCAGAGTGGCAGCCCGCCTGACGTCGCTAGCCGCCAAGCACTACAACGCCGGTATGCACTGCTACTATTTCGGGCTCGCAGGCTGCGCGTGGTTCATCCACCCGGCGGCCCTGATCGCCGCCACGCTTTGGGTTGTTGGGATCCTGTACCGCCGCGAGTACCGGTCCCACGCGCATGCGGCCTTGTCGGAGCGGGAAAAGTTTTAGTTCACGAAGACGTTGCCGCCATGACGGTCCACGCCGCGCATGAGATAGACCGGTCGCTTTGAATGGTCGGTCAGACCCTTTGCGCGCGTCAGCTCGGCCGCCACTTGCCGGTCGAAGTGTGAGGTGGTCGGCATGAATCGCATGGTCATTCCCCGGCGGGGATTGGGAGACCGGTTCGCCTCCGAGCCATGGACGAGATAGACATCGTGGAGGGACATGCGGCCCGCATCCAGCGTGATCGATACGGCTTTCGAGTCATCGTACTCTGAGGCATCAACCTCCTGGTTCAGCGCCAAGCCCGGGCCGTCGTTGGTGTGATGTTTGCGCAGCCTTTGTTCCAGGTGAGAGCCGCGCATGACCTTGAGACACCCGTTCTCAGTGGTCGAGTCGTCAACCGCGATCCAGACCGTGCAGGTGGCGAGCGGACGGATGGGCCAGTACTCCCCATCCTGGTGCCACGGCGTGGCGGTTCCGTTGAGGGCGGGCTTGGCAAAGAAACTCATGTTCCAGAGAGCGATGTCCGGCCCGATGAGCTGTTCCACCATGTCCAGGATCTCCGGCCGCCGCGCATACTCCGCGAAACCGGGATCAATGCCGAGAACAGCCGGACAATAGTCTCTAAACTCCGGATGCGCGGCGACGAGGCGGGCGTGACGCTGCTTGATATCTTCGATGACATCCTCGGGGAGACGGACTTCCGGAATGATGAAGCCATCCTGATTGTAGGTCTCCACCTGATCGGCTGAGAGCATCGCGGTTCCTCCCTTTCGCAGCCGCATCTTGGCGCGCGGCGCCTGAGATGAAGTATAGGACCGGGCCCGCGCCGGTGGCGAGACGCGCTTTGGCTCCATCCGCGAGATATGCCAGAGTCCCCTACCACTCACCCTTGGACAAATGACGATGAGCACGCCGACCCATCGGGGCTACAAGCCCAACGTTTTTGACCGGTTGGCGAACACGCCCCACTCCTCCGTCAGCTTCAAGAGCTCCCTCTGGCATGCAACGGCCGCCCCGGCGCCCGAAACGGAAGCCTTGGAAGGCGATGTCACGGCGGAGTTCGTCGTGGTCGGCGGCGGTTTTCTTGGATGCTCGACGGCCCTGCATCTGGCCGAAGCGGGGCATGACGTCGTCCTGCTGGAGGCGGACGAGCCCGGGTTCGGTGCCTCTGGCCGGAACACCGGCTTCGTGGTGCCCAACCTGTTGACCGGCCTCGACCCCAAGTTCATGCGGGAACAATTGGGAGAGGATGCGGGAGAACGGCTCTGCCGGATGCTCGGCGAGGGGGCTGAGCTGACGTTCGACCTGATCAACCGCCATGGCATCGAGTGTGAGGCGCGCCAAGCTGGTTGGCTGCAGCCCATCCATTCCGCATCGAAAAAAGAGTGGCTGAAGGATCGTGTCGCCCAATGGCAGGCGCTCGGCCGGCCAGTCCGTGAACTGTCTGCCCGGGACGTCGCGGAAGAGACCGGGACAGATCAGTACCACGGTGCCTTCCTCGACCCGACGGGTGGCCACCTAAATCCGTTGGGCTATGTCCGCGGTCTTGCACGGGCGGCAATCGCGGCCGGCGTTCGGCTGTTTACGGAAAGCCGGGTCATCGGGCTCGATCGGGATGGCGCCGGCTGGCGGGTCCGGGCGGACAAAGGCTCCGTCAGCGCATCGAAGGTCATGCTGACAACCAATGTGAGCGGCGACGGGCTCGCGCCTAAAGCGGAGGGCACGCAATTCCCCATCACGCTGTTCCAGTGCGCGACTCACCCCCTTGACCCCGCTCTCCGAAAAACTGTGCTGCCCAACGACCGGTGCTGCGTGGACACACGGAAAGAGATCATCGCCTTCCGCTGGACGCCGGATAACCGGATCGTCACCGGCGGGCTGATGGCCTCTCCCTTCGGCGCGCCGGAGCGGGCCCCCGCCTATCATCTCGAACGGCTTCGGTCGCTGGTACCGGCCTTGCCCGAGCTCACATCCGAATTCGCCTGGCAAGGCCGCTTGGGTGCCGCCCGTGACTTCCTGCCGAGGATTATGGAGTTGGGCGACGGTGCGTGGTCGGCGATCGCGTGCAACGGACGCGGCATGGCCATGACCACCGCCCTTGGCCGGGCCATGGCCCGCTGGCTCCACGGCGGATCCAACGAAGGCCCGCCGGTTCCCGTGACTGCCCCCGATCCGATGCTGCTCCCAGGGCTCGCTCCACTGGCACTTTCAGCATGGCTTCCCTGGAACCGTCTCTCCGACCGCCGGGAGACCCAGGCGGAATGATCGACCACATTTCCATCGCGGTCTCAGACCTCGATCGGAGCGGGGCGTTTTACGATGCGGTGCTCGGCGCCATCGGCCTCGACCGTCTGGTGACCCGGGACGCGACGATTGGCTACGGGAAGCGGTATCCGGAATTCTGGCTCAATGCGCGGCCCGGCATGACACCGGTCCCGGACGGCACCGGGGCTCACGTGTGTCTCCGGGCCCGGGACAAAGCGGCTGTCGAGGCCTTTCACGCGACAGCATTGCGTCTTGGCGGGCGGGATGAAGGTCGGCCCGGCGACCGGACGGCGGCGGTGACCACCTATTTCGGTGCGTTCATCCTCGACCCGGACGGCAATAAGATCGAGGCCGTGACGTTCCCAAGAACCGGCGCCTAGCAGGCGCTGGCTTTAGTCTGTGTTTCGCCTCGGATCATCCAGGAAATCGAAGAGATGGGCCAGGACGGCGTTTGGCTGTTCCTGTTGCACCCAGTGACCCGCTCCGTCTACCAGATGACAGCCCAGCATCCGGGTGCAGGCGGTCTCTTGCATCGCCTCAAGATGACCGGGCATCTGCTGAATGCCCCAATCGCTCGCTCCAGCCACGAAAAGGGACGGAACGTCGATCGTGCGGCCCGAAAAGATCTGCATTGCCGGATCTGAGTGACCGGTCGTCCGAGCGCGGTACCAGTGAAGTTGCGCCTGAAATCCGGTGCGCTCATAGGCGTTGGTATAGACATCCAACTCGTCATCGGGCAGCCACTCACAGGCCGCTATCTCCGCTTCAGTCGGCATGTGCGGTGCCACGGTCTCCGGCATCGTCTGGTTCAGATCCATGATGTAGTAGGTCGGCATCTTCTCAAGCTCGGTCGCCGTCCATCCGGTGAGCCGGAAGGGCTTGTTCTCGGCCCAATCAGCACTCTTGTGGTGGTAGTAGGCGCGGAGGAATGCCTTCATGCCCTCGGGGCTTTGGGTCATGTCAGCGTTCGCATCCGGGGTCGAGTAGTACCACTGATAATGCTTGCGGGGCCGGGACAGAGCCGCCATCGCCGCATGAATATCAGGTGCAGTGGCGCCGTCAGCAGGCGGCAATCCCGGCGGACCGCCGAACGGCGCACTCATCATCACGACGGAACGGAACACATCCGGCCGACACAACGCCGCCCAGGCGGCGACGGGTGAGCCGAAGTCATGCCCGATGACCGCGTCCACTGAAGACCGGCCGACGGCGCGCAAGAGACACAGCATGTCCGTCACCAGATTGGGCATGCCGTAGTATCGGAGGTCGGTGCCATAGGCCTTGTCGGCGCCGGTGGTCCAGCCATAGCCACGCTGATCCGGTGCGATCACGTAGTAGCCGGCCTCCGCCAGCGGGAGCATGACCTTCCGCCAGCTATAGGCCAGTTCAGGGAACCCGTGCAGCAACAGAAGGCACGGCCGCGCTGGATCGTTCTCCCCAGCCTCCAGGACGTGCATCCGGAGACCGTTCACATGATCGATGTGCCGGGTGCGGATGCCCGCCGGCAGGGTATCGGATGAGAGAGGATCAGTGTCCATGGCATGCCGTCCGGATTGGTCCAGAAGATCGGAAGGGAACCCTACAACGGCTTCTTGACCGCCTTAAGCCTGCTCTCGCATGACGCGGGACGCCGCAACCAGAGCGTCGAAAAGATTCTGCTGTATCGGGTCGGACCCCGCTGTGATCTCGGGGTGCCACTGTACGGCAACACACCAAGGATGGGTCTCATGTTCCACCGCCTCGATCACGCCATCCATGGCCCGTCCGCTGACGATCAGACCATCGGCGAGTGTCTTCAGGGCCTGATGATGGCCGGACGTTCCCCGCGCCACGGTCGCGAGAAGAGCCTCTGCGGTTCTTGAGGTTCCCATGATATCCGCATCATGGACCGTCCAGTGTCCCTCATCGTTACGATGCATATCGCCATGGCCAAGGTCTGGAACATGTTCCACTAGGTCTCCGCCCAGGGCGACATTCAGAACCTGCATGCCGCGGCAAATGCATAGGATCGGAAGGTCGCCTCGCTCAATCGCGGCCCTCAGTCCATCGATTTCCGCGGTGTCGCGTTCGGCGTCCAGCGGACCGAGTGCCGGGTGGTCTCTATCTCCGCCATAGCGATCCGGGTCGATATCGGCTCCGCCCGAGAAGATGAGACCGTCAATCCGGTCCAGCACATCCGGGAACAACCCATCCCCCGGTGGAAGCATGACGGGAATGCCGCCAGCCCTTCTTATGGCGTCCGGGTAGTCAGCAGGCAGGTAATAGAGCGAGTCATAGTGAGTACTCTGTAACTGATGCTCAAAACGGCCGTAAGTCGTAATGCCTATAACTGGCTTCATTCGCCCGCCCCAAAACCAACTGTCAGACATCTAAGCTGAGGCTGCATGTCAAAGAAAGGAAAAGCACCAATATGAGATCGAATTTATTTTTCCCTTACTGATTTCTGGTTTTTGAATCTGGAGAATACTCAGAACAATAGACCTGCTTTGAAGAGACAAGCGCATAAATACTAAACCAAACAACCAAGATTGTGCGCCCGTCCGCTTGCGGCACCGCACGTCTGGGACTAGCGTCGGCTCAGAACGAGAAATGATCGGGAGGGAAAGATGCGGTTCCTGTACTTCGATGACTGGCGCCTTGGCGTGCTTCACGAAACTGGTGTGGTCGATGTGACGGACGCATTGTCCGGTGTGCCACGTCTCAACCCTGAGAGCCCGTCCACAAAGTCATTGAATCGTTGGAATCGTTTGTGATTCACTATCTTGTAGCGATTGATGAGGGAGCTACCAGATGTGGACGAAAGAAAACCGTGCCCGTTATGAGCGCCGGGGCCTTCGGTACCCGAGTGATCTGACGGACGAAGAGTGGTCGGTTCTGGCGCCGTTGATCCCGCCGGCCCGGCATGGCGGCCGCAAGCGGTCGGTTGACGTTCGCGCGGTGATCAATGGCTTGCTCTATGTTCTGGAGACCGGCTGCCCGTGGCGCCATTTGCCGAAGGACTTTCCGCCGAAGAGCACGGTGCATGGGTATTTCGATCTGTGGGCCTGGGACGGCACGCTCGAGCGGATGCACGATACGCTCTATGTGGCGTTGCGCGAGGCGGAAGGCCGAGAGGGGCAACCGAGCGCCGCGATTATCGACAGCCAAAGCGCCAAATCGGCGCAAAAAGGGGGGCGTCGCTTGACCCGATCGGCTATGACGCGGGCAAGAAGACGCGCGGCGTGAAGCGCCACATCCTCACTGACCATGGCGGACTGCTGCTCACGGCGGTGGTGCATCCAGCCGACATTCAGGACCGCGACGGCGCGGCCTTGGTTTTGAGCAAGCGGGTGCGGCGACGGTTTCCATTCATCGAGGTGGTCTTCGCCGATGCCGGCTACCAGGGGCCGAAAGCCGCCAAGGCGGTGGCCAAGACCGGGCCCTGGCGGCTGGAAATCATCAAGCGGAGCGACGGCGCCAAGGGCTTCATGGTGCAGGCCAAGCGCTGGATCGTCGAACGCACGCTGGCCTGGATCTCGCGCAACCGAAGGCTCGCCCGAGACTTCGAGGCGCGGGCGCGAACCGCCACCGCCTTCATCTACCTCGCCATGATCAAGATCATGGTACGCCGCTTGAAACAAACATGAACTTTATGGACGGACTCTGAGACACTGATCAATGGCGTGATCGCGGGATACGCGGACTACCGGGACCTGATTGCCACGGCGGCAGCGTCCGGATCCAGTCGCCCCCTATCCGAGGTCACCCTTCGCCCACCTCTTCCGTGTCCTCGCCAGATCGATTGCATGGCCGTGAACTATATGGAAGACGGCACCCTTCCCGCGCCGCCGCCGATCAACGGCTTCCACAAGAGCCCAAGCGCCGTGATTGGACCGGGTGATACGATGGTCCTCCCCGACGTGCCCGCGGCCATCTTCGAGGGTGAGGCGGAACTCGCCGTCGTGATCGGGAAGCGAGCGACCAGTGTCTCTGAAGCCGACGCCATGGGTCATATCTTCGGATACATGAACTTTATCGATGGCTCCGCACGTGGCCTGCCGCCGGAAGGCAATGTCTTCTTCCAGGCTAAATCCCGCGACACCTTCGCCCCCATCGGCCCCATCATCGTCACCGCGGACGAGGTTCCCAACCCCCAAGACCTGGGCGTGGAGCTTACAGTGAATGGCACCGTGATGCAGAAGTTCCGGACCAGCGACATGGCGCACTCAATTCCGAAGAGCCTCGCCTGGGCCAGCAGTCTGCATACCTTGGAGCCGGGGGATATTCTCGCCACTGGAACCAATCACCGGGGCTTGAGCGCCTTCCAGGACGGAGACCAGATCACTCTGTCCGTCGAAGGCCTCGGCACTTTGGCGTTCTCCGTTCGGGATGACCTGAAACGGACCTGGGCCCGAACCACCCGCAGCGAGCATGCGGCACAGGGACTGCCCGGGCGCTTCACCCATCAACTGTCAGGGAAATACGCCAAGACCTAGGAGGTTCCTTGACCGTTGGTGCGTTTCTCAGTGGTGAGAGAAACGAAAGCTCAGACCAAGCACCTCGTCACTTCGCCGCCGGATGGTCGAGGCCAAACTCCGAAAGGACCTCGGCGGTGTGCTCGCCAAGACCGGGCGGCGTTCGGGTGACAACGGGACCGTCGTCGGCAGCAGTGTAGGCAGGGCCGACCAAACGGACCGGGCCATCGAAACCCTGCGGGGCCGGAACCTCCACCAACGTGCCGCGGTGGTCGAGTTGCGGCTCTGTCACCGCGTCCGCAATCGTCCGAACCTCCGCGATCGGGACGCCTCGTTTGCCAAGTTCCGCAGACCAATGCCGCGCCGTATTGGTCCTGAAAGCGTCCGTAAGGACACCGAGGACATGGTCCTTGTTCGCGATCCGCGATTTGGTGTCGGCGAGCCTCGGATCACTCATCTGCGCGCCGATGCCCAGCCCTTCGAACATGGCCTCCACATGGGCCTGCATGGTCGCGGCGACCAGAACGCTCCCCTCGCTGCACGCGAAGCTGCCCGCGGTGGGCAGGAGGGTGGCCGACGAGTTGCCGATCAGCGTGTTCTCAAACCCGTCCACCAGCCATTGTCCCATGGATGGCGCCTGCATGTTCAACGCGGCATCCAGCATCGAGACGTCGAGCATCTGACCGAGCCCGGTCCGCTCCCTCCGGAACAGCGCCGCCGCGACGGCATAGGCAGCTGTCATTCCGCTGAACAGATCCACGGGAAAGTACCCCGTGCGTGTCGGGCCGGTTTCCGGATGTCCGTTCGTTGACATCATCCCCGAAGCCGCTTGAATGGCCCCGTCGTAGGCTGGCTCTTTGCCTTTCGGCCCGCCGGTGCCGTAGCCGGTGATCTGACAGTAGATCGCACGCGGGTTGATCGCTTTCACGTCCTCCCAACCAAGGCCGAGACGCTCCGCCACACCGCCGCGGAAGTTCTGAACGACCACGTCCGCTTTCTTGACCATCTCCCGGGCCGCCCCGCGCCCCTCGTCCGTTTTCATATCGAGCACGACACTGCGCTTGCCGTGGTTCAACGCCAGGAAAGCCGAGGCCATGTCGTGATCCATGTGTGGACTTGGAATCATCCGGTTGCGCATCTGGTCGCCGTTTGGCGGCTCGACCTTGATCACGTCCGCCCCTTCCAGCGCGAGTTGCGCCGTCAGGTAGGGCCCCGAAAGGACCTGCGTAAAATCGATAACCAGGATGCCTTCGAACGCGCGCGGCATGCTTCCTCCTCCAAAGACGCCCACCAGGTCTTGCCGCCCGGTGCACGGCGTCGCAGGCTAGCACCAAAATAACGGGTGAGGAGACGGTGATGACGGATATCGGTGCGACGGAAGTCAAAGGGGCGGCGGAAAGGCTTTCGGAGCTGCTACGGCTTCGGACTCTGCCCTTCAGCATGAAGTTGTTCGAGGACGCTGATGAGATGATGGCCGTCCCCGGAATCCGGACGCCGATGGACGGCATTCCCTTCACGACGTGCCAACTCGTGACCCAAGTTCGCACAGCCGGTTTCACCTTGGGCGTGGTGAAAGACAACCTCCGCCCCAATGCGAGTTGCGGCGCCAATATCGGGCTCGAAGAAGTGCCTGAAGCCCTGGCCTCCGGCGAGCAGATGAACGGAGTGTGGTTTGGCAATCAGGAAGCCGCCCGGCGGCACCAGGCGGAGATGCCGCGCGTCCCCGCCGGCCGGTACAGCGGGCTGTGCGCCTCCCCTCTCCGGTCCGGCCGTCTGGACCCGCCGGACATCTGCCTCTTCTATGCCTCGCCAGGTCAGATGATCCTGTTCATCAATGGCCTCCAGTACGACACCTATGAACGCTACGACTTCAACATCACAGGTGAGAGCGCCTGCGCAGACAGTTGGGGCCGGGCGCTCGCGCAGAAGAAAACCAGCCTCTCGATCCCCTGCTACGCCGAACGCCGGTACGGGGGTGTCGCCGACGACGAGCTTCTGATGGCCTGTCCACCGGATGAGTTTCTAAGAGGCGTCGCGGGGCTCGAGCACCTCTCCAAGAACGGCCTCCGCTATCCCTATCCCCCATTCGGCGCGTTTGCCGACCCCGCCATCGGCATGGCCCGGAGTTACGGGGGGAAGAAGGGATGACGCCAACGCCGTTTCGCTACACCGTCCCGGAACAGGCCATAAGCGACCTGCGTCAGCGCCTCGCCCTATCCCGGTTTCCGGAGCGGATGCCAGGTGAGGCCTGGGCATACGGTAGTGATCCGGACTACATGCGCACCCTCATCGACTATTGGCAGGACGGCTTTGACTGGCGGGCGGCTGAGGAACTTCTGGCATCGATGCCGAACTTCATGGTGCCGATCGATGGGATCGATCTGCACTTTTTGAAAGTCGATGGCGTTGGGCCAAACCCGAAACCGCTGCTCCTGCTGCACGGATGGCCGGGTTCGGTCTTTGAATTCATGCGTATCCTGCCTCGCCTGACGGACCCGGGCCGTTTCGGGGGCGATCCGGCGGATGCCTTCACCGTCGTGGCCCCCTCCCTTCCCGGGTTCGGATTGTCTTTCAAGCCGGGCCAACCCCGCTTCGGCGTGGAAGAGATCGCCGATACCACGGCCAAGCTGATGACGGATGTCCTCGGGTTCGAGAGGTTCGGCGTCCAGGGAGGCGATTGGGGAGGCTTCATCACCTGCCGGATGGGGTACGCGCACCCCGACAAGCTGATCGGCATGCACACGAACTACCTGCCGCTCCGCCGGGATTCGAGCCTTGTGGAATGGGTGCCCTCGGCAGCTGAGCAACAGTACCTGGACGAGTTGGCTGTCTTCATGCGGGAGGAGGCTGGGTACCAGATCATCCAAGGAACCCGTCCCCAAACGCTCGCTTTCGCCATGACGGACTCCCCGCTCGGGCTCGCCGCCTGGATTGCGGAGAAGTTCCGCATCTGGTCGGACTGCAATGGCGACGTGGAGAGCGTGTTCACCAAGGATCAGCTCCTCGCCGACATCTCGCTTTACTGGTTTACCGGCGCGATCGGGTCATCCTTCTGGCCCTACTACGCTAGGCTCCATGGGCCCTGGCCCATTCCAAAAGGGACAAAGATCGACGTACCTCACGGCCATGCGGCTTTCCCGAAGGAAATCCTGCGCCCGCCCCGGTCGATCGCCGAGCACACCTTCACCAACATCCAGCGGTGGACGGAGATGCCGAGCGGCGGCCATTTCGCGGCGATGGAGAAACCCGAAGAACTCGCACACGAGATTCAGGCTTTCTTCCGTCCCCTGACCTAGGCGGCTGAAATGGGGCTTATCCACCTCCGACTCTTTGCATAACAGGGGTTCTGCACTTTGCACCTTGTTCCGTCTGGCCCCTTCGTCAATGCTCAATGAATGATAGCATCGAACGACGATCCACCCCCGTCCGAGCCGCCACCTGAAACGCAACCGCCTCGTGTCCGCAATCGGATCAAAGCTTCACCATCCATTCGGCAAATCTACTGGTGCGACTTCTGGACTGATTCTCAGCTTCCCGAAATGTGGAAACGTCGCCCTGCCGTTGTGGTATCGTTCAAGAACAACCTGTCCGGCCCATGTACCGTGCTGCCGACATCCAGCGAGCCACAGGACAACAACCGTTGGGCGCACAAACTCTCTTTCCGGCCGGACGGGGTCTCTGATTCTTGGGTGATCTGCAATCACCCCGTTACAATTGCTCCTAGCCGCCTTTCTCAGTTCAACCGGCCGCCGCATATCCCCCGGATTTCTGAGGCCGAATTCAACAAGATTTTGGCATTGCTCCTTGAGTGGCTTCCTGTCCCTAAGCCGCCGAGAGCCTAAGCCCCGCGCAATGGAACGGCGATTTTCCTTGCAAGATGCCGCTCTCTCGATACATTACGGCTATCGCGGCTCTGGGAGACTGGATGTCCGTTACCCCGCTTGGGGAGCCAATTGCCAAGGGAGCTTTACGGCTCCCTTTGGTTTTTCTGACCCCGCGATCCTACCCGAAATACTTTGTTAAAAGATCATCATGGCGTTCGCGTTGAAAGCTCGACTGTGACGCTATGTTATTGATAAAGGCCGCGAACTCAGCTTGGCGGAGGGTGATATGGAGGATCCCCAGCGTGAGTCTTTTCGATCAGGTGAAATCATCATCCTGACTTCGCAATATCCGATACCGGTACGACAGGCTGTCGATGATACTGGTCGCTCAAACGAGATAACCGATCTAGTCGTTACGCTGCCGCGTCCTGCTCAGCCGTTGGCCCGTCTCCGGCGACTGTCGTGCGGTGCATGATTCTGCGGTGCACTTCATCACCCCAAGGGGTGCCTCGATGGAATACCGAGCGGTTGTCCCACATCACAAGGTCATGGGGCTGCCATTTGTGGGCATAGACGAACCGCCGCTGGGTGTTCCAGTGGGTCAACTCGTTGATGAGCGCCCTGGCCTCCGCGTCGCGCCAGCCCAGGATGCGCGAGCAGTGACTGCCCACGTAGAACACTTTGCGGCCCGTCACGGGGTGCCTCCGGACGAAGGTCTGACGCACCGTCTTCATCCGGGCCTTGGCCTCGTCATCGAAGATGTCACCCACGATCAGCCCGCGGCTGTAGACAATGGAATGCTCCGCGACGAGACCGTCCAGGTCGGCTTTTGTGTGGCCCCGCCGGGATCCCGGCCAAGCGTCATAGGCCGCGCGGGCATCGGCGAACTCGGTATCCGCACCGACCGGCGGCACCTCGCGACCCGACAGGATTGATGCGTTTGCGGGAACCGGCTTGAACGAGCTGTCCGAGTGCCAGAGAAGATTGCCCCGGTGGTAGACCGCCTTGTCGCAGTCCCGCTTCATGATGGTGCCGTCTTCCTCGACGTTCGAGAGCCTGGAGATCTCCGGCCGCCGGACGCCGCCGTACTGGTCGTAGCTCAGCGCCCGCTCCAACGGGCCGAACCGCTCGCTGAAGGCGATCTGTTGATCATCGTCTATGTCCTGATCCGGCAACACCAGAACCGCATAGCGATGGAAAGCATCTTGGATCGTGGCGAACGTTTCATCGTCGAGCGGCTTTCTAAGATCCACACCCGTCACCCGTGCGACGAAATCCGGGACCGGCCCGATACGCTCGATCATCAGTGTCATGGTGTCGTCCTCCCCTTCCTCATCTGTCCTCGTCTCGGTTCACGTCAGTAGATCGTCACGCCGCTGTCGACGGACAGGATCTGCCCCGTCGTGATCCGGCTTTCGTCGGAGGCGAGGTAGACGGCCATATGCGCGATATCCATCGGCTCCCCCAGGCCGAGGAGATGCTGCTCCCCGATCGTTTTGATCTCCGGGCTGCCCTGGATCAGCTTCTTCACCCGGTCAGACAAGGTGACCGACGGCGCGATGGCGTTCACACGGATCTTATTGGGCGCGTACTCCACCGCCATCGACCGCGTCATAGAGGCGACACCGCCTTTCGCGGCCGTGTAGCAATCGCGGCCGGGCAACGCCATCAGCGCCACGTTCGAGGCCATGTTGATGACCGACCCGCCACCAGCCTCAATGATCTTTGGGATCCCGATCTGGGAACAGAGAAAGGTTCCGTAGAGGTCCAGCTTGATCACCCGCCAGAACTCTTCTTCCGGCGCTTCGGTCACAGGACCATCCTGAAGCGTGGAGCCTCCGGCGTTGTTGTGCAGCACATCCAGTTTGCCAAAGGTGGCCACGGTCTTCTCGACGGCCGCGATCACGCTCGCCCGGTCGGTCACATCGGTCTCGACGAACCGCGCGTCTCCTCCGTCGTTTCCCGCCGCCGCCTTCGCCGCCGCTTCGCTCTCGGCCCCGAGATCCCGGTTTATCTCGGCAATGACGACCTTTGCCCCCTCTTCAGCGAACCGGACGGCTGTCGCCCGGCCAATACCGCCACCCCCGCCGGTGATGAACGCGACCTTGCCCTCAAGACGTCCCATGATAGCCCCCCTAGGTGTCGAGATCGCCCGCCCGGCTGGTTGGCCAGACGGCGGTCTTGGTGAGATCGGGCCAGGCAATGGGAGACTCGGAGGCCGCCCGCGCTTCCGTCACCGGCTTGGTGCCATCCCAATTGGCGGCGATGAACCGTTGTCCAGTCACCTCGGCCCCGGCGCCCGACATCAGAAACTCGAACGGCCCCAACATCGCCGTGGTGGGGATGAGCTGGTCGCGCGGCACATCGTATTCCGGCGGCACCATCGCCGTGTCGGACGGACCGCCGGGGACAATGACGTTGACCGTCACACCGGTACCCTCAAACTCCTGCGCGTGACCCGCGGCCATCGCCTCAAACCCGGCTTTCGACGGCCCGTAAGGGTGAAAGCGCCCCCGCAGCATGGTGAAGAAACTGGTGGTCACGTTGATAATGCGGCCCCACCCGTTCCTTACCATCGCTGGTGCTGTCAGCTTCGTCAGGTACCAACCGCCCGACAGATTCACGGCAACGAACTGATCCCAGATCTCTGGTGAGATCTCGTCGATGCTCACAAGATTGGTCATGTGATCCGCCCGGATGATTCCCATGCCCAGAGCGGCGTTGTTGACCAGGATGTCCGGATCTCCGAACTTGGTCCGGATTCGCTCGATCGCTTCCGCGCAATCCCCATAGACGCCGATGTCATTCGGATGCGTCATCAGGCGATCGGAAAGGCCGTCAGCCTTCAGTTCAGCAGCGAATTCGAGCAGCGGATCTTCGGCAACGTCGAGAGCGGCGACCTTAGCCCCCGCCTCCAGCAGCGAGCGCGTGAAGACACGGCCGAACCCGCCGACCGCACCTGTCACCACCGCCACCCGACCCTTGAGATCGAGCGCGCTCATGGCGTCCTCCCTATGTGTTTCTTTCTTTTTGTTCCGGGAAGGCTAAGGGCCGTTCCGTCCGGGTGCAAGCGACCCGGGCTGATAGGAAGATGGGGAAGAGTATCGAACGGTCATCCGGATAGACCGGTTCCGTCGTCCAGCCGTGTGTTGAAGGCGTAGGCTATGCGTCGTGACCCAGCCAACCGTGCCCGAAGAAGCGGGGCAGCGTATTGCCGCAGATGGCTCAACACCGCGTCTTCTGATCCCCCGAAATCCTCCTGCCACCAGGAATAGAGGCGGGAAAGGACGAGCTGACGACCCTCCACGCTGACGCCCCGCCGGCTGTTCACGAAAGAGATCGCCCCATCCTCAAGCAACTGATCTACCGTGCTTCCGGTGAAGGCGAACTGCGGCATGCTCGACCCGCCCATCGCACCCAGCGACAGGCCGTAATGGATCCGAGGATCGCGCCAGATTGGCCGGATCACCGAGTTCCGGATATCCCGCAATGACAGCGCCCGGCCGAGCACCGTTACCTGAGGCACCTCCCAAGGCGGCCCCATGACCGGATCGTCTCCGGCGGTGGTCGCGCCCAAAGAGGCAAGGGACGGGATCATGTATCCGTCCGCAATCACCAGAACCAGTGCTGCATTGTGAAGGTTGAGCCAAAAGGCAAGCTGCTCGGAGCGGTTCAGACGGTCGACCGGCATCGTCGACAGCCGGGCGATGTAGTCGAGCAGAGCCTCCCGGTCGATCTGTGTGATCTCTCCGTAAGCGAGGAGGGTCCGGCCGTCGCCATCGGTCCGGCCGTAGATCCGTAAAAAGCGATTCCAGGCCCGGTGGTCGACCGGCAGTCGAGAGTCCGGGTCGTGCGCCTGCCAGAGACCGCTGGTGTCAGGCAGAAAGTCTCCAACCCGCATGCCTGATGGTCCGGCGCATCCGGCAAGGGTCATCATCGCTGCAAGGCCGAGGAACTGCCGACGATGCATCGTTATCGATCCTCCAAAAGGGCTTCAGCGAGCGTTGTTCTTCCGGCTCAGCTTGGTGAATGACTGTCTTCGCATTTGACCTTCCGGCCACAAGGGTGAATATCCCGAAGTCTACGCTTACCCAAAAGCCGTTGGCAGTCCGCCACGGAGATCCACTTGCTGACCATTCTCGATTCCGTCCTGCCGCTGTTCCTGCTCATCTTCGTCGGGTTCTTCGCGGGCAAGGCAAAAATGCTGAACGAAGGCGGTGTGAAGGCGATCGGGACGTTCGTCTTCTACTTCGCGATGCCACCGCTGTTGTTCAAGCTGATGGCGACAACCGATCTGGACAGGATTTGGGAGCCCGCCTTTATCTCGGTCTATCTCTACGCCGAGGCGTTGGTCTTCCTGGGCGGCGCCATCTTCGTGGGATTGGTTTTGAGACGGCCGTTCGCGGCAATGACCGTGGCCGGGTTCGGCTGCAGTTTCTCGAACGGCGTGCTGCTCGGACTGCCCCTGATGCTCGCGGTGTTCGGCGAAGCGGGTGCCGCACCGGCCTTGATCGTGATCACGCTGGACGTGCTTCTCTACAGCGTCGTCACCCTGTTGCTTGAGCTTGCCAAGGTCGGTCCCGGAGACCGGAAGAGCAGTTGGGCCAGTCTCGCTCAGACCATGCGGTCAATCGCGTTGAACCCGATCGTGACGTCCACAGTCCTCGGGCTCGCTTGGGGCGCCATGGGATTTTCGGTATCGGGTGTCGCAGACAAGACCATCTCCCTTATCGGTCAGGCCGCACCGCCCACAGCCCTGTTCGCACTCGGCGCCAGTCTGTCTCTCAGAACGATCTCCGGCAGCCTTGGCACCGCGGCCGTGATGATTTCGGGCAAACTGTTCGTGCACCCCCTCCTGGTGATCCTGATCGGGGTGTTCCTGATCCCGCTCGATCCGTTCTGGCTTGCCGCGGCCGTCGTCTTCGCGGCCCTGCCGGTCGGGGCGAATGTCTACATTTTCGCGGAGAACTACGGGATCGCGATTGCCAGCGCCTCGACCGCCGTCCTGGTATCGACTGGCATCTCCATGGTGACGGTCACGGCGGTCCTATGGTGGTTCCAGGCCGGATAGCGCCGCTCAGTCCTGACGGATGCCTTCGAACTCGATGATGATCTCGACATCATCGCCCACCAGATCGCCGGTGAGCGCATAAGTCATGCCAAACGCGCTCCGCTTGATCGTGGTCCGCGCGGAGATGCCGATCGCGTGGTGCTTCGTGCCGAACGGATACACCCCGCTCCGGTTCCAGACGACATCCAGGGTCACCGGCTGAGTGACACCGCGCAGGGTCAGATCTCCCATGATTCTACCGGTTTTCGGGCCCGTCTGTTCGGCGCCGGTCCCGACAAAGGAGATCTTCGGATGCTTCTTGGCCCACAAGAAATCCTTGCCCCGCAGGTGGTTATCCCGGCGATCATGGTTGGTGAACACGCTTGCAGCGTCGATCTCCACCGAGATGTCGGAAACGGCGGGCGCGTCCGCGTCGAAGGTGAAAGAGCCTTCGGCGGTCCGGAACATCCCGAGGGTCTTCGCAAACCCGATGTGAGACACCAGAAAGGCGATGGAGAGGTGCGTATCGTCCAAAACGTAAGGCTGTGGGGCCGCACTGGCGCGACCACTCGCAACAATGCCGATCGCGAGGACGAGGGCTGCAATGGTTCGAAGAATCCGCATCGGGTCTCTCCCAGGTGAGAAGCGCACCCAAAGGGTATGTCTGCCGAAAGCGGTGTCCAGGACCCCGGCGCCGTCTCGCGAAGACGTGTTCAGAGGCGCCCGACGGATACACCTTTCCGCCGCGCCTGTTCCGCCTGCTCCGGCCAAGGCTCGGACTGGGTGTTCAAGATCCGATACTCGATGCTGAGCCGAGGAGACGTCATATCCGGGGTCGCATCGGTCCGATGAATGACGTCATCCCGGAACAAAATGATGTCTCCCAACTCCATCGGCGGGGACACCTCGCCGTGGGCCTCGATAACCGGCTGAAGCTCAGCGTCCACGATCCCGGAATAGAAATCGTTGTTGATGGGCAAAAGACGACCGGGCGCGAAAGGCACAACCGACAGACCCGGCGCCGTTACGCCCGTCCCCGAACTCAGCGGGCACCAGGCCGTGATCGACCGGCCCGCATGCCCCACCACCCGCGCGTCCTGGTGATAGGGAAGATGGTGGTCGCTTCTTCCCGGTGCCTGTTTCCGGCAGTAAGTCGCACCGGCCAGAACTTCGGCTTCGACCCCGAAGATCGCGGTACCGAAAGCCTGGGTGAGCGATCCTAGAACAAGGGCCAGAGACGCGGCGCATTTCTCGTTTTTGGCGGCAAGCCTTTCTTCCTCGATGGTCGCCAGATCCTTGAGGCTGAAGACATCGATCTCCCCCTCGCCGAAGACGATTCCCCTGGCCTCAGCCAACGACCTGTCCCGGTTCAGTTCGACGAAGACGCGGTCCAGCGCATATCCCAAGCTCTCAATCACGTCGGGCTTGAGCCGAAGCATGGTCAGCCCATCTTCTCGAACGTCCATCTGTTTAAGGTTCGGTGCCGACATCGTGATTCCAACAACGAGGTGTCCGATAGCAATAACATCCCAAGTCCGGACCGGCCATGTTCGGTGCCGGACGGCGATCTCGCCGATTGAAGAAACCGGGTAGGGGAGACCTGATTCGGATGGCAGTCCTGAAGCCAAACACCGGCAACAAGGCCCGGGCCTATTTCACGATGGCCCCGGGTGCGGGTGCCATCAGAGAGATCGACCTGCCAGGCCGGTCCGATGACGACGTTCTGGTCGAAGCCCAATTCAGCGGTATCAGCCGAGGTACGGAAACTCTGGTCTTTCGCGGAGAGGTGCCGGAAACGGAAGCAGACCGAATGCGGTGCCCTTTCCAGGAGGGCGGTTTTCCCGGGCCCGTGAAGTACGGCTATGCCCTGGTCGGGCGCATTGTCGAAGGCCCCCAAGATCGGGTTGGGGAGCCGGTGTTCGTCCTGCATCCACACCAAGACCGGGCGGTTGTGCCCGCCACCTGGGCCCGCCCCATTCCCAAGACCGTTCCCGCAAAACGTGCCGTCCTGGCCGCCAATATGGAAACGGCCTTGAACGCGATTTGGGATGGCGGTGTCGGACCGGCGGATCGTGTCAGCGTTGTTGGGGCGGGTGTCGTCGGGTTGTTGATCGGATACCTCGCGGCCCGCTGCCCAGGCACCGACGTGGAGATGATCGACGTCGACCCGGCCAAGCGATCGGTTACCGAAACGCTCGGCATGTACTTCGTCTCTCCCAAGGACGCGGCAGGAGGCAGGGACATCGTTTATCACGCGACCGGTCATAATGGCGGGCTGGAGACGGCACTGGGTCTCGCGGGAACCGAAGCGACGGTGGTGGAGGTGAGCTGGTACGGAGACCGCCCTGTCACGGTCTCACTCGGCCACGGATTTCATCCGGACAGATTGACGCTGATCTCATCGCAAGTGGGAAGCGTGTCCCCGTCCCGTCGCCCCCGGTGGACCCACGCCCGGCGCCTGGATGCCGCTCTCACCCTTCTCGAAGACGATCGCCTGGACAGTCTGATCGACGGAGAAAGTGATCTCGCCGATCTACCGGACGTTATGTCCGCACTTGCCGAAGGGCGCCTGTCCACCCTATGCCACCGCATCCGTTATCCATGAGGCACCGATGTTCAGTCTGACCGTGAGAGACCATGTCATGATCGCCCACAGCTTTCGAGGGGAGGTTTTCGGACCCGCCCAGAAGCTCCACGGGGCGACCTACATCGTCGATGTCACTTTCAAGCGTCGCGCACTGGACGACGACGGGCTTGTTGTCGACATCGGACTAGCCTCTCAAGCGCTGAAAGCTGTGCTGGAGCCGATCGCCTTCCAGAACCTGGATGAGATGGCGGACTTCCGGGGCGCGAACACGACCACCGAGTATATGGCGAAAGCGCTTCACGACCGTCTCTGTGCCGCGATCGCCAACGGCGATCTCGGTCCGGGGGCCGCCGGGCTTGAGACAATGCTGGTCACCCTGGCGGAGTCGCACATCGCTTGGGCCTCTTACGAGGGTCCGATCGCCGGATGACGGACGGTGTGCCGCCCGGATCAGCGGACAGCAGCGCCCCGGCCGGAAGGCCGGTCTGGTTTCTCGTCCCGGGACCGTTGGACACCCGGACCGGCGGTTTCATCTATGACCGGCAAATGATCGACGGCCTTAAGCGGGCGGACCGGCTCGGCGGGATTATTGAGACCCCGGACGTCTTCCCGGGTGCGGATCCGGCGACGATTGTAGCCATCGCTTCCGAGATTGCGTCGGTCCCCGAGGGATCGGTGCTGGTTGTGGACGGCCTCGCCGCCACGGATCTGTCGCCGGTGTTGAAGAGGGAAGCGGAGCGCCTAGCGCTCATTGCCCTGATCCATCATCCCCTTGCCGACGAAAACAACGCCGATCCCAGACAGGTCCAAGCCTTGTTCGATGCCGAACGCGATATGCTTGAAGCACCCTCAGGCGTCATTGTGACCAGCCCGTCCACGGCCCGCCGTCTTGCAGACTTCGGTGTTGGTGCAAGCAGACTGGCGACCGTCCTGCCGGGCACAGACCCCAGGCCAGTCGCGGAAAAACGGGAAGGGCCGCCGCGCATCCTCTGCGTCGCGACACTGTCGAGGCGGAAAGCCCAGGACGTACTCATCGACGCCCTGGAACAGGTCCAGGATCTGGACTGGCGGACGGATCTTGCCGGGGCGGAAAGGGACCCGAGTTTCGCCGAGGAACTGGATACCAAACTGGCGGTGTCTCCAGTCCGCGACCGTATCATCCGTCATGGTGAGGTCTCCGAAGATAGGCTCGAGCAGCTTTGGCGATCGGCCTCGCTTTTCGTCCTGCCCTCCCGGCACGAGGGGTACGGCATGGCGCTTGCCGAAGCACTCGCGCGCGGCGTGCCCGTCATCTCGACCCGGGCCGGGGCAATCCCGGACACGGTCCCAGCGGGGGCTGGAGTCTTGGTTGAGCCTGGGAATGCGAACGCATTGGCGGCTGCCCTCCGTGGCGTGATCGAAAAACCCGAGTTAATGCGGACCTTGTCCCAAGGCGCGCTTGCCGCCGGACGGACGCTGCCGTCCTGGAGCGACGCCCAGGCGAACTTCATTGAGTCGATCGATCGGCACACGGCATCCGGTGACGGTGACGGCGCATGAGCGATTTCTCCTCGGAATGGCTGGAGGCGCGCGAAGTGTGGGACCACGCAGCCCGCGCGACAGCGCCGACCGATGCCGCGCTCGCCTTCGCCCGCTCCAGAGCCGGGCATGCGAGACCTTTTCGCGTTGTCGACCTCGGCGCCGGATCGGGCAGCAATCATCGCTATCTCGTACCCCGCATCGCTGCGTGGATCGACGGGCCCCAAGTCTGGCGTCTGGTCGATGGAGATGCGTCCCTCATGTCGGAAGCGCTCGGGCGGTCCTCCGGAGACACGTCGGTAACGTTCGAAGGTGTGGGGGCAGATCTCGCCCACGCCGACCTGCCGCAGATCATCGGCGATGCGGATCTCGTCACCTGCTCAGCACTCCTGGATCTGGTCTCGGAAAGCTGGGTGCAGGGTCTGATTGAAGCGGCGCAGGCGAGCGGAGCCGCGATCCTGACGACCCTCAATTGGGACGGGGTCTTCGCCTGGGAGGACGAAACCGATCTCGACCGGGAGATCACTCGGCACTTCACCGCTGACCAGCGCTCCGACAAAGGCTTTGGCCCTGCCCTCGGACCCACCGCTCCGGAGACCATCGGACGCATCACAACCACCCACCGGATCGGCGGCATCGTTGAGGGCGATAGCCCTTGGCAGGCGCTCGATGCCTCCCACAAAGGTTTCGACATCCTTGTTGGCTTCTGGGCGGGCCCAGCGATCGCAGCCGGCGTCCCGGGCGCCTCTCGGCGGATGGAAGTGCGCAAAGCATCCTCATCCCCACTCCACGTCGGCCATCGGGATCACTTCATCCCGCCGCCGAATTGAGGGCACGGCAACAGTCTACTGCGCGTATGCCGCTTGATCTCCGATCGACCTCCGGCCATGGTCCGGCCTAGTCCTGAGGGGACCTGTACTAGGGAGAGATCCATGACCGATACGACCGGCGCCCAGAGCACCCCGAAGCCCGCCGATCGGATGCCCGTATCCGTTCTCACCGGCTTTCTCGGCAGCGGAAAGACGACACTGCTCGCCCAACTGATGCGGCACGAGGACATGGACCGGTGTGCGGTCATCGTGAACGAGTTCGGCGAGATCGGGCTGGACGATGCCTTGGTGGAGACTGTGGACGAGGATACGGTCCTGCTGAACAGCGGCTGCCTCTGCTGCACGGTTCGTGGCGACCTCGTGGACACGCTCAAGCGCCTCTACAAGCAGCGCGCCAAGGGGGAGCTTCGGGAGTTCGACCGGATCGTGATCGAGACCACCGGCCTCGCCGATCCCGCCCCCATTCTCCACACCATGATGGCGGACCCGTTCCTCGTCACCCGCTACCGCCTCGACGGCGTGGTGACGGTGGTGGACGCACACCACGCCATGTCCCAGTTCGACAAGCAGTTCGAAAGCGTGAAGCAGGCCGCCGTGGCCGACCGAATTGTCCTGTCCAAGATCGACGTGACCGAGCCCGACATGGTCACCACCGTCAAGGACCGACTGAAAGCGCTTAACCCGGCAGCACCCGTGATCGAGAGCAGCCACGGCGACGCACACCCAAACGATCTTTTCGGCGCCGGACTCTACAACCCGCTGACCAAGACGCCGGATGTGGCGCGCTGGCTTCAGGAAGAGGCCTACCGCGATACCGAAGGTCATGTGACCCACCATCATCACCACGACCATGGGCATGATCACGGGCATGACCACGATCACGATCACAGCCACGGGCACGATCATCATGACCATGGCCATGGGCACCATCATCACGATGTGAACCGTCACGACGACCACATCCGGGCCTTCTGCCTCTACTTCGACGAGGTTTTCTCGTGGGGCAAGATCGCCGCGGCGCTTGATATGCTGGTCCAGACGCACGGCGGTAATCTCCTCCGCCTGAAGGGCCTGCTGAACGTCACGGAGGTGGATCAGCCCGTCGTCGTCCACGCGGTGCAGCACATGTTCCACCCGCCCGCGAAACTCGACGCATGGCCGTCCGACGACCACCGCTCCCGGCTGGTCATCATCACCCGGGACATGGAGGAGGAGCAGGTCCGCTCTATCATTTCCTCTTATCTCGCGCTGGATTTCGGCTGAGCGGCGCCCCCTAGACCAAGCAGAAGATCCAAACCACCGGAGACCCCGATGTTCTATGAACCCGGCCAGCACAAGGCCAGCGGCTTTCGTCACGACCCCTTCAAGGCGTTTGTCGCCCCGCGTCCGATCGGCTGGATCTCCACCATCGGCAAGGATGGCGTCGGCAACCTCGCCCCCTACAGCTTTTTCAACGCCGTCGCCTCCGACCCGCCTGTGGTGATGTTCGCCGCGGGCTCGCTCAAGGGCGGGATCAAGAAGGACAGCCTGATCAATGCAGAGGAAACGGGCGAGTTCGTCGTCAACATCGTCCCCTACGGCCTCCGGGATGAGATGAACAAGTCCTCCGCCCACCTCCCAAGCGACGTGGACGAAATGCCCGCCTCCGGGCTTGAGGGCCTGCCCTCGACCATGGTCAAACCGCTCCGGGTGAAGGGGGCGCCGGTCCACTTCGAGTGCAAATACCTCCAGACGCTGGAGATGCCCTGCTGGCGCGAGGGGGAGCACAACTGGGTCTGCTTCGGCCAGGTGATCGGCATCCACTGCGACGACAGCCTTCTGGTCGACGGCAAGGTGGATGTGACCACCTACCAGCCCCTCGCCCGGCTCGGCTACATGGACTACGCCGCCGTGGGCGAGGTGTTCGCCATGGACCGGCCAGACTGACCGCCGTTACAGTCCCGGAAACGATCCCGCCCCGGCCCCCATCACCCCAGCTTGGGCCGGGCGCGGCAAACCAATAAGGCGCCCGCACCGAACGCGGCGGCCATAGGGAGCAGGACATGACCTTCGAGATCAGCGAGCGGGCGGAGAGCCTCAAGAACCGGGTCCGCGACTTCATGGACGCCCACGTCCTCCCGGCGGAGCGGGTCTTCGAGGAACAGCTCGACAGCCAGGCAAGTCGGTGGGACTGCCCGCCCATCATGGATGAGCTGAAGGCGAAGGCGCGGGCCGAGGGGCTGTGGAACCTGTTCCTGCCGGAAAGCGATCTGGGCGCCGGGCTTACCAACCTCGAATACGCGCCGATCTGCGAGGTCATGGGCCGCTCCCCCATCGGGCCGGAGAGCTTCAACTGCTCCGCCCCCGACACCGGCAACATGGAGGTGCTGGTCCGCTACGGCACCGATGAGCACAAGGAGCGATGGCTGAAACCGCTTCTGGCGGGTGAAATCCGCTCCTGCTTCGCGATGACGGAGCCGGCGGTCGCCTCCTCCGATGCGACCAACATCGAAAGCCGGATTGAGCGGGACGGCGGCGATTACGTCATCAACGGCCGCAAGTGGTGGACCTCCGGCGCGCTGGACAGCCGGTGCAAGATCTCGATCTTCATGGGCAAGACCGACCCCAGTGAGGAGAAGTACCGCCAGCAGTCCATGATCCTGGTGCCGCTCGACACCCCCGGCGTCACCATCAACCGCGCGCTGACGGTCTTCGGCTACGACCACGCCCCCCACGGCCACGCGGAGGTGACGTTCGAGAACGTGCGGGTCCCCGCCGCCAACATGCTGCTGGGAGAGGGGCGCGGCTTCGAGATCGCCCAGGGCCGCCTGGGTCCGGGCCGCATCCACCACTGCATGCGCCTGATCGGACAGGCGGAGCGCGCGCTGGAGATGATGAAGGCCCGCGCCCGCGACAGGGTCGCCTTCGGCAAGCCGCTGGCTGAGCAGGGGGCGCTCCGCCACACCATCGCCGAATGCCGGATCGCCATCGATCAGGCCCGGATGATGGTGCTGCACGCCGCCGACAAGATGGACCGGGTCGGCAACAAGGCCGCCAGGAAGGAGATCGCCATGATCAAGGTGATCGCCCCCCGCATGGCCTGCGACGTCATCGACAAGGCCATCCAGGTCCACGGCGGCGGCGGCGTCAGCCAGGAATTCTCCCTCGCCCACGCCTACGGCCACTCCCGCACCCTCCGCCTCGCCGACGGCCCGGACGAGGTGCACCTGGAAGCGATCGCCAAGGCGGAGTTGCGGTCGAATTCCTGAGGCGGCGCGGCGGGGCGCCGCCGGGCGCAGTGTAGGCAGAGCACGGTTTGGCCACGGCGCGGTTTGGCCAGGGCGCGGTTTGGCCAGGGCGCGGTTTGGCCAGGGCGCCGTTCAGTCGCCGGACTCTGCCCGGACCCGGGCCGCACGGCTGGCGTCTTCGCGGTCCCTCTCTTCCACCTCGGCCATGGACCGGGGCCAGATCGCCCGTTTGCTGTCGCCCGAGGCCAACAGCCCGGCGATCTCCACCTTCCAGGCATCCGCCAGATCGGTGAGACCGTAGTAGACCGCACTCCGCCGCAGATCCGCGAGGGACGAGGCCCGGTCCCCGTAGCTGTCGGCCAAACGGAGGGGGGCGGCCTGCACCTCCTGATGCGCGCGGAGGAGCAACCCCCTCCCCCGGTCCACCGCATCCATGGCGAGCATGGCATTGCCCAGGTTGCGAAGAAACGCCATCCGCTGGAACGCCGTCATCGTCCGCGGCCAATCGATTTCTCCTGGATCAAGAAGCGCCGCCGGGTCCGGGTGCCCCAACGCCGCCGCCTGCTTCGCAACCGCCCCCATCAGAATGGCTTTCGAGGGCCACTGCGATCCCGGCGTCGTAAACACTGCCCAAACACCCGTGCTTAAGGCCTCCAACGCCTGCCCCCGCAAACCCTGCGCCGCCATACGCCGCGCCAACATTCGGGTGTACCCGGCCACCTTCTCCGGCGTGCCCGAGCCGTGGGCGAGGTGGACGAGATCCGCCATCATCCCAGACGAAGCGCCAAGCGACAACCGCGCCAACGCCCCCACACCCGCCGACCCGCAATCGACAAAGTCCCCCTCGACACAGAAGCCCATCCTCCCTTCATCCGCTTCAGCGAATATCGGAACTAGCAATAGCGCGCCAACCATAACTACAAACAAAAGTTGTATTTTTTCATATCTTAGGTTGAAAAATAATCCGGATAGTCCTATTATAGCTTTTTTCATTTTATGTGGAGATTCCTATGGTCAATGAAAACATCTCGACTGTGATTGATATTACTCCATTTAAATGGATCCTCGTGGTGGCCGACTATTCGCTATCGGAACCAACTCTATTTAGTGTAACACCTGATTCAGTGGGTGAGAATCCTGTTCCATTCATTGGAAGAATTGAATATGTGGATGGCAAGGGAAATCCAAGAAACGACACTTTTAGAGAATGGAAGCGTGTAACAGTAAATGGAGGAGGCACTCCATCCTCTGCCAAATCTAGTTCTATTTTACTTTATTTTAAGGGGCATGGAACATCAGGCTCCATACACGTAAAGACAACTTGGCATTGGTAGTTGCACTATTAACAATCGATGCGCCGAGTATAAGTATGATTAACTCAATTCCCAAAACCCAATAGTGTACCAATGCGCATGCATTCGACCTTGACGACAGCCTCGGCTATGCCACACCCCCGCCGTCGGGCTCCGGGGTGTTGGCCAGGGCTGCCGCCGCCCGTTTCCGGTCCTTCCGGACCCACAGCGGTCGGCCGAATTCCGGGACCGGGGCGGGCTCGGTGGGGCCGCCTGGGCGGGTGGGGCGAGGGGCGAAGCGGCCCATGGAGAGGAGGCGGTCGTACATCACGAGCGCACCCGCCAGGCCGACGTTGAGCGCGAACTTGGTGGGGATCTTCACGATGTGGTCGCAGCGGGCCACCATCTCTTCGGAGAGGGAGCTGCGCTCCGGCCCCAGGACGTAGGCGGCCATGCGGGGATGGTGGAAGCTCGGCAGCTCGATCGCGTCGTCGGTGATCTCCACCCCCACAAGCGCGCAGCCCTTGGGCAGCAGCATCTCTTCGGCACTCTCGAACTCGTAGAGCGGCAGGTTTTTGGCCGTGCCCGACGTGTCCACGTTCTTCAGGTCCCGCATCTTGAGCGGGCTGCCCACGGCGAAGACGAAGCTGCCGCCGAACGCGTTCGTGGTGCGGTAGAGCGCGCCCACATTCGCCGACTTGCTGATGCCCTCGACACCGATTCCGAAATATCCTCGCATGCGGCGACCTTGCACAGGCGCCCCCCGAAAGGCAAGGTTCGGCCCCCATACGACCTGGAGACCCGGACAATGACAGACCCCCTGGCCCCCTCGCCCGACGCTTCGACCGTGCCGCCGGAGGCGGTCCGCCGCGTCCATCTCGGCGAGAACGCGGCGGCACCCGTGGTGGTGGAGGTGACCCGCGGCACTATGGTGGAGAGCCTGCATCGGGTCTCAATCGCGGTGGTCGACAGTGATGGCAAGGCGGTCCACGCGCTGGGGGCGATCGACCGGCCGATCTACGGCCGCTCCGCCATCAAGCCGCTTCAGGCGCTGCAGGTGATCGAGACCGGGGCGGCGGACGCCTTCGAGCTTGGAGCCGACGAGATCACGCTGTGCTGTGCCTCCCACAAGGGGGAAGCGATGCATACGGACCGGGTCGCCGCGTGGCTCGGGCGGCTGGGGCTGTCGGTCGACGATCTGGAATGCGGGCCGCAGATCCCCTACCACGACGGCTCGGCCCACGCGATGCTCGCCCGGGGGGAGACGCCGGGCCGGGCGCACAACAATTGCTCCGGCAAGCACTCGGGCATGCTGACCTCCGTCATGCATATGGGGGAGACGGTGAAGGGCTATCTCTCCCCCGATCACCCGGTCCAGCAACGGTGTGTGGCGATCGTCGAGGAGATGGCGGGGGAGAGCTTCGCCGACACGGCCCGCGGCATCGACGGCTGCGGCATCCCGGTCTTCGGCTCTTCCATCCGGTCGCTGGCCTATGCGATGGCGCGGCTGGCCGATCCGAAGGGGATGTCCGACACGCGGAAGGCGGCGTGCGGCCGGATCATCGCCTCATGCGCGGAGTTTCCGCTGCTGATTTCGGGCACCGGCTCCTTCAACAGTGCGGTCCTGGCGGAGACGGGGACGCGGGTGCTGCTGAAGGGCGGAGCAGAGGGTGTATATACCGCCGCGATCCCGGAACTCGGCCTCGGCGTATGCCTCAAGGCGGATGACGGTGCGGGACGCGGGGCCGAGGCGGCGATGCTCTGGACCCTGCAGCAATTGGGCGTGGTGGACGAAGCGATGACCGCCCGGATCGAGGCGACGGCAAGCCCCGTGGTCCGGAACTGGGCGGGAACCTTCGTGGGCACCATCCGCCCCTCCGCCGACCTCGCGTTCTAGCCGGGCGGGCGGCGCGGCCTTGACGGACAGGACGACCGACGACGCGGTCCGGGACCAGTACGAGCACTGGCCCTACCCCGCGCGCGACCCCAGGGATGAGGCGGCGCGCCTGATCTCCGGCTCCCCGAGCCATCTGTTGGAGATCGAGCACTATGTCTTCGCCGGGCGCCGGGACCGGTCCGCCCCCTTCCACGCGCTGGTGGCGGGTGGCGGGACCGGGGACGCCACGGTGATGCTGGCCCAGCATCTGGCCGATGCGGCTGCCGACTACCCCGATACAGGACCGTGGTCTGTCACTTATCTGGACCTATCCGACGCCTCCCGCCGGATCGCTGAGGCGCGGATCGTGGCACGGGGCCTCAGCCCCCATGTGCGGTTCGTACAGGGGGAGATTGAGGCGGTCGGAGACCTTGCCCCAGGTCCGTACGACTACATCGACTGCTGCGGCGTCCTCCACCATCTGGCGGACCCGGCGACAGGTCTCAGGGCCCTGGCGGCACAATTGGCGCCGGGCGGCGGGATGGGCCTGATGGTCTACGGCACCCTTGGACGGACGGGGGTCTACCACCTGCAAGACGCGATGGGCGTGCTGGCGGACGACGCCGAGGATGGGGAGCGGCTCCGGCTGATGAAACGGCTCCTGAAGGACCTGCCACGCACCAATTGGCTGAAGCGGAACCCCTTTGTCGGCGATCACTTCCAGGGCGGGGATGCGGGGATCTTCGACCTGCTGCTGCACCGGCGGGACCGCTCCTACCGGGTCGGCGAGGTGTTTGATCTGCTGGCCTCGGCCGGGCTGTCGCCGCTCACGATGATCGAGCCTGCGCGGTACGATCCGGCCACCTACCTCTCCGACCCGGCATTGCTGAAGGCCGCCCGCGCGCAGCCGACGGCGGACCAGGCCGCGCTGGCGGAGCTTCTGTCAGGCGCGATGACCAAGCACATCGTCTACGCGGCACCCACCTCGGAAGGAGAACGGGGACCAGCGGACATAGCCGGGCTCGGCGACGTCCTCGCCTTCCGGGATCTGGATCCGGAGACGGTGGCGCAAGGCCTGAAGCCCAACGGCAAGCTAGAGGTGGAGATCGGCGGCGTTCCCTTCACCGCCCCCCTGCCGTCTTTGGTCCGAGGCATCGCCCGGCGGCTGGACGGCAAAAGAGCTCTCGGCGATGTGCTCCAAGCCATTCGTACTGAAGATGGTGCCAAGATCGACGAGGCCGCCTTCCTTGATCAGACCCGGACACTGATGGCCGCCTTCGGCCCCATCAACCGGCTGCTGATACGGCGGGCTGATCCTGTGGCCACGGCTCCAGATCGTCGAGATCCACACTGAGTGTCTTGGCAATCCTGCGACGGAGTTCAATCCCACCCGCACGGCGCCCGGCTTCCACGTTGGAGATATGTTTCCGATCGACACCAACCTGCTCGCCCAGCTCTGCCTGCGTGATGCCGCGATACTCTCGAAAAACCTTAATGGGACTGACCCCGTCGGCCAGCCGGTTTACCACGTCGCCCGGGAACGCCTCCCCGCCGTCCTCCATGGCGAGGTCCATTGAGGCATCGTCGGCGATCGCCTCCATCCGGTGCCATAGCGCGATTGGAAGAACCGCATGGGTTAGAGTCCCGTTCTCGTCGAAAAGATAGGTGACGTCGGTCTTCTCACTCATCAATCACTCCTAATCGCCTCCCGGTTTGTAGGCTTGGCCTCGCCGGGCGATATCCATGACCTCGACAACACCGTTCTTGCGCCGAACGAAGATTTTCCAGTCGCCCACTCTGATACGCTCGCCTTCACGACCCTTAAGGCTCTTGCAGTCAACCGGCTTACCCAAAGCGTAGTGTTGGATCGCTTCCAGGACCCGATTGCGATCGTGATTCCGCAATCGGGCTAGGCTTCTTTGCGCCAGACGTTTGTAAATCACTTCCAAGGAAACTGTCTATCAAATTGGGACCTCGGTCGCTCAAAAAGAACGACATTAGATCCTACAAATTAAATCTATAAGTGCATATCATGCGGATGACATCACAAATCCCCATTCCACTCAAACACTCTCGAATGGGGAATCTTCCGCGGTCCTCGGTTTTTGGACCTGCACAGTCAAAGATCATGCTGATGACGCAGGGCGAGCTTGCCCTATCAGAATCACTCAACGCAGCTTCTCAGGCGGCAAGGCCATTCGAGCTCATATCAGAGTTTCAGGCAGTTCAGCCTTGTGTTGCTTCCTTACTCCCCGGGCGCCAGTCCGGCGCGGCCCGAGCCTCCGTTGGAGGTTCGGGACTTGATGGCGTCGAGGGCGGTGCCAAGGATGCCCTTCGGCATGAAGATGATGAACAGCACCAAGAGGATTCCGTAGATCGCGTTGTCGAGGCCGACCAGGGATGTGCCGATCTGTACCCGTAGGGTTTCCGCCAGAAGGATCGTGAAGATCGCCCCGAACGTCGGCCCGTACATGGTGTAGAGGCCGCCCGCCACCACCGCGAAGACGATCTGTAGCGAGATACCGATACCGCCCACCACATCCGGTGCGATAAAGAGCTGGTATTGACAGTAAAGAACACCGCCGAGGGCTGTCATCACGGCGCTGATCACCGTCACAGTCAGTTTGGTGCGGGTCACGTAGATCCCGGACGAGGCCGCGGCGTCTTCATCCTCGGAGATCGCTTCGAGGGCATAGCGGATCATGGATCTGTCCACGGCGCGCCAGATCAGGAGCCCGGCGACCCACGCCAGGACCGCAACCACCAGGAAGGTCTCCTTATCCCCGGCCTGCAGCGCGTAGAGAGAGGAGCCGCCGCCCTCCACCCGTTCCGGCGTGTAGCCGAGGGAGCCGCCGGTCACATCCCGGGTCGCCATGATGATCTGCCGGACGATCTCGCTCAGCGCCAGGGTTACCAGCGCGAAGTAGTGACCGACGATCCTGAAGTTGAAGCACGGGTAGCCGATCAGAAGCGCCACCACGCCCGCCACGACCAGCGAGATCGGAATGCCAATCCAAGGCGTCAACCCGTAGTAGTTCCAAAGCAAGGCCGTGACATAGGCGCCAATGCTCATGAAGGCGCCATGGCCCAGCGAGACGAGGCCGAAACGGCCCATCATTGACCAGCCCGTATAGATGAAGGACCAGATCAGGATCAGGATCAGCACGTGCAGATGGTACTGCGCGATGCCCATGATCGGCGTTGACAGAACGATCGCACCGAAGATGAAGGGAAGAAACCGTTGCATGACTTACTTCCCTCCCAACAGGCCTTGGGGGCGGATGAACATCATCACGATGAAGAAGACAAAGGCGTAGACGTAGCCCCATTCGAGTTCACTGTAGAGCCCGCCAACATTGATAATCAGGCTCAAGATGAACGCGGCGATGAACCCGCCGACCATGTTGCCAAGCCCACCCAGCACGCAAATCACGAAGGTAATCGGCCCGAAGCTCAACCCGACGAAGGGATGCACGTCGTACTGAAGGGCCAGAAGCACCGCCGCCAGGCCTGCGAGGCCGCCGCCGATGGCAGAGGTGGCGAGATAGACCTTCTTCTGATCCACCCCCATCAGCACCATGATCTCGCGGTCCTGGGAGATGGCCCGGATGGCGGTGCCGATGTAGGTCCGGCTCAGGAAGATGTAGAGGGCGATGATGCCAACCAGCGCCATGCCGAACGCGATCAGGCGGGAATAGCTGAAGTACATCTCCGCGAATTCAAGAACCGGAAGCCGGATACCAACGTTCTTGAACTCGATGCCCCAGAGCAGCGTCGCCGTACTTTGGAAGAAGAACAGGAGGCCGCCGGTCGCCAGAAGCTGGTTGATCGGCGGCTGATCGAGAATTCTCTCGATCACCAGGAAATGGACCGCCATGCCCAGAACGGCGACGACCCCGATCGCGGCAACAGCCGACACCAGGATCGGGAGGTCGTAATATCCGGTCAGCCAATAGACCGTGTACATCCCGAACATCACGAGTTCGGCGTAACAGATCCAAACCACGTCAACGACGCCGAAGATCAGGTTCAGCCCCAGCGCCAACAAGGCAAGAACCCCGGCGAAGAGAATGCCGTTGATGATCGCTTCCAACAGGAAGATGTCGAAGATTTCCATCGCCCGTCCCTCTCCCGTCAGAGTCCCATGTACGCCTTGCGGATCGTCTCGCTCTCGCGCAGATCCGCGGCGTCACCGCTGTCCACAATGGTCCCGGCCTCAAGCAGATACGCCCGGTCAACGACCTGAAGGACCTGTTCAACGTTCTGCTCAACGATCAGAACCGTGTAGCCGCGTTCCCGGATGTTCCGGACGAGGTCGAAGACCTGCTGGACCACGACGGGCGCCAGTCCGGCCGAAGGCTCATCCATCAGAAGGATCTTCGGTCCCGACATCAACGCCCGGCCGATCGCGCACATCTGCTGCTCACCGCCGGACATGGTCCCGGCGAGCTGACCACGCCTTTCTTTCATCCGGGGGAATAGCGAGTAGACGAACTCAAGCTGCTCGGCCGCTTTGGCCCGGGCGCCCGGGTGGAAGGCACCGAGCTTGAGGTTGTCCTCCACGGTCATACGCGGGAAAAGGCGACGGTTCTCCGGCACATGTGCGATTCCCAGCTCGACGATCTGATGCGGCTTCACCGAGGTGAGCGAGCGCCCCTCCATGGACAGAGCGCCGCCCTTCGGCGGAATCATGCCTGAGATCACACGCATCAGTGTCGACTTGCCCGCTCCGTTCGGTCCGATCACACCGACGGCCTCGCCGAAGCGGACTTCTAGCGAGATGTCAAAGAGTGCCTGAAAGCTTCCGTACCCGGCGTTGACGCCGTCGAGAGCCAACATTTGCTGTGCGTCGGTCACCGCTCCGCCTCCCCCCGTCGATCGGCGCGGCACCTCATGCGCCGGCCCCCGCCTCGCTGCTGGCGGCCGCCTGTCCGCCCGCAGCCGTCGCCTGCGCCTGGCTCGACGCGCTTCCCAGATAGACCTCAATCACCTTTGGATCGTGCGCCACTTCTACCGGCAGCCCCTCGGAGATCTTCTCACCGTGGTCAAGTACCATGACCCGGTCCACGACCCGCATCAGCACGCCCATGATGTGCTCCACCCAGATGATGGTGATGCCCATCTCCGATCGGACGCGCTCCAGCATGTCGGCGGCCTGGTCCATCTCCTTGTCGTCCAGCCCGCCAAGGCTCTCATCCGCGAGCAGCAACTCGGGCCCGGTCGCCAAGGCACGGGCCAACTCCAGCTTCTTGAGCCCGGCCGCCCCCAACGTGTCGACCGTGGCCTCCGGATTCTTTGGCAACCCGACGAGATCCAGCGCCCGCTCGGCCGCATTCCAGGCTTCCGACCGCGATCCCAGGCCGTCCTGACCGAAGAAACCGGCCACCACCACGTTCTCCAGGATCGACAGACGCCGGAAGGGGCGCGGGATCTGGAAGGTGCGGCCGATACCGAGGTGGCAGATCTGGTTTGGCAGCAACCCGCCGACTTCCCTGCCCTGGTATTTGATATGACCTTCTGACGGCTTGTGGGTGCCGGAGATCATGTTGAAGATCGTGCTCTTCCCCGATCCGTTCGGGCCGATCAGACCGAGGATCTCACCCCGGTCGACCGAGAAAGACACTTTGTTCACTGCCGTGAAGCCGCCGAACCGCTTCGTCAGCGCCTCGACGCTGAGGATGGTATCCGCCATGTCTCGCTATCCCCGATAAGGCGTGGGAAAGAGGAAGTGCGCCCGGGGCCGAACACCGTCCGGCCCCGTGGCGTGTCGTTCGCTTACTTTGCGTAAGGCGAGGTGTCGGGCAGCGGCAGGACCGGATCAGCGGTCTGCAGCGCCCGCGGCCATGCGATCTTCACATCGCCGCCGACATACTGAGTGACAACCGGGAACGCGCGATCGTTCTGGCCGGCCATCTTGTGACCTGGCGGGTTGAACTTCACGCCGTAGCCCATCAGCGTGCCGCCAGTCTGGACGTCGGTCTCAAGAGCCGCCTGACGCAGTGCGTCGGAAGTGATTCCGCCGTACTTCTTGATGGCGCGCGGCAGCACGTTCGTGAAGAACAGGTAGGAGTTGCTCGCCGCCATGCCGACATGGGCCGAGATCGCCTTCGGGTTCGTGCCCGGGTTTTCCGCCAGATACTTCTCCTGAACGACCTTAGTCACCTCACCGAGGCCCGAGTCCAGCGTCGTCGGATCGATCAGGAAGATCGAGACCGGGTCGACGTTGAAGATGTAGTCGGCATCGTCGCCCGCGGCTTCGTAGAGCTTGGCAGGAACGCCGTATCCGGCACCGTGGCCAATCAGCGCCTTCCACCGAAGGCCGAGTTCGCGGGACTGCCGCAGGAACAGCGAGATGTCAGGATTGTAACCGGTGTGAAGAATGACGTCGGCGCGGGACCGCTTCAACTTGGTCACGAGAGAGGAAAGATCAGGCGCGGTGGCCGCATACCCCTCTTTCAGCACGATGTTCATCCCATGCTGCTTCGCACCTTCTTCGTTGCCGGCGGCGACGCCGCTGCCATAGGGGCCGTCCTCATGGATAATCGCGACTTTCAGATCTCCCGGCTCGATCCCAAGCCGCTCCGTGGCGTAATCCGCCAGGAAGTTGGGAGATGCGAGCCCAAAGGTTCCGCCATGGGGTTGTGGCCGGAAAACGTATTGGAGATTCCGGTCGCGCAGCACCGCCGGTGAAATGCAGGTGGTGATCCACATGAACTTCTTGAGCTGGTCGACCTTGGCCGAAACGGGAACGCACTGGGCGCTCGAGTAGAACCCGAGCAGCATATCGACGTTCTCTTGCTCGATAAGGCGCGTTGCCTCGTTGATGGCCACATCAGGCTTGGATTGAGCATCCGCGTAAATCGCGTTGATCTTGTAGCCTTCGACGCCACCGATCTCGTTCATGTGGTCGATGATTGCCTTGGCACCGAATGCCTGCAATGACGAGCCACCAGCCGCAAGCGGTCCAGTATAGTCGTAGATGACACCGATCTTGATTTCCTTGCCGTGGCCGCCAGCCAAGGCCGTACCAGCGATCGCAGAAGCAACGAGGGCCCCTGCGGCCGCGACACCGAATAGTCGCCTGCCGATCATTGCATTTCCTCCCTAACGGTTGAATCTATCCACTTTAATGTGGCTATTTTTTCATTGACCGGCCTTAGTGTGATCTTGTTATTCGATTGCTGTCAACATAAGGGATAGTAGCGACGGTTTAGTGCGGGATTCGCCCTAAACACCTATTTTTTTTGCCGACTCTTGCCGCCTGCTTGATCCGCCCCAAGCGAAGTGATACGGCACCGCGTTCCCTTGACAGCACCCTTTATCCATACCCCTCGGATCAACATGCACCGCTATCGCTCCCATACCTGCGACGCCATTCGCTCCTCCGACGTCGGATCCGTGGTCCGCCTGTCCGGCTGGATTCACCGACGCCGCGATCACGGCGGATTGGTCTTTATCGATCTCCGGGACCACTACGGCGTCACCCAATGCGTCGTGGATATCGAGGACGCGACCTTCCAGGAGGTCGAAAAGGCCAGAGTCGAGAGCGTGGTGACCGTGACCGGCCGCGTTGTCGCCCGGACCGAAGATACGGTGAACCCGCGCCTACCGACAGGCGAGGTCGAAGTCCGCATCGACTCTTTCGAAGTTCAGTCATTCGCCGAAGTGCTGCCGCTGCAAGTAAATGCCGAGGAGGACTCAGGCGAAGAGACACGGCTGCGGTACCGGTTCCTGGATCTTCGGCGGGAGCGCATTCACCAGAACATCATGCTCCGCAGCAAGGTGATCTCGTCGATCCGCCGCCGCATGATCGAGCAGGGCTTCAACGAGTTCCAGACGCCAATCCTGACCGCCTCCTCCCCGGAAGGTGCGCGCGACTTCCTGGTTCCCTCGCGTCTGCATCCGGGCAAGTTCTATGCGCTGCCGCAAGCCCCGCAGCAGTTCAAGCAGCTGATCATGATGTCCGGCTTCGACCGGTATTTTCAGATCGCCCCCTGCTTCCGGGACGAGGACAGCCGCGCCGACCGCTCACCCGGTGAGTTCTATCAGCTCGACCTGGAGATGAGCTTCGTCGAGCAAGAGGACGTTTTCTCGGCGGTTGAGCCGGTGATGGCCGGCGTGTTCGAGGAGTTCAGCGACTGGTCGGTGACCAGCCCCTTCCCTCGCATCCCCTATCGCGAGGCGATGCTTAAATTCGGCTCCGACAAACCGGATCTTCGCATTCCGATCGAGATCTCCGACGCAAGCGAGATCTTCCGGGACAGCGGCTTCGGGATCTTCAAGAAGATCATCGAAGGCGGCGGGGTCGTCCGTGCCATTCCCGGCCCGAAATGCGGCAGCCGTGCGATCTGCGATCGGATGAACGGGTGGGCGCAGGAACAGGGCGCGCCCGGCATGGGCTACATCATCCTCGGCGACGGTGAAGGCCGTGGCCCGCTTGCCAACAACATCGGTCCCGAGAAGGTTGCCGCCCTGAAAGAGCTGACCGGCATGGGAGACGGGGACGCGATCTTCTTCTCCGCCGGCAAGCCGGGCGACGCCGCCAAGCTCGCGGGTCAGGCGCGTCTCAAGCTCGGCGCCGACCTCGACATCGTGGAGAAGAACGTCTTCCGGTTCTGCTGGATCGTAGATTTCCCGATGTATGAGCTGGACGAGGCAACCGGCAAGATCGAGTTCTCGCACAACCCCTTCTCGATGCCGCAAGGCGGACTCGAGGCGCTGGAAACCCAGGAACCGCTGGATATCCTCGCCTACCAGTACGATGTGGTCTGCAACGGTGTGGAGTTGTCCTCCGGCGCCATCCGGAACCATCTGCCCGACGTCATGATCAAGGCGTTCGAGATCGCCGGATACTCAAAGGACGAGGTCGAGTCCGAGTTCAGCGGCATGCTGAACGCCTTCCGGTATGGCGCCCCGCCCCATGGCGGCATCGCCCCGGGCATCGACCGGATCGTGATGCTGATCGCGGACGAGCCGAACATCCGGGAAGTCATCCTGTTCCCAATGAACCAACGGGCGGAAGACCTGATGATGGGCGCCCCCAGCGAGGTTCGGCCGGAGCAGCTTAAGGAGCTTCACATTCGGGCGCACACCCCGCCTCAAGTGAAGCCGCAGGGCTAACTGGTTCGGCCGATGGCAGAGGACAGCGACGACGGGTACGTGCTTGAGGCTCAGGTCGGCCATCTAATGCGCCGGGCCCATCAGCGGCACGTGGCCCTTTTCGCGGAACGGTTCGCCGAGGCGGACCTCACACCAACGCAATGGGCGGCTCTGGCCAAGCTGCGGGAACGCGGCACGCTGTCCCAGAACCTGTTGGGCAGACTGACAGCCATGGACCCGGCGACCATTCAGGGGGTCGTCCGCCGCCTGGGCGACCGTGGCCTCGTGGAGCGCACCTCCGATCCCACGGACAGGCGGCGCACCGCTCTTGCGCTCTCGGAGGAGGGGACGGCGCTCGTCGACCGTCTGTTGGAGACGGCTTTCGCCGCGAGTGCTGACACTTTGGCGCCTTTGGACGCCCGCGAGCGCGCCTTGTTTCTGGAGATGCTGGCGCGGCTTACCTGAGCCGCACCGTCAGCCGGTTTCAGGTTTTCGGCACCAGAACTGATACATGCCGAGAAAAAGGGCCGGATCGTCAGCCTCCATCGCCGCCCAGTTCGAAAGCGACCGCGCCCGGGGATCGTCCGGAAACCGTTGCCGGTAGCGGGCTCTTGGGCCGTCGCTTGGGAACTCAAACCCCAGAAACCGCAACCCCAGCCCGTCGATGGACTGTTCGATCTCCTGCAGATCCAGTGTGACTTCCCGGGCATGGAAGAGCAGGTCGCGGCAACCGCTCACTGCGTAGAAGTCAGCCGTCTTCGTCAGCACACGGGCGGGATGCCCCTCTTCCAAGCGGAAGATCTCCTGCCGGCGGCGCCGAATGGCATCGGCAACAGCCACATCTGGGCCTTCAGGCGGCGGCGACCGGAAGACAGCGAAAGACTCTCGCGCGGCCCGACTGTAGAGCGCGATCCGGATAAGCCCTCCTGGCTTCAGCAGTCCGACAAGGCGCCGCCAACCCAATATGGGCTCATCCATGTGGTGGAGAACGCCTGAGCATTCGATGACGTCGTACCGCTCCGGTCTATCGGCAATCCCGAGGATGTCCGCATGGGCGAAGCGGATGTTCTGAACCCCCAGCACATCGGCCATCCGTTGGGCATGCGCGAGCGACGACCGGCTGAGATCGATGGCGGTCACATCGGCACCGTCGATCCGCATCGCGGTCCGAATGGCATGCCGCCCGGTCCCACACCCGGCAACAAGGAGCGCGGGTTCGGACATGTTCAACAGCGCGGTGTCCTCGCCGGCAAGGACCTCCCCCAGGCGATGCGCAAGCGGGAGCGCCGCCGAGCGGTCGATGCTGCGCCACCGCGGATAGGGGTGAGCCTCATACTGCCGGGAAACGGCAACGGAGACTGCATCCCCGATCTCCGTCCAAGAAGGAATTGTGTCTCGAATTGCCGCTTCGGTTGCGGGCTCCTCGATGGCCAAGCTCACCAATTCGGCCACGGTCCGGTCGCCGTCCGCCGCCGCAGCCAAGAGGTCTTCCGCGCCGGATCCGGACACTGGTTCCGTCATTACCAATATCAGTGCCGCGGCCGGATCACCGTGTGCCACTCGATCCCGAACGCGGCGAATGGCGTCCGCAGCGACTGATGTGAGAGGCTGCACGAACTCCGTCAGATGAAACTGCAGGGCGACCGACGCCAAAGACGGGATGTGACCCAGGACAGGTTCCCCGTCGGCCGCGCGGACCAGCAACCGGTCTCGGGTGTCGACGAGCCACTCCTCAACCACCGTGCTTGCCACGATGCTCCGCGATAGGACAGCCGCCAAAAGCGGGTCTAGCGGCGTATCGGTGGCCAGCCGCCGCTCTCCTGGCTTCAACGCCTTGCGGATTGCGGGCAGCGACAACAAGAACCGGACAATGGTCGGTGCCAGCCTCTGGATGTCCACATCCGCCCGGCCCACCAGTGTGATAAGCGACCGACGTGCCGCCGGGGCCGCGCGGTCGAAGGGATGAGCGATAAGGGCGTCGACGAGGTCCGCGACGACCGCCCCATCATCCGGCAGCAAATCGAGCGCGGTCGCCGCAGCGTCAATTGCACGGATTGTGTCGCCAACGTCCCGCGCGGCGCGGGCGAGGTTCCGGAAGGCGGCCCCATAATCCGGACGGGCGGAGATCGCCCGCCGAAACGCCGCGATCGCCTCACCGGGTCGACCGGCTGCCCGGAGGGCCACACCGAGATTGTTCTCAATTTCCGGCACTCTCGGCGCTGCCTTGGCGCAGGCAGCAAACGCATCCGCAGCCTCGACCGCTCTTCCCGCGCGCAGCAACTGGCCCGCCGACGCCAACTGCCCGGCCAGGGCCTGCGGAATCGGCTTCGGCGACGGACGAGCCGTTGGTTTTGTGGGCCGCCGCGCCATCTAAGTCGCTGGATGGAGGTCGAAGGCGATGCTGATCCGCTCCCCACCACCTCGAAAGGGGATCGTCCGGTGCCAGACATAAGATGGGAACAGCATCAGGAGGCCGGCCTCCGGACAAACGGCTTTCAGCGGCTCATCGCCGTCATAAGGAATACCGTAACCGGGACGATCGAACTCCAGCCATCCCTGACGCTCCGTATCATCGGAATGAACACTGTCCGGCACGGCGGCATAGTAGACCCCACTCAACCACCCCACATTGTGGATATGCCCAGCCTGATGCCCGTCATCCCCCAGAAAGTTACCCCAAACATCCAATGTGTAGCCCTTCGGTATCGACCGGAGATGTGGATGTGCCGCATCGGCAGAAAGACCAGCGACGTAGGCATCAATCGCGTTGACCAGCATGCTCTCCAAAGCGACGACCGCCGGTGTCCGGGACGTTGTTAGAAACCTCACGACGGCGCCACCTCGGATGGCGCGGCGCATCGGGTCAACTTCGCCCGAGAAATAAGGGTGATCCCTCATCTCGGCGATCAGGTCCGCATTGAACGCCGCTAAGCCGGACCACGCAGGTGGCGGGCTCAACGCCTGCCGCCGCACAAGCGTTCCATGACCGACGATCCGCTCAACCTCGTCCTGACGGCCGAGGGCCTGCAACGCAGATGTCCTGTAAGCGTGCGCCCGGACATCACCGGGGGCCCGGCTGATGACCTGATCCAGCGCCTCAAGCGCGTCGGCGGGGCGGTGTTGCTTCAGGTAGGTAGCGGCAAGATTGGTCCAAGCCACTCTGTCTGAAGGCATCAGACACAAACACTGACGGTAGAGCCGTTCCGCGTCCGAAAGATCCCCACTCAACTGCGCCTGGTTGCCCAGCAGCAGCACAGTCGCTCCGTGAGCGGGCGTCAACGCCAGGGCCCGATGATAAAACACGCGCGCGCCCGCGCTGTCGCCGGCTACATCCGCGATTTCAGCCAGAGTGGCGTGGACGGGCGCATAGTCCGGCGCCATCGCCATCGCGCGGGAGAGTGCGGGAAGCCATGCGCGAAGCTGCTCCGGCGGCAGGTTCCGCTTGAGGTCGATGCGCGCGCGGAGAGTGGTGGCCACCGGGTGATCCGGGACGGCGGACAGAATGCTGTCGTGAATGGCGGCGGCTTCATCGAGCCGGCCGGCATTCTGATGCTGAATGGCGAGACGGAGGGCCTGATCGAGTTGCATCTTAGAGCTGGTTCAGTTCTGATCCATTCGTGCTTACCCCTCCCCATCGACAACGGCAAGCCGAGTGGTCAGGGAGGCTGGACAGCGCCGATCGAGGCGTCTATACACTCGCTTCTCTACGGCGCCCAGGTAGCTCAGTTGGTAGAGCAGTGGACTGAAAATCCGCGTGTCGGTGGTTCGAATCCGCCCCTGGGCACCATTCTTCCTCACAGTAAATCTTGTCTTTCAGTCACCCATGAGATTTGCGGGGCAGATTATTATTGCGATATATCGTCATCATCCGAGATAAAAACTACACATGTGCAGAGGCAAGCTCGTCGTAATCCAAGAATCTTCTTTTGAATACACCGTCATTAAATCTCAGAATCTTCGTTGCGAATTGATCGGCAATTTCGATAGCAATGAATTTTCCTGGGTGATTCTCAATAAATACCTGACTGTAGTAGTCGCGCATTTCGTGGTGACACATGAACAACCTGTGGCCGCCATTGCTCTCCGATGGCTGATCTCCCTCAACGACCAGAACCGGAATAAGCTTTGTTGGCCGAGGGCCTGTCTTGGTTAGGTACTGATAAACCCCTTCAACGACACCCGGGTCGACCAGGCTCATGTAGTCGTCGACAACCACTATACCCCGCTCTGCAAGGAGTCTCTCGGCAATTTGCAGATCCGATAGAACGTCCACCGCCGCGTGTGAGCCATCAATGGATATCATTCGATGCCGGCCGTAGTGATCCTCGCCAATAGTCTTGCCAAAGGCCTGGGAAGTCATATGCCGGATGGACACGTTCTTGTCAGAACAAAAAGTGGCCATGTTGTCTTCAAACGTGCCGCGGAACTGAACCATTTCCCGTCGGCCTTCAACGTTGAACTCCATCTCGAAGGTATCAACCGCAACGGCTTGCTGAGCCGCGCTCAATGACTTCACCATCAAAATGAAGGTCTTGCCGTGGTAGACGCCTATTTCAAGTACGTCCCCGTCGATCCCGTCTATGATCTGTCGCTCAAGAACGCCCCAGATAGCCAAGGCGGAGGCGCGCTGAAGCCATCCCTGTATCCGGTCATTTCCCGTTACAACATGCTGCCTTAGCTCCAGGATTCTTTGGATCTGCTCGCGGGAAAGGTGACGTCGTCTCATGGTGGTCTCGAAGAGGGAGGCTGGTCGGATGTGCGGGAGACCGCGGCCTCAGAGCATCGCCCGATTGACGAAGAAGAGGCCCCGGTTTCTGACGAACTGCTTCTGCGCCCAACGAACTGTTCCGTTAAAGCTCAGAACGGAGGCCTCCCGGATCTTCTCAGTGGTCTGGCGATTGAGAGTGAAACCGAACCGGTCGAGGACCTCGATCCAATAGGCCTCGCTCTGCTCGTTGACGTGTCCCACCCCGCCCCATCCTTCCGGTGCCGCTGTGAAGATCAGGCAGGCACACTTCTGATAATCACGGGCAAAGTTGTCGATGCAGTCCTCATCCACGTGCTCGGCGAACTCCACACTCCAGCCCAAATCGAACGGGCCGGTGAAGCGGCTGCTTCCGACCCTGTAGTCGACATGGTCGAAGTAAGGGCTGTCCGGCAACACAGAGCCGTCACCGTCAATTCCGTAAGCGTCGAAGCCGATGGACCGGGCAAAATCCACGTTTGCGCCCGAGCCACAGCCGATATCCAACATTGATTTGAACTTTCCGAGCTTGGCCAGCGCCGGCAGCAACGCGGTATCCACGTTGCACCCGTCCCCATGTTGCCCCGGCGTGTAGGAAAGCTCACTCATGGCCCGATACTTCGCTCTATCGGCGCTGCATACAAGCAAACGGCCTAAGTCACCACACAATACGTGCATTCCCAATCCGGCAAGCCACACCGCTTGTCTTAGGAGGCCCGCCCCCCGACCTGACCAACACCGCTCTGGCCCACGTCGGCCAAAGCACCACGACCCGGTCCCGACATTGTTTCGGCATCGAGGGGATCTCTTTTGGCCATTGGGACAACAGTGGTCGCGTTCAACAGGATGGTGGCGGTCGTGCCGACGCCCACAGTGCTGTCGATGCTCAGCTCGCCTCCCATTCTCCGAACCAGGCCGTAGGTTATGGCGAGTCCGAGGCCGATGCCTTGGGCATTTGTTGTGTCGGTTGAATCCAGCAACTCGAACGGCCGGCCCATCAAGGCAAGGCGGTCCTTCGGAATGCCGCTTCCCTCATCGATCACATCAAGCTTCAGGCGCCCCTGGTCATCAAGCGCGCCTCTGACGATGACGCTCGTCCCGGGCTCCGAGAACTTGATGGCGTTTGAAAGAAGGTTCAGCAGGCACTGCTGGAGGGCGCGTTTGTCGGCAACGATGTGCGGCGGGCCGCGCGGCAGGAGAACCCGCAATCTGAGCCCTCTTTGGAGCGACAAGGATTTCACCATCCGCAAAGCGGCGGACACGCACTCGCGGACACTCAACGGTGCCAGTTCCAGCCGGACCCTGTCCTCCTCGATCCTGACAAGATCCAGCAGGTCATTGATCATGTCGAGGAGATGCTGCCCACTGCCGTGTATGTCTTGCACATACTCAATAATTTTCTCTTTGGAGAGCGACTTTTCCCCGGACATGAGGATGAAGTCCGAGTACCCGATGATCGCGTTAAGCGGGGTACGGAGCTCGTGGCTCATGTTTGCGAGGAACTTGGACTTCGCCACGTTCGCTTCGTTCGACCGCTCCAACTGATGGGTCAGCCGGTCCGCCATTTCCGTTTCGCTGCTGACATCCCAGTTCACGCCAATGGCTTCAAGCGCCCCGGTGCGGGGATCCTTGGTGAACTGACAAAACGCCTGAATCCAGCGGATGCCACCGTCTCTACTCTTAATCCGGAACCGGCGCTCGAAGTTGCGGCCCTGTTCCTTCGCCTCCATGAACGCCGCTTCCGCCTCTCCGATATCGTCCTCGTGAATGCAGTCTCGCCAATCCAGGTAGCAGCCTCGAAAACCGTCCCGGTCGACGGAATAGAGATCAAACATCTGATCGTCCCACTCCAGCCGGTCTGTCGAGAAGTTGTATTGCCAGACGGCGATGCCGGCCGACCCTCGAGCCAGACTGTTGGTGATCACATCCCGGTCGGCGGACACAAGTCGCTCTCGGTATCGCCTGACCTCCTCAAACACCAATCCCAGCGTCACAACACCAAAGAGATTGCCCAGAATCAGGATGAACCAAGCCTTCTCAAGAATCAGGAGCCCGACCGCCACACCTCTGTCGATGAAGAAAGCGGGTACCACGGCGACAATCGAAACCGCTGCGATGACCACGAAGTCGACAGCCGAGGGATTTCGCCGGAGCTTGCCGAAGATGATGCGGCCGGCCACGACGCCCACGGCCGCATAGATCCCAAAGCTGACCATCCCGCCGATGACCGCGGGACCTCCGACAGAAGCGCGCGCCGCCGCGCCGATGACCGCGGTCACGATGGCAGCCAAGGGGCCACCGAAAAAGCCAGCCAACACCGCCGGGCCGGCCCGTGTGTCGAACGTCGCCCCTTGCGGGATTTCGATGGGGATCTTTACGACGACAACTGTAACCGCACCGAAAACAACGCCAAGCAGAACCCGGTGCGTCGCGGAACGAAGGCTAATGTCGAGCCGCAGCCCCATAACCAAAAGAATCATCGCCGCCAACGAAAGCACGCCCGCGTTCGAAAGGGCCTGGACCAGCATTCTTCTGCCTCCATCACACAGAAGAGCAAATCTTTACTCAATCTCTTGTTGATCTGCTCTGCGGGTAATCAGCAACATTAGTTGAAACAAGCTTAACTTTCCGTAAATGCCTTAACCATCTCAAATCTTTACTCTTTTCCAGGCAGGCTGTTCCAAATATCAACGAATATCACGAATCGTTGAAGGGCTATTCTGACATCAAACGGCAGCCGATATAATCTTCTGCTCAGAACTCAGGGATCGCGGGCATCTGCGAAACCCAAGGACGAGACGGAGGCTGGTGTGAGGACGAGAAATCTATTGGCTGCGGTCACGCTGACACTGTGTGGCTGGGCGACCGGCGCCATCGCTGCACAGGGCGAACGGATCCAGGTCACAGGCGAGATCATGGATACCTGGTGCTATTTCTCCGGCGTCATGGGCAGCCCCGAGGCTGTCGTGGGCTCAGCCCATCATACATGCGCGCTTTGGCGTGCGGCGGGTGGAATCCCCGTCGGCCTGCTCGCCGATGACGGGACCGTTTACATGGTTCTCAAGTTCGAAGGATCGGACCCGGTAGTCGGTGGAGCGACGATCCTGGAAGTGCAGACCGACCGATTAGTGGCGGACGGCATCCTCTACGAGCGGGACGGGCTCAACTACATCGTGGTGGAAAAGGTGGTCGCTAATGAGGGTATTACCAATCAGAACCACGAGGATTTTGGCGTGGTCCCCGGCTTCGCCATTCCCGGCCTGAACTGAGCGGAGACGGATAAATGACGCGCATCATCACCACAGTCATGGCCGCCACCCTCGCCATCACAGCCTGGGCGGGTGCGCAGGCAGCGGATAGCAAGGCGAAGTCCTGGGGTCTTTCTGAAGAGCAGAAGGCAAGGTTCGAGGCGAAAGTCGTCGACATTCTGTGCGAGTTGTCCGGCGACTGCCCGGCGAACTGCGGTGCGGGTACCCGCCAGCTCGGTCTGCTGAACGGCGAAGGCCGGTTGATCCTCGCGAACAAGAACACGCAAAGGATCTTCTCCGGTGCCGTTGAGGATCTGCTGCCTTATTGCGGCAAGATGGTCGAGGTTGACGGCCTGTTCGCGGGTCACTCCGGAACGCAGGTCTATCAGGTCCAGTTCATTAAGGAGGCCGATGCCGAGAAGTTCAGGAAGGCCAACCGCTGGTCCAAGGTCTGGCGCAAGACCTATCCCGAGGCCGCGAAGAAGAAGGGCCGCTGGTACCGGAAGGACCCGCGGATCAAGCCGCTGATCGAGCGGGACGGCTATCTCGGCCTCGGCCTCGCCACGGACAAGGCATTCATCGATGACTATTGAGGCCGTGCGCACCCGACCTCAGCGGCAAAGCTGGTTGGCTACATTCACCGGAGCAGCATGTGCGCTGGGAATTGCATTGGGAGCTACCGGCGCTAGCTTGGTGGAAGACGCCACCGCCGCTTCCCCACCACCACTGCCGTTCGGCGGGGCCAAAATTGGTGGCGATTTCACCTTGGAAGATCAGTTCGGCAACACCCGGACCGAGCAGGACTTCGACGGGCGCCACACGCTGATCTTCTTCGGCTACGCCAACTGCGAGGCGATCTGCACGGTCGCCCTGCCGCGCATGGCGGACGCGGTCGATCAGTTGGGGGCGGATTCGGAGCGGGTACAACCCATTCTGATCACCGTTGACCCCGACCGGGACACGCCGGAGGCCATGCAAGAGGTTCTGCCGAACCTCCATCCCCGCATGATCGGCCTGACCGGCAGCAAATCCGCCCTTAAGCAGGCCCGGGACGCCTTCCAGGTCGAGTCGAAGCTGGTGATGACCGACATCGAAGGCAAACCGGTCTACAGCCATGGCAGCTACATCTATCTGATGGACCCGAACGGCGGCTTCCTGACCCTGCTGCCCCCCATCCTCTCCCCAGAGCGCATGGCGGAGATCATCCGCGGATACCTCCCGGCGGGGTAGGAGACGGGGCAAAACAGGTGGCAGCGCGCCAGCGAGAAGGCAAGCTTTTGACTTCAATCAATAGTTTTGACTCTCTTCGATGGTAGACTCTAGAACAGTCATGTCTGGAGCTAACTTCAGAAGACAATCTGCCGATGAATCCAGGAATCTCTTTCTAAACCGAAGATACCGATGCATGAAGGTGTCACTGTGATCACTTACGTCAGTTTGCATGGACTCTGGCTCAACGGAGAGCCCACCAACTGCCAAGTAGGCGGCTGTCACCGCTTTGACGGCCGCTTCTGGCGAAATACTGTTCTTTGAGGACGGTGGGATCGTGAACGAAACACGGATGAACAGATTCGTTTTGATTTCCCGAAACTCGACGATCAACTGATCCTCTTCTGCCTCTTCCGAAGAGCCATAGTCCTTGAACTGCTTCTCTAATTGCTCTGTTGATAGAAAACATGTGTTGGTCTGGGCATAAGCGGGGAGATCCATGAACATCACTGTAGCGGCAACAAGCATCCCATTCAGCATTTTAGATGCGGACACCTGACCCATTAGCCTAACTCCAGACTGTGTAATTGAATTCTATACTATCATAAGGTGATTTTCTTCCTGACCGAAAGCAAGCTTAAAGGCGCATAGGCTTCGCGATACCCCCATCCTGCAGCCGCTAGTGTGTGCGGCACCGACCGCCCGATCACTCCAGCGACAATCCGGAGCAGGTCTCAGCATCGACGAACACCGGAACTCCAAACAACGAGCCCAAAGTCTTTTGAGACGACGAGCCGCTCAGTCGGAACCTTGCCTCCGACTAGAGGACGGACTTAGCCCCAGGAAGAGAGACAACCGGCGCATACCCCCGCGAATGCCCTCACCCCTTGCCGTAGAGGGCATCCAGTCTTTCCCAGTACGCCTCGCGTACTTTGTGGCGGCGGATCTTCAGGGTGGGGGTCATCATGTGGTTGTCGGTGGTGAAGGCTTCGTCCGCGATGGTGAAGCGGCGCACCTTCTCGATGTTGCTGAGACCGCCATTGACTTTGTCGATGCTGGTGGAAATCGCTTTCACGAACGTCTCGTCGTCCTTGAGCGCGCCGAGTGACGCTTCCTTGCCGTGTTCCTTGGCGAAGTCGGCCATGAACTCTTCGGTCGGTACGACCACGGCGACGAGGTAGGGGCGCTTGTCGCCATAAGCCATCACCTGGGCCAACTCCGGCTCGACCGTCAGATACCCCTCGACCCGCGCGGGCGAGATGTTGTCACCACCAGAGTTGACGATGATGTCCTTCTTCCGGTCGGTGATCTGGATGTAGCCGTCCTCATCGATGACGCCGATGTCTCCGGTGTGAAGCCAGCCGTTGACGATTGTCTTGGCGGTCAGGTCGGGCTCCCGCCAGTAGCCTTTCATCAGAAGCTCGCCGGCCACCAGAATCTCGCCGTCGTCCGCGATCTTCACATTCACGTCGATCAGCGGCGGACCCACCGTATGGATCTTCACGTTGAAGCAGCGGTTGGCGCTGATGACGGGCGAGGCCTCGGTCTGGCCGTAGCCCTGGAGCAGCCGGATCCCGAGCGCGATGAAGAACTTGCCAATCTCCTCGTTGAGCGCGGCCCCACCGGAGACGAAGGCCTTTAAGCGCCCACCGAACCGGCCCGCAACCTTCTTCCGGACCAGCTTGTCGAGGGCGATGTTCTCGATACCGTCGACGAGGCCGAGCTTGCCCTTGTTCTCGTACTTCCTCCGGCCAAGCTCCACCGCCCGGTGGAAGAGCTTCGCTTTCACGCCGCCAGCACTATCGACCCCGCGGCGGATCCGGTCGTGGAGCACCTCGTAGAGCCGGGGCACGGCTGTCATGATGGTCGGACGCGCCTCCGACAGGTTCTGGGAGACCTTGTCCGGCCCCTCGCAGTAGTAGATCTGCGCCCCGATGGAGATCGGGAAGAAGAGCCCGCAGGTATGCTCGTAGGAGTGGCTGAGCGGCAGAAGCGATAGGAAGACCTCGTCTTCGAGACCGATTTCCATCAGCAGGTCGTAGGCCCCGAGGCAGTTCGCCAGCATGGAGCCGTGGGTCAGCATCACCCCTTTAGGCCTGCCCCCAGTCCCGGAGGTGTAGATGAAGCAGGAAACGTCATCACGTTTGAGATCGGCTGCCTTGGCCCGCAATTCCTTATCCGATGGCCCGTCCCGGCGGCAGAGATCGAACCAGCCGTAGACGGAGATCCCGGCCTGGGTATCGCCCTCCGGCTCCTCCATGGTCACGACCGCCTGACAGGACGTGGACGAGCGCGCGGCGGGCAGCAGCCGATGGGCCAGGCGCCGGGTCGAGACGATCGCTGCCTTCGCTTCCGCATGGTCGAGGATGTAGAGATGGTCGTCGGTGGTGTTCGTGGTGTAGGCGGGCACCGAGATCGCACCCAGGGTCATGACGGCGAGGTCGGCAATCGCCCATTCCGGCCGGTTCTCGGAGACGATGACCACACGATCTCCGGCCTCCACGCCGAGGCTCGCCAGCCCGCGAGCCAGGTTCAGCGCGCCTTCCCGCGCCTCCGACCAGCTCGTGGCCACATATTCCCCGCCCGACTTCGCCCAAAGGAACGGCTTGTCGCCCAGCTTATCCGCCTGCCGGTAAAACATCTCCGCCAGGTTCGGGATCGCCTTATAGTCCATCATGCCTCCCCTCGGGCGGGCGGGGTGTCACACATCCGCCACCACCCATTCACGAGCGCGCCCACTTCGCCTATATCGACTGGGCGTTCATTTTCTCAAGGTTTGGATATCGTCATGGCCGACGCGGCACAATCGGAACTTGGGCATCTGCCTGAATGGGATCTCTCCGATCTCTACCCCGGAGAGGACTCGCCGGAGTTGAAAGCGGATCTGGATGCGCTGGCCCGCGATGGCAAGGCGTTCCAGGAAACCTACATCGGGAAAGTTGCCGACCTCGACGGAACCACGCTCGGTCGGGCCATCGCCGAATATGAGCGGATGGACGAGATCATCGGCCGGATCATGTCCTTTGCCAGCCTCGTCTACGCCGGCGACATGTCTTCGACGGCGAACGGCAAGTTCTATCAGTCGATGCAGGAAGCATTGAACGCGGTCGGCACCGACCTGCTGTTCTTCGACCTTGAGATCAACCGGATCGAAGATCAAGCCCTTGAAGATAAAATGAAATCGCCGGAATTGGCACACTACCAGCCTTGGCTCCGTGTCGTCCGCGCGTTCCGGCCCCATCAGCTCTCGGACGAAGCGGAGAAGATGTTGTTCGAGAAATCTGTCTCCGGCAGATCGGCTTGGAACCGTTTGTTCGACGAGACCATGGCGGGGCTCCGCTTCCCCTTCATGGAGGGCGAGCTCACGACCGCCGAGGTTCTCGACAAGTTGTCCTCCTCGGAAACGGCGGAACGCAAGGCCGCCGCCAAAACCATCGGCAAGGTGCTTGGCGACAACATCAAGCTGTTTTCGCTCATCACCAACACGCTGGCGAAGGACAAGCAGATTGAGGACGGCTGGCGGAAGTATGAGCGTCCGATCTCAGCCAAGAACCTCGGCAACCAGGTCGAGGACGAGGTGGTCGACGCTCTGGCCTCAGCGGTGACGGACAGTTTCCCGCGTCTGAGCCACCGGTACTACGCGCTTAAGGCCAAATGGTTCGGCGTCGACCAGTTGGACTATTGGGACCGCAACGCGCCGCTGCCGAATGACGACGACACGGTGGTGTCGTGGCCGATGGCGCGGGATATGGTTCTGGATGCCTACGCGGACTTCTCTCCCCGGCTGGCGGAGGTCGGCAAGCGCTTCTTCGATGGGGCCTGGATCGACGCGCCGACCCGGCCCGGCAAAGCGTCGGGTGCCTTCGCCCATCCCACCGTGCCGGGGGCACACCCCTATCTCCTCCTGAACTACCAGGGGAAGACACGGGACGTGATGACGCTCGCGCACGAGCTTGGACACGGTGTCCATCAGGTCCTGGCGGCCGACCGGGGATATCTGATGTCCAGCACCCCGCTCACACTCGCTGAGACCGCGTCGGTCTTCGGCGAGATGCTCACGTTCAAGCGTATCCTGGCGGAGCGGACGGACCCGAAGAAGCGCAAGGCGCTCTTGGCGTCCAAGGTCGAGGACATGCTCAACACCGTCGTCCGCCAAATCGCCTTCCACAACTTTGAGACCCGGGTTCATGACGAGCGGCGGCAGGGTGAGCTGACGCCGGACCGGTTGGGTGAGATCTGGATGGGTGTTCAGAGCGAGAGCCTTGGACCGGCGCTGCGGTTCGATGACGACTACCAGGTATTCTGGGCGTACATTCCGCATTTCATCCACTCGCCCTTCTACGTCTACGCCTACGCGTTCGGTGATTGTCTGGTGAACTCCCTCTACGCGGTCTACGAAGACTCGGAGGAGGGGTTCGCTCAGAAGTATCTTGAGATGCTTAGTGCCGGCGGAACCCTTCGGCATACGGAACTTCTGGCGCCGTTCGGCCTAAACGCGAGCGACCCGACGTTCTGGAAGCGGGGTCTCGGTGTGATCGAGCGGATGATCGACGAGCTGGAGACGATGGAGTGAGAACGCCCGACAGCCTCCGCGCCATCCTGAGCCAGCACCCGCGCGTGGTGCTGGCCCACGCTCCAACCCCGTTGGAGGACATGCCGCGCCTGTCCGCCCATCTCCGCGGGCCGCGCCTCTTGGTCAAGCGGGACGACTGCACCGGCTTGGCAACCGGCGGCAACAAAGCCCGGCCGTTGGAATGGTATTTCGGGGCTGCAGAAGCGGCAGGCGCCGACACCATGGTCATCACGGGGGCGGTTCAGTCGAACTATGTCCGCACCTGTGCGGCGGCCGCGGCCAAGCTCGGCATGGATTGCCATATCCAGCTTGAGGAACGGGTCGCCGACATGGGCGACACCTACTACCGAAGCGGCAACGTGCTGCTGGACCGGCTGTTCGGCGCAACGCTCCATCGGTTCCCGGTGGGCGAGGACGAAGGGGCGGCCGACCGGTCCCTTCTGGAGATCGCGGAGACGTTGAAGGCCCAGGGAAAGAAGCCATTCTTGGTTAAGCTATCCGACGATGCGACCCCGCTTGGCACCATGGGCTACATGATGGCTATGCTGGAGATGCTGAGCCAGCTTGAGGCCAACGGAGATCGGCTTGACGCCATGGTCGTTCCGTCCGGCAGTGCCACGACCCATGTCGGCGCGCTGCTGGGTCTCCGTCTTGCCGGGTCGGACATCCCGGTTCATGGCATGTGCGTCCGGCGGGATGCCGAGAAGCAGCGGGCCCGGGTCACCAAGATCACCGGTCTCGCCTGCGAGATGCTTGGTGTCGATAACCCACTAAAAGAAGGTGACATCCAGGTCCACGACGACTGGTACGGGCCGAGCTACGGTAAGATGAACGAGACCACCCATGAAGCCTTGGCGCTCGCCGGGCAGATGGAAGGCCTGATCGTCGACCCAACCTACACAGCCAAGTCCTTCGCCGGCCTCATCGGCATGGTGCGTGCGGGCGCCTTCCCGAAAGACGGTACTGTCGGGTGGATCCACACGGGCGGCACACCGGGTCTGTTTGCCTACATGGAGCCGGTTCACGCCGCCTTGGACGCGCGCGACGGCGCAGAGGCGGCAGAGTGATCGTCGTCGTCTTCGAAGTTGAGCCGAGGCCCGGCCACCATCAGGAGTATCTGGATCTCGCGGCCGAACTTCGGGCGGATCTGGAGACGATCGACGGCTTCATCTCGGTGGAGCGGTTCGAGAGCCTTGTGACGCCGGGGAAGCTTCTGTCCCTCTCGACATGGCGGGATGAGGACGCGGTTCAGCAATGGCGAGAGCATGCCGAACACCGCGTGGCACAACGGCGCGGCAAGACTGAGATGTTCCAGCGCTACCGGATTCGCGTGTCCTCAGTGCTCCGCGACTACGGAATGGATCGGGATAAAGACGCCGCCGCGTGATCCGGAAAACGGGCACAGACGAAAAAACCCTATGGCGGCGCGGGAAAAGGAACAGCGGAACCCCGTCGACAACCGGGCCGGGGTGATCCATATGAGCGTCATGACTGATACAGAACAGAATTCCCTCGGCGGCCGGGTCCGCCGGTACGCACGGGTGACCGGCGCCGTGGGCGGTCTGGCCGCGCGGGTGGCGGGTGAGCGCTATCTCGGCCTCAAGATCGACCGGGGCGTGCACGCCGAAGAGCTCAAGAAGGCGCTCGGCGGGCTGAAAGGCCCGCTTATGAAGATCGCCCAGATCCTCAGCACAATCCCGGATGCGATCCCGAAGGAGTACGCGGACGAACTCGCACACCTCCAGGCGAACGCCCCAAGCATGGGTTGGCTCTTTGTGAAGCGCCGCATGGCATCCGAACTCGACCGCGATTGGCAGCAACGGTTCGGCAGTTTTGAGCGGGAGGCCACCTCCGCGGCGTCATTGGGGCAGGTCCACCGGGCAACGACGCTCGAAGGCGAGCAGGTCGCGGCCAAACTGCAGTATCCGGACATGCAGTCGGCGGTCGAAGCCGATCTCAAACAGTTGAAGCTGATCTTCTCGATCTATGAGCGCTATGACAGCGCCATCTCGACGGCCGATATCTATCAGGAGCTTTCCGCACGTCTTCGGGAGGAGCTGGACTACGAGCGCGAGGCGGCACAGATGCGCCTTTACAGCGCCATGCTGAAGGATGAGGCGAACATCCATGTGCCGGACGTCGTACCGAACCTGTCCAGCGGTCGGCTGATCACCATGAGCTGGCTCGACGGCATGCCGCTCATGAAGTTCGTCGAGGAGCATGAGGACCAAGAGCTCCGTAACCAGATCGCGATGACCATGTTCCGGGCGTGGTATGTGCCGTTCTACTACTACGGAATCATCCACGGCGATCCGCATCTCGGCAACTACACCATGCGGTCTGACGGCGGGATCAACCTGCTCGACTTTGGATGCATCCGGGTCTTCCCACCGACTTTCGTGAAGGGCGTGATCGACCTCTACCACGCGCTCCGAGACGATGTTCCCGAGCTGGCGGTGGAAGCCTACCGCGCCTGGGGCTTTGAGGACCTTGATCAGGAGACGATCGACGTTCTCAACATTTGGGCAAAGTTCATCTACGCGCCCCTCATGGAAGACAAGGTCCGCACCATCGCCGAGCTACGATCCGGCGAGTTCGGTCGGGAAACAGCAGAGAAGGTCCACGCCGAGCTTAAGCGCCTGAACGGCGTCAAGCCGCCGCGGGAGTTCGTATTGATGGACCGGGCGGCGATCGGGCTCGGCTCGGTCTTCATGAGGCTCCGGGCGGAGGTGAATTGGTACAGGATCTTCCATGACCTGACCGGGGGCTTCGATGTCGCGGCAGTCGAGGCCCGGCAGAAGGCGGCGCTTGAAGCGGCGGGCGTACCGGCCGCGGACTAGACAGGCAGTCTGGATTTCATCGTCACGGGTTCTGACGAAGTGGTGAGGGCATGTTGCATCTCCGTCGCGGGGGGTGCACGTGGGGGGCATGGTTTCCCGTCCAAAGGACCGGCTCATGTCTTTCGCCGCACGCGCCCTCGCCCTCCTCATCCTGCCTCTCGGCCTCATTGCCTCGCCAGGACATGCCGCCCCACTTTCCGACGAGAAGGTTGAGGAGCTGTCGCGAACCGTTCTCTACGGAGACCACACCAAGCAACGCGCGGCGCTGGCGGAACTGGTCGCACGGCAGGAGGACGATGTTCTTCCGACCTTGGTCATGGCGATGCGGTATCGGCGAGATCCCCTCAATCTCATCCCACAGGCCTTCAACAGTCTTGCGGATACCGAAGTTTCCGGTTGGTTCGACGGCATGCTGTGGCAGGAACAGCACCCGGAGGTCAAACCGCACAGCAGCTACAAGAAGCTGAAGCTTGAGCTTTTCGACCGCATCGATCCGCGCTTCCAGAATTTCCTGGGCGGCGACCGGGGGGATCAGGCGAACATGGACATCCGGCTGGAGGAGATCACCTGGGGCGGTGTCCGGGTGGACGGCATCCCCTCTCTCGACAACCCGGATCTGATCGCTGCGGGGGACGCGGACTATCTCGTCGACGACGATCTTGTCTTCGGTGTTGAGATCAACGGCGACGCACGGGCCTATCCGCTCCGGATCATGGGCTGGCACGAGATGTTCAATGAGACCATCGGCGGCGTCCCTGTTGCCCTGGCCTACTGCACGCTCTGCGGCGCGGGCATCCTTTTTGAGACTGAGGTTGAAGGCCGTGACGAGCCGCTGATCTTCGGCTCCTCCGGCTTTCTCTACCGGTCCAACAAGCTGATGTTCGACCGCCAGACCGACAGCCTCTGGAACCAGTTCACGGGGGAGCCGGTTACGGGCCCTCTGCGTGGTACTGGCATCAAGCTTAAGATCCGGCCCGTTGTGATCACGAGTTGGGCGGAGTGGCGTGACCGAAATCCCGGAACCAAGGTCCTTTCGATCGATACAGGCTACGTTCGGGATTATGGCTCGGGCGTCGTCTACAAGGACTACTTCGGCAGCCCGGATCTGATGTTCCCCGCCCTGGTCGACGAGACGAAGCTGAAGCAGAAAGACTACGCCTTCGGCATCCGCGCGCCGGGAGAGGCCAAGTCGTGGCCGCTTGAGGCCTTCGCCGGTGGTGCCGTGCTGAACGACCGCGTCGGCCTTTCGGACGTCGTACTGATCGGTGATGCGGCGACCCGCACCGTGCGCGCATTCGACCGCGGGCCCCATAGCTTCACCAAGGGCACGGACATGGACGCGATCATGGATGAGTCCGGGAAGAGCTGGCAGGTCACGGAAGACGCGCTTATCGGGCCGGGCGGTGAGAAACTCGCCCGCGTGCCTGGGCACGTCGCGTACTGGTTCGCCTGGAACGGCTATCTCGGCGGCTGAGCCTTCTCAGCGCTGCCCACGGACAATTCGCCCGGGCAGCGCGCCAGTCGCTTCGCCATCACGATAGGTCACGGCACCCGATACAACAGTTGCCGCATAACCCTCCGACTTCTGCAGCAGGCGCTTGCCGCCGGCCGGAAGGTCCCGGGTCACATAGGGCGTGCCGAAACCGATACGGTCCCAATCAATGACGTTCAAGTCGGCCTTCATGCCTTCGGCAATCCGTCCGCGGTCGGATAGTCCCGCAGCGGAAGCCGTATCCGTGGTGAGGCGCCGCACCGCCTCCTCCATCGGAAAGCGGCCCTTCTCTTTCGCCCAATAGGACATGAGCCAGGTCGGATACCCGGCATCCAGAATGAAGCCGACATGCGCACCGCCGTCGCCCAGGCCCATGATCGCCGTCTTGTCCGCGAGCATCGCCTCCGAGGCGGAGAAGTCGTAGGACGCGTAGTTGACCAGCGGGGTGTAGATGAAGCCCCGCCCCTCGTCCTCCAGCAAGATATCGTATGCGACCTCGGGCGCGGTCCGTCCTTCCCGCGCGGCCATGGCTTCGATGGAGTCGCTTTCAGCCGGATGGTAGTTCGGTGGCGAGCCAAAACGGAACATCTTCGAGTAGCTGATCCGCCGGATCAGTGGCCATGTGGCCTCAGCGATCGGGTCCTCGCCCAGGATCTTCTCCCGCACTTCCGGTGTCCGCATCGCCGCCACCCGATCGGCCAGAGGCAGGGATGCGATCGTCTTGTAGGTCGGCGTGCCGCTGAAGGGGTTCTGGCTGCCTTCCAATCCCAAAAGGATACCGATGGGCCGGGGCGCCACCACGGGACGGATCGACAGTCCGTCTTCCGCCGCCTCTCCCGCCAACCGCAGTAGGTCACGCCAGAAATGAGGACGGTCGTGCCGCTGCGTTAGTGAGAACACCGCTGTCCGCCCGCACGCCTCGATCACCCGGCGAAGCATCGCAAACTCTGTCTCGGGGTCTGGTTGATCCCAGTCAGACACCGTCTCCAGGAAACCCGCGCCCGCGTCCGCCATCCCCATGGCGATGCCGAGTAACTCGTCTTCATGGGCGCGCAGCGTCGGCGTGTACGTTCCGTCGAGGCTCTTGTGACTGATGGTTCGGGAGGTGGAGAAGCCGAAAGCGCCCGCCCGGATGGCGTCCGCCGTGATCACCCTCATCCGCGCGATGTCCTCAGGCGTCGCCGCCTCGTGCCGGATCGCCCGGTGCCCCATGACATAGACCCGCAAGGCCGCATGAGGCAGCAGGGCGCAGAGATCCATGTCACGATCCGTGCGCTCGAGCGCTCGGAGGTAGCCGTCGAAGCCTTCCCATTCCCAATGAAGACCTTCGTGCATCACCGGGCCGGGAATATCCTCTACCCCCTCCATCAACTCGACCAGCTTATCCCTATCCTCGGGCCGACAGGGGGCAAAACCCACACCACAGTTGCCCATGACCGCCGTGGTCACTCCATGCCATGCGGAGGGTGCCAAATGGTTGTCCCAGGCGGCTTGACCGTCGTAGTGGGTATGGATGTCGACGAAGCCTGGCGTGACGAGCTTGCCCCGCGCATCGATCTCTTCGGCGCCAGCGCCCGAAACCCGGCCGATTGAGACAATCTTTCCACCGGAGACCGCGACATCCGCCTCAACCGCGGGCGTGCCGGTGCCATCGGCCACGGTCCCGCCCCGTACGACCAGATCGAACGCTGCCGACTGAGCCATCTTTGCCTCCCTCAGTTCTTAATCTTGTTAGCCGAAACTGTATCGGAGGGTGCCGGAGCGACGCAAACGCGGCTTCAACCCAGGTCAAAAGTACTCGCTGTGCGACTGCGAAACGAGAGACTGCACGCGACGGTTTCGGCATCGATCTTGTGCCAAGACCGCCGTCGGGTAACACTTCGCTCAGGCCGGAGATGTAAACCGGCGTTTTCGGGGGGAGACAGGGAATGAGCGGCGCAGATAGTCAACAGCTTGAGACCTTCATGCAGCGGGTTATCGCCCGGAGTCCCGGCGAGACCGAGTTCCATCAGGCGGTTCGCGAAGTTGCCGCCGACATTGTGCCGTTCATCGCGGCCAATCCGGTCTACGAGGAGGCCAAGATCCTGGAGCGGATGACAGAACCCGACCGGGTCGTCTCCTTCCGGGTGAGCTGGGCGGATGACAGCGGCGAAGTCCAGGTTAACCGCGGGTACCGGATTCAGGCGAACAATGCGATCGGCCCCTACAAGGGTGGGCTGCGGTTCCATCCGTCGGTATCTCAGTCGATCCTGAAGTTCCTGGCCTTCGAGCAGACCTTCAAGAACTCGCTGACCGGCCTGCCCATGGGCGGGGGCAAGGGCGGTGCCGACTTCGATCCGAAAGGCAAGTCTGACGCCGAGGTCATGCGGTTCTGCCAATCATTCATGACCGAGCTGTACCGCCATGTTGGCTCCGACGTGGACGTCCCGGCCGGCGACATCGGGGTCGGTGGACGCGAGATCGGCTACATGTTCGGTCAGTACAAGCGCATCACAAACAACTTCACAGGCGTGTTGACCGGCAAGGGTATGGAGTACGGCGGTAGCGAGATGCGCCCCGAAGCGACCGGGTACGGCGCAGCCTACTTCATGGAGGATATGCTCCACACCAAGGGGGATGCGATCGAGGGCAAATCGGTTGTGATTTCCGGCTCCGGCAACGTCGCGACCTTCGCGGCGGAGAAGATCAATCACCGTGGTGGCAAAGTGCTGACCCTCTCCGATTCCGGTGGGTTCATTCATGACCCGAACGGAATCGACTTGGAGAAACTCGCCTGGGTGAAAGATCTGAAGACCAAGCGCCGGGGGCGGATCAGCGAGTATGTCGACAAGTTCGGCGGCAGCTTCCATGCCGGCAAGCGGCCGTGGGGCGTGGAATGCCATCTGGCGATGCCGTGCGCGACTCAGAACGAGATCTCGTTCGACGATGCCAAGGAACTCCTGGCCAACGGCGTCATGGCGGTCTCGGAGGGGGCAAACATGCCGACCGAGATCAAAGGCATCAACGCCTTCCTCGATGCCAAGATCCTGTTCGCCCCGGCAAAGGCCGCAAATGCCGGCGGTGTTGCCATGTCCGGCCTTGAGATGAGCCAGAACGCCGAACGGCGCTCGTGGTCTCAGGACGAGTTGCGTACACTGCTCCGCGACATCATGCGGAGCATCCATGCCCGCTGCCTCGCCGAAGGTAAGGAGGAGGACGGATTTTGCAACTACGTCAAAGGTGCGAACGTGGCGGGCTTCAAGAAAGTCGCCGACGCCATGCTGGCCTTCGGGGTCGTCTAGGCCGTCCCCTGCGCCGAACGGGCGGGCTTGCCGCGATCGTCGTTGCGCTGACAGCGACGCTCGCGGCCGCGGCCACTCCGCCCGAGGCCAATGCACAACAGAGCGGGATCGCCCTGCAAACCGGCGCCTTGGCCTACATGGTTCCCGACCGGTGGAAGGAGGCATTCACCGCCTCCGGCCCCGGGGGAGAGATCGTTCAACATGTCCCGCAGGACCAAACGTTCCGGGCGTGGCGGGACATGGTGATCTCCGTCCGGAATCAGAACGTCAACGACATCACGCCTGAAAATGCCTCGCTGTTCATTGCCAAGCAGTACAGGGACTCCTGCGGCCGCTCGGAAGTACAGCCGGCGACCATGCCGGCGGAGCTGATCGGAAAAATGTATGTCGTGCTGCTGCGATGCTGGAACCCCGCCAAGGAGAAGGTTCAGGAAGGGGTGCTGCCCCGCCCCTACGAAGCGGTGCTGAGTGCTGCCTACGACTATCAGGGCAGCATCTATCTTCTTCAATACGCCTGGCGGAACGACCGGTTAGAGCCGCCGATCGATGAGGCGGCGCGCATCGACTTCGGCTGGCAAGTGATCAACACGGGGAAGTTCGGCGAACCGTAGGGCCGTGCGGGTCCGTTACTTGGAGGTCGCGACGAACACGCCGTCCCAGTCCGCGGGCGGCGGGTCGCGTTCGAACTGGTCCAGACGTTCGTCGTAGAGATCGTAGAGCCCGGGGATCTTGAATGGTTCACTCATCGCTCTGCATTCTGCGACAAGGGTTCTTGCTTCCGTCCACTGCTGCCCCCGGTAAGCCGCGATCATGCCCGCGTGCTTTTGCTCCAGATCCCGGAACGCAGCGGTCTCCGCCACCTCCGGCTCCCCCAGCACGGTAAAGACGTGGATGGGTTCGGTCTTGCCTTTGACGGTGACGAGATCCAGCTCCAGCGCGGCGAAAGGCTCCGTACTCTCCAGCGTTTCCTGGCTGACGACGATCTCGACCCCATAGGTCTTGCATTGTCCTTCAAGGCGGGAAGCGAGGTTTACGGTATCCCCGAGGGCCGAGTAGTCGAACCGCTGGTCCGAGCCCATGTTGCCGACACACGCGATCCCGGCGTTAAGTCCGATCCCGATGCCCAGCTCAATCGGCTCCTCGCCATGCGTCGCCGCCTCAAGCGCCAGATCCGCGTTGAGCGCGACGAGGCGGCGTTTCATGGCGAGCGCAGACCGCAGGCCATGCCCCCGGTGGTCGGCGACATCAAGCGGCGCGTTCCAGAACGCCATGATGCAGTCGCCCATATACTTGTCGATGGTGCCTTGCTGCTCAAGGATGAGGTCCGTCATCGGCGTCAGGAAACGATTGATCAGCGCGGTCAGTTCTTCGGCGTTCAGCCGCTCGGAAATCGATGTGAAGCCTCGGATGTCGCAGAACAGAAGAGTCAGTTCCCGCATTTCCCCACCGAGCTTCAAGTGACTCGGATCCTCCGCCAGCCGCTCAACCAGGGCTGGGGCCATATAGCGGCCAAAGGCGGTTCGAATGCGTCTACGTTCGGTCTCCGTGTTGACGAACCGCAGCAGCGACGTCCCGGAGTAGATCATCACGCCCACGATGCTCGGATAGACCGGATCGAACAGCATCGCCTGACCGGTATACGACTGCCATGAGAGCAACACCGACCCGCCGATGGCCACCACACTCAGTGCCGTCGCCGCGAGGGTGCCCACCTTCGGTACCGCGAACAGAACGATGATCGCGAGCCCGAGGCCCGTGATGAAGGTGATCTCGGCCCCGGCCGCCCAGTCCGGCCGCTCCAGATACGTTTCGGAAAGGACCTGCTCCAATGCCTGAGCATGGAGCGTGACACCTGCGGTGGTTGGATCAAGCGGGCTTGAATGCTGATCCTTCAGCCCGGCGGCGCTGGTGCCGACGAAGACGATCTTGCCCTCGATGTCCGGCGGCGCGGCAGAGGGGTCAAGCAACCTCCAAGCCGGCACACTCCTTTCGGGAACAGGTCCTGTGTCCCGCAAAACGATGTTGCCCTGGCGATCGGTCGGGATGACAAACGGCCCGATCTTGACCTCCGCGATACCGGTCCGCTCTCCGAATGCGGTCTGTCCCGAGGCGCCGGAGGCTTTCACGATCATCGTTGACGCTCCCACCGCGAGGCGCAGAGCTTCCGCGGTCAGCGAGGGATAGACCCCATCCTGATAACCAATGATGATCGGAACACGCCGGACGACCCCATCGCTGTCGACGATGGCGTTGAGACTGCCGTTCCCCGCAGAGGCCTGCTCTAGCTCGGGCAGGTTCGTCACGACACCGGGGTAGTTCAGGAGATGGATCGAGGGATCGTCGCCCGCTGTCGCCAACCCAGTCTTAATGGCCGGTTTGGCTGTGCTCTTGCCGCCGGTCAGCACAAATCCGGTGACCGTGGGACCACTTGCCAACATCTCGGCAAGGATCTGGTCGTGATCCAGCAACTCCCCGCTTTCCATCCGGGCCTGGACCGTCCGGATTAGCTCAGGGTCCCCGAGACTCTCCAGAATTCGGTTGGGTGACGTCCGGTCCGGCTCGGCGAAGACAATATCGAGCGCAACGACCGCGGCCCCTGACACAAAGGCCTGATCGATCATGTGCGCAACGAGAGTACGGGGCCACGGCCACTGCCCAAAACGCGATAGGGTCTCGTCGTCGATATCCAGGACGACGACCGGTGCCGGAACATACTCCCTGGGGGCCAGCCGCTGGTAGTTGTCGAACACCCGCAGCCGGAACTCTTCCAACACGGGCGGATCGGCAATCCGGAGAACGACCGCAAGCAAGAGAAGCAAAAGCGGCCAAAGGACGCGGGGAGCCAGGAGACGGGTCACGGCACCGCTCCTCCCCGCCGTCTACTGTGCGACCCGTTGGGGCGATAAGCCGGATCCACTGCCGACATTTCCGGCACCATCGTTGTAGATCATGTCAGCCTGGAGATGCTGCGCGATGACGCCGTCCCGGTTCAGAACCTCCAGACGGCTCCCGTCAATCACCGGGTTGTCTTCCACGTCCGTGCCGAACGTCTTTGCCACGTCGCCGGTATCGTTGGTGTAGTCACTCTGAAACAGGCTCTCCTGATAGGAGATGTTGCCGCCGAAGGATGATGTGTCCAACGTGATGGCGGACACCCCGCCGCCGAGCGTCCTTGCCCCGAAGTCGATCTCAAGACCGACCTGCATCCGTCCTTCGATCGAAACAACCTGATTGTTCAGTTGCGTTTGGGTGAACGTCGAGGTGATCGCGAAGGTATGGGAGCCCGACTGGATCTGACGCAACTGGTCGTAGGATGTGATGGAGTCGGCGATCAGGTCCGGTGTGGTCGGGTCCGTCGGCGTGGTGCCGCCAACATCAGTCCCAGTATCACCTTCGGTGCCCGTATCTCCACCCGTGTCGGTTCCACTGTCGCCACCGGATCCACTACCAGAGTCGGACCCACTGCCAGAATCGGACCCACTGCCAGTGTCACCGTCATCACCCGAGCCGCCACCACCGCCACCGCCGCTATCGGCGGTGTCGTCATCGTCCTTATCTTTCACACCTGGCTCGCCGTCGCCGTCGGGATCATCCTGGGTGGAATCCTCGGTAAGATCCCGCTGACTGGACTCGGTCTGCCGGTCCGTTTCGACCACATCAGTAGCCGTACTGGCGGCACTCGCCTGCGATTGTCCGGACAGGTCTGACGCGGAGTTATTGGAACCATCTCCGCCTCCGGATCCGCCACCCCGGCCACCTTGCGACTGGTCATTGCTGTCCGAGTCCGACTGAGACTGGCCGCTGAAGGATTGAGAGTCGCCCTGACCGTCGCCTTGACTGTCACTTTGTCCGTTGCCGCTGCGACCGCCAGACGCGCTGTCGTCGCTTCCGCCTTGATCCGACGACCGGTCGCTGGAGGAGTCGTTATCGCCTCCCTGGTCTGACGAGTTCTTAGACGAGCTGCTGTCGTCCGAGCGCTTGGAGTCTTCTTTGTCTGTCTCCTCGCTTTCTTTGTTGGACTGCTGATCCCCGTCGTCCCCGGACTTGTCTTTGGAACCGGAAGTGGAACTGTCGGCCTCGTTGTTTGCATCAGACGACCCGCCCTGTTGGGACAAGGAACGGCTAAGCGCCCCCAGTTCCGTGGTTGGTAGCCGGAACGGCTCTATTGGCGGGACACCAACGCCCTCGACGATTGTCGCAAATCCGGGGCGCGTGATCTCCACGGTCTGTCCGGCATTCGAAACCGAGATCCTGCCCACCCGCTCACCACTGTTGGTGTTTGCCCCCGGACCAAGCAGCACCACGAGAGAACGATCGCCATCGACACGGCCACCCGCGATCGTCCCGCGGATACCGATGCTGCCAACCGGCAGTCGTACCGACATGGACGCCGGTTGACGCTTGGCGACCCGGCCCGTCACGAACCGAAACGCCCCTTTCAAGACGTTTGCGGCGACTTTGCCGGTATCGGTCTCCGGGTTGTAGACAAACTCGTCGATGACCAATGACGCATTGGCGCCGATGGTGAATACCGTCTCGTCCAACAGGAGAACCTGCATGCCGGACTGGTCACCGGAGTCGATCTTGTCACCGAGGAAAATATCGTCACCGCTTTTCACCAGACGGCCGACCGTCGCCCCGATTGAGGCGACTTCGATCGTTCCCCGGACCGCCGCGGACACGCCGGCTTGAACCGGCTGTTGAGACTGGGCAGTCGCCGCGCTCCCGGTCGACACTGCGATCACAAAAGCCGCAGCCAACGCAAACCGTTGACTCATCATGTCCTCCCGTCCGGCGTTCGAGCCGTCGTGCTGACAATGGGAACATCATCCCAAATCTCTGGCGCATCCGACAGTGCAGAGATCATGCCCGGCCGGAAGTGACCGACGCCGGTCAGGGCCCCAAGCCGCATCAGAACCGCCACCTCTTGCTGACCAACGCCTGCGCGCGGGCATTGGAATAGGTGAAGTTCTGAATGTTGGAGAGCGCGCGATAATACTCCGCGGACACGAGGACCAGCAGATTGTCCAAAGTCTTGTGCTCAACATCGAAGGGGATGAGCGACTGGACCGGCAGTCCCAGAAGGATCTTGGCGTTGAGGGTTTCATCCCGCCGCGTCCGGGAACTGACAAAGACGTCAGGGCCGTCAAACAATCGCAATCCCAGACCAAGGCTGGATGACAGAAAACGCCCTTGGTCGAAGATCCAGGTATGATTTGCCGACACTTTATGCAGCCGATAGGCGTTGAATGACGCCTCCGCATTCTTGTCCACGGTTTGGAGTGTCAAACGCGCCTGCATGCTCTGCGAGAGCCGATACCGTGCCCCGATCTCGGCCCGAAATTGCTCTCCGCTCTGGAGGTTCGCGGCCCTGCTGACTGAAATGCTGTCGAAATCCTCATCGGCCGCGCTGACCCTGGCATGCAGGTTCAGGTCACCGTCGACGCGCCAATCCGCCCGGACCGCCCCGCCCAGGGCAAGAAGGTACTGCTGGTCGGCGAGATTGGCATCCGTTACCAAGAAACTCGGCCGGACAGTAACATCGCCAAGCACATACTTTCCGCCCAGATCCAGTGTCGTCGCCACAAGATCAAGGCGGTCCGCCTGGGACTGATCAACCATCGCAAAGGTCGCGGACCCGTCCAGGGTGTGTCCCGCCTGGTACCCCAAGTCGTACTCAACCGCGGCCCGGCCGAATGCGACGAAGGCCGTATCGTCTTCACTTCCTGGAATGTCGACTTCCAGATCCGTTACCAGGAGCGAAGAGGAAGACGGGTTCGCCAATGGATTCGTGTCGGCTTGGATGCCCGCGGTCGCCAAGAGGTCGATCTTGAACCGGTCCTGGGACTGTTTGAGGTCTTCCAAAAACCCTTCCGCTTCGGCCCGGGTGGCGTCATCCAAACCGGTCACTGCAAGAAGGGACGTCAGTTCAATCTCGGCCTCTTCGAGACTGTCGAGCCGGATCAGAACGACCGCGTAGAACAGGCGAACCCGGTGCAGATCCGGCTCCAGGAGGAGAATGCGCTCCAGGGTCGCCGCAGCCCCCTTCACATCTCCATCGCCCACTTGTTGGCGGGCATACCTGAAATTCAGGCTGATATCGTCCGGGTTCTTCAGGATATCGAGATAGCGGATGCGATCACTCTGCGTCTGAGCCAGGAGATCGCCCGCACCGACGGCCAAACACACAACGCTGGCCAGGACCATGCGCACAAACCAACTCACGCGCGTACGCCGGTCGCACTGTCCAGCCAAAACCGCATCCCTTTAGTCCGCTCTCGAAACCACTCTAGAGGATTGGATCTAAGGATAAAACCCGATCATTCCGCGAACGGGATTAGGAGGACTGCACCCATTCTTCGTCGAGAATCAGTTCATCTTCCTCATCGTCGTCCTGATCCATTGCGACGGCCGGCGTGATGACCTCTTCTTCCTGGGGCTCCTCAATCGCGGGGGGCTCGGGCAGCGTGTCCATGTCTTCGATCCCACCCGTGAGGTCTTGCGGCGGATCGGGCGCTTCTCCGGGTTTGGGCGGCTCCAACACCGGTTTCCACCGCTCCAGGTCCTTCTCCAGGACAACTTCAAACGGCTCATACCCGAAATTCCGGTATGCCGCGACGGCCGCCGCATTGCGCGCGAGAGATCCAATTCTGAGACGTCGGGCACCAACCTCCCTCAGATGATCCTCAATCGACTTCAGGAGCTTCGTCGCAAGCCACTTCCCGCGCACTTTGCTGGAAACGAAGATATCCGACACGTATCCGTAGCGCTGGTACTCGACTTCCTGGAGCGGGTCATTGTCCACGGCCATCCAGCCGGAGACGACACCAACCACCTCTTCCTCGACAATCGCAACGAGGACCGCGCCGTCATTGGTGGCGGCCCATTCCGTCATCCGCTGGTAGTGTTCGTGGGCCACAGCGGATCCGGGACGCCGGCTCTGATGCAGCCAGCGCTCGTAGTCCTGCAGATCACTCAGCATCTCGATGATCTCTGGCGCGTCCATGGGAAGGGCCGGTCTAATCTCGATACCGTCGTCCATAGTCCCAACCGGGTTGTCGGCGTCAGCCCCCGCAAGGGCCAAAACGCATATCTCGGCACGCAGATGGTTTAGAAGCAACATGCCTGCGAAATTGTGCGGGAGCCGCGTTGCTTGAACAAGGTCACGTCAAGCTTCCTTCTAAATCAATGAACAATAAGCAAAAAAAGATGCGGATCAGACGTGCCAGCCCCCCGAATCGAAACCCGCCCACCGTGAGACTCACGATGGACGGGTCCTTGAATTGCCTGACCGCGCAGATCGATCAGTTCGCCAGTTCGGCCTCGCGGGTCTCCACAACCTCGTCGGCGAGACGGCCCGTCAACTCGGACAGATGGTCAAACCGCCACTCGTAGAAACCAACCCCCATGGTCGCGGACCGGATCTCGATGATCAGGTCCTGGACCTCGGCCTCTGGGATATAGCCCTCAACCACATCCCATCCGGCCCAGCCTTCTTTGCTGTCGAAGCCGAGGATCTGGCCCCGCCGGCCCGTCAGAAGACGTTGCATCCGGGAGGTGGACTCGCTCGGTGAGGAGATCGATACGTGCAGAATCGGCTCCAGCAGAATGGGGTGACAGGCGGACAAGCCTTCCTGCATCGCCATCCGCGCTGCGATCTTGAAGGCCATGTCGGAGCTGTCGACGGAATGGGATTGGCCGTCATAAAGCTCCATTGAGACGTCGACCACCGGGAACCCGAGCGGCCCGCGCTTCAGGTAGTCCTTCGCCCCTTCCTCAACGGCCGGGATATAGTTCCTGGGAACAGACCCGCCGACCACGCTGTCTGTGAAACGGAACCCCTCACCCCGCTGCAACGGGCCGATCTTCACGCGAATGTCCGCGAACTGGCCGTGCCCGCCCGATTGCTTCTTGTGACGGGCATGCTGATCCGTCGATTTCTTGATGGTCTCCTTGTACGCCACACGGGGACGATGACCTTGAACCGCCAGTTTGAACCGGTTTGCCAATCGCTCGATCATGACTTTGAGGTGGGTGTCACCCTGCCCCCATAGGATCAGCTCACCCATGTCCGCATTGTGGTCTATGGAGAGAGACGGATCTTCCTCCGCAAGCTTCTGCAATGCGCCGGAGAGCTTCACCTCATCGTTCCGGTTCTCCGCGGTGATGGCGAGCGCGTAGACCGGGGCCGCGACTTCCGGCCAAATGAGAGCCCCTTCGGAGACCGCTGCGCCCGACGGTGTCAGCACATCACCGGTTTGTATCTCTTCCATACGGCCGAAGGCGACCACATCACCCGCTTTCGCGCTGCTCACCTTCTCCAACTTCGCGCCCATCATGCGGTTGATGCCGCTGACCTTCACACCGTTGAGGGTCTCACCATCCTTGACTGCACCGCGCCAGACACGGGTCAGGGACAGCTTGCCCATGTGCGCGGCGTGGACTGTTTTGAAGACCTGCCCCACGGCCTCCCCATCACCCGACAGACCGAGACGCTCAGCCGTATCCGCATGGGTCGGCGCCTCGTGACGCAGTGCTTTCAAGAGCCGCTGCACCCCATTGTCCGCCTCGCCCGCCGCAAGCATCACCGGCACCAGACGGTCCGTCTTGAGCTGTGCTGCGAGTTGGTCATAGACGTCGGACTTCTCCGGCTCGATCTCTTCAAGGAGTTGCTCAAGCAGCGTGTCGTCGAAGTCCGCCAGCGCTTCCAGCATTTGGCCACGGGCTTCGGCTTCGCGCTCCGCCATGTCCGTGGGGAGCTCGATCAACGCCGACGGACCTCCAGGCTCGTACTTGTAGGCGCGCTCGCTGACCAGATCGACGTAGCCGGTGATCAAGTCACCGTTTCGGATCGGCACCTGCCGGAGGATCAGCGGCCGTTCCGATACATCCTGTAGGCCCGCCAAGAGATCTCGCACCCGCTCGGCCGCTTGGTCCATTTTATTGACGACGATGACGTGCGGGATGTCATGGGTGTCCAGGAACTTGAGGACCGGCGACACGGCGACGATCTTCGCCATCTCCGGCTCAACCACGACCACGGCGACATCGGCCACCATGCAGGCGTTTCGGGTGTCCTGACAAAACTCGACCGAACCCGGTGTGTCGATCAGAACCCAGTTGTCATCGAGATAATGGCCGCCTGCGACCGCGAGTTCTGTGCCGGATTGCCGCTTCCTGGCCTCTTCCGAGCTATCGCCTACCGTGGAGCCATCTTTGCTGGAGCCCTTGCGTTCGATGCTGCCCATGGCGGCCAGCATGGCCTCCATCAAGCTCGTCTTGCCGCTCTGATACGGCCCGACGAGTACAGCGCACCGGGTGGTTTCTCCGTTCTTGCTCGACATTGCGGATCCTCCTCATGGTTCGTCCGCCACGTCGTAAGGCCCTTGTGAGCCCCGTTTCGTCTCTGTGTTCAGGTCTCCGGTCGCGCGCCGGTTTCCCTCCCCGTGACGCAGCGGTAAAGACCATTGTCAGCGGAGGATTTCGACGCTGGCAAGCCGGAATCTGACGGAAATGTGAATCGGCACGCCTGAAGACGTGCCGATTCGTGCCTGATCGAGTGTCAGGTCAATGCGTTGCAGGCCCGCTGAATCCGGCGGCACGCCTCTTCCAGTGTGTCGTTGGAATCCGCGTAAGAGACCCGGAAATGCGGGCTCAGGCCGAAAGCCGCACCATGGACAACGGCGACGCCCTCGCTCTCCAAAAGGTAGGTGGCGAAGTCCTCGTCGTTCTCGATCACTTTCCCTTCGGGTGTCTTCTTCCCGATGGTCCCAGAGCAGGACGGATAGACATAGAACGCACCCTCAGGCGTCGGGCAGTCGAGACCGGTGGCTTGGTTCAGCATGCCGCACACCAGATCACGCCGCTCCTTGAACGCCTTGTTGTTCTCGGCAATGAAGTCGTTCTGGCCATCCAGCGCAGCGACCGACGCGGCCTGGCTGATCGACGAGGGGTTCGAGGTGGACTGGGACTGGATCTTCCGGATTGCCCCGATCAGCGAGGCCGGGCCCGCCGCATAGCCGATCCGCCAGCCCGTCATGCAGTACGCCTTGGACATACCATTCACCGTCAGCGTCCGGTCGTACAGCTTCGGCTCCACCTCCGCGGGTGTGCAGAACTGGAAGTCGTCATAGACCAGATGCTCGTACATGTCGTCGGTCATCACCCAGACGTGCGGATGCTCCACCAGAACGTCGGTGATCGCCTTCATGTCTTCCCGGGTGTAGCCCGCGCCCGACGGGTTCGACGGGCTGTTCAAGATGATCCACTTGGTCTTGGGCGTGATTGCCGCCGCAAGGTCCGCCGGTTGCAGAATGAACCGGTTCGCCTTGGTGGTTTCCACAACAACCGGCTCTCCTTCAGCGAGGAGGACCATGTCCGGGTAGGAAACCCAGTACGGCGCAGGGATGATCACTTCGTCACCCGGGTTCAGCGTGGCCATCAGCGCGTTGTAGAGCACCTGCTTGCCGCCGGTCCCGATGGTGACCTGTGAGGGCTCGTAGTCCAGATTGTTGTCGCGCTTGAACTTGCGGCAGACCGCCTGTTTGAGCGCGGGCGTTCCGTCGGGATCGGTGTATTTGGTGTCCCCGCGCGCCATCGCCTCATTCGCGGCCTGTTTGATGTGGTCCGGGGTGTCGAAATCGGGCTCACCCGCGCTGAGCGCGATGATGTCACGCCCCTCGGCTTTGAGCGCACGCGCCTTCGCACTGATCGCGATCGTCGGAGACGGCTTGATCCGGTCGAGCCGGTCGGCGAGGAACCCCATGGGACTGCCCCTTCCCGTGTAAATGTTGGAAAACCGCGAAAACCTAGGCCTAGGACGCGTTTGGCGCAAGGCCGGTTTCGAGGGAATATGCGGCAACCAACAGGGATACGCCGGGACGGGAGGAAACGCATGGGCAGGCTCGACGGAAAAGTCGTCGCGATCACGGGAGGAGGCTCCGGAATTGGACGGGCCGCCGCAGCACTCTTCGCCCAGGAGGGAGCCGCTGTTGGTATCTGCGACGTGAAGGCCGAAGAAGGCGCAACCGTGGCGTCGGAGATCCAAGCCGCCGGAGGTCAATGCTGGTTCACACCGACGGACGTGGGCGACGAAGAGGCCATGAAGGCTTTTATCGACGGGACCGCTGAGCGGTTCGGAGGTCTCGACGTCATGTACAACAACGCCGGCGGCGCCACCCCTAGAGACGGCAAGGTGACCGAAGTACCGAGCGAGGAGTTCTGGCGGACCATGACAGTGGACCTCTTCGGCACGTTCCTCGGCTGCCGTTTCTCGATACCGCACATGGTGAAACGGGGTGGCGGCTCGATCATCAACACCACCTCGATCCGCGCCTTGACCGGGACAGCCGGGGCAGACGCCTATTCCGCCGCCAAGGGTGGGGTGAGCGCGTTGACCAAGGCATTGGCGATGCAGTGGCATACCGAGAAAATCCGGGTGAATGCGATCGGGCCCGGTGTCGTGGGGACCGAGCGGGTCCTGGCGATGTTGGATACAGAGACGAATCCCCTGGCCAAGAAATCCCTGATGGGTGTTATGGAGCCGCTCGATATCGCATACATGGCGCTCTACCTCGCCTCCGATGAATCGAAGCGGATCACCGGGGCCATCCTTCCCGCCGAAAGCGGCGCCAGCGCCCATTGAGGCCGTGTTCGCGGCTAGCAAACTTTAAAGGTTCAATCGCACTCCATGACCTCACCGAACACCGAAACGCCGGAGACCATCTACTTCATGGCGTGCAAGCCAAAGACGGGGAACACCTTCGTCCGGCGGGTATTGCAACGATACTGGGGGCGGCTTGGTCTCAGGGGAGAGAACTCGAAATGGGGGGGCGTAGGACAAAAGAAGATCGACCTAGATATTGTTCGCCATGGCCTCAGGCAGAGCGTCCGAAGCTTCTACGGGCATCTCCTGCCGGATGAGCGTGTCTTCAACCCGGCAAGCACTTTCTCCTTTCGAGTCGTTATTCTGGAACGCAACCTATGGGACAGCATGGTAAGTTGGGTTGATCACCAAACTCAGTTTGAGGACAGTCCGAGAGAAAAGATCGAGTTGGACTTCGTCCTCGAGTGGACTCGGTTTTTTCTCGATTTCTCAATAAATTGGCGGAAGTTCTCGCGCGCCGACGAGTCCTTGATACTGAACTACGATGACTTCCTTGCGGACAAGTATGGATACATCAAGAGCCTTGCTGCTTTCCTAGATCCCGAGACCTTGGATGAGGACGCCCTCAGGGAAGCCTTCGAGCACTACGACAAGAACACCGATCGTGCTCCGACGGTTCGGGGGTCCGTCGGTCATCGAAGCGATGTTAAGTTTAACGTTGGGGTGTCAGGCCGAGGACGAGAGTACCGTACCAACCCAATCTATCAGAAGATTGAGGCCCACCTGTTGGACCAAGCCCCGGAACAGCTCGAATACTTGTTCCGGTTTCCAGACTAACTCGTTCGACGCTGAGGCCTGGGCCGGCCTAGCTGGCCAGCGCGGCCTCAATGGCCGCGTTCGCCGCCTCAGCCTGCGAGGGGTCGGAACCACCGGCCTGGGCCATGTCGCGACGCCCGCCACCGCCCTTGCCGCCGAGAGCCGCAGACCCCAGCCGGACAAGTGCTACCGCGTCGTATCGCTCCACAAGGTCCTCGGTAACCGCGACAACGATCGATGCTTTGCCCTCGTCCGTGCCGACAACAGACACAACGCCGGAGCCGATATCCGCCTTGATCTGATCCGCGACACTCTTGAGTTCCCGGGCCGGAACACCATCGAGCACCCGAGAGGCATATGTGACACCTGACACGGTTTTATTTCCGCCGGCCGCCGCTCCTTCGCCCGAGGCGAGTTTTCGCCGAAGATCTTGAACCTCGCGCTCCAGTTTCCGGCGTTCTTCGACCAGAGAGGTGACCCGTTCGGCGAGCTGCTCCGGCGCAGCCTTTACCGCCGCCGACGCTTCCAACAGCAGAGCCTCCCGGCTTTCGAGCCAGGCGAGAGCTCCGGCACCTGTTACCGCCTCGACCCGGCGCACGCCGGAGGCGACAGCCCCCTCGGAGACGATCCGCATGAGACCGATGTCTCCCGTTCGGCCCACATGTGTGCCGCCGCAGAGTTCGACAGAGTAGGCGGACTTGTTGCCGTCATCGGCCCCACCCATGGAGACGACACGCACCTCTTCCCCATACTTCTCGCCGAACAGGGCCATCGCGCCCTGCTCGATCGCCTCGTCCGGCGCCATCAGGCGGGTTGTGACCTCGGAGTTGCCGCGAATGCGGCCATTCACTTCCTCTGCGACCCAGGACAGATCGTCCCCATCCATCGCGCGCGGATGGCTAAAGTCGAAACGAAGACGGTCGGGCGCAACCAGGGAGCCCTTCTGGGCCACGTGGTCACCAAGCCGACGGCGAAGCGCCTCGTGCAGCAGGTGGGTGGCGGAGTGGTTCGCCCGCATCCGGCTGCGGCGTCCATGGTCCACCTCCAAGGCGACCGGGTCGCCCACCGACAGTTTTCCGTCACTGAGAGTGCCAGCGTGAACAAAGACGTCGCCCAGCCGCTTTTGCGTATCGGCGACCGTCACCATGGTGTCAGCGCCCAGAAGCCGGATCAGGCCAGCATCGCCCATCTGCCCGCCGGACTCGCCATAGAACGGGGTCTGGTTAACGAGGACCGAAACGGCCGTGCCATCCCCGTCGACTGAGTCGACCGGTTTGCTGTCGACAACGAGGGCGGTGATCACACCCTCTGCCTTCTCGGTGTCGTAGCCCAGGAACTCGGTGGCCCCGATCTTCTCCCGCAGATCGAACCAGAGGGTGTCGGTGGCCGCCTCGCCGGAGCCTGCCCAAGCCTTCCGCGCCGCCTCGCGCTGGCGGTTCATCGCGGCCTCATAGCCCTCGGTATCGACCGGCCGGTTCTCGCCCCGGAGGATGTCCTGGGTCAGATCGAGCGGGAAGCCGAAGGTGTCATAGAGACGGAAGGCAACCTCACCCGGCAGCGGCTCCTTGTCGCCGAGCTTCGCCGTCGCGTCCTCGAGCTGCTTAAGGCCGCGTCCCAGGGTCTCCTTGAACCGGGTCTCCTCCAGCTTGAGGGTCTCGGCGATCAACGCTTCAGCCCGCCCCAACTCCGGGAATGCCTCTCCCATCTGACGGACGAGTGTGGGCACCAGCTTCCAGACCATTGGCTCCTGACACCCCATGATATGGGCGTGCCGCATGGCCCGGCGCATGATCCGCCGCAGCACATAGCCGCGGCCCTCATTCGAAGGCAGCACACCATCCGCGATCAAGAAGGCGCTGGACCGCAAATGGTCCGCGACCACACGGTGAGAGACCTTGTGCGGGCCGTCCGCATCCGCGTTAGACGCGTGGGCCGACGCCTCGATCAGAGCGCGCATCAGGTCGATGTCGTAGTTGTCGTGCTGGCCCTGAAGCACGGCGGCCAAACGCTCAAGCCCCATGCCGGTGTCGATGGACGGACGGGGCAGATTGATCCGCTCCTCCTTCGTCACCTGCTCGAACTGCATGAAGACGAGGTTCCAGATTTCAATGAAACGGTCGCCGTCTTCCTCCGGACTTCCCGGAGGGCCACCCCAGATCTCCGGGCCATGGTCATAGAAGATCTCGGAGCAGGGCCCGCAGGGGCCGGTATCGCCCATGGCCCAGAAATTGTCGGATGTGGGGATCCGGATGATCCGGTCGTCGCTCAGCCCGGCGATCTTCGCCCAAAGGGCCGCCGCCTCGTCATCCTCGGAATAGACCGTGACCAGGAGTTTGTCCTTGGGCAGCCCGTATTCCTTGGTGATCAGCGTCCACGCAAAATCGATCGCATCCTCTTTGAAGTAATCGCCGAAGGAGAAGTTCCCCAGCATCTCAAAGAAGGTGTGGTGCCGTGCCGTGTAGCCGACATTGTCCAGGTCATTGTGCTTACCGCCCGCGCGCACGCATTTCTGAGAGGTGACGGCCCGGCTGTAGTCCCGTTTCTCAGCCCCCGTGAAGACATTCTTGAACTGCACCATGCCGGCGTTCGTGAACATCAACGTGGGATCGTTCCGGGGGACGAGCGGGCTCGAGGCGATCTCTGCGTGGTCCCGCGCCGCGAAGAAGTCGAGAAACGTGCGGCGGATATCGTTCGCGGTCTGCATGTCGGAACCCTCTCTCCTCGGCCCGCGGGATTTTCCACGGGCGGGGGAGAGTTTTTACGCGCGAGACCCCGGAGTGTCGAGGTTCCCGTTACCAGTACCGCAGTCGATCAATTGGATCCCGTTGGACCAGGATGGCTAGGCACCAACAGCGCCGGTGCCTAGCCAGCGCGATCAAAGCTCTCGGACCATCACGAGGAACTGGTCCACCTCGTTCGCCAGCGTTTCGGAATTGGTGCTCAACTCCCGTGCCGCCATCAACATCTGGGATGACGCATTTCCTGTCTCCGACGCCGCCCGGCCAACGTTGGCAATGCTGGACGTCACCTCGCTTGTCGCAGCCGACTGCTCCTCCACCGCCGATGAAATCCCGGTAACAATCTCCGACAGATCGCTGATCGCCGAGGTGATCTCATCAATCGACTCGACGGACGAGTCCGTGGCGCTTTGCACCATGGTGATCTGCTGGGTGATTTCTTCGGTCGCCTTTGCGGTCTGACTGGCGAGTGCTTTCACCTCGTTCGCGACGACGGCGAAGCCTTTGCCAGCATCCCCGGCCCGTGCCGCCTCGATGGTGGCGTTCAACGCCAGGAGGTTCGTCTGATCGGCAATGTCCTTGATCATGTTGACCACACTGCCAATCCGCTCTGCCGCTGTCGCCAACTCCTTGATGACGGACGATGATGCCCGCGCCATCTCGACAGCGGTGCCTGCTCGGTCGGAAGAAAGCTGCACTTGCTGGCTGATCTCGCCGATCGAGGCGCTAAGCTGTTCCGCTGCGGTAGCTACAACGCCAGATTGGCTGGATGTTTCCTCCGCCGTCGCCGAGAGTGCTTCCGCCGTGGATTGCATCTCTGTCGATGCGCTCGAGACGACCTCGACAACCCCCTTGACCCGGGATTCAAAGGAATCCGCGAGGCTGACCTGCTTGGTCACCACGTTCCAATTCACCATGGCGCCCACATACCTGTTCTTCTCATCGGTGACGGACGAGACCTTCAGATCCAACGTCTCGTCCCCAAGCCTGATCTTGGCCCGGTGCGGCAGGTTCGACTCATCCGAGAGCATGCCCCGCTGGTGTTGCGGGCGTTTATGGAAAACGTCGATCGAACTCCCGACCAAATCCTGCGGATCGATCGGCAGCAAATGCTTCATCTCCGTAAGGGTCTCGATCGTGGTTTTGTTTGCGTAGGTGATCTCGAAGCTCTTCGGGTCCGCCATCATCACGTTGATGGGCATGTCATCCATCATCTTGAGAAGACGCTTGGTCTCGTTCTCGATCCGAACTTGCTCCGTTACGAGTGACCAAGTCACCATCGGTGCGACGTATCTGCCTGCCCTGTCTCGGATCGCGGTGACAAGAAGGTCGAGCACCTCTCCGCCAATCTCAATCCGCGCGCTGTGAGGCAGGTTGCCCTCGTCCTTCAGCATTTGATGCTGATGGCCCGGGTTCTTGTGAAACACGTCGATCGAGGAGCCGATCAGCTCATCCGCTGTGATCGGCAAGGCATGCTCAATCGATCTCAGCGTTTCCAGCGTCGCCCTGTTGGCATAGTCGATTTTGAAATTCTTGAGATCGCAGGTCATCACGTTGACCGGCATCTCATCCAACATGGACGTCAAAGCCTGCTTCGAGAAGCCTGCTGCTCCACTTGCCCCAGTATCTTTAATAAACCCCAGAAGCATAGCCTTGTACTCCCACCATAAGGATCTACGCAGCCTTCAGTTTCGAGTGGAGAGCATTAATAAAGGATGAACAAAAATAGTTTCGGATAACTATATCCAATCTGAAATTCCTATTCGAACATAGAGTTTTAATATTACTATTCCTATCAAATACAATTGTATGATATAAACTTTTTATTAACCAACCAGCGCCACCCTCGTTTATGGACCGAACATGACGCAGCCGAAGCCCAGAGGGGTTTGGTTCCGTGATGAAGTGAGAGGGTGATCTATGAATGACGGAGGCGAAGGCGCCGCCTACGCCGGATCAAACGACCGGCGTGGCGCCTTTAGAAAGCAAAAGAGTGAGCCCAGGCTTGAACTGGACGATAAAACCTTCCCGGTTAACGACTTCAGTCAGACTGGCTTCGAAGCCCCACTGCCCGAACAGTTCCGTCGGATCGGTGATTCATTCGAGGGCATCTTCCGCTTTGATGCGATGGGATCATCCTGGCGCCAGGAAGTCCGGTTCACGGTCAATCGGGTTACGGCGAAGGGTAACGTGGCCGCGACCTACGAGGTGCTTAGCAGCTCACACAAAGTCCTGATCTGACGCAGGCCACCGTCCTACAAGCCGACAACGATCTTCCCGAAATGGCCCGCCGAGCGCATGGCGTGATAGGCGTCCCGCGCATCCTCCATGGTGTAGGACTTATCCACGATCGGTCGGATTTTGTGATGATCGATGGCGCGGTTCATGTCTTCGAACATACGGCGCGAGCCGACATAGATGCCCTGAAGACGGATCGACTTCCGCATGATGGCGGTTGGATTGGCGGTCCCTCCTGTAAGCACCCCAATCATGCCGATCGACCCGCCGACCTTGGTCGCGAGGACTGATTTGTCGAGCGTCCCAGCACCGCCGACTTCCACCGCATGGTCAACGCCGATCCCATTGGTCAGCTCAAGCACCGGGCCTTCCCAGTCCGGGTTTTCCCGGTAGTTCACCGTGCGCCAGGCCCCCATGGACCGGGCCCGGGCCAGCTTCTCTTCCGAGGAGGAGGTGACAATGGTCCTCACTCCCATCGCCCGGCAGAACTGAAGGGCGAGGATCGAGACCCCCCCGGTCCCGAGAAGCAGCACCGTCTCACCTGGCTTTACGCGGCCAATCTCAACCAGACTGTGCCAGGCGGTCACCCCGGCGCAGGGAAGTGTCGCTGCCTCAGCGTCCGACAGATGCTCCGGTATGTGAACCAGGCCGTTCTCATGCAAAGCAACCAGTTCGGCCAACATCCCGTCATAGGTGCCACCAAGCGCTCGGCCCATATCCGCCGCGGTGATCGGGCCGTCGACCCACCCCTGGAAGAAGCACCCCATCACTCTGTCGCCGACGGCGAAGCGGGTCACCCCAGGTCCGATGGCAACGACCTCCCCTGCCCCGTCCGAATTCGGCACGGTCGGATAGGGCAATTTCCGAGCCTCGGGGTCCTCAACCGTCATCAGATCGCGGTAGTTCAAAGACGACGCCTTGACCCGGACCAGAACCTCGTAAGGTCCGGGTGTCGGGTCCGCACGATCCGCGAGATTCAAGGCGTCGATACCGCCGTTCGAGATGATTTCCCAGGCTCGCATGGCTCAGGCTCCGGTTCGGCCTCCGAAGAGGCGGGGATCAGAAATGGCGGCCGCAGTCGACCACGACGGTTTGGCCCGTGATCGCCTCAGCTGTTGCAAGAAACAGCATCGCGTTGGCAATGTCCGTGGGCTCCACCATGCGGCCAAGCATGGTGTTCGCGGTGGACCGCTGTTTCCGCTCGTCCGGCCACGTATCGGTCCATGGGGTCCGCGTGAGCCCGGGTGCTACGGCATTCACTCGTATTTCCGGCGAAAGCGCCTTGGCCAGATTGCGGGTTTGGTTGATCAGCCCGGCCTTGGAGCAGGCGTAGGCAACTGACGAGGCGTTGGAGCCGAGACCGGCGATGGAGGCGGTGTTCACCACGCACCCGTGTGACGCCTTCAAAGCCGGGACCGCGGCCCGGGTGCAGCGGAACGGACCGATCAGGTTCGTGGAGATGATTTTCTCCCAGAACGCTTCCGACATGGCGTCGAGATCGTCGAATGGGATTGGCTCCAACGCCCCGGGCGTGCCCGCGTTGTTGATCAGGATGTCGAGCCCGCCCAAGCCCTCGATCGCTGCTTCGACCATCGGCGTTGCGGAGCCGGGATCGGACACATCCCCCGGCGCCGCAATCGCGGTTGCCCCAGCCGCGGCGATCTCACTGACCGTTTCCAACCCACGCTCGTCATCTGCCAGATGATTAACGGCGACCGCGGCACCGCACTTGGCCAGCAATACGGCAACCGCCTTTCCGATGCCGGATGCCCCGCCGGTCACAAGCGCCTTCTTGCCGGACAGGTTGGCCGAGATCACGACGCCGCCCCCGCCTCGGAGGTGGATTGCCCGGTGTCGTTCTTCCGGACGAGACCGAAGATCTCCCGCGCCTCGTCCGGGCTTGCGACTTCGCCACCAAGGTTCTCGACGATCTCCACCGCACGCTCCACCAGGACGCCGTTGCCGGAGGCGAGAACACCGCGCTTCAGATAAAGATTGTCTTCGAGACCGACCCGGCAGTGCCCGCCCAGGATCGCCGCCTGTGCCACCATAGGGAATTCGGTCCGGGAGATGCCGAAAGCGGACCAAAGGGCGCCGTCGGGCAGGAGGCTCTTCATGAACGTCATGCCCTCTCCCGTCGCGGGCGCCCCCCACGGAATGCCGAGGCAAAGCTGATAAAGTGGCGGCTCGTCAATGTAGCCGTCCTCGACCAGCTTCTTGGCCAACAGGACGTGGCCGGCATCGAAGACCTCCATCTCCGGCTTCACGCCCGCCGCCTTGATCCGCTCCCCCATCGCGCGCAGGTGTTTCGGGGCGTTGACCATGGCGTGCTCGCCGAAGTTCATGGTGGCGACGTCGAGGGTACAGATCTCCGGCCGAAGTTCTTCGACATGCTGAACGCGAACCTCTGGCGACCGAATCGTCGTGCCTTCGGCATAAACGTCACCATCAACATCGCCCGGAATGAAACGACCGCCGGGGCCGGTCGTCAGGTTGAGGACGAGGTTTGAGCCGGCCTCCCGGATACGCGCCACAACCTCCCGGTAAAGGGCGGGGTCCATGCTGGCTTTGGTGGTCTCAGGATCACGCACGTGAATATGGACAATGGCGGCACCCGCCTTTTCCGCCTCGATCGCCTGGTCGGCGATCTGCTTCGGCGTCACCGGCACTGCCGGATTGGTGCCGACGGTGTCGAAGCTTCCCGTCAACGCGCATGTGATGACCGTCTTGGCCATGACCACCCTCCCTGTCGTCGTCTTGTTGGTTTGTTGAGCGGAGTATGTCCCATTCACCCGACGAGGCAAATCGCTCCGCTTGCTTCACCCGATTGCGACGGTTGCCGCATCGTGGAACGGCTTGTTGTTTCCCCTCGGGACAAGGTCGGCCATACTCCGCGCACGAGCGGGCCGGATGACAAGGCCTGCGGAGGATGTACCGACGGGAGGAAGACCATATGACGGTGATGTCCCAGACCGCGCTCGGCCTGATGACGGCCGCAGCCCTGACGATGGCAAGCGCCGCCTCGGCCGAGGTGAAGCTGCCCAAGACCATGGCCTGGACCGCCTACGGCACCGGCTCCGCCGGCCACGCCCAAGCCGTCGCCATCGGCAAGGCCCTTAAAGAGCAATACGGCACCAACCTGCGGGTTCTGCCGGGCAAAAACGATGTGGCGCGTCTGCGCCCGCTTCAGACCGGCAAGGTCGACGCGGTGGCCAACGGTGCGGGCACTTACTTCGCACAGGAAGGCGTGTTCGGCTTCGATAAGGCCGACTGGGGACCGATGCCGGTTCGCATCTTGCTGACCTCCAAAGGCAGTGCCGGCCTGATGGTCGGGGTGGCCGCGGACACGGGCGTGAAGACCCTCGCCGACCTCAAAGGTAAGCGGGTTGCCTGGGTGAAGAGCGCACCGGCTCTGAACCACAATGTCACCGCCTTCCTCGCGTTCGCGGGCCTCGGTTGGGACGACGTGGAGAAGGTCGAGTTCGCAGGCTTCGGCGCCTCTTGGGACGGCATGGCCGCCAACCAGGTGGACGCCGCCTTTGCGATCACGGTTTCCGGCAAGGCCAAGCCGATGGCCGCCAACCCCCGGGGTCTTGTCTGGCCGGCAACGCCGCACGGTGACACCGCCGGCTGGAACCGCATGCTCGCCATGGCCCCCTACTTCACCAAGAACAGCGTGAAGGTCGGTGCCGCGGTGCCGGAAGGCGGGATCGAAGGCATGGCCTACCCTTACCCGATCCTGACCGTCCGCGCCGATATGGGCGAGGACATGGCGTACTCGATCACCCAATCGCTGATCGAGACCTATGACATGTTCAAGGACGGTGCGCCGGGTGCAAAGGGCTGGTCGCTCGACAATCAGACCTACCAGTGGGCGGTTCCCTACCATGACGGTGCGATCAAAGCGCTGAAGGACGCGGGCCGCTGGAATGCCGACATGCAAGCGCACAACGATACCCTGGTCGCACGCCAGTTGGTTCTGCAGGCGGCTTGGGGGGCCTACAAGAACGGCGCCCCGTCCGACGAAGCAGCGTTCATCAAGGGCTGGCATGAGGCCCGGGCCGCTGCCCTGACCAAAGCCGGCATGCCGGTGATCTTCGAGTGATCCAGGCGTCGTATGGCTCCGAGGAGGCGGGAGGCCTCCTCGGATGAGCCAACAATCAGCAACGGCGGCTGCGGCGACGGAAATCGTTCGTCACCGCAGCCTCCCCACATTCTGGCACGCGCTCGTCACCGTGATGGCGGCGATTGCGGTGCTGATGTCCATCTATCAGCTCTTCAACATCGGAGCCCTTCTGCCGAAGTACATCGGCGTGGACGGCGGTCTCGTTATTCTGGACCTCGCCTATCTGGACATGATGGTGGCACTTCTGCTGTCGCCAGTGTTCCTGATCTTCCCGCTACGGCCGGTGGATCGAACGCTGCCGTCTCCCCCCGTCTACGACATCGCCCTCTTTCTGATTTCATTCGTGACGGCGTGCTACCTCGCCTGGAACGCGACAAACGCGGTGGAAGAGGGTTGGGAATACTTCTCTCCTGCCCACGCCCAATACGCGGCGATCATTCTATGGGTCCTTCTGATCGAAGGCGTCCGCCGCGCCGGTGGTCTCGCGCTGACCACAATCGTTCTCGTGTTCTCGCTCTACCCGCTCGTCGCCGAGCAGATGCCCGGCCCGCTTCAAGGCGCGCAGTACACCATTCCCGACATTGCCCAGTACTACGCCTTCTCCTCGGAGAGCGCCTTCGGCATTCCGATGCGGGCGTTCGGCAAGCTGGTCATCGGTTTCGTCATCTTCGGCATCGTGCTCCAGCACACCGGTGCGGGCCGTTTCTTCATCAACTTCGCGTTCGCGCTCATGGGACATGTCCGGGGCGGGGGCGCCAAGGTCGCGATCTTCTCCTCGGGCCTGCTGGGCTCCATGAGCGGCTCCGTCGTTACCAACGTGCTGACCACGGGACGGCTGACCATTCCGGCCATGCAGCGGACCGGTTTCGACCGGTCAACTTCAGCGGCGGTGGAGGCCTGCGCGTCGACCGGCGGCGTGCTGATGCCGCCCGTCATGGGGGCGACTGCCTTCGTCATGGCCGTGTTCCTGGAGGTCGCCTACATCGAGGTGGCGATCGCCGCGATCATCCCGTCCATCCTCTACTACCTCGGTCTGTTTCTTCAGATTGATGCCTATGCCGCCCGCAACAAGCTGAAAGGCCTGCCGCGGGAGGAGATGCCGAACCTGATCGATGTCCTGAAGGAGGGGTGGCACTACCTCTTCTCGCTGGTCCTTCTGGTCTACCTGCTCCTCTATCTGAAGCAGGAGGCGATGGCCCCCTACTACGCCACCGCCGTGCTGCTGATCACGAACCAGATCTTCGGCCGTGGCATGGGGCTGAAGGAGCTGGTCGATCTGGTTTATGAGACCGGACGGCTTCTGGCCGAGCTTGTGGCGATCCTCGGCGCCATCGGGCTCATTATCGGCGCGCTGTCGGCGACCGGTCTTGTGGGGTCGATCGCGACGGATCTGATCCTGCTTGCGGGCGGGAACGTCATGGCGCTCCTGCTGATGGGGGCGGCGACCAGTTTCGTGCTCGGCATGGGAATGACGGTCACGGCCGCCTATGTGTTCCTCGCCATCGTGCTGGCGCCCTCGCTGATCACGGCGGGGCTCGAGCCCATGGCGGTACACATGTTCATCCTCTACTGGGGGATGCTCTCCTACATTACGCCGCCGGTCGCTTTGGGTGCCTTCGCGGCCGCCACGATTTCCGGGGCGACGCCGATGCGGGCCGGCTTCTCAGCCATGCGCCTCGGCTCGATCATCTACTTCATCCCGTTCTTCTTCGTGCTGAACCCAGCCTTGATCTTGCAGGGAGGCACCGTCGAGATCCTGTCTGTGCTCGGCACCGCCGTGGTCGGCGTCGTGTTGATCGCCGCCGCCACCCAGGGCTATCTGGTCGGGTACGGCAATCTGGGCACCGATACGGTGTCGGTTGCGCTCAGGGGTGGGCTGTTCGTAGCGGGATTGGTCTTCGCGTTCCCTGGCAACGAGGGAATGGGCATCGGTCATTTTGAGGCGGCCGGCATTGCCGTCGGCATTGCGGCGGTCACGTTGCTGGCGCACCGGGTTCTGAGGCCGCCAGCCTCGTTGACCGGGTAGATCGGACATAAAAACGCGAGGGGATCGGTCAGCCGGTCCCCTCGCCGCCTTTCGGCCCCCAAAACGCGACCCAGGCCCGGAAGTCGTCCGGAAACTCCTCGAACCGGTGCTCCATACCCGCAGGCACGAAGATCAGATCGCCCGGCTTGAACGGCCGGCGTTCGCCATCCCGGAAGAACACGCCCGACCCGGTTTCGATGATGTAGATCTCATCCTGATCGTGGGGCTTCTGAGGATCGGTGCCACGCGGCTCGTACACGCCAACACGGAGCGAGCCGAAGTGAACCTCTGTGAAATCCGGGCGGCCATTGCCCGTGTCCCGGTTGTTCTGAAGCGCTGCGACCAGATCGACCAACCAATCCGCCATCTCTCATTCCCTCCGTCTCAGCCGCCCCGGGCGACGAGTTTCGCTTCCAAACCAGCCTTCACCTCAGGCCATTCATCGTCCAGGACGCTGAAGTAGACCGAGTCCCGATACGTGCCGTCCTTGTGGATCATGTGACGCCTCAGGATACCTTCTTGCTTCGCGCCAAGTCGCAGGATCGCGTTGCGTGATGCCTCGTTCCGGTGATGGGTTTTGTACTCCACCCGGATGCACCCAAGCGTCTCGAACGCATGGGTCATCATCAGAAGCTTCGCTTCGGTGTTGAGCGCCGTGCGCTGCCATTTCGGCGCAAGCCAAGTGTTGCCGATCTCCACCCGCTTGTGGGTTCCGTCGATGGTCATGTAGCGGGTGCTGCCAGCAACCTCGCCGTCCTTCGAGAAAGTGGTGAACGGCATCTCGCCGCCCGTCTCTTTCTTGGCGAGGCTTTGAGAGACCCATTGTGCGACGGTCTCCGGATCTTCGCCCGGCCACGTCCACTTCCAGATCTCCGGATAGGCCGCAGCCGCCTGAAGCCCGGCAAGGTGCGCCTTTGTCATAGGCTCCAGCCGAACATGAGTGCCTTCAAGGACGATCGGTTCAACGAACATAAGGAACCTCCTAAACGATCGAGCGGCCAAGGCTCGGCGGGTGGGAGAGAAGATCGGCCAGCCGTGCGAGACCGTCTTCCACGTGAGACGTGTGCGCCGGGTTGCCGAGACAGAGACGGAGATAGCCCCGCCCAGCACCCGGCCGGACAGCGAACACCTCACCAGACGATATGGACAAGCTTCGTTCGGCCGCCGCCCCAACGACATCGACCATTCCGCCCCAGGCTTCCGGCAGACGCAACCAGAGATGCATGCCCGTCGGCGCGGTCGAGCACTGAAACCCGTCCAGGATCTTCGCCGCCAGCTTCTGCCGGGCCTCCAACTCCTTCCGCTTCACCTCAGCGAGCCGGTTCGCGGTGCCGTCGTCAACCCAACGCGAGAAGACCTCCGCCATGATGGGGGCCGCCATCCAAGTGCTGGTGCGGATGACGGCTTCGATGCGGGGCAAGAGAATTCTCGGTGCGACCACGACCCCGATCCGAAGACCCGGGGCGAGTTGTTTCGCTGAGCTGGTCACGAAAACAGTGTTGTCCGGAATGATCGACGCGAAGGGTTCCGGTGCATCCGGTTCCAGGAATCGGTAGATGTCGTCCTCGACGATCCGGGTGTCGTGGGCGAGGGCTATTTCAGCGATCCGGCGTCGGCGCTGAATGGGGATCGTGATCATTGTCGGGTTATGGTGCGTCGGCAGGGCGTAATACGCGGCCGGGCGGTGTGTCCGGCACAGCCGCGCGAACGACTCTGGATCCGGGCCGAATTCGTCCATCTCAACCGGTACCAGACGGAGCCGCAGCAGGTTGGCGAGGGACACCATCCCCGGGTAGGTCAGCGCGTCAACCAGCACCGTATCCCCCGGCTCACACAAGGCGGAGAAGGTGATCAGCATGCCGTTCTGCGCCCCACCCGTAATGACGGCCTGGGATGACACCGGCGGCAGGCCGAGCGTCTCCACCCATCGGCTCGCCGCCTCGCGATGGCGCGGCAGCCCGCCGTGCGGGATATAGGACATCAACTCCCCTAGGGCGTTCCCATCCGAGATCTCGGCCAGTGTCATGCGCATGGCGTCGGTTTCGATATCGGACATGGGCGGGTAGTTGAGGCCGAAATCGATGATGCCCGACTGCATGGTGCGGCTGGAGATCTCCCCCATATCCCGGCTCGGCCGGCGGCGGACGAAGGTACCGCGCCCGACCTCGCCATCGATCAGGCCGCGGCTGGTCGCCTCCGCATAGGCCCGGCTGATGGTCCCGACGGTAACGCCCAAGCGGTAGGCAAGGTCCCGGTGGGTCGGCATACGGGAGCCCGGCACCAGCGAGCCGGTCTTGATATCGTCCTGGAGCGCCGAGGCGATCGCGAGATAGGCCGGGCCATCGCGGCCCTCGAGGCGGGGAGTCCAACTTGTCATGGTGACAATGTTTTCCTTGTCTATCCGATGAACCCATAATACGCCTCTCAATTGTGGAGACAATAATCAAATTGTCACCCTAATTGGAGTGATTGTCATGATCAACGCAACGCCCCTCGCCAGACCGACCGCCTCCCGGACCCTCGGGACCCGTAGCTGGACTCCGTATGTCCCAGCTATTCTCAACGTGGTCTCTGCTGTGCTGTGGAATTGGCGCTGCCGCTTGGTCGAGCGTGAAACACTGGCGCATATGGACGACCGGATGCTGCAGGATATCGGCATCAGCCGGACAGAGGCGTACAAGGAAGCGAACAAACCCTTCCTGATCCCCTGATTGTACCCCTCGGATGCGGTTGCCGGAGATTGTTGGGACGGTTACGGTTTCGACCCAAGGATCTCCGGCTCCCGCTCTGCAGGAAGGGAGAAAGGTCACGCCATGTTGTCGGATTTGAAGGTCGAGCATCTGGAGGATGCTGCGTCGCGTGTGCATTCCGTGATGCAACCCACCCCGCAATACCATTGGCCGCTGCTGAGTGAGCGGGTCGGCGCCGAGGTCTGGGTGAAGCATGAAAATCAAACACCGCTCGGCGCCTTTAAGGTCCGGGGCGGAATCATCTACATGCAGGACCTGATCGCCCAGAAACCCGGGCTAGCCGGCGTCATTGCCGCCACCCGGGGCAACCATGGCCAAAGCGTCGCCTATGGAGCCGGCCGGGTGGGCCTGAAATCCACGATCGTCGTTCCGCATGGAAACTCGGTCGAGAAGAACGCCGCCATGCGGGCACTTGGGGCGGAGTTGATTGTCCACGGCCAGGATTTCCAGGAGGCGCTGGAGTACGCGACCGACCTCGCCAGGGAGATGAAGCTCCACATGGTCGCCAGCTTCGACGACACCCTGGTCCGGGGCGTGGGCACCTATGGGCTCGAATTGTTCCGGTCGGTGCCGGACATTGACACCGTTTATGTGCCCATCGGTCTGGGTTCCGGTATCTGCGGCGTCATCGCCGCCCGGGATGCGCTTGGGCTCAAAACCAAAGTCGTTGGCGTGGTCGCGGAGACCGCACCGGCGTATGCCCTGTCCTTCGAGCAGGGGAAACCGGTCTCAACCAACTCCGGTGTGACAATGGCCGATGGTATCGCCTGCCGGGTTCCCTCGCCGATCGCATTGGACGTCCTGCTGGCGGGGGCAGACAGGGTGGTCCGCGTCTCCGACGCCGAGATCAAGGCGGCCATGCGCCATATTTTCACCGATACCCACAACGTCGCCGAGGGCGCGGGCGCCGCCCCCCTTGCGGCGTTGATCCAGGAGCGGCACAAGATGGCTGGCCTTAAGACCGCCGTCATCCTGTCCGGCGGCAATGTGGACCGCGACGTCTACCGCGCGGTGCTGATGGAAGAAGACGAAGCTGGAGAGCACGCATGACCGAGGAACTGTTCCGGGAAGACTCCTACCGCCGCGACTGCGAGGCGACGGTGACGCGTGTCAGCGAGGATGGGATCGTTCTGGACAAGACCGTCTTTTACCCCACCGGAGGCGGTCAGCCCGGCGACAGCGGCACCCTGACCAAGGCCGACGGCACGGAGATCAAGATCACCGACACCCGCAAGGGTGAGGCGGGGATTGTTCACGTCCCCGACGGCGACGCATCACTCGCTGTCGGCGACGTGGTGACGGCCACCCTCGACTGGGACCGGCGGTATCTCCACATGCGAATTCACACCGCGATGCACGTGCTGTGCTCCAAAGTCGCCGGAGCCGTCACAGGCGGGCAGGTTGGCACCGGCAAAGGCCGGCTCGACTTCGACATTCCGGGCGAGCGGCCGGAGAAGGAAGCTCTTACGGCAGAGCTGATGGCTGTCGTCGAGGCGGATCACCCGGTCAGCATCTCCTGGATCACGGACGAGGAATTGGAGACCAACCCCGACCTCGTACGCACCATGTCAGTGAAGCCACCGACCGGATCTGGCCGGGTCCGGATGATCCGCATCGGCGACGCGGTTGACTACCAACCCTGCGGCGGCACCCATCTCAAGAGCACCGGCGAGATCGGCAACGTCGCCGTCGGCAAGATCGAGAACAAGGGCAAGCAGAACCGACGGATCAACATCGCGCTGGTCGAGTAATCGCCGCGCTGATTACGTTCCGAACCGATATTCCGTCACCTGCCGATACCCTGTCTCTGGCGTTACGACCGCCGAGGGGAACGTGGGATTGTTCGGCGCGTCCGCGAATTTCTGGGCTTCGAGGCAGAGGCCGGCGGACGGGCCGTAGGTGATGCCACCAAGGCCAGGCGTCTCCGGCGCGAGTTTCCTGCCATCGTAGAACTGGATACCCGGCTCCGTTGTGTAGACCGCCATGGAGACACTACCGTCCGAGGCGGTCGCGGTCGCCGCGTGGACGAGATCGCCGGACGCTGCACCTGACCTATCGACCTCGAAGTTGACGTCGTAGCGGAAGGGCTCATTCTCCGGCCCGGGATGCCTGATGGGGCGTGCGGTCCGGAAGTCGAACACCGTCCCGTCGACCGGTAGTATCTCGCCCGTTGGGATGAACGTCTCATCCAGTGGTGTATAGCGGGCGCCATTGACCTCCAGCGTGTGGTCCAGCACGTCGCCCGCCCCCTCATCCATCAGGTTGAAGTAGGAGTGGTGAGCCATGTTTACGATCGTGGGCCGATCCACCTCCGCCGTCATCTCGACCCGCAATGTGGTGCCGTTGACCGCGTAGGTAAGCCGAGCCGTGCAAGCGCCCGGATACCCCATATGGCCGTCGGGTGTGTGGATCATGAGCGTCACTGACGTGCCGGACGCGTCCTCGATCGTCCAAGGCCGCTTGCCGAACCCGTCGCTGCCGCCGTGTATGTGGTGGCCACCGGGAACATTCTGGTCGAGGCGGATCTCTTCTCCGCCCATCACGAAGTGGGCGTTCCGGATACGGTTGGCGCATCGCCCGGCCGTCGCCCCGATGTGAGCCCCACCCGCGATGTAGCCATCCATCGTCTCGAATCCGAGAACAAGGCGGCGTGGCTTTCCGCCAACCTCCAACACCAGGTCCTGAAGGATGCCGCCCCACCCAATCGCTGAGGCGGTCAGCCCCGCATCGGACCGGATCTCGGCACGGCGGACGGTGTGGCCCTTGTGTTCTCCGAAGGTCGTAACGCTCACCGGCGGCTCCTAATTTTTACGGTTGTTCGGCTTCAGTCATCGCTGTCGCGCCAAAGATAGTCGAAGCGGACGTTTTCATGTTGCATGGTTTTGAGATGCCTATTCCATGGCACAGCAGGATTCCGAGACACTGGGAGGAAGGAATGTCGGGACCGATCAAGACGGATGTGGAACGCGACTGGATGGCACGGGCTGAAAAGGTGCTGCCGGCCGGCGGTTTCGGCAACTATGCCTCCGACATTATCATCCGCGAGGGCAAGGGCGGCCGCGTCTGGGACGAGAGCGGGAACGAGTATGTGGACTACCTCCTCGGCTCTGGCCCGATGATGGTTGGACACTGTCACCCCGAGGTCACCGCTGCGGTTGAGGACCAGTTGAAGCGGGGTGCGACCTTCTTCGCCAACAATTCCCGGGGCATTGAGCTCGCGGAGGAGATTGTGGCGACGATGGCCTGTGCCGATCAGGTCCGTTTCGTGAGCACGGGGTCTGAGGCCGACATGTATGCCATGCGCCTTGCCCGCGCCCATTCCGGCCGGGAGAAGATCCTGAAGTTCGAGGGCGGGTATCACGGCATGTCGGACCATGCGCTGATGAGCTTGGCCCCCAAGCGGCTGACGAACTTCCCCCAGCCCGTGCCGGATTCCGCTGGGATCCCGTCCCGTGTCCAGGATGAGGTCATCGTCGGCCCCTTCAACGACACCGACACCGTCCGCGGCATGATCACAGAGTACGCGAAAGAGCTGGGCGGCGTGATCGTCGAGCCCTTGCAGCGCCTGATTCCCCCTGCCCCCGGCTTCCTTGAGATGCTGCGGGAAGAGACGGAGAAGCACGATATTCCGCTGATCTTCGACGAGGTCGTGACCGGCTTCCGGCTGGCCTATGGCGGCGCGCAGGAGCTCTACGGGATCACGCCGGACCTTTGCACCCTGGGCAAGGTGATCGGCGGGGGCTTCCCGCTGGCGGCCATCGCAGGCAAGCAGGAGATCATGGCCCACTTCGACAAGAACGCGGTGCCCGAGGATGAATTCACATTCCAGATCGGCACGTTGAGCGGCAACCCGGTCGCCTCCGCCGCGGGGCTCGCCACAATGGCCATTCTGAAGCGGGACGGCGCCTACGACCGGATGTTCGCGACGGGCGAGGCCATCATGGCCGCGCTCAGGGACAACTTCGCCCGGGTCGGCATCCCGGCCAAGGTCGTCGGCCACCCGATCCTGTTCGATGTGGTCTTCACGGAGGCGAATGTCTCGGACTACCGGGGTGTCTTGGGCGGCGATGCCGCGCGGCTGAAGCACTTCAACACGTTGATGCGGGAACGCGGCATCCTGAAGCCGGACAGCAAGTTCTACATCGGCCTCGCCCAGAACGATGATGACGTGGCGCAAACAGTCGACGCCATCAAAGAGGCCGCCGATATCATGTCAGCGGCCTAAAGCCCAAAAGAACAACGGGAACCGGCATCGGTTCCCGCAAGATCGTCATGGATTTAAGTGGACTGCGCCGCCGAGACCTGGGCGGCGATCACCCGACGCTGAAGCTTTCGCCACAGCCGCAGCGGCTGGTCTCGTTTGGGTTCTCGAATACGAATCCGGAGTGATACTTGGATTCCTGGTAGTCCATGGTGGAGCCCAGGATGAACATGACGGCGGTGGGGTCGATGAAGAGCTTCACGCCCTTCTCTTCCACCACGTCCTCGAACTTCTTCTGCTCCTTGGCGTACTCGACGAAGTAGCTGAGGCCGGAACAGCCCTTACTATTCACGCCAACCCGAAGGCCAAGTACCTGTTCGTCGCCGCTCTTCTCGACCAGCGCGCGGACACGGTTCGCGGCGGCATCGGTCAGCGAGATCGGGGCTTTGCCTGGATGGAACATCATTCAGTCTCCGTTTCAGGCGCTATTTTAAAACATGTCCAAGAGTAGTCGAGCCTCTTCGCTCAACCGCCGGGGCGTCCACATGGGCTCCCAGGTCAATTCCACTTCGACTTCGCCGACACCCTCGACCTTGGCCACGGCCTGGGCGACATCCCCTGGCATCTCGCCAGCGACCGGGCAACCTGGGGCGGTCAGCGTCATCAGGATCTTTACCGAGCCGTCTTCAAAGATCTCTTTCTCGTAGATCAGACCGAGATCGTAGATATTCACCGGGATTTCGGGGTCATGAACGCTCTTCAGAGCTTCGATGACCTCGTCTTCGGTTGCGACCGGAGTGACCTTCGTGTCGATCGGCTCTCCCGCACGGGCACGGAATCCCTCCTCGGCCCCCGGCATGAAATCGCCGAGGCCCGGGCCGTCGCCCATGGGCATGCCAACACCCGTCGGTGAGAATGTTACCGGTCCGTCGTTCATCCGAAGATCTCCCGAACCTTACCAAGGCTCTCGACCAGCATATCGATATCCTCCTTGGTATTGTAAAGGCCCAAGCTTGCGCGACAGGTCGACGGCAGATCGTACCGGTCCATCAGCGGCTGGGCGCAGTGGTGTCCGGCTCGGATCGCAACGCCCTGTTGATCAATGATCGTCGAGATGTCGTGGGGATGGGCCACATCCATGGCAAACGAGATGACCGACGCCTTGCCAGGGGCGGTGCCCACGAGACGAAGGCCTTCGACCGAAGCCAGCTGCTGAATGGCGTAGTTGAGGAGATTGTCCTCATGCCGGGCTATGGCGGCCATGCCGATGCCCTCGACGTACTCGATCGCGGCACCAAGACCGATCGCTTGGGCAATCGGCGGGGTTCCCGCCTCGAATTTGTGGGGCAGATCGGCCCAGGTGGTTTCCTCGAAAGAGACGCGGTCGATCATGTCGCCGCCACCTTGGTAAGGCGGCATAGCTTCCAACAGCGCCTCTTTACCGTAGAGAACGCCGATCCCGGAGGGGCCATAGAGCTTGTGACCGGAGAAGGCGTAGAAGTCGACATCAAGGTCGATGACGTCCAGCGGCATATGAACGACGCCTTGGGCGCCATCGACGACCAACACCGCGCCGACCGCATGGGCAAGCGCTGCGATTTCCTTCACTGGAAGCACGGTGCCGAGCACGTTTGAGACGTGAGGGATCGAGACGATCTTGGTCTTCTCGGTGATCAGCCGTTCAAAGTCGGCCAGGTGGAACGAGCCGTCATCGGCAACCGGCACCACCTTGAGAACGGCTCCCTTCTCATCCCGGAGCATCTGCCACGGCACGATGTTGGAGTGATGCTCGGCGTAGGTGATGAGCATCTCGTCGCCCGGGCCGAGATTGGCGCGCCCATAGCTGAAGGCCACGAGGTTGAGGGACTCGGTCGTGCCCTTCGTGTAGATGATCTCATGCGTACTCTTGGCGCCGATGAAGGCACGGATGGTCTCCCGCGTGCCTTCGTAGCGGGCGGTCGCCTGCTCTGACAGGAAGTGAAGGCCCCGGTGAACATTGGCGTATTCACGCTCATAGACCCCGCTGACGCAGTCGATCACCTGGCGCGGCTTCTGGGCCGATGCTGCGCTGTCGAGATAGACGAGCCGTTTGCCCCGAACATCCCGCGCCAGGATCGGGAAGTCGGCAAGGGCCGCCTCCACATCGAAAGGCTGGGTGTCGCTCGGATACAGGGTTGAGGCAGCAGACATGATGGATCCCTCTCAAGCCTCGGTCAGGAGCGCGCGAAGATGGCCCGCGGCAAGACCGCTGAACACTTCGCGCACGTGGATATTCTGGATCTCGTCGATGGCGTCCGCGAGGTAGGCCTCAACCAGCAAGGCCCGGGCCCGGCCACGGTCAATGCCACGCGCCAGGAAGTAGAAGAGCTGGTCCTCTTCCAGCTCCCCAACCGTCGCGCCGTGGCTGCACTTCACATCGTCGGCATAGATCTCAAGCTCAGGTTTGCTGTCGATCTCGGCAGACGGCGAAAGCAACATCGCCCGGTTCATCTGGTAGCCGTCGGTACGCTGGGCATCCGGGCGGACCAGGATCTTGCCCTGGAAGACGCCCCGGGACGAACCATCGAGAACGCCCTTGTAGACCTCCCGGCTCTCACAATCCGGAACCGCGTGGTCGATGAACGTCGTGGTGTCGAGATGCTGCTCACCCGCCGCGATGTAGGCACCATTCACCCGGTAGTCACCGCGCGGTCCGTTCAGCACGCCCCGGATCTCGTTCCGCGCCAACCGCCCGCCCCAGGACAGGGCGAAGTTGTCGTAGCACGCCTTCTCAGCCAGCACCGTACGGGTCATCGACACATGAAAAGCGTCCGACGACTCCGCCTGCAGGACATAATGTCCCACATGCGCGTCCGCCCCGACCGTCACTTGGACCGCAAGGTTGGAGAGGTAGCGGCCCGTGCCGACACGGCTTTCAACGATCGATGCCCTGGCGCCATCGCCTGCGGCGACGACAATGCGGGGCATGTAGGCGTCGTCTCCCGACGAAGCGATCACCAAGTGAACGACCCGCTCGATCTCCGCGCGCGGCGCGATCTCGATCAGGACGCCATCGCTGACGAAGGCGCCGTTCAGCGCCGCGAAGGGGTGCCCGTCGACAAGATCGGCATCCTCGACGGCGGACCGTGCCAGCTCGTGACCAGCCTTCAAGGCGTCCGCCAAGGGCGTGATGGTCAGACCCGCCGGCAAATCGGCGAGATCAGACAGGTCCGAGCGGAACCGGCCATTTGCCACCACAACCCGGAGGCCATCGACAGGTGCGATGGGCAGGCTCGACAGCGCGATCTCGGTCTCACCATCGTCGAGCGCGGGGGTGAACCCGATCTCCGCCAATGCCTTGAGGCGTGTGTACTTCCAGCTCTCCGTCCGGCGCGTCGGCATGCCGTGTACTTCGTACTTGGCAAGCGATGACGCACGCGCGGCCGATAACCACTCCGGTGCATCCGGGGCGGATTTCGGGAAGGCGTCTACAAGTGAAGTGAGGTCAGCCATTCGTTCCTCCGCCGCCTCAGGCCGCCGCTTCCGCGTAATCGGCATAGCCCGTCTCTTCGAGCTCAAGCGCCAACTCCTTGCCGCCCGAGCGCTGGATCTTGCCGTGCGCGAGAACGTGGACATGGTCCGGCTGGATGTAGGTCAGAAGCCGCTGATAGTGAGTGATCATCAGCATGCCCCGGTCCTCGGAGCGGAGTGCGTTCACCCCTTCCGACACCAACTTCAGCGCATCGATGTCGAGGCCGGAATCGGTCTCATCCAGGATCGCGAGACGCGGCTCCAGAACCGCCATCTGCAGGATCTCATTCCGCTTCTTCTCGCCACCGGAGAAGCCCACATTGACCGCGCGCTTCAGCATCTCGTCGCCGATCGACAGGGTCTTTGCCTTCGACCGGACCATCTTGAGAAACTGCATCGCGTCGATCTCGTCCTCGCCGTGATGGCGGCGCTTGGCATTGACCGCTTCGCGAAGGAACGTCATGCCGGTGACGCCCGGGATCTCTACCGGATACTGGAACGCCAGGAACACACCCTCGTTCGCACGCTCGTCGGCTTCCATCTCCAGAAGGTCCTTACCGTCGAACCGAACGGAACCGCCGGTGATCTCGTAGCCGTCACGCCCGGACAACACATACGATAAAGTGCTCTTCCCCGATCCGTTCGGTCCCATGATGGCGTGGACCTCGCCCGGCTCGATCACAAGATCGATCCCTTTGAGGATCTCCTTGCCGTCGACCTCGGCCCTCAGGCCTTCGATCTCAAGAAGTGCCATCTTTGTTCCCCTAAAGTTCCTACGGTTATCAGTCAGTCGGTGTGTGCATGTTCCACTGGCGTTCTGCTGTAAAGCCGCCTTAGCCCACACTTCCCTCAAGGCTAATGCCGATGAGCTTCTGCGCCTCAACGGCGAATTCCATCGGCAACTCTTTCATGACTTCTTTACAGAAGCCGTTCACGATCAACGAAACCGCGTCTTCGTCGGACAAGCCTCTCTGCTTACAGTAGAAGAGCTGATCGTCACTGATCTTGGACGTGGTCGCCTCATGTTCCACACGCGCGCTCGGGTTCCGTGACTCAATGTACGGAACAGTGTGCGCACCGCAGGTGTCACCGATCAGCAGGCTGTCGCACTGGGTGAAGTTCCGTGCGCCCTCCGCCGTTGCCATGATCCGTACCAACCCACGGTAGGTATTGTCGGCGCGACCGGCACTGATTCCCTTGGAGATGATGGTCGATCGGGTGTTGCGCCCGAGATGGATCATCTTGGTGCCTGTATCGGCCTGCTGGGCGTTGTTTGTGATCGCCACGGAATAGAACTCGCCAATCGAGTTCTCGCCATGAAGCACGCAGCTCGGATACTTCCAGGTGATGGCAGAACCGGTCTCAACCTGGGTCCAGGCGATCTTGGAGTTCCGGCCACGACAGGCACCCCGCTTGGTCACGAAGTTGTAGATCCCGCCTTTGCCGTTCTCGTCACCCGGATACCAGTTCTGGACGGTCGAGTACTTGATCTCGGCATCGTCGAGCGTGACCAGTTCGACCACCGCGGCGTGGAGCTGGTTCTCGTCCCGTTGGGGGGCGGTGCAGCCTTCGAGATAGCTTACGTAGGAGCCCTTGTCGGCGATGATCAGCGTCCGCTCAAACTGACCCGTATTCTCGGCGTTGATACGGAAGTAGGTCGACAGCTCCATCGGGCAGCGAACGCCCTCCGGGATGTAGACGAACGAACCGTCGGTGAAGACGGCACTATTCAGTGTGGCGAAATAGTTATCCGAATAGGGGACGACCGTTCCGAGATACTTCTTAACCAACTCCGGATAGTCTTTGACCGCCTCGGAGATTGAACAGAAGATCACCCCCTTCTCAGCCAGCTTCGCCTTAAAGGTCGTGGCGACGGAAACGCTGTCGAAGACCGCGTCCACGGCGACGACGCCCGCCAGCATTTCCTGTTCACGGAGGGGAATGCCGAGCTTCTCGTAGGTCCGAAGCAGTTCCGGGTCGACTTCATCCAGGCTCTTTGGCCGGTCCTGCATCTTAGGCGCGGCGTAGTAGTAGATGTCCTGGTAGTCGATGGCCGGATAACCGATCTTTGCCCAGTCCGGCTCCGTCATGGTCAGCCAGTGGCGATAGGCCTTCAGCCGCCACTCCAAAAGCCATTCCGGCTCCTCCTTCTTGGCGGAGATGAAGCGGATGGTGTCTTCGTCCAGCCCTTTGGGCGCACGGTCGACCTCGATGTCCGTTACGAAGCCGTACTTGTACTTCTGGGACGCGAGATCCTCGACCTGCTCGACCGTTTCAACCGTCGCAACCATGCCTCACCGTTCCTCTTCGTCTCTTATGACTTCGCCGCCGTCAGGGCCGGGGTTTTGGCATTCCCCCGTTCCGCCGGCATGAACATGTCCGTTGGGTCCAGCATGTCCGCGAGGCTTACCCCCTCAAGGGCCCCACGGATTGCTTCATTCACCCGGTTCCAGTTCCCGCTCATCGGACAGGCGGAAACCACTTCGCAAGGATCTACCGCCCCGTCGACACAGGCCGTAAGCGCTATCGGTCCTTCGAGCGCCTGAATGATTTCCACCACCGACACCGCCTCCGGCCCCCGGTCGAGCGAGTATCCACCCGCAGCACCACGATGGGAGGTGACGAGGCCTGAGGATGCGAGGGTCTTCAAGATCTTCGCGACCGTCGGCGTGGGGATCAGCGTTGCTTGCGACAGCGCCGATGCCGTCCGCACGACACCGGGGTCCCTGGACATTTGTCCAAGAACCACAATGGCATAGTCGGTCATACGGTTCAGTTTCAGCATGGCGCGCGCGATAGAGTACCGATCTCGTCCTGTATAACTATCCCGGGCCGGGAATAAATCAAGACCAAACTTGTCCTCTTTTCGGAAAGTGCTGTGATTCGAGGGGGTCGACCAGCCCGCCGCCGAAGCCGGTACGGCCATCTCCCCATAGAGCCAGCCTTGACGGCGCTGTGTACCTCCGCCCAAGGTGCGGTGTTCACTTCGGAAAACACCCTCTCATGTCTCAGGGACGGACGTCGGAGCCGCTTAAGGCGGTCCTCTGGATGATGGGCGCGCTCGCGTCTTTCACGACCATGGCCATTTCCGCCCGGGAACTGTCCGCCGAGCTTGGCGTCTTCCAGATTGCCGCGGTCCGCAGCATCTTCTGCGTCGCGGTCCTGTTGCCGTTCGCCATGCGGGGTGGGTTCGACGCGTTCAAGACGACCCGTCTGCGGCTGCATCTTTTCCGAAACACGATTCACTTCGGAGGTCAGGTCGGGTGGTTCTATGGGATCACCCTATTGCCCCTCGCCGCTGTTTTCTCCATCGAGTTCACGGTCCCGATCTGGACGGCGATCCTGGCGGCGATCTTCCTTAGAGAGAAGATGACATGGCCGCGAGCGGTCTCCGTAATTCTGGGATTTACCGGGATTCTTTTGATCGTGCGCCCCGGCTCCGACCTGTTCCAAGTCGCGTCGTTCACGGTTCTCGCCGGGGCGTTCTGCTACGCGGCGACCTACGTCTTCACACGGCATATGACGACCACGGAAAGTCCGCTGACCATGATCGTCTACATGAACCTCATCCAGATGCCGTTGGGCATCATCCCGGCGTCACCTGACTGGGTCTGGCCCAGTCTGACGCTCTTTCCCTGGATCGTTGCCATTGGGATCGCCGGCCTGACGTCGCACTGGTGCGTCGCCCATGCGTTCAAGCACGCCGACGCCACCATCGTGGCGCCGATGGACTTCATTCGCCTGCCGCTGATCGCGGTGGTCGGATACCTGGTTTACGCAGAGCCCTGGAACCCTTGGGTCCTGATCGGGGGGGTGGTGATCTTTTCCGGCAACCTGATCAACATCTGGGGAGAGCGGCGGCGGGCCGCGTAGACCGAAATCAGTCGTGAACGTCCACGTGGAAGCTCTTCGACGTGATCCGCCAACCACTGTCCGTCTCCATCAGAGTCAGATAGTCCGTGAAATAGCGGGGCGGAATGGCGCAGTTCACCGTGGCCATGGCCGTGTGCGGACCCGCCTTGTGCATGGAGATGATCCGGTCCCAACGCGGCAGATTCTGGCTCGCCGGAGACTCGCGGCTGGCGATGCGGTCGAAGTACTCCTGCCGGGGCCAATCGGTCACGGTATTGCCGTCGGTAAAGTAGAGATGCGCGCACTCGTGAAAGACCTGCTCGAACTTAGCGACGTCGCCGTCATAGAGACCGTCAAAGTAGTCCTTCAGAGTCTTCTGGATGGCCGCGATGCTCTTATCGTCGAATGCGTCGGTCATGATCCCTCTCCTGCTTCCAATCGGTTGGCCTCCGCCTGACGGGCGAGGGCGTCCTCGGTCCAAGTGCTCTTGATGTAGGCCACGGTGGCCCAGATATCAGCGTCCGATAGTTGCCACTCAAACCCCGGCATATCGTTGACGTAGGTCACCGGCGAAAACGCTTGCCCGCCATACTTCGTGACATCGAACAGCCCCTGGTCGGTCAGACGCCACGTAGGTGCGGTTCCATCCAAGGGAAGGGCCGGCCGGCCACCGGAAGGATAATCCCCGTCCCACTCCGGTTGACCCTCCAGCCGGTCGCCGTGGCAGTAGGCACAGTTGGCCGCATAGACCCGGGCGCCGACGGCAACAAGCACCTCGTCCGTGTGGTCGGCTGTGCTGGCGGTCTCTGCCGTATAACGCTCTTCCAGGATCGTGAAGACCGTGATCACCATGCCGATCAGGAGCGCGGCCGCTAGAAAACGCCCCTTGGGGCCAAGCTTCGCGCCCGCTCTGCCCAGCAACGTCTGATCGCCGATGGTGTCGTCTTCGGCCTCGATCTCGATCATCCGTTCCAACCGGCGGTTCCGAACCTGGAAGCTCCGGTGCCCCGGAGCGGGGCGGCGTCGGTCAAATCGGCGATGACGGGGGCGTCGGGTCATGGGTGCAGCACCGTGCGGCGAGTCAGGCCGGGGCCGTGCAAAAAAAGGGCATCGGCGGTTCCGGATGAAGGTGTGCCGATCTTGCGAAAAAGACAACGGCCGCGTCTCGGCGCGGCCGTATCCTCATCTCTTCTGCGGTTCTGTGAGTACCGGGCAATCGACCAGCTTACTGAAGCCGCGTGGGTAGTTCCGCGATCGCATCCGCGTTGAGGCGCGCACGCACATCATCGGTCATCTTCTCGTCGATCAAGCGCCGTGTCGCACCAACGGCGAGTTCCACGGCCTGCTCCCGCACCTCCTGCAGCGCCTTCGCTTCGGCCTGGGCGATCTTCTCCACGGCCACCTGCTCACGCCGGGCGAGTGAGGCTGCAAGGTCCGCCTCCGCCTGCTCCCGGATACGGGTCGCCTCGGACTTCGCATGCTCGAGGATCTCTTCCGCCTCTTTCAAGGCATCCCGCTGCAGCCGCTGGTAATTCGCCAAGGCCGCTTGCGCTTCCTCGCGAAGCGTCTGCGCTTCCTCGATCTGCTTGCGAATGCCTTCCGCCCGATCGTCGAGCATCGTCCCCATGGCCTTCATGGTCGGTCGAGCGGCGACGATGATGAAGATCACGAAACCGGCAGCAACCCAAAACTCAGGTGTGGACAGCATCAGGAACGGCCCTCCATCGCGGCACCGACCGCAGCATCGGCATCGTCCGAAGCCACATCGACGCCGATAAGCTTCCGGACCGCATCAGTCGACACATCCTTGGCCACAGTCCGGACGCCTTCCAAAGCGCTGCGCTTGGCGTTTGCGATCCGGGCCTCTGCGCGCTTCATCTGCTCGGCAGACTTCTTTGCGGCTTCGGTTTCGGCCTCCGCTGCCTTGGCAGCCACGTCGTCAGAGGCATCCTTCGACAGGGCGTGCGCGCTGGCCCGTGCCTCGGCGACCGCCTTCTCGTAGTCGGCGCGAACGGCCTCAGCTTCGGTCTTAAGCTGTTCGGCCTTGCCGAGATCGCTCTCAATCCGTTCCTGACGCTCTTCGAGCACGTCTGCGATCTTCGGCAACGCCACGCGAGACATCAGGACGTAGAGGACGACAAAAGTCACCGCCAGCCAGAACAACTGGCTGGGATATGTCGTCACGTCGAGCTGCGGAAGTCCGCTACTTGCCTCACCTTCCGTGGCCGCAAAGGCCATGGCTGGCAGAACAGCGACGGTGCTCAGCGCACCACACAGGGTCGTCGCGTATCTGACGCTCTGTCTCATCGTCTTTCCTCCCCGGGCCGGAGCCCGGTCGATCACACTGGAATCCGGCCCGCCTTTAAAGAGCGGACCGGTACCGTTGTTCGGGATCAGCCGAACAGGATCAGGAAGGCAATGAGCAGCGCGAACAGGGCGACGGCTTCCGTCAGCGCGAAGCCAAGAATGCCGATGCCGAAAACTTCGTTCCGCGCCGCCGGATTGCGCGCGATGGACGCGATCAGCGTGGAGAAGATGTTACCGATACCGACGCCGACGCCCATGAGCGCGATGACTGCGATGCCGGCTCCGATGAACTTCGCGGCTTGAGGATCCATCGTTCCGTTCCTTCCAGGTTGGATTTGGTCTTAGTGATGGTCGGTTGAGAGCAGGCCCCGAGAAATCCCGGTCGCCGGCCCGGTGAAAGGGTCAGTGGTGCAGGTGAATGGCGTCCCTGAGATATAGGCACGTCAGGATGGTGAAGACATACGCCTGCAGAAGCGCGACCAGGATCTCAAATCCGGTCAGCGCGACAGTGATTGCCAGCGGTGCGACGCCAAACACGCCAAGCGCCACAACGAAGCCGCCGAACACCTTCATCATGGTGTGTCCGGCCATCATATTGGCGAACAGACGCACGGACAGGCTGATCGGCCGCACAAAGTAGGAGATCACCTCGATCGGGATCAGCAGCGGCGCCATGTAGACGGGCGCACCGGCCGGAAAGAAGAAGGTGAAGAAGTGCATCCCGTGACGCACGAATCCGATGATCGTCACCCCGATGAACACCGTGAACGCCATGCCGAAAGTCACGATGATCTGGCTGGTGAAGGTGTAGCTGTACGGGATCATGCCAAGCAGATTGCCCGCCAGAATGAACATGAAGAGCGAGAACACGAACGGAAAATACTGGCGCCCCTCGGAGCCGACATTCTCGCGAACCATGTTCGCTATGAACTCGTACATCATCTCCGCGAGCGACTGCATGCGGGTGGGAACCATGCTCCGCCCGCTCATCGCGCTCGTCAGGAAGATGGTGACGACCGCAACCGCGATCACCATGAAAAGTGCGGAATTGGTGAAGGAGAGGTCGACACCCCCGACCGGGATATCAACCAACGGCTTCAGTCTGAACTGCTCGACCGGCGATGCCACCAGGCGTCCCCTTTCACTGCGTTCCGTCTGGGTCGTCTTTACCCGTCCCCGTCTCCGGGCGCCGGAAGCCGACCGCATACCCCTGTCCGGACATGGCGCGGTAGACATTCATCATGCCCGCCGCCGCGCCGAGGAAGAAAAAGACGATCAGAAGCCACGGTCCGGTTCCGAGCTGTCCGTCAAGAAACCACCCGACACCCGCTCCAACCACCACGCCGACAACAAGCTCAACGCCCATCCGCATCGCAAGGCCGGTCATTGACGGGGACAAACCCTGTCCGCCATCCGGTCCCGTCCTTTTCTCCTCCGCCTCACCCCGCGCCTTGCGCAGGCGCGCATCCAGCTCGGACAAAGAAGGAGGTGCCTTCGGATCTTCGTCAGCCATGATCGGCGACTTCTGGTCCTTCGACCCCGTTTCCGGTTCGAAACAACAGACAGGCGAAACCTGTCCATCAGCCCCACGGATGTGCACCCGCGAAAGCGCCGGAAACATAGGGAGGCCGTATATCCCTGTCAAGGACGATGAGGCGTCTGGAAAAGGATTGCAAGTAACTGATTTAATTGATTTTTTGAAAAGGGCCTCGTTAGACCCGCAGTGCCTTCCGCAACCATTCCGGCCCGGTCAGGCGCTCTCCCGCACCCGAATCGCCCCTTCGAGGTCGACGGAAACAAGCTGGCTTACCCCGCGCTCCGCCATGGTCACCCCGAAAAGCCGGTCCATGCGCGCCATTGTCAGACGGTGGTGAGTGATGATCAGGAAGCGGGTTCCGGTCTGTTCCGCGATGGAGTCGAGCAATCCGCAGAACCGGTCCACATTGGTGTCGTCGAGCGGCGCGTCCACCTCATCCAAGACACAGATCGGAGCCGGGTTTGTCAGGAACACGGCGAACAGCAAGGCCACGGCGGTCAGCGCCTGCTCGCCCCCTGACAGCAATGAGAGGTGCTGAAGCTTCTTGCCCGGCGGGCTGGCCATGATCTCAAGCCCGGCCGCCAGCGGGTCCTCTCCCTCGATCAGGGTCAGATGCGCGCGGCCGCCGCCGAAGAGCCGGACGAACAGGTCCTGGAAGTGGCCATCGACCTTATCGAACGATTCGAGGAGACGCTCCCGGCCCTCTTTATTGAGTGCGGCGATGGCGCTTCTGAGGCGGCCAATGGCGGCGACGAGATCGTCCCGCTCGTTCTCCATACCTTCTATGCGCTGCTCGAGTTCCTCGACTTCCTGATCCGCCCGAAGATTGACGGGTCCGATCCGCTCCCGTTCCCGGGTCAGCCGTTCCAGCTTGGCTTCAACTGCTTCCGCGTCAGCCAACGGCTCGTCCGCGGGAATGCCAGCGTTCTCGAGAATCTGGTCGGGGTCGCACCCGAGCCGCTCGGAGATGCGCTCCCGCAACTGGCTAAGGGATTGGTTCACCTGTTCCAGTCGGCCTTCCGCCCGGATGCGAGCCTCCCGTGCTACGGCCAACGCGGCATCCGCCTCCCGCTGCAGCCGGTCCGCTTCGCCGAGCACGTTCTCGGCGGATGCCAGCGCGTCCGCAGCCTCTTTGCGGCGGACCTCGGTTTCCGCCAGGCGGTCTGACAAGGCGCCGAGTTCCTTGTCGATCTCCGCGGGCCGGCCTGAAAGCCTCTCGATCTCGGCCGCCGCTTCAGCCTTTCGGCCTTCGAGATCAGCAATACGGGCCGCTGCCCGTTCCGAGCGGTCATTCCAAGTGCGGGTTTCGGTCTCTAGGCTCGCGGCCCGGTCGCGCCGGGCAGACGCCTCCCGAACCAATCGGTCGTAGTCACTGCGGGCCGTGGCGAGAATCTCCCGCTTCTCGGCAAGACTCCGTCGGAGAGCGGTATTCTCGGACCGGAGTTTATCGGGGTCGTCGAGTTCTTGAAGTGCCGCTGTTCCTTCTGCTTTCTGCTCGGCGATCTCGGCCTGTTCGGTATCGATGCGCTCCCGGCTCTCGGTGAGCTGTGCGAGTTTCGCGGCGAGATCCGCCGCCTTCTTCTCGGCCGCCGCCAAGCGCTTCCGGGCCCGGTCGACACGCTCCAGGCTCTCCGCCTGGGCACGCCGGGCTGCCTGCTCGCCTTCAACCGCTTCTTTTCGAGCCGTTTCGGCCGCACCCACCGCGTCCCGGGCCTCTTCAACCATGGAAACCAGCGGGCCCCGCTGGCCGTCGAGTTCCAAGAGGCGATTTCGCTGGCGAAGCCGGGCGGCTGCCGGATCCCCGGCCTGGCCATCGGACACGAAACCATCCCACCGCCAGAGCCCGCCTTCCCGGGTTACCAATCTTGCACCCACAGGAAGTGCGCCTTGGAGACGGGTTGCCGTTTCCGCGTCGGCCGCAACGAACACCGCGGAAAGGCGGCGTGCAAGCGCCGACGCCCCCTTGCCCGTGACATGGGGCATCAGCGGCTCGCAGCCCTGGGGTGCGGCAACCGCGTCTCCGCCAGGAGCCAGTGTTTGCCAGCGTCTGCCGCCGGTTTCCGTTGACATCGCCTCTCCGGCGATCGGCGCCGACAGATCCTCCCCCAAGGCCGCTGCAAGAGCCACCTCCCATCCTGCCTCAACCCCTAAGGCATCGAGGATGGGTGGGGCATCTCCGTCTTCCGCCTCAACCGCTAGCAGGCGCTGGAGGGCGGAGCGTTCCGCGTCAATCGACGCCAGCTCGCTCTCCGCTTCCCGAAAAGCTTTGAGTGCGGCTTCCTCAGCAGTGCGGTTCACTTCCAGTTGGCTGGCGGCAGCCTCCGCCGTCCCGCGGGCCTCAGTGACCGCCGCCTCGGCGGCCGCGAGATCGGTTTCCGCCGCCATTTTCTCGGCGACCGGTGTTCCGTCGGCCTCCAAGGCAGTCTTTTGCTCTTCGAGCCGTGTCAGTGTTTCGGACAAGCGCCGCGCCCGGTCCTCCAACTGACGTATCTGGCGTTCATAGGACGCACGCCGTGCCTCAAGCGTCGCGATCGCCTCCGTTGCTTTGGAGATCTCGCGCTCAAGTCCATCGGCCGTGTCGTGGGCCTCAGCGAGTTCGGACTTTGCTTTGGCCTGCGCCTCTTCTTCGCCTTCCCTGGCCTGGGCAAGTGCGGCTGCCTCGTCCGTCAGACGGGCTGCCGTGGCCCTGGCGTCTTCCGCCAGAGCGGCTTCGCGATCGATGTCGCCACCAATCTGTCCAAGGCGATTCTCAGCCTCCGTCCGGGCCTCAACGACGCGCCGCCGTTCCGCCTCCAGTTCGCCCCGGGCCAGGGTCAGCCGTTGGAGTTCGGCCGCGGCGGTCACTTCCGCTTCCCGGAGCGCCGGCATCCCGGCCGCTGCGTCCGCCCGCTTGGTCGCCGCCTGACTGGCCAGCGACGTCGCGGCCTCCACCTCGTCCGTTGCGGTCACCATGGCCTTACCCGCGTCGCCACGGTCCGCCATCGCCGCTTCCCAGCGGCGGTGCAGCAAAACGGATTCGGCCCGGCGGATCTGCTCGCTGACGGCGCGGTACCGGGCGGCCTGCTTGGCCTGCTGCTTCAGACCGTGGAGCTGTCCGGCCAGCGCTTTCAGAACATCATCCAGACGCTCCAAGTTCGTTTCGGCACCCTTGAGGCGGAGTTCAGCCTCATGACGGCGCGAGTGAAGCCCGGTGATGTTCGCGGCCTCTTCCAGCAAAGCCCGGCGTTCGCTCGGTTTCGCCGCGATGATCGCTCCGACCCTGCCTTGGCTGACCATACCGGTCGACCGCGCGCCGGAGCCCGCGTCGGCGAAGAGCAACTGAACATCCCGCGCCCGCTGCTCTCGCCCGTTCACCTTGTAGTAGGAGCCCTTGGTCCGCTCGATCCGCCGGATGACCTCCAGCTCGTCCGCATCGTTCAATGCGGCGGGTGCGCGGCGGTCCTCATTGTCGATGACGAGTGCGACCTCGGCGATGTTGCGTGCGGGGCGGCTGGTCGTGCCGCCGAAGATCACGTCATCCATCTCGCCGCCGCGCATCCGCTTGGCGGAGCTTTCACCCATCACCCAGCGAAGCGCTTCGACGACGTTGGACTTCCCGCATCCATTCGGCCCGACGACTCCCGTCAGTCCTTCCTCGATCACAATTTCGGTCGGATCGACAAACGACTTGAAGCCGGAGAGCCTGAGTTTCGAGAACTTCAATGCGGGGCCACTTCCTGTTGAGGCGGTCGGCGCGGGCTACGCCGCGTCGTTTATGAGATCAATGAATTCACTCGTCGACAATGCCCCCGCGACCTTGGCGCCATTGACGAGGAAGGATGGTGTGGAGTTGACCTCGTGGGTTTTGCTGCCCTCAAGCCGCTGGGCGAGGATGGCATTCAGGAGCGGCTCATCGGTCATGCACTGCTCAACCCGCGCCCCCGAAAGACCGGCCAACTGACCGATTTTCTTAAGCTCTCCAAGGATGTTACCTCGGGTCCAGGTACCCTGGCGCTCCAGAAGAATGTCGATCATCGCGAAGTACCGCTTGCCCGTCGTGCACCGGGCCATCGCTGCCGCGCGCAGTGCCCACTGATCGAGCGGGAAGTCCCGAAGCTCCATCTTCGCCGTGCCATCGGCGATCGGCCCGTCGACCAGATCCTTGTAGGTCGTTGCATGGAATCGGGCGCAGTGCGGACAGGTCAGCGAGAAATACTCAACGATCTCGACCGGGGCATCGGGCTTGCCGATGACACGCGGCGCCATCGCCGACGATACGTCGATCGGTTTCTGCTGCGCACCGGCGACGGCCGGGAGCATCGGCATGGCGGCAAGGCTCAAGAGCCCCAGGTTTAGTGTACGGCGATCCAAGGATCCGTCCCCCTCTACTACATGTTGATGACAATAGGCGCCGGGCACCAACGCCTCAAGACCGGCACATTAGGGTGCGATCTTGGCGGGAGTTGGGCTTCATCATGATCCACCGCCTTTTTTTGCGGCCTCCCGCGCCGCGATCGATGAACCAAGGTTTGCCAAGGCGTTCCGGAGCGGACCTGACCGGATACCGGAGACGCTTTCGCTGATCCGCGCCCGTTCCTCCGGGCTTGCCTCACCCAAATCGAGGCGCCGACGCCGCCGGTTGTTGGGCAACGGCCCTTGGCGAATCGCAATGCGTGAGATGGCGGCATACCCGAAAGTCGCGTTGATCCGCTCGATCAGCCGGGGCTCTTCGTGCTGCAACGCCAGAGCCGCTCCCCGCTCCACCCGCAAATGGAGAACGCCACCGCTCCGGCGGTTCGGGGGGTAGGAGATCTTCTCCGGCACGGAGATCCGGGCGAACGCCTCACCGACGATGGAAGACCACGCCCGGATAAGAGTCGCTTGGGCAAATCCGCGCTTGCGGAGAGCCTTGTCCGCGGCCGCGACCCCAAGACCATCCGCCGGGAGCAAGGCCCGGCCCCGCCGCATCGAGACAGGGGCAGGCCGTTTACCCGGCGCGAATTCAACATCGGCCGCATAGGTCACTTCATCGGGCTTAGCGTCCCCGCCGGAAGCCCCGGATCCATCGCCAAGCCGTTGCCTATTGTCGCTCATGGGTCTCTGAGGCTCGCCGGTTCATTTCTGCTGACCTAGGGTAGGTCAGTTTGTCCGTTTGCCGCGAGTGCACCTCTTTCAGATGCCTGATTCATCCACAGCCTCACCGCCAGAGGAAGATCTCCCCGCCCTGTTGCTCAGCTGGTACGACCGTCACCGTCGCGTGCTTCCCTGGCGGTCGCCACCGGGCGAACGAGCCGATCCGTATCATGTCTGGCTCAGCGAAATCATGCTGCAACAGACCACGGTTGTGACCGTAGGGCCGTATTTCCGTGCCTTCCTGGAGAAGTGGCCGACCGTGGCGGACCTCGCGGCGGCGGAGTTGGACGACGTCCTGACCGCTTGGGCAGGCCTTGGCTACTACGCCCGCGCCAGGAACCTGCACAAATGCGCGAGAGTGGTGGCCCACGATCTCGGCGGCACGTTCCCGGATACCGAGGACGGTCTTTTGACACTCCCCGGCATCGGCGCCTACACGGCCGCGGCTGTTGCCGCGATCGCGTTCGACCGGCCGGCCTCTGCCATGGACGGCAATGTGGAACGTGTAACCGCCCGACTTCATGCGGTAACCGACCCTTTGCCCGCATCAAAGCCCGTTCTTCGGGATCTGGCGGCGGAGCTGGTGCCGGGCAACCGGCCGGGAGACTACGCCCAGGCGATCATGGATCTGGGAGCAACAGTGTGCACCCCGCGCAAACCGAAGTGTCTGACCTGCCCCTGGTCTGAGCCATGCCGGGCCCGCTCATTGGGGATTGCCGAAGATCTTCCGGCCAAATCCCCCAAAAAGGCCAAGCCCACACGGCGGGGCGTGGCGTTCTGGTGCGTGGATCCCGCAGGTGCCATCCTTGTTCGCCGTCGACCGGAGCGTGGCCTCTTGGGCGGCATGATGGAGATCCCGTCAACCGATTGGCTGGAAGACGGCAGAACCCCCAGCAACTCGGACATCGCCCGGCATCTTCCCGCCAACGGTGCCTGGCGCATTTTGGACGGCACCGTTCGGCACACGTTCACCCATTTCCATTTGGAACTCGTGGTCCATGCCGCCCGCCTGGACAAACTTGCCGCCAAGAGCGTCGAGGGAATCTGGCACCCGCTGGATAAGCTGGATGAGATCGCCCTGCCCACGGTGATGGCGAAGGTCGTCAAACACGCCCTTCGCCACGCCTGATCCCGCTACCCCAGCCGCAATGACTCCATCGCCGCCAAATCGAAAGTCACGCCATGTCCAGGCCGCTCCGGTGCCGTGGCGAAGCCGTCGACGATCTGCATCGGGTCGGCGATGAACCGCTCCAGCCCGAAGCCGTGCGCTTCGAGATAGGATGCATTCGGCACGGCCGCGAGCAGATGGACGTGGAGGTCATGCACGCCATGCGACGTGACAGGCAGGCCGTTGGCTTCGGCGAGATGGGCAACCTTCATCCACACGGTGATACCGCCGCAGTTCGAGACGTCTGGTTCCGGAAAAGACACGCCGTTGGCGGCGATGAGATGGCGGAACTCCTCCAGCGTATGGAGGTTCTCACCCGCCGCGATCGGCACACCGCCCTCCGCGCGAACGCGGCCGTAACCATCGATGTCGTCGGGAATGATCGGCTCCTCCAGCCAGACGAGCTCATGTTCCCGCAGGCGCCGGGCGGCGCGGATGGCGGTGTCGACATTCCAGCGCATGTTCGCGTCCGCCATCAGGGGGAAGCCGTCGCCAAGGTGCTTTCGCATCTCACCCACACGGGCAACATCTTCCGAAAGATCGTCCCGGCCGACCTTCATCTTGATGGCGCGGAAACCTTTCTCAAGGTTCGCATCCGTCTGTGCCAGGAGGTCTTCGAGCGGGAACAGCAGGTCGATCCCGCCGGCATAGGCGCGCACCTGGGGATCAGCGCCGCCCAAAAGCCGCCACAGCGGCACTCCGAGGCGGCGCGCCTTCAGATCCCACAGCGCGATGTCGACCACCGATATCGCGTGGGCGGCCAGACCGCCCCGGCCGACGTAGTGCACGTGCCACCAAAGATGTTGCCACAACGCCTCAATCGCATCGGCGTCGTGTCCGATTGCGGCCGGGGCCATCGCATCCGCAATCAGCGCGCGGATGGCCGAGCCTCCGACCCCAACGGTGTAGGTGTAGCCGATCCCCTCTACCCCCTCCTCATCGGTCACCTTGGCGACCACCAACTCGAAGTGGGTCATGGTTCCGTGCGTCGAGTCCGACAGCACCACCGGCAGCGGAATACGGTAGTGGGATGCCTCAACCGATCGGATCTTCATGGTTCCTCCCAGGTCTCATTTTTCTGCGGCGCCTGGCAAAGGTTCGGATCTGAATTCTCGACCGGGCGTTCCGCTTACCCTATATAAACAGATACATCCCTGGAGATGAGGACGAACCCAATGCCCCAGAATCCGCTGCTGAAGAAGGCGGTCATCAGCAACCGTCGGCTTTCCAAGCGGGGCATGCTTGAGCGCATGTTCACCATGACTTTCAAGGGGTTCGTCTACCCTCAAATCTGGGAAGATCCGGAGATTGATATCGAGGCCCTGGAAATCGGCCCCGAGACCCGCATCGTCACAATCTCCTCGGGCGGATGCAATATACTCAATTACCTAACCGAGGCGCCCGAGCGCATCCACGCGGTCGACCTGAACCCGACCCATGTGGCGCTCGCGCGGCTCAAGCTCGGGGCGCTCAAAACGCTTCCGTCATACGAGGCGTTTTTCCGTTTCTTCGGCCATGCGGATGAGCGGGGAAACCGGCGCGCCTACTTCAGCCATGTGGAGCCCCATCTCGACGCATCGACCCGGGCCTACTGGAACCATCGGGGCGTGCGGGGCCGGCGGATCAATCTGTTCACCCGGAATGTCTATGCGTACGGGGTGCTGGGACGGTTCATCGGCCTGCTGCACCTGGTCGCCCGGCTTCACGGCAAGAACCCGAGACGGATGCTCACCGCCCGCAACATGGAAGAGCAGCGCTGGCTGTTCGAGAACACCATCGGGCCGGTCTTTGATTCGAAGCTGGTTCGGGCACTGTGCAAGCTTCCCGTGTCCTACTACGGCCTCGGCATTCCGCCCGCGCAGTACGAAGCGCTGGCGGGGAGTGCCGGAGGAGACATTGCCGGCCTGATGCGCAGCAGGTTGGAGCGTCTCGCCTGCGATTTCGATATCAGCGAGAACTACTTCGCATGGCAGGCGTTCGGCAGAGGGTATGACAAAGAAGACCGGCGCGCGGTGCCCCGCTACCTTCAGAGAGAGCACTACGACGGGCTGCAAGCGCGGCTCGACAGGGTGTCTGTCGAACACCAGTCGATGACCGAATATCTCCGGGCCCAGCCGGATGCCAGCATGGACCGCTACATCCTCCTGGACGCCCAGGACTGGATGACGTCCACCATCCTGAACGAGCTTTGGAGCGAGATCCTTCGCACGGCCCGGCCGAGGGCCCGGGTGATTTTCAGAACCGCCGGCGAAGAGACGATCCTTCCAGGCCGAATCGATGACGCCATTCTGGAGCGCTGGGACTATCGTGAGGATGACTCCCGCGCCTGGACCGCGCGGGACCGGTCGTCGATCTACGGCGGCTTCCACCTCTATGTCCTCAAGCAACCGCACTAGCTCCATGGCGGATCGCTCGTTGGACAACCCGCCCCCGTCGACAGACGACACGAAGCAGCGCATGGACGCCATGTACCGCGTCCAGCGGCACATCTACGACATCACGCGGAAGTACTATCTGCTCGGGCGCGACCGTATGATCGCGGAGTTGGGCGCGCAACCTGGCCAGATCGTCTGTGAGATGGGGTGCGGCACCGGACGCAACCTGATCGCCATGGCGCGCCGCTATCCGAACGTCTCGTTCTACGGGATTGATGCGTCGGAGGAGATGCTTCGGACCGCCTCCAGATCCGTGAGCCGCGCCGGCCTGGCGGACCGGATCAAACTGGCACACGGATTTGCGCAGACAACGGATCCGGCAGCCGTGTTCGGCCTGGACCGGCAGCCGGAACACATCGTTTTTTCCTACGCGTTATCGATCATCCCGCCTTGGCGTGAGTCCCTGGACCATGCGGTTGAGATATTGCCTTCCGGCGGGACACTGCACGCCGTCGACTTTGGACCGCTGTCAGGCTGGCCCCTTTGGTTTCAGGGCATCCTTCGATGGTGGCTGGCGTTGTTCCACGTTGAACACCGCCCCGGCGTGGGTGCGTGGTTCGCAGCGCGCCACACGGTCCCAGGCAACGCCTATGAGAGAGCGGCTGTTCTCGGAGAGTACGCGGAACTGCACCGCCTCCGGCTTCCATAGAAGAAGGCGGTGCGTTTCCAGCACTCCGACGCCTATGCCGGAATGTTCATGCCGCGCTCGACGCCCGGCCGGGCCATCAACTCGTCATACCAACGCTTGACGTTCGGGAACTGGGACAGGTCAACCTCCTGCCAGTCGTGCCGGAAGACCCAAGGCAGGGTCGCGAAATCGGCGATGGAGACCTGCGCGCCGCCGAGATAGGGCGAGCCGCCGAGCCGGCCGTCCAAAACGCCATAGAGCCGAAGGCACTCGTCGCCATAGCGTTTGATGCCATAGGGAACCTTCTCTTTGGCCGCCCGCTTGAAATGGTGAACCTGTCCGAAGATCGGCCCAATCCCGCCCATCTGGAACATCAGCCACTGGATCACTTCATACTTACCAGCCGTGTCGGACGGCATGAACATGCCGGTCTTCTCAGCCAGATACATCAGGATTGCACCGGACTCGATGACGGTGAACGGTTCCCCACCGGGCCCGTCCTTATCGACGATTGCGGGGATCTTTGAGTTCGGATTGATTGCCTTGAAATCGTCGGAAAACTGAATATTCGTCGAAATATCAATTGGATGAACGTCGTACTCGAGGCCGCATTCCTCAAGCATGATCGTCGCCTTGCGACCGTTCGACGTTTTCCAGGTGTAGAGATCAATCGCGGCCATCGCCCTTCCCCTCCAGCAGCATTGTTTCGTTGGGGGATGACATGACATGCGGACGCGTAAAAGCAAGCGCCGCGTTCCGCCTTGACCGGGGCTATGCAAACTTGACTCTAAGCTACAAATTCACATAGTTTTTTTACGTTTTTTAACTTTGCTATCAGATGTTGACCGTGGAATTTGGTTGTTAGTGTCTGTTTGCATAAGGGGGTAGGCACGTCACCGTTAGATTGTGCCTTATTGTATGCGAGCGTTGCTGCTGCCGAAGACCGTCCATGGTGGGAGGTGGCAATGCTTTTGTCCAACTTACGAGTACAGACGAAGACCCTGTTGATCATCGCCGTATCGGCGCCTTTATTTCTGTCGGCGGCGGCCTACGCTGTCCTCGCGATGAAGAGTATCGGCACAGAGCTTGCCGAAATCACCGAGGAAGACATGCCGCTAACCCGGTCTCTGACGGAAGTTACAGCGTCCGTTCTTCACCAAACCGTTTCGATGGAAAAGGTGCTCCGCTACGGCGAGAGCATGGAGACTTACCCCGAAGACCGAGCCCTCTTTGAGAAGTCGCTTGGCGACATTCAGACTGAAACAGAGACGATGAACGCTCTGTTTGAGGGTATCGACCAAAAGATCAGCTCAGCGATCCAGCACGCCGAAGACCTCGGTAGACTGGAAAGTGCGGGCGAGTACGAAGCCCTCCGTGACGAGGTCACGGAGGCCCGGATAACGCTTGATGCTTTCAGCGCAAAGTTCGCAGAAGCCGTTGCCGCCATTCAGGCATCCGATCTGTCGAAAGCACACAAAGTCGGTGCCGAAGCGGAAGAGTTAGCGGAGCTGGCCGGAAGTCAACTCGAAGCCGCCATGTTCCACATCGAGGGCTTCACCGAGCAATCTCTTCACGCGGTGCTTGAGCACGAGACCAGTGCTTTGGTCATCGTTGCAAGTCTAATGGCTGTCGGTCTGGCCGGCGGTCTCGGCGCGGGGATGTACATTGGCGGATCCATTGCGAAGCCGCTTGGAAAGGTGACCGGGCTTATAGAGGCGATGTCGACCGGCAAGACCGACATTTCCATCGACCCCGACACTGCGCGCCGTGACGAAATCGGGACGCTCGAACGCGCCGCCCGGGTGTTTCTCGAGAACCTGAGAGAGCGCGAACGACTTGCCCGGGAACAGGAAAACGCGCGGGTCGAACGCGAGGCACGGGTTCAGCGACGCGAGGCGTTGACCCAAGAGTTTGACGTTGCGGTCGAGGGCATGCTGAACGAGGTTTCCGTCGCAACCGACCAGATGGGCGGCGCTGCGGAGTCCCTGACGGACGTGGCCGATCAGACCAACGTCCAATCGGCGGCGGTCTCCACAGCGGCGGTCCAGGCAGCTTCCAACGTGCAAACCGTCGCGACCGCGGCACAAGAACTCTCCGCATCGATCGAAGAAATCAGCCGCCGGGCCGCGGAGTCGAGCCAGTCCATAACGGATACTGCTTCGAAGGCGGCAGAGACCAATGAGATTGTTGAGAGCCTGCGGGACTCGGCGACGCGCGTTGGGGAGGTGATTGAACTGATCAACTCCGTATCAGAGCAAACCCATCTGCTTGCGCTCAATGCAACGATTGAGGCCGCGCGTGCGGGCGAAGCCGGCAAGGGTTTCGCGGTGGTCGCTTCGGAAGTCAAAGTGCTTGCCGGCGAGACCGGTAAGGCGACCGAAGAAATCACGGCGCAGATCATGCACATGCAGCAACAGACGGACTCTGCCGTAGGCGTCATCTCGGACATCTCGAAGATGATCGAGACTGTCAGCGAGCTCTTTGCTGGGATCGCCTCCGCGGTTGAGGAGCAGAACGCCGCAACGGCCGAAATCGGTCGCAACGTTCAGGAAGCGGCGACCGGGACGGAAGATGTAACCAACAACATCACATCGGTCTCTCAAGGCGCGCAAACGACCGGCGTTGCGGCGGCACAGGTCCTGACCGCCATCCGGTCGGTGTCCGAACAGACCGGATCCATCAACCATATCGTCAAGGACTTCCTCGAAAATGTCCGGGCCGCATAAGGAAACGGTCTCCAAGAAGGAACGGAAGGCGACGGGAAGCCGGGTTCCCGCGCCCTCCGACTGGGCCTTGATATCCGAGAGAAGGAAGGCTGGGGGCATTGTTCTACGACGGTGACATCACAGGACTTGGTTTGCCTGCGCTCTTGGCTGCGGGTCTGGTTGCGGCTGGCGTGGCCAACCTTGTTGTCAAGTACCGGCCCTGGAAAGCGGATCGCCCGAACGCGCAGAAAGCGGATCGCCCGAACGCGCAGGATGACCCGCAGGGCGAAGGCCGGGAACCTGTCATCGGATCGGCAATGGCCGTTCTAGAGGTGATGCACGATCCCGCACTGGTCGTTGATCGGGACGGAACTATCCGATACGCAAACGCCCTGGCAGGCGCGTTTCTCCATCCGAAGGACAGCCTGACCGGTCAGTCCGTGTCGGCTGTCCTGACTGGAATCGACTGGAAATCGGAGATTAGCGCTCTTCGGGAATGCCAAGACATTGGCCGCATACATTCGGTGACCGCGGATCGTCCCATCTTGGCCAAGACGGGAAATGAAGAAGCGGTTCCCATCGACGTGACGTTGCGCGCGACGAATGCCTTTGGCGCTCCGGCTGTTGTCGCTTGTCTGCGCCGCGTCGCCGACACGCGGACGCAACCGGACATCCCCCGGCTGAGTGAAAGAGCCCTTGCGGCGTCAACCGACGGGATCGTCATCGTCGACGCACAGCAAAACGATCAGCCGATCATCTATGCCAATGCCGCTTTCTACGAACTGACCGGCTATGGCCCCGAGGATGTCATCGGCCAAAACTGCCGTTTCCTCCAGGGCGACGACCAGAATCAGAGCGCGATCGCCATTCTCCGGCGCGCGATCCAGGAAGGGCGGCATTGCAGGGTAAGGCTCCGGAACTATCGAAAGAACAGGAGCTGCTTCATCAACGAATTGTCTGTCTCGCCAGTGCACGATGATGCCGGGGTGCTGACCCATTTTATCGGCACCCAGCATGACGCCAGCGTCTGTGAAAATCAGATGCGTCAGATACGGACGGCACGACACCGAGCGGAGGCTGCGCTCGCCCTGCTCGACGATGCCCTCGAAAGCGTCGCGGCGGGCGTCATGATCTTGGATGTCGACGATCGGGTTGTGAACGTCAATCAGGCCATGCTGCATCAGCTCCGTCACTTCACCACGATCAACGTCGGTGACAGTTTCTGCGACATCGTGGATGAGGGCGTCGGCAGCATGATCGCGGACGGTATCTGCAGCCAGGAGATTGCGGACAGTTGGCGCAGCAAACGCTTGGCGGCCCATCGGGACAGACCGTCGAGGACGGAGTTGCTTCGGCCGGACGGAGAGGTCATCCGATACACGGAGTACGGCACATCGAGCGGCGGCACCGTCATCATCCACGAAAAGATCACAGGTGAATGGAAAGCCCGGGAAGCGCTGGCAAACGCCAAAGATCAGGCAGAACTCGCCAATCGCGCCAAGTCGGCGTTCCTCGCCCATATGAGCCACGAGCTTCGAACGCCGCTCAACGCGATCATCGGCTTCTCCGAGATCATGACAAACCGCCTGTTCGGCGACATGGGTAACGAGAAATACCAGCCCTACGCCCACGACATATTGGATAGCGCGAAAGAGCTTCTTGGCATGATCGACGACCTTCTCGATCTCTCACTGATCGAAGCTGAAAGCGTGCCAGTCTCGCCAACAACGTTCACGTTGGCTCCCTTCCTGTCCGATATCCGCGAAACCTTCGGCGAAAGACGCGAGCAGATCCGAGTCTCCGTGGAGATTGAGCACCCTCATGCGCCTTCTCTCACCGTCGTATCGGATAGACGGCTCCTCTCCAAACTGGTCTCGCAACTGATAGCGAACGCGTTGGTAATAGGAACGTCGTCGCATGTGGTCTCCGTGACGTGCCGGCGCTTCACAGACAGCACTTTGATGATCCGGGTTGAGAGCTCTCTCGGGGAACGCCAGCAGTCGCACACGCTAGACCTTGCGCGCCTGCCGGAGCCCAACCGTGGAGCCTATGTTAAGAGTCCCGACGGAGCCGGGCTCGGAACGGCGATCCTTGAGGGTTACTCCCACGCTCTTGGCGGCACACTGAGCGTCTCATCGGAGAGAGGAATGACAAGCACGGCAACGCTTGAGTTGCCGCTGCTGGACGCCCGGACTAATCCGTTCCCCCTCACCGGCGTCCGAGTTCCTGAAACGCCGCCAGCCCCTGAAAAGGTCCACTCTGCCAGCTAGCTCTCGAGCCAGTCTCCGAGCCTCTCTTGCGTCCGTATGCGACCACCCTGCACACTCTGCATCGCGGTTGGCGGGAGACGTGGATGGGACAGCAAAGGGCAACGGCGAACGGCATCTACCCGATGCTCTACGCGATTTTCGACGGGTCAGGCCGCCTCGACGACGGCGCCCAGAGAGCCCAGGTCGACGCCTGCGCCGCGGCTGGCGTCCACGGTCTGGCCGTTGGCGGCCTTGCGAGCGAGTGCAACAAACTCACGACGGAGGAGCGCCGCCGTCATGCTGCCTGCACCCTTGAGGCGGCGGATGGCAGACTGCCGGTCAGCGTCACCTTGTCCGACAATACGGTCGAAGGCCAAATCGAAGGCGTGCGGCATGCGGCCGACCTCGGGGCTGCTTGGGCGGTTCTTCAGCCGCCACCAGTCAAGACCGCCTCAGAGGAGGCGCTGATCCGGTTCTTTGGAGCAGTCGCCGATGCGTCCCCCATTCCGGTGGGAATTCAGAATGCGCCGGAATACATCGGCATCGGCCTGTCCAATGCCGGACTGATCACGCTCGCAGAACGGCATCCCAACGTGTCGATCCTCAAGGCGGAGGGGCCAGCCCTCTATATCGGCACCTTGGCGGAAGACGCGAACGGCCGGTTCGAGATCCTGAACGGTCGAAACGGGGTTGGATTGATCGATGACCTCCGGGCCGGCTGTACGGGTTGCATTCCAGGCGTCGAATGCTGCGACGTCGAGGTACGTGTCTTCGAGGCCTGGATGAAGGGCGACCGGGACGAAGCAGAGCGCCTGTTCAAGGAAATCCTGCCGCTGCTTCACTTCCTGATGATCGGCATCGACCATCTGCTGTGCTACGGGAAGCGGCTCGCCGCCCGGCGGATCGGGCTGGGCGAGGTCCACGACAGGGGGCCCGCGCAAGCCCCTCACCCCTTCGGCCTCGACGTCCTGGTGGCATGGTCAAAATCACTGGGAGAACTTGGGAAATGACGACGTTCGTTCTTGTTCATGGCGCTTGGCACGGCGGATGGTGCTGGTCTCGCGTGGCGCGCCTGCTTCGGGAGCGGGGCCATGACGTCTTCACCCCGACCATGACGGGGCTTGGCGAGAGCTCCCATCTGCTGTCTTCGCGAATCACGTTGATGACCCACATAAAGGATGTCGTCGGCGTGCTGCGGTGGGAGGATCTGGAGGACGTGGTCCTGGTGGGTCACTCTTATGGCGGCATGATCATCACCGGTGCCGCCGACCGGGAAGCGGGCCGGATCCGAAGCCTCGTCTATCTCGACGCGTTCGTACCCGCCGACGGCGAGTCAGCACTGGATCTACGGCCGAAGGAGCGCTCAGCAGCGTCACTCAAACTCGCGCGGGAGAAGGGTGAGGGGTGGCGGCTGCCACCAACCTCGGCTGCCACGTTCAATGTTAATGAGGCCGACCGGGAGTGGGTCGACGGAAAATGCACCGATCTTCCGATCGGCTGCTTTACAGAACCTTTGACCCTCACCGGTGCGGTCGATGGCATTGGCAACTTTATGTACATCCGCGCGGGAGGTTATGACGCGCCAAACTTTGACACCGCGATGGACCGAGTTCGCGGCAAGCCAGGATGGACCATTCACACACTCGACTGCGGGCATGATGTGATGGTCGACATGCCAGCGGAACTCACCGACCTTCTGGAGCAGGCTGCGGCTTAAGCTCGGCCCTGCTTCGGGAGACGGCGATGCCCCTGCTTGAGACGGAAGCGCCCGGTTGGCCGAGGACGATTGCATTCCTGGCCGCCCGGGCGATCACCGGCATCGAGGTCGTGACCGCGCAGTCCTACAAACGCGCGGTGGTGTTGAACGGCATATCCGGCATTCTAACGGTCAGTCCGGACGACCATGGCTTGGCGTGGCAGGTGGCGCCGGATGGCCCGGATGCCAACACGGTCGCGCACCGGCTCCGCCGGCTGTTCGGCTTGGACCGGACGGCGGATGCCGCACGTCAGCACCTGTCATTGGATCCCGATCTGGCTCCCCTGGTTGCGCGTGATCCTGAGCTGCGCATACCGGGCTGCTGGGATCCTTTCGAGCTGGCCGTTCGGGCAGTACTCGGCCAGCAGGTGAGCGTGGCGGGTGCGCGAACCATGGCCGGCCGCCTGGTCGCCGCAACGGGCCGCGCGTTGACTCTGGATAAATCGGTGCCTCGAACCGCCGAGACTGATTGGTTTGAGTTTCCCAGCCCCATCGCCGTCGCCGAGGGAGATCTGTCATCCATCGGACTGACCCGGCAGCGGGAACGAACGCTTCGGGGTGTCGCCTCGGCGTTCGTCAAAGAACCCGATCTCTTGAAATCGGACGGCGATATAGAAGATCTGGTTAAACGCCTGGTCGAGTTGCCGGGTATCGGACCATGGACCGCGCACTACATGGCACTGCGGGGCGCGCGGCATCCCGACGCCTTCCCCTCCAGCGATCTCGGTCTGCTGCGGGCCATGGCGAAAGAGGGAGTCCGCCCCTCCCCGAAAGAGCTCGAAGCAAAGGCGGAGGCTTGGCGGCCGTTTCGCGCCCATGCAGCCCAATATCTGTGGACAAAGGATGCGGTGTAGCACCGCGCCGTGCCGGTCACCGGATGCTGACTAGATGTAGTTCAGCGGCAACGCCGTCGTTTCCTTGATCTCTTCCATAACAAAGCTCGCGGAGACGTCCGTCAGCCGGACCTTGCGGATCAAACGCTGGTAGAGCGAATCGTAGGCCCCCACATCAGGGACCCGGGCTTTGACCAGGTAATCCAACTCGCCAGAAGTCCGATAAACAGCCTGGATCTCGGGAAAAGACCGCGTGGCGTTCGCGAAGTCTGCCAACCATTCCGGATCATGCCGGTCCGTGCGGATCGCGATGAAGACCGTAAGCCCCAGATTGACTTTCTCCGGATCAACCAAAGCCACTTTGCCGGCGATGACACCGTCGTCCTCCAGACGCTTCAGGCGGCGCCAGCAGGCGTTCCGCGAGAGCCCGACCTGCTCTCCCAAGCGCTCAATACTCTCCGACACGTCGTCCTGAAGGGCCGTCAGGATCTTTCGATCAATGTCGTCAATCATCACTGAGAACCATCAAAAATCGGGAAAATTTCCCACCATTCTAATCGAATTGGCGGACAATTGGGAACACTTCTCGCTCTAGGACAGGCATTATTTCGAAGTATCTAACGCCATGGGAGACGAACGATGCTGAAGCGCATGTTTTTGGACCACCCTGCCAGCGTCGACGAGACTTATGGGGAGCACATGGCCTTCGCCGGGAACGCATCCTTCAAGCTGTTCAAAGCGGCTTTCGCCTGTCTTGTTCATGCGATCGTTCCAGGGCTGTTCGAGCGGACCGCGAGCACGATCATCGCCGAGCTCTACAACCGTACCCATGGACGGGGCGCGCCAACGGTTGCCAGCAACCATTCAGGAAGCGGTCTTGGCGCTACCGAAACGGTTTGATGCTTCGAGCGGCCGTACCCCGATCTTGCCGGCCGCCCGTGATGCCTCGACATCAATCTCGTAGTCCGGATCCGGAACGAGAAGCGGTGCGAATGCCGTCTGGTTCTGCAAGACCGCTTTCGGGAAGAAGTCGTTAAGCCGCACAGCAATCCACTTGCAATCGGCCCGGCCGAACATGTCGAGCCTTCTTTCCACGATGCCGGCCACACCAAAGCGCTCGAGCAGCTCAGGTTGGACCAATTCCTGATGCGCGAAACTCTTCAGTTTGAGTGATACGTGGTCATCGTTCCCAAGATAGGAGAAATGCCATCCGGCATGCTCCAACACCGCGTAGCCCTTCGCCAATGTCCCTGCCCGATGCCTTTGTTCGATCTTGATGCGAAGGTCGCGAAGGCCCTGTGGCCCCAGACGCTTGAATGCACGTCCGCGGGCCAATACTGGCCAAACGAACACCGGGTCCCGGCCGCTGATCTGAAGGTAGTTTAGCCGGAGGTAAAAATGCGCGAGCCGAAGACCAGCGATCATCACTTCCGGATCGGCAGCGGCTTCTGATATCGCGTCCGCGCGGGGAATCTCGTCAACGTCCGAGATGATGATGTGATCCCGGTCACCCAACGATGCGACATGCGCCGCTATTGCCTCGCGCTGGGCATTCTCGCGAACCCATGGGTCCTTGCTTTCCGGCAGTTCAGGCAAGACCACGTGAACAATCCGATCCGCCCAGGCGGAATAGCGGGACCGGTTCTCAGCGAAGAAGAGAGGCTTGGGGAGACCTGTGTGACTAACCGCCGCCTCCACAAGCACAAAGCGGTCGACGACGGGGCTCAACTCCCGGAGACGAATCTCCAGCACATCAAGCTCATTGTTGAATGTGAAGCAGTCGATGATGCTCACAACCGCCCTCGATCCCCAACTGTTAAGACGTCCGCGCCGACGACCGACACTAGCAACTCCGATCAAGGCGGGATAATGACAATGCGTGCCGAGACGTTCGTCGGCCAACCCATTGTCCAATGCGACAGAAACAAACGGCTTCGACACAGATGCCGCCATCGGAATTGCGGGAAGACATGTACGTTCTGGGCCTGAAGACCTGGGGACACGATACCGGAGCAGCCATCCTTACTGACACCGATGGCGAGGTCTCCTGCATTGCGGTTTCCGAAGCAAGGCTAGACCGCGAGAAGACCTCAAGCCGTTTTCCAGTCCTCTCGATCGACTATTGCCTAAGGGCGATGGGGCTCACTCGGCTGGACGACGTCGATCTTGTCGTGATCGACCGTCTGAATGAGTCACTTACCCCGGATGTCCGGTTGGCTGAGAATCGGGCGAACCCACTGCTGTGGGCCGACCTTCCCAGTCTCCGGCTGGAGTTGATGACCCAGTGGCCGGAAGAGAAGACCATCTTCGTCAATCACATCGACGCCCATGCCGCGTCGGCGTACTTCGTCAGCCCATTCGAAGAGTGCGCGGTTTTGGTTGTTGAGGGCGGCTACGGGGTCTATCGCGCAGAGGGCGGAAGCCTGACGATCATTGACCGGATCGGTTACAACTCAGCGCCCTACCGCGATGGCGTGCGCGGGGATGATGCGGGACGGCCGTCGAACATCTCCAAGATCTACAACATGACGACCAAGGCGCTCGGATTCGGGTGGAGCGGTTCGGGCAAAACCATGGGTCTTGCCGCCTATGGACATACTGTTCCCCGGATCGACCGCCTGAACCTGAACAAAGACCATTGCCTCGACCCCTATCACGACCAATCCGAATTCATCCGAGAAAACACGGCCAAACTGAAGGAGTTTCTGGCGCTCGATCCCGAAGAGGGACATCTGAGCGAACGCCGGATCAATGCCGCACGAGAAACCCAGGAGGTCTTTCTTGAGGTCATGCTCGATTTCGCGGCCCGCACGCGCAAACGAACTGGAAAATCAAAGCTCGCCTTGGCCGGCGGATCCGCCCTGTCCTGTGTCGCGAACCGGGCGATCATCGACTCCGGCCTCTTCGAAGACGTCTTTATTCAGCCAGCATCGTCGGACGAGGGCATCCCGCTCGGATGTGCCCTTTTGGGGTGGCATGCGGTTAAAGGCCAAGCACGGCGTATGACAATGCGGACCGCCTATCTCGGCCGCCCCTACGAAGATCCGGAATTGGCGGAGGCTGCCGAGCTGAGTGAAGGCAAGATCAGTAATCCGACGCCCGCCGACATCGCCCGCCGTATCGCGGGTGGCGCCGTGATCGGGCGGTTTGCCGGTGGGTCGGAGTACGGCCCTCGGGCTCTCGGCAATCGAAGCATCCTGGCTGACCCCAGGAACCCAGACATGGTCGATCGCGTCAACCGGAGGATAAAACACCGGGAGGGTTTCAGACCCTTCGCACCATCCTGCCTCGCCGAAGAGACGGATCGATACTTTCACGCAGGCAGGCATTTGCCGTTCATGCTCGTCGCCTCTCAAGTTCGGGAGGAGTACCGTGACGTGTTGCCAGCCATCACTCATATCGACGGCAGTTGCAGGCCGCAAAGCGTCCGCGACGAAGACAATCCAGGCTACGCCGCCCTCCTCCGCGCGATGCGAGAGGAGACTGGATACGGGGTTCTGCTGAATACATCCTTTAACGACAATGACGAACCGATCTGCGAAACACCGCTTGATGCTGTGATCAGTTTCCTGAAGACCAATCTGGATGGCCTCCTTTTGGGAGACCGCTTCATCGAGCCGCCGGCGAATCCGAAAGCGGTGCTCAGAAAGCTCGAGGCAATCCGAGCGGAGCGCGTTGAGGGACTTCACAAGGAAGTATCGGCGAAGCTGCTCGGCGGGTGAGCGTTCTGGCCCGGACGGATAGAGGCTATCCGAAGAAGTCGCCGCCCATCACGGCCGGTAGTTGACCAAAGACCGCCGATGCAAATCCGTCCGGGTGTTTGACACTTCACCGAACCACCGCTTCCAGACCGCGTACAGCGACATTTCAACATCGTTCCGAAAGGCGATGGCCGACCGTTCTTCATCAGACACGCCAGTCGCGGGAAAAGCTTCCATCGCCTGAGAGAACAGACCCTGCATGCCGGAGCCCCGGCCCATGGCGATCTTGTCCCTGGCATAAATCTCATGGGGCAGATAGGTCGCCGCGACCTGCCGCAAGGCGATCTTGGTGCGCCATTTGTGCGACGCGTCGGCTTTCCGCTCCAACGGCAGGCGGCGGGCCGTGGCCACCACCTCATTGTCGATGTAGGGCACGCGTGCCTCGATGCTCGCCGCCATCGATCCGTGATCCAGATGGGCGCAGTGTTTGTTCGACAGGGTGAGCTGGTCGATGATCAGGCGGTCATTCATCGCTTCTTTCGGCATCCGGTGATATCGCTCATACCCGCCGAAGATCTCGTCCGCCCCCATGCCGGCCAGCAGAACCTTGCACCCGTCATCCCGTGCCGCTTTGGCGACGAAATACGCACCCAATCCGCCGAGGATCATGTCTACCTCGAACGTTCCCGTTGCATGGACCATTCTCGGTATCGCCTCGACAATATCCTCCCGGCTGACCGGAACGGGCCGCAGCGTCAGGCCCAGGTGATCGGTGACCCGCCTCGCTGCCTGGAAATCCGCGCTCTCGCCCAGAAAAAGCGAATAGCAGGGCGCGTCCAGGTCCATGTCCTTCGCCAAAGCGCAGATCAGGGAGCTGTCTACCCCCCCGCTGAGACTGCACCCCCAGTCGACTTCTTTGGGAATATGAGCGGCGACGGTGGACCGCAGGACCGCATGCAGATCCATGTCCGGAACCAGCCGTGGCGTGATCGGGATCTGGCGCTCGTCATCCGGTGTCCGGATCCAGACGACACCTGGCGGAAACCCCTCTGCGAAAGCCCCCAGTTCACTCGGTATGGCCTTCAGAGAACTTGAGAAAACGATCTGACCGTCTTGCCCCCTCGCCCAGTAAAGCGGCTTGATGCCCAAGGTATCGCGGGCCGCGACCATTTTGCCGAGTGCGAGATCCACCAGAACAAACGCGTACATACCCCGCAGGTAATTGACGAACTCCAACCCAATCTTCTCGTAGAGCTCTACGATAACGGCGGCGTCGTTTCCGGTACCGGCCTCGATCTGAAAGCGGTCAACCAGGTCGTCGAAGTTGTAGATCGCGCCATTGAGAATGCAGACGCTCCTCGTGCTTTTCGAGAAGATGGGCTGCGCGCTTTTCTCGTCCGTGCCGGTGATCGCCAGCCTGTTGACGGCAAGACCGATGTTCGCGATTCCGTCCCATTGGGTCGCGAATGTCGCCGCCTGATCCGGCCCGCGCGGATGATGGGTCTGGAGCGCCCGCTTCATCCAATCTTGATCAATGGGGGAGCACGCAAAAATTCCGCACATCGTCGAGGCCCGAACCGGTTGATGTGAAAGGTCGCCCCCTCCACGCGCCTCGACCCCTAGCACGAAATCTCACCGTGAGGGGAGGTGGGCAGTTCCGGAAGTCATCTGACCGGGGTCACGGAACAGCACGGGATAGAAAGTCCATCAATGCCCGTGCGTTGGCCGGTATCATCCCTCACACCAGCAGAGTTAGCCGTTCTGGCCGAGGTCGGCCTTGGGAGTACCTGATGTTCGAATCTTGCGACTGCGGAAGCGGGAAGAGCTACGTGGCCTGCTGCGGCCGGCTGCACGCTGGGGCGCCGGCACGCAACGCGGAGGAGCTCATGCGTTCCCGCTACTGCGCGTACAGCCGCCGGGACGTGCCCTATCTGCTGAAAAGCTGGGCGTCCGAGACCCGGCCGCTGATTCTGACCCTCGACCCGGGACAGACCTGGACCGGCCTGACGATCGAACATCACAAGGTGACCGGCCCAACGTCGGCTACCGTCCGCTTCATCGCGAACTGGCGCAACGGGCTTCAATCCGGTCATTTGACCGAAACCAGCCGGTTCCGCCGTGAAGGACCCGGGTGGGTTTATGTCGACGGGACACTGGTCTAGCGCGATTGTTCGGGAGCGGGTCGCGAGAGCGGAAAACTGGCGACCCCGACAGGATTCGAACCCGAAAACGCTTATACTCTGATTTTACTCGATAATTCTACTTGCTCAAGGCCCATTGTTATCGAGTATGTTATCGACCTCCTCAAGCACACCGAAGACGACCTTGTCCCGGTACGGTGCAAAATCCGACACCTCAAGCCGTCCACCGTAGACGCGTTGAGACATTCCGCCGGAGCCAAACCATCCGCCCCAACGGTCAAGGATGTCAATCGGCATCGCCCACTCCTTCCGGGCACGGTCGGCGAACGTGTGACGGGTCGAATGGAGAGTCACCTTCCTGTCCTTGATCACGGCCTTTCCCTTGATCGCAGTCTGGCTCTGCTTGGCCTCGCGGGCACCCACCTCACCAGAGGCTATGCGGTCGAAGACGTCTTCGACGGTGTTGAAGCCGCGTCCGTGGACGAAATCTGCAAGACGGCAGAATAGACGGCTATTTCCCGCGAAAGGTCCAGATGCCCTGCCCGAAGCATTCGTGGCCTGGGTCCGTGAAAGTGGTCCGAGGTGACGGTTAGGATTTGGCCATATCGAGGCTTTGAGGAGGTCGATATGAGCCGGAAGAGATATGCGCCTGAGCAGATCATCGGGATGCTGCGGGAGGCCGAGGTCCGCTTGAGCCAAGGATCGACGGTCGGTGAAGTTTACCGTGGCCTGGGCGTGTCGGAGCAGAGCTTCTATCGGTGGCGCCGTGAGTACGGCGGGATGGAGATCAGCCAAGCCCACCGTCTGAAGGAGCTCGAGCGCGAGAATGCCAGGCTTCGCAAGGCGGTGTCCGATCTGACGCTGGACAAGTTGATCCTCAATGAAGCTTTGACGGGAAAGTACTGAGCCCTTCCCGTCGTCGTCGCTGTGTCGAGCACGTGGTCACCAAGATCTCCGTGTCCGAGCGCCGGGCCTGTCTGGTTCTCGGCCAACACCGATCGACACAGCGCAAGATCCCTGAGGGACGAGCGGATGAGGATGTCCTGACCCGGACCATCATCTCGCTCGCCTCCCGGTTCGGTCGGTATGGCTATCGGCGCGTCCACTGGCTGCTCAAACAGCAGGGATGGGAGGTCGGCCTGAAGCGGGCGAAGCGGATCTGGCGGCGGGCAGGGCTGAGAGTTCCAAACAAGCAGCCGAAGCGGGGCAGGCTATGGCTGAACGACGGCTCCTGCATCCGGCTGCGTCCGACCCATGGCAATCATGTCTGGTCTTACGACTTCGTCCAGGACCGCACCCATGACGGCCGCGCCTTCCGGATGCTGACGGTCATCGACGAGTACAGCCGGACGTGTCTGGCGATTCACGTGAAGCGCAAGCTCAACAGCCAGGACGTTCTGCACGTGCTGGGCAAACTGTTCGTGCGGCACGGTCCGCCGGCGCATATCCGCTCCGACAACGGACCGGAGTTCGTAGCACTCGCCGTCCGGACCTGGCTCCACAGGCTGAACGTTCGCACCCTTTTCATCACCCCAGGCTCGCCCTGGGAGAACGGCTACAACGAGAGCTTCAACGGCAAGCACAGGGACGAGCGCCTGAACCGCGAGATCTTCGACACACTGCGTGAAGCCCAGGTGCTAATCGAACAATGGAGACGCTTCTACAACACCGAACGGCCGCACAGCTCGCTCGGCTACCGACCACCCGCTCCAGAAGCCTTCTTGCCCGCAAAACCGCCTCTCGGATACGGACTACCCACCAGCCGCAATCATGCGGCCAACGTGGCCAGACTCGAACTCTGGAACTGGACCACCTAGTGGACCCCGGTCAGGGGCATAGCCTCAGTCTTTTGAACTGTCGGGAGAGGGCTGTAGGGATTTCCAGATATTGTAAGAATCGACAATTGCGTAGGCGATATGATTGGGGTCAGATGCGATCTCAAACGGTGGCTGCCCACCTCCAGGCAAGAACCGAAGGCCCTCAATATAAATATCAATCGCATTCTGCCCGCCCGCATGGACGTTATCGGCCCAAACAACATCGATGGGGACGTTCTGACTGCGGATATACAAAACCGCCCGCTCCACTGCATCGATGAACGCCTGGTCATCGCCATAAACCGCCATGGCACTGATTCCTTTTCTTTTTTTCTCAGTTCTGTCCGTTCTCCAGGTTCAAATGACGATGAGTGAACTAAGATCTTCTGGTCGTCCGGACTCTCGAAGCGGCGCTGCAACACTTCCGGACACTTGCTTAAACTGCGGCAGCAGGGCGCTAGAGCAGGAGAAGTGGAGTGATCGGGTTTTGCGGTTGCGGTGCCGAAGTTGCGGGCACATTTCCCATCACTGAGAACCAACGACGGCTTTTGACCCAAACCTGATGCGATCCAGTCAGATTTTCCTCGATTTCGAGGCCACCAGCCTCCACGGCGGCTGGCCTACGGAGGTCGGACTCGCAACCCTCAACGTGAAGTCCGGCGAGATTGACACCTGGTCGGCGCTCATCGCTTTACCCGACGAGCTCATAGCAAACCGCGGCATCTGGGATCCGGCGGCGACGGCGATCAAGGGCATCACTCCGGACCTTCTCCGTTCCGAGGGAAAGCCGATCCCGGACATCGCAGCCGGCATCCGTCGCATTCTGGCGGGACACAATGCCGTCTTCGCGGACGGGGGTTTACCGTTCGACCTGCTCTGGTGGAAGCAGCTTGACCAACTCGTGGAGGAAGTCGGGGCCGGCGCCCTGCCGGCCGTGGAGATACGGCACGCGGAAACCCTCTTTGAGACCGGCGACCTGTCCGATGAGCAGCGGTTCGTCCGGTTTCGGAAAAGAATGGCACGCGAAGACGATGGGGCCACGCGACATCGCGCCGGAGCTGACGCGCGACGATTAGCCGAATCCGTCAGGGATGCTCTAAGTGTGCCGACACTGGAGGCTCCACGTCCGCGGCCGTAATTCGACGCTCGGCTATGCGACCGCTTGCAGTCCTTTCTTGTTGACCAATGTCAGACGGCTACGAGCGGCAACCAGATCCATCACCAGTACCACGACCACCGCCTCCGGCTTGCAATTTCAAACACGCACGGGGGTAATTCATTCTGGCCGGTTCCTCGGACACCTCTAAAACCCCCGTTTCCGAGAGAGAGCGAGGTCCTCACCGTTCTTCCTCATTAAAACGCTCTACAGATCTCCGAAAACTGTCTTTTGAAAGTAAGTCTCCGATAATCCGGGATTCTTATGAGTCTTCGGAGATCTGATCATGCTTATTGGCTATGCCCGTGTCTCGACGCTCGACCAGGACCCCGCCCTGCAATTCGACGCGCTCAATTCGACTGGCTGCGAGCGCGTGTTCGAGGAGAAGGCCTCCGGCGCGCAGCGCGATCGGCCGCAGCTCCAAGCTGCCCTTGAGTACATGCGCGACGGTGACACCCTGGTCGTATGGAAACTCGACCGCCTCGCCCGATCGCTGAAGTATCTCTTTGAGAAAGTCGAAGATCTCCGCGACCGGGGCATCGGTTTTCGGTCTCTGACAGAGTCGCTCGACACAACCGGCGCCGGCGGCAGACTGGTCTTCCACATCTTCGGTGCCATGGCCGAGTTCGAGCGGTCTCTCATCCAGGAACGAACACGCGCCGGCCTCGATGCAGCCCGGGCACGCGGCCGAGTCCGCGGCCGTCCCCCTGCCCTATCCGCCGATGATCTGACCGTGGCCAAGGCGATGCTCTCAGATCCGGATATCACCATGGAGGCGGTCGCGCGACGGCTGGGCGTGGCGCCGAGCACGCACTACCGGCATATGCCGGGCGGGCGGTCAGCACAGAATTGATTGCCCTCGCCCGCAGAAGAAAACAACCTCGCCATGGGCAAGACTCAACGGCTTGCCGTCTGGCAGGCCCAGACGTTGGTTATCCCGCCACCTAACAGGGGAGGTTCGGCTACTCAAAGAGGAAATGTCGGCTAGATGGACAGGTTACTGTCAATTGTTGTAATAATTCGCACAATATTTATAATTAAACAAGATAAAAGATGTGTTTACTGTTCCCACTAATGCCGTGATTGGGCGGTGAGGTAGGTCAAAAAATATCATGAATCACGATAAAACTCGTAAACTATATTCTATCGAGCGGCGAGCCCTTGAGCGGCGAGCCCTTGAGCCGCGAGGTGGTGGTGGCTTGCCAGCATTTGTGGCTTCGATGGCTGTTTCAACCGACGGGAATGGCATCTCCAACGAAGCGCTGCTCGAAGAGATCAAAGCTTTACGCGCTGAAGTAGCCCAGATCAAATCGGTCTCCGCTCCCATCATCGAGAGCGGTCTTGATGAAGATTCGCTGCAGGATGTTCGGATCGAAGTGGCCCAGATGGTCAGGTCGATCGGCCGGGCGAAGGCTGAGATCGCCGCAATCAAGCATCCGATGTCTGCTGAAGATCAGATGGAAAAAGCATCCATGCAGCTCGATACCATCGTGCAGACTACTGAACGGGCGACGGAAGACATCATGTCCGCCTCTGATCAGATTGAAGCGACCGTAAGAAAGATCCATGCCCTGACACTTGAAGATACGGAAATCCAGTTGTATTTGGACGAAGTTTCCAACCGATTGATTACCATAATTGAAGCGTGCAGTTTCCAGGATCTTACTGGTCAGCGGATCACTCAGGTCATCAAAACACTGCAATTTATAGAACAGCGTGTTCTTGCCATGATAGGCATTTGGGGGCTTGAGGCTTTTGAGCATTTGCCAATAACTCGCGAAAATGGCGCAACGGACCAAGAGCCCCCCCCCGAAGAGGCGGAACTCTTGAACGGTCCAGCATTGGGAAATGCAGGTCTCAGCCAGGCCGACATCGACGCCTTGTTCGATTAGGTGTTCAACCCAGTGTTGAAGCGTCAGCGATGCGTTCAAAGGATACCCGGCTATAAGAAGTGGGTGACTCTATGTCCTGATGTCAGAGAACAGATTTTTTCGAAAAATTATCCATAATCCAGATTTGTAACGATATTTGTGCCCCTATTTTCCTAGTAGCCAAAAAAAATTGTTATTTATTCGATAACGGCGTTCTTTGCGTACAGCTTGAGAAGTCTATGGGGGGCTTGCCAGCATTTACTAAGACGATTTACTCTCAATCTGTCTATAATCGCAAAATGTGACTGTGGGGTGCACCATGATCAACTGGCCAACTGCTTTCGTAATTGCCATCATAATTTTCGCTGGTGCGTTTCTCTACCAAAAACAGGGGTCTGCTCAGTTTAGTAGTGGTGACAGGGCGGCATTATCGCCAGTTTTGAGAAACGGCGTGTTCCATGCTGTCGGCGACAAAGTCAGAATGTGTGCCGCATTCAAGGATCGGATTGAGAACTTTACTTGCGGTAAATGGCAGTAGATGTATCTAAATTAGATCCACAAATGGTCTGCTCCCGCGAACTGGTCCACCGTTCGCGCCGCCGTCGAGAACGTGTTCGCCCATCAGAAAGTGAGATTTGGGCTGCGGGTGCTGTCGAGCAAGCATCGCCCGTTCGGCTACAGACGCCCGCACCTGCTGTAATAGCAGCAGGTGAGAAATTGATCAGGGCCGACTAAAGAGGGGTAGCTTTGACCCGCGTGAAAGAATTGAGTCGGCTCTGAAAAAATCAATACTAACGTGCGATCCAATTCGCGATCATATCAGCGAATTCGCCGCTTTTGTCCTGATAGCAGAAATGACCGCAATTCTCGAATATATGCACAGCGCTGTCAGGCAACTTACTGTGCAACAGACGAGCATTATCGACCCCAAGGAACGCGTCCTCATCTGCCCAGAATACCTGTACCGGAACATTGAGGCTATCGATATTCTCGGTTAGGTGTTTACACCCTTCAGGGTATCGTTTGAAATAGTTTGTTATCTGTCCGATCCGACCATAATAGGACGCGACATAGTCCTCGACCTCGGCTCTGTTGGGCCTGTAATGCAGATAGCCAAGCTGGAATGCTCCCGCGATAAACGTTTTTGCCCCATTCAGTCGAACCATCGTCCGCCAAAAGCCAGACCCAACGATCTTTCTGATGAGGCTGCCATCTGCAGAGGGCAGAACTCCCGGGCCATCACCGACCAAAAGGCTCTTGGCTCTGTGGGCACGGTTCATCACGTAGTGCATTGCAACCGGCATCGCGATATCGGGCGCGACGATATGGATATCCGTCAGCCCCATTTCACCAATGAACTTCTCCAGGAACGCGCTTTGCGCTGAAAAGCTCATATGTTCATTGCCACCCTCGCTCCGACCGAAACCCGGCAGATCGACAGCGATTAAGTCTGCTTTTCCCTTTAGTTGTGCCCAAACGGCATCATAGCAGAGAATGCTTTGCGGAAGCGGGCTGAGGAACAAAACCGTCGCAGCACTGGGCCGCCCGTTCGTGGCAACCCGGATGTCCAAACCGTCAATCCGCATGCGCTCAGGTTTCATGGTGAACTGTGTCATGTCATCGTTGATCCTGGACGCCTTTCCCGTACGAATCCGCCGGACCTTGTAAAATTCAGGGGTGATGAGCATCAGGCTCATGGCGTTCATCCGTGCGATGAAACCCAGGGGATCTTTCGGCATTTCCAGCTCTCTCTTGATTTGACTAGCGATGGCATGAGTTATTTCGTAACTATGGGTACGAAAAGATTACTGTCAATATTAAAATACCCAAGGGTACGTAATTGGAAAAAACTGCCAAAGCACGCGGTCGGCCCAAAGTATTAGACCGCGATCGGGTTCTGGAATGCGCTGTGATGCAGTACTGGGCCAATGGCCCGGCAGATGTCTCGATCAACGACATTTGCAAAAAGCTTAGGGCTTCTAAGCCCGGGATCTATCGTGAATTTGGCAGCGATGACGGCCTGAAGGCCGCAGCGTTACAGGCCTATCAAGAATTGGCCATCGAGCCATTTCTCGCATTGTTCAAGCCGGAACAACCGCTGTTCAAGACCCTGGAGGATATCGTCGCGTTCCTGATGCAGGACAGGGATGAACTGGGCGTTCCCAAAGGCTGCCTGTTCGTCACAATGCGCGCACAACGGGACAGGTTGGGGCCTGATGCCCAGAAGGTTTTGGATAAGTCTCGTGAGCAATTCCTAACGAGAATTGGGAACTGGGTACAGGCGACCAAACAGGCAGGAGTGTTTCGACGGAACGTGCCGACAAAAACTGCTGCACACCAAATTGATGCCCTTCACGCTGGTGCGATTAGGATGCAAAAGGAAAATGTACCTGCCGAGGAAATCGAAGAGTTCCTCAGGTTCGGGTTGGCGTCTATATCCGAGGAATCCTCGACTGGATTTCAAAATCGTTGACCTGAGTATTCTACAGGCAAAATGATAAATGCAGGATTCCATCTCCACTTTCGGCGCGAAGCCACTTCTTGTGTGTTTCCTTTATTGAAGGCCTCGAGATCAGCCCAAGTCGCTGCGCCGCCTTTATCCGCTCTAGATGACTCACATCTAGAAACCTGACCAGTGCTTGCGGGCCTCCACTTAGCGGATCCGTGAGCGGGCGAGCGCATTATCGTGAATAGATGGGCTCAGCCGCCGGATCATGATCCGGGTCTCCCGTGGCCCCGGATTTTTTTTCATCAACAGGATTTTCAATCACAATCTTATCCCAAACCCTCAGAGGAATTGATCCTCTATAAAGCGGGCGAATTGAGTACCTCAAGAACCCCGGAGGTGGGCAAGTCCACGAGCCACCCGGGGCTTAGCTTCAGTCTTTCGCGCGGTCAGGAGAGGGCTTTAGGGATGTCCAACGATTATTCGAGCTGACAAGCGCTTGCGCTATGAAGTTTGCGTCAACTTCAACCTGGAACGGCGGCTGCCCATCTCCAGGCAAGAGCCGAAGTCCCTCAATATAAATATCAATCGCATTCTGCCCGCCCGCATGGACGTTATCGGCCCAAACAACATCGATGGGGACGTTCTGACTGCGGATATACAAAACCGCCCGCTCCACTGCATCGATGAATGCCTGGTCATCGCCATAAACCGCCATGGCTATGCGGTCTCTGGACGTTTCAGCAGTTACCGCTCGAACCATTTGCAACTTAGACATATTCCTAGTGTTATGAGTCGTCACACTCCGAAATTGCGCCTGCGCCTCAGCTTCCCCAGCACCGACTATGCTCAGCGCCACACCACCCAGTGCGATAGCAGTTAATCTTTTAGTGACCTCGCGGCGTGAAGCGGCTGGATCTCGCTGGCAGAAATCTCCGCCTATCTGGGGGAGAGCTTCGGGACGCGTCCGGCACTTAGCACTGTGCATGGCTTCTTCAAACGACGCGGTAACAGATGGAAAAAAGACAGCGCACGGTGAGCCTTGGGCGCGCCATCGGTCCGAGCGCCAATGGCGAAAAAGCAAGAAAGAGCCGGTATGAGGCGGCGCGGGGAAGCCTGGTTCGAGGGGCAGCTCGACCTTGATCCGGACCGTCTGGTGTTCATTGACGGTGAGCCTTCGAGGCGCCATCGGTCCGAGACCGAAGGCGAACGGAACCAACACAAAGATGGCACGGCTGCGCAGTCGGGCTCCGGTCGGTGAGCGTTGCCGCGCGCCGATCCCCCACGGGCACTGGAAGACGACGACCTTCGTCGGCGCCCTGAGGCTCTCGGGCATGACGGCGCCGATGCCCCTGAACGGCGCGATGAACGGACTGGCCTTCACCACCTATGTCGAGCAGGTCTTGGTACAAACACTGCGTCCCGGCGATATCGTCGTGATGGATAACCTTCCGGCTCACAAGCCCGCCGCCGTCCGCGACGCCATCGAGCGGGTCGGCGCTGAATTGCGCTTCCTGCCGCCCTACAGTCCAGACTTCAACCCCATCGAGATGGTCTTCTCCAAGATCAAGGCGCTGCTCAAAAAGGCCGCCGCCCGAACCTTTCAAGACCTCTGGAACGCAATCGCTCAGGCTATCGATGCCGTAACGCCCGAAGAGGCCAGAAACTACTTCACCGCTACAGGCTACGACCACGAATGATGCGAAAACGCTCTAGCCAGCCTCCACTCCGCGTTTGTTGATAGTCAAAATGCCACGGTGGCCGCCTGGATCGCTTTCTTCCTGATCGCCGCCATCGCCGTCGTAACAGAAGCACTGCTCTGAACCTTGATGGTCCGGCACGAGGTGCCCGGACATATCTCGGACCGGCTGCAGGAGACGATGTGGCGGGAGATCCTACACGCGCTGAATGACGACATCGCCTCTACCAAGGAATTGGATGAGAGCATCGTCTATGGGCCTGGTCTCCGCAACCAGCTCTATATGCTGGCCGGCGGCGCGCGCCACTTCATGAAGCAGTTTGGCCCAGCACTCGAGTGGCCCTGGTCTAATCTCAAGGCGCCACCCCTGACGGACGAAATCATCGACCGGTTCGCGCTCGGCACCGAAGAGCAGGCGGGCGGCAAGTCGATCCGGGAGATGGAAGCCATCCGCGACGAGTGTCTCGTTGCCATACAGCGCGTGCTGGCCAAGCACGACATGGGGGCCGGGCGAACACTCAACGCCTTCGCTGAGCATATGCGCGCCCGCCGGGATTAGGGGAGCGTGTCTGTTCGGGAGGGCGATAAGAGGTTGGGGGTTGTTGTCGCCTGACTGGACAGCGTTGAGTCCATGTTCGTCAGCATCTCGTTCATGATGTCGAACGTGAGCTGCCCCCTAACACCCTGGGCAAGCGCCCGGTCGAAAATATTCCGGCAGTGGATCAAGGATGTACAGCCGTATCCCAAGATCCAGTAACGGTAATGTGACGTGATAAGGAAACTCCGAAAGGGGATTGGATCCCCATCCTCGATGAATTTCTGATAGCAGCTATCATAATCCTTAAATATCTGATTGATGTTTGAGACAACATTCATCATGCGCTTTTGAGTGTGCGCCTTGAACATCTTGAGTTGTTCTTCGTAGGCTTTGTTCATTTTGATGTCGACCGGCACGGACAAGTCCGATCTGAACCATTTGATGATTTCAGCGATGGCACCGCGGTTCCGCGCGAACTGTTGCTGATAGAACGACACACCCTTCCAAGCGCCGAAGACATTATCCACTTCGCCACGATCGATCTTGAAAGCTTCGATGAACAGGCTCGCTTCCGGTAGGGAGGGGTTCCAGATAGCGTCGACGAAACGTTGCGATTGTTTCGAATTCTCACTTGCAGATGTGCCCAGCGCCCAGCTAACGATGGGCTGCACGCGCTCGCTGATCGCATCCTTGATCTTCTGTTCCTCTCCCTCGGCGATGTTGAGATAGGCCTCGTCGATGTCGATTTTGTGCCGCTCGAAGGTCGCCTTCAGCAGGAACGGGTCGAGAGACGGAATCTCATCGATGATCGTTAGCTTCTGGATATCCCGTTTGATCGACTCGCTTTCCGGTTCAGCGGAGACGCCCAAATAGCGCTGCAGGAGCTCTTCCGAGTCACGTTGACGAATATAAATAGCATACCCGCCGTCCTGCAGCATGGTTTCATCGTTTGGGATGTAGATCGCCGTCTCGACGGGCCGTTCATTGGAGAGTTTGGCGCCCTGGCCCGAGTAGTTCGATGAGTTCTCAGCCAATTCCATGTCAAAATTCGGGTATTTGAAGACAATCACTCTATTGAGTGAACTTGTCTCAAATAATGGGTTCGACAGATCTTTAAGCTTCTGCGTGATCTCCAGTACGTTGAGGTTCGTGCTGGGGCCACCGTTGAGGATCTGATCGAGAATGGGAGTGAGTTCCTTACGCTTTTTGCGCTCCTGTTGAGCTCGGACTTGCATCGTGTCTGCCTATCGTGTGTCGACGCTCGACGGTGAAACGCTGTGCTGTACCGCAGACTTAGTTATGACGAAGTAAATCTTTCACGCAGGGTAACAGTCATAGGTCAACGTTACCCTTTATTCAATACCATCACATAGTCATAAATATTATTTAATTATTGAATAGACTATTTCATATTATAAAAACCCTAATACTTTATTAAAAGAATTTACTCGCACTGCCTTCAGTATTTTGGAAATAAAATATCAAGTAATTTATGCGAGATACGCATTTGTCTGATTTTGTATCATCTCTGCTTCCGATTTAGTGTGTAAAAAATTTCTGATTAGTCGATATTGAAAAGAGTACAGCGACCAATTATTCTATATCAGGGTGCTCGTTGGCTGATTATCGATCGACGGTTTGAGAAAGTTGGCGGCCTGTGTGGTGGGGGCGGGATTGAGGTGACCTTGATCAGGTAGCGGGCCACCGAACGATACATGCGCTCCATCCTCATAGATCGCGTGGAGGGCTAAGCTCGTCGCTCCACCCGGACGGTTTGGTCCCAATGACGTCGGTTCGCCTCGGGAACCGAGGTTCGGATGACACGGGCCAGGTTTGAGCACAGCGTCCGGATCTCTTCTCCAAGTCCCTGCGCTTCGGCGGACAGACTATCCGCTGTCATATTGACGCATGAAACTTCTTCGGACACGGATTGGATTTTCCGGGCGACATAGCGGGTTGTCTGGCCCCGAAGAAGTGGTCCACCTATTGGGCTAGATCTGGCCCGTTTTGGAGGAAGATCGAGAGATGTCAGGCAAGCGTTTAAAGCCCGAAGAGATCGTTATGAAGTTGCGGCAGGTTGAGGTGCTGCAGGGGCAAGGAGTAAGCACGTCGGAAGCTGTTCGACAGGTTGGAATGACGCAGCACACCTACTACAGGTGGCGCCGTCAGTATGGCGGGATGAGCCGGGACCAGCTGAAGCGATTGAAGGATCTTGAGAAGGAAAACGCTCGGCTTCGCCGGGCGGCATCGGATCTGACCCTGGACAAGATGATCCTGAGCGAAGCTGCACGGGGAAACGTCTAAGCCCTTCACATCGTTGAAAATGCATTGACCGGGTTCGTCAGAGCCTGTGCGTCTCTGAACGCCGGGCCTGCCGCACGCTCGGTCAGCATCGCTCCACCCAGCACAAGGTGCCGTGCGGTCGGCCCGATGAGGAACGACTGTCAGCCGACATCATCGAACTGGCGACCCAATACGGGAGCTACGGCTACCGGCCGGTGACAGCCCTGCTCAATCAGGCAGGCTGGCACGTGAACCACAAGCGGGTAGAGCGCATCTGGAAGCGTGAAGGGCTAAAGGTGCCGAGCAAGCAAAGGAAGCGCGGTCGTCTTTGGCTGAATGATGGCTCATGCATTCGGCTGCGACCAGAACGGCCGAACCATGTCTGGTCCTATGACTTCGTGCAGGACCGGAACCATGACGGCAAGGCCTATCGCATTCTCGTCATTCTCGATGAGTTCAGCAGGGAGTGTCTGAAGCTGCAGCTGGGTAGAAAGCTCAATTCGATCGACGTCGTTGATGCCCTCTAGGACCTGTTCATCCTGCGCGGCCCGCCGGAATACATCCGATCCGACAATGGACCGGAGTTCATTGCCCAGATCGTCAGGGACTGGATTGCCGTCGTCGGTGCCAAGACGGCGTACATCACGCCAGGCTCGACCTGGGAGAACGGTTATGTGGAGAGCTTCAATGCCCGCCTCAGGGCAGAGCTGCTCAACGGCGAAATCTTCTACAATCTGAAGGAGGCCCGCATCGTCATCGAGCAATGGCGGAAGCACTACAACACCATCCGGCCACACAACGCGCTCGGATATAGGCCGCCGGCCCCCGAAAGCATCATCCCACCAAGCGGATCGGCCAGCTCCGCTACGCTCCGCCGCCCGCCCCGCTTGGCCGGAGAGCCGACAATGCATTAGCATCGTAACCGGACCACTCGGTGGGGGCAGGCCAGTCTGGCGATTCACGTGAAGCGCAAGCTCAACAGCCAGGACGTTCTGCACGTGCTGGGCAAACTGTTCGTGCGGCACGGTCCGCCGGCGCATATCCGCTCCGACAACGGACCGGAGTTCGTAGCACTCGCCGTCCGGACCTGGCTCCACAGGCTGAACGTTCGCACCCTTTTCATCACCCCAGGCTCGCCCTGGGAGAACGGCTACAACGAGAGCTTCAACGGCAAGCACAGGGACGAGCGCCTGAACCGCGAGATCTTCGACACACTGCGTGAAGCCCAGGTGCTAATCGAACAATGGAGACGCTTCTACAACACCGAACGGCCGCACAGCTCGCTCGGCTACCGACCACCCGCTCCAGAAGCCTTCTTGCCCGCAAAACCGCCTCTCGGATACGGACTACCCACCAGCCGCAATCATGCGGCCAACGTGACCAGACTCGAACTCTGGAACTGGACCACCTAGTGAAGTCACCGATACTGCAATCACATTAACGAAGCCTAACAGCAATACGCAGCAAAGCTAACCCAAGAGACCCGATGAAGAACGGCAGACTGATCGTTTAATGATTAGTCCGCCACTCTCCCGGGGCAGGAGCGACTACTGAGCCGCGAGGGGGTCTGCCCCTTTTCGACGTTGAAACCTGGAGAACGCTCAACGCCATTAGACCACCAAACCGGTTGCGAACCGTCAGAATGACTAACCGAGCAACCCACCCTGCGCTGTTTGAATGGCCCCCACTGGAATTGTTTTGGATATATGAAGATCCTGGAAATCAAGGACGACGCCGAAAACTCGACAGCTCATGATATTCAACGGCAGTGACGACAATAACGTATGACGGCAGCCCTCTTTACGTACGTAACTAATCCTCACTGCTTTTGATTTTCTCATATGCCTCTCAATACATTTTCTCATTCATACGTATACGCTCAATTACTACCCTCGCCTGCGCCGCCGCTCTCAAATACGTCTTATGCTTCCTCTTTCGTACCGCTACGTACTCTACTAAATCTTATCGGCCGTCGTCAGAACCCGCCCCATAACACCCCTTCAAGCACGCTTCACGGACAGCGTGACCTAAGACAATAAATTCTATATGCAAATATTTTGTATTTTTTTAATTAAATCATTCAACTCTTCAAACTCCACCATTCCTTGACGATTAACAGAACAAAGACAAATACGGTAGGATTGTTTCGCAGAATGCAAAATTCTGAGCACACTTAAAGTTCTGCGATAGACGTTTTGGTTAAAATAATATGAGTCACTAATGTTTACCCTTCATATAATTATTTACATATTTCCAAATTCCCATACAACCAAGGCATCTCACTATAGAAATTAAGAGTTTTGAAAAATATCACCCGCCCTATCTCCCACCCCATCAGCGCGATGAACCTTGCATAACGCCCTTAGACCTTGCAGACACGGAGTATACTCATGAACTTCAAGAACATCAGCGTCCAAATGAAAACACTGCTAATTGTACTTATATCTGCGCCTCTCCTATTAGGATCGACCATATATGCTGTAGTCGCCATGCAGAAAATCGGTGTTGAACTGCAAGAAGTAACCGTCGATGACATGCCACTTACACGCCATCTCACAGAGGTCACCGTCGCTATTTTGCATCAAGCAACCTACATGGAAAAAGCGCTAAGATACGGCGAGAGTATGGCCACAGATGCATCAGACAGAGTCACGTATGAAGAGACGCTACGAGCTTTTGACAAATCATCCGCAGAAACTGATTCAATATATCAAGACATATTAAACGAAATAGAATTAGCCATTGATCATGCCATTAATTATCAAAGAGAAAAAAGCGAAAAAGAATACAACATACTAAAGGATGAAGTGATCGTTGCGTTGAATGTTTACAGCCAATTTATTGATTCTTTTAATGAAACGAGACGATTGATCGACAATGGCCACATGGAAAAAGCTCACAGGGCCGCTTACAAGACTGAGGATTTAGCCGACTTAGCGAGTTCTACGACGGAAAAAGCAACGTTTCATATTGAAAAATTCACTGAAACATCCTTGCGTGAAGTACTTGAACATGAACAAACTGCGCTTACAATTGTTATGGGGCTGATGATTGCTGGACTACTAAGCGGCATCTTCTCAGGTTGGTACGTTGGACAATCTATCTCTCGTCCCTTGGCTGATGTCACGATGCAGATAAACACCATGGCGGAAGGGAATACCGATCTCACCGTTACAGTCGATGAAAACCGCCGTGACGAAATTGGGACACTGCAAAAGGCCGCCTCGGTGTTTCTGGAAAGCCTAAAAAACTCCCAGAAACTAGAAGACGAGAAGCGATTGAACCTTCAAGCGCAACAGGAAAAATTCGCGGTCCGAGAACAGCTCACCAGTCACTTTGACTCTAAGGTAGAAAGCATCCTAGGCGAAGTAAACATAGCAACAGAACAGATGGGCGGAGCCGCCGCCTCCTTAACAGAGGTGGCAAGCCAAACCAATTCACAGGCAACAGCCGTATCAACCGCGGCGATTGAAGCCGCGTCAAATGTCCAGACCGTGGCAACAGCCGCACAGGAGCTGTCGGTGTCACTAGAGGAGATCAGCAGACGGGTCACTGAATCAAACGAGTCTATGTCGGAGACAGCTCAAAAAGCGCACGAAACAAACGAAATCGTTGAGAACTTGAAAACATCCGCTGTGCGAGTGGGGGAAGTCGTAGAAATGATTGAGAAGGTGGCAGAACAAACAAATCTGCTAGCGCTTAATGCAACAATTGAAGCTGCAAGAGCGGGCGAGGCTGGCAAAGGCTTTAATGTTGTCGCATCGGAAGTAAAGGCACTCGCTGGCGAAACTGGAAAAGCTACCGAGGAAATCACATCGCAGATTTCACAGATGCAAGCTCAAACCGAACGCGCGGTTTCAGTGATCACAGATATGTCTCGGATGATTCATGACGTAAGCGAGCACTTCTCAAGCATTGCAGCAGCCGTGGAGCAGCAGAATGCTGCAACGGCAGAAATTAGCCAAAACGTACAACAAGCTGCAGCCGGCACTGATGAAGTAACAACCAAGATAACATCTGTGTCTGACGGGGCTCAGACAACTGGCGCCGCAGCAACCCAGGTCAGCGATGCAATTCGCTCTGTGTCCGAGCATACAATATCAATAAACGAGCTTATCACTGATTTCTTGGAAAGGGTAAAATCAGCTTAGCTATAAAATTGGAGGGTGCAGTAAAACACACAAATAGCAGTGCACCCTCCAGCCCGCATAGGCCGTAGTATCACATTCAGCTCGACCAGACTCTTGTAAGGATTAGAATTGACTATCACTACTAGTAACATTGGGTGATTTATATTAAATGAATACGGATAACGCATTCATTTGTCCGAAAAACAAACGATAAATCAGGTAACTACGTGCAACTTTCGTCTAATCTGTTAATGACATTATAATTTTTGTTGATTTATATGTACGTTTTTACATTTTAATCACGTAGAAATTATACTTTCGACATGCCAACTTGAGGTCACGTGAATGGAAAAATGATAGGAAACGCTGATGAAAATCTCGGATTGGAAAACTCGGGACAAAGTACTTTTCGGCGTTCTATCCCCACTCTTGCTCCTGCTTGCGCTCGGTGGGGCGAGCTATTACGCTGTAAACTCTCTGGCCTACACCAATAAATGGGTGGATCACACACGAGTAGTACTTTTTCAAGCAGCAGAAATTATTGGTGCAGCGGTGGATATGGAAACCGGCATGCGCGGTTACCTGCTAGCTGGACAAGAGGAATTTTTAGAGCCCTACATTGATGGGCAGGAAAAGACCTACAAGCTACTCCAAGATCTACAGTCCACTGTGGATGATAACCCGCCCCAGGTTGCACGACTTCGAGAAGTAGAGGCAACGCTCAAGCAATGGCAAAAGGACGTCACAGAGCCAACCATCCAACTCCGTCGCCAGATCGGCGATGCGCGGACGATGAACGACATGGCAAGGTTGGTTGGAGAGGCTCGCGGCAAGACCTACTTTGATAAGTTCCGAGGGCAAGTTGACACTTTTACTGGACGAGAAGAGGACCTTTTAAAAGAACGCGTAGACGCGTTCGATGATGCAAGCGCATCTGTTTCGAGTGACCTAACGCTTATGAAAAATACTCTAGATTGGGTCAACCACACATACAGAGTATTGGCGTCAGCCCAAGGAATCATCGCAAACGCGGTTGATATGGAAACCGGCATGCGTGGTTTTATGCTTGCAGGGGAAGAAGAATTTCTAGAGCCCTACGTTGCCGGAGAAGCTGCGTTCTTCGACAACATTTTGGAACTTCAAGAAACGGTTAGTGATAACCCCCCGCAAGTCGCGAAACTCGGCGAAGCACAAACCTTGATTCGAGACTGGATTGAGCAAGTCGTAGAGCCAGGCTTCGTCCTTCGTCGCAATGTCATAGAGGGGAACGCACAACTTTCGGAGATAGATGCATATGTATCGGAGAAGCGGGGAAAGCGGTTCTTTGATCGATTTCGAGCCGTAATCGCAGAATTCTCAACCGAAGAAGAGGTTTTGCTGAAAGAACGCACAGCCGCGGCCGATATGGCAACTAACAGGCTAACAGCAAACTTAGGCACCATGAGAGATACCGAAGAATGGGTTACCCATACCTATAAGGTAATAGCTGAGGCTAAAGACATTCTCGCGGCTGCCGTTGATATGGAAACCGGAATGCGGGGGTATCTGTTGGCTGGAAAAGAGGAGTTCCTCGAGCCATACGTAGCTGGGCGAGAAACGTTCAGCAGCCGGGTCACGGCACTTAAAAGTACCGTTTCCGACAATCCAGCGCAGGTGACGCTTTTAGACGAAATGCAGGCAAACCTCGACTCTTGGCAGGCTGATGTGACCGAACCAACAATCAATCTACGGCGCGAGATTGGTGACGCGAAGACTATGGACGATATGGCCGACTTGGTCGGGGAAGCGCGGGGAAAGGTCTATTTTGATGAATTTCGAGCATTAATGGGGGAGTTTTCCAAAATTGAAGAAGACCTCATGAAGCAACGAATGAGTGACAGCCGAAACACACTTGAGATCACATACTATATAATCTTTGGATGTGTCATTCTGGGTTTGCTTATCGGAACCGCGGTCGCACTGATCATCGGACGGCTTGTTTCCAGACCCATTGTTACGATGACGGCTTCAATGAGCCGGCTCGCAAACGGAGATACCTCAATAGAGATACCGGGTCGCGACCGTAAAGACGAGTTAGGTCAGATGGCAGAGACAGTCGCGGTATTTCGTGACAATCTCATTCGGACTTCCCAACTAGTCGAAAAAGAACTAGCCGAGCAAAAATCTAAAGAGGCGCGAAACGAGGCTCTCTCGAATCTGACGCAAAATTTTGAACAGGACATTAAAGACGTCCTATCGAACTTCGAAACTGCAACAGATCAACTCGGTCAATCTGCTTCAAAGATGCTTGAAACCGTCAACTTGACTAATGAACAGGCGACGACCGTTGCCGCGTCATCAGAGCAAGCGACGGCGAATGTACAGAATGCTGCAAGCGCAGCGGAAGAACTGACCGCATCGATCAGGGAAATCGGTGTCCAAGTAGAGAGACTCTCAACCATCGCGTCGCAGGCAGCAACCACCGCTCATAATAGCCAAGGTAAGATTAGTGAGTTGGTAACTGCCGCAGATCGCATTGGCGAAGTGGTCGAGCTCATCAAGGATGTATCCGAGCAAACCAACCTTCTTGCCCTAAACGCCACCATCGAGGCGGCACGTGCTGGCGAAGCCGGAAAAGGGTTTGCAGTTGTCGCTTCAGAAGTGAAAACGCTAGCCAATGAGACCAGCCAAGCGACCGAACAAATTGCTGCACAGATTGTGGAGATACAGTCTGCCACGAAAACCGCAGCATCTGCCAATGAGGAAATTGCTTCAGCTATCGGGGATCTAGATGAGATTAGTTCAAGTATCTCAGCGGCGGTTGAGCAACAACAAGCATCCACTTCAGAGATTGCTGGAAACGTTGAGCAAGCAGCGATTGGGACTTCTGGAGTAAATGAGAACATACAGATTGTGACTAGTGCTGCATCAGATGCTGGGAGTGCGGCCGATCTCGTTGGAAATTCGGCTAAATCTATTGAAGGTCAAGCTGGGCATCTCAATTTGGCCATCAATAAATTCCTATCTAGCGTCAGAGCTGTATAACTACAATGTTAGCAATTGGGAATAGAGATGCAAAATGGGTCGATCATGATTGACCAGCTCAATGGCTTCCATTGTCGTTTGAGACGTTTATTCGAGGCCGAGAAAACGTGGTCAGTTGCGATTGGTCAGAATGAGCCATTTAACATCGTCCCTGCATCGCTAGGCTAGGTAGAGTCCACTATCCTTTCTGAGATGGAACAGATAAAGAGCCGTTGGCTCATCGAAGAGCAGATCATCGCGACGTTGCGTAGCTTAGTGCCTAGTCAAAAGATGGCGATTATCTACAGCCGTCACAGGATCAGAGGCGCGATGATCTACAAGTGGAGACCTCGAAGTACCGTTGGATTTTGGTTTTTGCCGGCTAAGAGCGCTTGGCTGGAATTTTTTCTATGCCCTCTGTTCCTCGATTATTGAATGATCGGTGGCGGATATCGTTGGTTTTTGGCTATGCGGGCGCAGTTATCCCCGGAGCCAGGCGATGCGCGACGTGTTGTAGGCGAGATTTGCAAGGCCGAACTTTGTCCGGGCACAGGCAATGCCGATGGTCCGGACGATGAACTTCATCCGCGCCTTCTGCTCGGCGAAGACGTGACCCACTCTGGACCTCACCGCTGAATTTGCTGCGTTCGCCTTGGCGGTTCGCCGAGGCGTCGGTTTACCCTTGGGCTTCCCAGGGTGGATACGGCTGACCTTGCCGATGGCCTATAGATAGAGCAGTCGCTGATCACTCCGGCTCATAGCCAGTAGAAACGAAGTGTTTCTAGCCTTATTGGCGCACTCCGATCTATTCCGTCGGACTAAAAAACCGCCGATCGGCGCCATCCCAGCGATTTTTTTGAGAGCACTAAAAGAAGGGACTTCCAGCCAACGATCCTGTCTATCGCTTGATCCTTTCTTAGCAAGCTATGCTATTGAGGCGTGGATACGATGGTCTTTCTTGAAGAAACTTCCTTTTCTAAAGCAATATAATATATAGAAATAACTTGACTGATGTTGAATATTTTTCTGACGGAAAAACATTAAAATATCTCTAAACAAACGGGAGAACTTTGGTGCAATGTCGTCTGATCGGACTAAAGTCTCAAAAATAGATGCTGCAATCATATTGTTCAAACAGGAAAAATGCGGCGTTGAGAAATTTAGAACCCTAGGCAATATTATTTTTGAGATAGATAAGGAAATATTGAAATTATCAAAAATATATAACACATACATTGATTATCGAAAAACGCTTGATGCAAAGGTAGAATATTGCGCCGATCACAAATCAAGAATAAGTGGACTATACATTTTTCTTTCACCAACTTTTAATTATCCCGCAACATTTTTCCAAAATTTAACTGCTCTTTGCAAAAATTACTCAGTAGAGTATGTTTTTAATGTCGCAAAGTTAGGCCCCGTACGGATGGGGAAAACGTTGGGTTTGGAGTTTTTTGGCATTAAGACACAAGCGCGGTCAGAGGCTGAAAAACATTATATGGATCAGATTATCCCTTTATTGGAGAATTTTATTCCGAAGCATAAGCTTTACATTGAAATCGAAGCCTCTGATACAGCCACTGAACTACAATTCATTATCGAAAAAATTACCGAGACAAACAATAAATTAAATTCCCTCAATGCAATGTATGAAAAGTACAATGAAACACAAAGAAAAGTCGCATTGAGCATGATGCCCGACGAAATTGCGGAGCTTGCCCCACATGAAGTCCGTGTGCGGCAGAAGCTGCTTCAGCCTAGGGAGGAAACGCAGGAGTGTGATTAAGCATGCTCGCTTGGTCTAATCTCATGCAGCCTGAGTTGCTTGTAGGCGTCATGGACAGGGTAGGATGTATAGCAGGCTTCATTGTCGGTCATGACGCATTCTCTTGGCGTACTGGGCGACCGCCGCATTGAAGTTCCGAATTGCATTGCCCGCATTGACCACGTTGATATAGGTGAGGGCGAGAGGAGAGGCGTCGTTGGTAAAAACATAGACGTACTCCCAGCTGGTCCCGCCCGCTTTGCTAAGGTGCTGGTTTGATCGGCGGATTTGATCGACAATAATCCAGTGACCGTTTTCACAATGATTCCGAGTTGCTCGCCCAGCGCTTTTCGACTAACCCCACCCCGCACCAGCGATACCAGCTGTCCTCCATAATGCGGCGTCAAGCGGACATTCTTGTGAATGCTCTTTCGGCCCCTCCGGACGCGGTTGAAAGATGGTAACTCCAGGCTCTCGCCCCTGGATCGAATGAAACACCTGCTGAACGCTCGTATGTGGAGGATTTTTCGATCACTCCAGCATCTCGACAGCACCCACCCTGGTGAAGCTTTCCCGGAACAGCCAGATGGTCTTGGCATCCGGCGCCGCGTCGCTGGACCCAAGCCCAAGAAAGCGTATGAACGTCAGCCGGTCGCGGATCTAGAATTCGGCTTGATCACCCGACATCCCATAGAGCGCTTGAAGAATAGAAATCTTGAACAGTGAGGCTCCGAACGCCATTGGTCCGAGTGAGCGTGCCGAACATCGGGTCGTAGGGCCGGCCCCCCCCCCCTTTGGCTCCGTCGAACCGCTCAAGCGCCTTCAGCAACCGATACCGGAATGGCTCGAAATCCTCCACCGATGCCAACTTCTCCAACGGATCTGCCACTTCGCTCAGCTACTTGCAATGATTCTCATGAGCGAAAACCCAAGCTGACCCGGCATCGCATTTCCTCCGTCGTTCAATGACAATGAATCGCGTCACCACGATAAAAGGGGAGAGGTTTTTCGAGGTGTCCCGATACTCAACGAGGCCGGCCCCTAGGAAGCTAGGGGCGTCTCAGTCGCTGCCCGCGATCTCAACAAACTCAGAGAACCAATTGATGCCTGAGATCATCGGCCCATCCAGTTTCGGGAAGTACACAATCGCCCTAGAACCAATTGGTGCTCCCGCGGAAACTTCGGTAGAACGAGCTGTCTATTCTTTAGCAAGCGCCCGTGTTCTTTCAGACTTACCAACATGGCGATCAAGTACTGGATCAACGGAATCGGCAATAAGAGTATATGAAGTTAATTATATCATTTTAAGCTGTGTTTTTGTAATTTTTACTTTTTTTAGTAGCGTATATGTTGATTTTTTCTATCTACCGCAACATAAATAGAGAATTTTACGAAAATTTTCTAAAATAATATTTAAATGGTGATAATGTATAGATTACGCGCTGAGTAGAGGTGATTTGTTCGCCGTTCCAATACTAAAGACCTACGGATACTCATAAACAAGCACGTCACTTCGTCCAGTCATCATGAGTCAGGAGGTCGAAGAAGATGGTCCAGTCCCACCATAAACATACAAAACAACAACGAGCGGATGAACGGTTTCTGGGGGAAGGTGTTTATGTGCTCATTAACGGTGCGCGATTTGTCTCTGGGAGGCATTAATTTTGCTTTTCCACCGCCCCAACTAAAAATGGGTGAAAGAATAACATGCAAGTTGGTCCTTCCGATGGCTATTGGGGAGCGCGTCATCGATCTTTTTGGGGTGTTAGTTCGTGTTACAGAAATAGACGCTGCAATTCATCTTGAATTACATAATCAGAATGCGCTGATGAGTATACGTCACTATGTAATGAAACAAAAAAAGAAAACGGGTATGTGTAATTCAATTCACTGATCACACCGTATCTACTTTCAAGGAGGTAAATAAATCATGGTCAGAATTGTTTTGGCAACGGTCATCTTGATGATACTTCCGATATCTGCTGAAGCAGATACAAGAAACGTGGTCCAAATACAGACTAACTTGGACCATGTATGGACAATGGTTGCTGCGGCTCTCGTGTTTTTCATGCAGGGCGGCTTTCTTTTGGTCGAAGCTGGCCTGGTCCGGTCAAAGAACTCGATCAACGTCGCCCAAAAGAATATCGCTGACATGGTCCTCGCAATCGCAATCTATGGCGCTTTCGGCTACATGTTCATGTTTGGCACAAGCTGGAATGGCTGGTTTGGCCTGGAAGCAGAGCTGTTCGTGTTCGATCAGGTCGAGGACTGGACCTTCACCTTCTTTGTTTTCCAAGTAGTTTTTTGTGGAACTGCCGCAACGATCATGTCTGGAGCGGTCGCGGAGCGGATGAAGTTTGCTGGCTACCTAGGTATCACGGTGGTCACTGCGGCGATCATCTATCCAATTTACGGACATTGGGCTTGGGGAAACCTGCTTCATGGAGACAACACAGCGTTCCTAGCAAACATGGGTTTTATCGATTTCGCGGGGTCGACCGTAGTTCACTCGATCGGGGCCTGGATAGGCCTTGCCGGATGCATCGTTCTTGGTCCCCGCATTGGTCGCTTCGACGCTAAAGGGCGGCCTACCCCCATCCATGGACACAGCCCTGTTCTGGCGACTCTTGGGGCTCTTATACTGTGGATTGGTTGGATCGGGTTCAACGGCGGCTCGACTACGGCCGGCACTCCGGCCATGGCACACATCATTTCAAACACCGTCATTGCAGGCGCGATGGGCGGAGTGGCTTGCATGCTTGTGGCCCGTTTTCTCGATGGCGTCTTTCAGCCAGACCGTTCGATCAATGGCGTGTTGGGCGGTCTCGTTGCGATCACGGCTGGGTGTGACGTCCTTTCGACGCAAGCCGCTGTTTTTCTGGGCCTGACCGGCGGCATCGTCCAATTACTGACAAGCCGGTTCCTCACGAACGTGGCAAAGGTGGACGATGCTGTAAGCGCCATCGCGGTCCATGGTTTCGCGGGAGCCTGGGGTACGATCATGTTGGCGGTCCTGATGCCGTCCGATCTGTTGGCGACGGATACACGCCTGGGTCAAATCGGGGTGCAGACATTCGGCGTGGTGATCGGCTTTATTTGGGCCTTTGGCCTCGCCTATCTCACTTTTTGGCTAATGGATAAGACGATGGGTGGCGGGTTGCGGGTCTCACGCGAGGACGAGCTTGTCGGCCTGAACGAGGCGGAGCATGGCACCACGTTGGGCACCGGCGTTCTGCTCAACCACATGCTTGAGCTGTCGAGTGGTGACGCGGACCTGTCCATGCGCCTTGAAGAGGGGGGCTCGGATGAAGCCGGTGAGTTGGGTTTCGCTTTCAACCGGATCATTGAGAACGTCGACGGTCTCGTCATCGGAATCAATGAGAACACCGAGGAGCTTAGACAGGCAGCAGAGAGCATGTTGAAGGTTGCAGGGAAGGTCCGCTCGCAGGTGAACGAGACCTTGGACATTGCGAGCACCTCTCAGGAGGAATCATCAGAGGTGGCGCGCGGCATCAGTGCTATCGATCGAACCCTGTCGGAGCTACTTGAACAGGCCTCCAGTATCTCCCAAAGCTCCGCTAACCTGCGTAATTCGATCGACAACGCATCGAAAGGAGCTGACACCGTTCGGGAGGCGATTACCTCCATCGAAACCACCGCATCGGAGACAAAAGACGTCGTGAATCAGGCCCACATGCGGGCGGATGACGCTTCTTCCAGCGTTGAACGGTTGTCGGATGCGGTATCCGAGATCGTAAAAGTACTCTCTTTCATCCAGGAGATCGCAGCGCAGACAAACCTTCTGGCGCTCAACGCAACGATTGAGGCGGCGCGCGCCGGTTCGTACGGAAGAGGCTTTGCTGTTGTCGCATCTGAAGTTCAGAACCTGGCTCATCAGACGTCTAGCGCGGTGGATGAGATTAACAGTACTATCGCGCGCGTTCAGCAGGAGGCACAAAGCTCCGTTGATGTAATCGGGGAAATTGCGCTGATCACATCTAAGATGGGAGATGCGGTGGGCACCATCACCGAGCTGATCGAACACCAATCCACTGCCACGGCCGACATCGCCGACCGTATGTCCTCCGCCAAAACAGAGACGGAGCAGGTTACCTCCCGGATCCAAGATGTAGCCCATTCGATCGAGATGGTGACCGAGAAAGGAACTGTCGCTGCAGCCGCCGCCGAGACGGCCGCTTCCAGTATGGATCGCGTTCGAAGCTCCGCAATGGAAGGACGGGCTGCAGCCGAAGAAGCGTCTACCATGTCCACGTCAGTGCAAACTGTTGTTACACGTCTGACAAGTCTGGTCTCCAGCCTGGGCGGCTCGACGAAAACAGCCGGGCCATCCCCCTTTCAGGCATGAGGTCCGGTAAGGCGACGACTGGGAAGATGATCGTTCTGGTCGCCGCCTTGCTGAGCATCATGTCGACCGCCTTTTCACCGATGATCACGACAGCTGCGTTGTGGTTGGCGGAAGTAATGGAGGGCGGGACTGACACGTCGACGACGCGGAGGCCCTTAATCCCGTATACCCGAAGCTCATCGCCACCACGGCTGCCGGATCGGACGTAGGTGCCATGTTGAAAGTTCCCGTCACACGGTAGGTGGTGTTTCCCGAGCGCCGCACAGCATCCGAGAGCTCGTTATCGGATTGGAGGTCCGCAACTGGATAAACCTCACGGTCGCTGCAACCGGCTATCGGGCTTGAGTACATCCGGAGGCGGGCTAGCTTCATGGCTTTGATGGTCAGGCGTCGGTCGTTTTACTTACCGAGATAGTTCGGCCGAGTCATTGGCGCGTTGAAAGGGCCTGACGTTCCTGTGCGCACTTACCCTCGGCTTTCCGGACAATGCTGCGAAGCGGCAACGGTGTAGCCGAGATGATAGCCGAACACCCCGTATTAGCCGTTCTCGAAGCTCCCCTTCGTGGAGATGAACTGAAAATCGTTCGACTCGGCGACTGCATTGGAGTGCCAGAACCCATAGATCATGTAATCAACCCGCATTTGTTCATACTTCCTAATCCTCGTTGATTCGCGACGCCTGATTGATAGCTTGCAGCTCCATCAGCTGCCGGGTGCAATGACGGCTGACGTGGGTACCCTCGCACAGCAGGTGTCAAATCATCTGGCACGATCCGTAGAACGAATATCTGAGGGAAAGGTCGTGGATCCGCCATATCAGTGCCAAGTTCTCCCGGCACTCACCCTTCGGCTGGTAATTGTCGCATCTCCTCAAGGCATGTACCATTTGGTGCATAATAACATATCCGATTGCGGGAAGAGAGGCCCAAAAATCCCGGCCTTCTAGGCCTCTGGATCTCTCGCCGTCGCAACGTCACAATTCCAAAAATTTTGCCAAAACAGCCAGCTGTGGCAGTTGCTGAGAAGACCAGAGCACTTAGTCATGCGGTACTATATTATTTTCTACTCCAACGCGATCGATTGGTCGAAGGCCTGATGATAATTCACAAAAGTCGAGGTCCCCCTCGGGAAATTGTTCTCAAATATCCGCTTCACCTTCACCAAGCGACCTGCCGAACGAGCGGGTGCTTGCTTTTTACAACATACGCGGAAATGTCCGTCGTCAGATGAATTGGGACACGGTCGCTGATTCCGTAACGGAGCCTCTAGCTCCTATTTTTTGGTTCTAAGCCGTTTGGCGCAGGTGCGCCAAACGTCATTTTTTTTTAAGGTGTCTTCCTTGATGCGTCTCCGTCTGTCGATGATGGTCTCATCGTGCCCGAAGTAGACATCTGCTGGCGTGATGTTGCCGAGGCTCTCGTGATATCGGTGATGGTTGTGGTCGTCGATGAAGACCACGATCTGGCGTTCCAGGTCACCCGGCGGGAAGTAGTTCTCCAGCAAAACCCGGATCTTCAAGGTTTGATGCCAATGCGTGATCTTGCTCTATGCCTGGGGATGGTTCGATGCTCCCCGGACATGGCACATAGCCCGCTCGTCCAGTCAATCGGCGAGATTGCCGGCGATGTAAGACGACCCGTTGTCACTTCGCAGGCGGAGTTTGTGGATGACTTCGGCTTTGTCACAGCCCTAGGCTTCCAGCGCTAGAGTCCGCGTGTCGGTGACATCACTTGCCCGCATGGTGGCCTTGTCTGTGAACTCGTCAGCAGCTTGATGACCACGAAGGCTGGGCTGGTGACCAGGTAATGCGCCTTCAGCAAGCGGTAGACCGACGCCTCGGAGATAAAGTAATCGCGTGTGTCGGTGAACCGCACCGCCAATTCCCGGGGTGACCACACCGGGTATTTCAGGGCCAGATCGACGATCTGGAGGCGCACCTCATCAGTAATACGTCTCCATAACCGCACAGGACCATTGGCACGGTCCAGCAGGCCCTCGAAGCCAAAGGCAACGAACCGGTCGTACCAACAACAGAACATCTTACTCGGGATGCCCAGTGTCGCCAGGGTTCAGTGCACCAGAAGATGGGAGTGCTCGACCAATCGGGTGATCTCGAACTTCTTGGATGCCGAATACCCGATATGTCGTCGTCCCCAGCCCCGATCGTGCATTATTGAGCGGGCGGTTCTCCAGGCTCAGCTCCGAGATTAGCCCCTTCAGGCTTTGCGCTTCACGGCGCTGATCCGTTACTTTATTGCTCGTCGCATGGCACTGCGTCTCACCTGCAAGATGCTTCTTACCGGTTTCGAGGAACTCCTACGACCACCTATAGTACAGCCTATCCGAGCCCCCCCCCTCGCGCCGACACAACGCGGCGATACGTTCCTCGCCGCGCAGACCTTCCAGATCGATCCGGATGTCCCCTTTGGTCACTATCATGAGCCAAAAATCTCCCTCCCTTACCCTAAGCTCACAATCCGACGATGCGTGCGCCAAGTATAATGACGGATTTGCCGACTGCAACAGTCGTGTAACGTGGGAATCAAATAAACGCTTTAGGCACTGGTCAATCCAACGTCAACATGCGGAGTAGACGGCCTCACTCCCCCCATCTTTGACACCGCATCCAGAAACTCACGCCTCGTTCATTATTGCTCACAACACGCTACCATGAAGGAATATTCCATTCTTGAAATTGCCAAAGGACATCATTACAATCACATCACATCACATTATAGAAAAACGCTTTTCTACTCCGACTCGGCATAAATACTCGAAAAGTATTCTCTGCTCGCACGCATCAAAACTGTCAAACTCAATGGCAGCGCAACCGTTCGACACCCTGACGACCGACGCTTCTGTCTCGACAGGGCAAACCCCAAACGGGAACGGCAACCCAACCACAACGCGCGCTTGTTCGCCCAAGCTGCATGCTCCTCGGGAAATCAAGCATCCGGACATCGAAATATTTATAACATTGTGTTCTTCTCCATTAAAAAGTAAAGCGATTTCCACCCCAGACACACGACGTTCCTTGCGGTTTCGATTTGAATTAAATTTCATATGCTTTCCCAAAACGATATCACACGTCGGCAAATTATCCTTTTTTGTGTGGAAATAGCGGGATAATCTCCTTAACTGCTTGTTCAGAATGGACATATTCGGTTTCATCCGCAAATGAATCGCGTAACTCCGAGGCTGTATCCCGAGCCGCAAACCGCGTCAGACTTGTAGCCATTTCGTGTATATCTTTCACCGCACGCTCAATTGACTTGGTCGCCGCCATCAAGTCTGAAATCTGGCGATCAACTTCATCAATGGTTGACGACACTCCACTAGCGAGATCATCAACCTCTCTTGCCACTTTGCGCATTTTGTTTCGTTCATCGCGTTGATTATTTGCTTTCGTGTAGATTGACACCAAGCTATCATCAAGTAAAATCTTAATCACTGCACGCGCTTGCTTTAAGGTATTCGTTGAATCCCTTAGTCGCGTGAATGAATCGTCGAGTGAATATGTTCCTCGCCGGCTTAGGCTCAGCATTTCAATAGTTTCAATTTCATTAATTGGTTTGTAACCAGCCAGCGGCCCACTTTTTGATCGGTCCATCTCACACCTCCACGCAACGCGCCTCAAATTTGCTTAAAATTATCTCTAAACAATAAAAGTTAAGTGTAATTTCTTAAATAATCTGAATATTAAGCCTCCATCACCCACTCAACACGTTAGGAATACATAAGGTCTCCCTTATGCATAGCACAACCGAGTTGATTTAAGAGATCCGCTTTCTGTTTTTTATGCATAAAATGATGGAAGTGGCTGCGACTTTGCAATGGGCTCCCTATGAACTTTTTTTAATACGTTATTAAACTAGATAGTTCATTTTTTCTCATTGTGTAATACGTTTATGTCACTACCCCTGCCGAGTAAGGGAAGGCCACGATGCTTCAGACTAAACTACTTCTTGTTGATGATTCGCCGGATCAATCAACCGAGCTATCTGAGTTGTTGTGCGCTTTCGGGTTTCACGTGGATCTTGCGAAAGATGGTGAGGAAATGCGGTGGAAACTGCAGCTAGTGCAGTATGACGTCGTACTCATGGACATCAATCTTCCAGGAGCAAACGGCCTCGAACTTACGAAACGCATACGACGAGCATCCGACATACCAGTAATAATGACCACGGGCAGAACGTCACAGGTTGATAGAGTAATTGGGCTTGAAATTGGCGCTGACGACTATGTAACAAAGCCAATCGATGCGAGAGAGTTAGTCGCAAGGATAAATGCTGTTCTTCGGCGCACTCGGGTCGTAGCAGCGGATGAAGGCCTCTCGTCACAGGTTCTTATTTTTCATGGCTACCACCTTGACCCCAACAACTTCACACTGCGGCATCCTGACGGGAAAATAGTCAGTTTGACCAAAGCCGAATTTGGTCTTCTTAACGCATTGGTGCGCAGACCAGGCCGCGCTCAGACTAGGGACATGTTGATGGATCACACTTTCGGTCCCGACCACCACACAATAGATCGCAGCATCGACAACTTAGTCATGCGTCTGCGATATAAGTTAGGTGACGGGCGAGAATTCATACGATCGGTACGTGGAGTTGGATATATGTTCACGGAGCAATCACGCTGCATCGCACAGTCGAGTTCTAATATCGAAATTTGAATACAATATGAAATTGTACTCAGAAAAATAGGGTCAATATGTCGATTATACCAAACAAAAGGTGGCTACAACGGTGCTCTCTTGCATATCGATGTTCTTGCTGTGAGAATAATTAATATTGGGTATGAATAATAATGTTTTTAACCCCACAGTCGATGTTTTTGGCAGACAGATTGGCGATGTTCAAAGCGGCATTTAATATCTTTTCGGACTTCTCCAACGATTTGCGCTCAGATCCGACATATTTTGGTGAAGCACGAACCAAGTTTGTGTAATTTCAGCTCTATCAATTGCTGATGCTCGTAGTTCGTTGATCTTAGGCCATAACTTAGTCGGGAGGATTTGTGATCGCGACTTTATAACCTATTAGTAATACCCTCTTTTTCCATTGTTTTCTTATCGCCAAAAAGGTATGACGCCACTGTGACAAAGGGCACGACCGACATTTTGTAGTGTGACCACTGAAAACTCACCCTTTTTTCGTTAAGACACGGCTGTTCAAACACAAAGTATCCCGTACTTCTTATATCCTCACTCTGGCACCGATAATGTTCTTATTTAAGTTGACCGATCGCCTCAGAGCCCGTCCACAAAGTCATTGAATCGTTGGAATCGTTTGTGATTCACTATCTTGTAGCGATTGATGAGGGAGCTACCAGATGTGGACGAAAGAAAACCGTGCCCGTTATGAGCGCCGGGGCCTTCGGTACCCGAGTGATCTGACGGACGAAGAGTGGTCGGTTCTGGCGCCGTTGATCCCGCCGGCCCGGCATGGCGGCCGCAAGCGGTCGGTTGACGTTCGCGCGGTGATCAATGGCTTGCTCTATGTTCTGGAGACCGGCTGCCCGTGGCGCCATTTGCCGAAGGACTTTCCGCCGAAGAGCACGGTGCATGGGTATTTCGATCTGTGGGCCTGGGACGGCACGCTCGAGCGGATGCACGATACGCTCTATGTGGCGTTGCGCGAGGCGGAAGGCCGAGAGGGGCAACCGAGCGCCGCGATTATCGACAGCCAAAGCGCCAAATCGGCGCAAAAAGGGGGGCGTCGCTTGACCCGATCGGCTATGACGCGGGCAAGAAGACGCGCGGCGTGAAGCGCCACATCCTCACTGACCATGGCGGACTGCTGCTCACGGCGGTGGTGCATCCAGCCGACATTCAGGACCGCGACGGCGCGGCCTTGGTTTTGAGCAAGCGGGTGCGGCGACGGTTTCCATTCATCGAGGTGGTCTTCGCCGATGCCGGCTACCAGGGGCCGAAAGCCGCCAAGGCGGTGGCCAAGACCGGGCCCTGGCGGCTGGAAATCATCAAGCGGAGCGACGGCGCCAAGGGCTTCATGGTGCAGGCCAAGCGCTGGATCGTCGAACGCACGCTGGCCTGGATCTCGCGCAACCGAAGGCTCGCCCGAGACTTCGAGGCGCGGGCGCGAACCGCCACCGCCTTCATCTACCTCGCCATGATCAAGATCATGGTACGCCGCTTGAAACAAACATGAACTTTATGGACGGACTCTCATAAATCATCATATTTTTTATGAGTGAACAGGTCATTCTTAACAATGCAAACAATAGGTTTTTTATACCTTGTATGTGTGTAATTTTTTTTTATTTCTGCCGATATTTGTAGGAAAAAAGTATGAAATGCTAACTGTAGGGGGAGGTTTAACTTACTCAAGGAGTTAATATGAGTAACGTTAGCACCGATCGTGATGAAGATGTCGACAACAACATCGAGACCAGCTTAGACCCGTTGACACACGCAGAATTTCTTGTGTTTTGGCGACACGCCGTGGACAACATACGGTACTCCAAAACGATGCAGTGGCGGATCTTGATATATTATTCTGCGATTTGCGTATTCTCGGTTACTGTTTGTATGTGTCTGTATTGGACGGATGAAACTCTCACGCGATTCCTTTTTTACACAACATGGCTGTTTAGTTTCTGCTCAATCACTGTGCTAGTGTCTCTCCAAATATGGCAAGCGGGTGAACAACGTCGGATTGATTTCATGATCTCGAAGATGGGATCATGGACGAAGGATGCCGCATCGATCCGGTCTCGGATAGCAGGTGACTTTCAGAGGTACTCGATCCTAGGACTTATGATTTTATATATAGAAATGGCATCTTTCGCTTTTACGCGGATAATGTGGCCAAACTTTTAACAGGGTTTCACCATATCGTATGTGAGCACTTCTATGTTGCGGATTAACGAAGTCCTGGAGTTGATCCAACCCAAGAGTTCGACCAGCCGAAAGATGGTTCGGCTATGGTATGTGGCTTGAGCGGCAATTATGGAAAGAATGAGGGCCGATTTGGGCTGATCTTGGGGATTTGATTGGACCGATGGCTCGACGCTTGTCCAGGATTGGTCTGCTTACGGCTTTGTCAAATTAGCCAACAATTGAGTATCTATTGGCCTTTCTCCAGCCAAATGTTCCGAATGATCAGCCGAAACTATACAATGGGCAAAGAAAAAATCTCTCACGGCACGGGCAGCGACCAACCTCGTTTACGGCCGCCCAATCGGACCAGACGTTGGTTCGCCGTTCGGCTTAAATCAATACACCTAAACGGCTAACATCGTATCGGCTAAATGGCCATCGTCCACATCACAACGATCGGCGGTATAGGGCTGTACCTTGCAATTGAAGTTTTCGGTCGTCATTGGGACCTCCGGCTGCCCCAATCGGGTGCAACCGCTGTCCGTACGACGACTTAGCGAATAATCGTAATCCGTTGGTCTGCACTTAACTGGGACTTATAGCCTGAGATGGAAGTGATGATCTGTGCCAACGGTTAATGTCCGGCTTGCGACACAATTTTCCACGGATTTTCGGGTTTTATTTGGCATCGAGATTTTCTCGGCTACTTTAGCTAGATCATCGTGAATGACCTGAAGGCTGATCTAACCTCTTTGATCCCCTCTATCTTAACCTCGGTTTTCTAATGATGCGTTGCTACAACGCCAATCAGAGGACGGCGGGCGTGTGCCGCTGTCACGGGATCACTGACGTGACGTATTACAAGTTTAAGGTGAAGGATGGCGACCTTGAGTCTCGGAGGTCGAGTGTTTGACGGGATATATTACGCGAATGCGCAGCTTAAGAAACTGCTGGCAGAGGCGATTCAGAACATCGCCATGCTGAAGGACATCGCATCAGAAGATGGTGACGCCCTGGGCGAGACGGGACGCCGTTGCCCGCCTCCGTGCGGTGTCCGAGGAGAAAGATCGGTTGGCGTGTTGTTTCCTAGCGGTGGACCGGTCGTCAGTTCCAACCGGTCATGCAGACCTGGTGAAGCGAAAGGCTGCGAGCATCTGCGGACGCTCTCGCTCAAGCAGCGACGGTTTGGCTATAGCGACTTTCGTCTGCTACCGGCCTGCGAAGGGGCGCTCTGAACCCTCGAATGCCAAGGCGGATGTATCGTTAGGGGAAGCTCCAAGTGTGTCGACAAAGTGGACGCAAGCGCGCGCTGCAGACACGCTCGCCTGTTAGCCATCTGGCCAGGCCAAACTGGAGATGGTCGCTCGACTTCGTGTCTACCGCCTTATCGGGCGGGTGGCGCTTCCGAATCAAGGGGATCATCGACACCTTCGCTCACGAATGCCTGACCCCATTGGCCGACAATTCACTTTTGCGCCAGCACGTGGTGCGTAAGCTCGAAACCCTGGTCTGCCGGAGGTGGACCAAGCCGCGGACCATTGTCAACGACAACATTGTCAACGACAACGACACCGAGCTCACCAGCATAACGGTGCCGCGCTGAAGCCAAGAGCGCGCCAAAGAGTGGCACTACATCGCGCCAAACAAGCCAATGCAGAACGGCTTCATCCAGAATTTCAACGGGCGCCTGGGCGATAAGTACCCCAAAGAGACGCTGTTGGAACAACTATGCGACACTCGGCGACTGGAAAGTGGACTACAACACCACCAGACCGCACTCGAGCCTTGGCGGGAGCCCCCATCTAAAATCGCCGTGCATGTAGACGCAGGGCATGTCCAGAGTCTACATGCCATCCCACCGACACCACGTCATCAGCCAATGCCGGAGCTCTACCCACAGCAAGAAGAATATACCACTTTCCATTGCTTAACTTACGAATATTTAAACCCAAAAATAATTGGATTAAACCATAACTCTTATCATAATAATTGATGACAGAATAGGCCCGGAAGCGCAAAGCCTCAGTAGGTCTCTGCCCATGTTTTAGTTTCAAATTGCATCGCTATTTTGAAATTCCGATTCTCTATATGACATCTACCAAATTCCAAGGACGTTTTTTCGCTGTATATAAAACAGTAATCTCTCGCTTTTTTAAGCAATATGCTATGTTTTTATATATATCTTTATTGACCACCCTCTATAACGAGTGAGAGCCCATATCCAATTCTAATTAAATACTTATTTACATCATTTTTTTCACAGTTCATGCACACTTAGCCGACAGTGCAATCGTAGTTTCGTGGTGATCGCTCGTCTCCCGAGCGGGATAATCAGTTTGGAGAGAATATCATGCGCCCCTGCATTATGGTCATAGAAGATGATGAACCCACTGCTCACGAACTAACGGAAATCATCATCGCTGATGGTTACAATTGTGTCACTTATTTATCGCCTGTCGAAGCCCTCTCAAGGGCGTCTAACGATCAATCGATCGATATTGTAATCACTGATTTCCGAATGCCTGGATGCGATGGTATAAGTTTTGTAACAACCTTAAGAGAAAAAAGATCGGACATCCGGGTTATTTTCATATCCGGCAATGCAGATAAAAGTCACGTAGCAGACGCTATGTTATTAGATGCGTCTGCATTTCTGGAAAAACCTATTTGTCCAACTCGATTAATGGACTTGGTACGTATTGAGGGCGATCGGATAAAATCTGATACTGCGCGGCGTCAGGTTTATGAAGAAATGGTGGAAAATACCCGGCGCCTCTCTTCTGAATTGAGTGGCGCTAGAACAGAACTTGAGCGACAGAAATTTGACGTCAAAGCTGCAGATATTGCGAAGAGAGATTTCCTGCGATTAATCAATCATGAGCTGCGTACGCCGTTAAATGCTGTAATAGGCGGGCTATCCATTTTAGACGATAATTGGGATTACAGCTCGCCTCAAACGTCTAAAATTGTTGAAGTATCTTACAGTAATGCGGTCGTTCTCGTAAATATGGTCGACCAAATACTTCAACTCACTGAGCGGCAAGATGCCTCACAGTACATCTACGAAAAGATGTCTCCAATTGATGTTGTCAATCTAGCTGTGCTCGGTTGCACTGAAATGGCAAGAAGGTCACGTGTTACAATTGACATAAACAATACAGTTTTGGAGAATACGCATATCGAGGTCGATCGCGTATGTTTTTCATTGGCGCTTAAACTTATTATTGAAAATGCGGTGAAATTTTCTGATGAAGGAGGACGCGTCGATGTGACTGTAGAATACATTGATGAAAAGGTGCAATTCGTTATCAGTGATCGAGGCCCCGGCATGAAAGAGACACAGATCGACGAGTTAAGTGATCCATCGTGTTATATGATTACAAAGTGCGATGAGTTTAGACCAGGACTTGGTATTGGGCTATCGTTATCCCAAAGAATAATTATTGAACACACTGGACAATTGATCATTTACATGAACGAGCCCACTGGCACCGTTTGCCTTGTAAGTCTACCGGCTAAATAGCTAGCCTCAAGTTTTCGCTGCATCGTAACCCGGAGAATTGAGCGTATAAAATGCCTTGGATGTTCCAAATTTGGCCATTAACGAATGTGAAGTCAATCCGTGGGAGAGTGCTTACCGTTACTCTTTCTGGGATGACTTTTTTCTTTACTGGCGTTGTATTGATATTGTTTGGCTTGCAAAATGTTATAATTTCCAAAACACTACATAATGCGGGTAGCATTTTTATACTATTCGGAATATTTAGTACTATTTTAACGTTCAATATTCTTTTTAGTGTTGGAAAACGAATGACCGAAATATCGATGGTACTGACAAGAGAATCCCCGGGATTCTCAGAGTGTTTCTTTTCGGACACAGACGAGATTTCCAAAATGGGGAGGCATGTGATTGATCTACTGCACCAGAAAGACTTGCTAGAGGACAGTGAGCGCCGCGCGGACGCCAGCGCAAAGAGCATGGAGAGCTTAATTACTCATGCCAGCGTACCAATTTGTGAGATTACGCGAGACGGAAGAATGTTGAATATGAATATCATGGCATCACAGTTATTTGGAGAATTAGGGCACTGGGATAAGAACTCAGTATACCACAAACTTATCACCGAGGAATCTCGGCAGGATGTACTATTAGCTTTTCGTTCAGCGCTAAACGGAGATGTTGTCCCTAGTTTCTATTGCACGATGCATGGGATAAAAGGTGAAGTACGGGACGCTATGATGACCGCTAGCCCAAGATACGATGCGCGAAGTAAGGTTTTTTCCGTTGTATTTGTCGCCCAAGACATTACGTCTATGAGGATAGCAGAAAAAAAAGCGACCCATGCCGCTAGGCTAGCAACACTCGGTGAAATGGCAGCTGGGATTGCACATGAACTGAACCAACCACTCAATGTGATCGGTATGGCCGCCGCGAACCTTAGGCGACATATCTCCCAAGACCGCGTCATCGATGAGTACTGTAGCGGGAAAATTTCGCGCATAGAAGAACAGGTCTCCCGCGCTTCAAAAGTCATTTCACACATGAGAGTATTTGGGCGTGTAGACGATAATAATAAAAGATGCTTTGATGTTGTTGATTCTATAGATTTAGCTATCGCACTTCTTGATGAGCGGTTTCGTCTCAAAGGAATTTGTTTAGAATTTCAAAAACCAGACACAGAATGCTTTGTTTTTGGTAATGATACCCAATTAGAACAAGTTATTATTAATCTCCTTACCAATGCTTACGACGCTATTTCTAGAATTGGAGCACCACCAGATTCGCATGTGTCTATCACCGCCGGGCTATCTCCTGTCGGTAATCATTGCATTATAGTGGTCGAGGACACAGGGGGCGGGGTAGATGGAGAATTGATTGAGCGAGTTTTTGACCCTTTTGTCACTTCCAAAGATGTTGGAGATGGAATGGGGCTTGGCCTGTCGATCAGCTATGGAATTATCAAAGAGATGGGGGGCGATATTTTTTTACGGAATATGGACAAGGGGGCAAAATTTGAAATTACTCTACCGGTTACAGAAAACGATAATAAAAAAAGTATTAATGATTGCGTTTGATTTCGTGCATTCTAGGTGGCTATGATGAGCGCAAGTGAAAAAGGGTCGCTACAGTCCCAACACCCTTCAGTTGATCTTGGTAGGTTATTGTCTCTACACATCAAATTTTTGGAGAAGTTGCCAGGCGGGATAAGAGCTGACCTAAGGGGTGTAAGTCTTAGGAATCTACGGCATCAAGGATTGAAATTAAGAGATTCAATCTGCTCAGGAGTAGATTTTACCAGCGCGGAGATTTCTTCTTCCGATTTTTCCGCGTCGGATTGTTTTGCAACAGTATTTCGACGAGCGCAACTTTCTTCCAGTAATTTTCTGAATGCTGACTTGAGAGGCGCGAAGTTTACGGGATCGTTGCTGAGAGGTGCCGATTTTAGAGGCGCAGATATGAGGGCTGGCGATCTCCGGTCAAAGGACCTTGAGAGGACACAGCCTGTAGATTTTTCTGACGCTGTGCTCGATCGCGCAAATTTTTCTAGAGCGGATATCACAGAGGGTAATCTTTCGAATGCCTCTTTGAAGGGAGCGAGATTATCTGATGCCGAGTTGGTAGCCGTTAACCTCTCCGGAGCTGACCTCCGAGGGGCGAACTTCGCCAGAAGCCGTCTTCAGCGGGCCTTAATGGCAGGCGCTCGTGTGGATGGCACAGTATTCTCTGGAGTTGACCTGCGAGACGCGTTTCTTCGCAATGTCGACCTTTGTGAGACTGATTTGACCGGAGCCAATCTGACTGGTTGTAAAGCGTTCTTTGGGCTTATTGATATGGTAGGCACAGTTCGGGCGGTTATCCGACGGCATATGAGATGGTTGGCTACAAACGGGGTTGAGGGGGAAAGAGCTGACTTCGGTGGAATGGACCTTACTGGAATAGATCTGCGATATGCGGATCTTAGTGTAGCCAACTTTAGAAAATGTGATCTGTCTGGTGTCAACATGTCAGGTGGTTTCTTTACGCGTGCTGACTTCACCGGAGCTAGGTTGCGTCGCAGCCGTTTGGTTGATGCGGATCTCCGAGGTTCGCTTTTTGTTGATGCGGACGTGAGGCAGGCTGATTTCTCGAAATCCGACTTGAGTTATCTGAACGTTGAGCTCGATACTGATGCGAAGAGCATTAAAAGAATTGCTACATCGATGAACGGAGCAAATATAAGTGGTTGTAATTTTTCTCGATCGATATTGGTCGGTGCAGTTATTGATAAGCACGTTCAGAATGTTGAATTTTCTGATGCTGTCTGGAATTACAAAACCGAGACATAGAATCATACTAGAATGTTGACCAAGATCCAGGCAGTCCGTCTTCATCTCTTTATATATTATTCAAAATTGGCGGTCGTCTTAGACATGATTATCTTGTGTGAGCGTCCGACGACTGTGGTTATTGCGTCAAATTGTCATTTAATAATGAAAACCCTTACTTGCGCTAGTGTACCGTGCTAATCCATCCAATAATGCCAATCTAGAGTTGGATTTAGCGGTAAATTAGCATCGGGGTTAGGGGACGAAGCCATAATCGGGGCTTGGTTTCGATGGATCTAAGGTGGTTGGGTGTTGCTCAGCTAGTAAGTACTAGCGCCTGCGTAAATCGGACGCACATCCTGTCACTTTTCCGGCGTTACACCAGATAAAGTCTAGTTTCCCGGGTGCGGGCGCAAACCGCTACAGTGGGATACCATTACGCACAATTGACCATACCGTTCGCGCGCCCTCGATGCCTTCCCGACGCGCGGCCTCATAGACGCAACTCATCAGACCGTAGGTCGCGAACGGCCTGTATTTCTGAATGGTCTTAATTCTGCCGATTTCGCCGTCAGACATGAAGTCGTCCAGATATACCACGTTCGACTCTTCGTTCGCCTTCCGCTCTTCGGCAGCCCGTGCGACAGCTTCGATCCTGATCTGAAGAGCCTCAGTCCAATCGTCGCCCTCTAGGCCGTGACGGGACGGGTGAGAGGCGTCGGCGTTAAAGTCCACATCTGAACCGCCGGGCTTGCTCTCCATCGCCTCAAGGGCCTCTAGGGCGGTCTGGGCGGGATACACAACGTCTTCCTTGCCCTCGCTCGGGAAGACCTGAACCCACTTGTCACCATCGAGGCGCTGGATCTTCGTCACCTTGTCGGCAAAGACACCAAGAAACGCCGGGATAGACAGGACCGGCTCAAGGGCGGACGGCATGGCGATAGTCTTGGGCTGGCCCCGGCCCGAACTCACCTTGTAGGAGGCAATTTCAGTCGCGCCGAATAGAATCTCAGGTCTATTAATGTATATATAGAGTTGAGATATTCCCTCCCCCTCGGAAACGGCAGAAAGCAAGGCTTTCGAGACCAATCCGCCACTGATCCGCCCCGCGATGTCGGCCTTGAAGTTGTGTAGATCCCTACCGTTTACCGCCAAACCCTGGACGTTCGCGCTCAACCACATTGCTTCCATCCGCAGATAACCCTTCGCGCGGATGCATTCGACGGCAACGTTCGTTGCGCGGTCGCTGATGTCGTCCTGCCGCTCCATATGCTTGATCATGTTGTCAGCGGACATCTCGGCATTGACGTCCATGTCGAATTCGCCGGTTCCGAGATGGAAGATGTCTCTCGCATGACGCACGGGGCGAAGGCGGTGATCGGACTGATAGACTTCGACGCCAGAACGGGAGTGGCCGAACTCATCTTCTAACTGCCCCCGCCATCCGCAGCGCTTGCGAGTGATGACGCTGTCATCTGAGAACCGACGTTCAAACTCAACCTGCGGATACCACGGCTTCCCGTTGACGGCCTCTAGCTTGTCGTTGATGGCATCCGGTCGGCTCATGAAGTGAGCACGGGACCGGTACAGGCTGGCATATGGCGGAATGACGTTGTCGCCGATGGTGATGATGACACGGCAATTCTCCCAGGCATTGATTCCACGGACAGCGAAATAGTGGGCCGTGGTCACGCCGGGGATTGCTTCGAGGGCCTTCTTGAAGGTCAATTTGCCGTCGTGCTTGGTCTTGAGGACGCTCAGGTTCCCGACGATAAGAACCGGGTGCGATACCTGCGAACCGCCTTCTTCTTTGATCTTGTGGCGAGCATACGAGACAGCGGCACGGGCCAACCTCAGCACCTTGTCGCGTCGCTCCTTTTTCGTCTTCATGGCACCGATGGAAAATGCTTCCGTGTTTGGCGACAGTGTGGCCACGAAGCAATCGGGATGCAGGGGGATTTTGATCGGCTCTAGGAAGTGCGCGTCATCACCGAACACGGCCTTCGTGGGTGCTTCCATCAGGTTGGCGTCCATGACGAGCGTCGGACGGTCCCGATACCGGTAATCTTTAGCGGAACAGACTTTCCGGTAGCGGATGTCATTTTCGTCTTCTGGGGTGCCCTCAGCGGAGAAGCTGTTGAAGTGGTCACGGGTCGACTCGGTCCTGCCGGAGAAGTTGGCAAACCAGCCGCCACTCTGAACGACCGTGGCTTCAAATTCCGTCTTGATGGCTTGCAGGGTCTTCCGCAGATCCGAGATCTGAAGGTGCTCCATAATCTCGGCGGCGCTGGTGTAAGCCCCCTCTCTCGTTTGCATGTAGCCCTTCTCTTCCCTCTCGATCACCACGCCGCGATAGTTCCGCTCTGCCGTGAAGACAGTTGATACGATCTTCCGGAGATCGATTGCCTCTATGGCCGTGCCTTCATGCAGCGCGCGGAGTCCGTCGTCCCGGTCGTGCATGACACAGATCTTCAGAACCTTGATGGTCCGGTCGAAGTGCTCAATCGCGTCATCGATATCGATCATCTTCTGTAAATTGAGGGCCTTCGGCTGCTTCACCTGCTTCGGGGCCGGGATGCCAGACTTGCGGCCACCAGCGTCGACCCATGCCTGATATTCGATCCGGTAATTGTCGAACTGCTCGGACAATCCGTTGAACTTCTCTAGCTTCTTCGCGTTCTTTTCTTCCCGCTTATGGTTCTCGGCAGTCAGACCGATCCGGATGGCTTTGATCATTTCCGGGGCGTTCTTGAGGACGAACGGGTCTGTCGTTTGGGCGTTCGGATCTTCGTCGATGATGACCAGATCGGGAGCGTGCAGCCCATACGGCAGAGCGTTGAAGGCGTAGAAGTGCGACAGGACGACGATGACGTGTTTCTTCTTGGTGGACCGGCCTTCTTTCTTGAACTGGATCTGTTCGGCCTTGTCGACATCGTTGGCAAAACCGGCATGTTCTGCGATCTGGCGGACCTGTTTCATAGAACCGCAGATATCCCGCAGAACGCACCCGTCACACCACGTCGCGACGGTCGACAGTTCCATCTTCCCAGATGCTTCGGCGCCTCTGGTGAAAAGGCAATTCCGCGTGTCACCCTCGGCATCAAATCCGGACGGCATATCACCGTCCTCGCCAATTCTCTCCTTGATCTGATCAATGGAGGGCTGACTGTCAGAGACAGCAGAACGGCCTTTCCATTGCTGGACGTGGATAGAGCCTGACAGGCCATCTTTCGCGATCTGACCGGAGAGTTTTTCGGCGATCTCGTCCGCGATGGCGTGGGTCGGAACAACCATCCAAGTGATCAGCGGGGTTTCGCTGGAGTCGATCTTCGCAAGCTCACCGATCAGGGATGAGATAGCGTTGTGTGTCTTGCCGCCACCGGCTTCGATCAGGGAGGCGAGTAGCAGGGCGCGGGTTGTGTTGTACCGGCTGCAAAGACGCTCAAGGGTGTCGTCGTCTTTGGTCCGGACAGCGTAGGCATAGGCGACAAGGTCGACCATCGCACCGGAGATGGTTCGGCCAACGGCTTCCATTCTTTCCGCACGGATAGCCTCGATTTTGTCCCTGGACGTGGAACGGAAGTCACCACCGAACGCGAATGGCGTCTCTTCTTCCTGATTCTCGAATTCCGGCTCATCGGGGGATTGCCAGCCAAGGGACGGGCCATTCTTCTTGATGTGCTTGATCGCGTTTTTGACGGTGCTCTTTGCCTTGTCGGCCTCACGCATCCGCCGCTCTTGCACGTCGAACGACAAGGGGGCTTGGCCGATGGTGGCTTTCAGTTCGGCGGTGAAGGACGCCACAAAGTTCGGATCATCAAGCGCCTCAAGATTGAGGCTCAGGCACCGCAGCACCATGAAGAAGACCCGCTTGTTGAACTCCGTGGTCGCGGAATCGCCAAGCTGCGCGGGGTTCAGGTGTCCGGAGATGTGCCGATAGTTGCCGTCACTCTTCCCGAACCTTCTTTCCGGGACAGCGTTCGCCTTATCCATCACGTTGACGTCCAGGACGAGAGTCCCGTCAATCGGATCGGCATCAACGAAGACGGTGCGGTTCTCTTCGGCGATGTCGCGGCATAGGCCACGTTCAAGGATGGCGGGGGACGTGAAGATGAGATTCTTCGACGAATAAACCGCCGTATCAAGGACGTTGTCGCCCTTGGTGTTCAGGCCCACGTTCCGGGACCGCTCGTTAATCGCATCGATGATCTTCCGGCGCTCTTCCAGGGTGCAAGCGTGCGAAAGGGCAATTCCCAGATGGCACTTCAGGACGAAGTCGAATGTGCCGTCATCGTTACGGGTGACGGGCGTCAACGCGTCGTAGGGGTGCCCGTAATCATCAGCCTCAACTGTCCGGACACCAAACGAACCGGAGAACTGAGACACAACGGCCAGCCCATACAGATCCGGGATGAGATCAACAGCGAACCGAATGGCGTTCTCCGGATCGATGCGCGGATCAAAGGGGCAATCGTTGACGGTCAGGCCGTCAATATCGGCGATCAGCAGATGAGATTGAGCGTCGATGTAGTGCGCTTCATCGAGCGGACGAAGGCTATCTGGCCTGGCCGAACTCGGATTGTTCGGATTGAACACGCCAGCGGAAAGGCATCGGGTGTTGTCACCTTCAATCGTTTTCAGCAGATCGTGAAAGCTGCGAAGAAGTTCCTCCGGCCCCTTGTGTTCTAGCCTGTACTGGATAGAACGCCGTTGAGCGACACCGTAGAAAATCGATCCGATCTTCCCCCCGTCGAATCTGAGTTTCTTAGCATAATCGGCAAAACCCCCGTTCTCATACAGCGGGGAATAAAGAACCGTGACGCTATCGGTGAATTCAATCTTCGTATGCACTTCCCTGTTTCCTTCTCAAAACGCGGCCAGCGTGGGCCTTAGATATCGTTTTGGAGAGAGTTCCGCGGGCATACTCCTCTTGTTCGCTGGTCAAACGAACTTGATGCTCGCTAAAGCTCCTTCCCCGTCTTTAGACGCCTCGGAACCGCAAATTTCGAGGCGTCCTATTATTCCATTTTTGGCAACATTCATGACATCCGCTTAAGCGCGCGCGCAGGAACAACAATAGCGGCTCAAGCCTTGGCCGCCCAGCACACAGACTGCAATCAACCGCTAGAAAGCCTATCCCTAGACCTGCTTCCTATGACTCAGAAAAGGATCATCCACCCTCTTCTCCCCAACGCCAATCGCTGCATCATTTGTTGACATTATTCGTATAGATCAATATTCTTATTATGTCAACAAATGAATTGGGCTACACCCATGGAAGGCAATCACATCAAGGATCTTCGTGAAGCTCGTGGAATGAGCCTTCAGGACGTGTCGAACGAACTGAAGTTGCACGGCTATGAGATGAGCCGGTCGGCGATCTCGCGCATCGAGTCCGGAAGCCGTCGCCTGACGATGGATTGGGCCGAAGCATTCGCCAAGGCTTTCCGCTGCACTGTTTCCGACGTGGTCGGCGACGATGCCGAGGGTTTCGATCTTGCCGAACTGAAGAAGGCAATCGAGGAACAAGGACTGTCCAAGTCCAGCCTCGCCACCGCGCTCGGAAAGCGCCCCCAGGCCGTGACGTATATGCTGAACGGTGAGCGGCGCATTCGTCCGGAAGAAGTCGTCATCATTCGGGAATGGCTCGCCACTGCTCCGAAGAGACGTCCGGGTCGTCCGCCGATGACGCCTTCACCTTCCAGCACGGTTCGGATTCCGGTCTATTCGCTGGTCAAGGAGTCGGACGGATTCCATCGTCAAAGGGTCACGGCAAAGTTCCTCGATTCAACCAACCCGCTTAATGGTGTCCGTGGTGCTTTCGCAGAGATCTTCCCCATGACGGTCGAGATGGCACCACGTTTCGAGCCGGGTGACATCCTCGCTATCGATCAGACCAAGACGCCGCGACCCGGTGACTATGTCCGTGTAGAACTGAACACGGGCGTCATCGTCTATCGGAAGCTAGAGTCATTCAGCGCGGCGGGGTTCAAGATCTCGACGGCGGACGGGACTGAGTCGATGATCAAAGAGTCGGACTTCAAGATGATGCAGCCGGTTGTCGCGACGTTCGCGGGCTAGAACTTCAGGAGTCGGATTGCCTGATGAAGCCGGTCCATGCTGACCCCTCGCCCATAGGACCGCCCTACCCCACCCCCGGAATGGCCTGTCAGTGCGTCGTGGACTTCCTCTAAGACACCAGCATCGCGACAGGCCCGCTTGAACGTGTGACGTAGGCTATGGAAGGTCAGCCTCCGGTCTGTGATCTCGGCTTCGTCACGTAACCACCGCATCCATCGCTTTGAGAAAGCCGCCGCGTTCCGGTCAAATAGGTCATCCTCCGATGCCCCAACGAACTTGACGAACCCGAGCCGGATCAGTTCGGGATGAAGCGGCACGTCTCGGCGCGACGTCTCGGTCTTGAGACTCTTGCCGTTCTCCGGATCGTCGAGAATGGAGATATGCCACCCGCCGGGGTCCTGTTTGATGTCCGCTTTGGTGAGGTTCGCAAGCTCGGCTTGACGCGCTCCGGTGTATGAGGCGAGCAATGTGAGCCACGCATCGCCGGGGCGTGCGCTAGATCGTGCGTGACGGGCGTTGGCGAGGATCTTGGACATTTGCCCCGCATCGAACGGAAGCCGCTCCACGACTGTCCCACGGACCTTGATGGTGATACCCGCCGCCGGATTGGATTCGATCAATCCGGCATCGTCGGCGTTCGCCAAGATCGCCTTCACTAAGCGAAGCATCTTGACCGCGCTTTGGGGGGCGATGAGTGGCGCTTGATTGTCTTCGGCCCACTTTACCAAGGAAGGCAACGGAAGCGCCGACACCTTCCTTGAGACGTGCTTCGGCATGCCGAGCAAGGCAGATCGGAAGTCGCGAATGTGTGCCGGTGTGATCTCGTTTGCATCAAGATCCGGATGAAGCTCATTGAACCGGCGGACGGCTGCTTCAGCTTCCACGATGGTCTTTCGAGCCGGTTCGGTTGTCCGCTTCCAATCATCCAACAAGCCGGTGATGGCGCCCGTCGTTGCATTTCCCGTCGCGGTATCGGCAAGCTTCTCAAGGGTCTTCGCGAACCCGTCATGAGCCTCATTCATCAACGCATCGGCGGACCGGGCGAAGCCCATCATCGTGTTGACGTCAACGCCGAGACGATTGGCCTCAAGCATCCCCGCCTTCACGAGACGGTCGCGCCATTTAGCGTCGGCTACCTTGGCTCTCTCAAGACCGTCGTGGATCTCTTCCTTGGAAGCTCCGGCGGAGACGTCGACACCCGTATTCTTGAGTGCTTCGAGTGCCTCACCACCGCCGGAGCGCATCCGGTCAATCAACTCGTCATGATTTTCGGCGATAGTCGCGGCAAGGCGTGACGCCTCTCGCTTGTCTTTTGTCCGCAGGGATTGACGCCAGAAAGGTTTGCCGACCGTTTCGAGAAGGTCATTCGGGACGCGGCGCGAGTAGTACCACACGCTTCCGACCCGGCTGATATGGGGTGCTTTGCCGGTCAATGTTATCGCCTTTGTTGTCGAGTTTGAGCTTCGGAACGCTAGGAATTCCAGCGTTTTTTGTCAAATCAAAGGCTTGGGAGAGTATTGGCGACCCCGACAGGATTCGAACCTGTGACCTACAGATTAGGAATCTGTCGCTCTATCCTGCTGAGCTACGGGGCCGCACTGGACCTTCATACCGGATCACGGGGGTCTGGAAAAGCGCTGGCGGGACACTCACCCATGGGAAACGGGCACGTCTGATGACAATCGTCAGTACGGCCGGTCGCCGAGGACGGTGCAGCGGCGCATGACACGGATGGCGGCGGCGGTGTCGAAACCCGTGGCACGGTGGAGGAGACAGCGGTTGTCCCAGACCATGACCTCGCCAGGCTTCCAGGCATGGCGGTAGATCCGGTCCTCGGGTGCTGCGAGGCGGTTGACCTCTTCGATCAGCGCCCGGCCCTTATCGTAGTCCATCCCATCGACCCATTCGGCGTGATCGCCCGCGAACACACACCGGCGCCCCGTCTCGGGATGGGTGCGGGCGATGGGATGAGGCACCGGCGGGACCTGGGCCTTTTGGGCCTCGGTCATCGGGTCCTCCCCATGGCGGCGGGAGCGGGAGAAATCCAGGTTGTGAAAGGCGCGTAATCCCGACAGGCGGGCCTTCCAGTCCTCCGGCAGGCGATCCCAGGCACCGTACATATCGGCGAAATGCGTCTCTCCCCCCTCCTCCGGGACAACCTCTGCCACCATCATCGTCGCCTGCCCCGTTGTCTCCCGCCAGGAGCCGTCGGTGTGCCAGTGCAACGTCCCCTTGTCCGGATGCTTGCCGTTGGGCCGTCCGTCCTCCCCCCGGTTGGTCAGAACATAGATCTCCGGATGATCCGGGTAGGCGTGATACTGGTTCATCACATGGACCTGGACCTCGCCAAAGTTCCGGGCAAAGGCGACCTGGACATCCGGTGACACGTCCTGATCGCGGAACAGGATCAACTGGTGATCCAAAAAGGCTTGGTAGACGTGCCGGAACACCTCGGGATCGGCCGCCGTCGCCAGATCGATGCCAGCGATCTCCCGACCGAAACCGGGGTCGGGGTCAAGCGGCTTCAGCTCAAAGGGCGCGCCGTTGACGGCCGCCGATGGGTTGAGAGCCGCCTGGTTGAGCGCCGACTGGTTAAGCGCAGCACGGGCCGAACCAGTGGATCGCTCCAGGTCGTCCTCGATATGCAGCCACGGAAGGCGGCATCCGTAGTGGGCATGACGGCGCGGTGCCAGCGCGTCGGCCTGATCCAGAATCCCCAGCGGAATATAGACTTGCCCCGGAAGGTAGTCGTAGCGCCCCGTCACTGGGGAGCCGCACGACTCACAGAAGGTTCTGGTGACGCCTGGATTCACTGTAACGCACCGCCCCTCGCTCGGAGAAACCATTACAGCTCCCTCATCAAATGCTGCGAACGCCGCGACCGGCGCTCCGGTGACACGGCGGCAGTCGGCGCAATGGCAGTAGGCGATGTCCCTCGGCGGGCGGATGGCGCGTACGGTGATCGCCCCGCAGTAGCATCGTCCTGTGATCTCTTTCGGCGTCTGGTCATCCGGCATCGCGCAGTCCTTTCCGCGCCCAATCAATGGCAATTCGGGGACGTCAGCACCGACTCAATCGCCGACCGACCACGTCCGTCAAGGGCCCGGGCGAGATTGCGGTCACCGCCTGCGCCTGGAATGATGGTCGAAACAGGACACACGGGCGGAGGTGGAAATGGCATCGGAAACGACTGGGCAAAGCCCCGTAGACGCGGTCGCCAGCCATCTCCACGCCGAGCATCAGGCGAAAGCTCAATATGCCCCGCTGACGGGTGAGCATGCCCTCGCCGACCTTGATGCAGCCTACGCCGCACAGGAAGCGTTGGTCGCCCTCTGGCTCGAGGATGGGCTGGGACCTGTCAGTGGATACAAAATCGCGCTCACGTCCAAGCCCATTCAGGAGCTTTGCGGGGTGGACCAGCCGTGTGGTGGGATCCTTCTGGCGTCCCGGATGCTGGACGGCCCGGCGACCGTCAGCCTCAAGGACTTCCAGCGGCTCGGGATCGAGTTCGAACTGGCCGTCAGATTGGGGAAGGACTTGGGGCCGGACAACGCACCGTTTGACGTAGCGACTGTCCGGCCGGCGATCGACGCGGTCATGCCGGCCTTCGAGTTGATCGAGGATCGGGCTGCCGACTACGGCCAACTGGATGCCATCTCGATGGTCGCCGACAATGCCTGGAATGGTGGGGTTGTTCTCGGGAAGCCTGTCGAGGCTTGGCAACACCTGGATCTGGAGACGACACCGGTGTCACTGGACATGGATGGGCAGGTTGAGGCCTCTGTTACCGGGGCGGCGATGGGCAACCCGCTCGCCTCTGTTGCTTGGATCGCCAATCTGCTTGCGGGCCGAGGACAGGGATTGAGGCGCGGCATGATCATCATGACGGGCTCGACGCTGGCCACGAAGTTCCCGACAGGCGGAGAAGCCTATAGTTATGCGATCGATGGTCTCGGCGCCGTCAGCCTGAAGGTCGACGCCTAAAGAGGGACCGGGCGATCAGGCCGCCCCGTCCCGAAACACAAGGGCGACCCCGTAGGCGACGTCCGGCGGAACGACCAGGGCGCCGTCGGACAAGGCGAACCGGCATGCGGCGGTATCGAGAACAGCCCGGGTCTGCTCCAGCGCGCTCACATCGACACAGTAGGCGGCGATGTGCGGCCCCGACGGCAGGTCCAAGGACGCCTCAATCCCGAAACGGGCACGATAACTTCCGGGCGTCATGACCGTCAGGCGCCCACGCGGGGTATCCATCTCGGCAACACCGCCGTGGACCTCAGCGGGCGCCACATCCGCGAACGCCGACAGAAAAGCGGAGGTCGGCGCAGGATCCGCTGCCACGAAGACCGTCTCGGAAATCTGGCAGGCGCCGTTCTTATGGACCTGATAGTCGGGTTTCCAGAAATACTCCGGCGTATGCTGCTGACAGACGAAAAACGTCGTCTCCGGCAGCGCTTCAGCCCCCGCGAAGGCGAGCGAGAATGAAACCGTCACAACCTCGCCGTCCGGCAAGGTCGCACTGCGCGAGAAGTCCAGCGGTTCCCAATCCCCGATGCCGGCACCGGCGAACGCGTCCCGGTCGGCGCGGGCGTCCCGGCTGTCCAACACAAGCGCGGAAATCCCTTGATGCTCGGCGACCCAATCACGCGCGGCAGCAGAGAAGCTGTATCGGCCATCGCCATGCTCGGTGATCTTCGCGGGATCGGAGACTTCCAGAAGCTCCAGGAAGTTGCCGTCCATCTGGGCAAGACGGTTTGAGGTCCCGAACGGATGATCGGCGGTCGGCGTCATGGTGAAGCCCAGACGCTCATAGAACGCGCCAGTGTCTTCCAAGCTGCGAACCGTATGCACTAGATGATCAATACCCCGGGACATGGTCCCCCCTCGTTGTTACCGCGTGCCGGTCAGGCGCCTGTGGCTGCCGGATGTGTCCCGGCGACCGTTGTCCGCTGCATGATCCTAGCTTCCAAGGGATCATAGGGCCGTCCCCGATGAAGTACGGCGCGATTGTCCCACATGACAAGGTCACCCTGCCGCCAACGGTGTGTGTAGACATTCTCGGGCCGGGTGGCGATGGCATTCAGCCGGTCGATCAGCGCCCGTCCCTCGGCAAGGCACATACCATCAATGTAAGACGCGTGCGCCCCAACGAGGACCGCCCGGCGATCGTTTGCCGGATTGCTCCTTACCAGGGCATGACGGACCGGCGGCAACTCGTGAAAATCCTTAGAGGTGAGAAGGTTCGGATCGATCTTCCCGCGGGAGAACGCAAAATCGTGCACGACAGTATGCGCGTCTGCTGCGGCCTTCTCATCCGCAGTAAGCGCGTCGTAGGCAGCCCGAAGGCTTGCGAACTCCGTTTCCCCGGCCGTCTTCGGAACCCGGCGGCCCAGCAGCAACGATGCCTTCGCCGGAACCGGTTTGTACGAGCTGTCCGTGTGCCACATGCGGTTGCCGGAGTCGAAGAGCATGCGGCGGTCCTGCGGCGGAATGATGGACCCGTCTTCGGCCACATTTGAGAACACGGCAAAGGCCGTCCCCGCCCCGCCTGGATTGGCGCCGATGGTCGACTCCAGCGGGCCAAACCGTTCGCTGAACGCGATCTGGTCAGCGTCGTCCAGATGCTGCTCCGGAAAGACCAGCACAGAGTAGGTCTCAAAAGCGGTTTCGATCTCACCGAAGACAGCTTCCGAAACCGTTTTGGACAAATCGATTCCGGTGACTTCCGCCCCCAGCACAGGCGTCAACGGTCGAATGTTGAGGCTCATAGAGTACCTCCAGACAAAATGCCTTAATCGCGCATCGCCGCCCTTTGCCGCACGAGGGCAAGCATCGCGGCGCACATCGGTGTGTCGATACCGACCCAGGACGCCATCTCCACAACAGCCCCCAGCAAGGCTTCGATTTCAAGGGGCCGGCCACTTTCCAGATCCTGAAGCATGGAGGTCCGGTGCCGTCCGACCTGCTTGCCGCCCTCAATCCGCGCATCCACATCCAGAGCGAACTTCACGCCCAGCGCCTCCGCAACCGCCTGGCCTTCAACCATCATGGCGCGGGCAACGGATCGGGTGCCATCATCCTCAATCAGATCCGCGAGCGTTTGGGTTGTTAGCGCACTCACCGGGTTGAACGCCATGTTGCCCCAGAGCTTGACCCAAAGCTCATCCCGGATGCGCGGCCGCACAGGTGCCTTGAGGCCGGCGGCGATCATCATCTGCGACAGCGCCTTCGCCCGGTCGGATCGGGAGCCGTCCGGCTCCCCCAGGGAGAATCGGTCGCCGTAGGTGTGAACGATGACGCCAGGCTCGACGATCTCGGCTGCCGGATAGACGACAGAACCGATGACCTGGTTCGGGGGCAGGGCCTCCCAAACCTTGCCTTCCGGGTCGACGGACGTGACCCGTCGGCCATCATGCTCCCCCCCAAGGGCGTAGGTGTACCACCACGGCACACCGTTTACGGCCGCCACCACGATCGTGTCCGGGCCAATCAATGGGCGAAGCTGGGGCAGTGCCGGCGCGATCGAGTGGGCTTTTAGGGTTAGAAACAGATAGTCACGCGGGCCCGCCGAGGACGGGTCATCGATCACCTCCGGATGGGTGACGATCTCCTCCTCCCCGCTCCGCAGGACAAGCCCCCTGTCGCGGATGGCGTCCCGATGCGGTCCGCGCACCACCACGGAAACAGGCGTTCCCGCATGTCCGAGTTTGGACGCCAGATAGCCGCCGATCGCCCCGGCGCCGAACACACAAACGGATGACATCTCCGACCTCCCTAAGCGGCGCCGACGAGGCCGAGTTTCTCAGCCAGGCCAATCCGTTGGATCTTGCCGGTCGCTCCCTTCGGGATCTCCTCCAGGAAGACCATCTTGCGCGGGACCTTGAAGTCGGCGAGGCGCGCGGCCGCAAAGTCCCGGATCTCGCTCTCACTGGCCTCCGTACCATCAGCCAGCACAATCGCCGCGGCGACTTCTTCGCCCAGCTTCTCGTGCGGAACCGCGAAGACGCAAACCTGCTGAACTGCCGGATGATCGAGCAGAACGGTATCCACCTCGATCGGGCTGATCTTCTCGCCGCCCCGGTTGATCTGTTCTTTCAGGCGCCCTGTCAGGAACAAGTATCCTTCTTCGTCGAACCGGCCCTGATCCCCCGTCCGGAACCAGCCGTCGGTGAACGACTTCGCGTTGGCGTCGGGATTCGACTCGTATCCAGCCGTTACATTCGGCCCCCGGATCACGACCTCTCCGATCGCACCCTGTGCCAGGATGCCGCCGTCATCGTCCATAATCGCGACTTCCGGACCGGCGGGGATACCGACCGAAGACGGCTTTCGGGACGCGGGAGGCAGGGGGTTGGACGCCATCTGGTGCGACGCCTCCGTCATCCCGTAGGCCTCCACCAGCGGGCATCCAAACGTCTCCTCCACCTCGGCCATAACCTGAGGCGGCAGGGACGCCGACGATGATCGGACAAAGCGGAGGCGCGCCTTCTCGATTACCTCCGCGTTCCGGCCCGCACGGGACAAGATCGCCTGATGCATGGTGGGAACGGCCGTGAACCAGGTGGGATGAACGTCGGCCAACAAGCCGAAGAACCGCAGGGCGTTGAAACCCGGAGCGCACGTCACCGTTGCCCCAGCCGAAAGAGAGCTGAGAACCGCCGCGATCAGTCCGTGAATATGGAACAGCGGCATGATGTTGAGGCAAACATCGTCCTGCGTGAGAGCGAGGCTCGTCGCAATATGCCGTGCGGACGCGGATACGTTTCCGCCGGACAAGGGCACAATCTTCGGCCGCGCGGTTGTTCCGGATGTATGCAGCACCAGGGCCGTGTCGCCGGGGCCTGCCGGGCCGGGTTTGGACGCTACCGCAGCCGAGAGGGCCGAGAGGTCCAGCGAGAAGGCACCTGCAGCGCCGTCCCCATCCGGCACCAACTCGATGATCGGGGTGCCCAGACCCATTGCCGCCGCCCGCGCCGCGGTCTCATCGCCTCTCATGACGATGAGTGCCTTGGCCGACAGATCGTCGATATAGAACGCAAATTCCTCTTCACGGTAAGCGGGGTTCAGGGGTGCGGCCGTTGCAGCACTCCCCACCGCGACAAAGCATGCCGCCATTTCCGGGCCGTTCGGAAGCACGATCGCCACGCGGTCGCCGGCGCCGATCCCAACACCGTTCAAATCGCCGACCGTGGCAGCACATAGCCCGGCTAAGCCGCCGTAAGTCAGTGGCGTCCGCCCCGGGGCGCCAATCGCCGGGCGGGCGCTCTCCTGGCGGATCACGATCTCGGTAAGCGTTGTCGCTGTCATGGTTTCCTCCCTGCTGGCCGGACACTAGCAAGCAAGGGCAGTCGGGTCCAAGGGACGGGCAACGCAGGATCCGTTACGCGTTCACCAGATAGACCGTGTACTGGATCATCGGGCGGATCAGCGTACGGTCAATGGGAAGAACCCCGTGATAGGCTGGCCCCACATTGGCGAAAGCAAAGGCGGTGTTTGGCAGATAGGGAGCCTGATCCAGGATCTCGTAGTGCTCGAATCTGCCATGAAGACCGTATCCGGCGCCCTTGATGCCGGGTTTGGGGCGGCAGATCACTGTGCCGACGTCCGCATCCGCATCCGTACGCGGCAAGTAATAGAGAACAGTGGCGAGCCGTCTTTCCGCGTCGATATGCGGTCCCAGCGAATACTTCGTCCGGTCAATGGTAAGCCGAGCCTTTATGACGGCCTCCAAGCCTGCCGACCGGCATCGCGACAGCACATGCTCTAGCCCAAGGCGTTCCAAGAGAAGCGACAGCATGGGCCGATCATTGAAGAGAACCAGAGCTGCCTGGATCGCCGGGCCGAACAGAGACGCAGCCTTGTCGACCCCGATCTCTCCCCGATCCGGATAATCCGCGTTCGTGCCCCAAGCCAACGCGTCCAAATCCGGCAACTCCTCAAGCATATCCGCGTAGGTGTCCGCGGGCAGAAGATCACTGACGACGGCATGGGGATAGGGCTCGTAGCTCATCTTGGTCTCAACAAGGCGGCCGGCCGCCCAACCTCTGAGACTGTTTTCCTTAAGCGATCCATCGACTTTGGCAGGTCCGGAGGGCTTGTGCCCGATAAAGTCCGGCTCGGCGCGCAGACCCAGATTGCGGGCGGAGATCTCGCGGTTGATGTTCCGCCACCGAAGACGTTGGTTTCGGTTGAACCCATCCAGGAACGCCCATATTCCCGGGATATCCAACGCCAATCTCACGTCCCGGAACTGCTGGGAAACATCCGCGCGCTCCCGCTGGTTCAAGAGCTCGACTTCCGTTGGTTGGAAACCTCCGGGAAGAGGCGCCTCCAACAAGGGCGGCACCTCAGGGCCAGATGGAGACGCGATCGTCAGTGCCTCTTCCCTGACAATCACCGTCTCATACCAAGCGCCATACAGAGCGGATTGGGCAAGCCACCGGTCCCCCGCCACCCGGGCGTCGACTATGGGACGGTCCATGATGCGGGCTACAGCCCGTCCCAGGAACCGGATGGTGGCCGATGTGTTCCGGAACACGGCATTTTGGAGGTCGAACCGCCGCCAGGGAACAAGCCAGCGCCGGTCAGCAAGCAACATGTCGGCGTCCCCATCCACCGGAACGCCTATGGATACATCAGTCTCAGCCGGCATCTCCTCGCTGACGAAATGGAGAGCGACTTCGGCCGCCGTGCCCGACTTGAGCCATAGATAGGCGCGGGCCAGGGCCATGCATTCCGCCCCTCCCGCAGAAAAGCCAACATCAGGCTCCAAGGAAACCGCGGCTCCCAGGATTCCCGGTAGCGCCGCCCGGTCCTCGTCCGTCAGGTCGCCGATAATATGAACATGGCCACGCGCCTGTCCCAGGGAACGCAGTGGGTGATCCGCACCGTCGAAGCCCACCTCTCGCGCGATGGCGATCGTGACTCGGCCAGCTCCGGCCCCTGTGAGCCCAGGGTCCGTCTCCATCGGCGCCAGGCCCTCGGCCACCTCATCGGCCGATGGGCCATCGAGCGTGATCGGCGTGAACCGGATGGCATCGCCACCGGAGGGCCGGATGCCCCGGCTGGTATCAACTCTGGCGGCCTGTTCCGCAGCCCCCGTTCGATTGTCGGCGTCTGTAAAATCCAAACGGGCGGCGCAGGAGAGCGCATTCCAGACAAGCGCGGACGCCCCTTCCTGCAAATGGCTGGACAACGCCTCGTAGCGGGCGGCGGCCTCGGCCAGATTTCCTGTCGCAAGATCGAGGTTTGGGAGAACGGCTGCCGCTGGCATCAGTCCACCATGCGCAGCGACCAAAGCCTCCAGCCGCATGCGGCCCTCATCGATCGATCCGTCACTGATCAAACCGATCGATCGGATACCTTCAAGAGCTGGGCCCTGGGCCTCGTCTTGAATGCCGTCGACCAGGGCGACAGCTTCGCCCGCCCTACCCATCTCAAGAAGCAACCGGGCCAATCCAATGGCCACCGGCTTTTTGTCCGGTGTCTGTCCGAAGCGGCCAGTGATCTGACTGTAAGCGGCCCGGAGTTCCCCCCTCGACCACGCCTGATTGGCCAACACGAGAACGTCCCGATCCGACGGAGGAGGATTATTCTGTGCGCTTGTGCTCATGGTCTGGACTGGCGGCCATTTCTAAGGGCTGTTCCGCTGACCGCGCCTCACCGGCCCGGAGTTTCACGGTCAGGTTAGTCCTATCACCAGCCCCGACCCTGGAATAGAGGGTCAGTCTATCAGCCCCTACTTCTTCGTCCGGGACCGCTTTGGAGCGGACGTCTTCGCCCCGGCCGCTGTTTTGGCCCGGCTGGTCTTGGCTGCACGGTCGGCCGCCGAATCAACTGGATCAGCGACAGGGGGCTCTTCGACCTGATCTCCGGCTCGGGTCAGCCGCCCCATGAGCTTGCCCAACGCCGCGTGAAGATTGCGCACGCCGGACCGCGACATCACCATCCTGGCGACGACCGCGTGTTCCACGGCGGAGCCATCCACGTTGTATCGGGTGTTGACGAGGTTGATCCGCACCACCCCATCCCGGATCATCGCCCCGATTACACCATCAACAAAGATGTCCCGGCATTCGGGAGCGGTGACGATTTGGGCCTTTGGCGCCTTGGTGCCCGTATCGGAGTCGTCGCTCATGAGCCTCTCCCCAGCGATAGAAGACTTTTTAGACGAATGTTTTCTTAAGCAAGTCCGTAACACATGGGACGGGGGACGGAAAGTCGCGGAACCTCATCCCCACACGATGTGAGTGTACCCTCTCAGCAGACGGATGTGGTGTCTTTCCACCAAGGGCCGTTTACAAATCGAAATCTTCACGCTGCAATTGGCTCTCCTGTCCGGCATGTGGCATCACCATCCCGCCGGGTAACGCTGCGAAAGTACCAAAGAACCTTGATCCAACAGCGCTTTGATCTTCTGCGCCGAGCCCTGGTCGTGGCCATATGGGCGGGCGCCTTCATCCTGGTGTGGGCGGAGATCCCACAACTTTCGCAGTTCATGGCCGGACTGTTCGCCGCTCTGATTCTTCTGTCCATCCCGGTCGCCTCGCGGGAAACACTGCTGATCGCCGGAATCGTATGTGTCGGAACAGCCGCCCTCATCTCCTACGCCGAAGCCAGCATCGCAGCGATTGAGGTGGGCCTGGAAAGATCGCTGATCTTCGCTGCGTTGATCCCGACGCTGGCGCTGACACGGGCCACGGCGCGCCGAATGCCGTCCGTCATTCGAAGCCAGCAGCGCATCGCCGCCCTATCACCGGAGTCGGGAGACATCGGCATCGTCTTTGGCAGTCAGGCTTTCGGGGCCGTTCTGAACACGGGCGCGTTCGCGATCATGTCTGCGGTTCTTCCTTCGGACGCCTCACCCGAGCGACGCAAGTCGGCGGGCGCGGCAGCACTCCGGGGAATGAACATCGCGATCTTCTGGTCACCGTTCTTCGTCGGCTTCGCGGTGGCCAGCGCGGCTCTCCCAAGTGTGGCTCCGTGGCAGATCATGCCGGTCGGCCTCGTTCTGGTGACGTGTTGCATCGGGATCGGGCTTCTGATGTTTGCGAAACCTCTAACCATCGCCGGGATCAAAGCGGCCGCCGCCTGCCTGATGCCTATCCTGCCGAGAATGGCCATTGCGGCAGGAATGGTGATTGCCGCAAGCCTGATACTGGGCCTCACCACATTGGGGGCCGTGGTAGTCGTCATGCCGTTGCTTTGCTACTGGCAGATGCGGAGACGTCCTGAGAACACCGAGGATGTTCAAGCGGAAACCTGGGCGGGGCTGTCCAGAGTGGGCCCTGATCTGGTTCTGATTGCAGCGGCCATGGTGCTTGGCACCGTCGCCGAATCGAGCGAACCCGTCCAGGCGATGTTGTCCTCGGTCTTCGGGCCGGAAACACCCGGTCCTGTCGCAGTCGGCGCGCTGATTGTTGTGATGGTCGTGCCCGCAATCGTCGGCATCCATCCCATCGTGACCGGAACCGTCATGATCGCCACGCTCGCCGCCTTGCCGTTGAGTGTCTCCGACCTTGTTCTGTTCGAAGCCATGCTCGTCGGATGGGCGATCGGATCGATGGTCTCCATTTCTTCGCTTTCCGTGGTGACCAGTGGGGCGATGTTCGGAACCCGCGCCCTTGCCCTCGCGTTTGGACCCAATCTTCTCTACGCAGCCGCCGTCGTGGTTTTCGCGATCACGTATCTGAGCGGCGTGGATGCGGCCATATCCGCCCTCTCTGCCCTCTGACAGAGGTCAACCGCTGAACCTGGGAGGCCTTGGGAATCCGGTTGGAACCGCGCGGCCTGCCGACGCCCGCTTCCCGCGCCAAGTCGTCAGATCCGGCTCTGTCCGGTTTCGCCCGCCCGGACTGGTCCAGGACAAACCGTCCTCCAGACGGAAAACAAGCGCATCAGACAGAGTTGCGCCTTTGAAACGCTGCAGGATCACGCCCTTGCCGCGCGTCATCTCAGGCAATTCATCCTTGGCGAACACCAAGAGTTTCCGGTTCGTACCGACCACGGCAACGGAATCTCCGTCCGCCGGCACGCAGATCATGGCTTTCGCCCCATCGCCGGGCGCCAGAACCTGTTTGCCGGCCCGTGTCTGCGCGATGACCTGATCGCTGTCGACAATGAAGCCGCGCCCGTCGTTAGAGGCGAGCAGCAGCCGCTGGCCTTGACGGTGCGGCAGCAGTGCGACCACCTCCTGGTCGCCGGATATATCGACCATCAGACGCAACGGCTCCCCATGACCGCGACCGCGGGGCAGCTTGTCACCTTGGAGCGTGAAAAACCGGCCGTCAGAGGTGAAGAACAGAATCTTGTCGGTCGTCTCCGCCTTCACGATGAAACCGGGACCGTCCCCCTCTTTGTATTTCAGATCCGCGTCGGGGCCGAGATGTCCCTTCATCGCGCGAATCCAGCCCTTTTCAGAGCAAATGACGGTGATCGGTTCCCGCTCGACCATCGCCTCCATGGGGACAACCACGGCGGAAGGCGGCTCGCCGATGTCCGTGCGGCGGCGGCCGAGTTCCGTGTCGCCGCCGAAGTCACGCCGGATCTCCTCGATCTCGAGCGCGACCACGCGCCAACGCTTCGTTTCGCTGGCGAGAAGCGCTTCGATCTCCTCCTTCTCCGCCGTCAGGGTCTCGAACTCCTTGCGGATTTCGATCTCCTCCAGCTTCCGCAGAGCCCTGAGCCGCATGTTGAGGATGGCTTCAACCTGAACCTCGGTAAGCTCCCAGCGGCGGACCATCTCGGCTTTCGGGTCGTCCTCCTCCCGGATGATCCGGATCACCTCGTCAATGTTGAGGTAGGCGATGAGGTAGCCCTGAAGGACCTCCAGCCGGTGCTCGATCTTGCCCAGGCGGTAGCGGGACCGGCGGACCAGGACCTCATGACGGTGATCCAGAAACGCGACCAGAGCCTCGCGCAAAGACATGACTCGCGGGGTCTGATCCGCATCCAGAACATTGAGATTGAGAGAAATCCGGCTCTCCAGCTCGGTTTGCCGGAACAGGCTTTCCATCAGGACCGTGGGGTCGACATTCCGGCTTTTCGGCTCCAGCACCAAACGGATGTCCGTGGTCGACTCGTCCCGCACATCCTCCAGCATCGCCAGTTTCCGAGCGTTCAGAAGATCGGCGATCTTCTCGATCAGGCGCGACTTTTGGACCTGGTAGGGAATCTCGGTGACGACGATCCGCCACATGCCGCGATCAAGCTTTTCCACTTCCCATTTGGCCCGGACCCGGAAACCGCCGCGGCCGGTCTCATAGGCTTCGATAATCGCCGCGCGATCTTCGACCAAGGTACCGCCTGTCGGAAAATCCGGACCTTTTACGAACTGGCAAAGGGTTTCGATCGGCGTGTCCCGATCGTCGATCAGAGCCAGCAGCGCATCGCTCAACTCTTCCACGTTATGAGGTGGGATCGAGGTCGCCATCCCGACGGCGATGCCCTGGGCGCCGTTCGCCAGGAGGTTGGGGAAAGCCGCCGGCACGACGATCGGTTCCCGCCCCTCACCGTCATAGGTCTCGCGAAAGTCGACGGAGTCCTCATCGATGCCGAGAAGCAGGCGTTCGGCGACTTCGGTCAATCGCGCCTCGGTGTAACGCATGGCCGCCGCGTTATCGCCATCGATATTGCCGAAGTTCCCCTGCCCATCGACCAAGGGCCAGCGCTGTGCGAAGTTCTGGGCCAACCGGACCATCGCGTCATAGATTGCCGCATCGCCATGGGGATGGAACTTACCCATGACGTCGCCGACGACCCGCGCGGACTTCTTGAACGGCTCATCCGGGCCGAGGCGGAGCTGCCGCATTGCGAAGAGCAGACGGCGGTGCACCGGCTTCAATCCGTCCCGCACGTCCGGCAGCGACCGGGCCATGATCGTTGATAGCGCATAGGCCAGATACCGCTCGGACAAGGCGTCGGCGAGCGGCGTCTCGTGGATCTCAGGCGCCGGAGATGTCGTGGTCATCGGTAGGTCCTCCACGAGATATAGTATCCAGATGGGATACTCTTTCAATGAATCTCGTGCGGGCCGACGGTATCTCCCGCCCATGGGCATTGAACAGATGACGCTCGAGAAAGTGCCCTGTGAGAGATAACCCCAGTCCCAGATCCGCCGGGTCTCCTCCGCCACGTCCGATGAGGAAGTCAGGCATCGCCAGCAACTTCTCCCGGTAAGGCTCGCCCGCCGACAGGGAGACCGCCCGTCCGGTCCTGGGGCTCACATAAGCGAGGTCGTCATTCGTCCCCGTCGCGGCACAGCGGTCCAGATCCAGGCCGTACCCAAGATCCGACAGCACGCCGAGTTCCCAATGGACGTAAGCGGCGATCCACAGATCCCCAAGATCAGGATTGGTCAGCGCGTCCATCAAAGCGGAGAAGCCCTCATAGACACGGGGGTGGGGCTCCCGCTCCGGTAAGCCTCCGTCCGCGACGGCGCACGCCGCACTCAATCCGGCCAATCGTAGGGGATCGTCAAACAGGTCGACGGCGTAGGCCGCATCCAACTCGATCTGAAAGGTACCCAGATGGTCCGCCAACCGCGCCCGCCATGCGGCAGTCACTCTGTTGCCGGGCTGCAGGACACCCCGCATCCGGGGCGACGATGCGTTACGGACAAGGCCCGCATGCCGCCCGTGCTCACGCGTCATCAGCGTGACCACGGCCCCCGCTTCCGCGTGTTTCTTGGTTGAGAGAACCCAACCCGCATCGCGCCAGTCCATCTAAGGGTCCTTGCGCGACACGTCTGTCTGCTGGTCGCCGTGATGGGGATGGTCGCGGCGGAACGCCTCCTCCGCGCGGGCCCGCCGAACCTGAAAGGCCTCGGACAAAGCGGCCGCGAAGATCCCCGTTGGCAGAGCAATCACGGCGATGCTTGCAAGCGCCGTCACGGCGGCAAAGATCCGCCCCATGACCGTGACCGGCGCCACATCGCCGTACCCGACCGTGGTAAGCGTGATGACACTCCACCAAAGGGCTCGGGGCACGCTGCCAAACTGCTCCGGCTGCGCTTCCCGTTCAGCGACAAACAGGAAGACCGACGCTATGACCAGCACGATCAGCGCGAACGACATGCTCACCAGCAGCTCGTAGCGGCGCTTTCCGACGGCGGATGCCAGCTCCAGGCTCGCGAGCGACAACTGACCAAGCCGACCGAGCATCAGAATCCGGCACATCCGGACAAGGCGCAGCACAAACAGATCGGTGGCGCCGATGGCGACCCAGAAGGAGCACACGACCACCAGATCAAAGAGCGCTGTGAAACTCACCATGTATCTCAACCGGCCGAATCGGCCCGCGTATTGGGGCCGTTCCACCATGGTCCAGACGCGGAGCGCGTACTCAATGGTGAAGAAGATCGCAAAGCCGAAGTTGAGAAGCCCAAACAAGGCCCGGTGCGGCTCGTAGATCGTGTCTTCGGTCTCGACGATCACCGTAATCACGGCCAACGCAATCATGACGCCGACCACGATATTGGTCACCGACGGACCGCCCGGCCCGCTCTCCCGGATGTCGAGTTCCTTCCAGACCCGGCGGCGGAGTGTCGTCTCCATCGCCTCCTCACGCGTTGGGATCAAGACCCCACGTCTCGTAGCGTTCGGGATCTTCCATCCAGTCCTGACGAACTTTCACGAACAGGAAAAGATGGACGGCGCGCTCAATCAACCCTGACAACTCAATTCTCGACGCCTTGCCGATCGCTTTGATCTGCTGGCCGCCTTTTCCAAGGACGATCTTCCGTTGCCCTTCCCGCTGCACATAGATCACCTGACCGATGGCAACGCCCCCGTCCGGCCGTTCCTCCCACGACTCGGTCTCGACCGTTATGGCGTAGGGCAATTCCTGGTGAAGCTGCCGGTAGACCTGCTCCCGCGTGACCTCCGCCGCCAGGAGACGGACCGGAAGATCGGAAACCTCATCTTCGGGATAATGCCAGGGCCCGAGCGGCATTCGGCCCGCCAACGCGTCCAGAAGGTCCGAGCATCCGTCCCCGTTCTCCGCCGAAATCATGAAGGTCTCTTCGAAGATCCCGGTCTCCGCCAGCATTGCCGCCGTAGCGAGAAGCGATTCCCGACGGACCTGATCAATCTTGTTGAGAACGAGGTGCGCTTTCCGTCCGGAGTCCCGCAGGCCGTCGATGATCTTCATCGTATCGGGGTCGATCTTTGTTCGCTGGGCGTCGAACAGGACGACGACTTGGTCCGCGTCACCCGCCCCTTGCCAGGCGGCGTGCACCATCGCCCGGTCCAGCCGGCGTTTCGGGGCGAAGATTCCAGGCGTATCGACAAAGACGATCTGCGCCGCGCCGTGCAGCGCCACACCACGAATCCGGGTGCGTGTGGTCTGAACCTTGGGCGAGACGATGGACACCTTGAAGCCGACAAGACGGTTGAGAAGTGTCGACTTTCCGGCGTTCGGAGCACCCAGGAGAGCGACGAAGCCACACCGTGTCGGCTCCTGCGGAGCCGTTTGATCCTGCTCGCTCAAAGGGTCACCTCACGCAGAGCCTTCAACATCTCTGCCGCCGCCGCCTGTTCCGCCGACCGCTTGGATTTACCCTGCGCCCGGCAAGGCTCCGCGTCGCTCGCCTGAACCTCGATTGTGAATATCGGCGCGTGCGAGGGGCCAACCCGCTCAACGACCTCATAGACCGGTAGCGGCTTGCCGCGCCCCTGCAGAAGTTCCTGCAATTCCGTCTTTGCGTCTTGCGGAGGGCGGCGGTCAGCCTCAACCAACGGGTTCCAGTTCCTCAGGATGAAGTCCCGCGCCACATCCAACCCGCCGTCGAGATAGAGCGCTGCAATCACCGCCTCCATCGCGTCGGAGAGAATGCTGTCGCTGTCGCGGGCGCCGCCTTCCCCCTCACCCCGGGACAGCACCAGAAAGCTGCCGAGATCAATGGATCGCGCCACTTCCGCCAACGCTTCCTTGCGGACGAGCCCCACATGCCGTTTCGCGATCGGCCCTTCACGCTCGTGTGGAAATCGGTCCAGTAGGTGCTCCGCCAGTACCAGGGCGACGACCCGGTCGCCGAGGAACTCGAGGCGCTCATAGGCGTTCCAGGCACGCGGCTCCGCGCTGGCATGAGTGACGGCCCGTTTCAGGACCTCCAAATGTCCGAACTCGTGTCCGAGAACCTTGGCTAGGGCTCGAATGGACTCGTCTTCGTTCATTCGATCCCCATGAACAGCCGGGAGAACCGGGTTGCGGTCGGGACCTTCCAAATCTCGTGGAAGGCCGCCGTCCCATCCGTGGAGAAGAAAATGATCTCCGCCCGGCCGACGAAATTCTCGAACGGAACCTGCCCGACCGAGGTAGAGCGGCTGTCGACCGAGTTGTCCCGATTATCGCCCATCATAAAGTAGTGGCCGGGCCTCACCTGGAAGACGCCGGTGTTGTCGAACTCGCCCCGGTCGCCCTGACGCTCGAGAATGCGGTAGCTCGCGCCGTCGGGAAGTGTCTCAACGTACTGAGACACCTTGATCGTCCGGCCCAGCGGTCCGGTAGCGATGTAGTCCTCGACCCGCCGACGCTCGACCGGTTCGCCATTGATGTGAAGGATTCCGTCTTTCACCTGAATGGTGTCACCGGGCATCCCGACGATCCGTTTGATGAAATCCTGGCTGGTATCCGTCGGCTTCTTAAAGACCGCGACGTCACCGCGCTCCGGCTCATCGGCGAACACACGGCCATCGATGATCGGCAGGGACCACGGCATGGAATGGCGACTGTAGCCGTAGGAATACTTGGAGACGAAAAGATAGTCACCGACGAGAAGCGTCGGAATCATGGAGCCTGAGGGAATATTGAACGGCTCGAACGCGAGGGTCCGGATACCGATGGCGATGGCGCCGGCAAGAACAACCGTCTTCGCCAACTCGTAAAGGCTTTCCAGACTTCGCTTCACCATTCGGGAAACACCAGACACTTCTGAGAAACAAAAGGGACGCGCAGCGGCCGACCGCGCGGCGGAAGAGCGAGGGTATGACGGAAATCCGTCCCCGGGACAAGGCGTCGGGGGCGCGGTTCGTCAAGATGATGCCGGAACGGCTTTACCAGTCCGGGTGCCGGGCGGAGATTACGACGAACGCCTGCGCATAGGGCGGCTCATCACTGAGGCTCAGGTCGATGCGGGGCTCCCACCCGGACGGCGTGATCTCCCGGAGACGGGACTCGGCGCGACCCTCAAGTCGCAAAAACGGCTTGCCGGATTCGTCATTGGTGACGCGAAGCTCCCGCCACGCGATGCCAAGCCGCGGGCCCTCGCCGAGTGCCTTCCAAACAGCCTCCTTGGCCGCGAACCGCTTGGCCAGACTTGGAGCCGGATTCGACAGTCCCTCGGCTCGCTGGCGCTCCTCATCAGTGAAGATCCGGCTGACAAACCGATCGCCAAACTCCTCAAGGCTCCGCTCTATCCGGCGGATGTCGACAATATCGCTGCCAATTCCAATGATCATGGACGGGACGTCACGCGCTGGCCTGACCGACGGCGTCGGCCCGCGCCTTGTCCATCAGTGCCCGCATGCGGCGGATCGCGCTGTCGAGACCGCCGAAGATCGCCTCACCGATCAGAAAATGGCCGATGTTCAGCTCACGGATCGAGGGGATCGCGGCAACCTGAGCAACGGTATCGAAGTTCAGTCCATGACCCGCGTGACACTCAAGGCCAATCTGCTCAGCGTGTTCAGCGGCCGCGATGATCCGGGCGAGGTGGCGGTCCCGTTCGGCTCCCTCTGCGTCACAATATGCCCCGGTGTGGATCTCCACCACGGGCGCGCCGAGTGCCACGGCCGCATCCAGCTGGGCCGGGTCGGCTTCGATAAACAGCGACACCCGAATGCCGGCCGCCCCGAGTTCCCGGACATAGGGCTGGAGGGTGTTGTGAACACCGACCGCATCAAGCCCCCCCTCGGTCGTGACCTCCGCCCGTTTCTCCGGAACGATGCAGGCCGCGTGAGGCTTATGCCGGAGCGCGATCTCCACCATTTCGTCGGTCGCCGCCATCTCGAAATTGAGGGGAAGCTCGATCTCTTTGCTGAGGCGGGAGATATCGTCGTCGGAAATGTGCCGACGGTCCTCTCGCAGATGTGCCGTGATCCCATCGGCTCCGGCGTCGGCCGCCAGACGGGCAGCGCGGACCGGGTCGGGGTGCACGCCGCCTCGGGCGTTCCGGATCGTCGCCACGTGATCAATGTTCACACCCAATCGAAGCTCGGTCATCTGTCCGCTCCCTCTGCTCTGGGATATGCGGCCTGCCTCAGTGGCGGGCCCGCTCCACTGAATTGATGACAGGTGTCGCCCGCAACGCCGCCATGATGGTCGTCAGGTGACGCACATCCACAACCTCCACATCGATCATCAACTCGAAGAAATCGAGCGACCGGTTGGAGATCTTCAGATTGACGATGTTGCCGCCATTCTTGCCGATGACCGTGGAGATTGACCCGAGGCCGCCCGGCTCGTTCGCAAGCACGATCTCAAGTCGGCCGATCTGAACGCCCCCGTCGTCATCCACATCCCACGCCACGTCCAACCAGCGTTCCGGCGTGGACTGAAACGCCTCTAGCGTCTCGCAATCAATCGTGTGGATCGTGACGCCCTTGCCGGTGGTCACGATACCAACGATCCGTTCACCCGGAAGAGGATGACAGCACCGGGCGAAGTGCATGGCCATGCCGGGTATCAGGCCCTTGATCGGCATCGCGTCTGACTTGCCCTTGCGGGATTTGCCGCGCGCGCGGGCGATGGGGACAACGATCTCTTCGTTCTTGTTCGCCACCGCCTTTGATTCGGGCACGGCGACATGAAGAACTTCAATCGCGCTGATCGTCCCCTCTCCAATACCCGCGAGGAGATCTTCAACAACATCCGCCTGGAAACGCCCCAATATCGGCTCAACCAGCTTGTCGGAGTAGGTGTGCCCGGCCGCCCGGAAAGACTTCTGGATCATCGCCCGGCCGAGATCGGAGAACTGCTCCCGCCGCTGGAGACGGACCCATCGCCGAATGCGCGCCTTCGCCCGGCCCGTTACGACGAACTGCTCCCATGTCGGGGACGGCGTGGAGGTCTTGGACGTCGCGATCTCGACCTGATCGCCGTTCGACAGTGTCGAGGTCAATGGGCAGAGACGGCCGTTGATCTTCGCCCCAACGCACCGGTCGCCCACCTCGGAGTGGACCGCATAGGCGAAGTCAACGGGCGTTGCCCCTCTCGGCAGCGCGATGAGATCGCCTTTGGGTGAGAAGCAGAAGACCTGATCCTGGAACATCTCAAGCTTGGTATGCTCCAGGAACTCCTCCGGACCGGAGGCCTGCTCCATGATCTCGACGAGTTCCCGGATCCAGCGGTATTGGCGGCCTTCCTTGGTTTGCGGACCGCCCTGCTTGTATTGCCAATGCGCGGCGACGCCGAGTTCGGCCACCTCGTGCATGTCGGTAGTTCGGATCTGAATCTCTACACGCTGCTTCAAGGGACCGATCACACCGGTGTGGATCGAGCGGTACCCGTTCGGTTTTGGCGTGCTGATGTAGTCCTTGAAGCGCCCGGGGACGACCGAGTAGGCGCCGTGCATCACACCCAATGCCTGATAACAGTCCGCGATATCCTCGACGGTCACCCGGAAGGCCATGATATCGGAGAGTTGCTCCATCGAGACATTCTTGCGCTGCATTTTCAGCCAGATCGAGTACGGCATCTTGCGGCGCCCCGAGACATCGGCTGACACGCCCCCGGCTTCAAACGTCTCCTTTAGCTCCTCGATGATGCTGTCAACGTTCGCACCCTCGGCCCGCGTGAGATACTCCAACCGGGCAACGATCGACGCCCGCGCGTCCGGGTTGATTTCGGCGAATGCCAGATCCTCAAGCTCATCCCGCATGTGCTGCATGCCGATGCGTTCCGCGAGCGGGGCATAGATGTCCATTGTCTCCAGCGCGATGCGCCGGCGCTTGGCCGGATCGGCGATGAAGTGGAGCGTGCGCATGTTGTGGAGACGGTCAGCGAGCTTCACCAGAAGAACGCGGATGTCCTCAGACATCGCCAAAACGAGCTTCCGGAAGTTCTCGGCCTGCTTGGTCCGGTCGGATTGAAGTTCGATCCGGGTCAGCTTTGTGACGCCGTCCACGAGCTGTCCGACATCCTCACCGAACAGAGAGACGATCTCTTCCCGGGTGGCCTCGGTATCTTCGATCACATCGTGGAGGAGTGCTGTCACGATCGTCCGGTGATCGAGACGCATGCCGATCAGAATGCCGGCCACTTCGAGGGGATGCGAAAAGTACGGATCGCCATTGGCCCGTTTCTGCGAGCCGTGCATCTTCATGGCGTACACGTACGCGCGGTCGATCGCGTCTTCGTCGATGTTGGGATCGTAGGACCGGACCCGTTCAACCAACTCGTACTGGCGAATCATGGCCCGACCCTATCCCATCCGCCAGCGGCCTAGAGCTGGCGGGTATGTGCGATTTCCGCTTCGGTTCAGGCTTCCCGCTCCAGCACGGAGTCGTCGACATCCTCGAAACCGCCAGCCGCCTCGTCGGCGCCAACACGGATGCTCATGCCCAGTGCCTCAGCGGAGGTATCGTCGAGCGACGGCGCACCGAAGCTGTCACCGGCCATGTCCGGTCCGTCCTCTTCCGGCTCGTCGACTTCCACGTGTTTCTGAAGACCGCGGACCAGCGCCTCTTGGAGGCCTTCGCTATCAATGGTCTCATCCGCGATTTCCCGCAGCGCCACCACTGGATTCTTGTCGTCATCGCGGTCAATCGTGATCTGCCCGCCGGCGGCGATGTCGCGCGCACGCTGGGCGGCGGTCATAACAAGCTCGAACCGGTTCGGGATCCTGACGATGCAGTCTTCAACGGTCACCCGGGCCATGGGGACTCCTGTGTTCAGCGCGTTGCGGAATACTGTTACTTAGTCGATCAACGTCGATTCGGCAAGAGATCGAATACGTTGGCCGGACATATCCAGATCCGAAATGATCTCATCAATTGCTTTTTCGTCAACGGGGTGCCGCCAAGTTGGAGCGACGTCTCTTAACGGGACTGCAACAAACAATCGCTCAGCAATTTTGGGATGTGGCAAATGCGGCCACCCGTCCGGACCAGAGATTTCACCATTGTAGTCTAGGAGATCGAGGTCAAGCACCCGCGCTTCATTCCGTTCGACACGGACACGGCCAAACTCACTCTCAATTTTATGGAGGGCATCCAGCAAGTCTTTTGCCGTTCGACCCTGTTCTTGCCGAACGCTGAAGACGGCATTCACGAACCACGGTTGATCCGATACCGGAACTGGTGCTGTTTCATACCATCCGGAGACAGCCACTACTTGAATTTCAAACGTTCGAACACGCTCTATTGCCGCTTTGCATGTATCAAGTGGTGTCGAATATCCTATTGCTGGTAGATTTGCGCCGATGCCAATTAGGATAGCCATTCAAAAATCCTTGTGTTCGTCTGCCGAAGGATTGTAGGTTCGGCAAAGCTTAAAGCTAAGCCTTCGTACTGCATTTTTATTGGATCGCAGCGCTCCTAGAGAGCTGATGATGAACGTTCCGGTTTTACACGCAGTCGATGGTCCAATCGACGCATTGCCATTTCAAAATAATCGGCCGGTGTCGGTTAGCTGATCAGACCAAACGTGCAAGGACAACCTTGATGAAGTTCTACCCCCAGGAACGAATTGCGCTATTCATTGATGGAGCAAATTTGTACTCGGCGGCCCGGACACTCGGGTTTGACATCGATTACAAGAATCTCCTCGAGTTGTTCCGGGAAAAGGGTCAGCTCGTCCGCGCTTTCTATTATACAGCATTGATCGAAGACCAGGAGTATTCCCCGATCCGCCCCCTTGTCGATTGGCTGGATTACAATGGCTACACCATGGTCACGAAGCCGACCAAGGAGTACACGGACGCCTCGGGCCGGCGGAAGATCAAAGGGAACATGGACATCGAACTCGCCATCGACGTCATGGAGATCTCAGACCGTATCGATCACGTGGTTCTCTTCTCCGGAGATGGTGACTTCAGGCGACTGGTTGAGGCAGTACAGCGCAAGGGCGTGAGGGTGACCGTGGTGTCCACCGTGCGCACATCACCGCCGATGGTGGCTGATGAACTGCGCCGTCAGGCCGATGTCTTCGAAGAGCTCGCCGACCTTTCCGCCCGCATCCAGCGCGTTCATTCAGAGCGGGGAGAGCGTCCCGAGCGCGCACCCCGCCCCCATGCGCCGGAGCCGGATGATCTGGACGACGACGAAGATGATTTTGGCGGCGTCGCACAGGTCATCCGCAAACCAGGCCCGGGCGGATACCGCTGATCCTGCCCTAAACTGTGTCTAGATCTCTGCCATGAATGAACGGCGCACGCCGGACAGAGAGTGTGGGCTCTGCCCGCGCCTCGCGGATTTCAGAGCGGCGTGGCGTGAGAAGGAACCTGAGTGGTTCAACGCCCCCGTTCCGTCCTTCGGTCCCCACGACGCACGTTTGCTGATCGTTGGACTGGCACCTGGGGTGCGTGGGGCCAACCGAACAGGCAGACCGTTCACAGGCGACTACGCCGGCGATCTTCTCTATGCGACTCTTGAAAAATTCGGATTCGCAAACGGCAAGTACGCAGCGCGCTCAGACGACGGGCTGGAGTTGGTCGACTGCCGCATCACGAACGCTGCACGATGCGTCCCCCCAGAGAACAAGCCGACCGGCCCGGAGGTGCGCGCCTGTTCCGTCTACCTGACACCTGAGATAACGGCCGAGCCACGCCCCTCCGTCATCGTTGCCCTCGGTGCAGTCGCGCACACTGCGGTGTTGAGCAGCCTCAAGGTTCGCAAAGCCGATTACCGTTTCGGTCATGGCGCGCTGCACAGTCTGCCGAACGGGCAAACCCTGGCCGACAGCTACCATTGCTCGCGGTACAATACGAACACGGGACGTCTGACACCGGCGATGTTCGAGGACGTGTTCCGCCAGGTCCGCAACATGGTTGACGGTTTGCCTTAAGCCGTCACGGATCACCTACGCAGATCAGTTCCGGTCCCGCAGGATGCGCGCCTTCTGACGCTGCCAGTCCCGCTGTTTTTCGGTTTCTCTCTTGTCCGCTTTCTTCTTGCCGCGCGCGACGCCGATCTGGAGCTTCGCGATGCCGCGCTCATTGAAGTAGAGGGATAGGGGGACCAGCGTCACGCCTTCGCGTTGGACAAGCCCCAGAAGCCGGTCCCGCTCCCGCTTTCGCAGCAGCAGTCTGCGCGGGCGCTTCGGTTCGTGATTGAACCGGTTGGCTGGCTTGTACTCGGGGATATGGGCATTGAAGAGCGTGATCTCGCCGCGGTCGGGGCCGGCATAGGATTCATTAATGCTCGCTCGACCGTCGCGCAGGCTCTTCACTTCGGAGCCCTGGAGGAGCATGCCGGCTTCCATCGTCTCTTCGATGAAGTAATCGTGCCGGGCCCGCCTGTTCTGGGCGACCGACTTGACCTGTGCCATCGAATAACTCTCCAAAGTCCGGCGGCCAAGGCGCCGCCGGAGCCAGTCTCGCCAGGGTATGTGCCCTTAGGGCGATTGCTCTTAGTTCAAAAGACCGGCCGTCCGCATCGCGGACTCAACCTGACGCTTGCTGTCGTCGGCGATCTCACATACCGGCAAACGGGCATGCGGCTCGCACAACCCAAGCAGTGACGCCGCGTATTTGACCGGGCCGGGGCTCGTCTCGCAGAACAGGGCGGCATGCAGCGGAGAAAGCCGGTCATTAATGGACCGAACGGTGTCGAGGTCACCGGCCCACCAGGCCTTGTGCATCTGCGATAGGGCTGCGGGTGCAACATTCGCCGTGACCGAGATACAACCGTGACCGCCCTGAGACAGAAACGGAACGATCGTCGCGTCTTCGCCGGAAAGCTGGCTGAAGTCCGGGCCGAGTGACAGGCGCTGCTTCATCACCCGGGTCAGGTCGTTCGTCGCATCCTTGACGCCCACGATCTGCGGCAGCTCGGTGAGCCGCCCCATGGTCTCAACCGTCATATCGACAATGGAGCGACCTGGAATGTTGTAAATGAGAATAGGCAGATCGACGGCACTGGCGATCGCCTCGAAGTGGCGGTACAGCCCTTCCTGAGTCGGCTTGTTATAGTACGGCGTCACGTGCAGGGCCGCATCGGCCCCCACGGACTTCGCATGCTCCGTGAACTGGATGGCTTCCCGCGTTGAGTTGGAGCCGGCGCCCGCGATGACGGGGACCCGGCCCGCAGCCGTTTCCACGCACATCTCGACAACCCGCATATGCTCATCATGGCTCAGCGTGGGCGATTCGCCCGTCGTGCCCACCGGTATCAGACCGTCCGTGCCCTGCTGCACATGCCACTCGACGATTTTCCGGAACGCGTCCTCATCCACCTTGTCGTCTTTGAACGGCGTGATCAGTGCGACCATTGAGCCGCGAAACATCGGGTTTCCAGGGTTGTAGGACATGGCGCGCCTCCGGAAGGCATCTTTTGTTTGTGTGGACGCGGACATTACGCTCCGGTCCCTGCCGGAACAAGCCCATGCTTGAGTACCGGTCTCTTACCGAGCTTGTCCGGACCAAAAACTATCCTGTAGATTGCGGAATCTGCTTGGGGCGCAAGGGATTCCGTAATCATTTGTCGAAAGACACTGCGATGTCCGTCATGACTTGGCCCACCAGAGTGCTGTGCGTTTGCCTTTGTGTGATGGCGGCCCCGGTCGGCCAGTCTCTCGCACAGCCCCCTCTTCCAGAGATGCGGCCCTCCCGGATGGCGGTACTGCCGCTGCCGCGGCCGGAGTCCTTGGCCAGTCTGGAAAACGTGGTCTTACGGCGGATGTATGGGCGTGCTTTCCAGGCCGCCAAGTCCGGCGCGTGGTCAACGCTTGATCGGATCCAACGGCCTGAACCCGACCCTGTTCTGGAAGATGTTCTCGCCTGGTTGCGGCACACCCACACGCGGTCGGACTCCTCGTTTCAGGACATCGCCCGTTTCGCGGAACAGCACAGCGACTGGCCGAACCGCGCCCGCCTTCTGGCGCATGCTGAAAAGGCCATGACGGATCTGCTGCCGCCGGGTGAGGTGATCGGATGGTTCGCGAAGACCCCGCCACGCACGGTGGACGGCCACGACCGCTTGATCAGGGCACTGCGTGCCGAGGGTCGTCTTCTGGAGATGAGAACTGCGATACGGCAGGCTTGGCGAAGCGCGAGTTTCACCCGCAAACAGGAGCGCGCCTTTCTGGCGAGTCATGGGCACGAACTCACGGCGGAGCATCACTGGCAGCGTTTGGACCGGCTGCTTTGGAAGGCGTCTTACCGAGAGGCGCGCCGGATGCTGCCAAAGGTAAGCAAAGGCCAGAGCCGGTTGGCGGAAGCCCGCATGGGCTTGCGACGGTCCGTCGGCAATGTGGACACCCTGATCAAACGGGTCCCGGCCTCGCTGTCGGATCACCCGGGCCTCCTTTACGAACGCATTCGTTGGCGCCATCGGAAGGGCAAGGAAGCGGCGGCGCGGGAGTTGTTCTGGCGTATTCCGACCCACGACGATAACGAGCGTCTATGGTGGCGGGAACGCTCCATCCAAATAAGAAACGCCCTGGACGAGAAGGCTCACAACGACGCCTATCTTCTCGCGACTTCGCACAATCAATCGGCCGGCGCTCCGTTCGCGGACGCCGAATGGCACGCGGGCTGGATCGCCCTTCGGTTCGCGAAGAAACCCGAGGAGGCGCTGCACGCCTTCGTCAATCTGTTCCGGAACGTATCCACGCCGATCAGCCTGGCACGGGCAGCTTATTGGGCTGGACGCGCGGCTGAGGCGGTGGGCGACGCCCCATTGGCCGATACCTGGTTTATCGAAGGCGCACGGTATCCAACGACCTTCTATGGCCAGCTTGCGGCCGCGAAAAGGCCTGGTGGCGGGTTGAGCCTTCCCGAGGAACCCACGGCCCCCAAGAGCCGCGACTCCTTGAAAGACTGGTCTCTTGGAGAAGCCGCGACGGCGCTTATTCGCGCCGGTCAACGGGAGCTTGCCCGTGACTTCCTTCTTCACATGGCCCGGGTGGCCGACAGCGGGGAGGCCGCGGCCAGAGTGGGCCGCCTTGCGGCGAAGTTCGGCTATACAGACCTGGGTGTTCATGCGGCACGGCGGGCCGCCCGCAACGGTCACATCCTGATCGAGATCGGCTATCCGGTCCGGGCCTTCAACCGCTCGGACGGACTGGAAGACGCCTTGGCGCTCGCCGTGATCCGCCAGGAAAGCGCCTTCGGCACGGACGCAAAAAGCCATGTGGGCGCCCGCGGCCTGATGCAGCTTATGCCCGCGACGGCGAAGCAAGTGGCCCGCCAGGTCGGTGTAAGGTACTCGCGGGCCAAACTCACCGCGGACCCGGAGTACAACGTCCTCCTGGGCCGCCGGTATCTCAAAGACCTGATTGATCAGTTCGATGGCAGCTATGTCATGGCAATCGCGGCCTACAACGCCGGTCCCGCGCGGGCGAAACGGTGGGCCCGGCAGTATGGCGACCCCCGGGACCCCAGCGTCGATGTGGTGGACTGGATCGAACGCATCCCGTTCAACGAGACCAGAAACTACGTTCAGCGGGTCTTGGAAGGTCTTCAGGTCTATCGTTTACGGCTCGGAGAACAAGCGACCGCATCCGCAAGGACCGGCGGCCCGTCGCCGCGGGACATATGGTGTGTTACCAAATGCGGCGTACAGATCGACGCCCTTCAGGCGTACGCTCCACCCAATCGCTGACCCAGCGGAGACCTGGAATGCCCGCCACCCCTCCCTTCGACACAGTCGAGGCATGCGTTTTCGACGCCTACGGCACGCTCTTTGATGTCCATTCCGCCGTCGGTAAATGCAAGACGCTGTTTCCGAACCCCGATGCTCAAGCGGACAAGCTCTCGGATATCTGGCGGACGAGACAGCTTCAGTACAGTTGGCTTCGCGCGGCCATGGGCCGGCACGATCCGTTCTGGGCGTTGACGGGCGATGCCTTGGATTTCGCGTTGGATAGCGTCTTCGGTGCCGACACGGCAAAGCCGGACGGGCTGAGAGAGGCGTTGATGGGGGCCTATCTCGATCTCTCCACCTATCCAGAGGTGATCGACACACTGAAGACACTGCGCGCCGCGGGGCTGAAAACCGCCATTCTTTCCAATGGCTCGCCGGACATGCTCGGGCCGGTCTGCGAAAGCACTGGGGTCGGGCCCCTGATGGATGCCGTGATTTCGGTTGAAGAGGTTGGCGTCTTCAAGCCCCATCCGAGCGTTTACGACCTTGTCCGGAAGCATCTCGGCGTTCGCCGGACGGCTGTCACCTTCCAAAGCTCCAATGCCTGGGACGCGCAAGCCGCCTCCGACTATGGTTTCCGGGTGGCTTGGATCAACCGGTTCGGCCAGGCCCGCGAACGGCTGCCCGGTGCGCCGGATGCCGAACTCCAGCGTCTCGACCAACTTCCCCCACTCCTCGGGCTGTGAGGACGCCGTGACTGCCGATGCCCCTTTTTCCGTTCATCGGATCAGCACCACGGACGGCCTCGCAATGCAGGTCCGGGACTACGCCCCCGGCTGTGCGCCAACGGATGCGCGAACACCGGTCCTTGCCCTGCCCGGTCTGGCCCGCAATGCGAAGGACTTTCACCGGCTCGCCCGTCATCTCCAGCCCAGCCGCCGAATCGTTTCCGTCGACTGGCGGGGCCGCGGAAACTCGGATTGGGACCCGACGCCGGAGAACTACCATCCACGGACCTATGTGGACGACGTCCGCCAAATCATGATCGTGCTGGGGCTCCACGAGGTCGCGATCATCGGTACATCGATGGGTGGCCTTGTGGCGATGGGACTCGCACTTGCAACGCCGATCGCAATCAAAGGCATTGTGCTGAACGACGTCGGACCGGAGTTCGGGGCTGTCGGGATGGGCCGGATCATGGACTACCTGTCGACCCGCCACGTCTATGACGACTGGCCGACCGTCATCGCCCATTTGCAGGAGCGTTTCACGGAACTGTCGCTGAAGACGGATGAGGAGTGGCAGGACTTTGCCGAAGCGACCTTTAAGGAAGGACCAGACGGCAAACTGATAACCGACTGGGACCCCGCGATCCTTGCCCCGATCAAGAAAATGGGGGGCGAGATTCCGGATCTCTGGCCATACTTCCGCGCCGTTGGCCCGTTTCCGGTTCTGGGCATTCGGGGCGGCATCAGCAAGGTCCTGAGCGAGGAAACCTTCAAGGCCATGGCCGACCGTCACCCCGACTTCACATCGTTCACGCTGCCCGATGTGGGGCATGCGCCAACCCTTTACGAGCCCCCTTGTCTGGAGGTCATTGATGAATTCCTCACCCGAGTTGACGGAGCCTGAGGCCGCATCCCTGCCGACCATCGTCGATATCCGCCGAGCGGCCGAAAGACTGCGCGGAGAGGCCGTGCGCACGCCGCTTCTAGAGGCGCCGCTCCTCAACGAGCGCGTTGGCGGCCGCATCCTTCTCAAGGCCGAATGCCTCCAGCGGACCGGGTCGTTCAAGTTTCGCGGCGCCTACAACCGTATCGCCCAGATACCCGAAGACGACCGAAAGAACGGTGTGGTTGGGTATTCGTCTGGTAACCACGCTCAAGGCGTGGCCTGCGCGGCCCAGATGTTGGGCATTCCGGCAACTATTGTGATGCCCTCCGACGCGCCGCGAATGAAGATCGAGAACACAAGGACCTACGGTGCCGATGTTGTTCTCTACGAACGCTTCTCCGAGGACCGGGATGCGATCAGCAAGCGGATCGCCGCCGAAAAAGGAGCCACCATCATTCGGCCGTTCGACGATCCGGGCATAATCTCTGGCCAAGGCACGATCGGCCTTGAGCTGGCCGAGCAACTTGCGGAGGCTGGAGCCGCACCGGATGCGGTGACCGTCTGTTGTGGCGGCGGAGGCCTGATATCGGGAACCGCTCTTGCCTTAGAAGACACGCTGCCTGGCGTTCCTGTCTATGCGGTCGAGCCATCCGACTTTGACGACACCGTACGCTCGTTGGAGGCCGGACAGCGCCTGGGCAATCCGCCTGAAGCACGCTCTATCTGCGACGCACTTCTATCCCCGATGCCCGGGGCTCTGACCTTTGCGATCAACAGGCGCCTGCTCGCAGGCGGTGTCGGCGTAACGGATGACGAAGCTTTGGAAGCCATGGCGATTGCGTTCCGGTATCTCAAGATCGTGCTGGAACCGGGAGGAGCGGTCTCGCTGGCGGCGGTCCTGACAGGCAAGGTTCCTGTGAGTGGGCGAACCGTTGCCGTGGTGGCCTCGGGCGGCAACTGCGACCCGGACATGTTCGCCTCGGCCCTGGAACGGTTCCCGGACTAGAAGACCAGCAGGAACTCCGGTACGGGACCCTCAATCAGCAAAACAGAAACGGCCGCCGAAAGGCGGCCGTCCCAAAAATGCTCAAAATTGAGCGGCGTTAGGCTGTGGCACCGCCCGTCGCCGGCGCGTCGGCGTCCACCGGCTTAAGCGCTGGCGCTGCCGGCGCAGATCGCCCGGAGACGATCTGCTCAAGCTTGCGGGGCTCCCGCTCGCTCTTGCCTTCCTCATTCGGGAAGTGGCGGCAATTGCCCTCAAAGAACGCGCCCGGCTCGATCGTCAGACGCTCTTGGATCACATCGGCAACAACCTTTGCTGATTTCGCGAGAGTTACGTGACGTGCTTTGATCTGGCCGACGACCTGGCCGGCAATCACGATCGACTCAGCCTCGACGGACCCGCGCACCACCGCTGTTGCACTGATGGTGAGTTTGACGCTCTTGATGTCGCCCTCGACGGTCCCATCGACCTGCATATCGCCCTTGCTCTCAAGATTGCCGTTCACCAGCAGATCGGAGCTTAGGAGCGAGGGAGCCGCGGACTTCGACGGAGCCGCAGGCGCGGCCTGCTGGCTAGCTTCTTTTTTGCTGAACATGCTGACCCGCCTTGAGAAATTTCCTGGGATTTAGAGGGCGACCATTATACCGCACCTCATAGTGTACGTGAGGACCTGTGCTCCGACCACTACTTCCGAGCAGGCCAATCTTCTCGCCAATCTTCACGGTCTGGCCCTTTTTGACACCCACTTTCGCGAGGTGGGCATACCGGGTCACCAACCCATTGCCATGATCGATCTCAACCAGACGACCGTACCGGGCCATGCGGCCCGCATAGGTGACCACACCGGGTGCTGTCGCGAAGACGAGAGATTTGTACGGTCCGGCGAGATCCACGCCCCGGTGCATCGCCCAGCGGCCGTTGATTGGATCCTTCCGCCGACCGAAGCGGCTGGAGAGATAGTATTTGTCCAGGGGCGCGATCAGTGGAACAGATCCGATCAGCGACGATAGCTGACGCCACCGCTCCAATCGGATCTCCAGATCGAACTCCAGCGCGTCAACGTCTTCCTCGACTTTCATGTCGGGGTGGTAGGGGATGAACGGACCACCCTGTCCCATGATCGCGCCATTTGGCATCGGGATGATCTCTTCAAGCTTGAGCCCGGTTCGCCGGAGAACATCCTCGAACCGGCGGACGTTCACGAGCGCGCGCTCGGAGATGTCCTCCAGCCGCTCCCGATGCCGGTCCTCTACAGTCTCAAGCTCAGTGCGGATACTGGTCATCTCCGCCCGAAGAGAATCGTTCTCTGCCGCGACGGTACTCCGCTCGATCACGGCGTTCCGGAGATTGGACCGCAACGACTGAATGGTGTCTTCCAGCGTTTCCCGCTTGGCAATCGAACTCTGCAACTCGTTCTGCATCTGCCAGAGCCGGTTATCGAGTGCGGCCCGCTCCGCCGCGATCTCAGCCTTTTGCGCCTCCACGGATTCGAGATGGGCGCGGAGGGTGCGGATGTTGCTTTCGAGCCCATTGTTCTTGCTCGACATCCGCCGGACTTCCCGGCCGAGTAGATCGAACTGATTGGTCAACGCCCGGCGGCCGTTGATGATGCGGTCGCGTTCGACCTTCGTAAGGTGCAGTTGGTTCTCTGTCAGGTTGAGATCGGTCTGCAGCGCTTCGTTCTGTTCGAACAATCGCACCAGATGAGCCTGACTCTCCTTCAGATCGCGGGTAATGCTGACCACCGAAAGCTGGTAGTCGGATACTTGATCGAGCAGCCGCCTGTAGGCCATCTCAGACCGGGCAATGACCGCATCTTTCTCCGTGATCGTTGTCGACTGGATTGAAACGCCAACGGTCGCGAAACCGACCCACGCGGTGAGGACGATCCATACGCAGAGAGCAGAGATTTGCGTCGTCCGGGAGAGATTGAAGTGCCGTATCGTTCCGTCAGACCGGAAAATGATCTGCCGTTCCTGGAAGATGTTCGATATCGACGACAGCACGCGCGCGCGAAGAGGTGGCCTGTTGACGTCCATTCGGATTCCCCGACTTTCCCAGGCCTACTGCACTGAAGCAGTCCGCCACCCATGACCTGTTGCGCTTGGCAACCAAAAACGAACACACTCAGTGATACGGCACCATACTGGGCCGGACCCCTGCGCCTGTTCGCCTCATCCCATTCGTGAACAAGACCTTAACGTCCACGGTGAGACCTGACAAGTCACCCGACTGAAAAGAGGGGCTCCACTAAGAAGTCGAATAGAAATTCTCTATAGGACCCCGCTGTGCTTTGTGGGTATACGTCAAGAGTTGTTTTGTTGACGTCCATAAGTTTTCAAGAGTATATTTGGCATGCTTCGATGTTGGAGCGTTAGAGAAGCCACAAAAGTCAAATAGGTTTTGGAGTAAACTTAAGTTCGACTTACTTCCTGACCCCAAGATATATGTGGCTTTTACTGTGACCGGATAGAGTCGATGTTAAGCAAACCGCTTCTTACTGTGCATGACTGTGCTGAAATGCTGAAAGTACAGGAAGCGACTGTGCGGCATTGGATCAGGGAAAAGCGCATCCGAGCCATAAAAGTCGGCAAGGAATGGCGGATATCGGTGAAAGACCTAGAGAGCTTTCTCAACGAGCATACCAACCAGACCTGATCTCAATTCCCCCTGGACACATATTACAACTCTGTCGTTAACGGGTTTCCCTAATGGCGCCAGCAGTCGGTTAACTATGGCCGGTTGACCCAGATCCAGGGACTAGCAGTGTTCAGAGCATTGCGGCTTGATTCGAGCCCACGGCTGCGTTTCTTGACGGACAGGATCCACAACCCGACGCCCAGGTTTTCGCGAGAGCAGATTGTCCAGCACTTGAATCGCTGTGTGATTCGGTAGCTGGCGATTTGGCTCTGGTCATTCCAGGCAAGCGTTTGCCGGTGCGGAGTCGCTCGACGGTGTGCCCCATAGTGTCGCAGGGCGGATTCCGGGCATCCGACGTCCGATTTGATGGCTTGTCATTGGGGCCGGGGGTGGTAGACGCTTCCTAGGTCGTGATGGCGGGCCCGCCATCGGCACCGTCTGGGTGGGACATGTCCGACTATTCAATCTTCAGCCTTCTCCGTCAGGCTCTCGGCGGACACAAGGATTGGGCGCGCGCGTGGCGCGATCCGGAACCGAAACCGAACTACGACGTCATCATCATCGGCGCCGGCGGCCACGGTCTTGCCACAGCCTTCTATCTGGCGAAGCTGCACAATGTCGGACGGATCGCGGTCCTCGAAAAAGGATGGCTGGGCGGCGGCAATACCGGCCGCAACACCACCATCGTCCGGTCCAATTATCTTTTGGACGAGAACGCACCGTTCTATGAGAAATCGCTCCAGCTTTGGGAGCAGTTGAGCGACGAGCTCAATTTCAACGTGATGTTCAGCCAGCGCGGCGTTCTGAACCTCGCCCATTCCGACGGTCAGATGGACGCGTTCGCCCGGCGGGGCAACTCCATGCGGCTCAACGGCATCGATGCGGAACTTCTGGACCGCGAAGACGTGCGCCGAATGGTTCCCTACCTGGACTTCTCTGAGAACGCCCGGTTCCCGGTCTATGGCGGTCTCTTGCAACCCAGGGGCGGCACCGCCCGGCACGACGCGGTGGCGTGGGGATTTGCGCGTGGCGCGGATCAGTTGGGCGTCGATATCATTCAGAATTGCGAAGTGACGGGGTTCGTCAGGGACGGCGACAAAATCACCGCGGTTGAGACCAGCCGGGGCCGCATCGGGTGCGGCAAGGTCGGATTCGCGGTCGCGGGCCACACAGGCTATCTGGCCAGCAAGCTCGGAATGCGGCTGCCGATCGAGAGCCACGTCCTGCAAGCCTTCGTGACGGAACCTTTGAAGCCGCTGATCGACACGGTGGTCACGTTCGGTGCCTCCCATTTCTACATCAGCCAGTCCGACAAGGGCGGTTTGGTCTTGGGCGGCGACCTCGATTTCTACAATTCCTACGCCCAGCGCGGGAACCTGCCCACCGTGGAGCATGTGGTCTCCGCCGGGGTGTCGATGATCCCCAGTATTTCCAGGCTCCGGATCCTCCGGCATTGGGGTGGCGTGATGGACATGTCCATGGACGGCAGCCCCATCATCGGAAAGACGCCGATCGACAATCTCTACTTCAATTGCGGCTGGTGCTACGGCGGCTTCAAGGCGACACCCGGATCGGGATGGGTCTTTGCCCACACCATTGCCGAAGATGCGCCACACCCCCTCAACGCTGGTTTGACGCTGGAGCGGTTTGAGCGCGGCTACACCGTCGACGAAGGCGGTAAGGGCCCCTGGCCCGGACACCATTAGGGAGCAATGCGATGCTGATCATTACTTGCCCCTATTGCGGTCCCCGTGACCATTCGGAGTTCACGTATGTGGGCGACGCCGCGCGGACCCGGCCAGCGCTTGGGGCGGATACCGGCGACGTATTCGATTGGGTTTATCTGCGCGACAACCCGCGCGGACGCCACCTGGAGTACTGGCAGCACAGCGCTGGTTGCAGGGCGTTCGTCAAAGTTCTGCGGGACACGGCAACCCACGAGGTTTTGGCGGTCGGTTTGCCCGAGGACACGCTCAACCCGACGGAAGACGGAGCAGCGTCATGATGGGTCTCTTCACCCGCACCGCTCCCGACCAGGCATTTCGTCTCCCAAAGGGCGGCGCCATAGACCGGCACGCCCCCCTGCCCTTCACGTTCGACGGTAAACCGTATGTCGGCTACGAGGGAGACACGCTGGCCTCCGCCCTTGTGGCGAACGGGGTGCGTCTCGTGGGCCGGAGCTTCAAGTATCACCGCCCCCGCGGCATCTATTCCGCTGGCCCCGAAGAGCCGAACGCGTTGGTCGGTCTCCGCAGCGGTGGCCGGCAGGAGCCCAACACGCGGGCAACGGTGATCGAGCTTTTTTCAGGACTCGAGGCGCGAAGCCAGAACGCCTGGCCGTCTCTGGCACTCGACGTCATGGGACTGAACGACATCGCCTCCCCGGTCTTGGTCGCGGGCTTTTACTACAAGACCTTTATGGGCTTCCCGGGGTGGCATTTCTGGGAAGAGCGGATCCGGAAGGCCGCGGGTATGGGCTCGGCCGTGCATATCGCCGACCCGGACGTCTACGACAAAATGGCGGCCCATTGTGACGTGTTGATTGTCGGCGGCGGACCGGCCGGCCTCGCGGCCGCCCTGACGGCAGGCCGGGCCGGCGCCCGGGTCATTCTGGTGGACGAGAGCGACGCTCCCGGCGGCAGGCTGCGAAGCGAGCGCGAGACGCTGGACGGCGAAGCCGCCACGGATTGGGTCGCACAGACAGTTGCGGAATTGGCAAGTCTTCCAAACGTCCGGTTACTCACCAGGACGACCGCGTTCGGGTATTACGACGGAAACACCGTCGGGGCTGTGGAACGGCTGGGCGACCACTTGCCGGTACCCGCACCCCATACCGCGCGGCAAAGGATGTGGACGATCCGGGCCCGACGCGTCGTGATCGCCGCCGGTGCGACGGAACGACCGCTGGTCTTTGACGGAAATGATAAGCCGGGCGTGATGATGGCCGGTGCTGTGCGCACCTACTTAAACCGCTTTGCGGCGAAGCCCGGGCAACGGGCGGTGGTGTTCGCAAACAATGACGACGGATACCGAACGGCGCTCGACATGGCGGCGGCCGGGATGGATGTCCGGGGTGTGTTCGATACGCGCCGCCGGACCGGTGGCGCATGGCGGGACAAGGCGGAGGCTGCTGGAATTGAATGCCGCCCGGGGATGGCCGTCGTCCGGACCCACGGCTACCTGGACCTTGTCGGCGTGGATATCGCCCCGCTTGCGGAAGACGGTCAGACACTATCCGGAGACCCGAGCTTCATCTCCTGCGATCTGGTAGCAACGTCCGGTGGGTGGAGTCCGAACGTCCATCTCCACTGCCACGCGGGCGGACGTCCTGTTTATGACGACGCCGTCGCGGGCTTTGTCCCTGGAACCTCAAGACAAGCGGAGACGAGTGTTGGCGCAGCGCGGGGCCGGTTCTCCACGACTGACGCCTTGTCGGACGGGGCCGCCGCCGCGCGGGACGCTTTGGAAGCCCTGGGAATGGCGCCCGCTTCCGTCGACCTTCCGGCAACAGAAGAGCTGGGCGTCTCGCCGATCCAGGCCATCTGGAGGGTACCCACCATCGGCGGCCGCAAGGGTAGGCGGTTCGTCGACCTCCAGGATGATGTCACCGCCTCCGACATCGAACTCGCGCACCGGGAGGGATACGTCTCCGTCGAGCATCTGAAGCGCTACACAACCCTCGGCATGGGCACGGACCAGGGCAAGACGTCAAACATGAATGGCCACGCCATCCTGGCGGAGGAGCGGGGCCAGCCGATCGGCGAGGTTGGGACAACCATGTTCCGCCCGCCCTACACGCCCGTACCGATGGGGGTGCTCGCGGGCCGGGAACAAGGCGCGCATCTCGCTCCGACACGCCGATCCGCCATGCACGATTGGCACGCCGAAAACGGCGCCGTATTCGTCGAAGCGGGTCATTGGCTGCGGCCCCAGTACTATTTGAAGCCGGGCGAGAAGAAGTCCAAACGCGCCATGGATCGGGCGATCGAGGAGGAGACGCTCGCCGTCCGGTCGGCGGTCGGCATGGTGGACGTCTCGACGCTCGGCAAGATCGACCTTCAAGGGCCAGATACCGCGGAGTTCCTCAACCGGCTTTACATCAACGGCTGGAAGACGCTGGCCGTCGGCAAAGCGCGCTATGGCATCATGCTGCGGGAAGACGGGATCGTCTTCGATGACGGCACCACCTCACGGCTGGGCGAGCATCATTATCTGATGACGACCACGACTGCCCAGGCCGGGCGGATCATGGCCCATTTGGAAGAGTATCTTCAGATCCACTGGCCGGAGTTGAAGGTCTCCGCCACCTCGGTGACGGAGCAGTGGGCGGCCATGGCGCTTTCCGGGCCGAGGGCGAGAGACGTGCTGGCTGCCGCCGTTGAAGGGGCCGACATGTCGAACGAGGCCCTGCCTTTTATGGGGGTCGTCGAAGCGGAAGTGGCGGGCTGCCCCGTGAGGATCTTCCGCATCAGTTTCTCGGGGGAGTTGGCGTACGAGATCAACACCCCGGCCGACTATGGGACCGACGTTTGGGAAGCCCTTATGGACGCGGGCCGCGATCACGGCATTCGTCCCTACGGCACGGAGGCGCTGTCCATCCTCCGGATCGAGAAAGGTCATGTTGCAGGCCCTGAATTGGACGGGCGGACAACGGCCGCTGATCTCGGTCTCGGTCGCATGGTCAGTTCCAAGAAACCCTTCATCGGCAGCGACTGGCTGGGTGTGGAGGGTCGCGCGGACGAAAACCGCCCATCTCTCGTGGGCCTCACCCCCGTTGACGGCAGGACACGCATCAAGGCGGGCGCCATTTTGGTGGAGGCGGATCACAAGGACGGTCCAACCCCGATACCCAAAGCTGGATGGGTGTCCTCCAGCGCTTATCTGTCGCCCCATGTCGGGCAACCAATCGCGCTGGGCATGCTGACCGGCGGCAAGGCGCGGTTGGGGGAGACCGTTTGGGCACTCTTCCCCCTCCGCAATCAAGCGGTCGAGGTCCGTGTTGTCGATCCGATCTTCATTGATCCCGACGGGAGTCGCCTTCATGACTGATGCCAGCGGCGATCTAAAACGCCCCGTGTCCCGGCGGTCCGCGTTGGCGTCCGTCCTGCAACCCGGCCGCTACGGCGCGGTGCGGCCCGGAGATCCCGGCGTTCGCCTGGCGGAGCGTCATCCCCTTTCCATGGTGCAGATCGAGGCGCGTGACGATGGGCTTGCCGCCCTCCTGGACCAAGCCGAGGAGATCCTGGGCGTCCGGCCACCGATGACCTTCGGCGGTACGGCGGGAGACGGCCAGCCGCGCATTCTCTGGTCCGGTCCCCGGCGGTGGCTGGTGGTGGAACCGCATGGCCGGGACCTTTTCCAGACCCTCAGGCCCGGGCTGACCGCGCCCGAAACGGCCGTTGTCGACCTGTCCTCGGGCCGAAGCGCGTTCAGGCTCTCGGGCCTCAATGCGCGCGATGTCCTGGCCAAAGGCACGTCGATCGACACTCACCCCGACAAGCTTGGGTCCAATAGGGTCGCCATGACGTCTCTCTTCCACATATCGGTGTTGATCGATTGCCGGGAGGCCAACGCAACCGTACCGATCTACGACCTCTATGCCGCGCGAGGGTACGCCGTCGCCCTTTGGGAAAGCCTGACGGACGCCGCCGCAGAATATGGCTATGCCGTCGACGGATGATCTCCCGCCCGGTTTCCGGACACTTCCGGAGACGGTGACGGCTTACAAGAGAACCCCGACATTCACGGAAGCGACCGTGCCGGCGGCGTTGCGCGAAGATCATTCGACGAAGCCGGGGACCTGGGGCGTGATCCGCGTCCAATCCGGAACCTTGATCTATGCGCTGGCGACCGGGGAGACCATGACTCTCTCCGAGGATTGTCTCGGAGTCATCGAGCCGGAAGTCCCGCACCGGGTGATCCCCGACGGGCCGGTCTCGTTCTTTGTGGAGTTCTACCGTTAGGCGGGATCAGCCGCGGCGGTCATTCCGGTCGCGCGGCACGTAGGCGCCAGTCTCGCTATCCTGAACCAAGTCGACAACGCCCGGTTCCTGCTCCCGCCGGTCGGCCGTGCCGCCTTTCGGTGCAGAGTCCTCGGGATGCTTTTGCCGCCGGGCCTGATCCAAGCGGTTGATCAGCTTGAAGCCGTACCAGACAGCACCAAGGATCGCGACGAGCGTGATGATTTTGGAGAGCGAGAATCCGAACATGTCCCCCTTCTAGCCCAAGCCTATCGCGAGGAAAACCATCTCAGCGCTTGTGTTTGGCGCAGCGGGCGATAAATCGGATGATATGATAGCCGTACCCGCATCACCGTCGCTTGCCTCACCCGGTACCGGCGGCCACCCGCCGCCGACGCGCCAGCTTCCCCCGCTCACGGAGGCAGAAAAGGCCGTAACACTCGCTGAGACCATGATGGCGCGCCCAACTGGCCCGCTGTTCGTCTTCGGGTATGGCTCGCTGATCTGGAACCCCTGCTTCGAGGCACGCGAGTCCCGATGTGCGGTTTTGCCGGGCTGGCGGCGGCGAACCTGTCTTTGGACGGTCGGGGCGAGAGGATCACCAGAAGCACCCGGCCTCTTCTTCGCCCTGGACGGAGACGATGACGCATCATGCGATGGCGTGGCTTTGGGCATTAGTGAAGAGACGGCGGAGGCGGATCTTCGGGCCTTGTGGGACCGGGAGATGCATGCCGGCGTCTATGTCGCCCGATGGCTGCCCGTCGACACACCTGATGGCCGGGTGACGGCGCTGGCCTTCACGGTCCGCCACGATCATCCCCAGTTCGCGGGGGATCTGCCGGTGAATTCGGCGGCCCGATACATCCATCGCGCTGTTGGCCGGTTCGGACCGTGCGCCGAGTACTACCGGGCGACTTACGAGCATCTGCGCGACCTTGGCTTGGACGACCCGGATCTGGCAGCCGTTATCCGGGCTCTGGATGAGATAGACGCCGCCAATCCGCCAGAGTGATCCTGTATCGGACCACTGTGAGCGGGCGGCCGGGCACTTCGATGGACTGCTCGAACGCCATGCCGATCTTCTCCAGCACCCGGTGTGATACAGCGTTGTCCCCTCGGGACCAGCCCACGATGTCCTGCAATCCAAGCGGCCCGAACCCATACCGAAGACAGGCCGAAGCGCCCTCTGTCGCGTATCCCCGGCCGCGATACGCCGGAAAGAATCCGTAGCTGATCTCCACCTCGCCATCCTCTTCCCGGCGGCGGAGACCGCATTCTCCGATGAAGTCCCCCGTCGCCCGCTCGATCACGGCGTAGAGACCGAAGCCCTCCCGCGCCCAGTGCTCAAGGATCACGTCGAACGCCGCACTCGCCGCATCCCGGTCGCGAACCCCATACTTACGGATCGCCATGACCTCCGGTGAGCCGTAATAGGCAATCATGGTCTCCCGGTCGGTCTCGTCGAATGGCCGGAGATGGAGGTTCGGAGTTTCGATCCCATCGGCGCCGGGCGTGCTCATTAGGTCAGTTCCTGAGCATCGGCACGGCGGAACAACAGCATGCGCGCCCGGGCCACCCGCTTCAGCAGGCCGTGCGCCGGTATCTCCTTTGGCTGCGTCAGCGGCACGGGCAGCTCTCTGTCTTCAACCGTCTCCCGAACCATGCCCGCGAGGATGGGCCCCATGGCACTGGCCAAAGCGACCCCACGTCCATTGCATCCCATCCAGGCGACAACCCCGGGCGCCAGACGGTGAAGACGCGGCAGGAAATCCGTGGTCGCGGAGATCTCCCCACTCCACACATAGTCGAAAGTCACCTCGCCCAGTTGCAGGAACGCCGCTTTAAGCCGAGCACCGACGATCTCCGGGATCCGGCGGTCCGTATCGTGACCCATGACCAGTGTCGCACCACTGACCAGGCGTCCGTCGTCGTCGAACCGGCAGAATTGAAGGTCGCCCCTTGTGTCGGAGAATGCCGCTCCGCTCGGCATGATCGTTTTCCGGATGTTGTCCGATATCGGCGCGGTCGCCGTCTGCCAGTTGGTCACGGGCATGATGCTCCGCCGAAGGCCCGGCCAAAGATCATCCGAGTAGGCGTTCGTGGCCAAAACGACCCGGTTTGCCAAGACCGAGCCCTTTGCCGCCCGAACCCGCCACCGGTCCCCAGACTCCTCAATCGCGATGACGGGGCTACCCGTATGAACGATCGCCCCCGCTTCCGTTGCCGCTTTGGCAAGCCCTCTGGCGTAGGCGAGCGGGTTTACCGTGCCGCCAGTGTTGGCGATCCATCCCCCGAACCAAGCCTCACTCCCCAGCCGGGCCGCCGTTTCCGCACGGGAGAGAAGGGCCACGTCGGCCCCCCGCCGTCCCCACTGCTCCACCCGCTTCTCCGCAACCTTCATCCGTCCGGGCGTGTGAACCGGCTGAATCCATCCCACCTGCTTACCGGCCCGCTCCATCCCATGCCGCCGGATGAGATCAAAAACAAAGCCGGCGGAATCTCGAATCAGGGCAACTGCCCGTTCACCCGTCTCCGAGCCGAAAGCGGCGACAATCTCATCAGGGTCGGGCTTGGACAGGGTCGGGATGACAAGCCCGTTGTTCCGGCCAGATGCTCCCCAGCCGATCTCTTTGGCCTCCAACACCCGGACGGTGAGGTGCGGTGCCAAGTGAAGGGCCGTCGACAGACCCGTGAAGCCGCCGCCAACCACAACGACGTCCGCCTCTACATCTTCGGTAAGAGGGGTCGTCCCGATCGGCGCAGGAGCGGTCGCGGCCCATAGGGAGGGAGGCAGGTGCTCAACCGGCCGCCCGGCGGCATCCACGCCGTGATGGTTTTCCGCCACTTGCTTCTCCCGAACCTCGATCGCTAGCTTAGGGCCGAGCTTAGAGCCCGTCCACAAAGTCATTGAATCGTTGGAATCGTTTGTGATTCACTATCTTGTAGCGATTGATGAGGGAGCTACCAGATGTGGACGAAAGAAAACCGTGCCCGTTATGAGCGCCGGGGCCTTCGGTACCCGAGTGATCTGACGGACGAAGAGTGGTCGGTTCTGGCGCCGTTGATCCCGCCGGCCCGGCATGGCGGCCGCAAGCGGTCGGTTGACGTTCGCGCGGTGATCAATGGCTTGCTCTATGTTCTGGAGACCGGCTGCCCGTGGCGCCATTTGCCGAAGGACTTTCCGCCGAAGAGCACGGTGCATGGGTATTTCGATCTGTGGGCCTGGGACGGCACGCTCGAGCGGATGCACGATACGCTCTATGTGGCGTTGCGCGAGGCGGAAGGCCGAGAGGGGCAACCGAGCGCCGCGATTATCGACAGCCAAAGCGCCAAATCGGCGCAAAAAGGGGGGCGTCGCTTGACCCGATCGGCTATGACGCGGGCAAGAAGACGCGCGGCGTGAAGCGCCACATCCTCACTGACCATGGCGGACTGCTGCTCACGGCGGTGGTGCATCCAGCCGACATTCAGGACCGCGACGGCGCGGCCTTGGTTTTGAGCAAGCGGGTGCGGCGACGGTTTCCATTCATCGAGGTGGTCTTCGCCGATGCCGGCTACCAGGGGCCGAAAGCCGCCAAGGCGGTGGCCAAGACCGGGCCCTGGCGGCTGGAAATCATCAAGCGGAGCGACGGCGCCAAGGGCTTCATGGTGCAGGCCAAGCGCTGGATCGTCGAACGCACGCTGGCCTGGATCTCGCGCAACCGAAGGCTCGCCCGAGACTTCGAGGCGCGGGCGCGAACCGCCACCGCCTTCATCTACCTCGCCATGATCAAGATCATGGTACGCCGCTTGAAACAAACATGAACTTTATGGACGGACTCTAAGGTCAGGAAGATATCGCGTGGATCTATGACGATTGAATCGTCATCATCCAGTAGTTCATCGAAATCTATCGGCATTACTTTCTTCCCGTCCGTTTTAATCGTTTTTTTACCCGAACACGCGCAGAAGGCGTGCAATGATAAGTGTATTTCAGAGATATACCACTTTAACGCTATAAATCGAAGAAAATAGAAAAATGTCGACCGTTTCAAGAGTGTCGATCGGTGCCCACCCCCGGACTGGGCTGTCGTCAACCGAACCCCGCTTTAGCGCGTTTCGGCCATTCGGCTTCCATCCCTCGCGCGTTCTGACGGTCAGCCATTCGGCTGGCCTTTTTGTTTCTGATTGATCGGGGCCTGCGGCCCCATCCTCCGTCAAGGCCAAGACCCTTCGGGCGTTGCCCGGCGGTGTCCCCGGCCTTCCGCACCTCCTTCGCCTATGGCTTCGGAGCCTTGTGCAGGCCGGGCGATCCCCCTCCGCCGGTCATCGGCCTTGACGGCATCCCCCCGCTCATTGGCGCGGGCCTAGTCGGTTGCGTATGCGCAACCCAAACTAGGAGAAAGATCAATGAAAACCGATGTTTATACCCGTGTCACCGATAAGATCATTGCCGACCTTGAGAAAGGCGAACTCACTTGGCGCAAGCCGTGGAATGCCGAGCATCTGGCCGGGCGGATAGAGCGGCCCTTGCGGCATAACGGCGTGCCGTATCAGGGGATCAATATCATCCTGCTATGGGCGGCAGCCTGCGCGCGGGAATTCACTGCGCCGCTGTGGATGACTTACAAGCAGGCCAAGCAACTCGGCGGGCATGTCCGCGAAGGGGCCAAGGGCGAGCTTATCGTCTATGCCGAGACCTTCACCAAGACCGAGCGGGACGAGAGCGGCAAGGAAGTGGAGCAGCAAATCCCGTTCATGAAGGGCTATACCGTGTTCAACGTCGAGGAAATCGAGGACCTGCCGGAGCATTTCTATGCGCGGGCGGAGCCGGTCAATCCTGACATTGAGCGGATCGAGTCCGCTGAGCGGTTCTTTACCGCCACCGGCGCGGAAATCCGCCATGGCGGGGACCGGGCCTATTACGCGCTTCAGCCGGACTATGTGCAGATGCCGCCTTTCGAGACGTTCCGCGATGCCGAGAGCTATTACGCCACGCTGGCGCACGAGCTAACACACTGGACGCGTCATCCCTCGCGGCTGGACCGGGATTTCGGGCGCAAGCGTTGGGGCGATGAAGGCTACGCTCGCGAGGAACTGGTCGCGGAGCTGGGATCGGCGTTCCTGTCTGCTGACCTTGGCCTGACCCCGGAAACCAGAGAGGACCACGCCGCCTATATCGGCTCTTGGCTGGAAGTGCTGCGCAGCGACAAGCGTTTCATCTTTCAGGCTGCGCGGTTTGCGCAAGCTGCCGTCGAGCACCTGCAAGGCTATCAGCCCAAGGTGGAGAGTGAGGCCGCAGCGGCCTGAGCCTAAATCGGCCGGACGGCTTCGCCGTCCGGCCTTTACTCCGGCAAGATCACCAGTTCCGCCGTATCATTCATGCCCATGCAGTTCCAGGCCATCAGATAGCGCCAGACATCCGAGGCGAAGGCCCGGTCCTCCGTCGTAGCGGCGTGATCAATTTCCGCATCGGCAATCCCAAGCGCTTCATGGCCGTATTCCGTTTCAAGCGCGATGGCAGCGTCCAGAACCGAGTGCTTCACCGCGATGGTCCAGAGCGTCGAGAGATCATCTTCTCCGTTCATCACTCGGCCTACCTTTCCGGCACCGGCCCGTCGCGCGAGCGGGAACGGCGGCGCGGACGATCTTCCGTGCGCCTGCGTTCCTTGAACGCTTCCCGGCGCGCGTTGCGCTCGGTTTCCGCCTCACGCTCCATATTCTGGAAGACCTTGGCGTCTTCGGTTAGATCGCGCGTGACGGCCTTGTTCTCTTCGCGCTGCCGCGTTCGTTCCTTCACGACCTCGCGGCGCTGGACAAGCTGGACAGCGGTAAGGGTGGTTTGTTCGGTCTTATCGCGCTCGCGCGACGCCGCTTCTTCCTTCGCATTGCGTTCAAGGGTGCGCTTGCGCTCGCCCCGTAGCCGGTCCCATATACCAAGGAGGCCACCGCGCAGGCGGGCCTGGCGTTCCTGCTCTTCCGCTGATTGGCGGCGCTTGGCCGCTTGCTGAAACGCTTCGCGTTGCGCTCGCTGGCGTTCTTTCAGCGTCGCGCGCTTGGCCTCAGCATCCTTGCGCTCGCGCTCTTCTTTCGTGGCGACCTCGCGCTGGAATTCCTCCATCCTGGCCTGCATGACCCTGGCGATCTCGCGCTTGGTATCGGCCACCGAGGGGAGCGCCGTTTCATCGCCGAGCCGCTCGCGCACATCCTTGGTCTTGATACCGACGCGCCTGGCGATGCTGTGAACCTCTCCATGCCGGTCTACCGCCACATGGCCGCGCTTATCGCCTTTAGCCAGCCAGTAGCCACGCTCTTGCAAAGCATGCGTAAAGGCGGCCTTGGAATCCGATATCGCCCAGGCATCCTGAAACGCCGCTTTGATTTCGCGCGGGTCTTCCTTGATGCGCCGGGCCTGTTGCCATTCGGCGAGCGTGAAGTTGCGCGGATCGCGCTGACCGCTCACGGCCAGCCCGCGCGGCATCTTCCAGCCATGCTCCAGATACAACTCGCGCGAGATATCCTGCATCTTGCGTTTGGAGTGCGGCAGCGGGATCGCCTTCATCTCTTTTACATCGATGCGACTCCAGACCGCATGCGCATGGCGGCGCACCGCGCCGTCATCCCCGCGCTTTTCGTGAAAGACGACCGCGCGGGGCTGGCCGGTCAGACCCAGCTTCGTTTCCGCTTTGTTGATAGCGTGGAAGAATGCCTCATCGCCCACGTCCGCGCCCTTGGGCGGATTGAACGACAGGGAAAACAGGAACTGGCGACATTTCGTGCCCCGGCTGATCGCATAGCTTTCCTGGAATGCGCCATCCAGATTGTCGGCCACGAAGCCGCGCAGCTCCGAGACCTCGACGCGCTCATTCTCGGTTTTCATCAGATGCCGGGCGAGATCACGCGCCCCGCCGCGCTGGTTGCCGACGAGGATCATGCCTCTGTCTCCGAGCGGAGGCCGAGCGCGCGAATCAGAAGCGCGCGCATTTCGCGGACATCGGTGCAGGCTTCATCGAGGGCCTGACGTTCCGCTTCCCCAAGCCGCACGCGTTCGGCCTCAGCCGCCGCCAGCAGCAGAAAAAGGCAGGACACCTGTTCCGATTTACCCAGCATGCCGAGCACCTGGCCGAGCAGGGCATAATCAATCGTCGGCGTGCGGGCGGCTTTGCGCGGCGTCTCGTCATCGCCAAGCAGCTTCGCGCGGATGTAGCGTCCAAGCGGGCGGCTGCCCGCCTTGCGTTCCAGCGAGGCACGCTCTTCCGCGCTCAATCGGATCGAGAACGGAGCCGGGCGTTTGTGCTTTTTTGGGTCTGCGGATTGATCGAAGGTTTGTTTGATGGAGGAACTCATGGCGAGGGCTCCTCCCATTCGATGGGAGCCTCGCTATCCAGCGCTTTTAGCTGATCTTCCCATTGTGCTAATTCTTCGAAGAGGGAGTTCAAATTGTCTCCCTCAGGCAGCACCATAAAATCAACCGCTTAGGTGCCGCGTGAACGTCCTTGTCGCCTGACAAAGGTGAGAACATGCGACGAGCGTCCCGTACAGTCCGTGGAAAACCGGTGAAACGAGTCGTGGCCATTGCTGTGGCAGTGTTGTTTGGGTTCGCACCCTTCCCGACGACCGCCCAGACCCTTCATCCAGAAAGCGGCTCCCGGGACCTAAGCTCGGAGATCAGCGGTCGAACCTGATGCTTGATGCGCAGGGGAGCCACCTGGAGATGCCCATAACCAAAGGGCTGTTTCGTGGATTCCGACAGCGAACATGCCCCGCGGTCCCGCTTGCGTAATGAACTCCGGGGAGCACGTCCTACAAGAAGCCGAGACGGCGTCTGGGGAGTTGCGTGGAAAGCGCCCTCTAGTCACCATGGGCTACTCAGAACTAGGGCGCATCAAGCGGGGAGATGACAGAATGAATTGGGGGCCGATCTTGATCGCTGTTGTGCCAGCGATTTTCGCTGCGGGCGCATCTGGCTATGCGGCCTTGAAGGCTCATGACGCATCCACAAAGACCGCTCAACTCGAAACGAGAACGGTAGAACTCGTCGAGAACACACGATCAGGGACCGACTATGATTTGAGGCGCGCCGAGAGGATCCTTTCCATGGCGCAGCAAGCACATGATGAAAGCCCAGAGAAGAGCATTGCCGCTTGGTCAAAGCACTATTCAACGCTCTATGACTGCGTGAATTTCAACTGGAACAGTTCAAGCGACACTCCGTCAGCAGATGTCGACGGAAACTTGTGTGACGAGTTATCTGGCAATTAAGCCACCCTAGGGGGCCCACAACGCAAATAAGATCGAAGTAATCAAGGCCAGCCAAGATCCCGCGATGATCAGATAGAATCCGACATTCAGATACCGCGTTCTGGGCACGTAGTCCCACTTCCCAAGGCTCTCCACCCTGCCGGTATGTTCATCTGAGAAGTTCTCTTGGTCGAGCACGCTGGCAAGGCTCTTTCTTGCATCCTCGCCAAACTGATCAGGAAGCCTCTGCCGCAATACCTCTCTAATCTCGTCATCCAATTCCTTGTGGCGTCTCGTGACGTTCTTCAGGTTCCGGAAGAAATTATAGTTCGCGACGGCTGCACCGATGTTGAACAACACCGCTACAGCACAGAGACTGACCAATCCGATTGTCGCCACCACGATGAGACTAGAGTCCGGGCCCATAGTCTCGACGCCCACGACCCTCTCGAATGCGAAGCCAAGTGCGGCCGCGAGGGCGCCATTAAAGACGAGTGACGCGATCGCGAGCTTGTTGAGCTGCTCCAGGCCCTTTGTACCGACTTCGATGCACGAGCTGTACTCAAGCAACTGATACCGGATCAGCAGTTCGATGTCCGAGGTCGTCATGTCGGCATCCCCCAACCCAAGCTCAATCAACCCGGCACGAGTGCATAGTTATGCAATGGTGGTCAACACTGATCGCCGCTTCCGAACATCACCTCGGGATCTCAATCCCCTCTTTCTCGAAGACATCGCGGAGTTGGCGGAAGTCGGCGTCGAGGACGGCGTGTATCCCTCGGGTCGCCGCTTCCGTTACGGCGAGTCTCAGGGCTTGTTCGCGTGAGAGGACTTCCGCTTCGTAGAGCCTCTCCGAGCGGTGGATGCCGTCGCTGCGAACCACATGGTTCATGACCGCAAGCAAACCATCGCCTTTTGCGAAGTTCGGATAGACCACGCAAATGATCACCGCGTCCGGTTTCCAGAACGGCTCGAACGGAACGATCGAAACGGCATCGTTACTGAGTGGCGGCATTGACCAATTCCGCATCTGGTTCAGAGGAAGCGGCACCGTCCATGCCGGATAACAACAACTGCGACAGGGCTTTGACATCGGACATGGCCAGCCCCCCGTAGTGCGGCCTCGTCGCGGTCAACGCCAGAAGTTCCCACGCCAGAAGATGAGCCGAAACCTCCAACTCGAACAAGCCGCGATCCTGCGCACCCGCATATCCGATGATCGTCGGTTGCCGAATGGCCATGATCCGCCCCGGGGTGACGAACCTCATTTGCCGGATCAGGTTTCGGAACGCCGAGAACGGCCTTTTCAACTCTGTCACGGAGGCGGACACCGTCCGGGCCCCATGGGATTCCTCAGAGAGGTGAAGTCCGGCGATCGGCAGATCATCCAGCGATCGGACGACCGACTTCTCCAGCCCTTTGACGCCTGACTCTAGCAACAAATCGAACACGCCGTTGTCAGTCGTCTGCCAATGGGGAATGGGCATCGCCTCAAGGGCGGACGACGACAGGAATATTGTGTCCGGCTGCACGGAGAAGACGACGCCAAAGGACTCGAAGTCAACGTAGGGTGCCGCGAAACCGCGCGCGGTCGCTGTTTCCGCACGGCCGATACGCTTGGTGAAGGATACTTCGGAGGATCGAAATCTTGGCGCCAGCTGACGATTCCAAGCACCACGGCGGGATACCGAATTATCGGAGCCGCGACCGAAGAACTCTACGGCGGCTTTCTCGAAACCCCAGCCGGGCCCAAACGCGGCGTCAGCGCATCGTTCCTTGCGGAAACGATCCATGGAAGTGAAGAAGTCTTCGTCGATCACGACATGAGGTTGCATCGTCATTATGTCGGCGCCCATTTTCCGGGATATCGCCGTTGCGGCTGCGACACAACTGATCACGACGTTATAGGAATGAGCGACCTTGAGTTCCGCGGCATCGAAAGGCACCACAAGGATTTCGGCGACAGATGACAGGGATGAGTCTTTGAGCCTTTGCCGGATCTGCTCAACGTCTTCCGAGCTCGTGAAGATAAGAAGGACATACGGACGCGGGTCTGCCACCACCTCCTTACGCCGCTGAAGCGCATTTGTCAGACTTGGCGCAACCAAATTGAAGAAATTATACCAATAGTCAGCGCCCCAGACAGTGAACGTTCCAATCATTGCCGTGTCGAGAACCGAAGACTGCTCCTCCAACCCGAGCAACGTTTGCCAAATCTCCAAACTCCGTAAACGATTCTGAATTTCTATTCTGACGATGGCGTAGTCTGGCCTATCACCATAATCAGACAGAATCCCCTGAAGAATCTCAACAATGTGAGGGAAATATTCCTTTCGGTCATTCCAAAAAATGATATCGAACAAAATTATGAAATACTGCGCCTGACCCACCCAAGAAACGTCAAATTGACTTTTGTTGTCCTTGTAGGATGTAAAGAACAAATCCACCAAATCTCTTACCGCTGCTTGGCTTTCACCACGGCTCAAGGCAAAGTCGATGGCAGACAGGTCATTCTGCCGACCAGCAACACGGCCTGTTTTGACGGCAATGTCCAGAATCTGCCCCGACACGTGTTTGCAGTCGTCAAACAGGCCGAGGCGCCCGGCGACCCCCGGTATCGCGTCCGGCTCAAGGACCGTCAGACCCCGCAACGCCTCACGATATCGAGGCAGATCCTCGGCAATGTACGCCAGATCGGCCAACCGGCTGAGTATCGGCTTCGGCGCCTGCTGAACCAGCGGAAGCAATAAGTTTCGAGCGGACTGCCAATCTTGGAATGGCATTCGAATCTTCGCTGACGACACAGCGTACTCAAACTTGTCCGCGTGAATTGGATCCAGACGATCCAGTATGGTCAAAGCTACCGAAAGTTGTCTCTTATGGTAGTATGCCGCCGCCGTCAGACCCAGTTTCTCGTCGGTCGGGTTCAATGCCATTGCGAACGCAAAGAACGTCTCGGAAATGTAGGAATCCGTCCGGGCCGACCTGAAGGACAGGTGCTTCGCCACGATGTATTCATCGACGCCAAACTTGGCAATGTACGCCGCGACCAGGTCGGCCTGCTCTTCTCTGGAAAACTCTGACAGCCCGGGCCAGCTGTCCACCAGGGCATGCAACGCCGGCTTGAACGTCGGTTCAATTGCGAAAGCGAACGACGCACACTGGAATGCCGCATCGGTCGATCCGGATTTTTCAAGAAACCCGGCAATCGCCTTAAAGACCAGCGCATCTGCGCGGTTTGCCGGATCGCTGAGCGCCTGGCTGATCAAGCGCTTTGGGTCGTTACCGTCCATCTCCTAACGGACCTTCGCAGGCACGCCGACGGCGACGACGTCGCTTGGAATGTTCTTTGATACCACGGCCCCAGCGCCGATGACCGAGCGCGGACCCACAGCCATACTCGGAAGGACGGTTGCGTTGGTCCCGACATAGACGGCCCGTCCGATCCGGGACGCTCCCAACAGTCTTGCGCCGGGAGCCGCATGCGCTCCATCCTCAAGGACCACGTCATGAGCGACCGTCGAGTGATTGTCGATCAGCACCATGTCGCCTGCACTGGCGTTGTGGTAAATTGCGACGAATGCGTTTATCAGCAATCCATAGCCATGCGTGAACGTCTTCGAGACAACGGCCGTCGGGTGGATCAAACTCGGGAGCCCGCCCCCGAGTTCGCGGATGCGCCGCCCCCAGGTCAGCCGGACGTCCGGCTGGCCGACAGCCACGTTGAAATCGAACTTTTCCCGTAGATCCGCATCCTCTATCAGGCCGAAACCACCCAGCACGGGACGTCCGCACACCTCCGACCCAACGTCCAAGGTGTCGTCCAGAAATCCATGCACCTCGATCCCCAAATCATCACAGAGATCGATCGTGGTAGACGCCTGCTCCTTGGCAGCGAGGAAAACCATCGGTTTCTGCGACACGATCGATGCCCTCACACCAACTCAGTTCGGTCTCATAGCCGCGTCTAGAAAGGTCCTGAGGCGGTCCGGCGTGTCGGGGCACCACGAGGGATGATCCCATTCCCCATCAACGAACGGCCCCTGGGTCACTTCGTGGAAGACTGCAAACTCGGTTTCCGGGATGACGGAATGCCAGAGCGGCTCATTCAGCCGATACATGAAGGGACGCGTGCCTTCAGAGGGACCACCCAATTGAACCCGATGGGCAACCGCCCCGATCTCGTCAAACAGAAGGATCGTCAGGAGGCCCTCCAGAACAAGGAAAGACTCGCACTTCGTCAGATGCCTGTGGGGCGCGATGAGCGTCTCACGATGCAACACGATGAGCATCTCATGAAGCGTATGCTCGTTCGCGGGATGGAGGCAGATGCGCGCCCTTCTCTTTTCGGCCGTCCGGGCGGTCTGTTTAAGGTCGTCAATCTCTTCCAATGAAACAGAGACAAACGGCCCTGTTTTTTGCCTGACGATCGCGCCGGTCATGCCGCGTTCCGATTTCTGTACTGACGCACCGCGCTGACCACACGTTCGACCTGTTGATCACTGAGTTTGTCATGCATTGGAAGCGCCAGAATCCGACCCACAGCGCGCCGTGCTGCCGGGCTTTCGCCGCGATAGCGGCCAACGAATGCCGGCTGATCCGCCAGGACCAGGGGATGCCGCACCTTGGTCTCGATTCCGCGTTCCGCCAAATGACGCGCGAGACCGTCCCGGTCGTCGCATTGGATCTGATAGCAATAGAAGACATCCCGGCGGCGGCGCCCCTCCGGAATCGTCTCAACGACGGAACCAAGGGCATCGGAATAGTGCGCTGCAATCTGTCGCCTGCGGTCGACTTGGCTTCCGTACCGATCGAGCCTTGCCAGAATCGCCGCCGCTTGGACGGTATCCATCCGGCAGTTGTGAGAGAGAACCCGACAGTACTCCTTGTCGACAACACCGCTGAACCGCAGCGTGTCGACTTCATCCCAAACCGCGTGGTCATCCGTCAGCACGACACCCGCATCGCCCGTCCCTGCAAGGACTTTCATCGGATTGAGACTGACGCACGCCATGTCCCCAAAACCGCCGCACGGTGTGCCATCAATTGTGGCTCCGAATGCCTGCGAGCCGTCTTCGATCACAAGAAGGCCATATCGCTTTGCAATGGCCATGATGGCCGGCATGTCACACATCCGTCCGTTCAGATGAACGACGAGAATTGCCTTCGTCTTGGGGCCGATCAGGGACTCGATGGTCGCTGGATCGATGTTCAGGTCCATCCCCACGTCCGCGAACACCGCATGCCCGCCGTTGATCAGGATCGCCGCCGTCGACGCGAGCCAACTCATCGGCGTCGTGATGACCTCGTCACCCGGCCCGATGCCGAGTGACTGGAGCCCGAGATTGAGCGCGTCAGTGCCCGTATTGACGCCCACACCCAGGCGCTTTCCCGACAACGCCGCCAGACGGCTCTCAAGTTCCGCCACTTCCGGTCCTGAAACCATGCGGCCGTGGTCGAGAACCCGTGCATACGCGTCGACCAAATCTCTCCGCTCATCTGGATCGGTGACCCGAAGATCCAGGAAAGGCACACGCTCGCTTGAATCCATCAAGAGCCTCTAGACAGGAGAGACGGGTCGATCGGATTGGTCGCCAAGATAAAATAGTACCAGGCAAGCTTTGGATTGCCTGTACTAACAACCTCGTCATTCATAGAAAAACTGAACCGCCGTTGACAGAATTCGCCCATCTACTCATCGAGCTCAGGCAGATCATAACACTTAATATGAGACGCTTGGCTGAGCTTGCTGGAGTGTGGATACGAATGAATACTTGGTGTTCCGATGATGAGAACACCATTTGGGCGCAAATGCCGCGTCATCTTTGCAAGCAGCCGGCGCGCGTCCGCTTGCTCCATATGTTCGATCACGTCGAGCGAGACAATGGCATCGAACTGACGATCAGGATCGAAGTCGTAGAAATCGCCGTGAATGAACTCGACGTTCTCCCGTCGTTTCATTTGTTCGGCGTCCGCGACCTCACCCGCCTTCGTTTCAATACCCACGACCGACCGAACATGTTGCGCGACGAACTGAGCGCCAAGTCCGGACCCACATCCAACTTCCAGAACCTCATCACCAGCGGACAGCATGCGCGCTACAAATTTGTACCGGGACAAGCGAATCGTCATGAAGAGCAGGTTCTTCTCAACGAACATCGCGTACTCACTCGGCAAAGTGATGGGCGGATGCTGCTGGTGTAGCTCGTCTACTAACGACTGATATTGCTTGGGATCTCGGTTGTAGTCCCCAATATCCATGCCGGCCGCTCCGAGGCAGATCTGATGGAATACGCTGACGGTTTCGACTAGCTAGATACTAGCATGGCGAGATTGGGAGGTCATAACCACTTTCGCGGGAAGCCAGGGCTGAGCGCATATTTACCCAACCACACCCGCATATTGGCTGTTTACTCAAAGCGCAGCTTGACCTGTCCACAAACGCTTCTACATAGCCATCATTCGTCGCGGGGAACCTGAACAGATTCCAGGTTTCTCAGCCAAGCATTGTCAGATCACAGATACTTTGATCAATCGGGGATCGATATGACGATCCGGCGTGTGAGCTTTCTTACTGCTGTTCTACTTGCCGCACTTTTTGTGTCCGTCACAGCACTCAAGATACAACAGCTTTACCAAGAGCAGACCTCCGTCCGGAAGATGGCGCTCGCGGCGGAGGCCGCTAGCAGCCTGAACGAGGCGATCATCGAGCTATCCCTGGAGCGCTCAGTCATGCAGGTATCGCTGAATCTGCCGGGAGCGATCGCGCCCCAGTTCCGGGACCTGCTGGATGGTCAACGCAGGCTCTCCGATGCTGGTTTCGAGACAGTGTCTTCTTCTCTCGAAGCCAGTGACAGCTTCCGGCGGGCTGGTCAGTTCCTCGGACAGATGCGGAAGCTTCGGAACGACATTCAGCGTATCCGCACCCGCGCGGATGAGCTACTTGCCGTCGGCCGGGATGCCCGTAATGCCAAAGAAGTCGCCGATCTCCCAACCCGGATGAAGAGCCTGATTGAGGGGTTTGCTCACCTTCCCGGGAAGCTAAGCGCGGAAGATGCCGAGGTTCCGGGTCTTGTTGAAACGCTCAAGGTCGTCCAGATGCGCGCGTGGGAGATTCGCGAATACGGGGGCCAGGAGCGGTCCTACTTCGCCATCGCGACCGCAACGGGAGACCCGATCGCAGCGACGACCGGCGCAGAGATGGCCGCCCTGCACAAACGCGCCGTGTTCGGCCTCGACGCCCTCAATATCGCCCGCGACTATGACGGGCTCCCGCCCAACATCGCGATGGCGATTGACGATGTACAGGCGTTCTATACAGGCCCCTATGAGACCGCACGGGAGAGAATTCTACGGGCCTCATCAGATGGGACCCCGTATCCCATTACATTCCCGCAGTTCTTCGATCTCTCAAGCGACGCCTTGGGTCGCGCGGTGTCGTTGTCGAAAGCGGCAGGCGCTGCGACACGGGCTGAACTGAGCTCTATGATCCGGTCGTCCGGACTTGAGCTGGCGGCTTACTGGGGCTTGTTGATCCTGGCGATGGCGGTCTGCGGTTTTCAGATCTTCTATACGCGCTACTACGTGGCGCGCCGCATGGACGGCATCGTCGAGCTGATGGGGCGCCTCACGGAGGGCGACACTTCCGTCGACAGCAGCCCCTATCGGTCTGGCGACGAGATCGGCAAAATGGCGGACACCGTCGAGGTCTTCCGGAACTGGATCCTGGAGAAGTCCGGCCTCGAAGCGCAGGCCGCTGAGGAACGGGAGCGTGCCGAGAAAGCCCGGAACCAGGCCATTCGCGACATGGCCGACCGGGTCGAAGACAAGACGAAATCCAGCGTCGGCGACGTCAATGCGGTCGCCGGCAGGATCGCCGACACCGCCGGCGAGATGCAGCGCGTGGCGGACATTGTTGGTGGCAGTGCGGCGAATGTCTCGTTGGCGGCGGAGCAGGCGCTGGCCAACTCGGAAGCTGTGTCCGCAGCCGCTGGAGAACTTTCAGTCTCTATCTCAGGGATTTCGTCTCAATTGGCCTCCGCGTCGACGGTCGCGAAGGAATCTCTGGAACTGGCGGATGAGGTTCAGGTGATCGTCACCTCGCTTAATGAAGCGGTCGAGAACGTGTCGAACGTCATGACAGTCATCTCCGACATCGCAAACCAGACGAACTTACTGGCGCTCAACGCGACGATCGAAGCGGCCCGCGCTGGTGAAATGGGCAAAGGCTTCGCGGTTGTCGCCACCGAGGTCAAGAATTTGGCCAGTCAGACCCAGGACTCGACAGCGTTGATCGGCACTCAAGTCGAAGAGATGAAGAACGTCACGGATTCCGCCGTTGCGGCAATCGACAAGATCGCGTCGTCGGTTCGCAATATCGGCGCGTCCACGGCAGACATCGCCGCTGCCGTCGAACAACAGAACTCGGCCACGGACGGCATCGCCCAGAACATCAAACAGTCCACTGACGGGACCCGAGAGGTCAGTAAGCGGATCGCTGAAGTAGCAAAGGCAGCGGAACAGGTCACAACGCTTGCAAGCGAGGTCGCATCCTCTTCCGCGTCCGTGACCGGACAGGTTGATGAACTGCAGAACACACTGGTCCGGGTGATCCGAACCAGTGACCCGGCAGCCGACCGCCGCACGCAACAGATACCGGTGTCTGTCGACCGTCGGCGGATGGTCTAGGTAAAGCCCGCTCTGAGGGGAAAAAGGGCGAGCGCCGCCCAGTTCTTCCACGGACCGGCGGTTGCCCGGGGCGCGGCCTGACCTCTAAGCTGGGGTTCCCCTCCACAGCGGTCACGGCGGGCGCATGCACGACCAGTTCACGCTCAGGCTTATCGATACGAACGGCATCACAATGCGGGCCGCGGTCGAAGGCGATGGGCCGTTGGTGGTCCTGGTCCATGGCTGGCCGGAGCTTTGGTATTCATGGCGTCATCAAATCAAGCCGCTCGCCAACGCCGGATACCGGGTCGTGGCACCCGATGTGCGCGGCTATGGCGGCAGTGACAAACCGCAATCCGTCGAAGCATACGACATGGTGGAGCTTATGGCGGACGTGGTGGGTCTGATTGATGCCTTTGGCGATGATAAGGCCATCCTGGTTGGCCACGACTGGGGGGCGCCGATTGTCTGGAACACCGCCGCCCTCCACCCGGAGCGCGTCTCTGCGGTCGCCGGTATGAGCGTTCCCTACCGAAAACGGGGCCGTGCGTCGCACCTCGCGTTCTGGCGGAAGGTGAACCTTTTCTATCAGCTCTATTTCCAAGATGAAGGTGTCGCAGAAGCTGAATTGGAAAGGAATGTCCGGACAACTCTCCGCAAAGTGTATTTCGCGGCTTCCGGTGACGCGCCATCAGCCGATGGATGGTTCAATGGGTCCGCCGAGGGAGACCTGTTGGGCGCGTTCGTTGATCCTGATCCATTTCCCGCATGGATAACCGAAACGGATCTCGCCTACTTCGTGGCGAACTTCGAGGCCGGCGGTTTTCGCGGACCCTTGAGCCGCTATCGCAATCAGGAACGGGATTTCCAGATCCTGCCGGAAATGGGCGTGGCCCCGATAACCCAACCAAGCTGCTTCATAGGAGGATCTGAAGATTTTGTCCGGAGGTTCGTCCCAAACCTGGACGCCTACGACGATGTGTCGAGCCTCTGTACCGAATTCCGAGGGAAGACGATCGTGGACGGTGTCGGTCACTGGGTCCAGCAAGAGGCTCCAAAGGAGGTCACGGACACGCTGCTCCGCTTCTTGGCCTCGCTTTGAATGCGGCGCCTTGGTCAATCCGTGCTTCAGGCGATAGCGGCTTCCATGAGCCTCGAATGCGGTGGCTTTGGAACATAGGGAGCGCGGTTAAAGCAGATTTTTCCCCACCCGCTTGAAAACACTGAAAGCCGTCTACAAGGCGTTGGATCTGGATCTATCGCGATTCCGCCCAGTCTTCGAACTGGAGTGCGGGCATGGGCCGGGCGATGGCGTAGCCCTGTGCGAGGGAGCAACCCAGGTCACGCAGAACCTGGAGTTCGCCGTTCGTCTCGACGCCCTCTGCAACACTCGTCATGCCGAGGGCATGGACGAGGCGGATCGTCGCTTCCAACATTTTGCGGCTGTCGCCCTGGCGCTCGCAGCCGCGGACGAATGACCGGTCGATCTTCACTTCGGTGAATGGAATCGACGCCAGACGCTCCAACGACGCGCTTCCGGTCCCATAGTCGTCCAAAGCGATGCCGAAACCCATCAGCCTAAGCCGTGTCAGTTGTTCGATCATCCAAGGCGATGTCCCGGCCGCGGCCGTTTCCTTTATGTCCCAGACCACGCGGGACGCCGGAATTCCCTGCTCAAGCACGGCGGAGGTCACGTGCTCGAACGTGTTCCCATTCTCAAGGCAGACTGCGGGTAGGTTAAGCGATAGCGTCCAGCGGTGCCCGAGCCCCCGCCAGGTCTGCAGATGCTTCGACGCCAGATGAGCGATCTCCTCGGTGAAGAGAGTTGCCAACGTCTGATCGGCTTCCACTGCCGGCATGAACGACGACGGCTCCAGGGCTGCGCGGCGGCTGGCACATCCAAGCCTTGCGAGAACCTCGGCCCCGTCCAGCCGATCGTCGGCAAGCGCGAGCCTGGGTTGAAACATCGGCACAATCTCATGGCTGGCAAAGCCGGCTTCGCCGTGAAAGGTAGATTGTTGAGCCGATGCATAGGACATCGCCGGTGCCGCCCGGGAGGACGCACGGTGACTTGCGACCATCAGGAAACCCTGAAGCGCGTCCATGGAGACAGGCTTCTTGATCGCCCCCAACAGATCAAGACCATAGGCTTCAGCGATCCGTTCCGCCGCCGCCAGAATGGAATTCTCGACAGCACTCATCAGGATGACCGACGGAGGCTTTGCGAGCGCGGCCAAGTGACGGAGAAGCTCAACACCGTCCATCACCGGCATTTGGAGATCCGTGAGCACCAGGTCCACCGGTCCTTCACGCTCCAGACAGGCCAATGCATCCTGACCGTCCGCCGCAGACAGAACACGGGCCGGCGAGAAAACGTCAATGAACCGATGCAGGATTTCCCTTTGGTGGGCGTGGTCGTCCACCAAGAGTACGGAAAGCCCGTCAAGCTCCGACCTTGGCACCATGTTCTGCATATCGCCTAGCCAATCAGGTAGCTTCGAGTAGCTACCCAAAAGCATAATACGATATTATGCGATCGCCAAGAATTTTGTTAAAACTGTCTACATAATTACATATGTAAACTATTCACGCTTAAGGCTTCCCGCTCGTTCGTGGGGACCATCACTCCGTGCCGTGTTCATCCCGGCAGCGTTCCTGTGATCACATACCTCAGAATATCAACGACCTGCTCCGGCTTTTCGGCAACTGCCAGGGCCGCACCGTCAACTTCTTTCAAGGCGTGCGACACTGACGGATCGTGCACAACGATCAACGGCGTGCCCAGCGCGGCGGCATAACCCGCGTCGAAAGCGGCATTCCATTGCTTGTACTTGTCGCCGAAACGTACCACGACGACATCCGCCCGCTCGATCAGGGTCCGGGTCCGGATCGCATTGACCTTGGCGCCCTTGTGGTCCTTCCAGAAGGTCGCCGGCTCCTCACCGAGGATCGCCACGCCGCAGTCGTCACTGGCCGCATGATCCGTCACCGGGGCCCTGAAGATGACCGGCAATCCCGCATCGGCAGCACCGTTCTGGATCGTTTCGCGCCAGTCAGTATGGATTTCACCGGACAGATAGACAGTCAGGTCCTGCATGAGTTGTTTCTCCTGTGCTGCCGCCGGCGGCGACCGCTGGCGATTTAGGGGGATTGGCCGGACAATAGGGCGTGAGTTGGATGGAAGAAAGCCGTTGGCAAGTATCCAATCCCATCACGGCCCTCGACCGGAAACCCGCAGGCTCAAGCCTCCAGCAGTTCGAGATCAATGGTGTGCTGTGCGGCGTCCGCGGAGGCGCCAACACCCCATACCGGCTCGCGGAAGACCGACTTGAACCCGTCTCTGAACGGGTAATCGTCGATCCCCATCTCATGAGACCAACGCCCGTCCGTTCGATTGACGTGCAGGAGCGAGCGAACCCCGAGCCGGCGAATATGATCACCGTAGTAGGCTAGATTCACCGCATCCATATGCTGGAAAGACAGGAAGTTGGCGGCAGCATCAACCGGTTCGGTGACTTCGCCCAATCGCCAGGGCGCAACGATGTTGATTCGTGCTGATGGGTCGAAACCATCCTCCGGCAGGATGCACCGGTTCACATCACCTCCGAAATACTCCCGGAGGTAACGCAGCGCTATGATCATGTTGAAGGGCAAGTCCGTAAGGACCAGTCGTGTGGCCGGGGACAAGAGCGCCATGTCCCGAATGAACCGGCCATGCCCGCCACCAATCTCGACCAGCCGATCCGGGACCCGTTTCAGCAGACCGACAAGCGCCGGTGCGCGCCAACTGACCCGGGCCGCGTGAAAAGACGTCCGCACCTGTAGATCACCGAGTGCGACCGACCCGAAAACACCGCCAATCTCCGCGGGCTCGTTCATCAGTGCCAGGACATGCGGGACGAGATCCGGCGTGATCCGGTTTACGCGGGTCGCCTCCGCCGATCCCCACTCCAGCGTTCGGGCTTCGTACCAGGCCAGCGCCTTAGCGCTCGGGGTGGGCACGGGTGCGCCGGCTTCCAAAGCATCCGAGTCCTCGACGAGGTGATCGTTCAGGCTCTCGAAACCGATGCTGAGGAAATAGTGCGCGGCGAAACGCCTCAAGCTCTCCGAGGTAAGCGGATAATCGAATTTGTTAGCCTCGACGCCAGCAGGCCGCCACCCCTCGGCCAAGTGCGGCGATACAGCCGATCCCAGCGCACGGTGGCAGGCAAGGATTTCCTCAACAGACTGCTCTGAAAGCGGCGTATGTGCGCCTTGGGCATCGAGGATGGCTTGGGGATCGGCCAACCCTTGAAAAGCGATGTGCGATGGTGAAATGGGGTCGTTCAAGGCAAGTCTCGAAACTGGTCACGGTCTTCACAGCGGTCCCCGAGCCATAAGGCCGGCACGTTCAGTTCCGGTGTCTTGCCAGAAACAGGGGCCGGCCGTCTCGACAAAACAGTAAGACACCGTGCACAGATTGGCCCGATACAAGTCATGCTCGCCGGACCCGCTAGGCTCCCGCTGCCGCAATAACGCCGCTTTCTTTGATGGTCGAGCTTACGTAAGCTCGTGTTAACCAGTTTTAGGTGCGTCTTTCCTGATATCGGAGAACGGGCATGCGGTGGCGTCTGGCATATGCGGTGACGGTCTTGAGCGTGGCCTTGACGGCCTGCCTGCCGGAGGAAGAAACGGTCGTGGCGGAGCCCGCCATTCGTCCGATCGCGTGGATGGAAGTCAGCGCGTCCCGTCTGGAGCAGATGCGGCGAATTCCCGGAACGGTTCAGGCGGCCAAGCAGGCGGATCTCGCCTTCGAAGTCGGTGGCAAGGTTCAGGCCGTCCATGTGAAGCTCGGTGACGTGGTCACGGCCGGGACGGTGCTGGCAGAGCTGGACGAGAGCAGCTATCAGCTCAGTTCCGCCGCCTCAGAGGGGCAGTTGGCAGAGGCGAGAGCCGTCCTTGTGGAAGCCGAGAACACGTTCCAACGTCAGTCCGAGCTCTATCAGAAGGGTTGGGTCTCGGTAGCGGCTCTGGACAACGCGCGCGCGGCGCTGGACCGGGCGAAAAGCAATGTCGCCATCGCGGACGCGCAGCTTGAGTTGAGCCGGAAAGACCTCGGCGATACGGCCTTGCGCGCACCCTACGACGGGGTGATCACAAGCCGAGAGGTTGAGCCGTCGCAGCAAGTCTCAGCCGGACAGACCATTCTTCAGATCGAAGGCGACGACGGCCTGGAAGTCTCCGTCATGGCGCCGGAAACACTGATCGGCTCGATCAGCAAGAACACGGACTTCGACATTCATTTCCCCGCCATTCCCGGCACATTGGTGGCCGGAACGGTGACCGAGATCGGCACGCAGGTGGAGACGGCAAGCGCCTTCCCGATCACCTTGCTGTTGACCACACCCGTCGACGGCCTGCGGGTCGGCATGAGCGCGGAGGTGGATTTCGTTTTCGAGGGGCAGGGCCGAACCGGCTATTCAGGCCAGATCGTGCGGGTGCCTCCAACGGCCCTGATCGCGGGCCCCGGCCAGGAGACCTTTGCGTTCATCTATGACGCCGCTGCCGGTGTGGTCCGGCAACGAACGGTTCAGACGGAGAACATCATCAACAACGAGGTCTTCATCTCCGCTGGCCTCGAGCCCGGCGAGATCATCGCCGTCGCGGGCCTGCCCTATCTCTATGACGGCCAGAAGGTCACGCTAATGGATGTCGGCCCCCGGATCATGAACTGACGGGCGGGGCGGCACCATGAACTTCTCCGAGATTGCTTTCGCGTGGCGGAAGCTCGTCTTCCTGATCCTGGCCATCTTCCTCGTATACGGCGCGGTGAGCTTCTTCACCCTTCCCGCACGAGAGGACCCGCAGATCACAATCCGGGAAGCCGTGGTCACCACCCGGTTCTCCGGGATGAGCCCGGACCGGGTCGAAGAGCTGATCACGACGAAATTGGAGCGGGCCATCCGCCGCATAGCTGAGGTCGAGGAGGTCACATCGACCTCCATGACCGGCACATCGGTCATCCACGTCTCGATCCAGGACCGATACGACAATCTCGACGATATCTGGCAGGACCTCCGCAACAAGGTAACGGAAACCCAGGGTGACCTTCCGGACGGTACCCAGACCAGCGAAGTGAATGACGAGTTCGGTGACGTGGCGGTCATTACCGCCGTGCTGCAGGCACCGGACTTCACTATGGGTGCGAAGTACGACATCGCAAAGCACGTCCGCGATGTCATGTACGGCGTGGAGGGCACCAAGAAGATAAGCCTGCTCGGTGTGCAGGAAGAGCGCATCTATCTTGAGATCTCCAACGCAAAGCTGGCCCGTCTCGGGATATCGCCCGCGCAACTGACGGACATCCTGCAACAACAAAACATCATTCAACCCGGCGGGTCGGTCGATACGGGGGCGAAGTCCTTCATTATTGAGCCGACGGGCAATTTCGACCGCTTCGCGGACATCGGCGACACTCTGATCACACTCCAGACCGGCGACGAGGTGGTCGCCTTGTCGGACATCGTCGACATCTCGTTTGGCTATGTGGATCCACCGAGCCGGGTCTCTTACTTCAATGGCGAGCAGGCGATCATCTTCGGGATCTCCATGCTCGAAGGGTACAACGTGCTCGAGTACGGGCCCCGGGCCCGGGCAACGCTGAAGGAGATCGAACAGACGCTTCCCGTCGGCATGTCGCTGGAGATCGCGACCTATCAGGCGGATCAGGTCGCGCAAACAGTCTTCGGCGTTTCCAACAGTGTGATGCAGACACTGGTCATCGTTCTGATCGTGGTCCTGATCTTTCTCGGCGTCCGGACCGGCCTCATCGTCGGCGCCATCGTCCCGTTCGTGATGCTATCCACTCTCGCCTTCATGAACATCTTCGGGATGGAACTCGAACGGATGAGCCTCGCCACGCTCATCATCGCGCTGGGGCTTCTTGTCGATAACGGCATCGTCGTCGCGGAAGACTTCAAGCGGCGGCTGGAAAGCGGGGACGCAAGGGACATCGCGCTAAAGAACTGCGGCGGAGAGCTAGCGGTCCCGCTTCTCATCTCATCCCTCACGACGATCCTCGTGTTCCTGCCGTTGATGCTGGCGGAACATGTCGCGGGCGAGTACACGCGCTCGATCTCGCTGGTGATTATTATTTCGCTGCTGATCTCGTGGGTGCTGGCGCTCTGTGTCACCCCGACCCTGTGCCACATGTTCCTGAAAGTCACCCCAGCGAAGGAGGGCGAGCGCGGTGGCCTGATCGCCCGGCTTTACGGTCCCTATCGCGCCTTTCTCCATTGGGCGCTGCGATGGCGGGTCGTGTTCCTTGGCCTGATGCTCCTGATGCTGGTTGGCTCCGGCTATCTGATGACAATCGTGCCGAAGCAATTCTTCCCGGACTCCGACCGAAACCAGGTCCTTGTCTACGTCGAGCTCCCGGCCGGAACGTCCTCCCGGACGATGGACCGGCGCATGCGGTCCGTTTTCGAGATGCTGGATGACCGGGAGCAGTTCCCTCACGTCGTCTCTTACCTCGGGCATGTGGGCTATGGCGGACCTCGGTTCGTGCTGTCGCTCTCCCCGGGCGATCCGGCCCCCAACACCGGGTTCCTCGTTCTGAACGTGGACGAGACTTTGAACATGGACACAACGCTCCAAGCGGTGCGGGACGGTTTCAACGATCAGTTCCCGGATCTGTTCGTCCGCGTCAGCCGGATGTTCCTGGGCCCAAGCGACTCCAGCAAGCTCGAGATCCAGGTCGTCGGACCGGATGCAGACGTGATCTATGCCAAGGCCAAGGAACTTGAGGCGATGTTCCGGGGTATCCCAGGCACCATCGACATCCGCAACAACTGGGAGAACCGCGACACCAAGGTTCTGGTCCGCGTCGACCAGCAGCGCGCCCGCCGTGCGGGCATCACCTCCAGCGATATCGCCACGTCCATGGAGGCGTACTTCGTCGGCATTCCCATCACGGAGTTCCGGGACGGCAGCGACATCATCCCGATCCTGTTCCGCGCCGCGGAGGGTGAACGCTTCAACCTCGATCGCATGCGGTCGATGAGTGTCTACTCTGCCGAGCGGGGGGAGAACGTGCCCCTCTTCCAGATCGCTGATTTCGAGCCGGTGAACCAATACGCCCGCATCGAGCGGGAAGACCTATTCCGCACCGTCACCGTCGAGGCGAAAAGCACGGTCACAACGGCAGAGAATCTCAAAGTCGTGGTCGACCCGATGGTCGCGGCCCTCGCCGAGGATCTGCCTGTGAACCACCGCATCGAATATGGCGGCGTGATCGAGCAGTCGGCCGAAGCCCAGGAGGCGCTGGGCGCCAGCGTGCCCATGATGATCGGCGTGATCATCCTTTTGCTTGTCGGTCAGTTCAATTCCTACCGGCGCGCGCTCATCATCGTGCTGACCATTCCTCTGGTTCTGATCGGCGCGTCCATCGGTCTCGTGGCAACCGGCTCCTTCTTTGGCTTCATGGTCACTTTGGGGATCTACTCGCTCGCCGGGATCATCATCAACAACGCGATCGTCTTGATCGACCGTATCGACTTGGAGCGCGCGGCGGGACGGTCACCGGGCGAGGCGATCGTGGAAGCCTGCGTGATGCGCCTGCGCCCGATCATCATGACGACGATCACCACGATCCTGGGGCTGCTGCCTTTGATCCTGTCGCGTGATCCCCTGTTCTACGGCATGTCTAACGCGATGGCCTTCGGCCTTGGGGTGGGCACGATACTGACCCTGGGCGTGGTGCCTGTCCTCTACGCCATGCTGTTCCGTGTTCCCAGGGAAGGTTGACGGGTCTGGCTCTGGACAGCGGAACGCCGGGCGTCACGCAGCTCGGACTTTGTTCAGGAAACCGTCGATGCTGGTGCGGAGCGCTTCGGCCTGATCCGTCAGTGTCGTCAATACCGCCGCGCCTTAGGCCCTAGCTGACGATGTTCATGTTGACCGTCACGACAACAGAATCGAAAAGGCCGGTGAACGACCGGCCTCTTCACACAGGCGTTTACGAGAGATGTCAGTTGCCGATGATCTTCTTCTCGGCGCCCGCAACCACGGACTTCATCTCGCCGGACGCCACCATCTCCTGAATGGCGGCGTCAACTTTTGCGACCATGTCCGCGTGGCTCTCGTGAAGGTAATGATAGAGGTCTAGCTCAGCCAAAGGCTTGTCCATTGGCGTGATGGACGTCACCCCGATTTCCTTGAGAACAAGAAGTCCGTCGACCGTGTTCGTCAGGGCCACATCGACCCGACCGGCATTCAGCATCTTCATCATACTGGCTGTCGATTTTGCGTCCTTCACGCCGGACAACCCTTTTGACAGATTGTCGGTGTGTTTCACACCCGAGACCTTGGCGACCTTGTACTGCCGCAAATCATCCTTGGAGGTGATCTTGATGCCTGAATCCTTCTTCACGAAGGCCATGGTCTCCAGTTTGTAGTACGGCGTAGGGACACGGAGGGTGGTCGGATTGTTCTGGCCATAAGAGAAGATCCGCATGATCTCGCCATCTTTGCGGCCAGTCGTCGCTTCCTGCTCTGCGCGTTTCCCAGCGAGCGGCGTGATCTCAACGCTCAAGCCCAGCTTCTCGTAGATGACGGGAATGATTTCCCGGCCGACTTCCTGTTCGATCAACCCTTCGATTGAGACAAACTTGTAATCCTGCGCTTGGGCTTGGACCGCCATAAATGACAGAATGATTCCCAAAAAAATACCTGCCCTCATACTTTCGATCCTCCTCTTTGTTAAGCCGTGATGCTCTCAATGAATTCGTCCACGGCGCCTTGAAATCTTGATGATTGCTGAGCCAGATTCTCAGCGGTACTGAACACAACACTGGATTTCTCACTGGCATTCGTAACCGACGTTTGAATTCGGTTCATGTTCTCCGCCACCCCGCTGACCTGAACCGAGACACTTTCGGCATTGCCCGCGATCTCTCCGGTCACAGCCCTTTGCTGTTCCACCGCCAGGGCGATGTTGGATGTCATGGTGGTCACCTGGGCGATGAGATCCTCAACCGCCTGGACGCCGGAGACGGCTCTGTCCGTTTCGTTTTGGATAGACGACACCACCGTTGAGATCTCTTCCGTCGCCTTGGCCGTTTCATTGGCGAGGCTCTTGACCTCCGAGGCGACGACGGAGAAGCCCTTGCCGTACTCCCCCGCCCTGGCTGCCTCGATCGTCGCGTTCAAGGCAAGCAGGTCGGTTTGCCGGGCAAGATCGCTGATCATCCCGACGATGTGCCCGATGCTGAGCACCGCCTCGCTCAACCCTTGGATCTGGCTGTTGGTTTGCTGGATGTGGGTCTGCGCCTCGTTGGTTTTCTCAGTCGCGTCCGCGGCCCTGGCGCTTATTTCTTGGATCGATCCGGTCAGCTCCGTCGTCGCCCCGGCAACGGAGTTGACGTTCTCCGCCATTGTGTTGGCGGCGATATTCACTTCCGTCGAATTGCTTCTGACGTCGTCGATGACGTGGTTCATGCCACCGGCATTGGTTTCCAGTTCGGAGACGGCCGAGGTGACGCCCCGCAAGGAATCTCCGATTCTCGACCGGAAGTCATCGGCCAGCGCACGCCGCTCCGCCCGCTTGTTGGTCTCAACTTCCTCCTGAAGACGCACGCGGTCCAAATGCAGCTTTCTCATCTGGAGCGCATTGTCCTTGAACACCTGGACCGTCTGCGCCATCCGCCCGATCTCGTCCTTTCGGCTTGTCGCGGAGACGGTCACCTCCAGGTTCTCCGCCGCCAACTGATCCATCACGTAAGCCATCTCTTTGAGCGGCTTGGTGAAGCTGCGGATAACGACCGCCATCGCGGCAACGAAGATCATCAGGAAGATCGCACCCCCAATCGCGAACGCGATGCTCAGCGCCAGTGACTCTTCATGAAGGTCAACCAACGACAGTTGGATGTAGAAGGTCCCCAACTCCGTTCGCTCCTCATCCTCGGAGAAGATGATCGGCGCGCTAAACTGGATGACGTCTGCTGCAGCAACGGCGGTTCCCGCACTGTAGAGGACTTCCTTCTCAGGGGATTCCACCCATGCCGCTTGAAAGTCCGGCATCTTTTGCAGCGCGGCCACCAAAGCCTCGATCACATCCTCCTCAAAGTCCCAAAGGGGGCCACTGACGGCCTCCGCCTGCAGGGACGTCAAGAATTCGGTATTCTCTTTGATGCTTTTTTCCTGACGTTCCACAACAGTTGACGTCAGGTAGTAGTAACACGGCACAAAGAGCACCAAGACCATGGCCACCAAAAGGCCTAGTGTTCGGCCAAAAATACCATTAATAAACCTCACCTCTCCTTGAGAAACCGTCAGTTTTTCCTTTTTTCCTATCTCTGGATCAATCGGCATAAGAAGAGACCCCCAGATATTTTTTGGTTTAAAACTTCTTTTGATATTCATTCTATGAAACTGGGAAATTTTACAGAAACTCGAGTTCGCCAATTGCGATCTATAGATCTTGCCACACTTTAGAGTAATCGACTCCACATTTTGGATGTTATTGTACCAATCAGCGTCCTGATAACTAAATCGATACTCTATAATACTCGGAAGTTCGCCACACCAATTTATACAGGTTTCATATTTTCATGGCAACAAGATTTTTACTAAATATAGTTGCGCTTCGATACTACCGATCCTCTATGAAACTGCCTGACACGCGACCACGACCGCAAGTGAGTCCTGCTCAAACAGGACAGCGCTGTACCCGGTCCTTGGCATCGGGTGGGGCGGAGACCACAGACCTTGAACCAGACCTCTGGGACTTGAAGAGAAAAAGGCCGGCACATGGCCGGCCTTCTTACGCTGTTCGGTGCGACGGGTAATGCCGCTTGGATCAGTTCTTTCCGGGCCCCATCAGGGACGGATAATCATTGATCATGTTGGCCCCGTAGAGCGGCTTCGGCGCGCCCTGGTGGCAGGTCATGCAGAACGCTTTCGGAGCATCCCCGTCCGGTCCCTTCCGGTTGTCAGGAAGTGCGGACGCCAGGGGGTCCAGATACTCGACGTTCATATTCCGAACCATCTCGAGACCATGCCAGGCCGACGTACGCTGCGGGCTGCTCTCTTCCCAGCTCGAGAAGACGCGAGAGTTGTGGCAGTACGTGCATCCGACCCCGAGCGCGCTCGACATGTGCACCATCAGGGCATAGGTCTGCTCGGTATCCTGGATGCTCGCTCCGGTTCCCGCCGGAAGAGCCTGTTGCGGCTGGATCCGGATGGAGTCCTTATCGACGATCAGGGCCGAGAAAGGCTCGTTGGTCATCGATGTCAGGCCCACGTTCGGGTTGGCCCGGTTCTGGCCATACTCAACCGGCGTGAAGCCCGGCCCGTCCTTGGAGGCATTGTCCGTCGTCCAGATGTATTCCGGCACGGCGTTGCCACGGTGACAAGTGTAGCAGGTCACGCCCGCCCCGCCGACATGGTCCGACCAAGTCTCATTGAGATGCTGGGTCATCTGGATCATGCGCCGGGAGACGATCTTGGTATAGACGTCATCAGAGGCAAGATTATCCGGGTTGTGGCAGTATGTGCAGCCTTCTTCCGGGGCGATCCACTCGGTGATCGCCGCCATCAGACGGGTGAACTGCTCCTCCGGCAGATGCCCCAGAACCTGGACGTTCTCGTAGACCTCGCCGGCGAGATCGCCCTCCTTGGTAAGCTCGTACACCGCTTCCTGCGCCATGTTCTCCGACATGTGGTCGGCGACGCGACGCGGATTGGTGACTTGCTCGACCGCCGTGCCGCGATAGCCGATCTGCTCGACGTCGACGGGTGGACGGTCCCAGTCCGGGGTGAAGATCAGCGCGATGCCGAACAGCACCAGCGCCGTAATCGTCAATGAGGGTACGGGCTTCATCAGTTGCCTCCACCGACCGGGTCGACGACGCCCGGATACATGACGGGATAGGCCGGTGCGACGTCGTGCTTGACGGCCCAGAGGTACCAGTTGTCGACAACCGTACCGGTCAACAGGATCCCGATGCCGCCTGTCAGCGGACACAGGACCGCGAACCACCATGCCCAGCGGTGAATGGACTCCATCGTTGCGTTGAAGCCCATGGTCCACCGCCAGAAGAGTGCCGCGCGTTCGGACGCGGTGCCCCGGTCAGTGATCTGCTCGATCTCACGTTCGCCGCCATAACGGGTGACCGCGAGGATCGTGGCGCCATGCATGGCGAACAGAAGCGCGGAGCCGTACAGGAACGCAATCGAGAGCATGTGGAAGGGGTTGTAGAACAGGTTTCCGTACCGGATGGAGAACGCCGCCGTCCAATCAAGGTGCGGGAAGATCCCGAACGGTACTGCTTCCGCCCAGCTCCCCATGGCGATCGGCCGGATAAAGCCCAGGACCAGATAGAGCCAGATGGCGGCCGCGAAGGCCCATGCCACATGGGTGCCCATGCCGAGCGCTCGGGCCCGGGTATAGATTTTGACCCACCACAGCATGATCGCGACCGTGAGGAAGAGACCGGCGAGAAGCCACCATCCCCCTTCCTGCAAGGGCGGTATCGACAGTCCGTACTCGGGACGCGGCGGCTCCAGCGCCAGCCACGGCAACTGCCGGGCGAATTCGATCGGGTCCCACCCCACCGAGGCCCACATGTTGAGACCGATGATCTCGAACGCGATGAAGCCGCAGATGAGAGAGGTTATGCCGAGCCAGCCGAGATGGATCGGGCCGACTTGCGCGTTACCGATCTTGCCGTACCAGTAGGAGAAGAACGGCTCACCTTGGCGGCCTTCCTGCCCCTCGGCGGTGGGAATGCCCATCTCCGGATGGCCCCGGACCTGAACACTTGTGAAGATGTTTTGATAAGTCGCCATATCGAAATCCTCGCATCAGGACCAAATCGGCAGGTCGAGCCACCAGGTCCACCATTCCGGCCAACCGCGGGTCCAGAACGGGCCGCTGATGACGATGCAGACGGCACTCCAGAACACTGCACTCAGCGCCAGGAAGAGCCCAAGACGGTGAATACCGAGGGTCCCGATCGAGTAGCCGATGGTATCCCGGAAGAAAGAGTCTTCATGCTCCGGCGTCTTCACCACTTCCCCCTTGCCGGGGTTGGTCGCGGAGAGGACCAGCGCACCATGCAATGCCAAGGCGAGGCAGGTCGTGAAGAAGAACGCGACCGCGAGCATGTGTGCGGGATTGTAGTGGAAGTGCAGGAACTGGTAGCCGACGTTCGACACCCAGTCCAAATGACTGATGATGCCGTAGGGGAAACCATGACCCCATGCGCCCATCAGAAGCGGCCGGATCACGACGAGCGTGACATAGGCGAAGATCGCGAAACCGAAGGCGACAGGGACGTGATAGCCCATGCCAAGCTTGCGGCAGATCTCGACTTCTCTAAGCGCCCATGAACAGAACGCACCGATCGCGCATATGGTGATGATTTGCCACAGGCCGCCCTCTTTCAGCGGCGCAAGGGCCAATCCATAAGACAGATCCGGCGGAGCGATGTTGATCTGCCAGATGTTCCAGGTCGGCCCGAGAGCCGCACCGTAGATGATCAAGGCCGTTCCCAGCGTCGCGAAGAAGAACGTCGTGACACCGAAGAAGCCGACATAGAAAGGCCCGACCCAAAAGTCGAACAGGTCGCCGCCAATCAGCGTTCCACCGCGAACGCGGTACTTCCTCTCGAAGTTGAGCATCGCCATTGCTCGTCCCCCTTCGCTGCTCCCACGCCGCGGGCCCGATCGCCCGCGACTCTGCTTTGGGTGGTGGTGGACGACGGCGGCACGGGTGCCGGTCGACGTCCACCACCTCTTTCTTTGGTCGTCAGACGATGGCCGACCGTTTGGTCGAAGCCGGCGCCATGATGGCCGGGCTGACAGCACTCGAGCTCACGGCTGCACCTTCGAACCAGTTGTACCGGTCCGTACTGAGCATGATGAAATGGATCAGTATGGCGAGCGTGAACAGGAAGGTTGCGAGCGCGACCAGTGTTCTTCTGGGATCGAACAGAAGCCAGATTTTCCACATTGTCGTCTCCTCCCCTACCCGATGTGGGACCGAATGAGCGTGGAAGCGTATTGAACGCCGTCGATCAACGACGCGTAGCCTCCATCACCCGGGATCCAGGGACGCCATTGCCACACGAGGAAGTGGGCAATAACGGCAATGACGGTGAAGCCGATAAAGCCCGTAACAAACATGTTATGGAACTCTTGAGCCTCACTCGCCGACAGGCCCGAGAGGGTCTTGTCGTCTGCCATCCGTTTTACTCCTTGCAGAGCCTTACGGCGGTTACCGCGCAAATCCCGCGCGGCGGGGATTGCCGGGATGTCACCCCCGGCGCATTCCCGACCGGTTGCCCGGACGGGAATTCCGTGTCCTCAGCCTCGGAAGGCGTAAGGTGCGATCGTTCCCGCGGTCTCACGCGCCTGCTTCACGATGGAGCCGCGCGGTGTCGCGCTGGCCGACCGGGGCAGAAACAGCCCGACGATGGCGGCCAGGAGAAAGAAGACGAAACAGATCGCGAAGAGCAGCCGGTACTCCCAAAGATCCGACGTCGCGCGCGAGGCGTGAGCCGTCCGGGTCATGCTGGTGATGGCCATGCTGGTATCCTCCCCTGTTCGGGTCCTTGGAAAAGCGGGTGCGGTCGGATGCATCCGGCCGCCCGCGGACAGGGCGCGAGAGGTCATGCCGCCCTCCCCTGTCCCGTGGCCGCTTGGGCCGCGTTGAAGTGCTCTTGGGTTACCCGCGCCACACCGTCCCGGCGGGCTGCGGCCTCCGCTGCATCACGCAGTGTCTTCGCCGCGGAGATGCGGACCAGGACGGGTTCGCTTTCAACCGCCGCGTCGAGTGCGGACCGGGCCGCGTCATCCCATGTCAGTTCCCGCTCCCGGCGTGCGGGCGTGGCGTCCGCCTGATCCAGGTTCGTCGCCAGCGGGATGATGTTGAAGAGGGCGTCGAAGAGCGCGTTGCAGACTTCCTGGACCACATACGTCGCCCCGGCATAGCCCATGAAGGGCGTGCCCGTGTGGCGCCGGATGATGGCACCCGGGAAAGACGCGGGGATGAAGATCGACTTGGCACCAATCTCCGCGAGATACATGCGCTCATTCACGCTACCGAACATCATCAGGGGCGTGTTCTCACGGATCTTGTCCCGAATCCCGGCGTTGTCCGTCTTTGCGCCGGTCAGCCGCGGCACCGCGAAGGTGCAAGGCAATCCGAGCTCCTCCTCCAGGAAGTTCCGGAGGCCGCGCACATAGGTCTCGCTCGCCACGATCCCGAAGCTTGCCGTCCCGAAAAAGTCCTGGGTGACTGACCGCCAAAGATCCCAGAGTGGCTTGATGGTGGTGTGCTTTTCCCGCTCGATGAACGGTTCGGGATCCAGATCAGTCAGTGCACCCAGGGTGCGGAGGAACTTGGTGGTGGAGTGAAGGCCCATCGGTGCCTGAAGGTATGGCTTTCCAAGGGACTCGCAGAGCATCCGCCCGAACTCGCGGTAGAGGCAGACATTGACGTCCGCGTCGACCAAACGGCCCACATCGGCGAGGTGGCTCCCCAGCGGGAAGACCATGTTCACCTCGCATCCGATGCCTTCAATAAGGCGGCGGATTTCGGCGAGATCGGAGGGTGTGTTGAACGTGCCGTAGATCGGGCCAATGATGTTGACCCTCGGCTTCGCGCCCTCTTCCCGCTTCGACTCTTTCGGCATCTTGCCACGCTTCAAACCGTACTCGGTCCAGAGCCAGTTCATCGCGCGATCAGCGCTCTGCCACTGGTCCTCATCAATCGTTCTCGGCAGAAAGCGTTGGATCGAGGTGCCCTCGGGCGTCACACCACCCCCGATCATCTCGGCGATGGAGCCGGTGACGACCACGCTGGGCTGGCTGGGATCCAAGGTCCCGTGCGCCCGCTTCATCGCGTCCTCGGTTCCCGTCTGGCCCAATTCTTCCTCAGAAAGACCGGTGACGACGATCGGTAACTCGTGGGGCGGCAGGGCGTCGGTGTAGTGAAGCACCGAGGTCACCGGGAGGTTCTCGCATCCCACAGGGCCATCGATGATGACCTGCAGGCCCTTGATCGCCGTGAAGACGTAGACCGAGCCCCAATATCCGCCCGCGCGGTCGTGATCGAGAACGAGCATCAGACGCCTCCCCCGATCGCGCCGTCGAGCGTCTTCTGCCGCGAGACGACCTTTGGTTTGGCGACGGCGGCCCGCTCCTTGGGTGTGTCTTCCCAGACGCCGGCCGCATGGCCCGTCCCCACGCCCTCGAAGAAGGCCTTCATCTCGTCGAACCGGGATTGCTGCCCCATGGACGCGTTGACGACCTGAGCGATCGAACCGGCGCCAGCAGGGCCCATCAGGGGGCGCGCCGAGATCAGATTGGTGAAGTAAAGACCCGGCGTCCCGGCTTCCTTGGCCTTCTGGACCACCGGCGTGGTGCCGATGGCGAGATTGGGGCGGAACTCCTTGAACGCGGCGACATCCTGCTCGAGCGAAGCCCGGTACTGCACGTGGACGCCCCGCTCTTCCAGCCATTCCCGGTCCGGGTCCGACCACCGGGTCCGCGGGCAGGCCGTCCCGACATACGGAACGTCCGCACCGCTTTCGATCAGCAACCGAGCGACGAGAAGCTCCGAGCCCTCGTAGCCGGAAAGTGTGATCCGGCCCTTGATCGGGTTGGCCGCGAAAGCACCCCGGATTGCCGGGAGGATCGCATTCTTCGCGGCATCCACCTTCGCCTTCGGCACAGCGCAGGCATCCCCGATGCCGTCAAGCCAGGCGGCTGTTCCGTCATGACCCACAGGCGCGGAGCCGACGATGGGCCGACCGGCCGCTTCGAACTCGCGGAAAGAGGCGGTGTAGAACGGGTGGATGGCCGCCACGGCTGCACAGTCGAGGGCCGTGTAGAGCTCGCGCCACTCCCGCGTGGGCACCACAGGACCCGTTGAAAGCCCGAGCGGCTCCAACAGCTTGCCGATGATGACCGGGTCAACGGGGAACATCTCGCCGACAAGGGTTACCGTCGGCATATCGGAAACACCGCCCTTGGGCGCCTGGACCGGCCCGGCCTGCGCTTCCCTACGGGCGTACGCCAACATGGCGCCGGCGAGCACATCCTTGGCCTCGGCATGGGTCGGCACACCGAAGCCCGGCACGTCGATGCCGACGATCCGGACACCATTGATCTCATCCGGGAGCAACCGGAGCGGCACACCGGACGCGGTCGGCACGCACAGATTGGTGATGACGATGGTGTCGTAAAGGTCCGGATCCGCAAGCGCGTAGACCGCCTCGCGAATGTCCTCGAACAGTTTACCGGTCACCAAGGTCTCGGAGTTGAACGGCACGTAGCCGACCGACCGCCTCGCACCATAGAAATGGGATGTGAAGGTCAAACCGTAGACACAGCAAGCCGACCCCGAGAGTACGGTCGCCGTGCGCCGCATACGCAGACCGACCCGGAGCGATCCGAATGCAGGGCACATGCTTTGCGGTTGGTCATGGGGACCCATCGGGTAGTCCGCAGCGAAGCGCTCCATCATCTCGCCGTTTCCGGCGGCCATGGCGGAGGCGCGCAGCTTCTCTTTGCCTGCGTGGCACCCAAGATCCGCACCCGCCTTGTCCGGCGTCGAGACGGACGACGACGATGCGGCGGCCAGGTCTGGCTCCGCTCTCGTGTTCACGTCTCTATCAAGGGTGTCGGTCATAGTGGTCTCGGGTCCTTGGACTTTCGGTTTAGGGGTCAGACGGTGTCGTAAATGACTTCGAGCGACGGCTTCTCGACGTGCTCGACGCCGCACATATCCGCCATGGTCGCCGGTTCCAGAACGACATCCCGGCCGGTTTCCTCGCTCTTGAAGAGGCCCAGGAGGCCGTCCTGGTCGAGGGCGGCCGGAAGGACCGGCGGTGCCTCGGCGACATTGGTGGCGAGCGCTTCAAACAGCGGTGCCCAATGGCCGCCGGGACGGCCGATGATCTCGTAGTTCGCACTCTTGCGGCGGATGTCTTCGTCGGCGGGAATGGCGGACAGCACCGGGATGCCGACGGAGTCACAAAACGCCTGAGCCTCGCCTGTGTGGTCGTCCTTGTTGATGACCATGCCGGCCACGCCAACATTGCCGCCGAGCTTCTGGAAGTACTGGACAGCACTACAGACGTTGTTCGCAACGTACAGGGACTGAAGGTCGTTGGAGCCGACCACAATCACCTTCTGACACATGTCCCGGGCGATCGGCAGGCCGAAGCCGCCGCAGACCACATCCCCAAGGAAGTCGAGCAGGACGTAGTCGAAGCCCCAGTCGTGGAAGCCCAGCTTCTCGAGAAGCTCAAAGCCGTGAATGATCCCGCGGCCGCCGCAACCCCGGCCGACCTCGGGTCCGCCCAACTCCATTGCGAAAACGCCGTCCCGCTTGAAGCAGACGTCGCCGATCTGGACGTCCTCGCCCGCCGCCTTCTTGCGGGAGGACGTCTCGATGATCGTCGGGCAGGCCTTGCCACCGAACAGCAGCGAAGTGGTGTCGGATTTCGGGTCGCACCCGATCAGCAGCACCTTCTTGCCCTGCTGCGCCATCATGTAGGAGAGGTTCGCGAGGGTGAAACTCTTGCCGATCCCACCTTTGCCATAGATCGCGATGATCTGTGTTTCCTTGGTCGCCGGCGTGACCGGTACCGGATCCGGCTCCCGCGCCGCCTCCTCGCGGAGGCGCTTGGTCATGGCTTCGGTAGGTGTGGACGGCGCCTGACGGCCGACCGTATCCGGAGGTGTCATGGCATATCCCTCCACGAAAGAATCATCTTGAGACAGGACGGGTCACTGAACGCCGTCCGGTAAGCGGCCTCGGCTTTGTCTGCCGGTGCCACATGACTGATCAGACCGTCGAGCAGCAGGCGTTCGTCAGCGATCAGCGTTGTGACCGTATCCAGGTCGCCGCGGCGCCACTCGGCCGAGACCCGCATGCGGGCTTCGCGCATGAAGGCCGGCGGGAACGAGAATGTAAGGGGTGCCGCGTAGAAACCGGCGAGAACGATCTCTCCGCCCGGGGCGAGACGGGCAATAAGCGTATCGAGAAGATCGGCCGCCCCGCTGACATCGTAGATCGCCGCATAATCGGTTCGATCGTCGTCTTCAGGGGCGATGACCAGGTAGTCCTCTGCCCCGTTCCGCCGCACCGGATCCTGCTCCCAGACAACCGGGCTACCGCCAAACGCCACCGTCAAGCGGGCGAGCAGCCGGCCGAGAACACCATGTCCGACAATGAGCTCCGGCAAGGCGGCGTGCGGTGTGCTCATCGCGTGAAGCGCGGTTGCTGCCAGCGCCATCAGAATGCCGCGCTCACCCAAGCTCTCAGGGACCGGAATCGCGCGGTTTGCGGGCACGACCAAACGAGACGCAGCACCACCGAACAGACCACGCACATCGCCGAAGCAGGACGCGCCGGGAACGAAGACCCGGGTGCCGATCGCAACTGAAACCTTGGGGCCAGCCTCAACCACACGGCCGATCGACTCGTAACCGGGAACAAGCGGGTAGCCCATGCCAGGGAAATGGGGCATCTGCCCGGACCAGAGGAGTTTCTCGGTGCCCGTGCTAATGCCGCTCCACTCGATATCGACAACCAAGTCGTCCTCGCCGGGCGGAACCAGCGTTACCGGCCTCAACTCAAGACGCTCGGGTGCCTCCAGAACTACGGCGACGGGCTTCATCCGTCTCCCCCTCCCCCTTTGCGGTCCGTGGCTTCGAGTACCACCTACTGCATTGACCTGTGTCAATTCTTCTTGACCAAGAATATCGTAAAGTAAGATTTACATTTCTTTCAAGGGGTCTTTTTTGACGCACCCCGGCGAGCGGAGATCAGGCCGGTCAACAACGGCTGCCGGGTGGCATGCACACTCACCTGCTCAAACCCTGCCTCTTCCAGAAAAGACTGAAGCTCTCCCGAGGTTCTCGGCCGGCCACTGCCCATAGCCATGAGGTAGAACTCGAAATATGTGCCGACCGTCTCCGCACCGGGGACCCCTGCGAGAGGCTCCGCGATCAGAACTCGCCCGTCAGCGGGGAGCGCCCTGAACACGGCGTCAAGAATCGCGCGGACGGCGTCGTCATCGTGGTCATGCAACACCCGGACGAGCGAGATGAGGTCGGCTCCCTCAGGCAGGTCGCCGCCGATGGCATCCCCGCCGATCGCATGAGCACGATCGCTTAAGCCTGCATCCGCGAAAGCCGTCGCAGCACGGGCGGCAACCGCGGGCAGATCGAAGAGCACAAGCTCGAGAGAGGCATGGGCCGCCGCAACGTGCCGAAGAAACGTTCCTTCTCCCCCGCCGACGTCCATCAGACGCCGATGCCGGTCAAAGGGATAGGCTGCAATCACATCGGCAGCGACAAAATCCTGGGACACGGACATGAGCTGCGAATAGGCAGCCACATCCGTCCCCGCCACGCCGTCGGGCGTGTCCTGCCCCACATAAGCCCAATACTGCTGCAGCCGGGTTGCCGGTCCTTCCCCTCTAAGGAGGGCCACCGGATCCCGCAGGTCGTCGTAGACCATTGGGTGATGACGGACCATCGCCATGGCCCCCTCGTTACCGAGGAGAGCCGCCCCCCGCTCGCCGAGGCCGTAGCGGTCACCTGATCTGTGCTCCAAAAGTCCGATTCCGACGGCCGCGTCCAGCAGGCGGCGTGTTCCTTCAATCGGAACGGAGATCCGCTCTGCGATCCGCGCGAGACCCATCGGCTCTTCCGCCAACAACTGAAGGACGTTCAGGCGGACACAGGCGGTCAGCACCTGCGTTTGAACGAAACCGGTGCAGAGATTGAAGAGATCCCGGGCGCGCCGGCGTGCGATACCACGCAAGAGCGGCACGCTGGCCGCCCAACGTTGAAAAGACGGACTGGCCAGTGTGCGGTCACGAAAAGCCAGAAGTCTGTCGCGCAAACTGCCCCGCGACGGCTCGGGCTCTCCAGCCTTGCCATCCGCTCCGCCCGACACGGCGCCGGACAGCCCCATCACGCAGCCTGCGTCGACAGCCCCTTGGGCACGAACCGCTTGGTCTCCGCGACGATCAGTTCCCGAAGCGGGTCCTTGCCCGGGCAGTCGGGGATAGCGGCGAGCGCACCCGCGATCAGATCCTTCAGGCGGTCGACAGCCCCTTCCACGCCAAGATCCTCAACGATGCTTGGCCGGTGATGCGCCGCGTCCTGCCCGACCGGCTTGCCGATCTCATCAGGCGGGGAGACCACATCTTTAATGTCGTCCGCGGCCTGGTACGCGCTGCCGATCCGTTGTCCAAACTCCCGCCATTGCAGGAAGTCGGCACCCGCCGCGGCCGCGCCTGCCATGGTCGCGCCGGCGAAGAGCGATCCGGTCTTGGCCTGATGATAGGCTTCCAAATCGATCTTCGTTTCGCTTTCCCAGCCTTGACCGGCCGCAATACCAGACGGCATCCCGGACGCCTGACCGACGATCATCATCAATGACGGAAGTCTGGAAGGCTTGGCCAAGCTGGCCTTCGCCAGAATCTCGAACGCTGAGACGATAAGGGCATCCCCTGCGAGCACGGCCAGCGCCTCGCCATATTTCTTATGGACCGACGGCAGGCCCCGGCGCGTCGCCGCATCATCAAAGCAAGGCAGATCGTCGTGAGCCAGGGACGCACAGTGCAACAGTTCGATGGACGCGGCAGCGGCGTCGGTCAGCATTGGACGGTCATCGCCACAGGCGCTGGCTACCGCCAAACACAGCCTGGGACGGATGCGGGCGCCGCCGGGAAAGACCGAATATCGGATTGCCTCCGCCAACAAGGGCGGTGCTGTTTCCGCCTCCGTTGACGCGATCGCGAACTTCAGCGCTTGGTCGATCCGTGTCGGCGTGTTCATGGCGTCCCCCACGTTCGTTATGGGTTAAGTCCAAACCTGTCGTAGGGATTTGTCAACTAGCTATGTCAATTTTACTGGACACTCATACCAAAAAAACGATCGAATCAGCGGGAATGGGTGCACATCGAGATTGCCGGCCAGGATGAGTATTGAGAGCCTTCAGGATCCGACAGGCGAAGAGACGGGCCAGCTTTCCTCTGCATCGGCGACCCGGCGGCGCGCTGCCGACGACGCGACTGTCAGCGCTCCTCAATCCGTTACCCCGAGCCACACAGAGGACGGGCATCCACGGTTTGACATGACGGTTCCGCCGGGCGGATACGCCTGGTGGTATGTCGACGGGCTGTCAGACGACGGGCGGCATGCGATCACCCTGATCGCCTTCGTCGGCAGTGTTTTCTCGCCCTATTACTACGTGGCTGGCAGGCGGAACCCGGAAGCTCACTGCGCGCTAAACGTCGCGGTCTACGGTCCCGGCGCCCGATGGGCCATGACGGAGAGGCCTGCCGCCTCGGTCCAGCGGGAGAAGTCGCAGTTCCAAGTCGGCCCAAGCAGTGTCCGGTGGGAACGGGACCGGATGGTTCTGGATGTGAACGAGACCGGCTTCCCGAGCCTGTTGCCGATCCGGGGACGAGTCACGGTGCACCCGTCCGGCCTTGGCCAGCGGGCCGTTCCTCTTGATGCAAAGGGCACGCAGACCTGGTGGGCCATAGCCCCCGTGGCCAGGATCGAGGTCGAGCTGGACCGCCCCGATCTCAAATGGTCGGGACATGGCTACATCGACATGAACTATGGGTCCACGATGCTGGAAGAGGGCTTTCGCCGGTGGGACTGGTCCCGGTTGACGTTGTCCGACGGAACCGCGGTTCTGTACGAGGCGGAGCGCCGAGATGACTCCAACGTCGCGCTTGGGCTCAAATTCGATAAGGACGGGCAGGACAGCACCTTCGACCTCCCCCCCGCGTCGCCGATGAAGAAAACGCTGTGGCGCGTGCATCGGACCACCCGGGCCGATCCAGGCGGCGCCCCTCAAGAGCTGATGCGATGCGAGGACAGCCCGTTCTACAGCCGCTCCGTGATCGGGAGCCGCATCCTGGGCGAGACGGTCACGGGCATGCACGAAAGCCTGGACCTCGACAGGTTCGCCTCACCCTTCGTCAAGATGCTGCTGCCCTGCCGGATGCCACGGGCACTTTGGTGAGCCAACCGACCCAACACACAGGCCGCTAGAGCAGATCGTCCTGCGCTTGGATCACTTTGTGATCAAAGCGAAGGTCGTCAATCTGCTCTATCTATTTGTTTTAGAGGCAAATTCACAGCAGCTATTGAACCACCGTGTGATTCAATAGCTGATGATTTGGCTCTAGCTGCTCTGGCCGCCCTCTGCTTCTGATGAGACCACCCGCTTCGCTTCCTCCCGCTCACGGGCTTCCTTCTCTTCCCGCTCACGCTTGAGTTTCCGAAGCTCCCAGAGTTGCCAGAAGCCGAACGCCAGCGCGCCGCCGCCTACCAGCAAACCTTCCACAAGAAAGATGAAGTTGGCTTCCAAGGCCGCTCCGCTATCTGATCGCGGAGGGGAGTCTGATCTCGCGATCTCTCTTCTCGAGCCGGGTGAAGAGATCGATCACGCGCTCCGCCTGACCGTCGATATCCCACCATGCCTCGGCCGGTCGGCCCGAGTTGGCAATCACCGTCGACGCCACGGCCTCGCAAAGATAGCGTCCTTCGGGCACTGAAGGCTGGGTCAAGTCAGGCGCCGTGAGTTTGCCGAACGCGGTCGCTTGGGCCAACAAGGCCAGTTTGCGGCGTGCCGACACGACCGTTCGAACGGAAACGGAGTCGAGACCGGCCCGCCGGAGGGTATGACCAATGTCGGCATAAATGTATCGCGCTGCCCGGATGGCAGGCCGGCAACTCACGGGAAGAGCGGTGATGCCGCTGTCCGCCCGCTCATAAAGACCATCCGCCGCATTGAGCAGCCGTTCGACAACGCGCCCAAGGCGCTGATCAAAGACGGGATGTCTCAACCAGACGTCCGGATCCAACCCTTCTTCCACCATCCAGTCCCGAGGCAGATAAAGTCGGCCGGCCCGCGCATCCTCACCCACGTCACGGGCAATGTTGGTGAGTTGCATGGCGACGCCGAGGTCAACCGCCCGGGCGATGACGTGGGGCCGGCGTTCCCCCATCAAGACCGTCATCATGGCACCAACCGCCCCCGCCACCCGGACACCGTACGCACGCACGTCGGAGAGAGAGTTGTACTGCGGATCGACCCGGTCGCCCCGATCCCACTCCGCGTCCCAGGCGAGGCCTTCCAACAGCGCCTCCGGCAAGGCGCGGGGCATGGCAAAGCGATCCACCACGTCGGCGAACGCGCGGTCTACCGGATGATTGTCCGGGCGACCGTCATACAACCGGTCCAACCGCCCGTAGAGTCGATCGACGGCGTCGTGGTCAGACCCATCGTCGTCAACCGCGTCATCGGACAACCGGCAGAAGGCATACAGAGCATACGCAGGATCCCTGACGGAGCGCGGGAGGACGAGTGATGCGGAATAGAAGCTTCGGGACCCGACACGAATCATCTGTCGGCAGATGTCGAGATCGGACACGGAAGCAGCAGCCCCCCGGGCGCTTGCGTCAGACATCGCGCGTCCCCCTCCCAAAATCCGCATTCCTTCGATGCTTTTGACCAGCATCGTGAATTTCCCTACAGGGTGCGGGTCTTCTTGCAAAAGGTAAAGCAAAAGACCACAGGACTGGGCTTTCGTTCAGATAGTCGTGACCCTGGCACATCATGAATTCGCATCCAAAACGCCCCAATCCACTGCTTGAGCACGAATAACATCACAAATGAGGTCCGGTGCTTCTTCATGGGCGAGATGGCCAAGATTTGGCAAAAGCCGCAACCGAGCACCCGGAACACGCTCCATCACCTGGCGGGAGACTTCGGAACTGACGGTGCCATCCCGCTCACCGGCGACCAGCAGCAAGCGGACATCGAGCCGATGCAGCCGCGATTCAAACGTCTCAAGATCCCAACTCGCCATCATCCTTAAGGCCGCGCCGATGTGCTTGGGGTCCGAGGCGAGTTGCCGATAGAACGCCGCACCCTCTCCCCCGATCTCGGAGCCGGTACTCTCCAGCAGTTTCCGGATGGTCGACGGCGAGCGGGCCCGCCACGCGAAAAACGACGAGGCCAGCGGGTTAACGACAATCATCTTGGCCAGTGGGGAGAAGACCCTGCCCGCAAGGCCTTGGAACGGCAGCAAGGCGCCATTAAGCGATACGATGCCACCCTCGAATGAGGAGCCTTCCATCGACATCCTGAGGAGAACGGCCGCACCGGCCGAGTGGCCCACACCAATGGTCGGCCGGACATCCAAGTCATCCAGCAACCTCATCAGCAAACGCGCCATGCCGGGCAGCGACATACCGTCCCCGGCCGGGGTGCCCGTAAATCCGTGCCCCGGCAAATCAACGGAGATCACGGAAAAGTCCCGCGCCAACGGCTGCAGCACGTCACGCCAGGAATGGGTCGACGCGCCCGTGCCGTGAATGAGGAGAAGGCTTGGGCCCGATCCCATGGTCTGAACATGCCAACGGATACCGCCGGACTCCACAAACCGGCTGGCCTCCCGGTGGGGCCAGTGCCGACCGTCGCGGTCCCAATCCAGCCCAGTCTCGCTCCGATCATTCTCGCGGCGCCCATTTGCCGGCGTGGACATGCCGTACTCTCCCTCCGTCAGCGCGCCAGGCCGGTCTGAACAGCACCTTGAACCGCTTTCGATACCGCGCGCGCGTCCGCATGGGGCATCGGCAGATAAACCGCGTCGGACGCCTCGGATAGGGCCCGGGCCGCCGGATCAGGGCGCGGGGAGACGTCGATCAGCAGCAGCCCGACCCCGTCGGACCGGAGCAGCCGTGCCGCAGATGCGGCATCCTCCCGGGCCCGGGCGCGGTCGTGGCTGCCGTCACGGGCAACATTCGCCCGGCCATCGGTCAGCAGGACCACGCTTGGCGTGTTTCCGCGGCGGCGCTCCGCCTCCGCAAGCCCGCGTGCGCCGTCAAGCCCATGGGCGAGGGGCGTTCCGCCCCCGCCGGGCAGGGCGGCAAGGCTGCGCTTCGCACGCACCATCGATCTGGTCGGAGGAAGCAGGAGATCAGCCCCGCCGCCACGAAAAGCCAACAGAGCCACTTGATCCCGCCGCACATAACAATCGGCGAGAAGCAGTTCGATCGCTCCCTTTGCTTCCGCCAACCGGTGGAGGGCGGACGACCCAGAGGCGTCCACCAGGAATATGACCGTGCTGGCGCTCCGATGCTTGTAGGCGGCGAACCGGAAATCCTCGGGCAGGACACGGACAAGAGCGTCGTTGCGCTGCGTTGACGCCGCGTCCTGGCGCCGGATGATCTGCTTGGGCACCGCCGCACGGAGTGTCTCGACGACGTCGATGCGCGCACCCGGCGGAGGCCGCCCCTGACGCACCCCGATCCTGCGGCCGGACCGGGCGGATTTCTGCTCGGCTCCGGCCCTGCCGTCCCCCCCCGACGCGTTCGGCCGGCGGAGCCCGGCTTTCAGCCGCTCAAGAAGACCCGCCGGAATCGCTGCCGCCGCCGCTTCCAGAACCAGGTCCTCCAGAGGCTCGATCTCCTCTTCGCCCTTGTTCTGTTCGACGGCGTCGTCCGGCTCTTCCGGGGTTTCCGCTTGCTGCGGTACATCCTCTTCAGGCGGCAAAGGCATCACTGTGGCCCGTGGCGCCAGGACCAGACGGGCGGCGATGACCACATCATCCTTTGAGACGTCCGTCCGGCCATCCAGGGCAGCCGATGCCTTCGCCGCGCGGATTGCCAATGCCTCCGCCCGGCAGGACGCAACGCCCAGCGCCGTTGCCGCGCTGACAAGCGCCCTGATCTCCCCATCACCAACCGTCACCGAGCCCAGCAAACGGCGTGCGTCATCGACGGCATCCGGATCGGGTGACTCATCGAAGATTTCCCGCACGCCGACCCCCTCCAAGGAGATCCGGTAGGCGCACCGATCCGCCAATGCGGTGGGCGTTCCCTCATCCTCCTCAATACGCTCGTCGAGGGCGACCACACCGATCCGGGCCGGTGCCGCCAAGGTGAGCCCGTCCCGTTCGGCGTTGACCCGGCCCGTGTCCAGGGTCGCGGCGAGCCGGGCGGCGATCGAGCCGGGCATCCGCTCTGCCATCGCAGCAAGAACGATCCCTTTGTCGGCCGAGGCCAGCAGCCCCTTGTCGGCTATAGGTCGACCCGCGCGGAGCGTTGCCGCGATGTCCAGACCACCGAGGAGCCGGTCGTCGGGAATTCGGGCCGGCATGCGGCGCACAGGCGCGCTTTCAGGCAGAAGGTCGGTGAGAAGGGCTAACCATTCCTCCCGCGCGGGGCCAGGCAGTCCGTGCAGGATCACACCATTGCCAAATGGATCCACCGTGAAGAGCGTCAGCGCGAGAACCGCATCCCGCCATGCGGTGACGGCACCCGGATCCTCCGGGTCCGGTGCGGGCGCCGCATCGGCGATGGCGCCCGCCGGTGTCATGACGCGAAGATGTCCTCGACAGCGCGGTCAACGCGGACAGTGGACCCGGCTTCATCAAGCGGGTCGCGCCGCAGCCGGTGCCGCAAAGCCGGTCCGGCAACCTGGCGAAGGTGCGCATCCGTCACCGACTTCTTGCCGTCGAGTGCCGCGGATGCCCGTGCGGCACGGATCAATGTCAGCTCGCCCCGCAGACCGTCGGTTCCAAGAGACATGCAAAGACGGGCCGCCCGGGCCACGACGTCATCCGGAACCACCACGTGATCGAGCTTCTTCTTGGCGCGGCCGATCCGGCGTCGGATTTTCTCGTCCTCCTTCGCCCAAGCCTCCACGAACCCAGACCGGTCCCGCTCGAAAGCATCCCGTCGACGAACAACCTCGACCCGGGTGTCGATGTCTGTTGGCGTCGTGACTTCCACCGAGAGTCCGAACCGGTCGAGAAGCTGCGGACGAAGCTCGCCTTCTTCCGGGTTGCCGCTGCCAACAAGAACGAACGCCGCTGGATGTCGAATACTCAGGCCCTCGCGCTCAACCACATTCACGCCAGACGCGGCGACATCAAGCAGCACGTCCACCAGGTGGTCCTCGAGCAGGTTGACCTCATCGACGTAGAGAAACCCCCGATGGGCGGCGGCGAGAAGACCCGGCTCGAACGCTTTCTCTCCCCGCGTGAGTGCACGTTCAAGATCAAGCGCCCCGATCACCCGGTCTTCCGTTGCCCCGAGCGGCAGATCCACGACGGGGATGGGGACAGTGGCCGTTTTCGGCCGTGACGACGCCCGCAGGGCGGAACAGGCTTCCGTGCACGAACCAGGATCCGCGGCCGGGTCACAGTTGTAGGAACAACCGGCCATGACCTTCATATCCGGCAGAAGTTGAGCCAGGGCGCGCACAGCGGTGGACTTCCCTGTTCCCCGGTCTCCGAAGATCAGAACACCCCCGACCGAGCGGTCCACGGCGGCGATCAGCAGGGACCGCAGCATCTCTTCCTGTCCGACGATGGCGGAGAACGGATAACTCGCTTTCATTGTGGCCAAGGGCCCCCAGTCCGTGCCGCGCCGCGCTTTGCGGCTCTGTTGCCGAGTGTGTCCCGGCCGGGATCTGCTGTCCATAAACCCCTAAAGATCAGGGGGCTGACCGGCCTCATCAATCCGATATGCCCTTGGGCTTCGTATACCGAGCCGGTTGCGCGTGTCCCGATGCCCCTGCACTGTGGGTGCCGAAGGTGCCGGTCACCCGCCGCCTCTAGAGAACCGGAGCGATACCAACGCCGATGCCGCAACTTCAGGACCATCCGCAAAGATACGCGCTTACGAACGAGCTGCATGCGCGCCCGTTCGTGGAGGTTGAGGCACCGCATCGTGTGTCTCATCTCGCGATGCTGGGGGTGAGCCGGGACGGGGCAGTCGAGTTGGCACATCTGATGGCGCTCTGCCGGAAGTTCGACGTTGCCCGTCCGGCGGAGGACGCGATCCATTTCACAGGCGACTTCGGCACTTTCCGCCTCAAGTGGGAGCGTCACACCGAATTCACGACCTACACCTTCTTTCGCCAGGGTCACTTTGAAGACCCGTTCGAAGATACCGCCGCCGAGTTGGTACCGGATGACTGGCTGACCGGTTTGCCGGGCACCCGGGTCGTCGCCATTCACCTTGCTATGGCCCCGGTGGGACGTCTGCCGGCCGAGACGGTCGATTTCGCAAACCACTTCGTGCCGGAAAGCCTGTGCCGGGGGCGTATGCTCGGCGGTGCTGCGGATGTGACCACGGACTTCCGCATCCACGCCGACGGTTTCTCTCGAATTCTGGTGAATGATCGCGGGTTGCTGTCCCGCCAGGGCGGCCGGCTGGTGCAGCGGCTTCTTGAGGTCGATACCTACCGCGCGATGGCGATGCTGGCGCTGCCGCCGGCACGCGAAGAGAGCCCGGGCATCCGCCGGATCGACGACTCGCTGACCGAGTTGACCGACCGCATGCGGAGCCTGAACACCATTGAAGGAGAGCGTCAGCTTCTGGACGCGCTGACCAGTGTGTCGGCGGAGGTCGAGGAAAGTGTCGCCCGAACCTCCTACCGGTTCAGCGCGGCGAACGCCTACACCACCCTGGTGGGAGAACGGGTTCAAGAGTTGCGGGAAGAGTCGATTGAGGACTACCCGACCCTCGGCGCGTTCGTCGAACGCCGTTTCGCGCCCGCTATGCGGACCTGCGCGTCGGTCGCGGCCCGCCAGACGGCGCTCGCCGAGCGGGCAACGAGGGCCGGTAATCTTCTGAGAACGCGGGTCGACATCAAACTTGAGGGCCAGAACCGGGATCTGCTGGCGTCCATGGACCGGCGCGCCCGGCTTCAACTCCGCCTCCAGCAAACCGTTGAAGGTCTGTCCGTCGCCGCGATCACCTACTATCTGGTCGGTCTTATCTACTACCTCACCAGCGCCGCAGAGGACACCGGGCTGCTGGACAACGCGTCGGTCTGGACGGGTCTGTCCGTACCCGTCGTCTTCCTCGCAATCTCCTACGGGACCTACATCGTGAAACGACGGCTCAAGCGGGACGACGGGGACGACTGACGTCCGGCGGAACCAAGATCTTTCGGAAGAGCAGGACACGACCATCACCACCGCCACTGCCGCGCCAAATCGGCGAGGTGGCAGACCAGCGCCAGGATCAGGGCGCCCGCCACCCAGAACCACTCCGCATCCGCGGCATGGGCACGCGCAGCCAGCAACAGACCCGCAGCCGCCCCGAGATTGGCCATGATGGAAGCCGGGGCAACACCGCGCCCCGTGCGGCGCCAAAGAACCGACAGGATCAGAAGCTCAACGGCGGTGAACGCGATCACAACGTCGAAGGCCCGGCCGGACGTGACAAGCGCCTCCATCAACGGTCCCATCGTGTCTCGGGTGGCGCGATACGGCGAACACTCATCGGGCGGAGGCGATGCCGAACAGGTGAGCGAGGTCCTTGAAGAAGATCTTCACGTGAGCCAGCGGGTCACCGCGCACCAGCTCTTTGTTCATGTACGATTCCCAGGTCAGCCGCTGAACATCTTTGTCGGCACACATCTTCACGAACCGTTCCCGGCGGCTGTCGCTCGAGTACCAGAAGTGCTGCATGATCCCCAGGACCCAGAACACCCGTCCATGATCTTTCATGAACAGGCGCCGTGCATCCTTGAGGGCGCGCACATCGCCCGTCTCCAGGAAGGAAATGCCGGCCTTCGCGGCAAGTCGCCCGCCCAACATGGCGTAGTAGATACCCTCGCCCGAGGCCGGTGCGACGACCCCCGCCGCATCGCCTGCAAGCAGCACGTCGAGACCGTTGTCCCATCTTTTAAGCGGCTTAAGCGGGATCGGGGCTCCCTCCCGTCGGATTGTTGTCACGGTGTCCAGTCCCGATGCCTCGCGGAGTGCCGAGGTCGCGTCCTTCAGGCCGAAACCTTTGTGCGCACTGCCGGTCCCAACACTGATCGTGTTGCCATGCGGAAAGACCCACGCGTAGAAGTCCGGCGACAGGCCGCTCTTATAGTGGACCTCGCAAGCGCTGCCATCGATGGGTCCGCCTTCGGGCGTCTCGACGATCTCGTGATAGGCGAAGACGCTTTTGGTCCGGCCGCCGCCGGGCATCTCTGACCGGGCGACGGCAGAGTTGGCGCCGTCTGCGCCAATGATCAGGCGGGCAGACACCGTCTCCGGTTCCGCATCCCGGCCGGCGGCATTCTTCGGCCGATAGTGGATCTTCGGCATCCCGCCCTGTCCGTCCCGCTCGATCGACAGGAACGTGCCGGTGAGCCTGATCGTGCCGAGCAAAGCCGCCCGGTCCCGGAGCCATTCGTCGAAGACGTCCCGGTCGACCATGCCCACATAGCCATCAGACTGGATCGGCATGTCGACGGTCCGGCCGGTGGGCGAGAAGATGCGGGCCGAGGTGACCTTATTGCACATCAGTTGATCGGGGATGTCGAAGTCCCGGACCAGACGCGGCGGGATGGCACCCCCGCACGGCTTGATCCGCCCGGCCCGGTCCAGCAGCGCGACCTTGTACCCCGCCCGTGCGAGGTCCGTCGCGGCCGTCGCACCCGACGGGCCCCCGCCGATAACGATGACATCGAAGACCCTGTCTTGGTCCTCTTTCGGCACGCGCCTGATCGGGGCGTTCATCGCCTCCCGGATGGCGGCATCGGACGCGGGGGCGGTCATTGGTTCGCCATCCCGGCCGCGAAGCCGTCACCCATGGACGTGCTCTTGATGCGAACCTGATCGGCGGCGGTCCGTCCAACCCGCAGAGCCAGAAGTGCAGCGGCGACGAACAAGAGGCCCTCCATCACAAAGACGGTTCCATAGGCCGTCGCGACCGTGCCCGTCGCCGCCCGCGTCGCGTCCACCGCGACCGTGCCCAGGAAACCACCCAGGCCGAAGGCGATCGCTTGCGCGGCCCCCCAGACGCCCATCCGCACACCTTCACGCTTCTGCCTCCCGACACCGGCAAGTCCCATCATTGAGCCGATCGCCGCCACCGCGAAGGCACCGTTTGCGAAACCCAAGGCGAATACATTGGCCTTCAATGGCCAGCCGGGGCCAACAGCACCGCCCACGGCGAGACCGATCAGACAGACAGCGGAGGCGAGGCACCCCCCCATGACCCAGGTGCGCATCGATCGGAGGGTGATGCCGCCAAGCCAGGTGCCAAGCGCGCCCACGGTAATCATCCCAACGAAGACGCCGCCGTGATGGGTGCCCGAGAGTTTGGTCGACTCACCCGGCGTAAACCCAAAGACAGCCCCCGCAAACGGCTCAAGCACCAGATCCTGCGCGCTGTAGGCGAGCATGGAAACAAAGACGAAGATCGCGAACCGCCGGGCCATGGGTTCGGCCCAGACCTGGCCCAAAGCCTCGAGGAATGGGGTCTTCTCCTCCGTGTTAGACGGTTTTTGCCGCCTGCCGGTCTCGATTCCCCAGACCGCCACAATCGTGACCAGGACAGCGATCGCCGACACGCTGCCCGATACAGCGACGAGGCGCGCGGGTGTGTAGGGATCCAGGAAACTCCCGGCGGTGATTGTCGTGACCACGAAACCAGCGATCATCATCAGCCAAACGATGGATGCCGCAGCAGGCCGGCGGCGCTCGGAAACCTCAGTTGCCAGCAGAACCAGCAGGGATGTGCCAGACGCGCCGACGCCGACGCCAATGACCAGAAATGCCGCTACCGCCGCGGCTGTTCCGGCGAAGAGATGGCTTTCCATCAATGCGACGGACGCCGCCGCACCCACGCCGCCCAACGCGAGGGTGGCCATGCCACCGATGATCCAAGGGGTTCGACGCCCCCCCATGTCGGAGCCGTGTCCCCACCGGGGCCGTAACATCTGGACCGCGTAATGGATGGCAACAAGGGCGCCTGGCAGCATGGCCGGAAGGGCCAACTCAACCACCATGACCCGGTTCAGCGTCGATGTGGTCAGCACAACAATCGCGCCGAGGGCTGTCTGGACAAGGCCGAGACGGACAATGCCGATCCAGCTCAATCCTCCCAGCCCGTCTCCGGTAGAGGTCGACGACACACTCATTCGAACCCTCCTCTAGGTCCGTTGCCTATCCGGCGACCGGAGCCGTGATGCCCCGGATCGCAAAGGCAGAAACCAACATGCCCAGCACATAGAGGCTTACCCCGGTCGCGTTGTACCAAGGCGCCAGCTCTTTCGGCCGCTTGAGCATTCGCACCATCGCCAAGCCTTGAAGCCCGAGCGACACGGCAACGACAGCCGCGTGGATCGGCTGCCCCCAGTCGATGAGAAGCGCAATCACCGCAACCTGCGGCAGCGCCATGACCAAACAGGCGAACCGCGCCGCCCTGTCCGCGCCGAGATGGACCGGCAAGGACAGAATGCCCATCCGCCGGTCCCCCTCGATCGACTTGAAGTCATTGAGTGTCATGATGCCGTGGGCGCCAACGCTGTAGAGTGCTGCCAGCGTGAGGATGCGCCAGTCCGGCAACGTGCCTGCGATCACCGCCGCCCCGGTGAACCAGGGCAGCCCCTCGTAGCAGGCGGCGACGGCTGTGTTTCCCCACCAACCATTCCGCTTCAGCCGCGGGGGCGCGCTGTAGGCCCAGGCCAACACCATGCCGACAACGGCCGCACCGAAAACCCAAGGCCCGAGCTGCCACGCGACAGCCATGGAAAGCGCACTCCACACGATCGCAAACCACAGGCCCCATCGGCCAGGGACGCGTCCGGAAGGGATCGGGCGGTGAGGCTCATTGATGGCATCCACGTGCCGATCGAACCAGTCATTCACCACCTGACTGCTGCCGCACACCAACGGTCCGGCCAACAAGACACCGCCGAGGATGACGGCCCAATCGTCCAGCAGAAGCCCGCCCGCAGATACAACCCCACACCCGTAGGCCCACATCGGCGGGAACCAGGTGATCGGCTTCAAAAGCTCGACCATGGCCCCGGGTTCGGGACGGGCAGAGGAGCCGACACTGGTGGATATATGAGACATGTCAGAATGGTACGGGTCGCCCCGACCAAGCGTCAAATCAAAACGACACTCAATGTCCAACTAATTGGACACTTCTGCCAACGTCCTATGGACTGGTCAGGTGCGTCACCGCAGCGACGATCGCATCCGCATCCAATCCGGCGTGCGCATACTGCTTGGCCGGGTTGTCGTGATCGATGAATTCGTCCGGCAGGAACAGCGTCCGTACTTTGAGATCACCGTCCAACAGCCCCTCGGCCGCAAGGAAAGCGAGAACGTGGGAGCCGAATCCGCCAATCGCCCCCTCTTCCACCGTGATCAGGGCGTCATGCTCTTTCGCCAAACTGCGGATGAGCTCCGTGTCGAGCGGCTTCATGAACCGGGCATCCGCAACCGTCGGCGACAGCCCCTTCTCCGCAAGAGCGTCGGCCGCTGCAAGCGCTTCGTGAAGACGGCCCCCGAGCGAGAGAATGGCGACCTTCTCCCCTCTCCGGATCATCCGTCCCTTGCCGATTTCAAGGGGGTCGGGGTTGGTCGGAACATCGACACCCACCCCTTCACCGCGGGGATAGCGAACCGCGCTGGGTCCGTCATCGTAGGCGGCTGCTGTCGCAACCATCCGGGCCAGTTCCGCCTCATCGGAGGCAGCCATGATCACGAAGCCGGGCAGCGCGCCTAGATAGCCGAGATCAAAGGCACCGGCGTGTGTCGCGCCGTCGGCGCCCACAAGACCGGCGCGATCAATGCCGAAGCGGACAGGCAAACCTTGCAAGGCGACATCATGAACGACCTGATCGTAGCCCCTTTGCAGGAACGTGGAGTAGATCGCGCAGAAGGGCTTCAGTCCCTCGGACGCCATGCCCGCCGCGAAGGTCACCGCGTGTTGCTCCGCGATGCCAACATCGAACGTACGATCCGGGAACCGTTCTTCGAACTTGGCAACACCTGTTCCCGTCGGCATGGCGGCCGTGATCGCGGTGATCCGGTCGTCCTTCTCCGCCTCGCGTATCAGCGCCTCCGCGAAGACCGCCGTGTAGGACGGCGCATTCGCTTTGGAGCTTGGGATCGTCCCGGTGTCGGCATCGAACGTTCCGACCGCGTGGTACTTCTCGACCGATACCTTCTCGAAAGGATGTCCCCGCCCCTTCTCCGTCACCACGTGGAGGAGAACCGGACCGTCCTTCGCACCGTCCCGCACATTGCGGAGGATGGGCACCAACAGCTCCAGATCATGGCCGTCGACAGGGCCCAAGTAGTCGAAACCCAATTCTTCGAAGAGCGTTCCTCCGATGACCATGCGCCGGGCGTACTCCTCGGCGCGGCGTGCGGTCTCCTCAAACGGCTCCGGCAATTGGCTGACGAACTGATGCGCAAAGTCGCGGAAGTCCTGATACGGCTTCGACGTGATCAACTGAGAGAGATACCCGCTCATGGCACCAACGGCCGGAGCGATCGACATGTCATTGTCGTTGAGGACCACCAGCATCCTGGCCTTTGAAGCCCCGGCGTTATTCAACGCCTCATACGCCATCCCCGCGCTGATCGCCCCATCGCCGATGACCGCGATGACCTGATTGTCCCGCTCCAGCAGATCACGCCCGACTGCCATGCCAAGACCCGCGGAGATGGAGGTGGAACTGTGGGCGGCACCAAACGGGTCGTAATCGCTTTCAGACCGTTTTGTGAAACCGCTGAGACCGCCGCCCTTGCGAAGGGTTCGGATGCGATCCCGTCGCCCAGTCAGGATCTTGTGAGGGTAGGCCTGATGCCCAACATCCCAGATCAGGCGGTCGTCCGGGGTGTTGAAGACGTGGTGGATCGCGACCGTCAACTCTACGACGCCGAGACCGGCGCCAAGGTGCCCGCCTGTCACCGATACCGCTTCAATGGTCTCTTGCCGAAGCTCATCGGACAGTTGCCGCAGTTCGCCAATCGAGAACCCACGCATGTCCGCGGGAACCTTCACCCGGTCGAGAACGGGTTTCGCGACGTCGCTCATTCCCCAGGCTCCCCCCAAGCCCAAACGTGACCCTTTGTCAGGTCATCAAACGATCTTCTTCCCCAAGGGTTTGGCGGTTCCAGGATCGAATCAAGGATTAATTTAAGGCGTTATGTCGCTGCCCGTCGGTTGATTGTGGGTGTTTTCAGCCTGTCGTATTGGTTTCTATTCGAACCACCCTATTTCGGTAGCTTATCAACCGCGGCCAGCCCACCTTCATATTCCGTAAACATATTGGTGGTTTCTTCGGACCATGACTGATTTCGTCGCTCCGCTGTGTTTTCTGCTGGCCGTCGTCGCGGCTGCACTCTCGGGCACCGTCTTTAAACCCGACGAATGGTACGCCCATCTGAGGAAGCCGTCCTGGAACCCACCGAACTGGGTCTTTCCGATCGCGTGGTCGGGGCTCTATCTGATGATCGCGGTCGCTGGCTGGATTGTTTGGGAGGCCGCACCACCCGGCGACCGAATGGTTCCCATGACGGTTTACGGGGTCCAGTTGGCCCTGAACGCCACATGGTCTGCCATCTTCTTTGGGATGAAGCGGATGGATCTGGCATTGGCCGAATTGATCCTGCTTTGGCTGTCGATCGTGGCGACGATGGTCGTTTTCATGCCGATCTCGACACTCGCCGTCTGGCTGCTGGTCCCCTACCTCGCCTGGGTCAGTTTCGCAGGGGTCCTGAACGCAACGGTTTGGCGCCTCAACAAAGAGGAACCGCTGGAAGCCTGATGTGCGATCGCCGATGGGCTAGGCCGACTTCGCCCAAATGCGTGGCCACAATTCGCTGTCCAGCGGGTCACCCGAAGACAGACCAGGATCGCGCGGGATCTTCTGAATATTCGGCCGCGGCCAGTAGACCGCGTCGTCGCCCGCCCAACGGGTGACATTCGCCCGGCGCCGGGTCGTCAGCGACGTATTGCCCGGGGCGCCGTGGACCAAAAGCCCGTGGTGAACGGTGCAGTCTCCCGGCTCCAGTTCATATTGGACGAAGCTCAGTTCGTCCCGCATCGAGGCGATTTCAGGCGTCTTTGGAAGATCTTCCTTGTATCGATCGGCGTCCCCGAAGCTTTCCGCCTTATAGCGTTGTCCCCACCGGTGCGATCCTTTGACGTACTCCACCGCACCCGTATCCGCCGTCACCGGGTCCAGCGCGAGCCAGAGGGTGCAGACCTGGCTGCCGTTGACCGGCCAGAACGGCAAATCGTGATGCCAAGGCGTTTCGGTCGGGGTATCCGGTTCCTTGATAAGCCACTGATCGAAAAAGATATTCGCCTTCGACGAGCGCATCAGCGTCCCTGCGATCTCGGCGGCAGGAGACTCAAACACAAAATGCCTGCAATCAGAGTTGCTCAGCCACGAGAATGTTTCGAAGAAGAAACGTCCCTGCTCTCCGCGTTCGTCCGAAAACTCGAATGTCAGTTCGCCCGGATCAGCCAAGCTGCGTTCCGCGGCCCCCTGCATGAAGTCGATCCATTCCGGATCGAACAACCCCTTGAGAAGCACCACCCCATCGGTCTGGAAGGTCTCAATCTCATCGTCCGTGATGGGACGCATGGGTGATTGGTTCATCGTCGACCTCCTGATCTGTCGGGCTCTGCTCACGCCTCCAGGCGCATCTGGATGGGGCCATCGCGGGAGCCGTCCAGCATCTGAACCACGTGAGGGTCGGCCGCCGACCGGGCTTCCGAGGCGGCACCGCGCCATATCATGCGGCCTTCATGCAACAGAGCCAACTCGTCGAAGAACCGTTCCGCAGCCGACATGTCGGCGGTCACGGTTATTGCGGTGATATGTTGGTGGTCGAGGAGTTCTGAGATCATCTCGAAAATCGAGCGGGTCAGAACCGGATCGAGACCAGCGGTCGGATCATCCAGCAACAGAATGTCCGGCTCTCCCATAACAGCCCGGGCGACCGCGACACGCTTTTGCATTCCGCCGGAGAGTTCTGCCGGAAGGAGGTCGGCGGTCGACGGATCAAGACCGACCCTCTCGATCAAGACAAGCGCCTGTTCGCGCGCCTCCTCATCCGTCATCGAGCCGCCTTGAAGCCCCCGGAACGCGACATTGCGCCAGACAGGCAGGCTGTCGAACAAGGCGTTGCGCTGAAACAGCACGCCAACCCTCGCATAGAGGAGATCACGCTCCCGGGACGGCAGCGCTGCCGGATCTTTACCGGTAATGCGAATTGCCCCCCGGTCCGGCTCGATCAACCCAAGCAGTGTCTTGAGGAGAACGGACTTACCGGCCGCCGACGGACCAATCAGGACGAGGGAAGCACCCTGCTCCACCGACAGATCAACGGACTGAAGAACCGGTCGACCGTCAAGCGTGACATCGAGGCCACGGATCTCAATAGGCCGGTCGTCCGATGTATCCGTCACGCTTTCGGCGGCCGACACGAGCCTTACTCGAACTCGATGATCGTCTGATCGACAGCCAGACTGGCGCCCGCCTGGGCGTGGACCTTCGCCACGGTGCCGTCCCGTTCGGCGCGCATGACGTTCTCCATCTTCATGGCCTCGACCACCGCCAACTCCTGACCGGCCTTGATAGGCTCACCCTCGGCGACCGAAACCCGAACCAACAACCCGGGCATGGGCGAAAGCAGGAACTTGGACAGATCCGGAGGCTCTTTCACCGGCATCGTCGCCAGCAGGCTCGCCGCCCTAGCGGACATGACCTGAAGGGTCGCAGGCGCGCCGCCATAGGAAACGCGCCAAGCCAAACCGGAGCGTTCGATTTGAACCGGCAACGGCTCGCCGTCCACGGTGCCCTGGAACACGACATCCATCGGCTCGCACCGGCCCTCGATGGTCACTGACCGGTCCCCGATCGTCACCCGGTAGCCACTCTGCACCGGCTCTACGTGAGCCGTCATCTCGGAACGCCCCTCGATCACCACCCAGTCCCGCGCAGGCTCTTGATGAGGATTGATCGGAGTCTGCCCCGAAATACGCGCGCCCCGCTCTGCGTCGGCCCGTTGATATGCGACGGCGACCGCCCGGACCGCCATCGCGACATCGTCAGACAGGGTGGCACCGGCGAAACCGTCCGGATACTCCTCGGCGATGAAGTTCGTGGACAGACGCCCTTCCCGGAACCGCGGATGGGCCATGACCGCCGACAGGAAGTCGACATTGTGCCCAAGCCCCCTGATCCGCAGCCGGTCCAGCGCGTCCGACATGCGGGAGATCGCCTCGGCCCGATCCTCCCCGACCGTGCAGAGTTTGGCGATCATCGGATCATAGAACACGGAGATCTCGGAGCCCTCGTAGACGCCCGTATCCACGCGAACGCCGGGCATGTCGTCCGGGGTCTGGTAGCGGATCATACGACCGGTTGAGGGCAGGAAGTTCCGATAGGGATCCTCCGCGTAGATACGGCTCTCCATGGCCCATCCGGTGAGGGTCACATCGTCCTGACCGAGCGGCAGCGTCTCCCCGGCGGCAACACGGATCATGAGTTCCACCAGATCGAGGCCCGTGACCAACTCGGTCACCGGATGCTCCACCTGAAGGCGCGTGTTCATCTCCAGGAAGTAGAAGTTGCGATCCTTGTCGACGATGAACTCAACTGTGCCTGCGGACCGGTAATCAACCGCTTTGGCAAGGGCGACGGACTGCGCGCCCATGGCGGCCCGGGTTTCCGGATCCAGGAACGGACTCGGCGCCTCTTCGATAACCTTTTGGTGACGCCGCTGGATGGAGCACTCCCGCTCACCCAGATAGACGGTGTTGCCGTGGCTATCGGCCAGAACCTGAATCTCAATGTGCCGGGGCTCGGTGACAAACTTCTCGATGAAGACCCGGTCGTCGCCGAAACTGGAGACCGCCTCATTCACGGCGGACTGGAAACCCTCTCGTGCCTCATCCGCGTTCCAGGCGACCCGCATACCTTTGCCGCCACCACCGGCGGAGGCCTTGATCATGACGGGGAAGCCGATCTCCGTGGCCACCTTGACCGCCTCATCCGCATCCGCGAGGACGCCGAGATACCCCGGAACCGTGCTGACCCCGGCTTCGGCGGCGAGTTTCTTGGACTCGATCTTATCGCCCATTGCTGCGATGGCCCGTTGGCCAGGGCCGATGAAGGCGATCCCGGCCTCGTCTAGCGCCTGGGCAAACGCCTGGTTCTCAGACAGAAAGCCGTAACCCGGGTGAACCGCCTCCGCACCGGTCGACTTGCAAGCCTCAACGATCTTGTCGATCAGCAGATAGCTTTCCGAGGACGGTGGTGGGCCGATCCGAACCGCCTCATCCGCCGTGCGCACATGCAGCGCATCGGAATCGGCATCGGAATAAACGGCAACGGTGGCGATCCCCATCCGTTTCGCCGTGCGCATCACCCGACAGGCAATCTCGCCCCGGTTCGCGATCAGGATCTTCTTGAACATGCTTATCCGTTTAGCCGAGGCCCCGACCTGGGAGCAAGACACGAACGCTGAATTGTGGTCAATCAACAAAGCCCGACGGTCGAATCGCCATCTAGCCGGCAGCAGAGTGATCCGACAATTGGAGTAATCGCACAAGCCAACACGAGACGACACGCCGCTGATATTCAGAAATCTGAAATTACTTCCGCTCAGGAATCAAAGCATGAAGCCCATAAATCACACCTGCTATACCTGCGATCAATAAAAAAGGCTTCTTGTTTCCAATCGATGCAAATACCGCCTGGTCGAATATTCCAATGATCAGAATTACTGAAACCGCAAACGTACCGCTGTCAAAATCAGTGTTATGATCTCTTTCCGATGAGGCCTAAAATCTCTGTTGGCCCAAACGTTTAACAGATAAGCCAACGCTATGTGCGTCGACATTAGGATGAACACCCACTGATACAGTTCGAACTCGTTGCTGGGCAGGTTCATGCGGATGGCTATGCGCGAAGAGCCGTAACCACGCCAATGACCGCGCCTGTGACCGCTACGACACCCTCGCCGACAGGGCCAAGCGTAATGTCCAGCGTCGGGACGGTAACTCCGAACAGAGCGAGTAAAGCAAGGCTACCACCCACAGCACCCTTGAGAATAAGGACGATAGATGCAACTCGCCTCAACTCAAATGTCTCCTGTCCATCAGTCGACATAACAGACGCCTTTTATGTCATCCATCACACTGGAGCGTAATGGTCGGAGCCGCCTGCTTACCCTCCATTTATATGGTCGCGCCTTGACCCCAGTCAACATAAGATACCCTATAGACACGGCTGACTATCCTCAAAATTGCATACACTTTGTAGCCTTACCGAGATCAGTCGATCGCTTTCGGTCATCGGGGATATGCTGTCGCCAAAGGGTACTTTGGTGCTCCCTATGCAGAGCTCCGATACTCTGGTCTCCCGTTGGCAAAGCGACATGACGCATCCCCCGATCTTGGACCTCATGCAACCATTCGCCTCCTGGTTCAAGGACCGGGGTTGGAGCCTGCATGCCCACCAGGGGGCCATGGTCGAGGCGGCGCGCGCCGGGCGGCACGCGCTTCTGATCGCACCCACGGGAGGCGGCAAGACGTTGGCCGGGTTCCTGCCCTCTCTCCTTGACCTTGCAGGCCAGCCACGGGAGGGGCTTCACACGCTCTACATCTCCCCCCTCAAAGCCTTGGCGGTCGACATTCACCGCAATCTGGGTATGCCGGTTGAAGAGATGGCACTTCCGGTAAGCCTGGAGACCAGAACAGGCGACACCCCCCAGTCAAAGCGCCAACGCCAACGGAAGAAACCTCCCAATATTCTGCTGACCACACCGGAGAGCTTGGCACTTCTGCTCTCCTACGAGGATGCGCCGAAGATCTTCGGCGGATTGGCCTGTGTCGTCCTGGATGAGTTGCACGCGCTGGCCGGCACCAAGAGAGGAGAGCTTTTGGCCCTCGGTCTCGCGCGGCTGTCAGCGCTCTCACCAAGCCTTCGCCGTGTTGGGCTCTCGGCCACCGTTGCCCATCCGGATGCGATGGAGGCGTTCCTGTCTCCGACGGGCCGCGCCGGACAAGGTGATGTGGTCCGGGTTGAGGGCGCGGGAGCCACGGAAGCCAAGGTCAAGATCATGGTCAGCCCGGAGCGTCTGCCCTGGTCCGGCCATATGGGCACCTACGCTGTCGACGGGGTCTATGACGCCATCCGGAACGCCGGAACAACCATTGTCTTCGTGAACACCCGCGCCCAAGCGGAGTTGGTCTTTCAAGCCCTTTGGCGGATCAACGACCATGGGCTGCCGATCGCCCTTCACCACGGGTCGCTCGCCGCCGAACAGCGCCGGAAAGTCGAAGCCGTTATGGCGCGGGGCGGACTACGAGCCGTGGTCGCCACCGCCTCTTTGGATCTCGGCATCGATTGGGCCGCCGTCGATCTCGTCATCCAGATTGGGGCTCCGAAGGGATCTTCGAGGCTGCTGCAGCGGATTGGACGCTCGAACCACCGCTATGACGCGCCGAGCCGCGCCTTGCTGGTGCCTGCGAACCGCTTCGAAGTCCTCGAATGTCAGGCAGCGCTCGATGCCGTGCGCGAAGGCACGTTGGACGGTGATCCACCCGGCCCCGGCGGCTTGGATGTTCTGGCGCAGCACATCATCGGCACAGGATGCGGAGGACCATTCGACCCGGACGCTTTGTTCGAAGAGGTCCGGACCGCAGCACCCTACGCGGACCTCATCCGCGAGACGTTCGATGCGGTCGTCGATTTCACCCGGAACGGCGGTTATGCGCTGGACACCTACGACCGGTTCCGCCGCCTCGACGATGTCGGCGACGGGCGGCTTGCCGTAACGGACCGGCGTGTGGCCCAGAGTTACAGGATGAATGTTGGGACCATCGTGGAAGCGGTAACGCTCAAGGTCCGGATGCGGCGCGGCCGCTTCCTGGGGGAGATCGAAGAGTATTTCGTGCAGGGCCTGCGGCCGGGCGATACCTTCATTTTCTCCGGCCAGTTGCTGACCTTTGAAGGCATCCGCGAGACCTTCGTTGAAGTGTCCCCCGGGACCGGTGACGAGCCTCAGGTCCCGGCCTATGCGGGCGGACGCCTGCCTCTAACCACGCATCTCGCCGACAGGGTCCGCCACCTTCTCGAGGAAGACGGGGTTTGGCCAACGCTTCCGGGACCGGTGGAGGAATGGCTCCGCCTGCAGCAATGGCGGTCGATCCTACCGCGGCGCGACCGCTTGCTTGTCGAGCAGTTCCCGCGGGGCGGAAAAGAGTTCCTGGTCGCCTATTGTTTCGAGGGCCGAAATGCCCATCAGACACTCGGTATGCTCCTGACGCGCCGCATGGATCGAATGGGCGTCGATCCCATCGGGTTTGTCGCGACCGACTATGTCATCGCGATCTGGAGCCTGAAGGCGGTCGAGGACGTGGATGCGCTGTTCGACCAGGACATGCTCGGTGATGACCTTGAAGAGTGGATGGCGGAATCGAGCCTCCTGAAACGCACCTTCCGGAACGTGGCCGTCATCGCCGGATTGATCGAGCGGAAACTGCCTGGTCATGAGAAGACCGGGCGGCAGGTCACCTTCAACGCGGACCTGATCTACGATGTTCTCCGGCGGCATCAACCGGATCACATCTTGTTGCAGGCGACCCGAGCGGACGCGGCCCGGGGGCTGACGGATATCCGCCGCCTCGCGGATCTCCTTGTGCGGGTGCACGGCAAAATCGATGTCAGACGGCTCGACCGGGTCTCCCCGTTGGCTGTTCCGGTTCTACTGGAGATCGGGAGGGAGCAGGTGGCGAGCGGAGCGTTCGATACGCTCCTGGAAGAGGCGGAAGCCGACCTTATCGAAGAGGCGATGGGCGGCGACATGCAAGCGGCCCTTCCGCTGTGACGCAGGCTCCCAACACCCGGTTTCGGCCGCTCTCGTCACTGACCCCGCGCGAGATCAACGACGTTCGATCGCGCCTGACAGATCATCCGCTCTACCGCCTCTACTTCGAAGCGGGCCTGGCCGATCTTGCCCAGGACACAGATAATCGTCTGATCTGGCTGGGTCCGGATGGTCTGGGCCAAGGCGTCGCGTTCGATGGCTTAACCGTTTTCTCCACGTTGGGCCAATGCCCAAGCAGCGTTCTGGCGGCCATGTTGGACCGGCCGGGTGCGGTGGAGATACATGCAACCAGCGAGGAGGCGACGGAACTGCACCGTCTGTCCGGGGCACAGCTCCGGTCCGACCGTTGCCTCCTTGTCTTCGGAGCGAAACCGCAGGAGATCTCGGGAGCGAGACTGCCGAACCCCGAAGTTCGTCAGATGACTGACACCGACCACCCCAGCATCCTCGCGCTTATCCAAGAGAGCGGGCACCGGGACTCAGTCTACTCCCGATGGATGCTCGAACAGCCTTTCCTGGGGTGCTTTGAGCATGGCCGGTTGGTGGCGACCGCCGGCACGATCATCCTGGATTCCGACTTGGGCATGGCCAACATCGGCTGTTTTCTGACGAGGCGGGAGCACAGAGGAAAGGGACTGGCCGGGGCACTGGCCAACGCGCTTGTCCGGGATCTGTCGGAACGGGGCATCCGGGACATCACCCTGGTGACGACGGAAGACAACAAAGCGGCATGCCGAGTCTACGAACGCGTTGGGTTCTCGATCCAGGAGCGGCGCCGGGAGTTGCTGTTCGATCCAATAGGCTGAAAGGGTTACGCACAGCGACACCCCTGCGCTTGACGGCACCGTTGGGGCTGGGAACAGTCAGAGAATGACCAGGCCCTCTGAAACGACGCTCCCGATTACGCTCAATGGCTGCCCGCTGGCCGCGGACTGGTCTGGAGCCTTGCTGTGGCCCGAACGGGGGCTGTTGGTTGTCGCGGATCTTCATCTGGAGAAAGGCTCTGCCTTTGCGGAGAAAGGCATCCCACTCCCGCCCTGGGATACGGCGCAGACAATCGGGCGTCTGTCCGAGGTATGCCGACGCCTGGCTCCAGCCGCGGTCGTTTGCCTCGGTGACAGCTTTCACGATCAGGGCGCGGCTGCCCGGGTCAACGCGGCAGATGGTGAGGCGATCAGGGACCTGACGCGTGCGTTCGACTGGACTTGGGTCGTCGGCAATCATGACCCGGCCCCGCCAGAGACATGGGGCGGCCGCGTCGTCGATGAACTTGTGATCGGTCCACTCGTCCTGCGCCACGAGGCCAAACCCGATGCGGGGCCAGGTGAGGTCTCCGGCCACTACCACCCAAAGGCGCGGATACCGACACGGGCGGGCCGGCGGTCCGGCCGATGTTTCGTCCATGATGGAAAACGCCTTGTTCTCCCTGCCTTCGGCGCCTTCACCGGTGGATTGGACGTATATGATCCCGCCATCCAAGCATTGATCTCAGCACCCTTCGAAGTGTTGTTCCTGGGGCCGAGCAAGCTGCACCGGTTCCCCGGCAGTGCCTTGTCGAAGTCGCGCGCCGCCTGATCCGATCACGGCCGACCTTCGTACCTTAACAGCAACTCAATTCCGCGTTCGCTTCGGGGTTTTATGTCTCTCCCTCCGATCCTTGTTTGGTTCCGCCAGGATCTTCGTCTGACCGACAACCCGGCCTTGGCAGAGGCCTCGGCGTCGGGCCACCCCATCCTCCCGCTCTACATCCTGGACGACGAAGATGCCGGTGCCTGGAAAATGGGCGGTGCAAGCCGATGGTGGCTCCACCACAGTCTAAAATCGTTGGCGAAGGATCTTGCGCAGCAGGGCGGTAATCTCCTCGTCCGCTCCGGCGCGGCAGAAACGGTCCTGGCAGAGGTTATCTCAGAGACTGGAGCCGTGGGGCTCTATTGGAACCGGCGGTACGAGCCTTGGGCCACCGACCGTGACGCGCGTCTGAAGACCCGCTGGAAAGACGCCGGGCTGGATGTGCGCAGCTTCAACGGTGCGCTCTTGAGGGAGCCTTGGACGGTCGTTGGCAAGAACGGCTCCACACCCAAGGTCTACACACCGTATTGGCGCGCGCTCAACGCGCTGGGAGAACCTGCGGATCCCGCCGGCCAACCGGCGCCGGCGCATTATGCTGCGATCACCGGTGAGCACGGCGATATCGACACCATCCTGCCGCTGCCGTCGGCCCCGGACTGGGCCGGAGGCCTTCGGGACACCTGGAACCCCGGAGAAGCCGGAGCCCACGATCGGTTGGCGGTATTCCTCGATTCGGCTATGGGCTCCTACAAGGACGCCCGGAATTTCCCGGCGACACCCGGAGTCTCAAGACTGTCACCGCATCTCCACCATGGCGAAATCTCGCCGAACCGCATCTGGCACGCAACGCGGACGAAGCTCGCGTCACTTGGCGCCGCGGCTGCCGGTGTCGAAGGCTCGGCAGAGCACTTCCTAAAGGAACTGGTCTGGCGGGAATTCTCCCACGCGCTTCTCCACAACAACCCCAGCCTTCCCGAGACCCCGCTGAGATCAGAGTTCGAGGCTTTTCCCTGGATTGATGACGATGATGGCCTCCGCGCCTGGCAACGCGGACAGACCGGGTATCCAATCGTCGATGCCGGTATGCGGGAGCTTTGGCATACGGGGTACATGCACAACCGGGTTCGGATGATCGCGGCCTCGTTCCTGATCAAGGATCTGATGATCCATTGGCGCCATGGGGAAGCCTGGTTCTGGGACACGCTGGTCGACGCGGATCTTGCGAGCAACGCAGCCAGTTGGCAGTGGGTCGCCGGATGCGGAGCCGACGCGGCTCCGTTCTTCCGGATCTTCAACCCGGTCCTTCAGGGCGAGAAGTTCGATCCCAATGGAGAGTATGTCCGGCGCTGGGTGCCGGAGATCGCACGCCTTCCGGACCGTGTTCTTCACAAGCCCTGGGACGCACCGGCCCTTGTCTTGAGGGAGGCCGGGATCACGCTTGGTGAAACCTATCCTGTGCCGATCGTCGACCACGCGATGGCCCGCGACCGGGCGTTGTCTGCGTTCAAATCACTGAAATCCGACGCGGCGGCGGCATAGGGTAATCGTTTGTAATTCCCACTCACGCAATCAGGTAAATGATGTAGTCTCGCCTGTCGACGCTTTGCCGACCGGCGATGGATCAAAGGAGAATGCTGCATGCGGATCGCTGTTGTTGGATCGGGAATATCGGGCCTGAGTGCGGCTTGGCTGATGTCCCGTGACCATGACGTGGTTCTCTACGAAGCCGATCAGCGCATCGGTGGCCATTCAAACACAGCTTTGGTCGACTACGACGGAACAGAAATCCCGGTCGATACCGGTTTCATCGTCTACAATGTGGCGACTTACCCGAACCTCATTGCTCTTTTCGACCATCTCAAAGTCCCGACAGAGGCAAGCGACATGGCGTTCTCCGTCTCGGTCGCGGATGGCGCGTTCGAGTATGAGGGTTCGTTGAAAGGCCTCATCGCTCAACCGTCAAACTGGCTGGACCCAGGGTTCCGGGGCATGCTGCTTGACGTGCTGAAGTTCTTCCGGACGGCAGGCGACCTGATCGACCGGAATGAAAACATCTCCATCGAAGCCTGGCTTCGCCGCGAGGGATATGGAGACCGGTTCATCTTCGATCACCTGTTGCCCATGGCGGCGGCGATCTGGTCATGCCCCGTCGAGACGATGAAGGCGTTTCCCGCAGCCTCATTCCTGCGCTTCTTCCACAACCACGGCCTCCTGAAGCTCATGAACCGGCCGCAGTGGCGGACGGTTTCCGGGGGATCGAGATCGTATGTGTCGCGAATCGTTACCGAATTGGGCGACAGGGTCCGGCGTGGCACGCCCGTCACCGCGATCCGCCGGACCGAGACGAACGCGGTGGTGACGGATGCACATGGACACGAGACAACCTACGATCAGGTCATCCTCGCCGCGCACGCAGATCAGGCTCTTGCCATGCTCTCGGATCCGAGCGCGGAAGAACGATCGCTCCTCGGTGCGGTCGGGTATCAGGAAAACGTTGCGGTTCTGCACCGGGACCCCGCCCTGATGCCGAAACGGCACGCGACCTGGGCCGCATGGAACTACATGTCAGACGGGAGCCGGGACTGGGATCAGAGGGTATCTCTGACCTATTGGATGAACCGGCTTCAGAACATCGACCAATCCTACCCGCTGTTCGTGTCGTTGAACCCGTTCGTCGAGCCCGATCCTGAGCTGACCTTTGGACGGTTCGAGTACACCCATCCGGTCTTCGATGAAGCTGCCGTGGCCGCTCAGCAACGATTACCAACGATTCAGGGGCAGAAGCGGACGTGGTTCTGCGGCAGCTACTGCGGGTACGGCTTCCATGAGGACGGCCTGAAGTCCGCGATCGCCGTGGCCCGTGCCCTGGGCGCGCCGCCGCCGTGGCAGACGGATGTGCCGGCCGCGGATGAGCGTTCGTTCCTTGGCGGCGTACCCGTCCTTGCACCGGTTGGCGGATGACCGAGCGGATGGCCGATCCCACAGAGAACGATCCGTCGGGCGCGGAGGGGCCTCGCTCCTGCGTATACGTGGGCGAGGTCATGCATCATCGGCTTCGTCCGATGGACCACAAGTTCGTCTACCGGACCTTCACATTCTTCGTGGATCTTGATGAGATTCCTGCGATGACCGACCGGATGCGCCTTTTCTCCCACGAGAAGGCGGGCGTCTTCAGTTGGCGCGCCGCCGACCATGGTCCCCGCGACGGCTCCCCCATCAAGCCCTGGGTTGAGGGCCATCTTCGCCGGGGCGGATTTGAGCCGAAAGGCTGGCGCATCTTCGCGCTGTGTCTGCCGCGAATGCTCGGCTATGTCTTCAATCCCCTTACGACGTACTACTGCTACGACCCGGCCGGTCGGCTTGCCGCGATGCTGTACGAGGTCAAGAACACGTTCGGCGATCAGCACGGCTATCTCGTTCCGGTAGAGGCGGGGCAAAACGGGCCCCTGACCCACGCCTGCGATAAGGGCTTCCATGTCTCCCCGTTCATCGCCATGCACGCGCGCTATCATTTCAAGCTACGGCGTCCCGGCGAAAAGATGTCTCTTGTGATCCGGGAGACGCTGGATAACGAAGATCTTCTAGTGGCGTCGCAGACAGGGCATCGGAAGCCCCTAAACGACGCGACTTTGGCACGCCTGTTGGTGAGCCATCCGTTGATGACCCTCAAGATAATTGCGGGTATTCATTGGGAAGCCCTTCACCTTTGGCGCAAAGGCGCCAAATACATCCCTCGCGCCACCCCGCCTGTCCGCGACGTAACCATCGTTACCGGCAACAGCGGGTCCACCATGGAGGCAACATGACCGATGGCCGTACCTCTTCGTCGACCGCGGCGCGCCAGATGCATGATGGCGTCGGGCTGAAGACAACGACACGTGCGGTCTTGATGATGGTGCGACGTCTTCAGATCGGGTCCATAGCAATCCAGTTTCCCGACGGCCGCTGGATGAAGTTCGATGGGCCTCAGCCGGGACCTTACGCGGAAGTCCATCTCAAGACCGAAGCGGTGACCCGCAAGCTTATCTTCGGCGGCGACATTGCCTTCGCCGAGTCCTACATGGCCGGAGAGTGGGACACACCGAACCTCTCCTCGGTCATTGAAGTGGCCGCCCGTAACTTCGATGAGATCAGCCAGGCACTGACCGGCAATCTGATCGGCCGGATCTTCCGGCGGGTACGCCATTTTCTGAACGGCAACTCCCGGCAGGGCAGCAAACGCAACATTGCCCACCACTATGACATCGGAAATTCCTTCTACGAGAAGTGGCTGGACTCGACGATGACCTATTCCGCCGCGGTCTGGGAGCCGTCGGCATCCGAAGCGGATCTGGAGGCGGCACAGTTGGCCAAGTATCGCCGGATCGCACGAATCATGGATCTGAAGCCCGGACAATCCGTGCTGGAGATCGGGTGCGGCTGGGGCGGCTTTGCCGAGGTGGCCGCAAAAGAGTTCGGCGCGCATGTGACGGGCCTCACCCTGTCGCGGGAACAGCATGACTTCGCCGCCCAGCGCATGCAGAAGGCGGGCATTTCTGAGCAGGTGGACATCCGCTTCCAGGATTACCGGGACGTCAGCGGGACCTTCGACCGGATCGCGTCGATCGAGATGTTTGAAGCGGTGGGAGAGCGCTATTGGCCGGTGTTCTTCGACAAACTCCGCACCATCCTTGCGCCCGGCGGTTTGGCCGGCATGCAGATCATCACGATCCACGATCGCGGTTTCGAATCCTACCGCCGCCGTCAGGACTTCATTCAGAAGTACATCTTCCCGGGCGGCATGCTGCCTTCTCCAAGCCGGCTCTCGGGTGAGATAGAGCGTGCGGGTCTGCGTCTTGTCGACGACGTGGGCTTCGGTCAGGACTACGCCAGGACCCTGGCGGAATGGCGTGACCGGTTCTTGGACGCCTGGCCTGAAATTGCCCCGCTCGGCTTCGACGAAAGGTTCCGGCGCATGTGGCAGTTTTACCTCGCCTACTGCGAGGGCGGGTTCCGCGCCGGCAACATCGACGTCCGCCAGATCGCCATCACACGGTCCTGACCGTCTGACAGCTCCGGCAAACGGAGATACGGAGACAGACCATGCGTCTCGGTTTGCGGGCGCTCGTCGGCTACGGCGTGCCCGGGCTTCCGATCGCCGCTCTCGGCGTCCCGCTCTACATTTTTCTGCCGATCTTCTATGCGACCGAGTTGGGACTGTCGCTCCAGGCGATCGGTCTGATCCTGTTCTACGCCCGGATCTGGGACGTTGTGACGGATCCGCTGATCGGCACCTTGAGCGATCGCACCAACACGCGATTGGGGCGCCGGCGCCCGTGGATGATCCTGTCGATCCCCGTATTAGGGCTGTCTGTCTGGATGCTGTTTCTGCCGCCGGAAGGGGCGGACAGCTGGCATCTCGCGATCTGGAGTGTGGGCCTCTATCTCGGCTGGACGATGCTGCAGTTGCCGCACTCCGCCTGGGGTGCGGAGATGTCCGACGACTACCACGAGCGGTCCAGGATCGCGGCGGCGCGCGAGATCTGCGTGGTGGTCGGAACCCTGATCGCGGCGGGTATGCCGCTGATCCTGAAGGGCCTGGGACAGCCGGACGATCTCAGCAGCACAATGTCCGCGCTCGGCTTGGGGCTGGTCATCGCCCTTCCGGTCGCGGTTGCGATCGCAGCGATCTCGGCGCCGGAACGCACTCTGCCGAGGATTCCGGGGCCGAACTGGCGTGAAGGCCTTCGCCTTGTCACAGCAAACCGGCCGTTTGTCCGCCTGATCTCGGCCCATCTGATCAACGGCCTCGGCAACGGATTTGCGGCCACGCTGTTCGTTCTGTTCGTCACGCAAGGGCTTGCCGCCCCCGGACAAGAAGGGGCAGTGCTGTTCGTTTACTTCCTGGCTGGGATTGTGGGGGTCCCGATCTGGCTTCGCCTGAGCCACAAGCTCGGCAAACATCACGCCTGGCGCGTCGCCATGGTCCTGAGCTGCCTCGCCTTCCTGCCGGTACCGTTTCTGGGACCGGGGGATCTCATGATCTTCTTCTGCGTTTCGATCGTATCCGGGTTGGCTGTCGGTGCGGATCTGGTCCTGCCGTCATCCATGCAGGCGGATGTGATCGACGTGGAGCGGGTCGAAACCGACCATGACCGGACGGGCGTTTACTTCGCGCTGTGGGGCATGGCGACGAAACTTTCGCTCGCGGGGGCGGTGGGCATTGCCTTTCCGGTTCTGGACCTCGCCGGGTTCTCGGCGGAGGGGCCGAACGAAGCGGATGCGCTGCTGACGCTCGCTCTGCTCTACGCGGTGGCACCGATTTGCCTTAAGTCGGTCGCTTTTGTGCTGATGTCCGGCCACCCACTCGACGCAGCGGCACAGACGGCATTGAGAGACCAGATCAGGGCCAAGAAAACGGATAGGCCAGCTCTATAACCCTAAGACTAGAAGGTGTTGATCCATGTTCCGCAGGCTTCCGTATCTATTGTTGTTCGCTTTACTTGTCTCGGGCTGCCAATCTATGAAGATCGAAAACTTCGAGGGCACGACGCCGCATTTGAAGATCGAGGAGTATTTCCTCGGTCAGACGAAGGCGTGGGGAATCTTCGAAGACCGCTTTGGAAATCTGAAGCGCGAGTTCGTCGTGGACATCGAGGGAACCTGGGACGGCGAACTTCTGACGCTGGTTGAGGACTTTGTCTATTCGGACGGAGAGACGGAGCAGCGTATCTGGCGCATCAAGAAGCTCGACGAGCACACCTATGAAGGCCGCGCCGATGACATCATCGGGGTCGCCGTCGGTAAATCGTATGGCAAGGCGCTCAACTGGTCGTACGAGATGGTGTTGAACGTCGGCGGCGGTCTCCGCGTCACATTCGACGACTGGATGTACCTTCAGCAGGACGGTGTGCTGATCAATCGTGCCACCGTCAGCAAATTCGGGCTCTCCATTGGCGAGGTAACCCTGTTCTTCCGACGGGTTGAGGAAGAGGCCAAGGCCACGGCAACAGAGTCACTCGACCTGGAGACGGCGGCGTAAAACCCGAAGCACAGCGCCAAGCACCGGCACGCGCTCATACAATTGGCCTGCGGCGTCCCAGTGATCGATATGCGCGGTCACCCGACCATCGCCATCGAATGTGACCTCGCTCATCCCGATGATCTCGAACGTGCTGGACTTGCCCTTCATCCGGCCGGTAAACGACCATTTCAGATACGCGGCCTCTCCGCCGATCGCCCGGTCCAAAACAACGAAGGCCGGGTCGTCGCACACGGCGCACATGTGACGAAAGATCGCCACATACCGCTCAGCCCCCCGGACATCGTTGAACGGATCAACAAAGCGGACGTCCGGCGCCAGAAGGGCCGGCAGGTCATCCAAGCTTGCCTCTGTCATAACCTCGAAAGCGTCCGCGTACCGGTCGAGCCAGGCTGGATCGATGAGAGGGGCGCCGGTCACGTCTTCGTCCCCCTCTTCACCGCACCGAAGTAGAGGCTGTAGGGAAGCTGACTCATCCTCCTGACCAAGAAGGCGAAGGTCTTCGGGAACGTAATCTCAAACCGGCTGCTCCTGAGCCCTTGGTAGAGGGCTTCGGCGGCGTCCTCCACCTCCATCAGCATCGGCATCGGAAACGGATTCTTGTCGGTCAGCGGCGTTCTGACAAAACCCGGGCACACGAGCTGCAGTTTGATGCCCACCCGGTCGAAGTCGAACTTCAGCGCTTCCGTCATGTTGTTGAGCGCAGCCTTGGTCGCGCCGTAGGCGGCCGCCGTCGGCAAGCCAGCGTAGCCAGCGACAGACGAGACGATGGCGACATGGCCCCGCCGCCGTTCGGTCATCAACGGCACGATACCGGCAAGGGCGTGGACCACGCCCATGTAGTTGATCTCCATGAGCTGCCGGTAGGGTGCCGGGTCGAAGGCCGCCCCATCGACAGGGATGTGATAACCGGCGGCCAGGACGACGGTGGAGATCGGGCCCAACTTGGCTTCGATCTCAGCGGGAAGGGCTTTAGACGCGGCCTCGTCGGTCACATCCAGCGGGAAGGAATGGATCTTTCCGCCAGAGGTCTCCGCCATCTTTTCCAGCGCATCTTTCGACCGGGCGGACACGGCGACCGTCCAACCATCCCGCGCCATGCGCTCCGCCAGAGCCTTCCCGATGCCGGAACTGGCGCCTGTGATCCAAACGAGCCTGTCAGACATTGGGGAACTCCCTTCTCAAAGAGCAGTTTGGGCTTCGATCGAACCGGGACAGGTTTCGGGTTCTCACTTCAATTGCCCGAGAAAACTCTCGGCCTGGGCAAGCGTCTCAGCCTGTCTGTCTTCGGACATCCGATCCCAGTTCCGGTAGGCCAGAGACATACGCTGATTGCCCTTCAGGACATCCCGGTTTCGCGCGAGAAAGTGCCAGTAGAGCGCGTTGAATGGGCAAGCGCTTTTCCCGACCGTCACCTTCGGATTGTACGGGCAGCTTCTGCAATAGCTGGACATGCGATCAATGTACTTGCCGCTTGAGACATAGGGCTTGGAGGCAAGAAGACCGCCATCCGCGTACATGGCCATGCCCTGAACGTTCGGAAGCTCCACCCATTCATAGGCATCCACATAGACCGCGAGATACCACCGCGCGACCTGTTTGGGATCAATCCCGGCCAGAAGGGCGAAGTTCCCCGTAACCATCAGGCGTTGGATGTGATGGGCGTAGCCGTGTTGTCTGGTCTGGCCGATCGCGTCGGAGAGGCAGGCCATCTCCGTGTCTCCGGACCAGTAAAACCAGGGAAGTTTCCGGCGGTCGCCGAAGGTGTTTCCCTCTCCGTACGCCGGCCCTTCCAGCCAATAGATCCCGCGAACGTATTCCCGCCAGCCCAGGATCTGCCGGACAAATCCTTCCACCGCGTTCAGCGGGGCGGCGCCGCGCTCCCATGCCGCCACGGCCGCCTCGATCATCTCCCTCGGCCCCAGCAGTCCGGCGTTCAGATACGGAGACAAGACCGAGTGGAAGACAAAGGGCGTGTCCGGACGCATGGCGTCCTGATAGTCGCCGAAACTCGGCAGACGGGTCTCTATGAACTCAGTAAGGAGCGAGAGCGCATCCGCCCGCGTGACCGCCCAGCCGAACGGCTCCGTCTCTCCGAAATGCTCGCCGAACCGCTCCCGCACAAGAGTGATCACCGTGCGTGTGATCGCATCCGGCTTTATCCGCGAGACCTGGGGGACCACTTGCCGGTCTGGCAGACGCTTCCGGTTTTCCGCGTCCAGGTTCCATTGACCGCCGACCGGCTCCCCTTCATCCATCAGGTAACCGGTTTCTTTGCGCATCTCCCGATAGAACCACTCCATCCGCAAGCTGCGCCGGCCGGCGGCCCATGCCTTGAAGCGGGCATGGCTGCAAATGAACCGGTCATCTTCCAGCACCGCCACCGACGCGCCAGAGGTTTCAGCCCAGGCCTCCATCTCAGCCCGGACGCGGTGTTCCCCTGGCTCTGTGACCACAACACTGTCGGCGGCATGCCGGACGACAGCACGATGGACCTCCCCTTGGAGACTTCCGGTGTTCCCGGGCGCATCGAGCGTGACGTAGTCGACGGAGAAGCCGGACTGTCGCAGGACTTCGGCAAAATGACGCATGGCTGAGAAGATGAAGATGATCTTCTGCGGGTGATGAGGAACATAGGTCGCCTCCTGTGCGACCTCGGCCATCAGGACGACGTCACGGGAGGGGTCTGCGCCTCGAAGGCTGGAAAGCGCCGTGGAAAGCTGGTCACCGAGAACAACGCGGAGGATAGTCACTAGTTCACGACATCCCAGACGGGGATGAACTTCTCGTTGTCGGCTTCAATCGCGGGCACACGGATGTATTCAAAGTCGCGGCCATCCAGGCTAAAGGCGAGCCTGGACCACTCATCCGTCTCGGTGTTGTACCAAAGGTCAATGTCGAGATCGCCGCGGACCGCGTAGTGAACGGCTTGGACGCTCTGCCCCATGCTCTGGATCTCCTCGATCCCGATCCTTTTCGCCTCGACGTCCATGATCCGGCCCTTCTGGGTATCCAGAAGGGTATTGGCGCCAACGAAATCCCGGCGCCAATACGTCGTTGGGCGCGTTCCCTCGGGCATTATGGCTGGGGCGTCATTCCCCTCGTAAACGAACCCCTCGTCTGTCCGTTTGCCCCGGACTTCATACTGGGTTCCGTTCTCGTCGACCGCGCTCTCAATCCTTTGGAGTTTGCCATCGCGCCAAAGCTCATCGGTCCGCAGCGTGTACCGGAACAGCTTGATGGGCCCCAGCCCGAAAGTCAGGGACGTGTAGACTTGGATCAGTTGGCCCTCGTCGGTTTCCCGGAACCGGACCAGGCTTTCCCCCCTGCCATCCCAGTCGATCTGGAACTTCAGAATGCCCCCGTCCCCGTTGACCCATCCGGCGGGACGCTCCTTGGCGAACGACGGCGCCGGCAGGGCCAAGGCGACGAGAAGAATGAGCAGTCCCGTGATGGATCCGGAACGGGTCATGACACACATCTCCTGCAAGAGTGGGACATAGACGTCGACATCGACATTCAGGCAGCAATCTATGCGCCCTCAGATACGTCGCCAGGGGTAAACCGGTTCATTCCTTAGCGCTGAACTCATCATCAGATAGGAACTGGCACTCGAACAAGGTATCCCCGCCCAAGTCGAAACGGCGGGATTTTAGCCGAACAGCGTCGTCCAGCGTCTCGATAACCGGAAGCGAGAGGCCCGCCCGGCCTGATCCGATCAGCAGGGGGGCCACCATGATATGAAGCCGGTCGAGGGCCTTGGCGCTGATGAAACGGGAAATGGTCCGCCCGCCGCCTTCGACCAGGATCGACCGCATCCCACGGCGGCGGAGTTCAGAGAGAACGGAGTGGGGGCCAATTCCTCCCTCCGAAGCCTCACTTTCCAGAAAGAGGGTTTCCGTCCCCGCCGTTTGCACCGGCTGGGTGCCCCCTCGTCGGACGACGTAGACCGGTGCGGCGCCATCGTGAAGAAGGCTGGCCGTCTCGGGTAGGCGGCCGTTTGGATCAAGGATGACCCTGGCGGGACTCGGGCCTTCTACCCGGCGCGTCGTCAAACGGGGATCATCCAGCACCACCGTTTCGACGCCGACGATCACCGCATCCACAAGCGCCCTCAAACGGTGAAGGTGGTCGAGACTCTCTTGGCCGTTGATGTAATGGGAATGTCCGCTTTCGGTTGCGATCCGTCCGTCGAGACTCTGTCCCATCTGAGCCAGGACCACACCGGCTTCATTGCGGGACCTCGCCAAATCAAGATACAGAGACTCCAAGTTTTCGCAGTCGACTGTATGTTTTGAGTCCGCACTATCTTGATTAAAATCTTCTTCAGGGCCCGACAATTTGGCCATGTCGTTGATTACGTTTCGCCAGACATCCTCTGAGATCGTCACCAAACCGCCCTCATCCTAACATTTTCCCCTTTTTATTGAGGTTTCAGATAAATTACAAAATTGTGCAGGTGCGAACAACATAAATGACATTTCAATTACTTGGGCTCTGAGTGCGAAAATTCATTGTCTATTTAGCAGATAGACCCCACAATCCTATACACAAGCCTTGGCACGGACTTGGAGTCTCTATCATGCTGACCTCACCTTACCTCGCGAGCGGTTTTCTGGGTGTCCGGCGACGCTGAACGCCGACGCGATCAATCATAACCATCGGCCGCAAGATGCGGCCGATGGTGTGATCAAATCAACAGGCAGACAACACTCTGAAAACACTGTGCCTTGTGTACATCGCACAGCTCGGGCGTCTAGCGATGCTCACGCTTGCTCTTTGTGCTCACTCGGCGCATGCACCAGCAAGAACGCGTCCACCGCCTCCTCCACCAACCGGTCTATGTCCGCAATTCCCCATGGGGAGCTTCCCGTGAAGATCATGGGCAGGAAGTGGGGCCCCGTGGACAAAACCATGAACTGAATGGCAGCCAGTTCCGGATCGGCAACCGACAGATCGCCCCTTTCCGTCGCCGCGCTCAGATAGTCACGGACGGCGCAATGCATGGAACCGGGACCCTTCTCCCAGAAGCCCTGTCCCAGCTCAGAGTAAGCCTGCGGCGCCTTAATGACGGACCGCATGATCGCCTGAACGCGTGGATCCGTAACTTTGTTGAGCGACATGCGCCCGGCGATGGTGAGGAACTCCCGCGGAGAGAGGCCCGTGTCCAGGTCCTCCAGATCGGTCTGATCCTCCCCGGCCGCGTTGCACATCTCCTTCATCACGTCCAGGAAGAGGGATTCCTTGTTGGGGAAGTGGCTGTAGACTGTCCGCTTGGACACGTTTGCCTCAGACGCGATCGCGTCCATCGACGTTTCCTCGAAGCCGGTGTCCAGGAACAGCTTCATGGCGGCCACCTCGATCTGGCGCCGTTTCGTCGGTTGAGACAGCTCAACAATTTTTTCCGTAGCCTCGGACACAGGTCTTGACGCTCCCAACTACACTACCCAGTTTACCTAAACTACACCGTACAGTTTACACATCACAACACATGTGATCACAGGCCTACAAGTTCAACCTCGCCCACACGGGCCCCCAAGGAGGGTTGCATGAGCGATACTAGCGGGACAGCCGTGAACGGCCAGTCCAACGGCAGCGGAAGTGATAAGTTTATCACCTCGTATGCGCACTGGGTCATCCGCTGGCGGTGGCCGATCGTCGTTCTTTCTATTCTTATGGCTCTCGCGGCGGCGTCCGGCGGGCAGTATCTCGGCTTCTCCACCAACTACCGGGTGTTCTTCAGCCCCGAGAACCCGCAGCTTCTCGAATTCGAATCCCTCCAGAAAATCTACATCAGGGAAGACAACATCTCCCTGGTCATTCGCCCGAACGACGGCGACATCTACAACCCTGACCTTCTCGAGAAGATCCAGGATCTGACCGATAAGGCCTGGAAGACACCCTACGCGACCCGCGTCGACAGCATCACGAACTTCCAGAACAGCGTGGCCGAGGAAGACGATCTGATCGTCGACGACCTCGTGCCCGGCGGCTCGCCGTTGGATGCGGATGATCTCGCCCGTATCCAAGCCGCCGCGGAGGCGGAACCCCTCATCGTCGACCGGCTGATCGCACCTGACGGCAAGACAACGTCGGTCAACATCACCGTAACCCTGCCCATGGAGACAGAATTCGAAACGCCTGAGGCGATGGCCTATGTCGACCAGATCGCCAAGGAGTTTCAGGCCGCGAACCCGGACGTGCGACTCGCCGTGACGGGATCGGTTGCGTTGAACAACGCGTTCTCCGTATCGGCGCAAGGGGATATTCAGACGCTTATCCCCTTGATGTACGGCGTCCTTCTTGTGGTCATGGTCGTCCTGATCCGGTCTTTTGCCGGTACCTTCGCCACGCTCCTGGTGATCGCGTTTTCGGCGATGACGGCAATGGGGCTATCCGGATGGTTGGGCATCATGTTGACCCCACCGTCCGTGACCGCGCCGACGATCATCCTGACCCTTGCCATCGCGGACTCCATCCACGTCCTGGTGAGCATGGTGCACTTCATGCGCCGGGGCGCCAGTAAACGCGAGGCCCTGGTCGAGAGCTTGCGGATCAATTTCCAGCCGGTCTTTCTGACCAGCCTGACCACCGTGATCGGCTTCCTGAGCCTGAACTTCTCCGACGCTCCCCCCTTCCGGGATCTGGGCAACATCACTGCCATGGGCGTCGCGGCAGCCTGGTTCTACTCGATCCTGTTCCTGCCGGCGATCATGGCAATCCTGCCCATGCGGGTGAAAGTGGTCGAAGAGTCGAAGAGCCTCGCCATGGACCGGCTGGCGTCTTTCGTCATCGACCGACGCAAGCCGCTCCTGATCGGGATGCTCGGCATCGTCACGGTCCTGGCCGTCCTGATCCCGCGGATCGAACTGAACGACCAGTTCGTAAAGTACTTCGATGAGACCATTCAGTTCCGGCAGGACACGGATTTCGCGATGGAGCATCTGTCCGGGATCTATCAGGCGCAATGGTCCTTGCCCGCCCCGGGGTCCGGCGGCATCAGCGATCCGGACTACTTAGCCCAGGTCGGTGCCTTTACCGAGTGGCTCCGCGAACGGGATGCCGTGGTTCACGTTCAGACGATCTCCGACATCTTCAAACGGCTGAACAAGAACATGCATGGGGACGACCCGGACTGGTACAAGCTGCCCGAGGAACGGAACCTCGCCGCTCAGTACCTGCTGCTGTTCGAGATGTCGCTGCCATACGGTCTGGATCTCAACAACCAGATCAACGTGGACAAGTCGGCCACCCGGATCGTTGCCACTTTGGAGAACCTTTCCACGCAAGAGCTGCGGGTCTTGGACCGTGAGTCCTCCGAGTGGCTGGCGACCAATATGCCGTCCGCTAAAGGAACAAATGCGTCCGGCCCGTTCGTGATGTTCGCCTACATCTCCGAGCGGAACATCGAGACCATGCTGGTGGGCACCTTCGTCGCCTTCACGCTGATCTCATTGACGCTTGTCGTCGCGTTGCGAAGCGTCCGGCTCGGCCTGATCAGTCTGGTCCCCAACATGGTTCCTGCGCTGATGGCGTTCGGCATCTGGGCGATCGCTGTGGGCGAGGTCGGGTTGGCCTCTTCCGTGGTGACGGCAACCAGCCTCGGCATCATCGTGGATGCGACCGTGCACTTCCTCTCGAAGTACCGGCGCGCCCGTGTGGGTTACGGCTATGACTCTGTCGGCTCGGTCCGGTACGCCTTTGCCACGGTTGGAACGGCTTTGTGGGTGACCTCTGCCATCCTGATCGCCGGGTTCGCGGTGCTCTCACTTTCGACCTTCGCCATCAATGCCACGATGGGACTGCTGACCGCCATCACACTGGGTATGGCGTTGCTGGTGGACTTCCTGCTGTTGCCGCCACTCCTTCTCGCTCTCGACAGCTCGTCCAACGACAGCGCTAAAGAGAGAGCGGACACATCCATCACCCCCACCCCCCAGACCCAAGGAGCAGACTGATGCCAGTGCTTCGTAGACACCTCCTCGGCGCGGTGAGTGCGCTCGCGATCCTCACGGTCGCACCCGCCGCCAGCCTTGCCGAAACCCCAGAGGAAAAGGGCCGTGCGATCGCGGTTGAGAGCGACAAGCGGGACCTCGGATGGGGTGACAGCAAGGTCGGCCTGAACATGATCCTGAAGAACCGGGAAGGTCAGACCAGCGTCCGCGACCTCTCGATCCGCTCGCTCGAAGTGCCGGGCTCGGACGCGGGCGACAAAAGCATCACGCTCTTCTCAAAGCCGCGGGACATCGACGGCACCGCCTTTCTGTCGCACACAAAGATCCTTGATCCTGACGATCAATGGCTCTTCCTGCCGGCGCTAAAGCGGGTGAAGCGGATCTCCTCGAAAAACAAGTCGGGACCGTTCGTCGGCTCTGAATTCGCCTACGAGGACCTCGTCAGCACGGAGGTCGAACGCTACGACTACAAATGGCTCCGGGACGAGGCCTGCGGCGATCTGGAGTGTTTCGTGATCGAGCGGACACCGCGATACGAGCATTCGGGCTACACCCGGCAGATCGTCTGGATGGACAAGGGTGAGTACCAGCCCAGGAAGCTCGAGTTCTACGACCGGAAGGAGTCTCTCCTGAAGACCCTGATGCTGACCGAGTACAAGCAGTATCTCGGCCAATACTGGCGGGCCCACAAGCTGGAGATGGAGAACCATCAGACGGGAAAATCCACGACCCTGACGTTCACGGACTACGAGTTCGGGCTCGGCCTGAAAGACTCCGACTTCCGCAAGAACCGGTTGGCACGGCTTCGGTAACGATGCGCCAACTGACGCTGATCGCCGGCCTGGGGGCGTTTCTGCTCCCAGCCGGCGGTGCCTTGGCCGGCGAACTTGAGACCCGGCTGGATATGGGTCTTGAACTCAGGATCTTTCCCGAGAGCCCGGCCTTCGATGAGCAACGGTACTCGACCGTCTCCCCGGCGCCCTTCCTCGAAGGGGAGCTGTTCTATGAGACGGATGAAGGAAACGATCTCTTCAAGCTGAAGCCGTACGCCAAGCTGGACGCCCATGACGACAACCGGACCCATGTCGACCTGCGGGAGGCCAATTGGCTCCATATCGGCGAGAGCTACGAGACCGTGGTCGGCATCGGCAAGGTGTTCTGGGGCGTAGCGGAGTCCCGGCATCTGGTCGACATCGTCAACCAGTCGGACACGGTCGAAGACCTCGACAACGAGGACAAACTCGGCCAGCCGATGGCTCAACTTATCCTGCCGCAGGACATCGGGACGTTCGAAGCGTTCATCTTGCCGGGCTTCCGGGAACGGACCTTCCCGGATCAGGAGGCGCGGCTTCGCGGCAGTCTCAAGATCGCAGACGAGCCGACCTACGACGCCTCGAACGAAGAGTATCATGTGGACTTCGCCGTCCGGTTCTCCGGTGCGATCGGAGATTTCGACGTCGGCATTTCGCATTTCCACGGCACAAGCCGGGAGCCGCGTCTCTTGCCCTCGGTGGAGAGCGGCTCAAACGCGGTGGTTCTCCGCCCGCACTACGACCAGATCGACCAGACCGGGCTGGACGTGCAGTACACGACCGACGCCTGGCTTTGGAAACTCGAGGCGATCGGCCGGGGCGGGCACGGTGACTACTTCCCGGCCATGGTCGCCGGGTTTGAATACACCCTGTACCAGATCTACGAGAGCGATGCGGACTTGGGCCTTCTGGCCGAGTACCTGTACGACGGCCGCCAAGACAACGGCGACGCGCCGGGAACGCCCTTCCAGAACGACGTCTTCCTGGGCACACGCCTCGCCCTTAACGACGAACAGGATACAAGCTTCCTGGCGGGTGCCATCGTCGACTTGGAGACCGCCTCGACCTTCGTCAGCTTCGAGGCGGAGCGACGGATCGGCGACACCATGAAGGTGGAGGTGGAAAGCCGGATTCCCACGAATATCGACGACGAAGATCTGTTCTTCGGCGTCCGGCGGGACAGCTTTCTGACGGTCCGGCTCACCCGCTTCTTCTGAATGAAAAAGGGCCCGCCGAAGTGGGCCCTCCCTTGCACGACCAAGCAGTCGCCCGGCCCCGTTTCACTTGCTCAGAGATAGAGCTGATAGCTCGCTGGCACCCAACGGTAGCCGTCGCCGCCCTTCTCTACATAACCGACGGCCGGGAACGGCATGTGATAGCCGGTCGCCGGAATACGGTCGGCGGCAACCATGTCCAGAACCCGCTTGCGCGCGGCGGCGGCCTTCTCCTTGTCCATGTCGAAGCGGACGTGCCAGTCAGGACGCTGGAGCGATGCGACATAGTGGTTCGTCAGATCCGCCCACAACAGGATGCGGCTGCCTTCGCTCTCCACGTGATAGGCCATGTGGCCCGGCGTGTGGCCTGTCGCGTCAACGGCGGTGACACCGGTCACCACATCCGCACCCGGCGAGAGGAAGGACATCTTCTCCGCCAACGGTATGACGTTCGACTGCACCAGCTTGCCGACCCGGGCCATGTTGCCTTCGGCCATCTCCTTCGGCGACCAGAAGTCGTACTCGGCCTGAGCGGTGACGTAGCGAGCATTCGGAAACAGCGGCTTGCCGTCTTCCATCAGACCGCCGATGTGATCCGGATGGAAGTGGGTCAGCACAACAATGTCGATCTGATCGGCGCTGTATCCGGCAGCGGCCAAAGTGGCGGCCAGTTTGCCTGCGTTCGGACGGCGGCCGGCACCATTGCCCGCATCGAACATGATCAGCGCGGAGCCAGTGTTGATGATGACCGGGGTGAAGCCAATTTCCATCCGGGTGCCCGGAAGGAAATTCTCTTCAGCCAGCTTCTGGACATCCGCGGCCTCAACATTCTGGCCGAAGATCGGGTGCGGGCCGTCCAACTGGATCGCACCGTCGAGGATCGTGGTGACCTCGAAGTTGCCAAGCTTCACGCGGTGGTGGTTCGGGCGGGACACGCCGAGCATCGGCGCCGAAGCGGCCGCCGGTTGCGCGGTCGCCGACACGATCGCCGGTGCCGCAAGAGCAGCACCCGCCAGCACGAACGTATCGCGGCGGGAAAGCTTCTTGAGGGTATCAGTCATGGCGCAGGGGCCTCCTAAAGACGATAGGTGCGTCCGAATTTAGGATCAGCAACGGCCCCGACCAGCCCTTGGGATGGCCTATTCACGCAAAGTTCGCGAAAGTTCCGCCATTCGGAACGGATCTGGCGACGGCGACGGCTTAGGCGGCCTTCTCTTCGGCGGCCAAAAGCGGCTCCAACTCGCGCGCCAACTGGCGGATTTCCATCACTGCCCTTGATTTGGGGTCCAGATCCATCGGCGTGGTGCCGTGATAGGACGCCTCCTGAAACACCGATCGGTCACGAATGCGGGAGGTCAGCGGATTAAGGCCAAGTTGCTCCAATTGGCGTTCCGTGTGCCGGACGACGCTGGCCCGTTTGACCCGGTTGAGAACCGTCCGGAAGGCGATCGTCCGACGGGTCAGGCCCGACGCGCTTTCGACCACTTTCCGCATCTTCACCGCCTCGATCAGGCTCGCCTCATCGGACATCACCGGGATGAGCACCAGATCGGCCATCCCGACGGCATAGATCATCGCCTGGTTACCGAAACCGGCGGTATCCAAGATGACGATGTCCGCGTCTTCCATGAGTTCCGAGACCGTGCCGATCAGCTCGTGCTCATCCGACTGGGTCCGCAGCGGCAACTCGGTCAGCACACCGCCTTTCGAACACCAACGCGCCATAGCCTCGTTCGGGTCCGTATCCAGGATGGCAACTTTCTTGCCCTGGCTTTGCCAGTACCCGGCCAACGAGACTGAGATCGTGGTTTTTCCCGTACCACCCTTACTCGTGGCGGTGACCAGCACCTTTGTCATGGTCTCTCTCCTCGGTCTCTGGACCATTTGGGTAGTTTCAGTCCCACCGTGCAAGAACGCAACGGTAGCACAACAATCCAATAATCCTTGCGAGTCGCGGGTTCTTCCGTTGATATGCCGCGCGCTAGTTTACGCCATGCCGACGCGACTCGGAACGGGGCCAACACAGATGCGGATTTTCATCGCCGTCTTGATCACGGTCCTCTCGCTTGGGCTAACGGTGCCTTCGGGCTCGAGAGCCGGCACGATCGGGGATGCGGTAAGCGGCCTCGGCGCCTGGATCTCCGATGTGGAAGCATCGGTGGCCGGATGGTTCGAGCGGACGTGGACATCGGTCACGACGATCGCCGCCGACAGCGATGATCTTGCGCTGGAGCGTCTCAAGCTCCTGGCGACAGAGCGCCCCGGACTGCTGGGCGAGCTGTCCGAGAAAACAGGCTGGACCTTGGTCTCTTATACGGTTGAGGACGCGGAAGATCCGCGGGACTCAATCGTCCGGCTCCGTTTCGAAAGTGCCGGTTCGCCGGACGATGCCGACAGGGCAACGATTCTGCGCTCCTCAATGGCCACGTCATCGGACGGCCCTTCGGCGGATCTGCTGCTGATGCGTGTCCTGCTCGATGCGACTGTCCGGCGTGATGCGGGCTCGGTGGACGGATATCGCCTGACAGGCGTGGAGATCGAGCTTTCGGACGAACTCTCCAAGCGTCTGATTCACACGATGAACGCCGCCACGACCCCGGAACAGAGCCAGTAGCGCTATTGAGAGAGTTCCAGGAACGGTCTTGGCGATACCGCGGTCTCACCCACGAACGGGTAGGCCAGTTTCACGATCACCAAGAGATAGAGCATCAGAAACGCGGTGATCATGGCTGACAACACGGTCAGCGTCACAAGGTTCGGCGTGCCGTAGAACCAAGGCAGCACCAGCGCGACCAACGTGCCCGTGAGCGTCAATGCCCAAACGAGACTGACCAGCGACCGGGAGATCGTCGTCAGCCTGAGTTGCCGGTAGTTCGTAACATCCCGCAACCAGTCGACGGTGTTCTGCTGGACCATCTGCTGTCTGTTGTTCAACGGCTCGATCAGGATGAAGGCGGCGATCATCTCATCCAGCCGCAAATCCGCCTCGAAGCTCGGAATCCCGAACGTCATGGTCCGCCATTCCTTCTCCGCGACGGCCCGGCTGTAACGCTCCAGCGCAAGCTTCATCTGCGACCGCTGTTCCAATTGACTGGGATCGTCGTAAACCTGCAACGCGCTCTTGAGCGAGCGCAGCGTTGACGCTTCGACCTGCACGTTGTCGCGGGCGGCGGTGTAGTGGTCGTAGGCGCCGATCAGCGCCAGAGCCAGTGTGACCGCGTAAACCTCACCGACGAAGCTCAACTTGCCGCCGACGATCATGTTGTTGTCTTCGAGCGCCGCCGGCAACGCGACGCGGTTCATCACGTAAATCCCGATCAACGTGAACAGAACGCCACCGCCGACGATGACGATCAATGCCGCCTCAATCGGCAGACCGGCCAACCAAATGCCCAGGTCTTGGGTCATATGTCTTTCCCGTCCTTCCCCCAGACAGCACGAGCTGTCATGCGTCGATCACGGCTAACCGGCCCGTAGGCCGTCTCCGACATATCAGGAATTCTATGGGCTTGGCGAGATCTACTGCCGGTCGCATCATGCGATCAGAAGCGTCCGAACCCCTCCATGGAGACCGGCGTCGCACGCAACTCGCTCATATGACTCTGCATATCCGAGCGGCGCTGCTGAAGAACCGTAAGTTTTGCGCGCATCTGCCGGTGCGCAAGATAGGGAAAGGTCGGCATCGACCTTATCCGGTCCAATCGGGCGGAAAGAGCGGTGATCTCACCTTCCAGCGATCGGAGATCCGCAGAGAGCGCCCGGAGTTCCTCCGGTTCCGCCGGCATTGGCTCAGCCTCGACCAGAACGGTGGAGGTTGTACCCGCCTCCCCGGTCACACCGTCGGCGATCTAGGTCCAGACATCCGCCATGACCACCGAGGTGCCGTCATAGGCCGCAGCGCTAACACCATAGGCGCTGACACCCGCGCTGTAGGCAGAAACACCCGCATCGTAGGCGGAGACACCCGCGCCATACATCCAACCGCCGACCAGGGACGCAGAGTCACTGATGTAAGCGGCGATGCCGCTGACCACAGACATCTCCGATCTTTGGGGAGGATCCTGAGCGAGAACCGGAGAAGACATCGCGGTGATCATGATCATCCCGATCGCTGCATCGCACACACACCGTCCGAAGGTCCGATTTGTCATCTTGCGACTTCCCTCAGTGAGGACCGGGTCGCCCGACACCGATCCGTCCATCCCTGTCACCCTTGTACTCGCGCAGCTTTGCTACAGCCGATATCGCCATTTTATGACGTTAAGCGCGCTTATCGCCGCAGCACGATATCAGCAAAGCAAATACGGTGCCGAGACCACTCAATCCGCATCGCAACAACAATGCCCGGTTTCCGCGCCTAGCCCCAGTCTCAGACCGGCTTACCAACAGGCGAGAGCCTTGATATTAGGCATTGGCTATATAAATTAGCAGATATTCAGAGTTCGATCATCCCCGACATGACCGGAATCGCACATCCACCAACATCAATTCGATTGGTGGTGCCGCCACTCTTCCAGACCTGCACATCGATGCGGCTCGGCCGGCGCATCTCAACCCCCTGATCGATGGTTATGCGGGCGGCAAGATCTTCCCCGGCGAGGTGGGCGTGGAGCCCGGCAAGCGCCGCGGCAGCACTGCCGGTTGCCGGATCCTCGACAATCCCATGCTCTGGCGCGAACAGGCGGGACTGAACATGGAGATCCTCTTCCGTCCCCCAAGACGTATAGAAGTAGAGCCCGTCAGAGGTCTCGATACCAAGATCGCCAACAAAACGGGCGGGATTGGCCTCAATCCGCCCCAGGGTCTCTTTCGACTGAACCTCGGCGAAAGTGAACCTAAGACCAAGCGACACGGTGGTCGGCACATGGCGGCCGGTCTTCAAATCCGAGAGAGCAAGCCCGCCGGCGGCAACCACTTGCTCCGGGTTCGCAGGCCCATTGATCGTCGGCACTTCCGGCGGTGACAGTGTCGCCCGTATCGGACCGCCATTTCGCCGGTCAACCACAATCGGAACCAAGCCGATTCCCTCTTCGAACAACAGCTGCTCTCCAAGGGTATCGCCCTTTTCCAGGATTAAGGCCACTGCCGTCCCAACATTGGGATGACCGGCGAACGGGACTTCCTTCATTGGTGTGAAGATCCGCACATGGGCCGTGTTATCCGCAGACTTCGGCCGGCAGACAAATGTCGATTCCGAGTAACCGAATTCAGCAGCGATGGCCTGCATCTGAGTGGTCTCAAGGTCGTCGGCATCCAGGACGACAGCCAAGGGATTCCCGCCGAACCTGGTCTCCGTGAACACGTCCAGTGTCACATATCTAACTTTCACCCGACCGCTCCTCGAATGGTTGTCCACATCGCTACAAAGCGCCTCAGCACAAGGCCTCGCAGATCAGTAGCTTACGTGTGAAATCGATCGAACCGCCACGGCCATATTGTTCCGATTCCACAGAAAATTGTCTGTGAGAGGTTGAGGACCCCAGTATGTTTCGATTGGCAATTAACACTTTGTTAGGAAAATCTACTCTACAAATAATCAATGAGTACGCAGAACTACGTATCCCGAGACGCCGTTGTTGAACGGCTGCGCTCGCATGCCCTCTGGTTGGAGGGACAGGCGGAGGGAAAGCGTGCCGACTTCTCCGATCTTAACCTCTTTGGCATCAACCTTGGCGACGCCGATCTCCGGGGCGCGACGCTCGCATCCGCCAACCTTCACGGCGCGTCTCTGGTCGGAGCGGACCTGACGGGCGCGGACCTGACGGGTGCGGATCTTACAGGTGCCAATTTGAGCGGCAGCCTGCTTGGCCAGGCAAACCTGACACGATCTGTGATTTCCGCGGCGGACTTCAGCGGCTCCGATCTTCGGATGGCCCGGCTGACCCGTGCCGTGTCAGAGTCCGGCGACGGGCTTCCGCCCGCGGTATTCGCGAACGCGCAGATGCAGCGGAGCCGTCTTGATCGAGCCGCCCTGCCAGGCGCCGTGCTTGAGAATGCAGACATGACGGGGGCCCTGGTTGAAGACACGGATCTGCGGGGGGCGGATCTTCGTTGCGCTGTCCTGCGTAGCACCGATTTCAGCCGTGCGAAGCTCGACAACTCCAACATGATGGGCTCGACTGCGGCGGGGGCGGATTTCACGGATGCGACCCTGACGAACGTCCAGGTCGAGGGCGCACAGATGATCGGCGCGCGTTTGGCGGGCGCCATTACCAATGGCACCAATTTATCCACCGCCGTCCTGAGCCCGCCGTCTGACCCGGTCTCCATTGAGGTCCAGAGAATGCTGGTCGGACACGACCGCTGGGTCGCCACCGGGGGTGAACGGGGCGAGCGGGCGGAACTGGACGGAGTTGATCTCACGAACTTTGATCTTCGCCGGCTCAATCTCTCCGGCGCTCGTCTTCGGGGGGTCATTCTTCGTCAGGCGCTTCTGACCGAGACGCTGCTTGTGCTCGCCGATCTTCAGGGTGCGGACCTCACCCGGGCCAGTCTCACGGGCGCCAATCTTTCCGGCGCGGACCTTACAGGTGCTGATCTGTCCGGTGCGGACTTGTCCCACGCGATCCTTAAACCAGCATCAATCGTCTCAGCCGGCGGCGAGCAGACCGGTGCGGAACAGCGCACTTCCCTTCGCCGGGCGACGCTGGAGAACTCGGTGCTCGTGGGGACTGACACCACCCAGGCGGATGTGTCCGGTGCAGCCCAACTTGAAACCGCGCTGCGCGCTCCCGCGGCAGGTGTTGGCGACTGAGTTCTGAGGCGGCTGCCGGTCACACGCGGCCCATATCCGTAGTCGACCCGGTTCCATTGCACTAAAGTCCCACTGTTGTCCTTGGGAACGTCTGACCACAGGTCCGCGACGTCCCAGATCCCAGTGGAGCTTCCAATGCCTTTGGACCCGAGCCCGTCGCTGTTCGACATCCCGGATGGTGTCACGTATCTGAATTGTGCGGCCCAGTCGCCTTGTCTGAAGTCGAGCCACGAAGCGGGACAAGCCGGGTTGCTGCGCAAGCTCCAGCCATGGGCTCCGGATCGCGCAAACGTCCCGGTGGAGATGGAGCGATGCCGGGAACTCTATGCCGGGTTCTTAGGTGCGACCGGCGATGATGTCGCGATCGTCTTTTCCACCAGCTATGGTGTTGCCGTGGCTGCGGCCAATCTCTCGATCAGGAAGGGCCAGTCGATCCTGGTGATAGAGGGGCAGTTTCCGTCCAACTACTACGCTTGGGAGCGTCTTGCGCGCGACAACGGCGGCACTCTCAAGATCGTGCCCAGGCCCGAGAACTGGAATTGGACTAGCGCGATCCTGGGGGCATTTGACGAAACCGTCGGTCTCGTGAGTCTCCCAAACTGCCACTGGAGCGACGGCTCGCTTGTGGATCTGGAGCCGATCGCCACGGTTTGCGTCGAGCGCGGCATTCCCCTTGTCATTGACGCGACCCAGTCAATCGGCGTCCACCCGATTGATATCCAGAAGGTGCCGGCAGACTTCATTGTCGCGTCCGCCTACAAGTGGATGCTGTGTCCAGACATGATGGGCTTCATGTACGTCTCCCCGAAACACCAGACGGGTGAGCCGATCGAGCACAATCATTCGACCCGGCATGGCGCGCCATCAATGGAGACATCGCCGGGCTATGGCGACGTTCTGAAACCCAGCGCCCGCCGTTTCGACATGGGGGCGGCGGACAGCATGGTTCATCTGCCCATGGCGGTAACCGCGCTCGAGGCGATTCATGCATGGGGGCAGGATCGGATTGCCGCTCATTGCGCACATCTGGTCGACAAGGTCGCTGACATGGCTGAAGCGCGGGGCTTCGTGGTCCCGCCGAAGGCATACCGCATCGGTCACTTCATCGGCATGTTGCCGACGCGGGATCTGCCGGATGATCTGGTTGGCCGGTTGGCCGAAGAGAACATCTATGTGAGCCGGCGGAACAACGCGATCCGGGTGAGCCCCTACATCTTCAACACGGAAGAAGATATCGACACGCTTTTCGCTGCAATCGACCGGATCTGCGGTTTCTGAGATCGCATTCTTAAAGCTCGGAATGCCTATTCAGGGCGTGGCTTCTGAGCCCGGCGTTGGCGCATGTCGATCAGACTGACGTCCGCGATATGACGGACGTCGATGATCGTACCAAGCGCCAGTCGAAGGGTCCGTTCCATCTTCTGTTTGGAGTAGCGGGCGACGGGATCGGTTAGCGCAAGGCCAAGAGCTTTTGTCAGAATGGTCGAGATCTCAACCTGCCGGCTGGAGATGACCGCCTGTAGCTGGGGGTCGTAAACACCGATGCCGACTTTCGCATAGCACTCGAACTGATCGAGCATCTGGTCGCCCGTATTCGGTTGGGCGACGATCGGCTCGGCCAGCATGATGACGTGAATCGCCTGGCTGAGCGCCTTGAAGCGCAATCTGAGAAAATGAATAACAACTGACATGCCGCCGAACATCAGGCTGGCCTGAAACAGCTTCGAATACCCTCCGGCAAAGATGGATCCTAAGCCTGAGACAGAACCAAGAGCATTTGCGAGATAAGAAATAGCCAACAAGAGCAGACACAACCCCGCCAGCCCCGCCGTCGCAACGGTCCCAAGCCACATGATGTAGTCTTGATTGAAGGCTGCCGCGTCGGCCCTACCTTCCGTCTCCTCGGGCGCGGACTGAACGCCGCCCTCGTCATCGCTTGCGGCGGTGGCGGCATCGAACGTATCGACATTTGCACCGTCCGCTGCGTCCGGTGCTTCATTATCTGGTTGTGTGGCTTCGTCGTTTGTCGACATGTTCGTGCCTCTGGACCGGCGATGCCTGCCTCTTCGTCGCACTCGATTAACACGACAGGCCGGCGTAATCGACCGATATACGATGCTATGGGTTTTGGCGCTTAACCTGACGGTCTCCGTTAATCACCCGTGGGGATACAGGCAGGGTCGATTGTCGGATACAAAGATCGTCCGGCGCTGTGATCTTTCAACCGCTCCGTGGCAGCATTCGGCACAAGCGGCCGGTCGAAGTAGTGCCCCTGAACGGCCTGACACCCGAGTTCCGTCACCAAGCTGAGCTGATCGGCCTCTTCGATCCCCTCGGCAACCACGTCGCTGCCCAGTGCCCGGCCCATGGCGATGATCGCCCGGACCAATGCCTGTTTAGTCGGGTCCGTGGTGACGTCCCGAATGAACATTCGGTCAATCTTGATTGAGTCGACGGGCAGCTCCGCCAGATACCGGAGCGACGAATAGCCGGTTCCGAAGTCGTCGATCGTCGTGCGGATGCCCAGCTTATCCAGCCCGGCCAGCACTGCGCGGGCCGCCTCCATCTCGGCTACGGCCTCATCCTCGGTGATCTCGCACTCCAGCAATCCGGCCGGGATGTCGAACTCCGTGAGGATACGGCTGACCCGTGCCACCAAATCGCCGTTCAGGATGTCATCTGCCGAGATGTTGACCGCGACCGGAACCAAGTCGAACCCAGAGGACCCCCATTCCGAAAGGCGCTGCGCAACGTTGCGCAAGGCAATGTCCGTCAACTTTGTGATCAGACCGGTTTCACGCACCAGAGCGAGGAACTTATCGGGGGGAACCCGGCCCTGTTTTGGATTGTTCCAACGCACCAGCGCTTCGAATCCGAGGAGCGTGTGGGTGCAGGGACAGACCTTCGGCTGATAGTCGAACTCGAACTGCTGCGGCTCACTCTGTAGCGCGCGCCGGAGTTCTCGTTCCATAACGAGGTTCTTCACCGCGTTGTGGAAGTGTTCGCGGCGGTAAACCTCGAACCGCCCGGCCGACCGCTTCATGGCAAGCGTCAAAGCGAACCTGGCCCGGCGAACGGCCTCCAACGCCTCCGCACAGTCGTCGGGGAACATGGCGACACCGAAATGCGGAACCACCCGGGCGGAAGTTGCGTGAGACATGTACCCAATCTCAACGGCCGCATGCAGCCGATGCACCATCGCGGGTACGCCATCTTCGCCGTCGATGATGCTGACGACGGCTCCGAGCGTCGACTCATCGAGCTGGACCACCTCCTGGACGATGGGCTGAGCTTTCAGCCGCGCGGCCGCGTCCTTCAACATCGTGACCCGTGTGGTCTCGCCAAGCGTGCCCGCGAAGAACTCCAACCGGCCCAAGGAGATTGCTATGACCGATAAACCGAGCGGAACCGCGTCAGGATGCCGCAGCAGTCCATCCAGCATCTGGAGCAGATAGGCCCGATTCGGAAGCTCGGTGGAGGTGTCGTAATAAGCAAGCTTGTGAAGATCGCGCTCCAGTTGGCGCCGCTTGGATACGTCCCGGCAGATCAGCGCGATCCGACGGGGCGACGCGCCCGGGATGTCAAATACGGACGCTTCGAGCGCGACCGGGCGCCCATCGAGGGTCCGCGCGATCATGTCCCGATAAACATCGCGGGACCTTTCGGACAGCCCGTTCGGCGTAAGCCGCTTCTCTCGATCAACGACGAGCCCGGGAAGAAACCGTTGAACAGGCTCGCCAAGCAGGGCCAACAGACTGATGCGCAACAAGTCGCAGGCAGAGGGATTGGCGTCGACAACGTTGCCGTTCTGGTCCACGACCAGAACGGATTCCGGAGACGTGGCAAGAACATCGGTTTGCCAAGCATCTCCGGATGTACCATCTGTTGGAAAGGACTTGAGGCCCTTGACGCCCATTACGGTGTTTCCCATTGGTTTGCATGCGATCTTGGCCAATTGCATCTAACAAAAGGTAAACATCCGCCGTTCTTTGGACGCTAAACTGCAGGATTAGAGGTCGGGAGCACCGGAGTTGCACGACAACGCCTCAGAAAAATCCGGATTGAAGGCGCTGGAGGCCCGTGTCACCAGGGACCTGGATACCATCGCCTATCCAAGAGCCGCCTGGGTGCCCAGCCGAGATGATGCGGATGGCCAGCGGCTGCTGGACGTCTTGATCATTGGCGGCGGACAGGGCGGTCTGGCCGTGGCCTTCGCGTTGATGCGGGAACGCATCACCCGGTTCCGGATCGTCGACAAAGCACCGCGAGGCTTTGAAGGACCTTGGAACACCTACGCCCGGATGCTGACCCTACGCTCCCCAAAGGATGTGAACGGCCCGGATCTCGACATCCCCTCTCTCACCTTTCAGGCGTGGTATGAGGCGCAGCATGGAGACGCCGCGTGGGCGCCCCTGGGGAAGATCCCGAAAGGGGACTGGGCCGACTATCTCCTATGGTTCCGGGACGTCCTCTCAATTCCCGTTGAGAACCGGATAGAGGCGACCGCAATCATTCCCCAGGATGACGGCACGCTGAGGGTCCGGCTCCGCGACCTTGAGAGTGGTCGGGAGGAAACCGTCGGAACCCGGAAGCTGGTGTTGGCGACCGGAATCGAGAGTTCGGGTCGCTGGTCCGCCCCCGCCGTTGTCGAGGACCTGCCGCGGTCGGTCTGGTCCCATACCGGCGACGATATCGACTTTAGACGGCTCGCCGGGAAGAAGGTCGCCGTCCTCGGCGCCGGTGCATCGGCAATGGACAACACGGCGACAGCACTCGAAGCCGGTGCGCATCGGGTGACCGTTTTTGTCCGGCGTGAGCAGCTTCAGCGTGTCCAGCCATTCAAGTGGTTGTCTTTCCCGGGTTTTCTCAAACACTTCGGTGCCTTGGACGATGACGCGCGTTGGCGGTTCATGAATCACCTGCTGGGCCTGCGTGAAGCCTTTCCGAAAGAAACATGGGAGCGGGCGAGCCGCCACACCGGGTTTGAGATGATCACTGGCGCCCCATGGCAGCAGACCACGGTCCGTACGGGGCGGGCGGGCCAGGAGACCGTCATCATCGAAACGCCAAAAGGCACATTCGAGGTCGACTATGTCATCGCTGGAACCGGGTTCGAGATGGACATCGACGCCGTCCCGTTGCTGGCGCCGTTCCGGGACAAGATCGCCCGCTGGGAGGACCGGTACACACCGCCAGCCGATCAACAGAACCCGAGACTGGCCTCCTATCCCTACCTCGGCGACAGCTTCGAGTTCCTGGAACGGGCGGCTGGTTCCGCACCGCATCTCAGCAACATTCGGCTGTTCACATTCGGCACGACGATGAGCTTCGGGCCCAGCGGCTCCTCCATCAACGCCATGAAATTCGCCGTGCCCAGACTGGTCGCCGGGATCTCACGCGATCTCTTTGTGGAGGACGCGGAAACCCACTACGACTCGCTCCGCGCCTACGATCTGCCGGAGTTTCTGTTTCCGGGAGAGGACGGCGACACCGCACCGGCTGTTCCTGTGATCGACCGGCCGGACGCCGCGGAGTGACGCCCGGCCTCGCCTCGTTGTCCCGGTCTTAGAACCGAAGGTCGTCGGCCCGAACCACCTGGGGCAGGCCCTTGATCACACCGAGAACGCTCTCCTCGATCGGGCTGTCGACTTCCACAAGGGCGATCGCTTCACCGCCGTTCTCACGGCGCCCCAAATGGAAAGTCGCGATGTTCACGCCCGCATCGCCCAGCGCCCGGCCGAGACCGCCGATGAAACCCGGCTTGTCGTAGTTCCGGACGTAGAGCATGTGTTTCGCGAACTCCGCCTCCACCTTGATGCCTTGGATCTCGACCAGACGCGGCATCGTGCCGCCGAAGAGAGAGCCGACCAGCACACGGCTGCGACCGCCGCTCTCGACGACGAGGCGAATGGCCGTCTGATAGTCGCAAGGACGGTCATGGGTCACCACGCTGACGCCAATACCCCGGCTCTGCGCGACCGCCGATGCGTTGACCATGTTGACCGAGGCCGCCATCTGGGGCTTCAACAGCCCGGTCAATGCTGCCGCCTTGATCGGTTCCGGGTTGAGACCGACGGCCTGTCCCTCAAGCTCGATCGTCACAGCGTCGACCGCATCCATCAGCAGTTGCCCGGAGAAGGCGCCCAGATGCTCCGCCAGGGTCATATAGGGCTTGAGACGCGGAGCCTCTTCCGCTGAGACGGAGGCGGCGTTGATCGCATTCACGATCGCACCGGTGCTGAGGTAGTCGGACATTTGTTCGGCCACCTGAAGCGCCACTTTCTCCTGGGCTTCCGTGGTTGCGGCACCCAGATGCGGGGTCGCGACGAAGTTCGGCGCGCCGAACAGCACATTCTCCTTCGCGGGCTCCTCGACGAAGACATCGAACGCCGCTCCGGCCACATGGCCCGTCTCGAGCGCGCCCCGCAAAGCCACCTCGTCCACAAGACCGCCGCGGGCGCAGTTGATGATCCGGACGCCGGGTTTGGTTTTGGCGATCGCATCAGCGGAAAGGATGTTCCGTGTCGCGTCTGTCATCGGGGCGTGAAGGCTGAGGATGTCGGCCTCCGCCAACAGCGGCTCCAACTCCATCTTGACCACGCCCAGGTCCTTGGCCCGTTCCTCGGAGAGGTAGGGGTCGTAGGCGAGAACCCGCATTTTCAGCCCCCGCGCGCGGTCGGCGACGATACCGCCGATGTTGCCGCATCCAATCAGGCCCAGGCGCTTGCCGCTCAACTCCGTACCCATGAAGCGGGACTTCTCCCACTTACCGGCCTGGGTGGACTGGTCGGCGACCGGGATCTGCCGGGCGAGTGCGAACATCATCGCAATCGCATGTTCGGCCGTGGTGATCGCATTGCCGAACGGGGTGTTCATGACCACGACGCCCGCCCCGGTCGCCGCATCGATATCGATGTTGTCGACGCCGATACCGGCCCGACCGATCACCTTCAGGTTCTTGGCGGCCTCCAGGATGTCCGACTTCACTTTCGTGGCGGAGCGAACGGCGAGACCGTCATACGCACCGATGATCGCTTTCAACTCGTCAGGAGACAGACCGACATTCACGTCAACCTCATGTCCCCGGTCCCGGAAGATATCGGCGGCCGCCGGGCTCAGATTGTCCGAAATTAGTACTTTCGCCATGGGAAACTCCCCGGTCGATGGCATGTCTGATTGGGTTTGAGAACGGGGGCAGACGGTCCTTGCCGGCTGCCCCCGGGGATCCGATAGCCCTTAGGCGGCGCGCGCCACTTCCGATTTAACGGTCTGGTACGCCCAATCCAGCCATGGCAGCAGGGCCGCAATGTCAGAAGGCTCAACCGTTGCCCCGCCCCAGATCCGAAGACCCGGCGGCGCATCGCGATACCCGCCGATGTCCAACGCGACACCCTCGGTTTCCAGAAGGCTTGCGATCTTCTTCGGCACCGCCGCGGCGGCATCCGGCGCCAGGGCGGTGAACCACGGGTCAACGATGCTGAGGCAAATCGACGTGCAGGACCGGGTTGCCAGATCTTCGGCCAGGAACCCAGCCCATTCACTCGCTTCGACCCATTCGGCTACCGTCGTCAGACTTTGTTCGGACCGTGCCTTCATGCCCTCAAAGCCACCGATTTCCTCAGCCCAACGAAGGGCGTCGAGGCAATCCTCCACGGCGAGCATGGAGGGGGTGTTGATCGTCTCGCCTTTGAAGACGCCCTCGATCAGCTTGCCGCCCTTGGTCAGCCGGAAGATCTTCGGCATCGGCCACGGTGGGGTGTAGCTTTCCAACCGCTCAACCGCGCGCGGGGACAACACGAGCATCCCATGCGCCGCTTCCCCGCCGAGAACCTTCTGCCAGGACCATGTGGCGACGTCGATCTTCTCCCAAGGAAGATCCATCGCAAAGGCGGCGGACGTGGCATCGACCAGCGTCAGCCCCGCCCGGTCGTCGGGAATCCAGTCACCATCTGGCACGCGCACGCCCGACGTCGTTCCGTTCCAGGTGAAGACGACATCACGGTCGAAATCCACCGCGCTGAGATCGGGCAACGCGCCATAGGCCGCCTCAAGCACACGAGCGTCTTCCAGCTTCAACTGTTTCACGACGTCGGTGACCCAGCCTTTGCCGAAACTCTCCCAGGCCAGGAGATCAACACCCCGAGCGCCGAGCAGCGACCACATCGCCATCTCAAACGCGCCGGTGTCGGATGCGGGCACAATACCGATCCGCCAATCCTCAGGGATCGACAGAAGCGCCCGTGTGCGGTCAATGACCTCACCGAGCTTGGATTTACCGATTTTGGATCTATGGGAACGCCCTAAGGCGGCTTGCGAAAGGTTAGCGGGGCCCCATCCGGGTCGCTTCGCACACGGTCCGGACGAGAATTCTGGCGCCCGCGGTCTAGCCGTCGGCTTCATCATCTTCATCCTGGTCTGTTACCACTCGGTGGGGAGTGGCGGCCCGCCGCAGACCCTATTCATCCGCGCGGCGACGTCAACCGATAGTTTGTGACAAGGTGGTTTCGCGTTTTGCCGATGGGCGGCGGCACGGTAGTCTCCTCCGGCATCCGCCAAGCCCAAAAAGGGGCGGAGCGACGGGAGATATCAGGATCATGGCACCCTCCTCCGATACGCTGCGACCCTTCGCCGATGCCAGCACCATGGAGAGCGATCCGTCCGATGCGGCACATGAGCTGGCGTCCGCGTTGGCTGACGCGGAAGGCTCCGTCGGACTTCTCTATGTGTCGGAAACGATGGCGGACGGCCTCTCGGAGCTCTTGGCAGTCCTCGGCGCGCGCACCAAGGTTCAGGATTGGGTTGCCGCCGTCGGCCACGGGGTCGTGTCATCGGACGATGAGATTTTCGGACGATCCGCCGCTTCGGCATTGGTGATGGATCTGCCGGCGGACGGATATCATCTGTTCTCCGGAGGCGCGGACACGGGCCGAAGCCTGATCAGCCGGCATCGGGAGTGGATTCAGGACGCCGCGATGCCGCTGCTGCTGACCCACGCGGATCCGACAAACCGCGAAACTGCGCTCGCCATTCAGGGCTTGCCGGAGGAGACGGGCGGATTTCTCATCGGCGGGCTGACGGCGGCTGTTCCAGGGGTCTCGCACCTCGCGGGCAGCGCACCGGCCGGAACCGTCAGTGGGCTGATGATCGCCCCGGCGGCGTCCGAGATCGCCACCGCGCTCACCCAGGGGTGCTCTCCCATATCCGAGCCTCACCGGATCACCGCCGCACAGGGCAACGTGCTCCTGACACTGGACGGACGGCCTGCCCTCGACGTCTTCAAGGAGGATATCGGCGAGGTCCTGGCCCGGGACCTGCGGCGCTGTGCCGGGTACATCTTCGCGGGCTTGCCGGTCCATGGCTCCGATACGCGGGACTACACGGTCCGCAACCTTGTCGGCATCGACCCTGAAGCCGGCGCCTTGGCGATCGGCGACCATGTGGAGGAAGGCGACGAAGTGTTGTTCTGCCGCCGGGACCGGGACAGTGCGGTGGAGGACATGGGCCGGATGCTGGACGATCTGGATCGCCGGGTGCGGGGCCGTCCGATCCGGGGCGGCATCTACATCTCCTGTGCGGCGCGGGGGCCGAACCAGTTCGAGGAGCCCCATCGGGAGATCGACCTCATCCGGGAGCGGTTCGGAACCATTCCGCTCACCGGTTTCTTCGCGAATGGGGAGTTCAGCCGGGACCGGCTCTACGCCTATACCGGCGTCCTCACGCTCTTTCTCTAGAGGCGAATAGATAAAGCAGAGTCACGGCTTGCGCTTCGATCACACAGCGATCCGAGTGCCGGACGATCTGCTCTAGGCGAGATCGATCCGGTAATTCTCGATCACCGGGTTTGCAAGCAGCTTGTCGCACATCGCGGTCACCGCCGCCCGGGCCGAGGCTTCGTCCGTCTCGGCGAGATCCAGCTCAATCACCTTGCCCTGGCGGACCCCGTTCACGCCGCCGAAGCCGAGCGAGTCCAGCGCATGCTCGATCGCCTTGCCCTGCGGGTCGAGGACACCTGTCTTCAGCGTGATATGGACGGTGGCCTTCATGGCACGGACCTCCGGCAAACAAACGATTGGGTTATTGGATGACTTTAGGGCCCTTGAGATCCATCGGTCCCGCCTCCGGCAGAACACCAAGCCGCCGGGCCACCTCCTGATAGGCCTCCCGAACGCCGCCCAGATCCCGGCGGAACCGGTCCTTGTCCAGCTTCTCGTTCGTGGACGCGTCCCAAAGACGGCAATTGTCCGGACTGATCTCGTCGGCCAGAACGATCTGCATGGTCTCTTCGTTGTAGAGCCGCCCGAACTCCAGCTTGAAATCGACCAAACGCAAGCCGCACCCAAGGAACAATCCGGTCAGGAAGTCATTCACCCGGAGCGAGAGCGCCATGATGTCATCAAGGTCCTGGGTCGTTGCCCAGCCAAACGCCGTAATGTGTTCTTCGGCGATCAGCGGGTCACCAAGCTCGTCGGACTTGTAGTAGAACTCGATGATCGACCGGGGCAGCAGGATGCCTTCCTCAAGACCGAACCTGCGGCACAGGGAACCTGCGGCCACGTTCCGCACAACCACTTCCACCGGAATGATTTCGACCTCGCGGATCAGCTGCTCGCGCATATTGAGGCGGCGCATGAAATGCGTGGGAATTCCGACCTCGGCGAGTCGGGTCATGAGGTACTCGCTGATCCGGTTGTTCAACACGCCCTTGCCGGTGATCACACCCTGCTTCTGGTTGTTGAACGCGGTCGCGTCGTCCTTGAAGTACTGAATGATGGTACCGGGCTCGGGTCCCTCGTAGAGGACCTTAGCCTTACCCTCATAGAGTTTTCTGCGTCTGGCCATGGGTCTCCGCCTGATAACGGCATCCGGTCATAGCGCTCCGGAGCCGGCGGAACGGCGATGGTCGGCCCCCATCGGGCCGTCGCCTCCGAGCGGCGCATATAACAACTTCGCCCCCGAAAAACAACGCGATTCACGCGAAAGGGGCCATACCGTCAACCGTGTGCGGAGGCTATTGGGTATCGATCGGATGCCAAGCACCAGCACCCGGCCAACCCGACGCGAAACGCCATACGGGCTTACCCTTGCCCGGCGCGGGCAAGGCAACAAGCGACGACGACGATGTTCCGAATCCGGTATCGGTAAGGATACTCATCGCCGATTACGGATCGCCCGCTACGTTACGGCGCTGGTCCGCGAGCAAGGCTTCCCAGGCAAACCAGTCCTCGGTCGACGGATTGGGCTGGGGCGCCACCCGGAAGCGGGGCAGATGCATCTCGACTCTGGGACTCGCCGGATCATCAAGGTCGTGGGCTGTCAGCATGGAAAGCCCCGGCGGCACCTCGAACACTTCGGGCGGACGGTCGAACTCACCCGAATGACGGACCCAGAAGGCGTCACGATTGTCCGCGATCAGCATGTTGAAGGACCGATAGCTCGCCGGCTCGATCTCCGAGATGACCCGAGCCGATTCCACTGCGTCCGGATGGTCCAGAGCCTCCAGCACCAGCTCGCCCCGGCTACGCTTGCCATCCTGGGGACCCAGTGAGCCCGAGCGGTTCAGGATGGCCGCAACAACCCCCGTTTCGTTCAGCCCCATCCAACTGCCGCCGGCCGTCTCGTCCAGACCCGCCAGGATTTCCGGGCGGTCCGGCCAATGGCGGGCCGGACCCTTCCATGACCGGTCCAGGCGTTCATCCCGGTTTGCGCCGATGAGGACAGGCCAGTCGCGGCCGGGTCGCGAGAGGATCACCACGGTGCACATCAGAAACGGCCCCTCAAACGACGGGCTCCCTGCGCCTGAGTGTCTTTTCGAAGTAGACCCGATTGACCGTGTCTTGGCCGTGAGTGGGCGGCCCTCTTCTAAGTTCGGTGAAACCGCAAAGACCGTAAAAGCGCAGGTTTTCGGGCATGGTCTCAGCCGTCTCCAGGACAATGCGCGCATGGCCGCGCCGCCGCGCCAGGACCTCAATGGACGCCATCAGCCACGTCCCGATCCCCTGGCCCTGAAACTCCGAGGCAACGCCGATCTGGTCCACGTACAACTCGGTCGTCCGATGCTCCAGCATGGCAACGGCGACGAGATCCTTGTCGACCAAACCGACGTGCACGTCGCCCCGGGCCAGAATGCGAGCGAAGTGGTCCGCCCACTCCGCCGAGAAGCCCTTCCCGATGCGTTTCCGGTATGTGCGGAACGACTCCCGCATGAGCGCTTCGGCACGCTCGGCGTCGTCTCGGGTGGCAGATTGAAAAATGATGGCCATATCGAGGTCGGACATAGGGGAAGAACGGCGTCACGCCAAGAGGAATGAGTCGCAAATCCCAACGTCTCAACACCCTGCACAGGAGGGCTTGGAAATGCCGGGCGGCGTGATAGTCTCCGGCCGAATCCGAACCACCCTTATCTGGAAAGAGAGCGGATATGAGCAACGGTTTCGAGGACCGCAAGAAGGGTCAGGAGAACAAGTTCGCCCACGACGCCGAGATGGAATTCAAGGCTATGGCGCGGCGCAACAAGTTGCTTGGCCTTTGGGTCGCGGAGACCTTTCTCGGCAAGACTGGCGATGACGCGGAAGCCTTCGCGAAGGAAGTTGTCGCCTCGGACTTTGACCGTCCCGGCGACGATGATGTGGTGGAGTTCGTCCTGAAGTCTGTTGAAGGCAAGGACGCGGATCTTTCCGAGCACCGGCTCCGCGCCCGCATGGAAGAGCTGATGCACACCGCCCTTGAGCAGGTCCGCTCCGAAGCATGAGTGTCACAGGCCGCCGTCAGCGGCGGCCGATCACCTTCAAGGCCCGTTCCGGATAGTCCGAGATAATGCCGTCCACGCCCAGGTCGGCCATCGCCTGGATGTCCTCGGCTCTGTTGACGGTCCATACCACGACCCTGAGACCAAGTTGGTGCGCCTCGGTCAGACTGGCAGCCGTCAGGTCCCTGAAGAACGGGGACCAGACCGCGCAACCGGCAGCCTTCACAGCCTCCGGAACCGACCCCGAGCCGGAATAACCGGCCAGCCAGTCCGTGCCGCCCGACCGTGATGCGCCCACCGTGTCCATCCAGGACTGCTGTGCGGTGAGACACGCGGTCCGCATTCCCGGGGACTGCTGCATCACCTCTCGAACCAGCCGCCAGTCAAAGCTCTGAATCAGGACGCGATCGGCAACACCCGCCGCGTCGATAACCGACAGGACAGACCTGGCGAACGCCTCAGGTGCAGGGGTATCACTGGGACGCCCCGGATGGCTCTTGATCTCGATGTTGAAGCGGATCGTGTTGTTGCCGAGCTCCTTCATCCGGTCGAACAGATCGGCGAGCCGGGGAAGCCCGGTCCCATCAACCGGAACCTGCTCTGGATACCGGTCGGCGTAACCGGAGCCGGGCCTAATGCGGCCAACATCAAGAGCGGCAAGCTCCGAATCTGTCATGCTGATCAACGGAATCTCGTTCTCGATCCACGTCCCGTCCCGGCGCACGATGTCATCGTTCAGGAAACGGTCATGGAAAACCCAGATGGTGCCGTCCTTGCTCGCGCCCACATCCAGTTCAAGCCAATCGGCACCAACGGCGATCGCATGCTCGAATGCCGGAAGCGTGTTCTCGGGGAGGACGCCGCGCGCCCCGCGGTGACCGTGGATCTCGATCGCATGGGCAGCACTCGACGCCATCATCAGACATCCTCCCAGTAGCAAAAGGATCCTATGCACTGACACGGTCGCCGTGCCGCACACACGCGGGATCAGCGAGTTCCAACAGCGCGGGCACGACTGTTTCCGGGCTCTTGACGTTGCTTTGGTCTTCACCGGGATAAGCCGCCGCACGAAGGGCGGTCCGGGTCGGACCTGGGTCGAAGAGATTGACGCGCAGGGCGGTTTTCCGTGTCTCGGCCGCGTAGCTCTTAACGAGAGATTCCAGAGCGGCCTTGCTAACCGCGTACGCCCCCCAGAACGGATGTTCTCCGCGCGAAACGGCCGCTGTCAGGAACACAGCCCGGCCGGCGTCAGACAAACGCAGAAGCGGGTCCAGGCTCCGGACGAGGCGCTGGTTCGCAGTGAGGTTCACGGCCATGACCTCTTCCCAGAGCTTCGGGTCGAACTGGTGCATCGGCGTGAGCTGGCCAAGCTGCGCGGCCGCGGAGATCAAGACGTCGGCCTTTCCGAACCGCTCGTAGAGAGCCTGGCCCATCCGGTCGATCGCAGGCGTATCGCGGAGATCCATCTGGACAAGCGTCGCGGATCCGCCTGCGGCTTTGATCGCGTCGTCCAGCTCCTCCAAACCACCCAGTGTCCGAGCCACAGCGATGATATGCGCGCCCTCCTTTGCGAGACCAAGGGCGGTTGCCGCCCCGATGCCTCGGGAGGCGCCGGTAACCACGGCGACACGGTTCTCAAATCGTCCGGTCATGACTTGGGGTGTTCCAGGTTGGGCGTCAGGTGAGCAAAGTGAGCTGCTTGCCAGCCGACCCGCCGAGATGGTCGGTCGGTGCGATGGGGTAGTCGCCGGTGAAACACGCGTCGCAATACGCCGGGCTCTCGCTATCTCTTCCGTCGTGTCCCATCGCCCGATACAGCCCATCGATGGAGACATAGGCGAGGCTGTCCGCCTCGAGATATCTGCGGATCTCTTCCACCGACATGCGTGACGCCAACAGCTTGTGCCGCTCCGGCGTGTCGACCCCGTAGAAGCAGGAATGCCGTGTCGGCGGGCTGGCGATGCGCATGTGGACCTCGGTCGCCCCGGCCGCACGGACCATGCGCACGATTTCCTTCGATGTGGTCCCGCGCACAATGGAGTCGTCCACCAGCACGACGCGGCGGCCTTCCAGCATCGCGCGGTTGCTGTTGTGCTTCATTTTGACGCCGAGGTTCCGCTGCTCATCCGTCGGCTGGATGAAGGTTCTGCCCACGTAGTGGCTCCGGATGATCCCGAGCTCAAACGGGAGCTGACTCGATTCGGCGAACCCGATCGCCGCAGGAACGCTCGAATCCGGGATTGGAACGACGACATCCGCATCAACCGGATATTCCCGTGCCAGTTCCGCCCCGATCGCCTTTCGGGCGCCGTAGGTGCTGATCCCCTCGACGATGCTGTCGGGACGGGAGAAGTAGATGTACTCAAACACGCAGAACCGCTTCTCGGCCTTTCTGAACGGGAAAAGGGAGGTCACACCGTTCTCATCCAGGATGATCATCTCGCCCGGCGCGACGTCCCGGACGAACTGTGCGCCGACCACGTCCAGCGCGCAGGTCTCCGACGCCAAGACCCAAGCGGAGCCGACCTGTCCCAATACCAACGGCCGGACGCCGCGCGGATCCCGTATTCCGATCACCCCTGAATGGGTGAGGTAGATGAACGAGAACGCCCCCTCGACCTGCGACAGCGCTTCCGTGATCCGGTCCCGGACCGACGACTTGCGGCTCTGGGCGGTGAGGTGAAGGACCGTCTCCGTATCGGTGGTCGACTGGAAAATCGCCCCGGCTTCGACCAAGCCGCGCCGCAACTCCAGCGCATTGGTGAGGTTGCCGTTGTGACAAACGGCCAAACCGCCGAATGAGAAGTCGGCGAATAAGGGCTGGATGTTCTGGGAGGCGTCACCGCCTGTCGTCGAGTACCGCGTATGACCGATGGCGGCGTGGCCGATCAAACGCTCAACGACGTTGGATCGCCGGGCATCGAAGTTGTGCCCGACATGGCCCGCTCCCCGGTGTGCGTGGAAGTTCGCACCATCGAACGAGACGATGCCGACGGCCTCCTGTCCGCGATGTTGGAGCGCATGCAGTCCAAGTACGGTCTGGATCGCCGCATCTTTGGTGCCGTAGATGCCGAAGACCGCGCACTCCTCGTGGAGGTGGTCATCGTCGTAGGGATTCGTGGAATAGGACGCTGGATCCAAAGTCCGATCTCTCGGTGGCTGGTCGACGGGCGGGCTCAGGTCTCAATGGTGGGGCGCGGCGACGGTCGGGTCAGTTCCCCTCGATCGCGCGGTTCAGCTCTTCACGTTGGGCATCAGTATATCCCGGTGTGGCCGGTTCCGCACCGGCTTTCGGCGGTGGCGAGGACAACCGCCGGACGGCTTCCCGATGGGCTTCCTGCTCCAACCGTTTTTGGGCGGCGATACCGGCCGCCTCCATCTGTTTTTGGAGATGCGCGGGCAAAAGGGCAACGATCATTTCCGAGCCGGTCTCGACGAGGGGCAGGACACGGGCTTCGGTGACCCAGGTCGGCCGCTCATTCTCCTCGATCAGCCACACAATGGCGAGGTAAGCGAGGCAAACGAGGACAGCGCCCCGAACGAGGCCGAACACGAAACCTAGCGAACGGTCCAGTGCCGACAGGGAACTCGCCTGAACGGCCCCGGCAATCGCCTGACTGACGATCGACAGGACGACCAGGGCGGCGACGAACGTGCCTACTGCCGTAAGCAGGTCCGCCCCGAGATCAACGGCGATGAGGTCTTTTGCGAAAGGGCGAACAAACGGAAAGGCGTAAAGCGCTACGAAGACCGCACCGACCCAACTGCCGATGGACAGGGTCTCCCGGATGAATCCCCGCAGGAAGGCGAGCAGGCCCGATGCCACAAGCACGAATGCGACGGCGATATCGGCGACATTGACGCCCGACAGGTCCATCCTTGCTCCCCTCTCAGCCGCCGCCGACCCGGCGGCCAACGGTGCTCTCATCCACGAACATCGCCGCCAGATCCGACAACCGCGCCAACTCCCGCCGGTCAAGATCGGCACCCGAGGCCGGACCGTCACGCCGGCCCTGCCCCCGTTCCGGCACTATGGCGGCCGAAAAGCCAAGTTTCGCGGCTTCCTTCAAACGGGCATCCGTTTGGGCGACAGACCGAACTTCACCACTCAACCCAACCTCGCCGAAAACAACCGTCCCCCGCGGCACGGGCGTTCCCGACAGCGAGGACAGCAAAGCCGCCGCGACGGCGAGGTCGGCGGCAGGCTCTGCGATCCGAAGCCCTCCGGCGACGTTCAGGTATACGTCGTTCGCGCCGACGACAACCCCGCAGCGCGCCTCCAGCACCGCCATCACCATGGCAAGACGTCCGGAATCCCAGCCGACAACGGCCCGGCGCGGGGTCCCGAAGGGCGAGGGCGCGACAAGGGCCTGAATTTCAACAAGAAGCGGGCGTGTGCCTTCCATACCCGCGAAAACACATGCCCCGGACACATCATCCCGCCGGTCACCCAGAAACTGGGCGGAAGGATCGGTGACCTGGATCAGCCCCCGCTCTGTCATCTCAAAGACGCCGATCTCATCGGTGGGACCGTACCGATTCTTGACGCCGCGCAGGATGCGGAACTGATGTCCCCGCTCCCCCTCGAAGTAGAGGACAGTATCGACCATGTGCTCCAGCACGCGCGGTCCAGCGATGGTGCCCTCCTTGGTCACGTGGCCGACCAGCAGGACGGCGATGCCCCGCCGTTTAGCAACCCGGATCAGTTCCTGGGCGGAGGCGCGTACCTGGCTCACTGTGCCCGGCGCGCTCTCGATCGTGTCCACATACATTGTCTGGATCGAGTCGATCACGACCACATCGGGCGCGTCCGCTGAGTCGAGTGTCGCCACGATGTCGCGGACATTGGTCGCGGCGGCGAGGTCCACCGGCGCCTGGGCCACGTCCAACCGGGCAGCCCGCAGCCGTATCTGATCCAACGCCTCCTCGCCCGAAACGTAGGCGCAGCGCCCACCGGCGGCGAGACGTGTGACCACCTGCAGCAACAGCGTCGATTTGCCGATCCCCGGATCACCGCCGATCAGAACCGCGCCCCCGCGGACAAGGCCGCCGCCGAGCACACGGTCAAACTCCTCAATCCCGTTTCGGCGGCGCGGCGCCTGCTTCTCCGCCCCCTCCAACGAGACGAACTCGATCTGGCGCCCCTTCTTGGCACCGAGACCCTTCGGCGCGCTTTCCGTCACCTCCTCGGTGATCGTGTTCCAGGCGCCGCAGCCCTCGCACTTGCCGGTCCACCGCGGATAGACACTGCCGCATTCCTGGCAAACGAAACGTTTTGCCGCTTTCGCCATGGATCACGCCTCCCGTCGGCGGCGGAGATCGTCGGTGATCGGTCCCTCGGCCAATCCATTGACGAACTGATGAACATAGGCGTTGTCCGCGGTATCGATCTCGGAGGCGGGGCCGTCCCAGACAAGGGAGCCGCCGTAAAGCATCGCAATCCGGTCCCCCACCACGCGCGCGCTGGACATGTCGTGCGTGATCGTCAAAGCAGACGCCCCAAGATCGGTCACCGCATGCCGGATCAGATCATCGATCACGTCGGCCATGATCGGGTCGAGGCCGGTCGTCGGCTCGTCAAAGAACAACATGTCCGGCTGCGTCGCGATGGTGCGGGCCAACGAGACCCGTTTCTGCATGCCCACGGAAATCTCAGCCGGATAACGCTCCAGAATGTCTGGGCCGAGGCCAACCTTCGCCAGCATCTCCGCAGCGATGTCCTGACCTGCCTGGCGGCTCTTGCCCTGACTTTCGACAGGGCCGAAGGCGACGTTCTCAGCGACAGTGAGTGAATCAAACAACGCGCCGCCCTGAAAGAGAAGGCCAAACCGGCGCATCAACTCTTCCCGGCGGTGACGGGAGAGGCCCACCAACTCTTGGCCGTCGAAGACCATGCTGCCGGAGTCCGGCTCCATCAATCCCATGATGCATTTGACGAGCACGGATTTGCCGGTGCCCGAGCCGCCGATCACGACCACCGATTCCCCGCGGGCGATGTCGAGGTCGAGGCCTTGGAGCACATGCTTGGGACCGAAGGACTTTCGAAGCTCACGAACCCGGAGCAAGGTGTCCGTGTCCGCCGTCATCGCGCGAAGAACAACTCTGTGATGGCGTAGTTCGCCACCAGGATAAGGATGGAAGCGGAGACGACCGCGTTGGTGGTCGCGAGGCCCACGCCCTGCGCACCCCGGCCCGAGCGGTAGCCGTTGTAGCACCCCATCAAGGCGACCAGGAATCCGAAGGCGGCGGCCTTCACCAGGCCTGAGACCACATCCATGACCTCAAGGTACTCGACGGTGTTCCGGATGTAGGACGCGGCGTTGAAGTCGAGCTTGTAGATCGCAACGATGTAGCCGCCGAAGACCCCAATCACGTCTCCCACCAGAACCAGCAGCGGCATGGCGATCACCGCCGCCAAAAGGCGTGGGACGACCAGGTACTTCATGGGGTTCGTCGACAGGGTGGTGAGCGCGTCGATCTGCTCCGTCACCCGCATGGTGCCGATCTCGGCCGCCATGGAGGCGCCGATCCGGCCCGCGACCATCAACCCGGCAAGCACCGGGCTCAACTCGCGGGTGATGGACAGGACCACCACGCTGGCGATCGCACTTTCCGCATTGAAGCGGGAAAAGCCCGTGTAGCTCTGAAGGGCCAGCACCATGCCGGTGAACAACGTCGTCAAGCCAACGACGGGAAGGGAGTAGAACCCGATCTCAACAAGCTGCCGGCCGAGCAACGAGAAGTAGATCGGCGGCCGGACACAGTGGGAGACCGCGGAGACGGTGAACAGTGCAAGACGCCCGGTCGCGGAAAGGAACCCGAGAAACGCGCGGCCGATGGCGGCAAGGGGGTTCATCCGGCATCACTCCACACCTGGACGTCGACGTCAGCCATGGCCGCCAAGATAGGTCCGGTGAAAACGAGCACCCAGGCTGGTGAGGAACTCATAGCCGATCGTGCCCGCGGCGTCGGCGGCATCGTCGATGGTGAAGTCATCGCCCAGGACCTCCACAAACGCCCCAGGATGGGCGACAGACTGCGGCGCATCCGTCACGTCGACCGTGATCAGATCCATCGAGACGCGTCCTATCATGGGCAGTCGCTGCTCGCCAAGACGGACGGACCCGCCGGGGGCACCATTCGGCCGGGTAAATGTCGAAATCGACCGAACCCATCCGTCGGCATACCCAAGGGCGATCGTCGCAATACGGCTGTCCCGTTGAAGGGTGTATCCGGCTCCATAGCCGACCGTGGCCCCCGCACCAATCTCCCGAACCTGAAGGATCGGCGACGCGAGACGCACGGCGGTCCGCATCTCATCCGGACGTTCGGGGCTCGGCCGGCCGCCATAGAGCGCGTAGCCCGGGCGGGCCAAATCGGAGCGCCATCCCTCCCCCAGAAATACGCCGGACGAAGCGGCAAAACTAACCGGCATCGGCCGGATACGCGCCCGGGCGGCGGCGAAATCGCGGCGCTGCGCCTCATTCATCGGGTGTGAGGGCTCATCGGCGCAAGCGAGATGGGTCATCACCCACAGCCAGGCCGGGCCTTCCAGGGCCTCCCCGTTCTCGGCAAGCCAATCCACCTCTTTGGGTGAAAGTCCCAGCCGGTTCATGCCGGTATCGATATGGAGGACCGCCTCGACCGGTCGGCCGCGATCAGCACAAAGCGTCCCGATACGGCCCACCTGATCCAGATCGTTGATCGCCGGGACCAGACCGTGAGCCTCGAACACGTCCTCGGTTCCCGCCATCAGCCCGTTCAGGACGACAATGGTTACACCCAGGTCCGGAAGGATTGCGCGGAGCGCCACGCCTTCATCCAACGTCGCCACGAAGAATACCCGGCACCCGGCGCCTGCCAGGGCTGGTGCCACCTTGGCAACACCGGTTCCGTAGGCGTCAGCCTTAACCGCAGCACCGCAAGACGCCTGATGCGTCTCCACAACATGCCGCCAGTTGGCGACGACAGCATCGAGATCGATGGTCAGCCGGGACGCCGGCGTGGGCACAGTCATGGGAAGCCCTGGTCAGTAGTGTTCGGGAAGATGGTCGTCTGCAACGTAGTCCGAAAACTTGGTCGTGGCACCGCTGAAGTGGAGGGTCACGACGCCCGTTGGCCCGTGACGCTGTTTGCCGACGATCACCTCCGCAAGCCCGTGGACCTTCTCCATCATCTCGATCCACTTGTCGTGGCGGTCCTGGAACTTGTCGTCCGGCTCGTCAGTGCGCTGAACCGGCTCCTCCTTCTCCCGGTAGTACTCGTCCCGGTAGATGAACATCACCACATCGGCGTCCTGCTCGATCGAGCCCGACTCGCGAAGGTCGGCGAGGATCGGCCGCTTGTTGTCCCGCTGTTCCACGGCTCGGGACAGCTGTGACAAGGCGACGACGGGAACGTTGAGTTCCTTGGCGATGGCCTTCAGACCCTGGGTGATGTTGGAGATCTCCTGCACACGGTTGTCCGTCCGCTGCCCGACCGCCGGCCGCATGAGCTGGAGATAGTCCACGATGATCATCGACAACCCCTCCTGCTGACGCTTAAGCCGCCGGGCCCGGGTCCGGAGCGTCGAGACCGTGATGGCGGGCGTGTCGTCGATATAGAAGGGTGCTGTTTCCAAGCGTTGGGCGGCGATCACAAGCTTCTGAAAATCGTCACCCGTCAGCTCCCCCCGGCGGATCTTCTCCGAGGACACCTCCGTCTGCTCGGCCAGAATACGGGTGGCGAGCTGGGAGGCGGACATTTCGAGCGAGAAGAAGGCAGCGGGCTGGCGCGGATGGCCAGGATCATCCAGAGACGCCGTCGCCGCATGGAAGGCAATATTAACGGCGAGCGACGTCTTACCCATCGCAGGACGCGCCGCGAGGATGACAAGGTCGGAGGGGTGCAAACCGCCCAACAGCCTGTCCAGTCCGGCCAAACCCGTCGAGACGCCCGCCAATCCGCCATCGCGTTTGAACGCGATCTCGGCCATCCGGACACTTTCGCCGAGTGCCGTGCTCAAATCCTGGAAACCGCCTTCCGGCGTCCCGTTCTCGGCAAGAGCGAACAGTTTGGCCTCGGCTCCCGCGATCTGGTCGGAGGCGCCGACATCAATGTCGTGGCTGTAGGCCTCCGTTACGATGTCCTCGCCGACACCGATCAGCTCCCGCCGGAGATAGGAGTCGTGAATGGTGCGGCCGTAGTCCTCCGCGTTGACGACCGTAACGACGGAGGCGGCAAGACGAACGAGATACTGCGCCCCACCCGCGTCCGCGAGCTCCGCATCGCCATCGAATATCGGCTTCAACGTGACCGGGTTCGCGATCTGCCCCCGTTCGATCATCCGCCCGCAGGCGGCGAAGATGCGGCCATGAACCGGGTCGAAGAAATGCTCCGGCCGAAGGAAGTCGCCGACTTTCTCGAAGGCCCGGTTGTTTACCAGGATCGCCCCCAGCAGACCCTGCTCTGCCTCCAGATTGCTTGGCGGCTCTCGGTAGGTCTGGGCGGTGTCGCCACCGTCGTATCGGGTGTCCATCTCGGACAGCGAGTCGACTGCCATCGGGCCTTGGTGTTCCTTTTACCGGTTATCCTTCTTAAGGACGGACTCCGGTTCTGGTTTCCAGCCTTAAGCCTGTCAACGGACCGATTCTTTTTCCACCGTGGCAATTATGAGGCCGGAGAATCAGGGGCTTAAATTTCCACAGGGCTGTGAACTACGGGGAAGAAGGCACATCAAACCCTTTTTTGATTCGGGAATTCTCACTGTTTTTGTTCAAGAAGACGGTGGCCGCCGCCCGAGCACATATCGAAACAAGAGCCCTGACAATCCGATCACCAGAAAGATCCGGACGATGTGGAACGCCGCGATCAGTGGCACGCCCAAAGCCAGCACCTTGGCGGTGATGCTCATCTCCGCCATGCCGCCGGGGGAGACGGACAAAACCATGGTGGAGACGGGCAACCCACTCCATTGGGCGGCAAGCATTCCAAACACGACGTTCAGACCGATGAGTGCAAAGGTCGACAGCATGGCGGGCAGCAGGAACTTCCTGAGCCGCACGATCGCATCCCGCCGATAGCGGAGACCCAAAGTCGAGCCGATCAGGACCTGGCTGATGTTCAGGATCTCCGTCGGCATGCCGGAGAGATCTGATTGCGTGACGGTCACCACCGCCCCCGCCGCCAGCGGCCCGAGCAACCACGCGTTTGTCACCTTGCGCCACGCAAGCAGCCACCCCGCCGCCAACGAAATCAACAGGAGGCCCCCGAAACCCGCGGGGTCAAAGGGCACCTTGGGAATGCCGAAGGGGTCCGTTCCCGTCGCACCCCAGAAAATGATCGCTGGTGGGATGGTCACGACGACGAAGAGGATCCGGAGAGATTGTGCAAGGGCGACCGGCCCCGTCTCCCCGCCATACCGCTCCGCCTGGACCGCCATCTCGGCCACCCCGCCGGGCACGCAGGAGAAGTAAGCCGTCGCGATGTCGACCGATGCGGTCCGCTGCAGGATCAAACCGGCGATCGCGCCGAAGGAGATGGAGGCGAGCCCGCAGCTCACGATCACGCCGAGATGCTCTACAACGAAGGCGGCGACCGCCGGCGTGAAGTAGAGGCCGATACCGGTTCCCAGAAGGAGCTGGCCGAGCTGGCGGCTGGCTTTGGGGGTGGCGAGATCAACGCCGAAGAGACCCAAAGCGCCGATGGTCAGCAGCGGCCCCAAAAGCCACGGCAGCGGAATGCCGAGCCAGGAGAAAGCCCAGCCGCCGCCGAACCCGAGCCCCAGGGTCGCAGCGTAAAGAAGGAGACGCTTTGTCAATCCGACACCCCAAGCCGGGCCGTATCCACGCCGACCTCATCGGCCACCGATTGGATCGCCGCCAGAGTTGAGGCGTTCAGAGGAATGCCGTACCGGCGGTACTCTGCCTCGATCTCATCCTCCATGCCGCCGGGCGGCAGAACGGCATCAAACCCCGGAGCGGTCCGGCAGGCGCGAAGCTGACGGAGTGCCGCATCCGTCCGCGCCTTGACTGTAGCCAGATCGTCAAAAGCCGCCACGTTCAGCGCCATCATGAAGTGACCGTCCCCGCCCGGGACGGGACCCGTCTCGAAATCTCCGAGCGCCGTCCCGAAGTTCGCGCCAGAGAGCATGCAGGACAACAGTCCAGTCATGAGGGCAAGACCTGTCCCCTTATAGCCGCCGATCGGCGCGATCAAACCGTCCAACGCGGCAACCGGATCGGTCGTCGGCGCACCATCCGGACCAAGTGCCCAACCTTCGGGAAGCGTCTCCCCTTTCTGACCGTAAACCTCAATCTTCCCTCGCGCGGTGGCGCCAAAGGAGATGTCGAGAACAAGCGGCGGCTCCTCCGCTGTGGGCATGCCGATGGCGATCGGGTTGATGCCGAGGATGCGTTCGGCGCCACCAAACGGCGACATAGTTGGCAAGGCATTCGTCGTAGCAATCCCGATCATGTCTGCGGCAATCGCCATTCGGGCATACCGATCCATCGCACCGCAGTGATTGCTGCCGGCGATGGCAACGGCGCAAAGTCCCGTGGTCCTGGCGCGTTCGATCGCCTCTGTCATAGCAAAGGTGCCGACCACATGGCCCATGGCATTGCCACCGTCGACCCGCAGAACAGCGCCCGAGTCGCGGGCGATCGACGGGCGGCCTTTCGGATCCACGCCCTCACGCAAAAGTTTTCCGGCATAGACGGGTGTCCGCATCACGCCGTGAGAGTGGATGCCGCGAAGATCGGCATCTGCCAGGCCGGCGCCGACCATGGCGGCATCGCCCCGGTCCATTCCGCAGCCAACGAAAACATCCGTCATGACGGACAAGAGGATCTCGTAAGGAACACGCGCCTCCCCTTCGATCCCCGGATACCGCGCCATTTCTACCCGCCTCCCACGCTCTGCACGCTGCCGCGTGATTGAAGACTGCGCACCCCCGCCGGGTCAACGCGGCCGGGCAAGCGACCTTTATCGCGACGCTCCGAACCATTTCCGAAGAACGGGTTGGAATTGACGGCAGGCCGTCCCGGGCAACACAGTGGACCAAGGGACGTGCTGCGAGGCACGGCGCAAATGACAACGGCTCCTCACATGGAAATGCAGCCCTACCCCATTCCGGAAGGTCCTATCGTCGGACCGGAAGCTTGGACCGCAGCCGATCTTGGCCGGGACAAGGGATGGATTCACGTGCTGAGCCCGGAGGAGTTGGCCGATCTTGAAGCGGCGGCGACGTCCGCCGAGGGCAAGCGGAAGCCCCTTGAAGCGCTGAGTCACAAAACCCTGCCCTTACCGATCCTGGGTCCCCAGATTGATCGTATTCGTGAAGAGTTGGAGAACGGCCGGGGTATCGTGTTGATCCGGGGCCTGGACGTCACCCGCTACGATGTTCCGACCGTGGAGAGAATGTATTGGGCGATCGGCGTCCGTCTCGGCACGGTCGTTCACCAGAACGCGGCCGGTGACAGGATTGGCCGGGTCGCCGACCGAGGTGGTGACTACTACTCAAAAAACGTTCGGGGCTACACGACCCGCGCCCGCCTTCGCCCCCATTGCGACGCTGCCGACGCAGTCGGGCTCTTGTGCCTGCACCCGGCTAAGGCGGGTGGCGAAAGTCTGGTCGCCAGCTCAACCGCCATATTCAATGAGATCCGGTCGACGCGCCCAGACCTTCTGCCTTGCCTGTTTCGCGGCTTTCACTACGACCTGCGCGGTGAAGGTGTCACGGACGACCCCGATGAGACGACGTTCCATCGTGTCCCGGTCTTCTCCTGGTTCAAGCACCGTCTGTCCTGCCGGTACAATGGCAAGAGCATCATTGAGGGTCAGGAGAAGCGCGGGGAGCCCCTGACGCCACTGGAACGCGAGGCTGTCGATCTGGTCGGCACCTTGGCGCTGGACGACCGGTTCCGCTATGACATGACGTTCGAGCGGGGAGACGTTCAGCTTCTTTCCAACCATCTGGTTCTGCATTCCAGGAACGCGTTCGAGGATTTTCCGGAGCCGGAACGCCGGAGGACGCTGCTCAGGCTTTGGATGAACCTGAAAGACGGACGGCCGTTGGAACCGCATTTCGCAGACCGGCTCAACACCGGACCACGCGGCGGCGTCATGGTGCGCCCCTCGGCCTGACACCAAACGTCGCGTCCCGTTGACCCGCTGGACCGCCGCACCTAACGTCCTAGCTTCCCATAAAGCATCGTTGGCCGCCTGAACGGCCGCCCCTCCAGGGAGGGACTGAACATGTCCGGAACGACAGAACACCTCGCTCAGTTCGCAGCGACGACCCAGTTTGACGCACTGCCCAACGATGTTGTCGAGCGTGCATCGCTGCTGCTGCTCGATATCGCCGGGATCGCCGTCCGCGCCCGCCATGACGCGGACTCCACACCCAGCGTGATATCGGCAGTCCGCTCCCTTGGACTGGACAAAGGAAGTGCCCGGGTCTTTGGAGACGCTGCCACCGTCTCTCCGGCGGCGGCGGCGCTGGTCAACGGAACCTTGGCCCACAGCCTGGACTTCGACGACACCCATGCGGAGGGCTCGCTTCACTGCTCCGCGCCGATCGTACCGGCGGCGCTGGCCGCGGCGGAGATGGCGGGGGCAGACGGACGGACCGCGCTTCTGGCAATGATCGTGGGTTGGGAGATCCAGACGCGGCTCGGTATGGCGCTTGATCCGCGCGCGCACTACGACCGTGGCTTCCATCCGACAGCGACCTGCGGCGCGTTCGGCGCAGCCGCGGCAGCAGGTATCATCTTCGGCTTGGATCAGGACCGGATGACGAGTGCTTTTGGCGTTGCCGGCAGCCAGGCATCCGGCTCGCTGCAGTTCTTGTTCGACGGTGCCTGGACCAAACGGTTCCAGGTCGGCTGGGCGGCCCAGGCCGGGCTGGTTGCCGCGACTCTGGCGCGGGACGGCTTCAAGGGGCCGGGTCAAGCGGTCGAAGGGGCGCACGGCTTCCTCGGTGCCTATGCGCCCGACGCCAACGCGGAGACCGCCGTCCGAAATCTCGGCAAGGCATGGGAGACGATGGAGATTGGTGTGAAGCCCTATCCCTCGTGCCGCTATACCCATTCCGGCATGGACGCGCTGATCGCGCTGAGGGACGAGCACGGCCTTAAACCAGAAGATGTCATAAGCGTGGAAATTGGCCTGAACCGCCCCGGCATGACCATCGTCGGCGAGCCGGAGGAGAAGAAGCAATCCCCCGAGAACGCCGTCGACGGTCAGTTCTCGATGGCATTCTGTGCGGCGGTTGCTCTGCGCGAAGGCACCATGGGCTGGGACGATTACGCGCGGCACCTGGGCAACCCGGAGACAGCCGCCCTTACCCGCCGCGTTCGATGCATCTTTGACGAGGATGTCCAAGCCGCGTTGCCGGATTTCTCCGCCGTCGCCCGGGTAGAGACAACACAAGGACGGCTTGAGAAGTTCGTCCGCGTGCCGAAGGGCGAACCGTCGACCTTCCCAACCGCTGCGGAGTTCCAAGCAAAGTTCGATGCCCTGGTCGCCCCGTATATCGGGGATGCCCGGCGGGAGCGGTTGGCCAACCGGCTTCTCGGCTTCGCCGGTGAGGCGTCCGTCGCCCCGATGCTCGAAGACAGCCGACCCGACCCAGCGCTGCGCATGGCTGGCGAAGACTGACACCGGATCAGAAACAGGCCTGTTAAGGCGGGAGACATCGAATGAGTTACGGCGCCAGCCCGGTCCCGGGCAGCCCGGAGGGTCAACGCTACCGGGAAGATATTGGACGGTCGTTCGAGGACTTCACGGTCGGAGACGTATACGAACACAGACCCGGCCGGACCATCGGCGAAGCGGACAACACCTGGTTCACGCTGCTGACCATGAACACCCATCCTCTTCACTTCGATGCGGAGTACGCGGCGCAGTCCGAGTTTGGAAAGCCGCTTGTGAACTCATGTCTCACCCTGTCCATCGTGGCCGGGATGAGTGTGTCCGACATCAGCCAAAAGGCCGTCGCCAACCTGGGCTGGACGGATATCAAGCTGACGGCCCCGGTTTTCGTCGGCGACACGATCTATGCGGAGAGCGAGATCCTAGACAAACGCGAGTCCGCGTCGCGGCCAGGGCAAGGGATCGTCAAGGTGAAGACGATCGGCAAAAAGGCGGACGGAACCGTCTTTATGAGTTATGAGCGCAGCATCCTGGTGGCCAAACGCGGCCACGGGATCGACGTCTAAGTCCGAAGAATAAGGAGCAAGCACATGGCTGTCGCCGAAGAGACGAGCCTTGAGGATCGGCTGGAACAGGAGCGGATGATCCTCGACGCCGTTGACCGGTTCCTGGAGAAGGACGTCGCGCCCTACGCCCATGCGCTTGAGGCGGAAGACACCTATCCCGTTGAGATCGTCGAGAAGATGAAGGAACTCGGCCTGTTCGGCGCCACCATCGGCGAGGAATGGGGCGGCCTCGGTCTCTCAGCCAGCACCTATACAAAGGTGGTCGAGCGGGTGTCGGCCGTCTGGATGTCGGTTTCCGGGATCTTTAACTCGCATCTGATCATGGCCGCCACCATGGAGCGGGGCGGCACCCCTGAGCAAAAGGCGCGCTATCTTCCCAAGTTCGCCACCGGCGAGGTGCGGGGCGGTATCGCGCTGACGGAGCCCGACGCCGGAACGGACCTCCAAGGTATTCGCACCCGCGCCGACAAGGACGGCAACGGCTACCGGCTGAACGGAGCCAAGACCTGGATCTCCAACGCGGTCGAGGGCGGCTGTCTGGCGATCCTGGCGAAGACCGACCCGGAGGCGGAGCCCCGTCACAAGGGCATGAGCCTTTTCATGGTGGAGAAGAGCGACACCTTCCAGGTCACCAAGCGTATGAAGAAGCTTGGTTACAAGGGCATCGACAGCGGTGAGTTCACCCTGGATGACCTCTATGTCCCGCACGACGCGCTGATCGGCGGTGAGGAAGGTCGGGGCCTTCAGCAGATCCTCGGCGGCCTCGAGCTTGGACGGATCAATGTCGCCGCGCGCGGCGTCGGCATCGCACGGGCCTGCCTTGAGCAATCGGTCCGCTACGCCCAGGTCCGCAAGACTTTTGGCAAGCCCATCGCGGAGCACCAGGCCATCCAGCTGAAGCTGGCCGATATGGCCACCCGGATGGAGTCGGCACGATTGCTGACCGAGCAGGCGGCACTCGCCTACGACAAGGGAGAACGCTGTGATCTGGAAGCCGGAATGGCGAAGCTCGCGGGCTCCGAGGCGGCGCTGGACAACAGCATGGACGCTATGCGCATCCACGGCGCCTATGGCTACTCAAAAGAGTTCGATATCGAGCGCTACTATCGCGACGCCCCGCTTCTCGCGATCGGAGAGGGGACAAATGAGATGCAACGCATCATCATCGCCCGGCAACTGGTGAAACGCTATCCAGCCTGAGCTCTCCAGCCCGACCTATCCAGCCTGACCGGGAGGACCCACCGTGACCGATATACCCACTGTGATGAAAGGCGTCGCACTCACCGGGCACGGCGGGCTTGAAAAGCTGGTTTGGCGGGACGACCTGCCTGTCCCCACGCCGGGCCCGGACGAGGTTCTGATCAAGGTCCTGGCGGCAGCGGTCAACAACACAGACATAAACACCCGTATCGGCTGGTACTCGAAGACCGTGCGGGGCGACACGGCCTCGGGCGCGGCAGACGGCATCCAGGACTTCGATGCCTCCGACGGGTCTTGGTCCGGCTCACCCATTCCGTTTCCGCGCATTCAGGGGGCGGACTGCTGCGGCCTTGTGATCGGGGTCGGGTCCGGCGTTTCGGACAGCCACCTCGGAGACCGTGTTCTGATCCGCCCCATGCAGAACCGTCCCGGACCGAACGGACGGTCTGTCGTTTGGACGTTCGGATCGGAGTGCGACGGCGGCTTCGCGGAGTATGCGGTTGCCCGGTCTTCGGATGCGATCGCGGTTTCGTCGGAGTGGAGCGACGTGGAATTGGCGTCCCTGCCCTGTGCCTACTCGACCGCGGAAGGAATGCTCCAACGGGCCGCTGTCGGCGCCGAGCGGGTGCTTATCACCGGCGCGTCGGGGGGCGTGGGATCCGCCGCCGTTCAGCTCTGCAAACGCCGGGGTGCCGAGGTGATCGCCATGACCAATCCGGACAAGGCCGGTGCGCTGGCCGCACTCGGCGCGGACGCGATCGTCGGGCGGGACGATCCGCTCATCCCGGATTCGGTCGACGTGGTGGTGGATCTCGTCGCGGGCCCCCGATGGCCGGAGATGATCGACGCGCTGGTCCCAGGCGGGCGTTATGTCGCCTCGGGCGCCATCGCAGGGCCGATCGTTGAGTTGGACGTCCGCACGCTCTACCTCAAGGACCTGACGCTGCTCGGATCAACCCAGCAGACGGACAGCGTGTTTACGGATCTGATCGGCTACGTCGAAGCGGATGAGATCAAGCCGGTGATCGCCACCACCTTCCCGCTCAAGGATATCCGGGCGGCTCAGGAGGCGTTCCTGTCCAAGCGGCACATTGGGAAGATCGGCCTTTCCGTCGGCTAAATCAGGATCGCGACAACCGCTGCCGTCATGAACGTCGCCAAAACGCCGCCAAGCAGAGCCCGGGTGGCCAAGGGGATCAGGTCGGCACGTCGCTCGGGTGCGAGCGCCAGAAATCCGGCCAGCATGATCCCGACGCTGCCGATGTTTGCGAAACCGCACATCGCGTATGTCAGGATGATCGAAGAGCGTTCGGACAATGCGCCCTCCGGCAGTCCCGACATCCTGAGATAGGCCACAAGCTCGTTCAGCACGATCTTGATCCCCAGGAGAACGCCGGCCGTTCCGGCCTCGGCCCATGGTATGCCGAGAAGCCACGCCACCGGAGCCATACACCATCCCAGGACACGCTCAACACTCAACGGAGCGCCCCCGATGGCGGGGATCGCACCCAGGATCTCGTTCACCAGCGCCACCAGCGCCACGAACACGATCAAGGTCGCCGTGATGTTCATTAGAAGCCGAAGGCCGTCCCCGATGCCGCCAACCAACGCATCCATGGTTCCGGCATACCCCGAACCGTCCGGCTCTTCAGAGGCTTGAACGATCGGTGTGGCCTCGCTGGCTGGGATCATCAGGCGCGCAACCACCACGGCCGCCGGCACACTGATGATGGACGCGACCGTCAGGTGGCCGACCGCCCCATCCACCACGGGCCCGAGAATGGTGGCGTACAGCACCCAGACAGTCCCCGCGATCGTCGCGAGACCCGCCGTCATCACCAGTAGGAGGTCGGCCCGGGACATCCCGGAAAGCTTCGGTTTGAGGAGAACGCCCGCCTCAACCATGCCGACGAACACGTTCGCCGCGGTTCCGAAGGCCGCCGCGCCATCCAAGCCGAAAAGGCGCTTCAGCGCCCAGGCAAGTCCACCGATGACCCGGCCAAGAATGCCCCAGTGCCACAGAACAGCCGATAGGGCGGCGGTCACGAGAACCAGCGGCAACGCCCGGAAGGCCAATATGAAAGAGGCACCCGGATACGGCTCCTCAAATGGCAATGGCCCACCACCCAAGAAGCCGAAGACCAGTGACGTGCCCGCCGTCGTTGCCCGGTCCAGTGCCAGAACCGCGTCGTTGAGTGCCGCAAGAACCGAACGCGCCGCCGCACTCTCCAGAAGCAGGAAAGCCAGGATGAACTGGAGTGCGAGGCCGACGCCGATCAGCCGCCAGGACGGCATTCCCCGCCGCTCTCCAGCGGCCCATGCAATCGCGAGCAAGGCCACGAGACCCAGGACGGCCTGAACTTTTTCCATGCACTCGCTCCCCCAACAGCGTGCCGGTCACAGTCGTGGAATTCGGAAGGTGTGTCGAGGCTCGGAGGCGCTGGGGCCTGTCCGGATTGTCGGACTGGAGAGGCTAACCCTTGGACTCTTCGGCGTCCGCCTTTGGAGCGGCATCGTCGAGCGGCGAGACGCCAATGCGGAGCGCAAGCCGGTCGTGCAGGCTCTCCAAAACCTTCTCGCCGGAGCGGGGCAGAGGAATGCGCCGCTTAAGACAATAGGCGATGAGAGCTGCGACGATCTCTTCGCTGCGAAAGGACATCGGGATGCTGTCGCCCGAATCCGGCAGGATCCGCAGCGTAGCACTCGGCGGCCCATCCATCGCTTCGAGAACCTCAAGCCCCCTGACAGTCCCAAGGGGGAGCTTCTTTCCCAACCTCGGCGCAAACTCTGCCAACGCCGAAGCGGATTCATTCTCCGTGAAGACCAGGAATCGGAATTCCCGTGGCAAGGCGTCCCCCTCCGCTAAGCCGCGTCGCTATGGTCAGCGCGCTTTCAAGGTGTCTAACACGGTCGTTGCGATCAGGTCGATATCGGCCTCGTCCACAGACCGTTCAAGACTGAGAATACGTCTATATGTCAACGCAATACAGCGTGCCACCTCCCCTTTCGTGACATCGACTTCCGTCGCGATTTCCAAGACACGCTCCACGACCGATAGGAGCACCGCGTACCCATCTGAACCAGCCAAATCACTCGTTGACGCGGAGGCATGTTCCGCATCGATCCTTTCCCATTCCGGTACTTCCTGCTCGACCGCAGCGTACAAAAGCTCTACCGCAGGGATCCGAAGGGCGCGGGACAGGCGTACAAGCACCATCGGGCGCGGCATGTTGCCCATGCGAATAGTCTTGATCTGATGCGATTTGAGGCCTGCAATGCGGCAAGCCTCCGCCTCGGAAAGGTGGAGCTCTATAAGGCGACTTTTCAACTTTTCAGACAGAAGAATCATAGATAATGCGTATTATGAAGGAATTTCTTGAGAGTTTATCCACGGCCAATGCTGGCCGGGAAGCTTTTTCCTCCTTTTCACCCACTATTTTTGAGACGGCGGGACGACAAAATACACGCGCACACAATCGTTGCAGTTTTTTGTGGGAAGGGCGCGTGCTAATTCGTTTTATCGTTGTCGCGTCTCTTCTTACGGGTCTGCTTCAATGGTCACTGTCAGCTCACGCTGCAGGCGCGCCTTGGGAAAGCAGGATCGAAGCCGATCATCCATATGTCGGCCGAATCTGGTCGAATCGGACCCAGGCCTATGTGGAATTCGACAAACTGGCGGATGCGATCATTGATGCCCGTCTGGTCCTTTTGGGGGAGAAACACGACAACCCGGATCATCATCGGCTTCAGGCGGTGCTGATCGATCGTATCGTCGGAAGCGGTGCAAGACCGGCCATCGTCTGGGAAATGATCGACCGCAGCAAGCAGGGCGACCTGGACGCTGTTGGCGGAAGCGCCGATCCGGACGCTCTTGCGGATGCGGCCGACTGGCAGGCGTCAGGATGGCCGGAATGGGAGACTTACAGGCCGATCGCCGTATCCGCGGCCAAAGCGGGTTTGGCACACATCGCCGCAAACCTGGATCGCGCGGATACCCGTACCGTCGCAGGCACCGGCGTGTCGGGCATTCCTTCCGAACTCACGGACCGCATCCCGGGCGCGCGGGATATCCCTGAGAGTGTGGCAGCCGAGCATTTGGATGCGGTGGATAAGGGCCACTGCGGGCTCGTCCCCCGGGATCGCCTGGGCCCCATGGTCGATGTGCAGTGGGCACGGGATATCGCATTGGCGGAGGGTCTGCTGAGGGGCGAGGCGAGAAGCGGTGAGGGTGCGGTCCTGATCGCAGGTGGCGGCCATACAAGAACAGATGCCGGGGTGCCTGTTCATATCCGGCGGGCGTCGCCGGATGCGCGTCTGGTCACGGTTGCCTTCCTTGAGGTCCCGGCGGGTATCCGGGATGCCGACGGCATGAAGGAAATTGCCGAAAGCGAACCGGCGGACTTCATCTGGTGGACGCCAATCGCCAAGGATGTCGACTATTGCGCTGAGCTGAGAGAACGGTTTGGTGGCCATAAGCCGAAGTCCGGCACCGGCCAGGGCGGCTAAAAGGCTTTGATTGCCCCCTTTCCTTGGGGGCCGGTCGTGGCTATGACTACGCTCCCACCCAGGAGAATGAGTTCATGTTCGAAGTACCGCTGAAGCGCGGGCGGAAGTTCCTCAACACGCCCGGACCAACCAATGTGCCCGAGCGCGTCCGGAACGCCATGGCGCGGGCAACGATGGATCTGTCCGACCCGGAATTTCTGAACGCATCGGAGTCCTGCTTCGATGATCTGAAGTCCGTGTTCAAGACCGAGGGCGAGTGCATCATCTACATCGCAAACGGTCACGGCGCCTGGGAAGCGGCGATCGCGAACTGCCTGTCTCCGGGCGATACGGTCCTCGTCCCCGAGACCGGGAACTTCTCGAACAGCTGGGCCGACATGACCGAGTCGATGCAGGTCAACTGCCGAACGGTGATGGGTGATTGGCGGGAGCCGACGTCCCCCGAGGCGATCGGTCAGGCGCTGGCCGACGACAAGAACCATGAGATCAAGGCCGTTCTGTTGGTCCACACCGACACGGCGACCAGCATCACCTGCGATGTCCCGGCGGTCCGGGAAGCCATGAACCGGGCAAAACACCCGGCTCTTCTCATGGTCGATACGATCGCCTCCCTCGGAACCGTGGACTATCAGATGGATGCCTGGGGGGCTGACGTGACCGTCGGGGCCTCCCAGAAAGGCCTTATGTGCCCGCCAGGCCTGGGTCTGGTGGCCATCAACGACAAAGCAAAAGCAGCCGTAAAGGCCTCGACCATGCCGCGCCGGTATTGGGACTGGGACACGCGGCTAATGACGCAGCATTACCGCCGATACTGTGGCACCGCCCCGCAACTGGCGATCTTCGGTCTCCGCGAGTCGCTCGACATGCTCTTCGAGGAAGGGCTTGAGAACGTGTTCACGCGCCACCGGATCCTGGCCGAGGCGACCCATAAGGCGGTCGATGTGTGGGCACAGGCCGGCGGCATTGAGCTCAATGCGCGGGACCCGAAGACCCGGTCTGTCGGCGTCACCACCATCTTGACGATGGATCCGGACTTCGACGCCTCTCAAGTATCCGTTATGTGCCGGGATGAGATGATGGTCGCCTTGGGCGGCGGTCTGGGCAAACTGAACGGCAAGGCTTTCCGCATCGGTCATATGGGCGACGTGAACGCGCCGATGATGTACGGCGCGCTCGGCGCGGTTGAGGCGACCCTGTCCTATCTGGGCATCCCCTACACGCCAGGCGGTGTGACCGCAGCAATTGAGCACATCGCTGAGTTCAAGAAGTCAGCGGGCCACTCCACCTTCTGATCTCTCTGCCTGTCGTCTGTTTCGGCTATCGGCCTTTAGGGAGTCCCCGCCATCCAGCACGTAAAAATTGTGCTTCGATCAGTGGAGTTGTAATTGAGAGAAAGTCGAAATCATCCGTCGTTTAAATAATAATGTTATTGAGTGATCAGTAAACCACGGGCTGTTTGCTTGAAGGCCGATAGAGACCGCGAGCGAATACCCGATTGATCAGCCAAGTAAGCTTATCGTGAGGGCAATTGATCTGAATTTGGGTTGAAATCTAGCAAATCTAGTAGCCTGTACGGATACTCAGGTTTACGATACATTAAGGAACTGGGTGATATGTTCGACGCATAAAATGTGCGGGCCCTAAAGGGAAAGAAGTACAAGAAATGTACGGCAGTGCAGATGTCGGGCTGACGATTACAGCCGATTTGGCACACCGGTTGAAGGCTCACCTCGCGTTTCTGATGGGCCGCTCCGGCGGGGTCAGATTGTCTCTGAGACAAGGCAATTTCCGCGAGATGCGGGTACGGCGACTGTCGTTCCGCCGGGCCAATCTGCCTGGCTGCGATTTCTCCCGCTGCCGCGGTGAGGCGACCGATTTCCGCGAGGCCGACTTGTTCGGCGCCGACTTCTCCTGGGCCACTCTGGAGAAGGCGGATCTTTCCGGCGCGGATCTGAAAGGCGCCAACTTCTGCATGGCCGATCTGCGGGACGCGGTCCTGCGCGGTGCGGATCTCCGTCCCGGTCAGTTCGTTGCCTGGAATGACCCGACGCCCCGTCGCACACGGTTCGGTGGCGCCAATCTGCAGGGTGCCGACTTCGGCGGGGCCAAGGTCGAGCAAGTTGAGTTCGGCGAGGCATCGGCCATGGGCGCGTCCTTCCGGGACACGGTTCTTTACGCCACCAATCTGGCCGGCTCCGATCTCACCGGTGCCGATCTGTCGAACAGCAATCTCAAAGGCGCCAATCTGATGGGGGCGACGATGGATGGCGCGGATCTCTCCGGCGCCAACCTGACCGACGCAAATCTCCGGAACGTCGACCTCAGCCAGTGCAACCTTCGGGGCGCCAACCTGACCGGAGCAATCGTCCGGGACCCGGAAGTGCCGCTGCGGGACGACGTCAAGTTCGCGTTGCGTCATCACAGCAAGTGGCTGGCGAGCAATGGAGAGACCGGGGCGCGCGCCGTCTTCCAGGACGCCGACCTCAGCGGCTTGGATCTGTCGGACTGCGATGTCCGGGGTGTGAGCTTCGACCGGTCGAACTTGAAGGGCTCGCGTTTCTCTCGCGCGTCTCTTGTTTTCACCAGCTTCCGGGACAGCGACCTCAGCGGAACGGACTTCTCCTTCGCGAAGATCTCTGGGGCGAACTTCGTGGGTACCGACCTGTCCGACGCCGTCTTCATCGGCGCGGATATCGGTCCGGCGGAGATTTACAATAAGGGTGGTGGACAGTCCGGCCGCCGCGCGCGCGCCGACTTCAAACGCGCCCGCCTGGTCGGCGCGGACTTCTCCGGTGCAAAAGTTGTCGACGCGGACTTCACGGAGTCGGAAATCGCCAACGCCCGGCTCAAAGCCGCCAATCTCAAGAGCTGCATCGGTCTTTAGAGCCCGTCCACAAAGTCATTGAATCGTTGGAATCGTTTGTGATTCACTATCTTGTAGCGATTGATGAGGGAGCTACCAGATGTGGACGAAAGAAAACCGTGCCCGTTGTGAGCGCCGGGGCCTTCGGTACCCGAGTGATCTGACGGACGAAGAGTGGTCGGTTCTGGCGCCGTTGATCCCGCCGGCCCGGCATGGCGGCCGCAAGCGGTCGGTTGACGTTCGCGCGGTGATCAATGGCTTGCTCTATGTTCTGGAGACCGGCTGCCCGTGGCGCCATTTGCCGAAGGACTTTCCGCCGAAGAGCACGGTGCATGGGTATTTCGATCTGTGGGCCTGGGACGGCACGCTCGAGCGGATGCACGATACGCTCTATGTGGCGTTGCGCGAGGCGGAAGGCCGAGAGGGGCAACCGAGCGCCGCGATTATCGACAGCCAAAGCGCCAAATCGGCGCAAAAAGGGGGGCGTCGCTTGACCCGATCGGCTATGACGCGGGCAAGAAGACGCGCGGCGTGAAGCGCCACATCCTCACTGACCATGGCGGACTGCTGCTCACGGCGGTGGTGCATCCAGCCGACATTCAGGACCGCGACGGCGCGGCCTTGGTTTTGAGCAAGCGGGTGCGGCGACGGTTTCCATTCATCGAGGTGGTCTTCGCCGATGCCGGCTACCAGGGGCCGAAAGCCGCCAAGGCGGTGGCCAAGACCGGGCCCTGGCGGCTGGAAATCATCAAGCGGAGCGACGGCGCCAAGGGCTTCATGGTGCAGGCCAAGCGCTGGATCGTCGAACGCACGCTGGCCTGGATCTCGCGCAACCGAAGGCTCGCCCGAGACTTCGAGGCGCGGGCGCGAACCGCCACCGCCTTCATCTACCTCGCCATGATCAAGATCATGGTACGCCGCTTGAAACAAACATGAACTTTATGGACGGACTCTTAGACCGGGTGCCCCCTATTGGTCAGAGCATATGCTGACCGCCGGTGACGAAGATCTCGGTCCCGGTCACATAGGCGCTGTCGTCCGAACATAGGAAAAAGATCGCACCGGCGACGTCTCTCGGGACGCCAAGGCGATTGAGGGGAATCCTGGGAATCAGAACTTCCGTCTCCGGGGAGAGCATGGCCGTTTCGATCTCTCCGGGCGCGATCGCATTGACCCTCACACCGAGCTCGGCGAACTCGTTCGCCATCTCACGCGTCAGGGCCGTGAGTGCCGCCTTCGACGTGCTGTAAGCAGACCCCGCGAAAGGGTGAATGGCGTGACCGGCGATTGACGTGATGTTGACGATGGCCCCCTGGCCTTTATGCAGTGCGCGGGCAAATCCACGCGCCAGTCGAAGCGGCGCGAAGAAGTTCAGCTCGAAAACGCGGCGCCAGTCGTCCATGTCTCCATTGAGACATCCAAGCCGCTCCTTCGTGGCCGATTTCGGCGACCAGCCCGCATTGTTGACCAAGGCGTGGAGCGGACGGTCCCCGAGATAGGCATTCGCCTCCCTGATGAACTCGTCGAGGCTGTCTGAATCGCCAAGATCGGTGGTGATGTGCCGCGACCAGTTCGGATCCCGCCGGCAGGCATCGGGGACCGGATCGCGGGAACAGGTGATGACTTCCCAGTCCCGGCCGCTGAACATGGCCACGGTCGCGTGACCGATGCCTCGGCTCGCTCCTGTCAGAAGAACGGTTTTGCGCGTCTCATTCATGGGACGCGACTGTAGTGCAGTTCGGCGTCAGTGGAAATCGCCCGCGAGGCGGTGGAAGAGGTCAAGCCCGACTTGCGGGCCCGCCCCCTTCCCCTTGGATACCCATACCCCCGCCTTAGCGCACGGAAACGACCCGAAACGTTCGCTGGACCCCATCATGTTCCGTGATGGAGACATACTCTCCCTCAATGAAGGCGTGGCGGTCGAAAGCGAAGATCGGCTCGTCCTCGTCGTCGTCCATCCCGTCGTAGTGAAACACCCATCGCCGACCCCGTGTGTGCCGGAGATGACCATTCTCGGCGGGCTCACCGCCCCAAAAACGGTCCACCGTGCATCTGTCGCGAAAAGACGGCCAAGCCGACTGATCCAGGTGACCCGTGTCGTCCAGCGGCGCATGGAACAAGTAGCCATGCGCCGCGCTGCCCTCGGGGAAGTCCGGGTTTCGGGCAAGCTCAAGCCGGATTTCCTTCATGCTCATGAGTCCTCCCGGTCAATGCGCCATCAGGATCGGCATCCGCGCCGCAGAGACAAGATCGTCGGTCACGCCCCCCAGGAAGTATTCCCGCAGACGGCTGTGGCTGTAGGCGCCAACGATCAGCATGTCCGCGCCGCACCGGGTGGCTTCCGCCTGAAGCCGGCCCGCCACGTTGCCGTCCCGGGCGTCGAACGTCTCGACCACGGCTTCCGGCCCCCGGCGGTTGAGAGCATCCGCGATGTCCTCGGCACCATCGTCGGTCCCGATCGGCCCGTCATGGCCCGTCAGCACAACGATCTTGTCGGCATCGTCCAGCACCGTCTGCGTGACCGCAACTGCCCGGGCAGCTTCCTTGCTGCCGTTCCAGGCGACAGCGACCGTTTTGCCGCCGGGCGATGTCTTGCCCGCGGGGACCATCAACACAGGACGTCCGGTTTCCATTATGGAGGTGTCGAGGAGAAGGTCCTCATCGCCCGCGGCGTTCTCACCGGGACGCACGACACACGTCAGATCGCATACCCGTGCCCGGCGCATTAGGGTTTGAGCGACGTCTCCGGACACTTCCTCGAAGTCCGCTGTGACGGCATTCCGGTTGCTGACATCGACCTGGACGTTGCTCTCCGCTGCCCATGCGTCGAACGCTGCTCTGGCCTTTGACCGTGCGTCTTCAACATGTTTCTCCGCGGACGCCATCACAGATTCGATCATGCCGGCGCTCATGCCTTCGGAGATCTGGGATACCAGGACGTCCTTCGGATCACGGTGAAGGTAAAGCGCGTGCACCCGTCCGTTCCTGGGCGCTGCCATTGAGTAGGCGGCGTCCAGCACAGCGGCATCGCCGTCCCGACCGAGCAGAGGTGCGAGGATTGTTTTCATCGCCATGGGGGATCCCCTCTGGTTTGCGGTTTCGATAGCCAAAGGAAAACACAGGAGGCCCAACAGCGAATTGACGTGGGTCAAATCGGGACATAAGGCGACAAAAAAACACGAACCGCATCGGCAAAGGCCGAAGGCTCAAACCCGGACAGGGCTCCAGAAGCACTAGAAGGTGAAGTCGATATCGGCTTCGGTCAGCTCTGAGCCACCCACGATGCGGACCGTATTGGTCTGGGCATAGATCCCGTCCGTGGTGTCGGGATCAACCTGCACAATGAGATCATCTCCCGACCCCACGAGCGTGACGTGATCCATGCTCCCGCTATACCCTTCGGCGAAAGCATTGGAGAGGTCGATCCGCTCTCCCGCTTCGAAGTCGGCGATCACGTCGACCTCCTGAAACGAGAACTGATCTCCGTCGACAAAGAACGTGTCGATTCCGCCGCCGCCATAAAGCGTATCGGCGTCCTTTACGTCCGATGAGCCGGATACGGTGCCGTAAAGGGTATCGTTCCCCAGGTTCCCGTAGAGAACATCGTCGCCCTCGCCCCCGCTGATTCGGTCTGTTCCCTGACCTCCATACACCGTGTCCGCGCCGGCGTTTCCGAAGACGGTATCATCGCCGAGATTGCCGTAGAGGACGTCCGTTGCCTCATCGCTTCGGGCGCTGCCGTTCGCATAGAGCACGTCGTTGCCCTGTCCGCCGAAAAGGGTGTCTGACCCCAACTCGCCGTACATCGTGTCCGCGCCCTTGTTGCCGTAGAGCACGTCATCGCCGTCCTCGCCGAGCTGGCTGTCATCGCCATCTCCGCCAAAGAGCGTGTCGGCGCCCGCACTGCCGTCCAGCAGGTCGTTGCCGTCGCCCCCGACGAGACTGTCGTCGCCCGAGCCGCCGGTGATCGAGTCGTCGTCGTCATCGCCCAGCAGCGTGTCGTCGCCGGTTCCGCCATAGAGCGTGTCGCTTCCCCGGTTCCCATAAATCAGATCAGCACCGTCATCCGCGGAAACCGAGTCGTTGTCGCCCCCGCCATAAACGGTGTCGTCGTCCGCGCCGCCGAAGATCACATCGGCGCCCTGGTTGCCGTAGATCAGGTCGTCTCCCTCGAGACCCTGAATGAAGTCGTCCTGTCCAAAGCCGTACAGCACATCAACGGTATTACTGCCGATGATCGTATCCGGATCGATGGTACCGCTCAGAAGCGCCATGACCGTGTCCCGTCCGCTGAAATGCTGTCGAGTAAGCCTGAAAGCTAAATTTAAGTTCACATTCTAAATATCAGACAAAGCGAATGATTTCATGGTCTCCGGGCCGAACTCCGGAAACACTAGGTTTCCCATAGGCTCCGCATTCCGTGGGAAATCTGTCTGTCAGTCTGACGGAGCGCGAATCGGGGTCCGCAAAACACAACGACCTACTCAGATTGTCAGCATAACGCCCTGCGCCATTCGAAAAGAACGCGGCAGCCGACGCGAAGTCTTAACGAATTCTTAATGGGATGATTGGCCCGGGCGACGAAAAGCCTCGCCGCTCGGACGCCGTCGGCCATCCCAGTGTCGTCCGAGGTGGCACGTGGGACAGACGTTAGCGGACTTGCGACAAAGCGCCTCAGCCCGCCTTGGCCGGACGGGCCTCGGATTCCGGGAGCGATTTGTCGAGATAGGTCTCGACCTCTTCCATCATCTGATCGATCTGGCCGGTAAAGAAGTGATTGGCGCCGGGAACGATCTTGTAGTCGACGATCACACCCTTCTGGTTCGACAGCTTCTCAGACAGCTTCTTGACCGAGTCCGGCGTCACGATGTCGTCCTTGTCGCCCTGAACCATGATCCCGGATGCGGGGCACGGGGCAAGGAAGGTGAAGTCAAACATGTTGGCGGGCGGGGCGATCGACACGAAACCTGTGATCTCCGGACGGCGCATCAGCAGTTGCATGCCGATCCAAGCGCCGAATGAGAAACCGCCGATCCAACAGTAGGGCGCGTTGGGATTGTACATCTGCAGCCAATCGAGCGCGGATGCAGCGTCCGAAAGCTCGCCTTCGCCCCGGTCATAAACACCTTGGGACCGGCCGACGCCCCGGAAATTGAACCGCAGCGTGGAGAATCCGCGGGCCATGAAGCTCTGATACATGGCGTAGACGACCTTGTTGTTCATCGTTCCCCCGTGCTCGGGATGGGGGTGCAGAACCAATGCGATGGGCGCGCCTTTCCTCTTACTGTGAATGTAGCGACCCTCAAGCCGTCCCTCGGGCCCATTCATAATCACTTCAGGCATACTTCCTCGCTGATCCGATCGTTCGCTCGCAGCGTAACAATTATGTTCTCTATATCGAATGTCCATATACCCTTGAATTATGTGTTGGTTTCTGTTGGTATGTGATTGTCTATTTGCATTTATGCTTGCTTTCGTGTAACGTTGTGTCAGTGGGTTTTTAGCATGTTGCGTATCGGGTGATTGATCCCGGAGTCTCGCAAAATGAACTCATGACCATCGGTGCCAGTCGAGATCCAGGTTCCGGGGTTTGAATGCATTCGTCGGCAATCCTGTCGGCGGGAAGCCGGATCTCGGAGGGTAAGAGCGTGAAATTGAGCACCAAGGGACGCTACGCCGTCATGGCGATCTGCGATCTCGCGGAAGGCGCGACCGGAAATGGCGGTCGGCCCATTTCGCTCTCCGACATCGCGAAGCGGCAGAACATCTCGATTTCGTATCTTGAGCAGCTGTTCGCGAACATGCGCCGCGCCAACCTTGTAAAGAGTGTACGCGGGCCCGGTGGTGGCTATGTGCTTGCACGGCCGACCTCGGATATTCAGGTGTCTGAGATCATGCTGTCGGTCGACACACCGCTCCACCGCGGCAACAAAGGCAGCGCCGAAGACCCGGCGTCAGACCCGACGATCCCGTTGTGGTCGGCTCTGGAAAGCCACTTGATCGATTTCCTCTCAGATATCTCTGTCGAGGACGTTCTGGAGCGCCGCGTACCGGGTGCGATGGACGACGGATCAATGGAAGCGCAGAACGTCCGGTTCGCCGCTGACTGATCGGGTTGCCCTGCGGCGATCGCAGGGCCATCTTCGAGCCATGGGCTCGACCTATCTAGACTACAACGCAACCTCGCCATTGCGTGACGGAGTCCGCGACTCCGTCCTGCATGCGTTGGATCTTGGCGGAAATCCATCATCCGTTCATGCCACGGGCCGAAAGGCCCGCATGATCGTTGAGGACGCGCGCCGGGCCGTTGCCGACCTTATTGGCGGCATGCCGGAGGAAATCTCTTTCACCTCCGGTGGCACGGAATCGGATGCTCTTGCGCTCACCGGCCTCTTCAGGCCGGTCGTGACCACCGCGATCGAACATGATGCCGTTTTAAGCGCGGTCGCCGAGCCAACCGTCATTGGCGTTGAGTCGGATGGCATAGTCGATCTCCGCGCGTTGGATAGGGCTCTGTCCGCCATCGGTACACCCGCCCTCGTCTCGGTGATGGCGGCGAACAATGAAACCGGCGTCATTCAACCACTTCAGGCTGTTGCTGAGATCGCTAAGGCCCATGGCGCCCTGGTCCATACGGACATGGTGCAGATCGCCGGGCGGCTGCCCGTCTCCGTGCGGGAACTCGGCATGGATCTGGCGACGCTGTCCTCCCACAAGATCGGCGGACCGCAAGGCGTTGGAGCGCTTTGGGTCGCCGATGGCGTTTCGCTGTCCCCCCTGATCAGAGGCGGCGGCCAAGAGCGAGGCCGAAGAGCCGGGACGGAGAATGTTGCCGGTATCGCGGGCTTCGGCACGGCCGCTCAGGCGGCGGCGGCCGCTTTGGCCGATGGCGAGGTGGACCGGATTGCCGTCCTCCGCGATCAGCTTGAAACGAGGTTGAGAGATCACGCGCCCGACGTTCGGATTGCCTCAGACACGGCGGAACGCTTGCCAAACACCACCGCCGTATCGATCCCCGGGGCCAAGGCCGAGACACAGGTGATGGCCCTGGATTTGGATGGTTTCGCGGTCAGCGCGGGGGCAGCGTGCTCGTCGGGCAAAGTGAAGCGAAGCCATGTCTTGGCGGCAATGGACAAGGATGCCCCGGACGGGGACGACCGCGCGGAGACCACGATCCGGGTCAGTTTGGGCCATGGAACAACGGAAGACGACGTGGTGCGTTTTGCCGACGCATGGTGCCGCCTGCATGACCGCCTCGCCAAAGGCCGCAACGCGGCGGCATAACCTCCACAAGTATGAAACCGACCAACGATGAGATTCCGCGAATGCCGACAGTGATCTTCATTGAACGGGGCGGCCGGGAAAGGTCCTTCGACGCGCCGGATGGGACGACTGCCATGGATGTGGCGGTCGAAAACGGTGTGGACATGGAAGGAACATGCGGCGGTGACATGGCTTGCGGGACCTGCCATGTGATCGTCGAAGACGCGGACTGGGACCGCCTGCCGCCTTCCACCGATGAAGAAGAGGACATGCTCGACCTGACGCCCGGCGTCACGGAGACATCCAGGCTGGCCTGTCAAATCAGGCTGACAGATGCCACCGACCAACTTAGGCTTCGCCTCCCTGCCATTAAACCTTGATGCCGCCGCGTCCCTTTGAGCGAGAAGCCCGAAGATGTCCAATGCTCCACTGGTCAATCCTGATAGCCTTTGCGCGCAACTGATCGACGGCTGTGCCGCTGATTGGGCGGCCTACGTGGATCACCCCTTCGTCCAAGGCCTTGGCGACGGCAGCCTCCCGGAAGCGGCGTTCCGGCACTATCTCGCTCAGGATTACTTGTTCCTGATTCATTTCAGCCGTGCCTACGGACTCGCCGTCTATAAATCGGAGACGCTCGAGGATATGCGGGCGGCGGCTGCGACTCTTTCCGCGCTGATCGATGGCGAGATGAAGCTGCATGTCTCCTATTGTGCCGGATGGGGTCTGGACGAAGCGGCAATGGCGGCGGTGCCGGAGGACCCGGCCTGTATGGCCTACACACGGTACGTGCTGGAACGCGGGCTGGCGGGGGATGTCCTGGATCTTCAAGTGGCCTTGGCCCCTTGTGTGGTCGGGTACGGTGTGATCGGCGACGCTCTCGCGAAGAGTTCTGCTACCCGTTGGAACGGAAACCCCTATCGCGACTGGATCGAGATGTACGCGGGCGATGAATACCGCGAGGTTGCGGAAGGTGCGATTGCCCAGCTTGACCGGTTGATGGAGAGCCGCGGAGGCCACAACCGGCTGGCTTCACTTCAGGAAACCTTCCGCGCCGCGACCGTGCTCGAAGCGTCGTTCTGGCAGATGGGTCTCGATGCCGCAGCCCGGGAGGCATGAACTCAGTCAGCTTCGGGGGAGCAGGACCATGGCCAAGCCAACGATTCGGGTCGGATTTGTGGGGGCCGGCTTCGCAGCAAACTTCCATATGGACGGTCTAAGCCGGGCCCGAGGCGTGGAACCGGAGTTTGTCGGCGTCCATACCAGCGGCGGAAGCCGAGCCACAGCCTTTGTCGAGGCCCATGGCGGGCAGGTCTTCACCACGCTCGACGACCTGCTCGACGCCTCCGACGTCGTGCACGCGCTGTCTCCTCCGGTCACCCACGAAGAGATCGCTGTCCGGGCGCTCGAGAAGGACAAGCATGTGATCGTCGAGAAGCCGTTTACGGGCTATTTCGGCGATGGTGACGAGGGTTTCGACGCCCGCGAAGCCTCGATGGAAGAGGCTGAGAAAGGGGCGCTTGCCAGCATTGGTCGTATGTTGGAGGCAGAGCAGGCATCCAAGGGCACGATCTTCTATGCGGAGAACTGGGTTTACGCCCCAGCGGTCCAGAAAGAGCGGGAGATCATCGAGAAAACCGGCGCCCAGGTTCTCTGGATGCACGGCGAGGAAGCACATTCCGGCTCCCACGCGCCGACCTATGGGATGTGGCGGCACAATGGCGGTGGCGCCTTGATGGGTAAGGCCGTGCATCCCTTATCAGCCGCCCTCTATCTGAAACGCGTGGAAGGCCGGGCGCGCCTTGGGAAACCCATCCGCCCGGCAACCGTGTCCGCAAGGGCCCACTCCCTCACCCGGCTCGACAACTACATCGATGCCGGCCATCTCCGGGTCGACTATCACGACGTCGAGGACTTCTCGATGACCCACGTCACGTTCGAGGACGGAACGATCGCGACGGTCTTCGCGTCCGAGATCGTCATGGGCGGGGTCCACAACTGGCTCGAGGTGTGCGCCAACAACCATCGCACGGTCTGCAATCTCAATCCCGCCAATCTCATGCAGACCTACAATCCCGTCGATGCCCAGTTCGACGACATCTACGTGGTTGAGAAGACCGGTACCAAGCAGGGTTGGGCCTCCACCGCCCCCGACGAGCATCACGTCCACGGCTTTCCACAGGAGGTCGAGGCGTTCTACCGGGCGATCGCCACCGGTGAGGCACCCGAGAGCGGCAGCGGGTTGGCGGCGGACACCATTTCCGCTGTCTACGCAGCGTACCTGTCGGCCGAGAGATCCGGCGCAGAGGTTCCGGTGACGCTCCTTTGAAGACAACGGCTGGCATGACGGGCACAACCGTCTTTGCCGATGACAGCCAGATGGGCTACGCGGACGAACGCCGGTCGTTCGCGCTGGGCGAGGCACTCGACTTCGATGCGGGTTACCGCCTGGCACATCTGCCGCTCGTGATGCCGGGCCATCCGCTCGCGACGCACAATGAGCCAGCCTCGGACTACAACGCAGGGACCTACGCGGTCCCACGATATGGTCTGGCCATTCCTATTCCGGAAACCGCCCTATCCGGCAGCGCCGGTTTCGCGGCCTTGCAAGCCGAGATGAAGGCGGCCTCGTTCGCGGGAAAGATCGCATGGTCGGTTGGCGATCTCCGGGCCCACTGTATCCACGCCACCGTTATCGGCCGGATCTCGGCAGCCTCTGTCGTCGAGGTCGCCAGGGTCGCCGGAGACACCTTGTCGACGCTTCCGGAACCGATGACCGTGCGGCTCACAGGACCGTTCGTTGGAAGCCGCAATCACGGACGGCTCTACTTTCCCCTCTATCCTCGGCTCGTAGACGGCGTGGACCCTTTCCGGCGGGTGCAGGAGCGCCTGGGATACCCGGCGTCGCGTATGTATCTCGCGGGCTACTACCATCTGACAGACCCCCTCAACGCCGGCGAGACCACCGATCTCGCAGCATTGATGGACAGATGGCGTTATCGGACGGTTGCCGATGTTCCCGTGCCCTCTCTCGATCTTCATGCGACCAACGACGATCTTGCATTGACGGCAAGAACTTGGGCGACCATCCCGGTCGGTCCATCGACCACGATCGTTGCACTTGGCGGCCGGACCCGTTAAGTCCCGTGGCCGTCACACGCAACCGTGCCCGAAACCCGGCCCCGCTCCATGATCGCCATCGACCCGGAAACCGACCTCACCAAACGGGCCCTTCTGCCTGCGGGACTTCGGGATGTTCTCCCGCCGGAAGCCGCGCATGAGGCGTCGGTTGTCGAAGCGCTGATCGCGTGCTTCACGAGCCATGGCTACGACCGGGTGAAGCCGCCGCTGGTGGAGTTCGAGGACAGCCTGTTCGCCGGTCCCGGTGCCGCGATGACGGAGAATACCTTCCGTCTTATGGATCCTTTGTCGCAACGGATGATGGGTCTCCGGGCGGATACCACGGTCCAGATCGCGCGCATGGCGGCAACACGGTTGTCGCATCATCCGCGGCCACTCCGCCTCTGCTACGCGGGGGAGGTTCTTCGTGTCACGGGTGGGCAATTGAACCCGGAGCGCCAGCTCGTTCAGGTCGGCGCGGAGTTGATTGGCGCAGACAGCCCTCGGGCCGACGCTGAAACCATTCTACTGGCGGTCGAGGCATTGCGGAGCGCGGGTGTCGACCCGATTACTGTGGACATCAATGCCCCTCTTCTGGTGCCCACCCTTCTGGACGCCCATGGCATTGATGTTTTCTCGGCGAGAAACCTTTTGGCGGCCATCGACCGTAAGGAGGTGGCGCGCGTCAGCAGCCTTGCCGCTGAGCTGGGAGAACCGGATCTCGGCATCTGCCTCGCGCGGTTGATGACCACGGCCGCGGACTGGCGGACCAGCCTCGATCGGCTGTCGCAGGTATCCCTGCCGCCGTCCGCTTCAGACGTGCTGGACCGCCTGCGGTCGACAGCGGATTTGGTTCTGGAGGCGGAGTCGGAGCTGGCACTGACGCTGGATCCGGTCGAGCACCGGGGCTTCGAATACTATGCCGGTCTCGGCTTCAGTGTCTTCAGCCGCGGGGTTCGCGGAGAGCTGGGGCGGGGCGGCAGATATTTCGTCGACGGTACGTCCGGGGAGTCCTCGACAGGCTTCACCCTATACATGGAAACCGTGATGCGCGCGGTTCCGGATGCCGAGGCCGCACCCCGGGCCTTCGCGCCTGCGGTCGTATCGGCCGACGCCCGCGCCGCCGCCCGGGCGGCCGGATGGGTGGTGGTAGACGCCCTTGAGTCCGGCGTTGACCCGGACACGGAGGCGATCCGGCTCGGGTGCGGTCATGTCCTGGGCGAAGATGGACCGGTGGCCGTTGGGCGAGCCGGGGATGAATGATGTTTGGCCAAACCGCTGCCCTGTCCGGCGCGGTGGATCCGGCCAGGGAGACAAGTGAATGGCAAACGTGGCAGTCGTCGGTTCCCAATGGGGCGACGAGGGTAAGGGGAAGATCGTCGACTGGCTCTCGGAGCGGGCGGATGTCGTCGTGCGCTTTCAGGGCGGCCACAACGCCGGTCACACACTGGTCGTCGGCGACGAAGTCTACAAGCTGAGCATGATGCCCTCTGGCGTCGTGCGTCCCGGCAAGACGTCGGTGATCGGCAACGGCGTCGTCGTCGATCCCTGGGCGTTTCTTGAGGAATGGGCGCGCCTGGAAGCACAGGGCGTCAATTTCGGACCCGACAGCCTTGTCATCGCGGACAACGCCGCTCTGATCCTGCCGGTCCACCGCCGCATTGACCATGCGCGGGAGACTTTGGCCGGTGCCCAGAAGATCGGTACGACCGGACGGGGCATCGGGCCGGCCTATGAAGACAAGGTCGCCCGCCGAGCGGTGAAGGTCTGCGATCTGGGAGACGAGGCCCTGCTGCGGGAGAAGGTCACCACCCTTCTCAAGCATCACAACATCTTCCTGAAGGCGGCAGGTGAAGCCGAGGAAAACGCCGATGAGACGGTCGCGAGCCTCTTGGAGGTCGCCCCCCGCCTTCTGCCTTGGGTGCACCAGGTCTGGCGAACCCTGGACAGGCATGTCCGCGACGGCAAACGCATCCTGTTCGAGGGTGCCCAGGGTGCGATGCTGGACGTCGACCATGGAACCTATCCGTTCGTCACCTCGTCCAACACAGTCGCGGGCCAGGCGGCAACCGGCTCCGGCGTCGGCCCGACGGCTGTCGGCTTCGTTCTTGGTATCACCAAGGCGTACACGACACGGGTCGGAAGTGGCCCGTTTCCGACGGAGCTCACCGACGATGTCGGCAAGCAGTTGGGTGAACGCGGTCACGAGTTCGGAACGGTGACCGGTCGCAGTCGGCGGTGTGGCTGGTTCGATTCGGTCATGGTCCGGCAAGCCTGCAAGGTCGGCGGGATTACGGGCATCGCCTTTACCAAACTTGATGTCCTGGACGGCTTTGAGGAGATCAAGATCTGCGTCGGCTATGATCTGGGCGGCGCACGGCTCGATTATTTCCCCACCGGGGCCTCGGCTCAGGCGGCGGTGCGCCCGATCTATCAGACCCTTCCCGGATGGCAGGAAAGCACCCGTGGAGCCCGGTCCTGGGCCGATTTGCCGGGCAACGCGATCAAGTACATCCGCTATGTTGAAGAGCTGATCGAGGTGCCGGTTGCCATGCTGTCCACCAGCCCGGAGCGCGACGATACGATCCTGGTTCGGGACCCGTTCCAAGGCTAGCAGTCGGCATGGGCATCCTACCCAGCCTGTGACCGAAACCGCTGATTGTGCATCGAAATGATGCCCAAATCGGGTGAATCGGTCTAATATAGGCGTGATCGTTGGTTGAGAACCGAACACGCGCAGGCCTATGGCTGAGACCATCCCGCTCAAGGATAAGTTCGACATCCAGGCGAGCTCTCCGATCCCGGAGTATGACTCGCCGACGGCCAAAGCCTTCTCCTGCACTGCGCGGGAGGATGAGTACGACGGGCTGATGGCGCTCTTGTGCGACCCCAGGGTCCCGCTCCGCATGGACTCGGTTGAGTCTCTGCGCGGCTTCCCGGGCATCGGCCTTATGAAGTTCGTCGACATGGGCGTGGTGAAGTGGACCCCAACAGGCAGACGCCAGCACGTCCTCATTTACGAGCGACCCTCGGGTGCTCGGGTGTTCCCCTCCGCGGACGCGAAGATCCCCCCAGCCTCGGACGAAAAACTGACCAAGGGTTTTCTGGCTCCAGCCATCGCGACGATCCGGGAAATGTCGCAGCGTGGCTTCACCCACAGGAACATTCGCCCGACGAACATCTTCTATTCGGACGGGAACGAGCGAAACATCATGCTGGGTGAGTGCATCACGGCGCCACCCGGGTTCAACCAGCCGATTCAGTTCGAGGCGCTCGAGACCGCGATGGCCGATGAGACGGCGCGCGGCGAAGCCGGCATCCTGGATGATCTCTACGCTTTGGGCGTGACACTTCTCTGCCTGTTGCTCGGCCGAGACCCACTTGGGAACGTCGAGCCGGCCCGGCATATCGATGATCGGATCGCGACTGGGTCGTACGCGGTGCTCGTCGGCTCAAACCGCATTCAGATGAACTGGATGGAGCTGCTCCGCGGGCTTCTGAACGACGATCTGAAGGAACGGTGGAGCATCCGGGACGTGGAGCTTTGGCTTGGTGGCAGACGCCTCACGCCGAAGCAGGTCAAGTTGCCGAACAAGGCCGCGCGCCCTCTGATCATCGGCGGCGGCTCCTATGACAATGTGCGCTCGGTCGCCCACGCCATGGGGCGGAACTGGATGACCGCGCCGAAAGTGGTTCGCGGTGCGGACTTCGACAACTGGCTCAGGCGCAGCCTCAACGACGAAGTTGTTGTGGAGGCCGTGGGGAAAGTGGCCGGGTCGGCGACCATTATCGCCGCCATGCCTCAGACGGATGACAACCGGCTGGTCTCCCGGGTGGCCATCGGTCTCGATCCTCTGGCTCCCATGCGCCACAAGGGACTGTCCGCCCACCTGGACGGTGTGGGACCGACCCTCGCAATGGGTTTCTTTAGCGAAACCATCCGTCAACGGGTCGCAGATTTCGTTACCGGACGATTTGTGCAGCAATGGATGTCGCTCCAGTCGCGGACCAAACCGGAGTTGATGCAGATCTACTCGGTGTTCGAGAGACTGCCGGGTTATCTCGGCCAATCCGGTTCAGGATTCGGGCCGGAGCGGGTGCTCTACGAGCTGAATCCCCACATCCACTGCTATAGCCCGATGATTGAGCATCTTCTGGTGACGCAGTCCGATGAATTGATCCCGGCGTTGGAAGCCGTCGCCCAGTCCTCGGATCGGCCGCAGGTCCCGATGGATCGTCACATCTCCGCGTTTCTCGCAGCCCGGTCAAAGGACGTGGACGACCGCTACATCAGGCCGTTGTCTGCCGCCAAGGAGCGGCCGGCGGGTGACATCATCACCATCCTGCGCATTTTGGCCCGGGTGCAAGCCATGTCCCGAAACGGTCCCATGCATGGACTATGCGCCTGGATCGCCGAGCTTTGCCGCCCCGCTGTCGACGCTTACAGCAATCTGAAAGCCCGAAAAGCTGCTGAAGCCAGCGTCGAGCGCGCCGTAGAGACAGGCTATCTCGCCGAACTCTTGAAGGTCGTCGACGATTTTAAGGCGTTGGAGCGGGATGAGAATGGCTACAAACGAGCCATGGCAGAACATCAGCAGTGTCGGGCCCAGATCTTGCAACTGAACCTGGACCTGCAAAACCGCGAGAACCTGGCTTCAGAAACGGGTGAGCAGGTCGCCGCCGTCATCTCTGGTGTTGTCGGCAGCGTCGGTGCAATCGCGATCGTCATCTTGTATCTGTTCTAACGGCATGCCTCATCTGACTGTCTATCGGACCCAAGCGGGATCAAGCGACCATGGCTAGCTCCGCCAACGCGTCGTCAACCCGGGCCATCCTGCTCATGCTTGTCGCGGGAGCGGCCGTATTTACGCTGCCGACGGTCCTGGTGCTCGGGATTGGCATGATGCCAACACTCGTGGCCATGCTGGGCGACAGACGGCGGGAGAAGTACACGACACTCTGCGTCGGGGCGATGAACTTCGTGGGCGTGATGCCATTCGTTGCCAAACTCTGGTCTGAGGATCATTCCTACGAGAAAGCGTTCTCCATCATGTCCGATCCGTTCGCATGGCTGTCCATGCTGGGGGCCGCGGCCATCGGATGGACGATCTATTTCGTGGCACCGGGCGTCGTGGCGATGGGCATGGCCCTGCGCATCGAGCAGCGCATCCAGCAACTCAAGAGACGCCAGACGGAGTTGGTGGAAGAATGGGGCCCGGGCGTCGCCGGAGAGACGGAAGAAACGACTCCTGCGCAAGCAGCCCAGGAATCAGAGGGCAACGGTTAGAACCTTGGAAGACCAATACCGTTCGATAGGAGCAACTCCCCTGTGGGCACGGAGTGGGTCGGCCATCAGATTTACCGGCTCCGCGTATGGGGGTAGCCCATGAGCAATGATCTCTCGGGGCGCCACGCCGTCGTGACCGGTGGCGGCACCGGCATCGGTGCCGCCATCGCTTCGGCATTTGTCGCGAAAAGGGCGGCGGTAACGCTGATGGGCCGACGGCGCGCTCCGCTTGAGGAAACGGCCCGCCGCCTGTCGTGCGGCTACGAGATCTGCGATGTGACGGATCCAGCCGCCGTGACACGAGCATTCTCTGCAGCCGGGACGCGCAACGGATCCGTGGACATCCTGGTCTCGAATGCTGGCGCGGTCGAAACCGCTCCATTTCATCGTGTGGACGGCCCCATGCTGGACCGGATGATGACCGTTAACGTGACGGGGGCGATGCTGTGCGCCCAGGCCGTCCTGCCGTCGATGACCGCCGCGGGCTGGGGCCGAATCATTGCCGTTTCCAGCACAGCAGGACTAAAAGGATATGCCTATGTGTCGCCGTATTGTGCCGCTAAGCACGCCGTGATTGGCCTTATCCGTGCCCTGGCCTTGGAGATTGCGGACACCGGAGTGACGGCCAATTGTCTATGCCCGGGATACACGGACACGAACATGGTGAGCCAAGCGGTCGATTCGATCGTGCAAAGATCGGGGGAGAAGGCCGAGACGATTGTGGGTAGGCTGGTCTCGGGCAATCCTCAGAAGCGTTTGGTGCGGCCGGACGAAGTCGCAGATGCGGCCGTTTGGCTGGTGGGTGATGGTGCGACCGCGATCAATGGCCAAGCACTGGCCATCGCGGGCGGAGAGGTGATGTGAGGAACAGCGAAGCGACAAGACTGACGTCGGAGGAAGCCGATTCCATGGCCAAAGAGCGTTTGCGGACCTGGTTACGGCTTTTCAGCGCAACGGGCTTGGTGGAAGGAGAGATTCGTCGCCGTCTCCGTGCGAGCTTCGATACAACGCTGCCCCAGTTCGACTTCATGGCCGCTCTCTACAAGGCCGAGACGCCACCCAGCATGGGTGAATTGTCGACCGAGTTGCTGGTCACAAACGGCAACGTGACCGGGCTCGCCGACCGGCTTGAGAAGGCTGGGCTCATCCGGCGTATCCGGTCTGAAGACGATCGCCGGACCACACGGCTGTCGCTAACAGATCGCGGCCGTACCGCGTTCGAGGAGATGGCGGGGACCCACGAAACTTGGATCGACGAGCTGCTCGGCGTTCTGGATCATGACCAACTCAATGCTCTCGACCGGTTGCTGAGCGAATTGAAGCGCCCGTTCCTGGAAGAGACCTAATCAACCGAACAGGTCCAGTCCCGGTCCGCGTCGTGACCGGCATGCACGCTTTCGCACCCGTCCATTTCCGTTGGGAGATGGAGGGCGGCGTTGCCGTTATGACCCTCGACAGGCCGTCTCAGAAGAACCCACTGACATTCGAGTCCTATGCAGAGTTGCGGGATACCTTTCGGGCCTTGAGCACAGCGGACGACGTGAAGGCGGTTGTCATCACCGGGGCCGGAGGCAACTTCTGTTCGGGCGGCGACGTTCATGAGATCATCGGCCCTCTTCTCAAGAAGGATATGAAGGATCTGCTGGCGTTCACCCGGATGACCGGCGATCTCGTCAAAGCCATCCGCGCCTGTCCACAGCCGGTCATCGCTGCAATCGATGGCGTGTGCGTCGGTGCGGGTGCCATGATCGCCAGCGCCGCGGACATCCGGTTTGCCACGCCGGAAGCGAAGACCGCCTTTCTGTTTGTGCGGGTCGGGCTTGCAGGGTGCGATATGGGGGCCTGTGCGCTGCTGCCGAGGCTGATTGGCCAGGGCCGGGCGTCGGAGCTGCTTTTCACCGGCCGCGCCCTGAGTGCCGAGGAAGGCGAACGCTGGGGCTTCCACAACCGTTTGATCCCCCGCGATACCCTTCTGCCCGAGGCCATCGCATTCGCCTCAAGCCTCGCTGACGGACCGACCTTCGGTCACATGATGACCAAGACCATGCTCAATCAGGAATGGGCCATGAGCCTTGAGGCCGCGATAGAGGCGGAGGCTCAATCCCAGGCGATCTGCATGCAGACACGGGACTTCGGTAGAGCCTACGATGCGTTCGTCGCGAAACGGCGTCCCGTCTTCGAAGGAAACTGAGACACAGCGGTGAGCAACGGCACCTCCTCGGCACATACTGACACCTTCGCCCGGGACCGGCTGCCGCCAGCAGAGACATGGCCGGATCTCAAACTTGACGACCCGGCTTTCCGCCTTCCCGGCCGGTTGAATTGTGCGGCGTGGCTTCTGGATGAAGCCATTGGGCGCGGCTACGGCGACCGGCCCGTCCTCCGGACTTATGCCGAAACATGGACGTACCGGGATCTGCTCGACCGCGCCAACCGCATCGCCCGCGTGTTGACGGAAGATCTCGGTCTCCAACCTGGCAACCGCGTGCTGATCCGGTCCGCCAACAACCCGATGTTCGTCGCCTGCTGGCTCGCCATCGCCAAGGCGGGAGGTATCGTGGTGGCCACCATGCCGCTCCTTCGCGCAGGCGAGCTGTCGGCAATCCTCGACGCTGCGGAGGTCAGTCATGCCTTATGTGATCAGCGGCTTGTTGGAGAGCTGACCGAGGCGGTCCACAACGGCTCGCCGTGCCAGGTTCAGGCAACGTTCGACGGCTCCGGCGAACCGGGCGCGGGCGGGACGCTCGAGACGATGATGGTTGGCAAACCTGGAACGTTCGAGACCGTCGATACAGCCGCCGATGATGTGGTGCTGATCGCGTTTACATCCGGCACCACGGGGCGGCCCAAAGGGACCATGCATTTTCATCGGGATATCGTCTTCTCGACGGAGGCGGTGACGCGATCTGTCCTGGATGTGTCCTCGGACGATGTCTTCATCGGCTCACCACCGCTCGCGTTCACATTCGGACTTGGAGGACTTGTCCTGTTCCCCATGCACGTCGGCGCGTCAACGGTGATGCTGGAAAGGCCAATTCCGGCACAGCTCCTTGAGGCCATAACGGCGTTCCGCGCGACGGTCTGTTGGACGGCCCCAACCGCCTACCGCGCCATGCTCGACACCATGGGAGATGAAGGCGTTCCCGACCTCAGGCTTTGTGTATCCAGCGGAGAGGCCCTGCCCCGCCCAACCGCGGAGGCTTGGACAGCCGCGACCGGCATCGACTTGATCAACGCCCTCGGCTCCACGGAGATGCTGCATATGTTCATCGCTTCTGCCGGAACCGGGGCGCCATCGGGCGCGTTGGGGAAACCCATCCTTGGCTACGAGGCCATGATCGTCGATGCGGATATGCGGTCAACGCCCACCGGCACGGTAGGGCGTCTCGCGGTGCGCGGACCAACCGGCTGCCGCTATCTTAATGACCCCAGGCAATCCGAGTATGTCCGGGATGGGTGGAACCTGACAGGCGACGCCTGCTGGGTCGATGAGCAGGGAGTGTTCTGGTTTCGGTCCCGCGCCGACGATCTGATCGTATCGGCCGGATACAACATCGCAGGCCCCGAAGTGGAAGACGCTCTTCTCGCCCACGAAGCGGTCGCGGAATGCGCGGTCATCGGAACACCGGATGCGGAACGCGGGAACGTTGTCCACGCGTTCATTCGTCTTCGCAACGGGTGGGCAAGATCGGATGAGACCGCACGGCGCCTGCAGGATCACGTCAAGTCATCCATCGCACCCTACAAGTATCCCAGGCGGATCAGCTTCGTCGACACGTTGCCAAAGACGGAGACCGGGAAGATTCAGCGCTTCAAACTGCGCGATGCTCCGTACGCACCGGCAATACCCTGAGAGGACCGCTCAAGGCCGCCGGGCGACGCAGTCGATCTCGACTAGACCTCCGCAGGCCAGCGCTGTCACGCCAATGCATGTCCGGGCCGGGCGCCGGTCCTTCGGGAAATACTCTGCATACACGGAGTTCATCGCTGAATAGTCCCGCTCAAACGCCGTCAGGAAGACCCGTGCCTGAACCACGTGCTCGAAGCCGAGCCCCAAGCCGTCAAGGACCTGCGCCAGGTTGTCCATGGTGAGACGGGTCTGCGCTTCGATACCGTCGGGGAGCGGGGCCGCGGGGTCGTGTCCTGTCGCAAGCTGGCCAGTCACGAAGACCCAGCCGTCCTGCTCGACTGCATGGCTGTAGGGAGCCACGGGGGTCGGTGCCCCGGCGACCATATGGAAAAGAGGTTCTGTCATCTTCTACTCCGCGCTCCGTCTCCGGCGGTTCCGTCTGCCACCGCGACCGGACTCCTCGCCGCTCTCGGGCCGCTTTTCCGCACCGCTCTTCGACCAGGGAATACCGAGTTCGCTCACCAGGCGTTCCCGTGTCAGCGCGGGGCGGGCCGGCGTCGTTGATAGCGCCTGATGCATGGCACGGAGATGTTCCGCCGTGGACCCGCAACACCCTCCGATGACGGTCGCCCCAGCATCCCGCGCCAGCTTCGCGTAGGTCGCCATGATCTCCGGCGAGCCGTCGTAGTGGATATGACCGTCGTGATAGCGCGGCACGCCGCAGTTCCCCTTGGCCACCACGATCAGATCATCCTCCAGGCCCGCCACGATGCCGAGAACCGAGTCCAGCAACTCGGCCGGACCGACGCCACAGTTGGCACCGATCCCAGCGGGCAGCGTCGGCAGATCTTGGTAGAAGGTTCCGACGGTCTGGGGATCAACCCCCATCATCGTTCGGCCGTTGGTGTCGAAGGTCATGGTGCAGACCATCGGAAGTCCAACGGAGGACGCACCCTCAACGGCCGCCGCCATCTCCTCGCGGGACGAGATCGTCTCGATCCACAGCAGGTCCACGCCCCCTTCCGCCAGCGCTTCGGCTTGCTCGCGGAACGCCTCCGCCGCGCCCTCGGGCGTGAGGACCCCCAAGGGCTCCATCAGCTCACCCGTCGGACCCAGATCGCCGGCAACCAGGACCTCATGTCCGGTCTCGGCCCTGTGGGCATCCGCAACCTCACGGGCAATCCCGGCAGCGGCCAGGTTCAGTTCCCGGCAACGGTCTTGAAGGTTATGGAGCTTCAAGCGGTACCGCGTACCGCCAAAAGTGTTTGTCAGGATCAGGTCTGACCCGGCGCGGACGAAGCCCTCGTGCACGGCGCGCACCCGGGCCGGTTCCTCGACATTCCAGAGCTCGGGTGAATCACCGGTCTGCAGGCCGAGGTGGAACAGGTTCGTTCCCATCGCCCCGTCTGCCAGTACCCATCCCTTCCGGTCGACAATCCGGCGCAAGGGATTATCCATAGGACCCTCCGTACCAAGCCCGTTTCAGCGATCCCGTGCCTCGACCTGTCGTCCCTACCCTTCCGCGGCGGCTTCTTTTCTGGCCCGCCTGCGGGTTACACGGCGGCGATCGACGCCGGCCTCTGCCTGTCGGCCCCGGATCTCCTCCAGAACGGCCCGGCGTTCCGGATCATCGAGACGCGCCCAACCGGCGATCTCTTTCATCGTGCGCCAACAGCCGAGACAGTATCCCGTGTCTCGATGGATCTGACAAACCCCCACGCACGGAGAGGGGACGAGAGGTTGGGGTTGATCCATGGGAACACCTGTCTCCTTGCCGTTCGGATTGCGCCCGGAGGACGTATCGACGAATCATCAGATCGCGTCACGAAGGCGAGCCAAATGACAGACACCGGACCGCCGCGCAAACAAAAACGACGCCGGTCGTAACCGGCGCCGTCGATCTTCTTGAGGTATGGTTCGCGGGAGCGGATCAGGCCGCCTCCACAACCTCGCGCTCGTACGCTGAGACGTTCGCGGAGAATGCGGAAACCGCCTCCTCCAGGCCGTCCGGAGACGACGCCGTCACCAGGGCACCGTCAACGGCGAAAGCGGCGTCGGCAAGCGTCGCACCGGCAGCCGAGAGAGCCTCGACACCGGATTCACTGGTCGACACGGTCCGGCCGCCCGCCATCTCGACACCCGTGAGCATCGCGACCGCGTCGCCCACCATCAGCACCGGCATGTCGGCGCGCACAAACGCCTTGAGGATGCGCTGAGAGTGCGGATCGTCAGACATTTTCTCGACAGAACGATGACCGCCCGGAACCACCAGGCCGTCATAGTCGACCGCCAGCGTCGTCGAGAGGTCTGCGTCAACCGGGAAGAAATGACCCCAACTGTTGTCGTACCAGCCATTCACCAGCCCATTGGCGCGGGAAACAACCTTCACGGTCGCACCGGCCTCGATCAGCCGCTTCTGCGGTTCGGTAAACTCGATCTCGTCAAATCCGTTGGCGAGCATTACTGCGATCGTCTTGCCGGCGAGGGGCTTGTCCGTCATGGGGTTCTCCTTATGAGTTTCCGATATAGCCGACGCGCTCCGAGATCGACGGGGATCCAGTCGTTCGGTTGGTTACGTCGGTAAACGCGGTAAGTCGCCAGGGCCCGGCTCCGTCGGAGGGGCGATCGTGGCGTTGATTTCCGATTACCGGAGAGAGGTAGACCGCATCGGACGGAATTTCAAGTGTCGTTGTCCCCGCAATGCACACAAAGATGAGAGCAGCACCCTGAACCGGCCTACGGAGAGCGCTTTTCCCCTTCCGTCGATGGGAAACGGCCAGAGATCTTTCTAACTCAGCCGCAGGCCCCGCCGGTGTCGAAAGACCCAGGACGGAACGGCCACCGCCAGGACGAAAGCCACCAAAGGCAGGGCCATCTGCAGCAGGCCGACAACGGCGAGCATCCGCCGATCGCCGCCAGCGGACAGGCCCACGGCGAGCGTGGTCAAGGTTTCCACGCGGCCGGCCCCGGCGATCAGGGTCGGCAGGTAGAGACCGACGCCAACGGCGAAACCCACGGCAAGTGCGACGAGAATCGGCCGCAGAAGCATGGGCAGTTTCACCCTCAACAACACCCGGTCGGGTGTGCAGCCAAGCGAAAGGGCCGCCCTCTCGTATCGTGGATCAAGGCGCCGAAAGGGCTCCGCCATCGAGAGGAAGATGAAGGGGAGCGAGAAGACCACGTGCATCCAGATCACGCTGGTCATGCCGCCGTCCAGACCCAGACCAATCAGCAAGACCTGAATGCCGAAGAGAAAGGCCACCTGTGGCAGAAGCATCGGGACGTAGAGCAGCAGGGTCGCCCGCCGCCGCCGCCGCCGTTCGCCAAGCCCGCCTCGGCGCGCTTCAGCCTCAAGGCACCCAATCGTCAGGACAAGCGCGGTCAGTGCGCCGACCAACGGAATGACGACCGAGTTCACAACGATGGGCAACAGGGTTCCCACCGCGTCGAGCATGCGGCCGGGGTCCAGGCGCGTCGGCAATGGGGCAGGGTAACGCCAGACCTTCGTGACGGCCCAAAGCACAATGATCGTGATCGCTGCCACACCGGCCAAAGAGACGGTGCTCATCGCGCCATATCCCAGGACCTGTCCGAGCCGCGATCCGCCACGCCGGCTCCCGGCGCGGATCCAGCTGCGCCCCGCCATCGAGACCACGGCCTCACCCATCAGCCATGTCCCCATCATCCCGGCGATTAGGACCAACTGCAGGAGCGCTCCAGCGGAGGCAACGAGGCGTCTGTCGAGGTCGGGATCGGCGAACCATTGGGTCAACGTGACGGCAAGCGTTGGGGGCGTGGTCGGCCCCAGGATCATCGCCATGTCCACCACAGAGCCCGCATAGGCGATGACCGCGAGGATCGGCAGCCGCAAGCTGGGATACAAGACGGGCAGGACAGCCTTCATCCAACCGACGAATGGTGCATAGCCCAGAGACGCGGACACGCGGGTGGTTCGGCCGCCATCCATCTGACCCAACCCTGCCAACGCCATCAAAAACAGAAATGGAACTTCCTTGATCACCAACCCGGCAATCAGGGAAATCGCCCAGGGATCGTGGACAATCAGCCAGTCCGGCGGTCGCTCGAAGCCCGTGGCCCAAGGCGAAAACAGCCTCATCATCCATCCGCTCGGCGAGATCAGAAAGGCGAGACCGATTGCCATGGTCGCGTGGGGGATGGACAGCAAAGGCGAGACCAGGCGCCGCGCGGCCTGAAGCCACCGGCTTCCGTCCGAGGCGGCCAGAAACAGAACAACGACCAGGACGGAGATCAGAGTGGACGCGATGCCGACCCAAACGGCGAGACCGATGCCTCTTCCAATCCCGGGCCACGCGAACAGGGCGGCCCAGGGGTCCAGCGACAGCATGGTCGCGCCCAATGCGGGGAAATAGCCGAAGCTGGGCAGCAAGGTGCCGACCAACCCGGCAAGGATAGGGCCGATCATAACGCCCAAGGTCAGAAGCGGGGCGGCCCCGATCGCACGGGACAGCGGAGATCCAGATACCCCCGACCCACTCCCAAATCGACTCCCCGACCTATTCCCCACCGGCGAACCGGTGTTGCCATTCGGATTCGATCCGGGCCATCCAGGACGGATGCGGCTCCGGCAGAGTGCTGCCGAGCTCGGTCGGCGACAAGGTTGCAACGCCCCGCGGCAAGGCATCGAATGCGGCGCGGGCGTCAGCGGGCAGAGCGGAAACCGCCAAGACTGTCGGGTCGCCCCAGACGCGCGGATCCTGCTTCCGGGCTTGGGCCTCGGGCGAGATCAAGAAGTCGGCAATGACTTTCGCTCCGGCTGAGGAGGACGCGTTGTACGGGATCGCCACGAAGTGTGTGTTGCCGATGGTCCCGCCTTCCAACACGAACGAGCGAACCGTGTCCGGAAGCTCTCCGTTCTCGATCGCGGTGGAAGCTTCGGAAGGGTTGAAGGCGAACGCGATATCGATCTCCAGATCCCCGAGGAGCTGGCGCATCGCAGGATAATTCGCCGGGAAGGCGCGTCCCTGGCGCCAAAGGTTCGGGTGAACCTCTTCCAACCAAGCCCAAAGCGGCGCGGTCGTCGTCGCGAAATCTGACTGGTCCACCGGCTGAGACAGAACGGCCGGATCGGTCGCAAACGTGGCGAGCGCTTGTTTGAGGAACGTCGTTCCAACGAAATCCGGGGGTTGCGGATAGGTGAACCGGCCCGGGTTGGCCTTTATCCAAGTTGCGAGCGCCTTCAGCGAGGTCGGCGGTGCCGGCAGGCTTGCCGTGTCATGGAAGAAAACGAGTTGTGCCATCCCCCAAGGCGATTCCTGGCCGTCGGTGGGGACAGTGAAATCGACCCGAACCGTCGGCTTGCCCGCGACGTCGAGGTACTTCGCATTTGGGAGAGATTCCGCCCACGGAGCCGCCAAGAGGCCGTTACGTTTCATCGCGGCGAAGTTTTCGCCGTTGATCCAGACGAGATCCACAGTCCCGTCGGCGTTCCGGCCTGCCGTCTTCTCAGCGAGTACCCGGCTTACAACGGAGGCCGTATCGCTGACTTTTATGTGTTTTAGGGTGACCCCGTAGCGCTCCGCCACTTGGTCGCCGACCCAGGCGATGTAAGCGTTGATACGGTCATCACCGCCCCACGCATTGAAATGCACCGTTTGTCCCCGCGCTTCTGAAAGGACGGTATTCCATGCGTCCGCGTTGGCCCGGCCAGAAAACCCGCCCAGTATCAGAACAACGAGGAAAAAGGCACGCAGCATCAGCGACTCTCCAATTGCACGGGAGATCCGGCACCTGGCCCGGACCTGCACGATTCTCATCTCGCCCAGCCATCAGCGGGGACGCGCGGGAGCCTACGCGGCGGCGGCGGCAATGTCAGCCCGCGCACGGCGGCAAATTGCCGTAAATCCGTCAATTCTGCGTGGGTCGCCAGATCTGCGTTGGAAAGCCATCGGCGGCCGGATGGAGCGGGTGATGGGAATCGAACCCACGTATTCAGCTTGGGAAGCTGATGTTCTACCATTGAACTACACCCGCCCGGGCGTCGCCGGTACGGTCAATCTGGCGAACCGGGGCTCGTTGTGCAAGAGGGCAAGCAGAACGCCCGAAGCAATTGATATGGCATGACTCGTGCATAGTCCGCACCGAGATTCATCTGGCCAAGAAAACGGCATCGAACCGTTGGCCGCGGGAGAGTGAAGCGCCATGAGCACGACGTCCACCGTCAGCAACCTCGGGACAGTTGCGGCCGGATCCGGCAGCGACACCCTGATCATCAACGGCGGCGTGGTCGTCACGGACTCGCTTTCCGCGATCACAGGCTATTCGACCATCACCGTCACCTCCAACGGCGCACACGTCATCACCCTTCCGTCGACCATCCTGGGGTCAACCACGACCACCGGAACGGTCACGTTGTCGGCCACGAGTACGTTGGGGACAACGATCAGTGCGGCCAGCTTCGTCGGGACCACCATCAAGATCGGTATCACCGCGTCAGACGCTGCGGACTCGGTCACGGGCGGCCCGGATGACGATACGATCAGCGGCGGCTTCGGCAATGACGTGATCTACGCCGGCTCAGGCGTCGGCGACGACATTGTCTACGGCGCTGACGGTACGGATACGATCACTGGCGGCTCGGGGAACGACTCTCTCTACGGCGGTACGGAGAACGACGTCGTCTACGGCAATATCGGCATCGATGTCTTGTACGGCGAAGGCGGGTTCGATCTCCTTTATGGCGGTGCCGGCAACGATGTCCTCTATGGCAGCAGCAGCGATGACACTCTTTTGGGCGGAACGGGCACCGACACGCTGTCAGGTGGAGCAGACAACGATGTTCTCTCCGGAAGCGGCGACGATGACATCCTTTACGGCGGCGAGGGCAACGACAGTCTCTTCGGTAACACCGGCATCGACTCCCTCTTCGGTGGAACCGGCGCGGACACGCTGTTCGGTGGCCAGGGCAACGACGTTCTGGCGGGCGGCGTGGACTCGGATTCACTCTTCGGCGGCGTGGGCAGCGACACGCTGACCGGCGGCAGCGGCAACGACGTGCTCTACGGAAATGCAGGCTCCGACGTTCTGATCGGCGGCGCGGATACCGACTCCCTGTTCGGTGGCAGCGACGACGACTTTCTGTCGGGCGGCGCCAGCAATGATCTGCTCTACGGAAACGCGGGCGGGGATGTCCTCAGCGGCGGCGACGGCAGCGACTTCCTCTATGGTGGCAGCGGGGGCGATCAGATCTATGGTGGTGTCGGCGACGACCTCATTTACGGCAATGCCGGGATCGACCTCATTGTCGGGGGGGATGGGTCGGATTCCCTCTACGGCGGCCAGGGTGCCGATATCATTTCCGCTGGTGCCGGTACCGACGTGATCGACGGCGGTTCGGGCGACGACCGGATCGTTCTGGGCAGCGATGGCGACACCATCATCTTCAAGACCGGGTTCGGCTCGGATGTGGTGGCCAGCTTTGACGTTGGAACCGATCGTATTCTAACTGACCAGAGCTTCACCGACGCCGCTGTCGTGGCGTCCGGCAGCAATACCGTTTTCGTGTTCTCTGATGGAAGCACCCTCACTCTCGAGAGTGTCACGGTCTCCGATGCCAGTAGCGTCTTCGGGATCATCTAGTGGCGGGTGATGCAGGTCTCCAACTGGCCGGGGTTACCGTCTCGATTGAGGGCAGACCTTTGTTCGAGCCTCTGTCGCTCGATGTCGGTCCGGGACAGATCGTCACCGTGAAAGGGCCAAGCGGCTCCGGTAAGTCCAGCCTGCTCGACGCGATTTGCGGGACCACGGCAGCCGGCGTGTCGGTCGCGGGTGGCATTGCTCTCAATGGCCGGAACCTCTCGGATACAGCGGCGCATACGCGCCGGATTGGTCTGTTGTTCCAGGACGATCTGCTCTTCCCGCATCTGTCGGTCGCGGACAACCTCGCGTTCGGTCTTTCGGAGACCGTGTCAGGCCGGGCAGAAAGACGGAAGAGGGTGTCGGAAGCCCTCGCCGACGCGGATCTCAACGGCTTTGAAGACCGTGATCCGGCAACCCTGTCGGGCGGTCAACGTGCGCGCGTCGCCTGCATGCGAACGCTCCTGTCAGAACCGGAGGCGCTTCTGCTGGATGAACCATTCTCCCGGCTCGACGTCGCTTTGCGGGAGCGTTTCCGGCGGTTTGTTTTCGAACGCTCGCGGGCGCGGCAACTCCCCTGCCTTCTCGTCACGCACGATCCGGAAGATGCCAGCGCCGCAGGGGGTCCCGTCATAACACTGGAACCGTACATAACTACTCAATCGGACCAAGGCATCGGTTCAACAAAGGCCAATAGGTGACGGATGGGCTCCAAATTGTCATGATCTCGTCCGAACCGAACCAAAAACCTGTACAACAAAAAAGGTTGTGACCGTCTATAGTCGCTGCGAACGATGAGTCTGGGCGGTCGGAGATTTGCGACCGAAATACTGGAGGGGCACCCGATGAACACGAAACAAACCGCCATTGCAGGCCTCATGGTGCTTGGCCTGAGCGCGTGCGGCACGATGGAGATCGACGAAGTTCGTACGGTCGAGCCGGCAGGCGCAGACTTCAATAAGGCGCTCACGCGTGAGTATCAGGAACTCTCCCGCTTCGAGGCGGATGAGATGTTCGACTGGATCGATGCTGCCGAGTACGCGCGGAAGGGTCTGGCCGCCGCACGCGGGGAAGCGGTTCCGCCGTTCGAGCTGAAGGACTGGAACCTTCCGGCAGACAAGGTGGATGAGTTGGCAGACGCCCGGGCGACCCTGATGGATCTCTTTGCGAAAGGGGCCCGGGAAAGGCTTCCGGCTGCCGCTGCCGATGCTCAAGGCAAGTTCGACTGCTGGGTTGAGCAGCAGGAGGAGAACCACCAGTTCGATCACATCGCCGCCTGCCGGGAGGCTTTCTACGCAGCTATCGACATCCTGAAAGAGGAAGACACTGGCGGAGACACCATGGGCACAGTTCTGCCGCCCAAGTTCCACGTGATCTTCTTCGAGTGGGATTCTGATGAACTGGACCGCGTCGGCTACAAGGTGCTCGACAACGCCGTTGCGGCGATCAACGCCCACAACAGCAGCGCCACCATCGTTGGTCATGCGGACAGCTCCGGCTCGAAAGCATACAACGACAAGCTTTCCGAGCGGCGGTCCATGAATGTTCGACAGGCCATCATCGATGAGGGCATTGCCGCTGGTAAGCTGACCGCGACGCACCGTGGCGAGGCCGACCTTGCCGTTCCGACCGATGACGGTGTCAAGATGCGGGCCAATCGCCGGGCGACCATTATCATCGACTGATGAAGATCCGGGCGCGGTGAAGATCGCGCCCGGTAGATTCTCCGTGATTCCGGCCGCGAGAGGCATCTCGCGGCCGGTTCTCTATGGACACCGGCGCTAATCCCTCTAAATGAATAGGGGACTAAGAGGCTGAATGGCTTAGGGGACCGACGGGTGTACTCGGAGACTACCCGCAACATCAAAGTGTCGGTAACGCCGATCTACCTGGAGGAGCAGTCTTCGCCGGGAGAGGATCACTACGTCTGGGCCTACCGGGTGCTGATCGAGAACGACGGCAGCGGGGCCGTCCGACTCCGAACCAGGAACTGGCGCATCACTGACGCGCTCGGCGTGACACAGGAAGTGAGAGGGCCTGGCGTGGTGGGGGAGCAGCCCTTGTTGGAGCCCGGAGAGCAGTTCGAGTACACGAGCGGCACGCCGCTCAAGACGCCATCCGGCATCATGGTCGGCAGCTATGAGATGGAAGACGAGACCGGCGAGAGGTTTGACGTCGCGGTACCCGCTTTCTCGCTCGACAGCCCACACGAACACAAACGACTGAACTGATTGAAATTATTGGGATACCAGAAAATGGCCCCAAAAAAAGCACGTGGTCGCTCGGGCCTCGTTGATCTCCCTACGGAGACTGTGCGTAAGAGGAGCGCATAACCATGAACGACAGTCTGGATCTGACGACCGCCGAGGAGACCACAAGCATGTCGCCCTATGACAGCCCTGTCCCTGTGACCCGCCTGCGAGATGACGGCGGACGTCCGTCCCGCCCCAGCCGTGATCAAGCCGAGGCGGCCGTTCGGACCCTCATCGAATGGATTGGCGACGATCCGGACCGGGAAGGCCTGCTGGACACACCCAAGCGGGTGGTGAAGGCCTATGAGGAACTCTTCGCCGGCTACGGCGAGGATCCGAAGGAAATTCTGGAGCGGACCTTCGAAGACGCCGAAGGCTATGAGGAGATGGTCATCCTCCGGGATATCCGTCTCGAGTCCTTCTGCGAGCATCATATTCTCCCGATCATCGGCAAGGTCCACGTGGCCTACATCCCGAACGGCCGGGTTGTCGGCGTCAGCAAGCTGGCGCGTGTGGTCGAGATGTACGGCAAGCGGCTTCAGATCCAGGAGAAACTGACCGCCCAGGTCGCGAACGCCATTCAATCTGTTCTGGATGCCAAAGGTGTTGCGGTCATCGTCGACGCGGCCCACCAGTGCATGACCACCCGCGGCGTCCATAAGCCGGGCGTCAGCATGATCACGAAACGCTTCACGGGCGTGTTCGAGAAGGACGCGGAGGTCCGCCGGGAGTTCTTCGAGCTCGTGCGGGGCTGATAGCCCGAGTCAAAGCAGACATGACGGGGCCGGTGAACGCCGAGCCCCGTTTTGATTCCCGGAAATCCCCGGCCGCGCAGCCTTCTCTGGACAAAGCGCGCCGCCGTAGCTGATCCTGGACTTGGTCGATGCCGTCAGGGGGCGGGAATGGCGCTGGGGCCGGTGCTCCACATTGTCGGACTGCTGTTGGGCTTGGTGGCGGTGTCGATGGCCGCCCCGGCACTGGTGGATCTGATCTACGGCAATCCGGACTGGCAGGTCTTTGCCGGATCGTCCCTTCTTGTTCTGTTTGTTGCGGTCTCGCTTTTCTTGTCGACGCGAGGCGCCGGATCGCTCCGGTTGAACCTCCGTCAGGCATTTCTGCTGACTAATCTCTCGTGGCTATCGATCGCGGGGGCGGCGGCTATCCCCTTCGCCTTCTCCGAGTTGTCCATGTCGGTGGCCGACTCATTCTTTGAGGCGATGTCCGGGATCACGACGACCGGATCGACGGTCATCCAGGGGCTGGACGACGCACCTCCTGGCATTCTGTTGTGGCGCGCGATCCTGCAATGGCTCGGCGGGATCGGTATCATCGTCATGGCTCTGGCCGTTCTCCCGATCCTGAGTGTCGGCGGCATGCAGCTCTTCAAGACCGAGGCGTTCGACACACCGGACAAGGTGCTGCCGAGGGCGGCCCAACTCGCAAGCGGTCTCGGGGGTATGTATCTGTTCCTGACCGCAACATGGGCCGTCATGCTTTGGTTCGCGGGCATGAACGGCTTCGACGCCGTGGTTCACGCGATGACGACCATCGCAACGGGCGGCTTCTCCAGCCGGGACGCCTCCATCGGTTACTACCAGAGTGCGTCGATCGACTGGATCATCACGGCCGGCATGATCGTCGGCAGCCTGCCCTTCGTTTACTACCTTCGCTTCGCGCAGTTTGAGACCAAGTCTTTCCTTCGGGATACCCAGGTGCGCTGGTTCCTGGCGGTCGTCATCCTGTCGGTCGCTTTCATGACCATCTGGGTGGCGGTGAATGTCGGACTGCCTCCAGGCGAAGCATTGCGCTACGCCGCCTTCAATCTGATTTCCGTGATGACGGGCACCGGCTACGCGACCACGGATTTCGGCGCATGGGGCGGGTTCGCCGTCGTGGTCATGTTCTCACTGATGTTCGTTGGCGGCTGTGCGGGATCCACCACCTGTGGGATCAAGATCTTCCGCTTCCAGGTACTCGGGGCGACGGCCGCCGTCCAGCTCGGCAAGCTGCTGCGGCCGCATGGTGTGTTCATCCCCTACTACAACCGGAAACCGATCCCCGAGGGTGTCTCCGCGGCGGTGATGGGCTTCTTCTTTCTCTACATCTTCTCGTTCATCCTGCTGTCAGCCGCCCTGGCAGCTCTCGGCCTGGACTTCATCACGGCCATGTCCGGGGCCGCCACCGCCATCAGCAATGTGGGTCCCGGACTCGGCTACCTGATCGGGCCCGCCGGGAATTTCGACGGCCTCCCGGATACGGCAAAGTGGCTCCTGGCCTTCGGGATGTTGCTTGGGCGCCTGGAACTGTTCACGATCCTGGTGATGATGTCCCCCGCGTTCTGGCGGAAGTAGCCGGACGCACCACCCGAAAGACGGAGCAGGTGATGTCGGCCGCCGCCAAACAGGATACCCAGCTTGAGTCCGCCATCTCCATGATCGACCGTCTTGTCGGGTACGACACGGTCTCAGCCAAGTCGAATCTGGCCCTGATTGACGATATTGAGGCCTGGGTGAACGGTCAGGGGATCGAGACCCGGCGGACCTGGAACGCGGACAAGACCAAGGCCAATCTCTGGTTCACCCTGGGACCGAAGGACCGGGGCGGCGTGATCATCTCCGGCCATGTGGACGTCGTACCCGTCGAAGGGCAGGACTGGCATACGGACCCGTTCTCGGTTGTCCGAAAAGACGGCAAGCTCTTCGGCCGAGGCACGACCGACATGAAGGGTTTCGTCGCGACCGCCCTTTCCCTCGTGCCGGAGATCCGGCAGCGGGACCTCAAAACACCCATCCATTTCGCGATCACCTACGACGAAGAGGTCGGCTGCCTCGGTGTCCGGGAGTTGATCGCGGATGTGACGGCCAATCTGCCCCTGCCGAAAGCGGCCATCGTGGGTGAGCCGACGCTGATGAAGATCATCAACGGCCACAAGGGAGGGCGCAGCCTCCGGACAACGGTCCATGGCGTCGCCGGCCATTCCAGCGAGCCCCATCGAGGCGCCAATGCCATCATGGCCGCCGCCCACATCATCGTGGAACTCCAGAAGATCCAGGCGGAGCTTCAAGCGACGACCGAACCGGACAACGGCTTCGATCCGCCGTTCTCGACCATCGGCATCGGCATCATCCGGGGTGGCACGGCCCGGAACATCATCCCGGGGACGTGCTGGTTCGATTGGGAAGTCCGCTCCCTGCCGGGTTTCGACGTGGATGCGGTGGAGAGGCGGGTCCGGGACTTCTGCGCGACGGAGATCGACCCCGGCCTGAAAGCCGTCTCCCCGGACGCCGGTGTAGAGATCACCCGAAACACCAACGTTCCAGCCCTGGTCCCCACGGACGACGCCGACAGCGACCGTTTGATTCGGCACCTTACCGGGCTCAATCATGCGGGCTGCGTGCCGTTCGGAACGGAAGCAGGGCTGTTTCAATCCGCCGGCATTCCGGCCACGGTGTTCGGCCCTGGCGCGATCCAGCAAGCCCACCAGCCGAACGAGTTCGTTGAGATCTCACAGATCGCGGAGTGCGTCGCGTTTCTGGACAAACTCGTCGACTGGGCCGAGGCGGGCGACTGAGGCACGGAATGCTGTTCTCTGCTGAAACCTATGCAAAGCGGGTTGCCCGCGTGCGCTCCGAACTCCGGCGACGGGATCTATCCGCACTTCTGGTCTTCGCGCAGGAAAGCCACTACTGGCTCTTCGGGTATGACGGTGGCGGGTACGTATTCTTTCAGTGTGCGGTCCTGACCGCGGATGATGGCCCCGTAACGCTGCTCTGCCGCCGACCCGACGTGGCGCAGGCCCGTGACACCTCGACCATCGAGGATATCCGGGTCTGGTTGAATGCGACGGACCAGGACCCGGCGGGCGACCTTGCGCAGATCCTTGTCGAGAAAGGGTTAAGCGGTACCAAGGTTGGTATCGAAACGGACAGCTACGGTCTGACGGGCTTCAACTTGGCGGCTGTGCAGAGCGCTGCTGACGGCGTCGTGCCCCTTGTCGAGGCATCGGATGTTGTCCGCGGTCTCCGGTTGCGGAAGAGTGCGGAAGAGCTTGAGCTCGTCGAGCAGGCTGCCCGTTTGGCCGACGCCGCTGTCGCCGCTGTCGCGGAAAGGGCCCGCCCGGGCATCCTGGACAGCGCGCTTACCGCTGCCGCCATGGCCGCGATGCTTGAAGGCGGCGGCGACATGCCCCCGGCGGGCCCGCTCGTCAATTCCGGAGGACGGGCCGTATACGGCCGCGGCGTCGGTGGGGCCCGCACCCTCGGAGAAGACGATCAGGTCATGGTCGAACTCGCTGGCACCTATCGCCGGTACAATGCATGCATTGAGCGAACAATGCTTCTCGGCGCGCCTACGGCGCGGCAACGGGACATGCACGGCTTGGTCCGGGACACGCTCGCCGAAATGATCGACGCCTTCCGTCCAGGTGACCCCCTGGGCAAGGTCGATCAGATCCATCGCGCCCGTCTTGATGCAGCCGGGTACGGAGAGCAACGGTACGCCGCATGCGGATACTCTCTGGGCGCCACGTTCCGGCCAAGCTGGATGGACGTTCCGCCAATGATTTATGCGGATAACCCGTTGGTTATGGAACCCGGGATGGTCTTCTTTCCCCACGTCATGCTAGGCGACACGGAAAGCGGTCTCGCCATGGGTCTGGGTGACACCGTCGTTGTGACGGATGCGGCGCCGAGAGTCATGACGACGTTTCCTTTGGACTTCCTCGTCCGCTAGCGTAGTGTCCGCCACATACGGTTGAACCAGTCGGACTTTCTCCAAGCAGAAACCGGGCGCCGCGGACGCCGGAGTCGTGACAATGAAGTGTACGGCCAGGGTCGATTTCGGAAGAGCCGGGATCAGGCTGCTAGATCCATGACACCGTTTCGCCCGCCGACGGCGGAACGCCGCAATCTGGATCTGAGCATTCTGATCTACGCCGTCCTTGCGGGCGGCGTCTGCTCGCTGATCTACGCGGTGATCATCGCCACAACCGTCTCCTATTTCGAAGGGGATCCGACTACCGTCTACCCGGTGTTTCTGGCGCTCTTCATGGCCACGGTGGGGCTTGGCGCAAGAACCAGCACAGCAGTGAAAGGCCGATATCTTGAATGGTTCGTTACAGCGGACCTGGCGCTTGCTGCGGTCGGCGGGTTGAGCGTGCCGATGCTGTATCTGGTCTTTGCAGAGACGGACTTCTTCATGGCCGCGGCCGTGATGATGACGTTGCTGATCGGCGGCACCGTTGGTTTCAAGCTTCCGATCCTCATCAGCCTCCTCGACGCCTATGGCGAGCGTACTCAAACCATCGCGAGGGCAGTGACCTTCGATCGGCTGGGTGTGGTTGTTGCGTTTCTCGCCTTCGCGACGGTGTTGCTGCCGTACTACGGCATTCTGGCCAGCTCCGTCCTGATCGGACTCGGGAACCTGTCAATCGCAGCGGCCGTGTCATGGCGGTTCCGGTCGAAGCTTGGGGCTGCCCGTGTCCCCTTCTCGCTCGCCGGCAGCCTTACCGGCGCCCTGCTTTTGGCGATCTTCATCGGGTCCGGCACAATTCTGGACATCTGGAAGCAGTCCACGTTCGAAGGCCGCGTTCTCCTCACCGAGCAAACGGAACGCGGCTTCATTGTGATGAACAGCTTTCGTGGAGATGTCCGGCTCTACGTCAACGATGAGCTTCAGTTTTCCTCGGTGGATGCGCATCGGTACAATGAAGCGATCGTTCATGTGCCCCCGCTCCTCACCAGCCGCCGGATTGAGAACGTCCTGGTTCTGGGGGATGACGACGGCATGGTGGTTCAAGAACTCCTGCGGCGGGATGGCGTTACATCCGTCACGCAGGTGAGCCCGAACGACACGGTAAGTCGACTGGCCAAGACCCATCCAAGACTGCTTGAGATCAACGGGCAGTCGCTCCTCGACCCGCGGGTTCAGACGGTTTCGACGGAGATCTTCGACATTCTGGAGAGCCGAAGCAGACTGTATGACATGGTCATCGCCGATCTGCCGAACCCCGGCACGCTGCAAGCGGCGCGGCTTTATACCCGCGACTTTTACGAACTTGTCCGTCTCAATCTTGCGCCCGGCGGTGTGTTCGTTACCCAAGCAACGAGCCCCTACTTTGCCGAACGCGCGTTCCGGGCGATCGGCAAAACAATGGACACGGTCTTCCCGGATACGGCCGCATACCACCTCTGGGTCCCGTCCCTGGGAGACTGGGGCTTTGTGGTGGGGGGAACAAAGCCCCTCGCCACCGACGTCCCGGCGGAGGGGAGGCTCCCGGACACACGGTTCCTCACGACGAGAATGGTGCCGGGTCTCTTCGTGTTCCCTCCAGGCCCGCCGGCGCCGGAGCCGGTCGAAATCGCGACGCTCGACCGGCCCATTGTGCTCGATTACTACCTCGACGGTTGGCGTAGCTGGTTGAACTGACAGAGCACCCTATCGTGGGCTCCGGCCGTCGGAGATGGCGCTCCGGGAGCACCACTCCGTGCGCAAGGGGCCTTGCCCGGCTCTTGGGTCCGGCGCACACTCCGGCGCAAGAACCGGTCGCCGAGACCGATACAGCATTCAAACTGGGGGAAGTGTTATGGCTGACGATCCGCGCGATCCGATGAAGGGCAAACGGCGTTCGTCTGAGTGGTACGGCAAAGCTGACAAAGACGGCTATGCCCACCGTTCCTGGATAAAGAACAGGGGGATGCCAGCAGACCTGTTCGACGGCAGACCCGTTATCGGCATCTGCAACACCTTCTCTGAATTCAATCCCTGCAACGCGCATTTCCGTCAGATCGCCGAGGCCGTGAAACGCGGCGTGTACGAAGCGGGCGGCTTCCCGATGGAGTTCCCGGTCTTCTCCAACTCCGAAAGCCAGCTACGCCCCACGGCGATGCTTTACCGAAACCTCGCGTCGATGGATGTGGAGGAGTCGATCCGTGGGCTGCCGATGGACGGCGTCGTTTTGCTGACGGGCTGCGACAAGACGACACCGGCTCTTCTGATGGGGGCGGCGTCCTGCGACCTTCCGACGCTTGTCGTTTCCGGTGGCCCGATGCTCAACGGTTACTACAAAGGGATGGCGATCGGCTCGGGCACCCATGTCTGGAAGTTTTCCGAGGCGGTCAAGGCCGGGGAGATGTCACTTCAGGAGTTCATGGACGCAGAGCAGGCGAACTCGCGGTCGGCCGGTCACTGCATGACCATGGGTACCGCCTCGACGATGGCCTGTATGGCGGAAGCGCTCGGCATCGCGCTGCCGACCAATGCCGCCATTCCGGCCGTGGATTCCCGCCGCTACGTCTTGGCCCATATGGCCGGACGCCGCATCACGGACATGGTCCGGGAAGATCTGCGGATCTCCAAGGTTCTGACCAAGGCAGCGTTCGAGAATGCCATCATGGCCAACGGCGCCATCGGCGGTTCGACCAACGCCGTGATCCATTTGCTGGCCATTGCTGGCCGGGTGGGCGTGGACCTGACGCTTGAGGACTGGGACCGCCTCGGCAGGGATATTCCCTGTCTCGTCAATCTCATGCCGTCCGGCGATCACCTGATGGAGGATTTCTTCTATGCGGGCGGCCTGCCCGTCGTGCTGAAGGAACTCGATAAGGCAGGCAAGCTCAACGGCGACGCATTGACCGTGAACGGCCACACGATGAGCGCCAACGTCGCCGATGCGGAATGCTACAACGGGGACGTCATTTTTGAATGGGGCGAGCCGTACAAGGAGAATGGTGGTCTCGCTGTTCTTCGGGGCAATCTGGCACCCAACGGCGCAATCGTGAAGCCATCCGCCGCGTCGCCGCATCTGATGGTCCATCGCGGGCGGGCCGTGGTGTTCGAGAACATCGAGGACTACAACGCCAAGATCGACGATCCGGATCTCGACATCGATGAGACCTGCATCATGGTCCTGAAGAACTGTGGGCCAAAGGGCTATCCGGGGATGGCCGAGGTTGGGAACATGGGACTGCCGACGAAAGTCCTGAAGAAAGGCATCACCGACATGGTCCGCGTGTCCGATGCCCGAATGAGCGGCACGGCCTACGGCACCGTCGTTCTGCACTCCGCCCCCGAGGCCGCAGCCGGCGGCCCCCTCGCCTTTGTTGAGTCCGGGGACATGATTGAATTGGATGTCCCAAACAGGAAGTTGCATTTAGACGTCAGCGACGCTGAACTCGCCAAACGAAAAGAAGCGTGGGCAGGATTTGAGTCACCATATGATCGTGGTTACTCGAAACTTTATGTCGAACACGTGACCCAGGCGGATACGGGTGCAGACCTAGACTTTTTGGTAGGAAAAAGCGGGACACCGACACTTCGCGAATCTCATTGAGGATTAAGAATATCTTCAAATTTCGCTGCTAGACTCTAACTCGCAAGTTGACAAACCTGCGGGTTAGAGAAACCTTTACACGCATGACAGAGACAGTGAATTCGGAAAGCGTTTCGCAGAAGGCGCCTACGCCGACCTCGGGTGTACGGGAAGACGGCCTTTCGCGCGCCATTCGGCGCCTCAAGACGCTGGATGACGACAAGCGCCTGATCCTCGCGCACATCGCCCATGAGATCCGCAACCCGACAAACGCCATGATCGGGTTCAGCGAGATGCTGCGGGACCAGGTCCATGGGGAGCACTCGGATCCCCGTTACCGCGAGTACGCGGAGTTGATCAATGAGACGTCCAACAAGCTCTTGGACATCTGCAACCGCTTGGTCGACCAGGGACGCGAGACCATCAAGAAGCCTGCGGCGGTTCGGGTGGACGCGGCAAGCGTCATTGGCCGTTCCGCGGAGCTCTACAAAGGCATGGCGGCCAGACGGGGCGTTGGCATCTCCGTTTGGATCGACGAGGATTTCCCGAACCTGACCGTCCCCTCCGACGTTCTTGAGGACATACTCGGAAACCTGATTTCCAACGCGATCAAATTCACGCCGAAAGGCGGACGGGTGAGCGTCCGCGCCATGAAGGACCCGGACGGCGCAACCATCCTGGTTGTGAGCGATACCGGCATGGGCATGTCGAACGATGCCCTCGACCGCTCGGAACGGGCGGAGCCGCTCACCCCGTCGGAAGGGGCTCATGGAGATCTTGGCAGCGGCTTCGGTCTGGAGTTGGTTCGCGAACGGCTGGCCCCCCACGGGGTTTACCCGAGGCTAACCCGAAATGCCCAGGGCGGGACAACCGTCACCCTCGACTTTCCAAAACGCGCCATCGCCGACAGCGGTTAGCGCTTCGGGCTGTGAGAGCGGAAGTCCCTCATCTCAGTGACCCGTCACTTCTGAGACATGGTCCAAACCCGGTCCCATTGCTCCCCGGGATCGTGATCGGCGTACATCCGGACACGCTCAAGATAGACCCGGCTCAAGGCACGGCTCGGTTGGGCGTGGAGTGCCGCGGAGAATAGTGCCTGCGCCCTCACCCAGTTCCGTTCCCGGTAGGCGGCGATCGCCTGCGCCTCCAGATCCAGGCACTCCAGCATTCCAGCGGGCTGGGCGTCGAGGATCGAACCAAACCCCTCGTATATGGAAATCGGGCGCTCCCGTCCTTTGACCCGGATGAGATCGATCTCGCGGAAACGGGCCTGCCGGGCCGGGTCCAAGGCCTCATAGGTGAATGCCGTGATCAGAAAGTCCGCGCCGTAGAGCTTTGTCGTCCCTTCCAGTCGCGAAGCGAGGTTCACCGCATCCCCAATCACCGTATAGTCCATGCGTCGCTCGGAGCCGATGTTACCGGCGATGCATTCCCCCGTGTTGAGACCGATGCCGGATCGGATCGGCTGAAGGCCCCGCTCCGCCCGTCTTCCGTTCAGTGACGCCAGGGCTGCAATCATTCTTTCCGACGCATCAACGGCATTTGCCGCGTCGTGATCGGTCGAAAACGGCGCTCCGAACACCGCCATGATCGCGTCGCCGATGTACTTGTCCAGGATGCCTCCGGACCGGTCGACGACCTCCACCATTTCAGCAAAGTACTCATTGAGGAGTGCCACGGTATCCCGAGGACCGATCACCTCACTCATCCCGGTGAAGTTCCGGATGTCGCTGAAAAGGACGGTGACGACCTGCGCCGTCCCTCCGAGGGTGTCAGACCCTTCTTCCATCATCCGGTCAACCACGGCTTTCGACATGTAGCGGGACATTGTCGCGCGGACCCGCTTCTCGGATGAGATGTCTTCGAGAACCAAAAGGCCGCCGATCGGCCGGTTCTCAAGATCTTTGAGGGGCGTGGCAGATGCGTTGACGGTCAGGGTTCGGCCGGAGGTCAGCGTCAAGGTGTTGTCGAGCGCCTGATCGCCAACGCCGCTCCAAACGGCAGTGCCGATCATGTCGGACAACCAACGGCCATCGGACTCCACGAATGTGCTCATCATCGAGCCGATATGAGAGTCGTCGATCTCAAGAATGCGCCGGGCGGCCGCATTGAGGGTCGCGATGCAACAATCCTCGTCAAATGACAGAACGCCGTTCGAAAGAGACTGAAGGATCGACTCATTGTAGTTCCGCATCGACAGCACGTTGTCGAAAAGGCGTGCGTTCTCGATCGCAATCGCGGCTTGGGCGGCCAAAGCCTTCAGACGGGCCTCATCGTCCGTCGTGAACACGCCGTTCTGTTTGTTCAATGCCTGGACAACGCCGATGACGACGCCGTTCTTATCGATGATCGGCACCGACATGCTGCTACGAAGCACGAAAGACCCAATCTTCGGGAGCATGGAACGTCCGCCGGCATTGTCCCCTTCATTGACGATGACGGACTCACCGGTCACGTAGGTTCGCCCGGACAGCCCGACGCCCGGCTCCACCACAATCTGACGGTCGTGAACGCCCTGAGCCACGTGCGCCACCAGCACACCAAGTTTGGGGTCATGGAGATAGAGACTGGAGCGCTCGACATCCAAGACGTCGGTAACCGCCTCCATGATCCGATCGAGAAGGATGTCGAGCTGAAGTTGCCGCGCCATCGCCGCCGCAACCTCGTGGAAAGTCCGTTCATCCCGTCGTCTTCGCTGATCGGCGGCGAGCGATCGCGCGATGGCCCCAATCTCGTCCCGTCGTCTCAGATAGGCCGGATCGACCTCGGTGGAGTAGTCGCCGGTGGCCCGGCGGTCCATGACCTTGCTCATCGCCGCAATCGGAGCGGTAAGCCCCCGGATCACCGTCATGGAGAGAAGGGAGAACCCGACCACCAAGACGATAACAACGGTTACAAAGCGCAAGGCCAGTTCCTGGGTGTGTTCCCTCACATACAGAAGTGAGAAGACGACGGACACATGGCCAACTTCCTCAGCGGGGCGATCGCCCGGGCGCTCATAGAAAATCGCACGGCTGAAGACAACGTAACCGCCGCTATCAGACGCCACCGCCATCTCCGGCGCGTCCGGCCTGGAAAGCGTGACAAACGGCTCCCCACGATCGTCCCGAACCTCCGCCAACGCGAAACTGCGATCCCGCGAAAGCCCCTCAAGGGCGGCTGCCGCAATGTCCTTATCGAGATCCCAAAGAGCCGGTCCCAAGACGGTTTGCAGGGAATCGAGATGGACATCCGCTCTGAGACTGAGCTCCTCGCGCTCGTGCTCCTCAAGATTTTGGAGTTCGTACCAACCGAACAGGAACATCACGCTCGTCAGGACAAAGACGAGAGAAACCCCGATACGGGTTGAGAGCGCAAGATGACTGAACACAGCGCGTGATGTCCGATATCGCCCGAGCAAATTTTGCCTCAGCATCCTATCCGAGCGCGGATGGTCCGGGAACCACCGGCCAAGCTAGGCGGTGTTATCCCCCGAGCGCTTCGCGGCGCCGGGCGAGATCCGCGTCACTCGGAAACAGCGCCAGGCCGCTGTCGAGTATAGCCCGGGCCCGGTCCAGGTCCCCGAGATCCACCAACGCACCGGAATAGTTCAACAGCACCTGACGGTTTCCAGGCGTCTCACTCAAAATGCCTTCGAAGACAGCCGCCGCCGCGTCAGGCCGGCCCGCGGCACGAAGGGCAGCACCCAGGTTCTGCTGAATGGCGATGTCCGCCGGGTCCTCCCGCGCGGCTGTGTCCAGGCGTTCGACGGCTGCTTTGAACCGGCGAAGCACGAGCAGGATCGATCCTTCCAGCGCTGCGATCGAATCCCGGTCCGGGATGTCCCCTTGAAGACGCCGGACAATCCTGTAGGCCAAATCCGCGCGGCCAGCCCGGAGGTTCACCTGGGCGAGGTCAATCCGGGCTTCAATGCTCTCCGGTTCCGCGCGAACAAGGGTTTCCAGGACGCGGATTGCCTCATCCAACTCCCCGGTTTTCATGAGTACCTTTGCGAGCTTCCGCCAGACAAGGGACTCACCGCCAGCAACCCAACTCGCCGCCAGAAGGCAGCGTTTCGCCGTCGCGTTCTCTCCCTCCCCGAAGGCGATGCTTGCCACTTTATCAAGGACGGCCGGGTTGGCGGGCGTTTCCAGAACCGCGGCCCGGGCCAACTTGAGGGCCGTTTCCGTCCGGCCGGTCTTGAGCGCGGCGTCGGCCATCTCAGCCAAGATCGACAGCTCATCCCCTCGCATGGCCCGCGCCCGCAGTTGCGCCACACCGGCAAGCCATCCCGGCGTTCCGTAAGCGCGCTCCATCCAGGATTTGACGGGTGTCACCGGTGTCGCAAGCAGTGGTCTGGAGGTGGATGAAATCAGCAGATTCTCGGGGAAGTATGGGTCTTCGGTCACCGCATTCCGCCATCGCGCCAAAAGCGCCGCCCGCTCCCGCCGCCATCCATCGTCCCGGATTGGCGCCCAGCCATCGTCGTAGAGGACCGGCCCCGCATGGGGTGTCATCAGAACCGAGTAGCGGGCCCGGGCCGCCCGTCGGCAGAAATCGACAACGGCGAAGTGCGTCGGGAACGTCTCAGCATCGAGCCCATCCAGCCCCAGCCATACGTCCCTGCGGACAGCAAAACATGCCTCCGGCACGGTCGCAGCGGCCCTTACCACGTGGGTCAACCGGAGTTGGGCCAGGACATCGGCCGACACCCCGCGCCCGAACCTTGCGGCGGCGGGTCCGAACAGCCCCCGGGTGGTACCGATATCATTGACGGTGCCATCCGTTGAGCGGACATCAGCACCGACGACACCGACTTCCGCGCGCGCGGCAAGACCAACCAACTCCGTCAGCCAACCGGGCTCCGACACAACGATGCGGTCATCCAGCAGGCAGAACACGTCCGCGCCCGTCGACGCGACCGCCGCATTGACCTGGGCCGCGTACCCTCCCTCGATTTCCGCGCCGTCGATCACCGAAACATTTCGTCGACGCGCCAGGCGTGCAATTCCCCGGCGGGTCGAGGGGTCTTGGTCGGCAACATCGACGATGACGATGTCAAAGCTTGGGTAGTCGGTCAGATCGAAGACCGAGCGAAGGCAATCCTCCAGAGCAATCGCCTGCCGGGCACGAACGATGATGGTCGCGCTTGGAACGGGCGTGGGAAGCGCTTCGATGAGCCGCACCGCGCCGGATACGCCGGTTGCCTCCAGCGTGGCCTGACGGCCGGTGCGCTCCAACGCGCGGCGCCGGGCGGTGTCCGCATGCAGAGCATCCAGACCGCCGCCCGGCTCGGCGACCATGTGCGCCAAGACATGAGGGACCCCGACGAACCGGTCTTCGGGCAGCGTCTCCATTGCGCGCAGCCGCCAGTCGTAAACTGCACCGGGTCCCAGCCCGTCGTGAAACGGCCCAACTCTTTGCACCAGATCCCGGTGAAAGGCGAACAGCCCGATCGCGGCACTATCCCGGAGATGCTTCTCCGCGTTCCAGTCCTGAGACGCCACCTGCTGGGAATGCCTAGTCCCATCCTCCGACAGACGGTCCGAGCCGCCCCAAGCAAGCTCACCTTCCGGATGGGCGCCGACCGCCGACGCCAATGCCACGATCGCGTCCACCGCCGGGATCGCGTTCGGGGAGATCATGCAGATCCACGACCCCGTGGTCCGTTTGACCGCACTGTTGAGCCATGCTGCCTCATCCTTGGCATTGATCGGAAGAACATCCACAAGCGCATCGTTCGAGACATCGGGCCAATCGTGAAACGGAACGACGATCTCATTCGGCTTGCCCGCAATCGCTTTGAGAGCAGCGAGACACCGCTTGGCGGCTTCCGGTGACCAGCAGGAAGGCTCCACAATGACAGATACGCTGAAATCCCGAGGGCGTTCAGCCCATGCGGCCGCCATCTCATCCTGGATCTCTTGGTTCTGGGCGTCCGGTTCCAGGAGTGAGACCCAATCCCGATACAGCGCACTTGTTGCCAGGAATTCCGCGTTCTCCGCACGCCTTGATGACAGCAATGCCACCCGACCGGCCTCCCGGGCAGCGGTGAGATGGCCAGCCGCCACGTGAATGCCGGCGGTCCGGTGTGCGATGGATGCGGCCCGCCGCTCAACTCTGAAGCGGTCGATCCAACCGGCGGCAACGATGTCCAGCTGCCGGGACTGCGTCGCGCGGGTATCCAGGCGCCGGAGAGCCGCACTCCTGCTGCTTTCGGTCTCATCGGCGGCTTCCGCAAGATCCAGGAAACTGGACCAGATCCCAGCCGCGAAGTCCCGCTCCGCTGATTGCGGGAGAATGGTCTCGGGCGACCGGAGGGACCGGTCCACGACAGTCTTGACCGCTTCCCTCCAGCCCCAGGGCATGTGAATGCCGGCCAGGTTCAGGACCGGCTCCAAGACCTGCGCGGCGTCGCTCAGGATTCGGTCGTCGTCCAGAACCGTCCGCGACATCGCCCGGGTCGACTTTTCCAGGTCCAGCATCATCGAAGACCAAAGACGGAAACCGAATGGGGTGGGCAGATTCTCCCGCGCCGCCAAGCCGGAAACGACAGCTTCCGGATCACGCACGAGAACCAGGATGTGCGGTGGCGCCCAGTCCATGTCAGCACAGACGTTGGCCCACAACGGCAGCAAGCGGCAAAAGCCCGGGTCCATCAGAAGTGGCGGGTTGCCAGGCCCCAGGTCATCAAAGAGATCCGGCAGCAGCGCCACGAGACGGGACCGCGCCGCCGTGGCCGCCGCCGACTTCTCCCACCCTTCCGGTAGAGCGCCTGCGTCCGTCCGGTCCCGGTCCAGATTCTCGAGAAGCCGGTCATGGATTGCTGCAACCCGCCGGTTGATCCCGGTACGGAAGATAGGAAGTCCGGCGGAACGCTCAAAAAGCACACGCTCAGCATCCGCGCCTGCCCTGAAGCCCGCGGAGACCAAGAGACCCGCCGTCAGAGAGAGCCCCGTGCCAGGGACACCGGTCAAGATCATCGGCTGTATCTGCTGGGTTCGCTTGCCCGCCGATCGCCGCCGCGCTCCCGGAATGTAGTTCAGGTGCATGAGATCGCTGCGGATCACCAGTTCGACGCTTGCGGCGGTCTCATCATCCAACTCGGACGCCACGCCTGCCGTGCCGATCTCCCGCCGCGCCGCAGCGGATCTTCTGAAACCATCCACCGTCGGCATCGAAATCCCGAGACCCCGCCCCAAGGTCAATGACGCCTGTTCGGGGGTCTCGATCAGGTCCTCGAACCTGACCTCGACAACCGGCGCGCGCCCAACAACGTCCCCATAGCCACGCATGTCGGCCAGCACCGCCGACCACGCACGCCCGGAGAGAACGGCCCCCGCCTCCTCCAAAGCGCTCTCCATGTTGTCGGATGGTGATGACAGGGCACGGCGGCGTGCATCCTCCCCATCGCCCATCGCGGCAACATCGCGGCCGTCCCGCAGAACATGAACCACCCGCTGCGCCGGCAGCACACGCTCAAGCAACGGCAGAAGATGAGCCAGGCGGGCGGAGACCACACCCCAGCGGGTCCACGTCGCCGGCATGTCGCGCAAATGGGCAACGATGGCATCCCGCAACAACCGGTCGATCTCTGCCAGCATCAGCGGCGACAGCCGATCAGGATCGATCCCCCCAATTGACCGAAGACTTAAGACGTCAGCAAAGATGAGATCGACGGCCGCTTCGATGGGTGACGAATAGGGCGATCCGTGAACCACCTCCCTCGGCCCCATGTAGACGCCGGCGTGAGCGAGGAAATCTGCAACGATCGCGAGTCCCGATCCTTCGGCACAGGTCACCACGATCGGCGCGGCGAGCCGTTCCGCCTCATCGGGCAGGCGCCGAGACACCGCTTCCTCTTCGAGACCGGCTCGCCCCATGGGCCCAGTCCTTCCCCGTCGTCCAATCACGCTGTCATCTGCTCCGGCGGCACCCGTCCCACCGGGGCGCCAGTCCGGAGGAGACTAGGCCATTACGTCGATCAGGTCCGCAAACCAAATTGTGACCTCCCTGAACCACCTGGGATCCTCGTGGAAACTGACGTCGAAACCTGCCGCGTGCCAACGACTCAACCAAAGAAACCACAGTGGTGAAGCCGTTGGTGAAACTTGCGCAGCACCTGCTCCTGCTCCTTGGGGTCGGCAATCTGAGAGACCAGTTCGGTTTCGAAGTCGGGGCGGCGCAGGCTCTTCACAATGATCTGCCGGGCGATGGCGGAGGCTTTTCCATGGGGCAGCATTTCCGGCCGGCACATGTCCACCAGAAGGAAGGCGCGCACGTGCAACGGCCTGTCCGGATTGTCGATTTTCTCCAGGATCTTGCCATCGACGATGTACCGCTCCAGCAAATCGTCGAGCCGCTTGGTGAATCGGTCCCGTTCCGATTCCGCCAAACCCGACTGCTGGAGCCGGTAAAAGATCGAGGTGACCTTCTCCATCATCCGGTTCGGCGGCAGGTTCTTTTTCACCAACTGTTGAACTGACCTTGGCTGGGTAAGGACCGTCTCAAGCATTGAGCGCACCGCGCGGCTCAGCGTGTCCCGACCGAGTTCGCTCTCCATGAGAGAGAGGAGATAGCCGGCCTTCCGTGCCGGATCGTCCAACGTCGGCAGAACGGTCGACGCGGCCTCCTCTAAACCGGCTGTTCCGCCCTTGTTGATGATGTGGGACTGGCGCTCGGTGATCGCCGCTGCCATGTCCGCGCCGCCCAGGACCTTGGTGCCGTCAACGATCTTCCCCAACAGGCCTTTGAAGGCTTCTTTCTCTCCATCCTCGCCCGACTTCGTCAGTTTGGCCGTGCTCTGAAGTTGTCTTCGGACGCGTTGCATCAGAACACTTTCCGTGTCCGGCATCGCGGATCGCGCCATCAGCCCGTTCAGTGTCACCGGCGCGTACCGGGGATGATCGGGCGGAAGAGAGCCGTCGGCCCCGTTGCCGAACATGTCGCCCCGCGTCAGATCGATGAGGGTACCGAGGGCGTGGAACAGATCCTCCTGATGCCCAAGAACGTCCTGAATAACGCCGGTGCTTGTCAGCGTATCAGCGACGAACCCATCGATCGTTCCCAGCGCTTTGTTCTCATTCGCCGGTTCGGCCAGTTGCATCGTCAGGCTGAACTTCCCCCAGAGATCCCGGGTCTGCACAAGGTCCCGGGTCAATGCGACCCGCAAAGCGAAATCGGCATGCTCAGGCGCATGGCTGTCCACAATCCGCAGGGCCGCCTCATCCGGTCCCATCTCTATGAAACCCGGAAGACGCATCTCCGAGGCTGTGCTCGCCCGTTCGGTAACGTCCTCAAGCATGGCCTCCAGCGCTTTCCGACGCGCGTCAAGATCCTCGGGGTCCTTGCCTTTGGTCTGGAGTTTAGCGACACGGTCGATCCCGGTTGTCACCATGGTGTCCGCGTTGAGCGCCCGTTGAAGTTCCGCGTAGTCGTGCATGATTTCCAAGGTGGTCATGCCTTGTTGATCAAGATACTGGCGGAACAGACGGGCCATGGTGGCACGCCCCCGGACGCCATACAGATCTTCGAGTTCCTCGCAATCCTCGGACTCATCGATCTCGGGCACGAGGATCGTGTCGCCAACACGGGCGACCGGCCGCATCTTCTCGAACAGAATGTCTTCGGGGCGCAACTGGGTCGGATCGCGTCCGACATCTCTGGCAACCCGGACACCTTCAACACGCCGGCTGCCAAGGAGTTTCTCGGCCGTCAAACGAGCCGCGTCCTCGTTGGGAGCGGTGGCCTCAATGGCCCACGTGGCATCCCGCAACGTCAGAACGTCGAAGCTCTTTAGAGCCATAACCCGATATGCCGCCTCTCCGGGCGAACATCCTCCCAATCACCCCCACCATGATAGGCCAATGAGGGTGGAAGCGAAACAGATGCGATGCGCAACAATCGACCGGGCTGACCGGGCGCTCTTCCTGCGATGGACTGGCGATTGTTCGCAAGCCGGGGCACGATGACGCGCATGGATACCCAAGACCCGGACATTGAGGCCGTTCGAGCCTTTGATCTGAGAACCATCGATCAGTCTTTTCTCGACGATCCGTACCCCGTGTATCGAGCGCTTCGAACGCATGATCCGGTTCATCGGTGCCCGGATGGCTCGGTGCTTCTGACACGCCATCGAGACTGCGACTCGGTTTACCGAGACCGGAGGTTCAGTTCAGACAAGACCGTCGAATTCCGCCCAAAGTTTGGGGAGAGTCCGCTTTTCCGTCACCATACGACGAGCCTCGTCTTCTCGGACCCGCCACGGCATACGCGGGTCCGGAGATTGCTGATGCCGGCCTTCACACCCCGCGCCCTCGACGCGCTCACCCCGGTGCTCGGATCTCTGGTGGATCGCCTCTTAGACCGCATCGAGGAGAAGGGACAGTTTGATCTCATCGACGACTTCGCGGCAGCGATCCCCATCCAGGTGATCGGCGATCTCTTGAGGGTTCCGGATGAAGACCGCCATCCGTTGCGGGATTGGTCATTGGCGATTCTCGGCGCCCTGGAACCGGCACCCGCGGAAACTGTCCTGGCAAGGGGGAACAAGGCCGTAGCAGACTTCAGCGCGTATCTTGAAGATCTGATCGTGGCGCGCCGTAGCACTCCCATTCGCGACGAGGTAGACGTTCTGACCGCTTTGATCGAAGGAGACGTGGACGGAGACCGGCTCACCGGAGAGGAACTCGTCCAGAACTGCATTTTTCTGCTGAACGCCGGTCACGAAACCACAACCAATCTCATCGGCAATGGAATTGCGGCCCTTCTGGAGGCGCCGGATCAATGGCGCCGCCTAGTGGAAGACCCCAGTCTTATCGCCCCGGCGGTCGAGGAGTTCCTTCGATATGAGAGTTCAAATCAACTGGGCAACCGGCGGGCCGCCGAACCGGTTGAGATCGCCGGTCAGTCGTTCCCGGCAGGAACCCTGGTTACCCTTTGTATCGGGGCGGCAAACCGAGACCCCGATGTGTTCGCTGACCCGGAGGCGCTGGATATCTCAAGGCACCCAAATCCGCACCTGGCCTTCGGCGGGGGGGCCCACACATGTGCCGGCATGAGCCTGGCCCGAATGGAAGGACGCATCGCGATCGCCAAAATGGTCGCCCGGTTCCCAGATCTCCGGCACGCCGCACCACCCGTGAGAGGCGGCCGAGCCCGATTTAGGGGGTTTTTGTCTCTTCCGATGAGCATCCGATAGGATGTCTATCAATTAGACTTCATAGGGCCTACTCATTCGCAGAGTTGCCGCACCACATGTAATTGATGACTGTGCCTGACTTCGGAGTCGAGGTATTATTTCGACTCGATACTGTCTCGCACGGACCAAAGCGCCCGAAACCTAAAATGCGTTGTTTCTTATTGGTGTCTAGGCAAATGAACCTCTCTCGTCTTGGACGTGACGGACACGGTCCTCGCAGATTTATTGTTCAGTTTCTATTAACCTTTCTGTTGGCGGCGTTATTCATTGGACCTGCCTCCGCCTCTGAACGCACCCGGGTCGTGGTCGTTGAGACGATGGCATTGCCTATTGTCCAGAACACAACATCCTGGTTGCTGAAAGGCCTTGGCGACTTCGGGCACAAGACAGGCGACTCACTGGATGTCGTGGTCATCAACGCGGACGGGGATTCCGAACGGGCGGAAACGCTGACACGGGAAGCCATTGACGGCAAACCGGTGGACGTTGTCGTCACGATCGCAACACTGGCAACACGCGCCGCCCGGAAGGTCCTTGAAGACAAGAGCATTCCTCAGATCTTCGTCCTCGTCGCCGATCCCGTCGGAGAGGGGATCGTTCCGGAAATCGGGGCGCGAAGCGGGGGAAACATCACCGGCAGCACCCACGTGGTGCCACCAATCGCGAAGCTGCAGGTCGTCGCGCGAAGCCTGCCGAAGAAGCCAACGGGCGAGCCCTTCAGACTGGGCTTTCTGTACTCGAGCTATCCCTCGGCGATGAGCGACAAGAATGATTTGTTCGAGGCTCTCAAGACACAAAGCGACATCGAACTCCTCGCAATGGGGTTTCCTTTCATCCCCGGCGAGGCCGGGAAAGACGACATGCTGAAGGCTGCCCAATCGCTGCTTCGTGAAAACGCAGAGTCGATCGACGGACTGTGGCTTGCCACCGGCCCGAACGGGGCGAACCAGAACTACGTCACTGAGATCCAAAAATCCGGGAAGCCGATCGTGTATGCAGGTAACATGCAGTCCGTGAAGCAGGGGGCGATGCTGACCGTTGTTTCTACGCCGGAGATTTCCGGACTTGCCGGCGCTGCCGTTGTCGATGCCGTCCTGAAGGGCGCGAAAGCCGGAGAGATCCCGGTAACCCGGTCACCGCGGTTTGCGGTCGGCGTGAACCTCGGCACCGCCAAACGGATCGGCGCGGTCATTCCTTCGGCGGTCCTGAGTTTGGCCGGCGAGAACGTGTTCAACTGACGGAAGACAGTCCGTGAGACTTGATCAGAAGTTCATCATCGCAACGCTGCCGATCGTCGTGATCGGGATGGGCGTCCTCGGCCTGATCTCGTATCTGCAATCCCGTGCTGCATTGGAGGCCAGCGAGGCGGAGGTGATGCATCACCTGCTCGAGGATGCCGTCGGGGACGTGATCGGCCACCGCTCAAAGCTTCTTGAGGAGACTGGGCTCGGGAGCGTTCAGTCTTTCGTGGACGCCTACCAGCAGGAGATCTTCGCGGAACTGGACGAGTTGGGTACTCGGACCGGACGCCGTTTCTTCATCATGGATCGGCGCTCCGGAGAAGCAGTCTTCTGCAGTGACTGTGCGGAGGACTCAGAGCTTGATGCGTGGAGCGAGCTGTCCCGGAGCATCGAGGCCGAAACGAATGGTCTGTTTCAGGAGGACAACGGCAGTTCAAGCGTCTATGTCGCCCTTCCCTTCGACCGGGGGCAATGGAACTGGACGGTCTTTGTCTCCAGGGATGAAATGGCGGTCTCTGGCCGCGTCTCATCCATTCAGATGGTCACCCTGCTGGTGTCCCTTGTCTCCGCCATTTTGGTGGCGGGAATGCTCGGTTTCGTTACCCGGCGGCTCCTGTTGTCCCCAATCGTGACGCTCCAGAAGTCCGCGGAGAGGATCGCCGCACACGAACCGGTCTCCAGCATCGCCATTTCCTCCAATGACGAGCTCGGCGCGCTCGCCCGGGACATGGAGAAGATGTCGCGGTCGATCGCCGAGTACGTCGAGAGCCTCGACCGTTCCAACAAAGCGAAGACCGACTTTCTCGCCAGTATGAGCCACGAGATCAGGACCCCTCTCAACGCGGTTATGGGGTATGCCCAGCTCTTGGAGACGGGCGAGTTGGACGAGCAACAGCGCTCCCGTCTCTCCTATCTGACGGTATCGGCCCGGTCACTGCTGTCGTTGTTCGAAGACATTCTCGAGTACGCGAAGATCCAGTCCGAACCGATGTCCGTCAGCGTTGAGACCATGGATGTCCGGACATTGATTCACGCATCCATCAGCATGGTTCAGCAACAGGCAGACCTCAAAAAACTGCCGATCACATGCGAAATCGACGACTCCGTTCCGGTCCACATCGGGCTTGATCAACCTCGGGTGCGGCAGGTTCTGGTGAACCTTCTGTCAAACGCCGTGAAGTTCACTGAGAAAGGCGGTGTGTTCGTCAAAGCCCGCGTTGAGCCGGGAGACGATGGCACCTCATCCTTGGAGATCGCTGTCATCGACACCGGGGTCGGCATTCCCGAGGACAAAATCTCGGACATCTTCGAGCCCTACAACCGCCTGCGTGAAGTAAAGGCGCTGGGCACCGGGCTCGGCATGACCATCGTTAAATCGATCGTCGAGGCGTTCGGTGGTGGGATCCAGGTGCATTCCCAACCAAGGGTCGGAACCACGGTGACGGTCCGTTTCCCGTTTCAGAGTATCCAGGATGGTGCTGAAGCGGCGACAGAGGACACGAAGGCCGTTTTTGCGGCCGGGACGAAGGACACTGTGGTGCTGGTGGTTGAGGACAATCCCATCAACGCCGATATCGCAAGCGCGTTCCTGGAACGGGCGGGGTGCAGTGTCGTTCTGGCGGAGAACGGGGCGGAGGGCGTAGAGGCTGTCAAGGAACGGCCTTTTGCCGCAATCCTGATGGACATTCAGATGCCCGTCATGGACGGGCTCGAAGCGACCCGCGTGATACGGGGCGCAGGCATGCCCGAACATGCCAAAACGATGCCCATCATCGCGTTGACCGCGTTTGCGTCCAGAGCGGACCTGACGGCCTGCCTGGATGCGGGGATGGATGACTATCTCACCAAGCCTGTCGACATGCATGTCCTCCACAAGGCTCTCGCCAAGTGGAACGTCATCGAGGCGGTCGCGGTAGAGGGGCCGGTTTCACAACCGGCGGCACCAGCGGTATTCGACAAGCATCGCTTTGACGCATTGGTCCGCACCCTGCCCCAGGACAGGCTGTCTGGCTTGATTGGCGCTTCTGTCTCACAGATTGAAGGGCACCGGGACGGCCTCTCCAAGCAGAGCACCGATCGTGAGGAGCTCGGCCGGATCTTTCACAAGCTCGTCTCAATCTGCGGCAATCTCGGTCTAATGGAACTGAGCGATCACGCCCGTCGGCACCAGCAAACCCTTCGGGACGGCGGCGAGGTCTCGAAAGAAGAAATGGATCGGACTTTGGCATCGCTAGACCGGGGCCTTGAGAGCCTGAAAACCGCCGTTTCAGAAGAGGCACCTGCCTAAAGGCACGGTGCCATATTCAAGCTTCAAACGCAGGCCCAAGCGCGGGTCATCCAGTGACGCCGGCCTCTTCCAGCGAGTTGCCTGTTCCGGTCACACGGGACTGCCGCATTCTCCGCCTGTACTTGTCCGCGTCATAGCCGGCCCCCCGGTGCAGTAGGCACCGATTGTCCCAGATCACGAAATCGCCTGCCTGCCACCGGTGCCGCATGACCGAGTCCGGCCGGGTCGCCTGGGCGAGCAAATCATCGATCAACTCCCGCGCTTCATCGTAATCCCACCCCTCGATTGTCTTCGCATGGGATCCAACGAAATAGTTCCTAGCACCATTGCCCGGGTTGACCCGGACCATACGTTGGCGCACCGGCGGAAGGGAAGCGGCATGGGAGTCCGTCACCTTTGCCACCTTCGATCTGGAGAAGACATAGTCGTGGATCACAACACCAGGATCGATGCGGTTACGAACCGCGTCGGGCAGCCGGCCATAAGCCGACCGGCAACTGACGAACTCTGTCTCCCCGCCCTCATCCGGCACTTCGTGCGCCGACATCAAAGACACATACGTCGGCACCTCGCGGAACGATGAATCCGAATGCCACATATTGTTGCCGGTCTGGTAGATCGTCCGCTCATGGCTTTGGCCATGTACGGTTCCGTCGTCCTGCACGTTGCCAATGGTCCCAAAGTACTCAACCCGGCCGGTCTGGCCGAGAATCACATGGTTGGGTTCGGGCTCGCCGAGCGCCCTCGTCACCGCAAGCTGGTGCTCATCCTGGAGGAACTGTTCGGGAAAATGCAGGAAGGAATAGGTATCAATGGCATCCCGGAGGGTTTCAACGGTCTCCGGCGTCAACTCCGACTTAAGATCGACACCGGTAACCAGGCCGCCAAACTCCGAATGAATCGGCGCGATCGTCACGGACGCCATGGCGCATACTCCCCTTATCGATACACTTTCTCCGCCAGTTTGCGGATCGGCTCATCATAGGCGCGAACCCCTTACCGGCAAGCGATTCACGTTTCAAAGGGTATGTTGAGAGTGCGCGGTCAGCCTTTGGATCACACCAGCCGGCCTAGGCTGGTGTCAGCGGCCCTATGCCGAGAACGTCAGTCTCTTCGAACGCGGTGACAAGTTCCCGCGCAATACGCTGGGCCCTGGCGCGGCCGGCCTCCATCTGGATTGGACCGTACACGCTTATTCGATGTCTCTGACCATCCGCGTTTGCGACGCAGAGGAAAAGTGCAGGGACTTTCTTATCATCGACTCCAGACAACGTTCGAAAGAGAATGCAATCACCGTCTTCTCTCGCCACTGAGTAGACATAGATCAACATAGCAAAGAAAGTATTACTATGAATCCTATCCTCTGTTTCAGCATCACGCGATTCTTTATACTGTCTACTTTTTTCAATCAGTATTGTTAAATTACGATTATCGAAATCATACTCAAAAAACGGTGATTTAGATACAGTGCTCGGGAGAAGAATAGATTCCTCAAGCACGATATTCGTAGAATTTACACTACATCTCTTTCTTTCTAGTCCCATCTGATAGAATGGATGGACAGTTTGATAATCAGCTTCAAAGTCTCTAATCCAATCTATTGGCATTGATCGTATAATCTTCAAAAGTGTCTTACGTGATGGTGCCCATTTATCATTCATCATATTGTGTGTTATGCTTGTTGATATACCCGACATTAAAGAAATCTTGTAAGGATTTACCCCATTTTCTTCAATCCATATCCGCGGAATCGCTCGTATCTTCAGATAGTTTAGAATATCATCAAAAAACACTCCAGTGATATCAAAATTCTTTTCGACCTTAACCCCATAACTTTCAGATAATCTTTGTTGATACGCATTAAATTTTTCAAACATCCGAGTTTTACCCATATATATAAAGAATTTTAGAATATTTTAGCAATGACCGTCACAACACTACCCTCTCAGATTACAAGATTGAATCTATGCACCTCATCTCTATATAATCTATAAATAATCAAGAAACATGAATATTTGTATTTTTCCGTTACGCCATCAAGATATATCTTCACTAACCATTTTTATAATTAAATTTGGTAGACAAATTGAAGCATAAAAATAAACATTCGGCATGACATAATAAAGTAATCGAGTATCAATTTACACAGCACCTTCTTTAGTTCTGGGTCGGAACCGACTTACTTATCAGTTTACAGAAAATTCAATCGTTGACGCCGCGACTCCAGAGGTGCCCTATACAATCATAGATACATTCCTTGAGCGCCAAGATCAAATGCTCAACCGCAGAGTAGAATCTTGATCTGATGGCAAAACAAATCTCGGGAAATAGACGTTCTGGGCTGGAAATTCGATTCTGCTCCTTAAGGATACTGAAAAATGGCGACGATACCTGGTGGCATTTTCGACTCATCAACAAATACAAGCATTACAGAGTCTGAGGCGGATAGTGTTTCAAAGTTTCTGGACGATCTCGGAATCTCTGAGACGAGTTTCGAAACCGTGACCGTAACGACCGAGGCGGTGGATCTCAGCACTGTGTCGTCAGACTCCGTGTCGATTGATCTGTCGGGCTTGGGAGATGGCGAGGTCGGCACCATCGGTATTTCCGGATCCACCGGCAAAACCGTGATCCTGACCGGAAGCGGGTCCGCATCCGTCTCCGGTGGTGACGGGGGCGACAGCGTGCTTGCGGGCAGCGGCGCCGACAGCGTCACCGGCGGCGGCGGCGATGACGAGGTTCGCGGCGGCGACGGGGATGACGTGCTGTTCGGGGGTGACGGCGAGGATCTCTTGTACGGCAACCAAGGGGCTGACTCGATTGGGTCAGACGCCGGAAGCGACACATTCTACGGCGGTATGGGGGATGACACCATTTCCGGCGGTGCCGCGACCGACATCCTTGTTGGCAACAGGGACTCAGACCTCGCCTATGGAAACCAAGGCGACGACATTCTTTACGGAAACCAGCAGGACGATACGCTGTACGGCGGCCAGGGCGACGACACGATCTTCGGCGGTCAGAACGAAGACACGATCTTCGGCAATCTCGGCGACGACGTCATGTATGGCAATAACGGCAACGACGTCTTTGTCATTCAGTCCTCGGGCGGCTCAGATATGATCATGGACTTCAGCGGCGGCTCGGACCTGATTCAAATTGAGAGCGGAATCAACGGGTTGTCCGTCACGGAGCCGGGTGATCTCCTCACCCGGATATCGTCCGACTCCAGCGGCAACGCGGTCATCGACCTGGGTGACGGCAATCAGGTCACCATCGTTGGATTGACCGCCGATACCCTTGAGAGCGACATTGGCCTCTACGTGGAGATCATCTAAGCACCGTGCGCACGACGGCGACGACGGCGCGCGGGCATTTCTCCACCCTGCACGGCCAATCAGGGCGTCAATTGGGGAACGGTAGCCAGACAGTCGGGCGTTGGCCGATTGTCTTGCGCCTCTCGGCGGGGTCGTTCCTGTTTGCCGGTCCGGTGCCAGGATCGCTCAATCTACCGAACACGCGTGTCATGGTGGATGAGCGGCCACCAGATCGTTGCGCATTGATCCCGGCCTCCCCGTCATCGGGGAGCGCCTCCGTCATCATTGGGGTTGTCGAAGCGTCGTTGAACGACGACGCCACCGTAAGCTGGATGATGCCCGCCACTGGCCCCGAGAGCCGCCAAGGGTTGCAGCCGGACAAAACGGTCCCGGACCAGCATATTCTGCCAACGGTTCCTGTAGACGTTCAGTCGTCACAAACGGTCGACCCATTTCTGGAGAGATTGGCGGGTCTTGTTTCCAACACCGCTTTCGTGCCCCCACTCTTTGAAACGTTGGTCTCTACATGGATGCGTCACCCGTCGCAGGAGACCCTCCGTTTCATGGCAAAGACGCTGTCGAAGTTCGCCACCGCGACGGCACTGACAGACACCTGGATCCTTTCGGTCGATGACACGTCATCGTTACTCGTCATCAATCGGACCACCGGTCTCAGACAGGACACACCCGTTCATATCCTGACCAGTAGCGGTCTTCGGCGGCCGACCGGCAAACCGGTGATCCTGGAGGGCAGCGCCCGGGCCGTATGGCTGGTGGACATCGGCGCCGTGGACCTCCGGCAGGCTCTGGCCGTGGCATGGTCACCAAACGGGGGGCATCGTATCCGCGTCGACAAGGCGCTCCACGGGTCGGAGAAAAAGCTATCGGACGTCATCCTGGCGACCGATGGGACGGAACGGAACAAGGCGTCCCGCTGGCTGAAGGAGAAGTTGTCGGCCGCCGCAAAACAATCCCGGAGACTTCAAAGAGCGCTGCGCCGGATCGATTCGGACCAGATCGGCGACAGCACCCCAACTGTGGCGTTTGGCGAATCATGCCAGACCGGAATCGCCGCGGCCCTTCGGGCAACGAACGGTCAAATGGCCGTCTTTGGCTGGACCAACGATCCGCATCAGCTCATCGACAAGATCGCCTGGATTGGCACCGGCGAACGGCGTGTTCCTCTCGCCAATCACCTGTTTTCCAGCCCGCACCGGGGCATTCCAAAACCAGCGGAAACCGGAGGTCGAAGCAAGGATCATCGTGGTTTCATTGCTTTCCTGAAGACACCGTCAACGGCCGTACCGTTGGGAACGGAGAGTTTCGAGATCACCCTCCATAACGGTGAGAGTTCGGTCCTGACGGTCAAACCCGCCGCGCACCGAGTCGGAGCGGCACGTGACTTGGCCCTTACCTTGCCCAACGACCCATCTGCGATGCTGGATCTGCTGGATGGAGGACTTGGGTCCGTCGTCGGCGCTCTTCACGCGGATGCTCTCGCAGGTACGCGGCTCGACCACGAGACAGTGCTGGGAACGCCAAACACCTCGCCGAGGGCAAGCGTCGTCATTCCGCTCTACGGCACCACCGCCTTCCTGCGCGCTCAGTACACAGCATTCGCCCTAGGCGCCGACGCATCTCTGGACGAGTTCATCTTCGTGGTGGACGACCCAGCACTCTCCGATATCGTCGTCTCGCACCTCCGTGCTCTCCACGCGCTCTACGGGTTGCCATGCCGCGTCCTTCATCACGGACGGAACCTGGGCTACGCGCCCGCCGTGAACACGGGCGTCGCTACTGGCTCGGCGCCATGGGCGGTCCTGCTCAACTCAGACGTCGTTCCGATCACGCCAACCCCGGTCACGGCACTGATCCGGGCGGCAAAGCGCCGGAAAGCCGCAGCGGTCGGACCGAAGCTGCTGTTTGCCAACGGAACCATCCAGCATGCGGGGCTGACGTTCAGCCGGCACTTGGATGGGATGCCGTTTAACCGGTCCCTTTCAAAAGGATACCCATCCGACGATCCACGGGCCAACCGCCCCAGCGAGCCAGAAGCGCTCACCGGTGCCTGTCTCCTGGTCGACCGGCAGGCCTGGGACGATGTCGGCGGCTTGTCTGAGGACTATGTGATCGGAGATTTCGAAGACACCGATCTATGCCTGTCGCTGCGGAGGGCCGGGTACAGGCTCCACTACGAACCGAGCGTTTCGCTCCATCACTATGAACGCCAGTCGATCGACCTTCACACGATGCACCGGGTCTCGATGGCGGAACGCTACAATCAGTGGCTTCACGCACGCCGCTGGTTTCCGGATGTGGATCACCTGCCGGCTGGGCGCTCAGCGTCCCGCGGGTCGAAGAGGCGGGAACGGTGACCAAGACCGTCGAAAGCGGCAGCGTCCAGCAGCATCCGGTCCGCCGGATCTTCCGCCGGGCGTCGGGAACCCTGTCGCTCGCATTCGTCATGAGCCTGTGCATCGTTCTGCTGATGCTGGTTCCGCCGATCTACATGATCAATGTGTTCCAGAAGGTCCTCAGCAGCCACAGCATGTCGACGCTCGCCGGGCTAACCTTCGCGGCCTTGGTCGGGGTCGGCATGTATGTCGGCCTCGACTACTTGCGCGCCAAGCTGTTCCTTCTCTTGGGCGGATGGGCCGGTCAGAGCCTGAATGACGGATTGCTTGAGGCCGGTCTCGACCAGTCCCTTCGCGGTCAGGGCAACATCAGCGAGACATTGCGGGACATCGGCGACATCCGGAGGTTCGTCAGCGGATCCTACATCGCCTCCGCCATGGAGTTCCTGTGGTCCCCGATTTTCTTTCTCGCGCTCTTCCTGATGCACCCGGTCTACCTGGTGGTGACCTTGGCGGGCGCGTCACTTTTGTTTCTTCTGGCCATCGTGAACGAGCTGTGGGTGCGGAAGCCAACTGCGGCTGCAAAGACCGCCGGCGTCCGGGCCTACTCGGATCTTGGAGACGCGCTGCGGAATGCCGAGGTTGTCGCCGGCATGGGCCTGATGCCCAAGATCCTGGACCGGTGGCGGAACCGAAACGGGGACATACTTGAGACGAGCACGGTTGCCGAGGGCCGTTCGGCGCTGATCAGGACTTTGGGCCAAGGCATCCAAATGATCATGCGTGTCTCGATCATCGCCACCGGCGCGATCCTGGTGATTCAGGGCCAGGTTTCGCCGGGAACGCTGATCGGCGCCATGATGGTCTCGTCCCGGGCCTTGGCTCCTTTCGGTGCCATCATCGCAGGGTGGCGGGAATGGGTGAACGCTTATGCGATCGTGACCCGGCTCGACCGGATCATCTCGGATGAGGCGCAAGCCCGCCCACGATCGACGATGGCGCTGCCCAAACCGGCCGGGCATTTGGAGGTGGACCGGCTTGTGTTCGCACCCAGCGGGTCCGCGATGCCGATCATCCGAAATGTCAGCTTCACCGTCGCCCCCGGAGAACTGGTGGCCATCATCGGCCCCAGTGCGGCGGGAAAATCCACACTGGCCAAGCTTCTGGTGGGCATATGGGCGCCCACCGCCGGTGCCGTGCGATTGGACCAGCACGACGTTTATACCTGGGACCGGACGGATTTCGGTCAGTATGTCGGCTTCCTTCCCCAGCACGTGGAACTGTTCTCCGGGACGGTGGCGGAGAACATTGGCCGGTTGGCCGACGCAGCCCCGAGCAAGGTGATCGAGGCGGCGAAGCGGGCGGACGTCCACGCGATGATCGGCCGCTTTCCCCATGGCTACGACACGGACATCGGCGCGTTCGGCCGCAAGTTGACGGGCGGGCAAGCCCAACGGGTGGGACTGGCGCGGGCGCTGTTCGGCAACCCCTCCCTCCTGGTGCTTGATGAGCCGGATGCCAGCCTCGACAGCGAGGGACAGCGCGCCCTGACGTCAGCGCTGCAGGATGCAAAGGCGCGCGGATCGACAACCATCGTTGTCAGCCACAGACCGGCATTGATCCAACTTGCAGACCGGGTGATCGTCATGCGGGAGGGTGCGGTCGAGCGGATCGTCCGCCCCGCCGATTTGAACCTCGATGATCGTGGCGTATCCGGTGTCCGACGGGCACCAGGGACTGCTCTCCCGTCAGGCTCCGCTCCGGTGTCCGCATGACCCGGCTTGTCGAGGTGGCAGAACGCCCAACTCAAACGATCAGCTCAGATCGTTTCCACCAGAGTCCCCCGATCAACGCCATTCTGCGCGGTACAGTCGTTGTGCTTGGTCTCGGGGCTCTCGTCCTGTCGCTGTGGGCGTATCTCGTCCCGGTATCGGGGGGCATCGTCGCAGCAGGCTCTCTTGCGGTGGAGTTGAGCCGCCGTAGCGTGCAGAGCCAGGACGGCGGCATCATTGAGCGGCTCCTCGTCAAAGAGGGATCCACCGTCGAACGGGGGGATGTCGTCGTCGTCTTCGATCGGGTGCAAGCGCAATCGAACTACGACGTCGCCGACGCGCGATACCTGCGGGCGCTAGCGACCCACAGCCGACTCAGGGCTGAACTTGCGGGATCGCCGGAAATCTCGTGGCCCCCTGAAATCAGAACGCGGGCGGATGAGCCCCTGGTGCGGACGCTCCAAGCCGTGGAGACCGATCTCAGGACGGCTCGTCTCCAGTTCGTCGACGGGCGCCGGGACGTGCTCACCTCAAGGGTGGACGAACTCCAGCAACGAAAGCAGGCCACCCGCCATGAGATCGAGAGCTTCGAGGAACAATTGGTTCTGATCCACGCGGAAGAGACCGATGTCTCCGCACTCTACGATCGGGGGTTTGAAACCCGTCCGAGGTTGCTCGGTCTGCAACGGCAAGCGGCAGATGTGCAGGGAGAAATCGGCGCGCTGCAGTCCACGCTGTCCAGCATCCGTGAAAGTGAGAACGGCACCAAGCTTGAGCTCGCCAACATCTCCTACGAAAGGACAATGTCGATTGTGGGGGAACTGACGGAAGTTGAGGGTGTGTTGAGCGACGCGACCGAGCGGCGGCTGAGTGCGGCGGCGACCCTCCAACAAAGTGAAGTGCGCGCGCCCGAGAGCGGAACCGTCGTCGATCTGAGGTTCTTTGGTCCCGGTGGCGTCGTCCGACCCGGAGAGCCGATTTTTGACCTCGTTCCAACCCCAGACGCTCTGATCATTCGCGCCCGGGTGCGCCCCGTCGACATAGACTCGGTTTACGTGAATCAGTCAGCGCTGGTGCGCCTGAATGCCAGCCGCAGCCTGTTCGATAATCCCGTCTCCGGCGTCGTCCGGCACATTTCGGCCGACAGCCTGCTCGAGGAGGATCGCCGAACCTCCTACTTCGAAGTCCTCGTCGAGCTCGACCGTGAAGATGCGAAACGCAAGCTGAGCGCCGATCTCCAACCGGGCATGGTCGTGGACGTGGTTCTGGCCACAGAGGAGCGGACCTTCGTTCAATACCTCCTCTCTCCAATTTCCAGGGCGCTCTTCCTTGGCTTCCGGGAGTACTAGCGATGGACGAGACGAACCGCGATACCGCTTCGCTGTCGGACGCCGATGTCGTTGCGTCCAACTATGAGGGGTTCATCGATGCCATCGAGGACGGGCGCATCTTCGGATGGGCATTCGACCCTGAAGACAAGGACAGCGCCCTGGCGGTGGAGATCTTTCATGGCCGGAGCCGTCTGGGCCGCGTGGTAGCCGACCGGTATCGGGCAGACCTTGTGCATTACGGTCACAACCGCGGTCGCAACGCCTTCGTCTTCAACCTCCCAAAAGCATACTGGGCCGAAGATCCGTCGACCTTTCACGCCTGCTTTGAAGGATCGAACGTCCCCCTTCTCAGGGGCCCAAGGTGTTCCCGCCTGAGCCCTGTTGACGGATCAATGACCGCGGACTCCCAAACTCAGTCGGGGCAGGAAACGAGCGCGGCAACGCTTGATGCGCTGCTGGGCCGCGTAGAGGCGTGCGAGCGCGCCATCGTCTCCGTCGTTCATTTGGCCCATCCAGGATCGCCCCACCAGAAAGAGAAGGCGGCGGAACAGGCCACCATCTACGCAAAGATAGAAAATCTTAGGGATGACCTCTCAGTACTTGAGGAGTTTTTCGCCCGAAATGACCGAGACATTAAAGAAATAAAAACCCTAATCTCAGCAAATAAAAAATCAAAACGTCGTCAAATACTCGGAAAGCGCATCAATTCTGGGCAACTGGCACCTTATAACTCATTTCAGTTATCATACTTCTTTTGATCAGCAGATATTTTTATGAAAATACTATCAATTAGTCATAATCATTCCTCCATTCATCCCGGTGGAACGGAACGTTGTGCCGAAGCGCTTCATCGCTCGTACGGCAGGGCCGAGGGCGTCGAAAGTACCCTGTTGGCGGGCGCGGATCCGGATCTGACACAGGGGCTTCCGGGGACCGCGATCAGCGCCCTGCCGTCCGAGCGGGGCACATTCCTGTTCCGGGCGCCAGGCTACGATCCCGTCCACCAGTCCAGATCGTCGTTGGAGCCGTTGCTATATGATTTGGCGTGGTTTCTCCGGGATGTCCGGCCGACGATCGTCCACATTCATCATTTCAATGCCTTCGGGCTTGAGATCCTCAAACTCATTCGGAATGAGGTTCCCCGGGCTCGGATCGTTGTCACGCTCCATGACTACTATCTGATATGCGCGAACGATGGGTTGTTGTTCACCAGAGACGGGAAACGCTGCCGAAACCCGGGGGTTGATGACTGTGCCGCATGTTTTCCCGACCATGGGTCGGTCCAGTTCTCCATGCGCCGATCCTTCGTTCTCCAGCACTTGGCGCTGGTGGATGACTTGGTCGCACCCAGCCAGTTCCTAAAGGACCGTTTTGTCGAGTGGGGTGTCCCGGAACACAAGATCCATCTGATATCCAATGGCATCGACACCCAAACCGCGGCAAGTGGAACCCCCAAACCCGACACCAGCACATTTGGCCTTTTCGGTAATCTTCGGCAGACGAAGGGGTCCATCATCGCCTTGGAAGCCTTCGCGGAGGCCGCGCAATCCGCTCCCCCCGGTAGACGGCCGACGCTTCACGTCCATGGCTCCGCGCTCTATCAGCCCGAGGATGTTCGGGACGCAATCACCTCAATCGCGGAGAAGGCGGACGGCGCCATCCGTCTTCACGGACAATATGCCCCCGAAGAGCAGGTGGACGCTCTTGGCCGTGTCGCGTGGGTGCTCGTACCGTCCATCTGGTGGGAGAACGCGCCCCTTGTCATCGGGGAGGCCTTCTCCCGGCAACGCCCGGTTCTGTGCAGCGATATCGGCGGCATGGCGGAGGCGGTCCGCCATGGGGTCGACGGCCTCCATGTGCGCGCAGGCGACATCGACGCATGGCGGGACACCATTCTAGAAATCTCCGGTGACGACACGCTGTGGGCAAAGCTCAGCGGGGGTGTTCGCCCCGTTCGCACGGCTGAGGAGGCGGCGGCGGATTATCTTGCCCTCTTCGGACACCGGAAGGCGGCATGACCCTGACGGAACCGCATCACGACCGGGCCCGGGCCGCTGTCGAACGGTATCTCACCGACGCGAGCATCATTCTACCGGACAGCTACGCGGAAGAGATCGGCGATGGTGACTACGTCGCGATCGGCGCGGAATTCCTCGGCCATATCACTGCTGTCGGCGGTCTGAGACCGGGTCACTCGGTCCTGGACATCGGTTGCGGTCTGGGCCGGGTGGCTTTGCCTCTTTCGCGGTATCTGGAGCCGACAACGCCGTATCTCGGGCTTGATGTGGTTCCGGAGAACATCGCCTGGTGCACCAAGGCCATCACCAGCGCATTCGGCAACTTCCACTTCGCCCATTTGGACGTTCATCACCCCCTCTATCATCCGGCCGGTACCAAATCGATGGCCGACGCGGCGCTGCCGTTGCCCGACCGGAGTATTGATTTTGCGATGATGATTTCGGTCTTCACGCATCTGAACGCGGAAATGGCGTCACGGTACCTTCCGCTGGTAAGCCGATGCTTGTCGCCCGGTGGCCGGCTGTTCGCGACATTCTTCCTGATCAATAATCGAAGCCGAGAAGCGGCACAGACCAACCCCCGCTACCCGTTCGACCTGTCCACACCGGGGCCCGTCTATCTCCAGCATGACGATGACATGCTCGCAGCGACCGCATTTGAAGAGGATTGGTTGGTCAGCACCGCCGGGGCCGTGGGGCTGAAACTCATCGCCCGTCAGGAGGGGCATTGGATCAGTCCCGCTCCGATGGACGATATGCCCTTCCAGGACATTCTCGTTTTCGAACGGCCCTAGCAGTCCGGCGGACCCGCCCGGCAGTTTCTGGACGTCAGGCCGTTGCGCGCTTTCCGCGGACACCGCGCGCCTGTTCTTCCGACAACCATTGAAACGCGTGGCGGAGCCCCTCCCGGAGGCCGTAACGCGGTTGCCACCCCATACCCAATAGGCGGCTGCAGTCGATCAGCTTTCGCGGTGTGCCGTCGGGTTTGGTCGTGTCATGCTCGAACCGTCCCTGCCAACCAGCCACCTCAGCAATCAGATCGGCAAGTTGACGGATGCTGACCTCCTCGCCTGTGCCAACGTTGATGTGCTCGTCCTCGGAGTAATGCTCCAAGAGAAAGACCAGAGCGTCGGCGAGGTCATCTACATGCATGAACTCCCGGAGGGGGCTGCCGGTGCCCCACAGGACCACCTCTTCCGCGCCCTCCTCCCGCGCCTCATAGATGCGGCGCAGCAGGGCGGCGACCACGTGGCTGTGTAGCGGATCGAAGTTGTCTCCCGGCCCGTAAAGATTGGTGGGCATGGCGGAAATGAAGTCGGCGCCGTGTTGCCGCCTGTAGGCTTGACAAAGCTTGATCCCGGCGATCTTGGCCACGGCATACCATTGGTTCGTCGGCTCAAGCGGGCCGGTCAGAAGCGAATCCTCGGGCATCGGCTGCGGCGCCAACCTTGGATAGATGCAGGAGGAGCCTAGAAACAAGAGCTTCTCAACGCCCACACGGTGCGCGGAGTCCACCAGGTTCGCCTCAATCATCAGGTTGTCGTAGAGGAAAGGAGCCGGCTGGCTATTGTTGGCGTAGATGCCGCCAACCTTCGCCGCTGCGATTACGACCACCTCGGGCTTCTGGGCAGCCATCCAGGCCTCGACGTCGGCTTGGCGGGTGAGATCCACCGTCTCCCGGTCGACCGTGATCACCTCGCAGTCTTCGGCCGCCAGACGCCGGAGCATGGCGCTGCCGACCATTCCTTTGTGGCCCGCAACAAAGATTCGCTTTCCTTTGATGTCGTAGATGCGATCGGCCATGTCTCACCGGCTCTTGCGCGGCCCGCCGCTCGGAACGCTGAGGCCGAACAAACCACATTTCGCCTCGTCCGATAAGCGGCGAGATGCCGAACCCGGCTTGGTCAGAAGCGTGCGTCACCCCGCTGCATTGACCCTCCCTTCCCCCACGCTACCCTTACGGATGGCTCAATAGGGAGACCGCCGATGAACCGCCCGTATCTGGCTTTGCTGCTGTGCGCCCTCCTGACCGTCGCGTCCGCTGGCGCTGTGCTCGCGTGCGAGGCGTCGGTCGATGATAACCTTTGCGCAGCGACCGAGACCTTTGATCCAAGAACGGCAGAATGCATCCCCTTGGCCGACGCTTAACGGTCTGACATGGGTGCTCAAGTCATAGGCCGCTTTCTCGGCCTGATCGTGATGGGCGGCATTTTCCTTACCGCAAGCAGCGGATGGGCGGAAGACATGCTAGAACGCTATCGCTGGCAGGATAGGCTTGTCGTCACCTTCGCTGCGGCGGCCCCTTCCAAACCTGCCACAGCGCAAAGAGCGGAGCAGACCGTGTTGCCTGCGGAGTGGCAGGACCGTGATCTCGTCCTCATTCATGTTGCCGCCGACAATCGGGTGACAGTCGATGGAAAAGCCGATGACCATCTGGAGGGGAGCGCCCTGCGGCAGCGCTACGGTATCGACAACGGCCGGTTCACAGCCCTCCTGATCGGCAAGGATGGCGGCGTGAAGGTCAGATCCGGTGACATCCTCGAGAACGGTGATCTGTTCGCGACCATCGACGCGATGCCGATGCGTCAATCGGAGATGGGGCGGAACAACTAGTTCAGTCCAACCGTCATCGGGACCGAGGCGCCCCTCACAACACCGGAATGCAGCGCTTTAGGCCCCCGAAGATGGACCGAGTGTGCTATATCCCGCCGCGACCGGTCCAGCATGGCCCGCGATTTGGGGATCGCGGGCGCGTCCGCAACGGAAAGAGTGCCGACATGTCCGAAGCCAAGCCGAGATACGGCGCCCGCGACATCACACGGTACAAGCGCCACTGGGCCCACCGCTTCGGCGTTGCTCCCTTCCTGCCCATGTCGCGGGAAGAGATGGATCTGCTCGGCTGGGACAGTTGCGACGTCATCCTGGTGACAGGCGACGCCTATGTGGACCATCCCAGCTTCGGCATGGCCGTGATCGGCCGGACCTTGGAGGCGCAAGGCTTCCGGGTTGGCATCATCGCGCAGCCGGATTGGCGGAGCCCGAAGGCCTTCAAGGCTCTGGGGCGCCCGAACCTCTACTTCGGGATCACCGCCGGCAACATGGACAGCATGGTCAACCACTACACGGCTGACCGTCGCATCCGTTCCGACGACAGTTACACGGCCGGTGGGAAGCATGGCAGCCGGCCCGATCGGGCGGTGCTGGTTTACTCCCAACGATGCCGGGAAGCCTACAAAGGTGTGCCGCTGGTCATAGGCGGTATCGAGGCGTCTCTGCGCCGGATCGCTCACTTCGATCATTGGTCGGAGAAGGTGCGTCGCTCCGCCCTGATCGACTCCAAGGCCGACATTCTCCTCTACGGCAACGCGGAACGCGCGATCGTCGACGTGACCCATCGTATTGCGAAGGGCGAGGATCCAAAGCGCATGTTCGACGTCCGGGGCATCGCGCTGATCAAGACCGACGACGTTGACGATCACACCGAAATCGACATGTCCTCGATCGACGATCCCGCCCCGCGTTACAGCCGGTCGGACGACAAGCTGGTCATCCGCCTGCCCTCCTACGAGACGGTTCGGGACGACCCCGAGGTCTATGCGCAAGGGTCCCGCGTCCTCCATCTGGAAAGCAACCCGGGCAACGCGCGGCCACTGGTACAGCGCCACGGCGACCGGGACGTCTGGGTGACGCCGCCGCCGGTGCCGCTGACCACCAAGGAAATGGACTGGGTCTTCGACCACGCCTACGCGCGGGCTCCCCATCCCTCCTACGAGGACGCCCCGATCCCGGCATGGGACATGATCCGTTTCTCCGTCAATGTGATGCGGGGCTGCTTTGGTGGCTGCACGTTCTGCTCCATCACCGAGCATGAGGGACGGATCATTCAAAGCCGCTCCCAGGACTCGATCACCCGCGAGATCGAGGCGATGCGGGACAAGATTCCGGAGTTCCGGGGGCAGGTGTCCGATCTCGGCGGCCCGACGGCCAACATGTACCAGATGACCTGTAAGGACCCCGAGATCGAGCGGACGTGCCGACGGTTGTCTTGCGTCTATCCGACGATCTGCAAGAACCTCAATACGGACCATGGTCCGTTGATCGACCTCTACCGCGCGTCGCGGGGCATCAAGGGGGTGCGCAAAGTCTCGATCAGTTCGGGACTCCGCTACGATCTCGCGGTCGAGAGCCCCGCCTACATCAAGGAACTCGTCACCCATCACGTGGGCGGCTACCTCAAGATCGCGCCGGAGCACACCGAGGACGGCCCGCTCACCAAGATGATGAAGCCGGGCATCGGTACCTATGACAGGTTCAAGGAGTTGTTCGACGCCGCGGCCAAGGCGGCCGGAAAGATCTATTTCCTGATCCCCTATTTCATCGCCGCCCATCCCGGCTGCAAGGACGAGGACATGATGAACCTCGCCGTGTGGCTGAAACGGAACAACTACCGGGCGGATCAGGTCCAGACGTTCACCCCCACACCGATGGCCATGGCCACGGCCATGTACTACTCGGAGCGCAATCCCCTGAAGCCTGTCCGGCGGGATAGTTCGGAGAAGGTCGAGACGGCGAAAGGCCTCCGGCAGCGGCGTCTCCACAAGGCCTTCCTCCGCTATCACGACCCGGAGAACTGGCCCCTGCTGCGGGAAGCGCTGAAGCGAATGGGCCGCGCGGATCTGATCGGGAACGGAAAGCGGCATCTGATACCGTCCTGGCAGCCCGCCGGGACCGGCAAGGCCTCTGAGGGGAGCCGGCGCAAAACCGGCCGGAAGGACGGCGGCAAACGCCGCGGCGGCACCTTCCGCACAACCGGACGGCCGGGCTGATGCGCAAGACACTCAAGATCCTTCACACCCTCTCGTCGTGCGGATTGATCGGGGGATTGTTCGCCTATGCTGTGCTGCTGCTGAACGAACCCCTAGAACCTGTCGCCTATGCGGAGATGCGGGGCTACGTCGCGTCCATCAGCAATCTTGTGCTGATCCCTTCCCTCGGGATCGCGCTTGTCTCCGGGCTGTTGGCGATGATGGTGCATCGGGCGTTTCTCGAACCCCGGTGGGTTTGGGCGAAGGCTGCGCTTGGCATTCTGATGTTCAAAGGTGTGCTGACAATCGTCGGGGCGAAGGCAGATCACGCCGCCAATCTGGCGCAGGACATCGTCGCCGGAACCGCCACACGGGCGGACATCGAGACGGCATTGGCCTACGAGTGGTGGACGCTTTGGACCGTGCTCGCGATCTCCGCGGCGAACGTGGTCCTCGGCGTCTGGCGGCCTCTTCTCAAACGCCGCAGCGCCATTCGTTCAAATAAATCAACAGACGCACACGCCACACCATAGCGTTTGACCACGCCGCTCAGATCGTCCTAGGCTTTCGCTGCACTGCGGGATGGGGGCTCCAAGCGTGGTCGGCAACGACAGTCACAGCGGCACGCACGCAATCACCGTGCGATCTCTTGTAAAGCGATACGGCTCGCTTGCGGCCGTTGACGACGTGACGCTGGACGTGCCCGGCGGGTCCTTTCTGACGCTTCTTGGTCCTTCGGGTTCGGGCAAGACCACGATCCTCATGGCCATTGCGGGCTTTGTGGAACCCACCTCAGGCAACATTCTTCTGGATGATGCGGTCATCACGGGCCTTCCGCCGGACAAGCGGAACTTCGGCATGGTTTTCCAGGGCTATGCGCTGTTCCCCCACATGACGGTGGAGGACAATATCTACTTCCCGCTTCGGGTCCGGGGCATCACCAAAGCATCGGCCGGGGTGGCCATTCAATCCGCACTTGAGCTTGTGCAGATGGGTCACCTTGCCAAGCGGCTGCCCAGCCAGTTGTCCGGCGGTCAGCAGCAGCGCGTCGCCTTGGCGCGGGCCCTGGTGTTCGAACCGGCTCTGCTCCTTCTGGATGAGCCGCTGTCCGCGCTGGATAAGAAACTCCGCGCCGACCTTCAGTGGGAGCTCAAGGCGCTACACCGGAAACTCGGCACAACGTTCCTCTATGTCACCCACGATCAGGAGGAAGCCCTGTCCATGTCGGACGAGGTCGTCATCCTCCGCGATGGCAAGGTGGAGCAACAGGGCGACCCCAACGGCCTGTACGAGAAACCCGCGACACGCTTCGTTGCCGACTTCCTCGGGAAGAGCAATTTCCTGACCGGTACCGTGGCGGGCCGCGAAAGCGATAAGTTCACCTATGGCGTCGGTGGCGAAACCTTGGTCCAAGCGGGCGAGGCAACGCCTGCGAAACCGGACGGCTCAATCCTTGTGGCACTCCGGCCAGAGAAAATTGCCGTCCGCTCCGACCGGCCGGATCACCGAAATGCCGCCCGTGGCTCGATCTCCGAGTTCAACTACCACGGGGCCACCTACCACTTTCGCGTCCAGACCGATGGTCTGGGCGACATCATTGCGACCGCACCAGCCTGGAAATGTGACGTCACGCCGGAAATCGGCGCCGAGGTCTGGCTGGGGTGGGAGCCTGACGCAGCCGTCGTCGTCCGGGACAACTGACAGAGTTGTCACGGTCGCCGAAGGAGGCGTAGAATACCTCCGTAGGCGAGCGGCCTGGGGCCGGATTGCCATCTCTGCGCGATTCGCCCTTGTCCGTGCCTATGGCTGCGGGGACCGAACGCGCGCGCGATTCAGAACGTCGCGCCGGCTCCCTCAAGGCTTCGACCCAAGAACCGTGAACAGGAGGCGGGACCATGAGTATCAAGAAGACACTCTACGAGAAGGACCTCTACGGCGATGAGGAGCACTTCCAGATGGACTGTGCGGCGATCGCACAGGAAAAGCTGAACAGAGGCGATATCGACCGCCGTACATTCATGAAAGCAATGGCGTTCCTCGGAATGGTGCCGGCGGTTGGCACCTTCGCGGGCGATGCTTCGGCACAAAGCGGTGAGCTGGTCGTCGTCAACTGGGGCGGCCCCGCCGTCGATGCCTATATGAACGCGTTCGGTGTGCCGTTCGAGGCGGCGACCGGGGTCAAAGTCGTCATCGACGGAACCGGCCCGCTCGGCTCCAAGATCCGCGCGATGGTCGAGGCCAACAACGTCACCTGGGACGTCTGCGATACCGGTGCTGGTACAACGCTTGTCCTCTCCAAGGCCGGCGTGATCGAGAAGATCGACTACTCCGTCGTCGACAAGTCGAAGATGCTGCCCGAGTTCGCGTTCGAGCATGGCTGCGTCAACTACATGTTCAGCTTCGTGTTGGCCTACAACACCAAGATGAACAAGAAGAACCCAGCCAGCTGGGCGGACTTCTGGAACCTTGCCGACTTCCCGGGTAAGCGGACCATGCGCAAGCAGCCGAACGGCATGATGGAAGCCTGCATGATCGCCGCCGGGCGCGCCAAGGATGCGGTCTACCCGATCGACATCGACCTCGCGGTCTCCAAGTTCAAGGAGATCAAGGACGAGGTGATCATCTGGGGCTCCGGCTCCCAGAGCCAGCAGCTCTTCCGTGAGCAGGAAGTGGCGATGGGCAACATCTGGCACACCCGCGCCAACCTCCTGAACCAGGACATGCGCGGCGATGTGGAATGGACCTGGGAAGGCGGCTGCGTCGCCCCCGGCATGTGGAACATTCCGAAGGGCAACCCGGCGGGCCTCGACACCGCGATGAAGTTCATCGCCTCGAGCCAGGACCCCGATCAGCAGATCGAGCTGTTCAAGGTCATGGGCAACGGTCCGGCCAACCCGGCCGCCGCCGCGAAGGTCCCCGACGACCTCAAGTGGCGGGACCCGGGCCAGCCCGCAGCGCTCGCCGCTCAGGTGCCGTTCAATGGCAAGTGGTACCAGGACGACCATCCGAGCGGCAAAACCAACGACCAGCACAGCCGCGAAGTCTGGCTAGAAGCCCAGGCCTCGTAAGCTTACAGAACCGCGGCACCCCTGCACTCGATCCGGGGTGCCGCATCCTTCCCGATCCGGAGCCTGTTCATGCAAGGCGTGCTCGGCCAACAGGGGCGGTACTGGCTGCTGATCCTGCCTGCCGTTCTTTTGATGCTGATGTTCTACATCGCACCGCTGATTCAGGTGCTGTGGATCAGTGTGACCGAGCCCAAGCCCGGGCTGGGAAACTACAGGGAGCTGTTCACCAGCGCGTTCCTTCATAAGATCTGGTGGACCACCGCCCGGATCTGCACGATCACCACTGTGTTGACCGTCTTCCTTGGCTACATCGTCGCCTACGCTATGGCCCATGTGCGCGAGCGCCAGATGACGGCGATGATGTTCTGCATCCTGCTGACGTTTTGGCTTTCCGTGCTGATCCGCGCCTTCGCCTGGGTGATGCTGCTGCGGACCCAGGGCATGATCAACGATGTGCTGATCGCCATAGGGTTCACGGATCAGCCCCTTCGATTGTCGAGAAACGAGTTCGGCGTTGTCGTCGGCATGGTCCACTTCATGCTGCCGCTGGCCATCCTGCCGATCTACGCGAACCTGCGCGGGATCAGTTCAAGCTATGTTTCCGCCGCACGGGGCCTCGGGGCCAATGCGGTGCAATCCTTCATCCACGTCTATCTGCCGCTGTCCAAGCCCGGGATCATCGCGGCGACCATGCTGGTTTTCGTCTTCTCCCTCGGCTTCTTCATCACGCCCGCCATTCTCGGCGGCGGCCGCGTGGTGATGATCTCCGAGTACATCAGGGTCGCGTTCGAGGAGACCTTGCTTTGGGGCAAAGCGACGATGCTGTCGACCTCGCTTCTCTTCGTCGTACTGCTGACGCTTGCAATCGTCTCGCGCTTCGTGAACCTCCGCCGCGTTTTCGGTGCCACATGACGGAGCACCGGGGATGAGCGATACGAAGCTGACCTTCTGGCGATGCATGATGCTCGGCGCGGCGTGGACCGTGCTGGGCTTCATGATCCTGCCGATGGTGATCATCTTCCCGGTCTCGCTGACGGATCAGTACTATCTGTCGCTGCCGAAAGAGACGATTTCGTTCGAGCACTACGAGGCGTTCTTCACCGATCCCCAATGGATCGACGCGACGATCCAGTCCGTGATCATCGCAACACTCTCGACCCTCTCCGCGGTCGTACTCGGCACGCTGTGCGCCATCGGGTGCTGGCGCATCTCCACGAACGCGTCAGAGGCGGTCCGCACTTTCTTGCTGATCCCGATCATCGTGCCGACAATCGTCCAGGCGCTCGCCCTTTACCGCTTCTGGATCGATCTCCGGATCGTGGATACGTATATCGGCGTGATCCTTGCCCACACCCTGGTCTCGATCCCCTACGTGGTGATCACCGTCTCCGCCTCGTTGGCGAGCTTCGACGTCCGGCTGGAGCAGGCCGCCCGGAACCTCGGCGCCAGCCTCTCCCAGACCGTCCGGTGGGTCATCGTTCCAGGCATCATGCCCGGCGTGCTGTCGGGGGCCATCTTCGCCTTCACGATCTCCTTCGATGAGATCGTCATGGTGCTCTTCATCACCAGCCGGAAGATCTACACCCTGCCCAAGCGGATCTGGAACGGCATCCAGGACCATCTGGACCCCACCATCGCGTCTGTTGCGACCATGCTGATCGCCGTCACCCTGGCGCTTCTGCTGGTGGAGCTTTGGTTGCGTCAGCGCCGGAACGCCCGGGCCGCCAAAAGCGCGATGGGTGAGGGAGACTAAGTCCCACAAAGAAACGCGAAACGCCGTCCCTGGGGAGGATCGATCGTGACAGCAGAGATGACACCCGCCAAACGGACGGCCCTCGACTGGGTCGATGCGAACACCGCCACCTTGTCGCAGGACCATATGACCTTGTGGCATTTCCACGAGCCGGCCTGGCGCGAGTACAAGTCTGCGGCTTGGTATGTGGACCGCCTGCGCCGGGAAGGGTTCGAGGTGGAAGCCGGATCGGCCGGAATGCCGACGGCGTTCTGCGCCACCTGGTCGAACGGTGAGGGGCCGACCATCGCCTGCTACGCCGAGTACGACGCGGTCCCCGGAACGTCCCAGGACCCTGTCCCTTACAAGAAACCCCGGGACGGCGTACACCCCTACGCCGCCGGGCATACGGACCCACATTCGGCACTCGGGATGGGCGGGCTGACCGGCGCGCTCGCCATGAAGGCGGCGATGAAGACGCACGGCATCAAGGGCCGGATCAAGTTCTTCGGGGAGCCGGCGGAGAAGATGTGCGGCTCAAAGCCCATCCATGCGTCCCACGGCTACTACAACGATCTGGACGCGATGTTGAGTTTCCACCCCACATCGCTGCCGATCATGACCAACACCACCACGTGGGAAACCCACTGCGGTTGCTACTGGTCGAAAGTCTTCACATTCGATTGCGAGGAGCCGGAGACCTGGGGGGCCGCGGGTGAGCGGCGGGGTGCCCAGAACTCTCATGCGATCGCCCGGGCGCCAGGCGCGATCGACGCGGTGTGCCTGATGTACACCACCACCAAGTACACGAAGGAGACGATGCTTCCCCACCACGGAAGCTGGACGCTCAATGAAGCGATCCTTGGCACCGGTTTCGCGACCGCCGACAATCTTCCCCCGCGCATCGGTCAGATCCAGTATGCGTGGCGCTGCCCGACGGTGGAAATGGGGAACGCCATCGACGCCGTGTTGGAGAACAACGCCAAGCATATCGCCGGCATCACGCACACCAAGGTGACCAGCGCCTGGGTCACCCGGACGCGGCCGGGCCTCGCCAACAACGCAATTGCCGATCTGGCCTTCCGGAACTTTGAGATGATCGGCCCGCCGACATTCTCCGAGGAGGCGCGCGTGTTCGGCCGGGAGATGATGCGCAATCTGGGCGAAGCGATCGGCGACGACGAGGATCCTTTCGGCCCGGAGATGGAGCGGCTTGTCGAGCCTCAGGAAGGGGAGCGGCTTCTCCGAGAGCAACTGCCGAGTTGGCAGAAGAACTACACCTCCGACGACTACGTCGACATGACGTGGTACGCGCCGACAGTCCGCCTCTACGTTGCGCGCCCTGCCTTGAAAGCCCTCAAATCCGGTAAAAAGGTTCCGCAATGGTGCCACTGTGCGCTGGGCGGTTTGCCTGCGGCCATGGACCCAATGTTCCTCACCGCCGGGAAGGTGATCGCGACCACCGGGCTTGACTTGCTGGAGGACTCGGACGCCCTGGCGCGGTGCCAGGAAGAGTTCCGGGAAAGGACCGGCGGCGGCATCGGCGGCTCCAAATGGGTGCCGTGCCTGTTGGGGGAGAACTATCCTGCACCGGTCCATTATCCTTGGCCGGAATACATCGAAACCGACCGCGGGCCGGAATGGATGATGCCCACCCTTCCCGCCTGACCAATCTGTCCAGACGCCCGACCGGAGGACCGCCGCCATGGGTTCCGTAAGCGAGTTCGAATACCGCTACAACATGACCATCAAGACCTTCCCGTCCCACGCGGAACCGGCTTTCGAGAGCCCGGCGCAACAGGATGAGGTTTGGGGCCGGCAATGGGGCTGCGACAACGATGTGGGCCAGCTTCGAGCCGTCCTGATGCACCGGCCTGGAGATGAGTTGGACATCATCGACCCGTCCATGCGGCTGGAGCATCTGGGCTCCTACGGCGATGCGGAAGGGCAGACCTGGTACTGGCGCGGCGACGTCATCCATACGAAGGAAGAACAGCAGGCACAGCATGACGCGCTGGCCAACGCCCTTCGCGCCGAGGGCGTGGAGGTTGTCTACCTCAAACGATGCGCGCCGGGCCGTCACAAGGCGATCTATACCCGTGATTCCTGCATCGCGGTGAAGGGTGGGGCGATCGTCACCCGCCTCGGCCCGATCGTTCGCCGGGGAGAAGAAGCGCCCGTCACCGAAACCCTCGCCGCGGTCGGCATGCCGATCCTCCGGACAATTCACGGTACGGGCCTGATGGAGGGCGGCAGCTTCGTCTGGCTGAACCCGAAGACCGCCGTGATCGGCCGCTCGTCCCGTGTGAATGAGGAAGGCACCCGCCAGGTTGAGGAAGTGCTGAACGCCCAGGGTGTGGAGCTGCTTCGGGTCGACCTGACGGGCTACCGGCTCCACATCGACGGCGCGCTTGTCATGATCGATGTCGACACGGCCATCATCAACCCGACGCAACTGCCGTTCTGGTTCCTTGAAAAGCTGAACGAATTGGGCATCCGCACCATCGAGGTCCATCCCGACGACCCCTCCGGCGTGGTCAACTGCCTCGCCGTCAAACCCGGCCGCGTCTTGATGCAGGCCGGTGCGTCACCCCGAACGGCGGACGCACTCGACACGCTCGGCATCGAGATCGTTCCCATCGAATACGAGAAAGTCTTCCAGGGCGGCGGCGGCATCCACTGCTCCACCTCGCCCCTGATCCGGGACTCAATCGACTGAACTCGATATGGGGAGTTTGGTGGAGGGGAGAACGAAAAGTTCGAACCGGAACCGAGCGGGTAGGGTTGGTGTGGCGGCTACCCGCATCAGGAAGATGGTGGCCCCGGTCGGACTCGAACCGACACTCCCGTGAAGGAACCAGATTTTGAGTCTGGCGCGTCTACCAATTCCGCCACAGGGCCGTGGGTTTGGAGCGGCGCACTATAGTCGAACCGGGGGCGGTGACAAACCCCGATTGCCGCCCCAGCGGATCCGCTGCCTTAGCGCCTAAGCCGGAAGAGCGGCACTTCTCCGGCGGCGCTTCGCCAGCCAACCATGCCGCGGGGCGAAGAGCATGGCGAGGGTCTGTGCGATGCCAGCAATGACAGCGATCATGCCTGCCGCACCGAGAGATGGGAGCCCCATCAGCGCCGGGACCCAGGCTGCCGCCGCATAGCCCGTCACAGCCACACCGACGGCGATCAGCACGCTCAACCAGATCTGGCTTTGAAGCCGGTCGGTCAGCATGCGGGCGGTGGCCGGCGGGCAGGTGAACATGGCGATAACCAGGATCGTTCCCACGGCCTCGAATGAGGCGACCGCCGTGATCGCGACGGCGATGATCAGACCGATGGTCACAGACTTCGTCTTGAGCCCCAGAGAGTCCGCAAGCATTGGATCGAACGTGGTGATCTGTATCTCCTTGTACGCGAGCACCATGACCGCCGCGACTGCCAACGTCACCACGGCCAGCATGGGGATCTGCGGCGGAATCTCAGCAAGGACGGCTGGGTCGGCAAGGGACGAGAGGTCGGTGGGTCCGATCCAAAGGCTCGCTTCCAGACTGCCGAAAAGGGCGTGCTGGGTGTCCAAGTGGACGCGATCGCCAACCGCTGTCTCGATCATCACAACACCGGCGGCGAACATCACTGTGAAGACCACGCCCATGGCAGCACCCGGCTCCAACCGGGCGAGCTTGCGCAAGAGTTCAACCGCACCAGCGGCGACAAGAACGGCGATGACGGCGCCCGCCATCATCGGACCCGCAGCCAAATCGCCCGCAATCAGAAACCCGACAACGATGCCCGGCAGGACCGCATGGCTGACCGCGTCACCGACCAGCGCCTGCCGCCTCAACACCAGGACATTGCCCACAAGGGCGCAGGCGACACAGGCCAGGATCGCGATCACCAGCGCGGGTGCGTCAATCGTCAGGAACTCACCCAAAGTCATGTCGGCCCCACGCCGCCTGCGGGGCTGTCGCCGACGGGTGGGCGCCCGTGCCCCCAGTCGGCCATATCCGCGGCCGCTTCCGGATGACGCAGCACGAAACCCTGCCACGCCTTGTGATCCCGGAGAGCCGTGGCCGACGCCGCAACGCCTGCTGACGTCGCCTCCCCGACAGGATCCAGATAACCCGCCGAACGGAGCGCTTTGATGCTCCGTGGATCAAGTGACCGCCGCTCGGCCAAATCGAGCAGGGCGATCCGAACGGCTTCCCGCCGCCGACGGGTCCGGAGAGATAATGCCTCGGCAATGATCCCCCGTCTCGGCGACAGCAGCAGACCGACGAAGAACAGGCCACCCGCAACAAGAACGATGACGGCCCCGGTGGGAAGGTTTGGGAAACCGGCGGAGATATAGGCACCGGCAACGGCGGAGGCTCCGCCTATGGCGCCGGAGAGCGTGACCATCCGGCTCAGGTCGTCGGTCCAGAACCGCGCAGCCGCCGGCGGTATGATCACCATGGCAATGATCAGAACAAGGCCGACGGCTTTGAGACCGATGGCCAGGACAACCAGAAGCAGGCCGGTCATGGCCAGATCCAGACGCCGGGTCGACCAGCCCAAAGCCTTCGCAAAGTCCGGGTCGAAACACGCGAGCCCGAATGTCTTGAATAGAACAGAGGTCGTGACGAGCGCCATCAGTGACACAGCGGCTATGGTCCACGCCTCGTTCGTGGTCATCGTCGCGACGGCACCCAGGAGAAAGGACCCCAGGCCCGCTTGACCGCCCGCACTCGTCGACTGAACGACACTCAGCAGGACCAACCCAAGACCAAAGAAGACGCTGAGCACCGTCCCGATGGCGGTGTCCTCGGTCAACCGTGTCTCCTCCCGGATCCACCGCACGGCCAACATGCCGAGGAAGCCGGATGCCATGGCGCCAGCCGTCAGGAGCGCGAGGGACCGCCCCTCTCCCCATACGGCATACCCAAGCAGAAAGGCAGCCGCGATCCCGGGCAAAGTCGCGTGGCTGATGGCATCGCTAATAAGGGCCTGCCGCCGCAGGAAGGAGAAACACCCGACAACACCCGCGGCGACACCCAGCAAACCCGCCCCGGTCAGGACAACGAGCGTGTTGTGGGCCAGCGGCGGAAACAGGTCCAACATGCGAGAAAAGGTCTCGATCCTATGGGCGGATGGTCACCGAAACTTGCGACCGGTCAGCCGGCCGCCATCGCCGCCCGAAGTTCCGGTGCCGCCAGTCGGCCGCCATAGGCCCGCTGAAGCGCCCCTTCGGTGAAGGCAAGGGACATCGGTCCAGCCGAGATCACGGTCCGGTTCAGGACAAGGACGTCCGTGAAATCGCGCCGCACCGTTTGAAGATCATGGTGAACGACCAAGACGAGCTTGTGCGCCGCGCGAAGGGTATCCAGCGTCTCCAGAATGGCGCCCTCGGTCGCCGCGTCGACCCCGGCGAACGGCTCATCCATCAGGTAGATCGTGGCATCCTGGGCCAAAGCCCGGGCCAGGAAGATCCGCTGCTGCTGACCCCCGGAAAGGGCGCCGATCTGCCGGTCCGCAAGATCCGCCATGCCGACTTGCTCGAGGCAGGCCATGGCACGATCGCGGTGATGGCCGCGAACCCGCCCGAACCAGCCGATCCGGCCATAGAGGCCCATGGTCACCACATCCAAGGCGGAGGCGGGAAAATCCCAGTCGACCGTACTGCGCTGCGGGACATACGCGATCGACTGGCGCATCGAACCGACATCCCGCCCGAACACCTTAACGGACCCCGAGTCCTGTCGGACAAGGCCGAGAATGGCCTTCAGAAGCGTCGACTTTCCCGCGCCGTTCGGACCAACGACCGCCACAAGACCCGATGCGGGGGCAGCCCAATCGACATTCCAAAGTGCGGGAGCGCGGTCATAGACAACGCCGAGCCGAGAAACAACAAGGGGAAGATCCTGTGCCGCGGCGACATGAGGGTCTCCGCTACGGCGGTTCAGCAGAATGGGCGCCTCAACGAGCATAAGCGAGCTCTCCCATCCACCCGCGCGCCGGTGCGGATCCACCAAGCGCCCGCGCGATCACCGTGACGTTGTGGTCCAGCATGCCGAGATACGTCCCCTCATACGTCCCAGGCTCTCCCATCGCGTCGGAGTACAGGGAGCCCCCGATCACGACGGCGTGGCCCCGCGCGGCCGCCCCCTCGATCAGGGCCTGGACATGGCGGTCCGATACCGACGTCTCAACGAAAACAGCGGAGATCTTGCGCTCAACAAGGGTATCGACCAGCGACTCGATCATGGCTAGTCCGGCTTCACTCTCAGTGCTGATCCCTTGAATGCCCATGACCTCCAGGCCGTAACGCGCGCCGAAATACCCGAAAGCATCGTGTGCTGTGACAAGAACGCGGGCCCGTTCCGGGACCGACGCCGAGGCCTGCTCCGCATAGGCCTCAAACGTTGTCATTTGATCAAAGTAGCTTTCGGCTCTGGCGCGGTACTCTTCGGCCCCGTCGGGATCGGCCGACACGAGAGCGTCAACCGCGGAGGCCAGAGCCACCCGCCACAAGCCCGGGTCCATCCAGACGTGCGGATCACCCGCCTTGCCTTCCCAGGGAAGCAGTCTATCCCGGCGCAGCGCCTCCGAAATCGCCACAACCGGCTTCGTCTTGGATAGGCGCGCCATCGCGTCTTCCATCTGCGCCTCAAGACTAAGCCCGCTCCACAAAATCACGTCGGCGCGGGTCAAGGCCAGAATGTCGGAACGCGTTGGCCGATAGAGATGAGGGTCGACCCCCGGCCCCATGAGTGGCATGACCGTCGCCCTGTCACCCGCGATGACCGAGATGGGCTCCGCGATATGGGCGATTGTTGTGACGACAGATAGTTTTGCGTGGGCCCCCGGCGCGGAGGTCAGAAGAACCGAAAAAACCGCGAGAAAGCCGAGCAGACTGCAGCGTCCGGCCCGTGTGGCCACATGGCCGACGCCCATCATCCGGCTAACCCGAAACCCGTTCATCACCAGCGTCATCATGTCGAGCAGTCGCCTCAACGTTCGCTATGGTGATATACTGTAGTTTGTTAGAGGGTCAATACAAGGTTAGCCGATGCTAAATTTTACCAGCCACCCTCTTTTTGACGTTTGGGGTCACGGATGACCGACGGAAAGCCCTTGGCCGAAGTGGACAGCCCGGTCATCGACCTGGGGGACTCCGACCATCGGGCATCGCTGTTTGAGCGGATTCGCCAGGATCACTCGGTGGAAATCGCCGAGGACTATGTGGAACTCATTTCCGATCTGATTGAGACGAACGGCGAGGCAAGACTGGTCGATCTCGCCTCCCATCTCGGTGTCAGCCGCCCAACCGTCAACAACACGCTCCAACGTCTCCAGAAAGAGGGTTACATCGAGTCGAAGCCTTACCGGGCGATTTTCCTGACGGACAAGGGCAAGGCGGTCGCGGACCGGGCCCGGGAGCGTCACCGGATCGTGCTCGACTTTTTGGATGCCATCGGCGTGCCGGCCGACATCGCCCAGGCGGACGCCGAAGGCCTGGAGCATCATGTGAGCGAACAGACCCTGCTTGCGCTCGAACAAGCGACCCTCAAGCTCAAGGCCATCAAATAGCGTCCACTACTTCTTGAGCTGAACCAGGAAGATCAGCGGGCACGCGGCGAAGGATACCAGCGCGAAAGCCCAGAACGCGTTGATGTAGCCGATCATCACCGACTGCCGCTGGATCTCCCCGCCAAGTGCCGCAAGGCCGCCGGTGCTGTCATAGCTCCATTGGGCACCCATCTGCTCCTGGAAGCCGAACGCTTCGTTAAGCGGGCTCACGAATTGGGAAAGCTCGGCGTAGTTCACCTGGCCGTAGCTCAACATGATCGCGATGCTGACCGAGATGAAAATGGATGACCCGAAATTCCGGACGAGATGGAAGATCGCGGAGCCCTCGGCCGTTTCCCGCGGCGTCAACTGACTGAACGTCACGATCGACAAGGGCACCCAGATCAACCCGACCCCAAGCCCCTGAAGCGCGGAAGACCACAGCACCTCGCTCATGGTCAGGTTGATGTCGAAGGTCGACATCCATGTGCCCGCGATCCCCTGGATCAGGAATCCCGCCAGCATCGTCCACCGGGGGTCGATCTTGCTGCCCCGCAGGAACATGAAAAGGAAACCGATCAAGGTTCCCGCCCCCCGGACGGCGAGGATCAGACCGATGATGGAATCCGGATACCCGCGCAGGCCTTGCAGCAGAGACGGAAGCATCGTGATCGGCGTGAAGTTCAGCATCCCGAACAGCAGCGTGAAGATGAGTCCCAGGGTGTAGTTTCGCTTCAGCAAGAGCTTCGGATTGAGGAACGGCGCGTCCGCCGTGAGCGAATGGGCGATGAAGATCCAAAGTGCGGTCGCCGCGATGATGGCGCACGCGATGATCTGGGTGCTGTCGAACCAGTCGAGACGCTGTCCCCGGTCGAGCATGAATTGGAACGTTGCGATCGCGACCGAGAGTGCTAGGAAACCTGTCCAGTCAAACCCGGCCACCGCGGTCCGGCGGCGATCCGTGATGAACACCATAACCCCGACAAGCGACGCGAGGCCGAAAGGCACGATCATGAAGAAGACCCAGCGCCAGGAGTATGCCTCGGACAGATACCCCCCAAGGGTCGGCGCCACGATCGGACCAAGGATCACGCCCATGCCGAAGATCGCGGTGGCCGAGCCGATCTTCTCCTTGGGATAGGTGTCCACGACGATCGCTTGGCTGAGCGGGACCAACGGCGCGCCGAACGCGCCCTGCAGGATCCGGAAGAAGACCAACGCCTCGAGAGAGGTCGCCATACCGCACGCCAGGGATGCGATTGTGAACCCCACAACACCCCATAGAATGACCCCGCGCCTGCCGAACCGGGCGACCAGCCAGCCCGTCATCGGCGTGGCGACGGCGGTAGCGATGATGTTGAAGGTCACCACAAGGGCGATCTGATCGGTGGTGGCCGACAAGGCACCCTGCATCTGCGGCAGAGACACGTTCGCGATCGTCACCGTCATCGCATAGAGCATGGTGACCAGCGTCAGCGTCATCAGAATGACCAGGCGGCGGCCCGGCGTAAGTGGCGCCTCGGCGGCAGATACTGTATCGGCGACGGTGGACATGGCCGGAGGCTAGTCCCGCCAAACGCATCTGTCACTGACAGGCTGGCGCAGGCCCGCCTTGTTTGGCGGAAGGCGTCAAGGCAAGATCCGGCCACGACACAGGCTGGAAGGATGCCGGATGGCACATGAGGAGCCCGACGCGAACGCCCCCGCCGATCCGGCAAGCGGATTGGTCCGGCCCTGGTACGACATCGGGGACGTAGCACCATCGATCCCGCTTCAGGATGAACAGGGGCGCGGCCGGCCGATTACTCGGCTCGCCGGTGCCGCGGGCGTCTTCCATATCCTCGCGCCTGCGGACGAGACTTCGGACGGGGGATTGGCCGTCGTTGAGTCGTTCGCTCGGGCGGCGCCTCGGTTCGAGGCCATTGGAACGAAGCCGCGCATCGTTCGCCGGGCGTCCCCCGTGCGCAACCTCGCCTTTGGCAAGAAACATGATCTGGGGCTTGAGGTCTTGGCCGACGAGAAAGGCGCGCTGGCCCACAACCTCAACCTCGGTGACCGGTCCGTCACCGTCATCTTCGACCGTATCTCTCGGCTGGCCGCCGTCCTGCCGGTGGCGGGAGACACGTCTGACGCGCACGTGGAAAAGGTGCTGAGTGCTGCGGCATCCATCGCGCCGCCGGAAGACATGCGCGTCGGCGGGCCGGTACAGGCGCCGGTCATGGTGGTGCCGGACGTCATCCCGCCCGATCTCCGAGCGCACCTCATCGCCATCTACCGGGCGAACAACGCGCCGTCCGGCTTCATGGAGAAGCAGGGCGCGGAGATGGTGCTGAAGTTCGATGAGGACGTGAAACGCCGCCGAGACCATGTCGTCGGCTCCGGTAGTCCTTTGGAACAGGAGCTTCGGCACATTTTCCAACGCCGGGTCATTCCGGAGATCACCCGAAGCACCCACTGCGCGCTTCAGGGACATGAGGACTTCAAGATCGTCCGATACTCGGAGGACGAGCAGGGTTTCTTCAAGGCACACAGGGATAACACGGCGCCTGGTTCCGCGGGCCGCAAGTTCGCGGTGACGCTGAACCTCAACACCGGCGACTACGACGGCGGTCATCTGGTGTTTCCGGAGTATGGCAATCTCGGCTACCTGCCCCGCGCGGGGGAGGCGGTGGTCTTCTCGTGCGCGCTGCTGCACGAGGCGCGGCCGGTCACGCGGGGGGAGCGGTTCGCGCTTCTGACCTTCCTCTACTGATAACGATGTCCGTTCAGGCCGCGAAGACTTCCTGCCGGTCGAGATAGATCCGGAACCACGGCGTGAAGATCTCAGGGGTGCGGGCCACCTCCAGCATCAGTTCATTGCGCGTCGTCCAGCGGGTGTCGGAAACTTCCTCCGGGTTCGGCGTGAAAGTGAGCGCGTCCCGGTCGACTTCACCATGGAACATATGAACCCTTTCATGCTCCACGAGCCGCTTTCCCACGTCGGCCCGATACTCGACCACCCCGACTTCCCGCAGCGATACCGTAAACCCGAGTTCCTCTTGCAGTCTTCGCGGCGCCCCATCGACCGGTGACTCGCCCCAATGCGGGTGGGTGCAGCAGGTGTTGGCCCATAGCCCACCGCAGTGATACTTGCCATCCGCCCGCCGCTGAATCAGCAAATGATCGCCGGAGAACACAAACACCGAGATGGCGAGATGCAGGACACCACGCCGGTGCGCCTCCATCTTCTCGATCGGATAGAAGCTCCCATCCGACTCGATGCCGGGGATCATGATCTCCTCGGCCATCCCATCCCTCCGGTCACGGGCGCGCTCCCTTCTCGCGGGTTGAGCGTCGCCCCCTTTCTGGTTTAGGCGGCCCGCTTCAGCGCCATCTCCGACCAGATCGTGGAGACCGCGTTGACCATGTGCTCGATATCCGCATCCGAGTGAAGCGGCGACGGCGTGAAACGCAGCCGCTCTGTCCCACGGGGAACCGTCGGATAGTTGATCGGCTGAACGTAGACGCCGAACTCGTCCAGCAGGCGGTCGCTGATCTGTTTGCAGATCTTTGCATCACCCACCATCACCGGCACGATGTGGCTTGGGTTCATCATGTGCGGCACGCCGACCTCGTCCAGGCGCTGACGCACCCGGGCAACGCGATCCCGCTGACGCTCCCGCTCCACGTTGCTCTCTTTCAGATGCTTGATGCTGGCAGCCGCACCCGCCGCCACCGCCGGCGGCAATGCGGTCGTGAAGATGAACCCGGACGCGAAGCTGCGGACGAAGTCGCACATGGCCGCGGAGCCCGCGATGTAACCGCCCAGCACCCCGAACGCCTTGCCCAGCGTTCCCTCGATCACTGTGAGGCGGTGGGCAACGCCCTCCCGCTCCGCGACACCACCGCCACGCGGACCGTACAGACCGACCGCGTGAACTTCATCAAGGTAGGTCATCGCCCCATAGGCGTCCGCAACGTCACAGAACTCCGCGATCGGCGAGATGTCGCCATCCATGGAGTATACGCTTTCGAACGCGACGAGCTTGGGCCGGGACGGCTCGATCTCCGCCAGTTTGCGGGCCAAGTCCTCGGGGTCGTTGTGGGCGAAGATCTTCTTTTCCGCGCGGCTATGGCGGATGCCCTCGATCATCGAGGCGTGGTTCAGCTCATCAGAGACGATGACGCAACCCGGCATCTGCGAGGCCAGCGTGCTGATCGCCGCCCAGTTCGATACATATCCGGAGGTGAAGAGAAGCGCATCTTCCTTGCCGTGCAGGTCGGCGAGTTCCTCCTCCAGCAAGACATGATAGTGGTTGGTGCCGGAAATGTTCCGGGTCCCGCCCGCGCCGGCTCCGCATTTCTCGATCGCCTCATGCATCGCGGCCAGCACATCCCGGTGTTGCCCCATACCCAGATAGTCGTTCGAGCACCAGACCGTGACGGGACGTTGTCCCGCACCGGTATGCTGGGTCGCGGCGGGGAAATTACCCTTGTGGCGTTCGAGATCCGCGAAGACGCGATACCGCCCCTCGGTCCTCAGGGAGTCGAGACGTTCCTGGAAGTAACCCTCATAGTTCATTGTCGCCTCCAGCGGGTCGAGAATAAGTCGTTGATAGAAGAATGCGGGACGAGTCCGTCTTTCTTGGGCTTGCTGGCCCCTCAAACCGCGTCACGGTCAGATGATCCTGCATGGCGTCCGAGCCCCCGGTTTTCGGTTCACTTCGAAGCACCGGAGACTGTTCCTCCGGTTCGGTTTCCGCGGCCCGTGCCGCCAGTCCGATCGCCCATCCCCAGAGAACACCGTCGGATATGGGAAGGACCAGACACCAGTGCTCGACGACGGCCAGCGCCACAATGACGCACATCAATGTGAGGCCAATGGCCGCCACCGGCGTCGACGCGTCGGTCGCCCAGTACCCCAGCACAACCGCCAAGACAGTCGACGCCGCCACAGAGACCGGGAAGAACGGGTTCATCCGTCGGCGCCCGAAGTAGAGTTTCAGGTGCGCCAGATGATCCGGCATGAAAGCTTCGTTCAAGTTGGGAACGCCGAAGAAAACGTTCAGTTTCGCGCTGATCCGCAGAACCCAAAGGACCGCGAACGTCCAGGCGCCGATCTGATTGACCTCTCCCCAGGTCATGGCCAACAGCGCCGCCGCCGTAGCCGCAAGAGCAACCTCGTGGTGGATGATCGACCGGGTCGCGGCAATGAAGTGCGCCCATCCGTCGGCGGGCGTCGTCGGGACCTGCTTCTCCGGATCCACACCCGTGATGTAGCCCATCAAGAACGCCGCCTCGTGCCAGCCCCAAATGAGGATGGCCGCCGTGAACCCGACATAGGCCGCTTCGGCGCTGTCGAAGCTTGAAACGTGGTTCAGCAACCAAAGACAAAGCACCGCGAGGCCCGCCAGGATCGACAGGGTCGCCGGATGGCTGGACCGGGGCAGTTTCTGCAAATAGAGAACCGCCCCGGTGGCGAACCACCAGACAAAGACCGTGAAGACTGCGGCAAGGCCGACGTCGAGCATGGTGTCTCTGTTCCCCTACCAGGACGGCGCCAACCGCACATCGGCCGGCAACTCGTTGGACTTGGTCGGGTGGAAGTACAGGCGGGCAAGCGTCAGTCCCGCCGACCCCATCAGGCCAAGGCGCCGGATACCGCCGAGAAGGCCGCCCTGCTCCTTGGCTTCCGCCATCTTGTTCGAGATCTCCCGGAGCCGTTCGAGACCCGCCCGGAAGCCCGGCGCATCCGTGTCCAAAACCACCGGGAAGATCTGACGCGAGATCTCGGAGGTGATCCGGAAGACCTGCATGTCGTACTCGGTGGGATCCAACCCAAGGGCCGCGTGGAAAACCGGGCGGTTGTGATCCCGCACATACATCGTCGCGTAGACCGCCAGGAGGAAGAACCGGATCCAGAGCTTGTTGCGGCCTTCCATCAGGTGAGGGTTGGCCCGCATCAGCAATGCGAAGGCCTCGCCATGCCGGAACTCGTCGTTACACCACTGCTCGAACCACTTGAAGATCGGGTGGATGCGAAGCTCTGGGTGCTGTTGCAGTTGCCGGAAGATGGTGATGTAGCGGGCGTAGCCGATCTTCTCCGACAGATAAACCGCGTAGAAGATGAACTTCGGCGAGAAGTACTTGTATTTCTTGGCTTTCGTCAGGAAACCGAGATCGACACCAATCCCGAAATCCTTAAGCGTCTCGTTGATGAAGCCCGCATGGCGCGCCTCGTCCCGGCTCATGTAGCCGAACAACTCCCGCACGTCTGGGTTCTTAACCCGCTTCTTGATCTCGGCGTACAGCACGCAGCCTGAGAACTCGGAGGTGACGGAGCTGACGAGGAAGTCCAGGAACTCGCGCTTCAGGTCTTCGGGCATGCCGGACATGTCCTGAAGGAACTCTTCGTTGCGGACGAAGTGACCCCGATTGTTGTCGGCTTTGAACTCCGCCATCAGGTCATCCCACGGCTTGCGCACGGGGCTCACGTCCAGGCGGTCCATCGCCTCGAAGTCCGTCGTGTAGAAATGCGGGCTGAGGACGGTGTCCTCCAGCGCGGACTCGGTCGATTTGTTGATGACTTTCGATTTGGCCAGGACGTTCATGCCTTCCTCCTCGACGTAAAGCTGACATCGTACAGTTCGGTGACCTCGAGGCCGCCGGCGACCCGCGCCCAAACCCGGTCGAACCAACCGGCGCGGACGACGGTGACACGCCGCTCGACGACCAGCTTCTCTCCATAGGCGAGATCGATCGGCTCGCCATGGACGGTGACCTGATCCCCGGCGCCGATCTCCTCGTCGCCGTCGAAATCCAGATGAGCGTGAAGACTGTCGACCGTGTGCTCCAGATCGATCCGGCAATCCGCATCGAAGGCGGAGCGGCCGACGGCGAGGTCGAAGAGACTGAGAGCGCTCATTTCTGCCCTCCTTGGTTTGTGGAAGCAGCGGCTAGCATGTCGGCGAAGACGCCGGCATTCGTCGCCCCGAAAGCATCGAGGACGATTGTTCGGCCAGTGGCGGTGTCGGCCAGCGACAGGCGTTGATCCGCCCACTGGGTAATCCGAAAGGGCGGTTCCGCCCCGATCCCGTTTTGACGGCGTTCTCGGACGAGCCCACGCATCAGACCGCGCACGAAGCCGGCGGTACCTGGATCCAGCACCATGACGGTAGCGTCGTCCGCCCCACCGCCGGTTTCTTCGGCAGCCAGCACAACAACGGCCCCGTCCTCCCGGTCCAGGAACCGCACATCAATGCTGTCCACGATCTCGGACCTGAGGGTGTCCCGTGTCATGGTGAGGTCGAGCGCACCGTGACCGCCCATGGTCGCCAGGACGATGGTCGCGGACAACAGGGCCGCCGCACCGATCAGAACCGGTCTAGGGAAGACGATCTCGTGCGCACCGCTCATCTGAACCTCCCTAGGATGCGGCCGGCATAAGCCGTCCGGGGTCGCCGGCGGCCGAACGGTCTACATCCTCTTCACTTCGCGCCGCCGCGCCGGCGACAGCCGTCCGCTCCCCCTGCCCTTCCTGAGCGGCGAGCAGAGCATTGGAGAGAATGTCGGCGGCTCTTTGGGCATCCGGAACGGCCCGCAGCATCGGCTCCGGACGGCTCATCCGCCAAGGCTTCACATTCGGCCACAGGAGGAGCCAGGATACTTTCTGCTCCCCGCCGATACGGATCGGAATGTCGCCCGTCCCATCCCCATGATCCCGGAAGTCGGCCGAGGCAATCACGGAAAACGGCAGGTTCATCGTGATCGGAATGGCGACCCCGATCCTCAGCACGATGCGCTTGTTGGTAATCGTGTAGAGGCTCGACCAGGCATGAAGCCACGCCAAGAGACAGAGCAGCCCCACACCCGCCAGACCGAGTGCGAGCATCCACGCCATGGCCGTCGCGAGCGCCGCAACCGACTCCCCGCCGACGAGACCGTCGACGAGGCGCCAGAGGACCAGGAGACCGAAGTAGATCGCCACGGTCCGCGCATGGAAGGCCCGGCGGGCCAGACCCGTCCAGCGCGGCGCGCCCTGCCAGAGAATACGCTCGCCCGAGGGGAGGTTTTCCGGCAGGCCGGGAACCGGTTCGATCTCGTGGTCGGTGTTCACAGCAACGGCTCCGACCGGGACGGATCAGCGTAGAGCGTCCCACCCCCGAAGTAGGCGACGATCTTCTCTTCCTCCAGGAAGGTGACCTGATCCGCCTTCTTGGTCACGGGAACCCCACCGAACTGGCCGCCCATGATCGCCTCGACGACGATCCGGCCAGTACCACGCTGCACGTCGCAGAACGTTGCTGGTACCAGGACATTCTTGGCCTCTTCGCCTTCACCGACGGAGACCTCGAAGTAGCGCAGCATCGCTTCGGCCTGATCGACCCAGGCGTCGATGACCCGGCCACCGACGACGCCGTCCGCTCCGACCATGTCCATGCCGATCGGGTCCGGATCCTCGCCGACGATGTGGAAGGCTCCGGCAACGCGCAGCGGCACGATCTTGGCCTTGCCATCCCACATGGTGTCCGGCACATCCGCCCGCTCCGCATAGGAGCCCGGGCCGACGCCAAGCGTCATCGGCGCGTCCGGCTCAATCGGAGCGCCCGGCCATACCCCGACCGGTGCTCCGGGAACGTCCCGCGTGTCCGTCCGTGCGGCGTCGGGCGCCTGAACGGTTTTGCCGTCGTGCAGGGTGAAGGTCTTCGGCGGCGGCACATAGAACAGGCCGTGGTCGAGGAGCTTGCCGTCCGTATCGGACTCAAGCGGGAAGCCCTCCCGACGGTCCTCACGGCGGATGTAGAAAATCAGCGCCGCAAAGAAGAAGAAGAAGAGATACAGAACGATCTGCGCTGTATCGATGTAGCTTGTGACAGCACCGGTCATGATCGGTCCTCCTTTGTCACCGTGGTCATCCAGGAAACTCCGCTAAACCGAACCGCCGATCCGATCCCGCCGACGAGGTGCGTCCGTGACGCACCAGCGGCCCGATCGCGATCAGGGTCAGGAACAATAAGAAAATCTCGACGTGATAGACGACGCCGTAGCCTGTCTCCGTCGCCCGGGCGCCGAGCGTCACGCCAAGGGAGCCGGCGGCGGCGAGGCTCTCGATCACGTCCCGAAGCGCGCCGCCAACAGCGATCGCAACGCCCGCGGCCGTGGCCTGCACCGCACCCCAGGCGCCCAGCGCCAATCCGCCGCTTGTGCTTTCGGCGAGATCCATGGCGGCGGTCAGTGTTCCGACAGCGAACAGACCGGCGCCAAAACCGATCAACGTCGTCCCAATCCGGAACAGCATCGGGCTGTCGAACGGCGCGGCGAACACGACCGCGGAGAAGGCAAAGATGCCGGCAATGACACCACCGGCTGCAAGCCGATGGGGATCGCTGCCCCGGCTCAACCACCGGGCGGCCATCGCGAAACCGACCAGCCCGCCGCCTGCCATCATGGCCGTCAGCAGCGTTGTCGCGCCGACATCCAGGCCTAGAATCTCGCCGCCATAGGGCTCCAGCAGCACGTCCTGCATGGAGAAGCCCGCGGTCCCGAGACCAACCGCGACCAGCAAGCGCCGGACCTTCCCGCGGTCGGCAAGCGCGTTCCAAGCCTCTTTGAAGGTGGGAACGGCCCGGTCGGCGCGCGTTGCCTGTGGGTTCCGCGCCTCCTGCTTCCAGAGCGCGATCAGGTTCAGAACCATGGTCACGACGGCCGCCCCTTGGATCACCTGGATCAGCCGGGTGTGGCTGTAGTCGTCGAGAAGTGTGCCGAAGACCGCCGCACTGCCGACCATGCCAAGCAACAGCATCACATAGAGGAGGGCGACGACGCGCGGGCGGGCGTTCTCAGGCGCCAAGTCGTTGGCCAACGCCAATCCGGCTGTCTGTGTCGTATGAAGCCCAGCACCCACCAGCAGCAAGGCCAGGGCTGCACCAAGCTGTCCCCAGATCGCATCGCCCTGACCCTGACCCGTCATGACCAGGAGCGCGAAGGGCATGATGGCCAAACCGCCAAACTGCATCAGCGAGCCGAACCAGAGGTAGGGAACGCGCCGCCAACCGAGGACGGATTTGTGTATGTCGGACCGGAAGCCGATCAGCGCCCGGAAGGGTGCGAACAGCAGCGGCAGCGAGATCACAGCGGCGACCAGCCACGCGGAGACGCCGAGTTCGACGATCATCACCCGGTTCAGGGTTCCCGTGGTCAGGACAAGCGCCATGCCGACCGAGACCTGGAACAGTGACAGACGCAGCAGGCGGCCGAGCGGTAGCTCTACGGTCGCGGCATCGGCAAACGGCAGGAACTGCGGGCCGAGCCGCGTCCAGATCCGTGCCATACCTGCCGCATTCCCGGTCATGAGCGATGCCCCTCCCGCGAAAGCTCCAGGGCCTGGCTCATATAGAAGCCGTTCGAGATCCGCTCCGTCCGGCCGATCCTGAAGTCGGCCAGCGCCGTCTCACCCCGGATGGCGGCATCCAGCTTGTGGGGGGCGATGGGCTCGATCGACGGCGCCCGGTCGCTCTTGGGGAACAAGCGGCCGACTGCGTGCATCGCCGCGAGCGCCGGCGTGCGCGGCGCGAAGGTGAATACCACCCCCCTCTCCGCTCTCGCCGCCAAGGCCGTGATCATCCGAAGCGCGTCCGGCAGCGGGTAGTGGATCAGGGAATCCATCGCGACGATGTAGTCGAAACGGCCCAAGGACGGGTCCGTCATATCGCCGACGGAAAAGTCGATGCGGCCACGGTCCAGATCGGCGGGCGCCCGGTCCACCGCCACATCGATCAGAGACGCCGAGATATCGACCGCGGTCACCGAAGCGCCGCGGCGCGCTGCCTCGACCGACAGGGCACCAGTGCCGCAGCCCGCGTCCAGAACGGTCATGCCGTCAAGATCGCCCGGCAGCCAGCCGAGCATTGTCGCCCGCATGGAGTCACGGCCCGCCCGCACCGTCCGCCGGATACGGCTAACCGGCGTCTCTGACGTCAGTGCCGTCCACGCATCAACCGCCGTGCGGCCGAAATACGTTTCCAGCTGTCCCTTGCGGGCGTGATAGGTGGCCGTGGTCGGCATCAGTCGAAACCCAACAACTCAAAGATATCCCGGTCCTTCATCGGGGTCGGCACTTGTGGCTCCGTACCGTCCCAGAGGGTCTGGGCAAGCTTCAGATACTCTTGCTGCACCGCCGCCAGCTCGGGCGACGACTCCATCTCGAAGAGCGTGGACTTCTTGAGACGGGAGCGGCGGATGACGTCGAGGTCCGGGAAGTGCGCCAGGGTCTGGAGGCCGACCTGCTCATTGAAGCGGTCAACCTGATCCGTCGCCGCACTCCGGTTCGCGATCACCCCGCCGAGGCGGACGTCGTAGTTCTTCGCCTTCGCCTTGATGGCGGCGACGATGCGGTTCATCGCGTAGATCGAATCGAAGTCGTTCGCCGTGACGATCAGCGCCCGGCCGGCATGCTGAAGCGGGGCCGCGAAACCGCCGCAGACGACATCGCCGAGTACGTCGAAGATCACCACGTCCGTGTCGTCGAGAAGATGGTGCTCCTTGAGCAACTTCACGGTCTGGCCAACCACATAGCCGCCACAGCCGGTTCCCGCCGGCGGGCCGCCCGCCTCGACGCACATCACACCGTTGAACCCTTCGTAGACGAAGTCCTCGGCCCGAAGCTCTTCGGTATGGAAATCCACCTGCTCCAGCACGTCGATGACGGTCGGCACGAGACATTTAGTCAGCGTGAAGGTCGAGTCGTGCTTGGGGTCACAGCCGATCTGCAGAACCCTTTTGCCGAGCTTCGAGAACGCCACGGAAAGGTTCGAAGAGGTCGTGCTCTTGCCGATGCCGCCCTTGCCGTAAACGGCGAAGACCTTGGCCTTGCCGATATGAAGCGAGGGGTCCATCCGGACCTGAACGCTGCCCTCTCCGTCCGGCCGCTTCCGCAGGCCCGCGTTATCGTCCAACGGTGTCATGTCCATCCCCCTTTCGGGATCACAGCGAAACCCTCGGTGGGGATCGCAGAGAAGGTTGGCGTCGCGCTCATGCCGCCACTCCCGCGGTGTCGCCGACGCCTTCAAGCCGGTCTTCCAAGTCGTCACCGGCACGGCGCAAGGCCTCCAGCACGCTTTCGTCCGGTGTCCAGTAATTGCGCTCATGCGCCTCAAGCAGACGGCTCGCCATCTTCATCGAGGCCTTCGGGTTGTGCGCGGCGAGGCGCTCCCGCATCTCATCGTCGAGCACGAAGGTTTGTGAGATCTTCTGGTAGACCCACGGCTCAACCGCGCCGGTGGTCGCGGACCAGCCGAGCGTATTCGTCACATGCGCCTCGATCTGGCGCACACCTTCGTAGCCGTGGGCGAGCATGCTCTCATACCATTTGGGGTTCAGCATGCGGGTCCGGACTTCCAGCGAGACCTGTTCGTCCAAGGTGCGGACGACGCCTTCGCCGCGTGTCTGGTCGCCGATGTAGACCGGGATCTGGGCGCCGGTTTCCCGCTTCACCGCCCGTCCAATACCGCCAAGCGTGTCGAAGTAATGGTCGAGGGTCGTGACCCCGAGTTCGACCGATTCAAGGTTCTGATAGGCAAGGTCAACATCCGCCAGCGCGGAGGACAGAAGGCCCGCTTCCCGGCTCGGACGGCCGTCCCGGCCATAGGCGAAGCATTTCCGCTTTGTGTACGCCTCCGCCAGATCGTCCTCTTCGGCCCACGCACCGCTGTCGATCAGGTGATTGACGTTGGAGCCATAGGCCCCGTCCGCGTTACCAAAGACCCGGAGCGCTGCTTTCTCGATGTCGCAGTTGTGCTCCGCCGCGTAGGCGAGCGCGTGCTTCCGGACGAAGTTCTGCTCTTCCGGCTCCTCCGCCGTCGCCGCCAAGTAGGCAGCCTCGGCGAGCAGTTTCGTCTGAAGCGGCAGAAGATCTCGGAAGATCCCCGACAGTGTCATCACAGCATCGATGCGGGGCCTGCCGAGCTCCTCCAGTGGAATGAGTGCTGCTCCACTGAGACGTCCGTACCCGTCGAACCGGGGCTTGGCGCCGATGAGGGCGAGGGCCTGAGCGATCGGCCCACCTTCGCTCTTCAAGTTGTCGCTGCCCCAAAGAACCATGGCGATCGTCTCGGGCAGCGGGTTGCCGTCCTCAAGATGGCGCGCCACGAGACGGTCGGCCTGCCGGGTTCCATCGGCGATGGCGAACGCGCTCGGGATCCGGAACGGATCGAAGCCGTGAATGTTCCGCCCAGTCGGCAGGATCTCCGGGTTCCGCACAAGATCGCCGCTGGGTGCGGGCTGCACATACCGTCCATCAAGCGCGCGCAAGATGGCGGGGGTCTCATGATCCTCGGCGATCAGCGCGTCGAGCCGAACAATATCGGTCAGGTGTGCAACGCGTTCGCGGCTGGCGCGCTTGCCGCCCATTGACGCCGCCTTTTTCGGCGAAACACCTGCGATCACCGCGTCGATCGCTTCCCGGTCGAGGACGTCCTGCTCTGAGACGGCGTCTTGCGCATCGGCCATCGATTGCAGGAGATCCGCGCGCTGCTCTGCGGTCGGCGGGGCGCCGACGACGTGGAGGCCGTGTGGGATGAGCGTGGCCTCGATTTCCGCAACGGATGTGTTGAGCGCCAGGATCGCCGCATCCTCGTCGGGTGCCCATTCCGGGCTCGTCGGGACAAGATCCAACTCCGCCGCCTGGGCCTGGATGAGGGGCACGAGCCGGGCCCGTTCCTCACCGGCCTCGGGCGGCAAGCCGCGCCACCGCTCGATGGAAGCCTTCAGATCGATCAGACCCTTGTAGAGGCCCGCCTTCGCGAGGACCGGTGTCAGATAGCTGATCAGCGTCGCCCCGGCCCGGCGTTTCGCAATCGTGCCTTCGGATGGATTGTTGGCGGCGTAGAGATAAAGATTCGGCAAGTCCCCGATCAGCCGCTCCGGCCAACAGGAGCCGGTCATCCCGGCCTGCTTGCCCGGCATGAACTCAAGCGCGCCGTGTGTCCCGAAGTGAAGCACGGCGTCCGCGTCCAACTCGGTCCGAAGCCAGCGGTAGAAGGCGGAGAACGCATGGGTCGGCGCGAACCCGCTTTCAAACAGCAGGCGCATCGGGTCGCCCTCGTATCCGAAGCCTGGTTGGACCGCGACGACGACGTTGCCGAACCGCTCTCCCAACACGAAGAGAGACCGGCCGTCCGTCAGATGGCGGCCCGGTGCTGGACCCCATTGGGCCTCAATCTCATCCAAGTACGGCTCGGTTCGGACGTGATCATCCGCGCCGACCGTCGCCAGAACGTTCGCATCGGTCCCGAACTTTGCGCTGTTACCCGTGAGGATCGCGTCACGCAGCGCATCCGCACTCTCCGGCACGTCGACTTTGTAGCCGTCGTCCGCCAGCCCATTCAGCGTGTTGTAGAGGGACTCGAACACCGACAGGTGCGCCGCCGTCCCGGTTGCACCGCCGTTCGGGGGGAAGTTGAACAGAACAATGGCAACCGTCCGGTCAGACTTCGCGGTCGCCCGCAGGCGGACCATCTTCTCGACACGGGCGGCCAGGGCATCGGTCCGCTCCTCATCCGACCGCATGGCTCTCGGCTGCCCATCGGCGGTCTCGGCAGAGCGCCCGCCGAACACGGTCGGCGCCACCGCCCCGTCGATCTCCGGGATCGCCACCATCATCGTCGTCTCAACCGGGGAGAGACCCCGCCCATCATGGCGCCAGGACTCCAGAGACTGGAACTCAAGCGGCTGCGCGACGACGTAGGGGACATCCAACTCGGTCAGAACCGCACGGGCGGCATCGGAATCGTTGTAGGCGGGTCCCCCGACCAAGGAGAAACCCGTTAGCGATACCAGGGCGTCAATCGTGGTCCGCTCACCGTCCCGGAAGTAACGATCGACGGCCGGGCGCGCATCGAGGCCGCTTGCGAAGGCGGGTATGACGCGCATCCCCCGGGCTTCGAATGCGGCAATCACGCCGTCGAAGTGTCCCGTGTCGCCGGAGAGGACGTAGGAGCGCATCAGCAGCAGACCGACGGTACCCTTGGTCCCGCTCTTGCGCTCTGGCCCCGGCAGGCAGGCCAGATCGGTCGTCATCCCGCCCTCAATCCGGGGATGGTAGAGCCCGACATCCGGATACTCGATCGGCAGCGTGGGATTGAGCGCGCCGCGAAGTGCCTTGCGATCGCCATCCGCATAGCGGTCGAGGAGATAGCGGACGAGGTTGCTCAGATTGGCTTCCGATCCGGCAAGCCAATACTGCATCGTCAGGAAGTACGCGCGGAGATCCTGGGCGGAGCCGGGCACGAACTTCAGGATTCGCGGCAAACGGCGCAGCATCGCCATCTGTCCCGATCCGGAACTTGCCCCTTTTTTCGGAGAACCACGAAGCCGCTTGAGAAGCGCCATCGGACCCTTGTCGGCATTGGCCATGGCAAAGCCGCCCATCCGGGTCAGCTTGATGATCTCCCCAGCCGATACGCATCCGACCAGGGCATCACAGTGATCGCGGCGGGCTTCCAGATCCGGGAGAATCGCCTGTACGTGCGGCTCCATGAACAACATCGAGACAAAGATCACGTCCGCGCGGGCGATGTCGGCCTTGCAGGAGGCGAGGCTCTCCGGGTCCGTGTCCCAATGGGAGGCCACATGGAAGTCGAGCACCAGGCCCGGCATCTCCCGGGTGAGATCCCGCCGCGCCCGCTCGACCGCGCCGGCGGCGTGGCTGTCCAGCGTGATCATCACCACCCGTGCCGAGACGGCCCGGGCAGCTTTTCGGTCAGCGTCCGAAATGCGCCTTGGCATCGTACAGGGTCTCGACAGTGATGGTTGATACGCTTCGCTCCCGCGCGAAGGCCTCGGTATTCCGCCGTGCTTTGCCGCGCACGAAGAACGGGATCTTCTTGAGTTCCTTTTCCGCCTCGAGGGCCCAGACCACCGCACCATCGGTGGCGGGGGCTTCCGGCCCGGGATCGGGGCGGTCGACAACGGCCACATCGGCAGCGGGTTCCGCCGCCTCAGCACGCGCCACGGTACCGTGTCCCAAATGGGACGGGGCCGCGTCATCGTGGAACTCGAAGTCCTCTCGGAACATCTGCAGAAGATGCTCTTCCAGGCCCATCATCAGCGGATGCACCCAGGTGTCCCAAAGGACGTTCGCTCCCTCGAAGCCCATCTGGGGGGAATAGCGGGCCGGGTGATCCTGGACATGAACCGGTTGGGAGATCACAGCACAGGGCACGCCCAGGCGTTTGGCGATATGCCGTTCCATCTGGGTCCCAAGAACCAGCTCCGGCTGCAGCTCCTGAACGCGGGATTCCACATCCAGGTAGTCGTCGGTGATCAGTGCCTCGACACCGAGTTCCTCGGCCAGAGCCCGGACGGCGCGGGCGTACTCGCGGCTGTAGGTTCCAAGACCAACGACCTCGAATCCGAACTCCTCCTTGGCCACACGGGCCGCCGCCATGGCATGGGTCGCGTCGCCGAAGACGAAAACCCGCTTACCTGTCAGATAGTTGGAATCGATGGAGCGGGAGTACCAAGGCATCCGCGCTTCGTCATCTTCCAGAGCCGCTTCCGGGTCGAGTCCGGCAAGGTCCGCCACTTCAGCGATGAAAGCCCTCGTCGCACCCACGCCGATGGGCACGGTCTTCGTCCATTTCTGCCCGAACGCCCGCTCCAGCCACCGCGCGGCGGTCTCCGCGATCTCCGGATACAGCACGACGTTGAAGTCGGCATCACCAAGCCGTGTGAGTTCCGACGGGCTCGCCCCCCAGGGGGCCGTCAGATTGACATCAATCCCCATGCGGTCGAGCAGGCGCTTGATCTCGGCCAGATCGTCCCGGTGCCGGAAACCCAAGGCTGTCGGCCCCAGAATGTTGCACACGGGGCGGGAGCCTTTGGACCTTTCAGCGCGCTGATCATCGACCGTGGGCTCGGCACAGGTCCGGACGATCCGATAGAAAGTTTCCGCGGCGCCCCAGTTCTCCTTCTTCTGGTAGGAGGGCAGCTCAAGCGGGATCAGGGGTACCGGCAGGCCCAACGCGCGGCCAAGGCCACCCGGATCATCCTGGATCAACTCGGCCGTGCAGGAGGCACCGACCACCAGGGCCTCAGGCTGGAACCGCTCATAGGCCTCGCGGGCCGCGGTCTTGAAGATCTCCGCCGTGTCGGAGCCGAGATCCCGCGCCTGGAACGTGGTGTAGGTCACCGGCGGCCGCTTCTTCCGCCGCTCGATCATGGTGAACAGAAGATCGGCGTAGGTGTCGCCCTGGGGGGCGTGCAGGACGTAGTGGGTCTTCTCCATCGCCGTGACGATGCGCATGGCCCCCACATGGGGCGGTCCCTCGTATGTCCACATGGTCAGCTGCACGGCCTACACCTCCAACCGGGTGCGGCGGACCAGCGGGCGGGCGAACAGCTCGGCGAGGTCGCCCGCCTGCTCGAACCCCTGGATCGGCGTGAACAGAAACTCGATGGACCACTTCGTCGCCAGGCCGTCCGCCTCAAGCGGGTTGGCCAAGCCGAGACCGCAGACCGTCAGATCCGGGGCGGCCGCGTGGCAGCGATCCAACTGGTTGTCGACATTCTGCCCCTCGGACAGGGTCGTTCCAGCCGGCAGCATGGCCAGTTCCTCGGCCAGATGCTGTCGGTGAAGATAGGGGGTTCCGACCTCGATCAACTCAACGCCCAACTCCCGCGCCAGGAAGCGGCCCAGCGGCACCTCCAGTTGGGAATCGGGGAAGAGGAACATGCGCTTGCCGGAAAGCTGATCCCGGTAGCGGGAGAGCGCCTTGTCCGCCCGCTCAAGGCTCGGCGCGATGGCGGCTGCGACCCGGTCCCGCGGCACGGCCAAAGCCCCGGCCGCCGCCTCAAACCAAAGCCGGCTGCCCTCCGCACCCAAGGGGAACGGGGCCGCGATCCGTTGTGCACCACGGTCTTCCAATGCCCGTGCGGTCTCACCCAGGAATGGTTGGGCGAGGATGTATCTGGTGTTTGGGCCGACGGGAGGGAGCTCCGTTGACCGTCGTGGCGGGAAGAACGACACCCGCTCGACGCCCATCGCCGTGAAGATCCGGCGCATCTGATCCTCAACCACATCCGCCAACGCGCCAACGACCAGAAGGGACGTATCCTCGTCCTCGGGTTCCATCGGCAATGCGGGTACGAGTGCCGTAAGACACGCATCCTCGCCTTGCGTGAACGTGGTCTCGATCCCGCTGCCGGAATAGTTCAGGACCCGCACACCGGGGGCGGCTGTCCGGGACAGGCGCTGCGCGGCGCGGGACAGATCGAGCTTAATGACTTCGGATGGGCAGGACCCGACAAGGAACAACAGCTTGATATCCGGCCGCCGCTCCAACAGCCGGGTTACGACCCGGTCGAGCTCGTCGTTTGCATCGGCAAGCCCCGCAAGATCCCGCTCTTCAATAATCGCCGTCGCAAACCGGGGCTCGGCGAAGATCATCACCCCTGCGGCCGATTGCATGAGGTGCGCGCAGGTTCGAGATCCGACGATCAGGAAGAATGCATCCTGGATCTTCCGGTGGAGCCAGATGATGCCAGTCAGGCCGCAAAAGACTTCCCGTTGGCCGTGCTCCTTGAGGACCGGCGCGTCGACACACCCCGTGGCCGGACGATCATCCACAGTGGTCAACGCGCTCATACCGCAGCCTCCCGAACGCCGGCGTTCTCATCCACGCCATCGACGTCGAGACTTGGGCGGGAAAGACGGGCGGCGCGAAGCTTCAGCAGGAACTGGGCCGCATTGACCGCGTAGGTCACATAAGCCGCAAGGGCGACATACATCTGCTCATGCGCCGTTCCCCACCCGGCAAACAGCATCACGAGATACGCCGAGTGAAGCGCGATCACGGCCATGCTGACCACGTCCTCCCAGAAGAAGGCAGGCGCGAAAAGCCAGCGCTCAAAGACGACCTTCTCCCAGATCGACCCGGTTACCATGATCGCGTAGAGGAACCCGGTCTTCACCACGACGGAGACGGTCGCGGCGAAAAACCCTTCACCTGTAATGAGATACCGGACAACAAGCCACAAGCTGACGACAAAGACGAGGAACTGTACGGGAGCGAGTACGCCCTGCACGACGGTCCAGACGCTTTCATCGCGCCGCCGCCGTTCTTCCGGCGTGTAAATCGCCTTTGATGTTCCTCCGATCGGCCGCCGTTTCATCGGCAATCTCCCCCCCAGGAGGTGATGGCTAGCCCCACCAAGCGCCTGGAAAGAAAACTTTAAAGGGCCGATTTTGGGTATGTCAATAAAGATGGACGTCAAGCTAACTTTACAAAATTCGCGAGAAAGCCGACACTATTGTGGAACTGCTCTCTATCGGAGCGACGCGATCGGTGTTTCAATATCGGCTGTGTGGGTTCGTCGGATGGGACCGGCTTAGTCACCACTGAGAAATGCTGAGAGCGGCAGTCGCAAAGCCGTTGTCTCGCTGTGTTCAGGGAAACCCGGATCGTGGCGGGGCGTAGGGGAAACGACCCATGACGCATGCCACGGGCAGAGGCGGACCGCCTCGGGATCCGGGTCCGCCAAGGAGCGGGCGGGGGCGTGGTGCGCCGGATTGGTCGGAGTCCTCTCGGACAGGCGCCGACGACGACCTGTCGAGCTTGGTTCAAGGTGAGATTATACCTCGATTGATGATGCTGCACGGCGGAAACCAGAACCCGAATGTTTCAGCACAATCGGCGCAAATCGCTTCGGTATCCGACCGCGAATCAAGCAATGGAATGAACCCGGCGCCACGGGATGTCGCTCGCCTTGCCGCCGCTGCGGCGCGTTGTGACAAGGATGCGGCGCGGACAATCATCGATCAGTTCATGTCACGGGGACTCGGTCTGGAACGGGTGTTTCTTGATCTCCTCGGACCAGCCGCGCAGGAGCTTGGCGCCCAATGGGTTTCGGACGCGTGTGATTTCGCCGAAGTAACCGTCGGTATCAGCGTCCTTCAACGCCTTCTTAGAGACTTCGGGCCATCGTTCCAGGCGTTGGGCAGTCCGGTCTGGCACGGCCGAAGGGCACTGATCCTGCCTGTTCCTGGTGAGGACCACATCTTCGGTGCGCTGATGGCCGGAGAATTCTTCCGGCGCGCGGGCTGGGATGTGAGTGACGAGCCGGTCGCAAAAATCGATGACCTGGCGGCACTGGTCCAACGCGAACCCTTCGCCGTTGTCGGGTTCTCCATCAGCGGTGAGACGCTGAAGGAGCAGGCGGCGGCGGCCATACAAGTGACCCGCCGCCTTTCCCTAAATCCAACCGTCAGGATCATCTTGGGCGGCAACCTCGTGGCTCAGGATCCGGATCTTGGTTCGGCGTTAGGCGCCGATGCCGTCGTCAGCAATGGACTCGATGGTGTGACGGTCGCCGACTCACTTGCCCTGGCATCGACAGACTTCTCTGCGAGCGTTCGCAAACCCATTCCTTCAGATCAGTAGAACATGAGTTCCCATGATTAGCCTCGCCCCTGAAGAGCGGCCGCATTTTTTTAGATCTCCATCTTCCTCGCTGGGTCCCCTGGATGAGGAGGTCGCCAGCACGCTTATAACCGCTGCTGCCGACATCGCCATTGCATTGGACGCCGAAGGCATCGTGGTGGATGTGGCATTCGGCGATGATCAGGCCCTGCCGATCCCCGAGATACAGAATTGGATTGGAAAACTGTGGGTCGACACTGTCACGGTGGAAAGCAAAGAGAAGATCATCGAGTCTCTCTCCGATGCGGCTGACCGCCCCAGAACCCGGTGGCGTCAGGTCAATCACCCGATTCCGGGCGCCCAGGACCTGCCGGTTCGTTATTCCGTGATGCGTCTGGACAGTTCCGGCCGAATGATCGCCGTGGGCCGGAGTCTTCAGGCCGTATCCAATCTGCAGCTCCGCCTCTTGAGCGCGCAGCAGTCGATGGAGCGGGACTACTCCCGCTGGCGGCAGGCCGAGGCGCGATACCGGCTACTGTTCCATCTCGCCGCGGAGGCCGTTCTCGTCGTCGACTCGTCGACCCATCGGGTGGTTGAGGCCAATCCTGCGGCCAATAGACTTTTTGCCAGTGGAAGTGGACACGTTGTCGAACGCGACTTCATCGAACTCATCGACGAGAAAGGCCGGGCCGACGTTCACTCACAGTTCGCACTTGTTCGCGTTGGCGGCCAGCCGGAGGAGATCAAGGTTCGCTTGGCGTCGCCAACCGAGGAAAGCGGCCCCTGGACGGCTGGACCGCAGGTGCGGATCTCGACGTCGATGTTCCGCCAGGACAACACCAGCAGTTTTCTCGTCCGGCTATCGACGGAAGCAGGCCAACCGCAGCCTCGCGAAACCGACTATGCCGCAAAGCCGTTGTCCACGGTCGTGGATCAGTTGCCGGACGGTTTCGTGGTCACCAAAGAGGATCTGACGATTCTCACCGCCAATCCGGCGTTCGTCGACCTCGTGCAATTGGGCAGTGTCGAGCAGGCTCAGGGCGTGTCTCTCGAACGTTGGCTTGGCAGGTCGAGCGTGGACGCGGCCGTCCTCCTCTCCAACCTTCGTGAGTTGGGTTCGATCAAGGCGTTCGCCACGGTCCTGCGCAGCGACTTCGGCACAAGCGAACCCGTCGAGATTTCAGCCACGATGGTGCGGGATGCATCGGGCGGTCATATCGGCTTCTCGATCCGAAGCACCGCGACGCGCATTTCCGCCCAGCAGGTGATCGCCGACCGGACCCTGCCGGACTCGGTGGAGCAGTTGGCCGAACTCGTCGGCCGCGTGTCCCTCAAGGAGTTGACCCGGGAGGCCACGGATGTGGTTGAGCGCCTGTGCATCGAGGCGGCCCTCCGTTTGACCCGGGACAACAGAGCCTCAGCCGCCGAGATGCTGGGTCTCAGCCGTCAGAGCCTTTACTCGAAGATGCACCGTTATGGACTAGGCGATCTGCCCCAGTCCGACAAGTAGCCCTATCGCGCCCAGCAGAAGCCCTTCATGACCTGTCCGCGAATTGATCGCCCGTCCGGCGCCTTTGGCCCTATTCTTCAGTAATTCCACGCGAAACAGATCCCCGGGGTATTGGAATGACAGGTGCACTGGACGGCATGCTGGTTGTGACGCTAGAGCAGGCGGTGGCGGCCCCATACTGCTCCTCACGGCTCGCCGACGCAGGCGCCCGGGTCATCAAGGTCGAGCGGCCGGAAGGGGACTTCGCCCGCGGCTATGACAGGCAGATCAAGGGTTTGAGCGCGTTCTTCGTCTGGCTGAACCGCGGCAAGGAGAGCCTCGTCTGCGACATCAAGGATCCGGACGACAATGCCTTGCTTCGGCGCATCCTGTCGAAGGCGGACGTCTTCATCCAAAATCTCGCTCCGGGTGCTACGGGACGGGCGGGGCTCGGCTCGGATGAGATGCGAGCCCTCAATCCTGGCCTCGTGACGGTCGATATCAGCGGCTACGGATCAGACGGACCCTATTCCCAGATGAAAGCCTACGACTTTCTGGTCCAGGGAGAGAGCGGCATCACGTCGGTGACCGGAACCCCGGATGCCATGGGACGGGTCGGTGTTTCGATCTGCGACATCGCGTGCGGCATGTACGCCCAGATTGCGGTGCTGGAAGCGCTTTTGAAACGAAGCCGGACGGGTGTCGGCAGCGGGATCGAAGTGTCCATGTTCGGCGGCATGGCCGAGTGGATGTCGCCACCGCTGCTACAGGCGGCTTACGGTACGTTGGCACAACAGCGGGTCGGCTTGCATCACCCGATGATCGCACCCTATGGCGCCTATCCCTGCGCCGGTGGTGAGGCCGTCATGATCGCGATTCAGAACCAGCGGGAGTGGCGGCGCTTCTGCGCAGAGGTGTTGGGCAACGAAAGCCTCGCCGACGATGCGCGCCTCGTAGACAACCCGGCCCGGCTTGAGAACCGGGCTTTCCTTGATGCGGAGATCGCCAAGGTGTTCGAGGCCACCGCACGGGAAGCTGTGTGCGGTCTGCTGGAGAAAGCGAAGATCGCCTATGGCCGTGTGAACGAGGTCGCCGACGTCCTGGCCCACCCAGCGCTGCATCGGGTCCCGGTCGAGACCGCGGTGGGTACCGTCGATGTGGTCGCGCCGCCGGCACGGGTTGACGGCACGGCGCCCGATTTCCGGCCGGTGCCCGAGCTTGGGGCGCACTCCGACGCCATCCGGGCCGAGTTCAACTGACCTCTTCCAAGGGGTTCATTGTTTGGCCCGATAGGTCTCCGGTGCGAGGCTGGCGAACGCGGCACCAATCGCAACGAGCAGGGCCGCGGCAAGCAGCAGGGCCGCCTCCGGTCCCTCCAGATCGACAATCAGCCCAAGGCCGATCGGGCCGACCACATAGCCGATGTCACCGATCATCCGGAAAATCCCGATTGCCGATGCGTTCATGCCCGGCGGCGCGCTGTCGGCGGCATAAGCCCCCGGTGCCGCCCCGCCGACAGATGATGCGATACCCCAGATCACACACGCCGCCGCAAAGACCAGGAATCCGTCCGCGATCATGAACAACAGAAACGACCCTGCCGTCACCAGGGTCGCCGGAACGATGACAGCCTTGCGGCCCCACCGGTCGGCCACCATGCCGGCGGGGTAGGTCGCCAGAAGCCCAAGAACACTGCCCACCGCCATGCCGCTGCCGATCTCCGCTACCGACAGATCCAGCCGAAGGCTCCCCAGGACAGGAACCACATTGAACAGCCCGCCGGTCCGCGTCAGCGCGTGAACCAAGGCGATCCCGCTGACCAGAACAAAGCCGATCTGCCCGGTCAGGTGGCGCACCTGGGCAAAGAACGCCATGCGCGGCTCGTCTTTCGGCGCCTTTTCCTGGGCAAGGTGCCGGGTTTCTCCCACCGCGAGGAGAGCGACAATCCCTGCCAGCAGACTGGCGCCCGCGCAGAACCAGAAGGGTGCCGCCAGACCATACGCGGTGGCGAGCACGCCGCCGGGCAGGGGGCCGATGCCGACCGCAAAGATGAAGGTCACCATGTAGATCGCCATCGCCCGGCCCCGGAACGATGGGGTGGTGATGTCCGCCAGAACAATGGCTCCGGTGGTGACAATCATCCCCGCCTCACCGCCGGCGACGAACCGGGCGATCAGAAACTCTGGATACGCCTCGGCGAACACGCTCCAGACATTGCCAGAGGTGGACAGCAAAGCTCCAATGGCCAGCGCTGGACGCCGCCCCCAAGCATCCGAGACAATGCCCGCCGGGACGGAGAGTGCGAACCGGGCCGCACCAAATGCGGCGACCGCCATCCCGATCGCCGTGGCCGACACGCCAAAGCTCTCCGCGTACAGCGGTAGAGACGGCACCATCGCCCCGAAACCGAGTTGATTGGCAAAAATCAGAACGCACATGGCGAGTAGCACCCGGCGCTCAAAACCAGGTGGACCGAGGCCTCCCAGCACTGTCTGGCTCCCTGCTGCCGCTTCGGGTCCGGTGGATCGACCTCAGGCCGCCAGCCGCGCCTTCAAGGCCGAAATGAAGTCGGGGCCCACACCACAACAGCCGCCAATCATGGTCGCCCCCAAGGACTGCCACTCGGCGGCAAACTGCACATAACGGTCCGGTGTGATGTCGTCGCGCAGCGTGTGATGGGTCTTGTTCGATGTCGCAGCGCGGCCCTGCTTCGGAAACGCGTTCGCGTACACACCGATTGGGCGATCCCTCCGGGCGGCGTGCCCATGCGCCTCAACAACACCGTCCGCCATCATCTCAGGCTGGGTGCAGTTGAACAGGATCGCTTCCACTCGATGATCCGGATCTGCGGCATCGACCGCCTCAAGCCAAGCGGACACGCTTTCACCCGACCGGAGAGTCGGCTGATCATCGTCCAACGTCGCCGACAGCCAGATGGGGAGATCGGTCCGGAGACAGACGTCCAGAAGCGCGTTGGTCTCCTCGATGCTCGACAGGGTCTCGCCGAGAAGCAGGTCGGACAGATCCGCCTGCGCCTTCACGAGAACCTCCCAAAGCTCATGCGCCCGATCCGCTTCAAACAGATCCGGACGGTAGGAGCCGAACAATGGCGGAACAGAGGCCGCGACCCGGCGGCGCGGCGTTGCGGCATCTGCCGCCGCGCGGGCCAGTTCCGCAGCAAGCCGGGCAAGCCGCGCCCCGTCACGCTGGAACCGCTCCTCACCGATATGATGCGGGACAACGGCGTAGGCATTCGTCGTCAAGATGTCCGCACCCGCCATTGCAAAGGAATCATGGACCTCGCGAACCGAGTCCGGCTTTTCGATAAGCGCGAGGGCCGACCATTCCGGCTGTCGGAACGGGGCGCCGATCCGCGCCAACTCACGGCCCATGCCGCCGTCTAGGACAATCATCAGCAGTTTCCACTTCTCGCCACGCGCCGACCGACAGTGTGGCGGTGGGCTGACTGGGCAAGCCGCCGAAGCCGGGTGCTCCGAGGCCGGTCCCCTCGTTCGGGGTGCGCTGGCTATACTGCCGCGGGAGAAGAAAACAAATCGTTTCTTTAGGGTTTTCCGCGATCCGGTGGCTCTATCGCCAGGAAAGCAGCCATTTCTCGGCCCAACCGATCAGCGTGGCGACGACCAATCCCAGCAACGACAGCATCACCACCCCGGCGATCAACTGGTCTGTCTGATAGAGGTTGCCCGCCGCCAAGATGAACGCGCCGATGCCAAACTCGGCACCAATCATCTCGGCCGCGACAAGCAGGATGATCCCGATCGATGCGGAGATGCGAAAGCCGGACAGGATGCCCGGCAAAGCCCCGGGCAGCACGATCTTGCGGATGATCGAGACCGTGCTGAGATCGAAACTCTGGCCCATACGGATCAGGTTTCTCGGCACGTTGTCGACGGCACCGAACGTGCTGATGACCGTGGGAAAGAACACACCGAACGCGATCGTCGCCACCTTCGACGGCTCGCCGATCCCGAACCAGATGATGAACAGCGGCAGCAACGCGATCTTCGGGATCGGGAAAAGGGCAGAGACGACCGTGATCCCCGGGGAGCGGGCCCAGGAGAAGACGCCGATCAGGAACCCAAGCAACAGTCCGCTGGATGCGCCAATCGACCAGCCGAGAACGAGCCGCTGAACCGATGCGCTGACGTGCTTCAGAAGCTCTCCGCTTTCTGCAACGGCGATCAGCGCCAAGGTCACTTCCAAGGGGCTCGGCATGGTTAGCGGCGAGATGACACCGCTCCACGAGCCAAACTGCCACAACCCGACAATGGTCAGTCCGCTCACAACCGCGGCAACCGCGTTCGACCGGGGCGTGAATCCGGCTGCCCGGAAAGGGACTGTGCGGCCGTCTTCAGAGATGCGGGACCGGTCGGTCTCAGCCATTGTCCAACTCCCGATCCGCCGCGACCGCCTCGTCCCGGATCAGATCCCACAACCGCTCCTCCAGTTGAAGAAGCATCGGATCACGCGGTGATCGCTCCCCAAGGGGAACCGGCACCTCGAGGATCTCCTTGATCGCACCCGGCCGCCGCCGCAACACAACGATGCGATTGGCCAGCCGTACCGCCTCAGACAGCGTATGGGTGACATAGACCCCCGTCACCGGGGTCGTCCGGAACAACTCGGCGAAGTCCTCCAGGAGCAGTGTCCGGGTCTGGGCATCCAGCGCGGACAGGGGCTCATCCATCAGCAACACGGCCGGGTTTGCCGCGAGCGCACGCGCAATCCCAACACGCTGACGCATTCCGCCGGAGAGTTGTTTCGGAAGGGCGGCGCGGAAATCCGAGAGCTTGGTCTTGGCCAGGACCGCATCGATGCGCTCGCGGCGGTCGGCGTTGGTCAGGCCCCGGTCTTCCAAGACCAGATCGACGTTTCCTTCAACGGTCCGCCAAGGCAACAGCGAGAAGTCCTGGAAAACATAAGTGATTGGCACAAGACAACCGTCCGGCACTGTTCCGGACTGGGCGACGCGGCCCCGGGAAGGCTCCAGCAGGCCGCCCAGAATCGACAACAGTGTTGATTTCCCGCAGCCCGATGGTCCGACGAGCGCCACGATCTCGCCGGAGTCGATCTCAAGATCGATGCCGGTCAGCGCCTCCAGCGCGCCGTAGCGATGATCAACCCCTTGAACGGTCAGACGCATGCGGTCACCCTTCCCTCAGAGCCGATACACCGGGGCGGCGCGGGCGTCGAGAGCATCGGGACGAACAGGCAGCCACCATGACAGCACGGACGATCCCGACAGCCCCATTGTATCGCCTGCGCAGGATTGTGGCGGCCCTGCTTCTGATCAGCCTTATGCTCCCGTCCTTGGCCGTCCCTGCGCGCGCAGAGGGGCAGGCCGAGCCCCCGATGGGCACGCTGAGCACATTGGAACGGTCCGCGTACAAGACGCTGTCCTATCAGGCCGTCGCAAACCTGTCGGACCTGGGCCTCTTCGCCGTGATCCTTGGGGGCAGTGCTGTGACAGGCAGCAGCTTTCTTGTCGTGAACGCTGTATCGGCGGCAGGTCTCTATTTCCCCTACGAGTACGCCTGGACGGCTTACGGACCGACGACAGAGGAGATGACGCCCTACACGCTTGCGATCAAAACAGCCAATTACCGGATCCTCAACGCGGTCCGGAACTTCGGTGTGGGGTATCTGTTCGGTGCTGGCGCCATTGGCGGGGCGACGTTCGTCGCCGCAAACTTCATCACGGACACGGCCATTTATCTCACCAACGAGGCTGCTTGGGATGCCGTCCGGCCTACGGGGGCGACCACCGGCCCCCGCTGAGCCACGCCTTACCGAACATGGGGGCGATGCATCCCCTAGTAGCCGAGCGATCCTTCTTCCTGGAGCTTCTCATCCGTGAAGGTGACGGTGATCGTGGTGGCTTCCTGTTCGGGCATGGCGAACTCCGCCTGGAACTCCGTTGTCTCACCCGGAACAAGTTGCGTGGTATTCGCTGGAAGCACCCAACGCTGAACCTGCACACCCTCCGGGTCCGTCACCAACGCTTCCAAGGTTGGAACGGTAAGCTGCAGCTCGGTGCGGTTCGTGATCTTCCCCGAGAGAACCAGAATCCTCAGCGGCCCCTGCTCTTTTCGCCACGCCGCCATCTCACGGATCTCCAACCCCTCCCCCGGAACGGAAACATGGAGCCCGATGCTGTCGTATAGCTTGGCGGACGGAAACCATAGATCGACGAAAGCGGTCCTTGCCAGCAACGTCGTCGCCGGAATCAGCACCATCAGAGCCAGAAGTGTATAAAGGATATAGGGTCGGCTCGGGCCCTTCTTCACCTTCTTCCGCCGGAACCGCATCATCCTGGCGAAGCCCTTGACGTCCTCGCCCTCCGCACCCTCGATCGCACCCTCGGGCTGCTTGTCGGCCTCACCGGTACCGAACATCTCGAATGCCGGCTCCGGTTCCTCCTCCACCGGCATCTGATGCCACCGGTGCTCACACCGGCTGCACTTCAGTTTGCGGCCGTCTTCGCCGATCGCGCCGTCTGGCACATCGAAGGACGTCTCGCAGTTGGGACAGATGATTCGCATGGCTTTGCCGTTCCGACCGTCGCGCAAAACAGTATAGAGGACGCGCTCCACCACCGCATCCCGCCATATCCAACGCATATTCGGGGCATACCGTGGCGTCGACGGCCCGGATCTGGAATTCTAGGCGGGCGCGAGGCGCTAAACATCCTGTGCAAGGGACGGCGGCACGGTGATTCGGTTTGAGAACGTATCAATCGGCTACGATCGGTCCGCGCCGATTTTGACCGACACGTCGATCGCCCTGCCCGAAGGGTCTTTCCATTTCCTGATCGGCGAGAGCGGTGCGGGCAAATCGACACTCCTCAAGGTTCTCTACCTCGATCTGCCGCCGCTTTCCGGAAAGGTCCATCTGTTCGACCGGGACCTGGATCTGTTGCCAAGGTCGGAGCGCCCGGATACGCGGCGGCGCATAGGGGTCGTCTTCCAGGACTTCAGACTGATCCCTCACCTGTCCGCGCACGACAATGTGGCGCTTCCCCTGCGCCTGGCCGGAGAGCGGGAGGCATCCATCCGGAAACACGTGCCGGAGCTTCTCAAATGGGTCGGACTTGAGGGCGAGATCAATGCACTCCCCGAAACCCTTTCCGGCGGCCAGCAGCAACGGGTGGCAATCGCACGGGCTGTGATTTCCCGGCCGGATCTGTTGTTGGCGGACGAACCCACGGGCAATGTCGATGACCGGATCGCGGTCCGTCTCCTCTTCCTGTTCGAGGAATTGCACCGGACGGGCACCACTGTGATCATCGCGACGCACAATGAAGCCTTGGTCGACCGCTTTGATCACCCCCGTCTGGTCCTTGAGAACTCGGGCATCAGACGCGTGCCCGGTCGCCTAAGAGCGGTGGGGGAGACATAACCGTGGTGGCCCGCCCAGAAGCGATCCCATTGGCGGAAGATGCCTCCGGCCGTTTTCTCGGCTGGCTGGTGGGCGTGATGACCTATCTCGCCATCCTGTCCGTATCCGGCGCATTGGCCGCGCATGCGGTGGCCAACGCCTGGGACCTCAAGCTATCCGGATCGATCACGATCCAGGTCCCGGCTCCCCAGACACTCGATGCCGACGGGATCGCGCGGCGCGATGCCGCCGTAACCGAGGTGTTGAGAGTGCTGTCGGTCACGCCCGGGATCGGTCAAGTGACGCCGCTGTCCACAACGGGGACACGGGCGTTGATCGAACCCTGGATCGGGGCTGATCTTGCCGCGCGCCTGCCGCTGCCGCTGATCATTGATGTGACGGCCGGGAGCAGCACGCCAGCCGATCTGGAACTCCTTGCCGCACGGCTTGAGCAGATCGCGCCTGACATTGTCATCGACGATCATGGCCGCTGGATCACACGCCTTGCCCGCCTCGCGGGGTCTGCGGAACTGCTGGGCGGAGCGGTCTTGTTGGTGATTGGCCTCGTCTCGGTGGTGTCCGTGATATTCGCGGTCAGAACCGGCCTTGCGACCCACCGCCCGATCGTCGATCTCTTGCACATCATGGGGGCCCGGGATGCCTACATCGCCGCCCGGTTCCAACGGCATGTGGCCTCGGCGGCTGGAAAGGGTGCTGCTGTCGGGACGGCGGCCGGTCTGTTGACCGCCTTTCTGCTCGCGTTGTTCGTCGCCGGTTGGGACTCGACACGCCTGTCCCTCAACACAGGACTCCTTCCGGAAGCTGTGGCCCTCGCCGTCACACCGCTGATGACCGTCGGGCTGGCAATGATGGCCGCCCGCTGGTCCGTCCTGGCGCTCCTCCGCCGGTCCCGCTGATCATGGCGCGTAAGTTCACCTTGAGGCGTCGCCGCACCGGTCGTTTTCGAAGACGGCTTCTCAGCTTGCTTCTGGTGGCCGGGGCTGTCGGATGGCTCGTGGGGCTGGTGGGCTTTGTGGACCGAATTCCCCGCTCGGCCGATACACCGCCCGAGGGCGTGGATGCCGCCGTGGTGTTGACGGGTGGCAGCCAACGCCTGATCGCGGCGGCTGGTCTTGTGGAAGAGGGTACGGTCTCGATCGTGTTTGTCTCAGGTGTCGGTGCCACGGTCGGCAAGTCCGACGTGGTAAGTGTCATCCGGGATGGCGGCGGAACTCTGTCCGAGCGCACCGCGGACTGCTGCCTCGAGTTGGGGCACACCGCACAAGACACGATCGGCAACGCCCGGGAAACCGCAGCGTGGTCAACTCAGCACGATGTTCGAAGTCTTATTGTCGTTACTAGCAACTATCATATGCCCCGTGCCCTCCTGGAGTTGCAGGCCCGAATGCCTGACATCAAGCTGGTTCCGCACGCGGTTCAGCCGTCCGAGGTCAGGCTGGATGACCTTATCCGCTCGCCGGGATCGCTGCGGCTGATCGCCGTGGAGTACACAAAGTATCTGGCGGCAACCGCACGGATTCGCTTCTCAAACGCGCTGCGGTCGGGCTAGAAACGCGCCGCCCTGAACGCCATAGCCGGGCGGCTCCGCCTTTGCCAAAGTGGAACTCCGGCTTTCGGCGTGCGACCATGGCCTTGTTTACGCGGCGGTTATGCTGCTGCGAGACGCTGAAACATAGTAAGAACATTGCTGGAACAGAGCATGGCCGAATCTTATATATCGAGGGTCGGCCACAGACGGCACCAAGAGCGCCGGCGCCCCGCGCCAGGCGGCCCGCCGAGAGAGACTGGATGAGACGGATATGGTCGAGATCGCGCCAATTTCCCAACAGATCTGGGACATGAAATACTGCTTCAAGCGGCCCGACGGCGACGCGATTGATGCGACGGTGGAAGAGAGTTGGCGCCGGGTCGCAAACGCTTTGGCGGCCGTCGAAGAGGATCCCGAGCATTGGGCGGGCGAGTTCTACGGCGCCCTTGAGGATTTCGCGTTTCTTCCCGCCGGAAGGATTCTGGCCGGAGCGGGGACGGAGAGAACCGTAACGCTGTTCAACTGCTTCGTGATGGGCACGATCCCCGATAACATGGGTGGGATCTTCGAGATGCTGAAGGAAGCGGCCCTGACAATGCGGCAGGGCGGCGGCATCGGCTACGATTTCTCCACCATTCGGCCGAAGGGTGCGCCCGTCGCGGGTGTCGGTGCTGATGCATCGGGCCCGCTGTCCTTCATGGACGTTTGGGACACCATGTGCCGAACGATCATGAGCGCCGGCTCGCGCCGGGGGGCGATGATGGCGACGCTCCGGTGTGATCATCCGGATATCGAGGCGTTCATCGCGGCGAAGGGCGACCCCAACCGTCTTCGGATGTTCAATCTGTCCGTTCTCGTGACAGACGGCTTCATGGACGCGGTGCGAGGGAACCGATCCTGGGATCTCGTTTTCGACGGCACGGTCTACCGGACGGTCGACGCCCGCGCGCTGTGGGAGCAGATCATGCGGGCGACCTATGAGTACGCCGAACCGGGCGTGATCTTCATCGACCGCATCAACCGCCGGAACAACCTCCACTACTGCGAGACCATCTCGGCGACGAACCCCTGCGGGGAGCAGCCGTTACCGCCCTATGGGGCATGCCTGCTGGGCTCCATCAATCTCGCTGCCCTGGTCCGCAATCCTTTTGAGACGGATGCCGCCCTGGATCTCGAAAAGCTTGCCCGGGTCGTCCCGCTCGCCGTTCGCATGATGGACAACGTGGTCGACGTGTCGAACTTCCCCTTGGACGAGCAGCGAGCGGAAGCGCAGGCGAAACGTCGGATCGGCCTCGGCGTGACCGGGCTGGCGGACGCCCTGATTTTTGTGGGTGAGCGGTATGGCTCACCGGGTGCCGTCGCGACGACAGAGCGTTGGATGGCGGAAATCCGGCATCTAGCTTATCAGGCGTCCGTGGATCTCGCCAAGGAAAAGGGTCCCTTCCCGCTCTTCGATGCCGAACCATTCTTGGCGGGGGAATCGGTTGGCGAGTTGGATGAGGGCCTGCAAAAGGCCATCCGGGCCCACGGCATCCGCAACGCGTTGGTCACGTCCGTCGCACCGACCGGCACCATATCGCTGGTGGCGGACAATGTTTCCTCGGGTCTGGAGCCGGTCTTCAGCTTCACCTATGAGCGAACCGTGCTGATGCCCGACGGCAGCCGCCGGACCGAGGAGGTGAGCGATCACGCCTATCGGCTCTTTCGGCGGCTGAAAGGCGATGACGCCCCGTTGCCCGATTCCTTTGTCGATGCCCAATCCCTCGCTCCCTCGGACCATGTCAGAATGCAGGCGGCGGTTCAGAAGTACATCGACAGCTCGATCTCGAAGACCATCAACTGCCCTGCCGACATCTCTTTCGATGCGTTCCAGGACGTCTATATCCAAGCCTATGAGAGCGGCTGTAAGGGGTGCACGACCTATCGGCCAAACGCCGTGACCGGGTCCGTCCTGGCCGTGAAGGACGCGGACGAACCAACCCCGCCCAAAGAGGCCGTCACAGATATCTCCATGCTGGACCAGCACGAGAGTACCGAGGCGTCTCCATCAGTAGTGTACATGACTAAACCGTTGGACCGGCCGACGGAACTGCCGGGACGCACCTATAAGCTTCGTTGGCCGGAGAGCGATCACGCCCTCTACATCACCATCAACGACATTCTTCAGGATGGCCGGCGGCGCCCCTTCGAGATTTTCATAAATTCCAAGAACATGGAGCACTTCGCCTGGACCGTGGCGCTGACCCGTATGATCAGTGCGGTGTTCCGCCGTGGCGGCGACCTTCATTTCGTCGTGGAGGAACTCAAGGCGGTCTTCGATCCGAGGGGCGGTGCCTGGATGTCCGGACAGTATGTCCCCTCCCTACTCGCGGCGATCGGCGGTGTGATCGAGCAGCATATGGTGGATATCGGCTTCATCGCGGATCCCAAGACGGCACAACTCGATCTCGGTATGCCGTCTGGCGACACTCCTTCGGAGAAAAAGGCAGCGCGGGTCGCGGGCCAATGTCCGAAGTGTGGCAGCGCCTCCCTCGTTCGTCAGGAGGGGTGTGACCTCTGCACGTCATGTGGTTATTCCAAGTGCGGCTGAGCTGACCGGAGACCACCCAACGGGAACCGGGCGGCTTGCGATGGGCCGCGGCACGCGGACATCGATTGGCTTGATGCCCACGCCTGAAAAGCGTAGATCCGGCGCCATACGGACCATCGAAACGTTTCAGGCGTTCTCGCCCCGGGGGCCAATCAGTGACGGATCATCCGGCAGACCGCGACGCTTCAGCAATGCGGCAAACACCGCACAAACCTTCGGACAAGCGACCGAAACGGCCGACCGTCTCCGTCTATGTCCCGTGCTTCAATGCAGAGCGAACGATCGGCGCCTGTATCGCCTCTCTGCTGGCACAACGGCTGCCTCCTGACGAGATCATCGTCATAGACGACGGCAGCACGGACAGAACCGCCAATGTGGTGAAGCGCTATCCAAACGTGACGCTGATCCAGCATCCAAAGAACATGGGTCTCGCCACCGCCCGCAACACCGGATTGCGTGAGTCGAAAGGCGATCTGGTCGCCTCGATCGATTCGGACTGTGCGGCCGACCCTCAATGGTTGGCCACACTTGTGAAAGCGATGTTCGCCGAGCCAAAGCTGCTTGGCGTAGCGGGATGCGTCGTTGAGATCGAGCGGATCACCATCGCAGACCGGTGGCGTGCCCGGCACATGCGCCAGCATTATGGGTTGAATGAAGTTGAGAACCCCCGATTCCTGTTTGGCGCCAACACGGTCTTCCGAAGAGAAGTACTGGAGAAAGCGGGGCCTTATCCGACACAACTTCGGACAAACGGCGAGGATCTGGAGATTTGCGTAAGGATCTACAGAACGTTTGCGGATGCGCGGTTGAAATACATTCCGACAGCGATTGTCTCACATCTTCGCCGTGACGATCTGGCGTCTCTCGCGAAGACCTATTGGAAGTATCAAACCTACATTCGTTGGGCGACATACCCGAAACAACCGCTGAGCATCGTTCTCCAAAGACTGCGTCGTATCTATCGGGTTGTTTGGATCAAGAACCTTAAAGAGGACATCCAGAACGGCGATTGGGAGAGCGCCATCGTCGCTCTGTACCTGACAGTTGCTATAACAAAGCATGAGCTTGGTGCTTACAGGGCCTCTTTACGCGCGCCCGATAGTCCCAATGAAACCGCAGGTTCGGCGGAACGAAAACCCAGCTGACCCCGGAGACATCTATCAAGCGTCGTCGTTCGGGATCCAGGGAATTGGAATGATCTCAATACCATCATCGGCGAGTGCCGCGTTCTCTTCGGGCGTCGCTTCCCCGTAGATGCCCCGGGCCTCCGACTCACCATTGTGAATCTTTCGGGCCTCATCCGCGAACTTCGGGCCCACATAGTCGAGGTTGGCCTCGACCTCCCGGCGCAAGGCTTTGAGACGCGTCCGGAGCGCAGAGCGAACCGCGGCGATCTGATCCACGACCGCAGGATCCGCCGGAGCCGCCGGTTGAGTGCTGGGAACCGCCGCCACCGGCATGCCGGTGTCGCTTGCAGGAGTTGACGGGGTCGCGGGAGCCGGAACGACATCACGGCCTTTCTGCTTTGCCGCGAGGCCGATCGCCGGCGCCATCAGGGCCCTTTCGACCGATGCGGAGCCACACTCGGGACATTCCAGCAGTCCCCGGTCCCGCTGTGCTTCAAAGCCCGCGCTATTCGAGAACCAGCCATCGAATGCATGGCCGTTCGCGCAACGGAGGTGGTAATGAATCATGTATGCGCCGCTCCAGCGTTCGACTCAGGTATATAGGCGAAGGTGCCGTCAGGTGCCAATGCGCCCACACGCCGAGGAGGAAGTGTCGCAGATGACAGACGGCCGATCCGACAGCCCAGACGGCCTAGCCCGCCTCGACATGTCGCACCACCTCCACCCGTTCACGGACAATGCCCGCTTGGCGGAAATGGGCGGTCCCCGGGTGTTCGATCGGGGTGCGGGATGTTGGTTGTGGGATAGCGAGGGTCGGCGCTATCTGGACGCGCTGGCCGGGCTTTGGTGCGTCAACATCGGCTATGGCCGGGCGGAGATGGCGCGCGTGGCAGCAGAACAGATCGAGCGCCTTGCCTACTACAACACATTCTTCGAAAGCACGACGGCACCCGCCGCCCGCCTTGCCGCGAAGCTGGCGGAGATCACGCCGGACGGCCTTGATCATGTGATGTTCACCAACTCCGGATCGGAGGCGAACGATACCATCCTCCGTCTCATCCGGCAGTTCTGGTTGTTGGAGGGGCAGCCAGAGAAGACGGTCGTGATCGGCCGGCAGGAGGCGTACCACGGCAGCACCCTCGCCTCGTCCAGCGTCGGCGGAATTCCATTGATGCATGCTCAGGCGGGCCTGCGTCTTGAGGGTTTCGTGCACGTGGAGGCGCCGCACCGCTACGCCAACGCCCCCACCTTGCCGGAACAGGTCTACGCGATGCAGGCGGCCATTAGGCTTGAGCGGACGATCAAGGAGATCGGTCCGGACCGGGTCGCCGCCTTCTTCGCCGAACCGATCCAGGGGGCCGGCGGGGCGATCGTGCCACCTGAGGGGTATCTCAGCCGCGTTCAAGAAATCTGCCGCCGCCACGACATTCTGTTTGTGCTGGACGAAGTCGTCAGCGGCTTCGGCCGCCTAGGTGCGTGGACCGCGGCCGAGCACTTCGGACTCAACCCGGATTTCATGACCCTGGCCAAAGGACTCTCGTCCGGATACGTGCCCATTACCGCCGCGATGGTCGGCCGACGGGTCGCGGACGTTCTGCTCTCCAGGGGTGGGGATCTGGCCCACGGATTTACCTACTCTGGCCATCCGTTGGCGGCCGCCATGGCCCTTACAAACCTGGACATCATAGAGAGGGAACGCCTCGTCGAGCGGGTCCGGGACGACATTGGCCCGTACTTCCAGGACCGTCTCCGAAGTCTCTCGGGACACCCGCTCGTCGGCGAGGTACGGGGTGTGGGCCTTCTCGCCGGGATCGAACTGGTCCAGGACAAGGAGAAACACCTCTTCTTCGATCCTCCCGGCATCGTCGCGGCCGTCTGCCGGGATCAGATGATGGAACGCGGGATCATCGTCCGCGCCGTCCGGGACATTCTGATCATCTCACCGCCGTTCGTTGTCGAGCGCGACCAGGTTGATCAGATCGTTAGCAACCTTCACGACGTCTTCGATCTCGTCAGCCAGCAGGTCGGCCTGGCTCTGGAAGATCAACGAACCGAAGCGGCCATTTCCGGAGATGACCGGGCTTTGGAAGGCCGGACCGCCCTCATAACCGGCGCCTCCCGGGGTATTGGCGAGGCGGTCGCGCGCCGGTTCGCCGAAGAGGGCGCGGACCTGATCCTGGTCGCACGGTCGGCGGAAGCGCTGAGGCCCGTGGCGGAGGCTGTGGCCGGCCGCGGCGCCCGGGTAACCTGCGTTGCAGTCGATCTTTCGGATCCGGCAGCCGCCGAAACACTGGCAAGCAGGATTGAGGAAACTGGAGCATCCCTCGACATCGTCGTCGCCAACGCAGGCGTTCTTGGAGAGATCAGGCCATTGGCCACGCAAACTGACGAAGACATGGACCGGGTCCTGAGTGTGAACCTGACAGCAAACGCGCTGTTGATCAGAACCCTGCATCGCTTCCTAAACGCATCCGATGGAGGACGCGTGCTGTTGGTCGGCTCCGGTGCCGGGACCGGTGGCTTTGCCGATTGGGCGCCCTATGGCGCCAGCAAAGCCGGCCTCGACGCCCTTATGAGGACCTACGCCGCCGAGACCCGGGACACCTCAATCCGGGTGAATCTGGTCGATCCCGGTGAGGTCCGGACAGCGATGCGGGCGGCCGCCGCACCGGATGAAGATCCTGAACGCTTGCCGAACCCCGATCGGATAACGGATGCTTTTGTCCGATTGGCCAGTCCCGTCTCCACAATATCTGGAGCTGTGGTACCGGTAAGCATTCGAGGCGAGACGAGTGATGGCGGAGTCTGACCACAGATCCCTGATGGAGCCCTCCCCCTGGGTGCGCCGTTTCGCGGATTTGGTGCCGGAAGGCGGGCTCGTACTCGACCTTGCATGCGGACAGGGACGTCACGGCAGGTTCTTTCTGGAGCGCGGGCACCGTGTGGTCCTGCTGGATAAGGACATCGTGGGTGTCGCACCACTCGCGGCGGACGAACATGTGGAGCTCTACGCGGCGGATCTGGAAGACGGTCGGCCCTGGCCGCTTGGAAACCGTATGTTCGATGGCGTGATCGTCACAAACTACCTCTACCGTCCGCTTCTTTCGACTCTGGTGCGGGCCGTCGCGCCGGGCGGCGCATTGATTTACGAGACATTCGCGCGCGGCAACGAGGTGTTCGGGAAGCCCAGAAATCCGGACCATCTGTTGCAGCGCGAAGAGCTTCTCATCGCGACCCGGCCGGAACTGCGGGTCGTCGCATTCGAAGACGTCGTCGAGCAGGTGCCGTCGCCGAAAGTGGTTCAACGGGTGGCAGCCGTCCGGGACGTCTGATCGCAATCGCGTGACAAGCCGGATACGATGCGGTTTTGCGGCTTGGATTGCGATTTGGCGAGTTGAAACCTTGCGGATCGCGCTTACTTCACCAACGTCCGGTATTCATAGGTGCACTATCCGAGTGGGTGGGCGGTAGGGACCGACGGCTGGGCCGCCGTGGTGGCCGGCCCTTTATGGTCCATGCGATTGGCCAAGAGAGAGTTCGGCTTTCATGTCTATCCTACGCAAGCATCATTCCCCGAGCCTGCTCGCGGCCGTTGCTCTTTTGTGCTTTACGGCTCCAGATGCACTTGCCCAACAGGGACCTGCGCCGGTGGTCGTGGAGGAGGTCCGACTGGAACCTCTTCGCCAAACCACCCCTGTCATCGGCCGGTTCATTCCAAGGCAAAGGGGGTTCGTCGCGTCGCGTGTGGCGGAGACCGTTGCCGACATTCCCGTCCGGATCGGTCAGCGGGTTGAGAAAGACGACATCGTCGCGCGGCTTCGCAACGATCGGCTTTCGAGTGAGCGGAATTTGCGCGGCGCCGAAGTGAATGAGGCGACGGCAACTGTGGCGCAGCGCCGTGCCGAATTGGTCAAAGCCGAACAGACCCTGTCCCGGGTCTCTGCGCTGCAAGGCTCCAACGCGTTCCGGAAGGACCGTCAGGACGATGCAGAGCGCGACGTGGAAAGCGCACGCTCTCAACTCGCCGCGGCCGATGCCGATCTGGTGCGCGCCCGCGCCAGTCTTCAGCTGGCCGAGATCGCTTTGGCCGACACGCTCATCCGGGCGCCCTATCCCGGCGTTGTCACCGACAAACACACGGTGGAAGGCGCCTACCTGCGGCAGGGTGATCCCGTGGTCACGATGATCAACGATTTGGACCTGGAGATTGAAGCGGATGTCCCGGCCAACCGTGTAGGCGGCCTCGAGGAAGGCAGTCTCGTTGAGGCATTGATGAGCGGTGGCCGCTCGATCTACGCGGCCGTGCGTGCCGTTGTTCCGGAAGAGAATCCGCGCACCCGGACCCGGACCGTCCGGTTTACACCCGAGATACCCGACCCCTCGATGTCAATGTCCGGCAATGAGGCCGTGACCGTCCAGATCCCGATCGGGGAAGCCCGGAACGTCGTTACCGTTCCGAAGGACGCCGTTCTGGTGCGGGGTGGCGGACGCATCGTTTTTCTCGTGGTTGACGGCAAGGTGCAGCCCCGGCCGGTTCAGGTCGGCGACGGGGCGGGTGACCGTTTCGTCGTGAATGATGGGCTTGCTCCAGGCGATATGGTGGTTGTGCGCGGCAATGAGCGCCTTCGGCCCGGTCAGGACGTCAAACCGCAGTCGTGATACCGTCCGTTCTTCGGGCACGCAGAATGAGTGAGTGATCAAGACCGTCGGCCAAAGGCCGCTCAGTCCTTGAAGGAAGGCCAAACCATGGATCTGATCCGTATATCGATCTTTCGGCCCATTGCCGTGATCTCCGCCGTTCTGATGGTGGTGATGTTCGGCGTCGTCTCACTTCAGAACATCCCGATCCAGCTCGCCCCGGACGTGAACCGCCCGGTCATCACGATCACGACAAACTGGGGCGGTGCGGCGCCTGCCGAGGTCGAACGCGAGATCGTCAACCGCCAGGAGGACGAACTTCGCGGCCTGGAAGGGCTGAAGTCCATGCTGAGCCGCTCGGAAACCGGTCGGGCTCGGATCACGCTGGAGTTCGCGGTCGGCCAGGACATGGACAAGGCCCTGCTGCTTGTCGCGAACCGCCTGGACCGGGTCGGTGACTACCCCATTGAGGCGGACGAGCCGACCTTCAGCACCGCAGGCTCCGAAGACAATCCGATCGCGTGGATGGTTCTCCGCAAGACGAACGCGGACGGCGGCCTCATGCATGTTTTCGGCGACTTCGCCGAAGACACGGTCAAAGACCGGATCGAGCGGGTGAACGGCATCGCCGAGGTGCGGGTTTATGGTGGTGCAGAGCGCGAGATGCAGGTGGTCGTTGACCCCGAGCGGCTGGCACAGTTCCGCCTCACGGTTCCTCAAGTCGTCACCGCGCTCCGGCTGGCCAACGCCTCGATCTCCGCCGGTGCGGTGGATGAGGGCAAACGCCGCTATGTCGTTCGGACGGAAGGCGATTTCGATTCAATCGAGGCGGTACGGAACGTCGTCCTGCTGACGGATGGCGGCGACGATATGGCCGGCCGCATGGCCCGGGTGACCGTCGGCGATGTGGCCGATGTTGTCTTCGATTACAAGGAACCGGTCTCGCGCATCCGATATTTTGGCGAGCCGGCCCTCGCTTTGCCGGTCTACCGGGAAACCGGTGCGAACGTTATCGAAACGATGGAAGGCGTTCGGGCGGCGATCGACGAGTTGAACCTCGTTTTCCTGCCGGAGGCCGGGCTGTATCTCCAACAGGTCTATGACGAGACGACCTACATCGTCTCCGCCATTGATCTGGTGCAGCAGAACATCTGGGTTGGCGGCGTTCTGGCGGCCGTGGTTCTGATGCTCTTTCTCCGGAGCTTCTCGGCGACCGCCGTGATCTCGCTGGCGATTCCTGTTTCCGTCATCGGCTCTTTCGTGGCGATGGCGGCCCTTGGACGATCCATCAACGTGATCTCGCTTGCCGGTCTCGCCTTCGCGGTGGGCATGGTCGTCGACGCGGCCATCGTTGTGCTGGAGAACATCTTCCGCCTCCGGCAGGAAGGCAGAGACATCAAGGACGCCGCCTATTTCGGGGCAAGCCAGGTTTGGGGTGCGATCATGGTGTCGGCGCTGACGACCGTGATGGTCTTTATCCCGATCCTGATCATGCAGCTCGAAGTCGGCCAACTCTTCCGGGATATCGCGGTGGCAATCTCCGTTGCCGTCTGCCTGTCGCTCGTGGTGTCCGTGACGGTCATTCCTGCTTTGTCCGCCCGCTTCCTCAGCGGCAACTCGGCAATGCGGGCGGCCAACCGGCGCATTCCGATCATCGATCATTTCGCCCGCGGCTTCTCCAAGATGGTTCTCGGCATCACGCGGGCCGTTGCCTACAGCAAGCTGCTCGCCCTTGTCGTGGTGGCCAGCTTCACCGTTGGCGCCGGCGCGATCACGTACTTCTATCTGCCGAAGCTCGATTATCTGCCGGACGGCAACAGAAACCTGATCATCGGCTATGTTCAGCCACCGCCGGGCTACAATCTCGACACGATGACGGGCATCGCGGGCAAGATCGAAGACGCAACCCGCCATTTGTGGGGCAAAGACGACGGTCCGCTCGAAAACGAAAAGGGCGAGCCGCTGATGCAGCGGTTCTTCTTCGCAGCATTCCGGGCGAACATGATCATCGGCGCGGCCGCCATGGATGAAAGCCGGGCGGGCGAGTTGATCCGGCCGATGCAGCGTTCGCTGGCCAGTGAACCGGCGACATTCGGGTTTTTCCGGCAGACATCTTTGTTCGGCCGCGGAATCGGTGGCAGCCGGTCGATCGATCTCGATATCTCTGGCGGATCGCTAGAAGACATTGTGTCAGTGGCACAGCGCGCGTTCAGGAACGTCATGGGCGTGATGCCGCGCCAGGACGGGGCGCAGGTCCGTCCCCGTCCCTCCCTAAGCCTCGGGGCACCAGAGGTCCGCGTAGTGCCTGACCGCACCCGGTTGGCGGACAACGGCGTGACCGCGAGAGACCTCGGCCAGACGGTCGATGCCTTCAACGACGGTCTGCGCGTGGCGGAAATCACCGTCGACGGCGAACGGATCGATCTCACGTTGCGCGGCCCTCAAAAGCACGTTCTTGAGACGCAGGGCATCAACGACATGCCTGTGGTCACAAGGGACGGGATGATCGTCCCGGCAAGCTCTCTCGCGTCGATCGAAGTGACGGCTGGGCCGACGGAGATCCGCCATGTGGAGCGCCTGCGAACCGTGACACTGGTGATCAGCCCGCCCCCCCGGATGGCGCTGGAAGAAGCCATGGACACCATCCGGGACGGCGTGATTCAGCCGTTGATGGATCAAGGGGTGCCGGACGGCGTGACGCTCCGGATGTCAGGCACCGCCGACAAATTGACGGAGACGTGGGACGAGATGGTCCTCGACCTGCTGATGGCGCTGGTCATTGTCTACCTTGTTATGGCCGTGCTGTTCGAGAGCTTCGCCTACCCGCTGATCATCGTGCTTTCCGTGCCATTGGCGACCGCCGGCGGCGTGTTGGGCCTTGCGACACTCAACCTCTTCTCGCCGCAGAACCTGGACATGCTGACGGTGCTTGGGTTCGTGATCCTGATTGGAATCGTGGTCAACAACGCAATTCTGATTGTTCACCAGACACTGTTCCATCTGAGGGATGAAGGTTTGGCGCCGAACGAGGCAATCCTTGAGGCCACCCGGAACCGCATCCGGCCGATCTTCATGTCCACCCTGACGAGCGTGTTGGGTATGCTTCCGCTCGTTGTCTTCCCGGGCGCTGGCTCCGAACTATACCGGGGGCTCGGGTCGGTGGTGATCGGAGGCTTGTCCCTATCAGCGGTCCTGACCCTTGCGATCATTCCACCGATGCTGTCGGTGTTCCTCGCCGTTATCGAGCGTAAAAGGATGACCGCAGCGGCGACCGCCAGCGGCGTGCCCGACAAGAGTTCATCGGGAAGCGATGGAGGGGATGATCAGGGTAAGGCCCCGATCAAGGGTGGCATGACACAGGAACCGGCTGAGTAGAGCCTTCCGTCACTGCCCGACTCACACGGGTTGAGCCGGCGGCGTTGGCGGACTGCTGATCTATTTCTTCAGGTTTCTGAGGTCCTCCGCGATCTTCTCGATGGTCGGCTCCCACTGTTGGCCGTTTGGTTGTCGGTAAAGGCGCATCGATCTGTACCAGGCCGTTCTGTCGCTGCCGTTCCCCCATCGCCAGTCCGACTGTTCCCCCAGTATCATCCAGACATTCCTGCCCATGGCGCCTGCAAGGTGACCAACGGCAGTGTCCACGGATATGACAAGGTCACAGGCGGCCACCAGCGAACCAAGATCCGCAAAGTCGCCAATCTCTGGCGAAAGATCATGGGCGAAGTCTCGAAGGACCTCGGGGCTTGCCGCGGGCCGGTTCACTAGGCTGACAAACCGCACCCCCGGCACATCCGCGAAGGCCCGAATGGCCTCGTCCGGTACGGAACGGAGAGCGTCACGGCTGTTTTGCGGGTTGCCGCGCCAGCACAGCCCGATCACGGGGCCACGGCCGGCCGGCATCACCTCCGATCGAGGCGCACACTCAAGATAGGGGCCCTCATAGGCGGCGCTTTTCAAGCTCGCGTTGAAACGCAAGGGGAGACTGCAGGTCAGGACGCCGTAGTCGAATTGGTCTACGGAGATGCCGTCAACCACCCGGTCCACGTTCCGGGCCTTGGCGATCAAAGGGCGGATCGCCGGCATACCGGTGAAGCTCACTTCCGATGCGCCTGCCCGCTTGAGGGCTGTGGCATAGCGAATGAAGTTGATCGTGTCGCCGTGCCCCTGTTCGGCCATGATCAGAACGCGCTTACCGTCCAACGGCTCGCCCGCCCAAACGTCTTTTCCGACAGCTGCAAGGTCGGCCTGGAAGGTCCGGTTGCTCTCGCGCCGCTCGTAGAGAGCCAATCCCTCGTTCCAGTCTCCCACCTTGAGGAGCGTGAGGGATCGCATGACCTTGACTGAATCGTCTTCCGCGCTCGCGAAGCGCCCACGCCGGAATGCCTGCAATGCGTCCCGGTACTGTTCGGCCAACCGGGCGACGCGCCCATACTCCATGTTGTAAGCAGGGTTTCCTGGATCAACGAGCAGACAGCGCTGCATCAGGTGCAGGCTCTTGTGATACCGGCGCGTCTCGATATATGCCCGCGAGAGCTCTGTCAGGGCCGCACATTCAAACGGAAAGAGATCGAAGACCGTCTTCCAGGCGCGCGCGGCCACCCGGTGATCTCCGCGGCGATAAGCCACGAGACCAAGCCCTACCATTCTTGGAACATCGGTTATGGTGATGTCCGCAGATTCCTGGCTGAAGGGCTCCGCGTCCTCGACGGACATTTCGCCACCCTCGGGACCGACGGCTTCTTCCGTAATCAACTGTACCTCGCTCAGGGTTCCCGAAGCGACTGTTGAACGCTGATCAGGAGTGGCGTCATCCAATATGTCAGCAGTGTCCGCTCACCAACCGCGATCTGGATGCTTGCCGGCATACCGGATGACAGCCGCATGCCAGGAATCCGGTCGATCGCTTCTTGTTCGACTTCCACCTCGACCCGGTAGCTTGGTTTGGCGCGTGGCCCGCCAACACCAACATCGGTATCTCTGGCAACCGTCGTCAGCACACCTTCAATCGGCGGCGTGGTTCTCGGGTTGAAAGAGCTGAACTGCACTTTCACCGGCGAACCGACCTTTACGGAATCGATGTCCTTCGGTTTCACTGAGCCAACGACCACAAACTCATCGACGGGAATGATCTGCATCAGCTGCTGGCCACCACTGACAACCTGACCTTCCGTATGCACCGCGAGTTTGATGACGCTGCCGTCCATCGGCGCTTTCAGCTCAATCCGCTGAATTCCTTGTTGGGCGAGCGCGAAGCGGGCGCGGTTCTCATCAATGTTGTTGTCGAGTTCCCGCATCCGGTCCTGGGCCCGGACGAGGCGTCTGTTGCGGGCTGCAACAATACGCATCTCCTGCTCCTGGATCCGCTGCCTCAATCCGGCGACCGCGCCGTCAACCTGCTCGATCGCACCGGCAATCCGCGTGCGCTGCCGCTCAACGGAACGGAGGCGTGTCAGCGGTGTGAGTTCCTTTTCGACGAGCGTACGAATGCCGATCATCTCCTCGTCGATCAGACCGATCTCGATCTCGAGGGTCTCCTGCCGGCCGCGCTGTGTCTCGATCTGCAACTCAATCTGGCGGATCCGCTCGCGGGTGATCTCTTCCTCATCCAGATACGTCTGGTTGGACTCTCGATAGAGAGTGCGCTCGGTATCGAGGAGATCAGCCAGTTCCGGATCGTCTTTGGCCGCATCCAAAAGTTCCTGCGGGAATACGACGTCGTCGGCGAACATCCGGCTTGCCTGAACCCGGGACCGTTCGGCCAGGAAATTGAAGTAACGGGCCTGGATCCGCTCATACTGGGTGTCCTGCATCAGGGACTCCATGCGGATGAGAACATCGCCCTTCGAGACACGATCGCCTTCCCGGACCAGGATCTCCTTAACGGTCCCGCCCGTCTGATGCTGAACCAACTGCCGATGCGTCCGCGACTGGACCTCCGCCGTCGCCCGAACCGCGCTGGCGAGAGGTGCTGTCGCTGCCCATCCGCCAAACAGGAAGAAAAACCCGAAGATCAGCGCATACCCAAACAGGATCGAGCCTCGCCAGGGACGCTCGACCTTTTGCTCGAACGATCCGGTGGTGATCATTGTCTTCGGCAACTGTTGGGTGGTCGTGGTCACCGCCATGGTCGGTCACTCCCCAGCCTGATTGGCGATCACTTTCGGCGCCGTTTTCTCCAGCTCGGCGTTCTTGCCGAGTCCGAGTTGCGGCATGATCTCGTCGCGCGGCCCAAAGCGTTGAACCTGACCGCCATGAAGCACAAGAACCTTGTCAACGACCTGCAGAATGTTTGGCCGGTGAAGAATGACGATCACATTGACGCCCCGGCTCCGCAGCTCGGTGATTGTCGCGATCAGGGCATCTTCACCCGTCGAGTCGAGGTTGGAGTTCGGCTCATCCAGGATCACGAGCTTCACATTCCCGATCACGGCGCGGGCCAAACCGACACGCTGACGCTGTCCGCCTGACAGAAGCACACCGCCTGGGCCGATCGGCGTGTCATAGCCCTGCGGGAACCGGAGAATCATTGAGTGCAGGTCGGTCATCTTCGCCGCCGCGATGACCTGCTCGTTGGTCACGTCAGGATCGAAGCGGGCGATGTTGTCCCGCACCGTCCCCTCGAACAGCTCAACACCCTGGGGCAGATAGCCTACATAGCGGCCGAGATCGGCACTGGGCCAGGCGGACACATCGGCCCCGTCCAGCCGCACCGCGCCCGTCGTCGGTTTCTCGATGCCCACCAGCAGACGGGCCAACGAAGACTTGCCGGCAGCCGATGGTCCAACGATCGCGAGGACCTCACCAGGCTCCGACCGGAAGTTGATGCGGTTCAGGATGACCGGCGCCCCGCGGGGTTGGTAGCCGACGCCGACAACGGCCAGATGGCCGTCGACTTCTAGCGGATAGACAGATGACTCCTGTTTGCTGAAGCCGTGCCGCAGCATGTAGGCAACCGCCTCATAGTCCTCGCGCGCGCCGACAACCTGGGACCAGCCGGACACGATCACTTCAAGCGGCATAAGCGCGCGACCGACGAGGATCACCGAGGCCATCATGGCGCCACGGGACATACCGCTCAGTGGATCAAGGATCTCAACGACCGATACGGTCATCACCGCCATCATGATGCCCATCCGGAGCATCTTCACGAACGCCTGAATGACACCCGAGGTGCGGCTCGCCTCCGCCTGGATGTCCAGCGAGATATCGTTGTAGGCACGCCAGTTCCGCTTGAAATGCGGGCGCATGCCCATGCTCTCGACCACGTCGGCATTGTTCATCGCCGCGCCGGAAACTTTCCGTGCCCGGCCATTCGCGGCCGTCGCCTTCAACAGCTTCGGATCGGCGTAGAGCTTGTTCGCAACGGCGAGCGCCAAAAGGATGCCGCCGCCGATGAGCGCGGTCATGCCAATCGCGAAGTTGAACATGAACATCACGATGATGAAGATCGGCAGAAAAGGGGCATCCATCAGGTTGTAGACGGCGGGGCTGCCCAAGAACGACCGAAGTGACGCGAGCCGGTTCAAAGCGTCGCTGCCCATCGCCCCCCGGGAGAGAGAGCCGTTCACGCTCAAATCAAAGAGCTTGTCGCCGATCTGTCTATCGAACCAGCCGGTGACCTGGACGAAGAGGTAGGTCCGCGCAATGTCGACCAGAGCTTGAATGAACAACGCGGTGAACGCGATCACCGCCAGTGCGGCCAGTGTGGCCATGTTGCCGGTGCCCAGCACCCGGTCGAACAGCGAGAACATATACATGGGCATGACAAGCACCATGATGTTCACGACGAAACTGAAGATCCCGGCGGCTACAAACGCTTCCTTGCACTTCGCGAAGACTTCTGCGAGCGGATCATCCAGGCGTTTCTCGCCCTCATTCATCGCATTCGACATGACCGGTGTTCTTATCCAAATCAGACCGTAGACACGACCGACGTCCGCCCAACCCGGCTAGGGCCCAGCAGATCCTCAACGATCAGAAAGCTTGTCGATCCTCGTTGACGAATCCGTATAGCACGATCTATTCGCCAGTTCGATGATCGGTACTTAGCGCCTCCGCCGGGTTCCGGTCAATCCAGCCTTTTGGGGGGCGACCATGCGAATTCTCTTTGTTCATCAGAACATGCCGGGCCAGTACAAGCATCTCGCACCTGCCCTCGCGAAGGAGAAAGGCAATGACGTCGCCTTTATCACACGGGAGGGCAAGCCTGACATTCCCGGTATTCAAAAGGTGACCTATCGCCTGGCGAGAGAAGCAAAATCCGGCACACATCAGTACCTTAACCGTTTGGACGACCAACTCTTACACGGACAGGGAGCGGCCAGGGCCGCGATCGGCCTTCGAAACAAAGGGTTCAGGCCGGATGTGATCGCCGGACATTCCGGATGGGGAGAAACCCTTTACTTGAAGGACGTCTTCCCGGATGCCCGGTTGCTAACGTTCAATGAATTCTTCTATCGGGCACGGGGGGCGGACACCGATTTCGGCTCGAACGGCGAGGAAGATCTGGATCGGGACTGCCGGACCCGGACCCGGAACGCCCATATGTTGCTCAGCCTTGAAGCGGCGGACTGGGGCGTAACGCCGACTTGGTGGCAGTGGAGTGTTCATCCGGAGCCCTTCCGGGAACGGATGTCCGTGATCCACGACGGCGTCAACACGACCCTTTGCCAGCGGAAGCCGGATCCGAGGCTGCCGCTCGACAATGGCGAAGTTTTGACCGCGGAGCACGAGGTCATCACATATATGGCCCGGAATCTGGAGCCCTATCGCGGGTTTCATATCTTCGTGAAGGGGTTGGAGACCCTCTGCAAAGAGCGGCCCAACGCCCGGTTCGTGATCATCGGTGGCGACGGAATCAGCTACGGCAATGCCCCTGGTGACGCCGCGAACTGGCGGGAAAAACTGATGACGAACGCCAAGATCGATCCGGCCCGGGTCCATTTCATGGGCAAAGTCCCTTACGACACCTACAGGACCATCCTGTCCCTAAGCCGTGCCCACATTTATCTCACCTTCCCGTTCGTCCTCTCCTGGTCGGTCATGGAAGCGATGAGTCATGAGTGCCTGATGATCGCGTCCGGTACAAAACCGGTCGGCGAGGTGATTCGGGATGGGGAGAACGGCCTGCTGTTTCCCTTTGACGACCACGAAGCGATGGTTGCCAAGGTTGTCGATGCGGTTGAACGGCCTGAACACTATCATGAAGTTCGGAAGGCCGCCCGCCGATCGATCGTCGAGCGGTATGACCTGGAGACTGTCTGCCTGCCGCGCCAAAAAGAACTCATAACCCTGTTGGCTGACCATAAGCGGCCCCCGGCACCCGTGGTACCCGACTACGTGGATGAGACCTTCCTGCATGAGGATGCCAGTCATCGTCGCCTCGAACCGGCAGTCGCATAAGGAGTGTCGATGGCAGAGACACCGGACCGGCGGACAGACACGCTTCAAAGAGCGCAGGCGGCACTAAAGGCCGGACGGCTTGGCGAGGGCTATGCCGCCCTGGGCGAGATTTTGAAAGTCGATCCGGCGGACCGGAACGCACTCTACAACATGGGCGTCATCGACGGCCGCCGGGGCGACCGGACCCGCGCGGCCTTGCGTTTTCGGCTCACGGTGCTGACCGATCCTGCCCACGTGTCGGCGCTTGGCAGCCTTGCATCTCTTCCGGAGCATTTGCCGGGGGGCGTGGTTGCCAACCGTTTGACGTCCTGGGCACGCATGCTCGCGCCGGGGAATCCCACAGTGTGGCGGCGACACGCCGAGGCAATGGCGGAATCGGATCGTGGGGATGACGGACCGCAATCCATCGTGAGCCGGTCCTGGCGCCGCGCGGTCCTGCTCGGGATCTCAGACAGCCTGACGCTCGCCGCCGCCGCACGCCCTCTCCGAACGTCGTTTCCAGGAAGCGCGCGCGCGATGCTCGTCTCGGCGCTCCATGCCCCCAACGCGAACCGTCAAACCCCTGCGGTTCATGCAGCTTGCTGGAGCCATCTCGCGGAGTTGGAACAATCCCGGGGGCAGCCTGCCCGGGCCGTCCAGGCCCATCGCCGGTGTGCCTGTCTCGACCCGGCGAGGGCGGATGTACTGGCAAACCTCGCGGCCGCCCATCAAGACGCCAGCGAACCGCTCGAAACAGACCGGGTACTGTCCCGCGCCGTTGCTGCCGATCCGTCCGACCGGCATGTGCGTTGGCTGCTCGGGTGCCGGGCGATGGCGCGGCACCGGTTCGAAGCCGCGTCTCCGCTGCTCGCCACCCGGTGGACCGATCCGGAGCCGGGAAGCCGTGCTGCCCGGGAGATCCAGCCACTTTGGACGGGCAACCGCCTGGGCAGCCGCTCCATCCACCTCTGGCCAGACTTCAACATCGGGGACGAGATCCTCTATGCCAGCGTCGTGCCCGATGTGACAGGGACGGGCGTGCGGCCCAAGCGGCGTGTGGTCCTGGAGGCGGACCCGCGTCTCAGAGCCCTGTTCAGCCGCTCCTTCCCGCACGCCGAGGTCATCGACGCGCCGACCAACCGTGATCAGCTCGTTGAGACACCACCGGAAACGGACGTGCAAGCGTCCACGGCTCTGGCGGCCTGCTGGCTCCGTCAGCGGATCCCGCAGTTCCCTGATACGACCGGTTATCTGAAAGCGGATCCCGACAGGGTGGCGGCCATGGGGGGCGCGCTGTCTCAGCATGGCGAGGCCCGGCTGATCGGTCTTGGGTGGACCAGCGGGAACCGGCGGACGGCGGCGGGCAAGGCGACCCGGCTGATCGACTGGGCACCGCTTCTTGCGGCGCCCGGCATCCGCGTTGTGAGCCTTCAGTACGACCCTCCTGAAGACGAGATCGAAGAGGTGTTGGCGGCCGGGCTTCCGGCACCGCTGTCGCCGCCGCTTGAGGATCTGCGGGATGACATTGATGGATTGGCGGCACTGATTGCCGCAATGGACGCCGTCGTCTCCATATCCGGGCTGACGGCCCATCTCGCCGGCGCGCTCGGCATGAACGGACACGTCCTGCTGCCGCCAGCACCCCTTTGGTTCTGGTTCGACCAGGGACGCCGAACGCCTTGGTACCCGTCACTCCAACTCTATCGCAGAGCCCCGTCCGAAGACGGCTGGCAGCGTCCGATTTCGGAGATCGCGTCGGCCCTGCAGGTAAACTAGGTCTTCGGCTTGCGGGCTCGGGCCCGTACCAAGCTAGGCGCCGAGCATGGCGCGCTCTGCGTTCCAAAGATCGGCGTAATCCACATGTTGCCAATCATCGAACCAGGGCCCACCGCGGGTGAAATGGATCGCGCCTGGCGGGGGACCATCCGCAGGTACCGGATACCAGCCCTCAAGCCAGTTCCATTCCGTGTCCAGCGCCCCGATCTCCGAGTCCGACAGCCATTGAAACCGGTGCAGGAACGCCCCGCTTTCGCGATTGACCACCTCCGGCGTCAAAGCGCGGTTCGAGGGGTGTCCGCAGTTGATCAGCATCATGCTTGACCAGTTCTTGCGCGGATACTGGGTCTGGAGACGGCCGTCCATCTTGGTTGTCTCTGTGGGCCGGTAGTCGTGCTGAACACACATGAGCGCGCGTGTCTCATCACGCTGTTCGAAGAGGGCGGCGATGTCCCGTGTCCAAAGGAAGTCGCAGTCGCAGAAGATCGCCCATCCCTGGAATCCGGCAAGATGGGGAACCAGAAAACGGGTGTAGGTGAACTCGGTCGCCGCCATCGCATCGGCGTCCCGGGTATATAGACCCGACGCCCGGAGCGCGGATTGCTTCAGGGGAACGATCTCAACGGCCTCACCCGAGAAACGGCGGAGAGAGTGAGCGCATACTTGGTAGGCGATGTCCTCCCGGCTGTCCCAACCGACATACACCCTGATCGTCTCAGTCAAACCAATGGCTCCTTAGGGCGGTTCTCTTGCGAGACAAAATCGTCGCGCCGACGCCAAGAGCCGTATTATAAGCCGCACCTGGACACAATGGCCGACCGTCAAACGTCGGCCTCTTCCCGCAAATGCCGCCGGTCCGGACGTTCTCCGCCGACCGGCAATCGGACCGGACACCGTTGATGCCCACTCCCGGTAACGCCGCGATTCAGTACCACCCCGACGCCTACAGAGGTGACCGGGAACAGATCAAGGGACGGCATGCGGCGGGTGCGGGGTTCCTGTCCAACTTTCTTCGCCATGGGGAGGTTGATCGTTTCTGGGGCATCACATCGGTTCGCGAGGATGCCAAAGAGTTCGCCTCGTTGGCCGCCGCTGTTCGACCAGGCGTCGAGACGACCGTGGTGCCGGACACCTTGGCCGAACACGTCCAGGACGTTGGTTGCGTCCAATCCTCCGGGCCGAACAGCGCGAATGACGCTTGGGCACGGCGGCTGGACGACGACCGGGCGTTCAGCATCTGCGGGCTGACGCACACGGTCTCCAGCGACCGGGTGGCGCATTCCCTCGGCGCATTGCTGACGTCACCGGTGCAGCCCTGGGACGCACTGATCTGCACCTCGACGTCCGTGCGCAAAGCCGTTGAGCGGACGATCGACGAGTACGCCGCTTTCTACGAGGCCCGGATGGGGGCCCGGCCGGAGACGGTGATCCAGCTTCCGATCATCCCGCTGGGCGCCACCGTGGACACACTGGCGCCCACGCCGGAGCGAAAGAGCGCGGGTGCCGCTCTCCGGTCGAGGCTCGGCATCGCCTCCGAGGATTTGGTTTTCCTCTATGTTGGCAGGCTGTCTTTTCACGCGAAGGCGCACCCGGTGCCGATGTATCTCGCATTGGCGGAGGCTCAACGCAGGTGCCCGGACCGGCGGCTGCACCTCATTATGGCGGGTCAGTTCCCAAACCAGCCGATCGAGACGGCGATCAGGGAAGCGGCGCAGAAGTTCGGCGGCGGCGTTCCTGTTCATTTCCTGGACGGCCGAAGCGACGAGGCGATCGCGGCGGCTTGGGGTGCGGGAGATGTCTTTATTTCTCTCTCGGACAACATCCAGGAGAGTTTTGGGCTGACACCAGTTGAGGCCATGGCGGCCGGCATGCCGGTCATTGGCAGTGATTGGGACGGATACAAGGACACGATCGTTCACGGGGAAACGGGCTTCCTGATCCCGAGTTGGACCCCCGGGCCGGGTTCGGGCCGCGAGATCGCCCGGCGGTATCAGTTGGACGTTCTCAACTACGACAACTACATCGGCCGGACCTGCCTATCCACGTCCGTCGATATCGCACGCTGCGCCGATGCAATCGTCAGTCTTGCGACCAACCCCGCGCTGCAGCACCGAATGGGTGAGGCTGGTTTGGCCCGCGCCCGTGCGGTCTACGATTGGAAAGTGATCGTCGGTCAGTATCAGGACCTTTGGGGGGAGCTAGCCGAGCGCCGCGCAAAAGACGCCGTCATCGCACCAAGGCATCGCGATCGTGCGCCAAATCCCAAGTTCGCTGATCCCTTCGCCATCTTCGACGGGCATCCGACCTCTCGGGTCACCATCGAGACGATGGTCCATCCGGGCCCGGCCACAGACCTCGAGACCGTTCGCAAAGTAGCCAACGATGGGACGATCCGCTTTGGCATGGATCTGTTGGGAACGCACCAGGAGGTGATGTACTGCCTGGAAACCGTCAGCCAACGACCCATGACGGTCGGGGCGCTGGAGACGAGCCACAAGACCTCGGATCCGGAGCGGTTTCGACGCACGCTCTTGTGGATGGCCAAGTTCGATCTGGTGCGCCTTGAGGAGCCGGAGCCAAGATGACCAAGACGTCCGACACCCCTTCACCGGAGAAGAACCAGTCGATCCTGTGCATCGCCGCCGACGAGAAGTTCGCCGACATGGCGTCTGAGCTCGTGGCCTCACTTCAGCAATGCACCAGCCGTCATAAACCGGATCTCGGTTTCCTGGATCTTGGTGTGGATTGGACACACAGGGAGACATTCCGGTCCGCGTTCACCCATATCGTTCAGCCGGGCTGGGATGTTCGGATGGGCCCGGATGGCACGGAAGGGGAGCGACGGATCAAGGGCTACAAGGCCATGACAGCGCGCCCGCATCTTCCGAAGCACTTTCCGGGATACGAGGCCTATCTCTGGATCGACGCCGACTGCTGGGTACAGGACGGAGACGTCATCGATCAGCTCGTGGACGGAGCGCTTGCCGGCGATTTCGTTGTGGCGCCGGAGATCGACCGCGCCTACGCCCACATGTACTGGTCACTTGCCTTCTGGAAGTGGTGGTACCGGGAGTATGTGCGCGCCTACTCTGAGAAGGCCGCTCAAGGGGCGGGCCGGAACCCGGTTCTGAACTCCGGCGTGTTCGCGCTGCCCGGGGACTCGCCGTTTTGGCAAGCGTGGTCAGACAATCTTCAGTCCGCTTTCGACCGGGTGATCGACTTCAACTTCGAGCAACTTGCTTTCAACTGGACCTTCTACCGGGACAAACCTCCCCATCGGTTTCTGTCCTCCCGGTACAATTGGCTTGCGAACAAGGCCCTCCCCAAGTTCGACCCGGCCACCCGCCGTTTCGTTGAGCCGATGCCGCCGTTCTCCCCGCTGGTCGTCATGCATGTGTGCGGAGACGCCAAGAAACGGGAGAACATGGTCGAGGTTCTCGGCCAAACCGGTGTGACCCTGCCGTCCAGTCTCAGGTTCGACCCGGACCGGAAAGACTTCTCCTCCGTGGCCCGGACCTGATCGATGGCAACCGTTCTGTTCGCGTGGGAGCTTGGTGACGGGCTGGGCCACGTAAACCGCCTGTTGCCGATTGCCCGCAGCCTCGCCGCCGAGGGCCACACCTGCGTCTTTGCCGTCCGGAACCTGCTGACATGCCACGCGTCGGTGTCGGGGGCCGGGTTCCGGCTTTTCCAGGTGCCTTTCGTCACGCCCTATGCGGACGCTGAGGTTCGTGGAAAACAGATCGAGACCATGGGCGATATCCTGGCCACGGTCGGATACAGCGATGTCCCGAACCTCCGGGCCATTCTGGCCGGATGGCAGACGATTTTCGACGCTGTCCACCCGTCCCTGGTGATTGCGGACTATGCCCCGACGGCGGCTTTGTGTGCCCGAGGCGCGGTCCCGGTGATCAACATCGGTGACTGGTTCACATTGCCACCGAGCCGTCTGCAACTTCTGCCCCGCTTTCGGGGTGGGGAGCCCCGCGTCGACGAGGCCAAACTCCTCGATGTCATCGCGAAGGCGCAAGCGGAACGAAACCGACCCCCCTTGCCCACGCTCCCGTTGATCTTCGCGGGCGGGGCGAGGAACTTCGTGGTGACCCTGCCGGACCTCGACCAACACAAGGCTTACCGCGCCCACCCGGCGGTCGGTCCGCTGGATCCGCTTCCCGCGCCGGCCACGAGCGAGCCGACAACCGACTATTTCGCCTATCTCTCAGCTGGATTTGGCGGAACGAAAGGTGTTCTGGAAGCCTTGGCGGAAAGTCGCCTCAAAGGCTCCGTCTTCCTCAGAGATACAACAGACGGCACCCGGCAGGCATGGCGGTCCCGGGGATTGACGGTCCATGACCGGCCCCAGCCCATGGTCGAGACGGCATCAAACGCGCGTTTTGTGATCCACCATGGCGGTCTTGGCACGCTGGAGACGGTAATGGCTCTCGGTCGACCGCAGATGCTGGTGCCGCGTCACCTCGAACAGTCCGCCAATGCGCGTTTGCTTGGGGAATTCGGCGTTGCGGTGGCCATGCGTTCCGGCGGCCGGTTTCAGCCGGAACACGTGGGACAGGCTTTGCGGGGATTGGACGAAGAACCCAGGTTCGCGGAAGCCGCGCGGCGTAAAGCCTCGGAGATCGAGACGAACGGACCATATCCTGGACTTGGGGCGGTGGTAGGATACTGCCGGGAGCTATTGGCCGATCGATAAAAGTCTGGCTTCTTGAGCCTCGCCGCCCGATCGGGCACTTTCCCAACGAGGGAGAGGGAAATGCGGACGCTTGTGGTTCAGAATGACAGTCTCGGCCCCGCCGGCTTGGTTGGGGAGCGGTTACTGGAGAACGGCTGCGTTCTGGAGACCACGGCACCGGCGATGGGTGGACCGCTGCCGGATGAGTCGACCGCCTATGACGCACTGATCATTCTTGGCGGACCGATGAGTGCCCGGGACGAAGCATCCCATGCGTGGTTGGTTCCGCTCCAGGCCCTGGTCCGCAGCTTCGCTAACGCCGACAAACCGGTCCTGGGTTTGTGTCTCGGTGCGCAGGTCGTGGCCCGCGCCATGGGGGGCCAAGCACCCGCCATGGGCTGGATGGAGTTCGGGTACACCGCCCTGTCGCCGACGCCGGAAGCAGCGGACGATCCCCTGATCGGTGGCTTGGCAGGCCCCTCGGAGCCGCTCCACTTCATGGAAGCTCATGAGGACATGATTGTTGTGCCGGACACAGCAACCGTTCTGTTAACGGGCGCCGGCGTTCCGGTTCAAGCCTATCGGATCGGACGGGCTGTTTACGGCTTCCAGTGCCACATCGAAGCCACGGCGGACACAGCGCGAACCTGGTCAAACATCGACGGCATTCAGAAGTCTGTGCCCGATGCCGTCGACAGGGTCGCAGCAGGATTGCCTGCGCATTTTGACACCGCCCGTGAGAGGGCGAGAGCGATCACCGATCGATGGATGGCGCTAGCCGCGTCGTCGTCGAAGCAGAGGTCGGCCGCATGAAGGCCCTGATCGAGCGGCTGCTGGGCCGCAGGCCCGGTCGGGAGAACCGCAAGTTTGAGCGGTACAAGGTCACCGCTCCCCTGGCCGTCACGATCGACGGGAATGAGTATGTATGCGAGATCGACAACGTCTCCGCAGGCGGTCTTCTGCTGAAACCGGCGGTCGAGGCGGAGGTCGGAACGATCCTGACCGTGACGGATCATCGGACCGGGCTGGGTATCCGGGCGGAGGTCCTGGGTAACACCGATGTCGGCACGCGGATGAGGTTCGAGTCGGAAGAAGCGGGCAGCATCGTCGCCATCTGGGTCAAGACCACCCACGACACCGACGAAGACTGATCCCCGGAACCGGTGTTTGGCCCGCTGATCTCAGCGACGGCGCGCGAGGCTCATGAGAATTCTCTTCATCACCTCCAACAGGCTGGGCGACGCGATCCTGTCGACAGGATTGCTGGGCCACCTCTCCGATGCCTATCCCGCGGCTCGGTTCACTGTCGCCTGCGGGCCCGTTGCGGCACCTGTCTTTCAGGATCTTCCGACACTCGAGAAGCTGATCGTGATGCGGAAGGGGCCATTCCTCTCCCATTGGCGGGCGCTTCTTGGCTATGCGGTGCCCCGCTGGTGGTCAATGGTGGTCGACGTCCGTGGTTCCGCCACCGCTTGGGTTTTGCCGACCCTGCGACGCCGGATTTTCGCGACATGCGCGGGGGATGACCACCGGGTCGAACAATTGGGCCGCCTCCTGGGTCTCACACCGCCACCATCCCCGCGCCTTTGGATCGGCAACGATACGGCCAAGGCTGTGGACCGCCTTCTCGGAGACGACCCGCGCCCCATACTCTCCGTCGGGCCGACCGCGAACTGGCTGGCGAAGACGTGGCCGGTCGAGAGGTTCGCCGAACTTGTCGGGCGTCTAACGGCGGATGGGCCCCTGAAAGGCGCCCGCGTTGCGGTGATCGCCGCGCCGGCTGAGCGGGCCGGCGCGATGGGTGTGCTCGACGCGCTTCCGCCCGACCGGCAAATCGATCTGCTGGGAACGGAGCCACTGCCGGTCATCGGAGGCGTGATGGCGCGATCGCGACTCTATGTTGGCAACGACAGCGGCCTCATGCACCTGGCCGCAGCCGCCGGAGCGCCAACCCTCGGCTTGTTCGGGCCAAGCCGGCCCGAGAACTACCAGCCATGGGGCCCCCGCGCCGACTATGTCCGCACTGCCGCTGACTTCGAAACACTCCGGCGCTCAGAGCATTGGACCCTTCGGCCGACCGAAAGCCTGATGACAACGCTGACCGTGGATGCCGCCGAGGCGGGCGCCCGGTCACTCCTGAGCCGGACTGCCGATCTCGATACCGTCGAGAGCGTCCAGGACCATGGGAACGGTGATCTCCCCCATCCGCTCATCGCCGAAACGGACGATACCGCCGGGTTTGACGACCCGGATGCGGGGGTCCTCGGTATGAACGGGGGAGCCGCCGAAAAGGCCGACTGAGGGGGTTCCAACCGCCCCGGAGATGTTGAGGACGCCGGTATCGTTTCCGACGCATAGATCAGCAGCAGCGGCCAGGGCCGAGACTTCGTCCAGTGGCAACCCCAGAACGGGTGTGACGCGTGCCGCATCCCCACCCGCGCCGCCGACCGAGCTAGCAATCTTAGCCGCCAACTCAGCCTCGGCGGGGCCGCCGATCAGGAAAAAACTCCCACCCGCTGTCAAAGGCCGCTTCAGCATCGCCATGATCAGATCCGCGAAGCGGTCGGCACCCCATTGCTTGAAAGGCTCGCTGGAGCCGATGGGGAGCACGGTCCAAGGCCGCGGAAATGCGCCGAAACTCTCCGCCACCGATGCCGACGCCCGGTCCGATGTGGGCAGGTTCGGCCAAGACTCGACGATCGGAATGCTGTTGAGTTCAAGAAGACGGCTGGCCTTGGCAATCGGCTTCAAAGGCTTATCGGTGGGGCCCAAGGCGTGGGGTGTGGTCAGAAACATGTCCTGAAATCCAAGCCCGAAACCGATCCGCTCCGGAATGCCGGCACACATCGCGGCAAATCCATATCTGGACGAGCCGTGCAGGATCCAGACGGTCTTGAACCGATGCGGTTTCAGATCCTGCCCGAGGCGCCATCCCCCCAACGGACCATCGTGGCGTCCGCCAGTCCCTTTGCCAGTCGCCCGTTCGATCCAAAGGATCTCTTCAATGAAGTCGCAGCCGGAGAGCAACGTGTCAGCACCTGAGCGTGCCTTGGTCAGCAAGGTAATGCGCCGGGTATCGGAGGCGGCGGCAATCGATTTCAGATGCGGCAGATGCCAGATCATGTCGCCGATTCCGGGTAATGGCTGGATCACCAGAACACCGCCCTGACCGTTCCCGCCTGCTGACATTGATCTCTTCCTTTGCTGCGGCCGCTTGCATCGCCTGCCTACACCACGCTATGCCGCGTGTCAGTCCACACTTAGTCGCCAACCACCGACAGCGAGGGGTCTTGGTCCGGGTATTACAGGCCATGGCAGGTGCGCGCCATGGCGGCGCCGAAGCGTTTTTTGAAAGACTGGTCATCGGCCTGCACGAGGCCGGGCTGGACCAACGCGTCGTCATCCGGAGCGATCAAGGACGCAAGGAGCGCTTGCAGGCGGCAGGCATCACCCCGGCGGGCGTTCGGTTCGGTGGCCGTCTCGATCTTCTAACACCCTGGCGTCTCGGCAGGCTCGGGCGGGCTTATTCACCCGATGTGGTCATGACGTGGATGAGCCGCGCTTCGGTGATGATGCCGGCAGGGCCTTGGGTGCATATCGCCCGGCTCGGCGGATACTATGACCTGAAGTACTTCCAGCGCTGCAGCCACCTCCTCGGCAATACCCGGGATATCACCCGCTACGTCCGGAACCAGGGGTGGCCAGCCGACCGGGTGCACTATTTCCCCAACTTCGTGGACGACACGCCCGGCACCCCGCCGTCCCGCGCGTCACTCGATGTACCGGATGGCGTCCCACTCCTGCTGGCACTGGGCCGCCTCCACCGCAACAAAGGTTTCGACGTCCTGATCCGGGCCATGGGTGGCGTGGCAGGCGCCCATCTGCTGCTCGCCGGTGTTGGCCCCCTAGAGGCGGAGTTGAAGGCCCTTGCGGCAGAGGAAGGCGTTCTCTCCCGCGTCCGGTTCCTTGGATGGCGGGATGATGTGAACAACCTCATTGCAGCCTCGGATCTTCTGGTCTGCCCATCCCGTCATGAGCCTCTCGGCAACGTCATACTGGAAGGTTGGGCTCAGGGGACTCCCGTAATCGCGACGGCGAGCGAGGGACCGGCCGACCTTGTCAGTCACGGCGAGACCGGCCTTCTTGTTCCGGTCGACGACGCAACAGCCCTCAGTGGACAGCTTCAACACGCCCTTGCCGACAAGAGCGCGCGGGAGGCTTTGGCGATCGCGGGGCGCGCCGCCTACGATCGCAAGTTCAGCAAACGCAAGGTGATCAAGCGCTACATCGGCTTCTTCCAGCATCTGGCGGCGGACTCCGCCACCATGCTTTGAGGGGCCCGCCTCGCTTGTGACCCCACCGGCCGCATGGTATAGCCCGCCGTCTTTCAACCGAGAGCGGACGAAGCGGCCGTGCACGTCGAAGAAACCGAAATCCCTGACGTTAAGATCCTGACGCCCCGGAAGTTCGGGGACCACCGCGGCTTCTTCTCGGAGACCTACAACCGCGAAACCCTCGCAGCGAACGGCGTGGACATTGGTTTCGTCCAGGACAACCACTCGTTTTCGGCGCAAAAGGGCACGTTGCGCGGCCTGCACTTTCAGACCCATCCGTTTGCTCAGGACAAACTGGTCCGGGTGACGCGGGGTGCCATCTTCGACGTCGCCGTCGACATCCGGCATGGCTCTCCGACCTTCGGGAAGTGGGTCGGACGGCGGATCGATGCCGAGGCCTGGAATCAGATCCTGGTGCCCATCGGTTTTGCCCATGGCTTCGTTACCCTCGTCGAAGATACCGAGGTGCTCTACAAGACCAGCGCCGTCTACTCTCCTGAGAATGACAAGGGCATGGCGTGGGATGACCCTGACGTCGCCGTCGAATGGCCGCTGGACGATCTCACGCCTGTCTTGTCGGACAAGGACAAGGTGCAGCCGAAGCTCGCCGATTTACCGGCCTATTTCCCGTTTGATCAGAAAGACTGAAGCGCCGTGACGACCTCCAAGACTGTCCTTGTCACCGGCGGCGCCGGGTTCATCGGCTCCGCCGTGGTCCGACACCTGATCGCCGATACCGACGTCACCGTGGTGAATGTCGACAAGCTCACCTACGCGGCGAACCTGGCATCGCTGTCCGACGTGTCCGACAGAAACCGGTACCGTTTCGCTCAAGCGGATATCTGCGACCGGGCCGCTCTTGACTGCGTCTTCGAAGAGCATCAGCCGGATATCGTGATGCACCTCGCGGCCGAGAGCCACGTGGACCGCTCGATCGACGGCCCGGCAGCGTTCGTCGAGACCAACATCGTCGGAACTTACACGCTCCTTCAGGCCGCCCGGTCCCACTACGAGACGCTGACGGGCGCAAAGCGTGACGGCTTCCGGTTCCATCACATCTCCACCGACGAGGTCTTCGGCTCCCTTGGTGACACGGGCGCCTTCACGGAGGAGACCCGGTACGACCCGCGCTCCCCCTACTCCGCGAGCAAGGCGTCTTCCGATCATCTCGTGCGCGCGTGGCACGAGACCTACGGGTTGCCGGTGGTGCTCTCGAACTGCTCAAACAATTACGGGCCGTACCATTTCCCCGAGAAGCTGATCCCCTTGATGATCATCAAAGGGATGAACGGAGGTGACCTGCCGGTCTACGGCACCGGCGAGAATGTGCGGGACTGGCTCTATGTCGACGATCACGCCCGCGCGCTTTGGATGATCGCCAGCCGCGGCACACCCGGCGACAGCTACAATGTGGGCGGCGACAGCGAAGTCCAGAATATCGAGGTGGTGAAGCGCATTTGCGCGCATCTGGACGCGCTCGCTCCCCGCGAGGATGGCACGTCCCGGGAATCTCAGATCACCTACGTGACCGACCGGCCCGGCCACGATTTCCGCTACGCCATCGATGCCTCCAAGATCAAGCGGGAGCTCGGATGGGCGCCGCTTGAGTCGTTTGAGACTGGGCTTGAGAAGACAGTCCGCTGGTACCTGGAGCGCCGCGATTGGTGGCAGCCGATCCTGGACGGCACCTACAGCGGGGAGCGTCTCGGCACCCAACCGGACAGCACCAAGACCGCGACGGGGGACTGATCGTGCCCGTCGATCTGTTGATCACCGGGGCTGGCGGGCAGGTCGGGACCGAATTGCTGAAGCGGGCAGAGTCCCATGGCTTCACGACGACCGGTCTCACCCGCGCGGATCTGGACATTACGGACGCGAACGCCGTGGCGGACGCGGTCGCGGGCCATGCGCCTCGGTTCCTCATCAACGCCGCTGCCTACACCGCCGTGGACAAGGCGGAGAGCGAGCAGGACGCTGCCTACGCGGTCAACCGTGACGCCAGCGCCAATCTGGCCAAGGCGGCGGCCAACGCGGGCATCCCGCTGATCCATATCTCCACCGACTATGTGTATGATGGGGGCAAGGATGGTCCCTGGGTGGAAAGTGATCCGGTTAAGCCGCTCGGTGTCTACGGCGCCTCCAAGGAAGCGGGGGAGCGTGCGGTTCGGGAAACGCTTCCGGCGCATGTGATCCTGCGGACATCGTGGGTCTATGCGGCCCATGGCGGGAACTTCATCAAGACCATGCTGCGGGTGGGCGCGGAGCGCGACGAACTCCGGGTTGTTGCCGACCAACACGGGGCACCAACCTTCGCTGGCGACATCGCTGAGGCCATCCTGACAATCGCTCAACGGATCGATGCCGGGGCAAGCGCATGGGGAACCTACCACTACACCGCGGCGGGCAGCACAACATGGCACGGCCTTGCCGAGGCGATATTCGACCGGGCCGAGCCCGTATGGGGCCGCCGCCCCACCGTGGAAGCCATTCCCACCAGCGCTTATCCGACACCCGCGGCACGGCCGGCGAACTCCGTCCTCGACTGCTCTGCGGTGCTGACGGCGTTTGACGTTCCGCGCCGGCCCTGGCAGGCAGGCCTGGATGAGGCGTTGAACGAGCTATTGCAGCAACAATGAGATAGGGTCGCGGCCCGGGACGCCTTGGGCGTTTCCAGGCACCGCCAGGAAAACGAAGGACGGCATTCCATGAAGGGCATCATTTTGGCCGGCGGGTCCGGGACCAGGCTCTATCCCCTGACCATCACCATCTCAAAGCAGCTTCTGCCGGTCTACGACAAGCCGATGATCTTCTACCCGCTGTCGACGCTGATGCTCGCCGGTATCAAGGACATCCTGATCATCTCGACTCCCCAGGACCAGGCCGCCTTTCAGGCGCTTTTAGGGGACGGCTCAAACCTTGGTATCTCAATCTCCTATGCGGTTCAGCCCTCACCCGACGGCCTCGCCCAAGCCTTCATCATCGGCGAGAGTTTCCTTGATGGAGACAGTGCCGCCCTGGTCCTTGGCGACAACATCTTCTACGGCCACGGCCTGACGGAGATGCTTCAACGGGCGGCGGGCCGGGAAACGGGCGCGACTGTTTTCGGATACTATGTCCGCGATCCGGAGCGGTACGGCGTGGTGTCTTTCGATGAAAGCGGCCAGGCAGAGACAATCATCGAAAAACCGGACAACCCGTTGTCGAATTGGGCGGTGACCGGCCTGTACTTCTACGACACGGACGTCGTCGATGTCGCGAAGGCGGTGAAGCCGTCTCCCCGGGGTGAGTTGGAAATCACAGACGTCAACAAGGTGTACCTGGAGCGGGGCAATCTGCAGGTCGAGAAGATGGGGCGCGGATACGCGTGGCTTGACACAGGCACCCATGACTCACTGCTCCAAGCATCGGAGTTCGTGCGAACCGTCGAAGAACGCCAGGGGCTCAAGATTGCCTGCCCCGAAGAAATCGCCCACCACATGGGATACATCGACGGCGAGCAACTCCTGCGTCTGGCGGAACCGTTGCGTAAGAGCGGGTACGGCGAGTACCTCGTCTCTCTGGTTCGATAACTAGCGGGAGGCGGGAGCATGCTGCGCCTCTTCCTGATCTATTGCGGCCTCGTCTTCCTGGTCGGGGTTGCCATTATCTGGGGCTACTCGATCGCGTTGCAGGAGGGCGGGTCCCTGCCCCCCCGCCGTTCCTCGACGCCACCGCCTGCGCAAGAGGAAAGCCGCACACCACCGCCGCAACCTGCAACCGCTGAGCAACCGAGGACGGCAGCCCTCTCGACGGACGACCTGTCACGCTCAGCGCCGATGGCAACACCGGTCAGCGCACCCTCATCCATCGTCGATCAGACCGGCCCGATCCTGCCCATACCGGCTTCGGCCCCACCATCGCCGTTTCCGCTCGCGTTCCCGGTCGATTGCCGCATCGGCGAGGATTGCTGGATCATCAAATACGTCGACGTCGATCCGACCAAGGGTCGGGCGGATTTCGCCTGCGGTGCGATGACCGTGGACGGGCACAAAGGCACCGACATCGCGCTGCGGGATCTCAAGATCATGAACCAGCGTGTCAATGTCCTCGCCGCCGCCCCTGGGCGCGTTGTGGGCACCCGGGACTCCATGCGGGACGTTGATGTTCGTCAGATCGGACGGGACGCGCTCAAGGGCCGGGACTGCGGCAACGGCGTGCGGATTGAGCATGGCAACGGCTGGGTGACGCAGTACTGCCACCTGCTCCGTGGTAGCATCCGCGTTCGGCAAGGCGACACGGTGACGGCGGGCCAACCACTCGGCAATGTGGGCCTCTCCGGCGCGACGGAGTTCCCGCATCTCCATATCACCGTTGAGAAGGACGGCAAGCCCGTGGACCCCTTTGTCGGTGTCGATGGCGGGCAGTCTTGCGGAATCGGACGGGTACCGCTGTGGAGTACGGCAGTCCGTCCCACGATCGGATACACATCGCCGGTCTTGTACAACCTCGGTTTCACCGGTCGCGTGCCGGAGAAGAACAAATCCGAGGTCCGCTTCGGCATGGTGCGAGATCACCCGGTTCGGCCGACATCTCCTGTCATGCTGTTCTTCATGCAGATGTCCGGGATCGTCAAAGGGGACGAGATCGAAGCGGTGGTCACCGCCCCTGATGGCTCCGTATTGGTAGAGCATCGGGAGACGGCGGAACGGACCCGGTTGCTTCGGACGCTCTACATCGGAAAGAAGTTGAAGACCGAGCAGTGGCCCGTCGGTCAGTACACGGGGACCTTGACCGTTACACGGCCTGGAACAGGCGCACGCACGACCGAACAGACAAGCCTAACCCTGAACTAGCGCCAGATCGGGTCGGGCCCTTTCAGGTCCTCCGGGAAGCGGCCCGGTCAGACCGCGCCGGACACGCCAGCATCGGCGAAGGTCGCCATGTCCGCGTGACACGCGGCGGCGGCCTGCAGCACCGGAATGGCGAGCGCCGCACCGGACCCTTCGCCAAGACGCATACCGAAGTTCAGCAGCGGGGCCTTGTTGATCCGCTCCAGCAACCGGGTATGGCCCGGCTCGGCGGAGCAATGCGCGACGATGCAATGGTCGAGTGCTGCCGGATCTATCGCATGAAGGACGGATGCGGCAGCCGTACAGGCGAAACCGTCCAGGACCACAGGTGTGCGCGCGAGACGACAGGCGATGACCGCACCCGTGATTGCGGCAAGCTCAAGCCCGCCCAAGGCGGCCAGGACGGCGAGCGGGTCCCCTTTGCGGTCTGCGTGACGTTCCACGCCCAGCCGGACCGTCTCCACCTTGTTGTCAAACGCGCTGCCGACAACGCCGGTTCCCGGGCCGGTCCAATCCTCCGCCGCTCCGCCGAACAGGGCTGTGCAGAGTGCCGCCGCCGACGTGGAGTTGCCGATCCCCATCTCACCGAGGCACATGACATCGATGCCGGTCTCCACGGCCATCATGCCAAACGCCATGGCGCGCGCGCACTCCGCGTCCGTCATGGCGGGGGCTTGGGTGAAGTCCTCCGTCGGCTGCTCCAGCGCCAACTCATAGACCCGGAGATCCGCATCGAAGGTTCTTGTAAGCTGGTTGACCGCAGCACCGCCATTGACGAAGTTCGCGACCATCTGCGCCGTAACATCAGAAGGAAACGCGGAGACGCCACGGGCCGCGACCCCATGGTTGCCGGCAAAAACAGCGACACGCGGACGCCGGACCTGCGGCGGATGACGTCCTTGCCACGTCGCGAGCCATGCCGTCAGCTCTTCCAACCGGCCAAGCGCTCCTTGGGGCTTCGTCAACTGACTTTCCCGCTCCGCCGTCTGCGTCGCCGCCTCAAGGTCGGGCCCCGTGAACTCACCAAGAATGCGCCGCATATCCTCCAGAGTTGCGTCTTCCGGCGAAAAGGCTTGATCGGTCATTGGGCTCCGTCCTGTTATCTCGCTTGGCCGAATGGCGTGAGGCGTCGCACCCTATCGGCCATCAGCGGCGTTGAGAAGCCACTCAAACGTGGATATCACCCTGGATTTCGAATGGACGGAGACGATCGCCGATGAGCCTTGCGCACCCGCCCCGGCAACCTTGGTGGGTCTACGATTTGGTTGTTTGTTGGACCTTTCTCACACGGCTGCCGGCGCCCCGAATCGACCTTATTGACCGACCGCTGATGCGCTCAGCCTGGGCGTTTCCCGTCATCGGTGCTTGGGTGGGTGTTGTCACCGGGACCGTTCTGTTCGCGGCCTTGTCGGCGGGGCTTCCAGCGGACATCGCCGCATGGGTGACCGTTGGCGCCATGATCGCTCTGACGGGTGCGCTCCACGAAGACGGGCTTGCTGATCTGGCCGACGGCATCGGCGGTGGCCGGACGCGCGAGCGGAAACTAGAGATCCTGAGAGACAGCCGCATCGGCGCTTTCGGTGTTCTGGCCCTGATCGTCGTGATTGGCACGAAAGCGGCGGCGATCGGTGTCGTCGCGGCGGACTGGCGGGAACCGGATGAGGGTTTGGGCCTCTGGGCGCTTGTCTTCGTCATGATCGGCCCCCACGCGTTGTCTCGCGCGATCATGGTCGCGGTCCCCCGACTGTTGTCGCGAGCGCGCGAAGACGGCCTCGGTGCGGGCGCGGGAACGCCACCCGTTGTTGTGGTTCAAGCGGCCCTCGCGCTGGGCATCGCACCTGCCATAATCCTTTTGCCGCCACTTCCTGCCTTGACCGGCACGTTGGCGGCGGTCATCGCGGCGGGAGCAATCGCTTGGCTGTCGAGCCATCACCTCGGCGGATATACCGGCGACGTGTTGGGCGCCGCACAGCAAGCGGCCGAAGTGAGCTTCCTCGTTGCCCTGGCGACCACCCTCTAGTCCTCTTCCGACGCCGGATCATTCACTGATGACCACCGTGACCCGCTTTCATCTCGTCCGCCACGCGCCGGTCCCAGGCGCCGGATCGATCATCTACGGCGCAACGGACCGCCTTGCCGAAATCACCGAAACAGCACCCTACGCGGCTTTGGCGAAATCACTGCCGTTGGATGGCGTGTGGCTGACCACCCATCTCACGCGGACCAAGCAGACCGCCGACGCGGTGATCGCGGTCCATAATGGCTCGAACCTCGCCTATGCGGAGGAACCCCGCTACGGAGAGCAGAGCTTCGGGGACTGGCATGGCTGGACGCATGACGCGCTGCGTGCTGAACGCGGCGAGGCCTATCACCGCTTCTGGCTTGCCCCCGCACACGAGCGGGCCCCAGGCGGGGAAAGCTTCGTCGATGTCATTGAGCGGGTTTCGGAAGCGACCATGGAACTGGCAAATCGGCACGGGAACCGGGACGTTGTCATATTCGCGCATGGCGGCTCCATCCGCGCAGCACTTGCGACCGCCCTCGGGATGGAGCCAGAGCGGGCGCTCTCGTTCACCATCGGGAATCTCTCGACGACACTCATCGATTACATCGCACCCGAACCAGGCTTTGACGGTGGCTGGCGGGTCAGGGGCGTGAATCTCCCGCCACTCGAGCCTTGATCGGCGCATCCGGCGACCGCATCTTCGCCTGACCGAAACATGTTTGGGGATCTTCCATGATCAAACGTCGTTCGCTTCTGGCCGGCACCGGCTTGATGATGCTCGCAGGTCTGCTGATGCCCGATACGGCTTCGGCAGCCGACAAGCGGGACGCCATGCTGCTGGTCGACAAGGCGACGACCAGCGCCCGGGCAATCCTGACGGATCCCAACTACTCCGCGGCCCGGTCGTATCTGGACCGCGCGAAGGGTGTGATGATCGTTCCAGGCTTGGTGAAGGCGGGCTTCATCGTCGGCGGCGAGGTTGGCGACGCCGTTGTGTTGGCCCGCAGCCCGGACGGCAGCTGGTCGGACCCCTCCTTTCACTTTATGGCCGCAGGCAGCATCGGCTTCCAAATCGGCGTGGAGGCAAAAGAGATCGTCATCGCGATCATGACCGACAAAGGTCTGAACGCGCTGATGACCGATCAGTTCAAGTTCGGCGGAGATGTGAGCGTTACGGCCGGCCCCGTGGGTGCCGGTGTGTCCGCCGGCACGGTTGGCTCGGCCGGTGCCGACTTCGTCGCGTTTTCGAAATCCAAGGGGCTTTTCGGCGGAGGTGCGTTGGATGGTTCGCTGATCCAGCCGAAACCCGACTACCTTGAGGCGTTCTACGGAACGGCCGCATCCCCGAAGCAGGTACTGATCGAACGCAAGTTCTCAACTGCTGATGCGGACGGCTTGAAGAAGGCGCTCCGGGATCGATGATTCAAGCGCCCCGGCGGCGATGAGCCCGGGCACAATCGTCAGGCGGACGGCGGCACCTGCAGGCCGTTCTGCCGGGTCAGCCAATCCAACGCATCGTCGATCACCTCAGCGGTCGCCATGTCCAGACGGGGCGACCGCCGCATCACGAACACCGGAAGATCAAGACACCGCGCCGCGACGATCAGCGGCTCCAGCCGGGCGCCGCCTTCGGCCCGTGTCACGATCACATTGACACCGAAACGCTCCAACCGGGCCCTTTCACCGGCAAGGCTGTACGGGCCGGTATCAACATCAAGCTCGAGATCCAGAGCGCGCGACGACAGATCTCGCGTGACCAAACCAATGGTTCGAACACCCTTTATCGATCCGATGCGCCGAAGATCATCTTCCGGCAGCGCCAGCAGCGCCGTCGTTCCAACATCGGCGACCAGTTTGGGCAGGTCGTCCAGTTGCTCCACCTCGACCCATCTGTCCAAGGGGTGCCGGCGCCAACACGGACGCTCGAAGCGAAGGGCGGGAAGTCCCAACTCGGACGCGGCCTCCAGAACAGCGCCGGTTGTGCGGCGGTCGAAAGCGTCGCTGACGTCCACAATCACATCCGCTCCAACCCTCTCAACAAGAGAGACGATCTTCCCCGGTCGATCCAGTGTACCGACATACACGACCTCCGCCGACGCGGCGACGGACGACGGCCCTCCAGGAAGGCATGCGACGAGAAACTCAAGCCCCTCCGGACGGGCACCGGCCCGATCAATCAAACGCGCCGCGTCCACGGTGCCCGACACCAACAGCACGCGGAGCGGTGCCTCAGCAGCGACCATATCGTTCGTGGACTGATCGGCGGTGTCACGATTTCGGCGCATTCGTGTGATCCCTTCACAACCGATACCACAGTGCCGGGGTGGCGCTGACGAGTCCACCCTCCCATCTGCTCAGCGGCCTCCCATATAGGGGGAAACGGGAATACCCCTGCTTTGGGCTACGGATCCAAATCGGTAAAGGGCTAACACGGATGTCAAAGACGCAATTCTACGCTTTGGTTGCGAGCCTGCTTGTCGTGCTTGTGGGGGCGATCGGGACCGGGGCGTGGGTGTTCACCCAGGTATCGGATCAACGGGCTGCCGTCCCGGCGCTCGGGGGGCCTTACACCCTCACCGATCACACCGGCACCAAGGTCACCGACGCGAGTTGGGAAGGCAGATATCAGTTGATGTATTTCGGGTATACTTTCTGCCCGGATATCTGTCCGACATCCTTGTCAATCATGAGCGATGCGTTGGACGAGATGGGGCCCGCCGCCTCCGACGTGAAGCCGATCTTCGTCACTGTCGATCCGGAGCGGGACACGCTTGAGGTACTCAGCGCCTATCATGAGCATTTCCACCCTGACTTCTCCAACCTGACCGGAACAGCCGAAGAAATCGCCGCGATCGCGAAGGCGTACCGGGTCTACTATGCGCGGGTGGAGACGGACGAGTTGACCGACTACCTGATGGATCACACCTCAATCGTGTATCTGATGAGCCCGGATGGCCGGTACGTCACGCACTTCGCACACGACGCGGACCCGGTCGCGATGGCAAACCGTCTGAAAGAGATTGTGGGCTCCTAGACCCGGTCGCGCCGGGAAGAGCCGCTGGGACCGTCAACCATCGTCTCTCCACCCCCTTCAGATTCCAGGAACGTGACAACCCGCTCCAGAACGGGCTGATACCCGCCCAGGTCTTGGCCGAGTTGGAGATGGTCGTCCAGCCATCGCAGAAGCTTTGCTGCGACAAGTGGAGACTCGACAGGGCATTCCGCGACGATCCGTTCGATGGCTTGATCGAGAGCGCCGGAGTCGGTGTGATGCGCGTCGTCGAATGACCGGCTCGCTTCCTCATAACGAGCAAAAAGCTCAAGCGCCTTGGTTTCGGAGTCGCTAAGTGCGGCATTCGTCATTTTCCCTCCGTCACCCAAGCTTTGGTCTCGGAACCAAGGCTGCCCAAGTCATCCTGCCGCTAGCGCCACCTCAATAACCTCAACCCAAAGTCTAGTTGCTAGTGAGCGCGTTGGTCAACATAGATTGTATTCTTGAGATATATAATAATCATTAAGATGTATTTAAGAGCGATGACATGAGGCCGTTTGCGCGCCCAACCGAGACGCTGTCAATCGTTCGCAGCGGATCCTTTGCGATTCCCAAAAAGGGTCACGAGCATCTCCGTGGCGGGCTTGCTATACCATTGCCGCCGTTGTGAGGAGTGTGAACGATGCGTGCGACCAAGGTTCTATTTGTGCTGTTCGACGGATTGCGGCCCGACATGGTCCGCACCGACACGATGCCGAACCTGCACGCGTTCCGGCGCAAATGGGCATGGTTCCCGAACACCGCATCCGCGTTTCCCAGCGAAACTCGCGTTCAAGTCTCCAGCTTTGTCACGGGCTGTTACCCAGGCGGCCACGGGATCATGGGCAACGCGTTCTATGACCCGGCCCTCGGCTTCGATAAACCGATGGACACTTCGGATACCCCGAGGATGGACATAGCCGAGCGGCACTATGGCCGGCTGCAGCAGGCCGAAACCTTGGCGGAGACGCTTCACCGGGCCGGTCGCCGCTATACGGTGCTGACCACGGGGAAGATCGGAAACGCGCGGTTGCTGAACACCCATGCCGCCCGGTTGGATCAGGCAACGTTGTCCATCTGGGGGCAGGATGTCTCGAGCCCCAAGGCAGAGTTTCAGGCTGTCGTCGACCGCTTCGGCCCGGTGCCTGAGCAGCGACTGCCGAATGTCGAGGTCATGGATTGGGCGGGCCGTGTGTTGCTTGAGCACATGATCCCGGAGCATGACGCGGATCTCCAGGTCCTATGGCTGAACGAGCCGGACCTGAGCTTCCACTACCGGGAGATTGGCTCTCCCGACAGCCTTGAGGCCCTTGCCGCGGTCGACCGGGTCTTCGGACGAATCATGGAGTGGTGGGATGCCGAGGGGCGGGCCGCAGGTTGGCAGATCATCGCGGGCTCCGATCACGCGCAGATCACAGTCACAGGACAGATCGACGTGGGTGCGGAGCTGCGGCGGGGCGGGTTCGCCGCCGGTCCGGCCATCGGCCCAGACGTCGATGTCGCGCTGAAGCCCGGTTACAGCGGCCATCTCGTCGTCCGGGACAGAGATCCCGCCCTTATCGAAAAGGTCGCCAGATGGATGAGCGAGCAGCCCTGGTGCGGTGTCCTTCTGACGGGTAGCGGCGTGCCCGGCACGCTTCCGATGACCGCTGGAAATGTGGCAGGGTCGCGGTCGCCGGACCTTTACTGGGCGCTCCGGACCGGCGACGGGCCAAACCAGTATGGCTATCGCGGGACCTGCCTCGCGCAGAATGCGGACATACCGATCGGCGGCGGTCTCCACGGTGGTTTTCATCCCGTCGAGCTGAACAATGTGCTGAGCATGGGCGGAGACCGTGTCCGCGCGGAAACTGTTGTCGACACACCGTGCGGGATTGTCGACCTCGCCCCGACCATGCTGGCTCTCTTGGGTGTCGAGCGGCCGTCCGGTCAGGCAGGACGCGCCCTAACGGAAGCGTTTCAGGAAGGCCCTTCCGCCCCGGCTTGGCGCCGCAGGGTGGCCCACGCCGCGCATGACGGATACGCACAGGAGCTTGTCGTCGCAGACGTGGACGGTGCCGCCGCCCCCTACTTCAGGGGTGGCTCTCGGCTTTCATAGGCGTAGGGGCGGACCCGGGGATGAGCCCGAGACGCTCTCGCATGGCGAAGCGGATGGTCAGCAACGTCGCCACGACGCTGAGCGAGGCGGCCAAGCCGGCCCACACGCCGACACCATCCCATCCCGCATGGAAGCCAAGCCACCACGAGACACCCGCGCCGATCAGCCAATAACTGGTCACGGCGATGATCATGGGAACCCGCGTGTCCTTCAGCCCCCGAAGCGCGCCAAGGGCGACCACCTGACCACCGTCGGCGAACTGGAAGATCGCGGCGACAGCCAGATAGGACGTCGCAAAACCGATCGCGGCGGCGTTCGCGGGATCGCCCGCATCCAGAAACAGGGTGGCCAGCGGACGGCCGAACAGCCAGAACACACTTGCCGAGCCCGTCAGGAAGATGGCCACGATCAATAGGTTCGACCAACCGGCCCGGCCAACCCGCGCCATGTCGCCCGCCCCGTAGGCCAATCCGACACGAATGGTCGCCGCCTGAGCGATGCCAAGCGGTACCATGAAGGCAATCCCGGCAAACTGGAGAGCGATGGCGTGGCCCGCGAGTTCCTCCGTGCCGATGTTCCCGATCATCAGACCCGCTGCCGCGAACAGCGTGGTCTCCGCAAGAACCGTGAGACCGATCGGCGTGCCGACCTTTACGATGTCCCAGTACCGGGGCCAGTCAGACCGCCAGAATCGCACCAGCAGATGGTAGCGGCGAAACTTCCGGTCGCGCAGGACGTAAACCAGAAGCGCGCCCGTCATCACGGTCTGCACGATCACCGTTGCCACGGCCGCACCCATCAATCCAATGCCCGGAAATCCGAACAGACCAAACATCAGCACATAGTCGAGCGCTGCGTTCAGCAGGATGCCGCCGCAGGTAATGACAAGCGCCGCGCGGGGTCTCGAATGCGCGGCGATGAAGTTCCGCAGAACGATGAAGGTCAGCATCGGCAGCACGGACCAGAGTGTGATCCGCAAATACTGACCGGAGAGGGCCGCGACCTCCGGGTTCTGACCTGTCCAAAGAAGGAAGCGTTCCCCAAACCCGAGGAACATGCCCATTGGAACAAACAGCGTCAGGACCAGCCAAAAGCCCTGGCGCGCGGTTCTGCGGACACCCTTGAAGTTCCGGGCACCCAGCTCCTGGGCGAACATCGCCGCGAGCGCCGCCAAAACACCGACGCCGAAGTGCACACACGGGAAAACAAGGTTCGATGCCAGGGCCAGCGCGCCCAATTCCTTCGCGCCCAGCCATCCACTCATCAGCGTGTCGGTCGCGTGCAGGGCCACCGTCGCAAGCTGGGTTGCTGCGATAGGCCAGGCCAGCGCAAGGCTGGCAGTGAATTCTGTCCGCCAAGGGCGGCGCGTCAGATCGTCTGTCATGTCGAAGTCGGGGGGCCGATGCGGCCCGGGGTCCAAGCGGGGAGTAAGCGATGTTAAGCGGCGGTCAGGCCCTGGATCGGGCGGACCGCTCGGTAAGCTGCTCGCTGAATTTCCGCATCTGGATCATGACCACTGGCTACCGACTGACGGCCGAATGGTCAATTCCAAAACCATAGTACTCGACGGGATTACAGCGCCCGTGGCCGTTGGGCCACAGGGCGCTGTTAAATAGGGGCCGCCCTACAAATCCAGCACCACCGGCGCCTCACCCTTGGGCTGGGCGGAGCAGATCAGGACCTCATCCGGCCCCACGTCCGCAACGGGCGTGCCCACATAGCTGACGTCGCCCGAGACCAACCGCGTGGCGCAGGTGCCGCAAACACCATTCCGGCAGGAATGCATCGGAGCAAGCCCGGCGGCCAGAGCCGTATCCAGCAACGTCCCCTGAGAGGCCCGCCAGTCCACCGACAGGCCCGACGCCTCAAAAGTCACCGGATGACCTGGCCCGCCCTCTTCGGGCGATGTTTCCCCTGGGAGATCGTCCGGCTCAAGAATGGTGGAGGGGCCGAAGTGCTCATAAGCGATCCGCTCTTTCGGAATGCCGATGTCCCGCAGCGAGGCGTAGGTCGCCGCCATGAACCCGCTCGGTCCGCACAGATACACGTCCACATCCAGATCGTTCGGCAACAGGTCCTTCAAGACCTCCGCTCCGATCCGGCCCGGCGCATCATAGTCCCAGCCAAGCCGGTCGCTCTCTTCCGGCTGGCTGAAACGGATATGGGTCTCCAGCGGGCTGACGGCCGACGACAAGGCCTGAAGATGGGCGCCAAATGCCATCTCGCCGCCGTTCCTGGCGCCGTGAAGAAACAGTGTCGGACGGACGGCGCCCCGTGCCACACCCTCGGCAATCGTGGTGTTCTGCATGGCGATCATGGGCGTGATACCGACACCCGCAGAAATCAAAGCAAGCGGCCGGGTCGCCTCCCGCTCAAGCGTGAAGTCGCCGCGCGGCGCCATGACATCGATCCTGTCGCCGACGGAGAATTGATCATGAAGAAGACTGGATCCAGCACCCTCAGCCTCCCGCTTGACCGAGATCCGGTAGCCGTTCGCCTTCGGCAGATCGGAAAGGGTGTACGTGCGGACCAACGGTGCGGCCACCCCCGGCGCTGAAAGCCGAATGGGGAGATACTGCCCCGCCTCGTAAGTCCACACGGGTCCGCCGTCAGCCGGAACCAGGTGAAAAGAGGTGATGGTCTCACTCTCCTGAACTTTCTCTACTACGGTGAACGCCTGCCACGCGTTCCGGGCGGCGTCCGCCCCCAGGATGCGATCCACCTCTTCCCATGATCCGGTTTCCTCCAAGAATGGCGACGGCTCCACCAAGGACCACTGCTGATCCATCACACCGTCCACCAGCCTCATGTCTTCGGGCCGGAACCGAAGGAGCCGCTCAGCGCCTCGGAAGGCATCGAGTTCTGCCCCCTCATAGACGACTTCCGCGTGTCCGGTCAGGTAGAGGATCGCGCCCGTCTCGAACTCGATGAAAGACAGGCCGGCGCGCGGATTCACGTGGATGTTGCCGAAGGTGTTGAAATGTTTGTTGCCGGAGAAGTCCGGCACGACGAGGGTGTCGTCCGCCTCGACCTTCACGAAACCGGGCTTCCCGCCGCGATGGGACACGTCGACCCCCTGAACCTGAGCATCGGCCCCAGCCTCTGCGTACTGTGTCGCAATAAAGAAGGTATCCGCAGTCCGGATGATGTCCCTGGCTCTGGTCGAGAGGGCACTGCCGCTCTCCGTCAAAACTGGAGAGCGTCCAACGCCCGCCTGTGCCGCATCCGACCCCCGAACCTGGATGTATTGCGGGCAGTTTCCGTAGGCCTGTGTCACGGAAACCTCGAACCCCGTCTCATCCACTCGGACGAGGGTTCCGTTCATCCGGTTCCGCCGCCGGTTGGTCGGATCAATGCCAAGAAGGCCAATTGGCGCCCCAGGCCGCATTCCCGCCCGTGTCGGCTCGGCCATATGCGCAAGCGCGGCAGAGACGAGGTTGGTTGACGTCGGACTGGATAGAAATCCCGGTGGACCAGAGACGACGCCCGCCCATGACCGCCCCTCTTCGTCTGCCGTTCCGATCACGAGGAAGGAGAGCCCGGCATAGAAGTCCCGATGCTGATCCGGCATGTAAGATCGGACAACTTTGCGGCCGAAGGCGTCCATCTGGTCCTTCAGGCCATAGCGATCCTGAACGGCTTGCTCTCCACGATGAAACGGGGACGTTCCGGTTCTTTTTTCGTCAATTGTCGCCATGACCACCTCCGCAGGTGTGACTCATCTTGGAAGGCCCGAGACCGGGCAATGAGTCGAACAGTGTTTTGGGGGCGAGACCGGCGGCGCCCCGGAACGGACCTGGGCAAACAATAACAGAGTGCCAGTCCATCTATTTTACCGATCGGTCGATAGATAATCATTTTCCATCTTGAATCAAGATGCTGCAGGTTCAAACAAACCAGCACTGCACGGATTGAGTACGCGACCGCTGCCGGATCGTGCCCTCACTCCTTGTTATGGAGAGGCGACCGCAGCGGGAAAATCGAGTCAGATCGGAAAACAGTCAACACTAGAGACAATTATGCATGTCCAAACTTTTGGACACTTCTTTCGGAAACAAACAAAGATACTTTCGGTGTTCTTGGGCAATTTTCGCAACAGTGTTAACTGGGTCTTCACGAAATTCGGAAATTCTTGAGGAAATACGGTGCTAATTCCAAATTTCCGGAATTCGAGTGTGGACAAATCGGCAAAATTCCCTACTTTTGTTAAGCCGATTTTTCTCGGATTTCCGGCAGGTGTCGGAGAGATCGCGTGAAAGACGGTTGGAGGCGTGATGCCATGAGTGACCGTAGAGACTTTGAGCGGCGGCCGGTCCTGATCCGCGCGACGCTCCGCAGCCTGGAAGGTGACGTCATCGCCGATCCGGTCGATGTCGTCGATGTATCCTTGGGCGGCCTGCGTTTTTGCACTGATGCTGATGTGACGGATGGCGGCCGATATACACTGAAGTTCCCCACCATGGACAAACCGGTGGGCATTGAGCTGATTTCGTCAGAGGACGGGACCTACAGGTGCCGAATCACCCTGGAAACGAACCCTCAGGACCTCATCCAGAACGATGACTTCTCGATCTTGTTGCTGCGGGCGACCGGATCAGGCGTTTGGTCTCAAGACAAAAAGGACTAGGCCGAACCACTCGGCCTGTCTCATCTCCACGCTCCCTCGCGGCGGAACAGGTCCCTAGTGCCGACTGGCCCCTAGTGCAGACTGAAAGACGCGTCCGCGTAACGGAACTCCTTCGGGCCGGCCAAGTCGGCATGACTGACGGTCACCGAATGGAGAGCGGCGTCGATATTGTCTTTCCAGTATTCGAGGAAGGTCATCAGTCTTGGGAACTCGGGGGCCCTGTCCGAATGCTGCCATATGAAACTCTGCAATAGACCCGGATGGTCCGGCATGTGGTAGAGGATCTCGGCCGTTGTCAGCCGGTGTGGGGTCAGCACAGGGATTGGACGCATACATAACTCCCGATGGCGAGACGTCTCAGACTTGACTTCCGAAGTCTGAAGGCGCATGCCATCGCCCCGCAAGAAAATAATGAAAACAATATGTTAGCAGCAAAGCCTTGAGACTGCTGACAACCGCCCCCATCTCAGCGTGGAGCGATTGTGGCCGGGTAGTCGGCCCAGGCCGCCGCTTCCCAGGAAACCTCGCAAGAATACGAGCTTTGCGGTGCCCGGAACCTTGACACGGGCATGGCGGATCTTTACATGCGTGGCACTCGCTGAGGGGGAGTGCTAACAGACCATTGGGCCCTCCCAGCGGACGACGAACCCGTCTCGAATAAGACAGAGGCCAAGGAGGATCTGGCTATGAAGTTTCGGCCATTACACGACCGCGTCGTTATCCGGCGCTTGGACGGCGAGGCAAAGACGGCCGGGGGTATCATCATCCCCGATACCGCGAAAGAAAAACCGATGCAGGGCGAAGTGATCGCCGTCGGCCCGGGTGCCCGGGACGACAAAGGCGCGGTCCAGGCGCTGGACGTCAAGGCTGGCGACATCGTGCTGTTCGGCAAGTGGTCCGGCACCGAGGTGAAGATCGACGGCGACGATTTCCTCATCATGAAGGAGTCCGACATCATGGGCATCCTTGAGGACACCAGCGCCGCCAAGGCCGCCTGATAGGCCCCTTCCCCCCCGACCAAATTCTGACTTCACCAAGGAGCAATCGATATGGCTGCCAAGGACGTAAAGTTCGGCGTCGATGCGCGTTCCAAGATGCTGCACGGCGTGGACGTGCTCGCGGACGCGGTTAAAGTGACCCTCGGCCCGAAAGGCCGCAACGTTGTGCTCGACAAGTCGTTCGGCGCGCCGCGGATTTCCAAGGACGGTGTCACCGTCGCCAAGGAAATCGAGCTGTCGGACAAGTTCGAGAACATGGGCGCCCAGATGGTGCGCGAAGTCGCCTCCAAGGCGAACGACAACGCCGGTGACGGCACCACCACCGCGACGGTTCTCGCTCAGGCGATCGTCCGCGAGGGTGCGAAGGCGGTTGCCGCCGGCATGAACCCGATGGATCTGAAGCGCGGCATCGACACCGCGGTCGAGGCCGTCGTCAAGAACATCCAGGCCGCGACCAAGACCATCTCCACCTCCGAGGAAGTGGCCCAGGTCGGCACGATCTCCGCCAACGGCGAAGTTGAGATCGGCGGCATGATCGCCAAGGCGATGGAGAAGGTTGGCAACGAGGGCGTCATCACGGTGGAAGAGGCGAAGAGCCTTGAGACCGAACTCGACGTCGTCGAGGGCATGCAGTTCGATCGCGGCTACCTCTCCCCGTACTTCGTGACCAACTCCGAGAAGATGGTCTGCGAGCTGGAGAGCCCGTACATCCTGCTGCACGAGAAGAAGCTGTCGAACCTGCAGGCGATGCTGCCGGTGCTCGAGGCGGTCGTTCAGTCCTCCCGTCCGCTGCTGATCATCGCGGAAGACGTCGAGGGCGAGGCTCTGGCCACGCTCGTCGTCAACAAGCTGCGCGGCGGCCTGAAGGTCGCAGCCGTCAAGGCGCCGGGCTTCGGCGATCGCCGGAAGGCGATGCTCGAGGACATCGCGATCCTGACGGGCGGCACGGTGATCTCCGAGGATCTCGGCATCCAGCTCGAGACCGTCACCCTCGACATGCTGGGCACCGCCAAGCGGGTTCAGATCTCGAAGGAAGAGACCACCATCGTCGACGGTGCGGGCTCCAAGGACGACATCGAAGGCCGTTGCAACCAGATCCGGGCTCAGGTCGAAGAGACCACGTCCGACTACGATCGTGAGAAGCTGCAGGAGCGGCTGGCGAAGCTCGCCGGCGGCGTTGCGGTCATCCGGGTCGGTGGTGCGACCGAAGTCGAGGTGAAGGAGCGCAAGGATCGTGTCGATGACGCGATGCACGCGACCCGCGCCGCAGTTGAGGAAGGCATCGTCGCTGGCGGCGGCGCGGCCCTCATCTACGCGCTCAAGTCCCTGGACGATCTGACTGCTGCCAACAACGACCAGTCCGTCGGAATCAACATCGTCCGCCGCGCGCTGCAGGCTCCGGCCCGTCAGATCGCGGAGAACGCTGGTGAGGACGGCTCCGTCATCGTCGGCAAGCTGCTCGAGTCCTCGGACACCACCTGGGGCTTCGACGCCCAGAAGGGTGAGTTCACCGATCTCGTCAAGGCCGGCATCATCGACCCGACCAAGGTCGTCCGCTCGGCCCTGCAGAACGCGGCCTCGGTCGCCGGCCTGCTGGTGACCACGGAAGCCATGGTCGCCGAGAAGCCTGAGCCGAAAGCCCCGGCAATGCCGGCCGGCGGCGGCATGGGCGGCATGGGCGGCATGGACTTCTAATCCAGCCAACCCGAAGGCCCGAGCTGCCTTGAAGCAGCTCAAACAGACACAAGAAACCCCCGGCGCGGATGCGTGCCGGGGGTCTCGCTTTTCGGATGCCCGCGCACCATCGCCTCAGACGCTCTTCCAAGACCTTCCCCCGACCCTGCCCCTCACGGTATAAGGCGGGCGGCCCATAGAAGCGGGGAGCGTTGGGATGCGGGATGTTCGGGTGACGGTGATCGGCGGGTCCGGGTTCATCGGGCGTAATGTGGTTCGCGAACTGGCGAAACGCGGGGCGGTGGTGTCTGTCGGCGTGCGTGATCTGGAGGCGGCCAAGTTCCTGAAACCCATGGGTGCTGTCGGCCAAGTCACCCCTGTGAAGGTCGACCTCGCGAAACCGAACACCGTATCGGACGCCATCCGGGGGGCCGACATGGTCGTTAACCTCGTGGGCATCCTGTTCCCGAGTGGGACGAATACTTTCCAGATGGTGCAGGCCGAAGGGCCTGGCTTGGTCGCGCGGGCCGCGGCGGAGGCGGGGGTGAAGCGCCTCGTCCATGTGTCGGCGATCGGCGCCGATGAGGGCTCCCGCGCGGTCTATGCGAAGACCAAAGCGGCTGGTGAAAAGGCGGTCCGGGCGGCATTCCCCGGCGCGGTGATTCTGCGGCCGAGTGTTGTGTTCGGCCCGGATGACGATTTCTTCAACCGTTTCGGCGCGATGGCGGAGACCTTGCCGTTCCTGCCGCTGGTCGGCGGGGGTCTGACGAAGTTCCAGCCGGTGTATGTGGAGGATGTGGCCCAAGCGGTGATGAAAGGCCTCACCGATACGGCGACCACGGGTGGGACCTATGAGCTGGGCGGCCCGACCGTCTACACCTTCAAAGAATTGATGCGGCTCCTGCTGACCCATATCAAGCGGAAGAAGGCATTGATCGAACTGCCGTACTGGGCCGCGACACTTCAGGCGACGTTTCTGCAGTTCCTCCCGAAGCCGCCGCTGACGCCGGATCAGGTCGAACTGCTCAAGTCGGACAATGTGGTCTCATCCGATGCCAAGACGCTCGCCGATCTGGGGATTGAGCCCACCCCGGCCGAGGTCATTCTGCCGACCTATCTAGACCGTTTCCGGCCGGGCGGCCGCTACAACAGCGGGCGCGTGCCAGCCTGATCCTCTGCCCCAGATTCGGAACGATGCCCTTTCGGGTGTAACGGCCTACGCCCGGCGGTTCGGCACGCCGAGCCACGTGGCGAGTGACGGCCGGCCGCGGCGGAACAGTCCTGCGCTATCGAACTCGGCGAGATTCGACAGAAACTGCCGCGTGCTTGCCTCCCAAGAGAAATCCAAGGCGAACGTCCGGCATGCCGTCCGGTCAAGGCTCAACGTCGCCATGGCCGCGGACCTCAGATCCTCATCCAGCACGCCGACTTGCGGGTCAGTAAGGACGTCCAGAGGGCCTGGAACGGGGTGGGCGGCCACAGGCAGTCCAGAAGCCATGGCCTCGAGCATGACGAGCCCAAAGGTATCGGTCCGGCTGGGAAACACGAAACTATCCGCAGCCGAGAAATGCCGCGCCAGATCCTCTCCCTTCTTCTCCCCGAGGAACCGGATCTCCGGGTATCGAGCGCACAGCATCCCACGGTCGGGGCCGTCACCGATCACGACTTTCGTGCCCGGCAGATCCAGGTCGAGAAACGCGGGCAGGTTCTTCTCGATCGCGACCCGCCCAACGGAAAGGAACACCGGCCTTGGCAGGCCAGCATACGGATCAGCCGTCGTCCCGGCTTCATCCCGGGGCCGGAAAAGATCCGTATCAACTCCCCGGGTCCAGCGGCGGAGGTTGCGGAAACCACGCGCCTCTAACTCCCGGCTGACGGTCGGGGTTGCCACCATGGTGCCCCGCGCCCGGCTGTGAAAATTCCGGAGCAAGGCATACATCCAAGCAGTCGGCACCCGGAACCGGGCGTGCACATATTCCGGAAACCGTGTGTGATAGGCGGTTGTAAACGGCAGTCCGCGATTCAGGCACCACCGCCGTGCCGAGCGCCCAAGCGGGCCTTCCGTCGCGATGTGAACGGCGGAAGGGCCAAAAGCTTCGATCATCCCGGGCAGCGTGGCGGCGGAGCCAAGCGCCAAACGAATCTGCGGGTATGTCGGACAAGGGACGGTGAAGAACCGATCTGGAGAGATCACTTCGACCTCGTGGCCGAGGCGCACCAACTCGTCACGGGTCGTTGCCAGCGTCCTGACAACGCCGTTGACCTGCGGAAACCAAGCATCGGTGACCAATAAGATCTTCAGCGGTCTGCCCTCACGCGAAGCTGAGCTGCCGGATCTCCGCCCAGTTCAGGATTTCCATACGACCGTCGGCATGTTCGACCAAGGCCGTGCAACTCTCTACCCAGTCGCCATCGTTGCAATAGATGACCTCGCCTATACGACGCATCTCAGCCTTGTGGATGTGTCCACAGATCACGCCGTCCACGCCGAGACGGTACGCCTCCTTGGCGACGGCATTCTCATAGTTGCCGATGAACTGGACCGCCGACTTCGCCTTCTGTTTGAGGTAGGCGGAAAGCGACCAGTAGCCGTAGCCCATTTTACGGCGATGGCGATTGAGGACCGTGTTGAGTGATAGGGCGGCGTTGTAGAGGCTGTCGCCAACGAAGGCGAGCCACTTGGCATAGCTCACAACGCCGTCGAACTCATCTCCGTGAAGGACCAGGAACCGCTTGCCATCACGCGTTAAGTGGATATGCCGCTGCCGGATCTCGATGTGACCGAAGTTCACCCCGAGATAAGCGCGGAACATCTCATCGTGGTTGCCCGGGATGTACATCACCTTCGTTCCCTTGCGGGCCTTCCGAAGGAGCTTCTGGAGCACGTCGTTGTGTGACTGTTTCCAATCCCACGAACGGCGCATGCGCCAAAGGTCGATGATGTCACCAACGAGATACAGGTACTCAGACTCCGTGTGCTTCAGGAAATCGAGCAGGTACTCGGCTTGGCAACCTTTGGTGCCGAGATGAACATCGGAGATCCAGATCGCGCGATACCGGACAATTTCCTTTTGAGCATTCATAACGCGCTTCCGTTACCATTCAGATCCAAGTAACAACCGCATCGAACACTAACACTCGCTCTGCGCTCCGGTTGGTCTCTGCTATGTCAACAGAGCGTAGGAGTAAAATGAAGAGTACGTTACGTTTCAGATAAGGCGGCTTCCTGGGGAAAACAGGGGGTCGTCACCCTCCAACATCCGAATTCCCAAGAGTCATACTCCTCAAACAACCCGTCGATTCACAGTATGCGGCGACAGATCGAAATCATTCAAAATCCCACAGCTGGGCCGAGACGGAGACGCCGGCTTGATGCGGTTGTGGACGCACTTGAGCGCAAAGGTGCCAATGTCGCGCGCTGGTCCACGGAACGGCGCGGCGACGCGGAAGCCTTCGCCCGCGCAGCCAGGGGGCGCCGGGCAATGGGCGAGCAGGTCGACCTGGTCGTCGCAGCCGGTGGAGACGGAACGATCAATGAAGTGGTCAACGGGCTTGCGGGCGGAGACCTACCCCTCGGGATTATCGCCTTGGGCACCGCCAACGTACTGGCCTATGAGATCGGCATGCCGCGCCCACAAGGTTGGGGGGGTGCTGACGTTGTCGCTGAAGCTCTCCTCAAAGGACCGGAACGGCCCGTCCGCCTCGGTGCCGTGAACGGACGGCGTTTTCTGATGATGGCGAGCGTCGGCTTGGATGCGGAAGCGGTCGCGACGGTCAACAGGTCTGAGAAGCGTGCTTTCGGCGGTATCGCCTATGCGTTTGCGTTTCTCCGGCGGATTTGGGTCGGGCGGCGCCGGCGATTCCGGGTCACACTGGACGGACAACAGTCCGGTACTGCGGTCGGCGGGGTCATCGTTGCACGCGCCCGGCACTACGGCGGACCCTACCTTGCGTTTCCCGAAGCGGGTCTCGAGAAACCGGACTTCACCGTTCGCCTGGTCGACAGAACGGGCGTCTTGAGCGGTATCCTGTCCATGATGGCCCTGCCGCTGGGTCTGTTTTCCTGGCAACCGGGGGTCCGGGTTCAACCTGCGACGCTGGTCGAAGTGGAAACCTACGAGCCAAGCGGACGATACGATCCCGTACAGGCCGATGGCGATATCCTGACGAGGCTGCCGCTGAGAGTTGAGCTTGCGGAGACAATCCGGATCGCCGCTCCGCCACCGCGCGCCTAACCCATACCCTGCGAGAGGACGTGCCGGCCGCCCACGGGGGGCGCGGGCGGCCGGCGACGGTCAGCACAAAGCCAGGGGCGGGGCAATGCCAACCGTCGAAGGCTTGGCTATCGCAGCAAGTCGCCGTCGAGCTCGTTCCAGACGCTCTCCGCCCGCTCGATGTAACCATCCCTGTTCGTATGCCAGAGATCCCGGACACGATCGTTGCGGCTCAGATAGAGCTTGCCGTCGACAACATCGAACGTCTCCGGATTCACGTCGTAGGCCTTGCCCAACGCGACTCCATAGACGCTGAAGCCACCGAACTGCGGCAAGTAACGATCCGGATCCGACCGGAACATGTCCCGGTGCTCACCCGATCTGAAGAGATATGTGGCACCCGCATGCTCTTCCCGAAGATCGGGAAGACCGGGGGCCGCCTCTCCATCTTCGAAATATGCGACCGGATCGTATCCGTGAATCGCAACTCCGGATTGGGTGTTCACGATTTTGGTGATCTCAGTGTCGTTTGGGGCGCCGGCTGCACCGGCGATAGCGGCGACACCGAGGACGACCACGGCGACGAGCGCGACGCGTGCCTTGTCCTTAAGGGTCGACATGACCTTTGCTCCATTGGGGGTTCAACTTGCCTCCTCATGTGAGGAGGGAGGCCGCCGTTCTCTAGGCGCCTGGAATCAAAAAAACGTGACTTGAGTTGTGACAATAAGAAACAGGTGCGGGCTTGAAATCGCTTTTTGTGTACCGGTTTGTCGTTTGATCTACGTCAATGCGGCCTTCGCCTGCCTTCATCACACTTTCCGTATCGTGATCGACGACCGAGCGGAAAGGAGATGGGACATGGTCCAGAAGTCCGAGATGACGGCCGAGGGCCCGGACTTGTGGTCGGTAATGATGAACCCGATGCGGCGCTTCGGTGAACAGGTCGCCGATTTCTTCGCACCGAGTTCCGAAGCCGCCAACACCGAGAACGCCTACGAGATATCGGTTGAGTTACCCGGCGTCTCAGAAAACGACATTCATGTGGAAGTGCACGACGGGCGGTTAACGGTTACTGGCGAGAAAAAGAGCTCCCGCAAGGAAGAAGGCAAGAACTTCTACTTCACAGAACGTGTCTACGGCCGCTTCCACCGGGCGTTCCGTCTTCCCGACGACGCTGACGTCGATCATGTCAGCGCCTCCCACCGGGACGGGGTTTTGTCCATCGCTGTTCCGAGGACGAGCCCGGCTAAGCCTGCCGCCAAGAAGATCGCGGTTTCGAAAGGGTGACCCCCTCTCTCTTTTGAGATCGTGTTCGGCGGGCTGTGTGAGATGCCACTTCCGATCGCCGCTTATGCGGCCCGCCCTAGCCCGGCCAGGGGTGCGGATGCAGCCTTGGCCGGGCGCCTTTCTTCAAGCGTCCGCCGCGCCTCCTCGACGCGGCCTGACCGGAGAAGGGCCGCAACCAGAGCAAACTCCACCAGATCGCGCTGGGCACGGCTGCCCCCGATCCGCTCGTGTGACGCCATAACGGGTGCAAGACCGGCAACACACGCGTCCCATTCTCCCTTGGCGAAAGCGCCGAACGCGGCCGCGAGGCTGGCGACAACGGGCCCGGCGGGTCCCGCAGGTTCCCGAACCAGACGCTCAAGCAGCGCGCCATTGCCGGCCATCGCATGCGCCAGTGCCGCGTGCGCATCCGCAAACGCAATACCGGGATTTGGAAATGTCTTTGCCGCGAAGTCCGCGACAGCATGCCAAAGATCCGGACGCGGCGCCTCACCGGCCAGTTCCGCACGGAAGAGAAAGGCTGCCGTGTCCGTCAGCACATTTATCGGCGGCCCCCAGCCGCCGCCCGGCTTCACATCCGTTTCGATCACCGACCATGCCTTATCCATCCGGCCGCTCTCCATCGCCCAAAGCGCTACGTGCCAGGAGATGTGGCAGTGGAGAGGACCGGCCTTGTCGTAACGGGAGCGCCAGTCGTCGATGTATGCCAATCCGGCTTCCGTCTCCCCGGCCTCGTAGTGCACATGGGCCCGGATATGTGCGCCATTCGCACTGTCCGGATTGGCGGCGAGAGATCGTTCGATGGTCGCTTCCGCCTTGGCGGTCTGGCCTGCTTCGACCTCGGCAAACGCCAGAACCGAGTCGAACCACCAGTCTTCGCCGTAGTACCGCACCAGTGGCGCCATGAAGGCGAGTTGCTCCGCCTCACGTCCCGGCTGGCCGCTGAAGCCGATCAGTCCGAATACGCCGGTACAGGGCTGAACGACCATCGCGTCCCTGGGATGATCCAGAATGTGATGTCGGATTGCCTGCAGGCCCGCAGGCCCGTTGCCGTCGATCAGATGCCCGATCGCCGCGACATGGGAAGCCTCTCTCTCACTGCTGCCGGAGACCCGGTCACGCGCCCGGGCGATCGCCGCCGCGGCGTCGGGCCCTTTGGCATGAAGCTGAAGAACGCGGGCAAGGCCGGCATGGGCAACCGCCAAGTCCGGGTCAGCCTCCAGCGCACGATGAAAGGCCTGTTCCGCCCCCGATTGGGCAGCAAGAAACAGATCAACGCCCTCGACATAGGCGTCCCGTGCTGCGTCCGACTGGGTGGAGAGGGGGTTGTCGTACCTATCGCGTCGCATTGGGGCTCGTCCGGAGGAGTGAAGATGCTGAGACCCTACCCGACTATGATCGCCTGTCGAGCCTTCTCCGCGCGCCCAGAAACCGGGTGCGCCATCCAAGAGGAGGGATCAAGAAGTTAAGGCATCAGTCAAAACCCTATGAATTTTGATGGTTTTGTGATCCAATGTTGGGCGAGATGCGCCGAAACGAGCTTGAGGAGGCGGTGACAGCGCCTCGCCTGAACAGCAGGCATTCAAATGTCGATTGACCCACAGAATTTAACAAATAAAAATGAGGTATTATTAAGTACTAAATCTCGAATATTTATTCAATCTTCTGCCGAATTAGATGCCGGCAGCATGATATGTCTTTCTGATTACTGGTTCTCACAACAAAAGAAGGCGAATGAAATCCCTCCATACACGGACTTTGACCCGTTAGAGTCCGTCCATAAAGTTCATGTTTGTTTCAAGCGGCGTACCATGATCTTGATCATGGCGAGGTAGATGAAGGCGGTGGCGGTTCGCGCCCGCGCCTCGAAGTCTCGGGCGAGCCTTCGGTTGCGCGAGATCCAGGCCAGCGTGCGTTCGACGATCCAGCGCTTGGCCTGCACCATGAAGCCCTTGGCGCCGTCGCTCCGCTTGATGATTTCCAGCCGCCAGGGCCCGGTCTTGGCCACCGCCTTGGCGGCTTTCGGCCCCTGGTAGCCGGCATCGGCGAAGACCACCTCGATGAATGGAAACCGTCGCCGCACCCGCTTGCTCAAAACCAAGGCCGCGCCGTCGCGGTCCTGAATGTCGGCTGGATGCACCACCGCCGTGAGCAGCAGTCCGCCATGGTCAGTGAGGATGTGGCGCTTCACGCCGCGCGTCTTCTTGCCCGCGTCATAGCCGATCGGGTCAAGCGACGCCCCCCTTTTTGCGCCGATTTGGCGCTTTGGCTGTCGATAATCGCGGCGCTCGGTTGCCCCTCTCGGCCTTCCGCCTCGCGCAACGCCACATAGAGCGTATCGTGCATCCGCTCGAGCGTGCCGTCCCAGGCCCACAGATCGAAATACCCATGCACCGTGCTCTTCGGCGGAAAGTCCTTCGGCAAATGGCGCCACGGGCAGCCGGTCTCCAGAACATAGAGCAAGCCATTGATCACCGCGCGAACGTCAACCGACCGCTTGCGGCCGCCATGCCGGGCCGGCGGGATCAACGGCGCCAGAACCGACCACTCTTCGTCCGTCAGATCACTCGGGTACCGAAGGCCCCGGCGCTCATAACGGGCACGGTTTTCTTTCGTCCACATCTGGTAGCTCCCTCATCAATCGCTACAAGATAGTGAATCACAAACGATTCCAACGATTCAATGACTTTGTGGACGGGCTCTTAGAGATTCCGGCACGCTTCTGGCGAAGTATGTTTTTGGTAAAGTTGATCGGCAAAAAGCGGCGCTTTTTCTATGAGGTCATTGGCGGCGAAATCGAGGAACACAATGGATTCCCCGGTCGGAAGCGCTATCTGGCGGATCTTCCGTTGCGCAACAAGCGGGTCATGGCTCGGGAGTTCGCTCACTGCATCCTGAGCAGAATGCCTGTCTACTCAGAAGGCCCGTACATCGGTCAGGCTGATTTCGTGAAAGGGGTCAGCCGGTTGCTTGTACCGTATGCCCTTGGCGATGATGGCCGCGAGTTCGCGATCGTCGGCATGGTCGCATTCGCCCATAGCGTCGAAGCGCCCTGAGTCCCCTTCATCTTCACACGCCGCCGACGGTCGTCAACGCCACTGTGCGGCCGGGGTCGGCAAGGGCGTCCAAGGCCTCCACAAGTTGGAGTTCCGACGTCCCGCGTTCTTCCGTCAATCCCGTGATCAAGTCGAGGCCTGCAACCGACCGGGCAAGGGCGGCGGCGTAGTCTCCATCCTTGACCGCCCATCCCAACAGCAGCGCCGCAAACAGATCTCCGGTTCCGTTGAAGCCCCGGGACCTGCAGGCCGCCCCGGCATACACCGGCTCGGCGCCGGGTTGGACGAGCAGCACACCGAGGTTCGTCCCGCGGGTCACGCCAGTAACCGCAACGGTTTGGTCATGGCGCTTCGAAAGTTGGGTCGCCGCAACGCTGACTGTTTCGCAATCGCTGTCGTCGCCGAGTGGGTGTCCAATCAGACGCCCCAACTCAAACACATTGGGCGTCAAGAGATCTGCGCGAGGCGCGAGCGTGTTCTGGATCGCCTCCTCGACACCCTCACCAACGAAAACCCGGCCATGGTCTCCGATCACCGGATCACAGCAGTACAGGCCGCTCGCCGCCTGCGATCTCATCAAACCGACTGCTCGGGAGACGGCATCGGCCGTCCCCGGTGCCCCCAGATACCCGGACAGCACGGCATCACAAGAAGCAAACCAGCCATGATCAGCGATCCCGTCTACCATCTCCGCCACTTCTTCGGGCGGACGGACACCGCCCCGGAAGCGCCCATGACCAGGATGATTTGAGAAGGCGACCGTATCGATCCGCCACACTTCGTGACCCAAGCGCTGCAGTGCGGGGACCGCGACCGCGTTTCCCACATGCCCCGCCGCGACAGCGGATTGGATCGACAGAATTCTCATGCCCGGCGCCTCCAGGATTGCGGCAATGTTGGACGGGACTATGATCGCGCGCCACCTGTCCAGCCGGAGATCCCGATGGCCGCCACCGACCGCCCCCGCCGCTCTGCCCTGTATATGCCAGGGTCAAACCCCCGCGCATTGGAGAAAGCACGCGGTTTGCCAGCCGATGTCCTGATCATGGATCTGGAGGATGCGGTCGCCCCGGACAAGAAGGCGGAAGCAAGAACGAAAATCGGGGACGCCCTATCAGCGGGCGGTTACGGAAAGCGGGAGATTGTGCTGCGCTTGAACGGCACCGACACGCCTTGGGGGCACGAAGACCTGCTCTTCGCCGCCCGCTCCGGGGCCGACGCTGTCCTGCTGCCGAAGGTCGAGAGCGGAGATACGGTCCGGTCCGCGGCCCGGGTTCTTGCCGGTGCCGGCGCCCCTGAAGAGATGGCAATCTGGTGCATGATCGAAACCCCCATGGCCATTCTCCGGGCGGAGGAGATCGCCGCTGCGAGCCCCCGGCTCGGGTGTTTCGTGATGGGCACGTCAGACCTCGCAAAGGACTTGCGCGCTGGCCATACCCGCGATCGGCTGCCGTTTCTGACAAGTCTCGGCCTCTCGATCCTGGCCGCCCGAGCCTATGGTTTGGCCATTCTCGACGGCGTGCACCTGGATCTGGAAGACGCCGAAGGATTTCGGGCGGCCTGCGTGCAGGGTCTGGAGTTGGGCTTCGACGGCAAGACGCTGATCCATCCAAAGACCATCGATGCCGCCAATGAGGTCTTCGCACCCACCGCCGAAGAAATTGCCTGGGCGCGCCGCATCTCTGCCGCGCATGCAGCGGCAGAGGCTGAGGGCAAAGGGGTCCTGCTGGTCGACGGAAAGTTGGTTGAGGCGCTGCACGTCGCCGAAGCGGGCCGGCTGATCGCCCTCGCCGAGATGATTTCGGAGAGCGCTTCGGTCACCTGAGACAGCGTCCCGAAGATCGCGGATCGGGTCACCCAAAAGGCTGCGGGCCGCCCGATTGCTCAGGCGGCCCGCGTGACGGGAGGAAAGCCGGGCGGTACCACCGCTCACCCTTGCGTTCGTCTTGGCACGGACTCCGCCGGTCTCACCGGGGCCTCCGCCCACCGCCAAACCGCGAATCGAAGCCACCCCGTTCGCCCGGGAAAGCCCACCACCCGAAGGCAGCAGCCATCCCCGCGCCACGCGGGCGGGCACCCTAGAGCACCCGAGCCCCGACGATACCCGGCCAGGCCGGGCATGCATCCGAACCACCCCCGAGAGGGCGGACGAACCGCGGAAGACGAGATCCACAACTCCCAGGACCAGCAAAGCTGACCCAGAAGCTCCGGCACTAAGCGCGCTCATCTCGGGAAGAGGCGCGCATCAGCACCAGGAGAGTGAAGATCGATCTCCTCACCGTCAAAAGAAGCGTGCGCCCCCACAGACCTGCTCGCAATAAAAAAAACGACCCTATATTCAATTTATCTTCGGCGCCTGAGCTATCAATATTGTTAAAACAGCTTTTCCACAGAACGACCAACAGAAAAAGGAGGAACAAAAACTCAAAAAATCAAAACTCTCTAATAGGATAGTCATGAAAGGAATCCAGGCCTGTGGGCGAAACGACGCTCCGCCGCTGTCACGGGTACCCAAGACGAAACACGACAGACAGAGCGATTGGAGCCAGCCCATAGCCGACATGAAGGGTGGCACCGTGGCGCCCCACATAAACCGCAATTTACAGGGGGTGGATTTCCCCAACGGGACCGTTAGGCTATAGCAAAAGGGGGCGCGGGGGCCGTGACCCGCATCTCGTGCTTGCGTTGGGGGTTACGACCATGGCTGACAATCGACCACTGTCCCCGCATCTCACGATCTACAAACCGCAACTGACCTCCATACTGTCGATCACACACCGGGCCACGGGCGTGGCGCTGGCCGTGGGAACGCTTCTTCTGGTCTGTTGGATATTCGCGGCGGCGAGCGGACCGGCGGAGTTCGCGGCCCTGCAAGCCTTTATGGGAAGCTGGTTCGGTTATCTGCTTTTGCTCGGCTTCTCTTACAGCCTGTTCTACCACCTGTGTAACGGCATCCGGCATCTGTTCTGGGATGCGGGCTGGGGTTTCGAGTTGGATCAGGTTTACCGGACCGGTTGGATGACGGTTATCGGTTCGATCGCGCTGACGGTCATCGCCTGGGGCATCGGGCTGTCTGCGATCTGACCGGCGGTTGCCGGTATTCGTCGAAGTAGGGAGCGACGGAAAGATGAGCGATAATTCCATGCGCAGCGACCTTGGGCGCGTCCGTGGCCTCGGCTCGGCAAAGGAGGGCGTCCATCACTGGTGGATGCAACGGCTGACGGCAGTCGCCTTGGTGCCTCTGACGCTCTGGTTCGTTGCCTCAATTGCCTCTTTGGCGGGCGCGGATCATGCCGCCGTGACGGCCTGGATCGCATCTCCGTTCGTCGCGATTACACTGATGCTCCTTATCGTTGCGACCTTTTACCACGCGCAGCTTGGGCTCCAGGTTGTCGTAGAAGACTACGTCGGGGACGAGGGTGTTAGGCTCGGTCTTCTGGTGCTTATCAAGTTCTTGAGCATCGTCCTTACGGTCGTGGCGCTCTACGCCATTCTGAAAATCGCGTTCGGAGGATAAGTCCGATGGAATCCTACAAGATCGTCGATCACACCTACGACGTTGTCGTCGTGGGCGCCGGCGGCGCGGGGTTGCGCGCGACGCTGGGTATGACGCTGGAAGGGCTTAAGACAGCCTGCATCACCAAGGTCTTCCCGACGCGGAGCCACACGGTCGCCGCCCAGGGTGGCGTCGGTGCCGCTCTCGACAACATGGGCGAAGGCGACAACTGGCGCTTTCACATGTACGACACGGTCAAAGGCTCGGACTGGCTCGGCGATCAGGACGCGATCGAGTACATGTGCCGGAACGCGATCCCGGCCGTCATCGAGCTGGAGCACTACGGCGTGCCTTTCTCCCGGACGGAAGAAGGCAAGATCTACCAGCGGCCGTTTGGCGGTCACACGCTCGACCATGGCAAGCGCATGGCGAAGCGCGCCTGCGCCGCGGCTGACCGGACAGGCCACGCCATTCTGCACACGCTCTATCAGCAGTGCCTGCGGAACAACGCAGAGTTCTACATCGAGTATTTCGCTCTTGATCTCATCATGGATGAGGAAGGGGCCTGCCGTGGCGTGATGGCACTCTGCCTCGACGATGGAACGATCCACCGCTTCCGCGCGAAGCAGGTCGTGCTGGCGACGGGCGGTTACGGCCGGGCCTACTTCTCGTGCACGTCCGCGCATACCTGCACGGGCGACGGCAACGCGATGGTGCTCCGCGCGGGTCTGCCGCTTCAGGATATGGAGTTCGTGCAGTTCCACCCGACCGGCATCTATGGGGCGGGCTGTCTGATCACCGAGGGCGCGCGCGGCGAAGGTGGCTACCTGACCAACTCGGAGGGGGAGCGCTTTATGGAGCGCTATGCCCCGACCGCGAAGGATCTTGCCTCGCGGGATGTTGTATCGCGCTCGATGACCATCGAGATCAACGAGGGCCGCGGTGTCGGCCCCGACGGCGACCACATCTTCCTGCATCTGGAGCATCTGGATCCGGACGTGCTGAAGACACGGCTGCCCGGCATCTCCGAGACGGCGAAGATCTTTGCCGGCTCCGATGTCACCAAGGAGCCGATCCCGGTTCTGCCGACCGTCCACTACAACATGGGCGGCATCCCGACGAACTATCACGGCGAGGTGCTAAGCCCGACCGAGGACGACCCGGATCGGGTTGTTCCCGGCCTGATGGCCATCGGCGAGGCGGCGTGCGTTTCCGTCCACGGGGCGAACCGCCTGGGTACGAACTCGCTGCTCGATATCGTCGTGTTCGGCAGGGCGGCGGCGCACCGGGCTGGTGAGACCGTTGATCCGCGTGAAAGCCACAAGCCGCTTGCGGCGGACGCCGGCGAGCAGGCGCTAGAGCGGCTCGACCGGATGAGGAATGCGGCCGTCGACCGCAAGTCGGGTGAGGTTCGCCTGGAAATGCAGCGTGCCATGCAACGGCATGCTGCCGTCTTCCGGGACACCAATCTGATGGACGAGGGTGTGAAGAAGATTCACGAGATCGCCAGCACGCTGGGGGGCGTGGGCATCAAGGACAAGTCCTTGATCTGGAATTCCGATCTTGTGGAAGCGCTTGAGCTCGAGAATCTGATGGGTCAGGCGATCGTCACGCTCACCTCGGCCAGCCTCCGTAAGGAAAGCCGGGGCGCGCACGCCCATGAAGACTATCCGGACCGCAATGACGATGAGTGGATGATGCACACCGTCATGTGGCTTGATGAGAAGAACCAGACCCGGACGATGTATCGCGATGTTCACATGAACACGCTGTCGAACGAGGTCGAAGTCATCCCGCCGGTGGCGCGCGTCTACTGACGACACCACCGGCGCTCGCGCCTCCGGGTCCTCCGGGGGCGTTTCGCGAGGACTCTTTGGGACGAGAGACGGGACGAAACCATGGCCGAGTTCACCCTGCCCGCTAACTCCAAGATCAAGCGCGGCGATACCTACAAGGCCGAGGGGGCCAAGCGGGTAAAGTCGTTCAAAATCTATCGGTACGATCCGGACCGGGGCGAGAACCCCCGTATGGACACCTACGAGATTGATCTCGACCAGTGCGGGCCGATGGTTCTGGACGCCCTCATCAAGATCAAGAACGAGGTTGATACGGGTCTGACGTTCCGCCGCTCGTGCCGGGAGGGGATCTGTGGATCCTGTTCCATGAACATCGACGGCACGAACACGCTGGCCTGCCTCAAGCCGATCGACGAGGTCGTGGGCGATGTGACGATCACGCCGCTCCCGCACATGCCGGTTATCAAGGATCTCGTCCCTGATCTGAGCCAGCCTTATGCCCAACTCCAGTCGGTCGAGCCTTGGCTTCAGTCCAAGACCCCGCCGCCGCCGGACGGGGAGCGTCTTCAGAGCCCCGAAGAGCGGGAGAAGCTCGATGGGCTGTGGGAGTGCGTGCTCTGCTTCTGCTGCTCCACCTCTTGCCCGAGCTATTGGTGGAACGGCGACCGGTATCTCGGCCCAGCGGTCTTGCTGCAGGCCTATCGCTGGATCGCGGACAGCCGGGATGAGTACACGGGTGAGCGTTTGGATTCCCTTGAGGATCCGTTCCGCCTCTATCGGTGCCACACCATCATGAACTGCACCAAGACGTGCCCGAAGGGTCTCAATCCGGCGAAAGCCATTGCCGAGATCAAAAAACTCATGGTGAAGCGGCTTTAGGAAGACTCCGCCGATCCGCTTCGGCGTTCTCCTGCTTTAGAGGTTCTGACCGCCGGATACTTCAATCCGCTGAGCCGTTATCCATTGGCTTCCGCCAAGGAGAAGAGACGCAATCGCGTCGCCCACGTCATCGGGTTGCCCAACGCGTCCCATCGCCGTCGCCGCGGCGATGTGCTGATTGACCGCCGGAACGTCCCGAACAACGCCCCCACCGAAATCCGTCTCGATGGCGCCCGGCGCAACCGTGTTCACGGCGATACCTCTTGAGCCAAGTTCCTTGGCGAGATAGCGGGTCAGAACTTCGACACCTCCTTTCATCGCGCCATAGGCCGCATAGCCCGGCAAGGAGAACCGGGCCAGTCCCGTCGATAGATTGACGATCCGGCCCCCATCCTCGATCACAGGCAGAAGTGTCTGGGTCAAAAAGAAAACGCCCTTAAGATGAACGTTGAAGAGGCTGTCGAATTGGGCCTCCGTCGTCTCAGAAAATGGCGCGTTGATGCCATGACCGGCGTTGTTCACCAGGAAGTCGATCGTATCGCGCCCCCAAATTGACCGAAGGCAGTCAAGCAGCGCTTCCTTGAACGCAGGAAACGCGGACGTGTCGCCGGTATCGAGTTGAAGTGCTGTGGCTTGAGCGCCCAGCTTCTCAATCTCCTCGACCACCGCCTCCGCCTCTTCTCTTCGGTTCAGATAGGTCAGCACCACCCCGGCCCCATTTGCGGCAAGCTTCAAGGCGGTGTTGCGTCCAAGGCCGCGGCTCCCCCCGGTAATCAGTGCTATGCGCTGCATCCGTCTCTCCCCATATCTCCGAACCACAATTGACCCGTGTACGCCGGAATGAAGCAACCCCCATTTGGGGGAGCATCCGTCTCTGCATCCGAACGAACGCTGACGACAACGCTGAGGAATCAGTGGCGATAGCGAGAGTTGTTGCCGCTATGGTGACGATGTGAACGATTGGCGTTCCGAGACCCACAAAACCCAGAAGGCACCCCCAATGACGCGTCACACAACTAGGGCCATCACAGGACTGCTTGCATTGACCATGGTTGGTGTTTCAGGGGCCATTGCGACAGCGCAAGCTGAGACTCTCCCCATCTTCGATGCCCATGTGCATTACAGCCACGATGCGGTGGACCTTGTGCCGCCGGCGGAGGCGGTGTCGATCCTCCGGGCCGCCGGCGTGCGGAAAGCGCTGGTCTCCAGTTCCGACGACCGTGGGACGCAGCTGTTATTCGAGGCAGCGCCCGACATCATCGTTCCTTCCCTTCGACCCTACCGCCGGCGGGGAGAGATCCGGACCTGGATGCATGATCCGAGCGTGATCGACTATGTCGAAGACAAGCTCGCGCGGTTCCAATATCGGGCCATCGGTGAACTTCACGCCTTCGGCGAGGATATCGACACGCCCGTCGTCCAGCGCATGATTGCTTTGGCCAAGGAGTACGGCCTGCTGGTTCACGCGCACTCGGACGCGGATGCCGTCGACCGTATCTTCAAGACGGACCCGGATGCGTTCGTCCTTTGGGCCCACTCGGGCTTCGACCGGCCGGAGGCGGTGCGGGACATGCTGGCGAAGCACCCCAATCTCTGGGCCGATCTCGCCTTCCGAACCGAGCAGGCGAGTGGTGGCGTGGTCAGTGAAGACTGGCGGCCGGTGTTCGAAGCTTTTCCGGATCGGTTCATGGTCGGCACAGACACGTTCGCGCCAGAGCGGTGGTACTATGTGCAAGCCCATGCCTCATTCAGCCGCGGTTGGTTGAGCAGTCTGCCGAGGGATCTGGCCGAGAACATCGGTTACAGGAACGCGGAGGAGATGCTCCGCCGGGTATCGGAAGCGGGCCGGCGCTAGCAACCCTTGCCGACCGCGTGATGACCGAAGGGCTGACGCCCGGTCAATTCTGTGCTGACGTTCGGAACAAGGAAAAAGCCCGACGGGAGGAGACTATGGGACAGTGCATCGTCATCGTTCAGTTTGATCTGCCAAAGCGCAGCCGGGAACAAGCCATCAACGGCGGACTGGGCTCCGCCCCGACCTATCGTGGTTTGGAGGGCAAAGGCTTGATCCGGAAAGACTATCTGAACGGCGAAACAGGAACGGGCGGCGTCTATCTCTGGGAAAGCCGGGAAGCCGCTGAGGCCTGGTACACCGAAGACCTGGTCGCCTCCCTGACCGAACGGTTCGGCGTGCGGCCGACGCTGACGTGGTACGACACGCACGTGACCGTCGATAACGCCAAGGGAGAGACCCGCGTCGACGGCGAGCCGGTCACTGAAACCTCCGCTGCGGAATAACAGGATCAATCAAGGACACATGCTCCCTGACGCGGCTTTCGCCTCCATTCCCCTTCGGAACGGGACCGTCGCGACACGGGGGGTGTTTCAATCGCGCTTGGCGTCGTAGCCTTGCCGCTCACGGATACCAGAGACCACGAACCCCCGGGTCGACAACCGGGGGACGTGGCCCGACATGGACGACGGGGATAGGAATGACCGATATGAAATACATGGCACCCGGCACCCTCGATGAGGCGGTGAAAGCCTTCGCCGAGGCAGACGGGGCCGCCCGCATTCTGGCCGGTGGTACGGATCTTCTCGTACAGATGCGCGCCGGCATGATCGAGCCGGGGCTGGTCGTCGACATCAAGAAGATCCCGGAGATGACGGCCGTCACGGAAAACCCGGACGGCAGCATGGTCGTCGGTGCGGCTGTCTCCGGTGCCACGCTGGCGGAGCATCCCCGTTTCGGAAGCGTTTGGCCGGGTGTGCTGGAAGCGCTCAACCTGATCGGCTCCGATCAGATCCAGGGGCGCGCGTCAGCCGGTGGGAACCTCTGCAACGGCTCCCCCGCCGGCGATAGTGTTCCGGCAATGGTCGCCGCGGGCGCGATGGTCACAATCCAGGGCCCCAACGGCCGCCGGACAATACCGGTCGAGGACGTTCCAGCCGGTCCCGGCAGGACGACGCTGGCACCCGGCGAGATCCTTGTTAGCTTCACCTTGCCCGCCAGGGGACCGGGCTCCAGTGACGCCTATCTCCGGATGATCCCCCGTACCGAGATGGACATCGCCGTCGTCGGCTGTGCCGTGAACCTGACGATGGAGAACGGGACATGCACCGCCGCGCGGGTCAGCCTCGGTGCCGTGGCGCCGACCGTCCTGCTGGTTGAGGATGCGGCGAAAGCCTTGGTCGGCAGCACACTCGATGAGGCAGCGGTCGAAGCCGCCGCGGCCGCGTGCCGGGCTGCCTGCAAGCCGATCGACGACAAGCGGGGCACCATTGTCTACCGCACCAAAATCTCCGGCGTGCTGCTGAAGCGGACCCTCGCCGTTGCCGCCGAACGCGCCGGGAGGGCTTGAGCCATGGCGAAGATGCATATCACCACCACGATCAATGGCGAGCCGACGGAGTTTCTGTGCAGCCCGTCCGACACCATGTTGGACGCGCTTCGAGGGCCGCTTGGGTTGACCGGCTCGAAGGAAGGTTGCGGCTCCGGCGACTGCGGCGCCTGCAGCATCACCTTGGACGGGCAGCTCATCTGTTCCTGTTTGATGCTGGCCGCGGAGGCCGACGGTGCCGAAATCGAGACCATCGAGGGCATGGCCGAGGGCGATGCCCTTCATCCCCTTCAGCAAAAGTTTCTTGAGTCGGCCGCTCTTCAGTGCGGGATTTGCACGCCCGGCTTCCTGATGGCCGCAAAAGCGCTGCTTGAGAAGAACCCCAACCCCTCAGAGACGGAGGTTCGGTACGCGCTTGCCGGCAACCTCTGTCGATGCACCGGATACGACAAGATTGTGCATGCGGTTCTCGACACCGCCGCCGACATGCGGGAGGCAGCTCAATGACCGATACGACGAACAAGTGGATTGGCACCAACACCATCCGTCCTGACGGCGCAGATAAGGTCACCGGCCGTGCCGCTTACGCCGCCGACACCACGATGCCCGGGATGATCTGGGGCAAGGTCCTGCGAAGCCCCCATCCACACGCAATCATCCGGTCGATCGACACCTCGAAGGCCGAAGCCTATCCCGGTGTGAAAGCCGTGGTCACGGCGGCGGACATCATCGACTTCCCGACGGATACCTCCGTCATGCTCGGCATCCAGGATATGCGCTGGATGTGCCGGAACGTCATGGCGCGGGAGAAGGCTCTCTTCCACGGCCACCCCGTCGCTGCGGTTGCCGCCATGTCGGAAGCGATTGCCGCAGAAGCATGCAAGTTGATCGAGGTGGACTATGAGGTGCTGCCCTGGGCGATCGAGATTGAAGACGCGCTGAAGCCCGATGCGCCGATCCTTCACGACTTCGTCCAGTTCGAGGGCAAGCCCTCCAACATCGCCGGCACGCTGGAGCACAAGCTGGGCAACGTTGAGGCCGGTTTCGCCGAGGCGGACGTAGTCATCGAGAAGGACTTCGACACCCGGCCGGTGCACCAGGGCTATATCGAGCCTCATGCCTGTTTGGTCAGCGTCGCCTCTGACGGCAAGACGACAATCTGGAGCTCGAGCCAAGGCCAGTTCATGGTCCGGGCGATGACCTCGTATCTGACCGGCCTGCCCCAGAGCAGCATCCGCGCGATCCCAGCTGAGATCGGCGGTGGCTTCGGCGGCAAAACGATCGTCTATCTAGAGCCGGTTGCCACGCTTCTGTCCAAGAAGTCAGGCTTGCCGGTGAAGATGGTCATGACCCGGGAAGAGGTCATGCGCGCCACGGGTCCGACCTCGGGCTCCACCAGCACGGTGAAGATCGGGGCGATGAAGGACGGCCGTATCGTTGCGGCGCAGGGTGTCTTCTACCTCCAGGCTGGCGCGTTCCCGGGCTCCCCGATCCGGGGGGCCGCGGGTTGCGCATTCGCGCCGTATAACATCCCGAACGTGCTCTCACGAGGCTATGACGTGGTTTGCAACCGCTCCAAGGTCGCGGCCTACCGGGCACCGGGCGCCCCGATTGGTGCCTACGGTGTCGAATGCGTTCTGGACGAGATCGCAGAAGCCATCGGCATGGATCCGCTCGATCTCCGGATCAAGAACGCGGCCCGCGAGGGGACGAAGGCGGCACACGGTCCGACCTACCCGCGCATCGGCTTGCTTGAGACGATGGAAGCAGCACGGGCGCACGACCACTATAAAGCCCCGCTTGGCAAGCTTCAGGGACGGGGTGTGGCCAGCGGTTACTGGTTCAACGCCGGTGGTGAGAGCAGTGCCCAGGTGAACATCACCGAGGACGGCAACGTCGTCGTCATGACCGGCCACCCGGACATCGGAGGCTCCCGCGCTGCGATCGCCAACATCGCTGCCGAACTGCTGGGCATCGATTACCGCCGGGTTTCCGTTCTGATCGGTGACACCGCCACGGTCGGCTACAGCAACCTGACCGGCGGCAGCCGCGTGCTGTTCGCCTCCGCCATGGTGGTCACTCAATCGGCGGAACAGGTGATCGGCCAACTCAAGGCGCGGGCCGCGATGATCTGGGGCATCGATCCAGAGTCGGTTGTCTGGGAGAACGGCGAAGCCCGGCCGAGTGGTGAGCACTCGGGCAACTTCCCAACCCTCAATCTGGAGGAAATCGCCGCGAAGGCCAGCGAGACCGGGGGTCCCATCGGGGCGGGTGTCCAGCTCAACACCACCGGAGCGGAAGGCGGCTTCAGCACGCATATCTGCGATGTTGAGGTGGATGTGGATCTCGGTATCGCCCGGGTGCTTCGCTACACCTCTTTCCAGGACGTAGGCCGCGCGATTCATCCGGCTTATGTGGAGGGCCAGATCCAGGGCGGTGCCGTTCAGGGCATCGGCTGGGCGTTGAACGAGGAGTACATCTATAACGCCAAGGGAGAGGTCGATAACCCAGGCTTCCTCGACTACCGGATGCCGGTCTGCTCCGACATGCCGATGCTGGATGCCGTGATGATCGAGATCCCGAACCCGAAGCATCCGCAGGGCGTGCGCGGTGTCGGCGAGGTCCCGCTGGTGCCGGTGCTGTCCGCCGTCGCCAACGCGATCTACGACGCGCTGGGCAAGCGGTACTACAGCCTGCCTATGTCCCCGCCGAAGATCCTCGAGGGTCTCGACGAGGGCGTCCCGCAAGCGGCGGAATAAGTCGCGAGGGTCCGGACGGTGGGGATCTCACCGTCCGGGTCGCGCTGTCAGGGACCCATCAGTTTCCTGCAATAGAACTCTTGTGCTGAGCGGAGCCGATGATGCCGGACTACGATGTCTTTGATCTGGGTCCGACCCGGCTCCAGCTTGGTGCGACTGTTCCAAGCCTGAAGCTCGCCTACAAGACCTATGGCACCTTGTCGGCGGCCAAGGACAACGTCGTCCTGTATCCAACCTCCTACGGGGCTCAGCACATCGACACCGAATGGCTGATCGGCGAAGGGCGCGTTCTCGACCCGAGCCGCTGGTTCATTGTCATCCCGAACATGTTCGCGAACGGTCTCTCCTCCAGCCCGAGCAATCTGCCGGAGCCGCTCACCTTCGGGCGTGCGCCGACATTCACCCATTGGGACAATGTGCACGCCCAGCGCCGCCTGATGGCGGAGGTCTTCGGCGTCACGCGACTGGCGTTGATCTACGGCTGGTCCATGGGGGGACAGCAGGCGCTTCATTGGGGGGCGATCTTCCCGGATCAGGTCGAGCGGATTTGTGCTGTCTGCACCAGCGCCAGGACGTCCGAACACAACAAGGTTTTCCTGGAGGGCGTTAAAGCCACCCTGACGGCCGACCCGAACTGGTCGGGAACCCATTTCCGGGGTCGGCCGGTCACGGGACTGCAGGCGATGGGCCGGGTCTACGCGGGCTGGGCCATGAGCCAGGCGTTCTACCGCCGGAAGCTCTGGGCCGAGGTGGGTTTCAGTTCCCTCGAAGACTGGATGGTCCGGAGCTGGGAGGCCAACTTCCTGCGCCGGGACGGAGACGATCTGCTTGGAAGCCTGGAGACCTGGTACCGGTCAGACATCAGTGATAACGACCTTTTCGGTGGGGATCTGAAGAAGGCACTAGGGGCCATAACGGCGAGAAGCATCATCATGCCATCGACGACAGATCTGTATTTCACGGCCCATGACGGGGAAGTGGAAACGGCAATGATGCCGAACGCCGAGTTCCGTCCGATCGTCTCCGACTGGGGACACCGGGCCGGCAATCCGGCTTTCAATCCGGAGGATGAGGCTGTTCTCAGACGAGCGGTCGACGATCTGCTTGATGGCTGAACACCAACGATGGCCTTAAACCGCCTCGGCGACAAAGGCGGCGTCTGAGATCTGGTGTCGCCGGGCGATCCAACGCACCGCATCCTTTACGATCGACCGGAGTTCCGAGCGGCGGGGCCGCCAACCAAGCACCTTCTTTGCGAGGGTTGCGTCCGCGACAAGCCGTGCGGGGTCACCCGGGCGTCGCGCGGTCTCAACAACATGGATCTCCCGGCCAACGACGTCCTCGACGATGCCGATCACATCACGAACCGTGTAACCTCTATTGGTTCCGAGGTTCGCGATCAGACTATCGCCCCCGTCCAGCATCCGCTGAAGAGCGAGGACATGAGCCTGCGCCAGATCGCTGACATGGACGTAGTCCCGGACGCAGGTGCCGTCAGGCGTTTCATAATCGGTTCCGAAGACCGAGATACTTTCTCGGAGACCGAGCGCCGTCTGAATGACCAGCGGGATCAGATGCGTCTCGGGGTCGTGATCCTCCCCAAGATCTCCATCCGGGTCAGCCCCGGCCGCGTTGAAGTATCGCAAGGCGGTCGCCGTAAAACGCTCGGCGGAGCAAACGTCCCGTAAAGCTTCCTCAACGAAGAGCTTGCTGCGGCCATAAGGGTTCACGGGGTTCAGCGCATGGGTCTCCGCAATGGGTGTTGTTGCGGGTTCGCCATAAACAGCGGCCGTGGACGACATCACAAGCGTCCTCACACCGGCATCGATCATCGTGTTGACCAGCGAAAGCGTGCCAGCGACGTTGGTCTCATAGAATGTACGGGGTGCGATGACGGACCGCCCAGCTTCGATCAGGGCTGCGAAATGCAGAACCCCAACAGGCCGGTACCGCGCAATGATCGCCCGCAGATGCGCGGTGTCTGAAAGCTGTCCCCGTTCCAATGGCCCCCATCGGACAGCATCAGGACGGCCGTTCGAGAGATTGTCATAAACGATCGGTAGGAAACCGGCGCGGTAGAGCGCCTTGCAGGCATGGCTGCCGACATATCCCGCCCCTCCCGTCACAAGAACGCGCCTGCGCGCCGATACCGGTGAAACAGGGGACCGGAAAGGAACTGTCATTGGATGAGCACCACCACGGCGATCGACTTGATCACGTCAAGCCATCGCCATCTTCGAGAAATTAATGAGTCGATAGGAAATACACTACCTCACGTAAGATACTATTTGATCCTTTAGAGTAATAAATTCAACATTATTCTTAAAAATCTCTTTCTTTATTTGGTTTTGTTTATCAACATTATTCACTTCGAGAAAATCCATCAAAGTACATCCGTATGACATGCTGACACGCCAACGGACCGTTGGGGCGTTTGACATTCAGCGCCCGGTCGCGGGGTTTATCGGATACTTCAGTCTTGCCTGCCCTAAGGGGAGGTTGCTCCAATCCAACGGGTTCGTAGTCAGCGCGCCCCCAAACTGGAGCTCGATGGGCACACTCATGAAAAAGAGCAAACAAAAGACAAGAAAGAGCGACCCAACCGCGGACCTTGAGAAAATACTGCGTGAACAGCAGAAGCATCTGGCGCTCTTGCAGCAGGCTTACTCCCGGACGGGACGGCGCGCCCTGATCGCGATTGAGGGACACGATGCCGCCGGAAAAGGGGGCGTTATCCGGCGCATCGGCTGGGCTTTGGACCCCCGCAGCCTTCGGGTTCACGCAATCGGCGCACCGAATGAGGTCGAGGCACGGCAACACTGGCTCAAACGGTTCTGGTCGCGGATGCCCGACGCCGGTGAGTTCGTGATTTTTGACCGGTCCTGGTACGGGCGGGTCCTCGTTGAGCGGATCCAAGGCTTCGCGATGCCGAACGACTGGCAGCGCGGCTACGACGAGATCGTTTCATTCGAGAAGGTCCTGACCGACGAAGGTGTTAGGATCGTCAAACTCCTGATGGAGATCTCTCTCAATACCCAGTACCGGCGGTTCTTGGATCGATATGAGAACCCTGCCAAGCGGTGGAAGCTGACCGAGGAGGATCTCCGGAACCGGGCGAAGTACGATGAGTACGTGAACGCCTACGAGGAGATGGTGTCCCGGACCGATCGTCCCGACGCCCGGTGGCACCGGATCGATGCAAACGACAAGGCTCAAGCCCGCATTGATGCGTTTCAGGCGATCATCGATGTCTTGGGAGAGGGTGTCGACCTGACGCCGCCGCCGGCCCCTTTCGCGGTCTCCGCATTCTTCGAAAAGTCCGAGAACGGGCCCTGATACCAACCCAATTGCTGAGGGGCATCAGGCGCGCTCCCACAGGTGCGTCTTGACTCCTACACAATATGTATACAAAGTGTGCGCAACTTGATTTGGGCTATGATGAAACCCTCTCCGAAACTCACCTGTCTTAAGGACCTCCGGCACCGGATCCTGACGATGGACATCGCGCCGGGTGCCGACCTTGACGAGGTGGCCCTGTCCGATCGGTACGCGGTGTCCCGAACGCCGCTGCGGGAGGTCCTCCAGCGCCTGGCGGGCGAGGGATACGTGGTTTTGCTGGAGAACCGGGGGGCGAAAGTTGCGTCCATGGATCTTGGAACCATGCGGACATTCTTCCAGACCGCACCGCTGATCTATTCAAGCATGGCCCGACTTGCCGCGGAGAACCGGACCGTTCAGCAACTTGGTGAACTGAAGTCCGTCCAAGCGGAGTTTACGGATGCGGTCTCGGCATCCGACCCGACCACGATGGCCATGCGGAACCACCGCTTTCACGAGTTGATCGGGGAGATGGCAGACAATGCCTACTTGGTCCCAAGTCTCAGCCGCCTGCTGATCGATCACACGCGCCTGGGACAGGTCTTCTATCGCCCGAAGGCACCGGCCGAGAGCATGGCCGTCCAAAAGGCCTGCCAACAGCACGACGCCATGATCGCGGCGATCGAGGATGGAGATTCGGATGCCGTCGTCGACATCACCCTCCAACACTGGGATCTGAGCCGGGACCGCATGGAACGGTTCGTCCGGCCGGATCCGTTACCGCTCGATGTTGCCGACCTCAGGGAGAGAACACATGCAGTTTGAAGGGATCTATACGCCCGTGGTCACACCCTACACGGCGGAACATGAGATCGAGACCACAAAGTTCGCTGAGGTGCTGGAGTTTCTGATCGGCGCCGGCGTCAACGGTCTCGTCATCGCGGGCACCACGGGTGAGTACTATGTGCAATCCCCGGAAGAGCGTTTCGACCTCATGAAGCGCGCGGTCGATGTGGTCGCCGGCCGGCTTCCCGTCATTGTCGGCACGGGTGCGATGCGCACGGACGACAGCGTGATGTATGCCAAAGCCGCGAAAGAGGCTGGTGCGGACGCGATCCTGGTGACCACTCCACCCTATGCCTACCCAACCGGCCGCGAGATCGCGCTGCATGCGCTGGCAATCGACCGGGCGGCGAACCTGCCGGTCATGCTCTATAACTACCCCGGCCGGATGAGCGTCAACATGGACGAGGAGTGCCTCGACCGCCTCGGACGCTCCCCCAACTTCTGCGCGATCAAGGAAAGCTCAGGCGACCCGAACCGGCTGCACATGCTGGCGCGGGACTATCCGCATATCGGCCTGTCATGCGGCATGGACGATCAGGCGTTGGAGTTCTTCGCCTGGGGCGCCCGCAGTTGGACCTGCGCTGGATCGAACTTCGCACCGGAGGCGCATATCGCGCTCTACCGGGCGTGCGTGCTGGAAGGCGATTTCAACAAGGGCCGCCGGATCATGATGGCCATGCTGCCATTGCTCCGCGTGCTGGAGCAGGGCGGAAAGTTCGTCCAATGCATCAAGCACGGGATGAGCTTCCGAGGCATCGACGCTGGCCCGCCCCGGCGGCCGCTCCTGCCGCTGAACAAGGATGAGAAGCGGGAACTCGCCGAGGTCGTCCGCACCATGAACACCACCATCGACGCCATCGAGCGCGAAGATAATCGGAAAGTCGCCTGATGGAACTGCTGACCCGAGAGGAATACGCCGCCCTAGCCGTCGCCACAGACTGGCCGCGCGCCGCCTTCATGGACGGAAAGTACCAACGCGGCAACGGCCCAGTCCTCAAGACCATCAATCCGGCAACCGGAGAACTGATCGCGGAGATCGCCGCCTGTAACGCCAAGGACGTGGATTTTGCTGTCTCCAAGGCGCGGGAGGCGTTTGATCAAGGGCACTGGTCCCGACTGCATCCATCCGCGCGCAAGGAAGTGCTGATCCGACTCGCCAAACTCATGACCCGGAACCGTCGGGAGCTGGCGGTGATCGAGAGCGTGGAGAGCGGCAAACCCATCCTCGACTGTGAGACCTTGGATGTGGCGGAGGCCATCAACACGATCAAATGGCACGCCGAGGCGGTGGACAAGATCTACGACCGCACCGCACCCGCCGGGGACGACGCGATTGCCATGATCGTGCGGGAGCCGATCGGTGTGGTCGGCTGTGTGCTGCCGTGGAACTTCCCGCTGCTGATGCTGGCCTGGAAGATCGGGCCGGCTCTCGCGGCTGGGTGCTCGGTCATCGTGAAGCCCGCAGAGCAGACCTCCATGACAGCCCTTCGGGTGGCGGAGTTGGCGTACGAGGCAGGGCTGCCGTCCGGTGTGCTCCAAGTGCTGCCGGGCGACGGGCCGACGGTAGGAGAGCCACTTGGACTGCACCCGGATGTGGATCTCATCTCCTTCACCGGCTCGACGGAGACCGGGCGCCGGTTCCTGCGCTATTCGGCCGACTCGAACCTGAAGAAGGTGGTGCTGGAGTGTGGCGGCAAGAACCCCGCCATCGTTCTGGAAGACGCGGAACATCTGGACCTCGTGGCCGAGCATCTGGTCAACGCCGCTTTCTGGAACATGGGCGAAAACTGCTCCGCCGCCTCCCGCCTGATCGTCCACAAGGCCGTGAAGTCGGACCTGATGGACCACATTCTCGCAAGGCTCCGCGACTGGCGCACCGGTGATCCGCTCGATCCCAAGAACCACTTGGGCGCCCTGGTCGACAAGGACCACGTCAAGAAAGTGAAGAGCTACTTGAAAAAGGGTGCCGTGGTCGGCGGCAAGGTCGACGGCCCCTACATCCCGCCGACGATCTACGAGGTGAAGCCGGATGAGAAACTGGCGACGGAAGAGATCTTTGGCCCGGTTCTGTCCGTGATCGAAGTGGCCTCGACCGAAGAGGCGATCGCGGTGGCAAACGACACCGACTACGGCCTGACCGCCAGCGTCTTCAGCGCCAACGGCAAACGTGCGATCCGCGCCGCCCGGGCGATCAAGGCGGGCACGGTAACGGTCAACTGCTATGGCGAGGGAGACATCACCACCCCCTTCGGCGGCTACAAGCAATCGGGCTTCGGCGGCCGCGACAACGGCCTCGATGCGCACGACCAGTATACGGAGATCAAGACCATCTGGGTCGACCTGTCCGACCCCGCTGCCGGAGATACCGTGGCATGAGCGTCGCCCTGGAAGAGCGGAAATCAAGACGCGGCGGACGCGGCTCCCGCCGGGAGATCCGGACCGCCGTCTCCGACGACATGCTGCCCGCCCTAAAGCGGCGCCTGCCGTTGGTCGAGCCCATGGATGCCGACCAGATCGCCCGGATCGACGAGGCCTCGATGCGGATTCTGGAGGAGGTGGGCGTCGTCTTCCGCGATCCGGTCGCCATTGAGGATTGGAAGCAGGCTGGGGCCGAGATCCGCGACGATGACCGGGTGCACCTCGACCGGGGTCTCGTACGGGAACTCATTGCCTCGATCCCAGAGACATTCACCTACCACGCCCGCAATCCAGCGAAGTCGCTTCCGTTCGGCGCGGACCACTCGATGTTCGTGCCCATGACCGGCGCCCCCTATCTGCGGGATCTGGAGGATGTGCGGCGCGGGCCAACACTGGAGGATCTGGCGAACTTCCACAAGCTGAGCCACATGCTGCCTGCGATCCACTCCTCGGCACACCACATCGTCGAGCCGATGGACCATGTGGTGAGCCACCGTCATCTCCGGATCACGTACTCGTCCATGAAGCACTCGGACAAAACGTTCATGGGGATGACAACCAGCCCCAAGAACGCCGAAGACGTGATGGAGATGTGCGCGCTGCTGTTCGGCGAGGACTATCTCGACACCCACCCGGTGGTCACCGGGAACTGCAATGGCAACAGCCCGCTCGTTTGGGATGAGGTGATGCTGGGGGCCATGCGCGCGTTCTGCCGCCGCAACCAGCCCGTCCTCTGCTCCCCCTTCGTGCTCGGTGGTGCGAATACCCCTGCCTCGACGGCCCCGGCCGTGGCCCAGTTGAACGCGGAGGCCTTGTCAGCGCTGGCCTATACCCAGGTCGTCCGTAAGGGATGTCCCGCGATCTACGGCCACTATTTGTCGACCGTCTCCATGAGATCCGGCGCGCCCATGGCTGGCACGCCGGAGATCAGCCTGATGAACTTCATGATCGGGCAGATGGCGCGATACTACGGCGTGCCGTGGCGGACCTCGAACACGCTGGGCGGGGCGAAGACCTTCGATGCCCAGGCCGGATACGAGAGTGCCATGACCCTGAACGCGGTCCTGATGGCGGGGGCAAACTACATCTGGCACTCCGCAGGCTGGAACGAGGCGGGCATGCATTGCTCCACCGCCAAGTTCGTCGTGGATGCGGAGATGTGCGCCATGGGCTACCGCATGGCAGAAGGCGTTCGCTGGGACGACTTCGAAGATGCCTTATCCGCCGTGCGGGACATTGGCCCGGGCGGCCATTACCTCGGCCATCCCCATACCCAGGCGAACTTCCAGCGCGCCTTCTTCATGCCGGAGATGTTCGACAACAACTCCATCGAACAGTGGGCGGCCGAAGGGTCGGTGGAAATCACCGAGCGCGCACTTCGGAAGGCCAAGGATCTCCTCGCCGCCTATGAGGAGCCGAAGCTGGACGAGGCACGGGACGAAGCCCTCCGGGACTACATCGCCCGACGGGAGCGAGAGATCCCGGCCGTCGACGCGCTGAACAACGAGTACTGACGCCGTGAAACTGCTGCCGTCCCTACCCGGGAATCCCGGACCCGCCGCTTGGAACGAGATCCTGCCCGCTCAGGCAACAACGACACCGCTCGAGAACAAGACCACGACAGACTGGCTTGTCATCGGCGCCGGTTTCGCGGGCTTGGCCGCCGCCCGTCGTCTGAGTTTGTCCCAACCCGGCGACCGGATCACGGTCCTGGACGCGATCCGCGTCGGCGAGGGACCGGCCGGCCGGAACTCTGGCTTCATGATCGACCTGCCGCACAACATCGCCTCCGACAACTACGCGGGTGCGATGGAGGCGGATAAGGCCCAGATCCGGGCCAATCGCGCGGCCATCGCCTTCGCTCTCGACGCGGCACAAGCCTACGGACTGTCGTCTGAAGCGATTGCCCAGATCGGCAAGATCAACGCCGCCGCCAGCCCGCGCGGCCTTGCCCACAACGCGGACTTCGCCCGGCATCTTGAGGCGTTGGACGAGCCCTTCGAGATGTACGACGCCGAGAGCATGCGACGGATCACCGGCACGGACTACTACCACGGCGGCCTCTACACCCCCCATGCCGCCATGATCCAACCGGCTCTTTTCGTGCGGGGGGTTGCCGAGGGACTCAAATCGAACCGGGTGTCGATCCACGAGCAAAGCCCGGTTACCGCTCTCACACGGGAGGGTGATACCTGGGTGGCGACAACGCCCAAAGGTTCGATCAGCGCCCCTCGGGTGATCCTGGCCGTGAACGGGTTGATTGAGCAGTTCGGTTACTTCTCGCGCCGGTTGGTTCATGTGTTCACCTATGCGTCAATGACCAGGGCGCTGTCGGACGAAGAAGTACGGCGGCTGGGGGGCGAGGCCCGGTGGGCGGCAACCCCCGCCGACCCTTTGGGCACCACCGTGCGCCGGATTTCTGGGACGGGTGGCGACCGGATCGTCGTCCGCAACCGCTTCCACTACGCCTCAGGCGCAACCGCACCCGCCGATTGGGAACGGGATGTCGCGAGGGATCACGACAAAGCCTTTGCCGCCCGGTTTCCTATGTTGGCGGGGGTCGAGATGGCATACCGGTGGGGCGGCAGGCTCTGCCTGTCCCGGAATGACGTCCCGGCCTTCGGCGAGATTGAGCCCGGCCTGTTCTCCGCCTGCTGCCAAAACGGACTCGGCACGTCCCGGGGAACCCTGTCCGGCATCGCGGCGGCCGACCTTGCGACAGGGACGGAAAGCGATCTTGCCGCCTTTCAGTCCGCTAAGGCCGAGCCCTCCCGGCTGCCGCCGGAGCCGATTGCCTGGCTTGGCGCCACGGCCCGGATAAAATGGGGTGAGCGGGCGGCGGGCCCTGAGCTGTAAGGGAAAGCGCAGATGAAGGCGCCGATTGTTGTCCTCCACACCGACAAGCCGAAGCCTGCTCATGACCTCCTGGCAACGGCGCATCCGGATCTTACGATCCGCACGTGCGACACCTATGACGGCCTGCCGAGCGTGCTCGCGGAAACTGGGGCCGAGGTCCTCTACTCCGTGCGCTTCGATGGCACGCCGCGCTACCCGCGCGACGCTGTCCTGTCGGCGCCGCATCTGGCGTGGGTCTCTGTTGGCGGGTCCGGAACGGACCATCTCGCCCCGTGGGACCCCGCGGCCCTAACCGTCACCAACGCCGCCGGGGTCGCGGCGGACATGATGGCGGAGTATGCGCTGGGTGCCGCCCTCCACTTCAGCCTCGGCCTGGACGCATTCCGCCAGGCACAGAACCGCCGGTCCTGGGTTGTCGGCCAGGTCAAGCCGATAGCCGGGCAGACCGTTCTGATCATCGGCCTTGGCAAGACGGGAGAGGCCGCGGCCGCGCGTTTCAAGGCGATGGGCCTCAAGACACTCGGCGTCCGGGCACGCCCGCGCGAGACGCCAAATGTTGATGCGGTTTACGGCATGGAAGATCTGCCGAGACTTTGGGCGCAGGCCGACGTGATCGTGGTGTGCGTTCCGCTGACACCGGAGACACGCGGGATGGTCGGACGGCAGGCGTTCGGCGCGATGAAGGCATCGGCCGTCCTCGTCGACGTGTCCCGGGGCGGGGTCATCGACGAAGCGGCCCTCCTCTCGGCGCTTGAGAACGATGGCCTCCGGGGTGCTGCCTTGGATGTTTTCGCGGAAGAGCCGCTGCCCGCCGACCACCGGCTTTGGGCCTTCGAGAACGTGATCGTCACCCCCCATTGCTCGTCGGTCTATCCAGGTTGGGACCTGCGCTCGGTCGAGATGTTCTCGGACAATCTCAGCCGGTACCGCCGAGGCGACGCTCTGCAGAACATCGTGAATCCGGGGCGTGGATACTGATGATTACTTCCTAAAGAAGAGCGGACAAACGCCCGGGCAGGCGACCGTTGAGCGGAAAATCCAAGGCCTTCGCAAGACAGAACATCATGGCCTGGTTCGAGGTGATCACCGGCTTCTCAAGATGCGCCTCGATCCGCGCAACCGCTTCCACGGACCGCATGTCCGTGCAGCTCAAAACGATCGCCTCTGCATCGGGTGCGTCGGCCTTCACCGCGAGGTCGAAGACCTCGTCCGGCTTCAGCTCACCTTGTCCGTAGTTTCCCAAAGCCCGTCCGATGTCGGCGCGTTTGACCGTCTCGATTCCGTTGGCACTGAGGAAGCCGACCGCCTGATCGTTGATCTCTCCGAGATAGGGCGATGAGAAGCCGACGCGTGTGACGCCCAGCGCCTGGATTGCGGCGACCAAGGCACCGGCGGCCGTGATGGACAGAGCACCGGAGCCGTCCTTGATCCGCTCAGCGAGATCCGCGTCGAAGCTGGGCCCATGGGTCAACGTCGCGGACGTACAGCCATAGAGGACAGCATGGGGCCGCACGCCCGCGATCATCCTGAGATCGTGGCTAATGTCAGAGGCACCCAAACCAGCCATCTGGTCAGCTCCCGGGATCTCGTCCACGTCGTAGCCGCCCATGCGCTGGAAATGAAGCGTTACACCGGGCGGGCGCATCATCATCAGATCCGGCTCAAGATTGGTGTTGGTAAACGGGACAAGGACCCCAACGCGCGCCCGTCCCCTCTCCTCTGGCATCATCGAAGGCCCCTTTCCAACGTGTCCAGCACCCGATCCATGACGGGCTCCTGACACATGGTCGCCCGAAGGCAGTCCGGCAGACCGTAGCCCCCCATACCCCGAAGCAGCAGCCCGTCCTCCCGAAGCGCCTGATCCGCCCGCCTCATCGTCTCCGGCCCGTCAAAACGGAGAAGGACGAAGTTCGTGTAGCTCTTTGGGATCGTGATGCTCATCTCCCGGCACGCATCCGCAAATCCGTCTCGAAGCGCCCCTGTCCGGTCGACCACGTCCCGCATGTATGTCTGGTCCCGCATCGCGGCCGCGGCCATGGCCTGCGCGCACGTGGTCACGTTGTTTGGGTTAAGCAGCTTCCGCACCTCTCGCCCCACCGCAGGCGGGAACACACCCCAGCCGACGCGTGCACCCGCCAAGCCGTAGGCCTTGGAGAAGGTTCGCAGCACCACCGTGTCCCCCCGTCCAACAAGATCGAAGACAGGTCTGGGATCGAAGGCCCCGTCGGCGAACTCGCCATACGCCTGATCGACCACCAAAAGCGTGTCCGGCGGCATATCGCGGCGCAGCCTCAGGATCTCCGAATTGGGGATCGCTGTGCCCGTCGGGTTTCCCGGGTTACAGACGAAGACGATCCGGGTATCGGCGGTGATCGCGGCGAGAATGGCGTCGATCGAGATGGTCAGATCCGCCTCCGCCGAGCGTACGTAGTCAGCCGCCACCTGGGCTGAAGCGGACGCCACGAATGCATAGCCGTACTCGGTCCCGAGCACCCTGTCGCCGGGGCCGGCGAACGCCCGGATCAGGCATCCGATCAACTCCATCGACCCAGCTCCGCAGAGAATCGTCTCCGGATCGAGCCCATGCGTGACGGCAATGACAGCGCGGAGTTCTTTCCAGTCCGGATCGGGATAAAGGGCGGTCTCGGAAAGGGTCATTTGACCGGCGGCGAGCGCGGCGGGGCTGGGCGGAAACGCACTCTCGTTCTGAGCCAGCGAGACCGTTTCGGGAATGCCAAGGTCCGCAAGGCTGTAGGCAGCCATCGCCGCCACGTGCGGGCGCGGGCGGATCATAGCTCGTACCCGTAGTCGGTCCGCGCCCGCTCCGGCGTGACCAGGCCCCGGCGGAGATCTGCCTCTACCGCGTCACGCGCCCGGTCAGAGGGATCACCGAAGCCTCCACCCCCCGGTGTTTCGAAGATGAACCGGTCCCCCGCTTCCACCCGAAGTTCCCCTTTGCCGCCCGCATCGGCGGACGCCCCCGCGATCCGGATGCGTCCCTTCGCTCCCGGCGCGCCACCGCCGCGCCCTTCGGCCGGATGGACGATCCGCTCCACCGATAGAAAAACGATGAATGGCTCATCGGTCGCAGAGGTCATCTCGATCCTTTGGCCAAGCCCCCCTCGGAACTTGCCGGCACCGCCGGAATCAGCCCGCAGCTCCCGCCTCCAAACAACGACCGGCGCCACCGCCTCCGTGATCTCGACCTGTGAGCCCAACACACCGGAGGGATAAGCCGTCGCCGACAGACCGTCCGAATGCGACCGGGCCCCAGTACCCCCGTTGTGGACCAGTTCCAGCGCGAACTCCCGGCCGCCATTTCGCGCCACCTCCGGCGCGTGGCGCATGGGAATGTCGTAGAGGCAGGATGCCCCCTCCGCCGGGATACGGTCCGGGACGGCCTGATAAAGACACCCAAGCACCAGATCCGGGGTGAGCTGTCCCAAGGTATGTCGCATGGCGACCGGGGCAGGCGGTTGGGCATTCAGGATGCATCCGGGCGGTCCGTCGACGGTGAACACACCGAGGGAGCCCGCATTGTTCGGGATGTCAGGCCCGACGACACACCGGAGTGCGAACACCGTGTAGGCGGTCGCGTAGTTGAGCGGCACGTTGATCCCTTTGCCGGAACAGGGGGACGTTCCCACGAAGTCCACGTGCATCCCATCCTTGGTCACTGTCAGCGTGGCATGGAGTTCCAAGGGCGCTTCGTAGCCATCCACCTTGAGCGTGTTCCGGTACACCCCTTCCGGCACCTCCGCGATCGCCGCGAGACTGCCCTTGCGTGAGGTTTCGATGATGTATTCCGCCAAGGGCTCCAGGTCGTCGATCCGGAACTCGGCCATCATCTCAAGGAGGCGCGCGACCCCGGCCTCGCAACAGGCGATCAACGCGTAGATATCGCCCTCGTTGGCGACAGGCTCCCGGCTGTTTGCCCGGACGATCGACATTAAGAGCGGGTTCGGTTCACCGCTCTCCACCAGCTTGCAGGGTGGGATCAGCAAACCCTCATCAAAGATGTCCGAGCCCTCTGGCCCCATGCCGAGGCCGCCCAGATCCACCAGATGAGAGGTGCACGACGCGAACCCGACCACCCGCCCATCCTTGAACGCAGGCATCAGCAAGAGAAAGTCGTTGAGGTGACCCGCTGCAAGCCAGGGATCGTTCGTCATGTAGATCTCACCGGGCTTCATCTCCGACACGGGGAAATGACGCATGAGGTGAATGACCGCTTCCGCCATGGTGTTGATATGTCCCGGCGTGCCGGTGACGGCCTGGGCGAGCATCCGGCCCCGGACGTCGAAGATCCCGGCGGAGATATCCCCGCTCTCCCGCACGATGGGGGAGAAGGCGGCGCGGATCAGGGTCTGTCCCTGCTCCTCCACCACGGCCAGAAGCCGGTTCCACATGACCTGGAGACGGGCGGGCGTAAGCTCGGTCATAGCCGTACTCCCTCCTGATCACGGATAAGCACAAGGTTCCCGACCCCATCCACATGTGCGGAGAAGTCAGCCGAAACCAACGTGGTGGTTTGCGGCTCCACAATAAGGGCCGGGCCGGGCAAATGATCACCCGGCCCCATCTCCGCCCGGGATACGAAGGCGGCGGTCACCGTATCGCCCGTCAGATCGCACTGGATCGGACGCGTCTCGGCTGGTGGGAACGGTTTCAATTGTGGTGTCTCCGGCACATCGCCGACAGTCGACCGTTCGGTTGTCACCCCGACGGCCCAGTTCAGGATCTCGATCGCCATGCCGGGCACCGGCCGGGAGAACTGGCGCCGGTACGCTTCCTCGAAGGCCATGACGAGGGGGCCAACATCCGATGGATGGAGCGCGTGATCCGGCAAGTCGACCTCAATCTCATGACCCTGCCCCCGATACCGCATGTAGGCGGAACGCCGGACGGTCACCGGCGCGCCCGCTGCCCCCAGAGCAACGACCGCCTGTGCCTCGTCCCCCATCTCCTGAAGAAGTTCGTTGACCGCTGCCAGGTCCGCGCTTTCGAGAAGGGTATAGCGGGACCGGACGATTTCGAACGAGACAGGGGCGTAGAGAAAGCCGACCGCTGAGCCCACTCCGGGGTTCGGCGGCACCACAACACGGGTAACGCCCGCCGACCGGGCCACTCGCGTCGCATGGAGCGGCCCATTTCCACCGAAGGCGATCATGGTGCGATGGCCAAGATCGGTGCCAGACTCCGCTGCATGAATTCGCCCGGCGGACGCCATGCTTTCATCGACGATCCGACTGACACCATCCGCCGCCGCAACCGGACCGAGATCCAGCGCATCGCCGACCGACCGGCTCAGCGCTCTTTCCGCCGCCGGTTTATCGACATGAAGCCTGCCCTCCGCGAACCGGTCGGGTGCGATGTAGCCGAGGGCGATATCAGCGTCGGTGACCGTTGGCTCCACGCCCCCTCTGCCGAACGCGACAGGGCCGGGTTCCGACCCGGCACTCTTTGGTCCGACGGTCAGGCGTCCCAGCCGGTCGACGCCCGCAATCGATCCGCCTCCCGCCCCGATCTCGATCATCTCAATCACGGGGATGCGGACGGGTATGCCGGAGCCCTTGATGAAGCGCGCGGCCCGAGCGATCTCGAAATGGCGGGAGGTATGGGGCAGAGCGTCATCGATCAGACAGAACTTGGCCGTGGTTCCGCCGACGTCGAACGACAGCACCCGGTCCAGCCCAGCCTCGGCAGCAATCCGGGCTGCCAGGATGGCCCCGCCCGCTGGGCCCGACTCCACCAGCCGGATCGGAAAGGCCGCTGCTGTCGCGATCGTGCACATCCCACCACCCGCGGTCATCATCAGGATGGGACAGCGGAGCCCGGCCTCCGCGAATTGGGTCTCGAAAGTCACCAGATAGCGGGCCATCAGCGGCCGGATGTACGCATTCGCCAACGTGGTGCAGAGCCGGTCGAACTCTCTCGCCTCCGGACTGACCTCATGGGAAACGGAGACCGTAAGCTCGGGCCGCCGCTCCAGCAGGATCTCCCGCAGCCTGAGTTCGTGGACCGGGTTGGCGTAGGCATGAATGAGGCAGATCGCGACCGCTTCGGCGCCGCTGCTATCCACTTGGTCGAGCAGCGCATCGACAGAGGCCTCTTCCAGGGGGATCAGAACGGCCCCTTCCGCGGACATCCGCTCCCGGATGGTGAAACACCGCTCTCTCGGAACCAAGAGATCCGGTTTTTCCAGATTGATGTCGTACTGGGCGTAACGGCGCTCGTAAGCGATCTCCAGGATGTCCCGGAACCCCTCGGTCGTCACCGTCGCGACCGTCGCCCCCCGCTTCTCGATCAAAGCGTTCGTGGCCAACGTGGTCCCATGGATGAAACCTGTGAGCTCGTCCAGACGGCGGCCCGCGGCCGCCATCGCCCGGACCGCCCCTTCCATGGCGCCATCGGCCGGATTGGCGGGTGTCGTCAGTGTCTTAGCGGAGGCGAGGACTATGTTGTTCTGATCGACGACGACAGTGTCGGTGAACGTGCCGCCGACATCGATTGCCATACGGAGCGGGGGTGAAGCCATCGCTCATCGGTCCACTTCGAAGGATTAGAAACAGGGGGTGATCTACGCGATCGCCGCGCGCACAGCCCGTTCCGGCACGAGGTCACACCCCGTCGCCCGCCTGTCCATCCGTCGTGGAACGTGACACATCCGCTTCTGACGCCCCCCCGTGACCCAACACCGAGAGCCAACACCGTGGTCCAACACTTGAATTGAAGGTCATCCAGGATGCGGACGCAATCCGTTTGTCGTGGTGCCTAGCCCAATGATCGGGTTACGGGATGCCACAACCGTTCAAAGGAAGCTGGTAGATCTGAACGCTTGGGTGACGAACGGATCCGGGCTGTCCCGGTACGCCGCCAACCGGCGTTCAAAAAAGCTCTTATCGAAACCGGCGGGCTGCGGCTCGGCGCTTGTGACCGGGTTCATGTGGGGTCTGTACGTCGGACCGTCCGATACCCCTCGTTGCGAAAACAGTGCGGGCAGGAAATTCTCAAAGGTGCCCACCTCAATGACGTTGTGCCGATGCCAGGCGGAAAAGAACTCCGGCCCGAAGCTTGCCGTCAAACGCTTGTTCACAAATCGGGACACCGGCCCGTTGCCGGATGCGCCGATGACAACCTCATAGTGATAGTGAACGCCAATGTGTTGGTCGCCGTCGAAGACGTCCTTGAAGTGGATCCGAAGGACCATGACGGGACCAAGGAACGGCAGAACCTTCCCCATGGCCCAGCCATCCCCCGCAACGTAGAAGACTTCGAGCGCTGTATCGACCGGGTACTTCCAGCCGTAGACGTCGTACTGCATCGCCTCGCGGATGTGGATCTTGCACCCCGGAACCGCCGTTCCGCCCGGCCCCAGTCGGCCCAGCAAGGCAGCACTCAAATGGTCAACGGGATGCCACAGGAGATAGCCGGGGACGCTCTTGCCCTCGTAACCCGGCACGCCCTCCAAACGAACCTTGAGACCGGCGAAGCTCTGAAACCACCAATGAATCATCTCGGCCCGCACACCGCGCAGCAGAGCGTGGTTGAGAACCACGCAGAACTGACCGTTCGGCCGCTCGTGAATGGCGAATGAGGACGAGTCAGTCGGCTTCAGCGGCCAACCGAACTCCCGCGGGGCGGGCATGGACAAATTCCTGCGCATGATATCTCCAGTTCAATCAAAATCCTGCTCGGTCGAGGACCCAGACAATGCGCTATTGAGAAACCGGACAGGGCGTCCGCGTGGACCGCGAAAGTCTTTCTGAGAATGAAAAAGTTTGGCGCGGGCGGTACCGACCAGACACCTTGGATTGAAGGATATCAATCGAGGTACCGCAACGCGTTTGTGAATGTTTAGTCGATACTGTTGTCTGTCAAAAACCAATGAAAAGAGGTACTTTACGGCTCTTTCGGGTGGGCGAGGACAGGCATGATGAATAACGGATCGAGGCTCGGACTCCTGCCTTTCATCTCGACGCTTTTTGCGGCGATCGTTCTGTTGCTCCCAACCGAGGCTGCCGCCCAGGCGCACCTTCTCGCCGGGTCGGAGGAGGAGAAGGCTTCATCGATTGAAACCTTGCTCGACGCCGCGCAGGCGGATGGATACCAGGTCATCCTCGTACCGCCGCAAGCGCCGGAGAAGAGCGAGGCGGGCGACGGCGGAAACATCATTACCTGGACCGCAATCCTGGAACGGCGTGCCCGGGCTGTGCGGGAAGCACTTGTCGATGTGATTGCATCCCTGCCCTCCTTTCCCGCCCATGTTCAGGACATGATTGCCAGGAACGCGAAGGCGCACGGAGTCAGTCCGTGGTGGCCGGTCCAGGCCGTTGCGCTGGGATTGCTCTTCCTGCTGGGCGGTTATGGGGCAAGCCGACTCTTCAGCCGGTGGATCCGGGCGCACTTCGCCTACCTCTTCAATCCGGAACCCCAAAGCCGGTCGGAGAAGATCGCTTATCTCCTGCTGCGCGTCGTGATCATGAGTCTGACCGCCTCCGTTCTCGCCGCGGCCACGGGTCTGTTGATCATGGCACTTGGGCCCGAGGCGCCACCCTTCCGGACGACGATGGTGCTGATGCTCGTCGGCACGTTGTTGGCACGGATTACCATCATCATCTTTCAGTCGCTTATCGCGCCGGATGCCCCCTCGCACCGCATGATGCTGATTCCCGACGATAGCGCCACAGCCCTGTTCGGCGGGTTCAGGATCGTGGTCTGGCTTGCGGCCGTGGTCGGAGTTGTATGCATTCAGATGGATCTCTTGGGCATAGACCGGAATGCCCACAATCTGATGCTGATCGCCGCAAGTCTGTTCGTCGCCGTTCTGTTCGCTACGCTGGCTGTCCGTCACCGCGACGCGATCGGCGGCGCCATCCTGGGAGAGCAGCCGGATGCGGCGGGAATGCCACTGAAACTGACGGCGCGTTTCTGGCACATCGTCGCCGTCGCCTACTTCATGGGCGCTTGGGTCGTTTCCGCCACACGGCTTTTATTGGACCTGCCGGGCGCGATCGGCCTCATCCTCAATCCGCTCTTCGCCCTGGTGGTCGGCTTCTTCGGCTATGCAGTGATGCTGTTGATCATTGACCGGGTATTCCTTCGGCGCGGCACGATGACCTTGTCTGATGATGAGGGGATGCCCGGCGTCCCCGTCCGCCGACGCGGCTTCAAGGAGCTGTGTGAGCACGCCGCCGGTCTGGTGGTCGTTGTTGGGTGTTTCCTGATCGTGCTCGATGGTTGGACGGCAGCGTCGGTCAGTTCCAGCGATCGGTTCGGGGGCCTGTTCGAGATCGTGGTTGTGCTGTTCGGCGGCTTCTTTGCCTACCAATCCGTCAAGATCCTGATCGACGAGCGCATCGCGTTGGAAGAACCCGACGTCGGGGAGGAAAAACAGGAGGACTCAGGAGAGGGCGGTGGTACCGGTGCGACACGTCTTGCGACCTTGCTGCCGATCTTCCGGAACTTCCTGCTGGCGGTGATCGTCGCGATCGTCGCCATGGTCACGCTCTCGGAGTTGGGCGTCGACATCGCGCCGCTGTTCGCGGGTGCGGGTGTGGTCGGTCTTGCGGTTGGGTTCGGTGCGCAGACCCTGATCAGGGACATCTTCTCTGGCGCATTCTTCCTGCTCGACGATGCGTTCCGGAAAGGCGAGTACATCGACATCAACGGCATCCGGGGAACGGTGGAGAAGATCTCCATCCGTTCCATGCAACTCCGCCATCAGCTCGGCCTCCTGCATACCGTGCCGTTCGGCGAGATCACGTCGCTCACCAACTACAGCCGCGACTGGGTGATGATGAAGCTGCCGCTTCGGCTCACCTACGACACGGACCCGGAGAAGGTGCGGAAACTGGTGAAGAAGCTGGGCCAGGAGCTGCTGGAGCATCCGGAGATCGGCGAGAAATTCATGGAGCCGCTGAAATCCCAGGGCGTCTACATGATGGAAGATTCCGCCATGATCATCCGGGTCAAGTTCATGACCAAGCCGGGTGACCAGTTCGTCGTCCGAAAGACGGTCTACGCCCGCATCCGGGAGTTGTTCGAGCAGAACGGCATCCACTTCGCCCATCGCGAGGTGACGGTTCGGATCGCCGACCAGCCGGACCGACCGCTGAGCGACGCGGAGAAGGAGGCGGTAACGGGGGCGGTCCGTCCTGTCCTCGATCCACCGGCCTCGGCCCCGAAAGGTCCCAATCCGGCGGAGGCGCTGTAGCGCTACTGCCCTAGTTTTGAGCGACGGACCGAGTGAACGTGAGGTCGGCGATCCCCGTGAGGGAACCCGGACCGCCATCGCAGACCTGTTCAAACTCGAATGCGAGTCGCTCCAAGGCGCCGGAGGCCCCGTACACTGTATCGGTCACCCGGACCCGGCCGCTGATTTCGTTACACCCGTTTCCATCCATTGTGACAGACAGACCAGCCTGCCCCGCCTCCTCAAATCCGGCGCGTCCGACGTTTTCGTAAACACCTTCCTTGAACGCGGACCCAGGTCCGGAGAGCATGATCGAGAGCTCCTGACCGTTGCTGAGCACGAGGTCGAGATCAAACTCCCTCGGCCCAACCGACCAGACGGTCTGCTCACTGGGATCGATCTTGCCGCGCACCGACCTGTCGTCGCTCACAAAGTCCCCGCCACGGCCGGAGAACGCGACCGTGCCCGTGACGACCGGCGACACGGAGGTTCCTTCATCGGAAGAAGAGGATGATCCGTAACTGCAACAAGGCGTAACCGAGTAAGAAGTGCCACGGCGTTTGTCGATCGTACCGCTACCGACACCGGCGCGAAGGATCGCCCGATCGCTCAGCGCGCCCGAGTACCATGTGATCCCGCCGGGGTCGGCTTCCGGATCGGCGCTCTCGTAGACAAGGTGTTCGACGAGCTGCGACAGCCCCAGGGACCCGCCCGACCCGAGGCTCTGTGAGGCCAACACAATCCGCCGCGCCAACGGAGCAATGAAGTCGCCACGCGCACTCAACGGATCCAAGGCAGGATGCGCGAGGCTGCCCGGAGGCGCTGAGAACACCATGGGATGAGGATCGCGCGGCAGAGACATGAACCGGATGATATCCGAGACATTTCCGGCGAGATCGGCCATCTGTCTGGAAACCCGGCGCAGCGCCGTCAGATCCAGACCAGTCGTCGTCTCGTAGCACGTGTCAACGAGCAGTAGGAACTCAAGGCCGGTCTGCTCCAAGGCGTCAAAGATCTCACGCGCTGAAGGTGCCGCAGTCTCCACACCGTCAATGTCCGCTATCCGCATCAGGTTTGGATCGGTCATATCAAGACGGGTCTTGTCGATCACCACATCCCCGGGCATCACGAACAGGTTGTAGCCGAAGTCATCCGACAGCCCGTGCGCCGAAAGATAGACGACGAGCAGCGGATTACCGGAGGGATCTCGGCGCGCTCTGTCGACAATGTCGTCGATCGAACCGAAAATATCGCTTCGGGATACACGCTCCCCGTCCCGTCCAAGGACCTGAATGACGTGCCGGGCCCCGTTCTGGGAGAAGGTTCGAGCGACACGGCGCGCACCGAGATAAGCGGCCTCATTGCTGCCGAAGGAGAAGTAGTCGTTGTCGTCACTCTGGGCATAGTCGCCAGAGCCGATCGAGAGGACGTAGACCGGCACCGTTTCCGCATGGGACTGCCAGCTCAAAGACAAAAGAAGCAATACTGCAAGGACATATCTCATTCGCTCGGCCTCCCCTCCAATACCGACGATCCCTCCCGGGCGGCATCAATCGCGGAACGGGAGGCCGTCTTCAGAGCCCTGCTGAGGTTCGCCGCCGCCTTCTTCAACTGATCGTCCGTCAGCCGCCCGCTGTTGTGCAGGTTAAGGAGCGCCCTGAACTTGATCAGCTTGTCCTCTACGTTCGGGTCTTCAACGAAGATGGATCTACCCCAGTAGAGGGCGCGCACCTCGGCTTCGGCGCGGAGCTTGGCGGCGTCATCCCGGACTTCGATCGCCGAGATCAGTTGGCCGAGCGCATCACTGATGTCCCGGTAGGTATTGTACTGATCCAGCCAGATGTTTCGCTCGAACTCCCGCAGGTTTCGAGCCTCCGCCTCCTGGCGCGTTTGTTCCGATTCAGCCTTGAACTGCCAAATCCCAATGGCAATGCCGACAACCGTCAGCAGCAGGGCGCCGACTTCAAGTTTCGATTTCTGAGCATCGTCGGACACGTCTAGTCCAACTCGTACCGAAGGGCGATTTCCAAGGTGTTCTGCGTCTTCTCACTCGGCAATTTCAAGAGCGTGAACTCAAGCGCGTCGGCACCTCGGACCAGCGTGGCGCTGTACTGCTCTTTGCCGAGCAACAAAGCAATCAAGCCGTTCTCATCTTCCGACAACGACCATTGCACATCAGCCTTTTGCCATTTCTTGTCGACACATCTCTCTTCTGTGGCCGAGCCATCCGTCCGAAATCTATACCGAACGCCTTCCTCGCATTTATCACCTGAAAGGGCCGCCTTAACGGTCTCCGCGGTCCACACCCGTTCCCGCGGGCCCGTGATCAGTGCCTTTGCACGCTCGAGATTGGTGATGATCTCTTGAGCGGTTAGGGGCCTCTGCACCAGCCCGCCGGCCGCAAGAGCCATAAGAGATAGAACGACAAGTAGTGCCGCCGTGCCTCTGCTTGTCATGTTCGCGTCCCCCCAACGTGTCCGATGACTAAGCTTCCCCCGTCGACGGATGCAGTAATTAAGTATTCAGATGCTAACCAACGAAGCGGTGACAGGGAACAACGATTTGCGCCCGCCCGCGAAGGCCGACGACTGGTACCACAGACATTCCGGACCGTTGCCGGACCGACTGACCATCCGCAACGGCGTTGACGCCTACAGCGATACGGTGATCCCGCCGTCAACATAGAGGACGTGGCCGTTCACGAAGCTGCTCGCTTCCGATGACAGGAAGATGCAGGCGCCAACGAGTTCCTCGACCTTGCCCCATCGGCCTGCCGGTGTGCGTTTCTCGAGCCACGCGCTGAATTCCGGGTCGGCGACGAGAGCGGCGTTTAACGGGGTATCGAAGTAGCCGGGTGCGATCGCGTTACACTGCAGGCCGTGCTTTGCCCAGTCGGTCGCCATGCCTTTGGTCAAGTTGGCGACCGCCCCCTTGGTCGCGGTGTATGGCGCGATCGAGGGGCGTGCAAGCACGCTCTGCACCGAGGCGATGTTGATGATCTTTCCCCGGCCCCGCCCGATCATGTGGGTGGCCACGGCTTGTCCCACGTTGAAGACGCTGGAGATGTTCGTGCGCAGCAGCGTCTCGAACGCGGCCGGGTCGAAGTCCTCCAGGGGCCCGCGATGCTGCATTCCGGCATTGTTCACGCAGATATCGATGGGGACGCTTTCGGTCTCGAAAGAATCGATGGCCTGTTTGGCGGCGGCATGATCCGTGACATCGAACGGCATGACGGAAACGCTGCCTCCGCCCTCCGCAAGTACCGCCCGCGCTTCGGTGAGCTTGCTCTCACTCCGCCCGTTCAGGACCACCTGAGCGCCCGCCTCCAGAAGACCGCGTGCCAACGCAAAGCCGATGCCCTGCGAGGATCCGGTGACCAGGGCGGTTTTGCCCGTCAGATCGAATTGCGACAGGCTGCTCATCATCAGACCTCTCTTTTTGACCGAAGGTTTCTCTAAGGGGCCGTATGGTGTCGGCATCCCGGCGCGACATACAAGTGAATTGGGCCGGCCCCGGTTCTTCGTGTTCCAAGACCTTCCATCATTGCAAAAAGGATCGAGAGGTCTGACGAGATTGATCTTCGAAGCCGCGCGCGCGAACTTAGCCTCGGCGCAGGACGCCAGAAGATATGAGGAGAAGACGGCAATGGGCGGATCGATCCATTACGACCCGGCGCGGTTCAGGGCATTGACTTGGTTCGACGCGACAAACGCCTTCACGGACGGCTCCGACAGCCCCCGCCGATATCTTGAGCGCTGCCTGGAGACGGTCGATGCGCGGGAGCCGACGGTCCGGGCCTTCGCCGCTCTCAACCGGGAGACTGCCCGGGCGGCGGCGGACGAGAGTTCCGAAAGATGGAAGAAGGGTCAGCCCCTGTCCCCAATCGACGGCATGCCGGTCGGCATCAAGGATCTGCTTGAGACGAGGGAGATGCCCACACAACTCGGCTGCGAGGCAACAACGGGGAATTTTCCGAAAAACGACAATGCGGCGGTCTGGGCATTGCGGCAGGCAGGGGCGATCATCTTCGGCAAGACGGTCACCGCGGAACTTGGCGGCAACCATCCCGGCCCGACAACAAACCCGTTTGATCCTGAACGAACCCCGGGCGGGTCGTCTTCCGGCTCGGCCGCCGCGGTCGCGGCAGGGTTCATGCCCGCGGCCATCGGCTCCCAAGTCGGCGGGTCCATCATCCGGCCGGCGGCGTTCTGCGGAAACTTCGCGCTGAAGCCGAGCCAAGGCGGCATTCATCGCGGCGAGCGGCAAGCGACTTCCATGAGCACCCACGGCCCCCATGCGGGTTCGATTGAAGACATGTGGCAGGTCGCGATCGAGGTGGCGAAGCGCTGCGGCGGAGATCCTGGCAAGACCGGCATCATGGGGCCCTCGACTACACCCGCACCGGCAAAGCCGGACCGGCTGATCCTGTTGGAAACCGACGGCTGGGCGCGGACCGATCAGGGCAGCCATGCAGCTCTCTCACAGCTCCTCGACACCCTCGGCACCGCAGGCGTCGAGATTATCCGCCGGGCGGATCATCCCTGGATCGACAGTCTGGAGACATCACTGGTGGGTGCTGCGGATCTCGCCAATACCATTACGGCTTGGGAGAACCGGTGGACGCTCCGCAATCTGATCAACAATAGCGGCACGGCTGTCAGCGAACGGACCAGGAAGCGGGTCGAGTCCGTCGAAGCGATGGGTCCGGACGACTACCGTCAACTCCTTCTCCGGCGGGAAGCGGTTCGCACCGCCTGGCGCCTGCTCGCCCCGCTTGCCGACGCCTTCATCACCTTGTCCTGCCCTGGCCCCGCACCCCTTTGGCCCGGAGATGTCGCCGGCCAACCCCTGGCCCCGCAACCCACCGGCGACGCGGTTTTCAATTATCCAAGCTCGCTCGCCGGCATTCCCGCGGTAACGGTGCCGATGCTGTCCGTCAGCGGCCTTCCGGTCGGGGTCCAGGTGATGGGTCAAGACGGACAGGACGCACGCATTACCGGCATAGCCCGGTGGCTTCACCTGAACGTCGATCCAGTCAGTGTCTAACAAGACCAATCCCGCAAGGAGCATTGCAAAGGAGGTAGGAAGGCGGGACGCGCTCTTTTCCAATGCTCGTTGCCGCCTTGGAACAATGATTGAACAATTCAGCCCTGGAAGAAAAAAATATGAGAGCAGTATAATATGGATCTCAACGGAATGAAGAGTCTTGATTTTACCGTTCTCATTTGCAGGGACATGGAGAATACCTGCTTTTTCTATAGAGGTATTATGCGCCTTCACCTGGAGATTGATCGGGAAAACTGGAAAAGCTTCCGCGTCGGCGCAACACTTCTGACTCTGCGGCCCCGCGGCAAATGGGCTGTCTGTGACGATGGGGATCTCCCAATGGGCACAGCGCCAGTGCAACTCGCATTCCGTGTTGCGCCATCCGCGATAGAGGAATGGCATGCCAAGTTGGTCGAACACGGTGTGGAGATCTTGCGAGGTCCGACCGAGATCCAGGACTGGAGACACAACACGCTGTTCTTCAAGGACCCCGAGGGAAACATCCTGGAACTCTACGCTGAGCTATAATGGACTACCTATTAGCAAAGATATTGATTCTCGGATTATCAAAAATGTTCAGTTCGATTAAATAATCGAAATCGTTTAAGTTATTAACTCTTTCAGTTTTTCTGAAGAACATACAGATAATTCTACACCGTATTGCCTCAATGAGATCAAAACATCATCGACTAACCTAAGAGAATCCTTTGCCGGTGACATCCAAATTACCCGCCTTCCCGCTCAACGGTGACGGTATCAAGCGCACGATCTGGCTTACACGCTCCGACCTCCAGGAAATGTTTGCCGATGACGAAACGCGATTCGACTGGTGGCTATGGCACCAAGGGGTCCGCGAATACAAAGCACTGGACGAACTCAACGACACCCTGACCTTGGATCGGTTCGCGAGGGCGTCGGACCTTGCCATGCCGGAGGTATGGCCCCCCCATGACCGTCTCGATGGAAATCCTTTGGGGCACGCGCCGGGACCTCCAAGCGCTGTTCGACATTGAAACAGCCGAAGGCCAAGAGGGATTAATCTGGTGGTACTACCTCGAGGCGCCGAAAGATCTCGGCCCCCAACGGCGGATTGCGGCATCCGAGATTGAGCGAGTGGCGGCACCAGACAGATCCCGAGACGCGATGGAAAGCGGGCCTGACACTCTTCCGGTCACGCATGTTATGCGGCGGGTATGGGATCGCCGCCCTGATCTCCAAGACCGCTTCCGTATCGATACCCCTCACGGCAGCGCCGGTTTTGTCTGGTGGTATTGTCTCCACGGCGCGACGGATCTCGGCTCAACATGGCTGATATCCGAGACCGATCGCGGTTGGCTGAGTGCACCGGACCCCAAGACCCTGAATCTCGGCGCGCCCACGATCAGCAGAATCATGCGCGCGGCTTGGGAAGAAAGGCCGGATCTGCGTCAGGCCTTCGACCTCGGCGCCAAGGCCGGGCAAACCGAGTTCTTTTGCTGGTTCATCGCAGTTGGTCTGAAGGACTTTCCGGTTGCGGATTTGCTGTCCGAGGATCAGCGCGCGTTCCTCAACCGACCGGTTCCCGGATCACCGGGATTGTGCGCGCTTCACTTGGTGTTGCACCGGGGAGATCCGGCTCTGCAGTCGGAGTTTCCAGACGCCCGCTCCCGCCGATTTCATATGTGGTTGAGGTCCCCCGCCGCGCAGGAGCGTTATCCCGCCCTTGGCATTCTGGAGAGCGGCTCAAGGCAGACCCAATGGGCGACGGCGGCCCTCCAAACGTCGCCCAAAGATTTGGCGTTCGGGGTCAACATCGTCGGCTATGCTCATGGTCAGCTCGGGATCGGGGAAGACGTTCGAATGGCGGCCAGGGCCTGCGAGGCCGTCGGGCTCCCTTTCTCCATCTTCAACGTCAAACCTGGCAAAGAGATTTCGGAAGGCGATGAAAGCCTGGCCGGTCACGTTTCCCCAGACCGCCCTTACGCAGTCGATGTCTTTTGCCTGACTGGGTTTGAGACAGCCAGACTAGCGGTTGTCCACGGGTCCGAGTTGTTCGACGGGCGGCAGACAATCGGATATTGGCCTTGGGAGTTTCCGGAATGGCCTGCTGAATGGCGGCATGCCTACGGCCTCATTTCGGAAGTCTGGGCATCGAGCCGGTTTCTCGTTGATACGTACGCCGAATCCAATCCGAACCCGACCCGGTACATGCCGATGGCGGTGACCGTCACAGAGACGGAGGAACTGGATCGCCGTGCCTTCGGTTTGCCTAAGGACATCTTTCTGTTCGTCTTCAGCTTTGACCTTCTGTCCAGCCTCGCACGCAAGAATCCAATCGGGGTCATCATCGCCTTCCGCCTCGCCTTTCCTGATGGGAACGAACCCGTTGGACTGGTGTTGAAAGTGATGCGGCCGGACTCGACGAACCCGGCATGGCGTGAGATCGTGCGCCTCACAAAAGACGAGCCGCGGATACACTTGGTGACAGCGACTTTGGGACGGGGCGGCGTCCTGGATCTCTACCGGATCTGCGACTGCTTTGTGTCGTTGCACCGAAGTGAGGGTTTCGGCCGGGGAATGGCCGAGGCGATGCTGCTGGACACGCCGGTCATCGCAACGGCCTGGTCCGGCAATCTCGACATCACCACCGAAGAGACTGCCTTGCTGGTTCCCGCCAAACAAACCTCGGTGGGTAAAGGAGACTATCTCTTTGGCGAGAACCTGATCTGGGGGGAACCGAACTTGGCGGCCGCTGCCACCCAAATGCGTCGCATGGTCCAAGAGCCGGAACTTCGGTCTCGTCTCTGCGCAAACGCGAAAAAGCACGTCATCGCACAGCATGGCCTCGTCCCCGTTGGCGAACGCTACCTGCAGGTGATCAAGGAGCTTTTGCGATAGAAGACATCATTGCAGTTGTGAGCCGCAATGGAACCACTGTTGGTTCCATCCGGCGGGGTCCCGGTTTCAGGCCTCCACTCTGGAAACAGCCTGACGGTCAATCTTACCCGTCCCCGTCTTGGGCAAGGCGTCCAGGAACAGCACCTCACGGGGATACTTGTGCGGTAGGAGACCCGTCTTGGTATGGGCCTGCAGTTCCGCGACAAGATCGTTTGTGATTTGCGTGCCGGCGACCGGGACAACCCAGGCCTTTATCGTCATTCTCTGGTCAGGCAGCGGGACGGCGAGCACACAACTCTCATGCACGAGCGGATGCTCATTCAGGGCGAGTTCAATCTCGAGCGGATAGACCCATTGGCCCGAGACTTTGACCAGATCGTCGGCGCGACCTCGAAAGAAGTGAAATCCATCCGGGTCGCGCACGAAACGATCACCGGTTTCGATCCATCCCCCGGACATGGTCTCTTCCGTTTTGTCCGGGCGGTTCCAGTATTGAGTCGCGTTCGAGAGGCCCCGGACCGACATGATGCCCTCCTCCCCGTCTCGCGCATCATGACCGTCCGGCGTCGTCAAACGCACGGCATAGCCCGGCACCACGCGCCCCGCCGACCCGGGCTTCTTGTTCGTCTCCGTGTTAGTCAGATAGATGTGGAGTGCTTCGGTAGACCCGAGGCCTTCGACGATGCTCATCCCGAACCGGGCGCGCCACGCGTCCGCGATATCGACCGACAGGATCTCCGCCGCCGAGATACAGAGCCGGACAGACGAAAGGTCCACGGCCCCTCCCTCACCATGTCTGGCGAGCGCTGTGTAAAGCGTTGGAAGCCCGAAGAAAACGGACGGGCGGTCCCGGCCGATGCGCCTAAAGATGGCTTCCGGGTCGGGCCGGCCGGACATGAGAACGGCGGACGCCCCGGCGGCAAACGGGAAGGTGACCGAGTTGCCGAAACCGTAAGCGAAGAAGATCTTCGGAACCGAGAAGCAAATATCATCCTCGGTGAGGCCGAGGAGATGGGTCGCGTAGGTGGATGCGGTGTATGCGGGATCATGGTGCCGATGAACGACGCCCTTTGGCCGCCCAGTCGACCCGGAGGAGTACATCCAGAACGCCATGTCATCCCGCCGGGTCGCAGCCTCCGGAAGGTCTGTTGACTCTGCATGCCACGGCGCCATCTGCGTCGCGATCAAGACCGTGTCGCAGTCGGTTCCGGCAACGCTCTCGGAGGAGAACAGGTCCTTGTGCGGGGTGGATACGATCGCCGCCCGCGCGCCGCTGTCGACCAGATAGAACCGGACCAGATCCGGGGTCGAAAGCGTGTTTATCAGCATCGGGACAAGGCCCGCCCGCATGGTGCCCATGATCGCGGCGGGATAAACCGGCTCATCATCGAGGAACAGAAGAACCCGGTCCCCCGGACGGAGCCCTGCGTTCAAAAGCGCATTGCCGATGCGGGCTGCCTCGTCAGCGAGGACGCCATATGTCCAGGTGTCGTCATCGCCATAGATGGCTGGGCGGTCGGCACGGACCGGCAGATTGTCCCAGAGCAGTCTTGACGCATTGTAGAACTCGGGCAGATCGAACCCGACCGAGCGCGCGAGATCCTCAAGGGTGGGGTAGGTGCTCATGCCGCTTCCTCGGGATTGATTCCCTTGGCCCTCAGGTCTCGAACGAACCCGGGACACAGGGCTTGCAGGCGTTCCGATGATATCCGCCCACCGCGCCTGATGTAGCTCAGCGCGAACCGCCATGGGTCGAGACGCATGGCATCGCCGAAATGTTCGTACCAATCGGCTGATGCCCGCGCCGCGGAGACGAGCTTGTTGAGCACCGGTTGCCGTTGCCGCTGATAGGAGGCCAGTGCCTCCTCAACCCGCAGGTCGGACTCCCGTAGGGCCTTCACCAGGGCAACCACGTCCTCAAGCGCCAACCGTGTCCCGGAGCCAATAGAGAAGTGTGCGGTGTGGAGCGCATCACCGACCAGCACCCTGTTCCCGTGGAACCATTGAGCGCAAACCAGATTCGGAAACCGTCGCCATACCGAATGGTTGCCTATCAGCCGGGCTCCTTCGAGCGGCTCAGCGAACAGGCGCTCGCACTCCAAGCGGAACTCGGACTGAGACCGGTCTTCAAACCGAGCTCTTTCGAAGGTGGCGGGTTCCATCTCGATGATGAAAGTCGACCGGCCCGGCGCATAGGAATAGTGGTGGGCGGTCATCGGACCGTAGTCCGTCTGGATGAAGGTCTGGGTAAGGGTCTCGTAGTCCCGGTCCGCTCCGAACCAAACGAACCGGTTCCCGAGGTAGTCGAGCTCAGCCCCGAACGCGTCCGGTTTGGCGCCGCGCACGACGGAATTCAGCCCGTCCGCCCCAATGACAAGGTCGCTGGCAGGCAGATCATCGACCGAGGTCAGCCTCTGACCATAAAGCGGTTCTATCCCGAGCGAACGCGCGCGCTCCTGAAGAAGCCGTAGCAGCTCCAGCCGACCGATCCCGGCGAACCCAATGCCGTCGATCCGGACAGCCTCGCCCCCATGAACCACGGTGATATCGGACCACCGCGTCATGGCGGGTTCGATCAACGCGACCGTCTCGGGATCATCCGCCCCAAGAAAGGACAGCGCTTGGTCTGAAAACACGACGCCAAATCCAAAGGTCGCATCAGCCTCGTTCTGTTCGATGACGGACAGATCGATATCCGGCCAGTGTCTCTTCAACAGGATCGCCGCGTACAAGCCGGCCGGTCCCGCACCGACAATCGACACCTTCATCGCTCTGTTCCCCGCCGGGTCCAAACCATGGATCAATCGCTTAATTACGTATACCGTAATCAATTACGAAACAGGTTTGGAGTCCCTTGATGGAAACCTTCGTCGTTGAAAGGACCGTCGAGTGGGGTGAGTGCGACCCCGCAGGCATCGTCTTTTATTCGAACTACTTCGCCTGGATGGACTCGGCATTTCATCGCCTGACCCGGTCGTTCGGCGTGGATCAGGCAAGTCTCCAGCGGGACCACGGGATCTTCGGTACACCGATCGTCGACGCGCAGTGCGTCTTCAAGAGCCCTGCGAAGGACGGTCATCCGGTATCGGTGGAAGTCAGCGTGCGTGATCTTGGCGAGCGGGCGGCGACAATTCTTTATCTGTTCCGTTCAGGCGACCGGGTTCTCGCTCAAGGTCATGAGAAAAGGGTGGCCGTCCGCCGGGAAGGCGACTCCATTACCGCTGCGCCATTGCCCGACAGTCTGATCCAGGGGCTTCGCATATATCATGTCGGATGAGACCGGTACGGCTCAACGCGGTGTGCAGGCCGTCGGGACCGCTGTCGCCATCTTACGGTCCCTCGCCGCAGAACCGGGGCCCGCAACGCTTTCTGAGATTTCGGAGAGATCCGGGATACCGGCTGCCAAAGTCCATCGATATCTGGCCAGTTTCGTCATCTCCGGAATGGTCGTTCACCGGCAGAATGGGATCTACGACCTTGGCCCAGTCGCGGCCGAGGTTGGCCTTGCCGCTGTTGCGCGCCTCGACGGGGTCAACCGGGCCGCGGACATCCTGCCGGACATTGTCAGGGATACAGACTGCACCGGGATGCTATCGGTGTGGGGCACGCGTGGACCGACTGTTGTCCGGTGGGAACGCTCCCGGACGCCACTGGTCACGACGCTGGGGTTGGGGTCGGTCTTACCGGTGCTTCATTCCGCCACCGGCCGCGCCTTTCTTGCGCATTTGCCGGCGCGTCTTACGGAGCCTTTTGTCTCGGCCGAAGACCCGGGTCAGGACCCTGGGGACCTGGATGCCCTGAAACGCAGTGTCCGCGCTGATGGGCTGGCATTGGCGGACCAGGATTACATTCCCGGCCTGCGGGCGCTCGCTTTGCCCATACTCGATCTTCAAGGGGATGCCGAAGCGGTGATCACACTGGTCTCAACGGACCCGCGGATCCTGCAGAGATCAGGATCCATTCAACAACGGCTCAGGGCCGTTGCAACCGCGCCTTTCGACAATGGACGTGTGTTCACCTGACGACGGTCAGCCTGTGCCTTCCGGGACACCAAAACCCAAATCGAAGTACCGCCGCGATACGGTCCAGTATTCCGACGGCTCCAGTTCATCCCAGTTGGGGCTGGTTTCTCCCATCAGCGGCTCAGCGGCATAAAGAAGAAAACGTCGGCCCTGATCGTCTTCAAACGGGAGGAAGAGCGCCTCAATCGCTTTGGCGGCGAATGAGAAACTCTTGTGCGACAGGATAACCTGCATCGCGCAAGGATAGCGGCACATCTCCCACAGTCGGCCGAGTACCTGGGCTCTTTGATCCGGCTCAACCAGAACATCATATGGCTGATTTGTTGGGTCTATCCCCAGCCGGTCCACGATCGCCGTACCGCACAATCGGATCAGGAAATCAGCGTCTCTGACCTCGAGTATCATCATGTTCGGGAGGAGACGCGGCGCCGTCTCAGGACGAAAGCCGGTCTTGTCCGCCCAGCCGCTAGGCTTGACGAGTCCTTCCCAGAGCTGAAGAAACACGTTCCAATTCACGCCCTGAAAGCTGGAAGAAAGCTCCAGTTCTTGCGACTCACTGCGCGGCATTAGCCTCTTGCACTCCGATCAATCTCTCACATCCCCGCGCCGGCGGGGCTTATCTAGCAGATCGTCGTGCATTCACGAAACCAATCCGGATTGTCTTGGCCCGTCCATCCAGCCAAACGCGACAGCCGAAGCATCGGACTTTCGTCTATAGAAGTTGCAGGCCAAACAGCATTGGATCACCATTCGCGTCGGGAGAATTGCCTAAAAGGTTGACCCAAATCTATGGAATCCCCAGCAATTGACGGCCGCCCTCCTACGCCTGCTAGATCAAAAAGAGCAAGATGAAATAGAGGCGAAACCCATGAGACTGAACGCCCCATGAATACGACAACCAAGATAATACTGATACTGGTTCTACTCACTCTTGGGGGTGGCACATTTGGCTATTGGTACTACACAACCGCCGACGAAAGAGAGGCGTCTTTTGTTGCTTGGAATGAGCACTGTGCCGGCTGCCACGGAGAGACCCTCAAAGGAACCGAGCGGGGCGTCGCTCTCATCGACGTAGACCTCAAACGCGGCGACTCACTCGATGAGTTGATGGCTGTCATTTCCGACGGTGTTCCGGGAACCGCAAAGACCGGCTGGGAAGAGAAACTCTCGGCGCGAGAGATCAAACTCCTCGCCATATACATCAGTGAGCAGCGCCAGAAATTCCCCACCGTTCCGAAATCCTATGCCAAGGAACCGAAGGAAAATCGGACGATCCGCTCGAAGCATCATGATTTCCGGCTCGAGTTGGTGACGAGCCTTGAGAGCCGGCCTTACTCCATTGCCCCCATGCCAGACGGAAACATCCTGGTTGCCGAGAAGATCCGCGGCCTTTCCATTGTCGACCAGGACGGTCATCAGAACGAACTGATCTCAGATACGCCCGAGATCTGGGGATTCACCCTCACTCTCGGGGATATCTGGGTGAACCTCGGTACCGTCCTCGATGTGGAACTGCATCCCGACTACGAGCAGAACGGATAGATCTATCTGTCCCACGCCGACACATGCACGTGGCGGTGCGGATGGGTGGTGCCCGGGACGATGGTCTGGGTTGTGCGCGGCCGCATCAGTCAAGGCAAGTGGGAGGATGAGCAGACGATATGGTCGGTTCACAAGAACCACTACACACCGGTTCCCGACGCCGTCGCGGCAGGACGGCTCGCTTTTGATGACGAGGGTTATCTGTATGTCTCAATCGGTGGAAAAAACACCTACGGCAAACTGCATGACCTGAACACGCCGTTTGGGAAGGTCCATCGGGTCCACGATGACGGGAGGATCCCGGAGGACAACCCCTTCTGGGTTTCACCGGATGAGCGGCCAGAGTCTTCCACAATCCATACAGTTTGGAGCTATGGCCATCGCACCGGCCAAGGTTTGGATGGACACCCCCTAAACGGCGAGATCTGGAACACCGAAATGGGCCCCCGCGGCGGTGACGAGATCAATCATATTATCGCCGGCCAGAACTATGGATGGCCGCTATACACCAATGGACTCGGCTACGATGGCGAGGAGATTTCCATCGGCAAAGACTTGGGGCTGGATTTCCCCATCGAAGACACGGTTTTGCCCGTTGTCGACTTCACACCGGCACCCGCCGTATCGAACTTCACGTTTCATAGCGGAGACCAGTTTCCAGGCTGGAACAGCGATATGCTTGTCGGAAGCCTGAAGGCGAGCACGCTGTATCGCTTGCGCATTCAAGACAACGAACTCATAGAGAAAGAAATACTGGTTAGTGACTTTGGGCGTATTCGCGATGTGGCGATGGGTCGTGATGGCTTTGTGTACGTCGCTTTGGAACACAACGACACCGGCTCGCTTTGGCGGATAAGCCCGAACTAAAAGCGGTTCCGTCGAGATACCAAGACGCTTGGGTCGGCCTGAACAGAATAGAGCTGGAGACGACATGGCATCCCCCCGCATCATCATCATCGGGGCCGGTATGTCCGGGCTTGCTTGCGCGGACGCTCTGAAGGATGCAGGCCTTACCCCCACACTTGTCGACAAAGGCCGGGGTGTCGGCGGCCGGATCGCCACGCGGCGCGCGGAACCCGGTCGTCGCTTCGATCATGGCGCTCGTCATCTGTCTGCGGACGGGATCGGCTTTCGAACGGTTCTGGACAAACTGAAAGAAGACGGCGTGACGGCGCATTGGCCCGACAGCAACAACTATGTCGGCATCCCGGGAATGAGTGCGATTGGGAAATGGTTGGCCCGGGACCTCGACATCCGTCTGGGTACCGAGATCAAAGGGATCGAGAGAGCAAACTCCGAGTGGGTGCTTCACACCGATCAAGGCCAAATGGCCGCCGATCTGGTGGTCATGACCGTTCCCGCACCTCAGGCCAAAGCGCTGCTTCTGCCCGACCAGGAAGCTCTGCCGGACCTGGACGACATCAGAATGGCCCCCACCCTGACATTGATGGCGTCGTTCGAAGGGATGACGCCCTCGGATCCTTCGGATTTGGATCAGCCGGGCGGATCTCTGGAGTGGGTTTGCCGGGAGGCTTCAAAGCCGGGAAGAGAGAGCGGCTCCGATTGGGTGGCGCACGCCGACACGGAATGGAGCATGGCAAACCTTGAGCGAGACCGCGAAAGCTTCGCCCAAGACATGCTTGAGATGCTTTGCGACAGGATCGGTATCGACAGAGGGTCAAACACCTACGCCGTCGGCCATCGGTGGCGGTACGCGCGTGTCGTCGAGCCATTGGGCCGGCCCTTCATGGCCTTGCCGGACCGTTCACTCTTCGTTGGTGGGGATTGGTGCCTCGGTCCCCATGCCGAGCACGCTTGGACCAGCGGCCGTGCCATGGCGGGTGAGATCATCAAACAGATTTAGACCCAAGCCAGCCTCAACCTCGGGGTGCTGTCCGATTGTGATCGTCCACCGGGGAGGCCGGTGCCGGCCGCAAAGGCGCGTCCATGAGCTTTCAGGTGACGGGACGGGACGGCCAGGCACATGGATGTCCGCCTTCACCCGCTAGATTCAACTCAGTAACAAACCGGCCCCGATCGAATGACCGGGAGCCCGGAGCATCGGGCCGGTAAACCGCTTCCCACCCGGCCTTGCCGATTGGGATCTTGTCGAGGCGCGCCCAGGCCCTATACAACAAAGGCAATCGGGCCAATCGAAGTCCACCGTCCGCCCACGTTTTCGGCCATTTCGAGGAACGCCACCTGATGACCAGCAGCAAAGTTCTCATCGACCGGCATCCCGGTCGATCCGCCCAGACCATCGGCCTCGCCAAGGTCCTCGGCACCGATCCGGACTTGATCCACGAGCCGTCGGTCGGCGTGGTTGGAACGAAAGGTGACAGCCAGTGCTATCTCGGCGTCGCCGCGAAGGTCGAGGCGATTCACGCGAGCCTGAAGAGCAGGATCGGCAGCGAGGACGGCAAGCTGAAGCTGCGCCTTGTGCAGCCCGAATTCACCATTGCCACGTCGGACGGCATCCGCAACGGCACGCGGGAAATGCGTTACTCGCTGATCGGCCGAGAGATCACCCACGATGCGTTGTGCGAGCATCTTGAGGCCACCGGACTGGCCGGGACCATCGCCGTGGTTGCCTGCGACAAACCCCCGGTCGGCACGCTCGCCGCGTTGCTGGAGCACAACCTGCCGGCCATCATCATGTCCGATGGCGCGATCCACCCTGGCAAGGACCCGAACTCCGGCGAGCCGTTGGATATCGTCAGCGCCTATCAGGTCGCCGGTCACCCGGATCCGGAGTTCCGGCACCACATCGCCTGTCATGCCTGCCCGGGCATCGGTAGCTGCGGCGGCATGTTCACCTACAATACGATGCAGACCTTCATCGGCGTCGTTGGCATGCAGCCTCTGCACATGGTGGCACCGGCTTCCGACGACCCGCGCCGGATGAACGTGTTCCCGGACGAGTTGGTCGGTCATCTCTCCAACCTCATGGACAAGGACCTCAAGCCCCGCGACATCGTCGTGCGGGACTCGCTCAGGAACGCGATGATCGTTTCCATGGCTGTCGGCGGCTCGACCAACGTTACGCTGCACGCACCGGAGATTGCGCGCGCCGCCGGGTACGGCGATTTCTGGAAAGAGGTCATGACCCCGGAGGAGTTCAATCACCTCTCCAAGGATGTGGTGCCGGTTCTCACCGACGCGCGTCCGTACGGCCGGTATTCGATGGTGGACATCGACCGGGCGGGCGGGGTTCAGGTCATTGTGCGCGAACTCTTGGATGCGGGTCTGCTCAACGGCGATGTCCTGACCTGTACCGGAGAGACGCTGGCCGAGCAGATCGAGCGGCTCGGCACGAACAAGGTCGACGGAACGGTCGTCTACCCCGTCGAGACGCCGTACAAGCCAACCGGCGGCCTGCGGGTGCTCGGTGGCAATCTGTCTCCCGACTTCTCTGCGATTCTCAAGCTCGCGGGTGTTGAGCGCGGCCTGGAGAACAACATCTTCCGGGGAACGGCGCGTGTGTTCGAAGGTGAGAAGGGCCTGCTCACCGCACTCGACGAGACGCCGGAACAGTTCCAAGACAACGACATGATCATCGTGCGGTACGAGGGTCCCAGCGGTGCCCCCGGCATGCCGGAAATGCTCGACCCGACCTCACGGATTACCACCCTGTGCCGGGAGCGCGGGATCGTGGTCGCACTGATGACCGATGCCAGGTTCTCCGGTGGCTCTGTTGGGCTTGTAATTGGTCACGTCGGACCCGAGGCGGCGCTGGGCGGCCCGATCGCGCTGATCGAGAACGGCGACGAGATCGTGGTCGATCTCAATAAGAACGAGCTGATCTGCACCGCGCTTGAGGATCCAGCCACACGAGACGCCCGCATGGCGGCGTGGAATGACGTGGTCGCCGGGAACGGCGGAATTCATCCGAACTGCGGTATCGCCGATACCCGGCTCCTGCATCGCGCGCGGCACACGGCGGTTCCGGCGACGCGCGGCGGTGGCCTGCATCCAAACCGGGAGGTTTGGGTCCGCGAGCAGCGTAAGGCCGCCCGCTCGGGTTTCGTCCCGAAGAACCGGCATCGCCCTGAGACGGACAAAGCGTTCTAGGACACCGCTCGCGCGGCGAATGCTAGAGCCAAATCATTCGACGAGGCGTTCAGTCACTGAGCGCCTCGTTTCTTGTTCGTCCTGGCGACGGTTTCACCACGCTCAGGCTCCCGCTTAGCGGCACATTCTGTCACCTGGATTCGCCGGATGGCCGACCTTCCAGCACTCCGGAACGTCTGGTTAAAAACACAAAAAACGGCACTAGCTGAGCATCTAAATGTATTTTTGGTGGGTTCCGGATTTTTCTATTGTTTGGACGGTGATCTCCAGGCCCCTTCGATACGCTTGCAACGATGCGTCATTCCAAGACGTGACATGCGATTGACGGTGGGCCCGCAATGGCCTTACGCAGGTTATGGCCAGCACGTTCCTTGCCCTCCAGTCGCGACGCCACAATTGGTCGACCGGGCTCAGCAGTAAGAGGAAAAATCCGTGAACGACGACTCAGCTCATCGACCTTGGCTTGATGTGGACTCCGGGGCGATCCGCAATGCCATTCCGCCCGAGGACCTTGGCGTCGCGGAAATCTTTCCGAAGGGCCGGTTCGAAGCCGGCTCGTTTGCGAGCTTCACCCTGGTCTATACCGCCGGGCCCTACGGCATCGACGATTCAGGAAGCCTGCGCGTGTGTTTCCGGTTTGCGTCGGATCAATCCGCGCCGCAGTTCACAGATCCGGAGGGAGTGAACTACTGCACGGTCGAGGCGTCGAACGGTGCTGTCCTGCAGTTGCGCTGGGATCCGAAAGCCAATGTGCGCCCTTGGGACCGGACGCTTTGGATCAAGATCGTTCAGGGGTATCTGACAGAGGGCGATACCATCACGATCCGCTTTGGCGTGACCGATCACGGCGGGCCGGGTATGCGGCTCCAGACCTTTTGCGAGGACACTTTCGAGTTCCGCGTTCTGAGTGACCCGATCGCTACCTTCAATTTCCAGCCGGTACCGGATCAGCCGATGATCGAAATCGGACCGGGCGCGCCGGAACGCTATGTGGCTGTTCTCCCCACACGGCGCCGGCCGGGGGAGCCGTTTTCTCTTAAGCTGAAAGGCGAGGATCGCTGGGGCAACCCCTCCGACCTTTGCGACACCACGTTCAGCCTGGTTGCCGACGGCGCGATTTTGGGGCTGCCCGAAACCGTCACACTCGCGCCGGGGGCTCGCAGTTTCGTCATCGAGGACCTCAGGGTCTCGGACACCGGCAGGGTTTCGGTAAGCCTGGTTGATGAGAACGGAACAACCGTCGCAGAGACGAACCCGCTGCTGATCGACGCGACCGACACCGTTCATTTCTGGGGCGACATGCACGGCCAGTCAGAGGAAACAATCGGGACAGGCAGTGCGGATCAGTATTTCTCGTTTGCCCGTGATCTCGCGTTTGTGGATGCCTGCGGCCACCAGGGCAACGACTTCCAGATGAGCGATGCGTTCTGGGGTGAGCTGAACCGTTTGACCGCCCTGCACGACGCACCGGGCAGATTTGTTGCCTTGCCCGGCTACGAGTGGTCGGGGAACACATCACTTGGCGGCGATAGAAACATCTACTTCCCCAATGAGAACCGAACCATTCGCCGTTCCTCCCATGCGCTGATCGACGGTGGGGATGTGGCCGGCACAGACGCCAGAACCGCCGCGAAGTTGTTTGAAGACTTTGCCGAAGCGGGTGAATGGGACGTGGTGATGTACGCCCACTGCGGCGGCCGGTATGCGGATATCGAGGTGGCCCATGATGGCCGGTTCGAGCGCTCCGTCGAAGTCCATTCCTCTTGGGGAACGTTCGAGTGGTTGCTGCACGACGCGTTTCGGCTTGGTTACCGTGTCGGCGTCGTCGCCAATTCGGACGGACACAAGGGCCGGCCAGGCGCCAGTTTCCCAGGTGCCGGAAAGTTCGGCGCGATCGGCGGGCTTACCTGCTTCAGGACCAAAGAGCTCGACCGCGATCATCTCCTCGATTGCATGCGCAAACGTCACCACTACGGCACCACGGGTGGTCAGTACGGCCGCATGGTCATCGATCTGGATGCGCAGTTCGACAAACCGGCGACCGTCTACCACGACGATCCGGCGGTGTTTGAGAACGCGGTCGGGACCAAAGCGCAATCGGCGGACATGGGCGACATCGTGCATCTGCCGAACGGCGGCATGGAGCTGTCGGTCTCCGCCGAGACCACATCGCCGATCGAGCGTATCGAGATCTACAACGGCAAAGAGTTGATCGAGACCAGACGACCCTATCATCCGGCCGATGTCGGTGCCCGGATACGGATACTCTGGGAAGGTGCGGAGTATCGCGGCCGGTTCCGGGAGGTGATTTGGGACGGCAGCGCCGAGGTCACCGGAAACACGATCGTCGGCGCGGAGCCGGTCAATTTCCTGAACCGTGACAAGGTCCTACGCCAAGAGGGCAACACCCTATCTTGGAAAGCGCTCACAACCGGCAACTTCGGCGGTGTGGACATCCGCCTGCAGGATGCCGACAGCGGCAGGATCACGTTCGAAACACCGCTCGTGCAGTTTGATCTCGCCGTCTCGGACTTCACAGCAGACGACCTGATGTTCGACCAGTCCGACCGTCTTCCCCGCTTTGTGAAGGTGTACAGACTTCCCGAGACCCTTGAGACAAGATCCATGCGGTTTTCAACCCGGATTGATCTCAAGGACGTTGGCGACAATCCGATCTACATCCGGCTCACTCAGGAAGACGGGACCCGGGCCTGGACCAGTCCGATCTACGTTTATCGGTAATCGGACCCTCTGGGCCTCGTCGGGCGAGAGGCGGACAGGCGTCAACTGGTCAGGCGGTCAGGCGGTCAGGCGGCGTCCGCCCAGATCGGCTGCCAGACTGTCCAGATCCAGATCCAATTTGCTGGTGATGATGACCATCTTGCCAACATTCCCGACACCAGCGCGGGCTCTGCGGACCTCTGGCCTGCGGGCAACCGTCTGCACGGCATAGATCTCACCGTCCGTGCCGACGACGTGACCTTTCGAACGCAGCAGACCCTTGTCTTGGTCCGCAAGTGCGGTCGCAAGCCTCGCCGGATCAACACCCGGTTCAAACTCAATCACCGCGGACACGTAGGCGGGATGGTCTTGGAACTGAATACGGCCGGTCTCGTCTCGGTCCCCCATCTGGCGTCCGGCTAAGCCATTGTCGATGAGCAGGCTGAGAGGGAGTTCCGATCGGCGCGTCGGCAGGAGGGCGGCGTTCTGAAACTCAGTCTTCAGCCAGAACTCGGTTTCCGCGAGCGCTTCGGACGTCGGCAAATCACACTTGTTGAGAAGAATCAGGTCGGCACTCGATAGCTGGCGGGAGATCGTGTCAGCGAAATAGGTTTCCACACTGCGCCGCCGAACGGTCTCGGCATCCGCAAGGACGATCACACTGTCCATTTCGAAGTCAGCGACAAGTGTCACGGACTCGGCGATTGAGCCCGGAAGTGATACGCCAGACGCTTCGATCAGCAGATGGTCAGGGCGGGGATCAAAGTCCCTTATGGTCCTCAAAGCGGCGATCAGATCACTGCCGAAAGAACAGCAGACACAGCCACCCGCGATGTTGATGACGTTGTCGTCCTGGCTTTCGATCAGATCCGCGTCAATTGGAAGGTCGCCAAAGTCATTGACCAAAACTGCCAGGCGCAGACCGTTTGCCTGACGCAGCAACTGGTTCACCAGCGTCGTCTTTCCCGCGCCCAGATAGCCACCGACAACGGTGGCTGGGATGGCAGGCTGGTTGGAGGATCCCGGAATGTTCATATCGTTTCTGCCGGAAAGACCCGGCCCCCTTGAACAACGCCCCAAACCCTGACGTCCTTGAGGTTCTCTGCCCCGATCTCCATCGGGTCATCCTCCAGAACAGCCATATCGGCTTTCTTGCCGCACTCGATTGATCCGATCTCTGAGTCGAGCTTCATGGTGTAGGCCGCACCGATCGTGATCGCGAACAGCGCTTCGTTGACGTCAATGCGCTCCTGCTCACCCAGGACCTGGCCACTGGCGGTCTGCCGGTTCACGGCACACCAGGCCGTGAAAAACGGTCCGAGCGGGGTGACCGGCGCATCGGAGTGGATGGCCAGAGGCACCCCTTCCCTGAGCGCGGTACGGCAAGCGTTCATCCGGCGCGCGCGTTCGGGCCCCACGGTCTTCACCGGGTGTTTGTCGCCGTAGTAGTAGAGATGGTTCGAGAAGACGTTGACGCAGAGACCGAGTTTTTTCATGCGGCGATACTGCGCGGCGTCCGCCATCTGGGTGTGCTGAAGCGTGAAGCGATGATCGGGGTGCGGATGCTTTCGCAGCGCCTGCTCCATCATGTCCAAAGCCAGTTGCGTTGCTTCATCACCATTGTTGTGGGTGTGGACCTGGACGTCACGCTCCAGAGCCGCTTCATAAAGCCCCAGCAACTGTTCCGGCGACACGTACCACAAACCGTTGGGTGCGCCGTTGAAGTGTCCGGGCCAGCGCATTCTCGAGGTGAAGCCCTGGATCGACCCGTCGGCGACCACTTTCACAATCCCGAGGCGTAAGCGGTCCGAGCTCCGTTGCTTAAGCTCGATCGCCCTCTCCACCATGTCCGCCGGCGTCATTCCGAAGAAACGACGAAGCGAGACGACCCGTACCGGGAAACCAGTCTCGCCTGTTACCCGCAGCATCATCTGAACCGCGTCGTCGGGCAGCGGATTGGCCAAGTCGGCGGCGGTCGTGACCCCGGTTCGCACGCACAGCCGGGCAAACTCCTTCAACCCTTGCTCATCGCAGGCAAGGACTTCCCGATCGAAGTCGACGTACTCGTTCGCCATCATCATGGCATCGGGGCCTTTCAGTTCGCCGGTCGGCAAACCGTCAGGCCCCAGGGGAACGCCGGAATGATTGATCCCCGGCCTCAGCATTCCAGCCAGCTCAAGCGCTTTGGTGTTCACATTCATGATGTGGCCGCTTGCGTGCAGAATGCCGATCGGCCGGACCGTCGACACGGAATCGAGAGACTCGCGCGAGATACGCGCATCGCCGAAGTAGAGGGGATCAAGCGCCCAACCTGCGATCGGTGCGTCGCCGTCCTTCAGCTCTTTGTCGCGGGCCGACAGGCGCTCCAGGACGTCGTCCAGTGTCTTCAGGCCCGGCCAAACCACACCGCCCGGATCCATGCGGTCGAAGTAGCCGCAATAGACAAACCGCCAGAAAACGCCCTCCATGATGTGGCTGTGCCCTTCGACCAGGCCCGGCATCAGGACCTTGTCGGCAAAGCGCTCATCCAGGTCGAACTCTCCCCAACCGCGGAGGTCATCCAAGCTACCCGCACCGAGGAACCGGTCCCTCTGAACCGCCACGACATCAGCCTCCGGGTTGGACGGGTTCATGGTCAGAACACGGCGCGCCCGGTAGATGGTCATCTTGTCGCTGTTTGGTGTCATCGGTTGGTGTTCCGTCTGGACCGAGGGCTTGAAACCGTGTCTTCCCTGGATCGTGCGCATTCAAAGCTTTTCATGGGGCGGGACGCCGTTCTCATCAATCAAGTGGCACGCAGCCCGGTGCCCGTCGCCCACGTCCTTGAGGACGGGGGCTTCGCGATGGCACTGCTCTTCCGCAAAAGGGCAGCGACCGGCAAACCGGCACCCGGGGGGAAGGTCGATCGGTGATGGGGGATCGCCCTCAAGCTTGACGCGCCGGGACTGCCTGTCGTGTTTCAGGTCCGTCGACGGAACCGCTGAAATCAACGCCCAGGTGTAGGGATGCCGCGGCCTCTGAAACAGCGACCGGCGGTCGGCCTGCTCCACAAACTGGCCAAGGTACATCACTGCAATCTCGTCACAGATATGCTGAACAACACCCAGATCATGAGAGATGAACAGGTAGGTTAGGCCAAACTCCGCCTGCAAGCGGCTGAGGAGGTTTAGAATCTGGGCCTGGATCGCAACATCCAGGGCTGAGACTGGCTCGTCGCAGACAACAAGATCCGGTCGGCTTGCCAATGCTCGTGCCACACCGATCCGCTGGCGTTGCCCGCCAGAGAACTGATGTGGGAACAGTGCGATCTGCTCTGACCGCAGCCCCACCTTCTCGAACAGCTCTACGACGGCGTCATCCCGCTCCAAAGGATCGCCGACCTCCATCAGGTCCATGGGTTCGCGCACGATGGCCCCGGCCCTCATGCGCGGATTGAGGGACGAATAGGGATCCTGGAATATGATCTGGATCTTTCTGCGCAGGGCCCTCAGGTCCTTGCCCACGACGCGGCCGAGATCATGCCCATCCAGGATGACATCGCCGGCGGAGATGGGGGCGAGGCGCATCACCGCCAAGGCAGCGGTCGTCTTGCCCGACCCGGACTCCCCCACCACGCCAAAGGTGGACCCCCGAGGGATTGAGAAGTCGACGCCGTCGACAGCATGGACGAATGAAGGCGGCTGGAACCAACCAGCCTTGGGCAAGGGATAGTGGACCTTGAGGCCCTCGACCCTCAGCAGGATGTCTCCTCCGCTCATGTCGAGGCCCCGGCTTCGGCGAGCCAGCACCCGGCGATGTGATTGGGGCCAACCTCAAAGTTCGACGGCTTTTCACTGACACACCGTGCCATCCGGTTTCCGCAGCGCGGCTCAAACGCGCAACCCTTACCCAGGTCCGTCAGCGGCGGGACCACACCGGGAATCTCAAGCAAGGTCGGCCGCTGTATTGGCGGATCTGGAACCAAATGCGGAACGCAAGAAATCAATCCGCGGGTATAGGGATGATGCGGATCCTCCAGAATGTCAGACACAGAGCCAGATTCGATGATCCTGCCCGCATACATGACGGCAACCCGGTCCGCCATCTCCGCGATGGCGCCCATGTCATGGGTGATGAGGATGATGGTCGTGCCCGTGTTCTCCTGTAGCTCTTTCAGAAGGTCGAAGACCTGAGCCTGAACCGTCACGTCCAGTGCCGTGGTTGGCTCGTCGGCTATCAGGACCTGCGGCCGGCAGGCCAGAGCCATCGCAATCATCACCCGTTGACGCATGCCGCCGGAGAGCTGATGCGGATACTCCCGGACCCGTTGTTCGGGAGCCGGAATTTTGACGGCCCGGAGCATCTCGGTCGCCCGATCCATGGCGTCCCGCCGGGACAGGCCTTCATGCTCGATGACGGTTTCCGCAATCTGGTCCCCCACAGAGAAAACCGGATTGAGTGATGTCATCGGCTCCTGAAAGATCATCGAGATCTCGTTGCCGCGGACCGCACGCATGCGCCGCTCGCCCACTTGCAGAAGATCTTCGCCTTTGAGCTTTATGCTTCCGGCGGCAATCCTGCCCGGTGGCTGGGGAACCAGACCCATGATGGACAGGGCCGTCATGGACTTTCCGCACCCAGACTCTCCAACAATGCCCAGGGTCTCTCCGGCGCCAAGGCTGAAGTCGATGCCGTCGAGAACCCGGGCCACCCCGCGGCGGGTCCTGAACTCCACCTGCAGGTCGCTCACATCCAGAAGCGGCGTTGTCATCCTCAACGCTCCCGGAGTTTGGGATTGAAGGCGTCGTTGAGCCCGTCGCCGATCAGATTGATGGTGAGCACCGTGACGAAGATCGCGAGGCCCGGGAAAATGACCGTCCACGGCGCTTCCAGGAGATAGTCACGGTTGTCTCCCATGATCTTTCCCCAGCTCATGACGTTCGGATCGCTGAGACCGAGAAAACTCAACGCGGCCTCGAACAGGATCGCGGCGCCGACCGTCAGGGCTGCCGTCACAATGAGTGGCGGGAGGGCGTTTGGCAGTATGATCCGCCATATGATGCGGCCGTCGCTGCTACCAATTGACCGGGCCGCTTTGACGTACTCCAGCTCGCGAATTCGCATGAATTCCGCCCGGGCGAGACGAGCGACCCCGGTCCAACTGACGACACCGATGGCAAAGACGACCGTCTCGAGTGTCGGCGAGAAGAGGGCGACGAGCACCATGGAGAGGAGCAACGGCGGCAGGACCTGAAAGAACTCGGTCACCCGCATCAGCATCTCATCGACCCAACCTCGGTAGTATCCGGCGAGCGAGCCGACAAGCAAGCCAATCACAAGCGTAATGGTCGCAGCCGCCCCGCCGACCGCAAGGCTGGTCCGGGCGCCAAACAGGATCTGGTTCGCCATCGACCGGCCGAGATTGTCGGTTCCCAACAGGAAGCCCTCCTGCCCTGGCGGGGTTATGGGCGCCCAGACAATCTCGAAGGGATCAACATCCAGAAACAGGGGAACGAAGACCGCGGAGATGATGATGATGAAGAAAACGACAGACGCGACGACGGCGGCCATGTTGCGCAAGTACATTCGCAGAAATTCAACGCTCGGGCGTTCGACTTTGACCTTCATCTGGCGTCCCTGATGTGACCCACCGAGGGGAAACGGTGTTCCACCGTCCGTCCCCTAGGCATTTCGAGCTGACCGGATCCTTGGGTCGACGATGCGACAAACCAGATCCGTCAGAAGATTGAAGACAATGACGACCAGAGCCGAGAAAAACAGGATGCCCATGATCGTCGGCGTGTCAGCGCGCAGAATGGCATCGAGCGCCAAGGTCCCGAGACCGGGCCAGTTGAACACGGTTTCGATGACCACAGCCCCTGAGAAAATGTAAGAGAACTGCAGACCCGCTATCGTAATGACCGGGATCACGGCGTTGCGCAGTCCGTGCTTGTAGATGACCTTGCGCTGGGACAGCCCCTTGGCTTTCGCCGTTCGAATGTAGTCGGACCCGAGGATGTCCATCATGCTGGCACGCGCCAACCGGCTGTATTGCGCGATGTAGATCGACGCCAGGGAGAACGCTGGTAAGACGAGATGGTGCGCCACCTCCAGATACCACTCGATCGTGCCTTCCGGTGTCGTGGGCCGCACCATTCCTGTCAACGGCAGCAGGTCCAGGATCGACACGAACAGCACCATCAACATGAAGGCGGTCCAGAACACGGGAGCGGAGAAGCCGACGAGTGCCAGAACGGTCACCAGATGGCTGAAGAGACCGTTCGGGTTTTGCGCCGCGATGACACCCAGCAAGGTGCCCGTGACAATGGCGATCAGTAGGGCGGTCGTGACGAGCAGAAGGGTCGGTCCGACCCGGTCCAGGATCAAGTCGACCACGGGCACATTGAAGTAGTACGACGTGCCGAGGTCCCCTTGCATGACGCGGGCGACATAGCTGAACAACTGCTCGTGAAACGGCCGGTCAAGCCCGTAGCTTCGTCGGATCTCCTCCATCAGTTCCGGACTGGCGCCGCCGGCTTCGCCGGCAATCGTTTCGGCAATGTCACCCGGTACGAGGTTCAGCAGTATGAAGTTGAAGACGATGACTGCGATCAGAAGAAAAATCGCATAACCAATGCGTTGGGCAATGACGGAGAAGAGCTTCATAACTTTTGCTCTGAATAATGGGATCCCGGCGACGCATGGGGGCGTCTGCCGGGATCCCGGGTTCTAGGCCAGTTAGTTCTTGATGTAGACGTTGTCCCAGGGCACCTGGGTTCCCCAGATGGAGTCCACCGGCGGATTGCCGACCCGGTCCTTGTTCCAGACGGTGTGGAACGGCGAGGTGACCAAGTAGGCAATGGGTGCGTCGTCCACAACGATGGTCTGGATCTGATTGTACAGGGCTTTGCGCTTCTCCGGGTCGATCTCGGAGCTTGCCTGTTCCATCAAGGCATCCAACTCAGGGTTCTTGTATTGCTGTGTGTTGTGCCACGGCACACCCGGCCGGATGTTGTCCGACCTGTAGGTCCGGTGCACACCGATGACCGGATCACCCCAGTTGAAGACAGAGTCGATCGTCATATCGAAGTCGTGATTGGATACTTTCTTGATCCAAGCGCGGATATCCGGTGTGACGGAGATCGTGACGTCGATGCCCACTTTCTTGAGTTGGGCCTTCGAGTACTCCGCCATTCGCTTGAAGGTTCCCCGGTTGACGATCAGGTCCAGCTCAGCCTTGAAGCGCACGCCGTCGTCACCCTGCGGCAAACCTGCCTCATCAAGGAGCGCGTTGGCCTTATCGAGATCGAGATCGTAGGGATTGACGCCCTCGGGGGCGAAAACGCTGCCGGGATGGATCGGACCGAGGGAGCGCTGGGCAAAGCCACCCATGATGGCGTTCATGATGAACTTCTTGTCGAGGGCGTAAGCGATGGCCTGGCGAACCTTTTTGTTGTTGAAAGGTTCCCGCTCCATGTTGAAGGCCAGCCATTGCAAGGCGCCGACGGCCTCATAGCCCGATGCCGTCATGTCAATGTTGTCGGCACGCTTCAGACGGTTCAGCTCAATGGGATCGGAGGCCCAGGCATACATGTCCGCCTGACCTTCCTCCATCGCGATAACCCGGCTCGTCGACTCAGCGATCCTCCGGTAGACGATCCGGTCAAGATAGGGGCGTCCGTCGATGAAGTAGTCATCGAAGCGGTCCATTATGATGTACTCGCCGGGCTTGAATTCCGTCAGCGTGAACGGGCCGCAACCAACCGTGCCATCGGCGTTGTTCGGATGCTTGCGGATGTTGACGTCGTCGCCGCCGTAAACATGCTTCGGCAGTACGGTTCCGAGCTGGGAGGACATCGCCAAAAGAATGGCAGGATGCCGTTTGCTCATCTTGACGACGGCCGTGTGCGGATCCGGTGTCTCAACGGCCTCGACGACCTCATACATCGTCTTGAAGGGGTGATTGGCCTTGGTTGTCTCAATCGAGAAAGCCACGTCCTCGGAGGTTACCGGCTTACCGTCGTGAAACTTGGCATTCTTGGCGAGGTTGAGGGTCAGCGACATGCCATCATCCGACATGGACCAGCTCTCAGCAAGATAGGGCTGCGGATTCCAATCCTTGTCGAACCGAAGCAACGCGCAATGGAACTGTACGCCGGGTATGCCTGTGGGTGTTCCAGACGCGATGTTGGTATTGAAGTGCCCACCGATCAACTGGTTGATGTAGGTGAGCGTTCCGCCCTGTTTGGGCTCTTGCGCGGCAATTGCGCCGGTTGTCGTGCCAACCAAAATTGCCGTGGCTGCGATCAATCGTCTGGAGGCTGAATTCATGTGGATGCTCCCGGTAGCTCTTATTCGGTTCTCTCCCTCAGCCAGAAGGTTAACGTTCTCTAAAATTATGAAAACTGGTTTTAATGCGGCTCAAAAGCTTATTCTATGCACTTAGAGTACATTATTGTTTAACAGCAAGGGGTAAGAAGGCGCCATTATCTCTCATCTCTAAGCAGTTTTTCATAAAAGTCAGAACCACCTCCGGTTGGCGTGTCGCTTGAAGAGTAGCCATACCGAAATTCGGAGCCATTCCGCAGTTGCTGATGGGTACAGCTCTAAACCGCTGATCACCCTTCTGATAGCCCGGCGGTTTCATGTTGAGCAGAGTGTGTCCAAACCCGGCGGACACCAACGCTCTCGCAATCTCCGAGGACTGTGTCATGTGGGCGATGTTCGGCTTCAGTCCGCGATCCTTGAACAGAGACATGAAAGCGTACCGGACAACTGGGAGATCGAGGAGAATCATGGGATGTGCAGACAACTCCTCCATGGTCACCGAGCCCTGATCACCCAAAGGATCATTGACAGAGAATAGAGCATAGGTCGGAGCGTTGAGGAGCGGCTCGAACGTGTGCCTTGCATCCGTTGACAACTCGTATGTGAAAGCAAGGTCAGCCTTACCCTCGTTGACGAAGTCCATGACCGTCGCCAACGTCCCCTCCATAATCACCACGGAAAGCTGCGGGAATCTCTTGGTAACGTTATCTAGGACCACCGGGAGAAACGCGGGCGCGGATGTTCCGTAAATGGCAATCCGCACCGTGCCTGTTGCCATTCCACCAACCGATCTAACATCCGCTTCAAAATGCCGGGACTGTTCGATGTAGCGTCGAATGAGGCTGAGAACCTGCTCACCTCCGGGTGTGGTTTGGATACCCTTCGCCCGGGTCCGGATGAACAGATCGAAACCGACCTCGCTCTCCAAACCGTCGATGGCGGAGGTGATGGACGATTGTGAGATGTTGAGTTCGCTCGCCGCGTGAGCGATGGAGCCGAGCCGGCTCGCCGCTTCGATGTATCGGAGCTGCTTGATGGTGAAGTTGAACTGAGCCACTCAGAGTTCCACAGGCGACTTTATCTACAGGCCAAACGCATTTGCCCACAAGGCCAGATCAGCCGCAAGACAAGTACCGAGCATCAGCGATCGTAAAGCAGGGAATGGACCAATACTGCCGCCCGTTCGTCATGGTTTCTTTCGTCGAGGTAAAGCCGGTCAATCGCCTTGAGGCCGGCCGGACAACGTCTGGTCGTGATTATTGCTGTACCTGCCCATCGCGAGGATCACCGCAATTTTTGGCTTGATTCTTCCGGTCCCGGCGGCCCATCTTCTGGCTGCCGGCCTGCTCTGTTGGTTTTCTCCCTCCCTTGAAACCGCATCCACAGGATCAGACGAGGACGGGCACTCATGACAGACCGACCGCTATGGCAACTTAGCGCCGTTGAGCTATCGAACCGCATCTCTAGCGGCAGCGTTACCGCGACGGAGTCGGTGGAATCCGCCGTCGCGCGGATGAACGAGACCAACCCGCACATCAATGCCCTGAACAAGCTCAGCGCAGATACCGCCCTAAGCGAAGCGGCGCATCTGGACGCGGTGTTCAAAACGTCCGGACCGGTCGGCCCCCTGCACGGGGTTCCGATCACAATCAAAGACAATGTCGATCAGCCTGGCTTTGCGACCAACAACGGCGTGAAGGCCTTCGACGTATGGGTCGCATCTGAAGACGCGCCCATTGTGGCCAACATGAGGGACGCTGGGGCGGTGGTGATCGGCCGCTCAAACACACCGGAGTTCTCCTTACGCGCGACGACGGAAAGCCCCGACTTTGGCCGCACCTACAACCCCTGGAACGACTGGGCGTCCGCCGGTGGATCCTCCGGTGGAGCCTCCGCTGCTGTCATGTCCGGGATGGGCGCGATCGCCCACGGAAACGACATCGGCGGCTCTCTACGCTACCCCTCGACTGTGACCGGCGCCGCCACGGTCAAACCCGGCCTTGGCAGGACGCCGGCCTACAATCCCTCGCAACGGGAAGAGCGGGGTATCCTGTCGCAGATCATGTCGACACAGGGGGTGATTGCCCGCGAAGTCCGCGACGTCCGGCTGGCCATGCGAAGTGCGGTCACCTACAGACCACAGGATCCGTGGATGGCGCCCGTGCCTTTCGAGGGCCCGGCACTCGAGGGGCCCGTGAAAGTCGCGTTCACCCGCAACCCGTTTGAGTTCGACCTTCATCCGGAAGTCGACAAGGCGCTGACCGTTGCCCGAGAGGCGCTCAGCGAGGCCGGGTACGACCTCGTCGAGGTAGAGCCCCCGAATGTCAGGGCCATCGGCGATATGGCATGGCGCACACTGCTTGGAGAGCTGAAGGTCCACACTCTCCCTCTGATGCGTCAGTTCGGCAGCCCGTCCTTCAACACCTATCTTGACCACCTAATGGATATCGCCCCCCCGTTCGAGGGCAATGATCTGCTGGTCGCCATGGCGGAACGCAGCGCCCACGTGCGCGACTGGCTGGTTTTCCTCCAGGAGTACCCGCTGGTCCTGACACCTTTCAGATTGCAGCCGACCTACGCTTGGGACCGGGACTATCAGGGCCGCGAGGGCGTGGAAGACGTCCTCTACCAAGGCATCTACAGCATATCCATGAACTTCCTTGGCCTGCCGGCGGGTAACGTCAGCGCAAACTACAATGATGGTTTGCCGATCGGTGTGCAGATCATTGGCCGCCGGTTCCGGGAAGACATGATCCTGGATGCTTGCGAGGCGATCGAAGCCCGCGTCGGCGTGATGGCGCATCGCTTGTTTGAGCGCGAGGCATAGGTGCGGAGCTGAGCCGACGAGCCGCCCAATCGCAAAGTATCGAGGGCGCCACCAACACTCGCCGCCGCCGCGGGTCAGAAGATCTCGAGAAGACGCAGGGTCTCCGCTGCCGCGGCGAGACGTGGGCCGAGATCGTTGTCGATCTCCTGACGACTGGTCCGGAACGTGGGTATTCCACAGGTCATGACCACACAGAGACCATCTTTGGTTTTGCCCAAGGGGGTCGACGCCCCGAAAACCGTTTCCCGCCAATCGCCGAAGGAGGTGCAGAAACCGCGTTCGGCACAGCTTTCGATGGCTTTATCGATGGCCGCCGCGTGGGCCTTCAGGAGATGCGGGTAGACGCGGCGCACCTCCTCCAGCTTCTGTGCCCGCTCTTCCGGGGTGAGCATTGCCAGAAGCGCCCGTCCGTTCGAGGCCGATGGAACGGGTGTCGTCATCCCGATCTCCGGGACATGAGGAAAGTCTCCAGGTGTGCCGGCGGTCTGAATGAAGACTGTGTCCGGCCCGGCAAACACCGAGAGTGAAACGTTTCCTTTAGAGATTTCAGCGACTTCGGTCATGGTCCGGGCGGCGCGCTGCCGCCAGCTCATGGACGAGAGAACCGGATAGGACAGAGTGAGGATTTTCGGATCCAGCCGATATCCACCCGATGGATTGCGGCGCAAGTAACTCTGCGCCACCAGGGTCTTGCACAGTCGGGAAACGGTGGCTTTGTTGAGACCCAACCGGGATGCGATCTCGGAGTTGGTAAGGATCTCCGCTCCGGACTGAAAGCTGCTGAGAATGTTCAGACCGTTCGTCAGGGTCGAGGAAACGGACAGGTCTTTCTCCGTCGGCGTAGATGCTGAGGAAAGGTCTGAATTGTCTTCGCCAGTCTGCACTGTGTCGCGACCGCTCATATGACCCCTTTACTGCGCAAGTCATCGACCTCCTGGGACGACAACCCTAGCAGCTTTTCGTACACAGTGTCGTTGTCCGCCCCCAGGTTCTTCGCCGTCCATTTTGCCTGTGCCGGATTGCGTGTGAACTTGGGAACGACCCCTTGTACCCGGACGGCTCCAAAGTCTTCGTCCGGTATTGAAACGATGGCGTCGCGCGCCTTGAACTGCGGATCCTCGAAGATCTGATCGATCGAATAGACCGGAGCGATTGTTCCCTTCGCGCGCGTAAACGCGTCGAGCACCTCCTCTAGCGTGTGCGACGCTATGAAACCTCCGAAGATGCGATCTAACTCCTTCGCGTTCTCAACCCTCTTGGCATTAGTTGAGAACCTGGGATCGCTTACCAACTCGGGATGTCCGACAGCCGTAGCGTTGGCAAGGAAGGTCGTGTTCGTGCTGCCCGCGAGGGAAACGTAACGCTTGTCGCTGGTCATGTAGACGTCGGAGGGGGCCGAGTACTGATTTCGGTTACCGCTCCGCCCGCGAACGTCACCCAACTGATCGTACTCGATCGCCAGAAAATCAAGCAGCCGGAAGGTCGCCTCGGTCAGGGACAGATCAATCTCCTCCCCTTTGGCTGGCTTGTCCTTGGAGATCCGGAACAAGGCCGCCAGCACCGACATGGCACCAAAAACACCACCGATTGCGTCGGCCAGCGGAAACCCGGAATGCATCGGTGGACTGTCAGGCTCTCCTGTGATGTGAGTCAGCCCACCCATCGCCTCGAAAATGCGGGCGAAGCCTGGACGGTCGCTATAGGGACCGTTCTGCCCGAAGGCGGTGGTGCGGAGAATGACGAGCTTTGGGTTGATCGACCAAAGGGTTTCCTTGTCGAGACCCCAGCGGTCCAATGTTCCCGGGCGGAAATTCTCGATCAGAACATCGAACTTCGGCAGCATCTGCTTGAACAGCTCAGCGCCCTCGTCTTTTCGCAGATCCAGGGTGCCAAACTGCTTGCCGCGATTGGTTGCCTTCCACCACAGCGATTTTCCATCCTTGAACGGCGGAAAGCCGCGCATCCCGTCGCCTACAGCCGGGAGCTCAAGCTTCAAGACGTCCGCTCCGAGGTCGGCCATGAGTGTGCTGGAGAAAGGAGCGGCAATGATTGTCGCGATATCCAGTACGCGCAATCCGGCGAGCGGGCCTTGAGTCCCTGTCGGTTCCATACGGTATTCCACTCTCAAAAATCCGGTGTTTGACGCTGATTGTTATAATATGCGATATCAGATCGTCAATTGTTCGTATTATTGGAACACTATGATGGTGTCTTTCGAGATCAGCGAGCCCGCCCACGCCGTGATCGAGCGCGCGCAGGCCTTCTATGCCGCACAGATCCTGCCGCGTCATCGCGAGTGGGTTCAGACGGTGTGCCGTGACGGAAAGCCCGCCGCCTTCGTGAAGGACCTTCAGAAAAAGGCGCGGGAACAGGGGTTGTGGAACCTCGGCATACCCGATCTGGCCGAAGATGAACCTGGTACCCGGCTCAGCAACCTCGAATTCGCGCCAATTGCCGAACTCCTCGGCCGACTGCCTTGGGCATCGGAGGTGTTCAATTGCCACGCGCCGGAAACACCGAACATGATCATGCTTCAAGCGCTGGCAACGCCGGCGCAGAAGGAGCGTTGGCTACACCCCCTTATGAATGGGGAGACGCGCTCAGCCTTCGCCATGACGGAGCCCGCCGTTGCGTCCTCCGATGCGACCAACATCGCCACAAGAATAGATCTTCAGGGTGATGATCTGGTGATCAACGGCCACAAGTGGTTCGCCACCGGCGGCGCCCATCCGGAGTGTTCCTTTCTGATTGTCATGGGCGTTTCCGACCCGGACCTCGGCCGAACGGGCCGACACAGCATGGTGATTGTGCCGGTGGATACGCCCGGCGTGCGGGTGACCCGCAGCTTGCGCTACATGGGATGGGAAGATCATTCAGCACCCATCGCCGAGATCCGGTTGGACGATGTCAGAGTTCCGGTCGAGAACCTGCTCGGCCAACGCGGCGGCGGGTTCGCCGGGGCACAGGTGCGCCTGGGACCGGCACGCATTCACCATTGCATGCGGTGCGTGGGACTGGCGGAGATGGTGCTCTCTGTGATGATGGCGCGGGCCAATGAACGGACGGCCTTTGGCCGGGATGTCATTGAGTACGAAACAGTTCAGCGATGGGTCGCGGAAGCCCGCATCGACATCAACCAGACCCGGCTGTTCATTCAACATGCGGCTTGGCTACTGGACAACAACCCGGGCCGGGACGCGTGGGGGGCGATCTCCCAGATCAAAGTCGCTACACCAAGTATGTTGCAAAAGATCACCGACCGGGCGTTGCAGGTGTTTGGCGCGTTGGGTGGGACCGACGATACGTTGCTCCATCACGCAGCCACTTATGCGCGGTGGCTGCGGATCGCCGATGGTCCGGATGAGGTTCATCTGCGGCAGGTGTTTCGCGCCGAGCCACAACCCGATTGGTCGATCGCGGATTGTCCCTACATCACCCCCGCCGCCGTGAATTGAACGTCGTCAGACCGGGAGGTTGGAGACTAATGTCTCATGGAGGAGCCACCGTCTTACCGGCCGACCCCGATTGACCGCGAATGGAGAGAAGAAATGACGGATACTGTGACCACACAGGTTAAGCGGGAGCTTTCCGGAAACACGTTGCTCCTGACGCTCGATGGGCCGAAATCACGCAACGCCGTCAGCCCTCCGGTCTATGCAGCCCTTCAGGAGCAGCTTATCCAGGCGGCCGATGATCCAGCGGTCAGGGCGATCGTTCTGAGTGGTGCAAACGGTTTCTTTTGCTCCGGCGGTGACGTCAACAACCTGAAACGCAGCGCGTCGCAGCCGCTGCACGAGGTCAGTCGAAGCACGGACGGCCTCAACGCCATGATCAAGTGGGTCCGCGCCTGCCCGAAGCCGGTCATCGCGGCCGTCGAGGGTGGTGCCGCAGGCGTGGGTATTTCGCTCGCTCTTGCCTGTGATCTGATCGTCGCATCGCAGGCGGCCAAGTTTACGGTCGCCTACGTCCGGATTGGTCTGACCCCGGATGGCGGTGTCACCCATTTTCTGTCCGCCGGGCTTCCCCGCCAGTTGGTTACCGAGATGTGTCTCCTGGGAAAACCCGTCGTTGCCGATGTCCTGGCGCATCACGGGCTGATCAACCGCGTGGTGCCCGAAGGCTCAGCACTGGATGCCGCATTGGAGCTGTCCAGCGCCTTGGCGCAGGGCCCGGCAGGTGCCATGGCCAAGATCAAGCAACTGATCGAGGTCGCGCCTAAGAACGACCTGGCAACCCATCTCGACGCGGAAGCAAGGGGTATGAACCAATCCCGCTATACGGCGGAGGCGAAGGAAGGCACCCGCGCCTTTCTGGAGAAGCGGAAGCCGGACTTTAACGTCGGCAATTGAGGATACGGCCATCCCTCGCTCGGCGTGACTTGAGTGGGGCCCAAGCGATCGAAAGTCGATCCCTAAGGCTTGAAGGAGCGGGTCGTTTGCCCGGCAACCAGATCGACCGGCATGACGACACGCTCCAAATTCCGGGCACCCCGAATCCTTGAGACGACAAGCCGGGCCGCCGACAGCCCCATCTGCGCCCTAGGCGTCCTCGATGTCGTCAGTGTCCGGGCAAGCACGGCGTTTATTCCGAGGTCATTGAAGCCCACGATCCCGATGTCGTCAGGGACCAGTTTTCCCGCTTCCGCGCACGCCGCCATCCCTCCGAACGCCAAATGATCGTTGAGCAGGTAAATCAGGTCTGGTGACTGGGATCCGGTGATGACGGCCATGGCGCCATCAAAACCCGCCTTGAAGGATGGTGCGTCGTTGATCCGGACCTCATCCACAAACGGGGCGTCTACCGTCATGAAGGCGTCCAAAACCCCCTTGCGGCGCTTTTCCGCGCGCGGATCCCGGCCCGCCAGCACACCGACGTAGGCTGGTCGCCGATAGCCGAGGCGAACAAGATGGCGGCCCATAGCGTAGCCCGCCTGATAGTGGTCGACACCGATGTTCAGATCGATCGGGGACTCCGCAGCGTCCCACAGCTCGACGACGGGAAAGGGTGCATTTCTTAGTCGATCGCGGACAGCTTCCGACCGATCGACGCCGGTCACCACGATCGCTGCGGGAGACCAGGCAAGCATCCGCTCTACCCAAGCCTCCTCTCGTGACGGATCGTAGTCCGACGTCTCAATCATCGTCTCAAGTCCGGCTCGCATCAAAGGTTCCCGCATCCCGTCGACGATCTCCGCGAAAACCGCGTCGAACAGGGTCGGAACCGATATCGCAATCAGATTGGATGTCGCCGCGGCAAGGGAGCCCGCGATGCGATTGGGCGCGTAGCCCAACTTTCGAGCGATGGAAATGATCCGCTCTCTCGTTTCGTCAGAGACCCCTTCAAGCCCTCGCATCGCTCGGGATACCGACATGGCCGAGACGCCCGCCGCCTGAGCGACGTCCTCAATTCTGGGCTGCCCCGTAAGCTTCAAGCCACTCCTCCATAGTCGCAGTCCAACAATCGCCAACGTTAGCGCTAACGTAACTTAAAAATACAGTGCGCATTGTTCTGGTAACATTCGAACAACAACGCACCATCAAGGCTGCGGTAAATACAGGGGAGGGTCACGTGCCGAGAATCGTTCTCGAGCAAGTGGAAAAATCGTTCGGCGATGTCCGCGTCCTATACCCCCTCGATCTGGATCTCGATGACGGCGAGTTCACGGTGCTGGTCGGGCCATCGGGTTGCGGAAAATCGACGACACTTCGGATACTCGCCGGACTGGAAAACCCCAGCGGCGGCACGATCCGCTTTGATAACAGGGATATAACCCGCCTGGAGCCGAAGGATCGTGATATCGCGATGGTGTTCCAGGATTATGCCCTGTACCCACACATGAACATCGCGAAGAACATGTCCTTCGCCCTCCGCCTTGCCCGGGCGCCTAAATCCGAGATCGAGGAGAAGGTGAAGCGGGTTGCGGGCATGCTCAACATCGGCCACCTGCTTGAGAGAAAGCCTGCCGAATTGAGTGGTGGACAGCGGCAGCGTGTCGCCATGGGCCGGGCGCTCGTGCGGGACGCCAGCACCTTCCTCTTCGATGAGCCACTGTCGAATCTCGATGCGAAGCTGAGGGCGAAGATGCGCACCGAGCTGGCGGAGATGCGCGACCAGCTCGATAAGAACATGATCTACGTGACCCACGACCAGATCGAAGCCATGACCCTCGGGGACCGCATCGTCGTGATGTCCGACGGCCATGTTCAGCAGCAAGGCACCCCGCAGGATCTGTTCGAGCGACCCGTCAACCGTTTCGTCGCCGGGTTCATCGGCACGCCCACAATGAACTTCCTCGACGGTGAGGTCGTGTCCGAAAGCGGCCGGACGACGGTGCGGGGACAGGGGTTCGACCTGCCGCTCTCAGACGCGACGGTGGCGAGACTTCAAGACGGCACCGGCAACCGGGCTGTGACCGCCGGCATCAGGCCATCGTTCTTCTCCAGACAGGAAACGTCCGGGGCGGCGATCGGTCTGGACCTTGTGGTCTCCGAGTACCTCGGGACGGTTTCCATCCTGGTCACCCGGTGCGGCAGCTCGGAAGTTCAGGTCGAGATTCCGGGCGCTCTCGACGCGAAGCCGGGCGACCAGATCCCGTTCTACGTCTCTCCGGACGACATCATGCTCTTCGATCGGGAGACCGGGCGAACACTCTAGGTGGACCAAAACAACAAAGAGGGAGGATTTAATGCTCAAAACCGTTCTTGTTGCCGGTGCTGCGGCCCTTGCCATGGCAGGGACAGCGCTTACCGGCGTGGCGCAGGCCAACCCGTATGAACCTTATGAGGGAACCACGCTCGTCGTGAACTTCCCGGCACACCCGCATTACAACGCGGTGATGAAGGTCCTGCCGGAGTTTACGAAGGAAACGGGGATCGAGGTCGAGGTTGATCAGCTTCAGTATCTGAAGATGCGGGAGCGTCAGACGCTGGAGCTCACCAAGCGCGAAGGCGACTACGACCTCATCGCCTACGTCGTCTTCTCCAAGGCCGACTACGTTTTCGCAGACCAGTTGGAGAACCTCGCCCGGTACTTCATGAACCCGAAATTGTCCGATCCGGCCTATGACGCTGAAGATCTGATCGACGGTTATGTCGAGAATATTGGCATCGCCGGCGGCAAGAAGGGGTATCTGCCAGGGAAGACAGGCTCGCTGTTCGGGATTCCGTTCGGCTCCGAGACCTCGGTGCTGGGCTATCGGAAGGACATTTTCGACAAGCACGGTCTCTCGGTTCCGAAAACCTATGACGAGATGCTCGATCTTGCCTGCAAGATCCCGCAGCTCGAGCCGGGCATGGGCGGTATGTCCTCCCGTGCGGCATCCGGCCACCAGGCGAGCCACGCGTTTCTGCTTCACCTAGCACCGCTGGGCGGCCGGGTTCTCGACGACAACTGGAACCCAATCGTCAACAACGCGGCCGGGGTGAAGGCGGCCAACGCCTTGAAGACCATCGTGGACTGCGGTCCTGAGGGTGCCAGCGGCTTCGCGTTCGGCGAGGCGCTTGCCAGCTTCCTCCAGGGGCGCACCGCCATGTATCTCGACACCACCGTGGTGGCCGGTCAGATCAACGATCCGAGCAAATCGAAGGTCGTCGGCAAGGTTGGTTGGGCGCTGCATCCGATGGGCGTGCGCCGCGGCTCCCAGACCGGTGGTTTCGGCATCGGAATCCCGAAGAACGCTCCGAACAAGGAGGCCGCTTTCCTGCTGATGCAGTGGCTGACCTCCAAGAAGGGCGACAAGCTCGTGGCCATGGCGGGTGGAAACCCCTCCCGGTTCTCCACCCACGCGGATCCGGACGTGAACGCCAAGTTCCCGCACATGTCGGTCTTCGGCGAAGCTCTGAAGCACGCCGATCCGGACTGGCGCCCGATCATCCCCGTCTGGGGCAAGATCAATGCCGATCTGGGGACTGCTCTGTCCAAGGTCTTGACGGAAGGGCTTGATCCGCAGGCGGCCCTGGACGGCGTGGCCGACCGCGCGAAGGAAACCCTCTCCGAAGCCGGTTACTACACCTGGCAGTAACGGGTTGATGGGCGGGCCGCGCAGCAACGGTTGCGCGGCCCGTTCCCCCGCCGGGAGGTCTATTCATGGTCACGCAGCTCGTTCAACGGTCGACGCCGTATCTCTTCCTGGCACCCGCGGTGCTGGTGCTGGCGATCGCGCTGTTCTACCCGATCTGCTACATGATCTACGCCAGTTTCCTGGACCGGAATCCGAGCCAGCGGATCGGCGAGGCGGATTGGCGTGGCCTTGGGAACCATATCGGCCTTCTGACGGATGAGGCCTTCCACGAGAGCTTTGCCGTCACGCTCAAATTCGCTGCGATCGTCGTCTCGGTGGAGATGGTCCTCGGGGTCGGGCTGGCTCTGCTGCTTGACCGCGACATTCGGGGGATGTCCGTCCTGCGAACGATCTTCATCCTGCCGATGATGATCGCCCCGATCGTGGTCGGTATGGTGTGGCGCTACATGTACCACCCGTCGGTCGGGATCATTAACCGGACCCTGGTGGACTTGGGACTGGAGCCGATCGCCTGGACCTCGAACGGTGGCTGGGCCTTCACCTCCATCATCATCGCTGACATCTGGCAGTGGACACCGTTCATTTTCATTCTGGCCCTGGCCGCGCTCCAGTCGCTGCCCCGGTCCGCACTTGAAGCCGCCAGGATCGACGGCGCGTCGGCGTGGCAGCAGATCATCCACATCAAGTTGCCGCTGATGATGCCGGTGCTGATCGTCACCGCCCTTCTGCGATTGATTGACGCCTTCAAGGTGCTGGAGGTGATCCTGGTCATGACCAACGGCGGGCCCGGTTTGTCGACCGAGATCCTGGCCTTGAGGATTTCCCGCACGGCATCCGAGTTCCGTGAGCTCGGCGAGGCCGCGGCGATGTCGAACTATCTGTTGATCCTGCTGCTGATCCTGACCTTCGCGATGTTCCTCTACAACAAAGCCGTCGAACGCCGGGCAGCGGCGATGCGCGCGGCCGCGGAGCGTGATCAATGACCAACGACCGCACCAATCCGGCCTTCTTCGCGCTTGTCGTCGCCTTGGCGGTCATGTCGCTCGGCCCCATCTTTCTGATGGTCGCGACCTCGCTCAAGCTGAACGTCGACATCATGGACGACACCGCGTCGCTCCTCTTCATGCCGACCATCCGAAACTACGAGACGGTGCTGTGCAACGCGCTCTGGTACGAGCCGGCGCATCTGGATTACTGCGACAAGACGTTCGGCCGCGCGCTCGGCAACTCGATCATTATCGCGCTGGTCTCGACGGTCTTGACCCTGGTCATGGGATGTATGGCGGCCTACGCCATCGTGCGGTTCCGCTTCATGGGGCGGGGAACCGTGTCGCTGACGACCCTGATGATGCGCATGGTGCCGCCCGCGGTTCTGTTGGTGCCGGTATTCGGGATCTGGACCTTCCAGTTCGGTCTGGACGGGACCTACTCCGGCATCATTCTGGTCTATGTGGCGATGAACCTCCCTTTCGTCATCTGGATCCTTCAGTCCTTCATCGTTCAGGTTCCGATACAGTTGGAGGAAGCGGCCAAGATGGATGGGGCCGGCCCGTTCCAGGTTTTTTTCCTGGTCGTTCTTCCTGTCATCCGTCCGGGACTTGCCGCCGCCTCGATTTTCACCTTCCGCATTGCGTGGAACGAGTTCCTGCTGGCGAACGCGCTCTCCGACCGGGGAACGCGGACGGTCCCCGTTACCATCGTCAATTCGCTGACCGAACACGACATCGACTGGGGTGTGATCATGGCGACCGGATCCCTGCTGGCGATCCCGCCGATCATCTTCACGCTTGTCGCGTCACGACAGATCATCACCGGTATGACAGCGGGTGCCGTTAAAGGATGATCGACTGGCTGCTCATGCCGATTGATCCCAGCCGACCGCACGACGTCGGGGATCTCGTGTCCTGGCATGGGCGCACAATGGTCCTCGCCTGGGGTTTCCTCGTTCCGCTCGGCGTATTGATCGCACGCTTCTTCAAGATCCTGCCGTCTCAGGATTGGCCGCGCCGTTTGGACAATCCGGTGTGGTGGTATTCCCATCTCGTCCTTCAGTACGGCGGCGGTCTGGCGACAGTCATCGGAATGGTTTTGATACTGATGGTCACGGGCGGGAACTCCGTCGCTCAGCATGCGACGCTTGGCTGGATTGTGGTCGCACTGGCGTTCTCGCAGTTCGTCGCGGGCTGGTTCCGGGGCACGAAGGGCGGTCCCACCGACGCGCACATCAGGGGGGATCACTTCGACATGACGCCACGTCGGTTGGCGTTCGAACACATTCACAAACAGCTCGGGTATGCGCTCCTGATCGTCGCCGCAATCACGCTGCTGAACGGGATGTGGAGTGCGAACGCGCCGGTCTGGATGTTCGCCGGGCTTGGCGTCTGGTGGCTCGTGTTCCTCGTATCATTCGCGATTCTGCAGCGACGGGGACTGGCTTTCGATACCTATCAGGCAATCTGGGGACCCGACCCGGCTCTCCCCGGCAATCAGAGGCGGCCGATCGGCTGGGGCGTTAGGCGGCCGGACCCAAACTCTGGAAACGGAGACTCCAATGTCGTTTTTTGAGGCCGTCGACCCGGCTTTCAACACCTATGTGCTGGGCAACGCCCCCGTAAAACAGATCGCAACAGGGTTCGATTGGACCGAGGGACCGGTGTGGTTTGGCGATGCGGGAGTTCTCCTTTTCTCGGATATTCCCAATGACCGGATCATGCGGTGGACGCCAGGTGTGGGCGTAAGCGTCTACCGGCAACCGTCGAACTTCGCGAACGGTCACACCCGGGACAGGCAGGGACGCCTCGTCAGTTGCGAACACGGAACCCGGCGCGTCACACGGACCGAGCATGACGGCACGGTCACCGTCATCGCGGACGCGTTTGAGGGAAAGCGCCTCAACTCGCCGAACGATGTTGTCGTTAAGTCGGACGGCTCAATCTGGTTCTCGGACCCACACTACGGGATCATGACCGACTATGAGGGCCACCGCTCAGAGCAGGAGGTGCCTTGCCGCGTTTATCGCGTTGACCCGGCCACCGGAGATCTTCGGATTGTCGCCGACGATTTTCACGGCCCTAACGGCCTCGCTTTCTCTCCTGATGAGTCGAAGCTTTACATCGCCGATACCGGCCGGATGCACGGCGACGACCCGACCCACATCCGGGTGTTCGACGTTGAGGGCGACCAACTCTCCGGCAACCGCATCTTCCATGTTGTGACCCCCGGGGCCGCCGACGGGTTCCGGTGCGATACGGATGGGAATGTCTGGACCTCGGCGGCGGATGGGGTTCACTGCATCTCGCCGGACGGGGTGCTTCTCGGCAAGATCCTGGTGCCGGAACTGGTATCGAACGTCTGCTTCGGCGGCCGTGCGAAGCACGTGCTGTTCATCACGGCGACAACGTCGGTCTACGCAATCTCTCTGAACCGGAATGGCATCCAGAGACCTTAGAGACCGACCGGCCGCCGCAATGACTCCGTTGTAGGAGGCAATGATGACCCGCCGTCTTCCGTCACCGGTATGGACCCGCCCGCCGTACGTCACTTGTGATGGGCGTGCGGGGGCGGGACATCCGGGGTGCCAAGGACCCAGCGCCCGTTAGAACATGCCGTTCGAATGGGCCATCGTTGCGGGGATCTCCTGGATCACGTCCCAGTGCTCGACGATCTGACCATCCGAGACGCGGAAGAGATCATAGATCGCAACCGGTTTGCCGTTCCAACGGCCCTCAGCCTGGGTCAGCACAAAGTTACCCTCACCAACAACCCGATGCAGCGTGTCGTTCTTGATCTCCCCAAGAACCGCCTTCAAGGCTTCCGGGCCGTCCTCTACAACCGGGTTGTGCTGGTCGTAAAGACCGTTGCTGATGAAGTTCCCCATCTTGTCCGTGTCCCCGCCCATCAGGACCTCGCGCACGAAGCTCTCAACCAGTGTCTTGTTCTCGGAGGTTTTTTCCAGGTCTATGATTCCGGTCATGCCATCGGTCTGAGACCGGCCACTCGCGGTTTCTTGCTGTTTCGGGAGTATGGCGTCCCAGTGTTCGGCGATCTTTCCGTCTTCCATGCGCCAAAGATCAAAGGCAACGACCTCGGTCGCACCGAAGACTTCGGCGTTGTGGTAGGTCGTATGGGTGAGAAGCAGGTCGCCGTCTTCGAGCACCCGATGGGTCTTGTACCCAAATCCAGCTTCTCTCAGGACGGGCAGCAATCCGATCACGGGTTCGAGGCCGGTTGGCACATGCGGGTTGTGCTGGATATAGTTTGCAGTGAAAAGCGCGCGCATGGCGGTCTCGTCAAAATCTTGAAACAGGGCATTCATCCCTTTTTCAAGTATTTTCTTGTTCTTAGACACCTTTTGCATTTTCTTTTCCCTATTTCTGTTTCTCTTGAATTAGCGCGAGCAGAACCTCACTGATCCGATATTTGGGAGTTTGCTTTAGAGGCATAGAAGGGAAGCGTTTCTCTTTGAGACTCTCTGTATTCGCGCTGTAGGTTCTGGCGTCAAAAGGTATTCAAAACGCACTAGATTTCAATAACGCACTATCAGATCACCAAGTATGCATGAAGATACCAGATCGCCATTTGTAGTCTCCAACCACGCCTCACAGCGACTTTTCGAATGAAATTGACAATATTACTTTATAAATGTTTGGCATATTTTCTATTTCCCGTGCATTTATAAAAAAATAAATTCGTCAATTTGAAATTCCTCCTGATCAATACAAATAATAATCTACCATTTCTGTCGTTTTCACGTCATTTCATTATAGGCTTTGCGATCAAGAAGCGACTGATCCCCGAAAACTCTCAAGGGCAAAGTCGTTCTACATAGGACTCTCAGACCGATCCCCAGACGCCGAGCCCCTTTTCCGATTGATAGACCGGAGGATTTCCTGCCCATCGAACTAAGTTGATTCGTGCCCCCACCCCTGCTGACATCCGTTTGTACCCACGTTGCAGGAGCCGCGGCATGTCTTCGGAAACTCGGAACCCTCCATACGATCTCGTCGTTGTGGGGTGCGGCATTGCCGGGCTGTCGGCGGCCGTGACCGCGCATCAAGCGGGAGCGACGGTCGCTGTGATTGAGCGCGCGCCCGCCGAGGAGCGGGGCGGCAACACCCGCTACACCGAAAGCTTCTGGCGTATGAAGAGCGCGGATGCCGTATCCGACGACTTCGAAGAACGGTTCGCCGAGAACGCCGGGGGGTGGCCTGACCCGGGTATCACACGGGATCTTGCCCTGGACCGTGAGAACCAACCTGCCGTGCTGCGATCGCTTGGCGTGGTCGACCCCTCCGTGATTTCGGCGATCGCGGACGATGCGCCAAAGGCATTGGCCTGGCTTTCCTCTTTCGGGGTGACGTTCGATTTTCTGCCGATCTACTTCCTCTCCCAGTCGACGACCCGGATGGGCCCGGTGGGCGGAGGTTTAGCGCTGATCGAGGCGCTGGGTGCCTATGCGGACCAGTATCCGGACGACATCCACTTCCACTACGAAACTGCGGCGAAAGGGTTGATCCAGGATGATACCGGCACTGTCGTCGGCGTGCGCGCGATAGGGCGCGGGAACCGACCGGTGGAGATCTTCGGGCGCAGCGTCGTGCTGGCGTCGGGCGGATTCGAGGGCAACCCGGAGATGGTGAGCCACTACATCGGGCCCCAAGCGCAGTTCATTCGTCCCGTCGCCCGCGGCGGCCATTACAACCGCGGTGAGGGTGTGCGGATGGCGCTCGACGCCGGGGCGGCGGCATGCGGCGACTATGGGAGCTTTCACGCGCAACCCGTCGATCCGCGCTCGACCGACTGGGAGCCGGTGGTTCTGAACTATGCGTACGGCATGCTCGTCAACGATGCGGGCCGGCGTTTTGTCGATGAAGGACCGGCTATGGTCGACGCGACCTACGAGGTCATCACGCGCCTCATCATGGCGCAGCGTCAGGGCTTGGCTTACGCCGTTTTCGATGCAGGCTTGGACGATGTGGAGAACTGGCCAATCACCGTGCGCTCCCGCGTGCCGCCCCATCAGTCGGACACGCTTGAGGATTTGGCCGTGCAGATGGATGTCCCGGCCGCAGCCTTCATGGATACGGTCGCCGCCTTCAACGCGGCATGCCCCAAGACGGGCCGGTTTGACCCGCTCACCCCCGATGGGTTGAGCACGACCCGGCTTGATCCGCCGAAATCAAACTGGGCGCGTCCTCTGATCAAGCCACCCTTCCGGGCATGGCCGATCATCTGCTCCAACTGCTTTACATTCGGCGGCGTGAAAATCGATGAGCGCGCCCGGGTGATCAACACCGAAGGCGATCCGATCCCGGGGCTCTACGGCGCGGGAGAGGTCGCCGGCCTCTACTACCGCGTCTACACCGGTGCGACATCTGTCATGCGGGGGGCTGTCACGGGCCGTCTGGCGGGCCAGGACGCCGCAATCCGCCGCAACGCCGCGAGCTGATCCGGTCTCAAGTTCGGGCTCGCAAAGATGCGAAACGGCAGACTTGGCTCTAAAGACGGAATCTGTTCCTAAGCGGGATCGTGGCAACGCCCGTGTCCCATATCCTGCGCTCGCTTTTCGGCATTCCGGAGAACAGTGTTCCCCGCAAGTCCATGACAACGAACCGTGGGTTAAAACCTACTAGCTTCGGCGCAACGTTGGTGGGCTGGGCCATTTTGATCTGATTTGCCGGAAAACCGAGGATGTCCGGATATAGCGCCCTAAGCCTCTTATCCCCGTTTCCCGACACAAAATTGACGATCGCATCCAGGTTCATCGTTTTCATCTGTTGCACAAAGAACGGGCCCAGGTGCTCTGCGTAAACTTGGGTATTCTTGCCCTTACGATACTTGCATTTGACCGCGGTTCCCTCCGTGATCGCCACTCTTCGCGGCTGAGAGAACCAATTCTTGTCCACATCGAAGAGTGAGGCATGTTGCCAGAACAATGGAACAGTATGCGTTGACTCCGTTGAGATCACTCTGGCCCGAACGCCGCCAGCCAGGGATCCGTCAACGAATGTTCCGACGTTTGTGATCTGTCCCGGTGCATGGTCGCCATCGAACAAATGACAGAAATCGACACCTATCTCTTTGCCGATCAGACAATCCCGCAACGCATGGTATTCGGCGATCTCTTCGGTGGTTTTAAGAACCCTGGTTTCGATCTGAAGCGGCGGAACGGTCGTCATTACCAGTATCCTGCTTAACCCACCTGATAATTATAGTTGCAGCGAACTCATAATTTCCACCCGAGCCCTTTTCTCGATCGTTATGTTTCGAAGAATTTATGCGAATAATTCTCATTTGCAATCTATTTTGCGAATGATTATTGTTTGCATATCATCTGGGGGAGCCATTCCATGAGTGTTGTTCACAACCCGATTGACGACCAAACCGCAGACAGCGGCGCATCCACTGCTGCGTCCGAATTCGGGGGAGCGTTGACCGTTGAGATGATGGGAACATCAGAGCACCTGGTCATCTGGGCGATCCGGCAATGGGTTTCGGATCATAAGAACCGGGTGCCCGAGCACACCCTGATCCAGAATGGTTTCGCGGCCGCGTACGTGGACACGGCGTTTGGTCCGTTTGATACGCTTATGACCCTTTCGGCTACGACAGCCACCCGAGTGCTCGATGTCCGTTGTCTCAAGTGCAAAGGGGTCGGTGATGGGGAGGTGGATATCCTCTCCGTTATCTCATTGATCCAGGCGGGTCGGGGAGATCTGGCGTGCATCCGCCTGGGGAGTTGGTTACCCCCTGCCGCCGTTCGCCATGGTTTATCCGCCGCCGACAGGCTGGCGCGCGTGCTGGAACGGGGCGGTCACACGATCTGGCTAAGGGCCGAGTACGTGATGCCAACCGAAGAGACGTTGAGCGACAAACGTCCTTCAGAGGTGCTGCCGCGTGTTCCCGCCACCCTTCAATAAGCCGGGGCCGGTCGGATGTGTGATGCGTGTCAGGCCTTTGAAGCGTCAGCGTTGTCGCGCCTGCCCATATCCAGATGAGCGAGGGAAGAAACCGAAGTACTGGACGAACACGCCTTCGACAGCCAGACGGACTTCCCCACCGTCGCGGCGTTGCCGGTGGCCGTGACCGACCGTGCGTGTCCTTGGCGTCTTTCGCGGGATTGGCTCCCGGGTCTGACACTGGCACAGGATTGCTTGTAACAAACCGCACGCACTTTGATTGAAAGGACGGCAACGCTATTCCGGCACCATGTCGCCGCTGCCGCCCGCCTCTATGGGCATGTCCTTGAACTTGGGCAGCCCGTCCCGGATGGGCAGGATCGCGTTCTCGTAGTTTATGTGAAGCGTCGGGCGGAACTCCAGGTCACGGACGAGACCCGCGAAGATGTCGAAAAGGCCTGCATCGAAGAGATAAACACCGACGGGGCCGTTGCATATGCTGCAAGAGTATCGTCCACCTTCGCTATGGCCGGACGCTGAGTAGTGACGGAGCTTGTCTTCGCCTTTGACGAACCGGATCTTGTCCCGCGGCCACAACACGGGCGCATTCACCGGCGCACCAGAGAACTGCCGACAACTATTGCAGTGGCAATAGCACTGAATGATGGGCTCACCGTCCGCTTCAATCTGTACGGCACCGCAAGAACAGCTCGCGTGATATGTCGTCATGGCTTGCGGCCCCTCCAGATCCAGAGACTTAACGCCATACAACCATACGAATCCGGCCCCTACGAGGTCGATGTTAGATCTTGAGAAGTCGGCGGCGGCAATAAAGCACGAACCGCCTTACTCGGCTTTGATCTGCCGGCTCGCGTCAAAATCGCTCAACGTCTCATAGAACCGGTCCGCCGGGCCGACGATACGCGGATCCGGCTTCAGCGCGATCTCGGTATCGGCCCCCGGGTATGGCAATGACCCGAGGAAGTACCGGAGACAGTTCAGGCGTGCCCGCTTCTTGTCATCGGAGCGAACCACCGTCCACGGGGAATCCGCTGTGTGGGTGTAGAAAAACATCCGTTCTTTCGCATCGGAGTAGTCATCCCAAAGATCCAACGATTCAACGTCAACCGGGCTCAACTTCCACTGCTTCAGAGGGTCATTGTTGCGCATCTGAAACCGGCGCAACTGCTCTTGCTGGCTGACCGAGAACCAGAACTTGAAGAGGCGAATTCCGCTACGGACCAACATGCGTTCGAGCTCGGGAACCTGCCGCATGAACTCCATGTACTCGGCCGGTGAACAGAACCCCATGACTTTCTCGACGCCAGCCCGGTTGTACCAGGAGCGGTCGAACAGGACGATTTCCCCCCTGGTCGGGAGATGCTGGACATAGCGTTGGAAATACCACTGCCCCCTCTCCTCCTCGGTCGGCTTCTCCAAGGCAACAACACGAGCCCCGCGGGGGTTCAGATGTTCCATGAACCGTTTGATGGTACCGCCCTTGCCGGCCGCATCACGGCCTTCAAAGATCACGATGATCCGCTGGCCGGTATCCTTGACCCAGTTCTGAACCTTCAGCAGCTCAATCTGGAGTTCCTGCTTGCGCGCTTCGTACTGATCGCGGCGCATCCGGCGTTTGTAGGGGTAATTCGCAGGCAATGCAGCGGCCCGCCCTGCCCGCAACGCGCGATCGTGCAGCAACAGGGCGTGGCTTTTATGGACCGACGCACGATGTGACGGGCGCGGCGGTTTTTTCCCAGAACCGGACCTAGGCTCATTCTCAGCGGGAAGGGGCTCAGACGGGCTGGGCTTCTTGCCCTTTCCAATGGACTTTCCGGAGTCTCCGTCCCGGTCTTTCGTCATGATCGCCATGCCACATCCCCTCATTGATGCAGTTCGTTCTGATCGAACTGCCGTCTTTCGGCAGATGGAGACCATGGCACGCGGGCCCGAGCGCCGACTTGATCCAGATCATCAAACTGTCAGAAATCGGGCGGAAGGGCACTGGCCCAGTATTAATCGAGACCCGTGGAAGAGTTGGCGACGTATCCGCCACACACAGGTTTGGCTAGTCCGCGTCGACGTTTGCGCGGAGGGCGGTATTTTTGGGTGTCGTTTTGGCTTCGGTGTTCTGCCAAAGCGGTCAGCGCCCGGGTGTTGTGTCGCGGGCGCTTAGTGTATTTGATTGACTTTGTGTTGTGATTTGGTTGCGGGGGCAGGATTTGAACCTGCGACCTTCAGGTTATGAGCCTGACGAGCTACCGGGCTGCTCCACCCCGCGTGAGGGGGTTGGGGGATGTTTGTGAGATGGTGATGAGGTTTGTTTGGTTGTGAGGGCTGCTTTCAAGACCTGGCGGCGACCTACTCTCCCACGCCTTAAGACGCAGTACCATCGGCGCTGAGGGTTTTCACGGCCGAGTTCGGGATGGGATCGGGTGCGGGCCCCTCGCCATGACCACCAGGTCATGGAAGCAGCGCTCCGGGCCGGGGCTTTTGGGCGCCCGGTCCGAGAACCAAGGTTGTGTGACCGCGGGCCTTCGACTGGGATGTCCAGGATTGGACTCCCGTTGGAAGGACCGGTTGGGAAGGGAGGATCGATTGCCCGTTATGTTGATAGCCTGTTGTACGGATGCTTTTGTATAGGGCATCCCTGGGTTTTAGGCTTTGGGCAACGGTCTCCCGCTCGTGTCCGCGAGGGGAAGCGATCAAGCCGATCGAGCGATTAGTACCAGTCAGCTTCACACATTACTGCGCGTCCACCTCTGGCCTATCGACGTGGTGGTCTTCCACGGCTCTCGGGGAATCCTGGTTTCGAGGGGGGCTTCCCGCTTAGATGCTTTCAGCGGTTATCCCTTCCGAACTTAGCTACCCTGCGGTGCCGCTGGCGCGACAACAGGTCCACCAGAGGTTCGTCCATCCCGGTCCTCTCGTACTAGGGACAGCGCCTCTCAAGATTCCTACACCCACGGCAGATAGGGACCGAACTGTCTCACGACGTTCTAAACCCAGCTCACGTACCACTTTAATCGGCGAACAGCCGAACCCTTGGGACCTGCTCCAGCCCCAGGATGTGATGAGCCGACATCGAGGTGCCAAACACTCCCGTCGATGTGGACTCTTGGGGAGTATCAGCCTGTTATCCCCGGCGTACCTTTTATCCGTTGAGCGATGGCCCTTCCACGCGGGACCACCGGATCACTATGACCGACTTTCGTCTCTGCTCGGCCCGTCGGCCTCGCAGTCAGGCAGGCTTATGCCATTGCACTCGTCAGCTGATGTCCGACCAGCTTGAGCCTACCTTCGCGCGCCTCCGTTACTCTTTGGGAGGCGACCGCCCCAGTCAAACTACCCACCATGCAGGGTCCCGGACCCGGATCACGGGCCGCGGTTAGATAACAGAACACCAAAGGGCGGTATTTCAAGGATGGCTCCACCGGGGCTGGCGCCCTGGCTTCCAAGCCTCCCGCCTATCCTACACATTCGTCTCCTGGTACCACTGCAAAGCTGTAGTAAAGGTGCACGGGGTCTTTCCGTCTGACCGCGGGAACCCCGCATCTTCACGGGGAATTCAATTTCGCTGAGTCGACGTTGGAGACAGCGGGGAAGTCGTTACGCCATTCGTGCAGGTCGGAACTTACCCGACAAGGAATTTCGCTACCTTAGGACCGTTATAGTTACGGCCGCCGTTTACCGGGGCTTCGATTCGAAGCGCTAACCTCTCCTCTTAACCTTCCGGCACCGGGCAGGCGTCAGACCCTATACCGCGCCTTGCGGCTTCGCAGAGCCCTGTGTTTTTAGTAAACAGTCGCTACCCCCTACTCTGTGCCACCCCGCCCTGGTTGCCCAAGACGAGGTCCCCCTTCTCCCGAAGTTACGGGGGCATTTTGCCGAGTTCCTTCAACGTCGTTCTCTCAAGCGCCTCGGTATGCTCTACCAGCCCACCTGTGTCGGTTTGGGGTACGGTCTATACGGTGGGGCTATTTCCAGGAACGATCCAGCTGCACGCGCAATCCGATAAGCACGCACACCGTTTCACATTCGTCACCACCACCAGGCTCAGGAATATTAACCTGATTCCCATCGACTACGGCTTTCGCCCTCGTCTTAGGGGCCGGCTTACCCTGCGTGGATTAACCTTGCGCAGGAACCCTTGGGCTTACGGCGAGAGTGTTTCTCACACTCTTTGTCGCTACTCATGTCAGCATTCTCACTTCCGATACCTCCAGGACACCTCACAGTGCCCCTTCGCTGGCTTACGGAACGCTCCGCTACCGCGTCTTACGACGCCCTCAGCTTCGGTGTACGGCTTGAGCCCCGGTACATCTTCGGCGCAGGCCGGCTTATCTAGACCAGTGAGCTATTACGCTTTCTTTAAAGGATGGCTGCTTCTAAGCCAACCTCCTGGTTGTCATGGCCTTCCCACATCCTTTCCCACTTAGCCGTAACTTGGGGACCTTAGCTGGAGGTCTGGGCTGTTTCCCTCTCGACCACGGACCTTAGCACCCATGGTCTGTCTGCCGCGCTGTACTCACCGGTATTCGGAGTTTGGTTAGGTTTGGTAAGGCTCGCGCCCCCCTAGCCCATCCAGTGCTCTACCCCCGGCGGTAATCACACGACGCACTACCTAAATAGTTTTCGCGGAGAACCAGCTATGTCCGAGTTTGATTGGCCTTTCACCCCTAACCACAGGTCATCCCCGTCTTTTTCAACAGACGTGGGTTCGGTCCTCCAGTGCGTGTTACCGCACCTTCAACCTGCCCATGGCTAGATCACTCGGTTTCGGGTCTGATCCGACGAACTCTACGCCCTATTAAGACTCGCTTTCGCTTCGCCTACACCTAACGGCTTAAGCTTGCTCGCCAGACCAACTCGCTGACCCATTATACAAAAGGTACGCGGTCACCCCTCAAGGAGGCTCCCACTGTTTGTAGGCATTCGGTTTCAGGTCTCTTTCACTCCCCTCGTCGGGGTGCTTTTCACCTTTCCCTCACGGTACTTGTTCACTATCGGTCGTCGAGGAGTACTTAGGCTTGGAGGGTGGTCCCCCCACGTTCAGACAGGATTTCACGTGTCCCGCCCTAC
>OY829383.1:1260000-5182500 GCA_963691835.1 Thalassobaculaceae bacterium
TGCCGCATCTCCGCGAAAACGTCCTTCGGTCCCTCATAACCCCAGTTGAGGCCGATGCGGTTCGCGATCTCCTGAATGATCCACCAGTCCTGGCGGGCATTCCCGGGAGGCGGCACCGCGGGCCGGCCCATCTGAACCCGCCGGTCGGTGTTGGTGAACGTCCCCTGTTTCTCCGGCGCGGCAGACGCGGGCAGGACCACGTCCGCGTAGGCCGCCGTCTCGGTCAGGAAAATGTCCTGGACCACCAGATGCTCCAGCTTCTCGAGTGCGGCCCTCAGATGGTGCTGATCGGGCTCCGACATCGCGGGGTTCTCCCCCATGATGTAAACCGCCTTGATCTCGTCGGCATGGATCGCCTCGGTGATCTCAACCACTGTCAAGCCGGGTTTGTCGTCGAGATCCGTTCCCCAGAACGACTCGTAGCGGGAGCGGTTCGCCTCGGCCCCGACGGGCTTGTAGTCCGGATAGACCATCGGGATCAGACCGGCATCCGACGCGCCCTGAACGTTGTTCTGCCCCCGTAGCGGATGCAGCCCGGTCCCCGGCCGGCCGACCTGACCACACAGCAGTGCCAACGAGATCAGGCAGCGGGCGTTGTCCGTACCGTGGGTGTGCTGAGACACGCCCATGCCCCAGAAGATGATCGCCCGCTCCGCCGTCGCATAGACCCAGGCGATCTCCCGGATGCGCTCCGCCGGGATACCGCAGATGGGCGACATCCGCTCCGGCGTGAACTCAGCGACCCGGGTCCTGAGATCTTCGAAGCCCTCGGTGAAGCCGTCCACGTATTGCTGGTCGTGCAGCTGCTCATCCAAGATGGTGTGGATCATGCCGTTCAGCAGCGCCACGTCGCTGCCGGGACGATGCTGAACCATATGGGTCGCATGCCGGGTCAGGGTCTGCCCGCGGGGGTCCATGATGATCAGGTTCGCCCCGTCCTTCGCGGCGTTCTTGATGAAGGTCGCGGCAACCGGGTGGTTCACTGTCGGGTTCGCACCAATGACAATGATGACGTCGGCGTTCCCCGCCTCCACGAACGGAGCCGTCACCGCGCCGGAGCCGATCGTTTCCATCAGTGCGGCGACCGACGAGGCGTGACACAGACGGGTGCAGTGATCGACGTTGTTGGTGCCGAAGCCAACCCGGACAAGCTTCTGCACCAGATAGGCTTCCTCGTTCGAGCCTTTTGCAGACCCAAACCCCGCGAGGCCTTTGCCCCCTTCCCGGTCGCGCACGGTCTTGAGACCGGCCGCGGCGCGGTCCAGCGCTTCCTCCCAGGTGGCTTCCCGGAAGTGGGTCCAGGGATTGGACGGGTTCATCGGAAGCGAACCCGCCTTGGGTACATCCTCCCGCCGGATCAGCGGAACGGTGAGACGTTCATCGCTGTGTACGTAGTCAAAGCCATAGCGGCCCTTAACACATAGCCGGGAGCTGTTGGCCGGACCCGGCCGACCATCAACGGCGATGATCCGGTCGTCTTTCACATTGTAGGTGAGCTGGCAACCAACGCCGCAATAAGGGCAAACGGAGTCGACTTTCCGGTCCACCGCACCCGCGAACACGCCATTCTCGTCGAGTTGCTTTTTCGGCATAAGCGCACCGGTCGGGCACGCCTGGACGCATTCACCACAGCCAACACAGGTGCTGGCGCCCATATCGTCACCGAAGTCGAACACGATATGCGCGTTTGGGCCCCGCCCGGCCATGCCGATCACGTCGTTGACCTGGACTTCCCGGCAGGCCCGGACGCAAAGACCGCATTGGATACAGGCGTCCATGTTGACGGCGATCGCCGGATGGCTTGAGTCCGCCGAGGGACGGTCCGCCTTCTCAAACCGGCTTTCCGAGACCGCCATCTCGTCGGCGAAATGCCAGAGCGTCGAGTTCGGGTCGTGGGCCACGTCCTTTTCCGGCTGGTCGGTGATCAACAGCTCCATAACCATCCGGCGCGCTGTCTTCGCCCGTTCCGACGCCGTCGTGACCTTCATTCCTTCATTGGGTGTGCGCAAGCAAGAGGCGGCCAGAACCCGCTCACCCTCGATCTCCACCATGCAGGCGCGACAGTTGCCGTCGGGCCGATACCCGTCGGCTGGCGTGTAGCAAAGGTGCGGGATCTCGACGCCCCGCCGGTTGGCGACCTGCCAGATCGTTTCATCCGGGGCAGCGGTGACGGTCTCTCCGTCGAGCTCGAAGGTGATCGGGCCGGTCATGACCGCTCTCCTGTCTCGCGTGGATCGTTGAAGGCTTCAGGGAAGAATTTGATGACGCTGGCAACGGGGTTGCTGGCCGCCTGTCCAAGACCGCAGATCGAGGCATCCCGCATGGCAGCCGACAGCTCACCAAGCAGTCCGCGGTCCCAAACACCGTCGGCCATGAGCTTTACGGCCTTCTCCGTCCCGACTCGGCACGGCGTGCATTGCCCGCAACTCTCATCCTCAAAAAACCGCATGAGGTTGAGCGCGGCGTCTTTGACGGAGTCCTGATCTGACAAGATGACCACGGCGTGGCCGCCGACGAAGCAGCCATGCTGCTCAAGCGTTCCGAAATTGAGGGGCAAATCGCCCATGGACGCGGGCAGGATGCCGCCGGACGCGCCACCCGGCAGATAGGCGGAGAAGCTGTGCCCATCCGCCATGCCGCCGGAGTAGTCGTCGATCAGCTCGCGAACGGTCACACCAGCCGGAGCGACTTTCACCCCCGGCTCATTCACCCGGCCGGAAACCGAATAGCTCCGGAAGCCGGGATGGCCTTCCTTACCTTGGTCGTTGAACCAGTCTGGCCCCTGCTCGACGATGTCGCGGATCCAGTAGAGGGTCTCGATGTTGTTAACCAAGGTCGGCCTGCCGAAGATCCCGCGCTGGGCAACGTAGGGCGGCCGATGTCTTGGGTATCCGCGTTTGCCCTCGATGCTTTCGATCATCGCGGATTCCTCACCGCAGATGTAGGCACCGGCCCCGCGGCGGAGATGCAGTCGCGTGTGACGGGCCAGGCCGGCGGCTTCGACCTTCGCCATCTCCTCGCGCAAGGTCGCGATGATGTCGGGGTACTCATCGCGCATGTAGATGTAGACGTCCTCGGCCTCGATGACCTTGGCGGCGATCAACATGCCCTCAAGCATGCGGTGGGGATCCTGTTCCAGGAACCAGCGGTCCTTAAAAGTACCGGGCTCGCCCTCGTCACCGTTGACCGCCATGGCCCGGGGACCAGGGTTGGAGCGCACCAAGGACCACTTGCGCGCCGTCGGGAACCCGGCCCCGCCAAGGCCGCGCAAGGCGGACTTGCCCAACACATCGATAATGTCTTCAGCCGTCCGCTCACCGGACAGGCATGCCTCCAGTAAGGCGTACCCGCCCTTGGACCGGTAAGCGTCGAAGTCATCATGGCGGGGGGCTGCATGGGCGGGTGTCGTGCCGGCGACCGCATCGTCAGCCTTCGACGCCAATTCCGTTACATCCACCTGTTCGAGCAGCGCATGACCCAACGCGGCGACCGGGGCTTTGTCGCAGGCGCCCATGCAAGGCGCGCGGACCACACGCACATCCGGCCCAACCGCATCGGACAGCTCGGCCAGGATCCTCTCCGCGCCCATCATCGAACACGTCAGGCTGTCACACACCCGAACCGTGACCCGAGCGGGCGGATCCTCATTCTCGCGCACCACATCGAAGTGGGCGTAGAACGTGGCGACCTCCCAAACCTCTGCCATGGCGAGACGCATCTCCGCCGCCAGCGCGGCAAGGTGCCGGGCGGAAAGATGGCCGTGGGCATCCTGAATGAGATGAAGATGTTCGATTAACAGGTCCCGCCGCCTGGGACGGTCCCCAAGCAGGCCCTGAATCTCCTCTAACGCCTTTGGATCGACCTGCCTGCCCTTCGGAAAGGGCCGTCCGGGCCGGCGGCCGCTGCCAGAGCCACGGCGGTGCGGCCGCGCATCAGATTGGGCCGAATGTCCGTCAGCGCCAGAGACCCTGCCGTCCCCCACGGCAGTGTTCGGCGCGGACGCATTTAAGGCGGTCGCGCCATCGGCGGCCATCGTCTCGCTCATCTCTTCCGATCCCGGGTACCGGTTCCATCCCGTCATCGGTAGACCCATCCTTACGGAGCGTCTGTTTCATTCTCGACCGTCACGAGGGCGACGTGGTCGGTATTGATCAACTGCTTTCCAGCATGCTCGAAATTCACAGTGACCCGGCTTTCGACAACGGACTGAATCTGACCAATTCCCCATTCCGGTTGGTCCTTTAGGCGAACAAATCGGCCGGGTGCGAAGAAGAGGCTCATGGAGGTTCCAGACGGGTTGTCAGATACCGCCCCACCAGCTTGACCCGGTTCACTGGGGGCGTCGAGTCACCGTTCGATATGTTGCCATCAGAAACAACTATTAACCGGATGTTCACCAATTGAGCGCATCGATGGCCGCAAGTCGTCACAACCAACGGCCATATGAACGTGTTGCGACCGAAACCTGTCGGCCGCTCCCGGGAGCCCAGTTCCATGGACCTTTCTCAGAAACTCGTCGATGCCCTGCTGTCGCGCCTGTTCCACGACCTGATCAGTCCGGTTAGCGCCACCGTGAACGGCGTGGAACTGATTGAGGAGTTCGGAGCGGAGTCTCTCGGAAGCGAAGGTGTGGGTGCCGATGCGTTGCAACTTGTCGGTTCCAGCGCCCGCCAGGCGTCTGCGAGGCTGAGCTTCTTCCGTGTCGCCTATGGCGGCGGCGGTTCGACGGATGACCACACTCTCGAAGCCGCACGGGATCTGGCCCGAGCTTATCTCGACACCCGAAAGACTGGGTTCCGGTTTGAAGAGGGCCGCGATCTCAACAGCATCCGCCCCCGCGCCGGCGGCGTGAAAGTCCTGCTGGCCGCCATCTCTCTGGCCGCCGACTGTCTGCCGCGAGGCGGCGACGTGATCGTCGAACTGGGACAGGACGGAGGGGCCAAAGTGATCGCAAGCGGAACCGGGGCAAGGATCGAGGAGGCTGCGCGCGAGTCACTCGCCGCGCCGGTCAACAGCGAATACGTTGATACACGTTCGGTCGTAGCATCAGCCCTTGCGGCGTCTGCCGCCAGGTTCAGCCTGCCAATAAAACTGTCTGCGGACAGAGACACGGTTAGTTTCGAGTTCGGACTTCCTTTGACGTGACCTCCGTCAACTGGAACCCGCAATATGTATAGGGGATCGCGACTTGAATCGGACGCAAGGTGACTTTAAGAGCTTCTTAAGGTCTTGCTTTTAGGGTTAACGGAACAAGTTTCCACGGGTCTAGTTCGTAGGCCGCAGCGGACATAGTTAATATCGGAGGCCGGCATGGATGAGTTGCTGAGCGAGTTTCTCACAGAGACATCGGAGAGTATTTCTGAGCTTGATGTCGAACTGGTTCGACTGGAACAAAATCCAAACGACCAGGAACTGCTGAGCAATATCTTCAGACTGGTACACACGATTAAAGGGACATGCGGTTTCCTTGGCCTGCCGAGGCTTGAGGCGGTTGCACATGCTTCTGAAAACGTGCTTGGGCGGATCCGCGATGGCGAATTGGTCGTCACCCCAGGCGCGATCACACTGGTTCTCGAATCCCTCGACCGCATCAAGTGGCTTCTCGCCACGCTTGAGGAAACGGAAGCCGAGCCTGATGGCGACGACAAGGAGTTGATCGACCGGCTCAATCATCTTGCCGAGACGGGTTCGGTCGCTGACGACGACGACATGGCCGCCGCCATGGAACAGGGAGCGGAGCCAGAGCCCGAGCCGGAACCGGCCGCGTCGGATGTCGACGATGCCCCGGCGCCCGGCAGCGAGGTGCTTGGCACCCGGCCAGGCGAGGTGAGCCTCGAAGAGTTGGAGCGGGCTTTCATGGAGGCCCCGGGCCCCGACGACATGCCCGCCGCCGCGGCCGAGCCGGAACCAGAGCCAGAGCCAGAGCCGGAGCCGGAACCCGCACCGGCCGCTGCCGCGCCGCCGCCGCCAGCGAAAAAGGAAAGCAAGCAGGTTGCGGTGCGCGAGGAGGCGCCCCAGCCGACCACCCAAGCAAAAGAATCCGCGGTCGCCAGTCAGACCATTCGGGTGAACGTCGATCTGCTTGAGAATCTGATGACGATGGTCAGCGAGCTTGTGCTGACCCGCAATCAGCTTCTCCAGATCGCGCGCAACGAAAAGGACAGCGAGTTCACCGTTCCGTTGCAGCGGTTGAGCCAAGTCACATCGGAGCTGCAGGAAGGCGTGATGAAGACGCGCATGCAGCCGATCGGAAACGCCTGGTCAAAACTACCACGGCTTGTTCGAGACCTCTCGATCGACCTCAGCAAGAAAATCGACCTTCAAATGCTGGGTGCCGACACGGAACTCGACCGTCAGGTGCTGGAGCTCATTAAGGATCCGCTGACCCACATGGTGCGGAACTCGGCCGACCACGGTATCGAAGATCCAAAGACACGGCACGATGCCGGCAAGGCCGAGACCGGCCGCATTCTGCTCAATGCCTATCATGAGGGCGGCCACATCATCATCGAGATCAGCGATGACGGTAAGGGCCTGGATCCCGAGAAGATCAAAGAGAAGGCCATCGCAAACGGCCTCGTCGGCGAGGCTGAAGCTGAAACGCTGAACGAACAGCAGATCCAGCAGTTCATCTTCCGGGCTGGCTTCTCAACCGCGCAGGCCGTCACGTCCGTATCCGGACGCGGTGTCGGGATGGACGTTGTCCGCACCAACATTGAGAAAATCGGTGGCACCATTGAGTTGAAGTCGGTCTTCGGCAAAGGCTCGACCTTCATCATCAAGATCCCGCTGACCCTGGCGATCGTGTCCGCCCTGATCGTCGAAGGCGGTGGGGAGCGGTTTGCCATTCCGCAGCTCAGTGTCGTTGAGCTGGTCCGGGCATCCCGCGAGAGCGAGCACCGCATTGAGGAGGTGCACGGCACGCCGGTTCTGCGGCTTCGCGATCGTCTGTTGCCGCTCGTATCCCTGCGGCGCCTCCTGCATCTGGAGGCGATCGACGATCAGAAGGAAACCTTCATCGTCGTCACACAGGTCGGGACTTACACCTTCGGCATTCTGGTCGACCGCGTCTTCGATACCGAGGAAATCGTGGTCAAGCCGGTCGCGCCGATCCTGCGGCACATCTCTCTCTTCTCCGGGAACACCATTCTCGGCGACGGCAGTGTGATCATGATCCTGGATCCGAACGGGATTGCCGCGGCCAGCGGAGAGATCACCATGGTCGACGGCAGCGAGATGGAAGCCGGCAAGGCCGGTGCCATCACCACGTCGAGCACGACCTCGCTCCTGGTCTTCCGCGCTGGTGCAAGCGGACCGAAGGCAGTTCCGCTCGCGCTGGTAGCGCGTTTGGAAGAAATCGACCTTGCGACGGTCGAGTACACGGAAGGCCGTCCGCTCGTTCAGTATCGTGGCCAGTTGATGCCGCTGATCCCATTCGACGATGGCATGGCCCTCGGCTCGGACGGCCGCCAACCGGTGTTGGTCTTTGCGGATGGTGAGCGGTCTATGGGCCTTGTCGTGGACGAGATCGTCGACATCGTTGAGGACCGGATCCAAGTCGAGATGCGGCCTGAGTCGCCCGCACTGATGGGCAGTGCGGTTATCTCGGGCAAGGCCACGGACGTCATCGACGCGGGCTATTATCTGACACGGGCGTACGGCGATTGGTTCGGCAGCAACGAAGGTCGGGCAGAAAGCAGTGCCCTTGCCGGACGCCAGGCGCGAATCCTTGTCGTCGACGACAGCGCGTTCTTCCGAAACCTTCTTATCCCCTTGTTGTCGGTCGCGGGCTATGAGGTCACCGCGGTGGAAAGCGGTCAGGAAGCGCTCCAGGTCTGCGAAGAAGACGACGGCTTCGACGCCATCATCAGCGATATCGAGATGCCCGGGATGAGCGGCTTCGAGCTGACCGGCAAGCTGCGTGAAGACCCGCGGTTCCAGGATACCCCGATCGTTGCGTTGTCTTCGCACACCAGCCCGGCCGATCTCGACCGGGGTAGAGCCGTCGGGTTTACGGACTATATCGCCAAGCTGGACCGGGACGCGCTGCTCGAGTCGCTCGCGCAGACCGTCGGGGCCTAGGGGGGAAAGAGAAGCATGTCGACCACGTCCGCCACCGCGCCGTCGGATAGCACGGCGGTTGCCACCACCGGGGGCCGCTCTCTCGTCGCCGCCGGAGAGGCCACGCAATACGTCTCCATTATGCTTGGCGATCAGCTATGCGGAATTCCGGTACTGCTCGTTCATGATGTTCTTGGCCCTCAGAAGATCACACGCATTCCACTGGCCCCGCCAGAAGTCGCCGGATCTTTGAACCTGCGCGGCCGAATTGTCACCGCGATCGATGTTCGGCAGCGTCTTTCGATGGACCCGCGCCCCGAGGAACTCCACGGGATGAGTGTCGTCGTGGAGCATGGCGGCGAGCTCTACAGCCTAATGGTCGATGAGGTCGGCGAGGTTCTCTCGCTCGACGACGCGCTTTTCGAGCCTCACCCCCCGACGATGGCCGGGCATATTCGCGAGGTGTCGACGGGAATTCATCGCCTCAAGGACAGGCTGCTCGTTGTGCTCGACGTGTCGACTGTTCTACAGTTCGCAACCCAGTGATTTGTATGGTCTGAACGGACTATCGTCAAAAAACACGGTGCGCACGGTCGCGTCACCCTTAGGAGTTTCCAGATGAAGACCTGTCTGGTGGTCGACGACTCTAAGGTCGTGCGAATGGTTGCGAGAAAGATCCTCGAACAGCTCCAATTCAAGGTGGTCGAGGCTGCCGACGGTCAACAGGCGCTGGACGCCTGCCAGCCAGAGTTTCCGGAAGCGGTCCTCCTCGACTGGAACATGCCCGTGATGAACGGGATCGAGTTCCTGAGGGAGCTGCGGAAACTACCCGGTGGAGACGCACCGATCGTCGTCTTCTGCACAACCGAGAATGACCTGGATCACATCCGCGAAGCCATCGGTGCGGGCGCCAACGAATACATAATGAAGCCTTTTGACAGCGAAATCATTGAATCGAAGTTCTCTCAAGTAGGGCTGATTTAACATGGCCCTATCGCCCACAGGCCGACCGGCCAAGGCACCCCGGTCCGCGAACGCCTACCGCATCATGCTTGTCGACGACTCGGCAGTGATCCGGGGCCTGTTCACCCGCGCCTTGGAGCAAGACCCAGACGTCGAGATCGTGTCTTCGGTCGGCGACGGTCAGATGGCTGTCAACGCGCTGAAACGTGGTGGCATCGATGTGATCGTTCTCGATATCGAGATGCCGCGTATGGATGGGATCACAGCGCTGCCGCAACTGCTGGAGATCGAGCCGGACGTGGCGATCGTCATGGCCTCCACCCTGACGGCACGAAATGCGGACATCTCGATCAAGGCCCTGCAACTCGGCGCCAAGGACTATCTGACGAAGCCGTCGAGTTCGCGGGAACTGACCGGACAAGCAGATTTCAATACAGCCCTGCTGGAGCGGGTTAAGACGTTCGGTGCCCAACGTCGGCGCAAGCGCCGGGAACCCTTGCCGGATGCGGCAAAGCCCGTGGCCTCTCCCGTCGCGGATAGGAGTGCGGCGGACCGTGCCGCACCACGCCCATTCTCAGCAGACCGACGGCCCCCGACCGCCTGCGCGACAGATGCGCGCGATGCCGGCACGCGGCCCCAGTCCACTGACCGCCGGGCCGCTGCTCCGGCAGCGGGCGGGCCGCCAAGCCTTCGCAAAGGTGGTGCCGCCATGCCGGACATCATCGCCATTGGAAGTTCCACGGGCGGTCCCCAGGCTCTCTTCAAAGTGCTCGGGGATCTGACCAAGTCGATACACCAGCCGATCGTGATCACACAGCATATGCCGGCCACGTTCACGACCATCCTGGCCGAACACATCACCCGAAGCACGGGCTGGCCCTGCGAGGAAGCCAAGGATGGCGAGACTTTGCAGGGTGGCCGGATCTATGTGGCGCCGGGCGACTACCATATGACCGTGATCGCCGATGGCGGGTCCCGGCGGATCAAACTGAACCAGGACCCGCCTGAGAACTTCTGCCGTCCGGCTGTGGACCCCATGCTCCGAAGCCTTGCCAAAACGTATGGAGGTAAGGTCCTCACCGTGATTCTCACCGGTATGGGACATGACGGCCGAGGCGGTGCGGAAGTGATCGTGAACGCGGGCGGCACGGTGGTGGCGCAGGATGAAGCGACAAGTGTCGTCTGGGGTATGCCAGGCGCCGTCGCGAACGCGGGCCTCTGCTCAGCCATTCTGCCGATCTCGGAGATCGGCGGACATATTGGACGCCTGGCGTCGAGGAGTGCCGCATGAAGACGGCAGATTTCGATTTCCTCGCCGACTTGCTGAAGAAGCGATCCGGCCTCGTCGTCACCCCCGACAAGAGCTATCTGCTGGAAAGCCGGCTGATGCCGATCGCCCGGAAGAAGCAGCTCAAGACGTTGGATGAGTTGGTGCATTCCCTTCGGACACGGGGGGAAGCGTCCCTGATCCGGGATGTGGTCGACGCGATGACGACCAACGAATCCCTCTTCTTCCGGGACACCAAACCGTTCGACCAGTTCCGGGACACGGTGCTGCCGACGTTCATGACCTCACGGGCGTCGAAGCGGAGCATCAAAATCTGGAGTGCCGCGTGCTCCAGCGGTCAGGAGCCGTACTCGCTCCTCATGCTGATGGCTGAGCTTGGGGCCAAGGTCGCCGGATGGCGCATCGATATCATGGCGACGGACATTTCCGCGGAGATGCTCCAGCGTGCCAAGAGCGGCGTCTACTCTCAGTTTGAGGTTCAGCGCGGGCTGCCGATCCAATTGCTGGTCAAGTATTTCAAGCAGGATGGTGACCGCTGGCAGATCGACGACAAACTTCGCCGTCAGGCCATGTTCCGCGAGTTCAACCTGTTGGATCACCCCCGGTCGCTCGGCACTTTTGATGTGGTGTTCTGCCGGAACGTGCTGATCTACTTCGACCAGCCGACAAAGACACAGGTCCTGAACAACATCGCTGACGTTATGCAGCCGGATGGCTATCTGTATCTCGGCGGCGCGGAAACGGTGATCGGCATCACCGACCGATTCGCGCCTGTGTCGGGGCAACGCGGTCTGTACCAACCCACAAAGAAGTAGCCGGACGTTAACGGATCTAACAAAAAACCACCCGGTATCAGCCTGGGTGGTTTTTGTCTTTCTGGCGCCCGTCTTGCGGAGCCTTGCAGCGTCAGGCGGCGTTGGAACTCGGCTTCACGCTCGACTCCGGATCCCGCAGAACGTAACCACGTCCCCAGACGGTTTCGATGTAGTTGCCAGCACCGGTCGCTTTCGAAAGCTTCTTGCGGATCTTGCACACGAAGACGTCGATGATCTTCAACTCAGGCTCATCAATGCCGCCGTAAAGGTGGTTCAGGAACATCTCCTTGGTAAGGGTGGTGCCCTTTCGGAGGGAGAGAAGCTCCAGAATACCGAACTCTTTGCCGGTGAGATGCACAGACTGGCCGTCGACCTCCGCCGAGCGGGTGCTGAGGTTCACCGTCAGGCGGCCGGTCTTGATGACCGAGTCAGAGTGACCTTGGCTGCGGCGGACAATCGCCTGAATACGGGCGATCAGCTCGCGACGATCGAAAGGCTTGGTCAGGTAGTCGTCCGCGCCAAAACCGAGGCCCTTGATCTTGTTATCAAGCTCGGCGAGCCCGGAAAGGATCAGGATCGGGGTCTCCACCCGAGCGGCCCGGAGGCGGCGAAGCACCTCGTAGCCGTCGATATCCGGGAGCATGAGGTCCAGGATGATCATGTCGTAGTCGTAGAGGCGGCCGATCTCCAAGCCGTCCTCACCGTGATCGGCAAGGTCCACGAAAATCCCTTCGGCCTTAAGCATCAGCTCGATGCTTTGTGCCGTTGAAACATCATCCTCGACCAGCAACACCCGCATTTTACAACCCTCCGATGGCCTTTGCGGCCCGTCCTTATTCAATTGTTAAGATAGGTGGGATTCCTCAAGGAATAGTTAACAAAACCGGCTCTGCCAGGATCGAATTCGTTACAGTCCCTACAAGGTGCCGTCGGCGAACCGCGAAATTCGTGATATCTTGAACTTTACCAAAGAAACAAAACCCTTAACGGAGACACGATGGCAACCATGCTGTCGATCACCGCGTCGGAGATCGAAAACATCTCCGAGTTCAGGCTCTACGGCCGGGTGACCGCGATCCAGGGAATGATGGTCCAGATCGGTGGCGTGGAGCGGGCACTCTCCGTGGGCGACCGGATCCACTTGCAGTCCAGGGCACGTGGCAGGGTCACCTGTGAAGTGGTTGGCTTCAAAGACGGCCAAGCCCTCGCCATGCCGTTCGGGCCGCTGGAAGGTATTGGTATCGGCAGCCGTGCAGAGATCTCGGATGCGGCCCCTGTTGTGTATCCACACAACGGCTGGCTGGGGCGGGTCGTCAACGCTATGGGGGAGCCGATCGACGGTAAAGGGGCCCTCGGTGCGGGACCGAAGGCGTATCCGATCAAGGCGGGACCGCCGGCGGCGCATCTCAGACAGCGCCTCGGAGGGAAGCTCGACACCGGGGTCCGGGCGATCAACGCGTTCACCTCGATCTGCCGGGGTCAGCGGATGGGCATCTTCGCCGGTTCCGGCGTGGGCAAATCCGTTCTCCTGTCCATGCTGGCCCGCTACACCGCGTCCGAAGTCAGCGTGATCGGTCTGATCGGAGAACGCGGGCGCGAGGTTCAGGAGTTCATCCAGGACTATCTCGGAGAGGAAGGTCTTGCCCGGACCGTCGTCGTGGTCGCCACGTCCGACGAAGCGCCGATGATGCGGCGACAGGCCGCTCAGATGACCCTCGCCATCGCGGAATACTTCCGGGACGAGGAAAAGACAGTGATGTGCATGATGGACAGCGTCACCCGCTTCGCCATGGCACAGCGGGAGATCGGCCTCGCGACCGGCGAGCCTCCGGCGTCCAAAGGATACACGCCGACGGTTTTCGCGGAACTTCCCCGCTTGCTGGAGCGGGCGGGCCCCGGGACCGGCCAGGGCACCATCACCGGCATTTTCACAGTGCTGGTGGAAGGCGACGACCACAACGAACCCATCGCCGACGCGGTGCGCGGCATCATCGACGGTCATATCGTCATGGAACGGGAGATCGCGGACCGGGGCCGCTATCCCGCGATCAATATCCTCCGCTCCATCAGCCGGATGATGCCCGACTGCAATACGGAAGATGAGAACCGGGTGGTCCGCAAAGCCCGGGCGCTTCTGGCAGCCTATGACAACATGGCGGACATGATCCGGCTCGGGGCCTACCGGAAAGGCAGCGATCCGGAGGTGGACGAGGCCATCCGCTACCAACCCTCTCTCGAGACGTTCCTGAACCAGGACAAGAATGAGCGCTCATCCCTGGAAGAGTGCTATGAGACGCTTGATGGCATTCTGGGCATCATCGACGACGATCAACAGTAGCCTTTCAGGACACCATGGCTGCCGGGTTAGGGACGCATGAGCAAGTTCGACCAGTTGATCCGTCTCAGGGACTGGGAGCTCGATGAGAAGAGGCGCCATCTCGGCCAGCTCCGGGCGGAACTGGAAGCGATTGAGGGTCAGCGCCAGTCGCTGCTCGACCGGATCGAGCAGGAGAAGGCAGCGGCTCAGAAGGACTATGCAGGCGGTATCACCCTTGCCGCGTACCTAGGCGTGTCCAAAACGAAGCTGAAACAGATCGACGAACAGATCACGGCCCACAAGGCCCTGGTGGAGGAGGCGCTTGTTGTGGTTTCCGACGCCTTTGCCGAGGTCAAGAAGGTCGAGGCGGCGCGCGAACTGGAACAGGAGCGGGAGCGGGTTCGTCTTGGGCGGATCGAACAGGCTGAGCTCGACGAAATGGCCCAACAGATGGTTCGGCGCCGGCAGGAACCGTAAATTCCCGGGATGTGGAACGTGCCCTGCTGGCAATCCGCGCTGGGGGCTGTAGGCTCCGAGCCGCATCCAACAGGATTTCTCGGAGTACCCTATGTCGAAGATGAAGATCGCGGTGATCCCAGGTGATGGGATCGGCTGGGAGGTCATCCCCGAAGGCATCAAAGTGCTTGAGGCCGTCGGCGCCAAGCACGGCCTCGAATACGACTTTACGGAATTCGACTGGGGATGCGACCGCTACGTCAAGACGGGCGCCTTCGTCCCGGACGATGGTTTCGATCACCTGGCGACTTTCGATTCCATTTTCCTGGGCGCCGTCGGCTTCCCGACCGTTCCGGATCACGTCTCGCTCTGGGGACTTCTCATCCCGATCCGGCGGAAGATGCAGCAGTACATCAACCTCCGCCCGATCCGGATGATGAAGGGAATGACCTGCCCTCTCGCCGGCCGCGGTCCCGAGGACATCGATTTTTGGGTCGTGCGGGAGAATTGCGAGGGTGAATACTCGGAGATCGGCGGCCGTTTGCATGAGGGAACGCCCTATGAGCAGGCGGTACAGCAGACGGTTTTGACCCGGATGGGCACAGACCGGGTCATGCGGTACGCCTTCGATCTTTGCCAGCGCGTCGGGAAGAAGAAGGTGACGTCCGCCACCAAGTCGAACGGCATCATCCACACCATGCCGTACTGGGACGAGCGCTTCAAAGCGATCGCGGCGGAGTACCCAGACGTCGATACGGACGCCTTCCACATCGATATTCTGACGGCGCACTTCGTCCTGCACCCGGACTGGTTCGACGTGGTGGTCGGCTCCAATCTGTTCGGCGACATCCTGTCCGATCTCGGCCCGGCCGTCGCGGGTTCGATCGGCATCGCGCCGTCCGCGAATATCAATCCTGAGGGGGAATTTCCCTCCATGTTCGAGCCGGTACACGGGTCCGCCCCGGACATCGCAGGCAAGGGTATCGCGAACCCGATCGGCCAGATCTGGTCGGGTGCGATGATGCTGGAACATATGGGGCATCAGGCAGCCGCGGACTCCATCGTGACCGCAATTGAAGAAGTCTTGGACGGGGGTGGCCCAAAGACCCCGGATCTGGGCGGGCAGGCCTCCACCAAAGACCTGGGCGAAGCAATCGCCGCACAGATCCGCTGAGCAAGGTGACGGCATGCACCCCCCGCTCTATTTCGAGGATTTCGAGGTCGGACAGCTCTACGACAGTCAATCCAAGACACTGACCGAGTCGGAGATCATCGACTTCGCCTGGCAGTATGATCCGCAGCCGTTTCACATCTCAACGGAGGGGGCGAAGGACACGCCTTTCGGCGGTGTGATCGCAAGCGGGTTCCAGACGCTCGCAGTGACCTTCCGGCTTCTATGGCAGGCGAACGGACTACAGGCTACGGGGATTGGCGCGGGCGGCCTGGATTATGTCCGCTGGCACAAGCCCGTACGGCCCGGCGACACCATCCGGGCCACGTGGGAGGTCATGTCGGTTCGCGCCTCGGGCTCGAAGCCCGGGATCGGCTATGTCGGCCTCAAGGCACGGACCTTCAATCAGAATGATGAGGAGGTGATGACGCTGGAGGCGACCAACATCGTCCGGTGCCGCCCCGAGCCTTGAGCGGCGTCAATCCTTGGGCTTTGCCTTCAGGAACCATTGCCAGATGTACAGCGCAGCCGCAGCGCCCACCAATTGCGCGACAATGAACATCGGCGCGTCCACCGGCTGAATGCCGGAGAACGTGTCGGTCAGCGTACGGCCGATGGTCACCGCCGGATTGGCGAAACTGGTCGACGCCGTGAACCAATACCCCGCCGTGATGTAGAGGCCGACCCCTGTCGCGACAGCATCCGGTCGGAAGCGGATGCATCCCAGAATTGTCGAGACCAGTCCAAACGTGGCAACCGCTTCCGCGAACCATTGGGACGGCCCTGTCCGTACTTTCATGGAAGGGTCGACCAGCGGCAGCTCAAACATTGCGTGGGCAACGAGAGTCCCTGCGATCGCACCCAGGATCTGAAACACCACGAACTGTGCCGCTTCGTTGGTGTCGATGTCACCGCGGAGACGAAACATCATCGTGACCGCCGGGTTGAAGTGCGCCCCTGATATCGGACCGAAGATCGTGATCAGCACGTACAAGATCGCGCCCGTGGCGATCGTGTTTCCAAGCAAAGCGACCGCGTCGTTACCGCCGGCCAAAGCGTCGGCCATGATGCCGGAGCCGACCACGGTCGCGACCAGAGCGCAGGTCCCCAGCGCCTCTGCAGCAAGGCGGCGGGACCGATAGAACTTTTGAGTACTCAAGAGCTAGAGTCACCGATTTTGTCGAGCTGCCTCTGAAGCGCCAGCTTGTCCAACGACCGCATCGGCAGATTTGTGAAGATGTCGATGCGGTTATGCAACATACGAAAGGCCTCGGCAAACGCTTGCCGCTTCTCGGCCTCCCTACCCTCGACAGCGGCCGGGTCGGGTACACCCCAGTGGGCCGTCATCGGCTGCCCCGGCCAGACAGGGCAAACCTCATTCGCGGCGTTGTCACAAACGGTGAACACAAAATCCATTCTCGGCGCGTCCGGCAACGCGAACTCTTCCCAGTCTTTGGACCGGAACGAATCGGTGATGTAGTTCTGGTTGCGCAAATGATCGATGGCGTAGGGGTGAACCTACCCTTTGGGGTGAGAGCCCGCCGAGTAACCTCTGAAGCGACCCATTCCCAACCTGTTCATGACCGCCTCCGCTAGAATGCTGCGCGCAGAGTTCCCGGTACAAAGGAACAGAACGTTCAAGATCTCCCGTTGATCTGCCGAGTCCGTCGCCATCGTGTGCCCCTGATTTTGCCGCACCTCAACGGTGCCGAATGGGCGTTATCAGATGTGCGCGGCAGTGGGATGACAGGTAGGTGAATGAAAAATGGATGAAGCGTTACATTTTTTCGTCTCTTCCTGTATTTCGCGAATCATTCCCCCCAGAATTAAGGAAAGCGACCCCCTGATAGGGTGGCATGCCCATTCGTTGCGGGACGAACATACTCATTAATAAGGATAATTAACCTCTCTTAACTATCAGGTTGATTCGCGCCGCGAATCGCACAACATCTTGAGAGGTGAGAGGGTGCAACAGGTTCGATCGGAAACTATGAACGTCGGTTAGGCTTTTGATGTACAAAGCACTCCTGAATCTTCATCTCCGCCGACGTCTGCTGTTGGCCGGCATTGCCCTATCAGGCTTCCTCTTAGTTGATTTGGCGCCCGCACAAGCTATGCCTCTGGAAATGAGGCAGGAAATTTTTCAACTCGCAGACGCCGCAGGCGTTTTGTCCTCCAGATCCTGCCGGGATAGCGAACTCGCCGATCTCGCGGTGATCACCATTGCGCGGATCCTGAACGAGGCACAGCGGCGTAAACATCTGTCGACAGATCAACGGAACACCTATCAGACGCGAAGCGTTGTGCCGAAGATCCGGAAAGTCCGGCAAGGTCTTCACACCAGCCTCGCCTGCCGGGATGCGAAGCGCCTGGTAAGCGAAATCCGCAGCCGCTAATCACACCTAGTCAGCTTGACCGCAGGCCGTCGGTACCGGCACCGCAAACAATTGCCGAAACCACCCCACCTTCGGGAACAAGTCCCTCAGCAAGCGCGGCGACGCTTGCCGCTCCGCTCAACTCCGCGGCAACCCCGCATTCACGCCACAGCCACCCTGCGGCCTCCCGCATGGCCTGATCCGAAACCAGTACAATCTCATCCACGGACTCAGTGATCAGTGAGACGTTGAGCGCATCCGACCTTCTTGGCGCCAGCGTTCCGGCCTCCGTTTCGATGCGGTCCAGCGTGACGACACGGCCGGCACGACGGCTCTCCAGATGGGTCGGTGCGCCCGTCGGCTCTACACCGATGACCCGGATGGAGGGTTTGAGAAGTTTTGCCGCAGTCGCGACGCCAGCGATCAATCCGCCGCCGCCAATGGCAACCACAAGCGTATCGATCTCCGGCATAGCCGACAGGACTTCCAACGCGATCGTCCCTTGACCCGCAATCACCCGGGTATCGGCAAATGGGTGGATATAGGTCATGCCGTCGGCTTCGGCCCGGGCCAGGGCTGCCGCGTTTGCGTCATCCCAGACCGCTCCCTCGACGATGACGTCGGCGCCCAGCTTGCCGATTGCCTCCCGCTTTTTCTCCGGTGTGGAGGACGGGACAAAAATCAGGGCGGGCACGCCCGCATTCATCGCGGCATAAGCGACCCCCAAGCCATGGTTGCCCCCCGACGCCGTGATCAATCCTCGCGCCCGCTCCTGGTCCGTCAAAACGGCCGCGGTGTTGGAGGCGCCCCGAACCTTGAAGGATCCGGTCGGCTGCAGGTTCTCAAGCTTCAAGAAAAGAGACCGCGCCCCACCGGGCGAGTCCATGACCGGCTCTACATCCAGGAGGGGTGTCTTTCTCACACGGCCCTCAATCCGTGCCGCGGCGGCCTGGAACGCCGAAAGTGGAAGCGGCTCCTGGACAATGGTCATCCCAGGATTCCTCCATCGATCACGAAGGCCTGTCCCGTTGTGTAAGCGCTCTCGTCGGATGCCAGGTGAAGCACCAGGGACGAGATTTCCTCTGCCGTTCCAAGCCGCCCCAAAGGCTGCCGCGCGATGAAGTCCTTCCGGGCCTGTTCCGGATCATCGAACGCATCGATCCGCGCATCCAGCGAGGGCGATTGGACGGTACCCGGGCACACCGCGTTGCATCGGATGCCGCGCGTCATGTAGTCGGCGGATACCGACTTCGTCAGGCCGATGACGGCTGCCTTGCTCGCACCATAAACAGCCCGGTTTGGCAGTCCCTTGAGGCTGGAACACACACTGGACATGTTGATGATGGAGCCGCCCCCCGCCTCCAGCATCGCGGGCAGGAAGGCGCGGATCATCCTATACTGCGCCTTGACGTTCAGCGCGAAGGAGAAGTCCCACGCTTCCTCGTCACACTCGAGCAGCGCCCCGTGGTGAACAAATCCCGCACAATTGAACAGAACGTCGACAGCGCCGATCTCCTGGGCCGCCCTCTCGATCGACTCAGGTGCGAGCACATCCAGCAGATGGGTTTCGATGTTCGGATCGCGGGGAAACGCCCCCAGCGCCGCCATGTTCACATCCGTCGCAACAACCCGCGCACCCTCTGCCGCGAAGGCGAGTGCGGTCGCCTTACCGATACCCTGCGCCGCCGCCGTGATCAGACACGTTTTTCCGTCAAGCCGTCCCGCCATGTCTCTCCCTCCAGATCGTTACGGACTTCAGTAGTGGGTCCGTCGCAGGGATGGAAGGGCCCGCATGCGGTGAGCGCGTTTTCGTAAACCTGACTCTCCGCTAACCTGCATGTCACGATCCATCACCCTGGGGCATGAGATGACCGCAGCCCAGCCCATTTCCGGCCCGTGCGTCTGGACGGGCGAGACCTTGGAGAACGACGCAACTTGGTGCCGGGCTTGGCCTCAAGGCGCCGTCAATGAGATCGACCGCGCATGGCGGCGTGTATCTGAACTGGGCTTGCGGGCACCGGACTTCCACGTGGATGCCTTCCCGTTACCCTCGCTGGCCGGATTCTTCGACAGTATCCGATCGGAGTTGGAGGATGGCCGGGGGGTCGTTCGCTTGAAAGGCTTCCCCGTCCGCGACTACGACAATACGGCACTGCGCTCGATCTTCTGGGGCATCGGCTGCCATCTCGGGACAGCACTCCACCAGACCGCGGCGGGCGAGATCATCGGCGAAGTCAGGGATGAAAGCAGCGACGGTGGCAGGGTCCAGATGCAACTGAGCGCCAAGGCTTCAGGTGATCAGGCCGTGCTGGCCTCAAGAGCCCGGGCACGGTCGTCGGGCCCGTTGCGGTTTCATACCGACCGGTGTGATGCGATCGCGCTGCTGTGCGTCCAGAACGGCTTGCAGGGCGGCGTCAGCAAACTCGCCAGCATTCCACACATTCACAACGAGATCCTTCGCCGGCGCCCCGATCTCCACGCACTCCTATGCCAGGACTATTGGCGATCGAGACCGGAGGATGAAGACGGACCCGGGCAGGAAAAGGTCTTCGCGCTGCCCATCTTTGGTGTGCGCGACGGCAAGCTGACCAGCCAGTATTCCAGGACATATGTCGAGCAGGCCCAGGAGTTCGAGTTCGTCCCTCGGCTGACGCCGGATCAGAACGCCGCCTTGGACCTCTTGGCCGACATCGCAGAGGAAAGCTGTCTCAACAGCCCGTTCGAAGAGGGGGACATCCAGCTCTTGAACAACCATGTCGTCTACCACGGCCGAACAGCTTATGAGGACGATGCCGCGGCCGGGAAGTCGCGGTTGCTGTTGCGCCTTTGGCTTTCCATGCCGAACAGCCGAGCCCTGCCGGAGGGTCATGAGATCCTCTGGGGGCGGACAGATCCCGGCGCCGTGCGAGGCGGTGTGGAGCGAACACTATGAGCCGGTCCAGGTTTACCGGGCCCACCGCGAAGTCTCGGACTCCGGAGGTCCGTCTCGTGCGGTGGAGTGTCGACTGGATCGAGCGTTTCGCAGATGTCCGCGCCCGGATCCTTGCTGAGTGCGGAGACGCGGTCGTGGAGGTCTTTCACATCGGCAGCACCGCCATCCCGGGAATGGACTGCAAACCAGTTCTGGACGTGATGCCGACGGTGCATTCCCTGGAAGATGGGAAACGCTGCATCGAGGCGATGGCCGGGCTTGGGTTCGACTATTATGGCCCCCACGGAATGCCGTCCCGGCATTACTTCAAAAGGACCGGCAAGGCGCCGTGCAACGCCCATGTGTTCGCCTGGAACGACCCAGAGGTGGGGCGGCACATCCGGTTTCGAGACTATCTCCGGCGCCACGTCGACGCGCGTATCTCCTACGAACGGCTGAAAACCAGACTTGCGGTGGAGTTCGCGCACGACCTGGGCGCCTACACGGACGGGAAGGACTCCTTCATCCGCGAAATCGACCTCCGCGCGGCCAAGGAGTACGGGACGGACGACGGGAGCGCGGTCGAGGAATAGACCGGCGTCCAAGAAACGTCAGGTGAGGCTGTCCCTAAGCTTCAACGTGTAGAGAAACGTGCGCCGCTCCACTCCCTGCGGTCCCCGGATCGGCGCGACGGCGTGAAATGAGTTCTTTGATTTCACGAACATCGCCAGATGGTTCCGTTCGAACGCGGCGGCATGACCAATAGGAACTTCTTTGACAAAGGCCTGAACGAACGGCTCCATCACCCGATTTCCAACCGTCTCCCGGTGCCAAGGGCGGCTCTGATAGCCTTCCGGCACCCGGTAGAACATGGTCCGGCCGCCATACTCCGCCCGCCAATCCGGCGTCGGCATGTAAAAGAGAAGGGCGACGACTTTCGGCATGCTGTCGCTGTGCGGTGCGTTCAGATCACCGGGCCGCATGATCGAGAAGTTCAGGTTCGTCTCCAGAACATCGACAAAGCGATCGATCCCGTCTTGCGCGTTCGAGGCTCCCTGAACGACCTCCAGGACACGATCATTGGCAATCAGATCTCTCGCCGCATAGTCCTGCAGAACCGGCCAGCAGAACGTCATGACATCCCGGCGGAAGGTCTCCGAGCAAACATGGTCAACGAACGAGCGCCAAATCGGAGACCTATCTAGAATTGGCTCGAAGTTCGGCCCATTGCTGCTGATGTCTATTTTCGTATCAAGGCGGTAGTGCTTCTCGAGCCAGGCATGCTCCGCTGACGGATACTCGCTGACGAGCGCCTCGTAGGCGGTGTCGTCGATAAAATTGGGAAACTCAAATAAAGCGAACGGCAGGTCCGCCTTGTGATGCGGCCGGGTCGACAGCAACGTCGATGACCAATCAACGAACTCAGCATCCAACTTGCCGTCTTCCAGAACGCGCCCCATGGCCCTCTACCCCAACGGCCTTAAGGCGCCTTCAGCGTGTACAAGAAGGTTCGCCGGAGCGGGCCTTCCGGCGCCCTGATCGGGGCAACGGCGTGGTAGGAGTTCGTGGCTTTCACGAACATCGCCAGATTGTTCTTCTCAAACGCGGCGACATGACCGATCGGAACATCCTGGAAAAAGGTGTTCAGATCCGCTTCAGCGATCCGATTACCCTTGGGTTTGAACCAGGAGAGGCTCTCAAAGCCCTCGGGCGGCCGGTAGAAGATGGTGCGCCCGCCGAACTCCTGCCGCCAGTCCGGTGTCGGCATATAGAACAGGAGGGCGATTACTTTGTGGAGCCCATCACTATGGGGTGTGTTGACGTCGCCCGGCCGCATGATTGAAAAGTTCATGTTCGGCTCCAGGACGCCCGTCAACCGGTCAATGCCGACCTCGGCGCTGGGCGCGTCACGGACGAGTTCCAGCACACCCGGATGGGCGATCTGCCCCCGCTCCAGGTACGACAAAAGGGCCGGCCAGCAGAACGCGACGACGTCTCTCTTGAACGCGTCTGATCGAACGTGCGCGACCCAGGCGCTCCAGATCGGGGACCCCGCAACAATCGACGCGAAGTCTGTGCCGTTGCTGCTGATGTCAATCTTCCGATCCATGCGCTGCTGGACCTCTTGCCAGGCATCGGCGTTTGTCGGGTACTCGGCTGCCAGAGCGTTGTAGACGGTGCCATCGAAGAAATTCGAGAACTCATAGAGCGCGTATGGCAGATCCGCCCTCACATGAGGACGCCGCGACACCAACATCGACGACCAATCGATGTCGGCGATATCCAGGTCGGACTGTTCGCTCGCCAGCCCCATAAGAGGTCTCCATTTCATGACAGGCGTTCAACAACAATAAGGACACGCGCCAGCCAGCCCAAGTGTGTTGGTAGGATGTTGTGTCCGATATAGGCGTTTAACCGGCTATCTGCACGGTGCCAGCGTCGTGCAGCCGTCCGATCTCGGCCTGCGACAGCCCTAATCGATCAGCCAGCACCGCTTCGGTATCTGTTCCCAAGAGGGGAGCGGCGCCGGGTTCCCGACGGGGCAGAGCACTGAAGTCTATCGGCGAACCGGGCGTCAGAACTGGGCCGATACCCGGATGAGAGACGCGCGAAAACATTGGATTGTCGGTCGACGCCCTTGGGTCGGAGGCAAGCATTTCCGTCACAGTTTGATACGGCCCCCAAGCGAGGTCAGCGTCGTCCAAGGCCGTTCCGACAACCGACAAGTCGTTCGTCGCGATCCAAGGCTCGATCAGGGCGCAGAGGACCGACCGCCACTCGAACCGGGCACTCTCGTCTCCGAAGTCCACGCCAAGCGCCTCTTCCAGGGCGGCAACCCGGGTCTCGATCCCTGTTATGCGGCACAGCCCCTGCCACTGTTTCGGCGTCAGGGCGACAAGCATCACTCGGCGCCCATCCCGGGTCTCAAAGTCCCGGCCGAACGAACCGTAGAGATCATTCCCGATCGGTCCCCGCTCCGTTCCGTTGACCTCAACCTCGGCGATTTGGCCAAGGTTCCCGACCATCGCCATGGCAACATCGGTCAGCGAGACCTCGACCCGTTGGCCCTCTCCGGTTTGCTCCCGATGACGCAGGGCGCCCAGCAAACCAAGGGCAGCGTGGAGGCCGCATCCCATATCCCAGGCCGGCAGCACATGATTGACCGGCCTCTCGTCGGCCCCCGTTAGGGTTGGATAGCCGACAGCGCAATTCACTGTGTAGTCCACAGCGGTCGTTCCGTCGGGGTTGCCCTTTACCGCGACGGAGATCACATCAGCCCGCTTTTCGGCGAGGGTTTTTTGGGACAACCAGCGTGAGGTCGCGAAATTCGTCAGCAGAATGCCCCTTTGCGTTCCGTCTCCGCCATCAGCCGCTGTCGCCAAGGCTTGAACGAGTTCCCGGCCCTCTGGTTGGCCCAGATTGACGGCGATGGACTTCTTGCCTTTATTGAGCCCGGCCCAGTAGAGACTGTGCCCCGTCTCGCGCGCTTGCGGCCAACGCTTGTGGTCGAGACCGCCGCCGATGGGGTCGACCCGGATGACCTCCGCGCCCAACTGCGCCAGGGTCATCCCGGCCAAGGGAGCAGCAACGAAAGCCGCCGCCTCCACAACGCTCAATCCTGACAGCAATGAATACATGGGCGATGGTTTCCCTGGCGTTCTTCCGCCGGTGCGGGTTGGCTTGGCAGAGGGCCATATCACGAAAACGGATCAGTGGGGGCATCACCCGGCCGCGACCCGAGCATGACATTTGATCCGGACGCCGCCTCGGGCTAGTCGTGTGAGGCCTTCGATTTCGACTTCAGAACGGAACTGAGACATGTCAAAGGACCGCCAAGTCCGGCCGCGCCGCAGCTTCATTTTCTCACCAGGCCTAAGACCGGACATGTTCCCAAAGGCGCTCGCATCCGGCACTGACATCGTCTGCGTGGAACTGGAAGACGGGATCGCGCCGAAGGACAAGGCCGTGGCCCGGGAACGGGCGTTGGCATTGTTCGCTGAACCTCAGGCCGACGACGGTGTCGAGCGGATTGTCCGGATAAACTGCCTGCGGGATGCGTTCGGGCTGGCGGATGTGCAGGCGGTTCTCAACACCGACACACCACCGCCCGCGCTCATGCTGCCCAAGGTCCGCACGCCCGACGAGGTGGTTTGGCTGGACGATCTCCTGTCAGAACGCGGACATGGCAGCCGGCTCCACGTGATCATCGAGACAAACCAGGGCCTGGAATCTGTGCATGAGATCGCACGGTCAAGCGACCGGATTGACGCGCTCTTCTTCGGCGGGGTGGACATGGCGGCGGAACTTCGGTGCCGCAACGCGTGGGAACCTCTGCTCTACGCCCGCTCGCGCGTCGTTCACGCAGCGGCTGGTGCCGGGCTTGACGTCATCGACGTCCCTTTTCTCGACCTGGAGGATCCCGAGGGCATGCGGCGGGAGGCATCGCTTGCCAGGGATTTGGGCTTCAGTGGCAAAGGGTCGATCCATCCCAAGCAGATCCCCATTCTGAACGGAGTCTTCACACCGAGCGAGGCAGAGATCGCACAGGCGCGGCGGATCATTGCCACTTTTGAGGAAGCGGACACCGGACTTGTGGTGATCGACGGTAAGCTGATTGAGAAACCAGTCCTGCGCGACATGCGGCGTATCGTCTCGATTGCGGAGCGAATGGCCTCCTGACGGCTTCCGTCCCGTCCACACCGCTTGGCAACGACCCAACATCCGGCGATGCTTTCCCAAAAGGTGATCGACGCTCGAAAGGTGGGTCATATGCGGCAACCGGAGAAACGGGAGACCCGGGAAGCCACACCTAGAGACATGGCCATCATCGGGGCCGTAGTTCTGTGCGGGTTGGCATTCTTCGCCGGAGCGATCTGGTTGATCGAACGTATCCTGGGAACGAACGTCGTCTTCTGAGGACGTGACGGAGATGGGTATGAGGCCGGACCATGTGGAGGCAGCCGCCGGGGAGATCTGGCGATGCTGGCAGGATGGATCCGTCATGGAGTCTTTACCCGAGGACCTAAGGCCGATGTCGCGAGGGGATGGCTACGCCATTCAAACCAAGCTCGCGGAGAGGAGTGACAGACCCGTTGCGGGTTGGAAGATTGCCGCAACCAGCAAGGCGGGTCAGGCGCACATTGGTGTAGACGGTCCGTTGGCCGGTCGGCTGCACGCAAACCGAGTCCATGCGGGCGGTGCTGAAATACCGTTTGGTCACAACAGGATGTCAGTTGCGGAGCCTGAGTTCGTGTTCCGGCTCGGCAAGGATCTGCCGCCGCGGCAGGCCCACTACAGCGTCGAAGACGTGCTGGACGCTGTCGCGACGCTGCAGGGAGGCATTGAGTTTCCGGACTCGCGCTTCGCCTCGTTTGAGACTGCGGGCGACGCGCAACTGATTGCGGACAACGCGTGCGCCCACGAGTTCGTGTTGGGCGATCCCATGCCTGATGCGTGGCGGACACGAGACTTGGCGAAGCACGATGTTGTCATTTGGGCTGACGACGGCGCACGGCACGCCGGCATCGGTGCCAATGTCTTGGGCGATCCGCGCGCAGCCCTTTGCTGGATTGCGAACGAACTGTCTCGAGAGCGCATTGGGCTGTTCGCCGGACAGATCATTACCACCGGCACCTGCGCGACACCGCTGCCGGTTGATGCCGGGGACCGGATCACCGTGGACTACGGAAAACTGGGGCTTCTCAAGGCGTCTTTGGCGGCCGTCTAGGCGGCGAATCGGCGCATTGCCGACCCGACGTCGATCGGCACTGCCCTAACCAAACAAATAGATTCGTTCACCAAACGGCTCTCATAGTGTACAAATAGCATGCGATGGTGAGTACGATTTGGATTGATGGCGACGGTAAAGTGATTTCGCAGCGGCGCAAAAGATCCGTTAAACGCGTCCTTTCCGACCTCGAAATCATGATGATTGTAAACCTTCGCTGCATCAAACTGTGTCTCTCCGACACAAAGAGCTACCTGTTCCTCAATCAGGATGACTTGGGTCCCGCCCAGCAAGAAACCCTCCAGCGGTTGTCGGAGGTACACACCGGGGTGGAGACGGTACAGGTAAACGTTTCGAGTAACTTGCGCCGGATCTATCCGGATCTCGAAACGATCTTGAGGAAGATGCAGAAGAAGTCGACGGCAATGCCCACGGGCGAGGTCAAAGGAACTTTTGTCTCAAAAACGATCCCGGTCGACCATCTCTACCGTCCGAAATTTTCCAAATGGTCCCAGTTCACGGTTGCGCTGGACGCTTGGAAGCAGAACGACGGCGAGCGGGGCATGACCCTGTTCAACGCGTTGAGTGACGCCGACATTCTTAACCGGTCTTACATCGTCCGCGAGACGCGGGAATCCGGTTCTGTCATCGATTTTGTCGGAGGCGGACACGATATTTTCGAGTCCGAAGAGCGTCAGAAAATTCGGGGCCAGCCTATGGCGAACATCCCCGACAGAAATCTTGCCGGATGGATGCTCGCCGAGCTGGACAGGTTCTTCGACTCTGGAAAGCCGGAGCTCAAGGCCTGTAGCGGACTTATTTTCTCGCGAGGACGCCCCGAGCGGCGAGATTGGTACCGGCTGTGCCTGCCGCTGCGGTCGTCTTTAGCAGGCCGGCCTCGGACAGCGATTGCACTGACCTTGCCGCAAGCCACGCTGCAGTCTGCCGCCTGACATCCGCCGTCGTCTTGGCGTAGAGCCATGCATCGGAGATCGACCCAACGGACGGGCGATGCCAGCCTAGGCCTTGAGCTTGTTCTGGATAATCGAACTTTGCCGCGGCGGGATTGGCCCGGGTCTTATCCTCCACGAAGGTGATGATCCGGTCAGGATGCCACCAAGCGGACGCAAGGCCATGACCGAGCAGTGAAAGCATCTGCCCCATGCCGAGACCGCGCAGGGAATTGTTCACATAGAGCCTGCCGGCATAAGCGACACGGCCCTCGATCTGGTCAGCCAACGTCCGGGCTTCGCCCTCGGCCGTGAAACGCTCTCCGTTCTCATACCGCTCATCGGGATCGTCGTAGAAGACCGTAAGATCATCCATGGCATCCGCAAGCGTGCCCGGCATGACCAGCATCAACCGCTCGGCCTGGAACGCCACGACCCGGTCAGACTCATCAAGGACAGCCGTCCAGAACCCGTTGCTGTCGGGAAAGAAGCTCAGCTCAGGATCGAGAACCCCGATCTTCGGCGGGGCGTCAGCCGCATCGAAACTGTTGAGCAGCCCAAAATCCCGGCTGATGAACAGCCTCAGTTTCCGGGCACGCGTGATTCGATCAATCTCAAGAATGAACGGCGCAAGTGCATCTGCGTCTTGTCCGTACAGTGTATCGATCTGCGCGTGAAGCGCTTGAGTCTTGTTGAACATCGGGGTCCTCCTGTCCTTCCACGGGCCTTAGCCATATAAATCTTAACATAATTATTGGTGGCGGCAGGAGTCGCAATGACTCACCCTGGAAGCACTGAAGTCCCAAAGACCAATTGGAGAACTCAGACAACTCCTGAATCGACGGATCGTTGTGTCGAGAAACGACAGGAGGTCGCTGTAAATCGTCGCGGCAGCCAAACGATCTTCCGGGAAGAGAGCCGGTCCCACGGGATGCCTGGCGTCCCTCCCGTTCGACTGGATTGCGCGCTAGTCTATCCGGGCGAATTGACCTGATGCCTGAGCCTGTCGACGATGCCCAAAGCCTATGAACGGCCCGGAGTATGGATGCTTTACGACGGTGCCTGCCCGCTCTGTCATGCCGCGGCGCGCACCGCACGGGTAAAAGCACCGAGTGGTACGTTGCATCTTCTCGACGCACGCACTTGCCATGAAGATCCTCTATATCAAGAAGTCTCGCGGCGTGGCCTGGACCTCAATGAAGGCATGGTGGTGTTCGCCGACGGAGAAATTCTTGTCGGCGCCGAAGCGATGGCATTCGTTGCCCGCTACGGCGAGCCAAGCCATCCGCTCACAAGGATTGGCCGTCTGCTGTTTCGCTGGAATGGGACGGCCCATCTGATCTACCCGTTCTTAAGGACCGTCCGGAACGCGATTCTGCGTCTCATCGGCGTTAAGCCGATCGGACACTGACCACGGCGCAGGGTCGGTTTCACCTACGCCGATGGTCTTTCCGCTTTTCGCTCGTCTGCGCACTGGATTGGGACTACTTCTTCGGCTGCTGAGGCGGTCGAGCACCGGGGATAAAGGTTTGGTTCAGGACCGGCAGACGCTGTCAAATGCCTACGCACTGATCGCCGCAAGCCGGTTCGCCGAAGCAATCGCTTTTCTTGAAGCGCGGGCTTCGGGGCAGGTTTCGGGGGCTGGGGAAACGCTGTTCGCCGCCGCATTTCGCGGCCTTCGCCAGATCGCCCGGGCCAGTCACCATGCGAAGCGGGCCGTCTGCCTGGAGCCGGGAGTCGCGGCCCCCCAAGCGGAGCTTGCCCGCGCCGTGACGGCATTGGAACCGGCGGCCGCTGGGGCCAGAGAGCTGGCACGGCGTGCCGCCGTTCTGCAACCCGGTCATTCTGAGTTCTGGGCGTTCCTTTCTTCCCATCCGATTCAGGGCGCTGCCGGAACTCTCGGCTGTCGACGAACAGCATTGAAGCGCTGGATCCTCCTTGCCCCTGGGATGCATGCGGCGTGGGCCATCCAGGGACTGACGGAGCGGGAGACCCCGGCCCCCGACGCAGCTTTGTGCTGCCTGTACCGCGCAACGATGATCAGACCGCGTGATGCGGGCCTCCAGATTGCCCTCGCGGACGCCGCTTTCGAGGGGCTTCGCGGCGATGTGTTTGGACCCGCGGTGCACCGCGCTCAGGTCCTCGAGCCTGGCAATGCAGATCCTGTCATGTTGACCATCCAGGCCGAGCGTCTGCGGGGTGTCGATATGACGAGACCGCGGGAAGAGATACTGGTTCGGCGCCTTCGATGCTTGTTGGATCGTGATACCGAAGGGACCTTGAAGACGCTTCGGCGCGTGGATGTTCGGGTAACGTCCCTGCCACTTGTCGAACTTGCCCTTGAAGCCGCCAAGAAAGACCCCGTCAGCGCGAGGCTCTGGCGCAGATGCGGCGAACTCCTGGGCGGCCTGGACATTTTCTCCCAAACGCACAAAGCCCATGCGACGGCATGCGTCAAACGGGCCCTGGCGATCGATCCAGGCGATGCCTTCGCCTACCAAAGGCTCCTGCGCGGCCTGTCTCGGCAAGAGCGGACGGCGCGGCTTAATCTGTCGATGCGAATGATCTGCTGTGCGCCGCACGATGTCAGGCTGCTCACAGACCGGGTCGTACAGCTCGGTGCTGCAGGCGACGCGTCACGTCTTCGGGTCTTGGCGGATGAGAGCCGTCGGGCGGGACTGCCATCGTCAATTTCTCTGATGGCCCGCGGCGTCGCGGCTTATGCCGAAGATGACGACGCCGGCACCCTGGATTTCCTTTCGGGAATCCGCGATGTCAAGTCTTGGGGCTCTCACCGTGGGGCCGGGGCGTTCCTGACAAAGGATCGTCTGTCGGCCGTCACCCCGTCCGACTTCCGCTACAGCAGCCGTTGGCGGGTTGGCCGGTTTCCTGCCGACCGATCCGACCGGCCCCGGATGGGCAGCCGATACACGGTCTCGATTTCTTCCGACAGAACCTACCTGGACTACTACCTCAGAGATTTTCTGGAGAGCGCGGAGACAAACCTGCCCCAAGCAACGATCCACCTGTCGGCCATAAATGTGGCGGAGGAGGAGCTCGGAGCCTATGTCGGACCAGACAAGCCCCTCAGCTTCCGGGCGACTGGTTTGAAAGCGGAGCGGGATGTGCCGCTCTACGCGTCGATGGCTCGATTTCTAGCCGTCCCCAGCCTATTGGACGAAACCGGAAGTCCGGTTCTGGTCGTCGATGTCGATTGCCGCTTCGAGCAGCCGATTGACGCTCTTGAAGATCTAGTGGGCGACGCGGATATCGGTCTCGACGACCCTCCGGATTGGGTGCCTTGGTCCCGCTTTCCAGGCGGGTTCGTGATCTTCCGCCCGACACCGGCGGGCAAGGCCTTCGCGCGGCTGATGGCAGCGATCCAGACCACGCTGCTTAACGAAAAGCCGGTTTGGGGCGGCGACCAGACGGCGTTGCTGATGGCGGTGATCTTGGCGAAAACCCGCCTGCCGCATCTGAAGATCGCTCAATTGGGTGGAAAGGGCATCTGGGATATCGTTTCCATTTCGACCCCGCGAAACATTCGATTGCGATATCAGGCCCGACAACGTTCCTTTGACGCGCCGCGCGGGCTCCGGCCCGGACGACAGAGAAAGACGGAGTTTGGCAATGCCCAGTGACGAGACATCATCCAGGGATGGAGCAATGCCGGACGGCGCAAAACTGGTCGGCGGCGTCTGGCTGCCGGAGGAAGAGGAGCACATGGTCGAGATGATGCTCCACCATCCAGGGGTCTCAGAGGTCAGGGACGGTAAAGCGACATACCAGATCCACAAGCTTGATGCTTGCCTGGCCATGCTGCCGGACACCCGTCGACGGACGGCCGTCGATGTGGGCGCCCATGTGGGACTGTGGTCCATGTGGCTCGCCGAAGCCTTCCAAAGGCTCCATTCCTTCGAGCCCTACCCGCTTTTCGTCTCGTTGTTTCGTCACAACGTGACAAACAAGAACACAACCCTCCACCCGGTGGCGCTTGGCGCGGAAACCGGGTTCTGCTCGGTGGAGGCCAATCATCGGTCATCCGGCGATTCGTTTATCAAGGCCGGTGTTGGCGACATACCGGTCAGAACGCTCGATTCTTTCCAACTGGCCGACGTCGACTTCATGAAGATCGATGTGGAAGGCTTCGAACTCGCCGTTGTCCAGGGTGCCAAGGAGACCCTCTTGCGATGCCGTCCACTGGTCTGCGTCGAACAGAAGGGAAAGGAGCGCACGAACTTCAGTGACGGCTCAGGTGCCAAACCCCACGCCGCGCTGGCCTATCTGATCTCGCTCGGCATGAAGCCAAGATACGAGATCAGCGGAGACTTCATCCTGGACTGGACCTGACAAACACACTGACGGGTAGAGAAGTTACGCGCCCGGAAGAACGAATTCCGAACTCTTCAAACAGTCCGGACCAGAGTTCAAACGAAGTAAGAATGGCGCGCCTCGACGGACGAACTCCAAACTCTTCCAAGAGCCGGGGGCGGGGTTCGACCGGAGTGAAAATGGCGCGCCCGAGAGGATTCGAACCCCTAACCTCCTGATCCGTAGTGAGTAGCCTTGTGAATCGACAATGATGCATTGTTTTTTCACAATCATGTAGATCGGGAGCCTGTCTCCCGGTGCGGGTCAGTATATCCAAGTGAATTGTAAATTCACAATAGGGAACGGGTGCCATGACGAAGAATTCCCCCGCTAGCCAGTTGCTAGCCACCAACACACAGACCGTGAAGCTGACGGACGCCGGAATCCGGGCGATGAAGGACGGCGAGCGTTTGTTCGATACGGAGGTCACCGGCCTCCATGTCCGCAACCGCAAGACCGGGCCACGCTTCTATCTCTATTATAGAACTCAGTCCGGGACGCAGCGGTGCCCCGTGCTGGGGCAGTTTCCCGTCCTCAATTGCCGCAAGGCCCGCGATATAGCCCTCGACATGCTCTACCGGGTGCGGCTCGGGGAAGACCCATCCGCATCCCGGCAAGGGCTTCGCGCTCAGCCCACCGTTCGCGAACTCACCGAGCAGTACGAGGACGAGGTGCTTATCAATAAGAAGCCCAGCACCGCTTACGACGACCGGGGCCGAATCCGAAACTACATCATCCCCCTCCTCGGGGACCTCAAAGTGGCCGAGGTAGAGGACACCGACATCATGCGGCTGCACGCGAAGATCTCCATGCGGGCGCCGATCAGTGCCAACCGGACGGTGGCGCTGATCTCGCACATGATGACGCGGGCCGAGAAATGGAAGCTGCGGCCACGGGGAAGCAACCCGGCGAGCGGCCTGGACCTCAACAAAGAGCGCAAGCGCAAGTTCGCGATGTCACCGGAGGAGTGCATACGCCTCGGGGAAGCCCTCTATGAGTTCGACGAAACCGACGCGGAGATGTGGCGCGTCTCGCCACTTATCCGATTGCTACTCCTGACCGGCGCACGGCTCAAGGAGATCATGCACGCCGAGGTCGACCAGTTCGACGTAAACAACTCACGCCTGATTATTCCGGTAAACAAGGAGGACAACGAGGACAAGACCATCCCGCTATCACGGGCGGGTTTCAGCATTGTGAAAATCCTAGCGGACAACACGGAGACACAATGGCTTTTCCCATCCACGCGGCGGAAGAACATCCCCATGAAGGAGCCTCGCTATACCTGGCGCAAGCTCCGCGCCGACGCAGAGCTTAACGACAAGCTCCGCATCCACGACCTACGGCACACGTTCGCGAGCGCCGCGCTACGCAAGGGTTACACGCTGGAACAGATCGGCTCTTTGCTCGGTCACACCCACGCCTCCACGACGGAGGGCTACGCCTATTTGACCACAGATCCGCGATCCGAGATGATGGCCAGTATTGGCGATGACATCGGGGAGTTGCTATTTCTGGAAAAATAAAAGCGTTGTGAATTTACAATAACTGCACTATACTTTCTTGTGTTGGGCAACGACCCATCCCACAACGAAAGAAAGTGTAAACGATGAACATCCAAACACCTGTTATCGATCTCCCGGCGGCCAACCGCACGGTCACCACCCCCGACCAGTGGTTGCGTCGTCCTCGGGACGAGCACTTCGCCAACCTCGGCGAACTCCACGGCTACACGAAGAACCTCGCGGACGTGTCCGAGAGCACAATCCACAACGCGAGCAAGGTGGAGGTTATTACGGACCCCCGCCGTCCCTACGATATGTCTTTGGGTCTTCCCACGGGGAAGGTGGTCACCCCCAACCATTACACCTTCGGGCAGTTGTGCAGGCTGGTTAAGGCCCCAGCGGCGTTCCTGCGGGACCTTCCGGCCCCGGTTGCAGAGAACCCCCTTAGCTACAAGCTCGCCACGTATCGCGGTGAGCTTATCAAATCCTACGTGAACGAGGAGACCGGTGAGCTTCGGTCAATCACGTCCCCGAATTACGGCCGAGTTCACGATCACGAGGTGGTCTCCGCGCTGCAAGCGATTGCGGGCAACGGGACCGGCGACGCCTCCTGGCAGAGCGTCAACGGACTCATCTCCGAGAACCGGGTTAGCGGCCTGGGCTACAGCAACCCCGAGGGCGCGGACACAACGTCCTTCTTCGCCAGCGACCGCGACCTGTTCGCCTTCCTGGTGGACGCGGAGCGCCCCGTGGAGGTCTACAACGCGCAGACCGGCGAAACCGAGTCCCTCTACCGGGGCATCTACGCCTGGAACAGCGAGGTTGGCTCCAAGTCCCTCGGGATCGCATCCTTCCTGTTCCGGTCCCTTTGCTTCAACCGGCTGATGTTCGGCGTGGGGAATTTCGAGGAGGTCCGGGTTCGCCACACCAGCGGCGCGCCGGATCGCTTTATCGAGGATGTCCGACCGGCGATTGAGCATTACGCGGAGCAGTCCGCCGTCACCGAGCGCACGGGCATCCAGTCGGCCATGAACACGATGCTTGCCAGCGATGACGACGAGGTCGTGGCTTTCCTGACGAGCAAGAAATTCGAAATGAGCAGGAAGGCCGCCAAGGCCGCCATAGAGCAGCACCTTGTCGAAGAGGGCCGCCCGGCCCGCTCGGCTTGGGATGTTGTCCAGGCGGTCACGGCACACGCCCGAGGCATCCCGCACCAGAGCGACCGGGTCGACCTGGAGCAGAAGGCCGGGAAGCTCCTCCGCGCCGCCGCGTAAGCGGTTCCCCAAACCAGACCCCGCTCGGCCGATCCGCGTGGGGTCGCATCAATGGAGATGCAAATGAGGGGATTTGCTGGAATCGCTCTCGATCACCCGAAGGACACGCACAATATCGGAAGCGCCCTTCGTGCATGCGGTGTCTACGGTGCAGCCATGCTTGTTACTAGCGGACGGCGGTACAAGCACGCTCCCACGGACACGATGAAGGCTTGGCGGCATTTACCGCTGTTGCAAGCGAACGATGTTTTCGACGTCGTGCCTTACGACTGTGTTCCGGTGGCCGTCGACCTGATTGATGGCGCTGTTGCCTTGCCAGACTACAAACACCCCGAGCGGGCGTTCTACGTGTTTGGAGCCGAGGACGCCACGCTAGGACAGCGGGTGCTCTCCCGGTGCCGAGACGTCGTCTACGTGCCAACCAACGGCTGCATGAACCTAGCCGCCACCGTGAATGTGGTCCTCTACGACCGGTTCGCGAAGCTGGGGAGGCTTCCATGAAGTACGAGGTCCACGTTGCCAACGTGGGGCTGGTCGGGCGGTTCCCCAACCCCGTCCAGGCCCGCATCGAGGCTCAGAAATGGGTCAAGTCGGCCAGGGAAGGAACCTCCCGCGCCGACCCCTACGCCTACGTCCTTTGCGACGGCGAGTTCCACTCGGAACACGGGGAGCAGCCGGAATGAGCCTTCAATTCGACGAACCCGTTGGGCGGCAGATTTTCCTGTCCGTCGCCTACGCCAACCCATCCTCCCCCATCGGGCGCGATCGGGGTGGCTTCTACGTGGAGATCCGGCGGGAGGGTAAGCCAGGACGGAAGGTTTCGGAGCTTTACGACAGCTTCGATACCGCCTGGGAAACACTCCTTCGCGTCAACCCGAAGCCGAAACTGTGCCCCTTCTTCGTTCTCGTGGCGGAGGGTGTGCAAGCGGAGAACCCGGTCTATGCGCCCGTTCGGGCGTTCCTTCAGAGCAACCGGGAGGGCCAATCATGAAGCTCCGCTACCCCGCTCCCGATTGGCGCTCCACCGACCCGGAAGACAACATCGTGTTGGTGGAGCGGTACGAGGCCTTGAGCGCCGGTCACAAGATCGTCCTTAAGGCTATGGCCGACCTTCGCGAACTCAAGGAACCGGAGCTTGACGCCGTGGCCTTGGGGATCGCCGACATTTGGCACGACGAGGCCGATGGGCCGATGGAAAACGTCTTTGAGGTCTAGGAGGCCACCATGCCCAAGATAAACGTCGAGGCCGCCGATCTGGTGGCTGCGAGTGTAAAACTCGGCGCATACCGTCACAGCCTGGACGCCATGATCGAGCACATAAAGACGGAGGGAGAACCCATCCCCGGCGCCCTTGAATTAGTGGAGAGCAAACGGGAGGAGGTCCGCAAGATCATCCACCAGTTCACTGTCGATTTGGCCGCAGCCGTCGCCATCAATTCAATGCCGTGGAACGACGGCAAAGCCACGCGGCACTAGACCGCGACCATAACGGAGAGTCCGATGAACAAGGAACGCAGGAAACAGATCGACGCGGTTGTCGAGATGCTGGACGAAATCGCCAGCAAGATCGCGGACACCGTGGCCGATTGGCTGGCGTGGTTTGAAAGCGCCAAGGAGGCCAGCCGTGGGACTGTTTGACGGCGTTCGGTGCGAATACCCGCTACCCAAATCTCCGGCACCCCCGGAAGATCCTGAGTTTCAGACCAAGAGCTTGCCGGACCCCTATCTCCGCGAGTTTGTCATTAAGGCGGACGGGCGGTTGGTTCAGGAGGTCGAGGACGGCCAGGAGGTCGAGGTCGATTACCACGGCGACATCTTCTTCTATGACCTCAACCTCGAAACCAATGAATGGTGGGAATACAAGGCCCGCTTCACAAAGGGGCGCTTAAGCAGCGTCAAACTTCACCTCTATCGGCCCCCGCTCGTTTGAATAGGTAGCGGATGAGTATTATATTGCTCATCCGTTCCCGAACCCCACGGAGTCCACAATGTCTTTTGAGCACCCCGACCCAACGGGCTATCCCGCTATGGCCCGCGAGCTTGACGCTCACCCCGATTACCGCGTCCTTCGCCGTTTTGAGGGGCCGGTCTACCACCCCCACGAAATCCCCGGCGACCGGCGGCGCACCGCCTTGATCCTGGACTGCGAAACCACCGGCCTAGAGACCACCGACAAGGTGATCGAAATCGGAATGCTCCTTGTGGAGTTCGACAGGGAAACCGGGAAGATAGGCGCCATTCTCGAGACCCTGTCCGGTTTCGAAGATCCGGGGGAGCCGCTGTCGCCCGAGATTACCAAGATTACCGGCATTACCGATGCCGACGTAAAGGACCACCAGTTCAACGACGAGGCGGTGGAGCGGCTAGCGTCCAGGGCGGACCTTGTTATCGCCCACAATGCCGGGTTCGACCGCAAGATGATGGAGGCCCGGTTCCCGGTCTTTGAGCGGTCCTATTGGGCGTGCTCCTTCGTCGACATCCCGTGGTCCGATCTTGGGTTCGTGGTGGCGAAACAGGAGTACATCGCCATGATGCTCGGGACGTTCTACGACGCACACCGGGCGCTCGTGGATTGCGAGGTGTTGGCAAGCATCCTGAACTACACCTACGACGGCGAGACCTTCCTTTCCCGGTTGCTGGATAGGGCCAGCCAGCCCATCCACCGGGTGTGGGCGAACGGTGCGCCGTTTGACGTTAAGGATCAGCTTAAGGCGCGCGGCTACAGGTGGTCCCCCGGCGACAACGGCAGTCCGAAGTCTTGGTATCGCGACATACTAGCGGAACAGTTCGACGACGAGCGGCAATGGCTACGCGAGAACATCATGCAGATGCCGCCCTATTACGTGGCCGCCAACGGCTACATCCGGTTCAGCGAGCGGATGGACGACCTGGGCCTGGGCAAGCGGGCCGAAACCATCCCATAAACGACGAAGGCCCTGGGCTGTGTGGCTATCCCAGGGCCTTCTAATCGATCTGTGGACGCGAGTACGAGTCCCACCCCCATATTACCAAACGCCGGGCACAAAAAAAGCCCCCTCGGCGCGAGCCAAGGGGGTTTTTAGTTGGTCTTTTCCACAACGAAGTCGAACCCGAATGAACTCGGATGAACTCCATATGCCCTATATATAGCACCTGAGAGGCCGAATTAGAACCTCAGGAAGAAATCACCAGACAGCGGAGGCCGGGCGTATGACATGCCCAGGCTCTTAAGGAAGGCGGTCGCGGCGCCCGGTTGGGCACCATACCGCCGGGGGGCAATCCCCTTGTCCTCGACCACAACAAGCGGCTTACAGCGCAGAAGCGTGTCCACCGCGCCCTTCACGACCTCAAGCTCGTAGCCCTGAACGTCGATCTTGATCAGATCCACCCCCTCAAGCTCGTAGCTGTCCAGGGTCCGCAGGGGCACCGTGGCGCCCTCTACAACGTGGGCGTCCCCTGTGTCGGTCTTGTCCACAAAGGCCGCCACGGCCCCAGATTCGGAGCCCAGCGCGACGTTATGGAGCGTGTAGTGGTCCGACCGCATGTTGTGGGGGTAGATACCGGCGGTCAGTTCGCACGGTTCGAAGGCCACCACGCGGCTGAAATCCCGCTCCGCTTGCATCGACCACGTTCCGACATGGGCGCCGACGTCAACGAAAGTGCCCCGCCGGTCGGTGCATTCCAGGGCGGCCAGATACTTCCAACGCTGGTACGTCGGCCGCCCGTCGTCAAGCCGCCGGAACCGCTCGGCATCCGGCGACATCATCTTGGGGAAATGGGCGTCGAGCTTGGGAAGCCAGACGCCCAGGTGGTTGACCGCACCGGGAACCTTATCCACCTCGGAAAGCCCGGCCACCACCGACGCGGACGGCGGCATACATGAGGTTCCGTTTCCAGGCGGGCACGCCCCGGACCTTTAATGCCTCCAGGAACACCCGGTCGGCGTCCCGGCGGGTGACGTTGGGGAAGTCCTCCGCAGAGGCGGTGACGTAGAGCCAGTCGTGGATGATCGCGGCCTTGGTGTGGTCGCCATCCACCGAGACCGCCCACCGACCGAACCACGGAACGGATGCTAGGTCGGTCACGAAGCCCTCCGGGACCTGAATCCAGCCCAGCGTCCCGGACTCATACTTAAACGGGCGCGTCAGCGACCATTTCCGGCCCTGGAGCTTGCAAAGGATCAGGTGGCGGGGAAACCGTTCACGCTCCATCGGCCCCGCCCTCAATCCGGCTCTGCCACCGGGCAAAGGCTGCTCGACGGAGTTTCCGAACGTCCTCCAGGATGGGGCCGATAATTGCCCCCACCCCAGCGGCCACCTCGGGCGGCATCTGGTAATCGGGAACGGCCAAGCCCAAGGCCCAAGTGGCGACCACAGAGACGGCCACGGTCAGGCCTGTATCCTTGGTCCGGTCCATCACTCGCTGTCCTCGCAAGTGACAACCTTCAGGCCAGCGGTGAACACGTCGCGGGTCCACTCCTTGGCCGCGTCGGACGCGCCAGCGCAGTAAGCGCCAACGACGCCGGTTGCCACACTTCCAACAACGGCCAGTTGGGCACACGCCGTCAGGCCCGCCGCCACGATGGCGACAGCCAATGCTTTCTTCATAAGGAATCTCCTAAGTCGCGGGCGCAGTGTTCCATCCGCCCCGGCCCGGATGCGGCGGCGGCTGGTAGGTCAAACAGAGCGGGTTAGTAGGTGTAGAACGTTCGCGGGAGACCGGCGTAACGCTCGCGCCGATCGAGGTGGACGAAGGTCTTCGCCAACCCTACGGACCATCCCATCGAAAGAGCCGTTCGGATGAGTTCGGCAAGGTCACCGCCGCCCGGCCGCTCGATGTCGACGGCGCAAGTGTCGGTGCCGTACTTAGCGTTACCGATCAGATGAAGGCTGTTGGGGCTCGCGGCGTAACCGCGCTTTGTGAGCCAGTCATTGTGCTCCGCGCTACGACAAGCGGATGTTACCGCCATGGGGCGGCCATAAGCCCGTCGCAACGCCTCAAGATCATCAATAAAGCCGTGCTCCAGCTTAATCTCGCTCGAAGTGGGGCAGGCCAACTCAATCACGGTAAAATGGTCGGAATACTGGCTCATCGGAAGGTGACTCCAATCTGTAGACATGGACTTGTTGGAATGTTGGGGGCTCGGCCGTTACCGTCGTTCCGACCATCCGGACCGCAGAGCCGTCAATAGCTCTCGCATGGTCTCTGCCTGGGCGCCGGTATGGGCCTCGATCCGCGCAAGCCGTGAGTCGATCTTCTGGACCAACTCCTCATTGCGCGCGACGTCGCTTTCGAGGCGGTCGACGCGACCCGAAAGAAACCGGTTTTCCGCGTCCATGGTGGCGGCCCACCACACAAACAGGCAAGCCTGCATCAGGATTGCGCCGATCAATGCAACAGGGACTCTCTTGTCCAAGTGCCAATGCTCCCGAGTGGGCTCTGCCATAAGGTCATCCTCCAACGAAAAACCCCGCCGGTTGGCGGGGCTGGTGTGGGGCTATGGTGGCCGGTTTACGGCCAGCCCGTGGTTTCGTTGACAGCCTCCGCGTCGGCGACAGTCGTTGCGTTGTCGAGGGCGGTATGGATTGCCACCTCGCGGTCCTGACAGGCGGCAACGTGGGTTTCGATGGCGACCAGAAGGGTGTCCGCCATGGCGGGCGTAAGCGTGATCCGGTCGCCCGCTTGGGTAACGACTTCCATGGACGACAGACTCAACCGAGTCATCCGCGCCTTGCCGCGCTCAAGCTCCGTCACGGCCAAGGCGTCGGTCTGGATGGTGCGGAATACGCCCGCGCTGATTTCTACGCTGGCGCCACCGTAGGCCCGCCGCCGGAACTCAGCCGCCGCCGCTTCCTTCTTGGTGGTCTTTACCTCTGCCAGCCGGGCGGTGATTTCCTCCGCCGTCATGTCGACCGGCGGGACCGTTACACGCCAGACCTCACCGACCAACGAGCCGGTGCTGTAGTCAGGGACACCCTGCTTTTGGTTGGCGGTCTTGGCGCTATGGATGACCTCCTCTAGGGCCTCCCCCAAACCCACGAGATTCCGCCAACCCATGTTCACGGCGGAGTAGTCCAACCGCTGTGCGCGCGTTAGCTTGGCACCTCGTCGACTAAAGTAGGGCACCCGCCGGACGAACGAACCGTCCGACACACGAAACTGAACAGGCATACCGGACTCCTAGCTTGTGCTCGTCGGCTGATAGCCGCTGTCGATGGAGAAGTAGCCGCCATGGTGGTCATGGTTCTGGTCGGCTTCCTGCGCATTGTTTGATTGCATCATGTTCACGCGGATCGTTACGCCGGGGTCCGCCACGGTTCCGTAGGATGTCCAACCAACACCGGTCCGCCAGCCCTCCAGCGTGATCGTGGTTCCGTCGCTCGTCGCACGGATATGGTCCTCCAGACCCCAAATGTTGCCGGAGAACAGATGGTTGAGGCTGGTGGAACCACTGGAATTGACGATTGTCAGACGGAGTGCGCCGTTCTCTTCGGAGAAGCCAATCCCGCCGCTGTTCAGCGTGTTGCCACCACTCAATCCGCTGGCGTCGGAATTGGAGCCCGCCGAAAACATGGTGCCGCTATTGCCGCTTCGGCCACCTTGGAGCCGTTGCAGTAGCCCCATAACCCATCCGTTGGATGTATCGTGTAGCGTGTCCGTTGCCTGACGCATCCGAACACCCTGAAACGTTCCGGTCACAGCAGAGGCATTGCCAAGGGCGGGGAGCCGTGCGGGGATGGTGACCGCGTCGAACGTCCGGCTTCCGGCTGTTGGTATCAGATTGGCGTAGTCGACGAACGTGTTCGGTGTTGTTGCAATTGCCAATGGCGAAGACAAGCATGAATAACCGATGGTCGCGCCAGTACAGGGAGCTTGAACACTCCCGGAGCCACTTCCACCAATAGGGAAGACGTTAAACATATTTAAGACCTCGTGGCCGCATCAACACGAACCTCAACCGCGCTCGCAATGGCGGTTAAGGCGACATAGCTATAAGCATCAGAGGATTGCGTGGTGAAATCAGTCTCCCCGCCAATATAGAAGACCTGAGTAGTTGCACCATTATAAAGAACGGTCAGTGCATATGCGTTTTGATTGAGAATATGGAAGAACTTGTTAAAGACTTCCGTCCCGCTGGGCGCCTCCACGTTCAACGTGTGGTCCGCCGTTAGTGTGGCCGTCTGGACGTCCGGCGACAGCGCGGAGACTGCCGTGGACCCGCTCCCCAGGTTTCCGAGCGCGTTGCCGCTGTTCTTGCTCTTGGAGCCTGTAAACGAGAACGTCGACATATCGATGTTGCCGGTGGCCGTCCCCGCAAGCTCGGTCGAACCCGTGGGGCCTTTCGGGCCTGTCGCCTGGATGTTCCAGGCGGACACAAGTCCCGCGCCTTGGGTTTCGGAGATGTTGACCTCAAGCGAAGTGCCCGTCCGGCCCGTGACGATACCCCACACCCAATTCACCGTCGGTGCGCTTTGGTCCGTGAGTTGGACGTATGCACCGTCGATGTAGGGAACCTCGGCGGCCATCGTGAACACGGTTGTTCCCGTGGTGACGGACGCGGGGGTCGAGGAGGTGGTCACCATCTGCCGCCCTATATCCGCCAGCATGTCATTGGCCAGGGATAGGATCTGCGCGATGTAGGCGTAACCGGCGAAAGAGGTGGTGGTGTAGACAACGCCGTTGACAGTCGTCATGCGACAATCTCCTCAAGCTCGGCATCGAAGGTCATGCGGTCATAAACAGGGTGGCCGAACGACGGGAGTTCCCGAAGGTTAGCCAGGAAGGACCGGCGGATCTGACGGGCCTCATCGTCCGGGTCGAAGATCACGAAGATCTCGCCGTCCAAGCCTTGGCGCCGGACGATTTCGAACGGGTTGGAGTAGGTCTCGGACTCGGGCAGGAGGTCGATACTGAACCGCAGCACGCGGCGGGGGTCGTCGCGGTCGTAGAACCGGGCACCCTTGCGGCTCCGCCGGACTCGGGTGTCCGTCTCCCACGAGATTTCCGCGCCATAGGCCATGTTGACGGTGGGTTGCCACTTGCGGGCCAGAACCAACCGACCGACCTCGATATAGCCGTCCGTATTGGCCTCGTCGCGGATCTCGATCTGCCAGTATTGGGCAATGGTTTCGGTCGAGAAGATGTAGTTCCAGACCGCCGGGTAGCCCTCGCGGTCCTCGGCGGAGAGCTTGGACGAGAAGATGTCGGGCACGCCCCAGGCGCGGTCGCCGAATTGGTACGCATCCGCCCAAAAGTCCACCCAGCCGGTGGTCGCAACCTCCGTTGAGTAGTTGGCGTCAGAGTAGCCGGTCGCCTTGACCTGTCCGTCAACGGAGATGTTGGTGGACACAAGCGCCACAATCCCCACGTCGCGTTCGGTGCCGAGGTTCACCCGCATGATCGAAGACGTCGCGGACGCCGTGGTGGTGCGAGCCACCTTGCTCAAATGCCGGTTCAGGATGTTGTCCATCGGGAGACCCGTGCTCCACGACCCGGCGGTGTCCGTGGCGACGGACGCGAGGCTGGTTCCGGCAACCCAATTCGGAGACCCCCACGTCATGTTCGCCATTACCAAGCTCCCGAATTAACGATGTCCAAGACCGTCACGCCGTCCGCGAACGACTCCTCGATCCCGACCACAACGAAGTTCCCGCCGCCGGACAGGCCGAACCGGCTATGTGTGAGCGTCACGTAGTCGCCAAGCGAGACCAGCGATACGCCCTCCAGATCCGTTGCCAGGGGCACGCGGAGGCGGAGGTTGTCGGCTTTAAAGAAGTCCAGGCGCCGGTCTGTCTCGGTGGATGCCGCCGATGTGGAGGCGAAGTGCATGTAGATCTCAAGCTCCCGCGCCTCGGGGTGCTTGGTCTTTACGGTGGCGTCCTCTAGGACCAGCTTCCGCCACTCCTCGCGATAGTCCGCCCGGTCATCCTGGGACACCGACCCGGCAAGCTCGCCGGGGCTGGCAACCGTCCAATTCCGGTTGTAGTGGCCCGTCAGCCGGTAGGCCGGGATCCCCGTCCGGTCGTCGTCCGTGGGTAGGAGCGCGATCCGGTAGGAGCCGTCCTCGATGATCTGCCATTCCTCAATCGCCAGTACCGGCGACCCCGAGGGGGCCTCAAATCGGCCGAGCGTAAAGACGCCAGGGGTGCCGGACGGCACGAGATAGCCGCCCACGGACTCCAGGGCGCGGACGCACAGGTCCAGGATAGTCTCGCCCCCTGCCCCGTACACGCCCACAGGGGACGAGTTCTTGGCGTCCAGGCTCGCAACCGTACCAGAGGACAGGGTGTAGCCGTGGTCCGCCAGGATGGCCTCTACGACACGCGCCGCCGTCGCGGACGCGGCGGTCACCATGTCCACGTCCAACGTAATGGCGCCGGTCACGGAGCCGTTGAGCCGGACGAGAGATTCCGCAAGGCAAGTGTCGGCCTGTGCCGCTGTCGGCGCCGTGGCCTCCATGGCCGCAAGGTTGGCGCGGTCCACGCCGGACTTGGTGTAGGTGGCACCCGCGTTCCGAACCGCGTTGACCGCATTGGCGGCCACGGTGGAGCCGTTGGTGTTAAAGCCGAATGCGTAGATCTCATTCGACGCATTGGCCAGGACCGGCGAGATGTTCCGCAGCCCGTAGCCGAACGCGGTGGGCTTGGGGACACCCTCCACGTTGGCGTTGCCCTCAATGGTGCTCGCCCCCGTGGCCGTTCCGGCGAACCGCGCCTCGGTGTACGGCTTGTCGAGTAGGGCCAGCTCGTCCCGGATCACGACGTCCAGGGTGTCGAAATCGGCCTCCACATGGTCCACCACACCAACGAACCGGGTGCTCGCCTCGCTGTACGCCGTGTCGCGCGGGTTTCGAGCGGTGATGGACTTGATGGTGATCGTCCGCCCGTACCCATAGGTCCGCAGGGCGTCGAGTCCACCGTCCGGGTTGGCGAGACGAACCGTGCCGTAACCAACCTCGACGTCGCCACCGGTCGCGCCACCGGAGAACACGCTGACAGCGTAGCTTCCCGGATCTTCGATCACGGGCTCGAAAAACACGTTCGCGGGCGTATCCGTGGGCTTGGTGGTGTAGCCGCCGTCACTGAAATACAGCGTCTCCGTGGTCGCACCCGTGTACGCCTGGATCTCGACGAGATAGACGGTCTGGACTCCCGTGTTGCCAGACATGCCGTCAGGCCGCTTTTCCGGGCCGCTGGGGCCGTGTACGGGCTAGGCTGGTCTCTCGGGCCGTTTGGCCGGTGTTGGCCTCCACGGCGGCCATACGGGCCTCTAGGCGGGCGAAGCCGTCCGCGAGCATCCGGGCCATTTGCGGGTCCATACCACCAGACACGCCGAGGGCACCGTCAGCACCGCGCCGCAGGGGCATGATGGCCTCGGGGCCAGCTTCCCCCATGACCCCCAGCCGGAAGGCCGTGGGCCGGTTTACGATGCCGCCGTTGGCGAAGGGGACGACGTTACCAGCGGAGAACACGCCACCGTTGGCGAAGCCGAGGGCGCGAACCACCGCGTCCACGTTGGGGTCGCTGTCGCGGAGGGCGTTAAGCTGGCCCTCACCGAACCCACCGGGGGTGGCTAGGTTGGCCGCGCGTAGGGCTTGGAGAATTTGGATGGCTACATCAGGGCGTCGCCCAAGATCAAACCCCGCCGAAATGCCGTTTACACCCGTGGCAACATACTGCCCGTCGCCTTTGGCGACGTAGGCCGGCCGGTTATCATTGGCGACGATCTGCCCGCTCATGTCCGAAATCCCGGCGTTAATGGACTCCAGGAGCGTGGTCTGAGTTTGGGCCTCGGAGAGATACCGCGCCTCAAGGGACCGCTGGTCCGCGGCAATCTCGGCGAGGGCGGCCTGGGACGTGTTGAAGTCGGCCAGATATTCCTCGCTGTTGCCGTAGTAGTCCCGCGAGGCGGTCAGGAAGTCGCGCTGTAGGTTCGGGAGGTTGGTGATCGCGGCCTGTACGTCCGCGTCGTCGATGTTGCCGGTGCGGGCCAGGGCTACAGCATCGTTGAATCCGGTGCGCGCCGCCGCCAACCGGTCAGCCGGGGACAGCGGGGACAGGTCGCCGACGCTGTTTCCGAGCACTGCGGACTCTAAGGAACGGGCATTGTCGCCCGCCCGCCGAGCAAGGTCGGACAGGCTATCCGCCGCCGCCTGTGCCTCCTCGGCCAGGACGGTTTGCGCGTCGATCTGAACCTGGAGCGCGTCGTTGGACTCCTGGACGAGAACGGAGTCCGCGAAGAAGCGGGCCAGGGCGTCGGGCATGGCTTCGATGATCGGCGTTACCACCGGGTCCGGCTCGGACGTGGTGGGCGCGGCAAGGATGCCGTTGAGGCCGTTGATACGGTCCCCGAACACGTTTTCGATCTGAGCGAGCGTGTCGCTGTACGACTCAGCCTCACCAAGGAGGGCGTTGATACCCTCCACAAGCAGTTCGTCGATCCGCCCCTGGACCTGGGGTAGTAGCCCCCGCTCGTCGACTTCGAACAGCGAGGCGCTATTGAGGTCGAGCGCCTTGATGGTTTCAGCCAGGGCGCCGATGCCGCCGAAATCAATGGTGGAACCCGACAGCGTGCCGTCGCTGTTCACACCGATACCCAACCCGGCCAGGAATTCATCCTGGGTCGCGTTCCGCGCGCTGTTGATGGCGTCGGTGGTGATCTCCCCGACGTTGATAAGCTCTTGACCGAAGGCGGCCAGATCCTCGTTAAGCGCCTCCAGATCCGGGACCGTGGCTTCGACCTGGGCTTTGATCTCCTCGAATTGCGTCACCAGCGGGGACACCGCCGGAACGATCTCCTCGAACAACGCAAGCGGCCCGTCGATCTGCTCGCTGATGGTCTCGGTCACGCCCGCGAAATACGCCTCGACCTGATCCTTGGCGATCTGCAATGCCTCGGCCACGCGGTCCCGCCCGTCGTCGAAGAACGGGTCAATGGGGAGGTCGTCCGGCACCTGGGCGCCAGCCTCGATGAGCGTGTTGACCAGATCGCGGGTGAGCGACACGTAGTCGACCTGATCCCCGGCGCGTTCGAACTGGTTACGGAACGTCGTGACGAACTCACCGTCCGGCCCGAACACGTCGAACACGGCCTCCTCGACGCTGGACAGGTCGAGGTTCTTGACGAAGTTCACGCCGAAAAGGTCGAAGTCCCCAAGCTGCTGAAACAGGGTCGTGGGGTCGCCGAGCAGGGTTTCTTGGAACCCGCTGGACACGTTCCGCCCGAGCCGCTGGAACCCGGCGTCGTCGTTGATGTTCGATGCCAGGATCGAAAACAGTTGGTCGGCGTTCGGCTCCAGATTGATGTTCCGCCCACCACGCCCATTGATCGGCCCGGCGCCAATGGCAACGGTGGGGTCCGTGGTGAACCCGAAACGGCCATTGGACACGATCTGCCGGGTCAGGCTCTCCGATACGGTGCCGTCCTGATTGCCCTCAAGCAGCGTGCGAAGCTGAAACGAGAGCGGCCCCTTGGGGTCGAACACGCGGACGGCTTGGCTGACGAAATCCGAGATGCCAGCCAGCGGCGAACCGGCTTCCGCAGCCGTGGACCGCGCGCTGGAACGAACTTCCTCCAAGCTGGCGTTGAACGACTCCTGGCTTTCCGTGGCCATGTCCAACCGCTCGGCGGCGGTCGCGCTCGTGTCGCCCAGGACCCGGAGGTTTTCAGCCAGTTGGTCGAAACCGGCAATGAAGTCGATGTCCGCGATAGCTTGCTTAAAGTCCGCCTCGGTGAGCCCGTTTGCGGCGGCGCGGGCAAGGTTGCCGAACCCAATCCTCATCGTGGCGGCAGCCTCGTCCGACACGCCGTCGATCAACCCCCGGTCCAGAGCGTCGATGAAGTTTCGGGACACGAAGTCGACAATGGCGCCGCGCATGCTGTCTTCGTCGGTGCCACGGCGGCCGAAATTCTTCCGCAGGTCGTCGGTGATCCCAAAGATCCCGAGGCTATCGAACCCACGGAAATCCTGGCTGGCGATACCCGGCGAGATGATGGAGGAGCCGAAACGCCCGTTGGCAAAGCCGACCTCGCCATCAAAGGCACCGTCGACCAGCGATCCCCCGGAACGGTCTAGAGCGGAGTTCACGACCGCTTGGATGGCCTCGCCGAGCGCGTTGCCTAGCTCGGTGGAGCCGCCGTTGTCGGTCGTGACCCGGAAGTTCTCGATCCGCCCGTTCGCCGTGTCAAAGTTCGTACCAACCGCTGGGCCGCTGCTCGTGTTCCCGAGCGCTTCCATAACTCCCAAGGCCAAGAAGCCCAGCGGCGCCGCCACCGGGAGGGTGGCAAGCTGCGCTGCACCCGTAACGAACTGGCTACCGGCGCCCGTGAGTCCACCGAACAGTTCCGGCCCGGTAGCGACGGCGGCTTGCGCGGCGGTAGACCCGCCGAAGCCGGTGGACAGACCCAAGCTCTGTCCAATCGCCGAGAGGGCAACATTCGACGCGAGCCCGCCGACAGCGGACGACGCACCGCCGCCCAGGATCTGGGAAATGAAGTTGAGGGGGGCCGACAGGAAGGACGAGGCGCCGCCACCAAGGGCACCCGCCGCACCACCCGCCGCCGGGGCCGCGCCGCCAAGGCCCAGGAGATCGCCCAGGATGGACGTGGGGGAGATAATGGACGACACGCTACTGATAACGCCACCCACGCCACCAGAGCCGCCCAGGAGGCCCGTGGGGGTGCCCAGGCCAAGGATGTCGCCAATAACGAACTGCGTGGCAATCTGCGCGGCAAGGCGCTTGAAGATGTCCAGGATGCCATCGGCAAAGTCCTGGAAGCCGTCGAGTCCATTCTGGAAGATGTCGGCGAATAGCTGCTGGAAGTTGTTCTCAATCTGGCCGACAGCATCCTTGATCGCGGAGGCAAAGGCGTTCGCCTCGATCTGCGCCTCGCGGAGTGCGTCGTTCGCGTCCTTAAGCGCCCGGTTGAACGTCTCCTGGCTGATAGCCCCCGCGTTGAGCAGCCGGGTTAAATCGTCGATGCGGTCGGCGTAGATCTCCTCGGCGGTCCGAAGGCTCTCGGTGATCCGCTCGCCCTCTTTCTTGGCGTCGTTCGCGGCCTTCTGAGCGTCCTTGGTCTCCTCGATGGCCGTCGCAAGGTCGTCCTCGATCAGGACGGCTTGGCGGGCCAACGGCAGGAAGTCGGCAATGGTCGCGGCGCGGAGTTGATCCGCCGCGATAGCGTCCTCGTTGTCCTTGTTGTAGTCCTCAACGGCTTTCTCCGCGATTTGGAGGGCGTCGATCATCAGGCGCTTAAATTCGAGCGCCTCCATGCCGCTCTCCGCGAATACGGAAAGCTCGGTCTGAGCGAGGCCAACCCGGCGGGCGAGTTCGTCATAGGCTGTCGACACCGCCTCGATTTCGGGGCCTACCCCACCGGGCTCAACAACAATCTTGAGAGGCGGGACGTCGCGAAGCATGCGAGACGTGATTTCCTCAGCTTCCCGATACAGCTTGTTGATTTGCTGTTGCATAAGGGCGGGGAACCCGGTGCCCTCTTCCTGGATCCTCTTAATCCGGCCTAAAACCTCATCAAGTTCGGACTGAAGATCTTCGGTGGTCTCCGCACCGCGAAACGACCGCAGGACCGCAGCCGCCTCCTTGAGTACTTCAGCAATCCCCTCATACAGAGATTTTAAGTTCTCGGAGATGCGGAACGTCTCGTCGAGTTCGACCTGTAGCTCCGTGAACGCATTCGCCATCCGCGCACTCGACTGAGCGACGGTAGTAGGGAGCTTGGCGAATTCCTCGTTGGTCTCCTCGGCAATCCGCAGGAGGGAGGCCGCAATAACATTCGAGGTCAGCTTGCCCTCAGATCCGAGCTTGCGAAGCTGTCCGACACCCACACCGATCTCGGCGGCGAGCTTCTGTGCGAGCAAGGGCATGTTTTCCAGAATCGACCGCAGTTCGTCGCCCTGTAGGCGACCGGACGCGAGTGCCTGTCCAAGCTGGATGGCACCGGCGGTCAACTGCTGTTGCGACCCGCCACCGATCCGCCCCAACTGCAAGACGGTCTGGTTCAGCTTAACCACCTCCTCGGTGGTGAGGCCGATTTCCTTGCCAGCGAGCGCAAAGCGGCTGAACCCCTCACCCGCCACCTGGAACGAGACACCGAGTTTGTTTGCCGATGCGGCAAGTTGGTCGAACGCCGTCGCGTCCCGCGTTAGAACGTTGATCCGCTGTTCCAGCAACCGCATTTCGTCGGCGGCACGCGCAAGGTCGGTGATAAGCCCGGCCAGCTTGATTGCCGCGAAGGCCGTACCAAGAGCCACGGCGGCCCGGCGAAGCGTGTCGGTCGCACTACCCGTCCGCTTCGCCGTGTTCTCAACGTCCTGCAACTCACGTTTGACGACGCGAGTCCCGGTTACCGCACCGCTACTGTCGACGTCGATTTTGATGGTCGTTGCCATTCTCGTCGCCCTCTTTGTCGCGGTTGAGCCATGCGCGGTCCAGGGCGCGAACGAGATCGGCGAAGTCGTCGAAATCGTCCGCACCCAGCCGCAGCCGGTTTGCGTATTCGGAAATCGCGGTCCAAGGGATCGGCCCCGGCGAACCGAGGCCGGTGTAGGACCGGCACGTCGATAGTTCGTTCCACGCGGACCAGACGAAGCCGGTCCATGCGTCGAGCTTGGGGCGGCGCTCTAGGGCCTTGGGGGTTTTACCCGTCTCCGCCTCTAGGCTTTCCAGCCATGCCGCCTGTTCCCCGTACTGGAGTATCCAGTCGAGGAAGGCCGCTAGTTTTTTGCGTCGGCCTCGGCCTGTTCGGCGCGGAAGTTGGCCAGACTGTTCGCCTGATCCTGGATGTCGCGGAACAGGTCCGGGAGGTCGAGGAGCACCCTTACGACATTCTCCTCCGTGCAAGCCAGAGTCTTGCCGTTGGGGCCGTCAACGCCCTTCCACCCCACGATGACCGTCGAGGCGTACACCTCGGCCAAGATCCGGCGCGACACCTCGTCGTCCATGGTGCCGTTCTGGAGTTGCCGCTGGTAAGGCTTCATCTTGGCCGCGAGGACCGCGCCATACCGCTTATTCGAGCCACCGGCCCGGCGGATGTTGATCTGGCCGCCGTCGCCGTAGTCGAGCCAAATACCGGTGCCGCTCTCCATCTCGGAGTCGGCTTTGAATGTGTCGTAGAGGGACATCGGGTCGTCCTTTCGGGGTTGGGGTAAGGCGAGGCCCCCCGCACGCCCCCGACAGCAGCGGGGGGGCCTCTCACCGCGCGGTATGCGGTATCGGTAGGTGTCGGGGATTAGACGGAGTCGACCCGCATCGTGATGTCCTGCGTAGCGTCGCGCGCCACGCGGAAACCAAGATTGAGGACAACATCCGTATTGATGCCGCCAGCAGGGGCGTTGCCGCTTTCGAAGTAGACCTTGGGAAAGGTCAACACGAGAGCGTTCCCGCTGGCGTCGGTGAACCGCAGGGACAGGGAGGTGGCCGTGTGGTTCACGAACTTGTTCGCCAGGGCTATGTCGTCGAAATACGCCGTAATACTGCCCGTCACCTCGAACGAGCCGGTGCCGACACCGATACCGGTGCGGGAACCAACCACGCTCTGCTGGCGCATGTTGTTGGTGACGTTGAGCGACACGCTCTGGATGGCCGTGGTCAAGACGGAGTCATACTCGCCTTCGAAGATCGACCCAACGTTGGCTGTGCTGTTGAGCACGTCGTTGGAGGCCGCATCCGTCACCACCGAGGCGGCGGTCGTGGAAGCGAACGAGCCCTCCTTGGCCAGGAAGCCGAAAGAGCCGGTCACGATGGCATTGGAGTTGATGGAGAGGGACATAGTGTTGACGCGGGCGCCGGTCACAACGAAGAACCGGTTGATGTCGCCATAGCTCCGCTGGAGCGTGAACGACCGTTGGGTCACACCGTTTGCGAGGGTCTTCCACGTCACATTCGTCGAGGTAACGGTTGTCGCCTCGGTCGTGATGGTGTCGCCGTCCAACTGGGCCGTGGCCGAGGAGGCAGACAGGGACTTGATGCGGAACACGCCGTCGTTGCCGTGGTTGGAGGCATCACCGCCAATCTTGACCCACTGTCCGGCGGTCAACTGGCCGGTGATCGCAGTCGTGAAGGTCACGGTGGAGGCGTTCGTGAAGGTCACGGGCGTACCGTTGAACGTGCCGGTAACCCAGGTCCCTTGAAGGAGGGCTTCCAGGAAGTCGTCGAACGCGGTGTGCGAAAGCTCAAAGCTCACGTCGCCGCCCGCATTGGCGCCAACCTCCACGATGTCCGCACGCTGCCGGTCAGACCGGATCTCGTTGGACGTGGTGGTCTGCTTGGTGTGACCGAGGGACTCGCCCGTAAGACGGACGGCGGACATATCGACGTTGGAGGCGGGGGTGGACCCCCAGACGGTTTCGGCGATGTAGGCAAGCGTTACCCGGTTGCCATCGGCGAGCGTAGCCATGATGCAATCCTTTCAGGCTGGGATGAGTTCTTCTTGGCGTGGCATCCCGCCTTGCCGGATTGGTGGGTGTTCTAGGTGCTATACACGTCCCGTCGATACGGGATGTTGACGGCAACGGAGTACCGCTTGTCGACCTCGCCCCGGTCCACGATCCCCGCGTCCAGGAATTTGATGTAATGACCGGTCCCCGCCGTAAGCTGGACCCGGTGGAACACGGCGGCGGCGGTGTCGGCCAGGGTCAAGAGGGTTCGGCTTCCATGGGCCAGGGGTCCAAAGAGTTGGATGGTCACCACTCCCGGCAACCGGCTAACTCCGCTCGCGCCCAGCGAGACTTGAGTCCCCTGCCCTTCGTTCACGACCAACCATGCCCAGGTGTCGTTCTGTGGCGGCTGGCTGTGGTGGTTCTTCCCGTACACTGTGTTGACGAAGGTGCTGGCCTCCGTGGCCCACCGCGTGTGGATGGCTTGCTCGGTCTCGGCGAACCTCATATCTCGTTCCTCGTCCGTGCCAGCAATGCCTCAAGCTCGATTTCGACTTCCGCAACCGCCAGATCCACGAACTTCGCCGGGGCTTGCGTACTGGAGCCGTCGTTCAATCTCCCGATGTAAGGGAGGTTATTGTAGATCGTCCACTTGGTCGGGCCGAACAGCGAGAAGTCCGCTTTCTTGGCGGCCGAAATCGCGCTCCCCGCCGGGTCGGTGTATTGGCCTGGATCGGCCATGTCGGAACCGGCCTCACCGCGCCGTAGGCGCCAGGAAGCCGCCGCCCGCCCCGTGTCGCGTGGTGTGCCGACAGGCCCCGAGCGCGGGTCTCGCACCAGCTTCTCAACGATCCCAAGAGCGGCCCTCTTGGCAACGCCGTTGACCTCCTCGCCTACAACCGCGTCCAACTCACCGATCAGCTTGGAAAGCTGCGACGTGTCGACCGACATGGAGCCTCCTAAGCGTCCGGCGTGTTGGTTTGCTCGATCCAATCTCTAAAGATCTCGTCGGCCATGCGGGTGTCCCCCGCCTCAACGCGATAGCACCACTCGCAAGGGCCAGCGGCTTTCTTGCAAGACCCAAAACCCCAGTGTTTGCAGAGTGTGAGCTGTTCCCCCGGTTCGGCCAGGGCGAGGAAGTTATCTACAACGTCCTCAATTTTAAGATCGAGCAGATTGACGGACTCAGTATCGCGGCAAAGGAGCATGCCTTTCCCCTAAGTATGGATGTAGACCTTCCATATCATGGTCGTGCCGCCGGGGTTCTCCTCGTCGACCCGGACAACGCGGTAGGTGGCGCCGTTGACCTCGGCTGTGTCCGTCGCCGGAACCGGCGCCGCTGCAAGGTCGGAGCCACGAATGAGCAGGAGCTTGGAGTCCGCCTGTACCAACCCGTTGGCGACAAGGCGGGACTCGATTTGCTGGAGCACACCTTGAACAACCGTTGTCGTGACGGTGGACGCGACTGTGCCGGTGGCCGGGTCATACGCGCCCTTGGCGTGCGCCTCGAATATGACGTTCTGGCCGAACTTGTCGAACAGGCGATCCGTGCGATTACGGAGTGCCAGGTAGTCGAAACTCGGCATCAGCCGCGGATCCCCGTGTTGGTCGGTTTCAGGAACTCGGACAGCATGTCCGCAACCTCCTGATAGACCGTCCGACCGGGCGCGGAACCGAAGTATTCGGTCTCGCTCTCAAGCGACCCGACCTTGTCCCGCTGTCGCTTCACCATACCGCCGCGCTCAAGGTCCGGCTGCAACCGGGTGGACCCGAGGACCACTTGGCGGATGGCCAGTTCTGAGTTGGCGTTCTGGACGCGCGGCGGAATGGAGTCGCTGTCCAGGAGAAAACCGTTGTCCGTGACCAGCGTATTAAGGGCCTGTGTCCGCCATACGGTGTCACGGCTGTCGTCGACCACGACGAACGCGCGCGGCCACTGGAGGGCCTGATCGCGGGCTGTCCGCACGCCCTTGAACCGGCGGCGGAAGGTGTTGTCGAGGTATTTCGCGCCCTGCCGAACGCACGCTTCTTGTACCGCTGTCGACGCGGCGGTCCAGGCGTCGTTGATGGTGGTCCCGGCGTAGTGCTTGACGCAGTAGTCCGTGACCGTCGAAACCGAGACGTAGGCCTCGGATGTGCTGGAACCTGTTCCGGTCTCGACGATCACGGCCATTGTCACTGCTCCATGATGGGCTTGATCTTGGGCTTCGGCGCGTCCCCGAAGTGGATCGCGGACAGGAACTTCCCGATCTGCTCGTCAGTCAGGATCGCGCCGTTGGACTTGCGGTCGATGCCGAGGGGGGTAGTCGGTCCACCCCAATACCCCTCGTACACCACGGCGTCGGAGATGGCGGTGAACCGGTGCCAGACACCCGCGCCAACGGTAACGCGTTCGCCCGCTCCCATTTGACGAACTTCCACAACCGGCCCGACCTGTCCGCCCTTCTTGCCGGGAGGCGCGAACAACTCGACCACGATCTGTCCGGCCTCAACGCTAAAGAAGTTGATCCGGTCGTGGTTGTGAATGGACGACCGCCCGCCCCGGTTGGCTTCCAGCCGGTGAAGCTCGACGGCACCGTGGCGGACAAGCATTTCCGTCCGCCCCCAAATCTTGGACGTAATCATGCCCGCCCCTCCATCTCGGCCTTTGCGGCCAGCCAGAGGTCGGCGTAGGGGACGTCCTGGTACTCGGCGAACCAAGGCCCGCCGAGCGTGTAGTGGACGAACCCGATGTTCTCACACGAGGGCGACACACCCGCGAGCCAGTTCCAGCCGAGCGACAGGTCGCCGATCTCGTCGTCCTCCAGCCATGCGAACTGGTGAAGGTCGCGGCCCGGTAGGGTGTTGACGATCTCCAGGTCCAGCCGGTCATGGGCCGGGTGGTCCAGGTTCCAAAGCATGCACGACGACCAGTTCTTCCGCCCGTAGGTGGTTTGGCGTTGCCCGTCCATCTTGATCTTCTCGGTCGGGATGTGCTCGTGCTTAACCACCTGGAGCGCGTAGGCTGGGTCCGCCTCCGCGAACAGGTCCGCCACGTCCCGGATCGCCATAAAGTCGCAATCGATGAACAGGGCGTGGCCGGTGCGCTCGGTCAGCCACGGCACGAGGAACCTCGTAATGGCGAACTCGGTGGCCATGGGAGCCTCCGAGATCGGGTCGTAAAGCTGCCCACCCTTCCGGGTGTGCTCGCGCGGGAAGATCCCCATCCGGCGGACCTTCTGGAGCGAGATACCCCGGATCTCTACCGGGACGCTCGCGTGCTTGCGGATCGTGTGTTCAGCCACCTTGTAAGCGTCGACCTCGCGGGGGTCGAAGCCGATAAAGACTCGAAGCGGGGAAGGTGTTTCCACGGGACTCCATCCTTGAGTTCGTCGAGCGTCCACTGGCCATATGCGAGGGACCAGCACCACGGCTCGCGGTCGGGGTAGATGGGCGTCTCGATCCTCGCGAAATCAGTGCGGCCAACGGGAGCGGCAGCATTGATGGGGGCCACGAAGACGGGAACGCCAGCGATCACCGCCTCTACGGCGGCGTTACTGTTGAAGGCGACGACGGCGTGTGCGTCGGCCAGTACATCCGACAGTGGAGTCGGATCACCCTTGCGCCGAACCACGATTTCGCGATCCGTGCTCCTCGCCAAGACGGCGAGGGTGTCGTTTAGCCATGACTCGGCACCGTAGAAGGCGGCCATGGCGTCGGTTGGGGGGCAGACGACGACCTTTCGACCGCCGATGCGCCAAGGCTCGATTTCTATTCCGAGGGACGACCACCGATCCGGCCACCTTTCGTCAATCCAGGGCTGAGCGAGGGCGTCGGGGGTGAGGCGGTAGAACCCGTCATAGTGGCCGGGCCGAAAGTAACCATGGTCGAGATGGTAGAAGTGCTTCCGGCGCTTGGCCTTGTGGCGCATCAGGTCTCCGCAGCCGCGAAGGATGCCCCAAACGATCGGGTAATAGTGGTCCTCGAAAAGCTCGCTGGCGTGGAGCAGCCGGGCACTCGCACCGACCGCAACCGCACGCTGGACCGGGATACCCGGTCCCGGGTCCAGCGTAACCGCGAGTTCCATCGGGCTAGTAGCCGATGACCGCGAGCTTGGTAAAACCGCCCTCCCGGATCGGGTCCGGGACCGGCAACACGCGGGCGTTCGGCATACAGTTGACGAGCTTGTTGCAGCCGATCACGTCCAGGTCGGGACACCGCCCGCTGTCGTCCGGCTCGTAATAGTCGTCGAGGAAGATGACGCGGCTGGATTTAACCGCCTCGTAGTCCCCCTGGATAACGTCGGCGCGGTGGTCGCCGTCGATGAACACCAGATCCGCCTCAACGGTCTTGCCGTGGAGGGTTTCCTGGGTCTGGCCGGTGTAGAGGTGCCAGCGGAACCCCTTGTGCCGTTCGGTGACCTCGGCCAGCCGGTCGGACACGTCGGCGAAGCTGGCAACGCCCTTGCCGTTGAACGCGGCCTCGTGGAACTCGGGCGTCTCCGTGTCGAAGACGTCATAGCCCACATACTGGACGTCCGCCCGGTATTGGAGGGCTGCGTGGCACATCTCCACGGCCCGCGTGCCCCGGTGGGTGCCGATCTCCACGATCTTCCGGGGCTGGATCTCGTGGATGGCGAGGATCAGTTGTTCGTACCGGGTAATCCGCTTCATGCGACCCTCCCCTGCACTGCGTCGGGCCGGGAGGTGACTCCCTGCCAATACGGGTGATCGCGGCGGAACGGCAGGAGGTCTTCCTGCTTGGACATGCCCGCCTCCTTCCGCTCCGGTCCCTTCATGTGATCGGCGTACTCGCCGAGGGGACCGTTGACGAACGGGTGGAAGGTGTTGTGACCGGCACCGGACAGGGACGCCCATTGGATAATGCCGTTGTTCGCCAGATGGTCGATGAGGGACGCCATGACGAAGCTGTCGTGCCATTCCGGGAGGCGGAATAGGTGACCGTCGACATAAGGCTGGCGCCACATTTCCATGATCGCCTTGTGCTTCGGGTGGGTGGTCCGCAGCCCGTAGAACCCACATTCCGGGTACATCATCGACCGGGTAAGCCAGGACAGATATGCGTCCTCGGGGAACCACTCCTGGATCGCGGACATGGGGACCGGCGAATGCCAGATCACATCCGCGTCACACCAGATCACCACGTCAGCGTCAATGCTCGTAGCGGCATGGATGATAGCGGCGGTCTTGTTGGCGAACCGCACCGCGTCGAAATGGTAGTCGTAGATCACCGCCTCGCCCTTGGGGCGCTTCCCGTGGGCGATTGGGTTCTTGGCGTGAAGCTCCTTGAAAGCGACCAGCCAGGGCGCCGACTTGTGGAGGTCGCGGACCACCACGCGGTTCGACGGCTTCCGGGGGACGCACCCCTCAGCATAGACGTGAAGGGGAATCTCCGAGGGCCAATTGGCGTCGAAGCTCTCGATCATCGCCTGCCCCATATCCAGGGCTGGCGCGTGGAAGGTCGTTACGACCGCGAAAGGGACGGTCATTCGCCGTAACCGGCCTCGGCCATAAGCGCCACGGCGTGGGCCTTGTTCGTCGGTTTTTCACCGGTCCAGTGAGCAATGTAGGCACGCCGCTGGAACCACTGCATGGAGCGCCAATCACAGGCGTCTGGGTGCGTATCCAGCACTTCGTCGCCGGTCGGCTCGGGTACGAACTTCGCCGTAACCTCCAACCCAGCCGCTGCCGGTAAGGCCACATCGCCCGCCAGGGGCACGGAAACGGGGTCTGTGGCGCCGTTGGGGTCCTGGGGGTTGTCTACCACCGGATTATCCGCCTCGCCCGCCTGTGGGCCGGATTTGGGCTCCTCGTCTTCATCGAAGACCCAATCACTGCTCAAGTCGGCCAGCGTTTCGGAGATGTGCTGGGCGGCGGCACCATAGGCGGCGCGGAGTCGGTCCTCATCGCCATCGTGGACGGCAATAGCGAGGCTGTAACCACGCTCCCGCTCGCCCTTCCACAGTTCGATGTTGCGGGGTGCGACCGTCATTCCGGCGTCGGTCAGGACTTGGGTGTACGTGCGGACCACCGGGTCACGCGCCGAACGCCCGTAGAGCAATACATGCACGGGGTGTCTCCTAGTCTGTCGGGGGTGAAAAAAGGGACAAACGAATGGGGACAGGGCCGCGCGTGGCGGCCCTGCCCGGCTTCCCGCTAAAGCGGTGCCGTTACTAGATGCTGTCGGCGCTGCGGATGTTGTGGATGCGGACACCGGCCATGGACTTCGTGTCCGTGGCGGCCTCGATCCAGTTGGTCCCGGTGCCAAGTGCGGAGTCGGTCGGATTGGCGCCACCGGCGGTATTCCAGCGGAAACCCTTGATCTTGACGTTGTAGGCAACCTCGCCCTGGACCCGCCAGACGAGGTTTTCCAGACCGGTTACGACCTCGTCCACGACAGTCCGCTCCTCTGACTCCGCAATCTCGACCGCGCCGTCGACAAGGCCGAGCATGGAATAGGTGGTGGAGGCGGTGGACAGGAGGTTGGTCGAGTCCGTCACGATGACCGGGCGGCCGAAAGTGGCCACCGTGCCCTCGTAGATCGTCGCGCCAGCCACCTGGAAAACGTTGTTCGAAACGCTGTTCTCCATGAGTTGGAAGTAGGAATGCGAGTGCATTACCCACGCAACGATCCGTTGGGCTTGATCGCCGAACAGCGACATACCCCGAACGAGGTCGACGTGCTGAAGGCCGGTGGCCGCCGTGGAGGCGTTGTACGAGAGGGTCGAAACCTCCGTGAGCGCCGTATTGACCGTCAGGATGGCCGTGTTGACGTAATCAACCGCGACCGCCTTGCCGATCTGCTGACCGAGCAGAAAGGACATCTCGCCCGGATCGGACGTGATCTTCTTGAGGGAGTCCAGCGTGTTCGCCACCGGGCCGATGCGCCGGTTAACCTTGACGCCGATCATCTCGTCCTGCGTCAGCGCCTTGTCAGTCACGGCGGAGACGTGAGTCACGTCACGGCGGACGACAAGGTCGGTAATGCTCTTGATGAACGACTCACGGTCGTAGTCACCCATGATGTCCCGCCGGACGAGCCGAATGGACCCGTTGCTGGAGCCGTTGAAGACTTCCGTTTCCTGTTCCAGGGTTTCGGAATAACCGCCCCAGAACTGCTCGTCGTAGATGGTGAAGTCAGATTTCGTTCCCGCTGCCATGATCGAATCTCCTTAAGGCTGGGATGTTGCAACTACTGGCGCGGCATCCCGCCTTGCCCGGTCTTCGATTTGGTTTGGGCTTCCCGCCCGTGTCTTATGCGGCCTTCATTGGGAGGCTGCTGTATGCCGCCTGTCCGTGTTCTGCGATGAAGTCCGATTTCTCCTTGGCGTTCTTAAAGTCCGCCTTGGACCGATAGCGGTGCTTTCCGGTCGGCGCCTTCTTGTCGCCAGCACCCGCGCCGCTACCGGCCGCATCGGAGGCTTTGAACGCAGGACCGAAGGTCTCGGACTCCTTAAGCTCGGTCACCAGACCGGCAATGGTCATCCAGCCCTCGCCACCGGCTCGCGGACCACCGTCAGCGCCAATGACGCGGACGTGGTGTTGGCCGTCCTCCTCCACAACGCGCGCCTTGGAAACGACGTGCGGGAGGAGCAGTTCAACCGAACCACCAGCGGCGGCAATGGCCGACTTGGCGGTGCTCTCAACGAGGTGCTTATGGAGTGCCGCATCCTTGGACGCGATCACCTTATCCTTGGCCTCAAGCTGGGCCGCGTGCTTGGTCTCGATCCCGGCCTTGAGCTTGTCCCACTCCTCGTTCTTGGTTGCCTCAAGCTCATCCACCCGACCGGCCTTGGTGCGGAGGTCCGCGATCTCGTCCGGGTCGATTCCCTCGAACCGGGCGGTGACTTCCTCCATCCCCTTGATCGCGTCCTTCTTCAGACTGCGCTCTTTCTCCAGGGCCGACTTAAGGCCGCTCACATCCTCAACGCCGGTTGCGTCAAGGCGAAACGTCGTTTTGCCGTCCTTGTCGGTGTGCTCGAGATAGAGGTCACGGTACTGCTCGTCGACGGACTCCAGGGTGTCGACAAACCCTTCCAGCTTAGGCATCGGGGGTCTCCGGGTTTACTACGCTGCGAAATTCAAACTCGACGCTGACTGGATCGTCGGAACGTCGTGGCGGAGCAGCGCATTGGTTACGCTGTCGCCGAGAACCTTGACGGGGGCACCGGCCTTGATCTGCAAAGCCAGATGACCGGCGGACGCCATGAGGTCCGCCTTGGTGAACCACGGCGTGCCGTCGAGCTTGCCGTGATCGGTAAGCCACGCCCCTTCGTTCCCCGCCTTACCTTGGGCACCTGGGGCGTAGTAGGCGCGCTCGGGATCGCGGGCGCCGAAGTCGCCACCGGCCACAACCACACGGCGAAAGCCAAGCCAGAAGGCCAGGACGACGGCGCGGTTGAGGACGTTGTAGCCTCCCTCCATCACGGGCAGATCCATATCCGGCCAATAGTGGCGATATAGGTCCACCTCGCACATGCCGCGCTCCTCGTCGCGAGCGCCGCACGCGGACATGAATAGCTCGACATTGTTCCCCGCCGACAGGCAGTGATCGAACAGGACCGGGTTGCACGAGACCGCGAGGAGGTAGGTGATTCCCTCCACCAGTTTGGTCTTCTCGACTTGGTGTTCCGCCGGGTCCATGGACACTGAGTAGGTCAGGTCGAACCCGCGTTCGGACAGGAGCCGGATGGACTCCTTGCACGCGATAAACACCCACTTCTTCCGCTGGTACTCGCGAAGTTCGCGGAGGACGGCGGGTTTAAGTAGCGAGGGGCCGGACCCACAAACGACAGCCCCACGGGCGCCACTGTGTCGGCCAAACTCAACAACCGGCAACCCGCGCGCCGCCGCTGAGGCGATGTGCTCGGGGAGCTTGGATTGCCATTTGTTCTTGAGCTTCATGTTGAGTTGCCGGGCCGGGGCTGGGCGGGCAACGGGAGCGGCCCCCATGGGCCACGGGGGCAAATCGTTCATCATCGGGGTTGTCGGGGGTGGCGCGCTAGCGGCGCTTGATCGGCATTGGGCGAGCCTTCTTCGCAGTCAGCTTGCCGCCCCTGGACTTGCGCTTCGCGGTCGAGGCGACCTTGGAAGCGTATCCCTTAGACATCGGCATTCTCAAACCTCCTTGCCGCTCGGGCTTGCAGATCGGCAACCGAAAGCGGTCTGCCGGTTTCATCGACAAGATCCGCGAACGTAATCCTGTCTTCCCTCCAGAGCTTGGCCTTGGTGGTGCCAAGGACGCGGTTCTGGAAGTCCGTAGGCTTGGACCGTAGCCAAGCCTCGTATCCGATTTCCGGCGGCGGTTTGCCGTCCAACCGCGCCGCGATGCTCCGTTGCGTGGCCGCAACCCGGTCCTGGGGGAACCCGCGCTCGCGGAGCTTGCGGGCAATGAACTCGTCCCGCGACGCCGGTCGCCCGCCGGTCGAGATGCCCGTGATCTCATCCCAACCCTTAAGGAGCGGGGAAATCTGGCTGCGGCAATTCCAGTGCAGCGGTGGTGGCTGGAACGGTCGGTCGTGCCCAATGGGCTTCCGATCCATGTCCCAGGCCAGTTGAGAGCGCACCATGCAAATCTCGCTGGTGCGACCGTCTAGGGTCGAGATGTGGACATACCCCTTCACGACGTCCGTATGGCTCGCCAGGGTGGCCACACGGGCCGCCTGAGCCACACTCTGGACGCTGGTCCGGGTTAGGGCCTCCGCCGCGTGGCGGGGCACCCGCATCATGTTACGGACGCGCCGTGCGAGCGTGTCGTTGGTGTCACCGCGTAGAAGCCCCAGGTGCATCTCGTCGGCGAATCGGCGCTTGAGGTGGATACGCTGTCGACTCCAATACTCCCCGGCGGGTGTGCCGAGGATCAGGTTGTCGTCCGCGAGGCCGATAAGGGTGGCGTCGTCGATAAGCGGTTGGGCGAGTTGCACGCCGACCGCCGCGTTGATGTCACCGAGGATGGCCGCTTGCTCGGCGACCGCTAGATCCCGGAGATCGCCGCGTACTGCGCGCCGCGCCTCTCCGTAGTGTTCTGAGATGACCCGCCCGACTTCCTCTAGGAGCTTGTCTAGGCGCTTCCGCTGAAACGCGGTGCGGGTCACGCCGGGCAGGTCTGCGGTTAGTGTTTCGATACGGAGCCGATTTTCCAGCTTGGCCAAGATGCGGCGGATCTTCCGCCGTGTACCACCCTTCACCCGCTCAAGGTCGACCGCGTGTTGGGTCAGTCCGTCAAGCAGCCTCTCGCTCGCGCTGTCCGGCATTGGCAAGATCCTCCAGATCCCACCCGTGCTCGATAGCAGCCTCCAGGGCTGGCTCGACTATCCGGGCCAGTGTTTGCCAGAACTCCGGCGACCCGTTGCCGCTGCTGGCGTAAGAGGCCGCCGCAACGAGTTGTTGGGCGATTTGTTCCTGTGTCATCGACGGCTTGGCCATGAATACCCCCTCGACTGGCGTGAGATCGTTGTGAAATCACACCATCCGATTGTGTAACCGTCAAGCGTTGAGGTTAATGACTCAGATTTCCTCGGACTCTTCGTCCAAGTTGCCATTGTTTTCCCCACCCTCTGCCATTAGCAGTTCGGCTTCGGTGTCAGCGTCGAACTCGTCCGATAGAAGGCCCCGCCGGGTCAACTCGGTATAGAGGGTCTGGCGGCTGATCTCACCGGCCACCCGAAGCTCAAGCAGACGCTGAATGTCGGCGTCCCCGCCGACCGCTTCCTCGAACTGGAGGTTCGGCTTAACCACGGGTTCGTCCGGCAAGCCCCGGAACTGCGCCATGGCGAGCAGCGCGTTCTCCAGCGTGTCCTTGAGGCCAAGCGCCCAGGCGACAAGCTGGCTGTTAGAGCTGGCCTCGTTAATGGCCCGCTCGGTTGCCGTCTGGTCGCCGGGCGCTTTGGATAGAATCGGCTCCAGGGACAGAACCGCCATAGCCTCCTCAAGCGCCACCAGATCGGCCGCACCGGCCTGGATGGCCCCGCCCGAGTGTTCGACGAAACCGAACTTGGCGTTCTCGTTGCTGCTTTGGAGAACGGTGTTAGGCGCGAAAACGATCTCGGAGTCTTCCTCAATGCCCGTGGCCGACAGCATCGGCACGCGGGCGAAGGACAGGATGTTCCGTTGGTCGCTGGCCGACTGCCAGTGCGTGATGTTGAGATCCGCCAAATCCTCGAAAGGCGGCTCACCCACCATCTCGCCGGTTTGGTGGGTGTAGAACGCAAAGAGGGGCACACTCCCAAGCGAGAGCGGTCCTTGTTCGTGGATGGCCCAATCACCGCTGTCGTTGACCTTGCGGTAGACGCGCCACCAGTCCGGTTCGATGACCCGGATCTGCTCTATCTCACTGACGTTGAAGTCGCCGTCCGGCTCGTCCACGGACTCCAGGATACGAACCTGAGTCAGCGCGACCGTGCCGCCTACGCGCTCAACCCGCCAGCCGATCACCCGCTCCGCAGGGATGTGAACCATGTAGGGGCGAAGCCCAGCCTCGCGTTCGTCGGCCAGGGTGGCACCCTCAAGACCCGGCGGGTGGTCCACCAGGACGAACGACACGCCCGCCTCCACGGCGTCCTGAAACACCGCACGGGCGAATACGGACAGGTGGTTGCCCTGAAGGTCCACGTCCTCGACCCATTGGCCGATCTGTTCGCCGTAGGTGCCGTCCTCCAACAGGAGTTCGTCGGCGAAAACCTTGCTAACCACGTTGCGGACGGCTCGGCGGTAATAGTTTGTGAGAACCGAACGGTCCAGGCGCGCCGTGTATGCCTTGTCGGACTCCCCGTCGAATTGCGGTAGGAAGGTCTGGCCCGCCTCCCGCATCGCCCGCGTACCGCCCATGAGTGCGCGGGTCTTGCGCCACACCTTGGCGGCCTCGCTATGGGCCAGGAGCGGAGTCGCTACGTCATTGCTCACGCTATAGCTCCCGCTGTCTGGTTGTGTGTCGTTTGGCCGTGACCCGGTAGCGCGTTTCATCCGCGCAATGGTCCTCGGCCTCGGTGTCGTACTCGTCTGGTTTAAGCTCGTCGCGCGGCAACGTGGGGACCGTCCGTATCCAGTTCCGGCACCCATCAAACACATACAGGTGCGGGTCCTCCGTCCGGCCATTGGCCGCGTGGAGCATTTCCCGGATCATCTGGACGCCCGTGCGCCTGGACCCCGGACCCTTTTGCGCCTTGACCCACTTAACCCGATGCTTGGCCATGGCGTCGGCGATGCTATGGCCGTCGACCACATCCCAAATGGACGAGTCCGCAGGGCCGGGACGAACCCGCTTTCCCCACGGGGCCGCCTTCTCAATCTCCAGAATGCCCTTGGCAATCTGGCCGCTGGTGTAGCGAAGGCCGGTGTTGGGCTGGCCGTTCCATCCGTACCACTCCGCGATCCGAAACAGCGAGCGCGGCGGGAAGTGCCGCGTGGTGCCGTCCGCCAGAACAGCCGGTGCGTCGTCTGCCTCGGCCCACCATCCAACCGAGAACGGCGCCGCCGACCCCCAATCGAAGGAACGGTCAATGCGCCAACTCGCGGGAATGTCGAATGGCCGTAGAACGTGCGTCCCACGGTTCCACACGTCGTCGATGATGCCACCCGCCGTGATGTCCCAGGACCCCTCCAGCCACGCCTTCCTGCGGTTAGGGTCGCTTTGTGCTTTGATGGACCGAATGTAGTCCGCGTCGTTCTCTAGGAGCGCCTTGTTCTCGTTGTACCGACCGAAGATCCGTACCCGCTCGCGCTCGTTTCCAATACGAATAACCGTGCCGGGTGGCTTGGGGTCAATGAACCGGGCCTTGACCCAATGGTGTCCGACGCCGAACGGGTTGGTCGTTGCTCGGATCATCCGGGGAACGCCAGGGTGGCCCGACCGGCAGACCGACATCATTGTCACGTAGAGTTCGTCCGACGCCCAGTTTGTTAGCTCCTCCCAGCCGACAAACGGGTATTCGTGGCCGTGATAGGCCCAATAATCGCTTGGTTTGGCGGCCTGTCGTAGCAATAGCTCCTCCCCGTCCGGGAAGCGCCACTTGTGCTGATCGCCCGCCACCCACCGGGCACCAGGGCAAGCCAACCGGAACCACCGTTGGGACTTCACAACGAGGTCTTGAAGCTCCTTGTATGTCCGCCGGAAGATGACTCCGCGCCACCGGCTCCCATACCCGCACTCGACGTGCTGGAGGAACGCCATAAGCAGGCATTCAGTTTTTCCGACGCCTCGTGTTCCGTCGTAAAGCGCCTCAAATATCGGACACTCAAGGAAGGACTGCTGTGACCCCGGAAAAGGTTTCCAGGTCGACGGGTCATACATCGATAACCGGAGCCGCGAGTTCCTGCTGGATCTCGATAGCCCGGCGCTCCCATTCGTCCGCGTCCTCGGCCATGCCCGGCAGGATCACCAACCCACGCACACCGTTGTCGACGACCTGGGGGTCGTCCCCGCCGTCGATACCCATGAGCTTCGATTGGAACGCCATAATCTTGAGCGCGGCGGCCTGGGCCTTGAGGTCCGGCGGCAACCGCTGGCCCTCCCCGACCACGCGACCGATGGCGTCACCCCACACGGCCCGTAGCAGCTTTTCGGCTCGCTCCATCTGGAGGTCGCGGTACTCCTCCGCGCTATCCAACGTCGCGGATTTGAGGTCACGGAGTCCCCGCTTAACGGCGTCATAAGCCCTCGACCGGTGGGACAGATTCAGCGCCCCCGCGATCTCCTCAAAGGTCGCCCCAGCGATCCGAAGCTGGAGTGCCCGCGTTGTGTTCTCTTGTGCGGCCACATCGCGCGGCCTTGTGCTCGGAGGCTTCCTGGGCTTCGCGGCCCGCTTTGGCCGTTTGCCTTGGTTTTCCCCGTCCTCCGGTAGGGGTGTGATCTTGATAGCCACGCTCGACCTCCCGTCGATCCTGCGCTCATCCCGAGCATTTTTTTACGATTTGAACAATTTGTTATTGTGTATTCACAATAAATGAACTATATTCATGAGTGTAAGGGGGAGTTAACCCCCACAACCACAACGGAGTACATCCAATGAAAACCTTCACCAACAAATCCAATGCGAACCGCGCGGTTAAGGCCCTCATCGGCAAGTTCGGTGACGAGACGGCGTTCCGCGATATGTTCGATGTCGAGGTGGTTCAGGACGGCGAGCGGTTCCGCCCGGTGTTCTTTGCGGCGACCGATGAGGCCGTTGCTTGTTCCATCCACGTCGCGCAGAGCGGTTTCTACGTCACCAACGATTGGGACAAGTTCCAGGCCGAGGCCGGGTCCGCCGAGGACACCATTGCTAGCGTGATCGAGAAGGCCGCCGAGATGGACGTCGCGGCGATTGCCGAGGCCACGGCCCCGGCGGCCGATCCGAAGCCCAAGAAGGTGTCCGGTCGCGAGCAGAAGCGCCTAGACGTTCTGGCACGGGCCGAGGCCGGTGAGATCCTTCCTCCCCCGGCGTTTGCGCCTAGCGCGCAGAAGTCCAACGTCCGCCGGGCGGAAGAGATGTACGAGAACGCCAAGGTCGGCAACCTCGGCCTGATCATCGACATGAAGATCGACGGCAAAGCTCACAGCGCGGAGATGGTGCGGCGCTACCGCGACCTCCTCATCAAAGCCCTGGAAGCCAAATAATGGCCTACACCTTCCAAGCCCCTTGGGAGGTGGAGGGAGCGGCGAACGCGCAAGCGTTCGTCGCCTTCTACCACGGCGGGCGGGGCAACCGGCATCGGGTTGAGTGCCGAACCCTTGAGGAAGCAGCCCGCGAGGCCACGAGGCTCCAAGCAACATGCTCCGGGGGGCGCCGCGCAATGGTCTACGCCATAGATCAGCTTGGCCGCTCCTGCCACATACCCCGCGCTCAATGGGAGCACCTTGCGCCCTAGCGGGCTAGGCGGCGGCCTCCTCGTCTTCAGGGGCCGCCACTATCTCTCCGAACTCGCAATCACCAACCGCAGCCGCAGCCGCCTTGGGATCGCCCTTGACGAACACGAGGACGTTCTGGTGCGTCTTGCCCAGCTTGCGGGAACCGGTGAACTGCTTTCCCACGCGGATCGGCAACGACCCGACAGCGGTAACGAGGATGGCCTCGTTGTAGTACTCAAGGCCCGCGTCACGGAATGCCTGGACCGTGTCGCCCACGAAATCCCGATACATCCCGGCCTTGTCGCGCACCTCGCCGACCACAATGCAAGCGAAGCGGTCGTGTTTCAGCATGAAGGCCGCCTTGGCGATGATCTTGCTGTAAGCGTCCGTGAACCCGGCATAGTCCATCGTTGAGATGTCTGCCGGGTCGTCGCTGTAAACCTCAAGATCCGCATAAGGCGGGCACATAAACAGGAAGTCGGCTTCGACTCCCTTCGCAATCTTGTCGATGTTGGCGCTGTCGCCGATGTGCCAAACGGGAGCGGGCTGGACGCCCTCCATCTCAGCCCACTGCTCGCGGTTTGCTTTGACCTGGTTCTCGCTCAGATCGACGCCGATGTATTGACGCCCCAGGTGTGCCGCGACGATCCCCCGCACACTCCCGCCCGCGAACGGGTCCAGGATGGTGCCGCCTTTAGGGGCGAACCACCGGTAGGCAAGCTCGCAGAGCACGGGGTCGAAAATGCTTTTTGCCTGGGTGGCGTTCTTGACGTTCTTCCCCTGCTGGGCGCGGTAATGGTCAAAGGCCTTGGCCGCCCCCTCGTAAGTCAGGTTGTCCGCCCGGCCTAGCTCGCTTCGGATGCCGAGGTCCATCCATGAGCGTTTCCGCTCTTGCCACCAACCCTCACGGGCGTTGAGCACCGTGAACGGCGGAATCCCGAAGCGGTCAGCCAGGGATCCCGCGCCGCCGCCTTCGCCCTCACCCGACAACGGCGCGTCCTGTATCGCCAATAGGTCCCGGATCTCCTCATCGCTAAATCCGATGACCGGGAGATCGAAGCCCTCCTCATGGAGCCGCCCCAACTCACCCGCTAGAGCGTCCCAATCCCATGTCGCATTCTCGGCCAGCTTGTTGTCGGCGATCACATAGGCCCGCTTCTCGGCGTCCGTGAGGTGCGCCAAGCGGATACAGGGCAGGGTATCCAGGCCCAAGAGGTTAGGAAGCGCCTGGACCCCGTTATCGCGCAGCAGGCGCGCCGCTAGGACGCGACCGTGCCCCGCGATAATGCCGTTGTCGTTGTCGATCAGGATCGGGTTGGTAAACCCAAACTCCTTCATCGACGCGGCGATCTGCGCCACCTGTGTCTCGCTATGCTGTCGGCTGTTGCCCGCATAGGGCAGGAGCGCGTCGAGCGCGACCTGTTCGATTGTCGGTTCCATGGGCCTCTCGGGAAGGCGTTAATGGGCAAGGCCGAGGATCGCCACGTAGAGCGCGAGGCACCACGCGGCGACCGTAGCCGTGCCAATCAGAATAAGGGTAGGCACTAGAGTCCCGCGTTGCGGCGGTACTGTTTGATGAGGGGTTCCGCCTCTGGATGGCCGCTCCAGTTAAGGACCATCTCGTTCAAAGCGACGTCGCATTCCTTGCACAACGGCATCCAGCGATTGCCGGTAGCGCAGCATTGCCACTGATAGGCCGCGCGGCGGCTGCACCCGGCGACAGAGCAAGTTTGCCGCTGGATCTCCAGCACCGTATAGGGGCGCGCGGAGCCGACCGGCTGAATCACCCTCTTCGGCCTATGCATCACTGACGTCACCCTTGATCCACGGCCCCGGTCCGTCGCCTTGCACGTGGTGGGCCTGCCGCATCACGAACTGATAGGCTCGGAAGACCGGACAGAACTCGTCTTTGGTGACGACGTCGCTCACACGCCAGATCGCATCACCGATCCAGTAGAGCGACCAGGACACCGCCCATCTCACAGCGCTTCCCCCTCCGAGTCCGCTGGTTGGGCAAAGAAATGCTCCCCGGAGTTCATTACACAGGTCGGCCCACCGGGCATTGTTACTGTCAGCGTCCATGAACCCGTCTCATGATTGCTGAACATCTCCAGCAAGTTCCCCTGCGCGTCGAGCATGAGGCTCGATCGGTGTTCTCCGAACTTCGCCTTCAGGTGAGCAACAACGTCGTCTCGCTCTGCGCATGCAGGACGCACCGTTTGGCCGCTCGACTCTTTGGTCACAACGAGGATGCTTGCGCAGATCAGAAATAGGAACCAAAGCCACTTGAGTACGCCGTCGATCTCCATCGCAACCTCCATCTGGAGGCGCGGCGGAGTCGCCGCTCAGCCGCGCTCCTGGGGAAAGCGGCCCCGCCCGGCGTCGTGTTGGGGGGTGAACCGAAACGACGCGGGCGGGGCGTTGTCGAGTGTAGCACCACTCAACGACTAGAACCTGTACCCACCCGGCGCCGGGGGTTTAGGGCGGAACGACACGGCGCTGGCCGGGAGCCGGTTAGGTGTGGCATCACCCAATACGGCAGTTCGGTCTTTTTGGTACGGAAACTGTCTGACGGTGTCAATGTGAAAAAACCACGTTCTATTGTTTTTTAACAATACCGCCGGATCGTCAACCAGCCGCTTAAGCGGCCACAAGGGCCGGGAACTTGCCGGTCTCGTTGCCCCAGCAGTCCCAGCCGGGGCGCTTCTGGCGGGCGAAAAACTCGCACCTGGGGCCGTCCCCTATGGCCTCCGCCTGTTCGATCATCCGCTCGGGCTTGCGGGAGTGCTCGCGTACAGGTGAGACGATCAGGTTCCGCTCACTACGGGACAGTGTGGCGGGTTTGCCGAGGGTGGCCACGATGTATGGCTCCATGGCGCTGCGGAGTCTGTAGCCGTTTCCGAACGCCCATTTCCGACCCGTTGACGACTGTTTGGCCCACGCGCCCATCGTGCAGTATTCGAACCCCCATGCCTCCACCACCTCCAGAGCTTGGGGCACCATGGGTGCCGTGGCCCACATGATAAGCAGGGCGCCGTCCGGGTGGGCAAGGTGGGAAACCGGCAGGCGCTTGATCTCGTCGAGCGTCATGGTCTCGTAGTGGGCCTCAGCCGATTTTTCCCGCCCTTCTTCGCTGTAAGCTTTGAACTTCCAAGGCGGGTCCGCAACGATTGTGCGATATTTGAAGGGTATAAGGGTGATCATTCATCGCTCCTCAACAAGCCAGCGAAACCGGAAACCGCGCCGGACAAGAGCCTCCTTGTCCTCCCGGTTTAGAACGACCTTGGAACCATCCTCGAACACCACCTTAAACAGCTTCCACGTTATGGGCGGCCCCAGAGCATTCCGACCATCCCCGGTAAGCCACTCGGCCTCCACAACCCGAGACTTTGCGTTCAAGGCCACGGCCTTATCTGCGCGCGGAGTCATTGTGGTTCCTCGCTGTTCGCGTCCAGGAAGGACTCCTCGCTCTCAAAGTGCGGAGCCGTCCAATCGATCCGGTTGGCCCACTCCTCCACCAAATCGTCGTTGTTCATCACCCCCGGCCAGCAATCGTGGCCATCCTCCATAAACATCATTGCCGCACCGACGCAGTGCTGGGTCTCCGCGCCAAAAACATACCCACCGTCCATGTAGTCCGTGGGTTCGAGCCGTTCGGCAGACAGGTGGCAGGGAAAGCCTCTGCGATAAGCGCTTTCCGAGATCTCCTCCGCTCGCTCGCGACGCCGGAACCGGATGCGGTTCTCGGTGTTACCGAACGGGCAGTTTTTACAGGGCTTCTTGAGGTCGTAGCCGGTGCTCATTCGCCTTCTTCCATCTGGCTCTCGATCTCGTCCCAGTCCGCGATCGAGATCACGGTGTTCATGGCCCGCCAGAGGTCGTCGTAGCTCTCGGTCTTCATCAGGTCGTCCAGGACGGCGGGCACGTCCTCTTGGGGGAGCAGCGAGCACAGACGGTCCATTACCTTGATGCCGTTCGCGCCGTAGAGGTGGGCCATTTCGGCCTGAATGTGCGGGTAGCGGAGGTAGGTCTTTACACTCCCTGCCCCAGGCATCGGAGGGAGCGGCATCCAGTGGGTGGGGATGCAGGTGTCGCACTGCTGCCAGCCATCATCATCCCCCGGAAAGCGCCAAACGCCCGCCCCGTAGACCACCCAGTCCCGTCGATCCGGGAGTTTGATCGCGCATACAATTCGCCTTCTGTCGTGCTGCTCCCAGCCCTCGCGGGTCGCGACCGTTAAGACGGGCGTGTTCTCCGGGGCGGTTTTGATTGGTTGCCAGTCCATCATGCCGCACTTCCTTTCCTTGAGATCGCAACCTTGAAGGTCGGCCAGATCTTCTCCCAAAACCTACATCGGATCGTCTGATCACCCATTGTGATACTGGACATTCTTCATCTCCGTTGTGGCCCGGCTTTGAACTCTATGATCCGCTTGCCGATCCACTGCACGACCGGCACGGCCATAGAGTTGCCGAGCGCTTTGTACCGAGGGCTGTCGGCCGCCGGTTTGTCTCGGTACCCAATCGCGGTGTAATCGTCGGGGAAGCCTTGAAGCCGCTCGCACTCGCGCGGGGTTAAGCGGCGGACGCCGAAGTGGTGCGCGACGGCCTGTGTCCTTGAATGCGTTTTCAGCGTGTAGGCGGCGTCATCAACACGCCAGAAATTACCGCTTGGACCAACATTCGGGTCAAACTGTGCATTGTCATGGATGGCGATTGCGTGCCCGGTGTCCTTCGCGCCTAGCGGCAACGATTGATCAGTAGCGGCGACAGGGTCTTGCCTGGCGTCAAACGCAATCGCGCCGCCGTCTAGGTCGAAATCGGTTCCGAGGCCACCGCCAACAGTGCGGCGGCTAGGGATGGTGGGAGCGACTTGCCCCGCTTCTCGGCGCGGCGGAGGATGCCCTTGCAGGCTTTCGCGCTCAAATAATACCGCTGCGGCACGTCGCCAGTCTCCAAGGTGTCCGACAACGAACACACGGCGGCGTCGCTGTGCCACTCCGAAGTATTGAGCGTCAAGCACTCGGTAGGCGAACCCATACCCGAGTTCAACCAGCGCCCCGAGGAAGGAACCAAAGTCCCGTCCTCGTCCGCTAGACAAGATGCCGGCGACGTTTTCCCAAACCACCCACTGGGGGCGATAGCGTGCAGCGATTTCAACAAAGGTGCGTGTAAGCCCGCCGCGAGGGTCAGCAAGTCCCTGCCGAAGTCCTGCGACGCTGAACGACTGGCAGGGGGTTCCTCCGACGAGAACATCGATATTTGCATCGGGCCAATCCTTCCATTGGGTCATATCGCCGAGGTTTGGGATGTGCGGGTAATGGTGCGCGAGTACCGCCGATGGGAATGCATCGATCTCGGAAGTGCCGACAAACTCAAAGCCGGTGGGCGACCACGCACATTCCGGCGCACCGATGCCGGAACAGACGGACAGGACGTTCATCCGACTGGCTCCGTCTCGGGGGTTTCCGGCGGCGTGAAGCCTTTGGGGCGAATGGCGCCGGTCAGGTTGGCGCGGGACAGGTCGGCGCCGGTCAGGTTAACGCCGCTCAGGTTGGCGCCGGACAGGTTGGCGTCGGACAGGTTGGTGCCGGACAGGTCGGCGCGCTCGCCGCCCTCACCCTTCACCCACGCGGCGTGCCTGGAGAGAATCTCCGACAATTCGTCTTCTGTGAACTGCATCACGCCGCCTCCGTCTTGGGGTTTTCCGCGCGAACGGCTGCGACTGCCTCGAAATAATCGAGCGCGGCCATCACCTCGCGGCGATTGTCCTTTTCGGCCCAATAGTCGCGAGCATCGGCGAGGCTCATTGTCCGGCACCCCACGCGTACCCACGGCTCGCCATCTTTCCACCAGCCGACTGCACGCCAGCCATCCGGGCAGCCGAGATCGACAACGCCGGTGGCGCGGGTCAGGTCGGCACCAGTCAGGTCGGCGCCAGTCAGGTCGGCGCCATGCAGGATGGCGCGGGTCAGGTTGGCGCCGCGTAGTTTGGTGAGGGACAGGTCGGCGTCGGACAGGTCGGCGTCGGATAGATTGGCGCCGGTTAGGTTGGCGTCGGTCAGGAGGGCGTAGTGCAGGTTGGCGTCGCGCAGGTTGGCGAGGACCAGGTCGGCGTCAATCAGGATGGCGCGGCGCAGGTTGGCGAGGCGCAGGTAGGCACCATGCAGGTTGGCGCGGGACAGGTCGGCAACGACCAGGTTGGCGCGCTTGCCGCCTTCACCCTTCAGCCACGCGGCGTGGTTTGACAGGATTTCTACGAGGGCTTCTGTTGTGTATTGCATCAGACCGCCTCCGTCTCGGGGGATTTAGGTAAAGTGAAGCCTTTGGGGAGAAGGGCGTCGGTCAGATCGGCGTCGGTCAGGTCGGCGTCGGACAGATTGGCGCCGGTCAGGTTGGCGTCGGTCAGGTTGGCGTAGGTCAGGTCGGCGCGGCGTAGGATGGCGCCGGTCAGGTCGGCGTGGGACAGTTCGGCGCCGGTCAGGTTGGCGCGGGTCAGGCCAGCGCAGGACAGGTCAGCGCTGGTCAGGTTGGCGTCGGTCAGGTCGGCGTCGGTCAGGTAGGCGCGGCGTAGGATGGCGCCGGTCAGGTCGGCGTGGGACAGTTCGGCGCCGGTCAGGTTGGCGCGGGTCAGGCCAGCGCAGGACAGGTCAGCGCTGGTCAGGTTGGCGTCGGTCAGGTTGGCGTAGGTCAGGTCGGCGCGGCGTAGGATGGCGCCGGTCAGGTTGGCGCCGGACAGGTCGGCGCCGGACAGGTCAGCGCCGATCAGGTTGGCGTCGATCAGGTTGGCGCGGGACAGGAAGGCACCGCGCAGGTCAGCGCCGGTCAGGTTGGCGCGGGCCAGGTTGGCGTCGGTCAAGTCAGCGCCGCGCAGGTCGGCGTCGTACAGGATGGCGCGCTCGCCGCCTTCACCCTTCAGCCACAATGCGTGGTTTGACAGGATTTCTACGAGGGCTTCTGTTGTGTATTGCATCACGCCGCCTCCGTCTTGGGGGATTTAGGTAAAGTGAAGCCTTTGGGGAGAAGGGCGGCGCGCAAGTCGGCACGGGTCATGTCGGTGTCGGTCAGGATAGCGCCAGGCATGTAGGCGCCAGGCAGGTAGGCGTCAGTCAGGTCGGCGTCGGTCAGGTTGGCGCGGCGCAGGTTGGTACCCGACAGGTCGGCGCAGATCAGATGAGCGCCGGACAGGTTGGCGAGGACCAGGTCGGCGCCGGACAGGTTGGCGAGGACCAGGTTGGCGTCGGCCAAGTCGGCGCCGGTCAGGTTGGTGCCGCGCAGGCAGGCGTTGGACAGGTTGGCGTCGGCCAAGTCGGCGTAGGCCAAGTCGGAGTCGGACAGGTCGGCACCGCGCAGGTCGGCACCGCGCAGGTGGGCGCGTTTGCCGCCCTCGCGATTCAACCACGCGGCGTGGTCGTAGAGAATTTTCCTTAGTTTTGACTCTTTAAATTCCATCACGCCGCCTCCGTCTCAGGGGTTTCCGCGCGAATGGCTGCGACTGCCTCGAAATAATCGAGCGCGACCATGACCTCGCGACGGTCGTCTTTGTTGGCCCAGTAGGCATAGGCTTCGGTGAGGCTCATTGTCCGGCACCCCACGCGTACCCACGGCTCGCCTTTGTGCCACCAGCCAACTGCGCGCCAGCCGTCCGGGTAGCCGAGATCTACGGCGCCGTTTGCGCCGCTTAGGTTGGCGCCGGTCAGGTCGGCGTCGGTCAGGTAGGCGCCGCGCAGGTTGGCGCCGGTCAGGTTGGCGCCGGTCAGGTTGGCGCCGGTCAGGTTGGCGTTAATAAGGTCGGCGTTAATCAGCTTGGCGCCGGACAGGTCGGCGCCGGTCAGGTTGGTGCCGCGCAGGCAGGCGTTGGACAGGTTGGCGCGGGTCAGGTTGGCGTCGATCAGGTTGGCGCCGGTCAAGTGGGCGTCGGTCAAGTGGGCGTCGGTCAGGTTGGCGCGGCGCAGGTTGGCGCGGCGCAGGTTGGCGCCGTACAGGTTGGCGCTGGTCAGGTCGGCGTCGATCAGGTTGGCGCGGGACAGGAAGGCACCGCGCAGGTCGGCGCCGCTCAGGTCGGCGCGCTCGCCTTGATTGCTGTCCGTAAGCCACAAGGCGTGGTTTGACAGGATTTCTACGAGGGCTTCTGTTGTGTATTGCATCAGACCGCCTCCGTCTCGGGGGTTTCAGGCGGCGTGAAGCCTTCGGGGAGAATGGCGCCGGTCAGGTAGGCGTGGGACAGTTCGGCGCCGGTCAGGTTGGCGTCGGTCAGGTCGGCAACGACCAGGTTGGCGCGGCGCAGGTCGGCGCCGGTCAGGTTGGCGTCGGTCAGGTCGGCAACGACAAGTTTGGCGCGGCGCAGGTCGGCGCCGATCAGGTTGGCGCAGCGCAGGTCGGCGCCATGCAGGTCGGCGCCGGACAGGTCGGCGCCGGACAGGTTGGCGAGGACCAGGTTGGCGTCGGCCAAGTCGGCGTAGGCCAAGTCGGAGTCGGACAGATCGGCACCGCGCAGGTCGGCACCGCGCAGGTGGGCGCGTTTGCCGCCCTCGCGATTCAACCACGCGGCGTGGTCGTAGAGAATTTTCCTTAGTTTTGACTCTTTAAATTCCATCACGCCGCCTCCGTCTTGGGGGTTTCCGCGCGAACGGCTACGACTGCCTCGAAATAATCGAGCGCGACCATGACCTCGCGACGGTCGGGCTTGCCGGACCAGTACGCACGACCTTCGTCCAGGCTCATTGTCCGGAACCCAAGCGTACCCACGGCTCGCCTTTGTGCCACCAGCCAACTGCGTGCCAGCCGTCTGGATAGCCAAGATCGACAACGCCGGTGGCGCGGGTCAGGTCGGCACCAGTCAGGTAGGCGCCAGTCAGGTCGGCACCGCGCAGGTCGGCGCCGGACAGGTTGGCGTCGGACAGATCGGCGCGCTTGCCTCCAATGTCACCATTCGCCCAAGCAGCGTGCGCGGTCAGGATCTTGGAGAGGTCATCGTCGGTGATTGTATCCATCACGCGCCCTCCTCAAGGATTTTGATTAGGACGCGGGCCTGCCACTGTTGTGCGACATCCCATGCGGCATCCCTCCCCGCATCGCTTGTGGCAGCCGATGCGGCGCCCCGTGCAGCATCCCATGCGGCGTTCCCTGCGGCAGCCGATGCGACAGACCATTCGGCAGCCGATGCGGCAGACCATGCAGCAGACCATGCGGCAGCCTCTGCGGCAGCCCTTGCGGCATCCTCTGCGGCAGCCTCTGCGGCAGCCTCTGCGGCAGCCTCTGCGGCAGCCTCTGCGGCAGCCCTTGCGGCAGACCATGCGGTCGTATCCGGCTCGTCTCCCGATAGCCGCCGCCGCAGGAGATCGACTACAACCTGGATTGCGTCTCGCTGCGTAGGTGAACAATCTTCCTGAACGCACTTTAGGCAACCGTGATCATCATCGGTCAGTAGAGCGAGCAGGAATTTAGTGACAGCCCGTGTCCTCTGTTGGGGGGCGTCAACGGTACGCAAGCACCACAAGGCGTCGTCGATGCCGTTTGATTTGACGATCTCGTGTAACGAGATTGGTGTGTCCTTACCGTAACTCTCTATCCCACCAAGTGATTTAGCGAGTTTCCTATATCCTGACTCGCAGGGACGTTTATCACGGATTTTTCGGAACGTTGTGTAAAGCATCACGCGCCCTCCCCGGTGTCGCTATCACCCAAGGCGGAGGCCAGTTTCGGCAAGGGGCGACCGGCGCGCTGAATCAGCATAAGATCGGCGAAGTCGTAGGCCCGCCTTACCCGGTCCCCGCGAGTGAGGTCGGTTTTGCTATTCGCCAACGAACCCGCCAAAGCCAACCCGGCGAACTGGTCGCGGAGGGCGATAAGGTCGGCCTCCTTGGCAAACTCCCCGCGCTCCATATTGGGGGACGTCTCCGTGGGGTTGGGCGCATCCGAAAAGTCCGCGGACTCTATGCCATTTTCCCAGGCGTCGATTGCGATTTGCATCACGCTTCGGTCTGCGGGACTCGCCGCCGGAACCTTCAAGTCAAAGCCTTCGGTCCCGTCGCGAACGGCGAGAAATGCCTCCTCATAAGAGGAGTAATCACAGGTCCATTTTCCATACCGGAAAATGTTCTCACCCGTTGTATCGATTGACATTCTTCATCTCCGTTGTGGCCCGGCTTTGCGCCGGTTACGGAGCCATATTACAATGCTTTATAGTAAATACACAATAAACAAACAGCCCAAACGCCAAAAATCAGTTCCCAAGAACCCCCCGCGCTATGGCCTCCTGAAAGATGCGCTGAATCATGCGCTCGTCGACCGTCTGGCCGGTCTCAAGCTGTAGGGTCTACATAATCTCGGGCGCGACCACCATCCGACCCGAGGGGGACTCCACGTATGGAGCCTCGGGCTTGGTAGGGTTGCCGATTTTAACAACGTTGCTCATCAGTCGTCGTCGCTGGCGACATCCTCTCTATAGGCGCGACTAAGCTCATGGAGGGCTTCGGTGGCTTCTCGCGCTAGCAGTTGAATGTCGCCGGGAGGCTCGTCGATCCACTCAAAACCCGTGATGTACGTCCCTGATCCGTCGTCGTCCTCATAAAAAACGACAACCATGCCTCCCATTGGCCGCTCCTCACCCGGCTCGACATCAACGACCTGGGCGGTAAAGCGAGGTGGCACGAGGTGGTGAAGGTAGAAGCGCACACCGCCGCCAATCATGCCCAAGCCCAAGGTCCACTTGTCGGGGTGGCCGCGCCATGGCGGCGCCTTAAGGCCGAGGGCGTCGAAGATCCGCTGAGTCATCTCGCGGCCTATGGACTCGTCCCCGGCCACCATGCGGCCGAATTTGCGCCGGTTCACTCCGATCTCGTCAGCAAGCTCGCCCACGCCCAGCTTGGCCGCAGCAATGAGAGCGCGAAGCTCGGGCGCGGTGATGGGCTGGATCTCGGTCATTACTTTTCCCCCCTTCGCATGCCCCAATTGCGGTCGGGGTCGTTGAGTCGGCTTTGGCCGATTGGCTCGCTTTTCACCACATGCCCCTGCTCGGAAGTGTAGGTGACGTCCCAGCCTTTGATCTTCTTGCCAGTGTTTGATTTGACAGGCCACGCCTCGGTCACCCGCCACGTCATCCCGTCGTACTCAAAGGTCGCCCGTTTCTTCCGGGGGGCGTGAGGTGCCAACTCATCGAAAGTGTAGGTCTTGTCCATCTCAGGCCACCCCGAGCAGGGTGTCTCGGTGCGTGCTGGCGTCGCTGTAATGAACGAAGGCGCGACCGTCGGCGATGATGATGATTTCATCATCACTACTACTATCGTCGAACTCGGCAACGCCAACCACGCGGGCGTGCGGCTCGTCTGCCAGCCCGTAGCCGAATTTAACAATGTCGCCGACTTTGAAGGTGTTGTTGTTGGTCCTCTTGATCATCTTGCCGGGCCTCCTTGCCCTTGCTGGGCGGGGCCTGATTGCCCTCGCCGCTTGACTAATATACTGCTCACTCTCGGCGACAACAAGTCAAAAGCGCTACTAAATGACGAATTTCAAGCGGCGTATCGCCCGGCCTGATCACCCCAGGAGTCCCAGCCCTCTCGATCCGTCCGGCTGAATAGCTCGCACCGGGGCACGGCCCCGATGGCCTCCGCGAGGTCGTACATCTCGTCGGGCTTACGGGAGTGTTCGCGGACTGGGGCCACAATCAGGTTGCGCTGACTAAGCGACAGGGTGGCGGGCTTGCCGAGCGTGGCCACGATGAACGGCTCCATGGCGCTGCGAAGTCTGTAGCCGGTGCCGAACGCCCATTTGCGCCCCGTGGACGACTGTTTGGCCCACGCCCCCATAGTGCAGTATTCGAACCCCCATGCCTCCACCACCTCCAGAGCTTGGGGCACCATGGGCGCCGTGGCCCACATGATGAGCAGCGCGCCGTCCGGGTGGGCTAGGTGGGAAACCGGCAGGCGCTTGATCTCGTCGAGCGTCATGGTCGCGTAGTGGGCCTCCGCCGATTTGTCCCGCCCTTCGTCGCTGTAGGTCTTGAACTTCCAAGGGGGGTCCGCAAGGATGGTGCGATACTTGAAGGGGGTTAGGGTGATCATTCTTCATCGACCCCAAGCCAGCGAAACTGAAAGTCGAGTTGAGCAAGAGCCTCCTGGTCCCCCCGGTTTAGAACGAGTTTGGAACCATCCTCGAACTCCACTTTGTACAGCATCCAAGTCTCGGGAGGCCCGGTAACACGCCGACCGTCCCTCGTAAGCCATTCTCCTTCCACAACCCGATAATTCGCGTTCAGGGCAACGGCCTCTTTGGCGCGCTCAGTCACAATGGCTCCTCCCGGATCGAGCGCAAGTAGGTCCGATCTGGCGTTATGACCGAGAAGGACTCCTGACAAAGCCCGTCCCGCAACTCCTCGCCGAGTTCCAGGGCCTCCATCTCAACCTCGGTAGGGCTCTTCGGAAAACGGGGGTAGTTGCTCAGGCGGACCACCACACCGGCCTGCTCTCCTCCGGTGTAGATGTAAGTCGTCGGAGTCACCGTCACACACAGCCCGCGATCGCGACCTCGGCCCAGTATGTCGGCTCGATGCGTTGGGTCATCGCGGCATCCGCTTGATGCGGACGCTCTCGTGATGGATCGCCTTGGCCACGTCCAGGATGCGGTCGGTTAGCCACGCGAAGCGCATGGTCAGGATCGCCAGGGAGAGCGCCATGACGCCCAGGCCCCAGGCACAGAGCCAAAGCCCCATTCCAGCCGCGCGCCTCATGCCTCGTCCTCCACAGCCGTGTCTCGCCACTCAACGCGAGCCGTGAAAAATCCGAGGCGCCCCCGAAGCGGGACTGGTCGGCATGGCCTGCCGCCGGTCAAAACAAATCCGTACTTCCCGAAGAACCATTCGCTGTCCATATCCGTGACGCAATCCGTTATGCGAACGCCACCTACGACGGCTCCGAGAGACCTCTCTGCTTCGTAGCGCGCCTGAATAGCTGACCGACACCAGCCGGTTTGATGGCTGATCACACCGACAACAAAATCCACGTCGTCGCGCTCTTCTCTCGCACCAGCATGAATAAGTATCGGCCCGCGCACCTTCGTCGGCCAACTCCGGTTTTCCACCGGCTTGAAATTATTGACTATGGCCCACGCCCAAGGCTGGCGAACGGACAAACACTTTAGTTCGACGTGCTTCATGCCCCGTCGCCCTTCTGCGGGTAGGGCCCGAACCGCGCCAGCGCGTCTGCGAGGATCCCGCTCAGTTGGCCACGCTCAAACTCGGCAAGATCCGCCTCCAAAGGCTCGTATTTTACCGGTACGTGCGGCTCCACCGCGCTGCCTCCGTACCTGGCGACCAAGTAGCCCTTTCGGCGAGGTGTGGCAGCGGCGAATTGCTCTGCGGTCATTGGTGCGTGACTCATGCCCCGTCCTCCTTCTCCTTGACGTGGAAATCAGGACACGGACGCAGGAGCGGACAGTTGCCGTACTCCGGTCGCTGAGCGTCGCAATCCGTGTCACCGTCCTCGAAGATCCGAAAATTGGCGCATTGCTCGCAGCTTTGCTCGCTCATGCCCCGGCCTCCCCGTTCTCCTGGGCAGGAGAGGCAGTCCCTTGAAGCGCGGCATTCCGCGTGGGCTGGACCCTGTCTATCAGGTCGTCGTAGATCTTCTGAGTGAACACGGGGAGGGCGTTGCCCCAATCACCATCCAGGATGATTGCAGCTTCCCATTCCTCGTGAACCTTGAGTGCATGCCGTAGCCGTTTGATCTCGGCGTCCTTCTCAAGATCTCGCTTGCGCCAGTCCTCCATGGTCGCGAAGTCGATAAATTCGCCTTCCTCGCTGTTGTAAAACCGATCAGCCATTGGCCACCTCCAGTCCACTCACCTCGTCAACAGACACCCACACCCGTTCCATGGGCTTACCCGATGGAGGTCGGAGTATCTCGATTGCACCGGGCCTAGATCGGGCATCGATCACCCGGTAAAGCTGCTCGTCTGAAATGCGCGAGACCGTCGCGCCGAAGCCGGGGGTCATGCCCCGTCCTCCGCCTTGGGAAAAGGAGCAGTGCCGACATACAGATTGACCGGGGGATGTCGGACTCCGGCCACAACAAGACAAACCGGAGCACCGGCATTGAGGCTTGCCAGTTCGTCCGGCGTTGGCTCCCAAGCGGATGTCATTATCGGAACGCCGTTGTCGCTTTCACGGCGTATCCAGAGGCCCATACAGCGCCGACCAACCTCATCGTCTGGCCCGACTAGGCGCTGGTGAGCGCCTTTAATGCGAAGCGAAATCACGACCCGCCCCCCTTCACACACCAGCCGGACCCGGCGACCTCCCCGTCCTCCGTGAACAATCCACGGCAATGAGAAATTCGGCCGGACAACCGAAGGCACCGCGCGGCTTTGCGGACATCCGACTCACTCATTCCGAGTTGTGTCGCGATGCCACGTGCATTGAAGCAGAATTCCCTATCTTCCTTGAGGCACTCAAAGACACGCTCTTCATTGGTGGGGGACTCAACGCTTAAGGCGCTCATGCCGCGCTCCTTTTTGGGTCTCGTTGATAAGCGAGCCGCCGGAGCGGCAGGAGGATGTTGTCCACCAGCCACTCCGCCCGGTTGGTGGATGTGTCGAACTCGTTGTGGTGCTTGGCGCACAGCCACAGGCTGTCGGAGTCGTCCGGCTTTCGGCCCATGCCCGAGTTGGTCTTGGTGGCGATGTGCGCGAGGACGACAGAGCCGTCTCGGCGGCCACAGACCATGCACGCGCGCCCGTGGGCGGACAGCCGGTAACGGTCGTCCTTAAGCCGGGGGCGCTCCCCGTGGGTCAAGGCCCGCTTGTCCACCGGCTGCGCGGGCCTCTTGCTTGGCGCAAACGGAAGGACCGACTTGTCGATGGTTGGGCGCTTCCTGGCCATTATTGCTCCCCGCACATTGGCTCGCCGTCGCGGCCAAGGCGGGGCGTGAGGCCGCCCTTGCGTCCGCCCTTAACCAGGAAGTACTCACACCCCGTCTCCGGGTCGCGAAGGACCGTCACAAACCGGCGCGCGTCATCGAGGTAGATAAACTCCGTCCCACTGGTTACGGACCCCTTAGCGGGCGCCGCCGGAGCCCCAACACCAACCGCGATCAAGACCGCGCAGAAAGCGATGGCGAGGACCAGACAACTAGCTACAAAACGCGATCTGCCGAGCACAAACCTCATTGCCGTACCTCCCGGTCGTAACCGAACTCGCGGACCATCTGGTCAAGCGCCACCACCAACCCACCGGACGCTTGATCCACCGTTATGGGGCGTCCTCCCCAGGTCTTTCGGCGCGCGTACTCCCTAAGCGAAACACCCTCGCCAACCACGTAGGCGAGAAGGTCATAAGCCTTTGACCCGAGCCGCTTGCGATACTCAGAAAGTTCCCGGTAGCTCTTACACGTCCAGCGAATGGCGTCACCGGCCCGGCTGGGGTCGCCACCACCACCGGGCTCAAGCTCCAGCTTGCCGGTCTTGAAACGGGGACCCAAACCCGCAATCGCGTAGTGGGTGCGGAAATCACGACCCGCGTTGTACGCCGGTCCTTCGATCTTTCCCCGATCAAACCAGCTATCCAGCACGTCCCCGTTCACGATCCGCGCGTGTGTCACAACTCCGCCGGTGTCCGGGTCACTCTCTCGGATTAACTGCGCGCGATGTTGCCCACCGTAGACTTCTACCTCGGCAAGCACTTCGACCGTCTTCTTGGCCTTTTTCGCCATGTTCGCCTCTATGCGTCCGTTGATAGTGACTCAATCCCCACTAAGACGTTGCGGTAAGAACGTCGTCGTAAGGCATTGTGATTTCTTGCTTTAGGTGGTGCGGTGAAACCTGGGGAATGGCGTGTGGCCGATCCCGGTGATGTTCGCGGTACTGGTACGAGGAGACGTCAAAGAACGCTTTGACAGACCCCTCCCAATCGCCGTTCCGCTGCTTGGTGCATGCGATGGTTACGGTTGGGCGGCTAATCAGTTGATGATACTCCTCGTCTTCATCCCGGATACCGGACCGGATCTCCTCCGCCGCAAGCCACTGCATCTGCTCAAGCTGCTTGTCCCGCATTACGCCGACAATGTTGGCCGCCTGACTGCCAATTTCAGATGTACCCTTGATGTCCTCGTTGCCGAGCATCTCGTTTGTGTCCCGTTTCCGTGAGTGCGCGACGAGGTGGACATGGACGTTCTTCTGGACGGCGAAGCCGACAAGCTCGAACACCGCGTTCTCCTGGGCCGTGAAGTCTTCCGGCCCCACCCCGTCGATCCGCATCAGGGAGTCCACGACGAACACGTCGACCCCGCACCGCCGCCGGGCGTACTCGAATACGGGGATCAACTCGTTGATGCCGGACTTGCCCACGACGTTAAACAGCCAGAGGCGGTCGTCGAAGAAGCTGAAGCAATTGGACACAATCTGCTGCGTGGGTGTGCCAGTCCCGCTGGCTTGCCGGACCATCCGTTCGACCACCCTAGAAGGCCGCATCTCGAGGGATGCGATGAGCACCCGCCCGCCGTCCTGCATACACTGAAGGAGCGAGTGTCCGAGCACCTGGCTCTTTCCGGCCCCGGTCGCGCCCTGCCAAACCGTCATGTCGCCGGGGCGAAAGACGAGCTCCCCCAACGAGGGAAGCGCCATCCGGTATCCTGGGTCGGGCACCTCCCCGAAGAACCGGTTCACGACGTCCCGCTCCACATCCCGAGCGGAGATAAGCTCCTCGGGCGTGAAGGACTCCGCCTCGTCGTAGGCCATCCGCATAATCTCGGGGCCAAGCCCTTCGTCGGTTAGGGCCTCGTTGGCGTCCTTGGCCGGGAGCCGGATAATCCGGCAACGCTCCTTGCCCAGCCGGTCGACAAGCGCCTCTAGCGCCTCCTCCCCGGCGTCGTCCGCGTCCATCGACAGGTAGATGGTTTCGAAGCGGTCGAGGTTGTCCCACTCAAGGTCGATCCATTGCTGCTTGTTCCCGCCGCCGCCGCCGAACGGGACCGACAGCGCGGGGATGCCGATCTCCCCCCACGACATGGCGTCGATCTCGCCCTCGGTGATAACCACCTCGCGGGCGTCCTCGGGGATCGCTTGCCAGCCGAACAGGATGGGCGCCATCCCGCCGTGAAGGGGCGCGGTGCGGGCCTTGCCGTTCTCGTCGCGGTCGATGCTGCGGTATTTGACAAGGGCCGGCTCACCCGCTGGGGTAAAGAACGGCAGGATGATTTGCCGCCCCCGCGAACCGACCCGGTAGGCGTCCACCGTCTCCGGTGACAGGCCCCGCTCGTCCACAAGGTAGGCCAGCGGTGCGCCCTCGGCTTTCACCGCGTAGGGCTTCAACTCCGGTTTGCGGTACTCGCGCCTTCGGCCGGACGGGCGGCCCACGGGGGCGTCCTGGATCCCCAGGTAGGCTTTCACCTCCTTGATGGTCTCCGCGATGGTCAACCCCTTGGACAGCCGCCACAGGTCAATGATGTCGCCGGACTCGCCCGTTGCGAAATCCGACCACAGGCCCCGCTTGCCGCTGGCCGATAGCTCCACCTTGAGCGACCCCCCACCCCGCTTGCGGGGCGCGGCGCCGTGGATGTCGCCGACCGCCCACTCGGTGCCCACCTTGGCGCCGTTCGGCAGGAGGTGGCGAACCACGGCTTCGCACTGTGACTCCAGCCGGGCGCGCATTTCGCTAATGTCGACCGCGTACCCGCTCATGTCGCACCCCCTTTGCGCTGCTCGGCCAGCTTGCGGGCCAGCGGGACAAGCTGCTTGAACCGATCAGGGTTCTCGCGCTGAAGGCTGTTCCGCCAGTTCGGCTCGTCCAGGAACCGCGCAACGTCCGGGTCTTCGCCCGGTGCTGTCCTGGGCGTAGGCGGTGCTCCACCTGGGGTCGGTGCTTGGCGGTCAACGTCGCCGCGAACCCAATTCGCCCACGTCTTGTCCCAATTCACCTTGCGGGCCTGCCCACCGCTGGCGGCACCCCAATAGTCGACGAAGCGGTCGAACACGGTTTGCAGCCGGTCGGGCCTAAGCCCCAGGTCGAGGGCCTTCTGGCGGCGACTGTCGGTTAGCGCAAAGTCATCCGGGATACGGTAACCACGCTTTGCTTTCCCCCCTCCAGGGGGGCTACGGGGGGTAGTAACTTCTTCTTCTTTATCTCTATCTACATCTATATGGCATTGCGTCCGCAGAGCATCCGCAGTGCCCTCGCTATGCGTCCGCAGTGCGTCCGCAGTGCGACCGGTTTGCTCCGATGTGGTTTCAGCAGAGCGTTCGTTCTGCTTAGAAGTCTTCCGGGCATTGCGCGAGGTCGGTTTCGGCAATGCGTCCGCACCGAGCTTGACCACATTGGTGTCCGGCGGAGGGGCCTTCCCATGGCGCACCGCCGCTGCTCTGCGGGCGCCTTCTGTCTTAGTTGCGGCCTTCTTCAACTCGGCCTCGATCCGCCCATGGGTCCAGGCCTCCCCGTCGTCCAGGAAGAACTCGGCCAGGGTGTCGCGGTGCTCACCCCACTCGTCGGGTGTAAGGCCCGCGATCCTGGCGAGCTTGTCGTCGTCGCTGGGAAGGGGACGGCGCCGTTGCCAGTAGGCAAAGATCAGACGGAGATAAGCGCCATGCTCAAGCGTCGTGAGGTGGCTGGTATCAGCCAAGTACTCAGACACGTAGAACGGCATGAACGGAAGGGATGGCATTACCGAAAACCCTTGAGTTCTCGGCTATGATGCGTTAGACAGCAACAGGTCATTTGAGACTCCTTCTTCACCCAGTAGAACCACGCCCTGGATCGTTGCCGCGATCTGGGGCGTTTCCGTTTCCGACAGGCGAGCGAGAACCACACGAACCCGATCTGTCGGCCGATAGAGTTTGGTTACGACCAAAGCCGCAATCTGGCGGTCGTCGTGGTAAACGAGGCCGTTCAAAGCGTCGGCGATGAGCTTGGTGCCGTTGTCCGCGTCCGGCGTCTTGTCGAACCAGGGACAGCGATCGAGCCGGGCGCGCTCCGCACGGGACATCCCCTTGGGAAACCGGAACGAAAGTTCCAAACCCAGGAGCACGGGGCCGGTCCACGGTGACCGTGGAAATCCCGCCGCGCACCGCGCTCGCATACGAATGTACTGCTCAATACTTGTGATTTTACCCGATTTGTATGTGCATTTTCCCGAGCGGCGGGCGCGCTCCCAGGCTTTTGGCCGCATATCTAAGTTGAAAACGACCATCCTAGAGCGTCACCTTCTGTGCATACTGGGACATGTATGCATACAGCTTTCGGACCGTTCCAACGCGAGGATTCTGACCGTTCCGAACGTTGTGAAGAAAGTCAGGCGTCCCCAATGCGAGCTTGCACAAACGGGAGGGCGGTACGCTGTACTTCTCACAGAATTCCTCAATTGTAGAAACGATTTCTGTGGGGCTTGGAAACTCGTACATAGCCACTCCTAACGTCTTAGGAAATTGTAAATACACTATGTTGTATTGTTATACAAGTGGGAGCCAGATACTACCAGAAAGAGAGCTAGCGCCTCGCCGAACAACCGTGTTATGTATCAAGCCACTCGCTCCATAGGTGTGGAGCGGCATCATTGCGGCCAAAGCCGGGAGGGCGGGCTATTGCTGTCAGAAGAAAAGAAAGAGTACGGTGAACTCACAACGGGGAACGTTGTGGAGTTTGGGGACGTGAGCAATCAAAACGGTTTAAGCCAAAGGGCGTCGGTAGACGAAAGTCTTCCTCCCGATATGTATAGGGTGCGCGTAGCACTGGTCCAAGCAGCGGAAACACAGTCGATTCCCCTAGCTGCATTGTCCAAGATGCTCGGCAAGGACCCGTCGTACCTGCATCAATTCGTTAAGCGTCACACTCCGAAGCATCTAGACGAGGCGGCGCGAAAGACCTTGTCGAAGAGGCTGGGCATCCATGAGTCGCAACTGGCGCCGCCGGGCTTGTTCAACGATCCGCCACAAATGGCGTCACCGGAGGAGCTTGTCGCAATCCAGGGGAGCGTCGGCGACTACGGGAACATCGTGCGCGCGGACACACCGCTTGGGTGGGTTCAGACCAACCCCCGGCTGGCCGGTGTGGTCGGCGTGTATGTGCTGGAGATCCGCACGGACCACCTCGCGCCGTTCTTCCATAGGGGCGACCACCTGTTTGTCCACCCGACGCAGATTGCCACGTCCGGCAACCTCGTGATCGTTGGTAAAGACGAGCGGTCAATACTCGCGCGCCTCCCGGAAGGAGATGACACCGAACCGGGGGTCCGGCTGGTAAACGAACCAAAGCAAAGCGATGCGGTCGAAGAGATCTTTTCCATGGTGGCATATACACGGACCCTCAACCTCAACGATGTGGACTCCCTCCACGTCGTTGCCAGCGTGGATTTCCGCGTCTAGTCACTAGCGTTATCTTACTACCGCAGACCAGCGTCTGCCCTCCGGGGCGGGCGCTTTATTTTTGTCTTGGCCTCGTTAAATTAACAATGTTATATTGTTAATTAACGCTCCGATAACGGCGGCGTTACGTGCCCAACGCGGCACTTCCACAGCGAGGTATGCGATGAAACAAACCATAGAAACGTGTTTTATCACAATCGATACCCATCTCCCGAGGGTGGATTGTGATGTCGAGGTTGAGTATCGGGTTGACTACCGAATGCTTGGTGGTCGGGTCGACATTATCGACGTTGCCCGGTCATACATCATGACCAACATGCTCACCGGCCAACTCCGCATGACGGAGTTCGAACCGCTGGACCAGAAGACCCGCGACACCATCCTGTTTGGGCACGAGCCCAACCGCATCGCCTTTATGGCGGCGGTCGAGGAGGAAGCGCGTCGTGCAGCCGCGTAGCACCGACCAGCCGGTCCCCGGTTTCTACTCGGTGCGGCTACGGCGGGGCGCGGCTCCGTGCGTTGCCGAGATCCGATGGGAACAACCGCTAGACCCGGTGACCGGCGAAACGCTGGACCGCTCGTACCGCTACACGGTGCGGATCAACGGGGTGTTCTTCTACGACGACGCCACACTCTGGAAGGTCCACGACTACGGGCGGCCGATTTCTCGGGTCGTCCACGACAACCACATCGACCGAGCGCGTTGGGCGCTCCGTTACGACCCCGAAAACCCGATCTGCAACCCCCTTCGCCGCGCGGACGTGGCGGACGTGCAGATCCGACTCTAGGAGGGCTCTATGCCTGACACGAACGCCCCACTAATGGGGCACAACGCGGCACCCGATACGGCGTCCCTTGACCCGTCGCTGGCGACCGCAACCCGGCTTCTCGGTCTTTACGAGAAGCTCGGCGAAACCGACATCACCGAGGACAACGCGCCCGAGGTGGTTACGATGGTAAAGCAGATTACCTTGCTTACGAACCAGCTCGACACCGACCGCAAGGCGGCCGATGCGGAGTGGAAGAAGTCCATTCCCCAGGCCATTGTTGATGCCGTTAAGGCGTTGAAAAAGCTGGTGGTGGCCAAGGAAGACGCGAAGGCGCTTCTGGCCGGTTACATGGTTGCCACCAACCAGACGATCATTACCAACGATTATGGCAACTCCGCCAAGCTTCAGAACGACTTGGTGTTCGTGATCGCGGAACCGGACAAGATCCCCCGGAAGTTCCTCAAGGTCGACGAGGGGGCCGTCAAGAAGGCCCTCAAGGAAGGCCAGGACGTGCCGGGCGCCTACCTCGACGAACAGAAAACCGTGGTGGTGAGATGAGCACCGCGGACGATCTGTTCGATTACTCGCGCGGGCGGGAGGCAACCTCCGCCGCCGCCCGTGCCAGTATCGACGCGCCGACGGTTCGAGGCCTTGTGCTCGATACCGTCCGCGCCGCCGGGACCTACGGAGCGACCACCGAGGAAATCGCGGCCAAGCTCAACATCGGCTACCCCATGGTCCAGCCCCGCACGTCCGAGCTACGGCACCAGGGCCGGATCAAGGACTCCGGCACCCGCCGGTTCAACCGGTCGGGCCGCACCGTCATCGTATGGGTGCTGTCGTGACCGAGGGTCGATACCCCTTCAACGCCAAATGCTCCGACAAGCGGTGCGGTCACATCTGGCCGGTCGCATACCTCCCGATGGACCTTCGGACATTCTGTAACGTTGCCAAATCGGCCATCTGTCCGATGTGCGGCGACCGCAGCCCAAAGGTGGCCTACGGGGGAACGGCGGTGGGCATCACCACCACCCAGGACGTGGAGATCCCATGATTTTCCGCTTCCTCCGAAACCTGTTCCAGCGACGACCTCCCCCGTCGCTGTTCCACAATGTGGTCGGTCTTCACATCGACCGCGCCACCCCTTCCACAACGAAACGGAGTCGCGCGCTATGAACGCGGTAATGAAAATCGATGAGAGGCGCGGAGGGTCGTTCGCGATCATCCCCTCCTCGCTCTCCGAGGTTAAACAGATCGTCGACATCATGGCCCAGGCCGATGTCGTCCCGGAGGCCTACAAGGACAAGGACCCCGCCGGGGGCAAGGTGGCGAACACCGGCAAGATGACTGTCGGCGTGATGGCCGGGTTGGAGGTCGGGTTAACGCCCATCCAATCGCTCCAGGTCATTATGGTCGTGAACGGCATCCCTACGCTGTACGGCGACGGCATGCTGGCCCTTGTCCAGTCCAGCGGGTTGATGGCGGACTTCAAGGAGGAGATCGACACCAGCACCCCGGACACCCCCATTGCAAGGTGTCGGGTTTGGCGCAAGGGGATGAAGACCGTCATTGAGCGAACGTTCGATTGGAACGACGCCAAGCGGGCGGAGCTTACCGGCAAGGGTCCGTGGAAGCAGTTCCCTAAGCGGATGCTCCAGATGCGGGCGCGCTCCTTCGCCCTCCGCGACGGTTTCGCGGACGTACTTAAGGGGATGAAGCTCCCGGACGAGGTGGGGTATGAGGACCCCATCGACGCGGCATTTGAGGTCGTTGAACCCATGCCCGCCAAGGTCCAGGAGACCCGGTCCACCACGACCCACGCAACCACCAACCGCAACGCGGGCGTGCCCCGTGCGGAGCGGACAGCGGCGGCGGCATCCACCATCACCGAGACGGTTGTGGAGGACGCACCGCCGCCGGTCGAGGCGGAGAGCTACACGACGGTTTCGCTTGTCGACGAGGTGGGCGAGGTGCTGGCCGACTATGAGCCGGGCATCGATTTCTTCGCCGGTCTGCTGGAGCTTCTGGAGGGCGCGTTCCCCGGTGATCGCGAACAGATCATCGAGAACAACGAAGTCCAGATCGCGGAGTCCAGGCACGCAGCGCCGGACGACTACGCGGAGTTCGACGCCAGCCTCCAGGCGTACATGCCCAAACCGGCCAAGACCGAGGAACCGCCGAAGGAGAATCTCACCCCTAGTGGCGAGCTACCCTTGGAGGCCGAAGCGCCCCCCACGGCAGACCCCGCAGAATTCAAGGTCGAACCCGTGCGTCACAAGAACAAGGCCATCGACGGCATTCGGACGGTTGGCGAGTTGAGCAAGGCACTCAAACGTGCCCTTCACCCCCACGAAGCACGCGCGTTCTTGGAGGCGAACGGCGCTTTGCTGGACCAACTGGACGCCCTCAAACCGACCTTAACGCCGAACATCCGCGCAACCCTGGAACGGCGGATTAACCGTGAATAGCCGCCCGTTCCTGTGGCCCGAGGAAGTCGCCGAGCGTTTGAGCCTGTCGGTTCGGACGCTCGCTGACTGGCGCGTGCAGCGCCGGGGGCCACCAACGACGAAGGTAGGCCGACGTGTCGTCTACCCCGCCGACGCTTTTTACCAGTGGGAACGCGAGCAAACGGAGTCCGCCGCATGACTGGATACGACAACAATATGACCGGCGTCCTGTTCCGAAACGAAAAGAAGGAGAAGGACAGCCAACCGGATTATCGGGGTTCGGTAGAGATCCACGGCGAGAAATACAAACTCGCGGGATGGATTCGCGTGAAGAAGTCGGACGGAAAGAAGTTCTTGTCCCTCAAGATCGAAGAAGAAGGTGGCGGGGACTACCCAGGCGCCAGTGACACCCCCAACTCTGAGAGGCCCTTCTAATGGCTACCCCTAAGAAATTCGGGTTCGAGGTCGTCCGGGATTACAAGACCCGGCAGAACCGCGCCCGTGCGACGTGTTCCTGCGGAGCGTATGGACACGTCACATTCAAGGGGCGCCTCCCCCCGCCGGATTTCCTCGACAAGAAGATGGTCGAGGCCGGGTGGGAGCGGGTCAACGGCAACCGCTGGCGGTGTCCTGATTGCATTGCAGCCAGGGCGGCCAAGCGGGCGGGCGACAAGCCCTCCGTTAAGCTGGCGCCCATGGCGCCGCCACCCAAGCGGCGGGAACCCCACCCGGAGATCCTTGCCGCGATCCGCCTACAACCCCGACCAATCCACCGAATTGATGTCTACGGGTTGGCCCTGGCGCTGGAGGAGTTTTCCAAGGGCGTCAATTCGCGGGAGGCGGCCACGCCCTTCAACATTTCGGACTCCACCCTGACTCGCTGGGCGCGTGCGCTCTCGATCACCAAGGGCGGAGGTATACCCGGAGACCTCACGATGAACATCGCACAACAGAAACCCCGTCCCCTCACGCCGTTGGAGACGCGCAAGGCGTTCAACCTGCTGGACAAGCTTTTCGACGACGTGGCCGGTCGCTACGCCACCGGATGGTCCGACGAGCGTGTTGCGGCCGAAATCGACGTACCGCGCGCGTCCCTTACAGCGGCAAGGGATGAGGCCTACGGCAAGCTCAAGTCGAACCCCGAGGTGGACAAGCTCTTGGAGTTGGTCGAACGGCTCCAGAAGGAGAGCGATCAAATCGACAAACAGATCGCGACCCTAACGGGCGAACAGTCCCGGCTCCGCAAGGGTATCGACGAGGCCACGACCAAGGCGCTGGCCCTATCGGTGTGACACTTTGAAGGATGGATGTACTGTAGCGGCGAGGCCCTGTCCTCCCCGTTCTTTTTTGGGGCACACCATGACGACCGACACTCCCCGGTTGCTTCCGGCGGCCAAGGCGGCGCTGCTGGTAATGGAAAAGATCCAGGACCGCGAGGGCCAACCGCCAACGATGGCGGAGCGGGTAGAGCTTATGAACGCAACCACCGCGCTCCGGTGGGCCGTAGAGGCAACGGATTCTGGCGAGCAGGGTTAGGCTGCGACGCTTGATTTTGAAAGTATGAGCGTCAGCATGGAGGGCGTATTCCGTTGGGTCTTGAGTGGCAGACAAAGACGATACCAGTCCATTCGCTTGGGCGACCCACCGATGTTCATAACAGCCGCACAGTCGGCGAGCTGTGGTTCGTGCGCGTCAAAGACTTTGATAAATTCGTTATGCATCCATTGACCTACCTGTGGGGCTGGGTGCCGACGAACGGAGTGCCCCTTAAGCTTCTGGCGCTCGTCATTGCCCAGCACCTTCGATCCTCCGCCGATCCATCGAAACACAACATCATGACCAACACGGTCGACAACATAGGCGCGACCGAGTTGCCCCCGTGCCATTAGCGCGTGGATCACTGCCTTGGACGAGAGATCAGGGCTCTCCTGCCATGCGTCCAGGACGGCGCTCATCTTACAGACCACCGCCGGCGCGCGGCGGTCGTAAATCGTCTCGAGCTTCATGGGCGTCCGCCGAAGCATGGAGCGAACAGAGGTGGTCTTGGGTTCAAGGAACGAATTAATAAAATCGACGAGCGCCCCATACTTGGTCGTCTGGCCGGTGTCGATGTTACAGTATCGGAGCGGAAAATGTCCGTACCGCATCACTAATTCGGCCAGGACACCCGGCGGATACATTTGAGGTAGTTTGCTGTCAGCGTAAAGATAACATACACCCGTATCCACCACGGTCTTGATGCAGCGGAACTTAGTAATGATATGTAGATCTCGGGTGCGAAGGTGGTTATAGCCCGCTTCTGCGGTGCGGTCCTCCAAGAGCCGATCGGTTTCGCCAACCCACAACACCCTACTCATCTCCTGCCCCATCCAAAACAGAGTAGTATCCACATAGTACATACCCGCATACATTCTGAAAACCCCTTATAGACTACCCCAAAGAGATGTAAATCCGCCAATAAAGATTACATAAATAGGTATGAAAGTAACTTCAGACCGCATAAAAATTGGTCGAAACTTACTAAAAATTATATTCAATAATGCGAACGAACCACACCCCCAATTGCCGAGCCTCAATAGCTATATTGAGAAGCACCCAAACAGAGGACATGCCATGTCACCCGAGGACCGCATTGCAGGACATCGGAACAAGATTGCCGAGCTAGAAAAGCAGAAGGAGTGGATTCGCAAATCGGAGTGGACGGACGGTGCCACCCCCAACCCCCAGCCCGGCGACAACACGGAGGAGGCCATTGCCAAACTGGACGACGTGATTCGTCTGTACGAAAACCTAATCGACCGCGCATTGGCCACATAAGGCCCGCTGTAGCATTTGGACCCATGTTCGGTAATGATGAGGCTGCTGCTAGCCATGTGCTAGCCAGCGGCAGATTGGGAGGTCTGGGAAAGGGCGGAAACCCGCAGGAAATATGGCGCGCCCGAGAGGATTCGAACCCCTAACCTCCTGATCCGTAGTCAGGTGCTCTATCCAGTTGAGCTACGGGCGCGCTGTCGCTGTCCGGAGGGGCCTTTGCGGTGCCCCTGGGCGCGAGGTCGCGGACCATACTGCACGTCCCTGTGGGACGCAAGCACCGGATTGGGGCAATGAGGAGGCAAAAGATCTTGTGGCCGGACTCTGGTGTCGATACTATCTGTGTTGTGATTCGCGCGATCTACCCGAGACTTGGCGGACGTCTTTGACAGGTTTCGTGAAGAAAGTGCCGGATCATCCTTTCTTGAGGTGTCGCTGGACGCTAGCCGTCTGGCGCCTAATCGGGTAAGTGGATCGTGCCGCGGGCCGACGGGGGAAGGTCGCTCGGATCGGCGGGGAGTTATAACAAGGTCAGGGTGCCAGCGTCTCATGGTCCAAAAGCGATCGCTGCTCGTTGTTGCGAGCGTCTCCGCCGTGCTCTTGTCAGGTTGCTCTTTCGTGGAAGATGCCGTCTGGCCGTCACTCACCGGCGAGGCTCCCGCAGCGGATGCCCGAACCGCGTCTGCGCCAACGACTGTGGCCATCGCCCCTTCCCAGAACGAGGCCGCCGCCTCTCCGACCATCACGCCGGGCTCACCGCCGCAGCTCGGCAGCACGAATTTCCAGGTTCAGCCGCCGCAACCCGGGTCGCCGACCGGCACGTTCGTCGGCAACAAGGTGGTTCAGTTGCGCTCCGACCTCGGGCGTCTTCAGGACTCCATCCGGGTCCATAATGGCGAGCTGCAGACCGTTCGTCAGCAGACCATCTCGAACGCGCAGGCGTATCACGCGCGGGTCGCCGGGATCCGGTCCCGCCTTCAGGTCGGCACAACGCCGGGCAATCCTGAGCTGGTGGTCGAGTGGAACCAGTCCCAGGCTCAGCTTGAGACGGTCAACGCCGATATCGGCCGCATGAATGCGCTGTCCAACAAGGTGGCGTCCGATGCCGCCCTGGCGGCCTATCTGCTTGAGTCCACACGGGCTTCGTTCGGCCTGTCAGGCGCCATCGATGAGGATCACCGCCAGCTCGCCGTGCTGGAAGACGATGTGAACCGCACCGTCGTGCTGATCGACCGGCTGCTGACGGAGTTGAGCGACGACATCCGGCGGCAAAGCCGCTACGTCGCCTCGGAGCGCGGTGACCTCAACACGCTGGCGCTCGCCATCAAGAACGGTGAGTTCTTCGGCCAGAGCCTTCAGACCCGGGCGGTACAGTCCGCTGCTGCGGGCCTCCCCGGTTCGGGCGCCCGTCCGTCGCTCTCCGGTGCGATCCAGGGCCGCCGCCCGTTGGTCGTGATCCGGTTCGACCGGCCGAATGTCGAGTATCAGCAGGCACTCTATTCCGCCGTCAGCCGCGCGCTGCAGCGGCGCCCAGATGCGACCTTTGACCTGGTTGCCGTGACGCCCGCGAACGCGTCCGCCGCACGGACGGCGCTGGACACAAATGCCGCCCGCCGGAACGCGCAGACGGTCCTCCGGTCGTTGGCAGACATGGGCCTTCCGCCGAGCCGCGTCGCCTTGTCCGCGACGACAGCGCAGGACGCCCGGACCAACGAAGTCCGCCTTTTCATTCGATAAGCCAGTCTGCATCGCCTATCCCGCTGTTCGGCGATGTTAATTGCGTGTCGATTCACGTGAAAGATCGGGATTCGTGATTGGTCGCTAGCCCGCTTGGCTGCCTTTTTTCTCTAATCACGCACCCCCAGGCACTCCCATCCTTCACTTCCAATAGCTCATGCCGCCGCTAGCAAGACTTCGCGGCGTGGGTCCGTGTGCCGGCGACCATCCAAACCGCAGTTCATTTTAAATCGTTTTATATAAAAACCAATTCGTCTTTAGCGCGAAAGACCGTGTAAATCTTATCCTTATCTTGTATAGTTTGGTCACTGACATACTTCACAGATTCTCGACTGGTTAGATCGGTCGATCCTTAATCGAATAGTATTGAGATACTCAGCGAAAATGTTGTATCTCCAGGACGTTATGGGGGTATTCAGTGACAAAGGCGACCGTTCGGGACGTGAATAACCATAGCTTTAAGCGTCTCGCCCAATGCGCCACGGACCTCTCGGTTGATATCGTCGATGTGTCGGGTGATCTGGCCACGATCAGCAAGGCTGTCGCCCGGCAGGCCGAGGATTTCGCGGATTTGGCGGCAAAGGCCAGAGATGTGGCAGAGAGCAACCAGGCCGTGGTGCAGCAGGCCACGCACGCGCAACAAAGCTCGGAAGAGGCCAGCGATACTGTTGGCCGTTCGCGGGAGACGATCACCGTTGCAATTGGCGATATTCAGTCCCTGGTCACCAATGTCTCGGGCATTGCCGACCAGTTGTCTGGCCTTCAGGACGCGTTGGGAGAAGTGAGTTCCATCGCTGGCGTCATCAACGCGATTGCGAAGCAAACCAATCTCCTGGCCTTGAACGCAACGATCGAGGCCGCGAGAGCCGGAGAAGCGGGAAAAGGCTTCGCCGTCGTCGCAGGCGAAGTGAAAGCGCTGGCCAACAAAACGTCCGAAGCGACCGCCGGGATCGAAGCGACACTGGTCGACCTCGAGGAGCAGGCAAACCGCCTGATCGAACGGGGGACCACCGCAACAGAGCTCGCCGACCGGGTCAGGGACGGTGCGGAAGCCATTGGCAGCGCCATGAGCCAAGTCGGGGAAAGCGTGGACACCATCGCCCAGCAAGCCCGGCAGATCGACGAACAGGCCCGGTCGATCTCCGACGGAAATGAGCAGGTTCGCGCCCGGCTCGTCAGCTTGGACGCCGAGGTCCATCAGTCAAGCGACACCCTTTCCGCGGCGACCGCGCGGACGGATCGCCTCATTTCCATGAGTGAATCGATCGTCTCTGTCTGCGCTGACATCGACCCTGACCATCCGGATCGGCTCTTCATTGACCATGTCGTCTCGGTCGCCGAAGCCGTCAAAACCGCGTTGGAGGCGGCGATTGACCGGGGTGATGCCACCCTTCAGGAACTCTGCGATCAGAACTACAAGCCCATTCCAGGCTCGGACCCTGTGCAGTACATGAGCGGCTGCCTGAAGGTTACCGACCGCGTTCTTCCCGCGATCCAGGAACCTGCTCTGTCCTTCGATCCGCGGATCGCCTTCATCGCCGGCATTCACACAAGCGGCTACCTGCCCACCCACAACAAGAAGTTCTCCCATCAGCCTGGGAGCGACCCTGTCTGGAACGCGGCCAACTGCCGCAACCGGCGGATCTTCGATGACAGGGTTGGCTTGGCGGCCGGGAAAAACACCCATCCATTCCTGCTCCAGACCTACCGCCGGGACATGGGGGGTGGGAACTTCGTGCTGATGAAGGATGTCTCGGCGCCGGTCTATCTCAAGGGTCGGCATTGGGGCGGGGTCCGCATGGGGTACAAGCCGTAGCCTAAACAGGGTTCGGCGAACCACCCTCCGAAACAGTCTTTGACAGACATTATGTCACGCCACCGGCTCGGCCTGATGGCTGTCGACGCCCTTAGCGTGGAAGTGATGGACAACGTCCTGGGGCCGGTCGAGCGCAAAGACGGCATCGGTTGATAGCCTAAGGTGAATGCCCCTCAGGATCTTGTTCACCACGCCATGAGCGACGACGACGGACGGGATGGGATGCGCCATCACTTCGGCCAAGACCGGCGCTAGGCGGATCCGGACCATCTCGCTGCTCTCTCCCTCCGGATGGACGTAGTGCCACGGATCCGCGCGCCGGCGTGCGGCCTCCTCCGGGAAATCCCGGTCCAGCGCCCCCCAGCCGGGATACCCGTCCCGGAGGCCCAGCGTGATCTCTTTCAGCCTGTCGTCCAAGGCGATGGTTGCCGGATCGCGGCCCATCGCCTCCGCCACCAGAACGGCTGTCTGGTGGGCGCGCGGCAGCGGGCTCGCGATCAGCCGCACCTCTCGTTGCCCAACCAGATCCCGCAAGAGGTCGCCGAGCGCCGTCGCCTGCCGGACGCCAAGAACGGTCAGCGGAGAATCCGCCTGCCCCTGGAGCCGGCCCATGCGGTTCCAGACCGTCTCGCCATGGCGCACGAGATACATTTCGGACACCCCAGTCCCCTCCTCTGCCCCGCAAACTGAATTGGTTCGTATAGCAGCGGCGCCGAGGTCCGCGAAGGTCGCGATTTCGGTTTGCCTCTCAAGACGGGTCCCATAGAGTGCGCGCCTTCCCCCATTGTCCCCCGTCCGGAGGCCGTCCATGTCCGTCGAGGCACTTCTTCCGTCCCTAAACCGGCGCATTGTCGGCATCGAGGAAACGGGCATCGTGCGTGTGGCTCAACACGGTTGGGGCAAGGAAGGCCTCATCCCTCTCTGGTTCGGCGAGGGCGACCTGCCCACGCCCGACTTCATTTGCCGAGCGGCGTCCGATGCCTTGATGGGCGGGGAGACGTTCTATACCCACCAACGCGGCATCGATCCTGTTCGTGACGCCCTCGTTTCCTACATGAACCGGACCTTCGGCACGTCGATGGATAAAAGCCGGGTGACCCTTACCGGCTCGGGCATGGCGGCGCTTGATTTGGTGATGCGGGTGATGATTGAGCCGGGCAACGAGGTCGTCGTCGTTGGTCCGGTCTGGCCAAACATCTATTCGGTGGTTCAGTCGAACGGGGCCGAAGTGCGGCACGCGACGCTGAGCTTGGGTGCGGACGGGTGGTCAATCTCCGTCGAGGAGATCCTGGCCGCCGTGACCGACAGGACCAAAGCCATCTTCATCAACTCTCCAGGCAACCCGAGCGGCTGGTTGATGGAGAGTGCGGAGCAGAAACAACTCCTGGAAGCGGCTCGGGCGCGCGGTATCTGGATCGTCGCGGACGAGGTCTACCATCAGCTCGTTTACGACCGGGATGTCGCCCCATCGTTCCTGCAGTTGGCAGAGCCCGAAGACAGGCTCTTTGTCATCAACAGCTTCTCGAAGTCCTGGCTCATGACCGGCTGGCGCCTTGGCTGGATCACCCACCCCTTCGGTCTCGGCGATCTTCTGGCGAAGATGGTGCAGATCACCACATCCGGCAGCCCGCAATTCCTGCAACGCGGTGCTGTGGAGGCTCTGACGCACGGTGACGCCGTGATCGCCGACCTTCGGGAGCGGTGCAAGCGCGGCCGGGACATCGTCTTTGATCGACTCGAGGCTTGGCCCGAGGTCGATGCCGCCCGGCCGAAAGCCGCGTTCTATGCCTTCTTCCGCGTCAACGGTGCAGGCGACTCCGTCGAACTGGCGAAGGAGATCATCGACAAGTGCAATGTGGGCCTCGCACCCGGCGAGGCATTCGGGCCTGGCGGTGACGGATGCTTGCGGCTGTGCTTCGCGTCCAAGCCTGAAACGCTGGAACGCGCGATGGACGCCCTGGCACCGCTGCTCGGCAAAGGCGCGCAGCAATAGCGCCAGATCAACAGCCGCCCCGGACACCACCCACCGGGACACCACCCACCGGGACACCACCCACCGGGCGACCATTCTTTGGGCAACTGCCCCATACCCCAAGACGCGGAGCGGTCTAGACGCTAGGATCGCCGCAACCACATCGAACGAGAAAATCCAGGGAGCTTCGCCATGTCCTCCTCACCGGCGCTCGCCGTCCGTCTGCATGCCGCGGACAATGTCGTCACCACCCGCCTTGACGTGATGGCCGGCACAGACATTGACGGCGAAGGCATCACAACCAGCGGCGCCGTTCCCAAAGGGCACAAGATCGCGACACAGGCCATCGCATCCGGGGAGCCCATCCGGAAATACGACCAGATCATCGGCTTCGCCAGCGAGGCGATCGGCGCGGGTGATCATGTTCACGTCCACAATGTCGAGATGCGGGATTTCGATCGCGACTACGCCTTCTGCCAGGATGCAGAGCCCGTCCAGATGGTGCCGGAGGCGGACCGGGCGACGTTCCAGGGCTTCAAACGGTCAAACGGCACGATCGGCACGCGGAACTACATCGGCATTCTGACCTCGGTGAACTGCTCCGCGACAGCCGCCAGATACATCGCCGAGGGTGTTGGGGACGAGATCCTGGCCCAGTATCCAAATGTCGACGGTGTCGTGGCGCTGACCCACTCGACCGGTTGCGGCATGGCCGGGGCCGGCGACGGATACGACAACTTGCAGCGCGTGCTTTGGGGCTACGCGCGCCACCCCAACTTCGCCGGCATCGTCATGGTCGGCCTTGGCTGCGAGGTGAACCAGATCGACTTCCTGCTGGAAGCTTACGGTATTGAGCGGGGGCCGCTGTTCCGCACCATGACCATTCAGGACACGGGCGGGCTGCGGAAGACCGTGGCTCACGGGGTCGAGTTGGTGAAGGAAATGCTTCCCCACGCCAACACGAGCGTGCGGGAAACCTGCCCGGCGAGCGCGCTGACCGTAGCGCTGCAATGCGGCGGATCGGATGCGTACTCCGGCATGACCGCGAACCCGGCACTGGGTGCCGCCGTCGATCTCTTGGTGCGCCATGGCGGCACCGGCGTTCTGGCTGAGACACCGGAGATTTACGGGGCGGAGCACCTCCTCACCCGGCGCGCGGTGAGCGAAGCGGTTGGCCAGAAGTTGGTCGAGCGCATCAAGTGGTGGGAGGACTACACCAGCCGCAACGGTGGGGAGATGAACAACAACCCCTCACCTGGCAACAAGGCGGGCGGGTTGACCACCATTCTGGAGAAGTCGCTTGGTGCCGCCGCAAAGGGGGGTACCACAACCCTGACCGGCGTCTACCGATACGCCGAGCCGGTTACGGAGAAAGGCTTCGCCTTCATGGACAGCCCGGGCTACGACCCGGCGTCGATCACCGGCCAGGTCGCCAGTGGCTGCAACGTGGTCTGCTTCACAACCGGACGCGGCTCGGTCTACGGCTGCAAGCCCGCCCCCTCGATCAAGCTCGCCACCAACTCGGCGATGTACAAGCGGATCGAGGAGGACATGGACATCAATTGTGGCGTGGTCCTGGACGACGGGGTGAGCATTGAAGACCTGGGCCGTCAGATCTTCGCGCACATCCTCCGCGTCGCGTCCGGCGAGCAGACCAAGTCTGAAGCCCAAGGCATGGGCGACAACGAGTTCATCCCCTGGCAGATCGGCGCCGTGATGTAGGAGCCTGGATGGCCAGCGAGGTCATTCGATCTCGCTGACCTCGCCCTCGGGCAGGGGGACCTGGAAAGCGTTCAGGGTCATGGAGACCAAAGTGTAGTAGCCGAGGATGCCGATCAGATCGATGACGGCCGTCTGCCCCAAGACCTTGATTGCCTTTGCGTAGAGCGGATCGGACAGCTTCCGGTCCCGGTGCATGGCCATGGCGACTTCGTAGATCACCCGCTGCTCGTCGTTCTCGAACTCAGGCACTTCACCGTCGCGGATGGCGTCGATGATCGCGGGCGAGACACCCGCCTCCAGCGCGATCTTCTTGTGCGCATACCATTCATAGTGGGCGCCCCAGAAACGGCCGGTAACAAGGATGGCCAGTTCCGAGAGACGGGGCGGAAGTACACTTTCGAACCGGGCATACTGCCCGAGTTTCTGCGCGTGGTCGGCGAGGCCCGGGCTATGGAGCCAAACGCCGAGGGGGCCCTGAATCTTGCCACGGGGGCCGGCGACGATCTCGTCGTGGATCCGGCGCTGGTCTTCGGTCATCGTCGCGGGATCCGGGGTACCCAGTCGGCTCATGATTGTTTCCTCTGATTTATGTGTTTTTCGATTGATGCTCAGACCGGATATCCGGGTTCGGTGCGCGGCATGCCATCGAAGCTGTCGAGCAGGCGTTCCCGCCATCCATGAAGCGGATCGTCTTCCGCCAGGAGCTTGAAGTCGCTGACGCCGCGTGCCCACATGAACAGGCCGAACAGGATGTAATCGGCGTAGTTGGCCGTCTCGCCCCCGATGAAGGGCCGGTCCTCGATGGCCTTCCGCGCAGGCGTAAGAGCCTTGGCGAAACCGTCGAGGCGCTCCTCACGACCCGCGATCACTTCTTCCAACGTCTTGCCGAACCGCTTCTCCCGGCTCTCCCGGAAGTAAGCCTTGTCGACCTCCTCGATCTCTTTCGGAATATCGCCGACGATCATCCCGGCGAGGATCGGAAAGACTTGGGCGCCCGCCCACCCTTCGATTATCCGAGCCATGCCGACACCCGCATCGCCGCCGAAGAGAGACGGCGCATCGGGATAAGCCTCATCAAGATACAGGGCTATGGTGAAGCTGTCGTTGACCACGCGGTCGCCATCGACGATCACAGGCACCAGTTTCTGACCGGAGAAGGCGAGCTTCTCCTTATCGGAGAAGCGGATCAGCTCGACAACCGAATCCTTTTCCAATCCCTTATGGGCAAGCGCCATTCGGGCCCGCCAGCCGAAGGGGCTGAAGCGTCGGCCTTCCTTGCCGGACAGATCGTAGAAGGTAATCGGCATCGGCGTTCTCCCGGCCTCGGTCGCATAGTCTGATGGAAAGCGGCGTAGCACCGTTCCGACGGGACGCCAAGCCGCCCGTCCGTTACCCCGTTCTGTTCAGGCGATCGTGGGATACCCCAAGCTGACCGCCCCGGCCTCCATCTCCATCACCGGTGCGTAATCCGCGGTCGACAAAGTAACGGTATCAGTCAGCATCAAAGCCTCCAGCGTCGGCGCCGCATCTCCATCCGCAAAGACGGCCTGGATGCCCGCCCGCAAGCGCTTGAGTGTATCCGCTGTCGTCCGATGGCTCGTGGCGAAGGGCAAGCCAGGGCACGGCGCCGACCAATCCATAATGCGGACTCCGGCAACCTGATCCGGCGCATACCGCCGATGAAGCGCAAAGGTCACGGGGTCGATGGCGGCAACATCCGCCTTTCCATCCCTGACTGCCTTGATCGAGGCCGCATGCGCGCCCGTGGTGACGACCCCAGACAGAAACCGGCCGCCGGCCGCATGGGGCGCGAGATAGGCCCGCAAGGCATTGTACCCGGATTGGGAGTGAGGGCCGTTGACGGCCGCGATCTTCCCGGCGAGCCCTTCCGGACGCCACACCTGCGCGTCTTCCCGAACGATGATCGCGCTTCGATATGTCGGCCCATTGCAGCCCTCGACGGCATAACAAGGCGTGGTAACCGGCTGGAGATGATGCCGGAAGGCATGCATCATCGGATACCCGCATGTCTGGGTGAACAGCAGCGCCGGATCGCGCCAGAGCATTTGGGTCGGCCGCCCCCGGGTCAGCCGGCGGGGCACATTGCGCACGCCCTCCGCGACGAAGGCCCGGGCCAACCGCCGCCAGAAGTCGTCAATGACCGGCTCCAACCCGGCGAGCGTGTACATGCCATAGTCCGCCGTTCGCGCCCTCATGCTGGAATCTCCTCTGCGAGCCGGGAGGCGAATGCCGGCGTTTCATGCGGTTGGATGACCGCCGCCCGGATAAGGTCGTCGAAATGCCGGGTGAGAACCCGGATATGCTCGGTGGTGTTGAACACGAAGTACATCTGTCCAATGTACACGGCCGCCCGTTTCGGGCCGAAGATCGTGATCGGCGCCGAGTACATCATCCGGGCGTCAAACAGGAACCAGCGCATGCTCGGATAGAGCTCGTCCGCCAGGGTCGCGATCAGCCGGATCTGCTCCGCCCGGGCGGCATCAGGAAGGCCCTGCCAGATATCCTGTCCCCGGGCGAACGCTTTGAGGTGCTGGATCGGCATACAAACCTCGATGTCGGTTTCCGGCCGGCGGCTGTACGCAAGCCGGTCACGAGAGCGCACCAGCGCCTGATCGGTCCGCACCGCAGCCGAGTCGCCGTACTCATGCTCGATCACCGCTTCCGTCTTGACCTGATCGGGCAGGTTGGAGGGGACGTAGCGGATCTTGTAACCCGTCGCCTCCGCGTGCCATTGGCGCAGGTCTTCATCGACCGGCGCACGCTCCCGCCGCTGGATCTCAAGCGACTGCTTCAGAATGTCAGCGCCGAGAGTTTCCTGCTGCGTAAGACCGAGAAGCCAGTCCAAGCTGACCTGCAGTTGACGGGCAATCGCCGCGACCGTGTCCGCCCGGGGCAGTCGATCGTTCTCCGGTGAAAGAAGTTGAGAGACGGTCGAGCGGTCGACCCCACTTTCCCGCGCCAGACCGGACCGGTTCACACCGGCGCGGTCCATGGCCTCCGATAGCCGTTCCCGGAAGATCTCGACGGTTCCCTGACGATCCAACGCTATCACTCCAAACTGATGTCTTTTATGAACAACTGCTGCATTTTATCACGTTATTTCCGAAACACCTGCATCATTCTCGGTTTATGCTGCGTTCGACGTAAAAACAGCGCAAACACTCGTTGATGCAGCGATCAATAATCGGATCTTTTGGTTCCCGTCTTTATCAGCGCGGCATCCGCTAACAAAGAGGGAACCGATCCGGCCTATGGATATTTTTAAGCACTTTAAGACCGCTGAATGGCCGACAATTGCACTTCTTCTTCTGGTTATAGCTGTATGGCTGGCGGTCACCGCTTTCCACGCAAGCCTGCCTCTGCCGGTCCTGCTCGTCGCCGGGGCGGTCGTGGTCACGCTGCATATGAGCCTGCAACACGAAGTCATTCATGGTCACCCGACCTGCTCCGCGAGCTTAAACCGGTTTCTCGCCGGTCCGTCTTTCTGTCTCTGGCTCCCTTTTGAGCGTTACCGGAAAACCCATTTGCAGCACCACCGGGATGAGCATCTGACCGACCCTTTGGAAGATCCGGAATCGTTCTATGTCTCCCCCGAGGATTGGGTGCATATGCCGCTTTGGCGCCGGTCGCTGGCGTTGATCCTGAACACCCTTGTCGGCCGCCTTGTTCTTGGACCACCGGTTGTCGTGGCGGAGTTCCTTTGGCGCGATGCAAAGGCGATCGCCAGCGGTGATAAGGACGTGGTGTCGGCCTGGATCAGTCACATCGCAGCCGCAGCGCCAGTGGTGATCTGGCTGACGGTCGTCGCGGAGATGTCGCTTCTCGTCTACGGCCTGCTTTTCGTATGGCCGGCGGCCTCCCTTCTGCTCCTCCGCTCGTTCACCGAACACCGGGCCGCCGAAGCGGTGGCGGACAGAACGGCGATCGTGGATGCAAGTCCGGTCTTCGGACTGCTCTACCTCAACAACAATCTTCACGCCCTTCACCACGCAATGCCCGGCCTCGCCTGGTACAGATTGCCGTCAGTTTGGCGTGCCGACCCGGACGGATGGGCGCGACAGACCGGCGGTTTCGTCTTCCAAGGCTACGGTGACGTCGCCGCCCGGTACCTCCTCTCGCCCAAGGATCATCCGGTCCATCCGGGTGTCTCTGCCGCTGGCTACGAACGCGGACGCCGTCGGGCGCTGGACATTGGCACCACCACCTCCCCTCCCGTTGGAGAGGGTGGGGGCTCCGGACCTGTCGAGGGCGCGCTGGCGGCTACTGGCATGGCGGTGCCGGACACCCCGTCCGTGTCGGGCATGGCGATGGCGGCCAAGATCACGGACACCCGCCCGGCCGGGTCCGCATACGGCAGAAACACCCCCGTCTGAGGGCCGGTCGGCCCCAGGAACCGGTCGACGACCGGGGCGCCCAAAGCCCTTGCACCGGCGAAGCTCCGGGCAATCCAAGCGATCCCCGTGTTCCCGCTACCAGCCGTCGGGACGGTCCCGACAAGATCCTCGCCCACCAAGGCGCGGACCGCGGCCCCTTGGAACTCCACTTGGAAGCCGTCATCGATGCGGTACCCGATCACGAGGTAGGTCATCTCAGCCACGAAGTCGGAAATGTAGAGCCGGTCGCTGGATGGCATCGCCTCCCGGCCGCGCAGCCCCCGCCAGGAACCGGCAACCCGGTCAAGTGCGGGTACGCCCAAATCAAGAAAGTCCGGAGCCCCACCGCCGCTCTCCCGCGCCGGAACGATCTGTGCGGCGTTGGCAGAGGGCCGATGGCCCGGTTTGCCGCGTCCGTCGGCTGGGGGCAGTTTCACGATCATTGGCAGGCTCCCCTGTTTGCGCGGGGGCCCGTTGCACCCCGTCTCTCAGGCGGGGCTAGGCATGGATCGGGGGGATTTTGAAGGGGCGCTAGAGACCCGCCCCGCTCTCACGCAGTGTCCTGATCGCCTCGCGGGCCAAACCGTCCGCCCGTTCATTCTCGGGATGACCGGCATGACCCTTCACCCAGTGCCAGGAAACGTCATGCCGCGCCGCCGCGTCATCCAGCCGTTGCCAGAGGTCCATGTTCTTCACCGGCTTCCGGTCGGCGGTCTTCCAACCGCGCTTCTTCCAGGCATGGATCCACTTCGTCACGCCGTCTTTGACATAGGTGCTGTCGGTGAAGACGTCGATCCCAACCGGGCGGCGCATGGTCTCCAGTGCTGCAATCGCCGCGGACAGTTCCATGCGGTTGTTCGTGGTCTCCGGCTCGGCGCCCGAGAGTTCCTTCTCGACACCCTTCCAGCGCAGCACGACGCCCCAGCCCCCGGGGCCCGGATTGCCGCTACAGGCCCCATCCGTATAGGCCTCCACGCGGGTGTTGCCCTCACTCGAAGCCATAGGCGGAAACCCCGGTGACCTTCTGATGGAAACGGAGTTTCTGAAGGTACTCCATCGGGTCTTTCGGTTTCACAAACGCGCCGGGCGGATGGTTCAACCAGTCGTAAAGCCGGGTGAGAAGAAATCGGATCGCGGCCCCCCGGCACAGCACAGGCAGCGCCTCGCACTCCATAACCGACAGTGGCCGGACACGGCGGTAAGCCGCGGCCATCTGGGCGGCCTTGGTCACGTTGAACGATCCGTCAGGCTCAAAACACCAGGCGTTGAGACAAATGGCGAGGTCGTAGGCCACCGCGTCGGTGCAGGCGAAATAGAAGTCGATGAAACCGGACAAACGGTCCTTCAGAAAGAACACGTTGTCTGGAAACAGATCCGCGTGGATCACGCCCCGTGGCAGGTCGCGCGGCCAGTGCTCTTCCAACCACTGGAGCTCCGTGTTCAGAAGATTGTAGAGGCCGTGATAAATGGCGTTGGATCGCATCCCACAACTCTGAAGAAGCGGACGCCATCCGGCGAGGGACAGATTGTTATCCCGTGTCATGGTGAAATCGCTGCTGGCGATGTGCATTGCCGCCATGCCGGCGCCGAGTTCCCGGCAGTGCCACGGATGAATCCGGCGTGGCCAGACCCCCTCCAGAAAGGAAACAACCGCAGCCGGTCGATCATTCAACGTTCGCAGGACTTCACCATCCCGTCCGGGGATGGGCGACGGTACGGAGATCCCGTGGTTGGCGAGGTGCCCCATCAGCCCCATAAAGAACGGAAGATCGTCCGGGTTCACCCGCTTCTCGTAGAGCGTCAGAATGAAGGTGTCCTGGGTGGTTCGAACCAGGAAGTTCGAGTTCTCCACCCCCTCCGCGATGCCGGAGAACGACGTCATCTCGCCGATATCGTACTCGGCGAGATACGCCTCCAGGTCGTCATCGGTGATGTTGGTGTAGACGGCCATCGGTGTCAGCGACCCCGCCTGCCGCGCCCTGGAATCACGACGCCCCCTCGTCTTCCAGCATGCGCGGCAGCTTGAAACGGATGTCCTCTTCCGCCACCGACACTTCCTCGACCGTCACGCGGGCGCGGGTCCGGCAAGCATCCACCACCTCCTCGACCAAGATCTCCGGTGCGGAGGCGCCGGCGGTGATGCCTAGGCGGTCCACACCGGCCATCCATTCCCAATCTATATCCGCCGCCCGCTGGACGAGCATGGCCTTGGGACAGCCCGCCACGGTCGCCACCTCAACCAACCGCTTCGAGTTCGAGGAGTTGGGCGCACCGATCACAAGCATGGCGTCGGTCTCGCGCGCCATGGCCTTCACCGCCTCCTGGCGGTTGGTCGTCGCGTAGCAGATATCCTCCCGCCCCGGGCCGACGAGATCGGGGACCCGGGCCCGCAGTGCGGCGATGATCTCAACCGTATCGTCTACCGACAACGTCGTCTGTGTTGCGTAGGCGATGGTCTTGTCCGTGGGCAGCGGGATCGACTCGGCTTCCTCTCTGGTCTCCACCAGCGTCATCGCGCCCTCGGGGAGTTGACCGAGTGTCCCGACGACTTCCGGGTGGCCCGCATGCCCGATGAGAATCAGGTGATGACCTTTCCGATGGTGACGCTCCGCTTCCAGGTGAACCTTGCTGACAAGGGGGCAGGTGGCATCGACCCAGACCATCTTCCGGCGATCCGCCTCGGCGGGAACAGACTTCGGCACCCCGTGGGCGGAGAATACAACCGGGGCATCCGTCGGCACTTCGTCCAGCTCTTCAACGAAGACAGCCCCTTTCGCCTCAAGCCCTTCGACGACGAAGCGGTTGTGGACGATCTCGTGCCGCACATAGACAGGGGCGCCGAACTTCTCCAGCGCCCGTTCCACGATCTGAATGGCCCGGTCCACGCCCGCACAAAAGCCGCGCGGGGCCGCCAGAACGATCTTCAACTCCGGCATGTCGGTCGCGTCGGGGGCAGTCTCTCGCATGGTCGTGCTCATCGTCGGATCCCGGCTGGTCGATGCCCGAGGCGTTTCTGCGGCTCCAGCGATGTAGTCGTCCGCCGGGGCCTTGGTCAATCTCACTCTATACCAGATTGAGCGCGTACCATCCGCGCGTATCGTCCCATTTGCGCCGGAATACGGACTCTCCCAAACCAACCGGGCGTCGGGCGATTTTTCGGCCACACCAAGTGTCGGTTCGCCGGTTTAGGCTGGGTGCCGCGTTGCGGAGCCCTTTGCACCCGGATATCGTTTGTCCGACCGTTGCCGGAAACGTCCGGCTTCCGAACCATACCCGGACATTCCCAATGCTGCGACCTGCCGTTCAGCCATCAAGACGTTTCCGGATGCCGCTCATCCTGACGGCGATGGGTGCGGCCGCAACCGTTCTCGCCGCCTGCGCGGACGATGCGGTGCCGCCGCCATGCCCACCGGTCAGTTTCGTCAGCGGTTTGGAGCGGGCGACACAATTCGTGCCCGGCCAGGGAACGGACTTGACGGAGGTCACCTATGACGGCCGCCTCGAATCCCTGAGCGCGGGGTGCGACTTCCGGAAGGAAGGGGTGCGGATGGTGGTCAGCTTCAACGTCGTGGCGACCCGAGGCGCCGCCGCAACGGACAGGCTGGCGCGGATACCCTTCTTCGTCGCGATCACAGATCAGAACGGGGAGATCCTGGAGAAGGAGATCTTCGAAAGCGAGATCCCCTTCGAAGGCAACGCCCGCCGCGTCGGCCGGGTAGAAGAGATCGAACCCTACATCCCCTATCCGATCGAACCGGTTCTTGACGGCTACCGTGTCCTCATCGGCTTCCAGCTCGACGAGAAGCAGCTGGAGTACAACCGGACACGGCGGCGTTAGGGCTGTTCCGCAGGGATCGCAGTCTTAGCGCCTGCCCATCACTGCAAAGGATTTCGGCCATGGCATCGCATCAGCCGTCCGACAGAAATACCGTCACGACCTACCTTTTCGTCACCGACAGCGCCGCTGCTCTCGCATGGTACGCTGATGCGTTTGGCGCGGAGGAGGCCCTGCGCATACCCGGCCCCGGCGGGCAAGGCGTCATCCATGCGGAAATGCGGCTTGGCGACAGTCTGGTCATGCTGTCGGACGCCGTCCCTGATTGGGGCACGAAAGCGCCGGACGGCGCGTTGCGGGACCATGGCATCCTGGTTTTCGTCGAGGACGTGGACGCCGTGGTTGCTAAATGCGTCGAACTCGGGGCCGAGGCCACCATGCCGGTGGAGACCCAGTTCTGGGGTGACCGGATGGGCAAGATCAGGGACCCCTTCGGCCATCACTGGGACATCGCAACCCATGTGGAGGACGTGTCCCCAGACGAGATCGCCCGGCGCGCCCAAGAGATGTTCGGAGGATCGTGAGGCCCGGCGAAGGCCGGAGCGTCACCCTGGCTCTCTGTTCAGCGGCATGGACATGCAGCGAGGACCGCCGCCCGCCATGGTGAACATGTCGAGGTCGGGATCGAGCACCGTGATCCCTGCCGCCCGAAGGTTCGCATTCACCTCCTTGGCGGAACTCGACGAGAGGACCCGGTCGTCGCCCAGCGACAGGCAGTTGCAGCGAAGAAGCATGGCGTCCTTGTAGCTGACCGGAATCGCCTCGATCTGCCGATCCGAAAGCCATTGAACGAAATCGTCCGACAGGACTTCTTTGCACACGAGCGCTAGACGCTCGTTCACCGTCGCGTAGAGCAGATCGAGGTGCAGGAAATGCTCGGCGAAGGGCTCCAGCCGGGCTTCCCATCCCTCAGCCTCCAGCCAGGCCTGTAGCTGCCTGGCCGCCGGTTCTGTCGTCCGGTTGCCGGTATAGCCAATCACGGCGAGGCCGGGGCGGATCAGGTGGATGTCCCCGCCCTCGATCGGACCGGCCGTACTCCATCCCCAGACGGGCACGCCCATGCGCTGATAGTGGCGGTAGATGGGGGCAACCTCCCCCCGGCGCTGAACCCGGTAGAGCTGTGTGATGAGAACCCCCCAGGGCGTCATGACCGAGCTGTCACGGGTGTAGATTTGATAGGAGAGCGCGGGATCCGTGTCGGTGAAGTGACAGGTAACGCCCGCCCCCTCCAGCGCGGAGACGAATTGGTCGTACTGGTCGAGCGCGGTCGCTTCGTCGAACTTCTGCCCCGACCGGAGCGTCTCCCGAACGACCGCGTTCGCCTTGCTGGTTTCAGGCAGAACGTCGCTCCACTGGAAATGGGTCGGCCGGCACAGGGTGATGTCGGTCAGCCGTCCGTACTCGCTGTCTACAGTGTATGCGGCCATGACCCCGTCCCCTCTTCAACCCGCTGTCGCTTCACTACCGGCTATCGCACGGCGGCACCGGTCCGTCACGCCAAATCATCGCCGCCATCGGACATGGTTGACCCGAACCCGCAACACGCCTACCTCTCGCGAGGGCCGGTCGGTCGGATGGCCGCTGGCGGGAAACCGCTGGAGGAAAGTCCGGGCTCCACGGAAACACGGTGCCGGGTAACGCCCGGCGGGGGCAACCCTAGGGAAAGTGCCACAGAGAGCAGACCGCCTGTCCGCTTCGGCCGACGGGTAAGGGTGAAAGGGTGCGGTAAGAGCGCACCGCGCCTCCGGCGACGGCGGCGGCATGGTAAACCCCACCGGGAGCAAGACCGAATAGGGACGACCGGCCGGGATCTTCGGGTCGCCGGCAGACGCGTTTCCGCGTCGTCGTCCGGGTAGGTCGCGCGAGGCGGTCGGCAACGGCCGTCCCAGAGGAATGGCCATCCCCCGAGCGATCGGGGACAGAACCCGGCTTACAGACCGTCCGGCCCACCTACACCTTGTTTGTCATCGACCGGAGACGGTCCGCCGCCCGGCTGATGGCAAGCGGCAATCCTCCATGGCCGGCTTCATAGGTGCTGTGAAGCATAGGCGTGACCGTTCCCAAGAAGAGATCTCTGTCCGCGAGAGGTACGAAATACGAGGACCACAGTTTCAGGGTCGGTACGCCCAAGGCTCCCGCGAAGGCCGCCTGAAACGTTGCGACCGAGATTACGAGGTCAAGGGAGCCCAAGAACGCGGCGGTCGCGACCAGGTCGTTCCGCTGATCCAGCCCCTCCGGCGTGAGAATCCGGACACCGGTCAGAGCCTCTGCCCGGGCCGCCTCCGTGTCGATGTCATCGTATTGGAGTGACAGGAACACGGCCTTCGCCTCGCGCCCAGCTTCCAGGATCGGCACCATGTCTTCGATACTGGCATAGGTTTGATCCCGAACCGCCGATGACACACCACTCCGCCAACACAGACCGACCCGCAAGGCGCCCGGTGATGCGTCTGCGAGCGGCTTGGCACGCCACGCTGCCGAGGCTTCCGCATCAGGCTGAAGATAGCCCTTCGGCGCCGGTCGGCTCGCATCAGCGCGGTAACGGGCGGCGAGCGCCCCATTCGTGATGGCGGCTCCGACCCCATACCGTGTCCGGACGCCCCGGTAGTCGAACGCTGCTGCCTGCCCGCCGATACCATCCCGGGTCTGGCGCGGGAGGACCGTCACCTCGGGGAATCGTTGCTCGAAGAGAGGGACCAGACGCCGATCGCACTCGATGAGCAGACGGTTGGGGTCGACGTCTTCCAAAAGATCGGGCAGGCAACTGAGAAAGAGCACCTCATCCCCGAGCCCTTGTTCGGTCATCACAAGGAGATAGTCACCGACGGGACCGCCGTTCCACACCGGCGGCTCATCAATCCGGGTGGGCGCATCATCCAGGCCGAACCGCCCCTCGAAAAGCGCCCAGCCCGCCCCCAAGTACCCCTCTTCGAGGGCAACGAGACCGGCCGCAAACCGCGCCGCATCCGGCAGCGAGCCCAGACAAGCCATCCACTGCCAAATCCGGACTGCCCCCGGCAGCGGCGCCTGCATGTGGACAGCGCCCAGCAGGTTACCGTAGGCCGCACCATCGCCCGGCTCGAGAAGGAGCGCGCGCCGCGCCAAACGGATCGTCTCCGATACATCTCCCCTCTCGAACGACCTGGCCGCCCGCATCGTCCAAAGCCGGGAGCTGTCCGGGCGAACGTAGGTGCCCCACCGTGGCACATCGGGTTCGTTTCGGTCCCCGGGCAGAGCATGCGCCGCGCGCCCAAACAGCTCCACCGTACCGGGATCGATCACGAGTCCTTGGCGTGCCGCTGCCCGGCACGCCGCCCCCTCACCCAGAGCCTCAAACGTTGCCGCCCGCTCGAAATGAAGCATCAGATTGAAGACCGTTTCGTCATGAATGCCGGTTAGGGCATCCCGGGCCTCCACCAAACGGTCCATGCGCCGCAACGCGGACCCGCGAACCAATCTCAAGCGGCCGGCCGCCGACATGGCTGGGTTTGCAACGGTCCGGGCGGCATCCGCATGAACCAGCGCCTCTTCCGGCCGACCGAGCGCAAGCTCGACCTCCGCGAGATCGAGAAGTTCCGTAACGGTGGGTTTGAGCGCCGCGAGCTGGCGGAGCACCAGCAGGGCCTCGTTCCCATGCCCCGCCTCACGAAGTTGGCCGCAGAGGCTCACAAGCGCACTCTTGGGATCTTGGGAGCCGGTCGCCGACAACCTGAATGCCTTGACGGCGGCCCCCAGTTGTCCAAGAGCGTAGAGCGCGGAGGCGTGGAGGTCCTCCACTTCCTTGTGGCAGATCAGGGCACAGATGACCGCCCGATAACGCCGGAGCGCGTCGGCTGGCCGACCCGCCTGATGGGTCGCGATCGCCCCATCGAGATGAGCCTGAACCGCATTGAGCAAAGCGTCCGTCACGAGGTTCCCGGTCACAGCCCGCACGCCACAGCATGACCGCCATGGATCGCGGCCATCAGGTTCCGGGGGGACCGGCAATCCCCCACAAGATGCAACGGAAGATCAGGGCAAGCCTCCCGCAGCGCCGTCTCCAACCGGTCGTTCGCCCGGCGCGGCACCGCATGTACCAAGAGATCGACGGCGCTCAGCGCCCGTTCCGGCCCGCCATAAACATTCTCCAGCACCAGTGTCCCCGCCGAGAAGTCCACCGGCCGCGCCGCCGTCACGATGTCGACGCCCGCCTGGTGAAGGCGTTTGTGAACACCGATGGCGCTGCAATAGTTCACCGCCTGAGCGATCTGTGGACGCGGTGTTACCAAGGTCACGCGCTCGAACCGCTCCGCCAGCAGGTCCGCAACGGCGTAGACTGTCGGCCCGTGATCTTGATCGAACAGAACGGCGGAGCGCCCCTCTTGCGGGCCGTGGCCCCGAAGCCAGGATCGGGCGCCTCGGGTTATTCCGGACATGTCCGGCTCGATGGTCATCCATTCTTCAGCGGCACGCTCATCCCCGCCCGTGGCGAGAACAACGACATCAGGCCAAACCGCCCGTATGGCAGCTACATCCGCCTCTCCACCGAACCGCATCTCCACACCGTGAAGGCGGCATAGATGGATCTGGTGATTGATGACATCTGCGATCTCCGCCCGCCCGGGCAGAAGCGTTTCGAGCCGATAGGCACCGCCTGGATCCGGTGAGCGGCCGAAAAGGATGACGGTGTGACCGGCGGCGGCGGCCGTCCACGCCGCTTCCAATCCGCCCGGACCCGCCCCGATCACGGCCACCCTTTTGGGCTCCCCGGTGGTCACCGGGCTCCAGTCCGCCTCACCGGCGGAGCCGAGACGCGGGTTGTGGAACTCGGCAAGCGGCTTGCCGACATGGATCTCGCCCCAGGCGAAGTTGTCGAACACGCTTGGCCGGATTTCTCTGGCGCGTCCACTTGCCGCCTTCTTGCCGAACGCGGCATCCGCGATGAGTGCCCGGCTCATGCCGACCAAATCCGCGTAGCCGTCCGCGACCACGGTCTCCGCGAGTTCCGGCCGTCCGATCCGGCCGAGCGCCATCACGGGCACTTGCCCGGCAGCCGCCTTCAGCGCCTTGTGAACGTCGATGAAGTGGCCCGGTTTGAAGTGAATGTCGGGAACATGGGTCTCCAGGCTGAGGCTGAAGTTCCCTTGACCGCATGCGATGTAGTCGATGTCCCCGGTTCCTGCGAGACGGGCGGCGATCCGGGTGGATTCCGGAAGATCAATGCCGCCGTCGACCCCCTCTAGGCCCGGGATCTTGATCCCGATCACGAAGTCGGAAGCGCATCGCTGACGGATGCCTTGCGCGATCTCGCGCGCGAACCGGGTCCGTCCCTCCAGATCACCGCCCCACTGATCCGTCCGCGTGTTGGACCAGGGAGAGAGGAACTGCGTGATCAGATAGCCATGAGCGCCGTGCAGCTCAACGCCCGCGAAGCCGCACCGCCACAGACGCTCCGCCGTCGCGACATAGGCTTCCACGACCCGCTGAACCTCTCCATCCGACATCACATGCGGAACGGTCCAGCTGTAGGCGTCCGGTTGGTCGGAAACGCCCATAGGCGATTTCGTCGGATGCCACAGTTGTTGGCGCCCAGGATGCCAAAGCTGGCCGACGAGTTGGCCACCCTCGATGTGTACGCGCTCGGCCGTATCCTTGAAGTCGTCGTTGTTGGTGTCGTCGAAGCCGGTGACGGTCGAGCCTTGGGCAAGCGCCTCCTCATCAACCGCGATCACTTCGGTCACCAGCATGGCTGTGCCGCCCCGAGCGCGTTCAATCAGGAAATCCTTCCAGCGCTCGGTAATCCGGTTGCCGGCCGCGTAGTTCGTGACCGTGGCGGATAGACACAACCGGTTCCGAAGTGTCCGGCCACCGACCTTGAGCGGTGAGAACAGGGTTGGAGACGGGGTACGCTCAGTCATCAGAGACGGTATTCCGCTGAAGGAAGACAAGAACACTCGACCGTGATGCTGACCGCCGGTCAAGCCGCGAGAGCAAGTCAGGGGCTAACCGGCCGGGCGAGCGGGCTCATCAGCGGCGAACATCGGTCCCCGGATCTCCCGGAGAAGCTTCCGGCGGATGGCAGATGCGAACTCGAAGAACCCCCGGGCGGAGACGAGAAATGCCCCCGGACCGCCGATAACATTGGCCCGGTAAAACGCAAAGACCTCGGGGTCGCTACCGCCGATCGCAAGACCGTTCACAGTGATACCCCGCGCGACCACGTCGTCGCGAGCCTTGGCCGTGTCGAATCCTTCGTTGGTGACGCCGTCACCGCTGACATCAATCACCTGGCGGTCCCCGTCAAAGCCGTTGGTGTCGAACGACGGTGCTTCGCGGTTCAGCATGTCGCCAATCGCGGTGTTTCCGGAGATACGCCGGACCGACGCGCCAACCGACAGTGCGAATGCCGTCGCCGACGCGTCATCGGTCAGATGGCTCCAGGGCACAAGTGTCCGGCCGTTTGACGAGCCGGCCCAGGCCACCGCGGACACGGCGATACCACCTTTCGTTTGCTTAATCGCCTTGACCACCTCCGGGTCCCGGAACGCGGCGACCATCCCTTCGATCTGCTCAGCGTACTCAAAACCGTCGACACTGCCCGACACATCAATCGCGAGGAGCAACTCGAGTGACACCCGGGTCTCGGCCGCGAGAGGGCGGGCCGTGGCCATCACCGCGACAAGAGCGAACAGTCCAAGGCGCCGGAACGACGACGACATCCAGCTCCTTCCGGTCCGCTGATTTACGGCCCTAGGCGGCACGGACCGTGTGAGCGTGGTTAAGGGGTCCATGTCCGCCGCCGAAGCCCGGTGCGGATTGAATGGCCGCCAACACATAGTCCCGGGCCCGTTGGACCGCTGCCTCCATCGGCAAACCTTGAGCCAACCCGCAAGCGATTGCCGAAGACAGGGTGCAGCCGGTGCCGTGGGTGTGACGGGTGTCGATGCGGGGCCCCCGCATCCGGATTTCTCCGCCCGCGGTGACGAGGATATCGACCACGCCGTCCCCATCGAGATGCCCGCCTTTCATCAATACGGCCTTCGGCCCCATGGCAAGCAAGGCGCGGCCAACGGTGAGCAGGTCGTCTTCACTGGTTATTGTCTGGTCCGCGAGGATCTCCGCTTCCGGGACATTGGGTGTCAGGACACCGGCCCTGGGCAACAGATCAGCCTTCAGTGTATCGAGGGCCGTTTCGTCGATGAGACGGGCACCGCCCTTGGCAACCATCACCGGATCGACAACCACCGGAACGGACGGAGCAAGCCTGTCCAAGACCGTACAGATCGTCCGGATGACATCTGCCGTGTGCAGCATGCCCGTCTTGACGGCGTCAGCGCCGATGTCACTCAGCACCACCTCCATCTGCTGGGCAAGAAAGGCGACTGGGACATCCTGAATGCCGTGCACACCTTGCGTGTTCTGGGCCGTAAGAGCTGTGATCGCAGTCGACGCAAACCCGCCGAGGGCGGTCACCGCCTTGATGTCCGCCTGAATGCCGGCCCCGCCGCCGGAATCAGATCCCGCACAGATCAGCACCCGTCCTCGCATAGGGGAGGTCGCAACGGTCATTTCATCTCCTCGGGTCACGCGGCAGATCCGGCAGCCTGGCTGATCTCTCCGACCAGGTCATCGACAAGGCCGCGGACAACCGTCTCGTCCTCGCCCTGGGCCATAACCCGTAGGAGCGGCTCCGTACCGGATTTGCGAATCACCAACCGGCCATTCCCGGCGAGCGCCTTCTCAGCCGCTGCGATGGCCGCGACCACGCGCTGGTCTGATAGGGCATCGCCTCCACTGATTCGCACGTTCTTCAAGATCTGAGGCAACGGCTCAAAAACATTGGCAACCTTGCTCAACGGGGCGCCCCGCTCGGTCATAACGGCAAGAACCTGAAGGGCGGCGATCAGACCGTCACCCGTCGTCGCGTGATCGACCATCACGATGTGGCCCGACTGCTCCCCGCCGAGGTTGTAGCCGTCAGCCTTCATCCGTTCCAGAACGTAGCGGTCACCGACCGGGGTCCGTATGAGATCAAGGCCCTGCGCGCCCAGATACCGCTCAAGGCCGAGGTTGGACATGACTGTCGTCACGACCCCGCCGCCAGCCAGTCGCCCGTCTTGCTGCCAACTGGATGCGATCAGCGCGATGATCTGATCACCGTCGATGATGCGACCGGTCTCATCGGCCAGGATCAGCCGGTCCGCGTCCCCATCCAAAGCGATGCCCAGATCGGCTTTCTCCTCAAGCACGGTCCGGCGCATCAGATCTGGAGCGGTGGCGCCGCAACCATCGTTGATGTTGAAGCCGTTCGGATCCACGCCGATGGGGATAACCTCCGCGCCAAGTTCCCAAAGCACTGCGGGTGCGACCTTGTAGGCGGCCCCGTGGGCGCAATCGACGACGATCTTCAGCCCTTCCAGGACGCGGCCGCGCGGGAAGGTGGCTTTCGCCGCCTCCACGTAACGTCCCCGCTCATCATCCAGGCGGCGCGCTCTGCCGAGGGCGTCTGGGGCGGCGAGATGGTCCTCCGCCCCGGCCTCGATCATCGCCTCGATCTCAAGTTCAACCTCATCGGAGAGTTTGAAGCCGTCTGGCCCGAAAAGTTTGATTCCGTTGTCGTGGAAGGGGTTGTGAGACGCGGACAGCATGACGCCAAGGTCTGCCCGGAGAGACCGTGTCAGCATGGCGATCGCAGGCGTCGGCATCGGGCCCACCAACACCACGTTCATGCCGATGGCCGTGAAACCAGCAACCATCGCCGGCTCCAGCATGTAGCCCGACAGTCGTGTGTCCTTTCCGATCACGACGAGCGCATGCGATCCCGAACGGCCGGCGGCACTGCTGTCGCTGCGCCGGAACCGGCGGCCGGCCGCCATCGCGACCTTCAACGCGGTCTCCGCCGTCATGGGATGCCGATTGGCGGCCCCCCGGATGCCATCGGTACCGAAGAGTTTTCGGGTCATACTGCGTCTCATACCTATCGTTTGTTCTTTCGATTATAGCTGATTCTCAGCCCGCGCGTCTTCGATCGCCCGCCAGACGCGCACCGCCTGTGCCGTCTCCGCGACGTCATGAACGCGAAGGATCTGAACACCCGCCGCGACCCCGTACAGAGCGGCGGCGAGCGAGCCGGGAACTCGCTCAACGGGCGGTATCGGTCCCATGATGTCCGCGACCATGCTCTTCCGCGAAACCCCGAGAACGATCGGGCAACCGAGGCCGTGGAACAACGCAAGGCCTTCCAGAACGGCGAGATTGTGGGGCAGCGTCTTCGCAAACCCGATCCCCGGATCGATCAGCACGTTGGTGGGCCGAACTCCGGCGGCCACCGCGCGCGCTACCGCCTCCGACAACTCATCGAAGACATCAAGAAGCGGGTCTTCGTATTGGGCCAGCGACTGCATGGTCCCAGGTTCCCCGCGCATATGCATCAGGATGACAGGGACGGAAAGCTCGGCCGCCGCCGCCGGGGCATCGGGGTCATAGGTAAGCCCTGAAACGTCGTTCACCACACTGGCGCCGGCAGCCACGGCCGCACGCATCACCGCCGATTTGCGGGTGTCGATCGAGACGATGTGACCTGCGGCCGCGAGCCCCTCCACCACGGGGATGACCCGGTCGAGTTCCTCTTGGACGGACACCGTATTCGCGCCCGGCCGTGTGGACTCGCCCCCAACATCAAGGATCGTGGCCCCCGCATCGGCCAGTCGGCATCCGTGGTCGATCGCAGCCGCTCCGGCATGGGCACCACCGTCGGAGAAGCTGTCTGGCGTGACATTGACGATCCCCATGAGACCGATGCCGCCGAGCCCGTGGGTGGTCAGATTGTCCAGAACAGGACGGTGCCGGGTCAACGCTTCCAAACGGCTGGAGACCGCATCACGCACCTCCGGGCTTTCGTCGGAGGCCCACGATAGAAAACCGTCAATATCGGCGGTCCAGTCCCAACGATTGCCATCCGGTGTCCGAGCGTTAGCGGATATCGCGGTGAATGACCGGGTCCCGCCTGCCAAGGCTCGCCCGGACGCCGCCGCCTGTCCTGCCAGGATCCCGGCGGGTCGAAGGTAGAGGGAGGCCGCGGGCTCTGACGCGAAGAGGCCGCGCGGTGGCGCGGCCTCCCGAGTGCTGTCTGACATGACGAAACTCAGTCGCCGGGTTGCGGATCCGGCTCCATCCCGCCCGTCGGCGCGCCGCCGGTCGGAACCGAGGACCGGCGCCCGGAGCTTGGCTTTGAGCTGCTGCCGCGGTCATCGTCCTTGTTGATCGACTCTCCGGCCAGAAGCGCCCGGATCTCGTCGCCATTCAAAGTCTCATACTCCAAAAGACCTTGGGCGACGGTTTCCAGCTCGTCACTGTGATCGGTGAGAATCCGCTTCGCATCGGTGTAGGACTCGTCGGTGATCCGCCGGATCTCCTCATCGATCGTCTTCGCCGTCGCGTCGGAGACGTTCTTCTGCTGTGTCACCGAATGCCCGAGGAATACCTCCTGCTGGTCAGCCGCGTAGGCGAGGAAGCCGAGCTTGTCGCTCATCCCCCACTCGGTGACCATCCGACGCGCCATCTCGGAGACCATCTTGATGTCCGACGACGCACCCGTGGTAATCCGCTCATCCCCGAAGACGATCTCTTCGGCGATCCGGCCACCGCAGGCCACCCGCAGATCCGCAAGCAGTTTCGCCCGGCTGAGCGAGATGCGGTCCCCTTCCGGCAGGCGCATCACCATGCCGAGCGCCCGGCCGCGGGGAATGATCGTTGCCTTATGGATCGGGTCAGAGTCCTCGCAGTGAAGAGCGACAACCGCATGCCCAGCCTCATGATAGGCGGTCAGGCGTTTCTCATCGTCGGTCATGACCATGGAACGGCGCTCCGCCCCCATCATGACCTTGTCCTTAGCCTCTTCGAACTCGGCCATGGCGACCACACGCTTGCCTTTGCGCGCCGCCAGCAAAGCCGCTTCGTTCACGAGGTTCGCGAGATCCGCACCGGAGAACCCGGGGGTGCCACGCGCGATGATCTTGGCCTCGACATCCGGGGAGAGCGGCACCTTCCGCATATGGACTTTCAGAATCCGCTCCCGTCCGAGGATATCCGGGTTCGGCACCACAACCTGACGGTCGAACCGGCCGGGCCGGAGCAGTGCGGGATCCAGGACGTCCGGGCGGTTCGTGGCCGCGATCAGGATCACACCCTCGTTCGCCTCAAAGCCGTCCATCTCGACCAGAAGCTGGTTCAGTGTCTGCTCACGCTCGTCATTGCCGCCGCCGAGACCCGCACCGCGATGCCGGCCGACCGCATCAATCTCGTCGATGAATATGATGCAGGGGGCGTTCTTCTTACCTTGCTCAAACATGTCACGGACGCGGCTTGCGCCGACGCCGACGAACATCTCGACAAAGTCAGAGCCAGAGATCGTGAAGAACGGCACATTCGCTTCACCCGCGATGGCACGCGCCAGAAGCGTCTTACCGGTTCCCGGAGGACCGACCAGCAGACACCCTTTCGGAATCTTGCCGCCCAGGCGTTGGAACTTCTGCGGGTCCTTCAGGAACTCGACGATCTCCTCAAGTTCCGTCTTGGCTTCGTCGATGCCGGCAACGTCGTCGAAGGTCACACGGCCGACCTTCTCCGTCAGCAGGCGTGCCCGGCTCTTACCGAAGCCCATGGCTTTGCTGCCGCCGCCCTGCATCTGCCGCATGAAGAAGATCCAAACGCCGATGAACAAGAGCATCGGGAACCAGGAAATCAAAATACCAAGCAGGCCCGACATCCCCTCTTCAGGAGGGGCCGCCGAGATGCGGACATTCGACTCCGTCAGCCGTTGGACCAGCGTCGGGTCGTTCGGCGCAAACGTTGTGAAGGCCTGACCATCATTGGCTTTGCCGTTGATCGTGTTCCCTTGGATCGTGACCTCGCGGACCTCTCCGTTATCGACTTTCGTCAGGAAGTCGGAGAAGGCGAGGGTCTTGTACCCGGTACGGGTCGTCGATCCCTGGAAGAGATTGAACAGCGCGACGAGGAGCACACCAATGATGATCCAAAGCGCTAGGTTACGTCCGAAGTTGTTCACGCCACCCTTCCTGACAGACGGTCCCGGGGCATTGAGAGATGCCCGACGCCCGGAGATCCGACGATGTTCCCTCGCCAAAGCGCACCATCCTGCCACGCCCGGCGACACCAGTCCACGACCGGAGAAAATGTGATCCGAACCGACGAAAGCCAGGGGGGCAAATCCGCACGGCCGACATCTTTGGTCTGATCGAGGAAGTGGGGGACAGCCAGCCTTCCGTCAAGGTCGTAGAGGCAGAGCATGCCCGCCACCAAAGAGTCGGAAAGCCCCGGAATCCTTGGATGTCGAGGATTTAGCCGCTTCACCCTGCGCCACCCGGCCGCACCGACGGACGCCGCCAGCAAGGGCGGACAGTCCGGTGCGGTCAGAATCTCGAAGCGATTGTCCCATCGCGCGGCCACGCCAGGCAGAACCGGCACGGGTCCGGCGACGGCCGCCGGCTCCCGGTCAAACCGGATTACCCCGGTCCGCTCAGAAGTGATTATCACGCCGCCGACCGTTTGGCGAAATGGCTCAGCCACCTCCATTGCCGCCGACAAACGATCCACGGCACGGGCCGGGACCGGGTGCACCCCACCGCCCACCGTCCGTAACAAGTCATTCAGAAGACGTCCGCGCAACGCAGCCGGCCAGTGCGCCAGTGCTCCACGGGTAAAGGAGAGATCACCGGCGGCGCTCACGCGAACGTGATCCCGGAACCATCGCTCGGAGAACCGATCGGTCACCGTCGACAGCCCCTCGACCGCCGACGCCAGCCTGAGCAGCCTTTGAGCGGTCATCGTACTGTCGAGCAGATCCGCGCGCTCCTTGCGGATGCGGACACGGGTGAAAGATCCGTCGTCGTTGCTTGGGTCTTCCACCCAGGGCTGATCGTGGGTGCGGCAGGTCGCCATCAACGCGGCCTTCGTCACACCAAGTAAGGGCCTCACGACGTCCAAGCCATCAAGGCGTGTGTAGCCCCTCGGGCCGACAACGCCGTCGACACCGGTTCCGGCTTCGAGCCGCATCACGAGCGTCTCAAGCCGATCGTCCGCGTGATGGGCGGTCAGGATCGGCGCCATGCCGTGGACGCGGCTCCAGCGAGAGAGGGCCCGGTAACGAAGATCCCTGGCGGCGGCCTGGGTCCGCTTTGGCGGCGGTCCGGGCGGGGTCAGCGTTTCGTGATCTATCCCGCGTTCCCGAAGCCACGCGGCAACCTGCCGGGCTTCCCCAGCCGCCTCGGGCCGCATTCGATGGTCGAAGGTCACCGCGGTCAGCATCACCCCGCGGCGCTTGGCCCAGGGACCGGCCAACAAGGCGAGAGCCATACTATCCGAGCCACCGGAAACGGCGACGCCGATATGCCGGACGGGGCGCTCACATCTCTCTAAGAGCCGGTCCAGGGAGTCGGCGAACCAGAACGGATCGACCGCCTGATCCGAGAAAGCAGGAATATCGGGAGAAAGGCCTAGCCGCTGCATCCGAGCTTGCCACGCTCATCCTTGGCGCGGCTGACCAACCGGGTATCGGCGTTCGGGAACTCCTCCAGGAGACGCGCAAGGGCGAAGCAAGCGTCCTCCGCGCGATCCAGTCGCGCAAGCGACATGCCCAGTTTCAGCAGGTTGTCCGGCGTCTTCGTGCTTCCCGGGTAGTTCTGGTACCCGTCGGCAAATGTGACCGCCGCATCGGCGAACTGGCGGCGGGCATAATAGGTCTCACCGAGCCAGTAGACCGCGTTTCCGGCCAGCGGGTCCTCGCCATGACGGTCAATGAACGACCGGAACGCCTCTTCAGCCCCCTCGAAATCCTGTTTGGTCAAGAGCGAGAAGGCACTTCGGTAAAGCTGCTGACTGCTTGCCTGCGGTACCGACGCGATCTGAGGAACAGTCGCTGCCGGACTGGTCGTGGCGGCGGTCGCTGCCGGAGCGGTCGTGGGAGCAGTCGTGGCGGCGGGCACTGATGCTGTTGGCGCGGCGGGTGCCGAAGCGGCGGGCGCTGTCGCCGCCGGAGCCGGAAGCGTTTGGACGGCACCCGCGGTCACGGTCCCCGCCGTTGCGCCGATGGTGGTCCCGCCGTCAGCGCGCGCCGCGTCCAGTTGCTTGATGTCGGTGCCCGTCAACTGGCCGAGCGACCGCGGCTTGGCGGCCGGGGCGGTCGGCGCAGACTGCGTCGCGGGATCAACTTGAAGCGCCTTCGGCGTGGGGGCGGCCCCGACGACCACGGGCGCGGTCACTGTGTCGGTCGCTTGAGACGGTGCAGCGGCAATCGCGCCCTGGATGCCGGCCGGGCCAGTTTCGCTGGTGGCGGGCGCCGGCAGACTGCCAGCCCCGCCAACGACCACGGGCGCTCCGAGACGCTGTTCCAGATCCCGAAGGCGCCGGTCCACATCGGCGACAAGCTCATCAATCCGGCGCCCGGCGGCGCGAAGATCGAAATCGAACCGTTCCACCTGTCCGGTCAACTGGCGGATGGAACGCTCCAACGCCTGGACACGTACCTCGATCCGGGCGGCAAACGCCTTGGGTGTATTTGCATCCGCCGGAACGCTGACCGACGATGTATCCGGCACTCCACCCCCCCGGAAGACCTGCTTTTGAAGGTCCGTAAGCTCATTCTCCAGCCGGTCGAGGCGATCAAGAACCGGTTTAATCGTCGCGTCTTGTGCCGAAGCCGGGCCACCCCATCCGATCATAACCGCCAAGCCGACCATCGCGACCGCAAGCCACGGGGCGGGAGCCAGCCGGCGTGTGGACGGCCCTATCGAAACTGTCTTTACGGGAATGGTCGGGCCGACGGTCATGGGCAAAGATCCAAGCGGTCCAAAAGCAGAAAAGTGGACGGCAACCCCTCCACCTTTATCACGTGTGACGGCGAAATTAAGGCGCCGTTCCGTTCCCGGAGCGGCGCCTTACAAGTCTTCAGCAGATCAGGGGGTGTGGCCCTGCTGCGGGTCAGTTCAGGATCGTCACGCCCCGGCGGTTCTGCGCCCAAGCCTCTTCGTCGCTGCCGAACGCAACCGGGCGTTCTTTGCCGAAGCTGATGGTGGAAACGCGCGCCGGGTCGACGCCAATGGCAACGAGATAGTCCCGCGCGGCACTGGCGCGACGCTCACCCAGGGCGAGGTTGTACTCGCGGGTGCCACGCTCATCGCAATGACCCTCGATCGTGATGGTCTGGTTCGGATACTTGCGGAGCCAGAAAGCCTGCCGCTCCAAGGTCGTCCGTGACTCAGACGTCAACTCCGACGAGTCCAGGTCGAAGTAAACCCGGTCGCCGACATTGGTCACAAAGTCCTCGGTCGAGCCCGGCTGAATCGCCGAAGCGCTCACCCCACCCGACGGCGCCGCCGACGGAGAACCCGACGCGCTGGTACCGCTGCCAGAGCCGCTTGCCGAGCCGGTCGCGTCCGAGGGGGTTTCACAACCGGCGAGCAGTGCCGCCGCCGCGATCAGGCTCAAGAGTTTGATACGCATGTCCACATCACCCCGCAGGTCGATCCTTAATTCGTTACGGCACGCGCCCATCGATTGCTGTCGACACGCATACCCTCGCGTCCTCTCTTAACAGAAAGACGGCGAAGAATACATAGCAATCCTGGCCCGGTGTCCATTGTTTCTGTTCACGGAATCAGGGGAGACCATGCCGGATCGGACGCATCTACGGGAGTGATCAGTTCCCGCTCGTTATAGCCGGTCAAGTCGATGGAGTAGAGCTTGCTGGAGAAGCCCCGCCCCTGCTTATCAGTCCGGGTTTGCTTGAAGTAGATCAGCACCCGGCCGTTCGGCGCCCAGGTCGGTGCTTCCACCAAATATCCTTTGGTTAGAAGGCGTTCGTCCGAGCCGTCCGGCTTCATGACGCCAATGTAGAACTCTCCTTTCCAGATCTTCGTGAAGGCGATCAGATCGCCGCGCGGAGACCAGACCGGCGTCGCGTAGAGACCGCTGCCGAAACTGATCCGGCGAACGTCGCTGCCATCGGCGTTCATCACGTAAAGTTGTTGTGAGCCGCCCCGGTCGGAGTTGAACACAACGCGTCTGCTATCCGGGGCGAAGGTCGGAGATGTGTCAATCGAGGGGCTGTTGGTGAGCCGCCGCACTTCCCGGGTCGCGAGCGACATCGTGTAGATGTCTGTCACGCCGTTTTCCGCAAGGCTCATAATCACCGACCGGCCGTCAGGCGAAAAACGGGGGGCGAACGTCATCCCCGGGAAATCTCCTAGGACTTCCTGCTGGCCGGTATCGATGTTGAAAATGTAAACCCGGGGCCGATTGTTGTAGTAGGCGAGATAGGTGATCTCCTGGGTCGTCGGCGAGAACCGGGGGGTCAGCACCAACACGCGGCCATCGGTCAGAAAGCGATGATTGGCGCCGTCCTGATCCATGATCGCGAGGCGTTTCAGGCGCCGGTCCGGCGGCCCGCTCTCGGCGATGTAGACGATCCGGGAGTCGAAGTACCCGTCCTCTCCGGTGATCCGCTTGTAGATAACATCGGAAATGATGTGCGCGACACGCCGCCAGTTGTCCGGCGTGGTGAAGTAAGCGTTGCCCACCATCTGACGCTCACCGAACACATCCCACAGCCTGAACTCCACCCGGAGTCGGCCATCGCCTTCAATCTTCGTTGCCCCTTGCACCAAGGCTTGGGCGTTGATCACCCGCCAATCGGAAAATCGTGGTGAGGCCCGCAAGGACTCCGCGGTTTGGATGAAAGCCCGCTTTGGAATGGCTTCGAAAAGGCCAGAGCGCTCCAGGTTCGCCGTGACAACCGTCGCGATCTCGGAGCCAATCCGGACCTCTTCGGCGGCCGTCCCGGCGAAATCCGTAATGGCCACGGGCATCGGATCAACACGGCCTTGGGTAATGTCGATCTGAAGCTGGGCAACCGCACTGCCAGCCCAGGTGATGCCGATGAAGGCCAGAAATCCGGCCAGAAGCGCATTCATCCGAAACAGAACAAAGGGACTTGCGCCGGAAGACTTGCGACGGATCTGCATATCGAACACAGCGTTGAGCATTGCGACACCCCTCATGGGTTCAGAACATGGTTCGCGGGTCGAAGTTGAATACGAAGTCGCGCCAAAGATCGTACTTCTCCGGCGGCAGAGCGAGAGGACTGCATTGCGGGTTGAGCACAGCACGCAACGCGCTCTCCGCTACGGTTCTGTAGAACGGGTCCGCGTTCATCCGGTCCTGATCCAGGATTTTCGCGGCGCGGACCGTGCCGTCCTGATTCATGGTCATGGCCACCCGCACCACGGTGTTGGCCACTTCCTTGGCGCCTGCGGGCACGATCCAGCATTCGCGAAGTTGCAGCCGAACGGCATCCAACTCGCTGATCGTCATTTCCGCCGACGCGTCGAAGGGTTTCTCTGACGCACTCTGACGCGCTGCTTTGGCCGCTTCCGCAAGCCGGTCCGCCGCATCCTTTTTCTCCGCCTCCTCGTCTTTGTCCGGAGGGGGCGGCGTGGGCTGCCGCAGGTCGTCCAGGCTCCGCAGGAGCTTGGTCATGCGCGCGGTATCGTCCTTTTTGGCCGTGTCGGTGGGGTCCGGCGGGGCGTCGCTCCGCACCTCCTCCTTCTTCGCCGGGCGCTTCGGCGGTTCGGGGCGCGGGCGGGGAACCGGCGGGGCGGCGACAGGCTTCGGCGGCTCCGGCCGAACTTTGGGCTCCGGCGGTGGCTCCGGAGCGGGCACGGGCTTCGGTTCCGGCGTGGGCTCGGGCTTGGGTTCCTGGGGTGGTGGCGGCGGCGGTGGCGGGGCGGCGGCCGGTGCCGGCGGGGGCGGGGGGGGCGGCGGTGGTGGCGGTGGTGGCGCTTCCGGCTCGGGCTCTGGTTCCGGCTCCGGCGCTTCTTCCACCTTCTCCTCGACGGGAGCCGGCGGCGGCGCGTTGGTCACCTCCGCAACCTGGACGACATCGAACACCATCAGACTTTCCGTCTGAACAAGGTCCCGCTGCAAATGCGGCAGCCCAAACACGGCTGCCGCCAAGACGACGACATGAACAGAACCCGATACGGAAAGCCCTATGCGCATGGATGCTCACCTGGACTCCTGGTCGGTATCGGGGATTTGAGCCAGCAGCGAAACCTTTGAAAAACCTGCGGCACTGATCAGGCCCATCACTTCCATAACCCGGCCGTAGGTGATCGCCCTGTCGCCCCGCACGAAGATCCGTGTGTCACTCTTCGCTTCGGTGATGGCTTCCAGGCGCGGAACGATCTGAGCCTCTTCAACCTCTGTTTCCTGAATGAACGTGCGGCCCTCGCCATCCACGCTGACGACAACCGGCTCAACCTCGTCGGTGAGCTGTGCGGCCTCGGTTTCCGGCAGGTCCACGGGCACGCCGACGGTCAACAGCGGTGCCGTCACCATGAAGACGATCAGCAACACCAGCATCACGTCCACGAACGGTGTGACGTTGATTTCGCTGAGCGGCCGGTAGCGGCGGCGCTTGGACGCGCGGTCGATCTTGACCATTCCTGCCGCCATGGTCAGGCGCCTTCGTCAAGCTGGCGGGAGATTAACGAGCCGAACTCAACCGAAAAACCCTCAAGGCGCGCGGCGTAGCGATCGATCTCCGATGAGAACTTGTTGTAGGCAGCCACCGCCGGGATGGCCGCGATCAAACCGAGCGCCGTCGCGAAAAGCGCCTCCGCGATGCCAGGGGCAACGACAGCAAGGCTTGTGTTCTTTGACGCGGCGATCGCGGTGAAGCTGTTCATGATTCCCCAGACAGTGCCGAACAGCCCAATGAACGGCGCCGCCGATCCCACCGTGGCCAGGAACGTCATCTGCCGCTCGATCCGCTCCATCTCTCGCATGATGGTGAGCGACATGATCTGCTCGACACGCTGACGCAGGCTTACCCGAAGCTCATCGCTCTTCGATGTAAGGCCCTTCGCGTTCGACCGCCGCAGTTCCTTCATCGCCGCCGAGAACACGGTGGCCATGGGCTCGGAGGGCGCTGAGCCGATCCTATCGTAGAGATCGTCGAGCGAGGTACCCGACCAAAATGAGTCCTCGAACTGATCCGCCCGGCGCCGGAGTGTCCGGAGACGCCACCACTTGTCGACGATGATCGCCCACCCCCAAACCGAGGCGAGGATCAGAATGATCATCACGATCTTCACGACCGGATCGGCCAACAGGAACAGGCTCAGAATGTTCATGTCCAGCGACTGAGCGCCGCCAAGGGTCATGGTATCCACGGTTGGGTTCATATCGGATCTGTTCCCGGTAGGGCGGTAGCGGAATGTCTGACGACGTCAAAAGCGGCAAGGACCGATGACGGCCAACGCACGGGCCGACCTCTTCCGTCGATGCAGGCGAGGGTGAGGTCGAGGGTCACGAGCGGCTCGTCCTCGGCCTGTTCTTCGGCATCGACGAGATGGACTGTTTGCAGGGCCTCCGCTCGGGCGCCGGTTACCCGCTTGAAACGGGTACGGACCTCAAGGCGGTCGTCCAAGCGGGCCGGCCGGGCATAGTCGACGACGCATCTGCGGACGGCGAAGCCGACACCGTCTTCAGCCGCCAACCGCCGATGATCGGCTCCCGCCGCATGCAGCATCTCCGTCCGGCCACGCTCTGCGAAGCAGAGATAGTTGGCGTGATAGACGATTCCGGCCGCGTCCGTATCCTCGTAGTAGACCCGAAGGCGGAAGCGATGCTCTCCATCGAGGATCTGACCGCTATGCGTCATCGGCATCCTCCCTGCCCAGCAGATCCAACTGAGCGACGATGGTCGCCGGCGCGGACAGGCCCAGATAGGTGTAGCCCGCCCTGGACAACATGCGACCCCGGGACGTGCGTTGTACGAGCCCTTGCTGCATGAGATACGGCTCGATCACCTCCTCGATCACATCGCGTTGCTCCGCGAGCGCTGCGGCCAGGGTCTCGGCCCCGACGGGCCCGCCGCCATAGTTCTCGGCAATGCAGTTGAGATAGCGGCGATCCATGGAATCGAGGCCGCGCGCATCCACATCCAGCCTTTGGAGCGCCTCGTCGGCGATCGTCGCGTCAATGCGGTCCACGCCCGCGACGGAAGCGAAATCCCGGACACGGCGCAGCAGGCGCCCAGCGACCCTTGGTGTTCCACGCGCGCGGCGGGCAATCTCCATCGCGCCATCTTCCGCCATGGGCGCATCCAGAAGCCCTGCCCCCCGCATGACAATCCGGACCAACTCCTCCGGCGTGTAGAATTCCATACGGATCGGGATGCCGAACCGTTCCCGAAGCGGGGTCGTGATCAAGCCGGACCGCGTTGTCGCCGCCACGAGGGTAAACGGGGCGAGATCGATGCGGATCGACCGGGCCGCCGGCCCTTCACCGATGATGAGATCCAACTGGAAGTCTTCCATGGCCGGATAAAGCACCTCTTCCACGGCAGGATTGAGGCGATGGATCTCATCGATGAACAAAACGTCCCGGGGCTGAAGATTTGTCAGCAGCGCGGCGAGGTCCCCCGCCTTGGCGATCACAGGGCCGGAGGTCGCCCTGAAGCCGACGCCCAGTTCCCGGGCCACAATCTGTGCCATGGTCGTCTTGCCCAGCCCGGGCGGTCCGTGCAGCAGAACGTGATCAAGCGCATCGCCCCGATTGCGCGCCGCCTGAACGAACACCGAGAGGTTCCGGCGCGCGGCTTCCTGGCCGACGAACTCCGACAGCGTGCCGGGCCGGATCGAGCCCTCGCCGGTGTCGTCTGAGGCGGGAGCCGGGTCCACGATCCGAGGGTCGCTATCCATCCCGGCCGGAAAGCGATCGTCCATGCTCACGCCGACAGCTCCTTCAGCGCGCCGGTGATCAATGCGTCGAGCGTGGGCGTATCACCGAGAGTGCGAGCGACCGCCGCCACGGCCCTCGCCGCGTCGGACCGGCCATAGCCGAGGTTCACGAGCGCGGAGATCGCATCCGCAAGAGGGGCTCCGCCAGCCACCCCCGCCTGAACCGCGGCGGGGGTCAGCGTGCTGCCGAGACCGACCGCCGCCGCCTTGCCTTTCAGCTCATTCACGATCCGGCCTGCAAGCTTGGGCCCGACACCATCCGCACGGGTCAGCGCCTTACTGTCCTGGGCAGCGATGGCAAGCTGCAGGTCATCCACGGACAGCGCAGACATGAGCGACAGGCCGTGCTTCGCGCCCACACCCTGAACGGACGTCAGTAGCCGGAACCAGTCCCGCTCCGCCGTCGAGGGGAACCCGTAGAGATGGATGTGATCCTCGCGGACATGGGTCTCGATCACCAAGGCGATGTCGACACCCACCTGCTCGATCATCCCCAGGGTCCGGGCGGAGGCAAAGACCAGATACCCGACACCGCCGACATCGACGACCAGGGCGCCGTCCTCGATGGCGGCCACAGCCCCCCTCAACCGCGCGATCATCCGCCCGCCTCCTTTGCCAAAGCGGCGGCGATCGCCTTCTCCAGCCCCGATCCGCCGGTTTGCCCTGCGATCCGCCGGATTGTCGGGGCCGGTGCGCCGGTGACTTGGGCTGTTTGAGCATAGTGGGCGTGACAGATGGCAACCGCGAGCGCGTCGGCACTATCCGCCGCTTCAAATGTCACCGCACCGAGGATCTTCCGGACCATCACCTGAACCTGGTCCTTGTCCGCATGGCCCGCCCCCACCACCGACTTCTTGACCCGGTTGGGCGCATACTCCGCGACTGGGAGGCCAAGCTCGGCCGGGGCAAGAAGCACGACACCCCGCGCCAACCCAAGTTTGAGGGTGGATTCCGGGTTCTTGTTGACGAACGTCTCCTCGACCGCGGCCGCATCAGGCCGCCAAGTCTCCAGGATCTCCGAAACCCCCTGATGCAAAAGCAGCAGACGGTTGGCCATATCGACATCGACCGCTGGCCGGACGACCCCGTTCGCGATATGCCGCAGACGATTGCCCGCGACATCAATGACCCCCCAGCCCGTATTCCGAAGCCCCGGGTCGAGTCCCAATATGCGCATCTTTGCTCCCGGCCCCCGGGGGGCCGCGCCGGCCGGTTGATCTCAGGCGGTGAGTTTGGACATCACGTCCTCAGGAATATCGAAGTTCGCCGACACGCTTTGGACGTCATCATTGTCGTCCAGCACATCCAGAAGCTTGAGCAGGGTTTGAGCCTGGTCTTCGCCGACCGCGACGGTGTTCTGAGGCTTCCAGCTCAACCCGGCACTTTCCGGGGCGCCAAGACTTTCCTCCAGCGCCTCCCTGACCGTGTTGAAGTCTTCGGGAGCACACGTGATCTCGTGGGCGTCATCGCTGGATTCGACATTGTCCGCGCCGGCTTCCAGCGCCGCCTCAAACATATCGTCCGCGGAGCCGGTGGCGACCGGATAGATCACCTGTCCGACCCGGTCGAACATAAAACTGACGCTGTTCGTCTCGCCCAAGCTCCCCCCATGCTTTGAAAAGGCGGCGCGGACCTCCGAGGCGGTCCTGTTCCGGTTGTCCGTCAGCGCGTCGACGATCATCGCAACACCGCCGGGACCGTATCCTTCGTAGCGAATCTCTTCGTAGTTTGCGTCGTCGCCGCCGCCTTCCGCCTTTTTGAGAACGCGTTCGATGTTGTCCTTGGGCATGTTTGCGGCGCGCGCGGCGGCAATTGCGGTCCGGAGCCGCGGGTTCGCGCTGGGGTCCACGCTTTGCTTGGCGGCGACCTGTATCTCTTTGATCAGACGCGTAAATTCCTTCGCCCGCTTCTTATCCTGCGCACCCTTGCGGTGCATGATGTTCTTGAATTGGGAATGCCCTGCCATGGCCTTGGTCCTTTTGGCCGGTTCAGCGCCCGGCTTTTCCAGAATCTGATCTGTTCATATACCAGATCTTGTTGTCGCTTACACCTTAGACGCCAAATCCATCCTAGGAATCAATTTAGGCCTCTTTTTGACGGGACGCCCAGAGAGGAAGTTCCGCGCCCCCCAGGAAATGCATGGTTACAATAGGCGACTATCTTCTGTTAGATTGTTGAAGTTGCATACGTATTAACCACGGGACGCCGTCAAAGAGATCTTCAGACATGAATGAGGCACGCTTTCAACGACTTTCCGCGCTGATCATCGACGATAACCCGAGCATGCGGGAGCTCATTCGCGCCATGCTGGGCGCCTTTGGTGTCACCAACATGATGGATGCCCGTGAGGGCGAGCATGCGATGACCCGCATGGAGGACTTCCATTTCGATCTGATCATAACGGATTGGGTCATGGAGCCGATGGACGGTATCGAGTTCACCCGCTGGCTGCGGACGTCGGCCAACAGCCCGGATCCCTATCTGCCCGTGATCATGGTCACCGGCCATACCGAACAACGGCGTGTCGTCGAGGCCCGGGACGCAGGCGTCAACGAGTTCATCGCGAAGCCAGCGACCGCAAAGACGCTTTTGCAGAAGATGATCCAGGTGATTGAGCATCCCCGTCCCTACGTCCGGACGCAGAGCTTCTTCGGGCCAGACCGCCGCCGGCGGTCGGAGCCGTTCAAGGGCGAGGACCGGCGGGCACCGCCTGACGACTAAGAAAAGACCACGCCACGACCGACCCACGCCGCGCGGGACGGCGCAAACATAAAAGGCCCCGGGAGGAGCCATGAACGCGAAGGCAGAACAACCCAAAGAGGCGAAGCCGCGTCCAAGCTATCAGGTCGTACATCCGCCCAACAAACTGAAGGACCTGGTCGGCGGCGCCGCCCGGCTGGACGAGAAGCTCTTGGAGAAGGCGGACGCCGCCGTCGCGGAAGTCATCGACAAGGTCGATCTCGCCGCGGAGTGTGTCGAGGACCTGAACGCGCTGGCTGAGGCGGCCGCCAATGTGGCCTCGGGCACGGACGTGGTGGCGAATGAACGCCGTATTTTCACGATCATGCACGACTTGCGCGGTCGCGGGGCGACGTTCGGATATCCGTTGGTGGCCCGCATCGCCAGCTCGATGAACCGCTACCTGGATTTTGCCGAACCGGCAAAACGGGGGCACAACGACGCCGAGGTCATCCGGGCTCACGTGGACGCCGTCCGAGCGGTCCTGATGAACAAACTCAAGGGCGACCAGGGCGAGCTGGCGCAGCAGATCTGCCAAGGTTTCGAGAAGATCACGAAATCAATGTGACTGGGCCGCGCCGGCATCAGCGTCAGCGCTGGGTCAGCTTGATCTCGATTCTACGGTTACGGCGGAGGGCGACTTCGCTAGTGCCTTTATCGAACGGCTGGAACTCTCCATATCCTGTGGCTGAAAGGCGGTTCGCCGGAATACCCTGTTTGATCAATATGTTGACCACTGAGATGGCTCGCGCGGCGGAGAGATCCCAGTTGCTCTGGAAGAGCGGCGTGTTGATTGGATTATGATCCGTGTGCCCCTCTACCTGAAGAATCCAGTTTATACTCGGTGGGATCCGGCTGGCGATGTCCGACAACGTACGGGACAGTCCAGCAAGTTGCTTTTGCCCATCCGAACCGATCTCCGCAGAACCGGATGCAAACAGGACTTCTGATTGGAAGACGAAGCGATCTCCGACAATACGAATATCCCGACGGCCCTTCAGCACCTCCCTTAGCCGTCCGAAGAACTCCGAGCGAAACCGAGCTAGCTCTTGGACCTTTGTGGCTAACGCCTGGTTAAGGCGTTTTGACAAAGAGGTGATCTGAACCTGACGTTCCTTATTCTTAGACTCGGAGGACTCCAGCGCTTTCTGCATGGAGGCAAGCTGCAAGCGGAGCGAGGCAGTCTGGCGGTTCAATAAGGTCACCCGCGCAAGGGCCTCCGCCGAGATCTGCTGCTCTTCCGTCAATCGACTTTCTGCTTGTGCCAAACTGCGTTGTAGGGACGAGAGCTGATTTTTATGCGCCTTAATCTCGTCATTAGCTAGGCTCCGCTTTTCCGCTGCTTCCGCAAGCTCGGCTCTAACCGAATCAAGTTTTATCTCAAGCTCCTTTGATCGTACTTTTAATGCGCGATGATCCTCGAGTTCTTCGCCACGATCCGCTGTTACTGAGGCTAACTCGTTGACCAGCTCTCGAATACGCGTATCCCTTTTCTGTACCTCTTCCATAGCGAGTTGAAGCTTGAGCGATGTAATCTGCTGATTAAGAGCCGAAACTGTCTGTTCTTGCTCCGGAGACTGGAAAAAAAACTCGCCTGAGATCGAGGTATTTATGAATGGTGTCTGTGCGCGATTTGTGGCTATCTGAACCTGGCGAGCGGTCTCTTGAAACACTTTCTGTAGATCCAGCCCAGGTTCTTCCATCGCCTTCAATAGAGCATCCGTGAAGATCCCATTTTCGCCAGGCACACCGTCCTGTGCGACTTCTCCTGGTCCTGCAGAATACAGGATAGCTGTTCCTCCTACGCCCTTGGGAATTGGCAAGACCTCCAGCCCCCTGGCGCCGGAACGAACGCGTTTCGGCAATGGATTGTCTCGACACGCGTCGAGAATGAGGATGTTCACATCCGCTCCGGCGCGCTTCATCGTTTCTAACAGTTCGCTGGCGCGAATTCCCTCGAACCTGAGATCAGCTTCCACTTCAACGTTTGCGTCAGACGGAATCAGCCAGTTTACACCGTCAGCCTGGATGCCGTGGCCAGCGTAAAAGACTAAAGCCGCTTCGGCCCCAGACGCCTTGGCTTCGAATTCCGCCAGCGCCCGACCGATCTCTTGGCTGCCCGCATCTGTTCGAACGATTACTTCGAAACCCAATCGCGACAACATACTCGCCATATCGCGTGCATCACGAGCTGCGTTATTCAACTGTGGAAGTGTTTGGTATGTGTCGTTTCCGATTACTATCGCAACTCGCTTGGCCAGTGCTGAGGAGGGTTGCAGTATAGCAAGAGTAAGAATCAAGAGATGTATCAGCCGCATGGGATTTTCCCCAAATTGGACCTCTCGCAAGTCATATGGCGATCATAACAAGCTTTTCCGGGACACTCATCGAACGAGCTCGGCAAACTTCGAATGAAAACGACCGGCGCACAATACCGAAAAGCTCGGATCGCTAGGTAAGCCCTAGCGCTGGGTCAGTTTGAGCTCGATCCTCCGGTTGCGGCGGAGGGCGACTTCGCCAGCACCGTCTTCAAGTGGCTGAAACTCACCGTATCCGGTGGCCGACAGACGGCTGGCGGGTATTCCCTGTTCGATCAGCAGATTAACGACCGATATGGCGCGGGCGGCGGACAGGTCCCAGTTGCTGCGGAACAACGGCGTGTTGATCGGATTGCGGTCCGTATGCCCCTCCACCTGAAGGATCCAGTTGATGTTGGACGGGATCCGCTGGGAGATGTCGGCCAGGGTTTGCGCGAGATCGGTAAGCTGTGCCTGTCCCTCCGCCCCGATCTCTGCGGAACCGGAGGCGAACAGGACTTCTGATTGGAAGATGAACCGGTCACCGACGATCCGGACATCCCGTCGTCCGCTCAGCACTTCGCGCAAACGGCCGAAGAACTCGGACCGGAAACGCGCGAGTTCCTGAACCTTCGACGCCAGCGCCTGGTTCAACCGGGATGTCAGCGACGTGATCTGAACCTGCCGCTCCTTGTTCTTGGCTTCTGAGGCCTCCAGCGCCTCTTCAATCGCCGCCAACTGAAGCCGGAGCGAGGCGATCTGGCTGTTTAGCGCCGTCACCTGGGCTAAAGCCTCCGCCGAAATCCGTTGTTCCTCCGTCAGCCGGTTCTCGGTCCGGGTCGCGTTGAGCGTCAATTCCTCAAGACGCAGATCCCGTTCCTTGATCTCTTCTTGGGCCAGCAGTGTCCGCTCCGTCTCCTCGTCAATTTCGGCCTGGAGCGCTTTCGAGACATCCCGTTCCTCCGCAAGAAGAAGGAGCGTCTCATCCAAAGACCGTTGCCGCGTCTCGGCTTCAGCCTCAAGGGTCTCGACCGACTGCTTCTCACCGGCCAGTTCAGCCATTAGATCGGTGATCCGTTGTGTGGCCGCCCCCACCTCGGTCTCAAACGCCTGGACCTGCCGTTCCGTCTTGGCTTGCTGGTCCTGAAGCGCTTCCAAGGCAGCCAGCAACTCCGCGGTTCTGTCCTCGGCGGTTCGCCGACCGGCCTGCTCCTCGTCCCGTGACGCGGTCATTGCCGCCAAGCGGTCGACTAAAGCGTCTGCCCTGCTTCGGGCTGCCTCCCGTTCCGCTTCCGTCTTGGCGAGATCCGCGGCAAGCGTGTTGGCCTCCGACAGCGCCCTCTCCCGCTCGGCTTCCGTCGTCGCCAAGACTGTGTCCAGATCCTCCACCTCGTCGAGCAACCGCTCGACCCGGTTCTCCAGCAGGGTGCGGGCCGCCAGAAGCCGGGCGATGTCGCCCTCAAGACCTTTCCGGGTCTCCTTCAGCGCGGCAAGATCCCGCCGCAGCCGTTCAATATCCGCCAGTTGAAGCTTGATGGTCTCCCGGTTCGCATCGATGACACGGATCGCGTCCTGAAGCCCAATGGTCACCTCGTCCCGGTCCGCCTCAACCAAACGCGCTTCTTCCTCGACGGCGTTGAGTTTGGCCAAGAGAGCGTCGCGTTCGGCGATGACTTGCAGAATCCGCTCATCCCGACCCAGTTTCCCACCTTCGAGCTCGCTGATCCGGCGGCGGAGGGCTTCACTCTCCGACAGGGTCGTTGCCAGCCGGTCTTCCAGACGATCCCGCTGGCCGAGCACCTGGTCGAGTTGTGCCTGAAGGGTGTCACGCGCGGCGATGGAACTGTTCAGCTCCGTCGAGAGCTGCGCCACATTGAGACGCAGTTCCGCCGTACTTTCCCGCTCAAGGGACAGAAGATCACTTAACTCCGAGACCTGCTTCTGGAGTTGCAACAGTGCTGCGTCCCGCCCCGACAAAGCCTGGGTCAGATAGAACTGGCTGACGATGAAGACCATCAGCACAAAGATAATCACCATCAGGAGCGTCGCGAGAACGTCGACGAAACCCGGCCAGATGTCTGTTTCGCGATGGCGGAGCGGCGCTGCCATGGCCTCTTTCGGGTTCGGGTTTAGCGCTCTTCTTCGGCAAGCGCGGCGATGGTCCGCGCCACAAGCCGGATCTCATGGCGAAGCTCTTCGACCGCCTGGGACCGGCCGGCCGCGGAGTCCTCGACCATGCGGGCCATATAGGCTTCGATGTTTCGAAGATGGGACCGCGCGATTTCATCCCGGCCACTGGCGGCACCGGCGTCGGCCAGTCTTTGCAGCACGGGCCTGAGTTCGAGCTGAGTCTCGCCAATCCGCATCAGCAGCTCCTGCTCATTCATCATGCGCTCGGCGATGACGGTCAGCTTGTCGTTCAGCGCGATGATGTTGTTGTTCACGCCCCGCCGCTCATCCTCGCTGCGGCCGATGATCCGCTGCAGCTTGTCCAAGCTCTCCGCCGTTTGTTCCAGCAGCGCGGCCTGATAGGCACCGGCGGACATCTCACCTTCAGCGATCGCCGCACCGCTCGACAGCCGTGTCAGGCTCGACAGCCACTCCTCGAGGTCGTTGTAGAAGCGGTTCTGGGCTTGGCCGAGTTGAAGATCCAGGAACCCGAGCACGAGAGATCCGCTCAACCCGAACAATGACGAGCTGAAAGCGGTCGCCATACCGGATAGCGGCGACTCAAGCCCTGCCTTGAGGTCGCCAAAGACAGCGCCCAGATCCCCGGTCCCGATCGACAGGCTGCCGATTACCCCGCCGACGGCGGAGACCGTTTCGAGAAGCCCCCAAAAGGTTCCGAGAAGCCCAAGGAAGATCAGCAAGCCGATCAGGTAGCGCGAGATATCTCTCGCTTCGCCCAACCGGGCGCTGATGCTGTCGAGCAGCGACCTCAAAGACATCGTCGACAGGCTGACGCCCCGCTCCCGGCGTTCGCCAAGCAGGGTCGCGACGGGCCCGAGAAGGGCGGGAGGATCCTGAACCGACATTCCGGGGCCCCCGGCCCGGTATGCCTCGATCCACCGGACCTCCGGCCCCAGGGACGCGACCTGACGGAAGATGTAGATGATCCCGACGAACAGGCCACCGAGGATCATGCCGTTCATGGCGGGATTGGCGAAAAAGGCATCCCGCAAGGGGATGAAGAGCAGCCCGACTGCCGCCGCGACGATGACCAGAAAAATGATCATGCGCAGCAGGAAACGACGAGGTCTTGTCACGTCCGCTCTCTCACGTTGAGGGTCCTAAGACAGTCATCGGACCGGAGTTGGGCTAAAATTCGGCAGGCCTTGCGAATAGGCGGTCGGCTCACGGTGTTACGACGATGACATCGACCCGGTCCCCGGTTCCGGACGGGACTTGAGCGCCCAAAGCCCGAACGGCCATACGCGTGCTCTGCACACCCTCAAACATCAGGAACTTCCGAACCACCAACGCCCGTTCCAAGGACAGCCGGCGGGCGGCGCTGGCGCTGCCACCGGTTTCCGACGCATACGCGAGAAGACGGACCTGGAGGCTGTTGTCTCCCTTGATCCTGGGCAGAAGCGCCTTGAGCTGCTCCCGACCGGAATCGTCAAGATCCGCACCGCCACTGGGAAAGACGACGGATACGTCGACTCCGTCCGGCGCAGACACTCTCGGCGCCGGTGTGGATTCGGGTGCAGGGGGTCTGGCCGCGATCGTGACGGGCGCACTTTCGGCCGGCGCGGCAGGTGCGGTGGCCGCAGGGGCAGGGGCAGGGGTTGGCGGGGGGGCCACCGCAGGCGCGGGCGGAGGAGCGGCCGCGGCAGGAGGTGCAGGCGGCGTGGCAGCTGCCATGCTGCCGCTGTCGGACGACGACGCCATGGTGTCGATCTTTGGCGCCGGCGGCGGAGCGACGGACGGCACGGGAGCGGGCCTCTGAACCGACGGCGGCGGCGGGGCTATGACAGGTGCGGAGGCAATGGCGGGCGCGGGCGGCAACCGGGTGGGCGCCGTCGGTGCAGGCGGCGCTACAGCGGCCGGAACAGGTGGCGGAGCCGAGGGGGTTACGGGCCGGATCACGGGGCGGGGTGCTGTCATAGCCGGCGCCGGCGCCGCGGACCCGAACCGGGGCGGTGGTGCCGGGCGCGGAAGAGGGGCCGGGAGCTGACCAGCCGGAGCGGCCTGATTCCGAAGAACCGGGCTGAGCGAGTTGGACCGGAGCCGACCCAACTCTCCGGGCAACGGCAGCGGCGTACCGCCCAACGCATAGATAGACCGAATGTCGTCCTGAAGAATGCTGGGAACCGTTGGAGAGGGGCCGAGACCGAGAATTACGTCCTCGTTCACCTGAACGCCGTCGAGAAACGATCCGCCCTCATAGGTGATCCCTTGCGCGGACGCCGGACCGATCGCTGCGGCAAGCAGCAGTGTCGCCGTTGTGGAGAGGCCAGAGGCCCACCGGAAGCACGCACCGTACCGACGTTTCATCGACCCCACTTTCAACATATTCGCCCGCGCCAAACACTAGCCCAAGGGGCCGCAGGCGACAACCGAGCCCAGGTCGCGGACGGCGGTCAGATCACACCAATCCGGCTTAGGGGGGATCAGCCGCGGGTCTTTGCCGAGTCGCGAAGGAGCTTAAGGAAGGGGGGGTGTATCCGGTCGTTGGCCGCGACCACATCGCCGGATTTCAGGCTGTTATTGCGGCCGGAGAAGTCCGTGACGTATCCGCCAGCCTCTCGGACCAGAAGCACCCCGGCCGCGATGTCCCAGAGAGAAAGATTCTCTTCCCAGAAACCGTCAACCCGGCCGGCAGCAACATAGGCCAGGTCCAGTGCCGCCGCCCCGAATCGGCGGACGCCGGACGACACGCCGATAACCGCCTTCATCTGTTCGGCGTAGGTATCGTGGTCACCGCGACCGAGAAACGGGATGCCGGTTGCGAAGAGACACTGGTTCAACTGCTGGCGGGAAGAGACCCGGATGCGCCTGTCGTTGAGGTAAGCACCATTCCCCCGGTCCGCCCAAAAGAGCTCGTCTTTCGAAGGGTCGTAGACCACCCCTGCAACAATGTCTCCGCGTTCCTCCAACGCGATGGAGATGCAGAAGTGGGGAATGCCGTGAAGGAAGTTCGTAGTGCCATCGATCGGGTCGACGATCCAACGCCGCCCGGACGCATCCGTTCCCTCGACGGGCTTATCCTCTTCGGTGACGAGCCCGTAGTCCGGCCGGGCCCGCTTCAACTCGGACACGATCGTCCGCTCCGCCTGTGTGTCGGCGGTGGAGACAAAATCCGCAGGCCCCTTCATCGAGACCTGAAGCTGTTCCACTTCGCCAAAATCACGAAGCATGCCTTTCGCCGCCTTGTAGACCGCTTTGGTCATGACGTTCACGGCGGGAGAGCGGGTGGCCATGGAGCCTCCGATGGTGTTCCAGGTGCGGGCGGGAAGGGGGTGAGGCGTGTCGGAAAAGTAAGCCGGACCGGTCAGTCCTTGGCCCGCTCCACATAGGTGCTGTCCTCGGTCTTTACGACCACGCGGGTGCCGGTCTCGATATGAGGCGGCACCATCACCCGGACGCCGTTCTCGAGCGTCGCGGGCTTATAGGAGGACGACGCCGTCTGGCCTTTGACCACCGCATCCGCCTCGACGATCTCCATGACCACCGTATCCGGCAGTACGATCGACAGGGGCTCACCCTCGTAGCTTTCGATCGTCACGTCCATGCCGTCCTGAAGGAAGGCGACCTGCTCCCCGACCAACTCCGCGTTGACCATGGTCTGCTCATAGGTCTCGCCGTCCATGAAGGTCAGCAGCCCGTCCGCCTCGAAGAGATACTGGGCCTGCCGCTGATCCAGTCGGACCCGCTCCACCCCTTCGTCGGCCCGGAACCGTTCATTCAGCTTGGTGCCGTTCCGGATATCCTTGAGTTCGACCTGATTGAAGGCCCCGCCCTTGCCCGGCTTCACCGCTTGTGTCCGCACGGCGACCCAAAGTTGGCCTTTGTGCTCGATCACATTGCCCACGCGAATAGCGTTGCCGTTGATCCTCATGGTCTTGTCCGCCGTCGGTTTGTGGAATAGCGGGCGCTTTTAGCAGCGCGCCGCGACCGAGTCCATCGACGGGCAAACTTAGCGGTTTCAGGAACGCGCGATCCGCCCGAGAAACCGTCTGATCTCGGACAGGACAGGGTCATCGTTGGTCGTGAATGGCTCCGCCAGCGACAGTACGATCCGGTAGTGGCCAATGCCTTCCACGGCTAGTAGGTCTGCGTCCGCACCAGCCTGGGTCAACTGATTGGCCAAGCGCTCCGAGTTAAAGGGGTAGACCGTTCCGTCCTCCGTCCCGTGAATGAGAAGCATGGGCGGCGCATCGGCGCGGGCATAGTTCATTGGGCTGAACCGCACGGGTTCGGTGGTTCCCTCAAAGATCCGCCGTGTCGAACGGTAGCTGAGCGGATCGAACGCGTGAGGGCCCGCGATGGCCACTGTGCCGACGATCGCCGAGGGATCAACGTCAACGGCCTCAAGATAGCGCGGATCCAAGGATACGAGCGCCGCGATATGCGCCCCGGCGGAGTGGCCCATCAATACAATGCGCGGCTCTTTACCATCGGGTGTCTTAAGGGAGTCGCGAGCCCACGCGACCGCGAGAGCGGCATCCTCATTGAAGGTCGGGAACCGGACTTCCGGAAAGAGCCGGTAGTCGGCGACCACGGCCGTGTAGCCAAGGCTTGCCAACTTCTGGCCGACAAAGCGGTAGGACGCACGCTCGCCATTTCTCCAGCCGCCGCCATAGAACCAGATCACAACCAGATCGTCGGCGGCCGCCGGCCCGGTCGGCCGGTAGACATCGAGCTTCTGGCGATCCGCCGGTCCGTACGACACGTCCTGTTCCGCCTTGTAGCCGCTGGCGGGGACCATCGCGTCGAGCATCATGAGAGGCGAACACGCGGACAATGCGACCGCTGCCAGAACGAGTACAAGCCGTCTCGCTACCATCTCTCACTCCCGCTCCAAACCGTGTCCGATCGGTTTTACATGGCGCCGGGACTGCCTATGCTCAACCCGGTGCGGCTCAAGGAGAACTCCAAACTACAAGGGTGTGCCCGCACGGGAGGCTGCGCGATGGCCGAGGCGACGGCCGACATCCGACCATCGGACGATGTGGGGTACCGTTATGCGGTCCTGATCACCATGGCCATGGCGGCGATGCTCTACTCGCTGACCATCACCATCGTGAACATCGCCCTGCCCCAGCTTCAGGGGGCGCTTTCCGCGAGCCAGGACCAGATCTCTTGGGTGGTCACCTTGAATGTGGTTGCCACCGCGGTCGCGACGCCGCTCACGGGGAGCCTCGTCGCCCGCCTCGGTCAAAAGAGGTTGCTGATCTGGTGCGTGATCGGCTTCACGATTTCATCGCTCGCCTGCGCGGCGGTGAACTCCCTGTCCGCGATCCTATTCCTCCGGGTGCTTCAAGGGGTGTTCGGCGCGCCGTTGGTCCCGCTCGCCCAAGCCATCATTCTTCAGACCTGGCCGCGGGAGCTTCACGCCAAGGCCAACGGCTATATGGGCTTCTCCGTCGTGATCGGGCCGGCGATCGCCCCGACCCTCGGCGGCTATCTCGCCGAGGAGTACAATTGGCGCTGGATCTTTCTGCTGATCGTGCCGCTTGGGGTCGCCGTGTTCTTCGGGATCTTGGCCTATATCAAGGAGGGCGGAAAGACGGGACGGGTGCGGTTCGACGCGCTGGGCTTCGCGCTCTTTTCCATCGTCATTGTCTCTCTCCAACTGATCCTCGACAGGGGGGAGCGGATGGACTGGTACGACAGCGGCTTTATCCTCTCGCTAACCGTCATTATGGGCCTCGCGGCGTACATGTACGTCGCGAACAGTTGGTTCGTGGAGGAGCCCTTCATCAACCCCCGGCTCTTCACATCCCGGAACTACGTGATCGGGCTCATCCTGGTTTTCATATACGGCTCGCTCAACTTCACGCCGCTCGTGCTGCTTCCGTCGCTTCTGCAGAACTTGAAGGGCTACCCCGACACCCTGATAGGGATTGTTCTGGCAGCCCGGGGCGTCGGTATGGTGATCGGGTTCTGGGTGGCTGCCAGAATGGGCCGTTTGGACCCCCGTGTCGGCCTATCGCTCGGCATGCTGTGTGTCGGTGTGTCGGGTTGGGGACTGGCTGTCATCGACCTTGATGTGGGCCTGTGGGAGCTGTCGAGGGTGGGCATTCTGCAGGGCTTCGGATGTGGGCTGATGTGGGTGCCCTTGTCGGTTGTCGCGTTTTCCACCCTGCCGCCGAAAATGCTGCCCGACGGAGCCGCGCTTTTCCATCTGCTGCGGAACCTCGGCACCAGCCTGTACGTGGCCCTGTCCGTTTTCCTGTTGGTCCGGACGTCCCGGATTTCCTATGCGGAGATGACGGAAACGGTCACGGTCTTCTCGGACCGCCTGTTCTTCCCAAGCGATACCGGCACCGCGGCGGTCGCCTGGATAGACAGCCTGCCGTTTCTGGCGTCCGAGGTCGGACGCCAGTCGGCCATGATCGGCTACAACAACTGCTTCTACTTCTACGCAGCGACATGCCTCGCCACGATCCCGCTGTTGCTCGCGGTCCGTTCGAAGCAGGGCTGATCGGCGGGCTCGCTACTCGGCAGCGGCCGAGGCCGGGGCGTCCACAATCCGCGTCTTGAAGTCAGCCGGGGCGACGATCTCCAGAACTTCAAAGTCCTTGGAACACGCGATCTCCCGGTGCGGAATACCCGGGCGCTGGTTCAGGCAGTCGCCCTTTTCGATCCGGCGGACACCGACCCCCTCGTACTCAAACTCAGCCCAGCCGTTCAGCACGTAGACGAGTTGGAACGTGCAGTCGTGGACGTGCCACTGCTGGACATCGTCCTTCATCTCCTTGCCGTTCGCCTTGACGATGTGGGCAATGTAGTCGCCTTTGGTCGAGCTCTTGATGGCGAGATCCCGGTACTCGAAAATCTCCCGAAGGCCTTCGGTCCATTCGGCGTCTTTCGCCTTGCTGATCGAGAATTCCCAATTGTCGGACATGGGTGCCTCCCCTGGCTTGTTGACTGAAACAGGTTTTGTTTTGCGGAGAGCTTAGCCGTTGGCGGCTATCCGCACCAGACAGCCGCACAACTCCGGAGATCGATCACATCTTCCGGGCGCCGTAAACCGTGCCGTTGTGCCAGCTCTCCACATATTCCTGGAGCCCGAGGGTCCAGCCGTTCTCCATATTCTCGTCGAAGTACTCGAAAAGGGTCCCGTCGGCGGCGGCCTGCATGGACAGCAGCACGGTTCCGCCCGTCTCTCCGCCGTGCTCGTCATGGGGCAACGCGTCCGGTGGGGCGAGCGCGTAGTCGCCCTTCTTGCGGTGGATGGCTTTGGTGCTGCCGTCGGGCTGAACCTCGACGAGGTGCTGCTCACCTTCCAGAACCAGGGTAACGGTCGAGGCGACATGCCGGTGCGGGCGGCAATGGCCGCCATCTCCGTACCGCAGCAACATGTCCAAACGTCCCGCTTCAAGATCGTAGCCGAGCAGGCTGTATTCGAAGTCGACCTTGAACTTTGTGCAGCCTGGATCGGTGATCCGGCGCCATTCCACGAACGCGGGATCAAAACTCTCGGCAATCCTGGGCATGTCGTTCTCCAAATCGAATGCGAACGACCGGAACGCTATCGGCCTGGTAGGCGGGGAGCAACCTATCGAACCGATGAGACCTTGGGCGGCCCATCGAGGCTGGTGCAGCCGCGCGGGACGGGCATAGAGTTGCGGAGCGGATGAGGAGAGCGACATGAGCGCCGATCAATTGGACACGGACGGTTCGGCCGATTTCGACCGCAGGCCCCTTCCGGGAAGCAAGTTCGGCGCAGTCCTTGGCGGGCCGGGTGCTACAAACGCAGCGACTCTCCTGGCCGCCGCCGAGCGCAAACCGGATGTTCTCCCGGCATTGCTTGACGCCTCGGACGGGTTTCTTCTCGTGCGTGGCATGAATGGCATCAGCAGTGACCCGGACCTTCTCGTGCGGCTGAGTGCACTGTTTGGCCCGGTGGTGGAGGACTACACAGAAACCACCATGGCCAAGGAGCTGATTCACCCGGCTCATCCGGAGATCTTCGTTGTATCGAACGGCCCGCCGGCCAACAGACGCCCCCCACCCCGGCCCGAGCCGCCACTAACAGAAGACGGGGGACTGCCGGTCACCTTTCCGCACCGGAAGGGCTGGCATACCGATCAAAGCTATCGGCGACCGCCCCCGGACATCTCACTCTTCTACGCGGTGAAACCCGCTCCCAAGGGTACGGGGCAAACCCTCTACGCCAACGGTGTGACCGCCTACGCCAGCCTCCCGAAAGATCTACAGGCCAAAGCTGCCAGGCTTGTCGGCATACACGCTCAACCCAATACCGGACGGACCGAAGCCGCCGTTCTGGCCGGAGAGACGCCCGATCCGGTCGGTGATCACAACAGGCCCCAGAAGCAGCCAGTGGTCCGCCATCATCCGGTGACGGGACGCCCGGCCTTGTTCCTCTGCGAGCGTGGTCAGATGGACTGGCTGGATGGGCCGTTTGTGGACATGGAACCCGGCCCTCACGGCGACGGTGCGAAACTCCTCTACGCCCTGATGGCGCACTACACCGACCCCGCTCATGTTTACGCCCACGACTGGGAGGAAGGGGATCTCGTGATCTACGACAACCGGTCGCTAATCCACTCAGCCACCTGGTTCGACGCCGATGCCGATATCAGGGTCATGTGGCGAACGACGGTATGGGGCAACCCGGGGCGTGAGTACGCCGGCGAGGCGAAGAGCTGGCTCTCCAGCCAGGCCTAGTTCTCAAGAAACATGGAGGGAGAAGGCCGTTTGGCATCCCGATTGCGGGGAGTCTTTCCGAAAGGAGGGCCTCGTCATGGTCTATTCGGTCAACACATCCGGTTTCTCCCGCAGGAAGTCCAAGCGATATGCGGTTCCCCTCTCTGTCATGGACCGCGCTTGCGCGCATAAGCCTCTGAAAAACTGGAGTTTCTCAGGCGCCTTTATCGAGGGTGTCCAGGCACCCGTCGATCTGGACAGTGTGGTCTCCTACTGGATCACCCGTGAGGATACGGGACAACGCGGTCGCATTTCGGTTCGCATTATGCGAGTGACCGAGGACGGGGTCGGCGTCTTATTCGAAACCCTTTCGCCGGAAGCTTTCCATCTGATGGACCGCGCGCTCAGCGAAAAGATGGCGCCGACAGCCGCATCGTGAGCCGTTTATCCCATGGTTGGGCTCCGCAGTTCGGACGGCTCTTCGGTGTCACACTTCTGCTCGTCACCGGCTGCGTCTCGGCGGACCATAGCGCCCGAGCTCTGTTTCCGGATCTGGGCTCGGCGGTCGGAGGATCGCTCGGCCGCATGGCAGTGCCTGGAAGTGCTGGGTCAAACATAGCGGCAGTCCTGGGTAAGTCCGTTGGTCAGGCCGCCGGTGAGGCTGCCGGTCAGACCATTACGGCCAACGTTCCCGTTCTGGAGCCGCGGGAGGTGTGGGTCCTGGAACATGCGCGAACTCAGGAAACCGCGGCATTCCTGCCGGGTCCAACCAAGTCCCATGTTTCACTCACCGTTGTCGCAACCTGGATTGAGCGCGGCCTGCCATGTCGGCGCCTCCACCGTCAGGACAGCAACGGCGTGCACTGGAAGACCGCCTGCCGTTCCCGGGTCGGTTGGGCCGTTAGATGAAAGGGGGTCCGTCGCGCGTTGCTGGTCCTGTCGCCGTCAACGGCTCAAAGACAAATAGTAGAGGCTGGAATCACGGGCAGCCGACTCGTTGGAATTGGCGGCATCCCCACCGTTCGTTTTCTTGAAGTAGATGTAGCCCAGCAGATGGTGATCCGCAGGCTCCGGCTCATCCCCTCTCAGGCCGAGCTTCTCGTAATCCGGCAGATCCGCGGCCTCCTCGGCACAATCGATGAGGAAGTCGATCAGCTCAGCCCGATCGACCTCAATCTTATACCGCTCAGCGATCAGCAGGATCTCATCAACAGCGTCGACAAGCTGGAACTCCGCCAAAATCCGCTTCATGGCCGCGTCGAACTTCTCTGACTCGATACCCAGGGTCATGAAATCCCGGGCGCACATCTCTTGCACGTCCATATCGTTTCTATCCAAAACATTTAGATTGTAAATATGTATCAATTAATGTCGCTATAATTGTTTCTAAGTTCAACCCGTTTATCAACAAATGGACGAATTTATCGCCAACAGAAACCATCTGAAGGAAAGATCAAAACAGCGGCGGTGCGGCAAGGCGGAACGCAAAAGAATGGCCGCATTCGACGAATATCGAATGCGGCCGTAAAAGAAGGTTCGAGGGCGACGGATGCCTAGCGGTAGGCGCTTGCGATCTGCTCCAGCTTCACGATCCGTAGAAGTTCCACCGCCAGGTCGCGGGCATCGGCGGACCCGCCGGCCGCATAGGCCGAATGGGCCTCACCCATGGCGTCATACCAGTAGCCGCCTTCCGCAAGGGCCACGGTCTTGTCCCGGCCCTGACTTGAAGCGATGCGGTCGGCGGTCGATCCGCTCGGCGGAACGAAACGGATGGCCCCACCGGCCATGGTGTCGTGCGACCGTTGCTTAGGGTCCGGCACCACGCTTACCGACCACTCGTAGTCCATATTGGCTTCCAGGGAGATCCCCCGGGCGGACAGGCTAACCGCTTGAATTCCGCCACCGTCCTTGATCGGGACCTCGATTTCCATCGCCGGGTCCATGGCATCCATGCCGATGACCACGATGGTCGCCGTGCCCGCTTTGGCATCCGTATGCCAGTAAAGCGTGGGAGACGCTTGAGACGTGTGCCCGAGATGATCAGGCGCCAGCACGTCAATCTTTACCGCTTCGACACCCGCCCTGGTACCACCGCCAACGCGTGAGTTCGGTGCCCCCATACCGCCCGGAGGCTTGTAATTCAGGAGTTTCATACCCTGCGCGATCTGGACGAATGACTTCGTCGCCGGAACCGGCGTCTTCTCTTCCTTCGCGAGCGCGGGTGTAAAAATCGCAAGTGATGCGGCTACTGAAAAAGCGACAAGACCACTTCTGCTGATCCTGGAATCCTTGAACCTTTTGTTCATTTGACCCTCTCTTCTTCGTCGTTCGCCTCGGGTCGACTGCGTCCCTCTACAAGAAATAGGGTGGTGGTTTGAGCTTTGCCTTTCAAGGCCACCTCGCCAATCCGCCGAAGCGCGAAACGGTTGCCAAGACGCTCCATCGTCGCCGCGCCGATCAGGACACGGCAGACGCGGTCCCCTTCCACTGACTTGTCGAAGCTCTCCAATCGGGCGGCCGTATTCACTGTATCGCCGATCACCGTGTAGCTGAGGCGATGCCTGCCACCGAGCGCGCCCGCGACCACGGGTCCGGTATAGACGCCGACACGCATGCCAATCTCCGCCCGGCCCTCGGCACGCCACCGGGCGTTGAGAGACTCCAGCACCGCGCCCATGTCCAGCGCGCACTCCACCGCGCGCACCGCATCCTGGTCAACCTCATCCTCAGTCTGACGGGCGATCGGAATTCCGAAGACCGCCATGACCGCATCACCAACGAACTTATCGACAATGCCGTCATGCCGGGCGACGACCTCCGTCATGGCATCGAGATACTCGTTCAACCACGCAGTGAGATCGACCGGCGTCATGTTCTCGGAGATCGAGGAGAACCCTCTGAGATCGCTGAACAGGATCGTCGCCGTAAGCTCCTGGCTGCTGGGGCGTCCATCTTCCGTAAACGCCTTCCGCTGATCCCATAGGGCTTCGGCAATGGACGGAGAGACGTGCTGCGAAAACATCCCCATGAGTTCACGCCGCATGGCCCGTGCCCGGTAGCTGAGGATGGCGGCAGTACCGAACCCCGCCGTCGCAAGCCCGATTGCAGGCGGCAGGAGCGGGACCCAGAAATGTGCTGCGAAGGCCTGAAAGGAGATCACCGTCAACGCCCCGATTGCGCCAAGGATCAAAAGGAACTCGACCCAAAGGTGACTGCTGAAAACAACGATGAGCCCGCCGATGACACACCACATCCAAATCCAGGCGAATTCAGCCTCCGGCGACATGACCGTGCGGGACGGTGTCTCTCCGGTGCCATGCCGAATGAACTGGGAAACCGCGTGGGCGTGCAATTCAATACCAAACATGGCCTCACGGACGCTTCTGGGGCCCGCAAGTGGCGTGAAGAAATCGTCCTTCACACTGTCCGCGGTCGTCCCAAGGATGACCACTTTTCCCGCCAAGGCTTCTTGCGGCACCTCGCCATCCAAGAGAGCGGACAGCGTGTACTGCGGAAAGGCGCCGAACCCATCGCGGAAATCGAGCGGCACCTGATAGCCGCCGTCATCGCCGGACACATAGGCGCCGTCGTTGTATTGAAACCGCCGAAGCGGTGTCGGCCCGACCATCAATTGGCTGGGATCGTTCGGGTCGCCTCCGATCTGAATTCCTTGGGCAGCGAGGTGACGGTAGGCCAGCATGAACGGGAACGATAAGAGGATGTACTCCCCGTCATCCGACTGAATGTAGACGAGCGCGCGGCGCACGCTTCCGTCCTCGTCGCGGACAATATTCGACAAACCCAGTTTATCCGTTCCGACCAGGCTGGGCGGTGGGGGAATGGCGAACTCGGCGGTTGGGTCGTCAAGATAGATCAATACCAACGTCTCGATCGCAGCGTAGGCAGCCTCCAGCGCCTCATTGCCCGGTGGCCTGGGACGATCGCGGTAGATATCAACGCCGATCGCCGTCGCCCCTGCCGCATCCAAGCGGACCAGCGCCTCCGCCAAGGTCCCATCAGGTAGAGGCCAGCCATAGCGGTTTAGATCGGCTTCTTCCGCGCCGATCATGACAATAGGCGGCGTGCCCCGTTCCACCGCCTCAGTCTGCCCAACCAAGGAACGAACCAGGCGGTCGTAGACCTGAAGTTCCGCCCCCTCGAGGCCCTGGCTGATCCGAATGAGAACGATCACACCGAACACCACATGGGCGGCAACAAGACCCAGTCCGACCGGGCGTTCCGCCAGAGGTTGCAAGAGACGTCGAAGGAAGACGAGCCGCCCGCTCATCCGCTCCTCACAGCCAATTTCCGATCACCAGGAACGCCGCCCAGTAGACCGGATGCCGAAATCTCGGGTCCGCCAGCAATGCCGCCTGGGATTGCCGCAGGGCCTGGGCCTTGCTGCCGGACTGCTCCGACAGTGTCTTGTAGAAACCGGAGATCAGGGCAGCCGAACTCTCGTCGTTCACCGACCACAGGCTGGCCAGCGCGCTCCTGGCACCGGACTTGAGCGCGACCCCGGCGAGCCCAAGTGCTGCCCTATCATCACCGGTCGCGGTGGTGCAGGCGCTCAGCGTCAGCAGGTCGATCGGTGTGTCATCGAAACGGCGGAACTTGATCGCAGCTTCCAGCGTGTCCAGGTCCATCCGGCCGTCATAGGTGAGGATGAAGCTATCTCCCGACTGGTGGCTGAACACCCCGTGTGAGGCGACGTGGATGATGTTGTAGTCACCGCCGATGATCTCGGACGTGAAGCCGTCCACTTGGAAGCGCTCGTTGATCAAGGCTTCTCCCGGATAGATCCCGCCGATCTCCTCGACCTCCTGGACCACCGCCGACAGCGCCATGAAGCCCTGCACACTCTCCGAGATCCCGCCGACCAGGGCCCGCGCCTCCGTGCTCTCGACGGGCTGGGGATCGACCAGATCGAGACCGGGCGCCACCGCTGTCGCGAAGTGTTCGACGAGATGCTTCCTGCCGTCGTAGAGCGCGCCGATCGGCACCGTTCGCAACGCGCCGTCCGGGACAAACACAAGCGTATCCACGCCAGCCGAGACCAGATCGTCATAAACCGGAGCGACCATCATGTCCCAGATCCGCTTTGCGGGACGTCGGTACTGGCGGGTAGTTCTTTTCTCAAGCAGTTGCCGGAGCCTGTAGACGATGTCGGTCAACTCCTCCCGGGGAACCAGGGAAACGTATTGCCGGAGGGCGCCGCCGATGTCGGCCAGAACGACAAGCCGGTCCGGCAGCACGATCGGATAGATAATGGCGGTGTTTGCCGAGATCTCGCCAAGGTCGGTTCGCGACGACTGGAAACGGGCCACACAGTCATCATCGAAATAGTCCTGAAGCTCCACCGCCTTCAGACCCTCAATGGTCGACCGCGCCTCGACCAGCAGCACCTGTGCATCGGACGTCTGCGCGGTCTCCACGCGCCGTAACAGGACGTCCGCCGCGTCGAGATAGAGGGGACCGTAGCGATCCCGGAAGGACGAACGGCCTTCGATGTATTCAACGGGGATATCCACTCGGATGTCGGACAGATCTTCCAGCGCCGCCCTCAGCGCGACCGTTGCTCCGTCAAGATCCCCGGACCGGCGCGCCAGTCTGCCAATCTGCCACTGCCACCGGAAGCTGAGTTCCGGGGCCTCCGCCCGCTGCGCTTCGAAGAGTGCGGTTTCGGTCAGGCGCAGAGACTCGGCGTCCCGCTCCGCCCGCTCGTAGAGATGACCCAACCATCCATAAGCAAGCGACAAGGTCCGGGCGTCATCGAGGCGCCCGCCAATCTCTGCGGCGTCCGACAAGGCCCGAAACGCAAGTCCGATTGCCGGACCGCCCGCCGCTGTCCGTTCCGCCTCCTTGTCCGCGAGCACGATGGCGATCCGGGCGACGGAGATAAGCGCCAGCGCACTGTCAGCATTCTCCCTATCCACGAGGGAGAGCGCCTCCCTCAACAGAGCCATCGCCTCGGACAGGCGACCCAGTCCGGTCGCGGCACGCGCGGCGTTCGTTGTGGCGACAAGGGTGAGCCGGGGGTCGGCCGCTTGTGCCGCGGCAGCCGCCGCGCGGCGGTAGTAGCTCAGAGCGGCGTCCACACTGTTCTCGGCGAGTGCCAGGTTTCCGCGGTTGTTGGCGGCGGCCGCGACAACCGCCTGGTCGCCAGCTTCAAGCGCCATCAGAAGTGACCGGTCCAGAAGCGCCCGCGCGGCATCAAGATCCCGGCCCATAAGGCGAACATTGCCCAACGCGCCCGCAATGGCGGCGACCCGCGCCGGGTCTGTGCCGTCGTCCGCCGCCGCCAGGGCCGCACCCAGATCCTTTTCCGCGCGATCCAGATGACCCAGGCGCGCAAATGTCTCCCCACGGCGCGCCCGGGCTGTGACTTCGAGATCCTCCAAGCCAGCCACACGGCAAATCCCAATCGCTTGGGACAGATGGTCAATGGCGGCGGCGAAATCGCCCATCTCATAAGCCGCCTCGCCCTGCCCGAGATAGGAAAGAGCTTCGTCCGCCGGGCCGTCCGCCGACACCCGTCCCGTTGATGCGACAGCGGCTACAATGCAGAGCACAAAGGCAAGCCATCGCAGGTGACCGCACCATCTTGGCGGCGGTGTAGGATCAGGTCTCATCGCTGGGTCTCCCATCCCGCCTCAGTAGAGTTGCAGCCGCATCCGGAAATGGACGCCGTCGTCCTGCCGGTCATCGTTATCAAACTGGACGTGGCGCAGCGCCTTGCCGAGGTAGAGCTGCGCCTCCAGTCGACTGCCGGCCCGCGCGCTCAATCCGATCCCGACACTGGAAATCGTCCGGACCCCGTTGTTCGCCTGCGCCGTGTTCCAGCCATGGCCATAGTCAATGAATGGACCGGCGGACAACACCAGCTCGTTGGCACCCCGGATGGTATCGCCCAAGGGGGCGCGGAAGAAGGGCATCCGCACCTCCGCCGAAGCGATGACGCCGTTGTCCCGGACAAGAAGGTTCTCCCGGTACCCCCGCACCGTATCCATTCCGCCGATCGAGAACCGTTCCAGAGAGAAAAGCGGGCCGTCCGCAAGTTGCAGGTCACCCCGCAAGATCAATTCCCCATCCCCGAGGAACCGGCGGACATACTGCGCCTGGGTCAGCCATCTGACGAAGCGGTTGTGGGGCTCGACCCCGGTGTCGGTGGCATCCAGGAAATCGATGCCGGCACTGAGCGTTGTGCGCAGCGCGATCACCTGGTTCTCCCGCTGGTCCGTCGCCTCGATACCGCCGCTGACCACCGACAGTCTCGCCTCGCCGTCATCCAGGCCGGGGCTGAAGGAGAAACCCTGTCCCAGCAGAAAAGACCGGCTGTGCCGAACCGCGAAACCAGAGAAGACCGTCAGATCCTGCGTCGGCGTCTTGTAGACTGGCTGAAGCAAGCGGATCGACGCTTCACGGGAGTCGCTCTCGATGTCGAGAGACTGGAACGCTTCGTCGACGATCTCCGTCTCGCTGACACTCACATCGATGGCAAGCCGGGTGTCGTACTTGGTCAGGGGAATGGAGAACGACCCGTCGAAGTCCAGCACACCCTCTGTCACGCCGGCGTTCAGTGTTGTCAGATCGCCATATCCCGAGAGATTCCGGAACCCAAGTGACAACTCCCCGCGCTCGGCCCCCACGTCCGGCGACTGCGTATTGTTGAGGCCCGTATGCACGGTGATCCGGCGGTCGTCGGTGACTTTGGCGCGGAGCGTGGCCTCCCCCGGGCGGGCACCGGGTTGAAGGGCCGCATCCAGCCGCTCAATCGCAGGCTCCCGAAGCAGAAGACGCAACCGATCCTCAAGGCCCGAGACGTTCAGAGGCGGACCAGCACCGCGCGCCAGCCGGTCGGAGATAAAGTCCGCCGAGAAGCGGGTACCGGGCTCAACGATGATGTCGGTCAGCCGTCCTTCGATGGCCTGAAACACGACGCGGCCGTCCTGGATCGTCTGATCCGGCAGCACAACACCTGAGTTGATATAGCCGCGATCGACGTAGGCCCGTGTCAGTTCCCGCCGAAGCTGCTCCAGATCCCGGGTGCCGATCGGCCGTCCGAGATATGGCTCGGCGATGGCTTCCAGAACGTCGTCTTCGAGAACGGTGACGTCGACGACATCGATGTCCTTAAGGATGAACTTTGGCCCTTCGGAACGGTCCGTCGGCGCTCCAGGCGCATCCGGTATCTGAGGGAGTTCAAACGTCGGGGCCGCTGGTCCGTCAGATCGCGGAAGCGTCGGCAATGCGGGCAATCCCGGCAATGACCGTTGGACGGGATCTTGCGGTCCGGCAGACGTCTGCGCGCCAACCGCAACGGGTACAGCGGTACTGAGCAGCAGAGCCGCAGTGATCAACCTCAATGTCTCAAACCGTCCCACCGCAGCGCTCAGACACCACACCGGATGCGGTAGGTTTTCCGGTCACCGGTCACGGGCAGCGCCGAAGCAATCAGCCTGGTCGCGGATCGGCTCTCAGGAATCTCGCCGCGCGAAGACGACCCGGTCTGGGGCACGACCCGGAGGACCAGGGGGGCGGACAACGCCTCCCGTCCATCGTTCGGCAGCACACCGCGACCCCGGGCAACAAGGCTGGAGGCCGCCTGACCGGCACGCAGGCCACAGACATTCCGCAGCAGAGCGCTGACGTCCAGAACGTCCACCGACAGCGCCGCCGTATCGTTCGGTACCTCGATGTCTGCGGCGACGAGCGTGACGGTGCCGTCAACGCCCCGCTGCGAGGTCGCGTCGATCCGGCTCTGTTCCGAGGCGATGATCCGTTCGGAGACGATGCTCATGTTGCCGCCGCTGCCAACGATGGCTTGTGCCAACATCAGGCCATCGTCCAAGGCCAGGGTGGTCGGGGTCCGAACGGTCACGTTGCCGCCGCTTCCGAACCCACCCACGGCGGATGTGGCGACCTGGGAGTCGCTGATGAAAACGAGGTCATCAGCATTGAGATTGATGTTCCCACCCGAACTGCCCACGCCCTGCGTGGTGATCGCTGTCCCCGAGGTGATCAGAAGTCTCGGCGCGTTCAGCGTCACGGTGGTGCCACCCGTCTCGCTCTCATCGATGGCGTTGGTGTTCGGTGCCAGCGTCTCCGTCGTGATCTGAGCACCATTCTCAAACGTTCCTGTCTGGCTTGCCGTGATGGTGATGTTGCCGGACGCACCGACCCCACTGAAAAAGTCACGGCTGGTGATCGACGCGCCGGAGAGCAGGATGTCGACCCCCGAGATCACGACGGATCCAGCCAGTCCCTGATCGACCGTGTCGGTATCGATGGAGGAGTTGCCATGGATGAATACGCTCCCCCCGGCGAGCGTAATGTCGCCCGCGTTCCCGACGCTGCCTTGCTGGGTCGAGGTGGTGACCTGCGAGTTCGCCCCGATGTCGATCGTGTCGGCGGAGACGAGAATGTCACCCCCGGTGCCTGAGCCAAAAGTACGGCCCCGGATGAAAGAAGAAGAGACCGTCACCCTGTCGCCGTTGATCGTAATGTCTCCAGCGTCCACCGACCCAAGCGTTTCCGCGTCAATGAACGAGCCGCCGGAGATGACCACATCACTCCCTCGCAGCGAAACGGCTCCAATGGGTATCCCGGTTGTATCGAAGATGTTGGCGAAGGTGTCGGATGTCACCGTGCTGTTGTCGATCAACAGAGTGCCGCCGGCTGTCATCGACACGACACCGGCCCCCCCCTGGCTTTCACTTCCGGCGAGGGCGAAGACCCCGCTGTTGGCTATGGTGACAGGGCCGCCGGACGTGATGATGACGTCACCGCCCTCACCCGTACCGAAAAGCGTTCGAGTCCGGATGAGTGTCCCGTCGAGGGAGATCTGGTCCCCGGTCAACTGAATGCTGCCGGCATCGACTTCTCCCAGGGTCTCCGCTTCAAGCGTGCTTGCTCCGCTGATCGCAATCGCCGGGGCCGATATGGAGATGGCGCTTGGCGGCTCGCCTTCGTCGAAATCGAAGTCGCCAAACGCGTCCGCGCTGATCCGGCTGTCGACGAACCTGAACGTACCGCCGGTTTGTGTGATCCCGACGGAGCCGGGACGTCCGTCTCCCGTCGAGGTTACATCGATCACAGCGTTGCGCAGGGTCACGTCCGATGAGGCGTCGATCTCAATACTTCCGCCATTGCCTAAGGCGAAGAAATCGCCACTCACCGTCGACGTCAGGGTCGCGGCGTTCTCAAGCGTCAACGTGCCCGTGGTGATCGCAATAGAGCCGCCATTCCCAAAATCACTGGTACCGGCGGAAACATTCGCGTTGTCCAAACCCACGACCGCCGCCCGAATCACGATATTCCCGGCATCGGCAAATCCCGATGTGACTGTACTGATCTCGGATAGGTCCGACATAGATAAGGACGGAGTAGTCAGGACGATCGCATCGGCCTCGATCGCCTCCAAATTAAACTCACTGGTTGCTGTAGCGGAGATCGCAGAGCCATTTTGGAGTGTAATGCTCTCGTCTGCTTGTATTTGGATCAGGCCAATTCGGCTGAACTCCCCGCTCGCCGTTGAGGAGATGCGGCTGTCATCTAGAACCAAGGTATCTGTATCAATGGTTATGTCTCCAGCAGCGCCGGAAGCTCGAGAAATGCTCTGGATCAGTCCATTGGCGACAATCTCGATCCGGCCCGCCGTCACCGTGATGCTTCCCGCATTACCGCTCGACGACGTCTCTCCAACGCCGATCTCGGCGTTCGACGACAGACCCGTCTGTGTATTCCCCGCACCGGTTCCGTCGATCATCAGATCGGGCGTCACAAGAACAATGTCGCCCGCCCTTCCGAAACCGAACGATGCGGACGCCAGAACAGAGGACTCGAGCAGGACGACCCGGCCCGCGTTGATGGTGATGGCCCCGGCATCACCCGAGTTGTCGACGCTGACCTCCGTAAAGACGCGGGAGTCACCGACCAACCTCAACTCGCCGGCGACGTCCATTGTGATGGTCGCACCGTCCTAAAAGGACTCGACGTCCGTGAAGATTGTCGAGCCGTCACTGAAGGTCACACTGTCCGCTGTGACCGTTATCGCGCCGCCCTGTCCGAAGCCGCTGTTCCTGGCGGAGATCTCAGCCACGTTCCGAAGGGTCAGAGCGCCTGTCGCCGTTATGTCGACGGTGCCGCCGGTGAATGACCCGAAGGTGCTTCCGAAGATGTTGGACTGAGAGATGTCCACATCTCCGCCACGGATGCGCATCTGGCCGGGCGTGGACGATGTGGAGATCGTTATGGTCGAGCCGTCCGTGATCGCCAAAGCCCCCGAGCGGGGGGCTGTACCGTCGCTCTGGCCCGGCAGACCAACGGTTCCGGCACCCGATACGGAGGTCAGGTCGAGCCGTCCGCCCCGGGCCTGAACCGTCCCGCCCGAGATGGTCAGGCCACCCCCCGACAACGTGAGGTCACTCCCGGTCTCGACCGCCAAGGTTCCGTTGTTCACGAGAGACGCGGGATTGGCGCTGAGAAACCCGAAAGCTTCGGGTGATGCCGTGCTCAGACTAAGGGGCGAGCTTAGATCGGCGGAGAAACGGGAGCCGTCGCTGAACACCAACTCGTCGGCGGTGGAAGCGTGAAACGCACCCGGCACATCAATGCTGGCGTTGGCACCGAATGTGATGCCGTTCGGGTTTATCAGGTAGACGTCGGCCGCGGATATCGTGGATCTGATGGCACCATCCACACTTGAGGCACCGCCGGTAATCCGGCCGACAACCCGGCTGATGTCGGAGCCACCCGAGAACGTGGCGCTTTCGCCCGTCCCCACATCGAACTTATCGAAACTGTGGAAGAGGTTTGTGCCGGCCCGGGTCCCGAGCGTTTCGGGAATGGCGTAATCAGGGCCCGACAAGGCCGTCGCCGCGCCGGCCGTTCCGTCGGTCGTGACTTGTGCCGAAGCGGGCAATACCAGACACGGCAGACACGCAATGCCCAACGCGATCCGCAATGCCCATCCCGGAACTGTCCGCGCGCAGCCGGACCCATGCCCTTTGCCAAAGCGCATCACGCCCAGATCCCCCCGCCGGCGCCTCCCCAGCCCGCCTCAGGCGGATGCGCCGTCATAGTTGCGACTAGGTTATCGGGTTGGTGCCGCCCTTGCCACCGCCTTGGAACCCGTCCGCGGACGGCGGACGCTTTTCCAGGAGTCGCTATATCGGACGCATCAATCGGATACGGAGAATCTTATTGGCGAACACCACATTGCCCCAACACACCGGAGGCGCTCTCATCCAGCGGTGGAAATTTAAGAAACTCCCAGAAGCTGTTGTTGCGATTATCGAACTTTCAAACCAGTCGCGATCTCAACCCTGGGTTAAACGGGCGCGAGTTAACCATTCAAGGTTGGAAAATTGAGATGGACTAGCGACGATTTCGTTACGAAATGACTGGAATTTATGAGAGAATCTAAGCGCTTTTGGTTTGAGGGAGTCGTTCGATGGGTGGTCGTATCCGGGAGGACTATCGCGGGATCACCGGCCAGGAAAAGGCCGCAATCCTTTTGATGTCCTTGGCCGAGGAGCACGCCTCGCAGCTCTTCTCCGCGCTAGACGACGAAGAAATCAAGGAAATTTCCCAAACCATGGCCTCCCTCGGGACGGTCAGCTCCAATATCGTGGAACGGCTTTTTGTCGAATTCGCGGAGCAGGTCTCATCCACCGGCTCGCTTGTCGGGTCCATGGAAAGTACCGAAAGGCTCCTCGGCAAACTGCTCGGAGACGATCGTGTCGGCGAGATCATGGAGGACATCCGGGGCCCCGCCGGCCGGACCATGTGGGACAAGCTCGCCAACGTAAACGAGCAAGTCCTCGCGAACTATCTGAAGAACGAGTACCCGCAGACTGTCGCCGTGATTCTCGGCAAGATTGCGCAGTTCCACGCCGCCCGCGTTCTGGCGACCCTGCCGGAGAACTTCGCCATGGAAGTGGTGATGCGGATGTTGCGCATGGAGGCTGTCAACAAGGACATCGAAAAAGACGTGGAGCGCGTACTGCGGACGGAGTTCATGTCGAACCTCGCACGGACCAGCCGCCGCGACAGTCACGAGATGATGGCCGAGATCTTCAACAACCTCGATCGCGCGACAGAGTCGAGGTTCATCTCCGCCCTCGAAGAACGGAACAAGGATTCGGCCGAGAAGATCCGCTCGCTGATGTTCACGTTCGACGATCTCGGCAAGCTCGACCCCTCCGGCGTTCAGACGTTGCTGCGCGCCATCGACAAGGACAAGCTGACGGTCGCCCTGAAGGGCGCTTCGGAAGAGCTCAAGGACCTCTTCTTTTCGAACATGTCTGAACGTGCCGCGAAGTTGCTTCGCGAAGACATGCAAGCGTCCGGCCCCGTGCGCCTTAAGGAGGTGGAAGAGGCCCAGACCGCGCTGGTTCAGTCCGCCAAGGATCTGTCTGACCGGGGCGAGATCGTTCTCGGCAGCTCATCCGGCGACGATCAGCTGGTTTACTGATACGCGGCAACACGGGTTGGGGTCGTATCGTGCTCAACCAGCCCCTTATCCGTTACAGGCGAAATGGACCAGAGCGAAGGGCTTCGGAAAGCCCTTCAGCATGACCTCGTCTTCCGGTTCGACGAGCAGCGTCTGGTCCGACAGGTAGGGCATCATGTCGGCGGCGAGGCAACCGCCGCTGTCCCTGGCTTTGGAAGAAATGCGCGCCGCCAGCGCCACGGCCGAGCCGAAATAGTCGTTGTCCTTTGAAATGGCGTTCCCGAAGTTCCCACCGATACGGACCTCGTAGGACGGAACCGCACCGCTGAAACTTTCTTTGGCGTAGCACTTCAGGATGACCCGCTGCATGGCGACAAAGTCGTCCGGGTCATCCACCGCGACCATGAAGCCGTCGCCGAGGTTCTTGAGAATGCGTCCGCCGAATTCCCCGCAGGCCGCGTCGACGATGCGGGCGTGATGGGCGATGACCAACTGATGAACATCGTCGCCGAGGGTGACGTTGAGCTGGGTCGAGTTGACGATGTCGGTGAAGACGATCCCAACCTGAACGGGCTCCCCCAACTCCGAAACATCGGCGTACCCGTCGCAGAATGCCCGACCGATCAGCCGGGACACCTTCTCCACGTTCGCATTGTCAAAGGCCTTAAAGCAGCGGGAGCCGATGAGGAGATAGTCCCGCACCTCTTCCTTGAGCAGCAGCGTCGCAAGGCGCTTGAGAAATGCCTCGACGGTATCCCCGTCATCAATCAACAGGCTCAACGCTTCCCGGAGTGCGGACGCCCCCCGCTCGGTGGCGAAGTCGAGATTCTTCTCAATCTTCAGCAACGCGCCGATCGTGAAGCCAAAGACCCGCTCGTGAAAAAGCTCGTCACGTTTTGTGTTCGACTGGCCAAGCATCCCCTTAACCGCCGAAAAGAACACGTTCGTTTCCTGCAGGGTGGAGTCGGCAACCACCAGCTCGTCTGAGCCGGTGGTGGTCTAATCCTCAAATCGGGTGGTGTACAGACCTTGCTGCTGCTGAAGCGACTGGTGTCGCATCGTCACGTCAGCCGGCACATGCGGCACCGGCTTCGGTTGAGGCGCCTTAGGGGGGCCGGGATTGAACAATGCGCTGATAAGGCGTTTACCGAACGCACCGATAAAACTGACCAGATCCTCTTGTTCGGCTCCTGCGGCGGCCGATGGCGCCGCATTCGCCTTTGCCGCTTTGCCGTTGGCTTTCTTCGAGGCCTTGCCGCCGCCGGACGCGCGTCCTTTCATCGGCGTGGCTCTGGCGGGCGGACTTGGTGCTGACGGCGCAGGCTTTGCCCCCTGCTCGTCCTTGGTGACGTCCTTGCCGCCATCGAACACTTTGACCGAGAGTGTCTTCTCGGCCATGACGCCATTCTCTTTCACATACTCGCCGACGAGCTTCTTGGCAGAGTAGCCCATAGAACTCGTTATGGATCGATAGAGGGTACTCGCCGTCTCACGATCCGTTGGCGGAAACGAGCGCAGACTCTCCCAATCGTCGTCCTTCTTCGCTTGCACGGATACGGACAGCAATTGCATCGGCGGCCTCAAACCCTCCCTTCAAGCGCGAGAACCGCGCCTGACCTCCCCGAGGGCTGAAGTCATTGAACGCCCCCATGCCACAGGGGTCCACAAAGAGTTTTCGGGATAAAGGAAACGTCGTGGAATCAACTGGTTCGGCGTTCCATGGGGTGCCACCATTGTTTGTATTGCAGATCTCCAACGCACCAGGCCATCTATCGATTGAGATAGTGCGCAACAGCATCTCCTCCCATAACGAGAACCTGCAGGATCTGCGATCCGGAGGCTAAGTTCCGGCGCGCTCCAAACTCTGTCTTTCAACAGTCTTTGCGATTAAGCGAGGGCAAGCGTCACGCTGACCTTTGTCCCGACACCCTCTTCACTGCGGATCTCTATGGATCCACCGTGAAGGGAAACCAGATCCCGGCAGATTGAGAATCCCAAGCCCCATCCCGGCACTTCGCCCTCCGTCCGCCCGTGATCGATTGGGAGTGGGGTAGAGAGCTCAGTCGTCGGCTGATTCAAAGCCTTTACCAAGACGGGCGACATGCCGGCGCCGGTATCTTCAACGGACAGAACATAGCTTTCCTCGAGGATCTCCAGCCCCAATGTAATGCCGCCCCGCTGTGTGAATTTCACGCTGTTCGTCAGGAGATTTGTCAGGATTTGAAGGATCGAGGCCGCGTCGCCCCAGAGCATGGGAGGGCTCGGCGGTGCCGCGATGGAGACCGACAGCCCTTTGCTTCTCGCCATGCCCTCAATACTCATCCGGCACTGGTCTGCTACATCCCCAAAGGCATAGTGATCAGGCCGTATCTCATAACGGCCAGCCTGAATCGCCGAGAGATCCAGAAGCCTTTCGACCATATTCAGCAGGATCTCACCGCTGCCCTTAATGTTCCTTGCGTATTTCTCCACATTTGCCCTCACCGCCTCATTCTCGCTGGAAGTGATCAGCAAGTCTGAGAAGCCAATGACCGCGTTCAAAGGCGTGCGTAGCTCGTGGCTCATGCAGGCCAGGAAATCCGACTTCGCCGCGCTTGCCTTGTCGGCCCGGATGATCGCATCCCTGAGATCGTTCTCTCTCATTTTGAGCTCAGAGATGTCCTGAACGATGACGTATATGCCCGAGATCCTGTCAGGGTCGGAGTTGTCGGGGAGATAAGAAACAACAGCGTCAATCTCGCTGTCGTTCATGAGCTTTACCGGCAATTCACAGGTTTGCCGCTGACCCGCCAGCGCCTTGTACATCAAGGGCTCAAGTATCCTCAAAGAGTCGGCGTGCAGCACATACCCTACGTGCTTCTCGCGCAGGGTCTCCAGACCCATACCGACGCCATCGCAGAATGCTTGGTTGGCGAACTGGTACTTCAACTCCCTGTCCAGCACAGCGATCCTTATCGGCGCTGTTTCGATGAGGGTCATCAGTTTGTTATCAAGCTGTGCCCGTTCGAACTCCGACGTCAGTCTTTTTAAGACCTGCTCCGTCACATCGACGTGCTGAATCAGGACGAAGTCCTGGGTCTCCGGGAACAGATTGAGGGCCCGAGCCTGTAGCTTGAACCAACGGCGTTCCGTCGGAGAGTGACAGGGATACTCCAAAGCGAACTCTTTGACTTCGCCCGACAATACCGACCGTATGCCCGCAGCGACGCTGGACGCCTCGTTGGCGCAGTCACCGGATGCCGACTCACACACGGCCAGATAGTTTGCACCCAAACCAAACACTGACTCCTCGTCGCCTGCCCCGTAATCATTGGCACGCGCGAAGTTCTCCCAGTCAGCGTTTATGCATACTATCTTACCATCTTGATCCGCCAGGGCACATTGCCCAGTTATTGCGTCAAGATAGCCGCGAGCCAAAGCTGGGCTATTCTGATTAACATTATGTGTTTTCTGAACCTCTCCCGAAAAACCCACTCTCGGAGACTCCAGGCAATTGATGATTGATTCTTCTCAATAAAAAATTGACATATCGTTAACTTACCACAGATTTACCACGGTGAACGGGCACTGACAAACGGGCACAGCCGCACCGGCCAGAATCCCAAATAAAAATGACCCGCCGTCCATGAATTGGACGGAAACCGAACAGATAGCCCACACCACGTTGGATTGCCTCGACGAGGGGGGTCGGAATCCCGATGGACGGCTAGTCAGATCAGGCTACGGGAGTCCTGCTTCAGCTTACCGACAGAGCCATCGATCTCCCGTGTGACGCTGGCGATATCGGCCATGTTCTCGCTGATCGATCCGACAGCACTTGAGGTCACCTGTAGCGACGCGCTGACATCTCTCGTAACACTGGTCTGCTCATCGACCGCGGAGGAGATATCGGACGAGATCTCGTTCAACTGACCGATGATCCGGCCGATTCCGCCGATGACGGAGACAGCCTCGGTGGTGGCGTTCTGGACGTCGCCGATCTGACCGCGGATCTCTTCAGTCGCCTTCGCGGTCTGGTCCGCCAAACTCTTCACTTCGTTCGCGACAACCGCAAAACCCTTGCCGGCATCACCGGCACGGGCCGCCTCAATCGTCGCATTCAGCGCCAAGAGATTGGTCTGCTCGGCAATACTGTTGATGAGGTCGATGACCTCTCCAATCTTCTGCGCGGATTCCGACAATCCGGAGACGATGTCATTGGTTCGCTCCGCCTCCGTAACCGCGTCCCTTGAGATCTGAAACGCGTTGCCGACCTGCTCCCGAACAGTGGAGACGGATGCCGCGAGCTCTTCAGCACTGGCAGCCACGGTTTGGACCGTCTCCGACGTCTCCTGGGAAGCCCGGGCCGCATCCTCTGCCCGATTGTTCGCCGTCGACACCGCGGATTTGATGGAATCCAGGTCCCGGTCGATCCCAAGCTGCGCCGACCGGCGGCGCTCCCGGTCCAGGACGGCGTCCGTGATGTCCGTCGCGAACTTGATGACTTTGAAGGGTTTGCCCGCTGCGTCGAGGATCGGATTGTAGCTGGCTTGAATCCATACCTCCGACCCGTCCTTGCCGATCCGCTTGAACTCCCCGGTCTGAAACTCACCTGAGGCTAGCCGCGCCCAGAACGCCTGATAGTCGGCGCTGTCCTTCACGGATGCTTCGACGAAGATGGAGTGATGGCGGCCGCGGACCTCCTCCAACGCGTAGCCCATGGCGCCGAGAAAGTTCGCATTGGCCGTAATGATGGTCCCGTCCAGCTCGAATTCGATAACGGCCTGCGACTTAGAAATGGCCTCAATCTGGCCCTCGAAATTGGCATTGCGGCTCTTCTGCTCGGTAATGTCGCTCGCGAACTTGACGACCTTATAGGGTTTACCTGAGCGGTCGCGCAGCGGGTTGTAGCTTGCCTGGATCCAGACCTCCCGGCCGCCCTTCGCGAAGCGCCGGAACTCCTGCGTCTGATGCTCACCGCTGGCCAACGCGGCCCAGAAGTTCTTGTAGGCGGGCTGCTCCGCCTCGACCGGATCGACGAAGATGCTGTGGTGTTTGCCGCGCACTTCGCTTTCCTCATAGCCCATCAGGGCGAGAAAGTTCCGGTTCGCTGTTAAGATTGTTCCATCAAGCTCAAACTCGATGATGCCTTGGGAATGATCCAGCGCGTCGAACTTCGACTGCAGCTCACTTGTGCCAAACTTAAACATTTCACCCCCAAATGTATGATTTCCATACATATTTTCGGAGGTCATCCGACCTCCTTATGATAAAGACGATACCAGATGAAACAGTGGCAGCGCCGGATGCGCTTTGGTGGACCACCCACCGAGCAATCCGTTGAGACTTCAAACCAATATTAAATCTATTGATATTTGGTTAATTGAAGTCTTCTGCCATCGAATCACGAATTCACTCCTGACGTCCGGGAGGCCCAAGGACAGCCATGCCGCGGCCCCATTGACCAAGGCCGACGCTCAAGACCCGCTTACCGTCTGGCCTTGTTCGCGATGCGGTAGATTGACCATGGATGTTCCGAGGACCGTCAAATGAACGATTTCGATTGGCACAGCCTCAGCCGAACTCTCGACTCCATCAATGACCAAAGAGGTATCAAATCTCTCTGAGAGACAAGGTGACCGCGGGTTGCACCGCCATCATCTCGACACCGGGAACGTTTGGCGACCGGGTCATCGAACCGTTTCAAACTCGGGTTATCGAAACAGGATGATCGGGATCAGGCACCCCCGAATCATTTCCGCCGTCGTGGAGCCGATGAAGAGGTTTCGAAGCCTCGAGTGGCTGTAGGCGCCCATTACCAGCAGGTTGATCTCCTCGCGCTCCACAAAGTCGGTGATCACCTTGTCAGGCTGACCCGAAATGATGTCCGCCTGAACCTTGAAGCCGCCGGCCTTAAGAATGGAGACAGAGTCTTCCAGTTTTCTTCGCGACTCCGCTCGTTCCGGTCCAACCATCAACATCCGGCACTCAAGACCCGCGAACAGGGGGCTGCGCGCGATGTGGTCGACCGCTTTCATGGACGTGGTTCGCCCGTCAAACGCGATCAGGAACCGGTAGATCGGCTTGAAGGCCCGGGAAGACACCAGGATTGGAATATGGCTTGAACGGACGACCCGCTCCAGGTTCGACCCGAGATGCATCTTGGCGAAGTCTGCGGCCTCACCGCGCTTGCCGATCACGAGAAGATCGCTATTCGTCTCAAGTTCCAGAACAGTCTCAACCAAATCTCCGTGACGCAGTTTCGGCAGCACGGTGGTGGCCCCTTCGGCATTCAGGGCCGCCCTGGCCTCGTCCAGGATGAGACGCCCCCGCTTCTGTGCCGCCTTGGCGTTCTGGGCATCAAGTTCGGCGAGCTCCTCCAAAAGGGCTGAGCGGCCATCGGCGGATAGATTGCCGCTGAGATTGACCGGCGCCCCTGGACCTGAACGCCGTCCAAGAACGTGCACAAGCTCGACCTCGGCATTCAGGCGATTGGCCGCCCAAGCAGCGTGGTCACAGACACTCTGTGAATAGATGGACCCGTCTATCATCGTGATCAGATTGGGCATTTCGGGCCTCACAACGCGTTCAATGGCTGATCAGCCGGTCGAGCGCACCGGGCTTGTCATGAACGCCAAGGCGATCAACCAGAGTTTCACTAGCCAAATTCAGACCAACGATGTCGACATCCGCCCCCTCCCGACGAAACTTCAGGACCACCGTGTCGAGGGCCGAGACGCTTGATATATCCCAGATGTGTGCACGAGAGACATCAATCGTGACACTCTCCAACGCTTCCCGGAAGTCGAACGCGGCCAGGAACTCATCCGCGGACGCGAAGAAAACCTGACCCTCGACCCTGTAGGTCCTGGATGTCCCATCGGCAGAAAGCTCGGAGCTGACGCGGAATATCTGTGCAATCTTCCAGGAAAAGAAGATTCCAGAAAGCAGAACCCCCACAAGCACACCAATCGCCAGATTGTGGGTCGCCACCACCGTCACGACGGTCGCCAGCATGACGATGGACGAGCTGCGCGGGTGGACTTTGAGGTCCTTCAGGGACTGCCAACTAAAGGTCCCCACCGACACCATGATCATGATGGCGACCAGAGCCGCCATGGGGATCTTCTCCACCCACTCCCCCAGCAGCACACAGGCGATAAGCAGAAACAGTCCGGCCAGGAAGGAGGACAGACGTCCCCGCCCCCCGGATTTCACGTTGATGACCGATTGACCGATCATCGCGCAGCCCGCCATGCCGCCGATGAAACCGGTTGAGAAGTTGGCGATACCCTGACCAATACACTCCTGGCTCTTATCGCTCGTCGTATCGGTCAACTCGTCAACGATGGACGCGGTCATCAGCGATTCAAGCAGCCCAACGACCGCGATAGCGGCCGAGTAAGGCAAGATTATCATCAGGGTCTCAAGCGTGAGCGGCACGTCCGGGATCAGGAATATCGGCAAGGTGTCCGGCAATGCGCCCATGTCACCAACGGTTCTCAGATCGAGATCAAGACCGAGGGTGACAATCGTCAGAACAATGATGCAAACGAGCGGAGATGGCACCGCCGTTGTAACGGTCGGCAGAAGGTAGATAATCGCAAGACCGGCCGCGACCATTGCGTAAGTCAACCAGGGAACGCTGATCAGCTCCGGCAGTTGCGCGAGGAATATTAAGATGGCAAGCGCATTCAGAAAGCCGGTCATCACCGATTTTGAAACGAACCGCATGACGAAGCCGAGTTTCAGAACACCGGCAATCACTTGAAGCACTCCGGCAAGAACTGTGGCCGCCAGCAGATACTCCAAGCCGTAGTCCCGCACCAGCGTGACCATCAGCACCGCCGTCGCTGCCGTCGCAGCCGAGATCATACCCGGCCGCCCCCCGACGATCGCGGTAATCACGGCGATCGAGAAGGACGCATAGAGCCCAACTTTCGGATCAACGCCGGCGATGATCGAGAACGCGATCGCTTCCGGGATCAACGCCAAGGCAACAACCAATCCGGCCAGACAATCGTTCTTGATGTTCCCAAGCCAGTCGTTGCGCAATGTCTCAAGCGCAATGCGCATTCTTGTATCTTTCTGAAGTGATGGACGACGCCATATCCCCGATCTCTGGAACAAGGTGACGGGCTCAGCGTCTTGCTGGCGGCAGCGGATTGTGCACCGCAACATAAACTAGCTCGCTTGAGCGAAATTGCAAAGCCCACCGTCATCCGAATGACCTTCTTCGGTCATCAATCGATGACCGGAGTGAACCTCAGGCTATCGCCAGCGCCTCTCTAAAGACGCTCGGGCGCGCTCTTAGTGTGAGGTGAGGTGCTGGGCCAGCGATCTGGCGCCCCAGGAAACGAAACACGGTCAGGTGTTTCAAGTAGTCGTATGGCGGAGGGAGCGGGATTCGAACCCGCGAGGGGCTTCCACCCCAACACGCTTTCCAGGCGTGCGCCTTAAACCACTCGGCCATCCCTCCTGTCGTCGGACGTCGGGTCCTTTGGCAAACCAGGCTCTTTTGGGAGCGGGCGCCGGGGATCCTCGTCGACGGGCCGCGCACCATACATAACGGGTCTGGGGGACGCAACGGGGGTTTCGGGGCGGATTTGCCGCGTTTGCCATAATTTGACTTGGCCCCCGAAGCCGTTAACGCTACCACACGTCCGGGCGGCGGTCGGCGGGGTTACCGGCGGCCCGAAAAAGGCGGGGCTTCAATGCGATACACGCTTCGAGTTTTGGGCAGCGTGCTTCTTGTCATCGCAGTTATGCTGCTGGGCTACGACGTGATCGGATGGCTGACCACCGGCGGTCTTGAGCCGATCTCGGCCGGGCAGCTCTGGTATCAGGTTCATCCGACCAGCCTCCAGACAGCCGAGCCAGCAATCGCGCGTTATCTGCATCCGTTCCTCTGGCATCCGATCATTTCTTCCATCCTGGTCGCACCGGCATTCGTCGTTTTTGCCGTGCCAGGCGCGGTCGCGGTCTGGGTTGGCAGAAAGAGGCGATAAATCCAGGCGTTCAATTTATAACAAGAGAAATCTTGATTTAATGCGACCCGATGTTACCTTCAGGGAAACGGAGGATGCATCGCCATGACCCATGCCGCCCGCCCAGGGCCTGTTTCCGAGCCTCAAGACCTATCCGCCGAAGAACGCAACGACGACGCCGCGACCCCGGCCGTGTGGGTCGACGTCGCGTCCCGCCCGGCCCTTGCCGAAAAGGGCCGGATGATCGTGAAGACCAACGGCAAGCAGATCCTGCTGCTGGACGCGGGCGATACCGTCTACGCCTGCAATAACCGTTGCCCGCACGAAGGCTTTCCGCTGATGGAAGGAACGGTTGCCGACTCCTGTGTGCTGACGTGCGACTGGCACAATTGGAAGTTCGACCTCTCCAGCGGCGAAACTCTGGTCGGCGGTGACAGCCTGCGCCCGTATCCCGTCTCGATCGAAGGCGACCGTATCCTGATAGACGTCGCCGATCCCCCCGCCGACCGGCAGATCCGGAAGGCACTCGACAGTCTTCACGAGTCGTTCGAACGGCACGAGTATGATCGCATGGCGCGGGAGATCGCGCGTCTCATGAAAGCGGGTGGCGACCCTGCCGAGGCGGTCAGGGCGGCGATCCATTGGACGGCCGACAAGTTCGAGTTTGGGGCCACCCACGCGTTGGCGGCGGCGCCGGACTGGATGGCGCTGGCCGACCATTTCAAGACAGCGGGCGCCGATGAGGAAACCGCCTTAGCCCCGCTCGTAGAGATTGTTGGTCACTTCTGTTGGGACACCTTGCGCTGGGGCCATTTCCCCTACCCCGACGCGGTCGCCGACACCTTTGATGCCGCCGCACTTGAGACCGCGATTGAGGCCGAAGACCATGCCACGGCCTTCGCGCAAGTTCGGGCAGGCCTCGCCACGGGCGATCCCGTAGGCGCGCTCGACGGGCCGCTCAGCCGGGCCGCGGTAGCCCATTACCAGGATTTCGGCCACTCGCTGATCTACGTGCTGAAGACGCGGGAACTGATCGAGCGGCTCGGCGCCGATGTGGCGGAGCCGCTGTATCTGATGCTGACCCGCGCGTTGCTCTACGCCAGCCGTGAGGATCTCATTCCCGAGTTCCGGGGGTATGCGGCCGCCCGCGCAGCATGGGATGAGACACTGGCGAAAGGGGCCGGAACCGAGACACCCGACCCAGAGACGCTCCGGAAGAGCGGGGTCGACAAGGCCATGGCTCAGGTGGTGGCCTCGGCCGCGGATACCGACGCGCTGTACGACGCGCTTCTTACGGCGGCGGCGGGCCAGTTCCTCCGCGCCGACACCGCTGGCATGGCACGCTGGGACCGCTCGGTTTCGCAGAACTTCAACTGGCTCGACTTCACCCACGCGCTGACGTTCGCGAACGCAGGGCGGCTTCAGGGCGCACGGCATCCGGAGATCATGCCCGCTGTCCTGCTTCAGATCGCCTGCTTCCTCGGGCGCAATGTCGGCTATGTCGATGAGACGGTGGAGGAGGCCGAGTGGCACGTTGATGCGCCGGAGTCCTTCCTCCGCGACGCCTTGGACGGCACCATCGACCATGGGATCGCCGAGTACATTATCTCGTGCCATCACGTGAAGCTGCTGACCGCACTCGTATCCGAGCGAACGGATCAGCCGGGCCGGTCATGGGACGCGCCGGCCTTGGCGGCGGCCAACCGGTTCCTGTCATCGCCGTTGAAACGCCGGCACGTGCGACGGACGGCGCGCCAGGCCCTCGCCTTCGTCGCCGCGGAGGGGTGAGGGACAGATCTGAAAGGCTTGCCGGTTTCCGACCGAGGGGGTTTGCTATGCCCAAAGCAAACCAAATGAGAACCCGAGGGAGGGAACCATGAAGAGGCACTTTGCCAAGTTCGCCGGCATCGCGTTTGCGGGAATGGCGGCGTTCGCCGTTCCGGCGCAGGCTGCGGAGAAGGTGACAATCTGCGCGCTGACGTTCGTCTCGTCGTCGCCATTGTTCATCGCGGCCGACCGGGGCTACTACGCCGATGCCGGTCTCGAAGCCGAGTTCAAGTTCTTCCGCGCGGCCCAGCCTGTTGCGGTCGGCATCGCGTCGGGCGATTGCGATTTTGGTGTCACCGCGTTCACCGGCGGTTTCTTCAATCTCGCCGGAAAAGGCGCCTTAAAGGTCGTCGGCGCGCAGAGCCGGGAGGAGCCGGGTTACGACTTCGTCGGCTTTATTGCGTCCAACAAGGCCTACGACGCCGGTCTGAAGTCGATTGCCGACCTGCCGGGACGGAGCTTCGGCATGACGCAAGTCGGCTCCTCCTTCCACTACAACATCGGCATGCTGCGGGATAAGTACGGTTGGGAGAAAGGGGCGGTCTCTCTCAAGCCCTTGCAGAGCGTGCCGAACATGATCGGTGCCGTTAAGTCCGGTCAGGTCGACGCCATCGCGCTGCCCGCGCACATCGTCGCCGCCCTGTCGAATGCGGGCGCGGTCAAGAAGATCGGCTGGGTTCAGGAGCACACGCCCTGGCAGTTGGGCGGCCTCTTCACCTCGACCAAGCTGGTGGAGGAGAAGCGCGGTGTCGTTGAAGCCTTCGTCTCTGCCTATCGCAAAGCGGCGAAAGACTACCATGTCGCCTTCAACACGCTGGACGCAGACGGCAACCGGAAATTCGGGGCAGAAGCGGAAGCGCTGGTCCCGATCATCCAGAAATACACCAAGGCCAAGACAGGTGCCATCTACGCCGGCGCCCCCTTCATCGATCCCGACGGGCGGCTGAAGGTCGATCAGTTGGCGGGGCAGCTTGCCTGGATGCAGAACGAGGGGCTGGTGGATAAGAGCGTAAAGCTGGAGACGTTCCTCGACACTTCGTTCATCGAGGGCCATTACGGCGTCAATTGACGTCCCATCAGCCTAAACGGTGTGCGCCCGAGCCCCCGTCGGCTCGGGCGTCCGCGTTCAGCCGAGTCCGAACCGCTTCGCCTTTTCTACGATCCGCTGGGCGCGGTCGACGATCGGAACGTCGATCATCTTGCCGTCGAGGGAGATCGCGCCGGTACCGGCCGCCGTCGCCTCGTCATAGACCTCAATCACCCGGCGGGCATAGGCGATCTCGTCCGCTGTCGGCGAGAAGGCCTCGTTCAGGATCGGGACCTGGGCGGGGTGGATGCAGGCCCCGCCGTCGAAACCAAGCGCCCGGCCTCTGATCGCTCCCGCGCGGAAGCTCTCCAGATCGTCCACCACGGCAATGGATCCCGGATAGCCGATCGGCAGCACGCCCGCTTCACGGGCGGCGACCTGCACGTGCTGCATCGGTGGGATCAACGCCTCCGCATCCGGCTCCGCCATCCCCATGGCCGCGGCGAAGTCCTCCTGACCAAGTGCCAGGGCGACCACCCGAGGCGCGTGCGCGATCGCCCGGGCCTCGGCGTAGCCTTTGGCCGTCTCGATCAACACCATGAATCCGACAGACCTGGGGGTGAGACCCCGTTCGATCTCCAGCTCGTCCACCAACTCCGCTAGCAAAACGACCTGATCCGCCGACTCCACCTTCGGCAGCACGAGACCGGTCAGGCCCGGCCAGACGCTGGCCTCGATATCGGGTACTGCCAAGCGAAGCGGACGATTGATCCGGACCAGCACGTCGACCCCCGCATTGGCGATCAGGGCCACCGCGTCCTTCACCAGCGTGCGGGCCCTTGCTTTCTCCGATGCCGGAATGCTGTCCTCCAGATCCAGCTTGATCGCGTCCGCCCCCCGTGCTGCCGCTTTCGCGACAAACCGCTCGTTGGTGACAGGCACGTAGAGCATCGATCGCCACGCCGGGATCGTCTTCTCCACCCTCATTGCGTAATTCCTTCTTCTTTCAAAGCCGCAAGTGTTGCCGTATCGACGCCTGCGTCCGTTAGAATCTCGTCGGTGTGCTGACCCAACGAAGGAGCTGGTGACCGGACGGCACCCGGCGTTTCGGAGAGACGCGGGATCACGGCGTGCATGGGTAGGCCCCCCATCTCTTCATCGGGATACTCCGAAACCACGTGCCGCGCCTTCACATACGGATGCCCCTCGAGTTGCTCCACGTCAGCGACGGCGCCCACGGTCACATCCGCGTCCTCAAAGATCTCCAGGATCTCGGCTTGGGGCTTCGACGCCATGAACTCGGCGACGATCGGGTCAAGTTCGTCGTTGTTCTTGACCCGGTCGGAGTTCGTTCGGAACCTTGGATCATCGATCAACTCCGGCCGGCCGATGGTCCTGAGCAGGCGTTCCGCCATCGCCTGCATGGACGCCGACAGCGCCACATACTTTCCGTCCGCACAGCGATAGACGTTCCGGGGGGCCGTGAGGTTGGAGAGACTTCCCGTCCGGGGCGGCGCGCTGCGGGTCAGCTTGTAGTTCGCCGCTTGTGGGCCCAGTACGGAATGGATCGGGTCGAACAGCGGCAAGTCGATCACCTGCCCGGCCCCGCCCGCCATCTCGATGTTGCGGATCGCCACCATGACGGAGAACGCGCCGTAGAGCCCGGCGATCATGTCGGCCAGCGCCAGCGGCGGCAGGACTGGGGGCCGGTCTCCATACCCGTTCATCGCGGCAAATCCCGACAGCGCCTCAACCAGGCTGCCAAAGCCGGGTTTGTGGGACCAGGGACCGTCCTGGCCCCACCCGGAAACCCGGACGATGATGAGATTGGGGTTATGGCGGTGAAGCTCTTCCGCGCTGAGGCCCCATTTCTCCAAGGTGCCGGGCTTGAAGTTCTCCACCAACACGCGCGCGGTGGAGGCGAGCTTCAGCAACACATCGCGCCCCGCCGGTTTGCGGAGGTCCAGCACCACGCTCTTCTTATTGCGGCAGTACACCTTCCAGTGCGTGGCAATGCCCTCGGTCTTCCAATTGCGGAGGTCATCGCCGACGCCCGGCCGTTCGATCTTGATAACCTCCGCGCCGTAGTCGGCCAGGACGTGGGTGACCATGTTTCCGGCCACGAGCCTCGACAGATCCAACACCCGAATGCCGTCGAGCGGCAGGTCGGCGTCCGTCTGGTAATCAAGCCTGGGATAGGGCCCGTCTGCGGGGTCTGTTTTGTCTGTCATGTTGGGCGTGCCTCCGGATGGGGCTGCACCCTACGACGAACATACGGCTTTGGTCACGGGGTCGGCCTTACGGGAATTGGGGCGCAAGCGGCGGAGTGTCGGAACGAACCCATGGCGGCAGGTCTGGCGAGCAACACCCCACAGCGGACCCGGAGATCACCATGCCCTTCGTCTTCACACCGATACCGACAGAACAGGCCCGGCGGCTTCAAGCAGGTGAGCCTGATGCCTATGGCCGTACACCAGAGAGGGCCGTCTCGAGCGGCAAAGGCATCCCGTGCCGGCATTGCCTGAAGCAGGTTCCGGCGGGGAAGGCCTATCTCATCGTGGCCCACCGCCCGTTCACGACCGAGCAGCCCTACGCCGAGACCGGCCCCATCTTTCTTTGCGCAGAAGCGTGCGAGGCACCGGCACCGTCAGACGAAACGCCGGAAATCCTGGAAAGCCCGGACTACATCGTGCGCGGCTACGACGCCCAGGAGCGGATCGTCTACGGCACCGGCGGTGTTGTGGAAACAGATCAAATCCAAGCCAGGGCCGACGCACTTCTCGACGATCCCGGGATCGCCTTCGTGCATATCCGCTCCTCCAGAAACAACTGCTTCCAGGTCCGGGTCGACAGGACTGACAACGAAGAAGCCGGGACCAGGCCCTAGCCAAAACTCATTCGTCAGGCATGCCGGAGCGGATCCAGGCGCCGAGTTTCAGGCGTTCCTCCTCGGTCATGCCTGTCGGGTTCCCCAGCGGCATCGCCTCGGAGAGAACGGCTTGGGCGAGGATCTTGCTGGCGTGGGTGCGGAGCTGTTCGGCTGTCTCCATCATCACGCCGCCGGGTGCCTCTTCGAAATCAGGGTGGCGCGGGACGGCCGCGTGGCAACTCGTGCAGTGGACTTGAGAGATAGCCAGTGCATCGGGTGTGAAGACCGTGTCCTCGAGTTCGGCGATCCGGTCCTCGCCGGGCTGCCAGTTCGAGAACGCGATCATGGCGACCACAAGGGCGGAGGCGGTCGGCCACTGCCATTTAAGGGCTGTCCCCGTCTTGCCTGAATTCCGGGCGTTGAAAAAGTCCCGGACGATCGCGCCGATCGCCAGAACGAACGCGACGATGACCCAGTTCCACGGATGCCCGAAGGTCATCGGATAGTGGTTCGAGATCATCATGAAGAGAACGGGAAGGGTCAGGTAGTTGTTGTGGGTCGAGCGGAGCTTGGCGATCCGGCCATACTCCGGATCGGGCGTCCGGCCCGCGATCAGATCGGCAACGACGATCTTCTGGTTCGGAATGATCACCAGGAACACGTTGGCCGACATGATCGTGGCGATGACGGCGCCCACGTGCAGGAACGCGGCCCGCGCCGAGAAGACCTGCGCAAAGCCCCAAGCGGCCGCGACGATCAGAACAAACAGCACGAAGAACATCTGCCGCTGGTCGTGGCGCAAGGGCGATTTGCAGAGCAGATCGTAGACCCCCCAGCCCGCCACAAGCGAGCCTGCGGAGATCGCGATTGCCACGCCGGGCGAGAGGTCCATCACCTCCCGGTCGATCAGATAGCTCTCAGCCTCCAGATAGTACATCACCACCAGGAGCGCGAAGCCCGACACCCAGGTGGCATAGGACTCCCACTTGAACCAATGCAGGTCGTCCGGCATCGAGTCGGGGGCGACCATGTATTTCCGGGTGTTGTAGAAGCCGCCGCCGTGCACCGACCAGTTCTCGCCCGAAACGCCGTCCGGCAAACCGGAGCGCTTCACCAGCGTCAGATCCAGCCAAATGAAATAAAAGGAACTTCCGATCCAGGCGATGCCGGCGATCACGTGCAGCCAGCGGATCAGAAGCTCGGCCCAATCGATCAGCACCGCATACATAGTCTTGCCCGGTCTTGGTGAAACCCCGCGTGAAGGATACCCTTGGACGGCGAAGAGGAAACGCCAAATGTGCACTGCAACAGACGAGGGTGGGTCAACCACCACGCCGTTCACAGCAGAGAAACCCACGGAGATGGACCGGAGCACGTTCGTCTACCGCTTCGGCGGCGTCTACGAGCACTCTCCCTGGGTCGCTGAGATGACCTTTGATGCTGGCTTGGACGCGCGCGCGGACACAGCGGAGGGCCTGTCCAGCCTGATGGCGCCGATCCTGGATCACGCCGACTATGACGCCCGGCTGGGCGTTCTGCGCGCGCATCCCGATCTTGCCGGAAAGCTGGCCGTGAGGGGGGCACTGACAGCGGACAGCACGGCGGAGCAGGCCGGTGCTGGTTTGGACCGCTGCACACCAGCGGAGTTCGACAGCTTTCGGGCGCTCAACGATGCTTACACGTCGCGCTTCGGGTTCCCGTTCATCCTGGCTGTGAAGGGCTACGACCGGGCCGGAATCCTCGATGTGTTCCGCTCGCGGGTCGACAACCCGGTCGATGAGGAGTTCGCGGAGGCGATCCGGCAGGTGCACCGCATCGCCCGGTTTCGGCTGGTTCAGATTGCGGAGACCGGATGAGGCTCCGCCGGATCAGTGAACCGCGACCTGCCGGCGGCTTGGGTCCAGGTCGTAGACCGTTTCTCTGAGGCCATCGAGGAGCGCCTGTCGGTCACCCATCTCCCGCAGGGTATCGGGCTCTATCGGTGAGCCGATATGGGCCTTCACCTCGGCACCGATATGGCGCACCACTTCCCTCATCAGAAGAGCTTCGCGAAGACCCTCGCTGAACTTGCTGACGAGATGAAACAGCAAGCCGTTCTGGCCCTCGAAGAAAACCGGCACAACGGTCGCGTCCGCGCTGTCGATAAGCTTGCCCGCGAAAAGCTTCCAGGGCGCATCGGTCGCCCGGCTAAACGGCCGCTCTGCCGTCGAGACCCGGCCGGCCGGGAAGATCACGATCGCACCACCGTCGCGCAAGTGATCCAGGGCGGCCCGCTTCGACTGAACGTTGGCCCGCACAGCACTTGACGCCCCATCGAACTCGATCGGGATCAGATAAGGCCGCAGCGGTGCCGCGCGGCCAAGGACGGCGTGGGCCAACAGCTTGAAGTCCGTCCGGATCTGAGAAGTGATATGCCCGATGGCCAAACCATCGAGAACGCCGAACGGATGGTTGGCAATGATGATTAGTGGGCCATCCTTGGGAACGGAGCAAAGCCGGTCCCGGTCGAACGACACCGACAAGTCGAGACTTTGGATCGCCGACGGCCAGAAGTTCTCCTCACCGCGCCACGCCCCCATGTACTCGTCGTACATCCTTTGGAGCTTCGGCTGTCCGCTGAGGATCTCCACTACGCGAATCATATACTGCCGGAGGATCGGGTCATCCGGATTACAGTAGGAAACCTCAGGCATGGTCCCCAGGATGCGCCGCTTGAGCGTCTGGACTTCGTCTCGCCCCCACATACCCGCACCACATCGTGTTGAGGATCTGTGACCTCTAACGATGCTCCGTGAAGGCTGAATGACCTCTATGTGAAAGGTAAACTGTCGGGAGATTGCGAAGCCGTGACAGCCTGACCCTAGTCGGCTTGTCTCGCGGCACCGGACGCAAGCAAAGCGGCAATCGCGTCGGAGGCGTATCCGGCTTCTTCCAGGACGGAGCGGGTGTCACCGCCGAGCCTGGGTGCCGACCCTTGTTCTTGGCGCATTCCGCCGCCGAACGTCACGGATGGGCGGGTGCGTCTGATCTTCCCCTCCGTCGGGTGCTCTTCGTCAAAGAAGAACCCGACATCATCGAGATGGGGGTCCTCCAGAACAGCCTCGATGGTGTTGTAAGGCGCCGCCGGGACGTCGAGCTCGGCAAAGATTCCGATCCATTCGTCCGTCGTTTTCGCCGCCAAGCCCTCGGCCCGAACCTCGAAATAGGCCTCGGCATTGGCCGTTCTGCTGGCCGCGGTGTCGAATCGGGGGTCGGTCTTGAGTTCAGGCCGTCCGATTGCGTCGAAGAAGGCAAACGCCTGGGCATCGGTGTTCGGGCCAACGGTAATGTACCCATCCAGCGTCGCGATTGGACGATAAAAGGGGCTCAACAACCGGCCGTCGCCTGTCGGGCCAACCGGCGGATCAAAGGTCGCCGCTCCCATGTGTTCCGAGGTCACAAAGGACGCCATGGTCTCGAACATGGGCACTTCGATCATCTCGCCTCGCCCTGTCTTTTCCCTCCGGTAGAGGGCGAAGCCGATGGACTGTGCGGCCACCAAACCGGTCACGTGGTCGGACATGACCATCGGTACGAAGCGCGGCTCCCCCGTTGCCCGGTGAAGCGTTGCCGCGACACCGGAGACGCTCTGAATGATTGGGTCGTAGGCCGGCCGGTTGTAGTACCGACCACCGGCCCCGAAGCCGACAATCCCGCAGTAGATCAGCCGGGGATTCTCAGCCAGCAGGCTTTCCCCATCCAGTCTTGCCCGGGCCAGCCCTTGAGGCCGGACGTTCGTGACAAAAACATCCGCGTGCCGGATCAGATCCTTCAGCACCGCCAGCCCTTCCGACTGTTTGATGTCCAGGCAAATCGAGCGCTTGTTGCGATTGAAGTTGATGAATTTTCCGGACATGCCGGGTGTTCGGCTGCCGTGCGCCATGGTCCGGAGGAGATCGCCGTCCGGCGCCTCCACCTTGATCACGTCCGCCCCCTGATCGGCCAGCGTGCGAGAGCAAATCGGCCCCACCACCACGGTCGTCTGATCAATCACGCGGATGCCGCCGAGGGGGCCGCCCGTCACCCCGCAAACTCCAGGTCCATGGTCGCGCACATCGCACCGTCCTTGTCCGCAATCCAGCAGGTCGCGAGACCGTCTTCACCGGCGCCGCCCTGGATCGAGACTGTATCGCCGACATAGATCGGCCGGGTGAGACGCGCCGAGAAGCCCGTCAGTTTACCGGTGAGCCGAGGCAATGCCGCCTCCAGCATAACGGTCATCGTCAGCCCACCGTTCTGGACGGTCGCCGGATACCCCTCCTCTTCCCGAGCGTAGTCGGCGTCATAGTGGATCCGGTGCGCATTCCAGGTGATGGCGGAGTAGCGGAAGACCACCGTGGGACTGAACGTCATCTCGACGGACCAGGCGGGGCTGTCGGGTGCCGGTGTCGGCGGGGTGATGCGGCTCTTCTCGCCGGGGGCTGGCATCTCACGATAGATGGCGTCGAACTCGTCAATCGCGACGACCTCCCCACCGGTCTCGATCTTGTTCCGAAGCGTAAGGATCGCGATCCGTCCGGTGCGCCCGATCTTGGGGGCGATGGTGACGACCTCGGTGATCCGGCGCGCGGGCACTCCGGCGCGGAGGGTGCCGTTGATGGTCACACGCCGCCCGGCCCCCATCCGCCGGGGCAGCGGGATTGGCGGCAGGACGACGCCTTTGTTCGGGTGACCGTCCGGTCCGATGTCCGACTGGCGCGTTGCGTCGGCGAAGAACATCCCGAACCAGTGCGGCGGTAGCGCCGCGCCGTTTGGAAAGGCGTCGAGATCGTGGTCCAGCATGCCCGCGATCCGGCGGACCGTGACCGGGCTGATATCGTCCTCCGCGACCCGTTCGGTCCCGATGTGGGGAGCAAGCGCCTCAATCGCCTCGATGAAGGCTTCATCCGAGTCGTATCTGTCGGCCATGGATCCGCTCCCCACCCGTGCATTGGTTTCGAGCATTGGAGACGACGCAGACGAGATCCGCAATTCCCCAGCGAAGACGCCTCGCCCGCCGAGGGGACCTTGGCGATACCGGGTCGCGGCATGCAGGATGGCAGGAGCCGTTGGAAGGAGAGGCCCAATGCCCAAGGGGATCGTCGTTTGCCCGCAACCGCGCGCCGCCGATGTGGGAGCAGATATTCTGCGCCGGGGCGGGTCCGCCTTTGACGCGGCGATTGCGACCGCGTTCGCCCAGATGGTCATGGACCCATTCATGTGTGGTCTCGGTGGCATGGGAACGCTCCAGTATTTCAGAAGCGGTGACGGCGCCCACGGCATGATCGATTTCTACAATCGGGCAGGCTCAAAGGTGACGGCCGACATGTGGGCCGACGAGGTCGCGGGCCGGTCGGAGATCAGCGCCTATAGCCTCTTCGACGACTACAGAAGTGAGCTCGGCTACACCGCGATCATGACCCCCGGCACGGTCGCCGGTTTCTTCGAGGCGCACCAGCGGCTCGGAACTTTGCCGTGGGCGGACCTCCTGCAACCTGCCGCCGATATCGCGCGGGAGGGGTGGGCCTTGGGCGCCCATGTCCGGGATTTCTGGTCGCGAACGCCAATGCCCGGTGTGCCGGACGGGATCACGCGGCTCAAGGCTTCCAAGGCCTGCGCCGACATCTATCTGCGGCCGGACGGCACGCTTTGGAATGTGGGCGACATCATCCGGAATCCGGACATGGCCGATACGTTGGAAGCCATCGGGACGGATGGAGCGGACATCTTCTACCGAGGGGACATCGGAAAGAAGATCGCCGAGGACTTCGACGCCAACGGTGCCTACATCACGGCGGAGGACTTGGCCGGCTACACCCCGCGCATCGGAGAGCCCGTCAAAGGCACCTACCGTGGCCTGACGGTCGCGTCGAACCCGCCGCCCGGCAGCGGGGCCGTGCTGATCCAGATGCTCCAGATCCTGGAACACTTCGACCTCGGCGCACTGCCCCACGGATCGGCGGATCATATCGACCTGGTCGCGCGCGCCATGGGCTTTGCCCACGCTGACCGGAACCGCTGGCTGGCGGACCCGGAGTTCATCGACGTGCCGACGGAGACGCTGCTGGACCCAGCGCGCGCCGCCGGGCACGCGGACCGCATCAAGGCGGGAGAGCGGGCGCCCTACGAGCGGGATCAGCCCTACAACTCAACCACCCATCTCTCGGTCTACGACGAGGACGGCAACGCGGTCTCCGTAACGCATACGCTTGGTACCGGTTGCGGTGTGGTCACCCCGGGTCTTGGTTTCGTCTGGAACAACTCCATGAAGCTTGCTGACCCCTGGCCCGGACGTCCGAACTCCCTCGCTCCCGGCAAAGCGCGCTCCACGGGGATGGTCCCCACCATGCTGCTGAAGGACGGAAAACCGGTCATCATCGTCGGCGCCCTCGGCGGGAGCGTGATCATCTCGGCGGTGCTGCAAACCATTCTGAACATCGTCGATTTCGGCATGTCGCCGGTCGAGGCGGTGACCGTCCCGCGCATTCATCACGAGGGGGCGGCCCTGCACGCGGAGGCGCGGATCCAGTCCAGCGTGGTCGACGCGCTCCGGTCCCGAGGCCACGACGTCGCCCATTCCGCGATCAGCTTCGACCCGGTCATGGCCCGCGCCCACGTGATTGCTTTGGACGAGGACGGGCGTTGGCGCGGGGGTGCGGACCCGAGAAGCGGCGGCGGTGTCGCGGAGGTCTGGTAGGGCGCTAGAGCAGATCGTCTGGCACTTGGATCACTTTGTGATCAAAGTGCCGGTCGTGAATCTACTCTATCATTTCATTTTAGAGGCAAACTCAGAGCGGTTATTTGATCGCGGAGTGATTCAACAACCGCTGATTTGGCTCTACTCGGGAACCGCGAAGGTCAGCGACGCCCAAAGCGTTTCCCAAACCGCGTTGTCCCGGGGGAGGAGATCCGGCTTCGGCTCCCGCAACACCACGGCATCGATGAGGTAGATGTGACCTGCTTTCACGGGCACCTCCGCCTCACCCATTCCGTTGGTCCGGAGCAAGGTGATGGTGACCTTGCCGTCGGGCGCACGCTCGAAAACCTCGACCTGTACACCCACCCGTGGTGCGCCGAGATAGAGAACACGGACCGGGACGGTATCCCTATTGTCCGTGTAGGGATTTGCGAGCGCCACGATCTCCGTATCAAACCCAACAGCACTGTCGCTGCCGTCCCCGCCGCCGACTGCAACGAGGGTTTTGGCGAAGCGGGCGTAGCTTTCGACAAAACCAGTTCGCGGCAGTCCTCGCGCCCGATGCCGGGCTTCGATCTCCGGGAAGTCTTTGTGGCGTGCAAACCTGAGAAAGGCATCCCACTCGTTGTAGATCAGCCAGGACGAGGTCGACTGATAAACGACGCGGTGAAGACCGGCCGTGGCATCCTCCAGACGGGCGACCGGCTTGTCGCCGAGCCGGCCCGGTATGTCGGTCGTCGTGCCGGCGACATGGTGCTCAAACCGAACGAAGCTGTTCCGGTTGTAGATCTGACTGGAGCCCTCAAACTGCTCGCCGTTAACGAGGTCGATGGCTATTGTCTCGCCTGTTGAAAGTTGGAACGCTGCCGGATCGAGCCAGACCTCATGCGCCTTGGGGCTGGACGGGACGATCGACAGGGCGAGTACTGAGATCAGACAAAGGACTTTGCTCATGCGCCTTGCGCTCATGCTGATGACGTTGCTGTGCGTGTTCTCTGCTTCGCCAGGACCGGCCGGCGCTCATGAAGTCCGGCCTTCGGTCGCCGACGTCGTCGTCTCCGACGGCACCGTTCGGATCGACGTCGATGTGACCCTAGAAGCGTTCGTCGCCAATGTCGATCTGGAGGGTCTTCAGGACACAGACGCAGCGGCGAACGCTGCCGACTACGACCGGTTGCGGTCATTGCCGCCAAAGGCGCTCGAACAAGCGTTTCGAGAAACCTGGCCCAGCATGCGGGCGGACATGTTCTTGGAGGCCGGTGGAGAGCGCGTCCTCCCAACTCTGGTCAGTGTTCTGATCGACCCCGTGGGGAACACTGCCCTGCCGCGCGACTCGCGGATCACGCTCGAGGCTCAAATGACCGGACCCGTTTCGATCGGTTGGGCGCCGCGTTTCGGGGATCTCATCCTCCGCCAACAGGGCGTCGCGGAGGCCGATGCCTACACGGGCCTCCTCTCCGGGGGCGAGATGAGCCCGCCCCTGACCGCGACGGGCGGATCGAGCGAAGGAACGGTCGAAACACTCGTCCGCTATATCGGCGTCGGCTTTGATCACATCATCCCCAAAGGTCTGGACCACATCTTGTTCGTCCTGGGACTTTTCTTTCTGGCTCCCAGGGTTGTCCCACTGATCTGGCAGGTCTCCGCTTTCACACTCGCTCATACCGTTACACTGGCGCTGGGTGCGGCGGGCTGGGTTTCGGTCCCCGCGGAGATCGTCGAGCCTCTGATCGCCGCCTCGATCGTGTTCGTGGCCGTCGAAAACATGCTCACATCAGGGCTGCACCGATGGCGTCCGGTTCTCGTGTTCGGTTTCGGCCTGCTGCACGGCTTGGGCTTCGCCTCCGTCCTCGGAGAGTTTGGGTTGCCGCCAGGGCAGTTCATCCCAGCACTGATCGGCTTCAACATCGGCGTTGAAGTCGGACAGATCGCCGTGATCGCGGTCGCCTTTCTCGCCGTTGGTATCTGGTTCCGGGAACGGCCGTGGTATCGGCAGCGGATCTCGATCCCTGCATCAGGCGTGATCGCGGCCGTGGGCGTCTTCTGGGTTATTGAAAGAGTATTCCTTTAATCGTATTACATAACAAATTGCTCAACCCACCTGATCATGAGGTCATCCACCCCACCACCACAGTTGATCTGGGTGCCAAAGTAACTACAAAGTCGCGACTAATAACGAACTGGCCGACCCCCGGTACGGTTCGGCGAGGGGGGCTCGCATGGATATCGACCTGTCGACGATTCCGATCCTTGTGATCGATGACGACCCGACGGCCAGGACATTCCTGTGTCAGATCTTGAAACGCCTGTCGTTCGAGACGCTGATAGAAGCAGCGGATGGGGAAGAGGCACTCCAGTGTCTCGAAGGGTTTCTGCCGGCCGTTGTCTTTTGTGATCTGCACATGAAGCCGATGGACGGGCTCTCTTTCCTTCTGAAGCTTCGGAAGGGCGAAGACATGCGCCTGCGCGGCCTTCCGGTGGTGATGCTGACATCGGAAATGCGGGACGAGGCGATTAATGTGGCCAAGACCCTTAAGGCGAGCGACTACATCGTCAAGCCGACGTCCCGGGTGGAAGTGAAGGCCGCATTGGAACGAGCCCTCGGCGTCGAACTCCCCGCCGTCTGACTCTTTTCGGGCTCAGAGGCGCGTGCCGAGGCAGGCGCGGGTGGCTTCACTGACCACATCATTCACCGCCATCATCTGCTGAAGCTCTGACCGCAGATCTGCATCGTCGGCGACTTTGCCCTCCAGGCGGTCAACCACGCATTGGGTCAGCTCTCCGAGCCAGAGCGTGCGACTTTTCGGACCGAGTTCCGCGCTTTCCAGAAGGACACACAGGCGGTCGATGTCCCGCACCAGCCGCGCCGTCGGCAGTTTTGACGACACCAGATGCTGGAGACCGCCGAGCTCCCGGATACAGGAATCGATCGTCCGGAACAGCCCGCCTTTCGCACGCCCTGTGGTGGAACCGGATACGAGAGCCATCAAGTAGCGAAGCTGTAAACGCGCGTCCCCAAGATCGATGACAAGCGTCTCGGCTGCTTCAAGGAAGCCTTTCGTGCCCCCCTCGACCTCGAACTCCGCCATACGGTGTGTCAGCCGTGCCGCAAGCCTGGGCCCGCCCAAGAACATGTCGCCACTGGCCAGATGCTTGGTCAGGCTGAGGATGGCCCGCTTCTCTTGCCCGTTCGTGCCGTCATGCAAGGGCGAGGTGCCTCGCAGCAGAAGCTCAAGCGTCCACAACAGCGATTGCCGGGAAGCCGTTAAGCGGTCGGCGGCCATGGCCTCGATGATGGTATCGGCGAACGCATGCTTGTGGCCCGAGGGTTCCAGATCACCGCTCCCGCCCAGTGCGGTGGCCGCGATCCATTCCAACTGTTCGAGTCGAAAACCGCGTGGCCCCGCCAACTCCAACACCACATCGTCATCCATAAGATAGTCGGACAGAACGCGATCGATGATCGCCACACGGCCGGCCATCTTCGGCTGGTGCAGGATGACGGCGAGCATTTCAGACAAGCGCTGAACCTTGGCGAGACGTGTCTGAAGATCACCAAGATCGTCGACGATATCGGCGAGCACCCTGATGTCATCGGATACGGCGTCCCCATCAGCCTCCAGGGTCTTCGCAAGCTCTCCTAGACCATCGAAGAACCCCAGCAACGTGTTCCGGCGTTCGGTTGAATCGCTGTCCTCCGGCACTTGCATTTGGGCAACGCGGAAGGCGGCCGACTCAACCAGCGACCCGCGATCAAGAAGCATCGACATCCGTTTGGGCGACAGCAGGCATTCAGTCACGCCGAACTCATGCCCCCGAAGCCACCCCTGGAACAGACGGTGAAGACAGAAGCGGGCTCGGGGCTGGAACAGATCCGTCGGCTCCGCACAATAGGGAGCGTCCTCGACCGCGCCCAGCACAACCTCAGCCGACGGCAGCTTCCGGTGCTTCTCGATGATGATGTCTTCGGTGACCGCACCGGTCTGAGCGGATTCCCGGGACCGGACGATACGGAGCCCGTTGACACCAGAGCTCTTGAATGCCGTATCCGCAAGCTCCCGGGCCCGTGTCGGGGCAAGGCCCATATACTCAATGGTCCACTTTCCGCCCCGGCGAAGGTGGATCTCGTAAGTCTCGACGAAGGTCGGACCGCCGCTCACGGCAAGACCGGCCCCAGAAGGCGGTTGATGTTCTCTTTGAGCCGGGCGGCGTTCGTCGGTTTCACGATGTAGCCGTTAACGGCGGATTTCTTCGACTTGATGACGGTACCTTCCTCGGAATCGGCGGTTAGGAAAACGACAGGCGTGCCGGCGATCTCCTCGTTCCGGAACTGGCGGAGTTGAGTGAGGTATTGGATCCCATCCACCGGCTCCATATGAATATCGCAGAACACGATATCGGGCCTCATGCGGACGGTGATCTTGAAACCAGCACCGCCGTCTTCGGCCTCGTACACGTGCCGGACGCCCATCCGTTCCAGCGTTTGCCGGATGATCTGGCGCATGTAGGGCTGATCCTCGACGACGAGGACTCGAAGCCGGTCGAGAGTGGTCTTCGGCGCATCGTTTGGCATGATCTGGCCTTTGCAGTCCTTCTTCAGAAAGTGGGTCAAGCGGCGGAACGGGCCGCGTCCAAGGGAGCGAGAGCTTCCATCAACTCCTCGTAGGTTTCGGTGAGACCGTCCCGATAGATGTCGGCGGTGTCCGTATCGTCATCATCCAGCGCATCCTGGATGTCCCTCATCAGACGCCCCATCCGAACCGCACCGGTGGACAGGGCGGCCCCCTTCATGGCGTGGGCGTGGTGGCGGGCTTCTCCAAAGTCCGATGCTTCGAAAGCAGCATCAATCTCGCGGATCGCATCAACGAGCGACCCGAGAAAGGCAAGCACGAAGTCCGCAGCATCCTCGTCGAAGTCGCCGAATGCATCGACGAGCGCGTCGGGATCGAAGATATCCGGATCGACCCCGGCGATGAGCTGACGAGGGCCGCTACCGGCCGCCTCGACATCAACAGGGGCCGAATCCGCGACCGCCTCAGCATCCGTCCGCTCGGCTTCCGCCTTTGCAACGCGAATTTCGAACGCCCGCGGGATGAACGTCCGAAATACGGTTTCCAGTCGTTCGATCTCGATGGGCTTACGCAAATACCCGTCCATACCGACCTCCTCGCACCGCTTTGCGGTCTCGGGCAGAACGTCGGCCGTCAGCGCAACGATAGGCAGTCGGTCGAGGCCGTCTTCCTCTTCTTGTGCACGAATGCGCTTGGTCAGCTCGAAGCCGTCCATGGTCGGCATGTGGAAGTCACTCAAGAGCATGTGGAACGGCCGGGCGTCGAGAACCTCAAGCGCCTCCACGCCGTTCTCCGCCATCTCGTGCGCAATCCCCATACGGTTGAGAACGCGGCTGATCACCATCTGGTTCGTCAGATTGTCCTCCGCAACGAGTACCATCGCCCCTTCCGCGCGGGCAAGATCGTGATCCGGCGGCTCGAACGTGACAGCCGCATCGGAGGCCGCGTTCAGGGTCTCCCGTGTGATCAGCCCAAGCGATACCGCGACCATGTCCCAAAGGCGCCGGGTATGAAGGGGAACCGTTGCCGTACCGAGGAGCTTTGTGTCCGGAAAGACGGACTGATCAAGCTGCAGCGCCGACAGCGCCATATGGGGGGCGGTAACAAGTGCGAAGGGATGATCGACGCCCAGTGTTTCCGGAACAAGCTTGCCCCATTGCACGACGGACGGCACACCCGGACGCCCGTCGAGGATCACCAGATCCACCTCACCATCCTCGCCCGGCGCATGAATGTCTGCCGGATCGGTCACCGAGACGATGTTGTGGATCCCGCCAAGAGCCAGGGCGCGGCTGATGGCGTCACTTTCCATCTGGTCATAACCGGCAAGAACGACCTTCGCCGCCGAGAGATCGTAGGGCGCGGTCAGATAGTCGTTCTCATCGATCTCAACGGGCAGTTCGAACCAGAAAGTCGAGCCCTCGTCGAGCACCGACTCCACTCCGATCTCGCCATCCATCAGCTCAACCAAGCGCTTCGAGATCGCAAGGCCGAGCCCGGTTCCGCCAAACCGTCGAGCCGTCGAGCTCTCCGCCTGAGCGAAAGCTTGAAACAGACCGGCCACCTGCTGCTCCGTCATGCCGATGCCGGTATCGGAGATCTCGAACCGAAGACGGCAGCTGTTGCCATTCCGTCCACCGACCGTGGAAACCGAGAGCGTGACTGACCCGCTCTCGGTAAACTTCACAGCGTTACCGGATAGGTTCAGCAGGATCTGGCGGACGCGGCTCGGGTCGCCTTTGACCGTAGCCGGGAGCCCGGCGTCCATCTGGACGGTGAACAACAGGCTGCCCGCCTCCGCACGGGGGGCGATGAGATCCGCGACGCTCTCGACCTGATCAAGGAGATCAAACTGCACCCGCTCAATTGCGAGACGGCCCGCCTCAATCTTCGAGAAATCGAGGATGTCGTTGATGATGATCAGGAGTGCTTCGGACGATTGACGAATGGTCTTCGTCATCTCCCGCTGATCGGCGGTTAGACGCGTCTCATCCAGGATTTGAGCCATGGTCACGACACCATTCATCGGCGTCCGGATCTCATGGCTCATGGTCGCAAGGAAGTCTGACTTCGCGCGCGCTGCTTCTTCGGCGATCGCCTTTGCGTCGACGAGCTCCCGTTCGAGCGCCTTGGATTCGGAGACACCATAGGCCCAAGACACAATTCTGGCACCCTCGGAGAACTCCATCCGACGAAGAGAGACCAGGGTCTCAACGGTGCTCCCATCTTTCCGGATGAGCATCGCTTCACGCTCCCGAACCTCACCTTTCTCATGAAGTTCTGCGGAGATTTCCCGTCGGCGTCCCGGATCGGTGTAGAGCCTCTCGACATCCATGCCCTGGAACTCCTCGGCGGAGTAGCCCATCAGGTCGGTCGCCCGCCGGTTCACGAAGCGGATGTGGCCTTCGAGATCGGAGATGGAGCAGGCGGCCGAACTGGTATTGAGGATGATGGAGAGTCGTTCCTCGTTCTCCCGCATTGCCTCTTCGGATCGCTTTCGTTCGGTGATGTCAGTGTAGGTGATCACCACACCGCCATCGGGCGTTGGGGCCGAGATTGCGTCGTATACGCGGTCTTCCTGGAAGAACTCCCGCCGGACAGGCACGCCCCCTCGGAGCTGGCGGGCGCGCTCGCGGGCGACCGTCTCCAACTCGCCCTCGCCATAGGCTTGGCGGCTGGCGACATCGGCAATCAGGGTCTCAAGCGATTGACCAATCTTCAGAATGGACGGATCAAAACCAAGTGCTTCCGCGTAGCGATCGTTCCAGGCAATCAGGCGGCCGTCGCCGTCAAACGCGCCAACCCCCTGCGCGAGGCTTTGCAGGACATCCGAGATCAACTGGCTCTGAGCGTGAATGCGTTCTTCGGCAGCCTTCCGCTCGGTAACATCGGTGTAGGTGATCACATACTTCCCATCCGCGATGGGATTGGCGCGCTGCTCTAGGACCCGACCCGGCGCATTCCGGGAGATCTCCCGCGTTTCCTGTTTGCCGGACCGGGCGTGCGTGCGTGTTTGCTCAACACGGCGGGCCAATGCCTGGCCCTTGTCCTCGTCACCGAAATCTCCCCGGTCCACAAAGAACTTCAGCATTTCGGCATAGTTCACACCCGGCTCGAACGTCCCGTGCGGAACACCGAACAGCTCGAGAAAGCGGAAGTTAAAGATCTCAAGATCCAGGTCGGCGTTCCGCATCACCACGCCCTGGTCGATGTTCTCGAGAACCGTGTTGAGAACCCCAAACTGATCGGCCAGTTCATTCTGGGTCTGTTCCAGTGCTCGCTGAGCCTCCCGCAGTTCGCTGACGTCGAAGATCCACCCGATGATCATCTCACCATCGTCGAACTCGGCCGGAACTAGGCTGATCAGACCATCGAAGGTCGATCCGTCCGCACGCCGGTAGACTGTTGAGAAATTGGCGACGATCCCTTCCCGGGAGAGCCGGTCCATGACCGCGTCCCGGTCGTTCGGATCGTTGTAGAACGATGTGGCGCGGGTACCGATCATGTCGGCCGCACGCTCATAGCCGAACATCTGCGCGGTCTGTTGGGTAACGAAAGTCAGTGTGCCATCTGATTTGACGATGGTCGCGGCGGCCGGGCTGGTCTCCATGATCAGCTCGAGCCGAGCTTCGCTCGCAAGAAGTTTCTCCTGCGCCTTCTTGCGTTCCGAGACGTCACGAACCGCCGCCGCGATAACGATGCCGTCCTCCGTCTCGATGGGACTGAGGTTAATCTCGACCGGGAAAACGCTGGCGTCTTTCCGCCGCGCCCAAAGATCGAGACCCGTCCCCATAGACCGCGCGGAGTGGGCCGCGAGGAACTTTTGCCGCAGTTCCGGGTGGCCGGCTCGGGCCGCTTCGGGGAGGAGGATCTCAACCTGCTGACCCAAGAGCTCCGAGTGTTCATACCCGAAGATCCGCTCAGCCTGATCGTTCGCAAACCGTATCCGGCCGGCCGGATCGACGATGAGGGTCGCGTCCGGCGCCGCTTGCAGAAGGGCGTTTGAGCGGCGCTCGTTGCGTTGGGCCTTGGCCTCGCTTTCCCGGGCCTGTTCTTCGGCGTGTTTGCGTTCGGTGACATCGGTGACGGCTACAATTACCCCCCCGTCCTCGGTCGCGGATCGCTTCGCCTCAAGAATGCGGCCGTTCAGAGCCCGGTCTTCCGTCGTCAGATTGGGCGTGTCCCGGTATCCTTGCAGCCGGTCCAGAGCCAGTTGGGCGGCGTCCCCCGGGCCGTACTCGCCGCGGTCGGCCCGCATGCGGAGCAGGTCGATCCAGGGCATGCCTGGGTACGCCTGATCGAGCGGCAGGTCGAGCATGTCGAAGAGTTGCGGATTGTAGAACCGGAGCTTCATGTCCGCGTCCACCAGGAACAGGCCGCCAGGCATTTGCTCCAGTGTGATGCGAAGCAGTTGTTCCTTCTCGTTGATCTCCCGCGTCCGCTCCTCGACCCGTTCCTCAAGATTGGCGTTCGCCCGGGCAAGCGACCGCGACGCGGAACGGCCGGTCCAGATGGAGAACCCGGTCAACCCGAGACCAACAAGAACAGCCCCCCCGACAAGAGCAATGACGATGTTGCGGGTCGCCCGAAAGGCGCCCAGCGCTTCCTCTACATCCACTTCGGTCGTCAGACCGATCCCATGCTCCTCGTTCCAGACCCAGGCACCGAAAACTGGAACACCTCGGTAGTCGAGGTAGCCGACATCCTTCACGGAAACCCCGGACAATCCGAGGAGCGCGGACTCCGCCATGTTCGTGAAGATGGGATCGACGTCGCCGTCGCCACCCGGAATGACGACACGAACGTTTAGAACCTCGTCTCCGACCTTGTTGATCTGCCCTTGTTCGACGAGCTCGGTCGAAAACCGGCTTTGGCTGATCAGGTATCCGTCGCGATCGAAAGCGTAACTCTCACCCGACTCGAAGAAACGGCCGACCAGCAGGACATCGGACAGACTCTCTCCAAGATCGAACGTGGCGATCACCACGCCGTTCGGCTGCCCCGGCCCCAAGGATATCGGGGCTGCGAAATAGCTCTCGGCCCTGACATCCGTACCATCATCGGTCATAACGAAGGTCGGGGCGAAGAATGACGGTTTTCCAGCCAGGACCCGCCGTAAGGCTTGCGGGTTGACCTCGGACCAGGAGACGGCGCCGCCCTCCGGCGATTGTATCGTCGAGACGAGATTGCGCCCGCGTTCGTCCAAAATGGCGAAGTGATGAACGTGGGCAGACGACATGTCCCGCGTGATTGCATCAACAGCCGCATTTGTGCCTTGGGCCAGGTCAGCAACTTCTCGAATGATCGACTCGGTCTCCGACAGCATGACCGCGCGGTGCAAACCGGCATTGATCCAGGACTCGATATGCGCCCCGCGTCCGACAATTGTCGCTTCCAGGTTCTCGGCAAGCCGCTGGCGGTTCTGACGCTCCATGATGTCGAGAATGAAAAGCGTCGCGACAATCGTCGCTCCCAGCACGCCAACAATCATAAGCGCGCTTGTCACCAGTAGAGTTTTCGATCGGAACACGGATTCCGGATTGCCCCGCATAACCGAGCGCAGGATGGCGATAATCACGAGAAGGCCGAGGGCGAGCAGGGCGGCGGCCGTCCCCAGGCGGGTGATCATGTCCCGCGACTCGATTATCGGCCTGGCGCGCTCTTCGGAGACCGCGTCTCTCAGGATCGCGTTTGGTGCTACTGGTGCCGGCTCAAGCCATTTTCTGCGCAGCGTCGCCAGATCGGCGGCCGGAATCGACGCCAGCGCCTTCGCCATGATCCGATGCAGGGTCTCCCTATCCTTGGGAACGGCGATCCGGAGAGCCCCTCCTTCGGAGATTTCTGAGGCGGCGACGGTAAGCGCAGGGTTCTGCCGTTTCCGCTGCTCGCTGACAAACATCACCATCGAGGTGGCATAGGCATCAATGTCACCCTCCGAGACGGCTGCCAGCCCGTCTGCATCGGCTTCGAATGCTACCAGTTCCCCCTTCCCGCCAATTCTCGGACGAACAGCCGGCTCAAATGCGACACCATCAAGGATCCCCACCCGGGCGTTGCTGAGGCTGTCAAAGTCGAGTGCGTCGCCCGCTCCGGATCGCGTGACCAAGATAAGGGGGTCATTTGCATAGGCGTCGGTGAATAGCAGGCGCTCCTGACGCTCATCCGTCTTCGACAGGCTGAGAGCCAGATCAACCTCGCCCGCCATGGTCGCGTCGACGAGCGCGTTCCAGCGGCTGAACACACGGGGGACGACCTCGACACCAATCAGATCTTCCAACCGCTGGATCAGATCGGCGTTGAAGCCCGTATAGACACCCGAGATATCGAAGATATCGACGGAGTCGATGAAGTTCGTGACGGCGACCGACAAGGGCGCCTGGTCTTCAAGCCAAGCGCGCTCTTCGTCCGAAAGCCGGAAGGAGGAAGGAGCGTAGTAGTGGTCTTCCGAATTCGGCAGCCAACGACGCTCGATAATGGCGAGTTCACTCCGGGGTATCGTCGCCAAACCGTTGTTTATCTCGTCCAAAAGACTTTGACGCCCCTGCAGGACACCGGCGTAGAGCTCGTTGGTTAGCGCCGTTGCACCACGGCGGATCAGTCCGCGATATCCAAGGCGGGCAAGTGTGGTGTCCGACTGGATCACCTCGTTCGCGACGGCATCGACGTCCCCGCGAAGAAGCGCGATCATCTGCGCTTCATCGCTACTCTGCCGGACTACCGTGATGTCCGGGCGCCGTGCCCGGATCTCATCGTGTTGAAAGGTGCCGTCCAGAATGCCCAGCCGCTTTCCCGATAGGTCGTCCAAAGACAGGATGCCGACTTCGGCTCGGCCGTAGACCGCCGTCCGCACCAAGTGGAATGGCCGGCTGAAGGCCATCCATTCTTCCCGTTCAGCGGAACGGAACAGCCCGGAGTGAATATCGGCATATCCGTTCTCGACCGCCGCCAGGGTGTCCGACCAGCCGGAAAGCCGGAATCGGACGGTCCTGCCGACTTCCTCTCCCCAACGGCGCCAAAGATCGACCAGCAACCCCGCCGGCTCTCCGGTCGGCGAGACGAAGCTCATCGGCGCGTAGTCTTCGTAGAGCGCGACGATCAACGCATCTGATTGATCGGTCTGACGCCCGTCAGCCCAACGCCTTAGGACCCCGGCTTTTTGCTCGGCGGGAAGATTGGAGAACCCCTCATTCAGGGACGTGAGCGTCTCGGTCTCACCTTTCGGAACGGCAACGTGCCAATCGCTTGTCGACAGGGTCAGCGCATTGAAGTTCGGAAATTCGGTCCCCAAACCCTGCTCGGCAAGATGAAAGAGCGCTGTCTCCGCGTCAGCCGCGAAGACCCGCAACGCGCCTGATTTAAGGTCAGACATCAGGCGGCTGTAGGTCCGGTACGGAACAACGGCATTGATGCCGATCTGCCTTTCCAACTGGCCCTGGATCGCGTCTCCTTCAATGACGGCAACACGATAGGCTCCGAGATCCGCCGTCTCCGTGGGCCTGGGCAGGATGCGATGAACAAACGCCTTCGCATCGGTCACGTGGATACCGACACCGAAATCCATGTAGGCGGCACGTTCAGGACGCTCGAACAACCCCGCATGGGCATCCACTGCCCGTTCCCGAACCAGCCGCAACGTATCGGACCAAGGAGCTGCCACCCATTCGATGCCGCGTCCCGACCCGCTCTGCCAAAGACGCCAGAGGTCGATGATGATCCCGCTTGGCTCGCCGTTCTCGTCGCGCATCTGGAACGGCGCGCAGTCTTCACAATAGGCGACCCGAAGCGGCTCTCGGTCCTGAGCATGGACATTCCCCGACATGAGCGCGGGACCGAGCCATAAAGAGAGAAGCGCCGCTCCAAAGACGGCGAGCAAGACAACGGATAAACGGGTGCGTTGCGGCACCGTGCCATCCAATTGACGTCCTGAGTTTGCCCCTCTTGTCGGCCCAAACGTCGCCGTGGCATATCGCCGGGTGACGCGCATGCCTTCTTCCCCCCTAAAGCCTCCGGCGCCTAACGCCATTTCCTGCGGTTGACCCGCAATGGTTTCGTATAGTGTTGTTTGCAGACACTATTCGATAGCGCGCTCGGAAGCCAAGGATAATGGCAAGTTTTGACGCCCTACATACTTAAGTAATCAAGCGCTAAACCCTCAATTTTTCTTCTATTATTTTGTAACTATGTCACACTATGCGTGCTGAATGCTGCGATCCTGTCGGAAAGGTTAATGGACGCCAAATCTGACAAGTGGATTGAGAAACCTGCATTGCGGGTGAACAGCCTCGAAGCCGTGGCGCCGCTTCTAAAGGCGCCCGGAACACAGGCTCTCGTGAAAGCCTATCAGGATCACCTCGACCATACCGCTCAAACCATTCCGGTGAAGCGGGACTTTAACCCGCTGACACTGGGGCGCTGGGTCTCGTTCTGCGCCTTCCTGGATGTGCGGGATCCGGAAGCCGTCGTCTACAGGCTGGTCGGCGAAACGCTCAAAGAACGCTTTGGCTTCGATCCGACCGGCCGGTCCTATCTGGAGTTTGTCCCGGACTTTCGGAAGCCGATTGCCCTCCGCGCTTTTGAGGAATGTGCCTCCTGGCCCTGCGCCATGGCGGTGATGACCGAGCAGACTTTCGAGTCCGGCCGCCAGGCACTCTGTGAGGCTGTCGGGGTGCCCGTCTATGAGAATGCCACCGACCCTCGGGCGTCCTATCTGCTCTTCATCGATCAGCCGTTCGACATGGACCGGTATTGGGCAATGCGGGCATCGAAGATGCGGTACTCCAGTCTTCTGGACCGGTACTTCATCGATCTGGGTTTCGGCACGCCATCGGACTTCATCGACATGATTCCAGCACCGGATGCATAGTCCCGGTGAACTGCGTGTCCTGTCCGGCTCTTGCCAATGAACTACCTGTCGATCTGCGCCATCTTCCGCGACGAGGCCGCCTACCTCGCCGAATGGGTCACCTTTCACAGGCTATGCGGCGTCGAGCACTTCTTCCTCTACGACAACGACAGCACCGACGACCCTTTGAGCGTTCTGGCGCCGTGGATCGACCAGGGCGTCGTCACCTACATCCCCATGCCTGGCAGCCGCCCCCAATACCGGGCCTATGAACACTGTTTAGAGACCCACGGCCACCAGAGCCGATGGATCGCCTTCATTGACATCGACGAGTTCGTTTATGCGCCAGATCAGCGACCTATCAGCGCAACTCTGGAGACGTTGGAAGATGCACCCGGAGTTGGCGTGAATTGGGTGATGTTCGGCACCTCGGGACATGACGCCCGTCCCGAAGGCCTCGTCACCACCGCTTATCAACTCCGCGGACCCACCGGGATGTGGGTGGCGGAGCAGAACCTCATCAAGCCCGGCACGATGGGCCGGTCGGAGGAGGACTTCTACGGCATCTGCCAGCACATCAAGTCGATCGTCGACCCAAGCCGCGTTGACGGTGTCTGGACACCCCACTCCTTTCACTACAAGGACGGCGGGCGGGCGGTCTCTCCAGACGGAACACCGATTGACGGCACCTCCTGCAATGCGTTCTCGGAACATTTCGTCGGGGCACCGCTGACACTCAACCACTATTGGACCAAGTCCCGGTCAGAGTTTTCCACAAAGCTCGCCCGCGTTCGCGCCGATAATGGCAAGCGCTATGCCGAACGAATGTCGTGGATGAAAGAAGCGCTGATGAACGGTATCCACGATACGAAGATCCTGCCGTTGGCGGAGAAAGTGGCCGCGGAGCTGGGTGTGCCGTTCGCGCCCGGTGGTGAAGGGTACTGGACGGCGACATTGCAAGACGCGAGCGCTCGCCTGAAGGCCCTCCAACTGGCACAACAGGCGGCAAGCCGGGCTTAGAGCGATCCACTATCTGTCCGGTCAAACGGCTTTGATTTGGTCTTCCGCGTAGACTCTTGCCGCACACTGGCGTCCGGCCGGAGTGCTTTGTAATCTCGCTCAACAGTCAAAGTCGCCTTGGGAGGACGGCTCGTGCCGGATGAACTCATTTCCGACGGCCTTAACCGAAAAGACGATCAGACGTCCGTCGACGCTGTGATCGTCGGCGCGGGCTTCTCCGGGCTCTACCTGCTTCACCGGTTCCGAGCGCTCGGCCTGTCGACACGCGTCTTCGAGGCGGCGAGCGATGTGGGGGGCACCTGGTATTGGAACCGGTATCCCGGGGCACGATGCGATGTGGAGAGCATGCAGTACTCGTACTCGTTCTCCGAAGCGCTTCAGCAGGAGTGGTCATGGAGCGAGAAGTTCTCCGCCCAGCCCGAGATCCTGGCCTATGCCCAACACGTCGCCGAGCGGTTCGATCTGAAGCGCGGCATCGACTTCAACACCCGCGTGCTCGGCGCCGAGTTCGATGAAGAAACCGCTCAGTGGCGGGTGGACACGGACAGGGGAGAAAGCGTTACCGCGCGGTTCGTCATCATGGCGACCGGGTGCCTCTCCTCCCATCAGACGCCTGCGTTCGAGGGGATGGAAAGGTTCAAAGGCCGGACCTATCACACGGCACAATGGCCGCATGAGGGAGTGGATTTCTCCGGCCAGCGCGTTGCCGTGATCGGCACCGGCTCGACGGCCATTCAGGCGATCCCGGTCATCGCGGAACAAGCGGCCCATCTCACCGTGTTTCAACGGACGCCGAACTACTCGATCCCGACCCGGAACGGGCCCATGACCGCGGACTACGAGCAGTCCTGGAAGTCGGACTATGCGGCACTCCGGGACGAAGCGCGGCAGACGAAGAACGGCATCCTTGCCAATCCCAACGATGAGTCCGCCATGGATGTTTCCGAGGCGGAGAGGGCGGCGATCTACGAGAAACGGTGGGAGATCGGCGGCACCTATTTCATGGCGGCCTTCAATGATCTCGCGGTGAGCCAAGCGTCCAATGACACGGCCGCCGAGTTCGTCCGGGAGAAGATCCGCGAGACAGTCTCCGACCCAGATGTCGCCGAACTTCTTGCTCCCAAGAGTTATCCGATCGGCACTAAGCGGATCTGCGTCGACAGCCGGTATTTTGAGACCTACAACCGCCCGAACGTGCGGTTGGTGGATGTGAACACTTCTCCGATTGTTGGTCTCACCGAAGACGGGGTGGAGACGTCGGAAGAGCAGCACGCGTTTGATGCGATCGTCTTCGCGACCGGCTTCGACGCCATGACGGGAACGCTCACCCGCATGGACATCCGCGGGCGCGAGGGGCTGTCACTGAAGGAGAAGTGGGAGGCGGGACCGAAGACCTATCTCGGCCTGATGTCCGCCGGTTTCCCCAACCTGTTCATGATAACGGGCCCCGGCAGCCCGTCCGTGCTTTCAAACATGATGGTCTCGATCGAGCAGCACGTGGACTGGGTGACGGACTGTATCGACCATATCCGGTCCTCCGGCAACACGACGGTCGAACCCGAGACGGAGGCGGAGGAGGCTTGGGTCAAGCACGTCAACGACGTCGCCCATATGACCCTCTATCCGAAAGCGAGTTCCTGGTACATGGGCGCCAATATCCCAGGAAAACCAAGGCTCTTCCTTCCCTATATCGGCGGCGTCGGGGCCTATCGAGATAAGTGTGATGACGTGGCCCGGAAGGGGTACGAAGGCTTCTCGATCGACGCTGGAAAGAACCGCGTGGCGGCTGTCGCCGAGTGACGGCCAGATACACTTCGAACGCGGTTAACACATTCATTAACAACATTTGTTTCAATTGCCCGCCACATCCGTCGCTAGTAGCATCTATGCGAACTGCGAGGGAGGCGCGCGGTCATGACGTCGAAAAACTACAATCAAACCGTCATCCAATACACCGATGTGGTGGGCAACTCGTTCTTCGGCTTCGCGGATGAAGCCAGTACCGCGTCGAACCTGACCGACGCCACGGCTGCGTTTGAGTCGCACGATGCCGGCGACCTCAGTTTCACCCGGTTCTTCAACAGCGAGACCGGAATCCACTACTACACCTCCCAAGCCGATGAGGCGGCGACGATCGCCGGCTTTGAAGATACGACGACCGAAGGCGAGGCGTTTCGTCTCTTCTCTACCCAGGTCAACGGGACTGAGGCGGTCTTCCGCCTTAGAAACACCGATACCGGCGACCACGCCTTCAGTCTGGACGAAGGTGATATCTCCGCCCTGGTTGGCACCGGCAAGTTCGTCGTTGAGGGGATCGTCGGATATGCGAGCCGCGTCGATACGACCGAGGCGGATGGGATCGAGAGCAACGCGAACACCATCTCCCAGGTGAGTTCGGTCAGTGACGCCACCTTCGCGAGTGACGGCGCGTTCTCGCTCGATGTCCCGGACGGCGTCTTTCAGAGTTCGGGCTCCGGCACCCTCTCCGTCACCGCCATGATGACGGATGGGACCGATCTGCCGAGCTACCTCGGCTACAACGAAAGTACGGATCAGTTCTTCGGCTACACGATGAAGGACGGCATCGGCTCCATGACGGTCGGCCTTCTGGCGGATGACGGCACCGAGGAGCAGTTCGCCGATATGACCATCTCGTTCACGGATGTGGACGACAAGGATGAGGCCGACCAATTCACTGAGAAATCGCTGGAGGCAGTGCTGGACGTCAACGCGGCGTCCTATGGTCCCACCACCGAGGCAACGGACACGACGGTGTCGCAGGACGTGACGCTGACGACGTCGGCCACGCCGGACGAATCAACCAATCTGGCCACGTTCCTCGCGGCTAATCCGGGCATAACCGGAGCCGGGTCGACCATCGCCGTGCTCGATACGGGTATCGATCTCGACCATCCTTTCTTCGGTAGTGATGCCAACGGCGATGGCGTGTCTGACCGGATCGTCGCGGCCCAGGATTTCCACGGCGACGGTAACGGGGCCCAAGATGCCGAGACCCACGGCACGCACGTTTCCGGCATTGCGATGTCGAGCGACGGGACCTTCTCAGGCTCGGCACCGGGTGCCAACGTCGCGGCGATCCAGGTGCTGGGGGCGAACGGCGGCTCCTTCCAGGCGATCGAGGCCGGCCTGCAATGGGTGATCGACAATGCGGTGGCCCTCAACATCGACGTGGTGAACATGTCGCTTGGCGCCTCCGACAACTCCACCTCGACGGAGTTGTCACCGTTGAGCGACGAGCTGGCCGCCTTGCGGTCCATGGGCGTGATCACCGTGGTGGCCGCGGGCAACTCCTTCCAGAGTCTCGGCGTCGAAGGTGTGTCGACCCCGGCTTCTGATCCGAGCGTCGCCGCCATCAGCGCGCTCAACAGCAACAATGATGGGGCCGCTTCCTACTCCCAGCGGGACGGCACGCTGACCAAGGTGTTCGCCCCCGGCACCAACATCACCAATGCCGCACCCGGGGACGGTGCTGCGGTCCAAACCCTGAGCGGCACCAGCATGGCGACCCCCTACGTCGCCGGCGTCGCAGCGCTAATGCGGCAACTCAACCCCAACCTGACGGTCGACGAGTTCGAGACCTTCCTCCAGAACTCGGCCTCCATCTTCAATGACTCCGCAACCGGTAGCGATTACCGACAGCTCGACGTTGCCGCGTTGGGAACCCTGGTCGCGGGCGGCAGCCTGCCGGACGAGCCGACATCCCCGGCACCTGTCGATCCGACCGACGATCACCCCGACAGCGTCGGCTCAAACAACACCGCGATCGCCGCGGGAGGCTCCGCTACGGGAACTTTGGAAGCCAGTGGCGACCTGGATGTGTTCTCCCTGGCGGTCACGGCCGGCGCCACATACACCATCGATCTCCGGGGCTCACCCAGCGGGGTCGGGACTCTCTCCGACCCCTTGGTCCGCGTGTTGGACGGCAGCGGATCACAGCTCGCCATCGACGACGACAGCGGCACCGGCTTCGAATCGCAGGTTGAGTACACGGCGACCTCATCCGGTACCGTGTTCATCGAAGCGCGAGCCTTCAGCAGCCAGACCGGCACCTACCAGATCGATGTCGCGCAAAGCTCGTCCGACGATTTCGTCGACAGCATCGGCGGCAACACCTCCATCAGCGCAGGCGTCTCGCAAACGGGCAACATCGAGGTTGCCCGGGATGTGGACGTTTTCCAACTCGCGGTCACGGCGGGCAGTTCATACACCGTCGACCTGCGCGGCGCGCCGTCGGGGCTGGGCACACTCTCCGATCCGTTGGTCCGGGTGCTGGATTCAAGCGGCAACCTGATTGCCAGCAACGATGACGGCGGCAGCGGTCTGGAGTCACAACTCACCTTCACCGCCACGTCGACCGGCAGCGTGTTCGTTGAGGCGGGCGCCTTCAGCATCAACACCGGCACCTATCAGCTCGATGTCACCGATCTGACAAACCAGGACGACAACCCTGACTCCATCGGCGGCAATGCGAGCCTGACGGTCGGAGTCGACCAGACCGGCAGCATCGAAGAAGCGGGCGACGTCGATGTCTTCGCGCTCTCCGTCGTCGCGGGTGGCAGCTACACCATCGACCAACGCGGTTTCTTCACGGGCCAGGGCACTCTGACCGATCCGCTGCTTCGGCTCCGCGACAGTGCGGGCAATCTCCTCTTAGAGAACGACGACGGTGGGTTCCGGCTTGATTCCCAATTCACGTTCACCTCAACAGCCAACCAGACCCTCTATGTCGAAGCGGGCGCGTTCTCGACCCGGTCGGGAACCTACACACTGTCCGTCGGCTTGAACGGGGTTGAGACCATCATCGTCAATGCGGATGACGGCACGGTGGACTTGGAGATCGGCTCAACCGTCTCCGGAAACATCGATTTCGGCGGTGATACGGATCTTTATGAGATCTCCGTCACCGAGGGCGCGACCTACCAGGTCGATATGACCGGCTCGACCAGCGGGATGGGGTCGTTGGCGGACGCGAAGCTGCAGATCGTCGACGCGGATGGAACCGTTCTATTCGAAGACGACGACAGCGGCCGGGGCCTTGAGAGCCAACTGACCTTCACGGCAGAGACCTCCGGCATGCTCTTCGTCCAAGCCTCCGCGTTCGGGGCGGCACAGACCGGTACGTACCAGTTGGGTTTGACCCAGACGGCCGCATCCACGGACGAGCTGGGCGACACTGTCGGCAGCTCGCTCGCGTCGAGCAGCGCGTCATCCATCGGTACGAGCTTCGAAGGCGAGATCGAGTTCAACGGGGACAAGGATACCTATTCCTACGAACTCCAAGCCGGTGTGACCTACCAGTTCGATGCGCGTGGCTCGCACTCCGGCGTGACGACGCTGTGGGATCCACAACTTGAGCTGCTCGACAGCAACGGAAACCTGTTGGTCCAGGACGATGACAGCGGAACCGGCTTCGATGCGCGGATCACGTATACGCCGACGGAGAGCGGAGCCTTCGCGCTGAACGTCTTCGGCAACCCCTCGTTCACCGATATCGGAACCTACTCCGTCGAGAGCAGCATCGCATAAAGCGCGACACCAGGGATCGTGGCATCACACAGCGGCATGGGAGAGGGGCGATGGTTCGTTTGGCATTCATCGGATGTGTCGCCGTGGGCGCGTTGGCCTTTGCCCTCGGCCTCAACAGCCCCCTGGTCATAGGAGGGACAAACGCCTCAACTGCGGCCATGAGCCTGGCCGATCTTTTGGAGGAGATGAGCAAGCGGGACCGTATCCAGTTCGAGAACTACATCAAGGATATCGTCTCGGCGAACTGCCGCGTGGTGTCGGGGCAGGCGGGCGGCTTGGGAACCGGCACCGGCAGCAACGCCTCATCCGCCAAAGGCCGCATCAATTGCTTCGACCTCCATACCCAGAATTGACCGCTTGCTGAATGCCAAGGGAAACTTCCTTCGACGAACACCCTCGACGGAGATTCCCATGGACTGGTCCATTCATCACGTAAACATCCAAGCCCACGACGTTCGCGCCACCGCCGCATTCTGGCGCGACATGATCGGCATTCCCCAGGGAACCTGGACGTACCCGCCCTCCCACCAGGTGGGTAAGGTCGGCCACGACGACGATCACATCGCCTACTTCGGTACAGAGAACCGGGGCCTTCACATCGTGAAACCGATCCCGACCTTCACCCGGGACAACGGCTTTCTTCATAACCCGACCATCGGCGGCCATGTCGCGGTCACCGTGCCGGATCTTCAGGCTGTGATGCGGCGGCTAGAGGCGGCGGGCATTCCCTATACGGATGCAGGCGTGTACGCGATGAAGGGGGTGCATCAATTGTATGTCTACGATCCCTCGATGAATGTGGTGGAGATCAACCAGGTCGTTGAATGACGTGCACCTATGCGAATAGGGGGGCGGGTTGCCAAGGCTTCGCCGCACTGCAACACTCGCCATCTCAGAGACCGGGCACACCGGTCCGCGTCGCCCCAGGCGGGCGACGACGCAGAGCGAAACGGGAAAGGACAGGTAGGCCATGAAACGGTTGGTGAAAGCGACGGTACTGGCGTCGCTGGCTGCCGTCGCCGCGGCACCGGCGGCGTTCGCAGGCAAAGCCGACGACACGCTCAACATCGTTTGGGAGCGTGAAATCGAGAATGTCGACAACTACTTCAACACAGCGCGTGAAGGCATCATCGTCTCGCGGCTGACCTGGGACAGCCTGATCTACCGGGACCCCCAGACCCTTGAGTACAAGCCTCTGATCGCAAGCTCCTGGCGCTGGGTCGACCCGGTAACGCTGGAGTTCGAGATCAAGCAGGGTCTCAAGTTCCACAACGGCGAGGATCTGGACGCCAGCGACGTGGCCTTCACCTACAATTGGGTTTCCAACCCGGACAATGGTGTGAAGACGCAGCAGAACGTCTCTTGGATCAAAAGCGCTGAGGCCATCGGTACCGACAAGGTGATCGTGAACCTCAAGGCGCCGTTCCCGGCAGCGCTTGAGTTCGTGTCGGGCCCGCTGTCGATCTATCCAGAGGACTACTACAAGGAAGTCGGACCGGACGGCATGGGCCTGAAACCGGTTGGCTCCGGCCCCTACAGGATCACGACGGTCGAGCCCGGCCGAAAGATCGTTTGGGAGAAGTTCGACGGCTACATGGCGGATAGCCCGAAGGGTCAACCCGCGATCGGCACGATCGTGCAGCGCACGGTGCCGGAGCGGAACACCCAGATCGCCGAGCTGTTGGCTGGCCGTGCCGACTGGATGTGGCGCGTTCCCGCCGACCAGGCGGATCGCCTTAAAGCCTCGGGCCGGGTGCAGGTGGTTAACGAGCAGACCTTCCGGATCGGCTACGTGACCATGGATGCCGCCGGTTTGACCGGTGACACGCCGCTTAAGGACGTTCGCGTCCGCCAGGCCATCGCGCACGCCGTCGACCGGGAGAAGATCGTCCAGGCGCTGGTGCGCGGTAAGTCAGAGGTGGTCCACGCCGCCTGCTTCCCGATCCAGTTCGGCTGCACCGACGAGGTCGCGAAGTACCCGTACGATCCGGCAAAGGCGAAAGCGCTGCTGGCGGAAGCGGGATATCCGGACGGCTTCACCATCGACTTCTACGCCTATCGGGAGCGTGACTACGCCGAGGCGATGATGAACTACCTCAACGCGGTGGGCATCAAGATCAACTTCAATTTCCTGAAGTACGCCACGCTGCGGGACAAGATCCGGGCCAAGGAAGTACCGATGGCGTTCATGACATGGGGCTCGTACTCCATGAACGACGTCTCGGCGATCACCAGCCACTTCTTCAAGCACGGCCGGGATGATCTGGCGCTCGATGAGGACGTGAAAGCGGCTTTGGGCGTTGGTGACACCTCGATCGACCTTGAGGAGCGCAAAGCGTCCTACAAGGCGGCCCTGCAGAAGATCGCGGAAAGCGCATACTGGCTGCCGCTGTGGTCGTACAACACCAACTACGCGTTCTCGAACGAGGTGAACTTCACCCCGACCGCGGACGAGATCCCTCGCTTCTTCACGGCGTCGTGGAAGTAAGCTGACGGACAATCAGTCTCCCCGGCCCGTTTATCGCGGGCCGGGGTTTCGAAGACGGGACCGGGCGGGCTTTCATGCTGAGTTACTCGATCAAGCGTTTGATACTTGCGGTGCTCGCGGCCTTCGTGGTCTCGGCAATCACGTTCTCTTTGATCTATCTGGCGGGCGATCCCGCCACTGCGATCGCAGGCGAAAATGCCAGCGATGCGGACATCGAGTTCATCCGGACGCACTACGGCTTCGATCAGCCGATCCCGATCCAGTACGTCAACTGGCTTGGTGGTGCGATGACCGGAAATCTGGGCGAAAGCTACTACTTCCGGCTGCCGGTCAGCGATCTGGTTAGCGAGCGCCTGCCCGTTTCTATGATGCTGGGAGTGTGCGCCATCACCTTCGCGCTGGTGCTGTCGATCCCGCTGGGGGTGCTGGCAGCGACCCGGCCCAATTCCTGGATCGACCGGGCAGCCCTGACCCTCTCTGTCATGGGACAGGCACTGCCGAGTTTCTGGTTCGCGCTAATGCTGATCGTCGGCTTCGCCGTGATGTGGCCGATCCTGCCGACAACGGGCTCCGAGACATGGCAGCACTTTGTGTTGCCGACGATCGTGCTGGGCTACTACGCCACCCCCGCCATCATGCGCCTGACGCGCACCGGCATGCTGGAGGTGTTGTCGTCGGACTATATCCGGACTGCCTACGCCAAGGGTCTCGCCTCCCGCACGATCCTGTTCAAGCACGCGCTGCGGAACGCGATCATTCCTGTTGTCTCCTTGGCGGCGGTGCAGTTCGGCTTCATGCTCGGCGGCTCCATCGTGGTCGAGAGCATCTTCGCGCTGCACGGCGCCGGGCACCTCGCCTGGGAGTCGATCGGCCGGAACGACCTGCCGGTGGTGCAGGCCATCATCCTCGTCTTCTCGACCTTCTATATCGTGTTGACGTTCCTTTCCGACTTGCTGAACGCGTGGCTTGACCCGCGCATCCGGGTGGGCTGAGCCATGGCGACGATCTCCGAACCTTCCATACCGTCCGTCGATGACGTCGTCCGGCGGAGTGCCGGCCAGCGGATGTTGCGCCGCGCCTTCCGGCACTACGGTCTCCTCATCGGCGGCTCGATCTTCGGGTTGATGGTGCTGATGGCGTTGTTCGCACCGCTGCTGTCCCCGCATGACCCCTACTATCAGGACCTCCTGGCCCGTGTGCAGGTGCCCGTTTGGTTCGAGGCCGGGAGCTGGACCCATCCCCTCGGGACGGACCAACTCGGGCGGGACTATCTCTCCCGTCTGATCTACGGCGCCCAGATCTCCCTTCTTATTGGCGTCGCGGCCGCCCTTATCTCGGGCGTAATCGGCACGGTGATGGGCGTGGCCGCGGGCTATTTCGGCGGCCGGGTCGATCTGTTCGTGACGTTCCTCATCACCGTGCGGCTCTCCATGCCGGTGGTTCTGGTGGCGCTGGCCGTCGTCGCCATCGTGGGCGGCAGCTTGGAGGTTGTGATCGCGGTGCTGGGGCTGCTGCTGTGGGACCGCTACGCGGTGGTGATGCGCGCGGCAACCCAGCAGATCCGGCAACTCGACTACGTCTCAGCCTCCCGGGCTCTGGGTTGCTCCACGTGGCACATTCTGTTCAAGACCATCCTGCCGAACACCATGAACAACCTGATCGTAGTGGCGACGCTGGAGATGGCGCACGCGATCCTGCTTGAGGCGGCGCTGAGCTTCCTGGGCATGGGTGTCCAGCCGCCGTCGCCATCGTGGGGGCTGATGGTCGCGGAGGGTAAGGACTACATCCTGTTCGAGCCCTGGCTGATCACCATTCCGGGCGTCGCACTGTTCCTGCTAGTGCTGTCCGTCAATCTGATCGGCGACGGCATCCGGGACGTCACGGCACCGAACAGCAAGACCTAAAGCCGGGCAAGCGCCCACGCAGCCGCGTCGGCGACGACGGGGGATGGATCATCCAACAGCCCGGCAACGGGACCCGAGAGCGACGGGTTCCGTGCGTTTCCAACGGCGATCAATACGTTCCGGATAAAGCGGTCGCGGCCGATCCGCTTGATCGGACTGCCCGAGAAACGCGATCGGAACCCTGCGTCATCGAGCGAGAGCAGATCCGAGAGCCTGGGGAGATCCAGATCCTCCCTCGCAAGAAAGGCGACTTCATCGGTCGGGGTCGCAAACTTGTTCCAGGGGCACACCGCGAGGCAGTCGTCACAGCCATAAATTCGGTTTCCCATCGCCTCCCGGAACTCTTCGGGTATCGGCCCCTTATGCTCGATCGTGAGGTAGGAGAGGCATCGGGTCGCATCGAGCGTGTAGGCCGCCGGAAAGGCATTTGTCGGGCAGATGTCGAGACAGCGTCGGCAACTGCCACACCGGTCCTGACCTGGAGCGTTCGGGGGTAGATCCAGGGTGGTGAAGATCTCTCCCAAGAAGGTCCAGGACCCGAACTCCCGGGAGACCAGATTGGTGTGTTTGCCCTGCCAGCCGAGCCCCGCCCGTGCCGCCAGCGGCTTCTCCAGCACCGGCGCCGTGTCCACGAACACCTTCACCTCACAGCCCCAGCGCTCCACCATCCAACGGGCGACCCGCTTCAGGCGCTTCTTCAGGACATCGTGATAATCCCTGTGACGGGCATAGACGGAGATGTTGGCGCGGTCCGCCGCCGCGAGATCGTCGATCGGATCGCGCACCGGGCCATAGTTCGTGCCCAGCACGATGACGGAGCGCACTTCCGGCCACAGCGTTCTCGGATCCCGCCGGCGGTCCAGAGTGGTTTCCATCCACCCCATGTCGCCGTGCTGGCCCGCCGCGAGGAAGGCATCGAGCCGGACCTGCTCCCGGGCGGCGATCTCAGGTGGGGCGATGCCGCCGGCATCGAAACCGACGGCGCGGGCCTCTTCGAGGATGGCCGTCTTGATCTGCTCCGGCGTTTCAGAGGGCGGGGATGTCGCCGCGGGCCTGGTCTTCGGCGAAGGATTGGGCGAAGTCGTCGAACCGTCCGCCATCAATCGCCTCGCGCATGCCCCGGGTGAGGTCCTGATAGTAGTGCAGATTGTGCCAAGTGAGCAGCATCATCCCCAAAATCTCATCCGCCTTGTTGAGATGATGAAGATAGGCCCGGCTATAGTTCCGGCAGGCGGGACAACCACATTCCGCGTCCAGCGGTCTCGGATCATCCGCGTGGCGGGCGTTCCGAATGTTCACCGGCCCCCGGCGGGTGAAGGCCTGGCCTGTGCGCCCGGATCGGCTGGGCAGGACACAATCGAACATGTCGATACCGCGTGCCACAGCCCCGACAAGATCAGCCGGTTTTCCAACGCCCATGAGATACCGCGGGGCGTTGGCTGGTAACGCTGGCGTGGTGGCGTCCAAAACGCTGAACGTGGAGGACTGCCCTTCCCCCAACGCCAATCCACCGACCGCGTATCCGTCGAACCCGATTTCCCTGAGCCGTGCCGCGGACTCGCGCCTGAGCTCCGGGTAAACGCTGCCCTGAACGATGCCGAACAACGCATAGCCCGGCTTGGGCTCAAACGCCGCCTTTGACCGCTCCGCCCAGCGCATGGAGAGGTGCATCGATTCTTCCGCCGCTTCCGGTGTCACGGGAAACGAGGTGCATTCGTCCAGCACCATGGTGACCGTGGAACCGAGTAGGCGTTGAATCTCCACCGACCGTTCGGGCGAGAGATGGTGCCGGCTGCCGTCCACATGGCTTTGGAACGTCACACCGTCCTCGGTCATCTTGCGGAGCTTGGCCAGCGACATGACCTGGAAGCCGCCGCTGTCCGTCAGAATGGGCCCTTGCCAATTCATGAACTTGTGGAGCCCGCCCAGGGCGGCGATCCGCTCCGCCGTAGGCCGAAGCATCAGATGATAGGTGTTTCCAAGCAGGATCTGGGCGCCGGTTTCAGCCACGGACTCGGGCCGCATCGCCTTCACCGTCGCGGCAGTGCCAACCGGCATGAAGGCCGGTGTGTCGATCACCCCGTGCGCGGTGCTGAGCCGTCCACGCCGGGCACCGCCGTCGGTCGCAAGAAGCTCAAAGCCAATACCGGCCTCGCCGCTCAAGACTGCCTCCGCAGTAGCGTGGCATCGCCGTAGGAGAAGAACCGGTACCCTTGCCGGACCGCATGCACATAGGCGGAGAGAATGCGCTCCCGCCCGCTGAACGCCGAGACCAGCATCAGCAATGTTGAACGGGGCAGGTGAAAGTTCGTCAGCAGCATGTCCACGACCTTGAACCGGTACCCGGGCACGATAAACAGATCTGTATCGCCGGAGAATGCCGGAACCGTCCCGTCTTCCCGTCCGGCCGCCTCAAGAATGCGGAGGCTCGTCGTGCCAACCGAAACGACACGGCCGCCTCGGGCGCGGGTCTCCGCGACCGCATCCGCGACACTCTGCGTGATCTCCCCCCATTCGGAATGCATGCGGTGATCATCGGTATCCTCAGCCTTCACGGGCAGGAACGTGCCCGCCCCCACATGCAATGTTACCGTCGCACGACGGATTCCGCGTTCGTCGATGCGCGCCAATAGCTCGGGCGTGAAATGGAGACCAGCCGTCGGCGCCGCGACCGCGCCTTCGCGCCGGGCGAAAACGGTCTGGTAGTCGGCGGGATCATCGTGATCCTCACCCTCGGCGCGCTTGATGTAGGGAGGCAGAGGCATCTCCCCATGAGCTTCCAGGGCGACGAGCAACGCGTCGGGCGACAGAGGAAAAGACAGGACAACATCGCCGGCCGGGCGTTTCTCATCAACCGTCGCTACCAGGGTATCGGAAAACACCACCGTATCACCGGGCCTGAGCCGTTTCGCAGGCCGGCAGAAAGCCGCCCAGACGGTCCGGCCATCCTCCGCTCGTTCAAGCTTGTGCAGCGTCACCTCGATCCGGACGCTGTCGCGACGGCCGACAAGACGCGCCGGGATGACCTTTGTGTCGTTTGAGATCAGCAGATCGTCGGGGCCGAGGATATCAGGCAAGTCCCCCACCGAGCGGTCATCCATCCCCTCCCCGCTCAGGTCCAGGAGACGGGCGGAGTCCCGGGGGCGCGCCGGATGGGTGGCGATCCTCCCCTCCGGCAATTCGTAGTCGAAAAGATCGACGCGCATTCCGCTCGCAAACGCCCGCTTATCCGGGTCCGCCTAAAGGGCCGGGTCGGCCGGCATCGCCCGCATATGAGCGGGTAAGAGCTGGAGGAAGAGCCGGAAAGGAAGCAGCAGGATCAAAGCCATGGCCAGCTTGGCCCCGTAGTCGCCGATCGCCCAGGTCACCCACGGAAGACCGGTGAACGCGAACGCCATCGAGAAGAAAAGCGCCGTGTCCACGGCAGATGCCGTCAGCGAGGAGACCAGCGGTGCCTTCCACCACGCCGCCCGGCGGAGGCGATCGAAGATCGAAACATCGAGGAGTTGCGCAATCAGGAACGCCGTCCCCGACGCGATGGCGATCCGGGGGTCGCCCGCGATAACGGACAGCACGACGCCCAGTGCGAAACCCGCCGCAACCACAACTCGCGCGGGCCCCACGCCAAGAACCCGGTTGGTCAGATCCGTCACCAGAAATGCCAGGGGATAGGTGAACGCGCCCCATGTCAGCCAATCATTGATCGGCATTTCGACGGCGATGTTGGAGGTGAGCACCACCAGCCCCATGGCGATCACGCCGGTGGCGACACCGGTGTAGACGGTGCGCTGTTCCATCTCTGTCTCCTATCCCTGGCGAGAGCGGGGTTTTACCGGTACGGCCGTCCTCTGTCGACCATTGAGTGGCTTAACGTCCGGAGTTGCTTGCGCCTGCGGGAGCGATGAACTAGAGCGCAATCGATCAAGGCGACGCGCATGCACACCCAGCGTCACCGCAAGCGCCACAAGAGGGCCCGTAACAATGCTATCCCGATCCGAGGCGTTGCAGGACCAGGCGCTCGCGAAGGCTATGTTCCCTGGCATGGGTCATATCGATGTCCTGAGGGGCATTCATCAATACATGAGACCGGAGCGGTATCTGGAGATCGGCGTCGGAAGCGGCTATTCCCTGGCACTTTCCCGGCCCCCCACACAGGCGTTCGGGGTAGAACCCAATCCCGCTGTCAGACAACGGATCAAGAACCCCAACACCAAGATCTTCGTTGGGGAAAGCGATGCGTTCTTTGAGCAGCTGAGAGGCTTGCCAAAACACATCACCTTCGACCTCATCTTTGTGGATGGCCTGCATCACTTCGACCAAACGGTTCGGGACATCTACAACGCCGAGAAGCATAGCCACGCGAAGACGCTGATCTGCTGTCACGACATCCACCCGATCCACAGCAAGTCCGCCAGCCGGGAGCGCGTGAACAATCTCTGGTCCGGGGATGTCTGGAAAACGCTTCCCATCCTACAAGAGCACCGGCCGGATCTGACTTTGTCTTACGTGCCGTGTTTCCCGAGCGGGCTTCTCTTGATCACGGGCCTCGACCCGGAGTCTCGCAAACTTCAGGATACGGAAGCAGACTACACGAAGGCCTACATGGACCGGGACTTTGAGAAGGATGCGTTCGACGCCTTGGTTCGAAGTCTTCCGCAGGTCAAAAACGAGATCGACGACATCCGGCGTTTCCTGAGAGCCAGTACTGTCACACCGCCCACCGAATCGTAGGCAGTGAGCTGTTCGAGCTCGTCCCACCTTCCAAGAGAACACCGCCGAACTTCTTGGAAAACCGGTCTTCATTCACCGCACTTGACCCAGCGGGGCCCTCGCGATTACGGTCGCGCCATGATGAACGCGACAGGACGCATCGGTTTCGGCCTTCGACTTACTAACCCGGCTCTCTAGGGAGACCGGGAAACCGTCGTTCGCTTTTTGCGCCCACGTTCGGACTTCGCGACACTCAATGTTCCGATACAACGCATCGCCGGGATCAGGTCCCGGACCCGTCACCGACAGGGTTCGTTCCATCCCCCGTGCGACCGTGGCCAGCGAACGTCTCACCATTTGTGGCATACGCCCCCGACCGTAGATCGAGAATACGGCGGCCGAGGCGCCCCATAAGGATTTCGACGCCATGAACCGCATGCCCATCCAGAAGTACCGCACTTACGAACCCGTCAAACTGCAGGATCGAAGCTGGCCAAGTGCCGTGATCTCGAAAGCGCCCGTGTGGTGCAGTGTAGATCTGCGCGACGGCAACCAAGCCCTGGTCGACCCCATGGACAGCACCCGGAAACACCGGATGTTCAAGACCCTGGTTGAGATGGGCTTCAAGGAGATTGAGGTCGGATTTCCGGCTGCCTCGGAAACGGATTTCGGCTTTATCCGGGAGATCATCGAGCAGGGTCTGATCCCCGACGACGTCACCATCCAGGTCCTCACCCAGGCGCGTGAACCCCTGATCGTGCGGACGATCGACAGCCTCATGGGCACGAAGAACGCCATCGTGCATCTCTACAACTCCACCTCCGAGTTACAGCGCCGCGTCGTGTTCCAAAGCGATCGCGACGGCGTGAAAGAGATCGCCGTCGAGGGCGCGAAGCTGGTCGCACGGGAGATCGAGCGGTTGAAGGCGGCAGGCACGAACGTGCGCCTCCAGTACTCGCCGGAGAGTTTCACGGGTACCGAGCTCGACTACGCGCTGGACGTCTGCGAAGCGGTTATGGATGTGTGGCAGCCCACCGCGGAGAACCCTGTCATCATCAATCTGCCGTCAACGGTGGAGATGGCGACACCGAACATCTATGCCGATCAGATCGAGTGGATGCACCGGCAGTTCTCCCGCCGGGATGCGATTATCCTGTCGGTCCACCCCCACAATGACCGGGGAACCGGTATCGCGGCGACGGAATTGGCTGTGATGGCGGGCGCCGACCGTGTTGAGGGCACGCTGTTCGGAAACGGAGAGCGGACCGGCAATGTGGACATTGTGACGCTGGGGCTGAACCTGTTCACCCAAGGCGTTGATCCGGAGTTGGACTTCTCCGACATCAATGGGCTGATGGAAACGGCTGAGTACTGCAACCAGTTGCCGATCCATCCGCGCCACCCCTATGCGGGGGAGTTGGTGCATACCGCCTTCAGTGGCTCGCACCAGGACGCCATCAACAAAGGCATGCACGCGATCGAGACCTCGAACAGCGCAGTCTGGGAAGTCCCGTACCTGCCGATCGACCCAGCCGACATCGGGCGGACCTACGAGGCGATCATTCGGGTGAACAGCCAATCCGGCAAGGGCGGGATCGCCTACATTCTGGAAACAGATCACGCGATCAAACTGCCGAAGGCCGCGCAGGCGCAGTTCAGCCAAGTCGTCCAGAAGATCACCGATACGACGGGTAAGGAGATCACCTCGGACGGCATTTGGGAGGCTTTCGACTCCGAGTTCATCAGCCAACCCGGGAAACTCTATCGCCTCGTCTCCTTCACGTCGGGTTCGTCCAAGTCAGAACCCGGGATGGAAGAGATCGTCGCAATCGTCTCCAAGGATGGCTCAGACCACCGGGTGGAGGCGTCCGGAAATGGCCCCGTGGCCGCTTTCGTAAAGGGTTTGAAGGATACGTTCGGGGTGCAATTCCGGCTCAAAGACTACGCCGAGCACACACGGAATTTCGGCTCGGACGCCGAAGCCGCGGCCCATATCGAGCTTCTTGTCCCGGATGAGAGCGGCAAGAGCGTTTTCGGGGTCGGCATCGATACGTCGATCACGATGGCACCGGTGCGCGCCGTCGTCAGTGCGCTGAACCGCATCTAGAAGACTGAAAACCCGGGCCTGCACATGCCTTGGCGGATGTGCGGGCCCGCCAACGTCCTAGGCGGGGAGGACGCGGGTCGCGCACTGGTGATCCAGCCTTTGCACCCGTTCGTACATTTTGCGGCTTTGCGTCAGAAGGCGTCGAAGTTCGCGAGGCAAGTCATCATCCGCCTCGCCGTCTACATCAAGACAGATTTCGGTCACCTCAAGTCGATGCTCCGGCTGGCATCCTTCGATCTCTGTTAACTCGCCGGCACCAACTGCTTTCCGAACCAGCAGCCATGCAAGGCAACTCGACAGCCGCGACGTCACCCGAAGCGCTTCGCAGCTTGCCCGGAGTTTGTGGATGGGCAGGTCGAGACTGTCGGTTGCAAGCCGCCGCGATCGCGCGCTTTCCGCCGTCGATTGTTCCGCGAAGCTCCTGGCTTCCTCAAGCAGTGACATCGTCTCGTTGTAAGGGCCTTCGAAAACAACCGCAGCCACGCTGAGCGCGCTGTTTTCCTGTCTGGGTCTTGCGTCTTCGGATGTCACAGGCTCATACTTCCCGTGGTTCGATAAACCGCCCTTTCCTCATTACGCTAGCGAAACAAATCGCCTTCGTCAAACCCTTGTTGGTGGAGCGATCCTAATCGCCCACACGCGTAATGGTTTTGATTTCAAGCATTAACCCTGTTTTCGGCGCTACCGCATAGTCTGCGGGCCTTGTCGATGTGCTCGACCGAGCGATCGGCTGGCAGGGGACTTGAACCCACACACCGTGTTCCCAATCTGTGGGTTGTCGGGATGCCCAATTGGGGTTCCGGCGACGCGGACAGCCATCGCCGCCATGCGGGAGGGCAAGCGTCATCACAACTGAATACCATGTTGCTTATCAAGGAGAACGTGGACCATGCGTACCGTAGACTTTTCCCCCATGTTTCGCTCGACCGTCGGTTTTGACCGGATGGCCCGGCTCGTCGACAGCGCGCTCCGAAGCGCCGATGCGCCAAATGCGCCCAGCTACCCGCCTTATGACATTGAGAAGGTTGGCGAAAACGACTATCGGATCTCGATGGCCGTAGCGGGTTTCGCGGACGGCGAGATTGATGTGTCCGTCGAGGGCACGACGCTTACCGTTGTCGGAAAGAAGGACCAACCGGCAGACGGTGAGAAGCGGACCTACCTGCATCGCGGCATCGCCGCCCGCACTTTTGAGCGGCGGTTTGAGATCGCTGAGTTCATCAAGGTGACCGGTGCCCGTCTTGAGAATGGGCTTCTGCACGTGAACCTCGTGCGTGAGGTCCCCGAAGAGAAGCGGCCTCGGAAGATCGCGATCGACAGCGGCGCACCGAAGCTCGAAGCCCAAGCTGCGTAAACAGCTTCCTTCAAGAACGTCGCGTCCAGAACACGACAATCACGGCGGAGCGGCCTATGCCGCTCCGTTCCCTTTTCGGAGCATTGGCCGCCGCATCCGTGTCCTTTTCGCACAGCGGAAGCGGTCTCCCTTGAAGAGGTGTTCCCGGCCGCCCAGTTTGCTCGCATCCCTCACAGGAAAGGATGCGCGGCATGGACGGACCTCAGAGCGACGCCGCTTGGGCAACCACCAAGTTCGGAATCGGCCAACCGGTTCGCCGCACCGAAGATCCCACGTTGCTGACCGGACAGGGCCGCTATACCGACGACATCAGCCTTGAGGGGCAGGCTTACGGCTATGTCGTCCGAAGCCAATACGCTCATGGCATTCTGAAGACCATCGACACCAAAGCCGCGAGGGCCATGCCCGGCGTCCTCGCCGTCTACACAGCCGCGGATCTTGCTGCGTATGGCTCCATCCGATGCGTCGTTCCCTTCAAGAACTGGGACGGCTCGGAGATGCATAAGCCCAAGCGCCCTCCGCTGGCGGCGGACAAGGTCCGGTTTGTGGGTGACCCGATCGCCTTTGTGGTCGCGGAAACCGCTGATCAGGCGCGCGATGCGGCCGAAGCGGTGGACCCGGACATTGAAGCGCTCCCGGCGGTGACAAGCGCCAAGCGGGCAGCCGAACCCGAAGCTCCGCGTCTCTATGACGACGTGCCGGCGAATGTGTGCCTCGACTACCACTTCGGCGACACCGAAGCGGCCGACAAGGCATTCGCTGAAGCCGCCCATGTGACGAAGCTCGACATCCTCAACAACCGGGTTGTGGTCGCGGCACTAGAGCCGCGATCCGCCGTCGTGGACTTCGATGCGGAGACAGAAGTCTGGACCATCCACGTGGCCAGCCAGGGGGCATTCGGTCTCCGGAACATGTTCGCCAATCACATCCTCGATGTGCCGACCGACAAGGTCCGCGTCCTCACGCCCAATGTCGGCGGATCGTTCGGCATGAAGGGAAATCCGTATCCAGAGTACACCTGCCTGTTCCATGCCTGCCGGGATCTCGGCCGTCCCGTGAAATGGACGGACGATCGCTCGGGCAGCTTCGTCTCGGACCACCACGGCCGTGATCATGAGGTGACGGCGGAACTGGCGCTCGACGCGGAAGGCAACTTCCTAGCTCTGAGAACAACGGCGTTTGCCAATGTCGGCGCCTATCTCAGCTCTGTAGCGCCACAGCCGGGAACGCTCAACGCCGTGAAGAACGTGGTCTCCGTCTACAAGACGCCGGTCCTCGATATCAACACCAAGTGCTGCATGACCAATACCTCGCCGGTGAGTGCGTACCGGGGTGCTGGTCGACCGGAAGCGAACTATTACATCGAGCGCCTGATCGACACAGCCGCGCGTGAGATGGGCATCGACCGGCTGGAGCTCCGCCGCCGCAACCATATCCGCGCTGACCAGATCCCCTATTCCGCCCCATCGGGCATGACCTACGACAGTGGAGACTTCCCAGCGGTGTTCGAGAAGGCGGTGCACTTCTCGGACTGGGATGGTTTCGCTAAGCGAAGGACCGAAAGCGAGGCACGCGGCAAGCTCCGCGGGATCGGGATGAGCGACTATCTCGAAGTCACCGGTCCCCCGGGAAAGGAAATGGGCGGCATCCGGTTCGAGGACGACGGAACCGTGACGATCATCAGCGGCACCCTCGATTACGGCCAAGGCCACGCGGCTGCATTCGCCCAAGTTCTTCACAGCCGCACCGGCATCCCATTCGAGCGGATCCGCCTACTCCAAGGCGACAGCGACCAGCTGATCGTCGGGGGTGGGACCGGCGGGTCGAAGTCCATGATGTCCTCGGGCGGGGCGATCATCGAGGCCGGTGATGTTCTCATCGAGAAAGCCAAGACGCTCGCCGCCCATGCGCTTGAGGCTGCTGTTGAAGATGTGGAGTTCTCGGAGGGTCGCTATGCGATCGCGGGCACCGACAGAACGATTGGCCTTATTGATTTGGCCGACGGTCTCCGGACCGGGTTGATCACGCCCGCTGACGGCCTGCCAACTTCGTTGGACGTGTCGTTGGCCCACACCACAGGGCCCTCGGCATTCCCGAACGGCTGTCACGTGTGCGAGGTCGAGATCGATCCCGACACGGGCGTCGTTGACGTCGTCAGGTACTCCATGGTCAACGACTTCGGTGTGGTGGTGAACCCGATGCTGGTCGAAGGCCAGGCTCATGGCGGCATTGTGCAAGGCTTGGGTCAGGCGTTGATGGAGCACACCCGCTACGACTCCGAAGGGCAACTCGTCACCGGCTCGTTCATGGACTACGCCATGCCCCGGGCGGACATCGCGCCGTTCTTCCGATACGACAGCCACCCCGTCCCCTGCACCACCAATCTTGTGGGCGCGAAGGGCTGCGGCGAGGCGGGCTGTGCCGGGGCGCTCCCATCGGTGATGAACGCGATCATCGATGCCTTGGCCGGTCACGGTGTGACGCATCTCGACATGCCGGCCACCCCTGAAGCGGTTTGGCGCGCCGTTCATTCGGAGGGCAAGGGGGCTTAGCGGGGCTGCTCAGTCAGCCGCAGCCGTCTCTGGGTCCGTCGCTGGGCGGCCAGGTATGAAGAGAGCGGCCACAATCGCCGCAATCGCTGAAAGCAGGGCCGCCAAGAGCATCGCCCAGGCATAGCCATCGCGAAACGCGGCGGCGAGCGGCTCAAACTCGGGGTCAGAGGGATCGGGAAGCAAACCGAACCGGCGCCCCTCCGCCGCTAGCCCGGCTGTCTCCACGCCGCCCATGAAGACGATGGACGCGATCGATCCCAAGAGCGCGATAGAGAAGAGGCCCGCCAAGCGGCTGGCCGCGTTGTTGACCCCGGATGCCGCGCCGGACAGAACGTCGGGGGCGGAGTTCATGACAGCCGTCGTAAGCGGCGTGACGATACAGGCAAGGCCGAACCCGAGTGCAAGGATCGGCGGCATCGCGCCCAGCCAGACGCCGTCGAATCCGCCCGCGAACAAAAGGCCTGAGGCGGTCACGCAGACCGCCCCCAGAACCAGCGGCTCCCGGGGACCCCGGCGATCGGCGAACGCGCCCACGTTTCGGGCGAGCGCTCCGATGATCAGGCCGATCGGCAGCATGGCCAGCCCCGCCTCACCCGCGGACATGCCGCGCCGGGCAATAAGATCGAAGGGCAGCAGAAAGAAGATCGCGCCGATGGCCCCGTAGAGCAGCAGTGTCGTCACATTCGCGATCGTGAACGCGCGGCTTTGGAACAGCGCCATGGGTACCAGGGGTGCCGCCCCTTTCTGCTCGATCCGGACGAAGGCGATAACCCCGACCACGCCCGCGGCGATACACCAGAGAACCGCTGGTCTCGGAACATCGGGATCGGACATCAATGTCAGCCCAAGGGTGAGCAATCCAAATCCAAGGATGGCAGTACAGGCCCCCTGCCAATCAAGTGGGCCGTCGGCCTTTCTCGGCAGCACGCGGGGCACGTAGTGGGCCGTCAGCCAAACGGCGATGGCCGCCAAGGGCAGGTTTATCCAGAAGACGGCCCGCCAATCGAGTGTATCCAACAGGAACCCGCCCAGCGGTGGCCCGATTGTCGTCGTGATACCGGACGCCGCGGCCCAGATCCCGATCGCGCGTCCGCGCCGCTCGCGCGGGAAGGACGCGGCGATGATGGCGAGGCTCTGGGGAACCAACAATGCGGCCCCGACACCCTTGGCGGCGCGGGCTGCGATCAGTGCCTCGACCGTGGGCGCCATCGCGCAGGCAAGAGAGGCAGCCGCAAAGGTTACCATGCCGACCAGGAAGATCCGCCGCCGTCCAAACCTGTCGCCGACCGCGCCGCCGACCAAGATCAAGCCGCCCAGCATCAGCGTGTAGGCGTTCACGACCCACTGAAGCGCTTGGAAACTGGCGCCAAGGTCGAGACCGATTGCGGGCAAGGCGATGCCTGCGATCGAGCTGTCGATGAATGCCATGGACGACGCGAGAATGGTTGCGGCGAGAATGAACGGCGCGGTGCGGGCGTCGACGATTCCGTCGATCAGAGCCTCGTCGGGGCCCTTCGCCACTTGCCCATTTTCTTCCGCCATAAACGCCGCCCTGGAAGAGACCACTGATTTCCCTCGTCTGGAAACAGTGTTGTGTCAAGCAACTCGGCCGATTCAGCTTTTCTAGGACCGCATCAATGGGCTCACTATTCGCTCTGGAACATCGCGTTTGAGCCTCTACCTAGTACGGCATCGCTACCGATGCGGAGACAATCCGATGACGATTTTTCATCTTGATGCAAGCGGACGCCATGACGGCTCGGACAGCCGGAAGCTCGGCCGTGAGTTGGTCAACCAGTTGGCCGAGACCGGCGAGACCGTCATTTACCGTGATGTGGCCGACGGCTTTCCGCCCGTCGACGATCTGATGATCAGCGGACTCTTTCTGGACGATGCCGACCGGACAGACGCGCAGCGTAAGGCGCTCGAGACATCCGACCAACTCGTCTCAGAACTCCAGGCGGCGGACACGATCGTGATCGGCACGCCGATATACAACTTCTCCATGCCGGCGGCGCTCAAGTCCTGGGCGGACATGGTCGCGCGCAAAGGGGTGACCTTCAAGTATGGGCCAAACGGGCCGATCGGCCTCCTCGAAGGCAAGACCGCGTATGTCATCATCACCTCCGGCGGTACCGAGATCGGAAGCAGCATCGATTTCGTCAGCGGCTGGATAAAGCACTTCCTGGGCTTCATCGGAATCTCGAACGCAACGATCATCCCAGCCGACCGGTTGGCCAGGGGTGGCGATGCGAAACTCGCCGAGATCCGAGAGGCATTCGCCGCGGCGAAGGAAGCACGCGACACCAAAAAAGCGGCTTAGGCCGAGGAAATACATCAGCGCAGATGAGAGGATGCCATGGGACAGCTCGTAGACGGTGTTTGGCAGACGGAGAATCTGATCCAGCCCTCGGCATCCGGCCAGTTCAAACGCCGGGCATCGGCTTTCCGGAACTGGGTTACCGCCGACGGCGCGCCCGGACCGTCGGGTGAAGGCGGCTTCAAGGCCGAGGCCGGGCGATATCACCTGTATGTCTCGATGGCCTGTCCCTGGGCGCATCGGACGCTGATTTTCCGGGCCCTCAAGGGCCTTGAACCCATGATCGACATCTCCGTCACCCATTGGCTGATGGGAGACAACGGGTGGTCCTTCGAGGACGGCGACCATGTCATCCCCGACCCCATCAACAGTGCCCGGTATGTCCATCAGATCTACTCGGCGGCGGATTCCAGCTACACAGGCCGGTCGACCGTTCCGATCCTTTGGGACAAGGAACGGGGTACGATCGTTTCGAACGAATCCGCTGAGATCATCCGCATGTTCAACTCGGCGTTTGACGGGGTTGGCGCCACGCCGGGTGACTACTACCCAGAAGCGTTGCGGGAGGAGATCGACAGCGTCAATGAGCGGATCTACTCAACGCTCAATAACGGTGTGTACCGCTGCGGCTTCGCGACGACCCAAGCGGCCTATGACGCCGCCGTAGATCCGCTTTTCGAGACCCTGGATTGGCTGGAAGAACGGCTCTCAGGCCAGCGCTACCTGGTTGGCGGACAGCAGACAGAAGCGGACTGGCGCCTCTTCCCAACACTGTTCCGGTTCGACGCGGTCTACAATGTTCACTTCAAGTGCACGAAACGGCGGATCGTGGATTACCCGGCACTCTGGGCCTATACGCGTGATCTTTATCAGCATCCGGGGATCTCGGGGCTGGTCGACCTCCAGAATGCACGGCTTCACTACTACGGCAGCCATGAATCGGTGAACCCGCACCGCATCATTCCGACAACGCCGGCCTTTCTCGACTTCGATACACCACACGGCCGGGATGCTCTCGACAGCAAGGCGGCCTAGGGGTCGACCGCGATGGGAATGCTGATCAACGGGCGCTGGACGGATGACAGCGACGTGGCGCAGACGGATCCGGACGGACGTTGGCGGAGAACACCCGCGGCGTTCAGGCACTGGATCACCCCGGATGGAAGCCCAGGCCCAACGGGACAGGGCGGGTTTGAGGCCGAGCCGGGCCGCTATCATCTTTACGCCGCCTGGAATTGTCCGTGGGCACATCGTGCTCTTCTTGTTCGGGCGATCCTTGGCCTCGAGACCGCCATATCGGTCTCCATGGTCGCGCCCAGGCGAACCGGGGACGGCTGGGTATTCGATCCCGACGCCGGGTATGTGGATGAGCTGTTCGGGTGTTCAGCGCTTCACGAAGTGTATACGCGCGGTGACCCCGCATACACCGGACGGGTCACGGTCCCCCTGCTCTGGGACACCAAACGGGGAACGGCCGTCAGCAATGAGTCGGCGGACATCGTCCGGATGCTGAACTTGGCATTCGGGCCGTCCATGCTTCCGCGCCCAATCTCTATCCCGAGGATCTGCGCCCCTCGATCGATGCTTGGAACGACCGTATCTACCCCACGCTCAATAACGGCGTTTATCGAGCCGGGTTCTCTTCCTCACAAACAGCTTATGACGAAGCGGTTTCCGAGGTTTTCGATACGCTGGATGCGCTTGAGCACCAGCTCTCCGAAACCGGTTATGTGGCGGGAGACCGGCTGACGGAGGCGGATGTGCGTCTCTTTCCGACACTTGCCCGGTTTGACGCCGCCTACTTCCAAGCGTTCAAGTGTACGCGGAAGCGGTTGATCGATTTCCCAGCACTTTGGGCCTATGCGCGCCGGCTCTACGCGCTTCCAGGCGTTGCGGAGACGGTGCGGTTCGATATCTACCGCCAGGGATACAATTCGCCCAACCCGAACCGGAACCCCCACGGCATTGTGCCCGCCGCCCCGGCAATCTCCTGGTAGCGAATTGGTTCCACCGTATCGCCGCAAGTGACCGGCCACTCGGCGCACGCTGGCCGCAAAGAAAGAGGGCATCCGCTGTCGCGAATGCCCTCAATCACTTGGCTCACCGAATTGGGCGTGAGCCTGATCTGACGTCGAAGCGTCTGCCGGTTAGGCGGCGACCGGCTTCGACAACTTCTCGACCGTGACGTTCACGCGCTCCTGGATCGGGGCGATCGCGTCGTTCGCGGTCTTGATCGACATTTCAGAGAGCTTGGTGCCCTCGGCCATGGCGGAGTCGAAAACCGACTTCGCGTAGGCGTTATGAACGTCGACAACCTGGTTCAGGGTCTTGGCAGCCATCAGCTCGTTGCCGACCTTGACGGAGTTCTCGAGCGAGCCCTGGGTGAAGGTGAAGACCTCTTTGCCCATCTCCTCGAACGCCTTCACGAGGACGTTCATCGACGCGACGTAGGCGTCATAGTTGCCCTTGCCGATAACGGCAAACTCATCATAGCCGCCCATGAAAGCCTTCGCGGCCTTGTCCACGTTCTCCTGCGTGAAGGACACGGCCTTCTCGTAGGTCTGCTGAGCGGCTTCCTGGCCGGCTTTCACCATGGTCTCAACCGTCTCGGCGGCGTCGGTGCTGGCGGCAGCCGCAGCAGTCGTCTTCTTCGCAACCATTTCAATCTCTCCCGATGCATGGGGTTAGCGACAACGCTCGGCGGTCCGTACGGTGCCCGATCCGAAGAGCGGGCATCGCCCTCTAGGCCCCATTGCCGACACGTCTCTCATGCTGCATCGCAACATGCCGCTAATTTAATCAGTGGTCTGCCGAGGTCAATGATTTTTTGTGCACCGCACAAAAAATGTTGGCATTGCTGCATCCGCGAACAATGGGTCGAGACTGAATAAGAAGCGGACCTTCACAACATTTTTCAGTAAGTTATGGACATCTGTTCATACGATAAATAAGATCTGTCCGGGAATGAGAAACCTACCTTATGGCTCGCCGGTCGTCGACGGGGGAATGGGATGGTCTTTGGATTCGCGCGCCAGTTTCAAGGCAATCGGCGAATGACGTCGTCGCTCTTCGGTGCCTTCTGCGCGGCGTTCGTCCTTCTGACGCTGCTGATAGCGGCGCCCAGGACCGCGGATGCGAAGTACGCCGCCCTGGTCATGGACGTGGAAAGCGGGGAGGTCTTGTTCTCCCGGAACGCCGACACACGGCGATATCCCGCCTCTCTCACGAAGATCATGACGCTCTATCTCCTGTTTGAAGCGCTGGAGAAAAAGAAGGTCACCCTCAACACGAAGCTCAAGGTCTCCAAACGCGCTGCGGGTCAACCAGCGTCAAAACTCGGCCTTCGGCGCGGAAAGACCATTCGCGTGGAAGACGCGATCAAGGCATTGGTGGTCAAGTCCGCAAACGATGTTGCGACAGTTGTCGCCGAGGGACTCGCCGGCTCAGAGATCGCCTTCGCCCGGCGCATGACCGAGAAGGCAAAAGCGCTTGGCATGAAGCGGACCCAGTTCCGCAACGCGTCCGGCTTGCCGAACCGCCGCCAACTCTCCACCGCCCGGGATATGGCGAAGCTGGGTCTTGCGATCCAGAAGGACTTCCCGCAGTACTACGCCTACTTCCGGACCTCCCGCTTCAAATGGGGCGGGCGCACCTACCGGAGCCATAACCGGTTGTTAGGGAACTACAAAGGCACCGACGGGGTGAAGACCGGGTATATCCGCGCCTCGGGCTTCAATCTGGTGTCCTCCGTCAAACGGCCGGAAGCGCATTTGATCGGCGTTGTCTTCGGCGGGAAATCCAGCCGGTCGCGGGACCGCCATATGGTCAAGATTCTGACCAAGGGTTTCAAGACAGCCCGCACGCGCTACGCATTCCGCTTGAACCGGAACGCGCCGCCTTTGCCGCTGCCACGTCCCACGCAACTGGCGAAGGCCGAGGGAACGACGCCGTCGCTGATTTCGGCGGCGCAAGCGTCGACGCGGACCCCAGCCCCGCCCCCACCACCGGCCCCGCCGGCACATGCGTCACTGGATCGGGCAGCCATCCAGGCGGCACCCAGCAGCAAGCCTAAGAAAACATCCGTCTGGGGCATTCAGGTGGGCGCCTATACGTCCGCGAAACCGGCGCAGCGGATTCTCCGTACGGTTCGTGAGCACATTCCGGACCTTCCCGAAGACGCGACGGACTCGGTTCAGTCGGTCCGGAAGGAAGCTGGAACGATCTTCCGGGCGCGCATCATCGGTCTCGATGAAATTGCCGCCCGGACGGCCTGCGCCGAGTTGGTGGCACGCCATCTCCCCTGCGTGGCCGTGCCGAACGCGACCGGGCTGGAACTCGCGGAGGTAGGAGAGGGCTGACGCCTTGCGCCAACCCGACCCAACGGGCGTCTCCTCAGAGAGCAGGAACCTCGACATCCGCGGCAACCAAAGCCGAGCGGAGGTCATCCTTGAGACGCTCCAAACCGTCGGCCGACGTTGACTCACACCGGGCCACCAGCACCGCCTGGGTGTTGGACGCCCTAAGCAGCCACCAGCCATAGGCCGTGTTCACCCGCACGCCATCCACCTCCGACACGTCGATGCCGTCCTGCGCCGCAAGGTATGCCTTTACCGCATCAATGGCGCCGAACTTCTTGGTATCGGCGCAGTCAATTCGGATCTCCGGGGTGTTGAACAGGTCGGGCAGCCGTTTCCGCCAGTCCGAAAGCTTCTCGTCCCGGTTGGCGAGGATCTCCAGCACCCGGACAGCGGCATAGAGCGCATCATCGAACCCGTAATACCGGTCCCGGAAGAACACGTGCCCGCTCATTTCACCCGCGAGAGGGGAGTCGACCTCTTTCATCTTCACTTTGATGAGCGAATGGCCGGTCCGCCACATCAAAGGCGTGCCACCGTGGGCCGCGACATGGTCGTAGAGGACCTGGCTCGCCTTCACATCGCCGATGATCGTGGCACCAGGATGGGTTTTCAGCACATCCTCCGCCAGCAACATCAGAAGCTGGTCTCCGAACAGCATCTCACCTTCGTCATCGACGAGACCGATACGGTCGCCATCCCCGTCGAACGCGATGCCGACATCCGCCCCGCCATCGCGGACCGTGGTGATCAGGTCCGCCAGGTTTTCCGGTACAGAAGGATCCGGATGGTGGTTGGGGAAGGTGCCGTCGACCTCGATGTACAGGACACTGTGGGAAGACGGCAGACGGGTGCAGATGTCCCGAACCACGGGCCCAGCCGCGCCGTTTCCGCAATCCCAAACCACGGAAAGCTGGCGCGATCCGGCGTAGCCCTCCATAAGGCGGTCGAGATAGGCATCGTGGGTATCGGTCTGGCGGATCTCTCCGTCCGCGACGACAAAGTCGCCGGCCGCTGCCAGCGCGCCGAGCTTCTGGATGTCATCGCCGAAGAACGGCCCCGTGCCGAACATCATTTTGAAGCCGTTGTAGTCGGGCGGATTGTGGGAGCCGGTCACCATGATCCCGCCATCAGCCTCAAGATGGTGGACCGCGAAGTACAGTTGAGGTGTGGGGCACTGCCCGATATCGGCAACCTCGAGCCCAGTCGACGCCAGGCCGTCGGCCAGGGCTTGCGCCATCTCGGGGGAACTCAGCCTGCCGTCCCGTCCGACCGCAACCTTCTTGCCGCCGTCCCGAACCAGGATGGAGCCGTACGCCCGGCCGATCGCGGTGGCATCCTCAGCCGACAAGGTGTCTCCGACGATGCCGCGGATATCGTACTCCCGCAGGATCGTCGGGTCGAAATCGTGCCCCGCCGACATTACTCTGCCGCCTCGGCCCGGTGGGCCGCCGGCCGGCCGATCGAGATGTAGTCAAAGCCTGCATCGACCATGTCGGAAGGGTCGTACACATTGCGCAGGTCAACGATCACCGGGTTCTTCAGCAGGGAGCGGACCCGCGCCATGTCGAGGGCGCGGAACTCATTCCACTCGGTCACGATGACAAGGGCATCGGCACCGCCCATCGTCTCATAGCTGGTCTCGCAATAGACGACGTCCGGCAGCATATGACACGCCTCGGTCATGCCCTCGGGGTCATAGGCCCGGATGGTGGCGCCCTGCTCTTCCAACGCTGGAACGATGTCCAGGCTGGGGCTGTCCCGCATATCGTCCGTGTTCGGCTTGAAGGTCAGACCCAGCACGGCAATGGTCTTGCCCGACACATCGCCCCCGCAGGCCGCCACGATCTTGTCGGCCATGCGCAACTTCCGCTTGGTGTTGATATCAACCACCGTCTCAACAATGCGAAGCGGCGACTGCGCCTCTTGGGCGGTCCGGACAAGTGCCAGCGTATCCTTCGGGAAGCAGGACCCGCCGTAGCCCGGCCCCGGATGCAGGAACTTCTTGCCGATACGGCCGTCCAACCCGATGCCCTTCGAGACGTCATGCACGTCGGCGCCAACCTGCTCGCAGAGATCGGCGATCTCGTTGATGAAGGTGATCTTGGTGGCGAGAAACGTGTTGGCCGCGTACTTGATCAGCTCGCTGGTTTGCAGCGTCGTCACCAGCATCGGCGTCTCGATCAGGTTCAGCGGGCTGTAAAGCTCCCGCATGGTCTCGCGCGCCCGCTCGCCATCCGTCCCGATGACGACCCGGTCGGGCCGCATGAAGTCTTCGATGGCGGAGCCTTCCCGCAGGAACTCGGGATTGGAACAAACGTCGAAGTCCGCATCGGGCCGGACTCGCTTGACGATCGCCTCGACCTCCCGGCCCGTACCGACGGGCACTGTCGACTTGGTGACGATCACCGCGTAGTCGGTCAACGCTTCGGCGATCTCCTCGGCGGCCTTGTAGACGTAGCTGAGATCCGCATGCCCATCGCCCCGCCGGCTGGGCGTGCCGACCGCGATGAAGACCGCCTGAACCCCTTCCACACCCTTCTTGAGGTCGGTTGTGAAGCTGAGGCGGCCTGCCTTCACGTTCTGATGGACGAGGCTGTCGAGACCGGGCTCGAAGATCGGCATTTCGCCTTCAAGAAGACGAGCGATCTTGCCCTCGTCCTTGTCGACACAGACCACCTCGTGGCCAAACTCGGAGAAACAGGCGCCGGAGACGAGCCCGACATATCCGGTTCCGATCATCGCGATGCGCATGGGGGCACCTTTACGTAGCGTAGGAGTTCAAAATGGACCGCACGGAGTCCGCCATCTCCGCCCGGTCCAGGGCATAGGCGATATTGGCTTCCAGGAAGCCGATCTTGTTGCCGCAGTCGAAGCGGCGGCCTTCGAACAGATAGCCGTTGAAAGGCTGAAGGCCCAATTGCCGGGCAAGCGCATCGGTCAACTGGATCTCGCCACCGGCTCCCCGCTCAAACCGCGCCAAGTCCTCAAAGACCTTCGGTTGGAGAATGTAGCGGCCGATGACGGCGAGGTTTGAGGGCGCTTCCTCCGGCTTCGGCTTCTCCACGAGACCCCGCACCTCGACCATGCGGTCGTCGACGTCTCCGGGCTTTACCACCCCGTAGGATGCCGTTGCCTCCTTCTCCACTTCCATCAGCGCGATCATGTTGCCGCCGACCTTGTTGTAGGCATCGATCATCTGGGCAAGGCAGCCCCGCTTCGCAAGGATCAGGTCGTCGGCGAGGAGGACGGCGACAGGTTCCTGGCCGACAAAGTTCCGGCCGCACCAGACGGCATGTCCAAGCCCCAGCGGCTCCTGCTGGCGGGTATAGGCCATCTGGCCCGGCTCAGGAATGGTCGCTTTGACCACCCGGAGAGAATCGTCCTTGCCCCGCTCCGTCAGCATTTGCTGGAGCTCAAACGTATGGTCGAAGTGATCTTCGATCGCCGCCTTGCCGCGGCCAGTGACGAAAATGAACTCCTCGATACCCGCCTCTCGCGCCTCTTCAACCGCATACTGGATCAGCGGTTTGTCGACGACCGGCAGCATCTCCTTCGGCATCGACTTCGTCGCGGGGAGAAAGCGCGTACCGAGACCACCGACCGGAAAGATGGCCTTGCGCACGGGAACGGGCATGGGAACTCCAGATTAATCGCACCGAGGCGACGTGCCGGAACCTGGCAACTGAGTGGCCGGCACCCGCGAAAACGGTGCCCGTTATTGCCACAGCGCCACCGATTTAGGCAAGGAAACCCTCAGGACGTACCAAGAAGAGTGTCTTTTGCGCGATTGATCTGACTGGCGAGCCACGTAGAACCGCCACGATCGGGGTGATTCGCCTTCATAAGCCGCTTGTGCGCCTCCCGGACGTCATCCGGGGATGCTCCTTCCTCAAGCCCAAGAATGCTGAGGGCCTGAGCCCGCGACATTGGCCCGCCACCGCCGCCGCCGGACGATTGCCCACTCTCGCCCGCGCCGGACGCCATCTCCCGCCATTCGTCGCCGTGAACCCGGTCAAGATAGGTTTCCAGGACCTGGGCGCTCTGCTCATCTGTCGCCGCCGCTTCCGCGAGAAGGTCGATCAGATCCGCAAGTTCCATCTCCGCAAGCGCCGCCCCGGCAAATCGCCCGGCGATAACGCGACCGGCCATGGCGCCTGAATCGTGATCCAGAGTCATTTCAAGGAGATCAGTCTGGATGGTCGACGTCTGACCCGGCGTGGGCCCGCTGGCATTCTTGAAGGTGGTGCGGAGCGTGTTCCAGACCGAGCGCCACCGCAGCAGGAACGGCAGGGCCACACCCGCGACCCACCACAGAAGGTCGAGCCGCGCCCGGAACACGACAAGGCCGACCAGCACGATCAGGATGATCAGCCCAAGCCATGTAAGGCCGCGCTTCAGGCCCTGAGGCGGGGTGTTGACGAACCAATAGGCCACCAATCCGAGGCCAACGATCAGGGAGATCGCGAAGACGAGATAGATCACGCGCAGCTCCCGCTCAGCGGTTCATTTGATTGGTGAGGAGGCGGACCGGCTCCCCGCCTTGCCGGGCCGCATAAGACGTCAGCGCCTTGCGCCCGCCCGCCGCATAGACGGCGACCGCGGCCAGGAGATCCCGGAGTTGCTTCGCGCTGCTGGCATCAAACCGGCAATAGGCCCCCTTGGTGAGCTGGGCAATCTGCTGGAGCACCCGGGCCGATACCGCCTCACCTCCCTCGTGGAAGCAGAAAACCGGAACGCCCAAAACGCCGAGTTCGCCCGCCACATGGCACAGCCGGTCCACATCCTCTTCGACCATATCGCCGACGAACACCACCGCCTGAACCCGCTTCACCTTGGTTTCCGTCACCGCGTGGCGGAGAACCCGCTCAATCTGGGTTCGCCCGCCGACACAGCGCACCCGAGTCATCTGGCGCAGCAGCGCATCCCCATCGGTGGACCAGTCCCCCGCATGGAACTCGCCAAAGCCGCGATAGTAGGCAAGCTGGATCGAGAGACCACCGAGGGACGAGGTTTCCCGGAACATCTCTCCCTGGATGTGACACGCGGTGTCCCAACTCGGCTCCCGGCTGGCGGTCGCATCCATCGCGAAGATAAGCCGCCCGCCGCCGCTGCCCGGTGCCATCGCACGGACCTTGCCGACAAAAGCGGCTACGTCGGCCGCAGATGACCGTTTGGCCGCCGGCTCGGCGCCAGTGCCCGCTGTCTGAACCGACTGGCCCGATTGCTCCTGGCTCTGACCGGAGGGTCCGTTAGAGGTTGTCTGCGGCGGGGTTCCACGCGCCTGCTTGAGAAACGCGTCAACCGCCCCCGGTTCGGACCGGGCCGGTCTGGTCGGTACCCGTTTGTCATCGGCGGTCATCTGGTCCTCGTCTTCCTCCCGTCGTCCCTATTATGGTGTCGCAACCCGGAGCAAATCCAGGATGCGCGATGTCAGGACACAGCGGCTTAAATATGGGGCGCCCGGCCAAAAGGAACATGGGGTGGTTCTCCATCCGTGCGATGGTACCCGATGACGCGGTTCGGGTGAGCGAGATGGCGGCTGCGTTGTCCGCCCATGAAGGACAACCGCCGGCACCGTTCTCAGCCGATGATGTGATCCGATGGGGCTTCGGCGATGAGAAACGATATGACGGGCTGATCGCCGTCGCCGAGGACACAACCATCGGCTATGCGCTCTATCACGACAGTTTCAGTGTTGGGCTGGGGACGCCAGGCCTACACATGCTCGACTTGTTCGTTGAAGACGCGGCACGGGGACGGGGCGTCGGCCGTGCCCTGATCGCAGAGCTGGGCCGGATCTGCACAGACCGGGGGGGCGCCTGGCTGACTTGGCAGGCACTTCCCGGCAATGCCCTTGCGATGGATTTTTATCAGACGATTGGCGCGCGCCGTTTCGTCGCGGCGAACTTCGAACTCGACCGGGACGGAATGGCCAACCTCCAAAGAGCGGCACCCAAACGGAGCGAGGACTGATCTCAAACCGCCCTTTTGGGCCGGCAGAGGCAGACCTATCGGATATCGGAGACGCACAGCGCGTCGCCATCCACCTCAAGCACGACGCGACCATCAGCAAGCCCCCCCGATGTCTCGGTCGTTCTCGCATGGCCTTCGTACACATCGCCCCCTTTTCCGATCACACCTGCCAAGGACGGCTTCAAGGACGGAAAGGCAACACCGGCCACACGATCGTTCGGTCCGATAACCCAAAGCGTTTTCCGAAACCGCGGTACCGGGAAACTGCTTTTGCCGCCGCTCACGTCAAGGACGAGCCGCCAGCCACCTGGATCATCGGCTATGGCTTGGGCGACTAGGAGACGAACGGAGCAGGCTTCCGTTCCGGTCCGCCAACCCGCCGGTGCCAACTGGCCAACGCGTTCCGCCAAGCCATCATGGAAGGGGGCAAGACCCAGGTCTCTGTACGCAGGCGCCTTTCGCGCTACAACGGTTGGGTCGGGAAAAGCGCCCCGGTACGCTTCCATATCCCGGACATCTGCGATCAAGGCGGACCGCGCCAAGGCAAGTCCGCGATGGGTGCCTGTGCGCTTGTCCAAGTAGATCACGTGGTTCACCAGCACGAAGACCGCCATGAACGCGAGAAGACCACCGATCGCCCACCGCGCTCGTCCTCCAATGACCCGAAGGAGCGCTTCGCTGCGCCCCAAAGCCAAGAGCGCTAACGCGGCGACCCCTACATGAACCGGGGTTGTGTACCGGCTTGCCGACGACTGACCGATACCGATGTCGACCCGTCCGACTGCCGTCAAGAATGCCGAGCCCAGAACGAACGCGATGACGCCGATCAGAACCCATTCGGAACGACTGAGACGGTGCCGCCAACGGGTGGCCGACAACACAATGACACCGACCATCGCCAGCAGCAGCGGAATTCCCGGAATCCAGGCCACCACTTTCTTGGGCACGAACGGCGCACCGAGATACATGACCACGTAGGCGATCATTTGATCCGGACGCAGCAAGCTGAGGAGGGGATTGCCATGATGGCCCGGGCTTTCGTACCCAGTGAAGTAGAGGGTCCAAGCCAGGATCGATGCACCGCATACAAACAAGGCGACACCCCGCCCAGCCTGCCAGACAAAGGCCAGAGCCGCGACCAGGGGCCAAACCAGCAGACCCGATGCCATGGTGGTGCTCGCCGTCGCCGAAGCAGCAATCGCTGCGAGGAAGGGTATCCATCGCAAGCGCGGCCGTGGCGTGCCGTCGCGGTTTAGCGTTGCCGTAGCAAGGCACCAAACCGACAGGGTGGCGAGTGCATAAACACCAACGAACTGGACCTGAAAGCCCCAGATCAGATTCTCAAGCTGACGGGCCGAGAACAGCAGGACCACGATGCTTGAAAGAACGATGATGGATGCCGGTTGCCACGGCGACTTCCCCGTTCCATCTGGTCCGGACGTGAGATAGAGCCGCCAGAGCAGAATTCCGTGTAGCAACTGAATGACCCAGATGGCCGTTAGGCTTAGGATTCCTGTCCCGCTGGCCACGTCATAGTCCGCGAAGAACAGAAGCCTCGCGAGCCCCAACCGATGCTCGTTGTGCAGAGACAAAAGAAGGCTGGGATCGAGCGACACCCGCCATTCCCGGAAAAGGTCGATTGTCTCCCACTCGTCCCAGGCGGGAATGGGGGTGTAGAGAAGGAGGCTCCAAAGGGCGGTCGACGCGAAGACAAGACCTGCGATGGCCGCGGCGGCGCCCGCGAAGCGGCGTCCGTGCACGGCAAAAGTCACCCGATCCAAGCCGGGTTCGCGCGTCGTCCTCAATCTGGCCCCCGAAGGATTGTGCAGGCATCAAACATGACATGAGTCACGCGCCAGCACCGTCGGCGCCTTGGTATCAAACTATCGTATGGTCTTCCAGAGACGGGACAGCCGGAGCCGGGCCGTGATCACTCAACCCAGTCGGCGATCACATAGGGCGCCTGGGACGGCGCTACTTCCGGGTGGTAGTGGCGATAGACAGCAACGGCAGAGTGAAAACACACCTCGTCACGCTCGCCCCGCAGCTTGAGCTGACGGTACGCGTTGGTGACGGCCTTATAGCACGTGTCCGTCTCCTCGCAGGCCGGCTTATCGTCACATGCGCTCATTGGAGTGCCCCAAGTCGATCAAGCAAACTGTATCCATGCGGCCGTCCGGCGCAAGACAAATCGCATGCTTCCTGCAGAAACTAAGAGGTCGATGGCGGCCCTAACGCCGGTCCTATGACCCAGGTACGACAATAGGATCCGGAAACCGGCATAAACGATCATCAGACGTCACGACCCAACCGTTGAGACGCTCGCCAGGCCGGACACGAGCGTGCCCTTTCCATCCTGTTCTCAGGATGTGGATTTCATCAAACGCATTCTCCACATCGTGACGGAACCAACCTGTCAGCCCCACACCCCGGATCATGTCGTCCTGATCAGTCACAAAGACCAAACGGGGTGCCCTGGACGGCCGGTCCTTGTCGTAGGCCCATCCTTCCAAGCGAACGCCCCTGCCCGGCCAACCTTCAAGCGGCGGGACCACTTCGATCTTGTCAATCGCGCCTCTGCACGCCTGGTCGTCCCGGATCTCTGTGAGATCTGCGACGGGCGTCCCGATCCGTACAAACGCCTCCCCCCGGAACGGCGCCTTGCCGTCCCGCTTCAAGATCCTGAGCCGTCGCTCGGTTCGTTCAAGAAACGGGTAGGTGGAAAGCAGCGCGTCCTCATCCGCGACACCAGACACGATTGATGTCCACCCCGGACCTTTCCGATCCAGCAGCCAGAACTGTCCCAGGAGATGTCCGGGATGAATGCTGACCGCCGAGATTATCAATGCCAACACGACAGCACCCACGGCAACGGACAGACCCTGCATCCGAATGCTGCCCGCGAAGCGCGTCCGGCACAGAAAGACCAGCACCATGGACACAAAGAAAACGTAAACGGGCGTGGCGTAGCGGTTGACCACCGCTTGGGGCAAGCCGAGATCCGCCCGCCCGAGCGTCGTCACCAGCATCGCGCCGAACGCAAAGGCTGCGGCGCAGATCAATGTTGCTTCCGCCCGGTTCGGCCGCCATTTGCGAGCCAGCAATGCGTAGGCCATAAGCGCCATCGCCCCCAGGAGAGACAGCAACCCGACTTCTGTACGCCACTGCCCGCTATCGGTCATGGGTGAGCCGAGCAGGAGCGCCAGAAACCGCAGCACATTCTCGGGATCCCGCAAGTTCTCAAGCGGACTCGGATGGTGGCCAGGTGGATCGTATCCCTGGAAATAAAGGCTCCACGCCAGCCCGGTGGCGCCAACGAGAATGGCCAGAGTGATCCACGGAACCCGCCGCCGGATGGCCAACAGCAGCATGACCGGCCAGACCAGCAATCCAGAGACCATGGTCAGTGTCGCTGTGGTTGCGAGCACCAGAGCCGCGATGAGCCCAGGCCAATAGGTTTTGGACTTGGCGCTGCCATCCGGGTTCAGCGTTGACCAGTTCAGCGCCCAGAAGGCCAGTGAGCCCAGGAAGTAGACGCCGACGAACTGGACCTGGAATCCGATCTCCAGGTTCTCCGCCTGCCGAGCCGAAAAAAAGAACGGAACCATCATCAGGAAGACGAGGACCTGCGCCCAGCCTGCGGCATTCGATCCGAGCCGGAACATCCACCACAACAAGATGAGATGGCCCAACTGAACCAGCCAGATGAAGGTGAGGTTCAGGTACCCGGTTCCATCTGCGAAGGCGAAGTCCGCGAGAAAGGCCAACCGTGTGGGACCAAGCCGATGCTCATTGTGCAGATCGATGATCGACTCAAGCGAGCCTTTCAGAACCCATTGATTCCATGTCGCCACCATCTCCCATTCGTCCCAGAAGATCATGGGAATGTGGTAGTCAAGGATCCCGTGAGCGGACGTGTAGAACACCCAGATCGCGGCGATGGCCGCGATGGATATCGCGGACAGACTGAAAGCCCATTCGTTCCGTGTGGACGGCTCCCGCCCGGGAAGCGTTACCCATCTGCTGAACGCACTCCGCCAGCTCCTGCCGTCCGGTCCGTCCTGCCGCCCAGCAATGTCGGATACTTCGGTCACGCGCCCTCCCGGCAGCGGTGATTAAACGGCGGACTCTGAGATGTTGCCGTCAGCGTCGGTCGACGATGGAGGCACTTACTTCAATGACCTGGTCCGGTATCTCGGGATGGAAGACGAACAGACGCCGACCAAGGAAGTTCCAAACCAAGACGATCGGTACGGCCGCGATCTTGGAGACAGTCGGATCGAGTTGCATGAACTCGACAAACACCCACACGAAAGCCGTGTTCAGAAGAAGTCCGATACCCGCAACCGCGAACAGCCTTGTGATCTCCTGCCCCCGGCCGAAGCGGCCGCGCGTGAACGCCAACCGGTATGACAGCAAGTAGTTGGCCAGCGTGGCGACGATGAAGGCGGACACCGACGCGACGATGTAATGGAGACCTGCCTCGGTCATGGCCACGAAAGACGCGATGTCGACGACGAAGGCGCTCCCGCCAACGACGAGATACAAAACGAACTGGGCCTTGGCGTCCGTCTTCTTCATCGATGCCAAACCTGCAACTGCGTGTCCCGCAAGCCGTCGTCCCGCTTTTGGTAATCGGTCTTCGAGAGGCGCCGCTCAAGCCAGCAATAGAATATGATGAACAGATACCGCGCGGCCATCTCATCGATCTTGAACTTCGACACGCCTTCTTTGCGATTGTACCAGTTATTGGGCACGATCGCGTAGGTATAGCCCCGTGCCATCGCCTTCAGCGGCAACTCGACCGTGAGGTTGAAATGGTAGGAGAGGAGTGGCTGTAGGCCGGCGATCACGTTCCGGCCATAGAGCTTGAAGGCGTTCGTCGTGTCGTTGTAGCGCCACATGAACAGCCCCTGGATGAACAGGTTGCCAAGGCGGTTGAAGAACAGCTTTACCCAGGGGTAGTCGACCAGCCGGCTTTCCCGGGCAAAGCGGGTACCGAAGACACAGTCGTGCCCGTCTTCCCACTTCCTATAGTACTTCACCAGATCCGCCGGGTCGTCCGAGGCATCCGCCATCACGATCGCCACGCACTCGCCCTTGAACGCGGACAGCCCCGCCCGCACGGCAAATCCGAAACCGTTGGGGGGCGCATTGTTGACGTAGCGGATCTTGGGGTTCTTCTCCGACAAGTCCTTCAGAATCTCTTCGGTTCGGTCCTTGGAGTTGTCGTTGACGATCAGGACCTCGTAAGGGATCTCTTCTTGCTCCAAAGCGGCGGAGAACAGCCCGACGGTTTCGGCGATATGACCTTCCTCGTTATGCGCCGGTATCAGAACGGAAAGCATCTTCGGCTCGAAAGCCGCCTCCCATTCCGCCAGCGACTGAACGAGGATCGGCATCAGCCAGCCTCCGCCAGATCAACGCGCGACCGTTGCCCCTCGATGACCGCCTCCATGATGCCCTCCATGTCGTGCTGAAGGCGCCAGTTCGGGAAGTGGTCCTCGAATTTGGAGATATCGGAGATCCACCACATGTGGTCACCGACCCGGTTTGTCTCGGAATACGACCAGTTGAAGGTGTTGCCGGTCATGCGCTCCGCCATCTCGATCGCCTCGAGCATGGAGCAGTTGGCGTGACGGCCACCGCCGATGTTGTAGACCTCACCGGAACGCGGCGCCTCGAAGAAATGCCAGAACGCATTCACCAGGTCGAAGGAGTGGATGTTGTCCCGGACCTGCTTTCCCTTGTAGCCGAACACCGTGTAGTGCCGGCCGGTAAGGGCACATTTCGCGAGGTACGCCAGAAAGCCGTGAAGCTCAGCGCCCGAATGCCCTGGGCCGGTCAGGCAGCCGCCCCGGAAGCAAGCGGTCTTAAGACCGAAATACCGGCCGTACTCCTGCACCATCACGTCGGCCGAGACCTTGGAGGCACCGAACAAGCTGTGCAGCGTGTTGTCGATGCTCATGGACTCATCAATGCCTTTGTCGAAGTAGGCGTGGTCTTCAGCCACTTCCCAGCGCGTCTCTTTCTCTTCCAGAGGCAGCCGGTTCGGGGTGTCGCCGTAGACCTTATTGGTGCTGGTGAAGACGAAAGCGGCCTCGGGACAATGGCGCCGGGTAAACTCCAGCATATTCACAGTCCCGGTCGCGTTCACCGAGAAGTCCGTGAATGGCTCCCGCGCGGCCCAATCGTGGCTGGGCTGGGCGGCCGTGTGCAGGATCAGGCCGATCTCGTCACCGTACTTCTTGAAGATCGCTTCAAGCCCGTCCTGATCCCGAATGTCCACGGTCTCATGACGGTAGCTGTTGATACCTTTGACGAGGCGGTCGCGGCTCCAGTTCGTCGACGCTTCCTCGCCGAAGAAGTAGGCCCGCATGTCATTATCGACCCCGACAACGTCGAGGCCTTTCTCGGCGAAGAACGCGACCGCCTCCGCTCCGATCAGACCGGCGGAACCCGTCACCAGCGCGATGGTCATCTGTTTGCTCCTTCTCGCGTCACGCCGGGCCGAGCAAGGGCTCAAGCTGGGCGCGATGGTCGGTCAGCCATTGGAAAACATCATCCAGGATGTCGTCGACGGACCTCTTGGGACGCCACCCCAGCCGCTCGGTCGCGACCGCGTTGTCGGTGACGTAGTAGGGAATGTCGGCCGCCCGGGTGTCCGGGTCGGCCGTGATCTCGATGCTATTGCCAGCCCGGGCCGCGCACGCTGTGGTCAGCTCTGCCAAGGACACGCTGCAGCCAAGCCCACCGCCGACGTTAAAGACCGAGCCGGAAATCTCGTCCAGACGGGAAAGCTGGATCTCAAGCAGATCGTTGAGGTCGGCGACATGCAGAATGTCACGCACCTGATGCCCGTGCCCGCCGAAGCCCATGTAGGCGAGTTTGCCGCCATATAGGTGGCGGGACGCCCAAAGAACCACGAACCCCTGGTCCACCTTGCCCATCTGCCAGGGACCGGTCAGGACCCCGCACCGGTTCACCACCGCGCGGAGGCCGTACATGTCGACATACTCTTCGACGAGCAGTTCGGAGGCGAGTTTGGTCGCGCCGTAGAGGGATCGGGCGCCGGTCAGCGGAAAATCCGCCGCGATCCCCTCTCGCGACCACCCCTCACCGGAGGCACCGGCAGGCACGTTCAGCCGCGCGCCTTCGACCTCAAGCGGCAGAGCGCGCAGCGCCTTGATCGGGTAGATCCGGCTGGAGGACAGGAAGATCACATCCGCGCCATGGCGGCGCGCGGCCTCCAGACAGTTGATCGTACCGCCGAGGTTGGTGTTGATCAGGTATCTTGGGTCGGCACCGTAACCGGCGTGAACTGATGGCTCCGCGGAACAGTCGACCATAAGATCGAATGCCCCCATCGCATCCACGTCTTCTGCCGACCGAACATCACCATGCTCGAACTGCACGCCGGCTTGCCGCAGACGGGAAAGGGTCAACTCGCTGCCACGGCGCTTCAAGTTGTCGAACGCAATGACCTCTGACCCCGGTCGCGCAGCCTTCAACGAGAGAGCGGTGTTCGAGCCCACAAACCCGGCACCACCCGTCACCAGGATGCGGCGATGCTCGGTCATCGGACGACCTCGGTTGGACTGCGGCGGAAGGTTGGGGGTTTCATGGCGGGTCTCATATCGCAGTCACGAGGGGAAGGCCAGCACCCCGGCAACACACATGGCCCCAGACAACCGTTTCGCATGCTCGTAGGGCGCTGGTTACCATTATGCAAGGGTTTCGAAGCCCCACGGCGCGCCATCGTTGGAGTGCTGGTCTCAACAGGGTCTGCGTCTGCCCGGCGTGTCAGCTTGATCGACGGCCCAAGGCCGAATCGGCACTGCCCGATGACACGCGGCCCAGCGCCTCCACCGTCGCGTCCAGACACAGCATCATGGAGCGATGCCGGTTCCCTAGGACTCGTGCGGGCCGAAGCAGCGCGAAATCCGACCATACACCGGTTGGGGCGGGGCCATCTTCCGAGAGCATGTTAAAGACCATGTCTCGCACGGACCGGATCTCATCCAGTGGCCGGCCGACGGCGGCGCGCGCAAAGATCGAGGCGGACGCGCTGCCCAACGCGCAGGCATCCACGTCCTGCGCGTAGGCAACGAGCCGGTTGCCCTCGACTTTGACCTCGACCGATATGTGGCTGCCGCAGGTCGGGCTACTGGCCGATGCACGGGCATCCGCATCCTCCAATGGCTCAGCCATCGGGATGTCAGCCGCGAGATCCAGCAACCGGTCCTGATAGATATCTTCCATCATCGGCATCAGTCGATCTCCCTCGGGAGCAATGCTAGCCCGCACTCGCGAGCATACCTTCGGCCCGCGACCGGATCGCGGTCAGCATGGCACCCAGGCCGTTCTTCCGGGTTGGGCTCAAATGCTCCTCAAGCCCAATCTCACGGATGAAAGCCGGATCGGTCGCAACGATTTCACCGGGGGTGCGGTTGCTGTAGACCCGCAGCAGAAGCGCTATCAGACCGGACACGATCGCCGCATCGCTGACCGCGTGGAAAACCAGACGATCGCCGACGGTCTCTCCGACAAACCAGACTTGGCTTTGACAGCCTTTCAGCTTGAAACTGTCCTGCCGGTACTCCTCCGGGAACGGGGGAAGTTTGCGACCCAGGTCGATCAGATACTGGTACCGATCCATCCAATCCTCAAAGAAGGCGAACTCACCGATCAGATCCTCCTGTTCTTCGGCGATGGAGGTCTCAGGCGGCGCGGGCTGGGATTGCGATGCGGTCACGGTCGACGACTTTCGGTGTTGCGGATGCGGTAACTACATCGGATGTGGTCCGTTCAGCCAGAGGCGTCAACGTCACACCGTAGCCGCGTAGGATCACCACCGCCGGAACGCATTGCACCTGCCTTGGTCACCCGGCAAGATCCGTTAATGCCAAGCGTTGTGACACGATCGGGAATGAAACGGGTCGGACTTGTCGCCCTGGTGCTCTTGCTCCCTTTCGGGACGCCGGATGCGGCCGCAGCCGAACACTGCCCCGCCACCGAGATCGTTGTCGGGGCTCACAACACGCCACCCCATTCAGTCCAGACCAATGACGGGCCGAAGGGTCCAGATGTGGACGTTGTGGTCGCTGTGATGAAACGTGTGGGCTGCCCGGTGACGTTCGTTCAGCAACCTTGGGCCCGGATCCTGGAAACCATGGCACGGGATGGCGCCATCCATATGTCCACCCTTGCCAACAAGCTGGCGCAACGGCAACGCTTCGCTTGGTACAGCCGGTCCTACATTGACCTTGAACGGCTGCTGTTTGTCCGGACTGCGGATATGACACCGTATCGGTCACTTGAGGATTTCTTCGAACGGGGCCGCTTCTTGGGCCGAGTGCGCGGCTACTCCTTCGGAGAGGCCTACGATCGCGCCGTTGCGCGCTTTCCGGATCTTGTCGACGATGTGAACCATCAGGAGCACAACGCGCGGAAGCTGGTCATGGGCCGGATCGACGGGGTCATCGGCGAGCGGCTGCAGATTCTGGACGCGTTCACCCGTGCCGGCCTGTCCGGTGCCACCAAGTCGACGGGCATCGAAATCGCGCCGAAGACCGGCAGCTACCTCATCTTCTCCAAGAAATCGGTTCCCCGGGCGTTTGTGGATCGGGTCGACCGGACGCTGGATGACATGGTCGCCGACGGAACCCTCGCCGCCATTCTGGAACCATACGGCGCCCGCGCGCCAACGGAGTGACGCAATTGCGGTATGAGGGCACAAAAAGCTCCGGGAGCGGGGAGCGTTAGAGGATGGACGCCCTTCCCCACTGGTTCCTGTTCGTTTGTGCCGGCGTCGTTGGCGCGGTCGTTGGAAGCTTTCTCAACGTGGTTGCCTATCGCCTTCCCTTGATAGTCCTGGGTCAGCAAACGCACGGAGAAGAAGGCCACGTCGGCAAGGGGACCATCCAATCGGCGGATTTCAGCCTCGCCTTGCCGGAGTCTAACTGTCCCTCCTGCGGCCATCGGATCAGAGCGGTCGAGAACATTCCCCTCGTAAGCTACGTAATGCTTCGGGGGCATTGTGCCGCCTGCAATGCCCCAATACCGGCTTTGTACCCTGTCATGGAACTCGCGGGCGCCGCCGGCGCCATGGCCGCGTTGTTCTGGTTTGGACCAACGGCTCAGGCCATGGGTGCGATGGTTCTGATCTGGTTCGGACTGGCCATCACCATCATCGATGTTCGCCATCTTCTGATTCCCGATGCCTTGTCACTGTCCCTTCTATGGACGGGGCTTGTCCTGAATGCATTCGGCGTGTTTGCCGCCCCGTCGGATGCCATCATCGGTGCCGCCGTGGGATACCTGGGGTTCATGGCGGTGAATTGGGTTGCTTCGGTCGTTTTGGGTCGGCGCGCCATCGGTCAGGGAGACTTCAAGCTGTTTGCTGCCATCGGCGCCTGGTTCGGTTGGCAGTCGCTCGCCCCGGTCCTTTTCATCGGCTCGGCAACCGGTGCCATCGTTGGTCTCGTTTTGCTGGCACTCGGTTTGATAACGCGAGACCAGCCGATCGGATTCGGGCCGTTCCTGATCCTCGGCGCATGGGGTGTGCTTTTCTTCGGCGTGGACAGACTGACGGCTGTCTCCAACAGCCTAATGAACGTCCATTAGACTCACGTTTCCGACACGGAAAACGATCATCTAACCCCTCTCTTCAGCCGAAGCCGTCACGACCGAGCTCTTGAGTTTGAACAACGCATCGAGCTCCGTGGCCCGATCACGGGCGAGCGACCTCGTCGAGAATGGCCCGACCCGAATGCGGCTGTACTCAACCCCTCGTATGGTCACGACCCTGTTCTCGTGCGTGAATCCCCGTTCCGAAAGACGCTGCTCCAACCGCCGGATGCCCTTGGCACTGCGAAACAAGCCAAGCTGCACCAGATAGCCCGGCTTCGAGGCTGGAAGAGCCGGAGCGGCGGTGCTCGTCTGATCAGAAGACGCTAGAGGCGATGGGTCGGGCGCGGATGGCTGGGACGCCGCTATCACTGAATCTGAAGGTGGTGCGGTCGTGGGCGGAGCGGCAGCGACCTGCACAGGCACCTGGGGCGGCGGCGACACGGCCGGGATTGCCGCTGTCTCTTCCGGTTGCACCTCAACGGGTTCAGGCAGCGGTCTAGGCTCAGCAACGACCGGAGCGATCACCGGAGCAGCCGGCGGATCGGCCTGCGCAATAGTGAGCGGGGCCGGCGTCTGCGGCTCATCCGCAACAATCGTCTGGCTGGCCGCCGCAAGCTGTTGCCGCAGCGCCCGTAAACGCTGTTCCGTGACCTTTGCATGGAGATCCGTCGCCATCGTCTGCCCACCCAAAATTTCTTTGGATGAGAGTTCATCTCGCAAACGAGAGAGATTTGTCCGGGCGGCCGCATGGTCCTGGGCCGCGGCAAGCGAGAACCAGGCGTAGGCCTTGATCGGATCGGTCTCCACACCATCCCCGTCACGATGAAGCATACCGAGGCTGTTCTGGGCATCGGCGTTTCCGGCGAATGCCGCATCTTCAAGTGCGGTAGCGATGGCGGATCCAGGCAGGATCAAGGCTGCGAGGATCAATGCCAACCTCAGGAGTCTTTGCCCAATCATGGTTCTGCCCAAGACGCTCATGCCTGCGGCCCTCTATCATAAGCCGCAATGCTTCATAGATAATCGCAAGATTCGATCATATCTTGCTATGGGAAGTCAATAAATTGACAGAACTTACTGAAATTAAATACTTAACAATCAAAGTATGATGTACCGACGATGCATTTCTGCAGGGCTTACCTGGAGTAATGGCGGGTCATATACGGATCGGAGAACTTGCCTGACGCGGCATCCTCCAATCGGCTTGTCTCATTCCGCTCACTCGGTGCCCCGTACCCTCCCGCACCCGGGGTTTCCACGGTGACGGTCTGGTCGGAACGAAGCGGTTGCGTCGGTGGTTTGGGCGCGAGGACGGCCTCCTGGCCTCCGTCCTCCCTCAGAACAAAGCGGCCCGGCGCACCGGGCTTTCCGCCGAAGACACCCCAGGGCTCATGCCGGAACCGCTCCCCAACCCCGTTGAACAAGGTCGTGTGCCCCAAAGGCCGGACGGTGCGCCGAATGCCCATGCCGCCCCGCCAACGCCCAGCACCGCCAGAATCCTCGACCAAGCCATAAGTCTCGACCAGCAACGGGTACTCGATCTCAATGGCTTCGACAGGGAGGTTTGAAGTGTTGGTCATATTGACCTGTACCCCGTCCTTGCCATCCTTGGTGGCCCTGCCGCCCAGACCGCCGCCGAGGGTCTCAAGGTAGACATACGGCTCCCCGGTCCTCGGGTCCGTCCCGGAGAACACCAGCGTCGAGTTCGCCCCGTTGCACGCGCCAATCGATGCCTCTGGCGCTGCCGGTGCCAGCGCGCCGAACACCACATCGATGATCCGCTGACAGGTGTGGGCACGGGCGGCCACCGCCGCGGGCGCGATCGCGTCGACGACGGTTCCAGGCTCCGTGATGATCTCCACGGCGTCGAGAAGACCCTGGTTGTTCGGGCAATCCGGATCGATCAACGCCTGCAGCGCGAAACAAGCAGACGCCATCGTCGCGTTGAGGGTGACGTTGAGGTTTCCAGTCATCTGGGGATCGGTACCGGAGAAATCGAAGCGGATCCTGTCACCGGCAATCTCCGCCCGGAGCGCGATGCGAATGTCCTCAGTCCCGCAGCCGTCGTCGTCCAGCACGTCCTCGAACGTGTACACACCGTCCGGCAGATCTGCGATCGCGCCCCGGAAACGCTCCCCCGTCCGTTTGATGATATCGGCCGCCCCGGCTTCCACGGTCTCGATCCCGAACTTCGCGATGATCTCGCCAAGACGCCGAACGCCAAGTCCGATCGCCGCGATTTGGGCGTAGTAATCCCCTTCCCGCTCCTGAGGAACGCGGGCATTGAGGAGAAGAATGTCCAGAATGTCCTGTCGCAGCGCCCCGGCCTCGAACAGGCGGACCATCGGGACCCGCAAGCCCTCCTGATAGATTTCGGTCATCCCCCCGGACATGGATCCGGGCGCCATCCCCCCGATGTCGGCGTGGTGGGCGATGTTGCAGACGAAGGCGACGACCCGGTCCTCATGGAAGACCGGTGCCACCATGGTGATGTCTGGCAGGTGGGTGCCGCCCGCCACATGCGGATCGTTGGCGACGAAGATGTCGCCGGGACGAAGCTCCGGGAAAGTCCCGTCCGGTCCGCCGTGCTTCTCCAACAACGTTCGGGCAAGGCCGGTCATGGACGCGATGTGAACCGGCGACGCCATGGTCTGGGCGACGAGACGGCAGCCGCGGTCCAGGATCGCGGTGGAGTGATCTTTCCGCTCTTTGATGTTGGTGGAATAGGCACTCTTCATCAGCGAGACGAACGTCTCATCGGTGAGCGAGCGGAGCGCATTGCCCAGGATCTCAACGCGAACCGGGTCGAGGACAGTCATGGGGTGATCCGAATGATGAAGTTCCCAGCCGCGTCCAGGGTGGCGACGTCGCCTGGATGGATGATGATCGTCGTATCCAATTGCTCGACGATTGCCGGCCCGGTCAGCACGGTTCCAGCACCCAGATCATCTCTGCGATGGATCGCGGTTTCCATTGGGCCGTCTTGATTGAACCAAACGTCCCGGTAAGCCCTCGGCTCCGGTGGTGCCGACTGGGTCTTCAAAGCCTCCGGCGCGATGCTCAGACCGTCGACGAGGCCGGTGAGACGGGTGTTGACGATTTCCACCGGGGCGGACCGGTTGGCGTAGCCGTAGGCCCGCTCGTGCGCCTTGAAGAAAAGGTCGAGGAACGCGTCGAGTGCCGGAACCTCCAACGGTTCGCCATGAGCGGCTCTGCTCAACCCGACCTGCAGCTCGAAGTTCTGACCGACATAGCGGGCATCCACCGTCAGCTCACGCCGCATCGTTCCAGACACACCGCCCAATCCCGCCATCCAGTCATCGATACGCTGGTCCAACTCAGCCACATCGGCGGCAATCACGCTCATGGAAGACGGGTCCGCCGGTACCCGCCGGCTCCGGACGAAGTCCTCCCGGGTTTCCGCCACCAGAAGCCCGTGTGCGCAGACAATGCCCGGTGCCGCCGGCACCACGATCTCGGTCATCCCAAGCTCGACGGCGATCTCCCGCGCATGAAGCGGCCCCGCGCCGCCAAACGGCATCAGGACGAAGTCAGCCGGATCGTAGCCCTTCTCCACCGACAGGGTCCGGAGCGCGCGCACCATGTTCGAGACAACGATGTCCAGGATGCTCAATGCGGACCGCTCGACCGACCATCCAAGCCGGGATGCGACGATCCCCAGCGCTTCCTCCGCCCGGTTCTGGTCCATGGACAAACCGCCATCGACGAGGGAGGTACCGAGCCGGCCGAGCACGAGATTGGCATCGGTGACCGTCGGCTCTGTCCCGCCCAGGCCGTAGCACGCGGGTCCAGGCACAGCACCCGCACTCGACGGTCCCACCTTGAGGAGCCCATCCCGGTCGAACCAGGCGATGGATCCCCCACCGGCCCCGATCGTGTCGATATCGATCATCGGCAAGCGGATGGGAAACGCCGCCACCTCCCGCTCCCGGGTCAGGCTGGGCGCGTAGTCGCGGATCATGGCCACATCAGCGGAGGTACCACCGACATCGATGGTCATCACATCCGGACGTGCGACCTGGCGCGCGACGTGAACCGCCCCCACGACACCCGCGGCCGGGCCGGACAGAGCGGTCCGTACCGGGTAGGCACGGGCAAGATCCGTCCCCATCAGCCCGCCACTGGATTGGTTCACGCCAACGCGGGCATTGGGCGCCATCCGCATGAGGCCATCGGCCAAACGGTCGATATAGCGCTCCATGACCGGCTGCAGGTAGGCGTTCACGACGGTCGTGTTGAGGCGCTCGAACTCCCGGAACTCCGGCTGTACTTCGGAAGAGACGGAGAACCGAACCTCCGGAAGGCGCGCTGCGAGCCCGTCCCGAACAGCGATCTCATGCTCCGGGTTCAGGAACGAGAACAGGAAGCAGACCGCACAGACCTCGGCCCCGGACGCCTGAATGGCGTCTGCGAGCCCATCGAGCTCGCCTGGTGAAAGCGGCCGGTGGACAGAGCCGTCGGCAAGCACCCGCTCATCCACCTCAAAACGAACGTCCCGGGCCGCAAGCGGAGCGGGAACGTCGGTCTGAAGATCGAAAATTCTCGGGCGTGTCTGACGCCCGATCTCCAACAGATCCCGAAACCCCTTGGTTGTGACGACGGCGACCCGGCCCCCCCGCCGTTGGATCAGGGCGTTCGTGCCGACCGTTGTACCGTGGGCCAGATGGCGGAGCTCGGATAGGGCGACACCTTGCTCTACCTCAAGAGCTTCGACGGCGAGAAGAATGGCACGGCTCGGGTCATCCGGTGTCGACGGGCGTTTTGCGTGCCGGATCTCACCCGTCGCCGTGTTGGCTGCGAAGACGTCCGTAAACGTGCCGCCCGTATCGATCCCGACTGTCCACGTCACCCACCACTCTCCCTCGCCAGAGACACAGGCCGGTCGTAGACGACGGAACCGGAACGGTCAATCAACAGGCGCAACAAGTTGAGCGTACGCTGTGAGAAAATGGATTTAACAACAATGCATTCGACGCTTTCGTTCGACTCCAATCTCTGGTGTAATGGGGTATCAGCTTGAATGCCAAGCTTTGTTGTCCTGTTTCGCTCTGCACCCGAGGACCCAAAAAATGGGGTCGCGTTCCGTCGAGCAAGCCACACAACTCGTCCGCCGCCTCGGCGGCAACGATCTCCTGGTCATGTCCACACTAGCACTTGGTGTGGGGGCGATCGCATCCATGGGTGCCGTCGCCTTCCGGGAAGGAATCGATCTTGTCCAATGGGTTATGCTCGGCTTCCGGTCGGAACTGGTGGCCAGCCTGGCCGCGGAACAGCCGGCATGGCGCATCCTCTTGATGCCCGCGCTGGGCGGGTTGATCGTCGGACTTCTGGTCCGGTACATCGTTCCGGGGCGCCGTCCCCAGGGCGTGGCGGACGTGATCGAGGCAAGCGCGTTGCGCGGCGGCCGGGTATCCGCCCGCGCAGGTCTGACCGCCGCCATCGTGACGATCACCTCGATCGGTTCCGGCGCATCGGTCGGCCGTGAGGGACCAGCGGTTCACTTGGGAGCGGCATTGGCCAGCTTCATCGGACGGCCCTTTCACTTGTCGCGTGCCCAGGCCCGGACGCTGTTGGGATGCGGCGTCGCATCGGCGGTGGCTGCATCGTTCAACGCGCCGATTGCGGGCGCGTTCTTCGCTTTGGAGGTCGTGGTCGGCCATTACGCCCTCCCAGCCTTCGCGCCGATCGTCATCGCCTCGGTCACCGGAACCGTCATCTCCCGGATCTGGTTCGGCAGTTTTCCGGCGTTCGTCATTCCACCAAACGAGATCCAGTCGTTTCTCGAGTTTCCGGCCTTCGCCATCCTGGGCGTCGCGTCCGCCGTCGTCGCGATTGTTTTCATGCGGGCGATCCCGATGGCCAATCAGGCGTTCATGGCGTTGCCGCTCCCCAGGTGGAGCCATCCGGCCCTTGCCGGCCTGATGATCGGGGCGGTCGCCCTTCAGATGCCAGAGATCCTGGGCGTCGGATATGAGGCCACCGACGGCGCCCTGAAAGAGCAATACACCGCCGCCATGATGCTGGGCCTTCTGGTGGCGAAGGTCGCGGCAACCGCAATCTGTCTGGGGGCAGGGTTCGGGGGTGGCGTCTTCAGCCCCTCCCTTTTCATCGGTGCGATGCTCGGCGGGACATTCGGTGTGCTGGCGACTCTGCCATTTCCTGAGCTGTCGTCCGGACACGGGGCGTACACTCTGATCGGCATGGGCGCCGTATCCGGTGCGGTCCTCGGCGCTCCCATCTCCACAATCCTGATCATCTTCGAGCTGACCGGCGACTACGAGCTGACCATCGGCGTCATGGTCGCCGTCGTCATCGCCAGCGTAATCACCCGGCAGTTCCACGGGGTGTCCTACTTCATGGATCAGTTGGAACGGCGGGGTCTCCGGCTCCAAGGCGGGCACGAGGTGGCACTGCTTGGCGCGTTGAAGGTCCATGACCTCGCGCGCGACGATCAGATCGTCGTCAAGGCGGATGCACCTATTGCCGAGATACGGGACAAGCTTCGCTATGCACCGATGAACGAATTGTTCGTGGTGGACGACACGGAGAGGCTTGCAGGAACCGTTACTCTTGCGGACCTTGGCGACACGGCTTTCGATCGGTCGCACGATGCCGAGTTGACCGCCTTGGACGTGGCCCGGCGCAAGGCACCGTTCATTGAAACGGGGGACGATCTGCAACGGGCCATGCGGCTGTTCGCGGAGGTTGACGAAGGGATCCTTGCCGTTGTGGACGACGCTCAGAACGGACGGGTCGTCGGTTGCCTACACGAGCGGGACGTGATGAAGGCATACAACGCAGCACTGGTTCGCCTGCGCGCGGAAGAGCATGGAGAGCGTTGAGCATCGGTTTTTGGGGTGGGGATTGCCGGCAGCCGGTACCGCTGGGGGGCCAATACCGGCCGCCGGACTCCTGAGTGCATTTCGACAACACCGGGGTGGGACCGGCTAAGAAGCTTGGTGTCATCGACTTGCTGAATGTAGTTACGCGTGCGTCTGCGTAATGGATCATCGTTTCTTCGATTTTTCGTCCGATCTGAACGACCGGTACAGCTATCCTTCGGAGACTCAACGGGAATCCGTTTCGAGAAATTTCGCGGCGGCACGTCCACGAAGACGATGCCGCGATTCGGGTTCGATCCTCTTCCCCGGAGGCGGCATTCCCTCATGAACGTATACGGGAGAAATGAAACGCGCCTATGCCTTGACCCGACGCTCGGCACAAGCGGGTCCAATGGCATCGGCACCCTCAGGACGTTTGAACTTGCCCGAAGGGCTGAGCACCGTCGCGGCGACGGTGGCATCACCGCGCTCAGCTTGTAGAATGAGGACGACGAGCGGCGCCCCCGGAACCGCCCCCGCTCCGCAGCCGAGGCCCGATGTCAGACCTATTCGCTCCAACCGATCCGCCGTCACCACCCGCCACACTTCAGGCGCCGTATCTCACCGGTTTGAACGAGAGTCAGCGGGAGGCGGTCGAGGCACTGGACGGCCCGCTTCTGGTGCTCGCGGGGGCCGGGACCGGCAAGACCCGGGTTCTGACGACCCGCCTCAGCCACCTCCTGCGGACCGGCAAGACCAAGCCCTGGAACATTCTGGCCGTCACCTTCACAAACAAGGCGGCCCGGGAGATGCGAGACCGGGTGACCGCCGCGGTGGGCCCGGTTGGAGAGCAGGTTTGGCTCGGCACGTTTCACGCCTTGTGCGCCCGCATCCTACGGCGCCATGCGGAGTTGGTCGGGCTCGAGTCCAACTTCACAATCCTGGATACCGACGACCAGCTCAGACTTCTGAAACAGATCCTTCAGGCGGAAGGCGTCGACGACAAACGCTGGCCCGCGCGCGTTCTGATGTCGACGATCCAGCGTTGGAAGGATCGGGGTCTCGATCCGGAAAAGGTCGGCACGGACGAGGCTGGCGATTTGGCGGGCGGCAAGCTTCAGGATCTCTACCGCCAGTACCAGGAACGGCTGCGCATTCAAAACGCGGTCGATTTTGGCGATCTCTTGTTGTTGTGCCTCAAGCTGTTTCAGGAACAGCCGGAGGTCCTTGCCGAGTATCACCGGCGTTTCACCCACATCCTTGTCGACGAGTACCAGGACACAAACGTCGCCCAATACCTCTGGCTCCGTCTGCTGGCCCAGGCCCGTCGCAACATCTGCTGTGTGGGGGATGATGACCAGTCGATCTACGGCTGGCGCGGGGCGGAGATCGGCAACATCCTAAGGTTTGAAAGCGACTTTCCCGGCGCCAAGGTCGTTCGCCTGGAAGAGAACTACCGGTCAACCTCCCGGATACTCGCCGCCGCGTCCGGGTTGATCGCCCACAATGAAGGCCGCCTCGGAAAGACACTGTGGACCAAAGGCAATGACGGTGACCCCGTTGTCGTCCGGGGGGTCTGGGACGGCGAGGACGAGGCGAGAGCCGTCGCCGAGGAGGTGGAGGCGCACCAGCGGCGCGGCACCCCGTTGTCGGAACTCGCGATCCTGGTGCGCGCGGGATTCCAGACCCGGGAGTTCGAGGAGCGGTTTCTGACCCTCGGCGTGCCCTACCGGGTCGTCGGCGGCGCGCGGTTCTATGAGCGGATGGAGATCCGGGACGCGATCGCCTATCTCCGCGTAATCGCCCAACCCTCCGACGATCTGGCTTTCGAGCGCATCCACAACACGCCCGCCCGGGGGATCGGCAAGGTCACCATGCAGGCGGTCCATCACCTCGCCCGGATGGACGGCATCCCGCTTTTGGAGGCGGCGGCCCGGATCGTGGAGACCGACGAGCTGAAACCAGCGGCGAAGCGGAAGCTTCATGCCCTCGTCGAGGACTTCCGGCGCTGGCGGGAGGCGGCCCAGGCGGAAGATCACGCCGATCTCTGCCGCATCGTTTTGGATGAGAGCGGATACACCGCAAAGCTGAAAGCAGATAAGTCACCCGAAGCGCCGGGCCGGCTGGAGAACCTTAAGGAACTTGTCGGCGCGATGGAGGAGTTCGAGAGCCTCCCCGCCTTCCTGGAGCACATCAGCCTGGTGATGGAGAACACTGAAACCGCTGGCGTGGATCAGGTCACGCTGATGACGCTCCACGCCGCGAAAGGCCTTGAGTTCGACGTTGTGTTCCTGCCCGGTTGGGAGGACGGCATGTTTCCCAACCAAAGGGCCCTGGACGAGAGTGGAGCCGCTGGTCTCGAAGAAGAACGTCGCCTCGCTTATGTGGGGCTGACCCGCGCCCGGAAGCATGCGGAGATCAGCTTTGCCGCGAACCGGCGGATACACGGGATGTGGCAGAGTGCGGTGCCCTCTCGCTTCATCTCGGAGATCCCGGAGGCGGTAACAGAAGTGAAGAGCGAGACCGGTCTATATGCCGACCCGGGCCTAACTCGGTCGCGATGGGCTGACGATCACGATGACTTCACGACCGAGCCAATCGACCAGCCGGTTTTCGACCGGGCGCGGGGCTTCGGCGGCGGCGGGTGGTCCGGTGCCGGCTATGGCAGCGGCTCCGACGCGAAACGCGGCCCCGGATACGGCCGGCGGGGCGGACAATCGCGGGCCCGGCCACCGTTGATCGACGCCGACGGCTACACCGTCGATCTATCCAAGCCGCCCGCGCATGGCGTGGGGGACCGGGTGTTCCATCAGAAGTTCGGCATGGGGACGGTCAACGCCGTCGACGGAGACAAACTCGAGATCAGCTTCGATCACGCGGGCGACAAGAAAGTCGTCGCAACCTTCGTGTCCAAACCGTCGTGACCGCACCTCCCGGCACACTCTGGCAGATCACCGTCGAGGTTCCCCTGGCGCTGATCGAACCTGCGGACGAGATCCTGTCGGAGCACGGCTACGGCATCTCAGCGTTTGAGATCACAAAGACCCTGTGGCGCGTGGAAACGGTGACAGACATGGCACCGGACAAGGGCGCCATCGTCGCCGCCTTGGGGGTTGCCGCCATGATCGCGGGCGTGCCGGTCCCTGATGTCTCCGTGATCCTGCTGCCTCAAGTCGATTGGCTGGCCGAGAACCGCCGGTCGTTCCCGCCACTCAATATTGGCCGGGTCCATGTCCGGGGCTCGCACATTACGGATCATCCGGCACCGGGCCGGATCGATATCCTGTTGGATGCCGCCCAGGCCTTCGGCTCCGGAACTCACGCGACCACGTCGGGTTGCCTCAAGATGCTTCAACGCGTGGCCCGGCGATCCCGACCTAGGCGGGTTCTGGACCTAGGGTGCGGTTCCGGCATTCTTGCGATCGCGGCGGCAAAACTGGTCCCTGCGGCCCAAGTTACAGCGGTGGACATCGATCCCGTTTCCGTCCAGACCGCCGCCGCCAACATGGCAGACAACGGCGTTGCCCGCAGGGTGAAAACCGGCGTGTCGATCGGCTACCGGAGTGCGGACGTACGGGGTGCGGACCGCTGGGACCTGGTCATGGCCAACATTCTGGCGAACCCGCTGATGGCGATGGCGCCGAGCCTCAAGCGCGGGCTGGCGCCGGGCGGCTGCGCCATTCTGTCGGGCCTGACCACGGATCAGGAGGCCCGCGTGCTGGCCGCCCATCGCATCCAAGGGCTTTACCTTGTCGACAGGATCAGGACGGACGGCTGGTCGACCCTTCTGCTCCGCTGACTGTCAGGTTGCCCGGCGTCGCATGCGCAGGCCGTCCGGATCGAAAGCGGCACCCAAGGTGACACGACCCGAGTGACGGGTGCCCGCCACATCGACCTCCACGAGAGCCCCTTCGGCCCGGGCATCTGCCGATGAGAGATCGGCGATCGCGACCGGACGGCCCAACCGGTAGCCGAACGCGGCCGAGGTGGTCTTGCCGACGATCTCGCCATCCAGGAACACGGGCTCGCTGCCCACCGCATAGACCTCGACCTCATCAAAGACGATTGAGATCATGCGGCTCACACCACCCTGATCAACGCGGCGACGCAGCGCATCCCGGCCGATGAAAGGCGTGTCCCATCCAACCGCGAAGTCGAGGCCCGCTTCGATTGGTGAGATGTCCGTGTCCAAGTCATGACCATAGGCAAGGAATCGCTTCTCGATCCGCATGGACGTCTGGGCAAACAGACCGGCGGGTGACGCGCCCGCTGCTATGAGCCGGTCATAGAGGTTCGGCGCGTCAGTGGCCGCGCAAGTGATCTCCCACCCAGCCTCCCCCACATAGGAGAGACGCATGGCGGTCACCGGGATGTTCCCGATCTCCGTGGACCCAACACGGAAATAGCCCAGTTCGTTGAGGTCCCCGCCGCCGACTTCGGTGGCAATCCGCGCCGCGTCCGGCCCCATCAGGCCGAGCACGGCGTAGTCATCGGTCACATCCTCGAGCGTCACGTCTTCCGCAGGATCGAGGTGACGGCTGAGCCAGGCCATGTCCCGGCGGCGGGCGGTGGTCCCGACAAACAGCCGATAGTGATCGTCGGCAAGGCGTGCCGCGGTCAGATCACTCTCCATCCCGCCCCGCTCGTTGAGCATCGCGGTATAGATCGCCCGGCCCGCGGGACGATCCATCCGGTTGGCGCAGACCCGATCGAGAAAGGCCGCAGATCCAGACCCCCGAACATCGATTTTGCCGAAGGTGGACTGGTCGAAAATGGCCGCACCTTCATGAGCCACCCCGACTTCACGGGCGACGGCGTCAAACCAGGCGGGTTTTCCAAAGGTGAGGGTGGGTTCACCTTCAGAATTGAAATACATCGGTCTTTCGATGCCATAGAACTGACCCATCCAAGCCTTTGCGGCTGTCCAGCGGTCATGAAGCGGTGTCGTCCTGAGCGACCGGGCCGTGGCCCACTGCCGACCCGGAAAGGCGATCTCGTAGTGTTTTCCCAACACTTCCGGGACGCGTGCCGTCAGCGCCTCGGCGGAGTTGAAAACATCCGGGAACCGCTTGGGATCGGACTCGTGCAGATCCACCGGCGTGTGACCATGAACCAGGGCGTGAGCCAAGGCCATTCCCGCGCCGCCGCCAGTCGCCACACCAACGGAGTTCATGCCGCACCCCAGGAAAAGGCCCCGCGTCTCAGCCGTCTCTCCGAGCAGGAAAGAACCGTCGGGCGTGAAACTCTCCGGCCCATTCAGCAGCGTCTTCACCTCGGCGGTCTCCAACGCGGGAAGCCGGTGGAGCGCGTTCAACATCATGGGCTCGAAATGGTCCCAGTCCTCCGGCAAAAGCTGAAACGCGAAGTCGTGGCCGAGAACCGCCGGGTCGATCGGCTTGCCCATGGGCTCGAAGCACCCGACGAGGAGGCCCCCGGAATCGTCCCGGATGTAGAGGTGGCTGTCGTGATCTGCCAGGGTTGGCAGATTGCCCTGGATGCCATCGATCGGCTTGGTCAGCAGATAGAAGTGCTCGCACGGCCAGACCGGGACCGCTGCGCCGCCAAGGGCGGCCATTTCCCGGCTCCAAAGGCCGGTGCAGATCGCAATCGCGTCGCACCGGATCTCTCCGCGATCGGTCTCTACCCCGACCACCCTGCCGTCCCGGGTCAGGATGCCGCTGACGCCCGCATCCTCGAAGATCTTCGCACCCCGGCTTCTGGCCCCCTTCACCAAGGCAGCGCAAAGGTCGGACGGGGAAACACGCCCATCATCGGGCGACCATACGGCCCCAATCACGTCGTCGGTGTTCATCAGGGGCCACCGTTCCTTGGCCTCCGCCGTCGAGATCGAACTGGCCTCGACCCCGAAGAGCCCAGCCAGAGCCTCCTGGCGGCGAATATGGGCCAAGCGCTCCTCATTCGTTGCGATGGATAGCGAGCCCTTGTTGATCCATCCCGTCGCCTGACCCGTCTCCTCCTCGAGCCGCGTGTAGAGCGAGATCGAATACTTGATCAGGTCGGTCAGGTTCCGTGTGGACCGGAGCGCACGGACCTGAGCTGCCGAGTGCCATGTGGTGCCGGAGGTCAGCTTGTTCCGCTCCAACAGAACCGCGTCGGTCACGCCGAGATCAGCCAGATGGTAGAGGGTAGAACAGCCCATCACCCCGCCGCCGATAACGACAACGGATGCGTGGCTTGGAAAGTCGGCGGCCATAGTGGACCTCTGTCGGTGGGGAAGCAGGCGGTGTGCGCTGAATGAGGAGACTAGACCTCCCCGACAAGCGCGTTCTTCCGAACTCGACCGTTTTGGCCATCGACGCGACAGCCTTGGCAGGCAATCGCCTGCTCCTTACGGTTCGAAGAAAACGCAGTTGGGGGGATCTTCGGATGGTCGGGAGCGTTATGGCTCATTGGCCGAGGGCAGCAGCGTCACAAAGGCGGCTTGAAGCCGTTCTGGACGACCGGGTCGTCACCTGCTTCCGGGACCGGCCGAAGAACCTGCACGCACTGCTGGTCGGTGCTGTCGCCCGCAATCCCAAGGGTGAAGCTGTGGTCGAGGCCGGGCACCCACCCGAAGGTGAGAGGGCGGGTCGGCGCCTGCTCTACCGGGAACTCGGCCCCCTGGTCGACCGTGCGGCGCGAAATCTTCTCGACCTTGGGATTGATGCGGGGGACCGCGTCGCCCTGCTTCTGTCAAACCGGCTTGAGTTCCTGGTGGCGTTGCTTGCAGCAAATCGGATCGGCGCGATCACCGTGCCGCTCAACATGCGGGAGCGGCGGCCGGGCCTCCGGTATCTCTTGAATGATTGCGGGGCGAAGGCCCTTGTCTTTGAAGCGCCGGTCCTGGATGAGGTGCCGCCGACAGAAGAGATCCCATCTCTCAAGGTTATGATCACCGTGGGCGGCCTTCTGCCGGGAACTGTCCCCTTCGATGATCTTCTGGTGGCGTCCGACACCCTCCTTCCCCCCCTCATCGACGACGAGGAAGCGACAGCCGTGATCCTTTACACCTCCGGCACGACGGGGGAGCCCAAGGGTGCGATGCTGAGCCATCTCGCCTTCGCCCACTCGGCCCTCCACTATCAGTACTGCTTCGACTTCGGACCGGGAGACCGGACGGTCCTCGTCGTCCCGGCCAGCCACATCACGGGGCTGATGGGCATGGTGATCGCGCTGCTTCGGGCCGCGGGCACCGTCGTGATGTTGCCGAAGTTCGAGGTGGAAAGCTTCCTGACGACAGCGGCGGAGGAGCGCATCACCCACACCATCATGGTGCCCGCGATGTACGCGCTGTGCCTGATGCGGGCGGATCTCTCGGCCTATGACCTGAGCGCTTGGCGCCTGGGCGTTTATGGCGGCGCCCCAATGCCCGAAGCCACCATTGACGGCTTGGCCGAAGCCCTTCCCGATCTCCAGCTCTGCAATGCCTACGGGGCGACGGAGACCTGCTCTCCCGTAACGATCACGCCGCCTGGGCTCGGGCGGGAGACGGCGGACAGTGTGGGACAACTGGTGCCATGCGGCGAGGTCGCGATCATGGACGATGACGGCCGGGAGGTGCCGCTTGGTGAGGCTGGGGAGGTCTGGATCAAGGGGCCGATGCTCGCAAGCGGCTATTGGCGGAAACCGGATGCGAGCAAGGCAGCGTTCGTCGGCGGGTACTGGCGGTCCGGGGATATCGGCTCTCTCGACGAAGACGGCTGGCTGCGCGTCTTCGACCGGAAGAAGGACATGATCAACCGGGCGGGCTACAAGATCTACTCGGCGGAAGTGGAGAACGTGCTGACCTATCACGACGCCATCGGCGAAGCCGCCGTTATCCCGGACCCGGACCCGGTCCTGGGAGAGCGCGTCCACGCGGTGATCGTCCCCTCAGGAGAGGCGGTCGACGCCGAAGAAATCCGCGCCTTCTGCGCCGAGCGGCTGGCGGACTACAAAGTGCCGGAACGCATCACCGTCTCACCCGACCCGCTCCCCCGCAACGCCAACGGCAAGATGCAGAAGCGGGTCCTGGTCGCGCGTTTCGGCAGCCCGGAAACGGTCTGAGAGATCACCTCCATGCTTGGCCCGGTGCCGCCGGTGATCGTAGGCTCTCAGCCCACCACAGCCTCCGACCGGAGACGCGCCCATGGCGACGATCGACCCAATCCAGCTTGAAGTGATCCGCAACGCGCTCGTCTCGGCGGCGGAAGAGATGAGCGTGACAATCTGGCGGACAAGCCGGTCACCGGTGGTGCGCGATATCCTCGACTACTCGACCTGTGTGTTCGACGCCGACGGTCATAGCGTGGCGCAGGCGGCCCGGATGCCAGTACATCTCAATTCCATGGCCGCCTGCCTGCGCGACATTCTCGCCGGCCCCATTCCGCTTGAGAGTTGGCGGGACGGCGATGTGATCATGACCAATGATCCCTACAGCGGCGGCCAACACATCCCGGACATCCAAACCTTCAAACCGGTGTTTCTGGACGGCCGCCGGATCGCCATTGCAGGCGTGCTTGTCCACCATTTGGATCTCGGCGGCGGCGCGCCGGGCAGCTATTACGCCGGGGCGACGGAGGTCTACCAGGAAGGCTTCCGGGTGCCGCCGATCAAGCTGGTCGACGGCGGCGTGCGGAACGACGCGCTGATCCAGACGATGCTCCGCAACAGCCGGGAGCCGGAGAATGTCGGCGGCGACTTCGCCTCGCAGCTTGCGGCCCTGGAGACCGGGGCCGAGACACTGCGGCGGATTGGGCGACGGTATGGGCCGGATGCGTTGGCGCAGGCCTGCACCCAGATTCAGGACCAGTCGGAGCGGGCCATGCGCGGGGCCATCGCCGACATCCCGGATGGGGAGTACGTCTTCGAGGATTTCGTCGACGACGACGGGATCGAACTTGACCGCCCGCTCCGCATCCACGCGCGGCTGGTGGTGGCGGGTGACGGGATCGAGGTCGATCTCTCCGGTTCCAGCGAGCAGGCGAAGGGGCCGGTCAACTGCACCCTCAACATGTCCGATTCCGCGGTGGTGTGCGGGGTGATGATGGCGCTCGGCCGGGACATCCCCGCCAATGCGGGTTGCTACCGGCCGATCCGGATCACGGCACCCGAGGGACTGTGCGTCAACGCCCGCTCCCCCGCCCCCGTCGCGAACCGCATGGCTGTGGGGCACCGGGTGGTGACCACCGTCATCGGCGCCTTCGCCACCGCCCTCCCCGGCAAGATCCCCGCCGCGTACTACGGGGTTAGCTACGTCTACGCCTTCAACGCCCATGAAGCGGATGGCAGCCGCCGGGTCTACTTCGATCTTGAGGTCGGGGGCTGGGGCGCGCATCCGGACGAGGATGGGGCGAACGCCTTCTCCTGCGGCTTCCACAACATCGCCAACGCACCTGTTGAGATGATCGAGAACGGCTATCCGGTGACCTTCCAGACCTACGGCCTGGCGGAGGGCACGGGCGGGGCGGGTCACACGCGCGGGGGCCTGGGGCTCCGGCGGTCGTTCCGGGTCGACTGTCCGGCGGGCACGTTCGCAGCCAATCTCGACCGGTTCAAGTTCGCCCCCTGGGGAACGGACGGCGGGGAGCCCGGAGCGAAAGGCCGCCTGACGCTGACCCGGGACGGGGCCAAGACGGATCTTCACTCGAAGGTCTCAAACCTGGAGATCCGCCAAGGCGACGTGCTCACGCTTCAAACATCAGGCGGCGGCGGTCACGGGGATCCTGCCACACGCCCGGCCGCCGCCATCGCCGAAGACGCGGCCGACGGCTACACCCGGGGCTGACGCCGAGCGCGGCGACTATGGGATAGACTTGGAACGAAGCTTGTCGCCGGAAGACTCGACGACAATCACCCCTATTTACACATCAGAAAATACTATCCATACTAGATTTTATGGATCTGCAGGGGCTCGCGAATAATCAAAACATCGCGCCACCGCCCGTATGGATGACGGGATGCTGGCAGATCCTGAGCGGTTGGGACGGCGGGGCCGGGCGCACCGCTCCGACAGCAGAAACGCCGGCCAGCGGCCAGGCGATTTTCAATCTTAAAGCGGTAGCCGCTGGCGGCGGCATAACCGGATCTTGGCAGGCTGAGATGCGCCCAGAGAGCGCGCATCACCCGCCCCCGCAACCAGGTCAGGCGCGGCAACCACCGCAGCCGACCCGACGCAATGGTGACTGCGATGAACATCGACTGGCAATTCATAACAAGACTCGAAGGTGGACAGAAACTAACTGCATATGTTCCCGGTCGCGGAAGCTTGAGCGATTCCGGTGTTACTGTCGCAACTGGATTTGACTTGGGTCAGAGGAACCTGGGCGATCTCAAGCGAATCAAATTGGACGGATCGATAGTCAGTCAATTGGTGCCATACCTAGGTGTGAAAGGCATGGCAGCACAAAGACTTTTAGATCGGAATGTTAAACCATTGAAAATACTGCCGCACGAAGCAGATCAGATAGACAAAAAAGAAATGGCCTACTTTAAGGGAGATATCAGCAAGAAATATAATATGTCCATAAGTTCAATCCCAAACTCAAAGCAATTTTCTAAGCTATCTAGGGAGACTCAGACCGTGATTGCCTCAGTTGCCTGGCAGTATGGGACTGACCTAAAGAAAGCAACCCCTAGATTTTGGGGATATGTGACAAAACAAGACTGGCTCGGAGCTTATAAAGAGCTCATGAATTTTGGCGACGCACATGCCAGTCGCCGCCAAGCCGAAGCACGATATCTCAAAAGATGGCTTGATGCACAACGGGGGCCTTGATGAGATCAGTCCACAGTTTTTTGATATACTTAACAGCGACTGCCTTAGTCGTACCCATCGCCCAGGCGGAACAGACACAGCCGATGCTCAATGATACTTTTGAGCAGGGCTTGGTCAGTAACCAATGGATGTTTGAGGCTGAAAAGATCGTCGAACCGCTCCGGGGTATGATTCCGCCCCATTGTCCGGCGTTCGTCAAGGTGCTTCAGGATGAATCCCTGTTCCGGGCGTCCGCGAGATGGCATATCAACTGGCATCCAGGCTCTTGTATTCTCTGGGCGTTCCAACAGCTTGCGCAGCCATTCAACCACAGCGACTTCCCGGTGGATGAGCCGATGATGTTGGTATGGGAACGGCTGGATTGGCGACAGCATCCCTTTCGGCTCGGCGCGCATTGGGACCGCTTCGACAAGCCGGTCTATTTGAAGGATCTTGCCCGCGGGGTCGGCTTGGACTGGGTGTCGCCCTGGTGGACCGTGGGGGCCTGGTCGTTCAGTCTTACCATCCGCCCGAAAGGCCGGGAAAAGCTCCGTCGCTTTGCGTTTTACTACGGCATGGCCGATTGGACCGGCGACGGACGCGCAGATCTGTTGGTGGACTGGACCGAAGACTCGGTGGAAGGACGTTACGGCCTTTCCCGCAAGCTCCTGCTCGTCCGGGACGGGCCTGATAGCGACGTCCGGGTGATCGACCACGTGGACTGGTTCATTGAGAACAAGGATCGCGTGCTGTCCAGCTTCGAGAAAGTGAAAGAATAGCCAGGTGCCAATCTTACCAGCCATGAGGAGAGGTGGGACCGTTGTCCGGATGTTCGGTGCCGCGATGATCGCGCTTTTGATGGTGCGGCAGGTCGGGGCGGAAGAAACACTCCCCATATTGAACGAATATTATATTAAAGAAATGAAATACAATGAAGAGTGGGAACGCGCAGGCGAGCTTGAGGAGAAGTGGGCGGATCTGGTGCCGCCGGAATGCCCGGGGATCGTCGCGATGATACACGATCCGGACCGTCTTCGGGATCAGTCCAGCAATTCCGAGTTCGTAGGGTTGAGACCCTGCCTTCTGTACGTGTTTCACAAACTGGCCGAACCATTCACCCAGGACGACTTCCCGAAGGATGAGCCGATGCTTCTCGTATGGCGTCGGTTGGACTGGCGCCATTTCCCCCATCGAATGGGGAAACACTGGGACCTGTTAGAGAGCCCGGTCTACCTGAAGGACATCGCGCGGGGCGTCGGTTTCAGAAAGATGAATCCGCGTTGGGGGCGTGGTCCCCTCCGGTTCTACATGACGGTGGATCCCAAATTGGGACCGAACCGGACCTGGAGCTCGGAATTCTACGGTCGCGCGGATTGGACCGGCGACGGGCGTGCCGATCTGCTGATCAGCTGGGATGACACCGGGATGCCCGGCACGTGGGATAGAATCGTCATTTCCCGGATGCTGCTTCTCGTCCGCGACGGGCCGGACGGAGATGTGCGGGCCATCGACTATGCGGACTGGTTCCTCGAGAACAAAGAACGCGTTCTCGCGGCTTTCACTGATGCCGACCGGTAGCAGGAAATCTCCGGTCGGCCTCCTCCGTCCCTCGGGCGGGTGGCGTTAACGCCGTCGGAATGGGCGGCTAATGGCCGAGCATACACCCATCGCAGTGGAGGAGGGCGGCGTCTCGTGCATGGCTGAGTCGCGCCAAAGGCATTGGGGTTTTTCAAGGCCGAAGCACATTTTGGTTTGACTGGCCGAGAACGGCAAACCTCCAGAGAGATACATCATGGCTTCCCTCGCCACACGAGCATCGCTCGTCCGCTTTCCAGCACAAGCCGGAGAGTTCGGACAGGCGCGTGGCATCCTGCTCCAGCTTACCGCCGTCGTCTTCTTCGCCCTGATGGGCGCCACCGCAAAAGCCATGGGAGAGGGGTACGGCACCGCCCAGGTCGTCTTCTTCCGATGCTGGCCTGCACTGATCCCCCTGCTGCTGTATCTCCCGAGCCAAGGCGGCTTCTCCGCTCTCAAGACCAAGCGCCCGCAACTCCAGGCCTTCCGGTCGATCGCGGGCGTCATCGCCATGCTGTGCGGCTTCTACGCCCTGTCCCAGATGGCCTATGCCGACTATGTCTCGCTGTCCTACAGCGCCCCGCTGTTCGGGACGATCTTCGCCATTATCCTTCTGCGGGAGCAGGTGGGCTGGCGCCGGATCAGCGCGATCGCCGTGGGCTTCGTCGGCATTCTGCTGGTCGTCGGCCCCTCCAGCGACACCTTCCAGCCGGTGGCGATTTTCGGTCTCGCGACCGCCGTCATCTACGGCATGGTGATGGTCGCGATGCGGAAGCTCGGCTCCTCCGACAGCTCGGCGGCGACCAACTTCTACTTCACCATGACGTGCCTCGTGGTCAGCGGCGGCCTTGCCATCTTCGACTGGAAGACGCCCACGGTTGAGGACTTTTTCTGGCTGAGCCTGATCGGCATCTTGGGCGGCATCGCCCAGCTTCTGATGACGGAGGCGTACCGGCACGCGCCCACATCCGTGATCGCGCCGTTCGACTACACGGGCATGGTCTGGGCCATCGTCATCGGCTTCATCGTCTTTGATCAGTTCCCCACGGTTCAGGTGCTGATCGGCACGGCGGTGATCTGTGGCTCCGGCCTCTTCATCCTGCATCGGGAAATCACGCTTGGTGTGAAGAAGCCCAAGGTGAAGCGCACCAGCCTTTAAGAACCAGAGGTCCGGCAGGTCTCATCCAGGCGTGAGGAGATCGGCCAGGACCACGAACCGCTCAGGCCCGGGCGTGGTGCTGTCAAAGGGCCAGCAGGTGACGAGCGCGAGGCGGTTTCCGGGCGCGTCGGCATAGAGGCCGGACGCGTCCGCATCCACCACCTTCATTTCGGTGACCTCGAAGACCCGGAGACGCCCGTCTCCGCCCGTCACCTCGATGCGGTCTCCGGCCCGCACCTCCTTCAGGAACGCGAAATGCGTGTCCCGATGGGCGGCGAGAACGGAGAGACCACCCTGCCCGGGCAAGGGCGTGTTCTCCATCCGGCCGGGACCGAACGCCATCGCCTCCCCGCTGACCCCGTCCAGAACGATCGCCGTCACGCCAAGGCGCGGGACCGCAACCGAGAGAACCGGCCGGATGTCCGCCCATGGCCAGGGTGCGGCATCGTCGGCGCCGAGAAGGGTGTCGGACCACGCCCGCTCTAACAGCACCTGGGCGACCGCGGCCTTGGTGTAGGTCCAACCGCCCAGGCCCATCAGGGCGAGACCGAGCCCGGCGCACATGCCGGGCACGATCCAGGATCGCCGCAACGGCCTCATGCCACTTTCCGCCGATCGCGAAACCACTGGAAGATCAGCCAGAACAACGCCATCACAACCAGCGACAGACCGGCCCAGAGTTTCAATTCCGCCATCGTCGCTGTTTGGGGCAACGACAGGCTCGACCGGCCGCTGACGGAGGGAGATGCCAAAGGCTCGGTCGACGCCTTCAGACTGGCGACCGTCAATCCGAACGACGCTTCCCGTACCGCCGGATCGAGCCGAAGGCGGTCTTCGATCTCCTTTCCGAACACCTTGTCGAAATCCCATCCCTGGGGAAGGTTCAGCGGGACGTCGGTCGTTGCGACCGGCTCTTCCTGCGGCCTGCTTGGGGTGACGTCGACGGCGACCAGACTGGTCAATCGCGTGACGAGCCCATGGCTCAAGGCAACGTCCAGAATCTCCCCGTCAAGGACGTCCCTTTCCTGGAGCCCGCGCGCACGGAGGGTTTCGAGAGAGGCGATCTTCCGCCGTGCCCATGTCTTCGCGACCCCCTGCCCCACGGCAGCCTGATCCAGTGGCAGAGATGCCGTCCAAAGTGTGGTCCCGCGCCGGCCTGAAACGGTGATCTCACCCGAGGGCCGGTCCGTCTTGGCGGAAACGACCAGCGTCTCCCCCAGATGAAGGTCGGGCAGCGGGTTCGGCCAAGCTTCGACAGCGGTCCCGTCCGGCCAAGAGACCTTGAGGTCTGTAACCGCCGGATTCTCCAGGCGCTGGATCAAGGCCTGCATCCGCGCGCCAACTTGGTCGAGAGAGCCGATGATCGTGGCACTGCCCCGCCCGATCTCTGCCGCGCGGTTGACGAAGAAGGCGTTCGGCGCCGAGCCGATGCCGACCATGTGCACACGGGCATCCCCGCGACCGGTCTCGATTGCTCGGAAAAGGCGGTCTTCGTCGCCGATCGACCCGTCCGTCAGGAAGACCACTTGCCGAATCAGATCTGGCGACTGTCCACCCGTGCTGAGAGCGGCTTCGACCGCCCCAAGCATTTCGGTGCCGCCTTCCGCCTCAAGCGCCAGGACCGCGCGGCGCACGGCGTCGACTGTCTCTGCCGTCGCCGGCATGGGTTTGGGGAAGAGGGTCCGGGTCTCGCTCGCGAACCGGATCAGATTGACTTTGTCCTTTGGCCTGAGACGGTCCATCGCACGGACGAGACTCTCCTTCGCCTGCTCAATCGATCCGCCCGCCATCGACCCGGAGGTATCCACGACAAAGGTCACTTCCCGCGCCGGAGCCGGACCGACGCTCTCCGTCGGCGGGGTCAGCATCATCAGATGGTAGCTCTCCCCGTCCATCATTTCGGAGAACAAGGCCGCGTTCGGCGCGGTGCCCTGGGCGGGACGCCAGACCAGCTCGAAGTCCCGGTCTGCGGGGACGGGTCCATCCGCCAGCACGACCGTCACCGCGCCGTTCGGCCGCTCAGTGACAGTGATCCCGTGATGGCTCGAGATGACATCGCCCAAGGGGAAACCCGCATCCAGGTTGACCGTCAGGGTAACCGGATTTGTTTCTCCGGCCTTCGGGTGCAGGACTGGTGGCGAAATCCGATCCCGGTCGGGAACTGGGTCGGGAACTGGGTCCGCCATCCCCCAACCTTCCGCACCCGCGCGGATCTGAACCTGCCGCACGGCCTCAATCGGGTGATAGCGGGGTGCGACAACCAAAGGCACGCGGAGAGAGAAAGCGCCGTCTTTGTAAACAGGAGTGTGCTGGTAGCCGATCTGTACGACCACGGTCTCACCGGGTCCGATGTTGGCGACCGAGTTGGTGAAGATGTTGGGGCGCTCTTGCTCGACAAGGCTGGCTTTCTTGCCTTCTATCTTGGCGGCCTCATACCGCTTGCGTGCGGCCTCCCGCTCCTCAAGGACGCCCTCCATCAGCCGGTCACCGATCTTCATACGCAATGTGTCAACGGCCGAGCCGTCAACCAGGGGGAAGACGTAGACACCTTCCACCCACTTGTCGCTTGGGTTCAGGAAACGTTGGGTGACGGTCGCCCGGGCCACCGGGCCGTTGACGGCGATCTCCACATTCGTTGCGACACGGGGGGCTTCGACGAACTTTCCGGGATCCTCCGACCGCAGCATCAGAGAGCCGGTGGTCGCCTGGTTGGGCGAGGTCAGCCGGGGGACGAATCCTGTGAGGGAAGCAGGCAGGGTCGTCCTTTTCTGAAAGCCGGTTTCAGCAGATAGGCCGCCCGCGGGTACCGCAACAGCCACAGCGACGGCAACAATCCAGGAGCCGAGACAAATCGCCGAAACACGGGCGTGTCTTGAGGCCTTACCGCGTCTGGTAGCCGGTGAAGCAATGCTGATGGCCATCACGTTCCCTCCCTTTTCTCGCGATGAAGTCGGGAGAGGCTGCGCGGGAACTCAGACGTGAGCGCGGAGAGGAAAAGGCAATCCATGACCGTGATGGGGCAAGGGTGCCGCATTGTGGCCGCGGGACGGCCGGAACGCCCAGGGGGATCGCACGGCGGGAGGGGCTGGACCCGGACTGACGGGCGGTCTAGGAAACCTGAAATCAGTCCATCACCCGAAGGATCGTCATGCCGACCCCATCGAACGCTGTCATTCGCGACGCACGCACCGGAGATGCGGCGGTGGTCCACGGCTTCGCTGTCTCCCTTGCCGAGGTCCAGGGCCAGCGGCATCTGGTGACGTCAACGGTTGAGGACATGGCACGGGATGGACTCCGCCCGGGCGGCGCGTTCGAAGCTCTGTTAGCGGAGGTAGAGGGGAAGGCCGTCGGCTTCGCGCTGTTCTTCTTCAAGTATTCGACCTGGGCGGGCAAACCGGTCCTCTATGTGGAAGACCTCTTCGTCGACGAGAGCATGCGCGGCTCCGGGCTGGGCGCGAAGCTGATGGCGCGGCTTAGCCGGACCGCACTCGAGCGGGGTTGCGAGCGCCTCGAACTGCTGGTGGCGGAGGAGAACACCGCCCGCAGGTTCTACGAATCCCTTGGCCTTGTCCGACACAATACTTGGCTGCCTTATACGATCTACGGCCCGCCGCTTCAGGCTTTGGCGGACCGCGATACCGCATGACCGATAGAGAGGACGATGCGCCGGTAATCCTCGCGGATTTTGGCGGCACGAACATCCGATGTGCCTTGGCGGAACGCGGCGCCTTGGGCCTGTCCCACACTCTGGCGGCCGACCGGTTCAGCACTTTCTGCGAGGCCTTGGAGGGTGTTTGCGAGACTCTGGCGCCGCGCCGGAGACCTCGCGCCGCCCGCCTCGCCGTCGCAGGGCCTCCCGACCGCGAGACCATGACCTTCACCAACCTGGACTGGCCGCCCGAGCCGGTCGACGCGCTGAGGCTTCGTTTGGGGTTGGAGCGCCTCTCGCTGGTGAATGACTTCGCCGGTCTGGCGCACGCTCTGCCGCATCTTGGGGGTGCGGATCTCCGGTCGATCGGCGGGGGTATCCGGCGGCCGGGGAAACCGATGGCGGTTCTGGGGCCCGGAACCGGCCTGGGTGTCGGTGGGCTGATCCCGGCTGGGGAAACGGGCGAGGGTAAATGGCTTCCGGTCCCCGGAGAGGGAGGACACGCGACGCTGGGAGCCCGGACGGATACTGAGGCACGGTTGCTGGCGATCCTTGGGGAGCGTTACGTCCATGTCTCCGCTGAGCGGGTGTTGTCGGGACCGGGATTGTCGGCCCTGCATGACACCGTTCGGGAAAAGGCGGGATTGCCGGTACTCAACCAGGATGCGGCGGGCGTTGTAGAGCTTGCGCGAGGCGGTGACGGGACAGCCCTCCAGACCCTCGATCACTTCGCCGATTTCCTGGGCACCGTCGCCGCCGACGTGGCACTGACCTATGGGGCAACGGGCGGGCTGTTCCTCGCAGGCGGTGTGATCCCGAACATGGGGGAGCTGTTCCCGGCCGCCAGGTTCCGGGAACGGTTTTCTGACAAGGGCCGTTTCTCGGATTACTGCGCCGAGATCGCCACCCTTCTCATCACCCGCGACGACGCGGCGTTGATCGGACTTGCGCACATCGACGGCTGAGCTGTTGCCTGAACCTGGCGACAGGGCTTTACGATCTCAAATGTTCTTGTTATGTTCTCATCCATCGAACAACCGTACGGGCGGGAGCGCGTCATGGGTGATCCAAGGGCAAAAGGGGTTGAGAGGCGGCCGGAACGCGGCACGCCCCATGATCAGAAAACGGCCGACCGCCGGTTCCTGTCCGTATGGCTGCCGCACTTCTCGGTGGAACGGATGCGGGCACTGGATGCTGGGGCAGGTGCTGGGGCGGATGCTGGAGCTGATCGGAGCCGACCCGCCGTTGTGGTACGGGAAGAGCGGGGCCGCCGGGTGCTGGCCGGGCTCGACCGGAACGCGGCGGCGCGGGGGCTCACCGCCGGTCAGGGACTGGCCGACGTCCGGGCCCTGGATCCGGACCTGTCGGTTCTGGAGGCCGATCCCGACGGCGACCGGAAGGCACTCGACAGGCTCGCCCGCTGGGCCGTGCGGTGGACCCCTTCGGTCACCATCGATCTCCCCTCCTGTGAGACGGGGGAGGCCGGGCTCCGGCTCGACACCACAGGAACCGATCATCTCTTCGGCGGGGAACAGGCTTTGGTGGCGGAGGTGGTTGACCGCCTTGCCCGCCTCGGCTTCACCGCCCGCGCGGCCCTGGCCGGCACCGCGGGCGCATCCTGGGCGCTCGCCCGGTTCGCACCGGGTGGCCGTACCCTGGTCGTGCCCCCGGGGCAGGAGCGGGCGCGGCTCGCCGGGTTGCCCCTCTCAGCCCTTCGTCTGCCCGCCGCCGTGGTTGAGGGGTTGGAGCGGGTCGGCATCCGCCGCATCGATGCCCTAGACCGCCTTCCCCGCGCGCCGCTCGTCGCCCGCTTCGGTCCGGTTGTCACCCAGCGTCTCGATCAGGCTCTGGCCCGGCTGCCGGAGCCGTCGTCGCCGCTCCCGCCAACCCCACCCCACCGGGTCCGGCTGGGTTTCCCCGAGCCGATCCTGCATCCCGACGATCTTCTCCGCACGATCCGCCGGCTGCTGGACAGGCTCGGGGAGCGGCTGGCGCGGGAACAGGCCGGAACGCGATCGGTCCGCGTCGGCTTCTGGCGCGTGGATGGCGAGGTGCGTGAGATCGCCGTCCGTACGGCCCGGCCGACCCGGGATGCCGCCGTGCTCTCCCGCCTGCTGGAGGAGAAGCTCGGTTTCCTTGATCCCGGACTTGGGATCGACATGGCGATCCTGGAGGCGTCACCGACCGAAACCCTCGGCGCCGCCCAGACGGGCCTTGCCGAGGAGGCCGCTGCCCGTGCTGAGGCGGAGGTCGCAGGCCTGACGGACCGGCTGATCAACCGCCTGGGACCGGAAGCGGTGACCCGTCTCTCCCCCGTCGCCAGCCGTTTGCCGGAGCGCGCGGAGCGGCCCGTCTCCATCACAATCGAGACCGCCCGAAAGACGACGATACAGACTAAGGCCTCGGTCTCCCCCAGCCACCGTCCTCCCGTCGCGGCCCGGCCGATCCGGCTTCTCTCCCGGCCGGAACGGATCGAGGCGACGGCGCTGCTGCCCGACCATCCCCCGGTCCGGTTCCGCTGGCGGGGGGCCGATCACCGGGTGGCCCGGGCTGCCTGGCCAGAGCGCATCGCGCCCGAGTGGTGGCGGGCGGGCCTCTCATCCACCAGCACTGAGAGGCCGGACGAGGAGAGCAGCACCCGGTCGACCCGGGACTATTTCCGGGTCGAGGACGGAACGGGCCGCCGGTGGTGGTTGTTCCGGGAAGGGTTGGCGGAACGGGGCGAGGCGCCGGTCTGGTATCTCCACGGCCTGTTTGCGTGACCCCTGTTGGCGGCCCCCCTTTGGCATGACTGACCCTACCGTTCCCCCCGCCTTCGCGGAGCTTTTGGCGACGACCAATTTCAGCTTCCTGCGCGGGGCCGCCCATCCCGAAGAGTTGGTCCACACCGCTGCGGCTCTGGGTTACACCGCTCTCGGGGTCGCAGATCACAACACGCTGGCGGGTGTGGTCCGGGCCCATGCCGCCGCGAAGGAGGTCGGTATTCGACTGGTCGTGGGCGCCCGGATCGATCTCCTCGACGGCCCAAGCCTCGTGCTGCTTCCGACCGACCGGGACGCCTATGGCCGTCTGTCCCGGCTGTTGACCCTGGGCAAACGCCGGGCCGAGAAGGGGCAATGCCATCTCACGCTGGCGGATCTCCCCGATGCGGCAACGGGCCAGATCGCCATCGTCCTTCCCCCGGATGGTGGACAGATCCCCGGACAGATCCCCGGACAGCATACCCACCCCGACAGCCGGTTCGGCCAAGACCTAACCGCCATCGCCCGGTACTTCCCCGACAACACCTATCTTGCCGCCGCGATCCATTACGACGGAGAGGACGAGAGCCGCCTTGACGCTTTGGACAGCCTTTCGGCCAAGGCCGGCACACCCCTGCTGGCGACGAACCTGCCCCTCCATCATGTGCCCGAGCGCCGGCCGCTGCTCGACGTCCTCACCGCCATCCGCGAGAAAACCACCGTCGCCGCGGCGGGGTTTCGGCTGGAAGCGAATGCCGAGCGGTACCTGAAATCCGTCGAGGAGATGGCGCGGCTGTTCCGGCACCGGCCCGACGCGCTCGGCCGGGGCATCGAGATCGTGGAGCGCTGCCGCTTCTCCCTCGACGATCTCCGTTATGAATATCCGAATGAGCTGACGACCGGAGGCCGAAGCATTCAGGAGGAATTGGTCTTCCGTACCTGGGAAGGTGCGGCCGAACGCTATCCCCCGGACCGCTATCCCGACGGCATTCCGGAACGGGTCCGCGGTGCGCTCACCCACGAACTCACCCTGATCGACAAGTTGGCCTACGCCCCCTACTTCCTGACGGTCTGGGATATCGTCCGGTTCGCCCGCTCCCGCGGCATCCTCTGCCAGGGACGGGGCTCCGCCGCGAATTCGGCGGTCTGCTACTGCCTCGGCATCACCGCCGTGGACCCAAGCCGGTCCGACCTTCTCTTCGAACGCTTTGTCAGCGAGGCCAGGGGGGAGCCCCCCGACATCGACGTGGATTTCGAGCACGAGCGCCGGGAAGAGGTGATCCAGTACGTCTACGCAAAGTACGGGCGGGAGCGGGCCGGCCTCGCCGCCACCGTCATCAGTTACCGGGCACGCAGTGCCGTCCGGGAAGTGGGCAAGGCGCTTGGGCTGTCGGTGGATGTGGTCGGCCTGCTCGCCGGACAGGTCTGGGGCCGCTGGGGGGACAGCGTGGATGATGACCGGGTGCGGGAGATCGGCCTCGACCCCCGGGACCCCACGCTCCGCCGGGTGCTCGATCTCACCCGTCAGCTCGTCGGCTTTCCCCGTCATCTGTCCCAACACGTGGGCGGCTTCGTCATCACCCGCGGCCGCCTCGACGAAATGGTCCCGATCGAGAACGCCGCCATGGAAGATCGGACGGTCATCGAGTGGGACAAAGACGACCTCGAATCTCTCGGCATGCTGAAGGTGGATCTCCTGGCGCTCGGCATGCTGACTTGCATCCGGAAGGCCTTCGACCTGCTCCGCCGGCATAAGGGCATCGACCACAATCTGGCGACCGTCCCGGCAGAGGACCCGGCGGTCTACGACATGCTGTGCCGGGGCGATTCCCTGGGCGTCTTCCAGGTGGAGAGCCGGGCGCAGATGGCCATGCTGCCCCGCCTGCGGCCCCGGGACTTCTACGATCTGGTGGTCGAAGTCGCGATCGTCCGGCCCGGCCCGATCCAGGGGGATATGGTCCACCCCTATCTCCGCCGCCGGAACGGCCAAGAGACGGTCGACTTCCCCTCCGAGGAACTCCGCTCGGTTCTCGGCAAGACGTTGGGCGTGCCGCTGTTCCAGGAACAGGCCATGAAGATCGCCATCGTCGCGGCCGGGTTCACGCCGACGGAGGCCGACCAGCTTCGCCGGGCGATGGCCACCTTCCGCAAGACCGGCATGGTCGGCAGCTTCCACGACAAGATGATCAACGGCATGGTCGACCGCGGCTATGAACGTGAGTTCGCCGGACGCTGCTTCCGGCAGATCGAGGGCTTCGGCAATTACGGCTTTCCCGAATCCCACGCGGCGAGCTTCGCGCTTCTGGTCTATGTGTCGAGCTGGCTGAAGCGCCATCATCCGGACGTCTTTGCCGCCGCCCTGCTGAACGCCCAGCCGATGGGGTTCTACGCCCCGGCCCAGATCGTCCGGGACGCCCGGGAGCATGGAGTTGAACTCCGCCACCCGGACGTGAACGCCAGCGACTGGGACGCGGATCTGGAGACGCCGTCTTCTCCGGCCCCCGCACCGCCCCCACCCACTCCGACCCGCGCCCCCGCGCCCCAGGGTCTCATGGCATTGCGCTTGGGACTGCGGAGCCTCAAAGGCTTCCGGGAGGAGGATGCGGACCGGATCACCGCCGCCCGGGGACCCGGCTACGGCGACATCGCTATGCTCCGCCGCCGGGCACGCCTCGACGCCGCCACGCTGGAACGCCTGGCGCGGGGTGATGCCTTAAGCTCCCTCGGCCTGTCGCGCCGGGACGCCTTCTGGGCCGCGAGAGGTCTGCGGGCGGAAGAAGGGGCGACCGCCCCAGCCGACGACACAGCAGGACCATCAGGAAAGGGGCTGGAAGACCTGCCTCTCTTCGCGGCTGCCCGTGCGGATGGACCGGGCGATCAGAATGCCGACCAGACCCCGCTGCGGCCGGAACCGTCAGTAATGCTCCCCGCCGCCCCGGTCGGTCAGGAGGTCGTGGACGATTTCACCTCCCTTCGTCTGTCCCTGCGCGCGCACCCTGTCGCCCTTCTCCGCCCCGGTCTGGCCGAGCAGGGCTGGGGGACCACGGAGATCCTGGGGACGGCACGGGCCGGGCGCCGGGTGCGGCTGTCCGGCCTCGTCCTGGTCCGCCAGCGTCCCGGTACCGCCAAGGGGGTGATCTTCATCACCTTGGAAGACGAGGCGGGTGTGGCCAATCTGATCGTCTGGCCACCGGTGTTCGAGGCCTATCGCCGGGTCGTGCTGGGCGCGAAGCTGCTTGGTGTCGTGGGCCGCATCCAGAGGGAGGGCATTGTCGTTCACGTGGTTGTCGAGGAACTCATGGATCTCACCCACGAACTCGCCTCGCTGACCGACGGCACCCTGGACGAAAGCGGCTTCACCGGTGCCATCGCCAACGCCGACGAGGTGCGCCGCACCACCCGCGATCACCGCGCCCCTGATGAGGATGAGAAGATACCGCCAAAGAAGCCTCCGGTCCTGGCTACGCCGCGCCCAACGCCTCGGCCGGTTGGCACCCACCCCCGGTCCATGCGCCCTGATCTGCGCCCCGGTCTGCGCATCGTCAGCCGCGACTTTCATTAGAGGAAATCGTGCGGTGATGGGATCACACTGGGATCCAAAAGCGGCTGACTTGGCTCTCGGCTGACACTCGGACCGGCTCAGACAGCACCCTCGGAGATGATCACCAACGTCCGTTCCCCCCGCCACGCGGCTGCGTTCTCGAGCACTGCTGCGAAGCCCGCACCGCCGGAAGGCGTTGTCGACAGACCGAGAGCAGCCGCCCGGTCGACGGCGGTCTCCGCGACCGCATCGGAGATCGTGACGAAGCGGTCCGCCAACCGGTTGAGCGCTTCCACCGCCAGGATCGACGGCTCCTTACAGTCCAGCCTGCCCATGTTGGAGACCGGTCCATCGGCCCGGGTCGGCGCTCCTGCGGCCTTGCTGGCCTGAAGACACGGGGCGGCATCCGGCTCGACGATGACGATCTCGGGCTGGACCGACCACCGCTCCCGGATGGCCACGGTGACCCCAGCCGCCAGACCGCCCACACCGCCCTGCAGACAAACCCGGTGCGGCCATTCCCCCGACGCCTCAAAGCCGCGGCGCATCTCCTCACCCATGACCGTATACCCCTCCATAACCAAGGCCGGAGGATGGGTGTAGCCGGGCCAGGACCCGTCGGCGAGATGGATGGCCCCCGATGTCTCGGCATCTTCGATCGCGGCGGCAATGCTGTCTTCGTAAACCGCCCCGGACCACCGCACTTCAGCCCCTTTCGCGGCAAGCCGTTCCGCGAACGATGGCGGCACGGTCGCGGACAGGTGAATCCGCGCCTTGGCGCCGAAGACCCGGGCTCCAGCCGCGACCGCCATGCCGTGGTTGCCCGCGCTGGCGCAGACGAATGTCAGGCCGGATGCGAACGATCGGACAGCCTCCCCGCCGAACGCTTCCGGCGACAAGGCCGCGCCGCCGGCCTCCCGCCACCTTTCTTCGATCAGCCGGGCGACAGCGTAGACCCCGCCCAGCGCCTTGAACGCCCCAAGTCCCATCCGGTCGGTCTCGTCCTTAAAGAGGACCGGAACACCGTCCACATCCGCCGAACGAACCGGCGTTTCCCGGTAGGCGGGGCAAGCGGCGATCATCCTCAGGGGCGCATCAATGTCCGGACGGAAGACGGTCATGAAGGTCTCTTTCTGTTATGGGCGGTGCGCAGTCTAGAGCAGGAACGCAAAACACAGAGTCGAATTTCCGACATCGACCGTCGACGGTCACTTCTTCTAGTGTTCTGACTAGAAACGAATTTCCCTGTGAGTGGGGCTGCCATGTCCATGACCGTAAAGTCCATCCGCGTCCGCCGTGTTCTCGCCCCATGGACGGACCCTCCCGCCTTCGCACCGGGTTATAACCGGCCCCGCGAGATCGTGGTGGTTGAGGTCGAGACCGCGGGCGGGATCACCGGCATGGGCTATCTGCAAGTCCTCGCGGGCGGCAGCGAGTCTCTTGTCGCCTGCCTCAAGGAGCTTGTCGTCCCCCATGTGCTGAGCCGCTCCATCTCCGATGTGGAGGGGGTCTGGCACGATCTGTGGCGGGCCAATTACTGGGTCGGCCGGATGGGAATTGCCGTGATGGCGCAGTCGGCGATCGACGTCGCCTTATGGGATGCGCTTGGCCAGCACGCGGGTCTCCCGCTCCACCGTCTATGGGGTCATCACACCTCGGAGATCCAGGCCTATGGCTCCGGCTGCTGGCGAGGGCTTGGTCCCGACGGCATGGTCGAGAAGGCTCAGCGATATGTGGAACAAGGCTTCAGCGCCATCAAGATGCAGGCTGGCCATCTGTGGGACGGACACCAGGACGCAGCCAACGTGGCCAAGATGCGCGAGGCGTTGGGCCCGGCAGTCGACATCATGATCGATGTGAACATGGGATGGACCGCGGACGAGGCGATCCGCATAGGCCGACGCTTCGACGCGCATGACGTCTATTGGGTGGAAGAGCCCGTGGTTTGCGAGGATTTCGCAGGCTATCTCCGGATTGCCGATGCGCTGGATACCAAGATCGTCGGTGGCGAGACGCATTTCACCCGGTATGACATCCGACCCTTCCTCGAGAACCCGAAGCTGCCGATCCTGCAACCGGACGTGATGCGGGGCGGTTTCACGGAGCTCAAGAAAATCGCCACACTGGCGGATACATGGGGCATGACACTCGCGCCGCATCTGTTCCCGGAGCTCATGGTCCAACTCATGGCGTCGATCCCGAATGGCCTGACTATCGAGTATGTAAACTGGATGGACGACGCTTGGGAGGAGCCGGTTCTGCCGGCGAACGGCGTCTACACAGCGCCGGAGCGTCCCGGCCACGGAATGCGTTTCAAGCCGGAGTTTCTCTCCGAGCACACGGTCGACGACGTCACGGCACGTTGACGGGTCTTACTACCGGCAAGTCAGCGTGTAGCGATCCTTGATCGGATTAAAGGGCCCGTCATAGGAGAAGAACACCCTGGCTTCGTCGGCACCGTCCGCGTCGACGTGGCCGGAGAGCATCAACTGCAAGCCATCGGCAACGGTGACGCGCTGCGGACCGGCTCCGGCGACCCGATAGGGATGAACCGCCAGGAAGCTCGGGCCAGGGACCCTTGTCGCGGCACAGGACAGCGCCAACGGTCCCGGATCCGGATGAATGCACAGGATGTCGTACCGGCCTTCATAGACCGTCGCACCCTCACCGTTCTGAAGCCTCACACAGTCCTTGGGTTGGGTCGCCGCCGGGGCCTCCGAAAGCATCGCGAGCCCCAACACCGACATCCACGTGACGATCGACGCGGTCCTCATGAAAGGATCGGCGGCTCGCCGTAGAACCGCAAGGTCTCCTTCACGTGCTCGCCAGTCCACAAGTTGGTTTCCGTCCGCGTGTAGTGTTCAGTCTCGAAGCTCGTGTCGACCGCACGGCCCGTGAACACAACAACGCCAAGAATGCCGTCGACAGACCGCCCGTTGGTCACCAGTGGCAGGAGAAGCCGTTGACCCAGCCAGATCTCACGCCGCTGGCCATAGATGTAGCCGATGTTGTAGCGGATGTAGGGCACCTTGATCAGGAGTTCGTTTCGCGACCAGGACTTCTCATAAGCCTCCGCGCCAAGGATCTCGTCCAAGTAACGACCGGCGAGGCTGACCCCGTAGACATCATTCACCTTCTCCCCGGACAGCCGGTACCGCAGCCGCCGTGACTCCGCTTCGAAGTCCAGAATGAAAACGATTTCTAGGGCGGCCCGCATGTTGAGCGGGTCAAGATCCGTTCGGCTGGGACACAAACGATCCCCTCGGACATCCAACCAGTGAGCCAGCACAGAGCGGATCTTCTCATCCTCGACATGAGCGAAATCTACCATGGCCAAAGGGGCCGGATCTGTGCCCGGTTGCGTCAATCCATCATTCCGCCGCTTGTTCCAATCGCACGAGCTGGCCTAGCGCCGATCTAACCGCCTCTTTTTGTGCGGCATCCGGTTCCGGCATCGGGGCCCGGGGCCTGCCGGCCGGGCACCCCTGAAGGGTTTGCGCGTACTTCGTACAGGCGGGCAGGTTGTCACCCACCATCGCGTTCCAAAGGCGGAGCAGACGGCCGTGCAGATCGAGGGCCCGCGCGTGATCCCCCGCCGCCACCGCATCCCACAGATCGACACTTGCTCTTGGCGCCGCACTGAGGATCGCGGCAATCGATCCATGCGCGCCCAATGTGTAGGAGTTGTATAGCAAGGCATCGACAGCGCTGAAGATCAGTTTGTCCGGCGGGGAGTCCAACATCAGGTCCGCCAGAAGCTTGAGATCGCCGGCACTCTGCTTCACCCCGATCACGCCTGGAACCTCGTTGAAGATTCGAACAAGCAACGCCGGCGACAGATAGGTCCAAGGCACGACGTTGTAGATGATCACCGGCATGCCGGTCTCTTCGGTGAGGCGCCGGAAGTGATCGACCATGGCGTCGTCATGCGGTCGGAACAGGTAGTGGACCGGGGTGACCTGCAGGGCGGCGACGCCCAGATCGGAAACCGCCCTGCCACGCGCAACGGACTCCCGCGTGCTGTCGGTAATGATCCCGGCGATAACTGGCGCCCGGCCGGCTGCCGTCTCGCTCGCGGCCTGGATCAGGTCCCGGAACTCGGCACCGTCGATGGTATGGCCTTCTCCCGTCGATCCACCGACCGCCACGCCATGCGCGCCCTGACCGATCAACCAATCGATCTGACGCCCGACACCTTCAAGATCAAGACTTTCGTCCGCCGCAAACGCCGTTGTCGCGGGCGGGATCACGCCCTTCAGATCGCCCATAGCGTCCACCCTTTGCCATTCTTGGCGCGCCTCGGACCACGTGGTCATACGGGAGCGCTCGTTGCTGTCTGGCTTTATCGCCCACACAAAAGTACGGGAATCTACAAATCGCCGCAAAACAGAAAACTGGCACGCATCATGCTTCTCCATGGTTATCGGGCGAAGACGCCCGGTACCAGTCAAGGGCACCTAGGAGCGGAAAGGAGATCGTTATGCGCTACGCCCCTCAATATGATGCAGGTTACGAGACCGAAGCCGACCTGGACGAAGCCGTCTCTGCCGTTGTCTACGCAAAGGTTCTGAGCGGAGTGTTCGACGACGAGGAAGAGTGGGGTGTGAGCCTCGGCGAGGACGACCTTGCGCTGCTGCACTGAGCCGCAGAACCAAGAGATATCAGGCCGACCGGCTCAATCCTTGGCCGCAGCCTTCCGGTCCGCCTCCATCAACGACCCGAAATAGGCCAGGGCGCGCGCGAGCTCCGCGCGCCAGACCGACCAATGGTGATTTCCGTCGACGACCCGTAGCTCTACCGGGCGTTTGGCGGCTTTGAGAGCCAGGAACAGCGCCAGCGTTCCTTCGTAGAGTCTGAATCCATCATGATCGCCCACCGAAAGCCAAACGCCGAGCGCATCGCGCCCGCGCGGCAGGTCCGGTATCAGGTGGTAGAAGTTCTCCCGATTGAACACCTCGACCGACAAGGGCTCGCCAAAGGCTCCCTTGAAGAACCGTCTCTGTGTCTTCGAAAAGTCGAGCGGGGATTGGACGTCGTCGAAGATCGCGCCGGAGAAACTCGCGACACCCCGGAATCGCGAGGATTCGCGAAATGCAATGCGAAGTGCGCCATAGCCGCCCATTGAGAGGCCGGCGATGAACCGGCTCTGCCGGTCCGCTCCAATGCCGTGCCGGGCTTCGATCCCTGGAAGGATGTCCTCACGGAAGGCTGTTTCCCATAAACCGTGGACCTCCGAGTCCACGTACCAGGAGTTATCCGCATCCGGCATGACGATCGCGAGGGGCGGAATCTCGCCGCCCAAGATCGCGGCGTCGGCGATGCCCTGCATCCGGCCGAGTTTCCGCCAGTCGTGCTCGCTCCCTCCCAGCCCATGCAACAGGTGCAGGACCGGAAGGCCCTCGACGGTCTCGAAACCGGCGGGGGTGTAGAGGGTGTAGGCGACCTCTCGGCCCAGTGCGGGACTGTCGATCGTATGACGGTCGAGCCTGGACGGCGGTTCCGCCGCGTTGACGGTTGACGGCTGAGGACCGATGAGGCCGAAGAGCAGGCTCGCCGCAACGATGGTCCGTCGAATGATTGAGCGTCGCCCGATCATTCCGCAGGTTGCGGCAGGCCGTTTGTCGAAGAACGCCCGGCCCCGCCGCAGGACTCGCCGCCGCCCCGCCGGTCCGCTGCACCCTCCATCTCCTTTCGGCGCTGGGCCGCCGCCTTCCAAGGGGCGGATTTGATCCAGGTCGAGAGATACGCGAACCCGATCACGATCGACAGGCCGATCAGATTGCCGCCGATCACCACGATGTCCCAACGCGGCCGGATGTCGTCACCGAACGCGATCTGTACCTGATCCATCCCGATGCCCACCGCCTGGGCCAGGCCCATGTTCAACAGGAAGACCGGGAGCGCGTTCTGGCCGACAATGATGATCGGCCGCGCCCAGGGAAGATGCAGGATGCTCTCCCGGCCTTTCAGCAAGCAGACCGCGATGTAGGCCAGTGCCAGGAAGTGGATGTAGCGGAGGATGCCGAAGTCGGTCTTTTTATCGAACGGGTCGAGCGCCTCCTTGATCGCGCGGATCTCCTCGAACCGGGTCCAGATCTGCCAGCGGCCGACCGGGATTACAGCAATCACGAAGATGATGGCGGCGATCAGAAGCGTGCGGTTCGGCGGCGGCGCCTTAACCCATCCCATGCTGAGCGCAAAGCCGGTAAAGAAGATCAACTGCCAGCCGAACGGATTAAAGAACCACTCGATGTGCGCATGCTTGGGATGGGCGCCGAGCCCACCGTCCATGGCATAGTTGACCGTGTAGACGACAATCGAGAACACGATGGCGTAGGTCGGGTTCACCCGGGCCAACGCCATCATCAGCGGCACCATCATCAGCGCCACCATGTACATGGGCAGAATGTCGAAGTAGTTCGGCACATAGCTCAGCGTGAAGAGCCCGATGATCCCGTCGCGGGTGTTCGCAAAGAAGTAGCCGAGGTTGAGCTTGTTGACGTAGTCGGGGCCCGGGAACATCGCCGTCGCGGTGGCCAGAAGGGCGGCGATGAAGAAGAACATGGCGATGTGCGCGGCATAGATCTGCCAGATCCGGTAGCCGATCCGCGCGGTGCCGTACCAGAAGCCTGACTTGATAAAGGTCCCGCCGAACGCGATCGCCGCCGCGTAACCCGAGCAGAAGACGAACATCTCCGTCGCATCGGAGAAGCCGAAACGCGCGGGGATCCAGTTGCCCCAGGGGTTCCAGGGCACATGCGCGATGAAGATGATCAGCATCGCGATCCCGCGGAAGAAATCCAACCGCGGATCCCTCGGTGTGCGCCCGGACTGTGTCGTCGCCATGCGTGCCCCCGGCAATGAGACTGTTCCCGACGGATGTAGGTGCCCGACACCCCCCTGACCACTCAATCCCGCATCGCGAATATGTGAACAGTCGTGGCGTGACCGTTAACCGCTCTTTCGGGTCCAGTGCGCTGTGACCGCTGCGGTCGGATCACAGGTGCGTTAAGGGCTTCGGCCTCTCTGGACCCGAACCGATCGCCCACTACATCCATGCCGGATTTCGGGTCCGGCGCGACGGTGAGGGATTGGGTGTGATGATCTTGGACGAGACGGCGTTAAGCCGCGACAGTCACGACATTCGAACAGGCGGTCCGGCGTTCGTCGCCGACGGTCCCACTGGCCGCGTCAAGGACAGTCGCCACGAGGGTCCGAACATGACGCTCCGCCGTGTGCTGTTTGCGGCCCTCGTGCTGAGCACCATGACGCTGCTGGTTCTCGCCATGATCTCGGTGATGCGGATCGGCGGGCTGACCCCCATCGAGACCGCGATGATCGTTCTCTTCGCGCTGAACACGCCGTGGGTCTCGATCGGGTTCTGGAACGCGGTGATCGGTTTTCTGGTGCTCAATCACAGTCGAGATTGGCTGCGGACGATTCTGCCGGTCGCGGGCCTTCATGATGACACCCGCCCGATCCGGAGCCGGACGGCGATCGTTATGCCTGCCTACAACGAGGACCCGGACCGGGTCTTCCGGCACCTCCGCTCGATCCTCGACAGTCTCGATGAAACCGGCGAGAGCGACGCGTTCGAAATCTTCATGCTGAGCGACACCCGCAAAGTCGATCTCGCCGCACGGGAGCAGGCTTTGTTCGACGCTTGGCAGGCTTCGGATCGCGCGCCCGACCGCATCCACTACCGGCGGCGGGAGGTGAACAGCCGTCGCAAGGTCGGCAACATCGCGGATTTCTGTGAGCGCTGGGGCGACCGGTTCGAGCATATGATCGTGCTGGACGCGGACAGCGTAATGTCCGGTGAGGCGATCCTCCGCATGGTGCGCCTGATGGAGGCGAACCCGAAGATCGGCATTCTTCAAACACTCGTCACCGGCCTTCCCGCCTCCAGCCCGTTCGCGCGGATCTTTCAGTTCGGCATGCGCCACGGCATGCGCTCTTACACGGTGGGCAGCGCATGGTGGCAAGGGGACGAGGGTCCGTATTGGGGTCACAACGCGATCCTCCGGCTCGATGCATTCCGCGCCCATTGCGGCCTGCCGACCCTCCCCGGCGAAGCACCCTTGGGGGGTGAGATCCTGAGCCACGATCAGGTCGAGTCCGTCCTGATGCGCCGGGGCGGTTTTGAGGTCCGGGTCCTGCCGATCGAGGATGGCAGCTACGAGCAGAACCCCACGACGCTGCCGGACTTCCTGTCCCGTGATCTCCGCTGGTGCCAAGGCAACATGCAGTACACGGGCCTGTTGGGCATGCCGGGCCTTTTCCCGCTGGGCCGGCTTCAGCTTCTTCTCGCGATCAAAATGTATCTCGCCTCGCTGTTCTGGTACGGCTTCATGGCGCTCGGCATCATCCAGATCACCGTGAACGCGCTCTCCTACACGGACGCTGAGGTCGCCTTGATGGCAGAGGCGTCGCTCTTCTCCAATCCAGCGACGATGTATCAGGCGATCGGCCTCTTCGCCGTGATGATGACCCTGACCATGGCGCCAAAGCTGATGGGTGTCTTCGACGTGCTGGTGTCGCCGGCCAAGCGCCGCGCTTACGGGGGCACGCTGCGGGTCCTGGCCAGTACCGTGCTGGAGCTTCTGTTCTCTTTCCTGCTGGGACCGGTGATGGCGCTGTCCCAATGCATCTTTATCGTCGGCCTCTACTTCGGGCGCATGGTGCACTGGGAGGCGCAGGCGCGCGACGACCGGGCGGTTGGGTTCGCAGACGCATTCTTCGGGCTTTGGCCCCAGACGCTAACCGGCGTCGCGGCGACAGCGCTCCTGTGGTCCCTGGCGCCGACCGTGTTGCTGTGGGCGCTTCCGGTCCTCTTGGGATTGAGCCTCGCCGCCCCGGTTACCGTGCTGACCTCGCACCCTGGTCTGGGCCGCTGGCTGACGAAAGCCGGGCTGTGCGTGATCCCCGAAGAGATGGCACCCTCGGCCCAGCTTAGGGCACTCGGATACCGCCCCTCCCCCATCCGGGCGGCGCGGATTTCCTCTTCCATGCGCCGGAGCCGCGCGGCATTGCCGAAACTCGACCGCGCTGTTTAGGGCCAAAGCGAATTTGATCATCAACGCGACCGTCAAAATGCACTAAGACGCTGTGTAACTGACGGGCGGTGATCCGCCGTTCCATTCGAACACACGGCGGAGACGGGATGAGCGAGCGGCGCGGCCCCTGGACCATCAAGGCGAGGCGCGAGATCTACGAGAACCCGTGGATCCGTATCACCGAGCACGATGTCCTCAACCCGAACGGCAACGCTGGCATCTACGGTGTCGTCGGGCTCCAGAATATCGCCATCGGCGTTCTGCCCATCGATCGGGAAGGGCACACGTGGCTGGTCGGCCAGCACCGGTTTCCGGGCGACTACTACAGTTGGGAGTTGCCGGAGGGCGGCGGTGCGAAGGATATCGCCCCGGAGGAGTCGGCCCGCCGGGAGCTGCTGGAGGAGACGGGCCTGCGGGCGGGTGGACTTGAGCCGTTCCTCCACATGGATCTCTCAAACGCGGTGACGGACGAGACGGCGATCGGATTCCTGGCCTGGGATCTTGTCCAGGACCAGCCGATGCCCGACGACGACGAGAAAATCGAGATCCGCCGCCTGCCCTATCGCGAGGTGCTGGAAATGGCGCTGTCCGGCGAGATCGTTGACGCCTTCTCCCAAGCCATGCTGATGAAAGCGGAATTGCTGCGGCTCCGGGGAGCGTTGCCGGGGCCGCTTATGAATGCGTTGGTTTAATCGAACGGGCAAGGGCGACCCACTGGTCTTCCTTGTGTTACCCTGCGATAGTTCGAGTGGCAACGTTCCGAAGAAGACGCTTACCATTGACCGATTCTTCAATTTGGGGATACACCTATACGTGAATCGCGCAGAGGTTGATAAAATGTCTGTTAGAGCGGCAACGGACTTCCTCCTGGGTTTTGGAGTGAAACGCAATAACGATCCAATTACCCAGCTGGACCTTCAGAAGATCTTGTATTTTGTGGAAGGCTTCCATCTCGCATTGCGGGAAGAGGCACTTTTTGATGATGAGTTCGAAGCTTGGACCAATGGACCAGTCTTACCTAGTCTTTGGCGACGCTTTCGGGTTCACGGCGAAAAACCCATCCCAAAGTCAATGACGACCGTTAGATCCGACATTATACTTTCGACTGCGACAATCGATTTTATTGAGCAGATCTGGAATGAGTACTCCATCTATGACTCTGGTCGTCTCGTGGGACTTACGCACGATCGAAAGGGACCTTGGGCCCGGGTTCGCGACAACGCGGGTATTGCCAGGGGAGAGCCTAGTGAAGAAGTCATACCTAAAGAAATGATGGCGGAATATTTTCTGGAAATTTACAAACAGGGACTTGAACCAAAACAAGTTCTTGCAAGGCATGACGCTGAAGAATACTGGCCAAGTTCTGTCGTTGCCTAGGAATGCCAGGCTCGCATATTTTTCATATTGATCCGATTGTTGCAACGCGAGTGCGCAACTTTGACGCGGATAATTTCGGCGCCCACCACTGCTTTAATGCGGCCGTCGAGGCGTTATCCGCGCGAGACTGGAACGACTCCGATAAGACGGTTCTAGTTTATATCCCGACATCCAGAATGGCCACTTTCGAGGTTCGACTGGAGTTCATTGCCTATCCCGGAGATCCTTACGGAAGAGTTGTCGATGTCGATTTCCGCCCAGCTAAGAGATAAGCCAGCGTCAACATGGTGTTTGGGCCTTTGCTCAGATCTCCAGTCAGAATAGGCGAGAGCAGCAAGCCGTCCGCCCCAACCCGAGCCCGGAGACATCCGAAGATCTCACCGGGCCACGCGCTGGGGCGGGGCGGTTGAGCTGTTGCGATCGCGCCTTACTCGGCAGCGACGGCCACTTGGTCCGTGGCGTGTTTCAGGGCCTGGTCGAGGTCGGCGATGATGTCGTCGATGTGCTCGATCCCGATCGACAACCGGACATAGCCGTCCGACACGCCCGTCGACAGTCGGTCTTCTGGCGACAGCTGGCTATGCGTGGTCGTGGCCGGGTGGATGGCCAGGCTCCGCGCGTCACCGATGTTGGCCACGTGGTAGAACAGCCGCAGGCTGTCGATGAACTTCCGGCCGGCGTCCTTCCCGTCCTTCAGCTCAAAGCCGACCAGCCCGCCAAAGCCGCCGGAGAGATAGGTCTCCGCCCGCTTCTTGGCGTCACCTGACTGGAGGCTCGGGTGGATGACACGGGAGACCGCCGGATGGTGCCGGAGGAACTCGGCCACCGCGGCCCCGTTCCGGCTGTGCTCCCGAATGCGCAGCGGCAGCGTTTCCAAGCCCTGGATGATCTGGAAGGCGTTGAACGGTGAGAGCGAGGCACCCAGGTCACGCTGCAGCGTCGTCCGCGCCTTGATGATGTAGGCAACCGGGCCCAGCGGCTTCACCGCCTCCGTCCAGACCGCCCCATGGTAGGAGGGGTCCGGGGTGTTGAGGGCTGGCTGACGGTCCGCATGCTCCTCCCACGGGAAGTTGCCGCCGTCGACGATCAGACCGCCGATCGAGGTGCCATGACCGCCGATATACTTCGTCGTCGAATAGACGATGACGGCCGCCCCATGATCGAACGGACGGCAGATCAGCGGTGCCGCTGTGTTGTCGACGATCAGCGGAATGCCGAACTCGCGGCCGATCTTGGCGACTTCACCAATCGGGAAGACCTGAAGCTTCGGGTTCGGCAGGGTCTCCGCGTAGTAAGCCCGGGTGCGGTCGTCGGTCGCCCGGCGGAAGGCCTCCGGATCGGCGGGATCAACGAAGCGCACCTCGATGCCCTGATCCTTGAAGGTGTTCGCGAACAGGTTCCAGGTGCCGCCGTAAAGATCGGTCGACGAGACGATGTTGTCGCCCGCGCGGGCGAGGTTTTGGATCGCGATCGCCGACGCTGCCTGGCCGGACGACACCGCCAGCGCCGCCGCTCCTCCTTCGAGGGCCGCCACGCGCTGCTCCAGCACGTCACAGGTCGGGTTCATGATCCGGGTGTAGATGTTCCCCAGCTCCTGCAGCGCGAACAGATTCGAGGCGTGCTCGGTGTCGCGGAACTGGTAGCTGGTGGTCTGGTAGATCGGCACCGCGACCGCGCCTGTGGCGGGATCGGCCCGATAGCCTGCGTGGAGAGCGATCGTCTCCGGGTTCTTTGTGTCCAAGGACATGGCATTGCCTCCGTCTGTTCGACCGGACCTCCGGTCGAGATTGATGGGTGCAAATGCGGCTCGCGCGATGGGGCGGGACGATCGTCGGCGTTATCAGGCGGGTCGGCGTGGGCCGGGGACAAAAAATCCCGCCGGACAGCGTCGGGCGGGTCGTCTCAACCACCGCCGCTTTAGCTGCATTTGTAACGCGCCCGCAAGCTGGAGCTCAAATCGGCGCTGTGAGACAGAGATGCGCTGCCAGCCCGTCAAAGTCAACAGGATTGTTTCGGGTGTGCGACCGAGAGGGGTCAGGCGGCGTGTGGCGTCAGGATCTGCCGGATCGCCTCACCCGATGCCAAGCGGTCAAACCCAGCGTTTAGGCCATCCAGACCAACCGTCCCGTCAATCAGCCGGTCCACCGGCAGCTTCCCTTGAAGATAAAGGTCCACATACCGGGGGATATCCCGAACGGGGACGCAGCCGCCCATGTAGCTGCCGAGGATCGCCTTCTCGTCGGTGACAAGGTCGGCGGGCAGGAACGAAAACATCTCCTTGGCCGGTGCCAAACCTGCCGTCACCAAGGTTCCGCCGCGCCTCAGAAGGCGGTAGCCCGTTTCCAGCGCCTTGACCGACCCCGCCAGCTCCACCGCGACGTCGACACCGCCGCCGGTCATCTCCCGAACCCGTTCGGCATGATCGTCTTCCCGGGCATCGACCGTCTCATGCGCGCCGAGTTGCCGGGCTAGGCCCAGCTTCGACGGGTTCACATCGACAGCGATGATCCGGCCCGCACCCGCCACGGCCGCCCCCATGAGTCCGTTGAGGCCAACCCCGCCGAGCCCGATGATCGCGACGGTATCGCCGGGGCCGACCCGGCCGGTGTTCAGGACCGCCCCAACCCCTGTCATCACGCCACAGCCGAAAATCGCCGCCGTCGTCTCAGGGATCTCGGCATCAATGCGGACGACAGAGCCGCGATCGACCACGGCATACTCGGCGAAGCACGACACACCTGATTGATGTGCCACCGCGACGCCGTCGCCATCCGTGATCCGCCGGCCACCAGCCATCAGTTCGCCCTTGGCCCGCGCTACCGCATGAAGCTCGCAAATGTTCGGCCGGCCTTCCAAACATCGGGAGCAGCGGCCGCAACTGGCACTGAACTGGAAGATGATCCGGTCATCCGGCCGGATGTCCCGCACACCGGCTCCGACCTCGACGACGGTGCCCGCCCCCTCATGGCCAAGGGCAACCGGAACGGGGCGTGGCCGGTTGCCGTTGATCACGGAGAGATCCGAATGGCACAGGCCCGCACCGCCGATGCGGACCAGCACCTCGCCCTCGCGAGGCCCTTCGAGCTCGACATCCTCGATCCGGATGGGATGGCTGTCCTCGTAAGGCGACGGCGCGCCGACGGCCCTCAGAATGGCGGCTTTCATCTTCATGACGTGCTCTCCTCGACCGACACGCGGGTCGCGATAAGGTCGCCGGTCTTCGCCGCGGCGACGGTCCAACCCGTTGGAACGAAAAGGGTGGAATGCGCCTCCTCCAAAATGGCCGGACCGGCGATCGAATCCTCAAGCCCGATCATCTCCCGATCGTACACCGCGGCAGCCAATCGCTGTCCATCAGCGAAGACCGATCGCTCCCCCTTCGGCTTGGCGGTCTTGCTGCCGTCGAACGGCCGGGGCTTCGGCCGGGTAGATACCCCGGTCGCGGCAAGCCTTGTGGTAACGATCTCCGGGATCGCTTCCGGCTCGGCGTGCGCGTACTGCGCCATGTGCAGGTCGTGGAACGCGGCAATCGCATCACTCATTCTGTCGGCGGAGGTAAGGGGCGCCCGTATCTCGTAGGCCTGGCCCCGGTACCGGAGGTCGAGGGAGAGAGGGAAACGACGGTCCTCTTCCACCACGCCGTCCCGCGCGAGCATGGCGTTCCCGTCCGCGATCAACGCCGAGACGATCTCCGCCAACTCCGGAACAGCAGTTGCATCCGCCGCCATCAAACGGGACCGAGCGAGATCGTGGACGATGTCAGAGGAGAGCATGCCCCACGCGCTCAACGTCCCCGGATCCCTTGGAAAGACGACCCGCTCCGCCCCGATCTCGGCGGCCGTATCGCAGGCATGAAGCCCGCCTGCGCCCCCGAAGGAGATCAGCGCGAAGTCCTTGGGGTCGAGGCCCTTCTCGAAAAGACTGAGACGGATGGCCGCCGCCATCGCAACCACGGCAACCCGAAGCACGCCGTCTGCTGCCGTGTCCACATCCAGGCCTAATGGCTCGGCAACGTGGGCGCGAATGGCGTCGTGGGCACCGTCCACGTCCAACGCCATCTCGCCGCCCAAAAAGAACGCGGGATCGATCCGGCCAAGTACCACATTCGCATCCGTTACCGTCGGCTTCTCCCCGCCCCGCCGGTAACAGACCGGGCCCGGCATTGCTCCTGCGCTTTCCGGGCCGACACGAAGGCGACCGGTTTCATCCACCCGGGCGATCGACCCACCGCCCGCGCCAACGGTGCGGATCTCGATCATCGGCAGGCGGACGGGGCAGCCATCGACAACGCCTTCGGTGACTTGGCGCGTCCGGCCGTCGGAGACGATGGACACGTCGTAGCTCGTCCCGCCCATGTCGACCGCGATCAAGTTGGGGGAGCCAAGCTCATCGGCGATCGTCTCCGCTGCCAAAGCGCCACCACTGGGGCCTGATAGCAGCAAGCGCGCCGGTTGCTCCGCCGCCGTCTCCGGGGTCGTCACCCCACCGTTCGATTGAACGAGAAAGACCGGGCAGGTAAGGCCGAGATCGGACAAACGCGCTTTCAGTCTTTCAAGATATCCACCCACGACGGGCATCAGTAGCGCGTTCAACACCGTCGTCGACGTCCGCTCGAACTCCCGGATCTCCGGGCTGACAGAGTGGCTGGTCGACACGGGAACACCGGGCATCAACGCGGCGAGCCGATCCGCGACGGCGCGCTCATGGTCCGGGTTCGCGTAGGCATGAAGGAGCGAGACAGCCACAGTCTCGCATTTGTGCTCCAGAAGCCGTTTGGCGGCTGCCGCGATGCTCTCGTCATCAAGCGGTATCTCTACGGTCCCGTCCGCGCGAACCCGCTCGATCACACCAACTCGGCGACGTCGCGGGATCAGAAGGGTGCGAGGCTCCGCCTTCGCGGCATAGACCTGCTGCCGAACGTGACGTCCGATCTCCAGCACATCCTCAAAACCCGCGGTGGTGATCAAGCCGCCAACGGGCAGTTTCCGTTCCAGTACCGCGTTGGTGGCGATGGTTGTTCCATGAAGGACGGCCTTCACTTGGCCAACATCGAAGCCGAAGGCAGACGCGGCACCTGTGATGCCATCGACGAGCCCGATCGCAGGGTCTTCCGGGGTGGTCGGGACCTTGAAAGCGCGGGCGATCCCGCTTGCTTCCTCCAGGACATGTAGATCGGTGAAGGTGCCGCCGATATCGACGGCAATTCGGATGGGGCCGGTCAGCGCCAAGGCGGGTCTCCTGTCGGGAGCGGAAGGCGGGACCCCGATGGGACCGAATTGCGGACCGGGCGTCAATCACGAGACTGAGCACGGCGCGGGTTTGGCTTCCCTTTGGGGACGAGGTTTGAAATTGTTTCGGGATAAGTAGGTATGGCTCAGGGAGAGCATCATGGCCGACATCGTTCCGGCGCGGAGCCAACTGCCGCTCCCGGCTGGCACCGGAGATCCTGTGGAAGCGCTTCGGCGCATCACCGCTCTTCAATCCCTGGACAACGATGAACTCGCGGCTCTCGCCGTCGAGTGCGGGTTCCGGCACATTCCAGCGGGCCACCCCATCATTGAGGAGGGACCGGATCGGCACGAGGTGTTTTTCCTGGTTGGCGGAACCGCTCGGGTCACCAACCACACGCTGTTGGGCGGCACCATCAAACTGTCGGATCTCGAAGCCGGGAGCTACTTCGGCGAGCTATCGGCGATCGACGGGGGGGAGCGGTCGGCGACGGTCGAAGCGGTGACGGATTGCTTCGTCGCGGCCATGCCGCCGGACACATTTCGCCGGGCGCTGGGCAAACATCCCGGGATGTTGATCCACGTGCTGCAGAACATGGCGCGGATGATCCGTCACACCAACGCGACGATCCTCACTCACGCAACGCTCTGATACGTCCCGCCGAGCATCGGGGCACGGACGCCTGTGGTGCCGGGGAACGTGGTCGGCAAGCCCCGGCGTACCCTTGCCGCGAGGTAGGCAAAGGCCTGCGCCTCGACCGCATCACCGGCCCAACCATGGTCGTCCGCCGTCTCTACCGGGGCGCCGGTCCGTGCCGCAAGCCCATCCATGATGGCTTTGTTGTGGCGGCCGCCGCCGCAAACGATCCAACGCATGGGTGCCTCGGGCACGTGGGCGATGGATTGGGCAATTGTCGCCGCGGTGAACGCCGCCAACAGCGCCGCCCCGTCGGCGGCAGACAGACCGGTCAGTATTGGGGCGATATGGCCGTCGAACGAAAGCCGGTCGAGAGACTTTGGGGCGGGCATGGCGAAGTAGGGGTGGTCGAGCAAGGCCGCCAGCCGGGCCTCATCGACAGCGCCGCTGGCCGCCAATCGGCCGCCCTCGTCGAAACGGTCACCCGTGTGGCGGCTGATCCACTCATCCAGCGGCGTGTTGCCGGGCCCGGTATCAAACGCGACGAGCCCGCGTGCTGGATCAGCCGGATCTCCGTCCCCGACCCAGGTCACGTTCGCCACGCCGCCGATGTTCACGACCATGACCGGTTTCGCCAGAGACGCGACCAATGACCGGTGATAGATCGGCACGAGCGGGGCTCCCTGACCGCCGGCGGCGACATCCGCACTCCGGAAATCAGAGATCACGGGAATGCCGGTGGCCTGCGCGAGGCGCGCCGCATCCCCGATCTGGAGCGTGCGGCCCGTGTCCGGATCATGGGCGATGGTTTGGCCGTGGAAGGCGATCATGTCGATGTCCGACGCGGAGAGAGCGGCGCTCTCCAGCAAACCCGCGACCGCCTTGGCATGGTGATCGGTAAGTTCGGCGATCAGATCCGGCGAGACCTCCCAATGCCCAAGATAGGGCTTCAGCCGGGACCGGAACGCTTCCGGGTAGGGTGTCGTCCGAAAGAGGCCTGGCCTCGCGACATCCTCTCCATCGGACTCAAGAAGGGCCGCATCGACACCATCCATGGACGTCCCACTCATCAGACCGATGATGGTCATTGGACGCGCCGTTCCAGGCTCCGCAACGGTCTCATCGGCGACAGCGCTCAAGGACATGACAACTCTCCCAGTGATCGTGCGGAGGATAGCCGATTCGCGCCGGTTGAGCCCCTCCGAACGCCATGCTACACCCGCCGCCCCGAATTCAGCAGGCGGACAGACCCATGGCTAGCTTCTCGTCGGACTTTCTCCAGACTTTGAGCGAGCGCGGCTACATCCACCAGTGCACGGACGAGTCCGGCCTGGATGAGCTCGCGACGAACCAGCCGGTCACCGCCTATATCGGCTTCGATTGCACCGCCGACAGCCTTCATGTCGGTAGCCTGTTGCCGATCATGCTTCTCCGCTGGCTGCAGAAGACCGGTCACCGGCCGATCGTTCTGATGGGCGGCGGCACGACAAAGGTGGGCGACCCGTCGGGCAAGGATGAGGCGCGCAAGCTCTTGTCCGACGATGATATCGAGGCGAACAAGGCTGGCATCCGCAGGGTCTTCGAGAAGTACCTGACCTTCGGCGACGGGCCGACGGACGCGGTGATGTGCGACAACGACGAATGGCTCAACGGCCTCCAGTACATCCCGTTTCTGCGGAAGTTCGGCCAGCACTTCTCGGTGAACCGGATGCTCAGCTTCGACAGTGTGAAGCTGCGGCTTGAGCGTGAGCAGCCGCTCAGCTTCCTCGAGTTCAACTACATGATCCTCCAGGCCTACGACTTCCTGGAGCTTCGGCGTCGCTATGGCTGTGTGCTGCAGATGGGCGGCTCCGACCAGTGGGGCAACATCGTCAATGGCGTTGAACTCGCCCGCCGGGTGGACCAGCAGACGATCTTCGGCCTGACGACGCCGCTGATCACGACCGCGTCGGGGGCGAAGATGGGCAAGACGGCGCAAGGGGCGGTCTGGCTCAACGAGGACCGGTTGTCGAGCTACGACTTCTGGCAGTTCTGGCGGAACACCGAGGACGGCGATGTGGGCCGGTTCCTGCGCCTGTTCACTGAACTTCCACTCGACGAGATCGCGCGTCTCGAAGCGTTGGAAGGGGCGGAGTTGAACGAGGCGAAGAAGGTCCTCGCAAACGAAGCCACGAAGATGTGCCACGGCGAGGCGGCGGCGGAAGCAGCGGCCGAAACGGCCCGGCGGACCTTCGAGGAGGGCACGCTTGCCGCCGGTCTGCCGACGGTCGATGTGGCACGGGCCGACATCGAAGCGGGCATCGGCATCGTCGACGCCCTTCGCAGGGCCGACCTTGTCACCTCGAACAGCGAGGCGCGGAAGCTGATCCAGAACGGCGGTGCCCGGGTCAATGACACCAAGGTCGACAGCGACAATGCCGTGGTGGGGACGGACGACCTGTCCGCGGACGGCATGGTCAAGATCTCTGCCGGCAAGAAGCGGCACGCCCTCTTGAGGGTCGCCTGAGCCCAAGACAACCAGGGCGGACGGCTTATCCGTCCGCCCTGCAATCCGCCGTGCGACGTGGCTAATTCCCGAGGTCGTCCGGCTCTTCGTCCGCCGGGCCTGATACGTCATCGGAGCCACTGACGCCCCGTCCGATCGCCTTCGCCAGATTGCGAATGAAACCCGGCGCCAGAGCGGTCAGCGGGTTGACGGCCACATCCGGATCGAGAATGGGACCATTCGCACGGTATGAGGCGGCCAGTAGCCCCTCGTTCTTACCGCCCGTCAGCAGACGGCCCAGGATCGGAATGCTGTCGATGACCTGATTGAGGCTGAAAGCGGGGACGACGGTCCCTTCAATGGCGAGGCTTTCGCTTTTGCGGTCGATGACACCGTCGGCCGAAATGCCGATCGAGGGGCCGATCAACATCCCGTCCCGGATGATCGCCTGGTTCTCCGTCACATCCACATATGCCGTCATGTCATCGAAAGGGATGCCCTTGCCGGTCAGCGCATCTCCCAGGCCCCGAAGGCTGACGGCACCGAGTATCCGGGCCAGCAACGGTGCATCCACCATACTGAAGTCGGTCATCTGAAGGGTCGCCGAGACAAGGCGGCGATCCCCGTCCTCGGAGGCGAAAGTCCCCTCGATGAGCAAGGAGCCACCCACAACCGTATCCAGCAACTCCACGCCTTCGAGAATTCGGCCGGCATTGTCCGCTTCCAGCTTGAACGCGCTTCGTCCGTCCGGATTCTCGAAGACGTTCACCGTAATGGGCTCGCCATCGACGGATGCCACGAACGCCAGGGACCGAACCTCCTCACCGTCGAAGCCGAGATCGACCTGAGCGGAGGATAGGGCTGGCAAATCCTCCAGATGCAGGGCCCCGAGCGTGGCTTGGAGGTTAATCTTGAACCAAGGCTCCTTCTCAGGGCCGGCGTCGTCGGCTTCGGCGTCCATGACGACTTGCATGGGACGGAGATCAAAAGATTCGCCCTCGAGATCAATCTGATAGTGGCCGGCCGCCAGTTCCTCGATCGTGGCGCTGAACGTACTCTGCTCCCACTCTCCAAGTGTTGGCGTGATCTGAACCTCAGTCAGATCGATGCGGTCCAAGCGCTCCCCATCGTCCGAGAAGGATGCCGATCCGCGGACCAAAAGTCCGGGGAGATCAATCTGCGTCTCCTCCACCTCGACCGGCCGTTTGTTCTCAAGCCGTGTCCGGATGCGGATGGGGTCCGCGGGGACGTTTCGCGGTTTCGCCCATCCGATCTCGGGGATGACCACGCCCGTATGGGTCATATCGATCGCAAGATCCGACACGCCGGATCCGTTAGCGTCCATTACGATCGTCGCCTTCGTGTCGACGTGGCCATCGGCGAATGCGGAAAGGTCAACGCCCAAGGATTTCAGTTCGTCCACGCCAAGCTCACCGACCGCCTGGGTGATGCGGATGCGGTCACCACCAAACCGCTCGCTGACCTTCACCTGCAGCGGGACGATGCCAACGGTCCCGGTCCCCTCCAGGGTCAGTCCCTCAAGGTCCAGGGTCAGATCGAGATCGCCCTTAGACAGATCCCGGTCGCCGACCACGTTTGGCAGAACCGCATCGTCGATGTCGGCGACCGCGTTGATGTCCACCTCTTCCAGGGTGAGATCTCTCTTCAAGGGGAACGCGAATGTCACCGTTGCTTTTGCCCGACCTGCGGCCTGCTCCGGCTTGACCCCCATTTCCGTCGGATAGCCGAGCGGTTCATGGTCCAGCACAGTCAGGATCTCTTTGAGGCCGCCGGCCGCATTGAGGGTGATGAACGCCTGTTCGTCGTCCGTGTCGAGCGCGGACAGGATGACCGTGGTCGGTAGAACCTCCACCCCAGCAAGCTCACCCTTCTCAACCTGGATGTCGAAATGCTTCCGGTCGAATGTCGCGAAACCCTCGGCGCCGGTCGCAACGGGCAGAGGGTCAAGATAGTGGACGGTGACCGCTTCGAAATCGATCCGTCCTCCGATCTTATCGATCGATAGAGTCTCGGCATCGTATCCGGCGCTGCTCGCCTCAACCCGGATCGACGCTTCTGGGACCCGTCCATGCTCAAGATTGGGAATGACCCATTTCCGGGGCTTCGGGCCGATGCTCAGCGGCCACCACCGGTCCAGATTGTCGACCTCCATTCCCGTGACACGGGCCTCAAGCACGATGTCGCCATCCCCGCCGAGCCCGGTGGCCTGCCCCGACACGTCAATCGAAAGCTCCTCCAAATCGCCTTGGAGGCGCTTCAGGTCGAGAATTCCGTTGACCGCGCGAAAGGTTCCTTCGAGTTGGAGATCCCGTGCCTGGACCGGATCCGGATAGAACTCGGGCAACGAGATGCTGCCTTCGGAAAGACGCAGGGTGACGCCTAAATCTGGAAGCGCATGGGTGTGATCCATCTCGAAGGCGATTGTCCCCGACAGCGGGCCGGACAAAGCGCTCGCCCTTGCCGCCTCTGGTATGCCGGAGAGGACGACAGACGGGTCGAAAGCACTGACCGCCGCATCGCCGGAAACCGACCATTCCGTACCTTTCGCCTGCCCCGTTGCCGCCAGCGCGATGTTCGCCCCCTCCGTCACTGCGGACGCGATGGCGGTGTACTCGAAGCCCGAGATGGTCGCAGCCAGCGTGACTTGGAGCCCTGAAAGAACAACGTCCCGGCTGGTTCGCTGATCCCGGACAGTGACAACACCATCGGTCAGTTCCAGAAGCTGGAGCGGAAACACGGCACCGTTGGCCGCACCGGGTGCGCCGGTGTCCGTTCCATCGGACATATCCGCCCAGGCGTTCTGGAGAGCCTCAAGCCGAACCGGTGCGCTCCGGCCCAGGAGATCCTCAACCAGAAAGACCCCGTCGTCTCGGCGCTGAACCGCCAGTCTCGCAGCATCCACGGACAGGCGGATGGGTTCGATCTCGCCCCGCATGAGCCCTCCGGCGGACAGCAGGACCGAGACGTCCGGAGCCGAGAGAAGGACTGCCCCATCGGCGGTTTGAAGCGTCAGGTCATCGGCGGTGATGTCGAACGGACGTTCCCACCCGCGCCAAACCAGTCTCGGTGAAGCCAGATGGACAAACTGGGTGCCGTCGGCGGAGACAAGCGCACGCTCAATGTAAGGCCGGACGAGATCGAGGGATAACGGGCCTTCGGACAAGCGCCACGCCAAGACCGACGCCGCAATCGCCGCCGCCGCGACCAGAACCAGGACGCCTTCGATCAACCCGACAATCGCGCGCCTCAACGCCTCACCCCGAGCGCTGATGCTTGACGAGGGCGGAAATCAGGATGAGAACCGGTGCTCCAACCGGGAAATGGGGGCTGAGAGTGACCGACTGGGTCAAGGACGCACCCGTTGTCGACGACGACGACGCGGTCGCTGTCGGATTTGAACGTTGGCGCGAGCGCGCTGCCGAACGGGAAGACGCGGCCGCCATCACCGTGGGCGAGCATTCCGATGTCAGGGGTCTTCTCGCGGGAGTTTTCTGCCACAGCCCGTATCTCACAAACCTGATGCTCCGCGATCAGGAAGCGACCGTCCGCCTGCTCCGAGACGGACCGGACGCCGCCTTTGCATCTTCGCTCGATATGGTGACGTCCGTCGACTGGCAAAACACTGAATTGTCGGCGGTAATGGAAACGCTTCGGAAAGCGAAGCGTCAGGCAGCCGTTGCGATTGCCTTTGCCGATATCGGCGGGGCCTGGCCGTTGGAAAAGATCACCGGCGCCCTAACCCGGCTCGCGGACGAGGCGGTTGGATGCGCCTGGCGTTTCGCGCTTCACGAGCAGATCCGGGCCGGGCGGCTTCCCGGCGCCAATACCACACCCGGGTCCGAGGCGGCGGACGATCCGCTTACCGGCTCCGGTCTCATCTGTCTCGCCATGGGGAAGATGGGCGCACGGGAACTCAACTACTCCAGCGATATCGATCTGGTTGTTTTCTACGACGATGAGAACCCGGCCTACGCGGAGATGCTTGAGCTACAGAAAGTGTTCGTCAGGGCAACCAAACGCATGGTTCAGATCTTGGAGGAACGGACCCGGGACGGGTACGTCTTCCGGACGGATCTGCGTCTCCGCCCGGATGCGGCTGCCACGCCGGTTGCGGTCTCTTTGTCGGCCGCGGAAGTTTACTACGAAAGCCTGGGTCAGAACTGGGAACGCGCGGCCCTGATCAAGGCGAGGCCTGTGGGCTGCGATTTCGAAGCCGCGGACGGCTTCCTGGCGCGGCTGCGGCCCTTCATCTGGCGGAAGCACCTGGACTTCGCGTCGATCCGCGACATCCACTCGATCAAGCGCCAGATCGCCACCCACAAGGGCGGACATGACATCAAGGTCCTGGGGCACGACGTGAAACTTGGACGCGGCGGTATTCGGGAAATCGAGTTCTTCGCCCAGACCCAACAGCTCATCTGGGGCGGACGGGACGCCCGGCTGCGGGTTCGTCCGACCAAGGCCGCGCTGGATGCGCTGATTGAGGCCGGTCGGATCACCCAGCCGGTCGCCGATGATCTGATGGCCTGCTACCGGCTGTTGCGCCGGATCGAGCATCGGCTGCAGATGATCGGCGATGTGCAGACCCACACCATCCCGGAGGATCCGGACGCGTTCGGACGGCTTGCGCGCTTCCTCGGCTATGAGGACCCCGAAACGCTGGGTGCCGAGATTGTGGCCTGCCTGGAGACCGTGACCGCGCACTACGCCGAGCTGTTCGAGGACGATGCGCCGTTGACGATCCAGGCGGGGCCTGTCCCTGGCAACCTGGTCTTCACGGGCGTGGAAGACGATCCGGCGACTCTCGAGACTATCGCAGGCCTTGGTTTCGAGACACCGGCGGCGGTCGCAGCCCGGATCCGGGCCTGGCATCACGGCCGCTACAGAGCGACGCGGAGCGAACGGGCGCGTCAAATCCTGACGGAGATCACCCCCGCCCTGCTCGCCGCGTTCGGCCGGGGCAGTGCCGCCGATGATGCTTTCCGCCGGTTCGACCTGTTCCTTGAGCGGCTGCCCGCAGGCGTCCAGATCTTTTCCCTGTTCCACGCAAACCCGAAGCTCCTCGACGCGTTGGCGGAGATCTTCGGCATGGCGCCGTCGCTCGCATTGCAGCTCGGTCTGATGCCGTCCCTGCTGGAAGGCATGTTGACCCATGACCTCGACGCCGCACTGCCGGACGGCGACGTGCTTGAAGAAGAGCTGGCGCGGGACCTGGAACGTGCCCGGGTCTATGAGGACGCGCTCGACTATGCCCGCCGCTGGATCAACGATCGCCGATTCCAGGTCGGCGTTCAGGCACTTCGCGGTGTCGTGGACGCGGAGCGGGCAGGGCGGAACCTTTCCGACATTGCCGACATCGCGATCCGGCAGCTCCTGCCCCGTGCCGCCCGGGAGTTTGCCCAGCGTCATGGACGGATCGCGGAGGCCGAGGAGGACGGCGTCGCCGTGGTCGCGCTGGGTAAACTGGGAGGGCGGGAGCTCACCGCTGGCTCGGATCTGGATCTCCTGTTTCTCTACGACGTGCCGATCACGGCAGAGTCGGATGGGGGGAAGAGCCTGTCCGCCGGCCCCTACTTCGTTCGTCTCGGTCAACGCCTGCTTGCGGCATTGACCGCAAAGACGGCTGAGGGCGGACTCTTCGACGTGGACATGCGGCTCCGCCCCACCGGTAACAAAGGGCCGTTGGCCGTCTCGCTCGACAGATTTATGCGCTACCACGCCGACGACGCCTGGACGTGGGAGCGTATGGCCCTGACACGGGCGCGGGTTGTTGCGGGTCCGCCAGCGCTTGCGGAAAGGGTGGAAAGGGCGATCCGGGACATCCTGTCCACGCCCCGGGATCCGGATCTGCTGCTTCGGGACGTTGCGTCCATGCGGGACCGCATGGGCAAAGAACATCGGATCTTGAGCCCGTGGAGCATCAAACACTGGCGCGGCGGGCTCGTGGATATCGAGTTTATTGCCCAATACCTCTTGCTGCGCCACAGCGCGGAAAGCCCCGATTTGATGACCGGCAACACGGTTACCGCCCTGCGCAGTCTGGCCCAAGCGGGGCATCTGGAAGCAGAAGCTGCGGAGGATCTTGCGCAGGCGGCCACGGTCTTCCGGAACCTTCAAGCCGTGCTAAGGCTTACGGTCAGCGAGCCGTTCGAGCCCGATGCCGCGTCCGATGCCCTCAAATTGCGGCTGGCAGCCGCCTGCGGGGCGGTTGACTTCGAGGCTTTGGAGAAAGATATCAGCGCTCTCAGAACACGCGTTCGAGAGCATTGGGACCGGCTGATCGCCAACCCCGCCGCAGCGCTGGCGGATAAAACCGACACTTCTGGTGAAGAGGATTGAGGATTATGAGTTTGGACGTCGGCGACACCGCTCCGGATTTCAAGATGCCCACCGACGGAGGCGGCGAAGTTTCCCTGTCGGGTCTCGCGGGCAAGAAAGTGGTTTTGTACTTCTACCCGAAGGACGACACCTCGGGCTGCACCAAGGAAGCCATCGGGTTCCGGGACGCCTTGGGAGACTTCGATGCGGCGGGTGCCGTGGTCGTTGGTGTATCGCGGGATACCGTCGCCAAGCATGACAAGTTCAAAGCGAAGTATGAACTGAACTTCGCGCTGGGCTCGGATGAAGCGGGCGATGTGACGGAAGCGTACGGTGTCTGGGTCGAGAAGAGCATGTACGGCAAGAAGTACATGGGCATCGAGCGGGCGACGTACCTGATCGGTGGAGACGGCAAGATCGCCAAGGTTTGGCGGAAAGTGAAAGTGCCGGGCCACGTGGACGCCGTGCTGGAGGCGGTGAAGGCCGCCTGACCAGACCCGACCCTGGAAGCATACTGGATAGGCGGGCATTTCCTTATTCGGGAATGCCCGCTCCTCTCAGTGCGGATGCCATCTCCTGACCGGCCGGGAACGCGGCCGCCGGATGTCTGCGCAGATAACCGGACACTGTGAAGCCCGGTTGCCGAACCAACAGCGCCCTCGCAGCCGCGCGCGCCTCCTCGTCACGGCCAAGCCGCTGGAGTACCGCCGCACGTACCCGGTAGGTCGAGGCCAGACGGCGGTCTCCCTCAAGCGAGGCGTTGACCAGGTCCAGCGCCTTGTAGTCATTCCCTTGCGCAAAGTGCGCTGTCGCGCTCAAAGACTGGAAGAAGGGCTTGAACGGATCCATTGGGGACAGCCGGCGGGCCCAATCCACGTGACTGACCGCCATATCGCTGTCGCCCGTGAAAGCATGGAGAGCGCCCTTCAACAGCCACGCGAAGGGCTGGTTGGGATCCGTGTCCAGAGCATCGGCATAGCGGGTCAACGCAGCTTCCCATCGCCGCAGGAGAGTGCCCTGCACAAATCCGTCGATCGTGCGGCAGAAAGCGTTCTGCGGGTCCAGCGAGACGGCTCTCTTGGCCAGACTCTCGGCGCGGGCGGTATCTGCGGCGCGATCGGGGCTCCAGCCGTTGAAGACACTCAGGACATACCATTTGGCAAGCCAAGCATGGACTTCCCCGTTGCGGGGAGACCGCCGTGCCGCTTCTTCGAACAACGAACGGGAGCGGGCGAATCCCGCCATGGTGGGCTGATGCATCAATCCGATGCCGCTCAACAACAGCCTATGGTCATCGAGACACGTTGGTCGGCAGCGCCATGAGACCGCCGCCGAATCCTGGATTAACGCCAGAGCGATCGACTGGCCCATTTCAACCGTAAGCTCGGTATTCAGGCCAATCATCTCTTCAAGCCGTCCGACAAACCGGCGGGTGACGAGAACGCGGCCACTGCTGGTGTCGCACAGGTCGACGTCCACAAGGATCTTGTCGGCCACCGGCCGGACGCTCCCCGTCACGCAGTAGTCAACCGACAGATTCCGGCGAACATCGGATAGAACCAGGTCCTGCGACGCCATCTCCCGACAGGATAGATGCGAGATGACGGACAGAAGGGACGACCGTGTAAGGAATCGCGAGACATCCGCTGCGAGCCAGTCTCCGATCCCGCGATGATCTGTGCCCCCAAGAACAAACTGAAACGGCAGGATGGCAATCGATGGCCGGAGGTCCGAGCAAGGTCCCGCATCGGTGCTGGCGAGTGTTTGAGCAGCAACGGCCGGCTCGCGCCTCATGGCGTCGACCCAGCGCGTGAAAGCCGGCTCCCGAACCGTGACACCATCGAGAAAGGGACCCCGGCTGGAATCCCCGATCAAACGGACCGCGGAGAAGCGCAACGTCACATCGGAGTGCGACGTCAGTATCACCTGCTCGAACAAAGGACCAAGGCACTTGCGGATGTCGCTTAGCGCCCTTCTGAGGCTTTGCCGACCCCCGTCGAAGCTGGATTTCCCCCACAGCATTTCTTGGAGGTAGGCGCGGGTGCGGACACCGGAGGGGGCGGTCGCCAACAACGCGAAAAGCGCCCGGTGCTTGTTGCCTGTGATGGTGAGGGGTGATGATCCGGTGGTTCTGACAAAACATGGCCCGAAGAGAGCGATCTCCAGAGTTTCCGCATTCACCAAGCGTTCTCCTTCGTATTGGCAATCGCCGTGGCTTAGACACGCTGAGTCACCCGGCGATCCCAAGCCCGCGTCAGCCTTAGTGCATCATTGCCGACCAGCATTCCTATGAAAAGAAAAACTGCATAACCAATTATCGAAAAAGAGAGTTGGATTTTTCATTCATACTAAAAATTTAGGGCTGGAGTGTTTTCTCCAGCCCCTATTGAGTATTACGGTGTGTGGTGTTTCTGATGCCCGCACCTCTTACACCGGGCTAAGCGGGTTGCCGGACTGCGTTAGCGCGCATGTCTTGAGTTGATGGGTCAACCCTTCACCCAACACCGGGAGAACCAAAGCATCGAACTTCGCAGACAGCTTCTTCTCCTGGAGATCAAGGTCGGTCGCGGGAACGGCGACATCATGCACCCTCGGCAAGACCCGACCGTCGGACAGGGTCACAACGACCTCAGCCTGTGCCGCCATGGTCCGGGCAACCGACAGCGGCTCCACCGTTACTCTACGCCGAAGATCAATCTGGCCCTTGTCGTTGGCATTGGCGTCCGAGTACGAGTCGATACCAGCCGTATCCATGCCCATCAAAGCCATCGCCGCGGTGTGACGCAGGCTGAACTTGATCTCCAAACCCGTAGTCGGATCCGGAATGTTGCAGACCTTGAGATTGCTTTCCGCCACGCGGAGGCGCACGCCTTCCACGTCTTCCGGAACGAAGCCGTGTTCCCGCCGCAGGGCATCACATGCCTCGATCGCGGAGTGGGTCATGTAGCAGGCCGCGTGATACTTGAAGAGGTTCTGCTCAATGAAGAACGGGTCCTCCGCCTGGCGGGTAACCGCTTCGATGGCATGATCGGGTGCTTGGGTATCCCAGAACCCCTGATCGCATTCCAAAGCATCCAGGCGGGAGACGAACCCCCGGGCCGCGGTCCGTGCCGCGAGATAGCCGGACTGCGCCGCCCGGCCCGCGTGGAGCGGCTTGCACATGGTTCCGAACATGGACTTGAGGCCTGCCGCCATGGTGGCAGTGGTCCCCAATGCATAGGCGGTCTTCTCCGCATCCAGGCCCAACAAAGCGGACACCCCGGCCGCTGCCCCGAAGGCGCCCACGGTCGCGGTCGCGTGCCAGCCTTTGTCGTAGTGGGCGTCGCCGGTCATCTTGCCGACGAGACATCCCGCTTCGTAGCCGATGACGAACGCGGCGAGGGCGTCCTCCAGCGGCCGACCCTCGACCGCCGCCGCGGTCAGCACGGCGGGCATGATGGCCACTGTCGGGTGGCCATGCAGCGTCCGGTTCACGTCGTCGAAGTCCAGCGCGTGTCCCGCCGTTCCATTCACCAGGATGGCCCAGCTCGGGGTCAACTTCTCTGACCGGCCCAGCAAAGGGATGCGTCCCGTCGCTTCATCTGCCAAGGCTTCAGCGACGAGAATCTCGACAAGAGGATCGTGCGCGCCGGGGATGGTGACCGCCAGCCAATCCAGTAGGCAATGGCGCGCCCATCGGATCTGAACCGGTCCAATATCCGAGAGTTCGGTACCGGCGACCCACTGCGCGATGTCCATGGTTGGACCAAGGGCCGCGGTTTGTCCGTCATTGGTCGCGTGTGTTCCGGCCATGGTCAGAGCCTCCCTCTCCCAGACTGTCGGATTTCCCCAAGTTTGCCTCCGGTCGCCACCCGATGACCAGTCTGAAGAGCGGACTAGGGAGAAACGAGGGTCCGCGCCTATAGTCCAAGGCCTCTCCACGGACCGATCAAGACGTCCCGAATGACCCGACACAAAAAGACGATCGTCCCGAGGGCCAGGATAGTCTTGGCTCTTCCTCTCAGTTTGGCCCGTGGCCGGTGAGCGCCTCGTGAAGGGCCTCCCCGGGTATCTGGCAACACGCTCCCCCGTCTATTACGGCTGGGTGGTCCTGGCCTGCGTCTGTTGCGCGGGCTTCGCGCGCCAGGGACCGGCGGTGGCGACCTTGTCGATCTTCATCGACCCGATGACGACCGAGTTCGGATGGTCCCGCGCCTCGATCTCTGGCGCGGTCTCCCTCGGGGGATTGCTGGCGGCGGTCACGTCTCCGTTTCTTGGGCCGCTGGTGGACCGGCACGGGGCCCGGGCGATGCTGTGCTGGGCAGTTGCCCTTACGGGCGGAGCATCCTTGCTGCTGTCGGGGACCCAATCTCTCTTGATGTTCTACGTGTTGTTCTGTCTCGCCCGCATGAACTTCGCGGGGCCGTTCGATCTCGGCATCTATGGGGCGATCAACAGTTGGTTCGTCGCCCGGCGGCCGATCGCCACCTCGGTCGCAACGCTGGCTATGATGGTTGGACTCACCGCCATGCCGCTGATCGCGCACGCCGCCATTGCCGCGGATGGGTGGCGCACGGGATGGATCGCGGTGGGGCTGACGGTTTTGTTGATGGGCTTCCTGCCCACCTGGTTCCTGATGGCCAAGAGTCCCGAGGACCTGGGCCTGCCTGTCGACCCCGTGGAAGCCAAGACAGCCGATGGGTCCGGGACAGACAACCGTTCGGCCTTCGTCGAAGGAAACTTTACCCGGCCGCAGGCAATGCGGACGTCCGCCTTCTGGCTTCTCTCGTTCTACACGTTCATCGTCTATCCGGTGCAGGCGGGGGTCAGCCTTCATCAGGCGCCACATCTGATTGAGCGGGGCCTCGACCCCGGCACGGCGGCCCTGATCGTGGGCACCTTTTCCGCCGTCTCGGGCCTGTGCGGGTTTCTGGTCGGCCCCATCGTGCGGAAGGTCGGGGTGCGAGCCTCCCTGGTCGCGACGGGCTTCTTCATGGGGGCGGGCAGCCTCGGCATGATCGGCGTGGACGGCCCGCTGATGGGCTACGTCTCGGCAGCGGTGTTCGGCACGGGGATCGGCGGGCTGCTGACCGTGCTGCCGATCGCCTGGGCGGACACTTTCGGACGGAAAAGCTTCGGCGCCATCCGGGGGGTCGCCCTTACCGTCCAGGTGACGGGGCAGGCCGTGGGTCCGGTTCTCTCGGGTGTGCTGTGGGACCTGACCGGGGACTACACCCTGTCACTGGAAGTGTTCGGCGCCTTCGCGGCGGCCGGGACGCTCGCCATCCTCTTCCTGCGCGCCCCGAAGCCGGTCGTGGCTTAAAGCAGCGACTACCGGCTCACAGCCTTAGGCGACGTTGGCGTAGACCGTCTCCGGCGTCAGCCCGGCGGCATCCATCGCGGCGGCGATCTTGCGGATCTCGGCCTCTGGCAATTTCATCAACGGCGGCCGGACATGCGCGGCCGGGATGCGGCCGAGATGAACCAGCGCCTCTTTCATGCGGTTGTGCATGTCGAGGAACGGCGGATCGTAGAACGCCCGCGTGGTCGGGTAGAGTCGGTCGGCAATTGCTTTCGCACCCGCCATATCGCCCGCCTGAACCGCCCGGAACAGAGCGACCTGAAGATCGGCGACGACACTGCCCGCCCCGGACAGCACCCCGTCGCACCCCAGAACGAGGGAGGGAAAAAGCCAAGAGCTGTGGGTCGACAGGACGGAGACCCGGCGGCTCAGCCCATGCAGGTCCCGGATCTGCTGCTCATGCTGCTTGGTGTCGTTGCACCAGTCCTTGATCGCGCGGACCGACGGCACCCGCTCACAAATCTGGACGAGCGTGTCGATGGGGTAGCCCACCCCGCTCACCAACGGATACTGAAACAGGATGATCGGCAAATCCGTGGCGGTGGCGATCGTCTCCACATGCGCGATCGCCATTTCGGGACGCAGGGCACCCCCCATGGCCAAGGTGTTCGAGGGGAAGACCAGCAATGCGGACGCCCCGCCCGCCTCCGCCCGCCGGGCGATGTCCGCGGCGAGGTGCGAGCCGTCGGCGTAGACCCCGTGGACGACCGGAACCGACGCCCCGACCTCATCCATCGTGATGTCCATCACCCGGCTCTGCTCCTCGATGGTGCAGGTCGCCACCTCGGTCGCATGGGCGTTCACGGTGATGGCGGAGATCCCATCCACCCCCGCCACGTCGCGAAGATGGCTCCGGAACGATGGCTCATCGATCGAGAGATCCGCATGGAACGGCAGAAGAACGGCCGGGATCACCCCCCTGGGCTCAAACGGCAAACGTTCTGGCATGACGGCCTCCCTCCAGTTCGTTTGGCTTGAGGAACAATGGTAGGGCTTAAGGGACGGGGTGACAAATTGGGTCAATGTCCAGTGGGCCGGATCACGGCAGCTTCCCATCCACCCACTTTTTCTCGCCATAAAATTGTTCTTCTATATGTCTATCAGACTGGGGGCTCAGAGTTCATAATGAGAACAGATATAGTCTCAAGAATAAATAATAATACAGATCTACCAAGATTTTACTGGCGACTTGCGACAGTTATATTTCCTATATCAGCATTCATTCTATTTTGAGATCTTTTATTCTTCATTTACGATAGAAGTGATTATCCTCTTGGTTATGAAGGAGGGGGTTGGGGATACGAGAACCGCCAGAACTATATCATCTCTGGCTGCTGGTCGTTATTTATACTCGTTTCATTATTCTATTTCTCTCTCTATAGCAGAGTCAGATCACTTACTGCGATCTTTCGGATGGGGGTTATATTGATTTGGGTCGGTGGCGGGGTTGAAGCTGCCCTTTTCCTTCTCTCCGTCTTCGGGGTAATCCCGGAATGGATCGGCCATGACGACACATGGCTGGCGATCGGTCTGAGACTCCTCTTGCTGCCGCTAAATCCCTTTAGCGTCTTCGACCGACCGTTATCGGGTTTCTTCGACCACCTATTTTGACTTACGGGAGTCTTCCAAAGACCATCACGGTTTGTATCCGGGGCTGGAGTGACTAAATTCTCTTGGGCAGGGACGCGAATCCGAGGGGAGATTATCATGGCGGCGACCGAGACGGCGTATCTGGCGGGCGGCTGTTTTTGGGGTATGGAAGATCTGGTCCGGCGGGTCCCGGGCGTGGTCTCCACCCGGGTTGGCTACACGGGCGGCGATGTGCCGAACGCCACCTATAACGATGTGAAGACCGGGACCAGCGGCCACGCGGAGGCGCTGGAGGTTGTATTTGATCCAACGCAGGTCAGCTACCGCGACATTCTGGAGGTGTTCTTCCAGATCCACGACCCCTCGACGCTGGACCGCCAAGGTAACGACCGGGGCAGCCAATACCGCTCGGCGATCTTCTGGCTGTCGGAGGCGCAACGCACGACGGCGGAAGAGGTCATCGGCCTCGTCGACGCCTCGGGTCTGTGGCCCGGCAAGGTGGTGACCGAAGTCGTCCAGGCAGGCGACTTCTGGGAGGCGGAGCCGGTCCACCAGGACTATCTGCTCCGGAACCCCTACGGCTACACCTGCCACTTCCCCCGCCCCGACTGGAAACTCCCCAGCAAAGCGGCGTAGCAGCGACGTCCGACGGCGCCCCAGTTGCGCGCCACCACCGACTACGAAAAAAGGCCGGCATCCCGCCGGCCTTTCGCGTCTTCGGAGCATGCTTGCTTAGTTCAGATGGACGTACTCGTAGTCGACCGGCTGATTGTTGATGCCCCGGTGCGGCGGGGCGATCCAGGCGGCGACTTTGCCGGGTTCGGTGACTTGCTGCATCAGGCTCATCACGTAGCCCTTATCCATGTCCGTCGGCAGCCACTCGGTTTGGCGGTTCGCCCACTCGTCGTCGGAGACGGGCTTGCCTTCGGGGGACAGATGCATGCCCGCCCACACACCGATCGTCCGGCGGAAGCGGGTGCTCGGCAGGGCAAGCTCAAAGTCGAAGCCGGCCTTCTTGATCGTCCGGTTCCACCGCTTAAGGCCGATGGCGCAGTCCGCCACATAGGCCTGACGCGTGATCTCGTTCATCGCGTTGCGGGTCGGCACGTCGACGGTCTCAAGCCCGCTGTCGCCCGGCATCTCCATTTCCATGGTGGTATCGAGGCAGACGTGATCCTCGTACCGCGCCTCATCCGGGCGGCCCTTGATGCCGTTGGCGAAGTAGGTCGCGGCGTTGGTTGACCGCTCTGAGCCGAACAGGTCGAGGGAGGAGGAAAACCAGAAATTGATGTAGCGCTGAAGGGTCGGCAGATCGATGACCCCCTTCTTGCGGAGAAGCTCCGGATCGTCGGAGCCGATTTCCTTCATCACCTCCAGCGTGCGCTCCACCACCCGGCCGATACCGGTCTCACCGACCTGCATGTGGTGCGCTTCTTCGGTCAGCATAAAGCGGCAGGTGCGGCTCAACGGATCGAAGGAGGACTCCGCCAGCGACTTGAGCTGGTACTTCCCGTCCCGGTCCGTGAAGTAGGTGAACATGTAGAACGACAGCCAATCCTGGATCGGCTCGTTGAAGGTGTTGAGGATGCGTGGGTTATCCACATCGCCCGAGTGGCGGTGGAGAAGCTCCTCCGCCTCCTCCCGGCCGTCGCGGCCAAAGTAGGCGTGGAGCAGGTAGACCATCGCCCAGAGGTGCCGCCCCTCCTCCACATTCACCTGGAAGAGATTGCGGAGGTCGAACAGCGACGGGCAGGTGTGGCCGAGCATCCGCTGTTGCTCCACCGAGGCAGGCTCCGTGTCGCCCTGGGTGACGATCAGGCTCCGCAGGGTCGAGCGGAACTCGCCCGGGACCTGCTGCCAGACCGGCTTGCCGTAGTCGTCGCCGAAGCCGACGGTGCGGTCCTGCTCCCGGTCAGCGAGAAAGATGCCCCACCGGTATTCCGGCATCCGCACATGCCCGAAGGTTGCCCAGCCCTTGGCGTCGACCGAGGTCGCGGTGCGGAGATAGACGTCCGCCGCCTGGAAGCCGTCCGGACCAAGCTCCGACCACCAGTTGAGGAACCGGGGCTGCCAGTGCTCCAACGCCCGCTGAAGCGCCCGGTCGGTGCCCAGTTCCACGTTGTTGGGGATGCGCTCTTGGTAGTCGATGCCCATGATCAGACCCTTCTCCAGTCGAAGCCCGCCTTGCTGCCCGTGCCGAACAGTTTCAGCGCGCCGGTCTCGCCGACCGCGTTGGGCCGGAAGAAAATCCAGTTTTGCCAGGCCGACAGACGGCCGAAGATCTTCGTCGCCATCGTCTCGTCGCCGGTGAAGCGAAGATTGGCCTCCATCCCCGTGAGCGCGTCCGGCGACAGGCTCGCCCGGCCCTCGATGGCGAGGCGCAGCTCGTCTTCCCAGTCGAGGTCGTCGGGGATGTAGGTGACGAGGCCCTCCTGCTCGGCACCGGCCGGATCGAGCGCCTCACCAATCAGATCTTTCAAGGCGCCGACCCGCTCTTCGTCACCCGAGTACCGCGTCTCGAGACGGGTGCGCCCGTTGACCATGGGCAGGGGGCCGAAATTCATGTCGCCCAACGTCATGCGAGGGGCGGCATCCGGCTCATCCGGCAGGTCGAGCATGTAGCTCCGGTCCGCCGCGAACGCGAATTCCGCCAGCGTTCCCGCGAAGCAGGAAGCCTGCTCCACTAGCGCGAACAGGCTGCGGGAGGAGACGTCCAGCCGCGCCATCGCCCGCCGAAGCAGGCCCAGCGTTTCCCGTCCGAACCAGTGGTCCTGGAAGCCCAGCAGCGCCGCGTCGGCCTCAAGAACCCGGGCGGCGTCGCCTTCGGTTTTCAACAACCACACACCGATCGCGTCATCGTTGGTCCGCAGCATCAGGATCGCGTCGTCCAATTCCCGCGCCATGCGAAGCGGCCACCACGCCATCCCAGCCGCCATGATCGATGCTTCGTCCGCCTCAACCGGCGCGTCAGGAGCCTTCACCACCAGGGTCGCCGTCCGCTCCGCCCGGTCGATCAGCACATCGACGGTGGAGTAGTGGTACCCGGTGTCGTCGATCGTCCGGTCGAGCGGGGTCATCGGCACGCCGTCCGCCGCGTCCGGCCGGTTGGAGGATGCCGCCAAGGCATCGGCCCGGGCGCGGGCCTTGTCCATAAAGCTCTGACGGGGCGCGATGTCGTCGACCAGGCCCCATTCCTTCGCCCGGCGGCCGCGCACACCCTCTTCACTGGTGCAGAAGACATCGGCCCGGTCGCGGCGCACCTTGCGCTTGTCGACAACACGGGTGAGACCGCCCGTTCCGGGCAGCACGCCCAGCAAAGGCACCTCCGGCAGGCTGACCGCACTGGAGCGGTCGTCGATCAGCACGATCTCGTCGCAGGCCAACGCCAGCTCGTATCCGCCGCCCGCGGCCGTGCCGTTCACCGCCGCCAGGAACTTCAGACCGCCGTGGACGCTCGAGTCCTCCATGGAGTTCCGGGTCTCATTGGTGAACTTGCAGAAGTTCACCTTCCAGCCGTGGGTCGAGCTTCCCAGCATGTAGATGTTGGCACCAGCACAGAACATCCGGTCCATGCCGCTGGTGACGATCACGCTCTTCACCGACGGATGCTCGAACCGGAGCCGCTGAAGCGCATCATGCAGTTCAATGTCCACGCCGAGGTCGTAGGAGTTCATCTTGAGCTTGTAGCCGGGGACCAGCCCCGCATCCTCGTCCACCGCCATGGTCAGCGTGGCCACCGGCCCGTCGACGTCGAGGGACCAATGGCGCCAATCCTCCGGCGTCCGGTCGTATGTGATGATGTTCGGTGTGGTCATGACGACGTTTCCCCCTGTCGTGACCTGCACTATACTGCATGCTACCCTGCAAGCAAGCATCTGCCTGCGGTCGCCTGCATTATGATGCGTGTTATCCGCGTTTACGGACCCATTCGCGGGTCGTGATCCGGTCAGCCTCATGGTAAACGGGCGGGATGATGTTCCTCCGCGAGGCCAGGACCGCCCTTTGTCCCAATCCCCGAGCAGTTCCGGCGTGATGACCGAGCGTGCCCGGTCCCTGGATCTGGATGCCCGCGTGCGGCAGCTTCGCATCGGCTCCGGCCTGATCCTGTTCTTCTATGTGACGACGCATTTCGCGAACCACGCGCTGGGCCTCCACTCGATCGAGGCAATGGAGGCGGGGCGTGAGTGGTTCGTTCTGTTCTGGCGGAGCCTCGTGCCGACGATCCTGCTTTACGGGGCGATGCTGGTCCACGTGGCCCTCGCCCTTCAGGCGATCGTCATGCGGGACAAACTTCGGTCCATGACGGGCCAGGAGATCGGCCAGTTGGCCGGCGGTCTGATCCTGCCCTACGTGCTGTTCGAGCACGTGATGGCGACCCGCATGATGTACGAGATGCTGGGGTTCGAGGCGAGCTACGCCTTCGTGCTGCTGGTGCAATGGGTCGACCGGCCGGAACAGGCCTGGATCTTCGTGGCCGCCCTGCTGATGGCGTGGGGGCACGGCTGCATCGGCATTCATTTCTGGCTCCGCTACAAGCCCTGGTACCGGCGCCGGCCGGTGGCCATGTTCGCGGTGGCGATCCTGGTCCCCGTGGCCTCGGTCATCGGCTACATCGACGCGGGCATCGATCTTCAGGTTCTGGCGCGCGATCCGGCTTGGGTGGCGGCGCAGCGGGAAGTGGCGACCGTCTTCACACAAGAAGACTTCGTCTGGTTTACCCGGACCGTGGCGCAGGTGGAGTGGACTTATCTTGGCCTCGTGGGCGCCGCCTTCACGCTCCGGTGGGGCCGGGTCGCCTTTCTGCGGGGTGCCGCCGACATCTCCGTCGGCTACGCCAACGGCAAATCAATCCGGGTCGAGGCCGGGACATCCGTCCTGGACGCGAGCCGCCGGTTGGGGGAGCCCCACGCCTCGGTATGCGGGGGACGGGGCCGGTGCTCCACCTGCCGGGTCCGCATCTCCAAGGGACTGGAGGGTCTGCCGGAGCCGATGGACGCCGAGAAGAAGGTGCTGGACCGGGTGGGCGCGCCGCCAAACGTGCGCCTGGCCTGCCAGATCCGACCAACCACCTCGATCGAGGTCACCCCGCTTCTCCCGCCCCGTGCCGACATCGCCGAGAGCGACGATCGCCCCGGCTATCTTCAGGGCCAGGAACGGGATCTGGTGGTGCTGTTCGCGGATATGCGGGGCTTCACTGCGATGAGCGAGGCCAAGCTGCCCTACGACGTGGTCTTCATCCTGAACCGCTACTTCGCGGATATGGGCGAGGCGGTGGAGCAGGCGGGCGGCCGCATCGACAAGTTCATCGGCGACGGGGTGATGGCACTGTTCGGCATCGACACCTCGTATGAAGAAGCCTGCCGCCAGGCGCTGCACGCCGCCCACGGCATGGCGAAGAGCCTAGAGAACTTCAACGCGGGCCTGGGCCCGGAGTTGCCAGCCCCCATGCGCATCGCCATCGGCGTGCACGGCGGCCCCAGCATCGTCGGCGAGATGGGCTTCGGCGACGCCCGCAGCCTCACCGCCGTCGGCGACACCGTGAACACCGCCAGCCGCCTTGAGGCCCTCGCCAAACAACGGGACTGCCAACTGGCGGTCTCGGAAACCGTCTTGGCAGGAGCGGGCGTCTCCCTCGACGACATCCCAGCGGAAGACCTGACAATCCGCGGCCGAACCGAAACGCTGGCGGTGAGACTGCTGGAAACGACGGGGCCGGTCGCCGGGGCGATGCGCGCGCCCTAACCCAAGCTCTCCCGCAATCGCCCCGCCAGCATCGGCATCCGTTCCGCTGGCAGGTTGGCGAACGCGAATCTCAGGAATTGGTCTTGTCCAGGGCCGAACCAGGGGCCGGGGAGGACGAGGGTGTCGTGGCGGTCGATCATGCGCCGGGCGACGGCTTGGGCCGGTTGGCCGTTGAAGGGGTGGCGGACATAGGCGAAGTAGGCGCCGGTGGAGATCAGCTCCCAGCCGAGATCGTTGGCGCGGAACGCTTCCCTGAGGGCCTCCCGCCGGGCGTCGAGCATGCCGCGTTTCTCGGCCACCCAGTCCCATAGATGGCGCAACCCGTAGAGTGCCGCGTCCTGACCGATGCGGGGCGCGCAGATCGAGATCGTGTCCATGATCTTCAGCACCGCCGCCATGATCTGGGGCCCCGCAGTGACGGAGCCGACCCGATAGCCGGTCAGGCTGAAGGCCTTGGAGAAGCTGTATAGGTGGACGATCACGTCCCGCCAATCCGGGTCCTGGAACAGGTCGTGGGGCGGGCCGTCGTCTTCCAGGAAGTCCTTGTAGGTTTCATCCAGGATCAGCGCGATCCCCGCCTCCCGTGCCAGATTCCGGAACGCGGTTAGCACCTCGGGTGGATAGACGGCCCCGGTCGGATTGTTCGGCGTGACCAGCACGATGGCCTTGGTCTTGGGACCGATCAGCGTCTTCGCCTCCTCCGGATCGGGGACCCCGCCCCGTTCCGCCCGGCAGGGGAGATGGCGCGGCGTGATGCCCTGCATCTCCAACCACATTTGGTGATTGAAGTAGTAGGGCGCGGGCAGGATCACCTCATCCCCTGCCCGGGCGAGCGCCAGGATGGCAAGGCAATACGCCTGATTGCAGCCGGATGAGATCAGGATGTCCCCGGTGCCGATGTCGCCGCCGTAGAACGTGGAGAAATGCTGCGACAATTCCGCCCGGAGGGGCTCGATCCCCGCGATCGGGGTATAGCGCGCGCTCTCAAACAAAGCCGTCCGCTCCGCTAGATGGTCGGTCAGCGCTTCCGCCGGGGGATAGCTCGGCACCGCCTGGGCGAGATCGAGAAGCGGGCGGTCTTCCGGAAAGACCCGGCCGTCGAGCCACGAGAACGCCTCCGCGATCGGCGGATCAATGGCGCGAACGACGTCTGGATTGGCGGTGAGGGCCATGGGTGATCCTTGGTGGAAATCCTTGAGCGGAAACAGAAGTAACCGGCGCGCGAAAGCGCGAAAACTAGAGGCCTTCGTTGAAGTCGTCCAGCAAGGCGGCGATCCGCCCCTCGTCGGACTGATCCAATATGGCCTCCGCCCGGCGCGCGGCGGGGGCCACGTCTATGTTGCGGATGCGCTGCTTCACCCTGGGAATGCTGCGGGCGGACATGGACAGCTCCCGCACCCCCATGCCCAAGAGGACCGGGGCATAGCGCGGCTCCCCCGCCATCTCCCCGCAGATGGAGACGGGGATGTCGTTCCGCCGGGCGGAGGCGACCGTCGCCTGGATTAGCCGCAACACCGCAGGGTGAAGCGGGTTGTAGAGCCCGGCCACCTGCTCCGCCCCCCGGTCGATGGCGAGTGTGTACATGGTGAGGTCGTTGGTGCCGATCGCGAAGAAGTCCGACGCCTGGGCCAGCGCATCGGCCACCAATGCCGCCCCCGGCACCTCGATCATCACCCCCAGCGGCGGGGGCGTTTCCGGCAACGGCACCTTCCGCCGCTTCAGCCGGGAGATCACCTTGTTCAAGATCTTACGGACCACCCGGACCTGCTGCACCGACGAGATCATCGGCAGCAGAATGCGCACCGGCCCGTGCGCCGCGGCCCGGAGGATCGCGGCCAGTTGGGTCTCAAACAGCTTCGGCTCCAAAAGCGAGAAGCGGATGGCGCGGAGACCGAGTGCCGGATTGGCGGACGTGGCGATCTTATCCCCCAGTGCCGTGGCCAGCTTCTCACCGCCGACATCCAAGGTCCGGATGGTGACGGGCCGCCCGGCCATGCCTTCCACGATTTCCCGCAGGGTCTCGTACTGCTCGTCCTCGGTCGGCAGGGTCACCCGGTTCATGAACATGAACTCAGTACGGAGAAGCCCGACACCCTCCGCACCCGCCCGGTCCGCAGCCTCAACCTCGCGGGGGAGTTCGAGATTGGCGTGGAGAACGATGTGCGTGCTGTCCTTCGTCTGGGCCGGCAGGGTCCTGAGCCGCGCAAGCTGCCGCTCTAGCCTGTCGCGGGCCTCTACTTTCCGCTTGTAGTCGGCGATCGTGTGCGGTTCGGGGTCGACGACGATCCGCCCGGCTTCCCCATCCACGATGACGGTCGCACCGGACGCGATGGAGCGGGGCGCCGACGGCGCGCCAAGCACCGCCGGGATGCCGAGAGACCGCGCCATGATCGCCGTATGACTCTCCGGCCCGCCCACGGCGGTGACAAAGGCTGAGACCTTCTCCGGATCCATCAGGGCCGTGTCGGCCGGGCTAAGCTCGTCGGCGATGACGATCGCGCCCTCCGGCAGTTTGGAGAATGCCTGATAAGGCTTCTCGGTCAGATGCCGGACGATGCGCGCGCCCGCCTCCCGTACGTCCTGAACCCGGGAGGCAATGTACTCGTCCTCCACCGCCGCCATGGTGCGGGCAACCTCGTGCACCACGGCCTGGATGGCCGCTTCCGCGTTGATCCGCCGTTCCTCGATCCGCTTCTCCGCCGCACCGACGATGCGGGAGGACGTGAGCATGCCCGCATGCGCCTCCAGCATCAGGACCAGATCCTCGGCGATCGCCTTGGGGAGGCTCGTCGCCTTCGCCTCCAGCTTCTCTACCTGGCGCCGTGCCTTGGCGACGGCTGAGCGGAGGCGGGCGACCTCCGTCTTCACCGATGAGGTCGGGATCTGGTACTCCGGCACATCGCCCAGACGGTTTTCCACCACATGAGCCGGACCAATGGCGATCCCCGGGGACACGCCCACCCCATCGATCGCCCGTTCCAGCGGGTCCGTTCCGTTAGAATTCTGCGGCGGTGTCGAGTCAGTCTTCATCGAACTTCGCCTCGACCATCGTGCGGATCGCCTCAAGCGCCGCCGCCGCGTCCCCGCCGCTAGCCGCAACGTCGATCGACGTGCCCGGTCCAGCCCCGAGCATCATGAGTCCCATAATGGACCGGCCAGATACCGTCTCCCCATCCTTGGTGACCCAGACCTCGGCCTCGAATCCTTCGACCAGACGTACGAATTTCGCAGCCGCCCGTGCGTGCAGGCCACGCTTGTTCCGGATCATGATGGTCTCGGCCGCGTCCGCATCCGGGCCGGTCGGGTCGGCTGTCAACTTGCCCCTCCGCCCTGGCCCCCGCCCAGGATCTGCGAGGCGATGCGGATGTACTTCTGGCCGGCGGCCTGTGCCTCCCGTGCCGCGGCCGCCATATCTACCGTCGAGCGCACCCCAGCCAGCTTCACAAGCATCGGCAGGTTCACCCCCGCGATCACCTCGATCGGCGCCTTGTCCATGATGGAGATCGCCAGATTGGACGGTGTGCCGCCGAACATGTCCGTGAGCACGATGACGCCGCGCCCGCCGTCCACTTCTTCGACCCGGGCGAGGATATCAGCGCGGCGCACCTCCATATCGTCCTCCGGGCCGATGCAGACCACCGCCGTCTTGTCTTGCTGTCCCACCACGTGCTGCATGGCGGCCAGCAACTCCAACGCCAAGTCGCCATGGGTCACGAGAACCAATCCGATTGGAGTGGTCGATTTGTCGGTCATCAGGTCAGCGTCCTCCACCGTCGCTGGTCCGCCGCCCGCGCAACGGCTCTATCACGGCTTTCAGCCTAGGGTTTTTAGGCAAGAGTCCCCCAAGCGGAACACCGGTCAAAGCCCTGGGGCCGGACGGTCCACGTCCCGATGACGGAGCGTGACAGGTGTCCCTTGGGCGCGCAACCAACCGGTAAGTCGCTCAGCGGTATAGACGGATCGGTGCCGTCCCCCGGTACAGCCGATGGCGATGGTCAGGTAGCTCTTCCCCTCAGCCACGAACCGGGGCAGCAACGGCTCCACCATACCGGTCACATGGCTCATAAAACCCTCAAACATCGGATCGGCGGATACGTGGGCCGCAACCCCGGGGTCACGGCCGTCCTGAAGCTTGAGTTCAGGGACGTAGTGGGGGTTCGACAGGAACCGCACATCGAACACCATGTCCGCATCCCGCGGGAGCCCATGGCGGAAGGCGAACGAGACGACAGAGACCGATAGGCCGGCCGAGCGGTCGAGTCCCAGACGGCGTGAGAGCTCTTCCCGGAAGGTCGCGACCGATGTGGTCGAGCTGTCGATGATGATGTCCGCGCGGTCCCGGATCTGCCACATCAGGCTCCGCTCCACCCGGATGCCGTCGACGACCGGCCGGTCCACCGCGAGCGGATGGCGGCGCCGCGTCTCCGTGAAGCGCCTGATGAGCACATCGTCATCGCATTCCATGAAGACCACTTTGGTCACCGCATCTGCACGCGCCTGAAGACGCTCAAGTTCCGATAGGAACCGGTCGGTTCCGAAATCCCGGGTCCGCGTGTCGAGGCCGACGACGATTCGCCGATGGTCCGGCGCATCCGCGCCATCGATGCCACTCAGAAGGGAGGGGAGAAGCGACAACGGCAGATTGTCGACGGCTTCGTAGCCCGCGTCCTCCAATGCCTTGAGACACGATGTACGTCCGGCACCGGACAGGCCGGTCACCAACACCAGTTCGGTTTTTGCTGCCGGACCGGGGGGCATCTCGGAGGGCGCGGTCATGGCCAAAGCTGCCCGAACAGGGCGACTTCGATCTTGACGACCGCCGAGACTTCAAACGGCGCGAGGCCAAGCAGCGGGACGTCGACGTCGAGATAGGTGCAGTGGCGCGGATCCGGATATCTGTCGACCTGGTCCGGCGGCATCATATCGACCACCAGCGCCAGGGGTGCGCGTTGAAGATGGTCGACGGTGACGATGCCGACGCCACGAACCTCGATCTGGCCCACATGCCGGTCCGTCGAGGTCGCGAGCACCTGGTCTTCCTCCCGGATCAACCGCGTGCGGTCGTCCGCTATGAGTTTGCCGCCCGACTTGACCACGCGCAGGGCGAGATCGGATTTACCGCTTCCGGACGGCCCCCGGAACAACACGGCTCGACCGTCCATGGCGACACATGTGCCCCAAACCGTTTCCATCTCGCCGTCCCGCCGCAGCACCGTGGCCGACCACCTGGACCACCCCCCAGGATCGGGCTCAGCAATACCATAACGTCCTACCGTTTCGGCAAGTTATCGACGCGATGACGCTTGCTCCAGCCGCGGAATTCGAACGTAAAAGGCCGCTCCGGTGACGGTGCCCGCCTCATCCAGACGGTTGTCAGCCCAGATTGCGCCGCCATGGGCTTCGATGATCTGTTTGGAGATCGACAGACCCAAGCCCGAGTGCGTGCCGAACTTCTCTCCTTCCGGCCGCTCCGAATAGAACCGGTCGAAGATCGCATCGAGCTTGGCTGGCGGGACCCCGGGCCCCTCGTCCGTGACGGAAACAACGATGTGGTCGTCGTCGCGATGGCCGGACAGGTGAATGACCCCGCCTTCCGGCGAGAAGCTTTCCGCGTTGCCGAGAAGATTGCGGACAACCTGGACAAGTCTGTCTTCATGCCCCCGGACCTCCAAGAGATCCTCCTCCGGCACAGAACATTCCAATCGGATGCGCCGGTCCGCGGCACCGGCTTGGTGCACATCGATCAGGGTTTCCAGCATCCGGGCCATCGGGACCGTTTCCGTTTCCGCCCGGCTGAGCTCGGCATCAAGGCGGGACGCCTCCGAGATGTCCGTGATCAACCGGTCGAGCCGGTCCACATCGTCCATGACTATCGACAAAAGGCGCGCGCGCTGCTCCGGATCCTCGATCCGGGTAACCGTCTCGACCGCACTCCGGACCGAGGTCAGAGGGTTCTTGATCTCATGGGCGACGTCGGCCGCGAACCGCTCGGTCGCATCCATGCGCTGCCAAAGATCTTCCGTCATGGCACGGAAACTTCGGGCTAGATCGCCGATCTCATCCCGGCGGGGACCGAAGTCCGGCAGCACTTGCACGCGGCTCCGGTTCACCCGGACGCCCTCCGCCGCTGCGGCCAATCGTTGGATGGGGCGGGTAATGGTGCCAGCGAGGTAGAGGGAAAGAAGGACGGTCACCGTGAAGACCACGGCGAAGACGCCCAGGATTTCAAAGCGGACCGACCGAACCGCCGCGTCGATCTTCCCGCCCTCTGTCGACAGCATCAGGGCGCCGCGCACCTGCTTATAGCTTTGCACGGGGATGGCGACGCTGAGGACGAGATCCCCGTTCCGGTCAACCCGGACGGCACTAGCGACCCGACCGGACAGGGCTTGGAGCACCTCGTTGTAGTGATCGGCCCTCTGCAGGGCCTGCTCCATGTAGCGGGGCATCTCCCCGCGCCGGGGCAGCCAGTTGACGATATCGTCGTAGACCTTGTTGGCCCAATCCCGGAACGGCACCGCCGACGGTGGCTCCGGCGGCGGCAAGGGCTCCATCCGGACGAGACCGCCCGGCCTGCCAATGATCAGACTGTCGGCAATGATCGTCCCATCCGATAGAAAGACACGGGACCGGATCTGAAGGCTGGCACCGGCTCGACGCACCATCCGCCGAACCACCTCGTTCGAAAGCGGCGAGTCCGCCAGGACCGTCCGGTCCGACGCGATCTCACCGATGGCCCTCGCAAAGATCTCACCCTGGCGCGTCAACGCCTCGATCTCCGCCCGGATCAGGCTGTTCTGGTAGCGGTCGAGGTAGAGGACTCCGACAAAGAGGATGGCGACAGCAAACAGGTTGATGGCCAGGATACGAGCCGTCAGCACGGAGAAGCGCCGCCGCGTCCGCCCGCGCGCGCTGTCCGTTCCGCGCCGCCCAAGACCGCGCGCACTTCCGTTGCGTTCCGGTGCTCCGTCGACCATGCCGGCCGTTGCCCCTGCCCCCTTGGTATTGCCGGGTCCCGATCATGCCCCGGCGCGAAACAGTCGCGGATCAGACCTGACGGTAGCGGTATCCGACGCCGTACAAGGTCTCGATCTGATTAAAGTCGTCGTCAACGGCTTTGAACTTCTTTCGCACCCGTTTGATGTGGCTGTCTATGGTCCGGTCATCGACGTAGATCGACTCGCCATAGGCCGCGTCCATAAGCTGGTCCCGGCTCTTCACATGCCCCGGACGGGAAGCAAGGGCCTTCAAAATCAGGAACTCTGTCACCGTCAAGGCCACAGGGTCGTTCTTCCATGCGCAAAGATGGCGTGAACTGTCCAAGAGCAACTCACCCCGGACCATGGAACCGTCGCCCGTCGGGCTGCCCTCGTCCTGCGCCAAGTCCTGACGCCGGAGCAACGCCCGGATCCGCTCGATCAGCAGACGCTGGGAGAAGGGCTTTTTGATGTAGTCGTCGGCGCCCATGCGCAGACCGAGGACTTCGTCCACCTCATCGTCTTTTGAGGTCAGGAAGATCACGGGCAGCGTGGAACTCTTCCGCAGCCTTTGAAGCAACTCCATGCCGTCGAGCCGGGGCATCTTGATGTCGAGCACCGCGAGATCGACCGGACGTTGCTGAAGGCCTCGAAGCGCCTCTTCGCCGTCCTTGTAGGTGCGGACGTCGAAGCCCTCGGCTTCCAGCGCCATAGAAACCGACGTGAGAATGTTCTTATCGTCATCCACAAGCGCGATCGTGTTGGCCATGTCGGTTTCCCCTTCGGCTCCCCTTTGCGTTCACAATGACATATGTAGGGGTGGTTTGGGGCGCTCGCACGACCGATCCTCGGGCGTCCGTGGCGAAATCGAGGCCATTTCGTGGCAACCGGCCCTGTTGGAGGGGACATGACGACCCGCGACGAAGACGCAGGTGAGCCGTCCCTGGCTGAGCCAACACCCCTTTTGTCCGTTCGCCGTCTGATGCGCTCTTCGGACCGGGCCGCCCTGTCCACCGCGCAGCGGGATGGCGACGGCTGGCCCTATGGCTCCCTTGTCCTTGTTGCGTCCGATACCGACGCCGCCCCGCTTCTGCTGATATCCACCCTGGCGGACCACACCAAAAACCTTCTCGAGGACGACCGCGCGTCGCTGTTGTTCGATGGAACAGGCGGTCTCGATGACCCTCTAACTGGCGCCCGCGCGACCGTAATGGGCCGGATGCAGCGGATCGCGGAGGGTCCTGATCTTGACCGTGCGCGGCGGCGGTTCGTCTCCCGGCACCCGTCCGCGGAGATGTATGTCGGATTTGGCGACTTCGCGTTCTGGCGGCTTGAACCAGCCAGAGCGCATCTCGTCGCCGGCTTCGGGAAGATCCATTGGATCGATGGGGCCGGACTTCTCGGACAGAAGGGTCTGCCGCTGGACGCGCGGGAATCCGACGTGGTCGAGCACATGAACGAGGATCACGCCGACGCGATAGATCTCTATGCCCGGGTGTTGCTCAGGCTGGAGGGCGAGGGTTGGCACATGACCGGGTGCGATCCGGACGGCATCGACCTCCGATTGGCGGGGCGTGTCGCGCGGCTCGACTTCGATTCACCCGTCGAAGATGCCGAGGGCGCGCGCCGGGCGCTGGTTGTCTTGGTCAAGCGCGCCCGCGCCATGGCAGCCGCTTCCGGAGATCAATAGCGCGCGCAACGGCTTGTGCCGGACGAGCATCCGAACTATGTCGACCCGGTGACAAAACCGACCGAGCCGAGGAGTCCTCATGTCCGGCGAAGCATCCCTGTCCCTTCTTCAGGACCTCGTCGCCAAGGCGAAAGCCGCAGGCGCCGACGCTGCCGACGCGATCCGGTTGGAGAGCCAGTCCCTGTCGGTGGAACGGCGGCTTCGCGAGCCCGAGGCGATCGAGCGGTCGGAAGATAATGATATTGGCCTTCGTGTCCTGATCGGGGGCAGGCAGGCCTGCGTCTCCTCGACCGACGACAGCGCAGCCGCTCTGGCGGAGTTGGTGGAGCGCGCCGTCGCCATGGCGAAAGTGGCGCCGGAGGACCCCTATGCCGGGCTGGCGGAGCCGGATCAGATCACCTCGACCTTCCCCGACATCGACATGTTCGATCCCGAAGAGCCCTCGGCGGAGAGACTGTCAGAGTTGGCCAGCGAGGCGGAGGAGGCGGCGCTCTCCGTCGACGGTGTGACGAATTCCGACGGCGCGTCCGCGTTCTGGGGGCTGACCGCCGTCGCTCTTGCCGCGTCGAACGGCTTCACCGGGGTCTACAAGCGAACAAGCCACGGCGTCTCCGCCGTCATGCTGGCCGGCTCCGGTCAGGACATGCAGCGGGACTATGACTACACCTCCACCGTCTTCGCCGAAGATCTGGAGTCTCCCGCCGCCATTGGCAGACGCGCTGGGGAACGGGCGGTCCGTCGCCTCAATCCCCGCAAGGCGGACAGTAGGATGGTACCGGTGGTCTATGACCCCCGCGTCTCCCGCAGCATTGTCGGCCACCTCGCCCGCGCCATTTCCGGCTCCTCGGTCGCGCGCGGCACCAGTTTCCTCAAGGATCGCATGGGCGAGGCCGTCATGGGGGCCGGGATCTCCATCGTCGATGATCCCGTGATCAAACGCGGTCTCCGGTCCCGGCCTTTCGACGCGGAAGGTCATGCGACGGTCCGGCGCGACATGGTACATGGCGGGGTTCTGAATAGCTGGGTCCTCGATCTTGCGACGGGGCGACAGCTTGGGCTTCCGAGCACGGGGCATGCGGGACGGGGTACCGGCGGCCCGCCGTCCCCCTCGCCATCCAATCTCTTCATGGAGCCGGGCACCGCATCGCCCGAGGACCTCATCGGCGACATCGAGGATGGGCTCTACCTGACCGAACTCATGGGCAGCAGCGTCAGCATCGTTACCGGTGATTACAGCCGAGGTGCGGGCGGCTTCTGGATCGAGAAGGGTGAGATCACCTATCCGGTCAGCGAAATTACCGTCGCGGGCAACCTGAAAGACATGTTCATGGCGATCACGCCCGCCTCTGACTTGGTGCGGAAGTATGGGACCGATGCGCCCACCCTTCGGATCGACGGTATGACAGTTGCCGGCCCTGGATCCTGATCTGTTCGGGATCGCTTGGGGTCAGGCGTAGACCCACCAGAGGATGAGCCCGCCCAGGGCCAACCGGTAGAGGACGAACGGCAGGAAACTCGCCCGCCGCAGCCACGACATCATCAACGCGATCGCGAGCAGCGCGGATACAAAGGCCAGTCCTGCAGCGATTGCCGCGTCGATGCCGAGGGCCAGATTGCCGGATTGCCAAAGGTCCATCCCCTCAAGCACGCCCGCGCCTGCGATGGCGGGGATGCCGAGCAGCAGGGAGAACCGCGCGGCCTCCGCCCGCTCAAACCCGAGCAAGCGGCCGGCGGTCATGGTCACACCGGACCGGCTCGCACCCGGGATCAGAGCCGTGACCTGGATCAGACCAATCAGAATGGCTGAGCCCGTCGACATATGATCCAGACGCCGGATGGTCATGCCGACCGCGTCCGCCCCCCAAAGAAGCAAACCGAAGCCGACTGTCGCCCAGCCGATGACTTCCAGGTTCCGGAAGATGTCCGTGGCATCAGCGAGCTTCAGCCCTAGACCTGCCAGAACCACGGGGATAGAGGCAACGATCACATAATAAGCGAGGTCCGCCCCATCGTTGCGGCGCCCCCCCAACGCCCGTGCGATGCCGCTGAGCATCCGCCAGATGTCCCGCCATGCCCAGGCGAGGACCGCCACCAGCGTTCCCACATGCACGGCGATGTCGAGGGTTTGCCCTTGATCCTGCCAACCGGTCACATGCGGAACCAACGCCAGATGGGCCGACGAGGAGATCGGCAGAAACTCGGTGATCCCCTGCACGACGGCCAGGACGACAAGATGCATCAATGGCAAGGCAGGAACTCCGGGCAATCCGGACGAAAGGGCGAGACCATCATTATACGGCGCCGTCAGCGCCTTATGTAAGACACCGTTATCATCAACGGCCTTATTGTCTCAATTTGCGACTAATTTGTGAATTCATTTGAATAGAAAATTATGTAGTCTGGAGGTCTTGTACGTACACAATCAATATTGTCTCAAATCGGCCCTATTAATGGAGAATTCTCTGGCATCCTGTTAAGAGTGGGGGTATACGATCCGCCCCGCCGAGCGAGCGGGAACGTTCTGGCGCGCTCAATGCGCGCCCACCGATAACCGGGGATCCGGACCATGACCACCGATCGCATGCTCAAGTTCGTCGGCACAAAGAAGCAGATGCCGTCCAAACGCGTCGCGGAAGAGCGCAGCGCGGACTTCGGAGAGATCTACGACGAGTTCTCGACCGAAGGTGCTCAGGAGCAGGCAGGCCGGTGTTCTCAGTGCGGGGTGCCGTTCTGCCAGATCCATTGCCCGCTGAACAATAACATCCCCGACTGGCTGATGCTCACGGCGGAAGGGCGCCTGCAGGAGGCGTATGAGATCTCCTCGGCGACCAACAACTTCCCGGAGATTTGTGGCCGCATCTGCCCTCAGGACCGCCTATGCGAGGGTAACTGCGTCATCGAGAAGGGCTTCGAGAGCGTTACCATCGGCTCGGTCGAAAAGTACATCACGGAAACGGCGTTCGAGAACGGATGGGTGAAGCCTGTCACTCCGGTCGCGGAGCGGAAGGAGACAATCGGGATCATCGGCGCCGGCCCAGGCGGTCTGGCGGCCGCCGAAGAGCTTCGCAAGCATGGCTATCAAGTTCACGTCTACGACCGCTACGACCGGGTCGGTGGGCTGATGATCTACGGCATCCCGAACTTCAAGCTGGAGAAGGAGGTGGTGCTCCGGCGCGAGGCGTTGCTGCGGGACTCCGGCATCCACTTCCACATGAACTTCGAGGTGGGGCGCGACGCGACACTGGCGGAACTGCGGAAGAAGCATGACGCGGTTCTGATCGCGACCGGCGTCTACAAGGCCCGAGACATCAAGTGCCCGGGCGTGGGCCTCAAGAACGTCGTTGCCGCGTTGGATTACCTGACCGCAAGCAACCGGGATGGTCTCGGTGACGACGTCCCCGAGCTCGCAAACGGCTCTCTCGATGCGAAGGGCAAACGCGTCGTTGTGGTTGGCGGCGGTGACACGGCAATGGACTGTGTCCGCACGGCCGTCCGCCAAGGCGCGGAGGCGGTCACCTGTCTCTACCGCCGGGACCGGGCGAACATGCCGGGCTCTCAGCGCGAGGTGGCGAACGCTGAGGAAGAGGGCGTTCATTTCGCCTGGCTGGCCGCCCCGGAAGCCTTTGTCGGCGACGACGAGGTCACGGGCGTGCGCTGCTCGCGCATCCACCTTGGCGTGCCGGATGCAACCGGACGGCAGGTCCCACAGGTGATTGAGGGTGCGAACTTCACCGTCGAGGCGGATCTTGTGATCAAGGCCCTGGGCTTCGACCCCGAAGACATCCCGACCCTGTTTGACGAGCCGGAACTGAAGGTGTCGCGCTGGGGGACGATCTCCATCAATCACCGAACGATGATGTCGAACCTCGACGGCGTCTTCGGAGCCGGCGACATCGTCCGCGGCGCGTCCTTGGTGGTCTGGGCCGTCCGGGACGGACGGGACGCGGCGGACCGCATCCACGACTACATCAGCGCCAAGGCCGACAAACCGGCTGGAACCGACGCCGGAATGGCGCTCGCTTCCTGAGCCGACACTCGGGGGCTTTGAGCCACGCTCGCCCCCGCCACGAAGACATCGTGCAACGCACGGAAGGACCGAAATATGACTGATTTACCGGTGCGCCCGATCGACGGGCAGGAGTTCGCTGACCATTGGCGGCGCGAATCGGCCCGGCTGGAGCGGGACGGCCTCTACAACCCGGGCGATGAGCATGAGTCCTGCGGCGTCGGCTTTGTCGCATCGGTGGACGGCACGCCGCGGCGTGATGTGGTGGTCGCTGGTATCAAGGCGCTGAAGGCCGTGTGGCACCGGGGTGCGGTCGACGCGGACGGTAAGACCGGCGACGGGGCGGGCATCCATCTGCAGATCCCCGAAGACTTTTTCGGTGAGCAGATCGAGAACACAGGTCACGGCCTGGATGAGGGCATTCTCGGCGTCGGCATGGTGTTTCTGCCGCGCACGGATCTCGATGCCCAGGAACGCTGCCGCTGCATCGTGGAGCAGGAAATCCTGGATGCCGGGTGCGCCATCTACGGCTGGCGGCAGGTTCCGGTGAATGTTGCCGTCATCGGCGAGAAGGCCAACGCGACCCGGCCGGAGATCGAGCAGATCATGTTCTCCGCCCCTGCGGACATCGAGACCTGGGCCGACTACGAAACTCTGCTCTACAAAGTCCGGCGCCGGATCGAGCGCGCGGTCCTCGAGGAGCACATCACGGAGTTCTACATCTGCTCCCTGTCCTGCCGGTCCATCATCTACAAAGGCATGTTCCTGGCGGAACAGGTCGATGACTTCTATCCCGACCTCAAGGATGAGCGGTTCGTCTCGAACTTCGCCGTCTACCATCAGCGCTACTCGACCAACACCTTCCCGACCTGGCGGCTTGCACAGCCGTTCCGGATGATCGCCCACAACGGCGAAATCAATACGGTGAAGGGTTGCGTGAACTGGATGGCCAGCCACGAGACGCGGATGGCGCATCCCGCGCTGGGCGACGACATCGGCGATGTGAAGCCGGTCATCCAGAGCGGCAGTTCCGACAGCGCCGCACTTGACGCGGTGTTCGAGCTCCTGGTGCGCGCCGGCCGCGAGCTGCCGATGGTGAAGACCTTGATGATCCCCGAGGCATGGCGGGACGAAGACCCGATGCCGGAGGATCAAAAGGATCTCTACGCCTACTGCAACGCGGTGATGGAGCCGTGGGACGGACCGGCCGCCATCGCTGGGTATGGGGGACGTTGGGTGCTCGGCGGAATGGACCGGAACGGTCTCCGCCCCATGCGGTACACGTTGACCGAAAGCGGGCTGCTCTATGTCGGCTCCGAGACCGGCATGGTCCGGGTCAAGGAAGCGGACGTGATCGAGAAAGGACGGCTCGATCCGGGTCAGATGATCGCCGTCGACCTTCAGGATGGGACGCTCTATCGCGATGCCGAGCTTAAGGCCTATCTCGCGGCCAGCCAGCCCTTCGGGAAGTGGATCAAGCAAAGCACCAAGATCGATCAGATCATCCGGTCCGACCATGAGGAGACAGCCTGCCTTTCCCGCGACGCGTTGCGCCGCCGTCAGGTTGTCGCGGGCTGGACGCTGGAGGATATGGAGCTGATCCTCCATCCGATGGCGGAAACCGGTAAGGAAGCCGTCGGCTCCATGGGCGACGACACGCCGCTGGCGGTTCTGTCCGACCAGTATCGCGGCCTGCACCACTTCTTCCGGCAGAACTTCAGCCAGGTCACGAACCCGCCGATCGACTCCCTCCGGGAGCGGCGGGTGATGACCCTGCGGACCCGTCTCGGCAACCTCGGCAACATCCTCGATGAGGCGGAGGAGCAATGCGAACACCTGTTGCTTGAATCGCCGGTGCTGACCAACGCCGAGTTCACGGCGATGCGTGAGTACATGGGTAAGACGGCGGCCGAGATCGACTGCACCTTCCCCAGCAAGGGTGGGGCAACGGCCCTGACCACGGCGATGGATCGCATCTGTCAGGAGGCGGAGGACGCGGTTCGCGGCGGCTGCGAGCACGTGGTGCTGACCGACGAGCATATCTCTGCCGAGCGCGCGGGAATCCCGATGATTCTGGCGGCCGGTGCCGTGCACTCCCACCTCGTCCGGCAGCAGTTGCGGACCTTCACATCGATCAATGTGCGCGCGGGCGAGTGCCTGGACGTTCAGTATTTCTGCGTATTGATCGGTGTGGGTGCTACGACCATCAACGCCTACCTCGCCCAGGAGGCGATCGCGGACCGGCATGCGCGCGGACTGTTTGGGGACATGTCCCTGTCCGACTGCCTGACGAACCACAAGAAGGCGATCCAGGACGGCATCCTCAAGGTCATGTCCAAGATGGGCATCTCGGTCCTGTCGTCCTACCGGGGCGGCTACAACTTCGAGGCCGTGGGCCTGTCACGGGCGCTGGTGTCCCGCTTCTTTCCAGGCATGTCGTCCCGAATCTCGGGCCTCGGCCTGCCGGGCATTCAGGCCAAGATGCTGAAGCAGCACGACCGGGCGTTCGCCCAGGGCGTCGCGGTCCTGCCCGTCGGCGGCATCTACCGCTTCCGTCAGCGCGGAGAGAGCCATGCTTTCGGCGGCGACATGATCCACGCGCTGCAGCACGCCGTAGCCACCGACAGCTATTACGTCTACCGCAGCTACTCCAAGGCGGTGCGGGACCAGAAGCCGAACCAGCTTCGAGACCTTCTGGACTTCCGGCCGGACAAGAAGGAGATCACCCCGGACGAGGTGGAGAGCATCAACAAGATCCGCCGGCGCCTGGTGGCGCCCGGCATCTCCCTCGGCGCGCTCGGGCCAGAGGCGCATGAGACCCTGTCCATCGCCATGAACCGGATTGGCGCCAAGTCGGACAGCGGAGAGGGCGGAGAGGATCCGGCCCGGTTCAAGCCGCGGCCGAACGGCGACAATGCGAGTTCTGCCATCAAACAGGTGGCTTCGGGCCGGTTTGGCGTCACCGCCGAGTACCTGAACAACTGCCGGGAGATCGAGATCAAGGTCGCCCAGGGGGCCAAGCCTGGAGAGGGCGGGCAGCTGCCCGGCCTCAAGGTCAACGAGATGATCGCGCGGCTGCGGCATTCTACGCCCGGGGTCACCCTGATCTCCCCGCCGCCGCACCACGATATCTACTCGATCGAGGATCTGGCCCAGCTCATCTATGACCTCAAGCAGATCAACCCGAAGGCGCGGGTCTGCGTGAAGCTCGTGGCCGCGTCAGGCATTGGCACGATCGCCGCGGGCGTGGCCAAGGCAAAGGCGGACACGATCCTGATTTCCGGCCATGTGGGCGGGACCGGGGCAAGCCCGCAAACCTCGATCAAGTACGCCGGGGCGCCCTGGGAGCTCGGCCTGTCGGAAGTGCATCAGGTCCTGACGCTGAACCGGCTGCGGGAGAGTGTGACCCTTCGTGTGGACGGCGGCATCAAGACGGGCCGCGACGTGGTCATCGCCGCGATGCTGGGGGCCGAGGAATACGGCCTCGGTACGGCCTCGTTGGTGGCCATGGGCTGTATCATGGTGCGTCAGTGCCACTCGAACACCTGCCCCGTCGGCATCTGCACCCAGGATGAGGGCCTCAGGGAGAAGTTCGAAGGCACGCCGGAGAAGGTGATGAACCTGTTCTCCTTCGTCGCCGAGGAGGTCCGGGAGATACTGGCGACACTGGGCGCCACGACGCTGGAGGAGATCATCGGCCGCTCCGACCTCCTCGCACAGGTCAGCCGGGGCGATCCCTCTCTGGACGATCTGGACCTGAACCCGCTTCTGGTTCGCGCCGACTCCGGCGACCAGAAGGTGGTCAGCACAGTCGTCGGCCGGAACGAGGTGCCGGAAACTCTCGATGCGCAGATGATCGAGGATGCCGAGCCCGCGCTGGAGAGCGGCGAGAAGATGCAGCTCACCTACAACATCGCCAACACCCAGCGGGCGATCGGCACCAAGCTGTCGTCGATGATCACCCAGAAGCACGGCATGACGACCCTGCAACCGGGCCAGATCACCGTGCGGCTGCGCGGCTCTGCCGGGCAATCGCTTGGGGCCTTCGGCGTGCAAGGCCTGAAGCTTGAGGTTTTTGGCGACGCCAATGACTATGTGGGCAAGGGCCTGTCCGGTGGCATGATCACCGTACGGCCGATGACGGCCTCGAAGTTCGCCAGCAATGAGAACACGATCATCGGCAATACCGTCCTCTACGGGGCGACCGCGGGCCGGTTGTTTGCGGCGGGGCAGGCGGGCGAGCGGTTCGGCGTCCGGAACTCCGGTGCGGTGGCCGTCGTCGAGGGTTGCGGCTCGAACGGCTGCGAGTACATGACAGGCGGAACCGTCGTTCTTCTGGGCGGTGTCGGGGACAACTTCGCGGCCGGCATGACGGGCGGCATGGCCTTCGTCTACGACGCCGACGACTCTTTCGAGCGGAAGGTGAACCCGGAGACGGTCATCTGGCAGCGGATCGAAACGGAGTATTGGGAGCAGCAGCTCCGCCGTCTCGTGACAGAGCATGTGACCGAGACTCAATCCCGCTTCGCCGAGCGTCTCTTGATCGACTGGGTGCAAGAGGTTGGGCGGTTCTGGCAAGTCGTGCCGAAGGAAATGATCTCCCGCCTCGCGGAGCCGATCACCCTCGGCGCCCGCGCCCGCCGGGCATAGGGGTTACGGGTGGCGGTACCGAGTAGCCACCCTCCCCACACCGCGTTATCGTCCGGGCTCGAAACGGGAGGGGCGATATGACGGAACGGTTCGATCTCGGCGGGGTGGTAGCCCTGGTCACGGGGGCGTCTCAAGGTTTGGGCGCGCGGTTCGCGTCCGTTCTGGCCGAGGCGGGGGCCTTCGTCGCCTTGGCGGCGCGTCAAACCGACAAGACCGCGGCACTCAAGGAAGAGATCGAGCAGGCGGGCGGTACCGCAGCGTCGATCGCGCTCGATGTAACCGACCCGGCATCGGTCGAAGCGGCGGTGAAAGCGGCGGAAGACACGCTGGGTCCAGTCTCGGTGCTGGTGAACAACGCCGGGATCGCGGTAACCACGCCGTTCCTGGAGATGAGCGTGGAGGACTACGACAAGGTCCTCGACACCAATCTCAAGGGCTGCTTCCTCGTCGGCCAAGCGGTTGCCCGGCGCATGCGCGACACGGAGACCAAGGGCTCCATAATCAACATCGCCTCGGTCCTCGGAACGGAGGTCCTGGGCTCCCTCTCCGCCTATTGCGCCTCGAAAGGTGGGGTTCTGCAGCTCAACAGGGCTATGGCGCTGGAGCTGTCGCGGTACGGCATCCGGGTAAACGCGATCGCACCGGGCTATATCGAGACGCCGATCAACGCCGACTTCTTCCAGACCAAGGCGGGCGACGCGTTGCGAAAGTCGATCCCCCAGCGCCGGATCGGCACGCCGACGGACCTCGACGGCGCTTTGCTTCTGCTGGCGTCCGACGCGTCTCAGTACATGACCGGCAGCGTCATCACCGTGGATGGAGGCTTTGTGATCAAATGAGCGAAGACCTGCTGCGCGAGGACGACCTCGCCTTCCAGCTCCACGACGTGCTCAAGGTCACGGATATGCTGGCCTACCCCCGGTTCGCCGATCACGACCGGGAGGTGTTCGATCAAGTCCTGGCGAGTGCCCGCTCCATCGCCGAGGAGAAGTTCCGGCCCCACAATCGCGCCGCCGATCTTGCGGAGCCTTATCTTGAGAATGGCAAGGTGGTGCTCCTGCCCGAGGTGAAGGAGGCACTCGATGCCTTTTTCAGCGCGGGCTTCGCCGCCGGACATCACGACGCGGAAATCGGCGGCCTTCAGCTTCCGTGGACGATCCAGCAGGCGGCGTTCTCCTACTTCAAGGCCGCGAACATCTCCAGTATCGCCTATGCATTCCTGACGATCGCCGCCGCAAACCTGCTGCTCGCCCACGGGACGGCCAGCCAGAAACGCCGCTTCCTCGAGCCGATGATGTCGGGGCGGTTCTTCGGAACCATGATGCTGTCGGAGCCGCACGCTGGCTCCTCGCTCTCCGATGTGCGGACCAAGGCGGTACCGACCGCCGAGGAGGGTGTCTACCGGATCAGCGGCTCAAAGATGTGGATCTCCGGCGGACAGCAGGAGATGAGCGAGAACATCGTCCACATGGTCCTGGCCCGGATCGAAGGCGCCCCCGCCGGGGTGAAAGGTCTCTCGCTGTTTGCGATCCCGCGCTATCGCGTCGCCGAGGATGGCAGCATCGGAGCAGATAACGATGTAAGGGTCGCCGGCCTCAATCACAAAATGGGCTATCGGGGCACCGTCAACACGGTGATGGCGCTGGGGGAGAACGGAGACTGCCTCGGCGAGATCGTGGGCGAGCCCGGGCGCGGCCTGGCCGGAATGTTCCATATGATGAACGAGGCGCGGATCGGCGTTTCGCTCGGTGCGGTGATGCTGGCCTATACCGGCTACCGGCACAGCCTGATGTACGCGCGTGAACGACCGCAGGGCCGTCATCCAGGCGAGAAGGACCCGGCCTCTCCCCAAGTGCCGCTTATCGAACACGCCGACATCCGCAGACTGCTTCTCACACAGAAGACGGCGGCCGAGGGCGGGCTGTCGCTTGCTCTCTTTACGGCAAGTCTCATCGACCGGCAGCACAATCACCCGGACGAGGCGGTCCGGGAAGACTCCCGCCGATTGCTGGATGTCCTGACACCTGTCCTGAAATCCTGGTTCTCCGACCGGGCGCTGGAGGCGAACACCGCCGCGATCCAGATCATGGGAGGCTACGGCTATACCCGGGATTACCCGGTCGAACAGTTCTGGCGGGATAACCGGCTGAACCCCATTCACGAAGGCACCAACGGGATCCAGGCGATTGATCTCCTGGGCCGGAAAGCGGTGATTGAAGGCGGACGCGGCCTGGACCTGCTTCATACGGAAATTGTGGAGACCATCGCGGCAACGCGGGCGCAGACCGAAGACGGCGACGGGCGTCTCGCTGCCGAAGCCTTGATGCTGGAAGCCATGACAAGCCGGCACAGGCAGGTCACCGAGAAACTGACAAGCGCGCGGGCTGATATGGGTGACCGGGCCGTGCTCGCCAATGCAACGGCGTACATGGAGTTCACGGGGCGGGTGGTCGAGAGCTGGGTCTGGCTCCGTCAGGCTGTGATCGCGCTGAGGCTTCTCACGGAAGAAGAAGCCGGGGACGAGCGTCGGCATTTTCTGGAAGGGAAGATCCACGCGTGCCGCTGGTACTTCGCCCATGAACTCCCGAGAGCCGGACCCGTGGCCGATCTCTTGGACCGAATGGACGGCACATCGCTCGCGATGCAGGACGTCTGGTTCTAAGCATCTGATGGATGAGAGAAAAGACGCGCACAGCCAGACGGCGGAACAGCGCCCAGCGACAGAGCGCGCGTCCACGGATCTCTACCGGAAAGTTCTAGAGGCCAAGCATCTCGAGGCCGACACGCTTCTCAGCGTCGCGTTGGAAGCCCTCTCGGATCCAGAGTACTCAGACCTGAACCGTTTGATCCTGCTGTTTCGGCAATCGAATACAACGTTGATGACGTTCCTGCGCGCGCTTCTTGTTGTCGACCCTCAGCGCTCCGGGGATCTGCAGACACTGGTGGAATACCTGAGTGTGGGTCAGAAATGGGACGCTGCCGCAAGCGTTCATCGTCGTCTCCAGGCCTGTGGTGGCGTCAGTCGGTTGTTAGAAGCGCGGAAAGCCATCGTCAAAGAGACGGGAGCGCGGGCTGGTCCGAAGCGTCGGGCCCTCACGCTTCACATTGGCTACCAGAAAGCAGGGTCCTCCTGGCTGCAGACCCGCATTCTGCCGCTGGTTCCGACCATCTCCTACCTTGGCAGGTCATCATTCGTCGTCCGCGGCGCAACCCACCCTTTCCTCTCCGAAGTGCGGGCAGACTTTCCGCATCGTGTCCGTGCAGACAGACGTCTTTCCGAGCTGTGCGGCCGTCTGACTGCGAGACGCCATGAAGAACTCGGAAGAGCGTTCGGCAAACTGCCCGACCTCTTTCCGAACCCGGTGATCAGCATGGAAGTGCTGCACCCTCACAGCCTTATTGGCGTGCTGAGCCGGGTGTTGAGCCTTCGTGCTTATGTCGATGATCTCCGGATAGTCCTGGTTACGCGCCCTGTTCCCGAGTTCATCTCGTCATTCGTCGTCAACCGGAACCGGGGAGCGAAGCCAGGAATCACGCCATCGAGCTTTGTTATGGAAACCGAGGATGACCGGTTCTTTGATGCGTATCTTGCTCTGGACGACCCATTAACCGAAGACCTCCAATCCCTGCCTTCGCCGTACATGATCCCTTCATCCAGCCTTCAGTACGATGGGATCGTCGATCTTCTTCGGGACGCGGTCGGCGGCGAGTCCGTTTGCCATATCCATCTTGAGACACACACCGAGAGCCAACGGCGCTGCCTTGAATCGTTATCGGAGTTTCTTGAATGGTCACCCGCCACGCTTCAGCCCTTGATTGAGACTCAGCGCGTCAACTATACGCCTGACGTACAGAAAAGAAGCTTGACGGACCGAGGGCTCGAAATGATCGTCGACCGCCTTCTCCGGCACATCTCGGATCATCCCTTTCCTTACCAGGCCTCGGACCTGTAAGGATCGGCGTAGTTAACACGGCCTTGTTCGGCGTTACGCCCAGCCGCCCACGCTCAATGAATGGAGTATAGGAATGTCAGTGAACAAAGTTGGTGTCGTCGGCGCCGGGATGATGGGAAGCGAGATCTCTCTCGTGTTCGCCTTGGCCAACAAGTCCGTGCTGATGACCGAGCCCGATCAGGCACGGCTGGACGCCGCCATGGGGAAGCTGGGCAAGGTGCTGGACGGAGCCATCGGGCGGGGTTTCCTGGCGGAGGAAGACAAGGCCCGCGCGCTGGCCAACATCGAGACCACGACGGATCTTGAGAGCTTTGGCGACCGGGAGCTGATCGTCGAAGCCGTCTTCGAAGACCGTGACGTTAAGGCCAAAGTCTTTGAAACCTTGGACAAGGTCGCCGCCCCCAACGCCATCATCGCCTCGAACACCTCGTCGATCGCGATCTCCGTGCTGGCGAGCCATCTGTCCGACGAGCGTCAGTCGAACTTCCTCGGCCTGCACTTCTTCTCGCCGGTCTCCCGCATGAAGCTGGTTGAGGTCATCCGGGGCTTCGATACCTCCGACGCCGCCATGGAAACCGCGACACAGGCGTGCGTCGATGCGGGCAAGACCCCGATCCAGGTGAAGGACGTCGTCGGCTTCGCCGTCAACCGCATGCTGTTCGCCTTCTGGGCAGAGGCGCTGCGCTTGGTTGAAGAGGGCGTCTGCTCCCCGGAAGAGGTCGACATCGGTGCCAAGCTCGGCCTGGGGCATCCTGTCGGTCCGTTCGAGCTGATGGACCAGATCAGCAACACGCTGAACCTCCAGGTGGGGGAAATCCTGTATGATGCGTATGGGGAACGGTTCCTGCCGCGCCCGATCCTGAAACAGAAGGTCGCCGCCGGTCATCTGGGCCGCAAGGCCGGCCGCGGATGGTACCGCTACGAGGACGGACGCAAGAAAGCGTGAACCGCGCTAGATACCGGATGGCTTGACGCAGCCGCCGGGAGAAACGATTTGTGCATGACCGCCGCGCCGGTGGGGGCCCTTTGGTGCTCTCGCGGCGGTCATTCCAAAGGAGGAAACGCGTTCCATGCCGATCAAGATCCCGAACGATCTACCCGCCACCAAAGTCCTTCGCGAGGAAGGGGTGATGGTGATGCGGGAAGACGACGCGATCCGTCAGGACGTGCGGCCGCTGCGCGTGGCCATCCTCAACCTGATGCCGGAGAAGGTTAAGACCGAGACCCAACTGGCCCGGAACCTGGGCCGGACCCCGCTTCAGGTGGACATCACGTTGCTGACCACCTCCAGCTACCGTCCGAAGAACGTCTCCGCCAGCCACATGGACGACTTCTATCGGGAATGGGAGGACGTTCAGCGGGAGAAGTTCGACGGTCTGGTGATCACCGGCGCACCGATCGAGCGGCTGGATTTCGAAGATGTTCTTTATTGGTCCGAGCTTCGGGACATTCTCGATTGGACCGAACAGAATGTGCACTCATGCATGTTCCTGTGCTGGTCCGCCCAAGCGGCCCTCTACCATCGCTTTGGTATCCCGAAATACGAACTTCCGGAGAAGCTCTCCGGCGTCTACCGCCACCGGGTGCTCTCGCCCGCGAGCGACATCGTTGCCGGGTTTGACGATGAATTCCGGGTCCCCGTGTCCCGTTGGACAGAAGTGCGGCGGCCCGACTTCGAGGCACACAAAGGCCTCCAGATCGTCGCGGAGTCCGACGACGCCGGAATCTGCCTCGTTGAGTCAGCGGACTCGCGCCAGTTCTACATGTTCAACCACTTCGAATATGACCGTTGGACCCTGCGGGATGAGTATCAGCGGGACACGGCCGCGAAGACGAACATGCGCGTGCCGGAGCACTATTTCCCGGAGGATGATCCGAGCCAGGAGCCGCGCAATACATGGCGGTCTCATGGTCAACTCATGTACGGGAACTGGATCAACACGACCTACCAGACCACGCCGTTCGATATCGATCAGATCGGACGCAGGTCAGGCGACGCGGCCAAGCTGTCGGCCACGGGCTGAGGCGCGGCGCAGTCCCAGGACCGATGGTCGCGCTTCACTTCGCCCCCGGTGGCGCCGACGACCAGGCGGATCGCCTGACAGGAATGCGGGTGGCGAATGCCGGCTTCCTCAGCGCTTGCGTACGGCACCTGCCTCCCGGTCCACTCCACATTCACGCGGCCGATGCGGCGGCGGTGGAGGTCTTCAAGACGCGGTTTCCGAGTGACCGGCCCATCCACGGCGTCGCGGTTCACGAGGCAAGACGTCTGGCGGAGGTCGGTGCCCTTTCTCTCCCCGGACCGGCGATCGGCCGTTTCGCGCAGCTAAGGTCGGAGGCGGCACCCGGAGCCTACCCGATCGTCGGCCTGACGCACGCCATGTCCTCGCCCAGGGCTCTTCAGGCCATCCGGGATCTCGTCACTCAACCTGTCGAGCGGTTCGATGCGGTCGTTTGTGCCTCGGAATCCATTCGTGCGCTTGTCGAGCGGGTTTTCAACGACGAGATCGCACGGCTTTCGGCGCGCTTTGGTCCGATCACGCCGCCCCGCCCCCACTTCCCCGTCATCCCGTTGGGTATCGAAACAGCGGCGTTCTCGACCCTGGGAACAGAGCCGGCCAGGGCGGACGCCCGCGCGCGGCTGGGTATCGCGGCCGACGCCTTTGTCGTCGTCTATCTCGGCCGGCTCAGTTGGCATTCCAAAGCCCACCCAATTCCGCTCTATCTGGCGGCGGAGGCCACGGCAAATCGGACGAAGCGGCCAGTCGTTTTGATTGAAGCAGGTTGGTTTAACAATCCGGAGACCGAGCGGGGCTTCCATGCGGCACGCACAGCCCTGGCCCCGAATGTCGACGGGCGCCATGTAGATGCCAGGACGCCAGAGGGAAAGGCGGATGCCCTGGCCGCGGCGACCGTGTTTGCGTCTTTCTCCGACAATATCCAGGAGAGTTTCGGGCTGACGCCCCTCGAAGCTATGGCTGCCGGGCTGCCGGTCGTCGCCTCGGACTGGGATGGTTACCGGGATACGGTGGCCCATGAGGAGACGGGTATCCTGGTTCCAACCACGATGGCACCGGCAGGCAGCGGTACGTCACTTGGCTGGCGGATGGCGACGGGGATCGACGATCACGAGACCCATATCGCCTTGGCTGCCCAGGGTATTGCTGTCGACGTGGACGCGGCGGCCGAGGCGTTCGTGGCTCTCGCCCAATCGCCCGATCTTGCCGCCCGCCTTGGGGACGCCGGGCGGCAACGGGCTCGGGACATGTTCGATTGGAAAGCCGTGGTCACGGCCCATGCAGATCTCTGGGCAAGCCTTGAGGAAGAAACGAGAGCGGGGGCCCAGAACCGGACGTCACCGGTCCCGGCCTATTCGGATCCCTTCGACCTGTTCGGCGGGTTCGCCTCTCATCAGCCCTCCACGCTCTTGCGGTTCGAGCCCAAGATCGACGCAGAGGCAAGATTGGCCGCCGTCGCATCACTCGACATCTCCGCCGCCGATCCGTCACTCAAAACCCGGGCGGCAGCCCTGCTCCCGGGAATTCTGAAGGCCGGCTCTGTGACGGTCGACCGGCGTTCAGGTCATGAGGCCATTACGGTCCTCTGGCTCGCCAAGATGGGCGTGTTGCGTCGGGTTCCGTCCGACGGATGACCGGGATAGGCTCGCCCGTCCGTCCGTTTGGAGCCTCGTCATGTCCCATATTCTCTACTACTCGAAGTTCTCTCCCTTCTCCCGGATCTGCCGGGCCTATATGAGGGAGCTTGGCCTGGAGGGACAGGTTGAGGAAGTGCTCGCAGCACTCCGCACCCCGGAGAACCCGACGCTGGAGCACGGCCCACTCGGGAAGGTGCCCGCCCTGCTGACGCCTGACGGACATCTGATCCAGGAAACGCCGTTGGTCTGTGATGCGTTGACTGAGCTGGCGGGCAACTCCGCGCTTCACGCGACCTCCGGCAGGGACCGGGTGTTGTTCGGCCTGGCCATGGGCCTGTGCGATTCCTTGTCATGGCAGGTGCGGGAACGCCGCCGACCCGAGGAGTGGCGGTTCGCCCCCTTCGTTTCGTTCGAGGATGGCCGCTCCAACAAGGTGTTGGACTACCTTGAGGATGCGATCGGAGACGTTCCGATCAGCGGTGCGTTAGTCCCTGTCGCTCTCGCCACGGCCTGTTGGACCGTCGAGATGGTCGTGGGGTTCGAGGACTGGCGATCGTCCCGTCCCAAGCTGTCCGCGTGGTTCGACGAGATGGCGAAACGCCCCTCCATCGCCGCCTGCCTCGAAGACGTGGACACGGCGCGGCAATAACGCACTCAACGCGTTATGCGCACCTCACTAAGCGGCGGCAGACCATGCGCCGTGGAATGAGATCGGCACATGGTGCTCAAGCCACACCCGGGCAACCGGACCCGCGTCCACGGCCTCCGCATCCAGAACGGCGAAGTATGAGGTCTTCGACGGGCCGTCCAGGCATTGGACGACCAGCCATCCCTGATCGAGATCGCCACCGGGCTTGGCCGCGAAGACCGGCTCCCCCACCTGGGTCATTTCCCCGAAATCGAACACCTGCGTTTGGCCGCTCTCCAGATCAAATCGCTTGAGCCCGCTGTTCACCGCACCAAGCCCGCCGGTGGCCATGTACCCCACCTTGTGCCGGGACATCGCGATCCGCTCGTCGATCATCGGGAACTCATGGGTCGCGGTATCGAGCACCTCTTCCATCAACCGTCCCGCCTGGAGGTCCAGCCGGTAGCGCCGCAAGGTGCCGGGGTAGGCCGCGTTGCCGAGACGGCCCGACATCAGGGTCTCGAACATCGCGTTCTCGCCAATGAAATGATCCGGCACGTCATAGCCGACAAAGTCCGCCACGATGCCCGCCCCATCATCAAAGGCGTTCAGCGCGTGCCACATGAAGCTTCCGGGCGCGTCAAAGAAAGTTGGCTCGCCGCCGCTGCGGGATACGACCGCCACCACGGTTCCCGCCTCCCCGCGCCACGTGAGGCTGTCCTTGAAGCTGCTTAGCCCCGCGAGGAAGCCCCAGGGCGAGAAGTCGCAGGGATGCAGAACGAAGACGACGTGCGTCTCCGTCACCATGAAGTCGTGGATGTAGATCATGCGCGGACTCTCGAACGCGATCTGGGTCTTGAGCTTGAGAGACGGTTCATAGATCGCGGCATGGATCTTCATGACGCGGCCGTACTCGGAGCCTGCGATGATCCACTCACCCGTGATCGGGTCCATTTTGCTGTGCGCCTTAAAGCCGACACCCTCATGCCCGGGAGGCAACGGAATCGTGCCCCGGGTCTCCAGTGTTTCAGGGTCGATCTCGAAGCTCGGTCCGACCTCGTCCCGTGCCAGCAGTTTGCCGTGAACCGGATAGATGGTCACACCGGCCTGACTGGAGCCGTCCAGACCACCGATGCTGTCGAAGAAGTAGTCTGACTTCCGCGTGGTCCAGGTGCCGTGGAGGCGTTGTCCGGAGGCGTCCTCGGCGACGAACTTCGGGGTCTGGACAAACGCGTTGCTGTAGTGCGCTTTGCCGTCGGATAGCGCGAGACGCTGAACCAGTCCATCGCCGTCCAGAAGATGCTTGATCCGGTGCCCGCCCCGCTCGAAGAGGCCTGGGCCGTTCCGGAAGAGCGCACCGTTCAGATCTGCGGGCAGTGTTCCGTCGATCCGCGGTGCATACGAGCGGCCGCCCTTCTCAGACGTCCCCAGCAAGGTCAGCCAATCCGGTGCGGCACCGTGCGGGTTTGTGTCCCCCGGCAGGCAACCACCGAGTAGGGCCGTACCACCAACGGCAACGCCCGCAAGGCCCACACGGCCCACACGGCCAAGTGCGTCCCGGCGTGTCATCGAATTGGTTCTGTGATCGCGCATCCGAGTTCCCCAGTCCGAACGTCAGCAACCCTCGTCCAGTGTGCGCGGGTTTGCCTTAGAGATCAAATCCTGACACTGTTAAGATAACGTCGAACTTAACGATGTCAAGATTGAGATGACCAAACCCAAACAGATATCCCGATCCGGAAAGAAGGACGGGCCCCGCTATCACCATGGCGACCTGCGCGCCGCACTTGTCGCCGAGGCGCGACAGGTGGTGGAAACGGCCGGTCCCGAAGGCCTGTCGCTCCGGGGCGTTGCCAAAGCGGCTGGGGTCTCGCAAGCCGCGCCCTACCATCATTTCAAAGACAAACAGGATCTGCTTGCGGCCGTCGCAGTCGATGGATTCCGCGCATTCGGTCAGGAGATGGCGCGTCACGCCGCACGCGCGGAAACGGACAAGGATGATCCAATGACCGGCTTTCAAGGTCTGGGGGTGGGCTACGTGACATTCGCGCTGAAGAACCCAGCCCTCTTCGCGCTCATGCACGGACCGACGTTTCAGGGCGACGGAGAACATCCCGCCGTGACACAGGCCCGGCAGGCCAGCGCCGCGCCACTCATCGCCGCCGTGGGCGCCTGCTTACCCAATGCGACGGAGCACGAGAAGATGGCAGCGTGCGCGGCCGCGTGGTCGCTGGTACACGGCATGGCAACGCTCTGCCAGGACGGGCGGCTGAGTTGGATGCTGGATCTTGAGGATCTCGACGCCGCGGCGCGGTCCATCACGCGGCAGTTGGATATCACTCGGGCGATCGGCAGCCCCGCGACGGCGGCGAAACGGCCCTAGGCGCCAGTTGGCAAACCCAGTGAAGAGAGTGTGTCCCGGAAGCCCTCAACCCCCTCGAACCTATGGCAGACGAACCCAAGCTCCGAGGCTGTTGCGATGTTCGCCGCGCTGTCGTCGACGAACAGGGTCCGCTCCGGCGCGATTCCGAAGCGCTCGACCACAAGGTGGAAGATCGCCGGATCGGGTTTGATCAGCCCCTCCTCCCCGGAGACGATCACATCCTTGAAGCTCCGCAGGAAGGGGAAGCGGTCAGCGGTCGGCGGGAACGTCTCTCGCCCAAAATTCGTCAGCCCATAGGTCGGCACACCGGCTGCCTGAAGCGCGCCCAAGGCAGCAACGGAGCCTTCAATCGGACCCGGAATCATTTCCTGGAAACGGCCATAGTAGGCCTCGATCAATGCTTTGTATGCCGGGTTGGCCTGAATCAGGATCTGGTTGGCCTCTTGGATCGACCGGCCCCGGTCCTGCTCGACATTCCAATCCATGTTGCAGACCTTGGACAGGAACCAGCCGACGCGCTTCTCGTCCGGCTTTCCGCCCGGCAACGTGAAGAGTTTACGGTAGAGGTACCTCGGGTCCCATTCGATCAGGACATTGCCCACGTCGAAGAGGACCGTATCCACGGTCTTGGCAGGGTCGGTCATGTCGGAAGCTCCGAGGCGGGATGTATAGGCGACACTTACTCGCCCGCGGCCATCTCCGGGTCAAGGGCCAGCAGCAACGCACTTTCGTCCAGCGCCCCAAGCCCCGAGCCTACCGCCCGGTGCCAGATCTCGGCGTTTACCTCCAAGCCCGGCAGATGCAGACCGAGCGTCCGCGCCAGCTCCCGGATGGCGCCAACCTCCTTGTCACGATCCGCGCAACACACGCCGGGCCGGAAGTCGCCCGCCACCATCCGTGCGCCCTGCCGTGCGGCGAGACCACTGGCCATTCCAGCGCCCAGCGCGTCCGACAACCGCTCAGGCTCAACCCCGCCGTGCCGGGCCAGCGCCATCGCTTCGGCCACAGCCTCAATCGTCCGGGCCGCGATCAGACGTTCAGCGGCGAAAGCCACCTGCCCGGCCCCAATGGCACCTGCATGAACCACGTGCTTGGCGAGCCGGTCCAACACCGGCCGCGCCCGGGTGACCGCCAGATCCGCTCCTCCGGCGGATATGACGGCGTTTGGCCCGTCGATGACCGAAAGTGGCGCGTCGACAAACGCCATTGAAGACTGCGCGGCCAGGGAGGCCACGGCCCGGGTCACCCAGACTTCCCGGCAGGAGAGATCGACAACCACGCTCTGATCGTCCGCGCCGTGAACGACGCCCCACTTTCCGCCATCCGGGTCAAAGAGGATCGCCTCTGCGAGGTCATCATCCGGGGCGACAAGCAGCACGACCCCGGCACCCTGGGCCGCTTCGCTTGGGGTCGACGCGAAGACGACCGGTGCTGTCGCGGGGAGATACTCCGACACATCCGCCGGAAAGGTCGACCACACGTGGGTGGTGGTGTCGTCACCTAGCTGACGAATGACCGCTGCGACCGCCTCCGGGTCGCCGAGTACGGCGACTGGACGGTCGATCCCGACGTCTTCGGCCGACGGCGGAACGCGGCGAATCATGATCAGTCCCGCATGCGGGCGTAGCGCGCTGCCGAGCCGCGCTCAATAGCGGCAGCCGTCAGCCGGTCAACGTCCATCTCATGGCGGAGCATCTCAAGGAACCGAAGCTCCTCCTGTGTCGCAACACCGTCGGCCGCAATGACATCGCATGCGAAGGCGTAGGCCGTTGCCCGGATGCGCGGCGGCAGCGCTTCCCGGATGATTGCGACAGCAGCGTCCAGGCCATCTTCTTCCGTCAGGAAGTCCAGTGCCGCACTGGCAATCTGCTCGAAATTGCCCCGCTCGAAGTCTTCGAAAATCGGCAGGCCCGACATGGTGTCGCGGATCGACTCAAGTTCCACCTGAGACACGTCGTTGTCGGAGGCCGCGCTCAACACCATCGTGTAGATCAAAGCGGCGTGATGCGAAATCATCGTTCGGCTCACAGTCCCATAACCAACCCACGCTTTCGTTAGACCATCGCGCGCAAGGCGGCACAAGCGCGGATGCTGCCCACAAGCGCTCTCGACACCAAGCGCCCGGCCTGCTTAGCCTTTCCGCCCATGGAGGCGATCCTTACCGTTGGCGCCCCGGTCTTCGCGATCATGGGGCTCGGGTGGATGCTGGGCCGATTCGGTCTGTTCGGCCCCGACGCGACACGGGCGCTGAACGGATTTGTCTTCTACGCCACCTTCCCCGCGCTCATCTTCATCTCGCTGGCGACGACGCCGATCGAGGACAGCGTCGACGGTCCGTTGGTTGCCGCCTTCTCGGCGGGATTTCTCGGCACTTTCTCGATCGCCTTCGTGTCGGTGGCCCTGTTGACCGGGGGCCGCACCGGGCGTCTGGCCGTGCTCAGCGCGGCTGCCGTGTTCGCGAATACCGGCTATCTGGGCGTCCCGCTGATGGATCTTGCCTACGGGGAGCGGGGTCTCGTCCCCTCCCTGGTCGTCACTGCGGTCACAGCAGCCATCTTTATCGGGACGCTTATCGTCTTGATCGAGATCGACCGGTCATCCGGCGGGCTCCTCGGTGGCCTGCGGGCCGCAGCGGTGAGCATGACGACCAACCCTCTGATCCTCGCGGCGGCTGCCGGTCTCACCTGGTCGCTGGCGGGATGGCCGGTCCCCGCCCCAATCGAGACGTTCTGCCGTCTGCTCGGGGCGGCCACAGGTCCGGCGGCCCTATTCGCAACCGGGCTTTTCCTGGTCGGGAAGCAGCTTGGCGGACAGCTTCCCCTCGTCGCCTGGCTTGCCGGCCTCAAGCTTCTCGCGATGCCGGTGATCGCCTGGACCCTAGCGGATCCGGTTCTCGGCATGCCGCCGGTCGAGACATCCATCGCGGTTATCCTGGCGGCCATGCCAACCGGCTCGCTGGTGTTCATCATCTCCCATCGCTATGGCATCGAGGAAGACGTCGTCGCAGCAACGACACTCGCGACAAGTCTCGGGTCCGCGCTGACGGTTGCGGCCCTTCTGGTTGTCTTCGGTGTCGGCTAGGCTGCCGCCAAAACACTCTTGGGGAGACATGCCATGTCCGGGAACGGCGACCGTCCAATCCTCGGCTATATCGGCCTCGGCCTGATGGGGGGCCCGATGGCTCTGCGCCTCTGCCGCGCCGGCTTCGACGTCCGGGTCTGGAACCGAAGTCCTGGCAAGCTGACCCCGCTCGTCGATGAGGGCGCCACCGCGATGGACTCGGCGGGCGCCGTGGCGGCGGCGGCGGATGTGGTGCTGACGTGCCTGACGGACACAGGGGCCGTAGAAGCCGTCATTTTTGGCCCGGGCGGCATCGCCGAAGGCGTCGGGGCGAACGGCGGTTCCGGGAAGGTCCTTGTCGACCTCTCCAGCATGAAGCCGGATGCCGCGAAAACGTTCGCCGAGCGCCTTCGATCGGAGACTGGGATGGGTTGGGTCGACGCACCCGTTTCCGGCGGTGTCCCCGGTGCGACAAACGGAACTCTAGCCGTCATGGCGGGAGGCAGTGAGGCGGATGTGGAGGCGGTACGCCCCGTCATGGACCATCTTGCCGGCCGTTTCACCCGCATGGGGCCGAATGGTGCGGGTCAGAGCACGAAGCTCGTCAACCAGATGATCGTCGGCTGCACGCTTACGGTCTTGGCCGAAGTCACGCGGTTCGCCGAGGCCGCGGGGATCGACGCCACGCTGATCCCCGAGGCGTTGGCGGGCGGGCGCGCGGACTCCCTTGTCCTGCAACAGTTCCTCCCTCGGATGGCGAAGAAGGACTACGCGGTGGAGGGGCGCATCGACGTAATGCTGAAGGACCTCGAAACGGTTCAGGAATCCGCACGCGGGCTTGGGGCGCCGATCCCCATGACGGCCACGGCGGCGGAACTGCACCGGTTGCTGACCAACAAGAACCACGGCACCGAAGACAATGCCGCGATGGCGCGGCTCTTCGATCCGGACGACGCTGTCTGAACGGCAGTCTTGGCGGCGGCCCGAAAGCGGGACATGCTTTCCCCGTTAGCCGCCGCGGGGTCGCTGACGGGCAGGCTAACGATGGGGATACAGAAAGGCCTTGTAGTCGTGGATAAGGTCCTGGGCGGCGCCGATCTGGTCAGGGGTCATCTTCTTGATGACCTCTTCCTGGCTGATCTCCGCGTCCACATCGCCCCCGATCGCCGACAGCACATACCAGGCATAGGCGCGGACAAGATCCGGGGCGGGCAGGCCCCGGCCGACTTCGTAGTACCAGCCGACCCCAGATTGCGCGCCGGGATGTCCCTTCATGGCTGAGCGCAGATACCAGTCGAAGGCGCGCCGGTCGTCCCTGGGGACGCCGAGGCCCATGGCGTACATCACGCCGACAAGCTCCTCCGCCTCCGCGTTGCCGGACTGCGCGGCGGGCAGCAACTCAGCGAAGGCAGCCTCAAATCGACCGGCTTCCATATGGTCCTTACCCTCCCGCACACCGGCAGAGACCGGCCCCAGGGCAGCCAGACAGAACAACGCGATCGCGACAGCAATGGCTCTCTTCGGCATCGGCCTTCTCCTCCAGGACGACGACCGAAACGCTAGACCGGCAAGGCGAGCGGGAAAAGCCCGTCCACGATCCGCCGCCGCACTGGCCTTGGCTCTGTTGCTCGGGAGCGGTGTTGGCGCCGGGGCCGCGACGGACAGCCCGCTGACGGATGCGGATTTCAGGGAAACCGATCCCAAACGTGTCGAACTCGGCCGATTGCTGTTTCACGACAAGATCCTCAGCGGGAACCGGAACATCTCCTGCGGCACCTGCCACAACCCGGCCCTCGCAACGACAGACCGGGTGTCCCTTCCGCTCGGCGAAGGGGCCGTCGGCGTCGGCCGGGACCGGCGGGTGGACAAGGCGGGCGATCTTACCCTGAAAGCGATCCGGTTCCGGGTGCCCAGGAACACTCCCGCGCTGTTCAATCTCGGTGCGAAGTCCTTCACCGCGCTGCAATGGGATGGCCGCATTAAGGTCGCGGAGCATGATCCGGCGGGCTTCGATACCCCGGCGGAAGAGTATCTGCCGCACGGCCTGTCGAGCGTTCTAGCCGCACAAGCGCTCTTTCCGATGGTCTCCACGCTGGAGATGCTGGGGGATGGCGGCGAGAACGACGTCGCCAAGCTGATGGAGGACACAGCCGAACTCGGGCGACCGAAAGCCTGGGCCGCGATTGCGCACCGGGTCCGGTCCGTTCCGGGTTACAGACCTCTCTTCGCTGCCGCCTTCGACGATGTGGGCACACCCGGGGACATCGGCATCATTCATGTTGCGAACGCGCTCGCGGACTTCGTGGCTTTCGAGTTCCGGGCCGACCGGAGCCCCTACGATGCCTACCTAAGAGGAGATGTGGGCGCCCTGTCGGAGGAGGCCCTGCGCGGCCTTCGACTCTTCGAGGGGAAAGGTGGATGCGCCCGTTGCCACTCGGGTCCGCTGCAGACCGATCAGGCGTTCCACGCGATTGCCATGCCCCAGATTGGCTACGCGCGATCGCGGGTGTTCGACCCGGTCATCCGGGACCAAGGCCGGGTCAACGAGACGGACCGCCGGGCGGACGTCTACAAGTTCCGAACACCCAGCCTCCGCAACGTGGCCCACACCGCCCCTTACGGGCATTCCGGCGCCTACGGCACATTGGAGGCCGTCGTCCGCCATCACCTGAACCCGGTCGAGAGTCTCGACGCTTATGACGGCAGCGACGCCGTCATGCCGTCCCATCCGGCCTTGTCGGCGAAGGATCATCTGGTGCTGGAGAACGCGCGGGACCGGGCGGGCATCCGGGACGCAAACACGTTGGACCCGGTCGATCTGACGGAATTGGAGGTCGCTGATCTGATCGCCTTTCTGGAGGCGTTGACAGATCCGATGAGCCTGAAAGGCCGTCTCGGTATCCCGCACTCAGTTCCAAGCGGGCTCCCTGTTGATCTGATTGAGACCGGACGGGGTGCCGATGGCTAGGGTGCTGTCCGTGGGGACGGCCGTGGTCGACTTTGTGATGACAGTGGACCGACTGCCAACGGAAGGGCGCAAGTACCGGGCCTCGGAAGCCGCCATCGTGGGCGGTGGCTGCGCGGCCAACGCCGCAATCGCGATCGCCCGCCTCCAGGGCGGCTCCCTTCTGGCGGGCCATCTGGGCACGGACCCGGTCGGTGATCTGATCGTGGGCGGGCTCGAGGCCGAAGGCATCGACTGTGGCTGCGTCCGTCGCGATCCTGCCCTTCAGTCCTCCTTCTCCAACATCATGGTAGACGATGCCGGGGAACGGATGATCGTGAACTATAGGGATCCGCGTTTCACGGACTCCGACGCCGGTTGGTTGGCCAATACGTTTCCCGACGTTGACGCGGTCCTTGCCGACACGCGCTGGCCTGCGGGTGCTGTTGTGGCAATGACAGTTGCCAGGGAGCGGGGCATACCCGGCGTGGTGGATGCCGAGGCGCCGCTGGGTGCGGGTGCCGACTGTCTTCCACTGGCCAGCCACGTGGTATTTGCCGCCGAGGGACTGCGCGACTTCAGCGGGATGGCGGACCTGACCAAGGGCTTGGAGATGGCGTCGGCGACACTCCCCGGCTTCGTCGCCGTGACGGACGGCGCAAACGGCGTCTGGTGGCGTGATGGCGCAGAGGCAGGCCACGTCCCAGTCGAGCCAGTCAAGGTCGTGGACACATTGGGGGCGGGCGACGTGTGGCACGGGGCTTTCACCCTGGCCCTTGCCGAGGGTATGGACCTATCGGCGGCTCTTCGGTTTGCTGGGGCAACGGCAGCGATAAAATGCAGCAGGCCCGGCGGAAGCCGGGGAAGTCCAAGCCGGGCCGAGGTGGACGCCTTTATCGGGGAACGCACACCATGACCAAGACGACAAACGGGCTCAGCGCCGGGAAACTCTGGGGCTTCCGCCGGATGGCCGATGACGCCGGTCTCTTCAAGATGACCGCTGTCGACCAACGCCCTCCCATCAAGAACCCGGTGGCGAAGGCGCGCGGCACGGATGTGGCTCCTTGGGAGGATGTCGCCGGGGTCAAGGCACTGCTGATCGAGGAGTTGCAGGCGGAGTCCTCGGCCATGCTGTTGGACCCTCACTACGCGATCCCACGTGGCCTCTCGCTCTTCTCTCCCAAGAAGGGACTGATCGTCACGCTTGAAGACTCCGTTTTCCAGGAAACGGACGAGGGCCGGATCTCCAGCGAGATCGACGACTGGTCGGTGGAGAAGATCAAGCGCATGGGGGGCGATGCGGTAAAGGTTCTGGCGTGGTACCGGCCGGATGCGGGTCCGTCCGTACTGGCAGCGCAGAAGGACTTCACAAAGCGCATCGGTGACGCCTGCGCCCGCTTCGATATCCCCTACCTCTTCGAACTCCTGGTCTATCCCTTGTCCGGCGAGGGCAGCGGCTCCCTCGGCTACGTGGAGATGCCGGAGAAACGTGCGGACCACGTCCTCGCGAGCGTCGAGGAATTCGCGAAGCCCGAATACGGCGTCGATGTCTTCAAACTGGAAAGCCCGATCGCCGCAAACGACGTTCCGGGGGTCGGCGTAGAGGGTTGGGAGGGCGCTCAGGCGGCCTTTGACGAGATGGGCCGGCTGGCGGGGCGGCCCTGGGTCATGCTGTCCGCCGGTGCCGGTAAGGACGCCTTCCGCAACATTCTGAGCCACGCCTATAAGGCTGGAGCCAGCGGTTATCTGGCGGGCCGCGCCATCTGGCTCGATGCGTTCGGGCATTTCCCCGATTGGGAGGCGATGCGCCAGGGCCTGCGCGGCGATAGCGTCGCCTATATGAAGGAAATCAACGCACTGACCGATGCCGAAGCGACGCCGTGGCATAAACACCCGTTGTTCGCGGGCGGCGGTGCTGATCTGTCGCCAGCCGATGCGGGCTTCCGGCACGCCTATCCGGACTTGGGAGAGCGTGGATGATCCAGCGGATCGGCGTCCTCCCGCTGGGCCGGGCAACCTTCGACGTTCCTTTCGCCGAGGAAAGAACCGCCAAGGCATTTGAGGCGTTGGACCGCTCCGGGCACACCATTCTGGGCGCCCGGTCGTTGCTGTTCGATGCGGACAGCGCTGAGTCGGCGATCACCGACCTATTGAACGAAGACCTCGATCTCGTGCTGATCCTTCAAGCGACGTTCACGGACGCCGCAGTGACCGTCGAAATCGCGGACCAGCTCAAAGGCCCACTTGCCATTTGGGCGTTTCCGGAGCCCCGTCTTGGTGGGCGGCTTCGGTTGAACGCCTTCTGCGGCCTGAATCTGGCGGCCCATGCCTTAGGGCTTTCCGACCGACCTTTCTCCTCGCTTTACGCGGCGCCGGATTCACGGGCTCTGGACGACGATCTGGCGGATCTGCTGACGGGCAGCCGGATTGCCAAGCCCGTCGCGGGCGAGCTCACCCATCCGACCGAGGCCGGAGAAGCCGTCGCCGGACGGCTGTCAGGCAAGCGAATCGGCCGACTGGGAGAGCATCCGGATGGCTTTCACACATGTGCCTATGACCCGGCCGCCTTGTCGAATCTTACCGGGGTTACCGTCGATCCACTGCCTCTCAAGACAGTCTTTGAAAAAGCCGGAGAGACAGCCGCCGATACGCTCGCGGAGTCCCGTGCAACAGCGGAAAAGGATCTTCAGGGGCTGCAGGACGTGGACCAGACGGAGTTGGACCGCTCCCTCCGGCTGGACGGCGCGCTACAGGCGCTGCGGGGAGAGAACGGCTACGACGCGTTCGCCGTCCGGTGCTGGCCGGAGACGTTCACCGAGTATGGCGGTGCAATCTGCGGCCCCGTCTCGATGATGGGGGAGCGCCGGGTGCCGTGCGCCTGCGAGGCCGACGTCTACGGCGCGGTCACCAACCTCATCCTTCAGGATGTGGCGGACGCGCCGATCTTCATGGTGGATCTGGTGGATCTGGACACAGACGACGATACGGGCGTGGTCTGGCATTGCGGACAGGCGCCGATCTCCATGGCCGCCGCTGACCTCGCGGACGATCAGAAGCCGCTGGCCACCATTCATAGCAACCGGCGTATGCCGTTGCTTTACGAGTTTCCCTTGAAACCCGGCCGGGTAACCTTCGCACGGCTCAGCCAGGCGCTGGGCCGCACGTCTGTTGTGATCTTCGGTGGCGAGATGTTGGACCGCCCCAAGGCGTTCACGGGGACGTCCGGCGTGGTGCGCTTCGACCGCTCTGCCGGCGAGATGTTCGACAGGGTCATCGGCAGCGGTCTCGAACATCACACAACGCTCGCCTATGGAGACCACCGGGCAGCGCTGCGGGGCGTGGCGGGGGCGCTCGGCCTCCCGGTTCTGGAGCTTTGAATGACGGCCTACGGGATTGTTGGCGCGGGCATGATGGGCCAGGAGCATATCCGCTACATCAGCATGCTGCCGGATGCGACCGTGGCCGCCGTTGCGGATCCGGATCCGGAGATGCGGCGGGCGTCCGCCGACCTTGCGGGCGCTGAGACGAGAGCATATGAGAATCCCGCGGCCCTCCTCTCTGACGGAGGTGTCGACGCCCTGGTGATCGCGTCGCCCAACCACACCCACCGGCAGGTCATCGAAAGCGTTGCCGTAAGCGGCCTTCCGCTGCTGGTCGAGAAACCGGTATGCACCACGGCGGATGACTGTGCGTGGATACGGGGCTTTGCCCGGGATTACGCAGCCCCGGTCTGGGTGGCGATGGAGTACCGGTACATGCCCCCGATCTCCCGCCTTTTGGAGATTGTCCGTGGCGGTGAGATCGGGACCTTGAGAATGCTCACGATCCGGGAGCACCGGTACCCGTTCCTGAGGAAAGTCGGCGACTGGAACCGCTTCAACCGGAACACCGGTGGCACGCTGGTGGAAAAGTGCTGCCACTTCTTCGACCTGATGCGGTTGATCATCGGCCGGGAGCCGATCCGGATCTACGCCTCGGGTGCGGCGGATGTGAACCATCAGGATGAGCTCTACGACGGGGCAACCCCGGACATTCTCGACAACGCCTATGTGGTTGTGGATTTCGACGGCGGGGTCCGGGCGTGCCTGGAGCTCTGCATGTTCGCCGATGGCGCTTATCACCAGGAGCACATAACCGCCGTGGGCGACGCGGGAAGGGTCGAGGCGCTGATCCCGGGTCCTGAGCGTTTCTGGCGGGGTGAGGTACACAGACAGGCGGAGATCGTCGTGTCTCCGCGAGAGCCGAAAGGCCCCCGTCGCGAGGCAATCGCCGTCGATCCCGAACTCCTCGCCGCCGGGGATCACCACGGCTCGACCTGGTACCAGCATCTCGGGTTTCTGGAGACGGTCCGGTCGGGCAAAGCGGTCGACGTCAGCGTTGAGGACGGCGTGCGTGCCGTTGTCATGGGGCTGGCAGCGGAAGAATCGGCAGTAACCGCCCGGGTGGTTTCGCTCGACGAAGCCACAACTGGCCTTTCCGGCTGAAAGGAACGGCGATGCGGACCACCAAGACGATCCATGTGGTGACCTGTCATGCCGAAGGTGAGGTCGGAGACGTCATCGTCGGCGGCGTCGCCCCGCCACCCGGGGATACGATCTGGGAACAGCGACAGTTCATCGCCGAGGATCAGACCCTTCGGAACTTCGTTCTGAACGAACCGAGAGGCGGCGTTTTCCGGCACGTGAATCTCCTCGTGCCCCCGAAGCACCCGGACGCCGCGACCGGCTGGATCATCATGGAGCCCGAAGACAATCCACCCATGTCGGGGTCGAACTCGATCTGCGTCGCGACAGTCCTGCTGGATACGGGCATCGTGCCCATGGTGGAGCCGGAGACGACGCTCATCCTTGAGGCTCCCGGCGGTTTGGTCCCGGTCACCGCAACCTGCCGCAACGGCAAGGCAGAAAGGATCACGGTCGAAAACGTTCCGGCCTTCGCCGACAAACTTGGGGTCCCGCTGGAGGTGGACGGGCTCGGGACGCTTACCGTCGATACGGCTTACGGCGGCGACAGTTTCGTCATCGTCGACGCGGCCACACTCGGCTTCGACATCAAAGCGTCGGAAGCTAAGGAGATGGCGCAGCTCGGCATGCGGATCATCGCTGCCGCAGACACTCAGATCGGATTCCGTCATCCGGTACAGACCGACTGGGACCACTTCTCGTTCTGTCTGTTCGCGGGACGGACCCGCCCGACGGAAACCGGCCTTACCGCCCGGTCCGCGGTCAGCGTGCGGCCGGGGAAGATTGACCGGTCGCCCACGGGAACCGCGACCTGTGCCCGTATGGCAGTCTTGCGGGCGAAGGGTGAGTTAGCGGTCGGGCAGACGCTGGAGGCCGTGTCGATCATCGACTCCACCTTCGAGGGACGGATTCTCGCTGACACGGTCGTGGCGGAGAAAGCGGCCATCCGTCCCTCAATCAGTGGACGCGCTTGGATCACCGGTGTTCAGCAGTTGATGCTCGACCCGGAGGACCCTTGGCCGGAGGGCTACCGGCTCTCCGACACCTGGCCGGTCCTGCCGCCGGGGTGACACCGCCGTTTTGCGGCAAAGCTACTTTCCGTTGTCGAAACAACACTGTATGGCACCGAAATGCCTGCTGTGCTTGATGCGGTGCATCGATCCTCTTGCGCCGCCTCCGCAGCCGGTGGAAGAATTCAAAAAACCGCGTCGTTTCGGGGGCTTCGGTCTTGGTACTCACGTTCTTTCCACCGGCAAAATCCGAGCCTCGGATCATGTTGCCACGCACCTATCTGCGGCCGCCGGTTCGCGGGGACTGGCAGGAATGGGCTGAGCTGCGGGCCGTCAGCCGGGATTTCCTGGTCCCATGGGAGCCGACATGGCCCGATGACGCCCTGACGCGGGCGGCGTTCCGCCGACGTCTCGCGCGATATACGGAAGACTGGTCACGGGATCAGGGATACTCGTTTTTCGTCTTCCGGAAGGAGGACGACGCTCTGGTCGGCGGGATCACGATTGCCAACGTCCGCCGCGGCGTCGCCCAGACCTGTTCATTCGGATACTGGATCGGCCGGCCGTACTCACGGAACGGATTCATGACCGAGGCGGTGCACGGCGCCTGTCTCTTCGCCTATGAAACCCTGCACCTTCATCGGGTAGAGGCAGCCTGCCTGCCCCACAACATCGCCAGCCGCGGCGTGCTGGAGAAGTCCGGTTTCCGGTATGAAGGTCTCGCCAAGCGGTATCTGAAGATCGACGGCCAGTGGCGCGATCACCTGCTTTACGCGCTTTTGCGCGAGGAATTCTATCCGGCCCTGGACTAGATCAAGATCAGCCGATGGTCGACGCGGCGCGCGCCCGGAGATCAATGTCCAACTGATCGATCAGCGCGAGGGTGAAATCGTACCAGACGCGGGCACGCTGATTGGGCGTCACGTCTTCAGCGACGGTCTGGGACCGCTCCACCGTGCTTAGAACCTGGGCCCGGCGAATATTGCCCGTGTCGATGATCTCAAGCCGGACCGACAAGCGCCCGTCGTATCGAACGTCCTGGTCGACCGTGAAGAGACCCTTGACCCCTTGGGTTTTCTGGAGCGGCACCTCAACGACCGACGCCTCGGCGATCACGAGCCGGGCAACGCCCGACACACCGGAGGCCTTCATGACATCAAGCGCCCAGCGCTCAGCCCCCGGGCCCGGAGCAACCGGCATGAGATGTTCCACATTCGGGGTGGCCAGCGGCGGCGCGTATGTGTTCTGAACCTCAATCGAGGCAACCGGCAATGCAAATCCCGGACGGTCGGTGAATGACAGCGGGGGGAAAGTAGGGCCGGGATTGGGTGTCTCACACCCGGCGAGACCCCCGCCAATCAGCGTAAGCCCGCCCGCGACAAGAAAGCTGCGACGCTTCATCGATTCCACTCCAGCCCAGTCAATCTAGTCCAGTCTATCCAGCAGCCATCAGGCGCGCGCGCATGGCGTCCAACGCCTCATCATCGTAGCGCCACTCTGACTTGCAGAACTCGCACGTCACAACCACAAAACCATCGATCTTCATGTCCGCGAGCGACTCCGGGGGAATGGAGCCGATCGCCGATTCCACCCGTTCCGTGGAGCACCGGCAGGTCGAGCCAAGCGACTTGCGGTCATAGGCTCTGACACCCGGTTCGTTGAACAGCCGATACAGCAGACGATCAGGCGCCAGGCCGGGATCCAGCATCTCGGCGTCGGATGCGCTGCTCATGAAGGCGAGAGCCGTCCGCCAGTCCTCGTCATAGTCCTCGATCGTGGTCGGCTTCTGGCCAGGCCGGGCCACCGGCTCGAACGGCATCCTTTGGAGCATCAGCGCGGACGCACGCCAGTTGCCTTGATCGTCACGCGCGCAGGCCAGCTTGATGGCAGAGTCGATCTGCTCCGACTGCCGGAAATACGCGTGGGTGCACTCGGCGAGCGTCGCCCCTTCCAGCGGCACGATGCCCTGATACCGGTCGGTGTGAATGCCCTGATCCACCGTGAACGCCAGGTAGCCGCCACCAAGTAACCGGGCGACCTGAGAAACCTCGTCGCTGGGCTCCGCATCCGGCAGGGCGTCCGCATCGAAGGAAGCATAAGCGCGGATGTCCCCCTCCGACGTCACATCGGCCATCAGGGTCCGGACAGGTCCCTCGCCCTTGGCCTGCAACGTGAAGACTCCGTCGTATTTCAGTGCACCAGCCAGGATCGTCGCGAGCGCCATTGTCTCACCCAACAAACGGCTCACAACCTCCGGATAACCGTGGCGGTCGATGATCGTGTCCGCGACGGAACCCAACCTGGAAAAGCGGCCCCGGATGCCGCTGGATTCGAGCTGAAACGGGACGAGGACGTCGTCCGACGGCTGTCCCAGGGTCATGCCGCGGGCCGCGCCGCCGGCCGAACCGGAAGCGCCGCCGGTCATCGGAGGCACCAGGTCAGGATGGCCTTCTGGCTGTGCAGCCTGTTCTCCGCCTCGTCCCAGACGATGGACTGCGGGCCATCCAATACCTCAGAGGTGACCTCTTCACCCCGGTGCGCGGGCAGGCAGTGCAGGAACACCGCGTCCGCCTTCGCCTTGGCCATCAACGCCTCGTCGACCCGGAACGGGGCCAGCATGTTGTGACGGTTCGAGTCTTCATCCCCCATAGAGACCCAGGTATCGGTGACCACGACGTCCGATCCTCCGACGGCCGCGGCCGGATCATGGGTCACCGTGACCTTGCCGCCATTCGCCCGCGCCCAGGCCACGATCTCCGGGTCCGGTGACAGATCCTCCGGAGCCGCGATCCGAAGCTCGAAGCCGAACTGTACAGCGGCGTGGATCCAGGAGGCGGCCATGTTGTTGCCGTCGCCCGACCACGCGACAACCTTGTCCTTGATCGGACCGCGATGCTCTTCCACGGCCATGATGTCCGCCAGGAGCTGGCAGGGATGGGAGCTGTCCGTGAGGCCGTTGATCACCGGCACCGTCGCGTTCGCCGCCATCTCGACGATCGTCTCGCGGGAGAAGGTCCGCATCATGATGATATCGACATAGCGCGAGAGAACGCGTGCGGAGTCCGCAACGGTCTCACCCCGTCCGATCTGCATGGCATCCGCATCGAGCACGACTACGTCGCCGCCCAACTGCTTCATGCCCACTTCGAACGAAACACGGGTTCGGGTCGACGGTTTCTCGAAGATCATGGCCAGGGCCTTGCCTTCGAGGGGCCGGTCGGACAATGCGCCCGATTTGCGGGCCACGGCTTCGTCCAGCATGGCTCTCAAATCGGCGGCGGGAATCTCATCGAGATCCAGGAAATGGCGAGGGGCAGTCATTAGAGTCTCTTTCAGTACGACGGCGCGTCGGGCTTTTCACAATAGGGCTGGGGCCGAGTTCCGGGACTCAAGCCGCCCAAGCAGCCGCGACGCGGTCAATGGTATCGATTGCTTCGTCGAGTTCCTCGACAGAGGCGGTCAACGGCGGGAGCAGACGAATGACATTGTCCGCAGCACCGACGACCAGGAGACTCTCGTCTCGGAGTTTGGTCTGCATCTCGGCATTGGGAACGACGCACTTCATCCCGATCATCAGGCCGACGCCGCGAACCTCGGCAATCACCTTGGGGTGCTTTGCCGCCAAGGCATCGAGACGGCGCCAGACATGGGCTGATTTCTCCCGCACCCCTTCAAGGAAACCCGGCTCAAGCATGACATCCAGGACCGCGTTCGCAGCGGCGACGGCCAACGGATTTCCGCCGTAGGTCGAGCCGTGGGTGCCCGGTACCATGCCTGACGCGGCCTTCTCGGTCGCAAGCACAGCACCCACCGGGAAACCTCCACCGAACCCTTTCGCGGTCGCCATGACATCCGGCGTGATCCCTGTGCGCTCGTACGCCCAGAGCCAACCGGTCCGGCCCATGCCGCACTGAACCTCATCGAACACGAGCAAGGCGCCGAACTCGTCGGCCGTGGTGCGCAACGCTTCCAGATACGCGATATCGGCAGGGTTGATCCCGCCCTCTCCCTGGATCGGCTCAATCAGGATCGCGGCCACGTCCTCTCCCATGGCGGCCCGCATCTCGTTGAGATTGCCGAAAGCCACATGCTCGAACCCGCCCGGACGAGGACCAAAGCCTTCCCGGTACTTGTCGTTGTCGCCCGCGGAAAGCGTGGTCAGGGTGCGCCCATGGAACGCAGAGGTGCAGCAGACGATCTTGTCCCGTCCCTCATCTCCCGCGACAAAGTGATGCTTCCGCGCAACTTTCATCGCCCCCTCAAGCGCCTCCGCCCCGGAGTTGCAGAAGAAGACCGTATCCGCGAACGAGGATTCCACCAGCCTTTGCGCAAGCTGCTCCTGCCCCGGAATGCGGTAGAGGTTGGAGACATGCCAGACCTTGGCAGCCTGTTCCTGCAGCATCTTGACGAGATGGGGATGCGCGTGCCCGAGCGAGTTCGTCGCGATGCCGCTGGCGAAATCCAGGTATCGTCGCCCGTCCGTGGTAAACAGGTAAGAGCCTTCACCACGCTCGAAAGCGATATCGATACGCCCGTATGTGGGCATCACGGCCGTAACCAAGGCAGCGTCTCCCATAGAAAACAGGTCCCGCGCAGTCGGCTGCGCGGGGGTGCGCAACAAAGCATGGAAGCAGAGGCCGGGGAAAGAGATTTTCCCTGGACCGCACCGAGACGTCCCCGGGGGCATCCCGCAGCACACGCACGCTCTACTGTCTATTGAGGTCCATGGCGGCCAGCCGGGCACGGGCCGCTTCCGCGACAGGACCCTCTGGTTCCCGTGCAAGCGCGGCCAGCCAATCGGTTCGGGCGCCATCGAGATCGCCGAGAAGCTGCCGGACGATCCCGCGTTCAAGGAAGGCGTCGGCCCGGGCATCATCAACGGAGAGGGCAGTGGCGAGATCCGCTTCCGCAGCGTCCAGCCGGTCGAGATAGCGGAATGCCACGGCCCTGAAGATACGGGCGTCGATATGACTTGGTTCGATAGCCAGGGCATCGTTCAGATCCCCGAGGGCGGTCTCGTATGCCTCCAGATCCATATGCGCTGCCGCACGGTCCACCAAGAGGTCCGCTGACACTGGCAGAATCCCCATGGCGGCCGTCAGACGGGAAATGGACCGGCGCGGCTCCCCCGCCAACCGCCAACCGTGGGCCGCCTGCACAAGCAGTTCCGCCTGTAAGCGGCCATCTCCCTCCTGCGTCGACGCGATCGTTTCCAAGCGGGAAGCCGCCTCCCGGAACTGGCCCAGTTCCAGAAGAGCCAGTGCCACGCAATGACGGGCCGGGCAGCCGCCGCCAAGCCCGTACCATGCGAGGCCGCTCTCATATGCCCGGCCCGCATCCTCATCGATCAGTGCCATGCAAGCCCGGTACTCGGCCTCATGGTCGATGTCGTTTCCGGTGGAAGCCTGGGGCGCGGTCTGAGCCGAGGTTTCGAAGATTGGCAATACGGCGATTAGCCAGAGGGCAACGCTGATCAGGCGCCAAAGACGGGACCCGGTCACCCCTGGCCGTCCAACAGCGCCGACACAGTCTCTTTCAGGATCTCCAGGTCTTCGTCCGTGGACAGACGGTGATCGCCCTCCTTGATCAGCCGAACCTGCACGTCGCTGCTGACAAGAGCTTCTGCCAGACGCGGAGACAACTCCCAGGGCACATCCTCGTCTTTCATACCGTGGAGCAGGCGGACAGGCCGGTCGATGGCGACCGGCGCATGGCGCAGCAGAAGGTGCTTCCGCCCCTCGAGGATCAAGTTCCATGTGATCTGGTAGGGGTCGTCGCCGTACTCGGAGAACTGCTTGATCATGCCGTCGGTGCGGAGCAGTTCCCGGGTCTCCTCATCGAACTCGGCCCACATCAAATCCTCTGTGAAGTCCGGTGCGGCAGCGATTCCGATAAGGCCGGCGACCCGGTCCAGCCGGGCCAGCGCAGCGAGAAGCATGATCCAACCGCCCATCGAGGAGCCGATCAGGATCTGCGGTCCCTCCGTCAGGGCGTCGATCGCGGCGATGGCATCGGAGGCCCAAAGCCCAATGGTCCCGTCGACAAAGGCGCCGGATGACTGCCCATGGCCCTGATAGTCGAAACGCAGAAAAGCCTGCCCCCTCTCCTGCGCATAGGCTTCAAGTACGGTCGCCTTGGTTCCGGTCATGTCCGACATAAAGCCGCCCAGAAAGACAATACCCGGCGACTGCCCTGTCGTCTTATGATAGGCGATCCGGGCACCGTCATCTTTTTTCAGAAAGGATGGCGCGGACACTGGGGTATCTGGGAGATCGGACATCGTGCTGAGGCACCCCTCGAACGGCAACGGTTGGCGAGACACCGCGTGACGGTATCCGATCGCGGGGCCGATCCCAACCACTTGCCGCCCGCTTCCGGCGGGCTGTCAGCAGCGGCGGACCCCGAAGACAATCGCATGAGAACCATCCTTCAGGTTCTGCCGGCACTCGTGACCGGCGGTGTGGAGCGAGGCACCGTGGATATGGCCCGGGCCATCGTTCAGACCGGTTGGCGATCAGTCGTCGTTTCCAGGGGCGGCCCCATGGTGCACGAGCTGGACAGGGTCGGCGCGACCCACATCGAGCTGCCCGTCCACTCGAAGAACCCGACACGGTGGCGGGCGACCTTCGATGCCCTGGTCAACGTGATCGACCGGGAGGGCGTGGACCTCGTCCATGCGCGGTCCCGCATGCCCGCGTGGCTCGCGTGGCGGGCGGCGCGGCGCGCGAAGCTTCCGTTCGTAACCACGTTTCACGGGCGCTATCCGGACTCCTTTCCTCTGAAGCGCCTCTACAACAGCGTCATGGCGCGCGGTGACCGGGTGATCGCGATCTCAGAGTTCGTGAGCCGGGAGGTGAGCCGGCGGTTTGGAGTCGGCGCCGACCGCCTCCGTGTCATTCCTAGAGGCATCGACCTCGACCAATTCGATCCGGACCGGGTATCAGCCGAACGCATGATCAAGCTCGCCGATCAATGGGCGCTACCGGATGGTGCGGAAGTGGTGATGATCCTGGGCCGGGTAACCCGCTGGAAAGGGCATCGGCTTCTGATCGATGCCATCCAGAGACTGGCGGACCGGGATGATATGTTCTGCCTTGTTGTCGGGGCGTCCGAGGAAGGCTCAGGCTTTCGAGCAGAGCTCGACCGCACGATTGCCGAGATGGGGCTGCAGGGAAAAGTCCGCTTCGTCGGGGAATGCCGGGATCTTCCCGCTGCTTACAAACTCGCCGATGTGGTGGTCTCGGCATCGCTGGACCCGGAGCCGTTCGGCAGAACGATCGTCGAAGCCCAGGCCATGGGCAGGCCGGTCGTGGCCACGCGGCATGGCGGTGCTGCGGAAACTGTCGTCGAAGGGGAAACCGGATGGCTGTCGGAACCAGGAGACCCGAATGCCATGGCCGCGGCAATCCGCAACGCACTCGATCTTCCGGCAGAAGCGCGTGAGCGGGTGTTCCAAGCCTCCATTGAAAATGCGCGCCAACACTATGGATGGGCGCTGATGTGTGAGCGCACCTTGTCGGTCTATGACGAGTTGTTCGCAGAGCAAACCGCTCCACGGAAATGACGAACCCCCAACCGATCCTGGTCATCAAGCTCGGCGCGCTTGGTGATTTCGTTTACGCCGTCGGTCCCATGCAGGCAATCCGCCGCGCGCACCCTGACCACCCGCTCATTCTCCTCACGCGCCCCGGGTATGGGGAACTGGGCGAAATGACAGGGCTGTTCGACGAGATCTGGATTGATGACGCCCCCAAGGCTTGGAACATCGGCCGCCTGCTCGGTCTGCGTCGCCGATTGCGGGGGGCTGGGTTCGAACGGATCTACGACCTCCAGACATCCGACCGCAGTGCGCTCTATCACCGCCTGTTTTTGCCAGGTCGGGCGCCGGACTGGTCAGGCGTGGTGAAGGGTACGCGGTTCGAGCACCGCTACACGAAGCCTCACCGGATGCACACCGTCGAGCGTCAGAGAGCACAGCTCGCCATTGCCGGGATCGAGGACGTCCCTTTGGCTGACCTGTCCTTCATGGCCGAGCGGGGTGATATCAAACGTTTCGGTCTGACGGAGCGGTTCGCCCTCGTCATCCCGGGCTCATCACCAAACCGGGCTGCTTTGAAACGCTGGCCGGCCGATCGGTACGGCGAGGTCGCCGGATGGCTGGCCGCCCGGGGCATCACCCCAGTCCTCGTCGGCGGACCGGACGACAGGGATGCCGTCGAAAAGATCCGTGCAGCCTGTCCGGGGGCGGTGGATCTGACCGGGGAGACAAGCCTCTTCGACGTTGCCGCCCTTGCCCGCGCGGCCGTCCTGGCCATCGGCAACGATACAGGACCGATCCATGTCACCGCACTCTCCGGCTGCCCGACCCTAGGCCTCTATGGCCGGGCGTTGCCGCCGGAGAAGCTGGTGCCCAAGGGACCTTCCGTCGATGTCTTGATTGGCGACGCCACCGCCGACATCGAGACCGCGGCCGCCATCAAGGCCCTGGAAGATCTGCTTGCCGGGTCAGACGCGCGGCCCGCATGATCCCCGCCAATCAGAAGAGAGGGAGGGGGCTTTCATGTCCATGACCACAAAAACACTGGATCCCGCCGACATCGTTGCGATGGGGGTTCCGAACTACACCCACGGGGTCGTCGTCGACGGTGCGACACGTTGGCTGGCCCTGTCCGGACAGGTCGGGTTGAACCCGGACGGCAGCACGGCGGCGGGCTTCGAAGCTCAGGCCGACCGCGTCTTCGCCAACATCTCCGCTTGTTTGAAGGAAGGAGGCATGACGGTCGACGACATCCGTTTCCTGCGGATTTTCGTGGTCGACCGGGACGATATTCCCAAGCTGCGTCAGGCTCGATCCGCCTTTCTGGGGCCTGACCGGTTGGTGCCCTCAACGCTGGTGATCGTCTCCGGCCTAGTGAACCCGGATTGGCTGCTGGAGGTTGAGGTGGTGGCGGCGCAGTAGGACGCCGCCCGCACCGACGCCGGCCTGAAGTGTCGCCTGATGTGTCGTATGTCGGCCAATCCGCGACGGTCCGTCGCTTGACACTCTGCCCGGCCGTCTTCTAAGCAAGGTCACTCGCGGTAAAGGGTGCCGAAAACCCTCCGCACCGACAAACTCCCGAGGACGCCATGAAAGTGCTCGTGCCCGTGAAGCGGGTTATCGACTACAACGTGAAAGTACGCGTTAAAGCCGACCAGACGGGGGTCGAACTGGCCAACGTCAAGATGTCCATGAACCCCTTCGACGAGATCTCCGTCGAGGAGGCGATCCGCCTCAAGGAAGCCGGTAAGGCTGATGAGGTGGTGGTCGTCTCCCTCGGCGTGCAGCAGTGCCAGGAGACGATCCGCACCGCGCTTGCCATGGGCGCCGACCGGGGCATCCTGGTGACGCACGACGGCGACCTGGAGCCGCTGGCCGTCGCCAAGATGCTGAAGGCGATCGTCGACAAGGAAGAGCCGGGTCTCGTGATCCTCGGCAAGCAGGCGATCGACGACGACTGCAACCAAACGGGTCAGATGCTCGCCGCCCTGCTCGGCTGGCCGCAGGGCACGTTCGCCTCTGAGATTGAGATCGGTGACGGCTCAATGAAGGTTGTCCGCGAAGTGGACGGCGGGCTCGAGACCGTGACCCTCAACATGCCGGCGATCGTCACGACCGATCTCCGCCTGAATGAGCCGCGTTACGCCTCGCTGCCGAACATCATGAAGGCCAAGAAGAAGCCGATCGACACCATGACCCCGGCGGATCTCGGCGTTGACCCGGCACCGCGCCTGGAAGTCCTCAAAGTCGTCGAACCGGCGAAACGCGAGGCCGGGATTAAAGTTCCGGACGTTGCCACCCTGGTCGAGAAACTGCATAACGAAGCGAAGGTGATTTGATGAGCATTCTTGTCGTCGCCGAACACGACAATTCGGCCCTGAAGCCCGCCACGCTGAACGCCGTCGCCGCCGCCGTCGCCATTGGCGGTGATATCGATGTGCTCGTTGCCGGCTCCGACGCCGGCAGTGCTGCAGCGGAAGCGGCGAAAGTCGCCGGTGTGAGCAAGGTTCTTCATGCAGAAGGGGCAGAGTACGCCAACGCGCTCGCCGAGAACCTGGCACCGCTGGTCGTCTCCCTCGCCGGGGGTTACAGCCACGTTCTCGCCGCGGCCACCACGTCCGGCAAGAATGTGATGCCCCGCGTGGCGGCCGCCCTCGACGTCGCTCAGATTTCCGAGATCATCGAGGTTGTCGACGCGGAGACGTTCGTTCGACCGATCTACGCCGGTAACGCGCTGGCAACCGTCAAGTCGAGCGACGCAACCAAAGTCATCACCGTGCGGGCGACCGCCTTTGAAGCCGCAGCAGCCGAGGGCGGGTCCGCTGGTGTCGAAAGCGCCGCGAGTGCGGGTGACGCGGGCATGTCCACCTGGAACGGCTCCGAGCTCAGCAAGTCGGAACGCCCGGAACTGACCAGTGCGGGGATCGTCATCTCCGGCGGTCGGGGCATGCAGTCCGGTGACAACTTCCCAATGCTGGAAGGGATCGCGGACAAGCTTGGTGCCGCTGTGGGTGCGTCGCGCGCTGCCGTCGACGCGGGCTTCGTGCCGAACGACTACCAGGTCGGCCAGACCGGCAAGGTCGTCGCTCCCGAGTTGTACGTGGCTGTCGGCATCTCCGGCGCCATCCAGCATCTCGCCGGCATGAAGGACAGCAAGGTCATCGTCGCCATCAACAAGGACGAGGAAGCGCCGATCTTCCAGGTCGCCGATTACGGCCTCGTCGCCGACCTGTTCAAGGCGGTTCCTGAGTTGAGCGACGAAATCGACAAGGTCCGCGGCTGACGCGGACCCGCCTGGGCGACGGCCCTCCCCGGTAGATCAAACTGATGAACCGGGGGGTGCTGCTTCAGCATGAAAAGCGTCGTCGCTGCGGGCCAAGGAAGGACTGGGGGACGATATGACGTCCATCGTTGGGGTGATCGGCAGTGGTCAGATGGGTGCCGGCATCGCGCAGGTCGCGGCCGCGTCCGGGCTGGATGTGAAGCTTCTTGATCTTGATGCGGCTGTGCTTGAGAAAGCGGTCGGCGACATCGAAAAGAGCATGATGCGCCAGGTCTCAAAAGGCCGCCTCGACGAGACCACGGCAAAAGTGGCGCTGGCCCGGATTACGACCGGGACCGACTACGCCATGTTTTCCGACGCCGACATCGTGATCGAGGCGGCAACCGAGAACGAAGACGTCAAACGGAAGATTTTCGAGACCTTGGTCCCGGCCCTGTCCGAGACGGCCATCGTCGCGTCCAACACCTCCTCCATCTCGATCACGCGGCTCGCGACCTACACGGATCGGCCGTCCAGGTTCATGGGCATGCATTTCATGAATCCGGTGCCGGTGATGAAGCTGGTGGAGCTCATCCGGGGCATCCAAACGGATCAGCCGACCTTCGAAACCGTGCGCGCGCTTGCCGATCGTTTGGACAAGACCGTGGCCGTTGCCGAGGACTTTCCGGCCTTCATCGTCAACCGGATCCTACTGCCGATGATCAACGAGGCGGTCTACACCCTCTACGAAGGCGTGGGATCGGTTGAGTCGATCGACACGGCGATGAAACTCGGTGCCAATCACCCCATGGGGCCTCTTCAACTCGCCGATTTCATCGGGCTGGATACGTGCCTGGCGGTGATGCACGTCCTCTACGACGGGCTGGCCGACTCCAAGTACCGCCCCTGCCCGCTGCTGGTTAAGTATGTCGAGGCCGGATGGCTCGGTCGGAAGACCGGCCGGGGCTTCTACGACTACTCAGGCGACATTCCGGTGCCAACGCGCTGACCCTAAGGGCAACCATGCAGCTATTCAGACCGGACACCGGCCTGAATGGCAATGTTGCCATGCTGGTGAAGAACGCCCCAGCGAAGGCCGGCATTCTCGAACATGGCCTTGTACGCCTCAAGGGACGCGACCGCGTTGGTCGGTGACAGGTCCGCTTCGTAGGCCGCGAAGTCGTCGGTCTGCCGCATGCCCCGCCCGTAGACCCGTTCCTGCCTTTGCCAGAGGATCTGCTGATGGGGGAAGAGTGCCGCGTCCGTCAGCCTCACCCGGTCAAACAGCAGGAAAGTGCCGCCCGGCGCCAGATGCCCAGCGACCCACGCCACCAACGTCTGCTTCTGCTGGTCCGTCAGGTCGTGGAAGGTCAGCCCGGTCACCACGACGGGAAAGTCAGCGCCTGTGCCGTGAAGCACATCGGGGTGACGCAGGTCCCCCTCGATCCAGGTGTGGTGGGGAAACCGCTCTGCGGCCGCCGAAAGTGACTCCCCTTTCAGATCCACACCGACGATTTGAACGCCGATCCGTTTGGCGGAGAGAATGTGCGCGAAGTAGCCGGTCCCGCAGCCAAGATCCAGGATTCGCCCGTGAGGGCCCGCGAGATCGGCCACAAGATCCGCCAAAATGTCGAGCTGTTCGGCGCGCGTGGGGTGGCGTTGAATGGGGTCGTCCAAGACTCTCTCCATGATTCCAGGGCTGTGGTATATTCGCCTTTCTCGGAGCACGGGGCCGAAGATTCCCCTTGCATTTAGATAGAATTTTATCTATACAAACCGTGTCCCACCAGAACGGTGGCTGATAACGCTTCCAGAAGGAAGGAAATGATCATGACCAAGATGACCGCCGACCAGGCGTTGAACCTCCTTGTCCGTTCCCTCGACGATCTAGACGCGCACGACGATCGTGTTGCTGCCGCCCTCAGCCGCGCGCTCCATATGGAGCAGATGGGCTTTGGGGGCATTCAGCACGATGCGATCCGGGACATTGCCCTTCCCGTTTCCGCAATGGTTCACTGAGGCGCGCTGGAGCAGCGTCCGTCGCCGCTCCACCGATCACCCAAGCTCAGAGTTCAGGTCCTCGGCCGATCCGGTGTCGACCGCGCGCGGTCCCATCCGGCGGCGTTTGTAATGAGGCTCTGTCCCTCGGTCACAAGGAACTCGGCGGCGTTCAGGAAGTCCGAAATGTCCGCCGGGGTCCGGAGATGGGCGACCCGAGCTGTCGCCCGGTGACGCTCGATCTCGGCCTTGAGTTTGGGTTTGGCCTTATGGACCCGCCACATGACGGGAACGATGGCGAACCCGACATCGGCATAGTCGCACCCGTCTGGCGCGGGTGGGCGCAGACCCTTTTTGGCCGCCCTGCGGCGCTTGGCGACCCATAGGAAATGCCGCGGCAGCGACAGGTCCACATGCACGATCGTGTCCGCGCGCTCTAGGCGGGCTGCGACACTATCCCACGGCCCGACACCGTCGATCACCCAGCGGTCATCGGCGATGATCGTATCGTGGTCCCTTCGAAAGGCCCGGTCCGGGCGGAGTTTCCATCCGGGTCCCCACATGAGGTCGTCTACGGCGTGGTAGGGAAGATCGAGCATCGCCGCAAGACGGCGGCTAAGCGTCGACTTGCCGCCCCCGGCATTCCCGATCACAGCGATGCGTTTCATGCTCGGCCCGTGCCCATGGCACTCTCATCTATGGCCGTCTGACCGGGAAGCTATCGCCAACTGCCGGTGATCTCCATGGACGGACGACCGTACCGCCAACCCTGACCATAGTGTATGCCGAGATCGATGGCGAAGGACTCGTGCCTTTCGGACTCGATCGCCTCGGCGATCATGTCGATCTTCCGGCTCTGACAGATCTGAACGATTCCGTCGATGATGACCCGGCGGTCCCCTTCCCGCGAAGCACGGTCGAACAGAGCGCCGTCAATCTTGGCGAAGTCGATCTGGAGCGTCTCCAGGCTGCGGAACGACGTGCCGCCCGCTCCGATATCGTCGAGACAAACCTTGTGGCCCGCTTTCCGGAGTATCTGGAGTTTCGCGTTCGCCCGCTCGAAGTCGTTGATCTTGACCGTTTCCGTCAGCTCGAAGATGAGCTGCGGGAGCACTTCCTTATAGGGCCGCATCGTGCGTTCGAGCTTGGCGAAGAAGTTCTCGCCATCAATGGACCGGGCCGACAGATTGACCGCCACCTTCGGCTTCCACCCCCGGTCCCATTCCATCTTCAGTCCTTGAAGGACCTGATCCACAACAGCCAGATCGAACTCCTCGATCAGCCCGGTCTCCTCGGCGAAGACCACAAAGTCCTGAATGGATGTTCCGTTCGGCAGCCGCGCGAGCGCCTCGAAGTGATGAAGCCGTGCGTCGGGGATCTCGACGATGGGTTGGAGGGCGATTTCCACCATCCGGTCCTCGATCACGGCGCGGACCTCGACGATCTTCGGGACCGTCCGGGACATCATGGACTGCGCGGCCTGCTTGAGGTTCGGCAGATCGAACTTCTCGATCCCGTCGGATGAGAACTTCCGCATCGCGTAGAGGAGGGCGCGAACCGCGTCCTCTTCTTCCAGACCGCCTGTATCGAGATCAATCGTGACCCGCCCGACCGAGACGCCCTCCGGCCCGCTTGCCTTGGTGATTTCCGAGACGCGGGCTTCAATGGCCTCGCCCTCGACCGCCTTGTCGTGCATCACCGCAAAACGGTCACCGCCGATGGAACCCGCCGCATCCTGACCAACGGAGACCGACGCGAGATACTCATCGAGGGCGTCCATAAAGACCGCGATGCCAGGGCTATCGCCCCCCGCACGGGCCTCGGAAAGCCCGTCGAGAGACAGATAGGTCATCCGCGCCTCGACGCCTTCACTGATACTGCGGCGCAGACGATCAGCGATCCGGTTCTCCACAATGGCCGGGTCGTCGTGCCCGCCGCCGATCGCAGCCACCAGCGTGGGATCGAGGAAAGACAGGGTGATATAGGACTTGGACTTGTCCGTCGGCAGACGGCAGCCGCCCAACACCGCCCGCAGGTTCCCACCGGTCGCGGTCCGAATGCGGATCGCCACCGGGTCCGATTTCTGTCCCACAACAATCGACTTAACCGTAAACGATAGGAATCTGCGCTCGCCCGGTGGGACGAACTCCAGGAAGGAGCGCCCGACGAAATCATCCGCAGAGGAGAGCCCGAGCCTCGACGCCGCACCCGAGGCGAACAGAATCGACATGTCGTCGTTCACTTCGAGAAGCAGGTCGGCAGCCGCAAAGGCGAACGCGACGAAGCGGTCCCGCTCCGTCTTCATGGATTTTCCCGTGCTCCCGTTGCTGAACGGCATTTCGCCAGCATCCCCCATAAGCCGATGATCCGGGTGTCGCACGCGAAATGCGTCTTCGGCAAGGTTCCAGTAGGAACGCACTCATGATTCTTCGGCCATTCTCTCAGAATGAGAGGCGAACTCTCAACTTCCGACCCGAAGGAATCCGATGCCGATTCCCCGGTTGCTCTTGCAAGCGGGCAACGCCTGCCGATATACGACAGTTGGAAGGTTGGTGCGGACGGGCTCCTCGCCAACCCGGTCAGGTCCGGAAGGAAGCAGCCGTAACGAGTTTCGGTCTGGGTCGTTTTCCAACCTTCCACCCAGTCAATCTAAAGAGTCGTGAGCGCGTGTTCGGCTTCCCTCCGCGGAGAGTGGTGCCTATGATCGCGCCATGAACGACGGCGCCCCCACCTCTTCGGCTGAGACCTCTGAGACGGCCGGTGAATACCGGGTCCTAGCCCGGAAGTACCGCCCCCAGACGTTCGACGATCTGATTGGCCAGGAAGCCATGGTACGCACCCTGCGCAACGCCATGGCGATGGGCAGGCTGGCGCACGCCTTCGTGCTGACCGGTGTGCGGGGTGTGGGCAAAACGACAACCGCGCGGATCATCGCCAAGGGTCTGAACTGCATCGGCCCGGATGGTCAGGGTGGACCGACGACAGCACCGTGCGGCGTCTGCTCGAACTGCACCGCGATCACCGAAGACCGGCACGTCGATGTGCTGGAGATGGACGCCGCCAGCCGGACAGGCGTCGACGACATTCGTGAGATCCTGGACGGCGTGCGCTACCGGCCGCAGGCCGCGCGTTACAAGGTCTACATCGTGGACGAGGTCCACATGCTCTCCCGGAACGCCTTCAATGCGCTGCTAAAGACGCTGGAAGAGCCACCGGAGCAGGTGAAGTTCATCTTTGCCACGACAGAGATCCGAAAGGTGCCGGTAACCGTTCTTTCCCGTTGTCAGCGATTTGATCTGCGCCGGATTGAAGGCGAGACACTGACCGGGCTGTTCGGCAAGATCTGTGAGAAGGAAGGGGTCAGCGCCGACGATGATGCGCTCGCGCTCGTGGCCCGGGCGGCGGACGGCTCCGCGCGGGACGGCCTTTCCATCCTGGATCAGGCGATGGCGCTGTCCGACGACCGGATCACGGCGGACCGGGTGCGCGACATGCTCGGCCTGGCCGACCGGGAGCTTGTCTGGGATCTGTTGGAGCACACTCTGTCCGGCCGGGTCACCGACGCGTTGGGCCTTGTGGACCGGATGCATGCGACGGGAGCTGACCCGGTCGTCATTCTGCAGGATCTGCTGGAGGTGGTCCACACCGTCACCCGCTTCAAGGCAGCCCCGAAGGCGGCCGGCGGGCCCACCGCCTCGGAGCTTGAGAGGACCCGGGGGGCGGACCTCGCATCCCGGTTGCCGACCGCCCATCTCGCCCGGGCGTGGCAGATGATGCTGAAAGGCCTCGGCGAGGTGCAGTCCGCGCCTATCGCGGTATCGGCGCTGGAAATGGTCTTGATCCGGCTCGCCTATACCGCCGATCTGCCGAGCCCCGCCGATCTGGTTCGGCAACTGAGGGATGGAGGGGCCGCACCGGCGACAACGGCGCAGCCCGCGCCGTCCTCATCCGAAGGGCCGGCATCGGTCGCCCGGTCCGGTGCAACAGCGACGGCGGCACCTCCAACCCAAGCCCCGCAGGAGGTTTCGCCGCCGGTTCAAGCCACATCGCCGCGCGCCGATGGTGAGATCTCAGCCAAGCCGATTGACGAGGTCCCGCCTTGGCTTGACGCCCCCGTACCCGACGAAGCGCCGCCGCCCGCGCCGGACCTTGCGGCGAGCGTCTCTGTCGAGACCCGGGGCGTCGGCAGTTTCGAAGAGATTGTGGCCCTTCTTGAAGATCGCCGGGAGATCCTCCTCCACGCCGAGGTCAGCCAGTTTGTCCGACCCCTTGCCTGCCGGGCCGGCCGGTTGGAGATCATGCTCGCACCGGGCGGCAAGGACGATGTGCCCCAGCGGCTGGGACGTTGGCTCATTGAGGAAACGGGCCAGCCGTGGGAGGTCGAGCTTATCGAGGAGCCGATGAGCGCGGAGAGCGCGGCCCCGACCATGGCTGAGCGCAAGACCGCACAAGACGAAGCGACCAGGGCTGAAGCGGCAAGAGACCCGACGGTTGCAGCGGTCCTCGATAGCTTCCCGGGTGCGACGATCACCGCCGTGCGGCCTTTGGGGGGAGATGAGGACGGGGATCCTGACGCATCGCCTATGGATGCCCCGGTTGAGTTTGACGAGGACGAGGATGGGACTGGCGATATTACCGATTCCGCCCTTTCCGCCCGTCGAGAAGGATAGTAGGACCGTCCGACATCGGCGCCTGTCACCACAAGGGACCCCAAGACGATGAAGAACCTCGGCAGCATGATGAAGCAGGTCCAGGAAATGCAGACCCGCATGCAGGAGATGCAGGACGAGCTCGCCGCGTTGGACGTTGTGGGCACGGCCGCCGCCGGAATGGTCACGGTCACGTTGTCCGGCAAAGGGGAGATGAAGGCGGTCAAGCTGGACCCCTCGATCGTCGACCCAGCCGACCCGGAGGTGCTCGAGGATCTGATCGTCGCCGCCTTTAACGACGCGAAATCCCGGACGGACGCCAGGATGCAGGAAGAAATGAAGAAGCTGACCGGCGGCCTTCCGCTGCCGCCGGGCTTCAAGTTCCCGTTCTGATCAAGAGATCTGCCTCTTCACCCGGAGACCTCCATGGCGGTCGGCGACCTCGAAGCCGTAATGCAGCTCCTCGCCAAGTTGCCGGGCCTCGGTCCCCGATCCGCCCGGCGCGCGACCCTGCATCTCATCAAACGCCGGGAAGCCCTGCTGCTCCCGTTGGCCGATGCTTTGGGAAAGGCGGCGGAGACGGTCGTGACCTGTACGGTCTGCGGCAATCTGGATACCACCGACCCTTGCGGCATCTGCGCGGACCCCGGGCGGGATCCGACGCTGCTCTGCGTGGTGGCCGACGTTGCGGATCTTTGGGCGCTAGAACGGGCGGGCGCCTTTGCCGGTCGCTACCACGTGACCGGCGGTGTGCTCTCCGCTCTGGACGGTGTCGGCCCCGAAGACCTGGGCCTGGACACCCTGGTCACGCGGGCCCGTGACGGCCAGGTCCGGGAAGTCATCCTGGCGCTGGACGCCACCGTCGACGGCCAGACGACCGCCCACTACATCTCCGAGAGACTGGAAGGCTCCGGGGTCACCGTCACACGGCTGGCGCGCGGCGTCCCCGTGGGCGGGGAGCTCGACTACCTCGATGACGGCACCTTGACCCAAGCGCTCAAGGCGAGACGGGCCCCGTGAGCGGGTCCCCCAGCCCCATCGGCCGGGGCGTCGCGACGCTTATCGGGTTCACGGCCGTTCTGATGTGGGCGACGCTGGCTTTGTTCACCGCGTGGAGCGGTGCCGTCCCGCCTTTCCAGCTTGTCGCCATGTGTTTCACCGTGGCCACAGCGCTAGCGGTGGTGGTGTGGATCATCCGGGGACAGAACCCGCTGGATCGTCTGCGCCTGCCTCCGGCCGTATGGATGACCGGTGTTGGCGGGCTGTTCGGCTATCACTTCTTCTACTTCCTCGCTCTGCGGAACGCACCGGAGGTCGAGGCGAGCCTGATCGCCTATCTCTGGCCGCTGCTGATCGTCGTTTTCTCAGCCCTGCTACCGGGTGAGCGGCTGCGGTGGTTCCATGTGGCGGGGGCTTTGCTGGGCCTTCTCGGGGCGGGCCTTCTCGTCACCAAGGGCGAGGGATTCGCGTTTGAGCAGCAGTACACCCTCGGATACGCGGCAGCCTGCGTTTGCGCGGTCGGATGGTCTGGATACTCGGTTCTCTCGCGGCGGTTCGGTCAGGTGCCGACGGACGCGGTCGGCGGCTTCTGCGCGGTGGCGGCGGTTCTTGGCGCCGTTTGCCATCTCGTTTTCGAGGAAACGGTCTGGCCAGCGGACACAGTCGAATGGCTGGCGGTGCTGGCTCTGGGTATTGGGCCCGTCGGAGGTGCCTTCTTCACCTGGGACATCGGCGTGAAACGGGGCGACATTCAATTGCTGGGCGCGTCGTCCTACGCCGCTCCACTCCTGTCCACGTTGGTCCTGGTCTCGGTCGGGCTCGCACCGGCGACCTGGGTGCTTGCCGGGGCGTGCGTGCTGATCGTGGGCGGCGCGGTGCTGGCCGCCAAGGACATGGTCCTGCCGCAGAGGAAAACAGCAGCCTCCGAGCTTCCGGGGACGAAGGAGGCCAGCTAGCGTAAATCGGGCCCTACCTTGTTGTTTTAGAGGCAGATTCACCGTCAGCAATGGATCATAAAGAGATTCAATGTCTGCGGATTTCGCTCTACGCTCGGCTCAACATCATCGAAACCAACGACATTGATCCTAGGGAGGACACTATGGCCGACTCACTCGACGCTCTGTTCGAAGAAGGGCTCGCAACCCGGAAGAAGGTGCTGGGCAGCGAGTACGTGGAGAAGTCCATCGGCAACGCCGACGACTTCACGATGCATCTCCAGAAGTTTGTCACCACCCATTGCTGGGGTGCCCTGTGGGGCCGGGACGGTCTTCCGCTCAAGACCCGCAGCATGCTGAACCTTGCGATGATCGCCGCCCTCGGCAAGCCGCATGAGCTGAAACTCCACACCCGTGGCGCCATCAATAACGGCGTGACGAAGGAGGAGATCGCGGAGATCTTCCTGCAAGTCGCGACCTATGCGGGCTTCCCGGCTGCGGTCGAGGCCTTCCGGGTCGCCAAGGAAGTCTTCGACGAAATGGACGTCTGATCATGGCGGACGACAAGATCAAGGTCGGCTGGATCGGCCTTGGCAACATGGGGTGGCCGATGGCGGCCAATCTCGTGAAGGCGGGCTATGCGCTTACGGTCAACGATCTCGACCCGGCATTGAGCCAACGGTTCGCAGGACAGGTCGGCGGCGAGGTGGCAACCACGGCCCGCGCAACGGCGGAAGCGAGCGATGTTCTGATCACCATGGTGCCCAACGGCAAGGTGGTGAAGGCGATCATGACCGAGGGTCCCGACTCGGCGATGGCCGGTCTTGGCGGTGGCGGTGTGGTTGTCGACATGAGTTCGTCCGACCCGGTCGGAACGCGAGAGCTGGCGGCGGCGTTGCTGAAGGAGGGTGTGATACTGCTGGACGCGCCTGTCTCCGGCGGCGTGCCCAAGGCCTCCGACGGGACTCTTGCCATCATGCTCGGCGGCGAGGATGCGGATGCGAAGGCCCAGGCAATGCCCTTGCTCGACACTATGGGCGGGGCTGTCTTTGAGACCGGACCCACCGGCTCTGGCCACGCGATGAAGGCGCTGAACAACTACCTTTCCGCCATCGGGCTCACGGCCGCGAACGAAGCGCTGATGGTCGGGCAGAAGTTCGGTCTCGATCCGCGCGTGATGACCGATGTGATCAACGCCTCCACCGGCCGCAACAGCAACACGGAGCGGAAGCTGCACCAGGCCGTTATTCCGCGCACATTCGACGCCGGTTTCGCGACCACATTGATGGCAAAGGATCTGCGGACCGCCTACGACCTCGTCAAAGCGCAATCGCAATACGCGCCAGTCATGGAACTGGTCAGCAAAATCTGGACGGAGGTCGACGAGGAGTTCCCCGGCTGCGACCACACCGCCTCGATCCAATGGTGGGAGAAACGCAACGACATCGTTGTCGGCGACGCCCAGGACTGACGCCGCCCGACCCGTGTCACGCGCCCGCGCTGTAGCGGAAGATCTGCTCGTCCGAGGATACACCCTTGAGGCGGGCGATCTCCGAGTGGGCGCCGTATCCCGCACCACGCAGAATGTCCGGGACCGACTCTTCCTCATTGAGGGCGCGGGTAACGCAGATGTCGCCCGCGTCCGCCAACCCTTGGACGCGGGCGGCGATATTCACGGTTTGACCGAAGTAGTCGACGCTTCGGCCGGCGTTGATGGCGAGGGCCGGACCGGAGTGGAGGCCGACTTTCAAGCCGACTTGGTTGTCTTTGTGGCCACCGGCCAACTCGTCCATTGCCGCCATCATGGCAACCGCCGCCGACGCGCCGTCTCTACCGGACGGGAACGCGGCCATGACCGCATCGCCCATCGTCTTGATCATCGCCCCGGAGTGGGATTTCACCACGCTCTTGAGGGCGACGAAGTGATCCTGCACCAGCCGGTAGGCTGCGAGATCCTCTTCCCGGTCGTAGAGTGCCGTCGAGCCCTTAAGGTCGGTGAAAAGGAGCGTGAGGTTCCTGAGCTTCAACTTCAGGTCCGGCGCCAACTCGCTCAATGCGAACGTGTCCCGGAAGGCCTGGTTGTTCAGGAGATGCTTCCCCGTCAGCCTTGGGCCAAACACCGCTTCGCCCTTGCTGATGATCGCGCGCACCTGGTCCATATCGATCAGGATCAGGCGGCACCAGACCGGCTGGTCAGCCTGATTGTCGACTTTGATCTAGATCTCTCCGGGCGCAACTCTGACGCGGTTCGGCTGAAATCCCCCTTCCGTGAGACTGATGGACACCTCGGAGGGGGCCCCCTCGCTCGGATCTGCGATTTGGATATCGACACCGGAATGAGTGTCCATGCAGAGGAGCCGGAAAGCATCCCCTCTCTCGACAGAGGCCGTAAGGGAACCGTCGGCCCCGGGTTCCAGCTTCACGTCGCCTTTGGTCTGTCGCTGTATGAACGCATCCCAGTCAGGGCCGAAGGGATAGCTTGAGGACCTGTAGTACTGGAGATAGCTCGCAAGATCGCCATGGATGTCCAAGCGACTGGCCGCGGGCACGTGAACGAAGCTGACTTCAACCGTATCGTCGAGCACGGACGGCGCATCCCGCATGCACATCGCGCAGAAGACGATATCAGCATCGATGCGATCGAGGTCCTGGACACTGTTTGTGATGGCGCCGCAGAGCGGGCAGACCATGCCCCACTCCAGATCGAACGCGCCCAACTTCGCACCGTGGACAAACAGATCCACCGCCAGGTCCGCTGGCACGCCCGCCTCTTCGGCAAAGGTGAAGGGATTAATGCGCGCAGCCTTGTGAGGGGGCAGGCCGAGAAGGTGCTCGGTGAACTGGCTCAAGGTGCCGTCCGGGCAACCGCATTTGGCTGCGGCCGCTCTCAGGAGGTCCGGCGATGCTTCCGACATGGGCGTATCCCCCGCGCTCTGTCGGCACCGCCAGCGGGCATCCCGAATGCGGTGCGGATTAGGAACCTGCTTCCATATAGTAACGCATTAGCGTTTTTGCATCCTCGGAATCCCATTCCGCGATGCCGAGAAGGTAGCCGCGCACCATCCCGTCCCGGTCAATGATATAGGAAGCGGGCACGCCACGGCCCTTCATCGCCTGGATCAGTTTGGTCCGCTTGTCGCTGGCGGACGTGAGGTTCTCGATCCCCAGTTTCTCAAGGAAGGGCGCGTAGACCTTGGACCCGGCGCGGTCCAGGGAGATCAACTGAACCCGGAAATCCGGCCCCCCTTCCGACGCCTGCAGACGATCCAGCGCTGGCAGCTCTTTCACACAGGGCGCACACCACGTGGCCCAGAAATTGACCAGCGTCACTTTTCCGTTGAGATCGGCGAGCTTGATGGTCTCACCGTCTGCCCCTATGAAGGGCGTGTCCGGCACCGGAAACGGCGTCTCAAGCTCCACATAGCCCTGCACGTCACCGACGGCGGGGGCGGCGGCGACAACCGGCCCGATCAGCGGGATCGCGACGACCGCGCCGAGCCCGAGCGCACCGACGATGCCGAACACCAGTGCGGATGTGCGAAGACGATCGAACAAGGGTACCTCCCCCAATGGCCGAAACCGACAACTCTCCGAACCCCCGGCCGAGCGGCATCTGGGGTGGGCGCTTCTCCGGCGGATTTGCCGAGATCATGGAAGAGATCAACGCTTCCATCGAATTCGACCGCCGTCTGTTCCGCGAAGACATCCGCGGCTCTCGCGCCCACGCGAAAATGCTGGTCGCCCAAGGCATAATTAGGGCGGAAGATGGCGAGGCGATCCTCGGCGGTCTAGACAAAATCGAACAAGAGATCGCCCAGGGTGCGTTCACGTTTTCGCGCGCGCTCGAAGACATCCACATGAATATCGAGTCCCGGCTGCGGGAACTCATTGGGGAGCCGGCAGGCCGCCTGCATACGGCCCGCTCCAGAAACGACCAGATCGCGCTCGATGTGAAGTTATGGGTCCGGGGCGCGATCGACGAGCTGGACGACCGCCTGAAAGATCTTCAGGAAGCGCTGATCGCCCAGGCAGAGGCCCACCCGGACGTTGTCATGCCGGGCTTCACCCATCTCCAGGCCGCCCAGCCCGTCACGTTCGGCCACCATATGCTGGCGTATGTCGAGATGATCGGACGGGACCGGGGACGCCTTGCCGACTGTCGGCGACGGGGTAATGTCAGCCCCCTCGGTGCGGCGGCGCTCGCGGGAACATCCTTCCCGATCGACACGGAGATGACGGCCAAGGCGCTGGACTTCGACAGCCCGTTCTCCAACTCATTGGATGCGGTCGCCGACAGAGACTTTGTGCTTGAGTTCCTCGCTGCGGCCTCGATCTGCGCGGTTCATCTTTCCCGCTTCGGCGAAGAGATCGTGCTTTGGACCAGCGCCCAGTTCCGATTCATCTCGCTGACCGACGCGTTCACGACCGGCAGCTCGATCATGCCGCAGAAGCGGAATCCGGACGCCGCCGAGATCGTGCGCGGAAAATCCGGCCGGATCATTGGGGCGCTAAACGCGCTGCTGATCCTGATGAAAGGTCTGCCGCTCACCTACGGCAAGGACATGCAGGAGGACAAGGAGCCCCTGTTCGACGCGGCGGATACGCTTCTGCTGTGCGTCTCAGCGATGGCCGGGATGGTCCGGGACATGTCACCGAATGTGGAGGCGTTGCGGCACGCGTTGGACTTTGGCTATCCGACGGCGACCGATCTGGCGGATTGGCTGGTCCAGAACCTCGACATCCCTTTCCGCGACGCCCACCACATCACTGGCAGCACGGTCCGGATGGCGGAGGAACGCGGGGTGGATCTTGCTGACCTATCCCTCGCCGATCTTCAGTCGGTGGAACCGAGGATCACGGATGCGGTCTTCGCCGTCCTGGCGCCGGAGCGCTCGGTGGAGAGCCGGACCAGCCTTGGCGGCACGGCCCCGGCGAATGTCCGCGCGGCGGCAGCCAATGCCCGAACGCGGTTTCTGGAGGGCTGAACGATGACGCGGGTTCTGCGCCGGATCAAAGCGCATTCAGGGCCGCTGACAGTGGTTCTGATGGTCGTCGTGTGCCTCGGCGTCGCGGCTTGCGGTAAACGGGGGCCGCTGGAGCCCCCAGCGGAGAAACCGTCGCAGTATCCAAAGTCGTACCCCACTCAATAGTCTGCCGCTGTCGCGCGCAGCACCCCATCAGAGAGTCCGTTATGTCCGCCTTTTCGTTCCGGGACGGTGTCCTTTTCGCCGAAGACGTCGCAGTGCCTGAGATCACGGACGCCGTCGGCTCACCCGTCTACATCTATGCCTCCGCTGAGATGGTCAGCCGGTATCACGCGTTTCATGACGCCCTCAAAGGCTTGGACAGCACCGTCTTCTACGCTGTGAAGGCCAATCCCAATCTCGGGGTCATCGCGACGTTCGCGGCCGAGGGGGCGGGCGCAGACGTGGTGTCCGTGGGAGAGATGAAGCGTGCTCTGGCCGCCGGCGTGTCGGCGGACAAGATCGTGTTCGCCGGTGTCGGCAAGACCCGGGAAGAACTCGCCGACGCCATCGACGCCGGCATTCTCCAGATCAATGTGGAAAGCGAGTGGGAACTCACAGCCCTGTCGGAAGTCGCCGCCTCGAAGGGGGCCGTCGCGGATGTGGCCTTCCGCGTGAACCCGGACGTCGACCCCAAGACGCACGCGAAGATCACCACGGGCAAGAAAGAGAACAAGTTCGGCGTGCCGATTGAGCGTGCGCCCGCGCTGTTCGAGCAGGCAAAGGCGCTCGCTGGCATCAACGCGCGGAGCTTGTCCGTCCATATCGGCTCGCAGCTCGGCTCTCTGCCGCCGTTCCGGGCCGCCTACACCCGGCTTCGCGACATGGCGCTGGAGCTCCGGACGGCTGGATTTGTCGTGGACCATTTGGATCTGGGCGGCGGGCTTGGCGTGGTCTATTGGGACGATGACCCGGAACCGTCCTTGACCGAGTATGCCGCGATCGTCCGGGAGACGGTCGGCGATCTCGATTGTCGGCTCGGCTTCGAGCCGGGGCGCTGGATGGTGGCCGACGCGGGCATCCTGGTAACCCGCGTGATCCACGACAAGCCGGGCAAGGGTCGCAGATTCGTTGTGATCGACGGCGCGATGAACGACCTGATCCGCCCGACACTCTATGAGGCGTGGCAGAAGATCGAACCGGTGGTCGCGACAAATGATCCCATCCATGAGGACCCGGCCGATATCGTCGGCCCGATCTGCGAGAGCGGGGACTATCTCGGCAAGGGCCGGGCTTTGCCCGTCATGGAGGAGGGCTCCCTTCTCGCCATCCGGTCCGCAGGCGCCTACGGGGCGGCAATGTCGTCCACATACAACAGCCGCCTTCTGGTGCCGGAGGTCTTGGTGAAGGGGGACAGCTATGCTGTTGTCCGCCCACGGCAAACCTACGAGGAACTGCTGGGCCTCGATCGGATTCCCGACTGGGTTGCGCGCCAAGGGGATTGACCCGCATCCGTTCCGGCTGTCACGCTCATAACCAAGGTCACCGAGCCGGGGGCGGCACGTGTGGGGTGGTGGCCTCTCGGCGGGCATGGGTCCGCCGTCTGGTGTGACGAGCGGAGCCGACCCCAATGGCCCAATCCCCGAGAGACAGCAAATCCGGTGTTCTGGCCGCGACGCGCTATACGGCAAGCGCGGGCGTCGAGAGCGATGCGGTCGCGGGCGATGTCGGGCGAAAGATCAAGCGGACCCGCGCCTTAACCCACGCGGCCATGATCGCGGAGCGGCTGATCGCCCAGTTCTGGCCAGCCGTTCTTCTGATCCTAGCGTTCATCGCGGCCGCGTTTCTCGAAGTGCCGCAATGGCTGGGCTCCGTCTCGGGCGGCTGGCTCCAGGCGGCCTTGCTTCTGGCGGTTGTTGCCGGGGTTTTGATCACATTCCGCCGGGGCGTCCGCCGGATGACACGGCCTGACGGCGACGAGGTTCGCCGCCGCGTGGAGGTCGACAGCGGTGTCGTACACCGACCCCTGACCGGGCTTGAAGACACGCTTGCCAGCGGCGGAGATCAGGCCGCGGCCCTATGGCGCATCCATCAGGCCCGGTTGGCGGAGGAAAGCCGCAAGGTCCGCGCAGCCGGCCCCCGTCCGGTCCTCGCCGCGGCCGATCCGTTCGGGATGCGTGCCGTCGTCGTGCTGGTTTTGATCGTTGGCATCGCCGCCGCGTGGTCATCACCGGTTTCCCGTCTGACGGCGGCGGTTTTGCCGGATCTGCGGTTTGGCCCCGCCTCTCCGCCCGCGGTCCTCGATGTCTGGATCAGCCCACCCGACTATACGGGTCTGCCGCCGGTACTTCTCACCCGGCAAGCGGGCGGGCCCGGTATCGATGCGGATGAGATCGCCGGCGTGGACACGCGGGACAGCCTGCTTGAGACCGACCCGGAGGCGGAACTCACAAAGACGGTGACCGTTCCGGTTGGCAGCCGCATTCTGGCGACGGTTACCGGCGGCGAGGGCCTTCCGGTTCTGTCCCGCGCCAAGGGAGCACAGGAAGAGGCCGAGGCACTACCGTTCGAAGTCGCCGGTCCCGGGGCGCACAGTCTGGAAACCATCCTGGAAGAGACGGCCACCGTCGCCGTCCAGCAGGATGACGAAACCCTCGCCCAATGGCGGGTCACCGTAACGCCGGATCTGGTGCCCAAGGCGGCGACGGAGGAGGAGCCGCAGGAGTCCGAGCGGAATGCCCTCGCTCTCGACTACACGTTGGAAGACGATTACGCCGTCCAGCAGGTGCGCGCATTCCTGCGCCGGGTCGATGAGTCCGGCGAGGTAACGGACGAAGCACCCATCGCCCTGGATCTGCCGCCGCCGGGTCCCGGCCAGACGACGTTCACGGGCAAGAGCTTTCACGACCTCACCCCGCATCCCTGGGCGGGCGAGGAAGTGGAGATCGTCATCGAGGCGACAGACGATCTGGAACAAACCGGCGTCAGTGAGCCGATCCGGGTCATCCTGCCCGAGCGGGTGTTCAACCACCCGGTCGCCCGCGCCATCATCGAACAGCGCAAGCGCCTGACCGTCGCCCCGGATGAGTGGCGGGACGTGGCACAGGTTCTGATCGCCATCGCCGCCCGGCCCCACCGTTACTATGACGACATCGTGGTGTTTCTGCTGCTGAAGAGCTCCTCGTCGCGCCTGTTCCTGGATAAGGACGGCACCGGAGAGACGATCTCGTCGGTCCAATCCGTCCTTTGGGACACCGCCCTTCGGATCGAGGACGGCGAGGTGTCGATCGCGGCCCGCGACCTCCGGGAGCTGCAGCGGAAGCTTGAGGAGGCACTTGCCCGCGACGCCTCCGACGAAGAGCTCGAGCAGTTGATGGATGAACTCCAGGCCGCTCTCGACCGCTATCTCGACGCCATGGCCAAGCAGATGCAGGAGCAGATGGCTCGTAGCGGCGAGGACATGGAGCAGATGGAGATCGATCCCGAGCGGATGCTCTCCCGCGAAAACCTCCGGGATATGGTCGAGCGGGCCCGGGAGATGATGCGCAACGGCGCCCGGGACGCCGCCCGGGAAATGCTCTCCCAACTCCAGCAGATGATGGAGAACCTGCGCGCGGGCGTGCAGCCCCGAATGTCGCCCCAGCAGCAGGCCATGCAGGAGATGATGCGTCAGTTGAGCGAGCTGACCCGCCGCCAGCAGGAGCTGATGGACGACACCTACCGTAATCAGCAGAACCAGGCCGCCGGGCGGGACCGCAACGGTGGCCGTCAGCAACTTGGCCAGGGGCAGCAACTGGGTCAGCAGGGTCAACGGCGCGGCGGCATGCGCCCAGGCCGTGAGGGCGAAGGCTCCGAAGGCATGAACCCGCGCCCCGGCCAAGGTGCGAATGGCCAGCAGGGTATGCCCTCCGCCGATGAGCTAGCGGAAATGCAGGAAGCGCTCCGGCGGGCACTCGGCGACTTCATGAAGAAGCTGGGCAACGGCTTGAGCGAGATTCCGGAAGGCTTCGGCCGGGCGAACCAGGCGATGCGGAACGCGCGGGATGCGTTGCAGGGGAACGAGCCGGGTGATGCCGTCGGCCCGCAGGGCGATGCCCTGGACGAGTTGCGGAACGGCGCCAAGTCCCTTGCCGAGTCCTTGAGCCAACAACTGGCGAACGGACAGGGCCCCGGCCAGCAGAACGCCGAGGGGAATCAGCAGGGCCGGGAAGAGCGGGATCCGCTCAACCGCTCCCGGAACACCGGTGGGACGGCCAACGACAGTGGTCGCGTGGGGATCCCGACCGAAAGCGACGTGATGCGGGCGCGCGAGATCTTCGACGAACTCCGCCGCCGGTCCGGTGACCAATCCCGCCCGCTCCTCGAGCGCGAATACATCGACCGACTGCTCCGCCGGTTCTAACAACTCCTTGAAGAGGCGGTTGTTTAGCGTTCCGCGCCGCTAGCCGCTTCCGAGTCACAGAAGCCGCCGTCACGGATCTGCAACAGTGTTGCGGTTTTGCAACCCCTGTCGGGAGTCTATCGAGTTCCCGATTTCCCCTCTGGCGGGGGCTCGGGCGACCTGTCATTTTAGGGAGGCCGGACGCGCGACGTCCGGCGATCTCCGTTAGGAAGAACGATGGTACTGATGATGAAGCAGTTTCCGCCTAACCGGCGCTGACCGCCGGCGCGTCTGACGCGCGCGACCCCATCATCGCTCGTTTCCTTTTCCAGGATCGTGCCAAGGGCTCGCCCGCCCACGCGGCCGGTGTCTTCTTCGACATCCCCTTTCGCGTGTGTGGATTTGAGCCATGTCCTGGAACCTCGATACCCTTTTCGACCCTTTTGCTTCGAACCGGTTGGATAAGCCCCCCAGCGGGCTGATCGCTTTCTATTGGCGCTATGTCGGGCAGGCTTGGCCCTGGTTCGCTGCCGTCGCGGTCACCGGCGGCATTCTGTCTATCGTCGGCGCCGCACTTTACGCCTATGTGGGCATCGTCATCGACCGGATCGAAGGCGCCGAGAACCCGGCCTCGTTCTTTGAGGAGAACCTGTGGCTGCTGCTCTGGATCGGCGCCTTGGTGCTGATCATCGAACCGGTAACGTTGCTGATCCACATGCTGCTGTTCAATCAGCTTTTGGCGCCCGCGACGACCAGTCTGGTCCGGTGGCAGACCCACCGGTATCTGCTGCGGCAGAGCATGGCGTTCTTCCAGAACGACTTTGCCGGACGGATCGCCCAGAAGGTGATGCAGACCTCGCTGTCGCTGAGGCGGTCGGTCGGGGAGATGATCGATGCGGTCTGGTACGTGACGATGTTCTGGGCGAGCGCGCTTTACATCCTCGCGGACCTCGACTGGCGGATCGCGATGCCGACACTCGTTTGGCTGGCGGCCTACGGCGGCGTGCTGTGGTTCATGATTCCCCGGGTCCAAGTCGCGGCGACCGAGGCGTCGGAGTCGAACTCGGCACTCACCGGGCGGATCGTCGACAGCTACACCAACATCCAGACGGTGAAGCTGTTCGGTCACGCCCATCGGGAAGACGCGTATGCACTGACCGGGATTCGCGATCACCACGACAAGTTCCGGGTGCTGATGCGCGAGATCTCCTACTTCGAGACCTCGATCACCGTGCTGAACGGGATTCTCGTCGTGGTGCACGGCGGCCTCGTTCTTTGGCTCTGGAGTGTCGGCGGGCTGACGGTCGGCGCGGTCGCAGCGTCCCTGGCGCTGGTTATCCGGGTGACGACCATGTCCCATTGGGTGATGTTCGTGGCCGCAGAGATCGCGGAGAACATCGGTATCGTGCGGGAGGGATCGGAGACGATTTCCCAGCCCCACGCGGTGGTCGACGCGCCGTCGGCAACCGACCTTTCGGTCGATGCAGCGGGCATCCGGTACGAAGACGTCGCGTTCGACTACGGCGAGGACAAACCGGTGATCCACGACCTGACGCTCGATATCAGGCCGGGGGAGAAAGTCGGGTTGGTTGGCCGGTCCGGGGCGGGCAAGTCGACGCTGGTCCAGCTTTTGCTGCGATTCTACGACCTGGACCGGGGCAGGGTGCTGATCGATGGCACGAACATCGCATCGGTCACCCAGGAGAGCCTGCGGGAGAAGATTGGCGTCGTAAGCCAGGACACCTCCCTGCTGCACCGCTCGGTGGTGGACAACATTCGCTACGGCCGGCCGGATGCGACGATGGACGAGGTGGTTGCCGCGGCCAAGAAGGCCCAGGCCCACGACTTCATCGTGGATCTGACCGACCCGAACGGACGGCGCGGATACGAGGCCCATGTGGGCGAGCGGGGCGTCAAGCTGTCCGGCGGGCAGCGGCAACGCATCGCCATCGCGCGTGTCCTTCTGAAGGACGCGCCAATCCTGGTCCTGGACGAAGCCACGAGTGCGTTGGACAGCGAAGTCGAAGCCGCCATTCAGGAGCAGCTCTTCAACCTGATGGCCGGCAAAACGGTGATCGCGATCGCCCACCGTCTTTCGACCATCGCTGCCATGGACAGGCTGGTGATCATGGACGCGGGCCGTGTGTTCGAAGAAGGGACCCATGACGATCTTGTGGACCGGGGCGGCATCTATGCCCGCCTCTGGGCCAGGCAGTCGCATGGTTTCATTGAGCAGACGTCGGCTGCGGCCAACGCGGATGGCGTCTCCCGGGAAGCATCCTGACAAGAGAGCCCGGCCCCCCTTTATCGGCGGGGGCCGGGTCGCTCGTTCGCCGACCAAAGGCCCGAGATAATGGCGGCTATGTGAATTCGCTGCCCCAGCCCTTTTCTCCGGCCACGGAATTGCCACATCGTTCCCCAAGGTTAGGCTCGCCCGCCCAATGGAGACGCTTCCCCGATGATCCGAGTATTTCGTTCCGTCCCACGCGCGCTCATGGTCCTTGGCGCCGCATTCGTTCTGGCCCTCACGGTCATGCGGCCTCTGTCGGCAAGCGTGTTCGAGCCAACGGTCCACTATCTCTCCAACGGTATGCGGGTCGTCGCAATCAGCGATATGCGGGCGCCGGTCGTTCTGCACATGGTTTGGTATGGCGTCGGCTCGGCAGATGAGCCGCCGGGGAAATCCGGAATTGCGCACTTCCTGGAACACCTGATGTTCAAAGGAACGGAGACCACGGAGCCGGGCGAGTTCTCCAGAACGGTTTCCAAGCTTGGCGGAGACGACAACGCCTTCACCAGCTACGACTACACCGGCTACTTCCAGCGGATCGCGGCAAGCCGGCTGGGGCTCGTGATGGCGCTCGAAGCCGACCGCATGGTCAACCTCACCCTCGATCCGGATCACTTCCTGTCGGAACGTCAGGTCATTCTTGAGGAGCGCCTCTCCCGGGTCGACAGCAACCCCCGTTCGATCCTGCGGGAGCAGGCCGTGAACGCGCTTTACATGGCGCACCCTTACCGCATTCCCGTCATCGGTTGGGAGCATGAGATCGCGGCACTGACCCCCGAAGACGCGATCGACTTCTACAAGCGCTGGTATGCGCCCAACAACGCCACATTGGTGGTGGCCGGCGGGATCGATCCCGAAGAGGTGATCCGCCTCGCGGAGATCCACTACGGCCCGCTCGAGGCACGCGACCTTCCGAAGCGCGAATGGGTGAAAGAACCACCTCATTCCGCACCCCGCACGGTTGAGCTGTCGGACCCCCGGGTGGGTCAGCCGTCCTGGTCGCGGAGCTACCTGGCACCGTCCTACGCCTATGGTGCGACGGAGCATGCCTACGCCTTGCAGCTTCTGACGGAAATCCTGGGGGGTGGCACGACAAGCCGTCTCTACCGGTCTCTTGTGGTGGATGGAAAGATCGCCGTCTCTGCGGGTTCCTGGTACGGAGCCAGCGGCCTGGGTCCGTCGACGTTCGGGGTCTATGGAAGTCCGGCCGACGGCAAGACCATTGAAGAGGTCGCCGCCGCGATCGATGTCGAGCTCCGGAAAATCATGGAGAAGGACGTAACCCCGGATGAGATCCTCTCGGCAAAACGTCGGTTGCAGGCATCGGCCATCTTTGCGCGGGACAGCGTCACCGCCCCGGCGCGGATCGTCGGCAATGCCCTCATGTCCGGGCGGTCGATCGAAGAGATCGAAGCCTGGCCGGAGAAGATCTCCGCCGTAACGGCGGACCAGATCCGGGAAGCGGCTGCGGCCGTTCTCATCGAACGCCAGTCCGTCACCTCCATTCTGCGCCCGAAACCGGCAAGCTGATCAGGACGAATTCTATGAGCATGCACTTTCTGCGGCGAACGGCCGTTCTTATCGGCCAGTATCGCCCGTCCAGTCCGCTCGGCTCCCTCGGACTGGCGGTCGTGATGACCGGGGTCCTGTTGGTCGCCCCGTCTCTTGCGCGTGCGGTAGACATCCAGGAAGTCACAAGCCCCGGCGGGATAACGGCGTGGCTGGTCGAGGATCACAAGAACCCCATCATCACGATGACCGTTTCCTTCGCCGGCGGGCAGAGCGCCGACCCCGCGGGCAAGGAGGGGTTGGCCGACATGATGTCCGGGCTACTGGATGAAGGGGCGGGTCCGTTGGACTCCAAAGCATTCCAATCCGCGCTGGAATCGAATGCCATCTCCCTTTCCTTCGATGCGGGCCGCGACGACTTCTCCGCATCCCTTTCGACCCTGACGGAAACCAGCGAGGAAGCGTTCCGGCTGATGCGGTTCGCGCTCACCGAGCCGCGGTTCGACCCGGAGCCGGTCGCCCGGATTAAGGGGCAAATCGTTGCCGGCATCCGCGCAAGAGAGAAACGGCCCCGCACCATCGCTGCACAGACTTGGTGGCGCGATGCGTTTCCAGATCACCCCTACGGCCGGCCAAGCTCGGGATCGGTAGACTCCGTCAGCAGCATCGAGTCCGAGGACCTCAAGGCCTTTGCGAAGGCGATCCTGGCTCGGGAGAAGATCTGGATTTCGGTGGTCGGCGACATCCGGCCGGACCGGCTGGGCGCCGTATTGGACCGGGTCTTCGGAGCGCTGCCGACTGAATCAGGCGCCCCTGATCCAGTGCCCGCCGCACCCGCCAACGCGGGCAAGATCACCGTCATCGAACAGCCGATCCGGCAGTCTACCGTCGTCTTCGGTCATCGCGGCCTGTCCCGCGACGACCCGGATTGGTATGCGGCCAGTGTGTTGATGGAGATCATGGCCGGCGGCTTCGGCTCCAGGCTCACCGAAGAAGTCCGGGAAAAGCGCGGCCTGACCTATGGGATCTTCGCGTTCCAGCTCCCGCTCGACCAATCCGCTCTGCTGCGTGGCGGGGTATCGTCGGACAATGCCAGGGTAGCCGAAGCGATCCAGGTGCTGCGGGAGATCTGGGCGGACATGGCTGAGAACGGCCCCACCGAACAGGAGGTTAAGGACGCCAAGACCTACATCAACGGCTCTTTCCCGCTCCGGCTGGAGAACTCCCGGGCGATCTCCGGCATTCTGACCTCGGTGCAGCGGGAGAATCTGGGGATCGACTACCTCGCCCAACGCGCCTCTCTCATCGACGAGCCGTCGATGGAGGACCTCCGCCGGGTTGCTAAACGGTTGTTCCTGCCTGAGGAACTCTCGATTGTCGTTGTCGGCAATCCGGAGGGGCTTCCATCAACACAATAGTTGCCGGGAATTCTCCCGAGCACTTTAGCGTCACCGTGTTTGATGGCATGGTCTTTTGCCTACCACTGCCGCAGGTCCCCATGAAGATCAAACTGGAACCCCTCACCCAAGAGAGATTCGCTCCCTTCGGACAGGTCCTGGATTTGCCCGCCGAGCCCGGGCGCGCGGACTACTCCAACCATCTGGAAAACCGCCGCGCGGACGCCCGTGTCTGCTTCCGAACCAGCAAGACGGCCGCCTCCACGCTTCCATTGAAGACATCGACAATGGAGCGGCACGCCCATTCCAGCCAGGCATTCGTCCCTGTTGAAGGCGGGCAGTACATCGTCATGGTGGCGCCACATGGGGTGGACGGGGGACCGGATATGACCGCAGCCCGGGCTTTCCTTGCGGAGCCGCACCAAGGGATCAATTACAAGGCGGATGTTTGGCACCATCCGATGACGGTGATTGACCAGCCGGCGACTTTCACAACGGTGATGTGGCTGGCCGACGATGGTGAGGACGAGGAGTTCTTCACGCTCTCGAGTGAAATCGAGATTGCCGGGCCAGCAAGTTAGTCTATCTGTTCTGATGGGATAGTATCCTACCAATAATATCCTACTCACTCTCGTCCCAACCGAACATTCGGCTGGATTTGAATGCTCTGGACGACCTCCGACCTGATTTGGGTCACCCTATCGGCGGCGCTTGTATTCTTGATGCAGGCTGGTTTCTGCTGCCTTGAGACAGGGTTGGTGCGGGCCAAGAACAGCATCAACGTCGCAGCGAAGAACCTGATCGACTTCTGCATCGTCGGTATTCTGTTCTGGTCGTTCGGCTTCGGGCTGATGTTTGGAGAGAGTTGGCTCGGATTGATAGGAACCGATTCGTTCCTGCCGAGCGCCGACGTGTCAAAGACACTAGGCGTCTTCCTATTGTTCGAGCTCATGTTCTGCAGCGCGGTCGCGACCATCGTGTCGGGCGCGGTCTCAGAGCGCATGTCATACCGCGGCTACATGATCATGACCGTGGTCGTCGCACTGCCCGTTTATCCGATCGTGGGTCACTGGGCATGGAGCGGAATCGATACTGGCGAAACGGTCGGCTGGTTGGCTGAACTTGGGTTTCATGACTTCGCAGGCTCGACAATCGTCCATTCCGTTGGCGGATGGATCGGCCTCGCCGCCGTTCTGGTGATCGGCCCGAGGATCGGAAGATTTACACCCGGGACGAAAGGCTTCGACGGCAGTAATCCGGGTCTGTCGACGGTCGGCGTCATCCTCATTTGGATCGGCTGGATCGGGTTCAACGGGGGCAGCACGCTGTCATTCAATGACAGTGTCCCCATGATCATCGTGGTCACGATGCTGGGTGGTGCCGCGGGCGCGCTCGGGGGGCACGCTCGGTCGGTGTTCGCGGAAGGGCGCCCCGGTATTGGCTCGCTCTTGAACGGCGTGTTGGCCGGTCTCGTGTCGATTACGGCGGGGGCTGATATTCTGACGCCTGTCGAGGCCATCGCCGTCGGGTTCACAGGTGGTGTGATCGCAGATTTGGGACAGCGTCTTCTCGTTCGGCTTCAGATTGACGACGTCGTTGGCGCGGTACCGGTCCACCTCTTCGTTGGAATATGGGGAACGTTGGCGGTGGCCCTGGTTGGTGACCCATCCGACTTCGGCGGCCGAAGCTGGATTGCACAGCTCGGCGTCCAGGCAATCGGCGTCGCGGCGGTCGGTCTCTACTGCGCGACAGTCGGCTACGTGCTTTTGAAGTTGCTCGATACCTGGGTCGGATTGAGGGTCTCCGCGGAAGCGGAACGCGTGGGCCTGAACGTTGCCGAGCACGGCGCCGGCTCCGCAATGCAGGACCTCATCGAGGCGATGGAGCATCATCGTCTGGGAGGCCAGCTCGACGGCCCTGTTCCCATTGAGCCAGAAACGGATGTGGAACCGATCGCCCGGCAGTACAACCGCGTTGTTGAGCGTGTCGCCGCCGAGACCTCAAATGCTCAAAAAACCATGCAGGGACTGGTGAGAGCGACGCGGGAAGCGGAATTGGCAAACCAGGCGAAGACCCGCTTCCTGGCCAATATGAGCCATGAGCTCCGGACCCCGCTCAACGCGGTCATCGGCTTCTCGGAGATCCTGGCCACGCAAGCCTTCGGCAATCTGGGCAGCAGCCGATATGTCGAGTACGCAGGTGACATTCGGGATGCCGGCCGTCACCTTCTGGGGATTGTCGACGATATTTTGGACCAGACCCGCGTCGAGGCAGGCACTCTCGAACTGCGGGACGCATTTGTCGACATCCCGACCGTTGTCCACTCCGTGATCCGTCTCGCATCAGACAGAGCGAGAGCGGACTGCTGCGACATTGTCGCGGACATGTCGCCCAGCCTGCCAACACTGAACGCGGACGAGCGGTCGCTCCGGCAGATGCTGATCAATCTGCTCTCGAACGCCCTCAAGTTCACGCCCTCGGGGGGCTTGATTACCGTTGCCGCCAGACTGGAGGATGACGGACGTATCGCCGTCGAGGTTATCGATACGGGCATCGGCATGGGGCCCGACGACATCCCCCGGGCGCTTGAGCCTTTCGTCCAGCTTCATGACTCCTACGACAAGAAGTATGCGGGAACGGGACTTGGTCTGCCGTTGGTGAAGAGCCTGATTCAGCTTCATGGGGGAACCATAACGATCCAAAGTGAAGTGGATCAGGGTACTGTGGTAACCCTCCGTTTTCCGGAAAGCAGGTCCGTCCTGGACCCGCTGTCCGATTTGGACATGAAAGGATCACCCGTTGAGCAATACTGAGACGATCGCGCCACCGCGTGACGGGACTGACTCCTACGCGGCCCACACCATTAGAAACGAGGCGGACCTTCGCGCCCTTTATGGCGAACCCGGCAAACTCGCCGTCGGGAAGGAGCTGCGTCATCTGGACAAGCATTGTGTCGCCTTTATCGGCCTCTCGCCGTTCTTGATGATCGGCTCGACCGGTGCGGACGGGCTTGGGGACGTCTCGCCCCGCGGCGACGCGCCGGGATTCGTCCGGGTGCTCGATGCGAATACGTTGGCGATCCCCGACAGAATGGGAAACAACCGCACGGATACCCTCTCCAACATCGTCGCCAATCCGGAGATCGGTCTGCTGTTCATGGTACCGGGCATGAATGAGACGTTGCGGGTGAACGGTACCGCGCGCCTCGTCGTCGAACCCGCGCTGCTCGAAAGCATGATCGCGCAGAACAAGCTTCCCCGGTCCGCGATCGTCGTCACGGTCCGCGAAGCCTATCTGCAATGCGCGAAGGCGTTGATCCGCTCCAAACTCTGGACGGGCGATCACGCCATTGATCGGAAGACGTTCCCGACTCTTGGCCAGATAATCGCAGACCAGATGGGCGGCATCGATGTCACGGAAACCGAGGCGGCGATCCAGGAATCGGTAAAGACACGTCTTTACTAGACCCTTGAGACGCGTCGACTAGCCCAGCGGCTCGGACGAACCCTTGCCAGGTCCGAACTTGGCAAGGATGTCCTCAGCCGGCATCGGCTTGGCGAAGAAGTATCCCTGGGCATAGCGAACGCCGACCTGCCTCAGCATCTCCAGCACTGTCTCGTCCTCGACCCCCTCAGCCACCGTGCTCATGTCGAAGGTGTCGGCGATGGTGTGGATGGTGCGGACCAGCTCAATGTTCTCCTCCCCCTTATGCATGGACCGGACGAACGCCTGATCGATCTTAAGGGTGTCAAACGGCAGGGCATGGAGATAGCTGAGCGAAGAGTATCCGGTTCCGAAGTCGTCGATGGAGAGGCCGACGCCAAGCGTCTGCAAGCCGTCGAGACGCTCCCGCATCTCATTGAGGCCGCCTGCGGTTGCGGTCTCGGTAATCTCGAGCTTGACGAAGTTCGGATCGACACCCGTCCGGGTCAGGGCATTGCGCACGCGCTCCACGCACCGCACATCCCCCAACTGCCGGGCTGAGAAATTGATGCTCATCGTCAAACGCTGTTCGGCGATCGGAATGAACTGGCCGGGCGACACCATGCCCCGGGTCGGATGAATCCACCGGACCAGCGCCTCGAAACCCGCCAGTGAGGCGTCTTCGACCCGGACGATTGGCTGGTAGAAGACAACGATCTGGTCGTTCCGGCCGATCGCGACGCGGAGATCCGCCTCGATCTCCTCCGCTTCCGCCGCTTTCGCCTCCATCGCCGCGTCATAGGCGACCACCGGCGAGTCTCCGACGGCCCTCCGTCCATAGACGGCAACCTGGGCATTGCGGAAACTGGTCTCCGCTTGCGAGGGATCCGGACAGAGGGCCACGCCAGCCACCACGGTCTGAAACAGGCTGCGACCTTCAATGGCGAAGGGCCGGTAGAACAGCGTGCAGATTTTCTCCGCTCTCGACCGGATCCGGTCCACGGATTCCTGACCCTCGAGAATCACGCAAAGCTCAGACTGTCCGGTTCGGGCGATCACCTTGCAGTCCGTGATCTCGTCCCGCATCCGCGCGACCATGTGGTTCAGCAGGGTCTCGCCGAACGTGATCCCAAATCGAGCCGACTGCTCCCGGAAGCCGGGCAGATCCAGGCAGATGATCCCGATCGGACGATCGTCCCGCTCGGTCGTGATGATCTCCCGAAGGCGGGCGAGGTTCGGCAGATTGGTGGCGGGATCCGTGTAGGCCAGATGCCTCAGGCGGGCGGTGGCATCGTGCTCGCTCTCCAGCAGGCGCCGTGCCCGGGCGACGCCGATCGCGAGGATGCCGGTCACAACGGTCATCGCCACGATCTTGTCGATCTCCGCCCCCCAGAGGAGCTTCGGCTGATAAAGGTACTCGACGTAATTGCTGGTCACGATGTTCTCGACCGGTGGGTGCGCCCAGGCGGCGTACATCGCCAGGACGGACCATCCGGCCACCGCGATCCCACCGGCCAGCAGGACGTAGAACACCTCGAACCGGAGCGCGCGGATGCTGATGAAGATGAAAACGTAGATCAGCGTCGGCGCCTTCAGATAGAAGGCCGGCGGCTGGCCATAGGTGATGTGGAAGCTCCAAATCAGCCCGAAGAGGACCGACATGTCGACGATCGTCGACAGGATCACAAACCAGACCGGGAGTGAGCCGGAATAGCTCCAGCCAAGGCGGATGATGGTGAAGACGAAGTACACCGCAAGCGCCCAGGGAACCGGTTCGAACGCCGCGACGGCACCGGTCGCCTTGCTGCTGGCCGCATAGAGACCGCCGAAGATCGCAACGACAACGAGTTGAGACCAGCTGACGACGCGCTCGCTCTCGTCCTGATAGGCGCGCAGCGCTGCCGTCGACGAAAACTGCTCTGTTGACGCCGGAATGATTGAGGTTGGGCTCACGGGTGTCTCGACTCCAGATGTGACGACAAGATAACCCCACGCCCGTCTCCGCCAAGACCTGAAATAGAACGACTCATCGGATCGTGAGGAAATGGGAGCATTTCGAGATTCGGATTGATTCCGCTTCTCGAAGCCATCTCTCACGACTAGCCTCGGGTCCGGAAAGGGGAGTGCTATGGCAAACACTTGGGACACGGTGATCGCAGGCGGCACGGTGGTCACGCCGGGCGGCACCGCGGTCGCCGACGTGGCGATCAAAGATGGGCGCTTCGCGGATGTCGGCTCGCTCGATAAGAGCAAGGCGGGCGAGGTGGTCGACGCGACCGGGCTGCACGTTCTGCCGGGCGTGATCGATACCCAGGTTCACTTCCGGGAGCCAGGGGCCACCCACAAAGAGGATATCGGTCACGGTACCAAGGCGGCCGTCCTTGGAGGCGTGACCGCCATCTTCGAGATGCCAAACACGTCCCCCCTGACCCTTGATGAGGAGACGCTGGCCTGGAAGCTCAACCGGGCCGCAGAAACGGGCTGGTGCGACCACGCGTTCTTCATCGGCGGCTCGGCCGAAAGCGTCGGCCGTCTGGCGGAGCTTGAGATTCTGCCGGGCTGTGCCGGTGTGAAGATCTTCATGGGCAGCTCAACGGGCTCTCTGCTTGCCAAGGAAGACGACTTGCTGGCGCGGATCATGGCGGATGGGCGCCGCCGGGTGGCGATCCATGCCGAGGATGAGGACCTTCTACTGGAACGCCAGCACATCGCGACGGAAGGGGGTGATCCGACCGTGCACCCCGTCTGGCGGAACGAGGAGGCGGCGCTCAAGGCAACGCAACGGATCACCGCACTGGCGGAAGAGGCGGGACGGCCGGTGCATGTGCTGCACATCACCACCGCCGAGGAAATGGCGTTCCTTGCGGAGCACAAGGAACTGGTCTCCGTCGAGGTGACGCCCAATCACCTCACCATGGTGGCACCCGATTGCTACGAACGCCTCGGCGCGTTCGCCCAGATGAACCCGCCCGTCCGGGAGGAACGTCACCGGGCCGCGCTGTGGGAAGCGGTCAACCGCGGTGTGGTCGACATCCTGGGGTCTGATCACGCGCCGCACACGATCGAGGAGAAGGAGCGGCCGTACCCGTCGAGTCCGTCCGGCATGCCGGGTGTGCAGACGCTCGTCCCGCTGCTGCTGGATCATGTGGCCAACGGCCGCCTGACGCTCCAGAGGTTTGTGGAGCTGACGTCGGCCGGTCCGCAACGGCTTTTCGGCATCGCGGGCAAGGGCCGGATCGCCGTTGGCTACGATGCCGATCTGACCCTGGTGGATCTTGGCGCCAAACGGACCATCACGGATGAGTGGATCGCGAGCATTTGCGGCTGGACCCCTCATGACGGGACGACCGTCACCGGCTGGCCGAAGGCAACCGTGATCCGGGGCCAGATGGTCATGCGGGACGATGAGGTTTTGGGGACGCCGTCGGGCCGTCCTGTCCGGTTCGTGGCGCGCTGAACGGCCTCAGGCCGGTCCAATCAGCGCATCGACCGCATCGAACACATCCTCGAAGCGGTCGACCGTGCGCCCCGGACGCTCGGCTGCCAGTACCGACGGCGCGTGGTAGCCCCATGTCACTGCGATGGACGGGACGTCAGCCGCCCGTGCCATGATCAGGTCGAACGTGGTGTCGCCGATCATCACGGTATCGGCGGCGCGCGCCCCAGCTTCGTCCATCACCGCCCGCAGCATGTGGGGGTTTGGTTTTCCGGGACCGTCGTCGCCGCACTTTAGCGACACGAACCGGCCGATGAGGCCGTGGGACTCCAGGACACCGACCATCCCACGCCGCCCTTTTCCCGTGGCCACGCCCAGCAGGTAGCCCGCGGCATCAAGGCGCTCAACCGCCGCCTTGGCTCCGACCATCAGCGGCTCGACCGCACCACCGGTGCGCTTGGCGTGATAGGTCTCCTTGTAGACGTCGGCCATTCGGACATGATCCGCCTCGACCGTGCCTTCGGGTGCCAGTGCCGCGATGGCGCCGAGAAGAGGCAGACCGACGATGCTCCGAACCGCCTTGGCGGCCGGCGGCGGGTGTCCATGGGCCGAAAAGGCGGACTGCATCGCCTCCACGATGTGACCCTGGCTGTCTACCAGGGTGCCGTCCATGTCGAAGACCACCAGCTTGAGCGGGCTGGATGTCATGCCCGTCACAGCTTCTCCTCCCGGAGGTCGGTGATGATGGACGGGCTCTCGAAGCCGAAGAAATCCCAACTGCTGACCATATGATCAGGCAACGGCGCTTCGACGATCAGGGGATCATCCTTAAGGCGGGGCATACTGATTGCGCGGGCGTGCAGATGAAGTTTGCGGGACAGGCCTTCGGCGACCAGGAACGCACCCTCTCCGCCGTACTTGCCGTCACCCAGGATCGGCGTCCCGGTCTCCGCCATGTGAACACGGAGTTGATGCGTCCGCCCCGTCACGGGGTAGAGCTCGACCCAAGCGACACGGGTGCCTAACTGCTCGCGAACCCGGTACTCCGTGACGGCCCGCTGTCCATCCGTCTCGTCGACAGTCATCTTCTCGCCGCCCTTGCCCGGTTGCTTGGACAGGGACAAGGAGATCCGGCCGGACGGGATCTTCACCTCACCCACGACCAGAGACCAGTAGACCTTCCGTGTCGTCTTCTGACGGAAGGCCGTGGCCGCCCAACGGGCCGCCGCAGTTGTCCGCGCGAGCACCAGCACACCCGAGGTGTCCCGGTCGAGGCGGTGAACAAGCTTGGGCCGGTCCGGTTTGCCGAAGACCAAGGCATCCAGGGCACCGTCAACGGATCTCGTGATCCCGGTGCCTCCCTGGACCGCGAGACCGGCGGGCTTATCGATCACCAGGAAATCATCATCGATATGGAGGATCCGGTCCTCCAGCAGTTTTGCCAACTCCGGATCGACGGTCGGACGAATCCGGCGGCTTTGCGGCGCCGCCTCCGGCAGTGTCTCCGGAAGCGGTGGTACCCGGACCACCTGGCCCGCGTCGAGCCGGGTGTTGGCCTTCGCCCGCTTACCGTCCACCCGGATCTGTCCCGTGCGCAGAAGCTTCTCGAGCCGGCCATGGTTCAGGTTCGGAAAATAGCGCTTGAACCACCGGTCCAGGCGTTGGTCCGCGTCGTCGGCCCGGACCGTGACCGTTTGAACACCACTCATGAGCCCGCTCCCCGCGCCAGCACGATCCCCACAAAGGCCGCGGCAATCGACAACGCGACGGAAGCGATGACATAGGCCGACATCGCGATGGTCTGTCCCCGCTCACCAAGAACCAGGACATCGAGTGAGAAGGTGGAGAATGTCGTCAGCGCCCCGAACAGCCCGATCCGGAGGCCGGTCGCCAGTTCCGGGGACGGATCCCATCCCCGCTCCAACGCGCCAATGAGAAGGCCGAGGCCGAAGGAGCCCACAACGTTCACGATGAGTGTGCCCCACGGGAAGCCCGCCCCGAACACAGACAGCGTCAGGGTGTTGGTCTGCCATCGAAGGAGAGCACCGACCGCCCCACCGAGGGCGACGGCACCAGCCATGGAAAGAGACGTGGTCATGGGCGGCGGTGATACAGCAAGGACGCGGTCCGATCCATCGTGGTGTCGGTCAATCGAGACCAAGTGCCTTCTTCCGCGCGGTCGCATCCGCCAGCAGCTTCGGATCGACGGGGACGGTATCGGGCTCCAGCACGCGGACCCGGAAGCCGTCCCGTTCGGGCCCATAGCGGTTGTAGAGAGAACGAAGATCAGAAAGGGGGGTGTCCGACCAATCCACCCTCAAGTCGAAGACGGGAAAACTGTCCTCTCCGACCGCAATAACCTGGGCGGAGTGAACGGTGCCGGTTTCTCCGCCCGCGGCCTCTCCCGCCTCAATCGCGGCCAACAACCGCTCACCGAGAGGTCTGGCACTGTCCGCTTCGAACGCCTTGATCATCGATGGCGGAACATCCGGATGGTCGATGATGTTTCCGATGGCAACACAGCCGTTTCCATGGGCGTCGCCGTGGATCGAGTAAATCCGGTCACCATGGAACGCCGCGGTTCGGCCAGCGGCATCCACGCAGGCAAGCTGCCGCCAGCCGATATCGGTGCTGCTCGCGGCCAGGGCGGCAATGGTCTCGTCCGCCGTACAACCGCTTTCCAGGAGCTCGAGCCCGCGCGGCCCCAGTCTTGGATCCGTGCGGTGCTGGGTCAGCACGCCACCGACACCCGCCTTCAAATGGCAGCACCGGCTGCCGACCGCCGCATTCGAGGTGGTGATCACAGCCCCGAACTGTCCGGTTTCGGCACATCGGGCAATGAGTGAAAACGTCATGACGGAGCCTCCGTTAAATCGGCTAACATTCGCGAGGATGGTGACGGGAACCGAACGGCTTGGGAATGCGTTCCGGGTTATGGGACCCTTGCCCCGACATCCGAGAGAGACCCTCGATCCTATGAGCGACAACAGGACTTTGCCATGACACTTCATGCCGACACAGTGATCCGGAACGGCCGTATCTCGACCCTCGACGGATCCAGCAGCGTCGTGCAGGCACTGGCAGCGCGACGGGGACGCATTGTCGCGGTTGGCGACGACTCCGATTTGGAGGGATTGATCGGACCAGAGACATCCGTTCTGGATTTGGACGGGCGCACGGCCATCCCAGGCATCGTCGACAGCCACTGCCACCCTGATTCCTATGCCGCGCGGATTGCCCGGTGGCATCTTCTCAGCCCCGACCGGGTCCGCTCTCGGGACGACGTTCTGAGCCGCATTCGGGAGGTTTGCGCGTCGCTTGCACCGGACGACTGGTTCGTCGGCTACCGGCTGAATGAGAACAAGTCCGGCGGCTACCCCACCTTGGAGGAACTGGATGCGGCGACCGGCGGGCGCCCTCTGTTCATCCTCCGAACCGACGGTCATATCGGGCTGGCAAACTCCGCCGCGTTCCGCGCCTGTCAGATCGGCCCGGATGCGGAGAATCCGCCATTCGGTCAATTCGACCGGCATCCGGAGACGGGCGCGTTCACGGGCCTCGTGCGGGAGACGGCGGCGCATATCTTTCTCGACCGGATTCACGCAACCGACACACCAGAATCCTTGGCCGATGGGCTGGAAAGGGTCTTCGAGGAGTGGAGCCGGTACGGCATCACCTCAGTCTACAATTCGCTGACACCGTCCAAGGCGATCGGGGCGTATCAGATGATGCGCGACCAAGGTCGGCTCGGCATGCGGGTCGGCATCATCGCCTCGGGCCGGGAGGCAGGGCTGGTCGAGAGCCTGATCGCGGCGGGGGTCCGCTCCGGCTTTGGCGATGACTGGGTCCGGATGATCGGTGTGGAATGGTGCCCGGACTGCTCAACCAGCGGACGGACGGCCGCCTACCACACACCGTATGTCGGCACGCCGGTTGAAGGGGAGCCTGTGCCCAATACTGGCATGCTTCTCTACGAACTCGACGATATGAAGGCGCGCGCCACGGCGGCTCATAGAGCGGGGCTGCTGGTGATGATCGAGGGGGTCGGCGACCGGGGCATCGACTTCGCGCTGGATGCCATCGAGGCGGCGCTAGAGGCGAAGCCCATGGTCGATCATCGGATGCGGGTGGAGCATTGCTGCTTCGTGACCCCGCCGCTCTTGAAGCGCATCAAGGACTTGGGTGTCGTCGATTCCTCTGCGACCGGCTTCATGTACGAGTTGGGTGATGCCTACATCGCCAACCGCGGCGCCGAGGCGATGGCCGATATGTGGCCGCACCGGGCGCTGATCGACGCCGGCATTCCAGCACCCGGCCACTCAGACGCCATGGTCTGCTCCGCCAATCCCTGGACCGCACTCTGGGCGATGGTGAACCGGCGGACGGATACCGGTCAGTCTCTCAATTCCGCGCAGGGCATCACCGTAGAAGAAGCGCTGCGGGCGTACACAACACTTGGCGCCTATTCCGGCCGGGAAGAAGCGGACAAAGGATCACTGGAGGTCGGGAAACTCTGCGACGTTGCCGTGTTGGACCGCCACATCTTCGACATCCCGACCGACGAAATCCGGGAGATCCAAGTCGATATGACCGTACTGGACGGGCGGGTCGTCTGGGAGCGCTAGGCGGCGCCCGGTCTAGTAGCGCATGAAGACGTTGAGGAACCTGCCAACCGGGCCGGTCAGGCGCAGGCCGCCATCGACGACCGCGAAACAAAGGCATTCCTCATCGGCCTCGGCCACCGGCTGGTGGTCGATGTCACTGGTCGCGAAGGCCACATCGCCCCGGGCATAGAGGCCGGTTTCGTCCGTGAACGCCCCCTTAAGGACAAGGGTCAGCTCGTTGCCGTGGTGGGTATGCTGAGGTACCGCCTCGCCCGGACGAATGCGGATGAGCGAGGACTGAAACCCGTTCTCATCGTCAGAGAGCCGAAGATCGCGAATGCCACGGCCAACCGTCCGCCAGGGAAGCGATTCGATATCCCCCGCAAGCCGGCTGCGCAGTGGCTCCGGAATGAGCTTCTGGGTCTCCTCGGAGAACGCTGGTTCCCGACGGGCGACAAGCGGCTTGGCTTCCGGAGCGTCCAGCATCGCCATGACATTCTGGCGCGCGTCGCTTCCAACCAACGCGGGCTCGATCTCATCGATCAGCGCGCCGCCGACGCTCTCCATCGCGCGGACCTTTTCCCGGCACATGGGACAGAGGGCCAAATGGGTCGCGATCAGCACGCTCGCCTGTTCGTTCATGCTGCCGGTCGCATACTCCAGCAGCATGTCTTCGCTTGGATGGTGGCGCGGCGTCGTATTCATGGTCGTCATTCCGTCTCATCAAGCAGGCTCCGCAGCCTCGCAAGGCCCAAGCGAATCCTGGATTTGACCGTTCCCAAGGGCAGGCCGAGATCCTCGGCAATATCCCGATGGGAGCGATCGTCGTAATAAGCAAGGCGGATCAGGTCCGCCTGTTCGGTCGGCAGAGCGCTGAGGACAGCTTTCAACCGCTTCTCGTTCTGTGTGCTCTCGATCACCGTGTCGGCGGGCGTCGGCTCAGACGGCACCAAGGCCGGGTCTTCAGGATCAAGTTCCGGCCGGGATTCCCGCCGAATCCGATCGATCCTTTTGTTCCGCGCGATGGTGAAGATCCACGTGCTCGCGCTCGCCTGCCTCCGGTCAAAGCTCTCCGCTTTTCGCCATACCGTGATCATGGCTTCCTGCATCACGTCTTCAGCCGTCGATTCGTCGCAGCCCAAACGCAGCAGATATGATTTCAAACGTGGTGCGAAATGATCGAAAAGAGACCCGAACGCCGCCTTGTCGCGGTCAGTTGCAATCGCCTCAATCAATCCGTCGTGAACCAGGGCCATGCCGGGGTCCCGAGAACGCTGTCTACCAACCTGTTTTATCTGGCGAACGGCGTTGATCACAAGCGGACCCTCTCCACGCATTCATATTGCCCACAATTATCTTTACGGTTCGCAGACGAGTTTGGATCATGGCGCCGTTCCTCGAAGAACATTCAACCAGCACGGAGGCGACAAACTCTCGTCAAATTAGGCGGATTGAATCTCGGCGCATGAGATGGCATGCCATCACTCGCGGAACCAAGAACCGGGTCTCTGGAAACGCGCATCAAACGGATTACTCGATGTCGAAGAAACTTCTTCTTTGCTGGATATTGACGGTCATCGTGACGGCCACGGGGGCCGGACCGGCACTCGCGCAGCAGCCCACACATCTGGGCGGCAACGGTGACTGGATGGCCTACACCTTTGAAAGTTCGGGAAATCTGGTCTGCTACATGGCCAGCGCGCCGACGACGCAGAAAGGCGACTACACCCGCCGCGGCGACGCCTATGCCCTGGTCACCCACCGGCCGACCCAAGGCTCCCGGGACGTGGTCAGCATCGTCGCTGGATACACCTACCGGGAGAATTCAGAGGTTTCGGTGAAGATCGGAAGCAATGGCTTTGACATGTTTACGTCCGGAGACCGGGCTTATCCGGCGGGTCCCGCGGACGACAAAAAACTTGTCAGCGCGATGATCAAGGGCTCCCGCATGGTCGTGACAGGGGTGTCGACCCGGGGGACAGTGACGACGGACACCTATTCCCTCCGCGGCTTCACAGCGACCCGCAAGATGATCGACAAGGCCTGCGACAGCTAAGCCCGACTCGGCAATCGGACTCGTCCGAAAGGGTTCATTCGGGATGGGGACTTGCCTAAGGGGCGGGATCTCCTCATGTTGCGCCCATGACTCTTCAATCGGAAAACATGACGGCGCCCGGCCCTCTCCCGGCAGCAATGGCTTTGGCCGATCAGCGAAGCGATCTCGTGGGGCTCGACCGGCAGGGTCTTGAAGCCACATTTGCGGAAATTGGCCTTCCCCGATTTCGGGCGACCCAGGTGCGGCAGTGGATCTACCGGCGCGGGGTGACAGATTTCGCCGACATGTCGAACCTCGCCAAACCGCTGCGGGAGCAACTCGCGGAACGGTTTGTCATCGGACGCCCCGTGGTCACCAAGGCCCAGCATTCCAACGACGGTACGGCGAAATGGTTGCTGCGCTTCCCGGACGGCAACGAGGCGGAGACGGTCTACATTCCGGAAGAGGACCGGGGCACGCTCTGTGTATCCTCCCAGATCGGCTGTACGCTGACCTGCTCGTTCTGTCACACCGGCACACAGCGCCTTGTCCGGAACCTGACCTCGCGGGAGATCGTGGGGCAGATCATGCTGGCGATGGACGCACTCGGCGATTGGCCGGCCGGCAAAGAGGATCGTAACCTCACCAACATCGTGCTGATGGGCATGGGCGAGCCCCTCTACAATTTCGATGCGGTCAAGACGGCCATGGCGATCGCCATGGACAACGAGGGGATTGGCCTTTCGCGGCGGCGCATCACCCTGTCTACCTCCGGTGTCGTGCCGATGATGCGCCAAGCTGGGGAAGAGATCGGCGTCAATCTCGCGATCTCCCTCCACGCCGTTACCGACGACGTCCGCGACATTCTGGTGCCGATCAACAAGAAGTACCCGCTGAAAGACCTGATTGAGGCCTGCCGTACCTATCCCGGGGTCAACAACGCCCGCCGGATAACCTTTGAGTATGTCATGCTCGACGGGATCAACGACAGCGATGCGGACGCCCGGGCGCTTGTGAAGTTGATCGAGGGCATCCCTGCCAAGATCAATCTGATCCCGTTCAATCCGTGGCCGGGCAGCAACTACATCTGCTCCAGCGATGAGCGGATCGACAAGTTCGCGCGGATCGTCATGAACGCCGGTTATGCGTCCCCTGTCCGGACACCGCGTGGGCGCGATATCTCAGCCGCTTGCGGTCAGCTTAAGTCGGACAGCGTGCGTCTGCGCAAGCGGGAACGGGAAGCGCAGGCCGCGGCGGAATAGTCGCACTTCAAAAGCGGTCAAAAACGTACAAATACAACGTTAAATCGGTCGTTTAATGACGCTTCGGGAATTGAAACCCGGGGTGATGTTTATTACGTTAATGTCCGAGTCCAACCACCCAAAGAGGGCATCCACCATGGCACTAGACCGGCGGACGATGACCCGAGCGCAGGCAGAGGCGTCAGAGATCGACGTCGGCCTTCGGGAGTACATGCTCGGTGTCTATAACAACATGTGCATCGGGCTTGCGATCACCGGCCTGTTTGCAATCGGCGTTTCTAACCTGGCCGTCTCGAACGGCGAACTGACGAGCCTCGGCATCGCGATCTACGCGTCGCCGTTGAAGTGGGTCATCATGCTGGCCCCGATCGGCTTGGTCCTTCTGTTCTCAGCACGGATCCATGCGATGTCGGCGTCCACCGCCCGCATGGTGTTTTGGCTGTACGCCGCGTTGATGGGCCTGTCGCTGTCCTCGATCCTGCTCGTCTACACGGGTGAGAGCGTTGCGCGCGTCTTCTTCATCACGGCTGCCGCCTTCGCGGGGCTGAGCCTCTTCGGCTACACGATGAAGAAAGACATCTCCGGCTGGGGCTCGTTCCTGTTCATGGGCCTGATCGGCATCGTGATCGCCAGCATCGTGAACATCTTCATTGGCTCCTCGGCGATGCAGTTCGCGATCTCGGTGATCGGCGTGCTGGTGTTCGCCGGCCTCACCGCCTACGACACCCAGCAGATCAAAGAGATGTACTGGGAAGCCGACAGCGAAGAGGTTGCCGCGAAGAAGTCGATCCTGGGCGCCCTTCGCCTCTACCTCGACTTCATCAACCTGTTCATCATGCTGATGATGCTGTTCGGCAACCGCGAATAGTACGGTTCCGCAGGTTTGAGTTTGGTCGCCGCCCGGGTCTTTCCCGGGCGGTTTCCTTTTGAGACCTCAGTTCGGGTCAAGCGGCGGCATCGTGATCCCAGCCGCTTTGGGCAGGGAGCCGGACCGTACCAACGCGTTCGCCGCTTCGATATCTGTCGCCATGAACCGGTCCTCCTTGAGGGAGGGCACCGATTTCCGCAACAGACGGATGGCATCGTCCAGGACCGGGCTGGTCTTGAGAGGCCCGCGCATCTCAATCCCCTGGGCACCGACCAGAAGCTCCACCGCAACGATCCGCCCCAGATTGTCGACCATGTCCAGGAGCCGCCGGGCCGCGTGGGCGGCCATGGAGACGTGATCCTCCTGGTTCGCACTTGTTGGTGTCGAGTCGACTGAGCACGGGGCCGCCCGCTGCTTGTTTTCCGACATCAACGCCGCGGTGGTGACTTCGGCGATCATGAACCCTGAGTTCACGCCCGGATCGGGGCTCAGGAACGCGGGCAGACCAAAGCTCAACGCCGGATCCACAAGAAGCGCGATCCGTCTCTGGGTGACGGCACCGATCTCGGCGATGGCCAGCGCCATCTGATCGGCGGCGAAGGCGACAGGCTCCGCGTGGAAATTCCCGCCAGAGAGGATGGCGGGGCCGTCTTCCTCGTCCGCGAAGACAAGCGGGTTGTCGGTTGCGGCATTGGCCTCGACGGCGAGCGTCGCGCCGGCCTGCCGAAGCAGATCCAGGCAGGCCCCCATGACCTGGGGCTGACAGCGGATGCAGTATGGGTCCTGGACCCGCTCATCCCCTTCCCGATGGCTCTCCCGGATCTCGGAGCCGGCCATCAGGGCCCTCAAGGTCCGCGCCGCCTCAATCTGCCCCGCGTGGCCCCGCACCGAGTGGATCGCGGGACGGAAGGGGGCGGCAGACCCCATGGCCGCGTCGGTGGCCAGAGCGCCGGTAACAAGGGCGGTCTCCGCGCACCGCCACGTCTCGAACAACCCGGCAAGCGCCAGCGCGGTCGAGACCTGGGTCCCGTTGATCATCGCCAGCCCTTCCTTGGGCCCGAGAACAACCGGGGTCAGACCCGCCGCTGCCAAGGCATCGGCACCTGGGAGACGCTTGCCGCCGAACTCGGCCTCCCCCTCGCCGATCATCACAGCGGTCACATGGGCAAGCGGCGCCAGATCTCCGGACGCGCCGACCGAACCCTGCCCGGGCACCACCGGCAGCACGCCTGCGGCCAGCATGCCCTCCAGCAGGGTGACGATCTCCCAGCGCACGCCCGACACCCCCCGGCCGAGCGACAGAAGCTTCAAGGCGATGACCAGCCGGACAACGGGACCCGGCAACGGATCCCCGACGCCGGAGCAATGGGACAGGATCAGGTTCCGCTGCAGCCGTTCGGTCTCACCTGGCGCGATCCGGGTAGAGGCGAGCTTGCCGAAGCCCGTGTTCACGCCGTAGACCGCCGCGTCACCAGCGGCAGCATCCCGAATCACGGCGGCTGACCGCTCGACCCTCTCCTTCGCATCGGCGGCGAGCGTCACCGGCCCGTCCCCCCGATAGATCCGCTCCAACTCCGCAAGCGTGGTCGCGCCCGGGGTCACGTCCATGGTCATCATCCTTTGTGCTGATTGCCGCTGCTTCGGCCCCGGGAGTGTGCCATGTCCGCCAGCTCATCGCGCCGCTAATCCGTCTTCCGACGACGGATGCGCGACAGCGGTTGGAAGTTTCGGCCGGGTACAGTACAGTCTGATCAGCCGACGACCCGCGAGGGAGAGACTGGCCGGGAAACCGGCTGGCGCCGAAGGAGCAACCGCCCCGGAAACTCTCAGGCAAAAGGACCTCGCGGCGAGGGAACTCTGGAAAGCCGGGCGGCGCATGCCGCTCCACCGAAGGGGTAAGCCGGTCTGCCGTCGTGCAGACGCAGGTGAATCTCTCAGGTTCCACGACAGAGGGGGCCGGATGCTCGGGAGACCGGGCGGAGGCATACTGTCGTCGGAGGATCCCGCGTGTCGGACACGCTCAAACAAACCCCGCTCAACGCGCTGCATGTGAGCCTTGGCGCCAAGATGGTGCCGTTCGCTGGCTATGACATGCCTGTCCAGTATCCCGACGGCATCCGGGCGGAGCATGCCCATACCCGGTCAAAAGCCGGGCTGTTCGACGTCTCCCACATGGGTCAGGTCCGGATCGAGGGCGCCGACGCGGCCGCGCGTCTGGAGGCACTTATCACGGGCGATCTCCAAGCACTGAAGCCCGGCCGGACCCGCTACACCCTGCTGACAAACGACGCAGGCGGTATTCTAGACGACCTGATGGTGACCCGGTTCGACGACCACCTGTTCGTCGTCGTTAACGCCGCGAACAAGGATGCGGATATCGCGCATATGACGGCGGCTTTGGGCGACAGCGTTGTCGCGCTTGTGGACCGGGCGCTGATTGCGCTGCAGGGGCCGTCAGCGGAGACGGCCTTGGCCAGCTTGGCGCCTGGTGCCGCGGACCTTGTTTTTCTTCAGTCGGCCCCTCTTTCGATCGGGGGGATCGACGCGATTGTCACCCGGTCGGGCTATACGGGCGAGGACGGGTTCGAGATCTCTGTTCCCACCGGGGATGCCGAGGCGCTGGCCGCCAAGCTGCTGGAAAACCCGGAGGTGGCGCCGGTCGGCCTCGGCGCGCGGGACTCTCTGCGGCTCGAAGCCGGTCTGTGCCTTCACGGCCACGATATCGATCCGACCACCACGCCGGTGGAGGCTAACCTTGTCTGGGCGGTCGGCAAGCGGCGCCGGGCAGAGGGGGGCTTTCCCGGCCACGCCACCATCGTGCAGCAGATCGCGGATGGCCCGTCACGACGGCGGGTCGGCTTCCGGCCGGAGGGTCGGGCGCCCGCGCGGGAGGGGACGCGCATCCTCTCCACAGGCGGCGAAGATATCGGCGTCGTCACCAGCGGCGGCTTCGGCCTCTCGGTCGAGGGGACCATCGGTATGGGCTACGTCGCCACGGACCACGCTGCAACCGATTCCGCGATCGCCTTTGACATCCGCGGCAAGGCCGTTCCGGGCCAGGTCGCAGACCTTCCGTTCATCACCCCGTCCTATAAGCGCTGAGGCGCGTCACCACGCTCTTTCGGAGGATTAGACATGGCCACCATCAAGTACACCGAAGATCATGAGTGGATCTCCCTCGACGGCGACGTCGGCACCGTCGGCATCACCGACCACGCCCAGGAACAGCTTGGCGAAGTGGTCTTTGTCGAAGCGCCGGAGGTCGGCAAAACCTATGAGAAAGGCGATGCCGGCGGTGTCGTCGAGTCCGTCAAGGCCGCCAGCGAGATCTACGTTCCGGTCACGGGCGAGATCGTCGAAGTCAACGAGGCGCTCGCCGACGCGCCGGATACCGTCAACAGCGACCCGATGGGGGCCGGCTGGTTCTTCAAGATCAAGCTCGTGGATACGGCTCAACTCGACGCCCTGATGGACGACGCGGCCTACAAAGCCTTTATCGCGGACTGAGCCCGTCCCGCCCACAGCCCTCCCTGCCCGACCGTCCCCTCGTGGAGACCGAAAATGACCGACCGTTACGCTGATCTCGCCAGCACCGACGACTTCCTCTACCGGCACATCGGGCCGGACGAGCAGGAGCAGGCCGCCATGTTGTCGGCGATCGGTCTGGAGAACCTGGACGATCTGATCGAGCGGACCGTACCGGCCTCAATCCGGTCCAGCGAGCCGCTGGCGTTGGGAGAGGCGATGACGGAAGAGGCCGTGCTGACGCGACTCCGACGGCATGCGGATAACAACCGGGTGGCCACCTCTCTGATCGGAATGGGCTACACAGGCACCGTCACGCCGCCGGTCATCCAGCGGAACTTGCTTGAGAATCCGGCGTGGTACACCGCCTACACCCCGTATCAGCCGGAGATCTCCCAGGGACGACTGGAAGCGCTGATCAACTTCCAGACCATGGTCAGCGACCTCACCGGCATGGAGATCGCGAACGCTTCGTTGCTCGACGAGGCCACCGCGGCAGCCGAAGCGATGACCTTCGCCAAGAAGGTGGGCAAGGCAAAGGGCTCGACCATCATCGTTTCTGCCACCTGTCATCCCCAGACCCTCGATGTCCTAGAGACACGGGCTGAGCCTCTCGGTCTCAAGGTTGTTGTCGCAGAGGATCTCCAGTCCGCTTGGCAATCCGAGGGCAAGAATGCGTTCGCCGTCATCGTGCAATATCCGGATACGCTCGGCTCCACCCACGATTGGACCGACTTCTTCGCGACGGTCCATGAGACGGGCGCCTTGGCCATCACCATCGCCGACATCCTGGCCCTGACGGTCCTGACCTCTCCGGGTGAGATGGGGGCCGATGTGGTCGTCGGCTCAACCCAGCGGTTCGGCGTTCCCATGGGCTTCGGCGGTCCGCATGCAGCGTACTTCGCTACCCGGGATGCCTATAAGCGTTCCCTCCCCGGGCGGTTGGTCGGTGTGTCGATCGACAGCCATGGTGCCCCCGCCTACCGTCTGGCGCTCCAGACGCGGGAGCAGCACATCCGCCGGGACAAGGCGACCAGCAACATCTGCACGGCCCAGGTTCTGCTGGCGGTCATCGCAGGCATGTACGGGGTATGGCATGGTCCGGACGGCCTCCGGCGGATCGCGAAGCGGGTAAACAGGCTCACCATGATCCTCGCCCGGGGCCTGATCCAACTCGGCTACAGGATCGAGACGACCGGTGCGTTCGACACGATCGTCGTCCGCACCGACGACTGGACGCACACGGTGATGGAGGGCGCCCGGATCGAGGGCATCAACCTGCGCGCTTTCGAGGACCGGGTCGGCATTACGCTGGACGAGACCTCGGACCGCGCGGTGGTCGAGCGGCTTTGGTCGCTGACCGCCTTCGACAATCTGGAGCAGATCTCCTTCGACCAGATCGACGCGGCACTTGAGGAAACACTTCCCGACGGACTTGTCCGCACCAGTCCGTTCATGACGCATCCGGTCTTCACCAGCTACCGCAGCGAGACGGACATGCTCCGCTATCTCCGGCGCCTGGCGGACAAGGACATCGCGCTCGACCGGTCGATGATCCCGCTCGGCTCCTGCACGATGAAGCTGAACGCGACGACGGAGATGCTGCCGATCACGTGGCCGGAGTTCGCGAACATTCATCCGTTCGCGCCCGCGGATCAGGTTGAGGGCTATCTCGCCATGATCCGTGAGCTGGAAAGCTGGCTGGCGGAGATCACTGGCTACGCGGCCGTGTCACTGCAACCCAACGCAGGGTCCCAGGGTGAGTATGCGGGTTTGCTGGCGATCCGGGCCTATCACCAAAGCCGGGGCGATGCGGGCCGCGACATCTGCCTGATCCCAAGCTCTGCGCATGGCACCAATCCCGCTTCCGCCTCGATGGCCGGCATGCGGGTGGTCGTCGTGAAATGCGACGACCAGGGCAATGTGGACATTGACGACCTGAAGGCCAAGGCTGAGGAGCATTCCGAGAAGCTCGCCGCTCTCATGGTCACCTATCCCTCGACCCACGGCGTGTTCGAAGAGGCCATCGGCGAGATCTGCGCGATCGTCCATGACCACGGCGGACAGGTCTACATGGACGGCGCCAACCTCAACGCCATGGTGGGCCTCTGCCGCCCGGGGCGGTTCGGCTCCGATGTCTCGCACTTGAACCTCCACAAGACCTTCTGCATTCCCCACGGTGGGGGCGGACCCGGTGTCGGGCCGATCGGTGTCGGCGCCCATCTCGCACCGTTCCTGCCGGGCCACCGGACGGTCGAGGGGGAAGAGGATCATGTGGGTGCGGTCTCCGCCGCTGCGTACGGTAGTGCCGGCATTCTGCCGATCTCCTGGGCCTATATCGCGATGATGGGGGCCTCGGGCCTGAAGCGGGCGACCGAGGTCGCGATTCTCAGCGCCAACTACCTCGCCAAGCGGTTGTCCGATCACTACCCGGTCCTCTACACCGGCCGTGACGGACTGGTGGCGCATGAGTGCATCATCGACCTCCGCCCGTTGAAGGACGCGTGCGGCGTCTCCGTCGACGATGTGGCGAAGCGGCTGATGGATTACGGCTTCCACGCGCCGACCATGTCGTTCCCGGTCGCGGGCACGCTGATGATCGAGCCGACGGAGAGCGAGTCGCTGGCGGAACTGGATCGCTTCTGTGAGGCGATGATCGCCATCCGGGCGGAAATCGCGGCCGTGGAAAGAGGGGAAGTCCCCGTCGACGACAGCCCGCTGCGTCACGCGCCGCATACCGCTGAGGACGTCATTGGCGATCGCTGGAGCCGCCCCTACTCCCGTGAGGTCGGCGCCTATCCGGTCGCCCGGCTGCGTCACAACAAGGTGTGGCCGCCTGTCGGTCGGATCGACAACGTCCACGGTGACCGAAACGTCGTCTGCTCCTGCCCGCCGATGGAGAGCTATCTCGACGCCGCGGAGTAAACCCCGCCGTCTCAAGCGTCGCAATTGACGCGCCCGGCCGCGGTTGACGGCTGGGCGCCGAGACGGCATGTCTCTCCTCGAACGGAGAGGATGCACATGACCGAGTACCGACCCAGCCGCCTCGACCCGCCGGAGCAGCTTCGGCGTCTCCAGATCGAAGTGACGACCTATTGCAACCTCTTCTGTCAGGAATGCTCCCGTACGGTTGGGTTGAACGCGGGGCAGTGGGTGGACAGCCATCTTTCCCAAGCGAAGTTCGAACGCTTGATCGAGCATTCGTTCCCCGCGGAGATCCTGGTCCTGCAGGGCATCGGTGAGCCGACGCTGAACCCGGACCTGATCGGCATGGTCCGGTATGCGAAGGAATCTGGCCGGTTCAAGCACCTGACGCTCAACACGAACGCAGTTACCCGGACGCCGGAATACTTCGCAGAGCTGCGGGACGCAGGCTTGAGCTACGTGTGCGTGTCAGTCGACTCGATGAACCCGATCATCGCCGAGCGGTGCCGGTCCGGCACCAAGCTTGAGAAGATGAAGTCGATGCTGTGGGACATCTACCGGACCTACGGCGTCATCGTCATTTCCATGGTGGCCAGCAAGCTGAACTGGTTCGACATCCCCAACACGTTGGCGGAACTCGACGCCATGGGACGGGAACTCTTTCCCGGCAAGCAGTTCACGGTCGAGATCCAGCCGGTCATCAGCTACCAGGCGGACGGATCGAACGCCCCCACGTCGACCTTGAACGGCCGCGAACTGGCCCTGCTGCGAGACATTCTCTTCCGGATGCGGTCCGAGATCCCGCACATCCGGCTGGTGCTAAATACCGCAACGATTGAGGAGCATGACGGGGTCAAGCGCTGCGCCCGCCCGGTCTTCTCCCCCTACATCACGGTCGACGGCTATATGACGCCGTGCTGCACGACCTTCGATACGTCGATCTACCAGCATACCAACATCCTGTTCACGCCGATGGAGGAGGCTTGGGTCAGCCCGCCGGTCCGTGACTGGCTGCGGAACTATCTCATGAACGGCGACAAGATGTGTGAGGGGTGCTGTTTCGACATTGGCGGTCTGCTGCGCCGTCCGGAAGCCGCCGAGTAGCAACCATCCTTCGAAAAGAGAAACGCCCCGGCACGAGACCGGGGCGCTCTTGATCCGTCTGCTTCCAGACCCGCTCAGTACATGTGCTGACCACCGTTGATGGACAGGGTCGAGCCGGTGATGAACCCACCGTCCTCAGCGACCAGGAAGCTCACTCCCCGGGCGATTTCCTCGGCCTTGCCGAGGCGGCCGACCGGCACGCGGGCGACGATCTTCTCCAGCACGTTGGCGGGAACAGCGGCGACCATGTCGGTGTCAATGTAGCCCGGCGCGATCGCGTTGACCGTGATGCCGTAGCGGGCACCTTCCTGGGCCAGCGCCTTGGTGAAACCGTGGATGCCGGACTTGGCGGCGGCGTAGTTGACCTGCCCGTACTGGCCCGCCTGGCCGTTGATCGAGCCGATGTTGACGATGCGGCCGTACTTCCGGCCTCGCATGCCTTCGATCACGCACCGGCTCATGTTGAAGCAGGAGCCCAGGTTCGTGTCGATGACGGACTGCCACATGTCGTGGTCCATCTTGTGGATGGTGCCGTCCTGGGTGATGCCAGCATTGTTGACCAGAACGTCCACCGGGCCGAGATCCGCCTCGATCGCAGCGACGCCCGCCTGGCAGGCCTCGAAGTCGGAAACATCGAACTTGTAGGCCTTGATCCCCGTGCGGTCGGTAAAGGCCTTCGCCCGCTCTTCGTTCCCGGCGTAGTTCGCCGCGACGGTGAAGCCGTCGTCTCTCAGCATGACGCTGATCGCTTCACCGATGCCGCGGGTTCCGCCCGTCACCACTGCTACTCTGCCCATTTCCCTGCTCCCGTTTCTTGGTTTGGGATTTCCTCACATGAACCGGTAGCCCCGCTCCGGTCCGGCGGGCGCCGATACATAGCCGGCGCCGCCTTTCTGTCCGAGTTCCGCGCGGCTGTTACGGCCGCTCGACACACATCGCGATGCCCATGCCGCCACCGATGCACAGCGTGGCGAGGCCCTTCTTGGCATCCCGCTTCTTCATCTCGTGGAGAAGCGTCGTCATGATCCGGCTGCCGGACGCCCCGATCGGGTGTCCAAGCGCGATCGCGCCGCCGTTCACGTTGACGTTCTCGAGATCCCAGCCGAGTTCCTTGTTCACCGCACAGGCCTGAGCCGCGAAGGCTTCGTTCGACTCGACCAGATCCAAGTCCCCCACGGACCAGCCCGCCTTGGCGAGCGCCGCCTGGCTGGCTGGGATCGGACCCGTGCCCATCACCGCCGGGTCAACGCCGTTCGTGGACCAGGACGCGATCCGGGCAAGTGGCTCGACACCGCGCTTCTCGGCTTCCTCAGCGGTCATCAGCACGACAACGGCGGAGCCGTCGTTGATGCCCGAGGCGTTGCCTGCCGTCACCGTGCCCTCTTTCGCGAAGGCCGGGCGAAGCTTGCCGAGTGCGTCGACTGTGGTGCCGTGGCGCGGATGCTCATCCGTATCAACGACGATGTCGCCTTTCCGGGTCTTGATGGTCACCGGAACGATCTCGTCCGCGAACCGGCCGTCTTTCTGGGCGGCTTCCGCCTTCGCCTGGGAGGCGGCGGCGAAGGCGTCCTGCTGGTCGCGCGAGATCTGATACTTCTCCGCTACGTTCTCGGCAGTGTTGCCCATGTGGTAGCCGTTGAAGTGGTCCCAGAGGCCGTCTTTGATCATCGTGTCGACGAACTCGAGATTGCCCATCTTCTGGCCGTTGCGGATGTTCTGGGCGTGGGGGGCCGTGCTCATGCTTTCCTGGCCACCGGCGATCACGATGCTGCTGTCACCGCTCAGGATCGCCTGACGGCCAAGCGCGATCGCGCGGAGGCCGGAGCCGCAGACCTGGTTGATGGTCATCGCTGTCCGCTCTTGCGGGATGCCCGCGAACATCGAGGCCTGACGGGCCGTGTTCATGCCGGCGGCCGCGGTGAGAACGTTGCCGAGGATGACCTCGTCCACATCCTCAGCGGCGACGCCCGCGCGAGACAGCACTTCGCGGATGGCGATTTCGCCAAGCTCGGCGGCACTGAGGGTCGCGAGACCCTTACCAAATGAGCCAATCGGCGTGCGAGCCGCGGCGGCGATGACGACCTCGGTCATGTGCGTATCTCCTGGGTCCGTTGGGTCCCCTCCCGGGGACGGGATCTGGCGAGCGGGTTATAGGCGCGGGGACCTTCCACCACAACCGTCCGATCCTCCGCTTTGATCTAGGTCACATCTACCAGAATTCGACCGCCAACGGCGCAAGAAGACTGTCGCGATGTTAGTAACCCAGTTTCGGCCGGACCCGGTTTCGTAGAGACCGCCCCCGAGGCAGCCGGGACGCGTTGTCGAACACCAAATCCAGGGTCAGCGGCAAGTAGGACTCATGATCGTCGGAAGAGACGTGCGGGGTGATAATCAGGTTCGGCACATCCCAGATCACGGCATCCGGCGGCAGGGGTTCCTGGTCGTGCACATCCAGAACGGCCCCGGAGAGGTGACCTGACCGAAGGCGCTTGGCCAATGCGGTGTGGTCGATCACGGGCCCCCGCCCGAAATTGGTCAGCCCGGCCCCAGGTTTTATTGCATCAAGGGCCGCTCCGTCGATCAGCCCCCGAGTCTCCTCCGTCATCGGAAGGGCGATGTGAACGAAGTCCGCCTCGGCCAGCACCTCATGCAGATGCTCCGGCCCGACCATCCGGTCGACGGCGCGGTGACCCTTGCCGCCCCGACGGACGCCGAGGACCCGGAGGTCGAGCCGTTTGAACGCGCGCGCGGCCGCCCCGCCCATCTCTCCAACGCCGACAACGGCCACCGTCTTGCCGGTGATCGGCGGTACGAAGACCGGATCCCACCGCCGTGCACGCTGATCCGTCGCGTAGGCCGGGATGCGGTTGTGAAGCATCAGCACGGCCATGGCGGCGGACTCGGCCGTCTTCTCTGCATGCACACCCCTGTTGTTGGTGAGCGTCACCCCGCGCGGCAGCCAATCCAGCGGCTGGAGATGCTCCACCCCGGCACCGATGATGTGTATCCAGCGAAGATTTGGTGCCTTCCCGGCGAGATCGTCTGTCGGCAGGTCCCAGGTGACGAGGCCATGGGCGGTTGCCATGGACTCCTCGAACCGGTCCGTGTCGAAGTCGAGCACCACATCCACAGACTCGGCCGTCTCCGGATGCCGCGCACAGGCGGCGGCCCAGCGTTCCGGGGTGGTCCGAAACAAGTCCTCGCCCGCACGGTTATTTTTGATGTGGAGGGTCAGGCGGTCGAGCGGTGCGGGCATGGACGTCTCTTGGCAGAGTTTGGAGCCCGGCAATCTTACCGATCCGGCGGCGCGCCGCCAGCCATCGACACCTGCACGACGAAAGCGATGGGTGCGGGTGTGCCCTTTCCACGGTTAGTCTGATAAGAGAGCAAGGCACGGATGGGGCTCGAATCACATGCCCGCTAGATATCCATAGGACATGGATCGGAGGACAGTCTTATGGACACGACGGCAACCGGCGCCACTGTATTGGGCTTAACCGCGGCAGACGCAGTCCCGTCGGCACGCGCGAAGGGGACCCCCGGAATGAACACGGCAATGATCATGTCGGATGACGACCGGTGGCGGGCGGTGACTGAGAACGATACCGCCGCGGACGGTCAATTCGTCTACGCGGTCGTCACGACGGGGATCTATTGCCGACCGAGTTGCCGCAGCAGGCAGCCAAAACGGGAGAACGTCCGTTACTTCGATACGGCCGAGATGGCGGCAGCTGCGGGCTACAAAGCGTGCAAGCGATGCGGTGGCGGAAAGAAGGCGGAAGATCCGATGGCGGCGGCGGTCGCCGAGACCTGTCGGCTTCTGGAAACGGCGGACGAGGCCGCACCAACCCTGGCCGACCTCGCCCAAGCCGTCGGCGTCAGCGCCTTTCATCTGCAACGGTCTTTCAAGCGTCTGGTCGGCGTGACCCCCCGTGCCTATTGGGACGCCCGCCGGGTGGAACGCCTGAAGGACGGCCTCCACGACGGCGAGACGGTAACGAACGCGCTTTACGACGCCGGTTATGGGTCCTCCAGCCGGTTGTACGAGAAATCCAATTCCGTCCTTGGCATGACTCCGGCCCGGTGGGGCCGGGGTGGCGAGGGTGCCGTGGTCTCCTGGGCGACGGCGGAGACCGATCTCGGCCGTCTTCTGGTCGCCCGAACGGAAGCGGGGGTGTGCTTCGTTGCTTTGGGAAAAACCGATGACCAACTTTTGGAAGAGCTTAGAGCCGCCCTCCCGAAAGCGGCCATCGCGCCCGATCACGCGGGTCTGACCTCCGAGGTCTCAGCCGTTCTCGACATCATCGCGGGCCGGGCACCCAGTTCCGCGCTCCCTGTGGAAGTCCAGGCAACGGCTTTCCAACGGGCGGTGTGGCAGGCGTTGACATCCATTCCGAAGGGTGAGGTTTGGAGCTACGCCCAGGTCGCCGAGGCAATCGACAATCCGAAGGCCGTGCGCGCTGTCGGCCAGGCCTGCGCCCGCAACCCCGTCGCCCTTCTTGTTCCGTGCCACCGGGTCGTCGGTGCGGACGGCTCGACGTCGGGCTACCGCTGGGGTGAGGACAGGAAGAAAGCCTTGATCGCCCGCGAGAAGAAGAAGGCCGCTACCCGGCCTTAGGAAAAGCCAGCACGTCCTCCATTAGGCGGGAACGGGTTCGAAGGCTCGCGTGGCAACTTCCTGTTTTCAGAACAAAATCAAAGCGACCAACCCACAACGCCGACCCAGCCAGTGAGTGCTGCTTGATCGGATAGGACTGTCGACGTAGTCTCCCGCCGCCATTCCGGGGGGCAGGGTCTACCCGGTGCACATGCGCCCCTTGGGCGATAGGGAGGATTTCATGGCCGATAGCAAACGGATCACCGGTGTCATGGCGGCGGGCTTGACCGCTTTCAAGGACGATCTGTCGGTCGATGTCGAGGGCACCATCGCCCATACACGGTGGCTGCTGGAGAACGGCTGCGACGGCGTTCTGCTGTTCGGCACCACGGGTGAGGCGAACTCGCTCTCGCTGTCCGAGCGGCTGTCGTTCCTGGATGCGCTTGGCGCATCGGACCTGCCGAAGGAGCGCCTGATGATCGGCACCGGCTGCTGCGCGCTTCCGGACACAGTCGAGCTTACCAAGAAGACGCTGGAGATCGGCATCGCGGATGCCTTGATGCTGCCGCCCTTCTACTACAAGAACCCCAGTGATGAGGGTCTCTACACCCATTTCGCCCGCACGCTGGAAGCGGTGGGTGACGACCGTCTTCGCGTCTATCTCTATCACTTCCCGCAGATGTCTGCGGTACCGTTCAGCCACTCGCTGATCCAGCGTCTGCTGGCGGATTTCCCGGGCGTGATCTCGGGCGTGAAGGACAGCTCCGGCGACTTCGAGAACATGAAGGCCATGGCCGAGTTCGACGGTTTTGACGTCTTCGCCGGAACCGAGCAGTATCTCCTCGACGTGCTGCGCGTCGGCGGCGTCGGCACCATCACCGCGACGGGCAACGTGACCTGCAAGCTTTGCGGCGATGTCTACGCGGCGTGGAAGGCGGGTTCTGGAGATGTCGACGCCATCCAGGAGCGCCTGACCGCTGAGCGGTTGACGCTTCAGAACTATCCGGCGGCGGCCGCGCTGAAGGAACTTCTCGCACGTGAGAGCGGCAATGCTGCCTGGCGCAATGTGCGGGCGCCGTTCCTTCCGCTCCCGGGCGAGAAGGCCGAGCAGCTGGTTGCGGATCTGGACAAGGTGTCCTTCAAGCTTCCGGCTCTCGCCGCCTGATCAAAGACTCGTCGCGCATCTCTCCGAGGGGTCGCGATCCATCGAAGACAGCATAAATCGACCCCGGTCCTTCGTGACCGGGGTCATGTCTTTTGATTTGCGCGTTTGGCGCGCCGCTTTGCTGTCGTCTGCTTTGTCCGTTGGCCGTGCCTCAGCCAACGGCGCGCTCGACGCTCTGCTGCCGCCCCGATGCCTGTCCTGTGGCGAAATGGTTGCCGCGACCGGCGGGCTCTGTGCGTCGTGCTGGACCACGGTCACCATGGTTGGCGCACCTTTCTGTCGGCGATGCGGGTTGCCGTTTCCCTACGATGTGCCGGGACCGGCGATCTGCGGCGACTGCGCCCGGTCGGAGCCACCGTGGCGGGAGGCGCGATCCGCGGTTGTGTACGACGACGGGTGCCGCCCGCTGCTTCTCCGTTTCAAGCACGCCGACGCCACACACATCGCCCCGCTGCTCGCCGCGTGGTCGATCTCCGCCGGGCGGTCGCTGCTGGAACAAGCGGAGGTGATCGTGCCGGTGCCTCTTCATTGGACCCGGCTTCTGTCACGCCGGTACAACCAGGCCGCCATCCTGGCGAACGCGATTGGGCACCGGACCCGTCTGTCCGTAATGCCGGACGCCCTGATCCGGCGGCGTCGCACCCGGTCCCAGGGCGGGTTGGCCCGCGCCGGGCGCCGCCGCAACGTGGAAGGAGCATTCGTGGTCCGGAAACGATCCCTGCAGAAGATCCGGGCGAGACGGGTCGTTCTGGTCGACGACGTCTACACCACCGGCGCCACGGTAGCCGCCTGCAGCCGAGCACTTCTGCGGGCCGGCGCCGCCTCGGTCGACGTTCTGACGGTCGCCCGCGTGGTGCCGAACGGTTGAGGGTGGCTGCCTCGTTCCCCATCGCTGGGGCTCCGACACATACAGCTTGCACGATCCCGACCGCGTGAGCATCAGTTCCAGGGACTGGACGCCGACGCTGTCAGCCATCATCTAGGGTGCCGAGGATCAAAAGGAGGCCCCGCCAATGGCTAAAGTAGAGATCTACACGACGCAGTGGTGCCCGTTCTGCACCCGTGCGAAGTCACTCCTGTCTTCGAAGGGTGTGGACTTCGAGGAAACCGACGTCACCCCCTCCGCGAAACGCCGCGCCATGATAGAGCGGGCGGACGGCCGTCATACGGTGCCGCAGATCTTCATCGGCGGCGTTGGCATCGGCGGGTCCGACGAATTGGCGGCCCTGGAGCGGTCTGGTAAGCTCGACGGGATGCTCGCGGCCGACTAACGGCGGCGCGTGCCCTCAATCTTTCACCGACCGGACATCGGGAACCGATCCATGACCAAGCTCACCGTCGCCTGTGTTCAGACCAACACCAAGCGCGACCCGGCCGACAACATCGCCGAAGTTTCGCCGCTGATCCGTCAGGCGAAGGCCATGGGTGCGGATCTGATCACAACGCCCGAGATCGTCGGCATGCTCGAGCCGAAGCGCGAGCTCTCCTTCGCCAAAGCGAAGCCGGAGGAGACCCACGAGGTCCTGGCCGCGTTCCGGGCGCTGGCGGCGGAACTGGGCGTCTGGCTGCTGATCGGCTCGATCTCGATCAAGGTCTCCGACGATAAGCTTGCGAACCGGAGCTTCCTGGTCGATCCATCGGGCACGATCGTCGCGCGGTATTCGAAGATCCATATGTTCGACGTGCAGGTGGGCGACGGTCAGGTCTATCGGGAATCGAACACCTATCAGGCGGGCGATGAACCGGTCATCGCGGAGACCCCTTGGGGCCGGATGGGGATGACCATCTGCTACGACATCCGTTTCCCCTACCTTTACCGTTCGCTTGCTCAGGCGGGAGCCAACGTCATCTTCGCCCCAGCCGCCTTCACCAAGGTGACGGGCGAGGCTCATTGGCATGTGCTGCAACGGGCCCGGGCGATCGAGACCGGCTCGTTCATCGTCTCCGCCGCCCAGACCGGCGAACATGCGGAGGGCCGGAAGACCTATGGCCACTCCGTGATCGTCGCACCATGGGGCGAGGTCCTGGCGGATGCGGGCGAGGATGTCGGCGTGATCACCGCGGAACTGGATTTGGCCCGGGTCGAGGAAGCACGCCGCAAGGTGCCGTCGCTGACTCACGACCGTGCGCTCGGCGAGCCCGTTGTCTTCGGCGCACCGCTGAGGGAAGCAGGCGAGTAAACCGCGTCAGAGCTAGCGGTTCGTCTGACGGGACACCAGCCGCGTGATCAATGCATCCACCGCGTCGGGCGCCTGCCAGACCAGCGCGACGTCCAGGCGTCGAACAAGCGGTCGGAAGACGGTTGGGAGGCGGACGTGGTCCTTGGCCGTGGTGACCGGGACAGCCCCCAAACGCTCGGCCTCCTCCAGCATGTCCTCAAGCTCCCCGCGATAGAGGGTTTGATGGTCGCCGAACGCGCGCCAGCCGACCACATCCGAGCCAAGATCCGTCAAGGTGCGCCGAACCTTCTCCGGCCGGCCGATGCCGGCGAATGCGAAGACCTTCCGGCCCTTCAGATCCTGCGCCACATCCGGGTTCGCGACCACGGAGGCGCGCAGGACCGGGAGATCAGGCGGCAGATGGGCGCGGGCGTGGGCGCCGTCATCACCAATGATGACCGCCGCATCGACCCGCGCGGCCGCATCCGACACCGGCTCCCGCAGGGGGCCGGCGGGGATGATGCGGCCATTGCCGAAGCCCTGCCCGCCGTCGATAACCAGCAGTGATCCCGTTTTGGCGATCCGATGGTGCTGCAACCCGTCATCCATGACGATGACATCGGCTCCGGCTGCAACCGTGGCCTTCGCACCCGCCACCCGGTCGCGCGAGACCCAAGCATCGGCAACCTCAGCCAGCAGAAGCGGCTCATCCCCTACATCGGCCGCGATATGCACGTCCCGGTCGACCCGGACGGGTCCTTCGATCCGGCCCCGGTATCCCCGGGACAAGAGGGCCGGGCGATGGCCCAAGTTGATCAGGCGCCGCGTGATGTCGATGGCCACGGGCGTTTTTCCGGCCCCGCCCGCCACGACGTTGCCAACACAGATCACGGGAGCGCCAACGCTCACCGGCCGGCTTGAGAGGCGCTGACGGCGCGCACCAGCCGCCCAAATCATGCTCACCGGCGCCAGGAGATGGCCGAACAACCCTCCCTTGTCCCAGAACCGGGGCGCCTTCACCGGCCATCCTCCATCCGGTCGAGCAGGCGGTCGGCGATGCGGGCGACGACCCCCTTATGACGGTCAACGACGGCTGCCGCGGCGTTTGCCATGGACTGCCGGTCGTCCGTCTTGGCCAGGAGATCCCGGATCGCCGGCCCCAGATCAGAGCCGTCCTCCAGTTGGCGCGCCGCCCCCGCCTCGACCATCTCCGAGGCGATATCACGGTTCTTCGCCATCAGCGGGCCGAACAGGATGGCGCAGCCGAAATGCGCGGGTTCAATCGGATTGTGTCCGCCCACCGGCACGAACGACCCCGCGACAAAAACGATTGGCGCCACCGACATGAACGCCCCCATCTCACCCAAGGTGTCGACGAGATAGATCGCGGTATCCGGCCGGGGCTCATCTCCCAAAGAGCGCCGGGCGACCGTCAAGCCCCTGCTCCGGCAAAGTGCCGCGATGTCATCACCGCGCGTGGGGTGCCGTGGCGCCAGGATGGTCAGCAGGTCCGGATGATCCAACAAGGCCACCGCATGGGCATCCAGCACGATCTCGTCTTCGCCGGGGTGTGTGCTGGCGGCGAGCCAAACCGGCCGGCTGCCCAGAAGTGACTTCAGACGCGCCCTGTCATCATCCACGATCGAAAGGGCAGGTGCGCCCATCTTGAGGTTGCCGACCGCTTCCACCGCACCGATGCCGAGTTTCCGGAGACGCTCACCCTGTGCGGTGTCTGTCGCGAGCGCCAGGTCGAACGACCGGAATACCGGAGACGCCAGCGGCCCGACGCGGCGCCAGCGGCGGTAGGATCCCTGCGACATCCGGGCATTGACCAAAGCGAGGGGGATCGACCGGGACCGTGCCGCCCGGATCAGGTTGGGCCAGAGCTCGGACTCCACGAATACGCCAAGGTCCGGCTTCCAATGATCCAAGAACCGGGAGACCCATGCGGGCCGGTCGACCGGCAGATATTGATGGATTGCACGATCCGGAAGCAGCCCGACAAGGAGCTTGGCCGAGGTGACCGTCCCGGTGGTCACAAGGACATGCCGATCCGGATCCGTCTCCACCATGTGACGCACTAGGGCCAGCGCGGCCACACTTTCCCCGACGCTTGCCGCGTGCACCCAAACCAACGTGCCGCCTGGCCGGGGCAAAGAGCCCACGCCCCGGCGCTCTCCAAGACGGGCAGCATCCTCCTTACCCCGCGCGACACGCCGCCGAAGCAGGCTCTCGATCGCGGGCAGGCCGATCGTCATGACCCCGCTGTAAAGCGACAGAATCACGATGTGTCCGCCACGGGCGCCGTGGATGCAGTTTTGCGGGGCGGTGCCGGTTCGATCGGGGTATGGCCGAAGTGACGGTCGGACGTGGCGGATACCTCGTTCAGGGCGTCCTCGATCTTGATGCGCCACTCCTCAACGTCGCCGTCCTTCGGGACATGGATCGGCTCTCCCCAAACCCAAACACCCCGGGAGAACGGGCGGGCCAGGATCATCCGGTCCCAGGTACCCAGAAGCTTCCGGTGCTTCACGTTCCAAGCCACCGGCACAACGGCGGCCCCGCTCATCCGGGCCGCCATCACCACGCCGGGCTCGATCCGCATGCGGGGGCCGCGCGGGCCGTCCGGCGTGATGCCGATCACGGTCCCCTCACGCAGCGCCTTGATGATGTTGCGAAGCCCGGCCGATCCACCCTTGCCTTTGCTGGACGACCCCCAGATCGTCAGAAAGCCGAGACGGTTGATGGCCCGGGCGATCAGCCGCCCGTCCGGATGCGGGGACTGCAGCATGGCGATTGGGCTTTCCCCATGCCACAGATGGGTCATCAGCATGATCCGGTTATGCCAGAAGACGCCGATCCTTGGCTCGTCCGTCCACAACATCCGCTCCGCGATATCGGGGCGGACGGTCTCCCATCGGATGCTCTTACCGGTCCAGTAGATGAGCTGGGCGATCAGCCAACTCACCACCGCCTGTCCCGTCTCAGACCTCAGGATCTTCTTGAGCATTTCTCGTGTGGATCCTCGCCCGCCGACGGACACGCCGCCCTTGGGGTGCCCATGGGGTGGGCTTACCTCCGACGCCGTCCGTTGCCAAGCGTCAGAGCGCGATTTCGGCGCTTCATTCGGCCTTGGCAGTCCTGTACGGTCCCGCTTTCACAACCGCCTTTCGAGGGATCGATCCGCCATGTCCGCCGCAGAAACCCTGTCCCGTTCCGCGCAACCGGTGGCCTCCCACTACATCAATGGCGCCTATGTGGAAGACACGGCGGGAACACCGATCTCCTGCGTCTATCCAGCGACCGGAGAGACATTAGGAACGGTCTACAGCGCGACGCCGGGCATCGTGGAACAGGCTGTCGCGGCAGCGCGCGCGGCTCAGGCGGACTGGGCAGCACTTCCGGGTGTGGAGCGTGGCCGGATTCTGAAGCGGGCGGCCGCCATCATGCGCGACCGGAACCGGGAGCTTTCCGAACTGGAGACGCTGGATACGGGCAAGCCGCTTCAAGAGACCTTGGTCGTCGACGCGACGTCAGCGGCGGATGCGTTGGAGTACTTCGGCGGCATTGCCGCGTCCATCGGCGGGGAGTCGATCGATCTCGGCGGTGACTTCGCCTACACTCGCCGGGAGGCGTTGGGCGTTTGCGCCGGCCTCGGCGCCTGGAACTACCCCACCCAGATCGCCTGCTGGAAGGGCGCGCCCGCCCTCGCCTGCGGCAACACGATGATCTTCAAGCCCTCGGAGACAACCCCGCTTTGCGCGTTGAAGGCCGCGGAAATCCTGACCGAGGCCGGGGCTCCGGATGGTGTGTACAACGTCATCCAAGGGCTGGGTGATGTCGGTGCCGCCCTGGCCGGACACGATGATGTGGACAAAATCTCGCTGACAGGGTCGGTCCCGACCGGTTCCAAGGTCTTCGCGACAGCGGGGGCGGGCATCAAACACGTGACCATGGAGCTTGGCGGCAAGTCTCCGTTGATCATCTTCGACGATGCCGACATCGACAACGCCATCGGCGGTGCGATGCTGGGGAACTTCTATTCGAACGGCCAAGTCTGCTCGAACGGCACCCGCGTTTTCGTCCACAAGGCGATCAAGGAGACGTTCTTGGAGCGTCTGGCCGCCCGGACGGCGGCCATCACGCTAGGCGACCCGATGGACGAGGCGACACAGATGGGCCCCCTCGTCTCCGCCGCGCAGCGGGAGAAAGTGCTGGGCTACATGCGGCTTGGCGTCGAGGAAGGGGCACGGCTCGTGCTGGGCGGTGCGGAGGCGACGCCGACACCAGCGTCCATGCCCGGCGGGTTCTGGGTGGCGCCCACGATCTTCGCCGACGTGACCGACGGGATGACGATCGCCCGGGAAGAGATCTTCGGCCCGGTGCTGAGCGTGCTAGACTTCGAGGACGAGGACGAGGTCATCGCCCGGGCGAACGACACGGAACTGGGGCTGTCTGGGGCCGTGTTCACCCGCGACATCACGCGGGCCCACCGAGTGGTGCATCAGCTCCAGGCAGGGTCCTGCTGGATCAATGCCTACAATCTGACACCGGTCGAGGTTCCGTTCGGCGGCGTCAAGAAATCTGGCGTGGGCCGGGAGAACGCCCGGGCGGCGATCGAACACTACTCCCAGCTCAAAACCGTCTACGTGGCTCTCAATCCCGTCGACAGCCCGTACTGAGGGACGAGGTTCGCTCAGACGCCCCAGGTACCGCCATTGATCTCGATCACCTGACCCGAGATGTAGCCGGACGCCTTCTCGGACGCGAGGAAGAGCAAGGCGCCCGCGCATTCCTCGTCACGTCCGACGCGCCCCATGGGAATGGGGGCGGCCAGCTTCTCCATGATCTCCGGCGGCGTATGCCGCTCATGGATCGGGGTGGCGATGACGCCCGGCGAGATCGCATTGACCCGGATGCCATCCTTGGCGTGCGCCGTCGCAAGCCCGCGAGTGAGGGAGGCGACATAGGCCTTCGAGGCGGCGTACCAGTGAAGTCCGGCCGACCCTCCCGTCCGGGCGGCGATGGAGGAGAGATTGATGATGCTGCCACCGCCGGCTTCCCGCATCAGCGGCACCGCGGCCCGGCATCCGGCGATCACGCTCAAGGCGTTGACCTGGAAGACATCGAGAACAAAGGCGTCCTCCACATCCTCCAGCGCCTGCCAGCCGATGGGATCGCCCGCGTTGTTGATCAGCACGTCCACTGCACCAAACGCCTTATGGGTCTCACGGACAAGGCTTTCCACAAGGGCCGTGTCCCGAACATCCCCGAAAAGCGTGATCGCTTCGCCACCACCGGCACGGACCTTACCGGCTACCGCTTCCGCCCAGTCCCGGTTGCGATTGCCATGCACGGCAACCTTCGCCCCCCGCTCACCGAACGCCACCGCCGCGGCGGCGCCAATTCCTGTGCTGGAGCCCGTGATGAGTACGGACTTGCCCTCAAGATCCGACATGCCATCGCTCCTCTGTTCCCGACGCATCGGCAAGTATAGGGTCATCCGAAGACGTCCGACCAACGGTCGCTTGTGCCCACTGGAGGAGACACCGAAATGCTGGACGACCCGCCGATCCTGAAAATCCGACGCGACTTTCCCCGCCCGACCGACGCGCAGGTCGCCGGGCTGACCGGGGCGATGACCGGCCATGCCGTCGATGTCATGGACGGGCGCGGGGCGCTTGAGCCGGGGATTAAGGCTCTCGACCCCAGAAACGCGGCCTTCACCGGCACCATCGTCACGGCCCATGCTTATCCGGCCGACAATGTGGGGCTGCTGGCGACGCTCGACGTGGTGCGGCCAGGGGATGTGGTCGTGTGCTCGACAGACGCGTTCACCAAGACCGCGGTGACCGGTGATCTGGTCGTGGGCATGCTGAAGAACGCCGGGGTGGCCGGGATCGTGACGGACGGCGCCGTTCGGGACGTCGCGGGCATTCTGCCTTGGGGCCTGCCGGTCTTCTGCGCGGGCGTGACGCCGAATTCCCCAGCCCGCAATGGCCCCGGCTCCGTCGGGATGCCCGTGGTGCTTGGAGACGTGCATGTGGAGAGCGGTGATATCGCCGTGGCCGATCAGGACGGCGTTGTGATCGTTCCCCGCGCCTTGGCGGACCGGGTGATCGCCAGGATCGCCGAGATCAAAGCGGCTGAAGCGGAGGTCGAGGCAAAGGTCAAAGCCGGGTTGGTGAAACCGCCATTCCTCGAGGCGCTGCTTAATTCGGGACGGGTGGTCGAAGTCGACTGATTTTGGGGCTTGGGCAGGCGCGCCCGGCCTTGCCCGAGGGGGGGCGCGCTGGTATCACCCTCGCCACGGTGGCGCCCTATCGCGCCCGTCACATCGATTGAGGACCGTTCCATGCCCGACTCCGTCGCCCAGGATTTCACGGACTACAAGGTTGCCGATATCTCGCTTGCCGACTTCGGCCGCCGGGAGATCCGCATCGCCGAGACCGAGATGCCGGGTCTGATGGCGATCCGGGAGGAGTACGGTTCGAAGAAGCCGCTTGCCGGTGCCCGGATCACGGGATGTCTGCATATGACCATCCAGACGGCGGTCCTGATCGAGACCCTGGCTGAGCTTGGTGCGGATATCCGGTGGTCTTCCTGCAACATCTTCTCGACCCAGGATCATGCGGCGGCTGCGATCGCGGCCCGCGGCATTCCGGTGTTCGCCTGGAAGGGTGAGACCGAGGAGGAGTACGAGTGGTGCATCCGTCAGACGATCGTGGGCAAGGACGGCTGGCGCCCCAACATGCTTCTGGATGACGGCGGCGACCTCACCATCATGGTGCATGATGACTATCCGGAGCTGATGGCGGACATTCGCGGCGTCTCCGAGGAGACCACAACCGGCGTGAAGCGCCTCGCCGCGATGGCCAAGAACGGCACGCTGGGCATCCCGGCGATCAATGTGAACGACAGCGTGACCAAGTCGAAGTTCGACAACCTCTATGGCTGTCGCGAAAGTCTTGTGGACAGCATCCGCCGGGCCACCGACGTCATGCTGTCGGGCAAGGTGGCCGTGGTCGCGGGTTACGGCGACGTCGGCAAAGGGTCAGCCGCGAGCCTTCGGAATGGCGGCGCCCGCGTTCTGGTCACGGAAGTTGACCCCATCAACGCGCTGCAGGCCGCGATGGAAGGCTATCAGGTCGTCACGATGGACGAGGCTGCCTCGAAAGCCGATCTCTTCGTCACGGCGACCGGCAACAAGGACATCATCACCGTCGACCACATGCGCGCCATGAAGGACCGGGCGATCGTCTGCAACATCGGCCACTTCGATAACGAGATCCAGGTCGAGGGCCTCTCGAACTTGAAGTGGGAAGAGGTGAAGCCCCAGGTCGACGAAGTTGAGTTCCCGGACGGCAAGCGGATCATCGTGCTGGCGAAAGGCCGCCTGGTGAACCTGGGCTGCGGCACAGGGCATCCGAGTTTCGTGATGAGCGCGTCGTTCTCCAACCAGGTCCTGGCGCAGATCGAGCTCTGGAACAATCCGTCGGACTACGAGAAGCAGCTTTACGTCCTGCCCAAGAAACTGGACGAGCGGGTTGCAGAACTCCATCTCGCCAAGATCGGCGCGATGCTGACGAAGCTGTCTCAGGAACAGGCGGACTACATCGGTGTTTCCCAGGCAGGACCGTTCAAGCCTGATACCTATCGCTACTAAGGACTTGCAGTCGGTCCGTCCCCTGCCGAACACTGTGTCCGGCCACGTTGCGTGGAGAGGACGTATATCGATGCTGGTCGGCGACCTCAGGCTGCACTGTGAGAGCCAGATTCATCTCGGATTGACCGTCGCGATCGCCGCGTCGGTCTCCGTACCGGCGTGCCTGATCTCTGACGTCGCCCTCGCCCAGGCCGAGACCGTCCGCGCGGTGGCGCCGTCGATGGCCAGCTTTGCCGGCATACCGGTCGAGACTCTGTTCGTGTTGATGGCCTTAGCGGTGATGATCCTGCTTGGCTTGTCGGTTTTCTGGTGCACCCGCATCCGCTCCTTAGAACGGCAAGTCAACGACCTTGACCGGTTTTCGGCACTAACGACCGGCATCCGCAAGGAGGCGCCGCTCGGCCTCGGCATTGTCGAGGAAGACGGGAAGATAGAAATCAACACACTGATATCGCGCGTCCTTTTTATCGAGGCGCAGCGCTTGCCTTGGCAGGAACTCCAGGATGCGTTCCAAGGGGAGGATCGATCAGAGTTCGCGGATCGGATGGAGGGCCTGATCGAGAGGGGCGAAGACTTCGAGTTCATAGGCCAAACGGCAAAAGGGAAGCGACATCTCCGCGTGTACGCACGCATGGTCGAAGCCGTGTCGGCGAGGGGGACCTTCAAGCGCCCCGTCCTTTGGTTCTCAGATGAGACCGACCTGATCGAGGAAAGAGACGCCGCGGCGGAAAGCATGATGGACATGCGCGACGAGGCGGCCCGGCTGTCCGAGGCCCTTGGGGCGGTGCCGTTCCCAGTGTGGCGGCGGGACCAGACCGGCTCCCTTTCCGATGCCAACGTTCCGGCCAAGACCATCGGCGAAAGCGGTATGCCCTCTGAGCTTTCGGAACGGGTCCGCCGCACCCGGAAGACCCAATCGGAGAGTCGTCACGTCATCATCGACGGCGCCCGCCGCCTGATCGACTTCACCGAAGTCCCATCGGCCGATGGCGGCACTCTGGGCTACGCCACGGACGCCACGGTCATGGAATCCATGCAGGCGGATCTGGCCCGGCATATGGACGCCCAGCAGGACGTGCTCGAAACCCTGTCCACCGCCATTGCCATCTTCGGTCCGGATCGGCGCCTCAGCTTCGCGAACGAGGCGTTTGCCAAGCTCTGGGGTGTGCCGAAGGAGCGGCTTCTGGAAGAACCGACGATCACCGAGCTGCTCCACCTCCTCCGGGAGTTCAGACGGCTTCCGGAACAATCGGACTTCCGGGCCTTTGTCGATCAGTGGGTGCGGATGTTCGGTACGTTGATCGAACCTCAGGAGGAGCTGATGTTCCTCCCCGACGATTCCACGGTCCGCATGAGGGTGGCGCCGCACCCGTTCGGCGGTCTGATCTTCACATTTGACGACGTCACGGACCGGTTGGCGTTGGAGCGTTCCTTCAACACCCTGTCCCACGTCCAGCGGGAAACCATTGCCAATCTTGACGAGGCGCTGATTGTGCTTGGTGAGGACGGCCGCGCAAAGCTCGCCAACCCGGCATTCCAGCGGCTATGGGGCATTCCGGAAGAGACAATTCGGGAAGAACCGCACGCATCCGAACTTATGGACCATATGCGCCCGCTCTATCCTGAGACTGCGGACTGGGAGTCCTTCAAGGCCGAGGTCATCTCTTGCATGCTGGACCGCCGGTCCCGCGGCGGCCGAATGGAGCGATCGGACGGTACCGTCGTCGATTTCCTGGAGATCCCGCTGCCCGACGGAGGCGTTCTGGTCAGTTTCCGTGATGTCTCCGCGCTGATGCAGGTCCAAAACGCGCTGCAGGAGCGGAACTTCGCGCTTGAGGCCGCTGACAGGCTCAAGAGTGAGTTTGTCGCGAGCGTATCCTACGAACTCCGAACCCCATTGAACGCCATTGTCGGGTTCGCCGAGTTGTTGGAGCAGGGCTATGTCGGCCCCGTAAACGAGCGGCAGAAGGAGTATGCGAACGCGATCTCCGAAAGCTCCAAAAGGCTCGTCTCTCTGATCAACAACATTCTGGATCTGGCATCGATCGAAGCTGGCTATCTTGAGTTGGAGTGGGAGCCGGTTTCGGTTGAGTCCCTCATGTCCGACCTCCAGACCCTTGTCTCGGAACGGGCCCGGGCGGAAGGCATAAGCATCGAGATCAGCGTTGAGGATGACGCGGACTATATCGTCGTCGACGAACGGCGCCTAACCCAGGCGTTGTTCAATGTCTTGTCGAACGCCATCAATTTCACTCCGAGCGGAGGCAGGGTGTTCGTCACAGTCTCCCGAGAGGACCGGGATCTGTCGATCGTCGTGTCCGACAGTGGTGTCGGGATGGAAGCGAGCTTCGTCAACCGGGCCTTTGAGAAGTTCGAGCGGGCGCGAAGCGGGGGACGGTCGGGAGCCGGGTTGGGTCTCGCCCTGGTCAAGAGCCTGATCGAGTTGCATGGCGGCACGGTCGGAATTTCGTCCACGGAAGGTCAAGGCACCACCGTCACCTGCCGGATTCCGACCGATGGTCCGCACGGCCGGGGTGGCCGCACCAACGCGAGTCCTGCGGATACGCCCGCGCAAACCGTGGCCGAGACACCATCGCCGCGCCTCGCGCCGGTCCCCTCGGAATAGCGGCAACGCACATGCCTGATATGGAGCCGGAGTCGCCCGAAGCCGCCATCGTTGTCGCGGACCATTCCGGCACCGATCGTCTGGCGGTGCGGCTTTCGCGCCTGCTCCGGCCCGGCGATCTGATCGCGCTGTCTGGAGACCTTGGTGCCGGGAAGACCGCTTTTGCCCGCGCCGTTGTCCGGGCGCTTGGCCGTGCGGACCAGGACGTGCCGAGCCCGACCTTCACCCTTGTTCAGGACTACGACGCCACATGGCCGGATGGTACACTTGGCGTCCTGAGGCATGCGGATCTGTACCGAATCGGGGACCCATCCGAAGTCGACGAATTGGGGCTGGACGACGACCCGGACAGAACTGTTCTGCTCGTCGAGTGGCCGGATCGCGCGGGTTCAGCCCTTCAGGGCGCCCGCCTGGATGTCACGCTGTCTTTCTGTGATACACCGGACAGCCGCTTGTTCACCTTCAAAGGCGACGAGAGCTGGCGGTTAAGACTAGCGGGGCTTGGTTCAGCCAAAACCTGACCATCGGAGGCGAGTGTTGCCGGACATGCCGGGCATATCGGAAAAGGAGCGGACCGGCGCCAGGGACATGTTCCTGAGCGCGCATGGATGGTCGCCCGCGACCGCGCGGCCGATGGTCAACGACTGCTCTTTCCGCCGCTATTTTCGCCTCGAAGACGGCGAGCGCCGGGCCATCCTGATGGATGCGCCGCCCGACAAGGAAGATGTCAGACCCTTCGTTACCGTCGGCAGGCGCCTGGAAGGCTGGGGCTATAGCGCCCCACGCATCCACGCCGAAGATCCGGCGGCCGGGTTTCTGATCCTCGATGATTTCGGCAATACCACCTTCACCCGGGCCCTCTCAGAGGGGGCGGACGAAGAGTCGCTCTACATGCCCGCCCTGGATCTCCTGATCGATCTCCACAGCCGCGCCGTGGATGAGGTCGCCGGAACCGTGCCGCCCTACGATGACGCTACGCTGCTGCGGGAAGCGGCGCTATTTACGGACGTGCATCTCCGGCGCTGGCATGGTTGCGAGATCAGTGACGCGGCGAGAGAAGCGTTCCTGCACTGTATCCGCACGGCCATGGCGGAAAGCCGGATCGGCAATGAGGTTCTGGTCCTGCGCGACTATCACGTGGACAACATGATGGTTCTACGGGACCGGGAAGGCCTCAAGTCCATCGGTCTTCTCGACTTCCAAGACGCGGTTACCGGGCCAGCAGCCTATGATGTCGTCTCGCTGACCCAGGACGCACGGCGTGATCTCTCTGCCGGTCTGGAGGAAAAGCTGGTCCAGCGGTATCTGGCGGCGAGGCCTGACTTGGACGGTGGCGCGTACTGGCGGTCTCATGCCCTGCTGGGCGCGCAACGCAGCCTCAAGATCTTCGGGATATTCACACGGCAGGCCCTGGATTACGGGCGGGACCTCTATCTCTGCCATCTCGGCAGGCTCTGGCAGTACGTGGACACGGATCTGCGGATCGCCGACAGTGCGGGACGGGCTTTGGCTGATTGGCTGAAGCACCATGTGCCGGACGAACTCAAGGACGCGGACGCCCAGGGGCGCCGTCTCACGGAAATCAGCTAGGGAGCGACGGATGCTGGTCGGGCGTCTGCCGATAGACACGCGGCATGTACCGGAAGAGGCGATGGTCCTGGCGGCGGGTCGGGGGGAGCGGCTGCGGCCCCTCACCGACGAGTTGCCGAAGCCGCTCATCACCATTGGCGGTACGACAATTCTCGACCGGTCGCTCGATGCCTTGGCGGAGGCTGGGGTGGAACGCGCGGTGGTCAACGCCGCGTGGTTGGCGGACCGGATCGCGGACCATGTGGCCGACCGCACCCGCCCCGGGGTGATCGTCAGCCGCGAGGATGAAGCTCAGGAAACGGGAGGCGGTGTCGCCCGCGCCCTATCTCACTTCGGCGAGGCGCCTTTCCTCGTACTGAACGGAGACAGTGTGTGGCTTGACGGCATGACCAGCACAATTCCCCGGTTCTGCCGGAACTGGGACGCCGAGCGGATGGACATTCTGCTGCTGCTGTATCCGTTCGCGCGGGTGACCGGCAAACACGGGGTTGGCGATTTCACCATGGACCCCGAGGGCCGCCTCGCCCGGCGGGAAGAAAGCCGGGTCGCCCCTTTCGCCTATATGGGCGTTTCCATGGTTCACCCCCGGATTTTCGTCGACCTGCCGGACGGCCCGTTCTCGATGAACGTTCTCTATGACCGGGCGGAAGAAGCGGGGCGGCTCTTCGGCGCCGTGCACGACGGGCTTTGGTATCACATCTCGACGCCGGCGGATCTCGACCTCGCGCGGCGGCGTTTCGCGACCGGCCATGAGCCGGACTCGATCTATCTCTAGGGTGCCGCGATGCGGTGTACCCGGCGACAGGGGACAGGGCTTCGGCCGATTGAAGGGTAGGACATGACCGGGGCACGGCTCTGGACGATCCCGGCGGGAGCGCCATTCGCGGCGAGACTCGTCGACGGATTGCTCGCGCATCATGGTGACGCCCTCGCCCGCGATCCGCTTGCCCTGACCCGAATGACCGTATTTCTGCCGACCCGGCGATCAATCGCGACGGTCCAGGAAGCCTTCCTTCGAGCACGCGGCGGGGCGGCGGCCTTGCTTCCCGCCCTCATCCCCCTCGGCGAAGTCGATGAGGACGATCTGGATGCCGTTGGACTGCCGTTTGCGCAGGGACAATCAGCAACCCGGGACGCGGCGGATATTCCCGAGGCGCTGGAAAGTACCCGCCGGACCTTCATTCTTGCCCGGCTTGTTCAGCAGTTCGCCGAACGGTCCGGCGCCATGGCCCATGGCGACGGGGGCCTTTCACCGGCTCAGGCGATCCGACTTGCAGCCGAACTCGGCCGACTGCTGGATGAGATTGAGACGGAGGGGTTAGACGTCACCCGGCTTGCCGAACTCGTCCGTCCCGAACTTGCGCGCCATTGGCAGGAAACGCTCGATTTTCTGGAGATTGTCACCGGGGCGTGGCCGGAAGTTCTGACCGATCTCGGCAAGATCGGCGCGCGGGAGCGGCAACGACGCCTTGTCAACCGCCTCGTCGCCACATGGCGCGAGGCACCGCCGAAAGATCCAATCGTTGTTGCGGGTTCCACCGGCAGTGTCCCGGCGACAGCAATGCTTATGGCGGCGGTCGCAAGGCTGCCGGGCGGCGCCGTCATTCTGCCGGGTCTTGATCGCACCCTCGACGATATGTCCTGGCAAGCCGTCACGGACGATCCCACGCATCCGCAGAACGGTTTGGCCCGCCTGCTCTCCCAAGACCTGTCGGCGGACCGGGGCGAAGTGCGCGACTGGCCAGTCGACGGCCCAACCGACGCGGCTCCGGAGGAGGCCCGGCGGCGGCTCTTATCGGAGTCACTCCGCCCCGCGGTCACAACCGAGGCCTGGCGAGCTTACGGCCGGGAGCGTCGGGGAGAGGTGGGCGCTGCCGCCGAAGGTCTGCACCTCGTCGCCTGCCGGGATGCCCGGGAAGAAGCGACCGTGATCGCGACGTTGCTGCGGGAAGTACTGGAGACGCCCGGCAAGACAGCGGCACTGGTGACCCCGGACCGCGACCTGGCACGGCGGGTGTCCTCGGAAATGGCGCGCTGGAGCCTAATCGTCGACGACAGCTCCGGCATGCCACTCGCCGACCGGGCGCCGATGGTCTTCATGCGCCTTCTGGCCGATGCAATCAGCCAGCGATTGGCCCCCGTCGCACTGCTCGCCCTCTTCAAGCATCCGTTCGCGTCCGGCGGCATCGCCACGGCCGAGTTCCGGCGCCGGACCCGCCTCTTGGATCGCATGGTTTTGCGGGGTCCGCGTCCCGCGCCGGGCGTATCAGGATTGTTGGAGGCGATCGACGGCGAGGTGGGTCTATCGGCGGAAGACAAGACGGTCTTGGCTGTCTGGATAGAGTCCGTCTCTTCGATGTGGCGGCCATTTGCGGAGCGGCTCGGTCAAAACGACGTGCCCCTGTCCGACCTCTTGGAGGCCCATGTGGCGGCCGCCGAGGCGCTCGCGTCGTCCGATAGCGAAACCGGAGCAGACCGACTTTGGGCGCGGGACGACGGCAACGCGGCCGCCGAAACGCTCGCTGACCTGACCGCCGCCGCCGGAGACGCCGCCAACATTGACGGTGGCGGGTACCCGGCCGCATTCGATGCGCTGTTGGACGGCCGCTCCCACCGGGCGCGGTACGGCACTCATCCCCGTCTGTCGATCCTTGGGACCCTGGAAGCGCGCCTGACCCGCTTTGACCGGGTGGTCCTCGGCGGCTTGAACGAGGGAAGCTGGCCGCCTGAGCCACCGGCCGACCCATGGATGAGCCGTCAGATGCGGAGCACTTTCGGCCTGCCCGCGCCGGAACGGCGGATATCCCTCGCCGCCCACGACTTCATGATGCAGGCCGCGGGGCCGGAGGTTTTCATGACCCGCGCGGCGCGGGTCTCAGGCTCTCCGACCGTACCGTCCCGTTGGCTGCTGCGGCTCTCAGCGGTCCTGGACAGTGCGGGGGCTGGCGACCGGTTGGAGGCGCGGGCGCCAGCCATCAGGGCGCTGGCGGGCGCCCTCGACCAATCCACGCACCGGGTGCACGCCAGCCCGCCCGAGCCGCGCCCGCCGGTCACCGCCCGGCCCAGGCGCCTGTCCGTCACCCGCATCGAAGCCTGGGCCAGAAATCCCTACGAGATCTTCGCCCGGCATATTCTTGGCCTCTATGCCCTTCACCCGATTGATGCGGATCTCGGTGCGGCGGATCGAGGAACCATCATTCATGGCGCGCTGGACGCATTCGTTCGGGAGTTGGAGGAGGACGGTTGGCCCACCGATCCGATGGCCAGGCTGTTGGCCTGCGGCCGGGCTGCTTTTGCTGGTCATTTGGCCCGCCCCTCGATCCGCGCATTCTGGTGGCCCAGGTTTCAACGGGTCGCCGCGTGGTTCATCGAGCAGGAGCGGCTGCGGGATACCCTGATCAGACAGCGGATATCGGAGGCGAAGGGCAGCGTCGAGATTCCCATCGGCGGTGCGCCTTTCACGCTCTACGGCACCGCGGATCGGCTGGACCTGTTGGAGAGCGGCGGCGTCGAGATCATCGACTACAAGACCGGCGCCCCGCCGACGGACAAGGAAGTCGCCGCGGGTTGGGCACCGCAGCTTCCGCTGGAAGGGGTCATTCTGGCGCGGGGCGGGTTCCTCGATTTGGAGAACGCCCAAGCGGAACGTCTGTCCTATTGGCGGCTGACCGGCGGAGCCACCGCTGGCGAAGCCCGCCCGGTCGGTGGAGATATTGGCGGCTTGGTCGACGAAGCGGAAGGCCGGTTGGTTGAGTTGGTCACCCGGTTCATGGACCCGGAAACCCCCTATCTCGCCAAGCCGGACCCCCATCGGGCCCGGGCACCCAGCGACTACGATCATCTCGCGCGGGTGAAAGCCTGGATGACGGAGGTCGGCGAATGACGTCCGACCATAACCTCGCGCCTGCCCGCCCAGATCCGAATGTCGACCAGCGCCGGGCATCCGACCCCAGCGCCTCGGTCTGGGTGGCTGCCTCCGCCGGTTCCGGGAAGACGAAAGTTCTGACGGACCGGATTCTCCGGCTGCTGCTGGCGGGAGCCACACCGGGCGGGTTGCTCGCGATCACCTTCACAAAGGCCGCCGCGTCGGAAATGCAGAACCGGTTGGCGGAGAAACTGGCCCGCTGGGCGATCGCACCGGAAACGGAGGTCTTGAAGGCACTCGACGACCTGCTCGGGCGCCAACCGAGCCAGGACGAGATCATGGCTGCCCGGCGGCTTTTCGCGAAGGTTCTGGACACACCCGGCGGGATGCGGATCCAGACGCTGCACGCACTCTGCCAGTCGATCCTGGCGCGGTTCCCGATCGAGGCCCGCATTCCGCCCCGTTTCGACGTGCTCGAGGACCGGAAAGCGGCCGAATTGCTTCAAGATTCGCGGGAACGGGTTCTCGCGGCAAGCCTGGCCGGAGGCGCCGACGACCCCCTGGCTCAAGCGCTCGCCGTGATCGCCGAGGAAACCACCGAGTTCGGGTTTGAGGGGTCCCTTCGCTCGCTCCTCCGGGAACGGGCCCGGCTTTCCGGGTCGATTGAGGCGGCGGGCGGCATGGACGCGTATGAACACGCGGTTGCCGACAGGCTCGGCATCCCGTTCGGTCTCGAAGACGTGGACATCGTCTCGGAGGCGGCATCGGACCACGCAGTCAACGCTGGAACCCTTCGCCCCATCGTCGCCGCGATGATTGAGGCGAGCGCGGCAGAGGCGAAGAAAGGGCACCGTCTGGCCGACTGGCTTGCTTTACCGATTGTGGAACGCGTCCGGATCTGGCCGGACTATGTCTCGGTCTTCCTGACCGATAAGGGAGAGGTCCGCAAACGGCTGACCGTAAAGGCGGTGGAAACCGCGAGACCGGGCGCAATTGACGTCCTTACCCGCGAGGCCGACCGGATCCTCGCCGTGGAGAAAAGGCGGAAGGCCGCCGCCGTCTCCCGCCGGTCCGCCGCCATCGCCCGGTTGGCCGCAACCATCATCGAAGCCTATCAGGCCGCCAAGTCCCGGGCTGCGATGCTCGATTTCGACGATCTCATTCTCGCCACTCGGCGGCTCCTGGAGCGCGAGGGGATCGCACCTTGGGTTCTCTTTAAGTTGGACGGCGGCATTGAGCACATCCTGGTCGACGAGGCCCAGGACACGAACCCGGACCAGTGGGCCGTGGTCCGGGCCCTGACAGAGGAATTCTTTGCCGGCGACGGTCTTCACACGAGTGACGGATCGGCAGGCGCGCGCAGCGCGGCGCGAACGATCTTTGCCGTGGGGGACGCGAAGCAATCCATCTACAGCTTCCAACGCGCCGACCCCAAGGCCTTCGAAGAGAGCCGGGCCGGGTTTGCCGCCCGCGCCAAAGATGCCGACCGGCGCTGGGATGAGGTTGGCCTTTCGGTGTCTTTCCGGTCCACGTCTCAAGTTCTGGAGGTGGTCGACGCCACCTTTAATCAGGCGGAAGCCGGAGCAGGTGTGATCGACCCAGCGGCGGATCTTTTGCGCCACGAGGCGTACCGCGCACAAGCGCCGGGCCGGGTCGAATGGTGGCCGGCCACGATCCCGCCGGAGGAGGACCAGGGGAGTTGGCAACTCCCCGTGACCCAACGGATAGCCGGGACCGCGCGGCAACGGCTGGCAGGGGCGATTGCCGCCCGCATCCGGTCCTGGGTGGATGGCGGAGATGTTCTGGCTGCCACGGGTCAGCCGGTTCAACCGGGCGACGTCATGATCGTGCTGCGGAGCCGTGACGCCTTTCTGGGGGACCTTGTCCGCGCCCTCAAATCCCGGGGCATCGATGTCGCGGGCGTGGATAGAATGGTACTGACGGAAGAGCTTGCCGTCATGGATCTCCTGGCCGTCGCCCGTTTCCTGCTTCTGCCAGAGGACGACCTGACACTCGCGGTGGTTCTGAAGGGTCCCTTCCTGGGTTGGGACGATCAAGACCTGATGGACGTGGCTCTGGGCCGAGGTGATGGCAGGGGCGATGGCAGGGGCAACGGCAGGGGCGAAGGCACTCTTTGGCAGGCGTTGAGGGTAGCCACGTCCGGGAAGGCACGGTCGGCGGCAGCCTGGCTCGAGGGATTGCTGGGTGAGGTGGACTTCGAACGGCCCTTCGAGTTGTTCACAAGGCTGCTCGGCGACGGCGGACGGCGGCGCATCACCGAACACTTGGGACCAGAAGCCATCGATCCGGTGGACGAACTCCTCGATCAGGCTCTGTCGTATGAGCGCACGGGCACGCCGTCACTCGAAGGCTTCCTCCACTGGATCACCGCCGCCGACGAAGCGGTGAAACGGGATCTTGAGGCTGGGACGCGAGACAAAGTCCGGATCATGACCGTGCACGGATCAAAGGGCCTCCAGGCCCCCATCGTCTTCATCCCCTCCTCCCAGCGCCTGCCAAGGGATGAGGATCGGATCCTGTGGGACAGCGAATCAGGGGGGGAAGATCTGGCCTTGCCGCTCTGGTCGACCCGAAAGGAAGCCGACGACGACCGGCTCGCAGCCCTGAAAGACGCACGGCGCGGCGGGACGGAGGAAGAGTACCGCCGCCTGCTCTACGTCGCGATGACGCGCGCGGAGGACCGGTTGGTCGTCTGCGGTTGGACCGACCGGGGTGCGAAAGGGTCGGCGGGTCATTGGCACGCCTTGGTCAGATCGGGCATTGCGGGGATCGGGGAACCTCTGGATGTTCCGGAGCTTGTCGGTCTAACGGAAGAGGCGGAGCCGATCGGCTGGGTCCATCGTGACAGATCGGCGCCTCCAGTGAGCCCGCTGGCCACCGACATGGATGCCCGCGAGGAAACGGCGGTCGTGCTGCCGGACTGGGCGACGTCTCCACCGGCCGAAGAGCCGCGTCCGCCCCGGCCGCTGTCACCGACCCGGCCATCGGAAGAGCCGCCGGCCCGCTCCCCCATCGACCGGGAAGCCGGGGGTGCTGCGATGGAGCGCGGCCGGGTTGTTCACCGTCTTTTGCGTTTGTTGCCGGATCTTCCGGAGGCGGACCGCCCGGCGGCAGCCGGCCGTCTCTTGGCGGACAACGCTACATTCTCGGATATCGACCGGAAGGCCCTGGCGGATGAGGTGTTGCGGCTGATGGCCGACCCTGATCTCCAGCCACTGTTCGGACCAGGGTCGAAAGCTGAGGTTCCGGTCGTGGGCCTTGTCGGAGACGTGGCGGTGTCCGGGCGGATCGACCGTCTGCTGATTTCCACAGACCGGGTTCTGATCGTGGACTTCAAGACCAACCGGCCCGCCGCAGCCCAGCTTGAAGACGTCCCGGACGCCTACATGCGGCAGATGTCCGTCTATAGAGCGTTGATGCGAAAACTCTTCCCGGATCGGGTTGTGCAGTGCGGTATCGTTTGGACGGCGCGACACGCCTACATGGCGCTGCCGAACGCGCTTTTGGACCCGCATGATCCGGACGGCAGTCGTTCCGAGACGGCACTTACGTCTGCTTGACGCTGGTTTCGTCGGTCCATACCTTTGTTTTGTCCGGATCGACGCAGCGAAGCGCGAACCAGGCGCTGAAACGATCGAAAGGAACAGCCAGATGTCCACCGTCAGCATCTCCGATGCCAGCTTCGACGAAGACGTCCTGAACTCGGAAAAGCCGGTCCTCGTTGATTTCTGGGCCGAATGGTGCGGGCCGTGCAAGGCGATCGCCCCAGCGCTCGACGCGATTGCGAGCGAGATGGGCGACCAGGTCACCGTCGCCAAGCTGAACATCGACGATAATCCCAAAACGCCTCAGACGTATGGCGTCCGGGGCATCCCGACGTTGATGATTTTCAAGGACGGCCAGGTGCACGCTCAGAAGATCGGCGCCGTGCCGCAGGCAGCTCTCAAGCAGTGGGTTGAAGGCTCGCTCTAAGCCGCCCCACCTCAAGGTTCATGAATGGAGAACCCCGTGTGAAAGCGCGGGGTTTTTCTATTGCGCCGTGGTCTTGTCGAGCAAAAGGCGTCGGAGTGTATAGACCAGATCCAGCGCCTCCCGCGGGGTGAGTGCATCGGGGTCGACGTCGGACAGATGCGCCTCAACCGCGGACGGTTCCGCCGCCACCGATGGCGCCTCCCGGCGGGCGACCGCCTGGAACAGGGGCAGGTCATCGATGATCCGGCTGGCGGCGGATGACTGCTCCCCCGATTCGAGGCGCTTCAGCACTTCCTCCGACCGCGCGATCACGGCATCGGGCAGCCCGGCCAGCTTGGCGACATGAATGCCGTACGATCTATCGGCGGCACCCGGCGCCACCTCGTGCAGGAAGACGATCCGGTCCTGCCACTCCCGTATCCGCATGGTGTGGCAAGCCAGGGCTGATAGACGGCCTTGAAGGGCGGTCAGCTCGTGATAATGGGTCGCGAAGAGCGCCCGGCAGCGCGAGGCTTCGTGAAGATGCTCCAGCGTCGCCCAGGCGATCGACAGGCCGTCATAGGTGGCCGTACCCCGCCCGATCTCATCCAGGATCACGAGGGAACGTTCGGAGGCCTGGTTCAGGATGGCGGCGGTCTCGACCATCTCCACCATGAAGGTGGACCGCCCGCGCGCCAGGTCATCCGCCGCCCCCACCCGGCTGAACAAGCGGTCAACGATACCGATCACCGCCCGGCGCGCGGGGACATAGCACCCTGCCTGGGCCAGGAGTGCGATCAGCGCGTTCTGACGGAGGAAAGTACTCTTACCCGCCATGTTCGGGCCGGTGATCAGCCAAAGCCGGCGATCGTCGCCAAGATCACAGTCATTGGCCACGAACGGCGGATCGTCCGGCCCTGCGTTCGCTTCGACGACTGGATGCCGGCCGCCGTCGATCGAAAACACAGGCTCCGGACTGACCTCCGGCCGGACATAGCCGCGCTCGACAGCAAGATCCGCTAGGGCCGCAGCAAGGTCTGTTCGGGCAAGCGCGGCAGCGGCAAGGGCGATAGGCCCGGCCTCGGCACCAATCGCGGCGGCTAGTTCGTCGAAAACACGCTGCTCCACCGCCAGCGCCTTATCGGCAGCCTGGGAAAGATCCCGCTCCAATTCACCCAACTCCACCGTCGTGAACCGGCCCGCATTGGCCATGGTCTGCCGGTGAATGAAGGACTCCTGCCCCATCAGCTTGTCCGCGTGAAGGGCGGTGACTTCGACGAAGTAGCCGAGAACATTGTTGTGCTTGATCTTGAGGGAGCTGACCCCCGTCTCCGACTGATATTTCGTCTGGAGTCCGGCGATCAGGCGGCGGCTCTCGTCCCGAAGGGTTCTGAGCCGGTCGAGTTCCGGCGCGAAACCGGTAGCGACGAAACCGCCGTCCCGGGCAAGCACCGGTAGGTCAGGCGCCAAAGCGCGATCCAGGAGATCGATCAGACTGGAGTGATGGCCCAGGTCTTCCTCGATCTCAAGAACGCCCCACGGCGGATCGGTCAGCCCGCCGGATGCGGTCAGGATGGTGCGGAGGCCGCCTGCGGCGCGGAGCGCGTCACGCACGGCCGCCAAGTCTCTCGGTCCCCCTCGTCCAAGAGATAGACGTGTTGCCGCACGCTCCAAATCCGGGGCTTCCCGCAAGCCTGCGCGGACGTCGACCCGGGCCCGTTCCCGATCCACGAAGAACGCGACGGTCTCCAAACGCCGGTCTATCGCGGCGGCATCTGTCAGCGGTGCCGACAGGCGGGCCGCCAAGAGCCGCGCACCGCCACCCGTCACCGTCCGGTCGATGACCCCAAGCAGACTTGTCTTCCTGTCACCGGTCATCGACCGGGTGATCTCAAGGTTCCGGCGGGTGGCCGGGTCGATCTCCATGGTGCCGCCGAGCGAGCGGCGGCGAAGGGCGACCAGGGTCGGCATCGCCCCTTTCTGAGTCAGATCCACATAGTCGAGAAGCGCGCCGGCTGCCGCAACTTCAGCCCGGTCGAAGCCGCCATGGCCATCCAAGGTCGACACCCCAAGACGGTCCTCAAGCCGGCGGCGGGCATTTTCGCTGTCGAACCGGGCAGCGGGCAGGACCGTTAAGACCGTGCGCCAATCCAGAAGGACGGGATCCATGTCCGTCCGGCCGTCGAGCCGGTCCGGCAACAGAAGCTCGCTGGGCGCAATCCTGGCCAAGGCGGAGCCGAGCGTCTCCAGAACCACCGGCTCGGTCACAAACTCCCCCGTCGAGAGGTCGAGGCGGGCGAGGCCCATTGCGCCGTTCGCCTCCGCCAAAGCGGCGAGATAGTTGTTGGCACGAGCCTCCAGCAGCGAGTCCTCGGTCAGTGTGCCCGGCGTGACGATCCGGACGACGTCCCGGCGAACCACGGCTTTGCTGCCCCGCTTCTTGGCCTCCGCCGGATCCTCCACCTGCTCGCAGATCGCCACCTTGTGGCCCTGCCGGATCAGGCGCGCGAGATAGCCCTCGGCGGCATGGTGCGGCACACCACACATGGGAACCGGCTCGCCGCCGGATTGACCGCGTTTGGTGAGCGTTATGTCGAGCGCGGCGGCGGCGATGGAGGCGTCCTCGAAGAACAACTCGTAGAAGTCGCCCATCCGATAGAACAGCAGACAGTCCGGATGGGCATCCTTCACGGCAAAGTACTGCTCGAACATCGGTGTGAGCGCGGGCGGACGAGAGGGGCCCGCCGACACGTCCGGTACCCCGGCTTGGCCGTCTTTTGAGTTCCGATCGGTGGAATAGGGACTTGTGCTCACGAGGGGGAGACGCTCCATACTGGCGACCAACGAAGATGCCGTTGACAATGTTTTGTCGGTCCCCTGTCGTGTGCCATGCCGTGTCGGGCGCTTTCAAGCCTCCGACACGCGCGCAGCAGCAGGGTTGAACAACACTGCCAGCGACGCGACAACGATTGGCGGCACGGCCGCCGGACCGGGGGGACGATTCGATGGAAGACGCCAAACGCATCAGCGACGAGGAAGCCCTTCAGTTCCACGTGATGGGACGGCCCGGAAAGCTGGAGGTCGCGCCCACGAAACCGCTGACCACTCAACGGGACCTGTCCCTCGCCTATTCTCCCGGGGTCGCCATTCCCTGCCTTGAGATCGAGAAGGATGAGTCGACCGCCTACGACTACACCGCCAAAGGAAATGTCGTGGCGGTGATCTCCAACGGCACGGCGGTCCTCGGCCTCGGCGACATCGGCGCGCTCGCCTCCAAACCGGTCATGGAGGGCAAGGCCGTCCTCTTCAAGAAGTTCGCCGATGTGGACGGCATCGACCTTGAGGTCGATACCAAGGACGTGGACGAGTTCGTCAACTGCGTCCGTTATCTCGGCAAGTCCTTCGGCGGGATCAATCTCGAAGACATCAAGGCGCCCGAATGCTTCATTATCGAGCAGCGCCTCAAGGAACTGCTGGATATCCCGGTGTTCCACGACGACCAGCACGGCACCGCCATCATCGCGGCGGCGGGGCTGATCAACGCGCTCCACCTGACCGGCAAGTCGATCTCCACGGCGAAGCTGGTGGTCAACGGCGCGGGTGCCGCGTCCATCGCCGGTGTTGAGCTCGTCAAGGCCATGGGCATGCCCCATGACAACGTGATCATCTGCGACAGCCGTGGCGTGGTGTATCAGGGCCGGGAAGCCGGCATGAACCAGTGGAAATCGGCCCACGCTGCGGTGACTGACGCGCGGACCCTGACCGAGGCGCTTGAAGGTGCTGACGCCTTCTTCGGTCTGTCGGTGAAAGGGGCCGTCACCCAGGACATGGTGAAAAAGATGGCGGACAACCCGATCATCTTCGCCATGGCCAACCCGGACCCGGAGATCAGCCCAGAGGATGCGCGCGCCGTCCGCGACGATGCGATCATCGCCACCGGCCGGTCGGACTATGCGAACCAGGTCAACAACGTTCTCGGCTTCCCCTACATCTTCCGGGGCGCCCTCGACGTCCGGGCGTCGGAGATCAACGACGCCATGAAGATCGCCGCGGCCAACGCGATCGCGGAGCTGGCGCGCGAAGATGTGCCCGACGAGGTGGGGGCCGCTTACGGTCGGCGCCTGACCTTCGGCCGGGACTACATCATTCCCGCCCCGTTCGATCCGCGTCTGATCGTCAACGTCTCGTCCGCCGTCGCGCAGGCCGCGATGGATACGGGCGTCGCGGGCAAGCCGATCGAAGACATGGAAGCCTACCGGGCGGAACTCCGCTCCAGGCTCGACCCCACGGCGTCAAGCCTGCAGAAGATCTTCACCATGGTGCGCGAGAACCAGCGCCGTGTGGTCTTCGCTGAGGGCGAGGAGGAGAAGGTCATCCGGGCGGCTGTTAGTTTCCGGAACGCGGGATATGGCATCCCCGTCCTCATCGGCCGCGAGGACCGCATTCAAGAGACGATCCAAAGCATGGGCATCGGCGGGGCCGAGGACATCGAAATCCAGAATGCCCGGGTTTCGGACCGGAACGACGAATACACCGACATGCTCTACGAGCGCATGCAGCGCCTGGGCATGCTGCGCCGGGACTGTCAGCGCCTGGTCAACCAGGACCGTAACGTGTTCGGCGCCTGTTTGGTAAAGGCTGGTCATGCCGATGCGATGGTGACCGGCACAACCCGGAGCTTCTATCAGTGCCTGAATGACGTACAGCGGGTGATCGACTCGAAAGACGGGCAATGCCCGATGACCTACAGCATGGTCATCAGCCGGGGGCGTACGGTCTTCATCGCGGACAACAACGTCAACGAGTTGCCGGATCCACAAACCTTGGCCCATATCGCCATCCAGACCGCGCGTCATGCCCGCGCCATGGGGCATGAGCCGAGGGTCGCGTTCCTCTCCTTTGCGACGTTCGGCAACCCGCCTAGGGAAAAGTCGGTGCGGGTCGACGACGCTGTCAGTGTGCTTGACACGATGAATGTGGATTTTGAGTACGACGGCGAGATGGCGGTCGACGTTGCCTTGGATCATGAACTGATGCGCAGCCAGTATCCGTTCTGCCGCCTCACAGGCCCGGCGAACGTGCTGATCATGCCAGCACTCCATTCCGGCAACATCTCTTACAAACTTCTCAAGGCCATCGGCGGTGGATCGGTGATCGGTCCCATGCTGATCGGCGTCGAGCGTTCCGTGCAGATCGTGCAGATGAATGCCACCGTATCGGAATTGGTGAATGCGGCCGCCATGGCTGCGCACGAGGCGACGGTCGTGTCATAATACCCTCCAACCAATCGGGATACTGTCCCGGTTCGGGTGCGCCTTTACGAGAGACGGTCGTCGTCTTCCGGGCGCCAGAGGGTCGAGATGACGGATTCCGATCAACGCGGACCAAGGCTGAGGGGGGTGCCGGAACTGTGGGACGTCGCGCGCGGCGTCGCGATCGTTCTGATCCCCGTCATCGCCGCGCTGTCCGTCGTGTCGCTTCAGATCTCCGTCCCGACGCGGGTATGGCTTTCCGCCGTCGCCGTGGGCGGTCTGATCGGGTTTCTGGTTATCTGGCGGCACTACGGCATCCTGGCCTCTCTCCGACAATGGCTCAGATCCCGGACCGATGGGGCGGAACCCGAACGCGCACCCTCAACCAGAGACCCAATCCATGACCTCTCCGACGGTCCTGGGACCACATCGGATCTCGCGTCGGAGATCACGCGCCTTTTCCAGCGGCTTGAGGAACGACGGAACGACGTCGTGTCCAAATTGGTGACCCAGGAACAGGTTTTGGAGTCCTTGCCAGCCCCGGTCCTGATCCTGGATGAGAGGGGGCGGGTCGAACAGGCGAACGCGGCCGCCCAGAGGGCACTCGGCGACGTGGCGGTCGGGCGGGAGGTCTCGACGGTCCTGCGCCACCCCGACGTTCTGGAGGCGGTGGACGCTGTCCGGGAGGACGAGACCCGGACAGAGGTGGAGATCGCACTCATGGGCCAAACCATGTTGGTGCGTGTTGAGCGGGTCCCGCGCGGCGATGACCAACCGCCGGGTGCCGTCCTGTTGCTGGAGGACCTGACGGAGATCCGGCGGGTCGGTCAGATGCGCGTCGATTTCGTTGCGAACGTGAGTCACGAGCTCAGAACACCGCTCACAACGCTGATCGGATTTATTGAAACGCTGCGGGGTCCGGCAAAGGACGACAGCGATGCCCGGGAGCGATTTCTTGAGGTCATGGACGTTCAATCCCGCCGCATGGCCCGGTTGGTCAACGATCTGCTGTCGCTTTCTCAGATCGAGACAAAGGAACATAAGCCGCCAAGCGAGATCGTCCCGCTTGCGGAGGTGATCGAAGAGGTGGTCACAACGCTTGAAATTGAAGCACATCGAAAACGGATGCGTATCCAAGTCGAAATGGATACGGAACTTCCTCAGATCGTTGGAGACACGGACCAGCTTTCGCAAATCGTTCAGAACCTGCTGGAAAACGCGGTCAAATACGGGGGGGCCGACACAACGGTAGAAATAGCCGTCGCTGTGGACGAAGACCCGCCTCCGGCGTATCCAGCCCGCGACCAAGTAGCGATCGGCCTATCCGTCAGTGACCGAGGGGAGGGCATCGGACGCGAACACCTTCCCAGGCTAACCGAACGCTTCTACAGGGTGGATACTGACCGGTCCCGCGCACTTGGAGGTACCGGACTGGGGCTTGCAATCGTCAAACACATTGTCAGCCGTCATCGCGGCTCGTTGAGCGTCGAGAGTTCCGTCGGTGTCGGAAGCACCTTCACGGTTCATCTGCCAAGCACCAGAACTGTCATGTAGGCCAGCCCCCTAGGGGTATATGAAAGCGGCCGGACCTGGCGGGCATAAGCAAACATACTTTTCTGACGCGCCTATCTTTGTCGCCGTATACTGACCCAACCAAACACATGAGAGCATTCTCTCATCCAACCGGCATCGTCTGCCCGAAGGAGTCATATAAATGAAAAACTTTCCCAAATTTAGTTACACACTCCACTAGTTTTTGACTGTGATTTGACTGGAGACTCAGGACGCTATTTTGAGATTTCAACCTGACAATTGAACTGCATAGAATGAAACACTACTGAATGACAGATTCGTTACCAATTTTCTCAATGCTAATGAAATCTGCTGAAACAACAGGTGCTGAAACATAAGATTCATAAGTTCGTCGCAAAAACTTCCGCATGCTCCGGTGATAAGCAGCCGCAGATCGCGTCTCACGGACGCGACCTCAGTTCCTGAAGTTTCATCCCGGGGGGATACTCGTGTTCAAGACTTCCTTGCTGAAGGCGGCTCCGCTCGCCCTCGTTGGCGTGATCGCGGTTGCCGCGACCGCCGAGGCCCGCGATCAGATCCGTATCGTTGGCTCTTCCACAGTCTTCCCGTTCTCGACCACGGTGGCCGAGAACTTTGGCAAGTCCGGCAGCTTTAAGACGCCGGTCGTTGAGAGCACCGGCTCTGGCGGTGGTCTGAAACTGTTCTGCGCCGGTGTCGGCACGGAGCATCCGGACATCACCAACGCCTCGCGCCGGATCAAGCAGTCCGAGATCGACACATGCGGCAAGAACGGCGTCGGCGACATCGTCGAGATCAAAGTCGGTTTCGACGGCATTGTTCTCGGCAACGCCAAGAAGGGCGCCGAGTTCGAGCTCACCAAGCAGCAGATCTTCCTGGCCCTCGCCGCGGAAGTGCCGGTTGACGGCAAGGTCGTTCCGAACCCGTACAACAAGTGGTCGGACATCGACTCTTCCCTTCCTGACATCGAGATCGAAGTTCTCGGTCCGCCGCCGACCTCCGGCACGCGGGATGCGTTCGTCGAATTGGCCCTTCGCCCGGGTGCGAAGTCCTTCAAGATGCTCGCGGACCTCCGTAAGAGCGACAAGAAGGCCTTCCGGAAGATCTCCGACACGGTTCGTGAGGACGGCAAGTTCATCGAAGCCGGTGAGAACGACAACCTGATCGTTCAGAAGCTTGACGCGAACCCGAGCGCGCTCGGCGTTTTCGGCTTCAGCTTCCTCGACCAGAATGCTGACAAGATCAAGGGTGCCACGATCGCCGGTGTCGTTCCGACGTTCGAGGACATCGCTGCCGGTAAGTACGGCATCTCCCGGTCGCTCTTCTTCTACGTCAAGAAGGCGCATGTCGGCGTCGTTCCGGGCATTCAGGAGTACGTCGCCGAGTTCACCAGCGAGAAGGCCGCGGGTGACGAAGGCTACCTGACCGACAAGGGTCTGATCCCGCTGCCGGCCGCGGACCGCAAGAAGTTCCGCATGGACGGCGAGAAGCTCAACACGCTGACGTCGCTCTGATTTCAGATCACGGCGGCCGCCTCGGGACAGAGGCGGCCGCCGCTGTCTTTAAATCTTCATTAGTCATTCTAACTCAAGTGTCTTCCATTTCACTGGGGTATCGCCGGGGGGCGGAATCATCATGCAGAGTCTGGTTCTGGTCCTGGTGATCTTGGGACTTGCGGTGATCGGCTATTTCGTCGGCCGCCAGAAGTCGATCCTGGCATCCGGCAATCAGCCCTCAACCCTCCACTCTCTGCCCAGCTACTACGGCTCCTACGTCGCCCTGTGGTGTGGACTGCCGGCCCTCGTCCTGGTCTCCGTCTGGCTGATCGCACAGCCGCAGATCATCGAAAGCGTCGTGATCGGCTCAATGCCCGCCGGATCGGTGTCGGCCGCGGACGACGAGTTCTCGCTGATGTTGACAGACATCCGGAACCTCGCGACCGGCAACATCGTCCGCGAAAGCCCAAACCCGGAGCTTCAGGCCGCCGCCGACCATCTCCGAAATCTGACCGACACGGGCTTCTGGGCCATGGCCGTTGTCGCGCTGGCCGTCGCCATAATCGCGCTCGGCGTTACACGCTCCCGGATCGTCCCAGACCTTCGGGCCCGCAATTCGGTTGAGCGGACCATCAACGTCATCCTCGTCATCAGCTCGACGATCGCGATCCTGACGACCGTGGGGATCGTTCTGTCCCTGATCTTCGAATCGATCCGCTTCTTCTCACGGGTCCCGTTCCACGAGTTCCTGTTCGGCATTCAGTGGAGCCCACAGACGGCGATCCGGGCGGATCAGATCGGTGCCTCCGGCGCGTTTGGTGCGATCCCGCTGTTCGCTGGAACCATGCTGATCACCCTAATCGCGATGTTGGTCGCAGGCCCGATCGGGCTGCTGTCGGCCATCTACATGGCGGAGTACGCCGATCCCCGTTTCCGCGGCATCGCCAAGCCGATGCTCGAGGTCCTCGCCGGCATCCCGACGGTCGTCTACGGGTTCTTTGCAGCCCTGACCGTCGCCCCATTCCTGCGCGGCGGCGGGTCGGTCTTAGGTCTGGACGTGGCGTCGGAAAGCGCTTTGGCAGCCGGTGTGGTCATGGGGATCATGATCATCCCGTTCGTCTCCTCACTTTCGGACGACGTGATCAACTCCGTGCCCCAATCCCTGAGAGACGGCTCCTACGGCCTGGGTGCTACCAAGTCGGAGACCATCAAGAACGTTGTCCTGCCGGCGGCGTTGCCGGGCATTGTCGGCGCGTTCCTGCTCGCGATCAGCCGGGCCATCGGTGAGACCATGATCGTCGTGATGGCGGCGGGCCTTGCCGCGAACCTCACGGCCAACCCGCTTGAGGCGGTGACGACGGTGACCGTGCAGATCGTCACCCTCCTTGTCGGCGATCAGGAATTCGACTCCGCCAAGACCCTCGCCGCCTTCGCGTTGGGCCTCGTGCTCTTCTTCGTCACCCTCGCCCTGAACGTCGTCGCACTCCAGGTCGTGCGCAAATACCGAGAGAAGTATGACTGATATCACGCAAGGTCAGGCAGGGAACGTCATGCAGCGGCCCCATCTGGTGCTGGACGAAAAGTACCTGCGGCGCCGGTATGCGGCGGAACGCAACTTCCGGGCCCTGGGACTCGGGAGCATCATCCTCGCGGGCCTCATCCTTCTGCTGCTGGTCGGCAGCATTGTGAGCAAGGGCTACTCGGCGTTTTGGCAGCACTACATGCTGATCGACATCACGCTCGATGCCGAAACGCTTGATCCATCAGGCGCGGCGGACCCCGCGGAGATTGCGAAGGCGGATTTCGGCGGGCTGGTGAAACGATCCCTCAGGGAGACCTTCCCCGAGGTCAGCGGACGCCGGGACCGGCGCGCGCTTTATGGTCTCGTCTCCGCCGATTCGCCCTACGTCATCCAGCGGGCGGTTGTGGCGGATCCTTCGCTGATCGGGACCACACAGTCGTTCTGGCTGAAAGCATCCGACGATATGGACATGTTCGGAAAAGGCTATATCGACCGGTCGTTGGCCCAGGAAGACCGGCGGGTGAAGGACAACGAAATCGGCTGGTTTGATAGCCTCTACGGCAACGACCGGGTCGAAACACGCTTCAACAGCGACTTCTTCTCCACCGCCGATAGCCGGGAGCCTGAGGAAGCGGGCATTCGCGGCGCGCTGATAGGCTCTCTGCTGACGCTGACCATTACGCTGATCATGAGCTTCCCGATCGGCGTTATGGCGGCCGTGTATCTCGAGGAATTCGCGCCAAAGAACAAGCTTACCGACCTCATTGAGGTGAACATCAACAATCTGGCGGCGGTCCCGTCCATCGTCTTCGGCTTGTTGGGTCTTACGATGTTCCTGAATTTCTTCGGATTGCCAAGATCGGCTCCGCTTGTCGGCGGCATGGTGCTCGCGTTGATGACCCTGCCCACGATCATCATCGCCTCCCGGTCCGCGTTGAAGGCCGTGCCGCCGTCGATCCGGGAGGCCGCGCTCGGGCTTGGTGCCTCCCCGCTTCAGGTCGTGACCCATCATGTTCTGCCGCTTGCGATGCCAGGCATCCTGACGGGCACGATCATCGGGATGGCGCAGGCCCTCGGGGAGACCGCGCCGCTTCTGATGATCGGCATGGTGGCTTTCATCGTCGACATTCCGGGCGGGTTCACAGACCCCGCAACCGTATTGCCGGTGCAGATCTACCTCTGGGCGGACAGCCCGGAGCGGGCCTTCGTTGAGAAGACGTCGGCGGCCATCATGGTCCTGCTCGGCTTCCTTGTAACCATGAACATCCTGGCCGTCTTGCTCCGCAAGCGGTTTGAACGGCGCTGGTAGGAACGAACAATGGCGATTGAATCTGTTGCGCCGGAGCGGGCTGTAGCTGCCTCCAACAATCCACCCAAGATGAAGGGTGAGAAGGTCAACGTCTTCTATGGCGACAAGCAAGCGCTTCAGGACGTGGATCTGGAGATCAATACCAATGAGGTGACGGCCCTTATCGGCCCCTCAGGCTGCGGAAAGTCCACGTTCCTGCGCTGTCTTAACCGGATGAACGACGTCATCGACATCTGCCGTGTCGAAGGCAAGATCACCCTGGATGGACACGACATCTACGACCCCCGGCTGGACACCGTTCAGCTTAGGGCCCGGGTTGGCATGGTCTTCCAGAAGCCGAATCCTTTCCCGAAGTCGATCTACGACAATGTCGCCTACGGACCGCGCATCCACGGTGTCGCGCAGTCCAAGGCTCAGCTCGATGAGATTGTGAAGTCGAGCCTTGAGAAGGCCGGGCTGTACAACGAGGTGAAAGACCGATTGATGGAGCCGGGTACCGGACTATCCGGCGGCCAGCAGCAGCGTCTCTGCATCGCGCGCGCAATAGCGATCAACCCAGAGGTGATCTTGATGGACGAGCCCTGCTCGGCCCTTGATCCCATCGCCACCGGCAAGATCGAAGAGTTGATCGACGAGTTGCGGGAGAACTTCACGATCGTGATCGTGACGCACTCCATGCAGCAGGCCGCCCGTGTGTCCCAGAGAACCGCTTTCTTCCACCTTGGTGTGCTTGTCGAAGTTGGCAACACGGAGCAGATCTTCACGAACCCGAAAGACTCCCGCACGCAAGGCTACATCACCGGCCGGTTCGGCTGACGGTTTCGGCGTTTCGGTTAAGGTCATGCTAAAGACCACGGGTGAAGCATTGGCCCTTTTGTGCAACAGACACTGAGTAAGACCGTTGAGCAGCTTTGATGAGGAACTGGCGAAACTGAAGACCTATATCTCCCAGATGGGCGGTGTGGTCGAGGCTCAACTCGTCGACGCGGTGGGTGCCGTGCACCGGCGGGACGACGAGAAAGGCCAACGTGTCCGCGCGTCGGATGATCGCGTCGATGAGTACGAAGCCGAAGTGGAGCTGTTCACGCACCGTCTCCTGGCCCTTCGCCAGCCGGTCGCCACTGATCTCCGCTGCGTTCTCGCGGCACTCAAGATCGCCGCGGACCTGGAAAGGGTGGGCGATTATGCGGCCAACATCGCGAAACGGGCGAGCGCCCTTTCCAATCTGGCAGACGTCGCACCGACCGGCGGAATCGTCCGGATGGGGCAGCTCACCCAGGCACTGATCAAGGATGTTCTTGACGCCTACTGCGACGGCAACGCCGATCTGGCGCAGACCGCCTGGAAGAAGGACGAGGAGATCGACGAGATCTACACGAGCCTGTTCCGGGAATACCTCACCTACATGATGGAAGATCCCCGGAACATCACACCCTGTACCCACCTGCTGTTCGTCGCCAAGAACCTTGAGCGCGTCGGCGATCACGCAACGAACATCGCGGAGACCGTCTACTTCATGGAAACCGGCGAGCGTCTCGTGGGTGAACGGCCGAAGGGTGATGATTCGAGCTTCGCCGTCGTGGTGCCACCAAGCGCATCTTGAAGAGTTGAAACCGTCATCAGGAATAACGGAAAGAGCGGATGAAACCTCAAGTTCTGATCGTCGAGGATGAGGCCCCCATCGTCACCCTGCTCCGCTACAATCTGGAGCGGGAGAGCTTTGACGTCCTGGAAGCAAACGACGGCGAGGAGGCGATCCTCACCTGTATCGAAAAGAAGCCCGATCTTGTTCTGCTGGACTGGATGCTCCCGCTTCTGTCTGGGGTCGAGGTTTGCCGACGGCTCCGGAAACAGCCGGAGACCAACGGGGTTCCGATCATCATGCTAACGGCGCGGGGCGAGGAAGGAGACCGCATTCGGGGTCTCAACTCCGGCGCGGACGACTACATCACAAAGCCCTTCAGCCCGAGTGAATTGATCGCGCGGATCCGCGCCGTTCTCCGCCGGACGCGACCGGCATCGGAGTCCGATTCACTGAGCTACGAGGACTTGGAAATGGACCTTGCGGCCCACAAGGTGCGCCGGAATGAGCGGGATATTCACCTTGGCCCGACGGAGTTCCGTCTGCTGCGACATTTCCTGGAGCATCCAGGCCGGGTTTTCTCCCGGGAGCAGCTGCTCGACAGGGTCTGGGGCCCGGATGTCTACGTGGAGCCGCGCACGGTCGATGTTCACATCCGACGGCTCCGCAAAGCCATCAACGAGGAGCCGGAGTTAGACCTGATCCGCACGGTCCGTTCCGCCGGTTACGCACTCGATAAGCCGGTCGGGGTTTAGCGGAGTGGATCGACGACCGGCGCGGCGTCGTGCGCGCCGGACCATGTCGGCTGATATCGACCGCTACCAGCGTAGCGCTGCCGTGTGAACGGGTGCGTCCCAGAGCGTTTTCATCTCCGAGTCCAGTTTCGTCAGCGTGATCGAGCATCCCTGCATCTCAAGCGAGGTGCAGTAGTTCCCGACCATGGACCGGCTGATCACAAGCCCCTTCTCCTTGGCGGCACGGGCGGCGGCGTCATACATCAGGTAAAGCTCCATCAGCGGTGTGCCGCCCATCCCATTGATCAGGAGCAGCACCTCATCGCCAGTGGCGGGCGTGATCGACTGACAGATCGCCTCGACAATTGTGTTGGCAATGGTGTCGGCCGGGGGAAGAGCGACCCGCTCCCGCCCCGGCTCCCCGTGGATCCCCACGCCGAGTTCCATCTCTGCTTCACCGATATCGAAAGTCGGCGTTCCGGCAGCCGGGACGATGCAACTCGTCAGCGCCACACCCATGGTCCCCGTGGCCGCGTTGACCCGATCGCCAAGGTCTTTCAAATCCGCGAGGCCACGTTTCTCCTCAGCGGCGGCGCCAACGATCTTTTCGACGATCATCGTCCCCGCGACACCACGGCGGCCTTGGGTGAAGGTGGAGTTCTCGACCGCGACGTCGTCATTGGTGAGGACAGTCGCGATTTCGATCCCGAAATCCTCCCCCATCTCCGCCGCCATTTCGAAGTTCATCACGTCGCCGGAGTAGTTCTTGACGATGAAAAGCACGCCCGCCCCGCCATCGACAGCTTGGGCGGCGGCGATCATCTGATCGGGCGTGGGGGAGGTGAAGACCTCACCCGGACATGCGGCATCCAGCATGCCGTGGCCGACAAAGCCCGCGTGGAGCGGCTCGTGACCGGAGCCGCCACCGGAGAGCAACGAGACCTTGCCGCTGACCGGTCCGCCAACCCGGGTCACGTATTTCGGGTCAAGATTGACGGAGACGAGGTCGGCATGAGCGGCCTCGAACCCGACCAGGCTTTGGTTCAGAATATCGTCGACGGCGTTGATCAGCTTCTTCACGACGGTGGTCCTCCCTTTGTCCAAGACGTATCGCGCTCCTCCCAACGTCGGGCGAGCGCGATCGCGTGATCTGCGAACTGTCTGATTGTATCGATAAGGTCTGCCCGGCGCCTGGGATCGCTCAGTACCGGGATCTGGATCTCCAGGACGTCGATGTCCGGGTCCGCGGCCTCGGGTTCGATCTCCCTGGGCTCCGCCTGGCGGCCGGGGTGTGCACGGTCATAGGCATCCAGAAACAGGCGCCGCTCCTCGCCCGAGAAGTGGCAGAGATCGAAGATCGTCGCTAGATGCTTTGCGGGCACGGGCACCGTGTAAGCCGGATTGATGATCTGGGAGACAAAGCTCTTATGCTTGCCAAGGGCCCGGGCGATCTTGAGTCTGGTTCCCGATGGTCTGCGGTCGATCATCTCGCGCAGCAGATGCTTGTACGCGGCAACCGGATTATCGGCCTTTGGCTCCGACTTTGGATCGAGATCCGTCATCCGTCACCGTCCGAGATCTTTGACTCAGCGATGCGGACCTTGACCCGTCCCACTTGAGCCGGAGCCGCCGACAGGACCCGGACCCCGGATGCCAAGAGACGGTCCACCCCTTCCGGATCGGATGCCATGTCGCCGCAAACGCTGACCTCCACGCCCCGCTCAACGCCGGCCTGAGCCACAGCATCAATCATCCGGAGCACACCGGGGTGATCCCCTCGCGCCAACGCGGCCACGTCCCGGTTGTCGCGCGCGCACGCGGTGGCGTACTGGATCAGATCGTTGGTGCCGATGGAATAGAAGTCCACATCGAACAGCTCCGCCGAAAGGGCGGCGGCCGGAACCTCGACCATCATGCCCAGTTGGGGGTGTCCGTGATCGACACCGCGGGCCGCGAGATCTGCGATCACCGCTTCCAGACGGGTCCGCACCGGCGCGATTTCATCCGGTGCCGTTACCATTGGAACCATGATCTTGACCGGGCCGAGTGCGGCCACCCGCGCCATGGCGCGAAGCTGGGTGTCGAAGATCTCCTCCAGCCGCATTGAAAGACGGAGCCCGCGGACGCCCAGGAACGGGTTCGTCTCCCCGTCAAGCGTGATCCCAGGGATCGGCTTGTCGCCGCCCGCATCCAGGGTCCGCAAGGTGACGGGCCGACCGTCCGCCCAAAGCACGAGCTTCCGGTAACTCTCATATTGGCTGTCCTCTCCGGGCGCGCCGCGCTCGAACAGGAACTCGGTCCGAACGAGACCGATGCCGTCGCAGATCGCCGGATCCAGATCGTCAACGATCGACGGATGGTCGACATTGATCAGAACGGTCACAGGCATGCCGCCCGCGGTTAACGCAGGTCGGTCCGTCAGAAAAGAGGCGCGGGCCGCGAGATCGGCCGCTGCCGCCATGCGCTCGCGGGCAGCATCAAGAGCGCCCGGATCCGGTCCAATCGTCATGGTCTCGGCTTCAGGATCAAGCACACCCGATGCCCCTGTGTGCCGTGCGATGTCGTCCGGCAACGCGCCCATGCCAACCACCATCGGAACACCGCGGGCGCGCGCGAGTAGGGCGACATGGCTTGTGCGGCTGCCTTCTCCCAGGGCGACGCCAGACACCAGGGCCGGATCGATCTCCAGAAAGACCGAGGGAGGGAGATCGCTGGCGACCAGAATACTGGGTTCCGTCGGGCGGTCGGCACCCTCCTCGCTGGCGTGGAGCGCGCGCAGGACCCGGTCCCGAAGGTCCCGGAGGTCGGCGGCGCGCGCCCGGAAAACCTCGTCCTCCCCTTCCGCGTACTCGGCGATCTCGTGATCCATGATGGTCCGCCAGGCGTCGTCGGCCGAGGCACCTGCCGCGATCGCCCGCCAAACCGGCTCAAGCATATCCTCATCGTCGAGAAGGACCGCCTGAAACTCAAGAATCTCAGCCGCCTCGCCCTCGACCGTCGCGGCAAGCTGCTCCAAGGCCGCCACCGACGTCGATATCGCCTCGCGAAGAGCGGCGTCCTCCGCATCAGGGCCCGCTCCTGTGCGCTGCCCCAATTCGACCTCCAGCATCACGAAGACGGGTGCGACCACAATGTCGCCCGTCACCCCGATACCGTGAAGCGTGGTCCCGCCCATGTCAGTCGCCGAAGTCTCTTTCCACCAATGCCACAAGCGCCCAGACGGCATTCTCCGCGTCGTCCCCTTCAGCGCGGACGTGAAGCGTCTCGCCGTGGGGGGCCTTGAGTTTCATGACCGCGTTGGGAGACTTGGCATTCACCCACTTGCCGCTGTCGCCGGCACTGATCTCAACGGCGGCTGTGAAGGTCTTGGCAAGCTTGGTCAGCTTGACGGCCGGACGGGCATGGAGACCAGTCGGGTCCTGAACGACCGCATTTCCAAGGGCCGCGGCGCTGTCGGTCATGTCCCGAACTCCTCGGCTGTTGCCTTAACGGTCGCGAGATCGCCGCCGCCTGCGGCTTCGGTCGCTGCCATCACTGCCCCCTCGACGATTGGGGCGTCGCAGATCGCGATCTTCGCCCCCTTGGACTCGTCCATCATTTCGATGGCCATCTCGCTGTTGGTCTCCGCACCGCCAAGGTCCACCAGGACCGCAACACCGGCGTCCGACCAAACGCTGTCGATCGCCTCCATGATCTTGCCCACGTCCGTGCCGAGTTCGCCGTCGGGGTTTCCACCGCAGGCCGCCACCCGGACCTCGTCACCCACCATCTGGCGGACCATGTCGGCCGCACCCCGCGCGACATCGGGCGAGTGGGATACGATCACAATCGATACCGTCTCGGTCATCCCGGCGCTCCCTCCTGCTGTTCCAGGACATCGCACACCGCTTCGATCAGAAGTTGCGAGGAACGGGCACCTGGGTCGATATGTCCAACGGATCGCTCTCCCAAGAACGAGGCCCGGCCTTTGGTTGCCTGCATGTCTTTCGTTTTCGCCGCGGCATCCGCTGCCGTGGCACGAACGGCGGCGAGATCCGCACCGGACTCAATCGCTTCCAGCACCGGAACCAGGACATCCAACATGGTCTTGGCACCCACATCGGACTTGCCACGGGACTTAACCGCCTCGATGCCCGCACGGATCCGGTCGACCGGGGTGCCGTCCGCCTTGGCCATACCCATCAGAAGGGAGCCGTAAAGAGGGCCAGAGGCACCGCCAACCTTCATAACGAGCGCCATACCCGCCTTCTGGACAGCGGGCCAGAGGTCCAAAGCGCTTAGTGCGTCCTTCTGTTCGGCGATCGCTCTGAAGCCGCGCTTCATGTTGATGCCGTGGTCCCCATCCCCAATGGCCTGATCAAGAGCCGTCAGCTCTTCGGCGTGGGCTTCAACAACGGATACGCTCCGGTCCACGAGAGCGTTTATCAGCTCTCCGGTCATGATCCCGTCTCCCTGTCGGTGGCGGCGTGGGCAGATGCGACCGGTGTATCGATCAGATCGCCGGCCGCGTTGAAGAAGAGGGTCGAGCCAGGGCGGACAGACAGAGACACATCGGCCCCCGGGGCCATGGATGACCCGGATTCCAGAAGGGCATGGACGTTGTGCCCCCCGACATCCACCAGGGCCACGGACTCGGCACCGAGGTTCTCGACCGCCATGACGCGGCCCGCCTGCCCGCCATTGCCGAAACGGACATCCTCCGGCCGGACACCGATTGAGGCGGCCCCGGCCGGCCCATCGGTGACCCCCAGAGACCCCGTCGGCAGAATGTTGATCTGCGGCGAGCCCAGACGCCGGGCCACATACTGATTGGCCGGTCGCTCGTAGACGTCACGTGGCGAGCCGATTTGCACCAACTTTCCTTCGGCAAGAACACCGATCCTGTCGGCCAGGGTCATCGCTTCAAGCTGATCGTGGGTGACGTAAAGGATGCTGGCGCCAAGATCCTTCTGGATGCGCTTCAACTCGACGCGGAGGTCCTCCCGGAGCTTCGCGTCGAGAGAGGAGAGCGGCTCGTCCATCAGGTAGATGGAGGGGGTGCGGACAAGCGCGCGGCCGATGGCAACCCTCTGCATCTCACCACCGGATAGCTGGGTCGCCTTGTTCTGGAGCTTGTGGGGAATGCGCAGGAGTTCGGCGATCTCTTTCACCTTCCGGTCGATCTCGTCCTCGGGGCGTCGGCGCGCGGGTGCCCGCAAGGGAAAGGCGAGGTTGTCGTAGACGGAGTAGTGCGGATAGAGCGAGTACTGCTGGAACACGAAACTCACGTCCCGGGCCGCGGGCGGCGCGTTGGTGACGTCCATGCCATCGATCGAGATCGACCCTTCGTCCGCTTTCTCCAACCCGGCGATCAGCCGCAGCGTGGTCGTTTTTCCGGCACCGGTCGGGCCGAGCAGCACGACGAACTCGCCATCTGCCACATGGAAGCTGACATCCGTGACAGCCTCCACATCCCGGAAGCGCTTGGACACTCCTGAGAGCCGGATCTCAGCCATCGATCGCTCCCAGGTGAAGGTCGCTCTTGACGGCTGCTTCCGTCTCTCCGTCGAACAGGACGAGCCGCGAGGCGTCGAAGGCGAGGCCAACGCTTTCCCCATCGGTCACCCGAACCGTGTTTGGTGCCCGGACCTTGAGCCGTCCGGCGGCCGTATCGACGGTGATGAGCTGACGGGTGCCCATGTACTCGACGCCGAACACCTCGCCCCGCAACGCGCCGTCATCAGCGATCGTGATGTGCTCCGGCCGCACGCCCAGGACCGCCTTCGCCCCGTCGAGCGAGCCGTGCAGCTTCGGCATCGCCACCTCGGCGCCGTTCACCCGGACAGAAGCCGCACCGGGCGCCAATCCACCCTCAGCGGGCAGGAAGTTCATGGACGGGCTGCCGATGAAGTCCGCCACGAAGAGGGTCGCGGGACGGGCATAAACCTCCGACGGCGGACCGATCTGAAGCACCTCGGCGTGGTTCATCACCGCGATCCGGTCCGCCATGGACATGGCCTCGATCTGATCATGGGTGACGTAAACGGTCGTCGCATCGATCCGGTCGTGAAGCAGCCGCAGCTCCTCGCACATCAGCTCCCGGAACTCCGCGTCCAGCGCGCCGAGCGGCTCGTCCATCAGGAAGGCCTTCGGCCGCCGGACGATCGCCCGGCCGAGCGCCACCCGCTGGCGGTCACCGCTCGACAGTCCCGATACCCGGCTGTCCAACAGATGGTCGATCCGCAAGAGCCTTGCGGTTTCCTCGACCCGTTGGCGAACCTCGGACCGGCCCACACCCTGGCTGACCAGCGGGAAGCCGATGTTCTTCCGGACGTTCATGTGCGGGTACAGCGCGAAGAGCTGGAAGACGAAGGCGATGTCACGCTGGGACGCCGGATTAAACGTCACGTCCTCCCCGTCCAGCAGGATCTCGCCACTGTTCGGAAGCTCCAGCCCGGCGATCATCCGCAGCGTCGTCGTTTTGCCGCAGCCCGACGGGCCGAGCATCACGAAGAACTCGCCGTCGTAGATGTCGAACGTCGACTCCTTCACGGCGACGAAATCACCGAACTGCTTTCTGACCCCGCGGAGGTGGATGTCGGCCATCGTCTACTCCGGGAAATGGCTGACGATGATGAACATCACCGTGCCCACGAGGATCGTTACGAAAGAGTATGTGTAGAGTTCCAGCGCGATGCTTTGCATCAGCATGAACACGCCGATTGCGATGATGATCGTCGCCAGGTTCTCCCACGGCCCCCGCCGGAAGCGGAGGAAACGGCTGAGCAGGCTCTCGCGGACCGGCGCGGCGCGTCGTTCGGTTGTCTCGATCATTTGCGCACCGCTCCGAAGGTAATGCCGCGCAGCAACTGCTTCCTCAGCATGATGGTGAACAGCAGGACCGGCAGCAGGAACAGGGTCGCTCCCGCGGCCACGGCCGGCCAGTCGAGCCCGCCCTCTCCGATGATCGTCGGAATGAACGGGGGGGCGGTCTGCGCCGTTCCGGAGGTGAGCAGCAGGGCGAAGGCATACTCATTCCACGCGAAGATCAGGCAGAAGATCGCAGTCGCGGCGATGCCCGTCGTCGCTTGCGGCAGAACCACCTTGATGAACGCCTGGAGCCGGGTGTAGCCGTCGATCATCGCGGCTTCCTCGTACTCCCGCGGGATCTCGTCGATAAAGCCTTTCAGCAGCCAGACCGCCAGCGAGATGTTCACCGCCGTATAGAGCAGGATCATCCCAAGATAAGTGTCTGACAGACCCAGCGTCCGGTACATCAGGAAGATTGGAATGGCGACGGCGATCGGCGGCATCATCCGTGTCGACAGGATGAAGAACATCAGATCGTCCGCCAGCGGTATCCGGAACCGGGAGAAGGCGTAGGCCGCCAGCGTCCCCAGGAAGACGGACAGGAAGGTGGAGCCGAAGCCGATGACCACGGAGTTCAGGAACCGCTCGCCGAACTTGGACGGCCCGGCGATCACCATCTGACGCGAGCGAACCAGCTCGTCGTACCAGGTCTCGGGCGGCGGCAGGCTCTCGATGTACTCGGAGGTCTGGCGCGTCCGGGTGGTGAACAGGTTCACGTAGCCCTCAAGGCTCGGCTCGAAGACCACCTTGGGCGGGTAGGAGATCGAGTCCGGCGGGGTCTTGAAGCCCGTCATGAAGATCCAGAGCAGCGGGACCATCGTGATCAGCGCGTAGACGACCACCAGTCCGCCAGCGATCCACCGGCTCCAGCGGCCCTGATCCTCGGCCGGGACGTTTGAGGAAACGCTCATCGTTGCTTCACCGCGTTCAGGGCTTTGACGTAGATGTTCGCGGCACCGAAGACGGTGACGAACAGGATGATCGCGAAGGCGGACGAGTAGCCCGTTCGCCATTTCTCAAAGGCTTCGCGTTTCAGGTTGATCGAGGCGAGTTCCGTCGTCGATCCGGGCCCGCCGCTGGTCAGTTCCACCACGAGATCGAACATCTTGAAGTTCTCGATCGCGCGGAACAGGACCGCGAGCATCAGGAAGGGCAGCACCATCGGCACGGTGATCGACCAGAACTGCCGCCACTTGGATGCCCGGTCGACCTCAGCCGCCTCGTAGATGTAGTCGGGGATGGATCGGAGCCCGGCGAGGCAGATCAGCATCACATACGGCGTCCACATCCAGGTATCGACAATGATGATCGCCCAGGGCGCGAGATTGACCGACCCGATCATGTCGAACGACGACGGGTCCACGCCCGAGAAGAATGCGACGATGTAGTTAAAGAGACCGATCTGCGGTTGGTAGAGGAACGTCCAGAAGTTCCCCACCACCGCCGGCGACAACATCATCGGCAGCAGGATGACGGTCGTCCAGAAACCGTGCCCCCGGAATTGCTTGTTGATCAGCCAGGCGAGACCGAAACCCAACACCACCTGCAGAAACATGGTCCAGCACAGGAAGTGCGCGGTCACCTGAAGTGTTTGCCAGATATCCTCATCGGTCAGCACGCGCTCGTAGTTCCGGAGCCCGATGTACTTCAACTCACGTCCGGCGCGGTTCGCTTTGAAATTCGTGAAGCTGAGATGGATCGTCCAGATCAGCGGAAAGATGTTGATGGCCAGCAACAACACGATGGTCGGCGACACGAAGATCCAGGCGATCATCTTGTCGGAGAGGCCCCGAACCCGAACCGCAAGCGTCGGCGGGGTATGCCGGGCCGCCGTTTCGGCGACGCGGTCGAGGGGATTTTGCTGTGTCATCGACAGTGTCCACAGAGACGGATCAGGGTCGCCGCATAGCGGAGCTGAATAACTTTCGCTGAAGCGTCCCGTCCCGGCAACGTGCGCCGGGACGGGGCAGTCTTGTGCCGGATCAGAGCTTGCCTTCGTCCTCGAAGGTCTCCGTCCAGTCCTCGATCAACTTGTCGAGGGCCTCTTGAGCCGTGCCCTGGTCGGCCACGATGTAGTCGTGGAGGCGCTTCTGCATGGCGAGGAGCAGCTCGGCATATGCCGGCTCCTGCCAGAAGTCCTTCACCCCGCCCATGGCCTCAAGGAAGTCGGCGGCGAACGGCTGGCTGTCCGTGAAGCCCGGATCGTTCAGAACCGAGACGTGGCAGGAATAGCCACCCAGCGACCACCACTTCGCCTGGACGTCCGGCTGGGCGAACCACTTGATGTACTCAAGGGCTGCGTCCTTCTTGTCGGAGTAGGCCACAACCGAGATGCCCTGGCCGCCAAGGGTGGAGGCCGCAACCTTCTGGGACGGGTTCACGAAGAAGCCGATCTTGTCGCCACCGACAACCTCATCCTTGTGGAGGCCGGGGAAGAAGGCGAACCAGTTCATCGCCATGGCGACCTGACCGGACTTGAACGCATCCAAACCGTGGGACATGTAGCTGTCCGTGTATCCCGGAGGCGTGCAGCACTCATAGACGGACTTGTAGAACTCAAGCGCCTCAACGGCGTCCGCGGAGTTCACGGCCCCTTCCATGTCGTACTTACCGGGCGTGTTCTCATACTTGAAGCCCCAGGAATAGAGCGCCGACGTCGCGCCCATGGTGATGCCCTCGGAGCCGCGCTCGGTAAAGATGGCGGTGCCGTAGCGCTTCTCGCCGTCGATCTCGCGGCCCTGGAAGAACTCGGCCACTTCCCGCAGCTCGGTCCAGGTCTTTGGTGCTGCCAGATCGCGGCCGTGCTTGGCCTTGAACTCGGCCTGGAGTTCGGGACGGGAGAACCAGTCCTTGCGATAGAACCAACCGTTCGCGTCACCCATCGCCGGCAGGGCGTAGTAGTTCGGCGTCCCCTTCGGCCACGTGGAATAGGCATAGACGGTCGCCGGAGCGAAATCGTCCATCGAGATGCCTTCCTTATCGAAGAAGTCGTTCAGCTTCACGTAGTGGCCGTTCTCAGCACCGCCACCGATCCACTGGCTGTCCCCGATCAGAAGGTCACAGAGCTTTCCGCCGGAGTTCAGCTCGTTGAGCATCCGGTCGGCAAAGTTCGGCCACGGCACGAACTCAAACTTCATCGTGTGTCCGGACTTCGCCTCAAAATCCTTCGACAGCTCGACAAGGGCGTTCGCCGGGTCCCAGGCCGCCCAGCAGAGCGTCAGCTCTTCCGCCTGTGCGTCGCCGACGCTGGCGACGGTGGCACCAACCGCCAAGGCAGCCGCGCCCATCACGTATTTCTTCATGATCAACCTCCTCCCGATTCTTGGTTCGGCGTCCCCTCCGGGCTGACCGGTCACGCGGACTCCGTTGCTGCGCCCGCGCGGCTCTCCGCCCGAACGGTTTATTAGATCCACTAAACTAAATTTCCGTCAAGCAAGGAAAACAAACGAATTCGTTGTGCAGCGCAATATCATTACGGTTTCGCCCCGAAATTCGGTTGTTTCGGGCCGAAAGAAGATCGGAAGTCGGTTTAGTTTCAACACTAAACTAAACCGTCGGAAACACCGATAAACGCACCCTCACAACCGGATCCCAGTTACCGGACTAGGCTCCTGCGTCAGACGGGTTAGGATGTGGCCGGGTCAGTTGAGTGTCGGCGGAAGAGGGATGGCCGTGACCATGTCGGCGGTACAGAACATTCGGCCACTGGGCCTGACCATGGGCGATCCGGCCGGGATCGGTCCCGAGATCATCGTTAAGGCCACCCGAAAACGTCCGGACGTGCCGCTGGTCGTGATTGGCGATCCGGGTGTCATGGCGAATGCCGTGGCCGAAGTGGACTCCGATATCCGGATCAATGCCATCGATCGTCCAGGGACACACCAGCGGATGCAAGGCGTTATTGATGTGATGGCAACCTCGCGCCTTTCGCCCATTCCCGGGACGGGACAGGTTTCAGCAGCAGCGGGAAAGGCCGCCTACGACGCAATCGTCTCCGCGACGAAGCTCGCCCGGAGCGGTGATCTCTCGGGCATCGTCACGGCGCCGATCCATAAAGAGGCTCTTGCCGCCGCCGGCATCAGCTACCCCGGACACACCGAGATCCTGGCGGATTTCGGCGGTGCCGATCGTGTCGCCATGATGTTGGCGAACGAGGATATCCGGACGGTTCTCGTCACCATTCATTGCTCGCTTAGGGACGCCATCGCGGCGGCCGACTTCGACGCGCAGATGGCCGCCATTCGGCTTGCGCATCAGGGCGGGCGGGATCTTGGCATCGACGCCCCCCGGGTCGCTGTCGCCGGACTGAACCCCCATGCGGGCGAAGGCGGTTTGTTCGGTGATGAGGAGATCCGGATCATCCGCCCAGCCGTTGAGGCCGCGCGCGCCGAGGGAATTGACGCGTCCGGTCCGTGGTCCGGGGACACGGTCTTCATGCAGGCGCGTCAGGGACGCTTTGACGTGGTGGTTGCCCAATACCACGACCAGGGCCTGATCCCAGTGAAGTATCTCGGGCTGGATCAGGGGGTGAACATCACCCTCGGGCTGCCGTTCCCGAGAACCAGTCCCGATCACGGCACAGCGTTCGATATCGCCGGAACAGGCCGGGCTGACGAAAGCAGCCTCGTCACCGCAATCGACTATGCGGTCCGGCTGGTGAACGCCCGGCGGGCGGCCGCATGACCGGGCGCGGCTTGGAAAACCCCGGGGTGCCGCGCTTCATCTTCATGTTGACCGTTGATGATCAGACGGTTCCCGACGCGCCGGACCGGCTGGCCGAGGCGCTGGACGCGGGCGTCCGTCATGTCGGTTTCAAGGATGTCGGTGTGCCTTGGGAGGTTCTCCGGCGCCTTACCGATGATATCCGTGCCGCGGGCGGCGAAAGCTATCTGGAAGTTGTCAGCCTGGATGCAGACCGGGAGCTCGCCTCGGCGAAAGCGGCGCTCGACCTCGGCGTTAATCACCTTCTCGGTGGCACCCGTGTGTCCCGTGTCGCCCCCATTGTGAAGGGGGAGGCGGTTTCCTACTTCCCCTTCGCCGGACGGATCGTCGGCCATCCAAGTGTCCTTGAAGGCACCGTGCCGGAGATTGTTTCGAGCGCCCGGAAACTCGTCGCGATACCCGGCGTGGACGGTCTGGATCTGCTCGCGTACCGGTTCAACGGCGACGTCCCGGCTTTGATGAAGGCGGTCTGCGATGCCGTAGACAAACCGGTGATCATGGCGGGCAGCGTGGACAGCGCCGACCGGGTCGCCGCCGTCTCCGCCGCTGGGGCCGCCGCGTTCACGGTCGGTACGGCGGCGCTGCAAGGTCAGTTCTCTTCGGACAAGATGGGGCTGATAGGCCAGATTCGATCGATTGTGGACGCTACCGGGTCGGCTCAATGAGGAACAATGAGGGGCCCAGAGGAACAATCTGCGATGAGATCCTTAGTCCCAAGGTTGTCATGAGATCGAGATACCGTTTCGAAATCTCGGCTTGAGATATATCCACTTTTCTTGCCCGCATCTCCGCCGCCTCTGGAGTTACGGATTGATCTTCCCGTGGATCAATCTTGTCACCACGCCTTCGTATGAGAGATCGGGACTCAACCGATTGCAGCAGTGGCGCGATTTCCTGATAGATCCGGTTCGTCACGCTCTCCCCGTCAAATCCCTCATAATGCGCGCGCAGTGTTTCGATGTTCCGGGCTCTGGATGTCGCTACGAACAGTGCGCGGTCTAAAAGTGCAGCCTCAATATCTGCTGTAAGCGTGTCGAGAGACGCGTGTCGTGTCGTGACCTTGTTGCCGAGCAACACATCCTCTGCCCAGTTCGTAAAGGGGCTGTACGCGCCGACTGGGCACTCCAGCAAGAACGCCTCGATACCCGTCGTGCAGCCGTTGTGGATCAGGTAGTCGGACGCGAGAATCCAGGCGACTGCAGATCCGGAACTGACGACATGTGCCCTCGGGATGGATCGCAGCCTCTCCTCCCAAAAGGCCAAAGACTCGGACGGATGCGGCCGGAGGATGATTTGATGCTCTGGAAAACGGTCCGAGATCGCCGCGATCATCGGGACAAACGCATCGGCATTCCGTGATTCGAACTCATACTGGCTTTTCAGCCAATCCTCATCCAGCGGGTCGCCCCGCGTCACGTAACCAACACTTGCGCAAACCCTTTCGAAGATCTCCGGGCCGCCCCACGCTGAGTTCACATAACCGAAATTCGTGTTCACCAGAATGAAGCGTCCGTATCTCCGCTGGATCGCGGCCACATCATCATCGTGGAACCGGCGAAACACCGGCCTCAAAAGATCCCACCGCGCATTCCCTGTGGTCGAAAGCTTCTCAACAATGGCTGGGTATCTGTCTGAGATAACCCGTCGCTGAAAGGGGCCCTGCATGAAGATTTTATCGACATACGGGAAGACTGACTCATGAACTTCCTTCAAGACGAAGCGATCATTGGCGATCGCCGTCACTTCCTCATCGATGGCGACCACACGATGCCCCAACTGCTGTACGCCCCGCATCCAGACAGTCTGTATCTTGTTGATTCCCTTGAAGAAGACGACACCTGGCTGAAAACGAGGCATGTTTCTCATCAGCAGCCATTGCTGTCCAATCACAACGCTTGCTCCATCCGCAAGCGCCCTGATTGCCAGCAATATCCGCGCATCAAGCTCGCGGGACGCAACTTCAACCGGGAGGTAGAGGAAATGCGGTTTGGTCATTTCGAGCCACTGCCGTCAGGCAATCGAAAGGAGCAGCGCCGGGGTCGAAAGGCCGAAACCGGTTGCTGCCATTCCTTGGCTGGTAGGTGCGCGCGTCTACCCAAGCCTATCTATCCTCAAAACAAACGCTTGGTTATCCCATCGGCTGTTTCAAGTTTGGCCAACGGCCCCATGCCGGCGACGGTGGGGCGGGCCTCGAACAGCCGGGACAAGGCCCTGGCAATAGCCGCCCGGTCCACGGATTCCAGTTTCTCAAGCGTTTCCTCGGTCGGCACGACACGTCCGTAGACATGGAGATGCTGTGCCGCCTGCTCGCACCGGGCGTAGGTGGACTCCCGGCTCATCAGCAGACCTGCCCGCAGTTGCGTCCGGGCCCGGTCGATCTCTTCGTCGGACAGGGTTTCCGCAATCTGACCGAGGGTATCGGTCGTCACATCAACGACCTCGGCGATCTCCTCCTCACCTGTTCCCGCGTAGATGCCGAATAGGCCGTCATCAAGATAGGACGCGGTGAAGGAGTAAACGGAGTAAACAAGACCGCGCTTCTCACGCACCTCTTGGAAGAGCCGGGAGGACATGCCGCCGCCCAGCACCATCGACAGCATTTGGATGGCATGGAAGTCCGGATCGTTGAAGGGCACGCCCCGGAAGCCAAGGATGAAGTGGACCTGCTCCAGATCACGATCTTCGCGGAACTCGCCCCCGGCATAGTGCGCCCGCTCCGTCTCGACGCTGGCTTTCGCGGGCAGCCGATCGAACCCGCTTGCAACCGCGTCGACCAACCGCTCGTGCTCCACGTCGCCCGCGGCGGCAAACACCATGGTCTCGCCCGCGTAGTTGCGGCCAATGAAGTCCGTAACCACGCCCCGGCCCATATCCCGGATGATCTCTGATCGACCCAGCACCGGCCGGCCGATTGGTTGGCTGGGGAAGGCGGCTTCCTGGAAGTTGTCGAAGATGATGTCATCCGGCGTGTCTTCCGCCTGGCCGATCTCCTGCAGGATGACCGAGCGTTCCCGCGCCAGCTCCGTTTCATCGAAAGTCGAATTGACCAGGATGTCCGAGATCAGGTCGACCGCCAGCTCCGCATCCTGCCCAAGGACCCTTGCGTAGTAGGCCGTCTGTTCCCGCGAGGTATAGGCATTGAGATGGCCGCCCACGGCTTCGATCTCTTCCGCGATCGCGGCGGGTGAGCGGCGCTTCGTGCCTTTGAAGGCCATATGTTCCAACAGATGGGCGACACCGTTCGCCTCCGACGACTCGTTACGGGTGCCGACCCCGAACCACGCGCCGATCGAGGCGCTCGCCACGCCCTCCATCCGGTCCGTGATGACCCGGGCGCCGTTGTCGAGTGTCGTGAGCTGAATGTCCCCTGCGAGCCGGCCGCCCGCGATGCTCCCGCTCCCCATCAGGCAGCCGCCTTCGCGATCCGGGCGTTGGCGCCGAGATACGCCTCAACGGCGGCTTTGTCATTCGGGATGACCGTGTGCCGCTCGGGCAGGTCCAACATCGCCTTCAGTTGCTCCGGCAGGGTGGGAGGCTGCCCGGTCGCGGCCGCCACCGCGTCTCCGAACTTGGCGGGATGCGCGCACGCAAGGCTCACCAACGGCGTGGTCGGATCGACAACGCCCGCCGACCGCGCCTTGGTTACCGCCGCGAGACCAACGGCGGAGTGGGGGTCAACCACCATGCCCGCGTCCCGGTACACGCGGGCGATCGTCGCCGAGGTTTCCGCCTCATCCGCCCGGAACGCGGAGAACAGGTCCCCAGCCCGGGACATCATGTTGTCGCCCGCGGAGAAGGTTCCCGAGTTCCGGAAACCCGTCAGCGTATCGGTCACCGCCTTGCCGTCCCGGTCATAGAGCTCGAACAGCAGCCGCTCAAAATTGCTGGAAACTTGGATGTCCATGGACGGGCTGATGGAGGGCTGGACGGACTCGATGGTCATCGCGCCGGTTTCGAAAAAGCGGGTCAGGATATCGTTCTGGTTCGTTGCGATGACCAGCCGCTCAATCGGCAGCCCAAGCTTCTGCGCCACATAGGCCGAGAAAACGTTCCCGAAGTTCCCCGTCGGAACCGAGAAGGCGACCGGACGGTCCGGTGCGCCCAAGGCCACACCCGCGGTCATGTAGTACGCCACTTGCGGCAGAAGCCGTGCCCAGTTGATGGAATTCACAGCCGAGAGCCGGAAACGGTCGCGGGCGCTGCTGTCGTTGAACAGCGCCTTCACCATGTCCTGGCAGTCGTCGAACGTTCCTTGCAGCGCCATCGCATGGACGTTCTCCGACGCGACCGTGGACATCTGCCGTTGTTGCATCGGCGAAACCCGGCCTTCGGGGAACAGGATGAAGACATCGATCGCATCCCTGTCCCGGCACGCCTCGACTGCGGCGGCGCCCGTATCGCCGGACGTGGCCCCGAGAATGGTGACCCGCTCTCCCCGGCGCGCCAGAACCTCATCGAACATCGCGGCGAGGAGCTGCATCGCGTAGTCTTTGAAGGCGAAGGTGGGGCCGTGAAACAGCTCCATCACCCAAGTCCCCGGTTCGGTCTGGACCAGGGGGGCCACGGCGGGATGATCGAACCGGCCATAGACCTCGGTGGTCATCTTGCGCAAGGTCTCGCCATCGAAGCTGTCGCCGACGAACGGCTCCGCGACCCGCGCCATGACCTCAGCGTAGGGCAACCCTCTCAGGGCGCGGATTTCATCGGGGGAGAACGACGGCCAGGACTCCGGCACGTAGAGCCCGCCGTCCCGGGCGAGACCGGCCAGCAGGGCGCCCTCGAAGTCGACGACGTCGGCCGTGCCCCGTGTGCTGACATAGCGCATGTGGAAACTCTCCTAGAGATAACGGCGCACCCTAGTCCCAAGGCCACGGGGACGCAACGCGGGTACGGTCGACCGGATGGGACTTTCGGCGCTATCGTCAAAGGGCGCGTCTCAGCGTTTCAAGGGAGATCGGGGTTATGGACGGATCGTCACCGGCACGGAGCGACAGCACCCGCATTGCTGATGGGCTAAACGAGCTGTGCCGATGGGCGGCAGCGGTGACGTGGGCCGATGTTCCAGAGGCGATCCGGCGGCGGGCGGCCATGGTGCTGTCGGACGATCTCGCCGCCATGATCGCGGCCCGGGACGAGCCGGAGGTCATCGGTCTTCAGGACGGGATGGCCAAGTCTTCAGGCGCTGCGGAGGCTACCATTTTCAATGGACGCGGCCAGCGGCTGGACCGTTACTCCACGGCAACGGCCAACGGAAGTGCGGCGGACTGGTGCGAACTCGACGAGGGGTATCGCCGGGTTGTCTGCCACGCCGGTCTCTACTCGGTGCCAGCCCTTTTGGCGGAGGCGGAGGCCACAGGAGCGAGCGGAGAGGACCTCTTGCGGGCACTCGTAATCGGCTATGAGATCTCCGCGCGGATCGCCCGGACATTTACTTGGTCGACGCTCACGCTTCATCCCCACGGCAGCCTCGCGGCGGTTGGAGCGGCCGTGTCGGTGGCCAGCCTTCGCGGGCTCTCGCATGAAGCCCTCGCCGCCGCCGTCTCTTCCGCAGCGACGATGGTGCACCCGGCCCCCTTCAATCACACCGTGGAGGGCGCGCTGGTGCGGAATGTCTGGCCAGGGGTCGGCGCGTGGACGGGCCTCCGTTCGGTGGACTGGGCTGTCATCGGGATCACAGGGCGGCCAGAAAGCCTGTACGACGTCTACGCCACGGCGTTCGGGGGCGACGTTCATCCCGAAGAATTGACAGAGGGGCTCGGCACCGAATGGGCCTTGGTTGACGGCTATCACAAGCTTCACGCTTGCTGCCAGTATGCCCACTCAGCCGTTGAGGCAACGTTGGCGTTGGTGGAAAGCGGCCTCGCGGGAAACGGAACGGACGGTATCCGGCGCATTCACATCGATACCCACTGGCGTGGTCAGAAGCTCGACAAGGTCCATCCCCCGACCACGCTGGCCGCCAAGTTCTCCATGCAGCATATCCTCGCCACAACAGCCCATTTCGGCCATGCGGGTGCCGAGGCCTTTCATGCGGACACCCTGGCGGACCCAGCCATCGGCGCGCTGCGGGAAAAGGTGACGATCGGTGCCTTCGCGCCGGAACCGGACTGGCCCAACGACCGGCCCGCGCGGGTTCGGTGGGAGATGGAAGACGGCCGCACCGCCACCGAGGAAGTGCTGAGTGCGAGAGGCGGGCCGGATCGGCCCTTCGACCCCGAAGAGATCACGGAGAAGGTCGTGGGGATTGTTGAAGGTCCCTATCCCGCGATGCCTGCCGTACTCAGGTCGATCCTCGCTCTCGACCCGGCGCGGCTCTCACGCCCCTGGAACGAGACCGTCACCGAGATGACTGGCCCCTCAACATGACTGAAGACACTTTCGAGACCGATCTGTTGGTGGTCGGGGCGGGCGCCTGCGGGCTCGCCGCCGCCATCTCCGGACACGACGCGGGCCTGTCCGTGGCGATCGTCGAGAAGCTGGACCGGCCGGGCGGCAACTCGTCCCTCAGCACCGGATCGATCCCCGGGGCCGGCTCCAAGTATCAGAAGGACGCGGGTATCGAGGATGATCCGGAGAAGATGGTTGCCGATCTTCTCGCCGTCAGTGGTCATCACGACGCCGACCCGCTGCTGCGCCGGATGGCGGAGTACTCCGCCCCGCTTTGCGAATGGCTGATCGACGATCTTGGTGCCCGGATGGCACTGATCACTGACTACATGCATGTGGGTCACAACACCCCAAGGCTTCATGCCCCCCGGTCCAGACGCGGACAGGATCTGGTGGACGATCTTCTTGCGTTCACAGCACAGCGGGATATCCCCCTCGCCGTCGGCAACGGGGTGGACAGTCTGATCAGCGAGGACGGCGCGGTCCTCGGAGCCGTGATCAACGGGGAGCCGGTTCGCGCGCGGAAAGTCCTGCTGGCCACCAACGGCTTCGCGGGGAACCGGGACATGGTCACCCGGTTCTGCCCGGAGATCGCCCCCGCCGACTATTTCGGGGCTCTCGGCAGTACGGGGGAGGCGGTCGCGTGGGGTGAGGCCCTTGGGGCCGGGCTCGGCAACATGGGCGCCTACCAAGGGTACGCCGCGGTCGCCTATCCCCAAGGCAGCCTTCTGTCCTGGACCACCATCGAGAAGGGCGGTGTCCTCGTTTCGGAGAACGGCCAACGCTTCGGGAACGAGGATGCGGGGTACTCCGGCTACGCGCCGGTCGTCATGGGCCAGGGCGCGTTTGCCTGGGCGGTCTACGACAAGAGAATTCACGAGATCGCCTGCCTCGAAGAAGAGTATGCCGAGATGGCCGAGATGGGTGCCGTCAAGTGGGCGGATACGCCGGCGGACCTCGCCGCCGCCGCAGGTCTTGGCGCGGATGGTCTTGTTGAAACTGTCCGGGCCTACAATGCGGCAGCCCGAGGCGAGGGTGCAGATCCGTTTGGCCGGAAAAAGTTCGCTCTCGCCCCGCTGGAGCCTCCGTTCGGCGTTGTGAAGGTAAAACCGGGGCTGTTCCATACCCAGGGCGGGCTGATGGTCGACGGAGATGCCCGCGTTCTACGTCCGGACGGGTCGGCGGTCCCCAATCTCTTCGCAGGCGGTGGGGCGGCGGCCGGGATCAGCGGCCGCGCGGGCGCTGGCGGATACGCCTCCGGCAACGGCCTCCTCACGGCACTGGCGCTCGGGCGTCTCGGGGCCCTGCGGGCGGCGGCCGAGATCCGGGGCGAGGTATGACAGACCTTGCCCGCCGCATTGCTGCGTTTGCCACATCCTTCTCGCTGCGGGACTGCCCGAAACCCGTCGTCGACGCCGCCAAATTGCATTTTCTGGACGCGCTGGGGGTGGGGCTCGCCGCCTCGTCGGTGCCGATGTCGCAGCGGTGGTCGGATGCGGCCTTCAGGATCGGTGGCGGCGGGTCGGCAACGGTGCTGGGCCGCCCGGACGGCGCGAGCGCGGTTGCCGCCGCCATGGCAAACGGCGCTCTGATCCACTCTTTGGAGTTTGACGACACCCACACGGCCTCCGTGGTCCACGGCAGTGCCTTTTCCGCCAGTGCGGCCCTTGCGGCGGCGGAAGAGGCGGGGGCGAGCGGCGGCGTCCTTCTGGCCGGCTACATTGCATCCTGGGAAGTGACGATCCGCCTCGGTTTGGCGGCACCCGGCGCCTATCAGGCAAACGGCTTTCAGATCTCCGCCGTCGGCGGGGCGATCGGATCGGCGGTCGCAGCCATCGTGATCGGAGGGTTGGATGAAGATACCGCCACGACCGCCCTTGGGATCGCGGGCAGCGAGGCATCCGGCCTGATGGCGTTCCTCAGCGACGGAAGCTCCGTCAAGGCGTTGCATCCCGGTTGGGCGGCCCATGCGGGCCTTGCCGCCGCCGCCCTGGCCGACGCGGGTATGACGGGGCCCGCCGATGTGCTGGAAGGCCGGTTTGGGTTCCTGGAGGCGTTCACCCGGCAGCCGGAGGCGACCGGCCGTCTCGCCAAACAACTTGATGACCTGGGACGGGTTTGGCACCTGCCGGACGCGGCGTTCAAGCTCTATCCCTGTTGCCACTACATTCACCCGTTCCTTGACGCCCTGGCAGAGGCCATCCGCGACGACGGGTTGACGGCTGAGACCTGCAACAGCATCACATGCCAAGTCCCGGAGCCGATGGCGCCGCTGATCTGCGAGCCGTGGGCGCGTCGACAGGCGCCGTCGAGCGGGTATGACGGCAAGTGGGGCCTTGCCTATTGTTTGGCAGCCCTGCTGGTCCGGGGCGCGGTAACGGTGGAGACGTTCGTCGACAATCCCGATCCGGCGGTGGTTGAGGTGGCGCGCCGGATGCGCTGGGAGCCCCTCCGGCCCCACAGCTTCCCGGCCCGCTTCGAAGCGACCCTGATCATCGAGCGGGCGGATGGCAGCCATCTCGAGAAGAGCGCGGACGATGTTCGCGGCACGCCCCGGAACCCGGTCCCCGACCAGGAGATCATGCGAAAGCTGTCGGGTAATGCAGGCCGCGTCTTGCCACGGGCGGACGTGGTCCGGTTGTCCCAGGTCGTGATGGACCTTGAGGCGGCGAGAACCCTCGAGAGCCTGACCGGCGCGCTGCGTGTTCCGGCGAAGTCCGGCGCGTAATCAGCCCAGCATCAATCTCGGCAGGAAGGTCACGATGGCGGGGAACGCGATCAGAAGGCCAAGCGTGATCACGTCCAGGATCAGGAACGGCATGACGCCGGAGAAGACATCCTCCAGCGACAGCGGAATCGGACTCGCACTTCGGACCACGTACACGTTGAGGCCAACAGGCGGGGTGATCAGCGATATCTCCGCCAGCTTGATGGCGATCACACCAATCCAGATCGGGTCGAAGCCGACGCCCGTCAGGATCGGGAACATCACCGGCAGCGTCATCACCATGATCGCGATCGGATCGATGAACATGCCAAGGATCAGGTACAGGACCGCAAATGCCAGCAGGTAGAGGTAGGGGCTCAACTCCCACGCCAGGAGCGTCGTGGAGATCTCGTTGACGAGACCCGTGTAGGTCAGGAACCGGGCGAACAGAATGCCGCCGATCACGATGATGAAGATCACCGATGTGGTGGTGCCCGCGTCCTTGAAGGTATCGAGCATCGTCTTGCCGGACAGCCGGCCCTTGGCGATGACGATCAAGAGCGCCCCGAACGCGCCGAACGCCCCCGCATAGGTCGGCACGAACCAACCAGTGTAGATGCCGCCGATCACGAGGATGAACAGGAAGGTGATGCCCCATACCCCTTTCAGGGAGAGCCAACGCTCCCTCGCGGGGGCGATGGGTGTCGGCTCAGGAGCAAGGGCGGGGTTTCGGCGCACCCGCACATAGATGCCGACCATGTAGACCGCCGCCGACAGCAGCCCAGGGACAAGGCCCGCAACCAGCAGCATGGCGATCGACTGCTCGGTGATGATCGCGTAGACGACCATCAGGATGCTCGGCGGAATCAACGAGGCCAGGGTACCCGATGCGGCGATGCAGCCAGCACTCAGCCGCTTGTCGTAGCCGAACTTATCCATCTCCGGCAGCGCCATGCGGGTGAACACCGCCGCGTTCACCACGGTCGAACCACACGCTGCACCGAACGCGGCGGACGCCACCGTGGTCGCCATGGCCAGCCCGCCGCGCAGATGGCCGAGCCAAAGATAGGCCGCTCGGTAAAGATCGGTGGTTAACCCCGCCTGGGTTGCCAGCGAGCCCATGAGAATAAACAGCGGAATGACCGCAAGATTGAAAGCGTTCGTCGTGCTGAACGGGACGGTCGCGAGTTGTGCCCATGCCGCCTCGGGGCTGATGGACAGATAAATTCCCAAGATCCCGCCGAGCCCAAGGGCCACCCCGATGTGGATGCCGATCGCCAGCATCACGGCAAGCAACAGTCCAACGATTATACCTGCGGTGGCCGGATCAAGCATGCGGCTGGTCCTTGGTCGGTCGGTATAGGCGACGGGGGGTGCTGGTGCGGATCATCACGCCTTGTCCAATGGGATATCCGGCATGGACGGGTCCGTATTCTCGATCTCGCGCCCCGTGAACACACGCGTGATATCGATGATCAGATCAAGGACCAGCTGAAGCATAAGCATCGCCGTTCCCACGGCGAGAACGATGCGCGCGGGCCAAAGCGGGAATCTGATCAGGCCGTCCGTGGCTTCACCGAACATCAGGCTGAACTCAACTTCCCGGTAGGCTTGCCAGAGCAACAGGCCGAAGAACAGCAACGCGGCCAGATCAGCGATCACGTCCATCGCCGCCCGGGTTTTCGGGCCCATCCGGACGTAGACCAACTCAACCCGGATGTGACGCCGGCGAAGCTGCGCGTAGGCTAAAGCGCCGAAAACAATCAGCACCATGACGCTTTCGGTCAGTTCCCGCGCGCCGGGCACCGCAATGCCAATGATCTGGTTGCCGACGATCTCCATCACCCCCATGAGCATGGCGATGATGGTGCCGATCCCGCCGACCAGAAGGACGAACAGCGACACCCTTTCAAGAACCCACGCAAGGACCCCCAAAAAGCGTTCGAACTGGCTCATACGGCCGTCATCCCCCTCACAAAACAGAAACCCCGGGCCGCCTATTGGACGGCCCGGGGGCATCATCCCCTGGGATCAAGATAGCCCGGATCAGTCGCCGAGCCACTCCTTCCACTTAGCAGCAATCATTTCGGCGTCGTCGCCAAGGCCGCGGGACTTCATGTCCTCGACCCAGTTGCCGAGCAGATCCGGAGCAGCGGCCTTCCACTTGGCCAGCTCATCAGCCGGGAACGCCTTGACCACGCCGCCAGCAGCGGTGATATCGGCCTTGGCCTTCTCCTCGAACTTGTCGATCCAGTCGAGATACTCCTGCTGGGAGGCCTTCGCCTCTTCCATGAAGATCTTCTGGGTATCGGCGTCGAGCTTCGCCCAAGCGGTTTTGCTGATCGAAATCAGGTGGCCGGTGATGGCCATGACCGGACCACAGCTGTACTTACCGGCTTCATAGAGGCGCATCGTTGCGATGTTGCCCGGGTTCAGGAAGGAGTAGTCCAGGTTGCCGCTCTGAAGCGCTTCGTAAACGGCACCCGCACCCACCGAAACCGGCACGGCACCGATCGACTGATGGATCTTCGGCACGTCCGCACCAAAGCTCCGGATCTTCTTGCCCTTAAGCGCGTCGATGGAGGTGCAGTTCTCGTCCTGGCCGGTCATGTAGTAGACACCGAGCGGCTGGTGGAACAGGAACTTGACGTTGAACTTGTCCATCTCGGCGTTGAACATCGGCAGCTCGGCGAACGAGTTGCGCGACAGCGTCATCGCCTCTTGCGGATCGTCAAAGACGAACGGGATCTGGAAGGCGCGAATGAAAAGAAGCTGGTTCGCGTAGTAGCCCGGCACGATAGACGCCATGTCGATGGCGCCGCGCGACGCCAGCGGCATCAACTCGTTGCCCTTGCCGAGGCCGCCCGCGAAGGTGATGTCGATCTTCACCTTGCCGTTGGTCCGCTCTTCGATCTTCTTGGCGAAGTTCTTCTCGACCTCAAGGAACGGCGAGTTCGGAAGGTAGTGACCCCACCGAAGCGTGATGTCGGCCGCCTGAGCGGTTCCAGCCACGCCGAGGACAGCTGCGAGAACAGCACCCTTGATCATGGCTCCAAACTGTTTTTGCATCATCGTCTCCCTATGACGCTCTGATGATCCCACGAGCATCCGCCCGCAGGTTTCGGTTGGTTGGACATTGTTCGTTTGACGACGTTGTCGACCTCCGAATGGATGGTCGCGCTTGCCCTCCCTGAACCCGGACCAATGTCGTTATTCGTAGGTATTTATAACGATAACGCTGTCCGTCGCCCTATCCGGTCCCCTGTTGACATGGTTCCCGGACGACGGCTTTCTGTCAACGCATCCATAGGTGTGGTGGGGCTGTACAACTGTGTTTCTGTTGTTTTTCAGTGTATTGAAGGGGAGTGTCAGATGACGCCTGACGGGATTCCAGGCCTATCGACGGAGCCGGACGCCCTGCCCGACTGGGATCGCATCCTCGGAATCCTCGCCCAACGACGGTCATGCCGCGACTTCGATGGAACGCCGATTGATGACGCCACACTGTCGGCCATCGTCCGGGATGGAACCCAAGCGCCATCGTCCTGCAATCAGCAGAACTGGCACTTCATCATCGTGACAGACCGGGACCTGCTGATGCGGGCCCACGACATCGCCGGGGGCAACCACCACTTCGCCCACTGCTCGGCCCTGATATATCTCTGCTTTCAGAAGGGCTGGACCCACGGCAACTTCTCCATCGTCCAGTCCGTCGCGGGGGCCTGCTACCACATGATGCTCAGCGCTCATTTGAGGGGCTTTGCGAGCATCTGGAACGCGGGCATCGGCGACACGGGCGAGATCGCCGAGATGCTGGATGTGCCGCCCAATTTCCAGATCATTGGGGCGTTGGCCATCGGGCGGCCAAAACCAACCGCGCCCGCCGTAAAGGCACCAAGACGCCCGTTCGACGAAGTCCATTCCTGGAACGGCTTCGCACGGCGCGGCGCCACCGTCTATCCGGTGGAACCTGCCGAATCCTACCCGTTCGAAGCGATCAAGAATGCCGACAACCCGTTCGCGGTGTGGGACCCTACCCGGTGGAGTTGGGAATCCATCGGTGACTTCCGGGGCTATGCGGTATGGGCCAAGTCTCCGCTTGCCGGTGTTTATGTCTCCCGGCGACAGGGAGACGCCACCACGGTCGAACTGGACCTTCTGCCCAAGCAATCCTCCGGTGCCATCGTGCTGGAGATGCTGCCCTGGGGCGGGACATACTCGGTCGAGCTTCGGAGACGCCTGCCCGATGACGCCACCCTCCGTCTCGCCGATCTCTCGGCACACAATCTCACCTTCATTCTGGAACGATTCAGGCAGGAGAAACTGCCGCTTGACCGAACCTCTTTCGACCTTATCGACGGCCCACGGATCGCCTACGCCGACGGGGAGGTGGACACGGTCTTCATGCCCCAGGTGCTGGAGCACATGCCCGATCCGAAAGCGATGCTTGAGGAGATCTCCCGCATCCTGAAGCCGGGTGGCACACTGGTCGTCAGCATCCGCAACATGGATTCGATCTACGGCGCCCACTGGCAGTGGATGGAATCAAAGGGCCAGATCCCGAACCAAGGGCCCTTCACGCCGCTTTCGGCGGCGTCGGTTCGCGCCACGCTGACGGCCCGGTTCGAGATCGAGGAAGAGATCGGCATCGGACGGGAAGCTTCCGGCGATGCGGCGATTGCCCGGGGCGACGACAAGCAACGCTGCCGGTTATGGGCCGTTCGGGCCCGCCGGCGTTGAGACGGCCAAAAGGGGGGACAGTCCGTGTTCACGAAAGAAATGGTCACCGTGCAAGACAGTCCGATGGACATCCTGCACTTCACGCCTGCCGGAGAGGGTCCGCATCCGGCACTGATCGTTTGTCAGCACATCCCCGTCGCCCATAAGGGCCTCGAGACCGACCCGTGGCAGATCGCTGTCGGCGAGCGCCTGGCCGGAATGGGACACGCGGTGGCCATGCCTTTCGTCTTTCACTGGTGGGACCGGGAGGCCGACATTCAGGTGAAGCGGGACGGCTTTCGGGACGACTGGGTCGTCGCAGACCTCAAGATCACCGAAGAGCGACTGGCTGTGCGGCCGGAGGTGGATGAGAACCGGATCGGCATCATCGGGCATTGCTGGGGCGGCCGTGTTTCATGGCTCGGCGCGTGCCATCTCCCGGCGATGAAGGCGCTGGTCACGTTGTATGGCGGCAGGATCAAGCTGCCGATGGCTGATGGCGGGACACCACCGATCGCGCTGTCGGGACAGATCCCCTGCCCGGTCCTGGGCATCTTCGGAAATGACGATGCCAATCCCTAGCCCGCCGACGTGGACGACTATGAGGCGGCGCTGGAGAACGCGGGCATCAACAACACCTTTCTCCGCTACGATGGCGCCGGTCACGGGTTCCAAGACGACAGCAACCCGGAGCGCTATCGCGCCGCTCAATCAGAGGATGCCTGGAACCGGATCGAAGCGTTCCTCGAGGCGACGCTGTAGCATCGCCTCGAAATCTGCGTCAGTCAGTCAGCGGCGAGGGATGCGATCGCCGCCTCGACACCGCCCGAACCATGCGGAATCTCCTGTTTCCGAAGTCCGAGTTCCACCGCACCCAGGGCGCCGAGCAACATTGGCTCGTTCACATCGCCCAGATGGCCGATGCGGAAGACTTGTCCAGCAAGCTTGCCGAGCCCGCCACCCAACGAAACCCGGTGCTCGGCCAGGACCTGCTCCCGAAACGCTTCCGCATCGAGACCCTCCGGCATGCGGACGGCGGTGACCGAGTTGGAGCGTTCGGCCGGATTGCGGGCGAACAGGCTTGGCCCATTTCCGCGAGACCAAGCCTCCACCGCGGCGCGGGTGGCGGCACCGAGCTTGGCGTGACGGGCAAAGACCGCGTCGAGCCCCTCTTCCTCCAACATCGTTAGGGCTTCTTCGAGGCCGTAGAACATATGGATCGGTGCCGTACCTGCGAACCGCATGCGGCCCTCGACCGGCGACAGCTCGTTCCAGTCCATATACCGGCGCGGCAGCGTCGCGGTCTCGGCCGCCTTCATCGCCTTGGGGCTCGCAGCCGAGATGCCGAGGCCAACCGGCAGCATCAAGCCTTTCTGGGAGCCAACCACCGCGACGTCGATGCCCCATTCGTCCATGCGGAAATCCATCGACGCCAGGGACGAAATCGTGTCCGTCATCAGCAGTGCTGGGTGGCCTGCCGCATCCATGGCCCGGCGAACGGCGGCGAGGTCGTTGGTGATGCCGCTGGAGGTTTCGTTGTGAACGATGCCGACAGCCTTGATTTCGTGCGCGGTATCGGCTCGCAGCCGCTCCTCGACCCGGCTGGGATCAATCGCCACGTCCCATTCGGAGGGGAGAGACTCGGTGCGGAGACCCAAGGCCGTTGCCATGCGGCGCCAGCCCTCGGAGAAGTTGCCGGTCTCCGGGATCAGCAACAGATCATTCGGCGACAGAGTGTTCGTCATCGCCGCTTCCCACGAGCCGTGACCCGTCGCCGCGTAGGCGGTGATCGTCGCCGTCTCCGTCTTCAGGATTTTTTGCAGACCCGCATGACACCGCTTGTTCAGCGCGATGAAGTCAGGCGACAGGAAGTCGCACGCGGGCCGGTGCATGGCCCGAAGGACTCGGTCGGGGATGTTGGTCGGCCCCGGCAGGGCGACGAACTCACGTCCGGCATCTCGGCTCATGATTTACTCCAAGCCTTCAACGACAACGAGCTGGCCTTCAGAGGCCGCCTGACGCATCGCCTTGGGCCCTTCGTACTCGGCACTGGCATGCCAAGCTTTCGCCTGTTCGTAGCTTGGAAACTCGAGGACAACCATCCGGCCCGCTTCTACCGGCCCTTCGAGCGTCTCATGCTGGCCGCCGCGGACGATGTACTTGCCCTGGTACTGAGCGATCGTCGCGGGCACCTGCTCGCGGTACTTCTCGTAGGCCTCGGGGTCGTTGATCTGAACCCGGCCGACAACATAAGCCTTAGGCATCACTTACTCCCTGGTTGGCTCTCCAGCGACGGCCCTCACCATAGGAAGCCGCCGGTTTCTGTCTTATCAGGCGGGCGCGGCTTTGTGGCATGAGGATTTCTTGCCTGTGGCATTAGGTCAGGTGGGGCGTATGGGCGGATGGCGCCCAAGCTGGAGGCACCGATCGACGCGCCCGCGACACCGGGTCTTTGACACCGGGTCTTTTCCGCGCAACCGTTTCCGTGCTCTTTAGTGCGCCGGGAAACCCAGTCGGAGCGCGGGCATGGCGGACGAAGGCACCATCCTCTTGACCGTCTTTCTGAAGCATCAGAAGGACAAGAACCTCGCCGAGATCAATGAGAAGCTCGAGGCGACGGCATTCTGGAAGAAGTTCCCACCCGAGGGGATCGAGGTCGTCGGCTGGTACGTGATGATGGGGATCGGACAGGTCGCCATCCTCAAAGTCCCGGGGGAGCGTCTGCGGGAGGTCAATCTCGCCATCGAACAGGCCGCCTGGGGCGCCTTCGATACGGAGTTCTACCCGACCTATGACTTCAAGCCGGTCCTTGACGGAATCTGGGCCAAGAACGGCCGGACCTCCTGACCCCGTCGCCAACGCTAATCCTTCCGGCCTGACACCGCCGACTTCGGACGAGACCTTATGACCGATCAGCTCAAGATCACGCTTGCCCAGCTCAACCCCACGGTCGGGCGGATCGATGCAAACCTTGCGAAGTTCCGGGACGCACGCGCGCAGGCAGCAAAAGACGGATCCGACCTCATCGTGACGCCGGAGTTGTTCCTGTGCGGCTATCCGCCGGAAGACCTGATCTTGAAGCCCATGTTCGTCGAAGAGGCGATGGCGGCCATCGAAGCCCTCGCCGCGGAGACGGCGGACGGTGGCCCGGCTGTCCTGATCGGCACGCCCTGGGCAGAGGGCGGCAAGGTTCACAACTCAATGGCGTTGCTGGATGGTGGCGCGGTCGTGACCCTGCGTCACAAGTTCGATCTTCCGAACTACGGCGTATTCGATGAGAAGCGCGTCTTCCAGCCGGGCCCGATGCCCGGCCCGATCTCCTTCCGGGGGGTGCGCATCGGGGTCCCGGTGTGCGAGGACATATGGACGCCCGACGTCGTCGAATGCATCGCCGAGACCGGCGGTGAGTTGCTCCTTGTCGCGAACGGCTCGCCCTTTGAGGCTGGCAAAGGCCATGTGCGGCAAACCCACTCCGTCTCCCGTGTCGTCGAAAGCGGGCTCCCCTTGGTTTACCTCAACCAGGTTGGGGGCCAGGACGAGCTGGTGTTCGACGGCGCGTCGTTCGTTCTGAACGCAGACCGATCCCTTCCAGTTCAGATGCCGGCGTGGCGGGAGGCAATCGTCACGACAACCTGGACACGAGGAACGGACGGTTGGTCTTGCGAGGCCGGTGAGCGCGTCGAGACGGAGTCCGGACTCGCCGAGATCTATCAGGCGATGGTCGTCGGCCTTCGGGATTATGTGACCAAGAACGGGTTTCCCGGCGTGATCCTTGGCATGTCGGGTGGCATCGACTCTGCCCTTTCAGCGGCTGTCGCCGTCGACGCGTTGGGGCCGGACAAAGTGCGGTGCGTGATGATGCCGTCCCCCTACACCAGCGGCGAAAGCTTGGAAGATGCGGAGGCCGCTGCAAAGCTTCTCGGGGTTCGTTACGATACCATATCGATCGGCCCGGCAATGGAGGCCTTTGAGACCATGTTGGCGGAGCAATTCGCCGGAACAAACAGTGGGATCACCGAAGAGAACGTGCAGTCCAGATCGCGCGGCCTGACGCTGATGGCGCTGTCCAACAAGTTCGGACACATGGTTCTGTCGACCGGAAACAAATCCGAGATGTCAGTGGGGTATGCTACACTCTATGGTGATATGTGTGGTGGATATTCCGTTCTGAAAGACGTCTATAAAACAGTGGTTTTTGAGCTCTGTCGTTGGCGAAACTCGAACCAACCAGAAGGCGTTCAGGGGCCGAAAGGTGCGGTGATGCCGGAACGGATCATCACCAAACCACCCTCGGCGGAGCTTCGGCCCGATCAGAAGGACGAAGATTCCCTGCCTCCTTATCCGGTGTTGGACGCGATCCTGACAGATCTCGTGGAGAACGAGACGCCGATCGCCGAGATCATCGAGAACGGACAGGACCCGGAGACCGTCATGCGGGTCTGGCGGCTTCTAGACCGTGCCGAGTATAAGCGGCGACAGGCGCCTCCGGGTGTGAAGATCGGCTCCCGCGCGTTCGGGCGTGACAGGCGTTATCCGATCACCAACGCCTTTCTGGGCGCTTATGACGCAAAGGCCCGGTCCAATGCGGCAGAGTGACCCGACAACAGTTCCCCGTGACCGGGGGCCCTGGTGATGCCGGCGGACATGACAGGGTCTCTTGAACGTCCCAAGGAGACCGAAGTCGTCGTCATCGGCGGCGGGGTTGCCGGCGTATCGACCGCCTACTTTTTGGCGAAATCCGGCGTTCCGGTCGTTCTCTGCGAGAAAGGCCGGATCGCGGGGGAGCAATCGTCCCGAAACTGGGGTTGGATCCGGAAACAGGGCCGTGATCACCGGGAACTGGCGCTGGGCGTCGACAGCTTGAGGCGCTGGCACGAGATCGTCCCGGATCTTGATGAGGATATCGGGTTCACCGTCGGCGGCGTCACGTATCTGGCGGAGACGGAGGCTGATCTGGCCCGTCATGAATCCTGGCTGGAGGGCGCTCAACCCTTCCAACTCGACAGCCGGTTGCTGACACCGGCGGAAGTCGACGACATGCTGGGGCAGGACCGGCGACGGTTTCTCGGGGGCCTTCATACGCCGAGTGACGCGAAGGCAGAGCCGACCAAGGCGGTTCCGGCGATCGCCCGGGCGGCACAACGCCACGGTGCGACGATTATGGAGAAAACGGCGGTCCGCACCATCGACCAGGAAGGCGGCCGTGTGTCCGGGGTTGTTACCGAGCATGGGCGCATCCGCTGCCGGTCCGTCGTTCTGGCGGGTGGGGTCTGGTCCCGGCCTTTCCTGGAGAATTTGGGATTAGGGCTGCCGCAGTTGGGGGTTCAGGCCTCCGCTCAGAGGACCACGACAGCCCCCAAGATCTCCGACAGCACATTCGGTGCAAAGGGGGCCGCGATCCGTTATCGGGCGGACGGCGGCTACACCGTCGCCCGCAGCAGTGCGGCGACCTTCGACATCATTCCGGCGGCCTTTACCCATTTCCTGCGCTTTCTGCCGGTTGTTTATGACCGCATGGCGATCCTGAAACTCCGGTTCGGGGGAAGCTTCTTTGGCGCTCTCGGCCGGAAACGATGGGCACCAGATCAGATGAGCCCGTTCGAAACGGTCCGCGTCATGGACCCGGCACCCGACCACAAGCTGCTCGATGACATCATGATGCGGGCGGCGGATCTCTATCCCCAGCTCGCCGATGCGCGCCCGGCGGAATGGTGGGGTGGCATGATCGACGTGACGCCGGACGAGTTGCCGGTGATCGGCGCGGTGGCGTCCGTTCCCGGTCTATTCATGGCGACCGGGTTCTCTGGCCATGGGTTTGGAAGCGGGCCGGCGGCAGGGGCGGCGGTCTCACATCTTGTTAAAGGCGAGGATCCGATGGTGGATCTCGAGTCCCTGACCCCGGCCCGCTTCGGTTTGTAGAATGGCGCGATCAGCGTCCCGAGACTCGGGGATGCTGGTTCTCGTTGAAGGTGCGCCACGTATCGTCGCCTGACGTCGTTTGACACGCCGACAGGCCCAGCACCAACAGGGTGCCGATCAGGAAGGTACGCATTTCAGTTCCTCCGGTTTTGACCCGAACCTTTGCTCATGCCCGGCAGATCGGGACGGCGGGGCCCGTCTTCAATCAGACCTCGCGGGGCCGTGACGCAGTGTTAAAACCGCGCGACCAGAAGGCTCATTCGCTGGAGCCCGCATCCTCGTCGTATCCGTGGCGGGAGCTGTAAAAGACCAGCGCCATGAGGCCCGCGCCGACCACAAAGGTCGCGACGACCCCGATGATCAGGGCGGCATATCCATGGTTTGACATGCCGGAGTCGTCGTAGGCGAACCAATGAACCCAGGTCCACCACACCGCAACGGCGAGCATGCCGCCGAGGGAAAGGGCAAGGAGTAGGATCTGTCGCATGACTTGCGCCTCCGATAGCGTCACGGTGTGATATGGGAAGACAGTCCTTCCCCGCCCACCGCCTTGATGGAATGGCAGCTATGACGACAGCGACGGTCACCTCAGGACAGACGCCGGAACACCTCGGCATCCCCCGGGTTCTCAACGACGATCAGATTGCCCGGTTCCGCCGGGATGGATGCCTCGTCGTCGAAGATGCCGTCAGCCCGGAGCAGTTGGCGGCGCTCCGCTCCGAGATCGCGAAATGGGTCGAGGAAAGCCGGTCTCACAGATCCCCCTTCGGGCCCGAAACGGTGGATGGCCGTCCACGGTTCGACATGGGCGAAGAGCACAGCGCCGATCACCCGGCCCTGAGGCGGGTCAACAATCCCTCCGACATCTCTGCCGCCTTCGAGGATGTGATGCGGAATGCACGAACCGTCGACATGGTCGCGGACCTCGTCGGGGGCGCCGTCAAGTTCCATCACTGCAAGATCAATCTGAAGCTTCCGGGGGCTGCAACCGCTGTCCACTGGCACCAGGACTTCGCCTTCACGCCCCACACGAACGACGACGTGATTACCGCACTGTTGATGCTCGACGACGTGACGGAGGAGAACGGCTGTCTGATGGTCGACCCCGGCTCCCATACCGGGCCGGTCCACAGTCTCTTCAATGAAGAGGGAACCTTCATCGGCCGGGTGGACGACGAGACCGACGCTGCCTTCAAAGCCCGTCAGGTCGCCATCACCGGAAAGGCCGGGTCGGTTTGTCTGATGCATACTCGGTTGGCGCACGGCTCAGAGCCCAACGCCTCGGACCGGCCACGTGGTCTTTATATCGCCGTCTACTCGGCGGCCGACGCCGTTCCCATCGCCAGGAATCCGATGCCGAACCCGAATGAGGGCGCGATTCTCCGGGGGGAGCCCAGCCCCGTGGCCCGCATGATCGATCTGTCGGTGGAGTTGCCGAAGCAGCCAAAGTCCGCATCGTTCTTCACGGTTCAGGGACAGGGCTCGAAAGGGGTGGATGACGACGCCCCCGGCGGCGGTGCCGCAGCATGACCTGGTCAATCGTCGCCCGGGACGCGGAAAGCGGGGCGCTGGGAATCGCCATCGCCTCCCGTGTTGTCGCCGTTGGGGCGATGTGCCCTCACATCCGCCAGGGCATCGGGGCGGTCTCCAGCCAGTCTTTCACCAACCCGCTCTACGGCCCCGACGCGTTGAACGCCATGGCATCGGGCCTTTCGATCGCTGACGCGCTGGAGCCGCTGATTGCCGCGGATCAAGGGCGTGCATGGCGGCAAGTTCACGGCATCGACGCTGACGGCACACCTTTCGGTTACACCGGTGCCTCATGTGTCGCTTGGAATGGCATGCGTTCAAGTCACGGCGTCTCGGTTGCCGGAAACATGATCTCAGGCCCGGAGGTGGTCGATGCCTGCCATGCGAGTTTCGTCCGGCGGCCGGATCTAGCTTTTCCGGAACGGCTTCTGACTGCCCTTGCCATGGGAGAGCTCGCCGGCGGCGACAAACGCGGAAAACAGTCAGCCGCACTGTTGGTTGTCGGTGACCGGCCGTACCCGATCGTGGATATCCGGGTCGACGAACATCCCGAGCCGATCGGAGAACTCCGGCGCATCCACGACATCTTTGTCGAGACCCGCATTCCCTATCTGTCGACCATGGCGACCCGGGAAAACCCCGCGGGGATCTTCGATCCGAAAGAGCGGGCCGACGCGGTCGCGGCCTATATCGCGGAACGATCTGCGAGTGGCGGCGCGAAGGCGACCTAGCCTAAAAAGGCAAGCGGATATGGGCGCGGAGGCCGCCTCCGGGCGAGGACCCCAGGGATATGTCACCACCGTGGGAGCGGGCGATGTCACGGGCGATTGTGAGTCCGAGCCCGGTGCCGCCGGTTGCCGCGTTCCGAGACGGATCAAGACGGAAGAAAGGCTTGAACACCTGCTCCCGTTGATCCTCCGGGATGCCCGGGCCGTCATCATCAACGATGAAATCCACGCCATCCCGGTCGGCCGTCAACGTCAGAGACACCTCCGAGCCGTGCCGACGGGCGTTCGTCAACAAGTTCGACAACGCCCGCTTCAAGGCATGGGGCCGCACCTCCGACCGCAATTCGTCCGGGCCTGCGAGATCCAGGGTGATCGGATGGCCACCCCGCCGTTCGGCCGCCGCCAGATCCTCGGCCAATGCAATCAGGTCCGTGTCGACGGGCCGTTCCGTGCCCTCGCCGCGGGCAAACGCGAGATAGGCCTCCACCATGCGCTCCATCTCGACGACATCCGCGCGTAACTCCTCGATGTCGTCCGTATCTCCAAGCATGGCGAGCTGGAGCTTCATGCGGGTGATCGGCGTACGCAGGTCGTGGCTGACCCCAGCCAGCATCTCCGTCCGCTGGGAGATCTGGCGCTGAATGCGGTCCCGCATCTGCCGGAAAGCCTCCGCCGCCTGCCGGACCTCGGACGCGCCCTCGGGTTTGAAGTCTCCGACTTCCCGGCCGAGACCGAAACGCCGGGACGCGTGGGCCAACCGTCTGATTGGGCGGATCTGGTTCCGCATGAAGATGATGGCGATGGCGAACAGGACCATTGAAGAGCCGACCATCCACATCAGAAAGATGTAGGTGGTCGAACTGTAGAGGCGCTTCTGATGGACAACGACCTCCAGCACACCAATTTGCGTCTGAAGATCGATCTGAATCCGCCGGTGGATCGACCGTGTGTCTATGGTGAAGGGTCGGCGAACCCGCTCATTGAGGGCATCGGCGGCGCGTCCTTCGACCCGGTCGCGGGGGATCCAGGTCTCCGCTCCGTCAAGGCGATCGCCCGGCCGGAAGGCAATCTGCATATCCAGATGACGCCGTGCCCGGCCACGCACCTGGGCGAAGGCGGCCTCAGTGGGATTGGTTCCCATCTCCTCGATAATCAGCGCGATGTCCCCCGCCATCGAGAAAGCGAGGCGCCGGGTCATGGTGTCCCAGTGACGGTCGTAGAAGACGAAGGTCGAAATGGCCTGCATCAACACCAGCGGCGTCATGATGATCAGCAGAGCCCTGCCAAAGAGGGTCTTCGGCAGCCACCTCTTGAGTGGCTTGCCCAGCACGCCCAATGGCTTGAACGCTTGTCGGAGCAGCTTGCGAATGACGACAAGCCTCTCAAGCCCGCCGTCCCGTGAGCGGTTGCCCGGCGCGGCTTCCGCCTGGGGACTGCCATCAACCGTGGTCATCGATCACGCCTCGTCACGTCATCACGCATTCAGCCGAAGTACGTAGCCCTTGCCCCGGACGGTCTGCAGGTACCGGGGAAACTTTGGATCGCTTTCGATCTTCCGCCGGAGCCTTGTGATCTGCACATCGACCGTCCGGACATTGCCGTCCGCCCCGTTACGGCCGGCCAGATCCTCCCGCGAAAGCGTCTCGTCCGGCGCTTCCACAAACAGCCGGAGCAGTCCGGTCTCTGCCTCGGTCAATCGCACGGCCTCATCACGGAACGTCAGGAGATCCCGGCGAAGATCGTACATGAAGTCCCCGAAGGAAACGAGATGATCGGGAGCTGCGGTCTCTTCCGCTATGGGGGCCGCCTCCCCGACGCGCCGCAGGATCGTCCGGATGCGGAGCACCAGTTCCCGCGGCTCGAAGGGCTTGACCACATAGTCGTCAGCCCCGCTCTCCAGGCCTGCGATCCGGTCCTCCGGCGCGTCCATCGCCGTAAGAAGCAACACCGGCACCCGGGACTCCCGGCGGAGGTCCCGCGCGAGATCCAGCCCGCTTTCTCCCGGCATCATGACGTCGAGCACCATCAGGTCGTAGCTGAGCCCGTTAAGGCGCCGCCTCGCCTCAGCCGCATCGGAGGCCACCGAAACCCGGAAGCCGTTGTCGGACAGATACCGCCGGAGGAGACCGCGCAGCCGAGCGTCGTCGTCGACGACGAGGATATGCGGCTCCGAGAACTGTCCGATGTCCGTCATCACATCAGCGTTTGCCTGAGGCGACCTTGACCGGCGGGACCGGGCCCGGCGCGCTGACATCGAACCGCCAGCGATCGGACTCGTCGATGATGCCGTGAAGCACCTGCCGAAAGCCCTGAACCGCCTCCGCCCCCGCGGCGCGATAGGCCCGCGCGATCCGCTTGCGCTGGTTCTCGGTCAACTCGGCCTCCAAGTTCACGCCCTTGTCGGTCAGGGTCAGCAACCGCTTTCGCCGGTCCTTCTGGTCCGTCTCCTGAACGATAAAGCCCTCTTCCACGAGGTTGCCAAGAACGCGGGAGAGGCTCTGCTTGGTGATCTTGAGGATCCCCAACAGATCGCTGACCGTGATCCCGGGGTTCCGTCCGACGAAGTAAATCACCCGGTGATGCGCCCGTCCCAACCCCAGCCGTGACAGGATGTTATCCGGCTCTCCGGTGAAATCCCGGTAGCCGAAGAACAGCATCTCAATGCCCTGCCGCAATTCCTCTTCGGTGAGGAAGAGCGGGTTCGCCATGCCTTTTACGTCAACCATGTTGACTTATTTTCCTATGAATGTTAGTCCGGGACACGAAAGCGCGAAAGAAAATGTCCGAACGACCCGAACTTCCGCACTTTCTCCAAAACTCACCCCCGTTCGGGCACGCACACAGGAAACCCCGCAATGTCCCTTATCCCCTTCGACGATCGCGACGGCACCATCTGGTTCGATGGTGAGCTCATCGCATGGCGAGACGCCAAGCTGCACCTTCTCAGTCACGGGCTGCATTATGCCAGTTCCGTATTCGAGGGCGAACGCGTTTATGAGAAGCGGATTTTCAAGTCGAGAGAGCATACGGAGCGGCTGCACCGCTCGGCATCAATTCTCGATTTTGAAATCCCCTATTCCATCGACGAGATCGAGGCGGCCAAGCAGGCGGTTATCGCCGACATGGGAATCGTCGACGGCTACGTCCGGCCGATCGCTTGGCGGGGCAGCGAGATGATGGGCGTGTCCGCACAGCACAACAAGATCCACCTCGCCATCGCCGCGTGGGAATGGCCGTCCTACTTCGATCCGGAAGCCAAGATGAAGGGCATCCAGCTCGACATGGCGGAGTGGCGTCGTCCCGCGCCGGAAAGTGCGCCGACCAACTCCAAAGCCGCCGGTCTCTACATGATCTGCACGCTGTCCAAACACGCGGCGGAGAAGAAGGGCTTCCACGACGCTCTGATGCTGGACTACCGGGGTTTAGTCGCCGAGGCGACGGGGGCGAACGTCTTCTTCGTCATGCCGGATGGCAAGATCCACACACCGGTACCGGACTGCTTCCTGGACGGCATCACCCGCCGAACGGTCATCGATCTGGCCCGCGCCCGCGGCTACGAGATCGTGGAGCGGCAGATCCGCCCCGAGGAGATGGCGGACGCGACGGAGTGCTTCCTGACAGGCACGGCGGCCGAGGTGACACCGGTCGGCCGGGTCGGCGAGTACACTTTCAGGCCTGGCGACATCACCCGCACATTGGTCGAAGACTATGACGCGGCCGTCCGCGCGGATCCGGCGGCGGCTGTCGCCGCGGCCTGACGCGCAGAGAATAGTGCCGAACATCGTCCCCGCCGGTCCAACCGGCGGGGATTATTCTTGTTGGCCATATCCGATCGCGGCGTAGCGGTCCCCCAGTCCGTACCGATGCTGGAAGTCCGCGGCCACGGATTTGAAGATCAGGCGATCGGTATCGTTGTAGCGAAACGTGTCGAGAACAGAGCGGGCGTTTCGGCGCCCGGTACCCACCGCCCGTTCCGCCGCCTCATCAACGTGCTGCGCATGCGCGGGCAGAAGATGGCGAAGGAGCCGGGCCAGGGACTCCCGGTCCTTGGTGATGTCCTCCATCCGGAACAGCGGCTCCCCTGTCTGAAAGAGTTCCAGGTCGTAGCCGAACGTGCCCATGACGACCCACAGCAGCACCAGCCGGTCGCGGGTCGGCTCAAAGCCGTGGGTTTCGGCGAGAACCTTCAGTCTCTCGGTATAGGCCGCCTCAATGCCGCCTTCATGGACACGGGGATTGTCGCGGTAGAGGAGATACAGCGATCGGATCCGGTCCACGGGGCGTCGCAGGATGCCGGCAAACCGACCGCCCTGGTCCCGGATCGGCTCCAACATGGCCGCCCCATGAAAGCCGTGAACGGACCCTTCACTGACACCGGTCTCGCGCGCCCGGGCGTGCATGGTCGCGGCAAATGCGTCCGGAGACTGGTCGTAGCCGCTCGGAAAGCCGATGGCGGGCAGTGTCTTGATCGCCCGGGTTCCATGATGGCAACGGACGTCGGGCATTTCGTCCAGTACGCCGGCAAGCCACCGGGTCGCGGAACCACCCCAGGAGGAGACATAGAAGACGTTAGCCACGGTCTCTGACCCGGCTGTCAAATGTGGGGCCCGTGGGGTACTCCCGAACCCGTTCTGGGCTCGTCGCAGAAGAGGCTGGCCACATCCGGGCGACTCGGCTCATATGGCGCGGTTCGCGAGTCGAGAATGGAGACGACACAATGTCAGGCGACAAGGTCCAGGAAACCTTTGAGATCCAGGCAGACGCGCTCAGCCTGCTGGATGAAGCGGTGAAGAAGTATGATCTGCCGGACCGCTCGAAAGCCCTCCGATGCATCCTGGACTTCCTGGCCGAGGATGGGGACTGGGATGAGATCTTCGAAACCATTCGCTGCCGCCGGTGCTGAGACGCGATACCGCGTCAGCCATTCTGTGAGAGGGCGTCGAGAACCGCGTCGGCGATGATGTCGCTGACTCGGACGTTGGCCTCGGCCGTCACCCCGGCCACATGCGGCGTGAGGAGCACGTTCTCCAAACCATCGAAGATCGACGCATCGTCGGCCGACAGGGGCTCCGACGGGAACACGTCAATCGCGGCTCCTCCCAGACGTCCATCCTTCAACGCGTCGGCGACGGCGGGCAAATCGATCACCTCACCCCGGGCCGTATTGATCAGGATAGCGCCCGGCCGGACGGCATCAAGCGCGGCCGGACCAATGAGTCCCCGAGTCTGCTCTGTGAGGGGACAATGGAGGGAGATTACGTCCGCCTCGGCCAGCATGGCAGCGAGATCGCGCCGCTCGGCGGTCTCCCACGCCGGCGCATCGTCCGGCAGATAGGGATCCACGCCCAGCACCGTCATGCCCAGGGCCGCGGCCCGCCACGCAACCTCGTGGCCGATCGAGTTGAGGCCGACAATGCCGATCTTGGCCCCGCCGATCTCATGACCGGAGGCGGAGATCGCTGCCCGCGGCCAAGTACCTCTGATGGTCCCGGCATGTGCCGCCAACGCCGTGCGGCGGAGCATGAGCGTGGCCATGATCACATACTCGGCGACAGACGCCGCATTGCCGCCGACGGCCGGACGAACCGCGATGTTCCGAGCCTTGCAGGCGTCGAGATCGATGTTGTCGAGGCCGACGCCAAGCCGACCGACCACCTTGAGGTTCGGGCCCGCATCCAGAAGTTCGGCCGTAACCTGCGTCCGGTTGCGGACGATCAGCGCCTTCGCCTCCCCAAGCACATCGGGGATGCTGCTCTGACGATCCGCAAGGCCCGGATCCTCAAGGACCTCCCAGCGCGTCTTGAGACGGGCGACCGCCGCCGCGTCCATGAACTCCGTGATGACGATGTCCGGCACTGAAGGGTTACTCCGCCGCCTGCGCAGCCCCCTGGCGGGCCGCCGCCAGAAAGTGGGCGACGTCGGCTTCAGATGTGTCGAACCGGGTTACCAATCGGGCGGAGACGGAACCGTCCGGCCGCTCCCCCCAGGTATAGAAAGTACAGCCTGCTTCCTTGAGCGCGGCCAGGACGCCGCCGGGCAGGTCCAGAAACATCATGTTCGCTGGAACTTCGCCCCAAAGTGAGACGCCTGGAACACTCTTCAGACCATTCGCCAGGTCCGCCGCCCGGGCATTCGCGTTGCCCGCCCAAGACAACCAGTTTCCATCCTCCAGATAGGCGCAGAGCTGGCAGGACAGCAGCCGCATCTTGGAGAACAGATGCCCGCCCCGCTTACGGCGGAACTCGAAATCAGCCGCCTTCTCGGGGTCGAAGAAGACGACCGCCTCGGCTGTGAAGGCACCGTTCTTTGTCGCCCCGAGAGACAGCACGTCAACTCCCGCTTTCCAGGTCGCCTCAGCCGGAGAGACGCCCAGGGAGGCGATCGCGTTCGCAATACGGGCACCGTCCATGTGAACGGGCAGCCCGTGGGCATGGGCAAGCTCGGCCAGGGCGGATACTTCTTCCACCGAGTAGACTGCGCCCAATTCCGTGGCCTGGGTGAGGCTAACGGCGGAGGGAACAGCGTGGTGGACTGCCGAGCCCGGGCCACGACCTTCCAGCTTTGCCCGAAGCGCATCGAAGGAGATCTTCGCATCGTCGCCGGGCAGCAGACTCAGCTTCGCGCCGCCGGCGTAGAACTCGGGCGCACAGCACTCGTCCTCTTCGATGTGCGCCTTCTCATGACAGTAGATCGCCCCATAGGGTGGGGTCAGAACGGACAGGGCCAGCGCGTTGGCTGCGGACCCGGTGGCGACCGGAAACGCCCGGACCGTCGTCTCGAAGACCTCGGAGGCGATCTCCTCGAACCGGGTAGTCCAAGGATCCGCTCCGTATGGCATCGCTGCACCGGACGATGCCTTGGCGATCGCATCAAGGATCTCAGGTGCTGCACCACCCACATTGTCACTCGCGAAATTGACGCTCTCCGGCATCAGATTCTCTCCAGCACCCATTATTGGACAGCGGCCTAAAAGCGGCCGCGCCTCACTCCGATCTCAGATTCAACGTTCCGAGCCGCTCACCCGTCTCCAGATCGAAAACCAAGAGACGTTGTTCGGCCCCGCCCCCTTGTGAAACTCGAACAAGCAGCATACCGCCTTGAAGAGTGGCGTCGAGCACCTCGGCACCAGCTCCGAGGGAGATATCAAGATCCCCAAAGGGAGGCACTGTCGCACTGGGCAGGGCGGCCGATGGAAGAGACGCAGCGGGCGCCACCTGGGCCGGTTCCGTTCCCGCCATCCGCCCTATGATCGTCACGACGATGGTGATGACACCGCCAACGATCATCATGCCCATGATGATGACCAGCGCCAGAAGGACCTTCCGGCCCGGGGTCAGCAGCGGCGGTTCCGGCTCTGCCGTTGCGGCCCGGTTTCGGTCGTCGCCCATTTCGTTTAGCTTCGCGGCCATGTGCTCGACCGGTGACCTCATTCTGGTGATTGCGGCCAACGATGCCGCCCTGACGGAAACACCCCCGGACCGGATCGACCGCTGGCTCGCCGCACGGCTCGCGCAACAAGACGACGCGCCCGCCCTGTCACGAAGCCGAATCAAAGGGTTGATCCAAGGCGGACGGCTATCCGCTGGCGGCGAGACGATAGCCAACCCCTCTCAGGCGGTCAAACCGGAGACGACCTACACGCTGACGGTGCCGCCACCCGAGGACGCCGTGCCGGAAGCGGAGGATATCCGCCTCGACATTGTCTTCGAGGACAAGCATCTCCTGGTCGTCAACAAGCCCGCCGGTCTGGTGGTCCACCCGGCACCCGGCAATCCGGACGGAACCCTGGTCAACGCGCTCCTGGCCCACTGTGGGGACGAGCTTTCCGGCATCGGCGGCGTGAAACGGCCGGGGATCGTGCACCGGATCGACAAGGACACCAGCGGCCTTCTGGTCGTCGCGAAGACGCAGGAGGCGCATCACGGCCTTGTGGTCCAGTTCGCCGCCCACTCCATGGAACGGCGGTATCACGCCTTGGTCGCCGGCCTCCCCCGGCCCGCGGAGGGTCGGATCGAAGGCGACATTGGCCGCAGCCCAACCAACCGGAAGAAAATGGCCGTCGTCAGCCGGAACGGGAAACCGGCTGTCACCCACTACACACTCTTGGAGGCCTTTGGGACGGCAGCGTCTCTGGTCGAATGCCGGCTGGAGACCGGCCGTACCCACCAGATCCGGGTCCATATGACCCATATCGGCCACGCGCTGATCGGCGACCCGCTCTACGGCGGGGGCGGCAGGCGCCGCTCAAAAGACCTTCCCGAGGCAGCCCGCCATGCGATCGCCACGTTTCCCAGGCAGGCTCTCCATGCTGGGGTTCTCGGGTTTCGGCATCCGGTGACGGGCGAGCCGCACCGCTTCGAAAGCCCCCTGCCGGCGGATCTTGCCGGGCTCGTGGACCGGCTGCGGTCGATCTAGGACATCCCCTCGCCTCACGGGGGTTTGATCCACCGGTGAAAGACCCCACGTAGAATAGCCATGGGTCATATGATCCGCCGAACCAGAGGGGCGAACAGGCGATGTCCAACAGCCGCGCGAATGTGCCGACAATCAGCGTCGAAGGGAACCTTAGCCGGTATCTCCAGGAGATCCGCAAATTCCCGATGCTGGAGCCGCAGCAGGAGTACATGCTGGCCAAAAGCTGGCGGGAGCATGGGGATACAGAGGCCGCTCACACGCTTGTGACCAGCCATCTCCGCCTCGTCGCCAAGATCGCCATGGGCTACCGGGGTTACGGGCTACCGCTGGCGGAGCTGATCTCCGAGGGCAATGTCGGGATGATGCAGGCGGTCAAGCGATTCGAGCCGGAGAAGGGCTTCCGGTTGGCCACCTACGCCATGTGGTGGATCCGGGCGGCGATCCAGGAATACATCCTTCACTCATGGTCGCTCGTGAAGATGGGCACCACGGCGGCGCAGAAGAAGCTGTTCTTCAATCTCCGCAAGCTGAAGGGCCAGATGAAGGCCATCGAGGAGGGCGATCTGCCGCCGGAGAAGGTGAAGGCGATCGCCGAGAAGCTCGATGTGTCCGAGAACGATGTGGTTCAGATGAACAGGCGGCTTTCCAGCCCCGACCACTCGCTGAATGCGCCGCTGAAACAGGATGGCGACGGGGAGTGGCAGGACTGGTTGGTCGACGACGAGCAGAACCAGGAGCAGACCTACGCCGAATCCGAAGAGCTGTCGAAGCGCCGTGTTCTCCTGGCCTCCGCCATGGAGGCGCTGAACGATCGGGAGAAGCATATCCTGACCGAGCGGCGGCTGAAGGAGAATCCGACAACCCTGGAGGATCTGTCCCAGGAGTACGGGATCAGCCGGGAGCGGGTGCGCCAGATCGAAGTGCGGGCGTTCGAGAAGCTTCAGAAGGCGGTCAAGAATAAGACGCTTCAAGAGAAGATGGAGCAGAACCGCCGCATCGAAGAGGCGAACGCGAGCGCGCTGGCCGACTAGGTGGCCGACTAGGCCGCACCACCCGCGAACAGACTTCCGGGCGGCCTGCTCTTTTCAATCCGGCCAGTTGGGCGCCACCGTCTGCGGGGGTGGCGCTGGCCGTCCCGGCGGATTGCGCGGCATCGTCGCCGTCATCGAGAGCCGCCCGGAGAACCTGTCGAACCATGCGGCCAGCGTGGGACAGTGGGCCTGCCAGTTGAGGTCCCCATATCGGAAGACGATGTAGCCGAGCGCTGCGGCGGCCGCGATCTGATCGTGCTGAACCGGTGCGCCCTCCCCCCAGTCTTGTGCCGCCCTGTCCAAAGACAGCAACGCGTGCTTGATCCCCAGGTCCTGGCGGTCCAGGAAAGCTTGGGAAATCAGGCTCGCAGGCTCCCGCAAGGCTTCGTTACGCCGAAGATTGGCCGCGTCCGCCAACCCGTCGGCGAGCGCCTCGCCCCGCAATACCCGCCATCGGTCGGGGCCTGAGGCGGGAATCCGCTCCGGTCCGTCGTGGAGCGTGTCGAGATAGGCGCAGATGACAGGGGAGTCGTAGAGGGACATGCCCTCCGGGGTCTCCAGCACCGGGATCTTGCCGAGCGGATTGAGCGGCCGGAGCACACCCTCATCGGCGGGGTTGGTAAAGACCTCGTCGATGCGATCCATCAACCCGGTCTCGACCAGAAAGACCTTCACTTTCCGCACATAAGGCGAGGTGTAGCTGGAGCGCAGCAGCAACCGGCCGGCGGCAGTGGCCACAGCTCAACCCTCCATAATGCCGGCGGTGGTGAAACCGCCGTCTGCCATCAGAACTTGGCCGTTCACGAAACTCGCGTCGTCCGTGGCCAGAAAGAGGGCGGCGGCGGCAATCTCTTCCGGCTCGCCGTAGCGGCGCAGCGGCATGCGCACATCGATGCTGGGCGACAGCGGCGGCAGCCCCGGCTCAGAGCGTGTCGGGCCCGGACCGATCGCATTCACCAGAATGCCGTGCTCAGCCAGCTCGATCGCCATGGTTTGGGTCAGATTGATGATCCCGGCCTTGGAAGCACCATACGCCGCCCGGCCCCGGCCGCCGAAGAGGCCGGAGTTCGACGCCACCGGAATGATTCGTCCCGGCCGGCCCGCCGCAACCATGTGCCGGGCCGCCGCCTGGGCGACCAGGAAGACCCCCGTCAGGTTGATCTCCAAGACCTCCCGCCAGAAGTCCGCTTCCATCTCCAGGAACGGCTGCCGCGCCTTGGTCGCCGCGTTGCAGACCTGGATGTCGACCGGGCCGAACGCAGCCTCAGCCGCCTCGAGGGCCCCTTCGATTTCCGGAAGCGAACGCACATCCATCTTTTGGCCCAAGGCGGTCCCGCCTGACGCCGAGATCTCTTCTGCGGCTCGGGACGCGGCGTCCCCGTCAACGTCGGAGACCAGCACCTTCGCCCCCTCGGCGGCGAACCGCACGGCGATGGCGCGGCCGATGCCGGCGCCCGCCCCGGTGACGTGAGCGACCTTTCCATCAAGCCTCATTGGAGTTCCTCCTTCCAGACAGACCGGCGGAGTTGAGCAGACCAGCAAGCCGTCTGTCGAGACGGCGAAACTGTGGAACTCATCGCCTTGCCCTTGCCATCTTCGCCTCCGAGAACGACATCTGGTCCGTCCTTCTTCATTCCGGAGCGCTTCATGACCTTGCCGCGCCGCGCCGCACGCCCCGCCCGCCGATCGATCGCTGCCGTCCTCGCTGTCTTGGGCAGTGTCGGCTTGTCGACCAGCGTCATGGCCGGTGAGACCACATCGCATGCCCTGTCGGCTTGGGGAGAGGCGGAACTTCCGGCCGACTTCGCCCATCTTCCCTACGTGAACCCGAATGCGCCGAAAGGCGGGGCGATCACGATCGAGGCGAGCGGCTCCTACGATTCCTTCAATCCCTTCATTCTCAAGGGTCTGCCCGGGCAGGGGTTGGGCAGGATCTACGAGACGCTGATGACGGGTTCCTCCGACGAGCTGACCACGGACTACGGTCTCTTGGCGGAGACCGCGACGGTGCCGGACGACGGGACATGGGTCCTGTTCACGCTGCGCGAGGGCGCCAAGTTTCATGACGGGGAGCCGGTGACAGCGGAAGATGTCGCCTGGACCTTCAACACGCTGATGGAAAAGGGGCATCCCCAGTACAAAGCCTACTGGCACGACGTGGCAAAGGTCGAAGTGGTGGATCCGCGGCGGGCCAAGTTCACCTTCCGGGAAGGGGCGGTGAACAAGGAACTGCCGCTTATCGTCGGTCAGTTGCCCGTTCTGCCGAAGCATTGGTGGGAGGGTAAGGACTTCGCCGCCGGCGGCCTGGAAGTGCCAATGGGCAGCGGGCCCTACCGGATCGCGTCGTTCGAGGCGGGACGGTCCATCGTCTACGAGCGTGTGGCGGACTACTGGGGCGCCGAGGTCCCTGTGAACGTGGGCAAACACAACATCGACCGGATCAGCATCGAGTACTTCCGGGACCGCGATGTCGCGACGGAAGCCTTCAAGGCGGGCACCTTCGATTTCCGGGCCGAGAACTCGGCCAAACGGTGGGCGACGCAATACAGCTTCCCGGCGTCGGAGGCGGGTCAGGTCACCGTGGAAACCCTGCCGGACGAGAGCCCGACGCGGTTCCAGTCATTCTTCATGAACACCCGGCGCCCCGCCTTCGAGGACCGGAAGGTGCGGGAGGCGCTTGCGTATGCGTTCGACTTCGAATGGACGAACCGTACGGTGATGTATGACGCCTACAAACGTCTGCGGAGCACGTTCCAGAACTCCGAGTTCATGCCAACTGGTAAACCGGAGGGCCGGGAGTTGGAGATCTTGGAGACGTTCCGGGATCAGCTTCCACCAGAAGTGTTCGGAGAGGTCTACACACCGCCGAAGACAGACGGTTCCGGCAATAACCGCCGGGAACTTCGGACCGCGCTGAAGCTTCTGAAAGAGGCTGGCTGGACCGTCCAGGACGGCAAGCTTCGCAACGCGGAAGGTGAGGCACTGTCCTTCGAGTTGCTGCTGGTTCAGTCCACGATGGAAGCGTTGGCGCTGCCGATGCAGAAGAACCTTGAGCGGCTCGGGATCGAGATGACCTTGCGGGTCGTCGACACCTCCCAATACATCAACCGCATCCGGGCCTTCGACTTCGATCTGATCGTCATCGGTCTGCCGGCCATCATTACGCCGGGCAATGAGCAGCGGGAGAGCTGGCACTCGGATAAGGCGGAAGAGCAGGGGAGCCGGAACTACGCGGGAGTCCAAGACCCGGTTGTCGACGCGTTGGTGGAGATGGTCATCGCCGCACCGACCTACGATGAGCTGGTCAGCCGGGCCAAGGCACTCGACCGGGTGGTGATGTGGGGCCACTACGTGATCCCACAGCTCTATAACGACAGCTTCCGGATCGCCTATTGGAACCGCTTCGGACGCCCGGACAGGCTGCCGCGCTACGCGACGGGCTTCCCCTCATCCTGGTGGATTGATCCCGACAAGGATGCGGCGGTGACGGCGTGGCGGAAAACCCGTAAGAACTGATCCAAATCCTGACGCGAGCGTTCCTGGGAAAAGCGGTATCCGGTCCCGTTGAATGGCAGCCTATATCTTAAAGCGACTGTTGCTCGTCGTTCCGACGCTGTTCGCCATCATGGTGATCAACTTCGTCGTCGTGCAGTTCGCCCCCGGCGGGCCCGTGGAGCAGACCCTTGCCCAGATACAGGGTATCGGCGGGGATGCGACCTCCCGTATCAGCGGTACCGGGCCCAGCGAAACCGGTCAGCAAACCGGGGGACCCGGCGCATCGGCTGACGGCGGCGGAGTCTCGACCGAGAGTACCTATCGCGGCGCGCGTGGCCTCGACCCCGCATTGGTGGCTGAGATTGAGAAGCTCTATGGCTTCGACAAGCCGCTGTGGGAGCGGTTCTGGACCATGATGGGGTCCTACGCGATGTTCGATTTCGGGGAGAGCTTCTTCCGGAATGAGACCGTGGTGGGTCTGGTTCTGGAAAAGATGCCCGTGTCCATATCTCTCGGGATCTGGACCACGCTGATCGTCTACCTGATCTCAATCCCCCTCGGCATCGCCAAGGCGGTCCGGGACGGCTCCCGCTTCGATGTGTGGACCAGCGGTGTCGTCGTGGTCGGCAACGCGATACCGGGTTTTCTGTTCGCGCTGTTGCTGATCGTCCTCTTCGCGGGCGGCAGTTTCTGGCAGATCTTCCCCCTGCGCGGGCTTGTCTCCGAGAACTGGGAGGAGCTGAGTTGGGGCGCCAGGATCCTCGACTACTTCTGGCATCTGGCGCTGCCGGTCACGGCCATGGTGATCGGCGGTTTCGCGAGCCTGACCATGCTGACCAAGAACTCCTTCCTGGAGGAGATCAACAAGCAGTACGTCAAGACCGCCCAAGCCAAGGGCCTGACCCGGAGCCGGGTGCTTTGGGGCCATGTGTTCCGGAACGCCATGCTGATTGTCATCGCGGGCTTCCCGGCGGCTTTCATCAGCATCCTGTTCACGGGCTCGCTGATCATCGAGATCATCTTCTCGCTGGATGGTCTGGGGCTGTTGGGTTTCGAGGCGGTTCTGAAACGCGACTACCCGGTCATGTTCGCGACCATCTACTTCTTCGGGCTGCTGGGCCTGCTGATGAAGATCATCGGCGACTTGATGTACGTGATCGTCGACCCGCGCATCGATTTTGAGAGTCGGGAGACCTGATCGATGGCGCTCGATACCTCGCTGCCGCCGACGGTCGATCACCGGCCCGCAAACCGCTTCCTCGGCATGAAGATCACGCCGCTGACCCGACGGCGCCTTGAGAACTTCCGGGCCAACCGGCGGGGTTGGTGGTCGCTTTGGATTTTCTCCGTGCTGTTCGTGATCTGCCTCTTCGCCGAGGTCGTGGCGAACGACAAGCCGATCCTGGTCTCCTACGACGGGGGGCTCTACACCCCCTTTCTCGTCGCCTACCCGGAGACCACGTTCGGCGGCGACTTCCCAACGGAGGCGGAGTACACCGACCCCTTCGTTCAGGAATTGATCGAGGAGAAGGGCTGGATCGTCTGGCCGCTGATCCCGTTCTCCTACGACACCATCGACAAGGAACTGACGAGCCCGGCCCCCTCGGCGCCTGACTCCCGGCACTGGCTCGGTACCGACGACAAGGCTCGGGATGTCCTGGCCCGCGTCATTTACGGCTTCCGCATATCGGTTCTGTTCGGCCTCGTCCTGACCATCCTCAGCTCGATCATCGGGGTCGCGGCGGGGGCGGTGCAGGGTTACTACGGCGGGATGATCGACCTTGGCTTTCAGCGCTTCATCGAGATCTGGAGTGCCATGCCGGTCTTCTTCCTGCTGTTGATCCTGGCTTCTCTCTTCGAGCCGACGTTCTGGGTGCTCCTCGGCATCCTGCTGCTGTTTTCCTGGATGGCGCTGGTCGATGTGGTGCGGGCGGAGTTCCTGCGCGCCAGAAACCTGGATTTCGTCCGGGCAGCCAAGGCCCTGGGCGTGTCCGATGCCACGATCATGCGCCGCCACGTGCTGCCGAATGCCATGGTGGCAACACTGACTTTTCTGCCGTTTATCCTGAACGGGTCGATCACCACGCTGACCGGCCTGGATTTCCTGGGCTTCGGCCTGCCTCCGGGCTCCCCCTCGCTGGGCGAGCTCTTGAACCAGGGCAAGGACAACCTCCACGCCCCCTGGCTCGGGGTCACCGGCTTCCTGTCCCTCGCCATCATGCTGTCGCTGCTGATCTTCATTGGCGAGGCGGTCCGTGACGCGTTCGATCCACGGAAGAACATCGCATGAGCGGCACCACTCCCCTTCTCCGGGTCAAATCCCTGGATACGCGTTTCGGGTCCGGGGCCAGCACCGTCGACGCGGTCCGGAACGTCTCCTTCGATTTGGACAGAGGCGAGACGCTCGCTCTTGTCGGCGAAAGCGGATCGGGAAAGTCCGTGACCGCCCTGTCGGTCTTGCAGTTGCTGCCCTACCCCACCGCGCGCCACTCGGACCGGAGCAGCGTGGTCTTCGACGGCGCGGAGTTGGTCGGTGCCGGGGAGCCCGCGATGCGGCGCCTCCGGGGTAACCGGATCTCGATGATCTTCCAGGAGCCGATGACCGCGCTCAACCCGCTCCACGTCGTGGAGAAGCAGATCGGCGAGGTGCTGGAAGTCCACAAAGGCATGCGCGAGAGGGAGGCGCGGGAGCGGACCCTCGAGCTCTTGCGGCTTGTGGGCATCAAGGAGCCGGAGCAGCGCTTGTCCTCCTATCCGCACCAGCTTTCGGGTGGTCAGCGACAGCGCGTCATGATCGCGATGGCCTTGGCAGCGGATCCCGACATCCTGATCGCGGATGAGCCGACGACGGCCCTCGATGTCACCATCCAGGCCCAGATCCTAAAACTCCTGGCAGAGCTTCGGGACGAGTTGGGCATGGCCATGCTGATGATCACCCACGACCTTGGCATCGTCCGCAAGGTGGCGGACCGCGTGGCGGTGATGACCGGTGGCGAGATCGTCGAGGCGGGACCGGTGAAGCAGGTCTTCGACCGGCCGCAACACGCCTACACATCCCGTCTCCTGGCAGCCGTACCCAAGGGAGCGCCCGATGCTGTCGGTGGTGACGCCCCGACCATTGTCTCCGGCGATGAGGTGAAGGTCTGGTTCCCGATCCAACGCGGCTTCCTGCGGCGCACCGTGGGACATGTGAAGGCGGTAGACGGCATATCGGTAGCGGTTCGGGAAGGGGAGACCGTCGGCGTGGTCGGCGAGAGCGGCTCCGGCAAGACGACCCTCGGCATGGCGCTGCTGCGGCTCCAGAAGAGTGAGGGCGGCATCGCGTTCCTGGGGCGCGAGGTGCAGGGCTGGTCGACAAGCCAGATGCGCCCGCTTCGCCGGGAGATGCAGGTGGTCTTCCAGGACCCGTTCGGCAGCCTCAGCCCCCGGATGTCGATCGCGGAGATTATCGGCGAGGGGTTACAGGTGCATCCGCCGGCCGATCTGGGTGTTGCGGACGAGGCAGCCTTGGATGCCCGGATTGACGAGGCCTTGTCCGATGTCGGCCTGGACCCGGCGATGCGGAACCGCTACCCGCATGAGTTCTCCGGCGGTCAACGCCAACGGATCTCGATCGCGCGGGCCATGGTCCTGCGACCACGTTTCGTCGTGCTGGACGAGCCAACATCCGCCTTGGACATGAGCGTTCAGGCCCAGATCGTCGACCTGTTGCGGTCGCTTCAGCAGAAGTACCGCCTCGCCTACATGTTCATCAGCCACGATCTCAGGGTTGTACGGGCCATGTCGCACCACGTTGTGGTGATGCGGGACGGCAAGGTGGTGGAGCAGGGCCCCTCGGAGGACCTGTTCCAGAACCCCAAAGAGCCCTACACCCAGGCGCTCTTGGCGGCAGCCTTCAACCTGGAGGCGGTCGAGACCGGGGTCGTCCGGACCTAGCGGCCGTGTCTTCCGCCGCCCCCCTTTGACACCTTCGTTCCCGGGACTATGGTCTTTCCATGTCCTTCCCAGCCGCCGCCAAACGCCTCGTGCGGGCCTTCCGCCATCGCGACTAGGCCATCTATTTCGCCGGCAACACGATCACGCTCATCGGTCTTTGGATGTAGCGGATCGCCGTCGGTTGGGTCGCGTGGGAGCTGACGGAAAGCGCTACCTGGCTGGGCATTGTTGCTTTCGCTGACCTCTTTCCGGTCATGATCATCAGTCCATTGGCCGGAACCATTGCCGACCGGGTCAACCGGCTGACGATCGCGACCGTGACCCAGAGTATCGCCATGGTTCAGGCGGCAACCCTGGCGGTCTTGTCCTTCACCGGCATGTTGGATATCTGGGGACTGTTCGGCCTCGTCCTGTTGGGCGGCGTGGTCATGTCCTTCTGGCAGCCCGCGCGCCTGTCGCTTGTGCCGAGTCTGGTCCCACGGGAGGACTTACCCTCCGCGGTGTCGGTGAACGCGGTGCTGTTCAACGGCGCCCGGTTCATCGGTCCCGCTCTTGCCGGTCTGCTCATCCTGAACGCCAGCGCGAGTTGGGTCTTCCTGGTCAATGCGATCAGCTACGTCTCCTTCCTCGTAGCCCTCCAGTTCGTCCGGCGGGACGCGGGCGCGCCTGCGATGAAGGGCCGGGACAGCATCGGGACCGCCATGGCGGAGGGCTACCGCTACGCGTTCGGCCACCAGGGCATCGGCCCGCTCCTGCTGTTGATGTGCGTCACCTGCATCTGCATGCGGCCGGTGTTCGAATTGCTGCCCGGCTTTGCGTCGGAGGTCTTCGGCCGGGGGGCGGAGGGTCTCTCCACGCTCGCCTCGGCGACCGGGATCGGGGCCGTCATCGGCGGCCTCTGGGTCGGTCAGCGGGCATCGGGAACGAACGGCCTGACCGATGCGGTGTTTGGCTCGGCCGGCCTCATGACCCTCAGTCTTCTGCTGTTCACCGCATCGGACATCTACGCGATCGGCATTCTGGCCGTCGGCCTCGCCGGGGCTGGCATGGTGGCAAACGGGGCGGCAACCCAAACCCTGATCCAGGGGGCCGTCGACGACCATATGCGCGGCCGGGTCATGGCGCTGTACGGCATGCTGTTCCGGGGATGCCCTGCCATCGGCGCCGTGGCGATGGGTGTGGCCTCCGAGGTGCTCGGGCTCCGTTTGCCGCTTGCCCTCGGTTGCGGCCTGGCGCTGGCCATCCTTCTCTACATGATCGCCCGGCGACGCCTGATGACCGAGGTGCTGGAGGGATCTCAAGAGGCCGTCGATACCAAGGTAGAACCGGCCAAGGCACCGGGGGACTAACCGGGCCTGGCTTTTTCATGACGCATCGGTCGGGCGGCGATACTCTCCCCCCAAACAGCCACACACACGCTCGGCGGCCACTCGGGCACCAAGAGCGGAACGATCAGGGGAGATGGTCATGGACACGCAAGCGCTGATCGCCGGGTTTTGGGAGATCCACACAAGCACCATCGCCAACGCGATCGACGATCTCGGCGTCGGCGGCATCATCATCGGCCTGCGGGCGGTCGTGCCGGGGACGAAGGCGGTTGGACCCGCCGTCACCGTTCGGGAACGGACCGGTGCACGGGGCACCTTCGGGGTCGAGGACTTCAAGGTTGGCCATGTGATCGATGGGGCGGCGGCAGGCGACGTCATCGTGATCGACAATGGCGGCAACCCGGTGTCCACCTGGGGCGGCATGGCGTCCTATGCGGCGAAGGTGAAAGGGATCGCTGGCCTGCTGGTCGACGGCGGCGTCCGGGATTGGGAGGAGCAGCAGGAGTTCGGCTTCCCGCTGTTCTCCCGCCACGTCGTTCCCACGTCCGGCAAGACCCGGATCAAGGTCGAAGCGATTGGCGAGCCGATCACGATCGAAGGGGTGTTGATCCGGCCGGGCGATCTGATCGTGGCGGACGGAACCGGCGTTGCCGTGATCCCGATCGAACGGGCGGAAGAGATGCTGGAGATGACCCGCCGCTACGCCGCCGACGATGATCAGGCCATGAAGGAGTTGGCAGCGGGGCTCACTTTCACGGAAGCGCTTCAGAAATTCGCCAAGATCTAAAGCCCGGGATCAGAACCTCCCGATGCGGCTCCTTGCGATCGCGGATCTGCACTTCACGGCCGACGCGGCACGGGCGGCACTATCCGGCATTCCGCCTCATCCCGGCGATTGGCTGATCCTCGCCGGAGACATCGGGGAGCGAATGGCGGCCATCGAGACGGCGTTCGAGATCCTGACCGATAGATTCGAACGGGTCCTCTGGGTGCCGGGAAACCACGACCTTTGGACCATGGGGGACGAGCCGCCGGACGGTTTGCGGGGCGTTGCCGCCTACGAGGCACAGGTCGAGACGGCCCATCACTTCGGCATCCTGACGCCCGAAGACCCCTATACCGTGTGGCCCGGACCTGTCGCGGGGCCGCATACCGACGTTAAGCACGTGATTGCGCCGTTGTTCCTTCTCTTTGACTACGGCTTTCGTCCAGCCGAGATCGCCCGTCCAGACGTGCGGGCTTGGGCCCGGGAAGCGGGGTCCGTGTCGGGCGACGAGTTACGCCTCAAGCCCGACCCCTATCCCGATCTGGAAAGTTGGTGCGCGGCAAGGGTATCGGCGACAGAAAAACGGCTGGATGCGCTGGCGCCCGAAACCCGAACCGTCCTGATCAATCATTGGCCGCTTCGCGACGATCTGATCCACCTGCCCCGCGCGCCCCGGTTCGGGCCGTGGTGCGGGACCCCCCTGACGCGGGACTGGCATCGGCGCTATCGGGCATCCGTCGCGGTGCACGGCCACCTCCACACCCCGCGTACCGACTGGCGGGACGGCACCCGTTTCGAGGAAGTCTCCCTGGGAAGCCGCCGCCAGTGGGATCCGGAGCTTGGGGTTGCCGCCTATTTCCGGGAGATTCTGCCGGGGCCCGACACGATTCCGCCGGACGGCACCACGCCGGAAACCTCACCGGTTCGACGACGGCGCGGCACCGAACCGCTGGATCTCGTGGTTCCGGGATAAACCTACTCAGCCGCCACGGGCCAGCGATCCGCCGCCGGGATGGGCAGCTCCAGGACGAAAGTCGTGCCCCCGCCCCCCGTCTTACTGAGCGAGAGGGAGCCGCCATGGGCCTGGGCAACGTCCCGCGCAATGGTCAGGCCGAGGCCCGCCCCATCGGGATTGGTGGAGTAGACGAACGGCTGGAAAAGCTTCTCGTGGGCATGATCCGGAATGCCGGGACCATCGTCGGTGACCTCGACCCGGACCCTGTGGTCCAGCAGACGCGGGCTGATCAGGATCTTGCTGGCCCCGGCCGCGGCGGCATTCGAGGCGAGGTTCGCGAATACCCGGTAGATCTGATCCCGGTCAGCGGCGATGTCCAAATCGGGAAGGCCCCCATAGCTGACGGTGAAGCCATCCGGGCGTGCAGCCTCAAACTCGGCCGCGAGATCCCGCGCCACTTGCGCCAGCGGCACCCGCTTGATCTCAAGCGCCGGGGTATCGCGGGTGAAGTTCACCGTCCGCGAGCACAACGTGACCGCCCGGTCGATCGCGCGCATGAGCGGTGGCGCCACTTTCTGAACCTGAGGGTCGGAGCTCAACTGCAACTGGTCGGAGATGAGCGTCGCCGTCGACAACATGTTGCGAAGATCATGGTTGATCTTGTTCACCGCCGTGCCGAGCGTCGCCAGCCGCGTCTTCTGGCGCAAAGCACCGCGAAGCCCGGACTTCATCGCGGACAGCTCACGGACGGCGACGCCGATCTCATCCCGCCGCCCCTCATCGGGCAGATCGGACTGGTAATCCTCCGGGTTCTCGCGAAACGCGACCATGCTCTCCGTGATCCGCTGCATCGGCCGGACCATCAGGGAGCGGAGCGCCAGGAAGACAAGGGCCGCCGTCATCAGCGAGATGACGATCGACAGGTTCAGGATTCGCCAGGAGTAGTCCCACATGGCCGCTCTCAGCGGGCCTTCATCCACCACGATCGTGACCGTCGCACGGTCGTTCTGCGGGGAGCGTCCGACCACCTCAAAAACCCGCTGGTCCGTCCGGGCCAGCATCATGAAAGCGTCCAGAATCAATGCAATGGCCGAGGTGGCGCGCAGATCGACACGGGCCTCGACACCCGGCATCGGCCGTCGCGCCAGGGTCATCGGCGCCTCGGTGCCTTTGTCGATGGAGACGAAATAGGCGCCGACATGGTCCAGAAGCTCGTCGTTCAGGGCTTCCGTCACCATGCCGTCCGGGGTCGCGTCCAGAGCAAGGGCTGCGAGGTGCGCGGCCGCCAGCCGTTCCTGCATCCAGGTCAGCCGGTAGCGCGCGATCGACGGCGTGTAGATCAGCACTTCCGAAAGCATGACGAAGCCGATTGTCAGGATCAGCAATCGGAACGATAGGCTACGAGGCACCCACATCACTCGCCATTGCTTTCCCCCAGATCAGCCACCAGGACCGCCGCTGCGCCGAGCACCGTCAGCCGAAACGGCTCAAGAACCGCACGATCCATTTCGTCCGGTCGCTGAATAACATAGGCGCAAAATAAGATCCTGCCGCTCTCTTATTCACCTCGCCGAAGGTCGGATAGGGCACGATCATGGACGCCATGGCGCTGATCTTGAGCTTGGCGGACAGCGCGAGAACCCAGGTCTGGATCAGTTCGCCCGCGTGCGGACCGACAATCCCAGCGCCGAGGATCTTGCCCTTGGGCGTGGTCAGGACCTTCACGAAACCCGTCGTCTGCCCTTCGCTCCGGGCGCGATCGTTTTCCGCAAACGGCCAGCGGAGGACCTTGAACGCCACACCATCACGGCGCAGGTCCGCTTCGGTCGCCCCCACCTGGGCAACCTCCGGCGTTGTGTAGACCACTTGGGGACACGCCCCGTAGTCGACTTTGGCAGGAATGCGGAACAGTGCGTTCTTGATGACCACTCCGGCCTCGTATCCGGCGGCGTGGGTCAACTGCCAGGCACCATTGACGTCACCGACCGCATAGACCCGCCGGTTGGTGGTCCTGAGGCCCTTGTCGACCTTGATACCGGCTGCGGTGTATTCGACCCCGGCCTTATCCAAACCGATCCCTTCTACCGTTGGCGCCCGGCCGGCCGCGACGAGGAGATGGGTGCCAGAGATGGTCTCTCCTTCGCCCCCCTCCTCCGACGGAGCCAGAACGACCTCCGGCCCGTTGGCGCCGGAGCGGACCTCTGCGACGCGCGCCTGTTCGATCACCTTGATGCCGGAGGCTGTCAGCGCGTCCCGCAGCACACCGGTCAACTCTGGGTCGGTTCGGCCGAGAATGTCGAAGCCTTCCACGATGGTCACATCCGAGCCAAGATCCCGAAAGGCTTGGCCGAGCTCACACCCGATCGCGCCGCCACCGATGATCACCAGATGATCCGGCGTCTCTTTCAGGCCGAAGATCTGCTCGTTGGTGAAGTAGGAAACATCGGCGAGCCCGGGAATGGGAGGGACCTTGGCAACCGAGCCGGTGGCAATGACGAAGCGCCGCGCCTCCACCTGAACGCCGCCACCCTCAACCGTGTTCTTGTCGATGAACGCCGCCTTCGAGCGGATCACCCGTACGCCAAAGCCCTCGTAGCGTTCCACCGAGTCCATTGGCGCGATGCCGTCGATGACCTCGCGCACCCAGTCGTGAACCGCCGGCCGGTCGATCGTGGGCGCCGAGCCGGTGACGCCTTTCTTGGGCTCTCCCCGTGTGGCGACGGCGGCATGGCCCGCAGAAAGAAGCGCCTTGGAGGGCACGCAGCCGTAGTTGAGACAGTCTCCGCCCATCTCACCCGGCTCGAACAGAACGGTCTTTGAGCCCATCTGGGAGGCGCCTGCCGCAACGGAAAGCCCGGCGGCCCCGGCCCCGATGACGCAGATGTCGACCTTGATCCGTTCGGTCATGGCGTAAGTCCTCTCAAGCCAGATGAGCGCGCAGAAAGGGGAGAACAGAGCCTCGGGCGCTCTCCAAAGTACAGTGCTACAGCTTAGGTGGATTGCAGCTTAGGTGGCAGGGTCGTTCGACGGTCAGTCGGTCGGCGTTCTCTTCGCCCGCATCGCCTGATACCGGCGGTAAGCAACCGGGATCAGTGCGAGGAGGCCAAGCCCACCGATGGCGACCAGGATTCGGGTGTCGGTCAACATGGCCGGATCCGGGGTCACGCCGGCCGCAAGGTAGCCGTCCACCGTGTCACCGATGTTGGCGAAGACGAGCGTACCCGGGATGATCCCGATCGCCGTGGCGACGGTGTAGGTCCGAAGGCCCACGCCCGCCACGGCGGGAACAATGTTCACCAGCCAGAACGGGAAGGCCGGAACCAGTCGCAGGACCAGGAGATAGTTGAAGGCGTCTTCCTTGAAGCCGTCCTGAAGCTTGGCCATGGTCGGACCCGCCTTGCGGCGGAGCATGTCCCCCGCCGCGGAGCGCGCGACAAGGAAGACGGCGACGCTGCCGATGGTCGCCCCAATGAGCGCGAAGAGCGTGCCGAACCAAACGCCAAACAAAAGACCCGCCGCAATCGTCAGAAGGCTGCCCGCGGGGAGCGACAGGGCCACGAAGACAGCGTACACAGCCGTGAACCCAACCGCCGCCACGACCGGGCTCGCATCGACCATGCCCGTCAGGTCAACGTAGTGTGCACTCAGCGCGGAAAACGTCAGATACTGATCGAGCCCGGTGGCGAAGAACGCCCCGATGCCCAAAAGCACCACGACCAGCGGACCAAAACGCTTGAGCATCCCGGCCGATTTTTTCGACGCCATATTCTCGCCGCGATCATAGTCGCTCATAGACGCCTCATCCGGCGACACGTCCATTTGTCCGCTCATGACATCCTGCCTATGTTTGCGCCTCATTGGCGTACATATTCCCTCACTGTGGCAGGATACCAGTCACCTTGGCGTGAAACGTTCGTGTAGAGAAGGGGTCATGACTGTCTGAGCGGTCTGCAACGCGGCGGAAAATACGCCGGGGATCGTTCCGTTGACACCTCCCCCACCCTCGGATATACACCTCGCCTCTCGAAAAACGGTTGAGTGAACGGAGACCGACGTGAAACGGACTTTCCAGCCGAGTGTGCTCGTGCGTAAGCGGCGTCATGGTTATCGCGCCCGCATGGCGACGGTTGGCGGCCGTCGCGTCATCCAGTCCCGCCGTGCCAAAGGCCGCAAGCGCCTTTCCGCGTAGGACACCGGCGCGGGATATGCCCCGCGATCGCAGCTCCCGCACCGCTCCTACCCTCCTCTTTCAGAGCCGATGGATGACCCGATGCGCGATGCCGAGACCATGAAGATGGGTCGGCTAACGCGTCGGCCGGAATTCCTGCGCGTGGCCTCAGCGCGCCAAAAGGCCGCAGCGCCGGGCCTGGTCCTGCAGGCCCGCCCCCGGGGCGACGACGACCCTGTTGTCCGGGTTGGTTTCACCGCCAGCAAGAAAGTGGGAAATGCGGTGGCCCGCAACCGAGCCAGACGCCGTCTGCGAGAAGCGGTGCGCACCATCATCCCGGCATTGGGACGCCCCGGAACCGATTATGTGATCATTGCGCGGGCGGCCACCGTGAAGCGGCCGTTCCAAGCGCTCCTGTCGGATCTGGAGGGTGCTGTTCGGCGTCTTGGGTCCGCAGACAGGAAAGCCCGTTCCGCTGCTCCCGAGCGGCAAAGTGAGCGGGTGGCCCCATGAGCCGTATCCTGAGTTACCCGCTTCTTTGGCTGATTCACGGATACAGGCTGGTGCTCTCGCCCCTTGTGGGGCATACGTGCCGCTACGCGCCGAGCTGCTCGGCCTATGCGCTGGAAGCGATCCGGGTCCACGGGCCGTTTCGGGGCACAGGAATGGCAGTCCGCCGCATCGCTAAATGTCACCCCTGGGGGGGCGAGGGCTACGATCCCGTCCCGCCGGCCTCCCAAAATGGCTCCTCGCACGGATCTGGATCATGAGCGATCAGAAGAACCTCATTCTCGCCATCGGCTTGTCTCTGGTGATCCTTCTGGGCTTCCAGTTCTTCTACGAGATGCCGCGCCAGCAGGAGATGGCAGCCCGGGAAGCGGTCCGTCAGGCTCAGCTCGCCGAAGCGGAGCAGAGCGGCGGGGCGGCACCCGCCGATTCCTCCGGCGTGCCTCAAGCACCGGCGGCCGGTGCGGTTCCGTCACCGTCCGGCAGCGGGCTGCCCGTTCCCGCGGCCGCGGTCACCCCGGAAAGCGTGATCAATGAAGGGGGCCGCGTCACCATCGAGACCCCCATTCTCAAAGGGTCCATCTCGCTGAAGGGCGGTCGGCTCGATGATTTAGTTCTTCTGAACTACACCGAGACCACGGATCCGGAGAGCGACAAGATCCGCCTTCTCCGCCCGATCGGCGCGGAGCGGCCGTATTTCAGCGAGGTTGGCTGGGTGCCGACCGCCGAGGGAACCGTCGTCCCGGACCGGAACAGCGAGTGGGTGGCGGACAGCGATCTCCTCACCGTGGACAAACCGGTCACCTTCCGTTGGGACAATGGTGCGGGTCTTGTCTTCGAACGGATCTACACGATCGACGAAAACTACCTCGTTACGATCGACCAGCGGATCGTGAACAACGGCGGCGAGGCCGTGGCCCTTCTGCCCTATGGCCGGATCTGGCGCGGCGGCACGCCGGAGACGACGGATCTCTACATCCTGCACGAAGGCCCCCTCGGCGTGTTCGAGGGAACGCTGGAAGAGGTCAGCTACGACGATCTTCAGGATGATTTCGAGGATCAGCCGATCGGGACCGAGCAGATCTCCCAGAGCCACAGCTCGCTGGGCGGCTGGATCGGGATTACCGACAAATACTGGCTCACGGCCCTGGTCCCGAACCAGGAGCGGAGCTGGACCTACCGGTTCTTCTACGGCCAGCCGATCACGGGCGAGCACTATCAGGTCGACTATCTTGGCCAGACCGCGGTCACCGTGGCACCGGGCGGGACAGGCAGCAATGAGAGCCGGATCTTCGCCGGTGCGAAACTCGTCGAGTTGCTGGACCAGTATGAGGAGGAGTTGGGTGTCCTGAACTTCGACCTCGCGATCGACTTCGGCTGGTTCTACTTCCTGACCAAGCCGTTCTTCTACGCGCTGTCCTGGTTCAACGGTCTGCTTGGGAACTTCGGCCTGGCGATCCTGGCGGTTACCGTTGTCGTCAAACTGATCTTCTTCCCGCTGGCGAACAAATCCTATGCCTCGATGGCCCGCCTCAGGGAGTTGACGCCGAAGATGCAGGAGCTTCGGGAGCAGTACGGAGATGACCGCCAGCGCCTGAACCAGGAGATGATGGATCTCTACAAGAAGGAGAAGGTGAACCCCGCCGCCGGGTGTTTGCCGATCTTCATTCAGATCCCCGTGTTCTTCGCGCTCTACAAGGTCCTGTTCGTGTCGATCGAGATGCGGCAGGCGCCGTTCTACGGCTGGATCGAGGATCTGTCCGTCCCCGATCCGACGACGATCTTCAACCTGTTCGGCATCATCCCCTGGGACCCGCCGACCTTCCTGATGATCGGCGCTTGGCCGATCATCATGGGGGCGAGCATGTACCTTCAACAGATGCTGAACCCGCAGCCCGCCGATCCGGTCCAGGCCCGCGTGTTCCAGTTCCTGCCGCTATTCTTCACCTTCCTTCTGGCGCAGTTCTCCGCCGGTCTTGTGATCTACTGGGCCTGGAACAACACCCTGTCGATCGCCCAGCAGTGGGTGATCATGCGGCGGATGGGCGTCAAGTAAGTGCCCACCGATACCAAGGCGGAGGATTGGTCGCCCGCTGAGATCGAGCGGGGCCGTATCCTCTTCGCCCAGGAATGTACGTTTGAACGGGGCGTCGCCGAGCTCTCCCAACTGCCGCCCGCCGGGCTGCCGGAGGTCGCGTTCGCCGGCCGGTCCAACGTCGGAAAGTCAAGTCTCGTCAACGCGCTGACAGGCCGGAAGACGCTCGCGCGGACGTCCAACACGCCGGGCCGGACCCAACAGCTCAACTTCTTCGATCTTGGCGGGCGGCTCCGCCTCGTCGACCTGCCGGGCTACGGATACGCGAAGGTCTCCAAGACCCAGGTCGCGCAATGGACCGACATGATGGTCCGCTTCCTCCGCGGCCGGGTGCCGCTGCGTCGGGTCTGTCTTCTGGTCGACGGCCGTCATGGGATCAAGGCCAATGACGCCGAGATGATGGACATGCTCGATGACACCGCCGTGTCCTACCAGGTGATCCTGACCAAGACCGACAAAGTGAAGGGCCCTGCGTTGGAGACACTGATCGCCGAGACATCGGCGGCGCTGACCAACCGCCCAGCGGCCCATCCCGTGCCGCTGCCTACCAGTGCGGAGACGGGGTTCGGTGTCCCGGATCTCCGGGCCACTCTGGCGACCTACGCGGACTAACGATTGAAGTCCCTTGCATTGCCCCCCTCCAGGGGATACCGAACGCCGCACCAACGAGAGAAGAAACAGACGGCCCCATGACCGATACCCCCGATCAGCCCGCGACCAGGGGCGATGACTGGTTGTCCACCGCCGCGATCCTGACCGACGCGCTCCCGTTCATGCGGCGCTACGCGGGCCAGACCGTTGTCGTGAAGTACGGCGGCCACGCCATGGGCGACAACAGCCTCGCGGCGGATTTCGCCAGCGACATCGTGCTTCTGAAGCAGGTCGGCGTGAACCCCCTGGTGGTCCACGGCGGCGGCCCGCAGATCGGCAAGATGCTCAGCCGCCTTCAAATCGAGAGCGAGTTCGTGGACGGACTCCGGGTGACCGACCGGTCGACCGTGGATGTGGTGGAGATGGTCCTCTCCGGCTCCATCAACAAAGCCATCGTCGCCTCCATCAATAGCGCCGGCGGCCGCGCCATCGGGATTTCCGGCAAGGACGGTAACCTGATCCGGACCCGGAAGCTCGAGCGGACGAAGATCGATCCGGACAGCAACATCGAACGGGTGGTCGACCTGGGCTTCGTCGGCGATCCGGATGAAGTCAACGACACGGTGCTCCGGACCCTCACCGCCGGTGGTCTCGTCCCGGTGATCGCGCCGATCGGCCTTGGCCATGACGGCGAGACCTACAACATCAACGCGGATACGGCGGCGGGCGCGATCTCCGGCGCCGTCGACGCCAAGCGGCTCCTGCTGCTAACAGACGTTGCCGGTGTACTGGACAAGTCGGGCGAGCTGATCGAAGAGCTGACCGTCGCGGAAGCAAAGCAGCTTATCGCGAACGGCACCGCGTCCGGCGGCATGATCCCCAAGATCGAGACGTGCATCGAGGCCCTGGAGAAGGGTGCTGAGGCGGCCGTCATTCTCGACGGCCGCGTACCCCATGCGGTGTTGTTGGAGTTGTTCACGCCGCTCGGCCCCGGAACGATCATCCGGGGCTAGTCGGCAGGCTACCCGCCTATGGACGCGGCGCGTGCTTGTTCAGAATGCGCTGGAGGGTGCGGCGGTGCATCTTGAGGCGCCGGGCGGTCTCCGAGACGTTCCGGCCGCATTGCTCGAACACCCTTTGGATATGCTCCCACCGGACCCGGTCGGCCGACATGGGATTGTCCGGCGGTGGCGGCAGGGCTTCCGCATGATCCAGAAGGGCGGCCGCGACCACATCCGCGTCCGCCGGTTTCGGCAGATAGTCGACCGCACCGGCCTTCACAGCGGCGACAGCGGTCGCGATGTTACCGAAGCCGGTCAGCATGATCACACGGGCGTCTGGTCGGGCTTCCCTCAGGCGGGCCACCAGATCGAGGCCGCTCCCGTCCTCCAGCTTGAGGTCCACCACCGCGTAAGCGGGCGGGCTGGTTGCAACGCTTCCGAGGCCGGCACTGACACTCTCAACCGCCGTCACGGCGAAACCACGTTGTTCCATCGCGCGGGCCAGGCGGGTCCGCAGCGGGGCGTCGTCGTCAACGATGAGCAGGCTGGGGTCGGGCCCGATCCCGGCCATCCGCCCCCGGTCGTTGGCGGGGGCCATTCCATGGGCGCCCTGGTCGGCAGAGAGCATTGTCACCCTCCTTCTTTCAAATGCGTCTAAATAGGATACGCGCCGTGACGGGTTTGGACCACTTCGGCACACGGATATCCGCCGCGAAGCACCAAAAATCCGGCTGTCGGTCGATCAGGCCGAGGGCCAGGCGACCGTGACGCTCGCCCCCCGGTCGCGCCGGTTCTCGAAACTCAACCGTGCTCCGGTCCGCTCCAGAAGGGTCTTTGCGATGAAAATGCCCAGGCCCATATGCCCACCCCGTCCGGACCGGCTGCTCACATAAGGCTCACCCAGACGCTGCATGACGATCGGGGTGAAGCCGGGGCCATCGTCGTCAATCTGAACGGTGTAGCTGTCGGCGGTCCAAGTGACTGAAATCTCGACAGTCTCCCGCGCGAACTGGGTCGCGTTCTCGATCAGAGTGGCGAGCCCGTGGACCATTTCCGGACGATGGAGGACGGCTGGCTGTTCACTCGTGACGGCCGCCCCGTCCCCGCTCTCCTCGGACCAGGGGTGGGCCTCGACAATGATCTCGACCCCTTCCACCTCCCGGTCGCTGATGGCTTCATCGACGACGGCGGTCAGCGGGACACGCTCGAACGGCTTGGCCATACCGGACTGAGGCGCCCGGGATAGCCGCGCCAAAATGTCGCTGCACCGCCGGCTCTCGCTCTTCAGGAGTTCGATGTCCTCGAACAGCGGGCTTTCGTCCGGCACCGCGCGGGAGAGCTCGGTGGTCACGACCGCGATGGTGCTGAGCGGGCTGCCAAGCTCATGGGCTGCCGCCGCCGCAAGACCGCCGACCGCCGACATCCGCTGCTCCCGGGCCAGCGCCAACTGGGTCGCGGCAAGGGCGTCCCGCATCCGCCGCGCCTCATCCGCCACACGCCACACGTACGACGTGATGAAGAGGACCGAGATCACGAAGGCCGCCCAGAGCCCGAGGACATAGACGGATGGCAGCCCGAAGCCTTCCGCCTTCCACGGCAGCGGCAGGTGCATGACCGCAAGGCCGGTCGCGACGAGCAATGTCGCCACGGAGAGCGCGATGGTGGTGCCGAACGACAGGATCGTCGCCGACACGGTCACCGGCGCCAGGATCATGAGGCTGAAGGGGTTCTCCAACCCGCCGGTGAGGAACAACAGAACGGCCAACTGCAAGATGTCGAAGGCGAGCCAGACGGCCGCCGTCGTGCCGTCCAACCGGGGTTGCCGCCGCATCCACTCGACCGCGATGATGTTGGCGATGATCGCCGCGGCAATCACGGCCGCGACGGCCACCAGCGGCAATGGGTACTTCAGCCCGAAGTGGACGGCGATGACCGTCAGGATCTGACCGCTGATGGCCACCCAGCGCAGATTGATCAGTGTCCGGGCGTTGATCTGGCCGCTGTCGTCGTGGTGAGTCGTGGTTTCCCCGACAGCCGGCGCGCTCTCGCTCGGCATGGGCGGCGGCCAGGTCGCCTGTTGGGCGGCGTCTTGTCGGGTCGGGGCGTTGTCCATGCCTCAGTCCGCGCTATGTTCGGGACCACGAACGGCCGCCACGCGACCGTTTCAGGAGGTCTCTATTGGTCATGTCACGTCCAGCTATTCAGGTCGATACCCTCGGCAAGACCTTTGGTGAGATTGTCGCAGTCTCCAGCGTCAGTTTCGACGCGCCGGAAGGGGCGACGATCGGGCTCCTCGGCGGCAACGGTGCAGGCAAAACCACCACGATCTCCATGATGCTGGGGCTGCTGCTGCCAACCTCCGGAAGCGTTCGGATTCTCGGCTGCGACATGGCCCGTGAGCGGTACCGCGTCCTGCCGGAGATGAACTTCTCGTCGCCTTACGTGGATCTCCCCCACAGATTGACGGTCGCCGAGAACCTCAAGATCTACGGCGCTTTGTACTCTGTTACGGACTTGAAGAAACGGGTGGCGGAGTTGGCGGAGCGGCTCGATATCACGGCCATTCTGGACCGGCCGGCGGGCAAGCTCTCCGCCGGTCAGAAGACGCGGGTGGCGCTGGCGAAGGCGCTGATCAACCGCCCCCGCGTGTTGCTCCTCGATGAACCCACCGCCTCGCTCGATCCGGATACGGGCGATTGGGTCCGGACCTATCTGGAGGAGTACTGGCAAGAGACCGGGGCGACGACGCTGTTGGCTTCCCACAACATGAGCGAGGTTGAACGACTCTGCGATACGGTGCTGATGATGCGGGCCGGCGAGATTGTCGACCGCGGCACGCCCTCTGAGTTGATCGACCGCTACGGCCGCCAGGACCTGGAAGAGGTCTTCCTCGACATTGCCAGAGACCGGAACCGGGAAGACCGGAGCCGGGAAGATCCGCCGCGCGATACTGAAGAGAGAGCGCCGGCCGAAACCGGCCAAACCGAAGAGCGGCGGGGCGCGGCATGAGTTCGGCGGACTCGTTTGGACTGAAGCGGAGCCTGCCGTTCTCGCTCGGGCGCGTCCGCGCCATGGTGCTCCGCTACCTCTATCTTCTTCGGGGCTCCTGGCCCCGGCTGATCGAGCTCGCCTACTGGCCGACGGTCCAGATGATCATCTGGGGGTTCGTCTCGAACTTCTTCATGCAGCATTCGAGCTGGGTCGCCACGGCGTCCGGGGTTCTGATCGGGGCGGTGCTGTTGTGGGATGTCATGTTCCGGGGCCAGATCGGGTTCAGCATCTGCTTTCTTGAGGAGATGTGGTCCCGCAATCTCGGCCATCTGTTCGTGAGCCCGCTCCGGCCTTGGGAGTTCGTGTTCTCGATGATGACGGTCAGCTTCGTGCGGACAGCGCTCGGAGGCTTGCCCGCAGCCCTGCTGGCGATCGTCCTCTATCACTATTCAATCTTCGATCTCGGCCTGCCGCTGGTGGCCTTCTTCTTGTGCCTGATGATGATGAGCTGGGGCATGGGGCTGGTCGTTGTGGCGATGGTCCTGCGCGCGGGACTGGGGGCGGAGAGCCTTGCCTGGGTGGCAGTGTTCGCCTTCGCCCCGATAAGCGCCATCTACTACCCCGTCTCCTCCCTTCCGGAGTGGCTGCAGATCGTGGCCTGGATGACACCGTCCGCCTATGTCTTCGAGGGCATGCGGGCGGTCATGTTCGATGGGGTCTTCCGGCTTGATCTGTTGGCCGGTGCCCTGATCGCCGACGCCGTCTATCTGGTGATCGGGGGGCTGATCTTCGCATGGTCGTTCAACCACGCACGGAAAGAAGGCCGCCTGCTTCAGGTCGGTGAGTAAAAGAACTCCCAACGCCTCTTTCGAATCACGCTTCGATACCTCATATTTATGCCTCCTTTTAACGGAGGCTTCGGATGACTTATTCGACGTATTGGCGTGTACGTTTTGAGGACCCCGCGGATCTCGCCCCTTTCGCCAAGCGCTTGAAAACCGACTTCGGGGTCGACGGTAACCCGGTCCATCCAGTCGGCACCCAGTCGGACGGAGAGGTTTTCGCCCTGTCTCCGGATTTGACCGAGCCGTTGCGGGACCGATGGGGCGACGACGAGACGATCCAGTATTATCTCGGTGTCATGGCAGGGGCCGATCAACCGGTTTTCATCGAGCGGGCGCAGATCCTGCCATCCAAGGCCATGTTGGACCCGGACGCTCCCGGACGGCCTGCCATGGATTGGTTCGACTGGGGCCGCGAGAGTCACCCCCCGGCGGATGACGGGACATCCTGGTACCACCGGATGCTGAGGTTGCCCGACGCCTGGAAAGCGATGGGCGGCCTCGACGGGGATCGTCCATGGCGTTCTGTCCGTCTCGGCCACATCGATACCGGCTACACGGTCCACCCAGCCTTCGGGGACTGGGGAGCCGCCGGAACGGACTGGGTGCGGCTCGATGAGGGTGAGAACTTCGTCGAGCCTGGTACACAACCTCTCGATCCGATGGACGGCAGTCACGCAGGCCACGGCACCAGCATCGGAAGCCTCATCTCAGGCGATATGCGGGCGGAGAAGGCGGCACCGTTCGTTGGGGGCGCACCCGGTGTGACGGTCATCCCCTACAGGATCGGGGGATCGGTGATCATCGGCAACGACAGCGGCGCCTCTCATCCAGCCCGGGTGGCGGCGGCGATCCGGGCGGCGGTCGCGAACGGGTGTGGCGTCGCGAATATGAGCCTCGGCGGCCCGGCGTTCACGACCCTCCAACCCGCCTGCGAGGAGGCCTACCGTGCCGGCCTGATCATGGTTTGCGCGGCAGGGAACGTTGTTCAGACGGTGCAGTATCCAGGCCGGTTCCCCACCACCATCTGCATGGCAGGCGTCGGACCACTCGGCCTTCCCTGGCCCAATAGTGCGCGTGGAAAGCCGGTCGACGCCAGCGCGCCAGCGAGCGTGATCTACCGCGCCCGGACGGAGTTTCAGTACGACCGTGAGATTTCGACCTTCGGCTCCCACGGCGACGGCACGTCCTATGCGACAGCGCTCACCAGCGCCACGGCGGCCCTTTGGCTCGCCCGGCACGGGGAGCGGAAACTGGCCAGGGCCTATCCCGAGGGCTGGATGCGGATCGAAGCGTTCAGAACGCTCCTCCGAAAGACCGCAAAACAGCCGCCGAAGAACAAGTATCTGAAGTCTCTCGGGGTGCCGCTACGGGACCTTCCTTCTGGATTTGGTGCTGGCCTGGTGGACGCGGCGGCTCTGCTGAAAGCCTCTTTGCCGGACGCAGACAGCTTGACCCCGGCCATCCCTCTCTAGGGGTCGGCCTTCCCTCGCCGCGAACTCCGTCCATATTGGAAGGATTAGCAGCGGGAAAGGCGCAGATTCATGACCACGGAAGCCCGGGGCGCGGACCCAGGGGGATCGGCAGAAGCCGCCCGCGACCCTGTCCCGCTGATTCTCCTCTTGATTCTGGGAACACTCTGGGGCGCCTCGTTCTCCTTTTCGAAGACCGTCGCCATGGGCGGGGTGCATCCGTTCGCCTACGCCTGGATGCAGTCGACGGGTGCGGCAGTATTCCTGACGGCTCTGCGCTGGCGTCTTCGCGTGCCCTTTCAGGTCTCGCGCGCCCACCTGCTCCTGTTCGGGGTGACGGCGGTCATTGGATTGGTGCTGCCCAATGTGAACATCGTGCGTGTCGCCCCGCACATTCCCGCCGGGCTGATGAGTATTGTGGTCACCACCGTTCCCGTTTTCGCCTACGCGATGGCGATTGGCTTCCGCGTGGAAACCTTCAAGCCTCTGCGCGCACTCGGAATCCTGATGGGCTTCGTCGGGGTGCTGTTCATCGTCCTGCCGGAAGCGAGCCTGCCGTCCCCGGATATGGCGCCTTGGGTCCTGCTCGCCCTGGTCACCCCCGCCCTCTATGCGGTCAACACGATCATGGCGGTGAAGCTCCGGCCGGAGAATACGCACTCCCTGATCGCGGCCTGGGGCATGTTGGTCGCCGCCTCGCTGACAACCCTGCCGCTGATGCTTTCGGTGGACGGATTTCATCCCCTTTTCTTCGGGCCCGACGCCGGCGGTGCTGTTGATTGGGCGATGACGGGTCAGATCATGGTCTCGTGCCTGGCCTATGTGATGTATTTCGAAATCATCAAACGGGCGGGCCCGGTCTTCACCAGCCAGGTCTCCTATGTCGTCATGGTGGCGGGACTCTTCTTCGGGTGGCTGATCTTCGAAGAGGCGCCAAGCCTTTGGATCTGGATCGCGATCGGCTGCGTCGGTATCGGGCTCGCCTTGGTGAACCGGACGGACGGCGGCAAATGAGGGTAGGGTCGACCCAGCCACGTCCGGGACAGGGTGCTTGGATAGGCCTGCGCGTTGATCTGGAGCACGACCGCCCATGGTGATGACGGTGTTCGACCGGCGGCTGGTTCGGCAGCGCCGCGACCGGGCGGCCAGGACATTCGACCGGTTCGACTTCTTGAAGCAGGCCGCCGCGGAACGCCTTGTGGACCGCCTGGGCGATGTCCGCCGGACCTTCGGCCGTGTGGTGGATCTTGGCGCCCACACGGGCGGGGTAGTGGAATCCCTGCCGCCGGGGGTTGGCAGCGACTTCCTCCTTTCAACTGATATCTCCGAGGCAATGCTGGCCAGACGCGACGGATCTTATCCGGGTGCTGTTGTCGATGAAGAGGCCCTGCCCTTCGCGGACGGAAGCCTCGATGCCGTGCTCAGCGCGTTGTCGCTCCACTGGGTCAACGATCTTCCTGGCGCCCTGGTACAGATCAGGCGCGCGTTGAAGCCGGACGGTTTGTTTCTCGGCGTCATGCTCGGCGGCGAGACTTTGGTCGAACTCCGCGATGTTCTGACGGAGGCAGAGGTGGAGACGACGGGCGGTCTCAGCCCGCACATCTCACCTTTCGCGGATGTCGCTGATCTGGGAGGACTGATGCAGCGGGCCGGGTTTGCCCTGCCAGTCGTCGATACGGAGAAGCTGACGGTCACCTACGACACCCTGTTCGATTTGTTCCGCGATCTGCGTGGCATGGGTGAGACGAACGCCTTGTTGGAACGGCCAAAGACACCGCTTCGGAGAGAGGTCTTCATAAAGGCCGCCGAACGATACGCTGAGCGCTTCTCCGGTCATGACGGAAGACTGCCTGCAACCTTTCAGTTTCTATGGTTAACGGGTTGGACACCACATGAGTCGCAACCAACGGCCTTGCGACCGGGGTCCGCGCAAAACAGGCTGTCTGATGCGCTGGAGACGGAAGAATGGTCAACCGGTGAACGTGCCCCTCCCAATCAATAGACGAGGCCTATACTTTCGAGTAGCATGTTTCAGCGTCGATGCCATCGGCGCACGGGGTGGTAAGACATAATCCAAGAGGTTGGTGTTGGGGTTGTTTTTGGGGCCGACGAAGCGCGGCGCTGTTCTTGTGCGCATCGGGATTCGGCCCTATCGATGAAGCCGGCCCGTGAGACAATCAACCAGCCCAAAGCGACAAGTCCGGTCGACGCGATCGGGCTGCCGGCAGCTCTGTTGCGGACCGGAGCCGACGGAAAAATCAGCGTTGCAGCGCGCAATCCCGGGTTTGAGGCCCTGATCCCCGGTGTATGGGGTTCCAGCCCGTCCGTGAACCTCGTGGACTGTCTGCCCGAGGAAGCGATCTCGGCGATCGTGGAGTGCATCACGCGGACAGATCAGTCTCAGCACCCCGAAACGCTGCCGGTGTCATTTGCATCGGGGACTGACAGCGTAACAACGTGGACTTTGTCTGTCGGATGGTCTGACGCGGCTGACGGCTATCTGGTCGTCCTCGCCCGGCGATCGAGAGAGTCTGGCGTAACACCGGCGACCTCCCCGCAAACTGAGCGTTGGCGGGACGATCTGGACGAGGCCATATCCGACAGCTCGGTTCCAGCGGTCTGTTGGGTGGATCCATCAGGCCGGGTACGATGGCCGTCACCGTCGTTGGGTTCGATCCTGAGCCGGAACACATCCGATCTGGCGGCGCAGAGCCTTGAAGCGCTTGTCGCGCGCCGCGATTGGAGCGGCGTGGACCGTGCCTTAACCACCGCTCGGAACGGCGGCAGCCCGGCATCCCTCATGATCAGCCTGATCGGATCGGGCGGTGAGCTTATACCCGTCTCAGCCGGCTTCTCTGCCGGGGCGGATGAGACCGGTATCGTCGTGACGTTCCTGGATCTCCGCGCTTACCGGAAACTGGTGGGTGAGATCGCGAAGGCGCGGGACGATGCGGAACGCTCCAACAAGGCGAAGGCATCGTTTTTGGCCAACATGAGCCATGAGCTCCGGACACCGCTCAACGGAATCATAGGCTTCTCCGAGATCATACGGGACGAGCTCTTGGGACCGGTCGGCACCGAGAAGTACCGTGACTATGCCGGCGACATTCACTTCAGCTCAACGCACCTCTCCGAGGTCCTGTCGGATCTCTTGGATCTGGCACGGATCGAAAGCGGCACCGTGAGCTTGGATGAGACCGACTGCGATCTTGTTGAGATCTTCGAGGAGGCCACCAAGCTTCTTCGGCATGCCACGATCGACCGCAACATCACCGTGTCCCATCGTATCGAGGGCACCGCCGTCATCCGGGTCGACCGGCGTTTGATACGGCAGGTCCTCGTCAACCTGATCTACAACAGTGTGAAGTTCTCCTCCGAGGGCGCCGAGATCACGCTGAGTGTCATGGCGCTTGCCAACGGGAACCTGACCGTGGTCGTCAGCGATCAAGGTCCCGGAATACCCGCGTCCATGATCTCGGAAGTTCTCACCCCCTATCGCAGCTTCCTTCCCGACAAGTACAGGCGCGACCAGAGGGGCTCTGGACTGGGTCTCCCGCTCTCGAAGGCCCTTATGGAGCTGCATGGCGGCTCGCTTCTGATCAACAGCGAGCTTGGAACGGGAACAAGCATCTTTCTGGTGTTCCCGAAGGAACGACTCGTCTCCTGGGATGCGGTGCAGGATCCGGAGTATCAACGATCACGCCTACAGACTTTCCGCTACGACGTCGCAAAGTTCCAGAACCTGATGGAGACTCTGACACCGACAGACCTCGACGACCTGCCGTTCGGCGTCATCAAGCTCGACAGACAGGGATATGTTCAGGCTTACAGCGCCGTCGAAGGCAAGTTCAGCGGCTACCGGGCCGACGAGGTCATCGGAAAGAACTGGTTCACGGAAGTCGCACCCTGCACAGCGCTAACCGAATTTCAGGAACGTTTCGAGGTCGGCATGGCGGCGGGCGACCTGGACGAGTTTTTCGACTTCGTCTTCGACTTCCCAAAACGGCCCATGAACGCCCAGATCCACCTGAAGAGGGCGGCGGACAGTGACGGTGCCTGGGTCTTTGTCCACTGGGTGTGACGGGGTGCTTCGACCGGCCATGAACTGCCGCGGACTAGCGGTGCAGCTTCGCCCCCTTCGTGATTTTGTCGACCGTCTTGCGGTCGTCCCGCATCGCGACACCCACAAGCGGCAAGCCATCGGTGGGATGTTTCTTGACGGTCTCCCGGTTCGCGGCGTCGTGGCCCGTTGCGAACATATCCTCGATATAGACAGCGAGACGGGTTCCCCGGTCCAACGCCCGGCGATGGATCTTGGTCAAACCCGCCGCGTCGGTCGCCAGAACGATGACCGGCTGCGTTAGAAGCGGCGCATAAGCCTGGCCGTCCGCGTCCTCATAGGTCTCACCAGTCTCCCCGCCGCCGTCGCCCATGATACCCGTCGTCAGAAAGGCGGTGACGTTGAGCTTTTGCCAAACCTCAAGATCGTCACGGATGACGATGGCGATCTTCGTATCCAAGGTCGTGTCCTTTCGGAAGGCGTGGTGAGTCCGGAATACGGGATTCGATCCGCTGGTATCCGTTGCGGCAGGGGCGGTGGTGCGCTAAGACCCGCTCGTCCCGAAACACAATGATTCCGGAGCCCAGCGAGATGGCCTCGTATCAGTACATCTATGTCATGAAGGGCCTGTCGAAAGTCTACCCCGGCGGCAAGGAAGTTCTGAAGAACATCCATCTGTCGTTCTTCCCGGGGGCGAAGATCGGCGTGCTTGGCGTAAACGGCGCCGGTAAGTCCACGCTGCTGAAGATCATGGCGGGCGTGGAGACCGAGTACAACGGCGAGGCATGGGCCGCCGACGGCGTGAAAGTCGGCTACTTGTCGCAGGAACCGGAACTCGACGAGACCAAAACTGTCCATGAGAACGTTCTTGAAGGGCTGGGCGAGATCAAGGACCTCGTCGACCGCTTCAATGAGCTGAGCGCCAAGTTCGCCGAACCCATGGACGACGACGAGATGAACCAGCTCCTCGCTGATCAGGCGGAGCTTCAGGAGAAGATCGACGCGGCCGACGCCTGGGACCTGGACCGGAAGGTCGAGATCGCCGCCGACGCGCTGCGCCTGCCGCCGCCGGACGCGGACGTCACCAAGCTGTCGGGCGGTGAGCGGCGGCGTGTGGCGCTCTGCAAACTGCTGCTGTCCAGCCCGGACATGCTGCTGCTGGATGAGCCGACCAACCACTTGGATGCGGAATCCGTCGCCTGGCTTCAGCGCTTCCTCCATGACTTCCCGGGCACTGTCGTGACCGTGACCCACGATCGCTACTTCCTGGACGAGGTGGCGGGCTGGATCCTTGAACTCGACCGGGGCCGGGGCATCCCCTACGAGGGCAATTACACCGGCTGGCTTGAGCAGAAGCAGAAGCGGATGGAGCAAGAGGGCCGTCAGGAGGCCTCCCGCATGCGGACGCTTAAGGAAGAGCTGGAATGGGTGCGCGCCTCCCCCCGGGCCCGCCAAGCCAAGAGCAAGGCCCGCCTATCCGCCTATGAGGATCTGCTCGCCCAGTCGAACGAGAAGGCGCCGGACACCGCACAGATCGTTATCCCGGCGGGCCCCCGCCTCGGCAATGTGGTCATCGAGGCGGACCATCTCGCCAAGGGCTTCGCCGACCGGCTGCTGATCGATGATCTGTCCTTCCGGCTGCCCCCTGGCGGCATCGTCGGTGTGATCGGACCCAACGGCGCCGGCAAGACCACGCTCTTCCGGATGATCACCGGGCAGGAGACGCCGGATACCGGCACCTTCCAGGTCGGCGACACGGTGGTGCTCGGCTACGTCGATCAGTCGCGGGACACGCTCGGCGCCAACAACACCGTGTGGGAGGAGATCTCCGACGGGAACGACGAGATCGACTTGGGCAAGCGCAAGATGCCGAGCCGGGCTTATTGCGGCATGTTCAACTTCAAGGGCGGCGACCAGCAAAAGAAGGTCGGACAGCTCTCCGGCGGTGAACGGAACCGTGTCCACCTCGCCAAGATGCTCAAATCCGGCGCGAACCTGATCCTGCTCGATGAGCCGACCAACGACCTCGACGTGGACACGCTCCGCGCGCTCGAAGAAGCGTTGCTTGAGTTCGCAGGCTGTGCGGTGGTCATCACCCACGATCGCTGGTTCCTGGACCGGATCGCGACCCACATCCTGGCGTTCGAAGGTGACAGCCATGTGGAGTGGTTCGAGGGTAACTATCAGGCCTACGAGGAAGACAAGAAGCGGCGGCTTGGTGACGAGGCCGTCCAGCCTCACCGCATCAAGTACAAGCCGATCGCCCGGGCTTGATGCCAAAGCGTCACCCGGTTCCGGCCTGATGAAGAAGTTCTACAAGGCGGCTACCGCCATCGAGACCGGCGACGGCTGGCAAGTCCAGTTGGACGGCCGGCCGGTCCGTACCCCAGCGCGGACCCTCGTTGAGGTTCCAACCGAGGCGCTCGCCCGGGAGATGGCGGCCGAATGGGATGCCCAGGGCGAAAAGATCGTACCGGACTCCATGCCGATCACGTCTCTGGCCTCAACAGCACTGGACCGGGTCGCGCCGCGCCGTGGCGAGGTACTGGATGAGCTTGTCGGATATGCGGAGGCGGATCTCGTCTGCTACCGGGCCGACACGCCCGCCGAGTTGGCGGACCGCCAGGAAAAGGTCTGGCAGCCCCTGGCGGACTGGTTTGGTGCGACCGTCGGCGGCTCGCTTGTCGTGACATCGGGTGTGATGCCAGCGACCCAAACCCCCGAAACGCTGAGCGCCGTGCGGGCCACGCTGGCCGCACATGACAGCTTCTCGCTCACCGGCATCCACGGGTTGATCGGCAATTGCGGCTCCGTGGTCATCGGCCTGGCGATCGCTCTGGGGCGCGTTTCCCCTGAGGAAGGTTTCGCCGCCTCGATCCTGGATGAGACCTACCAGATCGAAAGCTGGGGCGAGGATGAGGAAGCCGCCGCGCGCCGGGCCCGCATTCGCACCGACGTGCTCACGGCCGCGAAATTCCTTACGCTTACCCGGACTTAGTGGTAGGTCGGAAGGGTAGCCGTCAGAAGACGGCACGGGTCTGAGATTTGGGGGGCGGCGATGCAGGACATCATCAAGCGGCTCGAGGCGATGCGGGAAGGTGCGCGCCTCGGTGGCGGCGAGAAACGGATCGAGGCGCAGCACGCGCGCGGCAAGCTCACCGCCCGGGAACGGATCGAGATCCTGCTGGACGAAGGGTCCTTCGAAGAGTGGGACATGTTCGTAGAGCACCGCTCCACCGATTTCGGCATGGCCGACAAGAAGATCCCCGGCGACGGCGTGGTCATCGGCTACGGCACCGTGAACGGCCGCCTGGTGTTCGTCTACAGCCAGGATTTCACGGTCTTCGGCGGCTCCCTTTCGGAAGCGCACGCGGAGAAGATCTGCAAAGTGCTGGACCAGGCCATGAAGGTCGGCGCCCCGGTCATCGGACTCAATGACTCCGGCGGCGCCCGCATTCAGGAAGGGGTGGCCTCCCTCGGCGGTTATGCGGAGGTTTTCCAGCGGAACGTGATGGCGTCTGGCGTCGTGCCGCAGATCTCCATGATCATGGGACCTTGCGCCGGCGGTGCCGTGTATTCACCGGCGATGACCGACTTCATCTTCATGGTGAAGGACAGCTCCTATATGTTCGTCACCGGTCCGGACGTGGTGAAGACCGTCACCCATGAGGAGGTAACCCAGGAAGAACTCGGCGGTGCCGTCACCCACACCACCAAGTCCGGCGTGGCGGACCTCGCGTTCGAGAACGATGTGGAGGCCCTGCTCCAGGCCCGGCGGTTCATCGACTTCCTGCCCGCATCGAACCGGGAGAAGGCGCCGATCCGACCGACCGCCGAAGTCCTGGACCGGCCGGAGCCATCGCTCGACACGCTGATCCCCGCCAACCCGAACATGCCCTACGACATGAAGGAGCTGATCTCGAAGGTCGTTGATGAGGAGGACTTCTTCGAGCTTCAGCCCGACTACGCGGGCAACATCATCATCGGTTTCGGACGGATCATGGGCCAGACCGTAGGCATCGTGGCCAACCAGCCCATGGTGCTGGCGGGCTGCCTCGACATCGACAGCGCCAAGAAGGGCGGCCGCTTCGTCCGCTTCTGCGACTGCTACGACATCCCGATCGTGACGTTCGTCGACGTGCCGGGCTTCCTGCCGGGGACCAAGCAGGAGTTTGGCGGCATCATCAAACACGGCGCCAAGCTGCTGTTCGCCTACGCCGAGGCGACGACGCCAAAGGTCACGGTCATCACCCGGAAGGCCTATGGCGGTGCCTACGACGTCATGAGCTCAAAGCATCTGCGCGGCGACGTGAACTTCGCCTGGCCGACGGCGGAAATCGCCGTGATGGGCCCCAAGGGAGCGGTGGAGATCATCTTCCGCGCCGACATGGGCGACGAGGAGAAGATCGCGGAACGGACGGAAGAGTACCGCCAGAAGTTCGCCAACCCCTTCGTCGCGGGCGCGCGCGGCTACATCGACGATGTCATCATGCCCAGGAACACCCGCCGCCGCATCGGCCGGGCCCTCGCCATGCTCCGCAACAAGAAGCTCGAAAACCCCTGGAAGAAGCACGACAACATCCCGCTTTGAGGGAGGGGGGTATAAGATTTTTACGCTTACGAGACATTTGAGACCTGAGAGTCCGTCCATAAAGTTCATGTTTGTTTCAAGCGGCGTACCATGATCTTGATCATGGCGAGGTAGATGAAGGCGGTGGCGGTTCGCGCCCGCGCCTCGAAGTCTCGGGCGAGCCTTCGGTTGCGCGAGATCCAGGCCAGCGTGCGTTCGACGATCCAGCGCTTGGCCTGCACCATGAAGCCCTTGGCGCCGTCGCTCCGCTTGATGATTTCCAGCCGCCAGGGCCCGGTCTTGGCCACCGCCTTGGCGGCTTTCGGCCCCTGGTAGCCGGCATCGGCGAAGACCACCTCGATGAATGGAAACCGTCGCCGCACCCGCTTGCTCAAAACCAAGGCCGCGCCGTCGCGGTCCTGAATGTCGGCTGGATGCACCACCGCCGTGAGCAGCAGTCCGCCATGGTCAGTGAGGATGTGGCGCTTCACGCCGCGCGTCTTCTTGCCCGCGTCATAGCCGATCGGGTCAAGCGACGCCCCCCTTTTTGCGCCGATTTGGCGCTTTGGCTGTCGATAATCGCGGCGCTCGGTTGCCCCTCTCGGCCTTCCGCCTCGCGCAACGCCACATAGAGCGTATCGTGCATCCGCTCGAGCGTGCCGTCCCAGGCCCACAGATCGAAATACCCATGCACCGTGCTCTTCGGCGGAAAGTCCTTCGGCAAATGGCGCCACGGGCAGCCGGTCTCCAGAACATAGAGCAAGCCATTGATCACCGCGCGAACGTCAACCGACCGCTTGCGGCCGCCATGCCGGGCCGGCGGGATCAACGGCGCCAGAACCGACCACTCTTCGTCCGTCAGATCACTCGGGTACCGAAGGCCCCGGCGCTCATAACGGGCACGGTTTTCTTTCGTCCACATCTGGTAGCTCCCTCATCAATCGCTACAAGATAGTGAATCACAAACGATTCCAACGATTCAATGACTTTGTGGACGGGCTCTGAGTCTTGATCGTTAATTTAAAATAATTTTTGTATTTCCGCTATCGATGTTCCTCTGTCCAAAAAATTATACTCAAATCAAAGGCACAACAATCGAAAATCAAATTCGTCGAATTGAGTGTTCTTTTAACTATTTGTTTTTTATTATATGATATTCTTTTTTTCAAAGTTAATTACATTACAGAATTTCGTGATGCGATATTCGTTTTGCAGAGAGCTCATACCCATCAATAGAATCAGCCTAGAAAATTAAACCATATACCCGTTTTTGATCTATAGTTCATGGATACAGAATTCATTTTGATGAATTTTCGATCCCGAATAGCTTGGATCGTCTGCGGAGTTAAGTACTGATCGACAGCCGGCAAGATCCATCCAATTAGGGTTTAGTCATATTTTATGATATGCAAAAAATTGCATTGACAAGCTAATCCTCAATCATCTTTAACCTCTTAGGTTACGCGTTTGATAGCAAGCGGAGCTGTCGTCACGTGCTTGTAGAAGGGCTTTAAAAGGCGCCCACCTCTAGAGTCCCACGATTCTCGCGTCAAAGGTGTAAACAATGGTTGATAACGTAGATGGAAATCAGATCATCCGTGATGAGCTTGTTCGAAGAAACAATAGACTAGCAAAACATCTCAGTTCGGATGTTCTCATTTTAAAGTCACCTATAAGATTCGGATTGGATGATGCGATTCGGCAGAAAATTCAGAAGTTGCGTCAGAAGAGTTTATCGAATACAGATTCGCTTACAGTTCTGATTGAAACCACAGGTGGAATAATTGAAGTTGTAGAAACAATTTATAATGTATTTAGAGAACACTATAGGATTGTGAAATTTATAATACCCAATTTCGCATACTCCGCAGGGACAGTGCTTGTACTTTCAGGTGATGAGATTTATATGGACTATTATTCGGTCCTTGGACCGATTGACCCTCAATTACCAAATGAGAATGGTAGATATGTCTCAGGCCTTGGTTATCTCGCCAAAATCCAAGAATTAACGAAGATAATCAACTCAGCAGGTGACCCAGCTCAGGCCAGGGCAGAACTGGCTCATCTTTTGAAGAAATTTGATCCTGCCGAGCTTTTTGATCTAGAGCAGGCTCGCAACCATTCAGAAGATCTACTGGAGGAGTGGCTTTCGACCCATAAATTCAAGGATTGGAACGAAACCCACACTTCTGGACGGGCTGTATCGGCTAAAGATAAGAGAGAACGCGCCAGGGACATAGCACAAATACTATGTGATGCCGAGAGGTGGCATTCACATGGAAGAGGAATTGGGATCAAGGTGTTAACCAGTGAAGAGATCAAACTACAGATCTCCGACTTTGGCAAAGATCCACAGCTTCAACTAAAAATCATGTCTTACTGGGATTTATTTGTTGACCACTGCAAGAAAATCGGTCATTATGAGGACGATAGGACCATTCTACATAGTAGACTCGGAGGTGCCGGTTTGTCGTGAGGAGGCGGTGATGTCGCGCTCAAATACCGTTCGTGAAGTGTGGTCAAATTTAGAACGGCAGTACAGCGAAGATATTGCCCTGGCCGAGGTACTAGATAGCATTGACATCAACGATCCAAGTGATGGATTGAATGGTTCGACAAATCGACGTCGGCTAATGGCGCCGTATGCGCACGTGTATGGTAATTCCAGTAGTTCCGTTACAGAACGCTGACCGATAATCTCTTTGATTACTACCTGACGACGCTTTGGGCTACAAACGCCTATGAAGTCGTAGGAATTCGCGTACTACTGCCCGATTTCCCTTTGACCGGCGGGTCGATCCGTGTCATGAGCAGCGCGTCTGCAAAGGTATATGAAGTGATAGCCGCGACGGCTCGGCGCCATGGGATGGAAGCAGGCGCCAAACAGCTCTCCGATAATCGCGACACCGACCGCCCCCGCAAGAAGGGGCCGCGTCCAGTGGGTCGATCGATTGTCGTTACGGGAGCCCGTCCTTTCCCGAGCGTGCGGCGATTGGACGAAAGGTAGTCCGAATGTTTCAGGTTTTCCGTAAGGAACTCGATTGGGGTGGGCGTACGCTCGTCCTGGAGACGGGTAAGGTTGCCCGTCAGGCCGACGGCGCCGTCATGGCGACCCTCGGCGAGACCACGGTGCTCTGCACTGTCGTGGCGGCGAAGTTCGCCAAGCCGGGTCAGGATTTCTTTCCGCTGACCGTCAACTATCAGGAAAAGACGTTCGCGGCCGGCAAGATCCCCGGCGGCTTCTTCAAGCGCGAAGGGCGCCCGACGGAGAAGGAGGTGCTGACCTCCCGTCTCATCGACCGGCCGATCCGCCCGCTGTTCGTTAAGGGCTTCAAGAACGAAGTGCAGGTCGTCTGCACCGTGCTGAGCCATGATCTGGAGAATGATCCGGACATCGTCGCCATGGTTGGCGCGTCGGCCGCGCTGACGATTTCCGGTGCCCCGTTCCTGGGCCCGATCGGCGGTGCGCGGGTCGGCTACAAGAACGGTGAATACATTCTCAACCCGACCCAGGCCCAGGTCGCCGAAAGCGAGCTCGATCTGGTCGTTGCCGGCACCCAGGAAGGCGTGCTGATGGTTGAGAGCCAGGCGAACGAGCTGGACGAGGCGGTGATGCTGGGGGCGGTGACCTTCGGCCACCAGTCCTTCCAGCCGGTCATCAACGCGATCATCGAGCTGGCCGAGGCCTGCGCGAAAGAGCCGATGGACATGCCGGCGGAGAACCCCGCCGCCGCGTCCGCCAAGGCGAAGCTCGACGGTGCGATCACCGATGAGATGGTCGAGGCCTACAAGGAGCCGGAGAAGACGCTTCGTCAGGAGAAGGTCGCCGCCGTGAAGGCGAAGGCCAAGGAACTGATGGACGAGGACGAGCTGGCAGCCGCCGACGGCGCGCTCAAGTCGCTCGAAGCCGATGTCGTCCGGGGTGCCATTCTGGATACCGGCATGCGCATCGACGGCCGCGACACCAAGACCGTGCGTCAGATCGTGGCCGAGGTTGGTGTGCTGCCGCGCGCCCACGGCTCGGCTCTGTTCACCCGTGGCGAAACCCAGGCGCTGGTGGTCACCACGCTCGGCACCGGCCAGGATGAGCAGATCATCGACGCGCTCGAGGGCGAGTACCGCGCCAACTTCATGCTGCACTACAACTTCCCCCCCTACTCGGTGGGTGAAGCCGGTCGCATGGGCTCCCCGGGCCGCCGCGAGATCGGCCACGGTAAGCTGGCTTGGCGGGCGGTGAAGCCGCTTCTGCCGACCAAGGAAGCGTTCCCCTACACCATCCGGATCGTCTCGGAGATCACCGAGTCCAACGGCTCGTCCTCCATGGCGACGGTCTGCGGCAGCTCGCTGTCGATGATGGATGCGGGTGTGCCGATCGGCCGCCCGATCGCGGGCATCGCGATGGGCCTGATCAAGGAAGGCGACCGGTTCGCCGTGCTGTCCGACATTCTTGGTGACGAGGATCACCTCGGCGACATGGACTTCAAGGTCGCAGGCACGGATGCGGGCATCACCTCGCTTCAGATGGACATCAAGATCACGTCCATCACCGAGGAGATCATGAAGATCGCGCTGGATCAGGCGAAGGACGGCCGGATCCACATCCTCGGTGAGATGTCCCAGGCGCTGACGGCCTCCCGCGAGGGTGTGTCGGACAACGCGCCGTCCATGACCACGCTGAAGGTGCCGGTCGACAAGATCCGCGAGATCATCGGCCCGGGCGGCAAGGTCATCCGCGAGATCTGCGAGACCACGGGTGCAAAGATCGACATCGAGGACGACGGCACCTGCCGCGTCGCCGCCGTCGACGGCAAGGCCATGCAGGCCGCCGTGGACCGGATCAAGATGATCACGGCAGAGCCGGAGCTGGGTGTCGTCTACGACGGCAAGGTGGTGAAGACCGTCGAGTTCGGCGCCTTCGTCAACTTCATGCCGTCCCGCGACGGGCTCGTCCACATCAGCGAGCTGGCGCCGGAGCGGGTCAAGAAGACCACCGACATCGTCAACATGGGCGACATGGTCAAGGTCAAGGTCATCGGCTTCGACGACCGGGGCAAGATCAAGCTGTCCATGAAGCAGGTCGACCAGGAAACCGGTGAGGACATCAAGCCGGAAACCGCCGCCGCGTCCTGACGCGCCGTCGAAGAGCCGAAACAAGAAACGCCCCGGAGATCTCTCCGGGGCGTTTTTCTATGGGCGAGAACGGTGGCTCAGTACTGACGTTTCGGATCGACGAGGTTGCGGTTGTTCGGCGCCTCGCCCTTGAACACCCGTTGGATGGCGTCCATCACCTGATCCGCACCGGATTCCGCATTGGTCTGGGCGGAAACATGGGGCCACACGGCGACCTTCGGATGGGTCCAGAGCGGATGGCCCGCGGGCAGTGGCTCCTGGCGGAAGACGTCCAGGGCCGCACCCGCGATGTGGCCGCTGTCGAGAGCGGCGATCAGGTCTTCCTCCACCACATGGCCGCCCCTGCCCGAATTGACCACGAAAGCACCCTTGGGCAGCGCTGCCAGGGTTTCCGCCCGGATGATGCTCTCCGTATCCGGTGTAAGCGGCAGGAGGCAGCACAGGATGTCCGTTCTGGCGAGGAACGGCATCAACCCCTCTTCACCAACGAAGCTCTCGACGCCCGGGATTTCCTTCGGCCGTCGGCTCCACCCTGCGGTCGGAAAGCCCAGTGCGGCGATCTTGGACGCGGCATCCGAGCCGAGCGCCCCAAGGCCCAGGATTCCGACACGGCGCTCCGCCGTTTGGGGCGCGGGGAGATGGATCCATTCCCCGGCCTTGTGGGCCGCCTCGTACTCCATCCCCTGGCGATGAAAACGGAGAACCTGAAGCAGGACCCACTCGCTCATCGCTTGGGCCATCCAAGGATCGATCAGCCGCATGATGTGGATGTCATCCGGCAATTCCGGATCGGCGAAGAGATGGTCCACACCTTGGCCGAGGGAGCAAGCGCACCGCAGGTTTGGCAAGCCCTTCAGGGCGCCGACGGGCGGCTTCCACACCAAAGCGAACTGGATGTCCGCCGGATCACCCACCTCAGGCCAGACGCGGAAATCGATGTCGGGCATCCTTTTGGTCAACGCCTCCCGCCATGCATCGGCGGAATCTGAGCTGCTGCGGAACAAAACGGCGGGCATGGCATTCTCCTGAAGTCCTCCGCGCCGTTTAGCACGGTGGTGGAAGACGCCGCCAGCGATCTCACGGCTCAGCGGGATCGGTTCCAGGCTTGTCCAACGCCATCACAAGGTCGACCGAGGATGAGGCGCCGGAAGTCAGATCCAAACTGTGCTCACCAATCACGTGAAACCCGAACCGTTCGTAAAGCTGGCGCGCACGAGGGTTGTAGGCCCATACATCCAGCAACAGCCGCGGACAGGAGGCAATCGTGGGGTCCGCAAGCACACGCCGCAGCAACTGGCTGCCGAGCCCCCTGCCCTGAAAGGACGGATGGACATAAAGACGCCGCAACTCCATGGCCCCCATTGTCCACCCCGGCATGTCTTCGGGGGCCAGCCCATATTGCGCAAAGCCTACGGTCTGGATGCCTTCTTCGGCGACAACCACCCAGTCCAACTCAAACCACCGCTCCACGGCGTCGACACTCAAGGTCTCCCGCAGGTGATCGGCGAGATCATCGGGTTCGAAACTGTGACCAAAGGCCGTGCGGTAGCACTCAACAGCGAATGCGGACAGTGGCAGCGCATCGTTGACGGTCGCGAAACGGAGAAACGGCGGTCTCGGCTTATCGGTCAACGGGCCTCGCTTTCGGAAACCTATCCGCCCAAGGCGTCCAAACGCCGCTGGATCATCGGTCGGGCAGGGGCTTCTGGACCCATACGCTCCAACAGCCGGGTCCACAAGGTCCGGGCTTTCGCCGCATCCCCATCGGCCGCCGCGATCATGCCGCCGTAGAACCACGCCTCAGGCAGGTCCGGCTCGAGGGTCAGCACCTTCTCGATCACCGCCTTGAACTCGGCCGGCATCAGGTCTTCAGGGGTGCCGCGCGGAAACAGCACGCGGGCATACTCCATCAGGAAGTCCGTGCGGTCGGGCGCGATCTCCGTCAGGCGCTTCAGGGCGGCTTTCTGGTCGTCGGGCCGGCCAAGAACACCGTACGATCGGGCAAGACGCTGCCAGCCCTGCACATCGTCGGGATTGTCTTCAAGGCGGGCGGCGAGCCCCTCGACCATCCCCTTGATCATTTCCATCCGGTCATCGGCGGACATTTGCTGCGCGGCGGCGATCTCGGCCTGACTGGGCCCTCTCAGGGGGGCACCACCGGATGCAGACGGGGGTGTGGCAGCGACGGGAGGGTGGCCGGGAGTGCCGGGTCCGCCCGCAACCGGAGGGGTGGAAGGACGGGCCGGGCGGTTCGCCTGAACAACCGATCGCAGCGCGGCTAGATCGACAGATGTATCCAAGGCCGCGACCTCAATGATCTGCTGCGCCAGCATTTGAGCCCAGGGCGCGTCCGGCGGGGTGTCCGCCTCCAGTGCCAGCCACCAGTCCAGCGCCTCGCGCACCTGTCCGCGCTGGCGATGCGCCAGGCCAAGATAGAACCGGGCGCGCGGCTCGCCAGGTCTCGCCGCAACAACCTGTCGGAAGCCGTCTTCCGCCCTTTCCGTGACCTCACCCTCTGCCGCAAGGACGAGGGATTCCGCCCAAGCGGCCTGAAGTTGCGGATCCCCTCCCGACAAAGACATGGCCCGGAGGAGTGCGTCCGATGCCCGGCCATACTGGCTTTGAAGCATGAAGGTCCGGCCGAGGAGGGCCCACCCCTCCAGATCGTCCGGGTTCTCGGCAAGCCGCTGCTCCAGGCGAAGCACCATCTCGCCCATGCCCTGGTGGTTGGCGTCCTGGGCGCCGCCCTGGGCCTGGGCCACCTGGCTCCGCTCCGCCGCGCGGGACGCGTAGGGCAGATCCGGCCGCCCCGGCTCCCCCAACACGGCGTAGGTCAGCAGCGACCCACCCGGGATGACGAAGATCACCGCGAAAGCCGCCGCGAGGCGCCGGTTACGCCTTCGGGCCAATGGTTCTTCGGTTCGGGTCGCGGCCCGGTCCCGGGCGACGGCAAGCATGCGCCGTTCAACTTCGGCCCGGGCGGCAGCAACCTCGGCCTCGCTCAACCTTCCGGTCTGCGCTTCCCGATCAAGCTCCGTGAGCTGATCCCGGTAAACCTGGAGGCCGAAATCCGCCCGGTCCGCCGTTTCTTCAGAGGCCGAGATCAACGGCCACAGGAGCGATAAGACGACCGCAAACGTCAGCAGGGCGGCGACGATCCAGAAGATCACGTCCGCGTCTCCCCGCTTTTACCGGTGGTCCCGCCTTGGCCGTCATCCGACAGGAGCGCGTCCAATTCGGCCCGCTCCGCCGCGTCGAGCGGCATCGGCGTATCGGCGGTCGGACGGCGCCGCTTGGACAGATAAACGACCATACCGATGGTCCCCAGCCCGAAGACGATAAAGGGGCCATACCAGAGCAGCCACGTCTCAGGCTTCATCGGCGGGTCGAGAAGCACGTAGTCGCCGTACCGGTCGACCAGATAGGTGATGACCTGATCATCGCTGTCTCCGGCGACCAGCCGCTCCCGCACCAGCACGCGCAGGTCCTTGGCGAGACCGGCGTTGCTGTCATCGATCGACTGGTTCTGACAGATGAGGCAACGGAGATCCTTGGATAGCGCCCGGGCACGGGCCTCCAGTGCGGGGTCATCCAGTATCTCGGACGGCTCAACCGCCCATAGCGCCGTCACTCCCGCGACAAGCAGGCTCACTGCGAGAAATCCTGACCGAAGGGTCGCGGCGATCATGTCTGGCCCTTCCGCAGCGCTTGCACCATGGGGAAGATCGTCTCCTGCAAGACCGTGCCCGTCAGCGGTCCGACATGGCGGTAGCGGATCTGACCCTTCTCGTCGACCAGATAGGTCTCCGGCACGCCGTAAACGCCCCAGTCGATCGCCGCCCGGCCGTCGTCATCAATCCCGATCCGGCCGAATGGGTCGCCGAGTTCAACCAACCAGGCCTTGGCCTGATCCGGCGCGTCCTTGTAGTTCACGCCGAGCAGCGGGATATCGCTCTCCGCTGCCATCTGCATCAGCAGCGGATGTTCGACCCGGCAGGGACCGCACCAGGAGGCGAAGAAGTTCACCAACTTCACCTCCCCCCGGAGCGCCTTTGGGTCGATCCCAGGCTTCTCGGTCAGAAGAGCGGGAAGATCGTGCGGGGGTGCTGGCTTGTCGATCATTGCCGAGGCGAGGATTCGCGGGTCTTTACCCGTCAGGATCGGCCACGCGAAGTGTCCCGCCACGACGGCGAACACCAGAACCGGCAGGAAGAAGAGAAGTCGGCTCATAACAGTCCCCGGCCCAATTTCCCGCTAGTCGGCGCCCGCCGCGACCGCGCCCGTCGGTGTGGGTCCGGACGGCCGGGCCTGCTGCCTCGGCGCGCCGACCCGCAACCGGCGATCCGTCAGCGAGACGATGCCACCGATCACCATCAGGATCGATCCAGCCCAGATCCACGGAACCAGTGGGTTGAACCACACCCTCAGAATCCACCGCGTGCCGTCGATCGGATCACCGATCGCGACGTAGAGGTCACCGAGCGCTGTTGAGCGGATCGCCGCCTCCGTCGTTGGGGTCTGTTGGACGGGATAGAACCGCCGCTCCGGCGAAAGCGTGCCCAGGAACGCGCCGTCGGCCTCGACCCGAAGTGTGGCGGTGTCAGCAACGTAATTGGGCCCCTGGGTTCGACGCACGCCCTCGAACGTCACCGTGTATCCGGCGACCTCGACCACTTGGCCGCGGTCCGCTTCGATCACAATCTCCCGGGTCCAGAAACTGTCGGCCACGGCGCCGACGATGAAGACCGCTAAGCCGAGATGCGCCAAGGTCATGCCATAGGCCGCCCTGGGCAGTCCGGCGGCGCGCCGCAGGCTGTCACCGAGCGGTATACGGAAAAGCCGGATGCGTTCCGCCCACTCTGTCGCCACGCCTGCCGCCAGCCAGATGGCGAACGCCATGCCCAGCACCGCAGGCAAGGGGCCACCGGCCCACCACCAGACCAATCCTGTTGCCACGAGGGTGACGCCGGCGGCGACGATCAACTTCGCGAAGACGCCGCTGATATCCGCCCGCTTCCAGGCCAACATCGGGCCGATCGCGAGGACGGCGACCAGCGGCATCATCAACGGCACAAAGGTCGCGTTGAAGAATGGCGGCCCAACCGACACGGTCTGCCCGGTCATCGCATCCAGGAACAGCGGATAGAGCGTTCCGATAAACACCGTCGCCAGGGCAGCGGACAGCAGGAGGTTGTTCAACACCAGCCCGCCTTCCCGGCTGACCGGCGCGAAGACGCCCGTGGCCTTCATCTGCGGTGCCCGGATCGCATAGAGGGTCAAAGACCCACCGATCGCGACGACCAGCAGCGCGAGGATGAACAGGCCCCGCTCCGGATCGACCGCGAAGGCGTGGACAGAGGTCAGCACGCCGGAGCGGACCAGGAAGGTGCCAATCAGGCTGAAGGAAAACGCGACAATGGCCAGGAGGATGGTCCAACTCTTCAGCGCGTCACGCTTCTCGACAACGATCGCGGAATGCAGCAGGGCAGTTCCGGCGAGCCAGGGCATAAAGCTCGCATTCTCGACCGGATCCCAGAACCACCAGCCGCCCCAGCCAAGCTCGTAATAGGCCCACCAGGAGCCCAGCGCGATCCCGGCGGTCAGGAACGTCCAAGCGAGGAGCGTCCACGGCCGCACCCAACGCGCCCAGGCCGGATCGACCCGCCCCTCGATCAGAGCCGCTACGGCGAAGGAGAACGCCATGGAGAAGCCCACATAGCCGAGGTAGAGCATCGGCGGATGGAACGCGAGCCCGGGGTCCTGAAGAAGCGGGTTCAAGTCCCGCCCGTCCAGCGGAACAGGGTCCAACCGCTCGAACGGGTTGGACGTGCCCAGCATGAACAGGAGGAAGCCGACAGTGATCATCGCCTGTACCGCGAGCACCCGGGCCTTGAGCGTCGGCGGCAGATTGGCGCCGAAAATCACCACCGCAACGCCGAACAGGGCGAGGATCAGGACCCACAGAAGCAGGGAGCCCTCATGGTTCCCCCAAACGCCAGAGACCTTGTAGAGCATCGGTTTGGCAGAGTGGCTGTTGGCCGCCACCGTGGCGATGGAGAAGTCGGAGGCGACAAAAGCGTAGGTGAGCGCCGCAAAGGCGACCGACAGGCAGACGAACTGACCACTCGCCGACATCGACCCGAGCGCCATCATCGATCGGTCACCCCGATGCGCGCCGATGAGCGGCACGACGGACTGGATGATGGCGACGAACGTGGCGAGGACGAGGGCGTAGTGGCCGAGTTCACCGATCATTGGCTGGCTTCTCCCTCTTGGCCATGCCACTGGCCGGACTTCTTCAGCGCTTCGGCGACTTCCTTCGGCAGATAGTTCTCGTCGTGCTTGGCCAGGACCTCTTCGGCGAGGAAGGTACCGCTGGCAAAGCGGCCCTGAGCCACGATGCCTTGGCCTTCCCGGAACAGGTCGGGAAGGAGACCGGTATAGGTCACGGTCACGGTCGACTCGAGGTCCGTGACCCGGAACTCGACGGTCCCGCCTCCGATCTGCTTCACGCTGCCCTCCTCGACCAAACCGCCGACGCGGATGCGCCGATCCGGCCCGATCTCCTGAGCCTGCAGTTCGGTTGGGCTGAAGAAGAAGACGAGGTTTTCCTCAAACGCATTGAGGACCAGCGCGGCGGCGACACCCAGGATCGAAAGACCCAGAACCACGACCGAAAGACGCTTACGTTTCGGGCTCACGCGGTCTCTCCATTGCCGGGGTTGACGACGCCATCTTCCGGGCGGGACGGTTCGGCCGCACGGGCCCGGCGGCGGCGTGGGCGTTCGGGACGCGCCGCCTCAAGTGCGGCGAGTTCGCGTTCGCTCGTCCTCAAGCCGCGCAAAGAGGCGAGGAGCATGCCGAGCAGGACGACCGCCGCGACGCCATAAGCCGGCCAAATGAACGCGGCGTATCCGCCCATGTTCAAATAGTCGTAGATGGTTCCACCCTTCCGCCAGCCGGTATCGCCGACCTGTTCTCCAGCGCCCCGCCCCCGACGGGTCGTCGCTGAGCAAAACTTAGGCGATCCGCCGTCCCGGGCCAAGCCGGAAGCCCACCCCGCGACCCCGTGTCACCGGCGTCCAATATGCCACTCTACCCATGTGACGCCGCAACATGGCGAAGGTGTGGCATGCAAACGGATTTGAAGAGCGGCGGAGGTTCCGTCGGCGTTCAGCCAGCTTGCTCGATCATCCGGATGGCGCGAATCCGCCGCTGGACCAAACCCGACCGGATGCGGAGCAACAGGACCGTTACAAAGAACAGCTTGAACGCCAGCGCCATGATCAGCAGAGGCGTGAGCATCGAGGGATCGATCGCCGGAGCATCGAGACGGGACACGCTCGCGGGCTGGTGCAGTGTGTTCCACCAATCGACGGAGAACTTGATGATCGGGACATTGACGAACCCAACCAGGGCGAGGATCGCCCCCGCTTTGGACCCGCGCTCCGGCTCATCAAAGGCGTTCACCAGCGCGATGTGGCCCAGATACAGCAGGAACAGGATCAGCACAGAGGTCAATCGCGCATCCCACACCCACCAGGTTCCCCACATCGGTTGACCCCAGAGTGAGCCCGTGGCCAGTGCCACCGCCGTGAAGCCGGCGCCGATCGGGGCGGCCGCCTGCGCCGCGACATCGGCGAGAGGGTGTTTCCAGATGAGATAAGTCGCGCTGGCAACCGCCATCACGGTGTAAGTAAACAGGCACATCCAAGCGGCTGGAACATGCACGTACATGATTCGGACCGTCTCACCCTGCTGGTAATCCGCAGGAGAGTCGAAGAGCGCGAACCACAGACCGACCAAGAGCGACAGGGCGGCCGAAGCCGCCACCCACGGAAAGACCGCGTTGGCGATTCTCAGAAACCGGGTTGGGTTCGCGAAACGATGCATGGATGCATACTTGGCTAGCTTGCCGCGTGACGCAAGGCCGCTGCCGAGGCGAGCGGGCACAGTACCAGAGACGCCAGCGACGCCGCCCCCAGCAGCATGAGATGGGGTCTGGACGTCTGCCCCGTGGCTGCCGCTTCGATCGCCGCCACGCCGAAGATCAGGACGGGGACGGTCAGCGGCAAAACCAGAAGCGCGACCAGCACGCCTGCACGGCGGGCACCCAGAACCAGCGCCGCGCCAACCGATCCCAAGAGGCTCAACACCGGGGTGCCGAGCGCCATGCCGGCGAGGAGGGCGGGATAGGCCTCCCCTTCCAGGTTCAGCATCGAGGCCAGCAACGGCGCGATGAGGAGCATCGGCAACCCGGTCGTCAGCCAATGCGCCAGGCACTTGGCAAGCACAAGCATCTCAAGGGACATCGGGGACAGGATCAACAGGTCCAGCGATCCATCATCATGATCGCTTTGAAACATCCGGTCATAGGACAAGGTGGCCGCCAACAAAGCCGCCACCCAGACGATTCCGCTGGCCATGCGGGACAGCAGGTTCGGCTCCGGCCCCACGCCCAGCGGGAACAGGGCGACGACCAGCACAAAGAACATCACCACCATCGCCGCGTCCGCACCCTGCCGAACAGCGAGACGCAGATCCCGCATCACGATCGCGCCGAAGCCGCTCACGAAGCGTCCTCCGCCAGGTCCTCACCGGTGAGTGCGGCGAGCGCGGTTTCCGCATCCGGCTGATGATCGGCGAGGTCGACGGTCAGCGGGGACCCGGTAAGCCCGATGGGTGTGTGCGTTGCGAGGATGGTCAACCCACCCCGTTCCCGGTGCGCAGCCAGACAATCCTCCAGGGCGGCAACGGCGTCCGTGTCCAAACCGACCGTCGGCTCATCCAAAAGCCAGACCGGGGCCGGCACCGCGATGAGACGCGCGAGCGCCAACCGGCGCTTTTGACCCGTCGAGAAGTAACGGGTCTGCAGCGCCGAGCGGCGTGACAGCCCGAACCGGTCCAGTGCAGATGTGATGATTGCCGCGTCCGGCACATGCCCGTGGACGGATCGCCAGAAGAGGAGCGTCTCCTCCGCCGTCATGGTCGGCTTCGTACCGTCCTGAAGGCCGACATACGCGAGGTGGATCCCAACATCGGGCCGGTCTACCGGTTTGCCCGCCACGGAAAGGGTCATCGTACCGGACAGGACAGGCACCAATCCGGCCACTGTCCGGATGAGGGTCGATTTCCCAGCCCCGTTCGGACCCTTGACGATCAGCGCATCTCCGGCACCGATGGAAAAGTCGACCCCTTTGAAGACAAGCCGCCCGCCTCGGGCCACGGTAAGCCCGGTTGCGGAAAGCGAGTCCGCCTGTGTTTCGAAGGCTTTGCGTTCCAACGGCATGGCTGAGTGATAGAGCCGCAATCACCGAGCGTCCAGCACCGTCGACGAACTGGTACGTGCTTCGATGACGCAAATAAAGCGACGGCGCCGCGTCGTGGGGGAAGGGGGGATGAGGGCGGCGCCGTCGAAGGCTGGTATCGACGTGGCGGTGCCATGAAGGGGACGCGCGCCACCACGCCGGCCGGCTTCGCCGACTTTGATATTAAGTGGGATGTCCAAGGCGGCATTTCGAGGAAATTCGGGCCATTTCATGGCGGTTTCGCTCTCACGCGATACAAACCCGCACGACTCTGGCACTCCGAAACGCGGCGGGGGTAGAGTCTAGGGTCTTCCGCCGGTCCCGCGGCGCGTCTGTTGGCATGGAAGGGTATGCCTGACCTCAATCTGTTCGGTATTGTCGCCGCCGTTTTCCTGTTTGCAGCCTTCGTCAAAGGCACGACGGGCCTTGGCTTCTCGACCACTTGCCTACCTTTCCTCGTCCTCGCGGTCGGACTGGAGAAAACGCTGCCGATGCTGCTGATCCCCTCGATCGCCAGCAATGTCATCGTCATGCGGGACGCCGGGCGCTTCAGAGAGAGCGCGAAACGCTTCTGGCCGCTTGTCCTGGCCGCCCTGCCCGGCGTGGTGATCGGGCTCTACCTTCTGGTCTGGGTGGACAAGACGATCGCGGCAGCGGTGCTTGGTGTCGTCCTGATCCTTTACTGCGCCTGGGCCTATGCGAAGCCGGGCGCGGTCTTGCCAAACCGGTTGGAGAAGCCACTCGCCCCCGTCGTCGGCCTGTCGACGGGCGTCATCAACGGGCTAACCGGCTCGCAAGTGATGCCGGTTCTGCCCTTTATGGTCTCGCTCAAACTGCCGTCGGACGTCTTCGTGCAGGGCATCAACATGTCCTTTACGCTCTCGAGCCTCGTGATGATGGCGGGCCTCTCCACAATCGGCTTTCTGACCGTCGAGGTCGCCGTGATCTCGGCTTTGGGTCTTGTCCCGGTCTGGGTCGGGGTCCGCCTCGGCAACCAGGTGCGGAAACGGCTGTCGGCCGATACGTTCCGCGCCCTTGTCCTGTTGCTCCTGGCGGTTCTTGGAGCGACCCTGGCGGCCCGCGCGGCACCCATCGTCTTTCAATAGGCCCCCCGGCTGGTCTAATGTCCGGCAGAATCCCAGACAAAAGGGGGGAATGACATGTCGGATAGCCCCGCATCCGAGGCGCTGAAACGCTTTACCGTCCTGGACCTGACCCGTGTGCGATCCGGGCCGACCTGCGTGCGCCAGTTGGCGGACTGGGGTGCGAATGTCATCAAGATCGAGCTGCCCCCGGAGTTGGAGGGCGGCAACGCACTTGGTGGCGCGCGGCATGGGCCGGACTTTCAGAACCTCCACCGGAACAAGCGGGCGATGAGCCTGAATCTGAAGGACCCGGCCGGGCGAGACGTGTTCATGAAGCTCGCCGAGACCGCGGATGTCATCGTCGAGAACTACCGTCCGGATGTGAAAAAGCGGCTCGGCATCGACTATGAGGCCGTCGCCGCGATCAATCCCAAGATCGTCTACGCTTCGATCTCCGGTTTCGGCCAGGACGGTCCTTACGCAAAACGACCAGGTTTCGATCAGGTGGCCCAGGGCATGGGCGGGTTGATGTCGATCACCGGTCTTCCCGGACAGGGCCCGGTTCGCGTCGGCATCCCCATCGCCGATCTGACCGCCGGTCTCTTCGCGGCACAGGGCATCTTCATCGCACTGCTTGAGCGGGAAGTCTCCGGCAAGGGCCAATGGGTGCAGACCTCGCTGCTGCAGGCTCAGCTCTTCATGCTCGACTTCCAAGGTGCCCGCTACACCATGTCCGGCGAGGTGCCAAAGCAAGCGGGCAACAACCACCCGACCAGCATTCCCACCGGCGTTTTCGAGACCGCTGATGGCCACATGAACATCGCCGTGGCGGGCAAGGCGATCTGGGAGCGGTTCTGCCAGTCGATCGATAAGATGGACTGGAACGAGGATCCGCGGTTCTCGACAGCAGACGCGCGGTCCGCCAACCGGGACGTTCTCAACGCCATGATCGAAGAGGTGGTGCGGTCCAAGACGACCGCCGAGTGGGTGGACATCTTCATCGCCGCCGGGGTGCCGTCCGGGCCGATCTACAACATCGGCGAAGCGTTCGAGGACCCGCAGGTCAAGCATCTGGAAGCCGCGAAATCCCTTCCGCATCCGAGCCTTGGGGACATCACCCTGCCGTCCCAGCCGATGAGCCTTTCACGGACGCCGTCTTCCTTCACCAAGCATCCGCCGGACGCGGGTGAGCAGACCGACGAGATCCTGGCCGAGTACGGTTACGACGCGGAGACGATTGCCGATCTCCGATCCCGGACCATCATTTAACGCGGATATCCAATCCCCCTAGCAGGAGCGCCCCATGGCCACTCAGGAAATCATCGGCTCGGAAGAGCGCCGCATTCTGGTCGACGTGGCGGACGGCGTCGCGCGTCTGACCTTCAACAACCCAGCCCGGCACAACGCCATGTCCCTGGATATGTGGCTTGAAGCGGCGGACGCGTTCGACCGGTTTGCCGAAGACGACACGGTCCGCGTGGTTCTTCTGACGGGTGCGGGGGACCGGGCGTTCGTCGCGGGCGCGGACATCTCCAAGTTCGAGAACGAGCGGTCCTCGGCGGATCATGTGCAGGCTTATGACAAGGCCGTCAGCGCCTTTCACACGGCCCTTACCCGGATCGAGAAGCCGACCATCGCGCGCATCGATGGCTACTGCATCGGCGGCGGGTTGGCGATCGCCATCGATACGGACATCCGGATCTGCTCCGATATGTCCACATTCGCGGTGCCGGCCGCGAAACTGGGAATTGGCTACAAGTACGACGGCATTCGCCAACTGACACAGCTCGTCGGCGCGTCCTTCACGGCGGAGATCTTCTATACCGCCCGGCAGTTCACGGCCGCCGAGGCGGAGACCATGGGATTGGTGAACCGGGTCCTGCCGAAGGGTGAGCTGGACGCTTATGTGGACGACTACCTCGCCCGCATCGCCCGGAACGCCCCGCTGTCCATCAAAACCGTCAAGCGCTCTCTGATCGAGTTCAATAAACTAGAAGCCGATCAAAACGTCGCCGCTTGTGACGACCTGGTCCGTCAGTGTTTCGAGAGCGAGGACTACATCGAAGGGCGGCGCGCCTTCATGGAAAAGCGCAAGGCAGAGTTCAAAGGCCGCTAACGAATGGACTATCGCTCGAACCGGCCGACGAGACGTTGGCCGGTGGCGAGACTGACCAGATGCGCCAGCAGAAGCAGGATCACCACCATCGTGACGATCTGAAGAAAAATCCAAGGCCGGGGCAAAAGGCGGCCTGGCACGTAGGGCCGCCGCTCCATCACCCAAGAAAGGGCGAATACAGCGACGGACGCTGCCAAGGCCAGCAGTGTGATGGTCAGCGTCATAACGCCCGCCGCCGCGTCAATCGTCGGCGGACGGCATCTCGAACCGGTAATCGTGCGCCGGATAGGTCCCCAGGATACGCACCGCCCCCTCAGGACAGAAGAACCTGAGCTCTTCCAGCGCAAGCTTCAGACCCCGGTCCTCGGGATGCCCTTCCGCGTCAACATAGAACTGTGCGGCCTCGAAGTTGCCGCCCACCATGTAGCTTTCAAGCTTTGTCAGGTTGATGCCGTTGGTCGCGAACCCGCCCAGCGCCTTGTAAAGGGCGGCAGGGACGCTTCGGACACGGAACACGATCGTCGTCACGACGCGGCCGTTGCCGATCGGTGGCAAGATGCCCTCGCGCGCCATGATCAGGAAGCGGGTGGTGTTGTGCGCGGCGTCTTCCGCGCTGTCCCTCAGGATCTGGAGACCGTAAATCTCCGCAGCCAGGGCGGATGCGATGGCGCCGACGCTCGGGTCGCCGAGTTCAGCGATCTCCTTGGCAGCCCCGGCGGTATCCGGATGCTGGATCGGCGTCACCCCGATCTCGCGGATCATGCTTCGGCACTGCGCCAAACCCTGCGCGTGGCTTCGAACTTCCGACAACCCATCCACCGTCGAGCCCGGCACGCCGAGAAGCATGTGGTTCACCCGCTGAAAGTACTCTCCAACGATGTAAAGGCCTGAGGCGGGGAGCAGGTGGTGTATGTCGGCGACCCGGCCGGCAACCGAGTTCTCCACCGGTACCATGGCGGCGCCGGCATGCCCGTCCTGAACCGCCGCCAGCATGTCCTCAAAGCTCGGGCACGGCAGCGGCTCCAGCGCCGGACGCGCGTTGCGGCAAGCCAGATGGGAATACGCACCGGGCACACCCTGAAAGGCGACTCGGTCCTCGGGACGACGGGCTTCTTGGGACACGGGGTACTTCCTTTCCGGACTTCTGAATGGGCCTGGCGACGCTCAGGGAGCGAGCCTTGCCCGCGCACGGTCGAGATCTTCTGGGGTATCAACGCCAAGCGGAACAATGTCTACCCGGGCCACGTCGATCCGCATACCTGCCTCCATGGCCCGCAGTTGCTCAAGCTTCTCCCGCTTTTCCAGCGGCGATGGCGGCATCGCGACGAACCGTTCCAATGCGGACCGCCGATACGCGTAGAGCCCGATGAAGTGAAACAGCGGCCCTTCACCCCAAGGTGCCGTTGCCCGGGTGAAGTAGAGGGCCCGGCCACGGCGGCCGTCCTCTTCCCAGGCAATGATGGGCTTTGTCACCGAGGGATCGATCCGCTCGTGATCCGCCACGATCTCCGCCGTCGGGGCGCCGATGTCGACGTCCGGGCGATCCAGCATGGAGAAGGCAGCACGGGGCACCTCGGGTGGGAGATCCGGCAAATCACCCTGAACGTTTACAACCGCATCGTGGCGGCCATCGGGGTCGAGCCGGACCAGCGCCTCCCAGATCCGGTCGGAGCCGGAGGGGTGGTCAGGATCGGTCGTCACCGCTTCACCGCCCGCGTCTTGGACGGCGTCCGCGATCTCCTGTTCGGCGCACGCGACCACGACCCGCCCCAGATCCGCTTCCAGGCCCCGGCGCCAGACATGAACGATCATGGGCTCCCCATGAATGTCCGCGAGCGGCTTGTCCGGCAGGCGCGAGGACGCCATGCGGGCGGGAATGATGACGATCGGGTTCGACGGCAACGCCATCCTCGGGCTCCTATCACCCCATCAGCGCGGCGACGTGCCGCGTGCGGGTTGGGAGGCATGGCTGAATTCGGACTGGCAATCAAGACGTCTCGGCGGTATCAGAGAGCCGTGACACCGGCGTAGCACTCTGGGTGGGGGGCTGCGCCTCATGGTTTGCGCCGGCGGAATAGGGCCGGCAGGGACATCTTGGGGGTTTCGCGATGGCATCGCTGGAGATGAACAAGATCGCCGCGGGCATTCTGTGTGCCGGGCTTTTTGCTATGGTCGCCGGAAAGGTCGGCTCGGCCATCGTTCATCCAGAAGAGCTCGAAGAGAACGCCTACAAAGTCGAAATCACGGAAGTGGCGACAGAGGCGGCGGAGCTCAAGGGTCCTGAGCCGGTTGAGCCGGTGTTGGGTCTGCTTGCAGCCGCGGATGTTGCGGCAGGCGAGAAGGGCTTCAAGAAATGCGCCGCCTGTCACTCAGTCAATGAGGGCGGGCCGAACAAGGTCGGGCCGAACCTGTACGCGGTCGTCAACGCGGCCAAGGGTGGCAAGGACGGCTTCTCGTACAGCGACGCGATGACCAGCTTCTCCGATCCGGCGGAATGGACCTACAGCTCGCTCAACAAGTTCCTGAAGAAGCCGAAAGAGTACATGCCTGGCACCAAGATGAACTACGCGGGTATCAAAAAGACCTCGGACAGGGCCGACATGATCGCCTATCTCCGGTCACTGGCGGGCACCCCGGCGCCGTTGCCGACGGAAGACGAGATCGCCGCGGCCAACGCCGCTTTCGAGGCTGCGACTAGCCAGTAGTCAGTTTGTCGGCAGCACGGCCGAATCGATGACACATCCCGATATCCATACGCTTGCCGCGTTTGCCGCCAGTTTGGCAGACGCGGCGCGCCCCGTTCTCATGCGCTACTACCGGACCGGGGTCGACATCGACACCAAGTCCGACAAGAGCCCGGTCACCATCGCGGACCAGGAGGCGGAACGGCGTCTCCGGATTCTGATCGAGGAACGCTTTCCGGAGCACGGCATCGCGGGGGAGGAGTTCGGCGAGGTCCGGGCCGACGCGGAATATGTGTGGTCTCTGGACCCGATCGACGGCACCAAGGCTTTCATCACCAGCCGGGTCATGTTTGGCACATTGATCGGGCTGATGCGCAACCAGGAGCCGATCCTCGGTGTGATCGACATGCCGGTGATCGACGACCGCTGGATCGGCGGCAAGGGTTTCACGACCCGGCTGAACGGCTCCCCCTGCGCGCCGAGACCGAAAGCGTCATTGAGCGAGGCGACGGTGGTCGCCACCCATCCGGACATGTTCCAAGGCCCAGACGGCGATGCCTTCCGCCGGGTCGACGCCGCGTCCAAACTCACGCTCTACGCCGGTGATTGCTACAACTTCGGTCTTGTCGCCAGCGGCGAGGTCGACGTGGCGATCGAGGCCGGTTTGGCGGACCACGACATCATCGCCGTCGTCCCAGTCGTGGAAGCGGCCGGCGGCATCGTGACCGACTGGAAGGGCAACGCGATCCGGCCGGGCCCGCTCCACAATGTGGTCGTCTCCGGGGATGCCCGCGTCCACGACGAAGTCTTGTCTCTCATCGCGGGCGGCTGACCGTCCCACCCCAACATTCCGGTCGTCGGGAGTTGTCGTCGAGCGGTCGGTGTGTAGACTGCGCGGCATGTCCGATATCTATCCATTCCATCTCTTCGACAAGAGGCCGAACACCTACGGGTTCAGCGGCCTTGACCGCGCGGCCCATCTTCGGGAGCCGGCAGACTGGCTTGAGCAGATCATGGCGGGCGAGGCGGTGCGCCTTGTTCCGATCTGGCGGTCCCGGACCCTGTTTGCCGAGGTCACCGAGGAGGCCCCGCGCGCGGCACTCCTGGATGCGGCGCGGCATGCGGCGGTCCTGGAGAACGCAACGATCGCGGCGTTCCTTGGCCATCACCGGGGTGCCGCCCACGTTGCGGTCGATGTATCCGGGCTTGAGATGATCGAGGCGCTGGAGATGATCGGCGATGAAACGCTGCTCTTCGACGATCTCCGCCGCTATGGCCCGCTGATGGAACGGTTCGAGGCCTCAGTCCTCGCCTACGCCCGCGGCCTGATACACTGGCACCAGCGCCACCGGTTCTGCGGTGTGTGTGGCAGTCCGACGGCGATCGCCAAGGGCGGGCATCAGCGAAACTGTACCTCCCCGTCCTGCGGTGCGCCCCATTTTCCCCGGACGGATCCAGCCGTCATCATGCTGGTGCATGACGGTGACCGGGCGCTCTTGGGCCGCCAGGCCGTCTGGCCCGAGGGCCGCTATTCCACCCTCGCCGGCTTCGTGGAGCCGGGGGAAACCCTGGAAGAGGCCGTCGCCCGCGAGGTCTTTGAGGAGACCAACATCGAGGTCCAGCGTGTCCGCTACCACAGCTCCCAGCCCTGGCCGTTCCCCGCCTCCATCATGCTGGGCTTCCACGCGGAGGCCCGGAGCTTCGACATCCGCAAGAACGATGACGAACTCGATGACGCCCAGTGGTTCACCAAGGACCAACTCATGGACTTCGAGGCGATCGGCAAACACATGCCCTCCAAAGACAGCATCGCCCGCCGCCTGATCGAAGACTGGTTAGCAGGGAAGTAACCGAACGGATTTATCTCGATTTTGGGATCAAGCAGACTTTCTATTTCTCTTTTCTTCAGTTATTTATCCTTCCTGAACTCCTTCAAATTGATAAAAACGCGGGGCGAGAGTTTGGAAAAATGCGGCATATTAATCTATAATTTCGCGGCCTCCTGATCTATCAAAACGCGGGCTCTGTTTGGGAACAGATCCGGCGCCCATCCGAAGAAGGAAGGGGCGGAGATGGTTGATGCATATCCGAGATGGCAGATACGGGTCGTCAACACACTGTTGCAGGAGCGGCGGGCAGTCATGCTCACCGGCCCCAGACAATGCGGCAAGACCACATTGGCCCGAGGTCTCGTCAGCGACGATTTCCTCTATCGAACGCTGGACGATGAAACCATACGGCAGGCGGCGGAAGCCGATCCGAAGAGTTTCGTCACTCATGGTGCTGGAACGCTGATCATCGATGAGATCCAGCGGGTCCCGGCGTTGCTTCCAGCCATCAAACTGGCACTCGATTGGGACAATCGGCCGGGGCAGTTCCTACTCACCGGATCGGTTGCAGTCCAGAACCTGCCCAGCGTCCAGGAATCCTTGGCGGGCCGGATCGCCAATGTCCGCCTCCGTCCGTTGACGCAAGCGGAGATGACGGTCGAACATCCGGCATTTCTGAAAGCCGCGTTCGGTCGGAACTTCGAGAAAGGAGGCGTCCATCTGGACCGGCCCCAGCTAATTGATGCCGCCTTCCGCGGAGGCTATCCGGAGGCGATCCGACTTGTGGAGCAGCGCCGAAGTCGCTGGCACCGGGACTACATAGCCGCGCTGCTCGATCGTGACCTTCGGGACATAGCGCAGATCCAGAGGATGGACGCTATGCGGGCGCTTATCCGGACCGTCGCCGCGTGGTCGGGAAAGTTGATGGATGTCTCGGCCATCGGCTCGGGCCTGTCCATCCGGCGCGCAACACTGGAGAGCTATCTGAACGCTCTGGAAACGCTGTACCTGATCGAACGGGTTCCCGCTTGGACCCGGACGGACTACGGCCGGGTTGGTAAGCGGGATAAGGTCTTCATGACCGACGCTGGTCTTGCAGCCTCCATTCTCCGCTGGCGGCGGGCGGATATCCACCTCGACCCGGATCGTCTCGGCAAGCTTTTTGAGACCTTCGTATTCGCCGAACTCGCGACGCAGATAGACGCGGCGGACGGCCGCTACACGCTCCATCACTATCGGGACCGTGAGAAGCGGGAGATTGACTTCATCATTGAGCGGGAGGACTCGGCCCTGCTCGGCATCGAAGTGAAGGCGTCGGCGACGGTGACCAAAGGCGATTTCAAGCATCTGGCTTGGTTTCGGGATGGACCAGGGGCGGGCACGGCCTTCACAGGGATCGTGCTCTACAGCGGCGAACTCACAGCATCTTTCGGTGATGGCCTATGGGCGGTGCCCCATAGCGCGCTGTGGCAACACGATTCCTGAGACGCTGCCCCCTACTTGTAAGGGTCCGCCGCGTCCCGTAGACCGTCGCCGAAGAAGTTGAAGGCTAGAACGACCAGGATCACCGGGATCACGGGCGTCATGATCCATGGGTAGAGCTCGACCGCGTTGATGTTCTGCGCCTCGGTCAGCAGCACGCCCCAGGAGGTGATCGGCGGTCTCAGCCCGAGGCCGAGGAAGCTCAACGCCGTCTCGCCCAGGATCATTGACGGGATCGATAGGGTCGCCGAAGCGATCAGGTGGCTCATGAAGCTCGGCAGCAGGTGCCGCCCGATGATCCGGGCTGGTTTGGCACCCATCAGTTGGGCCGCGGTGGCGAAGTCCTCCTCACGCAGCGAGAGGAGTTTCGAGCGGACCGCACGCGCCAATCCTGTCCAGTCCAACAATCCCAGAATCACGGTGATCCCGAAGTAGACCAATATGGGACTCCAGGTGACCGGCAACGCCGCTGACAGGGCCATCCAGAGCGGCAGTTCCGGGAACGACCGGATGATCTCGATCAGCCGCTGAGTGATGTCGTCGATCCAGCCGCCGTAGTAACCCGCGATGCCGCCGATCACGATGCCGAGCACGAAGCTGATGACGATACCGATCAGCCCGACCGTCAATGATATGCGGGTGCCGTAAACGATCCGGGAGAACATGTCCCGGCCCAGGCGGTCCGTGCCGAGCAAGAAGAACTCGCCGCCCTCGGCTGGGCAGACGAAGTGGAAATCCGCATCGAACAGGCCCCAGAACCGATACGGATCGCCGGAGCAGAAGAACCGCAGCTTCTCCACCTTCTCCGGGTTCGGGGTATAGATCCGCTGCAGGTTGCGCATGTCGAGTTCGTAGTCGTAACCATAGACGAACGGCCCGATGAACGCGCCCTCATGAAACAGATTGATGCCCTGCGGCGGGGCGTAGATGTGATCGGTATGGCGGGTGGTGAGCGCGTAGGGAGCGATCATCTCGCTCACCATGATCGAGACATACATGAACAGCAGGAAGCCGCCGGAGATGACCGCGAGGCGGTGGCGCTTCAGCTTCCACCACATCATCTGCCACTGGGACGCCATGTAGAAGCGTTCCTGCTCCGGCGTCAGAACCTCGGTGACGTTCGGATCGAATGGCGTGCGGTCGACGAAATGGGGCACGCTTCCCCGGCCGTTCTCAGACGCGCTCATTTCGTGCTCCCCCCGCCGAGGCGAATGCGCGGATCAAGCCACGCCAGCGCCAGGTCCGACAGGAACATGCCGACGACCGTCAAAAGCGCGAGGAACATCAGGAACGAGCCCGCGAGATACATGTCCTGGCTCTGCAGCGCCTCGATCAGCATCGGGCCCGTGGTCGGCAGCGACAGGACCATGGAGACGACGGCCGAGCCGGAGACGACCTGGGGCAGCATGTTGCCAATATCGGCGATGAAGGGGTTCAGCGACATCCGCAGCGGATACTTCACCAGGGTCTTCATCGGCCCAAGACCCTTAGCCCGGGCGGTCGTCACGTACTGCTTCTGAAGCTCATCCAGGAGGTTCGCGCGCAGACGACGGATCATCGCGGCGGTCCCGGATGTGCCGATGACAACCACGGGGACCCAAAGGTGCTCCAGCACGGAGAGGACCTTGTCCATCGACCAGGGCTGATCGATGTAGCTCGGGTCCATCAGCCCGCCGATGGAGGTCCCGAACCAGACATTGCCGAGATAGAGCAGCACCAGCGCCAGAAGGAAGTTCGGCGTCGCCAGACCGAGAAAACCGATAAACGTCAGGCCATAATCACCGATCGAGTACTGACGGGTCGCGGAGTAGATGCCGATCGGGAACGCCACGGCCCAGATGAACAGGATCGTTGCGAAGTTCAACACGAAGGTCAGGAAGATCCGGTCCCCCACCACATCCGCGACGGGGAGCTGATACTCGAACGAGAAACCGTAGTCCCCTTGCAGCAGGCCGATCGCCCAGACCGCGTATTGCTGGATCATCGGCTTGTCGAGGCCGTATTGGGCCCTCAACGCCTCGATCCGGGAGCGGTCCACGTTCTCGCCCTGGCTCTCGAGCTCCGCAATCATCGTCGACAGATAGTCGCCCGGCGGGAGCTGGATGATGATGAACGTGATGATGCTGATGGCCACCATCGTGGGCACCATGATCAGGATCCGTCGGGCGATAAAGGTCAGCATCCGGCGGGTCCCCGATCAGTTCCGTTGCGCCGTGGTATCGCCATCGGGCGCGAAGAAGAAGCTATCGGGGCGGTAAATCCCGAAATGCGCACCCGGGTCCCAGTTATAGATACCGTCTTCGGGCACGTTCTTGAGATTGCGTGCGACCACGACCGGCTGGAAGACACCGGAGATCAGACCGATTGAGTAGACCTGATCGGCCGAGATCTCCAGAATCTGATGCCACAGGTAGGTCTTCTCCACGAGGGTGCTGCTCTCGCGCCATGACTTGTAGAGATCCAAGAGCTGCTGCGGGCCGTCCATGTCCACCGGCTCACCCGCCTTGCCGTGAGTCTCAAGGTACTGGCCCCATTTCGGCCACTGATATTGGTTCTGCTTGCTGGGTACGAAGTCGGCCGGGCTGTTGAGCGCCGTCGCCAATCCGTTCTCCACCCCCGTCCAGATCGACATCTGTGTCGAGCCCGCGAAGATCCGGTTCCGGAAGACCGTCCGCTCCGTCGGCTTGGTGTAGAGCTTAACGCCGACCGACATCCAGCCGTCATGCACCAGAGCCAGGACGTCGGTTTGTTCCGTCGACTCGCCCGCGGTCTCAACGATGATCTCCAGCGGCCGACCGTCAGGCAGAAGGCGGACACCGCGGCTGTCCCGCTCCACCAGACCGATCTCATCCAGAAGCGCGTTTGCCACATCAAGATCGAAGGCGGCCCATCGCGTCTGATACTCCTCCCGGAAGAGCGGCGAGTTCGGGAGGACCGTATTGTTTCCCTCCAGCGCGAGGCCGAAATAGATCACCTGGTTGATCTCGTGCCGGTTGACGCTCAACGACAGCGCCCGCCGGAAGCGGACGTCCCGGAAAAGATCGCGCCAAACCGGGTCCTGGTGACTCATGTTCGGGAACAGCGCCACGTGGCTGCCCTTAGCGATCCGCCACAGCCGCACATTGAAGGGGAAGCGGTCTTCGGACTGCTTTAGGAACGTGTAGTCGTCAAAGCTTAGGTACCGGCCCTGAAGATCGCTTTCCCCGGTGCCTGTCTTGGCCGGGATCAGATTGCCGTTGGCGATCTGGACCACGATCTCATCCGCGTAAGGGAGCTGTTTTCCCTCCGGGTCCACCCGGTGATAGTAGGGATTACGCTGAAAGACGAACCGCTCCGCTGGCGCTTCGGTATGGACCACCCAGGGCTGCAGGGTGGGCAGGTCCACGTTGTCGTTCCGGTAGAGATTGTCTTTCCGGTTATGAAGTTCCGCCCAGTTCCGGCGCTTGGACCCCTCCACCAGTGCTTTCAGCGCCTCCGGGTCCGCGTAGTCCGCATGGAACTCCTTCATGTAGTGGGCGGGCCGGTAGAGATAGAGCGGGCTGGCACCGGCGAGGGACGGCAGAAAATCCGGATTCGGGCGCGCCCAGGAATACCGGAACGTCTGCTCGTCCAGGACCTCGAAGGTCGGAAGCTCCCCATCCACGGTCATCCGTGTGGGCGGGCCGGAGGGCGACAGCTCATCGTTGTTCGCCACATCCTCCCACCAGTAGCGGAAGTCCTCTGACGTCAGCGGCTCACCGTCGGACCAGCGGTGACCTTTGCGGAGTTTGAAGGTGAAGACGCGGTTCCTCTCCACCTCGTAGCTCTCCAGGATGTCCGCTTCCAGATCGAATGTACCCGGGACATAGGCGACAAGCCGGGCGTAGCCGTACACCGTGATCTGGCGGGTGTCCTTCGCCCGTGCCATCAGCATCCGGATCGTACCACCGTGCTTGCCGATCTCGAGATTGCGGCCCTGGAAGTCGACCACCAACGGATTTTCCGGCAGCCGCTCCTCGATAGGCGGCAGCAGCCCGTCAATGACCGCATGTCCAAGCGACGGCGGGCCTTCAAGCTCAAGTGCGGAGACCGGTATTGCCGGCATCGATGCGAGTGCTGCCGTGAAAAGGCCTTTGAGCGAGATGCTGATCAGATCACGGCCTCTCATGATGCAAGCCTTTCGGTGAGGGCGGGCTGATCCGATGCCCGGACGTAGTGGCCCTCGCCGATCTCGATCAGATGCGGCTGCGTGCTGCCATCGACGGTGAACGGTGCCTCCCAGGCGGCCGGATTGGAGTTCCTGCCATCCATCACGGAAGCGAAGTCCAGCGGATTGTCGAGATTGGGATCGGGAACCGCCGCCAGGAGCGCGCGGGTGTAGGGATGCACAGGGTTGCGGAACAACTCGTCCCGGGGTGCGAGTTCCACCAGCCGACCCGCACACATCACGGCGATCCGGTCTGCGATGTAGTCCACCACGGCGAGGTTGTGGGAAATGAACATGTAGGTGAGGTTCAGTTCCTGCTTGAGATCCTTCAGAAGATTGAGGACCTGGGCCTGAATCGACACGTCGAGCGCGGATACCGGTTCATCACAAATCAGCATCTTGGGCTTCAGCGCCAATGCCCGGGCGATGCCGATGCGCTGCCGTTGCCCGCCGGAGAAGCTGTGCGGATAACGACCGAGGTGCCGGACGTCGAGACCGACCAGCTTCATGAGTTCCCGCACCATTTCCCGGCGGTAGGCGTCATCGCCGATCTCATGAATGACGAGTGGTTCGCTGACGATATCAAAGACCGTCATCCGGGGGTTGAGAGAGCTGAACGGATCCTGGAAGACGAACTGAAGCTTCTTCCTGAACTCGATCAGCGGGTCGCCTTCAAGCGCCAGAACATCCGTATCGCCATCTTCGTCGATGAAACGGACCGAGCCGGCGTCCGGGCTCAACGCCCGCATGATGACTTTGCTGAGCGTGGTCTTGCCGCAACCGGACTCGCCCACCAACCCCAGGCACTCACCGCGACGGATCTCAAAACCCACATCGTCCAGCGCCTGAATGGTCTGCCGGGTGGAGGTCAGCCAGCCACCCTTTCGGATCGCGTAGGTCTTGTGCAGCCCATCGACCTTCATGATCGGGACGTCGGCCAGATCCGCCGACGGTTTGCTGTCTGTCGCCTCCAGCAGATGACCCGTCTCGCTCTTGATATCCCGGATCGGGACCAGACGTTCCCCGGGCTTCATATCGAAACGCGGGACCGCGGCCATCAGCGCCTTGAGATAGGGATGCTCCGGGTTGCGATAGAGGTCCTCGATCGAGCCACTCTCCATCACCCGGCCGCGGTACATGACCACCACTTCCTCGGCGACATTGGCGACGACGCCAAGATCGTGGGTGATCATCAACATCGCCATACCGAGCTCATCCTGAAGATCCCGGACGAGTTTCAGGATCTGTGCCTGGATGGTGACGTCGAGCGCTGTCGTCGGCTCGTCAGCGATCAGCAGCGCCGGGCGGCAGACAAGGGCCATGGCGATCATCGCCCGTTGACGGAGGCCGCCGGACAGCTCGAACGGATAGGTCTTCAATGCCCGATGGGGATCAGGGAAGCCGACCTTGGCCAGCATCTCCTCAACAAGATCCTGGGCCTCCCGGCTGGAGCAGTCCCGGTGGAGTTCAAGCGCCTCCTGGATCTGGTTGCCGATGGTGTGGAGCGGTGACAGGGACGTCATCGGCTCCTGGAAGATGATCGAGATCCGGCCGCCGCGAATCTCACGCAGTTGGCGGCTGTCGCGGCCCAGGCGTGCGATGTCGATCTGCGTGCCGGGCGCGGCGGGATCCGCGAACAGGATTGAACCGCCCAGGATTGTGGCCGACTTCGGCAGCAACCCCATGATGGACTGACTGACGACCGACTTACCGGAGCCCGACTCCCCAACCAAAGCGACCGTGCCCCCGGCCCGGATGGAGAAGGAAACCCCGTCCGCCGCGACGATGCGGCCTTCTTGCAGGTCAAAGCCGACCTTGAGATCACGGACCCGGAGAAGGGGCGGACGATGGCTTTCGTTCATTCGGTCCCTCCGCCAGCCGGAGACGCCACTGGGGACGCGACAAGCGGCACGCCAGCCGCGCGGAAGTTCTGAACCGTCGAGTCGGACAGAACGACACCGACACGATCGGCCGCACGACCGCAGCGCGCCAGAATCTCCTCAAAACCGTCAATGTGCGATTCGATGGAAATGGCGGCCCCCCCTCCCCGGACGTCGAGCTGCATCCAACCTTCCGTCCGGTCCCGTCGCGTCGAATAATAGCTCAACGTTACGGATTCAAGCGTATCCCAAGGAATTGCGCGTCCAAAAGGGCCTACGGTGCGAATTCCAATGTCATCAACCTCCACAACCGAAGAGCCCCGGGCCCAGGTGCGGAAGACGTAGCCGGCGAACAGAAGGGCGACGACCGCGAAGATGATGCGGAGCGTGTCCATCATCGGTGTCGCAAGGACGGGAAGCAGTGTGATCGCCAATCCGATCCCGCCGCGCGCGTAGTCCCCCATCAGGGCTGATTTGGGATAACGGTAGGCGCTCATTCCTGCTTCCCTTCGGGCGGATTGCCGACAAGGTCGGCCGGGTCGACGACATGTGCTGCCGGATGCGCCAGGATGGCGGCAAGGATGCGTCCCACAGCAGGCCAAGCGTCCATTGGCATGTCGAGGTGATGGGACAGGAGCCCTGTCGGCTCGTCAAGGTCGACGGTGCCCTCGCGCCGTGCGGCAAGATGGGCGACGAGCCCGTCGACAGTGGCGGCTTCCCCGATAAAGCTCCGGGTGCCATGCCAGTCGATCAGGTCCACATGGGTGTTCGTCACCCCGAGCCCCTGCTCGGTCCGGGCGGCAGCGCGGGGGCCAAAGGTCGACATGCCGGTGAAGCCGAGCGCTCTCAGACCGGCTGTGACTTCTGGCGTTACACGGTTCCAGGGTGGAACGAAGACCGGGGTAACAGCCAAAAGTCCAAACAGATTGTTGAGGGCCTCCAGTCCAGCCTGGGCGTCCGCAAGCGCCCAATCCACCGGGCGACCGCCGCCGAACTCGGCCTTCTTGGCCGGGCGCCACTCATGATCGATGTGCCGCCAACCGTGGGGAAAGATCCGAACGCTTTCACCGGCAAGACGATTGGGAAGATGCGCGTCCGCTTCGCCCGGCACCACGGCAAGTGCCGGCACCCACGCGGCCGAGGTGGTTGTCTCCAAGAAAGCGTCGAGAGCGGGGGACGGCGCGGTGAGATCATCATCCCTCAGCCAGAATGTCGCCCTGCCGCCGCTCTCGCCCCAGCGGTCCAACTCCGCCAGGAGCGGGGCCAGAATGACTGCCGGCCCACTCAAGACCGGCCGGTCCCGGTTCGCGCTTCCGATTGCGAACCATTGATACCGTCGTCACGGTCCCGTGCCGCTCGTGCCACGAGATCCGCTGTTACCACAGCACCATTCAAGGCCACGTCGGCGCCATCGCGGCGGCCCGCCGCCAGGGCTCCCATCATCGCACCACTCAGGGTTTCGAGCGACAAGTCCGTTTCCGCCACGACTTCCAACCTGCCGCGCTTGGCCAACAGATCGGCGCGGAGGCGTTGTTCCGTCTCGATCCCACCCTCGTACGGCAAAACAACCGCCGGCGTGCCGCCAGCGAGCAGTTCCATGACCGTGTTGTAGCCTGCCTGGCTGATAGACAGGTCGGCCCGGGCGATGACCTGGGCCAAATCGGGGCGGCTCCGCTCAACCGTCACGCCGGGTCCGGGGGAGGCTTCCATCTCCGCGACCACGTCCACGTCCATATGCGGGCCAGCCACAAACCGCCACGGCCGGCCGCCCGTCGGTAGTTCCCGCCGGTTTCGGAAAATCCAGCGCATGTAGTCCCCACCGACGGCCCCGCCGCCCGCGGAAACAACAATCTCGCCCCGCCCGGCCCCATCATCCCGGTTCGTTTCAGCCGAACGGCCGCCGCCGGGCGTGATCACATAGCCGGTGTAGTGAAGCTTGTCGGCGATCCGGTCGGTCAGCGGAAACGTCTCCTCCAGCGCAAGCACCGAGGCATCACCGTGGATCAGGATGCCGTCGTAGTAGCGCTCGATCGTCTCAACGATCTCCAGATTGCGGTCCAGGCGGGGCTTGGTCACCAGAATGTCCCGCATTGAAGAGAGCACCGCCGGACGCCGTTTCATGGCATGGGCCGCGTCCAGCATCGGCAGAAGCTCGAACCGCATCTGACGTCGGCCGAACGGGAACAGTTCGGTGATGACGACGTCGGGGTCGCTGTCGGCCAAAGCGCGCAGCAGCGCGTCGCGGCGGTTTGCGCGCCACCCATCGTCGACCGGCTCCCCCGTTTCGCCCAGCAGCGTCTTGAAGTCACCATCCTCGGTCCGGACCGGGGGTAACTGGATCTCCCGGCTGGCGCCGAATGGGATCTCCCGGACCGGAAACCCACCGGAGGCGACGGTGACCGTGTGCCCGGCCTGCTCCATCGCGCGGGCGAGCGCTGCGGCCCGGCGGACATGTCCGATACCCAGCAGGTTCTGCACATAGAGAAAGACCCGGGCCATCCCGCCTACCGCCATCTCATTTGCCCGTCATGGACAGGTTCGGCGCGACCAGTGACGGCCGCCCCTCGACGTCGAGAGAGAACAGGTGCACCGATGACCAGTCAAGCTTGACCGGGGACTTGCCGGTCATATCCCAACCGGTCGACAGGGCCAGCAGGACCCGGATGACCCCCTTGTGGGAAACAGCGACCGCAGCACCGCCCTTGTCGGCGCGTTCCTTCAGGAAGGGCCGCACTCGTTCCACGACGTCGCGCGGTGACTCGCCGCCCTCGGGACGAAAATCCAAACCCCGGTCCTCGTTCCGGGCCATATCGGCACCCAGGTCCCGCCGCAGGTCCGAGACACGCAGGCCTTCCCAGGCGCCCCAGTCCATTTCGGTTAGACGATCGTCGGTGATGGGCGGGCGGCCAACAACCAGCTCAGCCGTTTCCACGGCCCGGGCCAAGGGGCTTGAGTACAAAGCGACATCCACAGGAACGGCATCCGGCAGCCTCCAGGATCGGACCTGGATCACACCTTCCCCGGAGAGCGGACGGTCCACCCGGCCCTGAAGCCGCTTGTCAGCATTCCAGTCCGTGGGGCCGTGCCTGAGCACTGCGAGAAGACGGTCTCCCCGATCGGCCATCGGCACTATCGGACCCGTTCCCGCACGAGGCCCGCGACCGCATCGCCGAGCCGGGCGCCCGCCGTGTCCATGCCGTGCTCCGCAACCGCCGTCTCCATCGCGGCCTGGCCGAGACGCGTCCTAAGGTCAGCATCCACAAGCAATCGGGAGACGGCATCCGCGAAGGCGTTCGTGTCTCCGTCTGGGGTCAGAAGTCCTGTGCGGCCGTTCCGGACGATGTCCGGGACCCCGCCCACATCCCCCGCGACCACGGGCAGACCGCTCGCCTGAGCTTCCATCAACGCCATGCCATACGCCTCCCGAACGGCCGGCCAAACAAGGACATCCGCGTGGGCATAGTATGCCGCGAGGGTTGCAGCATCGACTTCGCCACCGAACCGGACCCGGTCGCCGAACCGGGAGAACATCGTCTCCACCGTCGCTCTCTCCGGGCCATCGCCGACGATCATCAAGCACCAGTTCCCTTGGTGCTCCAGCTCCTTCAGTGATCTGGCCAACGCGTGATAGCTGTCGAGCTTGTCGCCAGACCGCATCATGCCGACGGCAAGCAGCCGCACCCGCTCTTCCCCCAGGCCCATTGCAGCGATCGGGTCAGCGACAGGAACCGCTGGCGCTCCGCTCCCGCCGGCATAGGGTGCCAAATCCAGAAAGGGGCGCAATTGGAGGTATCGGGCTGACGGTCCCATCACCGGAGAGACGCAGCCCCGGTCGCGGCTGTTGAGGCCGACCACAAGATCCGCCTGACCCAAAGCCCGCTTGACCGCGACATGGCTCGCCGCCCAAGGGCCGTTGGCGCGTTTTGGCGCATGAGAGGCTTCGATCACGACATAAGGGATGCCCAGGGCCGCACTGACCGCCGGTCCGAGATGATCGGGTGCCTTGTAATAGAGGTGATAGGTGACCCAGGCATCGGGACGTTTTGCGGCCGGGCCGCGGGACCATCGATTGACCAGTCCCGCCGCGGCACGGCTCCCGATCCGGGAAAGGCGGGCTTGCCGGTCAGGGTCTCCGTCGCCGTCCCGCGTGCGAAGACGGCAGGCGAGACCGACCGAGTGCCCCTGTCCCTCCAGTGCTGCGATCAGCAGGCGCGCCATCCGCCGGTCGCCCGAAGGTCGGAGCGAGTCGGGCGGTTTCAGCGGCGCGTAGAAGGCGATGTTCATTCGGCGGCTGGTCTCACCATGGACGCCGCGGCGGCATCACCGTCGGGGCTCAGCCGCCCGTAGAGCAAATCGACACCCGCATGGTGGTCAAACCGGTCGCGCACGCGGACAGCCCCTTCCCGGCCCAGACGATCCCGCTCATCCGGTGCGCGGATAAGGTCGGCCATGACCTGGGAGAGCGTGGCTGAGTCCTCGGGCGGGACCAGACGGCCGGTCTCCCCATCGTCAATCACCTCGGGAATGCCCGCGACCGCCGTGGCGAGGCAGCAAAGCCCCTGGCTCTGAGCTTCCATCAGAACATTCGGAAGGCCATCCCGGTCTCCGTCGCCCGCGATCCGGCTTGGCAGGACGAACAAATCAGCACTTCTGTAGGCATCGAAGACATCCGCCTGCGCCCGCGCGCCCCGCCATTCGACGCGATCGGCGATACCGGCAGCCTCCGCCTGTTTGGCGAGCGTCTTTCTCAAAGCACCGCCGCCGATATGGACCCAACGCCAGTGAAGATCGGATGGCAACGCGGCCAAGGCAGCGATCATAAGGTCGAAGCCTTTTTTCTCGACGGCTCGCCCGACACTCAGAACCGTGACCGGCCGCGCCGGGTCACACCCGTCCGGCCCGACGTCGCGGTCCGGCGCGGGCGGAAGACGGTCCACGTCCAAGCCGTGGTAGAGCAGGGTAACCGGTGGAAAGTTCCGGCTGCTTCCGTCCTTGGGCGCAAGGGTCTCCAGATGTTCGGCGGCGTAGCGGGTGCAGGTCACCAGCCACGCCATCTCGCGGAGTTTCTCCGCCTTCTCCCAGTCCGGCGTCGTCCAGATGTCCTTGGCATGGGCGGACACAGACCAATCCAACCCCGTCATCCCGGCCGCATACCGGGCGACAGACGCCGGGGTATGGAGAAAGTGGGCGTAGAGGTGACGGACACCGCCACCCAGTTCGGCCGCTAAAACACATGCCTGTCCGAACCGGCGGACGCGGTTCGGCGTGAGGTCCCGCCAAAGATCCCGGAGCCAGGCACCCCGGGCATGACGGTAACCCGGCATCCTGCGTGCCTTGAGCCAGCCATGCAGGACACGCATTGGCTCCTGATAGAGGTACTCAGGCAGATAGTGGACTGGGGCAGTGATCTCGCGGTGCACCGGGTGCACCTCCTTGTCCGTCGGGTGACGCAACGAGACGATTATGAAGGGAAGCCCTAGGCGTTGCAGCCCGAGCAGTTCCTGCGCGATGAACGTCTCCGACAAACGCGGGTAGCCCTTCACGACCACCGCCACGGGCAGGGCGTCGGAAGGCCGTGCGTCCGGCGGCGCGTCCGGCAGGGCGGTCGTCCGGTGATCGGGATCGGTCATGCCAAAAGGTCCGGTCAGGCGCGTTGCCGTTCGTTAACGGCGGACGATCCACCGGCATCCAGCCAGCGCCGGGTCAGCCAACGTACCCGGTCCAGACCACCAAGCAAGGTCGGCTCGATCACCTCTGAGGGGCGCGGCAGGCCGGGTAGGCGCCGCAATGCGGCTGCCATCTCGCCGGCATCCCGGTCGCCGTCGTCAACCAGCATGTCGATCATGCCGAGTTCCTGAGCGCGGGAGGCGCGGATGTATTGCTCCAACCTCGGGACCGTGCGGGGGACGATCAACGCCCGCTTATCGAACGACAGGATCTCGCAGAAGGTATTGTAGCCGCCCATGGACACGATCGCCGCCGCCTTGGCCATCATGGTCTCAATGCGCGAATCGAATGAAATCGCGTGGACACGGTCCAGCATGGACGCACGCTCGAACAACTCGTTCTGAATCTCCTGCGGCATGAAGGGGCCGAGAACGAGCAGCGCGGGATACGGGAGCTGCCGGTCCGTCTCGTAGGCCTTCAGCACCCAATCCATGAGCCCGTCGCCGTCGCCGCCGCCGCCGGCCGTGACCAGAATGTAGGGATCATCTCCGAAAACCGGAGCGGGACCATAGTTTACGGCGGGTACGTTCCGGCGCAGGTAGCCGGTGTAGCGGGTCTTGAGCATCACGGACGGCGGCATGTTGATGCCATCAAACGGATCGCACATGTCCTTCATGCCGTAGACCCAGATCTCGTCGTAGACCGATTCCAGGGCAGGCAGGACGTTCTTGCGCTCCCACTCCGGCATCAATTGGGCCGGCTCGTCCATCACGTCACGAAGGCCGAGTACCAGAGGCGTGCCGCGTAGGCGCAGCATCTCAAGGGTGGGCTTCACCTCTCCGCGCAGTCCCCAGGGCTCCTTGTCCACGATGAAAAGGTCCGGATCGAAACTCTCAGCCGTCTTGCGGATGATCGATTCGCGGAGCTGGACCGTCTCCTCGATGTCCAGATGCAGGTTCAGCGACGTGTAGTCGCCATTCCGCAGCTTGATGACCCCGGGAATGCGCACGAAGTCCACCCGGGTCCGGAAATCGAAGTTCCCAATGATCGGTGAGCCCGACAGGATCAGAACGGAGACGTCCTTATCCTCCTCGACCAAGGCGTGGGCGATCGCCCGGCAGCGGCGCAAGTGGCCGAGGCCCATGGTGTCGTGGCTATACATGAGAACACGCGAGTGGCCCCGTCGGCCACCAGACCTGCTGCTCATCCCCTACCCCGTCGTCAGTCCCCCCGCCGAGGTCCAAGAGCCGGAAAGACGGCCTCCAAGGACAGCCGACTATTGCATACGCATGCCAGCCGGACAAAGCACAAGGTTATTACTCGGCTGCCCAAGGTCAATTGCCGCAAGACACAACCGTGGGATAGGCTTGCGGCCGTTGCCCGGATGAACCGGGACTTTTCGAGACGGACGGGGCGATGGAATCGACGGTCTTCGGGTTCATTTGGCGCTACAGCAAGCGACAGCAGATCCTGGTTCTGTTCTTCACAATGCTGTCATTCCCGTTTCTGTATGTCTCCCTGGATCTGCCAAAAACCATCATCAACTTCCTCAAGGACGCGGTTGATAGCGCGGAAGTCCAGCCTGTCCTGCTTTGGGGCCAGTCCCTGGAGCCCAGCACGTACTTGCTGATGCTCTGCGGCGCCTTTCTGGCGCTGGTCTGCGTGAACGGCGCGTTCAAGTACTTCATCAACGTCTATCGCGGAAAGCTGGGAGAGCAGATGCTGCGGCGGCTGCGCTACGACCTTTACGCCCGGGTGCTGCGTTTCCCGCTTCCGCATTTCCGCAAGGTCAGCCAGGGCGAGATCATTCCGATGATCACCGCGGAGGTGGAACCGCTGGGCGGGTTCATCGGCGATGCGTGGGCGCTGCCCGCGTTCCAAGGCGGCACGCTGCTGACGATTTTGGTCTTCATGTTCGTGCAGGACCCGATCCTCGGGATCGCCGCCATCGCGCTCTACCCGATGCAGGCCTACCTGATCCCGAAACTCCAGGCCAAGGTGAACGCGCTCGGCAAGCGGCGGATACGGGAAGTCCGCAAGCTGTCCGACCGAATCGGCGAATCGATCGCCGGTGTACAGGAAATCCACGCCAACGACGGCGCCCGGCTGGCGCTGGCCAATTTCACCGACCGCATGGGCGAGATCTACGACATCCGGTACGAGATCTACCGCCGGAAGTTCTTCATCAAGTTTCTCAACAACTTCATCGCCCAGCTCACGCCCTTCTTCTTCTATTCAATCGGCGGCATGCTGGTCATGTGGGGGGACCTGACGTTCGGCGCCCTGGTCGCCATCTTGGCTGCCTACAAGGATCTCTCGGCCCCTTGGAAAGAGCTGCTGACCTACTACCAGCGTATGGCGGACGCCAAGATCAAGTACGAGCAGGTGGTGGAGCAGTTCGATCCGCCGGGCATGCTGGAGGCCGACCTTCAAACCGCCGAGATCGAGGCGGATACGCGCCTCCTCGGACCCATCACCGCCGCCAATCTCGGGCTTCTGGACGAAGAAGGTCAGCCCGTGATCGAGGCGGCGAGCTTTACCGTGGAACCCGGTGAACGTGTGGCCATCGCGGGACCGAGCGGCGGCGGCAAGGATGCGCTGGCTCTCTTGCTGGCAAGGCTGCTGATGCCATCCAGCGGCGGCGTGAAGATCGGCGATGTGGATATGACCAGCCAGGCGGAAGCCATCACGGGCCGTCGCCTCGGATATGTGGGACCCGCCGCCTTCGTCTTTTCGTCCTCAATCCGGGACAACCTTCTCATCGGCGTCCGGCACAAACCGCTCACCGAAACAGCCTTGTCCGATGAGAAGAAGAGCTACCGGGACCGCCGTCTCTCCGAAGCCGCAGATGCCGGAAACTCCAGCGATGATCTTTTCCACGACTGGATTGACTACGAGTCGGTTGGCACAGAGCCGGGTGAGGCGTTTGAGGAGCGGCTGACAAGCTTGACCAGGATCGTGGACCTGGAGGATGACGCCTACACCCTGGGCCTGCGCGGCACAATCGACCCCAAGACGATGGCCGAAACGGCGCAATGCATTCTGGACGCGCGGGGTCGGCTGCAGGAGCGGCTTGCGGAGGCCGGGCTTTCGGACCTGGTCGAGCCCTTCGATGAGAGCCGGTACAACGACAATGCCACCGTGGCGGAGAACCTTCTGTTCGGCACACCGGTTGGCAACGACTTCGATCTCGATCATCTGACGACGACACCGTATGTGGTGGAGATGCTGAAGAAGACCGGGCTGCGGGATGACTTCTTCCGGATCGGCCGGGAGCTGGCGGCCATGATGGTCGAGCTGTTCGCCGACTTGCCGCCGGATCACGAGTTCTTCTCCCAGTTCAGCTTCATCTCCTCCGACGACTTGCCGGAGTTCCAGATCATGCTGGCCCGGGTAGAACGGCTCGGCGAGGACGGATTGTCCGCCGAAGACCGCGATCGCTTTCTTGCCCTGCCGTTTAAACTGATCCCGGCCCGGCACCGCCTCGGACTGATCGAAGACGACATGAAGGCCCGCATCCTGACGGCCCGCGCCGAGTTCGCGAAAGGGCTGCCGGAGGCGCTCAAAGGGTCCCTCGAGTTCTTCTCCTCGGATGCCTACAACGCAGCCGCCTCGCTTCAGGACAACATCCTGTTCGGCAAGATCGCCTACGGCATGGCTGACGCCTCCAGCCGCGTCGGCGAGGTGATGGCGGAAGTAATCGACGCGGAAGGGTTGCGGCCAACCGTGATCCGCATCGGCCTTGATTTCGAGGCCGGCACAGCGGGGTCCAGGTTGAGTGCCGCCCAACGCCAGAAGGTGGCATTGGCACGTGTTCTGCTGCGTCGGCCGGACGTGCTGATCATGAACGAGGCGACGGCCGCCCTCGATTCGGGCAGCCAGGCGAAGGTGTTGGACAACATCATGACGGAGATGGATGGCCGGTCTGTCGTTGCCGTCGTTCAACGGGCCAGCATGGCCAAGAGATTTGAGAAGACCATCGTCGTACAGGGCGGAAGGGTTGCCGAATCGGGTCTCACACCCGATCTCCTAGAGGACGGCACCGCACTTTCCGCCTTGATCGCCGAGGAATAGGCGTATGGAAAGGACCGAGACATGAGCCTGGCCGAAGAGGTCGACCTGCTTCGCAAGATCCCGCTGTTCTCGAAGATCGAGCCGGCGAAGCTGAAGCTCCTCGCGTTCACGTCCGAACGTCTCGCCTATCAGGACGACCAGATTCTGTTCAGCCAGGGCGACAACGGAGATGCCGCCTACATCATCATCGGCGGCGCCGCGGCCATCCTGATCGAGACCGAACAGGGACCGGTGGAGGTCGCCCGGCTTGGCAAGGGCGATGTCGTCGGCGAGATCGCGATCCTGTGCGACGTGCCGAGAACCGCGACGGTCCAGGCGAAGGAATCGCTGACCACGCTTAAGATCTCGAAGGATCACTTCTTCCGATTGGTGACCGACTTTCCGCAGATCGCGGTTGAGATCATGCGGGAGCTTGCCGCCCGGCTGGAACGGACCAACGCGCAGCTCCGCCGCGCCGTGGAGGCCGCGAAAGCGAGCTGACGACGCCATCTTCACGCCATCCAGGCCAAGAACGACCCCGGAGTACCGCCGGTGAGCCGACTAGACAGCGCGATCCGGCGCCTCAACGCACAGAAGTTGACCCTCGAAGCCGCCGTCGCGTCGGTGGCGGGCCTCAAAGGCCCTGTGCTGGAGATTGGCCTCGGCAACGGCCGGACCTACGATCATCTTCGGGAGACAGCGCCAGACCGGGACATCTGGGTCTTCGACCGCCAAGTCGCAGCGCACCCCGACTGCATCCCGCCGGAAGATCGAATGATCCTGGGCGATGTGCGGGAGACGCTCGCGGATATGGCGAGACGGATCGGGGGCGAGACGGCCTTGGCCCATCTCGACATCGGGACGGGTGAGAAGGCGTCGAGCATGGCGCTGGCCGAGTCCCTTGCCCCACTGATCGCGGCGCTGATGCGGCCCGGCGGGGTTCTGGTCTCGGACCAGCCGGTCACCGGACAGGGCTTCGCGCCCATCGCCCTGCCGGAGGGCGTGGCGGAGGGGCGGATCCATCTCTACCGCTTCTCGGGCTAGCCACGGCGCGCGTCCGGCCACGCGGCCCACAGACCGAGCCCCACAAGGATTGAGCCTGACACCCGGTCCTGAATGCGGCCCACAATCGGGTTGCGCTTCATCCAGTCCGCCGCAGCGTGCCCGGCCAGCGCGACCGCCGCGTCGCACGGCAATGCGGAGACGGTAACGATCAGTCCGAAGATCGCGAGCTGAAGTGCGGCAGGCCCGGCCGCCGGGTCCACGAACTGAGGCAGGAACGCGACGAAGAAGAGGGCTGTCTTGGGGTTCAGAACCTCAACGACAACGCTCTCCATCAGAATGCGGCGTGCCGGCTTCTTGCCGTTGCCGACTTCCGCACCAACCGTTGCCGTCGTCGCAGCACCCGCCGCCATGAATGTCCGGACGCCCAGGTAAACGAGATAGGCGGCACCCAGGTATTTGAGGATCAGGTACCCGGTTGGGGAATACGCAATCAACGCCGACAGGCCCGCGACCGTGAGTGCCACATGGACCAGCGAGCCCAATGCCAGCCCCGCTGCAGCCACGAACCCGGCGCGCCATCCCTGGGAGATGCTGCGCGACATCACATAGAAGTTGGACGGACCGGGCGAGATATTCAGAACCATCGCCGCCGTGGTGAAGAGGATCAGCGTCTCAAGGGTCGGCACCGACTGTCTCCCGCAATCAGGCCGACAACTCGGCCAGCGCCGCGTCGGTCGTCCGGATATCGGCGATGAGAGACATCGCCCGAAGGGCGGCCTCGTGCTGTTCCGCCGTCGCGGTTGAGCAGGCGTCGGCGACAACGGTCGTCTCCCACCCCCGGTCCGTCGCCTCCCGGACGGTGCTCTCAACGGCGTAGGCGGTCGACACGCCGGAGCAGTAGAGGCGCTGCGGCTTCAGGAGAAACAGGGATTCCGCCAGGGTCGAGCCGTGGAAGCCGCCGTTCCGGGTGTGGGTCACCACATGCTCCGATCCCTCAGGGCCGAGGCCGTCAACGAATTCGACACCCCAGGTGCCTTCGCGCCATGCCTCGTTCTCGATCCACTGCCGGAAGATCGGCGTGTTCGGCACCACATCGGCGAAGTCGGGACGGACGGCGAGGCGGACATGGACGATGGGAAGGCCTAAGGACCGGAACCCGGCGAACAGCCGCCGAGCGTTGGCCAACCGCGCCTCCCGCCATGTGTTCTCATCCGCGATCCCGATCTTGATCCGGCCGTCGGGATGGCAGTTCTCGTTCTGGTAATGCATCGCGATCAGCGCGGCTGCCGTCATGGGTCGGTCCTCATGGAAGAGACGGAGAGGCAACGGGACGGTAGACGAGCCGTCCGTTGCCTCTCAAGCCCTCTAACCGACTAGGCCCGCTTCCAGGTGGTCCCGCCGGCCCCGTCCTCAAGCGCGATCCCTTGTTCGGCAAGGCTGTCGCGGATGCGGTCGGCTTCGGCGAAGTCCTTGGCCTTCCGGGCCGCGGCGCGGGCGGCGATCGCGGCTTCGATCTCCTCCGCACTTGGGCCGTCCGACGCCGAGGCATCACCCTGGAACCAAACCTCCGGATCAGAAGACAGCAGACCCATGATCGCCCCGGATCCGAGCAATGCCGATTTGGCCGCCGCCTTCTCCGCGTCCGACTCCGCCCGGTTCAGCGTGCCCGCCAACTCATGAAGCCGGGCGATCGCCAACGGGGTGTTGAGGTCGTCCAACAGAGCGGCCATCACCGGTTCCGCAGGCTCGGATGGCGCGGCCTCAACGTCGCCTGCCCCCCGAAGCGCCTGATACAGGCGGTCCAGCCCTGCCCGCGCCTCCGCCAGTCCCTGCTTGGAGTAGTCCAGCGGCGCCCGGTAGTGGCCGGCCAGAAGTGCGAACCGGAGAACCTCCCCCGGCCAGTCGTCCAGCAGCTCGTGGACCGTGTAGAAGTTGCCGAGAGACTTCGACATCTTCTCGCCCTCAACCGTGACATAACCGTTATGCGCCCAGTACCGCGCCATACTCGCGGTGCCGAACGCGCAGCGGGACTGGGCGATCTCGTTCTCATGGTGCGGGAAGATCAGGTCGAGGCCGCCCGCGTGGATGTCGAACTCCTCGCCGAGATACTCCCAACTCATGGCCGAGCACTCGATATGCCACCCTGGACGGCCGCGTCCCCAGGGACTGTCCCAGCCGGGTGTTCCGTCGTCCGAGGGCTTCCACAGAACGAAGTCAGCCGGATCGCGTTTGAACGGGGCGGGATCGACGCGGGCGCCCGCGATCAGCTCATCCCGGTTCCGGCGGGACAGGGCGCCATAGGTATCCATCGAGGGGACCGAGAACAGCACGTGTCCCTCTGCCGCATAGGCGTGACCGGCCTCGATCAGCCGCTCGGCGATCGTGATCATCTGCCGGATGTGATCGGTGGCTCTGGGCTCCACGTCCGGCGGCAAGCAGCCGACCGCTGCCATGTCACCCTGATAGATGCCCATGGTGCCGGTGGTCAGCTCCCGGATATCGATGCCGCGCTCGGCCGCGCGGGCGTTGATCTTGTCATCGATGTCCGTGATGTTCCGGACGTATGTCACGGTCGGATACAGCCGCTTCAGCACCCGGTAGAGCACGTCGAACACGACCGCCGGGCGGGCGTTGCCGATGTGAGCTAAATCGTAGACGGTTGGCCCGCACGCATACATGCGCACGTGGGTCGGATCGAGGGGGACGAAAACTTCCTTCTCACGCGTGAGCGTGTTGTGGATCACAAGGCTCGCAGTCATGGGGTTCGGCCCGAAAGGGCCCCTCCGGCGCAGGGTAACGGTGGGTGAAGACGCTCAGACGTGGCGTCGACAGCGCTCCGCCGCCGTGAACGCGGGCAAGGGCCGTCCGGATGTCGTCTTTGTCCAAACCACGGTCTTGGCTCCGCTCCCTACTGGCCGGTACCGGCCATCAGCCGCGAAAGCACCTCGTCGCGGCCGATGAGAGATAGCAGATCGCGGAGTTCCGGTCCATGCCGCTCCCCTGTCAGCGCCACCCGGATCGGCATGAAAAGATCCCGACCTTTGACCCCGGTTTTCTCCCGAATGGCACCGGTCCAGGCCTTCCAGGTCTCCGGTGTCCAGGTGTCTTCGGTCCACGGGCCATCGGGCAGAAACTCCACCGCCGCGTCGAGGACGGGCGCGTCCTCCGGACGCATCTCCCCTTCGACGGGCCCTTTCACGACGCGCCACCAAAGCTCGGTGTCGGCCATAACCTCCAGGTTGCCGCGAACCGCGTTCCAGAAAGCCGCGCCACCTTCGATACCAGCGGATGAGAGCCGGTCGGCAACCGCGTCGAACCCGGTCTCGTGCAGCAGCTTCGCATTCATTTGCCGCAACTCCGCCGGGTCGAACCGGGGGGTCGCCCGGCCGAACTTGGCGATGTCAAACTCAGCGGCGAGAGCGGCCATGTCGGGACGAACCTCGATCGGGTCAGACGTTCCGATCTTGGCCAAGAGGGATGTCAGCGCCATCGGCTCCAACCCCTCCTCCCGGAGGCTCTCGATCGACAGGCTGCCCAGGCGCTTTGAGAGGCCCTCCCCATCGGCACCGGCCAGCAGGGAGAGGTGGCCCATGGCCGGGACGGCCGCACCCAATGCCTCAAAGAGCTGCACCTGAGCCGCCGAATTGGTGACGTGATCCTCACCACGGAGGATGTGGGTAACCCCAAGCTCCGCATCGTCGACGACAGAGGCGAGGGTGTAGATGGGCCGTCCGTCTGCGCGGATCAGGACCGGGTCGCTCAGGCTCGACATGTGGTGGCTTGCCTCGCCCCGTACGAGGTCGTCCCACCGGACCTCTTCATGGTTCAGAAGGAACCGCCAATGGGGCTGCTCCCCCGCGTCGAGACGGGCGGCCTTCTCGTCTTCGGTGAGTTTGAGGGCTCCCCGGTCATAGACTGGCGGGCGGCCAGCCGAAAGCTGCGCCTTCCGCTTCAGCGACAACTCCTCCGGTGTCTCCCAGCAAGGATAGAGACGACCAGAGGCCTTAAGCTTTTCCGCCGCGGCGTCATAGCGGTCCAGCCGGTCGGACTGCTTCGCGAACGTGTCCCAGTCCATGCCAAGCCAGGTGAGATCCCGCTCGATCGCCTCGGCGTATCGGGCCTCGGACCGCTCATCGTCGGTATCATCCAGGCGGAGCAGGAAACGGCCCCCCGCCGCCCGGGCGTAGAGCCAGTTCACGAGCGCCGTCCGAACATTGCCCACGTGGAGCAGGCCCGTAGGACTGGGCGCGAAGCGGACGAGAACGTCGGACATGGGTCAACTCACTCCCGTTGACAGTCGGTCTTGTTGCACACCGATACCCAAGGCGCGTTCGAAGATCACGGCAAATCGTCATGATCACGGAATCACTCTCCCGGTTGCTTGGCAGTTGCTTCGGACGGTGTTACCGGAGAGGTCTAAACACATCCCCGGAAGGACAGGCAATGGCGAGGGTCGTGGACTACATCATCGTGGGGGCGGGTTCGGCGGGCTGCGTCCTCGCGTCCAGGCTCTCGGAAGATCCCGACGTCACGGTGATGGTTCTGGAAGCAGGCGGCAAGGACCGGGGCTGGCAGATCCATATGCCCGCCGCACTCGCCTACCCGCTTTCCAACGACAAGGCCAATTGGGCGTATTGGAGCGAGCCGGAACCGGGAATGGACGGCCGCCGTCTCTATTGCCCGCGCGGCCGGGTTCTGGGCGGATCGTCCTCGATCAATGGCATGGCGTATGTGCGGGGACATGCCCGCGACTATGACCGTTGGGGCCAGACGGGTCTGGCGGGATGGAGCTACGCGCACTGTCTGCCGTATTTCCGGAAGGCAGAGACCTACGACAGGGGCGGAGACGCCTATCGCGGCGACGGCGGACCGCTCCATGTCACCGGCGGGCGGATGGACAACCCGCTCCATCAAGCCTGGGTTGAGGCCGGGCGGCAGGCGGGCTACCCCGTCACACGGGACATGAACGGCCACGCCCAGGAAGGCCTGGGCCGGATGGACATGACCACCCACAACGGCGAGCGGTGGAGTGCGGCAAAGGCCTATCTCGGCCCCGCGCGCAGCCGCTCCGGCGTATCGGTGGAGACGCGGGTCATGGTCCGCCAGATCCTGTTCGACGGCAGCCGCGCGGTTGGTGTGGAGATCGTCCAGGGCGGCCGAACGGAAACCATCCGGGCGGAGCGGGAAGTGATCGTCTCGGCCGGGGCCATCAACTCACCCCAGCTCCTGATGCTCTCGGGCATCGGCCCCGGCGACCATCTCCAGCAGATGGGGATCGAGGTTCGCCGGGATCTTCCGGGAGTGGGCTCAAACCTTCAGGACCATCTGGAGGTCTATATCCAACACGCCTGCCTGGAGCCGGTGACGCTCTACTCCGCTCAGGCGCTGCATCGGAAAGCGGTGATCGGTGCCCAATGGCTGCTGACGCGGACGGGGCTCGGCGCCTCCACCCACTTCGAGTCCGGCGGCTTTATCCGGTCCCGAGCGGGCGTGGAGCATCCGGACCTGCAGTACCACTTCCTGCCGATCGCGATTAACTATGACGGCACCAATCCGGCGAAGACCCATGGCTTCCAGGCCCATGTGGGACCGATGCGCCCGACTTCTCGCGGTCATGTCCGCCTTCGGTCCGCCAATCCCGGGGACACGCCGGAGATCCTGTTCAACTACATGATGACCGAGGGGGACCGGCAGGAGATGCGGGCCGGTGTGCGGCTGACGCGGGAGATTTTCGCGCAGACCGCCTTCGACCGGTGGCGCGGCCGTGAGCTGGCGCCGGGACCGGAGGCGCAGACGGACGCCGAGATCGACGCGTTCGTCCGGGAGCACGGCGAGAGTGCCTATCATCCGAGTTGCACCTGTGCGATGGGGCCGGATACGGACATCATGGCGGTGGTTGACGGGGAAGGCCGGGTTCATGGCCTCGACGGGCTGCGGGTGGTCGACGCCTCGATCATGCCGACGATCGCCAGCGGAAACCTCAACGCCCCGACAATCATGATGGCGGAGAAGATCGCCGACAGAATCCGGGGGCGGGAGCCATTGCCGCCCTCCGACGCCCCGGTCTGGATCGCGCCCGACTGGGACAGCCGGCAACGGCCCGCACCCGAAGGGCACCCTGCCCCAGGCACGACGGTAGAGAGTTTGCGCGCCTGAGCGGTCTTGCCGTCGATGGGGAGGGGTTTAAGCTCCCCCCACCTCACCCGACCGGCTGACCCATGCCCGAACCGACACCGACAGACCACGGCTCCCCCTCCAACGGGAAGGAGGATCGCCTCGGCACCGCCATCCTGCTGATGCTGGTGGCCATCACCGTCCTGCCGTTGATGAACGTGCTGGCGAAGGTCCTGTCGGAGTCCTACTCAACGACACAGATCGTGTGGGCGCGGTATGCCGGGCATACGCTGTTCGTGCTGTTGTTGTTTCTGCCCAGCCGCGGCCTGTCGCTCTTCAAGACCACCCGGCCGGGCGTGCACTTCACCCGCTCACTGCTGATGTTCGCCTGCACATGCCTGTTCTTCGCAGCGCTGCGATACATCCCCGTGCCGACGGCGAGTGCCATCAACTTCACCTCGCCGCTGATCGTCACGGCCCTGGCCGTCCCCTTTCTCGGCGAGAAGGTCGGCGTCCGCCGCTGGCTCGCGGTGCTCGTTGGCTTTGCGGGTGCGATGATCGTCATCCGGCCGGGCGGGGAAAGTGCGCACTGGGCCATGGCGCTGGTTGGCGGCACAGCGTTGTTCTATGCGGTCTACCAGATCCTGACCCGGCGCTACTCGGACGCTGACCCGCCGGAGACCTCGCTTCTCTGGATCTCGCTGGTCGGGACCGTGATCCTGTCCGTTGTCGTACCATTCGACTGGACGATGCCGCCGAGCCTTCTGGAATGGGGGATGCTGGCCGCTGTCGGGGCCATGGGCGGGCTCGGCCACTTCTTCGTCATCCGTGCGTTTCAGTACGGTGAGGCATCTGTCCTCTCGCCGATGAACTACGGACAGATCGTGATGGCGACGTTGGTGAGCTGGCTCGTCTTCGACACCTTCCCGGACGCGCTGTTCTGGGCGGGGGCCGCGATCATCGCGGGATCCGGCCTCTACATCGCCTACCGCGAGAGGGTCCGGCGTCGGGAAGCGGCGGCGGCGGCCGAGAGGGTTGACCCCTAGGAGATCGGGACTTCCGGGACTTGCCGAAGCCCCCTAATGTTTACCGGCAATCGCCAGCGTCCATCCCTGAGCCAGGAGATCGGCCATGCCAGCCCTCGTCACCATCGCAGGACGCCCGGTCGGGCCCGGCCACCCGCCTTTCCTGATCGCCGAGATCGGGGCGAACCACGACGGGGACCCGGAGGTCGCCCACAAGATGATCGATGTGGCCGCCGATGCCGGGGCCGACGCGATCAAGCTTCAGACCTACACCTCCGAGGATCTCGTCGCGGACAAGGACCGGGAGGTAACCTGGGGCCCGGTGGGACACCAGGTGACCGAGAAAATCGGCCCGATGTTCGATCGGGTCGCCCTGCCGCGCGACGCCCACGCGAAACTGTTCGAGCATGCCAGCCAACGGGGTCTGATCGGTTTCTCCACCCCGTTCAGCGTCGATGGGGTCGGCTTCCTCGACGGCTTGGGCGTGCCATGCTTCAAGGTGGCGGCGTCGGACTTCTCCTTCGAGGACATGCTGGCGGCGATCGCGGCCACTGGGAAGCCGACCATTCTGTCGCTCGGCAAGTCGACGCTGGCGGATGCGGACCAGGCCGTGCGGTTTGTGCGTGAACATGGGCTGAACGATCTCATTCTGCTGCACTGCGTGGCTCAGTATCCGGCACCCATGGATGAGATGAACCTGCGCACCATCCCGGCACTCGCCGGGCTTTATCCGAATAGCCCCATCGGCCTGTCCGATCATTCCATCGGCATTACCGCGGCCCTGGGAGCCATCGCGGTGGGTGGCTCGATCGTCGAGAAGCACTACACCCTCGATAAGGCCCGCGTCGGCCCGGACCACTGGTTCAGCGCCGATCCGGCCGAACTCACGGCACTCGCCAAGGGCATGAAGGAGATGGGCAGGGCCTTGGGCGGTGTGCGCGCGGGAATCCTGCCGTCCGAGATCTCCGAACGACGGGATGCAACCCGCTCTCTGGTCGCGGCGGTCGACATTCCCGCCGGCACACCAGTCACCAAAGCGCATCTGAAAGCGGTTCGGCCGGGCTGGGGGATCGACCCCCGCGACCGGGAGAAGCTCCTCGGGCTTGCGCCCAAAACTAAAATCACTGCCGATACGGTCCTCACTTGGGCGCATTTCCAATAGAAATTAGCCAGAAATTAACCGTTTCGAGGGGTCCTCCTCCCGAATTGATTAAATCGCTCTAGAAGTCGGCTTTCCTTTCGGTCTACATTTTTTTGCAACGCACCCATAGAGGGGCGATGTGCTGAACACGGGTGGCCATGGATTCTCTGAACGCCAGTTCTCCGCCGATTCTGGAGGTCGACGACCTCCGCACGGTCTTTGGGACGCGGGACGGTGCGGTGCACGCCGTCAACGGGGTCAGCTTCCACCTTCGGGAAGGTGAGCTTCTCGGCATCGTCGGGGAAAGCGGCTCCGGCAAAAGCGTGACGATGATGTCGCTGCTGAAGCTGGTTCCGATGCCACCCGCGGAAATCACCTCCGGCTCGGTTATGTTCGAGGGGCGGGATCTGCTGAAGCTCAGCCCGCGCGAGCTGCGGGATGTGCGCGGCGGGGCGATCGGCTTCATCTTCCAGGACCCGATGACCTCCCTGAACCCGGTGTTCACCGTCGGCTATCAGTTGATGGAGCCGCTCCGGGAGCATCTCAATCTCAATAATGCGGAAGCACGCCAGCGGGCCGCGGCCCTTTTGGATCTTGTCGGCATCCCCTCGCCGGATGATCGCCTCGACGACTATCCCCACCAGTTCTCCGGCGGCATGCGCCAGCGCGTCATGATCGCCATCGCGCTTGCGTGTGATCCCCGCCTCCTGATCGCGGATGAGCCGACCACCGCGCTGGATGTCACCATCCAGGCGCAGATTCTCGAGATCGTGCGCAAGCTCCGCCAGGAGCTCGGCATGGCGATGATTTGGATCACCCATGATCTCGGCGTCGTCGCCGGTATCGCGGACCGGGTGATCGTCATGTATGGCGGCCAGATCGTAGAGCATGCTGCCGTCCAGGACCTCTACGGGGCGCCGAAACATCCCTACACCAAGGCGCTGTTGGAGACGCTGCCGAGCCTTGAGGGGGATCGGGCCGAACGGTTGAACAGCATCTCGGGACAGCCGCCAAGCCTGGACGCCGAGCCCACCTCGTGCCCCTTCGCCGCCCGGTGTGCCTATGCGTTCGACCGTTGCCTTCGCGAGAACCCGAAGATTCAGAGTGTGAACGGCGGCTGGGTGGACGGACAGGTTAGCCATGACGTCGCCTGCTGGTGGGATATTGATGCAGGAGCACCGCGCGATGACCGCTGACGCCGCCGCCACGGAACAGGTTTCCACCGGCGGGACCAAGCCGGGCATGCCGCTGGTCCAGGTCCAGGACCTGAAGATGCACTTCCCGATCTACGCCGGGGTGTTCCGGCGGCAGGTGGGCAGCATCAAGGCCGTCGACGGGGTGAGCTTCGACATCCTGAAGGGCGAGACGCTCGGCCTTGTGGGGGAGAGCGGGTGCGGCAAGTCCACGACGGGTCGCGTGATCCTTCGACTCTACGAGGCGACCTCCGGCAGTGTGGTTCTGGATGGCGTGGACATCGCGCAACTGGGAAGCGAAGACCTGCGACGCATGCGGCCGCGAATGCAGATGGTCTTCCAGGATCCGCACGCCAGCCTCAATCCCCGGATGACTGTCGGCGCCATTATCTCCGAGCCGCTGGATGAGCACGGGCTGCTGAAGGGGGCGGACAAGAACGCGCGGGTCGAGGAACTGCTCGATCAGGTCGGCCTGAACCCGAAGTTCACCAACCGGTACCCGCACGAGTTCTCCGGCGGTCAACGGCAGCGCATCGGCATTGCCCGCGCGCTGGCCCTGAACCCGGACTTCATCGTCTGTGATGAGCCGATCGCAGCCCTGGACGTCTCGATCCAGGCGCAGGTGGTCAATCTTCTGGAGGATCTTCAGGAGAAGTTGGGCCTCACCTATCTCTTCATCAGCCACGACTTGAGCATGATCCGGCACATCGCCGACCGGGTCGCGGTGATGTATCTCGGCAAGGTGGTTGAGCTGGCGCCGCGCGACGCGCTCTACACCGCGCCGAAACACCCCTACACTCAAGCCTTGCTGTCGGCGGTGCCGATCCCAAATCCGGAGATCGAAGCCACCCGGGAGCATATCGTGCTGAAGGGCGACCTTCCGAGCCCGGCGAACCCGCCGGAGGGTTGTAACTTCTGCACACGGTGTCCGATCGCGACCGACCTTTGCCGGACGGAAGATCCGGCATGGCGCGAGATCGAACCCGGACGCCACGTCGCCTGCCACTACGCAGAGCAGGGCGACGTTGCGTCCGGAAGCGGGATCAGCCGAGAAACGGCGCCGATCCGACGAGAGCCGGGGAACGGGGGTGAACACCCCGGCCCCACGTACGAAACAGGGAGCTATTCACGATGTTGAAGGCACGAACTCTGGTCCTGGCGACCGCGGCCACGGCGATGATCGCCGGTACGGCCCACGCTGGCAGCCATTCCGGTCGAGGGACGGATGGCCAGCTCAAGATCCTCTACTGGCAGGCACCGTCGATCCTGAACCCGTTCCTATCGGGTGGAACAAAGGACGTTGATGCTTCTTCCGTCATTCTGGAGCCGTTGGCCCATTATGATGAGAAGGGCAACATCGTGGCCGCGCTGGCGGAGGACATCCCGACGACGGCCAATGGCGGCGTCGCGGCGGACCTCAAGTCGATCACCTGGAAGCTGAAGAAGGGCGTGGTCTGGTCGGACGGCACACCGTTCACCGCACACGACGTCGAGTTCACGGCGGACTACTGCCTGCATCCTGAAGGCGGCTGTAACGCGGCCGACCGTTTCCAGGACGTCACCTCCGTCAAGGCGGTCGATGACTACACGGTCAAGATCACGTTCGGTGTTGCCAAGCCATTCCCGTACGGCCCGTTCGTCGGCTCCACCTCGCCGGTGATCCAGAAGGCACAGTTCGAGAACTGCATGGGTGCGAAAGCCCCTGAGTGCACCGAGCAGAACTTCGGCTCCATCGGCACCGGCCCGTTCAAGGTCGCCGAGTTCAAGCCGAACGACGTCGTTCTCTACGTGATGAACGAAAACTATCGTGACCCGGCATTGCCGAAGTTCGACAGCGTCCTGATCAAGGGCGGCGGTGACGCGGTGTCGGCGGCCCGCGCGGTCCTCGAGACCGGCGAGTTCGACTACGCCTGGAACCTGCAGGTCGAGCCGGAGATCCTGTCCACCATGGCGAAAGCCGGCAAGGGCAAGGTCATCTCCTCCTTCGGCAGCTCGGTCGAGCGTCTCATGGTTCAGCTGACCAACCCGGATCCGGCGTTGGGCGACAAGCGGGCGACCTACCAGGACGGCAACAACCCGCACCCATTCCTTTCCGATCCGGCGGTCCGCAAGGCTCTGTCCATGGCGATCGACCGTCAGATCCTGGTGGATGCGGGCTACGGTCCGGCCGGTCAGGTGACCTGCAACGTGCTGCCGGCCCCGGCGGTCTATGCGTCGACGGCCAATGACTCCTGTAAGGTTCAGGATATCGCGGGTGCGAACAAGCTGCTGGATGATGCGGGCTGGGCCCGTGGCTCCGACGGCGTCCGCGAAAAGGGCGGCGTCCGCCTCTCGATCCTCTACCAGACCTCCACCAACTCCGTGCGTCAGGGCACCCAGGCTCTGATCAAGCAGATGTGGCAGGAGATCGGCGTCGAGACCGAGCTCAAGAACATCAGCGCTTCCGTGTTCTTCGGTGGCGACCAGTCGAGCCCGGACACGTTCCAGAAGTTCTTCTCGGACATCGAGATGTACACCAACAACTTCAACGGAACCGATCCGGAGAACTACATGAACCGCTGGCTCTGCGCGAACATGCCGAGCCCGGAGACGCAGTGGATTGGCCAGAACATGCCGCGCTTCTGCAGCGCCGAGTATGACGCGCTCTCCAAGAAGCTGGCGGTTACGGCTGCCATTGAAGAGCGGGCGATCATCGCGAAGAAGATGAACGACATGCTCGTTCAGGAAGGCGCGATCATTCCGCTGATCCACCGTGGTGCGGTTGCGGCTCACGCGCTGAGCCTCGGCGGCGTCAAGCAGAACGTCTGGGATGCCACCCCGTGGAACATCCAGGAATGGCACCGCATCAAGTAAGGCGGTCCTAAGACCTTGCGGTCCGCCGGCTCAAGCCGGGCCGGCGGACCGCTTCCCGAAGCAAGACAAGACCCGTTTCATCAACCCCAGACCGCGGCCGGATCCAACTATGTTCCGATACACGATCAGAAGACTGCTGTTCGCGATCCCAACGCTGCTGGTCATCAGTTTCATCATCTTCGCGTTGCTCGACCTCGCCCCCAGCGATCCGACGGCTCAGCTGCCGCTGACGATCCCCGAGGAAGTCCGCGAGATGATCAAGGAGAGCCTCGGGCTCGGCCAACCCTTCCACATCCGCTACTTCAAGTGGCTTGAGCAGTTCATGGTGAACGAGCCGTTGAACCTGATCGAGCAATGGTGGGGAATTGAGATTGGCAGCTCGGAAGAGCGCCTCCGCGTCCGCTCCTGGTCCACGCGCGCGCCGGTGGTCGACCTGATCGCCGCCCGGCTGCCCCAGACCCTGTCCGTCGTCGGTGTCTCCTACATCGTCGCCATCATGATTGCCGTGCCGATCGGCGTCATCTCCGCCTACAAGCAGTATTCGGTCTTCGATCAGGTCGGCACCTTCATCTCCATGCTCGGCTTCTCCGTCCCGACGTTCTTCACCGGTACGGTCTTCATCGTGATCTTCAGCGTCTATCTGGGCTGGCTGCCATCGATCTATGACACGACCCATGTGGTGAACGATTTCGATAGCCTGATCGTCCAGATGAAACAGATGATCATGCCGGTCATGGTGCTGGGCTTATTCAACGCCGCGCAGTTGAGCCGGTTCATGCGCTCCTCGATGCTGGACAACCTGAACCAGGAATATGTGCGGACCGCGCGGTCAAAAGGCATGTCGGAGAAGGTGGTGGTGCTGATCCACGTGCTCCGGAACAGCCTGATCCCGGTGGTCACCGTGATCGCGCTGGGTCTGCCGTCCACCTTCGCGGGTGCGATCATCACCGAGCAGATCTTCCGCATCAACGGCGTCGGCCAGCTGCTGATCGGCGCGATCGAGGGAGCGGATATTCCCACGGTTCAGACGGTGACATTCATCTTCGCGATCCTGATCGTCATGTTCAATCTGATCGCCGATCTCCTCTACGGCATTCTCGACCCGAGGATTCGCTATGACTGACGCGGCACAACCCCAGGCCCAAGCATCTGGCGCCCAGGCCCAAGGCGGCATCACGGTTGAGGTGGCCGAACAGGAGCTTGAGCACCGCTCCCCCTGGCTTGATGTCTGGCACCAGTTCCGGACCCACAAAGGGGCACTGGCCGGCGTCGCCGTGTTTGTGACGATCGTTCTGTGTGTGCTGCTCGGCCCCTACATCCACACGATCGACCCGCAGTATCTCGACTACAAATCCAAGAACCAGGGCATGTCCCTCGCCCACCCCATGGGGACGGACAACCTCGGCCGAGACATGTTCGCCCAGGTGCTGGCGGGCGGGCGGACGTCGCTTGCCGTCGGTGTCACAGCCATGGCCTTGTCCCTGACGCTGGGAACGTTCATCGGGGTCATGGCCGGGTTCTTCCGGGTTCTTGACGGTCCGTTGATGCGCCTGACGGACCTGTTCCTTGCCCTGCCGATCCTGCCCTTGCTGCTCGTCATCATCATGCTGTTCCGGGACATGCTCCGATCGATCTTCGGGCCGGAGATCGGGATCTTCATCCTGATCGTGTTCGTCATCGGGATCACAAGCTGGATGCAGACGGCCCGCATCGTCAGGGGCGAGGTTCTGGCGATCAAGGAGCGGGAGTTCGTGCTCGCAGCGCGGAGCATCGGCACCCGGCCGCACCGGATCATCATGCGCCACATCTTCCCGAACGTGCTGAGCCCGATCATGGTCTCCGCCACCCTCGGGGTCGCGGCGGCCATCATCACGGAAAGTGCGCTGTCCTTCCTCGGCCTCGGCTTCCCGTCCGACTTCCCGACGTGGGGCCGGTTGCTGTTTGATGGCGTGCCGTTCCTCAACATCAATCCGGCGCGCGTCATTTGGCCCGGGCTTGCCATTTCGCTCACCGTGCTAAGTGTGAACTACATGGGCGACGGCCTGCGCGACGCCATGGATCCCCGCATCCGGGGCCGCTGAGCGGCACCCCCCAAAGTACCGCTCCGCCCGGACGACCACAAAGGAGGCTGAAATGCCGGTCCAAAACCGTATTGCCGAGTTCGACGCAGAGATGCGCGACTGGCGTCACGACTTCCACACCCATCCGGAGCTGTGCTTCGAGGAGGTGCGGACCGCCGGCATCGTCGCCGAGAAGCTCCGCTCCTGGGGCATCGAGGTGCATGAGGGGATCGGGAAGACCGGCGTCGTCGGCGTGATCCGGGGGCAGGGGTCGAGCGGCCGCTCGATCGGCATTCGCGCGGATATGGACGCCCTGCCGCTGCAGGAGGTCGGGAACCCCGCCTACAAATCCGTCATCGACGGGAAGATGCACGCATGCGGCCATGACGGACATACCACGACCCTTCTGGGTGCGGCGAAGTACCTGGCGGAGACCCGTAACTTCGACGGCACTGTGAACGTGATCTTCCAGCCCGCCGAGGAAGGCGGCGCCGGTGCCAAAGTCATGATCAATGAGGGGCTGTTCGACCGCTTTCCTTGCGACAGTGTCTACGGCCTCCACAACATGCCGCAGCTTCCGAAAAACACCTTCGCCATTACACCGGGCCCGATGATGGCGTCCGCGGATCAGGCGATCATCACCATCAAGGCCAAGGGCGGTCATGCGGCCCTTCCCCACCTCACCATCGACCCGATCCAGATCGGCGTGCAGCTCTACGCGTCGATCCAAACGATCGTGTCCCGGAACGTCGACCCGCTCGACAGTGCGGTGATCAGCATCTGCGAATTCCATGGCGGCAGCGCCGGCAACATCATCGCGCACGACGCCAAGATGACGGCGTCCATCCGCACCCTGAAGCGGGAGACGCGGGAGCTGATCCACCAGCGCTTCACGGCGATCTGCGAAACGACCGCAGCCCAGCACGGGATTGAAATCGACCTCAACTACCGCTTCGGATATCCGGTCACCAGCAATCACGAGGACAAGACGGAGTCGCTGGCTCGGGCCGCCGCTGCCGTGGTCGGCGACACCAATGTCCAGACCCGAATGGATCCGCTGATGGGCAGCGAAGACTTCTCGTTCATGCTGGAGGAGCGGCCGGGCGCGTTCATCTTCCTGGGCGGCGGCGACGCGGATCACCAGTATTCGATCCATCATCCCCAGTACGACTACAACGACGAGGTGCTGACCACCGGTGCAAGCCTTTGGGCCACCCTGGTCGAACAGGAACTGCCGCGCGCGGGCTGAGAATGGCAACGGCCCGCCAAGTCCTCGTCGCGGGCCTCGCCGGGGAGGCCGCTTTCGAAGCCTATGCGTGGTGGCTTTCACCGGACCTGTTCGGGGTGACGCTCCAGCCTGCCTTTCTCGTGATCGCGATCGTATCGAAGGCGGCGGGCCTGTCGCTCAGCTATCCGGTCGCTTTTGCCATACATCTCGCGATCGGCGCCGTTGGCTTCCCTCTTGCGCTCCTCGCCGTCCGCCGCCTGTCGGGTCTCGGCATGTTCACAGGCGCTCTTGTAACGGGAATCATTCTCTGGTTCGTCGCTCAGGGGCTGCTTGCCCCCTATATCGGCCGAAGCTTCATGATGGGCTTTGGAGCATATACTCAGTCGTCCTTCATCGCCCATGTGGGGATGCTCTATATAATTGGGTTGGGTTTCCGGCTTCAGGGAAAGAAGTGACCAAACACAACTGTTTAGCCTCTCCAACCTTCATTGTCCGTTTACCATCGATCGGTTAGTGTCCGGCCATGGATGGCACGCCGAGACTGACCCGGACCTACAGAAAACTGGTGCGGGGGACGAATATCAACGAGACCTCGTTGTTGGCGACGGACTATCTGAACCATTTCAATGAAATCGTCATGCTCCTCGAACTCGTGCCAGACATGCCCGAGATGATCGAAGAGGCCCAGGACTGGGAGCCGGCGACATACATTCAACACTTCGAGGCCAGCGCTTTCTCAGACAAGGATCTCGCGGTGTGGGCCTACAAGAACGCTCCGCCGGAGTATATCGAAGCCTTCGAAGAGCTGGTCTCTGCCGCCAATGAGATGATCGAACGGGCCCGGAAACAGATCGGCGCGATCATCAAGACTGGCGATCAGGAGGCCCTCCAGGTCATGGTGCCGCACTTCCTGATGCAGGTCCGCGATGTTCTGGACAGGATTTCAGCCGTGATCAACGGTACGGTCATGAGGCTGGATCAATCCGAGCCTGAGGACACGGCCGCGCGACTGGATCAATCGGCGATCGACGATCTGTTTGATTGAGGCCGTTGCACCGGCCGGCCGTCAGCCGACGCGCCCTTCGCTGGAGAGCAGCCGGTCAATGTAGCGGCCCTGGTACATGGTGATACCGAGGGATTGACCGAACCGGACCGCTTCGTCGGAATCACAGCGTGACAGGATGATCCGCGCACGCCCGCACCGGTCCACATGCTCTTTCAGTTCCGCCGTCCGCTGCCCCGAGAGGTCATCCGCCATGTCGGGCGACCAAACCAGCTTCAACAGATCGAGCCCAAGCCGGTCACGATCGATGAACTGAAGGGTCAGATGGTTCAGCCCGTCGAGACAGATCCGGTATCCCCGCTCCCGCATGAAGTCGCGCGCGAACATGTAGGCGCCCATGTCGCCGAAGATGTCGATCTCCTGAAGCTCGATCACCACGGTGCCCCGGGCGACAGCCTTCAAGCTCGAATCGAAGTTCAGGAACGGCGGTGAGAGGATCGTCTGGACATTCAGGTTGATGCTGAACGAGCTGGCGATCGACTTATCGTCGTTCCGGATCAGCATGGACAGCATCCGGGCATCCAGCGTCTGCGTCAGGTGCTGGAAGAGCCAGAGATTGGAGGCGAGGTCGAAATCTGGCAGCACGGTCTGCTGCAGGTCTGCGATCGAGATGAACAGCTCCCGAAACACCGGCTGCGGCAACTGGGCGGTCGGCGTCAGGGCGCAGACCGGTTGCCGACGCATCAGGTTGGACAGATCCGCGCGTTGAAGGAACGTCTCCAACTTGCCCAACTGGTCAGGATCGAGCGGCTTGCGGCTTGCCGATTTCTTCCGCCCGTCGCCTTGCTGTTGCCCACGACCCCCTTGACCACCTCTGCCTTCAGAAGCGGCCGCCGTCATCGACAATCTGGCCTTGCGCTCCCGCTCGCGGTGGATCTGCTTCACGAGGTCCAACAGCTCCTCGTACTGCATGTCCACATTGAACCAGGTGCAGAAGCGGGCAAGATCCTCTTCGTCGTCGCCTTGGGAAAGCGGATCCTCACTGAAGAGGTACCGGACTTTCATGATGGCGGCGTTGATATCCTCAATCGCGGCGTCCTTGACCACGAAGAAGAGGTCGGAATTCGAGAGCGTGAAGATCTGGCCCTCATAGTTCTGGACCATGCCTTCGAACGTGGCCGCGGCGATGCGGATGTGGTGTTCCTGGCGGTTCTGCGGACGCAATCTCGACAGGTGGATGTGCACTGCCATCCGCCCCGCCAGATTCCGGCCGAGCCGCTGAAGGTAATCCAGGAGCAGATACTCCTGGCTAGGCCCGCGGCTCCGATTTTGTATTTGGCTCAAAGCCATGAACTATCCCCAAATGCCAAGCCACTTAGCCAGCGTCCCATCCCCACTACACGCTAACACCCACTCCGCGTCGGGTAAACGCGCAATTCCGACGCGAAACTATCCGTATACGGCTGCTTCTTGCAAAGAGTATGGCACTTCGCCGGAGACGGATCGGCGGTCCGCTTCCGATGACTCATGGCGTGCCATTGACCAATTGAGGAACAACGAGAGGCGGTTCCCACATCATATCAGGAGGGATCTCGTCCAATCGCCGGCCAGCGGGTCCGGATCGTCCGGATTGAGCAGATCCACATCGCCGAGCGATCCGAAGACCACCGTATCCGATACGCTGCCGTCCCGGACAACCGAAACGTCGTTGTCAGCCTCGATCCAGACCAGATCGTCGCCGCCGCTGGCATCCACATCGGAGATCGCCGCAAGCGTGTCCCCGGAACGGTCACCAAGTTCCGTCGTGTCGATGGCGCTGCCGTCGTGCATCACGAATGTCCGGCCAGCGGGTCCACGCCAGACAAGGTCATCGCCGCCCGAGCCATCAACGTCACCGACCGCCAACAACTCGTGACCCGACAGATCCCCGAGGGACGTGGAGCTTGTGCCGCCATCGGTCTGCGCCCGAACGGCACCTTGTGCGTCCTGCCAAATCAGATCGTCCACGCCATTGCCGTTGACATCGGCAACGCCCACCAGGGTCTCACCCTGGGCATGGCCGAGATATGTCGAGTCGTTCCGGCTGGCATTGTCGATCGTCGTTACACTGCCGTCTTCGCTGCGCATGACGATATCGGAACCACCCTGTCCATCCAGGTCCGTGACCGCGAGGATCTCGCTGTCGCCATGCATGCCGAGGTAGTTCCAGTTCGACGGAGAGCCGTCCATGAGCGCCCAGGTGATGCCTGCATCACCCTGCCAGAGCTGATCCGCGATGCCGTTACCATCGAGATCCGCCGCCGATACGAAGGTGAAGCCGCCGTAATCGCCCACATACGTGGTGTCGGTGGTGTCGCCATCGTTCACGGAGAAGACCTGGCCACTCTCATTCCGCCAGAGAAGGTCGATGCCGCCGGAGTTATCAAGGTCCGTAGCGGCGATCAGCTCGTCATTCGCGTGATTGCCGAGTTCCACCGTCTCCGTCGGGCTGCCGCCCTCCTGCATGAACACGCCGCCGTCGGCCCGTTTCCAGACCAGATCGTCGTTACCGTCGCCGTTCATATCGCCGGTTGCGATCAACGTGGACCCGGCCATCTCGCCCAGATCCATCACATCGGCGGAGTCGACGCCATTGAAGTAGAAGACACCGCCGTCTGCATCCTGGAAGACCATGGAGGTCGCGGTGTCGTAGGTTCCGTCGACACCACCGGTGAAGGAGATCTCGGTCCCGCCGTCGATCGCCTGGACGACGGCCGTTTTCTCAACCGTGCCGTCCAAGGTGAACGTGGAGTCCGCGACACCGTCACCGTCCACGTCGACCGCCACCGTGGTCACCCCGTTGGTCGTGGTGACGGAGATATCGTCGTCCGCAAGGCCGACGCCCTCGATCTTGATCCGCTCACCGAGCTCGAAGTCCTCGATCCGGTCACCGTCCAGATTGGCCGCAGATCCGCCGAATGTATCGGAGCCCGCACCACCGACCAGCGTGTCGGCGCCAAGGCCGCCGTCCACCGAGTCGTGGCCGAGGCCACCGGAGAGGGTGTCGTTACCCGCGCCGCCACTCAGCACATCGTGACCACGCTCGCCGATCAGGATGTCGTCGCCGGCCCCCCCGTCCATGGTGTCGTCGCCGTTCTCGCCCAGAAGCGAGTCATCGCCGCCCATGCCGTAGACCGTATCGCGCCCATCGCCGGACTCGATGGTGTCATTGCCCGCGCCGCCGATCAGCAGGTCATCCTGACCGGTGCCGGTAATGGCCATGTCGACGACGCTGTTGCTCATGACGATCCGGGTGTCCCCGTCTTCCGTCTCAACCGCCTCGACCTCGAACTCGCCGTCCAGGACGATCGTCGCATCAGCGTCGCCGTCGCCGTCTTCGTCGATCTCCACCACCGTGAAGTCGGCCAGCGTCTCGACCGTCACATCCGCTTCATCCAGCGTGATGTCGTCGATCAGGATGATCTCCCCATCCTCGATATCGCGGATCTCATCCCCGTCCAGATCGTCGAGCGAGCCCCGGAACGTATCGTCGCCTTCGCCGCCGAAGAGGACGTCGTCCCCTTCACCGCCGTAGATCTCATCATCGCCGGACCCGCCGGAGATCGTGTCATTGCCGCGGTCGCCCACCAGCGTTTCGGCGGTCTCCGTTCCGACGATCAGTTGATCCGCAACCTGGGTGCCGAACGCCAGCGTGCTGGCGCCCGCATCGAAGTTGACCACCACATCGTCGAAGCTGCCCAGAAGGGAGAAGGTGCTGTCCGCGTTGCCATCGCCGTCCGTATCGATTCGGACGGTGGTCTGGTCATTCACCGTCTCAAGCGAGATGTCATTGGCCACCAGGGAGGAGCCCACGACCTGCACGCTTTCACCAGCGGTGAAGTCCGCGATCAGGTCACCATCGAGTTCCTCGGCGGAACCGATGAAGGTGTCCACACCCTCGCCGCCGGTCAGCAGATCCTGGCCGAGCCCGCCGGACAGCAGATCGTCATCACCGGCACCGGAAACCGTGTCATTGCCGTCGCCGCCGGTCAGCGTGTCCGCCACCTCGGTACCGACAACCAACTGGTCGGTGATGCGTGTGCCAAAGGAGAGGTCGGTCGCCCCGCCGTCGAACGACACGACCACCTGGCCGAACACACCCTGGAGACGGACCGTCGAGTCGACCGCGTCGTCACCGTCCGCGTCCACCTCGACCAGCGTGTCGCCGTCGACGATCGACAGAACCACGTCGTCTTCGCCGAAGGTTGCACCCTCGAACCTCAGGCGGTCGCCGTCCTCGAAATCGGTGATGACATCGCCGTCATGATCCGCCGCCGACCCAGCGAAGACGTCGTCACCCACGCCGCCTTCCAGGCTGTCGGCTCCGCTGCCGCCGACGATCCGGTCGCCGCCGGCACCGCCGACAATGGTGTCCTCACCCGCGGCACCCAACAGAGTCTCGGCCGCATTGCCGCCGATGGCACTATCCGCCCCATCCCCGAGATCGACCGTGGCCGTCTTATGGTCACCGTCAAGGACGACTTCATCCGCGCTGTCGCCCGCTTCGATCTCGACGATCGTCTTGTCCTGGTAGCCACTGACGGTGATCGCATCGGCACCATCACCGAAGGAGACGGACACCACATTGATGGAGTCGCCGCCGCCATTCGATTCACCGTCGATATCGATGGTGTCGTTGCCGTCGCCGGTGACGATCTCGCCACGCTTGGTCCCGTCGATCTCAACCGTGCTGTCGCCGCCATCGCCCAGGAAGACATCCGTGTGGACGAAGTTCGACAGGGACACGTCGCCCGCCCCTTCGTTCTCGACCCGCACGTTCTTGACCGAGTTCCAGGCGCTGTCGAGAGAGACGGAGGTCCCGTCCTCGCCGTCGAATTCGTAGCTGACCTGAGCACCACCGGAGGAGCCGTGCCCGATCTCGGAGCCGGAGATCGTGCCGCTTTCGGCATCCGCGCCACCCGTCAGGACATACCCGTCCTCCGGCGTCGCCGGCGGGGTGAAGTCGCTGCTGAGCGTGATGGTGAACGGATCGTCTTCAGTCCGTGACAGCTCGGTGCCGTCCCCATCCGCCGTCACATCGACGTCGAGGAACTCACCCTCCACCACGAAGGTGGAATCGGCGTCTCCGTCGCCATCGGTATCCAGGGACACCGTGGTTTGACCGTCCGCCGCCGTCAGCGTCACATCGTCAGTATCAAGGACAACCCCATCGATCCGGACGACATCGTCGTCGTCCATGCCCGCGATGGTATCGCCGTCCAGCTCGTCCGCGGAGCCCAGGATGGTATCGGCGCCCTCGCCACCGGTGATCTCATCCGCCCCTTCGCCGCCGGAGAGGACGTCATCCCCATCCTTGCCGATCAGGGTATCGTCGCCGAGACCGCCGATCAGGGTATCCGCGTCGTCGGTCCCTTCGATGAGCAGGTCTTCGACAGGGGCCCGGAAGGTCAGCGTGGTGTCGGAACCGTCGCCAGCCGCCGTCGCCAGCTCGAATTCACCGTCGATCGTGAAGGTCGCGTCCGCAACGCCATCACCGTCCGTATCGACCCCAACCGTCGTCCGGCCGTCGGCCACGGAAACCGTGACATCTTCCGCACCGATATCGGCACCGAGCAGGCGTACCTGCTCACCCGCCTGATAATCGCCAAGCGTGTCGCCGTTGAGATCCGCGGCGGTCGCCTCGAAGACGTCGTTGCCGCCACCGCCGTAGAGGACGTCGGCTCCAGATCCGCCAACCAGCGTGTCGTCTTCGCCGTCCGCCGGCAGGACTTGACGCAGGGAGACGTTGTCGAGCAAGGCGCCGTAGGTGTCCGGCGTGCCATCCGCATCACCACCGCTGAAGGCGATGACGTGCGGCCCGGCATCGAGCTCAAGCTCAAGCTCCTGGCGGCCCCATTCGGTTTCGCCATCGGTGATCTCAAGCACCGCGACGCCGTCGACCCAGACCGTCATCTCGCTGGTCTCGCCACTGCGCCGGGCGGCGTAGTCAAAGGCGAATTGGAAGGTCCCGTCTTCCGGCACCTCGACCGTCTGGGCCAAGAGAACGTTCGTGTCCCCTCGGGTCCCGCCAAGCTCCGGCGAGCTGTCGAGTTCGGCGACGTTATTGTCGCTTTCCCAATCGTCCGGGGACTGAGGCACGCCACCGTGCACACCGCTTTGGATCTCGATCGGCGCGGTCCCGCCTTCGCCTGGCGTCAGGTCTTCCGCGGTCCATCCATCGATCGCTGTGAAGACGCCCCAGCTACCGTGGTTCAGCGCACCCGGCAGATTCTCGAAGTCGCCGTTCAGGATCAGCTCGGCACCAAGGTTCGGCTCAGCCGGTACCGCCTCGCTGTCGCCGTAGAGGATGTCGCTTCCGGAGCCGCCTGAGACCACGTCCTGGCCTTCACCGCCGTAGACCGTATCGGCGCTGCCGCCGCCATCCAGGGTGTCATCACCCTCTCCGCCATACAGCAGATCGTCGCCGCCAACTGCGTGCGTCGCATCGATCTTGCGGATGATGTAGTCGCTGCTGTCGTTGCTGCCATTCGGGCCGTCGCCGTATGGCGTGGCCGAGAAGACGATGCGGTCGAACGGCGCGTCCGTATCGATGGTGACCGTGGTCTCGTGACCGGACTCTGCCTGGAAGTCGCCCTCGCCGACCAGCTCGTCACCGCTGTAGACAGCCCAATGCCCCTGCTCGCCGCCGCTGCCCTCATTAGAGAAGAGGCGCAGGACCTCAACCTCGGCGCTTGCCACCGGCGCTTCGAACGTGACCGCCAGCTCTTCGGACAACCCGGAGTTCGGGTCGTGGCCGAGTTGAACCGGGATGCCGCCATAGTTGCCGTCGACGCCGATCCCGCCATACCCCTCGGTAATGTGATCGGCTGACCACTCGCCCAGGGACCCGTTCTCAATCCGCCGCGCGACGATGCCGAACCCGGCGTCGGTCGTCTCGTAGTTATTGATGTCGATCGTCGTGACCGCTGGCGCCTCGTCTTCGCCATCGCCAAAGACCACATCGTCGCCGGTCCCGCCGTAGGCAACATCACCGCCGTCGCCGCCGTAGACCAGATCGTCGCCCGCACCACCGATGGCCAGGTCGTTCCCACCACCGCCGTAGAGCGTGTCCTCACCGTCGCCGCCGTAAAGCGTATCGTCAGAGCCCGTGGGCAGAACCTGACGCAGGGAGACGTTGTCGAGCAGCGCACCGTAGGTATCCGGCGAGCCGTCCGCATCGCCGCCGCTGAACGCGATGACGTGGGAGCCCGCACCAAGCTCAAGCTCAAGCTCCTGGCGGCCCCACTCGGTCTCACCATCGGTAATCTCAAGCACCGGCACACCATCGACCCAAACGGTCATCTCGCTGGTGTCGCCGTTGCTGCGGGCAGCGTAGTCGAAGGCGAACTGGAAGGTTCCGTCTTCCGGCACCTCTACCGTCTGCGCCAGAAGCACGTTGGTATCGCCGCGCGTCCCACCCAACTCTGGCGAGCTGTCCAGTTCGGCGAAGTTGTTGTCGCTGTCGGTGCCCTCCGGGAACTGTGGCACGCCGCCATGGAGACCGCTTTGGATCTCGATCGGCGCCACACCACCCTCACCCGGGGTCAGGTCTTCGGCCGTCCAGCCGTCGATGGCGGTGAACACACCCCAACTGCCGTGGTTCAGCGCACCGGGGAGATTCTCGAAGTCGCCGTTGACGATCAACTCCGGACCGAAGCCGCCGTCGCCCGCGTCCGCGCCGTCATCGCCGTAGAGGAGGTCGTCGCCCGAGCCGCCGGAGACAACGTCCGCGCCGTCACCGCCATAGGCCGTGTCCGCGCCAGCGCCACCGTCGAGCGTGTCCGCCCCCAGGCTGCCGGACAGAAGATCGTCCCCGGCACCGCCATCGGCGACATCGTTGCCCAGACCGCCGAGCAGGGTATCCGAACCCGCCTGGCCTTCGAGCGTGTCGTCGCCCGAGCCACCATCGAGGAGATCATCACCGCCGGAGACGTGCGTCGCCTCGATGTTCCGGATGATGTAGTCGCTGCTGTCGTTGCTGCCGTTCGGGCCGTCGCCATACGGCGTCGCCGTGAACACAAGGCGGTCAAACGGCGTTTCCGGATCGATCGCAATCGTCGTCTCGTGACCGGACGGCGCCTGGAACTCGCCCTCACCAACCAGCTCATCGCCCTGGTAGACCGCCCAATGCCCTTGCTCGCCGCCGTTGCCCTCACCGGAGAACAGGCGGAGCACATCCACGTTGGCCGACTGGACCGGTGTATCGAAGTCAACGGCGATGCCCTCGGACAAGCCGGAGACCGGGTCATGACCGAGCTGAACCGAGATACCGCCGAAGTTGCCGTCGACGCCGATTCCGCCGTAGCCCTCGGTGATGTGATCCGCAGACCACGCCCCGAGCTCACCGTTCTCGATCCGCTGCGCCGTGACCGTGAAGCCGGAGTCGGTCGCATCGTAGTTGTTGATGTTGATCGACGTGACCGCACCCGCCTGCGCGTCGCCATCACCAACGAGGCTGTCGTCGCCGCCTTCGCCCGCGACCGTGTCGTTGCCGGCCCCGCCATAGACCACGTCGTCGCCATCGCCCGCGTCGACCGAGTCATCGCCCGCACCGGCGGAGACCAGATCCGCACTCTCCAGGGCGGAGATCGTGTCGTCGCCCTGGGTCCCCAGCAGGGTGTCTTCGTCTGGCGTGCCCCAGATGGTCGGATCGAACGGCGTCGCCGACAGGGTGACGTCCGTGCCGCCCTCATCGTTCGCCTCAAGGCTCAGATACTCGTACTCGCCCGCAACCTCGAGGGTGCTGTCGGCCTGACCGTCGCCATCGCCGTCGATTGCGATCGTCGTCTTGCCATCGGCCGCCGTAAGGGTGACGTCGTCTTCGTCGATTGCGGCACTGGAGATCCGGATCGTCTCGCCGTCCTCGTAGTCCGTCAGGCTGTCGCCGTCGAGGTCGGCCAGCGTGCCTTCGAACGTATCGTCGCCCGAGCCGCCCGCGATCTCATCCGAACCGGCCCCACCGACAAGGACGTCATCGTCGGCCCCACCGTCGAGCACATCGTCGCCGTCGTCGCCTGCGAGGCTGTCGCTACCCGCACCACCAAGGATCGTGTCGTCATCGGCGCCGCCGTCGACAGTGTCGTCGCCCGCACCCGCGTCGATGGAATCGTCGCCCGCGCCACCGGAGACGAGATCCGCACTCTCCAACGCGGAGATCGTGTCGTTACCGGCGCCCCCGATGAGCTCATCCTCATCCGGCGTGCCCATGATCGTGAGATCCGTCGGGGACGCGGAAACCGAAAGGTTGGTTCCGCCGGCACCGTCATCATCGACCGTCAGGTACTCGTAGACGCCGGATACCTGGAGCGTTGTATCGGCCTGACCGTCGCCGTCACCGTCGATCGCGATGGTCGTCTTGCCACCCGCCGAGGAGAGGGTGACAGCATCCTCGTCGAGGACGGCACCCTGAATGTTGATCGTCTCGCCGTCTTCATAGCCGGCCAGCGTATCGCCATCGAGATCGGACAGAGTGCCTTGGAAGGTGTCGTCGCCTGTGCCGCCGACAAGCCGGTCCGCACCCGCACCACCATCCAGGATGTCATCGCCCTCACCGCCACTGACGGTGTCGTCACCGGCGCCAGCCTCGACGCTGTCGTCGCCGGCACCCGCAACAATCCGGTCAGCGCCCGAGCCGGTCATAACGGTATCGTCGCCCGCGCCCGCAGTGATGCGGTTCGCGCCGTCACCGGCATCGATCAGATCAGCACCGTCGCCACTCTTGACCGTGTCGTTGCCGTCGCTGCCTTCGATCGTGTCGGCGCCCGTACCGGCCTTCACCCAGTTATCGCCATCGCCCGCATCGACGACGTTGTCGCCCTCGCCCGCGTTGACGGTGTCGTTTCCGGCACCCGCGTCGACACTGTCGTTGCCAGCACCCGCAACGATGCGGTCATCGCCCGAGCCGGTCAGGACAGTATCGTCGCCGTCGCCCGCGGTTACGCGGTTCGCACCATCGCCCGCATCGATCTCATCGGCGCCGTCGCCACTGTTGATCGCGTCGTTGCCCTCACCACCGTCGATGGTATCGGCGCCTGCGCCCGCGACGATCCGATCATCGCCATCGCCCGCATCGACGACGTTGTCGCCATCGCCCGCGTTGACGGTGTCGTTCCCGGCCCCGGCCTCGACGCTGTCATCGCCCAGCCCAGCCGCAACGCGATCCGCACCCGAGCCGGACTGGATCGTATCCGCACCGTCGCCCGCATTGATAACGTTCGCGCCGTTACCGGCATCGATCGCGTCGGCACCATCACCGCTCTTGATCGTGTCGCTGCCGTCGCCGCCATCGATCGTGTCAGCGCCTGCGCCCGCGACGATCCGGTCGTCGCCGTCGCCCGCATCGACGACATTGGCACCGTTGCCTGCGTTGACCGTGTCGTCGCCCTCGCCGGCTGCGATGCTGTCGTCGCCCTCGCCCGCGTTGACGTTATCGGCACCGGCACCGGCCTCGATGGTGTCGTCTCCGACACCCGCGTTGACGCGGTCGTCACCCTCGCCCGCGTCAATGGAGTCATTGCCCGCGTTGGCGTTGATGGTGTCGTTGTCTGCACCGCCCGTGATCGTGTCGTCGCCCGTGCCGGTCTTCACCCGGTCCGCGCCGTCTCCAGCGTCGACGACGTTGGCACCATTGCCAGCATTGACCGTGTCGTCGCCCGTACCGGCCGCGACGCTGTCGTCACCTTCGCCCGTGTTGACGACATCCGCGCCCGCGCCAGCCTCAACAGTATCGGCACCGTCGCCGGTCACGACCCGGTCGGCACCGTCTCCCGCCTTCACGGAGTCGTCGCCCGCACCGGCACTCAAGGTGTCGTTGCCAAGGCCGCCTTCGATGGTGTCATCACCGGTCCCGGCCTTCACCAGGTCCGCACCGTCGCCACCATCGACAACGTCGGCGCCGTCGCCCGCGTTGACGGTATCCGCACCGTCACCCGCGTCGACCGTATCGTCGCCCTCGCCCGCGATCACCCGGTCATCCCCGGCGCCCGCGTCGATGGAGTCGTTACCCGCACCGCCGGTCACCACGTCCGCACTCTCAAGGGCCGAGATCGTGTCGTCGCCGTCGGTACCGACCAACCGGTCTTCCAGCGGCGTGCCCCAGATCGTCGGGTCCGGCGGGGTCGCGGTGACCGAGAGGTTGGTGCCGCCGTCGCCGTCTTCCTCGATCGTGACGTAGTCGAACTCGCCCGCGACCTCGAAGGTGCTGTCGGCCTGGCCGTCACCATCGCCATCGATCGCGATCGTGGTCTTGCCATCCGCCGCGGTGATCGTGACGTCGTCTTCGCCCAACGCCGCGCCGCGAACATTGATCGTCTCGCCGTCCTCGTAGTCGGAGACGCTGTCGCCGTCGAGTTCCGCCAGGGTTCCCGCGAAAGTGTCGTCGCCGATGCCGCCCGCGATGTCGTCGGCACCTTCGCCGCCGACCAGAAGGTCGTCGCCTGCACCGCCGATGAGCGTGTCCTCACCGGCACCGGCGCTCAGCGTGTCGTCGCCGCCTTGATAGGTGAAGTTGGTACCATTGTCGCCGACCAGGACATCGTCCTCTTCACCCCCGGTCAGCGCGTCGCTGCCGTGGAAGCCGAGGACCAGTGCGGGCTCCCCATCCGGGGCGATCAGCGCATCGGTGCCGTTGTGGCCGCGCACCAGGGTGAAGGTGCCCTCGGCGAACTCGAGCTGCTCGATCTCGCGGATGTCCGTAACGCCGTCGCCGTCCGGACGCGTGTCGGTGACCCGGGTGACGCCGCCGCCATAGGTCTGGAAGTTGTAGTCCTTCACCGAGCCGGTGAAGACCGCCGTGTCCACACCGTCGCCACCATCGAGCGTATCCCGGCCGTCGCCACCAACCAGGGTGTCGTCGTCGTCCCCGCCGTAGAGAGCGTCGTTGCCCGCACCTCCGTCGATGGAGTCATCGCCCGCACCACCGGAGGCGACATCCGCCCCTTCCAGACCGGAGATGGTGTCGTCGCCGTCGCCGCCCTCAAGCGTGTCCTGATCAGGCGTGCCGATGATGGTTTGATCAGCCGGCGTGTTCGTCAGCTTAAGGCTCTTGCCCGACGCACCGTCTTCATCAGAGCCCGCTTCGACGGTGACATAGGCGAACTCGCCCGCAACCGTGAAAGAGGCGTTCGGCTGACCATCGCCATCCGTGTCGATCGATACCGTTGTCTCGCCGTTTGCGGCGTTCAGGGTGACGTCGTCTTCCCCGAAACCGGCATCCATCAGAAGGATCTGTTCGCCATCCTCGTAGTCGGCGAGCGTATCGCCGTCCAACGCTGAGACCGGGCCACGGAAAACGTCGCTGCCCGAGCCGCCATAGAGGGTATCGGCGCCGCCGCCGGCCTGGAGCGTGTCGTCACCCTCTCCGCCATCCAGCAGGTTCGCGTCGTTGCCGCCGGCGTCGAGCGTGTCCTCACCCGCACCGCCGACCAGCGTATCCGCCCCCACACCACCGTAGATCAGGTCGTTGCCGTCGCCGCCTTTAAGCGAGTCATCGCCATCGATCCCGAAGACCCAGTCGTCACCCTCTCCGCCATCGAGAACGTCATTCCCGCTGCCACCGTCAAGCGTATCCGCGCCGGTGCCGCCCAGGATCGTATCCGCCTCGGATCCACCAAGCACAGAGTCGGCGCCATCGCCAGCCTCGACTGAGTCGGCACCGGAGCCAGCGTCGACGGTATCGGCGCCATCGCCCGCATCAATCGAGTCGTCGCCAGCACCGCCGGAGACAAGGTCATCGCTTTCGAGTGCGGAGATCGTGTCGTCGCCGTCACCGCCTTCGAGCGTGTCTTCTTGCGGTGTGCCGATGATGGTTTGATCAGCCGGGGTCGCGGAGACGGAAATGCTGGTACCGCCCTGACCGTCCGGCTCAACCGTCAGATACTCGTACTCGCCTGCGACCTCGAGCGTGCTGTCCGGCTGACCGTCGCCATCGCCGTCGATCGCGATGGTCGTCTTGCCGTCGGCCGCCGTGATCGTGACATCGTCCTCGCCGAGTGTGGCGCTGCGGACATAGATGGACTCACCGTCCTCGTAGTCGCTCAGGCTGTCGCCGTCGAGATCCGCAAGCGTGCCTTCGAAGGTGTCGTCGCCGGACCCGCCCGCGATCGTGTCGGCGCCCGCGCCGCCCAGGAAGACATCGTCGTCGGCCCCGCCGTCGAGCGTGTCGTCGCCCGCACCACCCGCAAGGCTGTCGTTACCGGTGCCGCCGAAGATCGAGTCGCCTTGCTCCCCACCCACGACATAGTCATTGCCACCGCCCGCATTGATCGTGTCGACGCCGGAGCCCGCAAAAACATTATCGTTGCCGTCGCCGGCGTCGACCGAGTCGTCACCAGAACCCGCGTAGATATCGTCATTGCCGTCACCGGCATCGATCGAGTCGTCGCCCGCGCCACCGGAAACGAGGTCGTCGCTTTCAAGCGCCGAGATCGTGTCGTTGCCGTCACCGCCTTCGAGCGTGTCTTCTTGCGGCGTGCCCATGATGGTCTGGTCGATCGGGCCCGGGGTCAGGGAGAGGGTCGTGCCGCCGTTTCCGTCCGCCTCGACGACCACACCCGCGAAGGTGCCGGTGACCGTGAAGCTCTTGTCCGCCTGGCCGTCGCCATCGGTGTCAAGGGAGACGGTTGTCTCGCCATCCGCCGTGGTCAGCGTGATGTCATCTTCGCCGAGGAGCGCGTCGGTGACCGTGATCGCCTCGCCTTCCTCGTAGTCGGCGATGGTATCCCCGTCGAGCTCCGCCGCCGTTCCGATGAACTCATCCTGGCCGGCGCCGCCGACGAGGCTGTCCGCACCGTCGCCGCCAGAGAGGACATCCGCGTCCTGGCCGCCCTGAAGCGTGTCCGTTCCGGCACCGCCATCGAGCGTGTCGCCGCCACTGCCGCCCACCAGCAGGTCGTTGTCGGAGCCGCCGTCGAGAAGGTCCGCGCCGGAGCCGCCATAGAGCGTGTCGTCACCCGAGCCGCCGGAGAGGACATCGGCATCGTCACCACCGTCCAGCAGGTCGGCTTCGGTACCACCGTCCAGGGTATCGTTGCCGGTGCCGCCGAAGAGGGAGTCCGTCCCCTCGCCACCCGAGGCGACATCATCGCCCGCGTCACCTTCAAGGGAGTCCGCGTCGGCGCCGCCGTCCAACGTATCGGCACCCTCGCCGCCGCGCAGGGTGTCGGTGCCCTCCCCGCCTTCCAGGCTGTCTTCACCGGTGCCGCCGTCGAGGCTGTCATTGCCGAGGCCGCCGGAGAGGGTATCGGAGTCCGCCCCGCCGCTGAGCGCATCATTGCCCACACCGCCGGACAGCACGTCGTTGCCGTCGCCACCGGTGAGCTGATCGTGGCCCTGCCCGCCTTCGAGCGTGTCGTCGCCCGCCCCGCCGTCGAGGACATCATTCCCGCCCTCACCATGGGTGACCTCGACACGAAGAATGACGAAGTCGCTGCCGTCCTCGGGGCCGCCTGGATAGGTGGTCGCCGCGAAGACGATCCGGTCGAATTCGACGCCCGGGTCGATCGTGAAGCTGGTGGTGTCGCCAGAAGAGGACTCGAATGTGCCCTCAGCAACCAACGCGCCGTCGTTGAAGACCTGCCACCGGCCTTGCTCACCACTGTCGCCCTCGTCCGAGGAGAGCTGACCGATGTCGACACTGGCCGACTGGGCCGGCTCGTCGAGATCGATGATCAGTTCTTCGGAGAGCCCGGAATCCGGGTCGTAGCCGATCTCCGGCTCGGGATCGTCGTTACCCGCCCCAACGCCGATCGCGCCGTTCGTGGTGGTGACATTGTCTTCGGAGGGGTCGCCGAGGAAGGGCTCCGGACCGGACAGCGTGTCCTCACCCTGATCGCCCGCAACCGTGTCCGTATCTCCGGTGCCGGTATCGCCAGAGTCCGTATCGCCGGTGTCCGTGTCACCTGTGTCGGTATCGCCGGTGTCGGTGTCGCCGGTGTCAGTATCACCCGTGTCGGTGTCACCTGCGTCGGTATCGCCGGTGTCGGTGTCACCTGTGTCGGTGTCGCCGGTGTCCGTGTCGCCCGTGTCGGTGTCGCCGGTGTCCGTGTCGGTGTCGCCGGTGTCGATATCACCGGTGTCCGTGTCGCCAGTGTCCGTGTCGCCGGTGTCGGTATCGCCGGTGTCTGTGTCACCCGTGTCGGTGTCGCCGGTGTCTGTGTCACCCGTGTCGGTGTCGCCTGTGTCGGTATCGCCGGTGTCCGTGTCGCCGGTGTCCGTGTCGCCAGACCCACCTGCGCCGACGACGGTCGTATCGTCGTCGTTCGACCCGGTACCACCCGAGCCACTGCCCGTGTCCGTATCACCGGTGTCGGTGTCGCCGGTATCCGTGTCGCCGGTGTCCGTGTCGCCGGTGTCCGTGTCGCCGGTATCCGTGTCACCGGTGTCCGTGTCGCCGGTATCCATGTCACCGGTGTCCGTATCGCCGGTGTCGGTGTCGCCGGTATCCGTGTCGCCGGTATCCGTGTCACCGGTGTCCGTGTCGCCGGTATCCATGTCACCGGTATCCGTGTCGCCGGTGTCGGTGTCGCCGGTATCCGTATCGCCGGTATCCGTGTCGCCGGTATCCGTGTCACCGGTGTCCGTGTCGCCGGTATCCGCGTCGCCGGTATCCGTGTCGCCGGTATCCGTGTCACCGGTGTCCGTGTCGCCGGTATCCGCGTCGCCGGTATCCGTGTCGCCGGTATCCGTGTCACCGGTGTCGGTGTCACCGGTGTCCGTGTCACCGGTGTCGGTGTCACCGGTATCCGTGTCGCCGGTGTCCGTATCGCCGGTATCCGTATCGCCGGTGTCCGTATCGCCGGTGTCCGTCTCGCCGGTGTCGGCGTCGCCGGTGTCCGTATCGCCGGTGTCGGTGTCGCCGGTGTCCGTGTCGCCGGTGTCCGTGTCGCCGGTGTCCGTGTCGCCGGTGTCCGTGTCGCCGGTGTCCGTGTCGCCGGTATCCGTGTCACCGGTATCCGTGTCGCCGGTGTCCGTATCGCCGGTGTCGGTGTCGCCGGTGTCCGTGTCGCCGGTATCCGTATCGCCGGTGTCCGTATCGCCGGTGTCCGTGTCGCCGGTATCCGTGTCACCGGAATCCGTGTCGCCGGTGTCGGTGTCGCCGGTGTCCGTGTCGCCCGTGTCGGTGTCGCCCGTGCCGGTATCACCGGTGTCGCCTGAGCCCGAGCCCGTTCCTGTGGAATCGGAACCGTCCGTGCCAACCACGGAGTCGTCGCCCACAACTTCGATCCTGCGGCCCGTGATCCGGAACCCGGCACCGTCGAGGTTGGCCGTGGTGAAATCGATGACGGTCGTCCGAACCTCTTCCTCACCGGCTTCGTCGCCGATCAGGACGTCGTCGCCCGCATCACCCGACAGCGTATCGTCGCCGCCGCCGCCGGAGATGGTGTCGGCATCGTCGCCGCCATAGGCCACGTCGGCATCACCACCGCCGATGATGAGATCCGCATCGCCGTTGCCGTAGATCGTGTCGCTGCCCGCACCGCCATTGAGCAGATCCGTGCCGTCGCCACCGATTAGAAGATCGTCGCCATCACCCCCGATGACCGTGTCCGCATCATCGCCGCCGTCCAGCGTGTCGGACCCGATCCCGCCGGAGACACGATCGGCACCGGTTCCGCCGGAAATCGTGTCCTGACCGGCACCACCGGAGAGCTTATCCTGGCCAGAGCCGCCGCTGATGATGTCATCACCATTTGCACCGACCAACGTGTCCTCGCCATCACCGCCGACCAGCGTGTCCTCGACGCCGGAGCCGGAGATCGAGTCGTCACCGTCACCGCCGGTTTCATCGACGTTCTCGAAGAAGGAAAGCTTGCCGTCTTCGAGGGAGACGGTTCCGGCCTCCGCACCCAGCGTGAAGCTTGTCTGGGCCTGGGTGCCGTCCTTATTGGTGTTGACGGTGACAGTGGTGGTCCCGTCCGACCGCTCCATCGTCACATCGTCGGCCGTGAAGCCCCCGTCGGTGATCTCAACCGCTTCGCCGTACTCGTAGTCTTCCAGCGTATCGCCGTCGAGGTCGTCCGCCGTCCCGCGGAACGTGTCGGATCCGGCGCCGCCTTCGAGGGTGTCCGAACCGGCACCGCCCTGAAGGGTATCCGCCCCCGCGCCGCCATCGACCACATCATCGCCGGACCCGGCGTCGATCAGATCGCCGCCCCCCTCACCCGAGACGGTGTCGTTGTCGTCGCCGCCGGACAGGACGTCCGCGTTGTCACCGCCGAGCAGGGTGTCTTCGCCAATGCCGCCGTCGAGTGTGTCCTCACCCGGGCCGCCAACCAGAAGGTCGTTGTCGTTGCCGCCCGCGAGGGAGTCGTCCCCCTCTCCGCCGTACAGCGTATCGGCGCCAGACCCACCGTCGACCGTGTCATTGCCCATGCCGCCGTCTGCCACGTCGGCGCCGTCACCGCCGGAGATCAGATCATCGTTGGCACCACCATCCAACGTGTCCGCGCCCGACCCGCCATCGAGCGTATCGTCGCCGTCACCGCCGTCGAGAACGTTTGCGTCGGCGCCGCCGGAAATCGAATCGTCACCGCCTTCGCCGTAGAGCGTGTCTGCGTCGCCGCCGCCCTGGAGGGAATCGTCATCCGCGCCGCCGGACAGCACGTCGGCCCCGTCGCCGCCGGAAAGCGTGTCTTCTCCGTCACCACCAAGCAGGCTGTCAGCGTCGCCGCCACCAAGCACGGAATCGTTGCCGGTCCCGCCATCGAGCGTGTCCTGACCGGGGCCACCCTCGAGAACATCGTCACCTTCGTTCCCGTAGATCTCGTCGTCGCCGGTATCTCCGTCGATCGTGTCGTTGCCGTCGCCGCCGAGGATTGTGTCCTCACCGCCGCCGCCGTCGATCAGGTCGTCACCCTCCAGGCCGGAGATCGCATTATCCTCTCCGCCGCCTTGGAGCGTGTCGTCGTTCTCGGTACCCAGAATCTGGCCTTGGACGTTCTCGGCCAGCGTAATCTCGATGCCGCCGTCCTCGCTTTCGACGAACTCCGCACCCCGGTAGACGCCATCCACGGTCAGCGTGGCGTCCGCATTGCCATCGCCGTCCGTATCGATTGTGACGGTAGAGGTCTCGCCGTCCGTCTCGACCGAGACGTCGGAGTTCGCTTCGCTCCCGTCCTGAACAATGATGGTCTCGCCACCATCAAAGTCGCCCAGAACATCGCCGTCGAGATCGGAGGCCGTGCCGCTGAAGGTATCGAGCCCCGAGCCGCCGAGGACCGTATCCGCGCCAGCACCGCCGTTGAGAACGTCCGCCCCGGTTCCGCCGTCCAGAGAGTCTGATCCGGAGCCACCCTGAAGCGTGTCATCGCCCTGACCACCGACCAGCGTATCCGCATCCGTACCGCCGTCGAGGTAATCGTTACCCTCCCCGCCGGAGAGCGTGTCGAGCCCATCCTCGCCCGACAGTTGGTCGTTTCCATCGCCGCCAATCAGCAGATCGTCGCCGCTGCCGCCTTCCAGCGCGTCCGCAAAGCTGCTGCCGGTAACCGTATCCTCTCCGGCGCCCGCGTCGACGTAATATCCCAAATCCGAGAAGGAGATGAGGTTGTCAGCCCCGCCGCCGGCCTCCAGCAGGGGGCGGATGATCTCACTGTCGAAAATCTGCCCGCCATCAAGGAACTCGAAGCTCTCGATCTCGTTGACGGCATCACCCCAGTCCTGCACCCGGATGAGGTCGGTCGAGTCCTCGAAATCGACGCCAGGCTCCAGCACCGCCGCGTAAAGATCGTTGCCGATGAAGCCGAGCGTGACGTTATCGATCGACAGGCCGTCGCCGAATGCCAGGGTATCGTCGCCCGCGTCGTAATCCCGGGTTCCGAGATAAAGGCCGAAGGGGGTGTAGGCGTTGTAGAGCCACTGATCCAGGATCAGGTCGGTTCCGTCACCGGCGTTATAGACATAGAGGTCGTCACCGCCGCCGCCCTGAAGCGTGTCGGACCCGGTACCGCCCACCAGCGTGTCGTCGCCTTCGAACTCCTGGGAACCCGGATTGTTGCCACCGCTGCCCAAGACGAGGTCATCGCCTTCGCCGCCGTAGAGCGCGTCCGCGTCCTCGCCGCCGTCGATGGTGTCGTCACCCTCGCCGCCATAGATCGTATCGTCGCCGTCGCCACCATGGACGGTATCGCCGTCGGCATTGCCCTCGATGCTGTCGTTGCCGTCACCGCCGACGATGCTGTCGACGCCGTCGCCTCCCGACTGGGTGTCGTCGAAGTCACCACCGATCATGGTGTCGTCGCCGCCGCCGCCAAACGCATCAACCGTGCCTTCGGTGAAGGCGACGGTATCTCCCGCGGCACTGCCGGAGAGGTTATGGACCATGTCCTCAATGGAGAGGCCCGGGAACGGATTGTTGGGATCTTCGTTCTCAAGGCTGGTGTCGCCTGAGAACTCGATCCGCTCGACCCGGTTCTCCGCGTCCACCCAGTCTTTGACGATGATCTTGTCGTTGAGATCGAGAATGTCGGTGTCGCCATCCCGGAGGGCGATCGTCAGGTCGTTCCCATCAAGGGAGATCCAAAGATCGTCTTCCGTGATGCCGTCGCCGAACACGATCCGGTCGAGCGAGCCCGCATCGAGGTCGAACGGCCCGACCGCTACAGCGCCGTCGATCGGGCTGAGCGTGGTCAGGCGGTACTCGTCATTGACGGTGTCCGTACCATCGCCCCGGGTGAAGAAGTACGTATCGTTGCCGCCGCCGCTGCGCAGCGAGTCATCGCCTTCGCCGCCGACGAGCGTGTCCGACTGTGCGCCCTCGTTGATGTTCCCAATGTCGCCGCCGGACCCCTTCAGCAGGTCGTCGCCGGTCCCGCCGTAGAGCGTATCCTGCCCCTCGCCGCCGTCGATGGTGTCGTTGCCGCCATCCCCATAGAGGACGTCGTCCTCAACCGGGTCACCGCCCTCGTAGAGAAAGTCGTCGCCCGCGCCGCGCTCCCGGTCGCCGGACAGGATCGAGTCATCGCCCTCGCCGCCGTAGGCAACGTTGTTACCCAGGCCGGTCTCAAGCGTGTCGTTGCCCTCGTCACCCGAGAGCGTGTCGTTTCCGTCGAAAGACGAAATGGAATCGTCGCCCGCACCGCCGTCGATGGCGATCGACTCCGGATTGCTCCAATTGATGGTGTCGTCGCCCGCGCCACCTTCCACGTTCTGTTGAACGTAGGCCGAATCCCAGACAGTGCCGTCATCGAACTCGATCGTCTCGACGCGTTTGTCTTCATCGTGCCAGTTCTCGATCCGGATATGGTTATCCAGGTCGAAAATGCTGGTCGCGCCGGAACCGTCGCGAATGCCCGGCGATCAAATCGTCGCCGTCGAACTGAAGCCAGACGTTCTCGGGGGAGATATTCGTCAGGATCAAACGGTCAGTGCCGCCATCGAACAGATCAGGCGGGTCGATCTCACCAAGCGGTGATTGGAAGTGGTAGTAGTACTCATCGACGATAACGTCCGAGCCATCGCCCATATCGTAGACGTAGACGTCGTCGCCCCCGCCACCGCGCATGGTGTCGCTGCCGGTACCGCCGACCAAGTAGTCGGCGAAGGCGCCTTCATTGTAGCTGCCGATCTGACCTGCGCTGCCGTCTAGAAGATCATCGCCTTCCAGCCCGAAAAGGGAATCCGCTCCCTCACCACCGTCCAGCGTGTCCGCTGCGGAGGTGCCTGTCAGTTGATCGTCGCCGACCGTTCCAGTGGTGTCGACCAAATCGCCTCTCCATCATCGTCGTGCGCACTTCTGCACACACAACGTGACCTTCCCCGGTGACATTTAGCTAAATTTGCATACAAATGCAAGCTTTTTATATGTCACCACCACCTGCTCGCTTTTTTATTACCTTTCCATATACACCGCATTCGTTAGGAAACCATTAACGATTCCGTGCAGACGGACGTTGGTCAAAGGCTTGCGAGACGCTATGGTGAGACCATTGATTCGCAGCGGTTCGCCCTATGGAGCGGCATAACTATGAGCACAGAGTCTCGGCTGGCAAACTTGGTTGAGGGCCTCGGCAATGCCCGGGTGCTGACCGTCGGGGACGTGATGCTCGACCGCTTCGTCTACGGAACGGTCGACAGGATATCGCCGGAAGCACCTGTTCCCGTTTTACGGGTGGAGCGGGAACGGACGATGCTGGGTGGGGCCGGCAACGTTGCCCGCAATCTGACAGCACTTGGGGCCGAATGCTGCTTCGTGGCCGTGGTCGGAACAGACCGGACAGGGCGGGAAATCGCCCGGCTTCTAGGTGAGGAGACCGGCGTCGAAAGCCATCTGCTGTCGACGGACGGCCGGGAGACAACCGTCAAGATGCGGTTCGTCGCCGGGGCTCAGCAGTTGCTGCGGACGGATCAGGAGCGCACCGGCCCGCTGGAAGCGGAACTCAGTGCCGAGGTGATCTCCCGCGCGTCCGAGGATTTGAGCGCATCCGGGGCCCTGGTGCTGTCGGACTACGGCAAGGGCGTGCTGGATGAGACGGTCGTCCGCGCGTTGATTGCCGCAGCTCCTGATGACATGCCGATCATTGTCGACCCCAAGGGCCGGGACTTTTCCCGGTATCGGGGCGCGACGATGGTCACCCCGAACCGTCGAGAGTTGTCGGAGGCGACCGGTCTGCTGGTATCCGATGACGCCTCCGTTGTCGCAGCCGCGACGACCGTCATGAGGACGTGCGGCATCGCCTCCGTTCTGGTCACCCGCAGTCAGGATGGCATGACGCTGGTCTCCGGTGATCCCGAGGCGCCGGATATTCTGAATGTCCGGGCGTTGGCGCGTGAAGTTTTCGACGTCTCGGGTGCGGGGGATACGGTCGTTGCCGCCGTGGCGGCCGCCCTCGCCGCGGGCTTTCCAATGGCGGACGCGGTCGAGCTGGCGAATGCGGCGGCCGGAATCGTTGTCGGCAAGATGGGTACCGCCGTCGCGACCCGGGATGAGTTGGCGGGATCGTTCCGGTCTCACGATCTGGACGACGGGGAGCGTAAGCTTCTTACGTTGGACGCGCTGCAGGAGCGGGTGCAGGCCTGGCGCGCGGCGGGCCTCAGCGTCGGTTTCACCAATGGGTGCTTCGATCTGCTTCACCCGGGCCATGTGTCCTTGCTGCGCCAATCCCGCGCAGCCTGCGACCGGTTGGTGGTCGCCATCAATTCGGACAGTTCCGTAAAACGCCTCAAAGGCCCGGAGCGGCCGGTTCAGCCGGAGACGGCCCGGGCTCTGGTGCTTGGGTCCCTGTCGGATGTAGACGCCATTACCGTGTTCGACGACGACACGCCGCTGCGGCTGATCGAAGCCCTGATGCCGGACCTTCTGATCAAAGGGGCCGATTACCGGTTTGAGACGACCGTGGGCGCGCTGGAGGTGGTTTCCTGGGGCGGACGCGTGATGTTCGCGACGCTGGAGGACGGGCATTCGACCACGGACACCATCCGTCGTCTGGCCGCAACGGGCTGAAAGACATGCCGTACCGACGCGCGTCAGGGCCGGCAACGGCCCGGTGCTTAGTGCCCGCGCAGCGCCTCTACCTTGGACAGCACGTAACGGCGGGAGCAGTACGGACAAACAATCTCGGTCTCGTCGCCCATGTTGAGATAGACCTTCGGATGGCCGAGCGGTCCGCCGCCGCCGTCGCAAGACACATTCCGGGACGTGACTTCAATGGTCTCGGCCACTTGGGTCATGTCTTCCTCCATCGTCCGGATACGCCGCTGTGCGCATCACCATGCCATGCGGCGCATGATACAAGCGGAACCACCGAAATCAACGGCACCAGGGACCTCGGATGCTGAAAATCCTGCCTGGAATCACGGACTGGCGGTCTCCCTGTTGGACTACCGTCTTGGTTGGGGTGGTCTGCGGCATCATCCTCACCCTATCCGCCTGCGCCCCCAGGCTGCAGGACGTTGGCCCGATTGTTGACGAGCCGAGGCTTGAGGACAGCCGCATCGTGACCGGAGACGGAGCCAAACTGCCTCTGCGGCGATGGCTCCCGGCGTCAGGCGCGCCGAAAGCCGCGCTGATCGCGCTCCACGGGTTCAACGATTACTCCAACGCCTACAGCGACCTCGGACCGGCGTTGGCGGAAGCCGGGATCGCTGTCTACGCCTACGATCAAAGAGGGTTTGGAGCGGCGCCCAATCCGGGCTTGTGGGCGGGCAATGACGCCCTCGTTGGGGACCTGACAACGGTGGCGACACTGGTGAAGAAGCGCCATCCGGAGGTCGAGGTCTACGCGATCGGGGAAAGCATGGGCGGTGCCGTCATCATGGCCGCCCTCGCGCGCGACGCCTTGGCGCCCATCGACGGCGTGATCCTGTCGGCGCCTGCGGTTTGGGGGCGGGAGACCATGGGGGCGGTTTCCCAGTCTCTCTTGTGGTTTTTCGCCCATACGGTCCCGTTCGTCCGTCTGGAACCCCGCAACGTGAACCGGACACCGTCCGATAACCGGGAGATGCTGATCGCCCTCGGACGGGATCCGTTGTTCATCAAGAAGACAAGGATTGATGCGATCTACGGCCTGGTCGGACTGATGGACGAGGCGTTGGCCGGCGCCCCGGCACTGGATGACGATATGTTGATCCTCTACGGGGACAACGACCAGATCGTCACGTCCGAGTCCACATGCCTCATGGTCTCCAGACTGCCGGATCCGGACGCGGGACGGGCTTGGCGGCTCGCGATTTATCCGAACGGCCACCATTTGCTCTTTCGCGATCTGGAGGGTGGACGCGTGATCAAAGACATCGGTGCCTGGTTGACGGACCCGGCAGCCCCCCTTCCCTCCGGCTCGGAACAGGCTGTTGCCAGCGCCGACGACGGTCTGGAAGCGCTGTGCGCCGAGCCCGAATCATGAGAAAAGCGTGCCCATAGGCGATTTGCGGACGGGACGGTTTCGAGGGCCTGTGATAAGGAGCGGCGCAATCACGCCGCACGGTGTCCAGAAAATCGACCGGCCTGCCGCCAAGCGAGAGGCTAAATCGCCGGAACGAGGTGAATGAGCATTCTTAATCAACCAACGCCCCGGTCGGACAAGGGTGTCCAAACCAGCGGTCCGGTGATCATGGGAGACCGGATTTCGCTGCCGATGGCGCTTTGGGCATTGGCGCGGAGCATCGTCGCCAACCGGTTCATCGTCACTTCCATGGTCGGCCGGGCGATCCGGGACCGCTATCAACGGACGGTCCTCGGCATTCTTTGGGCGTTTCTGTCGCCGTTGATGCTGCTGCTGATCTATTCCCTGGTCTTCGGGCTCGTCTTCAAGGTCCGGTTCCCGCCGCCCGAGGCCTCAACCGCGCCCGAAGCCGCCGCTGGCGCGGAGGCGGCCGCCGCCGCGGTTCTGGCTTCACCTGATCTGCCCTATGGGCTCGTTCTCTTCTCCGGGCTTCTGATGCACATGATGATCTCGGAAGTGCTGCAGACCGCACCCTCGATCGTCATGGAGAACCGCAGCTACGTGACCAAGGTCATCTTTCCGCTGGAGGTTCTGCCTGTCACGGTCCTGGCGACCGCGGTCTTTCAGGGACTTGTCAGTTGCGTTGTGCTGCTGGTGGCGGAGGTGGTCATGGTGGGCTCTCTGCCCTGGACGACGGTGTTGTTCCCCATCGTCTGGCTGCCGTTCATCGCCATGTGCCTCGGCATCTGCCTAATCGTGGCCTCCCTTGGCGTCTTCCTCCGGGATATCGAGCAGATCGTCGGGTTCCTGTCGACGGTATTGCTGTTCGGAAGCCCGATCCTGTTCCCGGCGGAGCTGATGCCGGAGTTCATGCAGACCGTCATGGCCTTCAATCCCCTGACCGTGGTGGTCACGGCGTTCCGGGATACGGTCCTCTGGGGAACAATGCCGAACTGGGCGGATCTGGGCGCCTACGCCGGGGTTTCCTTGGCGGTCCTTTGGTTTGGCGCGTGGTGGTTCGCCCGGACACGCAAAGGCTTCGCCGATGTCCTCTAAGAACCTGGTTTCACCCGCAGCGCCGGGCACCTCGGCACCCTCCCGCTCTGTGGAGACCGTCACCCGGATTGATGCGCATGGGCGGACCGAGCGCGAGGAGGCAACCGGCGCCGATGTCGCGATCACGATCAAAGGCGTGGACAAGGTCTACCAGATCTACAAGCGACCCGAAGACCGCCTGAAACAGATCTTTTTCCGGTCCGCGACCCGCTTCTTCGAGTCTCACCGCGCCTTGCACGCGGTCACCCTCGACATCAAGCGAGGGGAAAGCGTCGGTCTTGTCGGTCTCAACGGGTCCGGCAAATCCACCCTGCTTCAGATCATCGCCGGACTTCTCCCGCCAAGCGCGGGAACGGTCGAGGTTCGTGGCCGGCTCTCAGCGCTCCTTGAGCTGGGCGCTGGCTTCAATCCGTCTTTTTCGGGCCGCGAGAACGTTTATCTGAATGCTGCGGTCTTGGGATTGAGCCGGGATGAAATCGACTCCCGCTTCGACCGGATCGTTGACTTTTCAGGCCTGCGGGACGCGATCGACCGCCCCGTGGACACCTATTCCAGCGGCATGTACGTCCGGCTGGCCTTCTCCGTCGCGATCAGTGTGGACCCGGATGTCCTGATCGTGGATGAGGCGCTGGCGGTGGGCGACGAGTCCTTCCAGCGAAAGTGCTTTGCCCGGATCGAGGAGTTGCGCCGCAAAGGCACGACGATCCTATTTGTGAGCCATACCGCCTCGACGGTTACCCAATTCTGCGACCGGGCGGTCCTGCTGGACATGGGAGAGGTTCTGGCTGTCGGGGAGCCGAAACTCATCATTTCCAATTATCAGCGCCTCAGCCATGCGGCCGGCCCGATCCGGGAGCGCATCCGGGAAGAGATCCGGAACACGGTCATGCAATCCGCGCCCAAGCTCGATGGCTTTGCTGAGAACCTGAAGTCGGACAGCCGGGTTGCGTATGTGGAGCGCGGCGCGCGTATTGAGGACCCGGAGATCAAGAGCCTCGACGGCCAGCCCGTGAACCAGCTTCTGCGGGGCCGCCGGTATGTATACAGCTACCGGGTCCGTTTCCTGGAAAAAGCCAGAGCCGTCGTTTTCGGCATGATGATCAAGTCGACCTCGGGCGTCGAACTCGGCGGCCGCGCCAGCGGAACCCCGATGGGTGCCCTGCCGGACTTCGAGGCGGGGGAGACCGTCGTTGTCACGTTCGAGTTCAACTGTCTTCTCGCCTCGGGAACCTACTTCCTCAACGCGGGCCTAAGCGGCCTGACAGGGAATGATGAGCGCCACGCGCTTCACCGGTTGGTCGACGCTGCGATGTTCCAAGTTCTACCAGACACGGAGAACACGGTTTCGGGCTTCGTGGACTTTCAGATCGTCACGGGTATGGAGATGGACACGCCGGGTCAGGGAGAGCCATCCGTCTGACAGTGTCAACGGGCGCCAAACGGGAGAGCGGCCATCAAGTGGTATTTCTGCTGTAACGAGACAGGGTTCGACAAATACGCAACGTCGATCCGCATTGCCGTTGAATCCGCGCGCCGCAACACGAACCTGAAACCGGTCCTGGTCTATTCCGGTGGGGATCATCCGTTTCTTGAGACGCTCGCCCGGTCCGGCGTGACGATCGTTCCGAGGGAAACGCCGCTCAAGGACGCGATCCTGGCTGCGGGCGACCGGCCGGGTTTCCGGCACGGGATCGCGCTCGGGGTCTACCTTCGGTACGAGGTGCCGCTGATCGAAACAGAAGACGATCTCTGTCTCTACACCGACAGCGACGTCATGTTCCTTCAGGATCCGGACCCTGGGTCCATGCGACCGACCATTTTCGCGGCCGCCCCGGAAGGCAGTGCCGAGGACTGGTCGTTCTTCAACAGCGGTGTGATGCTGATGAACGTTCCGGCCTTACGCGACGCGTATGACGATCTATTGGCCGTATCGCAGGCCAAGCTGACGGAATGGCGGGCCTACGATCAGGGCGCGATGAACGAACACTTCGCCGGACGCTGGGACCGCTTGCCGCTTCAGTGGAACTGGAAGCCCTATTGGGGCGTGGACCGGAGCGCGAGCATCGTTCACTTCCACGGCCCAAAATACGAAGCTATTCGATGCCTGCTGAACCGAGGACCATCGGTGACCGTGCACGATGCCTGGCGGAACCTGTTCGACATGAACCCGGAAGGATATGCGTTCTATTGCGACGCGGCCGAAGACATCCTGTCCGGCATGACATCCAACACCGGTTGAAGCGACGCCTGCTTGATTGGGCAAAAGAAAAGCGGCCGGGCGCATGCCCGGCCGCCATTCCGAGACCCGGAGGCCCGTGCCGTCTTACTTCTGTTCTGCGAGGTAGCCGATGACATTGATCCGGTCGGCTTCCTTCTTGAGGCCCGGGAAAACCATCTTGTTACCCGGCATGTACTTCTTGGGGCTGGTCAGATAGGCGTCCAGGTTCGCGGGCGTCCACTCCTTGCCATAGGCCTTCATGGCATCCGAGTACTTCTTGAAGCCGTCCGCGGTCCCCGCTGTCCGGCCGATGATCCCGTGCAGGCTCGGGCCGACCCGGTGTTTGCCAGCCTTGACCACGTGGCAGGTGGCGCATTTGCGGAACACCTTCTTGCCTTTCTTCACGTCGGCACCCGAAATGTCCAGGGCGACCGCGGGCTGCATGCCCCCTGCGAGGCCCGCGCCGAGTACCCCGATCGCAAGGGCCATGGCCCTGATTGCGCTCATGAGCGTCATTGGATTCTCCCGTCTCGTGGTGTCCGGCTGCGGGCCGGACGGTCATGTCCTCAGTCGGTCATACGAAGGGCGCCAGCCGGCGCCCTTCGACTAACCTAGATCTTCTACGCGCTTATTCGACCCGCAGATCTTCGGGCAGGAAAAACATGGAGTCCTGGTCGGCAACCTGGATGTGGCAGGTGATGCAGAAATTCATCTTCTTGGAGTTCTTGCCGCCCGTGGCTCCCATGACCTTTCCGTTCGGCTGGATCAGGGCGTACCGCCAGTCACCGGACTTCTCGTTGAAGCCTTTCTCCATCTTGATCATGCTGAACAGCGGACCGCGCCGGACCTGGCCCTTCTTGTTCACACCGAAGCTGTCTTTCATGAGCACGGTGCCGACCGGCATCTCGCCCGACTCCTCGTACTTGCCGTACGCATTGCCGACGTCATTGGCAAAGTTGTTGACGAACCGGTTGCCGTGGGTGCCGCTCTGATAAGCGGTAACGTTATACCGCTTCCACGCCTGATAATCCTTGGCGCCTTCCTCGTCGGACTTGCCATACGCCGCGGCCAGTTTGGCCTTGATGCAGTTGTAGGCGGCTTCGGCTTCCTCGTCCTCGACGTCGTCGGACCAGCCTTTCACCTTGGGCTTGCCTGCGGCTTCCCACTCCTTCGCGATCCGCTCGACAACGCATTTCCCGCCGTGGGAGGCCGCGACCTCTTCCCACGCGATATCAACAAGCGTCTTCTCCGCAGCATTCGCCCTGTCAGCGGGAAGCATCGACGCCCCGATGGCGGCAAGTCCGGCTACCAGCGTGGCCGCGGCGGCAATCTTCGGAAGAGTTTTAAGAGTGTTAGCCATGATTGCGCTCCCTTGACGATCCGGCGTCTTCAGCACGCCTCGTATCGACAAGTAACCACCCGCTCCGGCGCTTTACCAATCTCGCTTGGTCATATCTGCGTGAGGGTCGTCGGCCGCACATGGAGCGCTCGTCCCCCCCAGTCTGCGCATGTATCCCAGAAAAGGGGGGCTATCCTAGTTTAGAGCCCTAAGAGTCAACTGAAGGATAGAACGCTCACCCTCGTCCACGAAACCGCCACGATGGATTCCGCGCGTATCGAAGAATACCGTATCGGCCTGATCTGTCCTGAATACCTTTTCCGCTCCCAAGAGCGCTTCCATTGCTTCGCTTCCGTCTCGCAGATCAGGGCCGAAATCGATCCGTCTCCGATAATCACTCGGCAGACTTAGGAAGCGCCGTCGCTGTTCCTGACGCCTCGGCGTCGCACCGCAGAAAACCTCGATTGCGTTCCTGGTGACCATATCGGCGAGGCTTGGAGTTTCCAAATGTGTGCCGAGGGAATACCTAAATGCGCCGTTCTTCTCATCAACAGTCTCGGTAAGGTAGAAAATGATCTTCATGTCGAAATAGCCACCCGCATCAAAGTGCAAACCACGAGCAGGGGTTGGCGGGCGCTTATCGTCAAAACCCCGGCACTCCCAGTCCCAGGCGTTGTCAGCCTTTCCAGCAACTTTGAAGATAGCACTCGAGACTTTTACAGACTTAGATCCGAAGTACTGTGTTGCCCGTTTGTCCCATTGGTATTCGTCAAACAGGTTTCGCAGCAGTCTTAAGAGCGGGCGATGTTCCGGGTCGCTCGTGGGCATTGCCACCCGCACTTTGTTGTCGGGAAAGTGCGGCCGGCCCGTCCGCTGCCGGCGCTTCTCTGCAATCGTGGCCAAAAACGGCTCAGAGATTTCCAAGAGTGCGCTCTTCAATGCTGGATCAATCTGGTATGCCGTTATTCCGTTACGGAGAAGGTCGGCAAGATCACCAGGATCGCCGGGCTCCGGCTGCCTGTAAGGATACCACCAGGACTTGGCCAGATCTTCGGGTGAGGTGGTGAAGCCGAGACTTGCGATCTCACGTGAGATTTTCTCCGCGGCTGCGGCCCGCTCCCTCTCAAAGCCGGCAATAAGGTCCGCCCGCGCGGAACCAGTGAAACCCTTCAATGACCCCCCGTAATCGGGATGCGTCGTGTAATTGCTGTCGTAAATCACCTGTTTCGGCCCCAACACCAGATCATCTGGGGACTACGGATTTCCCGTTGAACCGTTGAACCGTTGAACCGGGCGGAACGAGAAAGCAACCGTCGTTTTGCTTGTTTAACCTGAAAAGCTCAGGGCACAAAGGCTGGTCATAGCCGTGGTCATGTGCAACGCCCAAGATCTGGTTGGGGTCGACCACTTGTAGGCGGCTCTGGCCACCTCGTCCTCAACGTCATCGGGCCAGAGACAGTTATTCACTCAGGCTGCCGGGCTCGAGCTCGACGCCGATCGTCGCCCGCAGTCCTTCATACCGGGTCGGGGTGGAGCTGTGGGAGAAGTACGCCGGGAAGATGAACAGATCGCCCTCAACCGGCTTGAACGTCGCGAAGGGGCTGACGCCGAAGACCGTATGTGTCCCGAACTGAAGCTCGGCAGGCCCGTCTTCGAACACCCGGACATAGTAGACAACCACGAACCCGGCTTTCGAATGAATGTGTGGCGGATGAAAACCATCCCCCCGGGTGGCAGACGCGAAGACACGGTGCCGGTAGGAGGTCTCCATGAACGGTCGGAGCGCCCGATGCCCGCTCATCGAGGCCAGATACGCCTTGACCGTGGCCTGAATAGCGCCCCACACGGTCCTGAACGGCTCCTGGTCCACCAGAAAGAGTGCGTCACTGATGATCAGCTTCTCTTCTCCGGAGATTCCCAGAACCTCGCGCGGGTTCTCCCGGTAGCCGTGGGACAGGAGTTGCTCTTCCAAGGCCGCGTTGATGGCCTTTACGTCGGAATCAAGGATGTCGCCAAGACGGCGATGGGCGATGAAGTCCGGAGAAAACAGCGCCTGGGTCGTATCCGGGACCAGACCGTTCAGCCGTGCTATCGCGAAATGGTCGTTCAGTGCGTGCCAACGCTCCCCCGAGTATGGTGCTGCGGAGGCGAAGTGCGACTTGATGAGATCGTTGGCTTCTTGGACACGGCCCTCTCTGACCATGTCGAGAATGCCGCGCCTTTCCTGAAAGTATGACACCCGGAGCTTGCCTTTCCCGGTCTATTGCGTCGTGGCGTAGTACTTGGCGAACAGCCTCATCATGACGGCAACGTCGGAGGCGTTCACGTGACGCGTGACGCCGTCCTCATCGCCGTACTTCTTATCCGAGTGACCGTAGAACCATCGCATGGCCTCATACGACGGCCAGTAGAACACGTCCGGTTGCGGCTCGTGCATATACATGGCGACCGCAGCCCGGATGATGGACTTCGACACACAATCCAGCGTGAAGGCGTCGTACTTCGGAAAAGGGGACGCGACCAGCGGGGCGGGCGACACCGTCAGGACCACCGAGCAATCCGGATTGAACTCCCGGAGCCGGTCTATGATCTCCCGCAGCACCAGCACGTGCCGGTTCGGCGAGATCAACTCGACATTGGACACCTTGATCGACGTCGGGCGGCCTTCCTCATCCGTGGTGGCAACGGCCACCCCCAGTGTGATGATCAGCAACTTCGCGCGCGCGAGCTCGGCGTGGACATCTTTCAGGTCATCCCGCCGAACGAACTCCCGGGCCCAGGTGAGCGCCTCTTCGGCGGGAGACTCACTCAAGAGGATGTCGATCATCGTCCGGACCGAGAGGACATTGTTGCTGCTCTCTGCCAGGGAGATGTGGCTCACGCTCCGAAAGCCGCTCTCGGTCAGATACTCGGCCACATTCTCAGCAAAGCACGACCCGACGGACACCACAGGGTCGTCCATCCCGAGGAACGGTTCCTTCGGAAGACCGCGGAACAACAGGTACTTCTCGGCAAACCCCTCCAGGTCGGTGAAGACCTCGGGGTCCCTGGGAAAGCGCATCGGCGACGTCTGCTTGCTCAAGGTCTGCGCTCCGAGTGAGGGGCCGTTCCGGTCATCGGCATCCGAATCAGCTTGGAGTGTATGTGTGACTGTCCATCGGCTTCAACGCCGCTCGGCTGGGGACTGATGATAGCAAGGGGCGCGACAACAAAAACGCGGAACCAATGGCGTCCGCGACCGGTCAGTCAATTCGTAGAAGTACGTTTAGAAAAATTGGAGCGGGCGATGAGATACCGCTGCCGCGCCAAAAACCCAAACCATGTCAGTGTGTTGCGTGCCCCCTTGATTTGCAGAGTGTCACAGTGGTGTAGCACTCGCAACTCTCAAGTCGTCGGCGCCCGTCCCAAGTCGTAAACGACACTGGAGGGCTACATGGATTGGAGCCTGCGGATCAGATCAGGCGCCTTGCCCTGGACCTCTGATCTCCACAACTTCAACACCGTTTCCAAGAGCGGGCCGCACTGATCCTGGGGCACCCTGTGGCTGCCGAGGTCAAGCAGATCGATCTTGATGCTGCGAAGGGTCGAGTGCCAAGAAACAACGTCGCCACTAAGCTCCGGGCCAAGTGCGCCCAGCTTCTCAAGGCAGGCAGCCGCGATCTCCGGTAGGCTATCATCCAGTCCGCGAATGGAGGGCATCTCGGAGTAGTCGCCTGCCTCAAACCGACGCGCGAACTCCTCGTAGTGTTCCTCGTAACCACGCATCTCAGCGTGATCGACGATTGTTCTAATCTCAGCGGCTAGCATAGCCGCCACTGCTCGCGCTTCTGTCTTCTGCCGGTTTCGCTCCATCCGAGTGTTGCAGAAGTGCACAATCATTGCGCCGATGACGACGCTCACAAGCGGGACGAGGATCTCAATGATGGACAAGCTCAAGTCTGACCTTCCTTTTGTTGGGAGCTAGAGACTACCATCACCGAGCCATAAGTTCTTCCATCTGGGGTAGGTAGCAGCCGTGTCCAAGTTTTGGGGTCACTGATGACAGGAACCGTATACCTCCTGGTGAACGAGGCCATGCCGGGGCTGGTGAAGATCGGCAAGACGACGCAGGACGATCCGTCTGTGCGGATGGATCAGCTTTACTCGACGGGTGTCCCGGTTCCATTCGAATGCGCCCTAGCCGTTCGTGTGGACGATCCCTCCGCCGTAGAACGCGCGTTGCATACAGCTTTCGGTCCGAACCGTATCAATCCGCGCCGAGAGTTCTTCAAGATCATGCCCGAACAAGCCGTAGCGGTTCTCAAATTGCTAGGCAGTGAGGATGTGACCCCTTCGGTAAACGCTGAGAACGCCTCGATCTCGCCAGAGGAACGCCAGTCTTCAACTGAACTCCGGAAGCGCCGCCCGCGCCTAAACTTCGCGGAGATGGGCATCCCTGCCGGGGCTGTCATGCACTGCGTCTCGAAGGACGCGATGGTCACGGTCCTAGATGATCGCAACGTGAGCTTGGACGGTGAGACGATGTCGATTACGCGAGCGACACAACAGACCCTCGATCTGCCCTATCAAGTGGCTCCGGGTGCACACTGGACGTACGAGGGTCGTCTGCTCAACGACATCTACAACGAGACCTATCCGTATGACGGTTAGTCGACTTCTGGGACACGATATGTGCCACCGAAAAGAACGCCTCAGCTGTCAGCCCGTGTGTCTGTAATGTTCCTAACCTCAGGATCTACAAACCTACGATAAACGGGGTTGATGCAAAGATGGAGGATTAACCACCACGCATACAGTGCGCTCGGTTGATAGTATCTACCCATAGTCATCGCGCCGTGGCTGGAATAGTCGCGCAACCGAGGTCCGTGCCGGTCAGACAGAAGCACCTTCAACTCTTTCACGATGTCTGGTGTGAGGATTTCCGCCAGCTTCTCCTCTGAGAGAATTCGACCTAGCGGTATGAGGTCCTGTATGCCGTGCCGATCTCTCGTGGAGATGTCTACTCCAGATCGTTCGAGCAGATGGCGGAGCGAGTTCTCCAATTGTGGGAGCAGTATCGATAGCGCTTCGACGAAATCCCACCGGAAGCCATGTAGGAAACCCTTTGCATAGAGCTCTTCATGGCCTTCTGGTATGAACGGATTGTTCATGACGAGCTGCTCAAAATCGCTCAGCACTGGGTTGTGCTCAACGGAAATCTGGTTGATTGCTGGCGCAATTACCGCTTGCACATCGAACTCTTGATCTCGCCCCACATTTTCGACCACGCGTTCCCACAACGCCTGCCCTTGGGCCTTCTCGTCGCCGAGCAGACCAGCTGTCCTGATCGCGGTGTTCCGTCCATCAGGTCCCATTACAACGCCGCCGAACAAGTGCTGTAGCGGGAAATGGTTGATCAGCTCCTTTGTGCGTTCGGTGGCTTTCTCGAAATCCGTTGGCGGGATCAACAACGCGAATTCCAACAGGGCGCTTCGAAAATCTAACCCGCTTACCCTCTCACGCGAATTTTTGACGATCTCGGATATGTCGATACCCTCGGTCTCGATGCGTTGCATCTGGCCGGTCGCTCGGCGCTGGTACTCTCGAAGCTGAGGATAGAGCGCATCAGCTTTCGGCTTCATCCCAATGCTGCGATAGAGTTCGTGGGCTTTCTCAAGCCATGTGCTCGCAAGAAGGAATTCTTCTTCGGTTGCGTGATTTTCGGCTTGGCGCTCATACGTCTTGGCGGCCCTCTCTTTCGCTGCCGTTTGTCCGGATTTGTCGCTCGCGAGCCGCCGCCACTCTGCCAGGCTGTCCAAGTGCGAAAGTGTCCGGCGGTAGTGCTCGTCGGCCTCGCGCGCGTTCTCGGCTTCTTCGGCTCCTTGCTCCGCCGCCTGCGCCGCCTTATCCGCGATCCTGGACATCTGATCTGGATCGCCTTCGCGAAATTCGACCAGCAGTTCCATCAGTCTTACGGTCAGGAAAAGTGGGTCCTCACCGTCCAACTCGATCACGGTAGTGGTCGCCTCGTCCAATACCGCTTGTCGCAGTGAAGCATCCTTGATCTGCGATGAAAGCCGAAGGGCGCGTTCCATCCGTTCGGCATAGGGGACCCAATGCTCTGGGTCTTTGAGGTTCCTTGCGCTCTCCATGTAGTTTTCGATCGCACTTCGAGCCGCACTAGCGTCGCGATCAGTTACCCAGGCGATATCGAGCAATCTCGCCCTTAGCTCGGCATTCTCGACCCGTGTGGCCACGTCTATCAGTGCAACTCTTGCATCGCCATCGATATCGGATGGGAGTATTGAGCGACCCTCCGAAGACTGGAACATCGGGCGGAAAGGCTCAGCGACATTGCTTTGATCGAGGCTGATTTGCGCAACCTGACCCAGAAGCGCCCAGCCTCGCTCTTCATCTTCTTTCCCTGCGTCCTTTGCCAGCGTGGCTTGGTCGTAGAACCGGTTCCCATAATCATAGCATTCCTCTTTCCGGCTGCCCGCGAGTGCTGCAGCAACATCCAGCTGGCAAATGATCTTCGAGAGGTCGCACTGTTCATCGGCCATCGATTCACAACCTTTCTTGGATCGGTTATCCGGCAAGTGCTTGGACTTGGCCGACCACCTTCGTGTCTGGTTGAGGCAATGGGCGCGCCGCGACGCCGCCGAAAACCTCGTGGAGCATTGCTGGGATTAAGGCGGCCTGATCGATGGATGTATTGGCCCTGATGGCGCGGACGTCATCGACCTTTCCCTGAAGGTCGTCGAACCATCTCTGTGTTTCAAGCTGCGGAACGGGCACTTCGATGGCCGCCAGTTTCTTGAGACCGAGAGTACGGTTTCTTCCCGCTCCACCGGGGGACGCTTCGCTAAGCTTCTCCAACCCATCGCGCGTCAGAAAGTAAAAAAGGAGAAAATCGACATTGGCGAAATGCGGGTCGGGAACACACGTTAAAAATCGATGCGACCCAACACGTCCTACGTCCTGTTCTCTGGCAACTGCCACCGCGCCTTCCCAGGCGAACACGATGTTGAAAACGAGATCGCGAGGGGCGATACCGAACAGCTTCTTGCTTCCTACATCCATGCCACTAAGCGACGGTTTGTGGAACGTTCCACGACCGAAGGAACGAACCCCCAACTCTGGGTAGCTATCATTGGGTTGAACATCGACTGGACGACGCACTAGAGGAGCAACCTCCTCCATTGGAAGGTAGGGGGAGTCTTCAATGGCTTTTGCGAAGGCTTTGCGAAGGAGTGCGTCGGTATCGGCCTCAGCAGCTTCCAACGTACGTTCGCGTTCGTTGACTAGTTCTGCAACACGATCAAGCTCAGCGACAATCTTCCTCTGATCATCCAAGGGAGGTAATGGCAGACGTACCTCCAGAAATTGTTCCGGACGGAGACGATTTTGACCACTCGTACCCTTGGATAGGGCATCGCATTGCCGCCACAGTGCCGACGAACGGCTGAACCAATAGAACCAAAGGGCAACAAACGATCCGGGTTTATCTCATAGATCGGAAATTCCGGAGAACCGAAGCAACCATCTAACTCAGCAGAAACAACGGAAACACTACCATTTCGTGCCCATATCTTGTTAACGACGATATCGTCTTCTTTCAACAACGTCAGGGTCTTATATTTGGTCTCGGAACCGTCTATTGATCCACGGTCGTATGCGCCTTGCCCCCACAGGCGAACACCAACCTGTCGATATAGCTTGCCGGGCTCTGGCTCCTCTGGGCGCTTGACCAGATTGGCAAACTCTCCAAGTTGGTAAACGGGGAATGTCATCTCAGTGGTTCCGCTAAGGTAGCCTTGATATCGTCCATAATCGCAAGCACTCGTTGCTCTTTGGCGATTATTGCATCAACGATTTCGGTTGGCGCTCGATGATCTTCCACTTCGCGAGAGTAGGGGTTTTTGAGGTCGAGATTGCAGGCGATTACCCGGCCTTCCTCGTCCCGTTTTATGAGGTCCGCAGCGTCCACGTCCCAAGACTGGCCGTTGACCTCGCGATTGCTCCACCAGTCCAAGCACGGCTGCAATTCTTCGTAAGATAGAGGTGCTGTCTTCGAGTATTTCTTACGCCCCTCCGGTTTTGGCTGTTCGTAGTACCAGATCGATTGCGTTGGTCCTGAGGTGTCAAAGAAAATCAGGTTGGCGGGGATGTCGGTGTAGGGAGCGAAGACACCTTCCGGCAGCCGGACCACAGTGTGCAGGTTGAATTGCTCCAACAGGTCGGCCTTGATCCGAGCAGCAATCCCATCGCCGAACAACGTCCCATTAGGGACAACGATAGCGGCCCGGCCACGTCCCGCTCGCTTAAGGCGTCGCATTATAACCTGGAGGAACAAGAGTGCCGTTTCCGCAGTTCGCCGGTCATCCGGGAAGTTGTTCAGGATGCCGGTCTCTTCCTCACCACCAAAGGGCGGGTTGGTAAGGATCACATTCACCTGCTCGGCCTCGCCGATCTCCGTGAGGCGATGCCGCAGGGCGTTCCCGGTGTCGATCTGGGGCGCATGCAGACCGTGGAGCAACAGGTTCAACTGAGCCAGCAGAAAAGGCAGACTTTTGGCCTCGCCTCCAAAGACGCTGTTTTCCTGGACGGTTTGCAGGTCCGCTTCGGTCTTGGCCTGGGCCATCAGATGGTCGAACGACTGAGTGAGAAAGCCACCGGTGCCGCAGGCCGGATCGAGGACCGTCTCGCCCAAGCGCGGGTTCGTCACTTCGACCATGAAGCGAACGACAGGACGAGGCGTGTAGAACTCGCCTGCATCGCCCGCCGCGTCGCGCATCTCGCGAAGTAGAGTTTCATACAGCCGACCGAGTGTGTGGACCTCCTCGGACACGTGGAAATGGATGCCGTCGACCAAGTTAACGACATCGCGTAGCAGGTACCCGCTCTCCATGCGGTTAGCGAAGCCCCGAAAGACGGTCGCGATGACGTCCCGGCGTTCTCGCCTTCCATTCGTTCCTCGGAGGTCGCGAAGGTAGGTGAATAGCCCCGGTCCCTTGCTGCCATCCGGTCGCTCAGCGTCCTCGGCAACCAAGAAAGCGAGCAGGTCCGGGCCGGTGATCCCATCGGGTGCCGCAGCCCAATCTCGCCATCGATATGGCGGTTCGATGATCGCCCGATATCCGGTGCCGGCGAGTTCGGCGCGCTGCTCCTCAATCTGTTCCATATCGTCGAGGAACTTGAGGAACATGATCCAAGTGAGCATCGGCAGACGGTCGAGGTCGCCGTTGAGGCCCTTGTCCTTGCGCATTGTCTTGCGAGCGGACTTGATGATGCTGTCGAGCCGCTGAGCGGTCGTTTGAGCTTTTGGTGTTGCTTTTTTTCGGGCCTGCCTCGCCACTTGTATTCCCCTGTCCCTAAGCCGTGTAGAGCCGCTCGTGCATCTCCACGACCGCTTTCCGCATTTCTTTGGCACCGCCGAACCTGTTCGTGATCTCAATCACGTTGCCCCACTCGGAGATCGGTGGGATTTCAAGGATGTCCGGCAGCTTGAACTGCACGCTACCGTGCTCAGCATACTTGTCCAACATGGCATTGAGCACCGCTCTCGCATCGGCTCCATACCGGTCGAAGAAGTCGGCTTCGTCCTGCTTCATACGGGTCGCCCGCTCGCGCCGGGTTCGCAGCGGGGCGTTGTACGCAAGGTGGCACAGCAGATCGAACGGGTCGGCTTCTGGCTTGTTAACGGCATCGGCCAAGGTCTCCAGGTCGATGCCTTTCTCAAGGAGCTGTTCGACGATGTCTGAGCGCCGTTCTGGGTCTAGCCAGCTCGTGCGGAGATCGGAAGCATTTGGGAACAGAGTGCGGACCTTTTCGCCTGAATAGTCGGAGAGTTGCCGCGTTGCTAGTTTCTTGCCGTCTGCGTCGAGTTCGTAGACTACATGTTGGACGATCTCCACTTCGCCGCCATCGACGTAGAACTTGCGGGGCAGGACGTGCTCCTCACCGTCGATCAGACCGCCCGGATCGTCGCCCATCTCAGGATGACCAGGCAGGTCTTCGGGAGGTGTCGGTGTTTCCTCGCTCTCGTTCTCCTCGACAACCTCGCCGTCCTCGTCAATGACCTCCTCTCGTTCGCGAACCGGTTCCCCGTCGAATGCTGGGTCCGCGAACTTCTCCGTTGCGGTTCCCATATAGTCGATGATGTTGAACGCCAGCTTTCCGTAGTCGGTGCGAAGACGCGTGCCACGTCCGATGATCTGCTTGAACTCCGGCATCGACCCTACCATCCGAGCCAGCACGACGTTCTTACAGGTTGGCGCGTCTACGCCAGTCGTCAACAATTGTGATGTCGTCAGGATGACCGGTGAGGGGGTTTCCACGTCTTGGAATTTCGCCCGGTGGGCGCTGCCGGTATCTCCTTCGTCGGACGTCACTCGGCAAACGTAATCAGGATACTGTTTCACGAGATCAGCGTTCAACTCTACCAGTGCGCTGCGCATCTCTAGAGCGTGTTCTTGATCCACGCAGAAGACGATTGTCTTGGCAAAGCGATCCGTCGAACGCATGAACTCGGCCAGGTGTTTGGCTATGGCCCTTGTCCGAGCCTTGATCGCGACCAGCCGCTCAAAATCCCTGGTCGTGTACTCCGCGTCGGGTATCTGTCGCCCGTAACGATCCATCTCTCCTTTGTTCGGCCTCCATCCGGCCGCATCGTAGTCTGAGATGATCCTGTGAACTCGATAAGGAGCGAGGAAACCGTCTGCGATACCTTGAGCGAGACTGTACTCGTATATGGGATCGCCAAAGTAGTCGTAGGTATCGACGTTATCCTCCCGTCGAGGGGTGGCGGTCATCCCGATCTGCGTCGCTGGCTCGAACCAATCCAGGATTTCACGCCAGTTACTATCGTCTCGCGCGCTACCTCGATGGCATTCATCGACAATGATCAGATCGAAGAAATCCTTCGGATATTCGCGGTACAAGCCTGGACGGTTCTCGTCTCGCGCAATGCTCTGGTAGATCGCGAAATACATGTCGCGGCTCTTGGGCGCTTCTCCTCCGGTGATCTTGTGTCGGGCATCGCCAAACACAGCAAAGTCCTTCGCCATCGGGTCATCGACTAGGACATTGCGATCCGCGAGGAACAGTATCTTGGGCTTCCGGGGAGTGCCTTTGTTGTTCCATCGAGCGGACCAGAGCTTCCAGGCGATCTGGAACGCGACTGCCGTCTTTCCGGCGCCCGTGCATAACGTGAGCAGCACTCGCCTACGGCCCGAAACGACGCACTGGACGGTGCGGTTGACGGCGGTTTCCTGGTAGTAGCGAAGCGGCTTCGACTTGTCCGGGTATGTCGGCGTGAGAAGCTTCTCGGCTATGTCGTCGTCCGCCAATCCGTCTGCCGCCCGCTGGCGTTGCCATAGCTCCGCTGGTGAGGGGAAGGCCGATACCGGTCGCTCGATGCCGGTCGTGTAGTCGACTTCAATTATCTCGATGCCGTTCGTCGCGTAGGCGAACTTGAGCCCAAGTATCTCGGCGTACTCCCGCGCCTGCTGCAACCCTTCTGCAGCGTTCCTGTAGCGAGCCTTTGCCTCGACGACGGCGATGGGAAAGTCAGGCCGGTACCTCAGTAAGTAGTCGGCCCGTTTCTGACGGCCGCGTCGAGCCTTACCGCCGACAAAACGATCCGGCCATCGGTGAATGTGCGTTGTTCATTGATGGCATGGGGCTGGTTGTCCCAACCAACTTCTTGAAGCTTGGGGACGACAAATTTCCGACAGGTGTCGGCTTCGGTCATCGACACACAACATCCCCCAGCAACAAGGCTTCCGTCAGGTCCTGAGCCTGGCCCCCGACTTTCGAACTAAGCCCATTCCATACCTGGATTGCCGCAACTATAGAACGGACTCATTTTAGGCCGTGCCCTTCAAGAACCGCAAGTTAATCGCGAACTTCATGGGCTACGAAAACCCTGCGTTGGGACTCGCTGTCGACGGCCCAATAGTGTTCTCGATTAATCTTAGTTATTTGTGCATCGCGGTGCACAGAATTCAAAATCTGCATGAAAGTAATAGTTGACAAAAAATCAAGTAAATGTTAGTTTTATTTTTGGAGAATGATGATGTCTGTGAGAAAAGCACAAAATAAAATGTTGCGAAGAGTTTGTTCTTCGCTTGAAGCTGGCTCCGTTGAACGGTTCCGACGCGCGCGTTGGCGTTACCTCACGTCGCCTGCCGCCAAATGCGTCGCGGCGGAGAAGGCCCTTCGCAAGGCAGGTGCGCAAGTCACCGAGGACGCCATCCGCGCGCTCGCTGCCGAGATGGACGCCTACAGTGCCACCGGCGAGCCCGTATACGCGCACGAGGTCGTCAAACCCAGCGGCGGAACCCGCACAGTCTGCGACTTCGGTCTTCGGAACCGCGCAGTTCACTACCTACTCAAGCCACTGCTAGAAGCATGTGGCGCAGCGCATGGTCATCAGTATGGGTTCCTAGGTCGCTCCCGTGACGATCTTGCGAACTATGTGAAGGAGCATGTCGAGGCTGGTTATTGCTATGCCGTTACACTCGACATCGCCAATTGTTTTGGAAGTTTCAACGGTGAGGCGGTCGCCGACCGCTTGCCGTTGCCACGCCGGGTGGTGGACAGTCACGTGACATTCCGCCAACTGGAGATACGCTACAGGTCTAGGCGCTCTCGATCTGCGGGCAATCGCCCCATGATTGGTAATGCTCCTAGTATGTCTGTATCTCCTCCCGGTACTTTAAGGCGCATGGTTTTCGGCGGAATACCGCAGGGTTCGGCAGTCTCCAACTTGGTCGCCGCCAGTCTCCTTGCCGACCTGATAGACGTTGTTCCTTTTGGGACCCCGTTCGGTCAGTACGGTGACGACATCATCTCGCTGGCGAAGACCGAGGCGGAGGCGTGTACGATCAGTAACGCCCTGCGAAGTGCCCTTGAAGGGCACCCGTCCGGCTCCATGCGCCTTAAGAGTTTACAGGTCAGTCATATTGCTGACGGGTTCGAGTACTTGGGCTACCACTTTCGTGAGTGCGCTGGAGAAGTGGCGATTTGTCCCAAGTCAGCGAACATGGAACGGTTCCGACGCCGATGGATCGAGGCTCTACGGCGCGACTATGAAGCCGGACGATATCGTGCTGTTGAAGCTCTCAATGTAGCGCAGAATTTCATCCATGGCGTCCAAACAGCTACGGGCCTGCGCGGGTTTGTTCCAGCGACGCGTTTTAAAGCCGACCATGTTTTGCTGGTCTGTCAAACGGCAGGTCGGAAACCAAATTCAAGATTGAACCCGCTGACGCCGGTCCAGAGCGCCTAGGCGCAGGATCAGCTTTCGCACTGTAGCCCTATGCCATCGCCCGCCCCCAAACGCGGGCACTCCCTCAGCGTTGAGGGCGCGTGCCAGAGCCTCGTTGCCTGTGACGCCACGGGCTCGAAGTTCGTCGAATTTGTCGGCCAAGCTTTCCGCGAACGCATCGGCCGCTCGCTGGTTCTCCTGGGCTCTGCATTTCCCGGTTGTCCCCAGCTTCACTCCCCGCGCCCTAGCCGCCGCCAGAGCCGCCCTGGTCCGCTGCGAGATGGTATCTCGTTCATGCTCCGCGAACGCCGCCATCATGTGTAGGAGAAGCTTGCTCGCCTCCGGCATGTCCACGGCACGGAACTCGACGCCTGCCTCCATCAAGTTCGCGATGAAGGCGACATTGCGCGCGAGGCGGTCCAGCTTTGCGATCACCAGCCGGGCCTTCCGCTTCCGGCATTCGTCGAGGGCCGCTTGTAGCTGGGGCCGGTTCTTGTGGGACTTGCCGCTCTCGACCTCAGTGTATGCTGCGATCAGGTTCCCGCCGACCTGATTTACATATCGCTCCACCGCGTCGCGCTGGGCGTCGAGGCCGAGACCGGACACGCCCTGCCGGTCGGTCGAGACCCGGAAGTAGGCGATCCATTGCGCACCGCCGCCGCGCGGTTCCGCCTTCGGGAGCACGTGTTCCCCCGTACACTGGTTCCGGATTTTGCTTGAGACGTGCCGGGAACCGATTTTTGGGTTCTGTATCATGGTGGGTTAGGATGGTCTCGTGCACCGGGGTGCACAAACCACAACATCTTGTGGTTCTCGCCTCCGTTCGACCGGGAAACCGGTGTAGCGGTCTGAGTGATCGCCATACCCATCCAGCCAACCCTCCCGCAAGAGCCACCGCTTGGGACGCTGGTAGGTGAAGACCTCGCGTACTGGTCGCTCGTGCCATCCCACGTTGAACGTCCCCGGCGAGGTGAAGAACGTCAGGCGATGAAACGGCAAGTTGTCGTGAACCCACCATGCCATCTGGCTCGATGTCTCCGCCCAACGTCCATGATCGATCAGCCATGGAACGGTGATACAGGCCGCAGCGCCCCTGTATCCCTGATCATCCAAAAGGTCCCACACGTGATAGGCCGCGTTCTTCGCGTTGCTCGCGCACTTGAGCCGCCGCTTCGCACCAAACTCGTTCAAGCACCGCGAACGGTAACCAGACCGAACGATAATCGGCCCGAACGCTTCTGTGATCGGCTCTAGGATCGTCTCGCACAACTTACGCCCGTTCTCGATAGCGAGTTTCGGGTCTTCCGGAACGTTTGGCAGGCGATAGAACGCCGCGATCTCCGAATGCAGAAATTGGCGGAGCTGGAAGTGCTTGGACAGCCGTACACGCCCCAGTCGCTCTAGATCAGCGAACCCCTCAATGCATTGCATCACACGCTCCCTCGGTACTAGGTATAGTACCAAGGGAGCAATCCTCTGTCAATAAATTTCCTTTAAATTCAATAGGTTAGTGTCTACTTCAATTGCTGAAGTACAGCTGGAATGTCAACTTGCGACCCAGTGTACGATGCAACCGTAACCTCCTGCTCGCCCTGCTTGAGCTGAGGCATTCCCTCAATGTGCGTCATCGCCTTGCCATTGATCGGAGCGATTAGGTCGGACCCATCCGGGCTCTTTCCCACCGCATACACCCCCATGCTCCCCCGCTCCGAGAAACTGATCGGCTGGCAGCCTACAAACCGAGTTGAGGCTACCGTCTCCCACGTGCACCGGATTGCACTGTAACGCCCCTTCTCGAACAGCGGATACTCGTCGCTGTTTAGCCTAAACAGATAGTAGCTCTCCAAGAGGTCTTTCGCTCTGGAAACATCTGCGCTTGTCGCCGCCGCAGCTGCTGTTCCATCAAGCATCGGCTTGCTTGCGTTCATCGCGTTGCACTTGATCTTCCAACGGTTCTTGATGGCGTGTGCGAGGAGCGCGTAGAACGATACGCCTGTCTGTTCCTCCAGAGGTTTGTTGAGCTTGCGGACTTCCGCCTCGGCCCATTCATCGGCCTTGGCGATATCCGTGAACCGTTTCTGGCTCTCCCGCGTGATCTCCAGCGATCGACGCTCGTACTCGCAGTACGCGGGGAGCGCCGCTTCCGTGACTTCCGCTGCGACGGACACATTGGCCACGCCAGCAACAACCGCGACAGCAACCATCGCACCCACAATCGTTCTCATCATTCCTGACTCCCGCCAAAGGTGTTGGTTCGAGTTGAAAGCCATACTCCCATCTTAGCTTCGGGTTTTCAATTCGAAGACGTAGAAATGTCTCGTGTCAGAAGTCATCACCAATAGGGATGCTTCGGCATGGAACTTCGGGTACTCGTCGGACAACGGATCAGGTCTTTGCGCCGCGCTGCGGGACACACGCAGCGGGACCTTGCGGATGCGCTCGGGCGTCAGGAGGAAACGATCAGCGCGATTGAGCGGGGGTTGAACCTGCCCAGCGAGGATACGTTAATCGGGCTCAGCCGTGTGCTTGGCGTTCCGGTGCACGCCTTCTTCGAAGTCGGAGACATCTCGGCCAAGGATCGTGAGCGGGAGGCGTTGATCGCTGAGGTACTCGCCCTGTGTCGGCAACTCCCCAAACGGGACTTGGAAATCGCCCTTCGTCAGCTCGAAGCGTTCTCACCCAAGCCGCCGCCAGAGGCTCTCTGAGAGCCCTTGAAACATCGTACCGTCGTTCCCCCACTCCAATGGAGCTTCCCGCTCTGAGTGAGCCTCCGACACGCGTAGGCGCGGGTTCGAGACCCGGAGCGTTGGGCCACCGCACGGGCATTTGTACGAAGTGACCCCGCACTGGACCCCGGAGGAGGACCGCGTGAGCAAGATTAAGACCCCGAAAAAGCCGCGTATGTCCGGCCAGCCGGTAAACAGAGTGCCGGTAGACCGGCAAACAGATGTTCGGCCAACCGGCATACTTAAGAGAGAACCTTCTAAAAGCGCACTTTCTAACACGTCTGGTGACGCTGACACGTCACCGCACGGGGAAAGTCGGGGGATCAGTGCAGCTATCTCCGCAGCGGTAGATCGGTCGCGGGAGAAGTCCGCTGCGAGGCTGGCGCGGTCGCGCGAGAACGCTGGGCGGAACGCGGGTGACTTCGGCAAATGGTGGCAGACCGAATGCGAGGCGGCATGGCCCTCTCAGAGGCTCTCTGAGTGCCCTAGCCGTTCCGAACCCTACTTCTCCCCATCCAGACGGTCTCCGGGCTCTCTGACAGCCTCTGAGACGCTCGGATAAAGGTGCGAGAGATCGAGGTCAGGGTACTCAATCAGCTCAGCCAACTTGGCTAACTCATCAACGGGCCAATCTTCTCCATATCGGCTAGCCATACCCTGACCCTTGGACCATCCAAACGCATCGTCGATATGCTCATCCGCGCGATGGCCAGCTTCTCGAAAAAGGTCGGCACGGCGGAGAGCTTGTCGCGCCGTGTGACGAAACGAGTGAAATGTTAGTCCTTCACGTTTCAGCTTCACGGATTTCATAAAGCTGCTAAACCGAGATGAGAACAGCTTGCTTGGTGCATTGCCGTCCGCCAACATCTCGGGGAATAGGTTGGATTGTCCCGTCCTATGCCTCTCGTTAACGAACTCTAACAATCCTAGTCTCACAAGCTCGCTGTGGATTGGCACATCCCTCAGAGCATTTTTATTCTTCACCGACATCCCCTCTCCGTCGCTTCGGATGACGAAATAGTCCGTGCCGCTCTTGGTTCTCTTGAAATTCTCAACTCGTAACTGGCAAAGTTCACCCGCTCGCGCTCCAGTGAACAGGCCAAGAAGCGGGACCCAAAATCGACCTCGTCTTGGTCTCTCGGTTCCCGGACGGTTGAAGCCACGGCCATCGTTTAGGCAACCAACATAAAGTAGCGTCGAGAACATCCTCTGCAGCTCGTCGATCTTGAACGGTACTCGCTTTTCCTTGTCCCCCGGCTTCCGCTTCGGGGGTTTCACAACTGCAGCAGGGTCCTTCGACACAATCCCCTGCAAGCGGCACCAATCGAAAAATCGTTTCAGCTCACGTCGGTATCGCTCCGCTGTTTCGTACGCGAAGGTCTTGGCTCCGTCTTTCTCTGCGGCAAGCGCGGCATCCTCCAAAGAAAACCCCGGATAGCGCACCTGCTTGTGTACCGGTTGTCGTTTAACCAACTTGAAAAACGCATCGACCTTAATGGGTTCGATACTCTCCAGCGCCGTATCCGACCCAAAGAACTCGCGGATCGTGCCGGTCCAGCGGTGTATCTTCTTGGCATCGCGGCGATCCGAATTCGAGCGATCATCCCATGTCTCGGGTACATAGCGGTCGAGCGCTTCGCCCACGGTGGTTTGGCCATCCGTCATCGCGCCCACAGAACCCGGCTCAATGACCTCACGAAAGTGCGATGGACCAAACAGAGTGGATCGGATTGCATCATCCGATCCTGTCTCCAATCGTTGGAGATCGAGCTTCTCCATTTCGAACATCGCTTGCCGCAGTAGCTCGGTCAGATGATCGAATGCCGGCTCTCCTACACAACCGCCGTAACCATGGTCGTGGAGCAGCTGATGGGCTGCGCTCTGGGTTCTCGCCAGAACACCGCCATCGTCCGCGTTGGAGAAGTAAGCCAGCATCGACCTTGTTTCGGCGATGGCTTCATCGTGATCGTGGGGCGCAGCGACACAGCGCTTGGCCAACCCCTCTCGGAACCAACGGCGAGCTAGCTCGGTAGCGGACTGGATCGTGAGAGGCTTACCCTGTGGTCGATCTGGCATGCTCACGGTTCTTCGCCGTACCCTTCGGATCGCATCAGGACGGGGTTCGGTGAGCATTCGGCGTCTCAGCTCCTCCCGCTTCCGGTCGAGTTCATCCCGTATCTCGCCGGTCACTTGGTACCAACGAACCTCGGCCTCCTGACGATTGGGAGTGCGTAGCGACCTCGTGATCTCCGCGCGACCGTAAAGGGCTTGGAGATCAGCCGGAACCTTGATCCGAACTTGCCAGTTCGATGATCGCGGGCGCTTTGTTAGACCGGTAAGTTTGGCCACCTCGTCCATCTCCGCAGTGTAGCACTGTGGTGGAGGACACGCAGACTGTAAGTGGCTGGATATAGTGACTTTTTCGCGAAAGACCGGCCATCAGCCACTTTCAGAGTATGCGAAGAAGAATTGGAGCGGGCGATGAGATTCGAACTCACGACTTCAACCTTGGCAAGGTTGCGCTCTACCCCTGAGCTACGCCCGCGCCCGGCGCCTATGGCGCTGGAGAGCGCGGATAATACAAAGCGCGCGGCGGAATGCAAGCCCTGAAAGTCGATCCTGAAACGCTTCTGCTCTAAAGGCTCGCGCGTCGCGGCAGGGGGCGTTAAAACCCGCGTGTCGTATCCGACAACAAGCTGATTTCCGCCCATTCCGCCGGGGTCAACCACCGCGGAGCCATCATCCGTCCTGCCGTTGCCGATGGCGGGGCGCGCCACGCCCTCATTGCCAGGAGTTCGTCACCGTGACCGACGCGCCCACAACCGCTCCCGACCAGACCCAGGAGACGCCGCCCACGCTGCCGGAAGCGCTGCTGGCGCGCCTCGACGCCCTGGGCGTGGAACATGAAGATCACAGCCACCCGCCTCTGTTCACGGTCGAGGACTCAAAAGCGTTGCGCGGGGAACTTCCCGGTGCGCACGTCAAAAACCTCTTCCTTCGGGACAAGAAGGGAAAGATGTGGCTGGTCGTGTGTCTTGAGGACCGGGCCATAGACCTGAAGGCTCTAGGAGCGGCCCTTGGGGGCGCCCGCCTTTCCTTTGGAAGTCCCGACCGTCTTTGGAAGACCCTGGGCATCCGGCCCGGCGCGGTTTCCCCGTTGGCGCTTGTCAACGACACGGAAAATGCGGTGACCGTGATACTGGACCAGGAACTGATGACCATGGCCCCGCTCAACTTCCATCCGTTGACCAACGAGATGACCGTTGCCATCACGCCCGACGGGCTCCGGCGGTTCCTGAAGGATACCGGCCACACGGCCACCGAGATGGATCTCTCGCCCCTCTAAGGGGTTGTTTCGGGCCCCGGATTGACGCGCCGGGACCCTATCGATACCGGAGGCTCACCGATTGCGGGGGCCTCCTGCCTTGCCGGGGCAATCCGGCGGACCAAGTTACTCTCGACACGCAGGAAAGGGTCAGGCGATGGAGCCGCTCATTGGCGCCACCCCAGGGGGACAGGCACCGGATCTCATCAAGGACACGACCACCGAAGCCTTCATGGACGATGTCATCAATGCCTCACGCGAGGTGCCGGTGATCGTCGACTTCTGGGCGGAGTGGTGCGGTCCCTGTAAATCCCTGACCCCGATCCTGGAGAAGGTCGTTCGGGACTCGGCCGGTGCGGTGAAGCTGGTCAAGCTCGACATCGATAAGCATCCGGAGATTCCGCAGCAGATGCGGGTTCAGTCGATCCCCGCAGTGTTCGCCTTCGACAACGGCCGCCCGGTGGACGGATTCAGCGGTGCTCTGCCGGAAAGCCAAGTCCGGGACTTCGTGAAGCGTCTGACGCGCGGAGCTGCGGGTGATTCGCCGCTCAACGAGGCGCTGGATGCGGCGGAACAGATGTTGGCGGATGAGGATTTCGCCGGGGCCGCCGGTCTCTTCGGCCAGATCCTTCAGCATGACGCCGAGAATCTCCGGGGCATCGCGGGTATGGCTCGGGCGCTGATCGGCCTCGAAGAAATTGACCGGGCCCGTGGCATGCTCGACGGGCTGCCGGACGAGCTCAAGAAAGCGCAGGAGATCCAGAGTGTGATCTCCCAGCTCGATCTGCTGTCCGCAGGGGGCGAGGCAGGGGACGTGGCCGATCTGCGGGCCCGGATCGCAGCCGATCCGTCAGACCATCAGGCACGTATCGATCTGGCAGCAGCCCTGTTCGGGGGCGGCGACCGTGAGGGGGCGGTCGACGTTTTGCTGGAATCCATCAAGCTCGACCGGGACTGGGAGGAGGGAGCGGCCCGCCAGCAGCTCCTGAAACTGTTCGAAGCCATGGGACCGACCGACAAACTGACGATTCAGGCCAGACGGCGCCTATCGTCGATCCTGTTCTCATAGGGCCGGCGCGACCGGTCCCCGAAAGACGGAACTCCATGAGCGAAACGCCCCTGCGCCCCACGCTTGACGATCTGCCGGCAACCATACCGGTGTTCCCGCTGTCGGGAGCGCTCCTGCTCCCGGAGGGACGTCTGCCGCTCAACATCTTCGAGCCCCGCTACCTCGCGATGGTTCAGGATGCCTTGGGCACCGATCGGCTGATCGGCATGATCCAACCGCTGCCGTCAGCGGCCGAGGAGAAGAAGCCCGCCCTCTTCGAGACGGGGTGTGCGGGGAAAATCACCTCTTTCACGGAAACCGAGGACGGACGCTACCTGATCACGTTGACCGGTATGATCCGGTTCCGGGTCGAACAGGAAATTCCGTCGCTTCGGGGCTACCGCCGTGTTGTGGCGGATTGGGCGGGATACTCGAAGGATCTTCATTGCGCCGACGACTGCGCGCTGGATCGCACCCGCCTTGTCACCGCGCTGAGGACCTACTTTGATCAGAACGGTATTGTTGCCGACTGGGATGCCATCGACGGTGCCACCGACCCCCAGCTGATCACCACGTTGTCCATGGTTTGCCCGTTCTCACCCACGGAGAAGCAGGCCCTGCTTGAGGCGACGTCGCTGACCGAGCGCGGCACGACGATGATCACCCTTCTGGAGATGGCCGGTTTCAACGCCGGAAGCGATGATGGCCCCAGACACTGACAAAGATACTGACAAAGACACTAGACGAACGACTGGCCAACCTGATGGGCCGGAAAGCGGCGACCGGGACGTCGACCCGAAGCTGCTTGAGATCTTGGTCTGCCCGTTGACCAAATCGCCACTCCGTTACGACAGGGCCGCGCAGGAGTTGATCAGCGATCAGGCGGGCCTCGCCTTCCCGATCCGTAACGGCGTCCCGATCATGTTGGTGGACGAGGCCAGGGCTGTGGAAGACGACCCGGTGGCCGGTGGACGGGCGGCCCTGCGCGAAGTCCGGGAGCCCGACGGCCCGGACCGGGCCTGAAAGGGGTTGTTGGTATGAGTGAGGATCGTTTTTCCACGTCAGCCTGGCCGACAGATGTGCGCTACCGGCGGGAGGCCCGGACGCTTGAGGTGGATTTCGATATAGGTGAAACCGTCGAGATCTCCGCCGAGCTCCTTCGGGTCGAAAGCCCGTCGGCCGAAGTTCAAGGCCATGGGCCGACCCAGAAGAAGACCGTCAGCGGCAAACGGAACGTCGACATCCGCGAGATCGAGCCGGTGGGCAACTATGCGATCCGGATCGTCTTCGACGACGGTCACGATACGGGCCTCTATACATGGCGCTATCTGAGGGAGTTGGGTTCCGACCGCGACCGGATCTGGGGCAACTACCTGGAACGGCTGACCAGCGAGGGCCTCGGCCGCGATCCGTGAGCGACGCGCTCACCCATCCTTAAGCAACGCCGGCAACGTGCCGAGGGTTCCCATCGCGCCCCGGATGAGGGTGCGTTTGAGACCCGGCAAGCGGCCCAGTGCGGCAAGTCCGATCGCCCGGGCCGCACGCGCGGGGGCAAAGCGTGTTGCAAAGAGCCTGTTGAGCCCGTCCGTCGCCGCGACCATCAGTGTGGAATCGAACCGCCGCCATCGCTGATATCGGTCCAGGGTATGAGCCGAGCCGATATCGAGCCCCAGTCTTTGGGCCTCGCCGAGAACATCGGAGAGGGCCGCAATATCCTTGATTGCGAGGTTGAACCCCTGCCCCGCGATCGGGTGGATCGCCCGGGCCGCATCGCCGACCAGGACGAGACGCCGGTCCGCATACCGCTCCGCCTGCACAAGCGACAGTGGCCAGGACCAACGCTCACCTTCGAGCGTCAGCGGCCCCAAGCGGTCTCCAAAGGCGTCCGAAATCTCGGCGGAGAACAGGGAGGGGTCCAAGGCCATCAACCGCTCAATTTCGGCGGTCTCTTGGCTCCACACCACCGATGACCGGGTCTCACCGGGTAGCGGCAAGAGCGCCAGCGGCCCGTCCGGCCTGAAGACCTCGAACGCCGTGTTCCGGTGGTTGATCGTATGCGACACCGTGCAGACAAGGCTGGACTGACCGTAGGGCCAGCCGATGGTTCGGATCCCTGCCCCCTCCCGCAAGCGGGATGACCGGCCGTCCGCCGCCACGACGAGTGAGGCCCTGATCGTCAGACCCGAGTCCAGGCGGAGGGTCATGTGAGAGGCATCGGCTCCGCTTGATACCACCGTATCCTGTTCGATCAGCCGGATCGCGGGCCGTGCCCGAACCGCGTCGGCCAGTGACCGCCGCAGATCCGCGTTGTCCACGATCCATCCCATGGGCCCCCCGCCGACCTCATCCGACCCGTAGTGCAGGGCCGCATCTCCCGCTCCTTGGTCGATGATCTCAATGTCGTCGATGGGTGAGGCGTGGGGCCCCAGCGCCTCCCAGATGCCGATCCCCTCGAAGAAGGGGCGGCCAACGGCCGCGATGGCCGTGGTCCGGCCATCCGCCCCCGGCGTGAGCAGCGATTTGAGGGACACACGATCGATCAGGGCAATGGTGAGCCCCAGATCCGAGAGAGCGGCAGCCGCCGCCAAGCCAGCGGGTCCGGCCCCGACCACGGCGACATCGACCGCGACGAGCTTGGCCTTGTCCTGGGTCTCAGCCTTGCGGTTCTTCGATCGGCGGGTGGACGACGACATGCTGTGCCAGACGGCGATGGTTGAAACGATCTGATGACCATAGCGTCATTCGGAGCCTGGCCGTAGGACCGTATCGACGCACATCCCTGACCGGCGCGGCCCTCAATCCGACGTCCCGTCCTCCGGGAGGGCCACCGCGTCCAGCAGCGCGGACCGGATCTGCTCATGCCGGGCCGGATCCACGATCTTCAGGCCGAACAGGTCCTTCACGTAGAAGACATCGACGACGCTCTCTCCATAAGTGGAGATCCGCGCCGAGTAGATCTGGACGTTGATGCGGGAGAGCGCGCGTGTGATGCGATACAGCAGACCCGGCTGATCAGTCCCGTTCACCTCGATCACCGTATGGGTCTGACTTGCCGTGTCGTCGATCAGGACCCGGGGTGGCACTGTCATGCGGCTGGCGCGTTTTGGGAATCTCGGCCGGCGCTTCTCGATCTCCGCGTCGATGTCCATCTTCCCGGCGAGCGCCCGCTGAATGCGCGCCGACAGACGCGCGAGCTTATCGGGTCTGTCAAAGGCACTTCGGCCTTCGCCCTGGACCCAGAAGACGTCCAGGACCATGCCGTTCTTCAGCGTCGTGATCCGCGCATCCACGATGTCCGCCCCGCTCGCCGGCAACGCCCCGGCGATGCGGGAAAAGAGACCAGGATGGTCGGCCGCGTAGACGGTGATCTCCGTCGCGTCCCGGACTGTGTCCACCCGGGCGTCAACCGTCAGCGGCGCCTTATCCGCCTCTGCCCGCCGGACCATCTCCGCATGCCGGACGTGATGATCAGCATCGAAAACGATCCAGTAGGAGTCGTAGGGACGGGCCAGATGGGCTTCCAGGTCCGCCTCCGGCCAATCCGAAAGACGCTCGGCCAGCGCAGAACGGGCCGCTGCGACCCGGGCGCGTTTGCCCGCACCCTTGGCGTCGCCGGACAGAACCTCGTCCGCGCTGCGGTAAAGCTCCCGCAACAGTGACGCCTTCCATCCGTTCCAAACGGTCGGTCCGACCGCGCGGATGTCGGCAACCGTCAACACCAGCAGCAGCTTAAGACGCTCGGGTGACCGGACGATTTCGCAGAAGTCCTGAACCGTCTTCGGGTCGGACACATCCCGTTTGAAGGCGGCATAAGACATCAGCAGATGCCATCGGACCAGCCAGGCGACGGTCTCCGTCTCCTCGTCGGTCATGCCGAAGCGGGGACAAAGACGGCGTGCGGCCTTCTCCCCCAGAATGGAGTGGTCGCCGCCCCGCCCTTTGCAGATGTCATGGAGGAACGCAGCCACATAGAGTGCGCGGCGCGACTGCACCTTATGCACGACTTCCGTGGCGATCGGCGCGGCCTCCGCCAGCTCCCCCTTCTCGATCCGGTGGAGGATACCGAGCATGATCAGGGTATGCTCATCCGTCGTGTAGACGTGGTACATGTCGTACTGCATCTGGGCGACGACACGGCCGAAGTCGGGAATAAACCGGCCCAGAAGCTGGGACTCGTTCATCCGGCGCAGGATGCGCTCCGGCCCCTCCGGAGCGGCGACGATCTCCAGGAAAAGGCGGTTCGCCTCCGGGTCTTTCCTGAGATCGGCACCAACCGTTTTCAAGCATTGGGTGATCAGACGCAATGCATGGGGATGCAGACCTACGTTCTCGGATTGGGCCACCCGGAAGAGACGGATCATGTTAACCGGATCGCGCTCGAACGCGTTGTCGTCGGCAACAGTGACCCGTTCCCCTTCGATCTTGAGGTCACCAATGATGCGGGGACCGCCAAAGAACCGCGGCAGCAACCGGAAACGCGGCTTGCGCCCCCTGCCCGCCTCGACCGCGGCGCACAGGATACGGGTCAGGTCGCCCACGTCCTTTGCGACGAGGTAGAAGTGCTTCATGAAGCGCTCGACCGCGACCTGACCGGCGCGATCAGTATAGCCGCACCGGGCCGCGATCTCGGGCTGAAGGTCGACGGTCAGCCGCTCCTCCGGCCGCCCGGCCAGATAGTGGAGATGACACCGGACCGTCCACAGCCATTTCTGCGCCTTAGCGAACCGGCGGGCTTCATCCATGGTGAGCACACCCTTGGGCACAAGGTCCCGCACGGCGTCGACCTGATAGAGGTACTTGCCGATCCAGAACAGCCGGTGGATGTCCCGAAGCCCGCCTTTCCCGTCCTTCACATTCGGCTCGATGACGTAACGGGAATCACCCAGCCGCTCGTGCCGGTCTTCCGCCTCCGCCAGCTTGGCTTCCATGAATTCGGTCTCGGTACCGAGCACCAGTTCATTCTGGAAGCGCTGGCGGAGATCGTCGGCGAGCGACGGCACTCCCCAGAGATACCGGGCCTCGAGCAGAGAGGTCCGAATGGTCATGTCGCCTTTCGCCTGGCGAAGGCATTCGTCGACCGACCGGGTCGCATGCCCGACCTTGAGACCCAGATCCCAAAGCATGTAGAGCACGAACTCGATAACCTGCTCACCGCTGGCTGTCTGTTTGTAGGGATGGAGGAACAGCAGGTCGATATCGGAAGACGGGGCCAGTTCTCCCCGCCCGTAGCCGCCGATGGCGAGGATGGCCATCTGCTCCCCATCCGTTGGGTTCGACGTCCGGTAGACCCGGTCGATCGTCGTCGTTGCCACTGATTGGATCAGGCGATCCATCAGGTAGGCGCCCTCGCGCACGCAGGCCGCGCCGTTGCTGCTCTCCATGAAGCGGCGTTTGATTTCCGCGCGGCCGTCGGCGAGGAACGCTTTCAGGGCGACGAGCATGCGGGCGCGAAACGCCTCGATCGTCTCGGTTTCGGACCAGGCTTTGTCGAGTGCCTTGTTCACTGAAACCGTATCGACGATGGCGCGGCCGCGTTTGACCCGAAGATCCTGCGGCGACAGGCCGACGATGCGGCCCTCCTCACCCGCCGGACCTGGCCCGGCGGAAGCCGGCGCGGGAGCCGGGATTTCCGCTACGTCCGCCATAGCTCCTTAGACATCCAGGTTGGTGACCTTGAGGGCGTTGTCCTGGATGAACTCCCGCCTCGGCTCAACCACATCGCCCATCAGGGTGGAGAAGACCTCCTGCGCCTCATCCGCGTGCGCCACACGCACCTGCAGCAGGGTGCGCAAGTTCGGATCCAGCGTGGTCTCCCAAAGCTGCTCGGGGTTCATCTCACCGAGCCCCTTGTACCGGTTGATCGTGAGACCCTTGCGGCCGATGGCCTGAACCGTGCTGGCGAGGGCTGCCGGACCGGTCAACGGTGTCACATCTTCTTTCACGGTCAACGTCGTCTCGGCGCCGTAAATCTCCACCAGCTCGTCCCGCATGCCCGCAAGCCGACGGGCTTCGGCGGTCGCGGCGGCGGCCCGGTCAAACCGGTAGCGCTCGGTGACTCCGCGCAGGGTCCGCTCGACAATGATCTCCGCCGCCTCTCCATCAAAACGGCCCGTCCACCCCCTCTCCACGGGGTCCGCCAAGGTATCCAACCGGCTTGCAAGAGCGGCCGCCACGGCCGCGGCCCGGCTGTCGTCCTCGAAGCTCTCCGCCAGAAGCGCGCCAGCCAAGACGGCCTGTTCCACCACAACCGGGGAGCCGATGCGGCGTGCCAGGGCATCAATGGCCTCCTTCGCCTCCCGCGCCATACCCGCGTGCCGGGCGAGGTCCGGGCCGACGAGACGGCTGCCGTTCCCGTGATCCAGGCTGGCACCTTTGATCCCGTTCTCAGTCAGGAAGTCCTCAAGCGCCTTCTCGTCCTTGAGATAGGTCTCCTCGTTCCCGCGCTTGGCCCGGAAAAGCGGCGGCTGCGCGATGTAGAGATAACCTCTCTCAACAAGCTCCGGCATCTGCCGGAAGAAGAAGGTGAGCAACAACGTCCGGATGTGACTGCCATCGACGTCCGCGTCCGTCATGATGATGATCTTGTGGTAGCGGATCTTATCCGGATCGAAGTCCTCCGCCCCGATCCCGGTGCCGAGGGCAGCGATCATGGTGCCGATTTCCTGGCTCGATAGCATCTTGTCGAACCGGGCCCTTTCTACGTTGAGGATCTTACCCCGGAGCGGGAGGATCGCCTGGGTCCGCCGGTCGCGGGCCTGTTTGGCAGAGCCACCGGCGGAGTCACCCTCAACCAGGAAGAGCTCGGCCTGGCTGGCATCCCGCTCCTGACAGTCGGCGAGCTTGCCGGGAAGGTTCGCGATGTCGAGCGCGCCCTTGCGTCGGGTCAGCTCGCGCGCCTTCCGCGCCGCCTCACGGGCGGCCGCGGCCTCGTAGGCCTTTGATACGACCTTCCTGGCTTCCGCCGGATGCTCCTCGAACCATTGCTGAAGCCGCTCACCCACGACCGCCTCGACCACGGGCCGCACCTCGGAGGAGACGAGCTTGTCCTTGGTCTGTGAGGAGAACTTCGGGTCCGGCACCTTGACCGACAGGATTGCCGTCAGCCCCTCGCGGGCATCGTCGCCGGTGAGCTGGACCTTCTCCTTCTTCGCGATCCCGCTCTCAAGCGCATAGGCGTTCACCGTCCGCGTCAACGCGCCACGGAACCCGGCGAGGTGGGTACCACCGTCCCGTTGCGGGATGTTGTTGGTGAAGCACAGCATCGTCTCGTGATAGCTGTCCGTCCATTCCATCGACAGCTCGACCGTGATGTCGTCCTTCTCCGACGCGACGACCAGCGGGGCGTGCAGCGCGGTGCGGTTCCGGTCGAGATACTTCACGAAGGCCTCAAGCCCGCCTTCGTAAAACATCTCGGTATGCTTCGGCTCGGCCCCCCGCTCATCGGTCAGCGTGATCCGCACGCCCGAGTTCAGGAAGGCGAGCTCCCGGAGACGGTGTTCCAGTGTTCCGTAGTCGAACTCGGTGTTCGTGAACGTGTCGGTGGACGGGGTGAACGAGATCTCGGTCCCGGTCTTGCCGTCAGACGGTCCAACAATCGCCAGCGGCGCCTCGGCATCGCCATGCTTGAAGCGGATATGGTGGGCTTGCCCTTCCCGCCAGATCCGGAGATCGAGCACGGACGAGAGCGCGTTGACGACGGATACGCCAACGCCATGCAGACCGCCCGAGACCTTGTAGGAGTTCTGGTCGAACTTACCACCGGCATGGAGCTGGGTCATGATGACCTCGGCGGCGGATACGCCTTCTTCCGCGTGGACGGCGACCGGGATCCCCCGGCCATTGTCGGAAACCGTGACCGAGCCGTCCGAGTTCAAGGACACGGAGACCGTGTCGCAATGCCCGGCCAACGCCTCGTCGATGGCGTTGTCCACCACCTCGTAGATCATGTGATGAAGGCCTGAGCCGTCGTCCGTGTCGCCGATGTACATGCCCGGACGCTTGCGCACGGCGTCCAGGCCCCGCAGCACCTTGATGGAGTCTGCGCCGTACTCGCCGTCTTCGGGTCCAAGGTCCTCGGACAGGGCTGGATCACTCATCTGCGTCTCACTTCCTTCGGATCGCGTCTCGGAGTTCGGTCCGACCGGCGCCGAACGCACCGGATCCGACCACCGTCAAGCTCCGGTCGGGCTCCGAGACGGCCCCTCCGGTGACGGTATGAAACTGCGCCCGGCCTTCGAGCGCCTCGAACAGGGACCGGTCCGTGCCGGTCAGCCAGACCTGCCCGCCAAGATCGAGCAGCAGGTCGAACAGGACATCGCGGCGGTCCCGGTCGAGATGGGCGGCAACCTCATCCATCAGCAGGATGGGCGGCTTGCCGTCCTCCCGCGCCCGCGCATTGGCATGCGCCAGCACGATGGCGACCAGGAGGGCTTTCTGTTCACCGGTCGAACATGCGGTCGCGGGCATGTCCTTGCCGAGATGAGTCACCGCAAGGTCGCTGCGGTGTGGGCCCGGCACGGACGACGCTTCCCCGGCTTCCACACTCCGGCTGTCGGCAAGGCTGGCGCGGAGCCAATCCTCCACCGCGAGCGCGGGTTCGGACTGCAACCGCTCTTCCACAGCGCCCAGCAGCGCGAGACGCGCGGCGGGAAACGGCCCCCGGTCCTGCGCCAACTCCGGCGTCAAACGGCTGATCAGCTCCAATCGCGCGGCTGCAACCGCCACCGCGGCACTGGCCGCCTGATCCTCAAGGGCCGTCAGCCAGTGCGGGTCTCTGGATCCCGCCTTGAGAAGCCGGCTCCGCTCCCGAAGGGCATGGGTATGGGCATTGACCCGACCGGCGTGCTCCGCATCAAACGCGTGGACCAGCCGGTCCAGGAACCGCCGCCGGTTCGTCGCCCCCTCAATGAACAGCCGGTCCATCTGCGGCGTCAGCCAGGAGACCGTCAGAATGTCGCTGAGCCTCGCCTGGCTCTTAAGCGGCACACCATCCACCCGGACGATCCTGCGTTCCGACCCGCGAGCGGCCTCGTCACCCGATCCGCCGACATCAAAACCGGTCCCGATTTGGACCTCGTCCCCCCCGATGTGGAGCCGTGCCGACACCGCCCAAGGTTTGCCCTCTTCCGCCGAAAGCCGCCGGACGGCGCTGATCGTGGCCCGGCGGAGCCCGCGTCCCGGAGCCAGAAAGGAGATCGCTTCCAGCAGGTTTGTCTTACCGGCGCCGTTCGGCCCGGTCAAAACCACGGCCGGTGCTGCAACGTCCAGCCGCGCGGTCTCATAGTTCCGGAAATCGGACAGCGAGAGACGGGCCACGCGGGCGCCCACATCGGTACAATCGGCCGACCCGACTCCCTGATGCCTAGCCGCCCTGTGCTCACTCTCTCGCATATGCCTCATCTTATCTCGGACCCGCAGGGGTGGCCGCCGGGAAACGCCGGCCCTCGCCCGAAGGCTCCGCATGGACTCTGGAGCGCCAATCACACCCGCATGGGCATGAGAACATAGAGCGCGTCCTCATCAAGCTTGTCCCGGACGATCGTCGGCGACGCCGAGTCCGCAAGCGAGAAGACAGCCGTCGCGTCATCACCGGGAATTTGCCCCGCGATATCGAGCAGATAGCGGGAATTGAACCCAATCTCCATCGGGGTGGAGCCGTAAGCGACTTCGATCTCCTCGGTCGCGGTTCCATTTTCCGGGCTGGAGGCGGACAGGGTCAGTGTCCCCTCGCCGATCGCCAGCTTAACGGAACGGGATTTCTCGGTGGAGATCGTTGCCACCCGGTCCACTGCCTCTGCGAACCGGCGGCAATCGACAGAGAGCGTCTTGTCGTTGCCGGTCGGGATCACCCGCTCATAGTCCGGGAAGGTGCCGTCGATGAGCTTGGTCGTCAGCACCGTATCGTCGAAGGCAAAACGGATCTTGGTGTCGGACAGGGACACCTCGATCTCGCCTTCCGCATCCTCGATCAGCTTTCGGACTTCACCGATCGCCTTTCGCGGCACGATCACCGATGGCATGCCGCCTGCCCCGTCCGGCAAAGGCATTTGAACCCGCGCCAGCCGGTGCCCATCCGTCGCTACGGCCCGCAGGACGGGCACGTCGTTGGAGGTGGCTGCATGGAGATAGATGCCGTTCAGATAATACCGCGTCTCTTCCGTCGAGATCGCGAAGCGTGTGCGGTCGATCAGCGTCCGCATATCAGCCGCCGAGATCACGAATCGGTGCGGCAACTCATCGCCCGTAAGCGCCGGAAACTCGTCCGTCGGCAGCGCGGGCAGGCTGAAATTCGACCGCCCGGAACGGACCGTCGCCCGGGTCGTCTCCCCCGTTGCTTCCACCGTCACCTCGGAGCCGGCAGGGCACTTCCGGACGATGTCGTAGAGGGTGTGTGCGGGCAGCGTCGTCTCGCCGGACTGGGCCACGTCGCAGCCGACCGACTCCCGGATGTCCATGTCCATGTCGGTCGCCGTCAGGCTCAAAGCGCCGTCTGCCGCGCGGATCAGCACGTTCGAGAGAATAGGAATGGTGTTCCGTCGTTCCACGCAGCTTTGCACATGTCCGAGAGGCCGAAGAAGGACGGCGCGGTCGATGACGATTTTCATAATTCCGAGTGTTCCGTGCTGATGTGACGCGCGTGGATGGGCCGTCTGGAGGCCCAGATGCAGACGGTGGGACCAGCCTCCAGACGTAACCGTCGGCCAAGCCCCCTCCGCGTCACGTCACTATAGCACAACCATCCTGGAACAAGAGCGGAATCGCCCTTGAATCGCCGTCGTTTGGCGTCTTTTGACACGCCACGAGCACAACAGGCGAAGAGAGCGCCATGCGGGGCCGGAAATAGGAGGTTTCGGCGTCAGTTTTCCAGGAGACGTTTCAGCATTTCGACATCTTCGTCGAACTGCCGATCTTCGCTCTTCAGGGCATCCACCTTGCGGACCGCGTGGAGAACAGTGGTGTGATCGCGCCCGCCAAAAGCCCGGCCTATCTCCGGCAGCGAATGCGTCGTGAGTGCCTTGGCAAGATACATCGCCACCTGACGGGGACGCGCGACCGAGCGGGACCGCCTGGGGGAATGCATGTCCGCCACGCGCACCTGGAAGTGTGTGGCGACCTGGCGCTGAATATCCTCGATCGTCAGACGCCGGTCGTGAGCGCGGAGAAGGTCATGAAGCACCTCCCGCGTGGTCTCCATGGAGATCTCCCGGCCGACCAGTGTGGAGTGGGCGACGATCCTGTTCATCGCCCCCTCAAGTTCTCGCACATTCGAGGCGATCTTATGGGCCAGGAACTCCAGCACTTTGACGGGAACCTCAACGCCCAACTTCTCGGCTTTTGACTGAAGAATGCCGAGCCGCAACTCGTAGGTCGTCGGGTGGATGTCGGCCACCAATCCCCAGCCAAGCCGGGAGCGGAGACGTTCCTCCATGCCTTCAAGATCGTTCGGGGACTTGTCGGCTGAAATCACGACCTGACGGTTCTGGTCCACCAGCGCGTTGAACGTGTGAAAGAACTCCTCTTGGGTCGAGTCCTTGCCGCCGATGAACTGGACATCGTCGATCATCAAAACGTCGACGTTCCGGAACTGGTCCTTGAAATCCACCGTATTCTTGAAACGGAGCGCCCGGATGAACTGGTACATGAACTTTTCGGCCGAGAGGTAGACGACCCGCCGGTTCGGAAAGCGGACCCTGATCTCCCAGGCAATCGCGTTCATCAGGTGGGTCTTACCAAGACCAACGCCGCCGTAGAGAAACAGCGGGTTAAAGGTGACGTCGTCGCTTTCCGCGACCCGCCGTGCTGCGGCGAACGCCAACTCGTTCGGTTTGCCGACCACGAAATTGTCGAAGGTGAAGCGCGGATCAAGCTGCGCCCCCAGATCGTCGGTGAGCAAATCCGTGCCACCCTCCGGCGCGGAGACGACCGCCGGTGCCACCGGCCCGGACTCCGCTTCCGTCGAGCTGCCGCCTTTAACGTCTACTTCCCGAACTTCCGCCGTCTGCTCCGTCTGCCCCATTTGCTCCGAGGGCTTGGCGCCATCCCGCGACACGACCACGATCCTGACGCCCGTGACCGACGGATCGTCGCCCATCCAAAGCGACCGGATACGTTCCCCATAATTCGAGTCGATGCGGTCTCTCAGAAACGGACTGGGCGCGGAGACCACAATCGTGTCTCCGTCAGCCCCAAGAAGCGTCAGCTTCCGCAGATAGTTCGAGTAGGCATGCTCGCCATGGTCCTGGCGCAGGCGCTGGCGAATACGCATCCAGCGCGCCTCCATGCCCTCAGAGCCTCTGAGACGCGACTGCGCCTCCGACTTCAAGGTCAGATTCTTCTCATCTTCAACGTTTCGCACGGTGTTCATGGCGGGACTCAGACTCTGGAACGAATGGGAGATTTATGGGGCCGGCCGCTATTGCGGATCCGGGGCCCCAGATGCACTCGTTCCAAGCCGTGCAAACGGAACAGTCACTCTGTCGATGTCTCCGATCCCAGCATCAGCCCCTGCCGAAAAACCGGCCGAGTCCCAGGAATTTCCTGTCACTGATGAACTAGCCGCCTCGAAATCGGGCAAACTGGAATCAAACATCGAACCATTTAGCAACACCAGACGCACTCCCCGCGCAGACAAATCAAGACACCCTTCGACCGCGTGACGAACAGTCGAAAATAAACTCAGTCGAACAGTGTTGTTCTATTTGAGCGAATTCTGCTCGGTTGCTGAATTTTCGGTCTCGCGTTAGGTGATTTTTATCTCACTCTTCATTTTGAATACCCCCCGCTGCGACCAAGACTCACGTTACAAGCACCCCCCTCCGCACGCAACCGAATCGGGGCCCTGATGGTCAGAAAAATTTCTAAATGGACGGCTGGATGGCCGTTGACTCGATGGAACGTCATGCGGATTCAAGTTCTTGCATTAGATCTTTGAGAAACTCGATATCTTATGGCCGTATCATCCAGTCCATTTCGGTTCGCGACGGGGATTCAAAGAGTTACGCAAATCTGTCATAAGATCGACACCCCACAACTCAAGGTTCATTAACTATGCCACTCCACGGGTCGGCTGTACTTGCGAATTGGGGAGGGGTCGCACCGGGCTCGGAGCGCGACTACTCCCGTTGGCACGCGATGGAGCATATGCCCGAAAGACTTGCGGTCCCGGGATTTCTGAGAGGCCGCCGGGCGGTGGCCGAGGCGCATGAGACAGACGCACCGCTCTTCATGATGTATGAGGCGGAGACTGCAGCGGTCTTCGAGAGTGAGGCGTATCTTGCCCGTCTCAACGACCCAACTCCTTGGACCCGCCGGATCCTGTCGAGCTACGTCAGGCCCATCAGAACCGTGTGCCATGTGGTGGACAGCCTTGGGGACGGGATCGGCGGCGTCCTCGGCTCGATCCGGATCGATAGAACGACGTCCGGGGAAGGAGAGTCCGTATCCGAGGCGGCCATGCGCTCAGCTTTCCACACCGCCACGCGGGAAACGGACTTGATCGGCGGCCATCTTCTCCGCGGCGATCCCACGGTTGGCCAAGCCGACACGGTAGAGAAAGCGGCACGAGAAAGCAGAGGCGATCCTGACCGTGTCGTCGCCTGGGCCATCCTGTTTGAGGCTGTGGACAGAGAGAGTGTGGAAGCAGCCCTATCGCTCGCCACGAAGGAACTTGCCAACGAAGCCGTCGAACCAAGGCTTGGCGTCTATGTTACGACGCATGTTCTTTCAGCAGCCGATCTCTCGGCCGCGCTCGGAATGCAGCTGTAGGGAACGCAGCTGTAAGGAACAACCGGCGCCAGACAGGCGCCGGGTCAGATCAGGCCTGAAGCGCCTTGATCCGGCGGCTGAGGCGGGAAAGCTTCCGGGCAACCGTGTTCCGGTGCAGGACACCCTTGGTCACGCCGCGCTGCATTTGGGGCTGCGCGTCCTTGAACGCCGCCCGTGCCGTCTCATAGTCGCCGCCGGCAATCGCCTGCTCGACCTTCTTCACCTCAGAGCGGATGCGCATTTTCCGGGCGTGATTGATCACCCGGACTTTTTCATTGCGCCGAACGCGCTTCTTTGCCGACTCGTGGTTCGCCATGCCGGGACCGTCTCGTCATATCTCGGAAAAACAGAGCGCGGGTTATAGTCTCGGCCCACACCAACGTCAACACAGAAACCGGAATTTCCGACCTACTTATTGCGGAAACTCGGTTGGCGCTTCTCAACGAAGGCGGCCATGCCCTCTTTCTGATCCTCCGTCGAGAATGTCGAGTGGAACAGTCGGCGTTCGAAGCGCACACCCTCAGACAGCGTGGTCTCATAGGCGCGGTTCACGGATTCCTTGGCCATGACCGTTGCCGGGCGGGACATCGCGGCGATCCGCTCCGCGACTTTCATGGTCTCTTCCATAAGGTCGGCCGCCGGGACGATCCTGCTGACCAACCCGGAGCGCTCCGCCTCCTCGGCATCCATCATGCGCCCGGTCAGGCACATATCCATGGCCTTGGCCTTGCCGACAAACCGGGTCAGGCGCTGGGTTCCGCCAGCACCCGGGATGGTCCCAATCGTGATCTCCGGCTGCCCAAACTTGGCGTTCTCGGCCGCGATGATGAAGTCGCACATCATGGCGATCTCGCAACCGCCGCCCAGCGCGTACCCGCCAACAGCCGCGATGATCGGCTTGCGGCAGGTGGCCAAACGCTCCCAGGAACCGGTGATGAAGTCGCCGAGATAGACGTCCATATACGTCTTCTCCTGCATCTCCTTGATGTCGGCGCCGGCGGCAAACGCCTTCTCGCTTCCGGTCAGGATCATGCAGCCGATCGCATCGTCGCTTTCCATGTCGTCCAACGCCCGGCCGAGCTCCTCCATGAGGCCGCTCGACAGCGCGTTGAGTGCTTTCGGCCGATCAAGGGTGATCACACCGACCGCCCCGTGTTTCTCGACGATCATCATCTCATAGGCCATGTGACGTGCTCCCAGGAGGATCGGAGGCGTTCGCGCGCCCCGCGTTTGCCGGCCGCCCTTATGGGCTGCGACCGGGTGAAAGAGAGATCCGAACGACGGTTTGCTGGCCGTCCGCGATGAAATCGAGAGTGAGTGTCTCCCCCTCCCGATGAAACTGTGGACCGTCCGCCGCGCGCCATCCAAGCTCCGGCAAAGACCCGTCATAGAACGCTAGAACGGCGGATTCCTCAACCGCGCCTCGCAGAAACGCGACGACGATCCGCCCGCCGGTCGTGTCGAACGCCACGGTCGCGTCTTCGATCTGACTGAGGCCGGGCATCAGCGGCAGGTCGACGAAACCGTCGACGAAACCATCCGCCGCGCGGACACCAACAGCCGTCGCGGGCGATGATGTCACCATCACCGCCAGACCGATCGCGACCAGCAAAGTCCGAACGCCCTTCATAAGCCGAGCCTAATACCTCAGCGCTGACATCGCGAGCAATGGAAAGTCGACCGTCCCGATTGAACGATCCGCTTCACTTTCCCAACACAACCCGGCGTGACGCAGGCCTCCCCTTCCCGGCCGTAGACCTGAAAGGCGTGCTGAAAGTAGCCCAACTCCCCGTCCGGCCGTCGGTGATCCCGAAGGCTTGATCCCCCCGCCTCGATCGCATCAAGCAGGACCGCCCGGATTGCGGCCGCCAGCCGGTCCGCCCGCGCGGCGCCAACCGTCCAGGCCGTTCGCTTCGGCGACAAACCCGACCGGAACAGCGCCTCGCAGACATAGATGTTGCCGAGTCCCGCCACAACGCTCTGGTCGAGAAGAGCGGCCTTAAGCGGCGTCCGTTTTCCTTTGAAGGCCTCGAGCAGGACTGAGCCGTCGAAACTGTTGCCCAGCGGCTCTGGCCCCAACGCGGCCAGCGCGGGAAACGCATCAAGCGCGTCCTCGGAGGTGAGATCGAGGCTGCCGAAGCGCCGGGCATCGTTGAACCGGACAACGCCGCCATCCTCAGTCGTAAAGATGACGTGATCGTGCGGATCGAGCGTTTCGGGACGGCTGTCGGAGATCAGGATCCGTCCTGACATCCCAAGGTGCAGGACCATCACCGACCCATCGTCGAGATGTAGCAGAAGATACTTCGCCCTGCGCCCCAGCGCCGTCACCCGGCGGCCCGTCGTCCGGGCCTCGAGATCCGGCGGCATGGGCCATCGCAGATCCGGACGCCGCTTCTCAACCCGCACCAGCTTCCGGTCGAGAAGGGCCGGCTCCAGCCCCCGGCGAACGGTTTCAACTTCGGGCAACTCGGGCATCGGGTCCGTCCTTCCAGGCGATCGGGATCTGCATACGGGATCGAACCGGCCGCCGCAATCCGCCGCGCATGGGGTTGGAATCCTTGACGGGACGTCCGATCGTGCGACAACCCACACTCATCCGCGCGATTGAGGCACACCTCCGATGACCGACACACCCTCCTCCACCACGGATTTCGGCTTCCGGCGCGTCGGCACCGCGGAGAAGGCGGGGCTGGTTCGCGAAGTCTTCGACAGCGTGGCGGACCGCTACGACCTCATGAACGATCTGATGAGCCTGGGCGTTCATCGGCTTTGGAAAGCGACCCTGCTTGATTGGATCGCCCCGCGGGAGGATCTCCAGCTTCTCGACGTGGCGGGCGGAACAGGCGATGTGGCGTTCGGCTGGCGACGGCGGGGCGGTGGAACCGTCACTGTCTGCGACATCAACGAGCGTATGTTGTCCGTCGGGCGCGGCCGGGCCGTGAAACGCGGGATGGAGGGCGGCATCGATTGGGTCGTCGGCAATGCCGAGGCGCTGCCGTTGGCGGACCGCTCTGTCGACGTCTACACCATCGCCTTCGGCCTCCGGAACGTGACGGACATTGATGCCGCGATCCGGGAGGCAAGGCGCGTCCTGCGGATCGGGGGACGGTTCCTGTGTCTGGAGTTCAGCCGTGTCGAGGTCGCGGCACTCGCCCCCCTCTACGACGCCTACTCGTTCCGCCTGCTGCCGGAACTAGGCGCCCGCGTTGCCGGAGACCGCGAGGCCTACGCCTATCTGGTGGAGAGCATCCGGAAGTTTCCCGATCAGAAGGCGCTCGCCGGGCGTATGGCCGCGGCCGGTTTCGACCGGATCAATTGGCGGAACCTTTCCGGCGGTATTGCGGCCATTCACTCCGGCTGGCGTCTCTGAGGGCCCGCCGTGATCCGGAGCGTTCGACATCTCTTCGGTCTGGCGCGGATCGCCTGGATTCTGATCCGGACCGCCGCGCTGACGCCGCTTGCGCGCCTGCCGGGGCTGGGGGCGCTGGGCTGGGTTGCAAACCAGCTTGAGCGGTTCCGGGACCGGCGTCTCGACGGAGAGACGGAGGGGCGCCGCCTCGCCACGGCACTGGTCCGCATGGGGCCGAGTTTCGTGAAATTCGGTCAGTCCCTAGCAACCCGTGCCGACATCATGGGCGCGCCGATCGCGGGTGATCTGGCGGAACTTCAGGACAGGTTGAGCCCGTTCCCGGCCTCAGAAGCCCGGCAAGCGGTGGAGCGGGAGCTTGAGGAGCCGGTTGAAACGCTGTTCGCGAGCTTCGATGACAAACCCGTTGCCGCCGCGTCCATCGCCCAGGTGCACCGTGCCGTCACGCCGGAGGGCAAGGATGTCGCGGTCAAGATCCTGCGGCCGGGGGTCGAAGCCTCGTTTGCCCGGGAACTGGATCTGTTGGCCTGGATGGCGGAGGTCGTGGAGACCCTGATACCCGCCTCCCGGCGGCTCCGCATGATCGATGCCGTTGCCGTCTTCGCCGATTCCGTCGCCACGGAGCTGGACCTGGGCATGGAAGCCGCTGCGGCATCCGAGCTGGCCGGGAACTTTCTGGACGACGAGACGTTCTCGGTACCGGAAGTCGACTGGCTTCGGACCGGACGGCGGGTGCTGACGGTCGCCTGGGTCGAGGGTGTCCGGCCCGATGACGACGCCGGGCTGGAGGCCTTGGGCCTGGATCCGACAGAGATCCTGCGCCGGTCCGCCTGCATCTTCTTCAATCAGGTCTTCCGGGACGGCTTCTTCCACGCGGACATGCATCCGGGGAATGTGTTCATCACCGCCGACGGCGTCATCTCGCCGGTCGATTTCGGCATCATGGGCCGTCTCGACGCCGAGACCCGGTGGTTCCTTGCAGACATGCTGACCGGGTTCCTGACGCGGGACTACGATCTTGTCGCCGATGTTCACGCCCGTGCCGGCATTCTGCCGCCCCATCGGTCGAGACAGGACTTCGCCCAGGCCTGCCGGTCCGTGGGGGAGCCGATCCTCGGCCGACCTCTGCATGAGATCTCTCTTGGCAAACTGCTCGGTCAGCTTTTCCGGGTGACAGACCGCTTCGACATGGAAATTCAGCCGCACTTGTTGCTGCTCCAGAAGACCATGGTCGTGGCCGAAGGTGTGGGCCGCTCGCTCAACCCCAACGTCAACATGTGGGAACTCGCCCGCCCCTTGATCGAAGACTGGATGCGAGAGAACCGGGGGCCGGAGGCCCGAATCCAACATGCGGTCCGGGACCTCGCCATATTCGGGGAACGGCTGCCGACCGCCCTCGGCCAAGCGGAACGCATCCTCGAAGAAGTGTCAGAGCACGGGTTCCGGCTTCATCCGGACACGGTCCGGGCTCTTGCGGACGCACAGGCCAAAGGCCAGGCACGCCGCCGCCGCTGGATCCTCTGGCCGCTCATCGCGATTGCGGCGGCCGCAGCACTGGTTGCCGCTTTGTAAGACGGCGCAGCCCGTCACTGGCTGGCAGGAGGGATTATCGGATAGGCTTCGGCGTAACGCGGGCTCAGGAGGACCAAGGCGATGACATCATCGATCGACAGCATTCCGACGATCGATATCGCTCCGTTTCTGACAGGCGATGCCGACGGCCGGGCCCGCGTGGCGGCGGAGGTGGCGCGGGCCTGCAAGGAGATCGGGTTTCTCGTGATCTCGGGACATGGCCTTCCCCAGGACGTGCTGGACCGGGCCATCGACCGTTGCCTTGCCTTCTTCGATCTGCCTGAAGCGGAGAAGATGGCCTGGGGGCCGACCGGCCCCGCCAAGCAGCGGGGGTATCAGGCGATCAGGACCCGCAGCCTCGCCCACACACTGGGAGAGGATGCCCCCCTCGATCTGCGTGAGACGATCTTCATGGGGCCGGTGGATGACCACCGGGAGCACTTTAGCGATACGCCCGAGGCGGCGACCCTATACGCCCCGAACATCCTGCCGGACACGCCGCCGGGGACCGACGGCGCGCTCGTTGAGCTCTACCGGGCTTATGAGCGGCTGAGCCGGGACGTGATGCGGATCCTCGCCGTCGCCCTCGACCAGCCGGAAGACTATTTCGCGCCGATGATGGATCGGCACTTCGCGGTGCTCGGCGCCCATCACTATCCAGCATTGGCGGCCCCGCCGGAGCCGGGGCAGCTCCGCGCCGGTGCCCACACGGATTTTGGAGCGGTCACAATTCTGGCCATGACCGACGGGCGGGGCGGGCTGGAGGCACGGACGCCCGACGGACGGTGGCTGCCCGTCCAAGCGCCGAAAGGCTCTCTCGTCGTGAACCTGGGCGACATGATGGCCCGGTGGACCAATGACCGATGGGTCTCGACCCTTCACCGGGTGGCGACGCCGGAGGTCGGAGATGACGGAAGCCGGCGGCTGTCCATGGCGTTTTTCGTCCACCCGGACTTCAACGCCGAGATCCGGTACATACCGTCCTGTCTGGCGCCGGGCGAGACGCCGAAACACCAGACCATTACGGCAGGCGAGCACATTCGCCGGAAAATCCAGCGGAGCATCGCCGCCTGACCAGTTGGACCAGCCCGGCTCAGTTCGATTTATTCAATGGCGTAGGTCTTCTCCAGCGCATCGTAGGTCGCCTTATCGACCAAGCGTTGACGCTCCCCAAAATCCGCCAGCCGGTCACGTGCCGCATCGAGGCTGCCGTCCCGCTTCAACGTGCCGAGAACCTCGCTCATCGCCCGCATGGCGGCCTGAAGAGGAGCGTTCGCATAAAGCACGAGCGAGAAGCCGATGTCGGCCAGCTCCGTCTGGGGCAGTTCCGGCGTCCGCCCGCCCACCACGAGATTGGCGACCTGGGGCACGTCGAGTTCGGCCGTGATCCGGGCCATCTCCTCGCGGGAGGTGGGCGCCTCGACGAAGGTGACATCCGCGCCTGCTTCGACAAACGCGCGCGCCCGCTCGATGGCGGCGTCCAACCCCTCGATCGCACGGGCATCGGTGCGGGCGATGATCAGCAGATTCTCGTCGTCGCGCGCATCCGCCGCCGCCTTGATCTTGGAGGTCATCTCCGCGAGGGGGATCACCGCCTTGCCGTCGAAGTGACCACACCGCTTCGGGAACACCTGATCCTCGATTTGCAGGGCCGACGCCCCGGCGCGCTCCAACACCCGGACGGTCCGGCGCGTGTTGATAGCGTTGCCGAAGCCTGTGTCGATATCGACGATGAGCGGGAGTGATGAGATCTCGCCGATTGCTTCGGTTGTCGCCTGGATCTCGCTCATCGTCACAAGCCCGATGTCCGGCACACCCAGAAGCGTGTTTGCGATCCCCGCCCCCGTTACGTAACAGGCCTCGAAGCCCTGATCCTCGATGACCCGCGCGGTGAGCGCGTTGGCCGCCCCCGGAACCAGCAGCGCGCGGCGGTCGGCGAGCTTTTTCTTCAGGGCAAGGCGGCGGTCGGCGGCGGACGTCATGGGAGATTCCTTAGAGCTCGGGAGGGACCCATCGGCTGGGCGCGGCGCGGCGCGGGATTACACTCTCCGTGATGCCGTCGGTCAACGCCCCCTGGTTGACACCCGCATGCACGCGCGCGTTCAGTGGCCGGAACAAACACGGGGGAGGAAGCCCATGCCCAGAGATCCGGAATCCGTCCGTATGCTGTCGACGAGCGGAATCCTCGGCTACGGCTTTCCAGAGGCGTCGCTGGACCTCGGCATGCGGCGCGGGGTCGACATGCTGGGTGTGGACGGAGGCAGTACGGACCCGGGACCCCACTATCTCGGCTCCGGCAAGACCCTCAATTCCAAGCTCGCCATGCGCCGCGATCTCGGCCTGATGCTGGCCGCCGCGCGCACGTATGGGGTGCCGCTGGTTGTCGGAACGGCGGGTGGCGCTGGGGGACGCCCTCACCTGGAAGCAACGGCCGATATCATTCGAGACCTTGCGCGGGAGCAGGGGCAGGCATTCCGGCTGGCACTGATTGATGCGGAGCAGGATCCGGCGACCCTGAAGGCCGCCCAGGCCGATGGACGGATGTCGCGCCTGACCGGTGGCCCCGCGCCGAGCGAGGCAGCCCTCGAAAGCTCAGAGCGGGTTGTCGCCATGATGGGGCCGGAGCCTTTCGCGGCAGCCCTCGACGGGGGAGCGGACGTTGTCTTAGCGGGACGGTCCAGCGACCCGGCTCCTTGGGCGGCGGTTGCCATGCGGCGGGGCCTGCCACCAGCACCTGCTTGGTATTCCGGAAAGATGCTCGAATGCGGTGCGACCCCCGCGATCCCGAAAGGCCACGATTGTTTGCATGTGACCGTGGACCCCGGCGGCGTGGTGCTGGAGCCTGCCGCACCCGAGCGGCGCTGCACGCCCTCGTCCGTCGCCAATCACAGCCTGCATGAGAACCCCAGCCCGTGTATCCATGTGGAGCCGGGCGGGGTGCTCGATACGACAGACTGTCTGTTCGAAGCCGTGTCTGACCGGGCCGTCCGGGTCTCGGGCATGAGCTGGGCCCCCGGCCCCTACACGGTGAAGCTGGAAGGGGCGGCACTGGCGGGCTATCGCGCGATCAGCATTTGCGGCACCCGTGACCCGCTGCTGATCGGCACACTGGATGACTTTCTAGCCCGCATTCATGACGCTGTGGCAATGAAGGCTGCAGCCCTGGGGGTCCCCGAAGGAAGCTGGCATCTGGTGATCCGCCAGTATGGCCGAGATGGCGTGATGGGCGCGGCGGAGCCCATCACCGGTGCGACTCCGCATGAGATCGGATTTGTCATCGAGGTGACCGGGCCGGACCAGGATACCGCTGACGCAGTGCTTGCGCTGGCCCGGGTGAGCATGCTGCACACCGACTTCCCCGGCCGTCTCTGCCGCGAGGGGAACATGGCCTTCCCCTACTCGCCCTCCGACGTGCAGGTCGGGCCGGTGTACCGGTTCTCCGTGTTCCAGACCATGGCCGTGGACGACCCTCTGTCCCCATTTCCGATCACGTATGAGGATGTCTGATGGCCTTGATCCGTGACATCGCGAAGGTGTGCAAGTCAAAGAACGCAGGGCCCTTCCAGCTTACGATCGACGTCGTTTTCGAGGATCGGGACACTTGGAACGCGGTCGCGGCGACGGGTGTGCTGGACGCGCCCCTCATCGCCAGGCTCTACGATGTGCCGGAGGAGGATGTGTTGTTCACCCCCTATCCGGCAGGTCTCGCCTTCAAGGCCACGATCGCACGCAAGATCCCGGCGGGCGATATCGGTGACACAGACGTCTATGGATGCCAGCAGCACGCCCCGATGCTGGACGTGGACATCCCGATCAATAGGTAGGGGCTAAACGCCTCAGGCTTTGCCAGCCGACGCGATCAAGGCGCGAAGACGTTCCGCATCGTACTGGGCCTCCAGCGCGTCGGCCGCGGCCTTGGCTTCCGCATCGAGATCGTCGCCGCACTCGGTCGGCTCCCCCCGCCGCCAATCCTCAAGATAGGCATCTGTGGACGTGGATCCGTCGCGCATGGCCGCGGCGTCGATCGCCTTCGCGAACCGATCCGTCAATTCCACCTTCACGCTTTCCCGGCGGCGGCCCCGGCCCCGCTCGGCGATCACCTGGGCAGGAATATCCCGCCACCACATGACGATAAGACTGGCCATCGGCTCGTTACTCGGCCGCGTCGGGGCGAAGGGTGTGGACGTTGGACTCCAGCGTCGGGGCGTCATCGCCGTTGCGGACCGCCTCAACGAAGGTGCCGAGCTCACCATAGCCCCGGTGACGGTGGTCGAACGCGAGCCCAAGCCGCTCCGCCGCCTTTTGCGCCTTGGCGACCAGCTTCGGCTCCTCAAGCTGGGAGATGTAGACCAGCGAGGTGTAATGTCCGAAATAGTCATCCCGAAGCTGGGGGAAGCGGTCCAGCCCCAAACCCTTCCAGATCAGCCGGTCAAAGTGCCGGACAAGGTAGTCGGTCAGGAAGAAGCAGCCCGGCTCCGCCTCGGCGAGCTCCGTGAACTCGGACGTGCCCATGTAGAACTGGTAGCAGTGAGGGCCGGGAATCCGGTCAACACCCTCTTCCTCAAGGACCCGGTCGAGCTCCCCGCCGGTGCCGCAATCGCCGTACAGCACGTAGATCTTCGAGTAGCGGCCCGCTGCACCCTTTATCTTCCGCCGCACGGCCGGCGCGATCTTGTCCGGCGTGTTGTGCCAATGGGCGGGCAGGCAGGCGATCGTCAACTCCGTCCAGCCGGTGACCGTTTTCAGATCCACCAACTCCCGGGCAAGCGCGCCGCACGCGATGAACAGGGTAGAGGGTCTCGGTCCGGCGCCGAAGGGATCCGGCCCGGTCGTCATATCATTCATCGGGTCACTCCCGTCAGTCGGCCACGGCCGCCGAGTTGGACAGTCGCCGCTCCGCGATCAGGTTCTTGGCGGTCTCAACCGCCACCGCCGCGTCCCGGCAGTAGGCATCCGCTCCTACGCTTTCCGCGAACGCCTCATTGAGTGGCGCACCGCCGACCAGCACAATGTAGTCGTCCCGGATGCCCTGCTCTTTCATCGTGTCGATGACAACCTTCATGTACGGCATCGTCGTCGTGAGCAGAGCGGACATCCCAAGAATGTCCGGCTGATGCTCTTCGATCGCAGCGAGATAGTTCTCGACCGGGTTGTTGATCCCGATGTCGATCACCTCGAACCCGGCCCCCTCCATCATCATGGAGACGAGGTTCTTGCCGATGTCGTGAATGTCGCCCTTCACGGTGCCAATCACCATCTTGCCGACGCGCGGCGCCCCGGTCTCGGCAAGCAGGGGGCGGAGAATGACCATGCCCGACTTCATGGCGTTCGCAGCCATCAGCACTTCCGGCACGAAGAGGATGCCGTCCCGGAAGTCGATGCCGACGATCCGCATGCCTTCGACCAGCGCCTCGGTCAGGACACGGTAGGGTGTCCAACCACGTTCAAGAAGGATGTTCACGCCCTCTTCGATCTCGTCCTTGAGACCGTCATAGAGGTCGTCGTGCATCTGTTGGACGAGTTCGTCGTCGTCCAGTTCGGAAAGAACGATGTCCTCTTCGTCGGCCATGGGGCGGTCTCCTGTTCGTGGTGGGCCGCCATACGGGCCCGTCCGATCTCAACCTCTTCGACGAGGATATAGATAGGGTCGTCGAACAGACGAAATCTGCCACGGTCGCGACCCCTACTGTCGCGTAGGCGCGAATCGGCGGATTTGGAGTGACCTGAGCAATGCCGGGTCACATCGTGGCGATCCTGTCCCTCGGGGCGGTCGCATTCGTTCTCAGTTGTGTTTCGTCGGTGGAGTTACCCCAGAAATACGGACGGTGTCGAGTAGCATGCTTCAAACTTTATTATAAACAGTCACATATTTTTTTATGCTTCTTCTATGCTCAATAATCTCGTTCGATTGGCTTGATTCAGCTACATTTTCTTACTTATTCTCACTTTGTCCTAGTTTGTCTTTCTTTCGGTCGTTTTTTCTCTTGCAATCGCAGAAAATCTACATAAAGACTATAGTTGCGTACTACATCTCCAATCGTTCCATACGTTTGAGATTCTAGTCTAATCAACCGTGGAGCTATAATGTCTCTCGTGGCGTCCGCTAAAGAGCAAATATCCAAAGTAACTGACGCAAGTCTTCGAGAGAAATTCGAAGATGCGTTGCGTCAATCCTATGTCTGGAACGGGATTTCTAACGACAAACCACCTCTAAGTGCTGAGAGTATAGTAGACGCGTCCGGTATCTCAGCAGAAGCCCTAGAAGGTAAAGGGATACTGTTGGGAAAGAGAGGGATTGCTAGATATGCATCGGAGATCGGAGAATCAGTAACAGAGTCGGCCATACGAAAAAAGATTACAAAGTCAAAGTATGAGATATTCTTTCGGAGAGAGTACTCAGACAATAGAAAATGTGTGAAATCCGGAAGAAAACTTGTATTTACATTTGCAGAGGTTCGGTGTTTTTTTAAAGTGAGAAGTCGGGGCGAAATCTCATAGGAGATTACTGTGACAACACGAACAAAAAAACCACCTAAGTTAAAGTCAAACGATCTTTTCCGTCCAACTACGGCTCTTCGATCAAGTCATTCTCACCTCTTTGTTGGTAGAGATAATTCAATTTCAGAGATCCTATCTAGTATTGAGATGGATGGACAAACTCCAGTAATATATGGAGAGCGTGGAATCGGAAAATCTTCTCTTGCTTGGCGAGTGTTTGAGATCCTATCAGGTGTGGGAACTGATGAAGAAGAAATTGACATAACAGATAATTTCGATCTAGACGATGAATATATATGCTTCTGGGTCGAATGTGAAAATCGATATCAAGATATCGAAACAGCGTTACTGAGCTTACTCACCCCGCGCGGTATTCGACAAGCTGTAACCGTACCAGACATATTCCCAGAGATTTACAGCTCTAACCTCGGATTACGTATCAAGACAACTTTTGAAGCAAATGTATATTTTTTCAAGGCTAAGGCAGAAGTATCAGATGAACAAAAATATTCGAATGTATCGAAAAATCTCGAGAAGTTGGTCGAAGGCAAACTTGACGACCCGGTTGAGTTATTTGGGACAACAATAGCTCAAGTACAGAGAATTAGGCCAAATACACAAATTGTGATATTCTTAGATGAACTTGACAGATTGGTGGACACCAATCGAATTGGCGACCTTCTAAAACATGTAACAGGTGTTAGATTTGTATTTGTTGGTGTTGCAGAAACAGGGAAACACTTATTAGGCAATCATTTATCCGTTATAAGAAAGATAGATGAGGTTTATGTTCCTCCGCTTAACTACGAGGAAACAAAATTAACTTTTACTAAAGCATCAGATAAAGTCAAGAGTATGGGCATTGAAAATCAATTAATATTCAACGAAGATTTTGTTAATTACTCCTACGAAGATAGTGGCGGATATCCATATTTGGCCCATAGATTCGGGTATCATGCTGTCAATGAGGGCCGGTACAATCGTCGTGTATATCGTGAGAGCATAACAGTTGGGCTAGAAGATTACAAAACAGCAGTCCGGGCAATGTTTCGTCGACAGAAGCCTGGTAGCGATATTGAAGTAGGATCTCAAGTTAAAGAGGCAGTAGGAGACTCTAAGAAAAGGGAAGCGATTGCACGAGCATGCGTAAATTACGAAAACATATGGATGGATGTTAACACAATTCTTGGTGACCTTAAGAGCAAAGACAGAAGGGATTTTTACGAAAACATAATGGTTTTTGAAGAAAATGGATTGTTTGCACAATCAAAAGACAATAATGACCTTATCAGATCTAAAACACCTATACATCGACTCGCGACAATACTTTGGCTAAAAAGAAAGTACATTTGAGCTCTTAACTCCAGTGTCCCTAACTAAATCCGGCCATGTTGATCGGCAGGCGCTTGCGGCCCCATGTGCCGGGTTTGCCGTCAAACACACCCGCCGCCGGGGTGCCGCAGTTGAGGCAGTTGCCGACGTCGTCCAGGTTCCAGTCGGAAAGCTCGTACCAATCCCGGCCGATCGTCCGCTCTCCGCACTCATGGCAATAGGTGGACTGGCGACCGAAGTCGTGGACATTGCCGGTGTAGGCGTACCGCACCCCGTTCTGACGCGCGATGCGGCGGGCCATGGCCAGCGTGTTGAACGGTGTCCGGGGCTTGTCGAGCATCCGGTAATCCGGATGAAAAGCGGAGAAGTGCATGGGAACGTCAGGGCCGAGATTCTCTACCACCCACTGGGTCATCTCTTCGATTTCCGTCTCGGCATCGTTCTCGTCCGGAATGATCAGATTGGTGATCTCGAACCAGACGGAGGTCTCGTGCTTGAGGTAGAGGAGCGTATCGAGCACCGGGCGGAGTTCGCTCTTGGTGATGGACCAATAGAAGTCTTCCGTGAACGCCTTGAGGTCCACATTCGCCGCATCGATGCCCTGGAAAAACGACTCCCGTGATCTGTCGGTCAGATATCCCGCTGTCACCGCCACCGTTTTGATATCCGCATCGCGGCAGGCGGCGGCGATGTCCACGGCATACTCGTGAAAGATGACAGGGTCATTGTAGGTGAAGGCGACCGACCGGCATCCGAGACGGTGTGCCGCCCGCGCAATCGCCTCCGGTGCCGCCTCGTGCTGCATGGCGTCCATCTCTCGGCTCTTCGAGATGTCGTGGTTCTGACAAAAGTTGCAGGCGAGGTTGCAGCCAGCCGTCCCGAAGCTGAGGACCGGCGTTCCCGGCAAAAAGTGGTTGAGCGGTTTCTTTTCGATCGGATCGATACAGAAGCCGGACGATCGGCCGTATGTGGTCAGCACGATGCGGTTGTTCTGCCGGGCGCGCACAAAGCAGAGGCCGCGCGCGCCTTCCTTCAGCTTGCAGTACCGGGGACACATCTCGCACTGGACCCGGCCATCGTCGAGCATGCTGAAGAACTCGGTATCGACGATCGGCCCTTTGCCGGCGACGGGCGGCGGCGCGCTCTCGGACAGGGTCGGGGCGTCTTGGTTCTCGTGGCTCTCAGCGTCGCTGGGCATTGGGCATCGCCGTCTGTCGGGTTAAACTGCGCGGCAGCGTAGGCGAGATTGTAGGACAGCAAAATGGCGATCGCATCCACAGGGTCAGCAGGCTCTGCCTCGATCCGCAAACCGCATGTCGCGGGCGCCTTCTATCCCGCCGAAATGGAGGCCTGTCGGGACTTGGTGCGCGGCTTTTTGGATAAGGCCGCTCCGTCCCCGATCCCGCGGCCAAAGGTTATCGTCGCCCCGCATGCCGGCTTCATCTTCTCCGGGCCGATCGCCGGAAGTGCCTACGCCAATCTCGCCGAGCGGGCGGAGGTGATCACGCGGGTGGTCCTGATCGGCCCCGCGCACCGGGTGGCCTTCAAGGGAGTTGCGATCCCCAGCGCCGACCATCACGAAACGCCACTCGGCACCGTCGCCGTCGACTGGGATGGAGTGCGCGCGGCCCTCGCCCTGCCGGGCGTTTCGGTCGCCGACCCGGTGTTCAAGAACGAGCATTCCCTGGAAGTTCACCTGCCGTTCATCCAGATGACCTTGCCCGGTGCGTCGATCGTGCCGCTATTGGTCGGCGATGCCAGCCATCAGGATATCGAGCGGGTGCTGGACGCGGTCTGGGGCGGGCCTGAGACGCTGATCGTTATCTCGTCCGATCTGTCGCACTTCCTTGACTATGATCGGGCTCGGGATCTCGACAGCAAGACGCTCGCCAAGATCGAACTAATGAAACCGGACGGTATTGAGAGCGCCAACGCCTGCGGGCACAGGCCGCTCGGCGGCGCTCTCCGGCACGCGATCCGGCGCGACTTGCGGGTTACAGCCCTCGACATCCGGAACTCGGGCGATACGCGGGGGAACAAGGACAGGGTTGTCGGCTACGGCGCCTTCGCCATGGAACACGCGGACAGCGCGCGGCTGGACGATGCGACGCGGGGCCAACTCTTGGAGGTCGCGCGCGGGAGCCTGGAGTTCGGCATCAAGAAGGGCCGGGCGCCGAAGCTCGAGATCGGCTCGAATGTCGCCCGCTCCGCCCTGGCAATGCGGGCCTGCTTCGTCAGCCTCAAGATCGACGGTCAGCTTCGCGGCTGCATCGGCAGTGTCATTCCGCATCGTCCTCTCGTATCCGACGTGATGGAGAATGCGTTCAAAGCCGGGTTCGGAGACAAACGCTTCCCGCCGATTACCCCCGAAGAGCTGGCCAAGGCCCATCTGGAGATCTCGGTGCTGAGCCATGCCCGGCCCATGCCATTCGAGAATGAAGAAGACCTCGCCCGCCGGATCCGCCCGGATGTGGACGGCTTGATTCTTCATGAAGGTCAGAACCGGGGCCTTTTCCTCCCCAGTGTCTGGGCCGGTCTTCCTCAGGCCAAGCTCTTCATCCGTAACCTGAAGCACAAAGCGGGGCTGAGCGCAGATCACGTTTTGAGCCCCAACGCCCGCGTATCCCGCTTCGGTGCCGAGACTTTCGGGGCTTATGTTTCGGCGCTTTAGACTCGGTTGCGCCGCGAATCATACTGATTCCTTCGAAGCCAATTCGCGCAAGAGACAAAACATCATTTGACGGTCAATTTATCGATACATACTTTATACACATCATTTTGAGATGCGATGGATAGCCGGACGATTTTGAAGAGGTTGGAAGAAGCGGGCTGGCTTTTCGTTTCCGCGCGGGGGAGCCACCACAAGTATCGGGATCCCAGGAGCGGAAGGGTTGCGATCATTCCACACCCTAAGAAGGATCTGCCGATTGGGACGGTTCGCTCGATCGTCCGTCAGACCGGCGTCAAGATCTAGGAGATGGCATCTTGCCTGTTTTCTACACAGCCGTAATCGAAGCAGCTGATGACGGTACCTATGGTGTCTTTTTTCCAGACCTTCCCGGGTGCACCTCGGCTGGAGAGACCATCCAGCAAGCGGCGCTTGGCGCTTCCGAGGCGCTCGCGTTCTACTTTGAGGAAAACGACGAACGACCGATGCCGCAAGACATCGACGCCATCGTGATCGACGACGACATTAGTGAAGTAGCGCGGGTTTTGGTTGCGGCTCCAGATGTGGACGGGCCCATTCAGCGCTACAACGTGACACTTCCATCCGGACTTGTTGCCCGGATAGACGCTCAGGTCGGCGCCGGTGGAAGGTCGTCTTTTCTGGCAGCGGCAGCAAAGCGATCGCTGGCCAACCAAAGCTAAATGCTCAAAGCCGGCCCTTCGCGCCTCTAGAGCCGTCAGCTCTGTCACGGGCCATTGTCCTAAAGACTGAGATTGTTCCCATTCGGCCGTACTCGGGGCGGGAATGGGCGCGCCGAGTGTTCACGCCTGTGCATGATCCCGTCACATCGTAGGTGTCTTTGGGGGACGACCGGTCATGAAGGTGGGATTTATCGGGCTCGGAAATGTGGGGGCGAAGCTGGCGGGCAGCCTGCTTCGGAACGGGGTCGATCTCACGGTGCGCGATCTTGATGCGGCCAAGCTGGCCGAACTCGAGGCGCTGGGTGCCGGCATTGGCGATAGCCCCGAAGCGATGATGCGGGACTGTGAGGCAGTGATCACCTGCCTGCCGTCGCCCGCAGCCTCCGCGGCCGTACTGGAGGGACCGGACGGCCTGCTGAAAGCCATGGGCCCAGGCAAGATCTGGATGGAGATGTCCACAACCGATGAGCACGAGGTCACCCGCCTCGGCGCCAAAGTCACCGAGTTGGGCGGTGCGGCGGTCGACTGCCCGGTCTCCGGCGGCTGTCACCGGGCGGCGACGGGCAACATCTCGATCTTCGCGGGCTGCGACCGGGAGACTTTCGACCGGGTGCTGCCGCTGCTGACCATCATGGGCCGCCGCATCCTCAACACCGGCCCGCTCGGCTCCGCCTCGGTCTTGAAGGTGATGACGAATTATCTGGCCACGGTGAACCTGGTGAGCTGTTGCGAAGCGTTGACCACGGCCGCCGCCGCCGGGCTCGACCTCGCCACCACCTACGAGGCCATTAAGATCTCATCAGGGACCTCTTTTGTGCATGAGACCGAGAGCCAGGTGATCCTGAACGGCTCCCGCGACATCAATTTCACCATGGACTTGGTCAACAAGGACATCGGCCTCTTCCAGGAGGTGGCAGAGCGCCACGGGGTGCCGTTGGAGATCAGCCCGCTGCTGCTGGAGATCTTCCAGGACGGAGAATCCCGGTTCGGCGGACGGGAGTTGTCCCCCAACATCATCAAGCGGCTGGAGGAGGCGACCGGCCTCGACGTTCGCGCGCCAGGGTTCCCCGCCGAGATGGTCGACGATGAGCCGGAAGAGCCCGGCCGCGAAGTCGTTCCGGCCCAAGCCGCCGCCGAGTAACCGTCCAGAGCCGGAGCAGGTCTATGAAGATCGTCAACGCGGAGACTTTCATTGTCGGCAATCCGCCGCCTGGCTTCGGCGGGCAGTACTTCATCTTCGTCAAGCTGACCACGGACCATGGCGTCACCGGGATCGGAGAGGCGTACGCGGCGACGTTCGGTCCAAAGGCCATCGAGACCCTGATCCACGACGTTTGCGACCGGCACATTGTCGACCGGGAGATCCGCTCGATCGAGGCGCTGTGGCGGCAAGTCTATGGCCGGGGCTACTCCCTCCGCCCGGACATCACGCTCATGGGTGTGTTGAGCGCGATCGAGATGGCCCTTTGGGACATCCTCGGCAAAGAGGCCGGAAAACCCGTCTACGCCCTGCTCGGCGGCCGGGTTCATGAGGGGCTGCGGAGCTATACCTACCTCTATCCGCCGGAAGGCAGCGACGACAGCTTCTATCTGGACGCGGCTGCGTCGGCGGAGGAAGCGGCCCGGGTGGTGGATGAGGGGTTCACGGCGATCAAGTTCGACCCGGTCCCGCCCTACACCGTCTACGACGGCCGCCAGCCGGGGATGGAAGAACTGGAATGGGCGGAACTGTTCTGCCGCCTGATCCGGGAAGCGGTCGGATCGAAAGCGGATCTGCTGTTCGGGACCCACGGCCAGTTCACGACGTCCGGCGCCATCCGTCTCGCCAAGCGTTTGGAGCCCTATGAGCCCCTTTGGTTCGAGGAACCCACGCCACCCGAAATGCCCGAGCAGATGGCGCGGGTGCAGCGGGCGACCTCGATCCCCGTCGCCACCGGCGAGCGCCTAACGACCAAGTACGAGTTCGCCCGTGTTCTCGAGGCGGGGGCGGCATCCATCCTTCAGATGAATCTGGGCCGGGTCGGCGGTCTCTTGGAGGCCAAGAAGATCGCCGCAATGGCTGAAACCCATTACGTTCAGATCGCCCCCCATCTCTACTGCGGCCCCGTTGTCGGAGCGGCAAACATCCAGTTGGCGGCCTGCACGCCGAACTTCCTGATCCTGGAAAGCATCCGGAAGTGGGATGGCTTCTATGCCGATCTTCTGAAAACACCGATCAGATGGGAAGACGGCAAGGTCATCCCGCCGACCGAACCTGGCCTGGGTGTGGAACTCAACGAAGACGTGGCCCGGGCCCATCCCTGGACCGGCAACCGGCTTCATCTGGAGATGGGCGAAGAGCCGCTGTAACAACGACCCGCGTCAAGCGCCGCCAGGATACCAGGAGGGGTTCCGCTTTTCCGCGAAGCTAGCGAGACCCTCCGCCGCCTCGTCGCCCTGCCGGAAACCCGCGTGCTCTGCGACCAGTGCCTCGAAATGGGCGTCGTCGAGAGCGAGCCCGGCCTCTTCCAATGTCCGGCGTTTGGTGGCCGACGTCGCCTCGGGCGCTGCCATCAGCAACGCGTCAATGACGGGTGCCGCGGCCGCGTCCAATCCGCCTTCGGGGCAAACGGCGTGGACCAAGCCCAAACGCCGGGCGTCATCTGCGCCGAAACGCTCGCACGTCAACGCGTACCGGCGGACAGCCCTGGACCCCATGGCGGCGTTGAGATGAGGCACAATGATCCCGGCCATCACCCCCCAGCGAGATTCGGTGATAGCGAAAATCGCATCCTCGCTCGCAAGCACGATGTCACAAGCGGCGGCGATGCCCACGCCACCGCCAAAACAGCCACCATGGATGAGCGCGATGGTTGGCTTTTCAACCTCGGTCAGCCCCCGAATTGCGGCTGCGGTCCGGCGCGACACAGCCACATTCTCCTCGGGTGACAGGGTTCCGATCTCCGCCAGCCATTTCAGGTCCGCCCCAGCCTGGAAATGGCGGCCCGCCCCGCGAAGGACGATGACACGGACGGACGGGTCCGTCGCACAGCGGCCGACCGCGTCGATCAGTCCGGCGATGACATCTCCGTTGTAGGCGTTGTTCCGCTCCGGACGGTTGATGGTCACCGTCGCGACCCCGCGCGGGTCGATGTCGAGCAGGACGACGGAGGTTTCGGCGTTACTCATTTCGCTCACCCGGCGATTGGGATGTCGGCTGCGTTTGGAGCCAACACGTTACCGCCGGAACCACAAACGGTCGAGCCGCACAACCCGCCGCCGCAAAGGAAGCCAGGAGCCTGCCTACTCCGCCGCCGCGGTCTCCATGAAGGTCGCGTTCCGCTTGGTGATCACCCCCATAAGATCCCGGAGACCCGGATCCAGTCTGTCGTAGTCGAAGATGTTGTTTGCTTCCTCGCGGGAGACCTCAAGCGGAAAATCTTCCAAGACTTTCGACGCGACTTTCTCGATGGATGCGACCCGGTCGATGAGCCGATTAACGACAGAAACCTGTTCATCGAACTTGCGCTGGTAATGAACCCGCTCAATGAAAGACTTGTCGAGGTTCCGAAGATATGCGCGGTTCAGGTCGCCAAACAGCGCGCGGACCTTGACCAGTTTGAGGATACAGTCATTCGACATCACCTCTTCACGCGGGACGTTGAAGGTCCGTTTCATCGGGGAACCGCAAGCGACGTTGAAGCTGGACAGGAAGGCCCTTTCTCCATGCTCGATCAGTCCATGGGATAAAAAGCGGATGTCTATGGCCGGGAACCGGTAGGCCACGCTCTGATAGAAACGGTCCACAGTGTAGAGCTGCTCCAACCGATCGACGAAGCCGGAGACAAAATCGGAATATCGCACCGACTCCCCCGTCGCCTTGATCGATTCACGGTGAACGGATCGCGTGAACGTCGCGATGTCACGGACGACAATAACGACCTTAAGACGCAGGCCGGCGTCCACGTAGGTTTGAAGCCGGGTGTTCAGTTGAGAGCTGGGCTCTACAAGCGAATCGAGCAGTGCATCGTCCGAAATGATGGTCAACGGCTGCATCTCACGACCATCCAGCCAATCCATCCACGCAGGGCCACGGCGAAACTCGAACCCACCAAAAGCAAGGTGGTTCATCGACAGTGTTTTTTGAATCAGCGCACTACCTGTGTGGGTCCAACCGGGATGGAGGCAAAGAGTCTTGGGCATATCGATCACACTGGTCGATTAAAACAACCATAACATAGTGTCGATATCTAAATTTATAAACTTTATATTGATCACTGCCACACACTAGAATGCATAGAAATTCTTAGTAAAATTGTATCTGGCACGAAAACAGGTGGCGCCCGGTTTCTAGCCTCGGAAATCCCGCTTTCGTACGGCGTAGGGACCCACGATGAGGGTATCCATCCCGCTTCTGGCAAAGGTGGCGATGGCCTGATCCGGGGTGTTCACCATCGGCTCATCGTTCAAATTGAAGCTGGTGTTGAGGACCAGCGGAATGCCCGTTTCCCGGTAAAACGCGGAAATCGCCGCGTGGTAGGTTGGGCTTGCTTTACGGGATACGGATTGGGGACGGGCCGAGCCGTCGACATGGACCACGGCCGGCACTTTCTCTTTCCACGCCTCACGGGCCTGGAAAGCCATGATCATGAAATCGGACCGAAGAGACGCATCGAACACCTCGTTGTAGTGCTCCGCCAGAACAGAGGGTGCTAGCGGCCGCCAAAGCTCCCGTTTCTTGATGTCCCGGTTGACACGTCTGTTGGTCTCGACCGTTGTCGGATTTGCGAGAATCGATCGGTTACCCAGTGCCCGAGGCCCCGCTTCGGACCCTCCTTGAAAGAAGCCGACAACCTCATCAGCGACCAGCGCCCGCGCAGCCTCCTCCGCCGGGTCGACCTCTTTGAACGGCAACCCGCTATACGTCAGCGCTAAACGGCATGCCTCTTCGGAAAACGACGGGCCCCAGTAAGCATGCGGGAACGCGCACTCCGGCCAGTTTCCTGTCATCCGGCGATGGGTCAGGATCGCAGCCCCGATCGCGGTGCCGCCATCATGGCTTGCGGGCTGCACCCAGAGATCATCGACAAAGTCCTGCTGGGCCAGGGCGCCATTGCCCGTACAGTTCAAAGCCACGCCGCCGCACATGACGAACCGGCGCATGCCCGATGCCTCCGATACCGCTTTCGCCATCGCGATGAGAGATCTGTTGTAGTAGTGCTGCAGCGTCGCAGCGATGTTCATGTGGACTTTCTCCAGGCGTCTCCCGCCACGTTCCGGAAGATTGTCCTTCGCGAACACCCGGTACTTCTCGAAGTTCGGAAGATGGAAATCGCCGTCACAGAAATCAGGAAGCAAGTCCTCATCCGGCTCACCATAGCTGGCGAGCCCCATCGTCTTTCCTTCCCCGCCATGCCCGCCAAAACCGAGGCGATCGGTGATCAGATGAAAGAGAACCCCCCAACTCCGTCCATTCAGAATCCGATAGAACTCATGAATGTCTCCTCCATACCACCAACCGAGAAGGCCTGCTGAATCGCCGCCATACCCGTCCAGCGAGATCACATTGGCAGACCCCATACCGGAGGGGATGAGCGCGCTTGCGGCATGCGACAGATGATGGTTCTCCCGGATCAGGGATTTTCCCGACCACGAGATGTTGAGGTCGTTCATCAGATGGGAGACCCGCCGGATCTGATCCGATGATGCACGGCTCTCGACCCGGGCGCGGAAGTCGTCGTCACCGAGGTCCGACAGGGGTGGGCTTTCAAAGCCTACGGCCGTCGCATCCACATCGTCGCGCGTCAGCTTGTGTTTGATCAGCAACCACTTGATCGCGTTGACCGGCGCACTTTCCGGCGCGTGCTTCTGTCGGGTGAAGCGTTCCTCTTCCGCGTAACCGACCAGCTGGCCATCAATCAACAGGCACGCAGCGTTGTTGTTACCGCCGGGATGGGTAACGCCCAAGATGATCATGTCGGCAGGAACTCGATCTGGAGGGAAGGAATGGTCGTTTCTGGTCGCGGCTGTTTCGACCTCTCCAGTCCATACTGGTCGGGTCGCGATGTTTCAATAGACCACCGCCGGAGCTGTCGGGCGCCAATCCCGACCCATAGGGTCTAATCCGCCTTGCCTGGACGGAGCAGCCACGGTTCTATCGAAGACCGACGCGGACGGCACCAGAAGGCGGAAACGTGCAGCAGACCCAAGACGATGAAGGACGGTTGTTCCAGCTTCGAACGGTGCCGGTCTGCCACACAGAGGAGATCGCCCGAGCTTCCGGCATGACCACCACGGACATCCACGTCCCGATCGGTGCCGGCACTCAGGTCGTGCGGGCAATGAGCTACGCGGCTCCGGTCAAGAACGTCGTCTATGAGCTGGGCGCCCGTTTCGTGGCCGACCTCAATCACGCGCGATGTCTGGTACCAACGCTGTTCGACGGGCATTCGTTCCTGTCGGGGCGGCTGAACACGGGCATTGTCTCAGCGAGCGGAAACATCGTCTCCACGAGACTGCGAGCGCCGGAAGCGCTGATCGACGGTCCAGTCATATGCACCTATTTCACGTCCGCTTGGGGCACCTTCCTTCTGGATACGCTGCTGGCCTGCATCACGGCGCAGCGGGTGCATGGAAGTGAGGCGGCATTGCTGGTCGGCCGGGGCTTCAACCACAGGCATCGGCAATATCTCCAGATCTTCGGACAGACGAACGTCGAAGAGATTGATTTGGCGGACGGCAGAACCGTCGCCCTACGGGACGCGATTGTTCCCTCCAGGCCAAAAATCCGGGACGCGAACTTCGCCTTCTCGGGCAACCGGGTCTCCCTGAAGTATTTCGTCGAACCGCGTGTCGCAAAAGACGCGAACGAAGCGGTCCAGTCGCGATTCCGGGGAAAGTCCCGCCAGATCTTCATTTCCCGCCAGGACGCGAATGTGCGGGTCGCACCGAACGAGCGGGATCTCGAGGACCGGCTCTCGACATACGGATTTGAGACGCTTCTGATCGGCAGCACCCCGCCAGAGGAGGTGGCACGCCGCATGGCAAACGCGGAGATCGTCGTAACGCCCCATGGCTCGAACGCGGCGAACACTCTTTTCGCCCCGCCCGACGCGACCATCATCGAGATTGACCACCCCCGCCAGGATTGGAACTGCCTGGGTGTGGCACGGGCTCTCGGACAGACCCACCGCCTCGTGAACAAGGTCGAAGACGGCAAGCGGACCTATCAGGACAACGCCTCGTATCCGATCGATATCGATGAGGTGGATCGGGTCGTCCGGGAGTATGTCTGAGCGCCCATCACCGCGGGCATTCCCGGCTCATCCCGTGTCGTTCGGCGCTTGACCCCTCAATCGCCGTTGGGCCGGGCCTCTAGCATGTCCTCGAAAAACCAGGCTGCCAGTTCGTTCCGGCTGGCGACGCCCGCTTTCCGGTACACGCTGGTCGCTTGCTGACGGCCGGTTTTCTCGCGGGTATCCCGCAAACCCGCGATCTCTCGAAAGGACAGTCCTTTCAGCATTCCGATCACCACGTCCTGCTCGCTCGCAGTCAATTGCCACGCATCGAACTGCTTCTGCATGACCGCCCGATATTGGTTCGCGATCTCCTGCGACCGGCTGTCAAAGCCTGCGAACTGGCCGCGCGCCTTGGTCAACTGGTGGCGAAGGTCGGCCAGCGCGCGGCGCTGGGCGCGAAACTCATGAACGAAGACCCCAAGGACGAACACGCTCAGGACGAACCGGGACAGATCGTCAGCCATAGAGTCCAAGCTCTCCCCGTCGCTGAACTCTGAGATGATTTCGGCGCTGCTGGTCCCGAAGACGAACAGGACGAACGCGGCAAACGCCCACTGCCGGAACGCGGCCGGCCCCATCGCTTCCATCATAGCCTGATCCTTCGCTTGTCTTGTCCGGCGAACATCGAGCCCCCGCGGAGAGGGCTCTGAATGACCATATGCCCGATCCGACAGGGCAGCCATCCGGCATATGTCCAATGGACGGACGATCGACGGACGGGCAAGTCCGTAACGAAAGCGTTTTCACGTGGCAACAACGCGCCGGTCCCGCACGGGCGTCGCCGTTCAGCCCCTGTCAGCTTGAGGAAAGAGCATGAGCCCCTCTCTAACGCGTCGCGGATTCATCGTTGGCAGCCTTGCGGCCTTTGGCACCGATATCTTCCGCCCGGCGTGGTCGTCGTCGAGCCGCCCGCGTCTCCCGATCCCGAAGCTTGTCGACGGCACCGACGGAGAGCCGGTCGATCTTCGTATCCGAAAGGGGGAGTGGTCGTTTCTGCCGGGAAAGACGACTCCCACCCTTGGTCTGAGCCAGGACTACCTGGGGCCAACGATCCGGACCAAACGAAACACGGAACTCACCCTCAACTACACAAACACCGTCAGAGAAGGGGTTGCCATCCACGGTCATGGTCTGCATGTCCCGGGAGACGTGGATGGTGGACCGCAGCTCGAGATCTCCCCCGGGGATCAATGGCGGCCGACGCTCAAGATCGTGCAACCCGCCGCAACGTGCTGGTACCACTCCCACACCCACGGTGTGTCCGGCGAGCAGGTCTATCGCGGACTGGCCGGCATGCTCATCATTGATGATGACGAGTCAGCGTCCACGGACCTCCCGAACCGGTACGGTGTGGACGACCTGCCGGTGATCCTTCAGGACCGGACCTTCGACGAACGCGGTCGGCTGGTCTATTCGCTGGAAGACTCGGGCGAGGACGGTTGGCTCGGCGACACGGCCGTCATAAATGGTGCGATATCGCCCACCGCGACGGTTCCCGCGGGAAAGGTTCGCCTTCGACTTCTCAATGGCGCCAACGCGCGCTTCTACATCGTCGCGTTCGCCGATGGCCGCTTGTTTCACAAGATCGGTACCGATGGCGGACTGCTCTCCGCACCGGTTCCGATGACCGCGATGGAAATGTCTCCGGGCGAACGGTGCGAGATCATCGTCGATCTGTCGAACGGAGCGTCCGCCGAGTTGCTGACCTTCTTCGAGGACGAGGTGGACGACGCCGAAGAAGAGATCGTCAATGACTTCCTCAGCCTCCTGACCAAGTCGACGGCGCCGGTGCCGGCCGCCTCGCTGGCCTTGGAGATCGACCGGAATCTGACGGCGAACATAGCCCCCCTTCCCGAAAAGCTGGCAACCATCGTTCGGCCCCGCGCAAGCGATATCGTCCGGACCCGCGATTTCCTTTTGGCCATGGATGGCGGCGACGGAAACGGGAACCATGGTGGGCACGGGAACCATGGCGGGCACGGCGCGCATGCCGAGATGGACATGACGATCAACGGGGCGGTGATGGACATGTCGGTGATCAACGAGCGGGTCGACCGGGGGGTGTGGGAGCGCTGGCGCATCCGGTCAGACCAAGGCGCCCACCCGTTCCATGTGCACGGGTGCTCCTTCCTGATCGAGCAGATGGAAGGGGCCGACGCCCCCGCCGATCAGCAGGGTTGGAAAGACACGGTGGTCCTGGATGATGACGACTGGTCGGAGATTGTCGTCCGCTTCGACCATCCGGCCCCGGATCAGTATCCGTACATGTACCACTGCCACATCCTGGAGCACGAAGACCGGGGCATGATGGGCCAGTTCACGGTGAGCTAAGGGCCAGGCGCTTTGGACCGGGAGCTGACGGAAGCGCTGATGGGCAATTGGACGCGCTCACGTCACCATAAGCTCTCGGTTCTATTCCAATCCGCCCGGCCGGTCCTAGGATGCGCCACCGTGGCCGCCGGCATTCCGGCATCAAGCGGCCAAGCCCAGCCGCGTAGGAAAGACCAGACCCGATGCTGCCCCTCACCACAGCACAGAGGATCCGACGGAAGCTTGAGGCGGAAGGCGTTCCGGGCACGGAGATCACCCTTTCCCATGTGGAGAGCGTCTACGGCGCGCTGAGGCCGCTCACCTCAAAGCCCGACTTCGCGCGCGCAGAGGATCTTCTCGCGCCGTTAGACGCAATCGAGCCGACGGACAGCGGCGTTACGGCGGTGATGATCGAAACCCGGGCGCATCCGAATGCCGGCCCTGTATTGGATAGTGTGTTCCGAAACGTGGATTGCCCCATCCAGATCTTTCATGGGCGGGAGAACGGATCCTATCTGCGGCAGGCGATTCGGCACGACATGGAAGACCGGGTGACGTTTGTCGAGCTTGCAACCGATGCCTTGAGCGCATCCGTCTACAACGCGCTGTTGCTGAGCGAGCGTTTCTGGCGGCGGCTGAACGGCCGGCGGAAGATCCTCGTCTTCCAAACGGACTCCATGCTGTGCCAAGGGTCGAGTTACGGCATCGAGGATTTCCTGGGCTTCGACTACATCGGCCCTGCCTGGACCCGGTCCCGCCCCGTTGGCATCGTCGCCGACGGCGGCTTCGGCGGCTTGAGCCTCAGGGACTGGCCGGCATCGGTCGACTGTCTCCGCCGGTTTCCCCCCCGCTACTGGAACGGGGGAGAGGACGGATACTTCTGCTTCCACCTGGATCTGATCGGCGCCAAGGTTGGAGATCCAGACGCCTGCGCCCGGTTCGCGACCCAAGAGTTCTTTGTTACCAAAAGCTTCGGCGTCCACCAGCCGACCTGGCTCAGCAAAGCGGATCAGCACCGCTTCATGGCGTACTGCCCAGAATCGTCGGTGCTGTTTGAGTGAGTTTCGACGCCGGGAAGCCCTTGCAGGTTAAGCGTCCAATCGTTCACGGAACCGGGTCAACGGATCTGCGAACGGTGTCCGTTAGGCGCGCTCGAACAGCGCCGATAAGACCGTCTTTGGAATGGAGAAGGCCGAGCCTGGAGGATGGCGCACCCGAGAGGATTCGAACCTCTGACCTCTGCCTTCGGAGGGCAGCGCTCTATCCAGCTGAGCTACGGGTGCTAGAGCCATTGGCAAGGGTCGGGAACCTACTCTTCCCGGTTCGGACGTGCAAGCGAAACCGGCGTGTCCGACCTATCGATCTACATCGAAACATCCTGACATCATACTGAGCTTTTTGTGGAATCCCCGATGGGATATCCTACCGCCGCCCGGCGGGGGTGCGCTGTGGGGGACTAAGGATATGAATTCCAAGGCGGAGTCGCTTAAGGCAGAACTCATCGACCAGCTTGTCGCCAAGGTGCACGAGCAGTTGCCCCCGGACCGGGCGGAAACGGCGTCGAACTTTGTGCAGCGGTTCTACGCGCATGTGGCGCCTCAGGACATGCTGGCGGAGGAGCCGGACGACCTCTACGGCGCGGCCGTCGCCATGTGGGCCTTCGGCCGGGACAGGGGGGCCGGGCAAGCCAAGGTCCGCGCCTATAACCCGCACTATCACGAGACCGGATGGTCCTCCTCCCACACTGTCGTCGAGATCGTGAACGACGACATGCCATTCCTGGTGGACAGCGTTACCGCCGCACTCGACCGGATGGGACTGACGGTTCACCTCGTCATCCATCCGATCCTGGCCGTGGGCCGGGCGGACGATGGTTCGGTTCAGCGGCTCGACGGGCACCGGGCGACCGATGACGGGCTGGTCGCCGAGAGCTTCATGCACCTCCAGATCAGCGAGCAGGGATCGGAGGACGCACTCCGCGGGATCGAGGCGGAGATTCAGTCCGTTCTGACGGACGTCCGCGCCGCCGTCGAGGACTGGCGGGCCATGCGAGAACGCATGCTGAGCACGATCGAGGAGATCCAAGGCGGGCGCGGCACCGACGACGGGGATCCGGAGGAGATTGTCGAGTTCCTGCGGTGGAACGAGGTCGGCCACTTCACCTTCCTGGGCTACCGCTCCTACACCTATTCAGGCGACGGTGCCGCTGCGCGCATGACGCCGGATCCGGACACGGGTCTTGGGATCTTGCGGGACCCGGACGCCAAGGTTTTCGATGGTCTGACGGACATCGGCGCATTGCCGGAGCGCGTCCGCGCCCACCTTCTGGCGCCCAAGGCGCTGGCGGTTCTGAAGGCGAGCCGCAAGGCGAGGGTTCACCGGGCCGTTCATATGGACGTGATCTCGGTCAAGCGGATCGATGCAGGCGGCAAGGTGGTGGGGGAGCACCGGTTCGTCGGCCTCTTCACCTCGGTCGCGTACAATCAAAGCCCCATGGACATCCCGTTCCTGCGGCAGAAGGTCAGCCGGATTCTGGAACAGGCCGAGTTCGCCCCGACCAGCCACGACGGCAAGGCGATGGTGAACATCCTGGAGACCTATCCCCGGGACGAGCTGTTCCAGGCAACCGAGGACGAGTTGTTCCAGACGGCGATCGGTATCCTCCACCTTCAGGAACGCAAGAAGACCGCCCTATTCCAGCGCCCCGACGCGCTTCAGCGGTTCGTGACCTGCATCGTCTTCGTCCCCCGGGACGAGTACAACACCCAGCTTCGGGAACGGATCTCTGACATTCTGGCCCGAGCCTATGACGGCCGGGTGTCCGCCTTCTATACCCAGATGTCGGACTCGGTGCTCGCCCGGCTGCATTTCATCATCGGCACGACGCGCGGATCTGTTCCGGACGTGGATGTGGCGGAGCTTGAGGCCCGGCTGGTCGAGGCGAGCCGGAGCTGGTCGGCCAAACTTCTGGATTCGCTGATCGACAGCCACGGGGAAGAGCGCGGGAACGCGATCCTGCGGTGCTATGGCGACGCATTCCCGACCGCCTACCGGGAAGCCTACCCCGCCGCCGCCGCCATCCACGACATCGAGCGGATGGAGGACCTGCGCTCCGGCAAGAGCCTGGGGATGAGCCTGTTCCGCCGGGTCGGCGCGGATGACATGACGCTCCATCTGAAGTTCTTCCACCGGGGCCGCCCGGTGCCGCTCTCGGACGTGATGCCGATGCTGGAGGACATGGGGGTCAAGGTCCTGTCCGAAGCACCCTACGAGATCACGCCGGCCGACCACGACGGGCCGGTCTGGATGCACGATTTCGAGATGGTGCTGCGGGACGGCTCCGCCGCCGATCTCGGCGCCATCAAGGATCCGTTCCAGGACGCTTTCGCCGCCGTGTGGGACGGCCGGATGGAGGACGACGGCTTCAACGTGCTGGTCCTGAAGGCGGGGCTGGAATGGCGCGAGGTCACCGTCCTGCGCGCGTATGCGAAGTATCTGAAGCAGGCCGCGTTCACCTTCTCCCAGGAGTACATGCAGCAAACGCTCGCCGCGAACGCAGGCATCGCGCGGTTGCTGGTCGATCTGTTCGCCGCCCGTTTTGATCCGACTGCCGAGACCGAACGCGAGAAGGCCGCGGCATCCCTCGTCAGCCGGATCGAAGAGGCGCTGGATTCAGTCGCGAACCTGGATGAAGACCGGATCCTCCGGCGGTACCTCAACCTCATCCAATCCACCCTACGGACGAACTACTACCAACTCGACGCGGACGGTCAGCCCAAGGACTACGTGTCGTTCAAGCTCGACAGCCGGGCGATCGACGAGCTGCCCGCCCCTCGTCCGCTGGTGGAGGTCTGGGTCTATTCGCCCCGGGTGGAAGCGGTTCATCTCCGCGGCGGCAAAGTGGCGCGTGGCGGTATCCGCTGGTCGGACCGGCGAGAGGACTTCCGGGCGGAAATCCTGGGTCTGATGAAGGCGCAGATGACCAAGAACGCGGTCATCGTGCCGGTCGGCTCCAAAGGCGGCTTCGTTGTGAAGCAACCCCCTGTGGGCGGCACACGCGAGGAAGTCCAGGCCGAGGGCATCGAGTGCTACAAGACCTTGATGCGGGGCCTTCTGGATCTGACGGATAACCAGTCCAGCGAGGGCATCGTCCCCCCAACCCGGGTCGTTCGCCACGACGGGGACGACCCTTATCTGGTGGTCGCGGCGGATAAGGGGACCGCAACCTTCTCCGACATCGCCAACGGCGTTTCCCAGGACTACGGCTTCTGGCTTGATGATGCTTTCGCGTCAGGCGGCTCGGCGGGCTACGACCACAAGAAGATGGGCATTACCGCCCGCGGCGCCTGGGAGTCGGTCAAGCGCCACTTCCGGGAGATCGGGGTCGACACTCAGACGACCGACTTCACGGTGGTCGGTGTGGGCGATATGAGCGGCGATGTCTTCGGCAACGGCATGCTGCTGTCCAAACACATCAAGCTTCTGGGCGCCTTCAACCATCTCCATGTCTTCGTCGATCCCGACCCGGACCCGGCCAGCGCATGGGAAGAACGGGAGCGGCTCTTCGCGCTGCCCCGGTCCACTTGGGCGGACTACGATACCGCCAAGATCTCGGCGGGCGGCGGGATCTTTCCCCGGTCGGCAAAGTCTGTCCCCTTGTCACCGGAGATCCGGGAACGCTTCGGGATCGAGGCGGAAAGCGTGCCGCCGAACGACCTCATCCGCGCGATCCTGAAAGCGCAGGTGGATCTGCTGTGGTTCGGCGGGATCGGGACTTATGTGAAAGCGCCGGAAGAAACCGCGGCGGACGTATCCGACCGGGCGAACGATCCGATCCGCATCGATGCGGCGGACGTCGGCGCGAAAGTCATTGGTGAGGGCGCCAACCTCGGCGTGACCCAACAGGGACGGATCGCCTTCGCGCTCGGCGGCGGCCGGATCAACACGGACGCCATTGACAACTCCGCCGGCGTCGATTGCTCGGACCATGAGGTGAATATCAAGATCCTGCTGGGCTCCGTCGTCGCAGCGGGTGACATGACGGGCAAGCAGCGCGATCAGGTTCTGGAAGCGATGACGGACGCGGTCGCGACCCTCGTCCTCAAGGACAACTACGATCAGACCCAGGCGCTGACCATGACCCAGGACGAGGGTACGGCGCAGATCGACGCCCAGATGCGTCTGATGCGGCAGTTGGAGCGCGGTCATCTGAAGCTGGACCGGGAGATCGAGTATCTTCCAAGCGATCGGGACCTGCGAAACCGGGTCTCCAGCACCGGTGAAGGCATGAGCCGGCCGGAACTCGCCATCATCCTGGCTTACGCCAAGATGGCGCTTTACGACGATCTGCTCGCCTCCGATCTGCCGGACGAGGCGCGGCTTGAGGATGATCTCGAGCGGTACTTCCCGGAAATCCTGATCAACGAGCACAACGGGGCGATCCACAGTCACCCGCTCCGCCGGGAGATCGTGGCGACCTACGTGACCAACAGCATGATCAACCGGGTTGGCCTGACGTTCTCCAACCGGGTGCGGGAGCGGACCGGCGATGCGGCTCCCGAAATCGCCCGGGCCTACATCGTCGCCCGGGACGTCTTCGACATCCGGGCCTTATGGGCACAGGTGGAAGCACTGGACAATCAGGTGCCGGCGAGCGCGCAAAGCAAGATGCTGGTTCACATCAAACACCTGGTTCAAAGAGCAACGGTCTGGTTCCTGGAGAATGCGCCACGGCCGATTGAGATGGGATCGCTGGTCGACGACTACACCGACGGAATTGCGGCGTTGACCAAAGAGCTGGACGCCGTGATCGGGGAGCATCACCGCGCCGCCCGTGATGAAAAGGCCCGGGGCTTGGTCGAGGTCGGCGTCCCCCAGGACCTGGCGGAGCGTGTCGCCGCCTCCGACCTTCTGATCTCGGGATGCGACATCGTCCGGCTGGCGAGGCAGATTGAGGCTCCGGTCACGGACGTGGCGGCGGTCTACTTCCAGGTTGGCTCCCGGTACTCCCTCGATTGGCTCCGGATGCGGTCCGACGCGATCACCACCGAGACCCATTGGCAAAAGCTGGCGATCGCGGCTGTGGTGGATGATCTCTTCAACCACCAGATCACGCTGGCGCAGGAGGTGATCGGCGCGGCACGCGGCAACGGCGGGATGGACGATGCGGAAGCCGCGATTGACCACTGGGCCGGCGGACGCAGCGATCTTTCGGACCGGACCGCCCGTGTGCTCGCCGAAATCCGGTCGCAAGAGCAGGTTGATCTCGCAATGCTGGCCGTCGCCAACGGTCAGTTCCGCGCACTCCTCGCCCGCTGATTTGGCTCTGGGGTTGCGCTTCCGTCGGAAACCGGAGCCCGGCCCATGAACGATCGTCGGCGCATCGCCGCGTGGTGTCTCTACGACTGGGCGAACTCGCCACAGCCGACGGTTATCATGACCTTCGTCTTCGCCGCCTATTTCACCCGGGCGGTCGCCCCGGATGCGGCGTCGGGGACATTCTGGTGGGGCCAGATGACAGCGGGTGCGGGGCTCGTCGTGGCCATCCTCGCACCCGTTCTGGGTGCAATCGCCGACCGAACCGGCCGGCGCAAGCCCTGGATCGGGGTCTTCACCGCCCTGACGGTGGTCTCGACCCTTTGTCTTTGGTTTGTGGAGCCGTCGGCGGACTGGATGGTCTTCGCGCTGGTCTTCGTCTTCCTGTCGTCGATCGGGCTGGAAGCGGGGCAGGTCTTCTACAACGCCACGCTGTCCACGGTTGCCCCAAAGGACCGGATCGGCCGGGTGTCCGGTTGGGGGTGGGGTGCCGGGTACATCGGCGCCATCGTCGGGCTCGGGCTATGCCTCGTGCTCTTCATTCAGGCGGACCCGCCGCTCTTCGGGCTGGATAAGGCACAGGCGGAACATGTCCGGGCCACCGCCCCCTTCGTCGCGCTCTGGTTCGCCGTCTTCTCGATCCCATTCTTTTTGATCGTCCCGGACACCCCGACCGAGAACCGCCCCCCTTGGGGCCAGGCCATTTGGGAAGGGATCACCGGTCTCATCGGCACCCTACGCAACCTCCGGAACTACAGGCAGATCGCGCTGTTTCTGTTGGCGCGTCTCTTCTATGTGGACGGCCTTACGACGCTCTTCGTCTTCGGCGGGATTTACGCCGCCGGCACATTCGGCATGACCGAGGCGGACATCATCATCTTCGGTATCGGGCTGAACGTGACGGCCGGGTTGGGGGCGATCGCGTTTGCCTGGATTGATGACCGCATTGGCCCCCGCGCCACCATCCTGGTGAGCCTCGTTGCCCTGGTCATCACCGGAACCGCCGCCTTGGTGGTGACGGATGCCATCGGCTTCTGGGTCGCGACGTTGAGCTTGGGAATCTTCATCGGCCCGATCCAGTCGGCGAGCCGGTCGCTGCTAACCCGCATGGCGCCAGCGCACATGCAGACGGAGATGTTCGGGCTGTTCGCCTTCTCCGGCAAGGCGACGGCGTTTGTTGGGCCCATGCTGGTCTCGTGGCTGACGCTGATCTCCGGAAGTCAGCGTGTCGGCATGGCCTCAATCGTCGTCTTCTTTGTGATCGGGCTCGTTCTGATGCTGATGGTGAAGGCGCCCGCCAGCGGAAGCCGGGAGGCGGGATAGCCTCCCGTCCGGAGCCGAAAACCCCTTGGCCGAAACGACTTTAGTCGAAAGCTCCTTAACCGATAGCTACTCGCCCTTGAAGACTGGCGCCCGCTTCTCGGCGAACGCTTTCCGGCCTTCTTGATAGTCGGAACTGTCGAAGCAAGCCCGGTAGAGGCTGTCCATCAGAGCGGCATCCCGGTCCGCCGCATCCTTGATCAGCTCATCGATCGTCAGTTTCGAGGCTTTGAGCGACAGCGGCGCATTCTCGGCGATCCGGCCGGTCAGATCGTCCACCGCGGCCTGAAGATCGGCCACCGAGACGACCGTGTTCACCAACCCCATGGAGAAGGCTTCCGCCGCCGTGTAGCGCTTCGCCGAGAACAGGATCTCCTTCGCGCGGGACGGCCCGATGAGGTTCACGAGGTTGGTAAGGTTCATCTCGTCATAGGCAATGCCGAGCTTGCCGGCCGGAATGCCGAACCAGGAATCGTCCGACGCAATCCGGACATCCGCAGTCATGGCGATCCCGAGACCACCGCCCATGCAGAAGCCTCGGATCATGGCGATCAGCGGCTTCTCGAACCGCATCATGACCTGCCGCGCTTCCCGGGCGATGCGCGCATACTCGGCGGCTGCATCCGCGTTTGAGCGGTTCTTGTCGAACTGAGAGATGTCCGCGCCCGACGCGAACGCCTTGTCGCCCGCCCCCTTGATCACAAGCGACCGGATCTCCGGGTCTTCCGCCGAAATCCCAATGGCCATGCGCATCGCTTCCCACATCTCAAGCGAGATGGCGTTCCGGCGCTCGGGGTTGTTGATGGTCATCAGGGCGGTTGGCCCCGATTTCTCAAACAGGATCTTTTCCGTTCCGAGATCGGTCATCGGCTGGCTTCCATTTGGATGGCGTCGACGGTTGCCACAGGGCGTGGCCCGTTCTTACCGGGCGTCTTAGCACTATCCCGGGAGGAGAGCGAGGCGTCTGCCACAAGCGCAGTGCCCCGTCCCAGACGCAGCGACACTATGCTCTTTGGGAGGGTATATTGTCGAAACAAACTGTTTCCTTTAACTAAGTTGAGGACCGTCACGGGATCAGGACCCATACGACATGAGAGCGCCTGCTAAGACGATCGACGAGGATGATCGGATCAAAGCGCTCCATGATCTTGAGATTCTCGACACTCGGCCGGAAGTAGACTTCGACTCGATCGTCGAGTTCGGTCGGCTGTGGTTCAAAGTCCCCATCTGTCTCGTTTCATTGATCGATTCGGACCGGCAGTGGTTCAAGGCGAAGGCGGGGCTCGACGCGGATGAGACACCGCGGGACCTCTCGTTCTGTGGGCATGCGATTCACGGGACGGAAGTCTTCGTGATACCGAACGCGACCGAGGACGACCGGTTCAACGACAACCCATTGGTAACGGGCCCGCCGGACATCCGGTTCTACGCGGGTGCGCCGATCAAGCTGGATAACGGCCGCATCATTGGCACGGTTTGCATCATCTCACCCGAGCCCCGGTACGACTTTGACGAGGAAGCCAGAAGCCGGCTGGCGAGCTTGGCACGCCTGACCGTCGACATGCTCGCCCGACGCTCCCTTCGGCGCGACATCAGCAACGACGATCGCTTGCGGGCGCGGTACCAGACTGTCCTGGAGATGGTTCCGGGGCCGCTCGCGATGCTGTCACCGACAGGCGATGTCGACGAATGCAATGCCGCGTTCGAAGCCTTGTGCCGGATTGCTCCCATCGGGCGCCCTGTCGCCGAGGCGCTGGGCATAGACCCGACTCAATGGACTCCCGAGAACGCCACGCCGGAGGGATCACTGGTGCGGGTGTTTTCAGGGTCGGACCTTCTCGTCCGGGCGACACCGGCCGGGCTGGTGGTTTCGGCGCCTCCGGCAAAAGACTAGCGCCGGGGACACTCGGTCGACTTTCCTGCAAACGGCGATGGATATAGGCTCGTCCTGTTCCCCATCCGATCGGAGACGACCACCATGGCCTATTCACTCGAGGACTTTTGCCGGGACGCCAACGCGGCGCTCAAGGCCGACAATGGTCCCGGAGGACGCGAAAAGATCCGCCTTCTGTTGGAGGACCTTCTCGCCAACCAGGACTTCGTCAATTCCGCCGTCGGCGACGACGTCGAGATCGGGGTCCATACCCTGTATCGGGACCCCGAACTCGATTTCGTCGTGCTGGCACACGTGAACGATGTCGCCCGTAAATCACCGCCGCATGACCATGGAACGTCCTGGGCGGTCTATGGCCAGGCCAAGGGCTACACGGACATGACCGAATATGACCGGACCGATGGCGGCAGCGGTGTGGGTAAAGCGGACATCCATCTTGTGAAGAGCTACCGGCTGACCCCGGGTAAAGCCGGTGTCTACGATGTCGGTGCCATTCACGCGATCGACTATCCCGACGGGGCGCGTTTCGTGCGGGTAACCGGGACGGCCCTGGAGGAAGTTCCGCGGCTGAAGTTCGACATGTCCGCTGGCGAAGCGCAGGAGATCGCTAGCCAGGGGGTCCAAGCCTGACCTTCTCGGTTTCGGCTACGACGACAATATCGCGGTGCAGAACCAACCGCATCGAACGCGTGTCGTCCTGCCGTAGACCGCTGGTCTCTATCAGACGCCGGGACGGCGTGTTGTCCGCGTGAACACCCTCGATCAATCGCCGAACACCATACCGTTCGGCGACATCGGCGATCATCGCGGCCTGAATGAGACCGGCGAGACCTTGCCCGCGCCATTCACGATCGACGGACAGGCTCCCAAGATGGGCGGTGTCGGCAAGGGCGTCCGACATCCCAGAAAGGGCCGTCGCGCATCCGAGCCCGACCACCTTGTTATCCTCGTTCATGACCAGGATGGTGGACGAGACCCCATCCTGGCCCCGCAGCATCCAGCCGGGGCAGGGCACGACGCCGCACGCATTGTTGAGCGCCTGGGCCTGGGCAACCCAATCGCGCGGGGCGGAGGGGTCAAGACGAACCAGTCGGACGCCCGGCGGCGGCTGTTCGGCAGAGCGGTCCCGTGCAAGGGATACGGCACGGTCATCACCAACGTAGATGAGGTTCCGGGTGAGCCTGTGGCCCGTGTCCGCAAAGCCGTCGTCCAGATCGAGAGCCAGCGTATTCGGCATGATAAGCGCCAGAACCAGCTCTCGTTCGATAAGGTCACGGTAGTCGCCGACGGACCGGCTGCCATCGTCGATAATCATGGCGGTGCGGCCAAGGCATCCCATGGCTGGTGTTTCGGCAATCTCCTGAAGCCGCGCATGAAGGCGTCGTTGGAGTTGCACCGCACCAGGAGAACCCGCGTACTCCCCCTCGTCGACCGCAACCTGGCAGTCGGGAAAGATGGCCCCGGTCGTTTCGGTCATTGCAGGGTGAGGGACTGGGCCCGCGCTTTCGCCTGGGCCGCCCGCGCCGTCTCCCCAAGCCCTTCGAACGCCCGGCCCACCAGCGACCAGTTCTGCGCGCTCGTCGGCTTGACCGAAGTGCGCTCGTTCGCCAGGGCCAGCGCGAGCTTGTACCGGCCCGCACGAAGGGCGGCCTCGACCAGCGTCCATGCAATGATATCGCGCTGCGCGTGGCTTCCGCCCAGACGGTGGGTCCGGTAGCGGACCGGCAGCAGCGCGTCGACGGTATCGCCGTAGCGCCCCTCCGCGAATGCGGCAAGCGCCCGGCAGAAGGGCAAGCCGATCTCCCGCGTCATGCCGACATTGGCGTCGTTGGCGCCCTTCACATACCGCTCGTTCGCGTTCAGAACCGCCTCGGCCGCGTCCTTACGGTCGTCGGCGACGAACGTCATCATCGCGTGGACGTCGTTGAAAGCGTAGAGCGTGTCCGTGGCACTGGGCTCCCACTTGTCAGCGAGCGTGCACCACCGGTCGCCTACATCCACGTTGAGGAGCTTCAGCCGCCACAGCAGGGCCGTCGCGTCCAACTCTTCGTATTTTTCACCGCTGGGGTCGGCCTTGCCGCGCAGGTTCTTATCGAAGATCTCCAGCACCCGGTCCGTCTGACCGATATCCAAGTGAAACAGGGCCGTATGCCACCAGAGATGATTGGCGAAGTTCCCGTGTTCCCAGTCCTCGCTCCGGCTGGTCATGAACCAGATGCCGCCCTGCTGCCGGCCCTGCATCTCCATGATATGGGCGACGGCATGGATCGCGTACGCATCCTTGGGGTTGATGGCCACGGCCCGGCGTCCCGCCTCCTCAGCCGCCGCAAAGTCCCTGTTCTCCTCCAGCCCGAAGGAGTGGAAGCCGAGAACGTATCCATACCCGGGAACGGACTCGTCCCAGGCATGAAGCACCCGCGCCACCCGGTCCCGCTGATTGGGCGTGTCGCCGAGCAGCACGTCGGACAGATGCGCAAGCTGAAGGGCCAGAAGATCACGCGGATACTCCACGAGGATCGCGTCCCACAGATCCACCGCATGATGGAAATCGCCTGACACCCACGCCCGGATGGCGCTTATGTGCCCCCGCTCCCGGTCGTTTGCCTTGCTGGCCAGTGTTTCGGCCGCGGACAGCGCCGCCACCATGTCGTCATAGATCCGTGTCTCCATGGCCTGGGTTAGAATCCCAGCCTTGAAGATCCAGCCCATGATGAAGTCGGGATGCTCGGCCAGGACCGCGTCGATGCTCGCGATCGCATCACCCCGGAACACGAGCACCTCCTCGTGCGCAGCTTCCAAGGCGGCGATGACCGACGGATCTCCGTTGGAGACAGGCACCCCGCGACAATCGACCCCTGACATGGTTCCTCCCCGATATCCGTTTCCAGGATAACACTAAAAAGCCCGCGCACGGGGGACAACGACGCTCTGCCCCGTCAAGACAAGGCCGCCTCAAAGATCAAATGAAAGAGTCAATTGTTATATGGAGTTGGGATACTCAATTAAGGTACAATAGCAAGACATCGACAATGAGAGACCCACCATGGCGGCGAGTGCCAGCGCAAGCGGCGGCAGACGGACCCGGAAATCAACCGGCAATGCCAAGAGCGGCGGCGCGCGCGCACGGTCGACCACGCCAAAAAAGACACCCCGCCAACAAAAATCAGCCGGGACCAAGCGCAAAGGGCAGGCCTCGACTCCGAAGCGCCGCTCCGTCATCGCCAGGGCTGTCAGTTTCCTTGCAGTGGCGGCGATCTGGATGGGCGTGGTGGCCGCGGGAGGGGCTGCGTGGTTTGCCTATGGCCTGCCGGACGTCTCGAACCTCAACAATCAGGTCCGCGCAGGCGCTGTTAGGTTGGTGGCCTCGGACGGTCGGCTGTTTGCAAGCGCTGGGGCCCTGCACGGAGAGCCTGTCCGGCCGGACGCTCTGCCTAACCACGTGGTCGACGCGTTGATCGCGACGGAAGACCGGCGTTTCCACTATCATTTCGGACTCGATCCGATTTCGCTCGCCAGGGCGGTCGTGGTCAACATCCGGGCGGGCGGCTATCGCCAGGGCGGCAGCACGATCACCCAGCAATTGGCCAAGAACGTCTTCCTGACCGCGGACCGGAGCCTGGAACGTAAGATCAGGGAACTCCTTCTTTCTTTCTGGCTTGAATGGCGATTTACGAAAGAAGAGCTGCTGGCGATCTACCTGAACCGGGTCTATTTCGGCGCGGGCGCGTACGGCATTGATGCGGCAGCCCGGAAGTACTTCGCCGTGCCAGCCGACGGCCTGGATCTGAAGCAGAGTGCGATGCTCGTTGGTCTGCTCAAGGCCCCGTCCCGATACAGCCCCATCGTCGATGCGAAACGCGCGCTTGGCCGAACCCGCCAAGTGCTGCTCAACATGGTTGATGCCGGCTACCTCGACGCGGCAACTGCGGACCGTCTTGGAACGACGCCGATCAGGGTAGAGGGAGCCGCCGGTCTCGGCGCCGGGAACCGCTACTTCGGCGATTGGGTTCAAGAGCGGGCGGCGGGCCTGGCTGGTCCCATGCGCGGCGACCGGGAGATTGCGACAACCCTCGACCTGGACCTCCAGGCAATGGCGGAAGGTGCGATCGCCCGGGGCCTTCAGCGGGGCGGGTCCGCAGGGGCCTCGCAAGCGGCGATGGTGGTTCTCGACCTGGACGGCGCCGTCCTCGCGATGGTCGGTGGCAAGCGATACGCGACGAGCCAATTCAACCGGGCGACACAAGCCCGGCGGCAGCCCAGTTCATCTTTCAAACCGGTGGTCTACGCCGCCGCCCTGGAAGCCGGGTGGCAGCCTTTCGACAGCATCTCCGACTCACCCATCACCATCGACGGATGGAGCCCCCGCAACTTCGACGGGTTGGACCGGGGTCAGTTGAGTTTGGTCGAAGCGTTGAGCCGGTCACGGAACACCACGGCCGTGCGTTTGTCCGAAACCATCGGCCGTAAGCGGGTGATCGACCTCGCCCGCCGACTTGGCTTCGCGTCCCGCCTGCCCTCAGAGCCGTCAATCGCGCTGGGCGTTGCCGAGACCACGGTGTTGGAGATGGCGGGGTTGTACGCCACGCTCGCCAACGGAGGGTATCTCGTCTTCCCTTATGGCGTTGAGGCCATCACGGACGGGGACGCCCAGCCCTATCAGGCACGCGGCGGGCCGGAAGATGCCCTCGGTCCCCGGGCGGTGTCGGAAGAGGTAGCAGCGGGCATCACCTTCATGATGCAAGAGGCCATGGCAACCGGTACCGGTCGAAAGGCCCGCTTGGAAAGACCTGCGGCCGGTAAGACGGGCACGTCCCAGGGGAACCGGGATGCCTGGTTCGCCGGGTTCACAGGTGACCTTGTGGCCGTGGTCTGGGTCGGCCGGGACGACGCCAAGGGCATGAAGGACGTGATGGGCGGCGGCCTTCCGGCGGAAATCTGGGCGGACTTCATGAAGGCGGCTCACACGGGGCTGGCGCCGACACCTCTGTTGTCAGCCAACCGATAAACCAAAGCGGTCCAGGGGACTGGCGCGCCCTACTCCGCCGCCGCGGCCGCCGCAGTCCGCCGTTTTACCGGCATAACCAGTGTCACGAAGAAGACCAGCGCCAGGGTCCCCGCGATCGCCACGCCGGTCGCCATGGGCCGGGCCGTACCCTCAAAGGCGTGGCCGATCCCGATCCCAACGACAGACGCGATGCCCATCTGACAAAAGCCGACAAGAGCGGAGGCCGCACCGGCCTTGGTCGGGAACGGCCCAATGGCGCCCGCCTGCGCATTGGGAAAGATAAACCCGACGCCCAACATCGCGACCACCTGAGGCCCGACGATCGTGACGACGGTGACGACGTTTGCCCAGGCGAATGCCGCCATGATCAGGCCGGCACCCGCGGCGATGAATCCACCGATCAACACCATCCGGTCCAAGCCGACCTTTTGTCCGATGCGGCCGGAGATCGCCGTGCCCGCCATGTAGCCCAGCACCATGGTCCCGAAGCAAAGGCCGTAGGCGTCCGGGCTCAAGCCCACAATGTCGATCAGCACGAACGACGAGCCGGAGATGAAGCAGAAAATCACGCTGTAACTGGCGGAAATGGTCAGCACATAGCCGATGTAGGTCCGGTGCTTCAGGAGGTCGACGTAATTGACGATCAATCCGCGTGGGCTGGTCGCATCAGGGTTCTTGTGCTGGTTGGTCTCGCCGACCATCGCGTAGACGAGCACCAGGCAGATCCCGCTGAAGACCGCGAGAACCACAAACGTCGCCCACCAGCCGACCCAGGCGTGGAGAAAACCTCCCAAAACCGGGGCGACCGCCGGTGCCATCGCCATCGCCGTCCCCATGTAGGCGAGAACCGTCGCGGATTTCTCGGGACCCCAGACATCCCGGACGATGGCCCGGCCGAGCACGGGACCGGCGCAACCGCCGACCGCTTGGAAGAACCGGAACACCACCAGTTCCTCAATTGTGCCCGCGTAGATGCAGGCGACACTCGCCGCGACATAGAGGCTTAGACCGCCCAACATGACCGGCCGCCGCCCGAATCGGTCTGACAAGGGGCCGTAGATCAGCATCGCGAACGCGAACGCGACGAGGTAGACGCTCAACGTCAGTTGAACACTCGGGACGTCGGTGTCGAAGACACGGACCAAGTCCGGCAGGGACGGCAGGTACATGTCGGTGGACAGTGGCCCCAGCGCGACCACCGCCGTCAGCACCGCCGCCACGGCAATCGAGTTCGGCTCCGGTCTCGCCATGCGGCAACGCTCCACAAAGGGAACCGCCCCGGGGGCGGTACGGATGACAGTTGGTCTGGGTAGGCCGGGAGCGGTACCCGCCCTCAGGCGAGCATCGGGAGATCCTTGCTCTCTTCCCACGGACGGAACGCTTCGACCGGATGATCAAGGCCCGAGATATCATGCCGACCGAGGGAAATGAATGGCCGGGGGCACGCTTTCGCGAATTCCCCAGATGTGACGACGACCGAGTCGAGCCGTTTGGCCAGTGCCTGGAGCCGATTGGCCAGATTCACGGCAGGCCCGATGACGGTGAAATCCAACCGCTCAAGACTGCCGATGTTTCCGTACGCCACCTCACCCAGATGCAGACCAAGACCGTACCGAAGGGTCACTTTTCCTGCCGCGGCTCGCCTCTTGTTAAAGCCTTCCATAAGAAGCCGGGCATCAAAGGCGGCCTTCAAAGCCTGCTCGGACATCTCGATCGGGCACGCGTGGTCGTAAGGGAAGATCGCCAGAACGCCGTCACCGACGAACTTCAGAATCTGCCCGCCCCGCTCTTCCACAGGGACGGCCATGCACTCGAAATAGCCGTTCAGCAGATCGACGATCTCCTCTTTCGGAAGGGAATCACTCATCTGAGTGAAGCCGCGGAGGTCGGAGAACCAGATCACGGCGTTGAGTGTCTCGCTCTGCCCCCGCTCGATCGCACCGGACAGCACCCGGTGACCGGCATCCTTGCCCAGATAGACTTCCAGGAGGCTGTTCGTCAGGCGTTGCTTGTGCAGAACCTCGAGCCGAAGCGCCAAGGCCGGCAATAGATCATAGAGAGCCGAGAGCTGCTCCCCCGTGAAACCGCCGGGCTGATCGGAACACCAGGTGATGAAGTTGATCTGGCCGCCGCTGAAATGAAGCGGCATAGCAACGTAGTCTGTCGCCCCCTCATTCTTGAGATCTTCAAGGATCGGATAATCGAGAACCACATCGGGGAGATCGAGGCGGCGGCGAATGGCCGCCGCACCCTCGAAAATCGCCGGTAGCGGGCTCCGGAGGAACGGGGCCGTGTTCTCAATGCCGCGAAGGACCGTCGTCTCGCTCGGGTCCGGCTTGTCCCGCCACCACGTCATGCTCACCCCCCGGGTTTGGGGATGCAATGTCATGATGAATGCCGTTACCCGCAGCAGGGGAAATCCTTGATAGGTCAGAAGACCGCACAGATCCCGCATCAGCTCCCGCGGGGACTGACAATTCCCGGCACGCTGCAGAAGCCAGTCGACTGGTCGCATTGAGAGACAGTCCGGCGTCAGGGTGGACGCGGAGTCCGCCGCCTCCAATGTCCCTCCCTTGTGGGTGACCACGACGTAATTCGGCTTCAACTCATTCGGGGTCCAATGCGCCGACGTTCCCGGTCCAAACATGCGGTTCTCGGGGGACGTCTTGGCATTGGCGTACCAGTCTGCCGGCGCTCCGTCGTTCTTAGTGGCGACCGAGACGCCCGATCCGTGGTCGGGTGGTGCGTTATCCGGATGATCCATCGGCCTTGATCTTTCCTCGCTGCCCGATCACATAGGGGGCAGGCACGTATCGGTGACGTGGGATGTGTATGTTCCCAGCGGGCAATTCCCCTTCATCGAGTATATCATATAGTGATGCCTTCGCTGTTGGCATCGGGGAAAGTTGGCACCGGACAGGTCGACCGACGAAGGAGAGACTTGGATGTTCATCCAGACCGAAGATACGCCGAACCCGGCGACCCTGAAGTTCCTGCCCGGACGGGATGTCATGGGATCGGGAACGGCCGAGTTCACGTCTGAAGAGGCGGCCACCGTCTCCCCGCTGGCCCAGCGACTCTTCGAGGTGGACGGTGTGACGAGCATCTTCCTCGGCGCGGATTTCATCACCGTGGCGAAACGCGATGACAAGGAATGGTACCTGATGAAACCGGCGGTGCTCGGCGTCATCATGGAACACTTCGTCTCAGGTGCGCCGGTGATCCGGGATACGGAAGCGGGTGAGACCTCGGGTCATGCCGCCAGCGACGAGGACAACGAGGTCGTCTCCCAGATCAAGGAACTCCTGGATACCCGCGTTCGTCCGGCCGTTGCCATGGATGGCGGCGACATCACGTTCGAGGGCTTCGAGGAAGGGGTCGTTTGGTTGCACATGCGCGGTGCCTGCGCCGGTTGTCCGAGCTCGACCGCGACCCTCAAGATGGGGATCGAGAACATGCTGCGCCACTACATCCCTGAGGTGCGGGAAGTTCGTCCGGTCGGCGGTTTCGAGATGGACTACTAAGCCACTCAGGCAAGACGACGGTGTCGTTACCGCGGCACAACGAACATTCGGCCAAGCCAGCGCCACCGATCGTCCGGTCCCGGCATCGTACAGTTGATCCGGGACCGTCCCGCGGGGAAGGGGCGGTCAAGCCGGACCTCCACCCGTCGCTCCAGCGTCTCGTGCCGCACCCGACCAACATTTGACGCGAAGCAGGCGAGCTTTCCGAGCCCGCCAATCTCCTCCGCGACCGTGAACCCGAAGGCCGGCGGATTCTCGCCAAGAACCGGGTCTACCGGTAAAACGTCGGTTGCCGACAGGGGCAGCGCGTTGGCAATCAGACGAAACCGGTCGATGCCGCCATACCGCTCATTCAGAGTGAACCTCGGCAAAGCGTAGGGATCCGTCCCTTCATCAATGACCCCGGAGTGCTGGCCCAACGCGGCAAGATAACCAACGTCGATGGCGATCCCGCGCAGCATCAGGCTGTACTCGCCATGCGGATAGGCAAACAACCGGGGCGCCTCCCCCAGCTCGGCATTGAGCCGGCCGTGGCCATACACCACGCTCGCCCGCGCGTCTCGGCGAAGTCTTTCCACCAAATGGGCGTGCCCCCGCGACTTCGCCCCGATCGTGACACCCGCCTGCTTCATTTCCCGAAGCTGGTCCCAGGTCATGTAGTTGGCGTTGCCGGTGTCGATGGGATCGGTCGACACGAACACCGTGAACGGAAGCCCGGCCGCCCGAAGCTTCGGCCAAGCAATCTCGTAAACGGAGCGATAGGCATCATCGATGGTGATCGCGACCGTCCGGTCCGGCAAAGATGTGCCGTCCCGCAGCCGCTCCACCACCTCTTCCAAGGGAAGGACGGAGTAGCGGCGTTTCTTCAGCTCTTCAATATGCTCTTCAAACCGCTCGGTCGTGATACCGACGCCTGCGGGATCGTCCTGGCCAATACGGTGATACGCGAAAACCGTCGCGGACTCCGTCGCCGCAACGCTCGAAGCGGGGATCGGCACGCTGCCGACGGCGATAAGAAGCGCCGGCACGAGCCTGACCAGCAAAGGCAAGATCCAGGACATCACAAGGGGCGATCCTATACCATTGTCGTTCCTGACGGCACAGACGGAAGCGCCCTTCCTTCGGGTTTGCGGTCAAAGGAACGGTCGGACCGGGATGTTTTGGCCACACTTACCGCGCAATGGCGCGGGTTAGACGGAGATTGAAACACTGATGATGATCCTGGCATTCGACTGCGCTGGCGGCGGTTGCTCGGCCGGGCTTTGGGTCGACGGTGAACAGTTGGCGGCAGAATCGGAGATGCTTGACCGGGGTCAGGCAGCCGCACTGATGCCCATGATCGAGCGTGTCTTGTTCGCCGCTTCTGCCGAACTGACGATGGTTGACCGCATTGCGACGACCGTGGGCCCCGGCTCGTTCACGGGATTACGCATTGGTCTCGCCTCTGCGATTGGTCTGGAGGTGGCAACCGGTGCCGTCATCCACGGCGTGAACAGCTTCGACGCCACGGCAACCCGTCTGGGTGGCTCGCATGCGGTCGATATTCTGGCGATAGAGTCGAAGCGCGCGGATCTCTATTTGAGAGCACCTGCCCTGTTCAAGGACGATGGATGCAGGCATCCGGCCGACGTCGCAGAGATGTGGGAGGCCATCGAAGGCTCCAGGCCCGTTCGTTTGGGCGGCACCGGATCGCCCGTGTTGGCGGCTGCATTCGAAGATCGCGGAATAGGGGTTGAGACCATCGGTTCGGCAGGCTTCGACGCGGCGGACATTGCCGCGGCCGCCTTCGCCGATCTCAGAGCTGGCCGTGTTGGGCTCCCCGCCAAACCTGTCTATCTCCGTCCACCGGACGTGACCCCAGCGAGGGTCAGGCCACAGGGCCCACGAGGTCTAGTGCCGGACAGCAAACCCGTCGGCACCGCATAGTGTCCTCCGAAGTCCCATCGGACGGGATCTCGGCCATTGTCGCCGTGGAGCCCCTTCAGGATGAGGCGACCGGCCTCGCCCTGGGCGTGCTCCAATCCAACGTCATTGAAGATCCTTGGCCACCCGAGTCAGTCGCCGAGGTGCTTTCAATGCCTGGAGCATTCGCTCTGGTGGCGCGCCACGCGGCGCCCGATGACGGAGAGACGGCTGGCCTCGCCGGATACGTTATCTGCGGCCGGGCCGGAGACGATGGCGAGATCCTGTCGATTGGCGTGGACGCGGCGCTCCGTGGCCAGGGGATCGGCCGGGAGTTGCTGAATGCGGCAGTGGCACATTTGTTTCAGTCGGGCGCGGAAGCGATCTTTCTCGAAGTGTCCGAAGACAATGAAAGTGCGTTGGCGCTATACCGAAAAACCGGTTTTGAGACGGTCGGAAGACGGAAGAACTACGTAAAGCGCGGCGACGGCAGCCAGGGGGATGCTCTTATCATGCGGCTCCCTCATCCATCAGCGGACCAAACGCAGATCTGAAGTCAGAAGGAACAACAGTGTTGGATAGCGTTACGGCGGCACGGAACCGGTGCTTGACGTCCGGGTCCAGATCACGCGATGGCACGGCCACACGGGAACCGGCGCTCAACCTCCCGAGCGGTCAGGGCGGCGATGTCAGGGTTGCCGCCACCCCGGGCCACCCGCAACACACTTCCGAGAACCTCAGCACACAGCAGGCCGAAGTCATCCGGCGCAATAGACCGTTCTTCCAAGATTGAACGACAAACGGTCACCACTTTTGCGGCGACGACCGGATCGTACGCCGGGGGACGGCGGGTATAGTCATTGGGATGGCGACCGCTGGCGACGTAGATCAGTTTTGTCGGGTCGAAGTCGAGGACTTCCGCCAGAGCCACTAAGGTCTCCGCCTTTGGCTTATGCCCCCGTCGCAACTGCTTGATGGTTTGCGGCGGCAATCCAGCGAGGCGGGTCACCGCCGCCTCGGTCAAATTCATCTCGGAAATCCGGTTGGTAACGATCTGCGCCACCAGGTCGATAGGCGATTCCAGAGTCTGCATCTTATTAGTCCCGGACGGATGATGACTCTATTTAGTTTCGAGTCATTACTAATTCGAAGCATTCAATGAATATATAGTACCTCTTTTTTCTTAACATTCAAAGATAAACGACTCTGGCATCATCTAAAATACAGGACGAATACATTTGCACTCGGCAGATACACTCATATCAATGTGGTAGGATCATAAACCCGGACAGGATTATTCTGTTTTATTGCAAAACATCGGGTCAACAGCTCCTATCGGTTGAATCAAACACGCATCGCTGTTTGAGGCTTTCGCCTCAGTCGCGTGCAAGAGAACAACGACAGGAGCACGAATGCGCGTTGACCGCTCAGGCTAAATCCGATCAAGCCGGCGTGTTCAGGGAGAGCTGCTCACGCACCCCCGCAGCGTCGAGGAGCGTCGCCCCCATCCCTTCGACAACCGTTCTCGCCTTCTCGACCAGCTTTGCGTTCGAGGCGAAAACCCCGCGCTCAAGATAGAGGTTGTCTTCCAGTCCCACACGGATGTTGCCGCCGGCCAAAACAGCCGCCGCCGCCCAAGGCATCTGCATGCGGCCAAGACCGAATGAGCTCCAGACCGCGCCGTCAGGAAGGTTCCCAACCATTGCAAGCAGGGTCGCGAGATCCGTCGGCGCACCATAGGGGATGCCGGTGCAGAGCTGGACCAGTGGCGTGCCGTCGATCAGCCCCTCATCGACCATCTGACGCACAAACCAGAGATGGCCCGTGTCAAAGACCTCCAGTTCCGGCTTCACACCGAACTCCTTGAACTTGGCGGCCTTGGCCCGAAGCATGTCCGGCGTGTTGATCACGACGAAGTTGCCTTCGCCGAAGTTCATGGAGCCACAGTCGAGGGTACAGATCTCCGGGCGAAGCGTGTCGATATGGATGATCCGCTCCATCGGGCCGACGAGATCGGTGAGTTCCTGATTGAAGGCCATCGGCGTCTCACCCGGCCCGAGCCCAAGGTCCCCCCCCATGCCAGCAGTCAGGTTCAGGACCACGTCCACGTCTGCCGAACGGACCCGGTCAACCACCTCCTTGTAGTGGTCGAGGTTCCGGCTGCCTTTCCCCGTCTCGGGATCGCGCACATGGATATGGGCGACGGCCGCCCCCGCCTTCGCCGCCTCAATGGACGCGGTGGCGATCTGCTCGGGCGTGATGGGCAGCTCGGGATGCTTGTCGGCGGTATCCCCGGACCCGGTGACCGCGCACGTGATGAAAGGCTTGAAGTTCATGCTGCATCCCCCAAAAGGCCTCATGGCCAACCGACCGCGTCGGCATCTTGGCGAACGCTAACCGTCACCGTCCAGGTCCGGTGGCGAACGGACGACGCACTCTGGGCCCGGGACGACATCCGGAACGGGACATGCCCCCGGATCGATCCCGTGCCGGAGCACCGCTTGCGCCGAGGAGTGCCCGCGCCTAGGGTCCGCACACAGGGTCACCGGACGGAGGAGCGTCCCCGATGCTCACCAATAAGCGCATTCTGCTGGTCATCACGGGCGGGATCGCGGCCTACAAATGTCTGGAGCTGATCCGGCGCCTGCGGGAGCGGGGAGCCACCGTCCGCGCGGTCCTCACCAAGGCGGCCGAGCAATTCGTCACACCCCTTTCCGTCTCCGCCCTGACGGAGGACAAGGTCTACGGGGAGCTGTTCTCGCTGACCGATGAGGCGGAGATGGGGCATATCGAGTTGTCCCGCGCCGCGGATCTCGTCGTCGTCGCCCCGGCCACCGCCGACATCATGGCGAAACTCGCGGGTGGGCTCGCCGGGGACCTGGCGTCCACCCTGCTCCTGGCGACGGACAAAGACGTCCTGATGGCGCCTGCGATGAACGTGCGCATGTGGGAACACCCCGCGACACAGTCGAACCTCGCCACGCTCAAGTCCCGGGGTGTCCGGATGGTCGGACCAAACGAAGGGGCGATGGCCTGCAACGAGTTCGGCTTCGGCCGCATGGCGGAGCCGATGGAGATCCTGTCGGCGATTGAGGCCTGTTTCAGCCCGGATACGCGGCCCCTTGCCGGAAAGCGGGCGCTGGTCACGAGCGGGCCGACCCACGAGGCGATCGACCCGGTCCGCTACATCGCCAACCGGTCCTCTGGCAAGCAGGGTCATGCCATCGCCGCGGCTCTGGCGCAGGCGGGGGCGGAGACCACGCTGGTCACGGGCCCGGTTCAATTGCCCGACCCGCCTGGGGTGACGGTCCACCCGATTGAAAGCGCCCGGGAGATGCTGGCCGCCTGCGAAGCCGCCCTGCCCGCCGATATCGCCGTGTTCGCGGCGGCGGTGGCCGATTGGCGGGTCGCGTCCGAGGCCGAACAGAAGATGAAGAAGGACGGGAGCGGCGCGCCGCCGCCCCTGCCGCTAACGGAGAACCCGGACATTCTGGCAACGATCTCCAAGCATGCGAAGCGGCCGCCTCTCGTCGTCGGGTTCGCGGCGGAGACCGAAACCGTGGTCGAGCATGCCAAGGCAAAGCGCCTCCGCAAGGGTTGCGATTGGATCCTGGCAAATGATGTCTCGCCGGAGACCGGCACCTTCGGGGGCGATGCGAACACGATCCACCTGATCCACGGCGACGGCGTGGAGGATTGGCCCACGCTCTCCAAGGATGCTGTCGCCGAACGCCTCGCCGCCCGCATCGCGGAGCACTTCGGATGACCGCAGACGGCACGGTGACAGTTCAGGTCCAGCGCCTGCCGCACGGGGTGGCCCTTCCGCTGCCCGCGTATGCGACGGCGGGATCGGCCGGGATGGATCTGATGGCTGCGATCGAAGTTGGCGTCACACTGGCGCCCGGGGAGCGGCGCTTGGTGCCGACCGGTCTTGCCATCGCCCTGCCCTTCGGGTGGGAAGCGCAGATCCGGCCCCGCTCCGGACTCGCCTTGAAACAGGGCATCACCGTGCTGAACACGCCAGGCACCGTAGACAGCGACTACCGGGGGGAGGTCAGCGTCCTTCTGGTCAACCTTGGCGACGCATCGGTCGAAATCACGCCAGGCATGCGCATCGCGCAGATGGTCGTCGCCCCGGTTGTCCAAGCTGTCTGGCGCGAGGTCGACAGTCTGGACAGCACGGAACGCGGGGCGGGGGGATACGGCTCCACCGGTACGGACACCCCCGCATGAGCCGGGAGCTGACGGACGCGGAATTTGAGCGCTACGCCCGGCATCTGATCCTGGATGAGGTGGGGGACGAGGGTCAGGACCGGCTCTTGGAAAGCCGGGTCCTGGTCGTGGGGGCGGGCGGCCTTGGGGCCCCGGTGCTGATGTACCTCGCCGCCGCGGGCGTCGGCACGCTTGGCATCGTCGACGACGACGTGGTCGACCTCTCGAACCTTCAGCGCCAGATCGTGCACGATACGGATGCCGTCGGTCGCCCGAAGGTGGAGTCCGCCAAGGCCTCGATCGCCCGGATCAACCCTGGCATAACAGTTGAGACCCACCACCAACGTCTCGACGCGGCGACAGCGCCGGAACTGTTCGCCGGTTGGGACCTGATCGTGGATGGGAGCGACAACTTCCCGACCCGGTATGCGGTGAACGACGCCGCCATTCAGGCCGGAAAGACCGTTGTCTCGGGCGCGATCCTGCGCTTCGAGGGGCAGGTGACGACGATCCGCGCAGGCGTCGACCCCTCGGCACCCTGCTGGCGCTGCCTGTTCCCGGAGGCGCCCCCGGCCGAACTGGTCCCACGCTGCGAGGAGGCCGGCATCCTTGGCGCCATCGCGGGCGTCATCGGCTCCCTTCAGGCCACCGAGGCCCTCAAGGAACTCCTCGGCCTCGGAGACCCACTCGCCGGACGCCTCCTCCTCTACGACGCTCTGTCAGTCACGCTTCGGACCATCAACTATCCAAAGGCCCCGGGCTGTAAGGCGTGTGGCGGCCCGCTATGAGGGTGGATCCCCGTCGAGGTCGTCGCTGGTTTGCATGCCGACCTGAAGTGCCTGGCCTAAGTCGTCTTTGAGTATATCTTCAAGCCAAGGGCGAAGAACCACAACTCGGGAAAGGCGTGGAACCGCCGAAGTTTTTGTGGTTTCCTGCCCGGCGTTTTTCCCGACGGACCTTGAGACTGGATGTCTCGACCGCCGTCACCCGGTTAGGAGACTGACCCGAATGCCAGATCTGAAGCATCTTTCCAGCTTCGGCTATGAGGACCTCCTGGAATGCGCCCACGGTCGCCTTTTCGGGCCGGGGAATGCCCAGCTTCCGCTGCCGCCGATGTTGATGTTCGACCGGATTACCCGGATCTCGGACCAGGGGGGTGCGAACGACAAGGGTGAGGTCGAGGCAGAGTTCGACATCAAACCCGATCTCTGGTTCTTCAAATGCCATTTCGAGGGAGATCCGGTGATGCCGGGGTGTCTCGGAATGGACGCGCTCTGGCAGCTTTTGGGGTTCACCCTTGGCTGGCTTGGCGGCCCCGGGTCGGGCCGGGCAATCTCGGTGGGAGAGGTGAAGTTCTCCGGTCAGGTACTGCCGACCGCCAAAATGCTGACCTACAGGCTCGATCTGAAGCGTGTGATCATGCGCAAACTCTACATGGGCATCGCCGACGGCACCGTTGAATGCGACGGGGAGACCGTTTTCGAAGCCAAGGACATCCGCGTCGGCTTGTTCCAGAACGCGGCCGCTACCCAAGGTGCAAACTGAATGAGACGTGTCGTCGTCACCGGCCTCGGGGTCGTGTCGAGCATCGGAACCAACGCCGATGAGGTGACCCAGTCACTTCGCGCTGGAAAGTCCGGCATCTCCTTCTCCGAGGAGTACAAGGAGATGGGCTTCCGGAGCCATCTCCACGGCGATGTCGATGTGAACCTGCAAGACCGGATCGACCGGAAACTGCTTCGGTTCATGGGCGACGGTGCTGCCTACAACTACCTCGCCATGGAAGAGGCGATCGCCGACGCCGGGCTGGAAACGGCGGACATCTCCAATCCGAAAACCGGGTTGATCATGGGCTCCGGCGGGCCCTCGACCCAGAATATGATGGCGGCTTTCGACGCCGCACGGGAGAAGGGACCGAAGCGGGTCGGGCCCTATATGGTGCCGCGGGTGATGTCGAGCACCAACTCCGCGAACCTGTCGACGGTCTACAAGATCAAAGGCATGAGCTACTCGATCAGCTCCGCCTGCTCGACCAGTTCCCACTGCATCGGGAATGCGGCGGAGGCGATCCAGCTCGGTAAGCAGGACATCATGTTCGCGGGCGGCGGTGAGGAGCTTCACTGGACGCTGTCTGTCCTGTTCGACGCGATGGGGGCGCTGTCATCCAAGTACAACGACACGCCTGAGACGGCATCGCGTCCCTACGATGTCACCCGGGACGGCTTCATCATCGCGGGCGGCGGCGGCACACTCGTGCTTGAGGAGTTGGAGCACGCCAAGGCGCGCGGTGCGAAGATTTATGCCGAGATCGTGGGCTATGGTGCGACTTCCGACGGGGCCGACATGGTTCAGCCATCCGGTGAGGGTGCTGAGCGTTGCATGGAGATCGCCCTTCGGAACGTCACCGAGCCGGTCGACTACATCAATACGCACGGCACCAGCACCCCAGCAGGCGACATCAAGGAGCTTGAGGCGATTGGCCGGGTCTTCCGCCAGCAGAACCGTCTCCCCCACATCAGCTCCACCAAGTCGATGACCGGGCACAGCCAGGGTGCGGCGGGGGTCCACGAGGCGATCTACACGCTGCTGATGATGAAGAACAATTTCATCGCCCCATCGATCAACATCCAGGATCTTGAGCCTGCGGCCGAAGACATTCCGATCGTTCGGAAGACTTTGTCCGATCACAAGATCACCCTGGCCCTGTCCAACAGCTTCGGATTTGGCGGAACCAACGCCGTCCTCGCGATGCGGGCGTACGACGCGTGACCGAGTTTCTATCCGGGAAACGCGGCCTCATCATGGGGGTCGCGAACGACCACTCGATTGCCTGGGGTGTCGCCGCGGCGGCGGCCGAGGCAGGGGCGTCGCTGGCCTTCACCTACCAGAATGATGCGATTGCCAAGCGAGTCGGACCACTGGCCGAGTCCGTCGGCTCGGACATGATCTTTCCCTGCGATGTCGAGGACGAAGCCAGTCTCGACGCCACGTTCGATGGCATCAGGGAGCGTTGGGACCGCCTCGATTTCGTGGTTCATGCCATCGCCTACTCTGAAAAGGCGGAGCTGAAGGGGCGGTTCGCGGATACCACTCGGGAGAATTTTCTCCGGACGCTGGACATCTCCTGTTTCTCCTTCACGGCAGTGGCCCAGCGGGCGGCGTCACTGATGACCGAGGGCGGCTCACTGATCACGCTGACCTACATTGGTGCCGAACGGACGACGCCGAATTACAACGTGATGGGTGTCGCTAAGGCGGCGCTTGAGGCCAGCGTGAAGTACCTCGCCGCGGATCTCGGCGGTCAGAACATCCGGGTGAATGCGATTTCCGCGGGTCCGATGCGGACACTTGCGGGCTCGGCGATCTCCAATGCGCGCTACACCTACCGGTTTGCGGAAAGCGCGGCGCCAATGGGCCGGAACGCGGCTTTGGACGAAGTGGGCCGGTCCGGCGTCTATCTGGCCAGCGATCTATCCAGTGGTGTGACTGGAGAAGTTCACTACGTCGACGGCGGCTTTCACGTGGTCGGTATTCCAAGGCCAACCGACGCCTAGAGACTGTTTCCGCATTTTTTTCTGCACCAGGACTTCAACGGGCGAATTTTTTCGCTTCGCTCGGACCGTTGTCCACGCTAACGTGCCACGAATATAACGATAGATAGTATTAGTCTGTGTTGTAATCGATGTATTTTAGATTATTGGTGCTTGGATGTAGGCGCGCATTTGCCGTCTATCTCGTGATTCTGGGGGCTGTTTTTCTTCAGCCTGAGGCCGTTCTGCCCCAAAAAGCGGTCGCCGCAGAGAAAGGCTCAGGATCTATCGTACTCCCGGAGATGCCGACCGGGTTGTCGCAGGAGGATGCGCTCCGGTTTGTCGCCGGGCTCAGCGATCCGGATGCGCGCCTCATGCTTCTTCGGGAGTTGGAGAACAAGCGCCTCGCTGCCGACGCTGGTCACGGGCCGGGGTTCGGCGGGCTGATCACCGGATACCGCGTCGCTGTCCAGAACGAGTCCCGAATGCTCGAGGAAAGACTGTCGGCCGCCGGGGCAGGACTCGCGGAGACGCCGGCGGCGATCGCCAGAATCTTCGGGGCCGTTGGGTCCGGGCAAGGCGGCCACGGTTTCGGCGTGACAATGCTTCTGACGGGACTGGCCCTGGCCATCGGCTGGCTGGCATCCTGGGCGGTCTCTGTCGGGACAAGGCCGTTCCGCGAACAGCTCGTGACCCATTCGGGACGGGGTTTCTTCGAACGTGCCTCACGCCTTGCCGCGCGCGGGGTGCTCGATTTGCTGATTGCGGTGGCGTTCACCGCCGCCGGGTTCCTGGTCATTGCCCTGACATTGCCAGGCGACTCGCTCGCGCACGCCTTCGCGGCGACGTATGTCGTCGCGGTTACCGTCATTCAGGTCTCTATGGCGATGAGCCGGTTCGTGCTGGCCCCGATGCGGCCGGAACTGCGCCTTCTTGGGCTTTCCGACGAAATTGCCAAGCTCTCGCATCGTTCCGTGAGAGCAGCGGCATCCATCGGTGCACTCGCCTGGACGACAACCGGGTTCTTGATCCTCCACGGCGATCCCAATCCAGATGTCACGCTCGCGTTGGTTCTGATGACAGGCGCTCTGGTGTTTGGAACCTTCGTCTGGCTCGTCTGGCGAGCGCGGGAGCCGGTTCGCCAGCGGCTCGGCGACATGATGGCCCGGGATATGGCCTCCGCCGGCGCCAATGGCGCCGTCAGCGCGCCCGCTGCCAAGGCGATCGCCACCCTCTTCCAGAATTGGCATCGGATTGTGATCGCCTATCTGGCCATCGCCTGGCTTCTATGGGCCCGGGGGATCGCGCTAACAGGAGAATCGCTGATTTGGCCCATCATGGCATCGCTGGGGGTTGTTGCCCTGGTCCCGTTGGTTGACCGGGTTCTTGGCCGGGCGATCCAAGGTTTCGTTGGGGCGCTTGTGGTCGATGCCTATGCCACCACCGTGACAACCGCGGGTGGCGAGGAGAACGGCGCTGTCGCCGAACTTGTCGACACCACCGACGATCAGAGGCGCTATACGCGGATCATTCATCGATGGTGCCGGGTTGCGCTGGGCGTTCTCGTCGTGATCGCGCTCACCTCGCTTTGGGGTGTCGATGTGCTTGCGGCGATGGGCGCACCCGGTGTGACGGCGCTTTGGGAGGCCGTGTTCGAGATCGGTGCGGTCGCACTGGTCGCCTACATTCTCTGGCAGATCTCAGAAGCGGCCCTTACCCGGCGGACGGTGCATGCCGCAGCACCTGACATTGCGGAAGGCGCGGGCACCGGGGAAGAGGAGATCATACGCTCCGATGATGCTGGCGTGATGGCCCGGGCCCAAACACTTCTGCCCCTAATCCGAAAGTTCATTCTGATGGTCCTGACGGTCATGGTGGTCATGATTGGTCTCTCCTCGCTGGGCGTGAACATCGGGCCACTCCTCGCGGGTGCCGGCGTGATCGGGCTTGCGATCGGTTTCGGCGCGCAGACCCTGGTCCGGGATGTCGTCTCCGGGGTTTTCTTTCTGATCGACGATGCTTTCCGCGTCGGCGAATACATTGAGATGGGCGACATTCGCGGTGAGGTTGAGAGGATTTCCATCAGGTCCCTCCGCCTCCGTCACCATCGCGGGGCGATCCACACAATCCCGTTCGGAGAGTTGCGCCATATCACGAACTACAATCGGGACTGGGTGATCTACAAGATGCCGATGCGGGTCGCCCCCGATACCAATCCGGCTCAGGTCAAGAAGATCATCAAGCGGATCGGAACGGAGATGATGGCCGATCCGGAACTGGCGCCAAAGATGATCGAGCCGCTCAAATCACAGGGTGTCTTTGCGATCGACGACGACTCCGCCCTCGTCTTCCGGGTCAAATTCATGTCCAAGCCGCGGGAGCAGTTCGTCCTCCGCCGGGAAGCCTACCATCGTATCCAGAAAGCCTTCGCCGACGCCGGTATCGCGTTTGCCCGCAAGCAAGTGGAGGTTGTCGTTCCGGATACCCAGGCATCAGTGGCCAGCACCTCTCCGACTGCCCTAGCCCCCGCAGTCGCCGCCGCGGCCGGACTGCAGGCAATCGACCCTGCCACCAGCCCGGCAGGCGCCTCCGATACGCGGTGACCATCCAAGATCGACTACCTAGTTTCGCCTGCGTTGACTTCGGTGGGTTTCAGGGTCATGGCTACGGCCCCACCACACGAGACAGTCGGCGCCTTATGAGTTCAGCGAGTCGAACGGCGGCAGATATCGGCGACCTGGGCGGTCACGAGAGACTGCCGGAGCTGAAAGCGTTTCTTGAGAACCATAAGCGCCTTGTGGCTGCGGGGCAGTACGCCGAAGCGGGAGATCTGACATTCGACGGTGCCCTCGATCTGCCGGAGCCCCCTAACCTCCCGATCGACGTGAACACACTGCTCGAGAACTTCGAGGACCTGCGGGTGGAAATGGCATGCCGGGAGCAGGAGGGATGGGTACCGTCTCCTGTCAGAGGTGAGTCCCATAGACGCACACTGAACGCCGAGCATCTGAAGGCCTTTAGACGGTCCACCGTGTCTGACGACACACCGGGTGAGGCCGCCTTATCCGGCGGCGTTGGCAGCGCTGGAACATTCGAGTTTCATCCGGACCATACCCCGGAGGAGATCGCGGCCGGGGTCCGATACGCGGTGAGAGCCAGGGCATCCTTCAAGCTTCGCCTGCTCGAGCTTGCCGTCCGGGGACCCTTTCCCAATCGGGCCATCCAGGCGATGCGGCTGTTCGATACACTGGCAAAGGACGACGACCGCTTTGGCGCCAGACTCTTCCCGCACCCCGAGTTGGGAGCGGTTTCCGCGAAGAGCTTGCAGACGGCCTACTACGCATGCCGGGTGCTCACCTACATCCCGGAGAAAGCGATCGTCGTCGAGATTGGCGGCGGCTATGGCGCTTTGGCGGCCCGGATCCTGCGGGCGCGTCCCGGCGTCAGCTATCTGTCAACAGATGTGCCCGCCAACATGATCCTGACCGAGGCCTATCTTAAGTCGATCTTCGGGGATCGCTGCAAACCGGCATACAACGTCAACGAGGACCTGCCGGAGGGCGCGCGCTCCATCATCATGCCGCCGTGGAAGTTCTTCAACTTGCGGGGTCAGGCAACGATCGTTCTGAACACCATGAGCTTTCAGCATATGGATGGCCGAAACCACGCCTTCTACGGCGAGGTTCTGGAGCATCTCGAAGCAAGGCTCCTTTACTTCGTGAATCGACAGCACAGTGCCGGGAATGTCGTGTCGGGAACCGTCCCAGCCCGCAGTTATAGTTTTCTCGACAGCTACCGGATTCTCGAGGACTATCCATTCGACGATCGATGGGTCGAGATCCTCGCGCGCCGAAACCCGGATCGCTGATCAGACCCCCAGATCCATACCCACGGACCCTATAGCAGGTGGCTGATATGGCTGGAGTTGGATTTCGGCAGGGGCTGTTCTTCGATGAGTCCCGGCCGCACTGGCGCGAGGACGGCCCGCGCCCCATGGCCTGGTCCGCATGGTACCCGACGGATAAGGAGGCCGGGCCTGACCCACAGTTTCTCGGCCCACCCGAGGCCCCATGGTTCACCGTTCCAGCGGCTGTCCAGGATGCTCCGCCGGCCTCGTCCGGGCGACGGTTTCCAATTGTTCTGCTGTCTCATGGCACGGGCGGCACAACGGACTCGCTGTGGTGGCTGGCGCATCGCCTGGCGGAGGCTGGCTTCGTAGCTGTTGGCGTCAACCATCACGGCAACACGGCGATGGAACCTTATCTGCCCGAAGGGTTCCTATGCTGGTGGGAGAGGGCACGGGATCTAAGCGTTCTTTTTGACCACGTGACCCAGGATACTTCTTCCCTCGCCCCTATTGTCGACACACGGCGCGTTCACGCCGCAGGTTTTTCGCTCGGCGGGTATACCGTTCTCGCCGCCATGGGTGCGGTAACCGACCTTGAGCTGTTCTCGGCGTGGCAGAGAACAGCGAACATGGGAAGCGGACCCGCGGAGTTTCCGGATCTTGGCGAGCAGATTCCCAAGCTGATGGAGACGTCCGCCACCTATAGGGATTCCGTCGCGCGCGCGGGCGACGACTACCGTGACGACCGGATTCGCTCGGGCTTTCTCATGGCCCCGGCCCCGCCGGTTCGCGGATTTCTCCCCCGTTCCATCGCCAAGATTACAGCCCCTGTATCAATGGTATCCGGCGCTCAGGACAGGGAAGCCCCGTTAGAGGTCGGCGGAGCCTGGCTGCAATCGATCAACGCCACCTTCGGTCTGACCGTCTATCCCGGACCCGTTGGGCACTACGTCTTCATGCCTCTGGCAACCGAAGAGGGGAAAGCGGCGATGCCGTCCCTTTGTGTCGACGAGCAATCGGTAGACCGGGGCGCGATCCATGCGGCGACGGCGGAAAGCGCCATCGAGCATTTTCGTGGTGCCGATACAGCCCCTTAGCTGCCGGTCCGGCCGATCACGTCTCGGATGCTCGAAGCACGTCTGCTTCCGCGTGAAGCCCAAGCCTTTGAGCATAGCTCTGGAGGACCGACCGGCCCGCCTCATTCCAGTCCGATCCGGATCGGCTGGCGCGTTCCCAGAAGTCGGTGCGGTCCCGCTTCTCAATGAAGTGGATCAGATGAGGGAGTTCGGGAATGAGATTGCGGATTTCCGGTCCGTCACTGGACCCGAGGAGGTGGTGGAACCAAGTCGCATAAAAAGCGCATTGATCAATCCGCCAACGCAATGGTCTTATCTCTTGGATAAAATTGATATATTTTATGATAGATGTCAGAAATCGAAGGGAATGTGGCTCAGAACAAAAACTGCTCATACCGGCTGCAAAACGAAACCATGGGCGATTGCCGACATAATCGACGACACCGGTCAGCGATGGGTCAAGCAAGGCATTGATATGCTTGTAACCCGGCAGAAGAATCGCGTCAGCGTCCAAAATTGTTACACGGTCGAATTGACCGGATGCCAATAGGCTGTGCGCGATGTCAAACCGATGGACTGTCAAGAGAGCCGACGCCTCACCCGCGTCTTTGGAGGAACCAGCCGGCTGCATGGACGCCAACAGATCGAACCGCCGGCTGAAGTCAGCAGCCACTTCAGGGTCCTCGGGAGCCACAAAATGAACATGGAGCTGCGCTGATCCGGTTTGGCGGCTGTTCTCAGCGATCAACGGCGCAAGCCTTTGGAAATATGCCCAATCCACGGACATCAACGTCACAGAGCTTCCGCGGTTTCCCCTGGATGGCGGCACCAGCCAATCAATCTCGACAGGATCTGGATCCGGTCCTGCAAACGCCAACGGAGAGAACCGCAACATGTCCGCCGACGCCTCCCGAGGGGCGACCAACCTATGTTCCGCATTCGATACGGAAAACGCCTCGAGCAGATGATCGGCCTCCTGATAGGCACCACGGCATGCAAGCGCCAGAGCCCCATAGACGGTCGTGTTAGGCGCGTTCGCCAGACGGCCGGCGTAGTCTTCGAGTACCTCCGCCGCATCAAGTGGGCGCCCCGCCGCCAAGAGACATAGGCCGACCTGGAAGGGCTTCAGTTCAGGCGCACCACCGCCTGCCGGAAGGCCGTCGTGCGCGGCCAAAGCATCCCGAAGGCTTGGGCTGACGTTGTTGGACATTCTGACCCGGCCGCGCGTATTGACGGCCTCCATACGCCGTCGTTCGAGCGCGGCGTCGGTCCCGCGGGGCCCAAGGGTTTCACTGGTCATCTCGGAGCCGATCACCTTTCGCTTACCCGTGGGACCCGAAACTTGCCTATAGCACCCGTCATTCCTATCTTAAGACTTCAATAACTGATATCGGGCAAAATGCGCTCGTAGATCCATAACGTCCAGAAAGGAACGCTTATGACAGTCGCCGCAGCCGGAGCGGGTTCAACCCTCGCCATTGCCGGCTTCCAAGCATCAAAACAACAGCAGGTTACCAATGCCCTGGTCGTGCAAAGCGCGGTTGAAACAGCGGCAGCCGTAGCCTCGTCCACCGCCCCGGCTTCGTCTTCGTCGGGTGTTGGCGGGAATGTCGATCTATCGGCTTAGCGACGCGTGTTGCAGTGTTAGTTGATAGGAACGGGGGCCGCGGGCCCCCGATGTCGTTTCGGCACCCGTTTTCGTCACGGCACCGAAGCCCAGATCTCCGCTTACGCCGGCGGGGCCCGGAAGTGCTTACTGAGCTTAAGGCCCTGCCGCTGGTAGTTTGAGCCGACACCATCAGCGCCGTAGAGAATGTCCGGCACAGCGATCAGCGGTTCGTACACGAGCCGGCAAACCACTTGGCCGTCGGCGATGACAAACGGGACGTCGTGGGAGCGGACTTCCAACACCGCGCGTGTTCCGACGGCTCCGATGTCCGCATGCCCGAAACCCGGATCGAAGAACCCCGCATAGTGAACCCGAAACTCGCCCACGCGGGTATCATACGCCCGCATCTCGGCCGCATGGTCGAGCGGGACGGTCACCGCTTCCTTGGACATCAGGATGTAGAACTCGTCGGGGTTCAGGATCAGCTCAGCCGGGCGCCCCGCAATCCGCCGCACCGGCTCCCAGAAATCAAGAACGTCGTAACCGCCGACCCGGTCGATATCAATCAGGCCGGTGTGCTGTTTCGCCCGCCACCCGATCAGCCCCTCTTCTTTATCGCCCCCGAGATCCACGCTGACGGCCACGCCTTCCTTAATGTCGGAGCCGGAGCCCGTTGCGTGGACGAGCCCGACCTCTTCCTGAAGGCGCCGCATCGCGCTGTCACTGACGGTTGGGACGCCCGATCGGAACCGAAGCTGGCTGAGCGTCGACCCCGCACGGACAAGCACGCTGAATGTTCGGGGAGAAATCTCAGCATACAGCCTGCCTTGATACCCTGCCCGGACCGTCTCGAACTCGGAGCCGTAATCGGTGATCAGGCGGGTGAAGATGTCCAGGCGCCCCGTTGAGCTTTTCGGGTTCGCGGTGCCGGAGAGATGGGCAGGCAGGTCCAATCGCTCCATCAGCGGGACGATGTAGACGCAACCCTTCTCCAGAACGGCCCCATCCGCCATGTCGATCCGATGCATCGACATTCGGTCCAGCTTTTCCGCCACCGTGGAATGACGACCCGGCAGAAAGCTCGCTCGAACCCGGTAGGCCACGTCGCCCAGTCTGAGGTCCAGGCTTGACGGTTGGATCTGCCGTTTCTCGACAGGCGTGTCGGTACTGAGTCCGCCGCTCTCAATCAGGGCTTCGATCGCTTGGCTCGGCAGGATCCCGGCGGGGTGAGCGTCCGTTTCGGGGCCGTGGCTGGGGACGGATTGTGGATGTGTCTCGGTCATCATCGACGGTTAGCAGAACACGCTTGCGGCACAAAGCGAAACTGGTGCATGGTCTACCTCTCGCGCCGCAGGTTACCGCGCGAAACCATCCTGTTAGAAGGCAGGTTCTACACCCGTTGTCTGTTGACAATATGGGGTTTTTTCGTTTGTCCACATGGTGTTCCACCGGTAGTGGCCGCACTCGACCTAAGGCTGTCATGGGCTGGCCGGGTGGCGTCCGTGTCTGATGGCGGGGAGCCGGCCGACAAGGACCGGCGAGACCCCGACGAACGCTCCAAGAGAAAGCGCCGCGTCCCAGCCCGGGCCACACCCGCCTCCCTTGACGCGGCGGCGGCCCGATACGTTTCCCGGTACGCTGCGTCCACCGACCGGCTTCGCCGGATGCTTGAGCGTCGGATCGAGCGATCCGCCCGAGCTCACGGAACAGACCCCGATATCGGCCTCGCCCATGTTGAGGCGATCATCTCCCGCTACACGGCGGCCGGCATTCTCGATGATGACGCCTACGCGCTCGGCCGTGCACGAACCCTGCGCCGCCGGGGGGCCTCGCGCCGAATGATCGCCGCCGATCTGGCCGCCCGTAACCTCGGCAAGGACCGCATCGCCGACACGCTGGCCCTTTTGGATCAGGAAACAGGAATCGACGGTACCGAAGATGACCCAGAGCTAGCCGCAGCCCGGCGCTACGTAGAGCGGAAGCGTCTCGGCTTCCTCCGGCCCGATGGTCTTCGCCAAGAGAGGCGTCAGCGGGACCTTGCCGCACTCGCTCGGCGCGGGTTCTCCATCAATGTCGCCCGGCGGGCGCTGTCTGACCCCGACGACGACTGAGTCAATCATGCGACAAGGCTTCGGCGGTGATCGCGTCATCCACCGCCCGCTCATACGGGACATCTGCCGAAATCAGCCCGCCGGATAGCAGCGATGCCTTGAGACGGACAAAGGTTTCCGGAGGCAGGGCCGGGTGCCGCGCCCAAACCCCGGATGCGCGGTAGCCGTCGATCATCCGGGCAAGCGCGCCGGTCGACAGATCTGGAAAGAATTCCGCGATCTGTGCGGCGATCTCGAGCGGCGCCTCCGCAAACAGGGCGTGTTGGGCCGCGGCGATGCCCCGGACAAGGGCGCGGCACGTGTCCTTCTGCTCATCCGCAAAGCGGCGGGTGGTGTAGAAGCTCGTGTAGCCCATATCGCCCCGGGACGCGAAACGGTGCCAGATATGGCCCCATCCGCCTTCAACCGCGTGGTCGACATAGGGCTCGAAGACCTGGATCACATCCACCTCTCCGCGTTCAAGACGGCCGGCGTTCTCCGCCATTGGCAGGTCAGGCGCGCGATCCAGAGCGGCAGGATCAATACCCGCACGGCGAAGGTCGTCCTGAAAGGTCATCCAGGGTGTCGGAACGTCCGTCGCGACGCCGATCCGGGGGCCCAGTAGGTCCTGGAAGCGAAAGTCCGGGTTCGGCTCCCGCCCGACCAGAACGAACGGCTCACCAGAGACGACCTGTCCAAAGCAGACCAACGGACACTCCGGATCGGCGTCATGGTGCAGCATGACCCGCATCGGCCCGCCCCAAGAGACGTCGGCCGTCCCATCCAGAAGGGCCGTCGCCGTCCGTGTGGTATCCGGAGAGGTCTCGATCCGGACATCAGCCCCGGCCGCCGCCCAGTCCCCCCGGCTGGCCGCGAGATAGAACGGCACATAGGCCACGGCCCGCAAATTCTCGTAGAGCACGATTGGACGGCTCACGCGCCGCCATCCCCGTCCGACAGCGTCTCCGCGGCCACATGGTCGGCGATCTGGTCCAGGCTCGCGGGCCACAGCCCCTCGTGCGCGGCGATCCTGTCCAGAGTCTCTCCGAGGTAACGGATGCGATGCGGCATGCCGAACAGCCAAGGATGAATGCCGAAGACGAAGCTCCGCCCGCCCTCGGGGCCTTCGGAGGCGAGGACGGACACCGCCTCTCCGACCATTTGCGGATAACGGTGGGTCATCACCCGGCGGCACCAAAGAAGCTGCACGTCGTCGAGCTCGGCATGGCAGGGGATCGAGAGGAGGGGCGGCACCGTGGTCATCCAGTAGGGCCTGTCGTCGTTCGGCCAGTGTCCGATCCAGCGGTATCCCGCCTCCGCCAGCAGGTGAGGGGAGCGGACGGTCTCCCCAAAATCCTGCGCGATCCAACCGAGAGGACGCTGACCCGTCACGCGCCGGACGGTGTCTGTCGCCCGCTTGATAAAACGGATCTCCTCGTCCTCGTCCATCTTGGCGGTCACCATGCGGGTGGCGTGGGTACCATGGGCGGCGAAAGTCCAACCCCGCTCCAGGCACCTCTCCACAACCGGGCCGTACCGATCCAGCGCGGAGCTGTTCGCCGCCACCGTGACCGGCCATCCGAGACGGTCGAGGACATCCAGTACCCGGAAGATGCCGACCCGGTTTCCGTACTCCCGGATGGTGTAGGTGCGGTAGTCCGGAGCGTAGTCGCCGAACGGGTCCTTGAACCTCGGATCCCGGTGGGCGACCGCCGGCGGCTCCAACTCCCAATGCTCCAGGTACAACACGATTCCGACCGCAAGGCGCGCCTGGCCCGGCCACAGAAGTGATGGGCGGTCCGGCAGAGCCGAGTAGGGATAGAGATCATGGTCCATCCCGGGGGAGCGATAGGCGACCATCATCCGCCCTCCGCCGGGACCAGATGTTGTGACCGGAACCACGCTGCGATCTCGCTGCCCGTCGTCATCCACACCTCGTCGTGACCAACAATGTGCTTCAGCGCCCGCTCCAAATGCCGGATCCGGTGAGGCTGGCCCATGATGTAGGGGTGAAGCGCCAGACACACGACCCGGCCCGTCTCCGCCCCCTCCCGCCAGAGCGTGTCGAAGTGGTCGATCATCATTCGGGCGAAGTCTTCCGCCTCGATGTGATGGCGCAGCACCATCGCGTCGTTGATATCCATTTGATAGGGGATGGTCAGCAGAGAACCGGACCGGACCCGCATCCAGGTGGGCTGGTCGTCATGATACCAGTCGCAGTAGTAGCCGATGCCCGCCTCCGCGACGATGTCCGGGGTGTTCCGGGTGAAGGAGGCCGCGGGCGAAAACCAACCCGCCAGCATCTCGCCGGTCATCTCCCGATAGGTCTTCACGCACTCCTCGACCGCGGCGCGCCCCTCTTCCTCCGGCAGGCCCCAATGGTATTGGGTGTTGTAGATGCCGTGACACATCACGTCCCAGCCCCGCTGGCGGGATGCGTCCATGATCTCGGGATAGTGCTCCCAGTTCGCCAGGTTCAAGGAGAGGGTGACGGGCACGCCAAGCTTGTCGGTCACCTCCGCCATCCGCCAAAGACCGGCGCGGTTGCCGTAGTCCTTTCCCCCGTATCCCAAGACATCGGGATGGGGCATGCGCGGCCATGGGTCCCGGATCCGGATCGGGTCCGGCAGGTACTCGTAATGCTCCACATTCGGGACCACCCAGACCGCGACGCGGGCGCCGTTCGGCCAGCGGAGCGGGGGCCGGTCAGGGAGGGCGGAGTAGGGAACGCGATCCTCGAGCACTGCGGGCTTTCCACACACCTGAACTCCGGTGATGATGAAAGTCTTCGGAGGACAAGACAATGGACGAGATCGATCTGAGGCTGGCCGGCGGGACCGTGCTGCTTCCCGGGGAGGGATTCCGGGAGGTCGACGTGCTCGTCTCCGGAGAACGGATCGCCGCGGTCACCGCACCTGGAACCGGGCCGGCCGCCCGTGAGACCATCTCCCTTACCGGGCTGACGGTCCTGCCGGGTGCCTGCGACGTCCATCTTCATCTCGGCCACGGCAGCGACATCTCAAAGCCGCGGGTGCCGACAGACGCGGCAACGGAAACGGCGGCGGCGGCCGCGGGCGGCGTCACGACCTTCGTCCCCTACGTCATGAGCCCGGAGCCCTATTCCGGTCAGTTCGAGACACTGACATCGGTGACGGAGGCTGGCGCCCGGATCGATTTCGGCTTCCACTTCGTCATTGCGACGGACGATCAGCTCGCCGAACTGCCGACCTACATCCGCGAATACGGTGTCCCAACGGCCAAGCTGTTCATGAACATCCGCGGCGACGAGGGCAAGCGCCTGGGCCTGTCGGGGACAGACGACGGCTTCCTGTTCCGTCTGCTGGAAACCCTGGCTGAGCACGGCGGCATGCTGTGCCCCCATCCGGAGAACATCGAGGTGGCCTGGGTGCTGCGGGATCGCATGCTCGCCCGGGATCCGGACGGAAATGGCGGGCTTGCAGCATGAAACGAGACCCGCCCCCCTTTCGTGGAGGCTGACGCGCTTCGGCGGGCAACCTATTTCGGACGGATCACCGGAGCGCCTGTGTACGCGGTCCATACCTCCTCGGCCGAGGCCCTGGCGGCAGCGGTGGAGCAGCGGCGGGCCGGGAGCCGGGTCATCATCGAGACCTGCACCCACTACCTGACCCACGACACGAACGCCGAGGTCGGCGCGCGCGGCAAGGTGAACCCGCCCCTTCGGGCGCCGGAGGACAGGGAAGCGCTTTGGCGCGGCATCGCCGAGGGTGAGATCGACACGGTCGGCACCGATCACATCCACCGTCCGGTCACCTCGAAAGATGGTGGCATTTGGAAGGCGCAACCCGGTTTTCCAGGCTTGGACGGCTTCCTGCCCGCGTTCTTTACGGAAGGGCATACGAAACGAGGCATCCCGCTGGATCGGCTCGCCCGGCTCGTGACAGAAAACCCGGCCGACGCCATGGGTCTTTCCCCCCGGAAAGGCCGGATCACGCCCGGTGCGGATGCGGACTTCGCGATCCTGGATATGAACGATCCCTGGGTTGTCGAGCGGAGCGGGCTGGAGACAGACGCCGGATACTCCGTCTGGGAGGGACACAAGATGAGCTGCCGGGTCCGCCACACCCTGGTCCGGGGCCGGTTTGTCCGCCGCGATGGGGCCACTCAGGCGGATACGGTCGGCCATGGCCGGTTCGTGCCGCGCAGGCTTGCACCCTAGATGACGTCATCACCCGTTCGACCTCCCCGGCTGATCACCCTGATCGTGCTGGCAGGCCTCTCCGTCATCTCGCTAAACCTGTTCCTGCCGTCCCTGCCGAAGATGGCCGAGGCGTTCGGGACGAGTTTCGCCGTCATGAACCTCGCGGTCGCCGGGTTTGCGGCCGCCACAGCCGTTCTGCAGCTTATCGTCGGGCCGCTGTCGGACCGCTACGGGCGGCGTCCCGTCATTCTGGGCAGCCTGATCATCTTCGGGCTGGCGAGCCTTGGATGCGCGCTGGCGACCGATGTTTGGGTATTCCTGGCGTTCCGCCTCGTCCAAGGCGTGGTGATCGCGGGCTACACCGTGTCCATGGCGATCATCCGCGAAACCACGGAGCCCGGAAAAGCGGCGAGCCTGTTGGGCTATGTCACCATGGCATGGGCGGTCGCGCCTATGCTGGGGCCGATCGCCGGAGGTGCGTTGGATGACTTGTTCGGCTGGCGTGCCAGCTTCTGGGCGCTCGTCGTCGCCGGAGGCGCCTTCGCCGTTCTGTGCTGGTTCGACCTTCGCGAGACCAACACGACGCCGTCGCGGACGATGCTGGCCCAGCTCACGCAATACCCCAATATCTTCGGCTCGAAGCGCTTCTGGGGATACGCGCTGACCATGGCGCTGTCGACCGGGGGTTTCTACGCCTATCTCGGCGGGGCACCGGTGGTCGCGACCACGACCTTCGGGTTGTCTCCCTCCATGCTCGGTGTGCTTCTCGGATCCATCACAGGCGGGTTCATGCTTGGCAGTTTTCTGTCGGGGCAGTTGGGGACGCGTTTGTCACTGACAACGCTCATCCTGATCGGACGCGCCGTCGCTTGCGGTGGCCTGTTGGCCGGGATGGGGCTTCTTGCCGTCGACATCGTGACGCTGTGGGGCGTGTTCGGGGCCTGCCTGCTGATGGGGATCGGGAACGGCCTCACCCTGCCCGCCAGCAGTGCTGGCGCCCTTCAGGTCGAACCGCATCTCGCCGGGTCCGCCGCCGGTCTGTCCGGTGCGCTGACGGTTGGCGGGGGAGCGCTGATCTCGCTGATAACGGGGATCGTCATGTCGGATGAGCCGAGCCCCGAACGCCTTCTCGGAATGATGCTTATCGCCTCGGCCCTGGCTGCCGTGTCCATCGCGTATGTGCGTTGGGGATTGGGGGAAGACCGATAGCTAGCCGTAGCGATGCAGGCTGGCGCCATGCCGTTTGAGCCAGGCCCGCTCCTCCTCGGAGGGACCGAAAATCTCCTCGACGAGGCGCCAAAACCGGCGGGAGTGGTTCATCTCGACCAGATGGGCCGCCTCATGCGCGGCGACATAGTCCAGCACCCGCTCCGGCGCCAGAATCAGACGCCAGGAGAAGGAGATATCCCCATTCGAGGAGCAGCTTCCCCAGCGGCTCCGGGTATCCCGGATCGAAATCCGTCCGGCCTTCCGGCCAACCGCCGTGGCATACGTCCGCGCCCGCGCCGCTAATTCGCGCCGTGCCTCCGCCTTAAGCCAGTCTCGAACCCGGCGGGTCACATGCGCCTCCTGACCCGTGACGACCAAGAGCGGGGGGTTCGCGTCGGTATCGAAGGGGGTCAGCCCCACCCCTTCCGTGATCGCATTGAGGTCCACCCGGCGGACGGGTCCACGGGACTTCGGCCGGTGGCTGATGACATGCTCCCGTCCAAGGACCGGAATGCGGGCCCCGTCTTCGAATGGAATCTGGTCCGGCATTTTGGCGAGGCGGCTTTCGAGCCAGCCTAGGTTGCGGCGGACGAAATCCTCGACATCGGCGTGTGCCACATAGTCCGGACAGACCAGCAGCGGACCACCCAGTGCTGGGTCGATCTTGAGCGTGAGACGCCGCGCCCGCGCACTCTCCCGCACGGGGACAAGGATTTCCTGGCCGTTGCTGGCGGCAAGCGCGATGGTGCGGGACATGGCTCCATCCGGCGATCCGTGGGACGGCTGCGGCAACGCTGTCAGCGGTCCGCGTCTCCGTCAGGTATAGGTGATTCGGGGGTCGCCTGTCCCGTGGACGCCTCTTTGGGGATGATGAACACGCCGAGCAGAACCAAGGCGCCGAGCACACCGAAGACCCACGTCATGGCGACAGGATCGACCGGGCGCAGCGCGCTCACGGCGAGGGAGCCGAGCATGGCGAAGCCCATCTGGAGAAACCCCATCAATGCCGACGCGGCACCCGCGATATGGGGCACGTTCCGCATGGCCCCCGCGGTCGCCGGAGCGATCGCCAAGCCCATCCCGGCCATGTACAGCACGGCGGGGGCAATGATGCTGACGGCGGACAAAACCCCGAGCCACGCGGGCACGGCCATCGCGATACCGGCGGCCAGACAGCACACCGCAGACAGCGCGACCATATCCCGGGCGGTCCACCGGTCCGCCAGGTACCGGGCGGCACTCGCACCCCCCAAGAAACCCAAGACGTTGAACAGAACCAAGAGGCCGAAGACCTGAGGCGAATAGCCGAGTTGCGAGATCAGGATGTCGGGCGATCCCGTCTGGTAGGAGAACAGCCCACCGAAAATGAACGCCATCGCCACCGAGTGCCCCATGAAGGTCCTGTCGCGGATCAGGGCGCCATAGCTCCGCAGCATGCCACGGATGTTGAGGGCGCCCGGATTGAGATAGCGGTTGGTCTCAGGCAGGCGCGCCGCCGAGTAAAGCAGCAGCCCCGCCCCGATCAGCGCCATCATCACGAAGACCGACCGCCACCCGAATAGACCTTCAAGCTGACCACCGATGGACGGGGCAATGGCCGGGGTGAGGGATACCGACATGGCGACCACCGACAACAGCCGCGCGGCATCCGCCCCGCCGGTCGTGGTGTCCCGCACGATCGCCCGGCCGATGACTTGCCCTGAACAGGCACCAAGCGCCTGAAAGAACCGGGCGACGATGAGGGAGTCGATATCTTGCGCCATTGCACAGACAAGACTGGCCGCGACATACAAACCAACGCCGCCCAGCAGCACGGGCCGCCGGCCATACCGGTCGGAAAGCGGCCCGACCATGAGCTGGGCCGCCGCGAACCCAGCGAAATAGACCGTCATCGTAAGCTGGGCGTGGGATGTCGTGGTTCCCAAGGCGTCCGCGATCGACGGCAGCGACGGCAGATAGAGGGCTATGGAGATCTGACCGACCCCGACCATAAGCGCGAGCAGAATGACGGCGCTGGCGGAAGACGGGCGGAAGGGGCCCTGGGGCATGTACCATCCAATGAGAAGGTGGAATGAGGCCGGGTATCGGGAGGCGATCCGGATGATGCTCTCGCATCGTGGGTCAGTAACTACTCCAACAAGGAGCATTGCGTCACGCGATTGAGCGGCGTTCACTGACCATACGCCGCGGCCACGTCAGGTGTTAACAGCGGCACAAGGAAAAGGAGGCGGTCATGGCGGTCAATCGCATCACAGAGGGCGGTCTGTCCGAAGCAGTGGTGGCAGCGACACCGAACGCTCCAGATGGGACACCGGCGGGGCGGGCACGGTTTTTCAACGCGGCAAATGCCTTCAACATCAAGCTGCCGGCTGTACCCGCCACCCAGTTCGTCGATGAGATGCGGCAGGCCTTCGCCGACGATACCGCTACCGGCGAGATCCTGATGGATAACGGCCCGCTCTTGGACGCGGAAGGACCTGCGACGACGCCGCTCGTACTCGCCCGCTACCTCCGCGTCCGGTCGGGTGAGACCCTCTCAACGGATCACGTTGCCTCGGGGGAGATCCTTTTCGTCATCCGCGGATCCGGCGAGACGGTGCACGCAGGCGAGACCCTCGCCTGGGGCGCGGGAGACATCCTGTTTCTGACGGGTGGCGAGACGGCTCACAAGGCGGACGCAGACAGCATCCTCTGGTGTGTGACCAACGAGCCCGCCTTGGCGTTCGATGGGTTGAGGCCGGACCCGGCTGCCCGCCGCGTCGCTCCGGTCCATATTCCAGCCCAAGAGGTTGAACGGCAATTGAGCACGGTGCTCAACACGCCCATGGCGGATCAGCAGGCCGGTATGGCGCTGATCTTCTCCCAAGAAAGCCAGGAGCGGCGGCGAAACATCATGCCGTCCTTCACACTGGCCATGAACACGCTAGGGGCGGGCGGCACCCAACGAGCCCACCGTCACAACTCCGTCGCCGTGACGTTGGCCGTCGCCGGAGAGAACTGCTGGTCCCGCATCGGTGAGGGGCGGATGGATTGGGTTCAATGGGCAACATCCATCACACCGCCGGGCGACATCCACTCCCACCACAATGAGGGCAGCAGCCTCGCCCGGTTTCTGATCGTCCAGGACGGCGGCCTCCACTACTACGCCCGCACGATGGGCTTCTCGTTCGAAGACGATTGATCCGGCTTATAGCGCGGCCACGGTCAGGGCTGTCAGATCGCCCGGCGACGTGCCTCGGACCAGCATTGGCTAGAGCAGGTGACCTGCCCGTTCGGCCTTGGTCGACAGGTAGCGCGCGTTGTGGGGGTTCGGCGGGAAGCTGTGGGCGACACGCTCGGTGATCTCAATCCCGGCGGCGGCAAGTTGGGCGACCTTGTCCGGGTTGTTGGTCATCAGCCTGACCTGGGCGATGCCGAGCAGGTGGAACATCCGGGCGGCGGGCAGGAACATCCGCTCATCCGCGTCGAAACCGAGTTGCTCGTTCGCATCCAGGGTGTCGAAGCCGCCGTCCTGCAGGGTGTAGGCCTTGAGCTTGTTCAGAATGCCGATATCGCGGCCCTCCTGCGCGAGGTAGAGGAGCACACCACCACCGGACTCCGCGATCGCCCGGATCGCACCCCGAAGCTGGTCCCCGCAATCGCATCGCAGGCTGCCCAGAAGATCGCCCGTGACGCACTGAGAGTGCATGCGGGCCAGCACCGGTGCCGCGAAGTCCGGAGAGCCGATAACGATGGCCAGATGCTCGTTTCCGCCGTCGAGGGGGCGGAAGCCGATGATCCGGGTATCCTCCGCGTCGGCAAGCGGCACCCGGGCGTCTGCTGCAATCACGAGGCGGTTGGCGCTTGCGGCCGGGTAGGCGGCGACATCGCTTTCGGACACGAACAGCAGCCCCTGCCTCTTCGCGAACCCGCCCGGGGTATCACTCACACCACCCGACGCCCGAACGGCCAGAACCGTGGGCAGCAGGCGGGCGTACTTCGCAAGCCGAACGGCGACGGCCGCGGCGGTCGCCTCACCTTCCGCCACGACGGTTGCCGAGGTTAGGGAGGCTGCATGATCGGCCGTGGGGTCCGCGAGTGCCCGCACAAAGTCGGCGGAACTCCCGGGCGCCAGCGCGAGGCTCTGCGTCGCCGCATCGCCCGCGGCCGGGGTGAGGGCGCGCGCGCGGTTGCGGGTCATCACCAGCCTGGGGGCCGACCCGGATAGCTCGATCAGCCAAGGCAGCGTGCGGTCCGCCGCAAACTCGGCGGCAACGACCACGACGCCGGACCGGCCATCGGCACCCCCCACCACGATCGCGCCGCCCCGGCGCAGGTCGGAGATGGCCCGGTCAACGGCGCGCTGGGCGGCGGAGGGGCCCTTGTCCGGTACGCTTGCCGGGGACTGTGGGTTTTCGGACATCGGCGCTATGATCCGCTCTAACAGGAAGCGGCCCCGGGAAAGTCGGAGCCCGTTTGGTGTCGGTCTACGTGGACATGGGCAGGGAGGGCAAGGTGGGCGAGCCGATTTTCGGGATCTACGACCAGGAAGGACTGGACCGGGAGTACAACAACAGGGCTAAAATTCCCAACGCCGCCGAGCAGGCGGAGGACTGGATGCGGCGCGGCGCGGAGGCACGGGACATGCTCTCCTGCGACCTGGACATCCCCTACGGCACCCTTCATCGACAATCGCTGGACATCTTTCCCGCCGCCAAGCAGGGCGCGCCGGTCATGATCTTCATTCATGGGGGCTACTGGCACTCCCGGGACAAGACGCTGGGCCACTTCCTCGCCCCAACCTTTGTCGCCGCCGACGTCACTCTCGTTTGTTTGGGCTACCGGCTTTGCCCGGAGGTTACCGTGGCCGACGTCCTGAGCGATGTCCGAGCCGGGGCGACCTGGGTTGCGGAAAACATCGGGGCGCGTGGGGGCGACACGGCAAGACTTCATCTCGCCGGGCACTCGGCCGGGGGACATCTGACCGCGATGCTTGCCGGTCCTCTAGGTCTGCCGGGCGGCATGATCAAGAGTGCCTGCACCATCAGCGGCCTGCACGACCTTGAGCCGATCCGGCTCTGTTACCTGAACGAGCATCTGAACCTCACCGAAGCGGATGTTCCAGGCCTCAGTCCCATCGCGTTGGCTCAGGGCCTCGCCCCGGGAAGCGCCGCCCTGCCGCCGCTCATTGTCACGACCGGTGGCGCGGAGGGACGGGAGTACCTGCGCCAACGGGACGAACTGGTCGATGCCCTTCGGACGGCAGGTCAACCGGTTCGGGTGGTGGACCAGCCGGGCGGCGACCACTTCTCTGCCTGCACGGCCCTTGGCGATCCGAACAGCGAGTTGTGCCAGACAGTTCTGCGCCAGATCTTCGCGCCGAGTTTCACCTAGACGGAGCGGAGGATCGCCGTGACCCGGGCCCTCTGGAATGAAACTGTTCTGGCCGAAGCGGACGAGGTGATGACGCTTGAGGGCAGCGATTTCTTCCCTCCCGATTCGATCAAACGGGAGCATTTGCGCGAATCAGCGACCAAGACACGGTCCTCCTGGCTCGGAACCGCCCATTATTTTCATGTGGTTGTGGGCGATCGGGTCCTGGAGGACGCGGCATGGTGTTATCCGGTTCCAAACAAGCGTGCGCGCCGGGTTGCGGGCTGGGTCGCCTTTTGGAAAGAGGTGCGTATCGAGCCATGAGACTTGTGTTTTTGCGCGACTTTCGCGAGGTTTCTTTTCGATAACGTGACTTTCGGGGCAGATCGGAACCATGACGAGCGGCAAGAAGGTCCTTCTGGTCGACGATGACGACGCCTTGCGCGAGGTTCTGTGCGAGCAACTGCAGCTCCACGAGGAATTCGCGACACTGGAAGTCGGAACGGGTGCCAAGGGCCTGGAAGAGGCCAAGGCGACCCACTACGACATCATTCTTCTCGATGTCGGCCTGCCCGACATGGACGGCCGCGACGTCTGCCGCCTGATGCGCCGCGCGGGCGTCAAGTCGCCGATCATCATGTTGACCGCCCAGGACAGCGACGCGGACACCATTCTGGGGTTGGACGCGGGGGCGAACGACTACGTCACGAAGCCCTTCAAGATCGCCGTGCTGCTGGCACGCATGCGGGCCCATCTCCGCCAGCACGAGCAAAGCGACGATGCCATTTTCTCGATCGGCCCCTACAGCTTCCGGCCCAGTGCCAAGATCCTGTTGGACGAGACGAACAACAAGAAGATCCGGCTGACGGAAAAGGAAACGGCGATCCTCAAATACCTCTATCGGACCGGCGACCGCATGGTGAAGCGGGAGACACTGCTGAACGAGGTGTGGGGTTACAACGCCGGCGTCACCACCCATACGCTCGAGACCCATGTTTACCGGCTTCGTCAAAAGATCGAGCCGGATCCGAGCAAGGCGACGATCCTCGTGACCGACCCCGGCGGGTATCGGCTGGTTCCGTGAGCCGCCACCGAACAGCGCGGACCGGTGACCTAAAGCCCGGCCGGCCGGAGGGGAAGCTTTGAGCGGCGAGCCATCCTTCTTCGCCCGTTTCTGGGGCGTGCGCGGAAGCATTGCCTGTCCGGGCCCGGATTACGCTCGCTACGGCGGCAACACGTCCTGTGTCGAGATGCGGATTGATGGGCGCCTTTTGATCTTCGATGCGGGCACAGGCCTGCGTCAGTTGGGCTTAGCCCTGGATCAGGACGGGCAAACGGACGCGGATATCCTTTTCACCCACTCCCACCTGGATCACATCGGCGGCCTGCCGTTCTTCACCTCGGCCTTCCGGCCCGGCAACCGTCTTCGCTTCTGGTCCGGACATCTGGACGAGGAACAGGGGATGCGGGACGTCATCGCGCGGTTGATGTCGTCACCCATGTTCCCGGTGCCGATCGATGTCTTTCAGGCGGATCTCGATTTCCGGGACTTCAGGGCGGGCGAGACACTGTCTGTGGATCCCGCGTTTTCCGTCAGGACAGCCGTGCTCAATCATCCCCAGGGGGCGGTCGGCTACAGGGTCGATTTCGATGGGAAGTCGATCTGTTACATCACGGATACCGAGCATCGGTCCGATGGCCTTGATCAGAATATTCTCGAGCTGGTCGAAGGATCGGACTTCATGATCTACGACAGTTGCTACACGGACGAAGAGTATCCCCGGCACGAGGGATGGGGGCATTCGACATGGCGGGAAGGCATTCGACTCGCCGATGCCGCCTCGGTCGGCACGCTTGTCCTGTTTCATCACGATCCGAGTCATACCGACGATATCATGGATCAGATCCGGGCAAACGCCACGGCCGAGCGACCGGGCACCCTCGTCGCGACCGAGGGCATGATTCTAGCCCCGTGACCATACGCCGGCCCAACGCATACGCTTGGGACTACCACTAGTAGGTCGATCCATGTTTCCTCAAAAATACAAAGACTTCGGCCTGGCTACCGTGACAGGGCAGGCGACTCTGGGCTTTTTTGTTCCCTACCGGCATGCCGCATCGGTCGTACCGCCGACATCTCCTGTGGATTGGATCCAGGAGTACTTCCATAGTAGTGCTCCTGCGTTTCTGAATGTGCTCGACTCAATCGGGTCCCACGCAAAGGACTTGTCCAGGATCGGGCCGGACACACCGCCGGAGCCCCGCTGGAATCAGGACTGGTTCTCCGGTTTGGACGCGGCAGCAGCGTATGCCATCGTTCGTGATCAGCGGCCCCACAGGATCGTGGAGATCGGGTCCGGTCACTCCACCCGGTTCATGGCACGGGCCATTCGGGACGGGGGATTGACCACAGCGTTCCATGCCATTGATCCCGCACCGCGTGCATCGTTGAGCACACTTGGAATCACCCACCACAGCCGCCTGTTTCAGGATGCGGCCGATCCCGTCATCGCCAGCCTTGGACCAGGGGATGTCTTGTTTATCGATTCAAGTCACGTGGCCATGCCGGGAACGGACGTGGATCTGCTGTTCACCCGGGTCATCCCGGGCTTGCCCAAGGGGGTGATCATCCACGTCCATGACGTCTTTTTGCCAGACCCCTATCCGGAGAACTGGGCCTGGAGAGGGTATGGGGAACACATGCTCGTGGCGGCGTCTCTTGCCTATGGCGGGCTCCGGCCCCTGTTCGCCAGCCATTGGGTCCGGACACGTCTGCGCGAGGCGGTCGCGAGCGGGGTAGTCGGATCGCTTCCGCTTCCCGATGTTCTTCACGAGAGCAGCCTTTGGCTGGTCAAGGATGCCCATCCCGTTGCCGGGCAGGCGACGGAAAATGGCTGAATCCCGGGGGTAACGTGATCCGGTTCAAGACATCGGACCGTCAGGGAGACATGCAGCTCCCCGAACGCGTACGACGCGCCATCAAGGAACAGGAAGGCTCCAGCGAGATCGTCATCGGCTGGACCCAGCTTTGCGTCGTCGTCACGTGGTCGGCCCTCTACACCCTCTCGCCCAAGACTTTTTCATCGACGGCCGAGTTCGAACCCATACCTTGGGTCTTAAGCCTCTACTTCGTGTTCACGGTCGTGCGCCTCATCGCGGCGTACAAAGGCTATCTGCCCCGCTGGCTCCTCTCTCTCTCCGTTGTCAGCGATGTCAGCCTTCTGATGATCACGATCTGGAGCTTTCACCTCCAGTACATGCAGCCCGCACCGTTCTATCTAAAGGCGCCCACGCTGCTTTATGTATTTATCTTCATTGCCTTACGATCGCTGCGGTTCGAGCCCGGCTATGTCATTCTCGCTGGCGTCGTCTCCGCCGTCGGATGGCTCGGAATGCTCGCCTATGCCATTGGCGACGGCGAGATGGAGATCACCCGGGACTATATCCACTACCTTACCTCCAACTCCGTCCTGATCGGTGCGGAGGCCGATAAGATCATCTCGATCCTGATGGTGACCGGGATCCTGGCGGTTTCTCTCGCGCGGGCCCGGGCTCTTCTGGTTCGTGCGGTCAGGGAGAGCTTCGCCGCGGGGGACCTCTCGCGGTTCTTCGACAAGGGTGTCGCCGATCGGATTACCCAGGCGGACGGCAAAATCGGGGCTGGGCATGGCGAAATTCGCAATGCCTCGATCCTCAATGTCGATATCCGCGGTTTTACCGCCTACGCGGAGCGGGTCTCACCCGCGGAGGTGGTCGGCATGCTTGCGCGCTACCAGGCGCTGGTGGTGCCAATCGTCCAATCCAACGGTGGAACAATTGACAAGTTCTTAGGTGATGGAATTATGGCAACTTTCGGTGCCACAGAGCGGAGCGATGCACACGCCGCTGCTGCAATGAGGACGATGGAGGCCATTCTTGACGCGACAGACGCCTGGTTGGAGCCGGATTCCGAGACCGGGCGGCCTGCGACACGGGTCTGCGCCGCCGTCTCCAGCGGCGACATTGTCTTTGGTGCCGTCGGGTCCGGTGCACGGCTCGAGTACACGGTGATCGGCTCGGCGGTGAACAAAGCTGCCAAACTGGAGAAACACACCAAGGTCGAGGACGTCCGGGGGCTCGTCGATCAGAGTTCCTACGAGCAGGCCGTTTCTCAAGGGTTTCGCCCGAGATCACGATTCGAAAATCGGACGCAGCGCACCGTCATGGGTATTGAGGGTGACGTGGACGTTCTGGTCCGGCCATGACGCGGCATTCCGGCGATGGACCTGACGGATCTCAAAAAAATTTAATTTTCAGGATGTTATGGCTGGGGCGGCAGGATTCGAACCTGCGCATGGCGGTACCAAAAACCGCTGCCTTACCGCTTGGCTACGCCCCATTGGCCAGAGCGCGGACCCTAGCTAAGTTCCCCTCAAATCGCAAGAATCAGCTATACTAGTGCTTTCAGGGGGTTGGACGGGTTTCAGAGCCGTTCCGGACCCGAAACGGGAGAGATGGAATGTCCGATCCCACATCGAAACCCATGCCTTGGAGCGTCAAAGGCGTCTCGGATGAGGCACGGGAGATCGCCAAGAAGGCGGCGGCCGAGCATGGGATGACGATCGGGGATTGGTTATCCACCGTGATTCGTGTCCGGACCTCGCCCGAAGACTCTCCGGAAGAAAGCGCCGATGGCGCGGATTCCACGATGGCCTTGGACGATGACGATCTTCTCTGGGTCGATGTGGATGACGACGAGGCCTCAGAGGAGGATGCAACCGGGCGGAAGGAAGCAGCTGCCTCAGGGGCGGAGGGGTCCGACGCCGCAGCGTTCGAAGACGCGGTCCGTGATGCGGTATCAAGATCCGTCGCCGCGTCCGAGGCCCGTGTCCTTCAGATCGTCGGCACCTTGAACGATGTCGTGAGCCGGATGGCGGACCGGCTTGAGGTTCTGGAAGACCGGTTGAGCGAGCGGGAGGCGCCACCGGCAGGGCCCGCGATAGACGCCCATGACGAGACCGCGAGGTCTCCGCAGCAGGGCGTTCCGGTGGCGGCTCACGCGGACCAGGCCGACGACGACGAGCACGGCGCTGTGATTGAGGAAAGCACGTGGTCGCGCAGGGTGGCGGAAGAGGATGCACCGCTTTCCTACGGCCGGGAGTCGGTGGGGTGGACGGCCGCTCCTCCCGTCCAGGAGCCCGCCACGCCAACTGCGGACACTGACCGGGTCTCTGCTGCCGAAGCAGAAACTCAGGAAGTACATAGCGGCGGAACCCTGCCGGAGGGGTCTCCGGAAGCCGCAGCACCGGCGGGTCGGTGGGGCCGCAGGCATATGCGAGATCCCGGCGGACGACCCTGAATGAAACGCCTGCCGATGGCCGCGAATACGCTGAAAGGTGGCCCGAACGTTGAAGGGACAGAGCACTTGGCATACGGTCCCCGGCATGCTGTCGGCCAGAGACGCTGGCAAACGGCTACCGTCTGCGGCGCCTGACCATCGGGATACTGGGAATGGCTGATAAACCACTGCCCACCCTGGATGACATTCCACCCGAAGACCGGGCGGAGGCCCAGGCCGCCGCCAAGCGGGCCGGGGTTCCGATTGGTGTGTGGCTTGCCATGCAGGTTCACCGGGCGGCGGAGTGGAAGAAGACTGGGGAGGAAGGACCGCCTCCCTTCATCCCGGTTGAACGCGGGGATCGACGGTTCGCGTTCGGCCCTGGAAAGTGGGCTGCACGGGGCGAGAAGGTGGACGGAACACGATACGGCTCCGTCCCGGCGCGCCGCATTCGCTTTGGCATTGTCGCCGAGTCCGGACCGGTGCAACCGGTGCCAAGTTGGATGGCCGGGCTCATGGACACCAAGGTGGAGCGCGACGAGACTGAAGTCGACGAGACGCCGTCCCCATTTGCAGCGATCGGCTATGAACAAGGGGCGCCTGATGACGAGGGGCCCTCAGCGCATTCCGCGCCCCATCAGGAGCACGACCACGGTCATGTCCAGAACCACGGGGACCCCACCCCCCGGGCCGCAGAACCTGAAGAGGACGATGAGCTTGTCTTGGGCACGTTCAACGTCATCGAGGGAGGGATGCAACGATCACAGGCGATCGCTCCTGATCCCGCCAATTCCAGCGAGGACCCCGACATGGATCAAGAACGTCTGGAGATGCTCGAGCATCGGATGCACGGCATGGAAAAGACCCTCGAGGCCCTCGGGGACGATGTGAGGTTGCTTCAGGACTCCCTTGAGGCGCAGCGTAATACCGGTACCGCCGCGATTAAGCGGGCGGTCATGCGGCTGGCGGACCGGCTGAACGAAATTGAGGATATCGTGGGTCCGAAGAGGGCTGGAGCACGACCGGGATTCTTCGGTAGACTCTTCGGCCGGAAACGGTAGCGCCGCCCAGGTAATTCCGCGTGACCTTTTTGAAAACCCAGGTATAATGACGTCACTACCAAGATCGACTCCGACTACGGCGGCATAAGTCTGCTGCGTCGGACGGGAGATGGGATTGGCGCGTAAGACCTCGCCTTGGAGCGTCAAGGGCATCGACGAGGAGACCCGGGACGTCATCCGCACGGAGGCAAAGGCTTCCGAGCAGACGATCGGCGCGTGGATCAACAAGCTCATCATCGAAGAAGGGCGGCGCGGGTCCGCCAACGACGCGGGCGATAGCAACTCGGACCACAATGACGTGCCGCCGGATGGGCCGCGTCCAACGGGAACCGCTGTTGCATCTCCCATCGATGTGGCGGCGATCGTCGAACGGGAGCTCGCCCAGGCGGAAGGGCGCCTCGATGATGCGCTGCGCCCTCTCGCGGTCTCGGTTCATGCCTTAGCAAGCCGTCTGGTGGAGGCGGAGGCCTCCGCCCGTCGTCGCGGCGCCCACGTGGACCAGCGCCGCCTGCCGCCAGCGGAACCGCCCGCACCCGCGGATCAGGAGGTGGAAGCGGCGGATGCCGACGGTGTAGACGGCGAGACGGTCGAGACCGCGGAGGTCGTTCCTCTCCCTGACGCTCCGGAATCCCTAGAAGAAGCCAGCTTAGATGCAGGCAAAGTGCCGGATCCCGGCGACTGGGCGCCTCCGGAAGACCCTGACCTGGTCGAAAGCCTGACGCGGGACGAGCACCGGGCGGCCCCTCAGGAAGAACCGGCGCCCACGGTTGATCTGCAAGACGGCGGGCAACAAGACCCCGAGCGCCCCGTACCTCACAGCGACAGCGAAGCTGCTTCCGGCCCTGACAAACCCGTTGCCCCTGTCGAGGATTTCAACCGTCTGGTTGACGCGGACGATCTTGCATCTGCGGCGGACGCCGACGATGCCATGGCGAATGCGTCCATCGACCGCCGTCTGGAAGCGCTGGCCAAGGAGATCCGGGAGGAAATGTCGCGGGAGGGCGGCACCCGGTTCACAGGCGTCCAGGGGGGAATGGACACCCGCCCGGATCTTGCCCACCGGGAAGCGCTCGAAACCGCGGTGGAGAACGCGGTCGCGGCGGACTCCCGGCGGCGGCGGCGGTACCGGACCATCCTGACCGGGACGGCCGCAGCGGGCCTTTTGCTGATCGTAGGCGCCGGCGGTGCCTTTCTCGCCCTGCCGGACGTCGCCGAACGCGCAGGACTTGGCACGCACCGCGCCATGGTCCTGGAGCGCGGCAGCGCGTTCTTCGGAGATGTCGGACCGGCCCTCCGGGATGCGTGGAAGCGGGTGGAGGCGGATGTCGCCCAAACAATGGGCACCGCCAAGCGGTCCGATGCGGCGCCTCCGGCGTCGGAGGATAAACCCGCCGCCAGCGAGACACCGGGCACGACGGAGCAGGTTGCCGCGGCGATCGCGCCGGACCAGGAAGAGGTCATCACCCCCCAGGTCATCACCCCCCAGGCCGGCGCCGTCTCCGGCACCGTCAACAGCACCCGGGAGGAAACGCCCGCCTCCACCGAGACTGAAAACGTCGACAGCCGTGGAACCGGCGGATCCCCCCGTGAGGAGACGGAGAGTGTGTTGGACGCTGGGTCGTCCACGACGCCGGACACCCCGGTTGACGCGCCGGTGCCCCAGGAGCCAACCCAGGGATCCAACGAGGAAACCAACCAAGAATCTCCCCAAAAGACCCCCCAGAAAACCCCTCCGGAAACCCCACAGGAGACCCAGGTCGCCGCCCTGCCCCCAGCGCCGCCCGTGGTCCCGGAGGCGCCGGCGGCCCGCCTGGACGATACGACAATCCCCTCGGGTCCGGAGGAACAGGCGGTGGCGGCTCTTCAGACACGGGCCCGGTCAGGCGACGTGTTGGCCCAGTATCAATTGGCGGTTCTCTACATTGTCGGCACCAGTGTTGATCGGGATGCCGAACTCGCCGCCAACTGGTTCCGCGAAGCCGCAATTCAGGGAGAGGCAGCCGCGCAGTACAATCTCGCCGTGCTGTACGAGCGGGGTGAGGGCGTGCGCCAAGACGATATCCGCGCGCTCCTCTGGTACCACTCGGCCGCCGATCAGTCGCATCCGCTCGCCCAGCTCAACCTCGCCCGGTTCTACGCGTTGGGCCGGGGTGTGCCGCAGAGCTATGAAGAAGCCGCCCGGTGGTATGAAGCGGCCGCGGCCCAAGGCATGGCAAAGGCCTATTACAACCTGAGTGAAATGTACCGGAACGGTCTTGGTGTGGCGCGGGACGCAGCGAAAGCCGAAGAGCTCGCAAGCGAAGCGATCCGGCTCGGTTGGGACGGACCCATTGACCCCGATGCCGCCAGCCGTACCGAAGAAGCCCAGGAAGTGCGTACCCGGATCGGCGCCGGCGAGGGACTGCAGGAAAGCCTTCCGGTCGGCGAGGCGACGGTTCTTGCGATTCAAGAAACCTTGCGGGAGGACGGCCTTTACGACGGACGGGTCGACGGACTTGTCGGCCCCAAGACGCGGGCGGCGATCCGGGCCTATGAGTCCATCCACGGTCTGCCGCAGACCGGCGCCCCCACCGAAGCTTTGCTGGACTTCATGCGGGTGACGTCCGCAGGCGCGGGTTGAGGGGCATCCAAAGACTTAATGCGCGCGGGAGACATCCATCAGCGCCGTCGGCCCGAGAGCCGAAAGAACACGGCGCAGATCCTGCTCCAGCAGAGCAACGCAGCCCTCGGTCGGCGACCAGTCCGGCCGTGAGAGATGCATGAAGATGGCGCTGCCGAGACCCGGAACCGGCGGCGAGTCGTTCCAGCCAAGTTCCACGACGATGTCGTAGACATGATCGTCGCGCCACATCCGCTCGTGACTGCCGGAGAACGGCAGACGAACGGCCCGGTTATAGGATTGCGGCACATCGGGATCATCGCACCAGCCGAGATCCTCTGTGATGGGCAGACACGGCAGAACGGTCTCGGGCACGGCGACCCGGTCCTGCCGGAAGAAAACCCGCCTTAAGGGATAGCGCCCCAGCGGGGTGGCACCGTCTCCCTCGCGCTTGTCGAAAGACACACCGCTACGGCCAATGGCGCAGCGGAACGGCGTGTCGAACCCGTCGATGCTGAGGCGGCAGTCACTCGGATCCTCGCCCGTTTCGACCCGAATGAGCGCAGCCATTAGAGCCCGCCGCCGCGCATGGCCTCATACTTGGTCAGCGCATCCATCATCCATCCTTCGACGGAGTTTCCGTCCGGGGCTCTCGGCGCACCGTCCTGGCTCGCCAATGTGGCCGCGGCAGCACGGGTGCGGGGATCAAGCATTTCGGCGGCCGTATCGCTCCGTGCGAGAGACGGGACACCCAGGCGAACCTGGGATGACGATGACGGCAATGGCGATGCAGGCTGTGGCGAAGCCCCCACACCCAGGGACGACGGCAGGATCTGCCGCGGCGGCGCTGCGGCCCCGCCTTGGGATGGCGGGAGCGTGTCGCGCATCAGGGACGCGGTTGAGACCGATGGGGCAGGGCCCCCGCTCCGGGCAACCAGGCGATCAAGCGCACCTGCGGCTGAACCGCTGAAGGATTGGATGCCCCCCAAAGCGCCTGCGACACCGCCAGATGCAACCTGTCCGGCCGCGACCAGCCCGGCGGGCAAGACAGATGCGGGCATGGTGCCCCCGGGAAGAGCGGCGGAGATTGCCGGGTTCGACGCGTTGAACGGATCCAAAGTTCGCGGCGGTGCGGTCAGGGCGGCAAGTTGTACCTGGGCATCATTCGGCGCTGCTCCGGCCGGGTCCATGGGTGCGGCCGCTCCATCAGCCAGCATCAAGCCGTTTGCCGGGTCCGAAATGGCCGGGTCCACGGAGTCTCCAGGGTCGCCCGTCGCAAGCGCAATGGCGTTGCCGCCAATGTCCCGTCCCGTTTCGGCCTCAGTGATCGAGTTCGCGACAGCCGCGACAAGACCGAACGGGCCGCCCCAGATCATCCCGCCGACAGCACGAGGCGCCTCCGCGATCGTATCACCCGTGATTTCTCGGTAAACCGTTGAAACACCGGGGATATGCTGAAGCGGATTCAAAATGTCCAGAAAGTCCGAGAAGCCGATCCCGTCCTCGCCCCAACCCGCCTCGGACGGCGGCTGTCCGTCGTCCTGATGACGACCGATAACGTCGTCACGCGGGTCTGCCTCACCGGATGCGGATGGCGTGGACCACCACGCGGGCACAGGACCCGTTGCTGCAATGCTCATCGTTGACCCCTCGTCGGTCATCCCGTCTCGGGAAATGACAAGCAATGGTCATGCCATGGATGCTAGGACGAAGAGGACTTATCGCCGTCCGCCCCAGGATCCCCGGATCCGAGCTTGTGGCCATCCAAATCGATGGTCCGGCGCTCCTCATCACGGCGATCGATCAATTTCTCGACAGATGTCCGGCCGAACCGGGCCCTGTTCTCGGCCGCCTTGTCGGAGGCGTCCTTTCTGGCCCGGCGCTTCCGCTCACGCCGAAGATTGATCACATTCCCGGCCATGGTTTCCGCCTCTGCTCAGTCGAGAGAAAGCCGCTGGGGTCCATCCCAGTCCGCCCGGCATCGGGCCACCGTTTCGGGGCTCACGAAGTCCTGAAGTCGGCGTCTTACATGCTCCGTTAGGGTAGGGTCCAAACCGTCCATCGTCCAGAGCCCGCCGCCCGCGGTCTCGACGGACCAGCGGATGCTCCACGTTGTCGTCCGGAGCCAGGTCAGGCGCCGAAGCGGCATGAACCAGGGTAACGCCGCCTGTCCCAGTGCGGGAGGAACCGCGTCCAACCATGCCCGATAGAATGCTTCAACGTCCGGCGGCCCGGCATCGCCTGTCACCGCGATATCCCAGTGCAGCGATGTGGCCAAGGTCGCATGGGCGAGGTCCACGGCGGGTGAGCCGTAGAGGGCCTTCTCAAGATCCACGAAACAGGCGGACGGCGGAGGGCCGTCTCTCATGACGAAGTTGCCGGAATGAGTGTCGGTAAGGGTGAGGCAGACCGGCTGCTCGGATGCCGATTGATCCGCGGTGAAACGCCGGGCCCAAGCCAACTCCGCCTCTATGGCGGCAGCCGAATCCGCGTCGATGTCCGCTTGGTCCAAGAAGGCCGCCTGGGTCACGATCGTGTCCATCAAGCTGCGAACCGGGTTTGGGTGATCCCGAAGGGGTGCGCGATTCTCAGGAAGGGCGACCGGAAGGGCGTGGACCGACGCCATCGCTTTTGCCATCGGCGCCAGATCATCAGGAATGCGCGCGGCCCGGCCTTTGACGGCCTCTACGACCAGGGCACCCAGCGGCAGATCCGGTTCCGGCAAGGCCACGTCAAGGAGCCTTGGGGTGACGCCGGACGTCGCCGTTCGTTCGAACGCAGCGCTCTGGTAGCGTAGATGATCCTCGGGGGCGAGTGCGAACTGACTAAGCCGGGGCACACGAAGGAGAACCGGATGACCGTCGATCCGGCGATCGGGAACGAGGATATGCTGATGGGACAGACCTCTGTCCGGCAATGGAGACAGGTCGTCTGCCGACAGGCCGGAAAGGCCGCGGACACGGCGCCCAATCACGGACGCGATCCCATGGAGAGACGGCACACCGCTCATCTTGGCATCCACCCATCGCGCCATAGCAGAGACCGGACACCATGACGCGCCGGCCAAGAACCCGCACCCTGGACGATAGCGGCCGGCCGAAGCTCGATTTGGGGATCATCGTTCCGGCGGGACCATCGCCTGAAGCGCTGTCCCGGACCTTGGACAGCCTTGCCAGTTCCGCAAGACGCGGCGTGGTCGTCGACCTCGTCGTGGTTGCGCCCGAAGATCACGCGGCCCTGTGGGATCAGGCGAAACCCGATTTCTTGGCCGGTATCGTGTCGGAGGCGGGCGGGCGTGTCGTCGACGGTCCATCGGATCGCGGGGCCGCAATGGCCCGAGGCGCCCGTGTCGCCAACGGTGACCTGTTGATGTTCCTGTGGCCCGGCACGGTTCTGGAACGGGGCTGGGATGCCACGCTGATGGTCTTCGCCAGCGAGGAGCGGAACAAGGACCGGGCGGCGGTGTTTACCTGGTCCCCTTACCCGGAAGCCTTTCCCGATGAGGTCGCACGGGAACGCGCCGAGGCGTCCGTCCGCCGGCGCCTTGCGTGGCTCGGAGCGCCGTATGGTGACCAGGGGCTGATCATCGGCCGACGGGCCTATCGGTCTCTTGGCGGCCACAAGCCATGGCGCACTTTGGAGGACGTCGACATTGTCCGCCGGATCGGCGTCGGGCGAATGGCCATGTTTGACGTGCGCGCGTTCAATCCGCCCCATCCCCGGCGCGCTGTCGTCCATCAGCTTGGCCGTATCTTTGTCCTGATCCTGATGGCCTTGGGTCTCAGGCGGCCCTGGCTGGCTTTCCTCGGCTACCGGGGTGACGGCTAGTCCGGCAGCGTCCGACGCCCGGAATCCGATCAGCTCGACCGCCCCGCCAGCTCGTGTTCCCGAAGCCGGGGCATGATCTCGACGAAATTGCAGGGCCGGAACCGGATATCCAACTGGTTTGCCAGAATTCCGTCCCATCCGTCCTTGCAAGCGCCCGATGACCCCGGCAGCGCGAACAGGTACGTGCCGCCCGCCACCCCGGCAACCGCCCGTGATTGAATGGTGGAGGTGCCGATCTTCTGATAGCTGATCCAGCGGAACGTCTCCCCGAAGCCCTCGATTTCCTTCTCGAAGACCTGCTTCATGGCTTCCGGGGTCACATCGCGTCCCGTGACACCAGTACCCCCGGTTGAGATCACCACATCGATCGACGGATCCTCGACCCAGCGGCGGAGTTGTGCGGTGATCGCCGGGATCTCGTCCTGAACGATGGCGCGGTCCGCGAGAATATGACCCGCACCTTCAAGACGGCCCACAAGCGTGTCGCCCGACTTATCGGTCTCCAGCGTTCGTGTGTCCGAGACTGTGAGGATCGCGATGTTCACCGGCACGAACGGCCGGCTCTCGTCAATTCCGGGCATGCTCCAGAGGCTCCTGAACCGTGGGGTCCAGACGGAGATAGGTGGGCCAGGAGCCCGCCGCAACCTGATCGAGGCTCGGCGTGGGCTGACCGAGCCTCATCCGGTACATCCAAACGTTCGTTAGAACCTTTTCAATGAAGTTCCGGGTCTCACCCGACGGAATGGACTCGATGAACAGCAAGGGATCCCCTTTGAAGTCCACCTTCTTGCTCCATTTCCGGAGATTGCCGGGACCGGCGTTATAGGCTGCCAGCAAACGGAACAGGTTCCCGTCGACCGCCGGATGGTCCAGCAGATGACGGATGTACCGGCGGCCCAACAGCATGTTGATTTCCGGATCGTACAGCTTCTTGCGGCCGATATCGGTCACCCCCTGATCGTTGGCGACGAATTTGGCCGTGCGCGGCATCAGCTGCATGAGGCCCCGCGCGCCGCGGCGGCTACGGGCGTCCGGATTGAAGTGTGACTCCTGACGCATGATCCCGAAGATCAATGCCCGGTCCACGTCGAACGTGTCCCTCGTCTCCCAGGACGGGACGGGGAAAAGCGCTGCGAAATAGGGCCGTCCGCCCGCCGCCCGCAAGACACCGGCAACCCGCATGGCGATCCCCGGAAGCTCAGCCGCCGTGGCGATGGACATGAGCGCCAACCGGTGTTGCTCCTCAACGTCATAGTAGACGTGGCGCAGTTCAGCGGCGGCCAGGTCATTCCGGCCGACCTGGATGAGTGCCAATGCCCGCTTACCGCCCTTGGTCGCGATGATCGCGTCGACCGAAGCCTGTGACGGGCGCGGCACCGTCCAGTCGTAGGGCAGCTGGACGCCCAATGCCCGCCGGGCGAGAAGGCCGTAGAAGGTCGCCGAGAACGTCGCCGCCTTCGCCAACCACCGGGTCGCGACCGCCGGACGCCGCTGCACAAGATGGACACGGGATGCCCAGAACGCCCCCGCGGAACGGGTCCACGCGCCAACGGCCTGACTGTTGGCCAACGCCTCGAAATGCGTGCCGGCCCGATCCAGCTTTCCGAGCCGCCACGCGGCCAGACCAGCGGTCCAGTTCGCTTCCATCACCGCATCGCCACCCCGCTCGGCGGCGAGTGTTGCGTATTTGAGAGCTTTCTCGTCTCTATCGAAGACGAAGTATCCGTGCGCGATCCGCCCGAGATCGTCGGCCCGTTCGATCGGACCGGTCGCCTTCCGGACGGCCGCAGACTGCAGGTAGTTCAGGGCACCGGTGGGATGCCCCCGTCCAATGCGTTTGCGCATCTCGGACCGCATCCGGGCCAACTCCCGGCGCGCCGAGGCTGATTTGCGCTTGGGCGATACGTAGGGGCGCGACCCAATGGCAATCGCGTCAGCGCCGTTGCCCCGAAGGCTCTTTCCGACAGGAGACTTGGGACCCGCCGCGCCGCTTGGCTTGCGCTTATTCGCCAGACGGTAGATGCGATAGGCGCCCGGAAGATCCCTGTAAACGGACATCCAACCGCGCAATTCCTTCCAACTGGAGCGATAGGCAGTCGGATGCATGTAGCGCTGAAAAAGCACGTGCCCCATGAGGATGGGATTCTCGATGCCACGGATGAGACGGTCGGCACGGGACCACGACCCAGCCTCCTGAACCTCGAAGATCTCGCGATACCGCTCAGCGTCCTCAGCCCCCAGGACTTGAGGGACGACGCCGGAGCCGGCAGAGCCGCTGTAACCGAACGACCCAGGCGGCAAAAGCGCCGTGGTTTCGGCCGCCATAGAGGGTTGGCCGACGGACATGGTTACACCGAGGGCCGCCACCATGACGACAGCTGAAAGTGCGTTGCGTCTCATAGATCCGAGTATCTTATTGTTCTTATCCGGTCCCCCACGGCCCCCGTAATTAAGCTGTTCCGGACCCATTAACAAGATGTCTTGGATGGTAAGGGTCAATTTCGAAAACCCCTCGAAATTACTAGAAAAACCCCAGGAAAGAGGTCGTTAACAATATCCGCTTTGATATTGGAATGTGTTGTTGATGTTTTACGTTAAGAGTCACAATTTGTGACACTACGAAGCCCATCTGCGTAGCAAGAGCATAGGTAGTTTCTTACGTCTCTCTATTCGCCATATGAGACTTTATCTCGAGAAGATCTTGCCAAGCCCTGGATTTCTGCTGAGGCGACCGAAGCAGAAAGGCTGGGTGAAAGGTCGCCCGGGCCGATATTGCCGATCCGGACTCGTCGTCAGTGGGCCCTGAGCCGACCCCCGGAACATACGAGAACCATCGACCCCGCAGTCTGGTGATACCCTCTGACCGGCGGAGCATCGTCTTAGCGGCCGTCCCTCCAACGAAAATGAGCACTTTGGGTTCGACCAGCGCGACATGACGCTCCACAAACGGCAGGCAAAGGGCAATCTCCGCGGGCGTGGGCGTTCTATTTCCCGGCGGACGCCAAGGAAGAATATTAGTTATCCGAATGGTTGTACGATCATAGCCGATGGATGCAAGCATCCGGTCCAGTAACCGGCCGCTAACACCCACGAACGGCAGACCTTCCCGGTCCTCATCGGCACCGGGCGCCTCGCCCACCACCATCACGGCGGCGTCGGTGGCGCCGGCGCCGAAAACAAGGTTAGTTGCTGTCTTCTTGAGCGGGCAGCCGTCAAAGCCAGCGATGGCGGCTTCCAAAGCCTCCAGGGACTCAGCCGCCGCTGCCAGGTCGCGCGCGGCCGTGATCGCTGACGAGCCTTCCAACGAAGGAGACGGAGCCCGCGGAGCTTGGGATACACCGGTTTGAGCCGGCGGAGCGCTGATCTGAGACGGATCGGCCGGCGGGGAACGCAAAGCCGGTGACGCTGCCGCTGTGGATGGCTTCATGACCGTCATGCGGTCGGCGGCCGTCTCGTCAATCACCTCGTCCACGCCCGCATCCACATACCAGGCGAGAAGCGCGGCGGCCTCGCCATCCGATAGGGCATGCTGTTGGCCGTCGGCGCTCATTCGGTCCCGAACTCCTCATGGACGATGCCCGACGTCTCCGAACCGCCGCGCGGAAACGTCGCGGAGAGCACCGTATGCGACCGTGCCCTTCTTGCCGAGGGCATCGTGCTATGTCAGAACGGAAGTCTCCTTGTCCTAACTATAAGGGAAGAAGCGCGGATGGAACGCGAATCGATGGAATATGACGTCGTGATCGTTGGTGCGGGCCCCTCTGGCCTGTCCGCCGCCATCCGGATCCGCCAACTGGCGGAGGAGACGGGGACGGACCTCAGCGTCTGCGTCCTGGAAAAAGGCTCGGAGGTCGGAGCGCATATTCTGTCCGGCGCGGTGATGGAACCGCGCGCCATGAACGAGCTGTTCCCAACGTGGCAGGACATGGGCGCGCCGCTCGACACGCCGGTCAACGACGACCGGTTCATGTTTCTGACAAAGGGCGGCGGCTTCCAGCTTCCGACCCCGCCGCAGATGAACAACCACGGCAACTACATCGTCAGTCTCGGCAATGTCTGTCGATGGTTGGCGGAACAGGCTGAAGGCATGGGGGTGGAAATCTACCCCGGCTTCGCGGCCGCCGAGGTGCTCTATGACGAGAATGGCGCCGTCCGCGGTGTTGCGACCGGCGATATGGGCATTGGTAAGGATGGTCAACCGACGGCGAACCATCAGCCAGGCATGGAGCTGCATGCGCGCCAGACGATTTTCGCTGAGGGGTGCCGCGGGTCGCTCACCAAGACCTTGTTCGAACGCTTCGGGCTGAGGGACGGGGTCGACCCCCAGACCTACGCCATTGGCATCAAGGAGCTTTGGGAGGTTGATTCATCCGCACACCACGAAGGCCGGGCCGTTCACACGATCGGATGGCCTCTGGACGGTGAGACCTATGGCGGCTCCTTCCTCTATCACCTGAAGAACAACCTGGTCGCCGTCGGCTTCGTCGTCGGCCTCGATTACAAGAATCCCTATCTCTCGCCGTTTGAAGAGTTCCAGCGCTTCAAGACCCATCCGCGCATGCGGTCGTATTTCGAAGGCGGGCGACGGATCTCCTATGGCGCCCGCGCGCTGAATGAGGGCGGTTTCCAGTCTATTCCGAAATTGACGTTCCCAGGTGGACTGTTGATCGGTTGCGGCGCCGGATTTCTGAACGTTCCGAAGATCAAAGGCTCCCACAACGCCATGAAGTCCGGGATGACGGCCGCGGAAGCGATCGTGGAGACGCTGTCCACCGACGATGCCTCAAAGAAGGTGGAGGCAGTCAGCTATCCCGAGAAGCTCAAGAAGACCTGGGTATGGGATGAACTGCGCCAAGTTCGGAACGTGCGCCCGGCCTTCCGCGCCGGCATGTTCTTTGGCCTCGCCTATTCCGCCATAGACACCTACGTCTTCGGCGGCAAGGCGCCTTGGACCCTGCATCATCATGAAGATCATGAGAGCCTCCGGCCGGCGGCGCATTCAGTGCCGATTGATTATCCTAAGCCAGACGGTGAGATCAGCTTCGACCGCCTCTCATCGGTGTTCCTGTCGAGCACCAATCATGAAGAGGATCAGCCGGCGCACCTCACCCTGAAGGACGCCTCGGTGCCGATCGAGCACAACCTGGCACTCTACGATGCGCCGGAACAGCGCTACTGCCCTGCCGGTGTGTACGAGATCGTGCGCGAGAACGATGGCAGCAATCCGAGACTGCAGATCAACGCTCAGAACTGCGTTCACTGTAAGACTTGCGACATCAAGGATCCCAGCCAGAATATCAACTGGGTGGTCCCCGAAGGTGGCGGCGGCCCGAACTATCCCAATATGTGAAGCTCCGTGGCTCGTCGTTGGGCCCATAACCGGAGAACCGGCCAGTGCGTCACGGCACAGAACTCCGTCCCAACGATGGCCAGACCGCGCCGCGCCGACGTTTTCATCGTGGTACAGCCGCCCTTGTCAGGGCGGGCGTCGTCGTTGCCGCGGTAGCGGTCGCTGGGTGCACCACCGTTCAGAATACCGGAGAGGGTCAGGGACCGGCCGCCCCTGTGCGCGCCCTGGCACTTGGCCTCGGGGCTGAGCCTCGGGCGACAAGGTCGGGCGACTACCTGAAAGCACGGCACGCCTACCGTGTACGCGACGTGGGAACAGCGTCCGCGTCCTACGGCCGGGTTCTGTCGGAGGATCCGGAAAACGCGTCACTCCAACGCCGAACCTTTCTCGCGTCTCTTGAGAACGGTGATTATGACACCGCCCTTGGTCTCGCGGCGCGGATCAACGAGAACGGCGTCATCAGCTCCACGGCAGCGGTTCTTGAAACACTCCAGGCATTAAAGGCGGGTGACGCGGACGAAGCGGCATCGGTCCTCGAAGGGCTTTCCGAGACCCGGCTTGACCAGATCCTCGGACATCTGATCGGGGCCTGGATCGACGTGGCGCGGGATGATCTGGAGAACGCGGTCGATAGACTGGATGCGGTTCGAGAGCTGTCAGGTTTTGAAGCGCTTGCCGACCTTCATGAGGCTTACATGGCCTCTATGCTGGGCGATACCGCGCGCGCGGATCGCCTGTTCGCTTCAGCCAAGTCCCGCAATCCCCGGGTTCCGTTGCGCCTAACCCTGGCCGAAGCCGTTCATTATGCAACGAGCGGCCGTCTGGACGCTGCCCGAACCATTATGGCCGAGCGGACAAGCCGGGATTTCGACGCGGTCGCGGTGGAGCGGGTCCTCTCTGACGCGGCGAGTGGGTTACCGACGTCACTTACGGTGCGGGTCGCCTCCGACGGCGCGGCGGAAGCCCTGTTCGATCTGGCAAGCGCACTACAGCGCGACCGGGGAAGCGACCTCGCCATGGCCCACGCGCGGATGGCGCTGTATCTGCGGCCGAACTTCCCTTTGGCCAGCCTGCTGGTCGCCGAGATTCTGGATGACCGCGCCCGATACGCCGACGCCATCGCGGTCTACGACAGCGTCGCCGAAAACTCCCCCTATCACTACATGTCCCAACTCAGGAAGGCGTCCGGCCTCGAGTCCTTGGACCGAGACCGGGATGCGGCGGCTCTTCTGGAGACGCTGGCGGCCTTGAGAGATCTGGACGCGTCACCGTTGATCCGTCTCGGCGACCTTCACCGTCAGAACGAGGACTGGCTTGACGCCGTCGCCGCCTACGATTCCGCAATCGACCGGCTGGGAGAGCCCGTCACCTCCGATTGGTCGCTGTTTTATTCCAGAGGCATCGCGCTCGAGCGCGCGAAAATCTGGGATCGCGCGGAAAAAGACTTCCTGAAAGCGTTGTCGCTGCGACCCGAGCAGCCCTACGTTCTGAATTATCTTGGTTACTCCTGGGTGGAGCAGGGTGAGCGCCTGGACGAGGCCAAGGAGATGATCGAGCGCGCGGTGGAGCTTCGTCCCAGGGACGGATACATCGTGGACAGCCTTGGCTGGGTGCTATACCGGACTGGAGAGTTCGACGAGGCTGTCACACATCTGGAGCGAGCCGTCGAGCTCCGGCCAGAGGATCCGACCATCAATGACCATCTCGGTGACGCCTATTGGATGGTTGGCCGGCGGGTCGAAGCACGCTTTCAATGGCGGCGCGCCCTGTCGCTCGATCCGGAACCCGATCTCGCGGTGACGATCGAGAAGAAGCTGGTCGATGGCTTGCCGGAGCTGGGTGTCGACACCTCACGGGCCGGTGCGAAAGACGGCCCGTCCGGAACGTGAAAAGTATCTGGTCCATTGATCGTGATGGACCGCCGACAGCACCCCTCATAACGGTCCGCGCGCCGGCAAAACTAAACCTAACGCTCAGGGTTCTGGATCGACGGCCGGACGGCTATCACCTGCTGGATAGTATTGTGGGTTTCGTCGATCTCCACGATACGCTGACTTTGAGGCCTGCCACAAAAGACAGCCTTGTTGTGACAGGTCCCTTCGCCGATCGATTGACCTCAACGCTTTCCGGCAATGACGACCTTGCTTTTCGGGCACTCCAGGCCGTTCGAAAAGCCCTCGCTCCGCCCGACGGCAAACCGGATTGGTTCCATCGCGGAGTGGCGATTCATGTTGAGAAGCGGATTCCACTCGGAGCCGGACTGGGAGGCGGATCTGCAGATGCCGCCGCGGTTCTGCGCGCGCTCCGGTCCCAGATCGAGGCGGATGCATGCCCGGATCTGGCGGCCCTCGGACTGACCCTGGGGGCGGATGTGCCGGTTTGTCTGTCCGGTGCCGCACAGCGAATGACAGGGATCGGGGACGTCCTGTCAGGACTTCCTGCGTTGCCGCCCCTGGGTGTGGTGCTGTGCCACCCGGGCCGACCCGTTCCCACGGCCGAGGTTTTTGCCGCGGTGAAGGGGCGCTACTCCGAGGTGGCACCGCCCTTTCCCGACAACCCCGGCGCGGGCGACCTTTTGTCCTGGCTGCGGGAGTTTGGCCGGAACGATCTCGCCCAGCCTTCAGAAGACGTCGATCCAAGCGGCGGAAGACTGCACTCCGCCCTGGAACAACTGCCGGGGGCGGCCTACACAGCGATGACCGGAAGCGGCGCGGTCAGATATGCGCTTTTTCAGGATCGCGCAGCGGCGGATCGTGCCTTAATCGCCCTCAGACAGGCCGAGCCGTCGCTCTGGTCCGAGGCTGCGACCCTTCTACCGTAAGCTCAAGCAGTGGTGTCGACGGGTGCGGCATCCGCCGGCGGCTCGCCCTTGGCGACGCCGACCATCGCCGCACGGAGGATTCGGTCGCCGATGGCGTAGCCTGGCTGCATGACCTGCACGACCGTTCCGGGCGCCTGGCCGGAGTTTTCCACCTCGAAGATGGCCTGATGGAAGTTGTAGTCGAACTTCTCACCCAGCGGTTCGATTTTCCGGACGCCGTGTTTCTCGAACGCGGACAGGAAGTCCTTCTCCGTCATCTCGATCCCGACCAGCAGATTCTTCATCGCCGGGTCGCCGTCACCAAAGCCCTCCGGTACGGACTCGATCGCCCGGCGAAGATTGTCAGCCGCCGTCAGCAGGTCCTTCGCAAAGTTCGCGATACCGAACTTCCGGATCTGCTCCTTCTCCCGCTCGGTCCGCTTCCGCGTGTTGTCGAGCTCCGCGATCGTGCGGACAAGCTGATCCTTCAACTCCGCAATCTGCTGGTCCGCCTCGGCAACAGCCGTTTCCTCGACGTCCGGCATCTCGTCTTCGTTGGCAACGTCAAACGGGATGGCGCCGTCCTCATCATGGAGGCCGGTATCAATGGGCTCGCCGTCTTGGGCTTCTCGGGGGTCTTTGGCGTCGGCCATGATCGTCCTGCGGTTAGCGTGCGGGTGGATCCTTCGGAACCGCCCACATGTAGGCGTTCCCGGCTGAAAAGCAAAGACCCTCCGGCATCCAAACCGACACGGTGTCAGCCCAAAAGGCGGCCGAGCAGTTTGGAGGTGTAGTCGACCATCGGGATGATCCGGGCATAGTTCATCCGGGTTGGTCCAATCACCCCGATCGCACCAACAACACGACGCGAGGTATCCCGATAGGGTGCGATGATCATCGAGCATCCCGTATGGGTGAACAGATCGCTCTCGGAGCCGATGAAAATTCGGACACCCTCCGCCGACCCTGTCGAATCGATCAGGCGAAGCATGGTTTCCTTACGCTCAAGCAATTCGAACAGGGACCGTATCCGCTCCAGGTCATCGAGAGCCGTAACATCACTCAACAGCCGCGACTGCCCCTTCAGAATGAGGGTGCCGCCGGACTGCGCTTCTCCTGACCAGAGGGCCAGGCCCGCCTCCACCACCTTTGTGGACAATGCATCGAGTTCGGTCCGTTGCTGCTCAATCTCGGCAGCGATTCGGAACCGGGCTTCCTCTAGCGTCTTTCCCACCATCCGGGACCCCAGATAGTTCGTTGCCTGCTGAAGCGCTGAGAATGGCAGTCCGGGCGGAAGGTCGATGACCCTGTTCTCCACCTGCTCCCCGTCGGTCACGAGCACCGCGAGAGCGCGGTTGTCGCTCAACGGTACGAACTCGATGTGACGCAACGGAGCGTCGCGGCTCGGAGTGACGACCAGGCCGGCGCAGGCTGACAGGCCTGAGAGGGCGGTGCTCGCTTCTTCCAGAACATCCGGAAAGGTTCGGCCGACAGCACTGCATTGCCCGTCGATGCTCGCACGCTCGTTCTCGGAGAGATCGCCGCCAACGGCCAGAAGTCCGTCCACGAAGATCCGCAAGCCGAGATCGGTGGGCAGACGCCCGGCCGACGTATGCGGCGAGAAGAGCAGGCCCGCCTCCTCCAGGTCCGCCATCACGTTCCGGATCGTGGCCGGAGACAGCGACACACCCAGTTGCCTGGAGATCGTGCGCGACCCGATCGGCTCGCCCGTCGCGACGTAGGATTCAACGATCTGGGTAAAGATATCCCTCGACCGTTCGTCCAGCGCTTCAATGCCGTCCTGGGCCATCCGGTTCTCCTGAGACTCCGCATCAACGGATCGAGCGGACCACACGGTCAATCGATCAGCTGAGTCTAAAAAACGTCCCTCGGCTGCGTCAACGGCCGCCATGCCAGACCGGCGGCCCGGGACCCAGGTTCGACAGGATAAGGCCCCGTCAGCGTCGCGACCCGGTCACGTTGGGTCCGCTTACCATATTCCTTGGCTGGATACATTGGCTGGACGGCACCGGTGCCTAACGGTAGCGTGCGCGGCCAACACAGCGCAGGGTGTCTCCATGACCAATCGACCGTCCGGCCGTCAGCCCGATGAACTTCGCCGCGTGAGCCTGGAGCCGGGCGTCGCCAAACACGCCGAGGGCTCGTGCATGGCCCGCTTTGGCGACACCCATGTCCTTTGCACTGCGTCTATCGACGACCGGGTTCCCCCGTTTTTGCGGAACACGGGTCGCGGTTGGGTGACGGCAGAGTACGGAATGTTGCCCCGGTCCACCCACACCCGGGTCGACCGGGAGGCCGCGCGCGGTAAACAGTCCGGCAGAACTCAAGAGATTCAAAGGCTTATTGGCCGCTCTCTGCGTGCCGTCACGAACCTGGAACAGATGGGTGAACGTCAGATCAAGATCGATTGCGATGTGATTCAGGCGGATGGGGGCACCCGGACAGCCGCCATTACTGGCGCATGGGTCGCCCTTCACGCCGCGTTCGGTCGCCTGGTCGCCATCGGAGCTTTGAAGGACATACCGCTCAATGATCAGGTCGCGGCGATCTCTTGTGGGATCTACCAAGGCAGACCGGTATTGGATTTGGACTACGCTGAGGACGGAAACGCCGACACGGACGCCAATTTCGTCCTGAGCGCCAGCGGTGGGATTGTCGAGATCCAAGCGACAGCAGAGAAAGAGCCGTTCGACGGCGCCACATTCGATGAGCTTCTCGGGCTGGCACGAGGCGGAATCTCGAAGCTCTCCGATCTCCAACGCTTGGCCTTGGGCCTCTAGGGACGACGGATGCGCCGTTTCACAGACGACACACTGGTCATCGCAAGCCACAATCCCGGCAAGCTGGTCGAGATCGCCGACCTGATGACACCGCTAGGGATCACCGTGAAGTCCGCAGGTGACCTCAATGTGCCAGAACCTGCGGAAACCGAGGATAGCTATGAAGGAAATGCGATTCTCAAAGCCACCCATAGCATGAAATGTACTGGATTGCCGGCTTTGGCGGACGATTCCGGCCTCGCTGTCGAGGCTCTGTACGGGGCGCCCGGCATCTACTCCGCCCGATGGGCAGGCCCGGCGAAAGACTTTCGCGTGGCAATGGCGAAGATCGAGGACGCGCTGGGACTGATTGAAGGTCAAACAGGCGAAACGCCTGATCGAACAGCGAAATTCGTCTGCGCGTTGGCGTTGGCCTGGCCCGACGGTCATGTTGAAGTCGTCGAAGGAACCGTCGAAGGACGTTTGGTTTGGCCCCCGCGCGGGGACAAGGGCTTCGGCTATGACCCGATGTTCGTTCCCGAAGGCCATGAAGAAACGTTCGGTGAGGTTTCCCAGGATTGGAAACACTCGGTGAGCCATCGCGCGAATGCCTTCCAGAAGCTCATGGACGGTGTGTTTGGTGATCGCGACGGCTGACATCCGACCGGGCAATGGCACCCCTATGGACACGCCACTCGGGATCTATGTCCATTGGCCCTACTGCCGATCCAAATGTCCCTACTGCGACTTCAATAGTCATGTCGCTCAAACGGTTGATCACGACCGATGGGCAGACGCGTACGCCCGCGACCTGACCGAAATGGCGCGGCGAGTCGGACCGAGACGTGTCGGTAGTGTTTTTTTTGGTGGCGGAACTCCCTCCTTGATGGCGCCGGCGACAGTGGAACGCGTTCTACGAGTCATCGACGAACAATTCAGCGGCATTGGTAGTGCAGAGGTCACATTAGAGGCGAATCCGACCTCTGTTGAATCGGCGCAACTCGCAGGATTCCTTGCGGCTGGCGTCAATCGAGTGTCCATCGGTGTACAGGCACTTCTCGATGCTGATCTCAAGTTTTTGGGCCGTGAACACAGTGCCGAGGACGCAATTGAAGCCGTTCGGATCGCGCGGAGGCTCTTCGACCGCGTCTCCTTCGACCTGATCTACGCTCGGCCGCACCAGACCACGCGCTCCTGGCGGGAGGAATTGGCCAGGGCCTTGGATGAAGCCGCGGATCACCTGTCGCTTTATCAGCTGACCATCGAAGAGGGCACACCGTTTTCCGCTTTTCACGCCCGAGGTGATTTTCAAACCCCCGATGAAGATCTGTCGGCCGACCTCTACGAACTCACTCAGGACATGATGTCATCTGCGGGCCTCCCGGCGTACGAGATCTCCAATCACGCCAGACCGGGCGCAGAAAGCCAGCACAACCTCGTCTACTGGCGTCAGGGTGACTACATCGGGGTTGGACCCGGTGCTCACGGCCGCCTAACGGACCGAGAGGGCAGCCGTGTGGCGACCCGAGCGCACCGGGCGCCCGCAATCTGGCTTTCTCAAGTGGAGACCGAAGGGCACGCTGCACGGTCGGAAACGATCGTCGATCGTGACGCGTGGTTCGCTGAGGCCCTCATGATGGGGCTGCGCCTTGCGGAGCCGCTGCCATGGCGTCGACTGTTTCAGATACAAGGCAGCGATGCGGAACCGTTCAGCACCCAGGTCCTCGAGGATCTGACGGGCGAAGGGTACATTGAAGTAACGGATCAAGGGCTAAGGGCAACAGGTGCCGGACGCCAGAGATTAAACGCGGTGGTCGGAACGCTTCTATCTGCCCGGGGAAGCGAAGCGGCCCCAGACACCAACTCCGGCAGTTAAGGGATTACCGACCTTGGCTTCCATCGGCGATACCATCTATGCACCCGCGACACCGCCTGGCCGAGGCGCGATTGCCATGCTTCGCCTATCGGGTCCGAACGCTGGCGGCGCTGCCAACGCGTTGATGCGATCGGTCCCGGCGCCAAGGCACGCCGCTGTTCGAACACTGCGTGACGGATCCGGCAGCACCCTCGATTCCGCCCTCGTAATCTGGATGCCGGGACCAGGGTCTTACACGGGCGAGGATATGTTGGAACTGCACCTGCACGGGGGCCGGGCTGTCCTGTCCTCCGTACTGGAAGAACTCTCAAAGGTTTCTGGATGCAGACCGGCGGAGCCTGGTGAGTTTACGCGCAGGGCCCTTCTGTCAGGCCGGATGGATGCGACAGAGGCGGAGGCGGTTGCGGACCTGGTGGACGCGGACACCGATGCGCAGCGCCGACAAGCCATACGCCAACTCGGCGGTGCTGTCACCGCGGAGGCCGAGCGCTGGCGGTCCGTCCTCATCCAATCGCTCGCCCACATCGAGGCGTACATCGACTTCCCGGATGAGGAGATCCCGTCGGGCGTGGTCAAGAATGTCCGGTCGGCACTGCTTACCACTCTGGCAGAAATGAACGCCCGCCTTGGCGACCGGAGAGGGGCGATCATCCGCGACGGATTTCGGGTTGCGATTACCGGTCGACCGAATGTGGGGAAGTCGACGCTGCTTAACGCCCTCGCTGGCCGGGATGTCGCGATCGTCACTGGGATCCCAGGGACCACCCGGGATGTGCTGGAAGTCTCGCTCGATCTGTCTGGATACTCTGTGATCGTCGCGGATACCGCTGGAATCCGAGAGACGGAAGACCCCGTCGAGCTCGAAGGCGTTCGCCGCGCCGAGCGCTGGAGCCAAGAGGCGGACATTCGGCTGATCCTTTATACAGAGGGAGTGACACCGGCTGCAGAGCCCGCCGCAGGCGACATCCCAGTCTTGACACAGACTGACCGTCTTCACGCTGAAGAGATCGCGACAGCGCTAGCCGACCACCCCAGCGGCGTATCGATCTCAGCGCAGACAGGCGATGGAATGGCGGCGCTCTTGGAACGCATCGAACAAGCCTTGGCCGAATGCCTGTCGGGTGTAAGCGACCCCATACTAACCCGGGAACGCCACAGATCAGCCGTCTCATCAGCGGCCGCCGCGCTAGAACGGTTCTCCGAGTGGAACGGCGGGCCGGACGAGATCGAACTTGCCGCCGAGGATCTTCGCCTAGCGGTCTACGAGATTGGAAGACTGACCGGCCGTGTGAACGTGGACGACCTTCTCGATGTGATTTTTCGGGACTTCTGCCTGGGCAAGTGACGTTTCACGTGAAACATCGCCTCAAAGAGCGATGGCCCCTAGGATCGAGCGGTCGATTTGTTTCACGTGAAACACTCGATTGGGCCTGAGAGGCGTTTCACGTGAAACAACGCACGCGAGTCTATCCAATCCCAATGGAACCAACGCATCACTCGCGCTATAAAGCACCGGAGTTTGCCGCCGCCCTCGAGGCGGCAAGAGACCCCGCAAGTTGAGCGACGGAGAGAAGCCGTGCGGAGCTTCGATGTAGTTGTCATTGGTGGCGGCCACGCCGGTTGTGAAGCTGCCGCCGCAGCGGCGCGCATGGGCGCCCACACAGCGCTCATCACCCACAAGTTCTCGACGATCGGGGAGATGTCCTGCAATCCGGCGATCGGCGGTCTGGGCAAAGGCCATTTGGTTCGGGAGATCGACGCGCTCGATGGCGTGATGCCCAGGGCGATCGATCAAGCGGGGATCCAGTTCCGTATGCTCAACCGTGCGAAAGGTCCCGCCGTACGGGGGCCACGGGCTCAGGCGGACCGGTCGCTCTATAGAGCGGCTATGCAGGCCCTTATCTCGGACCAACCCAATCTGGCTGTAATTGAAGACGGGGCCGAAGACATCGTCGTCGAGAATGGGAGAGCCACTGCGGTTGTCACGAGCACCGGCCAGACAGTGACGGCTGGTGCCATCATCATCACGACCGGGACGTTCCTCCGGGGTACGATATATATAGGAGATCGCAAGATCGCCGCTGGCCGCGCAGGTGAAGCGCCGGCCGTGGGGCTCGCTAAAACGCTGGAGCGCATGGGCCTGCCCTTGGGCCGTTTGAAGACTGGAACCCCCGCGCGTCTTGATGGGCGCACCATCCGATGGGACGGACTCGACGTTCAAGATGGGGATGATCCACCGACCCCGTTTTCCGCACTGACGGATCGCGTGACCGTGCCGCAGATTCCCTGTCACATCACCCGAACCACACCGACGACCCATGCGCTTATCAGCGACAACCTCCACCGCTCAGCCATGTACGGCGGTCACATCGAAGGTATCGGACCGCGCTATTGTCCATCGATAGAGGACAAGGTCGTCCGTTTCGCAGACCGCGACCATCATCAGATTTTCCTCGAGCCGGAGGGATTGGATGATCCAACCGTTTACCCCAATGGGATCTCCACGTCTCTGCCGGAGGATGTTCAGCACGCGTTTCTGAAGACCATCCCCGGGCTGGAAGACGTTTCCGTTATTCGACCGGGCTACGCCATCGAGTATGACTATGTGGACCCCCGCGCGCTTAGCGGCACCCTTGAACTAAAGACCTGCAGCGGGCTGTTTCTCGCCGGCCAGATCAATGGGACAACAGGGTATGAAGAGGCTGCGGCCCAAGGGCTTCTTGCTGGTCTCAACGCCGCCCGTCATGCCGGAACAGACACGGGCCGTCGCATGGGACACATCGATCCAGAAGGGTCGAAACAAGGAATCAGCTTCGATCGCGCGGACTCATATCTGGGCGTGATGATCGACGACCTGACGACCCTCGGTGCCCCGGAGCCGTACCGGATGTTCACGTCGCGTGCGGAGTATCGGCTGCGGCTTCGGGCCGACAATGCGGATCTCCGCCTGACCGAAAAAGGACGGGAGATTAGATGCGTAGGAGACGACCGCTGGCGCGCCTTCACGTCTCGTCGTGAGTCTCTGTCATACTGGCGCGACAGGCTTGAGGCGGAGACGCTCACCCCTCACGCCTTGGCGCAGGGCGGTGTTGCCATCAACCAGGACGGCGCCCGCAGAAGCCTTCTCGCCTTGTTGGGACACCCCGGGCTGAACAATGACGCACTGATGGATCTCGTCCCGTGGATGCGGGAGATCCCTGTTCCAGTGCTCGAGGAACTGAGCGTGGACTCCCGGTATCAGGGCTATATTGATCGTCAGGCGGCGGATATCGCCGCGTTCAGGCGAGACGCCTCCATCAAGATACCAGACGATATCGACTACGGCCGCATCGCGGGACTTACAACAGAAATCCGGGACCGCCTCACGGAGGCACGGCCGGAGACCCTTGGTCAGATCGCGCGACTGCCCGGGACGACGCCGGCGGCGCAGGTTGCCGTCCTGAAATACGTGCGCAGCCTGGAGAAGGAGAGTGGGGCTGCGGCATGAACGGTCATCACGACCTCTCTGTCCCGTTCTCCAAGGAAGACTTTGCCGAAGCAACGAAGATTTCACGTGAAACGCTGGAGCGACTGTCCGCTTACGTAGACCTGCTCCACAAATGGCAACCGACACTTAACCTGGTTTCCAACAGCACTCTCCCTGATGTCTGGCGGAGACACATTCTCGATTCGGCGCAACTACAGGCTTTTTTGCCCGACTCGTCCGGTCCGATCTTCGACTTGGGCTCCGGCGCCGGCTTCCCAGGCTTGGTCCTTGCGATTCTTGGGGAACCCGACGTCAATCTCGTGGAATCGGACCAACGAAAATCCGTTTTCCTTCGGGAAGCCGCGCGAATCACCCAGTGCAGATCCGTCACCGTTGTCACAAAACGCATTGAGACCGTGCCGCGCACCGCCGCACGGGCCGTGACATCCCGGGCTTGCGCGCCCCTGATTCAACTTATTGATTATGCTGAGAGATTCTGGTCGGACCATACGGTCGGGCTATACCTTAAAGGAAAGACTACTTTTGACGAGTTGACCGATTTGGGTAATACGACGACACTACGCACGGATGTCTTTCCGAGTCTCTCGGACCCTAATGGGTATGTTGTTCGTGTGAAAGGTATGTCCGATGAACCCGAAGCTTGATGCCATGGTAGTGGATCTTACCGCCCGGGGCGCGCGGATCCTTGCAATTGCCAATCAGAAGGGGGGCGTCGGTAAAACGACGACCACGGTAAACCTCGCTACAGCGTTGGCAGCGTGTGATAAAAAGGTCTTGATCATCGACCTTGACCCGCAGGGTAATGCCTCTACGGGACTGGGCCTCGGCCGCCATGACCGGGAGGTCGATTCCTACGCCTGTTTGATCGGGGCGGCCTCGATTGGGGAGGCCACGGTCGAGACGAAAGTCCCCCGTCTCTCCATCGTTCCCTCGTCAGTGCACCTTTCCGGGGCGGAGATTGAGCTGGTCTCGATCGAAGACCGCGAGTTCATGCTCCGGGAAGCGCTGGTCAAGCACCGCCACGCCGGAGGTGCCGACTTCGACTACATCTTGATCGACTGTCCACCATCGCTCGGCCTGCTGACGCTCAATGCCTTCGTCGCCGCGGACGCGGTGCTCGTTCCGCTCCAGTGTGAGTTCTACGCACTGGAAGGTCTCAGCCAACTCATGAAGACGATCGAGCGGGTCCGGAAGGTCTTCAATCCGGACCTGGACATCCAGGGCGTCGTCCTCACCATGTTCGACCGCCGCAACAATCTCTCGGAAATGGTCGCCGCGGATGTACGGGATCATCTGGGTGAGAAGGTGTATCGCACCGTCATCCCGCGCAATGTTCGGGTTTCCGAAGCCCCATCCCATGGGCTTCCGGTTCTTCTTTATGATATGAAGTGTGCCGGCGCCCGGGCATATATCCATCTGGCGAGCGAAGTGATGAAGCGGGAGCGGAGACTGGCTGCGTGAGCATTGAGGACAGCGGCGGCAAGCGACGGGCGAAACTTGGACGAGGGCTGTCGTCGCTCCTCGGTGAAGATGAAGACGACAAGTCGCAGCTCGACCGTCTGCGGCAATCCAAGACGGTTCCAATCGAGCAAATCGCGCCCGGACGGTTTCAGCCGCGGCGAATCTTCGATGGCGAAGAGATCAACGCGCTGGCCGAAAGCATCCGGGAAAAAGGGGTGCTTCAGCCCATTCTGCTCCGCCGGCATCCTGACGATGACGACGTTTACGAACTGATTGCCGGAGAGCGGCGGTGGCGGGCAGCCCAGATCGCTCAACTCCACGAGATACCGGCGCTGATCCGTGAGTTCGACGATCGGGACGCGCTTGAGATTGCGCTGATCGAGAACATACAGCGCCAGGACCTGACCCCGATCGAAGAAGCCGAGGGGTTTCGGCGCCTGATTGACGAGCACGGCCACTCTCAGGAAGCGATCGCGCAGGCGATTGGAAAGAGCCGGAGCCATGTCGCCAACACCTTGCGCCTGCTCTCTCTGCCACCAACGGCCCGCGCCTATCTCGAAGAGGGGAAAATCACAGCCGGGCATGCACGCGCCCTTCTGCAGTCCGAAGATCCCGAAACGCTCGTCGAGGAGATCGTCGCCAAAGGCCTGACGGTTCGGCAGGCGGAAGAGCGTGCCCGCGGCGATGCCCCGTCCTCCCGGCCGCCGACACCGAAGGCGCCATCGGCACCGCGAACACCGGCAACGGAGAAAGACCCGGACATCCTCGCGGCGGAGCGGGCAACAAGTGCCGCTATTGGGCTCGCCGTCGAAATAGACTCTGGCGATGACGGAGAAAGCGGGGCGGTGGTGGTGCACTACCAATCCCTGGAACAGCTTGATTTGGTGCTGTCCCGGCTTGCGGGTGCGGGTATGACGGCTGCGGCCGAACCGGCGCCGGAGGGACCGATCTGGGAAGACCCAGCAGACCTCTCCGAGCCTAGGCCTGATGGCGATGGGATGGACTTCGGCGCCCTTCTCGCGGAGACGGACGCGTTACTGTCTGATGATGACGGCGAGGATGACGTAAGGGTTGGGCACCCCGACGACGATTTCGAAGACCCTGCCACTGCTGGAGACGAGAGTAGTGGTAACGGAGAGGCCAGGGCTGATGGAGACGATGCTCAGGGAGAAACGGGTTCAGTGTCTCCCGACGACGACGATGCGGACGCCGCGGAAGAGCCAGAGCTTTCATCTGAGCCGCTGAAAGCTGTCGCGCTTGGCTTTCGACGTCTGGAGTCTGAAAGCGAAGACGGCGAGCTTGAAGACGGGGAGCTCGGAGGCGGCGGCCAGACTGATCAGGCAGCCGGCATGGCCGGGGGAGACGACCTCGAAGACTTGGAGATTGAGGAAGAGAGCCTCGAGATCGACGAACTGGACGCCGTAGATCTAGACGCCGGGGATCTAGACGCCGGGGATCTAGACGTCGGGGATCTAGACGCCGGGGATCTGGAAGTCGGCGAATTGGACATGGAGGAACCTGATCCGGAAGCCGAGTTGGACGCGTCCCCTGACGATCGTCCCGCCTTCCCAGACACGATTCCAGACGATCCATTTGACGATCCGATCCCAAGCTCAAGCACCGAGGGGGCGGGAGGAAGTGATCCATCGCCGCCCAAACCGGCGTTGGATATGGATGAGGGCGACGACGACATTCTCCTGATGGATGATGAAGAGGACGAGGAGGACGACCCCCTTATTCCTCGCGCGTGACCCCAGGCCCATTCGACCATCACCGCACGATCTGCGCTTTGATCACAAAGTGATCCAGGTGCTGGGGGATCTACTCTACCGCCCTCGAAATGCGCTACGGATCCGGCCCGCAATGCCTAGCAACGCCTGCCGGCAGACGGCAGTGTCAGGATATCCTGTTGTTTTACAACGTATTTCCGTCGTCACAAGGTCATCGAGAACCCTGATGACCAGCGGGAGGCTCAAGCGATCGACGGCCCGCCGGTACCGTGCGGTCTCGGAAAAATGGAGCGGCGGACGGGCCGCCTTCAACGCCTGGTCCGTCGGCACGCCGCCCGCGCGAACGGCGATCATTCCCTGAAGGCGGATGAAGGCCCGTATCGAGGCCCGGACGATCGCCACCGCTGCCACACCGTCTTCAACTGCGCGTCGCATGGCGCGGTCCGCCGCCTCCGGCTCGCCATCCAACACACCGCGGGCGACGTCATCCGCGACCGTCTCTGCGCTATCACCCAGAAGCAGGCGCACGTCGTCCAACGTCGCCCGTCCACCGGCGCCCACGTAGAGCGCGAGCTTTTCGATCTCGCCGCGAGCCACCATGCGGTCACCGCCGAGCACGGAAACGGCGAAGGCCCGGGCGTCGGCGTCAATGGCCACATCTGCTGCCGACAACGTCTCCGTGATCACATCCGCCAGCGCCCGGTCGTCATCCACCCAGCAAGCAATAGCGGCGACACGGTCCGCACCCTCTGCCCACTTCCGGAGCTTTGAGCGCGCCTCCAGGGATCCGGCCTCCACCAACAGGAAGTATCCGTCCCCCGGAACCTCGGCCGCACTTTCCAAGGCGTCGGTCAAGCCGTCGGTGGCACCCCGCACCCACACCAGACGGCGGCCGCCCATCAAGGAAACGGTGGCGGCTTCGTTGGCTATTCGCCCTGGATCTTCTTTCAGGCTCTCCGGCGAGATCTCAGCAACCGTGAACGGATCGGTGGGATCAGCCACGGCGAGCCGGGACAGCGCTGTCGCCACTTCCCGGACCTGACCGCCGTCGGGGCCGAAGACAACGGCACCCGCAAGATCAGGGGGAAGCTTCTGGAGCAATCGGCGGCGATCGGACGCTTTGATTTTCATGCCGCTCCCTTGGCGCCCGGCGGAACGCCGAGCCCGAACGCTAGCCGGTCCGACGCCGATTAAAGTAGAGGCCAAGGCGCAGACGAATATCATCCGCGATCTCGATGCCCGCCCGCCGCCGCGCATCGTTCTCCGCGCTGATGGTGGCGAACTCGCTTTCAACGATGTTGAACGTCGTTGTGCTTTGAGAGGCGCCCCGGAGGAGTGGCGCACTCGTCGCCAGATCCTTTAGCACCCAGCTCGCATCAATCCGGAGTTTCGCACGGGTTGACGAAGCATCCCGTTGAATAACGAGATCGGACCGGGACTCCTTCAGACCAACCTCAAGCATGTAGCGCGGCACCGACGGGCGGCCGCGGGGCGTTAGCCGTTCCTCAAGCGCAATTCGAAGCAACTGACCCGTACGGTCGGCAATCGGCCCAATTTCAATGAACGAGAACTCCGCGACCGGCGCACCCGCCCCCGCACGCCCATAAAGCGGCTTGAACCCACAGCCCGAAAGCAAGGCAAGAACGGCCGCAGAAAGTCCGCCGACGACGGCGCGCCGGCCCGGCTTTCCCACCGGCCCGTCAGCCGACAACGTTGACGATCCTGTTAGGCACGACGACCACCCGCTTCGGTGTCTTTCCTGCGAGCGCCCGCACCACACCCGGCAGTTCCAGCGCCGCCGCCTCGGCCGCATCCTTCTCCGCATCGCGCGGCAGCTCGATGGTGCCTCTCGTCTTTCCATTCACCTGAACAGCGATGGTCAACACGTCATCGATCACGAGGGCAGGGTCGAAGCCAGGCCAAGCAACATCCGCGAGCATCCCCGTCCCGCCAAGCCGGGTCCAAAGCTCCTGGGCCAGATGCGGCGTCATCGGCTCGATGAGGCGGACGACCGTCTCGTACCCGAAACGCCGCAACCAAGAACTGCCGGTCGCCGTTGAAGGGACGTCGGCGAGCGTGTTCACCAGTTCGCGAACCTGGGCAACCGCGGCATTGAAACGAAAACGCTCAATGCTTTCGGCGACGGATTTTACCGTCTTGTGGATCGCGCGCTCCGCCTCTGCCACCGACGGATCAACAGCGTCGGGCCGGGCCATGCCGAGAGGGCCGATTTCTCCACCGCCGTTGCCGGCATCCGTCATCATGCGCCAGAGGCGGTTCACAAACCGCCAGGCTCCCTCGACACCCGCTTCGGTCCACTCCAGGTCCCGCTCCGGCGGCGAGTCAGACAGCATGAAAAGCCGAGCCGTATCCGCACCATAGGTATCGATGATCGCTTCCGGATCGACGACATTCCGCTTGGATTTGCTCATCTTCTCGATACGACCGACCACGACGGGACGCTGATCGTCGACGGTGACCCATTTGCCGCCCTCGGCCCGGGTCACTTCCGTCGGGAAAAGCCAACTGCCATCCGGATCCTTGTAGGTCTCATGGATTACCATCCCCTGGGTCAGCAATCCGGCAAACGGCTCATCCAGGTCGAGGTATCCGCACCGCTTCAGCGCCCGGGTGAAGAACCTGGAATAGAGAAGATGAAGGACCGCATGCTCAATGCCGCCGATGTATTGATCAACCGGAAGCCAGTAGTTGGCCTTGTCGGCATCGAAAGCCGTCTCACCCTGTGCGTCACAGAAGCGGGCGAAGTACCAGGATGACTCAAAGAACGTATCGAACGTGTCCGTCTCGCGTACCGCGTGCCCACCACAGACCGGACAGGTGACATGCTTCCAAGTCGGATGGTTGTCCAGCGGGTTTCCTGGCGCGTCGAAATCTACGTCCGTTGGCAAGGTGACGGGCAGGTCGGCTTCGGGGACCGGCACAATTCCGCAGGACTCGCAGTGGATCATGGGAACGGGGCAACCCCAGTACCGTTGCCGGGACACGCCCCAGTCACGCAGACGGTACGTGATCTCGCGGGAGCCTGAGGCCATCTCCTCCAGGCTGTCGATGACACGCGACTTCGCGTCGTCCACCGACAGTCCGTCCAGGAAGCGTGAATTGTAGATCGTCCCCTCTCCGACAAACGCTTCGGTCCCGATCTCGAAAGAGGCGGCATCCGCGTCCGGGGGTAAGACCACGGGGGTCACCTCGAGCCCGTACTTACGGGCGAAGTCCAAGTCTCTCTGATCGTGCGCGGGACACCCGAAAATGGCGCCCGAGCCGTACTCCATCAGGACGAAGTTCGCGACATAGACCGGGACGGTCCAGGTCGGGTCCAGGGGATGGACCGCCCGCAATCCTGTGTCGAAGCCCCGCTTCTCCGCAGTCTCCAGCGCAACCTCGCTGGTGCCCATCCGATTGCACTCCGCGACGAATGCGGCAAGGTCCGGATTGTCGGCGGCCAACGCGCTGGACAAGGGGTGGTTCGCGGCAATCGCGCAGAACGAGGCGCCGAACAGAGTGTCCGGACGGGTGGTAAAGACTTCCAGCGCATCGTCCCGCCCTTCGAGTTCGAAGCGGACTTTCGCGCCCTCGGAGCGGCCGATCCAGTTGTGCTGCATCAGACGCACACGGTCAGGCCACCGGTCCAGACCCTCAATCGCCGACAACAGGTCTTCAGCGTACTCGGTGATCTTCAGGAACCACTGGGACAGCAAACGCTTCTCGACCAACGCGCCAGAACGCCAGCCCCTGCCGTCGATCACCTGTTCATTGGCAAGAACCGTGTTCTCCTCCGGGTCCCAGTTGACCCAACTCTCCTTGCGATAGGCGAGGCCCGCTTCGACGAAGTCGAGGAACATCTTCTGTTCGTGCTTGTAGTACTCAGGCGCGCAGGTCGCGATCTCCCGCGTCCAGTCATAGGACAAACCCATAACCTTGAGCTGGGCCCGCATGGCGGCGATGTTCTCGCGTGTCCAGGTGTCCGGATGCACGCGCCGCTCGAAGGCGGCGTTTTCAGCCGGCAGGCCGAACGCATCCCAGCCCATCGGATGCAGAACGTTGAAACCCTTGGCGCGCTTGTACCGCGCGACCATGTCGCCGAGGGTGTAGTTCCGAACGTGCCCCATGTGGATGCGCCCCGATGGATAGGGGAACATCTCGAGCACATAATATTTCGGTTTGGATCGGTCTTCCGTCACCTCAAAGGTGCCGGCGTCGGCCCAGGCCTTTTGCCATTTGGCCTCGGTTTCCTTGACGTTGTAGCGTTCCATGACGGCTTAGACCTCACCTGTCGGGTCGTGTTTCGGCGGGATGGGGCAGGCGTAGCTGACGGCGGAGATCACCCGCCCGCGTTCTGGATGCGTAGCTGCCGGGCCCGGGTGAGAATGGCATCCTCCAACCGCCGGTCGAGGTCTTCCTTCTGGGGGCTGTCCAACCAACCGCCGGAACCGCCGAGCGCCTGACGGAACACAGTGGCCCGCACGCCGTCGGACCGCAACGCGCGATCAAGGATGAAGATATTGACCTTGAACCGCTCTTCCGGCGCATCCGGCGGCGTGTACCACTCCGTGATGATGACGCCGCCAAAAGGATCAGCCGAAGCGAGGGGCATGAAGGAGACAGTATCCAGTGAGGCGCGCCAAAGGAACGTGTTCACGGGGATACCGCTGCCCGCTGCCGCACTCTCCGACGACGGGGTACCGCCCAGCAACGCAAGCCCGTCCTCGCCGAAGATGCTCTCCTGCTTCTCATACGTCGGCAGGCCGCCCGGACCGCTGGTCGGATAATTGTATTCGACATCAACGCCGGAACCGGCACATGCGGAGAGCGCCAAGGCGAAGCTCAGCACCATTGCCCTCGCGCTGAAGCGTGTCTTGCGTCTCATCCGATCCTCACTCTTCACCCCGACCTCCAGGACTCGTCGGCCCATACTTTGGAAGTGGGCTCTTCACCTTATGAATCACAGGCCTTCTTTACCGTGACCGCCGCCTTTCTGACAACGGGGATTCCCCCCGGAACCGTGCCCGGGAATAGTCTTTCACACGACCCGCCGCGGCAGTACGCAACAGGATAGACGCCAGAAACAGGCCATTGGCTGATCCTGCAGGTCTAAAGGGGCCTTTCATTGGATCGGCCGCCACCTATGTCGTTCCAACGTCGATTGATCGGCGTTCCCGCCATTCCAGGCGATTATTTGCGGAATTTGGACCGGGACCTGGCGTCCTTGTGGCATTTTCGCCACATTGAGACGCATTTGCATCGTCCGGCATCCGTCGATCGTTGACGGATCTTAACCCCGAGAATAGTCATTGTGACGACGCGAGGACGGTCAGGGGACCGTTCCGTCTAATCCGAGGCATCGCGTTCAGTGATTCTTCGACTTTCGGGAGATGGGGAAATCATGAAGAAGATCCTTCTGGGGACGACCGCAGTCGTTGCCGTTGGCATGCTCACCGCCGCTCCGGCGATGGCTGCTGAGAAAATCAAGATTAGTGTCGGTGGTTACATGGAGCAGTGGTTCGGCTACGTTTCGTCTGATGACGACACGTCCGGCAACGACTTCTCCGGTGTTGACGTCAAGTCCGACGCGGAAATCCACTTCAAGGGTTCGACGACCCTCGATAACGGCATCGAGTTCGGTGTGAACGTCCAGCTGGAAGGCAACAGCAACGCTGGCGATCAGATCGACGAGTCGTACATGATCATCAAAGGCGCTTTCGGTGAGATCAACATCGGCTCCGAAAACTCCGCCATGTATAAGATGCACTATGCACCGAGCGACTTCGGCATCGGCATCAACTCCGGTGACCAGTTCGACTGGGTGAACCGTCAGTCGATCACGACGAGCGGCTACTTCCGTGGCACCTACGGCTCCACCTACCTCGAGCCGGCCCGGACGAACGACTCCGAGAAGCTCACCTACTACACCCCGCGTATCGAAGGCTTCCAGCTCGGCCTGTCCTACTCGCCGGATACGGCTCAGGACAACAACACCCAGCCGAACCGTGATGCGGTCAACTCCGACCTCGTCATGCTGGGCCTGAACTTCAAGCGGACCTTCGGCAGCGTTGGCGTCGGCCTCTCCGGCGGCTACGGCACCGTTTCCGATGCTCCGGACGTTGCTGACTCCAATGAGCCGACCGCGTTCAACCTCGGCGCCACCGCTTCCTTCGGCGGCTTTGGCCTCGGCGTTTCCTACGCGCAGGCTGATGAGAGCGACGCCGACGACGGTGAAGCGATCAACGTTGGTGTGTCCTACTCGCAGGGTCCGTGGGGCATCAGCGCCACGTACTTCCACGGCGAGCGTGACGGCTCCGGCAGCGCCGGCCTCGGCACCCTTTCGGGTCAGGCCGAGCAGGACACCATCCATCTCTCCGGCAAGTATGCGCTTGGCCCGGGTGTGACGGCTGCTGGCACGATCGGCTACACGGAAGTCTCCTCGGATGACTCCACGCTGCAGGGCACCGACGAGTCGACCGTCGAAGGCACCTACGTCGTTGTTGGTATCAAGCTCAGCTTCTAATCCAACACGTCATAGCGTTACGGGAAGGGCCGCGCACCGCGCGGCCCTTTTCTTTTGGTCTTCGGTGACCCCCTGCGACAGAGCCGTCCTTGCTTCGGCGCGCCAGCCCCTTCATTCTCGCGGCTCCAGCCAAATCCGGAGCCCATGCCTTGCCCCCGCCGTCCGACAGCCCACGCGTAGGACTGTTCGTCACCTGCCTCGTCGACTTCTTTCGGCCGACGGTCGGGTTCGCAGCGATCGCCCTTTTGGAACAGGCTGGCTGTACCGTGGAGGTTCCAGAGCTTCAGAGCTGTTGCGGGCAGCCGGCTTTCAACTCCGGCGATCAGGCGGGCGCCAAAGCCGTCGCAGAGACCATTCTCGATGCTTTCGCAGGGGTCGACTACGTGGTGGTCCCGTCCGGCTCCTGTGCCGGCATGATTTCCCACTACCTGCCGGAGCTGTTTTCGGACGATCCCAGCAACCTTGCCCGGGCAAAAGCGATCGCGGAGAAAACGTTTGAGCTGGTGAGCTTCCTGGTGGATGTGCGCGGTCTCACATCGGTGGAAGCGTCCCTGAACGCCTCGGCGACCTACCACGATTCCTGCTCCGGCCTGCGGGAGCTTGGGATCAAAACCCAGCCGAGAACACTCCTCCATAGTGTCCAGGGCCTTACCGTCACCGAAATGAAGGATTCGGAGGTCTGTTGCGGCTTCGGAGGCACTTTCTGCGTCAAATACCCGGCGATCTCAGAGAAAATGGTCGGTGACAAATCCCAAAACATCGCGGACACCGAAGCGGATCTGCTGCTGGCCGGCGATCTCGGCTGCCTTTTGAACATGGCGGGTAAGCTGTCCCGCGATCGACGGCAGACCCAGGCCCGGCACGTTGCCGAGGTTCTCGCCGACATGACGGACGGCCCCGCAATCGGGGAAGATCAACCCACACCCGCCACGGACCGGGAGGCCGTCTGATGGATCCCCGCTCCCGCGATTTCAAAGCCAATGCCGCCAAGGCGCTGGACAACGCGACGCTCCAGAAGGCATTGGGCAAGTTCCCCTCCGGCTTCCCGGCGCGGCGGGCGGAGGCGATCTCCCGTCTGCCGGAGTTCGACACCCTTCGGGACGCGGCCCGGGACATCAAGAACCACACCTTGGAGAATCTGGACGTCTACCTTGAAGCTTTCGAGGCGAAGGCGACGGCCGCCGGCGGACATGTTCACTGGTGCGAGGATGCGGAGGCGGCCCGCCAAACCGTGCTCAAGATCTGCCGCGATGCCGGCGCGCGGACGGTCACAAAGGGCAAGTCCATGGTGGCCGAGGAAATCGGCCTCAACGACTTCCTGGAGAAGCACGCCATCGAGCCCGTGGAAACTGACCTCGGCGAGTACATCATCCAGCTTCGCGGGGAGCCGCCGAGCCATATCATCGTCCCGGCGGTCCACGTCACCAAGCCGGAGATCGAGGAAACCTTCCGGAAGGCCCATACGGACCTGGATCCCGACCGGCCCCTGGAGGATGCGGACGCGCTGACGAACGAGGCCCGGACCAAGCTCCGCAGCCGGTATTTCGAGGCGGATGTCGGGATCACCGGCGCCAACTTCCTGGTCGCGGAAACCGGCTCCAGCATCATCGTCACCAATGAGGGCAACGGCGATCTGACCCAATCGCTCGCTCGGGTTCATATCGTGGTGGCAAGCCTGGAGAAGGTGGTGCCGACGCTGGAGGATGCGTCCACCATTCTCCGTCTGCTCGCCCGGTCATCCACCGGCCAGGAGTTCTCCGTCTACACAACGCTGTCCACCGGCCCCCGGCGGGAAGGCGACGCGCATGGTCCTGAGGAATACCACGTCATCCTGCTGGACAACGGGCGGAGCGAGATGCTCGGCGGGGAATTCCAGGACATGCTCCGCTGTATCCGGTGTGCGGCCTGCATGAACCACTGTCCGGTCTACGGCGCAGTCGGCGGGCACGCCTATGGCTGGGTTTACCCCGGGCCCATGGGGGCGGTGCTGACCCCGACCCTGATCGGCGTGCATGAGGCGGGGCATCTGCCCAACGCATCAACCTTCTGCGGAAGGTGCGAGGCGGTCTGCCCCATGCGCATCCCGTTGCCCAGAATGATGCGCGCCTACCGCCGCCAAGAGTTTGAGGGCGGCATGGCCCCGCCCGCGGCCCGCTTCGGGCTTGGCGTTTGGGGCTTCTTGGCGCGGCGACCCAAGCTCTATGGCTGGGCGACCGGCCTCGCCTCCCGCGCGCTGTCGCTGATGGCCGGCCGCAAGGGGCGCCTCAAGAGCGTGCCGCTCGCTGGGGGATGGACGTCTGTCAGGGATCTGCCCGCACCGGAAGGTGGCACCTTCCGCGCCCGATACGCCGCCGCCCGAAAGGCGGGGGGAGGGGCCCCATGACCAGCGAAGCCCGCGCCGCCATTCTCGGCCGCATCCGCACCTCTCTCGGGCGGGAGAGTGTTGATCCGGCCCGCCGCACGGAAATCCGGGACCGGCTGGCCACGCCGCCGCGCAATCCGATCCCCGCCCGCGCCGCGGCCCTTGATGCCGACGGTCAGGTCGACCTTTTCGTCGATATGGCGGAGGCGGCCTCCTGCACGGTGCAACGGGTTGCCTCCCTCGACGAGGCGGCACCGGCGATCGCGGACTATCTGACCCGCACGAACCAACCCGCCCAACTCGTCCAGGCCCCCGCACTGGACGGCACCATCGACTGGTCCAAGACCCCCGCGATCGAGGCCAGGAGCGGCCTTCCCGGCAAGGACGACGTGGTCGGGGTGGTCCCCGCCTTTGCGGGCGTGGCGGAGACGGGTACCCTGGTCACGCTGTCCGCCGCCGAGACGCCGTCGACCCTCAACTTCCTGCCGGATACCGCCATCGCCATCCTGCGCCGCAGCGACATCGTCGGCACGTACGAGGATGCGTTCGACCGGGCCCGCGCGCGCCACGGCAAGGATCTGCCCCGCACCGTGAACCTGATCACGGGCCCCTCCCGCACTGGCGACATCGAGCAGCAGATCCAGATCGGCGTTCACGGTCCCCGGCGGCTCCACCTCGTCCTCGTCGACGAGTGACGCCCCATGGCCCGGAAGCCGACAGACCAGGAACTCGCCCTGTGGCGCCGGGTGACGGCCGAGGCCAAGCCCATGGACCGGCGGGGCCTGATGGATGCCGCCGCACCGGAGCCTGCCGATAAGGACGCAGCCCCCAAGCCCGACGCCAAACCGAAGCGGTCTGAGAAAGCGGCCGCCAAGCGCCCCGCAGCCCGCATGCCGGACACGGATCAGCGCCCCCCGGTGAAAACGCCGACAGCGCTCCACGGTCACAGCCACGGCCGCGCACCCGGCATCGACCGGCGGACGGCCCTCCGCCTCAAGCGCGGCCAGATGGCGATCGAGGGCCGGATCGACCTTCACGGCATGCGGCAGGAGGAGGCCCACCGCGCCCTCGACGGCTTCATCGCCACCAGCCGGGCGGCGGGCCGCCGCTGCATACTTGTGATCACCGGCAAGGGCGCCCGGGACGGTGACGATCATCGGCCGTTCGGCGCGCCCTCCGCCCCCGGCATCCTCCGCCGCCAGGTCCCCCGCTGGCTGTCGGACGGCACCAACCGGGAGGCCGTGCTCGCCTTCGCCACCGCCCAGCCCCAACATGGCGGCAGCGGCGCGCTTTACGTCCTGCTCCGGCGGCGGCGGGACGGACCCAGTGGCCCAATGGCCGGGCCGCTCACTTCGCTGGGCGGGCGGTCATGACCCCTTTCGGCGCCCGGGTTCGCACACTCCGCTCCCAACACGGAGTCACCATGGCGCAAATGGCGGATGCGCTGTCCATCTCATCGGCCTATCTGTCGGCGCTGGAGCATGGCAAGCGCGGGCTCCCCTCCGTCGCCCTTGTCCATCAGATCTGCCAGTACTTCGGCTTGATCTGGGATGACGCGGAGGCGCTGCAGGCGCTGGCCCGTCATTCCAACCCCCGCGTCGTGGTCGATACCGCCGGGCTGAGCCCGAAAGCCACCGAGCTCGCCAACCGCCTGGCCGAGCGCATCGGCGAGTTGGACGACCCCCGCCTGGACGCACTCCTCGCCGAACTCGCCGACCCGACAGGCCCCCGCGGCGGCTGACACGCCGATCCCCAATAGCCCCCCCTTCACGGAAAACGGTGCCGCATCTCACAAGACAACCGCCCTCTTAGATTGTATTTTCCTTGGTATGCGCGCTGAATGGCTTCTCGGGTGTGCGGGCGCGCGTATGGGAGGGATGGGGTTGATGCTGGCGCGGATGCCGGTTGTGTTGCGGTTTACCATCCTGGCTGTGGTCGGGGTCCTGGTGCTGGTGGTTGCGGTGCTGTCCGTGTGGGCGGAGGGTCGGCAGCGGGTATTTGAGATCACGGGGCTAGTCCCGGACTACACCGTCTTCAAGCCACTGGAGATGAAGCGGTTCGCAGAAGCGCCGGAGCCGGTCCGTCTCGGGGTCGCGGCGTACAACCGACAAGAGTTCGAGGAGGCGTTCGATCACTTGATGCCCCTGGCCGAAGCGGGGATCGCGGAGGCCCAGTACCTGATCGGACGGCTACACGGTGAGGGCTACGGCGTCCCCCGCGACGACGCCAAAGCCGCCCTCTGGATCGACAAGGCCGTCGTCCAAGGCTATCCAAAAGCAATCCTTTACAAGGGCATTATGGTAAGCAATGGAACCGGGTATCTACAGGACTATGAGCAGGCCGTTCAGCTCTTCCGAAGTATAGTTGGAAACAAGTATGCAAATTTATACTTCGAGTTGGGGAGGCATCTTTACGATGGCCTTGGGAAAAAACATAGCAAAAGAGCGGGTTTATATTATTTTGACACATCGATAATGCTCGGTGGGTGTCAGGCTCTTCACTATCTAGCCCGTGATTTTCTAACATATACATCTGGATCTTTTTACGATCCCTTTTTTGACCCAGCTCGTGCCAAGAGATACCTAGAATTGGCTCGTGAACGAAACTGTCCACATCGATTGATGAAGTTGATGGTATTGCTGGGCCTCCACTACTGAGCATTCTCTTCAAAGTTGGTCTTTACATCTGGTGGAGTGATGGCCTCTTTGATCACGCTCTTCTTATACGAGTCTTTCACCTGCTTGAATCCATTTTCCATGGTTTCCTTACTCACCACCGGGTCCTTCTCCAGCACCGAGTTGCCCTTGTTCTTGGCCTCTTTCCGGACGGCGGCATCGACATAGTCCTTCACGTCATGCGCCTCCAGGTACCTAGATCCAAGCGTCCGCGCGTTCTTGATCCAACCCGCCAAGCGATCAATCACGATCGCCTCTACCACGTCGCCGACCGCCCCCTCCTCCGAATACGCCCGGAGACACATCAAGGCGACAGACACGCTGATCCCTAGTGGACCCGCAAGCGACACAACGGTTTCCGGGAGCCCCGTCCCAACCCAATGCGCTATGTCGGCCGTTTTGCCCAAGACCCAGAAAGAGATGCACAATCTCCAGCGATCCCGGGTTGGGGTGGCGCGGAAGGAAGCCAGAGGTCTGGCCGCGTCTGATCCCGGGTGTTGCCGAATTCTAACAAAGCTCGTTATTATACTGCACTATACTACCTTATATTTATCTCACCAGCCGGGCGGTGCTATGCGGATCTCCGACTACGAGCTCGCGAAGCATGCGCACAACCTTCCCCCTGCCGGGTCGGTGGGTGGCACCACGGTGCCGGATCGCCAGCCGCCGGGACGGCTCTTCATCTTTAAGAGACGTCATCTCTCCTGGATCTTTCTGCTCTTCCTCGTCGTCGCGGACGCGGTGCCGGAGATCGTCGTCAGCCCCCTCAGAACTCTTCTCCAGGCCCTGGACCTGATTGAAGACCCAGACGCCTTCCAACCGATCGATCTCACTGCCCTGCCCAACGACCCGCCGGAACTCAGATTGGCCGCCGAGGCCTACAACAGGCACGATTATGTCTATGCAAGGCAGTTGTTCAAAGATGCCGCACAAATCGACAGTGCCCTAGCCTACTACTATTTGGGCGTCACAAGCTTTCGGGGACGCGGGGTCTCAATCGACTATAGCAAGGCACGCGAGTATTATGAGCTAGCCGCCCACTTTGGAGAACCCAAGTCTATATACAATCTTGGCGTGATGCTAAGGTATGGTGAAGGCGGGAACCGCGACGTTAAAAGAGCAATCTCACTTTATAAGACCGCCGCCTCTCTAAATAACCAACTCGCTCAGTTCGCGTTAGGCAGGCTATACATAAATGGTATTGATATTCCACGTGACAAAAAACGTGGAATACGAATGATCATGAATACGGCAGAAGCCGGACACTGTCCTTCTATAAATTATCTTACGTCACTGTATTGGATGAAGAACGAGCATACCTCTCGCGATGTTGTTAAAGCAAATTTCTATCTAAATCAACTTTCTATTCATGATTGCTATAGCGCTCTTCCCTATTTTATCAGGATAGTTGGTTATGATGGAGATAGTTTCTTCAACTACTATTGACCATATCTGTCTTTAGCCTCGTCAGGATCCAGAACACCATCTAACAAACGTCCCGTCAGGCCGCTCATGTAAGTATCGTACACATGCAATCCGAAGCGGCGAACGGACTCTTGGTGTGCCTTAGCCGGGTCTTTCGGAAGGGGCGCCTTCGCTCGCTTCGCCGCCGCGTCTGCCTCCGCCATCGCCTTCCGGCCCCGCAGAGACGCCGTAAGGAATTTCCGAAGCTGAAGAAGCTGACTGCCCCCCAGATCCATCACCGCCGCTCTCAGCCCAGCCTCTACCGACTCCGTCTCACCATAGGCCCGCACCCCATCCGAAAATGCACTCGCAATCAGCCCCAAAGGTGTACTGCGGAACACCAGCTTGGGGAAAATCTCCCCGGCTATCAGCATTGCCGTCGCGACATGTCCGTGCTTACGCTCCAGACGCTCCCGCTCACTAGTTAGATAGTCAGAGGTAGAGCGGATCAAATCGTCGCCAGGCGCCACGCGCCCTTCGGACGCAAGGATACGCGCGATGCCAGCTGCTGCGAAGAAGACATAGCTCGCAGCGCCGATGAAGAATGCGTAGTAGAGTTCTTGTTTGTCATGCATACCCGAAAAGCGGGCTACGCCGAATTGTTCGCGCCAAAGAGGTTCGCCAACGCCGCTGACAAGACCATTGTCGGTTACGGCCAGCCCGACGGCCTGCAACGACTCCGCCCGACTTTTTACCAAAACAGTTGAAGCAGCTGTTGGCAACGAGCCCTCCAACCCGTCAATCACGCTCCGGCGAGACTGGCGATCTTCGCCGATCCAAGTCACTACGATCTGACAGCGCAATGACAGAGGGAGAGTAGTCTCTTTCTTCGTTAGCGGCGGCGAGCGGCCCGGCCCCTCTACGGTCATCAGAAATCCAGCGCCTGTTTTAGAGTGGAACTCAGCGTAGGCCGTCCGCAAGGCGGCATCGGCATATGGCGTAAGACCAAACGCATCACTCATAGAGACGTCAAACAGCTCGGTCTGATCATGCTCCGAAACAACCAAGACAGGCGGGTTGCCCACCGGGTGGAGAGCCGCATCTCCGTATCCGGATCTGACAGCCAAGACATTCCACGTCGGGTCATCCTTTCGTATCGAAGCGAGCGCCGGATAATGTGATGGGATGCTTTCCAGTTCACTTAATGCCTTTCTTCTTTGTTGGTCTGAAAGTGACAACGATCCAGAGGACCTCAACGAGAGATTCCAGAACGCCAAACCTGTGAAGAAGCTCTCCGAAACGACTCCATCGATCGCAAAAAGGAACGGAAACTCATAGACTTCGTGGTAGTTTGAACTGCGCCGATCACGGATCTCATTCCTCTTTCGCTTTGGCGCCCAAGAGGGCCATTCAGCCGCCACCTCCCCCAGGAACAACTGAAGCTGTGCGACGAGACCGGGTGCGTTCTCCGCGCCCGGTCCCACGGTGCCGGGACCGGTCATGGGTGGGCCGATTCCAGGGAGACCGGTGTCGAGGGACAGCGTGTCGGTGCCCGCGGTGCCGTCTAGGGTGTCTTCGCCCCAATAGCCACTGGTGGCACCGCTGCCATCGCCGCCGACGATGAGATCGGACGCCTCCGTTTGCCCCACGTTCGTCTGCTCCACCTCCGTCCGGCCCGCCTTCCGCCGCGCGGCGTCCGGGTCCGCCTTGGGCCTGGCGGCCTCGGCCTGGCTCCAGGTCTCCAGCGCGGACAGGGCGGCGGCGGCGTCCGGGTCACCGGCCAGCGGCGGGACGGGGAGGGCCATGGCCGCGTGGTAGCGGTCAAACGCCACCGCATCGCGGAGCAGCACGTGGATGTGGGCCATCCGGCCCGCCGCATCCCGCGCACCCTGGTCTTGAAGGCCGATCCCGTCCAGAAATGCGGTCAGCGGCGCGTCCCAGCCGGTGTCCGGAACCTCGATCTCCCCCCGGGCGCCGGACGGCGTGGCGAGGAGCGTCAGCCACGCCCGCAGCATCGCCAACGCCTCTTCAATGGCCGGGTTTTCCCGATCGATGGATGGGAAAGTGCTGCCGCCAGGGTCGTCCCGTCTTTCGGACAAGCGGGCGGACAGCGCCTTGGCCGCCACGGCGGCGGGGGAGGCGTCAGCGTTGGAGGGCAGGCCGCGCCGCAGCTCCAGCCCGATGGGCTTCCATCCCTTGGGCCGCCTGCCCAGCGGCTCCAGCGTTGAGCGCCCGCCCTCCCGCTTGGGCAGGGCCGGACGGCCGCGCAGCAACGCCACCTGATCCACCAGCTCTGGGATCAGGTGCTCCCCCTTCATCCAGCTCAACTCGAGGCCCGCCGCCTTCAGTTGGGCTAGGGACCGGCCGTCGCCGCCCTTGCCGAGCGTGTCGAGCCAGCCCCGTCCGGCCCAGAGCAGCGCCTTGTCCAGCACCGGCTCCAGCCGGGCCGAGGCCTCAAACGCGACGACGAGGGCGTGGAGCGGCGCCCAGGGGTCAGAGGCCTGTTGGGGGTCCGAGGCGTGCTGGGTGTCCGAGGCGTGTTGGGGGTTCCCCCGGTCATAGGGGTCGTGGGGGTCGCGGGCGGCACGGGTGTCGGTCTCGGGCGGGGTGTCGTCTCGGTCCATAACGGTCTCCCGGAAAAAGACGACAAGAAAATAGGAGCACGGTCACGTGTCCTGTCAACCCCTCTCTTCTCCCCATGCGTGTGCTGGATTTGAAGAGTAGCCGAGAGAGCGCGCTGGGACCCCCTGGCGCCCCTCGCGCCGTCTCCCCGGTTTGCGTCTCCCTCTTCTTCGCCCTCCGCTTTCCTTGGGGGCGTGGTCGGGTAGACTGGCGGCCGGAGATTCTCCCCCTCGACCAGATCCGGAGCCGGCCATGACCCTTTCGAACGCGCGCGCCGACTACTACGCGCGGATCGGCGCCAAGAACATGACGCCTCTGTGGGAGGTCCTGCGCGGCCTCGTCATCCCGGAGCCGAAGAGCCCGGCGGTGCCTGCCCTGTGGCGGTGGGACGAGGTGCGGGACGACGTGCTGGAGGCGGGCGGGCTGATCACCGCCAAGGAGGCGGAACGGCGGGTGCTGATCCTGGAGAACCCCGGGCTGCGCGGGCAGTCGCGGATCACCAACACGCTCTACGCGGGCCTGCAGCTCATCCTGCCGGGAGAGGTGGCGCCGAGCCACCGGCACACCCAGACGGCGCTGCGCTTCGTGGTCGACGGGGAGGGGGCGTACACCGCCGTCGACGGGGAGCGGACGACCATGCGGCCGGGGGATCTGGTGATCACGCCGCAATGGACCTGGCACGACCACGGCAACCACAGCGACCGGCCGATGATCTGGCTCGACGGGCTGGATATCCCGACGGTTCAGTTCCTGGATGCGAGCTTCGCCGAGGGCTATCCGGAGGACGAGCAGCCGGTGACCCGGCCCGAGGGGGATTCGCTGGCGCGCTTCGGCTCAGGGCTGTTGCCGGTGGACCACAAGCCGGTACGGGCGGCGTCTCCGGCCTTCACCTACCCCTACGCCCAGGCGCGGGACGCCTTGGAGAGCCTGCGCCGCTGGGAGGAGTGGGACGCGTGCCACGGCCTCAAGATGAAATACGTGGACCCGGTGACCGGCGCCCACGTGATGCCGACCATGGCGGCGTTCCTCCAGCTTCTGCCGAAGGGGTTCGAGACGGCCCCCTACCGGTCGACCGACGGCACCGTGATGGTCTGCGTGGAGGGGCGGGGCACCAGCCGGATCGGCGGGGAGACCTTCGCCTGGGGGCCAAAGGATGTGTTCGTGATCCCAAGCTGGGTCGAGGCCACCCACACGCCCGAGAGCGGGGACGCGGTGCTGTTCAGCTTCTCCGACCGGCCGATCCAGGAGAAGCTCGGTCTCTGGCGGGAGCTGCGGGGATAGGCTCCAGAGTATTGTCGAGCGGCTTGTCCGGTGTGTTGCGAACAGGTGGCGGGGTCATTAGGCTCGCCGCTCCGATTGCGATCCCTGGAGTACCCCCATGGCCTATGTCATCCCCGCGCCGGCGACCCCGGCGGTGCCCGTTGCCGGGTCGAGCGACCTGTTCCCCGTGCGCCGGGTGTTCTGCGTCGGCCGGAACTATGCGGCACACGCCCGGGAGATGGGGCACGACCCGGACCGGGAAGCGCCGTTCTTCTTCATGAAACCCGCCGACGCGTTGGTGCCCGGCGGCGGGGAGGTGCCCTATCCGCCGGCGACCTCCGACCTCCATCATGAGATCGAGCTGGTCGTGGCCTTGGGCGCGGGCGGCAAGGACATCCCGGTCGAGGCCGCGAACGACACGATCTGGGGCTATGGGGTGGGCGTCGACCTGACCCGCCGGGACGTTCAGGGAGAGGCGAAGAAGCTCGGCCGCCCCTGGGACATGGGCAAGGGTTTCGATCACTCCGGGCCGATCGCCGCCCTTCACCCGAAGAGCGAGACGGGCCTGATCGAAGATGCGTCCATCAGCCTGGAGGTGGACGGGACCGTCCGCCAGTCCTCCAACATCACCCATCTGATCTGGTCAGTTCCGGAGACGATCTCGTATCTGTCCGGGCTGGTGGAGCTCGCCCCCGGGGATCTGATCTTCACCGGCACGCCGGAAGGGGTGGCCGCCGTGGTGAAGGGCAACCGCCTGGTGGGCAAGGTCGACGGCCTGACCACTCTCGACTTCACCCTCGTCTGACGGCGGAGACCGGCCCGGCCATGCGCATCACCACCTGGAACATCAATTCCGTCCGCCTTCGCCTGCCGCTGGCCTTGAAGCTCCTGGAAGAGGTCCAGCCGGATGTGCTGTGCCTTCAGGAGACCAAGGCGACGCCCGACCAGTTTCCCGCCAAGGCCTTCGCGGAGGCGGGGTATCCCCACCAGATCGTCCAGGGAATGAAGGGCTACAACGGGGTGGCGATCGTCTCCCGCGTACCGATCGAGGACAGCGGCTCCCGCGACTGGTGTGGCAAGCCCGACGCCCGGCACGCCGCGGGCCGCACGGCGGATGGGATCGAGGTGCACTGCTTCTATGTCCCCTCCGGCGGGGACGTGCCCGACCCCTCCAAGAACGAGAAATTCAAGCACAAGCTCGATTTCCTGGCGGAGATGCGGGACTGGTTCGGCAAGGAACGGAAACCGTCGGATCCGATGGTGCTTGTCGGCGATCTCAACATCGCCCCGCTTGAGAACGATGTGTGGTCCCACAAGCAGCTTCTCGACGTGGTGTCCCATACGCCGGTTGAGGTGGACGCGATGGAGGCGTTTCGCTCCGGGCTCGACTGGGTAGACAGCACCCGACACTTCACGCCGGAGCCGGAGCGGCTGTACTCGTGGTGGAGCTACCGGTCCCGCGACTGGTCGGCGAGCGACAGGGGCCGACGCCTCGATCATGTGTGGGTGACACAGCCGCTGAAGAGCCGCCTGGTCGCCTCAACCATCCTCCGCGATGCGCGGGGTTGGGAGAAGCCATCCGACCATGTTCCGGTAACGACGGATATCTCCTGACGGTTTTTTGCGTCAGGTTCGGACCGTCATGCCGTCGGCCAGGGACCGGCGGTAAGCAAGCAGGGCCGGCGGCAACCCCGCAGCCGTGCCCGCAACAACGATGGCGCCGAGGATCTTGAGGTCCGTCTCCGTCGGCGGGGAAATCGGCAGGAACAGGCCGAACTCGGCCTCGACGAACGGCCGTCCCGCCAAGATCGCCTGATAGAGGAACGCGGTGCCAAGGGCGGTCCCGACGACGGTCAATGTCGCGGACTCGGCAACGAAGAGGCCCATTATGTGGGTTGGCCGGGCACCGACCGATCGGAGGATGGCCATCTCCCGTCGGCGCTCGCCCAAGCTCGCAAAAACCATGGTCATCATGCCGAGAAGCCCGGCCGCCACCACAAACACGGTGACGATGCCCAGCGCCGTCTCCGCCACCCGTGTCAGACCCCAGAGCTCTTCCAGGGCCACCCCGGGCAAGATGGCGGACAGCGGCTCCCGCCGGTAGCGGCTGATCTCCCGCTGCGCCCTGAAAATGCCGAGCCTGGATTTGAGCCCGACCATGATGGCTGTGATGGTCGCGGGCGTCAGATCCATCTCCCGCACCTCATCGGCGGTGATCGTCATGCCGGGAACCTTGGCCCCCTTCCGCCAATCGATGTGAATCGCCTCGATCCCCTCCAGGCTCACATGGACCGTCCGGTCCACCGGCGTGCCCGTCCGCTCGAGAATGCCGACCACAACGAAGGGCTTGTCGTCATGACCAACAAGGCCGCCGGATCCTATGCCGTGGGAGATGACAATCGACTGGCCCAGCCTGTAGCCCAGTGTGCGAGCCACCTCCGCGCCGAGGACCGCGTCGAACACATCGTCGAACCGGCGACCTTCCGCCAAGGCAAGCGGCGTCCTGCGGCCGTAGCGGAAATGGTCGAAGTAGGCGGTCGACGTGCCGAGGACCCGGAAGCCCTTATGCGAGTCGCCCAGGGACATCGGGATGGTCCACGCCACATCCCCCCGTTTGGCGACATCCAGATAGCTCCGCCACGACACCGTGTTGGTCGCGTTGCCGATCCTGAAGACGGAGTAAAGGAGGAGCTGAATCGCCCCGCTCCGCGCGCCAACGATCAGATCCGTCCCCGAGATCGTATCGGCGAAGCTCGCCCGCGCTTCCGTTCGGACCTTCTCCACTGCCAAGACCAGGAAGACCGAGACGGCGACGGCAAACACCGTCAATCCCGCCGTCAGGCGCCGGTTCAGCAGACTCAGGACCGACAGCCGCGCGATGGTTGGCGCGCTCATGCCGCCACTCCCGAGCTGCCGGGTCGAGCGCGGTTGATGTCGCCGAGCGAAACCGACCGGTCGAAGGACCCCGACAGGCTGCGATCGTGGCTCACGAAAACAAGGGTTGCGCCGATCGCCGTCGTCTCCTTGAACAGGAGGTCGAGAAACGCTGTCCGGCTGTCGGTATCAAGCGCGGAGGTCGGCTCATCCGCGATGACAAGCCCGGGGGCGCCGATCAGGGCCCGGGCCGCAGCGACACGCTGCTGTTGGCCCACGCTCAACGCGGATACCGCCCGGCCGCCGATTTCAGCGAGGTCCAATCCCATCGCCGAAACCAAACGCGCCGCCTCACCCACCAGGCCGTGCGGTTGATCGGACGCACGCTCCCGCCTTACCGAAGAGAACCGGCATGGCAGCACCACATTGTCCTCGACCGAGAGATAGGGGACCAAATTGAACATCTGAAAGATGAAGCCGATATGCTCTGCCCGGAACCGGTCCCGGGCAGAGCTTGCGAGCTGCGCCAAATCGGTCCCATCGACCCTGACCGACCCTTTTTCGGGAACCGCGACACCCCCGAGCAGGTTCAGCAGTGTCGTCTTTCCAGACCCGCTGGGCCCTTCCAGAAACACGCGTTCACCCGCCGCGACCGAGAAAGACGGGATGTCCAGGGTCGGTACATCCCCCGGCCTCCAGCGAAAGACAACGTCCGTGAGACCGATCATGACCGCGGCGACCTCGGAGTCAGCTCAGCCTGGGTCTACTGGCTGATGGAGACAACGGAAGCTTCACCCGCCTCGAGTTCCATGGAGCGTTGGCCGGAGCCGGTGACGACCTGAACGTCAAGATGCTCCAACGCCGGAAAGACCTTGAAGACCTGGACATCCACACTGTCGAGCTTGCCGATCGCGGAGCACTCGAAGTGATAATGGGCATGGAATCCGCCGTGCCCGTCGTGATCCGCGCTTTCGGTGAAGCCTTCGGCCTCAACCTCGACGTCCTCAACCTCACACCCGGCAGCGGCCGGCAGCACCATCAATGCGGTGGGGTCGGACAGAGTATCGGACACGCGGCGGACAGCCGCCTTATCTTCAGCCGTCGCGGCCGGGTGCTCGAAACCGACGGAATCGACACCAGGGATTTCGAACTCCACCTCAAGCTCTTTGCCTTCGACCGCCATGTTCAGCTCAGCCCGGCCATGTTCATGCGCATCGTCTGACGCCATCGCCGGAAGCCCCGAGACCGACAGCGCCACAGCGCCTACTGGAAGCCCAAACAACACACCAAGACCGGTTAGCCGCTTCTTCATGACGTCACTCCTCGTATGGTTCGATTCGTTCGACCTCTATGGTGTAGCCGCTGTCCACGATCGTGCGGCCGTCCACATAGAACAGATCCGATTGGCTGGACACGACACGCATGCGGCCGGTGATCCAGACTGGATCGTACAGACCCTTGGAAACGTAGGGTTCGTCCAACTTGGCGAAGACCACTTGGTTGGGCGGCGGCGGCGGGGTGTGGATGCACGCACCCACATACGGAACCAAGAGGATCTCCCGCACGCCGGTGCCGCTGTGCTCAAGCGGCAGCGCGTAGCCGGGCATTCGTATCAAGGAGCCGTCCAGATCCTCCACCACGCCGGTTTCGATCACGCTGATCTTGTCCATGAAAGCGGAGAACTCTGTCACCAGAGCATCGGGGTCAAGGCCGTCTTCCCGGAACCGCTTCTCCAGCAACACACTGTCCTGGTGATAGGGATCCCCAACGGCGATATCGCCCGCTGCTAGCGCCCGTCGCAAGCTGGTAAGCTCATCCAGATCCAAGACCTGCATCCGGGTCAGATGTTTGAACGGGAACTCAATCTCCGGCGCGGGTGGCACAAGCGTGCCCCAGTCGATCTCCCGGGTTACCTCGGCGTCCGCCGGTCGCGACAGCGCGGCGACGACCGTCACTGCAAGCAGCATCAGCGCGGCCAGCACCCGAAGAGAGCCCGGATTCTGCGTGCGGAACATCCGCATCGTGAAAACTCCGATAAGACGACCACCCCATGGAAGGGAGGTTTGGCGGCCGACGCAACCCCAGAATGATGGCAATTTCGTGGGACTAACCATCCATCTCGACCCCGGCACGCCGGTTTCCGAGCACGGTATCCAGCCTTGAGTTCGCCGGATCATGGGCCTTGAACCGCTCCCGCGTCCCGGGGTGATCCGACACGGCATAACAGTATACACAACCATGGGGACACGTGTCATAGGCGCCGATATCCCGGCTCTCCGCACAGAAACAGCCGGGTCTGTTTCCTTTGGTCCGTGCGGAAATGCTGCGGCCGGCAACGCGGGACAGCCGGGACGCGTCGACACATCGCGCCGGCGATACGTTTGCGTCCTCAAGACCTTCAAGAAGACTGGGCTGGGAGCAGAGCGTTGTTTTAATGCGGTTTTTCAACGCTACTTCGGCCAACTTGCGCAGAATATCGCGTTTCTGCTGATCCTCCGGGTCCTCCCATACGAAGCCCGCCGTCTGGGCCGCGCTGTCGGTGTTGCGCCGGGTCTTCCGATAGATATGAGCGAAAGAGACAGCCATTTCATCAACCGATCCGGACAGGGCTTCCGAGATACTTGCTACTGTGTCCAGGTGCCATTGGATCGGGGTGAAACTCGTTATGATTATAGGGTCGTACCGCCAGACGACTGCATCCGGTCCGTAGAGCTCCGCAAGCCTTTTGATGGTTTCGATGTGCGGCAGAGCCCCTCCGACCGACCGTTCGAGCGCCGGTGGATACCCTGGAACTGTATAATGAGCCACAAACGGCAGGCCGCGCTTTGCAACGACGGCCAACTGATTCAGGAACGGGCGCGCGTTCTTGGTCCAGAAAACGAAACCATCAACATCCTCGGGTGCCAGTGAAACCCGGCTGATTTGGCGGCTATAGGGGTTCTTGACGTCTGCGAAACCAGCGTCCAGACGACGGCCAAACCACTCACCATAGAAGGCTGGAATGTCGGTTCGGTAGCTGGCCGAGATGATCATTCGGTAATCCCGGCCCCCTATGCCGTGGCGCCCGCACGATCGAAAGGGCGTGTTTGGACGCACTCTGCAACCGTTCCAAAGCGAATCATGACCAAGTCATGGCGGCGGCGTGCTTGCGACCGCCGCGACCCCCGCCTATATACCCATCGAACGGACATCCGAACAATCGGGAGCGGGTCGGGGCGCCTTCGGGGCCGGCACCCGCTTGCTGGAGGAAAGACAGACATGAGCAAAGTTATCGGTATCGATCTCGGGACCACCAACTCCTGCGTCGCCTTTATGGACGGCAAGGACGCGAAGGTGATCGAGAACGCCGAGGGCGCGCGGACGACGCCGTCCATGATCGCGTTCGCCGAAGGGGGTGAGCGCCTTGTCGGTCAGCCGGCCAAGCGCCAGGCGGTGACCAACCCGGAAAACACACTGTTCGCCATCAAGCGCCTTCTGGGCCGCCGTTTCGACGACGCTCAGACGAAGCGTTTCAACGATCTGGTCCCCTATCAAGTCATATCGGGCGACAACGGCGACGCCTGGGTCGAGTCCCGGGGTGAGCGCTACAGCCCGAGCCAGATCTCATCCTTCACGCTGCGCAAGCTGAAGGAAGATGCAGAGGCTTTCCTCGGCGATACGGTTGATCAGGCGGTCATCACAGTCCCCGCCTACTTCAACGACGCACAACGTCAGGCAACCAAGGACGCGGGCAAGATCGCCGGTCTGGAGGTCCTCCGGATCATCAACGAGCCGACGGCCGCAGCGCTTGCTTACGGCTTGGACAAGAAGTCCACGGGCACAATCGCGGTTTATGACCTTGGTGGTGGCACGTTTGACGTTTCCATCCTCGAGATCGGAGACGGCGTGTTCGAGGTGAAGTCGACCAACGGCGATACGTTCCTCGGCGGTGAGGACTTCGACCAGCGGGTCATCGACTACCTCGCCGACGAGTTCAAGAAAGAGAACGGGATTGACCTCCGCTCTGACAAGCTTGCACTCCAGCGCCTGAAAGAGGCTGCCGAGAAGGCGAAGATCGAGCTTTCATCGTCCATGCAGACCGAGGTGAACCTACCGTTCATCACGGCCGACCAGACGGGCCCGAAGCACCTCAACATCAAGCTGACCCGGGCGAAACTCGAAGCGCTGGTCGAGGATCTGGTTGAGCGGACCGTCGAGCCCTGCAAGGCGGCGCTGAAGGATGCGCGTCTCTCGGCGGGTGAGATTGACGAGGTCATCCTGGTCGGCGGCATGACCCGCATGCCCAAGATCATCGAGACGGTGAAGAGCTTCTTCGGCCGTGAGCCGCACCGCGGCGTGAACCCGGACGAGGTGGTCGCCACAGGCGCCGCGATCCAGGCCGGTGTTCTGAAGGGCGATGTGAAGGACGTTCTCCTTCTTGACGTCACCCCGCTGTCTCTCGGCATCGAGACCCTGGGCGGCGTGTTCACCCGCCTGATCGACCGGAACACGACCATTCCGACGAAGAAGAGCCAGGTGTTCTCCACCGCCGAAGACAATCAGACGGCGGTGACCATCCGGGTCTTCCAGGGCGAGCGCGAGATGGCGGCGGACAACAAGATCCTCGGCCAGTTCGATCTCGTCGGCATTCCGCCGGCACCCCGCGGCGTGCCGCAGGTTGAGGTCACGTTCGACATCGACGCCAATGGCATCGTCAACGTCTCCGCAAAAGACAAGGCGACCAACAAGGAGCAGCAGATCCGGATCCAGGCATCCGGTGGTCTGTCCGACGCCGATATCGAGACGATGATCAAGGAAGCGGAAAGCAACGCCGCCTCCGACAAGGCGCGGCGTGAGCTTGTTGAGACCCGCAACCAGGCCGAGGGGTTGATCCACGCCACCGAGAAGATGCTGGCCGATCATGGCGAGAACATCTCCGAGGGCGATCGCCGCGACGTCGAGACCAAAGTCGCGGAGCTGAAGACCGCGAACGAGGGCGAAGACGTCGGCGAGATCAAGTCCAAGATGGACGCGCTTCAGCAGGCGTCGATGAAACTGGGCGAAGCGATGTACGCGGCCGCCCAGGCCGGTGAAGCTGAAGACGCCCCATCCGCCGACGCGGGGGAGGCGCCGGCCGACGATGCGTCCGCGCCCAAGGATGACAGTGGTGTCGTCGACGCCGACTTTGAGGAAGTCGACGACCAGAACCGGAACAAATCGGCCTAATACGCCGGCGAACCAAGCGACGGCCCGCACCACGCGCGCGGGCCGGTTCCGCCGGTTTCTCGCCCGGCCGTCCGGCCATTGAGATATCGGCTCCGTCCCCGGCGTCCGCCGGAAGACGCCAAGAATGAGGGCCGCGAGCAACCATGTCCAAGCGTGACTATTACGACGTGCTCGGCGTGGCGCGCTCCGCTTCCGAAGCGGAGATGAAATCGGCCTACCGCAAGCTCGCCATGAAGTTCCACCCCGACCGCAACCCGGACGACCCGGAGGCGGAGCGGAACTTCAAGGAACTCAATGAAGCTTACGACATCCTCAAAGATCAGCAGAAACGAGCGGCCTACGACCAGTTCGGGCACGAGGCGTTTGAATCGGGCGGCCGAGGCGGATTTGGCGGTGGCGGATTCGCAGGCGGCGGTTTCTCCGACCTGTCCGACATGTTTGAAGAGGTCTTCGGCGATTTCATGGGCGGGCGCCGGTCCAGCGGTGGCGGCAGCCGTCGCGGTGCAGACCTCCGCTTCAATATGGCCATCACGCTGGAAGAGGCGTTTGCCGGAAAGAAGACGCAAATTGACGTGCCGACCTCCGTTACGTGCGAGTCCTGCGACGGTACTGGCGGAGAAGCCGGCTCCAAGCCGAAGACCTGTCAAACCTGCCAGGGACGCGGCAAGATCCGGGCACAGCAGGGGTTCTTCATGATCGAGAGGACCTGTCCAACCTGTAACGGCGCCGGTCAGATCATCGAGGATCCCTGTAAAGTCTGTAATGGCGCAGGCCGCGTTCAGCGCGAGAAAACACTGTCCGTGGATATTCCCGCCGGCATTGAAGACGGAACCCGGATCCGTCTGTCAGGGGAGGGCGAAGTCGGTATGAGAGGCGCCGCTCCCGGTGACCTTTATCTATTTCTCTCCGTCCGCGATCATCCCCTGTTCAAGCGCGAAGGCGCCGATCTCTACTGCCGTCTGCCCCTTCCCATGACGACGGCCGCGCTCGGCGGTCAGGTCGAGGTGCCGACGATCGAGGGGAATCGCGCACGCATCACCGTCGCACCGGGCACCCAAAGCGGCACTCAGTTCCGGCTGAAGGGTAAAGGGATGTCGGTCCTGCGCAGTCCGGCACGAGGCGATCTCTACGTCGAAGCCATGGTCGAAACCCCAATGAACCTAACAAAGCGCCAGAAACAACTTCTGGAAGAGTTTGCGGGCGACCAGAATTGGGATACCAGCCCGCAGGCGTCCGGATTCTTCGACCGGTTCAAGGAATTCTTTGGCGATCGCCGCGACTGAGCAGCCACGCACTCAAGATCCGTGACCGACCGCCGACATTTTCCCAGATCTAACCAAACGCCAAAGTCATACCGTTAGATCTCGAAAACGCTGGGTATTACTCACCTCTAAACCATTGTTTTCAAATAGATCTACGATGGATCTCACTCATCAAAGCCTGACCCTCTCCCCTGAGGAACTCCACAGCCGCCCGTCGAACTACCAGTGCGTAGCGCACCGACAGCCGTTGCCCTTCACTCATTTCCGGGTTCTGAAGAGCAAGTAGCGCTCGTATCTCAGCTTGCAACATACCGAGACGCTCATCGACTTTCGCGCGAGCATCTTCTGGATCGAGGACGTCTGCAAAGAACATCGACGCAAGAAAATTTGATTCAATCTTCTCGTCTGGCGGGAGAGCAACCATTGCACCCCGAAAGGTGCTGAGCCCTGCCTCCGTGATCCGGTGAATTCGACGGTCCAGAGACGCGGAGCGATCACCTTCGATCTCTACAAGCCCTTTCGCGGTCAGCTTACCAAGCACGGGATAGAGAGAGCCGACACTGACGGTCCGAAAGTGCCCAAACCACGTGTTTATGCGCTCCCGAAGGGCGTATCCGCTTGCTGGGCCGAATCTCAATGCACCAAGACACGTAACAGATAAATCCATGACACTTTTCCTCTTTTCAATTCGATCTGGTGTGCTGAATAGTGCCGAAACGCTGCTCAATCCGTCAATTCCCTTGGTCACGCTTCCCCAATCCCTATAGGGTCGGAACCATCGCGTCACATACCAATTGGGAACGAAAATGGCCGCTTTACGTGTCGGGGTCGCCGGAATCGGCGGCAGAATGGGGGTGATGATCGCTCTCGACGTCCTGAATCGCCCGGAAACCAGCCTGTCTGCGGGCTCAGCACGACCCGGTAGTGCCAACGAAGGCAAGGATTTGTCCGCGTTTGTGGGGGGTGATCCCCTCAATGTCACCGCGACGTCGGATCCGGCCAAACTGCTCGCTGATTCCGATGTGGTGATCGACTTCACTCTGCCCGCACAAACGATCGCGCTGGCGGAACGGTCCGCCGCCGGCCCAGCCGTCCCCCTCGTCATCGGGACGACCGGCTTATCGGCTGACGAAGAGGCCGCCCTGTCGGCAGCCGCTCAATCCGTTCCCATCGTCTTCGCACCGAACATGAGCCTGGGCGTCACGATCCTGAACGCTCTTGTCGAGCAGGTCGCGGCCACTCTGGGGGACGACTACGACATTGAGATCGTTGAGATGCATCACGGCCGAAAGATCGACGCTCCTTCAGGAACAGCCGTCGGCCTGGGCCGTGCTGCTGCCCGCGGACGCGGCGGAAACCTTGACAATATGGCGGTTTGGTCGCGGGAAGGGCACACAGGAGCCCGGGAAACCGGGAAGATCGGTTTCGCGACCCTTCGCGGTGGAGACGTCGTCGGAGAGCACACCGTGATCTTCGCCGGCCCCGGGGAACGCGTTGAAATCGGCCATAAAGCCGCCGGACGCCACATCTTCGCTGGGGGCGCGGTCCGCGCTGCCCTGTGGCTGGCGGGCCGGAAACCGGGTCTTTACACGATGCGGGACGTCCTTGGGCTCTCTTAGGCCGTATCCCCCCTGAAGGAGATCGCCTCGGCCACATGGCGTCGCTGCACCCCGTCCACTCCATCCATGTCGGCGATGGTCCGGGCAACGCGCAGGACCCGATGATACGCCCTGGCTGAGAACCGAAGACGGTCGGCCGCATGGGACAGCAACGCTTTACCCCCGTCATCGGGGGAGGCGATGGCTGTTAGCACCTGGCCGTCCGCCTCCGCGTTGGTCCGCACGGGGGAGGCAAATGATGCTGAGCCGGCGTCATTGTCACCATCCTGAAGACGGCTGGTTTTTGTTTCATCTGCGTAACGTAAGTACTGGCGACGTCTCGCGGAGGACACCCGGCCGGCAAGCTCGCTGCTTCCTTCGGCGGGCGGAGGCAGGGTCAGGTCAGCGGCGGACACGGCACCAACCTCTATTTTGAGATCGAAACGGTCGAGGAGGGGTCCAGAAACCTTTGAAAGATATGCTCTTCCACACCCGGGCGCGCGCGGGCAGGCCCGGTCGGGATCCCCAAGATGCCCGCAGCGGCAGGGATTCATCGCGGCAACCAACTGGAAACGGGCTGGGTAGGTGACCCGGTGCTTGGCCCGGGAGACAACCGCATGACCCGTTTCGATCGACTGGCGAAGGGAATCCAGCACCGGAGATGGAAACTCCGCCAGCTCATCAAGAAACAGGACGCCGCGGTGGGCGAGAGACACCTCGCCCGGACGGGCCATCGCTCCCCCACCGACCAAGGCCGGAATACTGCTGGAGTGATGGGGGTCCCGGAACGGACGGTCCCGGGAGATCCGGCCGCGATCCAGAAGTCCCGCCACGCTCCGGATCATGCTGACCTCCAGGGCCTCCGCCGCATCCAAAGCGGGAAGCACACCAGGGAGCCGTGCTGCCAGCATGGATTTTCCCGAGCCCGGCGGCCCCACCATCAGCAGGTTGTGGCCGCCGCTGGCCGCGATCTCCAGCGCCCGTTTCGCGGTTTCCTGACCTTTGATGTCCCGCATGTCCGGGTGCCGGCCAGCGCCGCCGACAAGGGTCCGGTCAGGGGCGGACAGGACCTGTGTTCCCTTGAAGTGGTTCAGGAGGCTGATCAGATCCGGTGCCGCGATGATCTCCAGTCCGTCGGCCCATGCGGCCTCTGGGCCGCTCTCCGCCGGACAGATGAGGCCCCGCCCGCTCGAAGCGGCCCCGATTGCCGTCGGCAGCACGCCCGCGACCTCCGTCAGCTTTCCGTCCAGGGCGAGCTCGCCGAGCGCCACATAGCCCGTAAGTTGCTCCGGCGCCAGCACGCCCATCGCGGCGAGAATCCCGAGTGCGATCGGGAGATCATAGTGGCTGCCCTCCTTCACCACATCTGCCGGTGCAAGATTGACCGTAATGCGCTTTGGGGGGAGAGACAGGCCCAGAGCCGAGAGGGCGGAGCGGACCCGGTCCTTGCTTTCATCCACGGCTTTGGCAGGAAGCCCGACAATCGAGAAGGCGGGCAGCGCGTTGGCCAGATGCACCTGCACGTCGATGTCCAGCGTCTCGATGCCCCGGAACGCAACCGTCGTGGCTCTGGAAACCATGCTCACCCCTCCGTCTATCCGTGCCAGAGGGGCCTAACGAAGAGTTGGGGAGCGTTTTCGGACAGGAGCCCGGAGCAGATCGTCCGGCGCTTGGGTCACTTTGTGATCAAAGTGCGGGCCGTGGATCCGCTCGATCCATCCGCCTCTAGGCGGAATTTGAAACCGACAGGCCTTGAGCGTCCTGGAAAGAGCATGCGGCGAGGGCGACCTCGGAGAACGAGGCGTGGGTGACGTTGGCGTGGTCGAAGACGGTGTTCTCAACCAGCGCGCCCGCAAAATCCGCCCTCTGCAGGTTCGCGCCGATCATCTTGGCGCCCCTCAGGTCCGTCGGCCACTCGCGGAGAACCTCGAGAGTGTCGGGCCGGAGAATGGCAATGCGGGACAGACGCGCAGAGATCAGGACCGCCCCGCTCAAATCCGCCTCCCGAAGATTGGCGCCCCGCATATCCGCTCTAGACAGGTCGGCCTGCTGCAGGTCGGCGCCCTCGAACACAGCAAACCGGAGAGAGCAACCCTTCAGCTTCGCCCCGGTAAGACGGGCGCCGCGCAGGTCACCCGCACTCAGATCGGTTCCGCTGAGATCGAGCTTGGAAAGATCCCGGTTCCGAAGATCCGCACGGCGGCCCTTTCGGCCGGAAGAACTCACCCACATGAAATGTTGGGACAGCTCCTCCTTGATGTCGGGCGCCAGCGCATCCATGCCCGTGGCGATCCGGCAATCGGTCAGAACGGCATCGGTCATATCCGCGCCGTCGAAATTCGCCGACCGGAGATCCGCTCCACTCAAGTCGCTCTCCCGGAGCGACGCCATGCTGAGATTGGCGCCCTGGAGGTTGGCGCCCTTCATGCTCGCGCCCTGGAAAACCGCCTTGCCCAGATCGGCATGGTGGAGGTTCGCGTCATTAAGCCGCGCCTCGATGAACTTGGCGTTCACCGCAACCGCACCCGACAGGTTCGCGCTGGAAAGATCGGTACGGACGAATTCGGATTCCGAGACATCCGCGTTCTGAAGATCCGTACTCTGCTCGATCGCGTGGTGGATGTCCTTCAGGCGCATGGGACGAAGATCGGCATCCGTCAGGTCAGCCGCCATCATCTTCGCATTGGCCAGAGACGCGCCCCGAAGATTGGCGCCCACCAGTTTGCTGCCGGATAGATCGGCGCCGGCCAGGCGAACAGTGATCATCTGAGCGTCAGACAGGTCCGCACCCGCCAAATGCCTTGAAGGTTCGCGCCCGCAAGTAAGGCCTGGCGCAAATCAAAGCCGGGCAGTTGGACCGCCCTCAGATCCTTGTTGCGCAGATCGGCCAGCTCACCGCCCGGATACCGCCTCAGAAAGTTCTGATGCTTCTTCGCGACGGACTGAAGAAAGACCTGCAGTTCCTCGGCGCTTGCCGCCATCCCGATGCTTCCTGCGCAGACATCCGAACCGCCTCACCTTAGCGGTACGCGCTGCGCAACTGTCGCTGCCTCATAACGGTTCTAAAGTGTAGTCGTTGTGGTCGGTATTTCAAGGCTTCTCATCAAGAAAGAGGCATCATTATTTATGCGTGCTCTATAGTTAAGCCTCACGCGCCAAAATTAGTCGGCTTTAGGCATAAAGTGATTGTGCTGGATTTGGGGATCGTCTTGATAGTTAACAATAAATGAATCTGTGATCTGCACTGCTGAAACGCGAATCTACCAATTCGACACCAAGCGGCTCTACAATCCGAGACAATGATTGAATCAAAGTACATACTCTATCGAGAGGCTCAAAGATAAACCCCCGCGAAAAGTAGTGTCGAATCCTACAAAACGTGTTTGCAGAGTCGGGGATTCACAAATATTGGGGTTAATAGAGTCCGTCTGATCTCTCGTTCGGATCAGGACTGCGCTTTCTCCAGCATGCGGCCAAGCCGACGGCCCCCTAGTACGTGCATGTGAAGATGAGGAACTTCTTGGACCGCATCGACCCCGTTGTTGGCGATCGTCCGGTATCCAGTCTTATCCACCTCTACCAGCCTAGCGACTTTGCCAATCGCGCGGACCCAAGCGACAATCTCTTCATCACTGGCATTGGCGCTGAAGTCGTCCATGTTCACGTATCCACCTTTCGGGATTACCAGAACGTGGCCTGGTGCCTGGGGCTGGATGTCATGAAATGCCAGGACGTGTTCGTCCTCATAGACAGTGTTGTTCGGGATTTCGCCCCGGAGAATCTTCGCGAAAATGTTCTGATCATCGTAGCTCATTGGTCCGCCCCCGTTCTCGAAGCCTTCTCGGTCAGTCCCGATATGCCCTGCCGCCGGCCCAGTTCTTCCCAGACCGCCTCTGGCACAACACCAGCATCCGCCCAAAGCACCATAAGGTGATACAGCAGATCCGCACTCTCAGAAACGAGCGCCTCAGGATCATCCGCCATCGCGGCAATGACCGCCTCGACCGCCTCTTCACCGACTTTCTGGGCGATCTTGGGCCGGCCTTTGGCGAAAAGTTTTGCGGTATAGGACGCCGACGGATCCGTCCCCCGGCGCGCAGCGACCACCTCGTAAACAGTGTCAAGGATATGTGACTGCTGCTTCATCCCGGGCGGTGTCTCGGACTGGGTCATCATCCCCTCACTCAAGCCGTTGGACGCACCGGTATGCCCGCCGCGGCCATCGCCGCCTTGGCGTCCCCGATCCGGTAGGTGCCAAAATGGAAGATCGACGCGGCGAGCACCGCCGACGCCCCACCCTCTCGGACCCCTTCGACCAAATGGTCAAGAGTGCCCACACCACCGGACGCGATGACCGGAACACCAACTGCGTCAGCGATGGTGCGCGTCATGCCCAGGTGGAACCCTTTCTTGGTCCCGTCCCGGTCCATGGATGTGAGCAGAATCTCCCCCGCGCCGAGGGATTCCATCCGTTCCGACCACGCGACAGCATCCAAACCGGTCGGGTTCCGGCCCCCGTGGGTGAAGATCTCGTAGCGGCCGGGCGAGACTTCTTTCGCATCGACCGCGACGGTGATGCATTGCGTCCCGAACTTCTCCGCCGCCTCTTTGACGAACTCGGGCCGTTTGACCGCAGCGGTATTGATGGACACTTTATCCGCGCCGGACAGCAGAAGCGTGCGGATGTCCTCCAGCGTTCGAACGCCACCGCCAACCGTCAATGGCATGAAACACTGCTCGGCTGTCCGGGCCACCACGTCGAACAAGGTGTCGCGGCCGTCGCTGCTTGCGGTGATATCGAGAAAACAGAGCTCGTCCGCCCCTTCCGCGTCATAGAGCCGGGCCTGCTCGACAGGATCGCCGGCATCCACAAGATCGACGAAGTTCACACCCTTCACCACGCGCCCGTCTTTGACGTCGAGGCACGGAATGACCCGGATCGTCAGCATGCCGCGGTCTCCGTTTCTCGCTTCGAAAGCGCCGAAAGGGCGGCGGCCAGGTCGATCCGTCCGTCATACAAGGCCCGCCCGGAGATAGCTCCGATGATTCCGTCTGCCTCGAACTCTCGGAGAGCCAGCAGATCCTCGACCGTCGATACGCCACCGGACGCGATGACAGGGGTCGAAAGGCCTTTCGCCAAGGCAGCAGTTGCCTCGACATTCGGGCCCGACAGGTCGCCGTCCCGTCCAATGTCGGTAAAAATGATCGCCGCAGCGCCCGCGTCTTCAAACCGCAGGGCGAGTTCGGGCGCCGAGAGGTCCGAGGTCTCCGCCCAACCGGCAACCGCGACCCGTCCGTCACGGGCATCGATGCCGAGCGCTATTCGCCCCGGAAAGGTACGGCAGGCCTCCCGGACAAGATCCGGCTCCCGCACGGCGACCGTGCCCAGAATGACCCGGGTCACGCCGGCGGTTAGCCACCCGTCAATGGCCGCCATATCCCGAATCCCGCCGCCGAGCTGGATCGGCACCGGGCAGGCGGAAATGATGGCCTCGACGGATGCTTTGTTCTCGGACCTGCCGGAGAACGCGCCGTCCAAATCAACCACGTGCAGCCATTCACACCCGGCATCAACGAATGCCCGGGCCTGTGCCGCCGGGTCGTCGCCGTAAACCGTGGCCTTGTCCATGTCGCCATGGAGAAGGCGGACACATTGGCCATTCTTCAAGTCAATCGCCGGGAAGAGGATCATGCCGGTCCGCCTGTCTCTTCACCGATGCCCTGGCCGGGCAGTTCGGCCAAGAGCTTGTAGTAGAAATGGCCCATCACAAAGCGGTTCCGGACCAGCGCGTAGTAGGGATGGGAGCCGAAGCGCACATAGCCCAAGGCCTCATAAACGCGGATCGCGGCAAGTTGTGTTTCCCGGACATCCAAGTTCAGGACACGGAAGCCGAGGTTCCTAGCGTGGTCTTCAGCGAGCTCGACCAACATGCGGGACAGTCCATGGCCTCGGGCCCAAGGTGCCACGAAGTTGGTCGTCAGGTTGCACGCGAAGCCCTGAGCCTCATTGTTCTTGGTTGGGCGATGAAGCTGCGCGGTCCCGCCGATCGTGCCGTCCAACCTGCCGACGAAGAGATCCCGCTCCGGCATGATCATCACGCCGCGCCAGAACGCCTCCAGTGTCTCCCGTGGCGGCGGGGTGAGCCAGCCGAAGCCACCACCATCGCGGATCGCCGCATCCGTCGCGTCACACAGGTCGTTCAGATCGACGGGCGTCAGGGTTTCCAACCGTTCGACGGTGGATTGGGACATATGGCCGCCCATGCCGGCGCCGGTATCCGTCATTCGGTGCCCCCCTTCACGGTGACCACGACAGGAAGTTTGCCAAGAGACGCAGACCCGTCGCCTGACTCTTTTCCGGGTGGAATTGTGTGCCGACCATTGTGTCCTTGCCGACCATGGCCGTCACGGTCTCGCCGTAGCCGGCGGTCGCGAGGACGGCGCTGGCGTCGGCCTTGAAGTGGTAGCTGTGGACGAAGTAGGCGTAATCGCCGCTTCTGATACCGGCCAGGACGGGATGTTGCTGGTCCACCGATAGCGTGTTCCAGCCCATATGCGGGATCTTCAGCGAATGGCCGTCCGCGTCGTGACCGCCGGCAAGACGGACAACATCGCCCTTCATCCACCCGAACCCAGCGGTCTCACCGTGCTCGAGCCCGCGTTCCGCCATCAGTTGCATGCCGACGCAGATCCCCAGAAACGGCCGGCCCCGGACACGAACCAGCTCTTCGACCGCTTCGGTCATGCCATCCACCGCCGCCAGGCCTCGTTTACAGTCCGCGTAGGCCCCGACACCAGGGAGAACGACGCGGTCTGCGGCAGCCACGACGGCGGCATCGTCGGTCACCAGGATGGTGGCAGACGAACCACTTTCCTTGGCCGCCCGTGTTAGAGCCTTGGCGGCAGACTTCAGATTGCCCGAGCCGTAATCGACGACGGCAACATCCATGGTGGGTCACTCACGGTTGGGTTTGTTGATATTCGGGCCGGGGTCTTAGCAGGTCGAAGCGGTCCGCGACAGGCTTTCCGGTTCAAACTCAACCCCGATGGTCGCACGCAGCCCTTCGTAGTTCGTCGGTGTGGAGCTGTGAGCAAAAAAGGCGGGGAAGATGATCATGTCCCCCTCCACAGGCTCACACTTGGCGAAAGGCGGCACATTGAAAGAGGCATGGGTGCCGAACTGAAGTGTTGCCGGACCCGCCTCAAACACACGGACGTAGTAGACCATGACAAAGCTGGCCTTCGAGTGAATGTGGCTCTGGTGATAGCCGTTGCCTCTTGTCGCCGAAGCGAAGATGCGGTGGCCGTATCGGGGCTCCATGAACGGGGCCAATGCTTTGAACTTGCGCATTTCCGCAAGGTACTGACTGGCAATTCCGTCGATGACGCGCCAAACCCCGGCGAAGGGCTGGCTGTCGAGCAGAAATCGCGCATCGTTGATGATCAGCTTTTCATCACCCGCGATACCCGCCCAGTCACGGGGATTCTCCTTGTAGCCGTGCTCTAGCAGCTGGCTCTCCAAACGGGCGTTGATGTCCGTGATATCGCGCTGAAGAATCTCCGCCAGATTGAAGCGCCCGATAAAATTAGGAGAGAAAAGAGACGCCGTTTCTTCTGGCACATCGCCGATCAGGCGCCTGACAGTGAAATGGTCATGCATCGCGTGCCACCGATCCCCGGAATACGGGGGCTCGGTGTCGATGTAGGTCTGTATCTGGCGGGCTACCTTCTCCAGGTTGTCGCCGGACAACTTCTCGAAGATCTCTCTGCGATCTATCAGATACGACATGGTGCCCCTCCCGTCCGCCCAGGCGTCCTGGTGGAACTAGCCCAACGTCCCCTTCGTCGACGGAACGGCATCCGCGCGGCGGGGATCAATCTCGACGGCTTGACGAAGGGCCCGGGCCAGTCCCTTGAAACAGGACTCCGCAATGTGGTGGGCATTCACCCCGTAGAGTGTTTCCACATGCAGCGTGATCCCGGCGGACTGTGCGAAAGCGCGGAACCATTCCTGGAACAGCTCGGTGTCGAAGTCGCCGATCTTCTCGCGCGGGAAATCGACCCGCCAGACCAGCATGGGACGGCCAGAAATATCGAGAGCGACCCGGGTCAACGTCTCGTCCATCGGCGCATAGGCCGAGCCATACCGGGTGATGCCTTTCCGGTCCCCCAAGGCAGAGGCGACCGCCTCACCCACCACGTAGCCGGAATCCTCGGCCGTGTGATGGAAATCAATGTGAAGGTCACCTTCCGCCCGAAGCGTCAGGTCCATGAGGGAATGCCGCGAAAGCTGCTCCAACATGTGGTCCAGGAAGCCGATGCCCGTTGCGACATCGTAGGCGCCCGATCCGTCGAGATTGACGGACCCGTTAATGCGGGTTTCGGTCGTGTTGCGGGTGACGCTTGCCACGCGGCCGGCGGTCATGGCTCGAACTCCTTCTATTTTGCGGCTGTTTAGCAGGATCGGAGCGCAGCGGACAGTCCCGGTTGCGCTTCTCCAGCATCCGTCCGGGCATGCCCCCTTCTCCGAACGGCCGGAATCCGCTATCACCCGGTCAGTCCCGCATCAGTTGGACGCCTCCCTTGACCCCTCACCAACCCGGAGCCGAGCGGTCCAATGGACATCGAGTTTTCCCGCCTCTTCAAGAAGATCTCGCGCCGCCAGTTCCTGGATGAGCGTTTCGACAAGAAGCATTACGTGGAGCACGGTGCTTTCGAGGACGTGGATATGCTGTTCTCTTGGACGGCGTTAAACGACCTCTTCAACCGCTCCGCCCTTTGGGAGGAAGGCACGATCGAGCTGGCGCTTGACGGTCAGGTCATACCGGCGGCCCAGTACTGCCGGTCCGGCGTTGGCCGCCAGGGCGGCAAGGTGATGCGGCCCGATCAGAACCGGGTCAACCATTTCCTCCGGCAAGGCGCGACGCTGGTGCTCGATTTCCTCCACGGGATCGATCCGGCGATCCAGGACGTGGCGTTGTGCCTGGAACGGCTGACCGGCGCGCCAACCTCTTGCAACGCTTACTGTTCCTGGAAAGAAGTTCGCGGATACGAATCCCATTTCGACGTCATGGACGTCTTCGCCATCCAGATCGAGGGCGAGAAGCTGTGGAACATCTACAGTGGACGCGCGCCCAATCCCGCGTTCATGCCCGGTGTAAGCCCCGCGGATTTCTCGGTGGAGCAGCACCATCAGATGCGCGGCGAGATCGTTGAGCAGGTGCTGATGAAGCCGGGGGACGTTCTCTACATCCCGCGCGGCCTTTACCATGACGCCTTGGCGCGTGAGGGGGATTCGCTGCACCTTTCGTTCGGCGCCACCCACGACATGGGGGCGACCGCCTTCACCATGTTGGCGCGGGACATTCAGCCCGAAGACGCTTTCCGCCGGTCCTTGCCGCATCTCGACGATCCGGGGGGATTGGCCGCGTACCTGACCGAGCTCGGCCAGATCGTTGCCGCCCGGATGGCGGATCCGAAGTTCCACGCCGCCGTCCGGCACATGCAGATGCAGAACCTCCACGATAAAGTCTTCCGGCACCGCCTACCGCGCCGGGACGCGGATCAGTTCTTCATGGTCCACCGCCGCCCGCCAATGTTGGTCCGGCGTGGGCCCAATTGGGCGCTGGAGATGGGATCGGAGAAGGTGGACCTCCCCGAAGCGGTGGCCCCAATCGCCAAATACGTCCTTGAGCGGGAATTCGTGTGGGCGACCGACCTGATGGAAGCCTTTCCCACCGCCGGACCAATGCTCGGCACCCTCCTGTCGGATTTTGAGGCCCGCGGGATCCTGATCCGGTTCCATAGCTAGGAGGCGCGCGGTGCCCGGGATCCTCTGGCTGGCCTCGTACCCCAAGTCTGGGAATACGTGGCTGCGGATCTTCATCGAGAACCTGTTCCAGAACACCACAGCCCCCGCAGCGATCAACGACCTCGGCGTGGTGAAGCTGGGCGACGCGATGGTTCCGCTCTACGAACAGGCGGCGGGGCGGCCCCTCAGCGGCCTATCCGAGCCGGAGATCCATGCTTTGCGGGAGCCGCTGCAGCGTCAATGGGCCTCCGGACGCGAAACACCCATCGTCAAGACCCACAACGCGCTGATGATCCATGATGGAAGACCCCTCATACACCTGGAGCACACGGCAGGCGCCATTTACATCGTCCGGAACCCGTTCGATTTGACCTTGTCTCTGGCCGACCACTACAGCCTGTCGATCCCTGATGCCATGGACATGATGTGCGCCGACTTTCAGCGGACTCCGACGACCGGGGCTGCCGTGTTTCAGGTCATCGGCAACTGGACTGACCATTACCGAAGCTGGTTCTCGGTTCCGAACTTCCAGCCGTTGCTTCTTCGCTACGAGGATATGGCCCGGACCCCGACCAAGACGTTCGGGCGGTTCGTTAAGTATATGGGGCTTCCTCAGAACACCGAGCGCCTAAAGCGGGCAATCAAGAACAGTTCGTTCTCGGAAGTCAGCCGCCAGGAGGCGTCACAGGGCTTCAAGGAGCGGGTCCGCGCCGATCAGCGCTTCTTCAGGGCCGGCAAGGTCGGTGGCTGGCGTGGCGTTCTGAATGAGGGTCAGATCGCCCGCATCGTCGACGCGCATCGGCCGTTGCTGACGGAACTCAAATACATCGATCCAAAAGGTCGGCCGAAGGTCTAAACGCCCATGGGCCCTTCCGGGCGTGGGGCGAAGTCTGTCTGTCCTTCCGCCTCCTGCCAGTGACCCAACGCCCAGTTGACGCTTGGGAACGCGACATCGGGCCATGGGATCTCGTCCCAGCCGAACAGACGCACATCGAGGGATTCGGGGCCGGGCGATATATTGGGGTTCAACAGACGGGCCCTGTAGATCAGTTGCACCTGGCTGATGCGGGGGATGTTGTACACACCCAGAAGCATGTCGATCTCAATCTCCGCATTGGCTTCTTCACGGGCCTCCCGCATCGCCCCTTCGATCGTGGTCTCCCGTTCCTCCATGAAGCCGGCGGGCAGAGTCCAGAACCCGGAACGTGGTTCGATGGCGCGGCGGCAGAGGAGAACCTTGTCCTCCCAGGTCGCGACCGATCCGACGATAATCTTCGGATTGATGTAGTTTACAAAACCGCACTCATCGCAGACCAGCCGCTCCCGATCGTCACCGGGGGGCACGCGGCGATGGATCGGACCGTCGGCCGGGTAGTCACGACCGTCGACACGGGCGAAAACCGGGCTGCCGTGCGGGCCGCTCTTGCCACCGCCAGCGCTCACGCAGCCGTCTCCATCCTTCTGATATAAGGAGCTTTTTTATTGGTCGCGGGATACGGCGCCACCGGGTCAGACCAGGATGTCGACTTCGCTACCGCGCTCTTCCCCACCGGAGGTCTGCCGGTTGGCAAGCGACTGCAGAGCCTCCTGACGGGGGTCCCTGTTCTCGATACCGTCGCTTTCCTGGTTGCTTGAAACTGCCTGCGCAAGCTGCGTCCGGGTGCCCCGATCACGCTGAATATCGTTCTGACGCGTAACAACAGCGGCAGCAACGGGCGTTGTAATCGGTATTGGACTTGTTGCAGGTGTCAGCATTTTCTCGACCTCTAATACAAATCTAGGGGTCAAGAGCTTGAGAGTCAACGAACTCCCTGTATTGCGAGGTTGACCTAAGACTCTCAAGCCCGCATTAAGAACTCATTCGTCGGAAAGACTAGGGTTTCCTATCTCTCTAAGAGTCCGTCCATAAAGTTCATGTTTGTTTCAAGCGGCGTACCATGATCTTGATCATGGCGAGGTAGATGAAGGCGGTGGCGGTTCGCGCCCGCGCCTCGAAGTCTCGGGCGAGCCTTCGGTTGCGCGAGATCCAGGCCAGCGTGCGTTCGACGATCCAGCGCTTGGCCTGCACCATGAAGCCCTTGGCGCCGTCGCTCCGCTTGATGATTTCCAGCCGCCAGGGCCCGGTCTTGGCCACCGCCTTGGCGGCTTTCGGCCCCTGGTAGCCGGCATCGGCGAAGACCACCTCGATGAATGGAAACCGTCGCCGCACCCGCTTGCTCAAAACCAAGGCCGCGCCGTCGCGGTCCTGAATGTCGGCTGGATGCACCACCGCCGTGAGCAGCAGTCCGCCATGGTCAGTGAGGATGTGGCGCTTCACGCCGCGCGTCTTCTTGCCCGCGTCATAGCCGATCGGGTCAAGCGACGCCCCCCTTTTTGCGCCGATTTGGCGCTTTGGCTGTCGATAATCGCGGCGCTCGGTTGCCCCTCTCGGCCTTCCGCCTCGCGCAACGCCACATAGAGCGTATCGTGCATCCGCTCGAGCGTGCCGTCCCAGGCCCACAGATCGAAATACCCATGCACCGTGCTCTTCGGCGGAAAGTCCTTCGGCAAATGGCGCCACGGGCAGCCGGTCTCCAGAACATAGAGCAAGCCATTGATCACCGCGCGAACGTCAACCGACCGCTTGCGGCCGCCATGCCGGGCCGGCGGGATCAACGGCGCCAGAACCGACCACTCTCCGTCCGTCAGATCACTCGGGTACCGAAGGCCCCGGCGCTCATAACGGGCACGGTTTTCTTTCGTCCACATCTGGTAGCTCCCTCATCAATCGCTACAAGATAGTGAATCACAAACGATTCCAACGATTCAATGACTTTGTGGACGGGCTCTAAGTTAATTTGGATTCAAGGTCTCGCGGGGATCAGACCAGATATGGGTCACGGGACGGTTCAATCTCTGAAACGCGGCGGTGCGACGACGTTCAATCACCTCGTCGCGCTGGCGGAAGACCCGTCCGTTCAGGGCCGCTCTGCGCTGGCCTCCAGTGTCGGGGGGCTGACGCTGGCGTCCGCGCCGGAAATGTCGGCGGCGGAAACAAAGACCGTCGATCAGATCATTCACCACATCCTCCGGGACGCGGAATCGGCTGTCCGCCGCGCACTCGCTGACCGTCTCGCGAGAGAGCCGGACGCGCCGCCCGAAATCATCAGAAAGTTGGCACGGGACGAGATCTCGGTCGCCGAGCCGATCCTGCGTTGGAGCCCCGTTCTCGACGATCCGACGCTGGTGGAGGTGGCACGTCATGCGAGCCTCCGCCATCGACTGGCGATCGCCGCACGCCCAGCGCTCTCCGCACCTGTTGTTGATGCCTTGGTGGAACAGGACGAGGAATCCGTCATTCTCGCCGTTCTCGGCAACGCAGGCGCCGTGCTTTCGGATGAGGCGGCCGACGCGATCGCGGAGGCGGCAAAGGACCGTCCTTCCTATCAGGGCCCCTTGGTCGCCAGGGAAGATCTGCCAAAGCCCGTGGTCGAAATGTTGGTCACTTGGGTCTCGGCGGCGCTTCGGGATGAACTTGTTGACCGTTACGGCTTCGACGTTTCCGCGGGCCAGAACGGGAAGGCCCCGATCGTGGATGTCGACTCCCTGCTCGCATCCCGCCCGAATAAGGGGGAAGAGGCGTGGGCGCGGGAGGTCGTGGACACCCTTGAGGAGCACGATCTCCTTACGACCCGGATCGCGCTGGACCTTCTGAAGGAAGGCGAGGTCATGGTCTTTGAGGTGGCGCTGGCACGTCTGGCGGGGCTGTCGCTCCAGCTATGCCGCCGGGTGCTCTACGAGTCCGGCCTCGAATGCCTCGCCGTCGCGTGCCGGGGTGCCGGGTTTGCGGATGCCGACTTCGCGGCCCTGGTGGTGCTCGTGCAGCCGTCGAACCCGTTCAGGGCCGGGGAGAGCTTGGACGTCCGGCAAAGCGCTTTGCGCTATTTCAATGAGGCAGACAGCGAGGCCATCGACCGGATCATGATCGCTTGGCGGCGGACCACAACGCCCATTCCGCCGAGTCAGGTGCCGGCCTAACCGCAAACATCCTTACGGTTACTTTTCCAGGACGGCGACGCCTGGGAGGACGCGTCCTTCCAGCCATTCCAGGAAAGCGCCGCCCGCCGTCGATACGTAGCTGAAGCGGTCGGTGACCTTCGCCATGTTGAGGGCTGCGACCGTATCGCCCCCTCCCGCGACCGACACCATGCTGCCTGCTTCCGTCCGCTCTGCCACTGCGCGCGCCACCGCGACGGTTCCGGCCTCGAACGGCGGTGTCTCGAACCCACCCAAGGGGCCGTTCCAGCACACCGTGCGAACGTCGGACAAACTCTCGATCACCGCCTCCGCCGTTGCTGGGCCAATATCCAGGATCATGTGATCTTCTGGCACGGATAAAACCGGAACGACGCGGGTGTTCGCATCCGCTGCGAAACGATCGGCGACGACCGCGTCGGTTTGCAGGATGATCGTGCATCCCGCCGCTTCCGCCTTCGCTCGGATCTCTCTCGCTGTATCCGCCAAATCCCGCTCGGCTAGCGAGGTTCCGATCTGGTGCCCGTCCGCGTAAAGGAAGGTATTCGCCATGCCGCCACCGATCAGCAGGCGATCCGCTCTCGTCACCAGGTGTCCCAGAAGATCGAGCTTGGTCGATACCTTTGCACCGCCCACGACGGCCAGCATCGGCCGCTCAGGCGCTTCAAGCGCCTTGGAGAGGGCAGTCAGTTCCGCCTCCATGAGGCGCCCGGCAAAGGACGGCAGGCGCCGCGCGATCCCATCAATGGAGGCGTGAGCCCGGTGTGCCGCCGAGAAGGCATCGTTCACATAAACATCCGCCAACCCAGCCAAGGCATCCGCGAACGCAGCATCATTCGCTTCTTCTCCGGTGTCGAACCGCAGATTTTCCAGAAGCGCAATCCCGCCTTCCGGCAAAGCGTCGATTGTCGAGGCGGTCTCAGGGCCGACCGTTTCCGCACAGAAGGCAACCTCCCGGCCGCCCAAGGCCGACGATAGCGGCGTCACCAACGGGCGCAGCGACATCTCCGGTACCACCTTGCCCTTCGGTCGGCCGAAATGGGACGCGATGATCACTTTTGCGCCGGCATCCGCCAATTCGGACACTGTCGGAGCCGCGCGGTCGATCCGGGTGGTGTCGGAAACCGCTCCGCCGCTCATCGGTACATTCAGATCAAGGCGCAGGAAAACACGGCGCCCTTTCGCGTCGAGTTGGTCAAGGGAGGGGATCGCAGACATGGGGACTCCGGCGGCTGAGCAGGCTCACCGCTGACATCGCATGGGTGGATGGTTCTGACAACCGCGGGGCCAACGCAGTGTCCGTTAAGCCCCGGTCCGCGATGGCTAAGAATTCATCGCGTCGAAGAAGTCGGCGTTGTTCTTGGAGTGCTTCAGCTTGTCGAGCAGGAACTCCATCGCATCGACAGTGCCCATCTGGGAGAGGATACGGCGGAGGACCCACATCTTCGACAGCGTGGCCTTGTCCACCAGAAGCTCTTCCTTCCGGGTCCCGGACTTGGTGATGTCGATCGCCGGGAAGGTCCGCTTGTCGGAGATCTTGCGGTCAAGGATTGTCTCGGAGTTACCCGTACCCTTGAACTCTTCGAAGATGACCTCATCCATGCGGGAGCCGGTCTCGATCAGCGCGGTCGCGATGATGGTCAGCGACCCGCCCTCCTCGATGTTCCGGGCTGCACCGAAGAACCGCTTCGGCCGCTGAAGGGCATTGGCGTCCACACCGCCGGTCAGCACCTTGCCCGATGACGGCACCACGGTGTTGTAGGCACGGGCCAGACGGGTGATGGAATCCAGGAGGATCACGACGTCACGCTTATGCTCGACAAGGCGCTTCGCCTTTTCGATCACCATCTCCGTGACCTGCACGTGCCGTGTCGCCGGCTCATCAAAGGTGGAGCTGATGACCTCACCCTTCACCGAGCGGGCCATGTCGGTCACTTCCTCCGGCCGCTCATCAATCAGCAGCACGATCAGATAGACCTCGGGATGGTTCTCCGCGATGGAGTGAGCGATGTTCTGCAGCATCACCGTTTTACCGGTCCGCGGCGGGGCGGTGATCAGACCACGCTGACCTTTGCCGAGCGGTGCGATCAGATCGATGACGCGGGTGGTAAAGTCCTGCTGCCGGTCGGTCGGCTTCTCTAGCTCAAGCCGCAACCGTTCATCCGGGTAAAGCGGGGTCAAGTTGTCGAAGTTGATCCGGTGGCGGACAACCTCGGGATCCTCGAAGTTGATCTTATTGACCTTGAGCAGGGCGAAGTACCGCTCACCATCCTTGGGGGAGCGGATTTGGCCGTCGACCGTGTCGCCGGTCAGAAGACCGAAGCGCCGTACCTGGCTGGGAGAGACGTAGATGTCATCCGGGCCGGGAAGATAGTTACTCTCCGGCGATCGCAGGAAGCCAAACCCGTCTGGGAGGACTTCAAGCACGCCCTGTCCATAGATTGGGACGTCATTCTCGGCCAACTGCTTGAGGATCGCGAACATCATGTCCTGCTTTCGCAGCAGGCTCGCGTTCTCGATTTCTAGCTCTTCGGCATAGGCGAGCAGATCCGTGGGAGATTTCGCCTTGAGCTCTTGCAAATGCATCGTCTGGGATGCCCGATTACTGGTTGTCGTATGGGTTCTGAACGCCGAGACCGGTGGTCGGTTCTGCTAGGCGTATCGGAAATATTGGGGGACGAAACACAGGTCCCGCGACCCGTGTCGCTTTCGGGACTTACAGAACCCGGCGGATCAAGTCAAACGAATATCCGTCCTTTTAAACATCAATTGTATGGCAGCGTTGTCGAGTTCGAACCCTTAGAAGGGTTTAACGATGACGAGAATGACGACGACCACCATGAGCACCGTCGGAACTTCGTTCAGAACCCGGTAGAAGGTATGGGATTTGGTGTTGCTGTCGGCTTCAAAACGCTTCCGGATTGCCGCCAGATACCCGTGAATGCCCGCCATCGCGAACACGCATGCCAGCTTCGCGTGCATCCAAGGCTCCGACATCCAGTCCGGAATCAACCAAAGAAGCCAAAACCCAAACACGAAGGACGCGATCATCGCCGGCGTCATGATCGCCTTGAGAAGCCGCCGCTCCATCACCTTGAACGTCTCCGAAAGCTCGGAGCCCGGCTCCGCGTTGGCGTGATAGACGTAGAGACGTGGCAGATAGAGGATTCCAGCCATCCAGGCGATGACGCTGATCACATGCAACGCCTTGACCCACTCGTACATGGTTGCCGGTCCCCTCAGCTCGCTGCGGGGTCCGGGGTCGACCGGATCGTTTCGATCAAAGCAGTCACATGATCGGGGTTGGTCTTGGGAATGATCCCATGCCCGAGGTTGAAGATGAAGGGACCCTGGCCAAACCCGTCAAGGACAGCGCCAATCTCCCGGCGCATGCCTTCTCCGCCTGCCACAAGGGCGATTGGATCCATGTTTCCCTGAACGGGCTTCAGGCTTTGGATATGCTCAGCCGCCCAGGTGACGGGCACGCTTGCATCCACTGCGACCGCATCTACCCCTGTTTCTGTCGCATAGCGCACGTAGAGCGGGCCGGCCCCCCTCGGAAAGCCGAGTATCGGGATGTCAGGATGCGATGCCTTGAGCCGGGAAACGATGGTCTTCGCGGGCTCGATCACACACATCTCGAACGCGGTCGCTGGCACGGCACCCGCCCAGCTGTCGAAGATCTTCACGGCGTTCGCGCCCGCATCGATCTGCTGTTGCAGATACCGAACCGTTCCCTCGGTCACGATCGACAATAACTGCCGGAAACTCTCCGGGTCCTTGAACAGCCATTCTTTCGTCGTCTCGAACGCCCGGCTCGTGCCGCCTTCGATCATGTAGGTCACAACCGTCCAGGGTGCGCCTGCAAAGCCGATGAGGGCTTTATCGTCGAACAGCCTGGAGCGGACCTGACGCACGGTCTCAGCGACGGGGGCGAGATGCTCCGTCACGCGGTCCACGCTCAGTGTTGAAAGGTCTTCGGGTCCCTTCAAGGCACCCAGAACCGGCCCGGTCCCTTCGATGAACTTCACATCCATGCCAAGACCGTCCGGCACGACAAGGATATCTGAGAACAGGATCGCTGCATCCAGGTCGAACCGGTCGATCGGCTGAATGGTAACCTCGGCCGCTTTGTCCGGCGTGTAGCAGAGATCCAGGAAGGAACCCGTATCCGCCCGAACGGCCCGATACTCCGGCAGGTACCGTCCTGCCTGGCGCATCAACCAGATGGGTGGCGGCCAGCTGCGTTCTCCTATCACGGTGGAGACAAAACGAGAGCGTCTGGTCATGGGAGAGCTTTCGGTCCAGTGGATACGGTTCCTTCTTATAAACATAGATTTTTAAAAAGATGATGGGGAAGAGGCTGTTGCGGTGAGTCCTGGGGATGCTTTTCCGCTCAATGCTTCTCCCGCGAGTCGTCCACAAGAGAAACAAACCTTTGGTCATCCGGGGACAACCTGTCGACAAGACGTGAGACCGCTGGCCCACGGCTGCTCCTAACAGTGGGGAAACCGGGGGTCGATCATCCGCACACAGCTTCCGCATTCTTTACGCATCTGGTGCGGCGAGGTTGTTCACGGCGGGACAAGAGGTTTGACACGGGAGGGGCTTCCGGGCACGGATCGCGGTGAGGGGGAGAAAGGCGGAAGTTCTTCACAAACGCTCCCCCGTTCATCCACCGGAGCCTGTCGATGGCCGCGCCGTCAGAGATCCATCTTCACCTCGTCTCCGACGCGACCGGAGAGACCAATCACCAGGTCGCCCGGGCGGCCATGGCCCAGTTTCAAGGCGTCAGGCCGAAAGAGCATGTGTGGTCCCTTGTCCGCACCGAAAGTCATATTGACAAGATTCTCAACGCATTGGAGGCCTATCCGGGCCCGGTCCTGTTTACCCTTGTCGACCCGGCCCTCCGCCAGCGCCTGGAGGATGGGTGTCGGCGGGCGGGTGTGCGGAGCGTGTCGATCCTGGATCCGATCCTGAAGACGCTGGGTGAAGTGCTCGGCCGCGAGACGTTGGCCCGGCCCGGCGGTCAGCACGAAATGGACGCGGCCTACTTCGACCGGATCGCGGCGATGGACTACACTCTGGCCCATGATGACGGCCAGATGGTCCATGACCTGGAGAACGCGGACATCGTCATCGTCGGCGTGTCCCGAACATCGAAGACACCGACGTCGCTCTACCTTGCAAACCGTGGCTACAAGGTCGCCAATATTCCGATTGTTCCGAACGTGCAGCTTCCGGCCGAGCTGACCTACAAGACAGCTCCGTTCATTGTGGCCCTGACAAACGACCCGACCCGGCTGTCGCAGATCCGGCGGAACCGCATGCTGATGCTGAATCAGGAGACGGACACCGACTATGTGGACATCGAGGAGGTCCGCCAGGAAGTGGCGGAGGCGCGCCGGATGTTCGCCCGCAATGGCTGGCCAGTCATCGATGTGACCCGCCGTTCAATTGAGGAAACGGCCGCCGCCGTCCTCCAACGTTACGACCGCCATCAAGAGAAGAAGCAGTGACCGATCAAGATCCCTCCACCAACCCCATCCCCGGAGAGACCCCCAGCCATCGGGTTGTTCTGGCTTCTGGCAGCAAGGTGCGCGCGTCAATGCTGCGGGCTGCTGGTGTACCGGTTGAAATCCGCGCCGCCGGCGTCGATGAGGCGGCTGTCCGCGACAGCATGAAGGCCGAAGGCGCGTCGACCGCGGATACGGCGACGGCGCTGGCGGAGCTCAAGGCGCTTCATGTCTCCCGGGCTTTCCCCGGCGCCTTTGTCATCGGCGCCGACCAAATGCTCGATTGCGGTGGTGTGTGGTTTGAGAAGGCGCCGGACCGGGATCATGCCCGCGCCCAGCTTCAGGCTCTCCGGGGCCGAGATCATACCTTGGTGTCCAGCGCCATCGTGGTCCGGGACGGGGCGCGGATCTGGCACCACTCCGACAAGACGCGGATGACGGTTCGCCCGTTCAGCGACGCGTTCCTTGACCAGTATTTGGACGCGGCGGGGGGGGATATTCTCGACTCCGTCGGTTGCTACCACCTGGAGGGTCTGGGCGCGCAGCTTTTCAGCCGGGTGGAGGGAGACTTCTTCACGGTCCTCGGCCTGCCCCTCTTGCCACTGCTGGATTTTCTGCGCCAGCACGGCATCCTCGCGCGCTGAGGGCGGCACGGCATGTGGGTGCTGGGTCTGACCGGGTCGATCGGCATGGGAAAGTCCACCGCGTCCACCATGCTGCGGCGCCTCGGCGTGCCGATGCATGATGCGGATGCCAGCGTCCATCGCCTGACGGGAAAGGGCGGGGCCGCCGTTCCGTTGATCGACGCCGCCTTCCCGGGTGTTGTGAAAGACGGGGCGGTTGACCGTCAGGCCCTGGGTCAGGCGGTGTTCGGTGATCCGGCAGCGCTCAAGCGGCTGGAACGTATTCTGCACCCCCTGGTCGGCGGCTTACGAGATCGGTTTCTCGCGCGCGCCCGGCGGGAGCGGCGGCGCATCGTCGGCCTCGATGTACCCCTTCTGCTGGAAACGGGTGGAGAGCGGTATTGCGATGTGGTCGTCGTTATTTCCGCCCCGCCGTTTCTCCAGCGCGCCCGGGTTCTGGCAAGACCGGGGATGACCGAAGAGAAGCTGGCCGGTATTCTGGCCCGGCAAATGCCCGATCACCGGAAACGGCGGCGGGCGGATGTGGTCGTGCCCTCCGGTCTTGGCCGGGCGGTGACCTACCGGGCGCTGGCCCGTCTGGTCCGCGACGTCTCCAAAGGCCAGTTCCGCCGCCGGCCGAAAGGCCCCTTCAAGACAAGGAAGATGCCCCATGGCCGTGCGTGAGATCGCCCTCGATACCGAGACCACAGGCCTTGATCCCAATACCGGGCACCGGGTGATCGAGATCGGCGCGGTCGAGATGATCAACCGCATGCCGACCGAGAACCGCTACCACCAGTACATCAACCCGGAGCGGGAAGTGGACGAGGGGGCCGTCGCCATCCACGGCATCACGACGGAAAGTCTGGCCGACAAACCGAAATTCGCGGAAATCGCCCCCGCGTTTCTTGACTTCATCGGCGACGCCAAGCTGGTGATCCACAACGCCCGCTTCGACATGGCGTTTCTGAACGCGGAACTCGGCCGACTGGACACCGAGCTTCTGCCCATGGATAGGGCCATCGACACGCTGATGATCGCCCGGCGCAGATTCCCGGGCGCCCAGGCCAGCCTGGACGCGTTGTGCCGCCGGTTCGAGATCGACAACACCCACCGCGACCTCCACGGCGCGCTGGTGGATGCGGACCTTCTGGCTAGCGTCTATCTGGAACTCACCGGCGGCCGCCAAGCCGCCCTGGACCTCGCCGCCAGCGAAGGCGATAGCGGCACGGACGAGACCGAGATCGAGACAACGGCCGCCAACATCCGCCCCCCCCGGCCCCACGCGCCGACAGAGGAGGAAATGGCCGCCCACGCGGCGTTCCTCGCCGGCCTCAAAGACCCGATCTGGTCGCGGGCGTAAGCCACAAACGTTAGGTCACAAAAGGAAAAGCCCGGCTCCGCGAGGGAACCGGGCCTTAAAAACCTGTGCCGTTTGGTTACGCCGACGGGCGGGCCTCGGCGGCTGCCTTTTTCGGCGGCGTGGTCTTCTTCTCGGCGATGCGGGCGGCCTTACCCGTCCGGCCGCGGAGGTAGTAGAGCTTCGCGCGGCGAACGCGGCCACGGCGGACCACCGTGATCTTGGCGAGGCGCGGGGAGTACAGCGGGAACACACGCTCCACACCCTCACCGTAGGAGATCTTCCGAACGGTGAAGGAGGAGTTGAGGCCCGCGTTCCGCCGGGCGATGCACACGCCCTCGAACGCCTGGATCCGCTCGCGCGTGCCTTCGACGACCTTCACGTCGATGCGAAGGGTGTCGCCCGGACCAAACTCCGGCACCTCACGTTCGCCGGCGAGTTTCTCGACCTGCTCTTTCTCGAGTTCCTGGACGATGTTCATCTTCCCGTCTCCGTCTTTGCTGGGCGGCCTGTCGGTGCCCGTCTGTCTGCCATCTCATTCCGGCCCGCCTGATACCGGTCCCAAAGGTCCGGCCGGCGGCGCCGCGTGATCTCTTCCGCCTGCTGGCGCCGCCACTCACGGATACGGCCGTGATGGCCCGACAACAGAACCTCGGGGATCGGGTGGTCTTCCCACTCCCGAGGCTGGGTGTAGAGCGGATACTCCAGGAGACCCGCCTCAAAACTCTCTTCCGCCAGCCCGTCCTCGGCGCCCATGACACCCGGCAGCAACCGGATGCAGGCGTCCAGCAGGGTTAGAGCCGCCGGCTCGCCGCCTGAGAGGACATAGTCCCCCAGGCTGACTTCCTCCAGACCCCGCGCATCGATCACACGCTGATCCAGCCCTTCATAGCGCCCGCAGATCACAACGATCCCGGGTTCCGACGCGAACGCCCGGGCGAGGTCCTGATCGAACCGCCGCCCCCGGGGCGAGAGATATACGCGTCGGCCTGGTGCGTCCGCCACGGCGTCGATTGCCGCCGCCATCACGTCGGGGCGCATGACCATGCCAGCGCCCCCGCCGAACGGCGTGTCGTCGACGGACCGGTGCTTATCGCGCGCGAAGTCGCGAATGTCCAGCGTATTCAGCGCCCAAATGCCCCGTTCGCGCGCCTTGGACGCCAGGGAGTGACCCAGCGTTCCCGGGAACATTTCCGGGAACAGGGTCAGCACCGTCGCCTGCCAGGGATCCGCCGTCACCGCGCCGCTCATCCCGCTGGCTCCGGCTCCGGCGCATCCCCGCCTGCACCCTCCTTTTCCGGGCCGTCATCCAGAAGGCCCGGCGGCGGGTCGATCACCATCTCCCCCGCTTCAAGATCGACCGAGGTCGTAACCTCCGCCGAGAACGGCACCAGGACCGTCTTTCGTTGGCCCGAAAGCCGGACCTCGGCCAGGTCGCCCGCGCCGAAGTCGTGCATCGCAACCACTTCGCCCACCTTGGAGCCGTCCACATGGCGAACGGCGAGACCGATCAGGTCGGTGTGGTAGAAGGTGTCGTCCTCTACATCGGGCAGTTTTTCCCGATCAACGTAGAGGCCGACGCCTTTTAACGCCTCCGCCGCGTTCCGGTCTGAAACGCCGGAGAGCTTCGCGAGGATCACCCCCTTGGCCCGGCCCGTAGGCTGGACGGTGAACCGGCGGCTCCCGCCCTCGTCTTCAAGCGGGCCGTAGGCGGCGATATCCTCCGGCACCTCCGTGAAGGTCTTGATCCTGACGAGACCCCGAATGCCGTGAGGGCCGACGATCGCGCCGAGCTGAACACGCTTGTCGCTCATCGCCGGAGCCACTCCCGCTTTCGGCTTACCCCGAAGGACAAGACCAGAGGAAATCAGGCCTCAGCCGCGGCTTCCTCGGCCGGTGCCTCAGCGGCGTCGGCGGCAGCCGCGGCTTCCTCAGCCCGCTTCGCGGCTTCCTCTTCCTCACGCTCCTGGCGCTTCCGGCCCGGCGCGGACTTCTTCGGCTGCTCCCGGTACTTGAACGGCTCCATCAGCTCGGCCGCGGCCAGCATCTTGTGGACCCGGTCGGTCGGACGCGCGCCGACGCCGAGCCAATGCTTGACCCGCTCGCCGTCGAGCTTGATCCGGTCCGGGTGATCGCCCGCGACCATCGGGTTGTAGTAGCCGAGCTTCTCGATGAAGCGGCCGTCCCGGGGGGAGGCGGACTCGGCAACGACGATCCGGTAGAACGGGCGCTTCTTGGCGCCGCCACGGGACAGGCGAATGCGTAGGGACATGGGTAACTCCTTCTTTCGTCTTCTTGTCTTGGTGTCTGGTTCGGTTGGTCGGGGCTGAAGCTTGGACCGCTCAGCGCCGCTTCTTTCTGCTGGGTTTCGGCCGTCTGCCGCCCGACGGTCCGGGCATCATCGGTCCGCCCATTCCGGGAAGGCCTGGCATCCCCATACCGGGAAGGCCACCCGGGCCGCCCAGGCCTGGAAGTCCGCCACCCGGAAGCCCTCCACCGGTAAGGCCAGGCATGCCGCCACCGGATTTTGCTGCGTCCTGGGCCGCCGCCAGCGCTGCGGGATCGGGCGCGCCGCCGCCCCCGCCAAAGAGCCCGGCGAGACCCTTCATGCCGCCCATCTTGCCCATGCGCTTCATCACGGTGGCCATGTCCATGTGCTGCTTCAGCACCCGGTTGACCTCCTGCACCGTGGTGCCGGAGCCTGCCGCGACCCGTTTCTTGCGAGAGGCGTTCAGGAGCTTCGGCGTACGGCGCTCCTTCTTCGTCATCGACTGGATGATCGCCGCCTGACGGCCGATCACCTTGTCGTCCACATTGGCGCCGGCCATCTGCTTCTGAAGCTTGGCGATGCCGGGCAGCATGCCCATGACGCCGCCGAGGCCACCCATCTTCTTCAACTGCTGAAGTTGGGCCAGTAGGTCGTCCAGATCGAAGGACCCGGCCTGCATCTTCTTGGCGAGCCGCTCAGCCTCTTCGACCTCGATGGTCTCCGCCGCCTTTTCCACAAGGCTGACCACGTCGCCCATGCCGAGGATCCGGCCGGCGATCCGGTCCGGGTGGAAATCCTCCAGCGCGTCCATCTTCTCGCCGACACCGACCGCCTTGATCGGCACGCCGGTGACGGCCCGCATGCTCAGTGCCGCGCCACCACGCGCGTCGCCGTCGACCCGGGTGAGCACAATGCCGGAAAGGCCGACCTGCTCCTGAAAGTTCCGGGCGGTGTTTACCGCGTCCTGGCCGGTCATCGCATCGGCGACCAGCAGCGTCTCCACCGGCTTCACCGTGTCCCGGATCTGGCGCATCTCGTCCATCAACGCCTCGTCGATGGAGATGCGGCCAGCGGTGTCCAGGAAGACCGCGTCAAAGCCTTGAAGCCGGGCCGCCGCCATCGCCCGCTTAGCAATGGAAACCGCCGTTTCGCCCTGTGCGATGGGCAGTGTGGCGACGCCCGTCTGCTCACCGAGAATGCGGAGCTGCTCCCGCGCGGCGGGACGGGTCACGTCGAGGGAGGCCATCATGACCTTCTTCCGGTCCCGGTCCTGCATCCGCTTTGCGAGCTTGGCCGTCGTCGTCGTCTTACCACCGCCCTGAAGGCCGACCATCAGGATCGGCACCGGCGGGGTCGCATTGAGATTGATGCCCGACGGCTCCGTTCCAAGCATCTCGATCAGATTGTCGTTGACGATCTTTACGACCATCTGGCCCGGCGTGACCGACTTGATGACTTCCTGGCCGATTGCGCGTTCCCGCACCTTCTCGATGAACGCGCGAACGACAGGCAGGGCGACGTCCGCCTCCAGCAGGGCCACGCGCACTTCGCGCATCGCTGCCGAGACGTCGTTCTCCGTCAACGACCCGCGCTTCTTCAGGCGGTCGAAGACATCTCCCAGTTTGCCGGTCAGGGTGTCGAACACCGCGACGCTCCATATCGGTTGGCACAAACGCATTTCGCGCCCGTGCTCGAAACTCGAGGACGGACGGAACCCGCGAAGGTCTCGGTGGCCAAATCTTTACCGAGAGCGGGGGATATAGGGGTTGAGGGGCCGGTCTGTCAATCGCGGCTGTTTCCCTGGTTTTCCGAATACCGCCGCCATTGCCGGAGGACAAGGCTGATCTGGGTCGCGTAAAGTGATTGCGAGATCCCGCGCTGATGAGTGAGCCGATGAGTCGCAACGTCCTCGATGGCGAGACCAGCCCCTACCTCCTTCAGCACAAGGACAACCCGGTCCACTGGCAGCCATGGACGCCTGAGACGCTCGCCCGGGCCAAGGCGGAGGGGCGGCCGATCCTGCTGAGTGTCGGATACGCCGCCTGCCATTGGTGCCACGTGATGGCGCATGAGAGTTTCGAGGATCCGGCAACCGCCGAGGTGATGAACACGCTCTTCGTCAACATCAAAGTCGACCGGGAGGAGCGTCCGGATGTGGATCAGATCTACCAGTCCGCCCTCGCCCTCCTGGGGCAGCAGGGCGGTTGGCCGCTGACCATGTTCCTGACACCTGAGGGCGATCCGTTCTGGGGTGGAACGTACTTTCCGCCGTCGTCGCGCTGGGGGCGTCCCGGGTTCACCGATGTCCTCCGCCAGGTGTACTCGGTTTTTCGGGAGCAGCCGGACAAGGTCGCGGGCAATGTCGACGGCATCCGGGACGGTCTCGCAAAACTGTCGTCGCCGGAGTCCGCCGGTCGCGTCACCCGGGAGATGGTGGAGACGGTCGCCCGCCGGGCCGTCCGGGAGTTCGATCCGTTCTGGGGCGGTCTGGGCCACGCGCCGAAGTTCCCGCAGCCGACGATCATGGAGATGCTGTGGTCGGCCTGGGATCAGACGCGTCTCGACCCCTACCGGAGTGCGGTTCTCCGCACGATGGAAGCCATGTGCGAGGGGGGGATCTACGACCATCTCGGTGGCGGTTTCGCCCGGTACTCGACCGATGACGAGTGGCTGGTGCCGCATTTCGAGAAGATGCTCTACGACAACGCGCAGCTGCTGGAGAACCTGACCATGCTGTGGCGGGCGGAGGGATCGGATCTGCACCGTCAGCGGGCGGAGGAGACCGTGGCCTGGGTGGCCCGGGAGATGATCGCGGACGGCGGCGGCTTCGCGGCCACCCTGGATGCAGACAGCGAGGGCGAGGAAGGCAAGTTCTATGTTTGGAGCGAGGCGGAGGTCGATGCGGTCCTCGCTCCCCTCGGCCCTGACGCCATCAAGCAGTTCAAGGATCACTACGAGGTCACAGGCGTCGGCAACTGGGAGGGCAAGGTTGTCCTCAACCGCCGCCGGCACCCGGGGCCGTTCGATGCCGATCTGGAAGCCGGCTTGGAAGAGGCCCGGGCGCTGCTCAAATCGGTACGGGATGAACGGGTCTGGCCCGGTTGGGACGATAAGGTGCTTGCCGACTGGAACGGCCTGATGATCCGGGCGCTGGCGGAGGCGTCGGGTGTCTTCGGCCATCCGGACTGGCTCGTTCTAGCGAAAAACGCTTTCGATTTCGTGGTGCGCTCGATGCTGGTGGATGGTCGCCTCCGCCATTCCTGGCGGGCCGGTCGGCTCGCCCATCCGGGCACGCTGGAGGACCACGCGAACATGGCTTCGGCTGCGGTGGCGCTCTACGAGGCGACCGGCGGGGACGCCTACTTGAAGCACGCGCTTTCCTGGGTTGCCGTCTGCGACGCTCGGTTCAAGGACGATGCGTCCGGTGCGTATTTCACCACCGCGGATGACACCGATGACGTTCCCGTCCGAACGATCTCTGCCGCCGACAACGCCGTCCCGGCGGGGAACGGAACCCTCGCGAAAACCTCCGCCCGGTTGTTCCACCTGACCGGAGACGAGGCTCACGCCAAACGGGCCGAGGCAGTCCTTCAGGCCTTCTCCGGTGAGTTGGACCGTCAGGGTGTTGGCTTCGGAACGCTGCTGTCGGCTGTGGAGATCCTTGAAGCCGCACCGTTGATCGTTCTGACAACGGGTGCTGGCCGTCACGAGTTGGAGGCCGCAGCTCGGCGGCATCCGACCGCGCAGCGCATCATTCAGCCACTAACGGACGGTGGGGAATTGGGCGAGGGTCATCCGGCGTCGGGCAAGGGGCCGGTCGACGGCAAGGCAGCCGCGTATGTCTGCCGCCAGCAGAGCTGCTCGTTGCCCGTCACGGAACCACAGGCCCTCAATGCCTTGTTGGGAGAATGACGATGGGACGGATGACCTTTGATACCGACGTCGGCCGGTTCTATGTGGAAACGGCTGAGGGAAAGGTCCGGAAGACTGGGTGGGTCACCGACTGGGACGCCTCACAATCCGTGGAAGAGCCCGACGACCTATGCCGGGAGACGGCGGATCAGATCCGGGCTTATCTGGCCGGTGACCGGAACACCTTTGATCTGCCGCTTGCCCCGGCGGGCCCGCCGCTCGACGCGTCGGTCTGGGCAGCGATGCTGGAGATCCCGTATGGGGAGACTTGGACTTATGGCGAGATGGCGGAGCGGGTTGGCTCCAATCCGCGCGTGGTCGGCGGCGCCTGCGGGCGGAACCCAATCCCGATCGTGATTCCCTGCCACCGGGTCGTCAGCGCAGGCGGGAAGCTCACCGGATTCTCGGGCGGTAACGGCGTTGAGACGAAGGCTTGGCTGCTCCGGCACGAAACCCGGGACACGCGGCTCCTCTAAGCGTCCGATCCCCGCCAAATCGCGTTCGCTGTCCGCCGGGAATGCGCATGGACGCCCCGATAGCGCCGCGATAGGCTCCCCGCAAGATTGGCAAGCCCGGCACCGCCTTCCTCTAGGGCGCGGGAACCGGGCCATTCGCAGCAGGGGACGTTTCACATGCCTTATGAGACCATCACCGCGAGCGACGGCGGAACCTTCAACGCTTTCTACGCCCCGGCGAAGGCCGCCGCCGATGCCCCGGGCCTCGTTCTGATCCAGGAGATCTTCGGGGTGAACAAGGTCATGCGCGACCTGGCCGTCGATCTCGCCGCGGACGGCTACCATGTGCTTTGTCCAGACATCTTCTGGCGCATCGAGCGTGGCATCGACATCACCGACCAGACACAGGCGGAATGGGACAAGGCGTTCGAGTTGTTCGGTAAATTCGATGTGGACCTTGGCGTCGGCGACCTGATCGCGACGGCCGCCCATCTCCGGTCCATGGAGGGGTGCAACGGCAAGGTGGGCTCCATCGGTTACTGCCTGGGCGGCAAGCTCGCCTATCTGATGGCCACCCGCTCCACCACGGACGCGAATGTCAGCTATTACGGCGTCGGCCTCGATGAGTTGCTGGGGGAGAAGGACAAGATCGCAAAGCCTTACATGTCGCATATCGCGGAGAAGGACGGCTTTGTGCCACCCGAGGCGCAAGAGAAGATCAAGGCCGGTCTCGACGGCCTGCCCATGGTGACACTGCACAGCTATCCGGGCCAGGACCATGCGTTCGCCCGCATCGGCGGTGCCCACTTCGATGTCGACGCCGCTGGGCTCGCAAACGGCCGGACGGCCGCGTTTTTCAGGGAGCACCTTGCCTGAGAAGAAGGTGAGGACCCGATTTTCCGAGATGAGGGAGGATTAAATGAGCAAGGCGATCCGCTTCCATGAGCCTGGTGGGCCGGAAGTGCTGAAATGGGAAGACGTGGATGTGGGCAGCCCCGGTGATGGGCAGATCCGCGTCCGCCACACGGCGGTCGGCCTCAACTACATCGACACCTATCACCGCAGCGGGCTGTATCCCCTGCCGATGCCGTCCGGTATCGGCATGGAGGGTGCGGGCGTGGTCGAGGAGGTGTGCCCGGGTGTGACGTCCGTGGCCGTCGGTGACCGGGTCGCTTACGCCTCGCCGCCGCCGGGCTCCTATGCCGAGGAACGGCTGATTGACGCGGGCCGGGTCGTGAAAATCCCGGACGGGGTCGAGGACGCGACGGCCGCCGCCATGATGCTGAAAGGGATGACCGCCCAGTACCTGATCCGCCAGATCTACAAGGTCGGTCCCGGCGATACGATCCTGATCCACGCCGCGGCCGGCGGTGTCGGCCTAATCGTCTGCCAGTGGGCGAGCCATCTGGGCGCCACCGTAATCGGCACGGTCGGCAGCGAAGAGAAGGCCGAGCTTGCCAAAGCCAACGGCTGCCACCATCCGATCCTGTACCGCCAGGAGAACTTCGCCGAGCGGGTCGCGGAGATCACCGAGGGCAAGAAGCTTCCGGTCGTCTACGATTCCGTTGGTGTCGATACCTGGGAAGGCTCGCTGGACTGCCTGCGTCCGAAGGGGATGATGGTCAGCTTCGGCCAGGCGTCCGGGCCGATCCCGCCAGTCAATCTTGGGGTGTTCGCGCAGAAGGGCTCCCTGTTCTTCACGCGGCCGACGCTCTTCAACTACGCGGATACGCCTGAGAATCTGGCGGCCTGCGCGAACGACCTGTTCGACGTGGTGAAGGCGGGTGCTGTGAAGATCTCCATCGACCAGACCTTCCCGCTGTCCGAGGCCCGGGCGGCCCATGAGGCGCTGGAAGGGCGGAAGACCACCGGCTCGACCATTTTGCAGCCGTAATGAACTGAAACTTGGGCGATCCGGGCGACTAAACCCGGGTCGCCCCTTTCATTCCAGCATTCCCTCCAAGCTTTCCAGCCGGTCCGCCTCCTCAATCGGTTTATCCCAGCGGATCCGGTGAAATCTTGGAAACCGCATGGCGACCCCGGATCTGTGGCGGGTCGAGCGGTGCAGGCTGTCGAACGCGACTTCCACAACAAGCCCAGGCTCCACCTCCCGCACCGGCCCGTACCGGGCGACCGTGTGGGCGCGGACCCATTTGTCGAGTCGGCCGAGCTCCTCGTCCGTGAACCCTGAGTAGGCTTTGCCCACAGGCACAAGCTCTTCGCCGCTCTCACCCTCCCGCCAGGCGCCGAACGTGTAGTCGGAGTAAAAGGAGGAGCGCTTGCCGTGCCCGCGCTGGGCGTACATCACGACCACATCCGCCGTCAGCGCATCCCGCTTCCACTTGAACCAGGGCCCTTTCGGCCGGCCGGCGAGGTAGAGACTGTCCCGCCGCTTCAGCATCATGCCTTCCATGGGTTTTCCCCGGCAGGAAAGCCTGAGCGCGTCCAACTCCGCGCGGGTCTCGAATGGGACGAGGTCGGAGACGTCCATTCTTTGCGGCCGCTCCCGGTCGTAGAAGGCCAGAAGCCGGTCCCGCCGGCTGTCGAACGTCAGTGCGCGCGTATCTTCTTGCCCGTCAAACAGGATGTCATAGAGACGGACATGGGCCGGATTCTCCCGCAGCATCTTGGCGGAGACGGTTTTCCTGTTGAGCCGCTGCTGAAGATCGTTGAAAGGCGCGACTGCGCGGTCCCGCACCACCAGTAACTCACCATCAACCACGCCGTCGAAGGTGATCGCGTCAATGATGTCTGGAAACGCGCCGCTGATATCATCCCCGGTCCGGGAGTAGAGGCGCTTCTCGGCTCCGCGGGCCGCGATCTGGACCCGGATGCCGTCCCACTTCCATTCGGCCGCGTAGTCCTGAAGCTGGATCGAGCCGATGTCCGGCTCTTCCAGAGGGTTGGCCAGCATCAACGGCCGGAAGACGGCCCGCCCCTCCAGATCCGGGCGCGGGCCATCGCCGAACAGCCAATCAAATAGCTCAGTGTAGGGTGGCTCCACCCCATGCCAGACCTCTTCGATCTCTCCGGCATCAACACCGGCCGCCTCCGCCAGGGCGGTTTTCGCCAGCCGGGCGGACACGCCGACGCGGAGACCGCCTGTCACGAGCTTCAGAAAGGCCCAGCGACCGGTCGCATCCATGGTGTCGAGCCATCCCGCGATCAGGGATGGCGTCTCGCCTCTCTTCGCGGTCGAGAGGGCATCAGAGATCTCGTGGAGAAGCGGCGGGGCCCGGTTCGTCAGCGCTTCCGGCCAGATGAGTGCCGTCGTTTCCGCGAGGTCCCCAACGAAATCGTAGGACCAGCCGAAAAGGACCGGGTCGACGCGGTCCGATACAAGCTCCCGGATCATGGCGGGCTTGGCTGTCCGGAAATCGAGCTCTCCCGTCAGTGCCGCAAGGCCGATGCCCCGGTCCGGATCGGGTGTGGTGCGAAAGTACTCGACCAGCAACGCGAGCTTGGTGTTGCGGGCCGGGGTGTGAAGCAGGCGGTCGAGGAGGGCGGCGAACCGGATCACGTCTCGTCCTCCTCATACCCAACCAGCCGCAGGGCTTCGGCGTTGAAGCCGTCCAACCGGGCCTGATGGACCAGCGCCTCCTCCCGGCCATGGGTTACCCAAACCTCAGGGGCCGCAACCTCGCGGATGGTATCCACCAAACCATCCCAGTCGGCGTGGTCGGAGATGATCAGCGGCAGCTCCACACCCCGCTGCTTCGCCCGCTGCTTGACCCGCATCCAGCCGGACGCCATGGCGACGACCGGGTCCGGCAGGCGCCGTCCCCAGCGATCGGCGATGGCGGACGGCGGGGCCAGCACGATCTCGCCGCGGAAGTCCTCGCGGGCCACGCCCTTTTGGCCTGCGGTCGCGTCCCGCAAGTCGCCGAGTTCCACACCACGCGCGGCGTAGAGGTCGCACAGGCTCCGTAGTGCCCCGTGTATGTAGATCGGGCGGTCCCAACCCCGCTCCCGCAAGAGTGCGATCACCCGCTGCGCCTTGCCGAGCGCATAGACGCCCACGACATGGCATCGCTCAGGAAACAGGGCGACGGATGCCAGAAGTTTGTCGATCTCTGCCCGGTCGTCCGGGTGCCGGAAGACGGGCAGGCCGAAAGTGGCCTCCGTCACGAAGGCGTCGCAGGGGACCGGCTCGAAAGCCGCACATGTCGGGTCATCCGCCCGCTTATAGTCGCCTGAAACAACAACCCGACTGCCTTTGTATTCCAAGACGACCTGGGCTGAGCCCAGCACGTGCCCGGCCGGGGCAAGCCAGACAGTGACGTCGCCAATCTCAATCCGCTCCCGGAACGAAAGAGGTCGCCGATTTCGCCCGGCCTGGTCCCTAAGTCGTGCCTCCATGATGGCGACAGTGTCCGCCGTGGCCAGAACGGTGTCGTGTCCAGGGCGCGCGTGGTCCGCGTGACCGTGGCTTACCACAGCTGTCGACACGGACCGGACCGGGTCCACATAGAAATCGCCAGGGCGGACATAAAGCCCCTCCGGCCGAACGTCGATCCAGGAGCGGGGGGCTGGCGCGGCCATGACGGGGAAAGCCCGTTAGGTTTCGATGTTCTCGGTCCGGGCCTTGTGACCGAGATAGCCGCCGTGATGCCGCAAACCGTAGTCCCGGCGTGTCACACCTTTGCGCTCCATCAGCGTCAGCGCGAGGGCATCTGAGATGGCCGACATCACCGCCATGCTGGCGGACGGCGTGAGGCCGAGGGGACACGGCTCCTCGATCACGCCCATATCGATGATTACGTCCGCCAGAGCGCGCAGCCCGGAATCAGGGTGTGAGGTGATGCCGATGACTGGACCGGGTCCGACGGGATCGTCCCGATGGAGGTGCTTGGACAACTCGATGAATTCAAGCACCTCCCGGGTCTTTCCGCTGGTGGAGAACGCAATGATGCAGTCCCCCGGACTGACCATGCCGAGATCGCCATGGGCACTTTCGCTTGGATGAACGAAAAACGCCGGTGTGGCCGTGGACGCAAGGATGGCCGCGCTCTTCTGGGCGACGAACCCGGCCTTGCCCATGCCCGTCGTGACGATCTTGCCCCGGCAGTTCGCCATGAGGTCGAGGGCCGTCGCATAGGTCGTATCGACCTGGATGCGCCTGATCGCCTCCGCTTCCGCCGCCAGGATTTCCGCGATCCGGCTCTCAACATTCATGACTGGGCCCGCCATGCGAGTGCCTGCTGTGCGAGGTGCATGTCGAAGGCGTCGTGAATGTCGATCCCGGCGGCTGTGCTGTCGATCTCCACGATGTCCGCCCGGTCGCCCGTTCTCCGGCCATTCCGGATCAGAAACGAACGGAGCGCCGAGGCGAGACCGGTATCCTCCCGGAAAAGCGGTGTCCGGGTTTGACGGGGGCCGTAGACCGCCATCCAGTCGAAGACCCGCTGCCACTCGCCCTCGGCGTTCCTGTACCAGAAATTCTTGTGGGTCTTGTTGGCGACGAAGACGCTGTCGAGATCCGGGTTGGATTTCAGCCGGTTAACACACTCAGCGATCCAGGCAGGTTCCCGGAAGATGTCCGTCGGCTGGAGGAAGACGACGATGCCGAAGGGGCCGTCGATCTCCTCCGCCCGGGCCAAGGCGTCTGTCAGCACCGGCTCCGTCGGGGTCAGATCCTCGGCCAGCGATCCCTCCCGCAGGAAGGGGCACCAGGCACCTGCCGCGACGGCCGCGTCCCGGATCTCGGTATTGTCCGTCGTGACCAGGACGCGGTCGCACACCCCGCTATCCAGCGCGTGGCGTACCGAGTGGGCGATCAGCGGCATACCGCCGACCTCCATCACGTTCTTGCCGGGCAGCCCTTTGGACCCGCCCCGTGCGGGAATGATGGCGATGACCCGGTCGTTTCCGTTCCCCTTGCTCTCAGCGCTGTCGGTCATGAAATGCGATCCTCGATCTCTGTCAAACGATCCGCCACCACCTCTGCCACGGCGAGGGAGACGTCGTCTCGGATATCCACCAGGGCCCAGAACTGATCCAGGACCTCAAAGCCGACCGCATCGCCCAGCCGCCGCCCGTCGCGCAGCAAGGACGGGCGGGTCGCAAGGGCAAGTCCGACCATCTCCCGGTAGTAGGTGTCGCCCTGGCCCGGCCCCCCGGCCCCAAGCGCGGCGATGGACCCGCCCGGTTCAGCCCGCCAGAGATTGGCTTCGAATCGCCGAACGCAAACCACACTGTCCAGATGATCGCGCTCCGCAAGGTTATTGGCGGTTCGTGCCACCAGCCCGCGCGGCCGGAAAGGGTGCGTCGGCTCCAGGATCACCACGATCTCGTCCGGATTGGCGTCGAGCGTTTCCACGATCGCGGAGACGTAGTCCTCGGCGGAGCGGTGGTGAATGACGACGCGGGGGTCCAGCGCTTGAGCCTGCTCCGCCACCGCGTCCGAGTCCGTCGATACCACCACAGTCGCCTCGGGCAGGTCGCTCAACGCCGCAGAGAGCGTGCGCTCCAGGCTGGACCGCGCCCCAAGAGGCAGCAGGATCCGCTCAGTACTCTGAGCCGCAGCCAACACGGGGACAACCACCAATGGACGCGTGGCGGCAGATTGTTTCGCTTCCGTCATGGTGTGCTGGTCCGGATGATATCGATGACCTCGGCGACCCGTTTGGCGCGGCCCTCGTCCCGGCCCTGGTGAATGCCGTGCTGGTGATAGACCCGGAGGGAGGGCTCATAGACGATCTCATGACCCAGCGCGATCATGCGCTTGCCCCACTCCCGATCTTCAACACCGCGAATCTGCTCATCGAACGGGTGCTCTTCCCAGACGGACTTCCGGATGCCGGAGTTCGCGTTGTGGAAGAAATAGTCTTTGCGCTGACGGACCCGCTCGTCCCGGAAGGTGGTCCAAAGGTCCCGGCGGTCGATGGCGCTGGTGTCCGGCATCGGCTCCTGCCGGCCGTAGACGCCGCAAACGGCATTGTCGCCTTCCGGTCCGAGATGGGCGAAGAGGTAGTCGGCCCACAGTTCGTCGATCGGCACACAATGGGACGAAAGAAGCGCGACGGTGTCATGCCGTGCCGCCTCGATCCCGATGTTGAGCGCGCGGCCGTAGGAGAACTCGTTTCGTCCGATGGTTCGAATGGTGCAGCCAAAGCGCTCCGCGATGGGCACGCTGTCGTCGGTCGACTCGTTGTCGACCAGGACCACATCAATGTCCGGCAACTTCTGGCGGGTCAGGGCGGTCAGGCACCGGCCCATCCAATAGGCCTCGTTCTTGGCCCGAAGCACCACGCTGATCATGGCTCGCCCCCATTGCCTTTGTGATGGTCTTCCTCCAGCACGCCGAAGTCGATCGGCTCGCCCTGGTCGAGTTTATAGAAGAGCGTCCGCCCGATCACCGCGTCTTTAAGGTCCGCGGAGAGCCCGGCGCCGCCAACCTCCGTCCCGATGGCATCGGCCGTCAGTCTGTCCCCGGCACCCAACGGCCGTGCCGCCCGCATGGTCAAGCGCCGCCGCCGGTGACCGTCCAGGCGCCCGAGGGCGGACGGAGCGAACACCAGATCTCCCGGAAGATCGAGCCGGGCGGCGTGCTCCAGCCCGTCGAGCGAACGGCACAGGAAGGCAACCTGGGTCCCGCCGGTAATTCTTGGAACTTCCGTGATCGCGTCAGCCGGGATCATGACCGCCCACCGGGATGCGACATCGTCGAGCGCGCCGTCGATGACCTCGTCGAATGGTGTCGGCCAGCCGTCCCCGCCTTCGTCCCGGGATGGGGCTTGGATCACAAGAATACGCGCCATTAGCCCCTGCCGGCCTCGCGCATCACGGACCGGAGGTCTTCCCGCTTAAGGGCTTTCGGGTTCGCCTTCTCGAAGGCGATCACCGCCTGATCCAAATTCATGCCCAAACCGTCCAGCGTTCGCAGATGCCGCGCTCTCGCCAGTTTCAACAGGGGCGTTTCCCGAGGCTGGTAGACAATGTCGTACACGAAGGCCTGGGTCGGCAGGGCCGCGATCACCGCCTCCGCCGTTGGATCGAAAGCCGTACCCGGGGCGCCGCCCGTCATCCCCACCGAGGTGCAGTTCACCAGCAGATCCACGTTGGTTGCGGTGGCGATCGACAACGGCAACTCCGCGACCTTCACGTCGTCCCCGAGACGCGCCGCTGCCGCTTCGGTTTTTGACCGGTCACGGTTGGCCAGCGCAAGCTCACCCACTTCAGGCGCCAGATAGGCAGCGACCGCGAGCCCCGCCCCGCCAAGGCCAACCAGCAGTGTCCGTCGGCGACCGAGATCACCGAGGGCTTCCTGAAGCTGAGAGAGAGCTCCGGCACCATCTGTGTTGGCGCCGACCAAGTCATCCCCGTCCCGCCAAATCGCGTTCACCGCGCCAATGCGTTCCGCCTCAGGTTCCAGACGGTCCAGAAGGGGGACGAGGCCCTGCTTATGCGGAACTGCAACCGCTCCGCCGATATAGCGCGGATCCGCCTTAAGCGCGGCCAGGAGGGCCGACAAGTTCCCTTCCGTCACGTCGAGCGGCAGCATCTCCGCATCAATCCCGGCTTCCTGGAACGCAGCGTTCCAGAGGAGCGGCGACCGCGCCCCTTTCGAGGGGGCCAGCCCGAGAATGGCCGCATACCGCTCGGTCTTGATCTCGACGGTGTTGTCGATCAGCGCCGCGAAACTCGGGGTCGTCGTCATGGTAGGTCCTCAGCCGGGCCGGCTTTGTTCAGGCGTATCAGGCGACAAGCGTCCGGCCGATCGCTTCCGCCACCGGCTGCATTGCCTTCATCATGTCGTCGAACTGCTCGAAAGAGCTTGCCTGTAGTGGATCGACGGCCGCGTTTCTGGGGTCGGGGTGGACCTCCAACATCAACGCATCGGCCCCCGCGGCGATCGACGCCAGCATCATCGGCTTGACCCAGGGCTGCCAGAAGGTCGCGTGGCTCGGGTCCGTCATCACGGGGAGGTGCGTAAACTCCTGGGCGGCCGGGACGACCTGGAGATCCAGAAGGAAGCGCGAGGTGGAGCGGTGCGTGTGGTTGGTCACGACGCCGCGCTCGCACAAAACGATCTCGGGCACCTTGCCCAGGCGGTCATGTTCTAGGGCGATGTACTCGGCGGCCATCAGCCAGTCGCGGAGGGAAGAGCCGTAGCCCCGCTTCAGCATCACAGGCATGCCGGTTTTCCCGACCTCGGTCAGCAGCGGATAGTTCTGCATGTTCCGGGTGCCGATCTGCAGCATGTCGGTGTTCTGTGCCACCACGTCGATCTTCGAGATCTCCATGATCTCCGTGACGATGGGCAGGCCGGTCTCCTGCTTGGCGGTTTGCAGCCATTTCAACCCGTCTTCCCGCGGCTCGAAGAACTTCGCGCTGCGATAGGGGAAAGACAGAGGTTTAAAGGCGCCGCCGCGGATGAAGTGCGCGCCGGAGGCCTTGATCGCCTTCGCGGTCGCAACGATCAGCTCCTCGGTCTCAACCGTGTTCGGGCCTGCCATGACGGGGATCAGATCGCCGCCGAACTCGATACCGCCACAGGTGAACTTTGTGCGGTGATCCGGCGATTTCTTCGAGACGAGCGGCAGCTTGCCGGTGAGATCGTCTTCGCTGAGGTCCTTGCCAGGAAACTTGTTATCGACCGACATGCTGAATTCCTCCACCGCGTTCTTGGGCGGGCGCCCCGCCGTGTGTGTCAGCCGGGTTTACGCGGATTCGACCGGCTCCCGCAACCTCGCCGCCACCTCTTCCACAAGGGCCTCGCGCAGAAGGACCGACATGCCCGCCCAGTCATGGGGCTTCGGCTGGCGGAAGACACGGGCGGTCGGGTACCAGGGGCTGTCTTCCCGCTCGTAATGCCACCGCCAATCCGGGTTGTGTCCCAGGACAACCCAGGTCGGCCGTCCGTAGGCAGCGGACAGGTGGGCCATGGACGTGCAGGTGGTGATGACCAGATCCAGTTGCTGCACGATCGAGGCGGTGTCGGCGAAGTCGTCGATCCGCTCGTTCAAGCGCACGACATGGTCTGGCGCGTCCGCGATCTCCGGCTCGCGCGGCCCCTTCTGGAGGCAGAAGAACTGTACGCCCACGACGTCGAAGAGAGGCGCATAGGTCTCGAGGTTCGTTGACCGGAACCGGTCGCCGGAGAACTTCGGATTGCCGCCCCATACGATGCCAACCTTGAGCTTGCTCGCATCGAGCTCTGGGATCGGGAAAGCGTCTCCCTCCGGCAGGGGAAGGTAGGGAACCTCTACTGGGAGATCGTCGAAAGTCTTCGTTCCAAGTACATAGGGAAGGCTGATCAATGCCACCTGGACATCGAACGGACCGGTATCAGGCGACAGGCGTTCCACCAGTGTCACGGATGCCGATAGCGGCGCCAGCAGCCGCATCAGCTCCGGATGGGCCTCCACCACGACCCGGCAATCGGGGCCGACACGGTCCAAAAGTGGCGGCAGGAAGCGAAGGAACTGAAGGATGTCGCCGACACCCTGTTCCGCATGAACGAGCAGTGTCTTTCCGTCGAGGCCGGTCCCGTCCCACATGGGTTCCTTAAAGTGCCGGTCGCGGCTCGGAAAATCCTCGTACTGCCAGCGCCACTCGTACTCCTGGAACCCCTCTTCCAGCCGCCCGGCTCCGAGAAGGGCGAGGGCCCGGTTCCAGTGAAGAGAGCCCTGCTCCGGCGCGATCGAGATCGCGAGACGGTACATCGCCGCCGCTTCGTCGGGCCGCCCCGTCTCTTTGAGCAGATTGCCGAGATTGTAGAGGGAGCCCGAGTTCTCAGGCTCAGCTAGGACAGCTTTGCGCAAGGCTCGTTCCGCGGCCTCGAAAGCTCCGGACTTCCTTAAAAGGGAGCCGAGGTTGGACAAGAGGAAGGGCCGGAAGCCCACTTCCATCGCGCGTTTGTAGATCGCCTTCCCTTCGTCGAACTTCTCAAGGTGAAGCAGAACGTTGCCGAGATTGACGAGAATGCGGTGGTTGCGGGGCTCGATTCCGACGGCGCGCCGCAGAACCGTCAGCGCTCGGTTCAGGTCCTTGTTCTTCTCCAGCGCATAGCCCAGAGCCACCATGCCCTGAACGTAGCCAGGCTTCATGTTGACCGCGACGGTGAAGCGGCGGATCGCGTCGTCCGTCCGTCCGGCGTCGTCCAGCAGCAGCCCGATCTCGAAGTTCAGTTCGGCATCGTTCGGGTAAAGGTCTAGAGCTTCCCTTAAGACCTCTCGGCCCCAGTCCGCATCGCTCATGGACCGGGCGGTTTGCGCCGCGACCCGCATGAGCCCAAGCGTCCTGCCCTTCGCCCGCGACATAAACGATTTCAGCCGTTTTGCCGCTGCGTCCCGGTTGCCGCGGCGGAGGTCCACGTCGGCGCGTCGTCGAACCAGCTCCGCCACATGGGGAGCGGTCTTGAGACCTTCGTCCAGAATGCTCTCCGCCTCATCCAGCTTCTGGTCGGCCATCAGCCGGTCGGCGCGGATACACATCGACCTGACCGCGTTCGCGTCGGTTGGCGGCAGCGGCGCGTTCCCTGTCTTAGGGGCCTTTGTGGGTTGTGCCATGAACGGAACCGGTCCCCGGCGTGAGGTCGCCCAGCGCACCCCTGACTTTGGCGGGATCGCGACAGGTGAGAAAGAGGAGGTGATACCCTTGGACGGCCATCCGGCTCAACCGTTATACGACCCGTGTTGACGTTCTCCGGTTGCTTGCTCCGTCATTGACAGGGCTTGCGGGGGGCGACACATCAACCTCCCAGTGTTTCCGTTTCCAACTCCGAGCTGCCGGTGTCAACGCTATCTACTGACGCGCCCCCGTTGGAAGAAACGATGGATGCCCTGGTGGAGCGCGCTTTCGCTCTCACCAAGGCGGGCGACGACTTTCCGGCGATTGAGGCATGGAAAGCCGTCGTCGGACGGGCACCCCATTTTCCGCCGGCCTGGGTGAACCTGGGCATTGTCGCCCGGCGGGCCGGTGAGTTGGATGTCGCCGTCGATGCGTTTCGACGCGTCTCGAAGCTCGATCCGATGAACCCGGAGTATCACGACCGGCTGGCGGCAACCCAACACCGGGGCCGTATGTATGAGGAGGCGGCCGTCTCGTATCGGCGTTTGGCACTTCTGAACCCCTCCGCGAGCGAGCCGACCTTCAATCTCTCGATCGTTCTTCCACCCGTCGGACAGTCGGATAAGGCCTTCACCGTCGCCCGCCGTCTTCTGAGCCTGTCACCGCTCGAAGCGTCCGTGTGGCTGCGGTATGGCCGTCTTGCACTTCGGTCCGTGCCGGCGCGGGACTCCCGGGACGGGATCCGGCGCGCGTTGATCCTGGAACCGGACCATGCCGATGCGATGACCGAGTGGGCAAAAGGCCGAACCGAAGACCGCGACCGGCTGATTTGGCATCGCCGGGCCATGGTGCTGGCACCCGGGCATCTCGGTGTGCTCAAGCGCCTGGCACGCATGGAAGCCTCATTCGGATCACCGGACGCGGCGGTTCGCGCCTATCTCGCCTGGTACGCGTTGTCACCCAGCGACGAAGCGCTTCGAGACGAGATCTTGGACGCGGCGGACTGCCTTGGACGCCGCGCAGAAGTTGAAGACGGCGGCGGTCCCGCCCATTCCGCCTATGAAGAGTGGATCGACGCCTACGACCGCATCGACGCGGCGATGGTTTGGGAGAAGCTCTCGGCGCTCCCCGCTGTGCCGACCGTCACTATTCTTGTGTCGTCTTCGGAGGGTCTCGCGGAGCCCTCGGCCAAGGAACAGATCTACCCATCGGACAAACTCCGCATCAAACAGGCTGATGAAACAGAGATCGAGAGGGCAACAAGCGACTTCGTCGTTTGTATCGGCGGCAACGAGGCGCTGGCGCCGGATGCGGTCGCCCTGTTGGTTGAAACCGCGATTGGCTCCGAGAAGGAGGCCGAGGTCGTCGCAGTCTACGGAGATGAGGATGAGATCCTCAACGTCCCCGCGCTTGACGGATCACCGGCGCGTACCCGTCGCAGGGCACCCAAGTTCAAGCCGGACTGGGACCCCATAGCGGCCCGCGAGTGCGATTGGGTGGGGGGACCTATTCTTTTCCGCCGGGCTGCTCTCGATTCCCTTGGTGTTGTCTCCGAAGCGGCTGTGCCGAATTGGGCAGACCCAAGGGCAAGGCTTCTGAGCCGGGTAGCAGAGCTGGGACCGGTGGCTCATGTGCCGCGTGTTCTCCTGCACCGCCACCAGTCCGATGCCCGGTCCAGTCTCTACGATCCGGTGGGGCGGCTTGCCCCGCCCGAAACGCCTGTCCCTCTTCCGTCGGTAACGGTTGTGATCCCAACCCGGAACCGGGCATCGCTTCTCCGCCTTTGCATGGACGGGCTACTGGCGCGAACCGACTATCCAGACCTGGAGATCATCGTCATCGACAACGGCAGCGACGAGCCGGACGCGCTCGCCCTGCTGGAGACGCTTTCGCGTGACCCGAGGGTCCGTGTCCTCTCCCATCCAGGGGCTTTCGACTTCGCGGCCATGAACAACCGCGCGTTCAGGGAGGCCCGGGGGGAGGTCTTCTGCCTGCTCAACAACGATGTGGAGCCGATCGACCGAAACTGGCTGCAGGTGATGGTCGGGCACGCGTTGGAGCCGGAAACGGGACTCGTCGGTGCCCGTTTGTCCTTTCCCGATACCAGCTTGCAGCATGTGGGCGTGATGCTCAGGGGGGCGGTCGTCGCTGGGCACTTCCACATGAAGGAGCCGTTTGGGTTTCCCGGCTATCTCGGCCTTGCAGGGGTTAACCGGTGTGTTTCCGCCGTCACTGCCGCGTGTCTGGTCGTCCGGCGGCCCGTTTGGGAGGCGTTAGGCGGTCTCGACGAGGAACGCTTCAGGATCGATTTCAACGATGTGGATCTCGGTTTGCGGGCTTGGGAAGCCGGATACCGAGTGGTTGTGACACCCGATGCCCGGCTGGTTCATCACGAGTCCGCCTCCCGGGGGACGTTTGTGTCGAAGCAGAAGTCGGTCCGCCATCTGGCCGAGCGCGACGCGATGATCGGGCGATGGGGAGAGAGCCTGTCGCGAGACCCATTCTACAATCCGAACCTGTCCATTGATCCGCATGCGGAGCTCTTCTCGCTTGCCTTTCCGCCGCGTCACGGGCCCCGGTATGCGCCGTTGTCCTTCAAGATAGGCGCCCCGACGGTTCAGGGCGCGCCCACGGTGGCCCTGGCGCTGTGTGCGATCTTCCGGGATGAAGCGCTCTATCTGGAGGAGTGGCTCCAGTTCCACAACATCCATGGTGTTGAGCACTTCTATCTCTACGACAACGGAAGCGCCGACGATCCTCTTGGCGTCTTGGATCCTTGGATCCGGCAGGGGCGCGTTACCTACCGGCGGATGCCCGGACATCGCCAGCAGTTGCCAGCTTACGCGGATTGTCTCCGCCGGCATGGCGACGATGCCCGGTGGATTGGATTTCTGGATCTGGACGAATTTCTCTTCGCGCCGGATATCCCGGACCTAAGGGAGGCTATGGCGCGGTACGAGGATGCGCCCGCGGTCGGCGTAAACTGGACGATGTTCGGAAGCTCGGGACATGTCCACCGCCCCGAAGGTCTTGTGACCGCGTCCTACCAACTCCGAGCTTCCGTGGATCTGGTGTTCGAGGGTCCCGGCCCCGGCGTCGAGGGATCGGGCGGCGAGCCGGTGCCGGCGGTTCGTCCGCCGGTGAGCCGTCACATCAAATCGATCGTCGATCCCGCCGCTACCCGCTCCGTGGTCTCGCCCCATGCCTTTGTCTATGAGGATCAGCGGCTTGCCGTGACCCCGGCGGGTGCTGTCATCGGCGCCCGTCCCGGCATGCCGGTCAGCGGCAGCTATTGCGAGGGTCCGCTCCGCCTCAACCACTATTGGAGCCGTTCGCTTGAGGAGTTTGACGCGAAGCTGCTAAGAGGCCGGGCGGATACGGGGCGAACCCGTCCAGCGGACCGGGCCCGGCGGCAGGAGAGGAAGATGAACGTCATCCATGATACGGCCATCCTCGAACACGCCCGGCGAACGGCCGACCGGATGGGCGTGGCCTTTGATGCGGGATCGCCGGAGGATTGGGGTGTCCTGGCCGCTCGATATCAGGATGGATCCGGCGAATGACAGCCCGCAGCGATCACGCCCCGGCACCGTTGGATCCGACCCAGCTCTTGGACCGCCTGAAAGCCAGGGACGCAACGATCGGTGTTGTCGGTCTCGGCTATGTGGGCCTCCCCCTGCTGCTCGCGTTTCTTGAATCCGGGTATCGGACCCTCGGCGTCGACACGGACCCGGAGAAGATTTCCGGCCTTCTCGCCGGCGACTCCTATCTCCCCCACATACCGCTCGGAGATCTCGCGGACCATGCCGCATCCCGGCGTTTCCGGGCGTCTCCGGGGGCAGAGATCCTCGCCGATGCGGATGCCGTGGTGGTCTGTGTGCCCACGCCGCTGGACCGGCATCGGCAACCGGATCTCAAATTCGTTATCTCGACGATGGAATCGATTGCCCCGGTCGTCCCGGCGGGATGTCTCGTTGTTCTGGTCTCGACGACGTGGCCCGGTACGACGGCGGAGGTTGTGGCCCCGCTCTTCGAGGCCGCTGGACGTACGGTGGGAACGGACATCCATCTCGCCTACTCGCCGGAGCGTGAGGACCCGGGCAACGACACCTTTACGACGGCGCGCATTCCCAGGGTTGTCGCCGGTGATGACGCGATTTCGGCGGAACTGGCGAAAGCCCTGTTTGAGCCGGTCTCAGCCTCGATCGTTTCCGTCTCCTCCACCCGGTCTGCGGAAGCCGTCAAGCTTACGGAGAATGTCTTCCGGGCCGTGAACATCGCCCTCGTGAACGAATTGAAGCGGCTCTACGGGGCGATGGACATCGACATCTGGGAAGTAATCGACGCCGCGTCGACCAAGCCTTTCGGCTACATGCGGTTTGAACCCGGTCCCGGGCTCGGCGGTCACTGCATTCCGATCGATCCGTTTTACCTGTCATGGCGCGCGCGGGCCTTCGAGGAAACCGCCCGATTTGTCGAGTTGGCGGGTGAGATCAACACCGCCATGCCCTCCCGCATTGTCGAAGCGGCGGCCCAGGCACTGGACAACGCCGCCTCAAAGGGGCTCCAGGACGCAGATATCCTTGTTCTGGGCGTTGCCTACAAACGGGATGTCGGCGATGTGCGGGAGAGCCCGGCGCTGCGGATTATCGAGTTGCTCAGGCGTCGGGGCGCACATGTGAACTTCCACGACCCGCATGTGCACGAGATCCCGCCGACACGGGAGTTCGGTCACCTGGCCGGTCTCCGGTCCGTCCCGTTGGACCGTGCCCGGCTGGCCAAGTGCGACCTCGTTCTTGTGGTGACCGACCATGGCGGGGTCGACTACGGATTGGTTGGTTCCGCGAGCGCGCTTGTGGTGGACACGCGGAACGCCATGGACAGGTTTGCCCCGGGCGTGGGCACCGTCGTGAAGGCTTAGGGAAGGACTCACCAGATGACCGACATGCCGAGCATCGAAGACCTGCTGGCACCGCTGAGTTTCGCGTCGTTCCTGGAGACCTATTACGGCACTCAGGCCTACCGCGCTCCGGCCCGGGATCAGGCGATGCTTGCCCGGATCTGCGATACGCCCACGATCGAGCGGGTGCTGTGGGCGAACGAAAACCGCTTGTCGGAGATTGCCGGTGTTGAGGGCGGCCGCCTTCGCCCCCAGGACATCCGGGCGCTGGAGGACAGACGCTCACTGGACGCGCTTTACGCTCGTTTCGCAACCGGATCGACTCTGCGTATCGATGATTTGGGACGGCTTGATCCTGGTGTCGCCGCGTTTCAGCGGGGCCTCGAGTTCCGGTTCCAGGCCTCGGTCCAGGTCGACGCCGTCATGACGCCGTCCGATATGTCTCCTCAAGGGCTGTCATATGCCGCCGCCGATCGCCTTTTCATTCAGTTGGGCGCGCAGCGGGATTGGTGGGTCTATGGCGAGTTGGTGAAGGCGCCGTTGGACGAGCAGGTGGGCCCAGTCCCACAAGCGTTCATTGAGGGGCGGGAAACCCATCTTCCCATGGGGACCGGCGACGTTCTCTACCTCCCGGCCGGCCATGTGGCGATGGCTGCCGGTGGGCCCGGTACGGCCTTTCATCTTGAAGTGAGCATCCGCCGTATCCGCTGGGCCGATCTGTTGCACCGGGCGGTGGATCTGGTTGCCCAGGGTGAGCCGGATCTCCGGGCCCCGCTTCCCTTTGACGCGCAAGACCGCATTCTCGCGGAGATCGCGGCGGCGGGTCAGAAGCTGGCATCCAAGCTCTCCAATCCGGCGGAGGCGATGCCGGTGCTTGGCCGGGTGCTTGCGGACATGCTGGGTGGCTTCGCGCCCTTGTCCGAGGGGCGTCTGATCTCCAACGCCCTGATCGACCAGATCACCGATGATACGGTGGTTGAGCCCGCGCCCGGGATGGCCCCTTACGCGTTGGCGAGGGGGACGGAGGTTGGCTTCGGTTTCCCGGGCGTACACGCGGACCCAGGCAGTGTGGCGTTGTCACCGGGCGTTATGGTGCCGCAGGAGCATTCGGGACTGGTGTCAGCCCTTCAGAGGGCGCAAGGGCCGTTCCGCATCGCGGATCTGCCGGCGACCGATCCGGCTGGCGCGCGCCTGGACATGATCAAGCAGCTTGTGGTTCGGGGCTATCTCCGCGTCGTCCTTGCGGCCCCGTCCCAAGGCTGAGAGGGGCCCGGTCAGATTTGGCGATCCGCCGGGTCCCATGGCGGGTTTCTTTTGAGCGCGGCCGCCACCTCGTTCAAGGGATCGCGCCAGACGCCGGGCTCTCTCTGCCTGAAGAGGCGGGCTTGCGGGTACCAGGGCGACTGGTCGCCATCGTTGAACCAGAACCAGGAAGCCCCCATGCCCCGGGGCAAGAGCACCCACATCGGGACGCCCAACCGTCCGGCCAGATGAACGGCGGTCGACGCCACGGAAATGACGAGATCCAGATCTGCGATCTCTGCCGCCAACGGGTCGAGGTTTCCGAATGGATCGACCGGTAGGCTGTGAACAGCCGGAGCATTGGATGGCCTTGCATCGAAGGGGCTTGCGCCATCTTCGTACTGAAGGCTCACAAAATCTGCGTCCACCGCTGAGAGCACGGCCTTCCACTCACCGAGGGCCATGGTCTTCAGTCTTCCGATGAGGGGATTCTTGCTCCGCCAGGCGATTCCGATCTTTGGGCGGCGGCCAGGGTCGTGATCCTTCTGTTCAACCGGCCGATGCCGTGGCTGCAACCGCAGACTCGGCGTTGGGATGTCCAGCGGGCGCGCCAATCCATAAACCATGGCGAGGTCGAGAGGCCACGCGGCGGCGATCCCCGGCAGTCCCGCTGGGGGTCCGCCCTCGGGGGGTCGTCTCACAAGGTCGACCCCGGGAAGGACGCCCGGGAGACTTCTGTCGAACAGATCGATCAGCCGTGGATCGGCGGCAAAAACGATCTGCTCCGTTCTGGTGAGCAGATGGGGCAGCAGTCCGGCGAAGAGCAGCTCCTCTCCCACGGCGTCGGTGCACCACACCAGGAGTGCCCCGTCTGACGCTTTCAGCGGCCGTCCATCCCAGACGGGGTAGGGAATGGGATCGCTCACGCTGCCGACCGGCCCCAGCGCAAAGCGGCTCGCTGCCCGGGGCCCAGCGATCAACGTGAGGCCGTCGGATATGCGGCCTGACGCGGCCAGGGCCCGGCCGAGGGACTCGGCGGTCGATACTTTGGTGGGATTGGCTATGTGCGCTTGGCGGAGATACCGGACCGTGCCGCCTTCGTCCGCCTGCCACCGCTCGGCCAGCCCCAGTCCTTCCAGGCCGTCGCCTGATCCCGGCTCAAGGACGACAGATCGCCGGAAGGCGGACCGGGCCAACCGGATCCCTTTCGGCCGGTCTTCCGCTGAGCGGCAGTTGAGAACGGCGAGATGGGCTTGTCCCAAGTTCCGCCAACCAGCGGCGAAGGCGGGATGCCCCGAGACCGCCTGACGCAGCAGGGTTGCCGCGCCGTCCGCATCGCCGTCCCGAAGTCTCTTGCTACCCAAATTGTAGGCCGCCGCAGGGTTGCCGGGATGGCGCCGAAGCGCCTCTTCCCAGGCTCCGGCGGCCTGGCTTTCCCGCCCCAGCCGCCGCTCCGCGGCACCTAGAGAGATCAGGATCTCAGCCGATCCGGCGTCATCCGGCCTTTTGTCCAGTGCCGCGGCAGCCCGTCTTAGCGCCCGGGCCGCAGCCTCCCAGTCGTTGAGATCGATCTCGCCAAGACCGATGGCATACGCGGCCAACGGATTGCCTGGTTGTGCCACAGCAGCGGAGCGGGCCGAGACGACAGCCGCTGCGCCTCGCGCCCGGTTCGGCCCAAGAGCGGATGCGAGACGGCTGCTCACAAGGTTTTGGAGGGCTTCGCTGGTCATCCGTTCCGCCGATCGTCCCGTCAGCGGCGCTTAAGGCCCGTTTCCGAACAACATCGTGATGTTGATGCGCCGGTTCTCATAACCGGGCGCGAAGTCGATCCTGTCGGTCTCGTGGAACAGCCGGGAGTCGAACAAAAGCGCCCGGTTAGAACGATGCGGTACCCTCACCGCCTGCGCCTTCGACTCACCCAGGTAGTCGTAGACGCTTTGGATTGAGGCGGAGTTGTACTGCTCGAACGTCCAGTCCTTCGGCGGCAGCTTGGGGTAGACGATCAGCCCCCCGGACGTGGGGTCCAGGTTGGCCTCGTCCGGAGTCACCCAGAAATTGACGTTCACGGCCGCGAAATCGGCGTGTGGATTGATGCCGACCATGCCCTGCTCGTACTTGTATCCCCACATGGTCTTGAGTTGGTGGGGGCCGATCACCCGCGGCATCAGGCGTTGCATGTCTTCGGCGATGCGCACCAGCAGAGGATCGTTGAAGCCGCTTCTGAAGTACGCGCCCAGATATCCGGCCCCCTTGATCTCGAACCAGATCGTTGATCCGAGACAGAATCGGCGAAGGGCCTCCAAAGCGTCGGGAACCAAGAGATCGTCGACGACCGCGTGCCTCGGCGTGCCGGAGAGGTAGCCGTCCTCGAGCCCCGGCCAATCCAGGTTCGGATCGAGCGCCGGACGGTCTCCCCAGCCGGTTCCGGCGATGTGTACCAGCCGGTTCCATGTGGGCGACAGCCGGGCGTGTTCCGCCTCCGTCAACTGGAAGGAGATGGCGTCCCGTTTCTCCGGGGACAGGCCGTCCAGGACGGCGCCATATTCCCGGCCCATGTCGGACAGATTGCCGGGCAACAGGCTCTCTTCTGCCAGCCAAGCAAACTGCTCTGCATCGTGGTGGAGCCTGTGCCGCGCGGCGAGGCGGCTGCTGGGCGGGTCGGACGGTACGGGGTGGCCGACACCTGCAAAGCGTGGATCGTCCCCCAGCGGCCTGCCATGCCGCCGCCGGGCGAGGCGGGCGAAGGCGTCGGCGGCCCCCGGGACGTCTCCGCCCTCAAGCCGGGCCAGCGCCAGGTTGTGATAGGCGTCCGCTTCCGTGCGCGGATCTGCCGCCGAGGCTTGATAGAGGGCGTTCGCCTCCTCTGTGCGGCCCAAAGCGGCGAGAACATTGCCCAGGTTTAAGCGATCCGTCGGCCCCGCCTTTCCGTTGTCCAGCAGGTCGCGAAGGACCGCCCCCGCCTCCTCATGCTGTCCGGAGCGCCAAAGAACAAAACCGAGTTCGCCCTGGCGCGCGGGGTTGCCCGGCTCCAGCCGGGCGGCATGCCGGGCGTAGAGGGAGGGGGTCCGCCGGCACCGCCGGTCCGTTTCCGTCAAAGCCGCCCCAGCGATCGCGATGGTGGACCAAGCGCCGGCACCGGCGGGGTCGAGCAATGCCGCGCGCATCGCGGCGACTTCGGCGGCTTCCGGATCCCCCGCCCGGCGGAGCGACAATGCAAGATTCCCATGTACCGCCGCGGCACCCGGCGCTTGTCTTGCCACCTCTTGGTAGTGTCGCGCCGCCTCGACCGGCTGTCCGCGCTGAAGGGCCAGGGTTCCCTGGTGAAAACGGACCAGCGGAGCAGCAGGCGCCATCGCGGCGGCCGATGCGAGGGCCTTTTCTGCAGCATCGAGATCGCCGCGTCCCAGAGCCGCTTCTGCTCGGGCGGTGAGCTGGTCCAGCGTCTGGCCGTCCATTTCAGTGTCGGTCGTCATGGGTCGTCCGCCGGTTTCGGGCTTTGGCGCCGGCTACGCGCATCGGCGCATCACGGCCCGTTTCCATACAACATCGTGATGTTGATGCGGCGATTTTCGTATCCCGGCGCGAAGCGGATGACATCGGTTTCGTGAAACAGACGAGAATCGAAGAGGACCGCCCGGTTCGTTCGATGAGGAACCCGCAGAGCCTCGTCCTTCGAGCTCCCGAGAAAACGATAGATCTCTTCACGCGGGGCGTGGTTGTACTCGGCGAAGGTCCAGGAATCGGGGGCCGGTTTCGGGTAGACGATCAACCCGCCCGTATCCGGGTCGAGGTTGGCTGCATTGTCCGTGATCCAGAAGTTCACGTTCACGTTGGCGAAGTCCGCATGGGGATTAATGCCGTGCATTCCCTGTTCGTACTTGTACGCCCACATCTTCTGGAGCGGGTGGGCGGCAAGAGCGAGCGGCATGCGCTCCCGTAGTTCCGTCGCGATGCGGCAGAGAAGCGGGTCGGCGAAACCGTCCTCCATATAGGCGCCGAGATAGCCGAGCGGCTTCACGTCGAACCACATGGTGGTATCGAAACAGAAGGTTCTGAGTGCTTCCAGCGCTTCGGGGATCAGCAGATCGTCGATGAAGCCCTGCTTCGGCGTGCCTGCCATGAATGTCGCGTCGATGTCGTTCCAATCGAGTTCAGGGTTCAGTGCGGGACGATCTCCCCATCCCGTACCGGCTACGTGCACCAACCGGTTCCAAGTCGGAGCGAGAAGCTCGTATGCCGGTCCGCTGAGCGTGAAGCCGGCATCCGGATCGTCCTCCGGCGCCACCCGTTTACGCACTTCCTCATAAGCGTCCGCCATGTCTTTAAGATCGTCCGGCAGCACCCCTTTGGCCCGCAGTCTTGCGAACTGCTCTGCATCATGGTGCAGGCGATGGCCGGTGCAATGGCGCGGCACCGGCCGTTCCGGTATGTCCGGCAGGCCGTCGAATGCCGGGTCGTCATTCCGGGGGCGGCCATACTTCAATCGCGCCAGCCGGTTATAGTTGTCGGCGGCGGCATGGACATCACCCAGATTCAGATGCGTCATGCCAAGATTGTTGAAGATCTCCCACCACGCAGCCCGGTCCGCCTTTGCCTTCTCGAAGTGAGGCAAGGCTTCCGCGGAACGCTCCAGCGCCGTGAGGCAGCTTGCGAGAAGCAGGTTGAGGCCCGGATCGTCAGGGGCCAGGGCCAGTCCGGAACGGGCCGCCGCCATGGCCGCCTCTGGTTGTGCGGCTTTCCAGCAGGCGCGACCGAGCTGATTGTGCAGCCCCGGCTGATCGGGCCCGATCACCAATGCCCGCCGGGCTGGCGTCAATGGGCCCCCCGACCCGGATTGTTCTGTGTCTTCCCGCCCATCCCCTGAAGACTGAATCCGGCACAACGCGGACCATGCCCGCGCATCGCCTGGCGCCAAGACCGCGCCGCATCTGGCACTGCGGCTGGCTTCAGTCACCTGTCCCGTCGCGGCCAGGGCATCAGACAAGCCGATATGAGCCACGGCGGTCTGCGGATGATGCCGCACGATCTCCCGGAAAACGTCCCGGGCATCTGCCGCGCGTCCCTGCAGGAGGGCCTGTTGGGCAAGCCGGAAGGCCGCCGCAGGCTCCGTTGACGCGATCGCCTTTGCGTTGTCGACCATCGCTGCATCGGGTTTTGCGGCTTTCGGATTGATCGTGCCCGCGATGTCGGCAACCACACTGCGGAGTGCCAGCGTCGACGGCGCGCTCTCTCCGGTCTCATCCGTTGACATGAAAAAGGCCTCAATCGGTTCGGGACACACGTGTTCTTTCTGTGCGGTAACGCCAGTATAGTCCCGCGATGGTTGGTGACGGAACAAGATGGATAATCGAAGCGCCGACGGATGCGTTGGTCCGCGCGGGCTTCCGAGCCGGTGTCGATGACAACGCGGTGCGCCGCCTGGATGCCCGCGAATCCGCCCTGACCTATCCATCCGCGTTTTGCTCGGATCGGGCGCGATGGTTGAAGGCGATGTCCTACCTTGCGGTCCGGAATCTCCCTTTTCAGGTCGTCTTGAGCCGGGTGGAAGCCATTGACGGCGAGTTTGAGCCGGAGGAGGTCTCCCGCGTCCAGCTCTATCCCAAGATTGACGGAGCGATGCTGACGCTGATGCGGGAAATCGACCAATCCGAGGCCGGACGTCTTGAGCACCTTGGCAACAGGATCGAGGACGCGCTGGAGATTATGCGCCGGGAGGCGGGTACGGCACCTCCCGGCTAGCTTTGGAGTCTCTTCAGCGGTTCATCCGTTGCTCGACCAGATCGTCGACCACCGCCGGTTCCGCCAGCGTGGAGGTGTCGCCGAGTTGATCGTGCTCGTTCGCCGCGATCTTGCGGAGAATGCGGCGCATGATCTTCCCCGACCGGGTTTTCGGAAGGCCTGGGGCCCATTGCAGCAGATCCGGCGAGGCGATCGGTCCGATCTCCTTCCGGACCCACTGAACCAGTTCCTTACGCAGATCGTCCGTGGGCGCTTCACCGGCCACCAATGTGACGTAGGCGTAGATGCCCTGGCCCTTGATGTCGTGGGGATAGCCAACGACCGCGGCTTCGGCGACCTTGGCATGGGCGACCAGCGCGCTCTCGACCTCGGCGGTGCCCATCCGGTGGCCGGAGACGTTGATCACATCGTCCACCCGACCGGTGATCCAGTAGTAGCCGTCCGCGTCCCGCCGGCAGCCGTCGCCGGAGAAGTACCGTCCCGGGAAGGTGGTGAAGTAGGTCTGTATGAAGCGCTCGTGGTCGCCGTAGACCGTCCGCATTTGTCCCGGCCAGCTATCGGCGATGCAGAGGTTGCCCTCGGTTTCCCCGTCGAGAATGTTGTTCTCCCCGTCCACGACCACCGGCTGGATGCCGAAGAACGGCCGGGTGGCGGAGCCGGGCTTCAGGTCCGTCGCGCCCGGAAGCGGGGTGATCAGGATCCCGCCGGTCTCGGTCTGCCACCAGGTGTCCACGATCGGGCACCGGCTGTCGCCGACGACCCTGTAGTACCAGTTCCAAGCCTCCGGATTGATCGGCTCCCCTACAGACCCAAGGATCCGGAGTGACGAACGGGAGGTCTTCTGAACCGGGGCGTCGCCGTCCCGCATCAGCGCCCGGATCGCCGTGGGAGCGGTGTAGAAGATGTTGACCTTGTGCTTTTCCACGACCTCCCAAAAGCGGCTGACGTCGGGATAGTTCGGCACCCCCTCGAACATCAGCGTGGTCGCCCCGTTCGCCATCGGACCGTAGACGATGTAGGTGTGCCCGGTCACCCAACCCACATCCGCCGTGCACCAGTAAATCTCGCCGTCCTGGTAGTCGAAGACGTACTGATGGGTCATCGAGGCGTAGACGATGTAGCCGCCCGTGGTGTGCATCACACCCTTGGGCTTACCCGTGGAGCCGGAGGTGTAGAGGATGAAGAGCGGGTCCTCCGCGTTCATCTCTTCGGGCGGGCAGTCCTCGGACGCGCTGTCCACGATCTCGTGGTACCAGTGGTCCCGCCCTTCGACCATGGCGACGTCGCCGCCGGTCCGCTTCACGACCACGACGGTGCCGCAATCTGGGCAGTCCTTAAGGGCGTCATCCGTGTTCTTCTTCAACGGAACGGTCCGGCCGCCGCGATAGCCTTCGTCGGCGGTGATGATGAGCGTGCTGTCGCAATCCTGGATCCGGCCGGCAAGGCTGTCGGGCGAAAAGCCGCCGAAGACGATGGAGTGGACCGCCCCGATCCGCGCGCAGGCCAACATGGCCACGGCCGCTTCCGGGATCATCGGCATGTAGATCGTGATCCTGTCGCCCTTCTTGGCGCCGAGGCCCTTCAGCGCGTTCGAGAACTTGCAAACCTCCCGGTGCAGTTCCCGGTAGGTGATTTTCTTGTCTTCCGCCGGATTGTCGCCTTCCCAAACTATGGCAACCTGATCGCCGCGAGTGGCGAGATGGCGGTCGAGGCAGTTCGCCGAGACGTTCAGCGTGCCGTCATGGAACCAGCGGATGTGAAGATCGGACGCATCGTAGGAAACGTCCTTAACCTGTGTGTAAGGCTTTATCCAGTCGATGCGCTTGCCATGCTCGCCCCAGAAGGCAACCGGGTCCGCGACAGAGGCGGCATACATCTCCTGGTACTTGGCGTCGTCCGCATGGGCAGCGGCTGCGATCGCCGAGGAAACCGGAACAACGTCAGACATGAGAACTCCCCCCTGGTCGTTTTCTTGGCCAGCCCGGTTTTTTAGACCTGGCCTGATTTGGCTGATTTGCCGAACTCTATTCCACAATCACCCGGGGCCGACAAGCGCCGGGCGGCTTCAGGCGGGGGAATATCCGTCAATGGAGTTGCCTGAGGCATTGATCTGGCTCAGGCGAGGTGAAGGGGATTGTCGGCCTTGTCAGCCCGCTTGAATGATCTGAGCCGCGGTGGCGGCAAGTATGTTCGCGAAGCTGAAGCCGGAGGCGAGCAGACCCAAGATGAACCGGCGCCGTTTCATATCTCTGAGGGCGGATACCCGGGCGATCTCGTTTACGATCTCCCGCCGCCAGTCCGCCGCATCCGCATTCCGGAGAAAGGCTTCAACATCGATGTTGGGCCCTGACATGTACATGACCCCCCGGCTTAGCAAGCCATGCAGCACCTCCGGCGCGTTGTGGCGGGTGGGATAAAGAACCGAGCCGAAGAGAACCGGCGGCCCAAGCAACAGCACGAAGCCGGCCACCAGATACATCAGGTCGTAGTCCGGCGCGACGGGCAGGTTCTCGATAAGCCCCCGGATCATGGTGATCGAGAAGATGAACCCGACGCCGACGATCTGGGCCTTGGTGTCGTAGGCCCGGATCATGGTCTGCGCCTCCGCCAGGGTGGCCAAGAGACAGGTCCGCTCGGTTTCGTCCATGGACTTCGGCGGTGCGGCATCGGCAAGGCTCATGGCGTCATCCCGTAGCGCGCGAGGACTTCGCCCATTTTCTCAGCGGCGGCCTCTTCCAGGTCCACGCTGTACGCGCGGGCGACAAGGTGCAGCAGAATGGCGCAGTCGGCGATCTCAGAGCCGATTTCCCGGCTGAGATCGCCCGGGTCATCCCCCCACTCCTTCCGCCAGTCCTTCTTGACCAGATTGCAGAGCTCCCCAACCTCGCCGGCGAGCGCCATCACGAGATGACGGCGGTCGTCTTCGCCGCCGGACCGCTCACCCACCCGGGCATCGTGAAACCGCTCGGTCACCGCGCGCCAGGTGGCAGGGGACAGGGTGCTGCTCATCCATTTCCTCCGTTGATTCGGGTCGGTCGACCCATTAGGTTTTCGCGCCCGCAACATAACCGCCGCAATGGGGCGGATTTCCGGCCAAGGAAGGGCCCGGCCCGATGACCGAGCGCGCGATCGCGACGCCGCGAGTGGACTTTCAGTCCCTTATCCTCACCTTGCAACGCTATTGGGCGGATCAGGGCTGTCTGGTTTTGCAGCCCTACGACATGGAGGTGGGCGCGGGGACGTTCCATCCGGCGACCACGCTCCGGTCGCTTGGTCCCGACGATGTCTGGAACGCGGCCTACGTCCAGCCGTCCCGGCGGCCGACCGACGGCCGGTATGGCGAGAACCCCAACCGGCTTCAGCACTACTACCAGTTCCAGGTTCTGATGAAGCCCTCGCCGGAGCGGTCTCAGGAACTCTACCTCGGTAGCCTGGAAGCCATCGGCCTGGACCCGATGAAGCACGATGTCCGCTTTGTCGAGGATGACTGGGAAAGCCCGACGCTGGGCGCCTGGGGTCTTGGCTGGGAGGTCTGGTGCAACGGGATGGAGGTGTCCCAGTACACCTACTTCCAACAGGTCGGCGGCATCGATTGCGACCCGGTCCCATTGGAGCTGACGTACGGGCTCGAACGGCTGGCGATGTACATCCAGGGTGTCGATTCCGTCTACGACCTCGACTTCGACGGCCGTCCCAAGGACGAAGGCGGCAAAGTCTACGGTGACGTCTTCAAACAGGCGGAGTGGGAGTTTTCCACCTGGAACTTCGAGCGCGCGGAGACCGAAACGCTGCTCCAGCATTTCCAGGACGCGGAAGCGGAATGCCAGCGCCTCCTCGACCGAGGGACTGAAGCCGCACCGCGGCGGCCGCTTCCGCTTCCGGCATACGACCAGTGCATGAAGGCCAGCCATCTCTTTAACCTTCTCGATGCGCGGGGCGTGATCAGCGTGACCGAGCGTCAGGCCTATATCGGCCGGGTCCGGACGCTGGCCGTGGGCTGTTGCCAGTCTTGGGCGGAGTTCAGCCGCCAATGGAAGGCGGAGCAGGAGGCGGCGCGTCATGGCTGAGCTTCTGATCGAACTCTTCAGCGAGGAAATTCCCGCCCGCATGCAGGTGCGCGCGGCGGAGGATTTCAAGAAACTGGTGACCGACCGCCTGGATGGGGCGGGCCTCTCCTACACATCTGCGGCGGCGCATGTGACGCCCCGGCGTCTTGTCCTCGTCGTCGACGGGCTTCCCGACAAGCAGCCTGACATCCGTGAAGAGCGGCGGGGGCCGCGCGTAGGGGCGCCCGATAAGGCTGTTCAGGGTTTTCTCGGGGCGGCGGGCGTCACGCTGGAGCAGTGCGAAAAGCGCGACACCGGCAAAGGCGAATTCTGGTTCGCCATTGTGGAGAAGACCGGGTCTGCAACGGCGGACGTTCTACCCGGTCTCGTCGAGGAAGCGATCCGGGCCGTTTCCTGGCCGAAAAGCATGCGCTGGGCCCGGAACAGCTTCCGGTGGGTTCGTCCGCTCCATCACGTACTGGCGATCCTCGATGGGGTGCCGCTGGACGGTGCGTTGGATCTCGGGGACTGGGTGCTGACGTTCTGCGCCGAGACCAAGGGGCACCGGTTCCTCGCTCCGGCATCGATATCTGTTTCCAGCTTCGCTGACTACGCCGCCAAGTTGCGCGATGCCCATGTGATCGTCGACCGGGACGCGCGGAAGGCCATGATCGCCTCCGGTGCCCAGGCGCTGGCGGCGGCGGAAGGGCTGACGCTCCGGGACGATCCCGGTCTTCTGGAAGAGGTCGTCGGCCTCGTCGAGTGGCCTCAGCCGGTGATGGGTTCCATTGACGCGGCCTTCATGGATGTCCCGGCGGAGGCGCTGGTGACGTCGATGCGGAGCCACCAGAAATACTTCGCCCTCTCGACGGCGGACGGCGCCCTCGCGCCGCGCTTCATCACGGTCTCGAACATGAGGCCGGACCCGGTTCGGGACACCAACATCGTCGAAGGCAACGAAAAGGTGCTCCGCGCACGGCTCTCGGACGCCAAGTTCTTCTGGGACCAGGATCGCGCAGAAACCCTGGAGAGCCGACTTCTGGCCTTAGATGCCATCACCTTCTACGACCGTCTCGGTACTGTCGGAGACAAGGCGCGGCGGATCTCAGCGCTCGCGGCATGGCTTGCCGGACGCATCGACGGGGCCGATGCGTCCCTCGCGCGCCGCGCCGCCGGGCTGGCGAAAGCCGATCTCGTGACCGGCATGGTCGGTGAGTTCCCGGAACTCCAGGGCATCATGGGCCGATACTACGCTCAACATGACGGCGAGGCGGCGGAGGTGGCCGACGCCATTGCATCCCACTACGCACCGGCCGGTCCGTCGGACGCATGTCCGACAGCCCCGGTCGCGGTTGCCGTCGCTCTTGCCGATAAGCTCGACACCTTGGTCGGTTTCTTCGGAATCGGTCAGACGCCCACGGGCTCCCGTGATCCTTTTGCCTTGCGTCGGGCGGCCCTAGGGGTGATCCGCCTGGTTGGGGAAACCGGCCTGAGGCTCTCGCTGAAGGACGCGTTCGGTGCTGCCTACGATCTTCATTGCAACCCCGAAGAGGGCGGACGCACCGCCGGGGAATCGCAGATTGCGACGCGGGATGAGACGATCAACGGCCTTTTGTCGTTCTTCGCGGACCGTTTGCAGGTTCATTTGCGGGGTGAGGGCGTTCGGCACGATCTGATTGCCGCCGTCTTTGGCGTCGACGGCGGTGAAGACGACCTTGTCCGGCTTCGGCTGCGCGTGGACGCGCTATCCGGGTTGCTGGGAGAGGCTGACGGCGCCAACCTCCTGGCCGGATACCGGCGGGCTGCCAACATCGTACGGATCGAAGAGAAGAAGGACGGCCACCGACATGATGGCTCGGTCGACACCACACTCTTCAACCAAAACGAAGAGTCAGACCTCGCGGATGCCTTGGCAAAGGCGGACGACGGACTCGGTTCCGCGCTTGCGTCAGACGGTTTTGGGGATGCGATGCAGGCGCTGGCCGAACTCCGTGGCCCGATCGATGCGTTCTTCGAGCAGGTGACGGTCAATGCGGACGACGCGGCGACCCGGGAAAACAGATTGAAGTTGCTCGGTCAGATTGCTGCGACGATGAACAGAGTGGCGGATTTCTCGCGGATCGAAGGGTAGGGCGAGACGATGACGAAGTGGGTGTATGCGTTTGGCGCCGATGGGGCGGATGGACGCGCGGACATGCGGAACCTTCTCGGCGGCAAGGGTGCGAACCTCGCTGAGATGAGTGCGATAGGCCTTCCGGTTCCGCCGGGCTTCACCGTCAGCACTGAAGTCTGCACCTACTATTACGCCAACGGTCGGAACTTTCCGCCGGAGCTGACCGATCAGGTCAACGGCGCTCTCGCCGCGATCGAGAAGACCGTCGGCGCTGTTTTCGGAGATCCGGACAACCCGCTTCTTGTCTCTGTCCGGTCCGGCGCGCGCGCGTCCATGCCGGGCATGATGGACACGGTTCTGAACCTGGGTCTCAACGACCTGACGGTTGAGGGCTTGGCCGCCAAATCCGGGGACGCGCGGTTCGCTTATGACAGCTACCGCCGCTTTATCACGATGTATTCGGACGTCGTTCTGGGCATCGACCACTTCCACTTCGAGGATCTCCTGGAGATCGCGAAGGAGGAGAAGGGGATCGAACTCGACACGGAACTCGATGCCGACGACTGGAAGCGTCTCGTGGTCGCGTTCAAAGCGAAGGTTCAGGACGAACTTGGCGAGGCGTTCCCACAAGAGCCCAGGGACCAGCTCTGGGGGGCGGTCGGTGCTGTCTTCGGCTCCTGGATGAACCAGCGGGCGATTGTCTACCGCCGCCTGCATGATATTCCCGAGTCCTGGGGAACGGCGGTCAACGTTCAGGCCATGGTGTTCGGCAACATGGGCGATGACTGTGCTACCGGTGTTGCGTTCACCCGCAACCCCTCCACCGGCGAGAATGCGTTCTACGGGGAGTTTCTGATTAACGCCCAGGGCGAGGACGTGGTCGCGGGCATCCGGACGCCCCAGCAGCTCACCCTCGCGGGCAAGGAAGAGAACAAGAGCGAGCTTCCGTCCATGGAGGAAGCGATGCCGGAGGTTCTCGGCCAGCTCCGACAGGTTCGGGGTACGCTCGAGACCCATTACCGGGACATGCAGGACATAGAGTTCACGGTCCAGCAGGGGCGTCTGTGGATGCTCCAGACCCGAAGCGGTAAGCGCACAACACCCGCCGCCATCAAAATGGCCGTGGACATGGCGACCGAAGGCCTGATCGACCGGACCGAAGCCGTCCGCCGCATCGCGCCCGAGTCCCTAGACCAGTTGCTTCACCCGACCCTCGATCCGTCCGCAGAACGCGCGGTGATCGCGCGGGGTCTCCCGGCGTCTCCGGGTGCTGCAAGCGGGACGGTCGTGTTGACCGCGGACAAGGCGGAGCAACAGGCCCATAACGGCGACAAAGTCATCCTGGTCCGGACCGAGACCAGCCCGGACGACATCCACGGCATGCACGCGGCACAGGGCATTCTAACCGCGCGGGGCGGGATGACGAGCCACGCGGCGGTGGTCGCCCGGGGCATGGGCAAGCCGTGCGTTTCCGGGGCGGCCGAAATCCGCGTCGACATGGCGGGCGAGAGGGTCTTCGTCGGAGACCGTGAGATCGCGGTCGGCGATAAGATCACCATCGACGGCGCCACCGGGGAAGTGATGCTGGGCCTTGTGCCGACCATTCAGCCCGAGCTCTCCGGCGAGTTCGCGACGCTGATGACCTGGGCGGATGAGATCCGGCGCCTCCGGGTCCGGACCAATGCCGAGACCCCGGAAGATGCCCGCACCGCGCGGGAGTTCGGTGCCGAGGGCATCGGGCTCTGCCGGACGGAGCATATGTTCTTCGAGGCGGACCGGATCCTGGCCGTGCGCGAGATGATCATGGCCCGCACCATCGAGGACCGGCGATCGGCCCTCGCCAAGGTCCTCCCGATGCAGCGCACGGATTTCGAAGAGCTGTTCCGGATCATGAAGGGGCTGCCGGTCACGATTCGCCTGCTTGATCCGCCGCTTCACGAGTTCCTCCCCCACACCGACGCGGAGTTGGCGGATCTGGCGGAGGCGACGGATATGCCGGTGGAGAAGGTCCGGCACCGGGCGCAGGAGCTACACGAGTCCAACCCGATGCTTGGCCACCGGGGGTGCCGCTTGGCGATCTCCTACCCGGAGATACCGGAGATGCAGGCCCGCGCGATTTTCGAGGCTGCCACCGCGATCGCTGAGGAAACAGGCGAGCCGGTGGTGCCGGAGGTGATGATTCCGCTGGCCGGGACGGCGGCGGAGATCGAGATCCTGAAGGACATTATCGAGCGGACGGCGGCGGCGGTCGCCGAGGAAACCGGCCGGAAGGTCGACTACCTTGTCGGCACGATGATCGAGCTGCCGCGCGCCGCCCTTCGGGCCGGGGAGATCGCGGAGCAGGCGGAATTCTTCAGCTTCGGCACCAACGATCTGACCCAGACCACATTCGGGATCAGCCGGGATGACGCCGGATCCTTCCTGAAGACCTATCAGGACAAGGGCATCGTCGCGAAGGACCCGTTTGTCACCCTGGACGCCGATGGGGTCGGGGAATTGGTGCGGATCGGCGCCGAGCGGGGTCGCAATACCCGGTCGGATCTCAAGGTCGGGATCTGCGGAGAACACGGGGGCGACCCAGCCTCCATCCGGTTCTGCGATGAAGCCGGTCTCGACTACGTGTCCTGCTCCCCCTTCCGGGTTCCAATCGCCCGATTGGCTGCCGCCCAGGCTGCCGTGGACGCGGCGGAAAGCTGACGGCCCACAACAACGACCAACGACGACGACCAACGACGGTGGCTCTGGGATGATCAGGGTCATCGGCGTCATGCCGAGCCCGTACCACCTTGATTTTAGTCTTGTGCTGCCGACGCGGGGCTCAATTGAGCGCCGATGGTCTCGCCTTGTCCGAGGGCCGCTTCCAAAAGAAAACGACACGCCCGATTTCCCGAGCGTGTCGTTCTTTTTGTGCCGACCCCGGCCGAAGGCTGGCCGGGGTCGGTATCCAATGATCCGATGGATCAGATGGGTTGATTAGATGGTCTGGGAGCCGCTGCCGAACTCGGGATAGGCCTCGAGGCCACATTCCGTCCGGTCGAGGCCACTGTCCTCTTCCTCTTCGCTCGGCCGCAGACCGAGGATCATTCCGAGCACCGCCCAGACGATCGCGCTGGTCACCGCGACGAAAGCGCCGATGGCAACGATGCCGATGATCTGCGTCACGATGTTCGCACCGCCGGTGAAGGCGACCGCGATGGTGCCCCAGATGCCCGCGAACAGGTGAACCGGAACCGCGCCCACGACGTCGTCGATGCCGAGCTTGTCGAGAAGCGGAACCGTCAACACCACGATCATGCCGCCGATACCGCCGACGATGATCGCCATGAGCGGCGACGGGGCCAGCGGCTCCGCCGTGATGGCGACAAGGCCACCCAGAGCGCCGTTGAGCGCCATGGTCAGGTCGACCTTCTTGTACATGATCAGAGTGAGGATCACCGCGATCACCACGCCCGACGCGGCGGCCAGGTTGGTGTTCATGTAGATGGTCGCGATCGCGATCACGTCGGCCGCAGAGCCCATGGCGAGCTGGGAGCCGCCGTTGAAGCCGAACCAGCCCATCCAGAGGATGAACGTGCCCAACGTAGCCAGCGGCAGATTGGCACCCGGCATCGGGATCGACTTGCCGTCGACGAAGCGGCCCTTACGGGCGCCGATGATGATGGCGCCGGTGAGTGCTGCCCAGCCGCCCACGGAGTGGACGATGGTCGAGCCGGCGAAGTCGCTGAAGCCCATCTCCGACAGCCAGCCGCCGCCCCAGGTCCAGGAACCCTGGATCGGGTAGATGATGCCGGTCAGGATGACGGTGAAGATCAGGAACGGCACGAGCTTCACGCGCTCCGCCACCGTGCCGGATACGATCGACGCGGTCGCCGCGACGAACACCATCTGGAAGAACCAGTCGGACACGGCCGCGTAGCCCGTGGCGTCACCGGTGAACACACCGTCACCGTCGATCGGGTCGCTTGCTGCCCACGGGATTGGCGTGCCGATGAAACCGGACACGTCCATGTACATGAGGTTGTAGCCAACCAGCCAGTACATGATGCCCGCGATCGAGTAGAGCGCGATGTTCTTGGTGCACTGCATCGCGGTGTTCTTGGTCCGGACGAGGCCGGCCTCAAGCATCGCGAAGCCGGCGGCCATCCACATGACCAGGAAGCCGTGCATCAGGAACGACAAAGAGTTGAAAATGAACGCAGTTTCCGCCGAAACCTCAGCGGATGCGGTCTTCGCCATGCCCGCTGTCACAACCGCAACAGCGAGGGCCATCGACGAGTATCCGAAGAACTTTCTCATGTGAGCCCCCCTCAGAGCGCGTCGGTGTCGGTCTCGCCGGTCCGGATCCGGACAGCTTGCGAGACATCGAGCACAAAGATCTTGCCGTCGCCGATCCGGCCGGTCGCAGCCGACTTCTGGATCTGTTCGACAACCTGATCGACGAGATCGTCGCCAACAGCGACTTCGATCTTCACTTTGGGCAGGAAGTTAACGGCGTACTCGGCGCCGCGATAAATCTCCGTTTGCCCCTTCTGTCTTCCGAAACCCTTCACTTCACTGACCGTCAGGCCTTGAATGCCAAGTGTCGTGAGGGATTCCCGAACTTCGTCGAGCTTGAAGGGCTTGATGATGGCCATGACCAACTTCATATCGCCGCTCCCCCTTTTTTGTTTCGTGTACCGACCCATTGGACGCTCGATCCGAAGAGCCGAACGGACGACGCCGACGCGCCGCCCACGCACTCGACTACAAAAAGCGTGCCGCGCTAGGTATGGCCCCATAAACCGATGAATTTCAGTGATGTGACACTGTATGTGGTGTTTAGTTACCTAAACTGAGGAACATTTGGATATCATGGTTTGGGCAAAATATAGGCATATTCTGCAAGTTGCACAAAAAATCGGCATGCATTTTTGTTCAATTCTTGAGCAGATGGGGCGACCGTCGACGCTGGCCCAGACGAGCGGTGACCGCACCTTACGGCTGGAAGAACGTCCTGCGGGACCGTGTCAGGAGCCGGCAGCCGAAGCGACCGCCGACAGGGTCTTGGGCAACAGCATCACCATGTTCCCGTCCGCGGCCATTGGGCCGGCCAATTTAGCGGCAGCCGCCCCCGGTCCCCAAAACACATCACCCCTGACAGGCCCGCGAATGGCGCCGCCGGTATCCTGCGCCACCATCAGCCGGCGGAGTGTCTTGCCGTTCTCATCGACGTAGTCCGCCTCAAGCCAGACCGGTGCGCCGAGCGGATGAAAGCGAAGATCAACAGCAAGGCTCCGCCCCGGCGTCAGGGCGACGCCCTGGGCACCGATCGGTCCGTCTCCGGAAATCTCCCGGAAAAAGATGTAGGACGGGTTCAGGTTCATAACCTCGTTCTGCCGGCCGGGATTGGCATCCAGCCACGATCGGATCGCCTGGAGGGACATGTCTTCCCGCGCGACCTCTCCTGTTTCAATCAGGTACCGGCCGATCGGGTAATAGACGTGGCCGTTGTGGCCGTCATAGCCGACGCGCCGGATGCTGCCGTCGGTCATGCGGACGCGGCCGGAGCCCTGAATGTGGAGAAAGAAAGCGTCGATGGGATCGGACAGCCACATCAACGGCTCAGTGTTCTCCTCAAGCGAGCCGGCGATGATGTCCTCCCGGCTGTCGAAGGGGACGAGACGGCTCCCCTGAAGACGCCCGGCAATACGCTCCCCTCGGAGGCTGTCACGCCAGTCTCCCAAGTCGACCAAGACCAGATCGTCCGGCCTGGGATGGAGAGGAACGGCATGCTCCGTGGTGCGGCTGTCGGCACCCTCCAGTTCGGGCTCGAAATAGCCTGTGAAAAGGCCTGTTTTGGCCCCGTCGACCGTGATCCGCCAAGGATTGAACCATGTCTCGAAGTAGACGCGCGCGGCGGCGTGATCGTCGTCCCGGAGATCCTTCAAGGCCTCACAAGCGCCGCGCCAATCACCGATGGTGCCGCCCGGAATGTCGTCAGACCGGGCGACACGCCGGTCGTCCGGCCGCCGACCGAACAGGTTACAGGTCCGCCGCATCGCGGGAAGGGCCGCCGCGTGGCGATCCTCTGGCCAGCCTTCGATGTCAGAGAAAGAAATGGCGGTCCGCCCGATCACCGGGGCATCGGGTGTGACGGGCTCGTCGGCCTCTTCACTACAGGCCGCGAGCAGGAGCGCAAGACAGCCGACCGCTATGCGGCGCATCGCGCTTCCTTTGCACCCGCGGCGACCGGCGGGTGAAACGGAATTGATCATTACTCTTCGGGGACGCGGGTGGCGACGAGTTGCCAGTTCGGGTCGTCCGTCCGGGTATCGCGGGAGAACGTCCAGATGTCGGTGATTGTTTCGATCTTGTCGGGTTCGCCGTCGATGACCTCACCCTCGGCGTCGCGGGCGACTTTCACCTGATCGCTTGTGAACTCCACCGTCACTTCCGCCATCGCGCCGTTCAGGCGGGCCTCGATGACGTCGGCCGCCCGCACAGAGGAGACGGTCGTCTCAAGCGTCTCGCCCGCGTCGTCGCGACGCTGAATCTCAGACGCGAACCCACCGAAGAGTGCTGGGCTCAACAGCGGCCGGAGGCGGTCCGTGTCGCCGTCCGCGAAAGCGCCGACAATGTACTCGAACGCAGCCTTTGCACCCCGGGTGAACTCCTTCTCGTCGAAAGAAGGATCCGCCCGCTTGAGACGCATGAGGCCGGCAGCCAGGGTCTCTGGCTCCTCCTCTTCCTCGAAGGAACCGTCTTCAATGCCCTGTTGGGTCCGGTCCGGCAGCGGCACCACGTTGTCGGCTGCACTTTCACCACGTGCGTTCTTCTCGGCATCCTCGGGGGCTGCGAACGGATCGACGCGGCGCTCGTTTCCAGTTCGGCGGCCAAGAACGCGGCGTAGCTGGAACACCAGATACGCGGCCAACATGGCAAACAGGATGATATCGATCGATGCGAAGCCGTCGCTCATGATCCGTTCTCGATCCTCGACCGGTGGGTCGGGACAGGATGCGATCGAAGCGTCCTGAAGACGCCCGCGAACCCTGTGCCCGCTATCAAGACGGTCGCCGTGGGGACGACCAATCCCATATTCTTCTCAGAGATAAGCTTTCGACGATGAAAGAGCAAGCATGGCGCTGGTCGTTCTGGTGGTGATTTTGGCGATTCCGGTCGTTGAGATCTGGGCATTTATCCAAGCGGGGGAAGCGATCGGGGCTGCTCCGACCATCGCGCTGACGCTCCTGACGGCGGGCGTCGGCGTCATGTTGTTCCGTTGGCAAGGTACCGCCATCGTCGGCCGGCTCCGGTCGGAGATGGAAGACGGGCGGATGCCGCTCCTGGAAATCGTTGACGGTTTCGGGCTGCTGATCGCGGGCGCCCTTCTCTTCCTGCCGGGTCTCGTCACCGACGTGATCGGGTTCGTGCTGTTCATCCCCCCGGTGCGCGTCGTCCTGATCGCGGCGATGGTCCGGTCGATGATGCGGCGGGGGCACGTTCACATGAGTGGCGGCGCGACGATGCATCGCAGTCCCGGCGGGGCCGGTGACCGTGTCGTCGAAGCGGAGTTCGAGGAAGTTCGGGCGGAGGACGACAACGCGTCCCCGGCGAACAAAGACGGACCCCATCGTCTGGAAGGGCCGGACAGTGGCTCCCGACAATGAGGGTTGGAAGACAATATACACTCCGATAAGACGGCGCTCCGGACCGCTGCGTCCCTAAACATCCCACACGACCGACAGACGATCGAGGCAAGATCATGCTGCTGCTGCGCCACGGGCAATCCGAATTCAACGTGGTCTTCGGCGCCACAGGCCGGGATCCCGGCATTGAGGACCCGAAGCTGACCCCGCTCGGGGTCGATCAGGCGAAAGCGGCGGCAGAGGCGCTGGCGGGACACGATGTGCGCCGGATCGTGACCAGCCCCTATACGAGAGCGCTGCAGACGGCCGAAATCGTCGCAGAGCGCATCGGGGTGCCTGTTACCGTCGAGGCCCTTGTCCGGGAGCACTGTCACTTCGTATGTGACGTCGGCACGTCCGCCCGGGAGTTGGGCAGCCTTTGGCCGGCCTGGTCCTTCGACCATCTGGACGAGCAGTGGTGGCCCCACGAGCGGAACGAGTCTGACGAGCAGGTCCGAGCGCGGGGCCTGGCGTTCACGGAAAAGGCCTTCCTGGAGGATGACTGGCGCCACGTCGCCGTGGTCTGCCACTGGGGTTTCATCCGGGGGCTGACTGGTCTCAGGGTCCAGAATTGTTCCATTGTGCGGGTGACCAGTCAGGACGGCTCCGCCGCCGACCTTGTTCACACCCCGGACGCATGCTAGGCAGCCCGACCGGTTCCAGGAGAGATTTTCATGTCAGACGACCAACTGGGTGCAGTGCCCCCCGCTGCTGATCCGAATGCCCCGGCCGACAACGCCGCACCGATGGTTCAGCTCCAGATCCATGCCCAGTATGTGAAGGACCTGTCCTTCGAGAGCCCGAACGGTCCCTTTGGCGCTGCGGACGGTCAGGGCGGGGTCGACATCAGCGTCGATGTGCGCGCGAATGCGAAGGCCGAGAACCACTACGAGGTTGACCTGATCCTGTCGGCCACTGGTAAGCATGCGCAGGGCACCCTGTTCGTGGCGGAGCTGACCTATAGTGGGCTGTTCACGCTGCCGGAGCTGCCGCTGGAGCACCGGAAGGCGGTGCTTCTGATCGAGTGTCCGCGGCTTCTGTTCCCGTTTGGCCGGGCAATCATCTCCGATGTGACCCGGGAGGGCGGTTTCCCCCCGCTGATGCTGCAGCCGGTCGACTTCGCCGCCCTCTACCAGCGGTCCCAGGCCCAGGCCGCCGCACCCTCCGAAGCGGCCCCAATGCCGCCGGTTGATCCCGCCACCCCGGCTGACGGCGGCGAGGACACCACACCCGGTGGCCCGGTCGTAACGCCGCTCAGCGGGTCATAAGTCAGGGTCAAGTAAGCTCATGCATCGAAGGCCGAGAACCGGGGGCGACCAAAACCCGCGGAGTCCGGCAGTTGCTTACGCTTTCGGCAAGGAAATGATTGGGATCTAGACCACGTTCTTCTCGAACAGCGGAGAGCCTGCGGCGATCCGTTCGTAGCCGAAGCGGCCGAGGTCGATGGTCTGGAAACCGCCATGGCCGATCAGTTCCGAAACCGCGCGGCCGACCGCCGGGGACTGTTGAAGGCCGTGGCCTGAGAAGCCGTTGGCGAAAATCAGGTTTTCCACCTCCGGGTGCCGCCCGACGATGCCGTTCTGATCCAGGGTGTTGTAGTCGTAGAAACCCGCCCACGAGCCGACGACCTTCACGGCCTCGAACGCCGGAATCCGGTTGGCCAGGGCCGGCCAGACGATCTCGTCGAACTGATCGTGCTCGACGGTCAGGTCGTCGGTATCGGGGTCCTGGTCCGCCTCTGGAGAGACGCCGCAGATGAAGTGCTTCCCCTCAGGCCGGACGAACACACCTGTCGGGTCGATCGTCAGCGGCAGGCGCGGCTCCAGCGTCTCCCGGCAGTCCAGCACGAAAACGCACCGCTTCTTGGGCGAGACGGGCAACCGGATGTCAGCAAGCGCGGCCAACCGTCCGGCCTGGGCGCCCGCCGCGTTGATCAGGGTTCCGCAGGTAATCGTCCGGCCAGAGGCGAGACCAACACCCTCGATCCGGCCGCCGGTCCGGTCGATCCGGACCGCCGTATCTTCCATGTAAGTCACGCCGAGCGACCGGGCCTTCCGCTTGAAGGCCTGCATCAGCGCGTTCGGGTCCATCCACCCTTCGCCGGACAAACCAAGCGACAGGGCGGCGAGATCGTCAACGGAGATCCAGGGAAACCGGGCCCGTGCCGCCTCCGGCTCCAGCAGGGTAATGTTCGCACCCGCCGCCTGCTGGACGGCGACATTCTCCTCCAGAACCGGGCGCCCACTCTCGGTCGCGCAGAAAAGATAGCCGCCTTCCACGAAGCCGACATCCGGCGCCTCACCGTTGACGCTCAGGCGCTCTGGCAGTTCTTCGACGAATGTCCGGCCGAAAAGACCGATCTCCACATTCTCGCGGTTGGAGAACTGCTGCCGGAGGCCGCCGAGGGACAGGGGGGAGGAGGCACGGGCGTAGGTTGGGTCCCGCTCGATCACCGTGACGGTCCCGTCGAAGCCAGGGTCCTCGGCCAGGAAGAAGGCGATCGACGAGCCAATGGCCCCGCCGCCCACGATCACCACATCGGCCGTGTCGCTCTTCTGTCCGTTCGCCATGTCTCCGCCACCCATGCGTTGTCCAACCGTCGGCCAAAGTGGCCACCATTGGCCGACCCCATCGGATCAGGTTCGCGCCCTGACGCGCAAGGCCGAAACGCGGAGAATCGTTCGATGAATGCCGTCGATGAATGTCGGTATAACTGCGTTTAGTTGAAGTCGACGGGGTCCAGCGGGACAAGCTTTGGGAAAAAGGTGAACCGGGCCAGGATGAACTCCGGGTGGAAGGGGCCTTTGGCGTCCGGTCCCAACAAGGGCACGAGCAGACGCGCGTAGCCCGCATGCAAGCGATCGCTGGAAACCACCCTTTGGGTGAAGTAATGGGGCCGGCCGGTTTTGTAGACCCGCCAATAGCCTTCCATGACCTCGTCGAAGTTCTCGAACGCCTCGATCTCGGAGAAGCGCTTTCCATTCCGCTCTTCACCGAACTGTTGGCTCATCCGGCTGCCGTGAACCCGGAAAACAAAGTCTTCAAGCCGGTCGGCTGTCCCGACAAGGGCGATCTCAGTCAACTCGTTAACGTGATCAGCGGGATCGAATGCGGCGCGAGAGGGGGCCGGATCGTCCAGCTTCACAGTGATCCACCACCTGAAAAAGTCAGCGATCTGAGGTTCCTGGATGCGATCCAGAAACGCTTGGTCTGAAAAGGCATAGGGCGTTTGGATGTTCATGGGCTCGCCACATCCACTCGTCAGGCCAGAGTTCAGGTTTGGAGTGCTCACGCGAATCCTCATTTCATAAGCATTTTACTCAAAATTAGATCTCATTGGCGACTGTACGTATTGCTAGAATGGGGGGTCTCGGATGGAGAGGCATCCGGGCGCCGCCGTGTCAGGCAGAGATGTGATGGCATGCTGGCTCGCTTGCCTTCCGGACGCGGCAACGCTAAGTCTGCCTGTCCTTGTCCGCGAGAGCGCGCCGACAAGGGATGGCGGAAGCAAGGAGCAACCCCGGTGCGAGGCACTGTCGAGCGGATTGAGGAGAATCTGGACGATCTCCGTCGGGAGATCGACAGGCTCGACGACGCGCTGTTGGGGCTTCTCCGGCGCCGGATTGATATTGGCCGGCGGGTTGCCCGCGCCAAAGGTCCGGACGCTGTGGCGACCCTCCGCCCGGGCCGCGAGGCGCAGGTGGTGCGGGGACGGCTGTCCGCCGCCCATGATCCGGTGCCCGACGCGACCCTCTACCGCATCTGGCGGGAGATCCTGACCGCCAACATGTCCATGCAGTCGCCTGTCGAGGCTTCCGTCCTGGATGATGCAGCCGGGCAAACCGGCCGGCTCGCCGCCGCTTATTGTGGGGCCGCGATGACCATGTCCGACGCAGGCGGCGCGGATGCGGCGCTGTCAGCGGTTCGGGATCGTCGTGTGACTGTCGCCATCCTTCCCATGCCCGGCATGGACGCCGCTTCCGATGCCGCCGCCGGCTGGTGGTGGCGCTGGTTGGACATGGACGAGTCTCCGATGAAGCCGCGGGTTGTCTCGCGGCTTCCTTTTTTGTCGGGTCCGGAAAACGGCTTCGATGCGGTCTCTCCGGCGGCCTTGGTGCTTGCCGCGATGGAACCGGAGCCGACGGATGATGACCGCACGCTGTTCCTGGTGCAGGACAGCCCAGACTCCGATTGGCGCCTCATTGAGGAAGCCGGGTTCCATACCAGCCCCGTCGGCTTGACCGGCGGGGAGATCTGGCATCGCCTCGGCGCCTATCCGGCGCCGTGGACCGCCGAATAAGTCTTCGAGTTTCCGATACACAGACCGCGTGAGAGTCCCATGTCCGCCGTCAAACCGCGTCCCGCGATCGCCGACCTTGTCCGTTATCGCCCCAATCTGTCCGCCCCGAAAGCCGGGCGGATCATCCGTCTTTCCGTAAATGAGGGGGCGCTGGGCCCCAGCCCTGCCGCCGTCAAGGCGATGGAGGGCATGGCCGCAGGCCTCCATCGCTATCCCGATATCGCAAGCTCCGGGCTGATTGAGGCGATTGCAGAACGCCATGGGCTTGATCCGGCCAGGATCGTCGTGGGCTGCGGCTCGGATGAGCTGATCGCGACCCTCTGTCAGGCCTATGTGGACCCGGGCGATGAGGTCATTCACACCCAGTACGGCTTCCTGTTGTTCCCGATGGCGACGCGGGTGGCGGGTGGCGTTCCCGTCTCCGCGCCGGACGATGGCTATACGGTCAGCGTGGACGCGATCCTTGAGCGGGTGACCGCCAAGACGCGCATGGTCTTCCTGGCGAACCCCAACAATCCGACCGGCTCCTACATCCCCGAAAGCGAGGTGGTGCGCCTCCACGCCGGGCTGCCGGACCGGGTGCTGCTGGTACTTGATTCCGCCTATGCGGAGTATGTGCAGACGAACGACTACACGGACGGCTCTCAGTTGGTCGAAGCCCACGACAACGTGGTGATGCTGCGGACCTTCTCGAAGCTCTACGGCATGGCGGGGCTTCGGCTCGGCTGGGGGTACTTCCCGCCGGAGGTGGCGGATGTCATTCACAGCATCAAGCCGCCTTTCGGTGTGAACGCCTCCGCCGTCGCCGCAGGGATCGCCGCGGTGAAGGACATCGCCTTCCAGGAACGCTCCCGCGAGCACAACCGGGTCTGGTCCGAGTGGACCCGGGCCCGGTTCGAGGAATTGGGCCTGGAGACGCTGCCGTCCGTCACGAACTTCATGATGGTCCGCTTCCCAGTCGAGGACGGTCGGAACGCCGATGCGGCTCACGCCTATCTTGCCGAGCGGGGCATTCTGGTGCGGGAGATGCGGGCCTATGGCGCGCCCCGCTACCTCCGGATCTCGATCGGCACGGGCGAGGAAATGCGGATCCTCCTGGATACGATTGCCGCCTTCTTGGGCAAAGAGCCGGTCTCCGGTGCGCCGGTCGAGGGGATCGAGGCGCTGGAGGGTGCCGGAACGCGGGTGGGCGCGGCGTGAGTGTCGCCGCCCCGCCGCCGGAGGGCTCGCTCGCAACCGACCGGTTGTTCGAGCGGGTCGCCCTTGTCGGCATCGGCCATATCGGCTCGTCGGTCGCGCGGGCGCTGAAGCAGTCGCCGAACCTGATCGGCACCCTGGTGGCGACCGATGCCGATGCCGCAGCCTTGGCGCGGGCGGCCGAACTCGGCATCGTCGACGATGCGATCCCCGATCTAGCGGACGCGGTGCGGGGGGCGGATCTGGTCGTGCTCTGCACCCCGGTTCGCACCTACCGCGCGCTGTCGGAAACAATGGCGCCGGCGCTGGCGCCAGGGGTCATCGTGACGGATGTCGGCTCGGTAAAATCGAGCGTGGTGCGCCAGGTCGCGCCGTCCCTTCCGGAGCATGCGATCCTGGTGCCCGGTCACCCCATCGCCGGAACCGAGCACTCCGGTCCCGACTCCGGATTTGCGGAACTGTTCGAGGGGCGATACTGGCTGCTGACCCCCGCTGAGAACGCGCCGGAGGCGGCGGTCGAGCGATTGACCGCGCTTTGGAGCCGGGTTGGAGCGATCGTCGAGGTTCTGACGCCGGAGTATCACGACAAGGTGTTGGCACTGACATCCCACCTGCCACACCTGATCGCCTACACGATCGTCGGCACGGCCGTGGACCTTGAGGGCCATCTGAAGGGCGACGTGATCCGCTATTCGGCGGGTGGTTTCCGGGACTTTACCCGGATCGCCGGGTCGAACCCGATCATGTGGCGGGATGTGTTTCTGGAGAACCGGGAAGCGGTGCTGGAGATGGTCCAGCGTTTCACGGAGGACCTCAACTACCTGCAAAGGGCCATCCGTTGGGGCGAGGGGGACAAGCTTCAGGACTTGTTTAACCGGACGCGGGCGATCCGCCGGGGCGTCGTCGAGGCCAAGCAGGACGAGCCGCCAAAGCCCAAGGACGAGGGTCAGGAGTAGGCTTCACTTTTGTATCGATCTCGATACGAAATACCGTTGGCTACCACCGGATAATGGGCAGCTCAAACAGCTCGAACTGTGCTGCCGACAAGGTACGGTTCTGAATGCTGAGCGGCAGCCGTACCACCGGGGCGCCATCCTTTTGGCTGGGCCGGGTGAACAGCGCCACGATGATCTTGGCGACCCCCGCCGCCCGCCGGTCTAAACTGCCGCTGTCCGCCAGCCTGTCGAAGACCCCCTCCAGCCCGCGGATTTCGGCGGTGCCGGCACCAATCGGCTGAAGACCCTCGTCGAGTGCCACGGTGCCGTCCGCTTCGACCCGGATGGGTGTCCAGTCTACCCGGACCCGCTCGATCTCAACGACACCGCCCGCGTCCCGCCAGTCGACAAGCGCGCGGGGGTGGATGGCCGGAACGGGCCCCCGGATGCTGAGATCCACGGACGCGAAGCCGGACCGGTCGGTCACCGGGAACGCCGCGGCGGCGGAGGATGCACCCTCTGCTTTGAAGGACAGAGTTGCGCCGATGTCATCCGGGCCGACGGTCGCCGGGTCGGCCAGCGCCATCTTGGCGACCATGGTCTCCACCCGCGCGATGTCCCGCAGCGCGCCGCTGGGGTCTTTGGCGGCGAGGACGACGTCGGACGCGGTGCCCAGCAGTCGCTCGGGCCCGGCGAGTGGGCGGAGAGTGATCGCCTGTGTCCAGCGTGCCACCCTTGCTTCGGCATTCGGGGCGCCGTCGATGGGACCCTGCCGAACGGTGATCGGCGTATCTGATTCGATACGAAGGCGGAATGGCTCGTAGATTCTTGAGAAGATGTCTAGTGAAGCTCCCGAGACGACCGTCCGCCGGGTCCCACTGTCCACCGTCCATCGGGGCTCGTCGATCGACACCCGGATTCCGGCCGGAAAGCCGGAAACGGTGATGTCTCCCGTCTCGATCCGCTCACCGGCGGCCCGCCGGGCGTCGATCCAGGCGAGGGCGATGCCTCTGACGCGGTCAGCGGCGATCCACCAGGCAACACCGTAAAGTACGCTCAGCAGAAGAACACCGATTCCGGCCCGCCTGGCCAGGCGGGAGCGTTTGTCGGGTCGGCCAGGGCCGTGCTGGCCCTTGCCGGGCAGCGCTGTCAGACCTATGTCGGACGCGTCCCCGACGTGATCCCCGTCTTCCCGCTCACGCACCTCAAGGTCTCCCGTTATGGCCAAAGACACCGGGCCGCTTTGGGTCTTCGGATACGGCTCGCTGATGTGGCGTCCCGGCTTTGAGTATCTGGAGCGTCGAGCCGCCCGCCTCAATGGCTATCGCAGGCGTGCGTGCGTGTTGTCCACCACCCATCGCGGCACGCCTGAGCGGCCGGGCGTCGTCATGGGGCTCGACCGGGGCGGCGCCTGCCGCGGCATCGCGTATCTTGTGGACGCTGACCGGGCGCGCGAGGTTGAGGATTATCTCGATGCACGGGAACTGATTTACACCGGATATCGCTCTGTCCGCGTTCCCGTGCGGCTTGCGGACTGCGAAACCGTCTCCGCGCTGACCTACGTGGTGATCCAGGCGGATCATGAGTATATCGGCCATCTGGACGATGATCGGATCGCCTATCTGATGGCCCAGGGCCACGGCTCGGCGGGGGATTGTCTCGATTACATGGACGCGACGGCAGCCGGGCTTGCCGAGATGGGGGTGCGGGATCAGCGGTTCCTCACTCAGATTCAAGCGGCGCACGCCCACCGGGCGGCGGGGGTCGACGCGGTTCGGGGGCCGGTTTTCCACCCTCTCCGCTCCGCCTGACCGATCTCCTCGGTCCCTCTACCTCTAGGACAGCAGACCCCAGAACATCCGGGCGGCGGTCACAGCCAGGAAGAGCGCGAAGGCGCGGCGGAGCCAGACCCTGTTCAGCCGATGCGCGATGGCGGCTCCCCAAGGAGCGGTCAGCACCGTCATCGGGAAAATCAGGGCGAAGCCGACGAGGTTCACATAGCCGATGCTGAGCGGCGGCCGGTCCGGCACATCCCAGCCCGACAAAATGAACCCGGCGGCCCCTGGCACGGCGATGGCGAGGCCGAGAGCGGCTGCCGTTCCCACGGCCATATGGATCGGGAAATTGAAGGCGCTGAATGTGGGGACGAGCAGGGTCCCGCCGCCGATCCCCATCATCGCCGAGAAGGTTCCGATGACGCCGGACAGGCTTACATTGCCCGCGGTGGAGGTTGGCAGGTTGTCGCCAACACGCACGCCATTGGGCGTGGCCATGTTGGCCGCAACCAGAACGGCGATCACCGCGAAAACCGTCGTCAGCACCAGTCCGGAGACATAGGCGGAAATCAGCGCGCCGATCGCGGCGCCGACGAACATCGGTCCGGCCCAGCGCCGGAGCACGGCCTTGTCGATCGAGCCCTTCTTGAAATGTGCCCTCATGGAGGAAAGCGAGGTGGGAATGATGATCGCGAGCGACGTGCCCACGGCCACATGCATGGCCGTCGACTGAGGCAACTCCAACACGCCGAAAAGGTGGAAAAGCACGGGCACAATGACAATTCCGCCTCCGACGCCGAGAAGGCCGGCGAGCACACCGGCAATGGCGCCTGTCATGAGCAGGAGAATGGCATTCTGGATGATCAGAGCGGTGCTGAGGTCGAGTTCGGCCATAAGTCGGCGATCGATTATTTGCGGGGCGCACACATACGCCTTCTGACGAGCGAATAAAGCTGGAAACTGGCATCAATCAGGTTTCGGACGGGTGTTTTCCACCGTACGGAACGGGAGGCAGTGCCGTCTCATCATGCGGCGGCCGAAGCGACCTGTCCGGGCGTTACACCCAGGTTTCGTTTGAACATCGAAACGAAAGCGCTTGGACTCCGGTAGCCAAGATCGAGCGCGACCGTCGTCACCGCCTGGCCCGCCGCCAAGCGTTCCAGAGCCGCGTGAAGCCGCCGCCGCCGCCACTCCGCGAACGTCAGCCCTGTTTCCGTTTGGAACAGGCGCGCCAGCGTCCGCCCGCTTGCCCCGACCGCACGGCCCCAATCGTCCAATGACCGGTCATCCGCCGGATCTGCGATCAGCGCATCGGCTACGGCGATTGCCCGGCGGTCTTCGGGCAGCCGCAGGGCCAACGGCGCCTCCTCGGCCGCCTCCAGGGTGTCCACAAGCACGGCGATCAGGCGCGATTCAGGCCCCTCGTCCGCATATGTGCGTGGCAATTCCGTGACGGCGACGATCAGTTCCCGCAATAGCGGTGAGACCCGGACAACCGTGCAGTCCCCGGGAATGATCCGGTTCAAGCTCTCGGCAACATAAAGCGTGCGCATAGCCGCGCCGTGTGGTGCCCGGACCCGATGGCGGATGCCGGCCGGAACCCAGACAGCAAGGCCCGCTGGCACCACCCAGGCCCCACGCTCCGCCCGAAGGTCCAGAACCCCGGCGGTGCCATGGACCAACTGTCTCCGGTCGTGACTGTGGATCCCTGTGTCATGTCCTGAGGGATAGTCCACCGCGTAGCCGACGATTTCCCCGGGCCAGCCCTCGATGGTCCGCAGCGCCTCCCCGGCGGAGGCGCCGAAGACCGTTCGGCCACTGCCTGGCTCTTCCGGTTCAGACATGGGTCAGTCAACCGATCTTGTCTGTTTTGCGATATTCAATGGCATACTTGCGAAAGACGGAAAGACTCGCAAGGGCTACGCTCCTCCCCAACACGCTGCACCAAGACCGCTCCGCTGGGAGGCACCATGTCGAAGACCCGGTTCCTTTTTCTGAATGTCGGCCATCTGCTCGACCACATGTTCATTCTGCTGTTCCCGGCCGTGGCGGCTCTGGCGGCAGCGGAGTTCGGGACCGAGTACGCGGTCCTGCTTGCGCTGACCACCGGCAGCTTCGTGGCATGGGGCAGTTGCTCTCTCCCCAGTGGCTGGCTTGGCGACAAGTGGGGCCGGGACCAGATGCTGGCGGTCTTCTTCTTCGGCATCGGCGGGGCGTCGGTCCTCGTCGGGCTTTCCCAGGGATACTGGCAGATCGGGATATCGCTGACATTGCTCGGCGTGTTTGCGGCGATCTATCACCCGGTGGGCATTCCCATGGTCTCAGAGGGAGGCGGTGCCGTCGGCCGGCGTCTCGGCATCAACGGGGTTTGGGGCAACATCGGCGTTGCGATTTCCCCCCTGGCGGCGGGGCTCATGGCAGATACCTTCGGCTGGCGGACCGCGTTCATCGTGCCGGGTTTTGTCTCGATCTTGATCGGCTTTGCGTGGCTAAAAGTCATGCGGGCGACGGCGCTCGAAGGGGCCGCCGCCAAGAAGAAAGGACCGGAAAGCCCGCCCGTGGACTGGAAACGGGTTCTGCTGGTGGTCGTCATCACCACGGCCCTGGGCGGTTTCATCTTCAATACCACGACCATTTCCTTCCCGAAGGTCCTGGACGAGCGGATGTTGAGCCTCGACTACACCGCAACCACGATTGGTGCTATCGCCATGGCGGTTTATGTGGGGGCGGCCTTCTCGCAGATCGTTGTTGGCAACATGATCGACCGGTATCCCATCAAGCCGATCTTCCTGACGTTGGCCGCTGGGCAGGCCATCGCGCTCTACTGGGCAATCTCAGCGGACGGCTGGCCGATGGTCGCGGCAGCGGTGATCGTGATGATCCTGGTCTTCGGCCAAATCCCCATCAACGACACCCTGATTACCCGTTACACCCCCAACAGTTGGCGGGGCCGGGTCTTCGGCGCGAAGCACGTGATCACCTTCACGATTTCGGCCACGGTCGTGCCGACGATCGCCGGGCTCCACGAGTTCGGCGGCGGTTTCTCGACCCTGTTCCTGATCGCGTCAGTCGTCGCGGTCGGCATCACAGCGACGGTCACGTTCCTGCCGGGCCGGACTTCGTCCCGTCCGGTGTTGGCCGAGAGCTAGAGCCAAATCAGCGGTTATCGGACCATTCTGTGATTCGATAACCGCTGAAAATTTTCTTCTAAAACAGAAAGATAGAGCAGGTTCGTACCCGGCCTCACCCCGCTCCGGCTCAGTTCAACTGGCGCCGAAGCGACTGAAGGGTTTGCGCGAGAGCATGGCGGGCGGCATTTGTTCCGTTGCCCGCCTCGATGAAGTGCTCCAACCGCCGGATGGCTTCCCTGAGGCGGCCCAGATGGGCCTCGATCATCGCCGCTTCCCGGATCAGACCGGGGTCCGCGGGCGCCATCGCGACCATCCGCTCCAGAACTTCCAGGCCACGCTCCGCATCGCCTTGCTGGATCAGCCGCAGTTTGATGTTGTTTTGAAGGCGCAACAAAATCTGCCGATCGGACACCTCGGCCCAGTGTTCGGGCTTGAGTTCGGCATCGGCGGAGGTCATCCGGCGGAGCAGCGCCCGCAGCTCTCCCGTGTCCCTTTCCACCCCGCCGTGAAAGGGATCCAACACACGGCGGGCCGTGCCTTGGTCCAGCCGGATCAGGAAATGGCCCGGAAAAGCGAGCCCGCACGCCGACCAACCCAGCCGGCGCGCGGTGTGGATCCAAAGAATGCCAAGGGCGACGGGCAGCCCCCGTTTCCGGTCGATGACCCGCATCAGATTCGCGTTCTGGAGGTCATCGTAGGTCCGGTCGTCACCCAGATAGCCGTGCGCCTCCTCCAGTGCCTCCCGCAGAATCTCGCCACCGTCGACATCATCATCGCCCTGGGTACCGCCGGTCAGAAGCTGCTGGGCTGTCTCGCCAAGGGTCTCCAGATGCTCCTCATACCGGTCGACAGGGACGCCCGGCCGATCGAGCGCGGCAATGGCAAGAGCCACACCGGCGATGTCGACGGGAGCATCCCCAGCCTCGGCGACGGACCGGAAGGCGGCGGAGGCATGCGCGGCGGCGTCTGCACCCGGTGCGCTCACCGCGCCGCGGTCCCTGAGGTCTTAGTCCGGACCCTCACGTTCTGGGCTCCGCAATCCGGACGTAACTTGTGACGTCGCGGACATACTTCACGTTCCGACCGTGATTGACCACGCGGTCCAGCTCGTCGGCTGACCGTGCGATGCCGAACAGATAGATCCGACCGTTCACGGTGGCGATGGAGTAGTTGATCGAGCGGACGGCGCTATCGAAGATCAGCTTCTGGCGCAGTGTCGCGGCGATGAGCTGATCCCGCGCCGCGTCGACGATGGATGAGCTGTCGTCCACCTGAAGCTCATTGATCACTTCTTGCACGCCCTGGACCTGCCAGGTGAGGCGTGTGGCTTCGACCCTGTCCTCCGGTGTCGGCACCCGCCCGGTAAGCAGAACCCGCGCTTCTGTCACCGAGAGGTTCACCCGCCCGAACAGCACGTGGTCCGCCTGGAACAGCGCGTTGTTGATCTCCGCCTGGATTCCGACGTCCGTGACCGCCTGTGTGAAGCCCTTCTCCTGCTGGGCGGCTGTTGCGGCCGTCGCCCCCGCACCCACGGCGACCCCGACAGGGGTGCAGCCTGCCGCCAAACCGACACATACCATGCCGGCAATAAGGGCAGGCACCCATCGTCGGGCTCTGATCTCCGTCAGCGCTGTTGAAGTCTTAGGAGCGTGTCGCGGCATGAGGACGTTCCGGCGCAGTGTTTCCGTCAAGGATCGGGCCTCCATGCGTCCGAAATATGACGGGGTAGGCGCCAGGGGGCTACGGCCACGACGTCAAACCGTATCGCATGCCCGGAATAGCTGGGATGCGTCGCCACGAACAGGGCCGCCGCCCGCGCGATTCTGGTCTGCTGAGGGGGTCGCAGCGCGCGAATCGCCTCGTCGATCTTCCCGCGGCTCTTAATTTCAACAAACACCAGAAGGCCATCCCGCTGGCAAATCAGATCGATTTCCCCAACCGACGGGGTCGACGGCGGCCGCCAGTCGCGGGCGATCGGACGGTACCCTTTCAGGAGAAGCAGGATCAGGGCGAGCCATTCCCCGATGCGGCCCCAACCGACCGCCGCCAACCGGTCCGCCCTGCTTCGGTATCCTTTGCCCCTCATGAAGTCGGGTCACCGCCGTCCAAACCGTTTCTGGAAAGCCGGAGGGCCCGATCGTAGACGGCCTTGCGGGGCATCCCAGACTCTTCCGCGACCTGCCGGGCCGCGTCCCGCGTGCTCACCTGCCCTAAAAGGGTTTGGAGGCGCGCGTCGACATCCGCCTCGGTCCACGCCGTGGTGTCGGCATCAGGCGGACCGATCACCAGGACGATCTCTCCCTTGGGCGCCCCCGATGCCGCGTAGTGCGCCGCGATTTCCGAAAGGGTCCCTCGCCGCACCTCTTCATGAAGCTTCGTGATCTCCCGGGCCACGGCGACGCCACGGTCGCCCAGGACCGCCGCCGCGTCCGCCAGCGATGCCGCGAGCCGATTGGCAGACTCGAAGAAGATCAGGGTTGTCGGTATGTCTCGAACGCCACCCAGCGTCTTTCGGCGGGCGACGGATTTGGTCGGAAGAAAGCCCCCGAAGTAGAAGCTGGCCGACGGAAGACCCGACAGAACCAAGGCCGCGACCGGCGCCGAGGGGCCGGGTGCCACCGTGACCCGGAGATCCTCTGCAACACAGGCCTCGACCAGGCGATAACCAGGGTCTGATACCATGGGGGTGCCCGCATCCGAGACCAACGCAACGGTCTTGCCTGACCGGATTGCCGCCAACAGGCCGGGACGGGCTCGCTCGGCATTGTGTTCGTGATACGGCGTCATTTTAGTGTCGATGCCGAAACGGTGCAGCAGCTTACCGGTGGTGCGGGTGTCCTCACACGCGATCACGGCCGCGGCGCGGAGGGTATCCAGCGCCCGCGCGGTCATGTCGCCCAAATTGCCGATCGGCGTTGCCACCACCACAAGCTGCCCCGCCGGAATTTGGGCCGGTGTCCCCTGATCCTTGGTTTCGGTCATCGTGTCTCCTCTGACCGCCGGGTGGCGGAGCCGTCATATTTCCGCCGTGACGAATCGGCATCCTCAAGGAGTTTACGCGGACTTGGTGCTTCGGTAGCGTCCGGATCGCAAGCTTGAAAGGAGACGAGGCATGAAGCGCCTTCCGACAGGGGTTCGATATGCCGTTCACCGGGTGGAGCCAGATCTCCGCGCCCGCGCCTTTCAGCGGATGGGTCTCGGCCTGGCGGCTGCCGGTCTCGCGTTTGCCCTTGGTGCGTGCGAGCCCCAGTCGCAGGTGACAACCGGTGCGGCCGCGACCCCTGTCCGCGCGACGGCGGCTCCCCAGTCCGGAGCACCGACGGTGACGTCGGCCGGCCGTCTAGCCGACAGCACACGGCAGGCGATTCCGCCTGTTACCCGCCCGGCCGCCTCAGGCCGCGACCCGGCCACCGTCCCCGACAGGCTGGAGCTTGGCTCCGCCGCCGCACCGTTGGCTGCGCCGCAGGAATCCATGCAGCCCGCGAGAACCGGTGACGTAGCCCTGCTGTTGCCACTCACAGGCCGGGCGTCGACCGTCGGGAACGCGCTGTCAAACGCGGCTCAACTCGCTGTGTTCGACCTTGGCGTGGATGCCTTCAACTACCGGATCTACGACACCCAGGGGACCATCGAGGGCGCGCAGGCAGCCGTGGAGATGGCCGTGATCGACGGCGTCGGGCTGATCGTGGGACCGCTCTTCGGGCAGTCGGCGGCGGCGGTGGCGCCGATCGCGTCCGCTGCAGGCCTCAACGTCGTCAGTTTTTCCAACGATCGGACGGTTGCGGGTGGTCCGGTTTTCGTGTTCGGCCTGCTGCCTAGCGCCCAGGTCGACCGGGTCGTCGGCTTTGCTGGAGACCGGGGGTATGGCCGGTTCGCGATCATGGGACCGGGCACCCCGTTCGGGGAAGGTGTAGCCTCCGCGACATGGTCCGCCGTCAACCGGATTGGGGCGGCGTTGGTGGATACCAGACGCTATCCTCCCGGCGACGGTGACTTGACGCCGATGGTGAAGGATCTCGCCGACTTCGACCGCCGCGCGCAGGATTTGAAGGAGCAGCGCACGCTTCTCGCAGGCCGGACCGACGAGGCGTCAAAGCGCGCGCTGGCGCGGCTTAAAGGCCGGGATACCTTGGGCGATCCGTCGTTCGACGCGCTGATGCTCCCGTCCACCGCCAAGAGGGCGCAGCAACTGGCGCCGTTGCTCGCCTACTACGACGTCGATCCCGCGCGGGTCCGGTTTCTCGGGACCGCAACCTGGGATGAACCGGGGCTTGGCCGGGAGCCGACGATGGTCGGAAGTTGGTACGCGGCCCCCGCGCCCGAGGCGCGTCTCGCGTTCGAGGCGCGGTACCAGAAGGCGTTTGGGGAACGGCCGCCCCGCCTCGCCTCCCTCGCCTACGACGCGACCGCGCTTGCCGTTTCACTGTCGTTGTCCGAGGGCGGACCGGCCTATGACCGGAACTCCCTCCTGGACCCCGGCGGCTTTGCCGGGGTCGACGGCATCTTCCGGTTCGTCGAGGACGGCACAAATCAGCGCGGCCTCGCCGTCTGGGAAGTCACCCAGGACGGCGCCCGCGTCATCGACTCAGCGCCCACCACCTTCGCCGACCTGGTGAATTGAAAGAGCTCTTGAGACCTTTCTCAGAACAGAATCTGGACCTTCATGGCGCCGCGGCGGTCGGCGGCGGTGCGGAAGGCCTCCTCCGCTGCCTCCAGCGGGAAGCTGTGGCTGATCAGTGGGGCGGGGTCGATCTTGCCGGTGACCAGGCTGTCGACCGCCCATCGGAATTCCTTATCAAACCGGAATGAACTCCTGAGCGTGAGTTCCTTTGTCATGATCAGGTCCGTCGGGATCGGGACCATCGGGTCCTTGAAAGTCCCCACCTGGATGAACTGACCGCCGGGCCGCAGGTTGCGGATCGCGGAGAGGACCGCTGCCGGATGACCGGAGGCGTCGAAGGCCACATCGAACCAGCCCCGTGGATGGGCGGGGTCCGCCAACGGGTCCGACCCGTCCGCTGTCGTTTGGATCACCGAGTCGGCCCCCATTTTCAGCGCTGTCTCAAGGGGTTCAGCCAGAACATCGACGACGGTGATGTGTCCCGCCCCGCCCAGGCGGCAGGCGGCCGCGATCAACACGCCGATGGGGCCGGAGCCCGTGATCAGCACCTCCTGGCCGATCAAGGCGCCCGCATGCCCGACCGCGTGCAGCGCCACCGAGAGGGGCTCCGCACACGCCGCCACACCAGGGGAGGTTCCGGCGGGAACCGGCACGCACTGCTTGGGCGTGGTCAGGAAGGTTTCCGCGAAGAGCCCCTGGACATGGGGCCGGAGGCGGGAGCTGCCCAAGAACCGCATCCGCTCACACAATAGCGGCCGTCCGGCGAGGCAGTAGGCGCATGTGCCGCACGGATGGCTGGGATCGACCGCGACAAGGTCCCCAACGGCGAGGTCATCCACGCCGTCCCCGACCGCCTCTACCTCTCCCGCACCTTCATGGCCCAGCACGAACGGCTCCACCACCGGGAAGTCGCCCATCCTTGCATGGTGGAAGTAGTGGAGGTCGGAGCCGCAGATGCCGCCCGCCCGGATCCGGACCCGGACCTCTCCCGGGCCCGGCTCCGCGACGTCCCGTCCCTCGACCCGTAGATCCTCGATCCCGTGGAGGACGGCGGCCCGGGTCACGACGCGTCTGCCCACTTGCGGTCGAACGACCAGACGTCCTCGAAGCCCATAGTCCGGGAGAAGGTCATGAACTCCTCCAGCTTGTCGGCGGCTTCCACGCTGCCGCCCGTCTCCTTCAGCGTGCCGTAGACGGATTTCAGGGCCGCCCCCACCGCCAGGAAGCCCGTCGCCGGGAAGATGGCGATCTGATAGCCGATGGCCGCGTACTCGGCGGCGGGCAGGACCGGGGTCTTGCCCCCGTCGACCACGTTGACGAGGAGTGGCAGATCGAACCGGCTGCCGATGATTTCCATCTCCTCGACGCTTTCCGGGGCTTCGATGAACAAGATGTCGGCCCCCGCCGTGGCGAACGCATCGGCCCGGCGCAGCGCCTCATCCAGTCCCAAACCGGTGCGCGCGTCGGTGCGCGCCACAATCAGGAAATCGCTGGAATCCCGTGTGTCGGCGGCAACCCGGATCTTGGCGGTCATGTCCTCAAGCGGAATAACCCTGCGGTCCGGCGTGTGACCACACTTCTTCGGGAACTCCTGGTCCTCGAGCTGAATGCCCGCCGCGCCCGCCGCCTGATAGCCGCGCACGGTGTGTTGGACGTTGAGGAGGCCGCCATAGCCCGTATCCCCATCGGCGATGAGAGGTGCGGAGACCAGATCCGACAGCGTTTTCACCCGGCCGACCATGTCCGTGTAGCTCGCGAGCCCCGCGTCCGGCAGGCCGAGATGGGAGGCGACGGTCCCGTATCCGGTCATGTAGAGCGCATCAAAGCCGAAGGATTCAGCGATCCGCGCGGAGATGCCGTCAAAAATCCCCGGTGCCACAAGGAGTTTGCCCGGCTCAAGTTTGTCTTTCAGTCCGGCCATCACCGGTCCTCCCTTTTTTTATTTCGGTACCGATTTAGATAGAGCGACCCTCATGGATGGCGCGAAGCCCTTCACGATAGGTCGGGTAGGATAGCGTCACCCCCAATTCCTCCGACAGGCGCGTGGTCACCAGGCGCTTGCACTCGCTGTAAAAGCTCTTGGCCATGGGGCTGAGCTCCGCACTGTCGAAGGGGATCGGCGTTGGTGGGGAGATGCCGAGCAACGCGCACGCAAACCGCACGGGGTCGCCGGGGTCCGCGGCCTCCAGGTCGGCCACATTGTAGATTCGGCCTGGATTCGGCCGCGCCATGGAGGCGAGGAGAATGCTGCCGATATCGTCCACATGGATGCGGTTGAAGACCTGACCCGGCTTATCGATGATCCTGGCCTTTCCGGCCCTGACTTGATCGAGAACCGTGCGGCCCGGACCGTAAATCCCAGAAAGGCGAAAGACGCCAACGGCGACGTCGGTTTCTCGAAAGACGTCAACCCAGGCCTGTTCCGCCGCCAGCCGCCGTGCCCCGCGAGGAGAGCCGGGTGCGGGTTCCGCATCCTCATCCACCAGGGCGCCCCCCCGGTCGCCATAGACTGCCGGAGTCGAGAGATAGGCCGCCCATCGAAGGGATGACACGGCTTTCAGGTCATCTATGTGATGAACCAACGCCGGATCGCCCGCGTCTCCCGGCGGGATGGACCCGATCACATGGCTCACCCCCGCCAATGCCGCACCCGCGTCTGCGATCGGTCCATCGGCGGGGAAGAGGACCGGCCGAATGCCGTCCGCCTCGAGCGCGGCCATCTTCTCCGGCGTTCGGGTCGTTCCGGATACGGTCCAACCGGCTGAGATCAGTCGCCGGGCCAGGCGGCGCCCCGTGTATCCCATGCCAAAGCAGAAAAGGTGGCCCGCCGGGGTCGCCGGCGCGGGGAGCGTGTCAGGCACGGTCATCCTTTTCGTGCCTCCAGACCTTTCTGTTTCATGCGCCACACCGCCATATCCAGGCGGTCCTGACCAAAAAAAGGCTCCCCGTCGAAAACCAGCGTCGGCACGCCCCAATGCCCGGCGTCGGCAAGGGCGGCCGCATTGGCTGCTATTCGGTCGTCATGCGCTTCTGTTCCAGCCTCAAGGGTCGCGTCCATATCCGCCAGGTCCAAACCCGCAGCCTCGGCTGCCTTCGCGAGATGATCGCCCTCGTGCCAATGGGCTACCCCGCCGCCCCAAATGGTGCGGGAGCCCTCGCGCGCGAATGCCATGGCAGCACCACGACGCTCCGCTTCGATCCCCAAGCGTGTCAGCCGATGGATGTAGGGCTGCTCCGAGGGGATCGTCCGGGTCTTCATATCCATCACGACAGGGTCCGGGTCCGGCCATTTGAACGGCACGCCGAGAAAGTCGGCGACGCGAAACACATCCTTCATGAAGTAGCGCGGCCAAAGCGGGTCGATCCGCTCGAAGAAATCAGGAGCACGGACGGCGATCGGGTAGACGAAACGCATGTCGATGTCGAGATCCCACTCCGAGACGAGGGCCTCGATACGCGGTAGGATCAGGTAGGAATACGGGCTCCGGAAGGACCAGTAGAGATCTGCTTTGAGCGTCATGCGCGGCGTTTCCGGCAGTTGCGGAGTTTCGATCAGGGGCTGTTCGCCCGGGTCGGTCCGCGGATACTAGACGTCCGCTTCCGGCTTGTCGCGGCCCGCTCTCCCAGGTAACGATCATCCATCGGCCCGGGACACGCTGGACGTGACGGGCGTTCTTGGGGAACCGGATAGATCCAACCGGATATCCGCGTCGATCACCGGGCCGCACGGCGCCAGTCGCTCCGGCCTCGTGCGCGATCGGCGGTATTGCGGCGCGAGGGGAGAAGACATGGGTGGCAAGACGGGCGTGATGCTCTGCGGGCACGGCAGCCGGGATGTGGCGGCGGTCACGGAATTCGCCAATCTTTCGAAAACGCTAACGGCCCGGCTTTCGGAGTACGAGGTCGAGTACGGCTATCTTGAGTTCGCGACGCCGATCATCCGCACCGGCCTCGACAAACTGCGGGAGCGGGGCGTCAGCGACGTATTGGCCGTCCCGGGCATGCTGTTCGCCGCCGGGCACGCCAAGAACGACATCCCGTCCGTGCTCAACACCTACCAGGCGGGGCAGACCGACCTTCAGATCCGCTATGGCCGGGAACTCGGGATCGATCCGAAGATGCTGAAGGCGGCGTCCGACCGGGTGGAAGAGGCGCTGGCGTCGGTTAGTGACGACATCCCCCGGCACGAAACCATGCTGGTGGTTGTCGGCCGTGGCGCGTCCGACCCCGATGCCAACTCCAACGTGGCAAAAGTCATGCGGATGCTATGGGAAGGCATGGGCTTTGGCTGGGGGGAGACCGCCTACTCAGGTGTGACCTTCCCGCTGGTGGAGCCCGCGCTGGAGCATGCGACGCGTCTTGGCTACAAACGGATCGTGGTGTTTCCGTACTTCCTGTTCACCGGCGTGCTGGTGCGCCGGATTTACGAGTACACGGATCTCGTCGCCGCGAAGTATCCGGAGATCGAGTTCGTGAAGGCGCCCTACCTCAACGACCATCCGATGGTGGTCGAGACGTTCGTCGACCGGCTGCGGGAGATCGTGGACGGCACGGGGAACATGAATTGCCAGATGTGCAAATACCGGACCCAGGTCCTTGGGTTCGAGGCGGAGCTCGGCCTGCCCCAAGAAAGCCACCACCACCACGTTGAGGGCATTGGAACCGGGGACGGCGAGGCGGAGCACAGTCACGACCACGACCATGGGCACAGCCACGATCACGGACACGGTCATCATCATCATGGCCACAGCCATGATCACGATCACAGCCATGATCACGGGCACGGTCACGACCACGGGCACGACCATGGGCATGACCACGGCCACGGCCACGGGCATGATCATCACCACCATCCCTATCCGCACGCGGATCACCCGCTCGGGCCCAAGACGCTCCGGTCCGAGATCGGCTGACCGGAGACGCCGATGGCGGCAGCACCCCCTTATCTGAAGGATCCGGCGGAAATCTACCGGCAATCTTTCGCCACCGTCGAAGCGGAGGCGGGGGACGTTTTGGCGTCTCTCGACCCGAATGAAGCAGCGGTCGCGCGCCGTCTGATCCACGCCTGCGGGATGATCGATGTGGCGGAGAGCCTTCGGTTCGCCGGTGACGGCGTGGCGAGAGGGATTGCGGCGCTGGCGGCGGGTGCGCCCGTTCTTGCGGACTGCCGCATGGTCGCCGCCGGGATTGACGCGACCCGGACGGGCGGTTCGGAGATCATCTGTACCTTGAACGATCCGGACGTGCCGACCCGCGCGTTGGCGGAGAAAACAACGCGCTCCGCCGCTCAGGTGGCCCTTTGGCGGCCACATCTGGAGGGTGCGGTGGTCGCCATCGGCAACGCGCCCACCGCGCTGTTCCGGTTGATGGAGGAGATCGAGGCGGGGGCGCCGATGCCGGCCGTGATCCTCGGTTTTCCTGTTGGGTTCATCGGTGCCGCCGAGTCGAAGGACGCACTCGCCGATACCGATCTTCCCCAAGTCACCCTGCTTGGCCGACGGGGGGGCAGTGCCTTGGCGGCCGCGGCGGTGAACGCGTTGCTTCGCCTCTCCCGGGATGAGCCTCAATGAGTGCCGTGGAACTGGCCCGTACGGATGCCTGGCTGACGGTTATCGGCATCGGAGAAGATGGACTTTCCGGCCTATCGGCGGCCCGCCGGGCGGAGATCGCGGCGGCGGAGGTTCTGATCGGCGGAGAACGCCATCTGGCCATGGTGCCTGCGGATGAGAATCCGCAGGCCGAACGGCTGCCGTGGCCCTCCCCTCTTCGGGCTCTGGTGGAGCAGGTTCGTGGCTACCGGGGACGGCGAACGGTGGTTCTGGCCACAGGTGACCCAATGTGTTTCGGTATCGGAACGACTTTAGGCCGTGAGGTTCCGTTACAGGAGATGCGGATCCACCCGGCCCCCTCCGCCCATGCATTGCTTTGCGCCCGGATGGGGTGGCCGCTCGACAGGACGTCCTTGGTCACGCTCCACGGCCGTCCTCTCGCGCTTTTGGCGCTCCATCTTCAGCCTGGCGCACGCCTCATTCTGTTGTCGGCGGACGCAACCACGCCCGCGGCCGTCGCCGCCTATCTGGCCGAACGCGGCTGGGGGGACAGCGCCCTGACCGTGTACGAGCATATGGATGGCACCGCCGAGCGGCGCCTGGACGGGGTCGCTGCGCGCTGGTCCCATGGGCCGGGGGCCGATCTCAACGCCATCGCCGTTGAGTGTGTGGCGGGTCCAGAGGCTTGGATCGCCTCGGCAGTCCCAGGTCTTCCCGATGAGCTTTTCCAGAACGACGGCCAACTCACCAAGGCGGAGGTTCGCGCCGCCACCCTTGCCGCCTTGGGGCCTGGACCCGGTCAGGTTCTTTGGGATGTGGGCGCGGGCTCCGGCTCGATCGGCATCGAGTGGCTTCGGTCGAGCCCTAACGGTAAGGCCGTGGCAATCGAGCCGGTTGCGGAGAGGCGGGCGTTCGCCGCCGCAAATGCCGAAGCGTTGGGCGTGCCCATGCTCCGCATAGTCGAGGGTCGGGCGCCTTCCGCTTTCGAGGGGCTGCCCACACCGGATGCGATCTTCATCGGCGGTGGGATTTCGGCACCGGGCCTTGTGGCGCGATGCTGGGCGGCACTGCGCCCGGGGGGCCGTTTGGTGGCGAACGTGGTGACCCTTGAAGGGGAATCCGCACTGGCGTCGGCGCTTGACCAGTATGGCGGTGAGATGTCCCGCACCCATGTTGAGCGGCTGGAGAAAGTTGGGCCTTTTCGCGGTTGGCGCTCGCTCATGACGGTGACGCGCTGGCGGGCGGTGAAACCGCATGGAGACGGCTTATGACGGCAGGACGGCTCACCGGGGTCGGTGTTGGGCCGGGCGATCCGGAGCTGTTGACGCTGAAGGCTGCCCGTCTGATTGGGGAGGCGGACGTTATCGCCTATCCCGCCACGGAAACCGGCGACAGCCTCGCCCGGCGGATTGCGGCACCCCACATTCCAAGTGGCCGGATGGAGATACCCATCGTGATTCCGATCCAGACGGGAACCCATCCGGACGAGCGGGTCTATGACGCCGCCGCCGACCAGCTTTCCGCTGAGATCTCGCAAGGACGCTCCGTTGTGGTGCTGTGCGAGGGGGATCCGTTCTTCTACGGCTCTTTCATGTACCTCTTCGGCCGGATGGCGGCGACGGCAACCGTTGACGTCGTCCCCGGCGTGTCGTCCCCGATGGCGTGCGCGGCCGCTGTCGGCTCACCGTTGGTATCCCGGAATGATATTCTGACCATTTTGCCGGCGCCGCTTCCGGACACAGTGCTCGAAAGCCGCCTCGCGGAGACCGATGCGGCCGTCATCATGAAGCTGGGGCGCCATTTCGGCCGGATGCGGGCGCTGCTGGCGCGTCTCGGGCTCAGCGACAGGGCGCACTATGTGGAGCGTGCGACCATGGACACCCAGCGCATCCTGCCTCTGGACGCACTGGATCCAGACACGGTGCCGTACTTCTCGATGATCCTCGTTCACCGGCGGGGCGAGGCCTGGGCATGACCGCGCTTGGAGCCAAACCGGCGGTGATAGCCGTATCGGTCTCGGGCCTCTCGGTCGGGCGCCGGATCGCGGACGAACTGGGTGCTGCGTTGGAAGGGCGCGCAGCACCTGCGGATCGGCTGGTCGACGCGACCGCACCGCGTCTGCGTCAGCATTTTGGCGATGGCACCCCCCTTATCATCGTGGGCGCGCTCGGGATCGCGGTCCGCGTTCTGGGTCCGCTCGCTGCTGAAAAACGGGAGGAGCCGCCGGTTGTGGTCGTTGCCGAGGACGGGTCTGCCGTCATCCCGGTTCTGGGAGGCCATCGCGGCGCGAATGCGCTTGCCGAAGAGATCGGCGAGCTTCTGCGAGCAGCTCCCGCGATCACAACGGCAACGGATCTGGCCTTTGGCGTTGCGCTGGACGACCCTCCCCGGGGATGGCACTTGGCCAATCCGGAGGTCTATGGGGCTTTTGCGGCCCGCCTTCTCGCCGGTGAGACGGTTTCGGTCAGTCAGTCCATTGCTTGGCTACAGGATGCCGGATTGCCCTCCTCTGAGCCCGGTCACGTTGCGCCGTTGAGGATAGACGCGACCGATGAAGCGGCTCAATCGGATGCGGATCGGCTCGTCTATCATCCTGAGACCTTGGCCGTCGGGGTCGGGTGCGAGCGTGACACGCCCCCCGAAGCGGTGGAGGCGCTTGTGAGGGAAACGTTGGCCGAGGCGGGTCTGTCCCCCGCGTCGGTCGCGTGCGTCGTCTCCGTTGACGTAAAAGCGGATGAGGTTGCCCTCCACACCGTTGCGGCATCGCTGGTACGGCCTGCCCGATTTTTCACGCCTGAGCGGTTGGAAGAAGAAACTCCGCGCTTGGCCACGCCCTCGGAGCTGGTCTTCCGCGAGGTCGGATGCCATGGCGTCTCGGAAGGGGCCGCCTTGGCCGCGGCTGGGGCGGACGCCGAGTTGATCGTGCCGAAACGGGTCAAAGGTCAGGCAACGTGCGCCATAGCGCGGGCGTCCGCACCGATTGATCCCAACCTGATCGGGCAAGCCCGGGGGCATCTGAGCTTGGTCGGGATCGGGCCGGGTGACCCCTCTCACCGCTTGCCCGCTGCGGATGCCGCCCTTGCTAAGGCCGACGCCGTGGTCGGGTACGGCCTCTACCTGGATCTGCTGGGCCCGTTGATCGAGCATGCGGAGCGGTTTGATCTGCCCCTTGGCAAGGAAGCGGATCGGGCGCGCCTTGCGCTTGATCTTGCCGCCGGGGGCCGGACTGTGGCTCTTGTCTCGTCTGGCGATATCGGCATCTACGCCATGGCAACGCTGGTGTTCGAGGTGCTCGACCGGGAACCGGACACCCACCGCAGTCGTGTCGAAGTCGAAACGATTCCAGGGGTGTCGGCGATGCAGGTTTGTGCGGCCAGTATCGGCGCACCGCTCGGCCATGACTTCTGTGCGATCTCCCTTTCAGACCTTCTGACGCCCTGGGAGGCCATCGAGCGCCGTCTGGAGGCGGCGGGGGCGGCCGATTTCGTGATCTCCCTCTACAACCCTGTCTCTCTCCGGCGGCGCACACAGATCGACCGGGCGCGGAAGATCCTCTTAGCCAGCAGACCCGCCGACACCCCTGTTGTGCTCGGCCGGGAACTGGGCCGGCCGGGGGAGACCGTTGAGGTGATCCGGCTGAAGGACTTGGGTCCGGACCTCCCGCCGGAGCGGCTGGATATGCTGACCGTGGTGGTCATCGGCGCCAGCAGCAGCCGGATTGTCCAACATGGCGGCGGGACCCGGCTCTACACGCCACGCGGCTACAGTGTCGGCGCCGATAGTCCGCTTAGGAAATCAGGGACATGACGGTTCATTTTATCGGTGCGGGGCCGGGCGACCCTGATCTTCTGACCCTCAAGGCCCGGGATCTGATCGCCCGCTGTCCGGTTTGCCTCTACGCCGGATCTCTGGTGCCCGAGGCAGTGATAGCCCACGCCCCGTCGGGCGCTCGGGTGATCGACACGGCACCAATGACCCTGGACGAGATCATCGCCGAGTGCCGGTCGGCGCATGAGGCGGGCCACGACGTCGCGCGCGTCCACTCCGGCGACCCCTCGCTCTACGGTGCGATCGCGGAGCAGATTCGTCGCCTGCGGGCGCTGGATATCCCGTTCGACATCACGCCCGGGGTGCCCGCCTATGCCGCCGCCGCGGCGGCACTTGGCCGGGAACTGACCCTTCCATCCGTATCCCAGACCGTGATCCTGACCCGCACCGCCATGAAATCCAGCGACATGCCGCCGGGCGAGGAACTGGAGGTGCTTGGGCGGTCCGGTGCGACGTTGGCCATTCATCTCTCGATCCGGAATCTCCGGCATGTCCGCCGCACGCTGGAGCCCTACTACGGGGACGACTGCCCAGTGGTAATCGCCTACAGGGTCGGCTGGCCGGACCAAGCCTTCCTTCACGGCACGCTTGGCGACATCCAGGAGAAGGTCCGCGCCTCCAAGATCACCCGTACGGCGTTGATTCTGGTGGGCCGGGTGCTGGGTGAGGCGGCATTCGACGACAGCGCGCTCTATGACTCGTCCCACGTGCACGTGCTTCGGCCGACCCGGGGCGTGGACGCGTCAAAGGAGACGGCGTAGCTGGTCTTCCAACTCCTCAACCGAGTGGCAGGCGTGCTGCGGGTTTGCGGATGCGGGCCGCCGGATCATGATGACGGGCAGTCCCAAACGCCGGGCGACCACGATCTTGGCCACACTGGCGTCACCACCAGCGTTTCGGGCGAGAACGACGGACACGCCTTCCCGCTCGAAAAGAAAATGTTCCGCTTCCGCATTGAATGGGCCCCGGTCGATGATGGGGGTCATCGCTTGGCTGGGATAGGGGGACGCGGGCGGATCGACAACCCGAACGCGCCACCGTAGGTCCTCGCGCTTCCGTACGGCGGGATAGAGGCTCTCGAGCCGCTGCGCGCCAAGTGCCACCAAGATCGTCGTGCCGGACGGCGGGTCCTGGGCGAGAACGGCATTGCCAGCCTCACCTTCGTCGCCGACATCGATCCAAACGTCTCCGGGCTCGGGTGTCCACGGCGCGCGGGTCAGGCGGAGGGCGGGAATCCCGGCCGTCCGGGCCGCGGTTACCGCGTTGTCGCCGATGGTGAGAGCAAAGGGGTGTGTGGCATCGATCAGAGCTGTGATCCGATGCTCGACGAGCCACGCGGCCAGTCCCTCCGGTCCCCCAAACCCGCCGATCCGATGATCCCCCGGTACCGGTGCCGGGCTTTCCGTCCGTCCTGCGAACGATGTGACCGGGACCGCGAGATCGCCCGCTTCAAGCGCTGCCGCCAAGGCACGGGCTTCCGAGGTGCCGCCCAAGATGAGGACCGGCGGTTTCGCTCGAGATCCGGTTGTCACGACGGATCCTCTGCCCCGTCGCGCGCTTCGCCGACAATCCGGCCCCCGCGGTCGACGACCAGCATTTCCACCGCGACGGGCGCTCCGTCGAGGACCTCTAGGGCTTTCTGGCGCGCCTCCTGGGCCACCCGGTCGGCCAACGGCAGCCCGGCTTCCGTCGCCATTTCCAAGACCTGACCGGCGGTGTTGGCGCCACGCGCCTCTGTGACCAGGTCTTCCGCCGCGCCGAGGGACATGAGTTGGTCCGCCAACCGGTCCAGATCCACCTGGCTGCGGCCGGAATGCAAGTCCAGATGTCCCGCTGCAAGCTTCGAGAGCTTCGCGAATCCGCCCGCCATGGTGAGTTTGGGCAGCGGGTGCGCTCGCAAGTACTTGAGGAGACCACCCGCGAAGTCCCCCATATCCAGAAAGGACGTCGCTGGGAGGTCGTAGCGGGACGCGATGGCTTTCTCGGAGGCGTTGCCCGTCGCGGCGGCCACGTGCGGGGCGTCCGTCGCCCGGGCGACGTCGATTCCCCGGTGTATCGAGTGAATCCAGGCCGCACAGGAGTAGGGGATGACGACACCTGTCGTCCCGAGGATGGAAATCCCACCAACGATCCCAAGCCTTGGGTTCCAGGTCTTTTCGGCGAGCGCTTCGCCATCTGGAACGGAAATTTCGACGACCACGTCTCCGGAGCCGCCGAAATGTGCCGCCACTTCGGCCACCGCCGCCCGGATCATCTCGCGGGGGACCGGGTTAATCGCAGGCTCCCCCGGCGGGATCGGAAGGCCCGGCTTGGTCACGGTCCCAACCCCGACCCCAGCCCGGAACGTGACACCGGAGCCTGGCGGGCCCGCTGTGACGGCTGCTTGGATTAAGGCGCCATGGGTCACGTCTGGGTCGTCGCCCGCATCCTTTACCACCCCCGCCAGCGCGCGCCCGTCCTCCAGCGTCTCAACCGCAAGCGCGAAGGCGGGCTGTTGGCCCTTCGGTAGGGTGACTTCCACCGGGTCTGGGAATCGGCCAACCAGCAGGGCGGTATAGGCGGCTTTGGTCGCGGCGGTGGCGCAGGCCCCCGTCGTCCATCCCCGGCGCAATTCCCCGCCTTCTGTCTCCGTCGGCCGTCGGCCCATGTCGCGTCTCGTATAGCCTTTCGTCGCCGACAGGCTAGGCACGCGGAGGCCGGCCGGGCTAGCCTTCTCTTATGGGACCGGAAGAACATATTAGCCCGTCGATTGCGGCGATGGCGGACCTCCCCGTATTTGAGCCGGGGCATGTATGGCTTGCAGGGGCGGGACCGGGCGATCCCGGGCTGCTCACGCTGCATGCGGTGAATGGCCTCTCCCAGGCGGACGTGGTGATCTACGACGCCCTGGTGGATGAGCGAATCCTGTCGCTTGCGCGCAAAGATGCGGAGCGGGAGTACGCTGGTAAGCGCGGCGGCCGCCCCTCGCCGAAGCAAGCGGATATCACACTGCGGCTGGTTCAGTTGGCCAGATCCGGCAAGCGTGTTTTGCGGCTGAAGGGGGGAGATCCCTTCGTCTTCGGCCGGGGCGGGGAGGAGGCGCTGGGTCTCGTCGCCGCCGGCATCCCCTTCCGAATCGTGCCGGGAATCACCGCGGGCATCGGCGGGCTCGCCTATGCGGGCATTCCGCTCACCCATCGGGACACGAACCACGCGGTGACGCTGATCACCGGGCATGACGCGACCGGGGACGTCTCGGCGATCGACTGGGAAAACCTGGCGGCCGGTTCGCCGTCCATCGTTCTGTACATGGCGATCAAGCATCTGGACGAGATTGCCCGGCGCCTGATGGCGGGGGGCCGGTCTGCCGATGAGCCGGTGGCGCTTGTGTCCAATGCCGCGACCGACCGCCAGGACGTGCTGGAGACGACACTCGGCCGCTGTGCCGCAGATGTGGCGGACTCCGGCTTCCGCCCGCCTGCCATCGTCGTGATCGGTGAGAATGCGCGCCTGCGCCGCGGGTTGGACTGGCTTGGCGCGCTTGAGGGGCGGCGACTGGACCCAGACCCGCTTGGCCGCGCGCTAAACCGGTCCGAGACGGGCTGAACGCCCCTAAGCTCGAAATCCAAAGGACCCATGCGACATGCAAGGTCTGGTCATAGCGGCACCGGCATCCGGGCACGGCAAATCGACCGTGACGCTTGGGCTGGCGCGGGCTTTGCGCCGTCTGGGCCACCGGGTCGCCCCGCTTAAAGTCGGCCCCGACTACATCGACCCCCGTTTCCATGCCCGCGCGGCGGGACAGCCCTGCCGAACGCTGGATGGTTGGGCGATGTCCCGCTCCAGGCTGGATCATATTGTTACGGAATCGAAAGTATCTGGTGATTTCTGTCTCGTTGAAGGGGTGATGGGCCTGTTCGACGGTGCGGCGGGTGAGGGGGCGACAGGGGACGGGTCCACAGCCTCAATCGCCGCGCGGTACGGTTTGCCCGTCATCCTGATTGTTGACGCTTCCCGGCAGGCCCAGTCGATCGCGGCGCTTGTTCAAGGGTTTGCGCGCTTTCGGGACGACGTTCGGGTCGCGGGCGTGATCGCCAACCGCATTGGCAGCCCCCGTCATGGCCGGATGATCCGCCGGGCGCTGGAACAGTCCGGCATCTCCGTTCTTGGCCTGATCCCCCGGACCGAAGACATCGCGATCGCCTCCCGGCATCTCGGTCTTGTCCAGGCTGAGGAAGACTCGGATCTCGACGGTTTGATCGACCGGGCGGCGGATGTGGTCGCGGAGACCTGTGACCTTGAGGCGATTCTGGGGATTTCAGGGCCCGTCGTGTTTGATCAGGGGGCCCGCCGCACGATCATTCCGCCTCCGGGTCAAACAGTTTCTGTGGCGTCTGACACCGCGTTTGCGTTCAGCTACCCCCATCTTCTGGAGGATTGGCGCAATGCCGGGGCCGAGATCCTGCCGTTCTCGCCCCTCGCGGATGAAGGCCCCGATGACCGCGCGGATGCGGTCTATTTGCCGGGGGGCTACCCCGAACTCCATGCCCCGCTGCTGTCCCAAGGCAGCCGTTTCCTCCCAGGCCTGCGGAGTGCGGCTGCGCGGGACGCCGCCATCATGGGGGAATGCGGGGGATATATGGTCCTGGGACGGGCACTGATCGACCGGGACGGCGTCGCCCACCCCATGGCGGGGCTTCTGGACCATGTGACAAGCTTCGCTCAGCGGCGTCTCTCCCTGGGCTACCGGTCGGCCCGGTTGATCGCGCCCTTTGGGGGCATGGTGGCCGGGACATCCTTACGCGGGCATGAGTTCCACTATGCCACCGTCGCCGACCCGGGTGTTGATGCGCCGCTTTTGACGCTTGGGGATGCGGAGGGGACCGATCTTGGGGCCTCGGGCGGCGTCAGGGGCCGCGTTGCAGGCAGCTTTTTTCACCTGATCGACCTGGCAGATACCCCAAACCACGGAAAATAGGGCATTCTTTCGGGGCGAGCCGCGCACGAGACTGCCGACCGGGAGCGCCCATCATGGCCGATATCCGCATTGATCACGCCACCGTTGTTACAATGGATCCTGACCGCCGGGTACTTGAAGACGCGAGCATCGTGGTCTCCGGCGACAAGATCACGGCCATCGGTCCGTCAGCCACCACAGCACCCCGCCATCCGGCGAAACTGGAGATCAATGGTCGGCGGATGCTGGCCCTGCCCGGCCTGATCGACGCTCATGCCCATGCGGGCCACGGGCTGGTGAAGACGCTTGGCGGTGATGACAGTGCGGCCTGGTTCGAGGCGTGCCGCGCGATCTATACGAAGCATTCCTCCGAGGCGTTCTGGCGGGCCGAGGCGCGGCTCTCGGCGCTGGAGCGGATCAAGGCGGGTGTCACCCTGGGCGTGTCCATGTTCGGCAGGGGCGACAGCGTCAGCCGTGTGGATGATCCCCGCTACGCCGTCGCCCATATGGGGGCGGTCAACCAGAGCGGGGCCCGTGCCGTGCTTGCCTGCGGGCCGTGCCGGCCGCCGTTTCCCTGGACCTATGCCCATGTGGGCGGCCCGGACGACGGGGAGCATCTGGTCGACGTGGACCGGATGATGGAGGTGACGGGTACGATCATCGACCGCTGGCACGGGGCCGCTGACGGAAGGCTATCGGTCGCCGTGTGCTACCCGGTGCACCATGATGGGCGCCCCCTGCCGGACGGGGTAAGCGTCGACCTGATCCGGGCGCATGCCCAGGGAGCGAGGGCGTTGGGCCGCCAGAAGGGGGTGCGTTTCACCCAGGACGGGCACCGCAACGGCTCTCTCGCGGCGGCGCATGACGTGATCGGCGATCTGCTGGGGCCCGACGCCTACATGTCTCACTGCACCGACCTGACGGAGCGGGACATCGCCGTGGTGGTGGAGACCGGCACCCATATCGTTCACAACCCCAGTGCGATCGCCGCGATCCGGGGCCGTTGCCCGGTGCCCGAGTTGATCGATCAGGGCGTGACGGTGGCCATCGGCTCCGACGGAACCGCGCCGGACCGGTCGTTCGACATGTTCCGGCACATGCAGCAGTCCATGCACTACCACCGCCGCCATTTCCGGGACGATCAGATCCTGCCGCCGGGCAAGGCGCTGGAGATGGTGACCATCGACGCGGCCCAGGTTCTGGGTGTGGACGACCACCTCGGCTCTCTCGAGGAGGGCAAGCAGGCGGACATCACCTTGCTCGACATGGCAAAGCCCCACCTCACGCCCGCGAACATGCCGGTCTACCGGGCCGTCTACTTCGCGAATGCCGCCGATGTGGACACCGTCATCTGCAACGGCTCGGTCCTGATGCGCGGCCGCAAGGTCTCAACCCTGGAAGAAGGCGACGTCCTCGACGAGGCGGAGCGGGAGACCGCGCTGATGATCGAGCGCGCGGGCCTGGCGCCGCTGTTGGCACCAAGAGCCGGGTTCTGGAGCAAGAGCCGTTACGACGCCTGAGTCACGCGTTTCCCCGACCCGATCCGGACCGGCATCCCGGAAACGAATACGGCCGGCGGAGGTCCGCCGGCCGTCATCTTGATATCGGTGATCCGCTGGATCAGGCGGCCTTCTTCAGATGCTCCGCCACCAGGGCCTCGGCGATCTGGACCGCGTTCAGCGCCGCACCCTTGCGGAGGTTGTCGGAGACGCACCAGAAGACGAGACCGTTCTCAACCGTCGGGTCCTTTCGGATGCGGCTCACATAGACCGCGTCCTCGCCCGCACTTTCCTGCGGCGTGACATAGCCCTCATCCGCGCGGTGGTCGACGACGACGAGGCCGTCGAAGCCGTTCATGGCGGCTTTGGCCTTCGACTCGTTGATTGGGGTTTCGGTCTCGATGAACACCGCCTCAGCGTGACCAACGAAGACGGGCACCCGGACACAGTGGGCGACCAGCTCGATATCGGGATCGAGGATCTTCTTGGTCTCCGCCCGCATCTTCCACTCTTCCTTGGTGGAGCCGTCGTCCATGAAGACGTCGATGTGGGGGATGCAGTTGAAGGCGATCTGCTTGGTGAACTGGTTCTTCTCGATCGGGTCGTTCACATAGACCGCCCGGGTCTGGGCGAACAGCTCGTCCATTCCCGGCGTGCCCGCACCCGAGACCGACTGGTAGGTCGAGACGACCACCCGCTTTATGCCGAATGTGTCATGCAGCGGCTTCAGCGCCACCATCAACTGGGCGGTGGAGCAATTCGGATTGGCGATGATGTTCCGCTTGCCGTACCGCGAGAGGGCGTGGGCGTTCACTTCCGGCACGATCAGCGGCACGTCCGGGTCCATCCGGAAGTGGGAGCTGTTGTCGATCACAACGCAGCCCTGAGAGGCGGCGATCGGGCCGTACTTCGCGGACACCGATCCTCCAGCCGAGAACAGGGCGATGTCGGTGCCGGTGAAGTCGTAAGTGTCCAGGTCCTGGACTTTCAAGGTTTTAGTCTCGCCGTAGGACACCTCCAGGCCTGTCGATTTCGACGAAGCCAGCGCAACGATTTCGGAGATGGGGAAGGCGCGCTCGGAGAGCGTCGACAGCATTTCGCGGCCGACGGCACCCGTCGCACCGACGACGGCAACCTTGTAGCCCATGATCTTGTCCTTTTATCGCAACAGGGCCACCAGCGACCCTGGACCGGGAGACTTAAGCCTCCCGACGCCGCGTTGCAACGGTCATTGCGCGCTGTGGTCGATGCGCAAGCGAGATCGTGCTTGCAAGGACACAGTGAGATCCGGGCTCACACGTTCTTGTCGAGTTCCTTCAGGATGCTGTCCATCATCACGCCGGTGGATACGCGGGCCATGCCGTCCTGCATGATGTCGGCAGTCCTCAGGCCGGACTTCAGCACGTTCTGGATGGCGGTCTCGATCAGGTCCGCGTCCTCGCCCATGTCGAAGGAGTAGCGGAGCAGCATCGAGAAGCTGAGCAGCTCGGCGATCGGATTGGCGAGGCCCTTGCCCGCGATGTCCGGGGCGGAGCCGTGCACCGGCTCGTACAGCGCGTGGCGGCGGTCCATCGTGGGATCGATGGCCCCGAGCGAGGCGGACGGCAGCATGCCGAGCGACCCGGTCAGCATCGCGGCACAGTCGGACAGGATGTCGCCGAACAGGTTGTCGGTGACGATCACGTCAAACTGCTTGGGATTGCGGACAAGCTGCATCGCGCAGTTGTCGGCGTACATGTGGCTGAGCTCGACACCTTCGCCCTCGGCCGCATGCAGGGCGGTCATGGTCTCCCGCCACAGCACGCCGGTCATCATGACGTTGGCTTTCTCGACCGAGGTCACCCGGCCGTCGCGCTTCCGGGCAAGGTCGAACGCGACACGGCCGACCCGCTCGATCTCGCCGGTGCTGTAAACCTGGGTGTCGACGGCCTTCTTGCCGCCGTCGATCTCCTCAATGCCGCGCGGCTGGCCAAAATAGACGCCGCCGGTCAGCTCCCGCAGGATCATGATGTCCAGGCCGCTGACCAGATCCGGCTTCAGCGAAGACGCCTCCGTCATTGCGTCGAACACCATCGCGGGACGCAGGTTGGCGAAGAGGTCCATCTCCTTTCGAAGCCTCAGAAGGCCCCGCTCGGGCTTCATCTCAAAGTCGAGATCGTCGTACTGGGGCCCGCCGACCGAGCCAAACAGAACCGCATCCGCGGCGACGGCGTCGGCAAGGGTCTCATCTGTCAGTGGGGTGCCGTGCTGGTCGTAGCTGGCCCCACCGACAAGGCCTTCTTCGATGTCGAACGAGACCGTGCGCTTCTTGGCCATCCAATCGACGACCCGCAGCACTTCGCCAACCACTTCCGGGCCGATACCGTCACCGGGGAGGACCAGAATTTTCTTGTTCGACGCCATGTTCGTTCCTGTTTGACACTATCGATCCGACGGATTTTTCAAGCGCCATCAGACGATATTCGTCCTGTCGCCCGCATCCGAGGGCGACTTATAAGACGTCTCATGACATACAGAAACGAAAAACCGACAGTCTGATTCTATTCTAGAGCCAAGGTTGCGATGCAGAACGATTCTTCTCAAAACTGTCGATTTTGGTTTCCTTCTGCATAGTTAATCCGATGTCATCCAAACCGTTGATCAGGCAGTGCTTGCGAAAAGCGTCAACATCGAAAGAGATTTTCTCTCCATTCGGGCGGCCGATCTCTTGGGCCTCCAGGTCGACTTCAATCACGGCGTTGGAGCCGTTGTTCGCGTCGTCCATGAGCTGATCGAGTTCTTCTTTGCTCACCTTGATCGGCAGAATGCCGTTCTTGAAGCAGTTGTTGTAGAAGATGTCGGCGAAGCTGGTGGAGATCACGCAGCGGATGCCGAAGTCCAAAAGCGCCCAGGGCGCGTGCTCGCGGGAGGAGCCACATCCGAAGTTGTCGCCAGCCACGATAACAGAGGCGTCCCGATAGGCGGGCTTGTTCAACACGAAATCCGCCTTCTCGCTGCCGTCGTCCTCGTACCGCATCTCATGGAACAGATGCTTGCCGAGGCCGGACCGCTTGATGGTCTTGAGGAACTGCTTCGGGATGACCTTGTCTGTGTCGATGTTGATCATGTCCATCGGGGCGGCGGTGCCGCGCAACTGCGTGAACTTTTCCATCGGTTTGTCTCCTGTCTGATCTCTGTCGGGCGCGGGGGCGTGCGGCCGTTCTCTAGCCGTCGAGTTCGCGCACGTCTGCGAGCCGTCCCGTCACGGCGGCAGCCGCCGCCATCGCTGGGCTGACGAGATGGGTGCGGCCGCCCTTGCCCTGGCGGCCCTCGAAGTTCCGGTTGGAGGTGGAGGCGCAGCGCTCACCCGGCTCCAGCCGGTCGGCATTCATCGCCAGGCACATGGAGCAGCCCGGCTCCCGCCAATCGAAGCCCGCATCCTTCAGGGCGACATCGAGCCCTTCGGCCTCCGCCTGCTCCTTCACGAGGCCCGAGCCCGGAACGACCATGGCATGCACGCCATCGGCCACCTTCCGGCCCTTGGCGACCTCGGCCACGGCGCGGATGTCCTCGATCCGGCCGTTGGTGCAGGAGCCGATGAAGACCTTGTCGACGGCCACGGAAGAAATCGGTGTGCCAGCCTCAAGGCCCATGTACTCGAGTGAGCGGGCGATCTTGGCGCGTCGGCCCTCGTCATCGATGTCGGAGGGATCGGGGATCATGCCCGTGACCGGGATCACTTCTTCTGGGTTCGTGCCCCAGGTAACGTGCGGCACGATATCGGCGGCGTTCAGGGTGACCTCGGTGTCGTAAACCGCCCCCTCGTCCGACGGCAACGTCTTCCAATAGGAGACCGCCGCCTCCCAGGCCGCACCCTTCGGCGCCATCGGGCGTCCAGCAAGGTAGTCGAACGTGATCTGGTCCGGTGCGATCATGCCAGCGCGGGCGCCTGCCTCGATCGACATGTTGCAGATGGTCATCCGGGCTTCCATCGACAGCTTGCGGATGGCGTCGCCCGCATACTCGATCACATGGCCGGTGCCGCCGGCGGTCCCGATCTTGCCGATGATGGCGAGGACCAGATCCTTGGACGTGACACCCGGTGGCAGATCGCCTTCCACGGTGATCCGCATGTTCTTGGCGGGCTGCTGGAGAAGGGTTTGAGTGGCCAGCACATGCTCGACTTCCGAGGTGCCGATGCCGAAAGCGAGGGAGCCGAACGCACCGTGGGTGGCGGTGTGGCTGTCGCCGCAGACGATCGTCATGCCCGGAAGCGTGAAGCCCTGCTCCGGGCCGATGATGTGGACGATTCCGCGCCGGATGTCACCGACCGCGAACAGCGGGACGCCAAACGCCTTGCAGTTCGCTTCCAGGGTATCGACCTGGATCCGGGACTCCTCGTCCTTGATCCCGTCCTCAATATCCTTGGTGGGCGTGTTGTGGTCTGGTGTCGCCAGGGTGAGATCCGGTCGGCGGACTTTCCGGCCCGTCTGCCGCAGTCCTTCGAATGCCTGGGGGCTGGTCACCTCGTGCACGAGGTGCCGGTCGATGTACAGAAGACAGGTTCCGTCCTCCTGGGTATCGACCAGATGGGACTCCCAGATTTTGTCGAACAGAGTGCGTGGCTTGGCCATGGCTATGCGTTTCCTCTAGATTCTCGTTGACCGAGGGCGGGCAACCGGGATGACCGGAGATCCGGGAGCGCGGCTCCGGTCCGTTCGACCGGCCGACCCTCGTCGTTTCGCGGCGGAGAATAGCGGCGGTGCGGCGCGCCTTGAACCACTAAATCGCCGATTTCGACGGGAGAAGGCCTTGGTCGACGAATTTTTGGCGATTTGGGCCTCGCTCGAAGGCTGGCGGCTGGCGGCGGCGGCGGCGACCGTCTTCATCGGGGGCCTGATCCGGGGCTTCTCCGGCTTCGGCCATGCCATGGTCTCGATTCCGCTGTTGAGCCTGCTTTATGACCCGCAAACGGCGGTCGCGGTTCTGGTGGCGGGAGAACTCCCGGCTCTCCCGCGCCTGATCGGGATGGCGCGGCGTGGATGCGATTGGAAACGTGCGGTTCCCATGGGGCTTGCGTCCGCGGCGACGCTGCCGGCTGGAGCCTACGTGCTGCTGGTCGCGGATCAGGAGGTGCTGCGGATCATCATCTCGATCCTGGTGCTGATCATGGTCGCCATGCTGGCATCGGGTTGGCGGACCGTGCTGCCGGATTCGCGGGCCCTGGATGCCGGTGTTGGTGTCGTTTGCGGCGGGATGAGCGGGTCGACGGGTCTCGGCGGCCCTCCGATCATCCTCTACATGATGATGGGCGGCGCCTCGGCGCTGGCGGTTCGCGCGACGATCACCGGCTTCTTTCTTTTCTCGACCACCGCCTCCACGATCACATTCATCGCGTACGGCTTCCTGGACGCACGATCGATCACGATCGCGCTGGTGACCATCCCGACCTACATCCTGGCTCTTGCGATCGGGGGGCGCATGTTCCACCTCGCCAGTGAGGAGACGTTCCGGCGTGTCGCCTACGCGGTTCTGATAGGCATCGCCGTCGGTACACTTCTCGCCTGAGCGCCTGTCCCGTTGGGGACCCGATCAAGGAGGACGCGAAGTCGCCGTATTCGAGTGGAACCGTGTAAGCTGTTGCGCGCGCATCCGACGTGGAGGGACTGATGGCCTTTCAACAAGGACGATCCGGAGATCTCAAGTCTTCCCTGGCGGCCGCTGTGCTCGTTTTGGTTTCCTTCGGTTGGGCGGAGACCGCTGACGCGGCGCGGGACGTCAAATGCGAGTCCTTTGGCGGGCAGTACACGGAATGCCGCCTCGACACCGACCGGGGCGTCCGGCTGAAACAGAAACTCTCAGGGGCGGCTTGCACACGGGACAAGAGCTTCGGGATTGCCGGATTGGAGACGATGTGGGTTTCCGATGGCTGTCGCGGCGTTTTCGTGGCGGGAACGCTTGGAAACTCGGTCACCTGCCAATCCCAGGGCGACCGATATGTGGAGTGCCCCATAAGGACGGTCTACGGCGTCCGCCTCGTCAAAAAGCTCTCAAAGAGCCAATGCACGGCCGGACGGCACTACGGGGTCGCCCGTCATGGGGTGATGTGGGTGAAGGGTGGCTGCCGCGCGGTTTTCCAGGCGGGCCCAGCCGACCGCCGCTTCGCGGAGCGGGCACCGAGCTATCAGTTGCCGGGGGGCGGCCCGACGACGGGTTTCAAGCCACGTCAGCCCGGCTGGACGGACCCGGATCATGGCCGCTCGCCTTGGCAGAATCCGGATGACGTGGATGAGAAGCGCACGCTCACCCACCGCATTGGGTACGAGCATGGCCGCATTGTGGCGTATGGCGGGGATGAAGCGCGGTTCAAGCGGGACGCGGTGGAACGCTTGCGGCGCGCGGGTCTGAAAGTCAGCGACATACTGCCCGGCGGCAGATACCAGAAGCCCTATGAGACAGGTTATTTCAAAGGGAAGGCCGGACAATGATCAGATTGTATGCTCTGCGCGATGGTCTGCGGGCGCTAGCCCTTGCACTCGGCGTTGTCATCTTCACCGGCGGGCTGCCGGTCCCAACGCACGCGGACGTGCGGGTCGGAATCGGTGTCGGATATGGCCATGCCGGCTATGCGAAAGGTCATCATCGCTTCGGCCATCACCACAAGGGCTACCGCTATGGCTACGGCCGCAAGGGGTACCGGTATGGCCATCGCCGGCATTCGCATTTCGGCGGACCGCGTTTTTACGGACGGACACCGGTCTACGTTCCGAAGGGGCACCGGTCCCATTCGACGCTGTTTGAACGGCGGCGCGAAGTTGCGTACAGCGTCGGGCTAGAGCACGGCCGCATCATTCGGCGGGGCGGTGACGACTCGGCATTTAAGTCCGCGGCACTGGGACGCTTGCAGCAATCCGGCATGGCGCTTGCCGACATCATGCCCGGTGGTGTCTACCAGTTTGCCTACGAAGCCAGTTACTTTCGAGGTAAGGACGGCGGCTGACCACCCGCGCCGTCCAGCGGTACTTCCGGTGGTCGATGATGTCCCGCCGGGAGCGCCCCCATGCCCAAGCGCATGAAGAAAGCCGATGTCCAAACCTTCTTCGAGAACCTCCGGGCCCAGATGCCGGAACCGAAGGGGGAGTTGGATTACGTCAATCCCTACACCTTGCTTGTGGCTGTGGTTCTATCGGCACAGGCGACGGACGTTGGCGTGAACAAGGCGACGGGACCGCTCTTCGCGGTCGCCGACACCCCGGAGAAGATGCTGGCGCTCGGCGAAGAGGTGGTCCGCGACTACATCAAGACCATCGGCCTCTTCAACACCAAGGCCAAGAACGTCATCGCCCTATCCAAAATCCTTACCGAAGAGCACGGCGGAGAAGTGCCCCGATCCCGCGAGGTTCTTGAAACGCTACCCGGTGTAGGACGGAAAACCGCGAATGTCGTTTTGAACATCGCTTTTGGGGAGCCGACGATTGCTGTGGATACCCATCTTTTCCGTGTCTCGAACCGGACGGGACTTGCGGCGGGAAAGACGCCGCTTGCCGTAGAATTGTCTTTGGAGAAACGCATTCCGGCCGAATTCAAGCGACACGCTCATCACTGGCTCATTCTTCACGGGAGATATGTGTGCAAAGCGAGAAAGCCGGACTGTGGCGCGTGTGTGGTAAGCGAAGTCTGCAATTACACTGACAAGACAATTGCATAGTCTGGCCGTTAACCAATTCTTGGTCATGTACTTCTGTTCCTTTCCAAACTGCGAATGGTGACTTTCAGCGTCCGTTTTTCTTTGAACGTTCATGGTTGCTTTACCAGTCGCGGTCATTGTGCCGTTGGGACAATGTCCCCGGAAGGATCAGGAGACAGTCAGATTGGATACGATGAGGGAGATGGAGGGCGACGCCCCGGCCGTCGTCAGCAGGCTTGCCCCGATCAGCTCTGAGGAGGAGATCCGGCATCCGAAGCTGCGCGGCCTCTACACATACTGGAACTCGAAGCGGGATGGCCGGTTAGCCCCGGCACGTCGCGATATCGATCCGGTTGAGATGCTGGAATGGCTGCCTCATCTCATCCTGGCCGATATCGAGGCGGCATCATCGGATATCCGCTTCCGGGTAATCGGCACGTGGATGGTCGACCGGATCGGCAGGGACGATACCGGTATGCGGTTCGGGGACATCGGCCTCACCCCGAGCCGTCAGGCCATTCTCGACTCTTATCTGACCGTCGCGTCGGTCATGAAGCCTCATTACTCTGAGGGCTCATTTCTCGATCGGGCGCAGGTCAGGCGGCACATCGAGACCGAGCGGGTCCTACTGCCGTTGAGCGGGGATGGACAGGCTTGCGACATGGTTCTGACGGGGATCTATTTTCGCGAAGAAGACGAACGCCCCCCTACGCTCAGTTAAAGTAATATCTCACCTGAGCCTTGCGGCGTAACTACCGGTAACGTATGATTCATTGCCTTGTCTTGAGATAGGGCAATCCGACTTGCGTGACCGTGTGACCATGCTGAACCCTGATCTAGGCCCGCTCGGTGAATACCCGTTCGCCCGGCTGGTAAGCATCCTTGATGGTGTCGACCCTCCCGCGGGGCTTGAGCCGATCGCGTTTTCGATCGGTGAGCCGCAAATGGGGCCGCCACCGCTGTTCGCGGAAACCATGTCGTCGCATGCGGGGCTTTGGAACAAATATCCGCCGCCGATCGGCGATGCCGCGTTCCGCAACGCCGTCGCAGAATGGCTGGTGCGCCGCTATGACCTTCCGGGCGGCTTGCTGGATCCGGACCGGCATGTCCTGCCCGTCGCCGGCACGCGGGAGCCGCTCTATCACATGGGCTTTCTGACGGCCCAGACGGTCAAGGGCGGTGGCAGTCCGGCCGTATGCATGCCGAATCCCTTCTATTTCTCCTACCGGGGGGCAGCCCTCGTCGGCCGGGCTGAGCCCGTCTACCTTTCTGCGTTGGCGGAAAATGACTTTCTGCCCGACTTGGATGGGCTGTCGGAGGACCTGCTTAGGCGGACAACGCTGTTCTTTCTCGCCACGCCGACCAATCCCCAAGGCACGATTGCACCGGCGTCCTATCTTCGCCGCCTGATCACCCTGGCGCGCCGCTACGATTTCCTGCTGGTGGTCGACGAGTGCTACGCCGAGATCTATCGCGGGGCACCGCCGACCGGTGGCCTCGCCGTCGCCGCTGAGATGGGGGAGGGCTTCGACAACGTCGTGGTCTTTCACTCTCTGTCGAAGCGGTCCAGCGCACCCGGCGCACGGTCCGGTTTCATCGCCGGCGACGAACGGATCATCAAGCGCCACGGCCAGTTGGTGAGTATGGGCGGGGCGCCCATCCCGCTGCCGGTCCTGCATGCGTCCACCGCCCTCTGGCGGGATGAGGACCATGTTGTCGAGGCGCGGTCCCGCTACGAAAAGAACTTCCGGGCCGCCGAAGAGATTCTGGGCGGCCGGCCTGGCGTCTCTATTCCTCCGGCGGGTTTCTTTCTTTGGATCGACGTCGGCGATGGCGAGGCGGCGGCACGGCGCCTATGGGGTGAGGCGGCGGTCAAGGCACTACCCGGAAATCTGATGGCCCGGATCGACGGCTCGGGGACCAATCCGGGCGATCCATATCTCCGTGTCGCGTTGGTCTATGACCCTGAGACGACCCGGGAGGGTCTGGAGCGGGTTGCGCGCGTTCTTTGGTAGGGGTTTCGTGAGATGACGGCACAGGACGCGGAAGGATCGGGGGCGAGAACAGGGTTCCTGCCCGCCGGTGTGGGAGATGCGATCCGCCGGCGAATGGTCTCGCTGCTCGGATTGATGCTGATCGCCCTGGCTGGCGCTTTCGTGGTGGCGCTGGCCGGTTACGACGCCCGGGATCCGTCGTTGAACGCTGTTGGCTCTTCCGGCGCGTTCATCGCCAACCCGCTTGGCTTGCCTGGGGCCGTCGTCGCGGACCTGATGCTCCAATCACTCGGCCTCGCGAATGTCGTTCCGGCCCTGATGCTCTTCGCCTGGGGTTGGCGGCTCGTGAGCGGTCGGGGCGTGCCCCGTCCGGCGATCCGTCTTGCCTTTCTGCCGATGGTCATTCTGGGGTCATGCTTCGCGCTCGCCGTCATTACCCCTCCTGACACCTGGCCGCTTCGAGCGGGCATGGGGGGATTTGTCGGCAATCTATTGGCCAGCGAGGGTACCCGCTTGGTGGACCTGATGCCGGTCTCTCTCCAGTCCTGGCTCACGTTCGGCCTTGGCGGCGCTGCGGCGGTAGTTGGAACCCTGTCGGCGTTGGCCGGTCTTTGGTGCATCGGCGCAAGCCGGACTGAATGGTTTTCTCTGGGACGGCACGGCGTTACCGGTCTTTGGGCTGGCACCAAACTCGGCGTGAAGGGCGGTTTGGCTGGCGGCCGTGCGCTAGGTGGCGGATTGGGTGTCGCCCGGCAGGCAGCAGCCAAAGGGATCGACGGCGCCCGGCGGCGGATTGAACCTCAGCTTCGCTGGAGTGGCGGGCCGGACGCGGCGACCGCCGAGAATCGCTCCAGCACGGACCGGGCAGAAGGGAAGCGGGCTACAGTCCAGCGCCAGTCCCTTGGCCGGGATGACATGGAACCGGACGCCGAGATCGAACCCGCCGCACCGTCGGCGCCCGTGTTCGACGCCCCGAGGCCGAAGCGTCAGAAGAAGGAGAGTGCCAAAGGTAAGGATGCCGGAGGACGTCAGACATCCTTGGCCCTGGGTGCGGACGAGGGGGATTTCGTTCTGCCCTCGATGGATCTCCTGGAAGCGCCGGACGGACGGCGGGATACGGCGGGTCCCGATGACGAGGCCTTGTGGGCCAACGCCCGCGCTCTTGAGGGGGTGTTGCAGGACTTCGGCGTGAAGGGTGAGATCGTTAAGGTTCGCCACGGCCCGGTCGTCACTCTCTACGAACTGGAACCTGCACCGGGCACGAAGTCATCCCGCGTCATCGGTCTAGCCGACGATATCGCCCGGTCGATGAGTGCCATCTCCGTCCGTGTGGCTGTGGTCCCCGGACGGAATGCCATCGGTATCGAGCTGCCGAATGCCACTCGCCAGATGGTCTACTTCCGCGAGATCCTGGAGACCGATGCCGCTTCCGACAGCAAAGCGAAACTGCCCATCGGGCTCGGCAAGGACATTGGCGGCGATCCGGTGATCGTCGACCTCGCCCGGATGCCGCATCTGCTGATCGCCGGTACCACGGGCTCTGGCAAGTCGGTGGCGGTCAACACCATGATTCTCTCGCTGCTCTACCGGCACTCGCCGGAGCGGTGCCGGATGATCATGATCGATCCCAAGATGCTGGAGCTTTCGATTTACGACGGTATTCCGCACCTGCTGTCCCCGGTCGTCACGGACCCGAAGAAAGCGGTCGTGGCACTGAAATGGACAGTGCGCGAGATGGAGACCCGCTACCGGGCGATGTCGAAACTCGGGGTCCGCAACATCGACGGCTACAACGCCCGGCTCTCCGAGGCCCGCGACAAGGGCGAGGTACTGAAACGCCGCGTCCAGACCGGTTTCGATCCAGAGACCGGCAAGCCCGTGTTCGAGGACGAGCCGCTTGATCTGACCCCGTTGCCGTTCATCGTTGTCATCATTGACGAGGTCGCGGACCTGATGCTGGTCGCGGGCAAGGATATTGAGGGTGCGGTCCAGCGGCTTGCGCAGATGGCGCGGGCAGCGGGCATTCACGTCATCATGGCCACCCAACGGCCGTCGGTCGACGTGATCACCGGCACCATCAAGGCGAACTTCCCGACCCGGATCAGCTTCCAGGTCACCTCCAAGATCGACAGCCGCACCATTCTCGGTGAACAGGGGGCGGAGCAGCTTCTCGGCCAGGGCGACATGCTGCACATGGCCGGTGGCGGGCGGATCACCCGTGTCCACGGTCCGTTCGTCTCGGACGAGGAGGTGGAAGACGTGGTCCGTCATCTCCGCACCCAGGGAGAGCCGGACTACAACGAGAGTGTGACCGACGAAGCCGACGACGCGACCGACATCCTCGGACTGTTCGACAACAACGGGGATGGCGAGGGATCGGAAGGTGGATCGGGGGACGCGCTGTACGATCAGGCCGTGGCGCTCGTGGCGCGGGAGAAGAAGGCCTCGACCAGCTTCATCCAGCGCCATCTCAAGATCGGCTACAACCGGGCCGCCACGCTCATCGAACGCATGGAGCAGGATGGCGTGGTGAGTTCCGCCAACCATGTGGGCAAGCGTGAGGTACTGGTCGGCGATCACTCGGAGTAGGGGTCGGCTCGCCTTTGAGGGCCGCTGGGCCCCCCTTGCAGCGGATCGGTCAAACAGGCTGGTACGCCACGATATTGCCGCTTGCAGACAGCTCCGGTCGCCGCCACATTCGCGCCCATGACGTCGATTCTCGCCTCCTGCGTCCGCCGCATGATTGCCGCTGTCGCCCTGTCTGCCACGCTCGCGCTGATCGCCTCGGCTGCTCTGGCCCAATCCCCGGAGCCTCGGCCGCTCAACGACCAGGACTTGGCGGACATCGCGCGGGTCGAGACGTATCTGAACGGCCTGACCACGGTGCAGTCCCGGTTCATTCAGTCCTCCAGTCAGGGGAACATCGCCCGCGGCGAGGTCTTCATCAGCCGTCCGGGTAGGCTCCGCTTCGAGTACGACCCGCCGACACCGGTCCTTCTGGTGGCCGACGGTCTGTTCCTGATCTACGTGGACAAGGAGCTTGAGCAGATCAGCCAGATCCCGATCGGCAGTACGCCGTTGGGCATCCTGATCGATAAGCAAATCAAGTTCGGCGAGAAGGCGGAGGTCGTCGACGTGACTCGGGATCCGGGGCTTCTTCGCGTCACCTCCCGCATGGTCGAGGAGCCCGAGGCCGGTACTGTCACGATGGTGTTCAGTGAGTCGCCACTGGCGCTGCGCCAATGGACGATTGTCGACGCCCAGGGCACCAGCATCCGGGTCGCGTTGCTCGACCCGCGCCGCGGCATGCCGCTCGACAAGGAACTGTTCGTCGTCGATCAGTTCCAGTTCGACGGGGACAGCAGCAACAACTAGAGCGCACGCCCGGTCGATCAGCGCGGCTTGTCGGCCACAAAGACCTTGGACAGCCAAGCGAGTTCTTCCCGCCGCAGCGCCAAGCCTGCGTCCTCAAACATGCGCGGGGCGTTCTGTTCGAGCCAATCGACGTAGTAGGGCTCGTGAAAACTCTTCGGGAACCCGCGGAGGGCGGGATCCAGCGCCGGTGTGTCCCCCGCTTGCAGGCTGTCGACCAGGACCAGCAATCCGCCCGGCCTCAATACCCGAACCATTTCGGACAGGACCCTCGCCCTGACCGGACGGGGCAACTCATGGAAGAGATAGACCGACGTCACCACGTCGACACTGCCGTCGGGTAGCGGAATGGTCTCGGCATTCGCCTCAAGCCAGTTGATGCCGGCCTTCGTGTGTCGGCCGTCCGCGTGCGCCAGGTAGGCGGGGCTGAGATCGAGGCCGATCAGCTCGGCGTCGGCGGCGTTGTCCCGGATCTCGGCAAGGAACTCCCCCGTACCGCATCCTACGTCGAGAAGGCTCGGCCGGTTATCGCCGGAAGCCGTCTCGAGAGCCCGGAGCCGCTGGACGACCGGACCCAGCCCCCGCCGCCGCATCGCCGCGGCGGCACCTGTGAACAAGACCTCGACCTGTTGGTCATAGAGCTTCGCCGACCCCTCCGTCAGCCATCCTCCCGTCTGATGGTGGAAGGCTTGGAGGTAGTAGTCGGGGTAGCTGGTCGCGTCCGCAGCCCCGGCCTGAAGCCCCTCAATCAATCCTTCTTCGTCTGACCCGCGTCGGCCCATGACCGCCGGTAGATCCTGGAAGTACGCCACTGCCCGACGAACCGCGTCTGCGGGATTGGGCGTGAGGTCACGGGGAAGCCGGTATGACCCGCTCTGCACGGCGGCGAGATCCTGTGCAAAGAGCTTAAGCATCCCTTGGGTGAGCGCCCGTCGAACTCGGCGCCCCTGCCGAAACGCGCGGAGCCGGTCCCCGAGTGGCGTGGGAGCGCTAGTCGCAGCCCGGCGTGCCTGAGCGTTGGCGAGAACCCGCGTCGCGACATATTGACCGGTAAACCAGCCAACCCGTGCGGTTTGGCCTGCGACATAGGCGGCGCTGCGCATTACAGACATGACACGCTCCAGAACACAACCAGGCGGCATTGGTAGAAATTGGAATGGCGCTGTTTGGGATCAACGCGTCAGACTGACGCGACCTGTTTTTGGGCGATACGTATCCACAGACAAGAAAAAGCCCCGCCGGAGCGGGGCTTCCTGCACTGGCTCTGAGCTTGCAATCGCTGGTCGAGCCAGTGGCCCTTGGTAGGGTCTCAAATGCGGATGACATGAGCAGAGCCGCGAACATCGGTAAGATCGGTTACTGCACGTGCGATGTCAAGTTCGAAAGACCGATCCCGTGTAAAACACACCTTTGGACAACGTTCATAATTCCCTTAGGTAGTGCTTTATCTTGATAGAGTCTTTTCCCATTCGAGTCTTTTCCTAAGTAAATCAATTCAAGACGATGAAAACCAAGTGAGTAAACCATGTCACCTTTTATCCAAACATCCGGTTTCTTGAATCGAGAAGGCATTTGAAAAGGAATACTAATAAGGCTGTGATACGGCATTACTTTCGATGGGGGTGTCGTGCTCAACGCAACCACCGTGCATAATCCTGGTCGTCCTGAAATCTTCGGGGTGAGCACGACAACGGGCCGTGGCTTAACCATCTCTGGCGGCGAGAAACTCCGGTCGAAGTTTGCAATGAGTATCGTTCCCCGTTTGGGATGATGCTTGATGGGCATAAGGATGATCTTCAAGTGCCAGGTACACGATATTGCGCACGGGCACAATTTTAGGTCGATCCTCAACCCCAATTTTCATGACAAAAGTTTATCAACACGGCCAGACCGTAATGTCTTTTCGGCACTAGCCAACCGACTCTGTTGTGGTGGCAATTGACCTACGGCCGCAGGAACCCGACCTTCTCGTAAGTCTCCTCAAGAACCGGGGCGGCGATGGCGCGGGCGCGTTCGGCGCCGTCGCGGAGGTAGCCGTCGACCTCGTCCGGGTTTGCCATCAACCGCTTCATCTCGCTGCCGATGGGGCCCAGCTTGGCGACAGCGAGATCGGACAGTGCCTTCTTGAAGTCACCGAAGCCTGTGCCGCCGAACTCGTCCAGGATCGGCTGGACCTCGACACCAGAGAGTGCGGCATAGATGGAGACGAGATTCTCCGCCTCCGGTCGGTCCGCGAAGCCCTCGGGGCTTTCCGGGATCGGGTGGGGGTCGGTCTTCGCCTTCCGGATCTTCTGGGCGATCTCGTCGGACTCGTCGGTCAGGTTGATCCGCGAATAGTCGGAGGGATCGGACTTGCTCATCTTCTTCGTGCCGTCCCGCAGGCTCATCACCCGGGTGGCCACGCCAAAGATCTGCGGCTCCGGCAGCGGGAAAAAGTCCTCACCGAACATGGAGTTGAAGGCCTGGGCGATGTCGCGGGTCAGCTCCAGATGCTGCTTCTGATCTTCGCCCACCGGCACATGGGTCGCCTTGTAGGCCAGGATGTCGGCGGCCATAAGGTTCGGATAGACGTAGAGGCCGACCGTCGCATTGTCCCGGTTCTTTCCCGCCTTGTCCTTGAACTGGGTCATCCGGTTCAACCAGCCGAGACGCGCCACGCAGTTGAACACCCAGGCGAGCTGGGCGTGCTCCGGCACCATGCTCTGGTTGAAGATGATGTTCGCTTTGGGATCGACACCGCTGGCAATCATACCGGCGGCAACCTCGCGGGTGGAGCGGCGGAGATCATCCGGGTCCATCGGCTGTGTGATGGCGTGCAGATCGACGACGCAGAAGATGCACTCGAAGTCCTGCTGCAGCCCGACCCAGTTCCGGATCGCCCCGAGATAATTGCCGAGGGTCAGATTGCCGGAGGGCTGAATGCCCGAGAAGATGCGGTTCATGGATCGGTTCCGTGAGACGGCGGGATGGAACGAAGAGGGCCCGGATCACCGGAACTCCTTCGCAAGTGAGCGAGCAGCGTTATCCTCGGCGGCGCGGTGGCGGTCAACCCCGGCGCCGGATCATGGCCCACAACTCTTGCGGCCGGAAGGCGCCGAACAGGGCGGCGGCACCGAAATAGACACCCGCTCCCCCAATCACGGCCGCTGGCACAACGATGGCGACAGATACCGCCGCGACCTGGTCCCGGGCTAAGAATAGCCCGGCACCCATGGCGGCGGCCGCGGCAATGATACCCGGCAGACGGCGGCTAAGGCGGGTATCCAGACGGAATGCCGTCCGCCGCCTCAGGAGGACCCACAGCAATCCGGCGTTGGCGAAGGCCGCGATCGATGTCGCCAGCGCCAAGCCCACATGGGCCAGGTACTGCATCAGAATGAGGTTCAGGATCAGGTTGAGGCCAACGGCAAAGGCTGCGATCACCAGCGGTGTGGTTGTGTCTTTCCGGGCAAAGAAGCCGGGCTGGAGGATCTTGACCAGGACGAAAGCGGGCAGGCCGAGCGCGTAAGCGGCCAAGGCTCCGGCTGACGCGGCACTGTCCGTCGCATCATAGGCCCCGCGCTCAAACAGCAACGACATCATGGGTTCGGCCAAGAGGGCGAGGCCGACGGCCGCGGGCACGGTGAGCAGCAGACCCAGTTCCAACGCCCGGTTCTGGGTCTCCGACGCCTCCGCCTCCGCCCCGCTCGCCAGCTGCCGCGACAAGGCAGGCAGCAGGGCTGTGCTGATCGCGACGCCCACGACCCCAAGGGGCAGTTGGTTGACCCGGTCGCCGTAGTACAGCCAGGACACCGAGCCCTCGGGCAGGGTCGAGGCGAGCACGATGTCGATCAACAGATTGATCTGAACCACCCCGGCGCCGAGCATCGCCGGGCCCATTAGGCGCGCGATTTCCCGTACTGACGGTGTCAGCCGTGGCAGCCGTAACCGCGCGGGATAGCCCGCCGCTTTGGCCGCCGAGATGAGCCACAGCAGTTGGGCGACGCCCGCCACGGCGACCCCCCAGGCAAGACCGTGGGCCGGTGTCGGCACGGGGGAGGGCTCGACCATGCCCAAGCCGACCATGGTCGCGATCAGAATGACGTTGAGGAGGATCGGGGCGCCCGCCATGGCCCCGAACCGGCCAACCGCGTTCAGCACGCCGCCGAACAAGGCCACCAGGGACATCATCGGCAGGTAGATGAAGGTGATCCGCGTCAACTCGACCGCGAGATCAAACCTGTCCGGTGTTGCGACGAACCCGGGGGCGAGCATGACCATCGCCCAAGGCATCACCGCCACCATGACGGCGAAGAACGCGGTCAGGGCAACGCCCAGGACGGCCAGCGTTTCCTCAGCCACCCGGCGGGCGGCGGCTTCTCCCTCCGCTTCCAATGTGCGGGAGAAGATCGGAACGAACGCGACGGTGAACGCCCCTTCCGCCGTTAGGCGCCGGAAGAGATTGGGCAGTTTGAAGGCGACGAAAAAGGCATCCGCCAACGGTCCCGCGCCGAGCGTCGCCGCGATCAGAACATCGCGCGCGAATCCGGTCACCCGGCTGATCGCCGTCAGCCCGCCGACGGTCGCGGCGGCGCGGTAAAGGGACATCGGCTCGAACCCGGCGTGAGTGGTCTGGGGCCCTGGCAGGACGGCTTCTGGGAACGTTACTCCGCCGCCGTGGCCAAACCGAGGCGGGATGCTGCCCGAGCCCGGCAAGCCTCGCCGAAGGCCGCGAAGATGGCCCGACTATGGGTGGAGAGGGGCCACGGGTGCTCCGGATGCCACTGCACACCGAGGGCGAAGGCCTTCGCACCTGGGATGCTGACGGCCTCGATGATCCCGTCGGGTGCGGTCGCTTCAACCACCACGCCTTGGCCCGGTGTGTCGATCGACTGCGCGTGGAGGGAGTTCACCAGGATTTCGGTCTCACCCAGGATGTTGTGGAGAAGGCCACCCTCCCTGACCCGGATGGAGTGGGCCGGGCGGTACTTCTGGTCGTATTCCACGTCCCGGCGCATGCGGTGGTCCATCATCTCCGGCATGTCGAAGATCCGCTGATGCAGGGTTCCGCCGAGGGCGGCGTTCATTTCCTGAATACCGCGGCAGACGCCGAGCACCGGCACACCCGCTTCAAGGCATGCCCGGAAGAGCGGCAGTGTGGTCTCATCGCGGACCGGATCGTGCTCCGTGCCTTCCACACTGTCGGGGCCACCATAATGGTGGGGTTCCACGTTCGAGGGGCTGCCCGTCAGCATCAGGCCGTCGAGCCGGTCCACGAGAGAGGCGAGGTGGGTGTCCTGCCCAAGGGCGGGAATCAGCACCGGCGCGCATTTCGAGGCTTCCGGGATGGCGCGGACATACTTGTTGGCGACACGGTGGAAGGGCATGCCGCTGTCCGACCGGGAACACGTCGATACACCGACGATCGGCAACAATTCAGTCACGGGCGGCCTCCCCCTTGTCCAATGAGCAGTCGAGAGTTGTATCGCGGCGGCGAGCCCGCGTCATCCATAGTTGCGGGCCCCGAAAATCGCCGTGCCGACCCGAACATGGGTCGCGCCGAAGGCGATGGCGGTCTCATAGTCGCCGCTCATCCCCATGCTGAGGACGGGCAGACCGTTGCGCTTTGCGATCTCCCGAAGGAGAGCGAAGTGGAGCGAGGGCTCGTCGTCGACGGGCGGGATGCACATCACCCCTTGGATATCGAGGCCATGCTCTTCCCGGCAGGACGCAATGAAGGCGTCCGCTTCCTTGGGCGGGATTCCGGCTTTCTGGGCCTCTTCTCCGGTGTTGACCTGAACGTAGCAGACGGGGCGGACACCGAGCTTCGCACTGGCTTTGGCGATCGCGGCGGCAAGCTTTGGCCGGTCAATCGTCTCAATCACGTCGAAGAGCGCCAAGGCGTCCTCGACCTTGTTGGTCTGAAGCGGCCCGATCAGGTGGAGCTCCACCCCCGGATAGCGGGACTTCAGACCCGGCCATTTCCCCGCCGCCTCCTGGACCCGGTTCTCACCGAAGATTCGCTGACCGGCGGCCAGGGCGGCATCGACCCGTTCAACGGGTTGGACCTTGCCGACCGCGACGAGGGTCACCGCATCGGGGGCCCTGCCGGCCGCCTCGGCCGCGTTTGCGACCTGGTCCCGAACCTCCGCCAGATTCGCGGCGACGTCGACGGAGGCCTCGGTGGGATCGGGATGTGTTTCGGCGCTCACGGCGGTGTCTCCTTTGCTGCCGGGGTGGCCTCGGCTTCCGCATAACCGAAGGCAGCGATGTCGCCGGCGAGCATAGCGTGGATGGCATCGGTCGCGAATGCGTATCGGCGCCAACGGGCGACGGAACTCTGGTAGAGGGGGCGGGTCACCTGCCCGGCACTCGGTGTGCCCAGCCGCCGGGAGCGGGCATGTTCATGGAACCGCGCCATGCCATCGTCCCAAGGCACCCCCAGGAAGGCGGCGGCGGCCTCTCCCTCACCCTCCAGGTCCGCGACCAGATCCTCGTAGCGGACGATGTGGTGAGGCAGGGAAAGCGTCTCCGCAGCCCTGCGCCAGAAGCCCATGGTCGCTTGGTAGAGGCGGGCCGCCCCCTCCAGGGTGCCGAAGCCAGCCATCCAGTCATTCAGCTCGAACGACTGCATGAAACACGACAGACACACATCGCAGGGATGGCGCAGCGCAAGCAGGAACTTTGCGCTTGGAAACAGCCGCCGGATCAGGGCCGCATGCACGATGTTGAGCGGCATCTTGTCAACGAACACGTCGCCAGATCCTCGCGTCAGAAACGTATCGCGGTCCGACAGATAGGCGTCGCGAAGCGTTGCAACCGCATCCTCGCTTAGTTTGTGGAGGTCTTCGGGATACCGAAGCCCCAGTGTTCGAACGCGGCCGATCGTGGCGGTGATCAGCGGCTTCTCTTCAAGGACCCTGACTTGGGGGTGGGCATCCAGGATCTGATCCAGAAGTGTCGTCCCGGAGCGCGGAAAGCCGACAAGGAAGACCGGATCCGCGCTTTCGTGGGCAGGAGCCGTTGCTGCCTTTTGCGATAAAGCGTCGGTCAAGGCGGCGATCTGGGCGTGAGCCCGCTCTGGGTCCGGCCCGTTTGGGCCGAGAGCCTCCATTTGTTGCGCGTTGGCGGTCTCGAAGGCGGCATACGCCTCTTTTGTATCGCCGAGTGCGTCGAGGGCCTGACCCAGCTCGAACCAGAGGCGGTGGCTTCCGGCTCCGGTACCACCGAAGGCGTTCATTCGGTTTTGAATGATGTCCGCCGCTTCAGCAGCCTTTCCCTCGCGCCGGTTCCGGCGGGAAATCACCCGCGTCGCATCGACATGCCCGGGCTCAAGCGCCAGCGCCCAGGAGGCGTGCCGGGCGGCGTGGGCGCCGTCCGCACGCTGTTCGGCCGTTTCGGCGAGAAGTGCGGCGAAGACCGCCACGTCTGGGCTGAGAGTGATTGCCCGTTTGGTTGATCGATCGGCGCCCGCGATATCGCCGTGTTCCCGCTGGGCGATCGCCAAGTTCCGGTGCAGATCCGCCTGACCGGGTGCTGTCTTCGACGCGCGTGTCAGGGCCGAAACCGCGGCGTCCGTCCGTCCCATGGCCCGGTAGGCGTTTCCGAGATTGCCGATGGCCTCCGCGTCTCCGCCCTCGGCCGCCCTCTCCAGATGTCCCGCCGCTTCTGACAGCCTCCCCTGGTCTCGGAGCAGGACGGCGAGATTGTTGTGGGCCCGCAGGGTCGCGGGAGCCGTTTGGAGAACGCGTTTGTAGGCTGTCTCTGCGTCTGCCGCCCGGTCCGACCCAGCCAAAGCGTCCGCAAGCATCAATTGGATCTGAACCACCCCGGGCGCGGAGCGGGCCGCCGCTTCCAAGGGCGCGAGCGCTTCTTGCGGCCGGTCCGCGAGAAGCAGCATCTGGCCAAGATTAGCATCTACGTTAGGGTCGCCCCCGGCACTCCGCCGCGCTTCGATCAGCCAGTGGACGGCTTTGTGAAATTGGCCGGCCGCCGCCTCGTTCATGCCCGCGCGATATCGAATGCGCCAGTCGGTCGAGTGTTTGGCGGCGATCTCAAACTGCTTCCGGGCGCCCGCGTGATCGCCCCGGGCCGCCGACGCCTCTCCTTTCGCCATCAGCTTTGCGATGGCCTGGGGGTCGCCGCCCCTCATGTCCGGATCACCAGGTTCAGCTGGCCGATTAGTCGAGACCGCCGTCCGCCGCTGGGACAAGGGCCACGCCGGCCAAGCCGGACCCGCTGTTCCCGTTCCGGTCCGCCGCCCGTGCCAACAGGAACCGCCGCACCCCGAACAGGACCATCAGCGGTAGGGCGATGGAGACGAGCGCGTTCCCAAGATAGGCGAAGGACCAGGGGATCGCGGCCCCCGCCAGCACCAAAAGGCCGGCTGAGTACATCCTGCGGTCTTGCAGTTCCAGCCACTCGGCCCCGATGAAACCGCCCTTCGAGAATGCCGTATAGCCACGGCCGACCAGGAAGATCGCAACCAGCACGCCAGCCTCCTCGGCGCTGGCAAGCATGTCTCCGAGGAACGGAAAGCCTCCGTAAACCGCCAGTACATATCCCGGCGCCAGCAGCAAGAGATGCAGATTGATCCCGAGAACGATCGGGCTGAAGCGCTGTCCGCGCGCTTTCAGGAAGATCAGGGCAGCCGCCGCCAGCAGCGTTCCCACAGTTCCGGAGATCTCGATCGGCACGTCGCTGCGCCACAGGGCAACGAAAGCAATGCCCGGCACGCTCTCGACGATCTCGTAGAACAAGGCACGCTGTCTTGACTGATCCATGGCTCACTCCCCGATCCCGGTGCGGGCGAGGATAGCATGTCGCATAGACCCTGGGCACGGTCTCGCCTCTACAGGCCCATCAATTCGCGGCCGAAAGACTGCGGGTCGAAGGGCCGAAGATCGTCCGCACCCTCTCCGACGCCGATGGCGTGGACGGGTAAACCGAATTCATCCGCAAGGGCGACCACGACGCCGCCACGGGCCGAGCCATCGAGTTTGGTGACCACGAGCCCGGATACCGAGACCATGTCACTGAATGCCTGAACCTGAGACCGGGCGTTCTGGCCGACGGTGCCGTCGAGAACCAGGACGACGTCGTGAGGCGCGTCAGGGTCCCGCTTCTTGATCACGCGCACGACCTTCGCCAGCTCGTCCATCAACTCTGCTTTGTTCTGAAGGCGGCCCGCGGTGTCAATCAGCAGAACGTCGGCGCCTGCACTGGTGGCTTCGCCAATGGCATCGAAAGCAAGGGCCGCCGCGTCGGAGCCTTGCGGCCGGGTGATCACGGGCACACCGGTTCGTTGGCCCCAAACCGTGAGCTGCTCTATTGCGGCGGCGCGGAAAGTGTCCCCCGCCGCCAGCATCACAGACTTGCCGTCTGCCTTGTAGCGTTGGGCAAGCTTGCCGATCGTCGTTGTTTTCCCGCTGCCGTTCACGCCGACCATCAGGACCACGTGGGGCTTTCTTGACGGGTCGATGACCAACGGCCGGGCCGCCGGTTCAAGGATCTGGGAGATATGGGCTGCAAACGCCTCCCGGACCTCGATCTCCGTGACCTCATTGTCGAACTTTTCTTCGGCCAAGCGGGCGGTCAGGCGGCCGGCGGTCGCGACGCCCAGATCGGCGGTGATCAGCAGGTCTTCAAGATCTTCAAGAAGGGCGTCATCCAACTTCTTCTTGGTGAACAGGTCGGTGATCCCGCCGACCAGCTTGTCCCGGGATTTCGCCAGCCCCTGACGGAGGCGGCCGAACCAACCCGAAGAGCCGTCGGTCATGCCGCCACCCGTTCAACCGGCTTTCCGACGAGAGTGTCGCCGTCGATTGCCTCGATCACCGTGTCCAAGATCTGTCCCGGGGTCTGGTCGCTGGCAAAGGTCACCGGAGCGAACCCTTCCGTCCGGCCCATGCGCGGCGTCTCCAGCAAGACACGTTCCCGCCGTCCGATCCGTCTGGTCAACCAGTCTTGCAGACGCTCAGCACCCCGTGCCCGCAGCGCAGCCGCCCGATCCTTGCGCACCGGAACCGGGACCGCCGGCATGCGGGCCGCCGGTGTCCCCGGGCGTTCGGAGTAGGGAAAGACGTGGAGGTGGGTCAGCCCCAACCGATCCACGGCAGCCAGGGTGTTCTCGAACATCACGTCGGTCTCCGTTGGAAAACCGGCAATCAGATCCGCCCCCAGGACCACGTCCGGCCGACGCCGCCGGATCTCGTCCACCAGTGCCTCCGCGTCGCCTGCGGAATGGCGCCGTTTCATCCGCTTCAAGATCATGTCGTCGCCGGATTGCAGGCTGAGGTGAAGATGCGGCATCAGCCGGGGCTCGTGCGCGAGAAGCCCCAGAAGATCGTCGTCGATCTCCACCATGTCGATGGAGGAGAGACGCAGGCGTGGAAGCTCCGGCACCTGGGCCAGCAGACGGCGCATCATCTGCCCGAGACTGGGCTGTCCCGGCAGGTCGCCGCCGTAGCTCGTGATATCGACACCCGTCAGCACCACCTCGCGATGGCCGTGGCTGACGAGATGGCGGACTTGGCGCACGACTTCACCGATCGGCACCGAACGGCTATTCCCCCGTCCGTAGGGGATGATGCAGAAGGTGCAGCGGTGATCGCAGCCCTGTTGAACCTGAACGAAGGCCCGAACGCGCCCGTCGATGCCGTCGACGAGGTGCCCGGCGGTTTCAGTGACGGACATGATGTCCCCCGCCTCGACCACCGCATGGTCTTCCGACCCGGACCAAGTCTCGGCGCGCATCTTCTCTTCATTGCCGACCACCCGGTCCACACCGGGGAGAGCCGCCCATTTCCCGGGATCGATTTGCGCGGCGCAGCCGGTCACAACGATCTCTGCTTCGGGTGCGTCGCGCCGGAGGCGCCGGATGCTCTGCCGGGCTTGGCGTTCCGCCTCCGCCGTCACGGCACAGGTGTTGACCACGATGACGTCGTTCCGACCCGAATCCTTCAAATGGCCACGCACAACTTCGGACTCCCAGGCATTGAGCCTGCAGCCGAAGGTCTCGACCCGAAGCCGGTCGCTCTCTGCGCTCGGGCGGTCGTTCGTGTCCCTCTGGGAGTCCATGATCGGGAGAGATGGCCGGAAAGGGGGGCGGATGCAAGTTTCTCGAACAGCCTGGGCGCTGCTCAGCCCCGAAGGGCTTGGGTGGCGACGGCCTCGATCCGGCCGGCCTGAAGCCGCATCAACACCAGATCGGTGACGCGGGTGCGGAGGTCCGGCTCGCCGCCGTTCACGTCGTCGGCCAGCGCACGCGCGGCGGCGGACGCCGTCATCCGGGCCAGTGTCAGATGCGGCACAAACGGAACACCCACTGGCTGATGCTGGGTGAACGGCCCCGTATAGAGGCGGTCGTGAAGTCGGAGCAGGCGGCTGTTTCCTTCATCGGGCACAAGGGCGACGACGAACTCGCCCGTGAACGGGTCGGGCAGCAGCACGGCCGCCCGCAGCGCCACATCGAAAGGGCCGCTTTCCGCCGCAACCACGGCCAGATGGCTTCGGATCTCCGGCCTGTCCACTTCGTCGCAGGGGAAGACAAGTGTGACGTGGGGCTCGACGGACAATTGCTCCCGGGCGAGATGACGGCTGCGGACGCTGTCAACCCAGCCCCGATCCGTTGGCGTCAATTTGGGGAGGCAAACGACGGCGACCCGCTCGCTCACGCGGCCAATCCGCCGGCAGCACTGGTCAGCACAGTGTCCAGGTCAAGCTCGCCTTCGAAGCTCGTGGAGACGGGACCGCTCATGATTACATGGTCGTCCTCGCGCCAGGTGATGGTCAGAACACCCCCATCCAGGATGACGTCCGACGTCCGGTCGGAGAAACCCCATCGGGCTGCCGCGACGAGAGCGGCGCACGCGCCCGAGCCGCACGCTTGGGTCACGCCGGCACCGCGTTCCCAAACCCGCATGCGCATCCGTCCGCGATCCAACACCTTCACGAACTCGATGTTCGCCCGCTCTGGGAACAGGCGGTGTGTCTCGATCATCGGGCCGATTTCTTCGACGCGGACCCGTTCCGGATCGTCCACGAAGAAGACGGCATGCGGGTTTCCGATGTTCACGCAGCAGGCGCCGTTCAACGGAGCGCCCGGCAGATCAACGGACAGCGTGTCCGTCTCTTCGGCGAGCGGTATGGCCTGCCAGTCGGTCCGGGCTAGACCCATGTCTACTGACACGGTGCCATCTTCCGCGGCAACGCATTCCAGAAGGCCGGCCACGGTCTCGATCACCACACGCTGGGTTCCGGTCTCCACCATCAGAAGATGGGCGACACAGCGGGTCCCATTGCCGCAGGCGCGGGCTTCACTGCCGTCTGGATTAAAGATCCGCATGAAGAAATCGCCGGCGTTCGACGGTTCAATCACCAGCAACTGGTCGAATCCTACGCCCCGCCGCCGGTCGCCGATCGCACGAATACGATCCGCCGTCAGCGCGATGGATTGATGCCGAGCGTCCAGCACAACGAAATCGTTGCCGAGACCATGCATCTTTCTGAACGGAACCGCAGTCATACCCGGGTTATAGCCCTACGGCGCATGGAAACAACTCTTTGTTCCGTGGCATGACCATCACCTCCTCATTGCAAAGGACTAGGTCCGAGTCACGATCAGCCTCCCTCGCGGCGCATGGTCAGCGGTGCCCGGCGTTGGCGTTATGGCCAACACGCTTAGGGTGTAGGTCTTGGGATGTTTGTCGCCGCTGGGAGCATCGGGTCACTGGTCGGCCCCTTGTGTGATGCGACGTGGCCTCTTTTGAGGGTCTCGCATTGCGCGTTCGCCCTGGTCTAGTGTCCCGGCAACGAACATGAGCCGATGGGACCTGACCGATGCAGATCGCGTATGACCGCTTGACCGACCTTGTCACAGATATGATGGCGGGATCGGGGAGTTCTCCAGACGAGGCGCGGGCGATCGCGGAGAATCTGGTCACCGCCAATCTGATGGGCCACGACAGCCACGGCGTTGGACTCGCCCCGCGGTACATGAAACATGCGGGTCTCGGCACGGTGACGCTGAACGGCAAGGTCTCCGTCGTCAGCGATCAGGGCGCCTATCTTCTGCTCGACGGGGGCATGGCCTACGGACAGGTCGTCGGCCGGGAAGCGATGGAACTCGGCATGGACAAGGCGCGGACCGGCGGTGTGGCGATCGTCGGCCTCCGGAATGCGCACCATCTTGGCCGCATCGGCGCTTGGGGGGAGATGTGCGCGGAAGCTGGGTTCGTCTCAATCCACTACGTCAACACGACCGGCCACCGGCCCTATGTGGCGCCCTGGGGCGGGTATGAGGCGCGGTACTCCACCAATCCGTACTGCACCGCGATCCCGGCAACCGGGAACAATCCAATGACCGTGTTGGATATGGCCACCAGCAAGGTAGCCCAGGGCAAGGTCCGGGTGGCCTACTACGCCCGCAAGAATATGATGCCGGGCGCGCTGGTCGGTCCCGACGGCAAGCCAACCGACGACCCCAAGGTCATCTTCGAGGAGCCGACGGGGGCCATGCTGAGCTTCGGCGAGCACAAGGGCTACGGCCTCGCCATGATCTGCGAGATCCTGGCCGGTGGCCTTACAGGCGGCGGTGCGGCGCGCGAAGACCTGATGGACAGTGAGACCATCCGGAACAACATGCTGACCATCATCATTGATCCGAAGGGGTTCACGAGCGGCACGCCCTTCGACCAGGAAATCGACGATATGATCGCCTATGTGGGCTCGTCGAAGGCGGCGCATGGCTTCGATCGTGTCCGGTTCCCGGGCGACCCGGAGCGGGAGACGACGGACGCGCGGCGGCGGGATGGGATCTGGATCGACGACAACACCTGGGACGAGATGAAACAGGCCGCCGTTGCGGTCGGCCTTGATGCTGCGCGGTTCGCCGACCAGGACTGATCGCCACCCAGATCCCGGACGGTGTGGGACTACGCTATCCGCTTAGCTCTGGTCCTTCAGGTACCGGAACCACTTGCGCTCCAGCGCGGCGGGAAGATCAACGCCGCGCCATGACGCGAAGAGTAAGATTTGGGCGAACAGGTCGGCGACCTCGTCTTCAAGGCTCTCGAACAGCTCAGCCTCGTCCCGCCCTCCGGTCCGGCCCCGCCCGGTCGACTTGAGGTGGGCGGCAACGAGCTCCCCCAGCTCTTCCTGAAGCTTTGCGAGGTGCAAGGCCTCGTCCCGATTGATCTCGAACGCATCGGCGTAAATGTCCGAGACCGCCTGCACGCGTCTGGTTAAGTCGCCGAGTTCCGGACGGGCGCCCGGTGGCGTATCGGCTTCAGGCATATTCGGCTCCTCTGATGGGCGGTCGCCGCCGGGGTCCAGGTCTGGCTCACCTATTGTCGTCCCGATGCCTCTTGCAAGGAAATGATCGCTCCAGGCACTTTGTCCCCCAATCATCGACGGAGACATCCAATGACCCGCCCCTCCCCCGGGCCCATCGCGCCCCGGACCATGCTTCGGAAAATCTGGGATTCGCATAGGGTTGCGGTGCGGGACGGCGGCGAGGCACTGCTCTATGTCGACCGGCACTATGCCCACGAAGGGTCTTTCCACGCGTTTGACATTCTGAAGCTTCAGGGACGGTCCGTCAGGCGGCCGGACCTCACCCTGTGCATCGCCGATCACTACGTCCCGACCGTGAGCCGGGACGCGGCCGATGCGTCTCCGGAGATCGCCAACATGGTCGAGCAGCTCTCCGAGAATGCGCGCCGGGAGAACCTGCCGCTGCTGGCGATGGGGGATGCGGGGCAGGGCATCGTCCATGTGGTCGGCCCCGAGTTGGGCATGACCCAGCCCGGGCTCGTGATCGTCTGCGGCGACAGTCACACCTCGACCCACGGGGCCTTCGGGGCGCTTGCGTTCGGGATTGGCGCGTCGGAGGTGGCCCATGTCCTGGCGACCCAGACGATCTGGCAGGCGCCACCCAAAGTGATGCGGGTCAGCGTTGACGGAACACTGGGGGCTGGGGTCACGGCGAAGGACGTCATCCTGTCGATCATCGCCTCTATCGGTGCGGACGGGGCGAGCGGCCATGTTCTTGAGTATGCGGGCTCCGCGATCCGGTCGCTGTCCATGGACGGCCGGATGACGGTCTGCAACATGTCGATCGAGGCCGGTGGCCGGGCCGGTATGATCGCGCCGGACGACACCACCATCAACTACCTTAGAGGTCGGCCCTATGTGCCGACGGGTGCGGATTGGGAGGCGGCGGAAGCGGATTGGCGGTCGCTTGCCTCGGACGCCGATGCCTCGTTCGACCGTGAAGCGCGGCTCGACGCCGGGACCATTGCCCCGTCCGTCACTTGGGGAAATAGCCCCGAGGACGCGGTTCCGGTCACCGCCTCTGTTCCGGATCCGTCCTCCCTTGACGACGAGGGTGCCAGCGCCGCGATGGCAGCGACCCTTGAGTACATGGGGCTCGAGGCGGGCACCCGGCTGGTCGATGTCCCGATCGACCGGGCCTTCATTGGATCGTGCACCAATGCGCGACTGGACGATTTGAGGGCCGCGGCCGAAATCGCCAAGGGACGCCGGGCGGTGGTTCCCGCCGTCGTCGTCCCGGGTTCGACGGCGATCAAGGCGGCGGCCGAGGCGGAAGGGCTCGACCGCATCTTCGAGGAGGCGGGTTTCGAGTGGCGGCACTCGGGCTGCTCCATGTGTGTCGGCATCAACGGCGACACGGCTGCGGCGGGTGAGCGGGTGGCCTCCACCACCAACCGGAATTTCCGGGGACGCCAGGGCAAAGGCAGCAGGACCCATCTGATGGGGCCGGCGATGGCCGCCGCTGCGGCCGTCACCGGGCGGATCACCGATGTCCGACAGTTGGTACCAGCCCCCGCGGGCCAGCGGGACTAAGAGGACCGGATCAATGGACGCTTTCACCACGCTCACATCTCTCGCCGTGCCGCTTCGGATGGCAAACGTCGACACCGATCAGCTGATTCCCGCCCGGTTCCTGAAGCAACCGCGCAGTTGGGGGTATGATACGGCACTGTTTCACGATCTCCGCCGGGACGAGGCCGGCGTGCTTCGGGACGACTTCGTTCTTAATGCGCCGCACTGGCAAGATGCCCGGATCCTGGTTGCCGACCGGAACTTCGGGTGCGGCAGCTCACGCGAAGGGGCGGTCTATGCCCTGTTCGATGCGGGTTTCCGGTGTGTCATTGCCCCGAGTTTCGGAGACATCTTCTACTCGAACTCGACGAAAAACGGGCTGTTGCCGGTCAAGCTGGACCGGGACGAAGTGTCCAGGATCTGGCGGACCGCAGAGACGGACCCGAACGGTTTGCTCACCGTCGATCTTGAACGCCAGCATGTCAGGCTTGGCGACGGTCTCACCTTCGGGTTCGAGATCGATCCGTTCCGGAAACACTGTCTGTTGAACGGGCTCGACGACATTGCCCTGACGCTGGAGCATGAGGCCGCCATCGCGGCGCACGAGGTGACGTTGGCGGACGCGAAGCCGTGGCTGGCGAAGTAGGCGGGTTTGCCGCGGAACCCGCGGCCTCAAACGGACCGATGGGCTTTTTCCCGGTCTGTTGAGTTGGCGGGGGTCAGAAGAACGTCCATTCACCCGTCAAATGGTGGACGCGAAGAACCGCGCTGGCATAGGCCAACAAGAGGGCGGCGGTAAGTCCGATCGACACGAGCGCGTGGGTCGCCTCGAACGGCATGGCGCCCTTCATGAAATAGAGAACGCACGCCACCGTCATCGCCGGCACCCCGATGATGGCGAGGAGCCGGATCTGCCAGATGGACGACGCAACAGCGTGTCGGCGACGGGTAAAGATTCGACGGTTTCCAGGCATAGGCAACTTCCCAAGGCCTATTACTCTATCAGCATAAGCATGAATTCACAAGAGTATTTATCATTTTGCATTGAATTTGAATAGTCGTTTGCGATTCGCATGGGCGTATATAATGCCGCATGGCTGAGAACATGGTTAATTCGGAAAGTTTGATGATTTGTATGCCCGGCTTGGAATTCGACGAAACGCGGATAAGAACACTTTGGCTTTGGCTATGAATGGTCGCATCGAATTCGATCTTTCGACGGCCGTCGCGGGGCAACGCGAAAGTCGCGCGTTGCCTTCTGTGACGCTCTTGTCCTCTTCGCCTGATCCGGTGCATCAAGAATGATCAATCCAATGCGCCACAGCAGGTCGAATACTTCCCGGGACCTTGCTCTAACCGATTAGAGCCAAATCGGCAGTTTCTGAAACACAGTTTGATTCAATAACTGCTGTGAATTTGCCTCTAGAACAAATAGATAGAGCAGATTCAAGCGCAATGTGGGGCTCACGACGTGATCCCATCACCGCACGATCTGCTCTAGAACGCTCCGTACTCTATGGACCCTCTGCTCATTCTGCTGTCCGCGTTGCTGCTGGACGCGCTGGTCGGCGATCCCGATGTGATCTGGCGGCGGGTTCCCCATCCCGTGGTCTTCTTCGGGCGGCTGATCGGCTGGCTGGATACCACCCTCAACCGCGAGGACCGGAGTGCCGGTTGGCGAAAGGTCGCGGGCATTGGCGCTCTGGCGACGTTACTATCCGTGGCGCTTGGCGTCGGCGTCGGAATTGAGGCGGGGCTGTCGGTTGTCTGGTTTGGCTGGGTCGTTGAGATCGTGGTCGCGGCGGTCTTCATCGCGCAAAAGAGTTTGCATGACCACGTTGCCCGTGTGGCGGCCGGCCTTAAGGAGGACGGCCTGTCCGGCGGCCGGGCTGCGGTCTCTCAGATCGTCGGCCGCGACCCGGAGACGCTGGATATCCATGCAGTGTGCCGGGCCGCGATTGAGACGCTGGCGGAGAACTTCTCCGACGGCGTTGTCGCCCCGGTGTTCTGGTACGTGGTCGGCGGGCTGCCGGGCCTGTTGGCGTACAAGGCGCTGAACACAGCGGACAGCATGATCGGACATAGATCGGATCGGCACAGGGACTTCGGATGGGCGTCGGCACGCCTTGACGATCTAGCGAACTGGCCGGCGGCCCGACTGTCGGCCGGATACATCGTTGTTGCGGCGGCCGTTCTGCCCGGTATGGCGCCGCGGCAGGCGGTACGGTCCGTGGCCGCAGATTCATCGAAGCACCGTTCCGTCAACGCCGGCTGGCCCGAGGCGGCGTTCGCCGGGGCGCTTGGACTTCGTCTGGCCGGGCCGCGGGTGTACGCGGGAACGACCGTCGAGGACGCGTGGATGGGGTCCGGCCGGGCGGAGGCGACGATGGCCGACATCACCCGAAGCCTGGCCCTATTCGTGATGTCATGCGCCGTGATGGCCGTGTCCATCGCCGTTCTCTGGGCCTTGCTGCCTTGAGTGCGGCCAACGACAAGATGGCCCCGCTTCCCGACGACGCGACGGGGCGGGAATGGCTTTGGCGGGTGATGATGATCGCCTGGCCGATCGTTCTCTCGAACCTGACCTTGCCCATCGTGGGAGCCGTGGACACAGCCGTGGTGGGGCACCTGGACGATGCGCGCTGGATTGGCGGCGTCGCGCTCGGCACGTTGATCTTCAACTACATCTATTGGGGATTCGGCTTTCTCCGGATGGGGACGACCGGTTTCGTGGCGCAGGCGTTCGGCGCAAAGGACCGGCCGGAGGTTCGTGCGACGCTTGGGCGCGCGATTCTGCTGTCCGTCCTCTTCGGGTTGGGCTGCGTCGTTTTTCGGGAGCCACTGACCGCCGCTGCGCTTTGGGTCCTGGGGGGCAGCGAAGGTGTGGAAGAGGCCGCCTACGCTTATGTGATCGTTCGTATCTGGGCAGCACCGGCAGCACTCTGCAACATCTCGATGCTTGGCTGGTTTTTCGGCCTGCAACGGTCCGGTGCCGGACTGATCCAACAAAGCGTGATCAATGGCGTCAACGTTGTTCTCAATCTCGTCTTCGTCTTTCAGTTCGGCTGGGGGATCGAAGGGGTGGCCCTGGCCAGCGTTGTGGCTCAGTACGTCGGCCTGGCGGTAGGGGTTGTCCTGGTCCGGCGGATCGAACGGGAGGCCGGCCCAGCGGTTCCAAACAGCCGAACATGGCCGGTCGAGTGGAGTCGTATCTTCGACCTCAAGCGACTTCGCCCGATGTTCGCTGTGAACATTGACATCTTCATTCGAACCGTCAGTGTGGCTACAGCCACAGGTTACTTTCTGCATGTCAGTGCGACTCTGGGAGACGGGGTTCTCGCAGCAAACGCCGTGCTCCAGATCTTCATGATCTTCAACGCCTACGGAACAGACGGTTTTGCGCATGCGGCGGAGGGGCTGGTCGGGCAGGCGATTGGCGCGAAATCCAGGCGAATGCTGGACCGGGCGGTTTTCTGGTCCACCGTCGCGGCGGCGATTCTGGCGGTCGGATTCTCTCTGACATACTGGATCGCCGGTCCGGTCTTCATCGACCTCTTGACGAGCATCCCCGAGGTCCGCGCAGAGGCGAAGACCTACCTCTTCTGGACCGTCATTCTGCCGTTGATCGGAGTTTGGTCCTTCCAACTGGATGGCATCTTCATTGGGGCGACACGGTCGGCTGAGATGCGGAACACGATGGTGGTCTCGCTTCTCGGCTTTGTCGGGCTGACTGAAGTCTTCGTGCCGCTTTGGGGGAACGATGGCCTCTGGCTGGCCTATATCGGTTTTCTATCGCTACGAACCGTCACAATGCTCTTCTACTACCCGGCAGTCGCCGGATCGGCAGGTACCGCATTCAAACCTGCCTCCTGAGCAGGAAGTACCGGCAGTCGGGCTCCGTGTCCGAGGTGGTGAAGTTCTCCATCTCGTCCGTGATCTCGACGGTCTCGAAACCGAGATCCTCATAGCCGTGAAAGAACCGCTCTCCCAGAGTGTAGGCGTGCTGGGAATGCCACTCGGTCGTGATGTGGGTCTGGATCACCAGCGCGTCGGTAGATGCCATCAGCCGCCGCAGCACCTCTCTCGGGCGGGGCAGGTGGTCCAGCACCAGATAGAGGCCGATCAGATCGTAGTGGAGGCCCCGCTCCCGTAGATCGTCGACGCTGAGAACCCGGAGGCCGAACATTGCCCGGGCTAGGGTCCGGCAGCCCATTCCGCTGATGGTGCAGTTGTCCGACCAGCAGATCGGACTGGTGATGTCGATCAGATCCATCGAAGGGATCTCGCGCAGCGGCGCGAAGGCCGCAAGACCCTCCAAGGGTTGGGACCGGTCCAGCGGAACGCGATGGGTGCGTTTCAGGCTGGTATCGATCAACGCCTGTAAGCCGGGGAGCCCATCCGATAGTTCGGGTTGATCCAGGAACGGCAGCATTCCGGAGAAGGGGCACTTCACCTCGGCATAGCGCTCGAGCTTGGGAAGATGGGCCGCGATCCGGTCCTGGTTGCGCCGTGCGGCCACCCGCATACCGGCCCGGTCCTGATGGGTCAACGACCAGGTCAGCCGGGTCCATCCGGACAGATGCTGTCCTTCCACGATGGAGTAGAGCATCCCCGACGTTTCCTCGCTGAGCCAAAGGTCGGGGAACAGGCTGTCGCAGTCTTCGCATCGGTTGACGCCCGTCGCCTCGAACCGCTTGGCGTCTTCGTGGGTGAGCAACGCGACAACGCCCCGGCTGTAAACGCTGTGGAGCGCTGGAATGCCGGCGGGGGAAAACCGGGCGCTGCCGCATGCCGGGCAGCAATTATTGTTGATGAGACCCGTCATGGGCGGCGGTGTCCCGGCACCCTCATCCGAAGCCGCTTTCCTTGGCCCGGACCAGGGACGAGATGGTGCTATTGACCGGTGTGGGTATCCCAACCTTGGCGCCTTCGACGGGAACCGCGCCGTTTATCGCGTCGATCTCGGACCGGCGGCCCGCCATGTGATCAAGCAGCATGGACGGCCGGGCGCCGGGGATTTTAGAGCCGAAGTCGCGGACATAGGTATCGACGTCCTCAAAGCCGAGAGCGACCCCCTTGGCCCGGGCGACGGCGTCCGCTTCCCGCGCGCAGCCCAGTGCCACCGACCAGGCGTCGGGATGGTCCATAACCGCGCCGACCGTCAGCCCGGTGACCGCGCAGGGCGCGCTGAACGTGCAGTTGCAGATGAACTTCTCCCAGATGAGCTGGTCGATGTCCGCGTAGCCCTTAGCCGTGAACCCGGCCCCTTCCCAGACCTCAACGACCTTGGCAAGCCGGTCGGTCTCGCCGCCTGTCATCTCGCCGATCCGGACCAGCTCCATCCCATTGTGGTGGGCGTGTCCTGGTCCTTTCATCGACGCGCCGAACCCGCCGACTACCCCAATCATCACCTGTGTAGTATCGATCGACTGGGCAATCCGGTCTGCCGCGCCCAGGCCGTTCTGAATGGTCAGGATGACGGAGTCCGGGCCCGCGATCGACGCCGCTGACCTGGCGGCCGCTTCCACGCCGCTTGCCTTTGTCGCGACAATGATCAGATCCGCCTGGCCCACATCTCCGGCGTCGGTCGTCGCATTGATCGGCACTGTTCTGTCGCCGCTCGCACCCTCGACGCGCAGCCCGCGCTCCCGGATTGCGGATACATGGTCCGCCCAGGTGTCGATGGCCCAGACATCATGTCCGGCGTCCCCCAGAAGGGCGGCGTAGATGGACCCCATCGCCCCGCACCCGATGATCGCGATCTTCATGTCTCTGTGTCCTAAATCACTCGAATCGGCAGCTTTATCGACAACCGACCGCGCCGCGGTCATGGTGTCGATCGGGCGGCGACCTTAGCACCTCGTGCCGCGACGTCGAGTCCGTGCCTGGACGGAGAGGGGGAGAGAATGACGACCATTGCGGACCTTATCGAGCGGCGCTTCGGCCTTGAGACGCAGGATGGGGCCGACATGCCGGCCGAAGGGGAACTCGCTTCGATCCTCTCCCACCGCTCCCACCGGCGTTTGACGGATAAGCCGGTCCCCGACGATCTGTTGAGAGTCCTGCTCGCAGCCGCCTTTTCGGCGCCGGCAAAGTCCGACCTTCAGCAGTCAGGCGTGGTGGTTGTCCGGGACCCTGCGAAGAGGAAGGTCATTGCCGACTTGATCCCGTCCATGGATTGGTTGCGGACATGCCCGGTCTTCATGGTGTTCCTGGGCGACAATCGGCGCATCCGGCGGATCTGCGAGATGCGGGGCAAGCCGTTCGGCAACGACCACATGGATTCGGTGCTTAACGCGGCCGTGGATGCGGGTCTGGTCTTGATGAACTTCGTTCGCGCGGCCGAAGCTGTCGGGCTTGGCTGCTGCCCGATCTCGGTGGTGCGCAATCACATCGAAGAAGTCTCGGAGCTTCTCGAGTTGCCGGACCATGTCTTTCCGGTTGCTGGCATGTCGGTGGGCTGGCCCGCGGTCGAAGGGCATATCAGTCTGCGCCTGCCGCCCTCGATCAACGTACACACGGACCGGTATGACGACGCGTCCTTGCCCAACGAACTTGAGGCGTATGACCGCCGCCGTGACGCCCGGTACTCGATCCCCGCCGAGAAGCAGAGGCAGACTGATACGTTCGGCGTGGCAAATTTCTACGGGTGGTCCGAGGACAAGGCCCGTCAGGTTTCCCAGCCGGAGCGGACCCAGCTTGCCACCTTCCTAAAGTCGAGGGGTTTCAAACTCGAATAGGTCGGCTCAGGGTGCCTCTATCTCGAACAGGACCTCATTCCGCCGGAGGAAACCCGGTGTGAATGGGTCGTTGTAGTAAGCGAAGGCCGGCGGACCAAGCGGCGTCAGCCCCCTCGTTTCCATCCAAACCCACAATGCATCTGTCCGCTCCGCGAGCAGCTCATTCGTGGTCACGCCGGAGAACCGGATGGCAACCCATCGTGTGGGCGGTACAGTTTGGAGGCGAACCGCCGGATCACCCGGGTCAGGCAGATCGTCGCGGCTGTACTGAGACGGCATGACGAACCGGACAGTCCAACGCGCCCCGTCCACGGCACGAGCTCCCGTAGTGGCGGTCGGCTCGTCTGATTGTCCCGGACTTTGGATAACCGGAGCCGTCATCGCGATTTCGGGGCCTTCCCGGTTCTTCGCAAAGATATAGGCGGCCAGGGACCGGAACCCTTTCCCAACCGCCTGATAGCGTTCCCCGGAGTGGTTCACCTCGGCGACGACAAGGCTCGGGTAGTCTCGGATCTCAAAATCCCCGTCCAGAAGAACAGAAGCGTAGGTGGGCTGCTCTACGCTGCTGGTGTACCAGACCCAGCCGCCCAAGGCGGCGACGAAGAGCCCTCCAGCGGCGGCTATGGTTGTGACGAAAAGTCCCATACAGGCCTCCAGTCCTAAGGCCTGCGAGGTATCCCGAAGTCCGGATCGATCAAGTCTGGCGCAGCGTGCGGTTGCGCAAAGGTCTTCACCACAACAATGTAGGCACTAGAAACAATCATCTGATTGTCTTACCTACCCCGGATACATCGAACCCGACTTGTCTTCGGCGCAGATAGACCTGAGGAACGACCGTGCTCCCGCTAACGACTGAATTGGATCCAAGGCCGATCGTCGATGCGGGCGTTGAGTACTGGGACTCTCTAAAGTTCGAAGGTGACGATATTCCGCAGTGGTCGAGTTTCGACCCGTCTCAGATCAGACCCCTGCTCTCTCACATCGTCCTGATGGAAGTCGGCTACGAGCCGTTGGACTTTAAATACCGGATCATCGGCGAGACCGTGCTGCTGCACTTTTGGCGCAATTACACGGGTCTTTGGCTCTCGGAGATCGATCATCAGAGTGAGAACAGCATGCTCTATAGCGTGTTGCAGCAAGCCGTCGTCGAGCGCCAGGCGATTTACGGAAAGACCCCTTACGTCGGGCCGAAGCAGGATTTCCGGCAGAGCCGGGAAGTGGTTCTGCCGATGGCGGACCCAGAGGGCCGCGTTGTCCGCCTGCTGGTATTCCTGGAGTTCCCACGGAAGTCGATTGAGCCGCCACCCCCGCCGTCGGGCGAGGACATCGGCTAGCCACAGCTTGACCTGGATTGGACCCCTTGCCGGTTCCGGTCGGCGGCGGACTTGCGCCGATAGGGTCCGGTCTGCAATATCGCCGCCTTTGTGACCGATCGACGACGGAACGCCGCAATGGGCATCGAAACACCGCGCAACACCCTCCGGGCCGGACCTGACGAGAACGGGCATTTTGGAATCTTCGGGGGCCGCTATGTCGCCGAAACCCTGATGCCGCTGATCCTCGACCTGGAGGCCGCCTACGATGCGGCGAAAGCGGATCCCGCGTTCGCCTCCGAGATGGAGTACTACCGCAAGCACTATATCGGCCGCCCGAGCCCGCTGTGGCATGCGGCGCGGTTGGGCGATCATTTCGGCGGGGCGCGGATCTACTTCAAGCGCGATGAGCTGAACCATACCGGCGCACACAAGGTGAACAACGTCATCGGACAGGCTCTGGTCGCCAAGCGCATGGGCAAGACCAAGATCATTGCGGAGACCGGTGCCGGTCAGCACGGCGTCGCCACGGCGACCGCATGTGCTCTTTTTGGCATGGAGTGCGAAGTCTTCATGGGAGCCGAGGACGTGGCCCGGCAGAAACCCAATGTGGACCGCATGCGGCTCCTGGGCGCGAAGGTTCATTCGGTAACCTCCGGCAGTTCCACCTTGAAGGATGCGATGAATGAGGCTCTGCGGTACTGGGTCGCGAACGCGGAGACGCATTTCTACATCATCGGGACAGTTGCCGGACCGCATCCCTATCCGGCCATGGTGCGGGACTTCCAGTCCGTGATCGGTGAGGAAACCAAGGTCCAGATGATGGAGGCCGAAGGGCGCCTGCCGGATACGTGCGTCGCGTGCATCGGCGGGGGGTCGAATGCGATGGGTCTGTTCCATCCGTTCCTGGACGACACCGATGTAGCGTTGATCGGGGTCGAGGCAGCGGGCCACGGCATTGAGACCGGCATGCATGCCGCCTCGCTGACGGGCGGAAACCCGGGCGTTCTCCACGGCAACAGGACCTATCTCCTGCAGAACGACGACGGACAGATCACCGAAGCCCACTCCATCTCAGCAGGCCTGGACTATCCCGGCATCGGTCCGGAGCATTCATGGCTGCACGAGATCGGCCGGGTGAAGTATGTGTCGGCGACGGACACGGAGGCGCTTGAGGCCTTCGCATTGTGCTCGCGGCTCGAGGGAATCATTCCCGCGCTGGAGCCGAGTCACGCGCTGTCCTATGTCGCCAAGATCGCGCCGGACCTGCCGAAGGACCATCTGATCGTGATGAACCTTTGTGGCCGAGGCGACAAGGACCTCGAAGCGGTGTTGCCGAAACTGGACGACATGGGGCTGCTCTAGGGCCTTTGAGGGGAGAGGGGGCCGCGTATTTCTTGCGCGGCTCCGGGTGCATCGGCATAGTCCGGCGCCTGTCGGCATCGCCGTTTTTGCTGTGCCGATACGAGATAACGAAGAAGCCGGAAGCGCCGCACGGCGCCGGGGGAGTGGGCCGGGATGGCTGTCGATCGATTGAACGCGACGTTCGCGCGACTGAAGGAAGAGGGACGGTCAGGCCTCGGCGTCTATATCACTGCCGGCGATCCCGACCTTGAGACGAGCGCGAAGATCCTGGAGGGACTTCCGGGTGTGGGCGTGGATACCATCGAGTTCGGGATGCCGTTCTCGGACCCCATGGCGGACGGTCCGGCCATTCAGGCGGCGAGCTTGCGGTCCTTGAAGGGCGGGGGCTCTCTGGCGCGCACCCTGGATATGGTTCGGTCATTCCGGAAAAAGAACGACACCACGCCGATCGTGCTGATGGGATATTTTAATCCGGTCTACATCTACGGCGTCGACCGGTTCCTCGCGGATGCGCTGGAAGCGGGTGTGGACGGTCTGATCATCGTCGACACCCCGCCGGAGCAGGATTACGAGATGGCGGTCCCGGCGATCAAGGCCGGTTTGGGCTTCGTTCACCTCGCCGCCCCAACCACAACCGACGACCGTCTGCCTGCGGTGCTGAAGAATACGACGGGTTTCCTATATTATGTATCCATTACCGGGATCACCGGCACGAAAGATGTGCCGACGGGACCGGTGAGCGAGGCGTTGGCGCGGATCCGGAAACACACGGATCTGCCGATTGCGGTGGGCTTCGGCATCAAGACGCCGGAACATGCCAAAGCGATCGCCGGGGTCGCGGACATGGCGATCGTTGGGTCTGCCGTGGTCTCCGTGATCGCCGATTCGCTGGACGAGAATGGCAGTCCGGCAGCGGATACGGCGGAACGGGTGCTGCGTTTCGTGTCCACGCTCGCGGACGGTGTACGGGCGGCCCGGTCCTGACCGGGGTTGGCCGCCACGGATACTGCGGGTTTCATATCGCTTCCGAAACGGAGGCATGGAGGGCCGGATGAACTGGATCACCAACTCGGTGCTGCCCAAGATCAAGGCGCTGGTGCAGCCGCGTGAGGTTCCCGATAATTTCTGGACCAAGTGCCCGCGCTGCGGGGAGATGGTCTTTCATCGTCAGTTGGCTGAGACGGACCAAGTCTGCCCCCACTGTGACCATCATTTGCAGCTTGGCGTCAGCGAGCGCTTGGCGATGTTGTTCGATCAGGGTCAATCGACGCGGATCGAGTTGCCGGACGGCTTGGATGATCCGCTTAAGTTCCGGGACAAGAAGCGTTATACGGACCGGCTCCGCGATGCGCGCGGCAAATCCGGCGCCCAGGACGCCTTGGTCGTCGCACATGGCAAGATGGGGGGCATGCCGGTCGTGGCGGCCCTTTTCAATTTCTCGTTCATGGGCGGGTCCATGGGGACAGCCGTCGGCGACGCGCTCCTGCGGGCCGCGGAACTTGCGAAAGCCCAGCAGGCGGCCCTGATCGTGTTTCCGTCCTCCGGCGGCGCGCGGATGCAGGAAGGCATCCTGTCGCTGATGCAAATGCCCCGGACGATCATTGCGGCCGAGACCGTGAAGGAAGCCGGGCTGCCCTTCATTGTGGTGTTCACGAACCCGACCACGGGCGGCGTCACGGCATCTTTCGCCATGTTGGGCGACATTCACATGGCGGAACCGGGCGCCATCATCGGCTTTGCGGGCCAACGGGTCATTCAGGAAACCATCCGCGAACAGCTTCCCGAGGGCTTTCAACGCTCCGAGTATCTTCTGGAGCACGGCATGGTCGATATGGTCGTTCACCGGCGGGAACTTCGGTCCACGCTCATCCAGACGCTCGACCTGCTGACAAGGCCGCGGATGCCGGCAGATGTGGTGGCTTTGCCCCGCCCGGACTTGGATATTCCGACGCCTGGTTCCGCACCTACCGGTACAGCGCCGTCGGCTGCCGACCCGGCATAGGCCAAGGGACATACTGTCGTCATGACGGAAAGCGGCCCTGGTGGGCTCGGGGTGCGGGATCCCGATCCGATACTTGAGCGGCTTTCGGCCCTGCATCCGAAGGCGATTGATCTGTCGCTGGACCGCCTGCTGGACCTGCTCGCGCGGCTGGGCAATCCGCATCTGACCCTGCCGCCGGTCATCCATGTCGCCGGGACCAATGGCAAGGGCTCAACGATCGCCTATCTCCGGGCCATGTACGAGGCGGCGGGATACCGGGTCCACGTCTACACGTCACCGCATCTGGTCCGCTTCAACGAGCGTATCCGGTTGGCTGGAACGCTGATCGACGATGCCATGCTCAGCGACATCCTCGAAGAGGCTGAGGTGGCCAACGACGGGGCGCCGATCACGCTTTTCGAGATCACCACGGCGGCGGCGTTCCTCGCGTTTTCAAGGGTTCCCGCGGATCTCCTGTTGCTTGAGGTCGGGCTTGGCGGCCGGCTCGACACGACCAACGTCATCGGGCCGCCGGTTGCCACCCTGATCACCCCCGTCGCCATGGATCATCAGGGTTTCCTCGGCGACACGCTGGCCAAGATTGCTTTTGAGAAGGCCGGTATCCTGAAGCCTGGCGTGCCTGCCATCGTCGCCCAACAAGCACCGGAGGCGGAGACGGTGATCCGTGCCCAAGCGGCCACGGTTGGCGCGCCACTCTTGATGGGAGGCGCGGATTGGACCTGGACGAGCCGTCCGGACGGGCTCTCCATTGATCTGGACGGGGCGACCTACGAGCTGCCCGTTCCGGGGCTCCCCGGAATGCACCAGAAGGGCAACGCGGCTCAAGCAGCAGTCGCGGTTTTGCGCGCGCGGGAAACGCTGCCGGTCTCGGACGCGGCCATTGCAAAGGGCGTTGCTGCCGCGGCATGGCCCGCCCGGATGCAGCGCCTGAACAAGGGCCCGCTCGTCGACCGCGCGGGTGCCGATACGTCCGTATGGCTCGACGGCGGGCACAACGCCCACGCGGCAGCGGCCATTGCGGCCATGCTCGGCGACTGGCGGGCTGACCGGCCGGACACCCGGGTCGCGGTGATTTTCGGCACGCTGAACAACCGTCCACCCCGGGAGTATCTCGCGCTTTTGGCGCCGCACATCGACCGGATTGCCGCCATCGCAATTCCCGACGAGAAGAACGCGTGGACGGCCGACGAAATCGTAGCGCGGTCCGAGGGTCTTGGCATACCGGTCCTGGCATGTGCTGACTTGGATGAGGCTATGGCGGTGAGCGTATCCGATCCGGCGCCGACCCATCTCCTCATCTGCGGCTCGCTCTATCTGGCGGGTGTGGTCCTCGCGAGAAACGGCTGAGGTCAGCTTGACGTGCCCAGATCTCCGAGCGCGATCCGGACCGGCGCGAAGCTCCGCCGGTGGTGGGGTGTGACGCCGAGCCGCGCCAGGGCCTTCCGGTGTTCCGCGGTTCCGTAACCCGCGTTCCGCTCCCACCCGTAGCCTGGATACTCGGTTGCCAACCGCACCATCTCCTGGTCCCGGTCGACCTTGGCCAGGATTGACGCAGCCGCGATGCTGAGGGACCGGCCGTCCCCGCCGACGACGGCCTGCTCCGGGAAGCCGCTGCCGGGGCACCGGTTTCCGTCGATGAGGACGAGACCGGGCGTTCGCTCCATTTGTTCCGATAGCGAGACAATCGCGCGCCGCATGGCGAGATGGCTCGCTTCCAGAATGTTGAGCGCGTCGATCTCCTCCACCGACGCCCAGGCGACCGCAAACGCAACATGGGCGGCGAGGCTCTTTGCAAGCGCTGTGCGCCGGTTCGCCGTGAGGCGTTTCGAGTCGTCGATTTCTCCAAGGAGGTCCGGCGGTAGGCGGTCGGGTTCCAACGCTACGGCCGCGGCGCAGACGGGACCCGCGAACGGGCCACGTCCGACCTCGTCCACCCCGAAGATCAGGGTATCCAGGCCGGCCGCCGCCTCGAGCGTGTAATCCGCCATGTCTGGTCCCGGCGAGTCCCCAAGATGAGATTATTGTAACCATGACAATGGTTTGTTTGACAGACGATAACACTGCCCCAAGGTTGGGAGGAGGTGGATCGATCTGGAGCGTCCCATGGATGGGTGGATCGTCGGTTTCATTGTCTTCTCGCTGATCATGTCAGCGACGCCCGGCCCCAACAACACGATGCTGGCCGCGTCCGGTGCTGCCTTCGGCTTCACGCGCACGATTCCCCACATGATCGGGATCATGATCGGTTTTCCGATCATGCTTGTATTAGTCGGGTTCGGCGTGGGTGAGGCGTTGGCGACCGTCCCGTTTCTGATCCCGGCAATGCAGGCGGTGGGCGCCTTGATGTTGCTTTGGCTCGCGTGGCAGATCGCGAAAGCGCCGGTCGACGATCTGGTGGGAGAAGGCTCTGGATCAGAGGGTTCTGGACCAGAGCGCTCGCCGTCCGCCGATCAGAAGGCGAGACCGATGACGGTTGTTGAGGCGGCGGCGTTCCAATGGGTCAATCCGAAGGCTTGGATGATTGCCGCCGGTGCCATGGCGACGTTCGCCTATTCCGCTGAGGGGTCGGGGGCGATCGACCCGTTTCAGCTTATCCTGATGGGGCTGGTCTTTTTCGTGGCGTCCATTCCATGCGTCGCGGTCTGGGCGGGGTTCGGCTCCGTCGTCCGTCGTCTGCTGCCGACCGCTTTGGCCCGCCGCCGGTTCAACCAGGCCATGGCGCTTCTGTTGGTGGCGTCGATCGGCCTGGCACTTCTTTAACCTCGTCCGCTACAGAAGCGAGAACTGACCGCCCCTCGGGACCGGCGGCCGGAAGGCCGAGGGGTCGAGGGGGGCTGAGCGGTCATGCATCCGAAGTTTGGTCTTGGCGATCCGGAAACGCTGGTCGATCAAATCGGCGATCGGCCCTTTGCCGCGCTGCCGCTCCCGCCAACGGGACTGATACAGCTTCCCGCCCCGGGTTTGGCGAACCAATGAAAGCACCCGGTCCGCCCGGTCGGGAAAATGGGCCTCCAGCCACTCGGTCATCAGGTCCTTGATCTCGTGCGGCAGACGCAGCAGCACCCACCCGGCCCCCCGGGCGCCCGCATCCTTCGCGGACCGGAGAACGGCCTCGATCTCATGATCATTGATCCCTGGGATGATCGGGGCGACCAGCACATGAACCGGCACACCTGCCTTGGCGAGGGTTTCGATAGCCTTGAGACGTTTTGCCGGTGTCGAGGCCCTCGGCTCCATCTTCCGGGCAAGGTCCCTGTCGAGCGTGGTCACGCTGACAGCAACTTTCGAGAGGTTCCGTTCGGCCATGCCGCCAAGAATGTCCACGTCCCGGGCCACAAGCGCGCCCTTGGTGACGATGCCGACCGGATGATCGCAACCGTCCAGGACCTCCAAGATCGACCGGGTAATCCGCTCCTCCCGCTCAATCGGTTGGTAAGGGTCGGTATTGGCCCCGAGGGCGATGGTGTCGGCTGTGTAGCCGGGCTTGGCCAGTTCCGCCTCAAGCAACGCGGCGGCGTCTGGTTTCCGGAATAGTTTGGTCTCGAAGTCGAGACCGGGGGAAAGGCCGAGATAGGCGTGGCTCGGCCGCGCGAAGCAGTAGACGCAGCCGTGCTCGCATCCCCGGTAGGGATTGATCGACCGGTCGAAAGGCACGTCTGGCGAGGTGTTGCGGGCGATGATGGTCTTGGAGGTGTCGAGTCCGATGGTTGTGCGGACGCGCGGCGGTTCCTCGTCCTCAAGCGCTTCATGCCGCCACCCGTCATCCGCCGCTTCCCGGACCTGGGTTTCAAACCGCCCCGTCGTGTTGCTGACTGCACCCCGCCCTTTCAGGACCTTGTTTGGTAATCCACCGGTCAGGAAGTCCGGGGGCGGCACGTCTGTCGGAAGATCGATATCAAGCTGTCTCATGCCCAGAGTGTGAGACACGAGTTGGAACAAATCAAGAACATTTGTTCTTCGCTGGGACTTTTGGGGGCCAGTTACGCCCTAGACCGGAGTTTCTGTCGCCTCTACCAGCGCATCGAAAACGGCCCGTGCACGGGCTTCATGATCACCCCCCTCCCGGTCAACGAGTGAGACCTGTCTTGTGGCGGGGGGATCGCAGAACGGGATCCGCAGGACCGTATCCGGATCGACCCCGGCCAAGGACCGCTCGGGCACCACAGCGACACCAAGGCCTCTGGCGACCATGCCCACCATGGCCTCGATGGAATCGAGTTCCATCGTCTCCCGTACCCGGATACGCCGCCGCCGAAGCCAGGAGTCGATGACGCGGCCGACGCCTGCTTGGCGGTTGAACCGGATGAAGGGCTGTGACTCCAGCAACGCGTCGTCTGTGCGTTCGCCTGCTGCCGATCCGGCGATGACCATGAGCTTCTCGGTCAAAACGGGACGGCTGCGCAGTCCCCTGGGAAGGCGGCCAGCGCCCGTGACAAGGGCCGCTTCCATGTCACCGTCCGCCACCCGTCTCACCAGACCGGTCGACAGCCCGCTTTCGACCCGGACCTGCAACCGGGGGAAGCGGTCCCGCAGAATGGCCAGCGCGTCCGGCATCAAGCCCGTGCTGGCGGTTGGAATGATCCCCATGGTCAGCGTGCCGGCCACATCGCCCGGCGCGTTCGCCAATGCCTTCAATGCGCGGTATCGACTGACGACATCCCTTGCTTGCTCCAGAATGGACGCCCCCGTGGCATTGAGCACGGGCGGGCGCCGTGTGCGGTCGAACAATGGGGTCCCGAGATCTTCCTCAAGAGCTTTGATCTGCATCGAGATCGCCGACTGTGTGATGGCCAACCGGTCCGCCGCCGCCGCAAATCCGCCGGTTTCAGCAATAGCGATGAGGGTCTCAAGCTGGCGGATTGACATGCATAACCTCAGGAATACTGAAGATCTTAATCAATAGTATTCGCTTGAATGAAGACGCGAGCCAGCGGACAATGATAACGAATTCGTGAGGAGCCCCCCAGAGACCATTGGGGACCGCTGGGGAGCGTTGGGGACCGCGGGCGGGAGATTGAGATGACCCAGCTGACCAATCAGCAATTGGACCTCCAGGCCCGTGCCAGGCACCTGGCGGAGACCGTGATCGGTCCTGCCGCCGCAGAGGTCGACAAGTCCGAGCAGTATCCTTGGGCCGGTGTTGAGGCGATGACCAAAGCCGGCTTCATGGGCATGACCGTGCCCGTGGCCTACGGAGGGCCGGGTCTGAGCTACTTGGATGTGGTTCTGGTGGTCGAGGAAATGGCAGCCCAGTGCGGCGTGTCCGGCCGCATCGTGGTCGAGGGCAATATGGGGGCCATCTCGGCGATCATGGAGTACGGGACAGAGGCGCAGAAACGGCTTGCCGCTGATCACGTCCTGTCCGGCGACAAACTGGCGATCTGCATCACGGAGCCGGACGCGGGCAGTGCCGCCACCCAGATGACCACCCGTGCCGATCGCCGGGGCAATACCTGGGTTCTCAACGGCACCAAGCACTGGATCACCGGCGGTGGCGTCTCGCGCCTTCATCTGGTTTTCGCCCGGGCCTTCGATGAGGATGGAACGGAGCTTGGCATCGGCGGATTCTTGGCGATCCGGGATGAGACGCCGGGCCTCGTCACCGGAGAGCGGGAGCCGACGATGGGCCTGCGCGGCATTCCGGAGACCGAGGTGCACTTCCGGGACATGGTGGTCCACGAGGACATGGTCGTCATGCCGCCGAGCGGCTTCAAGCGTGGCTTTGCGGAATTGATGAACGCCTACAATGCTCAGCGTGTCGGCGCCGGGACGGTCGCCATGGGCCTTGCGAAGGGCGCTTATGAGCGGGCGTTGGCGTTCGCCGGAGAGCGGGAGCAGTTCGGCCGCCCGATCGCGGAGTTCCAGGGCCTGCAGTGGATGCTCGCCGATATGAGTGTGCAGACCGAGGCCGGGCGCGCGCTCCTTTACAAGGCGGCGGCCAGTGCTGGCACCAACGGCAGCCCGTTCCCCGATCCGACCCTTGCGGCGCAGGCGAAGATCTTCGCCTCTGAAATGGCGATCAAGGTCACCACGGATGCGCTTCAGGTCTTCGGCGCGCGGGGCTATTCCCGCCGCTTCCCGATGGAGCGCATTCAGCGGGACGCCCGGATGTTCACGATCGGGGGAGGGACCGCTCAGATCTTGCGGACCGTCGTGGCCTCCCGCATTCTCGGCCGGAAACTGCCCCAGACCCGCGATGGCTACAGCGCCCTCGCGGCGAAAGACGGGGGCGCAACCACCCGGCTTGAGGCTGCGGAATGACGCCTGACGCGAACCAGGAACCGACGAGCACGACACAGACCCTCAGAACCGCCGACATCATCGCCCGCCGTCTCTATGCGGCGGGCGTGCGGTACGCGTTTGGTGTTCCGGGTGGTGAGGTCCTCACCCTGATTGATGCGCTGGAGGCGGCGGGCATCCGCTTCATCCTGGCAAAGCATGAGAACGCGGCCGGTTTCATGGGTGAGGGCGTTCACCACATGACGGGCGCCCCGGCCGTTCTGGTGGCGACGGTCGGACCGGGGGCGGCCAACGCGGTCAACGTGACGGCTAATGCCGAGCAGGACCGTGTTCCGCTGATTGTCCTGACCGGCTGCGTCGATCCGGCGGAGGCGGTGACCTACAACCACCAGATCTTCGACCACACCAAGGTTTTCGGTCCGATCACCAAGGCAAGCTGGACCGTCCCCGACGGCAATGTGGGGCCAATGATCGACAAGGCCGTGTCTCTGGCGATGTCCGACCGGCCAGGCCCGGTCCATCTGGATGTTCCCATCAAGATCGCTGCCCAGCAGCATCCGGCCGAGGCGCCGATGAGCCGCACCCGGACTGTCCCGGCAGCACCGGCACAGGGACCCGACCTGGAGGCGGCACGCGCATGGCTCGCGGGCGCGGAGCGGCCCCTGATCATCGCCGGTCTCGATGCGGTGCTTCATGACGCGACCGATCCGCTTGTGGCCCTGGCACGGACCCTCGGCGCCCCAGTGATCGCAAGCTACAAGGCGAAAGGCATGCTGGCGGACGACGATCCGTTGAGCCTTGGCGGAGCAGGTCTGTCACCATTGGCGGACAAGCACCTGCAGCCGGTGATCGAAGCAGCCGACGTCATCCTGCTGGCCGGATATGACCCGATCGAGATGCGGGTTGGCTGGCGGGACCTCTGGGATCCCTCGCGTCAGAAAGTCATCGAGGTGCTGGCGGCATTCGAGCCGTCTTACATGCACTCTGCTTCGCTCACCTTCCTCTGCAATGTCCGGGAAGGGCTGCTGGCGTTGGCGGACGGTCTGCCGCAGCGGCCGGGCTGGCCCAATGATGCTCCGGCCAAGGCGCGGGAGGCGCTGGCGGGCGCATACGGCCAGAACGAAGCCTGGGGACCGGCGGCGATCGCCATGACCCTGCGCAAGGCGATGCCGCGGGATGGGGTTGTCACCATCGACTCCGGCGCGCACCGGATCCTGTTCTCCCAGGTCTGGGAGAGTTTCGTGCCCCACGCGGTCCTGCAGTCGACGGGACTCTGCACCATGGGCTGCGCGCTTCCCTTGGCGATGGGGGCGAAGTTGGGGGCGCCGGACCGCGCTGTCGCCGCCATCACGGGCGACGGCGGGCTCGAAATGATCCTGGGTGAGCTCGTCACGCTCCGGGATCTCAAGATACCTGTGGTCGTCGTGGTCTATGTGGACGCCTCTCTCGCGCTGATCGAGAAGAAACAGCGGGAGATGCGGTACGGCAATGCGGGCGTGGACATGGTCGAAACGGATTTTGTCTCGATCGCGCAAACCCTGGGTGGCCGGGCCGTGGTCTGCGAGGACAGGGAGACGATGTCGAAGGCTCTGGAAGACGCGTTCGATGCCGACACATTCACGCTTCTGGCCTGCCGAATTGACCGGAAATCCTACGACGGACGGATTTAGTACCGCTTTTGGCGGTTTATGTCCGTGAATAGGCTTGTCAGGGGTGATCCGCATCCCACCTTGCGGATGTATCAAGAAAGACCCGATATTGTTCGGTGACTTTCTATCCCCGACCGGAGAGACAATGTCCGACCGTCCCGACACCGCCCATCTTCCGGCAGATCATCCGGCAGTGCTGACGGAGAAAGTCGGCGTCTTGCTGTTGAACCTGGGGACGCCGGACGCCACGGACTATTGGTCGATCCGCCGCTATCTCAAGGAGTTTCTGACAGACCGTCGGGTGATCGAGGTGAACCCCTTCCTGTGGCAGATCATCCTGAACTTGTTCGTGCTGCCGCGCCGCCCGTTCAAGACGGGAGAGGCGTATGACCAGATCTGGCTGAAGGACACGAATGAGTCGCCGCTCCGCAAGATCACGCGGGAGCAGGCCGATCGCCTGGGTGAGCGGCTGGCCGGTCACGGTCTGGACGTCCACGTGGATTGGGCGATGCGCTACGGCAACCCCTCCACCGCCTCGAAGATCGAGGCGATGCAGGCCGCCGGATGCACGCGTATCCTGCTGGTGGCGCTCTATCCGCATTATGCGGCGGCGACGACGGCGACGGCCTACGACAAGGCGTTCGGTGCGCTGAAAACGCTCCGTTGGCAGCCGGCGGTCCGGACAGCGCCGCCGTATCACGATGAGCCGGCTTACATTACGGCGCTCGCCAACTCGATCCGCACCCATCTCGCGGGTCTCGATTGGGAGCCGGAGGTGGTGATCGCGTCGTATCACGGGCTCCCAAAGCGCTACTTCATGGCGGGGGACCCCTATCACTGCCACTGCATGAAGACGACGCGGCTTCTGCGGGAAGAACTCGGTTGGCCGAAAGACAGGCTGATCACGACCTTCCAGTCCAGGTTCGGACGCGAGGAATGGCTTCAGCCCTATACCGATGTGACGGTGGAGGAGCTGGCGCAGTCCGGGACCAAACGCATGGCGATCGTGACCCCCGGCTTCTCGGCCGATTGCGTCGAGACGCTTGAGGAGATCGCGATCGGCGTCCGGGAGACGTTTGAGGAACATGGCGGAGAGCAGTTCTCCTTCATCCCCTGCCTGAACGACTCGCCCGGCGGTATGGACGTCATCGAGACCGTCGTGATGCGGGAACTGGGCGGATGGATTCCGGCAACCGTGGCCGCGCGCACCCAGGAGGCGGCGGAATAGTCTTCTAGCGCTAGGCTGTTTGACCCGTGACGCTGGCGATGTGGGTCTCCACAAGATCACCGTAGAGCTTGCGAATACGCCGAAGCACGGGGCCCGCATTGCCGTCGCCGATGGTCCGCCCGTCGATCTCGCCCACGGGCGTTGGCCCGCCGAAGGTGCCCGACATGAAGGCTTCGTCAGCGCCGTAGGTTTCCAGCAGAGAAAAATTCCGCTCAAAGACCGGGATGTCGTTTGCGCGGCAGAGCTCGATGACTTTCCGGCGGGTGATCCCGTTCATGCAGTAGTCGCCCGTGGAGGTCCAAACCTCGCCCCCCCGTACGATGAAGAAGTTGCAGGCGTTCGTGGTGTTCACGAACCCGAACGGATCCAGCATCAGCGCCTCATCCGCCCCGGCCTTCAGCGCATGGACCAACGCCAGAATACAGTTCAGCTTGGAGTGCGAGTTGAGCTTAGGGTCCTGGGTCAGCGGTAAACCCCGATGGTTGGGGACCGTATGGAGCCGCGCGCCCTTCTTTGCCCAGTCGGGACCCAGCGCCGAATGCTCGGCAATCATGACGATGGTCGAGCCAAAGATGCTGAACCTCGGGTCCTGGAAGGGCTTCCGCTTGACCCCCCGCGTGACCATCAGCCTGACATGGGCATCGTCGACCATTCCGTTGGCTTTGACGGTGTCGTAGAGCGCCTTCGTCAGAGCCTTCCGGTCCATGCCGATATCGAGATCGAGCGAGATCGCCGCCTCGTAAAGACGGTCGAGATGCTCATCCAGGAAGACGAGGCATCCTTTCTTGAGACGAAGCCCCTCCCAAATCCCGTCGCCCAGCATGAAGCCGCTGTCGTAAACGGAGACCTTGGCGTCCGGTCGCGGGACGAGGTCCCCGTTCACGTAGACAAGCACGGTATCATTCCTCGGATCCTCGCCCGAGTCGTGCATGGAATGGGTGCTTTGGTCGGTCATGGGCGCTCTCCGGTTTAGCGCCCATTCGGCCACACCCTCGCCGCCGCGTCGAGGATCAGGCGACCCGGTCGCCCTTTTTCACCTTCACCGCCCGGTTGTCGACCGCGGGCAGCATCTTGGCGGGGTCACGGGTCACGACGACATCGATCACTGTGGGCTGAGATTTATTTTCGATGCCGGAACGAATGGCTTTGTCGAGTTGGTCCGGGTGGTCCACCCGAACGCCGTGGCAGCCGAGAGCCTCCGCCGCGACCGCATAGTTGGTCTCCGCCAGATCGCTCGCCTGATACGCCCCCTCACCATACATAAGGTGTTGAAGTGCCTTCACATATCCGGATGCGGCATTGTTGACGACCATGAGCGTGAAACCGAGCCCCAGGCGCCGTGCGGTCTCCAACTCGCCGATGACCATGTTGAAACCGCCATCGCCGGTGAGGCCGATGACCGGGCCGTCCGTCGCCAAGGCTGCCCCCATCGAACCCGGCAGGCCATACCCGATCGACGCGAAGCCGCGATCCGGCAGAAAGCCCCGGCCCGCGCGCTTGGTATTGAACAGCAAGCCGCCCCAATGAGCCGCGAAGCCGCCATCTGCCACGAGAACCGCGTCTTCGGGCAGGATGCCGTTCAGCTCATGGATCATCCGGGCCATGTTGACGGGGACTTCCTCGGACGTCAGCCGCGCGTCGACGGATTTCCGCCACTCCGCCATACGCCGGGTGACATCGGCGACGTGGTCCTTGCGCGCGGCCGCACCGGCCGTGTCCATGGCTGCATGGAGATCCCGGATACCTTCCCGCGCGTCGCCCCAAAGACCGATCGTGGGCTCGTAAGTGCGGCCGATTTCCTCGGCCACAGCTTCCAGATGGATCACGGTCTTGCCCTTGGGCGGAACGGTGAAACGTTTGGTCGCGATCTCGCCGAGCTTGCAGCCCACGACCAGCAGGCAGTCGCTTTTCTCGATCAGCGCGTTGGCAATGCGGTCATAACGCCCGAACAACCCGGCTGAGAGGGGGCTTGAGCATGCGATCGCGCCTTTGCCCGTCATCGTATGGGCGACCGGGATGTTGAACGCGTCGGCGAAGCGCTGCAGATCAGCGTTCGCGCCCGAGATATGGACACCGCCGCCCGCCAGGATCAGCGGTGACGTCGACTTGGACAGCAGGGCCGCGGCTGCCTCCACCGACGCCGCGTCCGGCCGGGATCGAAGTGCGGGCATCGCGCCGTATCTTGGGTCGATCTCGAACTCGCCCGGATCGAATGGATGGGTGTCGTGGCAGATGTCTTCGGGAACGTCGATCACCACCGGCCCCGGACGGCCCGTGGTGGCGACTTGGAAGGCGCGACGCATCAGCTCCGGGATGCGGTCGATCATCTCCACCCGCAGAACTTCTTTCACTGCCGGGCGCAGGATCTCAAGCTGGCGGCTTTCCTGGGTCATGTTCTTCCAGGCGTGACCCCGGTGGGCGTCGCCCACCAGCGCCACCATGGCTGTTCCGGCATTCAGCGCCTCGACCAATCCGGTCACAAGGTTGGTCGCGCCCGGGCCCAGCGTCGCGTCCACAACGCCGACGCGCCCGGACACCTTGGCGTAGGCGTCCGCCGCGAAGGCGCCGCACCGCTCGTCGTTGATCAGGGAATGGGCAAGGCCGAGCCGCCGGGTCGCGTCGTAGAACGGCAAAAGCTGGAAGCCGCCCATCCCGAACATGGGTCCCGTGCCATGGGCCTGGAACATCCGGGCGAGCGCCTCGCCGCCGGTCATCTCGTTGGTATCGCTCATTTGTTTCGGTCCATTAACGAATAGAGTTGGCGGCGTACTCAGGCCAGGAGGGCCCGCGCGGCCGTGGCGATGCGGTCTTCGGTCACGCGGACTTCATCCTCCAGCGGCGGGGCGTAGGAGATCGGGATGCGGGGCGCGCCGAGGCGTTTCACCGGCGCTTTCAGGGTGCCAAACAGGTGCTCGGACACCGTTGCGGCAACCTCGCCGCCGAAACCGCCGACCGCCACGCTTTCGTGGGCGACGATCAGGCGGCCAGTCTTCCGGACGGAGGCGAAGACAGCCTCCTTGTCCCAAGGCCAAAGGGTCCGCAGGTCGATCACCTCGACCGAGATACCGTCGTTTGCAAGTGCTTCCGAGGCTTTCTCAGCGACGTGAACCGTTGCGGACCAGGCGACAATCGTGAGATCGGTGCCCTCCCGCACCGTGCGCGCCACGCCGAAGGGCAGCGGCTCGGCATCGGTATCGACCTCGCCTTCCAGTCCCCAGATGTTCTTGTGCTCGAAATAGACGACGGGGTCGTCTGATCGGATGGCCGCCCGGAGAAGCCCCCAGTTGTCCGCAGGCGTGCTGGGGACGGCGACCACGAGGCCGGGAATGTGGGTGTACCAGCTTTCGAGCGACTGGCTGTGCTGGGCCGCGGACGACCGCCATATGCCCATGGGCTCCCGGATAACCATCGGAACCCGGAGCTGGCCGCCGAGCATGTAGCGGGCTTTCGCCGCCTGATTGATCAGCTCATCCACCGCACAGAGCGCGAAGTCCGCAAACCGCATTTCCACCACGGGCCGGGTCCCCGCCATCGCGGCGCCCACGGCCGCCCCCATGATGGCGGCCTCGGAGATTGGCGCGTCGGAGATCCGCTCGGGCCCGAACTCCTCCACAAGACCCTTGTACTGGCCGAAGACGCCGCCCCGGCCGAGGTCTTCGCCGACCGCCCAGACCATGGGGTCCCGGTGCATTTCAGAGGCGAGGGCCGATTTTCCAGCTTCCGCGTAGGTCATGACTACCATCGGAACGCCTCCTCTCGCGGATCGGCGATGTCCTGAACATCGGCATAAGCGAGAGCCGTGTCGGGCCAGGGAGCGTTTCGAGCGGCCTCGTAGACGCCCGCCATCTCTTCTTGAGCAGCCGTCCGGTGACTCTCAAGGTCGTCTGTGGAAACGCCTAACTCGGCGAGATAGGCGGCACACCGGGCGATCGGATCGTTGCCCCAGGCCTCCTCGACCTCTCCGTCTGGCCGGTAGGCGGCCGGGTCGGATGCTGTATGCCCCGTGAGCCTATAGGTCCGGCAAACCAGGAACCGCGGGCCGCCGCCACTGCGCACTTCGCCCACGAGCGCACGTGCTGCCTCATCGACCGCCGCAACATCGTTTCCGTCCACTGTCGTCGCCGGGATCCCAAGACTTTCCGCCCGCGCGGCCGGTCCGGGCCCCCCTGTCATCGCGTCCGTCCGCGTGGTCGAGGCGAAGCCGTTGTCTTCGCAGACGAACAAGGCGGGAAGATCAAAGACCTTCGTCCAGTTGAGCCCCTCCAGGAACGGCCCCCGGTTGATGGCGCCGTCGCCGAAGATGCTGACCGCGATCCGGTCCTCGCGCCGAAGCTTGATGGCATGTGCAGCGCCGGCGGCAATGTTGATGTTGGCCGCCACCACACCATTGGCGCCGAGCATGGACACGCCCACGTCCGCGATGTGCATGGACCCACCCTTGCCTTGGCTTGTGCCCCCAGCCCGGCCGAGCAGCTCGCACATCATGGCTCCTGCGTCAGCCCCTTTGGCCAAGGTGTGGCCATGCCCCCGGTGGGTTGAGAGAAGGTAGTCGTCCCGGCGCAGGTTGAGGCAGACGCCGGTGGCGATCGCTTCCTGCCCGATAGAGGGGTGGATTGCGCCGAGCACCAATTTGTCATGGCTTGCCTGGATCGCCGCCTCCTCAAAGGCGCGTATCCGGTGCATCTGCCGGTGGTGTTCGACGAGGCGCGCGACGTCGACGTTGCGCGGCGGTGCCGTGGTCTCGCTCACGAAGCTCCTCCCTGGTGGCGGCACGGTGCTCCGCGCTCTCAATTGGCCGCGAGTGTAGGAAGCCCGGTGATTCAGCGTCAAGCGAGGTCATTGACGGCTCCGCGTCTCCCGGCATGATGCTGTGACACAAAGGAAATTGGAGACCGGCACCCGATGGAGACGGTGCGTTACCCCTGGCAGCCAAACCCGAAACCATTGCCACAGGGCCGCATGGTCACGGCGGTCGGGGATGTCCACGGGCGGGCCGACCTTATGGAGGCGATGTTCGAGGCGCTGGCCGAGGATGTGCGCCGCGCGCGGCCTCAGTCGGCGGCGAACATTCTGATCGGTGATCTGGTGGACAGGGGACCGGCGTCCTTCGATTGCATCGGGATCGCCATGGCCGGATTGGCGGCGTTCGTAGACGGCCGGGTTCCAGTGGAGGACATCGCGCTGACCGGGAACCATGACGCGTGGTTGGTCGATGCTCTCGCCGGGCGTCTGGATGACGGGGATGCGTCCGTTTGGGCGCTGAACGGGGGGAGAGAAACCTGGGCGAGCTTCGGGCTCAAGGTTCCGGCGCGGCCGGGAGGGAGCCAACTCTCACAGGAACTGCTGGCGCATACGCCCCAGCCGATGCAGGAGTTTGTTGCGCATATGCCGCTTTCCCACCGCGAAGGCGATCTGATGTTTGTTCACGCCGGACTGGACCCCCGGCTGCCGCTGGATGACCAGGATCCGCATGCGATGATGTGGATTCGCGATGTCTTTTTGGAAGCGAAACAGTGGCCGTTCGAGGTGATGGTCGTCCATGGCCATACCATTGAGATGCCGGCCGGCGCCCCGGTTGTTCATCCTCATCGCATCTGTATCGATACCGGCGCGTTCAGCACAGGTGTTTTGACAGGCGTCGAATTCCTCGGAGGCGAGATGCGGTTTATTCAAGTTCGGGCGGATTGATTGGCCGGCGGTGCGGCCAAGCGCTCCGGTGGTCAAACTCTGGGTCCGGGCCTAGAGTGGCACTGTACCGCCCGGTACGAGACTGGAGAGTTTCCTTGGTAGCAGCCTTCACCCCGTTCCTTGAGCGCGCCGCCGCGCTGAAAGGCGGCATCGACGCTGTGGAGGCCCTGCTACCGGTCTCGAAGTCGCAAAAGGAGCTTGCCGCGATTCCGGATGACCGGTGGCTTGCGGAGATGGCCCGGCGGGTCTTCCAGGCTGGGTTCAATTGGAAGGTCATCGACAAGAAATGGGATGGCTTCGAAGCCGCGTTTGAGGGGTTTCAGCCGAACCGTCTGGCGATGTTGCCCGACGAAGCGCTGGACTCGCTGTTGTCAGATACGCGGATCGTCCGGCATGGGGCGAAGATCCGATCGGTCCGGGATAACGCCCGTTTTATCGTCGACCTTGCGGACGCAAACGGCGCCGCTTCCATGGTCTTTGCCGGTTGGCCGGACAGTGACTATGTCGGCCTGCTTGATATGCTGAAAAAGGAAGGATCACGGCTCGGCGGCAACACCGGGCAGTACTTCCTGCGGTTCATGGGAAAGCCTGCATTCATGCTGTCGCCGGACGTTGTGCGGGCTCTGATTACAGCGGGTGTCGTGGACAAGGCCCCCTCGTCAAAGTCGTCGATGGCTGCGGTCCAGGCGGCCTTCAACACCTGGTCAGAGGAGAGCGGCCGGGATCTGTCGCAGATCAGCCGAATCCTAGCGATGAGTGTGGACAGCTAGCCAATGACGGAAACCCCACCATCCGAGCCGCGCGGCCGCCCCGACCCGGAAGAGGATGTCCCTCACCCGCATTCGCCCCGCGCCCGTTCCGAGCCGCAGATCGAGACGTTGGAGATCGGGTTCGAGCAATGGCTCACCCGCCTGATCACGGCGGTTCTGTTCGCCTTCGGGGCGGTGGAGTGGTGGAACGATACCGACGGGACATTCTGGTTCGTTGGGGCGGCCGTCGTCTTTACCGTCGGCGAGGTGGCACCCGGGCTCGTCGCCCCGGTGATGCCGGTCTGGCGGCCGATCGCCACGGTCTTGTGGGTGCTCGTCAGGCCGCTTCTAGGGCTTGTGACGTCCGTTGTGCCAAGCGACTACTTTCGCCCCCAACCTCCCCTCCGGCCGTTGTCCAGCGAGGAGATCAATGCTGCCCTCGATGAGGCGGACAAAGAAGCCGAAGAACGATCCGACCCAAAGTCCGGAGATCCCCAGAGATGACCACCCAGCTTCCCGGAAAAGGGTCGATCTTCCTTGATCATCTCGCTCATTTCGTTCCCGATATGGATGAGGCGCATCAGGCGTTCAACAGGTTGGGCTTCGTCCAGACACCGTATACCCCCCACCGCCATACCGAGGACGGACAGCAGGAACCGGTCTTGTCCGGCACCGCGAACCGGTGCGTTATGCTGGATGAGGGCTACTTCGAGATCATGGCCGTGTCGGACTCCGAGACCGCTCAGGGTGCCCGGACCCAGGCACAGATCGACCGGTACACGGGCCTCCACCTGATCGCCTTCGGAACCGCGGAGCCGGAGGCGGTGCAGGGCCGCCTCACATTCAGTGGGTTTCACCCGCAGCCGTTGGTGCATCTGACCCGTGCGGTGACCCGCCCCGACGGTTCAGAGGATACGGCCAAGTTCACCTGTTGCCGCGTCCGGCCGGACGACATGCCCGAAGGACGTGTCCAGTACGTCGCCCATCATACGGAGGATCTGGTCTGGCAGGATCGCTGGAAGACCCATGGCAATGGGATCACCGCCCTGCGCGACGTCATCATATGTACCGATGATCTGGAACGGACGGCGGCCCGCTTCTGCTTCTTTCTGGACCAGGGCTCGCCGAAGCGTCTGTACGACGGGATTTGGCGGGTACCGCTCGACCGGGGTGGCGTGGTGATTTGCGACCCCGAGAGGCTGGGAGTTCTCTTGCCGGGCCTCGCGATCCCAAGCCTGCCGTTCATCGCCGGATACGGGGTGCTCTCCCGTGACTTGGCGCTTACGGCGGGATTTTTCCGTGATCGAGGTTTCACGGTGGATGAGGTGGGGCCGACCCTGCGCCTGATCCTGCCCGAGTCGATCGGCGGCGCCATGTTGATCGCCGGAGAGGAAGAAGGTTTCGCCTGGTCCCGGGCGAAGTAACTGGTCCCGGGCGAAGTGATCGGAAGAAGAAAAAAGACGAGAGGAATCAAGAATATGGCAAACCATACCGCATTCGTAACGGGAGCAGGCCAGAACATCGGACGGGCGATCGCCCTCGCTCTCGCGAAAGCGGGGATAGATCTCGTCATCAACGGTTACCGTCGGCAGGACATCTGCGACGAGACGGCGCGAATGTGCGAGGACCTCGGCGTCAGAACCTTGGTCCTGATGGGCGATGTGGGCTCCGGCGCCCAGTGCCGTGCCATGGCGGACGCGGCGCGGGAGGCGTTCGGGACCATCGACATCCTGATCAACAACGCCGCGATCCGCCCCTCCAAACCGTTTCTGGAAATGGACGACGAGGACTGGCACCGGGTCATGAACGTGGACCTCGACGCCGCTTTCTATCTGTCGCGGGCGCTGCTGGGCGGCATGGTCGATGGCGGCTGGGGCCGTATCGTCAACTTCGCGGGCATGAACGCGATCAACGGTTACACGGGGCGCGCGCCTGTATCTGCGGCGAAACACGGGGTCTGGGGCCTCACCAAGGCGTTGGCGAAGGAATTCGGGCCCAAAGGAATCACCGTCAACTGCATCTCTCCGGGACCGATCCGGTCAGAGCATGAAGATCCGTCGATGACCGCGCATATCGAGGCCCAGTTGTCGAAGATCCCGTTGGGCCGCCTTGGGGAGCCGGATGACATCGCGGCCCTCACAGCGTTTCTGTGCTCCGAGGGGGGTGGCTTCGTCTCCGGACAGATGATCGCTGCGAACGGTGCCGCGCAAAGCTGACGCGGCGGCCGTCGCCTGACGGGTGTTATGACGGATCCCTCTGCCTCTTCCGGACGTGTGCCGCTTTGGGTCCGCCGAGCCTTCGGGGCGCAAGCCTGTCTGCTTGTTGGCATGGGGGTCGGCCGGTTCTCCTATGCGCCGATGGTGCCGGCACTGATCGGCACCGGAACGCTCAGCGCCGATCAGGCCGGGATCGTCGGCGCCGTCAACCTCGCAGGCTACATCGTGGGCGGCCTTGGCGCGCCGCTTCTGTCCCGGCGTGTCGCCACGCACAGGCTTCTCAAAGGCTGTCTCCTCGCCTCCGTCCTTTGTCTCGCCTTGAGCGCGGCGCCTGTTGGCTTCATGGGTCTTGCGGCGCTTCGTGGGGTACTCGGGGTCTTGGTCGCTGTGATGATGATCCTCGGCGTCGCGGCGGCGGCGACGGGCGCGCCACGGGGTAAGGTGGGATTGGCGACCGGTATCGCCTTTACCGGCGTTGGTCTTGGAATCTTTTTCTCAGCGCTTGGGTTGCCCTGGCTGCTGGATCTTGGTCTGGCCTGGGCTTGGGGCGGGGCGGCGGCGGTTGGTGCCGCGGGCCTTTTGCTCGGCTTTTGGGGGTGGAGCGGGCCGGAGACTGGCGAGACATCGGCCGCGCCGGCGGGAGCTCATCACGACGACCCAGAGAGTTCCCCGGAAATGGGACGGGGTAGGCGGGACGGAATTCGGCTGGTGGCCGCCCAGGCCCTCTTCTCCATCGGCCTGGTGCCGCATTCGATCTGGTGGGTGGATTACTTGGTGCGCGGACTCGGGTGGCCACTTGCCGAGGGTGGGACGCAATGGATTCTCTTTGGCCTTGGCGCGGTCATGGGCCCGGTTCTGTGGGGCAGGCTGGCTGACCGGATCGGTTTCAGCCGGGGCCTTGTCCTCGTCTTCGCCACGCTGTCGGCCGGTATCGCCATTGCGATCATCGCCCCCTCGCCGGCCACCGTGTTGATGTCCTCGCTCCTTGTGGGCGCCCAGCCGGGCCTGTCCGCCATCATCGCGGGCCGAGCGCGGGAGGCGATGGGAACCTCGGCGATGGTCGTGCTCTGGCGGTGGATGGTGGTGGCGGTTGGCGCCGGCCAGCTTTTCGGCGGCTGGGGTCTGGTCTGGCTCGTCTCTGTCACCGGTGATTATGTGCCGGTCTTCCTGATCGGGGCCGCCGCCATGGCCGGGGGCGCTGTCCTGTCGGTGGGACTGGGGCGCCGTCCGGTCTGATCCCCCTCAGGCGGCCGCCTTGCCAAGCCGGGCGCGTTCGGTCGCCCGCATGCTTCTGAGATAGCGGAGTGTGAGCACATAGCTCAGCCAAGCGAGCCCAGCCGTCCACGGAATGGATCCAAGGAGCAGTGGCTCCCCCCACTCCTCAAAGACGGCAACAATGACGGCCAAGGTGGCGTCCCACCGGTCAGTGCCGACAGTCATTGTCATGTCCAACCGGTCGACGAAATCCCAGAACCCCGTCAGTTCGTCCCATCGTCCGAGCATGAGTTTCCCGGTGACAATGAAGACGTAGAAGAACAGCGGCAGGGTGAAGATGTTCGACACCCACGTCCAAGCCAGGGCGATGACGAGACTGAAATCCCACTGCGGGCGGACGACCTTGATCGCGCCCCAAACGAAGACGGCGACCAACATCTGCAGGCCAAAGAACGGGGTCAGTGCCGAGCCGACACCAACCATAACGCCGCGCGCCGTATACCGGGCGGACCCTCTGCCGCGCAGGATCGGGATCACAAGCTTGAAGCGGATCAGCCGCCCGAGATTGCAGGCCATTGTCGCGGAGTTCCGGGTCCGAAAGGGGTCGGTCTTGGTTCAAATTATCCGGGCCCGAAGCGGATAGGGATGGGGGCTGCACTGCCAGCACATACCCATCCCTCTCCGACCGAACGTCCGGAAGCGTCGGTCACATATGTCGAGCAAGCCCCGTCCACGCAAGGCCCGTTCATCTCTTGGTCGGCGGGGTCGTTGGAAAATTGCCCTTTCAGGGGATTGGAGCGGGTGAGCCGGTTGAGGATTTGGATCCGCGACCTCAAATCTAAGGTGAGTTGATGCTCTCGCAGCCAGTCTTGAGACATCGCTCCTTCCGATCCGTTGCCCTGACCAAGGAGCTCTCCATGTCCGACACCCCAAAAGCCCGTGCCGTGGGCGTCAATCACGTGGCGTTGGAGGTTGATGACATTGACGAGGCGCTGGCCTTCTACGGAAAGCTATTCTCGTTCGAGCTGAGAGGGAAACGCGAGACCATGGCGTTCATCGATCTTGGCGACCAGTTCATCGCTTTACAGAAAGGCCGCAAGCAAGCCCCAGACGACGGGCGGCATCTGGGGATCGTCGTGGACGATCGTGAGGCTGTACGGGCGGCCCTCGTGGATGTTGGCGTGGAGCCCTTGCCTGGCCGCTTCCTCGACTTCATGGATCCGTGGGGCAACCGGATTGAGATCATTCCCTACGAGAACATCCAATTCACCAAGGCGCCCAACGTTCTTCGGGGCATGGGGATGGGTGACCTGACCAAGAATGACAAAGCGATCTCGGAGCTGACCGACAAGGGCATGGCGCCGGACTGAGGCGTCGTTAACCGCTAAGGCGCCTTCACGGTCATCGGTATTCCGGCCACGATCAGGAAGACCTTGCCGGCGAAGGCCGCAATGGCTTGATGGAGGCGTCCGGCGTGATCCCGGAAGGCCCGTGCCATGGCGTTCTCTGGAACGATCGAGAGGCCGACTTCGTTCGAGACGAAGATCAACTCAATGTCAGACGTGGCCGTCTTTGTCTCAAGAAAGGCCAGCAGTGTGGCTGTTTCGGCTTCAACACTCCGCTCTGCCATCATCAGGTTCGTGACCCAGAGCGTCAGGCAATCGATCAGGACGACCGGAGGCGGGCGGCCAGTCTCCTCCGCTTCGGCGATCAGGGTGCCGATGGCGCCGACCAGGTCGGTCGGCGTTTCGACCGTGCGCCAACCCTGTCCGGACCGGTCATCCCGATGCCGGGCAATCCGGTCCGCCATTTCCGCGTCGAATGCCTGGGCGGTTGCGAGATAGACCGCCTGTTTTCCTGAGGTGCGCGCCCGCTCCAGCACCAGAGTCTCGGCAAAACGGGTCTTGCCCGAACGGGCGCCGCCGAGAACGAGTGTCACGGACGTGCTGTTATCGCCGCTCACAAGACCGCACCCCGGCTTGCTTCTTCAATCAAACCGTCGACCCGGTGCCTAGAACGGCGGTCGCTTCGGAGGAGAACATGCCGCCGTTTCCATGGGCGAGGCTGATCTCCACGTCTGCAACCTGACGGGCGCCGCACTCTCCCCTCGCCTGGCGTACCGCCTCGACGATGGTGAACATGCCGAGCATGCCGGGATGGGTGCAAGACAGACCCCCGCCATAGGTGTTCAGCGGCAGGGATCCGCCAGGCGCGATCCGCCCACCGGAGATGAACGCCCCGCCCTCGCCCTTCTCACAGAACCCAAGATCCTCGACCAGGGTAATGCCGTTGATCGTGAACGCGTCGTAGACCTGCAGCACATCCACATCCTTCGGCCCAACCCCGGCCATGGCGTAGGCCCGCTTTCCGCTGTCCACGGCACAGGTGGTGGTGAGGTCCGGCATCATGGTGATTGTACGGTGGGACAGCGCTCCCGCGACGCCCAGCAAGTAAACGGGTGGTTTTGGCAGGTCCTTGGCCCTGTCGGCCGGTGTCATCACGATCGCGCCTCCGCCATCGGTGACGAGGCAGCAGTCCCGTACGGTCAACGGATCGCACACAAGCCGGGCGTCGATCACATCCTGGACTGTCAGCGGCTCCCGGTTGAAGGCTTCGGGATTGAGGCCGGCCCACGCCCGTGCCGCGACGGCGACCTCGGCCAACTGCTCCCGTGTGGTGCCGAATTCGTGCATGTGCCGTGCGGTTGCCAGTGCATAGCCGATCATCGGATAGCGAGGCTTGTACGGCCGTTCGTAGGGAAACAGCTCCTGCGTCGAAGGCGACACGAGGCGGCCCGAGGCGGAGCGTTGGTTGCTGCCATAGGTGATCAGAGCCACGTCACACAGCCCGGCTTCCAATGCCTGGGCGGCGTTCAGCATTTGAAAGACCGCTGATGAGCCGCCGACATTGGTGCCGTCCGAGGTGGTGACCTGCGGCCCGATCCCGAGATACTCCGCGAAGGACAACCCCGGGAAGGAGGCATGCAGGCTGACGGAGTAGAGGCCGTTCACGTCCTTCAAGGAGAGCCCGCAGTCCTCCAGAGCGGCGAGAGAAGCCTCCGCCATAATCTCCATGTGGCTCATGCCCGGCGCCTCGCCCAGGCAGGCGGTGGAGGCGCCGACGACAGCGGTCTTGCCGCGAAGCGGATGGGTCATGACGTCTCTCCCGCCGGCTCGAACACGACAACGGTCTCACCGTCTTCTTCCACCAGTTTGGCTTTTACCGGCAGGCCGATCGCGACGTCTTCGGGCGCGATCCCATCGACTCGGCTCATCATCCGGACACCCTCTTCGAGGTCGACCAGCGCCACGTTCCAGGAACCGCCGTCCTGTGGTCTCCGCCGGATGACGCTGGTTGAGTAGACCGTTCCCGAACCGGAGGGCGTGACCCAATCCAGATTTCGGCTGCCGCAGGACGGGCACATTAGCCGAGGCGTGAAGACATGGGCGCCGCAGTCGCCGCAACGCTGGATGCGCCAGTCACCCGATGACAGATAGGCGAAGTACTGCGTGTCCGCCCCGCCACTTTCCGCGTTAGACATGCCGTCGGTCATCAGTCTTCCCCCTCAACGAACTCCAGGATGGTGCCATGGGCGTCTGGCGCCGCTATGCGGATGACGGCACGATTGCCCCCACCCGTCCGGTCTCTGCATTCCGCGAAGGCGGAACCCCCTTCTTCCAGACAGCCGATAAGCCGCCCAAGATCCGGCGCCCTGAGGCGTAGCGCGACACCGACCGGCCGGTCTTCCGGGCGTGGCGGCGAGACTTGAATGCCGGAGAAGCGGTTGGCCATCGCGTCCGGTGTGATGATCTCGACCGTCCTAACCGGTGCCTTCACAAGCACCCGCTCGTCACTTGCGGAGACCGCTTCGTCCCCGAATACAGACGCGTGGAATGGCGCCAGATCGGCCGGACGATCGGCGCAGATAATCGTTCCCAGCACCTTGTCGACACCGTTTGGCTGGTGGAGCCAGTCCGGCACCCAGACAAGGTCGGGTTTGTGCTGATGGCAGAGGAAGTAGCCGACATTCGGATGACTGTCTTCGAGCAGCATCGCGAGGGAAACAACCGCCTCATCCATATGCCCGTCGGGCAGCCGGACAGGGCGTCGAAAATCCACCAAGCCTTTGGACGGCCCATCCCGCCCAAGAACCGTGGCGTGGTCTCCCGCTGCGTCCTTCGAATGCAGTGCCGTCATCGAGAGCCCCTCGCGCTGGGCCAGGACATCCGCGATCACGCGACCGAACCTGAAACCGTCCGCGTTGACCGGATCATCCACCCGGTCCGGGTCTCCCACGGAGATCAACTCCACGAAGTTGGCCGGGAACATCACTAGGCTGTTGGTCGTTCCCCAAGGATGCCGGCCGATCGGAGAGGGAGAAAACCCCATGCAACGGAACGTCTCGATCGCCGCGTCCAGGTCGTGGACGGCCAACAGCGGATGCTCAAGGCCGAAAGGCAGGTTGTCGATGGCCATGCGCGCTCCGCGTGCTGTCGCTAGATCACCCGGCCGCAGGCCCGGGCCCTGGGATCACCGACCGCCGTGGCGGTGCCGTCCGGGGCAAGCCCAATCGCCTGACACACGGCCATGGAGGTATCCCGTCCCTCAAGCGGGGTGAAGGTGAGCCCCAGTTTCTCCGCCAAGGGCTCGGCGACCGTCGCCAGCTCTGCGTCCGAGTAGAGAGACTCGACCTCCGCGTGGAGGCGGACTGTATCCACGGCCTCTTGAAGGGGCTTCTTGAGGACACGGTGATTGAACAGGACCTGCATCAGCCCGGTCGGAATCCGGGTGGAGCCAGATGCGCCCAACGCCAGGACCACACGGCCGTTCTCGAGCGCGAGCGTCGGCATCATGCTGCTGGTGGGGCGCTTACCGCCCGCGACGCTGTTGGGCGAGCCCTCCCACGGCACAAACAGGGTCATCTGATTGTTGAGCAGAATACCAGTGACGGGCGTTACGATACCGGAATGATTATTGTTGGAGAACGTGATGGAGACGCCGTTCCCCTCGGCATCGATCGCGCTCAAGCTTGTCGTTTCTGAGGATTCCCGCGCGCTCGCAATCGCGTCCCGGGGGTCTGGGACAAAGCCCGGGTCACCCAGCGCCAGGCTCCTCAGGCGGAACATCTCCAGCATCGCGCGGGCCAAAGGCTCCCAGTGCTGGCCTTCGATGGCGGCAGGTCCCGACGCCTCCAAGACTTCCAGCCCATGGGTGACGAGCATGCCCGAGGACGGCGGCGGGACGGTGAACACATCCAGCCCGTCAAAGCGTCCATGCGCCGGCTTCCGCCAGATCGCGCGGTAGTTCAGCAAGTCGTCGGCGACCAGGAAACCGTGATTGGCAGCCATATCGGCGACGATGGCCTTCGCGATCGCCCCCTCGTAGAAGGGTCTGTCGCCTTCTTCGGCGACCTGCCGGAGGCTCTCCCCATAGTCCGGGTTGGTGGCCGCATCTCCTTCCACATAGAGCGCGCCGTCCTTGGTATGGACGCGGATGATCTCGGGGCCAAGACGCATCAATGCCTCAGACCGGGACATCCTCAAAGCCGATTTCTTTGAAACAGTGAAGCCGTCAACGGCCAGACGAATGGCGGGCTCCATAACCTCCCGCCACGGCATGCGCCCGAAACGGGCGTGCGCGGCGACAAACCCGCGGGCGGTGCCCGGGACGGCAACCGACCGGTGTCCCCGCTCGTTATCCCGTCCTTTGACGAAGATGCCATATCCCGCGCGGGGAACAGCCTGCTGATAAAGCGTGTATCGGGCGGAAACCGGCGCCACGCCAAGAAAGTCGAGAGAGGTCGTCTCGCCGCTGGCGGCATCATGGATGGTCATGAACCCGCCCGCACCGAGACCACTATCGAGCGGCTCGACCACACCCATGGCGAAGGCGGCGGCGATGATGGCGTCGATGGCATTGCCACCGGCCTCCAAAACGGTCAGTCCGGCTGCCGTCGCATCCGGATTCCCGGCCGCGATGGCGCCCCGTTTGAGGGGGGCGGTCTGCCATGTCTGTTGTGAGGGATGCGTGTCGGGTGCCATGGCGGGAGGCTAGACCGCTGGGGCTTGGGAAACAATTCCCGTTTGCCCGGGGGCTCGACCTCCGCGTATGACGCACCAGATTTCAAGAGGCCGGGGCAGACCCTCCCGGCAGCCACCAAGCAAAGCACAACCTGAGGAGCCTACCGTGGACGAGCGCCCGCGCCTGATCATTACGACGAAACCCGGCAGCAAGCGGGTGGATGACCTGACCGCGGCCTTGACCACCGATTGGGAGATCTTGCCGATCAACCCGACGGAAGACCCCGAGGCTTTCGATGCGGAGTTGGGGTCAGTCGACGTGATCGTCGGCGGCAAGTCCCGCCCGATCCCGCCGACCAACCGTCTGAAGCTCTACCACGCCCCGTTCACCGGGTATGACTGGATCACACCGGACGAGCTTCCGCGTGGTGTTTTGTTCTGCAATACCCACGAGCATGAAGCCACGATCGCCGAGCACGTGTTGTTGGGGATGCTCGAGTGGCAGATCGGCCTGATGCGGGACACGGACCCACATATGCGGAAGAAATCCTGGGACGGACGCTCGATCTCGAATGGCCCCCTTCACCGGGAGCTCTTTGGCGGCACGGTTGGCATCGTCGGCTACGGCCATATCGGCCGCGAGGTGGCCCGGCGGTGCAAGGCCTTCGGGATGAAGGTGATGGCTGTCTCCCGGACCGTCCGCGATGAAGGGGATCTCGTTGACTGGTATGGCACTGTGGATGAGCTTGCTCATCTGCTTGCGGAAAGCGACTTCGTGATCGTCACCGCCCCGCTGGACGACGCGACACGCGGCATGATCGGGCCCGATCAGTTCGCTCAGATGAAGGAAGATGCCGTCATCTCCAACGTTGGCCGTGGCGAGGTCATCGACGAAGCGGCCCTTTACGAGGCCCTGGTCTCCCGCCGTATTCGGGGCGGCATCATCGACGTCTGGTACGACTACCCAAGCAAGACGGCGCCTAACCCCTGGCCGTCCAAGTTCCCGTTCCAGAAGCTCGACAACGTGATCATGTCCCCCCACAACTCCGCCTGGACGGAGCCTATGGGACAGCGGCGCTGGACCTTCGTCGCCGCAAATCTCGACCGTTTCGCCCGGGGGGAGCCGTTGGAGAACATCTGTTTCGAGGGCACGGGCGCCCCAGCGGAGCAGGCCTGAGCGACAAAGCGCCGCTTCCGGGGCCGGTCGAATGTTCCCCGGTGGCGTTTTCACAGGGGGCCGGACGCTGCTAGGGTCGCTACACGCAACACACATACGGATTGAGCACCGTGAGCACCGTGAGCACTGAGACACTCGCCGTCGACATTTGGCGCGGCAAGGACGATGGACGCTTTGTCACCTACGAGGTGCCGCAGCAGGACAGCCAAACTGTGCTTGATGTCGTTACGTATGTGCAACGTCATTTGGAGCCGGCTCTGGCCTACCGGTTCGCGTGTCGGGTGGGGGTCTGTGGCTCGTGCGCGATGACGGTCAACGGCCGGCCGCGCTGGACCTGCCGTGCCCATGTCGCGAACGTCGCAAAAGACGGAAAACTTCGTATCGAGCCGCTTGAGAATTTGCCAAAAATCAAGGACTTGGCGGCCGACATGACACCATTCTTTGAGAAGTGGCAAAAGGCGCGGGGCCGTTTCGAGGGGACCACGGGCCGCGCGCAGCCGTTGTCGAAAGTCTCCCCCGACAGCCCGGAGCGCAAGGCCGCGAACGCCGGTATCGAGTGCATCAACTGCGGTGTCTGCTACGCGGCCTGTGATGTCGTCCGCTGGAATCCGGATTATCTCGGCCCGGCCGCTTTGAACCGGGCCTGGACCTTGGCCAACGATGTCCGGGACGCGGATCGTACCGGTGTTCTCCAAGCCGTCGCCGCCGATGGCGGCTGCCATAGCTGCCACACCCACGGGAGCTGCGTGGAGCACTGTCCCGTCGGCATCAACCCCACCGCCGGTATCGCGGGTTTGAAGCGCATGACCCTCGCCGAGATGCTGAAGGGCCGCCTCTGATGAGCGAGACCCGGCTCTGGTTTCTGCAACGGCTGACGGCGCTGATCCTGGCACCGCTGGTCATCGGGCATCTCGCGATGATCATCTACGCCGTGCGCGGGGGCCTCTCCGCCGCCGAAATCCTGGGCCGAACCCAGGGAAACATGGGTTGGGCCGCGTTCTATGGGATCTTCGTCATCGCCGTGGCCGTGCATGGATCGATCGGTGTCCGAAACGTTCTCCGGGAATGGGCCGGCCTCAAAGGCCCCGTGCTGAACCGGATTTGCCTGGGCCTTGCGGCCGTCCTGGTCGTGCTGGGTCTTCGGGCGGTATGGGCGGTGTCGGCATGATGCGCCCGTCCCGCAATCACCCGGGCTGGTGGGCGTTCGTCATCCACCGGATCTCCGGCATCTTGTTGGCGTTGTTCCTGCCGCTCCATTTCCTCGCGCTCGGCCTCGCGCTGGAGGGGGCGGCAGCACTGGATGCGATGCTGGCGTGGACCGAGAACCCTCTGGTGAAGGCGGCGGAGTGGGGCTTGGTGACCCTGCTGTCGGTTCACCTCGCCTTCGGTCTCCGGGTTATGGTGCTGGAGTTCCTGCCCTGGCGGGACAGCCTCAAGACCATGATCGGGCTCGGGGCCGGGGCGTCGGTCCTGATGGGACTGGTCTTTCTGTTGAACCTTGGATGAGGGCGGTTGAGCGATGACGGCGATTGAGCATCTGGATACCGATGTGCTGATCCTGGGTGCCGGCGGTGCCGGGCTTTTCGCGGCACTTCACGCGCTCCAGGCGGACCCGGACCTGCGGGTGACCATCGCGTCGAAGGGGCTTCTCGGCAAATCCGGCTGCACCCGCATGGTTCAGGGCGGCTACAACGTGGCGCTGGCCGCCGGGGACTCGGTCGAGCGGCACTTCATGGACACGATCGTCGGCGGGAAATGGCTGCCCCGGCAGGATCTCGCCTGGCGCCTTGTCGAGGGCGCGGTTGAGCGCATCCGCGAGCTCGAGAACGAGATCGGCTGCTATTTCGACCGGAATCCGGACGGCACCCTCCATCAGAAGGCCTTCGCGGGTCAGAGCTTCGATCGGACGGTTCACAAAGGCGACCTGACCGGCATCGAAATCATCAATCGCCTGATGGAGCAGGTGTGGGCGCGGGGCATCGACCGGCTGGAGGAGCATCGCGCCGTCTCTCTGGTCCCGGCGGCGGACGGCTCCGGCCTCGCCGGTGTCCTGATGCTGGACATGCGGACGGGCACGTGGCGGCTGGTCCGGGCCAAGGCGACGTTGCTTGGCACCGGCGGCGGTCCGACGATGTATCTCTACCACACCCCCTCCGGCGACAAGGCGTGCGACGGCATGGCGATGGCGCTGCGCTCGGGCCTCGCGCTCCGGGACATGGAGATGGTGCAGTTCCATCCCACGGGTCTTCTCGCGGGCAGTGAGACGCGGATGACCGGAACCGTGCTGGAAGAGGGGCTGCGCGGGGCGGGCGGTTATCTTCTCGACGGGGCGGGCAACCGGTTCATGGGCCGCTACGATCCGGCGGGGGAGCGGGCGACCCGCGACATCGTTTCCCGCGCGATCTACGCGGAGATGCGGGCCGGGAACACCACGCCGAACGGCGGCGTCTATATCGAGATGGCCCATCTCGGGCCCGAGGAGGTCAGCCGCCGGTTCAAAGGCATGGTCACCCGCTGTGCGGACTGCGGCTTCGACCTCGCGGGCGGCCGGGTGGAGGTGGTGCCGACGGCCCACTACATGATGGGCGGGGTGGAGTTCGAGCTTGATTGCAGCACCACCATGCCCGGCCTCTTCGCGGCGGGTGAGGATTGCGGCGGCGTTCATGGGGCCAACCGGCTTGGCGGGAACGGGGTTGCCAACTCCACCGTCTTCGGCGGGATCGCGGGCGACAGCATGGCCGCTTACGCGCGGGGCGAGGGCGCGCTGAAGGACCCGGACATGGCCACGGTGGATGAGGAGATCGGCCGCGCCGAGCTGCCCTTCGCCCATGGCTCGACCGGCTTCGCCGACCTGCGCGACCGGTTGTGGCAGACCATGTGGGACGAGGTCGGCATCCTTCGCGACGCGGCGGGCCTCGGCCGGGCGCTGGAGACGCTGGACGGGTATGAGGCCGAGCTGATGCGCGCGGGCCTGCCGGACGGCGACCGGGCCTTCAATCTGACCTGGCAGGACTGGCTCAACCTCCGCAGCCAGATCGAGATCTCCCGCGTCATCACCACCGCCGCCTTGGCCCGTGAAGACAGCCGGGGCGCCCATTTCCGGGAGGATTTCCCCGATGTCGTCGATCTGGACCGCACCACCTTCACCCGCGTGACCGGGGCGGAGGGGGCGGCTCCCAAGGTGGACATGGTGCCCGTGGACTTCACCATCGTCTCCCCCGGCCAATCGCTGATCGACGACGCCGTGGGCGCGCCGGTCCAGGCCGCCGAGTAGGGCCCGGCCGTGCCCGGGGGCCTCACCAACGCCCGTGGGATATCAGGGGCGCCAGTGCTTTTCGACAGCGGCGGAATATCGGTCGTTGAGGCGGTCCCAGCCATTTGGCACGCCTTCGAAACAATCATGGGACCTAAGGGCGGGGCGGGTGGCTGCTGGTGTATGCTTTGGCGGTCCGCGTCCAAGAAGGCCTTCACCGAGACGTGCAAGATCGACAACGGTGCTGGGAACAAGGCGGCGATCCGGGCCGTGTTCGATGCGCCGGACCCGCCGGGCCTGCTGGCTTTCGACGGTGAGACCCCGGTCGGCTGGCTCTCCCTCGCCCGCCGCAGCACGCTCCCAGCCCTTGCCCGCTCCCGCGTGCTGAAGCCGGTGGACGAGACCGATGTCTGGTCCATCACCTGCTTCCTCGTCGCCAAAACCCACCGCCGCCAGGGCGTCTCCGTCGACCTGCTTCGGGGGGCCGACGCCTTCGTCGCGAAACGCGGCGGCGGCACCATCGAGGGCTACCCCATCGCCCCCAAAGACGGCACCTACCCCGCCGTCTACGCCTGGACCGGCCTCGCGAAGGCCTTCGAGACCGCCGGATACCAAGAGGTCGCCCGCCGCTCGGAAACCCGGCCAGTCATGCGGCGGGTGGTATATGATGGGTCTTAGACTTGATTGCCATGGCGCGCGTTTTTGCTTGACGTGTTTTGTTGACCACCAACTCCCGCGTGCGAATCACCTTGAAAGTATCCATATACGCTGTAGTATCCCGCGCGCTTCGCATGGTGGACGCGATGAGAAGTCGTCGGCCCGGGTCTAAAAACGGAACTATTTCAAGGGCGAATGGCAGTGCATCGTCAGGCCTCAGCAGCAAGACGAATGGTTATTGACGGCCTGGAAATGGCCGTTCACTATCGTTTCGATGCCGGGCTTATTGCGCTGACGGCTGGATTCCTGGGGTTCACGCATGACCGAACATAAGAATCCGCGTATGGCGACGCATGACGCTCTCCGGGAAGAACTCCGTGAGGTGATCGACGCCGGCAGCTTCCAGCAGCGGGATTACGCCAATGACGGCCTGACCGCTGATGATTGGGTCAGCCTTGTGGAGACCGCTGGTAAGGCCGACGCTGGCATCGACGACGCGTATCCGGACCCGACTGTGACCGCAACCGCGCAGTACCCCGTAAAGCGGTAGTCTCAGTCGATGAACACCGCTGATCTGCAGCACAAGGCCGCCGCGCTCTACGACTTATTGTCGAATGCTTGCGAGCAAAGAAAGATAAGACTTGCAGCGGGTGATATCTCAGTCCCTTTGATTGCGGAGGTTTGCTATCACCTCCATAAAGATCTCAACCGGATTGATGAGCATCAGCAGGGTGAGGCCGCAGTCCAGAACTTCATGGGGTTCCTTGTCTTCTGGGTCGCGAAGCTGAAGCCGATCCGGCCGGTGGTCCACAAGGGCAAATCCATCGTCGACATCAACGAACAGGCGGCGGTCTGGGCCTGTCATCTGCTGTTCAGATCCTTGCCCGAAACCCGGAAGTCCCAGAAGGACGTCGCGGCGCTGAAAGGGGACAAGGCTTCCAAGACCCGCGTTCTGGACCACACCTTCCGGTTCTACATGTCGGATGGGCGTTACATCTCGCTGATCTATACGATCCGGCACCGGAACATCACGGGTGATGCGCTTACACTGTACTTTGGCGCCCTCATCCGCGCGGGGTTATTCAAACGATCGGACGGGTGACCGGCCGCGTTCCATGTCCGAAGGCGAATGCTCAGACCTTGTGTCCGGCCCAGCACACCCGTTCATGTCCACAGTGTTTCTAGCCAAAATTACACGTTAAGGTCGCCATAGCGCTTTGGGACGTGCTGTCTTGGTTGGGTGGGCATGGGTGAGATCTTTTGGCAAACGCTGATGGGATTGCTCGGTGCTGCCGGTGCCGGGGCGGTGGTCGTCTTGGGGGTAATCGGGGCGCTACTGGGGATACTTGGCGGCTTCAAAGTCTTTTTCGATGACGCGCGGTCGTTCCGGGAGTTGAGGATATGGTTGCTGCGCGGCCGGGCGGCGGATCGGTATCACAAGGCGATCGGGGCGCTGCTCGCTTGGGCCGACAGAACCTTCGACCCCGCCCCGGCTTTCTCAATCGGCGCGGCGTGTCGCCTCGCGACCCCCGCCGGTCTTTACCGGATCATGGGGTCCAAAGCGTTCGACAAATGCCTCCGCGTGGCGCTGCTCTACCCGGTCTTTCTGTTCTCGGTCGCGTGGCTCTTCGGCGGAACCGGGTATCTGGCAGAGGTCTCTATATTGCCTGAGCGGGACGGGGATGGCCAACCGCTATCGTTGTTTAACCGGCTGTGGCGATGGGGTGCGTTTGTCTTAGGCGCGATCTTCATCGCAGCTTACGTTGTCGCAGCACCTACCTTCGTAAACTGGATCGTTAATCGCCTTCGTCATCGACTGGCGCGTGCGCCATTGCCAACGCGCGCGATACGCTACCTAGACGCAGTCGTTAGCTTCGTCACTATCGTCATGGTCGTCGGGGTCGTCGGTGTCGTTGTGCTCGTCGGGGGCGCCGCGTTCGTCGCGAGCGCCGTGGTCATCGGGGTCGCCGCGGGCGGTGTGGTCGTCGGGGGCGCCGTGGCCGTCGCGATCTTTGCGTTCGGCCTGAGCGGATCGTTCGGCGTGGTCGTCGCGGGCGTTATGGTTGGCGTGAGCGGCGCGCTCGTCGCCGTCCTCGGGGGTGGCGCGTTTGGCGTGGGCGTTGCGGCCGTCGCGAGCGTTGCGATTGCCGTCCTCTACGTTCTTCTTCCTTTCTTGAACGCGTTTATGGATCTGGCATCGCTCCAGGTCAGCAGGGTATTGATCCGTCACATGGTGCGGCATCAGGGGCCCCTTTATGGGGTGGGTGTGGCCCTGCATGTCGTCGCGGATCTGTTTCTGGCGGCGGCGTTCCTGGTCCTGCTGGCGGTGCTGCTGCCCGTCGTGTTGCAAGCCACAAATCACGGGATCGAGGCGCTTGGAAATCTTATTGGGATGTCTTCGCCGCCAATCGATTGGGTGGGCATGGTGACGACCGCCCAGAAAGATCCTTTTGGTGCCGGGCTGATGGTCACCGGAATGCTGGCCACGACCCTGGTGCCGACGGCGGTGCATCTGGTGGCGGCCCTTGTCGCTTTGGCGTTTCCGCGCCTTGGCGGGAGAACCTTCGGTGTGATCGCCCGGCAGAGGGTGCCGTCAAAGGGCGGGCGGTTCGGCTTTGCGATGCTCTACGGCGTCACGGTCTTTGGCTCCTTCACCGCCCTCGCGCTCGCCGGGATGGTGTTGTGGAGCCTGGGTGCCGCCGTCTGGCAGGCCAACCACCTCGCCGGCCTCGCCGATCTGGCGTACTGGGCCGGACGGCTTATCGGAGGACCGGGGGCGCCGCCGCCGCTTTGAAGGGTCGGGGAGCGGTTCTATATCCCCGCCGGACGCACCACGCTCAAGCTTTCGGCGCCGTCGGTGCCGATGCGGTAGCGGTAGACCCAGGCGGACATGGCGGTCTCGACCACGCGGATTTCCTCGGCTTTCCAGCCCCGGAAGGCGAAGGCGTTGGAGAGGACCAGGGTGCCGGGGGCGAGTTCCCGGTCGAGCTTGTCCTGAAGCCGGTCCATGACCTGGAGCATCAGGTAGCAGACCATCAGGTCGGCATCGGACAGATCCCGCTTCAGGAAATCCCCCCAATGGAGGTCCAGATTGGGCCGGGGCCGGATCCGTTGGCGGAGGCGGCTGAAGGCGTAGGGGATGGGGGAAAGCTCGATGCCGATCACCCGCGCCTCCGGATACCGGTCGGCCAGCGTTACCGCCAGCGTGCCCCAGCCGGAGCCAAGGTCGTAGATCACCCGCGGGGCCGTGTCCGGCGGCAGCATCGCGACCATGGTCTCCTTCACCGCCCGGTTCGTCGGCATCGGCGGAACCCCGGTGCGCACGGTCGTCACCAGGATCGACAAGCCGCCCACCAGCAGCGCGATCAGAACGGCGGCGTCGAGACCGCTTAACCCGCTGAGCGCCTCGGGCATCAGGAGATCCGGGGGCGGCGGGCCTGCTCCACCTCTAGATCCATGGCCCGGAACCGGTCGACCATCACCGACAAAGGCTCTTCGGCCACCGCCATGTGAAACGCGTTGGCATGGATCACGCCCCTTGGATCCCCTCCGTCACCGCCGGGCCCAGTAGTGGTGGGGGTGGCGCTGGAGGTGGCATTGGCGGTGACAATCACGCAGTGGCCGGGCATGTAGAGCACGTCGCCCGGCTCCGCCGCATCCACGCCGCCCGCGACCGGGTCGCCCATGGTCCGGGATTGCATGTCCGAGTCCCGCTGGGCGGAGAGACCGGCGCGGGCCAGTGCCAACTGGATCAGCGCGGAGCAGTCTAGGCCCAGGGTCGAGCGGCCGCCCCAGAGATAGGGGGCGCCCAGAAACCGCCGGGCGGTGGCGATGATGTCCGCCTCCAGCCCCTCACCCAATTTCGTCAGGTGAACGCTGGGAACCCAGCCGCTTCCCTGGGCCGTTTCGATTTCGGAATATTTTCCGTCCCCGCTTTCCGACAGCACCCGCACCCGGCTGGTGAGGTGGAGAAGGGGCGGGGCTGGGCGCTTAAGGTCCGGTGCGGGGAAAACCGGCGTGCGCAGCGCTGTGACCTCATGGGTCGGGCGGCCGAAGGGGCGGGCCAACCCCTCTTCCCGGACATAGCCCATATAGCCGTCGACCTGTCCCATGACCCAGGCCCAGCCGCGCGCCCGCTCATAGACCAGCACATCCTCGCCGAACAGGAACTCGGTGGCCTGCCGGGCTTTGGGGTCGGGGCTCTCCTTGACGGTGAGCTGGGGGACGGCAACCGTCGCCTCCGCGCCTGCGACGAATGCCGCCGCCTCGACCTTTCCTTCCAGCCAGTCGGCGGCCAGGTCCGGCCGGGCCGGGTGGAGGCGCGGATCAAGACCCGGTTTGAAACCCGGGGGCCCCTCGGTCACCCCTTCAGTTCCTTGATCGCCCGGTCGAGGCCGTCCAGCGTCAGCGGGAACATCCGGCCTCCGGTCAGTTCATCGATCATCGAGATCGAGCGGGTGTAGCGCCAATATTTCTCCGGCGTGGGGTTGAGCCAGACCGAGCGGGTGAAATGCCGCGTGATCCGGTCGATCCAGACGGCGCCCGCCTCGGGGTTCATATGCTCCACGCTGCCGCCGGGATGGGTGATCTCGTAGGGGCTCATGGACGCGTCGCCGACGAACACCGCCTTGTAGTTCCGCCCGAAGGTATGCAGCACCTCCCATGTGGGCAGCTTCTCGATGTGACGGCGTCGGTTGTCGCGCCACACGCCCTCATACGGGCAGTTGTGGAAGTAGAAGTATTCCAGGTGCTTGAACTCTGACCGGGCGGCGGAGAACAGCTCCTCGCAGACCCGGATGAAGGGGTCCATGGAGCCGCCCACATCCAGGAACAGCAGCACGTTCACGGCGTTGTGCCGCTCCGGCACCATCTTGAGGTCGAGCCAGCCGCCGTTGTTCGCGGTGGATTTGATGGTGTCGGGCATGTCGAGCTCGGTCGCCGCCCCCGTCCGGGCGAACTGGCGGAGCTTCCTGAGGGCGACCTTGATGTTCCGGGTGCCGAGCTCGACCGTATCGTCCAGGTTCTTGAACTCGCGCTTGTCCCAGACCTTGACCGCCCGATTGTTGCGGTTCTCATCCTGGCCGATGCGCACCCCCTCGGGGTTGTAGCCGTAGGCGCCGTAGGGGGAGCGGCCCGCGGTGCCGATCCACTTGTTCCCGCCCTGATGCCGGCCCTTCTGCTCTTCCAGCCGCTCCTTCAGGGTTTCCATCAGCTTGTCCCAGCCGCCCATGGCCTCCACCTCGGCCATCTCCTCGGGCGTCAGGTTCAGCTCCGCCATCTTGGCGAGCCACTCGGCCGGCAACTCCTTGCCGAACAGGTCGTCCAGCAACTCCAGCCCCTGGAAGACATAACCAAAGACCTGATCGAAGCGGTCGATGTGCCGCTCATCCTTCACGAGTGCGGAGCGGGAGAGATAGTAGAAATCATCCACCGACCAGCCGGCCGCACCCGCCTTCACGGCGTCGAGCAGCAGGAGATACTCCTTCAGCGAGACCGGCACATCCGCCCGGCGGAGATCGTAGAAAAACCGCGTGAACATGGCTCGTGTTGTGTCACCCGGTGCTGGAGCGGGTCAAGGGCGGATGGGCGGCTTGGGCGTTAGCTGACCAGAGAAAGCTTCGTGATCGTCTCAGGCGCCAACTCTGCGAGGAAGACGGAGCCGTCCGGGGCGACCGCCATGCCGTGGGCGCCGTTGTTCGCCGCACGGGCGCGGCCGATCTGGGTACCCTCGGCGTCCAGCGCGTGGATGCGGGGCACCTGATCGGAGACGAGGACAACGCCCCGGTCGTCGACGACCACATCCATGGGGTTGTACATCCCCTCCCACACCGCGATCGGCCCGCCGTCCCGGTCGAAGACCTGAACGCGGCCATTCTCCCGGTCCGCGACCAGGACCCGGTCCTTATGGTCCATGGCGATGGCGTGGGGGGTGGAGAAGGCGCCCGGCGCGGTCCCCAGCACCCCCCAGGAGGCGATGTGCTTGCCGTCCGCCGTGAACCGGTGGACCCGGGCATTGCCGTAGCCATCGGAGACATAGATCTCCCCATCCTCAGCGACGGTGACGTCGGTCGGGCTGTTGAACGGTGCCTCAAAGGCGGGCTCATTCCGTTTTCCCAGGGAGAAGTGAACTTGGCCATCCAGGTCGGTGCAGACGATCTCATGGGCGTCGCGGTCGACGATCAGGAGGCGTTCTGAGCCATCGGGCCGCCGGTCGAGGTGAATGCCATGACCGTCGACGATCCGCCCTTCCAGCAGGCCGCCAGAGAACGCCCCGTCCGGGCCGAAGACGAGCACCGGCGGGTCCGAGCGCTGAAGGACGAAAACCCGGCCGTCGGACGCGACGGCGACCTGGCTCAACCGGCCGAAACTCATGCCGTCCGGCAGGCGCGCCCAATGCCGCTCAATCCGGTAGCGGCGATCTCCGAGGGCGGCGATCAGGCCCTCGTTAGCGGTCACGGTGCTCATCGGCGAGCGCCTCCATGGCTTTGATGACAATGGCCCAGTAGTTCTCCCCCAGGCCCATGTCGATGGCCTTGCGGAGACGTTTGGAAATCAGCTCGGCCCCCTCGGCCGGGACACCCCCATCCTCCGCCAGCATCAGCGCGTAGGAGAGATCCTTGAGCGCGTACCGGGTCGGGAAGCGGCCCTCCGGGAAGTCCTCCGGGATCATGGCCTCCAGGCCCTGTTGACGGGCGACGAAGCTGTCGGCGGAGCCCTTGGTGAAGATCTCCAGCAGGAGCTTGCCGTCCATGCCGTTCCGGCGCGCGATCGTCAGCGCCTCGATGATCGCGTTGCCGGTCTGGAACAGGACCATGTTGTTGAGAATCTTGGCGATCTGCCCACAGCCGCTCTCCCCGCAATGGGTGACCTCCGGTCCCATGCACAGCATCACGTCCCGGACGGCCGCGAAGGTGTCTTCCGGCCCGCCGATCATGATCGACAGATTGCCGTCGATCGCGGCCTTTTGCGTGCGCGCCACCGGGGCGTCGAGGAAAACAGCCCCTTTTTCCACGTAGCGCGGACCCAGCGCGCGGGTGGTGCCGACGGGCGTTGTCGACATGTCCGCCACGATCCAGTCCGGCCGGGCTGCGGGCAGCAGCGTTTCCTCGGAGACCGCCTCGACCTCCGGTCCGCCGGGAAGCGACAGCAGGACAAGGTCTGCGTCTTTGGCCAGCGCCGACAGGCTCGTCGCCATCTCAACCCCGTGTTGGCTTAGACGGGCCAGGGGGGCTGGATTTGTATCGTAGGCGATGACACGCTTGCCGCTCTTGGTGGCCACGTGGCGGCACATGTGCTCGCCCATGGCGCCCACGCCGACAAAGCCGACGGTCTTGATTTCGGCGGTCATGGATTACCCTCCCGGCGTTGAGACGAATGTCCTGCGGTTGGTTCCGGCATTCAATCGAGCCCTGCCGCCCTCCGTCAAGCGCCCGGCGGGCACAACCGCAGGACCACTGGAGAATCGGTGAGACAGCGCGTTTCGGACGATGCCTAGCGGGCGGGACGCGCCGCTTCGAAATGCCGGACAGCGGATTCGAACTTGTCACGGCAGCCGGTGTTGCAGAACCCGACGACGTTCCCCTGCCACATCGTCAGAGACTCTGCGTCCACCGGCTTCCCGGACCAGGGGCAGGTCTCGTTGATGCAGTTCTCCAGCTTCAGTTCCGCCACGGCACCCTCCCTTTCGGCTGACGCCGGTATCAGAGCATGTGCCGGTGCCGACGTCACGCCCGACGGAAGGCGTAGGGTGCGACCAGCGGATGATCGCCGTGGAGCGTCAACCCCCGATGAAGGGATGGGACATCGCCGAGGGTTCTCTTGAGGGCGCTCTCGAACGCCGCGATGCCGGGCGTCACTCTCAGCGCGAGACTGTGGAGGCAATCGCGCTTTTCCTTACCCACATTGTTGAACCAAGCCTGTGCAGGCCCGAGATCATCGTTCTTTGTCGCCCGGCTGAGCCATTGGGACAGGGACACATCCTCCGACTGGGGGTCGTTCGGAGAGAGTTCGTTCGTGAACTGGATCAGGATCTGCACCTCGTCCTTGCTGAGAGCGGAGTCGACGGCCAGTTTCAGCATGACGGCCGGAAAGACCGCCTGGAGCGAGGCTGTCTTTGCCGCCGCTGCTTCGGCCTCCGCGAGACCGGCTTTGACCGGCAGCCCGCCGAGAAACCCGCTTATCTGATCGGAGGGCCAGCGGGAGCGGATGAGGCGGTAGAGGTTCACGACCCGTTTGGTCGCCCTGGGAGAGTCACCAATCAGCCCGCCGAGACCTTCAAGACAGTCCCGCTCGAAATCGTGGAGGGTGATGCGCTCGAGAACCCGTTTGCCCATCTCTTGGCCGAAGAGGGCGTTCAGCGGGCCGTCGTAGGGTCGGAGTTCCGTTAGGAGGTCCCCCGGCGACCCCCCGGCACCTTGACGATTGTCTTGGGCTCTCCCGCCGTTGCCGCCGCCATCGCCGCCGCCCCCGCCACTGTTCGATCCTCCGCCCCCCGCTGTGCCGGGCGACACGGTCACAGACGGAACAAGGTTCTGGACAAGCCGGCCGAACCCGTTCGCCTGTCCCGGAGCCGTCGGTGTGTTCGGGGGCATCAGGTGATAGGGGATCTGGAAGATCTTCTCGAGATAGTTCCAAACCGAGAAGCCATGATCCTCCTTGGCAAACTGGTCCTGGTAGTATTTCTCGAGCGCCCCCTCCAGCCATCGCGCGTCGACACCGACCACGACGACGAATAGCGGATAGGCCAGCAAAAGGTGCACAGCCTCAAGCACTTGGACGACCGTTTTGGGTGGACAACGATCCAGGTCGTCGATGTAGAGGACGATGCGGTCGATGCTGGGGAAGTGTTTTGCCGGATCGGGCTCGGTGGTGTTTCCTTCTCCCCCCTTCGGCGTTGCCCGCGCTCTGGACGCCGTGTCCGTCATCAGGCGAGACATCCGGTGGAAATCCCGGCTCATCAGCGAGACCAGCCCGAGATGACGTCGATAATCCTGGGCGTCGGCGCGGGCCTCGATGTAGTGGGTCAGAAGCTCCTCCGGACGCTCCCCCTTCTTCAACGCCTCGAGATGCACTCTCCGTTTGATCGCGGCGTCGCGTGCAATGCGGGTATTGTCCCGCTCCGTCTCCAGATCCGCCAACTCCGCCCGCAGGGTCGCGGCCCGTTTCTCCGCCTCTTTCAAGGCGTCCTTCCGCTCCTGCTCAAGCTGATTGAACCGGGAGCGGAGCGGGGCAAGGCGCGCTTCGAACCACTTGATGTTCGTGATCAGAACTGTGGCAGTCGCCGAAACGGTGGCGAGCAGGCCCTTTACGTCTTCGATTGCGGTCTTGAACGGACCATCCCCGGCCAGAAGTGTCTCCAGACCCGCCCCGCCGAAATAGACAGCGATGAGAATGGCAAGAGCGGCCCCCACGGAAAGCAGGCTTTCCTTCGGGTTGGACCAAAGCGATCGCAAGAAATGTGTGATCCACCCGGCCGTCCCCTGGCTCTCTTCATAGAGCGCAAATGCCCGGTCCTTGAGGTCCTGGCCCTGTTCAAGCCCGAGCTTCTTCAGCGTGTCGTGGGCCAAACTGTTCGCCGCCGCACTCAGCACGCCGGCAAGCGCGTCCGCTGCGATCCTGTCGATGGCGATCTCTTTGTTGACGATCTCCTGCTCGACCTCGGCCAGATGCTTCGATTCCTTACTTTCGGTCTCCCGGATCTCCTTCTCCCGTTGTCGTGCCGACTCCTCCGCCTCCCGCACGCTGTCGAGTTCATGGACGAGGTTTGTGAGCTGAAGCTCGGTCAGCCAGTCCGTGTCCGCGCCGCGCTGAGCCCGCGCCTGCCGGGCAAGTTCTTCGAAAATGTGGGTCCCGATGCTGGCCCACAGGTTGCCGTCCGCGTAGTGCCAGGCGTTGAACCAGATATGCACCACGTTCTCGACGAAGACCGGCTCCGACGCCGTTTCGAGCTCCGGGGCGATGTCGTGGGTGGTCCGGTCGATCGCCGCTTCGATCATCGACATGAACGTCGATTTCCCCGCACCCCAGTTCCCGAACAGTCCCACCGCCAAGGGCAGCGGCGCCTCCCGCTGGCAGATCAGAGCGGCGATCGCCTCCGCGTCCGGCGCCCGGCCGAGCGGGTCATTGTCCAACAACGTCCGCTTTGCCAGGCGGGAGGCGAAAGTGGACCGGACGTCATCCGCGTCGACCGACGGAAAGGGTAGGGGTTCTGCGCCGTTCTCCGAGTATCGGTTCCCCTCCGTGAGATTGCGCCGGACGCTCCCGATCGTCTGATAGAGCACCTTCGACGGTTCTATGGCCTGGGGCAGCCCGATGAAGTCGTTCTTGATGACCCTTCGCAGGACCGTAACGGCGTCGTGATCCGCAACCCGGCTCAGGAATCGTTGAATGGCGGCGTCTTTCGTCCCGGATCGCGAAAGTGCAAAGATCTGAGCGGCATGTGGCGAGATTGCCAGGAAGAAAAGGATGAAAAGCAGTCTGGAAACACGATTGGAGCGGAGATCGATGTTGTCGCCGATCTGAGCAAGGATGAATGAAACTCCTCGATCCAGAACAACATTGTGCTCTGATGGTGCTCCCTGGTCCGCATCCGCTTCAGAAAGTGAATTGGTGATCGCGGTTTGGCGTTCCTTGACCGCTCCGAACACCGCATCCAAAGAGGCCTGTCCGACGCTCTCTCTGATGTCGTTTAGTATTCTGCTGTAGTCCGGCGGCAGAACGGCCGCTTGAAAGCCGATTGCCCGGCAAACGTGCCGATCGCGGACCAGATATTCGCCGCCTTCGCTTGGCACGTTGGATAGCCGTGCCGCGTCTATAAAGAGCATGAGCAGCGCGTCGTCGACGGACGGCTTTCCATCCTCTTTTAAGGCAAGTTTCGCCAAATCCGATAGGCGGATTCGTTCTGACGCCGTTGCCTTGAAGGGATTGATGTTGCGAAGAAGATTAACCTCTTCATTTCTCTTTTTGGCCATTTTTTATCCGCCTGGTTCTCCGGGTGATTTGTCCATAGGCGCCCCCGAATCCCCATTCTACCCTTCACTAACCACGACGCCGATCATAGAGTATTCAGTTATTTTATCAACATTGACTTGTTTAGGGATGCAGGCGAGCAGGCCGCCAGAGGTCTGGGGATCGGCAAGTAGCGCTGTGACGGTTGCATCTCCCCCCGAGAGGGCCGCCGCGCTTCCACGGTTGGCCGGTGCGAGGCTGCTTTCTATTCCTTGTGCGAGAACCTCCTGGGCGCCGGGAAGAACGGGCAGCACGTCGATGTCGAGGGTGGCAGTCAGGCCGGTCCCTTGAAGCATCTCGGCGAGGTGGCCGCCGAGGCCGAAGCCGGTGACGTCGGTCATCGCCCGAACGCCCCTGGCGCGGAGGGCCTCGGCGGCGGGACGGTTCGAGCGGAGCATGCTGTCGATCGCCCCATCGACCCATTCGCCTTTGGCCTCCCCCCGCATCTCAGCGGCGAAGATTGCCCCTGTGCCGAGGGGCTTCGTCAGCACCAGTGTGTCGCCGGGCTGAACACCGCGCTTTGAAATCACGCCCTCCGAACCCACAGCACCGGTCACCGTCAGGCCGAGGGCAAGCTCCGCCCCCTCCGCCGTGTGCCCGCCTAGAAGACCCGCGCCCTCGGCCCGCAGCGTGTCGCGAACCCCGGAAAGCATCTGGAAGAGGTCCTCTTCCTGGACGTCTTCACCACCCGGCGGCAGGACCGCCAATGCCAACGCGCCGACGGGCTGCGCGCCGCTGGCGTACAGATCGGACAAGGCGTGATTGGCGGCAATCCGTCCGAAAAGATAAGGATCTGAAACAAGAGCGGGGAAGTAATCCACGCTCTCCACCAGCGTGGTTCCCGGCGGTTGAGGGATCGGGGCCACATCCTCTGGCCCGTCCCCGTCGAGCCCGAGCCGGGCGAGCGCCCGCGCCAACGGTCCGCCGCCGATCTTCGCGCCGCACCCCGCGCACCGGATCGGATGCAGTGCCGCCAGTTGCGTCGACTCTGGAAGGGTATCAGCGGATTTCGGCAGCCCCTCCGTCATCGGTGGCATGTCCCCGTATCGGTCCATGAAGGTCCGGTCGATCCGGTCCTTCCACCGCCACACCCAGTCTCCGGCGATCGCAACCGGTCCCCACGATGCGACGGCGTGGGCGCGGCCGGTGGAGATCAGCCCCAGCACCCGTGTTTGCGGCCGGTGGGGGCGGAGGGACTGTCGCAGCATCAGGCGCCGCAGGTTTTCCGCGAGTGCCGGGCCTTGGCGGACCGCGTAAACACCGGACTTTGGTCTCGGCGTACCATACATGGACGCACAATCCCCGACGGCGAAGACAGCGTCGGTGCCGATTGCGCGGAGGTCGGGACCGATGCGGACGAACCCGCGTGGATCTAGGGGCAGTCCGGTCTCCGCGAGCCACGGAGAGGGCGCGGCGCCGGTCATCCACAGCACGTGATCGACTGGAATTTGCTCCCCGCTCTCCAGAACCACACCCTCATTGGAAACCGAGGCGACCCCATGCCCAAGGCATTGCCGGATACCGGCCGCATCCATCGCGGCGGCAAGCTGCCGCCGGACCCCGGGGGCGTGGCTCGGCACGAGGCCTGGCGCCCGGTCTATCACGGTGATCTCGACGTCGAAAGTTTTCGAGAAGCGGTGATGGAGCGACAGCGCCACTTCGACACCGGCGGCTCCGGCGCCCACGAGTGTCAGGCGAAGGGCACGTCCCTCGGGTGCGCCTGCGGCTTCGATCTCCCGCAAGGCCGCTAGAAACGGCTCAACCGGCTTCACGGGAAGGGCGTGCTCCGCGGCTCCCGGAATGTCGAAGAAGGGCGGCGTCGATCCGAGATTGAGCGACAAGGCGTCAAAGCGAACCGACGGCCGGCCCTCAAGCAGAAGCCGCCGCTCTCCCAGGTCCACGCCGCACGCCGCCGCACAGATGAACCGGGCCCCAGAAACCGAGGCAAGCCGCCGGACATCAATGAAGGTTTCATCCTTGGAATAAAGTCCCGCGATGTGGCCCGGCAACATGCCGCTATACGGCGTCTGGGAGTCCGGTGCGACCAGGGTCAGCCTGACCCCTTCCAGTGGCCGCATGGCAAAGGCGCGCAAGACCTCCACATGGGCGTGACCGCCGCCTGCCAAAACGATCTCCCGGACGATGGGGATCCCGGCTGTGCGCATGTCTCAGCGTGCCCCGCTGCTTGGCGCCCCGGTGGCGATCAGGCGTTTGGACGCGGCGGCCGCGAACCAGAACCCGGCCGATGCCAAGAGACCGCCGACCAATATCGCCCCCAACGCCAGATCATAGCCGCCCCACTGCCAGAACAGCGCGGTGGCAAGCGGTGCGACGGCTTTGGCGATGTTCGCGGGCAGGGTCATGGCCCCGGAGATCGCGCCGAACCCCTCCCGCCACAGAAGTTCAGGGACCGAGGTACCCCGGATGATCGTCATGATCCCGTTCGCCGAGCCGTAGAGGATCGTGAACGTGAAGAGGGCGACAACCGAGGTCGGAAACATCGCCAGGATTCCGACGGAGATCGGGAACATGAGCGTGACCACACGCCCGATCGCCCGGGGCGAGGCCCGGTTGCCGATCGCCAGCACAACGACGCGTCCGGCGACCTGGGAGGGGCCGATGGTCGCGTAGGCGCCCACGATCAACGCCATCTCCAGCCCCCGTTCGGCCAGCATCGGCACGAGGTGGAAGGTCAGCGCAGCGAACGTGGCGTTGTAGAAGGAGAAGCAGACCACCAGGCCCCAAAACACGGGATGGCGCAGCGCCCGTCGCACCGAATCCCGGCTCGCCTCCGCCGCGGCCGCCTTGCCGGCCTCGTCACCGCCGAAGGCCCCGTCGTCCCGGTCCCGCAGCCACAACCCGTGGATCGGCAGGCAGATCAGAAGGTTGCACGCGGCCAGCGCCAACAGCGCGTCCCGCCATCCCAGGCTCTCGATCAGAATGTGGGTCAGCGGGATGAACACCGTGCCCGCGAACCCGCCGATCAGCGTGACGCCGGTGATCTTCATCCGGGAGGTCTTGTGGAAGCTGCGGGTGATCACCGCGAAAACGGGCTCGTACAGCGTCGCCCCCATGGTGATCCCGATGCCGATCCAGATGGCGTAGAACGCGACCGGGCTCTCGACCCAGGACCACGCGACCAGCAGAAGGGAGGCGGCGATCGAGCCGGCACTCATCAGCGCGCGGCCCCCATGCCGGTCGATCCACGACCCCATGGGGAAGGCAACCATCGCCGAAGCCAGAAGACCCGCGGAGAGCGCGCCGTTCAGCACGGTCTTGCTCCACCCGAGTTCCGCCTCCATCGGAACGACGAACAGCGAGAAGGCGTAGTAGAGCGCGCCCCAAGACACCACCTGCCCAACCGCGAGCGCCAGGACCAGCGGCCACCCCCACGCCGCTTCCGGGAGCGTGGGAGACTCGTTGGCCGTTGCGGCGGACGGTGCCGGGCTGGTGGGCGCGGACATGGGTGAGGCGGGCTCCTGGCAATCGAGCCGGCATACGCCGGTTGCCCCATCATGCGCCGCCCACCTGCCGGGTCAACCGGGTCGCTGACGGAACGGCTGACGTTTGTGGCGGGTGGTCACGCTGATGCCGGCTCTTCCGGGTGCTGGTGTTCCAGCCGGGTGGACGGTGGCGGAGTGGTGGCGGGGGCGGTATAGCTGGCAGCCGATACAGCACCGCCGCCCCTCTTGGGAACCCGCCGATGAAGACCCTGCTCGTGGTCGCCCATTGCCCCTCCGAGAACACCGCCGCGCTTCGGGATGCTCTTCTGGAGGGAGCGGCCGAGGTCGCGGCGGACGGCGGTATCCAGATGATCTGCAAGACGCCGTTCGAGACCGGCCCGAGGGACGTGCTCTCGGCGGATGGTATCGTCTTGGGGACGACGGAGAACCTCGGCTATATGAGCGGGGCGCTGAAGGACTTCTTCGACCGGATCTACTACCCCTGTCTCGAGGAGACCCAGGGCAGGCCCTACGCCCTTTGGATCCGGGCAGGCCATGACGGGACGGGCACGCGGCGGGCGGTGGAAAGCATCACAACCGGCCTCCGCTGGCGTGCTGTGACGGAGCCGGTTCTGTGCCGCGGCGCCTACGATCCAGCCTTTGCACCCCGGTGCCGGGAACTCGGCCAACTGATGGCAGCGGGCCTGGAAGCTGGGGTGTTCTGAGCCCCGCGTGCGGGCGGCTTCCATCCCTTCGTCTCTCACGCGCCAAGGCGCCTTTTCCGGCTCCCTGTCGCATCCGTTGACAGCCGCCCGCACCAACCCTAGAACAGCCGGTGCAAACGCCGTGTGCACAGTGTGCAACACGCCCTCCCGGCGGAGAGGTGGCCGAGCGGCTTAAGGCGGCGGTTTGCTAAATCGTTGTACGGGGAAACTCGTACCATGGGTTCGAATCCCATCCTCTCCGCCATTTCGTTCTCGCGGGTAGCCGCCACACCAACCCTACCCGCTAGCTCCGAGTTCGCATTTCGTCTCGAAACCTCCGGCATACAATCACTTGGGGCGTTTGATTCTGATTTGACTTCCTTGGAAAGCTGAGACGGGTCCCACACAAAGAGCAAGCTAAAGCCCGCGATGCGACATACAAAATGCGAGTCGTGCCGTGGTCTCTCGCATGTTTAAGCAGCACGCTGCTCCGTTGCACGATCATCGCCAAGGCCTTCCCCAACGCCAAAGTACTAAGACGCGATGAGCCTGCACGAGTGCTGCCTGAGGGCAGCACCATCACCGCCTGGAACCCTAACTGGGGGCGGATGTCCGCCTAAAGGCGAGGGACTTGACCGTCTCTCAACCGGCACATGCTGGTTCCGCGCGGTAGGGCTGAAGGATCCCGCAGTGTTGATAATGGTTGATTCTATCAATGAGACCACTATTTTCAACAAATGAAGAAATATTTATGCATCCTTTTTACGGTTGTTCTTCTGTGGCCCATAGGAGCCGCGGCGGACACCGAGAAGCTGCGCATCCCTCCAGTCTATCAGAAGACCCCCGTCTGGTGCTGGGCGGCCGTCGGCGAAATGGTGTTTCGCTACTACGACATTCCAACGATCAATCCCGTGGGCAACTACCAATGCGGGATCGTTGCGGGTCTTGGTGGGCAGTGCTGGGTGGATTGCCGGGCTTGTGTCGTCTCAGCACCCAGCATGTCGGCGATTGCCTCGATGATCGAAGGATACCCGGACCTCGTGAGGGATGTGACAGGCCAAAGGACTAGAAGTCTGACGGCGCTCCTAGACTACGCAGCCTTGGACCCGGAGGACATTATCGATGAGATTGATGACGGTAGACCGGTCATAACCGGCATATCCCCGAGCGGCACGCGCTATCCCGGTAGTTTGAGCGAACACGTAGCCTTGATCATTGGTTACAAGGCGCGTGGCAATCGTTTGGTTTTGATTGTAAACGACCCGTTCCCCTATCGCGAGACAAGGTCGCCCGATCCTTACGCACGAGCCGGGGGCCGCAAAGTCCGCCGTGGGCAGTACGAAGTTGACTATCGAGCGTTCGTCAATCGCCTCCAGTGGAAAGAAACCATTTACTACATTGACTAGGACAGTTGAAGAAAGAACGTCTTATGGACTACGAGACGCAAGAGGGAAAAATCAACTCAAAGATGAATGAGTTTGATGGCCGCCTGAAAACCATTCAAGCTCGTCTCGATGTACTTGAGGTTCCGGAATGGAGAAAGATCACCACTTGGGTCAGCATCGCTGCCTTGGCTATCTCGGCGTCGATCGCCGCGTTCACTGTCTGGAACGAACTTGAGACCGGTTTAAAGTCCGACCAGGATCAGCTTTCTAACATCGTCTCTCAGCTTACCGAAATCGATCTGGCGCAGGCGGAGTTGCTAGCATCGACCGAAAACATTGCGGCCACCCGGAACGCCGGGATCAGCCTCTCCAATCAACGCGTTGTGCTTTTGCATGCGGCCGACCGCGTGGTTGAACGGTTAGATGACACAGTCTCACCGCAGGAACTGGCCATTCTGGGGGCCGCCTACTATCAGAGCAGCCAGTTAGACCGGGCGCAGTTCTATTGGGAACTGCTGGCGCGGAAGGCAAGGACACGGTCGGATAAAGCGTCGGCATGGCGGTCTCTGGGGAACCTGTACTTCATCAAAGGTGAGGCGCACGTCGCGGACGCGCGCTCCGCGTTTTCCGAAGCGTTTGACGCGTTGAAGAACCCGGAGAGTCTCTATGACGTCAATGGGTCTATTGAGATTCTCAACCAATGGGCGGCAAATGAGGCGGCCCATGGTAACAGTCAACAGGCTTTAGAAGTCATCAAAAAGGGTGAAGCGCTCTTGGAGGTGTTGCCCTGCTATCCTTCGCGGGTCTATGCCGTTTCCAGCATGGCACAAACCTTAGAAAGTGTTGCCTTAGTCGACGCCGCAGGCCGTCCGCTCCTGATGAAACTACGCCAGCGCGAACTCTCGCGCTGCCCGGCGTTGTTTGCCCAACCATCGCCAGGTCCGCGTCGCTGATCATCCTTCATCCACGTATCGCAAGTGATCGGGGGAGTGTTTACGGGCAATTGGCACCGAAATGCTGTTTCCCAGGCCTGCCGCTGCGCTGGGTGCGCCGGAAAAGGCTTCCAGATTGCCCGCGCAATAGTCTCAATCATCTCTAAAAGGCATTTCTAATTCTAACGTTTGAACCATAACACATCCCTTTATTCACTTTTCGATCTATTGTATCTTGTAGGAATGACTATCCATTCTAAAGGCGGAATGCCACTTCCGACGTCGTTTCTATCGAGGGGGTTGTGCGTACCTTTTGAAACGCCGTTGCTGAGACAAGTCCGACTGCGCATCCGGCCCGGTCAGATCTTGAAAGAGTGGGAAGCTGTTATCGAACATTGCGGGTCCCGGGATCAGCGGCAGGACATGCTGGTGCAGTGGATCCACCTGACCGAATGGAGTTCGATGACGGCGCGGGACAGGCTGCTGCATCAGGCGGTTTCGGAACGGTTCGAGGGGCATGACCTGCTTCCGCTTGACCTGCACCGTGTCGTTCTGCAGGTCGAGGAGTCGTTGGCCGATCGTGAAGAGGACCGGATCGCGATCCAAGCGGCGATGGCCCAGCGGCGGCATGACAGGTTCGCCGCTTATATCAGCTTGCTGGCGGAAGCGACGCGGCAGTGTGGGGTTGCGACGCGAGATCGGTTCATGACCCGTGCGAACAGTGCGCTGCTGATGCGGGCCATTCAGGCCAGTCAGGGTGAGACAAACCCCAGAATTGCCTCGTTGACCAATAGGGTGTTGGACTACCTGGTTGGACAGACCGGTCTTACTTTTCAGGAGGTCTCCAAGCGGATCGAGGAACTCTCTGCTTTGATCGCCCCAATCGGCGCCATCAACCTTTCAACCGATCCAGGCGCCAAACAGGAAGGCTATCTCTCGCTCGGCTATGGGCGCCTGCGCAAGTTCATGGAAGAGCTAAAGGCCCATGAGCGGAGGTCCAGCGAGGCCGACGCGAACGAGGCCCTGCTCGTTTTGTTTTCCGCGAAGGAGTTCTGCGACTTCGTTTCCGAGCGTCTGCGGGACGTCGAGCAGTCCCTGAGTTCCTTCATCGACGCCCTGCAAAGGATTAAGGAAACCCGCGAGGATGTCGAAGATCTCATCAACGACATCGCCTACGCTCTCGACGGTTGGGACGGACTGATCGATGTGTGGAACGAGGCGTCCAGGATTCCCGATGCGGCGCAGGCAAGCAGTGCTCGCCGCCGCGCCATCCAGCACATCATTCTCTTCCTGCCGATGATGCCCTCGGAGGAGTCCGGCGAGGGCACGAAGCGGGTCTGGAACGGGATCTCGATTCACCGCGCGGCAATGGTGCGTCAGTTCACAAACTGGCTGGATGACACGCTTGATGAGGATCTCATCGCCCGGGTCAAAGCCTCGCAGGACATGGAGAAGAAACGTCTGCGCGACCAACACCGAGCGGCGGCCCTGGAAGCGGAGGCGAGCGATCGCGAGGCCCGGCGCCGAAAGAAGAGGCAGATACGCCGTGCCCTCAGGGCGGTCGCCGGAGGTGCGGTCTAGTGTTTCGGCTAGATACCGAACTCCGCGCGGACCGCCGACGGGAGCAGCGTTTTCAGGTTCCGGGCGCTGCCGTAACCGTCGCCGGCGATACCGTGAACGTCATCAACCTGTCGACAATCGGGATCGCATGCCCCCGGCCGATAGTCGGAGTGAACAAGAACGAGATCCTTCAGATTGAGCTCTCGCTGCCGCGCCGCGACCCAACAAGGCGGCCGCATCGCTTCACCTTGCTTGCGATGGCGATCGACAACAATGGACGGGGGTTGATCCTCCGCTTCATCCAACCATCGCCGGAATGGGTGCGCGCGATGACCAACTATCTCGCGGCGATGGGTGGGGCCATTCCGTAGATCATCCTGATTTTGGGCGTTTCGGCGCTATTCCCTTTCGGCATCAACTGCCGGGGCGTACGGCCAAGTCCCGGGGTTTGTCCGAAGACACACGTCTGCGCCGTCTCCCAACCGTCAGGATCCCAGATCTTTTTCACGATTTGTTAAGGGACGAAACTAGATACTCCCTCCATGAGCGCATGGGACTTGCGCACCACGGAAAGTCCGCGTCGATTGCTCCAAACAAGACAGGCAGAATTGAGCATGGGGCCGATTGTCAGTTTGGAGAGTGATGTGCCAGATCATCCCGAAAGCCAGCTGATCGTGCTGTCTCCAGACACGGCCCATGACGGGTCGCTTACCCGTTTGTTCGAGGCCCTTCGTGAGTTCACCGACGAACTCCTCCACATCCACGAAGTGAAGGTCGGACGTGTTGCCCGGTGTTTAGCGGAGACGCTTGGTTGCGGTCGGGAAGAGGCTTCCGTCATCGATCATGCTTGCGCATTTCATGACATTGGCAAGTTTGCAATTCCCCATGCGATCCTTGCAAAGCCAGACAAGCTTGGCCCCGACGAAATCAGCGAAGTAAAGCGCCACACACTCCATGGGGCGGAGATCCTTCGTGGAGCAGGCTGCGGACCCACGGCTCCGGCGGTTCTCGTGGCTCTCGGGCATCACGAACGATTCGATGGAAGCGGTTACCCGAACGGCGTTGCCGGGATGGATATCCCCGCAATTGCCCGGCTTGCCGCGGTGGCGGATGTCTACGACGCCTTACGCGCGGTGCGGCCTTATAAGCCGGCACTCCCCCACGAAGAGGTCATGCGGATCATTCTGAAGGGTGACGGCAGGACGCAGCCCGAGCATTTTGACCCCGCTATGCTCGAGGCACTCGAAGCCGCGAGCAATTCGGTCTCCGCGGCCTGGGATCAGCCCGTCCAGACGCTTCGGCCGAGCTCGGCTGTGCTGTAGATCTCTGCCAGAAGGCCGTGTACGGGGCGCCGAGCGTCTCTTTCATCGTTCCAAGTCTTTACAGTGAGGCGCACAGCTTCCTTTCCCTTTGGCTGCCGGATCGTCGGTTCGTTTGGATCGTGCAAGCTGCGCACGGTCCGTCACAAGCGTGTGCGATCCGCGTGAGGCCCTTTTTTTAGGCGGGTCATGACCCTTATCTGTCCCTCTACCCAAGAGGCGACACGGCTCGCCCTACAAACACATAAACGGAGAAGATCATGACCAGAGCATTGCTCGGTGCGCTCGCGCTTGTCCTCGCGGCTTTCACCACTCCGGCGATGGCGGCTGACGTCTCGGCGAACTTCGAGGTCATCGAAGGGAAGGAAAAATACACCACTGAAGGCGGTGTGACGATCAGCAAGAAGAACGGCAAGACCTACGTCACCTTGAGCGACGACTTCGCTTTTCCGGGCGCTCCCGACCCGCAGCTCGGCTTCGGCAACAACGGCGCCTATGACAAATCGACCACGTTCGTTGAACTCACGAATCTGAAAGGTGCCCAGACCTTTGAGCTTCCGGAGGGCATCAACGCGGACAGCTACAACGAGTTCTACGTCTGGTGCGTCAAGTACTCGGTCCCGCTTTCTGTCGCCAAGCTGAAGTAATGCAGCAAGCGTGGCGACGGTCAGGCGGCCCCTGGGCCGCCTTTTCCGTTTTCTGACGCTGATTTATCCCGTTGAAGCCATTTCCGTGGCGCCCCGTCGCCCGTATCCTCGCGTTGCGTCCCAGCATACGCGGGCTCCGAGGGGGATTCGTTGATCACAGTGGCAGTGGACCCGGAAGGCTTCGATGATTGGGAGGGTCTTCATACGCTCCTGCGGGACAGCTTCGCCTATATGGAAGGCCGGATCGACCCACCCTCGTCGCTCACCCGGCTGACCGCCGAGGGGTTGAAGTCGAAGGCGGGGGAGGAGCATCTCATCCTGGTGCTGGATGACGGCGCTCCGATCGGCTGCGCATTCGTTTCGGTTCAGGCGGGATCCCTCTATGTCGGCAAACTTGCCGTCGCCGCCGCATACCGGGGCAGAGCGCTCGCCCGGCGGATGATCGACCAGGCCGCCGAAATGGCCCGAGCCAAGGGCTGCACGCAGCTCGAACTCGGCACGCGGATCGAGTTGGTGGAAAACCACCGCGCCTTCCAGGCCCTGGGCTTCGAGATCGTCGAACGGACCTGCCACCCAGGCTTCACCCGGCCCACCAGCGTCCGAATGGTTCGGCGGTTGCTATAGATTAAGTGATGGGCATCGGACTACGCCCAAAAGTCCATTCCTGATTTCGTTCACCCCAGCCTCAAGAACAAACTGAGCCGTTGGGAACTGTGACAGTTCACTTCTCATCGACCCCAATCGTGACGCAGCGTTCTTGCAGTCTCCGTATCTAGCCTCGGCTATCACCGAGATGGAAAAGACATTCGCCAAAAGTTGGGGGCGCAGGTAGCTCGTGATGGATCGGGCCAGAACCAAGGCTTCATCGACTGTCTGACGGGCAAGGTTCGTATCTTGGCCTAGCCCAGGAGCGTATGCCACCTGTGCGATATAGCGAAGCGCTTCAACTCTTTCACTATCGGACTGACTTAGAGTCCGTCCATAAAGTTCATGTTTGTTTCAAGCGGCGTACCATGATCTTGATCATGGCGAGGTAGATGAAGGCGGTGGCGGTTCGCGCCCGCGCCTCGAAGTCTCGGGCGAGCCTTCGGTTGCGCGAGATCCAGGCCAGCGTGCGTTCGACGATCCAGCGCTTGGCCTGCACCATGAAGCCCTTGGCGCCGTCGCTCCGCTTGATGATTTCCAGCCGCCAGGGCCCGGTCTTGGCCACCGCCTTGGCGGCTTTCGGCCCCTGGTAGCCGGCATCGGCGAAGACCACCTCGATGAATGGAAACCGTCGCCGCACCCGCTTGCTCAAAACCAAGGCCGCGCCGTCGCGGTCCTGAATGTCGGCTGGATGCACCACCGCCGTGAGCAGCAGTCCGCCATGGTCAGTGAGGATGTGGCGCTTCACGCCGCGCGTCTTCTTGCCCGCGTCATAGCCGATCGGGTCAAGCGACGCCCCCCTTTTTGCGCCGATTTGGCGCTTTGGCTGTCGATAATCGCGGCGCTCGGTTGCCCCTCTCGGCCTTCCGCCTCGCGCAACGCCACATAGAGCGTATCGTGCATCCGCTCGAGCGTGCCGTCCCAGGCCCACAGATCGAAATACCCATGCACCGTGCTCTTCGGCGGAAAGTCCTTCGGCAAATGGCGCCACGGGCAGCCGGTCTCCAGAACATAGAGCAAGCCATTGATCACCGCGCGAACGTCAACCGACCGCTTGCGGCCGCCATGCCGGGCCGGCGGGATCAACGGCGCCAGAACCGACCACTCTTCGTCCGTCAGATCACTCGGGTACCGAAGGCCCCGGCGCTCATAACGGGCACGGTTTTCTTTCGTCCACATCTGGTAGCTCCCTCATCAATCGCTACAAGATAGTGAATCACAAACGATTCCAACGATTCAATGACTTTGTGGACGGGCTCTTATTCTTCCTCTCAGAACTTCTTACTGTCCCGTACGTGGCTGATTTCAATCTCATCGTATTGCATTGTCTCAGAGATTTTCGTACGTGGAAGAATAATTCTGTACTTTTCTCGCCTAATCTCCATCTCTGGACTTTTTGGAATTTCAATAAGTATGTTTATTTCCATGAACCCTTTGATGGTTAATGAAGAAAAAAATCAGGCCTTAAGCTCCTATTTATTGTTCTGGCGAGAGTAGCTTCTATTTCCATTTTTCGGGCCTCTTCCACCACTCTGAATCGGTGTTCGGTCGTCCAGTATCTTATGGACGGCCGATCAGGGCGTGAGCGTGTCTCCGCACTTTTTGGGTGATACAGAACAGCGCGTCGGTCGGTCAGATCCAACCCGACATTCCCAGGCAGCGACAACGGGTCGGGGCGTCGAAGCGCGAACGCCCGTGCTTGGGAGAACCTGTCCTGAGCCCGATGACACGGCCCGCCTCAAACAATCCCCTTCTCCCGATACGGTTTGTTCGCCGGGATGCGGGGCCAGCCGAAGCAGGTGAGGTCCAGGCTCTCATAGCGGCCGCCGAGGATCAGTTCGGTGACCGCCCGGCCCGTGGCGGGGGCGTGCATGATGCCGTGACCGGAGAAGCCGGTGGCGATCACCACGGACTCAAGGCCGTCTGTCCATCGGCCGATGATGGGGGAGTAGTCGAGAATGCTGCGGGCGTAGTGGCCGCGCCAGGAACTGCTGAGTTTGAGGCGCTCCATCTTCGGCACGCGTTTGGCCAGCGCCGGCCAGACAACAGATTGGAACCGGTCGGGGTCGAGGTCGAAGTTCCAGCCCGCCGCCTCCGTCCAGTCCGGAACACCACCCACATATCCGTCGCCCTCCGGCCGGATGGCCAGGTCGCTTTCGGACTTCAGGAACGGCAATGGCTCAATATCCGCCTCTGCCTTGAAGACGTAGCTTTCCCGAGACATCGGCTCGACCGGAAGGGCCAGACCGATCAGGGCCGCGACGTCCCGCGACCAGGCCCCACAGGCCAATACGACGGTGTCGGCCCGGACCTCGGTGCCGTCTTCCAGGGTAACGCCGGTTTTGTCCCAGGCTGTCACGGTTCCGGAGAGATACTGTGCGCCGAGGGACCGCGCCTTCGCACGGAAGCCCATCAGGGCCGCATAAGGATCGATCCAGGCGTCGTTGGGCGAGTAGACGGCCAGATCCAGGTCGTCGACCGCGATGGACGGAAACAACGATTGCACCCCGGCCGGCGACAACAGGTCCGCCTCGACGCCGTGGGCCACTTGGGTCTTGTGGTTCTCTTCCATCTGCTTCGCCCCGCCCTGATCGGACAGAAACAGATAGCCCTGGCGGCGGAACCCGATGTCGACCGGTGAGCCGTCAACGCTCATATCGTCCGAGAATGCCGCGTAGAAGTCCCGGCCGTACCGGGCCATCGCGATGTTCTCCGGCAGGCTGAACAGGAGGCGGACGCCGCCGTTTGCCCGAGGTGTGGCGGCGAACTCGTAGCTCGGGTCTTTTTCGATGACGACGACGCGCCCGGCCCGCCCGGTCTTGGCGAGGTGATAGGCGATGGATGATCCAACGATTCCGCCGCCAAGGATGGCGATGTCAGCCTGTTCGGTCATGAGGGATGTCCGTGATCCTGATGGGACCCGAAGTCTCCCCCCTCCCGGACTAGGCTTCAACCAGCCTCTTGATCATTTTCTCGACCATCGCGTCCGCGTCCGCGGGCGGAAGCCCTTTCTCGACCAAGTCGGCGCGAAGGGCGGTCACGAACTTAAGCTGCTCGGCCCCTTTGGCGAGCTGCTCGGCCTTGAAGTTCGTGTGGGCCTGGGCGACCTCCCGGTTGATTCGGCCTTTGACGTCGCCCCGGAACACGGACTCCACCGACTCTATCAGGCGGGCCAGGATCAGATACACCGCACTCGCCGAGAAGCCACCGAGCAGGGCGAGCATGGTCCGCGAAACACCCTGCTCCGCCGCCTCCGGCAAGAGCGTGGCGAGCACGAAACCCGATGTCAGTCCAAGCGCCAGCCGTATCCAATAGGACGAGTTGTAGAGCGGGCTATAGGTCCCGGCCCGGACAAAGCGATACGCCGTGAAGAGATTGAAGAACGAGGCGCCGATCGCGGCCGCACTGAGGTAGTAGGTCGAGATGATGATCTGATTCCAATCGTATTGATTGATGGAATCTTTAACGATCGCGATCCGCTCCACGACCGTGCCCACGATTTCGAAGGCTGGCGGGGCGTCTTTGGACCCTGCCTCATGATCAAAGTTCATCTGGGCCTGGACCCAATGATGCTCCTGCTCCAGCAGGGCTTCCCGGCTCTCGATGTGCCCGAAGGCGCTCAACAGAATGAACCAGAGCAACGAGACAAGACTGATCAACGCCATATGACGGATCGTTGGAACCGGACCGAGTTGGAAATAGATCCGCAGGATCAGCGGCTCGGCTGAGAAATTCCGCTTTCGCTCCATACTGAGATAGTGAATGCCCAGGGGAATGGCGGGCGCCACAAGCCGCGACAGGATCGCATGGGGCGCCTGCAATTCTGAGAAGTTCGGGAGCTTGTCGTCGTCCGGCCGGTCGAGAAAGCCGTCCAGGGTTGCCGTCAGGTCCGGCGGAACCGCCTTGCCCGTCAGAAAACAATGCTCCGCCATCGCGACGACTTCATAGTACGCGGCTCGGCGTGTGCGCTCGATCTCGTGCATGCTTCGGCCCTCTCCCCCGGCAATCCTTAGGTGTAAATATATACTCACCCGGATTGAGAGGATAGAGAGGGAGCGGTGGCCCATACTGCCCGATGATCGCTATGGCTTCCGGGCGATCAGGAACTCGGCGCCATTCTTCTTGGGTTTGTAAGATTCAATGACCTCAAATCCGGCCATCGACAGACTGTTATGTAAGCGGCGGGAGTTGAAGAATGCGATGTAGGGCAGAAGTCCGAACATCCGTCCGAGAAGAGCGATCGGCCGGAACCAGTTCATGCTGTCTCCCAGGCTCATGGTGCTGGACACGAAAAGCCCCCCAGGGCGAAGAGCTGCGTGGATCTTGGCGACAGCCGCCTCAGGGTCTTCGAGGAGGTGAAGGACACTGAGCGCGAGAACCATGTCGTACGCGCCGTTCGCGACCGAAAGACCCTCTACGCTCGCTTCCTCAAAGGAGATGTTCGCCACGCCTGCGTCGACCGCCTTCTGCTGGGCAATGTCGAGCATCGCCCGGGACAGGTCGGTGGCATGAATGTGCGCCACATGCGGCGCATGGGTGATCGCGGTGGAGCCGGTGCCGCACCCGATCTCCAGCAGTTCCATATCGGGCTGAAGGTACTGCCGGGTCAGGGCGAGCTTTCTTTGATAGGACGCCTCGTCGGCAACCGGTTTCTCGGCATAGCCTCTCGCGGTCCGGTCCCAGAACTGGGCCACTTTGGTTCGGGGCAGCCGGGGCTTGTTGGTGTTCTCTACAGGGATCATGACCGTGGCCGTCGGCGTCTGTTGGGGTGCGGTCTGCATTGTTCGGGCGTCCAGATGGCGTGTGTTGGGCCCCATATAGCAATGCAATTATGACTATGAAATTGCCTAGTTTCGCCTGTCTGATATGCGAAAATGCATGGATAGGCGTGCCGCCAGCTTTGACTGGAATCGCGCCCGCACACTTCTTGTAAACGCTATTCGGGCTTCAGGAGGCGAGGAAGGCCCTCCGGGCTCAGCATCATCCAACAAGTAAAGCAGACCGGCCTATTCAAGCCTCTTCGGCGACGGCCACTTCTTCTGGCTCCGCTTCGGCCTTATTCCGTGCCCGGTAGTGCAAGTATCCCAACAGATGTGTTTGGCCGACTTTGGGCGGATGGCGCAAAAGCTTCGCCTTCTCCGCTTCCGGCAGTTGCTGGGCGTCGGTTCCCTGATTGATCAGAAAATCGATCAGCTCATTGCTCTCAAGCTCGATTGTCAGGCTACGCGCAACTTCGGCAATGTTATCAACCGCATCGACCAACTGGTAATCGCGAAGGTGCTTTTCAACGAGTTGGTCCAGGCGGTCGACTTGAACCACCATCGTCATAAAGTCGGCGCAGTCCATAGCGCGTGGTGTTGGCATGTCTGTCTTCGCAGTCCCGAAGTTCACACCTTTAGGGTCAACGATATTAGTATAGGAAACGTTAATCTTCTATTGAACAAATTTTCGTACATTGAGCAATTGTTCGTTTATTTGGCCAGTTGATGGACGGGTGAACGGGCAAAGGATGTCGGAAAGCGTTGCTTTCAAACTCCATTCTGATGCAGGTCCGCGTCTTTGGTCTCACATCAAAGTATGCGCTTCGAAATCGCTGCACCGTTGCACCGAAGTAGTGGGATCAAAGAGTCCAATGGATGCATGCATCGGAACGATGAATCAGGTCAGTTTGAATTGACCAAGGCTGCACGGATCAGAACCGCAGTCAGGCGGGTTGGGCGCGCTACTGCGCTTGATCCTGGCCCGTCGAGGAGGGGTGGTTCTCATCCAGCCGTGGCTAGCGTTAGAACCCCATGATGGGCTTAGATAAGGCGATGGAAGAGATTCATAAGAAACGTCTTATTACTTACGGTAAATCACGGAGATTGATGTGTATTATTCTCTTTTACTGTTAGTACTTTCCTTTTAACTCACTTTCCTTCCCAAATCACTTTCTGATCGCGTTGCATCGGGTCCTTCCTATTAGCATTCCCGTCCCATCTACTCAGATTGTGAGTGAGGGGGTGGGTACGATTTTATGCAGTTATCTCAATTTCTTCCCGGTGAGCGCCTGGTTGATCACTCGTTATGAGGGCAGTCTGTCCACTTAGATCCATGCTTAATGAATAATTAGTATTCACTTGGAATTATTGAGGCGTGAAACAGATCAGTCAGGGGAACCGTCATGACCACCCGCCCGACGTGGGCCGGCGCCATGATTGCCGTTATGGCGATCGCGTGTACCGCGATCCCCGTAAAGGCAGATGAGGGCCCAAATCCACTTACGCGCTTGTCCCTTGAATACCTGATGGACGTGGAAGTCGTCACGGCGTCCAAACGGCCCGAACGGCTTCAGGACACGGCCGCGGCGGTCTATGTCCTGACCAGAGAAGAGATCATCCGGTCGGGTGCGACCAACATTCCGGACGCGCTGCGTCTCGTCCCGGGCGTGAACGTCGCGCAGATCAATGCCAACAACTGGGCTGTAAGCATTCGGGGCCTGAACAGCCGCTATGCCAACAAGCTCCTGGTGATGATCGATGGACGGAGTATCTACTCGCCCTTGTTTTCCGGCGTCATATGGGACCGGCACCGGGTTCCGCTGTCGGAGATCGACCGGATTGAGGTCGTGCGCGGTCCGGGCGGCAGCCTCTGGGGGGCGAATGCGGTAAACGGCGTGATCAACGTCATCACGCGGCACTCTGTCGAGACACAGGGCCAGCAGCTCAATCTGACTGTCGGAACCGAGGAGTTGGGCCGGGTCTACGCGCGACAGGGCTCTGTGTTGGGCGAGGACGCCACCTACCGGCTGTCGATCGACCTCGGCGCCCACGACGACACATCTCTTCCCGACGGCACAAGCGGAAACGATGATTGGGAAGACGCGCAGCTCGGTCTCCGGGTCGACTGGTCACCGTCTGAGCGGGACACCGTGCTCGTCGATATGGGGCTCAGCGGCGTCAGCGGCGGAGACAGGGCGGAAAGACCGAGCCTGACCACGCCCTACATGTTCGATGAAGACGGCGACACGCGTCGGCATGGCGGTTACGTGCACGGCCGGTGGGAACGCCGGTTTGCGCCGAAAAACATGCTGACAACCCAGGCATTCGTTGATTACCGGTCCATGGAGATCGACACGCCGCAGATTGAGGAAGACCGGGCAACCGTCGACGTGCAGGTCCAGCATACCTTTCCGGTATCCGACGGACTGACTGCGCATTACGGCGGTGGCTACCGCTACATCGATGACCGGACAGACACTCAGACGCGTGTCCTGGAACTCCATCCCGACGACGATACCATCGAGATTTTTAGTGGTTTTCTGCAGGCGACCCAGTCTCTATGGGACGATCAGGTATCTTTGACCCTGGGCAGCAAAGTCGAACACCACTCGGTGTCTGGAACGGAAGTCCAGCCCTCCGCCCGCGCCCTCTGGAACATCACCGACCGACATACTCTGTGGGGTGCCGTCTCACAGGCGGTTCGTACTCCGTCCCGGGCCGAGACCGACGGGGTGATCAGAAACAACGTCATCGCCCCCTTCACAGGGGCAAACACCACACCCTTCCCCCTGGTCGTGGCCGCGGTTGGATCAGACGACCTGGACGCTGAGCGCATCACCGCGTTCGAGGCCGGATACCGGGCCCGGTTGTTCAACCGTGTCTCCATCGACGTGGCCGGGTTCTACAATGAGTATGACGCCCTGCTGGTCAATGCGGACGCAGGCGAAGCGACGCTGGAATCCGAAAACGGGGTCCCGTTTCTCGAAGTACCGGCGAGCATCAATGACGACGCGCACGGCCGTGTCTACGGCGCAGAGATCAGCGCGACTTGGGAGCCCACGGGCCAGTGGCGCCTACGGGGTTCCTACAGTTGGCTGATGGAAGATATCGAAGATGCCGACACGGGCGCGACCGGCAATTCCCCTAAGCATCAACTCGCGGTGTTGTCTTTGTTCGAGATCTCAGACAACTGGACGTTGGATGCTGCATTGCGGTTGGTGGACGACCTACCAAACCCCGATGCAGACGGCTATGCGGACCTGGACATTCGTCTGGCCTGGTCACCGAATGAGACCATTGAGTTTGCCGTTACCGGCCAGAATCTCCTACGCGATAGCCGCCGGGAGTATGGGTTGGAACGCGAGCTCAATCCCGACCCGCTCGCAACGGAAATCGACCGCGGGGTCCTCGCAACTCTCACGGTCCGCTTCTGATAATGCGATACCTGCGAACCCTGGGCGGCCGACTTCGATCGGCAAGACGCGCCGGCTTCCGGCCGCGGTCTTGGTGTGCGCTTTCGCTGTTGTTCCTTTTTCTGGCCGCGCCGACCGGAAGCCATGCCCAGCAAGCGCAGGGGCGGCTGACCGATCAAGTGAAAGCGGGTTTTCTTTATAACTTTACGCGATATGCAAGTTGGCCTGAGGGTTCCACTGGTCTCAAGACTCTTACGTTCTGCAATGACAACGGCGCCATCGACGCCAGTGTCTTCAAAAGTCTCGGGGGACAAACGGTCGGCGACAGGGTCATCCGGACCCAGGAAGTGGACTCGCGTTTCCTGAGCGGCGCCGTCGCCGCGTGTGATGTCATGTTTGTCAACGCGAACGCCGATCCCGGCGATGTGGCTGGCCTGGCCGGCACGGCGGACCTCTACAATATACTTCTGGTATCCGACCTCCCGGCCTTTGCCCGTCGGGGCGGTCACATCGAGCTCTATGTCGAAGACAAGAGTTTTAAGTTCAGAGTCAATCTCGACGCCTTGAAACGCGGTCGTCTCATGCTGAGTTCAAAAGTGCTTCGACTGGCGGAGATCGTTCAGTGACTGGGTCGTGGTCTTTTCTCGGCAGCTCCCGCGCACCCTCGATCCGATCACGGCTCATCCGGGTAACCACGGCCGTGAGCCTGATCTCGCTGCTATTGGCGACCGGTGTTCTGACTTTCTACGCATATGAGTCCCGGCAGCAGGCGTTGCGTCAGGAACTGCAGGCGATGGGTGCCATCCTCTCGGCCAACCTTGAGGCATCTCTGGTTTTCGTTGATCGGACGACGGCCGGTGAAGTGTTGGCCTCCCTGGCGTCCCGTCAGTCGGTCATCGATGCGCGCGTCTCCGATATGAGCGGTAACGATTTCGCCTCACATGGGGAGCCAGTCTGCCGTCCGATGGAGAGCAATGGCTATCGCCTGCTAGACGACAGAGCGGTGCTTGCGGTGCCGATCCGCAGCGGCGGTGATGCGATCGGCCGGTTGCACCTTTGCGCCTCCCTTGAGGAGATGAACGCCGCCGTCGGCGTGATTTTTGGCATCGCGATCGCTGTCATGTTCGCGGCTTCGCTTCTGGCCTGGGCTCTCGCCACGGTCCTCGCCCGGGAGATCTCCCGCCCGATTGAGCACCTCGCCGACACAATGGGCAAGGTCGCGACCGAGCGGGATTTCAGTGTCCGCGTGCTCCCCAGCGGGGAAGATGAGACCGCCAAGCTGATGGCGGGCTTCAACACGATGATCAACGACGTGGAGCGCTACAGTCTTGATCTCGCCGACGCCCGGGATCGCGCCCAATCCGCCAATGAGTCGAAGACCCGGTTTCTCGCCAGTATGAGCCATGAGTTGCGCACACCCCTCAATGCGATCATGGGCTTCTCGGAGATTATCCGCGATCAGGTGATGGGCGATCGTCCGGCAAAGTATCGGAGCTATGCCGCCGACATCTATTCCAGCGCCAAGTTTCAGCTCGCTCTGATCGACGATCTCTTGGACATGTCCCGGCTGGATAGCCACGGTTACATCCTGCGAAGTCAGGATCTTATGCCCTCAGAAGTCCTGCAGAGCTGCATCCGGATGGTTCAGTCCCAGGCGGATGGGAAGTCCGTTTCCATCTCAACGAATGTCGCGCCGGACGCGGCGGTTGTGAGTGCGGATAACCGCGGGTACCGACAGGTTCTCATCAACGTTCTGGGGAACGCGGTCAAGTTCACGCCTAGCGGTGGGCGCATCGACGTCGAGGCCGGGTTGGGGCCTGATGGTGCGTACATGGTTCGTGTTTCCGACACCGGCATCGGGATCTCGCCAGAAGATCTCGACCGGGTAAAGCAGCCGTTCGAGCAGGTCGACTCTCACCTGTCGCGGGAGCATCAGGGGGCTGGTCTCGGTTTGGCGATCAGCAATGCGATGATGGAACTCCACGGAGGCAGGCTGGACATTGAGAGCACGCAGGGTGAAGGAACAACGATCTCCATCGTCATGCCTATGGAGAGGGTCCGCCGGGAAACCGGCCCGCGCGGGCTGGGCCAGCTCCACGCCGTCGATGGTGTCGAAGCTCAGGTTGCCGAACGCCCTTAAGGGGACTGACGGGACAGCCCCGCCCCGACCCAATCCAGGAAGGTGATGGCACCTGCTCGTGCCGCCCCGGATTCCGTAAGGCAGGCATAGTAGCCGAGATCCGACTTTACACTGTGCCGGGTGACCACCCGCAGCCTGCCGGCTGTCAGAGCGTCATCCAGCAAACCTCGCCAGCCGAGTGCTATTCCATCGCCGTTCAGGGCCGCCTGCAGGTAAACCATGAAGCTGTTGAACGTTGCTCCCGGTCCGATTGGGGGCAGCACGCCGCCGCTGCCCGCCATGAACCTGTCCCAGTCCTGGCCATGCGCACCCCCCGCGAGGCGCAGCAACCGATGATCGCCGAGATTGGATGGCGGGATGTCTCCGCCGTCCGCGTAGCCGGGCGCTGCGACTGCGATCAACTCCTCAGTGAAGAACAAGACTTGCCGGATACCGGGCAGGCTATGGGGCGCGCTGAAGACGATCACGACATCCAGATCAGTGACGTCGTAACCAGCGTTCAGATCTCGGGTGACGAGTTCCAGATCAACGGAGGGGTTGGTTTCATGAAATCCTCCAAGCCTGGTCAACAGATAGCAGGCGGCAAATCCGATCGTCAGTCCCACGCGGACAGGCCTGTTGTTGGACCGTGAGGTAATGCGTTCCACCGCCCCCTGGACTTGCACCAGGCTGGCCGCGAGGGCGCGGTAGAGAACTTCGCCGTCTGCTGTGAGACCAGTGCTTGGACGGGTCCGGCGCACCAATGGGACACCGAGATCCGTCTCCAACTCGGCAACTCGGCGGCTGATCGCGGGTTGCTGGACATTCAACTCGTTCGCCGCTCTCGAGAAGCTCTGGTTACGGGCAACGGCTTCGAAGGCTGTCAGCAACCGCCAGTTCAACGGGTGGCCCATGAAACATCCTCGCGATCATTCCAAGAAGGAATACTAGGAATAAGTATTTTGAGCCTTACTGTGCCGGTCAATCACGTTCACCATTCCAATTGAGTGAAAGTGGGTTTCGTCGGCGTTCTGGGGGGGACTGTGCACGATACTCAGCGTTTGTGGTGCTGCCGATGAGCCGCCTTGCCGGCTTCGCCGCGCGCGTTGTCGAAGCGCCGCGACCGTCGGCCAAAGCGCGGACGCTCATTCGGGATGCGGGTGCGGATCTTCTCGGCTGTATCCTTGCCGGCGTTGATCATCCGTACTCGGCGAGTGTGCACCGTTCGGTGGCCGGTTATTCCGGCGGCGCCCCAGTCATCGGCACCTCCGATCGGCTGGCAGGCCCATTCGCGGCGATGGCCAATGCCGTCGCCGGTCACGTACTGGACTTCGACGACTGGGAGGAAGCGGGCAATACCCATCCGAGTGTGGTGATGTTGCCCGCCTTGTGGGCCTTGGCGTCGGAGAAGGGATATACCGGCACAGAGGTGCTGGATGCCTATGCCGCCGGTTTCGACATCATCGTGCGACTGGGTGAGGCTCTGAACTTCAGCCACTACAACCGGGGTTGGCATACAACCGCGACACTCGGGGTCATCGGCGTTGCGGCAGCCTGCTCCCGTTTGTTGGGATTGGACGAGGGGCGGACCGCGCATGCCCTCTCTCTCGCGATTTCCCAGGCGTCGGGATACACCTGCCAGTTCGGGACTGCGGCCAAACCCCTCCAGGCTGGGTTCGCCGCCCGCGACGGACTCATGGCCGCCCGCCTTGCCCAAGAGGGCGCCACAGGTCACGCCCGGGTGCTGGATGATCCGGCCGGTTTCGTTTCGCTGTTGGCTGGAACGTCTCTCGAACGGCTGGACAAGGCGTTGGCGACCGAACCCGGCTCGGCTCTTTTGGACTGGGGCATCGTCCTCAAGCCGTATCCATCTTGCGGCTACACCCATCGCCTCGTGGATTGCGCCATCAGCCTGTCCGACCGGCTGGAGGTTGGCGAGGTCGACCGGATCGAGGTCTCTTTGCCCGACTTCCACTATGCGGTGCTGCCTTATGACCGGCCGGAAACCCAATCGGAGGCATTGTTCAGCGTGCCGTTCTGTGTGGCGACAGCGCTGCTGCGCGGCCGGCTCACCCTTGATGATCTGGGAGACGATGCACGACGAGCCCCCGATCTTGTGAACCTCATCGGCCGCATTCACCCGGTTCAGCATGCGGCCCGACGGCCGGACCTCAACTACGACCCGGACCAACCTGACACGTTGATGGTCGTGCTCCGGTCGGGAGAGCGGCTCTTTGCCGAAAGCGCATATCCTCTGGGCGCCCCCAAGAATCCCATGTCGACGGCTGCGATCCGGGACAAGGTCCGCGCGATCGCCGGACGGCGGGGAACGGGTTGTATGGAGGCGTTGATGCGCTGGGAGTCCAGCAGCGACCTCACCGAATTGTTCTCCACGCTGCGCGGGGACGGGAAAGGGGGCAACGCATGAACGACCGGCCGGGCCGCCGCTCCGGCGGCCGCAATGCGCGGCGGGAGGCACGCCGCGAGGGTGCGGGTGCCGGTCCCAGTCTTGCCGTCTGGCCCGGTGTCGAAGGAGGGCGGTACAAGCCCCTGACCGCGCCAGACGTGGAGCGTATCCATGAGACCGCTTAGCGCATTCTGGCTGAGGTCGGCATGAGGTCCGCGACGCCGGCCTGCGTTGATACCGTGTTGAGAGCGGGTGGGGAGCTTACCGATGAGGGGCGGCTTCTCTTTCCGGCGCGGGTGATTGAGGCGGCTCTCGCCCATGCGGGCCGCGGTTTCAAACTCTACGCCCAGCATCCGGAACTCGATTTGGATCCTTCCGGCACCCGGGTGCATCTCGGCACGTCCGGTGCCGCGGTCCACATCATCGACAGCGAGACGCTGACGGTCCGGGACTCCACCCTGGCGGACTTGTACGCCATGGCGCGGTTGGCGGACGCGTTACCGAACATCCATATGTTCCAGAGGACAGTGGTCGCCCGGGATTTGAGCGACCCTTGGGAGATGGATCTCAATACCGCCTATGCCTGCTTGGCCGGAACCGCGAAGCATGCGGGGACCAGCTTCACCAGTGCGGCGCATCTCCGGGACGCAATGGAAATGGTCCACATGGTCGCGGGCGGAGAGGCAGCCTTTCGGGCCAGACCGTTTCTGTGCGTTTCAACCTGTTTTGTGGTCCCCCCGCTGACCTTTGCGGAGGAGGCGCTGGATCTTATCGCCACCGGTGTGGCAGCCGGTGTCCCGTTGAAGCTGGTCTCAGCCGGGCAGGCGGGGGCGACCAGTCCCGCCGCCCTTGCCGGGGCGGTCGCGCTGCAAACGGCGGAGGTGCTGGCGGGACTCACGTATGTGAATCTCCTGTCGCCCGGCCACCCGGCTTTGTTCGGGGCATTGCCGTTTGTGTCCGATCTCCGCACGGGGGCGATGTCGGGCGGCAGTGCGGAGCAGGGGCTGCTGATGGCGGCGTGCGCGCAGATGGCTCAGCACTACGACATTCCCTGTGCAGTCTCCGCCGGGATGACGGACAGCAAGCTGCCGGACTTCCAGGCCGGATACGAGAAGGGCTACACCGAGTTGATGAGTGCGCTCGCGGGAGCCAACCTGATCTATGAGGCCGCGGGCATGTACGGCTCCCTCCTTGCCTGCTCGCTTGAGAGTTTTGTTTTGGACAACGATCTGATCGGTGCCGTGATGCGGGCCAGCCGGGGCATCGAGGTCACGGATGAGACTTTGTCCTTTGACGCCATACGGGACGTTTGCCTCCGGGGACCCGGTCATTTCCTCGGTCATGACCAGACGCTCGCCCGCATGCAGAGTGACTACTTCTACCCGGCCACCGGCGACCGGAGCACGCCACAGGAATGGGCCTCCCGTGCCGACAAGGATCTTCTGGCGGATGCCCGGCGCCGGACCCGGGAAATCCTGGACGCGCCGCCGTCCGGCCACATCCCGGCGGAGGTCGACCAGGCCATTCGTGAGCGCTTTCCGATCCATCTTGCCGAGACGGCCAGAGACTGAGCATTTCGCTCGAAGCTTGGTGGTGGGCTGACCGCCCCCTTGCTGGCCTTCACAACAACATCCCCTAAGTCAAACAGTGTGGCGCGACGGTTTACGGTCGTGCTCAGGCGATGGGGAGTGGCAGATGGATCTCGATCTGAGTGGGAAGAGGGCTCTTGTGACAGGCTCCACGCGGGGCATCGGACTCGCGGCGGCAAAGGGCCTCGCCACCATGGGGGCGGAGGTCATCGTCAATGGACGGACTGACGTAGCGGTCAGCCGGGCGATTGTTGAGATTCTTTCCGTCGCGGACGGGGCAGCCCTGCACGCGGCTGCCATCGATCTCTCGGATGAGGAGGGGTGCACCAAGATGATCGAGGAGTTTCCCTCGGTCGATATTCTTGTGAACAATCTCGGCATCTATGAGCCGAAACCGTTCTTCGAGATTGAGGACGGTGACTGGCAGAAGATGTTCGACGTTAACGTGATGAGCGGTATCCGACTGACGCGTCACTACCTTGCGCGGATGCTTGAGGACGAGGATTGGGGCCGGGTGGTCTTCGTCTCCAGCGAGAGCGGGATCTATATCCCCAAGGAAATGGTGCACTACGGCTTCTCAAAAAGCGCGCAACTCGTTGTCGCCCGGGGTGCTGCCGAGATGACGAAGGGTACGAATGTGACCGTGAATTCGGTCCTGCCGGGCCCGACCTGGGTTGAGGCCCAGACCGATCGGCTGACCGCGAGGGCTGAAGCGCAGGGCACAACCCTGGAGGATCTAAAAGGCCGGACCTTCACCGAACGGCGTCCCGCGTCGTTGATCCAGCGCTACGCCACGCCTGAGGAAGTGGCGAACATGATCTGCTACGTCTGCTCGAAGGCATCCTCGGCAACAAATGGGGCGGCCCTTCGCGTGGAAGGCGGGATCGTAACAAATCCGTTCTAACAAACATCTGGCACCGTATCTGAGCGTCTTCTGTCGCCTTCAAAAACACCATTGACTACACATCGAAACGAATGCAGATCTGAGTCTGTATCGGTATAGGATTAAGAAATCCCGGTGTTTTTGTCGTTTTGGAAAGATCAATGCGTATCGAGCAAAAAGAGATCCTATTGAGCATAAAGGATATGAACCTATCTTTAGCGAGCGATACTATAGTGTTCTGCGTAATGAGGCGTTCTGGAACACACTATACAAAAAATTTCATTGTCGCCCTAGATAGATTGTTGGCCGAAGAACCCTATGAATTAGAGGACACTGCGGATATTAGGCGATTCGAGATCAAAGAATTTATGCCTGGAATTCGAAAAAATATTTTTCTTAATCACTTCTGGCATTTATTTTATAGAAAAGATGGTAGTTCGAACTATCAAGATAAGTTATCTTATATTTCAGAAACAGTAGGGAGAGTGAGGTTTGAGGATTGGAGGGATATGGTGACAGGTGAGTTTGCAATTGAGGGATATCCCAAACCTTTTCAGAGTGCTCTTTCAACATTTGGAATCTGGGGTGCATGTCAGCACGTTTTTGTGTATCGGAATCCTTTGGATCAGATTGCTTCAACAATTGAACATATAAAGAATCACAAGAAACCGCGAATGCGGGACATCGCAAATGATAGTAAAATAGAAGAGTTAATAATAAGCGACTATTTTAAGCATTTTTTGGGTTTTTACTGGCTCTTTAAAGCCAGTTTCCCAGGATTGAAGCTTGTTAGATATGAAGATATGGTGAGGGACTCATTTAGGCAATTCACTTCAATTGCCAATACTCTTGGCAGAGATCTAGGGAATGAAGTTGATCAAAAGCTTGTTTCCATTGCAGTAGACAGCGTCAGTTATGATAAGTCTAAAATCGAAGAGATAAGAAGTGGGAATAGTTTAGCGAGAGATCAGATTGGTGTCAACCCAACACATTTAAGAGGTGGTGAGATCGGAAAATGGAAAAACACTTTGTCTGATAAGAATCATAAATTGGTGTATGATTTCATTGATCATTTTGAGGTTGATCACGACGTTTTTATTTTTGAATAATTTTGAACTTTAAATATGAGTACCCGCTATGCTTAACATTCTTGCTTTTTTTGTTTTTGTATCAGAGTTGATATTGACCTAAGGGCATTGTTGTTTCGATTTACTATGATTTGCGACAGTATGATTAAATGAGATTATGTATGATGCTGGCGCGTTTAGTCCTTTCCGGATTTACGGAACTGCTGCTTGTAAAGGACATGGTGTTATGACCAAGTAACCAAAAGAAGCTAGGAAAACACATGACGGATCGCCGAGTGTCGGACAAAGCTGTGATCGTTGCTTTTTCTGCAATAATTCTGTCGTTTTCGGGCGGTTTCGCAGCGTCCGCTTCCGATGCGGGCAGTGCAAAAAGCCTGCTGGATACGCTTACGACACCCGCCTCGTCCCAGACTTCAGGAGCTGAGGCGCCGAACTCGGCCGCGTCATCCGATGATCCTTTGCGCGGGTTGCTGCAACCCGCGCCGGGTACTGACCGTTCCATGCAGCCTGGGCAGTCCGGAGACGTTGCCTCCGAGCCCGCCACCGCCGCGCCGGTTGACGCCCAAGAGCCCGTGCTGTCCGACCCAATCCAGAGCCTGACAGATCCCGCAGACCCAGCGGTCCCAAAGACACCGGAAGCCGCCGTCCTCCGGAAACCCCGAATTGGCGCGGACGGTTACGTCGACCTGAATGATATCGTCCGCCAACTGGCTCCGGGCCAGAATCCGCCAAACGTTGTCAACTCGACCGCAGACTCCCCCATGGGTGGGGCCGGAACGGGGTCGGGTGCGATGCGTTCGATAGACCTTGCGATCGCTTTCGCATTCGATGATGCGGCGCTGCTGGATGAAGCGGCCCGACAGCTTGAAGCGCTCGGCGGCGCGCTGAAAGATCCGCTGCTCAGGGATGAGCGGATCCTGATCATCGGCCACACTGATACCAAAGGTGCTGTTGAGTACAACCGGGACCTGTCCGACCGCCGGGCAAAGGCGGTCGCTGATTACTTGGTCAGCAATCTGGGGATAGACGCTCGGAGGCTTGAGGCGCGAGGCCTTGGAGAGTCCCGGCCGATCGAGGGCATTGACGGCACGGATGCCCGCAACCGTCGCGTGGAGGTCTCGGTCATCGAAGGTGGATGACTGCGGGGGCGCAAAGCCTCAGGCGCGGAGTTCCGCCCGGACCTGCTGGCGGAACGTCTCGATGGGGACCATGCCATCCGCCCGGTCGACGAACCAGAAGCTCCAGCCGTTGCAGGCGGCCGCTCCTTGCACGGCCGCTCCTACCGAGTGGATGGACCCCTTGGTCCCGTCGGCGATGACGCTGCCGTCGGCGCGAATGCGCGCCGCCCACCGTCTGCGTTGATCGACCAGGACTTCACCGGGTTGCACAAGGCCGCGCTCAACAAGGCTCCCGAACGGCACACGCGGCTCCGAGCGTTTGGTTTCGATTTCCACCAGACTCGGGTCGCGCATCGGCTCAACAGCCTTGAGACGATCCTTCGCCAGTGCGGCGTACTCCGGATCCCGCTCGATCCCGACAAACCGCCGCCGAAGCCGTTTCGCGACCGCGCCTGTCGTACCCGTCCCAAAGAAGGGGTCGAGGATCACGTCGCCCGGCTTTGTTGATGCCATGATGACCCGGCTCAACAGAGCTTCCGGCTTTTGCGTCGGATGCGCCTTCTTGCCGTCGATCTTCAACCGCTCATGGCCGGTGCAAAGCGGAAGCAGCCAGTCGCTCCGCATCTGCTGATCCTCGTTCAGCGACTTCATCGCATTGTAGTTGAAGGTGTAACCCTTGGCGTCCTGCGCTTTGGAGCACCAGATCAAGGTCTCATGGGCATTGGTGAACCGTTTGCCGCGGAAGTTCGGCATCGGATTGGTCTTGCGCCAGATGATGTCATTCAACACCCAGAACCCAAGATCCTGAAGGATGGTTCCGACGCGAAAGATGTTGTGGTAACTGCCGATCACCCAAAGGGTTCCGTCATCCTTAAGGACGCGGCGGGCAGCGCTCAACCATGCTCTGGTGAAAGCGTCGTAGGCTTCGAAATCGCTGAACTTGTCCCACCCGTCCTCTACCCCGTCGACGCGGGTGTTGTTGGGCCGCAGCAACTCACCAGCCAGCTGCAGATTGTAGGGAGGGTCTGCGAAAACAACATCGACGGACTTCTCCGGCAGGTCCGCCATGATCGCCGCGCTTTCGCCGACGATAACCGTATCAAGCGGCAGTTTCTTGTCCGTCATTTGAAGTCTCCCGAGGTGCTTTTTGCCCCTCCGGCCGGTCTCCAAGGACCGGTCCGAGCGCCCACGCCGACGGCTCTCAGACCGCGACGACCGCGGAGTCTGCCGAAGTTCCCCTTTGATCGTCAAGCAAAACGAACCCGATTCGAGTCATAGAAACAGTGGTTTAGAGGAGAGTCTTAGACTCGCGACACAAGATATGGGGTGTGACTTGGCCCGCAGTGACTCTCCGTTGTGTTTAAAAGGGGTCAAGTGATGCCAATCGTTGAATCGAGAGTCTCTAGGAAATGCCTGCCAAAGCCTGAATGCTTACGTATGCGAACGGGAACAAAAAAAGAACAAAGTAAGAAAACTCAAGCACAGCATCTTGTCGGAATGCACGATTCACTTGGTGTGCGGCTACCGAGACCGGCTCCAGTGTCTTTGATTCCCTTCGGAGACGGATATGTCCCGCTTATCGGCGGCTCTCGATCGCATCCCAGATGAGGCGATCCGGCTGGGTCCCGTCGAAACGGTCCAACTCCTGAATGCCCGTCGGCGAGGTGACGTTGATCTCGGTCAGGTAGTCTCCAATCACATCAATTCCGACGAAGATCATACCGCGCCGGGACAGCTCTGGGCCGATCGCTTCGCAGATCTCAAGATCCCGCGTCGTCATCTCGCACTTCACGGCCCGTCCGCCCACATGCATGTTGGACCGGGCTTCGCCTTCGGCTGGGATCCTGTTGATCGCGCCGACAGGCTTGCCGTCGACGAGGATCACCCGTTTGTCGCCCTCCCGGACCGCCGGGAGATATCGCTGAACGATCAGTGGCTCGGTGGAGCTCTGCGTGAACATCTCAACCAGGGAATTCAGGTTCTCGTCTCCCGGCTTGATGTGAAAGACGCCCGCGCCACCGTTCCCGAAGAGCGGTTTGACGATGATATCGCTGTGCTCGTGCCGAAAAGCCGCGATCTCTTCAGGGTCAGAGGTGATCAGTGTAGGCGGCATCAGTCCTTCGAAATGAGTGACGAAAAGCTTTTCGGGCGCATTTCGGACTTCCGCCGGATCGTTCACCACCAGCGTCTTCGGATGGATGTGCTCAAGAATGTGAGTCGCCGTGATGTACCCCATGTCGAACGGCGGATCCTGACGCATCAGGATGACATCCACGTCCGCCAGATTCAGCGTCTCGAAGTCGCCAAGGCTCGCATGGTCTCCTTTCACCCGCCGGACATCGAGCGCCCGCGCCCGGGCTGTCACCTTGCGGTCCTTAAAGCTCAGATGGGGGACCATGTAGTGATAGAGCGTGTGTCCCCGGCGCTTCGCCTCCAGGGCCAGGGCAAAGGTGCTGTCCGCGTCGATGTCGACGGGCTCGATGGGATCCATCTGGATCGCGACGGTGAGGGACATCTTGGCTTCCTCGGCTCCGATTGCACGAACGGGGAGTGTCGCCGACGCCTGGACGGCGTCAGTACGACTGCGGGGCGGACGATGCCCTCAGAATTCGGCGCTGTCGATGATCATCGGCTCATCGCGTGCCGCCTCGGACCATTCCTTGATCATCGGCTCGGCCAGCATCGACTCCATGTAGATCCCTTCCTCGCCGCCGATCTCGACATCGAATGTCTGGAAGCGGGTCACCACAGGGGCGAACATCGCATCCGCAATGCCGAAAGCGCCGAACAGGAAGGGACCGTTTCTTTTCTCGCCGAACCGCCTCCGGCACCCGCGCCATATGGCTTTGACCCGGTTGATGTCGTCCTGAACCCCGGGCTTACGGCCTTCATCAGGGAAACGGCTGCGGATGTTCATCGGCATGTGAGTCCGCAAGGCCTCGAACCCGGAGTGCATCTCGGCCGAAACCGAGCGCGCAACGGCGCGGCAGGTCGCGTCATCCGGCCAGAGGCCCGCGTGGGGATATGTCTCCGCCAGATACTCTCCGATCGAAAGGCTGTCCCAAATGGTCAGCTCTCCGTGCTTGAGGATTGGCACACGGCCGGATGGGCCATGGCGCAGCAATGCTTCTCTCGTGTCCGGCTCATCCAGCGGTATGAGAATCTCCTCGAACGGCACATCCGCCGCTTTCAGCATCAGCCACGCCCGCATGGACCAGGACGAGTAGTTTTTGTTCCCGATGACCAGGGAAAGATCAGCCATGATTGGCTCCCGCGCGATTCCACCCCCACCATTTGAGGCCGACAGAGCGGTCTCCGCAACGGTTGCGTCTCGCGCATTGTGGACAGAGGCGCGATAACCCTGCGGCAGGCCCGAATAATGCCAATGCGGCCGGACGTGCCCATCGAACGTTGGACTGGCGTGTCCTTCTTCCAGGAGGCAAACTCGCCGACGATGTTGGGCCGCCGGACCGTCCAGGGCGGCTTGGGATGAGGATAAGGGAACGGTTCCATGGATTTCGGATTCGCAGACGAAACGGCTTCCGAATCGGCCGAGAATGCTGTCCCGATCGTACCTGTCCCCAAGCGTTCCAAGGATACCGTTCTTGAGGCTTTGCCGGCGGTCGCCGCTACCTGGGTGAAAGCCACTGGATACAAGGCCGATCCGGGGGAGGTGTGTGTTGTTCCGGCCGCAGACGGATCGGTTGATAGGGTCCTGCTGGGCTTGACCGCGTCTCCTGGCGACATGGCAAGCCTCTGGGATTGGGCAGCCCTTCCGTCCCGTCTCCCGGAAGGGCTCTATGCCGTCCAGGACACTGATGGTGAGCCGATGGCAGCATGCCTCGGCTGGGCGCTCGGGCGTTACCGGTTCGAGCGCTATAAATCCTCCCCTGATGGGCGTGGCCAAAAGGCACGCCTTTTGTGGCCGGCGGACGTGGACGGCGCGGACGTCCTGCGCCAGGCGTCGGGGATCTCGTTGACCCGGGATTTGATCAACCGTCACGCCTCGGATCTGACCCCTGCGGCATTGGCGGATGCGGCACTTGATCTCTCAAGCCGGTACGGGGCTGAGGCAAGCGTGATCGTTGGCGAGGATCTCCTGGCGCAGAACTATCCTGCGATCCATGCGGTCGGTCGCGCTGCCGACGTCGCCCCCAGGCTGATTGACATTCGTTGGGGGGATGCATTCGCGCCAAAGGTCACGCTGGTCGGCAAGGGCGTGACGTTCGACTCCGGCGGCCTCGACATCAAGCCGTCGCAGGGCATGCTCCTGATGAAAAAGGACATGGGCGGCGCGGCGCAGGTCCTTGGACTGGCACACATGATCATGGACGCGTCGCTGCCCGTCCGTCTCAGAGTTCTCGTTCCCGCCGTCGAGAACGCGATCTCCGGCAATGCTTTTCACCCTCGGGACGTTCTGGAGACCCGCAAAGGCATCACCGTGGAGGTCGGGAACACCGACGCAGAAGGCCGTTTGATCCTGGCCGATGCGTTGGCGGAAGCAGACTCCGAGGATCCTGAGATGATCCTGGAATGGGCGACTTTGACGGGCGCCGCGAGAATAGCGCTCGGCACCGAGGTGCCTGCCCTTTTCTCCAACGACGACGATTTGGCCGAGTCCATGCTGGCCGCTGGCAAGGAGATCGAAGATCCGACATGGCGTCTGCCATTGTGGGCCGGATACGAGCGGTCGCTGGCCTCGAAGGTCGCGGATACCTCCAGTACAGGCCGGGATGGTTTTGGTGGCGCGATCACCGCAGCCTTGTTTTTAAAACGTTTCGTATCCGATACGACGCCGTGGTTTCACATCGATCTCATGGCCTGGAATACCGCTGATAAGCCCGGCCGGCCGGAAGGGGGCGAGGCCATGGGCATCCGGGCGGCTTACCAAATGCTTCGGACCCGGTACGGCGCCCTCAAGTAACCTTTCTTTTTGAATGTCCGGGGTTGGCACCGGATTCCGGATCGGGTATGGTTGTCCCGTATACGAAACGAATTAGCCTTTTGGGGGCTTTTCGGTGAACAGCCAGCAAGCTCTGAATATGTGGAGACGCGCCCTTGTCGAGAGCGTTCGGCGGGACACGCCCGATCTCAGCGCGCGCCAACTCGCATTGATGCTGACCGTTTATCTCACCCCCCCTCCTCATACGGTTCGTGGCTTGTCTCTTACGCTATCGATTTCCAAGCCCGCGATTACCCGGGCGCTGGACCGGCTCGGGGACTACGGGTTCATTCGCCGCCGGCAGGATGACGCTGATAAGCGGTCTGTCCTTGTTCAGCGAACTGTTAAGGGCTCTGTCTTTCTGTCTGAGTTCGCCGAACTGGTCGTCGACGCCTCGGCGAGCCCTGATGAGGAAAGCACGCTTCGCGAACTGGCGACCCGATAGGGAACACGTTTCCCTGCCCTCAACATTTAAATCATGTATGGGCATCTGTCCTCACAGTTTCTTGTTCGACAGAGCAACTCAATGGGGTGTCCAGTTTACGGGACGTTAACCATCTGGGTCTAGAGTTCCCGCGTGGTTTGATGCCTTCAGTTGATGTATCCTCTTCATAACAACGAGCTCAGCCCACTTTGCGGCCATAAGTATTTACGTCTAAGCCTTTCGATTGTCTGAATATTGCAGGGTAACCTGTCAAAACTCGGTGGTTGATAATTTCTGTAAAATTTTATATAAAATGCGGGGATGGTGATTTGAGGTGAGTTGAGGCGCCGCGAACCACCGGGTGATTTGGACGAACCGACGAACCAACGGCGGTGGCGGGATATGGCTGAGAACGAGAACACGCGCCCGGAAGAGGCGAATGAAGAGTCGGCGGGGCAAAGCCAGTCCGGCAATCGGCGCGATGGTGATGACCGCGACGTGGATCGCCCGAACAACGATCGCAGCGATCAGGACGACTCCGTTGAAGAAAATACACCGTCCTCCAACGTCCACCTTGGCGCGGGCCGCGATCCGGATGCCGCGACGGTGGAGACCCGCGAAACATCCGCGTTTCGGGAAGACGAGATCGAAGACAGCGCATCTGAGGACCAAGACGACGACTCCGACGAGAACACAGAGGTTTCGGACGACGCAGGCACGTCTTTCAACCCTGGTGATGGGGGGCGGGACCGTCCTAACGAGCAAGGCCAAGGTGGTGAAAGTCAGGCGAACAGCCGCAGTGGCGATCGTTCCGTTGGCACTAACAATGACACTGGCGGGTCTGCGCAGGGCGGGAACGCCGGTGGTGGAAACACAAACACACAAGGCCAGGGCGGTCGCGGATCTGCGGACGTCGTCGGTAACGACCCAAGCGCGATCCCGTCGGGCGCTCCGTCCGACCCTTCGAGCGGAGGCGAGTCAGGCTCCGAAAGCGGTGAAGACACTGCGGCTGCAGCGGCGGAAGATAGCCAGTCCGGAGGAGGAGACTCCGGCAATAGTGGCGCTTCGGAGGAAACCGGCGGTTCAGAGTCCGAGGAAACCAGCGGCGGCGATTCTCTGGAGCGGTCGGACGACCAAACTCTCGAACAGGAAATCGACAACGCCCTCCAGGACGGTCTTGATGATAGCTCTGGCGACGGTCTCTTCGGCGACAGCGGGCAGGACAACCTGGGCAGCGACTCCGGCTCCAGTGCCGGCGACGAAGGTAACAGCGAAAGCGGACCCACGTCCTCTTCAGACAACGATGACAGCGGCGCGCTGGGCGGCGACTCCGGCAGAGTTGGTGCTGGTTCGGACGATGGCCGGACCCGCCCGGGGCGGAGCGAAAGTGGCCTCCAAGACGACGATGACGACGGCGGTCTCGCCCTCGACAGTGCAACGGACTCCGATGATACCGACGACGCTACGCCTGAGACGGTAACGGAAGACGAAACCGTTACGGGTGGAAATCAGCAGACCGGAACAAATGAACCCACTCTAAGAGGTGTGGAGGATCCCTTTGAGGATCCAGCGCTCCAGACCCTGGTGGAGACGCCTGAGGAACCCGTTGAAGAAGAGCCGGTTGCGGGTGACGACGGCGGGGACACTCTCGCCGACACCGTGCCAGAAGAGCGTCCGGCCGACACGGGCGATACCGCAGGAGATGAGGAGACCGTACCCGCGGAGGACGGCAGGAACGCCGGTGACTCCGGCGAAAATGCGGACAGCCCGGTCGATGAGCCTCTGCCGGAGGAACGCCCCGTCGAAGAGCCGGTCCCCGTTGAGAGCCGGGAACCCGAGCCGGAGCCCGAGCCCGAGCCAGAGCCGGACCCGGTCCTGGAGGGACGCCCGACAGAAGATCCGGTCGGTGATGAAAATACAGGAAACGAAGACCCTCCCGCCGATGATACCGCTGGTGACAATGCCGATCCTGTAGGCGAAGACCGCCCAATCGACGAGACGGATGGCCAGAACCAGGATGACCCCGCAAACGGGGACGGCTCAGAACAAACCGATCAAGACAACCAAAACGGTGACCAAGATACGGGTGATCAAGGCTCTGACGGTGAAGGTGCGGGTGATCCGGGTGCCGGTGATCAGGGCGCAGGCGACCAGGGCACGGGCGACCAAGGCTCAGGCGACCAAGGCTCAGGCGACCAAGGCTCAGATGGTCAAGACTCAGGCGACCAAGGCTCAGATGGTCAAGACTCAAGCGACCAAGGTTCAGGCGACCAGGGCACGGGCGACCAGGGCTCAGGCGACCAGGGCACGGGCGACCAGGGCACGGGCGACCAGGGCACAGGCGACCAGGGCACGGGCGACCAAGGCTCAGGCGACCAGGGCACGGGCGACCAGGGTACAGGCGACCAAGGTTCAGGCAACCAGGGCACGGGCGACCAGGGCTCAGGCGACCAGGGTACAGGCGACCAAGGATCCGGCGGTGGAACCACTGACCAGGACAACCAGTCGAACAATGCCGATAGAATTGTCACCGGCTCGGGTCATGACCGCATTACGGCGGGCGCGGAAGACCACGACATCTCTTCCGGTGCCGGAAATGACACCATCAATGCTGGCGGTGGTGAGAACAAGATCAATGCGGGCTCGGGCCGCAACCAGATCACGTCCGGTTCTGGCGACGATACGATCACGTCCGGTTCGGGCGACGATCGGGTAATCGCCGGTGATGGCGACAATCGTGTAATCGTCAACGATGGTCGCAATACGGTCGCGACCGGTCGGCACGACGACACGATCTCGGCTGGTCGGCATGACGACAACGTCAATGCGGGCGACGGCGACAACAGGATCGATGTGGGCTCGGGCAACAACCGGGTCACGGCTGGCTCTGGCGACGACACGATCGAGACGGGGTCTGGCCGCGACTATGTGAACGCGCGGGACGGTGACAACGACATCGAGACCGGCTCTAGGAACGACACGATCGTCTCCGGCCGGGGTGACGACACCATCGACGGCGGTTCCGGTGACGATTATGTCAACGCGGGCTCCGGCGATAACAAGGTCGACGTGGGCTCCGGCCGCAACCAGGTGACGACGGGCTCCGGTGACGACACGATCAGTGCCGAGGGCGGCGACGACCGTGTGGTCGCGGGCGACGGTGACAACAAGATCACGGTGGGCGACGGCCGGAACACGGTGGTCACGGGCCGGGATGACGACACGATCTCGGCTGGCCGGCACGACGACAACGTCAATGCGGGCGATGGCGACAACAGGATCGACGTTGGCTCGGGCAACAACCGGGTGACGGCAGGCTCTGGCGACGACACGATCGAGACGGGGTCCGGCCGCGACTATGTGAACGCGCGGGACGGTGACAACGACATCGAGACCGGCTCTGGGAACGACACGATCGTCTCGGGCCGGGGTGACGACACCATCGACGGCGGGTCGGGTGACGATTACGTCAACGCAGGCTCCGGCGACAACCGTGTGGATGTGGGCTCCGGCCGCAACCAGGTGACGACGGGCTCCGGCGACGACACGATCAGTGCCGAGGGCGGCGACGACCGTGTGATCGCGGGCGACGGCGACAACAAGATCACGGTGGGTGACGGCCGGAACACGGTGGTCACGGGCCGGGATGACGACACGATCTCGGCTGGCCGTCATGACGACAACGTCAATGCGGGCGATGGTGACAACAGGATCGATGTTGGCTCGGGCAACAACCGGGTGACGGCAGGCTCTGGCGACGACACGATCGAGACGGGGTCCGGCCGCGACTATGTGAACGCGCGGGACGGTGACAACGACATCGAGACCGGCTCTGGGAACGACACGATCGTCTCCGGCCGGGGTGACGACACCATCGATGGCGGTTCCGGTGACGACTATGTCAACGCGGGCTCTGGCGACAACCGTGTGGATGTGGGCTCCGGCCGCAACCAGGTGACGACGGGCTCCGGCGACGACACGATCAGTGCCGAGGGCGGCGACGGCCGTGTGATCGCGGGCGACGGCGACAACAAGATCACGGTGGGTGACGGCCGGAACACGGTGGTCACGGGCCGGGATGACGACACGATCTCGGCTGGCCGTCATGACGACAACGTCAATGCGGGCGATGGTGACAACAGGATCGATGTTGGCTCGGGCAACAACCGGGTGACGGCAGGCTCTGGCGACGACACGATCGACGGGGGTTCTGGCCGAGACACGATCAATGCCGGCGGCGGCGATAACAAGATCGATGCGGGTGACGGCAACAACTACGTTACAGCAGGCTCTGGCGACGACACCATCGAGGGCGGCAAGCACAACGACACGATCAGCGCGGGTGCCGGCGATAACAAGATCGATGCTGGCAACGGCAACAACCGCGTCTACACAACGTCGGGCGACGACACGATCGAGACGGGATCGGGCGCGGACCTGATCAATTCCGGCGAAGGTGATGACCGGATCGAGGCGGGTGCTGGCCGCGATACCATCAACGCAGGCACTGGCGACAACTGGATCGATGCGGGCGACGGTGCGGATTGGGTCACGGCTGGCAACGGCGACGACACGATTGACGGCGGTGCCGGTAACGACACGATCAGCGCGGGTGCCGGTGATAACAAGATCGACGCCGGGGACGGTAACAACCGTGTCTACACGACGACCGGTGACGACACGATCGAGTCAGGCTCCGGCGCGGACCTGATCAATTCCGGCACTGGCGATGACCGTATCGAGGCGGGTGCTGGCCGCGACACGATCAACGCGGGCAGCGGTGACAACCGGATCGATGCCGGCGACGGCGCTGATTGGGTCTCAGCGGGCAACGGCGACGACACGATCGACGGCGGTGCCGGTAACGACACGATCAGCGCGGGTGCCGGCGATAACAAGATCGATGCTGGCAACGGCAACAACCGCGTCTACACAACGTCGGGCGACGATACGATCGAGTCGGGTTCCGGCGCGGACCTGATCACTTCAGGCGAAGGTGACGACCGTATCGAGGCGGGCGCTGGCCGCGACACCATCAACGCTGGCACCGGTGACAACCGTATCGATGCGGGCGACGGTGCGGATTGGGTCACGGCTGGCAACGGCGACGACACGATCGACGGCGGTGCCGGTAACGACACGATCAGTGCGGGTTCCGGCGACAACGAGATCGACGCCGGGGACGGTAACAACCGCGTCTACACGACGACCGGTGACGACACGATCGAGTCAGGCTCCGGCGCGGACCTGATCAATTCCGGCACTGGCGATGACCGTATCGAGGCGGGTGCGGGCCGCGACACGATCAACGCGGGCAGCGGGGACAACCGGATCGATGCCGGCGACGGCGCTGATTGGGTCTCAGCGGGCAACGGCGACGACACGATCGACGGCGGTGCCGGTAACGACACGATCAGCGCGGGTGCCGGTGATAACAAGATCGACGCTGGCAACGGCAACAACCGCGTCTACACAACGTCGGGCGACGATACGATCGAGTCGGGTTCCGGTGCGGATCTGATCACTTCAGGCGAAGGTGACGACCGTATCGAGGCGGGCGCTGGCCGCGACACCATCAACGCTGGCACCGGTGACAACCGTATCGATGCGGGCGACGGTGCGGATTGGGTCACGGCTGGCAACGGCGACGACACGATCGACGGCGGTGCCGGTAACGACACGATCAGTGCGGGTTCCGGCGACAACGAGATCGACGCCGGGGACGGTAACAACCGCGTCTACACGACGACCGGTGACGACACGATCGAGTCAGGCTCCGGCGCGGACCTGATCAATTCCGGCACTGGCGATGACCGTATCGAGGCGGGTGCGGGCCGCGACACGATCAACGCGGGCAGCGGGGACAACCGGATCGATGCCGGCGACGGCGCTGATTGGGTCTCAGCGGGCAACGGCGACGACACGATCGACGGCGGTGCCGGTAACGACACGATCAGCGCGGGTGCCGGTGATAACAAGATCGACGCTGGCAACGGCAACAACCGCGTCTACACAACGTCGGGCGACGATACGATCGAGTCGGGTTCCGGTGCGGATCTGATCACTTCAGGCGAAGGTGACGACCGTATCGAGGCGGGCGCTGGCCGCGACACCATCAACGCTGGCACCGGTGACAACCGTATCGATGCGGGCGACGGTGCGGATTGGGTCACGGCTGGCAACGGCGACGACACGATCGACGGCGGTGCCGGTAACGACACGATCAGTGCGGGTTCCGGCGACAACGAGATCGACGCCGGGGACGGTAACAACCGCGTCTACACGACGACCGGTGACGACACGATCGAGTCAGGCTCCGGCGCGGACCTGATCAATTCCGGCACTGGCGATGACCGTATCGAGGCGGGTGCGGGCCGCGACACGATCAACGCGGGCAGCGGGGACAACCGGATCGATGCCGGCGACGGCGCTGATTGGGTCTCAGCGGGCAACGGCGACGACACGATCGACGGCGGTGCCGGTAACGACACGATCAGCGCGGGTGCCGGTGATAACAAGATCGACGCTGGCAACGGCAACAACCGCGTCTACACAACGTCGGGCGACGATACGATCGAGTCGGGTTCCGGTGCGGATCTGATCACTTCAGGCGAAGGTGACGACCGTATCGAGGCGGGCGCTGGCCGCGACACCATCAACGCTGGCACCGGTGACAACCGTATCGATGCGGGCGACGGTGCGGATTGGGTCACGGCTGGCAACGGCGACGACACGATCGACGGCGGTGCCGGTAACGACACGATCAGTGCGGGTTCCGGCGACAACGAGATCGACGCCGGGGACGGTAACAACCGCGTCTACACGACGACCGGTGACGACACGATCGAGTCAGGCTCCGGCGCGGACCTGATCAATTCCGGCACTGGCGATGACCGTATCGAGGCGGGTGCGGGCCGCGACACGATCAACGCGGGCAGCGGGGACAACCGGATCGATGCCGGCGACGGCGCTGATTGGGTCTCAGCGGGCAACGGCGACGACACGATCGACGGCGGTGCCGGTAACGACACGATCAGCGCGGGTGCCGGTGATAACAAGATTGACGCCGGGGACGGCAACAACCGTGTCTACACAACGTCGGGCGACGACACGATCGAGTCGGGTTCCGGTGCGGATCTGATCACTTCTGGTGAAGGTGACGACCGTATCGAGGCGGGTGCTGGCCGCGATACCATCAACGCGGGCACTGGTGACAACTGGATCGATGCGGGTGACGGCAACAACTACGTCACGGCGGGCAACGGCGACGACACGATCGATGGCGGTGCTGGTAACGACACGATCAGTGCGGGTTCGGGCGACAACCGGATCGACGCCGGTGATGGCAACAACCGTGTCTACACGACCACCGGCGATGACAAGATCACCACGGGCTCGGGCAAGGATACGATCAGTTCCGGCTCAGGCCGTGACACGATCATCGCGGGCGCCGGGGCGGACGTTATCTTCTCAGGTGATGGAGATGACCTCGTCGAGGATGGTGCGGGTGCCGACTCCATTGATCTCGGCTCGGGCGACGATGTCCTGATCTACAACGTCGAAGAGAACGAGGGCGGCCGCGACGATACGCTTCAGGGCGGTTCCGGTGACGACACCCTTCGAATCGAGATCTCGGCGGAGGAGTACGAAAGCGGCAACTACGACGACGCGCTCGGCCAGGTGAAGGACCACTTCGACGCAGTGGACGATGGAGACGTCTCGTCCAGTGCCAATGCCGACCTTGATGGCCTCGGCATCCAGGCCAAGGGCTTCGAGGATGTTCAGCTCTATGTCGACGGCCAGAAAACGGCGATCAGCCGGAAGCCGGTTGTCAGCGGCGTGAACCCTGTCCAGATCAACGTCGGTGCGGCTGCTGCCGCCGTGGCGGTTGGCGAGGATGGCGAGGGAAGCGCTGAGGAAGGTGCAGGCGAAACCGCCCTTCTGGAGTCGGTCGAGGTCTACGACGCGGATGAAGAGGACCGGATCTCCGAGGCCACTGTAACGGTCGAGGACATCTCTGGTGGTGAGCTGGTTGTCGATACCGAAGGGACCCGACTTAATGCCAGCGTGACCGAGGGCGACGACGGCACGCTGACGCTGACGATCTCGGGCAACGCGGATCCGGAGACCTATCAGGATGTTCTGCGGTCGGTGACGCTTCGCAGTGACGGCATCGACGGCGCCGGTGAGACGCCCACGATCTCCGTCAGTGTGTCGGACGAGCACGGCCGGGATAGCGATCCGGCATCCGCCTCGGTCGAGGTGACCAACATCCCCGATCCCGAGGACGACACCCTTGCTGGTGCGGCTGAGGACGATTCCCTGGAAGGCGGCCTCAGCGGCGAAGAAGGGGACGACTCAGTTGCTGGTGCTGCTGCGGCCGAAGAAGAAGACTCGGTCGAAGGCGGCGAAAGCGGGGCTGAGGGCGATGACTCCGTCAGCGGCACCGCTGCCGGCGAAGAGGAAGAGGACACGCTCGAAGGCGACTCCGACGGCGAGGACTCTCTGGCGGGTACCGCTGCCTCCGAAGAAGAGGAGGACTCGGTCGACGGCAGCACCGAGGGTGAAGACTCCGTCACGGGGACGGCCGCTTCCGAAGAGGAGGAAGATACGGTCGAAGGCGCCAGCTCCGGCTCCGATGAGGAGACGGTCGAGGGTGCTGCGGACGACGGCGATGAGGAAACCGTCGGCGCCGAAGGCGATGACACGTCCGTCGGCGCCGCCGAAGACGATGACGAGGACAATGACGACGACGTCCTGGTCGCGGACGAAGGCGATGATGCCGAAGACGAGGGCGTTGATGAAGACTTCACCGAGGAAGAGGAACACGCGTTGCTTGCTGAACTGGGTGGTGACTCCAACAACGATGACTGGATGTCCATCACCGAAGGTGAAGGCGAGGACGCGGTTGGCGGCAGCGATCCCTTCGCCGACGAGACCCCGGAAGACAACGATGACGACGGTGGCGATGGCGGTGATGCCGGCGGCATGGACGACGGCGGTTTCGGTGAGGACCTCGACTCCAACATGCAGCTGCTGACCTGATCTGGAGAAAGGCGCGTCGATGCTTGGCGCGCCTTTCGTCCCAACGCAAATCATGGACTGGACGGCGGCGGGCTGCTGCCGTAAGTGTCCGGCATCCCATTGGTGTGAGGTGCCTGATCCATGTCCCAGTCCTTCCGTGCTCTGGTCTTGCGCGAGTCAGATGACCGCAAGGTATCCTCGGCGATCGAGACACTGACCACAGACGATCTGCCCGAAGGCGACGTTCTGGTTCGGGTCGGGTACTCCACGCTCAACTACAAAGACGGGATGATTGTAAACGGCATCGGCCGTTTGGTGCGGGCCTACCCCCATGTCCCGGGTGTCGATTTCTCCGGCGTGGTCGAAGCCTCCGAGAACCCCGACTTCAAGCCCGGCGACGCTGTGGTCCTGACGGGATGGCGCGTCGGTGAGATGCATTGGGGCGGGTTTGCCGAGATGGCCCGGGTGAAGGGCGACTGGCTTGTGCCGTTGCCGTCGGGGCTTTCCGCGCGCGACGCCATGGCTGTCGGCACCGCGGGGTTCACGGCCATGCTGGCGATCGACGCGCTGGAGGCGCATGGCATCGGGCCGGATAGCGGCGAGATTCTTGTGACTGGCGCGGCCGGCGGTGTCGGCAGCGTTGCCACGGCGCTGTTGGCGAAGCTCGGATACACCGTTGCGGCGTCGACGGGACGCGAGGCGGAGCATGCCTACCTGAAGGGTTTAGGGGCATCTGCGATCATCGACCGCTCCGAGCTTTCGGAGGCGCCGACGCGGCCCTTGGCGAAAGAGCGGTTCGCCGGGGCCATCGACAATGTGGGCGGGACGACACTTGCCAATCTCCTGACACAGGTGAAATACGGCGGCTCCGTTGCGGCCGTCGGTCTTGCCGGCGGTAACGATCTTTCGACGACCGTTCTCCCCTTTCTGCTTCGCGGCGTGAATCTGTTGGGCATCGACAGCGTGATGTGTCCGAAAGACAAGCGCGTCGCCGCTTGGGAGCGCCTTGTCTCCATTCTTTCAGCAGAGCAGCTTGCCGGTATGGCCGAGGCGTGCACGCTCGAAGATCTTCCGGCTCGGGCCACGGCAATCTTGAAGGGCGAGGTCCGCGGCAGGACTGTCGTCGAGGTCGGGGGCGGCGCCTAACATTTCATCACGGCTTTTGGGGGACGGTTATGAGCTATTGGGTCATCGGCGGAACCTATACGGACACGACCTTCACGCACATTGTGGGCGGGGACGCGGAGCAGAAGATCGGACCGTTCCCCGACTACGACACGGCGAAGACGGTTTGGGCGAAACTCGCCTGGGAGAATGTTGACGACGCGCATACCCGTTACCGCATCCTGCATGAGGCGGCGGATGAGTTCTGGGTCGTCGGCGGCGCCTACAGTTCAACCGACTTCAAAGAGATGGCGAACGGCGGCGAAGAGGAGCGGATCGGTCCCTTCGAGACCTACGAAGCAGCCAAGGCCGTTTGGCAGCGCAAGGCCTGGGAAAGTGTGGATGACGCCCATGTCCGCTACAGGATCGACAAGGTCAGCCATTGATCCGTTGAGTGCCCGGGATGTCTGATCCTAGGGGACAAGCGCCGGCCTGGGACGAGGACGATACAGCCCAATTCGTTCTTCACGGACAGGTATTCGTGCCTGAGCGGGAGAGGCAGCTACAGATCATCGTGGATCGTGTCCATGGCGTGACCGGTGCTCCCAAGACGGTCGTCGAAATTTGCTCCGGACAGGGGTTGCTCGCGAAAGCGTTCCTGGATGCGGACTCACAAACCCGGATGGTCTGTTATGACGGCTCCGACGCGATGTTGGCGGAGACCCGGAAAACCGTGGGTCCGGCTTCAGAGCGCCTGGATACCCGGTTGTTCAGGCTGGAAGATGTGTCATGGCGGGCCGAACCACAGAACGTTGATGCCGTTGTCAGTTCGCTTGCCGTCCATCATCTGGAAGGGATTGCGAAACTGGATCTCTTCCGAGACGTCTTTTCCATGCTGCGTCCGGGCGGAGTCTTCGTTTTGGCCGATCTGGTGGAGCCAGCCGATGCTGCCGGGCGGGAGATACTCGCCCGACAGTGGGATGAAGAGGTGGTTCGCCGGTCCGAAGCGATCCTTGGCGACCGGTCGGGCTACGATGTCTTCCGATCTCTCGATTGGAACTACTACCGGCAGCACGGTCCCGACCCCGTCGACCGGCCATCCACTCTGGCAGAGCAGTTGGATTGGCTTCGCGAGGCGGGATTCCGCGCGGTTGACCTGCACTGGTCGCTTGCAGGCCACGTCATCGTAAGTGGTTGTCGGCCAAACGACTGACGCTGGGGCTCTCCATCCGGGGGACCGTCCATCTGGGGGACTGCCCCTCTGGACCCGCGACACACGCACGCGCGTGTCCAAATGAAGAGACGGACCGTCAGGCGTCCTGAAGCGCCTTCAGATCAACTTCCGTCAGGACACGGTTCCGGCCGGTCCGCTTTGCGGCGTAGAGCGCCTCATCCGCGCGCTTGATCAGGTCCTGCATCGACTCGCCGATATCGTAGCGCGCGATGCCCAGCGACATGGTGATGTTGCCAAGGTCCTCGCCCGTGCTGCGTTTCACGATCTTCTTGGCGCCGACCCGCTTCCGAATCCGCTCCGCAATCTCTCGTGCAACCTCCAGGTCCGCATTCGGCAGGACGACGGAGAACTCTTCCCCGCCATACCGGGCTGGGAGATCACCTTCCCGGACGGAGGTGGTAAGCGTCTTGGCTACGAGCTTCAGCACCTGATCGCCAAGCTGGTGCCCATAGTTGTCATTGAATTTCTTGAAGAAATCGATGTCTACCATGACAAGGCACAACGTGCTGTCACCACTCATCGCTTCCATGACCCGGTCCTTCATAACCCGGTCGAAGCACTTTCTGTTGGAGATCTGCGTCAGACCGTCCGTGTCGGACTCACGGCGGGCCTCCTCGAGCTTGGCGCGCAGGGTTTCGATTTCGGAGGACGCCTCTTCGATCTGACTCTGAAGCTCCTCGTTCTTCTCCTGCATGTTCTTGGTGGACTGGATTAGACCCGACACGACGTTCGCGACATCGGACTGACCGCCTTCGAGCTCGTTGCTCGCCGTCGCCAGCGTCTCGCCATAACTCTGAACATTCGCGTTCGCCGAGCCGATCGCATCGCCCAGTTGATCGGCGATAGAAGTTAACTCCTCGCCTGCGGCGCCGATGGCATCCGCTGCCATTTTCGGCAGGACGTGATCGTCGAACAGGGCCTTGAGGCGGAAGGGATCGAACTCCTGCCTGTTGCCGGTCAGCGTGTCCACGGTGCGTCGGAGTTCCGAGTCCGATCCGGTGACATAGGTGTACCAGACGGCATAGTTCTCGGGGATGGCCGCGATATCCCGCTTCTTCATCTCGGTGAGTGCTTCGACGCCATATGCGCCGCTTTGTTCGATATCGCCCTTGTCCGCCATATTCCCCACTCTCGACGACGTCGTTCTGATTGTTGGATGCTTTGTAGCCGAGCGCCGCCCCGAGGTTAACCGCCAAGATGGGCAGACACGATTTTTATCGTTTGATCCCCATGACCCGGCCGACACCTTTCGGGCGAACGAGGCCCGCATGTTGATCCGTTAAGGCGGCAATGGCGGATGCGTGGCTGTCCGGAAAAGGACACACCCGGCGGGCGTTGAGATCCACATGAAGGGCCATCAGCTCGTTGGTCGCGGCCAGATAGCCTTCCTCTGCATGGTACATCTCATGAAAGTAGTGAATGCGCTTTGCATCCGCGTCCAGAATCCGGGTCATGAAGCGCAGCGGCGCCCCCTCGGCCACTTCCTGGTCGTAGGTGACGTGCGCCTCCGCAATGAATATCGAGCAGTCCGTCGCGTTGCGGTAGTCGACGCCGAGATTGAGACCGTCGAACAGTCCGTCGCTCGCTCTATCGAACGCGACGACGTAGTAGCCCACGTTCATATGCCCATTGTAGTCGATCCACTCCGGCGCAACAGTGAGCCGGCAAGTCTCTAGTCGTGGATCAGTCTGGTCATCCTGGATCATGGCCGCGACAATACAGCCAACACCGCCGCCCGCAAGGGGCGCATTCCATAAGGCTTCTGCAAGGGGAACCGGCGTTGGCGCCCACAAAGACACTTGCCGCGCTCGCCGCCGCTCTCGGCAATACCTTGCTGGCACCGCTCGGACGCCATGGAACGATTGCCATGGCTCTCAGCCTCGGCGTCGCTCTGATGCTGCCGGATCTTGCAGCCATCTTTCGGCCTGCGCTTCTGCCCCTCGCTCTCGCGATTGTGGCCGTCAGCCTTGTTCGCGTTGACCTGGACCGGGCCCGGGCTGGTCTCTCTCAGCCTATGATCGTCGGGTTCGCGTGCATCTGGCTTCTGATTGCCGCTCCGGTTGTTCTCTTACTGGTCAGCATCCCTCTCGGATTGCCGGAGCCGCTTCGTACCGCGATGATTCTGTGGGCCGCGTGTCCACCGCTGGCATCGACGGCGGGCATTGCATTGCTGATGCGCCTGGATGCCGCGATGGCGCTCCTCATCACCATGGCCGGGATGGTGCTGTTTCCCGTGACACTTCCGCCGATTGCCGTCGGATTGACTGGCCTCTCGGTTCCAATCGATCCCATTGAGCTTGGACTGCAGCTTGCCGGAATGATCGCGGCGGCATCCGTTGTTGCCTTCGTGTGCCGCCGCGCGCTGGGCAAGGAGCGGTTGAAGTCCGGCGCGGACTCATTGGACGGCTTGATGGTCCTGCTTATGTTCGCGTTTGCCTTGTCTGTTATGGGTGGTGTTCGGGTTTGGATTGAATCCGACCCTTGGGAGGTTGCTCTTTTCGTCGGAACCGCCTTCGCCGCGAGTTTGCTGCTTCAGTTGATGGGCGCGGTATTGTTCCGGGGTTTTGGTCGTCAGCGAGCCGCTGCCGTCGCCATTGCCAGTGGAAACCGGAACATGGCGCTGGTTGCCGGTGCAGTCGGCGCATCGGCGGGGCCGGAGATTCTTCTTTTCCTCGCGGCTCTGCAATTCCCGATCTACATCCAGCCGGCGTTGACCAGGCCCCTCTACGACCATTTCCTGAAAGGTCTCAAGAACGGCGGGCCGTCGGCGTAATCCGTCGACAAACGGCCCTCGAATCCCCATATTGAAGCCGTTTCGAGTAGTTACTTTTCGCTCGAGATACGGTCTTAATGGTTGTGGGTGGACGTCGTTGAGGACGGCAATCCAAAGAGCGAAAAGGCGCGGCCGCCTTGGAATGTGGCAGCGTCGGCTGACGATTTTGGCACTCACGGGAGTAGCCGTCGCCGTCAGCTATTTCTTTACGCTCGGAAATCCAGCCGAGTATCAGCACTTCATCGCCTCCATCGTCGGTTTCGCGGGCCTGGCGGGCCTTGTGGTGGATTGGTCAATTGCCCGGAACATTGAACGCAGCGGCGGTATGGAGGCGCTCCGGTCGGGCGGCCAGTTGAGCACGGGCACCGGTGCTGTGGCGGGCCGTATTTGGTCCCAAGGCGAGGGGTTCCGGGTCAGCGGTTTCCGGAGTGACGCCCGCAAGAACTTCCTCGAGGCGGGGAACCTCTTCAAGGAAGCGGGCGCTAACCCGGATTATGCGGATTGCCGCATGGGGGTCGCCCGGATCGACATCACGGGTAGCCGATCGGACTCCGCCCGCCCCATGGTGCAGGAAGCGGGGCGGATCTATCAGGAAGCCAATGCCAGGCGCGGTGAAGCGGAGGCGATCCTGCTGCTGGCCGATATGGGCATGACGTTCAAGGATTGGGAACAGTCCCGCCAACTGTATGAGCAGGCCCGGACGGCGTTCAGCCGGGAAAACGACCGCTTCGGGGAAGCCAGATCGACGATGGGGTCGTCGGAAGCGCTGATCCGGCTTTCCAAGGTGGACGAGGCCAGCGCGTCGCTTGAACAGGCCGCGTTCCTGTTCAGCAGTTCCGGGGACCGGGTGGGAGAGGCCCATGCCCTGTTCTGCCGGGCCGAACTCGACCGTCAGAAACGGCGGTCCGAGGATGCACAAAACCGGTTCGAACGCGCGCTGACGCTCTATCGCCGGTGCGGTGATTACCTGGGCGAGGCGAATGTGCGGCTTGCACTCGCGGACGTCCTGCGGATGCAGTCCCGGGTCACGAACGCGCAGCAAGCCTGTGTCGAGGCCGCGGACCGGTTCAAGGACGCCGGACGGCGGATCGGAAACTCCGACATGTTGTCGGGCGGGGGGGATCTCGCCCGGAACAAGATCAGATTTGATCTCACGCGGGACAATGGCCGTAACGCGCGGACGATCGTCGCCGATTCGAAGAACAAGATCATGGAAGCCCGGCTGCTCATCGGACTGGGTGAGATGGAACGGTTGGCGGGACGTCTCGAAGAAGCAACCAGCCAGTTCGACAAGGCTCTTGCGCTGACGAAATCCAATGACTCTCTTGCCCAGCACGCCGATGCGCTGAAGGGCAAAGGCAACATTGAGCTGACCAAGGGACGGAAACGCCAGGCGAGGGAGTATATCAAGGAGGCGTACGGCCATTATCAGAACCTGGGTGGCGTCCAGGATGCGGCTCAGACGCTGATGGACCTCGCTCAGATCGATATGATGCTGGAGAACGTAGACAAAGCCCGTGTCAACTACGCGCAGTCTCGCTCCATCTATAACCGCTTGAATGATCTCAACGGAGAGGCGTCCGCTCTCCGCGCGATCGGTGATCTTGAATCAGCCATTGACCGGATTGGCCCGGCGCAGACCGCCTATGCCGAGGCCCGCCAGGTTTTCCAGATGGCCGGTGACCGCATGGGGGAGGCCGACACGCTGTTCATGATCGGTTGCCTTTCCATCAATCACGATAACGCCACCGCCGCGTCCTTGCTTGGCCAGTCTGCACGGTTGTATCGGGCTGTAGGCGCTATTGAATGGCAGCGTCGCTCTCTCCAAATGGCAAGACGTGTCAAATGATGGCGCACGTGGTGCGGAGGGATCCATTTTCCCGCGATATATTTGCAACACATCCAGGGCGTGCGGGGATTTCTGTCAATGGCCACACTGGTTTTGGTGGGGGGCGTGTGCTACCTCCCAGTCATGCGAAAGAAGGAATGGCATTGACAGACTCGTCCTGTCTTTCGAGAAATAATTACTACTTTTTCGCGGGATGAGTGTCTTGGTCGCTGCCAGCGGTAAATCATTGTCAGGGAATGGTCGGCCGGGGGCGAAAGCCCGGTCTCGCGCTGTTCTGATGGCTGGTTTCCTGGCGTTGGCAGTCGCCTCCGGCTGCGCGAACCAGACTGACGGATTTGGTGAGCCGAATCAGAACGACCCGATCGAGCCGTTTAACCGTATCGTCTACTCGATGAACGACGCGCTCGACACGCTCGTCCTTCAGCCTGTGAGCTTCATTTACAAGGAATCCCTGCCCACATCCGTTCAGGATGGGGTCAGGAGCTTCCTGAGATGGCTTCGCTCCCCAGTTCTGCTTGCCAATGATCTCATGCAAGGAGATCTGGAGCAGGCCGAGATCACCACCTCACGGGCGGCGATCAACACGGTCGCCCTTGGGACCTATGACCTGGCGGCGGAACAGGATCTCGAGTTCCGGGATGAGGACTTTGGCCAGACCCTTGGGGTTCATGGTGTGGGCGAAGGGCCGTACATCATGCTGCCGGTGTTCGGTCCGTCGAACGCCCGGGACACGGTCGGCCGGGTCGTTGACCACTTCCTCGATCCGTTCACCTATTTGTTCAAGCCGGATCAGCGAACGGCGCTTTCGATCACGCGTGGTGTCCTTGGCGCGACTGACTTCCGGGCGCGCAATTTCGATCAGGTGAACGATTTGAAACGGTCTGTAGACCCCTATGCGCGGCTGCGCTCGATCTACCGTCAGCAGCGGGAAGCGGCCATCTTGAACGGCGCCCCGCCGCTCGACGACACCATCCCCGATGTGTCGGAGGATTTCGACGAGTTCACGCCAAGCTATTTCCCTGGTGACGAAACCGGAACACGTCCGATAGAGTCGCCCACACCGGGATTGGCCCCAGGCAGCTAACGGACCCTACCGCATGAAGACGATCCGGAGCATGATCCTGGCGATCCTTCTGATCGCCGTACCCACCGCACCGTCCTTCGCAGATCGTGGAGACGACGCGGAAAGCTTCATTCAGACGCTGAATGATGAAGCCCTGTCGCTTGTCACCGATGAAAGCCTCGACTTCCAGGGACGACTGGACCGATTCGCCACCATGCTAGATCAGAACTTTGATCTGCCGTGGATCGGTCAGTTCGTGTTGGCGCGTTACTGGCGGCTGGCAACGCCGGAGCAGCGCACAGCGTACCTGGAGCTTTTCCGCGACACGATCGTCTACACCTACACCCGGCGCTTTAAGGACTACGGCGGCCAACAGATCCGGACGACGGGCAATCAGGAAAGTAAGAACGGCCGCTTCGTCTTCGTGAAGAGCGAGATCTTCGATCCGAATGGAGCTGGGAAGCCGATCAACCTCGTCTGGCGCATTCTGCCGCTTGAGAAGGGCGAGTTCCGGATTGTCGATTTGATTATCGAGGGGGTCAGCCTCGGGGTCACGCAGCGGAACGAGTACGCCTCCGTGATCCAGCGGGGGGGCGGCAACGTTCAGGTGCTGATTGACGCGATGCAGAAGAACGTCGCGGATCTCAAGAGATCTGAAAGTTAAACGGCATCGTCTAGACGGTCAGGACTGCCCGCCGCTTCCTTCATGAAGCGCGCTAGCGGCCAGTGCTGCCGATGCTTTCGCCACGACCAGAACAGTTCCGATCGTGCCGAGCCAACTGATCTGCCAGGTACCGTAGGCCAACATCGAAATTGTCAGACCCGCCGCCGCGGCGGCGACAAACGATGGCGGTATCGGCATTGTGTCCGTCTTGCCCATCAACTCCCGCCAGATCACCCATAGAAGTCCGACGCCGAGGAACGCCCCCATCCAACCGAACTCGATCCAGAGCTGCACCGCAGCGTTATGGGCGTGGATCGGCGGTTTCTGAAGGATGGCGTAAGTGGTTGTCGCTGCATCGATCAGCGGCAGTGTGCGATGGCTACCGATGCCATGGCCCCACCACGGCCCCGACAGGGCATGACCCGACGCGTGGTTCCAGATCTCAAGCCGTTCGAAGTGGGAGGGGGCGAAGGACCATCCCATACCGCTAACGACACCCAGCAGCTCACCCAATGTCCACGGTGCCGAAACGATGATGGCGGCCGATCCGGTCAGCACCAACAGGAGGGCGCCTCTGGGCGCCGCAAGCGCGATCAGCCAGACAACCAAGGCAACACCGGCCGCAAGTTGGGTGGCAGCACTGTCAGACCACAGGGCGAGCCCTGTCGCCGCCACGACGAGCCCGATCGCCCATGCCCGTCGCCGGGTCGCCATCAGGCCGGGAACAACAACCCAAGACAAAAGCAACAACGCTGTGACCCCACGGTTGTATCGGGACCGCCAAACGTCCTGGGTGCTATCGAACCCATTCACCATCCGGTAGATCCACGCGTCCGCGCTGAGCTCGATCATGCCGACCACCAGCCCTAGCCCGATGCCTCCCAACGTGGCGGTCAGGACCCGCCTCGCCGCCGGCAAGGACGTGGACAGAAGGGGCGCGGATCCGATCCAGAGGAGCAGCAAGGCGAGGGGCAATTTCTCGATCGTTTGTTCGCCGCACCGCTCACAGACACCGAGCACGAGGCCGACCGAGGCGGCTGAGCCGAGGAGGACGGCCAGAACGGAGGCCTCCCATCCCGGAATGAGACGGCGTCTGTCGGCGGCCCAGGCCAGCCCCAGGATCAAAACGGCGGAGAGCAGAAAGAGAGTCCCCAGAGCGTTCTTGGTCAGGAGGCCGACAGCCGGGTAAAGCACAAGCACCGCCATCAGAAGTCCGCCCGCCACGCGGTGGCCGATACCGACGCCGCGGGTGCCTGCATCCGATGCCGAATGCGTCATGGATGGCTCCAGACTGGGGGGGCCGGATGCCGATAACCGAAGCCGGACCGGGTCCGTCCGCTCCTGTTGTTAGTAGGGCGCGTAGGACTTCTCCTCGACGATGTCGGAGCCCAGAGCGAGGTTGATCTCCCGCTTCAACTCGGCCCGCCGGTCATTCGTCTTGTAGACAAGGCGCGCGTCCTCAACGAAGGCGTTGCCGAAACTACCGTCGCGTTCCTGATCCCGCAGCCGGTCCTCCACATCCCAAAGTGTCTCATTCACGGCGCGCAACGCATCGGTCAGATCCCGGAGCTGATCGGTTTCCGGGATTGAGGCTTTTCGGACCGCGTCCAACAGATCCAGTTCCCGGCGGACATTTGCCCGCTTGTCAGGGTCTTCGATACGGGCGTCCTTGATCGCAAGGATCGTCAACTTGTCGATCAACTCGCCTGGAGCAACGGGAATGGAGATCTGCGCTGTCATGGTCCCTCGCGGCGCGGCGGGAACCAAAGCCAGAGACGAACTCCGTCCGCATGGCGCCGTTTCCACACCCGATATATAGTTCTGCCGTATAGCCGATTTCACCTCGCCGAACCACACCCGACCGTTCCGATTCACGTCCGGCGCCGCCGCCGCTCAGAAGGCCTGTTGCAGAGTTTCACCATGGCACTCATGACCCCGCCTCCTGAGACCGTTCTCATCTACTCTTGCGGCGAGACTATCGGTGACGGGCTGTTCAAGCTGCCGTTTCTTCAGGATTGCCGCGCTCGCTTTCCACAAGCCCGGATCACGTGGATGGCGGGTACGGGCCCGACGACGTACGCCTCCGTTCTCGCCCCGGCCATTCAGTCGCTGATCGATGAGGTCATTGAGCATGGGGGGGTCGGCGTGTCGGGGTGGGAGATCGTCTCACCGAGAGCGCCGGTCGACGGCCGCCGCTTCGATCTTGTTGTCGATACTCAGCGCAATGTGGCCCGGTCCCTGGCGGTGCGCCGGATCCGCCACCGGGTATACGTTTCCGGAACAGCCGACTTTCTGCTGTCCGACCGGAAACCGCCCAAGGGTTTCGTGCGGCCAAAGGCGCTGAACCCGCAGCTTTCCGCGCTATTGGATCTTGTCGCGAACCGGCCCGATGGCCCCGAAGGGCGCGCGCCAATCGAGGTTGCTGAGGCCTATCGCGATCTCGCACGGGTTCTGCTGCCGGAGGGGCCGTCCTACATCGGTATCTCCCCGGGTGCTGGCGACGGAACCAAGATCTGGCCCCTGGACCGGTTCCTCCAGATTGCCCGCGACCAAGCGTCAAAGGGGCGCACACCGGTCATGTTCCTGGGACCGGAGGAACGGGATCTGGTCCAGACCGTTGCCGAGGCGGTTCCACAAGCCGTCTTTCCGGAATGGGATCGCAAGGATGACCGCCAGGATCTCAAGGGGCCCTCCCTGGTGATCGCGTTAGCCTCGCGGCTCGCCGCCGCCGTGGCGAATGACAGTGGGACGGGGCATATGCTCGCGGTCGGCGGCGCACCGCTTGTTTCGTTGTTCTCCAAGCACGATCCGGAGAAGTACGCACCGGCAGCGCTGCGGCTGGAGATCGTCGACTCCAAGACTTACGGCGGAGAGGATCCGGACCTCATTCCGGCATCCGCGGTCGTAACCGCGTTGGAGCGATTGTTGGGCAATCATCCGTCCGGCCCCGCCGACATGGGCGGAAAGGAGAGTGTGCAATGACATTCCGTTGTGCGGCCGTTCTGGCGCCCGGAGACATGGGACATGCCATCGGCCGGATGATGGTCGAGGGCGGCCTTCGGGTCGTGACAAGCCTTGTTGGACGGTCGGCCCGGACCACCGCCCTAAGCCAGACGGCAGGGATCGAGGATCTGGGATCGCTTGAGGCCGTGTTGGACGCGGCCGACGTGGTGATGTCGATCCTACCGCCCTCCCGTTCCATCGAAACCCTCCAAGCATTGGCCGACGCGGCCACGCGGGTTGAGGGGAGGCCGTATATCTGGGACCTGAACGCCGTATCGCCGGAAACGGCCCGGCAGGGGGCTGAGATCGTCGCCGCGTCGGGGCTTATGTTCGTGGATGGCGGCATCATCGGCGGTCCTCCCCGCCCTGGACGTGGCAGCCCACGGCTGTATGCGTCGGGCGAGGAAGCGCCGGAGATGATGCGGCTTGTGGGGACAGGTCTTGATGTCCGGGCTCTGGAAGGCGGTATCGGTGCGGCCTCGGCCATCAAGATGTGTTATGCGAGCCTGACGAAGGGCCTGACCGCCATCGCGACGCAGTCCTTTACGGCCGCTGCCCGAAACGGTGTTGCTGACGCCCTGATCGTCGAGATGGAATCAAGCCAGCCCGATCTCTTGTCCTTTGCGGAGCGGTTCGTTCCGAGCATGCCCCCCAAAGCCTATCGATGGGTGGGAGAGATGGAGGAGATCGCCGACACATTCGAAGCCGCGGGTTTCGACCGCCGCATGTTTGATGGGGCGGCTGAGGTCTGGCGGAAGGTCGAACAGACATCCTTGGGCAAAGAGGTTGTCGAGTCCCGGTCGTCCGGAACGACTCTCGTAGAGGTGGCTAAGCTTCTCTCTGATGACGACATGGGGTGAGGCGCCGTCCTCTCTGTCGCCGATTCGCGATGTCATTGCGGCCTTGTCACCGGATAATCGGGGTCATCACAGCCCTAATTACGGATGATTCTTCTATTCATCCGTGAGCAGTCCTCAATTTGGCCACATATATGTTGTGGTTCTGAGTCGCTTCGATTACCATATTTTCGATTCGCGCCGCACAAGCGCCACAATGACCGGCTTGTGGGCGGAAAGGGATCACGCTGCTGGGGACGGTGTGGTCCTTGCGGTTCCGGCGTCTTCCCGGGCGTCGGAAGCGGGAGCGGCACCATCACCGCTCCCACCACCCTGTGAAGCTCCTGAGGACGATTCCGATCGTCCCCTCGGGTGCGTCTCTTCAGGCGCACGCGCTTTTTATGCAGCCGAGACTAGCGAGATGAAGTGCCTTGGGAAAGGGCTAGTGGTCGTGCGCGAACGCCGCTACGGTCGCGATCGGTTTGCGCGCGTATCAGTTGGATCTCAAGCGAAGGAGAAGGGCCGTGTCGTCGATTGATGAGGCGTTGAAGGAGAAGGGTCTGACACTACCGGCCGCGGCCCCGGCGGCGGGGAGTTACGTGCCCGTGGTGGTGACCGGAAACCAGGCTTTCGTTGCGGGGCAGCTCCCCTTCAAGGACGGCAAACTTCAAGGAACTGGCCGGATCGGCATCGATTACAGCGTAAGCGAGGGGGCGACTTTCGCCGAGACCTGTGCCCTGAACATCCTGGCTCAGATGAAGGTGGCGCTTGGCGGTGATCTCGACCGGATCGTCCGGATCGTGAAGCTCGTCGGTTTCGTTAACGCAGCGGACGGGTTCGCCCGTCAGCCTGAGGTCATCAACGGGGCTTCAAACCTGCTGGTTGCCTTGCTCGGCGCGGAAAAGGGCCAGCACGCCCGATCCGCGGTCAGCAGCCCGGGCCTGCCTCTTGGTGCGCCCGTCGAAATCGAGGCCATTGTGGAGATCAAACCGTAGTCCGGCGGATCGTTTCGGTCTTGCGGCCAGGTGTGGCGATTTCCCACCTTGCCGCCATCGCTTTGGCGCCTAGTCTCGTGGCGTCGGCTGAGTGAGGGAGATCGTTGGATGCCCGAGGGCGAAGGCAGGACCGCGATAATCCGCGCGGTCGACTCGATCCACGACATCGGCGCCGACAATTGGGACGCGTGTGCAGGCGCCGACAATCCGTTTCTCAGTTTTGATTTCTTGTCCGCGATGGAGGACAGCGGCTCAGTTGCCTCCGACACCGGTTGGCTGCCCCATCATCTGGTCCTCGAAGCGGAGGGTCAGGCGGAAGCGGTGGTGCCGCTTTATCTCAAAGGGCACTCCTACGGTGAGTATGTCTTCGACTGGGGTTGGGCGGACGCCTATGAGCGTGCGGGCGGCCGGTACTATCCGAAGCTGATCTCCACCGTTCCCTATACCCCGGTAACCGGGCCACGGCTGCTGATACGGCCAGAGGTCGAGCGGAAACCGGTGGCCGCCGCGCTTGCGGAAGCGATGAAAGAGACGACCGAACGCCAGGGTTTTTCCTCGCTGCACGCCATTTTCGCAGACGAGGATGACTGGTCGCTCCTCGGCGACAAGGGCTTCTTGCGGCGGACCGCGCTCCAGTACCATTGGCGGAACGACGGATACGAAACCTTCGACGATTTCCTGGGCGCATTGTCCTCGCGCAAACGCAAATCGATCCGAAAGGAACGGCGGGAGGCGGCGTCCCACGGCATCGACATTCTGATGCTGACGGGTGATGCCATCGAGGAACGTCATTGGGATGCGTTCTTCCGCTTCTACCGGGATACCACCGACCGGAAATGGGGTTCCGCGTATCTGACGCGTTCCTTCTTTTCCATGTTGGGCGAACGGATGGCCGACCGCGTCCTTCTGGTGATGGCGGAGATGAACGGAACGTTGGTGGGCGGGGCGCTCAATCTCATTGGCAAGGACGCGCTCTACGGCAGGAACTGGGGTTGCCTCGCCGATTTCAGATTTCTTCATTTTGAGTGCTGCTATTACCGGGCCATCGATTTCGCCATTGAGCGGGGTCTGTCGACAGTGGAGGCGGGCGCCCAAGGGCAACACAAGATCCAACGCGGCTATCTTCCAACGCATACCTACAGCGCGCATTACATCCCGGACGCCGGATTTCGGAACGCCGTCGAGGATTTCCTGATCCGCGAGCGCCGCCAAATCGAAAGAGAGAAAGAGTATTTGGCGGAGACGTCGCCGTTCCGGAAGACGGATGGGTCGTAGAGCGCTAACGCCTTGTGTGCCAATCAGACCGTTGAGAGCGCTCCCAGGCGATTTTCTTTTCTCAAAGTAACGGTCCGTTAACCGCGAGAGGCGAACATGCGATGGTTAATTGGGTCCGGCGTTACCCGTTAAAGTGTTACCTGTCATGAACGAGCAGATCTTCGTTCGTTTTGCCCGGAGGCATTGATGGCGATTGGTTCTGCGAGCCTTGAGCCCGCGGAGGGTGGCTCCCGTGGCCGCATCGCCCGAATTCTTGGGAAAGCGGAGGATGTTGGCCGAATTCCGACGATTGCCTATGTGATCGGGCTCGTCATCGTCGGCACCCTTTCGACCGCGATCTGGATGACCACTGTCCTACTTATCTCCGCCCAAGAGCAGGTCGCGGCTGAGGTCAACGTGGCCGGCCGCCAGCGCATGCTGAGCCAGCGGATCGCGATGATCGCCTCCAACCTCGAATCCTTCAGGGACGCAACGGGCAAGGACCCGCGCGGGTTGGTCCTTGGTTGTGCCGATCTGATGGAGCGGGCGCATTACGCGTTGCTGGCCCGCCAGACAGAGGGGCTGCGCGCCACGGCAAGCGAGGGAATCTCCTGCCAGCCTGGGCAGACCGATCGCCCGGACCAGGGGGTGATGAGTGACCGGATCAGCGGCGCGATCTTCGAAGGTTCGTCGTCGCTCGATACGCTCTTGGCGGAGTACATCTCTCTTGCCCGGGACGTTGGCAACTCAACAGAAAGCCCGGACGCTGATGTCGCTGAGATCGTTCGGATCGCCTACCAGGAGCTTCCCGGGAAGCTGGATTATCACGTCCGTTCGATCCAGGCGGAGGGAGAGGAATCGGTAAAGGATCTGCGGCTCTACAAGACCCTCATGTGGCTGGCGACCTTGCTGCTTCTCGTGTTGGAGGTTCTGCTGATCTTCCGGCCCATGACCGCCATGATCCGTAGCGCCATTGGCCGGCTGCGCGAGACGATCGGGACGCTTGAAGAGCGGGAGCGGGCCTTGGCGGATGCGAACGAAACGATCCTTGAGGGCATTCAGTATGCCAAACGCATCCAGGTCGGCACACTGCCGGACGACAAAGCGCTGGACGGGATCGTTGACGAGGTCGCTATGGTTTGGGAGCCGCTACAGGTCGTAAGCGGCGACTACGTCTGGTTGGAGCAGCGGGGCGACAAAGGCATCCTCTTCCTGTGCGACTGCACCGGTCATGGGGTTCCCGGCGCGTTCATCACATTGGTGGTCGCCGCGGCGCTGGAGAAGATCCTGGAAAGCCACGCGCTCGACGATCCGGGAGACATTCTTCTGCGCCTCGACCGGGCCGTCAGGACGCGTCTGCGTCAGGATACGCCGAGCGACGGAACCGCTGGGTCCGGGTCCGACGATGGTCTCGAGGCCGCTCTTTGCTTGTATGACCGCAGGACAGGTGTGCTGGAGTACGCTGGCGCCGGCATCCCGCTTGTCATCAAAGCGAACGATGCCGTCGCTGAATTCAAGGCGGACCGGCACCGGATCGGATACCGCAGCGTCCGGATCCCGGATTCCTTCACGGTCCACCGGATCGACATCCAGGACGGTGACACGGTTTATCTCTACTCCGACGGCGTGCCGGACACGATGGGCGGCGAGCCGCTCCGCGCATTCGGCCGGCGTCGTCTTCACAAGCTTCTCTCGGAGTCGTCCGAGACTGTCTTAAGCGCGCAGCTATCGCAGCTGACCGACCATTTGACCGCTTACCGGGGTGAGCAGCAGGTCAGAGACGATGTGTCGATACTCGCGTTCCGTCCGATCGCAACTGGCGTTTAGGCCCCTTCCGGAGATCTGTCATGTTGGCCGATAGCGTCCTTGAACTGCGTACCGTTCTTCACGGTCAGAACATCCTGTTCACCTACTCGGGTCATGTGTCCGAGACGCTTCTGTTCTCGCTGGGCGAGACGGTGAAACGGCAGTTGGACTTGAACCAAACGGATCGAGCTGTCCGGAAGAAGGTCTTCTCTGTTTTCGTCGAGCAGGTTCAAAACGTGATCCGCTACTCCTCGGAGAGTGATGGGCATCAGGAAGAAGTGTCCGGCCGGTTCTCCGCAGGCATTGTTTCACTCGGCTACGAGAACGACCGGTACTTCGTCATCTGCGGCAACGCGGTCGATCCGGATAGCGGAGCGAGATTGAAAGAGCGGCTGGAGCTCTTGCAGTCCATGGACCAGCAGCAACTCAAGAGCCACTACCGGGAGAAACTGCGGGAGGAACCCGAAGAATCCAGTGTTGGAGCAACCATTGGCTTGATCGAGATCGCCCGTCGCGTCAGCGCACCGCTGGAATTCGACTTCCTTGATCTGGACGGAGATGAGAAGTTTTTCGTCCTTAAGGCGTATATCTGAAGCGGAGGCGGACCATGTCAGAGATGATGATATCGATCGCCGCCACGGCACGAACCCCGAACGTCAGGTTGGATGCGGATGCCGGCCGCATGACCTTGTCCGGAGAGAGCTATCCGGAAGACGCCGGGAAGTTCTACGGCCCGATCCTGGAATCCCTTACGGAGTATCTGGAGCAAGACGCCGACAAAGCGCTCATGGTCGATGTCGCGATGGTCTACTTCAACTCCTCCAGCGCCAAGGCGCTCATGAACCTGTTCCAGCTTCTGGAGAAGGCAGCGGAAGCGGGCCGGGCCGTCTCCGTTCGATGGTTCTTTGATCCGGATGACGACATGATGGAAGAACTCGGAGAGGATTTCGCCGAGGACTTTGTCCATGCGAGCTTCTCGCTTGAGCCCGGAATGCTGGAGGCAGCGGATTGAGCAAGGCCAAACAACCAGCATCATCCAACCGAGAGACAGGATCCGACCTTTTCACAGAAGAGGACCGCCTGCTTGCCGAAGCAGAGCAGATGACGGTTCAACTGGCTGAAATGTCAAAAGGGCTTCAGCAGCTCACGACTGCGTATCGGCGTGCGATCAAAGAGCAGAAACGCATGGTGCGCGTGTCGGACCGGCTGCAGTCCGAACTGCGTGATACCAAGGTTCGTTTGGAAGGCGAGGTGAAAGCGCGGGAGAAGCTGGCGGAAGAGTTCCGGCTTCTGGCGGCGACGGACTCGCTGACGGGTGCCGCGTCCCGCCGGCATTTCCTCGATTTGGCCCGCGCCGAGATCGATCGCCGGGCATCCGGCCTAACCCCTCTCGCAATTGTGATCGCGGACATCGACCGGTTTAAATCGCTGAACGACACCTATGGTCACGCGGCGGGAGACGTGGCGCTCTCGGCCTTTGTGTCGGCATGCCGGGCGAGTTCCCGCCCCACGGACGTTGTGGGTCGTCTTGGCGGAGAGGAGTTCGCGCTTCTTGCTCCTGACACTGACCTCGGGGGCGGGGTTGAGATTGCCGAGACCCTGAGGGAGGCGGTGGAGCGGATCGTCGTCGAGCATGAGGGCATAGAGATCCGGATGACGGCGAGTTTCGGGGTCGCAGCCCTGGGCGCCGGGGGACTGCCAAGTTGCCGGATTGACCCTGTATCCAACCTGCTGGCCGGGGCGGACGCCGCCCTCTACGCAGCGAAGAAGAACGGCCGGAACCGTGTCGAGCAGGAAAGCCTGGACGGCAAAGATCTGAGCGCCGCCGAGTAGTCGCTTCGAGCCGCCCGCTACATTGCTTCCAACAGATCCGCGACCTCCGGGATGCTCAGTCTGTCGGTCTCAGCGGTTCGGGACCGCTCCGGTGCATTGGCTTTAAGGATGGTTGCCGTGGCGTCTAGATCGTAGTTGGTCGCTTCAGCGACGACGATCGAGATTTTCGCCATGACCTCGTCTTCCGACAGGATGCCGGCTTCGATATCGCCCTGCAGGGCGCGGATCACCGTTAACGGCAGATAGCCGCTGCCAGCCTCGGCCAAACGCTGGCCCAAGGTCGTCTCGGGGCTGAGATGCTCAAATGAGGCAACATCGAAACTATCGGACCGGCTGAGCAGGCGCTGGAGCCGCACCTGGATGGGGGCGCTCAGCAAAAGGAAACGTGCTGCGGGAAGGGCGCGAATGGCGTGTCCGACCTCGTCTATGCCCCGGAGGCCATCGAACAGGATCATGTCATTGCTGCGGCCGTCTTTGAACTTGAGACAGAGTTCGGCCAAAACGGCTGCCATGCCGCCCGGGACGTCGCCCCGAAAACGACGGGTCAGCTCGAAGCGCTCCAGACGGTCTTTGACGGGCCGGTCCCCGGCATAGCGCCGAAGAATAACGTGATCGGTCAGGACGCGGCGATCCGGCAACACCTGGACATGACCCGGATGGCGGCGCGTGGCCTCGCTCACCGTCGTCGTCTTTCCCGCCCCGGTCATCCCGACAAGGATCCGGACCGGCAAGGCCGCCATGGGGACCCAAGTCTCCGAAGGCCTTGGTCCTATTCCGATGTTCGGGGACAGCTCGACGAACTCTGACAGCATCGGGTTGCTCATCTCTCGCGGGCAGTCGGTTGCCAATCGTGACAGTGTTTCTGCTGTTTAGCCCCCCTTTGCCCGAAAGACGAGTGACAGTCTTGAAAACCGGCCCGTCCGCTCGGTCCCGATACCCCTCTGCGGGAACGGGACACGATGCGGCGGGTACGGACCAGAGAATCATCCGAGCGCGGAACCATGATCGTGAGCCGAACAGAAGCGGAGGGCCCGATGGCGGCGCGAGGGAGAAGACGCGAGGCAGCGGAACGGAGATCGCCGCTGCCGGACTTGAGCTGGCAAGTCGGGCGGCGCGCCTTTGCTCCAGTGGAATTACTATCCCAGGACGCGATCGAAGAGGTGCATGACAAGGCACTCACCCTTCTGGAGGAGACCGGCATCGAGTTCATGCTGCCGGATGCCTTGAGGCGGCTGGAAGCGGCAGGACACACGGTTGACCACGATACTCAGATCGTCCGGTTCGATCGCGAAGGCCTGATGGAAGCCGTTTCCAAAGCGCCCTCCAGTTTCACCATGAAAGCCCGCAACCCCGCCCACGACCTTCATATCGGCGGCGACCGGATCGTCTGGGGTTCCGCCTCCAGCGCGCCGAATGTGATGGACCTGGATGGCGGCCGCCGTCCGGGGAACGAGGCCGATTTCCAGAACCTCGTGAAGCTCAATCAGATGCTCGGGACGTGCGGAATCATCTGCGGCCCGCCGGTGGAGCCGACGGACCTGCATCCTTCCACCCGCCACCTGGATATGGTTTCGGACTGGATAACGCTGACCGACAAGATCCACCGGAACATGACCATCGGGACCATCCGGGCCGAGGACGGTCTCCGGATGATCAAGATCGCCCACGGGCTCGATGATGAGGGGCTCCGCGCCAATCCCCGATGTTCGATGGTTCTCAACGTCAACTCGCCGCTGAAGATTGATGGCCCTCTTCTGGAAGGGGCGACGGTGATGGCGGAGGCGGGACAGTGTGTCGTGGTCTCGCCCGTGGCGTTGGCGGGGGCCATGTCACCGATCACGCTGTCCGGATCGCTGATACAGCACAACGCGGAGTGTCTGGCCGCGATCGCCTATGTCCAGACCGTGCGCGCGGGTGCGCCTGTCTTCTACGGGTCTCTCATTTCCAATGTGGACATGCGGTCGGGCGCTCCCGCACTGGGCACGCCCGAGACGGTGACCGGCTCCATCGCGACGGGCCAGCTCGCCCGGCGCTACGACATTCCGCAAAGGACATGGCTCGGCTCTACTTCCAACACCGTGGATGTTCAATCGGCTTGGGAGACCATGTTCTCGCTCTGGGCCGCCTATCTCTCGGGCGCGCACATGGTCTACCACGCCCACGGATGGATGGAGGGCGGGCTGACCAGCTCGTATGAGAAGACGATCGTCGACTCCGAGATGATCAGCATGATGAATGCTCTTGCCCGCCCGATTGATCTCGCCGACGCGGATGAGGTCATGACCGCCATCGCTGAGGTTGGACCGGGGGGTCACTTCTTTGGAACCCCGCACACGATGAAGCGCTACGAAACCGCGTTCTGGGCGCCGATGCTGGCGGATTGGCGGGCGTTCGAGTTCTGGGAAGCGGACGGCGCGGTCGATACCACCCACCGGGCCAACAAGATGTGGAAACAGCTTCTAGAGGCCTATGAGAAGCCCGCGTTCGACGCAGGCCGGGCGGATGAGCTCGCCGCATTCGTTGCGCGCCGCAAGGAAGAAATCGGCACCACCGAGATCTGATCAGCGCCCCAACGGTCTGAAATCCGCAACTTTGGGTTACAGGCTGGCGGACGCCATGCAAAGCTCCCGTCCTAGTGAAATGGGGAGGAGCCTGCCATGACCACGACCGTCGTCCGTAATGTTGCCTGGGCCGTGACCTGGGATGCGGCCGAGCGTCGGCATGTCTATCGCAAAGACATCGACGTGGCCTTCTCGGAGACCGGCATCTCCCATGTGGGGCCCGGTTACAGCGGGCCGGCGGATGTGGAACTCGACGGCCGCGACCGGATGGTTATGCCGGGCCTCATCAACATCCACTCCCATCCCACGAGCGAGCCGCTGCGGAAAGGCATTACCGACGAGATCAGGAGCCCCGGCTTCTATCACTCCTCGCTCTACGAGTTCCTGACGATCTTCAACAATGACTTCGACGGTTTCTCGGCCAGCGTGCGGGTTGCCATGGGGGAGCTGTTGAAGAGTGGGGTGACCACCGTCGTCGACATCTCCGCCCCCTTTGACGGCTGGCTCGACATTTTGGCGGAGAGCGGGATCCGGGCATGTGTTGCCCCTGCCTTCCGGGATGCGCGTTGGTACACCGACAATGGCCACGAGCTGAAATACGAGTGGAACGAAACAGCGGGTCGAGCGGGTTTCGACAAGGCGCAACGGGTGATCGATCTCGCCAATCAGCATCCCTCGGGCCGCCTGATGGGTATGGTCTGTCCCTCCCAGATCGATACGTGCTCGGCCGATCTTCTGCGGGACGCCTACGATCTGGCGGAAGAGCGGAACCTGCCATGGCAGACCCACGCCGCCCAATCCGTCACCGAGTTCCAGGAGATGATCCGGCGCCATGGCAAGACGCCGGTTCAGTGGATGAAGGATATCGGTGTTCTCGGCGAGCACACGATCATTGGGCATGGGATCTTTCTCGACCATCACCCCTGGGTTCATTGGTCGACGCGGAAGGATCTGGATCTGTTGGCGGATAACAGTGTGACCGTGGCGCACTGCCCGACCGTTTTCCTGCGGCGGGGGATCACGCTTCGCACCTTTGGCGGCTATTTGCGGTATGGCATCAATATGGGGATCGGTACCGATACCTATCCGCACAACTATCTGGAAGAAATGCGGAATGTCGGCACGGTCGCCCGGGTGATCGCCGAGACGGTGGACGATCTCAACACCTCCGACATTTTCAACGCGGCGACCATCGGGGGTGCCAATGCGCTCCGGCGGGAGGATCTGGGCCGCCTCGTGGTAGGCGCCCAAGCGGATGTGGTCATGGTGGACCTGAAGGCGCCGTCCATGGTGCCGGTGCGGGAGCCGATCCGCTCGCTGGTTTTCGTCGCCGGGGACCGAGCGGTCTCCGACGTCTTCGTCGGCGGGGAGCAGGTCGTCCGGGAGGGCGAGGTCACCAGCATCGATATGCCCGCGGCTCTCGAAGCCCTTCAGGAGGCGCAAGCCCGGTCCATGGCAAACATCCCGGACCTGGATTGGGCAGGACGCAGTGCCGACGAGTTGGCGCCGATGGTGTTCGAGACCCGGTCCTGAGCGGAAAGACAGCGGCGACGTTCAGAACAGGCAGGTTATGCCGTAGCAGGATGCGTCGAAGACGTGGATCGCCAGGACCCATCCAAGGAGATCCAGAAGCATGGTGATGCCCAGAACGGGCAGGGCCACAAGCAGAACGAAGTAGATGGCCGCCCAAGCGGTGTACCGCCGGCCGGGGATCTGGACCCCCCGGATGGTGGGCGTTTCCTTTTGCTTCCAGAACATGGACCGGAGTGTCCCTGCACGGGCGGCGTAAGTCCAGCCCAGCGGCCGGTTGTTCAGGCGTTCCGTGACAAGGCGATGGCCCGCAGCTTGTCCCGGTAGCGCGCCATGTCGTGGTATCGGTCTATCCGGTCGCGCTTGCCTTGTTTGGCTTTGCTCGTCGGGTTCGCCTCATCCAGATGCTTGTCGACATTCGGAACGAAAAACACTCTCCCATAGCGCCATAAGCGCCCGAAGCTAGAGATGGACGGCTGAAGCCTGAGGCCCGGATATGCGCCGTTCACCGGTTCGGCAAACGGCAGATACTTCATGTCTCCGTAGTGACGGAAATCCTGCTGCTTGATCAGGAAATCAAGCACCTTGTCTAAAATTCCAAAGACGCTGACGACGGACCCGACAGCTCGAACAACGTTCTTGAGAGTGTTCGTGACCGTGCCCGACGGCGGAACGAACGGTACTGGGTCTGCGGCGTTCACCACGCGGTAAATTGGTGTTTTGAACCGGCCCTGCAGGCGGCTGTCGCCCATTCTCGGCGCGCCGAACGTGTAACAGGCCGCAAGGCGTTGGCCGCTTTGGAACCAGGTCGCCACAACGGCCAGGGCACCGCCCAATGAATGCCCGGTCATGTACAGCGGGAGATCCTCGGTCCCCTCAAGCCTCTTGTTGATGGCCTCCTCGACCGACTTGTAAGCATCGTGAAAGCCTTTGTGCATGCTGCCGATCTCTCCGCCGTTGCCTGTGGGGCGCGGGTCGAAGACCGGCTGGGTCCGGGCGTTGAGGTTCGTCATCCAATCGCGGACCTGTTGCGTGCCCCGAAAGCACACAACGGCAAAACCGGTTCCGTCGCTCTTCCGTCGCGTCACGACGAAGGCCTGGGTATCCGTGCTCGGCTCATGTATCGGCGCGCCCCCAGCCAAGTCGAAGCCGCCCGCGGCCAGGGCGGCTTTCAGGCGCTCGTTGTCCGCTCCCGGATCTCCCCCGGTCTTGCCGAGCGTCGCCAGCGTCTTCGAGAGCGACTTCAGGTGATCCTTTATCTTCTCGACCGGGGAGTCCTCACCCGCCGTCAAGCTCGCCAGCTCTGCGGCAATCTTCAGCAGCGACTCTTCGGATTCCTCATCGAACCGCATGTAGGCGAGCTCGGAAAGGAGCGCCATGGTCCATGCAGTACGATCACTGTACGCGGCCCGTTTCGCGGGGACCGCCAAAGAAGCGAGTTCTTGGAAGTGCTTATCGGTATCGTCGGACACGTGAGGCCTCCCTTTGGTTGCTTCAGCCCAGATAAGTAACGATTAGCGGGCAGCGGTCTTGGCCCCGAAAGCGCGGGCTGAAAGTGATAATCGTAAAAGGCGAGCGGGCGGATACTCAAATAAAATATTATGCATCGAAACGGGCGGTGCTCTGAACTCCCGTTTCAAAGATGCCGGCCCTTGCATCGCCCCAAAAAGACGGTGCTCGACCGGACTGGTTTGTCCGGTCATTGTTGGGACGCGATCGTAGGAACATGGGGACGTTAGTGAGCGCAGCACTGGAAAAAACTAGGCTTCCAATCGTTCCCTCCAGCCTGGGCAGACCATGAGCCGCCGTGGCCGGTCAGAGCGGCGGCGCTCTAATGCCGTGCCTCAATCCAGCGCCGTGGTAGGTCAGGATTCCGGCCTCTTCCTCCTGGAAGGGGGTGTCGACGCCCGCTCTTGGGACAAATGGCTGGCCGCCGTGCCCTACTCGACGCTGGAGCAGGCTTGGGCCTACGGGGATGCGATGGAAGGGGTCAGCCCCTATCACGCCATTCGTCTGACATTTTGGCCAACTTCCGAACCAAAATCCGGCGATCTTCCCGTTGCGATCGCCCAAGCGCATGAATGGCGCCTGTTGGGGTTGAGGATCGTCAAGCTTACCCGGGGTCCGCTGTTTCTGACGGAGGCGGACGACGATCTTCGTCGGGCGGCCCTTCGGCTTATCAAGAAGCGTTGGCGGCTGACCCACGGAAAGGCGCTTTTCTGGACTCCGGAGTTAGAGAACGCTGCTGGGCATGAGGACATGCGCAGTCTGGGTATGCGGCGGGTGATCACGGGCTACCACACCCCGGTTCTGGATCTGTCGCCGCCGCTCGAATATCTGCGGCGTGGTCTTCACGGGAACTGGCGGAATCAGCTCAAGGCGGCGGAGAAAAGCCGCCTCAAACTCAAGGTGGCTAAGGGCGGTCTCGACCTGGACACCCTCCTGATGCATCACGAGCGGGATCGCAAAAAACGGCGGTTTCCTGCGGCCAGCGCGGCGTTTACCAAACTCATGATCGATTTGGACCGGGACCGAAACGTTGCCACGGTCCACAGCGCTTGGTTGGCGGGCGAGATGGTGGCAGGCGTGCTGATCATTCGCCATGGCCGCACTGCCGTGAACTTCATGGCCTGGTCCGGCAAGGCCGGCCGTGCGCTGAACGCGGGCAATCTGCTCCTGTGGACAGCGATCGGCGCCCTGAAGGAGCAGGGTGTGGACTACTTTGACCTTGGTGGCGTCGACGGCCGCGCAATGCCCGGAATATCCCGGTTCAAGATGGGACTGGGCGGCCGTCTTGTCGGTCTCAGCGGAACGTATCTGTGAGGGAAGCGGCGGACTGCCGTCAGGCGATCTGATCGCCCGTGGCAAGGACCCGTTCCTTCAGCAGCGGGGTGGCGAAGTCCCGGAAATCGGCCATAAAGTCCGCGGCGACATGTTCGTCGAACGCGGCTTTGTCCTTGTAGACTTCCCAAAGATGGAAAGTGCCCCGCTCCTCATGGTTGTCAGCCACCGAGAAGCCCAGGCAGCCCTCTTGGGTCAGGCTGTTCGCCGAGTGTTGCTTCAGACGGGCAGCAAACGTGTCGTGGTCTGCGGCATCGACGACGAGTTTCACGGCAACGACGAACATGATTACTTTCTCCGGTTGGGCACGAGACGTAGAGGCGCCCGGCGGGATACGCCGAGCGGAGAGGTCCGGGCGGCGGCGCCCTGGGCCCGGCCGACCGGCAGCGGAAGAAGCGCGCGGGCCCGGCTGACGACGGGCTGCGCCGGCTTTCGGGTGACGTAGATCTGTTTCGTCGCCTCAATGAGCACCACGCCGCCGAAATGGGAGAACCACCGTTCACCCAGGTGTTCCAGGGATGTGGACCAACGGCGGAGGACCCGCGCCGTGGTCGGCGGTGCAAACAGCGCATGCGCGGTCCGGCTCGGCGTGAATTGGTTATCCCGCAGCAGCCGCGAGAGCTGGTATGGCGTGTAAGGATGGCCATGGCCGAACGGTGTGCGATCGAACCGCGCCCAAAGACCGCGCCGGTTCGGGACCACCACCAGGAGCTTGCCATTGCCCGACAGGACCCGCCACACCTCGTCCAGCATCGCCCGGAGCTGCTCGGTACATTCCAGCGTGTGGATCAGCAGCACCCGGTCCACTGACACGTCCTGAAGCGGAAGATCCGCCTCGTCGACCAGTGTCGCCCGGTTCGCACCCTCGAACGGCCAGTGCAGAACGCCCTGCTGGGCAGGCATCATGGCAATGACCCGCTCCGCCTCGTCCCGGAACGGCCGGAGATAGGGGACCGCGTAGCCAAGGCCCAGGACCGTCTCCCCCCGGACGTTTGGCCACAGCGCCCGGATACGACGACGGATCGTCCGGCGCGCGACCTGACCGACCGGTGTGCCGTAGAAATCCCAAAGATCGACGACGTCGTTGAACATGGGCAGCGGATCTCCGCCAAGTGAGGGCTCGGGGACCGATCGGGACGATCCCGTCAACGATCCGGACGTTGTTCTAGTCTAAACCTTCGGCGACCGGAAATCCCGAATCACGTCCTTGTCAGGCTCGATACCCAGCCCGGGTCCCGAGGGCGCGCCAAAAAAGCCGTCCACCGGATCATAGGCACCCGGATACAGTTCCGCTTCCGGGAAGAGGTAGATGCGCTCCAGAAGGCCGGGATTCGGCAGTGCCTGGGCAAGATGGAGCGTCGCCAGGAAGCCAAGGCCGAAATAGGGCGAGTGAGGCATGATCTGAACGCCCCGGGCCTCCGTTAGGGCGGCGACTTTCCGGAACTCTGTGATCCCACCGACTTTCGTCACACTGGGCTGCGCATAGTCGACAGCACCCGCCGCCATCATCTGCTCGAACTGGACCGCAGTGCAGATGTTCTCTCCGGCGGCGAGAGGGACCCCAGTCTGGCGTCTCAGGGTTGCCAGGGCATTGTAGTCATCGGGCGGGAAGATCGGCTCCTCCAGCCAGTGAAGATCGAACAGATCCATGGCCACCGCCATCCGCCGTGCCTCCTCCGGGGTCCAGGGGCAGTTGACGTCCACCATCAACGGCATCCCCTCGCCCCCCGCCTCGCGGGCGGCGGCAACGGCGTCGACGGTGATCTCATGCAGCTTCACATAGCTGTAGCCGCTGTCCACCGCATGGCTGGTGCGTTCCGCGACGATGTCGGGATCCACATAGCGGAACAGGCTGGCATATGCCTCCACGCTGCGGTTCCCGCTGCCGCCCAGCAGCCGGTAGAGCGGCAGACCCGCATCTTTGGCGGCGATGTCCCAGAGCGCGATGTCCAGGCCGGACAGCGCGAACATGGTGATGCCGTAGCGCCCGAAGAGATGAAGCTCCTTTTGAAGCTGATGCATCAGCCCGGGAATATCGCGCGCGTCCCGGCCAACCGCCTTGGGGGCAACCATATGGTCCACAGCAGCTGCTACGGCCTCGCGGCACTGATAGGCGAAGGCGTCACCCCACCCCACGACCCCAGTGTCGGTCTCCACCCGGACGAGGCAGAAATCCAGGACATCCCAGTCCAGCGCCCCTGGATCCTGCCTCAACGTCACCCCTCTCGAGAACGGAATGACCAGCGGAACACTCTCGACCTTGGCGATTTTCATGGCGGCACCTATTCGGATTTGCTGTTCGTGCAAAGGCTTAGCGGATACTACGTCAGCCGCTTGGCCGAGGCGAGGCGATGGTGATAGGGTCCGCGCCACCAGACAAGAGGCCCCCTCGGGAGTGAGACCATGGCGAAGCTCGACGTCGTTCAGATTCCGGCGCTGTCGGACAACTACATTTATCTGGCGCACGACGCCGATACAGGCGCGACCGCTGTGGTCGACCCGTCGGAGGCGGCACCGGTCATCGCGGTGTTGGAAGAGAAGGGTTGGTCACTCAGCCACATTCTCAACACCCATCATCATATGGACCACATCGGCGGTAACGCGGAGCTGAAAGAGAAGTATAATGCGACGCTGGTTGGGCCGAAGGCGGACTCCCACCGGATCTCCGACATGGATGTGACCCTGGCTGAGGGTGATACCTACGACTTCGCGGGTCATGTGGCGCAGGTATTCGAGACGCCAGGCCATACCTCCGGCCATATCACGCTGTGGTTTGCGGACGACAAAGCGTTGTTCTGCGGTGATACGCTCTTCGTGCTCGGCTGTGGCCGCGTGTTCGAGGGGACCATGGACGAGATGTGGTCGTCGCTCGATAAACTGCGGGCGCTCCCGGATGACGCGGTGGTCTACTGCGCCCACGAGTACACCCTGGCGAACGCCAAGTTCGCGCTGAGCGTGGACGGTGACAACGCCGCGTTGAAAGAGCGTGCGGCCCGGTTCGACACGTTGCGGGCGGAAGGGAAGCCGACTGTCCCGTCCCTTCTCGGCGAAGAGCGGGGCACGAACCCGTTTTTGAGGGCAGATGATCCGGCGCTGGCCGCCGCGGTCGGAAAGTCCGGCGCGTCCGCTGCCGAGGTGTTCGCCGAAGTGCGCCGGCTGAAAGACAATTTCTGAGCCGGGCAAGGCTCATCCCATCGGAGGAAGCAAGATGAAGCTGTTCTACGCGGCGGCGTCGCCGTTTGTGCGCAAGGTCCTGGTCCAGGCGATCGAGACCGGTGTGGCGGACAAACTTGAGAACGTCACCACCATCACCGCGCCGATCAAGGTTGATGCGGATCTCGAAAAAGCCAATCCGATCAAGAAGATCCCGGCGCTCGAGACCGAGCACGGCGTCCTGTACGACAGCCGCGTGATCTGCGAGTACCTGGACAGCCTTCACGATGGTCCGAAGATGTTCCCGGCCAACGGCCCGGCCCGGTGGACGGCACTCCGCCTCCAATCGTTGGGTGACGGCATCATGGATGCGGGCGTTCTGTCCCGGTATGAGGGCTTTCTCCGGCCGGAGGACAAGCGCTGGGACGATTGGCTCGCCGCCCAAACCGGAAAGATCGTCGGCGGTCTCGACGCGGCCAATGCCGAGGCGTCCAGCTTCGGAGATCGTCTCGATATCGGAACGATTGCGGTAGCCTGTGCCATCGGATACCTCGATTTCCGCTTCGATGACATGGGTTGGCGCAATGGCAGAACGGCCCTAGCCGGTTGGTATGAAACGTTTTCTGCCCGTTCGTCGATGGATCAGACCAAGCCGCCGGCTTGATGGCCGCTATGGCGTCGGAAGCACGCCGGATCATCGAAACCCTTGGGATGCAGCCGCATCCCGAGGGCGGTTGGTACGTCGAAACTTATAGAGACTCGCCGCCCTACGGTCGTCGGGGCGCGATGACTCAGATCCACTATCTTCTGGAAGTGGGCGATCTGTCGGCATGGCATCGGGTCATTGATGCGACGGAGGTCTGGCACTGGTCAGCCGGGGCGCCCCTGGCGCTGACGCTGTCGCCGAATGGTCACGACGCGGAGGCCCACCGGCTCGGACCCGATGTCCTTGCCGGTGAAAGGCCGCACGTCGTCGTACCGCCAGGGTGCTGGCAAACCGCGGAAAGCCTTGGTTCTTGGAGCTTGGTGGGCTGCACTGTTGCGCCCGCCTTCGACTTTTCCGGCTTTGAGATGGCGCCGCCGGATTGGCGGCCAACGCCCAGGCCGCCAAAAGGGTAGAGGTCCGCGTTCAGGCCGGAGCCAGTGAGGGCCGCAGTCCAGAGACGATGTCACCGTAGCCTGGGTCGTCCGGCCGGATGAGGCCGTGGCGGACGAGCGCGTCGATCACGATCAGGGCGCAGTCGAACTTGAACGCATCCGAGGTGCGAACGATGTCCGCGACCTCTTCGATGGGCAGGAGGGTGAAAGCGTCAACCTCCCCATCGACCGGACGCGGAACGAAGTCCTCTGGCAACCAAAGATCATAGGCGACCTGCCAGAAGCGCCGGGCGCCGTCATCCGCGTCCATGGCGCAGGAAACGACGCTGGTGGGTAGCGCCCGGAGCGCCAATTCCTCTGGAATTCCAGCCTCTTCGCCACACTCTTTGACCAGGATCTCGGTATAGGACCGGTCCGCGTCGCGGCCACCGGCAACCATGTTGTCGAGCTTCCCGGGATGGCTTCTTGCACCGCCGGCCCGGCGCGCGACCCACATGTGGATCCCGTCCTTTCGCCGAACCAGACCGTTCATGTGAACACCGGTTTGAATGATGCCAAGCAGTGTGGCCGCACTCCGGTCGACGGTCATCAGTAGCGGCCCATCCGGCATGCCGGAAACCGCGTAGGCCTCGCCCCGAAATGCAGGGGCGCGGCCATCAACCCGCATCTGTGACAGAACTTCGGCGAAAGACGCGGTCCGGTCTGACTGCGTTCGCAGTTTCCGGTTGAACGAAAGCCCTGACTCCAGTGTGGTAAACGTGTCCTGGAACTGGATCAGGTACTCGAAATCCGCCGCGCGCAATAACCCAATATGCATTTCGCCTACAAATAAATCTTTGTAGTTCAATGCATTAAGGCTATTGCAGCGCTCCAGATGCCAAGTGTAACCCAATTTGTAGTTCCTGAACTCAGGAATGCAGTTTCTCACTGGTCAATACGCTCGTCACCGAAACGAGCTGGCCCAGCGAGGCGGCCACATGGGCGATCTGTTGGCGGTTCAGGCCGTCAACCTGGAGGTCGATCGTGAGCTCGTCACCCGCGCGGCCGCCAAGATCGCTGTGCCAACGGTTCGGGATCAGGCCGCGTTTGGCGAAAAGCTCGAGAACCCGGGGCATGACGGAAGGCTCAGCCATTGCCTGAATGGAGAAGCACGCCGTGGGTGCTGGATCATTCTGTCCGAACACACTCAACGGATTGGAAGATAACTCATTGTTTTGATTGAATTGCTGATGAGACTCAGCGAGCGACACAGTCGACATTGGATGACATCTCCATCCTGGATTTACGGTAGGCGAACGGCAGTGGCCCGGCCCTCAAACGAGAACCGGGTTGCTAATTCGCCGACCGGCGCGGGCGCGCGCCTCCAGGAAATGATGTCCGTGTGTCATCATGGCGGGGACGCTATCCCCGTGTGACAGGAAGGTCAAGAGAGCTGGTCTCGCGTGAATAGCCTAGTAACGTGTGAGCCTGTCGAGCGCCTCGTTCAATTGGGTCATTCGCGTATGATCGCCGAGCGGGCTGTCGGGATGATAGACCATTGCAAGTTTCCGGAACCGGCTGCGAATGGCTCTTTCGTCTGGAACGGCAACTGGAGAAAATCCAAGTATATGAAGGGCTTCGCTTCTTGAATTAATCCCGTTCGGGAGCGGATCGAATGCGATGTCGTCGACGATCCGCCGGAACGTTTCAAGCTCTTCGGACATGCGATGCACGTCCCTTTCCAGTCTTTTTTTGCCCTCCCGATCCCCTGTCGTCTCGACTGCGATGCTGCTGTCGCCGGCGGACATTTCGAGAGCGAGCCCAAGAGCCCGCCTGATGGTCGAAACGCTGTGTCCTGCTGGCAATCGTAACTGCAAACGCGGTTTCCTTTTTAGAATCCGTCCTTTTGACGGCCCCGATTGAAGCACTACGGAGTCCCGGTCATCGGGTGCCGGCCCGCCAGGGTCCGATGCCGCTGAAATGACCTCAATCGGAACCAGGAGAATGATGGCCCTCGCGAGATCTGCTGCACTCGCACCACGGGAATCAGCGAGGGCTGCGACACGATCTCTGAAAGTGGTTGAACAGGGCACCACATAGGATTGCCCCATGTTTGAACTATTTGATTCTTCGACCATTCTTCGATCTGTGCAGGCAAGTCGATGGAGGCTGTCTCTGCAAATTCCCGATGTGATGCACACGTTTTAGAAGTGTTTGCGCCTCTCCGGGAGGTTTTGCTGAATCGGCGGGAGCTGTGAAACCAACATTTCGGTTACAGTGTCTCAATCCATTCCGGTTGTCCACTGAATTGGGTGCAGCAATCGGCTCAAGTTGCCTCCGGGGGCGCGGCGTTCCGTCTCGGGCCCGCCTGATTGGTCGATTGCGCTGGTCAGGCGGAAGCGTCGTGATTATATCGACGTTATGGATGTGTTCGTAATCGTGTTGTTGGTCCTGGCGGTCGTCCTGACCGTTGGTGCCCTTGTCGGAGGTCTCGTCGTCATGGCTGTCGGCGGGGAAGTCAATGCACGTTGGTCAAACAAGTTCATGCGGTACCGTGTCTTGTTCCAAGGTATTGCTATCGCATTGTTTCTTCTGGCTCTTTCCCTGACGGGACGTGGCTGACCGATCCGGACGGCGTGAGCCCGGGTCCATTCTTCCTGAGGTATCCAAAGAAGGCGGAGACGCGCTGTGGTCAAATTGACCCGTATCTACACGCGTGGCGGCGACAAGGGTGAGACGTCGTTGGGCGATGGCTCCCGCGTGCCGAAACACTCCGCGCGGCCAGCGGCCTATGGGACGGTGGATGAGGCGAACGCGGTTATCGGAATCGCCCGGTTGACGGCTGCCGCTGATGGCGGGGCGGCAACGGATGCCATGCTCAGCCGTATACAGAACGATCTCTTCGACCTCGGTGCGGATCTCTGCACGCCGCATCAGGAAGACCCGCAATATCCGCCGCTCCGGATTGTCTCGGAGCAGGTAGACCGCTTGGAGCGGGAGATCGACGAGATGAACGCGGAACTGGCCCCGCTCAACTCATTTATCCTCCCGGGCGGCTGTGCGACGGCCGCGCACCTCCACCTTGCGCGAACCGTCGTCAGGCGGGCGGAGCGGGAAATGACGGCTTTGGCGGAACAGGAGAGCATCAATCCGGATGCCATCCGCTACGCCAACCGTCTGTCCGACCATCTCTTTGTGCTTGGCCGATACCTCAACGGCATGGGCAAGGACGATGTGCTTTGGGTGCCGGGCGGGAACAGGACGTAAGAGCCGGAGCGGGGCTTGCCCTGATCCCGGCAGCCTTGTAGAACCTCACCCATCAAGAACGGTCTTGGACGATCCGATGATCTTCGGAGCATACGTGACTAGGTAGCCGCTTCGGCTTTGCCGGGGCCGGGGCGGCATCAACGGTTCGGGCGCCGCAGGCGCGCTCGTGAACGGCCTCGTCGCATCTCGCTCAAGCCACGTTCTCAAGGAAACAATTCCCATGCCTTCCATTACACTTCCCGACGGCTCTGTCCGCGGGTTCGACGAGCCCGTGTCCGGGGCGGAACTCGCCGCGTCCATCGGCCCTGGCCTCGCCAAGGCGGCAATCGCCTGGGAAATCGACGGCGAACTCCGTGATCTGTCCCACCGCACGCCGGACGACGCTTCCGTGCGGATCATCACGAAGAAAGATCCCGAGGCCCTGGAGCTGATCCGCCACGACTGCGCGCACATCATGGCGGAAGCGGTGTTGGAGCTCTATCCGGAGACGCAAGTCACGATCGGGCCGGCCATCGAGAACGGCTTCTACTACGACTTCTACCGGGAAGAGCGGTTCACGCCGGAGGACCTTGAGAAGATCGAGGCCCGAATGCACGACATCGTCGACCGGGGCGAAGGCATCAGCCGGGAAGAGTGGTCCCGCAATGATGCGGTGCTGCACTACAAAAAGACGCATGAGCCGTTCAAGGTTGAGCTGACGGAAGCGATTCCCGAGGGCGAGACGATCAGCTTCTACCGCCAGGGTGGATTTCTCGACCTTTGCCGCGGCCCTCACATGCCGTCGACGAAGTATGCGGGGCATGCGTTCAAGCTGATGTCGCTCGCGGGCGCCTACTGGCGTGGTGACAGCAACAGGCCACAGCTTCAGCGGATCTACGGCACGGCCTGGGCGGACGAGAAACAGCTCAAGGCCCATCTCCACATGCTGGAGGAGGCGGAGAAACGGGATCATCGCCGCCTTGGCCGGGAACTTGGCCTCTTCCACCTCCAGGAAGAGGCGGTCGGCAGTGTTTTCTGGCATCCGCATGGCTGGACACTCTATCGGGAGATCGAGGAGTACATCCGCCGCCGTCTCGCGGCCGCGGGGTACGAGGAGATCAAAACGCCTCAGCTTGTCGACCGGATGCTCTGGGAGGCCTCGGGCCACTGGGACAAGTTCCGGGAGAACATGTTCACGGCGAACACGGACGATGAGCGGATCCTGGCGCTCAAGCCCATGAACTGCCCCGGGCATGTGCAGGTCTTCAAACAGGGCCTCAAGAGCTACCGGGATCTGCCGTTGCGGTATTCGGAGTTCGGCGCGTGCCACCGGAATGAGCCGTCAGGCTCCCTTCACGGGATCATGCGGGTCCGGGCCTTCACACAGGACGACGCCCATATCTTCTGCCGGGAAGATCAGATCACGGAGGAGAGCATCGCGTTCTGTGATCTCCTGCGCTCTGTTTACAAAGACTTCGGTTTCGAGACGATCCGCGTGAAGTTCTCCGACAGGCCGGAGGTTCGCGCCGGTGATGACGCGGTCTGGGACCGGGCCGAAGAAGCCCTTCGGGAAGGCGTCGAGGCGGCAGGCATCGAGTACTCCCTCAACCCGGGGGAGGGCGCGTTCTATGGTCCGAAGCTGGAGTTCGTGCTGACCGATGCGATCGGCCGGGACTGGCAATGCGGCACGCTTCAGGCGGACTTCGTGCTTCCGGAACGTCTGGACGCCTCCTATATCGGGGAGGACAGCCAGCGGCATCGGCCCGTCATGCTTCACCGGGCCATTCTCGGCTCGATGGAGCGATGGATCGGCATCTTGATCGAGCAGTTCTCGGGACGTTTTCCGCTCTGGCTCAGCCCTCAACAGGTCGTCGTCGCGACAATCACCAACGAGGCCGACGACTATGCTCGCGACGTTGTCTCAGCCTGCAAGGCACTGGGGCTCCGGGCAGCCATGGACCTTCGGAACGAGAAGATTAACTACAAGATCCGGGAGCACTCTGAAGCGAAGATCCCGGCGATCCTTGTTGTTGGCCGCCGGGAGGCGGAAGAGCGGACGGTGGCACTCCGGCGCTTGGGCGGTAAGGCTCAAGAAGTCCTTGCGCTGGACGAGGCCATTCATAGACTAAAGGACGAGGCGCAACCGCCCGCATAGGAAACGACTGAGGCGTCGACCGCGTGTGGTGCGCAAATTGAACAAACGAAGGAGAGACTGATAGCCAGACCCCCATTCAATCAGCCGCCGACCAAGGATGGTCCGCGGGTGAACCGTGACATTTGGGCGGATGAGGTGCGATGCATCGGCGCGGAAGGCGAGATGCTGGGCGTCATGCATCCGCGTGAAGCCATGCGCCTGGCCGAAGAAGCCGGGCTGGATCTCGTTGAAATTTCCCCTCATGCCGAGCCGCCGGTCTGCAAGATTCTCGATTACGGCAAGCTGAAATACGAGAACCAGAAAAAGAAGAACGAAGCTCGGAAGAAGCAGAAGATCATCGAGATCAAGGAGATCAAGCTGCGTCCGAACATCGATGAGCACGACTACCAGGTGAAGATGCGGAGCGTGACCAAGTTCCTCGGAGAAGGGGACAAGGTGAAGGTCACCATGCGGTTCCGCGGGCGGGAGATGGCGCACCAGGATCTCGGTATGAACGTGCTGAACCGCGTTCGCGAGGATATGGATGAGATCGCCAAGATCGAAGCGCATCCCAAGCTCGAAGGCCGCCAGATGATCATGGTGATGGCGCCGAAGTAAGCGCTGCCAGCATCGGCTTTAGTGAAACCCGGCCTGGAGCCTTCCAAGCCGGGTTTTGTTTTTCCACGACCCGCGTCCAATGGCTGAATAGCCGCCATCGTCGCGCCGGGATCGTACGCTACTGGTAGTTTTGCCGCCGTTGTTGCTGGTAACTCTCCTGCGCACGTCTGGATTCCTGGATCTCATACTGTACATCGCAGTTGCGTTGGATGGCGGCTTGCTCCAACGCGTTGAACTCACCTTTCATCTGGGACAATTGATACGTTCCCTCATCATCCCCATCGATGAAAAACAGGGCGGGCCAGAAGAGTACCGCTCCAACCGCGGTCACTGCGGCATCTCCGTCGGCGTTGTCGTCCTGGCGTCGCATTCCCTGTATCAGTCGACCATTCAACGCGGTCAGTTCGGCCTTTATTTGGTTGCATGTGTAGTTCTGATACTGAATTGGCGAAACTGACGCTGCCGCAACCTGGTTGGATGACTTCGCGCATCCACCGACAAGCAACGCGCTCGCCGCACAGAGTACGAAGTAGATTTTTTTCGGTCCCATGCTCATCCCCGACTGTAAAAGTGTGATGCGCACATTATTTCGTGATAAAATTGTATATCAACCGGAAAATTGTATGTAAAACAGTAAGTTATAGGTTCCTGTAAAGAACTGTTGCGATGAGACTGGAGATCCCGATTTCGATCCGAGTTCCGGGGATCTGCAACTTCGCGCAAGGAATACGGACCGTGATCCTCAAGTTGGATTGGGGATGTCTGATGCCATCGGTGCAATTGATAACTTGATCAAGAAATTAGTCTGCCGCGCGAACCCAAGCGGCTCAGATCCCGATGGCGACTATCGCCATGGTTCGTGTCGACTTTGTCCTGCTTCGCGTGACGTGTCGGTCGCTGCCGCCGATGATGGATAAGGGACATGTGCGGCAATCGCCGTCATGGTGCTTGACGACGCCTCTCGTTATCTCCATTTTCTCCAAAAGCGACGACCGGATGGCCGGGTCCAACGGATCCGCAACCATCCGGTCGAAGCTTTTTACGGAACTCGAGGATTCAACGGCGAGTCTGGCATGACGCCGGCGGTTGGGTTCGGAAGGGACGGACGAGAGCAAGAGAGAACGAGTTAGCGCCGGAACATTCCGCCCAACGGGTGATCGGTAAGCGGGATGCTAGGCGGTAGCTGGGACACATCTACTGGTTTGGAGGGTGTGATGGACAACATCGCCTTCGCTGAATTGGGGATTGTCTCGGAGACCCCGAGCAGAACCAATACCGAGCACACGACGGACGACCGGGATACGGCCAACGTCGTTCAACTTGCGTCGGCAACGCCGACCGAGGATCAGAGCGGAAGTGAACAGCCGCTCGATCATTTCATTACTGAAGACGGCATGACCTTCGCGGGCCGGCATCTGATTGTCGATCTGTGGGGGGCGGAGAAACTCGACGATATCGCGCATATCGAAGAGACTCTGAAAGAAGCCGTCGAGGTCGCGGGTGCAACGTTGTTGCACATTCACCTGCACCACTTCTCACCGACCGGCGTGTCGGGTGTGGCTGTGTTGGCGGAATCCCATATTTCGATCCACACATGGCCGGAGAAGGGCTATGCGGCGCTGGACATCTTCATGTGCGGTGACGCGGTGCCGGGCCGGGCGATTCCGGTTCTGAAACGCGCCTTCTCTCCCGATCAGGTTCAGCTTGGCGACTTCAAGCGGGGCATGACGGGATGACCACATGGTTTGACGAGACGCTGCATCCGGAAATCGGGCAGCGTCTCGCCATGGACCGTGTCCTCTATCGCGAGAAGACGGACCTCCAGGATCTGGTGATCTTCGAGAATCCACGCTTCGGACGGGTCCTGGCCTTGGACGGCGTCGTTCAGACCACCGAGGGTGACGAGTTCATCTATCACGAAATGCTGGCCCATACGCCGACCCTGGCACATGGGACCGTCTCCCGCGTGCTGATCATCGGCGGCGGCGACGGCGGGATGGCGCGGGAAGTATTGCGCCACACCTCCGTGAAGCACCTCACCATGGTCGAAATCGACCGGGGCGTGGTGGACATGAGCCGGGAGCATCTGCCCTCTCTCAGTGCTGGTGCGTTCGACGACCCGCGCCTTGACCTCGTGATCACGGACGGAGCGAAGTTCGTTCATGAGACCGAGGACCGGTGGGACGTGATCATCGTCGATTCCACCGACCCGATTGGTCCGGGTGAGGTTCTGTTCCGGCAGGCCTTCTATGAGGGTTGCCGACGCTGCCTGACACCCGGGGGAATCGTTGTTACGCAGAATGGTGTCCCCTTCGTTCAAGGTGACGAGGTCCGGAACTCTTGGAACCGGCTGGGCGCTGTTTTTCAGGATGTCTGGTTCTACGTCGCCCCGGTCCCCACGTACCAGGGCGGGTTCATGGCCTTCGGCTGGGCGTCCGACAACAAGGATCTCCGGCCGGGAGATGCGGGGCTTCTGCGGGACAGGTATGCCGCATCCGGTATCGAGACGCGGTACTACACCCCGGAAGTGCATGTTGGTGCATTCGCCCTTCCAGGGTACATCCTGAAGCTTCTTGACTGACGTCGGATTGAGAGCCGACCCGGCTTGTTTCGCTTCAGGAACGAAGCCGGGCGGGCCTGAGGCTCCAGCTTAGGACACGGCAGCCGTCGCCTCTGCCGCCGACTCAATCGCTGCATCCAGATGGTGTTCGGTGGTGCCGGCGTTCAGCAGCACGGCCCGCATCACCGACTCTTCCCGCCAGCGGGAAACGCTGAACCATACCTGCCCCCGGCGGGTCATCTCCGACTGAACCGCCAACAGTCTCCGCCCCTCCGTGTCGGGCGGACCGGCTCGGAAAACCTGGAGATTTAGGTCCGGGTCGTGGACTGGCTCAAACGCCGGGTGCGCCCCCAGCAAGCCATGAAAACGGCGGGTGATGTCGATCGCATCATCGACCAATGTTCCCATTCGTTTCGAACCCAGAACGGTGAGAAGGACCCATAGTGTGATGGCGTCCGCCCGGCGGGAACCTTGGAGGCCCCACGTGCCCCGGTGTGGTGCATCGCCTTGGGAATACGGCATCCGGACCCCCAGCCGGGCGTCGAAATCCTGAAGTCCGGGGAACAGGGTGACTGCCGAGACCCGGGGCACGTACAGCCACTTCTGTGGTCCGAGAGAGATTGAGTCCGCTCGCTCAATACCGCCGAGGAACGCTCTATGCTTGGTGGAGTACGCCAGTGCGGCACCATAGACCGCATCCACATGGAACCAAGCCCCACCCGTCTTTGCGATGGCCCCGATCTCGTCGATGGCGTCGACCCCGCCGGTCACGGTGGTGCCAAGGACGGCGACAACGATGCGGGGGCCGTCATTGGTGGTCCCAGCCATCGCATCCCTGAGCGCGTCCGGATCCATCCGGCCGCCGTCGTCACACGGGATCTTGATAAGCGCCGAGGCAGGAATACCGAGGATGCTTGCCGCTTTCGTGACGGATGTATGGACGGTCTCCGGCATGAAGATCCTGACCGCGGATCGATCACCAACGGCCGCATATCCGCCGACCGCCGCGAACAGGCCGGTAAGGTTCGCAATGGATCCGCCACTGGCAAAGATTCCGGGGGTGTCTGCTGCGAGCCCAAGGCGGCTCGCCAACTCTTCGATCATCGCCTCTTCGATGCGGCTCGCAAACGGCGACAACTCCCGGAACAGCATGTTGCCGTTGGCTCCGGACACCACTGCATCGGTCAGAGCGGCGATCGGATGGGCGGCGGTGTCCATGTGACCCATCATCCAGGGGGAAGCCAATGCGGTGGCGTTCTCCGCAACAGCGGACCAAAGCTCTCCAACCCGGCCGGTGCCGATACCGATCTCCGGAATGCTTAAACTGGCCGGGCCTCCGCCGGTCGGCATCGGATTGGCCCGGCGGTAGATGGCGTCCAGCGTCGCCGACAAGGCCTCGTACACGCCGTCGGGCGGTGTGTAGAATGAATCCAAACCAGGATCGTCGTGCATTCTGCGCTCCAGGCCGCGAGGGTGGCTGAGGGATTGCCGGTTGAATGCCGTGGGCACTTCCGCCCGTTCGGCGATGGAATGATGGAAAGGGAGTTATGCCCGCACCCTTGCTGGACAAGGAAGAGCTTCTGAGCCGCGTTTTGGCTGTGTTTCGTGCGCATGGCTACGATGGCGCGAGCCTGGCACGGCTTCAGGAGGCGACTGGCCTCGGGCGGGGGAGCCTCTACCATCATTTTCCCGGTGGAAAGGAGGAGATGGCAGACCTGGTGCTCGCGGACGTCGCGGCCTATTTCGAAGCCGAGGTACTGGCTCCTTTGGCCGAAGACGGGCCCCTTTCAACGCGACTTGACCGGGTCGTGATGGCGTTCGACCAGTTCTACGAAGGCGGCGCCCAGGCCTGTCTGGTGGACGTCCTGACCATTGGAGATGCGCAACGGACTTTCGGTCCGAAAGCGGCAGCGCTGATGGACGCGCTCGCCGGGGCCATCAAAGACGCGCTTATCCGCGCCGGTCAGCCGGAGGAAGTGGCAACGGGCCTGGCTGAGGATGCGCTCATACGGCTGGAGGGTGCCCTGGTCCTGGTCCGTGCCCGTTCGGATACCGGCGTTTTCTCCCGGACCCTCAAACGGGTCGCGGACGATCTAAACGCTGTTCCCGATTGACGGAAACGCAGGGCCTGACGATCACTCCGGGGCCAGCGTAACGGTAAGGCCGTCGAGAGCTTCGGTCATAACGACCTGACAGGACAGGCGCGAAGTCTCCTGGACCTCGAACGCGAGGTCGAGCATGTCCGTTTCCTCATCATCGGCCGCGGGCAACTTTGCCGCCCATGTCTCATCGACGTAGACATGGCATGTGGCGCATGCGCAAGAGCCGCCGCACTCCGCCTTTAGCGGCAGCCCGGCGTCCACGATGACTTCCATAACCCGCCAGCCTTTCTCGGCTTCGAGTTCGTGGCTCGCTCCGTCCCGATCGATGACGTTGAGCTTCATGATACCCCCAGCTTTTCCTGCAAATCCGAACTCGACGTGGTGTATTGGAACCGGAGCTTCCGGTCCGGGTAGACGTAGCGGAACGCCTGTTGCGCCATTAGCGCCGCTTCATGAAAGCCGGACAGGATCAGCTTGAGCTTGCCCGGATAGGTGTTGATGTCGCCGATCGCGAAAATGCCGGGCACGTCGGTCTCGAACTTCTCCGTATCCACGGGGATCAGGTTCTTGTCGAGGTTGATCCCGAAGGTCGCGACCGGTCCGAGTTTCATGGTCAGCCCGTAGAACGCCAGCATCATGTCGGCGTCGATGGTTTTCTCTCCGTCGGCCCCCTTCAGAACAACCTTCTCCAGTTGATCCCCGGTGCCCGATATATCCTTGATCTGGGCGATTTCCAGATCCATTGCGCCGTCGGCGACGAGGGCCCGCATCTTGTTGACCGTGTCCGGCGCCGCCCGGAACTCGTCCCGCCGATGGACAAGCGTAATGCGTTTGGCCAACGGCTGGAGATTGACCACCCAATCGAGCGCGGAGTCGCCGCCGCCCGCGATCACGAGGGACTTGTCGCGGAACTGCTCCATCTTCCGGACCGCGTAGAAGACGGAGGTGCCTTCATACGCTTCGATGCCTTTGATCGGCGGTTTCTTGGGCACGAAACTGCCCCCGCCCGCCGCGATGATCAGAACGGGCGCCTCAAGAACCGTGCCTTGGTCCGTCGTGAGCCGCCAGTGACCCTCATCGGTTTTCGTAAGGCTCTCCGCCATTTGGCCGAGATGGAACGTGGGCTCGAAGGGTTTCGCCTGCTCCATCAGTTTGTCGGTCAGCTCCTGACCGGTACAGATCGGAACGGCGGGAATATCGTAGATCGGTTTCTCTGGGTAGAGCTCCGCGCATTGGCCACCCGGGTAGTCAAGGATATCAACGAGATGGGCTTTAATGTCGAGCAGGCCCAATTCGAACACAGCGAACAGGCCGACCGGACCGGCGCCGATGATGATGGTGTCCGTCCGGATGGGGTTTTGGCTCGAGCTTTGGTCGGCGATATCGAGAGGCATGACGGGTCTCTATGCAACAGAACGCGGGACAATACGGTGACAGAGCCCCTATTCCAAGGGGCAAACCGTCCCACCTAAAAACGTAAGTACACATATGATTTGGGTCAAGGCGATCCGAAGCGGACTCTCTGATCGCGATTGCACCTGTTCGACTGTCTTCTAGGCTCTACTGGCTAGCCGCCTCACCCCGGAAACTGGCAATTGCTGCCGCCACAGTGGTCATCAGGGCCCGTTCGACTTCTGTGTCGATTGTGATGCTGGCGGTCATGCCGGCCCGAAGCGGAGGATGATCCGGGGTCTGTTCGACTTGCAGGCGTACCGGCAGCCTTTGGACGACCTTGACCCAGTTTCCAGAGGCGTTCTGAGGCGGCAGGACGGCGAACTCCGCCCCGGTCGCGGGGCTGATGGAGGCAACGCTGGCGTTCCATATGGCCCCAGGATAGGCGTCGATCGAGATTTCGACCGTCTGACCCTCCCGGACATGGGTCAACTGGGTCTCCTTGAGGTTCGCCTCGATCCACAGGTCCTCCGTCCCGATCAGACCGAATGTCGGCGTATCCGCCTCGACCCATTCGCCGGGCTCCAGTCTCAAGCGGGAGACGATGCCGTCCATCGGGGCCACGATCTTCGTGTAGTCGAGCTGGAGTTGTACCTCGTGCAGATCGGCTTCCGCAGCCAGGAACATCGGATGCTGTTCCGGTGCCCGTTCCGGATCACCCCCAAGTTTGGCCAAGTCCTTCCGAACCTTCTGGCGGAGCATGTTGATCCGCTCTTCGGCGGAGGCGAGGTTGAACTCCGCTTCGTCGATCCGGGCTTGGGTGGTGATCCCCTTGCTCCCGAGCGCCCGTTGGCGCTTCGCCTCGGTCTTGAAGAACGTGACCTTCTTACTGGCTTCCGCAATCTCCGCCTGCGACTGACGGAACTCCGCCCTCAGCGCCATGATCTCCGTCCGGACCATATCGCGCCGGGCGAGGGCTGCCCGTTCCCGAATCCAGTACGGCTCCGGATCGATGCGGAAGAGAAGATCTCCCTTCTTCACCCGCTGGTTCTCCGAAACCAGGACCTCGATCACGCGGCCGTCGATGTTTGGGCTGATCGCAACGATGTTGGATTTCACATAGGCGTTCTCGGTCGAGACATACCGACCGGTCGTCGCATACCAATAAGATGCCGCGACGAAGACGATGGTCGGCACGACAATCAACAGCACGGTCCGTCCGAGCATCCGCATCCATCGACGGCCGGTTCCGGTTGGTTTGGTTGCATCTTGCCGTACTTCAGCGTCTGCGGTGTTCTGGTCGTCCGACATCCCAGGCCTCAGTCGTCTGCGGCCGCCAGGGCCGAGTTTGTGCCCGTACGGGCGCCCGTCTCATCCTCCCCCTGGCCGAGTGCCAGGAGATTGGATTTCATTTTGAAAAGCGTCTCGATCATCCGATCGCGCTCGGCGTCATCAATGCCTGCGATGGCGTCGGCCCGGTCATCCGCCGCGATACCGCGAAGCGCACGCATCAGGCTCTGAACCTTGTCGGTGAGATAGACGCGCTTGACCCGGCGGTCGTCCGGATCCGGACGCCGCTCGACCCACTCCTTGTCCTCCAGGCGGTCCAGGAGCTTGCCGAGGGTCGGCCTTTCCATGTCCATGACGTCTGCGAGTTCCGCCTGTGGCGCGCCCTCATGGGCGTAGATGACGGTCAACACATACCATTGGGACCGCGTCAGCCCGAGTTCCCGACCGCGCCGGTCAAAGGCGGTCTTCATCAGGCGGGCGACGTCGTGAATGAGGAACCCGAAGTTCCGGTCCAGATCGCTACGGTCCATAGAGGTATAAATAGTTTCCACGCTCATCATTGCCAAGCTGATAATGACCTTAGATACGATAAGGCAGGCATCGTCCCCGATGGCTGAGCCCGGCGTCGTTGCTGATCAGCGGGGTGTGCCCTGAGAAGCACAATGACTTTGGGCACTTATGCCAATGCGACATTCTTCCTTGTTTCCGAAATTGAACGGATCATATTCGCGTTGTGGGATATACCGGCGCCGACAAGGCGCTACTCTATCGAGTGCGGTCAGTTGGGAGTGATCTCATGGCGCAGGTTGATACCGGCTCTTCGTTACGTCTTGACCCCATATGGTCAGCCATGCGGGAAGACGCAACCGAGATAACCCGGACCGAGCCCGCGTTGGCGAGCTTCGCGTACTCATCGGTGCTCAATCATCACCGGTTCGAGGACGCTCTGACATTTCTTTTGTCCCACAAGCTTGAAAGCCCGGAGATGGGCGCCCTGACGCTGTCCCCCATCATTGCGGAAGCGATCGAGCAGGACCCGGTCATTGCCACGGCGGCCCGGGCGGACCTTTCGGCGACGTTCGAGCGGGATGCCGCCTGCACGAGCTACCTGGAACCTTTTCTTTTCTTCAAAGGCTTCCACGCGCTTCAGGCGCATCGGGTGGCGCACACGCTCTGGAACCACAACCGGCGCTTCCTCGCCAAGTTTCTGCAGAGCCGCGCGTCGGAAGTCTTCGGCGTCGACAGCCATCCGGCCGCCCAGATCGGCCAAGGAATCATGATCGACCATGCAACCGGCGTGGTGATCGGTGAGACCGCGATCGTCGAGGACGGCGTCTCGCTGCTTCAGGGCGTTACGTTGGGAGGAACCGGCAAGGAGTCCGGGAATCGTCATCCCAAGGTTCGCCAAGGGGCCATGATCGGGGCCGGGGCGAAAATCCTCGGGAACATCGAGATCGGGTCATTCAGCCGCGTTGGTGCCGGGTCTGTGGTCGTCAAGGACGTACCGCCCTGCGTGACCGTCGTTGGCGTGCCTGCCCGCGTAGTTGGAGAGGCCGGATGCGATCACCCGGCCATCACCATGGATCAGACGTTCTCGGCCGACGGCTGACGTCGTCTTCCCGGATTACGCTGAAGCGCGCTGCTTCTGGTCTCGGATGTGGGTGTCGAAAGTGCTTGCGACCAGATTGGCGAACTGATGTCCGAGATCTGTGATCTCAATCCTGTCATCGGCCAGTACCACTAATCCGTTCTCGACATAGTCCTGAAGATCGTCGATTTCCTGGGCGAAGTGGTTGTCGAACGTGTTGCCGATCTTGGCCTCGATCAGTTTCTTGTCGACATGGAAGTATGACCGGAGGCTCTGGATGATGTCCCGGCGGATCTTGTCCTCGCCCTCCATTGTGTAGGCAACGGAGATCGGGAACCGGTCCGCGTTGATCGCAGCCGCGTAGTCGGGGATGTCATAGACGTTCTGATAGTAGAGGTCGCTGCCGAGAGTGCCGGTGCTGCTGACGCCCAGCCCGATCGTTGATGTGTAACGCCCCGAGGTGACGCCGAGGCGGTTCCACTGCATCTCGCCGTTCTCCATCGCGACGGCAACCGCATCGTCGGCTTTGGCAAAATGGTCATAACCGGTCCGCACATACCCGGCGTTTGTCAGCATCTCGGCGGCTTCCAGGAACATTTCCTTCTTCACGAACGTGTCCGGGATCGTATCCAACGGCATCTTGAGCTGGTGCTCATTGAACTTCGGCGACAGATGCATGTAGTTCACGCAGACCCGGTCCGGTGCCATACGGGTCACTTCTTCCATCGTCGCGCGGAAAGTCTCACGGGTCTGATGCGGCAGGCCGCAGAGGATGTCGAAGTTCACGCCGTTCGGGAACATCTCCCGGACATCGGGGGTCAGAAGCCGTTCCGTAAGGTAGGCGGGCTGAACACGGTCGACCGCTTTCTGCACCGCGTGATCGAAGTCCTGGACCCCGAAGGATACCCGATTGATGCCCTTGGACTTGTAGTAGGCCATGCCGTCGGGTTTCACCCGGCGCGGGTCGATTTCGATCGCGAACTCGTCCAACGATCCAATATCGGCGATGGTCGAGAGCTGCTCGACAAGCAGGTCAAACTCCGGGGGCTTGGGATAGGTCGGGCTTCCGCCACCGAGATGGATTTCCCGAACATTCGGTGTGATACCATGGGCGTCGAAGAAGCGCGCCAGCATCTCGATCTCGCGCCCAAGAAACTCAAGATAGCGCTTAACCACCTGATATTGCAGCTCGATCTCGACGTGGCACGTGCAGAAGAGACACTGCTTGTGACAGAACGGGATATGCACATAAAGCATCAGGGGGGCTGACGGATCTTCCTCGAACAAGGTTCTGAGGGCCGTTTTGAAGGGCGCGTCACTTTCTTGTTTCTGCCAGAAGCGTTTGTGCGGGTACTCGACATACATGAACGCTTCGGTGCCGTAGCGTTCGAGGAGGCGTCGGTCGACACTGTCGAGACTGACCATCAAACTGATCCCTTTGGTATTTGACGCATGGTCGTGACGCGACCAGCGCCAGTCGGTTAAGCCGCGGCTGCCGGGTCGATATCGTCTACCGATAAATCGAAATCCGCGAACCGGCTCGGCCAGAAAGACGACGTGTCCATCAGCATCCGCAAACGGCTTACCAGTTCCGTCTCGGCATGGCCGTCCAAGGTCTTTTGGATGTGGCCGAGATAGTAGTGTGCAAGCGCGTCGTTCGGCGCGATGACCTCGGTGATGTGGTCAAGGTACCGCTCATACTGCCGCAGTTTCACGGGCTGGGTTTCGTCGGAGATCTTCAGGTAGTTGAGGTGGAAGTTGATGTAGGCCCAGACGTCCTCGAACAGATGCTTCGGGACGATGTCGTCATCGTCGCCGGCGCTGAACACGCTCTTGAAATCGCGGTCGAGCATGTCACGGCCACCCTCGGTAACCTTCGCGGCCCGCCCGTAGGTTCCGCCTGAATAGCGGACATTCTTGAACTCGCTGACATCCAGCAGGCCCGCTTCCAGCATCTCGTCGAAAATCGGTGTGTTCGGCAGGGGCTGGAGAACCTGAATCTGATACCAGTCCAGTCCCATCTCGGCCGACACTTCGAACGTGTCGCGCATCTGCCGGAAGGTCTCGTGTGGGAATCCGATGATCAGAAAGACCCTTGAGAAGATCTCCGGGTGGCGCCGCAGCACCTCTGCGGCTTTCAACAGCGTCTTGACCGAGGCCGGTTTGCGGATCTTCCGAAGCACCTCCGGATTTCCGGACTCCATGCCGATGTTAAGACCGAGGCAGCCGCTCTCCACGGCAGCCGAGATGATCTCATCGGTGCAGGAGCTGGCCAGCACGCCGTTCGTGCAGTCCCATGTGAGATCGACGTTCTGACGGACCATCTCATTGAGGAGCTTGTAGGATTGTTCCTTGTCGTAGAGGAAGTCGTCGTCCAGCCACATGATATGCTTCACGTCGTAGTCGTAGCGAAGCATCAGCAACTCATCGATCACCGACTGAACGCTCCGCCGGCGGACACCCACCCCGTTGAAGTTCCTGACGCTGCAGAATGTGCATTGTGCCCGGCAGCCGCGGTTGGACAGGACGGTTGCGTATGTATCCTCCGGCGCCCGAAGAAAGGTATAGGCACCGACCTTGCCCCATTTCGACCACTCCCGCGGGTCACCAAGATCGTGCGTCGGAATGCGGTCCAACGCCTCCCGCTCCGGGACGGTTCGCATCGGGAAGGACAGAAGGTCCTTCCCGGTTCTGAGATGTACCTGGCTCAGTTCGCCGACCGGCAAATCGGCGTGGACAACATCCACAAAACGCTCGATCGCAACATCACACTCATAGACGAAGAAGGCATCCACGGCCTTCATCGCTTCGAGGAACTGAGAAGACGTCGCGATCGAGGTCAACGCGTTCGTCACATGAACGCCACCAACGATGACCGGAACGTCTGGCAAGGTGTCGCGTATCCTGTCGCAGACGTCCCTGAAGGCATCATGGGTCTGCGTGAACATGCACGTCACGCCGATCATGTCATAATCGGCCTTCGAGAGCGCCGCATCCAGATCGGCCTGCCATGCGCCATCAAAGTCGAAGACATCTTGGGAGGCAGCTGTTCGGGCCGCCTTAAGGACGGAGCTGTTCAAGCTGACGATGTCAATCTCGACGCCCTTTGGCCTGAGGGCTGCCGCAAGCGACATGAGGCCATAGGGAGGGTAGTTCGAATACCGGCCCCGGGTTGCCGTATCGAAGCTGAACAGGGTCTCGTCGACATCGGGTGGTGTGAGGAAAAGAACGCGCTTGATCCGTCGGGACGGAAAACGGTCCGTCATCCACTGATCAACGACAGCGTCTTTGTCGAGGCTCTGCTTTTCTCGTGAAGTTGTCTGGGCAACTTGGCTCACAAGCATCTCTCCAACGTATTGGGCAGCGCCACCAAATGTGCGGTTCCACGGTTATCCACCGGTCTTTTCCGGTGTCGTCTGATAGGCGCGCCACCATGAGTCCCCCAGACCCTCCAGTGCGCGCTGCTAAGTCCGATCTTGGGTTCAGTCTCCTTGTTGAACTGCAGATCGATACTGTTTGGATAAGAATCCATGTTTTCAAGTCAATCCAAATCGGTCCGCCAGCTTCCTCCTCCGGGCGTGTCCCGTATGGATCAGTTCGCGTGGAACTCGGTGGCTTCGGCGGGCATTTCGTCCAGTTCGGCGCGGCGAAACGGTTGTTTGACCGACGTTACGCCTTTGAAATAATTCGAATTCTGCGTGAGATACGCCATGCTGTACTGGCGTCTGGTCAGGGTCTCAGAGAAGTTCGGCGATGAGCCGTGGATGAGGTGACCGTGCATGACCACCAAAGAACCGGCCGGGACCTCTAACTCGACCCGTTCGTACTTATCGGGCATATCCACGATCATCCAGCCGGGTCGGGCGATACCGTCTTCATCCGGTTCTTCCCGCCAACTCTTCTTGTAGTCGTACTCGAGGATCGGCTCGACGTGCGATCCGCGCCAAAAAACCAAACCACCATTCTCTTGCCCGCTTGGATCTACGGTGAGGTGTACCACCGTGTAGGCTCCATGCTCGGCCTTGGGATAGGCGTTGTCCTGATGTGGGCGCCAGGACTGCTTTGCGTATTTGGAGCCTGGTTTCTTGAAGAAATACTGAGACGTTAAGCCAAAGCAATCAAACGAATGTAGTTTCTTCATGAGATTTAACATTGTCTCATGAAGCATTAGTTCACCAAACGCACGTTGCTTCCGATGAATATTCAATACAACGGGATAATCAGGAGCTTCTCCGAAAGGCGCTCCCTTATCTTTCAAAAGATCCAAGGTCGCTTCAGAGATCGCTGACGGGATGATGAGATATCCGTCACGATTGTATGACGCGATTTCTTCATCTCCGATGAGGTCGTCGTTCACAAATTCGAACTCATACAACCCTGACATTTCGACCCCGGTATACAAAAGGCTATTTGTGGCTTTCTCGTCAGGGTGGAGTAGTTCCTAATGATTTGTTTAGCAACTCTTTCCACGTTTATGGGGTCATTGCGTCGCTGGCTGGGCCGCGACACACTCCGGCGCCCCGCACAGAAAAGAGCCGCTGGTCGCCATGCATGAGTCGTCAGGAAAGATTGTGTTCTCGACACCGTGGTTCGAGATTGAGGAGATGGCACCGGCAGTAGATGCCGACGGCTCAGTCCGGCCCTACTACCGGATGAACACAGAGGACGGCGTGATGATCGTCCCCCGGACGAAAGAGGGTGATCTGATCTGCGTCCGTCAGTACCGGCCTGCCATCGGACAATGGACGCTTGAGTTGCCGTCTGGCGGCATGGACGGAGACGAGAGCATGGAGGCCGCTGCCGCGCGGGAGCTTCGGGAGGAAACGCGATACGTTCCGGGTTCTCTCCATCATCTCGGGTCCGGTCGACTGATGGCGAATCGAGTGAATGCGGTACAGCACATCTACTTCGCGCAGGACTGCGTGCTGGCTGAGGGTGCTTCTGCCGAAGCGGGCGTCAGCGCATGCCTGATGTCCGCCGCAGACCTGGAGGCCGAAGTCGCTTCTGGACGGTTTAACCATATGACCGTGCTGGGTGCTTTGCTGCTGGCGCATTGGCGCGGTTTCGACGTGGGTATCGGGCGTACGGCCCCTTAACCGCCATCAATTCGCGTTTGCGGTGCTGAACTGTTGCGCCGAGGCATCAGAAACAATGGACCGGCACGAACGGCCCTGATATGTGACGCCCACGCTGCCCGATGCGACCGGAGACACTCATGAAGCCCAGAGGGATTGAGGCCCGTCGGCCCGATCTTGGACAAATACCGGGTCTTGCGGACCAGGCTCCGCGGGATTGGTCGCTGGAGATGTACCGGCGCTACAAGACAGTCCGAGCTTTCGAGCTTGAGGCCCGCGCTGCAGGCCAAAGGGGCGATATCGAGATCTTCATGTATCTCTCTGTTGGGCAGGAGGCCATATCGGTCGCCCCGTCCATGTCGCTCAAGGGCTCTTGGGTGCTGGGTCAACACCGGGGGCACGGGATCTACTTGGCATATGGCGGAGAGCCGACGGCGCTGGCGGACGAATTGCTTGGAATGCCGAGCGGCAGCAACAAGGGAATGGGCGGATCGCCGCCGGTGCAGGATCTGAAGAACCGGGTCGTGGGCCACAATGGGCTGATCGGCGACCAGGTGCCGGTGGCCTGCGGGATCGCGGCCTGTGTCGATCCTGGCGAGACCGTGGTCTGCTACTTCGGTGATGGTGCTGCGGAGGAGGACTATGTGCTGGCGGCACTGGGCCATGCCGGTTCCCGCAAGCTGCCGATCCTGTTCATTTGCGACGACAACGATCTCTCCGTGCTGACCCCGACGAGCGACCGGCGCACATGGGAGATCACCGATGTTGCCGAAAGCTTCGGAATCAAGGCTGTGGACATCGCCGACGACCCTTGGCTGATCGACCACTGGTGCCGCACGCTTTCGGAGCAGCAGCTTCCGGCCTTGATCAATATCCGCACCTGCCGGGAGCTTTGGCATGTGGGAACCGGTCAGGATGACGCCCCCGAATGGGATCGTTGGGCCTTGGTCCGGGAACAGATGACAGCGATGCAGCTCGGGCGCGAGATGGCATCCATTGACGAATACATCGAGAAGGAAATCGCTGCGCTATGGAGCGAACGGTTGCAGATACGATCCGAGAGCTGACCCGACGGCACATCGCCGAGAACGACGGTCTCGTCCTCGGTCAGTGCCTGACAGCGGTCGGCTGGGTTCAGAACACGATTCCCGAACAAACCGAGGGGATTGAGGAACTGCCCATGACCGATATCGCCGGCGCCGGCTTTGCGGTCGGGGCGGCGATCATGGGGCGTCGGCCGATCTTCGTGATCCGGTTTCAGAGTTTCCTGTGGCTAAACGCCAGCCCAATCGTGAACTACGCCGCCAAGTCCAAAGAGCTGTTCGGCTATGCCGCCCCGGTCTTCGTGCGGGCGATCGCATCCGAGGGCGGTGGATCCGGACCGTTGCATACAAACTGCTTTCACAGTCTTTTCATGCACATGCCGGGGATGACGGTCGTCGCTCCAATGACCCCGAATGAGTACGACAGCATCTGGGAACATTATCTGGCGAACGACGACCCGATGTTGGTGAGCGAACACCGCCGCAGCTACCGCAGTGCCGACGAGATGCCAGACATTCTCGAGGCGAACGCCGACGTTACGCTCTTCGCTATGTCCGCCACGCGTTTCGAGATGGAAGAGGCCAGGGCGCTTTTGGCGGCCGACGGTATTCGTGCGAACGTCGCCCATGTGCATTGGCTAAAGCCCTTCCGGAGCGGACCGGGCGCGGAGGAAGCGCTTCGATCGTCGCGTTGTGGCCTCGTCTGCGACAGCGCTTTCGAGGTGTGCGGTGCCTCCCAATCCATCGCGTATGATCTCATGTTGCGCTGCGGGGTTCCTGTAAAGGCTGTCGGCATGTACGATCGGTCATCTGGGGTGGCAAAGCGTTTGGAAAATCACACGCCATCGGCGGCACGGATCGCCGAGGAGGCACGGGAACTGATCGCGGAGACGAAGGCGCGGGGCACCGGCACGCACTAAGGGACGATGCGGCAGCCGGTGGCTGTCCGTGACTGCTCTTGGCGCGACCCTCAGACGACGGGCAGGATATGGACGGGTACCAGGGATCGCCGAGGCGCAACGTCATCGGCACGGTTCAGATTAACAACAGCTTCTCGGGCCAGAACTATCTGCCGTACTCGGTCGGTATTCTCGAAGCCTTTGCGCGCCGCCATCTTGAGAACCCCGAACGGTTCGAGTTCCGTGTTCCGGTCTACCGGCGCCTGGGCATCGATATCGCCGTCGACCAACTCATGGGCTGTGATCTCGTCGGCTTCAGCGTCTATGTCTGGAACTACGAGATCTCGTTGGAGATTGCCCGCCGGCTCAGGGCACGGGATGCCTCTGTCCTGATTGTCTTCGGCGGCCCCCATGTGCCGGATAACGCGTCTGAATTCCTGACCGAGCATACTTTCATCGACATCGCGGTCCACGGCGAGGGGGAGCAGACCTTCACGGACATCCTGGAGGCGATGGACAACCGGGCCTGGGCAGGCATTCCGGGAACGACGCATCGGGCGGCGGACGGCACGCTGGTTCAGGAAACCCGCCGGGTGCGCCTCAGCAATCTTGCCGATGTCCCGTCGCCCTTTCTGGACGACACATTCGAGCCGGTGATGCGCGCGAACCCGGACGAGAAATGGATTGGCCTGTGGGAGACCAACCGCGGTTGTCCCTTTAAATGCACGTTCTGCGACTGGGGGTCGGCCACGGCGGACAAGGTCGCGGTCTTCGAGGAGGAGCGTCTGCTCCGAGAGGTCGAATGGTTCTCCGACAAGAAGATCGAATTCATCTTCTGCTGTGATGCGAATTTCGGCATCAAGAAGCGGGACGTCGACCTCGCCCACTATGTGGCGGAGATCAAGGAGAAGACGGGCTATCCCATGGCGCTGTCGGTCCAGAACACCAAGAACGCGACCGAGCGCGCCTATCAGACCCAGAAAATCCTCGCGGATGCAGGCCTGAATAAAGGTGTCGCGCTGTCCATGCAGTCTCTCGACACCACCACATTGCAGCTCATCAAGCGCGGCAACATCTCGCTCGAGACGTATTTCGAGCTACAGCGGCGGTTTGCGAAGGATGGGGTGGAGACGTTCTCCGACATCATCCTGGGCATGCCCGGCGAGACATATGACACGTTGCTGGACGGCGTTGACGCACTGATCCGGAACGGCCAGCACAACCGCATCCAGTTCAACAACCTCTCGATCCTGCCGAACGCCGAGATGGGCGATCCCGCCTATCAGGAAGAGCACGGCATCGTCACGGTCCGCTCCACGATCATCAACATCCATGGAGAGCGGATCGAGCTTGAGGACGATGTCCCCGAGTATCAGGAGCTGGTGATCGCCACGTCGTCCATGCCGCACGACGATTGGCGCCGCACCCGGGCGGTTTGCTGGATGACGGCATTGCTCCACTTCGACAAGCTGTTCCAGATCCCGATGATCCTGACGCACGAGGTGGCTGGTCTGTCCTACCGGCAGATGATCGACGCGTTCATGACGGCCGATCCGCTCCGTTTCCCGACGATCGCCGAAATCCGGGAGTACTTCATCGAGCAGGCGCAGGTGATCCAGGACGGCGGCACGGAGTTCGACTACTCCGCCGATTGGCTGGGCATCCACTGGCCTCAGGATGAGTACATCCACATCAAGCTGACCGCCCAGGACCTGTTCCCGAGCTTCTATGATGAGGCGTGCACGGTTCTGACCGAGCTTGTCCGGGCGGCGGGCGGCGGTATGCCGGAGGATCTCATCGCTGATGCGGTCCGGCTCAACGGCGCGCTTCTGAAACAGCCGGGCCGTCTCGAGGATCTCGAGGTGGATATCGGCTACAACGTCATGGACTACTACATCGGTGTCCGGACGGGGGAGCGGGTGCCGCTCCACAACACGCCGACCACGGTTCGCATCGACCGCTCTTCCAAGCCTTACGACGACTTCCAGACCTGGTGCCGCGAAGTCGTGTGGTGGGGCAATAAGAAGGGCGCCTACCTCTACACGAACCGCTCCTACGAGAAGCAGCTTGCCGGGCATTTCTGAGCCGTCGGGCCGCTTTCCGGAACTGCCGAGGCGCCCGTTGTGGGATGGTGGGCCCACTGTCGGCTGTGTCGGCTTCGGCGGCTGGGGGATCGGCGGGCAGACCCCGGGGGACACCTCCTACGGAAACACGGACGATGCGACCTCGATCGCCGCGCTCCAGGCCGCGGTGGCGGCCGGTGAGACCCTGTTCGACACAGCACCCGCCTATGGCGACGGCCGGAGTGAGGCGCTGATCGGCGAGGCGCTCGCGGAGGTGCGGGACCGGGTCACGATCTGCTCCAAGGTCGGTGTAAGCTCCTGGCAAGGGGCGCCGGACTTCTCTGCCGAGGCGATCGAGGCGTCCGTTGAGGGCAGCCTCCGCCGTCTCCGGACCGATCGGATCGATGCGCTCTACCTCCACAGTCCCGGCCCGGAAACCTTGGCCGACGACCGGGTGTTCGCGGTCCTCGATGCGCTTCGGGACAAGGGCGTCATCGGTGCCTGGGGCATTTCCTGCAAGGGGCCGGGTGACGCGCTGGCCGTCCTGGAGCGGAGGCCGGTGGCGCTGTTCCAGGTCAACCTCAACATGCTGGATCTTCGGGCTTTGGATTGCGGGCTTCTGGCGCGGGCGGAGGGGGAGGGCATCGGCATCGTCGCCCGCACGCCGCTCAACTTCGGGTTCCTAACCGGGGCCGTGGACGAGACCACACCCCTGCCCGAGGGGGATCACCGCCGCGCATGGTCGACGCCACAGGTCGCGGCCTGGGCAGACGGCGCCCGGAAGCTGATGGCGATTACCGGGGCGGCACCAGGCGATCAGGCGTGCATTGCTGCCATCCGCTTCTGCCTGTCTTTCCCAGGGGTTGCCGCGGTCCTGCCTGGTGTTCTGAAGCCGGAGGAAGTCGCCGTCCACGCGGAAGCGGGGCGGCTCGGGCCGCTGCCCGCGGATCAGGTGGATGCGATCCTGGATCTCAACCGGCGCCAATCCTTCTTCGTCCGCCCCGCGGCGACACCGGTCTAAGGAGGTCGCGGTGCCGGGTGTGATCGTCAACATCGACGTGCCGGATCTGACGCGGGGCATTGCGTTCTACAGGGATGGGCTCGGTTTCACCCTCCTCCGCACGCTCTTCGGGGGCGCGGTCGCGGAGTTGGACGCGGACGGCACCCGCCTCTACCTGATCGAGGCCGAGGCCGGATCCAACGCCGTGCCGGGGGAAGCGGCACCCCGGACCTACGGCCCGCATTGGACGCCGGTCCACCTGGATGTGGTCGTTGACGAACTGGAGCCAGCCCTCGCGCGGGCGCTGGCGGCTGGGGCGACCCGGTCCGGGACGGACCCCGACCGGGATTGGGGGACGGTCATCCCCCTTCGCGATCCGTTCGGCCACGGTGTGTGCCTTATCCAGTTCCGGGAGGGCGGTTATGATCAGGTCGCGGACCCGGCCTAGGCCACCCGCCGGCCCCTCAGACGAAAGCGATTGAGCATGACAGAACAGACAGGCGTCATCCTGGTCACGGGGGCGAGCCGGGGGATCGGCCGGGGCGTGGCGCTGACGGCGGCCAAGGCGGGCTACGCGGTGGGGGTGAACTACCACGCCCGGGCCGACGCGGCGGCAGAGGTGGTGGCGGAGATCGAGGCTTTGGGCGGCAGGGCCTTGGCCCTTCAGGCCGATGTCGCCGACGCGGACGCGGTGGAGGCGATGGTCGACCGGCTGGGCGAGGCTTTCGGCCCGATGACGGCGATCGTCAACAACGCGGGCGACGTGGCCCGGCGCCAGCCGCTCGACGAGATGCCCATGGCCGATATCGAGCGTCTGGTCTCCGTCAACCTGATGGGCACGATCCACGGCATGCGGGCGGCGACACGGGTGTTCAAGGCGAACGGCGGCGGCGGGATCGTCAACCTCTCCTCGGAGGCGGCGCGTTTCGGCGGCAACCGGATCTCCGTCTACGCCGCGACCAAGGCGGCCGTTTCCATGCTGACCGTAGGGGCCGCGCGGGAGCTTGCGGCCCACAACATCCGGGTCAACGCCGTGAGCCCCGGCACCATTCTGACCGACGCCCTGGCCCAGGAGGGGGAGGCCGTGCTCGACACCCTCCGCCAGACCTTGCCCATGGGCCGGATCGGCGCGCCGGAGGAGGTGGGAGAGGCCGTTCTGTGGCTGCTGTCGCCCGCCGCCTCCTACATCAGCGGCACGGTGGTGCCAATCGCCGGCGGGCGTTGAGGCCGGGACGAGGGGGAGACGCAGCCATGGCCGATCAGCAGACTGAGAGCGGGGCCAAGACCCGTCGCGTGGTGATCTGCGGGGCGACCGGGTTCATCGGCCGGAACTGCGCGGAGCGGTTCGCCGCGGACCCGGCCTTCGAGGTGGTGGGCATCCACCACCGCCGCCCGCCGTTTGAGCATCCGGGCATCCGCTGGGTCGAGGCCGACCTGACCCGGACCGAGGATGCCATGGCCGTGATCGAGGGCGCGGACATCGTCATCCAGGCGGCGGCCACAACCTCGGGCGCGGGAGACATCGTCGCCCGGCCGCACACCCACATCACGGACACGGCCCTCATCCACAACCAGATCTTCCGGGCGGCGCATGAGCATGGGGTGGGGCATCTGGTGATCTTCAGCTGCTCCATCATGTACCCCTCCCGCGCGGAGCCCCATGACGAGACCAGCTTCGACGCGAACGGTGAGATCTACCCCCGCTACTTCGCGGGCGCGTGGAACAAGATCTATTTCGAGAAGATGGGGGAGTTCTTCGCCTCGATCAGCGACATGAAGGTCTCCGCCATCCGCCACACCAACGTCTACGGCCCCCACGACAAGTACGACCTGGCGAAAAGCCACGTCTTCGGCGCCACGATCACCAAGGTGATGCAGGCCACAGAGAACATCACCGTCTGGGGCAGCGGCGAGGAAGCCCGCGACCTGATCCACGTGGACGACCTTGTCGACCTGATCGAGGCCATGATCGCCAAACAGACCACCCCCTACGACATGGTCTGCGCAGGGGCGGGCCACGCCGTCCAAATCAAAGACCTCGTCGCCCGCATCGTCGCCGCCTCGGGCAAAGACCTCGCCATCGAACACGACCTCACCAAACCAACGATCCCCACCACGGTCGCCCTCTCCACAGCCCTGGCGGGCGAGCGATACGGATGGGCACCGAAGGTGGGGCTCGATGAGGGGATTAGGCGGACGTTGGTGTGGTGGGGGATGAATGCAAAATTATAATATCGAAAACTATAATATTGAGAATCAATAGATATGGGAAAAATGGGTTTTTTAACTATAATTTACTCAGTAAATATTTGTGATAACTAAATTCTTCAGTCGCCCAGATCGGCTTCGTCTTGCGAATGCATCGAACGAAATATGTGAATTATAGTTGTCCGGGTATTGGATATTAAGAGATAAACTCTCGGCAATTTTCCTGAGACTTCGTCGGTCACGAGTCTCACTTGAAATCTCGAATGGAATTGGCCTTTGTTCGTCTGAAATAAAAACTCTGCCTTTGAACGTGTTCATGTTAAAGCTAGAAACGCTGCCTTGCCAAGGATCAGTACCAGTTGACGTTATCTCAAAGCGTATGTTCTGAAATGTTTCTCTATCTAAATGAAAATCGAACAATCCAAGATCATAATCTGACGTATCGACTATAGCTGCTGAGCCAGCTGTTAGGCTTTTTACCATTGGTCTATGCATAAACTCGACTGCGCTCTCACATTTCTCAATTAGTGAGTCAAACTTTGATCTTTCCAGAACTGGAGTAGTATTGCTCTTACTTTTTTTCAACTCGTTGTATTGTTGTCCCAGGGTCTTATTGTAGTCAACATGAAATCCGCAGAGTTCCGCGATGACATAGTCATACGCTGATCTAACGATATGTCCGATAGGAGTATCTTTCGGAGCTGTCCCCAATTTGTAGATTACGGCCCCAGAAATCGCAATAATGGCACTAACTTCCCAGGACCCAGCAACAGGTGCTTTTGAAGTAATGATCGCCCCACGTAGATTCGGAGCTTGGGTGATGATCTCTCCATTTAGTACTAAGTGAGTTGTAAGTGCCATTGATCTTTGAAAACCGATCAAATCTTGTGCAGCATCGTATAGATCTAGCTCATTACTTTCTGAACGACCTCCTCTGTAACTCAAAGAAAGCCTAATGAGATCATCCATTCGATTTCCTTATCGAATATTAGGGCGCGGAATGGCCGGTGCTTCAAATATCATTATCAGGGCGAAATATAGGGATGGCAATAAGAAATCCAAGTATGTATTTTTGTATCTGATATTTGGACCGTACGTCCTTATTTTTATGGAATAGAATTTATAGGTAGAGAGAAGAAATCAGAAAATTCCAAGAATGCAGGATACTCAGGTATTTGTCGGTCTATATAACAAGAAGTTTTTCTGTAAAATTATGAAATAGTGTAGATTATTATTTAACGTATAGAACATTATTTTGGAAATTGCGGGTTATCTTAAAAAAACTTGGAAAATGGAAATCATGATATACGGAGATAAGACTTTTTAATCTTACCTTAGTATTCTGTATTAATGCTGGATAGAGACTGCCGCAATTGATTGCGAGCTCACGCATCGCTCTTACAGAGAACGATTGAGCCTCTGACTTGTCGCACTGTTTCTTTTCGTCGCGATGTTGATCCGCCCGACTTTGTCCCGGCCTTGCACTTTCTCATATACTGACAGGCCGGTCTCAAAGCCTGTCGGGTAGTGCAACAGAACGCAGAGTGCTGTCCCTGGGATCGGCAGTAAAGGACTTAGCTACGAACTTCCTTCTCACCCAGCAAACCCCCGAATCACCCCCACCACATAATCCACCGCCTCGTCCGTCAGTGACTGGTGGTTGCCGAAGGAGAAGCCCCGGTCCATGACCGCGCTCGCGTGGGCGAGGGTGCCGACGGTGCGGTGGTCGTAGAGTTTCATGGCTGGTTGGCGGGCGATGTTGCCGCAGATGATGGGGCGGGTTTCGATGCCGTGCTGGTTGAGGTGTGCTGTGATCTCCGCCACGCCGAAGCCCGCGTTCTCCGCGATGGTGACGGGGAAGCCGAACCAGGTGTGGGTGCCGCCGGGGGTTTGGGTCTGGGGTTTCAGCACGGGCGCGAGGTCGGCCAGGGCTTCCCGGTAGCGGGCGGCGACGGCGCGGCGGCGGTCGACGAAGCCGTCGAGCTTGGCGAGCTGCACCATGCCCATGGCCGCCTGGGGCTCGGTCGCGCGGAGGTTATAGCCCGCGCCGACGAACAGGAACCTCGGGTCGATGCCCGGATGGGGGTCGGACCAGACGGTCTTGTTCTCCACATCCCGCAGCCAGCCATGGGCGCGGGTGATCCGCATGACCTCGGCGAAGGCGCTGTCGTTCGTAACGCAGAGCCCACCCTCCAGCGTGGTGATGTGGTGGGAGAAGTAGAGGCTGAACGTCCCCACCCGCCCGAAACTGCCGAGCGGCTTGCCCTCATAGGTCGCCCCCATGCTCTCGCACGTGTCCTCGATCAGGGTCAGGTTGTGGCGGCGGCAGATGTCGGTGATCGCCCCCATGTCGCAGGGATTGCCGTAGACCGGCACGATCATCACGCCCCGCGTCTTGGGGCCGATCGCCCGCTCGATCTCGGCGGGGTCGATGTTGAGGGTGTCCGGATCGATGTCGACAACGACCGGGACGAGGCCGCACTGAACCAGCGGCCAGACGGTCGTCGACCAGGAGAGGGCCGGCACGATCACCTCGTCCCCGGGCTTCAGCCGGTCCTCCGCCAGGGGGTGGCAGAGGGCTGCGATGGCCAAAAGGTTGGCGGAGGAGCCGGAGTTGACCATCAGGCAGTCCGACGTCTCCACATAGTCGGCATAGGCCCGCTCGAAACCCTTCACTTCCGGTCCAGCGGTGACGCGGGTGGTCAGCATGCAGCCGAGGAACGCCTGGATCTCGTCGGGGCCGAAGGTGGGCTCATGCAGGCGGACGACAGGGTTGGCCGGGTCGAAGGGCTTCGCGTCCGCCGTCATGAACCGGCTGCTCAGGTCGTGGATCGCGGCAAGGGTCTCGTCGAGGGCGGCCATGGTCGGGTCTTTCGCTTGAGAAGAGGGTGTGTCGGGCGGGTATGGTGAGCCTCTGGCAGCGGCGGTATCAGCCGCGCGCCTTTAGCTTGGCCCGGTGGTAGTCGAGGAGGTCGGCCAGGGTCTGCTCGGCGCTGATCGTCGGCGCCCAGCCGGTGGCGGCCTGGAACTTGGAGATGTCGGGGATCTGAAGCGTGACGTCCGAGGGTCGCAGCCGGGCCGGGTCGACCGCATGCTCAATCGGGACCGTGGCGCGGGCCTTCAGGATCTCCAGCACCCGGCCGATGGTCATCGTCTCCACCCCACCGATGTTGTAGACCTCGCCGGGCGAGCCCTTCTCCATCATCAGCCAGTAGGCGCGGACCGTGTCCCGCACGTCGGCGATGGTGCGCACGCTGTCGAGGTTGCCGACCTTCACCGGATTGGGGGCGAGGCCGAGCTCGATCTGGGCGATCTGCTTGGCGAACGTGCTCTCCGCGAAGACGTCGCCCCGGCGCGGGCCGGTGTGGGTGAACATCCGGGTCCGCATGATCTTCATGCCGTAGCTCAGCGTGTACTGGGAGGCGACCATGTCCTCCCCCACTTTGGAGACGGCATAGGGGCTCGCCGGGCGGAGGGGGGAGGTCTCCCGGATCGGGATCTCGTCCTCGGTCACGTCGCCGTACACCTCCGAGGAGGAGCAGACGTGGATCATCGGATCGATCCCCGCCAGCCGGATCGCGTCCAGCATGTTGGTGGTGCCGATGACGTTGGTGGTCAGCGTGTCGGCGGGGGCGACAAACGATTGGTCCACATAGGACTGGGCGGCGAGGTGGAAGATCCAGTCCGGCTTCACCTCCATCATGATCTTGGTCAGCGAGTGCAGATCCCGGAGATCGCCCAGGTGCAGCGTGATCTTGTCGAGGATGCCGGTGATGTTGTCCCGGGGGCTCCGCCAGCGGATCAGCGCGTGGATCTCGACCCCGGGTTGGTTGGCAAGGACGTACTCGGCCAGGTGGCTGCCGACCATTCCCGTGATGCCGGTGATCAAGATACGCATGGATGCGGGGTCCTTCTTGCGGAGGGTGTTGCTGGGGTCCGCTTGGTGGCCTTGGCGATCGGAGAAAGCCTCCAAACCACATGGCGCCCGGCGTCTACTTAGCCCCCGGCCCCGGCCCTGTCGAGCGCTTGGGCCCACACAGCGCGGCTAGGACATGCGGGCCCGCATCTCGGCCACGATGGTTTGGGCGCGGTGGTAGTCTTCCGGCGTGCCGATATCGATCATGGACCGGCAACCCTCCCAAGCGGCGAGACGACCTTCCGCCGCGAGCTGGGGCAGGACATCCTTCTCCAATGCCGCGGGCGTGTTGGGCTGGAGCGCCGCCAGAACGGAGGTGCGGAACAAGTAGACCCCGGCATTAACGGCCCCGGGGCCCGCGCCCGGCCGCTTCTCTTCAAACCGGCTGACCCGACCGTCCCCAGCGAGAACCAGTTGCCCATACCGTCCCGCATCGGTGACCTGCGTGGCGACAAGGGCCGCGTCTTCCGTGCGCTCTCCGAACCAGGCGGTGAAGGCCGATAGGTCAGCCTCTGCCAGCGAATCCCCATTCAGCACCAGGATCGGGTCGGACAGCACATGACCGGCCTCGGCCCGGCTGTGAGCCGCCAGTGCGAGAGCACCGGCTGTGCCGAGAGGGTCGGACTCCCGGCTTTCGTAGAGGGGGATGCCTGTGCCGAGTGCCCCAAGGTCGATCCGCTCCGCCAGGTGCCCGGTGCACAGGGTGGCCGAGCGAAACCCATTTAGGCACAGGATCTCGATCAGGTTCGAGATGAACGGTTTGCCATCCACCTCCGCCAAAGGTTTGGGCCGGTCGGCAACCACCGGCCGGAGCCGGGTGCCGAGGCCGCCGGCCAGGATCAACGCGTCGATATGGCCAACTTCAAGCGGCATGCCCGACTCTCATTTAGCGGTCCTTCCGAAGAGCGCCTGGCGCAAGGCTTGATGCGCGGCATCCACCGTCGGCCTCCAGTCCCCTGCGTACTTCCGGGTGATCATGTCACCGTCCCGCCATGTGGCTTCCTTGGTAAAGAGCGAAACCCTGGGGTAGAGGTTGGCGCGCTGTTGCCACACCCAGTAGATCACCGGCACATCGTTCAGCAGCACATAGGTCGGCACGCCAAGTGCGGCGGCAATATGAGCATAGCCGCACGGGATGGTCACGAGCGCGTCCAGGGCGGCAATTTGGGCTACGGCGTGGTCGAGATCGCCGAAATGATCGATATCGGGGACCTCAAGCGCGCCATAGTCCGGATGGGCGCCCAGCGCCTCTGCCTCCCAAGGTTCAAGCCCGTATTGCATCGAGGTGACACGAATGTCCGGATCGGTGATGAGTGCGCTGAAGAAGGGCAGAGCGACGCATTTCCGCCAGAACCGGAGGCCCTCCGTCAGGTAGGATTCCAGCGGCATGGCCGTCTTGTCGACGGCGGGCCCTGCCGCTTCGGGATCGTTCTGGGAGAGAGCGGAGCTTCTCCAACACAGCCCGACGATAGGCCTTGCGTCCGCGGCTCGTCGGTTTCTCCGCCGTACGGCGTCGACCATTTCTGGGTCGGGGGTCAGGAAAGCGCTGGCTTCTCCCACATCACCCGTCTCCTTATCCGAAAGGACGAGAGGCAATTCCCGAAAATGGAGATCGCCGGCCCCTAGAGCCAGGGACTTCACCTCGTTGTCGTACGGCCGAACGTCGAACTCAGGAAAGCTGCGGGCAAACAGGGCGCGGGACCGGCGGCCGACCCAGAGCCTCGGATGGGAAAACCGGTCGCGGAAGCGCGCGAGCCAGGACGCGAAGGCGAGGTCAACGCTGATGTTATAGCCGTCAAACGGGTCGGCGGTGTGGAGATCAGTCGCTGACGCCGGTGTCGGCGGAGCGGTCGATGCCAATCGTCCGTAAACCGTACCGTCGAACACAGCCGCAATGTCCGCGTCTGTTCCGGACCGGACGGCCCATGTGAGGTGTTCGATGGGCATCCTGTCGGCGAGGCGCGGATCGCGGGTGGCGATGTCTATGGCCCGTTTCTCCTCGTTGGGCAGTCCGCGGTATCGGTGGATGTGCGCTTCAGCGAGCGCGATGCGTGCGTGAGAGTCCGGTAGAGATGGGCCGTGCCGCGCTATGGCGCGCTCCACCGTCGCGAATGCGCCGATTGATGTCCCGTGGGTCAAGAGCAGGTCGAATGTGCCCGCGTCCATCTGTTCAAGGTCTGCCAGGATTTTTACAGCCTCCCTGGTCCGGCCTGCATCCAATAGCGCCTTTGCGAGGGGGCGGCGGGTATCGTCCGAGGGGGAAAGTGCGTTGGCGCGCGCCAACGCATAGGAAGCGTCCCGCGCCTGCCCCGCTTTCCCCAGGACAAGACCTGCAGCAAGCCAATCACCCCAATCCGACGTCGCCAGAGTAAGCAGTTTCCGCGCCGCTCTCTGTGAGACATCCGAAGTTCGCCCGGGATGTGACAAGAACAAGCGATAGGCCAGGGAAGAAGACGGATCCCAAGCAATCAAGCGCCGGGCGGCGTTGCTCGCCCTCTCGGCTTGCCCCGCGGTGAGATAGGCGGACGACACCGCGTTGGCGACCTTGGGATCTCCCGGCCGAATGCGCCCAATGTTGCGAAGTGCCGCCAGCGCCCCATCCCGATCGCCACCGGTCCAGAGCTGATGAGCGGCGGCCAGGACAGCGACTGGGTCGAATGGGCCAGTGTCCGCTGCCTCGAGAAGCGCCGACATCGATGCGCCCGGCATAAGGAAAACGTTTGAAAGGGATGTTGCCGCACGCGCCATTGGCGGTCAGGCGCTGCGTTGGTGCTGGTGCGGGGCATCCATCGCCGGACGGATCTCAAAAACATCATCCGCCAGCCCCTCGACCTTCGACGATACAGTGAGCCCGCCCTGATCAACCGCATGGCCGAAACGCACCGTCAATGTATCCACATCGAGCGTGAACTTCCGGCGTTCATGGTCGCTCAACTCCCGAAGAACGATCCGGTCTTCCGGGGAACGCCAGACACTATGGTGAGCCGGAACCTCCAGTGCGGCCAATTCCTCAGCGATGCGCGTGGCCGCAGAGGATTTGGCCGGCGCATAGAACTGATGATCGAGGGCGGCACCGCACATATCCTTCATATGTCTGACTGCACCATCCGGATTCTCAATCGCCGAGTCGATCGCATCGAACAGGTCCGTCAGTGAACGGTGGACCGGTGTCACCATGTTCCCGATGTGCACGGTCTCACAGGCGTTGGTGAAAGGGGAGTATGCGCCGACCGGATGCTCCAACAGATGGGCTTCCGCCCCGGTGGTGCACGTCTGATGGATCAGGAACTCAGACGCCAAGATCCAAGGAATGGTCGAGCCTTCCCGCAGCACTTCGATACGCTCGCGTCCGCCAAAGGCGTCAGTCCAAACGTCTCCATTCTCGGAGGGGTGCGGGCGTAGCACGATCCGGTGATGCGGGAAGCGTGCCGGCAACGCGTCGATCATCTCCCGGAACGCATGAATGTTGTGGTTCTCGAAGTCGAAGCGCTGACGGAAATACACTTGATCCTGAGGGTCGTTCCAATCGCCCCGGCCGATCCGACGGCACATGGCGAGATAGTCCGCTGGTGTCCCCAAGCTCGTATTCACGAATCCGAAGCTCATGTTGACCAAGAGGAACCGTCCGTACTGTTCCTTCAGGCGGTTTACTTCAGGCTGGAAGCGGCCCCGGTAAAGCGGCCGCAGCATATCGGTTCGCGGATTGCCGGTTTTGGCGAGCCGGTCCGCAAACGCCGGAAAACCGTCGGACACCGCATCGAACTGACCGGCGCCTTGAACGAACAGCCGGTCCACCAGCGGGATGACGTTTGAGTCCAAGCCCTTCAACATGTGCTGCGCATCGGCGAGGCCGGCCGCCTCCTCATCGATGACAACAAGCCTGTGACCAACCGAATGGATCAGTTTCATGGCATGGGACTGCACCTTGTCCATGCCTTTGAACAAAACGATTCCAGGACTGAGGATGTCGAGATTGTCGAAGAGCTGCCACTGGTGGCCGATGATCGTTCGGTATCCCGCAGCGACAGCCTCCGCGGCGATCATGAGGCGGGCATCAAGCTCACGATCACTGTCCTCGATCGCGAGATAGAGCGTCCGGTGCGCCTGCCCCATGGATTCCTGTCCTACCGGTACCGTTCGATCAGCATGTCAGTATCGAAACGTTCCTTGCTGAACGCAATCTGCCTGTAAACCCAAACCGTCCCAGAAAATGAACGGCCCCGCCGAAGCGGGGCCGCTGCATCCATTTCAGATTCGGGCTCGATCAGGAGCAGCCGCTCGTCGACCCGCAGGTGTCGCACTTGAGGCAGGTGCCATTCCGGACGAGTGTGAAGTTGCCGCACTCCTGGCAGGACTCGCCTTCATAGCCTTTGATCCGGGCCTCGCGGATACGGGCGAGCTTCTGGTCGACCGCATCCATGACGGCATCTCCGACGGCGATCGGTGTGGCCGCGGGTTCGGCAACGGTGGTTTGCACCCCGCCACCATTCGTGTGCGCCCCGTTCGAACGGCTTCCGTTCGCACGGGAAACCCCGGCGGAGGAGGCGGCGCCAACCGTTTCCGGTACCGGAGCCGCTTCTGCGGTGGTACCGGCGCCCGCCATCGCGGAGGCGATCGCGGCTGAGGCGTCGTCGGTGCCCGTTGCCTGACCGCCGTTCAGAACAACGAGGTTCGTCCGGACGTAGCCCCGGCTGGCGGCCTTCACCGCTTGCTCGACCTTTGCAGCCAACTCGTGCTCCGCGTTGCCGTTACCAACCGCGTCCGGCAGCACGTCTTCCCGGTTCACATGGGCTAGGTCGTGGCGGTCGAGGTAGGAGACGGCCAGTTCCCGGAAGATGTAGTCGATCACAGAGGTCGCCATCTTGATCGCATCGTTTCCGGTCACGGCACCTGACGGCTCGAACCGCTGGAAGACGAACGACTTCACGAACTCCTCCAGCGGAACCCCGTACTGGAGGCCGATCGACACCGCGATAGCGAAGTTGTTCATCAAGGAGCGGAAGGCCGCTCCTTCCTTGTGCATGTCGACGAAGATCTCGCCGAGCTTGCCATCGTCGTACTCGCCCGTCCGCAGATACACCTTGTGGCCGCCGACGATGGCCTTCTGGGTGTAGCCCCGCCGCCGTTGAGGCATACGGGCCCGGCCAGCGGGCGCTTCCACGACTTTCTCGATGACCCGCTCGATGATCCGCTCGGCCACGACCGGCGCTTTGACCGGTGCGGGTGCATCGAGGACATCGTCCAGCTCCTCGTCGTCGCCCAGGACGGCGGAGGCCAGCGGCTGGCTCAACTTCGAGCCGTCGCGATAGAGCGCGTTGGCCTTGATACCCTTTTTCCAGGACAGCATGTAGGCGTCCGCGCAATCCTCGACCGTTGCCGAGTTCGGCATGTTGATCGTCTTCGAGATGGCGCCGGAGATGAAGGGCTGGGCCGCCGCCATCATCAGAATGTGGCTCTCGGTGGACAGGAACCGCTTGCCGATGCGACCGCAGATATTGGCGCAGTCGAAGACCGATAGGTGCTTGTCCTGAATGTGTGGCGCACCTTCGACGGTCATCGCACCACAGACATAGGTGTTTGCCGCCTCGATCTCGGACTTGGTGAAGCCGAGCCGCTCCAAGAGGTCGAAGCTCGGATCCATCAGCTCCGCATCCGTGAGACCCAGGGTCTCCTTGCAGAACGCCTCGCCAAGGGTCCACTTGTTGAAAGCGAAACGGATGTCAAAGGCGCTGGTCAGGGCGTCCTCGACGGCTGTGATCTCCGCGGCCCCGAAACCCTGGGCCTCAAGACCCGCGTGATCGACGGTCGGGGAGCCGACCAGCGTGCCGTGACCAACCGCGTAGCGGATGATCTCGTCGATCTGCGCCTGATCATACCCAAGGGTCTGAAGCGCCTGCGGCACGATCTGGTTGATGATCTTGAAGTAGCCGCCGCCGGCCAGCTTCTTGAACTTCACGATCGCGAAATCAGGCTCGATACCCGTGGTGTCGCAATCCATGACAAGGCCGATTGTGCCCGTGGGCGCGATCACGGTGGATTGCGCGTTCCGGTAACCGTGCTGTTCGCCGAGGCTAAGCGCCAGGTCCCAAGCCCGAGGTGCGGCTTCCGCCAAACCTGCGTCCGGACACTGCTTCGCCTCGAACGGCACCGGGAGCACGGTCAGCTCTTCATAGCCAGCCGTCTCGCCATGTGCGGCGCGGCGATGGTTCCGCATCACCCGCAACATGTGGTCGGCATTGGCCTCATAGCCGGGGAACGCGCCAAGCTCGCCCGCCATCTCCGCCGAGGTCGCGTAGGCCACGCCGGTCATGGTCGCGGTCAGCGCGGCACAGAGCGCGCGGCCTTCGTCGCTGTCGTAGGACAGGCCGCTTGCCATCAGCAGGCCGCCGATGTTCGCGTAGCCGAGCCCGAGAGTACGGAACTCGTAGGAGAGCTGTGCGATCTCCTTGGACGGGAACTGCGCCATCAGGACCGAGATCTCGAGCGTGATGGTCCAAAGACGGGTCGCGTGCTCATAGGCTGCGACGTCAAAGGTGCCGTCCTCATTGCGGAACCGCATCAGGTTCATGGACGCGAGGTTGCACGCCGTGTCGTCCAGGAACATGTACTCGGAACACGGGTTCGACGCATCGATGCGGCCGCTTGCCGGGCAGGTGTGCCACTCGTTGATGGTGGTGTCGTACTGGAGGCCTGGATCCGCGCAGGCCCAGGCGGCATTGGCGATCTTGTCCCACAGGTCCCGTGCCTCAACGGTCTTGGCGACCCCTTCCTTGGTCCGCCAGGTGAGGTTCCAGGACGCCCCTTTCTCGACGGCGTCGAGGAAGTCGTTCGTCACGCGCACCGAGTTGTTCGAGTTCTGGCCGGAGACCGTCAGATACGCGTCCGAATCCCAGTCTGTGTCATAAGTCTTGAAGGTGATGCTGCGATATCCCTGGCGGGAGAACTGGATGACCCGCTGGACGTAATTCTCCGGGATCATCACCTTCCGTGCCGCGAGGATCGCTTTCTTGAGCGCGCGGTTCTTCTTGGGCTCGTGAAGCTCGTCCTCGGAGAGGGCCGCATTGTCCCCGCTTGTGTCGGCGCATGCGGCCATGATGGCATTGAGATGCTCGTTGGCGAGCTTGGAGCCGGAGACGAGGGCGGCCACTTTCTGCTCTTCGACGACCTTCCAGTCGATGTAGGCCTCGATATCCGGATGGTCGATGTCGACGGTCACCATCTTTGCCGCGCGGCGTGTCGTGCCGCCGGACTTAATGGCGCCGGCTGCCCGATCGCCGATCTTAAGGAAGCTCATCAGGCCCGAGGAGCGGCCGCCACCGGAAAGGGACTCGCCGTCCCCGCGAAGCTTCGAGAAGTTGGAGCCGGTACCAGAGCCGTACTTAAAGAGCCGTGCCTCACGAACCCAAAGGTCCATGATGCCGCCCTCGTTCACCAAGTCGTCGGCGACACCCTGAATGAAGCATGCGTGGGGCTGGGGATGCTCGTAAGCGCTCTTCGCGCGGACCAGCTTGCCGGTCTCGAAGTCAACATAGTGGTGACCCTGGGCCGGGCCGTCGATGCCGTACGCCCAATGGAGTCCGGTGTTGAACCATTGCGGGGAGTTGGGCGCTGCCATCTGGCGGCACAACATATAGGCCATTTCGTCGTAGTAGGCCTTTGCGTCGGCTTCGCTGTCGAAGTAGCCGCCTTTCCAGCCCCAATAGGTCCACGTGCCCGCCAGGCGATGGAAGACCTGCTTGGCGCTGGTCTCGCCGACCAACCGCTCTTCTTTCGGCAGCTTCGCCAGCGCTTTCTCGTCCGGCACTTCCCGCCAAAGCCAGGACGGTACACTGTTCTCTTCGACCTTCTTCCGCTTCGCCGGAATACCAGCCTTGCGGAAGTACTTCTGCGCGATGATGTCGGACGCAACCTGGGACCAATCGGTGGGAACTTCCACCGCGTCGTTCTTAAAGACAACAGATCCATCGGGATTCCGGATTTCACTGGTGGTCTTCCGGAATTCAATGCCCGTGAACGGGCCGCCCTTCTTGGTCGTAAACCGACGCTCGATCTTCATCGCAATGATCCCCCTGGCGCCCCCGCGGCGCACGAAAACTGGTGGTTCTGTTCCGGACCTTTAGCTTGGTAACACCACATCTTGTGGCGACTTGAAAGGATCATACCGGATCTGGTTGAAGCGTGAAAGTCGAAACTGAGGTAAAAATTAAAAATTCCGTAAAGAACAAATATAGAACATTAAAAAATAAAGTGTGGACTAGCGGTGGCTAAAGTAAAACCGGCAATAAAAATCGGTTGCGCGAAAGACTCGCGCCCTAAACACTTTAAGGCGACTTTCGACGTCCAGGAGGGGCGCCGACGAAAAGCCGTGACCACGCGTTTTGCGACGGCCGGCCAGAGTGAGGGTCCGTGCCAAGGTCTCTTTCAGAACTATGCCTAAGGAGGGGGCAGGCGCGCAACACATTTTGTGTCCATTTTTGTTACGGGCCACTAGATATAGGACCAATGAGGGAGTTGTGGAGTTATCCACAAGCTTTCCACCGCGCGCTGGAGGCCCTGGTTTGCCTCGGTTTCGAGCGCATAAACTCCAAAAAAACGCTCAACCGGGAGGAGCCAGAATCATGCCCATTCTTCGCCGCGCTGCGGCCTTCAATCGGATGTCCGACGAGACCCTTGCGCGTTGGCGCAAGATCCCGCCCGCCGTCGCCGGGGACTGTATGAACCGGACCAACTGTATGGCCGGGCGGATCTCTCCATTGGCGCCCGGCTTCGCGTTAACCGGTCATGCCCGGACAATTTCGGTGATGGCAGGTGACAACTCAGCCGTTCACGCCGCCCTTCCGCTCATGCAGGCGGGCGACATCATCGTTATCGCCGCCCAGGGCAACATCGATGTGGCCATCATTGGTGAGATCGTCGTTGCTTGCGCGAAGCAGCAGGGTGTCGCCGGATTCGTCGTCGATGGGGCCATCCGCGATGCAGCCGACCTTCGCAAAGGGCCGATCCCCATCTTCGCTGCCGGTGCCGTTCCGTCCGGCCCGCACAAGGGCTTCGGCGGTGAGATCGACGGCACTATATCTTGTGGTGGCACTTCCGTGACGGCAGGGGATCTTGTCCTTGGTGACGACGACGGCGTCACCATCGTACCGCTTGCCCAGGCCGATGCCGTCCTCGCCGCTGCGGAAGCGGTTCTGGAAAAGGAGGCCGGGATGCTTAGGCGCATCGCAGAGGGCGCGACCACAGCAGAGCTGCAGGGCATCGCCGTGCCGGAGGTATCGGCTTAGAGGCACATTATCCGGTGCAGGCGGTGTCCCCGTATCTGGACTGAAAGGCCCGCACCTGACATAGTCGCGTCCCATGAAAGGCGGCCGCTTCGCGGTCGTGGCAACGGTCTCGGATGGGGTTCATGAGCATCGGTACCGCGCTCTATACCTGGATGAACGGCAAACGGGTCGGCGAGGACACGTTCGGCAACACCTATTATGAGCATCGGCGGGCGCCGGAGCGGGGACGCCGGCGGCGCTGGGTGGTCTATAAAGGCATCGTCGAGGCGTCCAAAGTGCCGCCGGAGTGGCATTCCTGGCTCCATTATATCGACCAGGACCCGCCTTCAGGTGACGATCAGCAGCGATTCGAGTGGCAGAAGGACCATCTGCCGAACTTGACCGGCACCCAGTACGCCTATCGTCCGCCGGGACACGTTCTGTCCGGTGGCAAACGCGACAAGGCTACGGGCGATTACGAGGCATGGACGCCGTCCTGACGCGGCTGCCGTCGACTTCCCGAAACAGAGGCCCTGAGCCAGCCGCCTCCTCTACCGAACCAAAGAGGTGACACCGTGCAACGGACGATGATCGAAACCCTGATGGGCGCGCTGGTGCTTGCGGTCGCCGCTCTGTTCGTCGTCTTCGCCTACAGCTCCGCCAATCTCAGCCCGACAACCGGCTACACCGTCACCGCCAATTTCAACAAGGTGACGGGTATCGGCGTGGGCAGCGATGTGCGGATGGCCGGGATCAAGATCGGGACTGTTGTCGATCAGTCGCTGGATCCGCAAACCTATCTCGCCAGCATCACGATGAGCATTGATGAAGCGATCGAGTTGCCGGACGACAGCACAGCGGCCATCACCAGCGAAGGGTTGCTGGGCGGCAGCTATCTGGAGATCGTCCCAGGTGGCAGCCCCATGACGCTGGACGACGGTGGCACCATCGAATTCACCCAAGATCCGGTGGACCTGGTTCAGATGCTCGGCAAGTTCATTTTCTCGGCCGCTGAGCAACAAGGAAACGACACACAATCAGGCAACTGATACCCCTTCGTCGCTGGCCGCAAAACGGAGGGTCTGTGTTCAATCCGCGCATCCAAGCCCGTGTCATCGGGACGCTGGCCGTGTTTCTCCTGGTTCCGTTCGGCGTTGCAGCTCAATCCACCGGTGCCCAGCCGGTGGAAGGCTGGCTGGAACGTCCGGCTGCGATCCTTCAAGGCCTCGACAAGGTCACCGCGCGAATCAGCGAGTTTGCGGCACCCGTCGAAGCGCCGGTCCGGTTCAACACTCTGTCGATCCGCATCCGCGCTTGCCGTACCCGGCCCCCCACAATGCCACCCGAAAGTGCGGCATTTCTTGAGATCGATGAGGCGCGAGAGGATGAGCGGCCCACGCCGCTTTTCCGGGGATGGATGTTCGCGTCGAGCCCTGGCCTGAATGCTCTTGAGCATCCGGTCTACGACGTCTGGGTTCTTTCCTGCAGCAGCGACGAGACGGCGGACCAGTCGTCGTCATCGCAGTAGAAACGGGCGTCGACCCGAAGGGCTTCCGTCAACGCGGCGTGATACTCGGCGCGCGGCACTTCAACGGCGCCGAAGCGGGCGAGGTGGTCCGTGACGAACTGACTGTCCAGAAGCGTGAACCCGCCCAATTTCAGCCGCGCGATAAGGTGCACAAGAGCGACTTTGGAGGCATCGGTCTCCCGGCTGAACATGCTCTCGCCGAAAAAGGCGCCCCCTAGGGCCACACCATAAAGACCACCGACCAGTTCTCCGTCCCGCCAGGTCTCGATGCTGTGGCAATGCCCCCGGCGATGAAGACCAAGATAAAGATCGAAGATCTCGTCGTTGATCCAGGTTTCCGGGCGACCGTCTGTCGATTCGGCACATCCTTCCAGAACGCCCTTAAAGTCCGCGTTACATCGAACGTCGAACTTCCTGGATCGAACTCTCTTTCTGAGGGACCGGGGGACGTGGAAATCATCTAGCGGAATGATTCCGCGCTTTTCCGGGTCGACGAAGAAGAGCCTCGGATCGTCCCGCGACTTCGCCATCGGGAAGACCCCGATCGCGTAGGCCTGCAAGAGAAGTTCCGGCTGAACGGCCGACATGCCTTACTCCGCGCGGCGAGCGAGAAACGCACAGCATCGCCACACTACATGATTCGGCAGTCACCGGAATAGATCAGCCGGAAACGATGTTCCGCTCAAGCCAATGGATGTTGTAGTTGCCGTCGATGAAGTCGCCTTCGGATACCAGGCGCCTGTGAAGATCGATGGTCGTGGTGACGTCACCGATGACAAACTCATCCAGGGCGCGGCGCAGCCGGAGCAGGCATTCGTTCCGGTTGGTTCCATGGACAATCAGCTTGGCGACCAGGCTGTCGTAATACGGCGGGATCCGGTAGCCGGAGTAGAGGGCGGAGTCGACACGGACTCCCAACCCGCCCGGGGCGTGATACTCGCTGACCCGCCCGGGGGAGGGCAGGAACGTCTCAGGATGCTCCGCATTGATGCGGCATTCGATCGAGTGACCCGAGATGGTGATATCGTCCTGCGTGAGCGACAGGGGTGAGCCGGCGGCCACCTGGATCTGCTCCCGCACCAGATCGATGCCGGTGATCATCTCCGTAATCGGATGTTCCACCTGCAGGCGGGTGTTCATCTCAATGAAGAAGAACTCTCCATCTTCGTACAGGAACTCGAGCGTCCCGAGGCCCCGATAGCCGAGTTTCGCGATGGCCGCGACGGCGGTCTTTCCGATGGCGGCCCGCGCTTCCTCGTTCAGCGCAGGCGACGGCGCCTCTTCGAGAACCTTCTGATGCCGCCGCTGGAGGGAGCAGTCCCGCTCACCGAGGTGGACGACATTGCCCTGTCCGTCACCGAGGATCTGGATCTCGATGTGACGTGGCTTGCCGAGGTAGCGCTCGATATAGACTTCGTCCTGGCCAAAGGCGGCCTTGGCTTCCCGCCGGGCCATCGTATAGGCGTCGACGACCTCGTCCCGGTTGGCGGCGATCTTCATGCCGCGCCCGCCACCGCCTCCCGCCGCCTTGATCAGGACGGGATAGCCGATGCGATCCGCCTCTTCCACCGCCGCCTCGGGACTGTCGATCGCGCCGTCCGAGCCAGGGACGCAGGGAACGCCCAACTCGATCATGGTCCGCTTCGCGGTGACCTTGTCGCCCATGGTCCGGATATGCTCCGGCGTGGGTCCGATGAAGACGAACCCGTGCGCCTCGACGATCTCCGCGAAATCTGCGTTCTCCGACAGGAAACCGACCCCGGGATGAATGGCGTCCGCTCCGGTGATCGTGGCTGCCGACACAATCGCCGGGATATCGAGATAGCTGTCCCGGCTCGGCGGAGGTCCGATGCAAACACTCTCATCGGCGAGCCGGACGTGCATGGCATCCCCGTCGGCGGTCGAATGCACAGCCACCGTCTTGATGCCCATCTCGCGGCAGGCTCTGTGAATCCGAAGCGCGATCTCACCCCGGTTGGCGATCAGAACTTTCTCGAACATTGTCTACTCGATCACCACGAGAACCTGGCCGAACTCGACGGGGTGTCCGTTCTCAACCAGGACCTCGGCAATCCGTCCGGCCCGGGGAGCACTGATCGGGTTCATAACCTTCATGGCCTCGATGATCAGAAGGGTCTGTCCCTTTGTGACCGTGGCGCCGACCTGGACGAAGGGCGTTGAGTCCGGGTCGGGCCCCAGATAGGCCGTTCCAACCATCGGCGACTTGACGGCGCCTGGGTGGTCCGCCGCCGCGGGTCCGGTCTCAGCAACGGGTGCCGGTACCGGGATCGCCGCCACAGTTGCCGGCGCGGCCGGGGCCGTCTCAACATGGGTGTTCACAAGTGCCGGGGCGGCGGGGCGTGCCACCCGGATCCGCCAGTCGTCCGTTGCATACTCCAGCTCGCCCAAACCCGTCTCATCCAAAAGGCCGGCGAGTTTTCGAACCAGATCGGCGTCGATGTCCTTGCTCAAGATTAGCGCTCCAAGAGGCAAATAGGATCGGATGCTGCCGACCCGCCAAGACTGATGCACACCGCCTGTCCGCGGCCCGTTTTCACGCTCGCGACCGTATCGACGGTTCGGGCTATTTTGGTTGCTCCTGGAATCGAGCGCCGTGCGCTGACCCCGCACGCCGGTCGATATCAGGTCCTCCAAACCATTCGGGCGCGGTTATATCATGGCCTCAATAGGGTGCAACGGGCCGAAGGCGAGCGGCTCTCGCCGATTGTCGCAATTCCGCAACAAAGGCGATGAGATGTTAAAGCTACGGGCTGAAACCGAAGAGGGATGTAACGATGACCACACGTGACGATGCCGTCGCCATGGACCGGGTGGATCCGCTCAGGGCATTCCGCGACCGGTTCGAGATGCCCGATGACGTGATCTATCTCGACGGCAACTCTCTAGGCCCATTGCCAAAGACCACACCAGGCCGGGTCGAGCGCATGCTCCGAGACGAGTGGGGTAAAAACCTGATCCGGGGTTGGCTCGCCGACGGTTGGATGGAGAAGCCTTTGGTTCTCGGCGACCGGTTGGCGACGTTGATTGGCGCCGACGCCGGCGAAGTAGCTGTTGTCGACACCACCTCCATCAATGTCTTCAAGCTCCTGGCGGCTGCTCTGGCAATGCGCCCTGAACGTCGCGTCATTCTGTCAGACCGGGAGAACTTCCCAACGGACCTCTACATGGCGCAAGGGCTGTCCGCCCTGATGGACAAGGGGCATGAGCTTAAACTCGTCGGTGAGGATGAGATTGTTGCCGCGTTGGATGACACTGTCGCCGTCGTCATGCTGACGCAAACCAACTTCAAAAGCGGGCGTGTTCACGCGATGCGCGGGATCACCGAGGCGGTGCACCGGGCTGGTGCATTGACGCTTTGGGACCTGGCGCACTCCGCTGGGGCCTACCCTGTTGACCTCAATGGGGCTGGAGCGGATTTCGCGGTCGGCTGTTCCTACAAGTACCTGAACGCCGGACCTGGCGGTCCCGCGTTCCTGTACGTGGCCCGTCGTCACCAAGCGGCGGCGCATCAACCTCTGACCGGTTGGCTTGGTCACGACTCGCCCTTCGACTTTGATGTTCAATACCGGCCCGCTGACGGCATCCGGCGTCATGTGTGCTCGTCGCCCGGTATCCTGGGGCTCGTCGCGCTGGAGGCGGCGCTCGAGATCTTCGAGGACACGGACATGGCCGAGATACGCCGAAAGTCGAATGCGTTGTGTGATCTGTTCATCGAGTTGGTGGAGCAACGCTGCGCCGGCCAAGGCTTTGAGCTCGCCTCCCCACGGCAGGCCGGTTTGGCCGAACCGCTGGTGCGGGGAAGTCAGGTGTCCTTCCGCCATCCCGAGGGCTACGCCATCGTTCAGGCCTTGATCAAGCGGGGCGTGATTGGCGATTTCCGCGCGCCGGACGTTCTGCGGTTTGGCTTCACCCCGCTATACCTGGGATACGCCGACGTCTATGACGCGGTCGATCATCTGGTCCACGTGATGGATAACGCGGAATGGGACGACGAGGTTTACCGGACGCGCGCGGCCGTGACCTAGGCGGTCTCTCCCCCAATGCACTGGGAGGTGAGGTGCTCACGTGGATTAATCGTCCGGATAGCCGTACCCAAGGCGCAGACGGAACCAGACATAGACGTCGATCATCGCGTCCCGCATGACCGCCCGAAGGATGGTCACGAGGTTGTAGGTCAACAGGAGGATAAACGCGCTCGATAGCCCGATCGACAGGGAGATGAAGAAATTGTGGTTCTCGATGAACATAAACCATGTCGAGAGGGCGGCAATGCCCCCAAAGCTCGCTATCTGAATAGCCATAATCGCAATACCAGACAAATCCGTGTCTCCGAAACGACGCTTGCTCTCGGACTAACATGGCGGCTTTCCGTGATCTGTTAAACTATATTCTCCCATAAGGTGTGGCCTGACTCTGCTCCTCATTCAGTGAGACCAGCCCCAATCAATCCGAAAAAGCGACCTATCGGAATGTTGAAGCCTGCTCGCATCTTGATGTTTCTGGGTGAAGCCTGCCTATCCGAAGGTATCGCCGCGCCGCTAGATCCGGCGGGATGCCCTGATACGGGTTGGATAGCCTGTACGGACTATGAGGACGGGCTGTTGTAAATGATCTGGCTGCCGTCGAACTCGATTGAGATGGGTACGTGTAGCAGCGTGGGCAGAGCCCGGATAATGTCGCTGTGTCTGTCGGGTGGAGCGATGAAGAGGACGAAACCACCCCCGCCCGCGCCGAGCAGCTTGCCGCCGTAGGCGCCGTGCAGTCGTCCCAGTCGGTAGGTTTCGTCGATCGCTTCAGTCGAAACGGCTTCTGTCAGGCCGCGTTTTCGTTGCCAGGACTCATCCAGCAAAGCGCCAAACGCGGTCATGTCCGTGCCGTTTTGGAGAATGCTGTCCGCCTCATCGACCATATCCCGCAAGCGGGTCATGTCGTCCTTCTTCCTGGGAATGCTCTTGATCGTCTCGCCAGCGATCACCGAAGACTGTCTGGACAGGCCCGTATAGAACAGCAGCATGTGGGACTCGAGGTGTCCGATGCTTTCCGCCGGGAGTGCTCGTGGCTGAACCTCAAAGCCTCCGTTCCTGTCGATGTCGACCCGGTTCAGTCCGCCAAATGACGCGGCGATCTGATCCTGAATGCCGACATTCTCCTTCAGAATGTTCTGCTCGATGTTAATGGCACCGGCGGCAAGTTGCGCCTTGTTCTGACGACATCCCTGGAGGCTCTGCAGTGCGTGGAAAACGCCGACCGTAAAGCTTGAACTCGACCCGATGCCGGATCTGGCCGGCAGGTCACCTTGGTGGTGAATCTCGACGCCCTTTGTGATCCCGAGTTCCAGCAAACTCGCGCGGACCACTGGATGCTCTATCTCTTCGGGATGGTCGACCGTCTCAATCTTAGACCAGACAATCCGGCTTCCTTTGTCGAAGAATGGGGGCAGAAACCGGGCTGTGATGTAGCAGAAACGGTTGATCGTGCAGCTCAGCACCGCCCCGCCGTTCTCTTGGAACCATGCGGGATAGTCCGTTCCGCCGCCAAAGAACGAGATTCTGAACGGCGTTCGGCTGATTATCATTATATCGGTGTTTCTCGCAGCCAGCGGCGGGATGTCATGCGCTCGTCTTGAACTGAGACGGGTGTTACCGGCTCAACGCGCAGGGGTCAATCTGGTTGTCCGCGACATCCATAACCGATCGGGCGCCAGCATTCGCTGGTGGTTTGAACGGGCTCAATCCTGTACACGGTCACGGGACGGATCTTCCGAAGTCTTCGATTGATGCCGTCTTGTCCTGGGTCCAATAGCGGCCAAAAGACAGTCATCCGGAAAGTTCTCGGGCCTGTAGATGCAATCGCAAGTTTTGCCAGTTCATACTGTCTCCGTGCCGGAACGTGGTCCCCATGAGGGACTGGTGGCGTACTTCTGGAAGCTTCACGCCTTTAGCATGGCGTATCTTGATGAGATCGACGTTGGCGATAGCGACGACCCTGTCTTCTATGCGGAGCACATCCTCCAGCCGCGTTTGACGGCGCGTTCGAAGGAGATGCTTCCCCAGTTCCCCGAGCCGGATTTTCGGGTGGACGTCCCCGCGGCGGCTTATGCTCTCCCATCTGGACTCAATACCGTAGGCTCTCTCCTCGACCGATTGTCCATCTGCGCAGTGAAAGAATGGTTCTTCCGAAAGGGCCCGGGGGATATTCGCGCCGCCGAAGAACTCCGGGCCGGATTGACCACGGATATCGTGGCATCCTTGGCCATGGCGATTCCCGATCGGCAGCAGGAACAGCCAAAGGTCACAAGTCATCGATCCGAGGCCGAATACGCAACTCTTGCAGAAGCATATTGCGACCTCATGGAGATTCACGTCTGTTTCTGGGAGAAGCAGGATCTGAGTTACGGCAGCAAGACCTACAGCATTCCGACCGAGTCCTATATGAGGTTCGTGAAGTACGGGGTGGAGCTGAATGTTCGCCGGGCTCATTGCTTGTTCCGCGCGGCACAGCATTATTGGGATCAGGTTTTGCTGGACCGGCCCTTGGCCGAACGCTGATCCGATTACCGCTCCGGGGCTGATATCGGAGAGAAACCTCATCCGAGGGAGAGGGGTGTGTGGCGTAATCCGCACCAGGATGTTGGCAAGACCGCTGAACGATGGCGTGACCTGAAGGCCGCCATTTGCGGGCAGGTAACCGCTTTCGATGCCCGACAGGCTTGGTACCTGATCCTGGAAGGCGGGATCGGCGACTACATGTTCGTTCTCACCTATCTACGGGCCTTTCGGAAAGCTCATGGCGGACCGATAATCTTGATTATGGCGTCCGGCATGAGGGATCTCGCCTCTTTGTTCGCGGACGAGATCGACTCTGCAATTTTCCTGGAGCGGACCGACCTGCGTGCCCTGCGGGCGACGACAGCGTTTGCGCGCTTCGAGCCGGGAGACCCGATCGTCACCTGGTGGCCTGCTTATGGCGACGGGCGGATATCGGCGTTCCACGACTGGCCGGGTGGACTGACGATTCGTGACGTCGCCCGGATCATGTTGCGGTTGGCGCCATCGGCAACAGTGAACAGTCCGGTGGTGCCGGATGAAACCCGTGAGTCAGCGGTTCAGTTGCTGGCCCAGCACGGCCTTCGCCCTGGCCGGACCGTCGTCTTGTTTCCGTTCGCCAATACGGCACCGCGGCATCCACCCGCTTGGTGGACATCGCTGGCAGACCGTCTCAAGACCCTCGACTATGACATCGCCATCAACGCGGATACGCCGCACGCCAAAGTGAAGCATCGGGATGCGGACAACCCTACCGCTACGGAGGCGTATGGCTCACTGATGTCTGTCGGGGCGTCCGTTTACATGACCAAAGCTCAGGTCGTGCCCTTCGTGGAGGCGGCGGGCGCCGTCATTCTGACGCAGAGCGGAATTGGCGACCTTCTGGCTTTCGCCAACGCGCGAAAACTCATCATCTCGCCTTGCCGGCGTGATCCATCCGCTCCCAACGGGTTGGATTTGAGCATCTGCTTCGGCGGTGCCAACGGTGGCGGAAGCCTGATCCGGTGCCATGATGCTGAAGACTGCTTGGAGATCGACCTCCCGCTGGATGACGTGTTTGATCCGGCACTGGTAGATCATTGGCTCGACACCGTCGAAACACCATCCGAAACGATGTCGGCCTTGGAGCATGCCAACCTCAACAACCGCGTCATGCAAAGTGTCCTGGCCAATCTGCAACAGGCCGTCCATGCGGTGAACCGGCCGGTCATCGCAGAGGGTATCGCGAAGATCGTCTCCCGCGAGACAGCGGGTTTCGAGCTGCCGTGGCCCGACGCCGACACGCCGCAAGAGTTTGCACCGCTTGCAAAGGATGGGATCTCGCAAGCCGCATCATTCCTGACAGAGCCACAGCGGCGGGACGTGTTGTCTGCGCTTCGGGACCAACCGGTCTTCAACGCGCATACGATCACCCGAAGCGATGGTGTTGCCCGGCGGATCGGTGAGGGGGCGGAGGATTTTCAGTACGGAGCCTTCCAACGGCGTGCTCTGCTGGAAGCCCCGCATCTGCTGGAAGTCGTGACGTCGGCGCCGATCATGCGCACCGTGCAAGACTATCTTGGATGTCTTCCGAAGCTCTATTCCTTCAACGCGTTCTGGAACTTTCCCGCCCCGAAGGTCTTCAAACGCAATGAAGCGCTCTACAGCGGGGTCCAGACCTTTCATCGGGACAGTGACGACTTCCGCTTCCTCAGCCTGTTTATCTTCCTGGATGGATCTGACGGGGATCATGTGTATTTCCCCGGCACCCAAACCGTCGAGGGTACGCGGGATCTTTACAACCGCTTTCGGAGTGAGGCATCGGACGCCGGCCTTGCCGATGCTCTCGGGGACCTCAAGCCCGATGATCTCTTTCGAGGTGCCGGTCTCAACAAGGCGTTCAGTGTAATGACGCCGGCCGGTACTGTGCGCGTCCGGCCCGAACCCGGTACCGGCTTCCTGGCGGACCCGTACGGCGTTCATCGTGGAGAGGTTCCGACCGAGTCCCGACTGCTGCTCACGGTCCGCTTTGGCTTGTACAGCAATACGTCCGCTTCTTATGAGACACCTCATAGCCGGGTGCCGTGGTCCCTTATCCAGAATCGCGTGCCGGCTGGGGATGCAATGCGTTATGTGCTGGATCTGATGGTCGATTTCGATCGCTGATCAGTATGCGTCAAGGATTTCCCAGGAAACTCAGGGTCATTTGATGAGTTCACTATCTATTCTGACGCCCACGCGGAACCGTCCCATTTTGCTGCGAAATGGGCTCCAGCTTCTGGCGGACCGCCCGACCAAACATGGTGTGATCGTGGTCGATGGGAGCGATCCTGATATTCGTCCGTTGAACGAGGCGGCCGTCCGCGATGTTCAAAGCGCGATCAATGTTCAGTACTTCGTGCCTGAATATCTTGAAGATACCGAGTTCACCGGCAAGCGCGGCAATCTACAGATGATGGAGGCGGCCAAACAGGCCACCTGCAAATACCTGATGTATGTGGCGGATGACGACTTTTTCCTGGAGGACGGGGTCGACGCGCTGTTGGCGAAGGCGGAGGCCAATCCCGACGCGGTCTTCAGTGGTGGTGTCGCCGTGAAGGTGGAAACTTCTGGCGTGGGGGACGAGGCGAAGTCGGACTTGCGGCTCAGCCATTTTCGGACGGGTTTCGTTGACGACGCCGATCCGATCGACCGGTTGGTCAACCAGATTCGGTACTCATCAACGTTGCTGTACGGAGTCTTTGACCGGTATGCGTTCTCACGCGCGTTCGATGGCTTGCCCGACCTCGATCTTCCGGCGCCGTTCACGGAGACGCTGGTCAACACAATGATGGTTCTGCATGGGCCTACCGTCCGGTCGGATGACTTCACGATCGTTCGTCATGTTCACGACCGCGCATTCGCGAAGATGATCCGGTCCGACGTATCGCCTACAAGTCCATTCCATTCCGAGTTCGCGTCCAATTTTACGCGTTTCTTGAAGAATGTGGCTGTTGGAATGTCACTCCGGGACGTTCCGGTCGCCCAGCGAGATTTGCGACGGATTGAACGGGCCTTTCTCTATTCGTTCGTCGCTCGCACTGAACCATCTTTCGGCCTGTCGATGGAGAAGTCCTCTCATACCGAGGCCTACGATCGCGCGGTTGCATATCTGCAAGAGAACTATCTTACCGATCCGGCTCTGAAGCCGATCTTCGACACGATCAGCCAGAATCAGACTGTAGGTTTATCCGACCCGAGAACTGGCCGTGAGGGAATCTGACCGCCTGATCTCGTGGTCGGAGAGGAGCAGGCCTGGTCAATCATCCGCCAGCGACGCTGCCATCGTCTCTGCGACCGCCGCCTGGTCTGAAACGCCTTGGCCGCGAAGTCCGGTGATCACCCCGCTCTGATCGGCTTCGGAGCGGTTCTGAGACATCTTCGACTTCGCCTCGATGTCCAATACCGAAACCGCAATACCAACGATGGCGCGTCGCTGCATCCGGAGCGCGTCCGCCGTCATCTTATCGAGAGTCCATGGCTTCTTGGGTAGAAGCTCCTGTTCCTGCTGGGCACTCAGGTCTGTGATGACAGCCAGGGTCTCCTCGCTATCGAGGAGTGATGGCGCGCCCTGCATATGAACCGTCTAGTAGTTCCAGGTGGGAACGAGTCCGTCCGTCTCGTACCAGTCTGGCGAGACATAGGCTTGCGGTCCCGTGAAGATCACGGTTGCGCGGTTTGAGCCCTCAACAGCGCGCCAGATTGGGTTGGCTTTGGCGACATGGCACCGGAGCCGGCCCATCTCACCTTCGTCCGGGTCAAAAATAAAGGGAACCTGGGCGGTCTCGACGCCTTCTGTTCCCTCTAGAATCATCACGGCAAACGGGTGCCTTCGGACCAACTCATGGACCGCGGCGGTATCTTCCAGGGAGAAGTGCCTGGGCGTGTACATGGGGCGGCGTTCCGGGGATCAGCGTTGTGGAGGAAACCGGAAAGATCAGCCTCTCCGGTTTTCCACGCTCTAACACTCCTCGCCGTATAGCGATAGTCCTACCCAATGGCGTGGCTTAGTAGCCGAAGCCCCGGCCTGGGACGCGTGGGACAGGCCGACGCGGCAGGACATGGTGCGGGGTTTTGGCGAGCCAGGAAACAAGCCCGCTGATACCTGTCCCAATCGCTGCGAAGACGTCCCCAGCAGCTTCGGACCGCATGCGGCGACCTCGGGCGATCGCCCTGTCAATCTCCGCCTGGCTTAACTCGAAGACGGCCCGATCCGTTCCATTTTGATACTGTGTCATGATCGAATTCTCCGGTTTGGTTCTGTTGTGAGAATAGTTAATTATCTCTCATTAGGCGTCAAATCGGACAAATAGATATTTATAAGTGATAATATGGAATGAATAGAATGGATGTCAGTGCGGACGGCTCCCAACGCGATGCCGGAGGATGACGGCACGGGACGGTCTCGGTATGACTGAGAGCCGATGCCACCGGGACCTATGCCATGACCGACTTTCCTGACCCTCCGTCGACGTTTGCCCCCGCGCTTCCTTTGTCTGGCGTGCGTGTCCTGGCGGTTGAGCAGTACGGGGCAGGGCCGTTCGGGACGATGTATCTCGCCAATACCGGCGCGGAAGTCATCAAAGTCGAGAACCCGCGCGACGGCGGCGACATGTCCCGCGCCGTGGGTCCTCATTTCCTGCCATCGGGCGAGAGTCAGTTCTTCCAGTCGTTCAATCTCAACAAGCGGAGTGTGACGGTCGACCTGAAGAGCGAGGCGGGGCGGGCTGTCTTCATGGACCTCGTGCGCTCTGCGGACGCTGTGGCCAACAACCTCCGCGGCGACGTGCCCGCGTCACTCGGCATAGATTACGCGGCCCTCCGTGAGGCCAACCCCAAGATCGTCTGCGCCCACCTTTCCGCGTACGGTCGGGAGGGATCGCGCGCGACGTGGCCGGGGTTTGACTACCTGATGCAGGCGGAAACCGGTTGGTTCTCCGTTACGGGCGAACCCGGGTCGCCGCCCGCGCGCTTCGGCTTGTCGGTGGTCGACATGATGACGGGCCTTGCCATGGCTTTCGCCTTGGTTTCCGCCATCGTGTCCGCCCGAGCCACGGGACAGGGCCGCGATATTGACGTGAGCCTTTTCGATTTGGCGCTTCACAACACGAGCTATCTATCGACGTGGTTTCTCAACGCGGGCGTGGTGACGGAACGCCTGCCCCGGTCCGCCCATCCGGTTCTGACCCCCTGTCAGCTCTTCAAAACGGGCGACGGCTGGATCTACCTGATGTGCAACAAGGAAAAGTTCTGGCCAATCCTTTGCCAGAAGATCGGACGGCCTGAACTGGGCGAGGACCCCCGGTACCTTCGGTTCGCCGATCGTCTGTCGCGACGGGACGAGATACAGGACCTTCTCGACACGGCGTTATCGGCCAAGCCGACCCAGTATTGGCTTGAGGTCTTCGGTGGTGCGGTTCCGGCCGCCCCCATCAACGACATCCGGGATGCCATGGACAACCCGTTCGTTGCGGAGCGCGGCGGCCTGCAAACGATTGATCCACCGCCTGGCGCAGCCGAGGGCTTCCGCGTCGCGGCCCATCCGATCCGGACGCCAAACGTTGAGACACCATCAAAGCCAGCACCCGACCTGGGAGCGGATACGGAGGCCCTTCTGACGGAGCTTGGTTACGACGCTGATCGGATTGCTGGGCTGCGAAAGGCCGGCGTTATCTGATCCGGCTTGGTTGCGGCCGTCATCGTTTCGGGTAGGGGAGCGTATGTGCCCGCATTCTGGCGTAGAGCGCCAGCCGTCTCGGCAGCGCGCGGTCGCCCAAATGATCGATCACCCACTCTTCCAGTGATCCGCCAGCGCCGAAGCGCGCGTGCACGACGCCAAGTTTCTCTCGCTGGCCAAGCTCCTGGAAGTTCCGGCCCTCCGCCGGTACTTCGGCGAGAGCGACCGGTTCTCCATCCAAAGCCAACGCGCCGCCCAGGCTGACATAGCAGCCGACCGGCTCCTCGATCCGCCGTCCCGTGCGGTTGAGCACGATGTCCACGTCGAGGGGAAAGAAGTCGTAGGCAAATCCCACGCGCTCCGTTTCATGCATCCGATCGACCTGAGCTGTCGTCAGCCAGGTCACCGCAGCCTGAACGCGCGTGCCCGGAGATCGATGGATCGTGGCGGGCAAGGAGCCGTATCCGGCAATGTGAGCGGAGTAGACGACATCATGGTCCGCTACCGTGGTCCAAGTCACAGGGATGATGGCGTCTGACCCTGTTCCGAACTTGCGGGTCAACTGTTCCGGCGCCCGGTTTGAGCCGATCGCCAGAACGGGGGTTCTCCCATCCAGCGGCGCGTCATCCTGCAATGGCTCAATGGTGCCCGACCGGAAGATGTAGTCGTGCGTTGGCGCCGCATAGGGATATCCGAACGCCCGGTCGAGGGCGGCGCTACGATCTATCTCGCTCACAAGCGTTTCCTGAAGGCCTTTTGGGAACCGAATGTGAGGTGACTACACCGGCGACGGGTCGTTTGTCGATGAGCCCGGTGTCACTGCGGGGGCCTTGCCCGCCGCGCCAGAACCTTGTCTTTCAGGCGCTGCAGGCCTGAGTCGGGAATGCCGAGTTCCTTGAGATGATCCACCGTGTTGAAGAGATAGTCCGAGCACGGGCCCAGGAAGCCCGTCGCCTCATCAATGATCCCGGCCAGTTCGTCTTCCTCCAAGGCCCCGCAATACCGGTCATGATCGCGATTCATCACGAAACCGACCGCGGTGACGGGCCCCTCTTCTGTTTGCATGCTGAGCCATCGGGGCACGTAGGCGTTGCTCAACATCTCCCGGCGCCACACGAGTTCGAGTTCCTTTTCCGCGTCGGAGCGCTTGATGCGAAACGCCACCCCCCGGCAGCATCCGCCCCTGTCCAACCCAAGAACCACGCCAGGCCGTTCCGGCGTTCCCCGTCCCAGCCGGGTGCGCAGGCAGAAGCGGCGGTGATAGCCGTATATCGTGCCCGAACGCTTCTCGACGAAGGCGATGGTTGGGTTCCAGATCAAGGAGCCGTACCCGAACAGCCAGATGTCTTCGCCCGCAGGACGCTGTCCGATGGTGCCGTGAAGGGAAGCGAACAGCTCATCGTCCGAAAGCACGTGCAGGGAAGGGTCGTGTTGTTTGACGAGAGCCCTTATGTCGCCAGACATAATGGTCTCACGACTGAGCGTTAGGTGAGCTGGTTCATTCATGGATTGGCACGATAGTATCTAACCGTATGCAAGTATATGACGGTCTGCATAAACAAACTGTTGCAGCAGGTGCAAAACAGAACTAGCCGACGGACTCGCGATGGATCACGGCGGTTAGACAGCCTACGGCCCCTGCCGCCTTCACCAGCTCTGAGCAGTTGACCATGACGCATTCGATCCCGGCAGCCTCGTAGGTCGCGCGGACGGTGTCGTAGCCGTCAACCATGAGAATCTTGTCCGGGCCCAACGTGACGAAGTTGAATGCCCTGCCGAGGTCCAAATCGGACTCGTCCGGCAACCAGACGATCCGATAGCCCCGCTCCTCCAGCGCGCGCACGGTTGCGAAGGGTGTCCGCCGCCACCAGCAGACAGCAAGGCTGTCGGAAACGATGCGCAGCAGTCCCATGAAGTGCATGGTGCCGTACGGCATATCGACGGCCAGGGTTTCGACGTCGGTCTCTTCCAGGGTTGCCGCGATCTGGGAGGCTGCTTCTTCATTTGTTCGGAGGCCGAGACCGACCATCACCGTTTCGCGGTCCAGCCACATTGCGTCCGCACCTTCGAAGGTGGCCGTGCCCGTAAGGGTGCGGAGAATAGGGACGCCCATGTCCGCAAGTCGGCGGGCGATGCGGACTTCTTCCCCGGCGCGTACCGTCGACGCCGGCCGCGCGAGAATGGCGCCGTTCGGGGTCATGAAGACGAGATCGGCGCAGAACATCTGATTGGCGCTCGGAAGGCCGACCGGGTCGACATAGTGCACGTCTACGCCGTTGGCCTTATAGGCGTCGATCATTGCGTCGTGCTGTTCACGGGCGAGGCCGAGGTCGACAGGCTCCAGCATCTGAACTTTGTCCGGATCGTCCGCGGCTACGTCCAACTCCGCGCCAGGGCGATGCACAACGACTGACTTGAGCGTACCCCACTCGCTATCGATACCCGAGGGCGCCCAAAGCGTTCCCAGCTCTTCCGCGTGAGTTGCCACCCGTCCTTGCCAGCCCGGTCCGCCATAGGCGGAACTGCCAAACAACCCAGCCCGACCGCTCATTCCTGATCCCCCCGCGACTATCGTCCGCCAGACCTAGCAAAGGCCGACGCTGTTTCCCAGTGGCATTGGCCCGGCGAGAGGGCACCCGAGCGGGGGGATCTGTGTTCCGCCGCTAGCGCCGGCGGCGGTCGACGGCCACGGGGACGTTTCGCTTCCGCAAATCGACCTCGGGTGTCGACGTCCGAATGATCCGCTTGATGGAGGAGTTCAAGCCTTTCAGGTCCGTCTGGAGCGACGCGGAGAGTTCCGCCATGGATGTCGCGAACGTATCCAGTTGGCCAAGACTGTTGGTGACGTCGATCATCCGCTTGGTCACCTCCTGCGATCCTTCGCTCGACTGAGCCGCAGAGGAGGCGATCTCGGTGACGGACGTGGATTGCTCGTCGACAGCCGTTTCGATCGCATCGGCCACCTCGGATATTTTCTCGATGGCGCCAGAGATGCGGGCGATGGCGGAAACGGCATCCGTGGTGATCTGCTGCATGCCTGCGACCTGATCGGTGATCTTCGCGGCCGACGTTTGGGTCTGGGTGGCCAGTCCCTTCACTTCAGATGCCACGACGGCGAACCCTTTGCCTGCGTCGCCGGCCCGGGCCGCCTCGATCGTCGCATTGAGGGCGAGGAGATTCGTCTGTTCAGCGATATCGCTGATGATGGTAATCACGTCGCCGACCTCGGACGCCGCGCTTTGAAGCCGGTTCACGACGTCGTTGGTCTCAGAGGCAACCGCCAGCGCATTGCCGGCCGACTGCTTCGCCTCGTTCACGCGATTGACGACCCCGCTGATGGAGTGGCTGATCTCGTTTGCGAAAGTGGCCACGATCGCGGCATTGCTGGTCGCCTCTTCCGCGGCGGCCGCAACGGCCTGGGCATTGCCGGAGACTTCCGAGCTGATGCCCGACAACTCTGAGGCACTTTCAGACAAGCGTTCACCTTCGCTAGCAATAGTGTTGACGCTGCCCTGAAGCTCGCCCTCAACCGCATCTGCCATTCGGCGGAGAGAGACCGTCCGTTCCTCCGCAGCCTTCTGAGCCTGCTCCTTCTGCTGCTCTTCCAAGCGTTGCCGTTCGTCGATCTGCGATTTGAAGATCGACAGCGCACGGGTCATATCGCCAAGGTCGTCCTGACGGGTATCGTCCTTGATCACGACATCGTCGGAACCGGATGCCAATTTCTTCAACGCATCGACGACGAATCCGATGCGGGACGCCATCGGCAGCGCCCGGTACAGCCCGATGCTGATGAAGATCAGGACAATCGCGCCGTTCACCAGAATGATGTTGATGATGGTTTGAGTGGCGGCCGAGAGTTGCGCGGTCGTTTCCGCCCGGATGTCTTCGGCAATGCTGTCCTCAACCGACTTGAACATGTTGAGCCGGTTGGTCGCGGTAGCGAACCAGTCCAGACCCGACAGACCCTTGGGATCGATCGTGTCCGGAATGGCGGCCAGGATGGCACGGCCGTCTGCCACGGCTTGCTCGGCGTCTTGGGTGACGGTCTCGTCGAACCGGGCCTGGATGTCATTGGAAGCGGTCCGTTTGAACCGGGCCAGGGCGTTCCGCTCACCAACCAGCCGTCCGAAGTAAGCCTCATACTGCCCCCGGGCGAACTCGCCCTTCGCAGCCCGGTTCAACAGCGCCGCACCGATGGCACGCTCCAGCCCTCCGTTCTCCTTCGCCTCGACGATGGCGACGTAAGGCAGCATGAGGGCGGTGATCTCCTGCGACGGGCTGAGTTTGACGCCGAGGGCGGTCAACGCGATGAGATCGTTGATCATGCCGGTGTAGTACCGGACGTTCTCCGGGACCGTCAGCGACTTCTGGTCGGCGCGGGCACGGTGTCCGCCAAGCTGCCCCAGCGGCTCTTCCACTTTCTCAAGAAGGCTGAAGACCGGTCCGAAGACGGTTTCTTCGGAACTGACCGATGTGCGGAACTGAGTGACAGTTTCCTGGAACGCCGCGACAGCAGGATCGCTGAGTTCCCTTTGAGCCGCCACTTTCTGAGCATTTGCATCGGCGAAACCACTGGTGATCAGGCCCACCGTTTGTCCACGCTCCTTCTGGAACTCGTGGATGACGCCGCTCGCCGCGATCGATAGTTCTGTGAGAGGCCGCAAGTTCTCCAGTCGCTCTGCCCGATCCAGTTGAGACCATATTGCTTCGGCCGCGAGCGAGATGATTGCCAGGTGCGGCATCAGTACGAGAAAGATCAGTTCTTTGCGGAGGCTGATACGCATCGGAGTAACCCTTTTGGTAGAGCGGCGCGTATAAACTCGCCTAGGGTGGTTAAGAAGAAGTTAAGTCATCTGGGTCTCTCACGTTCATTATGCGTCCATAAGACTTTACAATTCTCGTTAGGGGAATTTCAGATAGAAAAATAGTGACAAAACACTTTCCCTGTCTGCCAAAAATTTAAAGATAGATGTGTGCTAAAAATGAGTATTAATAACTCTAAATGGCTATCTTTATTTCCAGTTTCAGTGCCCATTTCTTATTCTTCTGGTGTAAAATGCTACTGATATACGGCGACAGGATGTCCTAGTACTTCCAGGTCCGGTGAAACGCCCAGTCCAGGCTCCGAAGGGCGAACATAGCAACCTTCCTGGATCTTTGGCGCCCCGCCTGCGTTTGATCCATCCACCAACTCTCTCGGGTCCCAGGCACCCCTGAATAGCCGTGATGGGGTCGAGGCCGCGAGATGGGCAACCGTTGCGGCCGCGATATCTGAGCCGCCGGTATCCTGAATGATGCACGACAGTCCGGCGTGGCTGCAGACATCACGGAAGATGCGCGCGCGGCTCAAACCGCCCATCCGTGTCACCTTCAGGTTGATGCCGTCGCATGCCCGATGCTCGATCGCGCGGAGAAGGTCAGGCAGCTCGACGGCCGATTCATCAAGAACGATCGGCAACCCAGTTCTTTTCCGAAGTTCGGCACACTCTTCGATCGTCTGACAGGGCTGCTCGATGACAAGGTCACAGTCCGCAATGCCCCGCGCGAACCGAAGGGCCTGGTCCAAGGTCCATCCCCGGTTCGCATCCGCGTGGATGTAATCGCCGCGTCCTCGATTGTCGGAGTCGATGGCCCGAAACCGTTCCACGTCCTCGCGTGGATCACCGCCGGCCTTCGCGGAATGTGCTCTATAGCCCTGGGCTCGGAACCCCTCGATCAATTCAAGCATCTCATTGGGCGTGCCTGACGAAACAGAACTGATCAGGTGCGGGGTGTCATTGACGGAACCGCCCAGCAAATCCGTCACGGAGAGGCCTGTTGCCTTGCCGAGCAGATCCCAGCAAGCGTTGTCGATTGGCGCCTTGGCGAAGCCGTTGTGTTGCATCGCGCGGTCCATCGCGTCGTACACCCGTTCGAGCTGACGCGGGTCGAGGCCGAGAACAGCGGGTGCCAATTCAACCATCGCCGCTCTGATCCCGTCGCCGAACGCGGCCCCGTATGTCGGGCCGAACAGGCACGCCTCGCCCCAACCGGTGAGACCGGTATCCGTATCCAGCCGGATCACGGTGCTGTCCATCGAGGTGAACACCCGTCCACCCGACAGCTTGTAGGTTCCGGGCACGCCGTAGGTGGTCTGATAGACGGACAGTTTCGTGATCTTCAAAGCGTCGGCTCTCAATCTTGGTCGATGGAAGCGAACCTAGGGCGCGCGGGGCCTTTCGTTTGCGGGATCGTACACCGCCTCCGCGAGAACGCGCGCGGGACGTTTCTCTCCCAATACCATGACCTCAAGCTCTGTCCCGGGGGCTGCGGCCGCCGGCTTGACATAAGCGAACGCAAGGCTTTTCCCGACGGTGAAGCCGTAGCCGCCGGATGACACCTGTCCCACCCGTTCTCCATCCTGGAACACGGTTTCGCTCGAATGCGGATCCGCGTCGGTCGAGTCTACCTCCAGATACGCGCAGATCCAGGGCAACTCCGACTGGGCGCTGGCGGCCGTTGCCTCCCGGCCCACGAACTCCCCCTTGTCCAACTTGCAGAAGCGCATAACGTCGGCCTCGGGCAGGGTGACTTCGTTGGTCAGCTCCGACGCCCCCTTGAAGCCTTTCTCCAATCGCATGGCGTTCAACGCGTAGGACCCGAAGTTGGCGATGCCATGCGGCTCGCCCGCAGCCCAGAGGGCGTCAAAGACCGCGCCCATCGCGTCCATGGGCACATGAAGCTCCCAGCCGAGCTCACCCTGGTAGGACATTCTGAGGGCCCGGACCCTGGCACCCCCAATGTCGATTTCCTTCGCCCGGAGCCACGGGAAGCTCTCGTTATCGAGGGGCGTTTGCGTGACCTGGCGAAGCACATCGCGTGATTTTGGGCCGCCAAGCACGAGACAGCCGAAATCCTCCGAGATCACGTCCACGCTGACGGTTTCATCGGTAGCGATGGCTTGGGTGAGGATGTCGCGGACCTTCACTTCCGAGAACGCAGCGAACATGAAGTAGAAGCGGTCTTCGGCAACACGGGCGACAGTGACCTCCGCCTCGATGGTTCCTTTGCGGTTCAGGATATGGGTCAGCACGATGCCGCCGACCTTCCGGGGGGCGCGGTTCGCGATCATGCGCTCGACGAAGCTGTGGGCGTCGGGCCCCGACACATCGATTTTGCCGAACGCCGACAGATCCATCACGCCGACCCGTTCCCGGACGGCCTTGCACTCTTCAAAGACGGCAGCATGCCACGCCGGACGTTTGAAGCCGTAGACGTCTTCGCGGGGTTGGCCGGGTTGGACGAACCAGCGGGGCCGCTCCCAGCCGAAGATCTCTTCATAGACCGCTCCGGCTTCCGCCAGCCGGTCGTAGAGCGGACTGGTCTTACTGGGGCGCCCGTCGTGCCGCTGCCGCCCGGGATACGGGATCTCATGGCGCAGGACGTAGTCCTCCTTCGCCCGGGCAATCTGGTAGTCGCGGGTCGCATAAGGGCCGAAGCGGCGGGGGTCGAAGTCGCGCATGTTGATGTCGGCTGTGCCGTGAACCATCCATTGGGCGAGGTACTTGCCGGCCCCCGGCCCCCAAGCGATGCCCACATGGCTGCCGCAGCAGCACCAGTAGTTGGTCAGCCCCGGCGCCGGTCCCAGCAGCATGTTGCCGTCGGGCGGCATGGGGATGGCGCCGTGCACCTCCCGCTTGATGCCGTACTTCTCCAGCACCGGCATCCGTTCGAGAGCCTTCTCCAGATAAGGCATGATCCGGTCGTAATCGGCCTCGAAAAGCTCGTGCTCCGCCTCCCAGGGGGTGCCGTCGTCCCAGATCGTGCGGGGATCCGTTTTCTCGTAGATCCCGATCAGGCCCGACTTCTGCTCCATCCGGATGTAGCCGGAATAGGTCATGTCGTCCCGGACCACGGGCAGCTCCCGCTCCAGATCCCGGAACTCGTCCACCGTGTCGGTGACGAAGTAGTGGTGCGTGGTGTTGGCCATCGGCAGGTCGTAGCCGGACCACGCGGCGATCTGTTTCGCGTAGGTACCACCGGCGTTGACCACATGTTGGCACACGATGTCACCCTGCTCTGTGAAGACCTTCCACTCCCCGGTCGGTAATTGCTTGATGTCGACCACCCGGTTCTGGCGGATGACTTTCGCACCCCGGTCGCGGGCGCCCTTGACCATGCCCATGGTGGCACCCGACGGATCCACATGCCCGTCATCGGGGGTATGAAGGGCAGCCTTCACGCCGTCGAGATTGAAGAAGGGGTGCAGCTTCCGGATCTCGTCGGGGCCGATGATCTCCATCGGGACACCCATACCCCGCCCGACGGACAGGATGTGCCGAATGAAGTCCACCTCATCGTCGAGGTAGGCGACCCGCATGCTGCCGCAGCCGTGCCATGAGACGGACTGGCCCGTCTCCGCCTCCAGGCCGTTGTAGAACTCCACCCCATACTTGTTGATGGTGCCGAGACCCCAATGGGCGAGCCCATGGGTGATCTGACCGGCAGCGTGCCACGTCGAACCGGAGGTCAGCTCCGCCTTCTCGATCAGGACGATGTCCGTCCATCCCTCCTTGGTGAGGTGATAGAGCAACGCGGCGCCCATAACGCCGCCCCCGACGATCACCACCCGTGCATGGCTGATCATACCGACCTCCGTCTTTCTCGAGCTGAACCTGCCGTCGCGACGACACTTGCGGGACGGTGCGGTTTATTTGTACCATAGTCAATGTGTTTCCGAACGAGTGTCCCAGAAAATGAACCAACGGGAAGGAAAGGCATGAAAACGACCGAGGCCATACTCGATCGCCTGGCCGATGACTTCCCGGATCTCAGCCCCCAACTGCGCCGCGCGGCCGATTACGTGCTGCACAATCCCAATGAAGTCGGCGTGCATTCCATGCGGCGGATCGCTTCCAATGCCGAAGTGACGCCCAATACGCTGGTTCGTTTGGCCCAGGCGCTCGGGTTTGAGGGATACCAAGCCTTTCGGGAGCCGTTCAGTGAACGTCTGAGCAAACGGGGCGAGGATCTCTTCCCGGACCGGGCACGCTGGCTCCAATCGCTGGCGCAGGGCGGCAGCCACGGTCAGCTCTACCGGGATATGGCGACCACCAGCCTCTCGAACGTGGAACAGCTTTTCTCCGGGGCCACGCCGGACGAGGTGCGGGAGGTGGCCCGCAAGATCGGCGCGGCCCGGGCGACCTACATTCTCGGGGTCGGCAACGCCTACGCCCTGGCGCATCTCTTCTGGTACACGGGCCGTATGGCGCTCGACACGCTGATCCAGGTGCCGCGCCATGGGAACCTGCCGATCGACGACATCGGCCGCATTGATGAGCGTGATGTGCTTTTCGCCATGACGTTCCGGCCCTATCGCTCGGACGTGGTCGCGGCGGTCGAACATGCGCGGACCCAAGGGGCCACCATTGTTGCGATCAGCGACAGCCGTACCTCACCCATCGCCCTCAAGGCTGATCACGCCTTCGTCGCGCCGACGACAACCCCTCATTTCTTCCCCTCCCTTTCCGCCGGATTCGTGCTGATCGAGACCCTGTTGGCGTTTCTGGTGGCCGAAGGAGGACCGGACGCCGTGGAGAACATCAAGCGGTTCCACAAGACCCGCTACGGCATGGGTGTCTATGTGTCGGAGGACGAAGGTCTTTAGGCCGCTATGCCCCTGAATGGCGCAGCCGGAACAGCGATGTCGCATTTGTACCAGTCACATTTTTGATTGGTCCGTTCGTACGGTTTTCAGGTAATCTCCCCCTGATCGGTCGCTGGACCGCCCTTGCTTCTTTGGAGACCGGCGATGGGCGCCACCTCCTCGTTGTCTTCGCCAACGTCCATGGCCGATGCCGTTCGCGCTTTGGAGCCGCGCTTCTATACCGATCCGACGTTGTTCGAGCGGGAACGGGAAGCGGTCTTCTTCCGGACATGGCAGTTCGCCGGGCACATCAGCCAACTGACGAGGACCGGCGATTTCTTCACGTTCGAGATCTCGGATCAGGCGCTGTTCTGTGTCCGTGGCCGGGATGACAAGGTCCGCGCGTTCTACAATGTCTGCGCCCACCGGGGGCACGCGCTGGTGTCCGGAGAGGGGCATTGCAGCGTCGTTGTCTGCCCTTACCACGCCTGGTCGTACGAACTGGACGGCCGGCTGCGGAAAGCGAACAACCAGAAGCGGGCTGTCGGCTTCGAGGCGAGCGATGTGCGCCTCACCGAGGTTCGGGTCGAGGTCTTCTGCGGTTTCATCTTCGTCAATCTGGATCCCGATGCCGCGCCGATGGAAGCGTGGTACCCCAATGTGGAGGCGGAGTTGCGGGCCTTCGTGCCGTGGATCGACGATCTCAATCCCGTGCAGTGGATCGAGATCGAAGAGGCCTGCAACTGGAAAGTCACCGTCGAGAACTACAGCGAGTGCTATCACTGCTCCCTCAACCACCCGACCTTCGCCAAAGGGGTGGTGGAGCCGAAGACATACGACATCCAGCCGCAAGGCCACTGTTTGCGGCACACCACCACGGCGGTCGATCTCTCACAGCTCTCCCACCCAATCGATGAAAGCCTGCCTCACGCGTCTGACTACTCGAGTTGGTTCCTGTGGCCGGCGTTCTCGTTCCAGGTCTACCCGGGCGGGCTGCTGAACACCTACCATTGGCGGCCTCGGGAGACGGAGCACACCACCGTCTATCGCGGCTGGTACACGCCAGAGGGTGCGGAGAGCGAGGTGGTCGCGCGCATGGCCGACCAGGACCGCCGCACCACGGTCGAAGAAGATATCCGGCTGGTGGAGAGCGTTCAGCGCGGCATGCGCAGCCGCGGCTACCGGCCGGGACCGCTCATCATCGATCCCGAAGGCGGACTGAACAGCGAGCACTCGATCGCGGCTCTCAACGGTTGGCTTAAAGACGCGCTGGGGGCCTGAGACGCGGCGTCGACCCCGCGACCATTCGACCGGGTGACGCTCCCTTCATTCTCTCGAAACTGCCCGATACACTTTGGTGGGAAACGGGGAATAACCGCTAGTGCGCGCCTTGATCATTGCAACTGTTCTGATTGCAGTCGGTCTGTTCGGGGGCGGCGCCTGGTATATATCCGGCGGTTCTTCCAACGCCGTCGCTTTGACGCCGGATGATCGCGCGGTCGTTGCCCTCGGCTCGGAAGTCTATAAGACCCAGTGCGCTTCCTGCCACGGCGCCCAGCTTGAGGGGCAACCGAACTGGCAGCGGCGCCGGGCCGACGGCCTTCTTCCCGCCCCGCCTCATGATGCGACGGGCCACACTTGGCATCATCCCGACGGCATGCTGTTCGCGCTGACCAAATACGGCCCTGGCCCGGCGACGGGCAACCCCTCCTATCGGTCGGATATGCCGGCCTATGAGGACATTCTGGGGGACCACGAGATCATCGCGGTGCTGTCCTATATTAAGAGCCGCTGGCCCGCTCCTGTCCGGGCGCGGCACGACGACATCAACCGCCGCGCCAACTCCGGGTGAATGCCATGTCTTATCGTCTGCTCGCCTCAACCGTTCTTGTGGTCGCCGTCTCGGGCGCCGCGTCGGTCGTCCATGCCCACAAGGGGGCGACGGGGGTTGTTAAAGAGCGCATGGATGCCATGGAGAGCATCGGCAAGGACACCAAGGCGCTCGGCCGGATGTTTCAGGGCAAGGCGCCCTATGACGCCGGACAGGTAAAGGTCCTGGCTGAGCGCATCGCCGGTCACTCCGGGGCGCGCATGAACGCTCTCTTCCCCGACGGGACAAAAGCCTCGCCCAGTGAAGCCAAGACACTGATCTGGTCCGAATGGGAGCGGTTCGGCCGGATCTCAATGGCGCTGGAAACGGCGGCCCTATCTCTTGCCGCCAAGGCGTCTGAAGGGTCGGATGTCGCCAAAGCCCCCTTCGTGGAGATGGCGGGCACCTGCAAGGATTGCCATAAACGCTACCGGGAAGACTGACCGGTCCGTCGTTTCGGACTGGAAAAGAAAAGACCGGCCGCGATGGTCGCGGCCGGCCGTATGTATTTCCAGGTTTTTCTGAGGTCAGGCAACGAACCCGTACAAGCTTCCCATGGCAAATGAGCCGACCATGGCAAAGCCGAGATAGGCTAGGAAGACCGGCGGGCGCGCCAGGGCCCAGACTGCCATCGCCGCAGGGATGGAGCTGACGCCACCGGCCAGGAGGAAGGCCATGCCCGCACCCGGCGCCATGCCCTGCTCGATCAGGCCATTGACGAGCGGTAGGGCGGCGTAGCCGTTGAGATAGGCGGGCACGCCCACCAGCGTCGCACCGACTACCGGCAGCCAGCCGTCACCGCCGATGTAGGTGCTGACCGTCTCCGCCGGAACATAGGCAATCATCAGGCTTTCCAGGAAGAAGGCCACCGCCAGCCACTTGCCCAGGAACAGCGTGCTGCTGATCGAGGAGTCGGCGAAGTCCTTCCGCCGCTTCTCTTCCCGCCAGAACGGCCACACGATCTCCTTCGTCCCGCGAACGGCAGACGCGCCGCAGCCACCGTTGCCCACACCCTCCCGCAGCGGCGTGGTGAACATCCCGCTCGCCATCAGCGCATAGGTGCCGAAGCCGCCGAGAAGGCCGACGAAGATCGCCGCGAACACCTTGAAGGTGGCGAAGTCGGCGCCGAGCGTTCCCGCCGTCAGCAGATACATCGACGGGTCCATCAGCGGTGAGGCGAGCCAGAAGGCCATGACCGGGGCCAGCGGAACACCCATCGCCAAGAGGGCGGCGATCAGCGGAATGACCCCGCACGAGCAGAAGGGCGACAGCGCCCCCATCAAGGCGGCGAAGATGATCATGATCGACTGCCGGCCTGAGAAGGCCTTGGCGATCAGCGCATCAGCCCCGCTCGCCTTGGCATAAGCGGCGACGGCAATCGACAGAAACAGGAAGATGGAGACGTCGATCAGGGCGATGCCAACGAACTCCGCACTCTTCAGCGCCTGCTCCTGGCTGGCGATCGCCAGGATGGCGAAGGCCACGAGCGCAAACAGAAGAACCGGGTCGAACCGGCCCACCGCGCGACGGGTGGCGAGGGCAATGGCGGTCATCTTTGCGCTCCTTTCGCGCGTTATTGTCAGGCGACGTCGTTCGCCGGACCGTTTTGTTTTCGGGCCGTGCAAGTCCGGTCCGCGTCGTCAGCCGATCCAGCGGCGTGTCCAGCCACATCGGCACAGCATTCCCGCAACAGAAAGCCGAGCGTCTCGTCCATCGCCTCGGGAATTGCGATGCAGTGAAGCGTCGTCCCGGCCCGTTGTTGGCGCACCAAACCCACCGAGATGAGCTTGGAGAGATGATGCGATAGAGTCGACCGGGCGACGCCCGTCCGCTCATGCACTTCTCCGACCGTGAGGCCGTCGCCGCCCGCCCGGACCAGAATCCGGAAGACGGCAAGCCGGGTTTCGTTCCCGAGGGTCTCAAGTCGAAGGGCTGTCGTTGCAAGGTCCATGACGCCTATGTAGACACACTCACCGAATTTGTAAATCGATATTTCTAGAATTATCGAAATAAGGTTGATTGCCGCCTGATAGTGGATGGGGGAAACTGACCGAAGGCGTTGGAGAGACTGGCATAACCGAACTCGATACCCTGTTGGAGGAGGTCCGCGCTTGCCGGGTCTGCGAGGCGCATTTGCCCCTTGGGCCGCGTCCGGTGGTGGTTGTCCGTCCCGCCGCGAAACTCCTGATCATCGGCCAGGCCCCCGGGACCAAGGTGCATGAGAGCGGCATTCCCTGGAACGACCGCTCCGGCGACCGGCTGCGGGATTGGCTCGCTGTCGACCGGGAGACATTCTATGACCCGGACCGGATCGCGATCATGCCGATGGGGTTCTGCTATCCGGGGGTCTTGCCCAAAGGGGGAGACAAGCCGCCCCGGCCGGAATGCGCCCCGCTCTGGCATGACCGTTTGCGGCCGTTCCTGCCGAATGTGGGGCTGACGCTGCTCGTCGGCGGATACGCGCAGAAACACTACCTCGGCAAACGCGCGGCCAAGACTCTGACCGAGACGGTTGCCGCTTGGCGGGACTTCGGCCCGGATATCTGCCCGCTTCCCCATCCGAGTTGGCGGAGCACAGGGCTGGTCAGGAAGAACCCTTGGTTCGAGGCGGATCTGTTGCCAATGCTGCGGGCCAGGGTCGCCGAGTTGGTTGGGGCGCCCTGACGGTGGCGCGCTATGACCGCGAGGAGACCCTGCTGCCGCCAGACCCTCGGGGCGGGAACCGCGCGTCGAAGGTGGATGCGAAGGGTGACACGCAGTCGGACGGAACACCGCTCGGGCCATGCCCGCTTTGCGGCCGGGAAATGTTCGCCGGACCGAGTGTTGACCGGCATCACTGGATTCCCAAGTCGGAAGGGGGCCGCGACTGGTCCTGGACCCACACGATTTGCCACCGGAAGCTCCACGCGACCTTCGACGAGAAGACCCTGGCCCGCGACTACCCGGACGCCGAGTCCCTGAAGGCCCATCCGGAGATCGCCCGCTTCATCAAATGGGTCGCCAAAAAACCCCCACGCTTCCGCAGCGCCCACCGCCGGTCCCGGCGGACGCGCTAAAGGTACAGTAAATCACTAAATAGTTGATTATTTCATATGATCCGGCTTTCTTAAGAGCGTGTTTGAACATTGAAATCACTACATGCTTAGATCCGTTCGCACCTATCGACGGTGGCTGGCGGGACAGACGGTAGTTGTGCCTTACGGATGCTACGTCGCTTTTCATCTGCCTCATATGCTCGTGTGGCTCATTTGTCTGGCTTTCCTGGTAGGGGCGACGTTCTTCCAGTTCCGGCTTCTCACCGTTGAGCTTCCGTCGAGCACGTTTATCGACTTTGGGGCGGGGACGACGTTCATAGCGCTACCGCTTGCGGGCGGCTTGGCGGTTCTTTCCGTCGTGCTGCATGACGTCGTCCGTGTCGCGAATCCGATCAATCGCTGGGCGCTGGTTTCGCTTGTGTTGACGATCGCGCTTACGATCCCTGCCGTCGTTCTCGATTTAGCGACTTGGTCCGAGATGTCGGCACGTGGCTTTATCCCGTGCAGCGATGTGCTCTCGGAATCTGATCCGGGCGCATACGGATACGGCGTCTCTTCTGCGGCGTGCGTCGAAGGCCAGCTTCCGGCTGATGGCGGGTGAACCAAAGACCCCAACGGCTTCAGAGCTCCCGGACCATCGCCACGCGCGCTGACATGTCGAGGCCCATTGCGGCTTCGTGGGCGAAGAGGGGGCCGAAGCGGGGATCGTCTTCGTCTACGGTGAGGTCCGCGAAGCCGAGGCGGAGGTAGTAGGGCCGGTTGAAGGGCACATCGGTGAAGGTGGTCAGTGTGACCCGGCTGACCCCCCGGCCCCGGTAGAAGTGGAAGGCGCCGTCGAGGATCCGCCGGCCGACGCCGCGCCGCTGCCATGCCGTGGCCACGGAGATCTGCTGGAGGTGGAGGAGGCCATCCAGGTCGCTGAAGGCCGCGTGCCCGACCGGTTTGTCCGCGCTGTCGGTGGCAACCCACAGTAGGCCCGCGTCCTCCCGCGTGACGAAGAAGGATAGTGGTTCCGGCTCGCTGTCCGCGATCCAGGCGTGCCGGGTTTGGCGGAAAAGCGCCTTTGCCTCCACATCCACGTCCCGGACGGCCGACAGCTCGTCCGGCCGGGCGCGGCGCACATAGAACGGCGCCGCGCCCGTCTCTTGGTTCCGCTGCGCGTCCGGGCCGCCGCCCGGCATCAGCGGATCGGCTCGAGGATCGAGACGAAGTTAGCGACGGCGGCACCGCCCATGTTGAAGATCCCGGCGGTCTTCGCGCCTGGGATCTGCATCTCGCCTGCCTCGCCCCGCACCTGCATGGAGGACAGGATGTGCATGGACACGCCCGTGGCACCGATCGGATGACCCTTCGCCTTCAGCCCGCCGGACGGATTGACCGGCAGTTTGCCGTCCTTCTGGGTCCAGCCCTCTTTCAGGGCCCGCACGCCTTCGCCCGGCTTGGTCAGGCCCATGGCCTCGTACTCAAGCAACTCCGCGATGGTGAAGCAGTCATGGGTCTCGACCAGCGAGAGATCGTCCAACGTCATGCCCGCATCGGCGAGCGCCTTGCCCCACGCCTGGGTGCAGCCCTCGAACTGGATGATGTCGCGCTTGGACAGGGGCAGGAAGTCGTTCACATGCGCCCGGGCGCGGAATGCCACCGCTTTGTCCCGGCCAAGCGCCGTCTCCACATCGGTCAGGACCAGCGCCGCCGCACCGTCTGAGACGAGCGAGCAGTCGGTCCGTTTTAGCGGACCGGCGACCAGCGGGTTCTTATCGGACACGGTGTTGCAGAACTCGAAGCCGAAATCCTTGCGCATTTGCGCCCAGGGGTTCGACACGCCGTTCTTGTGGTTCTTGGCGGCGATCATGGCCAGCGCTTCGGACTGGTCGCCGTAGCGCTGATAGTACTGCTGGGCGATCTGACCAAAGACCCCGGCGAAGCCGCCTTCGATGCCCGACTCCTCCTTGAGGTAGGAGGCGGTGAGCAGTGTGTCGCCGATCTCCTTGCCGGAGATGCTGGTCATCTTCTCGACACCGACGCACAGCACGACCTTGCCGCGGCCCGCCTCGATGAAGTCCACACCCTGGTGAACGGCGGCGGAGCCTGTGGCACACGCGTTCTCGACCCGGGTCGCGGGCTTGAAGCGGAAGTCATCGCTCGCCTGGAAGACCAGACTGGCGGTGAAGCCCTGCTTGGAGAAGCCGCCGCCGAAATGGCCGAGATAGACCGCGTCAACGTCCTTGGGCTCGAAACCGGCATCGGCCACCGCCTCGGCGGCGACCTTCACGATCATGCTTTCGACGTCCTCAGCCTCGTGCTTGCCGAAGGGCATATGGGACCAGCCGACGATACAAGCGGTCATGACGTTTCCTTTCCGCGTCCGTTCTGTCTCTCGTTGGCGCTTTCCTTAGCACATATGGAGGCGGGGGAAAGTGCGCCGAAGGGGATGGATGTCACGCCGCGGCGTCAAGAACGGCGCGGTGTACGATCCGGCCGGCGGCGAGTGTCGCGGCAATCCGGGCCGGGCGGGCGCGCACGGCATCCGCGTCGGCCGGGGCTACCAGGACCAGGTCCGCCCGCTGTCCGACGGCCACCTCGCCCCTGTCCGCCAGCCCGGCTGCCCGCGCGGGCGCCGTTGAGACCAACGCCCAGGCATCCTCGAACGTGGCATCGCCCTCGGCGGCCAGCACGTAGGGCGACTGGACCAGGGCAGGATAGTAGTAGTCGGAGACGATGGTCTGGCAGAGACCTTCCCGCACCTCATCGGCGGCGCGAACGCCCCGGCCGGACAAATGACTGCCGCCCCGCAGAATGTTCGGCGCACCGAAGACGGCGAAGCTGCCCATGTCCCGGCTCGCCCGGCTGGTCTCCCGGTTCATGGGGAACTCGGCGATGCCGCAGCCCAGATCGCCGTAGTACTTGCGCCGCTCCACCGTGTCGTCGTCATGACTGGCCATAGGGATGCCGGCATCCCGGCCTGCGGCGGCCAGGCGGTCGATGGAGGCCGGGACCTCGTCCGCCCGGGCGGCAACGGACTCGACCTTGGCCGTGAAGGCAGCGTGGTCCAAACCGCTCCGGTCCAGATAGGTGCTGAGAGGCTCCCCTTTCTGGATCTTCCGGAGGATGTCGGGGGTGTGGTCGTTGAAGGCCAGGAGGTGGATGTCACCGCCCGCGATCCAGCCTGTGATCTCGTCCTCGGCCTCCAGGTTGAAGGTCTCCTGACGCATGTGAAGGCGCGTATCGCAGAGAAGGCGGTCCCGTCCTGCCCGCAGACCCTCGACGATCTCGACCACCGAGTCCCGGCTCCGCAGGCCTGGCTCCCACGAATAGGTGACCGCGTGATAGGCGGTGGTGATGCCGTTGGCGACGAGCTGCCGGTCGGTGTCTTCCAACGCCACGGCGATCGGAAAGTGGACGCCCGGCCGGGGCATGATCTGCCGCTCGAACGCATCGCCGTGGAGATCGACGACACCGGGCAGGAGATGATGACCGCGTCCGTCGATGCGGATGGCGCCGTTCGTGGTGCTGGAGCCGCCGACTTCGGTTATCTGCCCATTCTCGATACGGACGGTGGTCTCGACGAGTCCCTCTCCCGGCAGCAGCGCCTTTGCACCTTCAATGACGATCGGCTCCATCGGCCGGTGGGACGCGGCGTTGGTCATCGGTCTTCTCCGGGATTGGGTGGCGTGCGATAAGGCGACACTACCTGGACCGGATGACAGGGTGATGTCCAGGAATTCCCGTGACACGGAGGGCAGGATGGCTGACGGCGGACGCTTTGCTGTCTATTTCGCACCGGAAGCGGATCACGCCTTGCATCCGTTCGGCAGCCGCTGGGTCGGACGGGACGCCCTTACCGATACCCGTCTTGAGCAACCTCTGATCCCAGGTTTGGCCCCGGACCGGTTCGCAGAAATAACCAAGAGCGCCAGACAGTACGGTTTTCACGCAACACTTAAGGCTCCTTTCGTGGCAGCGGATGGGATTGGTGAGACCGGGATCGTCGACGCAGTCACGGCATTTGCCAATGAACGGTCGCCCTTCAGCGCGCCCATGCGTCTGAAACCGCTCGGCGGGTTTCTCGCGCTTGGCCTGGCGGCCTCGTCCTTGGACATGCAGGCCTTGGCGGAGGGATGCGTTACCGATCTTGCCGTTCTTCACGCCCCGTTGAGCGAGGCGGACATTGCCCGGCGACGTAAGAGTGGTCTGACGGACCATCAGGACGCCCTCATGCTGAAATGGGGCTACCCTTATGTGCTGGACGAATTCCGCTTTCACATGACCCTGAGCGGCCGCCTTCCCGAGGGTCCGGAACGGCAGGCTGTTCTCGCCGCACTTGAACCTTTGGCCGCCGACGCGACGGCGGAGCCGATCCCCGTCAACGGCGTGTGTGTCTTTCACCAGCCGGATCGGTCCGCCCCATTCCGGCTGCTCGCTCGGTGCCCTTTCCGTGCGGTTTGATGACCGGCGATCGGCTTCTGATCCGGGACGGCGGGGGCGATGATGATGGGGTTTGCGGCCGGATCATTGGTGCCGCCGCGTCGCAAGCCATTTACGCGGCCCGACTGCCCCACGCGAAAGCGACCTTGGAGGATACGTCTCCGCTTGCGCTGGAAGGCCGGCTTCGATTGGTTGCTGAACTTGACGGTCAACCGATCGGGTTCGCCGACTATGTCCGCGCCAAAGGGCATGTGAAGTATCTGTTCGTCCTACCGGAAGAACAAGGTGTCGGCGCCGGAGCCCGGCTTCTTGATGCGGTTCAGTCGATCGTCGGCGGTCCGATCTCAGTCCATGTGCTGGCACTGAATGACACCGGTCTGCTCTGGTATCTGAGACGCGGTTTTCGAGTGGAGAGCGGATTTGCCGAGCCGTTCGAAGGTGTCGACGCGATGTGGCTTCGACTGGTGCGTGACAAGACGCCCGTTTGAGCCCCGGGGCGCATCAGAGCCCGTATCCGATGATGAAGTTTCGGCCCGGAAGTGCCATATGGTGGTCGTCTCGCGTGCGACATAGCCGCTGTTAGAGGAAGCCTTGGATGACCGACCTCAACCTGGACCGCCGGACCGTATTGGTGAGCCTTGTCGCCGGAACGGCGGCCGTCGCGGTTCCGGTTCCGGCCTCCGCTTTTTTGGATCAGTTGAGTACGTTCCTCGTCAGCGACGATCAGATCCAGGCCATGGGGATTGCGACCTGGGATCAGATTCGGACGGACCTTCCGCCGTCCAAGGACACGGCCCTTCAGAACAGGTTGGAGACGATCGGCCGCCGGGTGGTCGGGGCGAGCAACACGCGCCAACAGGACTGGGAGTTCGTTGTTTTCGAGAGCGATCAGGTCAACGCCTTCGCCGTGCCGGGGGGTAAAGTCGGGTTCTATGAAGGCATCTTCGCCGCCATGGACAACGATGATCAGGTCGCGACCGTCATGGGCCATGAAATCGGACATATCGAGGCGGACCACGCCCGGGAGCGGATCGGCACGGAGATGGCCACCCAGCTCGGCCAACAGGCGCTCGCCTGGGCGATGCAGATGGGCCAGGTGAGCTTCGCGAACGAGATCGCGGCGGTCTTGGGCCTCGGTGTTCAGTACGGCATCATTCTTCCCTACTCCCGCAGCCAGGAATACGAGGCCGACCGCCTCGGCGTGCAGTATATGGCCCAGGCGGGGTATGCGCCGGACGAGGCGGTGTCGTTCTGGCGGAACATGACGGTGGCCAGCGCCGGCCAGTCGAAGCCGCCCGCGTTTCTGTCCACACACCCCTCGGACGACGCGCGTGTCGCGGAACTCAAGGCGTTGATGCCGATCATGCGCCCGATCTTCGAGGCCAACCGCCGCGGCTGATGCGCCCGGCTCTCGAAGACGTCTGCAGGCCTAGAGCAATGGACCTTTTCCGTTCGGGCGTTTGACAACGTCCGGCCGCCCCGCGACGCTCCCGGCGTGAATCTCGCTTGGGAGGGCGGACATGGCGAAGAAAAAGGCGGTGATTGTCGGCGGGCTTGGGGTCATCGGACGACGCCTGATCGAGCATCTGCACGGTCTCAACGACGATTGGGAGATTGTCGGGCTGAGCCGCCGGGGACCTGAGCCAGGAGAGCTTCCCGCAGATTTTATTTCGGTGGATCTGCTGAACCGCGCCGATTCCGAAGCCAAACTGTCCGCACTCACCGACGCGACGCACATCTTCTATTGCGCCTTCCAGGCCAGGCCGACCTGGGCGGAACACGGTGCGCCGAATCTGGCCATGCTCGTGAACTCGGTCGAGCCGATCGCCGCCGTATCCAAGGAATTGCGGCACGTCCAGCTCATTGAGGGCAACAAGTGGTACGGCAGTCATCTCGGGCCGTTCCGGACGCCGGCGCGGGAAGAGGACCCGCCGCACATGCTGCCGAACTTCTACTATGACCAGGAGATGTGGCTGCGCGGCGCGCAGGCCGGGCAGTCCTGGTCCTGGTCCGCGCTGCGGCCCCATACCGTCTGCGGGTTCGCGATCGGCAATCCGATGAACCTGATCACCTGCCTCTCGGTTTACGCCGCCATCTCGAAGGAACTCGGCCTTCCGCTCCGTTTTCCAGGCAAGGCGAAAGCGTTTGAGACTGTCTATCAGGCGGTCGACGCGGAGCTCCTTGCCAAGTCGATGCTTTGGGCGGCGACGTCTCCGGCAGCAGAGAACGACGTGTTCAACATTACCAACGGCGATTTTTTCCGTTGGAAGAACATCTGGCCGAAGTTCGCCGAGTTCTTCGACATGCCCATGGGCGACGTTCAGACCATTCCGTTGGTGGAGTTCATGGCGGACAAAGGGCCGCTCTGGGACCAGCTTGTGGAGAGGCATGGTCTGATGAAGATCCCCTACGACCAAATCGCGACTTGGGGCTTCGCCGACTACGTCTTCGGGACCGACTGGGACGTGATGAGCGACACTCTTAAGATCCGAATGGCCGGTTTTCACGACTATGTGCGTTCGGAAGAGATGTTTCTACGTCTTTTCGCAGAATTCAAAGGGATGAAAATTATCCCTTAGCGCGTGATCGAAGCGCCTGTTACCGAACAGTAATTCCAGGTCTGACCCCTTATTCTCAATCTAGGGGCATACAAATCATTCGGAGAGCACACACTATAAGCGGTTGCCGAGTGTAAAAAATAACACCAATTTGTTCCCAGTCGCACCTGACCCGATGGGAGCATTCCTGATGCGAAAAAGCGAAACAACGTCCCCGTTCCCACCCCAGGCCCTGGGGCAAGCGGAGCAGCTCTTGGGGCCGTTGAAGCTCGAGGACGCCTACATACAGGCGTTCAACGATATTTGCCGAAATGAGAAAATAGCCCATCACGACCTCTATCGGATGCTCACAAAAGCTATCTCAAAAGATAATTTCTCGAAAACCGTTCGGTCGTTCTGCGTTTTTTATTTTGCAACATACCCGAGTTGTCGGCTGTTCCAACCATTGAAGGGGCAAAAGACCTACTCAACATCTGAAAAGATCAATGCTTTTCGCCTCTATTCTTTAGCAATCGATGCAGGAACACAGGCGGGAACTCTCGCCAACGCCATCCGAACATAATGCGTGATCGTCGGTTCTGCGGCCGCGATCAACGGGTTTCTCTCCACGGCACGCGGGGGTCATTTCCCCGGGCGAGAGGGCGACATCCGGCCTTGGCTTCGAGCCTCAAAAGGTGTAATTTTTTACACCTTGTTCGAAAGCTGACCCTGTGACGCACCTCGCCAAAAAGATGTCTGCCTATCTTTACCTGGCGACCCAGGACGCCCGGTCGTTCCGGCGGATTACCGGAATCCCGAGGAAGCGTCTCGCGCAGCAATCCGGGACGACCGAGGGCCTTCTGCGGGGCATCGACGATCCGGATTGGCGCCCGACCCTGAAAACCGTCACACGGCTGGAAGCCCGCTACGGCCGCGATCCGGCCTGGGTCTCGAACTCGATCGTCGAGCAGGTGGAGACCTTCACCGACGACGAGATGGTCATCCGGCGCGATCACAAGGTCGACTCGCCCTACCTGCCGGAGACGATCCGGGCAGCACTCGACATGCTGCCCGGCGTCGCACGGCGCCCGGACCGGATTGAGGATCACCGCAACATCAACCTCGTCGATGCCACGGCCGCCCATCCCAGCCGGTACCGGGTGGTCCACCATTGCCGGGAGAGCATCGAGGCGGGAAACGTCGACGCAACCTCCCAGTGCCTGGGGGAGTTCCGGTCAGAAGTCTTTCGCGGGGCGACGCAGTGGTCCTATCGCCAGGTCCTGGGTACCGAGTCTGCTTTGGTCTCGGAGATTATGTGGGCCAAGGACGGGTCCTCCGAGGGGCCCCATTTCTGGCGGGTGCTCTACCCCGCGAGCGACGGCGGCGTGTACTCCCTCGTCTCGATGGTCAGGCCGAACGTCGCCGGCGCGCTGCTGTACAATGAGATCGCATCCGCCCTGGATGCGTAGATGCAGTGCTCTGAGTCGTTCTTCGGCCCCCAGTCCACGGTCCCCCCGACCGTCCGGCACGTGCCGGGGTACTGGTAGAACCGGGTGTTGAAGGAATTGTCGACCACCTTGTCGACCACGAGGCCGAACTGCCAATCCTCAAACCAGTGACGGAACGACAACGCCCGGGCCAGCGCGATCAGCTCGAACCCCAACTTGCTGCCCCGGTGCCGCGGGGTGACATAGGCCCCGCCCTGTAGCGACAGCCGCCCGTCGATGCACGCCAGCTCCGGCTCCGCCAAACCCGGGACCGGCTGATCGATGTCGAGCCGCGGTGCATGGTCCCCCCAGATCCGGCGGGAGTGGATCAGGTGAAGCAGATTTTCCTGGGCGTACAGCCTGTTGGCGACACAGGCGACCGGCTCCCCCTCCTCGGTGACCTGAATCCAGAAGAAGTTGTCCGCCCCAAGATAATTTCGGGTCGGATCCAGGGCCGGATGTACCGTTCCCTGCAAGTCTGACTTCGTCCGGTGGAAGTGACTGGCGTCCGAACTCACAAAGAGCTCAAGGTCGAGCCCGCGAATTCGGTCGACCCGGTACTGTACATGCTCTGTTACTCGCTTCAGAAGATATGCGTTCATTTCTCACGCCTCCATTGATTACCCAGAGGCGTTTACTGTTCATTAATAAAAAGCCATCCGCTGTATTTTTCTTTAACCATATTTTCCGGAAAGCATGACGACTCCCGGCCCGGTTGCCAGGAAGCGCGATGAGTCAAACAGTTGCGGCGAACGCACAGCTTTAAAGGGTGGTGTAGATCCTCCTAAATACTTATGATAATTGCATAACCCTGTCCCCGAGTCTCAAATCGAACAGGGCTGGAAGCTGAGAAAGGCCGGAGCGAATGCCGGAATGGATATCGGGAATCTGGACATTCCTGACGAACCCGGAGAACCAAGCGACCCTGACCTGGATCGGGGGGGCAATCGTCGGTGTCACCAGCGCGGCCTGGGGCGCCTACCGGGTCCTCTGGCCGAAGCCGCCGGAGGGCCGAGGCGCTGGCGACAGCCAAGTAAGATCGGCCGATGGCAGATCCAACGTGGCTGGGGGCAGCGTTACCATCGTTCAACGGAACGGGCTGTCGGGGGTGGAGTTGATCATCGTCCTGGTGATCTTGGTCGGAGCACTGGTTGCCGTGGCGGGTCTCATCGGAGACCGCATCGTCGCCAACGGTGGGGCTGCCATAGGCGGCGATGTAAGCGGAAGCGAGATCATCATTAACAATGCCCCCACGCAGGAGGAGCGGCAATGAAGGCCCTCTCATCCGCAAGAACCCGCCTCGTTTGCGCGGCATTCGCATTGTTGCTCGGCGGCGCCCCGGCGATGGGGCAACTGTTGGGCGACAAGATCGAGGCCCAGGATGGATCCGTCGCGATCGGTGGCGATGTGGTCAAAAGCACGATCAATATCACCGGCATACCGATCGAAACCTTTGCGGAGATGATGCGGCTGGCCGCATCCCCTGACCCCGGGGACCGTCAGGACCTGCTCAACCGTCTGCAAGACCTGATCCCTGAGAACAGCCGCCTCCGCGTTGAGGCGCTGTCCGGTTTCTTCAAGATTCTCGATGAAAAGGAAGTGCCCCTATCGGATCTGCCCGGAAAACTGTCCGAGCTTGCAGTCCGACACGTTCGCCTGCTGGAGGATGTGGCCGCCCTCCGCACCGATGACCCGGCGGTCCAGGCAGAGCGGGACGCCGCGGTGAAAGCCCTGGAAATCGGCGACCACGACTTGGCTCGCGCGCATCTGCAAGCAGCGCGGGAGATCGTCCGCGCGAAAAGGCGAAAGCTCGCCGAGGTTCTGGAAACCCACCAACGGGAGGAGGCCGCCCTTGTGGCCGAACAGGCCCGCGTAGAACTGAACCGTCTCGCCTACCCCGACGCCGCGCGGTTGTTCGAGGAGGCCGCCAGTCTTCTGCCTGACGCGGACCGCGAGCAACGCTGGCGCCATCTACTTTCCGCCGCCGATGCTTGGCAAAAACAAGGAGACGATTTCGGTGACAACAGCGCTCTTATAAAGGCTTTGGAAGGCTTCAAGCGCGCTTTGGTGGAAGTCCCCCGCACCGACCATCCGCTCGACTGGGCGAGAACCCAGAACAATCTTGGCGCCGCGCTTCAGACCCTTGGGGCGCGTGAGAGCGGGACGACGCGTCTTCAAGAGGCTGTGGCTGCCTTCCGACTTGCCCTGGAGGAGACGCGGCGGCACCGTGTGCCGCTCGACTGGGCAATGACCCAAAACAATCTGGGCAACGCGCTCTGGACCCTTGGGGAGCGTGAGAGCGGGACGGCGCGCCTTCAAGAGGCAGTCACCGCCTACCGCCTTGCCCTAGAGGAGTGGCGGCGGGACCGTGTACCGCTCGATTGGGCAACGACCCAGAACAATCTTGGCACCGCGCTCTGGACCCTTGGGGCGCGTGAGAGCGGGACAGCGCGCCTTCAAGAGGCCGTCGCCGCCTACCGTCTTGCCCTGGAGGAGAGGAGGCGGGACCGTGTGCCGCTCGACTGGGCGGCTACCCAAATCAATCTGGGTAACGCGCTGTCAACCCTTGGGGAGCGGGAGAGCGGGACGGCGCGGCTTGAAGAGGCCGTTGCCGCCTACCGCCTTGCCCTGGAAGAGTGGCGGCGGGATCGTGTGCCGCTCAACTGGGCAACGACCCAAAACAATCTGGGCACCGCGCTTCAGACCCTTGGGGCGCGCGAGAGCGGTACGGGGCGCCTTCATGAGGCTGTTGCCGCCTACCGCCTCGCCCTGGAGGAGCGGCGGCGGGACCGTGTGCCGCTCGACTGGGCGATGACCCAGAACAATCTTGGCAACGCGCTGTCGACCCTTGGGGAGCGTGAGAGCGGGACGGTGCGCCTTCAAGAGGCTGTCGCCGCCTACCGTCTTGCGCTGGAGGAGAGGCGGCGGGATCGCGTGCCGCTCGACTGGGCGGCGACCCAGAATAATTTAGGTAACGCGCTGTCGGCCCTTGGGGAGCGTGAGAGTGGGACAGTGCGCCTTCAAGAGGCCGTCGCCGCCTACCGCCTTGCCCTGGAAGAGTGGCGGCAGGATCGTGTGCCGCTCAACTGGGCAACGACCCAAAACAATCTGGGCACCGTACTCCAGACCCTTGGGGAGCGTGAGAGCGGGACGGCGCGCCTTCAAGAGGCCGTCGTCGCCTACCGCCTTGCCCTGGAGGAGTGGCGGCGGGGTCGTGTGCCGCTCAAATGGGCGGCGATCCAAAACAATCTGGGTAACGCGCTGTCGACCCTTGGGGAGCGTGAGAGCGGGACGGCGCGCTTTCAAGAAGCCGTCGTCGCCTACCGCCTTGCCCTGGAGGAGCGGCGGCGGGACCGTGTGCCGCTAGATTGGGCGACGACCCAAACCAATCTTGGTCTTGTTTTCGAAGTGCTTGGCAAGCGTGAACGATCAATAGAGCGCATTGGCGAAGGCTTGACCGCCTTCCGCAATGCGCGGAAAGTAATCGTAGATGAGGCGGGACAAGTTCACATGGACCCTGCCTTCCAAGCCAAGATCGCCGAGCTTGAGTCGATCATCGCGCGGGGCAATTTTGCGGAGGATTGACCGCCGCTTGCGCATCTCCCGCCGTCGTTAATGCGCGGCTGCCCAGCTTTCGCCGTGGCCCGCGTCGGCGACCAGGGGGACGGAGAGGTCGACGACCGGTTGGGCGGCCCCTTCCATAACCTGGCGGACGACGGCGGTGGTCGCCTCCAGCTCGCCGTCGGGGACTTCGAACAGCAGCTCGTCATGGACCTGCAGCAGCATCCGGGCGCCGAGGCCGGCGTCGCACAGGGCCGGGGTCATGCGGACCATGGCGCGTTTGATGATGTCGGCGGCGGTGCCCTGGATGGGGGCGTTGATCGCCTGCCGCTCCCCAAAACCGCGGCGGGCGGGGTTGGCGTCCTTGATGCCCGGCAGGTGGATGCGGCGGCCGAACAGGGTCTCCACATAGCCCTGGGACTTCGCCGTGATCTTCATCGCGTCCATGTAGTCGCGGATGCCCGGGAAGCGGGCGAAGTAGGCATCGATGAAGCTCTTCGCCTCCCCCTGCGAGCAGCCGATGTTCCGGGCGAGGCCGAAGCTCGAGATGCCGTAGATGATGCCGAAATTGATCGCCTTGGCGTTGCGGCGGGTCTGGGGATCCATCTGTTCGAGCGGCACGCCGAAGACCTCGCTGGCGGTCTGGGCGTGAATGTCGATCCCGCCCCGGAACGCCTCCTTCAGGCTTTCGATGCCCGCGATGTGGGCGACCAGCCGCAGCTCGATCTGGGAGTAGTCGACGGACAGCAACGTGTGCCCCGCCTCCGGCACGAAGGCGGTGCGGATCTTCCGCCCCTCCTCGGTCCGGACGGGGATGTTCTGAAGGTTGGGGTCGTTGGAGCTGAGGCGCCCGGTGCTGGCCGCCGTCATGGAGTAGCTCGTGTGGATGCGCCCGGTCTCCGGGTTGATCGACTCGACCAGCGCGTCGGTGTAGGTGGATTTGAGCTTCGAGATCTGGCGCCAGTCCAGCACCCGCTTGGGCAGGTCGTGGCCCTGGGCGGCCAGGTCCTCCAGAACGTCGGCGCCGGTTCCGTAGGCGCCGGTCTTGCCCTTCTTGCCGCCGGGCAGGCCCATATTGTCGAATAGGATCTCGCCGAGCTGTTTGGGGGAGCCGATGTTGAAATCCTCCCCCGCCAGCACCCGGATCTCGTCGGCCAGATCGTCCATCCGCTTGGCGAAGTCGACGGACATGGTCCGAAGGATGGTGGGGTCGACCTTGATCCCGGCCCGCTCCATCGAGACGAGGACCGGGATGAGCGGCCGCTCCAGCGTCTCGTAGACCGTGGTCATCTTGCGCTTCGGCAGCTCCCCCCGGAGGCGGCGGTGCAGCCGCAGAGTCATGTCCGCATCCTCGGCGGCGTAGTCGAGGGCTTTGTCGAGGGTCACTTCCGAGAACGGGATCTGCGCCTTGCCCTTCCCGCAGACCTCCTCGTACTTGATGTTGCGGTGGTCGAAGTGCAGCAGCGACAGCTCGTCCAGCCCGTGGCCGTGAAGCCCACCTTCCAGGACGTAGGACAGGCTCATCGTGTCGTCGACCGGCCAGACCATGACCCCGCCGTTCTTGGGCCGCGCCATGACGAGGGAATCGTACTTGATGTTGTGGCCGATCTTCAGGATCGCGGGGTCGACCAGGACCGGGGTCAGCCGGGCCAGCGCGTCGTCGAAGGGGATCTGCTTCGGCATATCGCCGCTCTTCTCCGCCTGATCGAGCAGCCCGCCCTGGCCGCGGTCCGCCGGGCCGTGGCGGAGCGGGATGTAGCACGCCCGCCCAGGTGCTGTGCTGAGCGAGATGCCGACCATATCCGCCGCCGTGGCGGTCAGCGAGGTGGTTTCGGTGTCGAAGGCGACGATCCCGGTCCGCTGGATCTCGGCGATCCACCGGTCCAGCGTCTCCAGATCCTGGACCAGCTCGTACTGGGTCTCCTCCGGGGTGGTGTCGTTGACGGAGTTGGGGACGGCCTCACCCGCCGCTTCCGCCGCCTCCGCCTCGAACCGGGCGGTGAGACGCTTGAAGCCCTGCTCCTTCATGAAGCTGAGCACCACGCCGTGGTCGTAGTCTTTCAGCTGCAAGTCATCGAGGCTGTCGGCCACCGCCACGTCGTCCTTCAGCGTCACCAGCGCCTTGGAGATGCGGGCCAACTCCGCATGCTCGATCAGGTTCTGGCGGCGCTTGGGCTGCTTGATCTCCTCGGCCCGCTCCAGCAGTGTTTCCAGGTCACCGTACTCGGTGATCAACTGGGCGGCGGTCTTCACCCCAATGCCCGGCACGCCCGGCACATTGTCGACGCTGTCACCGGCCAGCGCTTGGACGTCGACCACCTTCTCCGGGGCGACGCCGAACTTCTCCACCACTTCCGCGTGGCCGATCATGCGGTTCTTCATCGGGTCCATCATCTCGACGCCCGGGGCGACGAGCTGCATCAGATCCTTGTCCGAGGAGACAATGGTGACTTTGGCCCCCGCCTCGCGCCCAAGGCGGGCGTAGGTCGCGATGACGTCGTCGGCTTCGTATCCCGGCATCTCGATGCAGGGGAGGTTGAAGGCGCGCACCACGTCCCGGATCAGACCGAACTGGGGGACAAGCTCCTCCGGCGCGTCGGGGCGCTGGGCCTTGTATTCGGGATAGATGTCGTTCCGGAAACTCGTCCTGGCCGCGTCGAAGACGATCGCGACCCGGTCTGCGTCCAGATCCTCCACCAACTTGATCAGCATGTTGGTGAAGCCGAAGACCGCGTTGGTGGGTGTGCCGTCCGCCCGGCTCATCGGCGGGAGCGCATGGAAGGCCCGGAAGATGAACCCGGAGCCGTCCACCAGGAAGAGGTGGCTGTTCGATCCGGCAGAGGTGTCGGTGGCGGGTTCTGCTGGGGCCATCATGGAAATCCTTGGTCGGTGGGCCGGGACGGACCCTTCCGGCGGAGTCTAGTCCCGCCGTGTCCCAGGGCAAGAGGGCTCACACCAGACCACCGTTCACGTGGATAACTTGGCCGGTGATGTAGGCGGCGGCCGGGGAGATAAGGAAGGCGATCAGGTCCGCAACCTCATCCGGTGTGCCGAGGCGGCCCATGGGGATGCTCGCCGACATTTGCCGGAACGCCTCCTCGCTCAACGCGGCGTGGGTGCCGGGATCTTTCCGAATGAAGCCGGGGGCGACCACGTTTGCGGTGGCGCCGGTGGGGGCGAGTTCGAGGGCCGCGGCCTTGGTCGTCGCCTCCAGCGCTGCCTTTGCTGCCGCCGTAGCCGGGAACGACGCGAGATCCGTTCGCCAGACATGGGGCCCGAAGGCACTGACGGCGACGATGCGCCCGGACTTTGCGCCGCCAAGAGCCGGCAGCGACGTGCGCACCATCTCGCTGAATGACCCGGCGATGGCCGTCATCGCGCGAGCGGCGCGTGCGTCATCGAGGCCAGAAAGCGGGGTCTTGTCCGCGAAACCGGCATTTGCGACGAGGCAGTCGAGGCCGCCCAGCCTCTCCATAGCGAAAGCAGCGGCCCGGTGTCCTTCTCCGGGAACGGAAAGATCGGCCAGCAGTGTTTCAGCGGTCCCGCCGGCTTCCTGAACCGCCGCCGCCGTTGTCCGGAGGCCCGCTTCGTTCTCTCTTGCGTGGAGGATCATCCGCACACCCGGTCCGGCGATCTTACGGGCGACCGCCGCGCCGATGCCGCTGGACGCGCCCGTGACCAGGACTCTCATCTCATCTGTCGGCATCGCGCCTGTCTCCTCTCAGGTCGATGGATCATGGCCTGTGCCCCGCAGAATGTCTTGGAGAGTTATGCGGCCATGTTCCGTCCCTACGCGGTGCTATACGCTGCGGAAACCTGTAGTTCATGGATCTGGTGTGGGCTCACAAGGTTAATTTAAGTTCGAGTAATGTATTAAAGGAAGAAATTCTCTAAGACTGTATGTGCTGAAACACTAAAGAAACGACTTTTCTGCATGAAAGAAGACATATATTTATTTGATAGAGTGAGAAGATTTCCTCGAATTGATTGAAGTTTCTGGCTTCCCATTTCCGTGGATTCGAATACTGCCCGCAATCAAAGTGTCACCTTGATGATGTATACTTGTCGTATCGCTGCTTATGGGCAGTGCTGTAAGGGACAGGGCGACGGGGCGATTTCGAGACCCTATCAGGGTAAGCATCTCCCTGGGCTGGGCAGACCAGCCGTCGCCCAATTCTCGAATGGTATACCCGGACCGGCACTGCCATATGTCGCCCAGATGGATGTCGCCAAAACGGACGGATGGACCGCAGCCAACGGCCGAAATCTGGTGTTACCAGGTCCGATTATACAATGGGAATTCTCAAGATGCCCGTCGCTAAGCGCCAAGACTTTGCGCCTTCCGTATCTCCAGCAGCCATCGCTTCGGCCCCCCGCGTTCCGGCGAGCGGCGATGTGGTCTTCGCGCCGATCGTCAATGGCAAACTGGAAGTACGTCTGGCAGACGACCCGCTTGAGATTGAGGCTGCGCAGGCTCTCCGGTACCGGGTCTTCTACGACGAACTCGCGGCGTCACCCTCTCCTGAAATGCTCCGCGACCGCCGCGACTTCGATGGCTTCGACGACGTCGCCGACCATCTGCTTGTACTCGACCGGACTTTGGGCAGAGGGCCGGAAGCGGTTGTCGGAACGTACAGGCTGATCCGACGGGACGCGGCTGCGCGCAAGGGCGGTTTCTATACGGCGTCGGAGTACGACATTCGCACGTTGGAGACGTACCCCGGCGAGATCCTAGAGCTCGGCCGGTCCTGCGTGGCGGCGGAGTACCGCAACCGTCCAACCATGCAACTGCTATGGCGCGGCATTGCTGCCTACGTCTTCCACTTCGATATTGCGCTTATGTTTGGGTGCGCCAGCCTTCCGGGCAACGACATTGACACGATTGCTCCGCAGTTGAGCTACCTCGCGCAGCATCATGCGGCACCGTCTCATGTTTCGGTCCGGGCTTTACCGTCGCTCTACGTCGACATGAATGTGCTGCCGGCCGATGCGATCAAACCGAAAGAGGCGCTGATGACTCTGCCGCCTCTGATCAAAGGCTACTTGCGCTTGGGCGGCTGTGTTGGCGATGGTGCGGTCATCGACCGCCAGTTCAACACAACGGACGTGTGCATGATCGTCCAGACAGATGCTGTCACGGACAAGTACTACAAGCACTATCAACGGGAAGTTCGGGAACACGTGTCGTGAGCCCGCCAGCAGACGCTGGAGTGGCCGAAGAGTTCGGGCCAAGGTGCACTCTGCCGGACCCCCGGTCCGATGGTCTTTCAGCACCTTGGGACGACGGTGAGCGTCCCATTTCCCCATCCGCTTTCCGGGCGTCGGTCCGGTTGATCGGATACCTTTCCTTGATCGCCGCTTTGGCCCCTTTCCAAGCAATCACCGTTGCCGTCGCCCCAAAGGCGGCCGGGATCATCCCACGCCTTTTCCATGGGCTCGTTGCCCGGATGATCGGGTTTCGGGTCCACACGGTGGGCACGAACGTCAGTGACCCCGCGTCAGGTTCGGGCTCTGGTCAGCCGACACTCTTCCTGTCCAACCACGTCTCCTACTTCGACATCACCGTTCTTGGTGCCCTGATTGATGGCTCGTTCGTCGCGAAGAGTGAGGTTGCGGGCTGGCCGCTCTTCGGCATGCTCGCCAAACTTCAAAGAACAGTGTTCGTTGTTCGCCGACGGGGTCAGGCCGGGGCCCAGCGTGACGCGGTTGCCGAGCGGTTGACCCGGGGCGAGAACCTCATTGTCTTTCCCGAAGGAACGAGTGGCGATGGAACCCGGGCGCTCCCCTTCAAGAGCTCGCTCCTGGCTGCCGCCAACCCGTTGCCCAACGGGGTCGTGCCACGCGTGCAGCCGGTGTCGATCGGGTACACCCGGATGAACGGGATCCCCTTGGGTAAAGCGCTTCGGCCGTTCTTTGCCTGGTACGGGGATATGGAACTCGCACCCCACCTGTGGCGCGCCCTGTCGCTGGGTTTCATCGAAGTTGTTGTTGAGTTTCACGAGCCGGTTCGAATCGACCAGTTCACGGACCGAAAGGCTCTGGCGGCGCACTGTAGAGACCGGGTGTCCGACGGTCTCGGCCGGGCGCTATCGGGCCGAGTGAACCAACCCGCATCAGCGAGGACCATCGATGATGATCGGTTTCACGTTAAGTGACCGTTGTGTCGCTTGACTTGCGGGTCCGCGTGAGTCGATATCGTGACGTGGACATGGTTGTGAGCATTTGTCCATTTGGCGGATGCGTGAGGGCATCCAGGGATTGACGATGGACCCGGAACACGGTCGACGGCGCCTTTGACGAAATCTGTCTTCATAAAGTCATACGGCTGCCAGATGAACGTCTACGATTCCGCCCGCATGGCGGACGCGTTGGCGGAGAGCGACTACGTCACCGTGGACGACCCCTCGGCTGCCGATCTGGTGATCCTCAACACCTGCCACATTCGCGAGAAGGCGACGGAGAAGGTCTTCTCTGAGCTTGGCCGCCTGCGGGTTCGCCGGGAAGAGGCGGGCAACGGCGGGCAGTTGATTGCCGTCGCCGGTTGCGTCGCCCAGGCGGAAGGGGAGGAGATCGTCGCCCGTGCGCCGTGGGTCGATATGGTCTTTGGCCCGCAGACCTACCATCGTCTTCCGGAAATGGTCCGCGCAGCGGAGCAGGCTGCCCAGACGGGCGATCGCCGGGCGCAGATCGATACCGAGTTCCCGGTCGAGAGCAAATTCGATTTCCTGCCCGAGGAGAGCCGGTCGCAGGGTCCGAGTGCTTTCCTGACCATCCAGGAAGGGTGCGACAAGTTCTGCACATTCTGTGTCGTGCCCTACACCCGCGGGGCGGAAGCGTCGCGCCCGGCCGCGGATGTCCTGCGGGAAGCGCGCAGGCTCGTCGCGAACGGCTCTTCAGAGATCACGCTGCTGGGCCAGAATGTGAACGCCTACCACGGTTTGGGGCCCGAGGGTCAGGAGTGGGGCCTGGGCCGGTTGGCGTATGCGCTGGCCGAGATCGATGGTCTTGAGCGGATTCGCTATACGACATCGCACCCGCGCGACATGGATGAGATGCTGATAAGGGCCCATGGCGAGGTGCCGCAGCTGATGCCGTATCTCCATCTTCCGGTCCAGTCCGGCTCTGACCGGATCCTCGCAGCGATGAACCGCAAGCATACGGCAGACGATTATCGCCGCCTGGTGGACCGGCTCCGCTCCGCCCGGCCTGATCTCGCACTCTCCTCTGACTTTATCGTCGGCTATCCCGGCGAAACAGACCGCGACTTTGGAGACACGCTCCGATTAGTTCGCGAGACGGGTTTTGCCCAGGCGTACTCGTTCAAGTACAGCGTTCGGCCCGGAACTCCGGCCAGTGAGCAAAGTGTTCAGGTGGACGAGAAGACGAAAGCAGATCGGCTTGAGGGGTTGCAGCAGCTTCTCGGTGCGCAAACCCTGGCTTTCAACAAGGCATCGATCGGATCCATCCAACCGGTCCTGGTTGAGCGTTTCGGCAACCGGGATGGGCAGGTCGCCGGTAGGGGCCCCTGGATGCAGTCCATCCATTTCGACGGCCCCGATTCACTTGTTGGCCGGATTGTTCCGGTCGAGATTTTTGACGGTCACCCCAACAGCCTGTCTGGCCGTTTGCCGGCATCCGGCGGGCCACTGGAAAAGGAGAGGATGAGCGCTTGAGCATCGAGACCGGAACCGCCAAGCAGATCCAACTCGAGTTCGAAGACCCCTCCCTGTTGCCGCTGCTTTTTGGCGAGCATGACCGCAATCTGGCGCGGATCGAACAGAAGCTGAAAGTATCCCTATCCAGCTTCGGAAATACCCTTCGCATATCCGGCGATGAGGAAACCGCGCCCGTGGCCCAGAAAACCATCGAGGCGCTCTACAGGCGGCTGGAGGATGACAGGGGCCAGGGCAAGAAGAACAGCGTCCTCGACTTCGGCGTCGTGGATGCCGCCGTGAAATTCGCGAGCAGAACGGAAGTCGAGGTTGGCGCGTTCAATGACCGGAGTGCCGTCGTCGATACCTGGAAGCGGGTCATTCGTCCGCGGTCGCCTACTCAGAAGACCTACATCGAGGCCCTTCAGACCGACGAGCTGGTGTTTGGCCTAGGACCTGCCGGCACCGGTAAGACCTACCTTGCCGTCGCGGTTGCGGTTGCGATGCTGAAGGCACGGGTCGTCGACCGTCTTATTCTGTCGCGGCCGGCTGTCGAGGCGGGGGAGCGGCTCGGGTTTCTGCCCGGTGACATGAAAGACAAAATCGATCCCTATCTCCGGCCGCTCTATGACGGGCTCTACGACACCATGCCGGGAGAACAGGTGGAAAAGCGCCTGCAGACCGGAGAGATCGAAGTGGCGCCGCTGGCCTTTATGCGCGGCCGGACCCTGGCAAACGCTTTCATCATTCTGGATGAGGCTCAAAACACCACGCCCACGCAAATGAAGATGTTCCTGACCCGTCTTGGCGAGAACTCCCGTATGGCCATCACCGGCGATCTGTCTCAGATCGATCTTCCGTTCGGCGCGAAATCCGGGCTGCGGGACGCCCTGGATGTGCTGAGGCCCGTCGATGGGATTTCCGTGGTTGAGTTCTCCGCGGTTGATGTGGTCCGCCATCCGCTCGTCACCCGGATCGTTGATGCGTACGGCAAGAAGGAGGGGTCGCTGCTCGGCGGCCAGAATCCATCATCATGACCACCCCGGCGCCTTATGTAGAGACGACAACCGGCCCCGCCGGGCAGCCGTCTCTCGATCTCGACCTCGATGTCCCGTGTACGAGCTGGCGCGACCAAGTTCCGGATCTCGATCATTTGGTTGATCTGGCCGTTCGCGCCGCCGTGTTCTCGGATCTCAAGCCCCTGTCCGCATCGACGGTGGAAGTGTCGGTTGTGCTGAGCGACGATGCCTCCGTATCCGATCTCAACCGGGATTGGCGTGGCCAGGATAAACCGACCAATGTTCTTTCCTTCCCAAGTGGCGCACGGGTAGGAGCCGGCCTGCCTTTCATTGCAGGCGACGTGATCCTTGCCTTCGAGACGGTTGTCGCGGAGGCGGCCAGGGATGGGAAGTCGCTGGAAGCTCATCTCATTCACTTGATTGTTCATGGATGCCTTCATCTCTTGGGTCATGATCACCAGATAGAGGCGGAAGCCGAAGAGATGGAGGCGCTTGAGGTCTCCCTTCTCCAGGCTTTGGGGTATCCTGATCCCTATGCCGAACGGACGGATCGGGATGAGTGACGGCGCGGCAAACGGACGGGAAGGTATGGCGATCGCCAGTGGTGCTGGCTCGATATCGGGTCAGGCAGCCGGTCAGAATGGACCGAGCGGGTCCTCTGGCGGCGTTTTGAAACGCATTCTGCGGGCCTTCGGCCTCGCGAAGAACGGAGGATCCTCCGTCCGGGAGACGCTTGAGGAGCTGATCGAAGAGGATCGCCCCAGCGCTGAGGCCGAGATCGACGCCCATGAACAGGCGCTTATCCGTAATGTCCTGGGGCTGAGGGATATCACGTCCAGCGATGTGATGGTGCCCCGCGCCGACATTGTTTCAGTGGAGATCGACACGCCCCTGGATGCGCTGGCGGCCCGCATGGTGGATGGCGCGCACTCGCGCCTGCCGGTGTATCGGGAGACCCTCGATGACGCGGTCGGCATGGTCCACATCAAGGATGTGTTGGGCTCGCTCCACTCCGACGAGCCCCGGCCGCTTGAAGCGCTGGTTCGAGAGGTGCTGTTCGTTGCACCCTCCATTCGCGCCTTGGACCTCCTTCAGGAGATGCGTCTGACCCGGCGCCACGTGGCGCTGGTCGTGGATGAATTCGGCGGCATCGACGGTTTGATCACCGTGGAAGATCTCGTCGAGGAGATCGTCGGCGAGATCAGTGACGAACATGATGTTGAAGAAGGCCCCCGAATCCTGATGCGGCCGGACGGCAGTGTGCTTGTCGACGCCAGAACCACCGTAGAAGAGTTTGAGGAGGAGTTTGGTGAACTCTTGTCCGATGAGGAGCGTGAAGAGATCGACACCGTTGGCGGGCTCGTCTTCAGCATCGCAGGCCGCGTTGCCACCCGGGGTGAGGTCCTGAAGCACGAGTCAGGGATTGAGTTCGAGGTTGTCGACGCGGACAGCCGCCGCATCCACAGGGTGCGGTTGCGACGGCACCGTCCCAGCGTCCCCGACGAAAAGTCCTAGAGTGACCCTGTCGGCCAGTGTCGGACGGAGTGTCAGACGGGCCGCTGATCGCTGGGCCGGACTTCTCGCGGCGCGGCGTTGGTGGGTTTCGGGTCTGTCGATCTTTCTGGGTGCGCTTCTCGCCCTATCCCTACCACCGTTTAATCTGCTGATCTTTCTGGTTCTTTTCGGCTGGCCGGTCCTTCGGCTTGGTCACGCTGTTGGGGCATGGTCGGCATTCTGGATCGGCTGGACCTTCGGGTTCGGGTACTTCGTCGCGGGACTCTATTGGATCTCGAACGCACTGCTTGTTTACGGGGACAAGCATGCCTGGCTGGTACCCTTCGCCGCGGCCGGATTGCCCGCGGTTCTCTCAGTCTATTGGGGGATCGCCGCCGTCATCTGCCATGGCCTTGAGCGGCGATGGTCCATGGGACCCATCTCTCGCGCGCTTATTCTCGCCTCTCTGTTTGGGTTTGTTGAATGGTTACGGGGCGTGGCCTTCACCGGCTTTCCCTGGAACCTGCCCGCTTATGTGTGGTCGGACACGCACGAGATCCTTCAACTCGCTTCTGTTGTCGGCGCGTATGGGCTCAGCGCTCTCACACTGGCGCTTGGATGCCAGGGCGGTGCGCTCTTGGCTCCGGGCCTCTCGGAGCGTGGCCGGGCCGTTGTTGCAATCATTCTCTTGGGTGCGGTTTCCGGTTCGTGGATGTGGGGGGCTGACCGGCTGCCCGACGGAGCTGCAGAAGTGCGGGAAGACGCTGTTGTCCGTCTCGTTCAAGGCAACATCCCACAGGCGGAGAAGTGGAAACGGGATCTGCGGGAAGCCCATCTGGCCCGGTATGTCCAAATGACCCGCGCACCAGAGGGGGTGAGAAGGCCGCAGGCGGAGACGGACAGGGAATCTCCAGATCCAACCATCGTGATCTGGCCCGAGACGGCCGCCCCGATGCTGCTGAACGAGGCCCCGCGGGTGATCGAGCTGTTGGCCGCGGCCGCACCCCGGTCCGGTACCCTGATTACAGGTGCGCCCAGAATCAACCGTGACGGCACCAATCAGGGAGAGCGCCCGCGTTTCTACAACAGCGCCTTCATCATCCCCGGCGCTGATCCGGTGTCGGATTCGCCGATCAACGTTCGTGTTTACGACAAGTCTCACCTGGTTCCATTTGGCGAGTATGTTCCTTTCCGCGAAGTCCTGGATTTTGGGGCGATCGCAGGACGGGGAACGGATTTCACGCCCGGGCCTGGTGTCCGGACACTTGAGATTGCCGGACTCGGTCGAGCGGTCCCTCTGATCTGCTACGAGATCATCTTTCCCGGGGCCGTTGTGCCCGAAGAGGGGCCGCGTCCCGATGTCCTGCTCAATCTGACCAACGATGCCTGGTACGGATACAGCACCGGACCGTTTCAGCATTACGCCATTTCAGCCATGCGCGCCGTCGAAGAGGGCATACCTGTGATTCGGTCCGCAAATACAGGTATTTCGGGCGTTATAGACCCTTATGGACGAACTGTAGGGTCTCTCGATCTACAATACGCTGGCGTGCTGGATACTGTGGTTCCTGCGCCGCTTGATAAAGTAACCGCCTACGTTAGGCTTGGCGAGTATGGATTTTTTATAGTTTTGGCAACATTAATCGGGATTGGTATAATCAATTTTAGAAGGTGAGTAGTTTCGATTACATAACTACTTCTCAGTGCGAGTACTAAAGGCTTCTTGACTGCATATGATTGTATGGATATTAGTTGATCAAGAAGCGGTTTGAGAATTTTGGAAGACCACAAATGGAAGAAGGCAAGGGTCGGCGCCGGTCACGGCGTATGGCGAGTCAGGGAAAACCGAACCCGATTGATGTTCATGTCGGCGCACGGGTCCGTCTGCGAAGAACCCTTCTGGGGATGAGTCAGGAAAAGTTGGGCGAGTCGATTGGTCTGACGTTTCAGCAAGTCCAAAAATATGAACGCGGTGCAAATAGGATTGGCGCATCGCGACTTCACGATCTCAGTCGAGTCCTTGATGTACCTGTCTCCTATTTCTTCGATGACATGTCGGACGAGGTCAGTTCTCAATCGCCCGGACTATTGTACGCGGAAGACAAGGATCCCGAGGTTTATGTCGCTGACTCGGACCCAATGTCCAAACGAGAGACTCTGGAGTTAGTGCGGGCGTACTACGGCATTCAGGATCCGGAAGCCCGGCGGAGACTGTTTGAACTCGCGCGGGCTTTGTCGAGCGCGACCTAATCAATCCCACTCCCAATCTTTGGTCTTGACCGCGTGGCGGCGGTGTAGCACGAACACGGTCTTTCTCGGGGCCCCAAAGGCTGTCTGCAAGCGCCGGACAATCGGAGGATGGCCGCGGTTCGTCGAGGCGTCGACATTCGGGCGGCGCGATACTCTTCCGTCGGAGTGGTCCGTGTCGCAAAGCAGCTATCTTTTCACCAGCGAATCCGTCTCCGAAGGACACCCCGACAAGGTGTGTGACCGGATCTCCGACACGGTCGTCGATCTGTTCCTTGCGGCTGAGCCGGAAGCCAGGGTGGCTTGCGAGACGCTTGCAACGACGAACAAGGTCATTCTTGCGGGCGAGACGCGGGGACCGGCCTCCGTCAGTCACGAACTGATGGAAGAGCATATCCGCGCGGCGGTCCGCGAAATCGGTTACGAGCAGGACGGGTTCCACTGGGAGAACTTCGACCTGGATATCCTGTTGCACGAGCAATCCAGCGACATCGCCGTCGGTGTTGACGCCGCTGGCAATAAGGACGAGGGGGCAGGCGATCAGGGGATCATGTTCGGCTTCGCATGCCGCGAAACCGAGGCGTTGATGCCGGCGCCGATCCATCTGGCCCACCGGATCCTCAAGGACATGGCGGATGCCCGCCGCTCTGGTGCAGTCGCCAATCTTGGGCCGGATTCGAAGAGCCAGGTCACGCTTCGTTATGAAGACGGCAAGCCGGTTGCCGCCGAGTCCGTTGTTGTGTCCACGCAGCACGCCGACGGTCTCAGCCAGGAGGACGTCAAAGAGATCGTTCGTCCGTTCGTTCTCGCGGCCCTGCCCGACGGGTGGATGTGTCCCGAGGAAACGTTTTACGTGAACCCGACTGGCCGGTTCGTCATCGGCGGGCCCGATGGCGATGCCGGGCTGACCGGCCGAAAGATCATTGTCGATACCTACGGCGGTGCCGCCCCCCACGGCGGCGGTGCCTTCTCCGGTAAGGACCCGACCAAGGTTGACCGGTCCGCGGCCTATGCGGCGCGGTATGTGGCCAAGAACGTCGTGGCCGCCGGTCTCGCGGATAAGTGTACCATCCAGCTCTCCTACGCGATTGGCGTGCCGCATCCGTTGTCTGTCTACGTTGATACCTACGGCACCGGTCAGGTCGATGAGACGCAACTTGGCCTGAAGATCAATGAGATGGTCGATCTGTCTCCGCGCGGAATTCGACAACGGCTTGGTATGAACGCGCCGATCTATGCCAGGACGGCCGCGTACGGTCATTTCGGCCGGGCCCCTGATTCCGACGGTGGTTTCGGTTGGGAGAAGCTCGACCTCGTCGACGATCTCAAGTCAGCGTTCGCCTGATCCATGATCCGATGACCGACGGCGCCGACATCCCACCGGCGCGGCGGTTCTACGGACGCCGCCGGGGCCGGCCCCTTCGGGCGGGCATGGAGCGCCTGATGGCAGAGCGTTTAAGCGCGCTCTCCATAGATCCTGATGCCCATCCGGTGCCGACAGACCCCCGCGTGTTCTTCGACGGTCCGGTCGAACAGGTCTGGTTGGAAATCGGATTTGGCGCGGGTGAGCATCTCGCCTGGCAGGCCAGGATGCACCCTGACGTCGGGATCCTCGGTTTTGAGCCTTTTCTGAACGGTGTCGCCAGCCTGCTGCGTCATATCGAAGACGGCAGCCTGACCAACGTCCGAATTCATCCCGATGACACGCGCCCGGTTCTGGACCGGTTGTCCGGGGGGGCGGTAGACCGGATCTTCGTTCTGTTTCCGGACCCATGGCCGAAGGTCCGTCATCATTTCCGGCGGATCATTCAGACCGAGTCCTTGGATACCTTCGCCCGCCTGCTTCGCCCCGGGGGCGAGCTGCGCATGGCAAGCGATGATATGCCCTATGTCCGGTGGATGCTGGAGCGAGCCTGCGCCCACAGTGAGTTCCAATGGACGGCGGCGGGCCCGGGCGATTGGCGGGAACGTCCGCACGATTGGCCGGAAACCAGGTATGAGGCGAAAGCGCGGAAGGCTGGACGACGTCCTGCCTTTCTGAGCTTTCGACGGAAATAGGAACACCAAAGCCGTCAGGCGTGCCAAAGCTGCGCGTCTGGGCTTCCCGAGCCTTGCGGTCTCAGTCGCAAAGGCGTATAGAGACCCCTTACATTGCGATGCAGGATCGTGGTGGGCCTCTGGCCCACTTTTTTATTGGCGGAACGCCGCCCCGGACGCAGGACGACGCATGAAGGACCCGCTCGTGGAGAGGATCGAGGGCGTGATCGGCCCGACGATCGCGGACATGGGCTATGAGCTTGTCCGCGTGGCCATGGTTCAAGGGCGTCGACAGACGGCTCAGATCATGGCAGAGCGGATGGACCGCGCGCCGATGACGGTTGAGGACTGTGCCGATATCAGCCGAACGGTCTCTGTTTTGCTCGATGTGGAGGATCCGATCTCCGGTGAGTACCAGCTCGAGGTCAGCTCCCCGGGGATCGACAGGCCGCTGACGCGGGTCGGCGATTTTGAGCGCTTTGCCGGTTTCGAGGCAAAGATCGAGATGGCCGCGTTGATAGACGGCCGGCGGCGGTACAGGGGACGTATCGCGGGCGTCGAGGATGGAATGATCCGCCTGGAGGCGGAGGACGGCGCCGTTCATACGGTGGCCTTTGAGGGGATCCGGAGCGCCAAGCTGGTGCTGACGGACGCGTTGATCGAAGCGACCCAGTCGCAGCAGATCTGATCGAGAGAGGCGAGCGAGAAGTACGATGTCGATGGATATTGCCACCCTTCCGAAGATGGAACTGATTCAGGTCGCCGACGTTGTGGCGCGGGAGAAGGGCATCGAGCGGGACGAAGTGCTGCAGGCGATGGAGCAGGCCATCCAGAAGGCCGGCCGCTCGAAGTATGGTCACGAGCATGACATTCGGGCGACGATCGACCGCTCCAGCGGCGAGATCCGGTTGGTTCGGTGCACGACCGTGGTCGAAGAGATTGAAGACGAGATCACGCAGATCACCGAGGAGCAGGCCCAGAGCCGCGATCCGTCCTTGAAGGTCGGTGATGTGATCAGCGATCCGCTGCCCCCGATCGACTTTGGCCGTATCGCCGCCCAGACCGCGAAACAAGTTATCGTCCAGGAAGTCCGCCGGGTCGAGCGGGAACGCCAGTTCGAGGAGTTCAAGGACCGGGTTGGCGAGATTGTGAACGGCATCGTCAAGCGGGTCGAGTTTGGCAACGTGACGGTGGATCTCGGCCGCGCGGAGGGTGTCATCCGGCGTGACGAGCTTATCCCGCGGGAGGCGTTCCGGCAGGGCGACCGAGTTCGGGCCTACATCGCCGACGTCCGTGAGGAACAGCGTGGCCCGCAGATCTTCCTGTCCCGCACCCGCCCCGAGTTCATGAAAGGTCTGTTCCGCCAGGAAGTCCCTGAGATCTATGACGGTATCATCGAGATCCGCGCGGCAGCCCGCGATCCGGGGAGCCGGGCCAAGATCGCCGTGATCTCCCATGACGGCAGCATTGATCCAGTCGGCGCGTGCGTCGGCATGCGCGGTAGCCGCGTGCAGGCGGTGGTTGCCGAACTCCAAGGTGAGAAGATCGACATCATCCCCTGGTCCGAGGACCCGGCGACCTTCGTGGTCAACGGTCTCGCCCCCGCCGAAGTCGCCAAGGTTGTGCTTGATGACGAGGCCGGACGGATTGAGGTGGTCGTGCCCGATGAGCAGCTCAGCCTCGCGATTGGCCGGCGAGGTCAGAACGTGCGCCTCGCCTCCATGCTCACCGGCTGGGATATCGATATCCTGACCGAGCAGGAGGAATCGGAGCGCCGCCAGGAGGAATTCCGATCCCGCTCCCGGAAGTTCATGGAAGCGCTCGACATCGACGATGTCATCGCCCATCTCTTGGTGGCGGAAGGCTTCACCTCCGTTGATGAGATCGCCTACACACCGATCGAAGAGTTGATGCAGATCGAGGGCTTTGATGAGGGTGTGGCCGGTGAGTTGCAGGATCGCGCGCTTGTTTACACCGAAGCCGAGCGGGAGCGTTTGGACGCGCGGCGGTTGGAGTTGGGCGTGACCGAAGAACTCGTCGAGCATACGGGCTTCACGCCGGAGGTTCTGGTGACCCTGGGTGAGGCTGGGGTTAAGACGATCGATGACCTTGGGGATCTCGCCAGTGACGAGCTGATCGAGATTCTTCCTGATACCGGGCTTACCATGGAGCAGGCGAACGAGATCATCATGGCGGCCCGTGCGCATTGGTTTGATGACGAGGAAGCCGAAGCGGAAGCTGACGGCGACGCGGACGAAGGGGACGGTGCATCCGGTGAGCCATCGTGACGCCCATCGTCGGAGTACCGGGGACGACGGTCCCGAGCGCCGGTGTCTCGTCACCGGTGAACGGGGTGCTATCGAGCCTCTGATCCGATTTGTTGTTGGTCCAGCCGACGACGTCGTACCGGACGTGGATGAACGGTTGCCGGGCCGGGGCATGTGGGTAACGGCAGATCGGGCCGTTTTGACCCGCGCGGTTGACCGGCGGGCCTTCTCCCGCGGCGCCAAACGCTCGGTTATCGTGTCCGACGACCTGCTCACGCAGGTTGAGGGACGTCTGCTGGACCGGTTTCAGCGCACGCTCGGCCTTGCCCGTCGGGCGGGTTGTGCGTTCGCCGGTCAGAAAAAGGTTGAAGAGGCGGCCCGGTCGGGCCGGATCATTGGGCTGGTCGAAGCGACCGACCCAGGGGACCACGCCAGAGTGCGCGGCCTAGATCCGGCGGTGGAGCGGGTGACAGGTGCCCTGGCGGAAGAACTTGGGCAGCCCTTCGACAGGCCACGGGCGGTGCATGTGGCGGTGGTGGATGATCGGTCCGGTGCGGGCGCCGGATTTTTGGATCGATTGAGACGGGATTCCAGGCGACTGGCTGGTGTCCGCAACGGAACAGGTCGACTCGGGTTGGAAAACCCGGTCGGCGGGTGTATTCAACCGGGATGAGCCGCAAAGGCGGGTCTCTTAACGACGACGGCGAAGCATGACCGACACCAATGACAGCGACCGCAAGAAACTGAGCCTGGGCGGACGGGGCAAGCTTTCCCTTGGCAAGTCCGTCGAGACCGGTCAGGTGCGCCAGAGCTTCAGCCATGGCAGGTCGAAGACTGTTCAGGTTGAGCGCCGACGCAAGCGCGTTGGACCGGGCGGACCTGGCGGTGCAGGCGGGGGCGCCGCGGGTGCCCGTGGTCTAACCGAGGACGAACGCCAGAAGCGTATGGCTGCCCTTAAGGAAGGGCTGAAACAGCAGGAAGCTGTCGCGCAGGAGCGGGAGGCCGCGGAGGCGGAGGCTCGTGCCGCGCGGGAAGCCGAGGAAGCGGCCCGTGCCGAGGCGGCGGCAGCGGAAGCGGCAGCCGCTCAGCCAGAGCCTGAGCCGGAACCAGAGCTCGACCGACGGGAAGCCGAACTTCAGGAACTGCGCCGGATCGAAGAGGCGGAAGCTGCACGCAAAGCCGAAGAGACCGCGCGTCTGGCTGAAGAAGAAGCCGCCCGGCAAGCGAAGGCGAGCGCCGATCGCCCCTCCCGGACGTCTGAGCCAAGGGCCGAACGGTCTGCCCCTGCTGGTGCACGGACGGCAGGCGCGCCCGCTGCGGCACCGCCTGCGGCAGGTGAAGAGGAGGGTCGCGCCGCGCGGGGCCGCCGGAACGAACAGGCGCCGAGAAAACCAGCGACGCCCTCTCCGGGACGGCGCGGCGGTGATCAGCGCAGACGCGGTGGCAAGCTAACCGTCACGCAGGCTTTGGACGGCGGCGAGGGCGAGCGGGTTCGGAGCTTGGCGTCCGTCCGGCGTGCCCGCGAGCGTGAGAAGGCCCGCCTTCGGTCGGATGACGGCAGCCAGGCCAAACAGGTTCGCGAGGTTCGCATCCCCGATGCGATCACCGTTCAGGAGCTGGCCAACCGTATGGCCGAACGGGGCGGAGACGTCGTCAAATCCCTGATGCGCATGGGCATGATGGTCACCATCAACCAAACGGTCGATGCGGATACGGCGGAACTCGTCGTGCAGGAGTTCGGGCACAAACCACGCCGGGTTTCGGAATCCGACGTCGAGCTCGGGTTGGTCATCGATGATGGTGACGATGCGGCCCAATTGCCCCGCGCGCCTGTGGTGACCGTGATGGGCCACGTCGATCACGGTAAGACCTCCCTGCTGGACGCCATGCGCAAGACCGATGTCGTGGCGGGTGAGGCCGGCGGCATCACCCAGCATATCGGTGCGTATCAGATCGAGACGGCCGGCGGGAACAAGATCACCTTCCTGGACACGCCGGGCCACGAGGCCTTCACCGAGATGCGGGCCAGGGGCGCCAATGTCACTGATATCGTCGTTCTGGTTGTCGCGGCAGACGACGGCATCATGGCTCAGACCGTGGAGGCGATCCGTCACGCCCGGACGTCCGGTTGCCCGACCATCGTGGCGGTCAACAAGATCGACCTCCCGAACGCCGACCCGCAACGGGTCCGGACGGAGTTATTGCAGCACGAGATCGTCGTTGAAGAGATGGGCGGCGATGTCATTGCTGTCGACGTTTCCGCCAAGACCGGACAGGGCCTCAACAACCTCGAAGAGTCGATTCTGCTGCAGTCAGAGTTGCTTGAGCTTAAGGCGAACCCGAACCGGAAGGCTGCGGGTGCTGTCATCGAAGCGAAGATGGAACGGGGACGCGGTAGCGTTGCAACCGTGCTTATCCAAGCGGGTACGCTGGAGGTTGGGGACATCTTCGTGGCAGGTTCCGAATGGGGCCGGGTCCGTGCGCTGATCGACAACCGCGGCAACCAGATCCAGAAGGCGGGACCCTCCCTGCCGGTTGAGGTGCTGGGCCTCCAGGGCACGCCGACAGCGGGCGACGATTTCGTGGTGGTCGACAGTGAAGCGCGCGCGCGTGAGATCGTTGACTACCGTCAGCGGGTCATTCGGGACAAACAGGCTGCGGCCGGTGCCCGGGGCACGGTCGAGCAGATGCTGTCGGCGATCGCTGCTGGTCAGGCGACCGAACTGCCGATCGTGATTAAGACCGATGTTCACGGCTCACTTGAGGCAATCCGGACCAGTATTGAGAAGCTGTCCAACGACGTGGTTGCCGCGCGCATCCTGCACGGCGCTGTCGGTGGCATCAGCGAGAGCGACATCTCACTCGCCAAAGCGTCGAACGCGTTCGTGCTCGGCTTCAACGTTCGGGCCAACCCGCAGGCGCGGGAGCTCGCGCGGACCGAAGGCATCGACATCCGCTACTACTCGATCATTTACAACCTGATCGACGACGTGAAAGCGGCGCTCTCAGGCCTGTTGGCGCCCGACCTCAAGGAAGAGTTCCTCGGCTACGCGGAGATTCGCGAGGTCTTCAACATCACCAAGGTCGGCAAGGTCGCAGGCTGCATGGTCACCGAAGGCCAGATTCGCAGGGGCGCGAAAGTGCGTCTCCTCCGCGACAACGTGGTCATCCACGAGGGCACGCTCAAGACACTCCGCCGCTTCAAGGAAGAGGTGCGCGAGGTCCGGGACGGCTACGAGTGTGGTGCCGCGTTCGAGAACTACGACAACATTCAGGTTGGTGACATGATCGAGTGCTTCGAGCTGAAGGAAGTGGCCCGCACGCTCGAGTCCGTTAGCCAACAGGCCGGCGCGGCGGAGTAGCCGCGAAGATCCATGGCGAAGAAACGGTTTCAGTCCACGTCCGATAGCGGGCGTGGACCTTCTCAGCGTCAGCTCCGCGTGGGGGAGGAGATCAGGCACGCTCTTGCGTCGATTCTCGCGCGTGGGGACGTCCACTCCGATGTCCTCCAGTCGGTCCCGGTGACCGTGACGGAGGTTCGGATCAGCCCGGATCTCCGGAATGCGACCGCGTTTGTCATGCCGCTTGGCGGGCAGCGGGCGGATGAGGTGCTGGCTGCCTTGAAGGACGTCTCCGGATGGCTTCGTGGCATGGTCGGGCGCAGTGTGACCCTGCGGTCGGTCCCAAAGCTCTCCTTCCTGATGGATGAGGCGTTCGACCAGTCGAGCCGGATCGATACCCTTCTGCGCTCTCCCGAAGTCGCCCGCGATCTTGACCCCGGTCTTGCGGACGAGGATGAGGACGAGGCATTCGACGAGAGTGACGAGCTCCCTGCATCGCCCACCGATGGAGGGCGGGATGGCCCGTAAACGCCGGGGGAATCCGGTTAGCGGTTGGGTGGTGCTCGATAAGCCTGAGGATGTGACGTCGACCCGGGCTGTCAGCATGGTCCGCCGGGTCTTCGACGCCGCCAAGGCGGGACATGCGGGAACGCTCGATCCGTTGGCGACCGGTATTCTGCCCATTGCGCTGGGTGAGGCGACCAAGACGGTTCCCTACGTCATGGACGCAACGAAGGAATACACCTTCACCGTCCGCTGGGGAGAGTCGCGCAGCACCGATGACCGGGAAGGCAACGTGACCGCCACGAGCGACGTCCGGCCGACCATCCCGGAGATTGAGGCTGTTCTGGATGATTTCATCGGTGAGATCGATCAGGTCCCGCCCCGTTTCTCGGCGATCAAGATCCATGGCCAGCGCGCCTACGATTTGGCCCGCGCCGATGAGGAAGTGGATCTCGCGTCCCGGACCATCATCATCGATGCCCTATCGGTGATCGACGTCCCGGACCGAGACCACGCGGTCTTTGCCGTCCAGTCCGGCAAAGGCGCGTATATGCGGAGTCTTGCCCGTGATCTTGCCGTTGCTTTGGGCACGGTCGGGCATGTTTCCACTTTGCGGCGTCTCAGGGTCGGCCCATTTGACGAATCCATCGCGATTCCGCTGGATTCGCTGATGGAGTTGACGCATAGTCCCGCCGCTTTCGAGCATCTCGAACCGGTGGAGACAGCGCTGGACGGCATCCCGGCGCTGCCCATCACCGGTACCGAGGCCGATCGCCTCCGACGGGGACAATCCGTACCGGTCTTCCGGGCCGCCGATCAGGCGCGGCTCGGCGATCTGCGCCAAGGTGACCTTCTCTATACGGTCCACCAAAGCCAACCGGTCGCGATTTCCCGGATCGACGGAGGATGTGTCTGCCCGGTTCGTGTCCTAAATCTTTAAACGGGAGTCCCCGATGTCGATTACGCAAGAGCGCAAGACCGAGCTCATCAAGGATTACGGTCAACAGGAAGGCGACACCGGTTCGCCGGAGGTGCAGGTCGCGATCCTCACCGAGCGGATCGTCAATCTGACAGAGCATCTGAAGACCCATAAGAAGGATTTCCACTCGCGCCGGGGCCTTCTGGTCATGGTTGGCCAGCGCCGTCGCCTGTTGGACTATCTCAAGCGGAAGAATGAAGAGCGCTACCAGACGGTGATCAAGCGCCTCGGCCTGCGCCGGTAACATTCGCGCGGCAACAAACAGTAAAAGCAGGCCCCGCGCTTATGGTGCGGGGCCTTTTTCTTTGGGAGATGCGGTTCGGTTTACTGGCGGGTTGAGACCGGGTCCGCACCCCAGACGTGACCGGCCTCGACCCAGCCGGTCAGGCCGGAGACTTCGATCTCGCACCATGCCTCTCGGCAGACGTCGAGGCTGGCGAGCACACCCGGCTCCATGTGGGCAACGACAGGCGCGCTGCGGTCGGGGCTCCGGCGCATCGGCCGGACCTCTCCGGTCACGATGACGGAGCGGCGGCCCGACAGCATGCTTCGATGCACCCAGCCTTCCGTTCCCTCCTCATCCCGGATCTTCCGCCAGTTATCGAACTCGCCGATGACCTCGACCGGCAGGCTTGCCCGGACATAGACCCAATCGACCGGGTAGCGGATGCCGGGGCCCGTCCGAACGTTCACCTCATCGGATTGAATTGTGACGAACCGGGGGACCGGCAAACCAGTAACGGACCCCACACTTCGCTGCTGTGCTGAGACAGGATAGACCGAAACGAAGAGGAGAAGAGCCGCGGCGGCTGCCCAGAGTATCCTGTGTGTGAGGTGAACGCGTACCCGGTCTTTGGTCATGAGAAGGTCCTGTCCGCCCGAATTCCAATAGGCCAACATAGCACAATACCTAGTGGCCATGAACGGTTTCGACACGAGATCGGCGTCAATATCGTGTTCATGGCGGCTCTCTATAGACAGGGTGGACGGCGCTTGATATGGCGAAAGAGCGGCGTATCGTCGCCGCTGAAACGGAGTCCCCATGCCTGGCCGTCAGACCCGTGTCGTCGTCACCCGTAAACTGCCCGACGTCATCGAAACCCGGATGATGGAGTTATTCGACGCCCGGCTAAACATCTCCGATCAGCCCTTCGGCCGGGATGCCATGGTCGAGGCGGTACAGGAAGCGGCCGTGCTGGTTCCCACGGTGACGGACAAGATCGATGCTCGGGTCTTGGCCGAGGCCGGGCCGCAACTGAAACTGATCGCGTCCTTCGGTACCGGGGTCGACCACATCGACCTGCATGCCGCCAAGGAGAAGGGCATCCTGGTGACCAACACACCCGGTGTGCTGACCGAAGACACCGCCGATATGACCATGGCGCTGATCCTCGCCGTCTCCCGCCGGCTGGTTGAAGGGGAACGGCTCCTCCGCTCCGGCGACTGGGAAGGGTGGGGGCCGACGCTGATGCTCGGTCACCGCATCCACGGCAAACGGCTCGGGATCGTTGGGATGGGCCGGATTGGCCGGGCCGTCGCCCAGCGGGCCCGGGGCTTTGGTCTGTCCATCCACTACCACAACCGCCGCCGGGTCCATGAGGAGCTGGAGGCGGAGTTGGAGGCGACCTATTGGGAGAATCTGGATCAGATGCTCTCCCGGATGGACATCGTATCGGTCAATTGCCCCCACACACCGGCCACCTATCACCTGATCTCCGCCCGGCGGTTGGCCTTGATGCAGCCCCACGCGACCATCGTGAACACCTCGCGCGGAGAGGTGATCGACGAGGCGGCGCTGGTTGCAGCCCTCGCCCGAAAGGATGTCGCCGGTGCTGGGCTCGATGTGTTTGAGCATGAGCCTCAGGTGAACCCGAAGCTCTTGAACCTGCCGAATGTCACGCTGATGCCGCACATGGGGTCCGCCACCATCGAGGGCCGGATCGACATGGGCGAACGTGTGATCGTCAATATCAAGTCCTGGGTCGACGGGCACGCGCCGCCGGACCGGGTCATCACGACGATGTTTTGACGTTCGTCCGGCTGGCGGCCAAGCCGACCGCCCACCGGTTTCGTGTTATTTGGCGAGATAGCCGCCGTCGACCGGCAGAGCGACCCCGGTGATGTAGGACGCCTCATCGGAAACGAGGAACAGGGCCGGATAGGCAATCTCCTCAGCCTCGGCGACACGGCCGAGCGGGATGACCGTCTTCATCCGGGCGATGTTCTCCTCGCGGTTGGTCTGTGTGTCCGGGCGCTGCATGAAGACCTGCATCATCGGCGTGTCCACAGGTGCTGGGCACACGGCGTTCACCCGGATGCCGTCCCCGGCATAGCGGCAGGCCATGGACTGCATCATGCCCACGACGCCGAACTTGGCCGCCGAGTAGACCGGGCTGAAGGGGGAGCCTGCCAGCCCGGCGATGGACGCGGTGAACAGGATCGATCCCCCGCCCCGCGCCCGCAGGATCGGCACAGCCTCCCCCGTTGTGACGAGGACGGAGCGGACATTGAGATCCATCGCGACCTCATAGTCCTTCATGTCCAACCCCTCGACCCGGCCGGGTCCTGGATGGCCCACATGGTTCCAAAGGATGTCGAGCCCGCCGAAGGTGTCCATCGTCTCGGCAACGATGCCCCGGCTGGCCTCGTCCTTCAGCAGGTCTGCGGTGATGCCGTGCGCCTCGCCCCCGGCGGCCTTGATCTCGTCGACCAGCGACTGTGTCCCTGCTGGATCCACATCGACGCAGACGACCTTAGCACCCTCCCGTGCGAACAAGAGCGCGCCCGCGCGGCCCATGCCGGATGCGGCGGCGGTGATCAGGGCGATCTTTCCCTCAAGTCTCATGCTGAAGTTCCTCCCACCATTGACGTAGCACCCTCTCTGGGGTGCTCTTGCGGCTTTCGGAGACCTTAGGCATGCCCGCCGCCTACCACAAGAACGGGCAACCGCGTGGGAGGATGCGATGAACGAGAGCTATGAAACCCTGAGCCTGGACCGCCCCTCGGATCATGTGCTCCGGGTCACGCTCGACCGTCCTTCCTCGGCCAACGCGCTCAGCACCCAGATGGGCCTCGATCTCCGGGATGTATGGACATCGCTGTATGTGGATCAACAGGACGTGCGCTGCGTCGTCGTCACCGGCCGGGGGGAGCGGGCGTTTTGCGCGGGCGGTGACCTGAAAGAGCGGAACGGCATGACCGACGCCCAATGGAAACGCCAGCACGCGATCTACGAGCAGGCGATCAAGACCATGATGGACTGCCCGATCCCGGTCTTGGGCGCGATCAATGGGGCCGCCTATGCGGGCGGGCTGGAGATCGCGCTGTGCTGCGACTTTCTCTACGCCGCGCCGAATGCCCGTTTCGCCATGACGGAGGTGACACTGGGCATCATGCCGGGGGCCGGCGGGACCCAGAACCTGCCCCGCGCGGTGGGTGTCCGCCGGGCCAAGGAGATCATCCTGACCGGCGTGCCGTTCACGGTGGAAGACGCCTTGGCGTGGGGGCTGATCAACCGGATCTGCCCTGACGGCACCCTGATGGACACCGCCTTGGAGACCGCCACCCGGATCGCCGGAAATGCCCCCATCTCCACCCGCCAGGCGAAGAAGTCCATCGACGTGGCGACCCAGGTCGACCTCAAGACGGGATACGCGTTCGAAATCGAGGCCTACAACATCATGGTCCCCACCCAGGACCGTCTGGAAGGCATCCGGTCCTTCAACGAGAAACGGCGACCGGTTTTCAAAGGGGAGTAGGTGGGAAACTTCGCATGAATCATCTTTCTAAAGATGCCCAAACAGTTCCGAAGTTTCTCTCTTCGGTACCGAGAGGGTTGACTGATAAATCCCAGCAATCAAGATTTCAATATTTCTAGAAACCCGAAAAGTATCGTTTCTTCTAACTCGGCATCTTTTTAAATGATCGTCCCTTTAAAATTAATGTCAGGATATCTACATAAATAGATCGATGGTCATCATCAATAGAATCAAAGACGCGTACCTGTCTTTCTAATATAAGTAAACAAATCACATTGATTGGATTTCTCGCGAACTATAAAAACTAAAAAACATAGATTCTTGGTGATTATCCATGAGGTCATTGTCGATTAATGAGCAAGTAACGGACGTTATCTCTGTAGGAGGAAGGTCAGATCACAATGCTGTAGTGATAAAGTATACCTATGATACAAATTCGATAAGAAAAAGTGACTTCAAAGTCAACCATATTGTGCATTGTGAAGGAAAGACTATACAATCTCATAATTATGAAGTTAAATCTGGAAAGACGGTAACTATATCCAATTGTGAAAATGTACGAAACGTCCAAATTACGACTATCCCGGATGGCAAAGTTAGGCCATCTGGTAAAGTATGGGTGTCAATAAAGCTGATAATGCAATAGAATTATAGCACCTTGATTTTTTGATTTACGAATTTAGACTCTCATGCTAATAAACTCATGGTGGGTAGTTATTTGATTATATCCAAAGCAATCTCCCAACATTTTTTCTTGATTTTGGGTATATTCTCCCACGACGGACCAAATGCGTCTCTCATTTTGAACTTGTAATTAATTATCCTATCTTTTACGGAGTTCTCGCTGAGACCCTGTACTGTAAAATCGTCTGTTAGTTCAAGTAGTTGATCAAAAAAGCATCGAGACAGATTAGGTTGCCGCACCCATATGGAGAAGTCGAGAAAAACCTCTTTGTCCACTAGTTTTCTACCTAGGCTACGGGAATGCTGCTGTTCAGGTGATCTAACGAAAACAACGTAGTGCCTAAGAACACGTTGAACGATGATGCGCCTGGCCGGATCGGTTGGTGACTTCTCCCAATCATCCAGGGCCCCAAAGTATATCGACCGTAATTTGTTTTGGAAGTCGCTGTCTGAACCCAAGATCCAATCTACAAAATCCAACTGGAGTCGCTGGCGATAGTCTGCTTTCTTGATGTTCGCCATCCATTTGGGATTGTACAAATTGGAGATCATTAGATTAGCGGCGACCGGAGCGAGATACACCCAATCCTCAGAAGGCTTGGGGAGGGCTGAGAATTGGTGATGAACGATCAAGGCGAGTTGGCGCCAATCGTGGAATGATAGATGGTAGGATGGAGATATGAAGATGTCTCCCCGCTTACGTAAAGCAAAGCCGAATGTTGAATCAAACTGCGCCGCATTTGAGATGTAGCAGGACCAGTGAAGAAAGGCTTGCGTCGCCTCATCCAGCATCTTCTGTTCTTGTGCGGTGATTTGAAAAGCGCGGTACACTTTGTTGAACATACGCCCGGCGGGGTTTTCCGCCGATCCTTCTCGAGACGGTAGAGAAACCAAGGCGCCGATTTGATCTCGCTGCGTCACGGCAGACCGGATTTTGTCTTCGTAGTATCGGAGGTTCTTTCGGACTTGCTGGACCGAGGTCTTCGTATACCCGCTCAGCATGACCTTCGGATCATCATCGGCGGCCCAACGTTCCCAGAGACGGTTCAACGCCGGCAGGTAGCGCTCCTCGATCGCCGCCCGATGCCCCTCGGTAAAGGGGATCTCGCACAGATCATCTGGCTCCTCGGCCGCCTCAACGGCACGTCCGATGGCCGACAGGAGGATGAGGCAGAGGAACACCACGAGAAATGGTCTCTTCTGGACGATCATCGATTTAGCTCCTTGATGACGCCGCCCACGGCTCAGCTTTGGGGGAGAACGGGATACATTTGATGCAGACTATTATGCGGGCGTGAACTTTGAAATACAATCAAAGGAAGATTCAAGGGATGCTCGTTCACTGCCCCCAGGAGTCCATAACCTGGGGCCTAGTAAACCGGACGTGTCCTGACGGCGCCATGATGGACACCGCCTTGAAGACCGCCGCCCGGATCGCCGGAAACGCCCCCATCTCCACCCGTCAGGCAAAGAAGTCCATCGACGTGGCGATCGAGGTCGAGCGCAAGGCTGGATATGCCTTCGAAATCGAGGCCAACACCATCATGGTCCCCACCCAGGATCGCCTGGAAGGCATCCGGTCCTTCAACGAGAAACGGCGACCGGCTTTCAAAGGGGAGTATGTAGGGTTTTCGCGCATGAACCACCTGTCAAAAGTGCCCAGATAGTTCCGAACTTTCTCTCTTCGGTACCGAGAGGGCCGAATAGGAAGTCTCAGCTATCAAAATCTACTCACATCGAGAAAGACCACCAGTATTAGGTTTCCCTATCTCAATCTCGTTTGGCTCTGGCGGTCTTTCAAAAGATAGAGACTATTAATGTGGTGCATGAATTCCGGCCAGGTTCAGTAGAGATCATGTTGTCCTACACATGTCTTTCAAGTTTTAGTAAATCGCCACACTTGATCGAAGATCCTCTCCCTTATAGACATGACCGAATAAAATCAGTTGGAGAATAGAGATGTCAAAACTACCGATTAACGAACAAAAAACTGACATTATAAGTGTAGGAGGCAGATCTGATCATAACACCGTAGAAATCTACTACACGTACCGTTATCCAGTAAAAAAGGAGATTTCAAAGTTCAACATATTGTTTACTGCAAAGGAAAGACTGTGACATCGAGAAATTATGTAGTAGAATCAGAAAAGCCAGTAACCATAAAAGACTGTGAGGATGTACGAAGAGTTCAAGTTACGACTATCCCAGATGGAAGAGTGAGGCCAACCGGTTATGTATCCATAAGAGTGAAATTAACAAAAGAGTAATTCATAGTAAAATTTCACTGCATGAATGACTTATTCGATCAAGTCCAGAGCTATTTCCAAGCAACTATGCGTGCGTGTTGGTATGGACGCCAATGATGAACCATACTCATCTCTCATACGGGTTTCAAAAATACTTCTCATCTCGTCTATCGGGATGCCTCTGAACTCCAGTTTTTCGGCGTCGTTGGCGAGGTCAAAAAAACGATCGAAAACGCAGCGAGATAGATTTGGCTGCCGAACGTGTAAAAAAAAGTCGAGTAACACCTGTTGATCCGTCATTCTCGTCACAAGGTCACGGCGTTTCTGCTGTTCCAATGATCTAATGAATGACACATAATGTTTTAGAACCTGCTGAACGATGATACGTCTCGCCGGATCAGCGGGTGACTTTGCCCAATCGTCCAATACACCCAAGAGTATCGACCATACTTTAACCTGGAAATCGCTATCTGACCTCAGGATCCAATTCACATAAGCCAACCTAAGTGAAGGCGATGGTCAGCTTTTTTGACGTCGGACCCCCACGTTGGATTGAACAAGCCGACGATAACTCTGAACCCGGTGACTGGTGCGAGGCGCACCCATTCATCAGAGGGCTTGGGGTGCGCGGACAATTGGTGATGAAGGATCAAGGCGAGTTGGCGCCAATCGTGGAATGACAAATGGTAGGAGGGAAATATGAGATCGTCTCCGCGCATACGTAAAGCAAAGCCAAATGTCGAAACAAACTGTTCCGCATCTGAGATTGAGCAGGACCAGTGAAGAAAGGCTTGCGTCGCCTCATCCAGCATCTTCTGTTCTTGTGTGGTGATCGGAAAAGCGCGGTATGTATTGGGGGGCATACGGTCGGCGGGGCTCTCCGCCGATCCGTCTCGGGATGGTAGGGCAATCAAGGCGCCGGTTTGATCTGGCTGTGTCACCGCAGACCGGACTATCTCTTCGTAGTATCGAAGATTCTTGCGAACTTGGCGGACCGAGGTCTTGGGGTACCCGCTTAGCAAGACCTTAGGGTCATCATCGGCTGCCCACCGTTCCCAGAGACGGATCAACGCCGGCAGGTAGCGCTCCTCGATCCCCGCCCGATGCTCCTCGGTGAAGGGGACGGCGCATAGATCTCCAGGCTCGTCCTCCGCGTTTACGGGTCGTCCGATGGCCGACGAGAGGACAAGACAGAAGAGCGCCACGAGAAACTGTCTCTTTGAGGCGATCATCTCTACTGCTCCCACATGGCGGTGTCAGCGGCCGGACCTTAGGGTCGAAGGTGTTTTCAGCCGAGGTGGGGATTGTGCGGCCCACACTCTAGAAATACAACCTAAGACAGATTTGAAGATAGCTGGTCCACCGCCCCTAGGCGTTCGTAACCTCGGGCCTGATCAACCGGATCTGCCCTGACGGCACCCTGATGGCCACCGCCTTGAAGACCGCCGCCCGGATCGCCGGAAACGCCCCCATCTCTACCCGCCAGGCAAAGAAGTCCATCGACGTGGCGACCGAGGTCGAGCGCAAGGCTGGATACGCCTTCGAAATCGAGACCAACACCATCATGGTCCCCACCCAGGACCGCCTGGAAGGCATCCGGTCATTCAACGAGAAACGGCGGCCGGTGTTCAAAGGGGAGTAGGGGGGAAACTTCGCATAAACGCTCTGTCAATAATACGCAAGTAGTTCCGAAGTTTCTGTCAGTATTAGGTAGAGAGCCGAAAGACGTATCTGGTCGATCGAGGTTTCGCAGTTTTGAGGAGACTGGAAACTTGAGTCTTTTCGAATCTAACGGTGACGGCTTGTTAGAAGAAGTGCCCGAGGACTTCTACGAAACGACGCTGATTCGCTTTTACTGCGATAAGCCAGCTTCCACGTGTCTTTCAAATATTCGTAAACAACAGGGCTTGTTTGAAAGTCATGTCCCTTCTAATCCTGTTTCAACACAAACAAATGGAGGTTCGACGTGTATAGATTGTCAATCAATAATTCAGAAACGAAGTTAATCTCTGTGGGTGGGAGGTCTGATCACAATACTGTAGAAATCAAATATACATTTTATGAACCATTAGAGGAAGTGGACTTTAAAGTTCGTCATATTGTGTATTGTGGTGGAAAAACAGTAGAATCCAAAGATTATGTCGTTGAGTCCGGAGAAGTCATAACTGTGCCAAACTGCGAGAACGTACGAAACGTTCAAGTTACCACTATCCCAGACGGAAAACTTAGGCCATCTGGGGTTGTAATAGTGAAAATACGACTGACAAAAAATTAACAATAAAAGTGATTGGGATATCAAAGTGCCAGCATCATATTTGGCTTTGGGTCTTCCAGTTAACAGGCTATTCAATCAGACTTAAGGAGATTTCCAAGCAATTCGATGTGCTTATAGGTGCAGACATCCAAGAAGATCCGAACGCGTCTTTCATAAGGTTCGCAAAATCGGCTCGTCTCTCCGCTATTGATAAGCCCCTGTACTCCTGTGTCCCGATTTCGTCTGCGAGGTCAAAGAATCGATCGAAAAAGCACCGGGATAAATTGGGTTGTCTCACCTTTGCAAAAAAATGGAAAAAGACTGCTGCGTCCATGAGTTTTTTTTCATCGCTTCGGAGGTTCTGCAGTTCCGGCGTGCTAATGAATGCCACATAGCGCTTCAGGATACGCTGAACGATGATACGCCTGGCTGGATCAGTCGGTGATGTCTCCCAGTCATCTAGCGCATCAACGGCGATCGACCGCACCTTGTCCGGGTAGTCGCTGTCTGATTTTAGGATCCAATCCACGACAGCCAACTGAAGCCGCTGACGATGAGCGGCTTTCTTAAGATCGGACGTCCAAGTCGGATTGAATAAACCAAAGAGTGCTATCCAGGCGGTGGCCGGCGCAACTGTGACCCATTCATCAGACGGATTGGGGTTCGCTGATAGCTGCCGGTAAACGATTAAGACGAGTTGGCGCCAATCGTGGAACGACAGGGGGTAAGAACGGGAAATGAAGATGTCTCCCCACATACTTAAAGAGAAGCGAAATACGGAGTTAAATTGTGACGCATCTGATATTGAGCAAGACCAGTGAAGGAAGGCTTGCGTTGCTTCATCCAGCATCGTCTGTTCTTGTGCGGTGATCGGAAAAGCGCGGTATATATCGGGGCTAATACGCCCGGCTGGAACTCCCGCCGATCCGTCTCGGGACGGTAGGGAAACCAAGGCGCCGGTTTGACCTGGCTGTGTCACGGCGGATCTGATTTTCTCTTTGGAGTATTGGAGGTTCTTGCGGACTTGCTCAACCAAGGTCTTCGTATACCCGCCCAGCAAGACCTTCGGATCATCATCGGCTGCCCAACGTGCCCAAAGACGGGTCAACGACGGGAGGTAGCGCTCCTCGATCGCCGCCCGATGCCCCTCGGTGAAGGGGATGGCACATAGATCTTTAGGCTCGTCGGCCGCGTTCCCCGGTCTTCCGATGGCCGACAAAAGGGTGAGGCAGAAGAGCGCCACGAGAAACTGTCTCTTTAGGACGATCATCGTTGTTGCTCCTGAACACCGACGCCCATCGCAGTGCTTCCGAACAGAATAGGCGCCAAGGACAGCAGCGATTGTGCGATAAGAGAATCAAAAATACAACCTACGACAGAATCAAAAGTGGAGTCTTATTGGTCTCAGCTGCGCTTTTGGCCGCGTTAGGCGGCTACCGGGAGAGAGGCATCAGCAGGGGCGAAGAGGGCGGCCGCCCAGCTTGCCGTTTTTGGTGGAGGACGCCGTGACCCTGGCGTTGATCACCCGAGGCTGCACCGACGGTATCCTGACGGATCCCATCCGTTAGGGCGGTCCGGTCTCAATGACGCTTCAACACTTCTGGAACCGCAATCGATCCTTAGTTATCGCCTTTTCTGTCCACTTCGATACAGTCAACCGTACGGGGTGGGAAGGACAGTGGATAAACTTCCGGCACTGACAGATCCGTCTTCAACGCTCTCAAGTACTTCGAATACCATCCAAGTTTAAATCCATCGGAGATTTTCCGCCTACTGTCGGCAATAAACTGGTTTCTAATGGATGACAGCAAGCAGCTGGACGACTCAAAATCTCCGGTAAGAACAGACAATCGGTGCATGGCAACGGTCAGCTCGTATCGCTGCCGACGATGGGAAGAGGAGGTTGAACGTAATTTTTTTAGTGACTCTCGAAAAAAGTTAAGGCTATTGCGGTAAATGATCGAAACCGTTGATTTGCCCGCGTCATCAAATACGTTTGACAAGATTTTATCATAGAGATTATCGAGCCGCATTGCAGGCTCCGCGGTCGATGAGAGTATCCAGTTGGCCGTCAAAAATCTAAATGTCTCACGTGAAAGGAGACGTTCGTTATTACGTTCCCATACGGGATTGTATAGGTCCTGAAGAAGAACCTTAGATAACATGCTCAAGTTTTGCATCTTGAGGTCGTTTGGCCGTTGTGTCGCTTTCATCTGTTGGGCCGAAATGGCGGCAAGTTGCCGCCAGTCTTCAAAACTTGTTACGTAACCTTGCCCATACCCGGCAAAGTCTCCCCGCAGTTCAAGGACAAATCCCGTCGCCTCAACGAATAGGATCTCATCAGTCATGACGCATGACCAATGAAGGATAGCCTGGGTCGCCGAATTGACCGTCTTCTGCTGTGCATCATTCAGGACAAGAGAGGTCGAACCGGTGACGGCGTCGAGTTGCCATGGAAGAAGATCAGGACCTTGCCGCCGAGGGAGGTCCGTGGTGGGCAGATCACCGGGTGATATGTCAGCGAAGGGAACCGCTTTTTGAAGCATTGCCAAAGCGTGTCTGTCGAAAACATCCGTCTTTCCCCAGGTTGCGAGCGTCCCGAGCGTGGCATCATCGGTCCCCTGCCGCTCCCAGTGGCTCAGGAGTCGGTCCAACGCGGGGAGGTAGCGCTCCTCGATCGCCGCCCGATGCCCCTCGGTAATAGGGATGTCGCAGAGGTTTTGAGGTGCAGCAGCGTTTGCTGCCGCTGAGGGAAGGGTAAAGCATAGCCCGAGGCCCAGCAGGGCGCTGATCCAGCCGGGGATGGTCGGGCGGGCGGTCGACCGGTGGTGCGGTGTGTGAAGGGGTGCGTCTGAGGCAAGGTGATCACGCCGCATGATTCAGCTCCTGAGGCTCTCGCACAGGTCTTGGTCGATGGGGTTTTGAGGCCACGCGGCGCCGAGACGTGCCGTCAGGTGTTCTTCAACCCGTCGAAACTTCCACAGGGTCTCTCTGCTGAAAGCGGGTGTGCCGGGGGTCTGTTGGTCGCCGGAGAGTGCGCCTTCAAGGAACCGGTAGAAGAATCTCGCGAGATCGATACGGCCGACGCTCACGGTCAGCCACATCATGCTGGCATTCAGCGCATATCTCTCCCGTCGGGACACGGATGTCCGGGGCATAGGCCCCGTCACCTCTCGCCGGTAGGCTGCCAGAGCCCTATCGAGAACGGCGGGTGCTGCCGTATCGTCGGCGTATTTCCGGGACTCATCCAGGAGGGTCGAGGAAATGAACCCCAAACGAACCTCCGGCGGTTTGGCCCAAGACAAGGCCCATGTTCCAAGACCCAAGTAGAAGCGCGTCCGTACGTTGACCTTCCACGGATCGTCCTCCCATGCCGGATCAAACAGCTCCCTGATCACCATTCCCGCAACACCCAACACAACCTCTCGCTGGGTTAGGTCAGGATCGGAGACTGAATCCATGTTGTGGTTGATGATCCTGGTGAGTTGCCGCCAATCCTCGAACGTCTGTGCATATAGTCGGCCGAACGTGGGGAGGTCCCCGCGCATGGTCAGGACAAATCTGATGACGCTATCCAGATTTGGGCCTGCTCTTGCCGCGCACCCCCAGTGGAGCAGCGCCTGCATGGCGTCATCAAAAGCGGCCTTCGCTTCAGGACTGCCTATCTTGGTTCTGAGGCCGGTCTCAACGCGAGGGCCATGCCGTCCAGGCAACTCGGCGGTCCTCGCATCGAGCGGTGCCTCTTCGCGAAGGCCGCTGGGCGGCTCCGTCTTTGTGGACCCGATGTCGGCAGCGAATGACATCCAAGGGTACTCGAGATTGTTCGGCGATGGCGCGGTGACGGTGCCGGTTTCCCAAAAGGTCCAAATGTCCCGAAGTGCCGGGAAGTGCCGGTGTTCCAATGCCGTCCGATGCGCTTCCGTGAACGGGATCGCACATAGATTGTGTGACGAATCCGGCGACTGGGCAGCCTGGCCGCTGGTGGCTGACACAATGCTCAGAAGGCAGAGGGCCGAGTATGCTGCTATCGACTTCTTTGAATGCATTTTTTAGCCAAATACCCACTCAGTAGGTTTTATGCACGCAATGAAAATATTAAATCGACTAAATAATCGCTTAGATGGCAGATCTCCTCAAGACAATTTTTTTATTCGGCTCTCGACCGTGAAGAAACATGAATCAACAACAAAAAAATCCCAAAGACTGAGAGAGTTCGCAAAGGAAAAAGTACTTCTAAAAGATGTTCATGAACAATGATACTGCATCAGTATGCACATTGACAATCTCGATATATTGAATCTATTCATAACTAGAAAACAATCAGATGTGGCGGGATGCGAAAAAAAAATCTGAGGAAAATATCAAAACCTCACAAACCAAATATATTTGGGTGGGCGTGAAAACGAAGCGTGACTAATCAGCACCTTTCTAAGTAGGGCATCTCATTGGTTCAGTCAAAAATACTCTGCCTACAGTCTGAGTGGGTTGTTGGGGTCCTGATGATCTTGGATCTCCCAAAGTCAGCGATCGCCGACGTGTAAATGAGCTGATACTGAAACCGCTCATCGAAGATAAGAAATGGCCTATCATTTTCCCGAAGGTCCTCGATGAGTTGGGTCTTCAACACGTGCAGGAGGCAGCGGGTCAAGGACGCGTTACCGACGTGAATGGCGAGCCGGGCCATCTGTACGGTCAGGGAGAACGCATCGCGCGGGCGGTGCTGTTCGCCGTCCGGTCGGTTTATGGCAGAGACGACCGCGTCCATCGCTCTTTTGATGGTCGCGGCCGTTCTTTGGTCGTTCCTCCGTTGCACAAGGGAGGGGAGGATGTCGAGCTTATCTGGTAGCGGAATACTCAAAGAGAACAGCCAGTCGACCGCATCTCTTTGCAGGCTCTCGAACACGGCCGCTCTCGACGGATTGGACCACCAACGCGACTCCGCAAACGGCTCGATGAGCGGGGACACAACGTTGGAAACATCCCAGGCATCGTCCACAGCGGTATCTGCATGAACGCTCATATGCCGGTAGCCTATTCGCATGCGCTGATGCCAGTCTTCGTATGAGAGCCTTTCAGAGGCCCAGGCACCGTCACTGTGCTGACGGTAGCGGTCTACAAGCCAGCCAATCGTCAAAAGGAGGCTGCGGTCTGTCGTCCGACAGCTCCAATGCAGCAACGCTTGCGTGGCCACCTCCAAGCGGTCCCTCTGCTCAGCGCTGAGGACCATTGCTGGCCGACTTCCCAGCGTGCGAGACGGCTCAACAGATGCAGCCGGACCGTGGCGTCCCGGAAGGTGCAAGTCGACCGATGGGTCCGCTGGTTCTGACTGCGCTTGACGAATGCTCGTGGCGAGAGATCGGAGCCAAGAGTCAATGGACCAGGCCTGATCTTTGACCGTGGCGGCGAAGACGGTGTCTGGTGGCGTCCTATATATCCAGTGGTCGCGTATTCCCTTCAAATCCGGAAGATGCTGCGTCGCGATTGCCGTGCGATGCGCCTCCGTAAAGGGGATCTCGCAAAGGTCCCGGGGCGTGGTAGACGCATCAACGGCACGCCCGAAAAGAAAAGAGAGAGCCAGGCAGATAGACGCCGCAAGAAGGTTTCTACTTGCTTTAATCATAAACACTGTCTCAGATAAGAGATACTGAATTGTCGAATATTGAGAATCGTACTTAAATATAAATCTCGCAGTAACGCTTAGTTGTTGGCCATATCTCAAGATGCCCTGTCGTAATTGAGAAAGTGTGGGCTACACTCTCGAAGTAATTTTGATAGGAAGAGATTTCGTATGTAGTGATCTGTGGGAATTCTTCCAAGTCGGGTTTGCTCTCCATTATCATGCGGAGGCGTTGAAGGTAACATATGGCCATTCTTCTGTTTTTCGCTGATAGGGCAAAAGAAAGCATTTGCGAAGTAACTCTGAAGTAAAAACGGATGGTTTGTCTTTCCGTGATGTTCATCCCTGACATGGCAGCCTTGTATTCATCAACAGCGTACTGCGCAATGATCTCTGTGGCCGAAGATGACCACGGCGGGACCGTCTGGAACCAGAGATGGTAAATCTTTAATTCGGAGGATGCCTTCGATGCGAGGATCCAATTGGCAACATCCAATTGAAAGGAATGATAATCCTCGGCGATCGTCTGATCTTCCGACCAGGAGGGATTGTAAAGGTATTGAATGGCCATACCGGACAAATTCGATAATTGTTGAAGTTCAAAAACGATCATCGTCGGCGTATCCCGGATTCGACGATAGGCCAGCGTCATGAGCTGGCGCCAATCCGCATATGACAAGACATATCCGGAACTGCGTCCGGCGAGATCCTCTCTATAATTGATAACGAAAAAGACTAGGCCACTGAACAATTCGAAATCCCGAATGCCGCATGCCCAGTGGAGCAGCGCCTGCATGGCGTCATCCAGCGCCTTCTGCTGTGCATCGTCCAAGATGAGATACGTTGGCCCATCAGTCGGCCGAAAGCTTTCTGGGGGGATTGCGGGACCTTGCCGGGGCGGCAGCCGATCAGACTGACTCAAGTCATCCGATTGGACCTCGGCCGATTTGATCGCGTTCTCAAAAGAGCCTAGCCGCTCGAGATCATCTTTACCCATGCGCTTAGGAAAACTGGCGAATACCACCTCCGCCGGTGCTTCGTTGAGCCAATAATCCCAGATTTCCCGCAATGCCGGGAAATGCCGCTCCTCAATCGCCGCGCGATGCGCCTCGGTGAACGGGATCTCGCACAGATCGACTGGTTGGCTGGCCCGCGCGGCGCGATCTGTCTCTGGAACAAGGCAGAGGCTGGTCACGATTGATAACAGAGTGAACCATCGGCGCACGTGGCAATCTCCCGCTCGACCGGTATGTTGGTGATGACTCGGCTAGAGCGCCTTCGAGCGAAACGCCCTCTTCTCCCGGGTCAGAAACCATAAGAAATCATGGATTGAGAGCGTTCCTGTCGACCGCATGCTCGGCGAGAACGCTCTATGTCCGACAAGCATCATGCTACACATTAGATTTCACGTCTTAGAAAAACAATCTACAGGAGAGTCTATTTCAAGTGATCCGAAGACCCAGTGCCGGAATCTCGTGAGAGCAAAAGTCGGAGAACGCACACACAATCAGGTGATCCCGAGATCTCCCCTCGACTTTTGGGGAAAACGAAACATCCTTCTAGGCGCGAGAGGCTGGCCTATGGCTGCCGGCCCGGTCGATAGGAGGAGATCATGAGGGGAGTCGTGCGCACCATCGCCGCCTGTGCGACGTGTGTGATGTTAATCGGGTCCGCGTCCGCGGGCGTGATTGAAGACCGCAAGCAAGGGTTCAAGGCGAACGTCGCCGCACTTAAGGCGATCAAAGCTGCTGTTCAGTCCAACAATGCCAAGGACGCCGTCCCGCACGCCAACGCGGTCGCCGCGTTCGCTGACAAGATGGCGGCCCTGTTCCCGGAAGGCAGCGGCACGGGGGATACCCGCGCGCTCGCCAAGATCTGGGAAGACTGGCCCGGCTTTGAGAAGGCGATTGCCGCCAACAAGGAAGCCGCGGTTGCCCTGGCCTCGGTCGCCGCGACCGGTGATGCTGGTGCGACGGGTGCAGCCCTCAAGGCGCTTGGTGCGTCGTGCGGGGGCTGTCACAAGCCCTACCGGGCCGAAAAGAACTAAGGACCCCTGTCCTTCATCGCGCGCGGGCTTGATCGTCCGCGCGCGACACATCCCGCCGATGAAAGCCTACTGGTCGTAGCCCGGACGCTCCCGGTCCAGCTTGCGGAGAAGGGCGGGCCATTCCTTGACGCCGACAGGACGGTAGCCTTCCGACGAGATCGCCTTCCGGTTCCGCTCGATCGTCACCCGCTGGATCTCTTCCGGGATGTCTCGTGCTTTCGCCCCCGCCTGCTGGAAAGCAAGTTGGAAGCGGCATGCCCTTTCCGCCCGGTACATCCAGAGGAACGCTTCCGCAACCGTCTTGCCGACCGTCAGCAGCCCGTGGTTCCGCAACACAAGAACACGGTTGTCGCCAAGGTCTTCGAGAAGGCTCTCCCGCTCCGCCAGATCGAAGGCGATGCCCTGATAGTCGTGGTAGCCCGTGTGTGCGATGACGGAGAGTGACTGCTGGGTCAGGGGCAGCAGACCGTCTTCTTGAGTGGCAACGCCGAGCCCTGCAGCGGTGTGGGTGTGGATGACGCAGGCCAGTTCCGGCCGTGCCTCATGCACCGCTCCGTGGATGACAAAACCGGCTGGATTGATGCCGTACTCCGACGGTGAGAGCTCGTTGCCGTCCACATCGACCTTTACCATCGACGATGCGGTGATCTCCTCGAACATCAAACCGAAGGCGTTGATCAGGAAATGCTCCTCCGGTCCAGGCACCCGGGCGGACAGATGCGTCGCCAGCATGTCCGACCAGCCGTACAACTCCACCAGCCGGAAAGCTGCGGCGAGGTCGACGCGCGTCTGCCACTCGGCATCCGTCATCTCATAGGGAAACTCTTCGACCTGGGCCATCGGTCCATCTCCGCGCTGCGATCGGGTATCCGGCGATGGAAGCATGCTCCGGAGTGAGGGGCAACCGAGGCCCCAAGCCCCGGGTCAGCCGTCCGCCCTGGTATCGGCCACATACTGGCGAAGTTGCTCCGGCCCGAAGGCACCAGGGATCAGTCGGCCGCCAATGATGAAGGCCGGCGTCCCGCGAACGCCGAGGACCTGTGCGAGCTGCTGTGTCTTGTCGATCTGGAACTGGATCGCGGGACTTTGCATGTCCGCACGTAACTGGTCCACGTCGATGCCCACTTCCACAGCCGTCTGAAAGATCGCCGCTTCATCCAACCGGCCCCGGAGGCCCATCAGCGCCTGGTGGAAAGCGTCGTACTTGTCCTGTTTGGCTGAGGCGAGGGATGCTTGTGCGGCGATGACGGATGCGGGCCCCAGGATCGGAAACTCCTTTATGACCACCCGGACGTTTCCGTCTTCCGCCGCAAAGGCGAGGAGCGGCTTCAGCATCGATTTGCAGTAACCGCACTGATAGTCGAAGAACTCGACGATGGTGACATCGCCGTCGGGATTGCCCATGACAGGGTCCTTGGGATCCCGCTCGATATCCTCCGCGTACTCTGCCATTACCTGTGCGAGCCGCTGTTGCTGCGCGGCCTGTTCCCGTGCCTCGAGGATGCCGAATGCCTCAACGATGATGCCCGGGTTCTGTAGGATGTAGTCCCGAACCATCTCCTGGATCTCAGACTTCTGAGCATCCGTGAAAGTGGTCTTGTCCTGGGACATGGCCGGACCGTTCGACAGGCCCGCGATCGTGAGGGCAATCGCCCAAGCGACAATCGGACCCACTCTGCGCGCTTTCCAGCGTTCCTGTTCTTGTCGACCAGTACCCATATCGTGCATCCACTGCAGTTCGCGACGATCTCAGCCCGTGAGACGGTCGCCGATCACCCCGGCGAGGTCCAGTGAACTCGCCGTGAGACATCAAAATGCCTTAGTTGAATTAGCGCCGGGGGGAGTGCGGGGCCGGAACAAGCAGCGTGGAGTGCATTTCCTCAAGCAAGGCGCCAGCGTCTTTAAGGAACGCCTGCCAGCCCGGATCTTGTGCGGTCGCCGCACGTGCCTCGGCTCGCGCGTTGGCACTGTCGTAGACCCAGAGGTGGGAGACCTCGTTTGGCTGGCCAGCTTCCGAAATCCACAGTCCCACGTTCTTGGAGTACTTTTCCCGCGTCGGCATGACGGCATTGATCTTCTCGGCCCAAGCAGGCGCCTTGCCCACCTTCGTCCGATAGAACCGGTACTCGTAAACGTGACCTTCTCCGGCCACGTCCGACAGGGGACGAACAGGGCGCATCAGACGGATGTCCTGGCGCAGGATCAGAGGCCCGGCGACCGTCAGATACTCATTCCGCCACCGCTCGTTCTGAGAGAGCGCGGCCCGGCGTTCCGCGCGGTGGTCCAGGCTGTCATAGGACCACAGATGCATGACCTGATTAAGGGGGCCGATCTCGGTCAACCAGTACCCCTCGAGCTTTCCGTACTCATCGCCCCGGATGTCCCGGCCAATCTCGCCGGACAGCTTGGCGAGTTGGGGGGCCGCGCCCGGTGCGGTGGTGTAGGTCCGGAACTCGTGAATCATGCGAAGCCTCCCGAAAGCGTGCGGTTATCTCATTGTTCTTGATGCGGGCGGAGCATGCCACCGGTTCTCGACAGCTGCCAGTGCTCGAAATCGGCGGGCACCGTTGCGAGACGGACATGAATCGATTGGATGGGGAAGGATCAGCGCGCCGCAAGAGCGGAGGGGTCGAGCCTGACATCTCTGGCGATCTGGCCGAACGCACCGATCTTTGCGATCGGGTCGCCGTCTAACAGGATCTCTAGCGCACCGGCATTGCCGGTGAAAAGGCGCAGATCGGATCGTGCGGGAACTCTATAGACGTCGCCCGCGCGCATGACCCTTGTCATGATGGGCGTCGACCCCCCATCGCGGACCTGAACCCAACTGTCGGACGTTGCCCGGATCACCACTCTGGCGCCACCAACTGGATCGTCGGCACGATCTACAGACGGGGCTGCCGGAATGCTCGGCGGCGGCGGAAGGCTCGCGACCGCAACGGGCGCTTCCGACGCTGGGATCTCAGTCGCGGTGGTCGTCACCGGCTCTGCTTCCGTCGCAGTGTCCTCTATTCCGCCGGTCGCGTCAGCGGCGTCATCAACCCCCACTGTCACGTCCGCATCGGACGATGCCGAAACCGAAGAAGCATCTGGTCTCTGACGGGGCAAGATCGACGTTTCCGTCTCTTCGACCTCCGTGGCCGCCTGGGGCTCGGTGCCGTCAGGGCTGTCCGTTGTGGTGTCTGAGGAGGCTGACCCGGTCGCAACGGCCACCGGCGAGGTGCGAAGCGAGGCGATCACGCTGTTCAGCTTCTCGGACTGATCCGAGGTCGGCGGCGCAGCAGCGACCTCGGTCATCACGTCCTGAATTTCGGTCGTTTCCGTCAAGGCTGGTTCGGACGAGGCGATCTCGCTTCCGTCATCCGAGGCGACCCCAGAGACCAAGACGCTTTCCGCCAGGCCCTCTGCTGAACCATCTGCCGCCACCGCTTCCGGCTCTGAGGGAGCTTGATCGCCGGCGCGGAGGCGAACGCTGTCCTGCGGCACCGCAGGCGCGGCGGGCTCCAATTCCTGCGCGGCGACCGGGATCGAAACTGGCGCGGGCTCATCTTCGGCCACGGCTTGGGTATCTGTCGGTTGCGTAGACGCTGCGGACGCCGACATGACCGGGACAGGTTTGTCCGCCTGAGGCGCTTGCGCATGAGCGGGGGCCGCAACGCTGGTCGTCTCGCCGCTGTCCGCAGCGGTCTCCCCCGCCGGGGCGAGAAGAGACGACAAGGACTCCGGCACCGCCGGAACAAGCGATGCGACGGACCGGTCCGAACTTATCGCCCAATACCAGCCGCCATAGGCAACCGTCGCCAACAGGAATGAGACGAACAGCACGGCCCCGCCTGGAACCTTTCCTTCCGGTGCTGGAGAGGGGAACGCAAGCTCAGGGCGGGCGTTGATCGCATCCGCTTCCGCTTTGAAGCGATCCACGATCTCACCGGCGTCAAGACCCAGCGACTGCGCATATGACCGAACATAGCCAATGGCATATGTCATGCCCGGAAGATCGTCGAACCGGCCTTGCTCAATCGCGTCCAGATATTCTTCTCTGATTCGAAGGGAGCCGGAGGCTTCCCGGATGGTCGTTCCGTGCCCCATCCGGACCCGGGCCAGCAACGCGCCGACGGTCTCTTGTCCACTGCTCAACTGAGGCTGTGGCATTCCATCCATCGGATCCGGCATGGTTGAACTCACAGAGAGTTTCGGGGTCACATCGGCACTGTCAGGCGTCGACCCTGGTCCGGATCGATCCAGCTTTACCCGCGCCCGTCCGCCGTTGACGCCCATTCTGTCCCGCGCCCCACACGATCTTCGGCAGCCTATACGCCGCCTGGAAACCATCATCCAAACTACAATGGAGTCGCATTAGATTCAAAGGATATTGAGGGCAATGCGTGCACTGTCTCAGGTCGCGACCAAGTGATCGCGCGCAAACGCCCTCAATATGCCGGTCGCATCTTTGCGGTGAACCCGACACAGATCCTCCATCAGATCTGCCAGGGCCTCGGCACGACAGCCGAGCACTGCCCTTTTTACTGGGCCGATTGAGGACGCATTCATGGAGAGGGACCGAAAGCCCAGCCCAATCAAGGCCATAGCTTCAAGCGGCCGTCCCGCCATCTCTCCGCAAACGGTCACCGGGCGCCCCGCTTCCGCACAGTCCCTGACCAGATCCCGAAGCATGCGGAGAAAAGGCGTCGACATTGTGGCATAGCGGCCGGAAATCTTCCGGCTTCCCCGGTCCGCCGCAAAGGCGAACTGCAGCAGATCATTCGAGCCGACGGAGAAGAAATCCACCAACGATGCGGCGTTCGGGATCTGCCAAAGCATCGACGGCACCTCGATCATCGCGCCTACCTTGATCTCCCGAGGCAGGAGACCCCCCGATTGCTGCGCTCGCCTGATCTCCAGGTCGATGATGTCCCGGGCTCTCTTGAGCTCACCCACCTCCGATACCATCGGCAACAGAACGGACAGGGGTCTGCCGTTGGACGCCAAAATCATGGCGCGAATTTGCTGACGCAGAAGGGCTGGGTGATCGAGGGCGATACGGAGTGCCCGCCAGCCAAGTGCGGGATTCTCTTCCCCTTGTTCCTCGAAAGCACGGATCGGCTTGTCGCCGCCGGCGTCCAAGGTCCGGAAGACAACGGGCCGGTCGCCGGTTGCGTCGTAGATGCGGCTGTAAAGGGCGGTCTGCTGCTCGACGCTCGGGTACTCCCGCCGGGCCATGAACGGGATTTCGGTGCGATAGAGCCCGATGCCCTCCGCACCACTGCTGTCCAACTGAGGCAGATCCACCAGAAGACCCGCGTTCATCATCAGATGGACCCGCTCGCCATCCAGCGTCACCGCAGGCTTGTCCCGGAGGCTCTCAAAGATCCGGCGTTGCGCCGACCGGGCGTCCAACGCCTGACCAAAGCTCTCTCTGACCTCGTCGCCAGGCCTCAGAAACACTTGGCCGTTGTCGCCGTCTAGAACGATAGGATCCCCTGGCCTTGCCTCCGCCAACACGCCGTCGACCCGCCCCACCACCGGGATATCCAGGGCCCGCGCGACAATGGCGACGTGGGCGGCGGCTGACGCTTCTTCCAGGACAAGCCCCTTCAGGCGGGAGCGGTCATAACTCAACAACTCTGCGGGTCCCATCGAGCGGGCGATGACGACGATATCCTCGTCGCCGCTTGAGACCTCGGCCGCTGTGTCATCAAGCGGCGCGTCCGAGTCCTCGCCTGAGAGAATACGGACCAGGCGCGCGGTAAGGTCCTCGAAATCGGAGAGACGTTCCCTGAGATAGGGGTCCGTGGCCCGGCTCATCCTGGCCCGCATATCGGCACGGGAACGCTGCACCGCGGCTTCCGCACTCAGTCCGGTCTCAATGGCGTCCCGCATCCGGCGGGCCCAGCCCGTGTCGTCTGCGATCATCCGGAACGTCTCAAGCACGTCCCGATGCTCGCCGTCACCCGCTACGTCCGCCGCCTCGAAGAGTGTGTCGAGGGTTTCCCGAAGCTTCTCCAAACCGGCGTCGAGGCGCTGCCGCTCTTCCGCCGGGTCTTCGGCCACGATACGGCGCAGCACGATATCGCCCCTGTGAAGCTGGGCCTTGCCGACCACAAGACCGCCCGCGACGGTTTCCCCGCCCAGCCGGATAGGCGCATCCGCGTCCTGCCCGTCGCCTCGTACATTCTCGAACTCCGGCCCGCTGAGCATTTCGGCCAGGACCATGGCAACGGTCTCGAGCGTCTCGATCTCTTCGCCGGCGTATTGGCGCCCGACCCGGTTCTGCACCACCAGGACGCCGAGGACAGCCTCCGCCCGCAGGATCGGCACACCGGCCAGGGACTGATAGATCTCTTCACCCGTCTCCGGCAGATACGCGAATTTCTCGTGGGACTGGGCATCGGCCAAGGCCAGGGGCCGTGCTTTCGCGGCAATGTCGCCGACGAGTCCCTCACCCATCCTGAGGCGGGTTCGATGGACGGCGGTTTGGTTGAGACCTTCGGTGGCGGAAAGCTCCAGCAGGTTCCCGCGACCCCGGACGTAGATCGAACACACCTCAGCCCGCATGGCCTGGGCGAGGGTCCGGACAACGCCGTCCAGCCGGATCTGTGCCGGCTCCGCCGACGCCATGACAGCCCGGAGTCGCTTCATCATCTCGCGTGGGCCGATTCCCGAGGCGGAGCTGAAACCGTCCTGTCCCTGGCTGTCCGGTGACTGGATCACATCGTCAGCCGCCCAACTCGGCATCCAGGCCGTAGGCGCTGTGCAGCGCCCGAACGGCCAGTTCGGTGTATTCGGACGCGATCAGCACGCTCACCTTGATCTCAGACGTGGAGATCACCTGGATGTTGATGCCCTTGTCCGCCAGCGTCTCGAACATGGTCTTGGCGACGCCGGGTTGGCTGCGCATGCCGACGCCGACGACGGAGACCTTGGACACGTTTCCGTCCGAGGCGACGCTATCGTGGCCAAGGCTTTCCTTCATCCGGTCAAGCACGTCCAGCGCGCGCTCCAACTCCGACCGGCCAAGCGTGAAGGTCAGATCTGTCGCCTGACCATCCTCCGACACGTTCTGAACGATCATGTCGACGTTGATGGCGGCATCGGCGAGTGAGCCGAATAGTGTCCCGGCGACGCCTGGGCGATCCGGGACTCGCCGAAGGGTCAGCTTGGCTTCGTCGTTGCTATAGGCAATACCGGTGACGATGTTTTCTCCACGATCTCATCCTCTTCCACGACCAGGGTGCCCGGGCGGTCCTCGAAGCTGGAGAGGACCTGAAGCCGTACTGCGTGCTGCATCGCCATGGCGACGGAGCGGGTCTGAAGTACCTTGGCCCCTTGAGAGGCCATCTCAAGCATCTCCTCGTAGGTGATGCGATCGATCTTTTTGGCGCGGGGCACGATCCTGGGATCGGTTGTGTAGACCCCGTCGACATCGGTGTAGATGTCGCAACGCTCCGCGCGAAGAGCGGCTGCCATCGCGACGGCCGACGTGTCGGAGCCGCCGCGACCCAGCGTCGTAATCCGATTATCTGGCCCAAGGCCTTGGAAGCCCGGGATCACGGCGACCTGATTGATCTCGAAACGCCGCTCGATCTCCGCCGTGTCGATCTCACGGATACGGGCCTTACTGTGAACACCGTCGGTCAGGAACGGCATCTGCCAACCTTGCCAGGAGCGTGCGTCGACACCGATATCCTGCAAGGCCAGTGAAAGGAGACCGCTGGTCACCTGCTCGCCCGTGGAGACGACAACGTCGTACTCTCGCGCATCGTGCATGCTGGTGATCTCCCGGCACCAGTTCACCAGCTGGTTTGTGGTCCCTGCCATCGCTGACACGATGACGGCCACGTGGTTGCCGGCGTCGACCTCGCGTTTCACACGGCCAGCGACATTCCGGATTCGGTCAAGATCCGCGACGGAGGTTCCGCCGAACTTCATTACGATGCGGGCCATGGCGTCCTGCTCTCGGGATGGTTCGCCGGCCCCTTCCGACCATTGGCAGGGGCGACCGGCGCGCGACGATCCGCCGTGCTGTGCGGCGGCGCCGTCGGGCGCTATACATATCGATGGCTTTACCCGTGGGCAAGACGCCCTTTGCGGGTTGTAACTACGGTCTTCAATGAGGGAAACGATGAGCGGATCCAGTCCTGACAGATCCCTGTCTCGGAACCGCTCCAGCGTGGATGAGGCGGACGCCGCGCGCTTCGCCGCGCTGGCCGATGATTGGTGGGACGAACGGGGCCCCTTCGCGCCGCTGCATCGTTTCACACCGGTGCGGCTGGCCTACATCCGGGACCGTTTGTTTCCTCACTTCCAACTGGACGACGGCACGTCGGCGCCCTTTGAGGGACTGAGTATCCTTGACGTCGGATGTGGTGGCGGCTTGCTGTCAAATCCGCTTCGGCGGCTGGGCGCGTCTGTCACCGCGATTGACGTCACGGACGAGACCATCGGCGCGGCACAGGCTCATGCATACCGTCTTGGTCACCGGATCGATTTCCGTGTCTCGACCATTGAGCAGTTGGCGGCTACCGACGCTCGGTTCGACGTCGTCGTTGCTTCGGAAGTCGTGGAGCATGTCGCCGACCTCGACAGCTTTGCGGACGGCCTCGCTGGTGTTCTCAACCCGGGCGGCGCCCTGATCATGACGACCATCAACCGGACCTTAAGGTCTTTGGCGCTGGCCAAGATTGGGATGGAGTACGTTCTCCGTTGGGTCCCGCCCGGCACTCATGATTGGCGAAAGTTCCCGACGCCGAGGGAACTGACCGATCTGATCGTTGCAAGAGGTATCGAGGTACGGGACGTCAGTGGCATGGTGCCGGATCCGCTGACCGGTGGGTTCCGGTTGTCCGGCGATACGGGTGTCAACTACGCACTCTTCGGCGTGAAGCTCTGAATTCCGGTTTCCGGGGCGATTGACCGTTCCCTTCTCCGGGCAGAGTTGCGACCATCATCGTCCGGCCAAGAGAAGACCTTAGGGGAATGGACATGCCCGACCAGCCGTTGATCATCGACGGATGCCAGTACGTGAACTGGTCAGAGAAGATCTTCCGCGAGATGCGGTTGGGCGGGGTGACCGCTGTCCACGTGACCATCTGCTACCACGAGGACTTCCGGGAAACTGTGGAACGGATGGTCGAATGGAATCGCTGGTTTGAGCGGTTCCCGGATCTGATCATGCCCGCGAGAAGCGGTGATGACGTCCGCCGGGCACGGGAAGAAGACCGGACGGCCATCATCTTCGGATTTCAGAACTGCTCTCCGATCGAAGACGACATCGGCCTGGTGGAGATCTGTCATCAGCTCGGCGCCCGTTTCATGCAGTTGAGCTATAACAATCAGTCCCTTCTGGCGACGGGATGCTACGAGGCGGAGGATCCGGGGATCACCCGGATGGGCAAGCAGGTCATCCGGGAGATGAACCGCGTCGGCATGGTCATCGATATGAGCCATTCGGCCGAACGGTCGACGTTGGAAGCGATCGAGTTGTCGAGCCGGCCGATCGCGATCACCCACGCGAACCCGCATCGATGGCATGCGGCGCTGCGGAACAAGTCGGATACGGTTCTGAAGGCCCTGGGGGAGAGCGGGGGCATGCTCGGCTTCTCGATGTATCCCCATCACTTGGCCGGGAAGTCGGACTGCACGCTGACAGCGTTCTCGGAGATGATTGCCCGTACAGCCGACCTGATGGGCGTGGACCGTATCGGTTTCGGCAGCGACCTCTGCCAGGATCAGCCCGACTCCGTTGTTGAGTGGATGCGGGTCGGAACATGGTCGAAGGAGATTGACTACGGTGAGGGGTCGGCCGCCCAAGCCGGGTTTCCGCCACAGCCGAGTTGGTTTGGGAGCAACCGTGACTTCCCGGGTCTCGCAGATGGACTGAGGGCCGTCGGCTTCGCGGACGATGAGGTTGCCAAGATCATGGGCGGCAACTGGCTCAATTTCTTTGACCGGTCGTTCGGGCCTGCATGATGGCCGGGGTGGAGAGAGACCCGGTGACCGCCGGGACCGGTCATAAGCCGCTGCGGCCCCCCAGTCAGGTGATGCGGTTGCACCGTATGGGCGCGTTCTTCCCGACGCGGCTTTCCTTCATGCGGGTCCTTCTCAGGAGGCTCCATCGGGAAGGAGCGATCGTGTCCCGCCCGGTCTGGGACATCGATGACGAGGGGTACGGCACGGCGGTCTACACCGTTCCGCTGGGCGGACGGCCATATAGTCTCGTCGCCTTCTCCGACCGCCTCGCACCGGAAGACCGGACCGACCGGGTGATCGCAGAGGCCTGGGATACGACATTCGCCCTGTATGACGGCGTCCCGGGGCCGCAGGATCTCAAACGGCTCCAGGCAGCGGTGCCGAAGCAGGAAGCCGGCAGGTGCAGTGCGAGGGAGCTGGTCTTGAGCCGGGCGAACAAGAGCGTCCGGCTGTTTGCCCATGTGGCAGACCGACTGGCCGCCGGCCGGAAGCCCGACTTGGAAGAGGTTCGCAGCGTCGGCTATCTGATGCGGACGACCGCCGTATACGGCAATGGCAAATTCGGCATTGCGGACCGTGCCGGGATCGCAGACAGACCGGGCCTGTCAGAGCCCTTTCAGGCGGAGATGCTGACGGTCTGGCTGATCCGGGGGTTTACGCTCGACCTGGTGGAGCATGTCGCCCGGTCCCGGTCGCCCGAAACAGCGGTGGACTTGGATCCGCTCTATCGGCGCTATCTTGGTGTCGGCAATTCGACCGGGCTTGGTATGGCGCCATTTCTCGTCAATCACCCCGTACTGATCAACAATTGGATGCTGGCACGGGAGACCGCTCTGGCCCGTGTCCGTGATCTGCCGGAGGCGTCCGGCGAGGCTGTTGAGCGTTTTCTGACGCTTTTCGCGCGAGCCCGTCAGCACATCTCGGAATGGAACGTCGACGATGAGCGCCAACAACGCCGGATAGAAGTGCTGCGACGCGATCTCTCCGCTCTGGAGCCTCAACTCTCCAAGGATACGTTGTCGGGTGACTATCCCTGGGACCGCGTCGTCTGGCTCGCGGAATTGCGGTCCATAGAGTGCGCCGAGCTCATGGTGGCGCTGGTGCTGGAGCCGTACGGCGACCTTATCGATGGTCTTGCCCACTGCATGTCGAGCGATACCGCCTGCCGTGTCGATCCCGGCATGACGATTGGCCGTTTGGGGGAGATCGTTGCCGGGTCTTTTGCTTGGGCGTTGGCCATCGACTTTTCGGCACCCGATGCCGAGGCCCTGTTTTGGTATGTTTCGGAGAATAAGGCGGAGCCGAGGCTGGGCCGTCGCCATGATGAGCCTGGTGCGGACAAAGAAGCGCCACTGGATATTGCCCGGCGGGTGCAGGTCCTTAGCCTGGCCTTGAAGGATTGGCCGCCCGACGAATTGGTGGCCGCCCTTCTGCTGCGGAGACCGGATCTTCGATATATTGTCCGGCGTGTGCAGTCCGCTGAGCGTTATCCCTACGGCGAGATCCAGAACAATCTCCTCGACGCGGAATGCCTTCCGATTGACCTGCTGAGGTGCAAGCTCTCTTTCTTCGGAGCCTCGAAGTTCGATCCGAAGTCCGATCGGTGGACCCGCATCACGCTGTTTCAGGGGGCGCCGGGCCTTGACGAGATCTCAACGACCGAACCCGACGATTGGTGCTTCCCTGTCTTGGGAGGGTCTCAATGAAAGTCTCTCTCAACGAGGTGGGGTCGATCGTCACCAAAGCGACGATCGGAGCGGGATGGCCCGAGGGGCTGGCCGAAGATGTTGGCAACGCCGCCGTCTGGCTGTCCGTCAAGGGACATGACGGTGTCAGCGCGGCCGCCAGCGCCATCGAACCGTTGCCGGAGACACTCGCTGCCCAGGCGGAAGAGCTGAAGGGCGGATGGCGGTTTCCAAACGCCCGAGCCGTGTCCGCTGGCCCGTCTGCATTCGATCTGCTGTCTGCCGGCGCTAGCGCGGTTGCTCTGATGACCGTGGATTCACCTCTGTTGGTCCTCGGCTTTGCTGGCGTGGCGGCGGACGACGACGGTGGCTACGGATTGAGTGAGAAGGCCGGTACGGCGGTTCGGGTCTACGCCTCAAAGATCGAAGGAGACGTCAGTGTCGTGTCGACGTGGCGGGATGTGGTGATCAGCGCGCTCCCTATGAAACCGGACGATGGGTCCTACGTCGATCTGCGAAAAGCGCGGCCGCAGGCGGACGTGGTTGAACCGGACGGTGTTACGGTTGACCCGGTCTCCTGGACACGCATGCTCTACCTCGCCAAGCTGACCCAGGTTCCAGAACGCAGCGACTCCCGGACATCCGGCGCGGGTGCTGGCGCGATCGACAACGAATAAGCCGACACACAGTGTTCGCAGCTCTTGGGAGGCAGGCGTGACCGGGATCATGATGACGTTGGAGTCTGTCGAAAGCCTCGCGCGGGAGACGCTGGAGGCAGCCGGCACCTCTCCGACGAACGCGGCGGCGGTGGCCCGCTCAACCGTTGCTGCGGAGCGGGATGGCATCCGCAGTCACGGTCTCATGTATGTCCCGATCTATGCCGAGCACGTCCGGTGCGGGAAAGTGGTTGGCGACGCGGTGCCGGATGTGGCCTTCCCAAAACCGGGTGCGGTCACCGTCGACGCCCGCTCGGGTTTTGCGCACCCGGCGATCGACGCGGGATTCCAAGCGCTGGTTGACGCTGCCCGTCGTAACGGCGTCGCAGCGATGACGATCTTCAACTCCTACAACTGTGGTGTGTTGGGGCACCACGCGGAGCGGATTGCCGAGGCAGGCCTGCTGGGCCTCTGTCATACCAACGCCCCCGCGTCCATCGCGCCTGTGGGTGGCCGCAAGCCGGTCATCGGAACCAATCCGATCGCCGTCGGAGTTCCTGGAGAGAGCGGAGAGGCCGCCTTCGTGATCGATCAGTCTGCAAGTGTGATCGCGCGTTCGGAGATCATGCTGAGATCGCGAACCGGGGAGCCGATCGATCCGTCCTGGGCTTTCGATGCCGATGGAAATCCCACCGACGATCCGGCCGCCGCCTTGAAGGGCTCACTGGCGCCTGCCGGCGGCTACAAGGGTTTCAGCATGGGCCTGTTGGTCGAGATATTGGCCGCATGCCTGTCCGGGGCCGTACTTGGTAAAGACGCCAGCCCGTTCTCGGGAACCGCCGGAGGTACTCCGCGTACGGGCCAATGCTTCATCGCGCTGGACCCTGGCGCATTCTCCGGGGCCGCCTTTGGCGACCGGGTGTCCGATTTGACCGCAGCCATTGTCGCCCAGGAAGGTGCCCGGCTTCCAGGTGCGCGGAGACGGGCAAACCGTCTGCGGATTGAAGATGAGGGTGTCCAGGTTGACCAAGCGCTCCTTGACCGGATCGGCGCCTCTGTCGCGTAGGCCCTGGCAAGCCGTCGCATAGCGGCCTTAGGACACGCTATTGAACTAGGGGGTATGACAGGCGTTGTCTGTTGGCCGCATAATGGCGGCATACCGGCCAACAAGATCAGCCTTTCCTAGACCGGGACAGTCGCCATGCCAGATACCAATGCCCAGTCCGGGCGCGCCGCCGCTCAAGACATCGTCACCCTTGACGCGCTCGTCATCGGAGCCGGGTTCGCGGGCCTCTATCAGTTGCTGTGCTTGCGGGACAAGCTCGGTTTGTCGGCCCGTATTGTGGAGACGGCGGATGGCGTCGGCGGCACCTGGTATTGGAACCGTTATCCAGGCGCGCGCTGCGATTCCGAGAGCCATTCCTACTCCTACTACTTCTCGAAGGAGCTTCTCGAGGAGTGGGAGTGGACCGAGCGGTATCCGGGCCACGCGGAGATCCGGCGTTATCTGGATCATGTCGCGGACAGGTTCGATCTGAGGCGTGACATCCGTTTCGGCTGCCGGGTGCTGTCTGCGGTCTATGATGAGGCGGGCAACTTTTGGGATGTGGAAACATCGACTGGTGAGCGTTATCGCGCGACGTACGTGATTGCGGCGGTCGGCTGCCTGTCCTCGGCGAACATTCCTAACATTGACGGCCTCGCGGATTTCCAGGGCGATTGGTACCACACCGGACGGTGGCCTCATGAGGGGGTGGATTTCGCGGGTAAACGTGTCGGTCAGATCGGAACCGGCTCGACCGGCATCCAAGCGGTTCCGGTGATCGCGGAGACGGCGGCCCATCTGACGGTCTTTCAACGCACCGCGAACTACAGTGTGCCTGCCCGGAACGGCCCTCTCTCGGATGCTTTCAAGCAGTACATGAAAGAGCATCACGATGAGATCCGGGAGACGATGCACCATGCCACCAACGGGCACCCCTTTCTGATCGATGAGCGCTCGGCGTTCTCGGTAACGCCCGAGCAACGTCAGAAGATCTATGAGAGGGCGTGGGAAATCGGGGGACTTCGGTTCCGGGCCGTCTTTCAGGACCTGCTGTTCGACAAGGCGGCGAACGACACGGCGGCCGATTTCATCAAGGGTAAGATCCGGGAGATCGTGAGTGATCCTCGGAAAGCGGAGATCTTGTCCAACATCGATCACCCTTTCGCCGCCAAGCGACCGCCGATCGATACGAACTACTTCGAGGCCTACAATCAGGATCACGTGGACATCGTCGATGTTCGGGCGGATCCGATCCGCCGCATCACGCCCAAGGGGATTGAGACGGGGACATCACACTACGATCTGGATGTGATCGTGTTCGCCACCGGCTTCGACGCGATGACGGGCTCGATGCTCAACATCGGCGTTACCGGCCGGAACGGGCTAACGCTGAAAGATGCCTGGGCGGAGGGACCGAAGACATATCTCGGTCTCCAGATCGCGGGCTTTCCGAACCTCTTCACGGTCACCGGTCCCGGCAGTCCGTCCGTCCTCTGCAACATGCCGGTGGCGATCGAGCAGCATGTGGACTGGATCACAAGCTGTATCGCGCATCTCCGGGACAAGGGTTATCAGGCGATCGAGGCGCGTCCTGACGCGGCGGAGGATTGGGTGAGCCACGTGAACGATGCGGCGAACGCGACACTGCTGCCAGATGCGGGCCACTCCTGGTATCTCGGTGCCAATGTTCCGGGGAAGCCGCGGGTGTTCATGCCGTATGCGGGCGGCATGACCCGGTATCGGTCGATCTGCGATGACGAAGCGCAGGAGGGCTACCGGAGTTTCGTGCTGACGTCCTAGCGCACCGTCTTGAGTCAATAACCGCTGATCCGGCTTTAGTGTCGAAACCAATTTCTTGGTTCGGTTTCGTCGTGTAACGATTGTTGCGCGCCGTCCGGGCTTTCGTCTCCGGGCATCTGGGTTTGCCGACTGGGGAACGATGTCGATCAATCCGAATCATTGGACGATCGGGGTGAAGCTGCCGGCCGCGTTCGCGACGATCGCGATCGCCACGTCCATCCTTGTCGGCGTCGTTGGCTATTCGATCGCCCGGAACGCTGTCGTTGCGGAGGCCGAAGGCGACCTTCTGGATCTGACCATCGCCCACAAGGCCGAGATCGACGAGTTCCTCGATCACGTGGACGAGGACCTGGAGCTTCTGAGCACCCATCCGTGGACCATCATGGCGCTGCGGTCGTTCGCGTCTGGCTGGCAAGCGATGGGAAGCGCTGCCGCACCCGAATTGGGCCGCCTGTACGGAGCTGGCGGAGAGCCGTATGAAAGCGCTTCGCTCTACGCACGCCACCACGAACAATACGATCCCTGGCTTACGAGTTTCGCCGAACAGCGCGGTTATGCCGACATCTATCTGATGTCGATCAACGGGGATGTCCTCTACTCCGTTGCCAAGGAAGAGGATTTCGCGACGAACCTAATTGACGGTCCCTATTCGGATACCGGGTTCGGCCGCACTTTCAGGCGCCTTCAGGACCAATACCGTGATGCTCGGGCGACGCGGGATAGGGCGGATCTGCATGAGGACGAACTCGCCTTCAGTGACTTCGATTACTACGCACCGAATGGCGGCACGCCCGTCGCGTTTCACGGCCATATTCTCGCTGGCCAAGACGGCGAACTGCTGGGCGCGCTTTTCGTCCAACTCTCCGAAGAACGGCTTCAGGAAACGATCGGGGTGAAGGCAGGCTTTGGTGAGGATGGTGAGACCATTCTCGTCGGGGCGGACCGCTTGCTGCGGTCAGAGTCCGTGCGCCGCAGCGGCGCCATTCTGGAAGCTCGGATCGACAACGCGGCCGTTACCGCCGCACTTGATGGACAGTCCGGTGTTCTGCGCGTGCCCGATTGGAGCGCACCTGCCGACGACCACCACGCGGATATCGATATTGTTGCCTATCTGCCGATTGAGGTCCTGGGGCTCGACTGGGCGTTATTGGGCATCAAACCGGTCGAGGAAGTGATGGCACCCGTCCATCACATGGCGTTGGACGTAACGCTGACGGCTGCCGGTGCCACCCTTCTGGTCATTCTCGTGGGCATTCTGGCGGCCCGCCAGATAACCCGTCCGATCCTCTCGCTTGCCGGCCTCACCCGCCGGGTGGTCGACGGAGAGACAGGGATCGGCGTCCCGCACCTGGACAGGGGTGACGAGGTTGGCGAGATGGCCCGTGCTCTGGATGTCTTCAAGGACGATGCGGAGCGGGTGCGCCGTCTCGGAGAAGCGGTGGAGGCGGAACGGCGGACACTCCACGAGGTGCTGGATTCAGCGCCGGAGCCCATGTTCGTTATTGATCAGGGCGGCACCATCCTACGCGCCAACATCGAGGCCGAACGGGCGTTCGAGTACGAGCCTGGCACCCTGGTTGGGCAGTCGATCGACAGCCTTGTCCCGGACGATGTGAGGGGCGGTCACGCAGCCCTCCGAGATGGGTTTGTCGCAGAAAGGACCATGCGCACCATGCGGGGGGGGCGACATGCTCAGGGGGCTGGCTCGGTCCGGCAGGACTTTCCCCGTAGAAGCGGCCTTGAGCCCCCTCCAGGCGCCGGACGGCTCTACTCATGTGATCGCAGCGGTCAGGGATATCACCGAACGGCGCAAAGCGGAGCGTGAGCTGATCGAGGCGAAGGACGCTGCGGAAGAAGCGACCCGTGCCAAGGCCGCGTTTCTCGCCACAATGAGCCATGAGATCCGGACACCCATGAACGGTGTGCTGTCCATGATCCAAGTGCTGGATCAGACGGGTCTGGATTCCGAACAGCAGGGCATGACGAAGATCGTTCGCGACAGCTCCGAGGCGTTGCTCACCATCATCGACGACATCCTGGACTTCTCGAAGATCGAAGCGGGCCGGCTGGAGATCGAAAGGATTTCGATTAATCCAAGAGAGCTCGTGGAGGGAATAGGCGAGCTTTTGGCCGGCCGGGCCGAGCAGCGGGGGATCGGCCTTGTAACGGATATAGACCCGGCGATGCCGCTGTCCGTCGAGGCGGATCCGACCCGAATCCGGCAAATTCTGCTGAACCTGGGCGGCAATGCGGTCAAGTTCACCGAACGAGGACATGTCCGCATCACCGCGTCGGTCGAAGAGGGCGACTTTGTCGTCCATGTATCGGACAGCGGCATAGGGATGACCGAAGAGCAGTGTGCCAAGCTGTTCCGGCCGTTCCAGCAGGCCGACTCCTCCACCTCCAGGAAGTTTGGTGGCACGGGGCTTGGCCTCTCCATTTGCCGTCGGCTCGTCGACCTGATGGAGGGCGAGATCTCGGTCACGAGTACCCACGGGACGGGCTCGACTTTCCGGTTCAGCATTCCGGTCAGGGTGATTGACGATGCCGTTCTGACGCCTGAACACGAGATCAGAGGCGCGTCGTTGCTGCTGGTCGGATACGACCCGGTTGGCCGGGGGTTGATCGAAAGATATCTCGCGGCCGCCGGGATCGCCGCGCCAACTGTTGCCGAGACCGCCGAGGCCGCTCATCCGATGATCGTGGAGACGCCGTTCGATCTCGTTATGGTCAACGGAAGTCTTGGCGGGCGGGATGCACTGGCTTTTGAGATTGAGGAGCACCGGGCCGCAGCCGATCTCAAGATCGTTCTAACCGCGCCCCGCGGACTTGCCTCCACAATTGCCGAGGCGCGGCGACGCGCGTTCATGACGGTTCTGACGGAACCGTTGTCCATGAGCCGACTGTGGCGGGTGGTTGCGGCGGCTTTGGGGCTCGCACCGCTTCTGGAGGATGCGGAGATCGAGACGGGCGAAGTCTGGTCTCCTCCGGATATTGAGCAGGCCCGGGCGGCGGGGGCGGCGATCCTGGTCGCCGAGGACAATCCAACCAATCAGATCGTGGTGCGCCAGATACTCAGCCGTATGGGCTTTGCGCACGATCTTATGGAGAACGGTGCCGAAGCACTGGACGCCTGGCGGGACGTTGGGAAGGGCTATGGTTTGGTTCTGACGGATTTTCATATGCCCGAGATGGACGGTTTCGAGTTGACCGAGGCCATCCGGACCGAGGAAGGCGAAGGCGAGCATATCCCCATCATAGCATTGACGGCCGACGCCCTTCCCGGGACGGAGCAACGTTGTTTTGACACCGGCATGGACGGCTACCTGACCAAGCCCATTGATCTGAAGCGTTTGGCGGATGCACTGACCGCCCATCTGCCCCACGCCCTGCCGCTGCGCCGGCCCTATGTGTCAATCGCTGCCGAGCCTCCGACCTCGAGAGATCCTTTCGACGGCATCGACCGGGACGTTTTCGATCCGAACCGGATCACGGAAGCGTTCGGCGCTTTCGATGCGGATGCGGAGGTATTCCTGGCCGGTTTCTTGGACGCCGTGCCCGACATGATCGGTTCGGTTCTGCATGCCCAGTCGTCGGATGACCCCGCAGCCGGACGGCACGCCGCTCACACACTGAAAGGTGGGGCCCGGTCCGTCGGCGCAGACCGGCTTGGGCAGATCGCGTCGGACATACAGGACTGCTATGACGCGGAAGATCCCGAGACCGTGGCCGTTCTGGTCGATCTGCTTCGTCCGACCTTTGAAGAACTGGAGGCCGCTTTGGCACCCCTCAATCTGCCCCGTTCCGGAGACGTGTGATGAGCAGGGAAGACTTTGAACACCTCAAGGTGCTGGTGGTGGAGGATGAACCTCACACCCGGAGGCTGATTCTCCAGATTCTGCGGCAGGTCGGCGTTACCAATCTGCATGAGGCCGACGAGGGTGGCTCCGGCTTTCGGGAAACCGTCCGCATCCGCCCCGATGTGGTGATCTGTGACATCATGATGGAGCCGGTAGACGGTCTGGAATACCTCTCCCAACTGCGGGCGTTCCGCATTCCTGACATTGCCCGGACGCCTGTTATCTTCCTGACCGGTGACGCCCAGCAACAGACCGTGTTCGCGGCCAAGCGCCTCTCGGTGGACGGCTATCTGGTCAAGCCGGTCTCGCCCAAAGACGTGGAGGCGCGGATCCGATCCGTCCTCTCAATGGAGAGGAAACGGTAAGGGTCGTCCGGGACGACGATCGTTCAGATCTTTCCGTGGCAGTGCTTGTACTTCTTGCCTGACCCGCAAGGGCAGAGCGCGTTCCGTGGCACCTTGCCCCATGTTGCCGGATTGTTGGGGTCGATCTGCGAGGCGGCGATCCGTGTGGTCACAGGAGCCGCCCGTGGGACCGGAGCCCCGTCCGTGCCCGTGGCTTGAAGATCGTCGTCTTCGGCCAGGCCTTGCGCATCGGCCATCGCAGGGTCAATGCGGCCCTCGTGCATCTCCTGCGCTTCCCGCTCGGCGATCATGCGGGCTTCCATCTCTTCCGGAGACTGCTGAACGCGGATCTCAAGATGGGACAGCACGCCGATCACGGTCTGACGCAGGGTGCCCAACATCTGATCGAAGAGGTTGAACGCCTCCCGCTTATACTCGTTCAGCGGGTCGCGCTGGGCATAGGCCCGGAGGTTGATGCCCTGGCGAAGATGATCGAGCGACAGAAGGTGCTCCTTCCACTGCTGATCAAGCAGCTGGAGGAGAAGGCTCTTCTCGGCCATCCGCACGATGTCCGGTCCGAAGTTCGCGACCTTCTCGGCCATCTTGCGGTTCGAGGCATCGGTGATCCGCTCCAGGATCTCCTGGTCCGCGATGCCTTCCTCCTTAGCCCAATCCTTGACCGGCAGATCGAGAGCCAAGAGCCGCAGACACTCGTCATGCAGTGTGTCGAGATCCCACTGCTCCGCGTACACCCCTTCTGGAATGTTGCGAGAGACCATGTCCTCGGTCACTTCCCGGCGCATATCCAGAATGGTGTCCTGGACGTCCGTCGCGCGCATGATGTCCTTGCGCTGCTCGTAGATGACCTTCCGCTGATCGTTCATGACATCGTCGAACTTCAGCAGTTGCTTCCGGATCTCAAAGTTCCGGGCTTCCACCTTCTGTTGGGCCTTCTCAAGCGCTTTGTTGATCCAGGGATGGATGATCGCCTCACCCTCCTGGAGGCCGAGCCGCTTCAGCACGCCGTCCATCCGGTCGGAACCGAAGATCCGCATGAGATCGTCGTCGAGAGACAGGAAGAACTTCGACGCCCCCGGATCACCCTGGCGGCCCGAGCGGCCGCGGAGCTGGTTGTCGATCCGACGGCTTTCGTGGCGTTCCGTTCCGATGACGTAGAGCCCCCCGGCCGCGAGCACGACCTTTTTCGCCTCCTCCACTTCCTCTCGGATCGCCGAGGCTCTCGCCTCGCGTTGGGCGGCGTCCTCAATCGTTGCGGTTTCCAGCCCGAGGCGCATGTCCACATTACCGCCGAGCTGAATGTCGGTCCCGCGGCCCGCCATGTTCGTGGCGATGGTCACCGCGCCCGGTGTGCCAGCCTGGGCGATGATCATGGCTTCCTGCTCGTGGAAGCGCGCGTTCAATACCTGATGCTCGATCTTGCGCTTCTTCAGATAGTCAGAAAGGAGTTCGGACTTCTCGATCGAGACTGTACCGACGAGTACGGGCTGTTTCCGCTCCCGGCACTCCTGGATCAGGTCGGTGATGGCATTCCACCGCTCTTCGGTGGTCCGGTAGACCTCGTCGTCCTCATCCAGGCGGCTGACGGTGACGTTGGTCGGGATCTCAACAACCTCAAGGCTGTAGATCTCGGCGAACTCCGCGGCTTCCGTCATGGCGGTGCCGGTCATGCCGGCCAGTTTCGGATAGAGCCGGAAGTAGTTCTGGAAGGTGATCGAGGCGAGAGTCTGGTTCTCGTTCTGGATCGTCACCTGCTCCTTGGCTTCGAGCGCCTGGTGAAGACCTTCGGAATAACGCCGTCCCTCCATGGCGCGTCCGGTGAACTCATCGATGATGACGACCTTGTCATCCTTGACGATGTAGTCCTTGTCGCGCTGGAAAAGCTGATGCGCCCGGAGTGCCTGGTTGGCGTGGTGCACAAGCGAGATGTTCTGAACGTCGTACAGACCACCCTCGGTCAGCAGCTCATGCTCGGCCAGCAACTCCTCGATCCGCTCTTGGCCGGCCTCGTTGAATGTGACGGTCCGCTGCTTCTCGTCCTTGTCGTAGTCCTCGGCCACCAGATGCGGCATCAGGGCATTGATCTTACGGTAAAGCTCCGAGCTGTCCTCGGCCGGTCCGGAGATGATCAGCGGCGTGCGCGCCTCATCCACCAGGATCGAGTCCACCTCGTCCACGATCGCGAAGTTGAAGTCTCTTTGGACCATGTCTTCGAGCCGGAACTTCATGTTGTCCCGGAGATAGTCGAAGCCGAATTCGTTGTTCGTGCCGTAGGTGACGTCGCAGGCGTACTGGGACTGGCGTTCCGCGTCGTTCAAACCATGAACGATGCAGCCGGTTGTGAGGCCGAGGAAGCTGTAGATCTGTCCCATCCACGCAGCATCGCGTTGGGCGAGATAGTCGTTCACGGTGACCACGTGGGCGCCCTTGCCGGACAGGGCATTCAGATACACAGGCAGTGTCGCGACGAGGGTCTTGCCCTCACCGGTCTTCATCTCGGAAATTTTACCTTGGTGCAGGACGACACCGCCCAAGAGCTGCACATCGAAATGGCGCTGCCCCAACGTCCGTTTCGCCGCCTCGCGGACGACGGCGAATGCCTCCTCCAGAATGTCGTCTTCGCTGGCACCCTTCTCCAGCCGGTCGCGAAACTCGTCCGTCTTGGCCCGGAGCTGCTGGTCGTCCAACGCCTCCAGGGACGGCTCCAGCGCGTTGATCGCCTCGACGTGCTTCTGAAGACGTTTCAGAACTCTGTCGTTTTCGGAACCGAAGATTGCTTTCGCCAGGGCGCCGAACATGCCGACCTCAATACCAAAGGGCTGCGCCGCGGGGATCGCGGAGCGAACAGGACAGATAAGGAGTACGCCAAAGACTGTCAACGCGGCCTGATACACGGTTCCAATGCCAGTTGAGACCGATCTATCCGCCAATTCGTTGAGTTTTGGGGCACTAACAGGTATACTCACCGTTAGATCCAGGCCTGTTCAAAAACAGAACGTGGCGACGGGAACTGGAGGTCGACATGGCCGACGATTTTTCGACGACGGGCGTGGCAGGTGCCACGATCATTCGCAATCCGTCCGCGTGGTCCGCGCGGGAACGCCGCCAAGAGGCGTGGCGGAACGCATCGGGTCGTGACAGTTCCGGCCGGGAGAACCCGGGCGGGGGCGGATCTCAAGATCAGCAACATCAGCAACCGAAAGGCCGGATGCGCGGTGCCGCTGCGGCATATGCCAGTGCGGCGGGGGGCGTTGCGATCGACTCAGCCACAACAACGCTTGTCGCAGGTGACATCGGCAGTGCCATGGGGAAGTCGACAGCGGTCGTTCGACAGCTTGCCATCCGGCTGATGGGCATGACGTCCGCCGATGCCGACGCCGTGGTGGCTGAGTTTCCCGACTGGTTGATCGAAACGGTCCGCAAGACAATGGCAGATCGCCGAACGGCCGGGTCCGCGCGTCCACCCGTCGCCATGCTGATCCACGACGCGTGCCTTCGAATGGACCGGGCCCAGGCGGAGCCTCATCTCGATCCCGGCTCGCTTCGCTTCGTGGATGCCATCGAGTTCCAGGCGAGTGGGGTCGTGTTCGATGTGCGGGGCTCTCATGCGGTCCATGCGCCGGAGCCTGGGGTGCTGATCGATACAGGAGAGCATGGCGCCGCCCTTACTCAGCGGCTCATCGATCATGTTCGAACGGAAATGCCGGATTTCGGCTCGGCCGAGGAGACGGACGGAGCGATCGTTCTGATCCGTGCGGACCGAAGCCACTATGACGAGCTGACCCGCACCAGCGACGTACTGGATATCGATCTCTGGATTCCGTTTGGCAGTTGATCACTCTTTGTCGAGGCGTGCGAACCTTGGCTGCCGGACACCGTCGATGGTCACTTCTTCCTCGAACATGGTCCGGGGCCGGACCCACAAGCGGCGGTCCGGCGTCTCGTAAACGACCAGTTCTTCCTCCGTTTCCGAGTGCCGGGCGATGCCGACAACCCGGTATCGTCCGCCCTTGTAGTGGCGGTGGGTCGGCACCCATTCCGGATCCATGGTCACTATCAGGCCCTCGCGTATTTCGGCGCGCCAGCGACCGGGAGGTCCGCCCGCAGGATCGTGCCGGTCTCACTCTCTGTGATGAACAGCGACCGGTTCTCCGGGCCTCCGAAACAGCAGTTTGTCGTCAGGATGCCTTCCGGGGAGCGGATTCGGTGAAGGGGTTGCCCCAACGGGTCGAAATGCCAGACCGAGCCAAGGCCCACATGGCTGATCAGAAGCCCACCGGTTTCATCCATGGCGAGGCCGTCCGGGCCGCCCCATCCTCCTGAAAGCTGTACATACCGGCTGACTTTGGTCGTGGAGCCGTCCGGCAACAGCGGCACGCGCCAGGCCGCATTGTCCCGTGTCATGCCGACATACAGGACGTTGTCGCCCGGACTGGTTATGAGGCCGTTCGGGCTCGGACCGTTGCCGATCAACATCCGCAGGCCCTCACCTTCCCGCCACCGGTAGACACGGCCGGTCGGATCGTGGAGACCGGTCTGTCCCTGGTCGGTGAAGTAGAGGTCACCGTTCATGGCGAAGTGGAGTTCGTTGCACCCTCGGAAACTCTCGGACCAGCGGTTCTCCAGGAACGGCTCCACCGACCCTTTGACAGGGTCAACGACCATGATCCCGTGCTTGTAGTCGGCAACGAAAATCCGGCCGTCCTTATGGATGTCGAGACCGTTCGGCCAACCGTCGTACTCGGCGGCGAGCGACCATTCGCCGTCCGGCGTGATCTCAAAGATCTCCCCGAACGGAAGGTTGACCACGTAGAGATTGCCGTGCCGGTCGAAGACTGGTCCCTCAAGGAAACAGTCGACTGGCTCCCCACTCGGCACGTTGACAGCCGCCCATGCGGGGCGGGCTCCCGGCCGGCGCAGGCTGTCAGGCATCCGGCTCCAGACGGTCGCGGTGATGTCTTTCGGCGGGGCGAAAAGCGTCATGCCGTCAGGCACCCGTATCCGAGGCGGGGGCGTGCAAGGCAAGATGCCGCGGAACCCGTACCGTCATGCCGAGCAGGTGGTAGGACAGGGTCTTGCCGTGCAGATCCAGGTTGAGCGCGTTGTTCACTCCCCCTTCCAACGCATCGGCGATAACGAAGTTCAGCGCGGGGAGATTTGGCAACTCATAGCGCGTGCAGCCCGTCGCACCCTTGTGCTGGAACCGGTCGAGGACCCGGGCTTCAGTGACCTGCTCCAGCAAGAACGGGAAGGTCTCGGGAGAATAGGGGATCAGGCTGATGTTCGAGATGTTTCCCTTATCCCCGGTCCGGGCGTGGGCAACTTCGATCAACTTGACCTCGACGACGTCGTTTCCCGCAGCGTCGGTATGGGTCGCGCTCATGCCGTCCCCTCCACGAGACGGGCTTTCGGTGAAACCCGGCTCCGGTCGACCAGGATCGATGCGGTCTGAACCTGTCCGGTTACGGATTGCCGGACACCGCCGCCGGCGGCCGGGCCGGAGCAGTAGAGGCTAAGCACTTCGTTGGAAATTCGGTCCGCCGTCTTCTTGTCGAACGTCCGGGCGGCGACGCGAACCCGGTAATCGCCATCAGCACCCCATTCCCGTTCCGCCCGCAATGCTGATCCGTTGCCGTCATGGGTACTGACGGTGCCGATGATGTCGAAGCGGAGCGGGCAGTTCGTCCCCAGCATCTTGTATCGCTCCCGGAGAACCTCGATCGCAAGTTCCGCCCGCCGAAGCGCATTCGGCCCGGCATACGTGATCTCGGCTTCCGACAGATACCCACCATCGAAACTGACCGTTGCTTTCAAGGTCGGGGGTTTCGGTTTTCCGCGCGCCCCCGTCACCCGGACCCGGTCGGGCCCAATCTCCTCCACCGCGACACCGGAGATGTCGAGCACCACGTCGGCCGTCAGGTAGTTGGCCGGGTCGTGCATCTCGTAGAGAAGCTGCTCCTTCACGGTTCGGGCGGAAACCAGCCCGCCGGTGTTTTCCGCCTTCGTCACTACCACTGACCCATCCCGTCCAATCTCGGCGATGGGAAATCCGACACGGGCCAAATCTGGCACATCCTTGTAGCCGGGGTCTGCGAAGTAGGCGCCCGTGACCTGGGCACCGCATTCCAACAAGTGCCCCGCGACGGTCCCCTTGGCGAGCAGGTCCCAGTTCTCCCGGTCCCAATCGAATTCATGCAGTAGCGGCCCAAGAACGAGGGCGGGGTCCGTACAGCGCCCGGTGACAACGATGTCCGCACCCAAGTCCAGTGCCTCCGCGATTGGCTCCGCCCCGAGATAAACGTTTGCCGCCAAAAGCTCCTCGCCCATCTCGAGGCCTTCCACGACGGGGTGGGACCGGACATCGCTGGAGGTCATGACATCCAGCAGGTCATCCCCTTCCACCACGGCGACGGACAGGTCCTTCACACCTTCTTCCGCGGCGATGGTAAGAATGGCCCGGGCCGCGCCCGCCGGATTTGCGGAGCCCATGTTGCTGATGATCCGGACACCGCTTGCTTTTGCCTTGGCGAGAACCGGCCGGATGTAGTCGTCGAGATAGGGGGAGTAGCCCGTGTCCGGGTCCCGCTGCTTGCTCAGATGCGCCAGCGCCAATGTGCGCTCCGCCAAGGTTTCGAAGATCAGATACCGGGGGCCGTCCCGCCGGGCGAGCGTTTCGACGACCGGCCCGGCGGCATCGAACCGGTCGCCAGAGAAACCAGCCCCACAGCCAATATGAACGATGTCCGCTATGTGCGGCCTCCCAAACAGATCTTTTTGTTCTTGGGCAGAGCATATCCGAGAAGCCTGCCATGTGCGCAAGCCGGTACGGCAGGGGACCCGTCCTTCCCTTGTCATCGGCTTGTCGCTGGCCACGCTCCGGTTGGTTTGATAAGCCCCATTCCACAAACAGCCGGGAAGACTTCATGAACGACACGCCGTCGAAGGGGGGGTGGCCTGCGGGTTACACACGTCTGATGCGGGCCGAGGACTGGCCCGCCAGCGGCGATGTTGTGATCTTCGACCTTGAGTACACCGCCTGGGAGGGCTCGCTTGCGCGGGAGTGGACCGGGCCGAACGAATACATGGAGGTGGTCCAGATCGGGGCTGTCCGGATCGATGCCCAGGGGACAATGCCGGAACAAGCCGCGTTCGACAGGCTCTGCCATCCGGTCTTCAATCCGGTGCTCTCCGGCTACTTCACCGATCTCACGGGGATCACCCAGGATGCCCTCGACGGGGAGGGTGTTGGCTATGCGCAAGCGGTGAGGGAGTTCCACGCATTCTGTGAGGGTGCGGCTATGATCGCGGCGAACGGCTGGGACTCGGAAGTGCTGGAGATCAATTGCCAGTGGCGATCCATCCCTTTTGCGCTAGACCGCGCTCTTTGCGTCAACACAAAGCAGTTCTTTTCCGATGCCCTTCGGCTTCCCCGAACGGATGTGTCGAGCTCCGCCTTGCCGGAGCATTTCGGCCTTCCGGCACCCGTTGGTGCTCATACCGGTTTGGGGGACGCGCGGGCGATCGCCGACGCGTTCCGCGAGGTGAGGCGCCGGGGCGAGGTCTGACGCCGGAGCCAACACGCCCACCGTTTTCCGATAATTTGATCGAGTGCGACGTGTGTGTCCGTCCTGGAAAAGAATGGCGCACGCCGGACCGTTAATCTCTTCTTGTCCGGTGGGAAACCGGTCTCTGCGCATAGGTGAAACGGGTGGAGGGGACGATGTCGCCGATCGAGTCTGTCACGCATAACGACGACTTTCTGACCATCGATTGGCAGGACGGACATCAGTCCAGACATGCCCTGATTTGGCTGCGGGATAACGACCCCGCCGGCTTTCACCCGGATACGGGCGAGCGGAACCACGATCTCCTGACGATCCCCGAGCAGCCGACGCTGTCATCCTCAGCAACGGAAGAGGGGGGGGCTGCGCCTCTCCTGGTCTGACGGTTGTGAGAGCCGGTTCGATGCCACTTGGCTGGCGGAGCAATCGTCGACCGTTGGGCGACGCGCGGAGGCGCCTGTCCGTCCGGAAAGCTGGGACGGTACCTTTGTGGAGCGGTTGCCCCGCCATGATCATAGCGCGTTGATGGCGGACGACGATGCCTTGCTGGCATGGCTGGAGGATCTGTCCCGTTGGGGGCTGACGATCGTTGAGGCGACACCGGTCGAACTCACCGATGAAGGTGGCGCGCTTGAGGCGTTGTGCCGCCGGGTCGCTCACCTTCGGGAGACGAACTTCGGCGTGATCTTTGATGTTCGGTCGATCCCGAAGCCGAACAATCAGGCCTACACAGCCGATGCGCTACCGCTCCATACGGATCTGCCGAACCAGGAAACGCCGCCGGGATACCAGTTTCTCCACACCTTGGAGAATGATGCCGAGGGCGGGTTGTCCACCTTTGCAGATGGTATGCGGATGGCAGAGGATTTGCTGCGGGACGATCCGGAGGCCTACCGCCTTCTGCGCGACGTCTCCATTCCTTACCGTTTCCACGACACCGCGTTTGATATTCGGTGGCGGCGCCCGGTCATTCGGGAGGATGTTCACGGCGCACCGGTGGAGATCAATTTCAATCCTGCGATCGCCGACATTCCCGATCTGGGCCCCGATGAGACCGTCAGCTACTACCGCGCCTACCGCGCCTTCATGGCGTTGACGCGGGACGAACGGTATATGCTGCGGCTCAAAACCCGGCCGGGCGACCTCGTTGCTTTCGACAATCGGCGGTCTCTGCATGGCCGCACGGCTTTTGATCCGTCAACGGGACGGCGCCATCTTCGGGGCTGCTATATCGACAACTCCGATCTGGCGAGCCGTATCCGGGTTCTTCGCCGGTAAACATCTCGTCAGGAAGTCGAAATCGGCAGCGGATCAGGTCGCGGCGCGACCGCCAGGGGCGGGATGGCGGGCGCGCCAATGCTCGGCGATGTCCACACGCCTGCACACCCAGATGTCACTCCGACCCTGCACGTAGTCGAGAAACCGGGCGAGGGCCCGGGCCCGTCCCGGTCTGCCTGCTAATCTTTGATGCAGGCCGACTGAGAGCATCTTCGGCGCGGCCTCCCCTTCCTCGACAAGCTGGTCCACGCTGTCACGCAGATGGACGAAGAAATCGTCGCCTGACCCGTAGGCCGCCGGTGCCGCGAACTTCATGTCGTTGGTATCGAGGGAATAGGGAACGACCAGTTGCTCCACATCGCCGACGGGGACCCAGTAAGGCAAGTCGTCCGCATAGCTGTCGCTGTCATAGAGAAAGCCCCCATGCTCCACCAGCAGCCGCCGCGTGTTGGCGCTGGGCGCATAGCGGCAATACCAGCCCCGAAGTGTCTGTCCGGTCAGGCGACGGGTGATCTCGACCGCGCGGGCGATGTGCTCCCGCTCCTCTTCTTCGGAAAGCGCATAGTGATAGACCCACCGCCATCCGTGCCCAGCGAACTCGGCACCGGATTTCGCCAACGCCTCTGTCGAGTGCGGATTCTGTTCCAGCGCCATGGCACAGGCATAGACGGTGAAGGGGAGGCTCCGCTTCTCGAAGAGGTCCAGAATGCGCCAAACCCCGGCTCGAGACCCGTACTCGTAGACTGACTCGATGCCCAGATCCCTCTCGCCGGCTGGATGCCGTCCGCCGGGAACCTCCGAGAGGGCATGCTCGTTGATGGGGTCCCCGTTCACGACCGCCGTCTCAGAGCCCTCTTCAACATTAAGCACAAAGTTAAGCGCGAGTTTCGCACCCCCCGGCCAGTCGGCATGGGGCGGCCTGCCCGCATAGCCAATAAGGTCCCGGGGATTTTGGTCAGCCTGCATCGATACTAAGCTCCAGTGGCCGCGGTGGCCCGGCCGCTCTCGATTTCCGCCATGACAGCTTCGGTCACCGGGGCCGTTCCGGAGGAGCCACCCACCTCATAAGGGCGGAGATCGCCGTTCGCGAAGGCCTTCTCGACAGCGTCCGTCAGCAGCGTCCCCGCCGTCACCGCCCCTTCGATCCCGTGCGTCTCTCCGAGCCATTCCAGCATCATCGCGGCGGAGAGGATCGTGGCCGTGGGGTTGGCTTTGCCTTCGCCCGCGATATCCGGTGCGCTGCCATGACAGGGCTGGAAGACAGCATGCCGTGGACCAATGTCGGCGGAGGGCGCCATACCCATACCGCCCATCAACCCGGCGCCAAGATCGGAGAGGATGTCGCCGAACATGTTCTCGGTGACCATGACGTCGAAGTCCCAGGGCCGACGGACCATGTTCAGCGCCGCCGCATCCACGTACATCATCGACGGCTCGACATCCTCGAACGCTTTTGCACGTTCCAGGAAGATCTCTCGGAAGAAGTAGAACCCGCCGATGACGTTCGCCTTGTCGACGCACGTGACAACTCCGGACTTGCCCCGTGCCTTCCGGCGGCGTCCCAGTTGGAAAGCGAAATCGAACAACCGCTCCGAGCCCGCCCGGGTGATGGTCATGGTGTCGGTGACGGAGGCGTCACCGTCCTTGACGGACTTGCCGCGGCCCGCGAACAGACCTTCGGTGCTCTCGCGGATTAGAACGAAGTCGAGCGACTGTGCCCTTGGGTCCGCAAGCGGTACGACCATGCCCGGATAGGTGCGGACGGGCCGAACGCCGGCAAAAAGATCGAATTGCTCTCGCATATCCAACTGGGGCGCGATCTCCCGTCCGTCCGGATATCGGATGTCCGGCATGCCCATCGCACCCAGCAGGATGGCATCCGCTTCCTCGGCCCGCTTCATGGAGTCGTCGGGCAGCGCGGTGCCGGTTTCCCTGTAATGGGCGGCCCCCGCCTTCTCCCAGGTGTAGCGAAGATCGAACCCGCCGACCCGGGCTTTGACCGCGTCCAAAAGGGCAACCGTTGGCTCGATGACCTCGTGGCCGATGCCGTCACCCGGAAAGACGCTGATGCCGAAGGCCGTGTTCGCACTCATGGTGCCGTTCCTGTCCCGCTTTAAGGAGCGGCATCTTTGATCGACGGGGTAGGAGCGTCAATCCGAGGATGTTTCGAGACCACGCTCGGATCGGACGCGGCTAAAGGAGGTCCGTCGCGGCGACGTAAAGAAGCCGGAGAGCCAACACCGTCAGGATACCCTTGAAGCCGATGGCAAAAATGTGGGCCGGCAGACGCTCCAGAATGCGGCGCCCCATCAAGGTGCCGATGAACCCACTTGCGATCATCGCCGCCACCAGGGGTACCCACTCGAGAAAGGCAAATCCCAACAGCCCGAATGCCACGATCTTGAGGCCGTGCTGAAAGGTCATGCAGGCTGCGTGTGTGGAGACAGTCCCTTCTTTGCCCAGCTTGTCCGGGGAGAGCACGGTTGCCATCAGCGGGCCCGTGGCGCCGACAAACATTGTCGCGAACGTCGCTCCCACCCCAACCAGAAAATAGCCGATGTCTCCGCTATCCCGCTTGCCCAACTTTGGTCCCCAGACCGTCCAAAGAATGAAACAGGCGAGGATTAGGCTCAGCGTTGGAATTGGTAGTGCGATCACAAGCTGCGAGGCGATGGCAGCACCAATCAGCGAGCCGACGACCACGATAGCGGTGATCCGTACGATGACCTGGCGCCGCATGATCACCGCCCGCCCGGCATTGGAGCCAAGTTGGACGACGGCGTGGATGGGAATCACCGCCAGCGGCGGCAGGACCGTCGCCATTACTGCCAACATCACCACACCTCCACCCAGACCAAAGGTGATGGCGATCGCCGAGGTGAGGAAGCTCACAGCGATGAGCACGGCCGCGTCGATGACCGACAGGGCCTCGGGTAGCAGCGGGGGTAGAGCGTCCATCTCCATCCCATTCTGGTGGAAGACCGTTACACGCCACGGGAGGGGCGCCCGGTGTCAGCAGATGCGAAGGAGATTAGAGCGTTCATTTGGTCTGTGAAAGGCGACGATCCCCACACGCCGCATACATAAGAGATCATTCGCTGGAATCTGGGCGCGATGGGCCACGAACAGGCGGTGCGTACCCACATTAGGAGGTGACTCGCCCAAGCTAGGAATTGTAAGAACACAACGCGAGTTTGTCGGAGATCGCGCCATGACCGATGCTGTTGCCGCCGTCATTGCCGTGTGTGCACGCATCGCCCGTACTGGCTTTTTTCATCTCCTCATTCCACTTCAACATGGCAGTGGGCATCCGGCACCAAACCGGCTTGTAATCCGTTCGCAAGCGGTCGCAGGTCCGGTCGGGCGGTGCCTATCGCATCGTCGATAGGCAGAACCGTCCCGCCGTCTCAACTGGGAGAATTTCGTTGAAGAAGCTTGTCGCCGCTCTTCTTGTGCTCTTGGTCCTGGCCGTGGCCGCTGTGATCGTCGTTCCGAGCTTCATCGACTGGAACGCTTACAAATCCGAAATCACCACGGCCGCGGAAGATGCGACAGGTCGTAAGCTCTCTATCGACGGGGATATCTCGTTTCAGATCCTCCCTGCTCCGCGTTTGTCCGTTTCAGATGTCTCGCTCGCGAATATCGACGGTGCGACGGATCCTGTTTTTGCAACGCTGGGCGCGCTTCAAGTCAATGTGGAGATGGCGCCGCTCTTCAGCGGGAAGATTCAGATCTCCTCGGTGACGCTGGTCGCGCCTGAGGTCAATCTTGAGGCGTTGCCGGATGGCCGTACCAACTGGACGTTCGAGGCGAAAGCCGATGATGACGGCTCCTCCGATGGGGCTAGCGGGGTTGACGGCAGCGGCGGCGTGCCGCCGGTTCAATTCGATGACATTTCGGTGGTCGACGCCATCATCGTGTATCGCGACGGCGCCACGGGCCAAGTTCACCGGATCGAGAATCTGGACGCGGACATTGTCGCGGGAGCGCTGAATGGCCCGTTCGATGTGAAGGGGACGCTTGCCTATAACGCGCAACCGCTAGCACTGGCCGCGTCCATCGGGGAGATCGATGCCGGTCAGGCGGCCGCCGTTTCCGTCTCCGTTGGGCTGGATGGGGCAGGGACCTCCGTAAAGTATGACGGCACAATGGATCTGGACGCGGGGCCGACCTTCGACGGCTTGGTGAGCGGTTCCGCCGAGAACCTTGTGTCCGCTGGTAAGGCCCTTGGCGCCCTTGCGGGGCAGGCGACGGAACTACCCGACATGTTGGCCAAGGCCTCGGCTTTGTCCGTGAAGGTCACGGCGTCGCCTGAAACGGTTAGCGCAAAGAACCTGTCTCTGACCCTCGGTGACGTTGAAATCACTGGTGCGGCGACGGCGACGCTCTCACCGGCGATCTCCTTCGACGTTCAACTCGCCGTCCCCCGAACCGTGGATTTGGCGGCATTCGGTTTGGAGGATCTGGGAGCGCCGGAGGATGCGGACACTTCGGCTGCACCGTCTGCCCCACCCGCTCCGGGTGCAGCACCAGCTCCGGTGCCGGTCTTGCCCGATATCGCGCTCCCGAAGGACATCTCCGGCGTCGTTCGTCTGACGGCGGAAGCGGTCAAGTACCGGAACGGGTCAATCCGTCAGCTTCGGCTTGAGGGTGATCTCTCCGATGGCGTGGCACGACTCGCCGTCCTCTCGGCGCAATTGCCGGGCGGGTCCGATGTTTCCGTGACAGGCACGCTTGCGCCGGCCGATGGCGGGCCGAGGTTCGACGGCCGAATGGATGTCGTGTCGGACAATCTCCGCTCCGCACTCACGTGGTTAGGGGTGGCGGTGGACGATGTGCCGGGGGACCGTCTCCTCAAAGGAGCGTTTGGTGCCGACATTCAGGTGGCGGGCCAACAGATCGACCTTCCCCGCTGGACCTTGGATCTCGATACAACCAAAGTATCCGGCGCCCTGACACTGATCGCCCAGAGTCGGCCCGCGTTCGGGTTGAGCATGGACATCGACTCCATCAACGTGGATGCCTATCTGCCACCGGCCCAGACCTCCGGTGCTGACAGTGGTAGCGGATCGAGTGATTCCGGGACAACGGCGGCGGGGGCCGGCGGAACGCCGGCTGCAACCGCTGGACCGCTTGCGGCGCTTGAAGCGTTTGATGCGAACATTCGAATAGGGGTTGGCCGGGTCGTCTACAACCGTGTCCCTGTTCTGGATACCAAAATTGATGCGACGATTCAGAATGGCGGGCTGACAGTCCGCCAGTTCTCTGTCGGGGACCTCGCTGGCGCCAAGATCGCCCTGTCGGGCGCGCTCTCGGGGGATCCGGCCCAGCCAAGTGGCAACATCACGCTTTCGATGGACGCACGCTCTGCGGCCCGGCTCGCGCGTTTGGCCGGGCAGGAGCCGAATCCGATTCTGGACCGCGTCGGCCCGGTCACGGTCGACGGCCGTTTGTTGGGCAGTCTGCAGTCCGCGACGGTCGACGCCACGGTCTCGGCGCTCGATGGTGCGCTCGACATTGACGGCATCATCAACCCGCTTGGCGCGCCGCTCGACTATGATCTTGCGCTGAAGCTGCAGCATCCGAACGCGACGGATCTGATGACCACCCTGGTTCCAGATGCGCTTCCAACCGGCGCCGATCTCGGACCGGCGACGATGAGTGCCACGCTCACAACACAGCCCGGCAACAAAATCAGCGTCGATGCGACCGTTGGTGTCGCCGCTGCCTCCGTCACGGCGAAAGGCGATGTGGGCTTGGCTGGCGATGCGCCGGACTTGGCGATGGACATCGGTTTTGATCATCCAGACGTGGTCCGGCTCATCCGGTTGGGCGCTCCGGACTTCAAGCCGACCAAACGCGATCTCGGACCGCTTTCGCTCCGCTCCAAGGTTGCGGGTACGACATCGGCATTTCGGTCCGAGGCGCTGACCCTGACGGCCGGACCATTGTCTTTGGCCGGAGATCTGGCTGTGACGCTGGATGGGGTACGCCCGCGCGTCGAAACCAATCTCACGACCAAGGAAATCCTGATCGATCCCTGGCTCCCGCCGTCATCTCCACCTCCTACCCAGGCGAGCGCCACCCCGGCGGTTCCGGCCGGGACTGGCGGTAGCCGGGAGTGGTCCAGGGACTTGATCGACACAAGTGGATTCTTCGCGGCGGACGGCCGTGTGACTCTGACCGCTGATAAAGTGATCTACGGAGCATATGTGGTTGATTCCGCCGATCTCGCGGCGACGTTGGAGAATGGCCGGCTTGATCTGGAGAAGCTGAATGGCGGATTGTTCGGCGGAACGGTGAAGTCGAACGGATGGGCGTCCGGCGGCGATAAGCTGAAAGGCTTTATCCGCCTGGACGTCGCAGAGGCCGACATTCGTCAGGCCGCAGAGACAGCCGCAAATGCCGGTCAGGTCACCGGGCTCCTCAATTACCAGACTGAGCTGTCGGCGGAGGGCCGGTCACAGTATGAGCTCATCACCACATTGACCGGGGGTGGCGCGTTTCTGGCCAGCAACGGCGTGGTTAAGGGCATCGATCTGCCTGCCATCAGCGCGCAGCTCGACAAGCTGGACCGGGCCGCCGACTTCCTGGCTTTGGTCCAGAAGTCCGTCGGTAGTGGGGAGACGCCGTACCAGAAGCTGAGTGGCGGTTACTCGGTCAGTGCTGGTGTTCTGACCAGCGACAACATTGAACTTGTGGCCACAGCCGCGGCCGGGAAAGGAACGGCGGTCGTCAACTTGCCCGTCCAGGAGATGGACTCCCAGTTCCGCTTCTGGCTCAGCGAGCATCCGAATTCCCCGCCAATCGGGGTCCGTTTCGTGGGTCCGCTGGACAACCCCCGCCGTGTGTTGGATCTCGACAAACTCCAGGCCTATGTGCTGCAGCGTCTGGTGGAGCGCGGCGTCCTACGGAACTTCGACACCAATTCCGGGGGTACCGGCAGTGCTGTCGACGCGTTGAAAGGCATTCTGAAGGTGCCCGGCTCAGAGAGTACGGCACCCCCGCCCGCAGCCGCGCCGACGACACCGGTTGAGCCCGCCACGCCGGCGCCTGCACAAAAACCCGAAGATGCACTGAAAGGCATCATTCGCGGATTGATCAGCAACTAGGATCGGCCGGGGGCTCTTGGTCGGTTGAAGCGGCGTTGCGCGAGACGTCGGCAAGAACGAAGACCCGAAGCGCGCTGGACAGGTTGCCAGTGCGGCTACGGTCGATCTCGGCGACGAGGCTGTTGATCGACTGACTGTCGCGATCCGCTATCCGAACCAAAGCGTCCCAGAACGCCTCTTCCAGAGAGATGCTGGTCCGGTGCCCTGACAGGGTGACGGATCGCTTCCGAATTCGGCTCGGGTCCGTTGTCATTGCCACTAGGCCTTTCGGAAAGCGGCGACCAGTTCCACGTGCGGTGACCAAAGGAACTGGTCGATCGGCCGACACCACAGCAGGTTGTAGCCTCCATCAACGAGAATTCTTGCGTCGCGCGCGAAGGTGGATGGATTGCAGGACACAGCGACAACCGACGGGACGCCTGAGACCGCCAGCGCCTCGGCTTGCGGCTTGGCCCCGGCGCGGGGCGGGTCAAAGACAACCGCGTCAAAACGATTGAGCTCTTTACCGGCGAGCGGCCGGCTTGAGAGGTCCCGCTTCTCGGTCGTAAACCGGCTTGAAAGTCCGGCCTCGGATGCGGCGCGAGTGGCGGCTTCAAGCGGTGCCGAAAGACCCTCGACCGCGTGGACCATACGGCCTTTCCGCATCAGCAGACGACCGGACAGCGTTCCGCATCCGGCAAAGAGATCAGCGACCCGGCGCGCCTCTCCAACACCGGCGAGTACTGCGTCGGCGATCGCGTTCTCGCCGCGCCGGGTCGCTTGAAGAAACCCTCCCGGCGGTGGTTTCACGGCCAACGCGCCGAATCGGATCGCCGCCGACCGGCGGGCGGCGAGCGGTGTTGCCGGCTGGTCTCCGCCGCTGGCGCGCCACGAGAGACGGGCGCAGTCCGTCCTGTCCGCAAAGTCGGCGAGATCCCGAAGGAGGCCCATATCTGGCTCCCTCGGCAGATCCAGCAGGAGATCGATGCCGTCATCCGTCATCGTCATGGCGGCAGCGGCATCTTCACCGGGGGCCAGGAACGCCTGTGCCAGAAGGCGCAGGGCGCCCACCATCTCAAACAGTTCCGGAACAAGGACCGGGCATTGGCGCAGGTCGACGATCCTGTTGCTGGCCCGTTCCCGGAAGCCTGCGAGGATGCGTCCATCCAGTCTTCGAAGGACGATATCCGCCCGGCGACGTTCCATCGGCCCGGCCGCGGCCATGTCTGAGACGTCCACATCTCCCAACCCAACCTTATCGAGCGCCTCTGTCACGCGGCCGCGCTTCCACGCTTGATACGGAGGTGCTTCCCAGTGTTGTAAAGCGCAGCCGCCGCAGGTCATGAAATGCCGGCAGGGCGGGTCCGCTCGTTCGCTCGACGTTGACGCAAGCTCGGTCGGCTCGCAGGCCACCCCTTCGCCTTTGTCGCGGACCGGCCTGGCCAGAACGCGCTCACCGGGCAGCGTGAAAGGCACGAAGATCTGGCGCTCCCGGGCCTCCCAATCACTCCCGACGATGGCTCGTGCCACCCCATCGCCCTGTCCGCCGATACGGTCGATCGTCACATCGACGGGCGGCGTGTTCACGGGGAACCGCGATTGACGACGCGGGCCGCCCCGGCCGCGATTGTTTCGGGACCGCTCGCTCATCCCGACCGGCGCGCCTTCGTGGCCTCAGCATCGATGGCCGGTGGCCCGCCGTCCGGCCCCGGATCGGTGAGGACGACGCCGAATAGGGCCTCGGCCTGACCGACCGTGTAGTAACCCATGGCGACATCCTGCCGGACGGAGACGGGATCTCTCTCAAGCGGGTTTCCGTAGCCTCCGCCACCAGGTGTACCAACGGCGACGATATCACCTTCCTTTATTGGAACGGCCTGATCCTTGGACAGGTGCGGTGGGACGTAGATGGTGCCGTCCGTCCGCTGAACGGAAAGACTGTTCGGCCGGCCATCGTCTCCGCCGAGCGCACCTTGGGGCCCAACCCGGCCGTGATCCATCACGAATGAAGCCCGGGCCTCTCCCCGGCGGAGGCGGACGGCGTAATCCACCCCGAAACCGCCCCGGTGTTTGCCCGGTCCGCCCGACCCTTCCCGAAGCGCGTAGCGTTCATAGAGGATCGGGAAGCGTTGCTCGATGACTTCGACGGGTGTCGTCTTTGAGATGCCGATGGTGGAGCAGCCATTGGTCAAACCGTCCCCGCCCTTATGGCCGCCGTAACCGCCGCCGGACAGAAGGTAGCAGACGAAACTGCGGCCGGTTTCAGGATCCAGGCCGCCCATGGAGAAGTTACCGCTGGTCCCCGCAGGGGCAGCGAAAAGCAAGTCCGGAATCGCTTTGGTCAGGGCGGCGAATACCGCCTCCGCAATCCTTTGACTGACCTCGGCGGCACACCCCGACACGGGCCTGGGATAGTGCGCGTGCAGAAAGGTGCCGTCCGGATCCACGACCTCGATCGGATCGAACGTACCTGCATTAATCGGTATGTCCGGAAAGATGTGCTTCATGGCCAGGAAAACCGATGACCGGGTCGACGCGATCACACTGTTCATGGGGCCGAGGCAGGGGGGAGAGCTTCCGGACATATCGACTTTGATGCTGTCCCCCGACACCGTGACGGTCATGGCGATGCGGAGCGGCTCGTCGACAACGCCGTCTGAATCAACGATGGCCTCGCTGTCATACCGTCCATCGGGGATAGACGCGATCTTCGCGCGCATCAGACGGTCCGCTCGCCGCCGCAACTCTCCGATCGCGCGGTCCACCGTATCCGGCCCGTATCTGGTCAGGATGCCGGTCAACCGCCGTTCACCCACCGACAGGGCAGCCGCCTGTGCCTTGATATCGCCGATACGCTGGTCGGCGATCCTGATGTTGGACAGGATGATGGCGAGGATCTCCTCGTCCAGCTCCCCTCGCTTATAGAGTTTTACCGGCGGCAGCCGAAGGCCTTCCTGCTCCGATTCAGTAGCGTTTGCGGAAAAGCCGCCGGGCACCGCACCACCGATATCCGGCCAGTGACCGGTGTTCGCCAGCCAGCAGAAAAGCTTGCCCTCGTGGAAGAACGGTTTCACGAACCTGACATCCATCAAGTGGGTGCCGCCGAGATAGGGATCGTTGACGATAAAGACGTCTCCTGGCTCTACCGAACGGGCCCGGGCAATCACTGCCTTGGTGGAGTCCTGCATCGTACCGACAAAGATCGGCAAACCGTCCTCGCCCTGAGCGATCAGATCTCCTGTATCCCGGTGATAGATGCCGTCGGAGCGGTCGTGTGTCTCGGAAATGATTGGCGAGAAAGCGGATCTGCAGAACGCCACGTCCATCTCGTTGCAGACCTGCTGCAGCGCGCTTTCGATGACCGCCAGCGTGACCGGATCAAGCTTCGGTGAGCGCTCCGGGCCAGGGTGAGCCGGTGTGGACTCCTGCGGCTTGGGCGTGTCGATGGATCGGTGCATGTTCGAGCCTTCGGTCGATCGGATAGGACGATATCACCCGGCCGGCGGCACGGATATGCGGAGATTGCCAAGGGCATCCGGCACAGCGACCTGTCCCGGCTCGACGACAATCGTCGTGTCCAACTGCGTCACGATGGCGGGGCCGGGAACCCTGTCGCCCTCACTCAGAGCGGAGCGAGCGAGGATCGGGGTGGTTTGCCATCCACCATCCTCAAACCAAACAGATCTTGTTTCCGTCGCCGGTCTTGATGCGCTTTCCCGTCGGGGGACCAGTCGATCCAGGCGGACCCGCCGCCGGCGGCCAAGAACGGCGGTGTGGAGATTGACGAGAACGGCACGGATCTCCGGCAGTTCCACCGCAAAGCGATCCCAATACGCCGCCTCGAAGAGGCTTTGAAGTGCCTCTACCGGGATGTGCGGACCGGGCAATGGGACCGAAAGGATGTGGGACTGTCCTAGAAACTGCATATCCGTGGTGAAGAGCGTTGTTATCTCTTCGACAGCCACGCCTTGGCGCCGGATGATTGTCTCTCCTTCTTCCCGTTGCGCCGTCAGAATGCTGGCGATCAGGCTTGGGTCCAGATCCGATAGCGGCGTGTTGACGGTGCGGACCAGATCCCGCCGTAGGTCCGCGACGACACAGCCGATGGCGTTTGTGATGCCTGGCCGGGCGGGGACGACGACTTCCGGGACCGCAAGCTCCCGGGCGAGGGCGGTGGCGTGGAGAGGGCCCGCGCCGCCGAACGCGAAGAGGGCGAAATCCCGCGGGTCGTGGCCCCGTTCCAAGGAAACAACCCGGATTGCGCCCGCCATCTTGTCATTGGCAATTCTGAGGATGGCCGCCGCCGCTTCGGTGACGTCCAGCCCAAGCGGGTCACCGATCCGTTGCCTGATCTGTTCGGCGACCGCGGCTTCGGTCGGTGGCGTATCAACGGAGAGGAGCCCGTCCAAGGTGAGCCGACCCAGCATCAGATTGGCATCTGTGATTGTTGGCTCAACGCCACCGCGGCCGTAACAGATCGGCCCTGGCCGGGCGCCCGCGCTTTCGGGGCCAACGCGGAGCAAACCCCCTTCATCAACCGACGCAATGGAGCCACCGCCCGCCCCGACAGCATGTACGTCCACCATGGGGACATGGATCGGCATGCCGTATTCCAGCTCCAGTTCGGCATGCACCCTTGGTGTGCCGTCCACGATGACCCCGACGTCCGTACTGGTGCCTCCCATGTCATAGGTGATCGCGTTCCGGAGACCCACTGCCCGTGCTGTATGGGCAGCTGCCATCACACCGGAAGCCGGGCCCGACATGACGGTACTCACCGCTGTCTCAACACTGTCGGCGGCTGAGACCGTGCCGCCGTTCCCCTGCATGACCAGCAACTCGCCTGGATAGCCCCGATCCTTCAACTCTCCTGTGAGTCGTTCCAGATACCGAGCGAGGACCGGGCGGATCACGGCGTTCACTGTTGCCGTCGTTCCCCGCTCATATTCCCTGAACTCGGAGACGACTGTGTGGCCCGCGACCACGTGAACGGACAAGCCACGTGTTTCCGCCACCCGCGCAACAATGCGAGCGGCGCGCCGCTCGTGCTCGGGGTTCGCATAGGCGTGCAGGAAATGCACAACGATCGCTTCACAACCCGAATCGAGCAGAGCGTTCGCGGCAGATTCAACGCCGGGCTCATCCAACGGCATCAAGACTTGGCCTGACGCGTCCATCCGCTCGGACACCTCGACCCGCCTGTCGCGAGGAATGAGGGGGGAGAAGCTTCCGGTCAGGCCGTATGGTGTGGGTCTTGTTCGACGTCCCAGCTCCAGGATATCCCGGAAGCCATGTGTGGTGATCAGTCCCGCCCTTGCGACCTTTCTTTCAAGCAAGGCGTTGGTGGTCGCCGTCGTGCCGTGAACGATTCCCGCAATCTCCGAGAGCGGCCGGCCCGTTTCGGCCAGCGCGTTCAGCACGCCGAAAGCCTGATTTTCGGGGCTGGTCGGAACTTTCGCGACCTGAACGGCACCGGAGGCGGGATCGATTAGAACAAGATCCGTGAAAGTACCGCCGACATCCACTCCCACTTCCAACACTGAACTGTTGGGTTCCGCAGGCGTCTCCGAGCGATCAGGTTCTCTTATCTCCGCCATGGCGCCCCGTCTTTGCCAGTGCCGACGGCCCGCCATGCGACAAAACCGTCCAGCCGAATTGTTCGTGTACGATCAATTCGAGGTCAAGCCATGCAATGCGGAAGGCCTAAGATGGCTTGGGAGGCTTGATAAGCTCAGACCGGTTAGAGGCGTCGGGAGAACCAGACGACACGGCCAACGATGTTTACATCGTCCAGCGGTCGTTCATAGCTCTGATAGCGCGGGTTTGAGGAGCGGATGGCCATTCTCGGGGGATCGGTGTTCGGGATAAACTCGATCTCCTTGGCAACAAGACCCATGCCATCGTGAATGGCAAAAACCCCTGGTGGCGACGGCGCACGGCGGCTGAGATCAATGAGAACCCGGTCACCGGACTGAAGCATTGGATCCATGGCATCGCCGTCAATCGTGACGACTCTCAGATCGCTTGGTTTCGCCCGCAGCTCATGCCGCACCCAGTCCTGTGAGAAGTACCAAGGCTCTCCATGGGGCTCATAGTCCGACATGGATAAGCCGCTGGTCAGAGGCGCGACCCGCACCTCTGGAATTGAGATGACTTCCGGTGCACTGACCGGGCTGCGGCGAACCGGTCCGCCGATGTCATTCGCGGACGCAAAAACCTGAAACCGCTGACCCAGCGACACGTGTCCGGCTTCCGACCTCAAGACACTCTCGTCGACGCCAAGATGCTCGGCCAGCAAATGCCGCACTTCCTCCGGCAGACGCTTTGGTGTCCCGCGGTTGATGAACTGATGCAGATAGGCGTGGTTCTTACCGCAGGCCAAAGAAGCCTTCTTCAGATCAGTCGGAGGTTCCCGATGCGCGATGAGTTCGAGAACCCGTCTTCTCGTAGGATCTAGTTTCATGGTTGCAGTCTACCAAAGCGCTTTAAGTTCATCTAGCTAATTAAAAACCGATTGATAGATATGATAATAGCTATTATAGACTCGCCGATCAGCGAGAATTTCAACCATTGTCCGAGTATTTCTGTCGAGAGGATAGTGGTGATCGATTTCCCATTCAATCCATGATTTAGAAGGTTCCACGCATGGTTAACGACCGTCTGCATCCCGCCCCGCTTTCGATCTCTAAGGACCCGGCGGAGGGCCCGCAAAACATGACGACCCCTCAATTCCCGTCGCTGGATAGGGGGGCGGTCTGGACGGAAGAGTTGGTGCGAGCCTACTTGGCGGAGGCTGCAGATACCCTGCGCCGATTGCCATCCGCCATACTCCGCCCAAAGCTTACTTATTGGCCGGAGATTGTATCGGAATCCGCGACTCTACTGGGGTCCAAAAGCGGATCTCAACGGGCAGCTCCCCGGCCTGCGGCAATCGATCGGTTGGACACTGTGCTGAGCTGGCTGTTGGTTTGCATCGATGAGGAGCGGCGGACCGTTTGGGCCAGGGCGTGCCGTTTGCCTTGGCGCCGCCTCTCGGAAATGGATGGGAGAAGCCACATGACCCTGCGCAAGATTGAGGCCCGGGGCGTGGCGGCCATTTTGCGCCATTTGCGTGAAGATTCTCGGGTGAAGGCGCCTGATCATGCGTTCTGGAATCGAAAATAGGAAAATAGTCCAATTTCTATCTTTACAGGTTATATAAATTCGGATATAACCAACTCATACGCTGGATAGATGCGGCTGATGAAACGGGGCTTGCTCCTGGGGTTTCGCATTTCTTCGCGATATAAGCGAAGAGTCACGAGGCGGCAGCCCTCCATCATCACTGTCTCACCTCACTTCAGCGCCTCGCCTGGTCGGTACCGTTGGATGGGTACTGGATCAGCGGCGTAGCACCACCAAACACTGGAACACTGGCGACGCGCCGGTTGCGGCGCGTTTGGCCGTCTTTTCTGGAAAGGCGATCCAATGCCTGCAATCCGCTGGACGACGCAGCGACGCCGCACCTTTTTGGTGACGCTCGCAGAATCGGGAAACGTGAGTGCCGCCGTTCGGGCGGCAGAGGTTTCCCGGAGCAGGGCCTACGTGCTCAAAGCGACTGACCCCGCTTTCGCCGCAGCTTGGGATGACGCGCTGGAAGCGGCCGTGGATCACCTTGAGGCTGAAGCGCGGCATCGGGCGATCGATGGTGTTGAACAGCCGCATTTCCATCAGGGAAAGGTCTGCGGAACCGTCAGAAAGTACTCAGACGCCCTGCTTATGTTCCTTCTGAGGGCACATCGCCCGGAGACCTATCGAGACCGAACAGAGGCCCGTGCTGGAGCTCAGGATGACGATCGACTGGCCCAAGAAGTCTCCAACGCCCACGCCAACCTTGAGGAGCGGCTTGCGCGCCTCGATACGGAACATGAGGCCTTCGGCGCGGAAGAAGATGATGGAGGTACTGAGCAACCGTGACGCCGCGACTCTCCTGTTCGACTGGGAGATCTGGGCACGGGAGAAACAACTCCCCCCAGCCGGGGATTGGCGCGTCTGGCTGATCTTGGCGGGACGGGGTTTCGGCAAAACCCGCACGGGCGCGGAGTGGGTGCGGTCGGCCATTGAGTCGGGCCGATGCGGTAGAGTCGCTCTCGTTGGAGAGACGGCGGCCGATGCCCGGGACGTCATGGTCGAGGGAGAGAGCGGCATCTTAAGGATCAGCCCGCCCTGGAGCCGTCCGAAGTACGAGCCATCAAAGCGCCGCCTCACGTGGCCGAACGGCGCGATCGCAACGACGTTCTCCGCCGAAGACCCTGAGCAGCTGCGCGGACCACAGTTTGATGGGGCCTGGTGTGACGAAATCGCCAAGTGGCGATACAGAGACACTTGGGACAACCTCGTGCTGGGCCTTCGTCTCGGCGACCGCCCTCAAGTGGTCGCAACCAGCACGCCGCGGCCGCGGGCGTGGCTGACCGAACTGATGGCGGATCCGGATGTCTGGGTAACGCAAGGCGGCACGCTGGAGAACGCGTCGAACCTCTCGAAGTCCTTTGTGGACAGCGTGGTCAGAACCTACGGCGGGACCCGGCTCGGTCGGCAGGAACTCGATGGAGAGATGCTGACGGACGTCCCAGGCGCCCTTTGGTCAAGAGACATGGTCGAGGCGGCACGCCGAAAGACTGTCTCGGCTGACCCGGTTCGCATTGTCGTTGCGGTCGATCCGGCGGTGAGTTCCGGGGTGAACGCAGATGAAACCGGCATCATCGCTGCGGGCTCTCTGACAGACGGGACATTCGCCGTCTTCGAGGATCGATCTGACCGCCTGTCCCCCGACGCTTGGGCCCGGAAGGCGGTTGCGCTCTATCGATCGCGCCAAGCTGACGCGATTGTCGCAGAAGGCAATCAAGGCGGCGACCTGGTTCGCGAGGTTCTCCGGGTCGTCGACCCGAGCGCCAACATCCGGTTGGTCCATGCAAGCCGGGGCAAGCGTGTCAGGGCGGAGCCGATCGCAGCACTGTATGAACAGGGACGCATCATCCATGCTCAGCCGTTCCCCGCACTGGAAGACCAACTGTGCAGTTTCACGGGCGCCGAAGGCGAGCAGTCGCCGGATCGCTTGGATGCCTTGGTTTGGGCGCTGACTGACCTCGCTTCCGGGCCGGCTTTCGGCTCCAGCAGAGAGTTTCTGATTTGACGGTTTGCCCCTCTCGTTGAAAGGACCGTAGCGATGATCCGCATCACCGATGGCGCGTCCGATAGCGATGTGTCGACGCCGAACGCAGCTTACAGATCCATGTGCGAGGACTGGGCGCTGGTCCACGACCTGATGGGGGGTACCCGGTCCATGCGGGACTCGGGAGAGCGTTGGCTGCCGAAGGAGCCCAAGGAAAGCGATGCAGCCTACCGAAACCGCCTCGACCGGTCCGTTCTCTTCAACGGGTTCGGGAGGGCCCTTCAAACACTGGTTGGAAAGCCCTTTCAACGTCCGGTTACTCTCTCCGACACAGCCCATCCTGCGGTCCGGCGTCTGACGAACAATGTGGATCGTGCCGGCAGAAACCTGACGGTATTCGCCCGGGATCTGCTTCGTTCTGCTTTGGTAGAAGGTGTTGCCCATGTCCTCGTGGACTATCCGAGCCGGGAGAAGCGGGCTGACGCTGATGTGGAGGAGGACGGGGATCGCCCCTACCTCGTGTTAGTGCCCGCCTCAAATCTGATCGGATGGTGGTCGGAGGATGATGGAGCCGGCGACGGCCTCAATCGTATCCGGATCCGTGAGACGGTTGTGGAACGGGAAGGGGCCTGGGGAGAACGGGCTGTTTCTCAGATCCGGGTGATCTATCCGGACCGGTATGAGATCTGGAGGCGTCCCGAAGCCTCAACCGACTGGTCAATCTGGCGGTCGGGCCCGATGGCCCGGCAAGAGATTCCCCTAGCGACCCTGCATGCGGCCCGAACCGGTCCGATGACAGGCCGCCCGCCGCTGATGGATTTGGCCTGGTTGAACCTGGCCCATTGGCAGTCCTCGAGTGATCAACGGCACATTCTGCACGTGGCCCGGGTTCCGCTGCTCTTCGCCCGAAACTTGAGGCCGGGAGAGAACGGACTCGACATCGGCCCGAACAGGCTCATCGTCGGCGATAGTGATGGCGCCGATCTCAAGTTTGTTGAGCATTCGGGGTCCGCGATTGAGGCTGGACGTCAGGATCTGGTCGACCTTGAGGATCGCATGGCCGTTATGGGTCTGGATCTAATTGCAAGGCGACCGGGTTCGGCGACGGCGACCGCTCGTGCGATCGATGCCGCTCAGGCGGACAGCGCTCTTGTGGCGGTGACCCGGGCACTTGAGGCCACGCTTGGCCAAGCGTTAGCGTACTGCGCGGAGTGGATGGATCTTCCTCCCGAAGCAGCCGGGCAAGTAAATGTGCATCAGGATTTCGGTATTGATGGCCGGTCGATGGATGAACTCGATCTGTTATTGAGGGCGCGACTGGCTGGAGAAATCACCCGATCAGTATTCTTGCGAGAGGTACAGAGACGAGGCCTTTTGGGTGATGCATCCATAGAGGACCCTGCTGATCTGTGAACTTGCGGGTAACAACAGTTAGGCTATCCTCCCGTGCAGGGCATGGGAGAAAGCCGTTGGCACATAAGATAATGCGTCCTTATTCCGTGGAACGTCGGCGCGGGACCGTCGCGTTCCCGATGGATGCCAGTACTGTTCAAGATCTTGGTCAAGCCGGGGCTGACCCATCCTCCCCGACATCTTCCGCCAGCAACGCGGAAGTACTTGCGGCGATCAGGGCGCTGGAGGCGAAAATTGATGCGATGGGCGCGCCGCCCGCTACGGATGAGGTGAAGGATCATTCCGCCAAGATCGACATCATTCAGACAGAAATTGCCGACATTTCCGGTCGCATCAGAGCAACAAAGGCTGAGATTGCGGCCTTGCGTCATCCGCTCTCCGATGACGACAAGTTTGAACTTGCCACCGCAGAGTTGGGTCAGATCGTCCAACAGACTGAGTCCGCGACCGAGAAGATCATGAACTCGGGCGAGAAGATTGAGGAAGCGATCGCGGATGTGATGAGTCAGGTGACGGACGAATATCTCAACGGCCGGCTCGGGGATATATCGGACGAGATCACGAAGATTTACGAGTCCTGCAACTTCCAGGATCTCACCGGGCAGCGGATTACCAAGGTAATCAAGGTGCTCAACTACATCGAAGAACGCGTCGACTCGATGCTGTCCGCTTGGAACATCAAAGAGTTCGAGACCATGCCTCTGCCGGACGACATCATTCGGGAGGATCAGGGCCTCAAGCTCGCCGGCCCCGCCGCCGAGGAGCAGACCGATACGATGGGGCAGGACGACATCGACGCACTGTTCGACTGACACAGACTCCCACCGCGCCTGCGCGACGCAGGCATCCGGAACCCCGCCTTTCGGCGGGGTTCTTTTTTTCTGCCGACGGGCGATGCCCGGTGGACCAAAACTGCGAGAGGAAGCGACCATGGCTCTGTCCGCTTATGTCGATCATTTGGACGACGTCCCCGAGGTTTTGCACGACCATTACGTGGCTATGGAGGATGGCCGGTTTCGCTTGGACATCGCCGGCGTCGAGGATGTGGCCGGACTGAAATCGGCTCTTGAGAAAGAGAGGGCACGGCGTCGGGAGCTAACGGCTGAGCGTGACGCGTTGCGCGACCGGTTTCTCGCATCCGATGAGCCCGGGGATACGAACGACGAACTGCCGACAGAAACGCCGTCCGGCGATGCGGAGGCTGTTACTACGGATGAGGTGGGGACTGTCCAAGATGACGATCAGCCGGACAGCGAGCCTGCGGCCGCTGACACTGCGATGGCCCGCCGTCTTGTCGAAGTCGAAGCCCGTGCCGCCATTCTTGCGGAGAACGGTATCCCGGAACTGCTGTTGCCGGTCGTTCTGGGGCAGCTCACGATCGACATGTCCGGCGGTACTCCTGTTGTGCAAACGATAGAGCCGGGCTCCGTGCGAACCCCGCTGGACCTGGTCCGAACGCTCAAGAACGACCCAGTGTACAGCCGCGCGTTCCGGTCAGCTGCGAAATCGGGATCCGGAGCGCCGAACCAATCCGGTACCGGCGGTGGCGATACCGTTTCTATAAAGGATCAGGCAGCACTCGACCGGAACGTCGCGGACATCGCAACGGGCCGGATCAGGGTGACCTGAACCCGCGACCGGAGAGCGGGAAGCGCCCTCTCCAAGATCTTTTGGAAGACTTCAGCAGATCAAGAACGTCCCCGCGGGCCGGGTGGCGACGCTCCGTCATTTCAGAAAGGAGGCCGTCATGGCCAATTCACTGAACGGCGTCATGCCGAAGATCCTCGCGCGCGGGCTTCTCGCGCTCCGAGAGCAGGCGATCCTGCCCCGATTGGTCAATGCGGACTATGCCTCGGACGCCGCCAAGAAAGGCGACACGATCGATGTGCCGCTGCCGAGCGCCATCCTCGCCGACGATGTGGCACCTGGGGTCGTGGCACCCGCCCAGGCGGACACCACGATCACCTCGACTCAGATCCGATTGGATAACTGGAAGAAGGCGGGTTTCTACCTGACTGACAAGGAAGTGATGGACATCGACCGTAACGCCGGGTTCGTGCCGCTGCAGATGTCTGAAGCGATCCGCGCGCTGGCAAATGCCGTCAACGCGTCTGTTCATGCTGAGTATGTCGGTGTCTACGGCATGGTCGGAACGCCGGGACAAACCCCGTTTGTCGGATCGGTTCAAGACGCGACTGAGGCAAGGAAACTCCTGAACAAGCAGTTGGCACCACGCGGCGATCGCCGGGCCGTGCTCGACTTTGATGCCGAAGCCAACGCTTTGGCGCTGCCCCAGTTCTCAGATGCCGAGAAGGTCGGTGATTCCGGCGTGAAGATTGAAGGGGAGATCGGCCGGAAGTTCGGCGTCGACTGGTTTGCCGACGACGGCGTGATAACCCATATTGCCGGTTCCGCAGCCGACGACTCTAGCTATGCAATCGCCGTCGCCTCCGATGCCTCGGCAGGTGCCACAAGTGTCGTCCTGGCCTCGAATACGGGCTCTCCGACACTTGTCGCGGGTGACATCCTGACCTTTGAGGGCACGCCGGGGACCTATGTCGTGACGGCACCCGAGACGCTGGATACCTCCGGCGTGTTGGTGTCCATCAGTCCTGCGCTCGGCGGCGCTTTGACCGCTTCCGCCGGCGTGACCATCGCAAAGGACCACGTCGTTAACCTCGCGTTCCATCGCGATGCCTTCGCGTTGGCGATGCGTCCGTTGACAGCGGGCACGCTGGATCTTTCGCTCGGCAACCAGATCGTTTCCATGACGGATGAGACGACAGGGCTCTCGCTCCGCCTCGAAGTCTCCCGTCAGTACAAGCAAACGGTCTGGGAGTTCGACGTGCTCTGGGGGACGAAGCTTGTCCGTCCAGAGCTCGCCTGTCGGATTGCCGGCTGATCGCTGCCCGCCGACCCCCGGCTCCGCGTCCCCTCCCAACGGTGCCGGGGGTCCTTATCTTAAGGCTTCACAAGCGTTTTCGTTTCCTCGACGGCGTGCGAAGATCATCTCTCCGGTTGTCCAGGGACCAGATGAATGGATCTGAAGAGCGTTGTGGCGGAGGCGCGAAGCCATTTCCTGGCGGCTCGCGACCTCGAAGCGAAACGACCCTTCGGTGAAACCAGTGAGCATTGGGACTTCTTTCGCCCGGACTTCGAAGTTCTGTTCGACCATCCCGCAACTTGGGGGCCGTTCAGAGGCAATGGCTTTAGCTTAGGATTGGATGACAATCTTGGGCTGCGCGATCCGGCGGCGGTGATCGAGGCGCCTCACGCGGCGGTTAAGCCAACGGATGTGCCCGGCCCATGGCCGTTTGATCGAAGCATGGTTGACGCGGCGGTCGCTGAGCGCTTGGAGAAGATGCTTGGCTACCTTCCGTCTTCCGCAATCGGGGCGCTGTCGGAAAGTGGGATCGGCCAGCCGCCGTCTGTTTTCGTTGGCGAGCCCCCAACACCGGTTGATTGGCACGATCTCGGATGTGTCTGGTATGCCGCAAGTCTCTTGCTGCGCATTGAGCCGCACCCGCCGGCCAGTGGTCCGGCTCCGAAGACGATCTTGGAGGTCGGAGGAGGCTACGGGGCGACCGCTGCCAAGCTGCGTCGGGTATGGCCAGACGCCCGGGTGATCATCATCGACCTTCCGGAGAGTGGCAGCCTTCAGTGGCGATATCTGTCCGAGGCCATGGAGGGTGCCAGGATGGTCGGCGCGGCGGACGTTCAGCGGGATGAGGCGTGGTTTGAGCAAGACTTTGACGTCGCCATTCTGCCGCCGGCAGCTCTGGCGACGGTTCCGGATGGCCAAGTGGATCTCGCCCTTAATCTCCGGTCCTTCATGGAGATGAGATCCGCCACCGTGGCCGCGTACATCGCCGAGCTGGAGCGGGTCGTCGGCGTTGGTGGCCTCCTGTATCTCGTGAACCGGTACGAGAAAGACACATCCGGTGACGTGGTCCGGATCGCGGACTACCCGTTTGATGACCGATGGCGGCCGTTCGTTGTCGCGTCATCCCAGCTTCAGCCCTCGATGTGCGAAGTGTTCGCACAGCGAACCGGCTCGGCAATGGAGGAAGGCGGACTGAGGTCCGCTCTGGCAGAACAAGCCAGCCGTTAGCCAGGCCCTAGACCCTCTAGATCACATCGTCAGACGGAACGGATCGGAGAGCCGCATGCCTTTCGACATGCCTCGGCGCGATCTCGTGCGGGTTCGCCATCGGCAAACCGACATCGTCGTCGCAACCGCCTACGAGACCTACCTCGCCGAAGGCGCGACCCGCTTTGCGAATTGGTTGCTCTTGGATCCGGTTGCGCCGCTTCAGCCGGTGGAAACCTGCGCCGACCGTGCGTGCGCGCCGTCGGCAACACGGAAGGACATGCCATGAGCCTGATCAAAGGAACCAACTCCTACATGGACGCCGCTGAAGCGGACGCGCATTTTGCGGCGCGGGGTGTCGATGGCTGGGCTGTGGCCTCCCAGATTGCCCGTGATGCGGCTCTGATGGAGGCAACCGCCTATATCGACGGAACGTTCCGTTTCGTGGGCTGCATATCGGATGCCGAGCAGCCGCTTGCCTGGCCTAGAGTTGATGCGGTGGACCGGGAAGGGCGACGCCACGACGGTCTCATCCCCGACAAGGTTGCGCGCGCGTGCGCGGAGCTGGCGCTCATCGCGCTGTCCGGCCCTCTGGCACCGCCGCTTGAGCGCGGGGGCAAAATCCGCTCCGAGAGCGTGGGCGCCATGTCTGTCGCCTATGCGGATGACGCCCCACCAGGGCGCCTGTTCCCCTATGTGGAGATCATCCTCGCTCCATTGTTGGATCCGTCCGCCGGATTGTCGGTCGAGGTTCACCGGTCATGAGTGCGTTGGATGATCGGTTGAGGGACACCGCCGCCCGACTGTTGCTTAAGGCCGGTCGCATGGTCACCGTCGAGAGGACCGAGGAACGCCGGTACGACCCCAGTACCGGCCTCGTGGACACGACCACGGCCGGGACGGAGGTGCCCGCGGTGATCGAAGACGCCAAAGTCGGACGCGATGGCTCCTTGGCCCGTTTCGGAGATCTGGACGTCACGATCGCCGCGCGCGGGCTTCCCGACGCGCCGGAACCCGGTGACAAACTGCGCATTGATACGGCGCGCTACACCGTTCTCGCCGTATCGACCAGTTGGGCCGGTGCGACGCCGGTCCTCTACCGCTTGCAGATCCGGCGATAGACCGGCCGACGATCCCGACCGGGAGGACGCGATGAGCTACAGGGAAACCCGTTCCGAGATTGAGACATGGTTCGCTGCGGCGTGGACGCGAACGCCCATCGCTTGGGAGAACGTTGACATAGAGCCGCCGGACAATGCCGGGTGGGTCCGTCTGTCGATAGAGAGTGAAAGCGCCGATCAGATCGGTTTCGGATCGGGCCGTCTCGTCCGGCACAGGGGTAAGATCCTTGTATCCTGCCGCGTTCCGGCCGGAAGCGGAGCACAAACGGCCATCGCTTTGGCGGACGAGGCAATCGCCCTTCTCCGCACCGCTCCGTTGTCCAGCCATGTTCTCCTTGGCCCGACGGTGAGCACCTCGGAGCTCGAAGACCAAACGTTCGAAGCGTTGGCGTCCGTTCCGTTTTATCGGGACGAAGTCGCCTAGGCACATTTCGCGACATGCCGTGCGTCGGCGCTGTCCGCCCACCAATCGCCTGCCGTTCAACCTGCCCACCGGCTGTCGAAACGATGGCTGATCTCATGACCATATGACCCAGGAGATAGGAATGGCTGATTCAAGCCGTACACAACTTTTCTATGCCAAAGAATCGAACTGGGGCGAGGTTCCGTCGTCCGCCATGACCGAGCTTCGGTTCACGGGTGAAGGGCTTGGCTACACGATCGATACGACCACGTCGAACGAGGTTCGCTCCGATCGCCAGATCACCGATCTGATTCAAACGAGTTCGTCGGCTACGGGGAACGTGAATCTCGAATGGTCCTACGGTGCATATGACGATCTGATCGAGAGTGCGTTCTACAGCGCCTGGAGCGATGCCATCGCCATTTCCGCCAGCGGCGACATTGCAGCGGACGACGCGGGTGCATTCACGTCCGGCTCGACCGACTTCGTATCTTCCGGGATCGTGCTTGGCCAATGGATCAAAGTATCCGGCTTCCAGTCCAACGGCGGGGAGAACAATGGGATCTACCGCGTCACATCCGTTTCCTCGGGCAGATTGGATGTGGATCCCGCACCGGCCTCATCAGAGGTAGCAGGCGGTCTGACGGTATCAATCAGCGGATCAATGATCCGGAACGGCGTCGCGGAAACCTCGCTCACATTGGAGAAGGAGTTCGGCGACATCGGACAGTTCATGGCATTCACCGGGATGGTCGCAAATCAGATGTCTTTGGACGTCTCGAGTGGCTCGGTGCTGACCGGGTCGTTCACGTTCACCGGCAGTGCGGCGACCCTTGGCTCATCATCTGCGGGTACGGGTACACCCATCGCACCGGCAGTCGGGGAGGTCATGAACGCTGTGGACAGCGTCGGAGATCTCCGGGAAGCCGGGGTAGAGATGACCGGTGTTCACGTGCAGCAGATGAGCATCCAGTTGGCAAACCAGGTCAGGCCGATCTCCGCGGTCGGCAGCCTGGGGGCTGTCGACATGGGTGCGGGCCGTTGCACTGTTACAGGATCGGTCGCCGTGTACTTCGTGAACGGCGATCTTTACGCCAAGTACCTCGCGGGAACATCGACCAGCCTTTCGTTTCGAACGACGGACCGGTCGGGCAACGCCTATGTGATCAGCCTGCCGCACATCAAGATCAGTTCCGGTGCGATCACGGCTGGTGGCGCCGATCAGGACGTCATTGCGAGTTTCGACTATCAGGCGCTGCGCGATCCCGCGACGGATTGCACGATCCAGATTGACCGTCTCCCGGCTTGATCCTCAATCCCGTATTGGAGACCGATCATGGATCTCAGTGCATTCCGAACCAGCCGCCGGCGGGAACTTGAGGGGACCTGGGTGCCCCTCGACGGTGCCGAGGACGGAGCTTCCATCAAGTTGGCACGGGTCGGTAACCCAAAGTACCGGGAACTGATGCAGACCCGGTTGAAGCCATTCCGGCGCGCGATGCGGGCGGGCACCCTCCCCGACGATACGCTGGAACGGGTAACGACGGAGGTCTTGGCGGATTCGGTCGTACTCGATTGGCGGAACCTTCTGCTGGATGGCGAAAAGATCCCGTATTCAAGAGACGCCACAATCCGTCTCCTCTCGGATCCTGACCTCAGGGATTTCCGAGACTTCATTGTCGAGGCCGCAAGCGACATTGCTCATTATCGAGAGCAGGATCTTGAGGACGCGGAAAAAAACTAAGCGAGTTCGTGGCCTGGCACATCGATTGGGGTGGGAAGCTCGACTTCCTTCGATCGATCGCGGAGCGCACCGGCGTGGAACCCGAAGCACTTCGAAACCGGCCGGAACTCTATCCGGACCTTGAGCCGTTGATGCAGGCGTTCGAGGCCCTGTCCCGGGGCCGACCCCTCGTCTCATCCGGGTTCGGTGCCGAACTGGGCGCCATCTCGTTCAGTGAGATCAAAGCCTATCTGGATCTGTTTCCGGCCGACGATCCGGAAGCATTTGTGCGTCTGCTCAGGGTCGCGGACGAGGCGTATCTGAGGCGGGCCGCCGAGAAAAGGCGTGCGGCCGGGTCACACGCCAACACCAAGACCAAATCAAAACGCTAGTCCGCCCCAGGTCTTGTCCCTGGGGCGGACGGATATGCGCTGCGGAGGCTAAGTCCATGGAAGTCTTTGAGGGAACGGGCGTGTCAACCGGATACGGCGCCCGCGCGGACAGCCTGTCGAAAGACAGTCCTGCCGGATCGATCGAGGCACTGGTGGAAGAGTTCGATCGCCTCCGTCTGGCGGCAACAGATGTCGTCGGCGCATTTGATGGGCTGATTGCGGACGTTGCGCATCAGGCAAATGCAGTCGTTTCCACAGCATTGGCCACACCTGCCGTGGTCTCTCAACCGGGCGATCTTTCCCCATCGGGCGACGATCTCTTGACGGCGGAGAGCGACCGGCTTGACCTGAATGAGCAAACTCTTGAGCTGATCCAGAAGCAGAACGCGGCGATCAAAGATCAGACCGATATCCAAGAGGAGACTGTCGAGGAGTCCGCAAACCTATGGTCTGGCTTCTCCACCGATATGCTGGGCGGATTTGGAGATCTGTTCTCCAAGGTGCTTGGGGACGGAGAAGTCGGATTTGGCGATCTTTGGAACACAGTCGGCAAAGGCTTCATCGACATGGTTCAGGGCATCGACCCTGACAGCACGTTCGCCCCAGTCCTGGAAGGCATCGGCGGGCTTGTTGATGGCATCATAAACGGGAGCTCGGCTGACATCGCGAGCGGCGCGAGCGGTCTTTTGGACGGTGTTCTAGGACTGTTCGGCGGCAGCGGCGGCGGCGGTCAGGACTTCTTGTCTGGCTTGGGTGGGGTGTTCAATCAGTTCCTGGGCGCCGATGGTGGCTTCATGAGCGGCCTGACCGGTTGTTCGGCGAGGGAGGATCCTTCGCCTCCCTTCTCGGTGGCGCTGGTGGTGCTGTGGGCGGTCTCTCTGCCGCGGCCGGGCCGATTGGCGCGGTTGCGGCAATCGCGATCCCGATCATCTCCAATATCTTCAAAGACGAAGACTACCCGTGGACCAGAACGGATGTTCGTATCGTGAACGGACGAGCCGTCGTGGGCACGTCCCACGAACTCGATAACGGAGATCTGTCCGGTGTCCGGGACATGGCGAAAGGGATTGTCGATGTCATCAACGATCTGACCATCGCCTTGGGCGGCACGTTGGTCGATGAAGAAGGACTCAACAAATCCTTGGTTGGATATGCCTCCGGCCGATCCAGTGCGCTCCCTAAAGGGTTTTTTGTGGGAGGTGACGGAAGCTTCGGTGGCGGTGCGCAATATGTCGGCATCGAAGATGAGGATATGGCCTCAGCCTTCGCCGTTCGGGCGTTCCTGGATAGGGCGCTGGAAGAAGGGACGCTCAAGGGTGTGTCCCAAGAGACGCAAGATACTCTGACCGACACCCTGGACTATGCCGACTATAGCGACCTCGAGACGTTCATGGCGGATCTCGATTTTCTCGTCACATTCGAGGACTTCGTCGGGTCCCTTCAGGAAGTGACAACGGCGCTTGACCGCCAGGTGATCGAGATTGACGCAGCGGCCAAGGAGAGAGCCGACAAGGAGCGCGAGTACGTTCGCGACTTTCTAGAGAAAGCCAACCGCTTCTTCGGGCCAGACCGTGAAAGCTCGGTCGACGACTATCGTCAGGATCGCAGCGCTTTCGAATTGGGATCTCAAGAGCCTTCCGTCGACACATTGCCGGCCGATGTCGTGACCCATGACGGGTTGGTTAAACTGATCAGTGGTGACGACAGTGACGCCCACGGAATTCCGAACGAACTGGAGACGTTCGAAGACCCCAATGGCGGGTTCGGTGGCTGGGTAATCGATGGCAAGCGGTTTGTGTTTTCGGAGGACCAGGGCGTCGACCCCACCCTTCGAAGCGAAGATGGTTTGGAGGAGATAGGTCTTGTCCGGCGGGGAGACGGCTACTTCATCCATGGCGACGATGCCTTTGGAGTCCCGGAGACCCCTGCGGAACCGGCCTCAGACCCTCTCGATGACTTGGCGGCAGCAAATCTCTCGGAAGCGGAGATTGCGATGCGGAACTACGCTGAGAGCTTGATTGAGCAGGTCGGTGGTTTCGAAGATGCCGCAAGCCGACTGGATGGTCTCTCACTCAAGGCAGCAGAAGGCGAGGCGGGAATTCGCGCCCTTGCAACCGTTCTTGAGGAAGCGGGTTTCACCGCGGAAGAGGCAAGTCAGCACATTGAGGACGGCGTCGAGCGGATGTTCTCAAGCCTTCAAGAGGAGTTTGACCGGTCCCTCGATGAAGCGCTCGACCCCAGCAAGGCCCAACTTCGCGAGGCTGAAGAGAACAAGGCCAATCTGATCGCTGATGCGACCACGTTGAGCCGCGGCGATAGCGAGCTCTTCGATAGTTATATGGAGCGTATCCAAGAGCTTTATGAGCAGGACGTCGGAGAGGCTGGATACACGCTGAACGATCAAGGCGTGGCAGAGAAGAACTACACGAACCTCGACGAGATCCTCGACCCCAGCTTGGCTGCTATTGGCCAGGCCCGAACCTACCGAGATGATTTGCTGAAAGAGGCGGCGGAAAAGAATGGCGGCCTCGTGTCCGAGTCAGATCTGGAAAAGATCAACCAGATCTTTGAGAACGCCGTTGAAGCGGCTGGCTATGAGGTAGTTGCGGGTTCGGACGATGTTGTGAAACGGGATCGTCTGGATCTGGATGAACTTTTGGACCCCTCCCTCGCGGGTGTGCGCGAAGCCGAAGCGCTTCGGGACCAGCTTATGGAGGAAGCCGAGACCCGCGGCGGTGGTGTAGCCTCTTCCGAGGATATCGCCAAGATTGCCGATATCTTTGAGACCTCACTGGAAGACTTGGGATATGTGCTTGATGAGTCGGGCAACGCCGTTCGCTCGTTCAGAGATGCGATCGACGAAGCGGTGGCCTCGTTGGACGAACAGATCGCGGAGCAGATGGGCATTCGGGATGAAGCCCAACGCGTCGTAGATGGTCTGTCGGAAGTTCGCCGGTCGATACGCGCGGATGCCAGTCTTTCAACCCTATCGCCGATGGAGCGCCTGGAAGAAGCCCGAGGACGGTTCGAGGCCTTGTCCGTCCAAGCCACGAATGCGGATGAGGAGGTCGCACGGGAGGCACGGGACGATCTCGGCAGTGCTGGACGCGAATATCTCCAACTGGCGCGAGAGGCATTCGGGTCGAGTGATCAGTACGCGGATGCCTATGACCGTGTCGATACCGTGTTGGGAGAAACCCTGTCTACAGCTGAGCGCGAGCTGACCCAGGCGGAGAAGCAGCTCTCGGTTCTTGAGGAGATCAGGGACAAGATCACCCCGCCGGATGATGCGCTGGCGCTGCCGGAAGACTTCAATTGGGGTCGGCGCACCGAGGTAAACAAGGCCATCTATACGGCGCTCAAGGCGGCTGGGCTCGAGACGCCAACCGGTTTTGGCAACGGTCAACTAACGGCCCTGCGGGAACAGGACCGGGACGTTGACGCTCTGGTCAGTGCGATGGGGTTTGCATCTGGCGGCATCATGACCAGCCGGGGTCCGGTGCTTCTGGAGCCCGACACCCGTGGCGGCGTTACTCACACGCCGGCTTTGGCGGTCTTTGGAGAAGGCAGGACGCCAGAGGCGTTCGTTCCGCTTCCCGACGGCCGCACGATTCCGGTGACCCTTGATATGCCTGCCAATGATCACCGCCCGCCTCACGTTGACGCATTGCAACTGCGGATCTCAACGTCAGGAGAGGATACGCTCTTCATCAACCATCTCGGCGAGGACGCGGTTGTCGACGGGCTCAAGGCCCTTCGCCGAGGGGTCCAAGGCCTTGACCGTCTGCTTCACGGTTCGCGGATTGACGAAGATGGCATCATAAGCGTGTTCGGTGCGCCCGGCATCGCGAGCAAGGCCCACATCGGTGATGTCGCCGCTGTTCGCTCAGTAATCTACGGGGAAGGCCGTTTGCCGGAGGCGTATGTTCCCTCGCCGGACGGGCGAGCTTTGCCCAATCCAGCCGATTGGCCGTCCTATGAGTCGCGGCCGAACCCACAGCGGGAGGGGACTTCGACAGCAAACGATGCGGCTCTGCTGTCGGAGCTTCGAAAACTCCACTCGGAGATGTCCGGTGTCCGTCAGGATAATGAGCGGCTTCACCGCAATTTGTCTCGGGCCCTGTCTGTGTCTTCTGCTTTGGGGCGCTAGGCCATGTCCGAGCTGGAAACTTTGCTTGCCGATCCGTTCGCCAGAAAGCAGTTCCTGGCCATCCTCGAGCCCTACGATCCTGATCTGATGGCTACGGTACCGCTTTACTTCAGTGATTTCGGGTTGACGACGTCACCGGGGAGTGAACCGCCGAACCAGTATTTCGCACCTCGGCTGATGTCCGCGCTCAATTTCGAGCGGCATCTGTTTAAGAGCGGCAAGCTGTCCGGACGGTCTGTCCCCGGATACGGGGAAATCGAGTTGAACAATGCCGACGGGGGACTTGATGATCTTGGACGGCTTGCCTTCGACGGCAGGCGCGTGCGGGTCTTTATCGGCGGCGCCGACTTTGCGTTCGAGTCCTTTGCCGTGATTTTCGACGGTACCGCGGACTCCGCCGAGTTTACGGATGAGAGTGTATCCATCCGCCTGCGAGACCTGCAATTGACCTTGGACCAGCCTATCCAGGAGACGACCTACCTCGGGACGGGTGACTTGGAAGGGCCGGAAGCCCTGACCGGTAAGCCCAAACCGCTGACGTTCGGCCATGTTTTTCACATCTCGCCCGTTCTGATTAAATCGTTCGAGTTGGTCTACCAGGTTCACGACGGCCCCATTGAGGATGTCGTCTCCGTGCATGACTCAGGCGTTGCGCTGACGAAGACGACCGGCACGCCTTCGTTTGGCCAGTTCTCCGTGGACCTGGCGCTCGGCACCTTCCAGCTCGGCGGCACACCTGCCGGACAAATCACGGCGGAGGTGAAGGGTGACAAGACCGACGGGGTGTTTGTGTCCACGGTCCCCGACGTGATCCGCCGTATCGTGTTGCACAGATCTGTCCTGAGCGCCGATGGATTGGATCAGGAGAGTTTTGAGGCCACGAACGCGGGAGCGTCGGCGCCGATTGGAATTCACATCGATACGGATACGACCGTTGCAGCGGTGCTGGATGAGCTGGTCGGAAGCATTGGCGCCCATTATGGCTTCAGTCGCGGGGGGCTGCTCACGATCGGCCGCTTGGGCGAGCCGGGTTCAACCGGCATCAAGACATTCACCGACCGAGAGATCTTGGAGTTGGAACGACGGGCAACGGGCTTGCCGATCTGGCGCCAGCGGGTGGGGTACCGGCGTTACTGGTCGCCTCTGGATGCCGCTGGGGTGGCCGACGCAGTCGCAATGGAGAACCGTCAGGATCTCGCGGAAGGCTTTCGGCTTGCCGAAGCCTCGGACGCGACCGTGCAGACCGTTCATCCGCTGGCGGGAGACGAGCGTTCGGATGGTGCTTTGGTCACCAAGGAGGATGCCCAGGCGGAAGCTGATCGCCTCTTGCTGCTCTACGGGCAAGATCGCCAATCCTATCGAGTACGGGTGAAAGCGCAGCCCTTCACACTGGATCTCGGCCAGTCGGTGACCGTTGTGTATCCACGGCACGGTTTGGACTCCGGGAAAACCTTCCTGGTTGTCGGGATGGCGGAGGAGAGCGCTGTGAACGAGGTCGAGCTGACACTTTGGGGCTAGATCCGAACCAGATTCGCGAGGCCAGCATGGACAGCATTCTTATTGCCTACAGGAATTATGCCGATACCGGCTCCTTCTCCGGCGGCAGTTGGAGTGAAGGACTGCCGCTCGAAAACCTCAGATCAAAGCAGATCACCGAGATGGCGCGCTCGACTGACGCAAATGCCGTTTCGACTGTCGTTGATCTGGACCTCGCTCAAAGCGGACCGGTTTCCTTTGTTGGGTTGCTCCGACACAATCTTACTCAAGCCGGAACGTGGCGGGTCGTGCTGTCATCTGACGCATCCGGCACGCAAACGCTACTCGATACAGGGTTTAAGCCGATTTGGCCGTCCATCTACCCTTTCGGGGTTGGTCTATGGGGCGAATTCAATTGGGGTGGACGTCCTTCGCCCGATGACGTCGCCTCCTACGGAATTGGCGGTTACGTGGTCCTGGACACCCCCGTGCGTGCGCGTGCGGTCCGGATTGAGTTGTCAGACGAAGGCAATGAAGACGGCTATCTTGAAGCTGGCCGTCTCGTTGTCGCGCCAGCATGGCGCCCCTCGATCAACGTCCAATATGGCTGGTCGATTGAGCAGGTTGATGAGAGCAGGCGGGTAACGTCCCGTGGCGGACAAGTCTATGTGGACCAAAGGCCGCGTTTCCGGCGGCTCCGCTTCACGCTCTCTGATCTCGATCAGAACGAGATGCTCGGCAACGCCTACGAGCTGGAGCGCGTAAAGGGGAAAGGGGGCGAGATTCTCGTCATGCTCGACCCCTCAAACGAGCAGCATCTTCATCGTCAGACAATCTATGGCGTCCTGGCTGAGTCCACCGCGATCTCCAATCCAACGGCTGGGCGATACCAAAAGGACTTTGTTCTCGAAGAGCTGATCTGAGGCGCCTTCGCGCGCCGAGAGCCAAACATTCCATTTCTTCAGTTTCGCGCCGCCGTCCCGAACCCCAGTGCGTTCGGAGTGAGGGCGCAGTCATGGAGCCGAAACGATGCCTTGGACCGTCACGATTGATGGCAAGACCTTCACGAGCGCGAACCTTGAGGGCAATGCCTATGCCGATGAGGTATCGGGTTTTCCCGGCATGCTCAGCGCTTTCGCGGCGGAAGCGTCCGCTCTTAGGGGTGAAGCCTCGTTCTTTAAGGGAGCGGGGAACCTCTCAACGACCACCATCACGCCAAGAAGCGGCGAGGTGTCCTTCACCGTGGCCGAAGAGCCCGCATTTGCGGTTGGTGTGAAAGTCAGAGCCACCAGCGCCGCGGCGCCGACCAACTGGATGGTGGGGACAGTGGCCTCGATTGCCGGACAGGTGATCACCGTGGACGTCGAACTCTGGGAGGGGGCGAGTGCGCGATCGGATTGGGTCATAACTTATCCAATATCGCTGAGCTACATGCCCGTTTCCTCGGGCACGATGACTGGGCCGATCGACATGGGGTCCCACGGTCTGTTCATCGACACCGTGAACATGAAGGTCGGCAGCCTGGGAAGTATCTTTGGGACGGTATCCGTCAGCGCCGACCTTCCCATGGAACTGAGAGCGACCCTTATTGGAGACGCGGTCCTCGATTTTCCGTCTCCAGAAACCGATCACACGTCGACCTGGATTCTGAAGCTCACCCAAGGAAGCCCGGGTGGCTTCGAGCCTGTATTCGCGGATACGACATGGCTGGGCGCCGTTGTCGACTGGACCGCCCAAACCAGCGGAACGGAAACCATTGTTGCGGTCCGCCTTGATGAGGCCGGAGGCGGATCCGCTTGGGCGGTGAGCCAAATCGACGGAAGTGTCCTGCCGTCCAATGACGGCGGCGGCAATGACGACCCCGCCGTGCCGGATGTCACCCTAGTCTCCAGCCTGGAGGTTCTGGGTGATGTTGCGGTTCCAACCGGCGCTCTCGGTGTGGGAACGACCCCCCCGACCGAACAACTGGACGTGGTTGGCAATATCAAAGTCCGTCAGGTCGACAGCCTGCAGCCGAAAATGTTCTTCGAGCGCCCCGAAGGCGAATGGTCTCTGCGGGTTGGCGACAATGGTCAGTTCATGTTCCGCGATGAATTTGCGGCGGATGACCTGTTGGGCATACACGATGGCAAGGTCGGGATCGGACGCGTTAACCCGCAAGCACTATTGCATCTCCATGACATCACGCCGGAGATCCGCCTTACCGACGAGGACACGGGTGTTAGCGGTCGCATCACCGTAGACGGCAGCACTGGTGCCTTAAACATCGAAGCAGACGCGTTCGATGATATTGTTGGCTCCTACATCGGTTTCCGCGTCGATGGTCAGGAGAGTCTTCGAATCAGGTCGGACGGCGACGTCAGCATTGGCTCCGTTAGCGACTATTACGGACTGGACTGGCGGCTTCTCGCGCGAGAAGACCAAGATGATGTGACGCGCATCGGTGTAGTCAACGGGGCCAGCGGACCGAATGTCCGTTCTGCGGCGACGCTGATGACCGGAACATCCGGTGGATTCTTGACCTTTGATGTCAGAGACAATGATGGTGCTCCCTCGGCTTCGTTCTCGTACGGCTCAATCGTTGAGTATGTCCGTAGTTTGATGGGCGGATCCGAGATCTGGCGCATCAATAGCGACGGTGACCACGGCATCGGTATCAGCTCGCCCCTCGCGCGGCTTCATGTTCGTTCCGACACCCTGGGCCAGGCGGTCGGAGACGAACAGGTCGCGTTCATGGCCTCAACGGCCACCGGCAATCAATCAAACGTGCTGATCAAGACGATCCGTCAGAGCGCCGGATCCAATTGGAGCGGCACCGAAACCCGCCTGGAGTACAACGTTGACGGCTCGCCGATTAAGAACACCTGGATCGGCTTTCACAACGACGACAGCGGTAGTTCTCGGTCAAACACGATCCGCTTTGGTGAGGGCGCGGGCGACGACGAGGAACTGTGGGCTGAGATTAGAGATGGGGATTGGGAGTTCCATGGCGACATCGCCATCGGAACTGATGGGGATGTCTTCAACGGCAACTGGCGCCTAGTTGCGCGAGAAGACAAAGACGACATGACGCGCATCGGCGTGATCAACGCACAGAAGGGGCCGAACGCAAGCGCGGCGGTCAATATCACCGGTGGCACAGCTAACAGTTTCGCGCGGTTCGACCTTCGCGACAACGACGGTGCTCCGGGGATGTCCATCAACTACGGGGGTGGCGTGCTCTACGAGCGGACGCTGATGGGTGGCTCTGAGATCGCGCGGCGCTCCGGCAACGGAGACTACGGTATTGGCACCAGCGCGCCCCTCGCGCGGCTCCACGTCCAGTCAGACGCCTTGGGCGAGGCGGCCGGAGACGAGCAGGTCGCGTTCATGGCGTCGACTGCCACCGACAATCAGGCGAACGTCCTGATAAAGACAGTCCGACAGACCTCTGGAGCGACCTGGAGCGGTACCGAAAGCCGACTGGAGTACAACGTCGATGGCTCGCCGATCAAAAACACGTGGATCGGCTTCCACAACGACGACAGCGGCGACTCTTGGTCAAACACAATCCGCTTCGGCGAGGGCGTTGGAGCCAACGAACGGGTCTGGGCCATCATGAAAGATGGGAATGTCGGCATCAACACCGATGCGCCCGCGGGACAGCTCCAGGTTGCGCCGTCATCCGTTGGGGGGTGGGCCACAGTTCTCGTCGGGAGCCCCGATCTCACGGATGGCACAGCAAGGCTTGAGATTGGAGCACAGCGAACGGGGGAAGGTGCCGCCTATGTCGATCTTGTATCCACCCCGCTTCATTCGGACTATGGCATTCGACTGGTCCGGTTTACCGGCCAGAACGCCAATGGTGCCCTACTCTATCGAGGTCCTGGCGAGCTGAAGTTGATTGCTCAAGACGCTGGTGCAGTGACCATTCAGACAAACACCGTGGAGCGTATGCGTGTGGTCCCGGACACCGGCTATGTCGGCATCGGCACGTCCGCACCGACCGAGCGGCTCCATGTCGAGGGCAACGGCTACTTCACCGGCCAACTTCAGGTCGCGCCGTTGACCGTTGGTGGTTGGCCGAGCATTCTCATTGGTAGCCCGTTGTTAACGACGACCCCGGCAAGGCTTGGGGTCGGCGCGCAGCGAACGGGCGAAGGGGATGCATATGTCGATCTCGTATCCACTCCGGATCAACCAGACTATAGCTTTCGGGTGGTCCGATATGGCGGCGAGAACACAAACTCGGCACTTCGTCATCGTGGGACCGGCCAGCTTAACCTGAATGCGCTAGACGCTGGTATGGTGTGCGCTTACACCAACGGCACAGAGCGTATGCGTGTGGTCCCGGACACCGGCTATGTCGGCATCGGCACCAGCGCACCAACCGAGCGTCTTCACGTCGGGGGCAACGGTTACTTCACCGGCACGGTGACTGAGGCATCGGACGCGCGACTCAAAACGGACATCCTGCCGATCGATGACCCGATTGCGGTGATCTCATCGCTCAACCCGGTGACCTACCGAAAGCAGTCTGATCCCGCTGCGGGAAGAGAGGTCGGCCTGGTCGCTCAAGAGGTGTTCGAGGTCTTGCCCGAAGTCGTTGGAGGTACACCGGACGGTGAAGGGACCATGAGTGTCTCTTACGGCCGGATCGTCCCCTTGCTGATTGCGGCCATACAAAACCAACAACAGCGCATCGAAGCGCTGGAGCAGACCATCCAGTAACCCCCACATCCTCGGAGAGAAGTCATGACACCTCAGGTGGCAAGCCTGACGTTGCAGTTCCTTGCGCGCGCGGATCTGAAAGGCGGCGAAGTCCCCGCCTTCAACTCATGCATCGAAGCGCTTCAAGGCCTCGTCAATGTATCTGGCGCCAAGTCCTCGGCTGGAAAAACTGAAATCAAAACTTTGACCGATGAAACGGAGGTTCCGGCATGACCATCACTTACACCTGGAAAGTTGAAAGCCTGGACGTGATGCCCACAAAGACAATTGGTGCCGAAGAGTTTTCGGACGTCGTGTCACGCGTTCATTGGCGTCTAATTGGCGTGGGTGAGGACGGTGTCACCGCGGAGGTCTACGGCGACGTGCTCCTTGATACCACCACGGTGGACCCGGAGACATTCGTCGCATTTGACGACCTTACACCCTCGAAGGTGGTCGATTGGGCCGTGGAGCTCATCAATCGGTCCGAGGAAGAGAGCGTTGAGCACTTCAAATCACTCGTCGCCGATCAAATTGGGCGAAAGCGGACACCGATCAGTGTCACACGCACGCTGTCGGAATCAGTCGTCGCCGACTCGGACATCTGAGTTACGCCCTTGAAACGCCATCCATCCCTCTTGGCACCCCGATCTTTTGGAGCTTGGTCATGTTTTTGCCCGGGCCGGCAAGTATTACACTACCATCTGACGAGCACTGGGAAAGAGTAAACCTACTCGTGCAGCCAACCGACCCTGTGCTTGAAGATCTGTCAAGTGCGTCTCGTTCTCTAACGTCGTTCGGTGAAGCCACCGTGACGCCAAATGAAGAATCGCCAACAGGCTACAGTCTTTGGTGTCGTGACGGCTATTTCGACAGTGCTTTAGATTATTTTGAGGCTGCGGCACTTCAAGGCTCTGGCCCGGACGAAAACGACTTTACCGTCGAAATTGTCACCAAGTTGAGGCGGAATGGCCGTCATAGGGGAATTTTCGGGAACAGTTCATTCAGTATAAGTGTACTTTACGATGTAGATCTTTATATAAATGGCCAGAATCATCTCAGTTTATTTTTCCTGAATCCAGGATCTTGGAAGTATATCGTGGTCCAGAGAGTTTCTGATTCAATATATGTTTTTCTCGATGGTGAACTAAGGAAAACTATTTCTTACAGTGGTCCCATTGATCTTGGAACCAATCAACCTCTCATGATTGGGAAGAGTCGGGGGACCGAGTGGAACTACGATGGGGAGTTCGCCGCTGTCAGAGTGACCGCGGCCGCGAGGTTCTCACCCGCCCCGGCATGGACGCCCGTCCCGACTTCGTAGCGGCAAATCAGTCTTCATCGCCATCTTTAGCTCGATCACCAAAGGTGAGGTGTCGGGCTCAACAGGCTTGGGAGAAGCGATCATGATCGCACAAATCGATACAGCCACTGGTTCGTTTCGGCGGTTCCGCAATGGATTTAGTCGGCCCGGAGCCGCTTTGTCTCAATCGGCGAGGGCGGCGGGATACGCCGGAAGAGGATACAAAGACCTCGAAAACACTTCTGAGTTGGTCGTCCGCGTTGTGTCGCCGACGCTTGATGACGATGAAGTGCTTGAGGCACTGACCGTCGACGATGGTCGGGCCGGGCAGCGGGACGGCGATATCTGGGTCGTGAACCAGCGAAAGAGGAATCTGGGCACAGAGGAGGTGGCCGTTGGCATCCGTGAACGCCGCGCCTCCTTGGCCTTGGAGGTCGACCGGGAGCTTGCACAGCGGCAGTCCGACGGATTTCTTCACAGCGATGGCCATATCTATCAGATCGATTCCAGATCCCAGAGCCGGATGATATCGGCGCTTGTGCTCTTTTCGCAGGGCGTAAGCGGTGCACACCGCGGTTATTGGCGGGATGCTGCCAACGTCGACCGCGTAATGACAGATGATGATGCGACGACCCTGTTCCGTGCCGCATTGTCATACGGGGCGGCTCTGGTGGCTTCAGCCCATGCTCACAAGCGAAGCATCAGCTTGCTCGATTCCACAACAGACATGGAAGCGTATGACGTCTCAGCAGACTGGCCTTGATGGTGTCTACATCTGCTTCCCTGCATGTCTCTCATCAATAACGACTGTCTGGTCTGTTTCTGCTCGAAGCGTAGAAATGGAAACATCCGTGAGATGAACAAACGCGGTGCCGATGACGGCGTCACCGGCCATCCGGACCGGTGTCCAGAAATCAGTACCATCAAGTTTCGCGATCCAAAGCTTGATCGGGTCCGCCTTTCGGTCCTTGCCGAACCAGGGTTTTTTGAAGCCGCCGGCCAGTGTCTCGAAACTGACTTCGCAAACGTACGCTTCGCCCTCAAAACTCGAATGCCGCGACTTCTTCAGTCGCTCTTTACCCGCCGGTGCCAGGGTAATGTTTGTTCGGGCGCGTCCATTGAAGACCGGAATCGTGTCGTCACATGGCGTGGAGTTCCGCCAAGACAAGCTGGCGTGCACGATGGCAGACAGCGGATCGACGATGTCGACTTGCAGATGCTCTGGAACGGGATCTCGCTCCTCCGGGTCAATCGGAGGGTCTATACGGAGGGAGGGCGGTGCACCGTCTCGATGTTCAAGGTCAAGCTCCCGCACTTCATCTCTGACGATCCCGCGCACCTGAAAACGCTCCGGTATGATTTCGCCGTTGACGATCCGGCCGGACGCCGTTGACCGGGACTCAAAAGAGAACAGTGTGTCCAAGAGACCGGACGACCTGCCAAGAGACTCGATCGAGTATCCGCCTGGCGCAATCTCCGTGCGCGCTTCGATCTCGACCACCCGCAGACCCCCAAGGAACACTTGGTAGTCCGCCTCAATGACAGTCTGCGCCGACGCATCAAGGCCGGTTGTGAGCATGGCGGCCACAGCACCGACCGCTAAGGCGGGTCTCGTCGAGCGAAGTCGCAGCATGATCACTCCAGTCAAATACCGATCCGGCTTCGTATGTTCCTACGTAAGTCATTCCCTGTCGGATGCTATGGTTAACTCGCCGATGAGGTGATTCTCGTCATCTGGCGTTCCCAAACAGGAACCGATAGGTCGTGAGCGCGAACGCGTCGGGCGCCAAACCGAACCGCTCCAATCCACTGCCAAATCCGAAAGAGACCGCTGATCTCGCCGTGTCCACATCGGCCGCTTCGAGAATGATAATCCACTCGGGCTGCTGATCTGAAGGGGGCTCCTTGCCTTGAGCCCGAACGCCCACATCAGAGACGGCTAAGTCGTTCTCCACGAGACACGCCCCCAACATACCCGGCCGTTTGCTGAGACTGGCCAGGAGCGACTCTGCCAGATGCTCGCGCAGCTGGTCCCGAATTCCCTCGCCTGGAAAGAAGCGGGCGAGACTAACCGCGCCACCAAAACCGTGCGTGAGATCAACAGTAACGCGGACAGTCAATCGTTCGAAGGCTGTGAACCGACCCATGACCCTTTGCGACCATTCGGACTGGTTCGCGAGCCTTTTCATGTAATCCGGATGTGAAAGATCTTCGACCGTGTCGGTCTCATAGGTGGCGAAATACTTTATCGGTGCGGGTCCGTCGGCCACATACCGTCTGGCCCGATGAAAGCCCGGCATCCAGACCCGTTCGTCGATGTGCTCCCGATTATACCACTCACTGTAGTCTTCGTCGTCTGCAGCATCCACCTGAGTGAAAGTGATCAGCATTCCTTTGCCAAGCAGCGCCATCTCAGCTTTCCCTCCTAGTCCTCACGGCCTGGTCTACCTTTGCGCCAAGGAGTCGATGAAGTCCTTGGCTGGCATGCCAATCTCCGCGCCCATCGCTCTAGCCGTCTGGTTGATGTGGCTAAGGATACCATCGTGGTAGGTCGATCTGCCGTCGCCGATTCGCGCAGACTGAGCCGCGACGGTTCCTCCGGCGATACCCCATCCATCCAACGGCCCCAGTCTCGAAATGCCCGCCAGATCCTTGCCGCCCCCTGCGTCGTTGAAGAACGCAGCATAGACCATCTGTTTCAACGCCCGCGTCGGATCGGATCCGAGCATTGCCCCGTGAGAGCCGGAAACGACGATCTTCTCCTCATCGCCCTCTGCCACGAGTGATATCGAGTCCATCAGCACGACGCGTCGTGTCCCCGATCGGACTGGCAACTCAATCCGGGCTTCTTCGTAAGCTGGGACCGGCAGATCCGGTCTGTCCGCCGCGGTCATCAGTCTGGCAGCATCCATAGCGCCGAAACCCACTTCCACACCCAACCGCGAAGCCTCTGCGTTCGTATATGAAACTATCCCCTCAGCGGCCGCACTCTCGCCGTTGCCAATGCGGCAACTCATCGTATCCAGCGTTGCATAGGGGATACCGAGGCCGGAGGCATATGTGCCCCCGCTGATTCCGGCATCCTCCTTACCCCGGCCGGCATCGTTGAGAATGATGCCGCGCGCTTTGGACTTCGCCGCGAGATAGGTCGCGTACACGCCGCCATGAGAGTTCCCGATCACCACCTTACCGTCACACTCCGGCCCTAGGAGAGTGACGGTATCGGCGATGACGACACCATCTTCAGTCACTCGATTGGTCATGAGCTGAAACGTCCCCATTTGGGCACCGGTGTGGGCGAGCGCTTGCCCTTCAGCCGGAACGGTTTGCTCTCAGCCATGAGCCGCGAGAAACGGCATCAGTGCCGCGTTGAAGGCCTCCGCCTGCTCCATGTTTGCGAAGTGGGCCGCTTCCTTGAGGATCACGAGTTCCGACCCGGAGATATTCGCGTGAATCAACTCGGCTGCTGAGACCGGTGTTCCGGTGTCTTCTTCTCCGACAATAACCAGGACCGGTATATCCACGGATTTGATCGCTTCCCGCTGATCCATCACTTTGATTGCGTGACAACAGTTTACGTACCCCTCAAGCGGAGTCGTGCTGATCATTTCACCAACGCTTGCCACATCGTCCGGTTGCCGTTTACGACCGGCTTCCGTGAACCAGCGCTCCAGCGTCGGCTGGACGATCGCGTCCATTCCCTGCTCACGCGCCATACGGACCCGGCCGTCCCAGACTTCCGGCGGCCCTAGTTGTGCCGCTGTATCGCAAAGAACCGCGCAGTGGAGACGGTGTGGATGCACCGTGGCGAGCATCTGGCCAACCATCCCGCCTTTCGACAGCCCGCAGAACCTTACTTTCTCCAATCCCATGACATCCATCAGCCCGACGGCGTCGGTCGTTAACAACTCGATCGAATACGGGCCGGGAGGAACCTCCGACAAGCCCATGCCACGGGAGTCATATCGCAGGACACTGTATCCGGCACCGGTCAGAGCGGGTATCTGCGGGTCCCACATCTCCAGCCGTGACGCCAGTGAGTTCGACAGCATCACGACGGGACCGTCTTCCGGCCCGTCCCACTGAACGCGGAGCCTCGTCCCGTTCACGTCAACGATGTCACTCATGGCAGCCCATCCCCTCTAAGAACCGTTCGACGCGCAGACTAGCGCAAGGCCACCTGGTCGCGTCTAGGGGAACAGACGCTCCGTCGTCCAGGGACCGGTCGGATCACTCCGTTGAAAGACGAAACGGTCGTGGAGACGGAACTCCCCGTCCTGCCAGAACTCGATGGCTCTGGGCACCAGCCGGAAACCTGACCAATGGGGCGGTCTCGGGACCTCCTTCTCTTCAAATTTCCGTGTGTACTCGTCCACCCGCGCTAGGAGCGTGTCCCGGTCTGCCAAGGGCTGAGATTGTAGAGATGCCCAGGCGCCGATGCGGCTCCCCCGGCGACGGGATTGGAAGTATTCGTCTGCCTCCCCATCGCTAACTTGCGCCACCGGGCCCTCGACCCGGACCTGCCGCAGCAAGCTCTTCCAATGAAAGCAGAGAGCGCAGTTCGGGTTTCCGAGCAGTTCCCGTCCCTTACGGCCCTGGAAATTCGTGTAGAAAACGAAACCGTCCGGGTCCACCCCCTTCAGCAAAAGAATACGGGCGGAGGGGCGTCCCTCACCGTCTACTGTCGCAACCGTCATTGCATTTGGATCATTAGGCTCCGACGCCTCTGCGTCCTTGAACCAGCGGTCGAAGAGATCGAAGGGGTCGTTGGTGTCGAGTTCGAACATCTTGTCGTCGCTCCGCCTTGGTTCACGCGTTATGATAGGCCCAGGTCCGAAGATGCGAGGGTCTTCTTGGAATTGCCCAAATGATGACCAAATCTCAGATTAAGCCGCATCTGGGGCAAGGGATTAATCCCGCCACGCACTGGCTTCAATCTTGCTGAGAGCGGGCGCGACATAACAGACCAATAGGGTCTGCATAAGCGCTAAGGGGACCGACGGACCCGGCCAGGGCCTCGGTTGCACAGGAAAGGACGAAAACGGATGTTCAAGAAGATCGTTCTGGTGACGCTCATGGGGGCAACACTTGCCGCATGTGAGTCGACCGGTACCAAACAGACGATCGGTGCATTGGCCGGTGCCGCAGGTGGCGCGGCGCTCGGCTCGCGGTTCGGCGGGGGGAGCGGTCAGGTTGCGGCTATCGCCGCTGGTACGCTGCTCGGCGCCTTCCTCGGCAGTGAGGTCGGCAAGTCGTTGGATAGCGCTGACAAGGCCGCGATGGCCTCGACCACGAATCAGGCGCTAGAGACCCAGCCGACCAACTCGGTCGCCGCTTGGCAGAACCCGGACAGCGGCAACTCCGGCACGATCACGCCGACCAAGACGTATCAGACTAGCGGCGGCACCTATTGCCGGGAGTTCCAGCAGACAATCACGGTCGGCGGGAAGACCGAGCAGGGCTTCGGCACCGCGTGCCGGCAGCCGGATGGTTCCTGGAAGATCGTCAACTGATCGCTTTTGCGTCAGAGGCGTTTGACGTCGGACCGAACGACAGTCAGTTTCCTAGTTCGGATAGCAACGGGGCGGGACGGATCAGTTCCGCCCCGCTTTAAGGCGTCAGGGCCATGAAAGACCCCTATACTGTTCTGGGCGTTGACCGGACTGCGTCTCAGGATGAGATCAAGTCCGCGTACCGCAAGCTCGCCAAAGAGCTCCACCCGGATCTCAATCCGGGCGAGCCGATCATTGAGCAGAAGTTCAAGGACGTAAGCGCGGCCTACGACATCCTGTCCTCCCCCGACAAACGGGCGAAATTCGACCGCGGGGAAATGGATGCTGGCGGGGGCCGCAAGAGCGGCTTCTGGCGATGGAATGCGGGCCGTCAGCGGTCCACCAAGACGCCGTTCGGCTTCGATACCCGGTTTGACGAGGATGAGGATCCGTTCGCGGACATCTTCCGGGCGGCGACCCGTGACGCGCGCGCCAGCCGCCGCACACCCCCCAATCAGGAGGGTGCCGCCGGCGGCGGCAAGTCGGACAAGGACTCAACGAAACGGCCCCAGGATGTGAGCTACAAGCTCAAGGTCCCGTTCATCGAAGCAACGGCCGGTCTGAAAAAGCGGGTCACTTTGTCGGACGGCCGGACGATCGAGCTTCAGTTCCCTCCAGGAACCGAGACTGGACAGACGCTGCGTCTCAAAGGCCAAGGAAGGCTTGGTCCCGACGGCAAGACCAATGGCGACGCGTATGTCGAGATCACCGTCATGGAGCATGAGTACTTCATGCGCGACGGGCGGGATGTCTATGTCGAGATCCCGGTGACGCTGGATGAGGCGGTGCTTGGCGGCACGATCACCGTGCCGACCGTCCACGGCAATGTCTCCCTTAAGATTCCGCGTAACTCGAACTCCGGCACGCGGCTCCGCCTTAAGGGCAAAGGCGTGCCCGCGACCAAAGGGCAGCCGGAAGGGGATCAATACGTCACCCTGAAGATCATGCTGCCGGAAGGGGACGATCCGGAACTCAACAAGTTCCTGGAGGAGTGGCGTGAGACCCGAGGCTACAACCCCCGCCACCGCATGAAGTTCGTCTGACCGGGCGGCGGCCAGGCGCGCGGTTTTTGCCGTCGGTTCTGTGCCTTCTGGCGATATCAGCCCGTGCTGGCTGATCTGTCCGTCTGTGAGAGCGGGACCACGTCACCCTGGCGGCTTGCCTGCTCGACCAGGTCCAGAAGGCTGATGCCGAGGGCCGCGCGCTCCGCCTTGTCGAGGGCTTCCATAGCCTGGCTGCGCGGGGTGACTGCGGGATCCTCGTCGCCCACCGCGGCCAACTCCAGATCCCGGTAGAGATCCCAGGCCGTCACGCGGCGCAGGTCCCTTGAGAGGACAAGGGCGTGATCTTCCGTCGCCCCGATGTAGCGCCCCGCCCGCAGCTTCTCCACAACAAGATCGACGACCTCCCCTGGCCCAAGCTCCCCGAGGGTCGACGGCTCCGTTTCCGACCCGTCGGCGGAGGCTTTCTGGAGATGGCGCAGGATTGCGACCGCTGTGTCGAACTGCATTCCGGGCGTCCGGGTCACCAGCAGCAGGCCTGGGTTCCGCTCCTGCCACCAGTCTTGAAAGGAGGCCGCAAACACAGCGCCCAGCAACACGATCGTCCAGGAAACATAGAGCCAGATCAGGAAGATCGGCACCGTCGCCATCGCGCCGTAGATCGTCTGGTAGGTGTGGAAGTTCCCGAGATACAGGGAGAAGCCCCATTTCAGGGTCTCAAACCCGACCCCGCTGATCACCCCGCCGATCGCCGCATCCTTGATCCGGACGGAGCGCGCGGGCACCACGACGAAGAGCGCGGTGAAGGCGATGGTCTGCAGAACGGCGGCGATCAGCCGGTCGAGAACCGTTGTCCTTTGATGGACGCCGGTTTCCGCCACCAGACCCGAGGCGTCCACATATTCCCTGGCGATCGTGAAAGCATCCGACGTCACGGACATGCTGACGCCGATCAGAAGCGGGCCGAGGGTCAGCACACTCCAAAAAATCAGCACGCGCATGAGAATCGGACGCTGCCGCTCCACCCGCCAGATGGTGTTCAGCGTCGCCTCGATGGTCGACAGCAACAGCACCGCCGAGACCGCCAGTGCCACGATGCCGATGGCGCTCAAGTTCTCCACATTGCCGAGAAAGCTGTTGAGGTAGGCACGGACCTGGTCCCCCACCTCCGGCACCAGGTGGTCGAAGATCGCCCCTTCCAGCTCGGACCGGATCTCCACAAACGCCGGAAACGCAGCAAAAATCGCGAACGCGATCGCCATCATCGGCACCAGCGCCAACAGGGTCGTGTAGGTGAGTGCCGCCGCCGCCTGCATCCCCCGGTCGCGGTAGAACCGCATCACCGCGAAGCCGACATACAGCGCGATCTCCCCCGCGATCCGCCCCGACCGCGACTCCCGCCACCGCGCCAACCGTGTTTGTGACGTGTCCGTGCTCATGGGGTGGGAGTATACACGATGTGGGATGCGGTTGTGATTGCGCTGCGGTAGGCGGTTGTCCCGTTCCTGCTACTTCCTACCACCCTACCCCTTCCGTTTGCCCGCCTATGGCTTTGGTGTAGGATGCGCCACCCCGGCTCCGGGGGGTCTGTGCAGGGTCTTCCGTGCGGGCGGCAACACAAGAAAGAGACGAGGATCCTGATGACAGGTCCCGCGCCGATCATGGCCGGAAAGAAGGGGCTGATCATGGGCGTCGCCAATGAGCGCTCGATCGCCTGGGGAATTGCCAAGGCTGCGGCCGATCACGGCGCGTCGCTGGCCTTCACGTACCAGGGGGACGCGCTGAAGAAGCGGGTCGAGCCCCTGGCGGAGAGTGTGGGCTCCAACCTTCTGATGCCCTGCGATGTGACGGAGGACGCCAGCATCGACGCGGCGTTCGATTCGCTGAAAGAGAGCTGGGGCGAGATCGATTTTGTGGTCCATGCGATCGCCTATTCCGACAAAGAGGAGTTGAAGGGTCAGTACGTCAACACGACCCGGGACAACTTCCTCCGCACCCTGGATATCTCCTGCTACTCGTTCACGGCGGTTGCCCGGCGCGCGGCGGCAATGATGCCGAACGGTGGCAGCTTGTTGACGCTGACCTATTACGGGGCGGAGCGCGTGATGCCCCACTACAACGTCATGGGCGTGGCGAAGGCGGCACTGGAAGCGAGCGTGCGCTACCTCGCGGTCGATCTCGGCGGCGACAACATCCGTGTCAACGGATTGTCGGCGGGGCCGATGAAGACCCTCGCCGCCTCCGGTATCGGCGATTTCCGCTATATCCTGAAGTGGAACCAGTACAACTCGCCGCTGAAGCGCAACGTGACTCTGGAAGATGTGGGCGGCTCCGCGCTCTACCTGTTGAGCGATCTTTCGACCGGCGTGTCGGGGGAGGTTCACCATGTGGATTGCGGCTACAACATCGTCGGCATGAAGTCCGTCGACGCGCCCGATATCTCGGTGGTCTGAGGGGTCGAAAACCGGCCATGGCCAGTAACAGCTTCGGTGAGGCGTTCCGCGTCACCACGTGGGGAGAGAGTCACGGCCCGGCGATCGGGTGCGTGATCGACGGCGCGCCGCCGCTCATCCCGATCTCGGAATCGGACATTCAATACGATCTCGACCGCCGGAAACCGGGCCAATCCCGGTTCACGACCCAGCGGCGGGAGGCGGATGAGGTGCGCATTCTCTCCGGCGTGTTCGAGGGGCAGACGACCGGCACGCCGATCGGGCTCGTCATCGAGAACACGGATCAGCGCTCCAAGGACTACGGCGAGATCAAGGACCGGTTCCGCCCCGGCCACGCGGATTTCACCTACGACGCCAAGTACGGCATCCGGGACTACCGGGGCGGCGGGCGGTCTTCGGCGCGGGAAACGGCGATGCGGGTGGCTGCGGGTGCGGTCGCGCGCAAGATTCTGACCGCACGTCTCGGAAATGCCTCGGTGGTTCGGGCGGCCTTGGTTCAGGTCGGCCCCCTCAAGATCAACCGCGACAACTGGGATTGGGAGGAGGTGGAGAAGAACCCCTTCTTCTCGCCCGATGCGGAGGCAGCGGCCCGCTGGTCCGACTATCTCGACGATGTGCGCAAGCGCGGCTCCTCTGCCGGTGCGGTGGTCGAGGTCGTGGCGGATGGCGTTCCCGCCGGATTGGGGGAGCCCATTTACGGCAAACTCGATTCCGATCTCGCGTCCGCGATGATGAGCATCAACGCGGTCAAGGGGGTGGAGATCGGCGACGGCTTTGATCTCGCCGCCCAACCCGGAGAAGAGGCGGCGGACGAGATGCGGATGGAGGGTGGTCGCCCGGTCTTCCTGTCGAACCGGGCGGGCGGCGTGCTCGGCGGAATCTCGACGGGTCAGCCGGTTGTCGCCCGGTTCGCGGTGAAGCCGACCAGTTCGATTCTTACCCCACGCCAGTCAATTGACCGTTTCGGCGCTGAGGTCGATGTGGTGACCAAAGGCCGCCACGACCCTTGTGTTGGCATCCGCGCGGTCCCAGTTGGTGAAGCGATGATGGCCTGTGTCCTGGCGGATCATGTGATGCGCCATGCGGCCCAATGTGGCGGCTCTGGATCGTAAGGCCGCTTACCCACGCCTGGAGAAGGCATGTTTCGCTGGATCGTTACGCTGTTTGCCACCCTGGGCGTGCTCTTCGTCCTGGTGATCGTCGCTTTATCGGTGATGGTGGCCTCGTTGAGCGAGCTTGTTCCCCATCAGGAAGAGGCGGGTGACCTTCCGGACCGCATCGTGCTTGAGGTCAATCTGGTTGGACCGCTGGCCGAGACCGCGAGCGGAGATCCTTTCGCCGCCATCCTGGACGGGGGCGGGGCTGCCACGGTGCTGGACCTCGTGAACGCTATCGCCCGGGCGGAGCGGGATGAGCGGGTCGTCGGCTTGTTCATGGATCTGTCGGAGGCGGATCTGGACATCGCCGAGGCGCAGGAGCTTTGGTCGGCGATCTCCCGGTTCCGGGCGTCGGGCCGGAAAACCACCGCGTTCGCTGACACGTTCGAGCCCGTGGGCGCGCTCTCCACGGGATACTACCTCGCCACCGCGTTCGAGACTGTATTGGTTCAGCCTTCGGGGCTGGTGGAATTGGGCGGTGTGCATATGAGCATACCGCTCGCCCGCCGAATTCTGGATGAGTACGGCATCCAACCCGACTTCGATGCCCGTCACGAGTACAAGGGTGTCGCCGCCACCTTGACCGAGAGCACCCTGCCGGAGCCGATCCGGCAGAACTATACGGACCTCGTGGAGTCGCTGTTTGACCGGGTGGCCCGGGATATCGCCGGCGCCCGAAGCCTTGGGGCCGCGTCGATCAAGGCGTTCGCAGATGCGGGTCCGATGATTGCCGCGGAGGCGCGGGTCAATGGTTTGGTGGACGACCTGACCTATCGCGACAGCGCCCTCGCCGCGGCGGAGGATCAAGCCCAGGGCGAAGCGATCACGATCGGGGACTACCTCTATACCGAGCCTGAGGCTTACGAAACGGACTCACCGATTGTGGCCGTCGTCTCGGTCTCCGGCCAGATCGTGCGGGGCGGCGCCGATTTTCTCGACCCGGACTCCGCCTCAACCGGTTTGTTGCGGGCGGCCCTGACCGAGGCGCGGGAAGATCCCGACGTGGCTGCAGTGATCCTGCGGATCGATAGCCCCGGAGGCAGCTATGTGGCGTCGGACTCCATCCTGAGAGAGGTGGATCTGACCCGTGACAGCGGCCGGCCGGTGATCGTGTCCATGGCGGATGTCGCTGCCTCCGGCGGCTACTTCGTCGCCCTTGGCGGAGATCATGTGCTCGCCCATCCGGGCACCGTCACAGGCTCCATTGGCGTCGTGTCCGGAAAGGTCGTCATCGGCGACGCCCTCGACCGGCTGGGCATTGGCCGGGCCCACGTGGGCACCGGTGACGGGCCGCCAATGTTCTCTCCGTGGGAGCCGTTCACAGCCCAGCAGTCCGCCCGCCTGAGCCGTATTCTTGATGCGATCTACGCGGACTTTACCGACAAGGTGGGCGATCGCCGCCGTCTTTCCCGTGAGGCGCTGGACCAGATTGCCCGGGGGCGTGTTTGGAGCGGCGAGGACGCGCGCCGATTGGGGCTTGTCGACTCCCTCGGTGGATACACGGAAGCGACGGCGCTCGCCCGTGATGCGGCTGGTATCGACGCTGGCCAGACCGTTCGTCTCGTCGTCTATCCCCGCCCGGAAGACCCCGTCGACTTCCTCTGGCGATTGCTGGAAGAGGGGGACCTTAACGATTTCGTAAGGGCAAGCGGTGAAATCTACCGGATGATTACCTATACTAAAGGGTGGATGGAGTTGGTCGCGCCGCGCTTGGGTGAACGAGGAATCCGGGCAGAAGCGGACGCGTTGGAGGCACGGTGATGATGAGACGGCTGACGATGACGGGGCGCGTTTTCGGATTGGCTTTGGTTCTGGCGTTCGGTGTGACGCTGTTCGGACCGGACTTGGCGCGCGCCGCGGACGCGACCCAGAGGGAAGCGGACGCCGCTGAGACCAAGCGGAACCAGAAGGCGCGGGAACAGCAGAAGAAGCACAACGAGTTCAACAAGGAACAGCTCTTCCGCCACCGCATCGGCAAGGACGTGATGGCACTCGGCCCCTACACGATCTCGCTCTACGTCAAAGGTCAGTTGGTCGAGGGTAAGGTCAACGCGGCGATCCAGGCGGTCGACCAGAACGCCCGCGTCGAGATCCAGAGTGCAAAGTGGACCGTGAACGGGATCGTCTATCCGCTTGCTGTCCGCTTGTTCGAGGATGGACGCCCGACGACCGAAGATCTCTTGATCTTCAAGGCGGATGTCCGGGCCATGCTGGATCAGCGCTTCCCGGAGATGGTCGAAGACTTCTTCATCGTGTCGCTGATCTGAGTGGCGACTGCGTAAGCGCAACGATATCGCAGAACGGGGAATGCTTGGCGACGATCTGATCGCTAGCGCGCGCGAGAATGTCTGCCTGCGCCACCATGAATCCCTGTTTCTGGGCAAGCTTGACGATCTCGATGACGTATTCGGTGTCTGACGCCAATTCCCCTTCTTCCAGGAACACACGCGCCAACGTCGCCCCGAACTCCGTTAACCGATAGCTTTGCAAGGTGAATTCCTTGCCCGGATCGGCGTGCGTTACCCGGATGACCTTGTCGATGTAAAGCAGGTTGGTCGAGAACCGGTCGGACACCTGGCTGCGGAAAATCTTGCTGAGGTCACGGTTTGTGCGAAGGAGACCGTACTCCTCCAGAAGCAGCAGAACGTCGCTGGTCAAGCCACGCTCATTGAAAAACGTGTCTGGAAGCCTCACCACGAAATTGCTGATCGCGAACCCGGCGAACAGCCGCATCCAATCCAGAACGTCCGGCGACAATCCGGGAAGGCGGTGAAGGACGATTTGCGGGATCGAGCCGGGCCGCTCCACTTCCATGGCCAGCATGCGGCACCAGATGGCCTGCCGCTCCGGGTCTTGACTGTCCGCGGCGGCGGCAAAGAAACGGGGCGCCCAATCCGGGTCCATCGGCCCGGGATCGACCTCCTTCGGGAGAATGCTGAGTGTCCGGTACAGGATCGTGTCGATCACGGCCTGACGGCGTAGCGTTTCGTGATCGATCCGGGCGGCGGCGCGCTTTGTCAGGGCCTTGTCGCTGTCTGGCGGTGGCAGACGGTCGCCGAGGCCCTTGGTCAGCCATTCCCGCTGGGTGGACCCAAGCGCTGCGGCGACAATCTCCCCAAGTCGCGCGACCGGTTTTACCGGTGTCACAACCGTCTCAGCCTCGGCGGCGTCCGTTTCCGGGTCCGCGTCCGGGATGTCGTCGATGTCGTCGTCGGCCATGAATCGCCTGTTCCGTCGCACAGTCGAGCCGCCTCACAATACGCATGTTGCGGCCAATAGAAACTCCTTGTTGCCGTTCGAGCCCAAAATCGGCGACGGCGTGACCCCATCGACACGCCACCTGTCCAGCCCGCCGACCCAGGCTTCAATCTCGTGCACAACCCGGTCGTGGACAGCCGGATCCTGAATGATCCCGCCTTTTCCGATATGCTCGCGGCCTGCTTCGAATTGAGGTTTCACGAGCGTGACCAGTCTGCCGCCCGGTGCCGCCATATCGAGGGCAGATGGGAGCGCCAAACGGAGCGAAATGAAACTCACATCGGAGACGATCAACGCCGGACGTTCAGGAATGAGGTCGGCTACGAGATCCCGGGCATTCAGGCCGTCCATCACCACGACACGCGGGTCGTCGCGAAGCCTCGGTACAAGCTGATCTCGGCCCACATCCACGGCATAGACCCGCGCGGCACCAGCGGACAGCAATACATCCGTGAACCCGCCGGTCGAGGCTCCGACATCCAGGCAGACGCGGCCTGCCGGGTCGATATCAAAGTGCTGAAGTGCCGCTGCGAGCTTCAGTCCGCCGCGCGATGCCCACGGATGGTCCAACCCTTCGAACTGGAAATCGGTCTGTTCGTCGAGCTTCTGGCTGGGCTTTAACAGCACCTCGCCGTTCAAGCGCACCTTCGATGCCCGAATCACCGCTTGAGCGCGCGACCGGCTGTCGACCAAACCGCGATCGACGAGGAGCTGATCCAACCGCTTCTTCGCCAATCCACCATGTCCCGGTTGAGAGGCCTACGCCCGCGCAGGCGCTTCGGCCATGTCCTGACCCAACGCGGACAACACCGTGGCAACGATGCCAGCACTGTCGAGGCCTACGGACGCGTACTGTCGCGCCGGATTGTCGTGATCCACGAACGTGTCGGGCAAGGTCATCGGCCTGAACCTGAGCCCACGATCGAAGGCCCCTTCATTGGCCAGATGGGTCATCACCTGGGTTGCGAAGCCGCCGATCGCCCCTTCCTCAATCGTCACCAGGACCTCGTGCTCGCGGGCGAGCTTTGAGACCAGGTCCGTGTCGATTGGCTTGGCGAAGCGGGCGTCGGCAACCGTGGTAGAGAGGCCTCGGCTTGCCAGTGTTTCAGCCGCAGCCAGACAGTCCTGCAAACGGCCGCCCAGAGATAGCAGAGCGACGCGACTACCCTCCTGAATGATTCGGCCCTTGCCGATCTCCAACGGATCGGGACTCGCGGGGATCTCGATGCCCACGCCTTCGCCCCGCGGGTAACGCACCGCACTCGGCCCGTCGTCGTAGGCTGCTGCCGTGGCGACCATGCGGGCCAACTCCGCCTCATCCGATGCGGCCATGATGACGAAGCCGGGCAGCGAGCCGAGATAGCCGACATCGAAGGAACCGGCATGGGTGGCGCCGTCTGCCCCCACCAGCCCCGCGCGGTCGATTCCGAAGCGCACCGGCAGCCCTTGGATGGCCACGTCGTGGACCACCTGATCGTAGGCCCGCTGCAGGAATGTCGAATAGATCGTGCAGAAGGGTTTCATCCCTTCCGCAGCCATGCCGGCGGCGAAGGTTACCGCGTGCTGCTCAGCGATACCCACATCGTGGGCCCGATCCGGAAACCGCTTCTGAAACGTCCCCACGCCCGTGCCTGACGGCATGGCGGCTGTGATCGCGACAATCCGCTCATCCTTCTCCGCCTCGCGGATCAGTGCCTCGGCGTAAACCGATGTGTAGCTCGGGGCATTGGCCTTCGCCTTCACCTGGGTGCCGGTGACCACATCGAATTTCTGTACGGCGTGGTATTTCTCGACGGACTGCTCACCGAAAGGATGACCGCGCCCCTTTTCCGTCACCACATGCAGCAGCACGGGGCCGGTCTGGTCACTGTCCCGGATGTTCTTCAGGATCGGCAGGAGGTGGTCGAGGTTGTGACCATCCACCGGACCAACGTAATAGAAGCCCATCTCCTCGAAGAGGGTCCCACCGGTCATCATGCCGCGCGCATACTCTTCCGCCCGTCGTGCCGTGGTCTCGAACGGTTTTGGGAGATGCTGAACCACCGATTTCGCAACCCGCCTCAACTCCCGATAGGGCTCCGAGGACAGAAGGCGCGAGAGGTACGCGCTCATCGCCCCCACCGGCGGGGCGATCGACATGTCGTTGTCGTTGAGAACCACGAGTAACTTGCTGCCCACGGCCCCCGCGTTGTTCATGGCCTCGTAGGCCATCCCGGCGCTCATCGCACCGTCGCCGATCACCGCGATCACATGCTTGTCGTCACCCTGAAGGTCGCGCGCCATGGCCATGCCGAGACCCGCGGAGATCGATGTTGAGCTGTGTGCCGCTCCGAACGGATCGAACTCGCTTTCAGAGCGGCGGGTGAAGCCGCTGAGACCGCCGCCTTGGCGCAGAGTCCTGATCCGGTCGCGCCGGCCGGTCAGAATCTTATGGGGATACGCCTGATGGCCCACATCCCAGATCAGGCGGTCGTGCGGTGTTTCGAAGACGTAGTGGAGTGCCACCGTCAACTCGATCACCCCGAGGCCCGCTCCGAGATGGCCGCCCGTCACGGAAACCGCATCAATGGTCTCCGCCCGAAGCTCCTGTGCCAGACGCGGCAGATCCTTGGCGGGCAACGCCCGAAGGTCCGAGGGCTCGTTGACCTGATCCAGCAGGGGGGTCTGAAGCTCACTCATGCCCATTCCTCCGCCGCTCAATGGGCCCGGTTGATGACGAAGCGGGCGATCGCCCGCAGCGGGTCCGCCCGGTCACCAAACACGTCCAGATGGCGGCAGGCCTGCTCACTCAACAGTTGGGCCTGAGCCCGGGCCCGGTCCAGTCCCAGGATGGAGACAAAGGTCGCCTTGCCCGCCTCCGCGTCCTGGCCGACAGGCTTGCCGGTCTCTTCGGCAGTCCCTTCCGCATCCAGGAGATCATCCGCAATTTGAAACGCCAGACCCATCTCCTGTGCGAAATTCTTGAGGGCATGACGCGACCGGTCTCCCGCCCGCCCCATGATCGCGCCGGAAATGGCGGAGAAGGCGAAGATCTCGCCCGTCTTCATGCGTTGAAGCCGAGTGATCGCGCCGATGTCGAAATCCGTCGTCTCGGCCAAGAGATCGATCATTTGCCCACCACACATGCCGTGCGCTCCGGACGCTTGGGCCAATTCGGCCACCAACTCGATCCGGACTGCGGGCTCCGAGTGGGTCTCCGGCTCTGACAGCACCTCGAAAGCCAGCGCCTGAAGGGCATCTCCGGCCAGGATCGCGGTGGCCTCGTCATACTCCTTGTGAACGCTCGGTCGGCCCCGGCGCAGATCCGAGTCATCCATCGCCGGAAGGTCGTCGTGAATGAGGGAATAGGCGTGAATGAACTCGACAGCCGCACCGACCCGTGCGGCGCAGCGGCTGTCCACACCGAAGAGCTTCGACGACTCCTGGACGAGAAACGGCCGCAAACGCTTGCCGCCGCCAAGGCAGGCATAGCGCATCGCCTCGTGGAGCCGTGCCTCCGCGTCATCGGGGTTCGGCAACAAGAGGTCCATGATGCGCGTCGTGCTGCGTGCGCAATCGGCCAGGGCGAGTTCCAGGCTCTCCATTCCAGGCTCTCCTGGCTAAGCGTCGTCGAAGGGCGTGCTGTCCGTCGCCGCCTCACCGGCCGCCGGTACCCTGATCCGCTCGACCTTCAGGCGCGCTTCCTCAAGCTTGGCTTGGCAATGCTGCTTCAAAAGCGCCCCCCGCTCGTAGGCGGTGATGGCCTCGTCGAGCGAGCCCTGGCCGTTCTCCAGCCGACCGACAATGGCCTCCAACTCCGCCAGGGCTTCCTCGAAGCTCAGGTCGTTGATGGGGGACGGGGCTGCCTCGGTGCTATCGCTCACGCTCTATCTCCTTCAGAGAAGGCGCGGAGTTTAGGCGCCGACCTCGCACTTCTCAAGGCGGATCGGTGTCAAAACCGGGACGATCCGGGCGATGTGGCGGTGCGAATTGACGCGCTTCCGATGATCAGCCCTCAGCCGGCCTGCATGAGCGTCCGGACATGGATGGCCGTGGACCGGGCGAGCGCATCCAGGTCGTACCCGCCCTCCAGCGCCGAGACGACTTTCCCGTCACAGGCGATGTCAGCCAGCCGCAGCAACTCGCGCGTCGCCCAGGCATAGTCGTCGTCCGTAAACCTGAGAGAGGCGAGAGGGTCATCCTCGTGGGCGTCAAATCCCGCTGAGATGATCAGCAGTTCAGGCTTGAAGTCCAAAAGGGCGGGCCCGATCACCTCACCCAGCGCGCGGCGGAGCTCTACGCCCGAGGCCATGGGAGCCAGCGGGACGTTGACGATGTTGCCGACACCCCGTTCGTGCCCTGCCCCGGTACCCGGGTAGAGCGGGGATTGGTGGAGCGAGGCGTAGAAGACCGAGCCGTCCGCCTCGAAGATCGCTTGGGTCCCGTTTCCGTGGTGGACGTCGAAGTCCACGATCGCGACGCGTTCAAGGCCATGGACGGCTTGCGCATGCCTCGCGGCAACGGCCACGCTGTTGAAGAGGCAGAAGCCCATGGCGATTTCCGGCTCGGCGTGGTGGCCCGGCGGGCGGACGGCGCAGAATGCCGTCTTCGCCTCGCCGCCAAGAACGGCGTCTACGGCTGCACACACGGCTCCGGCCGCACGGCGGGCCGCGTCGCCGGAGCCTGGCGACATGGCTGTATCCCCGTCGATCGCAACCAATCCGCTCTCGGGTACTGCCGCCAGGACCCGTTCCACGTGGGACATCGGGTGGGCACGGGCAATCTGTTCAACAGAGGCCAGCGGCGCCTCCCGCCGGTCGAGTGCCGCAAACGCATCATCCTCAAGCGCTTTCATGATCGCCGCAAGCCGGGCCGGATGCTCCGGATGGAGCTGCCCAGGCGTATGTTCGAGGCAGTCGGGATGGGTGAACAACAACGTCATGGAAGGCCTCCGGATTGCCATCGCAGACTAGCACGCCACTCCCTTTGAGGAAGGCTCTGTTTGGTTTTGGGTAAACCGACTTTCATGCCGCGAACCAAGGCCTTGACCCGGGTCGCGCGCGGGTGTTCTCTCCGCCGCGCTATGCAGAACTCTACCGCGATATATGTACCCGGAGACCGGGTCGGCTACGGCGCCCGCCCATTCGGCAAGGACGTCGCCAATTACGAGATGTTCCGCGCGATCGCCCGTTACATGCCGGGTGATGAGCAACTCTTCCTGATGCATCAGCAGCCGAACGTTTCCGATCTGTCGGCCGCGCTCTTCGGCGGCGGGGAGCCGCCCAAGAAGGTCGTTGCAACCTCCATTTTTCAGTCCGAGGAGGCCAGCCGCGTCGGGTGTGTCTTCCGGGGCAAGGCGGACTTGGCGGATCTTGCCTGGCTCCGGCGCCGGCAGGCGGGGGACGACCGGGCGTACAGCCTGATCGGTCTTGTCCATTCCTTGGCACCGCCTGCGATGCGGTCGTACATGGCCGACGCCGTGACCGCACCCGTTCAGCCTTGGGACGCGCTCCTGTGCACCTCTCCGGCTGTACAGGATCACTTGAAAACCATGCTGGGCGACCACGCTGCCTACCTCGCCGACCGTTTCGGGGGGACAGCCCAGCCTTTGCCGCATCTGCCGCTGGTTCCGCTCGGTGTGGAGCTTGAGCGGTTCGAACGGATGGCAGCCGAGCCTGGAAACCGGCAACGGTTGCGGGCGCGGCTTGGCATCGCCGAAGACGAAATCGCAGTACTGTGGGTTGGACGCCTGTCGTTCTTCGAGAAAAGCTTCCCGCAGCCGACATATGAGGCGTTGCAAGAGGCGGCCCGCCGGACGGGCAAGAAGATCCATTTCCTGCAGGTCGGCTGGTTCCCGAATGAGGAGGCGCAGAAGCTGCTCTATGAGGAAACCGCACTCTTTCATGCCCCAGATGTCGAGATGCACTTTCTCGACGGCAATGACAGAGCAATGGTCAACCGGATTTGGTCGGCCGCGGACATCTTCGTTTCCCTGGTAGACAACATTCAGGAGACCTTTGGCATCACGCCACTTGAGGCGATGGCCTCCGGTCTCCCCGTCGTCGTCTCCGACTGGGACGGCTACAAGTTCACCGTCGAGGATGGCGTTCAGGGTTTCCGAATCCCGACCGTGATGCCGGCGGCGGACATGCCTCTGATCATCGAGCGCCACATCTTTGGGTTTGATTCCTATCAGTCGTATGTGGCTGGCGTCGCGCAGCATACAGCCGTGGATGTCGGGGCCGCCGCAGACGCGTTCACGCGCCTGATCGAAGATCCCGGCCTTCGCCGTCGCATGGGCCAGGCTGGCCGGGAGCGGGTCCGCAGCACCTTCGATTGGCCCGTGGTCATCGACGCTTTCAGCAAGGTCGTCGATGAGTTGGCGGTAATCCGGAAAGATGCATCTGCGTTTGGTGATGGGGCGGTCGCAATTAATCCCGTCAAAGGGGATCCGTTCAGGCAGTTCAGTCACTTCGCGACCGATGAGCTGACGCAGGAGACCGTGGTCTTCCGACGCGAGGGGTGGACGCCGGACAAGCTGCGCCAGCTATCCGGTGTGGTGCTTGACGGCGTTGCAGACGTCTGGCGAACCCGTTCCGATTGGCGCACGAAGACCCTGGAGCGATTGGCGGCGGACGGTCCGTTGCCCGTCTCTCAGTTGGTCGACGGTCTGACGGGCATGGAGTACGACCGCGCCTTCCTGACAATCGGGTGGATGATCAAGCTCGGTATTCTCGGCTGGCAACGACCGGGCGCCTGACCTCCCATCGATCCCGACATGGACCTTTCGGCATTCGTCTCCGGGCTTGGAGGAGACGGAGCCCTCGGGTACAGAATGTCAGAGCCCGAGGAAGGAAGAGCCCATGTCCGATCAAGACGCCGCTGCCGGGACGCCCATGACGCTGGCGGGAGAGTTTCCTGCGACGGATCGAGAGGTGTGGCGAGAGCTCGTCGATGCAACGCTGAAGGGCAAACCTTACGACAAGGCGATGCGCACAGCACTGGTCGATGGCATCGTGCTTGAGCCGCTTTATGGCCCTGAGGAGATGGATACCTCTGGTGATCCGGCGGGTCTGCCCGGATCGGCACCCTTCGCGCGCGGCACGTCGGCAACGATTCAACGCGTGTCGATCGGCTGGCGGATAGATCAACTGCATCTTTACCCCGAGCCGTCGGTCGTGGCGGAGGACATCACCCGGGATCGGGTGGCGGAAGCGGTGACCGGTATCAGACTTCGGCTCGACCGTGCCGGACGCACCGGTGATCCGGGCGGTGCTGGCATCGACGGGGTCGTCATCCAATCCCTCGCGGATCTCGAAACGGCACTTGCTGGACAAGACCATGCCTATACACCACTGGTCCTGGAGGCCGGTGGCGCGTTTGAGGCGGCGGCAGCCTTGGCGCTCGCCTGGGGAAATGCGGAAACGGTACCACTTCGCCTCAACGCCGACCCTTTGGGCGCTCTGGCGCGCGATGGGCGGCTTCCAGCGTCGTTGGATCAGATGCTGGGGCGACTAGGCGGGATCGCGTCCTACGTAATTGACCATGCGCCGGAGACCCGGACATTCGGTATCGACGTGTCTTCCTATGCGGAAGCGGGTGCGACCGATGTTGAGGACCTTGCCTTCGCGCTGGCCACTTTCGCGGCATATCTGAGAGCGGCGGAGCGCGCCGGCATCGATCCGGCCGTGGTAGCCAGCCAAACACTGTTGACCCTGCCGATCGGTGCCGATGTGTTCACGGGCATCGCGAAAATACGTGCGGCACGGGCTGCCTTTGCACGGCTGCTGGAGGCCTGCGGGGCCGGGTCTGCGGCTGACCGTGTAGAGATCGCCGCGATTTCGAGCAGCCGCACGCTCGCTGAACGGGATGTGTGGGTGAACATGCTGCGCAGTACGGTGACGTGTTTCGCGGCAGCGGTGGGCGGTGCGGATGCCGTGACCATTCTTCCGCATGATACGGCTGTCGGGCATGCAGGGGCTTTTGCCCGGCGGATTGCCCGGAACACCCAGCTTGTTCTGATGCAGGAGTCTGAACTCGCCCGGGTCGTCGACCCCGCTGGAGGGTCCCACTATGTGGAGAGTCTGACCGGCGCGATGGCACGGGGCGCCTGGTCCATCCTTGGGGAGATTGAGGCGGCGGGCGGTATGGCGTCTGCCTTGTTGAGTGGTGATATCGCCCGTCGCTGTTCGGCGTCTTGGGCGAAGCGCGAACAGGATCTCGCGCGCCGGAAAACGCCGGTTACCGGCGTTAGTGAGTTCCCGAACCTCGATGAAGAACGGCCGGAAACCCGGACCCCCGACTTGGCGGCGGTTCTGGCCGCGCGTCCAGCCCATCGGGATGTCGAAGTCTCCGAGGGCTGTGGGTTCTCAGATCTGGTGGAGGCTGCCCGGCAGGGCGCCAGTCTGTCCGCGCTTTTGGGCGTGACAACAGGACCGGCCGAGACGGTTAAGCCGTTGGTCCGGCACCGTCAGGGGGAGGCATTCGAACGCCTGAGATCTCTGTCGGACGCGGTCGCGGAGGCCAAGGGTCAACGCCCCCTCGCTTTCCGCGCCAATTTGGGAACACCCGCCGACTACACGGCGCGCGCCACCTTTGCCGCCAATTACCTGGCGGCCGGCGGTATCGGCGTCGCCTCGGCGGAGGTCGACGCAGCTACCGTCGGGGATGCCTTCAAGGCTTCCGGCGCGCGCATGGCGGTCCTGTGTTCCTCCGATGGTGTCTATGGCGCCTCGGCGACGGATGTCGCAGTCGCCTTGAAGGCCGCGGGAGCCGAGCGGGTGCTGCTCGCCGGCCGTCCCGGAGAGCAAGAGGACGCGTTCCGGGCCGCCGGAATCGACACCTTCATCTATATGGGCGACGATACGCTCGGAGTTTTGACCGATCTCGCCGCTGCGTTGGGAGTGATCGAGCCATGAGCAACATTCCTGATTTCTCGACCGTTCCGTGGGACGTCGCATCGGGAACTGGCGGAACGATGCCGGATCTGCCGGACCCCTGGGTCACGCCGGAAGGCATCGACGTCAAGGCAGCCTACACAGCCGCGGATCTGGAAGGCCTCGATTTCCTCAACACGGTGCCCGGCAAGCCGCCCTTCCTCCGCGGGCCGTATCCGACAATGTATGTCACGAAGCCCTGGACGATCCGCCAGTACGCGGGGTTCTCCACCGCCGAAGAGAGCAACGCCTTTTATCGTCGGAACCTGGCCGCCGGGCAAAAGGGTCTGTCGGTCGCGTTCGACCTGGCCACCCACCGGGGCTACGACAGCGACCATCCGCGCGTCGGCAGCGATGTGGGAATGGCCGGGGTCGCCATCGACTCGATCCTGGACATGCGCCAACTCTTCGACGGCATTCCGCTCGACGAGATGAGCGTGTCGATGACCATGAACGGCGCCGTGCTTCCGGTGATGGCCCTCTACGTCCTTGCGGCGGAGGAACAGGGCGTGGCGCCGGAGAAGCTCTCCGGGACCATTCAGAACGATATTCTCAAGGAGTTCATGGTCCGCAACACCTACATCTACCCGCCGGCCGCCTCGATGCGGATCATCTCGGACATCTTCGGCTTCACCTCGTCCCGGATGCCGAAGTTCAATTCGATCTCCATCTCCGGCTATCACATGCAGGAGGCTGGGGCGACGGCGGATCTGGAGCTCGCCTACACGCTTGCTGACGGGGTCGAGTATGTTCGTGCCGGGCGTGCGGCCGGTCTCGACATCGACAAGTTCGCACCCCGCCTGTCGTTCTTCTGGGCGATCGGCATGAACTTCTTCATGGAGGTCGCCAAGATGCGGGCGGCCCGGCTGCTTTGGGCGAAGCTCATCAAGCCGTTCGATCCGGCGAACGAACGTTCCCTCAGTCTTCGGACACACTGCCAGACCTCCGGGTGGAGCCTGACCGCCCAGGACGTCTTCAACAACGTGGTCCGCACCTGTGTGGAGGCGATGGCGGCAACGCACGGTCATACCCAGTCGCTGCACACCAACGCGCTGGATGAGGCCCTGGCCCTGCCGACGGATTTCAGTGCCCGTATCGCGCGGAACACGCAGCTTCTGATCCAGCAGGAGACCGGGACCTGCAATGTCATCGACCCGTGGGGCGGGTCATACTATGTCGAGCGCCTGACCCATGATCTCGCCGCCCGGGCGTGGGAGCATATCCAGGAGGTCGAGGCGTTCGGCGGCATGGCCAAGGCGATCGAGGCCGGCATTCCGAAGATGCGGATCGAAGAGGCCGCAGCGCGGACCCAGGCCCGGATCGACAGCGGGCGGCAGACTATCGTCGGTGTCAACCGTTACCGGGTGAACGACCCGGACAACGTCGAGATCCTGAAGGTCGATAACGACTCCGTTCGCCGGAGCCAGTTGGACAAGCTCGCCCGCCTCCGGGCCGAGCGGGATGAGGCAACGGTGTCAGAGATGCTGGACCGCTTGTCCAAATCTGCTGAGTCCGGAGAGGGCAACCTGCTCGCGCTCGCAGTCGACGCCGCGCGGGCGCGGGCGACGGTGGGCGAGATCTCGATGGCGCTGGAGACGGTCTGGGGCCGGCATGTGGCGGAGGTGAGGGCTGTGACGGGTGTCTATTCAGCCGAAGTGTCGGCCGCCCGCGATGGCTCGGGCATCGTCGACGGCGTGCGGCGGCGGGTCGACGCGTTTGAGCGCGCGGAAGGCCGCCGGCCGCGCATTCTGATCGCCAAGATGGGCCAGGACGGCCACGACCGGGGGCAGAAGGTGATTGCCACGGCCTTCGCCGATCTCGGCTTCGACGTGGATATTGGCCCGCTGTTCCAGACGCCAGAGGAGGCCGCACGTCAGGCGGCGGAGAACGACGTTCACGTGATCGGCGCAAGCTCCCTCGCCGCGGGCCACCTCAGCCTCGTTCCAGCACTTCGCCAAGCGCTCAAGGACGTGGGGCGGGAGGACATCCTGATCGTCGCTGGCGGGGTTATTCCGCCGCAGGACTTCGATGCGCTCTATGAGGCAGGGGCGAGTGCGATCTTCCCGCCGGGCACCGTGATTGGTGAGGCGGCCAACAACCTTCTGGACATGCTGGAGCGCGCACTCGGCCACGATACCGAGGCCGCCTGAGCCGTGACAGAAGCTGCTGCCGGGCGTCCGCCGCTGCGGTCGCCCCAACGGACCCCGCTTTCCGTTCCGGATCTTGTCTCGGGCGTCTTGGCCGGAGACCGTGCCGCCATGGGCCGCGCGATCACGCTGGTGGAGAGCCGGAAGCCGGATCATCGACCGCTCGCCCAGGAGATGCTCGAGGCGCTCCAGGTAAAGTCGGGGAACTCACGGCGTATCGGTATCACGGGCGTGCCGGGCGTTGGAAAGAGCACATTCATCGAGAAATTCGGGGGTCTGTTGACGGACAAGGGCCACCGCGTCGCGGTTCTGGCGGTCGACCCGACCAGCAGCCGGACCGGAGGCTCCATTCTCGGTGACAAGACCCGGATGCAGACCCTGTCCCAGGACCCATTCGCTTTCATCCGGCCCTCCCCTTCCGCCGGAACGCTTGGGGGCGTGGCGCGCGCGACGCGGGAGACCATCCTGGTCGTCGAGGCGGCCGGCTACGACGTTGTGTTGGTGGAGACCGTGGGCGTCGGTCAGTCCGAGACCACCGTCGCGGACATGGTCGATCTCTTCATGGTGCTTATGCTCCCGGGGGCGGGCGACGATCTTCAGGGCATCAAAAAGGGCGTGCTGGAGATCGCCGACATGCTGGTGGTGAACAAGGCCGACGGCGACAACGCCAAGCGGGCCCGCCGGGCCGCGGCCGATTATAAGGCGGCGCTCAATATCCTGATGCCGGTGGACCCGAACTGGATGCCACCTGTGATGACCGCCAGCGGACTTACCGGCGAGGGCCTGGACGCGGTCTGGGAGAGTGTGGGCGAACACCGGGGCATTTCCGAGGAATCAGGCCGGTTCGCCGCACGCCGCACGGAGCAACAAGTCGACTGGATGCGGTCCATGGTCCGGGACCGGTTGTCCGGATTGCTGGACGACGTGCCGGGCCTCCGCGACCGCGCGGACGCGCTTGAGGCCGAGGTCGCCGCCGGAACCATGCCGCCCGCCGTCGCCGCGGAGCGCGTCGTAGACACGCTGAAGGACTATCTCAGCCGTTAGAGCAGGTCGTGTGGCGATGGGATCGTTTCGTGAGCCCATCGCCGGTTGATTGGGCGCCAGCTGCTGGGATCAGGTTGTCTCGAGAACACCCCGCTCGATTTGATCCTGCTCGATCGACTCGAAAAGCGCCTTGAAGTTGCCCTCCCCGAAGCCCTCGTCCCCTTTGCGCTGGATGATCTCGAAAAAGATCGGGCCGATCACGGTGCCGGTGAAGATCTGAAGCAGCAGGCCACCGTCTTCCGTCGGGGCGCCATCGACCAGAATGCCCTGCGCGCGGAGGCGGTCGACATCCTCGCCATGGCCGGGGAGGCGGTCCGACAGCATGTCGTAGTAGGTATCCGGCGGCGGTGCCATGAAGCTGACGCCGAGGCTCTTCAGCCGCTCGACGGTATCGTAGATGTCGTCGGTGGATAGCGCGATGTGTTGGATGCCTTCACCCTTGTAGGCCTCCAGATACTCCTCGATCTGGCTCTTGTCGTCCGAGGATTCGTTGATCGGGATGCGGATCTTGCCGCACGGGCTTGTCATCGCCCGGGACTTGAGGCCCGTCAGCTTCCCCTCGATGTCGAAGTAACGGATCTCCTTGAAATTGAAGAGTGTTTCGTAGAAGCCGGACCAGACGTCCATACGTCCCTTGTGAACGTTGTGGGTCAGATGGTCGATGTCGAGGAAACCGGCGCCCGCGTGCGACAGGTCTTCTCCCTCAATCGGACGGAAATCGATGTCGTAGATCGATGACTCACCATACCGGTCGACGAGGTAGATCAGGCTGTCGCCGATCCCGTGGATGGCTGGAATGTTGAGTTCCATCGGCCCGACTTTTCCCTGATACGGCCGGGCGCCGAGGGCGATGGCACGCTCGTAGGCGGCTGGGGCGTCCTTAACCCGGAAAGCGATGGCGCAGGCCGACGGCCCGTGCAAACGCGCGAACGACTGCGCAAAGCTGTCCGGCTCCGCATTCACGATGAAATTGACCCCACCCTGACGATAGAGGGTCACGTCCTTCGAGCGATGTTTGGCGACAGCCCGGAAGCCGAGGGTGGTGAAGAGCGTCGCCAGATCCTCGGGGTTCGGGGCCGTGTACTCGACGAACTCGAACCCGTCGGTGGCCATGGGGTTTTCCAGGCTTCCGGCGGCAATGGGGGGCAACATCGTCTCGGCCATGACCTTGGGCTCCTCTCATTCGGCATCAGAACGGCCACTTGACCGTGTGGTAAGGGGAAATTAGTTTCTAATGAAACTAATTCGGATATGTCGCCCTCGGAGTCAAGACCGGATGACAGAGAATCTCCTTGAAGTGCGCGTGCCAAAAGACGGCTGGGACTTGGCGGGCTTTCTGCCGTACCGCTTGAGCGTCGTGTCCAACACCATCTCCGGCGATCTCGCGCGGCTCTATGCCGAACGCTACGGGCTCGGTGTGCCGGAATGGCGGGTCGTAGCCATCCTCGGCTCATTCGGCCGCATGACGGCGAGCGACGTTGTTGAGCGCACGGCCATGGACAAGGTCCAGGTCAGCCGGTCGGTCGCGCGACTGAAAGAAGCGGGCCATCTCGAAAGGGTGGTTGATGCGGCGGACCGCCGTCGGGCCCACCTGTCGTTGACCGAGAGAGGCCGCGCGCTGTTCACCGACATCGTCCCTCGTGCGGAAGCAAGAATTGAGCGCTTGCTGCGCAGCGTCTCGGAAGAGGACCGTCGGACCATCGACCGGGCAGTCGGGATATTGGAGCAGGCGGCGGGTTCGTTGGCCCAGGCTGACGGATAGCCGCGACTTGAAAGACAGGTGCGGCCGCGACAGTTTAGAGGCTCCACCATCGCGTCCAGGTCGACGGCCATGCTCGACATCAAACGACTGCACCCAAGCGTCGGTGCGGAGATTACCGGATTGGACCTCTCCGCCCCAATGGACGAGGAGACCGCTGCCGCCCTTCGATCGGCGCTGTGGACCAACAAGGTCATCGCCGTACGGGATCAGACGCCGTCGCCTGAGGCATTGATCGCCTTCGCCAGAGCTTTTGGGCCTTTGGAGCCGTTCTTCATCGGTGACTACAACCTCGAAGGCCATCCGGAGATCTATGTCCTGTCGAACGTCCGCAAGGACGGCCGTCCGATCGGGCGCGACGGTGCCGGAACCCACTGGCACAGCGACAGCACCTTCACCGAACGACCGAGCGCAGTGACCGTGCTCTACGCACAGCAGACACCAGCGCGGGGCGGGGACACGCTCTTTGTCGATACGGCCGAAGCCTATGGCCGATTGGACAATGAAACGAAAGCACGTTTGGAGGGTGCGCAAGCCATCCATCGGTATCAAAAGAAAGAGTTTGTTTTCACCGCGGACCGATGGACGTCCGAGGAGGAGGCGGCGGAGATCGATGCCTTAAAATCGGCTAGAGAGGCAGAGGACAAGCTGGCACCCCTCTCCCCGACTGCGAAGAAGAGCAACACCGTGCCGGATCGCCTGCATCCCGTTGTCCGAACCCACCCCGTCACCGGCGAGAAGGCCCTCTATCTCAACGACGAGATGACGGTGGGGATCGAAGGTTGGGCGGAGAACGATGGCCGCGCGATGCTGTCCCATCTCTGCGAAGTGGCAACGGATCCGGATCATGTACTTCGCTACAAATGGCGCCCGGGCGATCTGGTCGCCTGGGACAATGCCGCGGTTGTTCATGCCGCGACTTTCACCCCACCGGACGAGGGCAGGGTCATGTACCGGCTGACCGTCGAAGGGACCGTGCCAGTATGAACAGTCGTCCGTCCGCCAGGCGCATTGCCACTCTCCTGGTCCTCCTCGTTGGTCTGTTGGGAAGCCCCGTATCGGCGGCGCACGCGACCGCGCTCGACTGGCTGGCGTATGACGACGCGGCCAAGACTGCGTATGGGATCGAGGTTCCCGAGGACCGGCCCTGGCTCAACATCGCAACGCCCCTTGAGGGGGGCGAGCCGGCTTACGACGTCATGTTGTTGATCCCGAAGCGGTCGGTTTCCGCCTATTCCCAAGCGGTGAACACCATCCTCTCGGCATTCGATCGGCGTGGGGTCCGGGCGGCGTTCAAGATCTGGTACTACGCGAACGACAAGGACAACGCCTTGCAAGCCCTCGCCTGGGCGTACGAGCACCCGGTCGACCTCATCATGTCGGTCGGAAGTTCGGCGACGGCGTTCCTGCATGAGCATCACCGCGGTCACAGCATTCCGGCGATCAGCAGCGCGTCGAAAGATCCAGTCGCCATCGGGCAGATGCCCGACTTCGAGAACGGCAGCGGCACGAACATGGCCTACACCTCCATCAATGTGCCGATGGATGTGATCGTCGCCTATCTGCGTCAGCTTCAGCCCGAGTTGGACACGATTATCGTGCTTTGGTCGGAAGACAACACGTCTGCCATTCTCAGCCAAGTGAAGCCGCTTCACACGGTCGCGGAAGAGAACGGCGGGCTCCGTGTGGTCGATGTGACCGTTCGGGGAGAGGAAACCGCCGATGAGGACCTGGAAGCCAATCTGAGGGCGGCACTCCAGACATTGGAGGCTGGCGAGGATGCGGCACGCCGGTTTGTGGTTTTGTTGACGGGGTCCACCCCGGTCTACGAGCGCACAGCGCAGATCGAGCGTCTCACGGGACGGATACCGGTGGTGGCGACCCTTCCCGACGTGGTGCGGGAAGGAGATGACAGCGCGCTGTTGTCGATCGGTGTGGATATGAGCAATGCGGTTACGCGCGCGGCCGTCTATGCGATCGATGTTTTGTCCGGTTCGGTCGACGTTGGCGATCTTCCTGTCGGTGTTGTCACGCCGCCCGACGTCGCCATCAGCTTCCGGAAGGCGCGGCAGATCGGGCACGCGGTCCCTTTCACGTTCTTCGAGTCCGCGACCTTTGTCTATGATTACGACGGCCGCCGGGTGATTTCCTTCGGCAAGCGCGTGACGGCGGATGCCGCCCGGGAATAAGGATCTCACAAGGCAACCAGGTTTCGTATATAACCACGCCGATTGACTCTTTGCCGGTGGCTGCCGGTGGTGATGGGGGAGTGCGTGTAATGGATCTCGGTTTCCTGCTGGTACCGGCGATGATGGTCGGGGCCTTCGGCCTTTTTTCCATGTTTGTCGACCCGAGTTCGATCGTTGTGACGGAACTCACGGTTCCGCCGTCGATCGAGGATCGGGGTTACACCGGAACGGTGCCCGCCCTCCGGTTCACGAACGAAATCGAGACGATTACCCGCCAAGCCGGTACAAACCGTGGAAATCTCATCACTAGCGAAGACGCCAGGGCACGATCGGTCGAAGCGCTGACGGACTGGTTCGGCCTTGCACAGCCGTTCCGCGCCACCCAGGTCGCCGTCGGGCTGCTACCCTTCACCTTCCGGGGCGGCATCTTTGAGCTGGGCGACGGCAAGCTGGAGTTCCAACTGCACGGTCAGTCACCGGAGTATGCGGACTTCGAACTGGTGGTCGAGGGAACGGATGACGATCTGAACGGCCTCTTCAACAAGGCGGCCCTTGGGCTGCTTTCGGAGATCGACCCCTACATGGTCGCCGTTTATCACTTCCGCCGGGAGATCCCGACAAAGGACTTCACGCAGACACTTGCGGCGATCGACAACTGTCTGGTGCGGGTCCCGGAGGAGCAGATGCCCTGGGTGTACGCGCTCTGGGGTCACTCGTTCCATTTCCGGGGCGAGTACGAGAAGGCGATCGACAAGTACCAACACGCGCTTGAACTCAATCCGGATTTCGTGCGGCCCATGATGCGCTGGGGCGAAACGTTGGCGGCCATGGGCGACCACGATGCCGCGATTGCCAAGTACCAGGAGCTGCTGGCGAAGGAACCGGTCTATCCGGAGGCCTTGGTCATGTGGGCGAAGTCGCTTCTTGCCCAGGGTGACAAGGCGGGTGGTTTCGCGAAGTACCAGGAGGCGGTGGAAATGACACCGAGGTTCGCCCGCATCCGGCGCGACTACGGACGTTTCCTGATGTCGGAGGGACTGTACGCGGAAGCGGCCGAGGAGTTCCGCACCGCCGTGACCCTGGCGCCGCATCGGGAGTCGCTCAAGACCTGGTTGCGGAAAGCCCAACGTGCCTTGGATCCCGATCTTGCCGAAGCTGCACCCGTCGCCAGCAATTGACTGTTCGCGCACCAGGATGCCGGCGGGTTGAGGGATGAGCCTGCTCTCCAGGCTGTTCGTGCTGTGCCTTGTGGCCGGCGTCACCTTGCTGTCGATCGGGCTGTTCTGGTATGTGGGCTCGGCTGAGTCCCGCAGAGTCTACGAGCCGATCCGCATTGAACGGACCGCGCTGCTTGGTGGTGTTCTTCAGGATGCCCTGACGGGCTTCGTGCGTGCCGGCCTGCCGCTGGAGGATTTCTCCGGATTTGAGCATCGGGCCGCTGGAATACTCGAGATTGACTCGACGATCCTGAGTGCGTCGGTCGTCGATGCGAAGGGCGCGATCGTCTTCTGCGAAGCAAGGGGCGGCGGGGATTGTGCCCCCCCGGATCTGACCTCGGCAGCGCCGCGCCTGGTCCGCCCCAAAGTGACCGAGGTCCTGGGTGTCAAATCGGTTCTGGCGGAAGACGGGACGGTTTGGCTGGATCTACCCCTCTCGGACAAGTTCGGATACGCCGGATCGGTCGTCCTGTCCGTCGACCTCGCCCAGATCGATGAGGAGATCGGGACCTATCTGAGACCAGCGCTCGCGATCATCGCCGCGGGTCTCGTCGTCTTTCTGGCGGCCCTCGCGTGGCGTTCCAGGGCTGGCCCCGCCGCATTGGGTCAGGCGATGCGGCCGATGTTCTTCGGCATGCTGGGTGTCGTGCTGCTGGCGATGGTCGGCTCGATGTTTCTGCTCTACGAGCAGGGCAAGGTCGGTCAGGCTGAGGGGTTGGCCAGAAGCCTGGCTGGGCGGCTCGCGTCGGCGACTGAACTCGGGCTCAAGCTGTCGGACTTCATGGGCCTCGATCAGGCGCTTATGGCCTATCGCGGCATCAATCCAGACATCTCTGAGATCGCGCTGATCCGGGACGGGGCCGTACTGCTTCATAACGATCCGGATCAGGTCGGTCACACTCATATTCGATCGTTCGACCGGCTGGTCTTTGAGCTCCCGCTGCCGCAGCCTGAGGGGACCGAAGCCGTCCTTTTGATGGTTGAGTTGCCGATCCGTGTCGTCTTGGAGGCGTTGTGGGACGGCGCCCGGAACTTCGCCGCGCTTTTCTTCGGCTGCACGTTGTTGTCCCTGACACTGTTCGGTGCCGTCAGGGCTCAGGTGGCGGACCGCGGGCCTTCGGCTGGCGATACTGCTGCGAACCAGTCATTGGACCTTGCGAAGCCCGCCTATTTCCTTGCGGTGATGGCGGATGCCGCGACGTGGGGCTTCCTGCCGGAGGTCAGTCAGGAACTGGCGACGGAGATGGGTTTGGGCCCGGGGTGGGTCCCGCTGCCGTTCCCGCTCTACTTCGCAAGCCTGACCGCGGCACTGATCCCGACAGCGGGTTGGACACGACGGCATGGCTTCCGCACAGTCGCGATGGTCGGCCTGGCGCTGGTGGCGGGCGGCATGGGCCTCTTGGCGTGGTCTCACGACTACTGGTCGTTGCTGGCCGGGCGGGCGATCACCGGATTCGGGCAGGGCATGATGCTGGTCGCTATTCAGACCTATGCGTTTGCTTTGCTGCCCGTGACAGAACGGGCGAAAGCTGCCTCTGTTCAGGTCCTGGGCTATAACGGAGGCATGATCGCTGGGGCTGCGATCGGCGGTCTTCTTGCCGTCTTCAATCCGGACGCGGACGTGGTCGCCATGGCGTCGGCACTGGCGATCGCTGCGCTGATTTACGCCCGTATCGCCATTCCCGCCATGCCGGCTTCCCAGCCGCAAGATGCCAAGCCTGCCGACTCTTCCAAAGCGGATATGGGCGCGGGCCTGACCGCTCTGTTCGGCGACCGGGGCTTTATCTCCGCCCTGTTTCTGGTCGGGGTGTCGTCGAAGTTCATCCTGGCGGGCGTCAGCCTCTTCGCGGTGCCGCTAATCCTCTTCAATGCCGGCTACGAGGATGATCACATCGGCCAAGCGCTGATGCTGTTCGCGATGGTGACGTTCGCGACAACGTCACTCACTCCCCGGCTGACGGCCGCGGGATGGGGCTCAAGGACCTTGCTGATCTCTGGCATGGTTCTGCTCGGCAGCGGCATCGCGGGGTTCGGGTGGCTGACGGGGCCCTCGGTCTCCGAGGTTCTTGCCGGCGGATGGCACGGTGTGGCGGTTGCTTGCGCCATTATCGCGCTGGGGGCCGGGCAGGGGCTGATCGCAGCACCGGTCATCGCGCATGTGGCAGACACCCGAGGCGCACAAGCGGTTGGCCGTGACCGGACGCTTGCCGTGTACCGCCTTGTCGAACGTCTTGGCCATGTCGCGGGACCGATCGGCATGGCGCCGCTGTTGGCGCTCGCGGCGGGGAGTGCCTCGGTCTTGATCCCGATCGGGGCGACGATCGCCGGGTTCGCGGTGGTCTTCGCCGTCGTGGCGGCGGGCACCGACCGGGCGCGAGAGCGTTCTGGTTGACCGGCTTGCGGACCTATCCGCTTGCTAAGTCTCCGATCGAAGGTCCTTTAGTGCCGCCATGAAGTCCCGGGCCCGCGCGCCGACATCGGCTGCCGGACGACCGGGTTTGTAGAGGGCGGACCCAAGCCCAAAGCCGTCAGCGCCCGCTGTCCACCAAGGCGCCATCGTCTCAGGCGAGATGCCGCCGACCGGCAGCAGCGGAACATCGTCCGGCAGGACCGCCGACATGGCTTTCAGGACGGCCGGGGACAAACCTTCCGCCGGGAAGAGTTTGAGAGCGTCGGCGCCCGCAGTAATCATGGCAAACGCTTCCGTCGGTGTGGCGACACCGGGAACGACCATCATGTTCGCCTCCTTCGCGCGCGACACGACCGCCGGATCCGCGTGGGGAAGGACTACCAGCCGTCCCCCCGCCGCCGCGATGTCGTGCACGTTCGCCGGGTCCAGCACGGTTCCCGCCCCGATCAGCGTGTCGCTTCCCACAGCCTCCACAAGACCGGCGATGCTGGACATGGGCTCCGGTGAGTTGAGAGGCACCTCGATGATCCGGAAACCAGCGTCAACCAACGCTTCACCAACCGCTGGGGCGTCGGCGGGTTCGATACCGCGCAGGATCGCGACCAAGGGGCAGGCGTCGAGCCAGGATCGAAACGAAAACATCGGAGAACCCTCCACAATGGTCAATCGACGGCCCGGGCCCGGAGCGACTTCGAGACGATTGCCAAGCCCCGAGCAGCCGGTTCTCCCTCGACCAGGTGCGCGTCTGTTCCGAAGAGTGCCAGCGCGTCGGCGTAGAGTCCCGTGAGCCTACGATCCCCGATCAGGGCAACCCGGCCAATTCCACCATCTGGTGCCGCAGTGATCTCATGGCCGATCAAGAGGCCAGACAGAAACGCACCGGCCGTGAGGTCGTTCAACTCGCCGAACAGCCCGGACGCGCGGACACCGAACAGATGCGACAGGAGACCGCCCGGCGTCCTGGCGCGCCGGACGCCGTCGGCGAACGCGTCCTTGTCCCAAGCACTGTGCTCGATCATGCGGCCCAGGATGGAATGCCGGCGCATGACGTCAAAGACCTCGCCGGTCATATGCGTCTGGAACCCTGTGACCCGGCCATCCTCAATTGAAACCCACTTGGAATGGGTTCCGGGAAGACAAAGCCGGTGGCTGGAACCGCCTGATCCCGTCAGATCCTGGAGCGCCCCGAGGATCTGCGTCTCCTCTCCCCGCATCACATCGGCAACGGTATCGTTCCGGGTGGAAAGACCTGGGACGATCCAACCGACCCGATGCGGGAAGTCATCGCCCAGAGGGATCGACACGGCCGACGCGGCGAGGTCAGTCACACTTGCCGGACACGCGGCATAGGGCACCTCCACCCAGCCCTGACGGCTGCCGATCATCCCGGACAGAACAACGGTCGCGGACGGCAACTCCGTGGTCCAGTCCCCCGCGATTGCGGCGAAGGCATCGGGAAACTCGCCCGGGTCTACCGACAGAATGCCGGACGCCGCTTCGCGGCGCTCCAGGATCCCGCCCTCTTCATCGAGGCGATAGGCCCGGAGGCTGGTGGTGCCCCAATCGAGGCCGATGGTGGCTGTCACCGCTCCGCTGCTCCTCTATGCGGGCCCGTGCGGTCAGACCGTATCCGGGCCGACCCGAACCAATTGCTTGCCGTTATTCTCGCCAGCAAGAAGACGGACAAGGGCAGCGGGTGCCGTCTCAATACCCTCTGAGATGTCTTCCCGCGCCTTCAGCTTGCCTTCGGTGTACCAGCCGGCCAACTCACCCACGATCTCGTCGATCCGGTCATAGTGGTCGAGGACCAGGAAACCTTCCAGGCGCGCGCGTTTCACAAGCAGATGACGGTGCGGCCGTGGCCCCATCGGAATGGGGAACGACGGCATGCCGATGGTGCCGCAGATCGCGATCCGCCCGCGTTGGGCGATGTGCGGAATGATCGCGTCGAACTGATCACCCGCGACATTGTCGAAGAAGGCGTTCACCCCGTCGGGGCAGGCCTCGGCCACGGCGGCAGAGAGATCGTCTGTGGTCTTGTAGTTGATCGCGGCGTCGTAGCCGAACTCATCGAGACAGGCCTGACGCTTCTCCTCCGACCCGGTGATGCCGACCGCACGGCAACCGCGGATCTTGGCCAACTGTCCAACGACCGAGCCGACGGCACCGGCGGCTGTCGTGACCACCACGGTCTGCCCGGGCTGCGGGTCGCAAACCCCGAGAAGACCCACATGCGCGGTCATGCCATTCATGCCCAGCACATGCAGTGCTGTGGAGATCGGCGCCTGATTGGGATCGACCTTGCGGTCAATATCAGTGCCGTCTGAGACGGCGAAGGCGCGCCAGCCCTGCCGCCCCTGGACAAAGTCACCAACCGCGTAGTCAGGATGATTGGAGGCGACGACCTAGCCGACGGTGAAGCCGGTCATGGGTGCGCCGATGGGAACGGGCTTCTGATAGTTGGCGGCTTCCGCGATCCAGCCGCGCATGGCGGGGTCGAGGCTGAGCCAGATGACGCGGATCAGCATCTCGCCCGGACCGGGCTCCGGCATCGGGGCATCGATGGTTTCAAACAGCTCGGCTGTGACACCTGGTTCCGGTCGGGCGCGCAGGACGACGTGGCGGTTCTTGTCGGTCATCTTTTCAGTGTCCGGTCCAACTTGGTTGCTCGAAGGGGGCGCAGTGTGTCCCGTGTCAGCCGGACGGTCGAGCCCTTCGACGAGAACGGCATCGGTGAATTGTCGGAATGATCCCATTCTGTCCGTTCATGCCGTTGACACCTGCGGGGACCCGCTGCAAACCTGCAGCACCGCTGACAAGCTGGCCAAATCAACAACACCGATACGGAAGACCGACGGGGGAAAACGTCATGAAACTGCTGCGCTACGGGCCGATGGGCCAGGAGAAGCCTGGAATTCTGGACGGAGACGGCAAGATCCGGGATCTCTCCGGCGTCGTGGGGGACATCGATCCGTCAACGGTCACGGCCGAGGGTTTGGCGAAGATCTCCGCGGCCGACGTTTCCGCTCTGCCGGTCGTTGATGGCGCGCCGCGCATGGGAGCGTGTGTCGGCAATGTGGGCAAGTTGATCTGCATTGGTCTCAACTACTCCGACCACGCGGCAGAGACCGGGGCCACGCCGCCGCCGGAGCCGATCATCTTCATGAAGGCGAACTCCGCCATCGTCGGGCCGAACGACGACGTCGTGATCCCCCGCAACTCCGTCAAGACGGACTGGGAAATCGAGTTGGCATTCGTGATCGGCAAGACCGCGAAATACGTCTCGGAAGCCGACGCTATGGATTACGTCGCAGGCTACTGCATCTGCAACGACGTCTCGGAGCGCGAGTTTCAGGCGGAACGGTCTGGTCAGTGGACGAAGGGCAAGAGCTGCGATACGTTCGGACCGCTTGGCCCCTGGCTCGTCACGAAGGATGAGGTGGCCGACCCGCAGAATCTGTCGATGGTTCTCGACGTCAATGGTCACCGTTACCAGAACGGCAGCACCGCGACGATGATCTTCGGTGTGCAGTTCCTCGTTCACTACCTCAGCCAGTTCTTCACCCTTCACCCGGGCGACGTGATCAGCACCGGGACCCCTCCGGGTGTTGGCCTTGGCATCAAGCCCGAGCCCGTGTTCCTCAAGGCTGGTGACGAGATGTACCTCTCGATCGAAGGTCTCGGAGAACAGCGCCAGAAATGCGTTGCCGACGCCTAACCGCGCCGTCTTCGGCCCTAAGCGAAGATACAGTGGGAGGTTGTTATGGCACTTGATCTGAGTGTCGCCGCATGTCTGCCCGAGGACTATGAGCAGGCTGTTCTTGTTGGACGGGCCTGGGTGCCGGATACGCCGCCCGGCCCGGCTGTGATCACGATCCGCGGTGACGACGTAGTCGATCTTTCGGCGCACGCACCGACGGTGGCCGAGTTTCTCGATCGGGAAGACCGGGTATCACTCGCCAAAACGGCGGAAGGACCGGTGGTTGGGAGCTTGGCGGCGGTTCTCGCCAATTCCGCCCATGATGCAAAGGATCCGGACAGCCCCCACTTCCTCGCACCCGTCGATCTGCAGCCAGTGAAAGCGTGTGGCGTTACCTTCGCGGCAAGCATGCTGGAACGCGTGATCGAAGAGAAAGCGAAAGGAGACCCCTCCGCCGCGGAGGAGATCCGGGCGATGATCATGGCGGATATCGGCACCGACTTGAGCATCATCGTGCCTGGCTCTCAGGAAGCCATGGCGGTAAAGGCGATGCTGATCGAGAAAGAGATGTGGTCCGCCTATCTGGAAGTGGGTATCGGCCCCGATCCGGAAGTCTTCACGAAGGCACAACCGATGTCCGCGGTCGGGCTTGGGGCGGAGGTCGGCGTCAACGGTGTCTCGACATGGAACAATCCCGAGCCCGAGATCACGTTGATCGTCAACGGTGCCGGCGACATCGTCGGCGCCACCCTTGGCAATGACGTCAATCTTCGTGACGTGGAGGGACGCAGCGCGCTTCTGCTGGGCATGGCGAAAGACAACAATGCCTCGGCGGCTGTCGGGCCTTTCATCCGCCTTTTCGATGACGGCTTCGGAATGGATGATGTTCGCACCGCCGAGCTCACACTCCGGGTCGAGGGGCTGGATCAGTTTGTGCTCCACGGAAAAAGTTCGATGAGCAAGATCAGCCGGGATCCGGTCGCGCTTGTCGATGCGACCTGTGGGACGCATCACCAGTATCCGGACGGCTTCGCGCTTATGACCGGAACGCTGTTCGCGCCGACCCAGGATCGGGACACGCCCGGCGAGGGGTTCACCCACAAGGTTGGGGATGTTGTGACCATCTCGACGCCGCGCCTGGGCTCACTGATCAACCGGGTGAACACCGCCGATCAATGCCCGCCCTGGGCGTTCGGCACAGGCGCTCTCATGCGCAATCTGTCCGCTCGCGGACTTCTGAAAGACTGACGGGGACGAGGCATGACCACGTATGATTTTGGGGGACGTGTCGCCGTCGTTACCGGCGGGGCAAAGGGAATTGGCTTGGCGATTGCCGCGCGCCTGGCGAAAGACGGCGCGGCGGTCAGCCTCTGGGATATGGACGCTGAGAGGCTTGCCCAAGTCGCCGCGCATTTCGAGGCGGACAAAGTCCAGTCTGTTCCTGTCGACATCACTGATGAGGCCGCTGTGGACGCGGCGGCGAAGGCAACCGGGGACCGGTTTGGCAGGATCGATATCCTCGTCAACTCCGCTGGTATCGCGGGGCCTAACCACATGGTCTGGGAGTATCCGGTTGACGCCTGGCGGCGCACCGTCGACATCGACCTGACCGGCACGTTCCTCACCTGCCGTGCCGTCACGCCCATGATGCTCGATCAGGGCTATGGCCGGATCGTCAACATCGCCTCCATCGCGGGAAAGGAAGGCAACCCCACCGCTTCCGCTTATAGTGCGGCAAAGGCTGGTGTGATCGGCCTGACGAAGTCCCTCGGCAAGGAGCTGGCTCAGAAGGGTGTGGTTGCCAACTGCATCACCCCGGCGGCCGTGAAGACGGAGATCTTCGAGCAGGTCGCCCAGGCGCATATCGATTACATGCTGTCCAAGATCCCGATGAACCGGTTCGGCCTTGTTGAGGAGATGGCGAACATGGTGGCGTGGCTGTCTTCGGAGGATTGCTCGTTCACCACCGGCGGTGTCTTCGACATTTCCGGCGGCCGCGCGACCTACTGAGCCGAGCTGGCCGACGCCTGGAGGAATGCCAATGTCCGATCGTGCCGCGGCAGACGCGCAGCCTCTCTGGCGGGCGACGGCGCTACTGGGTGAAGGGGTGCTGTGGGAGCCAGAAGCTGACGCGGTGTGGTGGGTCGATATCAAAGGTCCTGCGGTCCGCCGCTACACGCTCTCGGACGGCTCCAAGAAGGCCTGGTGGCTGGAGGAACCAGTCGGATTCATCCTGCCGCGACTGGCGGGCGGCTATGTTCTCGGTCTGAAGTCCGGGTTGCGATACTGGGATCCTGAGACCGGGCTCGGCGATCTCTTGGCTGACCCCGAGCCGGACCTGCCCGATAACCGTTTGAACGACGGCATGGTGGCCCCCGACGGCAGCATCCTGTTTGGTTCCATGGACAACCTGGAGGCTTCCGCGACAGGACATCTCTACCGGATGGATGGCTCGGGCACTGTTTCAAGCCTCGACGGCCCGTATGTGGTGACGAACGGGCCCGCGATATCGGCTGATGGTCAGCGCCTCTATCATGTCGATACGCTGTCGCGCCGGGTATGGCGCTTCGACCGGGACGGTGATGGCAGACTGTCCGGCAAACGTTTGTTCTGGGAGATGCCCTCCGATCAGGGGTTTCCTGACGGGATCACGGCGGACGCCGAGGGTGGGCTTTGGGTGGCCCATTGGGGGGGATGGCGATTGAGCAGGCTCGACCCTGCCGGCGCCCTGGAGCGGACGATCAGATTACCCGTAGAGCGGGTCACGAAATGCGCATTCGGCGGGGATGCGCTGGACCGCCTTTTCGTCTCGACCGCGTCGATCGGGATGACCCTTGCTGACATAGAGGCTTGGCCGGACAGTGGTGGTCTGTTCGAGGTGGACCCCGGCGGCGTAACAGGACTGGCGCCGCATCGGTTCGCTGGTTGAGGCGGACCGGTCTGATGAGCCAGGAAGCCCGTGTCCTGTTTGCGAACGATGCCTTCTACGCCGCGTTTGCAGGCCGCGATCCTGATGCGATGGATGCCGTTTGGAGCGAGCGGGAACCTGTGCTTTGCGTTCATCCCGGATGGCCGCCTTTGGACGGGCGCGATGAGGTTCTGTCGAGTTGGCGCCGAATTCTGAGCGGGCCCAGTCCGCCAAAAATCCGCTGCGTTGGGCCGTCTGCGCGCCTTCTGACCGATGAGCTGGCAGTGGTTCTCTGTTTCGAGGTCCTGGAACAGGGAACACTCGCGGCGAGCAATCTTTTCCGATTGGAGAACGGGGTTTGGCGGATGGTTCATCACCACGCTTCTCCCGCACAGCTTCCGCCCGGCCTTGAGGACGAAGCAAGGCGCGAACGGTCGATCCAGTAAGCCGCTCCACAGCTCATCTTGGACTCACGAACTGTTCAGTTCCTGTTTCCGGCGCTTCCGCGGACACTCGCATCTCCCGTCCGTCCGAGAGGTTCGCAATGCGCCCCGCTTTCTCGATTCTCGCCGCTCTCCTTGTTGTGCTTCTGCTGGTTCCAGCGGCCCAAGCGGAGAACCCGACGCCCTATTCTGGAACGGTGTCGGTGGAGACCGGCAAGCCGTTCAAGCCGTTCGTCAAAGCGCTTCGGTCTGCCATCAAGGCCCGGAAGTTCAACATTGTCGGACTCGCGAGTGCGACGGGGGCTGCAAAGTCACAGGGTGTGACGATCCCCGGTAACCGCGTGTTCCTCTTCTTCCGTCCTGACTATGCGGTCCGCATGCTGCAAGCGAGTTGGGCCGCGGGCATTGAGGCGCCGATCCGCGTTTACGTGACAGAAGCCGACGACGGCACGGCAACGGTCACCTACCGTCAACCGAGTCACGTGTTCGGAGCCTATGAGGTTGCCGACCTCACAGCCATGGGTAAGGAGTTGGATGGTGAGGTGGCCACCATTCTCGAGGATGCGACACGTCGCGCGAAGTAGCTTCGCCGTCGCCGCTGATCCGCTCTAGGCCATGAACTCGTCGATCGGGACTTGATAGCCTTCGATCAGCTTGTTGGTCTGGTTGAACAATCCCACCACGGCCATCAACTCGCCGAACTCGGCGTCTGTCAGGCCAAGTTTGCGCGCGGCACCACCATGACTCCGGACACAATACTCGCAGCCGTTTGTCGCTGAAACCGCGACCGCGATCATCTCTTTGGTCTTCTGATCGAGCGCGCCCGGCGCCATGACCGTTTTGATATCGGTCCAAAGGCGTTTCAGCGTCTCAGGGTGACTAGCCCAAACTTTCCAGACGTTTGGAATGAAGTCGATGCCTCGTGTTTGCATGATGTCGTCATAGACAGCGCGGACTTCTGCGCTCGCCTCTTCATACTCGACCATCTTGGCCATGGGGGTTGCCATCTCAACCTCTCTCCCTGGTGTTGCCAACGGACCAAATCCGTTAGGCGTTAGGGAAGCACATCCCTGAAACAAGTTCTTCATTGTCTTTCTTGCGAAACAAATTTTCCCTCCGCTCCCGACTGGTAAGCCATCGTGGCCAGGCCATATTGCGATGCAATACAGGCGCGCTTTCGCGTCCAGATTTTTGGAGAATGGAGACATCGCATGCGTAGATTTCTAACCACAGGACTGGCGACTGGACTGACAACGGCGGCCCTGGTTGTTGGCGTCGCCACGGCAATCCCGGCATCGGCCCAACCGATGACTTTCGGTGCGGACAAAGCGCATACGGACATCGTCTTCCTGGTGAAGCATCTGGGCTTCTCCTCGACGATCGGGAAGTTCGAGGACTTCGATGTAACGCTGGTCTTCGACAAAGATGCGCCGGAGAAATCCCAGCTTGATGTTGTCATCCGGCCCGCCAGCGTGAACACGAGCGTGCCGCCGCTCGACGCGCATATGCGGAACAAGGACTTCTTTGACGTGGAGAACCACCCGGAAGCCCGGTTCGTGTCAAAAACGATCGAAGTAACCGGTGAGAACACGGGCAAGGTGACCGGTGACTTCACGATGCTCGGGATCACCAAGCCTCTCACGCTGGACGTTACGTTCAACAAAGGCGGCATTCATCCGATGAAGAAGACGGAAACCGTCGGCTTCTCCGCCCGGGGAACGATCAAGCGGTCCGACTACGGCATGGGCTATGGCGTTCCAGCCATTGGCGACAATGTGAACTTGATCATCGAGTATGAGGCTTTTCAGTAAAGACAACCAACATCACATCCGCTCTGAGGCGCCACCGGTTCCGCCGGTGGCGGCCTTCGATCCGGACGGGAGAGTGATATGTCGATCAGCGGTTCGCATCGGGACACGGTGAAGCAGTACGGATCGGTCTCCAAGACGTTTCACTGGTTGATCGGGTTCTCTGTGCTGGGCCTTCTCGGGGTCGGCTATTGGATGGTGGATCTGCCTCTCAATCCCGAGAAGTTCGAGATATATGGATGGCACAAGTCAGCGGGTATCACAGTCTTTGTCCTGATGACGGCCCGGCTGGCGTGGCGCGCTGTGAACCCTCGGCCGGCCTACATCGGTCAGCCCGGCTGGCAGGAGGCCGCGTCCCGTGCCGCCCATCTTCTCCTGTACGTGTGTCTGTTCATCATGCCGATGATCGGTTGGGTGAACTCGGCGGCGTCGAACTTTCCGGTCAACGTATGGGGACTGTTCACGCTGCCGGCGATTGTGGCCCCGAACCCTGATCTTGCCGCCGCGACGAAGGCCGCCCACTTGTACGTCGCTTGGTTCTTGACGCTTCTGATCGTCCTGCATGTGGGCGCAGCACTGAAGCACCATCTGGTTGATCGTGACGACACCCTGCGGCGGATGCTGCCGTTCGGTCGGACGCGGTCCGAGAGCACCGCGCCATAGAGGAAACAGGCGCGCTTTGGCTTTGGAGAAAAGAATGAGAGTCCGGGTTCTGTTTGCAGCGATGGTGCTGTGGGCCGCCGGTGGTGTCGCGGCTTCGGCCGAGATACCGAAGTGGAACATCGTTCTGGAGGACAGTCGTCTGGGATTCACCGCGACGCAGCTTGGTGCCCCATTTGACGGCGTATTCCGAGGGTTCGAGGCAACCATCGCCTTCGATCCTGCTAACCCGAATGCCAACGTGGCGGACGTGTCCATCGACGTCTCTTCGATAGACACGGCTCAGGCGGACCGGGATGCGCAGGTCCGTGGGGCTGAGTGGTTCGACGTGTCCAACCATCCGGACGCCCGCTTCAGGACAACGGCCTTCCGGAAGGCCGGCGATGGTTGGGAAGCCGATGCCGAACTCACCATCAAGGGGGTGACCCGGACCGTGACGCTGCCTTTCGAGCTCAGGGTCGAGGGCGACCGGGCGTTCATGGAGGGGACTGTCGCCATCGACCGCCGGGACTTCAATGTCGGCACAGGTCAATGGCTCGGCCCCGACTCGGCCGTGGGAAACGAGGTGATCGTTAAGGTGAGCATCGTTGCCGACCGGATCTGATCAGAAGCCGTAGAGACGGGCCGGGTTGTCTACGAGAATGGCCTGTCTTTGCCGATCATCCGGCGCCCAGTCCGCAAGGACGTCCATCAGGGATCCATCGTTCGGCAACGTCGACTGAAACCCTGGATGCGGCCAGTCCGTGGCCCAAACGCATTGGTCAGGCGCTGTTTCAACCAGCGCACGGCCGATCGGTAAGACATCATCCCATGGCGGCATGAGGTTGGCGGAGGTGCGGTAGGCACCGGACAGCTTCACCCAGGCCCGCCCGTCGCGCATCATCGCGAGCATCCTCTGGAAACCGGGATCATCAAGTCCCTTGCCCGGAGACATATGACCCAGGTGGTCGAACACCACATCGACCGGCAGGCCGGCAACGATGTCCAGATCGAACACCGAGACGTCGATCAAGAGCTGGATGTGCCATCCAAACGCCCTGATTCGCGTAGCCATCGCTTCGATCTGTTCTTTTGGTGGTCCGCCCGGAAACAACAAATTGTAGCGAAGTCCTCTAACGCCAAGGTCGTTCATCCTTTCGAGTTCTGTATCCGGGATGTCGTTGTCTACGACAGCGATGCCTCGCAACATCAGGCCAGGATCCGATCCATGGGCCGCAAGGCAATCAAGGGTGATGGCATTGTCGGTCCCATACACGCTGGGATGAACCAGGACGGCTCGGCGCACCCCGAGGGCGTCTGAAACCCGCCGAAACGCTGAAAGGGGCGCGTCTGGCGGCGTGTAGCGCCGGCCTGGCTCAAGGGTGTATCCCGCAGGGCCGAAAACATGGAAATGAGTGTCGCATGCGCCCTCCGGTACGGGGAACGAGGGGGCCCTGGGTTCGGGGTCAGGGGCGGCACAAACAGGAATTGAGTCACTCATGGAGTCTTTCAGTCCTTTCTCTCAACCAAATCGTTAAGGGAAATTAAGAATATTATTGTACACAACTGAGTGTTCGAATGGTTCGCTCGATGGACATATTGAATTAAAAGCAATATGTTGCCTCTGGATATTCTGGCGCAGAAGAGCTGTTGGGTCCGCATGGCGAACAAAATCGATTTTGCCACGGTCAGTTTCTTGATCGTGGACACTAATCCGCTTTCAGCCGATTTGGTAAAAGACATCCTCGCCATGCTTGGGGCGACGGCGATTCGTGTTGCCCGCCGTACCGACCGTGCCATGGAGATCCTCAAGGGTGGCGGCATTGACGTCGTCATAACCGAGTACAATATGGAGCCGGAGGACGGAGCGGAATTCATCGATCAGATCCGGAATGGTGCTGACTCAATTGATCGGCTGATTCCAATCATCATGTTGACCGCGAATTCGGAAGAGGATTATGTCCGCACAGCCAGAGACGTCGGTGTGTCCGAGTTTCTGGCCAAGCCATTCACGGTCGAAGGTCTCTATCGCCGCTTGGTGTCGGTGATTGCGCGTCCCAGGGCGTTTGTGAACGCCGAAGGATATTTCGGTCCGGACCGTCGGCGGCGGCAGGTTGTCTTTGATGGGCCCGATCGTCGGGTTCCGAACTAGGATCTCAGGAAAGGGCAGGCATGGCCCGTCGGGCGCAAATCATCCCGCCACGCCAGGATCTGAAGCGTAAGGCGGTAAATGCGACACGCGGGCTCGACCTGAACCTGACGCCGGCTGTCGTGCGTCGGCTCGAAGAGGTCGTACACAAGTCGAAAGACAAGTTCACAGTCGATATTGGCCGCAGGATGCGCATCCTCCGCGAGATCGTCGGGCGCATGCGGGACGAGCCGGACTACCACGAGGAAGGCGCAAAGATGATCTGGCAGGAGAGCCTGCAGATCAAAGGAGCCGGGGGCACCATCGGTTTTCAGTTGCTGACGACCTTCGCCAAGCTCCTGGGTGACTTCGTCCGCGACAAGCACGGCTTCACCTCAAAGCAGATTTCGGTCATCGATCTGCACATCGATGCGCTTTACGTCGTTCTGGCCGACCGCATCGAAGGCAAAGGCGGCATCCTGGAAGAGCAGGTCGTCATTGCCTTGCAGGAAGCGGTCGAGCATTTCAGCTAACACAGTCTGACGTTTCCGCGGATCCGGTGTCGTCGTGTCAGGGGCATGACTCAGCGTCGGCAACTGAGTTAGGATCGCGACCGTGCATGGAGGTCCGCATGGCCAACGATAAGAGTAACGATCGCAAAGCGCTCGGCATTCTGTCCGAAACGGTAACGGCCGAGTTCGGCCCTGGCGCGACGGTATCCAAAGAGATCAGGCGGGCCTTCACGTCCGGCCGGGAGATCGACCGGTTCACCGCGCGCGCGGCATTCGACGCCTTGCAGGGTGCTGAACGCGGACGGATTGCCAACAAGGCGAACCGCTTGGCAACCGCCTACGTCCAGACCCAGCAACCGCCGAAAACGGAGAAGCCTTGGAAGGGGCCAAGATCGCTCGACATCAGAGGGACCGGCCGCGACTGGGCGAGCATGGATACACGTCAGCCCCGATCACGGGGACGCGCAAAGCCCAGTGGACCGCCGAGTTTTCTGCGGCCGGTATCCAACGATTAGCGGCCGCCCCAACGAACCTTTATGGAAATACGCGTTCAGCTCGCTTTTCCGAAACCGTTGACAAACGTTTCAATTCACCCGAATGAGAGGGTGGTGATTGGATTCGGAACTAGCCATTCGACCCAAGCCTTGGGGTGTAAGCGACATGGCATGACTATGTTTCGTCATAGTCTGTCCCATATGAATGGTTGGTTTGAGGTATTGTGCGTTATAAACCAACCCAGTTGTGCGCCGGGTCGTGCGCCGCACGACGCTGCTAGCAGTCGGAGAGGGATGGAGATGCGGAGTCGTGAACCCGTCAAGCAGTTCTCCGTGGTTGAGCACTTGGCGAAGGAATTCTCCAAGTTTCTGAATCGTGTCCAGAACGATCAGGTCGACATGCTCGGCTCGTTCTTGATCGAGAACGAGTGGGAACGCCATAAGGACGATGCGGAAGAAGTTGTCCGCTCGCTGGATCTGGCTGGCTTCTACATCGTTCCCATTGATCCGACGGATGAGATGATCGCTGCCTCCGACAGCACCATGTCTTCCGGTCTCATGGGCCAGCGCGGTGCCCGGAGTTACGTCAGCCAGGTTTTCGCGGCGATGGTCGAGGAGTGGCAGGAGGTCAGCAACCCGAACCTGATCCTGGATATCATCTCCATGGCATTGGCGCGGGCCTCCGATCCCAAGGCGCGTCGTGGCGCCAAGCAGGATGCGACGTTCCAGAGGTTCCGGAAGCACAGTCAGGACATGTTGGCGGGTCTCCGGTCGAACGGTCAGTTGGTGGTTCCGGAAGAAGCGACCCCGGAGATGCTTGCGGCCGGCGTTCGGGAAACCGCGGAGATCCGGACAACCACGAACTCCCAGATCGGCGCCGATCCGCAGTACATCGCCCAGCTTTACGAAAACATGGTGGGCGCGCGGCCGAGATAACGGGTCGCAGGATCACAGCTTCCGCTGTTCATCCATACTCTTGATAGATCATGCCGCTGCGCGCGGTTCTCTTCAGTGTGAGCGCGATGCGCCGCTACGGAGTGCGTTTGCGGAAGGCGGCTGCGAGCGCTGCGACGGCTTGTTTGTGGCGCGCGCTTCCGGCCGGCGGTGGAGGGGCAGCCCCCGGACGGGCGCTCGTCATGGTTTCCGTAGGGCGTGACCCCAGCGCACTGAGAATGTTCGCGGCGTCGTCGCGCTGTGTGCCGCGCTCCGGTCGTCTTTGCGTGGACGAACTCGGCTCCGGCGTATGGACGGCGCGTTGGATCGCAAGAGCGCAAAGATTGTTGAGAAACGGGGCAACAAGCCCCTGACGCAGGTCGTCGTCCGTCTCCGCCCAGACCCGAAGCAACAGACCGGCCTCTCGCCGGTTGCCCCCAGCGGCTTCAAGCGCTTCGAGCGCTTTTGCGCGAACGTGTTTCTGGCTCATCGACCTGCCGACTCCCTAAGTCCGACCAGCAACAATCACGCAGAGTCTATCACATTTTCCGTGACCGTCGCGGTTCGGCCCTTGGCGGTTGACCCCCGCCGACCTAGGCTTAGAGCGGGGTGGGGTGAAGAGTATCCGTGTCTCGACGGGGTCGGGATCGCGATTGGAGAGTTCGCCATGCCGTTGACCGCTAAAGCATTATCCCAAACCGTTGCAGTCCGTCGCCGTCCCGTTTGGCGGCCTGCGTTCCGGTTTGCGTTTTGCTCCCTTCTGCTGGCTGTGATCGCTTTCACGGGTGCGGCGCTCACGGATGCGTCCGCGAAGTCGCCCGCGAATCCGTTGAGAAGCCTTGTCCGGATCTCCGCTGAAGTGCCGGCTGACGCGCGAACCGCCCGGTCACTTGGGACAGAGCGGGTCGGCACCGGAGTGATGATCGGCGGTGACGGCCTTATCCTGACGATCGGATACCTGATTCTCGAAGCTGACGAGATTTTGGTTACGGACCAGTCAGGTGAAACCGTACCAGCGACCTTTGTCGCCTACGATCATGAGAGCGGTTTCGGACTTGTCCGCTCCTTATCGACCATCGATGCGGTGCCGGTCCGCCTGGGCGACTCCACGGCGGTCGATGAAGGCGACACGGTTCTCGTAGGTGCGATCGGTGGCCCCGGCGACGTGCGACCGACGCAGGTCGTGTCGCGACGCTCGTTCGCGGGCAGTTGGGAGTACCTGCTGGAACGCGCTGTCTTCACCAGCCCGCCAATCCGTCAGTTCGGAGGAGCGGGTCTGTTTGCGGATGACGGGCGTCTCGTTGGGATCGGGTCCCTGATTGTCAGCGACGCGGCCGGAACCGGCGCCGGGGGGCATGGGAACATGTTTGTTCCCATCGGCCTGTTGAAGCCCATCCTCGCCGACCTTCTGGCGTTTGGCGCCTCCACCTCGCCTGCCAACCCTTGGCTCGGTCTCTATCCTCAGGAGAGCGGCGGCGTCCTGGTCGTTGGCCGCGTTGCGGATGGCGGTCCAGCGGAGCAGGCGGGCCTGAGCCGCGGAGACATCATTCTTTCGGTCGGCCCGAGCCCGGTTCGGGAGATGAGCGACTTCTACCGCAAAGTCTGGGCGTTGGGTGATGCTGGTGTCGCGGTACCGCTCAAGGTTCTGAAGGGGGATACCATCCGGGATGTCCGCATTGAGAGCATGGATCGGACCACCTGGCTGAAGCTGCGCCGGACCTACTAGGCGGGAGAGCCGGATAGGAACTCCTGGACGCCGTCGCCGTCCGACCGGCCCATCTGAAAGTCTGACCAAGCAGGGATGAGTGCTTTGACTCCCCCGACCCATATCGGCCTCGTCGTGCCGTCTACGAACACTGTCTGCGAAGCAGACGCTTGGGCTCAAGCGCCGGCGGATGTTCGTGTTCAAACGGCGAGAATCGCCATTTCCAACGTCCATATCGACAGCGATGCGGCATTCGACCGCCTCGTGCGGGCAAGTGCTGCGGCGCTAGATGAAGCCGTGGACCGGGTTGTGGATACCGCCCCACATGCGGTGATCGTTGGCATGTCGTCCCTCCTGGTTTGGGACGGGTACGCGGCGGCGGCGGAGCGCCGTGCCGCCCTTGCGGAGAGGATCGGCGTCCCGGTGACGGGCGGCTCGTTTGCGCTTCTGTCTGCGCTCGACCGCCTGGGTGCCCGCCGCATAGCCGTGGTGTCTCCCTATCAGCCTGTTGCGAACAAAGAGATATCTTCGTTCTTTGAGGGAACGGGTCTGTCCGTGGCCGCGTTTGAAAGCCTTCGCTGTCCGAGCCCGAGGGCGATCGCGGAAGTGCCGCCTGATGCTATTTCCGACGCGTTGGACCGCATCGACAATCCCGATGTTGATGCCTTGGTCCAGTTTGGAACCAATCTGGACTACAGACGGCGCGCGGCGGAGGAATGGATGCGGCGCGGCAAACCGGTTCTCGCGATCAACACCGTTGCCCTTTGGCATGTCTTGCGTCTCTTGGGCCGGTCCGATCCGGTTGACGGCATGCCTGGGCTCTAACTCACGGCACGATGCGGCCTACTCGCGGGTACGACCGTTCGATAGGTGGGCAAGATCGTTTGACCAGCCATCGGTGCCGGATCCCGGAGACCGGGAGACCGGCACTGCACGGATCTCACGCAGCAGTTTCCGGCGGATCGCATCAGCGTAGTTGTCGTAGTCGGGGGCTTGGACCACGAACGCACCCGGACCGATGATGACTTCCCGCTCGAAGTACAGATCGAGGCCGGAACCGAGATTGGCGACGACCAGGGCATTGACCCCGATGCCCCGCTGGCCGACCGCATTCCGGGACGTGGTCAGCACCGGTCCGTGGTTGTTGTAGCCATCGCCCGAGATGTCGATCACTTTCCGCGTGCCTTCGAACCCGTTGTCGTCGAACAAATCAGCCGAGAAAAGCAACGCCGCGGACAAGCTGGTGGCGCCTGTCTCCACCAGACGCGGGGCCGTTTCCAGCATCATCGCCACAGCCTCCGCGTCCTCAGGCCCCGCGATGACGGCCCACGGCATGTTCACGCGTTGAACGTTGTGGCTGGACCATTCCACCATGCTTACCGCGATGGCGCCGAAACTCCCTGCGGCGATGGCGGACAGGACATCCTTGTCCCGGAACGCATAAGCCATTCCTTCCACCTGAAGCGTGAACTCCCGGCTGTCGACGCTGGAGGAGCTGTCTACGGCGAGCACAAGCTCCAGGTCGACGGGGAGATCCTCGGCAAGGGTGGGACTGAAGCAAAGCGATGTCAGGCCAAGCACCAACAAGCCGTGAGCAATCCACCGGCCCGTGTGGCAGGTTTCCGCCGTCATTCAGGCCACCGGGCGGCGATGCGGATCAGACGCCGGTCCGGCGGTTCCGGTGCCCGGCCGACCGGCAGGCTGCGAATCTCCCGAATCAGCTTCCGCAGAAAGGCCCGGCCATAGTCTTCGTAGTTTCGGGCGATCTCCACGAACGCGCCAAAGCCTCCCATGATCCTGTGCTCGAAGTACCGGTTGAGCCGGGGCATATCGTTCAGGATCGTGAGGCCGTTGATGGTAATCCCCTCATCGGTCACAAGATCCCGCATGTAGCTGACCTCTTTACCCTGATTGTTCCGCCCGTCCGTGGAGACATCGATCGTGCGTTGGGTCCCTTCGAAGCCATTGCCGGGGAAAAGGCCGGCGGAAAACTCCAGCAAACCCGAAATCGACGTGGCCCCCGTCATGATGTTCCGGGGCATGGTCTCGATCGCCTGTGCCATCCGTTCCAGGGAGTCAGCATCGTGGAGCAGCATCCAGGGAACGTTGATCGACTGGTAGTCCGCGCTGGCCCACTCCACCACGGAAACCGCGATCGCCTTGTACCGGTTGGCCCGGATCACGGCGAGTACCGTCGGGTCCCGGAAGGCGTTGGCCATACCCCTGGCCTGGAGCTCGAACTCTTCGAAGTCGACACTCGCCGAAGAATCGATGGCGAGAATCAGTTCCAGATCGACCCGTTGCTGGGCCGAGGCCGAGCCAGGTCCCCACGTCAGTAGGAACGCCGACAGCGAAACGGCGATAAGGGCTGGAAGCTTCGGAAGTATGCGCATGGGACTAAGGTTGCATCCGGCGGCACCGGATTCCAGCCTCCTATGTCCCCTGTTTTGGGAGGGTTGGGACGGCGCCAACCGTTCGGCTCTCCCCATCCAGGAAGAGGGCGGCGGCGACAAGAAGACCCGCTTGCCGGGCTCTAACAGCAAGAAGTCGTCCTTTCTCAAGCGCGGAGGCGACTTCAAGCGGACTCAGATCGCCCACGTCCAGGGTTACGAGGCGGTTGCCGAGATCACTATCGGGGTCTTCCTCACATGCTGGTGATCGCGTGATACTGGGGTGCCTCCCGTCCAGATCGACCGCGTTCGCGATCAGTGTTGCCGCGACGTCCGCCTGGGCCGCGCTCTCCGCCAGAACGGTCACCGCATCCGCGATGCCCAACGACCAAGACCGCCCGCCCCGTCCGCTCGTCGCCACGCCTCTTACGGGGCTTTCATGATCCAGGTTGATCTGACCGGTCACCGCTCCTGTTTCGAGGTTGGAGACCATCCCGACCGACAGGGCGGTGCCGTTCGTCAGATGGACGGCGATGTCGCCGCCGTCGTTCACATAGGCGCGGTCCAGATCTGCTGCGTCCGCCATGGTGAAAAGAACATGATCTGCCACCGAGCCCGCGACGGCGGCCATCGGCGTGACGAACAGATCCGCATGCCAGCGGGCCCATGCGGAGGTTGCTGCCATCATGCGACGCGCAACTGGTCCATGGACCGTTGGTTCCAGATCGGAAGGTGACCGGCGACGAAGCGTCGCCAGTTCTTCCACCAATCGGGCAAGCAGGCCGTCGAAAGCACCGATCGCCGCCGCTTCCGCGTCTGCGACCGCTGCCGCGGATCCCTCGGCGTAGATCACCAGGTCAATCGGACCTTCGTGAAGATGGAGCCGTCCGTCGGCCAACCGCCCGACATGTGCCATCAGGTGACACCGGTCATGAGATCAACGAGGCGGCGCAAGAGGATCCGAGGGCCAGGGATTGCTGCCCTGAGAGGTGGCGCGGAGATCGGTGTGGGCCTTCAGCACAGCTTCCAACTCTTGGACCGATTTCCCGTGACCGCCAAACGCGTCAAAGACCGAACGCGGCATGGTGAACTCGATCGGCGCGACCAGGGCGGGGGTTGGTACATAGCCGAACGCGTTCTCCGGCATACGGGAGACATCGACCATCAGCGTGATGCCGCCCCCCGGCCAGATATAGACGGGTGCACCGCCGGAGGTTACCCGCGTCAGAAGGTCGTGCACGGACCGTGTGAGACGCACCGGGTTCTCCGTCACGCCGGCCCGGAGCGAGCCGCCAGCACCCCCCATGAAGAGAACCGTGCATAAGGCGGGCTCACAGTTCTCCCCGATCCTGTCGACCACGATCTGGAGCGGTTTGGGCATAGGAGCTGGTACAGGGACGAGATCGTCGTCGAGCACGAAGAACGCGGAATCTTCTCCGGTCGTGCTGACCATCAACAGCCTGAGGCCGGGGCGTGCGGTCTTGTGGTCGATCCGGTCGATGATGCTCAGCGGGTCCGTGACGTCCGTACCGCCCCATCCGCCGCCGGGTTCCGCCACCTGGAAATAGCGTCCTGGCGTCGACTTCCGGCCGCGCACCCGGATGCCCGCGGGCTCCATATCAAGGAAGCGTCCGGCCTGATGCTCGCTCAACACCCCGGTGATGTGATCATCGACGACGATCACCTCATCTGCATGGCCATGCCATTGAGGCGCGAAGATGCCGATGGTCGCGGAGCCGCACCCGACGCGCATTCTCTCTTCGACCATGCCATCGACAACCGGTGGCTTGCCCGCCTGGACGATAAGCTCGGCGCCCCCGTCGATCGTCATGGAAACGGCCTCGCGATTGCACAGCGCCAGAAGCGCTGCACAGGTCACCGTCCCCTCTTTCTTGGAGCCGCCGGTCAGATGGCGGACCCCGCCCAGGGACAGCATCTGGGAGCCGTACTCCGCCGTCGTCACATGCCCGATCTGCTCTCCGTCCACCCGGACCGGGGCTTGCTCCGGCCCCAGATGGCGGTCGGTGTCGATCTTCACCTTCGCCCCGCAGTAGCTGAAGATCCCCTCCGTCACGACGGTCACCGTGTCGACGCCGTCATGGGTGTCGGACACGATGAAGGGGGCAGGCTTGTAGTCCGGATAGGTGGTGCCGGAACCAATACCGGTCAGGAACACGGGCTCCCGCGCCAGCATCTCGCCACGCCATGCCTCAGCCCCCTCCAGGAAGGGAACAAGCGCCGTATCGGCGGCCTCCGCTTTGGCCGTCACCACCAACGGGTCGAGGCGGACAAGCCGTCCGTCATGGTTGGCGTAGCGGTCGCACGCGCCCGTCTTACCATCGCGAATGCGGCACAGGACCGGGCACGCGTCGCAGCGGACGATCTCCGCCCCCGCCGATGCCGAGCCTGCTGTTTCGTTGATCTCCGTACCGGTCATTCCGCCGCCTCCGACTGCTGCGCCCGGATTGCGGCCCGGAGGCGATGGGGAAGCACCGGCACCTTGCCGACCACGACGCCGGTCGCATCGCGGATCGCGCCCAGGATGGCGGGTGCTGTGGGGACGAGGGCAGGCTCCCCGATGCCTTTGGCGCCAAACGGGCCATGGGGTTCCGGGTCCTCGATCAGCAGGCATTCAATCGATGGCATGTCGCCAACGGTGGGGATCAGATAGTCATGCAGGTTGGCCGTCCGTCCCGGCAGGTACTCCTCCATCAGCGCGAGACCGAGGCCTTGGGCGATCCCGCCATGGATCTGGCCTTCCACAAGGGTTGGGTTCACCGCACGGCCGACATCGTGTGCCGCGACCATCCGGTCGACTTTCACCGTTCCAAGCTCGGTGTCGACTGTGATCAGCGCGATCTGGGCGGCGAAGGCATAGGTGGCGTAGGGCACGCCCTGTCCGTCGGCATCAAGCGGCGTGGTCGGCGGGTCGAACGTCCCAACGCCGCGTAGAACCACACCGTCCTCATCCGCTGGCAACGTGGTGAGATCAATGTGTCGCTGCCCCTCACCATCCGTGACCGTCACCGTCGAGCCATCCAGGCGAAGTGTTGCTTCCTGTCCGGCGTTGGCGAGCCTAAGCAACGATTGACGGAGATCTGCGCCGGCAAGCTCTGCCGCTTTTCCGGATACGAATGTCTGGCGGGACGCGGACGTCTTACCCGCGTCTGGGGTCAGGTCCGTGTCCCCAGTGATCTGGCTTATGTCGGAAAGTGGCAGACCGGCGGCGTCGGCCGCGATCTGCGCCATGATGGTGTAGCTGCCCTGACCGATGTCGACCGCGCCGTTGTGCAGCGTTAGCGCACCTGTGGCCTTCAAGGTCAGCCAGAGAGTGGATGGGTTGGACATGGATGTGTTGCCGCAGCCGTACCACATCACGCCGATGCCGACCCCCCGCCGAATGGGGCCGTGATCCCGGCGGGAGGCGGCGACGATGTTCCGGAATTCCTCCCACCGTGGTGCTAGCGCATCCAGACACGCGACAAGACCGACCGAGGCCTCAAGTGTCTGACCGGTCGGGGTTTTATCACCCGCCGCGATGGCGTTGCGCCGCCGGATCTCCAGTCGGTCAATTCCGAGACGGTCCGCCGCCTCATCCATCAGAGCTTCGTGTCCCAGCGCGACTTGTGGCACCCCGAAGCCCCGGAAGGCGCCCGCTGGCGGGGCGTTCGTGTACCACGCCGCCGATGTGGCCTTGACCGCTGGCACCTTGTAGGGGCCCGTCGCGTGAACCGGTACGCGGCCCGCCACGGTCGGACCCCAGGACGCATAGGCGCCGGTATCGAAGTCACCATGGATTTCGGCGGCCGTCAGCGTGCCGTCCGTCGCGAAGCCGAACGTGGCGTGGATCTCCGAGGCATGCCTTTTCGTCGTCGTCGCCATGCTTTCGGGCCGGTCGTAGGCGATCCGGACCGGATGTCCCGTTACCCAGGCGGCGACCGCGAGCAGAGGCTGGACCGACTGATCAAGCTTTCCGCCAAATCCGCCGCCGACGACCGAAGGAATGACCCGGACCCGTTCCGGGGCGATCCCTAGCACATGGGCGACCTCGTCCCGGTCCATGTAAGGCGTCTGGGTGGTGACGAAGAGCTCAATGCGCCGTTCGCCACCCTCTCCGGTGCAGCGTGCCCAGCCGGCTTCCGGCTCGATATACGCATGCTCAACGAAGCTGGTTTCCCAAGTGCCGCTGACCACAACATCGCTTTCCCGAAGCGCACCTTTGATGTCCCCGCTGGCAACCCGCCCCCGAATGAGGACGTTGTCGTCCATTCCCGGATGCAGCGGTTCCGCGTCCCGCGCGGCATCGATGCCTATGACGGCGTCGACTTCGGTGAAGGTGACCGGAACGTCTGACGGATCAATCCCGTCCAGCACCGGTTGCGGACCGACCAGCAGGATTGCCGCCTCTCCGAGAAATCTGGCCCTGTTCTCGACGAGGACCGGCTGGTCCTTCAGGTCGGGGTAGATACCAAAGCTGTTTGACCCGGGGACCGCCGGGGCGGCGAGGGCCGAGACGAGGCCCGGGACCGACTGTTGCCAGCGGTCGAGATCACCAACAGTAACCGCCGCCGCCGGGTAGGGGCACCGGACAACGCGGAGATCGAGGGTTCGTTCCGGCGGTGAAATGTCGTCGGCGAACAGGGCTGTCCCATCGACTTTGCCCACACCGTCCCGCCGGACCGCGCGGGCGCCTACGGCCTCCATCGCCGGTGGATCATCGGGGCGCACCTGGTTGGACCGTGTGTCCAGAACCGCGTCCACGATCGCCTGATAGCCGGTACACCGGCATAGAACGCCGCCCAACCCGTCCTCCACCTCCTCCCGGCTTGGGGCTGGGTTTTGGCGGAGCAGGGCGGTCGCGGCCATGAGCATGCCCGGCGTGCAGATCCCGCACTGGGCAGCACCATGCCTCAGAAAGGAAGATTGAAGCGGCGACAACTGTCCGTCCTCAGACAGCCCGCCGATGGTTTCGATTGAGCAGCCGCGCACCTGAGCCACCGGGATGAGGCACGCGCACGCCGCCTCTCCGTCGACCAAGACCGTACAGGCGCCGCAATCGCCCGCGTCGCAACCGACTTTCGTCCCCGTTTGTCCCAAGTCCTCGCGCAGAACCCGGCTCAACCGCTTGGCCGGCGCAACATCGACGCGACGTGAGGCACCATCGACCAGAAGGTCGAGGCTTTCCGTTGTCATGCCACCGGCCGGGTCATCCCGCATTGCTGGCCAACCGCGCAAAATTCATACGTCTACAAACAGTCTACGCAGCCTGTTTGGGAAGGTCGAGCGCTTCCGTGACTGCCCGGGCGATCAAGGTCACCGCGATTTCTTGCCGGTATTCGGCGGATCCCCGCACATCGTCGATCGGGCTGAGACCAAGCGCCTCCGTCCCGCTTGTCTGGACGAGGTCGGCGAGCCGGTCCGCGACCTGGTCATTCCGCGCGCCGCTCAATGCAGTTTCCACTGCCGGGAGCCGCCGGGCCACGGCAGAGCACGCGCCCACCGCTACCCTGGCCGAACCGATGCTGCCGTCCGGCGCCCGGGACACCAAAGCCGATACCATTGCGATGGAGATTACGAGATACTTCCGCGCACCCAGTTTGTGAAAGGCGGATGTCGTGGTCGCTTCCTGCTTTGGAACGAGAACGGCGCTGACCAGCGCGTCATCGGTGAGCAAAGTCTTGCGGTTTCCAAGGATGAAATCTGAGAGGGCAACAATCTCAACGCCATCCGGCCGCGTGACTTCAACGGAAGCATTCAGCGTGAGCAGCGGCGGGACCCCGTCTGCGGCAGGGGAGGCGTTGCAAAGGTTTCCGGCGATGGTCCCCCGGTTCTGGATCTGGATGCCGCCAACCTCCCGGGCAGCCGCCTTCAAGCCATCGAACGCGGATGGCAAGGCGGCCCGGACAATGTCTGTCCATGTTGTCGTCGCCCCAATCCGCCAACCGCCGTCCGTCGTCTCCGAGATTCCTCTGAGAGAGGTGATACCGGAAAGGTCGAGCACATCTTCCTCGACCCTGTCGCCGACGCGCGCGGGGTAGTGGTCCGTTCCGCCGGCAAGCACGGTCCAGCGGCCCGACCGCTGAAGTTCGATCGCGGCGTCAAGACTGTCCGGTCTTTCGTAGCGTCCCATTCATCACTCCCGTCACCGACCAGGGAAGTCTGGAGATGGGGGGCTGTCGCGGTCAAGTCGAACGCTGGCGGATACGGTCAATCACGGCTCGAAGTTGTCGCGAAGCCATTGCCGCAACTGACGCTCGCCGATCGTGCAGTCGAACATATTCTGGATGTTTGCCGGGATCAGCCTGGGTTGGCTGGCACCCGCGTGCCGGCGCCCGGGTGTATCCTCGCTTGGAACCCGTCCGGCGATCTCAAGGATGAGTTTCCGGCGGATCGCCGCGCCGAACGTGTCGATGGACTCGGCAGCGATCACAAACGAACCGGGCCCGCCGATGACGCAATCCTCATAGTAGAGGTCAAGGTCCGCCAGGATGGGGAAGCCCATTGGGGAGGGGCGCATATTGAGGATTGGCAGGCCGTTGATCGTCACGCCCGTATCAACGACAAGGTCCCGGGCTGCGGCGACCAGGAGCCCGCTGTTGTTCGGGCCGTCGCCGGATATGTCGATGACTTGGCGGGGTGCGGTGTACCGGTTCGTCTCGAACATCGGGAGTGCGTAAAGCAGGATGCTGCTGATGGACGTTCGGCGTGCCCCCATCAACTCCGACAGCGACAGACGGGCGGCGAAGTTCTCCGCTGCTTCCCGGCTGTCGAGCATCGTCCAGTCGACGACGGTGCGCTGGTGTTCCGGTCCGGCCCACTCAACATATGTCACCGCAATCCGCCCCTTGGGGCCGCCGGTAATTGCGGCGACGACTGCGTCATCGACGAGGGCCGCAACGTAGCCCGCCCGTTGGAGGCGGGCCTCGTCGATGTCGATGGAGCCGGACACATCGACCGCCAGCACGAGTTCCAGGTCGACCTCGGTCAAACCCTCCGCGCGCGCCCGCTGAGACGGTGAGGGCGAGGTAGACGAGAAGCAGAGACGCTGAGAACCATCGACCCATGCGGCACCTCCGCCGGTATTGGACGATGCCTTTGGAGGTCAGGCAAGCGGTATCGGGACCGGCACGGCCGATGTTCAAGCCTGTGCGGCAGCTTCCAGGATCAGACGGGTCATGGTCTCCGGCGCCTCCCGGTAGGCCGCATGCCCCACATTCGGGATGTGCTCATGTCTTGCCCCGGGGATCCGGGTTGCCAGATCAGCGGTGCTTTCCGGTGATATGACCCGGTCAAGCCCGGCCGAGATCACAAGGGCCGGACAGGTTATGCGGGGCGCGAGATGGTCCGACCGGCCCTCGTTCAACATCCGGCAGGCAGTTTCAAATCCATCCGGACGGGCCTCCGCCGCGATGGCCGCCAACTGTTCGATCACTGCCTCTGACGTCCCATCGGCGGTCATGGACATGGCCCTGGCGCGGCCGAACTCCTCCTTGGGCATCGTCTGCATCAGATCGACGCGCTTGCGGTATCCATCCGACAGCGGTGCGCCCTTCGGATGCCCGTGCCCCTGCGCGGGCGAGGATAGGACCATGGCGGCCACTTTGCCGGGGGCGCTGTCCGCCATGGTCATGGCGATGAGGCCGCCCATGGAGTGCCCTACGACAGTCGCCTTTGCGATCCCAAGTCCGTCCAGGAGTTCAAGGGCCGCGTCGGCGAAATCGGTCTGATCAGACCCTCTAACGTCGGACGACCCAAACCCTGGCGCGTCCCAGGCGATGACGTCAAAGCGATCCGCCAGATCGGCCATCTGGAGAGCCCAGGTGTCGGCATTCCCGCCAAGGCCGTGCATGAGCAGGATCGCAGGGCCCGTTCCCGCACGATGATAGGTAAGGGTGCCTTTCGGAGACTTGAGGGTCAGCCGCGGATGCGCCATGCCGTCCATTCGGGTCACCTCACTTAAGGTTCTTGAGCCAGTCCGCGATCGCCTCGCCGATCTCCGTTGGGCTGTCCTCTTGAATGAAGTGGCTGCCCTTTACCGTGACCTCCGTCTGGTTCGGCCAAGAGCGGCAGAACTCGCGCTGCGGGCCGATCAGGATCGCGCCGGGCTCGGCGTTGACGAAAAGCTTCGGCAGCGGCGCGTCCTTCAGCCAGTCTCCATAGGACTGAACGATCTCAACGACCTCTTGAGGCTCACCCTCAAGCGGGATCTGCCGGGGCCAGGTGAGGGTGGGGCGACGATCTTCCCCCTCAGCGGCGAACGGACGCCGGTAAACCGCCATTTCCGCCTCGGACAGGCCGCGGAGTACGGAGCCCGGCAGGACCTTTTCCACAAAGATGTTCTTCTCAAGAACCATCTTTTCCCCGGCGGGGGAGCGGAAGCCTTGGAACACTTGTGTGGCCTGCTCGTTCCATTCCGACCAGACCATGGGTCGGACGATCCCCTCCATGTAGGCGATGGCTTTGACACGGTCCCGGTTCCGGTTGGCCCAATCGAAGCCAAGGGCCGAGCCCCAGTCGTGGATGACCAAGGTCACGTTGCCGCCGAGGCCGACCGCTTCCGCCCAGGCATCGAGATGCGAACGGTGTTCGGTGAACGTGTATCGGCCGGGCCCGGGATCGTCGAGTTTCTCTGAATCCCCCATCCCGATCAGGTCCGGGGCCAGAATCCGGCCCATGCCTTCTACGGACGGAATCACGTTCCGCCACAGGTATGAGGACGTCGGATTGCCGTGCAGGAACAGGATTGGATCGCCCTCGCCCTGTTCAAAGTAGGCCATCCGCTTGCCGAGGACCTCGACGTACTTCTTCGGCAGTTCCGCCGTCGGAAAGGGTGAGGTCATGGCTCAGCTTCCCGTGAATGTCGGCTTGCGTTTGCCGACGAAGGCGGCCAGGCCCTCGCGGCCGTCCGGGCTTTCCGCCATCTCGGCGATGACCCGGCTCTCATCGTCCATCTGCGCCTCCAGCCCCTGCTCAAAGCTGCGGGCGAGAAGGCGCTTCACGGCGCCGAAGGCGCGTGTCGGGCCACTGGCGAGCTTCTGCGCCATGGCCAAGGACTCGGCGGCGAGGTCTCCGTCGGGGACGACCTTGGTGACGATACCCCAGTCCTGTGCCTCCGCCGCTGAGAGGGTTCGGTTGGTGATCATCAGCTCCTGCGCACGGCGGAGGCCGACCAGACGGGGGAGGTACCAGCTCGAGCTTCCGTCCGGAGACAGACCGGCTGCGGTGTAGGCCATCTTGAACTTCGCGCCCTCACCGGCGAGGACGATGTCGCCGAACAAAGCGAGGCTGAACCCGGCACCCGCCGCCATGCCGTTCACCGCGATCACGACCGGCTTCTGCATATGCTGGAACCGGGCGATGGCGCCGTGGACATAAGTCGTGGTCTCCAGCAGACAGGCCGCGATGTCGTCCGACCGGGTGGAGAAGTACTTCAGGTCGCCGCCGAAGCCGAAGACGTCGCTCGAACTGCGTATCAGCACGCAGCGGACGCCCTTATCCCCCGCGGCCCTGATTGAGGCGTCCAGCATTTCCCGGCCCAGCTCGATGTTGAGCGCATTGCCCGCCTCGGGCCTGTCCAGGACGACGTGGGCGACGCCGTCGGCGACCTCATATTGAATGGTGCTGTAACTCATGATGTGGCGTCCTCCCGACTGCCCTGCTGGGATGTTTCCCTGTTTCATCAATAACTCGCATCGATTGTCAAAAGCGGCAAGGGCGGTGGTGGCACTAGAGTGATGCGGAAACGCTTTGATGCTTGTTGCGCCCGGGCGAATCGCCCATGCTCTTCCCCATAGTCGTAACAACGGAAAGGAGGTGATCCTGTGTCTAGTGTATTCGCGACGCGGTCTGTGAACGCCGCGAGGTTCGGATGGGCATCGGAGCAGCCTCGGAGGCTCGTCTAACCTCATTCGTTTCGGGTTCACACCCGTCGTTACATGGAGCGGCTGTCCTCAATCGGACAGCCGCTTTCTGTTTCCGGTGTATCGCTCAGGCGGCCGGGATCAGTACCCGCGATCCCTATCGACAAGCCCCGGTATCGCGCGGCCTTCCCGGGCGGCGGTGATCTGCTCGACAAAGAGCGAGGCCACGGACGGGATATGTACTTCCGCCGCATCGTGGGGCGTGATTGCGATGCGGGACTCGTCCCAGAACGGATGATCCGCCGGCAGCGGCTCGGTTTCGAAAACATCCAGTGCCGCCCGCGCGATCTGTCCCGAGTCGAGTGCGGGGATCAAATCCGCTTCGACCAAATGCTGACCCCGTCCGGCGTTCACAAGGCAAGCCCCTTTCGGCAGCTTGGCGAATGTCCCGGCCGATAGGATCCCCCTGGTCTCTCCAGTCAACGGCAGAAGGCAAACAAGACACTGCGTTTGCGCCAGCATGGCGTCGAGGCCGTCGGGCCCATGGAATGTCTCGATCCCCTCGACGGACTTCGGTGTACGGCTCCACCCCATAACCGGAAATCCCAAGGCTTTAAGGGCCGTTGCGGCGTTCGTCCCAAGATGGCCAAGGCCGAGAAACCCGACCGGGAAATCGTCTGAGTTGAAGGAATGGGGCCCCGGCCACCACCGTTCGCCGCGGCGGCGGGTGAAGCTGTCGATGTCCCGGTGCATCCGGATAACGCTCATGACCACATGCTGGGTCATCGACCGCGCCATGCTGGGATCGACCACGCGGGCGATCTGGACATGGCCGGGCAGGGTGGTGTCTCGCAGGACGTGATCCACGCCCGCCGCCATGGAGACGACGATCTTGAGGTTCGGGAATTTGACCAACTCGTCCGGAGGCATTTGCCAGACGAGAGCTGCATCCACGTCTTCTGCTGGGCCGACATCGGGCCATTCCCGGATGTCGAACCCGGGCGCGTGTTTCTTGACGGCCGCGATGTATGGATCCGCCCGTTCTCCGGTCAGTTTGATGAGAATCGTCGGCATGCATTCACCCCCGCCACACCTCGTCATGAAGACCCGGGAATAGAGCAGTGCAGCCGGTTGCCGCCAAGTCCGAAGTTGCGCCCATCAGACGACGCCTGTGATCGGATCGGCCGGTTGCATGGGGTCAGCCGAACAAGGAGACCATCGAGATTGCCATGATGCGCGTCAGCGCTCGGTATCAGACGGATTTCCTGCCGATCTCGGGCCTGCCAAAAGACATTGGATGAGCCTCATCGCCGGTACACGGACGAGCAGTAGATGGCTATGTCCGGTTTACAGGTCCGTCGCGCATGCCGGATAGAGCGGATCGGAGAGCGTCGTACAATGACTGCTTCTCATCGGGCCCCAGGAACCAACCGATTTCCACTGTCCGGCCGTGGGTTGACGCTGTGAGCCGTGCCGTGCGGCGCTTCACATGCTCCATGGAAACCCGCAGCCATTGTGAAGGCAATGTCGTCTCGGCTGCGTGTCCGGCTGGATCGACACGCGTCAGCGTGAACGTTGAGCGCGTCAGATGGATGGCCTCATACCGTTTGGCGTCCCGGAAGTTCAGTTTGAAGAAAAGCCAAACCGCCAGGATATCGAGGCCAAGGAAGCCGACGACCGGCCACGCCCCCATCAGATAGGCCGCGCCCCCAATCAACAACGCGCCGGTGCAAAAGACCGTCATGACAATGGCGAATCCCCGTGGGCCAAGGCTCCGATGGGGATACACCACGGCATCAAAAACGGCCGGATCCGTCATCTGTCGTGTGGCATCGGACATGCGATCCAGTATCCCTCCCGACAATCGGGAGGCAAATCATTTCCGATGATATCCAGGTCTGTGGGACGAGAGGTCGCGGCTGCCGGTCCGGCGGCTCAGCTATCCTCTATGTCCCGCTTGTGATGCAGCAGCAGGGACTCGAAACACATATCCGATGCGGCAAGTTCCAACTGACGGGACCGGAACTCGAAATACGCCACCCGCGCCTCTTTGGCTTCCGGGTAGAGGAAGACGTCGAGAATGCAACCGTCGAGGGAATACTGCCAAACCTCTGCGGTGAGGTCCCGTCGCACGTATCTCGGCTCGCCCAGCGTTGACGCCAGATCCGCTCTATCCATGCGCAGAAGACGCTCCGGATCCCGCTCACCGGCGGACCACGTCACCACAGGCGGCTGCGCGGGTTGTCGCGACAAGGGCGTTGATGCCGGCTCTGTTCCGGCGGGCTGCGCCGCAAGCCCGGCAACGGGCGTCGGCGCATGGTTCTGCCCTGTCGATACGCATCCACTGAGGGCGATGGCCAAAGCGGCCGAGAGAAGGACTTTCAGGCGGCGGGGACTTCGCCCCGCCCGGGACTTGATCATGCGTCGGCTCTATCGGTATCGGAATCCGCTGTGTTCAGCACGGAGATCGTGCCTTCTATCTCCCCACCGAGCTCGACTTCAAGTCGGCCGAACGAGATTTCGCCGCTGATCCGTCCTGTCGACTTCACGAGGAGCCGCCCGCGGACCTGGAGCGCGCCTTCGAACCGGCCTGCGATCTCGGCGTCGTCAATGGTCACGTCTCCTTTGAAGAAGCCCGTGTCCGTGATCTCGATGTGCTGGCTGTTCTTGAGCGTGGCTTGAACCGACCCCTCCACCACCAGGGAATCACACGCGGTGATCTCTCCGGCCAGGGAGATCTCCCGGCCGACGATCAGTTTCTTGCTCTCCGTCGTCGCGGCCGGTCCACGCGCACCGCGGCGGTTCGGGGCGCCGGGCAGGTCGATGGAACTGCGCCGTGGGATTTCTGGAACGAAGCCGCCGCTGCCAGATTTCTGAGTAGTCAAAGAAGACATGCCGTCACCCTTGGGTGGAACCGCGCCGGAAGCCGTCGCGTCCATGGTTGCTGGGGATGATGCGTCTCCACCGGACGGATTCTCCGCCGTTGGGACGTTTGGGTCGTTTGCGTCGGATGCCGACGGTTCGGACGCTTTGGTCTCGGTCGTGAGTCTGGGCTCCGAATCCGGATTGCGGCGCCGTCGAAGCATCATCGCGAATCTCCAAGCTTGGGCGGATAGAGATCTCGCAGGCGGCAGACCGCCTCGCGAATCACTTGATTATGCCGCATGTGCGGCTGCTCGCAAATCCTGGAAACGGTGAACGGCAAAGGCTGTCCCGATGACCGGCGCCGCGAGGTTCAGAACCGGAATGCTGGCGATGACCGCGATGATGACCCCGGTAAGGAACACCGCACCGGAATGTGTCTTGCGGAAGGTTTTGAATTCGGCGGGCTCCATACGTCGGCCGGCGACGATTTCCATGTACTCACGGCCAAGCAGCCAGCCGTTAAGGCCATAGAAAAGAACAAGATTCAGCCCTGGGACAAAAATGTAGAGGGGCAAAACCAACAGGTTGAGAGCGACCGCCGCCGCAAACAAGCGAAGCGCCGAGGCCAGCGATTCGCCGACTCCGACCGCGCGGCCCTCGCCGAGAGCGGGGTAGTGGGTGCTTTCCACCGCATCAGCCACGCGATCGACGAACAGTCCGCTCACCACATTCGTGATGGCTGGAAACAGCATCATCGTGGCAACGAAAACCGCAATGGCCCCGAGACTGGCCAGGACGCCGTCGATCCAACCGATCCCGACGAGACCGATTCCATCGATCACAGACCACACCGTGGCGGTTACCGCGGCGACCAGAAGCAATGTGGCGCCGACGGAGGTCAACACCACGCCCCTCAGCCGGGGATCGGACAGTTGAGCAAAAGCGCGGGAGAGGGATCGAAGCATGTCAGACCTGAGGATGGGGATGGTGAAGGGCATATGGGGACGGGACCGCCGTTCGGCAGCGATCGATCCCCTACCAGCCCGGATTGCCGTCGCGGGGCCTCCCGTGTACGGTCTCGCGCGGTCGAGCACAATGGGTGGCTGTTTTCGCACCACTCCCGAGTCCCACTGGCGAAACCTGTCCTCCCGGAGCCCCTTGCATGAGTGAGAAGTCCATCGACGTGACCGGCATCGGTAATGCAATCGTCGACATCATCGCCCAGACAACTGACGAGAAGTTGGCTGAACTCAATGTGCAGAAGGGGGCAATGACCCTGGTTGAGGAGGACCGGGCTGCGTTTCTCTATGACAACTCCGGTCCTGCGATCGAGATGTCTGGCGGATCGGCAGGCAACACCATCGCCGGAATTGCGGGCCTGGGCGGGCGTGCCGCCTACATCGGCAAGATCCGCGACGACGCCTTCGGGCGGGTCTTTCGGCACGACATCAAGGCCCTTGGCGTTGCTTTCGATACGGCCTCCGCGACCGACGGTCCGTCAACCGCGCAGAGCCTTGTTCTGGTGACCCCGGACGCTCAGCGGTCCATGAACACCTATCTCGGCGCATGCGTGAACCTGACACCGGACGATGTGGATGAGGAGACAATCGCCGCCAGCAAGGTGGTGTATCTGGAGGGGTATCTGTGGGACCGGCCGCATGCGAAGGACGCCTTCCGGAAAGCCGCGAAACTGACCCATGATCATGGCGGCAAGGTTTCGCTGACGCTCTCGGACGGTTTCTGTGTCGGCCGCCACAGGGCGGAGTTCCTGGATCTGGTGGAGAACCACGTCGACATCCTTTTCGCCAATGAGGATGAGATCACCGCCCTTTACGAAATTGATGACTTCGACGCCGCAGTCGAGGAGACACGGAAACGGTGCGAAGTGGCTGCACTCACCCGCGGTGAGCGCGGCTCGGTCTTGATCGGGCCAAGCGATGTGGTCGCCGTCGACGCGGAGAAACCTGACCGGGTCGTCGATACGACCGGGGCTGGCGACCTCTACGCGTCTGGCGTTTTGTTCGGCTTGACCCGCGGCATGGACCTCCACACCTGTGGCCGGATCGGTGGCTTGGCGGCGGCTGAGGTTATCTCCCACTACGGCGCGCGCCCGGAAACGGACCTTGCGGCCCTCGTGGCTGCTAGACTCGGTTAGCCGATGATCGGTACGGCGGTGGCGGAGACGGCATGACCGACTGGCTCAACAGCTTCGGTGTCTATTTCAAACGGCCGTTGATCGTCGTCCTCATCCTCGGCTTTTCGTCGGGTCTTCCGCTCGCCCTCACGTTTTCGACGCTCAGCGTCTGGATGGCGGAAGAGGGTGTGGATCTCACGACGATCGGCATCTTCGTGCTGGTTGGCACACCCTACACGCTGAAGTTTCTTTGGGCCCCACTGATCGACCGGGCCGCTTTGCCGCCGCTGACCCGGTGGCTTGGACAGCGGCGCGGTTGGATGGTCGCCACGCAGCTCGCCATGATGGCGGCTCTGCTGGCATTGGGCGCATCCGATCCCGTCGCGGCACCCTATGCCACGGCGCTTGCGGCGGTCGTCGTCTCGTTCCTGTCGGCGACCCAGGACATCGTCATCGACGCCTACCGTATCGAGAGCGTGGAGGAGGCGGACCAAGGGGCCGGGGCAGCAATGATCGTTTTCGGCTACCGGATCGGCATGCTGGTCTCAGGGGCTGGTGCACTGCTGCTGGCCGACCAAATGAGCTGGATGGCGACTTATGCCATCATGGCCGCCCTGATGTTGGTCGGCATGATCACCATTCTGGCGAGCCCCGAGCCAGACCGGCCGCCGCTTGAACCGCTGGCCGGTCTCTCCCGCGTGGATCAGGCGCGCCGCTGGGTCTTCGACGCGGTGTTCCGGCCGTTTCTTGAGTTCATGCAGCGCCAGGGATGGATCGCGATCCTGGTGTTCATCCTTCTGTACAAGCTCGGGGATGCCTTTGCCGGAGCCATGGCCAATCCGTTCTACGTGGATTTGGGATTCACAAAGACGGAGATCGCCAGCGTGACCAAGGCGTTCGGGTTGGCGTCGACGTTGGCCGGGCTGTTTCTCGGCGGTCTGATGGTCAGCCGGATGCCGATCCTCTGGGCGCTCGTCATCTGCGGGGTCCTTCAGGCCGCGTCCAATCTGATGTTTGCGGTGCAGGCTGCGGTCGGAAACGATATCGCGGTGCTGAGCGTCACCGTCGCGGTCGAGAACGTGACCGGCGGCATGGGGACGGCGGCTTTCGTGGCCTACATGTCCCGGCTGACGAACATCGCATTTACCGCAACTCAGTACGCGCTGCTGAGCTCATTCATGGCCGTCGGCCGCACGTTCCTGTCCAGCGGAAGCGGGTTCAGCGCCGACTCATTGGGCTGGGTCGGTTTCTTCATCGCCTCGGCGTTCGTGGCGATACCCGGTCTCGTGATGTTGTTCTGGATGATGCGCGCCCTGCCGACCCACGCGGACAGGGCCGTGCCCTCACGCTAAGTTCTGCCGCCTATTGGTTCCGCTCCCGGTGAACTTTCAGGTAGGAGCCCGCCTGCCGGGAGCCGTTCCACCGCGCCGTCTCCCACCATTCGACCGCCATCTCCATGTCCTGTGGGACGCCGACCCCCGACATGTGGATGAACCCAAGCATGAATTGTGCGAACGCGTCGCCTTTGTCGGCACCTTTTTGGAACCACTTCAACGCCTCTTCGAAGTCTTGCTCCGACTGGTAGATCTGACCCATGGCCGTGAACGCGCGCGGGTCCTCCGCCTCAGCGGCACGCATGATGTAGGACTTGGCCAAAGCCCGGTCGGCGGTGACCAGACGCCCTTGCAGATGGATCAGCCCCAGGGTGACCATGGCGTTGCTGCTGCCATGCTCGTCCGCCGCCTCGCGAAGAAGGTCCAAGCCTTGTTGAACCGCCTCGTCGGAGGCGCCTTCCTGCGCGATCTTCAGCACCCGCATTGCATAAGTGATCATCGCCTCTGGGGAGCCCTCGGCGATCATGGTCTCGAATGTCTTGCGGACCCGCTTCGGGCTCTCGGGGCCGGCACCGCCTGGAAGGAATTCCAGCGCCGCCTCGATCTTGACGGCCTCATCACCGCCTTTCAGCGCGCCCAGCAGCATCTCCCAGGCGCCTTCGGCGTCCCGGTCCACGTACTGTCCACGACCCAGCAGCCGGGCATAGGCGAGCATGGCGGGCGGATACTCCGCCTCGGCCGCCTGCTGCATCAGATCCACGGCCCGGTCGTGCTCCTCAGCCGAAATCGCGGCGTAGGCGAGCGTCAGGGCAAGTTTCGGATCGTCCGGTGTGGTCGCAAGGGCGGCTTCGCAGGTCTCGACAGCGACCCGGATGCCGTCTTCAAGCTTCAAACGGTCATCCATGGTGATGGGCGGGACCGTGCCCCGGAACCACGTCCGGACGGTGGAGACCTTGTCAATGCAGGCCTCCGCTTGGGTTTCGGCATGGGCCACCGATGGTGCAAGTCCTGCTACCGAAACCAGGCTTGCGACGGCGAATGACACGGAGAGTGCGGCGGCGACGGGGCGCATGGAACGCTCCTTGGATGCTGTTTCCTCGGCGGCGACTCTAGCCTGAGACGGAGGCCGGGGAACCGCAAATCGGCGTTACCGGAAAATGTGTCGCTCTCTCAGCGGGCCACGGGGGGCTGCCGGACCTCTCCCATGACCTTGCGTTCCCGGTGGAACACATAGAGACCCGAGGCGACGACGATGCCCGCGCCCAGGACGGTGAACAGGTCGGGGAGATCGCCGAAGAAGAGGAACCCGGCCCCCGTCATCCAGACGATGTAGGTGTAGTTGAACGGGGCGAGCAGGGACGCAGGTGCGTACTTGTGTGCGGCGATTAGCAACCAGTGTCCGACACCGCCGGCCACCCCCATGGCCAACAGGGCGGCCCATTGTCCGACTGTCTCCGGCGTGACCCAGACAAAGGGAAGGAGTGGTGCCAGCACAACGATGCCAAGGATGGGCGTCAGAAGGATCGAAGTCTCCGCGCTCTCGTATCCAGCGACTTTGCGGGTTTGGATCTGATAGAGCGCAACAGCGGCGGCATTCATCAGCGAGAAAACAACGGCCCAGTGCATCACGCCCAGACCGGGCCGTACGATCACGAGGACTCCAAGAAAGCCGACGATGATGGCGGCCCATCTGCGGGCGCCGACCCGCTCTCCCAGCAAGGGAACCGACAGGGCCGCGACCAGCAAGGGGATGAGGAAGAAGATCGCCGCCGTCTCGGCGAGTTGCAGCCACCGGAGCGCCAGAAAATTGAACAGGGTGGCGAGCAGGATCAGCACACCACGGCCCAACTGGGTCCACGGCATCTGTGTTCGCATCACCGCCACGCCCCGCGCCGGCAGCAGGACAATCGCCGCCAGAACGAAGTGCCCGGCGAACCGGGCCCATACGATCTGGGTGGAGTCCATTCCCTGGGAGAGATACTTCGCGCAAGAGTCCAACCCGGCGAAGAACACGAACGCCGCCGCCATCAGGGCTATGCCCCTGAGACGTTTGTCGTCCTCATAGGATGCGGCGGTCGTTGCCATGATTTTGGGTACCGGGTTGGCGCTTACGGCCCGAACGGGCACAGTCGAACCTAGACCGAAGGAGGTGCCGGGAAATGTCCCAATTCCGCATACCAGCCATCTTCATGCGCGGTGGCTCCAGCAAAGGGGTGTTCTTTCATGCCGAAGATGTTCCGCCCGCCGGCGCGGATCGCGACCGTCTGTTCCTGGAGGCGATCGGCAGTCCCGACATCTACGGACGCCAGCTCAATGGGATGGGTGGCGGGATATCCTCCGTATCGAAATGCGTCGTGATTGGCCCGTCGAGCAGGCCCGATGCGGATGTGGATTACACCTTCGGCCAAGTCGCTGTAGACAGCCCCGTGGTCGATTACGGAGCCAACTGCGGCAACCTCTCCTCGGCCGTCGGCCCCTTTTCGATCGACACGGGACGGGTGTCGGTTCCCGACGGAGCGTCCGAGCACGTGGTCCGCATTCACAACACCAACACCTCGAAGATCATTCATGCCACCGTTCCGGTATCCGGGGCCTCTGCGGCGGTGACGGGGGACTTCGTCATTCCGGGTGTCGATGGATCGGGCGCGCGCATCCGTCTCGATTTCCTTGAACCGGGAGGTGCTGTGACGTCCGGCTTGCTGCCAAGCGGACGGGTGCTGGACACCTTGGATCTCGGTGGTGACGACGGCTCGATCGAGGCCACGGTGATTGACGCCGCCACGCCTTGCGTCTTCGTGGCGGCTGCTCGACTGGGCCTTACGGGAACGGAGTCGATCGCCGAGATTGAAGGCAATCGAGCTGTTATGGACCGGCTGGAACGTATTCGGCGTGTCGCCGGTGTGGCGATGGGCATAGCCGACAATCCGGACGCGGTTCCTCTGTCAGTTCCCAAGGTCGGGTTCGTCTCCGCGCCAGCAAATTGGCGCACGATCGCCGGTCACCCGATGGAGGCGGGGTCAAGCGATCTCTCGGCCAGAGTCGTGTCGATGGGGACCATTCACCGTGTTCTGCCATTGACCGTCGCGATGTGCCTCGCCGTTGCCGCCCGGATTGAGGGCAGCGTTCCGAACCGGTGTCTCGCCGCCGGCGCCACCGCTGCATCCAGTGACGTTCGGCTCGCCAACCCATCCGGCGTGCTTCCCGTGGCGGCCGTGGCGGGTATGGAAGATGGTGTTTGGGTCGCCCGCTCGGTAACGGTCTATCGCACGGCCCGAGCGCTGATGAGGGGCGAGGTCCTCGTACCGTCTGACCCGTTCGGCTTTGCCGGAAAGGCGGCAGTCGCCTAGACTAACTGTTGGGTACCGATGCATGTTTTGGTGAGTAATGAGCAGTTCCAACCCGATTTCCGCTGTCCTCGACCGGGTCGACGCCGGACTTGATCAGTCCGTCGAACGTCTTTTCGACATTCTCCGTATTCCGAGCATCAGCACCGATCCGGCCTACAGTGCGGACGTGCAGAAGGGTGCGGACTGGATGCGCGACACGCTTTCCTCGCTGGGTTTCGCGGCAGAGGTCCGGCCGACCAACGGCCATCCGATGGTGGTCGCCCGGTATGAGGGACCGCCGGGCGCACCGCATGTGCTCTACTACGGTCACTACGATGTACAGCCGCCGGACCCTCTGGATCTTTGGGACTCGCACCCGTTCGAGCCGGTTCTGGTCGAGGCTGAGCGCGGTAAGCGCATCGTGGCCCGTGGCGCGGTGGACGATAAGGGTCAGGTGATGACCTGGATCGAGGCGTTCCGGGCCTGGCGGGAGGAGACCGGCGGTCTCCCCATCGGAGTCACGGTTCTGCTCGAGGGGGAAGAGGAAACCGGCAGCCCAAGCTTCGATCCTTTCCTGGAGGCCAACGTGGCCGAATTGGGAGCGGATGTGTGCGTGGTTTGCGACACGGGCATGTGGGACATCGACACCCCGGCGGTCTCCTACATGCTGCGCGGCATGGTCTACATGGAGGTGACCATCAAGGGACCGAGCCGCGACCTCCACTCCGGCATGTATGGTGGCGGTGTCGTCAACCCGCTGAACGCGCTCGCAAGGATTCTCGGCGAGTTGCACGATGACCAGGGCCGCGTGATGGTCCCCAGTTTTTACGACGGTGTCATGCCGGTGGGCGCGAACGAGAAGGCGCAGTGGGACGCACTTGGCTTTGATGAAGCGGCGTTCCTGGCGGAAGTGGGCATGGAGGCGCGGGGCGGAGAGGCCGGGTTCTCCGCTCTGGAACGTCTTTGGGCCCGGCCGACCTGCGATGTGAACGGGATGTGGGGTGGCTATACCGGGGCTGGATCGAAAACCGTGATCCCCTCGGACGCCAACGCCAAGGTCAGTTTCCGGCTGGTGCCCGATCAGGATCCGGACGTGGTCGCCGCCGGGTTCGAGTCCTTCATCCGCGACCGTCTGCCGCCCGGCTTTACGGCGAGCTTTCAGATCAACGGGTCCGGTCCGGCGATCCGGGTGCCAACCGACTCTCCTTATTTGCAGGGAGCACTGAAGGCGTTGCGTGAGGAGTACGACCGCGATGCCGTGTTGATCGGTTGTGGTGGGTCCATTCCGGCCGTCGGTTCGATCAAGCGGCTGCTGGGCATCGATTCCCTGCTGGTTGGGTTCGGCCTTGAGGATGACCGGGTGCACAGCCCGAACGAGAAGTTCGAGTTCGCGTGTTATCACCGGGGCATCCGAAGCAATGCGCTTCTGATCAAGCACCTTGCCGCCGCCGGCAAGACTGGCGGATAGGGGCTGCGGCGATGCCGGTGTTCCATCGCGAGTTTGAGGAGAACATCGAGCGCCATACGGCGAACGGCGCCATTCACCAGCTTTTGCGTCATTGGCTGGAAGACAGCAGCAGCGGCATCCCGACTGATTCGGCGTTCATCGCAAAGGCGCTTGGGTGGTGTGGCGCAAACCTCATGATCCTCGATCCGACGAAGGATGGTGACTACACCTATCGCCACTACGGCGAGTCCATCGCCAAGGCGTCGGGCTTCGACCTGACGGGCAAGCGGACGAGCACGCTATCGAGCAATGTCGGCCGTTATTTCGCCGCTTGCTACGATCAGGTCGTGACCAACCGCCGGCCGCTCTACACCATTCACAAGGCCAGTCACGCGCCGGCGGTGCATTCTTGGGAACGCCTGATCCTGCCCCTTGAAAGCGCCGGCGGCGTCACGCTGGCGGTTTACAACCGGCCCCTCGAGTACCGTCAGCAACTTGTCGAAGGCATCCTGCGGGCGACCCCCAGCGGCATCCTGGCGCTGGAAGCCAAACGGGACGAGGCCGGCACCATTGTCGATTTCTCCCTGATCGTTACCAATCCGGCGGTCGAGGCCTACACCGGGATGACCCGGCAAGAGATCGAGCAGTCGACACTGCTGACCGTGTTTCCGGACATGGGCGCCAGCGGGACATTCGACATGTGCGTCCGGATTGTCGAGACGGGGGAGAACGAATCCATCGAACAACCGGACTGGCGCCACGATGAGGAAAGGTACTACCTCCTGGGCGGCTCCAAGGTCGGTGACGGCATGGTCCTGTGCGCGACGGACGTTACCGAGCAGCGCCGGGCGATCGAAAGGGTGGAGCAACAGCGCGCTGAGCTCAGCTTCATCAACAGCCAGTTGGAGCATCAGGCCTCGGAGTTGGTCGCCCTGTCGGAGTCCCTGGACGCGGCGCGTGCCGAGATGGAGCGATTGGCCACCACCGACACCATGACCGGAATCCCGAACCGCCGGGCGTTCATGGAATTCGCCGACGGGGCCGTGACAGCAGCGACCGAGACAGGGCAGCCGGTCGCGATCATTCTGGCGGACATCGACCGCTTCAAGTCCGTCAATGACCGCTTCGGTCACGCGGTCGGTGATTCCGTCATAAAGGCGTTCGCGGCCTCGCTCGCTGGAATCGCCGATGCGAACGGTGGCAAGGCTGGGCGGATCGGCGGAGAGGAGTTCGCAGTTATCCTTCCCGGCTTCGACTGCGATCGAGCGGCCTACGCCGCCGAGGAGATGCGGCGGGAGGTGGATGCGACGGAGGTTTGGACCGACAAACAGGTCCTTCGTTTCACGGCCAGTTTCGGCGTGGTATCCGAAGTGCCGACGGAACGCTCGCTGGACGATCTTCTGAACCTGGCGGACGAAGCGCTCTACGAGTCCAAGACGGGCGGCCGGAACCAGGTGTCCCTCCGGTCCACCCGCCGTTCAGGAGGTTGAGACATGGCGGTTCGCGATGTCCTTAAACGGGTGCCCTACATCCCGGTCGTGACGATCGATCGTGCCGCCGATGCGGGTGATTTGGTGCGTGCGCTAGCTGATGGGGGCTTGCCGGTGGTTGAGATCACGCTCCGGACCCCCGAGGCGATGGGCGCGATCGAGGCCGCGGCGAAGGTTGACGGGATCTCCGTCGGCGTCGGCACGGTTCTGGACCAGGCCGACTTTGCGCGATCGCGGGACGCCGGTGCCGTGTTCGCGGTCTCACCCGGCCTGGATCCGGACCTGGTCGCGGCGGCCTCGGCTGCGGGGATCGATTATCTGCCGGGGGTTCAGACAGCGTCCGAGGCGCAGCTTGGCCTGAAGCTCGGATTAGATGCGTTGAAGTTCTTTCCTGCGAAGGCTGCCGGCGGCCCCGATCAGCTATCCCAATTGGCACCGGTGTATCCGGGCCTGGTTTTCTGCCCCACCGGCGGGATCGGGATCGGCGACGCGCCGGACTATCTCGCGCTCGAGTGCGTCGCCTGTGTTGGAGGCAGCCATCCAGCGCCCGCAGATCTCATCCGGTGCCGGGACTGGCACGCCATACGAACGCGCTCCGCCGAGGCGGCAGCCCTTCGCCGGATCTCATAACTGGCCAATCTAAACCGCCCCACGTCGGAAATTGGGTGGCGCAAAGACCCCACTGGGTCTATGTAGCCTGGGTTGAGTTTAAAGAGACCTCCTATGACCTCCATCGTGAGCCGAGAGCGACGACGACGCCTGCGCGTCCACTGATCCCTCCCTCCCGCCGTTGCCGGAGGGTTTGTCGCTCTTCTGGTACGAGGTCTCCAATGAACCCCTCCCTCGATCTGCCGGTGTCGGCCGTTTACGGTCATGGCATCGCACCCGAACTGCCCGGTGACGCAGAGGCCATCGACGCCCTGCTGGATGCCGGTTTCCCTGGCGACCGGCACGCCCGCGCGATTTATCGTTTGCGGCAGGGCTCTCCCGTCCCCGCTTTGTCGTTGGTCGCGCGGGATGGCGATGGCGTCGCCTCGTCCATCCGTTTCTGGCGCGTCTCGCTGGGTACGGAAACACTTCAGGATCCAGCTCTTTCCGAAGGGGTTCTGCTGGGACCGCTGGCTGTCGCGCCGCACCTCCAGGGCCGGGGCTACGGCCGCGCGCTCGTTGCCGAGGGACTTCGGAGGGCTGACGCCATAGGGGCGGCCTGGTGCTTGGTATCCGGACCGGCCGACTACTACGGCCCGTTCGGGTTTCGTCCCGCGCGGCCCCTGGGCGTGACGCCACCGGGCGATCTTGGGTCGAATGCATGGCTCATCCGCCCGCTTGGGGAGTATGCGATGCCGGTATTGACCGAGCCGTGTCCCGTCTTGCCGCGGAGGTTGGTTCGATCCGCAATTGAAAGCGGCACCAAAGTCGTTTCCATAGACATGAATCAGGCGGCGTGATGGATCTGGGCATCGAGTGGCTCGGTTGGAGCTTGGACGTTTGGGCGGTCATCGTCGTCGGTACGATCGTGGCCTCCCTGGTCCGTGGCTTCACCGGCTTCGGGCTCGCGCTGATCTTCATGGGATTCGCGGCCATCGTCGCCGCCCCGATAGAGGTTGTGCCCATCGCCACCTTTCTGGATTTGGCGGCAGGGATACACATGGCCCCGCTGGTTTGGCGCCAAATGGACCACAAAGGTCTGATGTGGCTCGGACCGGGTGCTTTGGTTGCCGCTCCCATCGGTATTGCGGTGCTGGTGGTGGTACCCGAGGAGCAGATGCGGCTTGCCATCGCCGTCGCCATCCTGGTCTCCACAGTATTCATCTGGCTGGGCTGGTCGCTGCGGCATCGGCCAGGACCCAAACTCCTCCTAGGCACAGGGGCGATGGCTGGTTTTATGAGCGGCGCTGCCGGCATTCCCGGACCGCCGATCATTCTTCTCTATCTGTCCGCTCCCATTCCGGTCGCCACGGCCCGCGCGACGGCCGTTGGTTTCTTTGTGATCGTCGATATCGTGAGCCTGTTTCTTCTCAGCTCGCAGGGTCTGATCGACCAGACCGCCTTGCTGCGCACCGCTGTACTGGTTCCGATCGTGTTCGGCGGTGTCGCTGTCGGGCATTTCGTGTTCGGCGTCGCGCGTCCAGAGGCTGTACGGCAGGTGGCCTTAGCGCTTCTGGCCGGGCTTGGCGCGACCGGCATTCTGAAAGTCGTTCTGTCTTGAAATCAGTTCACCAACCCGACAGCCTGTCGCGGCGATTGCGACCGACCAGAAAGCCAGCCGGACATGCCGACGTTCTATCACCTCTCGTTGAGCCCGTTCTCCCGTAAAGTCCGGGTCGCTCTGGCCGAGAAGAAGGTCGATGTGTCCATGGTCGTGGAGACGGTGTGGGACCGGCGGCCCGAATTCCTGGCGCTGAACCCCACAGGCATGGTCCCGGTCTTTGTGGATGACGATGGAACGGTGGTTGCCGATTCCAGTGTCATCACCGAGTACCTGGAGGAGACACGCGCCGACATGCCCCTGCTGCCGGCCGACGCGCCCGGCCGCGCGGAGATCCGGCGGCTCGTCGCCTGGTTCGACGAGAAGTTCGACCAAGAGGTCACGCAGCTTCTGGTGGGGGAGAAGCTGATGAAGCGGTTTCTTGGCCTGGGGGAGCCGCGGTCGGACGCGATCCGTGCCGGCCTCCGGAACATCCGGACCCATCTGGACTACATCACGTGGTTGTCCGAGCGGCGGACCTGGCTTGGCGGTGACCAGTTCTCCATCGCCGATATTGCCGCCGCCGCACACCTCTCCTGCGTCGACTACATTGGCGACGTTCCTTGGGAAGACTTCGAGGAGGCGAAGGGCTGGTACGCCCGCGTCAAATCCCGGCCCAGCTTCCGAAGTCTGTTATCCGACCACATTCCGGGCATTCTGCCGCCCAAGCACTACGCCGATCTCGATTTCTGAGGCCGGTGACCGGCACTTAGGCGTCCGGCAGGACCTTGCCGGGGTTCATTAGTCCTAGCGGATCGAAAGCCTGCTTCAGCGCGATCATCAGGTCGACTGCACCCCCATGCTCTTTGCGCATATAGTGGATCTTGCCCCGCCCGATGCCATGCTCGCCAGTGCAGGTGCCGTCCATCTCGATGGCGCGCAGGACCATGCGCGCGTTGTGCTGAAGCGCACGCTCGATCTCGTCTTCGTCGGTCGGGTCGACGCTGTAGCCGATATGGAAGTTTCCATCACCCACATGCCCGACGATGACGCCGACCAGGTCGGACTCGTCCAGATCCCGTTTGCTTTCCTCGATGCACTCGGCGAGGCGTGAGATCGGCACACAGACATCCGACGCCATGACCTGGCATCCCGGACGCATGGCGCGCGTCGCGTAGTGGGCGTTGTGCCGGGCTTCCCAAAGCCGGTTCCGGTCTTCGGCCTTCGTGGTCCAGGCGAAAGCCGTGCCGCCGAACTCATCCGCGACGGCCTCGACGGTTTCCGCCTGTTCCGCAACGCTCGCCTCGCTTCCGTGAAACTCCAGGAAGAGGGTCGGTTTCTCCTCAAAGCCCTCGAGTTTGGAATAAGCGATGCAGGCCTTCATCTGGACTTCATCCAACAACTCGACCCGGGCGAGCGGCACACCGATCTGAATCGCCTGAATGGCGGTATCCACAGCAGCCTTCAGCGTCGGGAACGTACAGACCGCCGACGAGATCGCCTCCGGGATGCCGTGAAGCTTCAGCGCCACCTCTGTGATGATGCCAAGCGTGCCTTCCGATCCGACAAAGAGCCGGGTCAGGTCGTAGCCTGCCGACGACTTCCGGGACCGCCGCGCGGTCCGCACGATCTCCCCGGACGCGGTGACGACCGTCAGCGAGAGCACGTTCTCGCGCATGGTGCCGTAGCGGACAGCGTTGGTACCGGACGCCCGCGTCGCCGCCATACCGCCGAGCGAGGCGTCGGCACCCGGGTCGATCGGGAAGAACAATCCCTGATCCCGAAGGTACTCGTTGAGCTGTTTCCGGGTAACGCCGGCCTGGACCCGGCAGTCGAGATCTTCGGCATTGACCTCCAGGATCTGGTTCATGCCGGAGACGTCGATGCAGATCCCACCGGCGACAGCGCCTACATGTCCCTCCAGAGAGGTGCCGGTTCCGAACGGGATCATGGGGACGCGGTGCGCGACGCAGACCTTGACCGCCGCTGCCACCTCGTCGGTCGACTGCGCGAAGACGACCGCATCGGGCGGGACGCTGGCGTGGTAGCTCTCTTCCTTGCCGTGCTGATGACGGACGGCGTCTGCGGTGGAGACCCTGTCGCCGCCAAGCTGCTGGCGCAGGATTTCAATGACGGTCTCGACCGGCGGGCGGCCGTCGATGGCGCGCGCTTGCATGGCGTTCTCTTCCCTCGTGTCTCTACGCCTGTTCTTGAGCCGCCCGGGCGATGTCGGCGGCAATCAGGCTTTCGATTTCCGTATCGCTGTACCCGGCGGTACGCAAGGCATTCCGTGTGTGCTCCCCGATCACCGGTGGGTCGCTGCGGGCATGGAACCTTCGGCCGCCCATCTCTAGCGGGATGCCAGGCACGGTCGTCCGGCTGCCGTCGGCCAGTCCGATTTCCACAAGACCGCCGCTTTCCCGGAGGTGATGGTCGTCGAAGAGTTCCTCGGGTTTGGTGATCGGCGCGAAGGGCAGCCCGATCCTGTCGCAGATCTCGGAAAGCTCAACTTTCGTATGGCGGCCGAATAACGACGCGACAATGGGGACAAGGCGGTCCCGCTGGAGGACACGCTGGGGATTGGTCTCGATGCTTGGGTCCGCCAAGAGGTCGTCCCGCCCGAACGCCTCGCAGAAGAGCTTCCACTGGGTATCGGACACGATGCCGACGAACAGCTGTTCCCCATCCGCGGTATCGAAAACTTCGTAGACCGCCCAGGCCGATATGCGCTTGGGCATCGGCTCCGCCGGTTTTCCGGTGATGGCGTACTGCGCCATATGCTGGCCAACGAGGAAGGCGTTGTTCTCGAACAGGGACGCCTGGACATACTGTCCCCGCCCTGTCCGATCCCGCTCCCGCAGGGCGGCCAGGATGCCGATCACCGCGAACATGCCACCCATGACGTCGTTGATGGACGCGCCCGCGCGGAGCGGTCGGCCCGGCGGCCCCGTCATGTAGGCGAGCCCGCCCATCATCTGCACGACCTCATCCAAGGCCTTCCGATGCTCGTAAGGTCCCGGCAGAAAGCCTTTGAGGGAGCAGTAGACAAGCCCCGGATTGCGGCTGGACTGGTCCTCGTAGCCGAGGCCGAGACCATCCATGCCGCCAGGGCGGAAGTTCTCCGTCACCACATCGGCGCTTGCCGCCAGCCGTCGTGCCGCCTCCAACCCCTCCGGTGACTTGAGGTCAAGCGCGAGGCTTTTCTTGTTCCGGTTATAGGTCGCGTAGAAGCCCGCGCCCGTGCCGTTCAGGCGCCGTGTGTTATCGCCTTTCAGGGGCTCGACCTTGAAAACCTCCGCGCCGAGATCGCCCAGGATCAAGCCCGCTGTCGGCCCCATCACCATGTGGGTGAATTCGACCACGCGAAGGCCTGCCAGCGGCAATCCCTCGGCGGCGGCGGCCTGCTCGTCACCCGCCGTCTGGCTATCCATCGTCACACCGTCTTGTCACTCATTTCCCGCGGGCGCACTGTGTCATGGAACATCCATCAGCGGCAAATGGAGGGCGCCATGTCGGCGGCGGATACGGTCGAGATCACCGAAGTTGGGCCGCGTGACGGTCTCCAGATGGCGGATGGGCTGATGCCTACGGAGGGGAAAATCACCTGGATCACCGCCCAGGCAGCCGCTGGTTTCAAGACCATCGAGGTCTGCTCCTTCGTGCCGCCCAAAGTCGTCCCCGCCATGGCCGACGCCAAGGAAGTGACCGAGGCTGCCGCCCGGATTGAGGGGCTGACCGTCGCGGCACTCGTGCCGAACCTCAAGGGCGCCGAGCGGGCGGTCGAGGCGGGGGCCAAGATCCTCGGCATGCCGATCTCGGCCTCCCGCCTCCACAGCCAATCGAACCTCCGGATGACGCCGGAGGAAGCCGTGGAACAGGTGCGCCGGGTCGCCGCCTTGCGGGACTCTTTGCCGGACAGTAAGGCGCCGGTGATCGAGGCCGGGATCTCCACCGCGTTCGGCTGCACCATGGAAGGCCGGGTGGACGAGGGCTGGGTTGTGCGCCTTGCTGCCATGTTGGTGGACGCGGGCGCTGACTCCGTTAGCCTCGCCGACACTGTTGGTCACGCGAACCCGGCCCAGATCAAGCGGGTCTTCACCGCCGTGCGGGCGGAGATCGGGGACAAGCTGGCCGCCGCCCATCTCCACAACACACTCGGCCTCGGGATCGCGAACGCGCTAGCGGCCTACGAGGTCGGCGTCCGCTCCTTCGACAGCTCCCTCGGCGGGCTCGGCGGCTGCCCCTTCGCGCCCGGCGCCAGCGGCAACGTGGTGACGGAGGATCTGGTCTTTATGTTCGAGGCGATGGGCGTGGACACCGGCATCGACATCGACGCCATGCTTGCCTGCCGGAAGATCGTCGAAGCGTGGCTGCCGTCGGACCCGCTGTTCGGTCATCTCGCGGATGTGGGCTTGCCCAAGGGCTTCCGGCAGCAGGCGGAGGCGGCGGAGTAGACCTAGCCCCGCTCCGCCCATCCGGCGAACATGTTCTCCAGTAGGACCACCACGTAGTACAGGGCGATGCCCAATACGGCGAGCGCGATCAGCACTGCGAACATCAGCGGGTAGTCCGCGCTGATCTTGCCACTGTCGAACAGGTGCCCGAGACCCTTGCCATGGGGCTCGACGATCTCCATCAGGTTGGTCCCGATGAAGGCAAGCGTGACGGAGACCTTCAGCGCGCCAAAGAACTCCGGCAGGGTCTTGGGCAGGGCGATCTTCCAGAACACGGTCATCCGGCTCGCACCCAATGCGCGGAGGATGTCCCGGTACTCCGGCTCCAGCGTGGAGAGACCGACGGAAACCGAGACCGTGATCGGGAAGAAGGAAATCAGGAAGGCGATCAGCACCGTGTTCATGTCGTGCATGCCGACGAACATCAGCGCGATCACCGGGACGACCGTGGCTTTCGGGATGGCGTTGAAGCCAACCAGCAGCGGGTAGAGCCCCTCCCGCATGACCCGGGAGAAGCCCATCACCATGCCGATCGCCGTGCCGACGATCACCGCCAGCCCCAGCCCGGCGATGGTCCGCCACAGGGTCTCCCATCCGTATTCCAGGAAAAGCCAGCGGAACTTCCAGAACGCGGGGCCCAGGTCGGAGGGGGAGGCCATCTTGTAGTTCGGCCAGTCGTTCACCCAGACGAGCCATTCCCAGAAGAGGACAAAGACGACCATCGCCCCCAGTGGGATCGCGGATTTCCGGAACGCGGTCATGAGCGTGCGTCCGCTGTCTGGGATCCCCGGCCCTGGGCGATGGCGATTTGCTCCCGAAGTTCGGCCAGCATCTCGGTCGCGCGCGGGGTGTAGAGCACGTCCAGGTCCCGGTCGTCTGGAAGGTCCACATCCAGCACGAACTGGGAGGTGGCGGGCCGCCCGGACAGAACGATCACCTGATCGGCCAGGAAGATGGACTCCCGGAGATCGTGAGTGATCAGGAGACCGGTGAACCGCTCTTCGGTGCGGAGATCGCGCATCACCCGCCACAGATCTTCCCGGGTGAAGGCGTCCAGCGCGCCGAACGGCTCATCCAGGATTAGCACTTCCGGACGATGAACCAGCGCCCGGCAGAGTGAGGCCCTCTGCCGCATGCCGCCCGAAAGCTCCGATGGCCGCTTCTGCTCAAACCCGTCCAGGCCGACGGTGTGCAGAAGGCTCGTTGCCCGCGCCTCCTGCTCGGCCCTCGATAGTTTGTGGGGCACGATCTCAAGCGGCAGCAGGACGTTTTTCAGGATCGTCCGCCATTCCAAGAGCACTGGGTTCTGGAATGCCATGCCGACCGTCGGCTTCGGCGTCGTCACCGTCTCGCCGTGAAGCCGAACCTCCCCCTCATCCGGGATCATCAGCCCGGCGACGAGTTTCGTCAGTGTAGACTTGCCGCAGCCGGACGGGCCGACGACCGCCGTAAACCCGCCTTCCGGAATGCTGAGCGACAGCGCGTCCAGAACCGGCAGAGGGCCGGTTCCGGTGGTGTAGGCATGGGTGACGTCCCGCAACTCGATTTGAGCGCGGGACGTGCCTTGATCTGCGGTGGCGGTGGCCGACACGGCCGCTGACCCAACCCTAGTTCAGGGCCAGACTGCCGTCCTTGGGCAGGTAGGCATCGGTGAAGTAGAGCGATGCGTCCGGCTTGGTCTCGAACGCGTACGTCTCGGCGAGCTGCTCCAACGCCTTGGCAAAGCGCGCAGAATCAATCCCACCCATGCCATTTGCCTTGGTGTAGTCCGTGACCACATTGGCGTCGATGGCAAGCTTGAGGCGCCGTGCCTCCAGCGCCACGTCGGCGGCCGGGTTCCGTTTGCCGACCATCTTGGCACCGGCCGCGGGATCGGCGATGACGTCCTTCCAGCCCTTCGCGACCGCCCGAATGAAGCCGGTCACCTTGTCCGGGTTCGCCGCGGCGAAGGCTGTGTTGACGATGACCGCGTTGCCGTAAAGCGACAGGCCATGATCCGCCATCAGGATCACTTTGATGTCGTCCTCCGACACGCCGAGACGAACCAGGTTCAGATAGCTGGAGAAGGAGAAGCCCGTGATCGCATCGACCTTGCCCTCGGCCAGCATCGGCTCGCGTGTCGGGAAGCCCACCGGTTCCACCTTCACCTTCGAGACGTCGATACCGTTCGCCGAGGCGAAGGCCGGGAACTGAGCCCATGCGCCGTCCGGCGGCGGGGCGCCGAGGACCTTGCCCTCCAGATCGCCCGGAGCGCTGACGCCTTGGGAAGCGCGGCCGACCACGGCGAACGGCGGCTTGTCATAGACCATCATCACGGCGATGACCGGGGCGCCCGGGTTCTTGTCCAGGAACTTGATCAGGCTGTTGATGTCAGCGAAGCCGAAGGGAAAAGCGCCGGTCGCGACCTTGGGGATGGCGTCCAGCGAGCCCTTGCCCGCGGAAATCTCAACGTCCATGCCTTCCGCTGCGAAATGCCCATTGTCGACCGCGGCGAAGTAGGCCGCACTCGGACCTTCGAACTTCCAGTCGAGGGCGAAGGGGGTTTTCGTCTGCGCCGCAAGGGGGGAGGCAAGCAGCAGTGCCGCACCCAGGGCGGCCAATGTCCGTACAATCACCAGTGAACTCCCATGTTCGAGTTTGTTGCCCGCTTTTTTTGCTTGGCGATGGACGTTTTCTCCCCACCGCTAAGCTACCGTGAGAGCATCGCTACGAGCAACCGGAAAGGGCCGGTTCCGGCCGCTCACGCCACGCGGTTTCCCGCGATGTACACGGCGGAGACGGCCCTGTCGTCCGCCAGGATCATCTGGGCGAAAAGCTCTTCCCAAAGGCTCTCTGCGGTGGCGACGCGTTGGGCGATCACCGGTGTCGAGCGTAGGTCGAGCGCGATGATGTCCGCATCCCGTCCCGGCGTCAGATTGCCGATCCGGTCATCGAGACGCATGACCTCCGCACTGCCCACCGTCGCCAGCCAGTAAGCCTTCGCCGGATGCAGCGCATAGCCCCGGAGCTGGGCGATCTCGTACGCGGTCCGCATGGTCGAGAACATGGAGAACGACGATCCCCCGCCCACATCCGTCGCCAGCCCCACGGGCAGGGGGGCCGCGTTGTCTCTAAGCCCTGCCATATCGAACAGGCCGGAGCCGATGAAAGTGTTGGAAGTAGGACAATGCGCGATCCCGGAGCCGCTGTCCCGCAGTACCCCGATCTCTCGTGGCTCCAGGTGGATCGCATGGCCGAAGATGGCGCCGGGACCAAGCAGGCCGAACTTCTCGTACACTCCCAGGTAGTCGGGGCATTCCGGGAACAGCTCCCGCACCCAGGCGATTTCGTTCGTATTCTCTGAGAGATGGGTTTGGACAAGAACGTCCGGCACTTCCCGCCAGAGGGCGCCGAGCGCCTCCAGTTGCTCCGGTGTCGAGGTGGGCGCGAACCTCGGCGTGATCGCGTAGTGGGCGCGTCCCTTACCGTGCCACCGGCCGATCAGCGCCTTTGAGGCGTCATAGGCGGATTGGGCCGTGTCGACCAGGAACTCCGGCGCATGCCGGTCCATCGCGACTTTGCCGCCCGCCATGCGCATGTTCCGGGCGGCAGCCGCTTCGAAGAACGCATCGGCCGAGCCTTCGTGGACCGTGCCGTAGACGCACGCGGTGGTCGTGCCGTTCCGGATACATTCGTCAAGGAACGTTTCCGCCGCTGACCGGGCGACATCCGGATCGGAGAACCGGTTTTCCGCTGGGAAGGTGTAGGTCTCCAACCACTCCAGAAGCTGGGTGCCATAGGATGCTATGACGGAGGTCTGCGGATAATGCGCATGGCAGTCGATGAAACCTGCCATCAGGAGTTTATCGCCGTGGCTTTCCACCGGCACATCCGGGGCCCTTGCGATGATGTCGTTCGCCGGCCCCACCGCATCAATGGCACCGTCCCGGATCAGAACCGCACCGTCCCATTCATGTCTCACCGCGTTATCGGCTCCGACGCTGAACGGATCATCCACGAAAGAAAGCGTTCTGCCGCGCAGGATCAGATCGCGGCCGCCTCTCTGCGCCTCCGTCATGCGAGCGAGACCCGGCGCGTCGGTTCGGACTCGGAGTGGCGTTGGGCCTCAATCCGCTCCAGCAGATCGGCGGCGACACCGATGGCGATAACAGCCGGAGCCTTACCCTTGAGAGACGGTAGCCCGATCGGACAGACCATTCGGTCGAGGGTGGCGGGCGCTACGCCGAGGGCGGTCAGCCTGGATCGGAAGCGGGCGCGTTTTGTCGCTGAGCCGATCAGACCGAGATGCCCGAAGACGCCGTGTTCCAGCAGCGCATGGCAGATCGAAAGATCTCTCGCATGAGAATAGGTCATGACGATGTGGGCCGCTCCCTCGGGTGCGGTACGCGCGATGATCGATGGGTCTGCGGCGACGATGGGTGTCGCATGGTCAGGCACGGCTTCCGGAAAGCGGCTCGGGTCCGTGTCCACCCAGCGAAGGTCAACCGCCGTTCCCGCCAAGACTGAAGCGAGGGCGCGGCCGACATGTCCGGCACCGTAGAGATAAACGGGTATGGTTGGCTGGATCGCCGGTTCCACGAACCATCCAGGACGTCCATCTGTATCGGGAACGACGATCGGGGTGCCACCGGCGTTGACCGACGCGATGGCCTTTTCCAGCGCCGGTGTACCGGTCTCCCCGCCGCTATGAGCCTGAGGCGGTGCGTTGTCCGCTAAAGAGTGGACAACCGCGCTGGCAGGGTCGTCGGACCAAAGTGCCTCCGCTGTCCTGGCATCGAAGTGTTCGAACATAACCCGCACCGAGCCGCCGCAGCATTGACCCAAAGCGGGGCCCAGGGGATAGCGCCGGGTCTCTCGATGAAAACCGTCGTCGACGCTTCCGATCATCGCCCGTGCGGCGGCCGTGGCGTCGAACTCCAAGGCACCCCCGCCGATGGTGCCTGCCTGGCCTGAGGCCCAGACCAGCATGGCGGCACCCGCCTCGCGCGGCACGGAACCATCGGTCGCGAGAACCAGCACCCGGACCGTTGGCCCGTGTTCGGCGCAAGTGCGTGCCAGATCGTGGACCCAAGAGGCTGTCATTCCGCCGCCTCCCGGTCGGCGTTCCGAACCCGCTCCACCGCCATCAAAACCCGCTCGGGTGTGGCTGGGGCATCCAGGGCGGGGTAGACGCGGTGTTCCGCGACGCTCGCCACCGCGTCCGACAGGGCGAACAGGACAGAGGCTCCCAGCATCAACGGCGGCTCGCCCACGGCCTTTGAGCGATGGATGGTTTTCTCGGGGTTCTCCCCCTCCTCCCAAATCGAGACCCGCATGTCCGGTGCCCGGTCCGAGGCCGTGGGGATCTTGTAGGTCGACGGGGCGTGTGTTCGGAGCCGTCCCGCCGTCGGTCCTTCCGTGTCCCAGACCAACTCTTCCGTTGTCAGCCACCCAGCACCCTGCACGAATCCGCCCTCAATCTGGCCGAGGTCGATGGCAGGGTTCAGCGATTTGCCGCAGTCGTGCAGGATGTCGACCCGGACGAGCCGGTTCTCGCCCGTCAGCGTGTCGATGATCACCTCACTCACCGCAGCACCATAGGCGAAGTAGTAGAACGGCCTGCCTGTTCCTGCCCGGCGGTCCCAGGTGATGGTCGGCGTCGCGTAGAACCCTGTCGAAGACAGAGACACCCGGGCCAGGTGTGCGGCTTTGACCAGATCCGGGAACGGAACGATTTCATCGCCGACATGCACGCCATCGGCCTTGAAGATCACTTTCGCACTGTCGCATTGCCATCGTTCTGCCGCGAAAGCGACGAGCCGCGCCTTGATCTTCTCGCAGGCGTCCCGGGCCGCCATGCCGTTCATGTCCGAGCCGGCCGACGCTGCGGTCGGTCCTGTGTTCGGAACCTGGGCGGTGCTGGTCGGTGTGATCTTCACTCGCTCCAGGTCTACCTGGAAGGTATCGGCCACAACCTGGGCCACTTTGACGAACAGGCCCTGACCCATCTCCGTCCCGCCGTGGTTCAGGTAGATCGAGCCGTCCGTGTAGACGTGGACGAGCGCGCCCGCCTGATTGAGGTGGGCCAGTGTGAACGAGATGCCGAACTTGATGGGGGTGAGGGCGATGCCCTTCTTCAGGATCGGGCTCGTCTTGTTATGGGCAGCGATCGCGTCGCGGCGGGCGTCATAGTCCGCGGAGTCCGCCAGCCGGTCGACGATGGATTGGATGACGCAGTCCTGCACGGTCATCCCGTAATGGGTCACGTCTCGCCCGGCGCGCGCCGACATGGGGTCGTAGAAGTTGAGGCGCCGGACGGCCAATGGGTCCTTTCCGACGGCATGCGCGATCTCGTCGATCACCCGCTCGATCCCGACCACGCCCTGCGGTCCGCCGAAGCCGCGAAATGCCGTATTTGAGGCAGTGTTGGTCTTGCAGCGGTAGGACCGGATGCGTGCGGCGGGGAGGAAATAGGCGTTGTCCGCATGGAACATCGCCCGGTCGCAGACGCCCGTGGATAGATCGAAAGACATTCCACATCGCATCGCCTGATCGACTTCAATTCCCAGGATGCGACCGTCCTTGTCGAAGCCGACGGTATAGTCGATGCGGGCATCATGCCGTTTGCCGGTGATGCGCATGTCGTCATCCCGGTCGTAGCGGACCTTGGCAGGACGGCCCGTCCGCTTTGCGATCAGGGCGGCGACGGCGGCGGGCAGGTTCCCCTGGCTCTCCTTGCCGCCGAACGCCCCGCCCATGCGCCGGACCTGAACGGTGACGGCGTGATCCGCCACGCCCAGGACCTTGGCGACGCAATGCTGGATCTCGGTGGGATGTTGGGAGCTGCAATGGACGGTGACGTCCTCGTCCTCTCCCGGAACCGCCAAGGCGGCCTGCCCCTCGAGGTAGAAGTGCTCTTGCCCGCCAATGTGGATCCGGCCTGACAGGGTGTGCGGTGCGGCCGCGATGGCGGCTGCCGGGTCGCCCCGGCCCATCTCGTAGGGCGGTTGCTCCAAAAGGCTGCCCGCTGCCATCGCTTGGTCGATGGTAATGATCGCGGGAAGGGCCTTCAGCTCGATCCGCGCCAGATCTACCGCCGCCCTGGCGTCGGCGATGCTGGGAGCGGCCACCGCGAAGAGCGACTGGCCGTCGTAGGAAATCAGCCCACCGTTCGCACCTGCGGCGAACATGGGGTCGTCGCCCAAGGCGGGCGAGACGTCGTTGATGCCGGGGATGTCGTCGCTTGAGATGACATCGACTACGCCTGATGACGTCCGAACCGCTGACAGATCGAGGGAGATGATCTCGGCATGCGCGACACGGCTGGTAGCAATGAAGACGTGGAGGCAGTCTGACGGTGTCGGGATGTCGTCCACATAGACCGCCGTGCCGGAAACGTGCTTGTGCCCGCTGTCGTGTTTGGTGGGCGTCCGGACGCCACCCTGGATCTCACGCCCGCTCATGTGATCGCCGCTCCGGCGCCGACCAACCGGGTTTCCGAACGGGGGCGGGTGGTCTCGTGGAGCGCTTTCCGAAGTAGGTTTCCAGCGACAAGCAACCGGTAAGCGGCGCTGGCCCGCATGTCGTCGATCGGCTGGAAGTCTTCGGCGAAGGCCGGAATGGCGGCTTCGACGGTCGCATCGGTCCAGGCCTCGCCCAGCAATGCATCCTCGACGGTCTTCGCCCGCTTTGGCACGCCCGCCATACCACCGAAGGCAATCCTGGCGGCGCTAACGCGTCCGTCTCCACCGATCCGGATGTCGAAGCAGCCGAGAACCGCGGTGATGTCCTGATCAAAGCGTTTTGAGACTTTGTAGCAGCGGAGATTTGCGCCCTGGCCGTCCAGCGGAATTTCGACCGCGGCAACGAACTCGCCAGGCGCTCGATCCTGCTTTCCGTACTCGAAGAAGAAGTCCTCGAGTGGCAGCCGCCGGGTCGTTTCCCCATGGCGCAGCACCAGGGTGGCCCCAAGCGTGATCAGGGCGGGTGGCATGTCGCCGATGGGCGAGCCGTTCGCGATATTGCCGCCGATGGTGCCAGCGTCCCGAACCTGGATCGCACCGATCCGGCGAACGAGTTCCCCAAGATCCGGGAAATGGCGCGTCAGAACCTCCCAAGCCTCCGAGTAGGTGACGCCAGCACCTATCGTCAGCCGCTCATCCGTCTCCTCGATGGAGCGGAGGTCCGCTACCCGGCTGACATGAATGAGTGTCGGCAGCATCCTGTGCTGTTTGGTGACCCAGAGTCCCACATCCGTCGCGCCTGCAACGATCGTGGCATCTGGATGAGCCGCGTAGAGGGACGCGAGCTCGTCAACGCTGGTGGGTGCAAAAGAGGTTTGTCGCGGGTCGCTTAGCTGGACGGTTTGGACGTCGGTGATCTCGTCTACGGATCCGGGGTCGTCATCCCAGGACATGGGTCTTGCCGGTAAGCTCCCAACCTGTTTGGCGGCCTCCAGGATCGGGCCGTAGCCCGTGCACCGACAAAGGTTCCCGGCCACGGCATCTTCCGCTCCCCGGCGGTCCAACTGCATTCCGTTGAGGGAGGCTGTATAAAGCGACATGACGAAGCCGGGCGTGCAGAACCCGCATTGGGAGCCGTGGGTTTCAACCATGGCCCGCTGCACGGGGTGAAGCGATCCGTCCGGCTCTGTCAGGGCATCCACCGTTGTTACAGACCGTCCGTCGAGCGCACTGAGGAACAGGATGCAGCTATTGAGCGCGCGGTGCGTCAGCTCTCCGTCAACCACGTGGCTGACAGTGACGGTACAGGCACCGCAATCCCCCTCGGCGCATCCCTCCTTCGTTCCCCGCAGTCCCACATCCTCGCGCAGATACTCGAGCAGGGTGCGCGTCGGCGACTCTGCACGGATGGTCCGGCGCTTACCATTCAGCAGGAAAGTGACGAACTCCCGCATGGGGCATCAACTCCCGCGATAGGTTGTGTAGCCGTACGGCGACAGCAAAAGCGGCACATGATAGTGCGCGCCAGCGTCTGAGATTCCGAAGCGGATGGGGACCACATCCAGAAAGGGCTGGTCGGGAAGCGATACGCCCCGGGCCTCGAAGTACGGTTGGGCGTGAAACACAAGCTCATAAACACCGACTCGGAACGCGTCTCCGTCGAGCAGCGGGCTGTCGCCCCGACCGTCGTCATTGGTGGTCATCCGCTTGAGATGGATCCGCGCGTCACCCTCCAGCCGGAAGAGGTCGATCACGATCCCAGAACCAGGCGTGCCCGCGGCCGTATCGAGAACGTGTGTGGTCAGGTACCCCATCTGTCGAGCCCTTAGGTTGCGGTGCACCACAAATAATACGGAGCCGGGACACGGAGGCTATGAAAATCGGGCTTACTCGTAGTGGCCAACCAGAGTGATGGTCTTACCGCCCATGCCCTCCTTGAACAGCTTCACTCCCTTTGCATCACCATCGTTGACCCCGCCGAGGTCCAGATCCCGGTATCCGGCCTCCTTCAGCACCAGCATCGCACCCCACAACAGGAGATGGGTGGCGTTGCGGGACCGGCCGGCTTCGGAAGTCCATCCGACTTGATACGTGGCCCCGCCGCCGTGCCCAAGGAGGAGCACCGAGGCGACAATGTCCCCGTCCAGGAGGGCATTGCCGATCAACACGCGCTTTTCGGGCAGCAACGCCCGGCAAAGATCCGCCACTGTGCCGACCGACGGGCCGGGATACCCCCGCCGTGTCTTGTCGTCCTCATACGCGCCCAGGAGTTTCAGGAGCGTGGCGCCGTCCCAGTGCCACTCGACGGTCAGATCGGATCCCTCGGCTTTTGTCAGGCTCGACCGCCAGCGCCCCTTCAGTTTTTGGCGCAATGCCTCTGGGTCCGGTTCAAGGTCGACCCACACCGTTTGATAGGCATCTGCGCCGTCCCGTCTTCGCAGCCGGGTTTTGGAGAGGGCGGCCCGCATCTCCGGTGTGTCTTCCACTTCGGGAAGAATGCGTCGGCGGCGACCAATCCGGCGGGGAAACTCCTGATCGAATGCGGTGAAGAACGCACAGATCTGTTCCGGTGTGCCGAACCCGGGCATCCAAAGCGGCCCTCTGTCCAAGATGATCGCATGGAGCGCCCGGTTGAAGATCTGTGCTTCCTGGATCTGCAGCAGACCGGCGACCGTCCCGTTGATCAGGATCCGTCCGTGGCGGGGGCGCTGCCCCTCCCGCGGGCAGACCGCACGCGCATAGCCATATGACTGAAGAAGGTTCGCCCGTTCTACCGCGGCGAACCATTCTTCCCACGCGGCGCGATCCAGACCGTCCCACAGGATCCTGCACTCAATGTCGCCGGTCATGCGTCGTCAGACTTCCCGTTCATGCTCCACAGGGTCGCAAGGGTCGACCGTGTCCCGGAGACCGACCATAGTCGATGGGACGGCTGACCGAACAGAGGCGGTCTGTGCCGGGTCGGCTGTTATGGTGCGCGGCGGTCGGACCGCCATTTGGGATGAGGGGGGAGTCGATGTCTGGACGTTCGATTGTGGGGACCTGGCGCCTGGTAAGTACCCGCGCCTGGGATGAGGGTGGCAACGCTCTGCCACCCCCCTACGGTCCCAACCCAATCGGTATGGTCACCTTCACCCAAGACGGTCGGATGATCGCAGCACTTTGCGACGGGCGGATGTCGATACCGGCAGATGAGCCGAATGCCGATGAGCGAGAGTACGTTTCCTACATGGGCGCCTACACCGTGACCGAAACCATGCTCACAACACGGGTCGACGGAACTAACCAGGCGGAACGTCAGAACACCGATCAGGTTCGCGGGGTCCGTTGGGAGGGGGAGCGGATTGTGTTGACCCCGCCGCCACGGCCGAAGGGCGACGTTGTCGAGCATCGTGAACTGATGTGGGAGAAGGTCGCCTGAGTTTGAGTTGGACCATGACGGTCCTCTATCCCGTGAGGATCGATGATACGTCCTCGATAGGGACCGCGTGCTCAATGTCCGGACAGTAGGCCGCGTCGTCGACAAGCGCATCTGGCCGATCGCCCGGAACCCGGAGATCGCTGACGCCGATTAAGTATTGAGGTGTTCCGTCCGGTGCGGCGAGGGGCAGGATGATGCGCTCCCCCACATTCCGGATCCCGGAGCTCGACAAGACCGTCCCTTGCGAGTGGATGACGACGCGATCGTCCAACACTTGCGTCCATTGCCCGACAACATGCCGCGCCGCCGCTGCGTCGAACAAATCTTGGGGCATAAGACCCGCGATTGTGCGGCCGTACGCCGTGTTCATCCTCTCGCCCGCGAGCCTGAATCTGAACAAGTGCGGCGTTAACCGTTCGGCGATCCAGATGTGGGACAACAGTCCCGCCTTTCCCAACTGGATCGGATCGACATCGGTTTTGTACGGAATCTCGCCAGTCTCCTGCCGCCAGCCATCCCATACTTTCGCGAGTGCACGGAGCAGATTGGACTTGATCAGAAAGCTGATCTGATCCGAAGGATCTTTCGCTCCAACACTTAAGCTATCCATATGCAGATGATCTTTCATCTTTTGCGGGTGCGAAATTAAGATCACGATCACGCGCGGCGCGCAACTCCTGTTTGAAGTTTTACCCTTAAATTCTCACCATATGAAGCATTCGCGTTTGCTAAGCATGTCGGTGAGAAGTGCGGTGCGTTGACACTCTGTTGGCGCCCGGAGCACTCTCGCCGCGGCCTGCACCCACGCACTCGATGAAGGGAACTGACATGGCGACGGTGGCGCTGGAGACGTTGACGGACATGATTGCGTCCGCGCTGGGTCGTGCGAATGTGGACCCGGAGATCGCATCGATCGTTGCTGCCGCGCTCGTGCGGGCGGAGGCGGACGGAATCTCGAGCCATGGGGCGGCGCGCCTGCCGCCCTATGCCGACCAGGCCGTGAACGGAAAGGTCGACGGACATGCCCGGCCGACCGTCGTGCGCCAAGCGCCCGCCGTGATCAACGTGAACGCGAATATAGGGTTTGCCTTCCCGGCCATCAGCGCGGGTTTGGACGCGGCAGCGGAGGCTGTCGGCGAGACCGGGCTTGTTGCCGTCGGGATCGGGCACTCCCACCATTTCGGCGTTGCCGGCCACCACGTCGAGGATGTCGCCGACCGGGGCCTGATCGCATTGGCATTTTCGAACACGCCCGCGGCCATCGCCCCTTGGGGTGGCAAGACGGCGATCTATGGAACCAACCCGATCGCGTTCGCCTGGCCCCGTCCCGGCCGCGCGCCGATGGTCATCGATCTGTCCGTCTCCACCGTGGCCCGGGGCAAAGTTGTGCTAGCCGCCAAGACGGGTGAGCCGATTCCCGACGACTGGGCCTTGGATGCCGAGGGGAATGCAACCACCGACGCCGAAGCCGCACTGGCCGGTTCCATGGCGCCACTGGGCGGCACGTCAGCTGGGGCCAAGGGTGCTGCCCTAGGATTGATGATCGAGCTGCTGTGCGGTGCGTTGACGGGATCGAACTTCGGAAACGAAGGATCGAGCTTCTTCGAGCCCACAGGCGCACCGCCGGAAGTGGGTCATCTGATCCTGGTTCTGGACCCGGCCCGGTTTGGCGGCGCGGAGACCTTCGCGGCCCGCGCGGAAGTCCTCTTCGAGGCGATCCTATCCCAGGAAGGCACCCGCCTCCCGGGTGGACGCCGCCTCGTCAAACGCGCCGCCGCCGCAAAGGACGGCGTGACACTTCCCGACGCCCTTTGGGACGAGATCCGCACCCGCGCGGGCGCCTAACGGACCAAACGGTTTCCCATCAGGGTGGACGGCCGTTTGGATCAGGCGATGCTGAAGTGGTCTTCGGTGAGTTGGCTTGTCGTGAGGCCGGAGAGGGTGACGGTGTTGCCGCCGGTGAGGTCGAGGAGGGCGCCGTCGTCGGTGTCGGTGAGCAGGGCGAGGAGGTCGGCGCCGGAGGCGAGGGAGAGGCCGTTGGTGCCGTCGGCGACCTGAATCGTGTCGCCCGAGAAGATGTCGAAGTCGGTGAGGGTGTCCGCCCCCTCATCGGATCCGAAGATGAACAGATCATCGCCGTCGCCACCGGAGAGCGTGTCGTTGCCGTCCCCGCCGGAGAGCGTGTCGTTGCCCTCCCCGCCGGACAGCGTGTCGTTACCCTCCCCGCCGAACAGCGTGTCGTCGCCAAGATTGCCCTGCAGCAGGTCATCGCCGAGATTGCCCTGCAGCGCGTCGTCATCCTGTCCGCCGAAGACCGTGTCGTCGTCCTGTCCGCCGAACAGGGTGTCCGCCGACTGGTTGCCGTAGAGCACGTCCGCCCCCCGGTTGCCATACAGCAGGTCGGTGCCCAGATTGCCGAACACACCGTCGCTGTCCTGCCCGCCGAAGAGCCTGTCCGCGTCCTGTCCGCCGAACAGGCTGTCCTCCCCCTGGTTGCCGTAGACGACGTCGTCGCCGGTGTTGCCGTAGAGGAGGTCGAGGCCCGTGCCGCCGGACAGGCTGTCGGCCTCGGCGCCGCCGCCGACGAGATCGTTGCCGCCGCCGCCGTAGAGGACGTCGTCGCCGTCGCCGGAGCTGACGGTGTCGTCGCCGTCGCCGCCGGAGAGCGTGTCGTCGCCCTCGCCGAGGGAGAGGTACTGGCTGTTATCGTCGCCGATGACAAAGTTGTCGCCGTCGCCCCCGGTGACGGTGCTCTCGCCCAAGATGGAGGCGAACTCGATGTTGTCGAGCTCCAGAGCCATGCCGGAGGTCATGTCGCTCATGTCGATGACGAGGGCTTCGAGCTGGGAGGACCCGCTGGTGCCGGAGATGGTGAGGGTGTCGTCGGTGGTGCCGGAGGTGGAGGGCACGATGGTGCGGATGTCGAGGGAGGTGGAGTCCGAGAGGGTGTCGAGGAAGGTCTGGCCGCCGCCGAGGAGGTCGGTCTCGGCGTCGGCGTCGCGGGCGTCGATGGCGTTGAGCAGGGTGGTGGAGGCATCGTCGCCGGACACGGCGGAGGCGGGGCCCTCGCTGTAGAGGGTGACGTTCTGGGGCACGCTCGCGGTGACGACGTTGCCGCCCGAGGTGTCGCTGTTGTCGAGCAGCACCCAGTCGGTGGCGCCGCTGGACTGGTTGTCGAGCTGCTCGGCGACGACGCTGCCGCCGTTGGGCACGGTGGTGGTGGGCTGCAGCGACGTCGTGGTGGTGACGCCGCCGGTGTCCTCCTCCTCGTCCCCGCCGTCGCTGGTCGTGGTCGTTGTGGTGTCGGTGGTCGTCGTGGTGTCGGTGGTGATCGTGAACAGTTGCGCGCGGACGTCGTTGCTGGCCCCATCACCGCCGGTCTTGCTCGCATCCCGCCACGTGGCTACGAAGCCCCCGTCGTCCAGGCCAGAGACAGTGTTTACGGACGCAGTTGTGAGCTGCTGGTTCTCGGTCGCGGTGTTGACGAGGAACTCAGTGCCGGAGGCGTTGCCGTCAGCATCGAACACCTGGCCCCGGACTGCAAAGTTTGAGTCGTCGTCCCCGGTTGCGCTCGCATCTGACCAGGTGACGACGAACCCCCCGTCGGACAACGCCGATACAGATGGGTAAAACTGCAAGCTGGTGGTTGTTGTGTTGACGAGAAACTCGTCACCGGATGGACTGCCGTCGGCATCGTACAGCTGGCCCCGGATTGCGCCGCTTTCGGTGTCGTCGCCTGAACTGCTATAATCTGTCCAAACAATCACAAACCCGCCGCTGGTGAGCCCGCTGACTGTTTGATACATTTGATTACCAGCCGTCGTTGTATTGACGACGAATTCCTTGATCAATTCAGAGCCATCGGCGTTAAAGATTCTCGCCCGTACTGCGTTACCGTCATCATCAAGACCAGTCGCGCTTTCGTCCGTCCAGGCAGCCACAAACCCCCCGTTGGTCAGGCCGGTGAACGTGGGGCCATACTGGGAGTCGGATGTGGTCGTGTTGACGACGAACTCGTCGACCGTGACGGTGCCGTCGTCATCATACACCGCAGCCCGCACGTCATAATCGGACGTGGCGCCAGTGGAAGCGCTGTCGTCCGTCCAGGCGACCACAAACCCACCATCGGTGAGGGCGGTGACGTTGGTTTCAACTGTATCATGTGTGGCGTTGGCGGTGGTCAGATCACCGTTGGCCGTCCCGTTCGATGTGTAGCGTTGGAAAACGATGTCATCAGAGCTTCCGTCTTTGATGGCAGCGATGACGAAACCGCCATCGTCAAGCCCGGTGACGGCCGGTGTGTTGTAGCTGGTGCCGTCCTCACCGAAAACGAACTCATCTCCCGACACCGTTCCGGTCGCGTCGTAGATCTGTGCCCGAACGGTGGTGGTGCCACTGGAGTTGTCTTCCCAAGCGACCACAAACCCGCCGTCTGACAATGACGCTATGGAGGGGTTTTGTTGGTTTCCGGAGGTCGTCGTGTTGACGATGAACTCGTCGCCGTTCTTGTCAATGCTGGTCACGATGCTTGCCCCTGCCAAATATAATTAAGTAACAACTATCTGAATTACTCATGTATTCAGATCTTATTTCGTTCATGAAATCAGGTTTACTAGAATTAAAAATAGTTAACAATCAATAAAAAATATCATCTGTATTTAAAAAATTGGATGTTTTGGCCCGTACTGCCGCCTTTCTCTGAGTCTTCGGCATCCCCAATCCTGCCTATTGTTTTTAGTAACAATAAAAGTTGAAGTATTTGCTTTGTGGAAAAAGGGGTGTTTGTGTCCGAGTTTCCCTCTTTGACGCACCGCGCGGGACGTGAGGCAGACCGGGCGCATGGCGGCTGTTTGATCCAACGGTCGAGAGACCGAGACCCTTGAAAAAGCCGACTAACACTCGTATCTATCTATCGATAGATAATTAAGGAGGCATCCCATGGAAACTGGCACTCTCATCATCGGTGGCGGTTTGTGCGGTCTGACCGTGGCTCGAACGCTGGCGGCGGTCAGGGCGGATTTCCGATTGATCGACGCGCGGGCGCGGTTGGGCGGCCGGATTCTTGGTCTCCCCGCACTCTCCGACCCGCGCGGCGGCATCCCGTCGCTGGACGCCGGGCCGGCTTGGGTGTGGCCGGGCCAGGAACGCGTGGCGGCGTTGGTCGACGATCTCGGGCTGACCCTCTTCGAACAGTACCAGACCGGGAATACCGTCTTCGAGGATCATGACGGCCAGATCCGGCGGGACATCGCCATGGCGTTGAACCCAGGGTCGCTTCGGGTTGAGGGGGGATTGGCCCGCCTGATCGCGGCTTTGGCCGCCGCATTGCCGGGCGACAGGATCTCCACGGAGTGGGCCGCAACGGCGATCGAGCGGACCGGAGAGCGTTATCGGGTCTCTGTCCGGACGCCCCAGGGCGACGCGGCCATCGACGCCGAGAGCGTTGTCGTCGCCCTACCGCCAAGGCTTGCGGCCGATCAGATTGATCTCTCGGGGGTGGTGACGGATCGGGACCGCGCCCTTCTCCGGTCCATCCCCACATGGATGGCCGGACACGCCAAGGCGTTGATCACTTACGAGACGCCGTTTTGGCGGGAGGCCGGGCTGTCCGGCGATGCGATCAGTCGGAGGGGGCCGCTTGTGCAGATCCATGACGCCTCTCCGGCGGATGGGCGGTCGGGGGCGATCTTCGGGTTCGTCGGTCTGTCGGCGGATCAGCGGGACCGCTTTGGAGATGACGCGGTAAAAGACGCCATCGTCGGGCAACTCGCCTCTCTGTTCGGGGCGCCTGCCGCCGAGCCCGGTGCTGTCCATCTCATGGATTGGGCACGGGAGGATCATACCGCGACAGAGGCGGACCGGGATCCGCCGCCGGGTCACCCGGACTACGGCTTCCCGTCGGCTCTCCAGTCTCTCGCCGAGGCCGGGTTGATCTTCTCCGGAACGGAGTTGGCGCCGGACAACGGTGGTCTCATCGAAGGCGCGCTCGCAGCGGCCGAGGCGGCGGCCAGACAGGTGACGAAAGGCCAGCCGGTACGGCTTGGACCAAGCCAAGTCAACGCGGCGTCACAAGGTTAAAAGGCGGCCATATCCTGGAATCTTCACAGCAGCGCCTGCGCGGCGGAGCCCCGACCAAAGGCTCGCTTGATTGGCTGAGATCACGGGCCGCGCCAGATCAGCTTCCAGAGCCTCCAGAATGCCGACGCACCGGAAGCCGGTTCCCGCGATCAAGACACCGTCCGCATCCTGGGGACAGGACGCCTTGATCTGGGCGAACAGAGGCTCGATCTGCTGGGCGAAACCCATCCCCTGTCCGTACAGGCTCTCCGGCGGCATGTCCCGCCAACCCGGTCCCGGGTCGTAGCGCATGTGCCCGGCGGGCGAGATTTTGCGTTCCCGAAGATAGGTGAGGCCCATTTCCGCCAGGCGGTCGTTGAACCAAGGGGGCACGACCAGAAACGGCCGCCGGACCTCGACCGCATCCAGTGCCCACAGTGTGTCGAGCAGATTGGTCGTGACGTAGGTATCGGAACCGATGATCTCCGATAGCGCGTCGACAACGGCCTCATCCCAGCCTGTCCCTCCGACAAAGCTGCTGGAACTGTGGCCGAGCACCACCGAGGCGAGCGGCATGGCCGCGAACTGGCGCGCGCCTCTGGTCAAATCTTCCGGCAGATCGACACCGGACCGATCCTCGCGCCAGGGTGCCCAAGGTGACTTGGCGGTGACGCGGGATGCGTGGACCGAGACGCCGGCAGGGGCCATGGCCCACCATTCGGCCTCCGGCACCGCCTCATTGCCAACGATGAACATGCCCAGCCGGGCCCGCCATCCCCAGTTGTCATCGTGTTGCATCGCGCGGCCCCCTCTCGGCTGAGACCCTTAGCTCAGCGTTTCCAGCATGCGGACCCACATCTTCGCACGCGGGGCGAGGGAACTGGCGAGGATATGCTCATCCAGCGTATGGGCACCGGCGCCGTCGGCCCCGAGACCGTCGAGCGTCGGAACGCCCATGGCCGCGGTGAAGTTCCCATCGCTGCCACCGCCGGTAACGATCGTGGACTCGAGGTCCAGGCCGATTTCGGCAGCGCATTGGCGGGCGTGTTCGAACAGGGCGTTGATGCCGGCGTTCCGCTCGAACGGGGGGCGGTTCATCCCGCCCGTGATCACGATCTCAACGTCCGGGTCATGCGCTTTCCGGTCGAGGATCGCGTTGGTGTAGGTCTCACCGTCCGCTTCCGTCACCACACGGAGATCGACTTCGACCGTGCATTCGCGGGGGACCACGTTGACGGCTGTGCCGCCTTGGATCATGCCGACGTTGGTCGTCACGCCGAGGTTGTAGTCGGTCATGTCCTCGATCTCGAGGATCTGCCGGGCCATCTCCCGGATGGCGCTGCGGCCGGCCTGGTGCTGAGCGCCCGCGTGGGAAGGACGGCCGGTGATCGACATCTCAAACCGTCCCACACCTTTGCGGGTCGTGACGATCTTGCCGCCATCCCGAGCCGGCTCCGTGACGAGAACATACTTGGCCTTGGCGGCCTCAGCCTCGATCACTTCGCGGGAAATGGGGCTTCCGACCTCCTCTTCGGAGACGTACAGGAACGTGATGGGGAGCTGCGCGCCCGCACCGAGCCGCTGCATGTGGCGATAGGCATAGAACGGCAGGTAAGCGCCCGCCTTCATATCGTAGATGCCCGGACCATAGACCTTGTCGTCCTCCCGGCGGATGACGAGATCGCTGTCCTTGGTTCCCAGCGGATGAACCGTATCCATGTGGCACAGCACCAGGATACCGGGTCGGGTGTCATCAGGGTCGGTCCGGGCCCGGATCAAATCGCCGAAGCCGTCCCGGCCGGGTGTCCGTTCGATGGTAAGGCCGAGCCCGGCGTAAAGCTCCTGGACCTTGTCGGCGAGCTTGTTGACCGCGTCGGTCTCGAACGTCGGCGTTTCCATCTCCACCCACTCCAGGATGCCGTCGATGATCTCCTCGGTATCGACGCTGGGGGTGTTTGAAAGCGCGGTGGTCACGGCAGTCATGCGGTGTGTTCCTCTGGCGGAAAGCGGAGTTACTCGGATGGCGAGACGGCCCTGAAGGGACCGATCAGCCGATGGAGGGCCACCGGCTCGTCGAAGCCTCTTATAGACCGCCACTCGGCTGCTGGCATAGTCACTCCCTCTTCCGCCAGAAGTGCCTGGACGGACGGATCGCGTCCCAGTGCCTCGCTTAAAACCACGTGGCCGGCGCGGGCCTCTCCCTGTAGGCGGGCGGTCAGGTTGACCGACCCGCCGAAGTAGTCGAGACGGTCGTTCAGGGTGACGGCAATGCATGCCCCCATGTGCAGTCCGATCTTGATCTCGATCGGAGCGCCAGCGTGCCCCTGGTTGAAGGTGTCGATATGACTCTGGATGTCGATCGCGCAGGCGACACCGTCGGCGGGATCCGGGAAAGCCGCCATGACCGCATCCCCGATCGTCTTCACAATGCCGCCGCGACGGCGCCGGACACGGTCCGCCATGAAGGCGAAGTGATCCCGGACGATGCCATAGGCCGCGGCGTCTCCGATCTCCTCGTACAAGGCGGTGGAGCCGCGAATGTCCGTGAACATCAGTGTGATCCTGGAGATGCCCACGTCGTCCCCCGGGCGGAGGACATCTTCCCCGAAGAGATCCCGGAAGGCCTGCATGGCCGTGACTTCCCGAGCCGTCAGCGCGTCTTCGACCCAAACCCGGGACTCCAGGATCGCCGTGCGCCGGTGACCCATCTGGTTCTCGATTCTGACGGCCCCGTCATCCCCATCTGACGGAACAAGCGTTAGTGCGCCCTCCTCCAACAACACCCCGGGTGGTGTGCCGCCACCGTGGTCGAAGGAGATGGTCGCTCCAGGCTCCAGCGTTCGCCATCGGTAGGGACCTGGCGGAAGCGACACCGGCTCCTCCCGGCTGGCGCCAGCTTCGACGGTCAGTTGTACCTTCACGTGCGGTGTCGACATCGGGCCGAACAGACAGAACTCCCCATCCGTCACTTCCCGGATTGCCGGGGCGGGATGGAAGCTCGCCTCGACGTTCTCGGAGAAGGCCCGGTCGTAGTCGACATTGCACGACGGGCAGTGCGCTTCGGCTGGCAACCGGTCGAGCGATCCGGCTGTGACCTTGGCACCCCGGCAGCGGGGGCAAAGCAGGTTCCAACGGAGCCCGAGCAGCCCGTCCCGAACCGATTCCAGCATCAGCTCCACCACCTCAAGGCGTGGCACACCCCATTTCTCGGACAAGCCGTAGGGCCGGATATGCATCAGGTCGACTTCCTGTGCCGTCAGCATCCAATCCGAAAGCTTGCGGGCGAGGCCGTGCCCGTTCCCTGATGCCTCGATCTGCGCGATGGTCGCGTCCAGTCGCTCCTTGGTGGCCGGTTTCAACTCGAACGCCGGGGCCGAGAAGAGTTGTGACGTGCTGCCCGCGGCCCAGGCCCGGACGTCGTCGGCTAGTTTTCCGAATGTCTTCTCGGCGGAGGGGAAAAAACCCGTGCGCAGCACGATCTCGCCGAACAGCGTCCTCGACGACGCTTCCAACAGGTAGGTGCATGTTGAGCCGCCGTCAGCCGTATCTTCAAACTGCGCCGTGGCGCACAGGGTCTTGATGGGACCCTTTGAGAAGACCCTGAGATGTCGGAACCATTGGCCGTCGACCCATTCGACCGGGATCTCCTCCCAGGCCAGGTTGACCACACCTTTCTTCGCTTCCGCGAAGAACCGGACCGACCCGTCCTCAGCCGCCTCTTCGGTAAGCTGATGCTTGGGTAGGTCGGCGGCTTCATTGAAGCGCTGGGTATCCGCGAGTGCCGGCCAAATCTCGTGCGCCGGATGGTCGAAGTGCCAAACGAAAGTGCGTGCGTGGACCTTACTCATCGCCCCGCCCTCTACGATGCGGCTCTCTCGGTTGGTGGTGAGGGTGGTGGTGATGTGCGGGCTTCCCATTCCTCGCCGAGCGGGCCGTAAAAGGCTGAAGAGAATCCAGCGGCCTCCCGGGCCGTAACATTGAACGGCGGTTTCACGCCGCCTTTGAAGTGTTTTCGGACGAGGCTCTGCCAGCGTTCGACCGGCTCGGATTCCTCGCTGGCGCAGAGATGATCGAACCAGCGCTTTCCGACCGCCACGTGGCCGATTTCGTCGTCATGAATGATCTGGAGAATATCCGCACTCGCGTCGTCCCCAACGGTTCGCAAACGCGCGATCATCGGGGGTGTCACATCCAGACCGCGTGCCTCCAGCACCAGCGGGACGACAGCCATACGGGCGACAGGGTCGTGTGCTGTCTCGACCGCCGCCTGCCACAGGCCGTCATGGGCTGGCAGCGCGCCATAGTAAGATCCAAGGTCAGAGAGCCGGTCCTGCAGCAGAAGATGATGCTTGGACTCCTCATCCGCGACGCGGACCCAATCGTCAAAGTACGCCTTCGGAAGGCCGTGAGCCCCAAACCGTGCGATCGCGTCCCAGGAAAGATCGACTGCGTTGAGTTCGATATGCGCGAGCGCATGCAGGAGCGCAATGCGGCCCTTGGCATCGGCGGTGATCTTTCGCTTCGGCACGTCCCTGGGGGGGAGCAACGGCGGTTCCGCTGGACGGGCCGGCCGGTCGGGCGGGTTCACGTTTCCCAGCACGGAAAGCGCGCCGTTGCGCCAGAGCTCGGCGATCCGGCGGCCAAGCCGCGCCTTCTCGGCGGCGTCCGCCGTGTTTAGGACCTGCACGGCCCCGTCTGTCAGGCTGGCGACGGCCACGGTCATCTCTCCGGTCTCCCATCATCGACCCGGCAGGGGAGGGACTGCGGGGAGGAGGCTGGTCCCGCTCCGCTTCCCTGCCTATAACCTGAACCGCCCGGCAACAGAATGACGTGAAGGCGCGCCGATGACCACACTCGCTCGATATGGCTTTTCGGAGCGTGGCACAAAGGACCTTGTGGAGGAGGGCGACCGCCTCACCCCGAAGTTCGATGCGGACGGCCTCATCCCGGCGATCTGTACGGATGCGGGGACCGGCGAGGTGATGATGTTCGCCTGGATGAACGCGGCCGCCCTGGCTGCGACACTGGATACCGGCGAGGCCCACTACTGGAGCCGGTCGCGGTCTGAGATGTGGCACAAGGGTGCGACCAGCGGGAACACCCAGAAGGTCGTCGAGGTGCGCATCGATTGCGATCAGGACGTGGTGCTGTTGAGGGTGGAGCCCGCGGGGCCCGCTTGCCATGTGGGCTACCGCTCCTGCTTCTACCGGGCGGTCGATCTGGGGTCGGCCCCGGAGGGCGGTCGGCGGCTGAGATTGGTTGAGGCTGAGAAGGCCTACGATCCGGACGTGGCCTATGGACGCCAGCCAGGTCGGGGGGACGGTGAATGACAACGATCGTCCAGGTAACCCTGCCGGCAATCGACGAGGGCGATCGCTTCGTAAATACTGAAGCGGGCCGCTTGCGTCTGCCCGGACGCTCGCTGCCGGAGCGCATTGTGTCGCTCGATATCGAGCTGGCCCGGCGGCTGGTCACGGCCGCACGGGATGCCGCGTCCCGGGCACACGCGCCCTACTCGAATTTCCATGTTGGGGCGGCTGTTGTGATGGCCGACGACCCAGAAGGCCGGATCCTGGTAGGCAGCAACATCGAGAATGCCTCGTTCGGTGCAACCGTCTGCGGTGAGCGGAATGCGATCCATCACGCGGCGGCCCTCGGCTTCCGGAAGTTGAAACTCCTCGGTCTGTCCACGGCCGACAGTCTTGGATCACCATTGTCCGGACGGTCTCCCTGCGGGATCTGCCGTCAGGTGATTTCCGAGTTTGCGAGCGACACGGCGGGAGAGGACACCTTGATACTGATCGATACGGGCGAGGACGACGTGCTTTGCGACGTCCTCGACGTGGATCGGCTGCTGCCCTGGCGTTTCGATCTCGGCGCGTGATCTGTCCGATCAGGCGACCGAAACAGATGGCGCCACATCCAGACGGACGACGATGTCCCGAAGGTCTTCCGACGGCGGCGGATAATACTCACGCACCAACGGGTCGTGACCGGGGATGATGTGGTCCGGGGAGTCGGCGAGTAGGTTGAGGGTGTTGTAGCCGTTCAACATGTCGCCGAGGTTGTAGACGATCACGAACGGCTTTCCCTCCACCATGTTCTCGTAGAAATGGCTGCAATCGGAAGCCAGCACCACCCAGCCTCTCTTCGTCCACACGCGGACGCACATGAGACCGGCCGAATGACCCCCGATCTTGTGAACACTGATCCCGGGCGCGAGCGTGCCGTCCCCATCATGGAACTTCACTTGATTGCCGTAGACCTTGCGGACGAGCGCGACCACGTCCTCGACCTCGAACGGACGGCGGATGGCGGGGTGGCACATGCAGCGGCCGGTGGCGTAGGCCATCTCCCCGTCCTGGACATGGAAGGTGGCTTTGGGGAAATCCCCGAGACCACCCGCGTGGTCATAGTGCATATGGGTGATGACAACGTCTTCGACCTCGGCCGCGTCGACGCCCATCAACGCAAGACCTTCCGTGGGACTGCGAAGCAGAGGGGAGCCGCGCTTCGCGGCCGCGACCGGTCCGAAGCCCGTGTCGACGACCACGGTCCGGTTCTCGTTCCGGATCAGCCAGATGAAGTAGTCGAGCGGCATCGGGCCGTCGTGCTCGTCCTTGTAGAGCATGTTTTCATGCCGCTGACGGTCGCCCTTGTAGGCGTAGCGGATCGCAAAGACTTCGTAGACCTCGCGCGCGTCCGCGTCGCTCATGTCGGCTCCTCCCTAAACCCGGCCGTTCTTGTTTGCCGGGAGCCTAGCGCGAAGCGACCAGACCGGCCAAGGGTAGGCGGGCAATAGTGAGCGACAGGGTCAGCGGGCGAGGATGTCCCCGACAGCATCGGCGATCGCGAGGGAGGAGGTCACGCCCGGCGACTCGATGCCGAAGAGGTTGACCATCCCTTCCACTCCGTGAACGCCGGGACCCTGGACGACGAAGTCGTGTGCCGGCTCACCCTTGGCCTGGATTTTCGGCCGGATGCCTGCATAGCCCGGTTGCAGTGCTCCGTCCGGCAGTCCGGGCCAGTACTTGCGGACCGCGGCGTAGAAGCTGTCTGCCCGGGCCGGGTCCACGTCGTAGTCGATCTCGTCGATCCATTCCACATCCGGGCCGAACCGGGCCTGACCGCCGAGATCGACCGTAAGATGGATTCCAAGTCCGGCTTCCTCGGGGGCTGGATAGATCAGGGTGGAGAACGGTGCCCGGCAGCCCGACAGGGTGTAGTAGTTCCCCTTGCAATAGTGATGGGCGGGCACATGCGCCTTGGGAAACCCCTCGATCGAGGCGGCGACCGGTTGGGCATGCAAGCCGCCCGCGTTCACCACCGTGCTGGCAAGCAGTTCCATCGGCTCCTCTCCGCCCACGCGCAGGAGAATGCCGTCATCCCGGATTTCGCCTGATGTGACGGGCGCATGGAACGCCAGCATCGCACCGTGCTCTTCCGCGTCTCCCTGCAGCGCCAACATGTAGGAATGGCTGTCCAGGATGCCCGTCGAGGGGGACCAGAGTGCGGTCACACAGGAGAGTTCCGGCTCCATCGCCTTGATCTCGTTGTCGCCGAGGAAGCGGAGATCGTCGACGCCGTTGGCTGCCGCCTTCTGCTGGATGCCCTCCAGCGCGGGGATCTGATCTTCGCTGGTGGCCACGATCAGCTTGCCGAGCTGCCTAAAGGGAATGCCGTGGCTTTCCAGGTAGTCGTAGAGCTTGTGCTTGCCCTCGACACAGTAGCGGGCCTTCAGGCTGCCGGTCGGATAGTAGATGCCCGCGTGTATGACCTCGGAGTGGCGGGAACTGGTCTCCGTCCCAATGGCCTCGGCCGCGTCAAGGACGATGACCTCCCGCCCTGCCAACGCGAGAACCCGGGCTACCGCCAGACCGACGACGCCCGCACCGATCACCACACAATCCACCTGTTCGGCCATCGGACGTCCTTGTCTCAGATCGTTTCACCGGCTGTCTGTTACCCGTCGCTAACGAACGGGCGGCAGGCCGTCAAGGCCCCGGCATGGGGCCAAACGCGCAACGCTGTATCGTCCGCCGACCGCTTGATCGGGTGCCGGATCCGGTGTGTGCTGGATGATCTTCCCTGCCGTCCCTGCCGAAAGGAAGCCTATGTCCGCCGACCCTTTTCCCGCTATAATAGAATCCGAAGCTACGGGTCGGGTGGCTGAGATCTTCGATGACATCCGCCAGGTCATGGGCATGCCGGTCATCAATCTCGTGTGGCGACATTTCGCACTCAATCCCGACGGGCTCGCCTGGGCCTGGCGTACCTTGAGGCCGCATTATGAGTCCGGCGCGGTGGAGGCGGAGGCCGCCGCCCTCGTGAAAGAGATTGAGGTGGAGACCCTGCCAGTGATGCCCCAGGCGCTCCTCAGATCATCCGGCATTGATGCCGAGGCGGAGCGGTCCCTGCGGGTCGTGTTGGATACCTACGATCGGGGCAATGCGATGAACCTCGTCGCTCTGGCAACGCTCTTCGTCGACCCGGAAACACCCCCGGCCCCTCCCGGCGATCCGTCGGCTCGGCTTCAGACCGTTGCGGGACCCGCGCCGACGATCCCGGCCATGGATGGCATCCCCGAGGACATTCTGCCGCTGGTCAGATCGATCAACACCTTCGGTGCGGGTGAGCATGACCACATCATGGCGAGCATCTACAGGCAGTTTGCCCACTGGCCGGGTTACCTCTCATTGTCTTGGATGGCCTTGGCCCCCATGGCTCAGGACGGCCGTTTGGATGCGATGATCGAAAGCACTCACAGGAAAGGGCTGGCCCGCGCGGCCCGGCTCGTCGGCTCGGTGGAGCCCGCACCTGCATCCGAGAACACCCCTGTTATTCGTGAGGCGGCTGCTTTGTTCGCCCGCTATGTCATTGCTAGACTCATCCCGATCACCGCGATGCTGCGCCGGGCCATGCCCGCACCCTAAGCTTTGCCTGTTCTGCCCGGAGCCCGTCATGCCCCTCGATATTGTTCATTCCGTTTGCCCCCACGACTGTCCAAGCTGCTGCTCGCTTGATGTGGAGCGGATCGACCGGCATACGATTGGGCGCATTCGAGGGGCGAAGAACGACTACACGCTGGGGACGGTCTGCGCGAAGGTGGCCCGGTACGCCGAACGGGTCCATCACCCGGACCGCCTGATGCATCCCATGGTCCGGACCGGGCCGAAGGGGTCGGGCGAGTTTGCGCGCGTCGGTTGGGACGAGGCGCTGGACCGGATCGTCGATGCCTTCCAGACGGCGACGCGGGAGCATGGCAGCGAGGCGGTCTGGCCCTACTATTTCGCGGGCACGATGGGGTTGGTCGCCCGGGATGGGATCAACCGCCTCCGGCATGTGATGAAGTACTCGGGGCAGGCCGCGAACATCTGTACAGAGTTGGTGCAGAACGGCTTCCTTGCCGGGATCGGCGGGCTGACCGGACCGGATCCGCGGGAGATGGGAGAGGCGGATCTCATCTGGATGTGGGGCGGCAACCCGGTCTCCACCCAAGTAAACGTGATGAGCCATGTGGCCCGTGCCCGAAAGGAGCGGGGGGCGAAGTTCGTCGTTGTCGACCCCTATAAGAGCCCGACGGCAGAGGTGGCGGACGAGCACGTCATGGTCCGGCCGGGGACCGATGGCGCCGTCGCGGCTGCGATGATGCATGTTCTTTTCCGCGATGGCTTCGCGGACCGCGAGTACATGGCCCGCTACACCCGTGATCACGAGGCGTTGGAGGCTCATCTCAAGACCCGGACACCGGACTGGGCGGAGGCGATCAGCGGTGTCCCGGCGGAGCAGATCGAGCGGTTGGCCCAGGAATATGGGCGCACGGAGCGGGCGTTCATTCGCCTTGGCTACGGCTTCTCCCGGTCCCGGAATGGGCCGGCGCAGGTCCACGCGGTCACCTGCCTCCCATCCGTGACGGGCAAATGGAAGTACAAGGGCGGCGGCGTGTTCTGGAGTTCCCGTCAGAGCTTCAATTGGGACAAGACGCTGATCGACGGGTTGGATGCCAAGGACCCGTCCGTCCGAACCCTCGACATGTCCCGGATCGGGCCTGTGCTGACAGGCGAAGACCCGGTCGTCCAACAGGGCCCGCCGGTCAAGGCCATGCTGATCCAGAACACGAACCCGGCCGCCGTCGCCCCTGATACGCGTCGGGTGCTCGAAGGTTTTGCCCGTGAAGACCTGTTTGTTGCCGTGCACGAGCAGTTCATGACAGAGACGGCGAAACTCGCGGACGTGGTCTTGCCCGCGACGACGTTCCTGGAGCATGACGATCTCTATCAGGGCGGTGGTCAGGTTTATCTTCAGGTTCATCGCGCCGTCATCGACGCACCCGGCGAGACGCGGCCCAACCACGATGTGATCTGCGAGTTGGGCAAGCGGCTCGGCGGCAATCATCGCGGCTTCGAGATGACGGCTTGGGAAATGGTGGACGAGACGCTGCGCGCGTCTGGCTGGCCCGGTGCGGATGAGTGTCTCGAGAAGCGATGGGTCGACGTTATTCCCCCGTTTGAGAAGGCGCATTTCCTGGACGGCTTCCCAAGCCCAACCGGCAAGTTTCACTTCGCCGCTGATTGGGAGGCGATCGGCCATCAGGGGGCGCCCTTGCCGCGCCTGCCGGACCACGCGGATGTCATCGATAAGGCGACCGAGGAGAAACCGTTCCGAATGGTAACGGCCCCCGCCCGGAATTATCTCAACACAAGCTTCACCGAGACCCCGACCAGCATCAAAAGGGAGGGGCGGCCCACCGTCATGGTCCACCCGGACGATGCATCGTCTCTTGGCTTTGGTGATGCGGCACGTGTCCGCCTTGGAAACGAGCAGGGGAGTGTCGTCCTCCATGCGGCGCTTTTCGACGGGCTGCAACCCGGTGTGGTGATCGTGGAAAGCGTTTGGCCCAACCACGCCTACGAGGAAGGGCTTGGGATCAACACCCTGGTCAGTGCCGAATCGCCGCCGCCGAATGGTGGGGCGGTCTTCCACGATACGGCTGTCTGGCTTCGAAAGGCTTGATTCTGCGCGTTGAACCGGCGCGTCTTGCTGGTTTCGGCTAGCAGGCGTAAGCAAGATTACGTTGCTTGCCGCCGGAGACCCCGTTGGACACGATCGCGAACACGACCCACCAGACCGCTTCTCAGGACGCCCCCATGGGCGCGCCGCCGAACGCTCCTGGGACGCCGATGGAACAGGCGTCGGCCGAGCCGCCGGTCGCCCCCCAGGACCAGGGGCCGCCCGCGACCATCATTGTGTTCGGGAACGAGAAGGGTGGCTCGGGCAAGTCGACCGCGGCAATGCATGTGACCGTGGCGCTGATGCGGCTCGGCTTCTCGGTTGGCAGCATCGACCTGGATGCGCCTCAGTGGACGTTCACCCGTTATCTCTCCAACCGTGCCCAGACCGTGAAGCGGGATGGCACGGACATGCCCATGCCCCGGCATGTCTTCCTCTCGCGCAGCGAAAAGCAGACCCGTGCTGAGATGGAGGCCGACGATAGGTTCAGGCTGGAAAAGGTGCTGGGGAAACTCAGATCCACCGTAGACTACATCGTCATAGACTGCCCCGGCACGGATACGACCATTGGACGGCTCGCCCACACATGGGCTGACAAGCTGGTTACGCCGATGAACGACAGTTTCGTGGACTTGGACGTGGTCGCCAATGTGGATGGCGGCACCCATGAAATCGTCCGGCCGAGTGTCTACTCCGAGATGGTGTGGGAGGCGCGGAAGCGTCGGGCCGCACGAGACGGGGGGTCGATCGACTGGATCGTGATGCGGAACCGGCTCTCCAATCTCAACGCCCGCAACAAGCAGGAGATGGAAGAAGTCCTGCAGCAGTTGGCGCGGCGGATCGGCTTCCGTCTGGCCCCAGGCTTCAGCGAGCGTGTCATTTTCCGGGAGTTGTTTCTGCGTGGCCTGACGATGCTCGACGTCTTCGAAATCAGCGAAGGCGGGACACCAAGGCTCAGCCATGTGGCGGCGCGTCAGGAGGTCAGAAGCCTGCTGAATACATTGCAGCTTCCCGCGAGGACCCCGCGCGCGGCATCCTAGGGATCAGCCTCTTTGATGAGGCCAACCCGATGGAGCCCGCATGCTGCCCGACGCCGAGACATGGACGGACCTGCTGACCCGGTTTCACTGGCGTATCCCGGAACGGTTCAACATTGGTGTTGATGTCTCCGACAAACATCCCCGGGACAATCCAGCCCTAATCCATCTGACCGGCCATGGAGAGGGACCGGAGGTCTGGACGTTCGGTGACGTTTCCGATGCGTCCAATCGCCTGGCCAACGCGCTGCTCGCCGCGGGCCTCCAGCGTGAAGACCGGATCGGCATTCTTTTGCCGCAACGGCCGGAGACCGGAATCGCGCATGTCGCGGCATACAAGGCCGGTATGATCGCGGTTCCCCTCTTCACGCTGTTTGGCCCGGAAGCCCTCGAGTTCCGGTTATCGAACAGCGGTGCGGCCGCGGTCGTGACGGATGAGGAGGGTTTGGCCAAGTTGTCCACCTTCCGGGCGTCTTTGCCAAACCTCCGAGTGATCATTGTGGTTGACCGGCTGACGGATGCCGCTGACGCGGTCTCTTGGGTGGGGTTGCTGGAAAGATCATCGACCCAGTTCACCGCCGTCGATACGGCGGCCGATGACCCGGCGCTTATCATCTACACCTCCGGCACGACGGGGCCTCCGAAAGGCGCGCTGCATGCCCATCGCGTTCTGCTCGGGCATCTCCCCGGGGTCGAGATGCCGCAGGAGCTGTTTCCCAAACCTGGTGACCGGTTCTGGACGCCAGCGGATTGGGCTTGGATCGGCGGGCTTCTGGATGTGTTGCTGCCATCCTGGCATCACGGTGTACCGGTCGTCTTCCACCGGGTGGCCAAGTTCGACCCAGAAGCGGCACTCCGTCTGATGGCCGACAATGAGATCCGAAACGTCTTTCTGCCGCCGACGGCGATGAAGCTGATGCGGCAGGCAACACCCAGCGGCCACCCGGAAGGCCTCGCCCTGCGCTCCGTCGGGTCCGGAGGCGAGACCCTGGGCGGTGAGTTACTCGATTGGGGACGAGAGGTTCTGGGCGTCACGGTGAACGAGTTCTACGGCCAGACCGAGTGCAATCTGGTCGTTTCCAACTGTTCCACCCTGTTTGACCCCACTCCGGGCTCGATGGGCCGGGCCGTTCCGGGCCATACCGTCGCCATCGTTGATGAGGCAGGTGACCCGATTCCGGACGGCACCCTCGGGCGGATCGGAATCCGGCGGCCGGACCCGGTCATGTTCCTTGGATACTGGCAGAACGAGCAGGCGACCCGGGCGAAGTTCGCGGGCGAGTATCTTGTCACCGGCGACATGGGACGCCGGGATGATGACGGACAGCTTTGGTATGTGGGGCGGGACGATGATGTCATCACCTCCGCCGGGTACCGGATCGGGCCGGGCGAAGTGGAAGACTGCCTACTGCGTCATCCCGCCGTTGCATTGGCGGCCGTGGTCGGAACGCCCGACCCGATCCGGACGGAGTTGGTTACGGCCGTCGTCGTTCCGGCGGAAGGCGTGGTGGCGGACGATACTCTTGCTCGCGATATCCAGGCCTTCGTCAAAACGCGGCTGGCCGCCCATGAGTATCCGCGCCGCGTGATCTTCCAGGACTCGCTTCCGATGACGACCACCGGCAAGATCATGCGCAAGGACCTGCGCGCCGCACTCGCCGACGCCTCCCCTAACTGACAATCGCGACCTATCGGAGGGCGGAGCATGACCACCGTCGACTACTTCTTCTCCACCAGCAGTCCCTGGACCTATCTCGGCTCGAAACGGTTTACGGAGATCGCGGCCAAGGCAGGCGCGACGGTCAACGTCTATCCGGTCGCCTTTCACGAGGTTTTTGCGGTGTCAGGGGGACTTCCTTTGCCGAAGCGCTCTCCTCAGCGCCAGGCCTACAGACTTCAGGAACTCGCGCGCTGGAAGCGGCGGACCGGTCTTCCGCTGATCGAGCAGCCGACGAACTTCCCTTCCACCGATCCGATCTCGGCACAAATGATCGTCGCGGCACGGCTCGGCGGGCAGGATGCCCTGGGGCTCTCAAATGCGATCCTTGCCGCCCTGTGGGAAGAGGACAGGAACATCGATGATGCCGGTGTGCTTGTCTCCGTTGCTGACGCGATCGGCCTCGATGGGAAGACCCTGATTGAGACGGCGCAGACGGACGCGGTCGCCGAACAATACGAGGCCGATACCAAGGCGGCGATCGATATGGGGATCTTTGGCGCGCCCTCCTATCTTATCGATGGTGAGTTGTTCTGGGGGCAGGACCGGGTTGATTTCGTCGCCGAGAAACTCGGCGTCGCCTGACAGAAAAAAACGAGAGGGTGAGGAAATGGCAAAGGCGTACACGCACGGCCGTCCCATGGTGCGGTCCATGGGCGGAATGGTCACGGCGGCGCACCCGCTTGCCTCCTCCGCTGGGGCCAGAATTCTGGAAGAAGGCGGGAATGCGTTCGACGCGATCGCGGCGACCGCGGCCGTCCTCAACGTGGTGGAGCCCTTTATGTCCGGCCTCGCGGGCCTCGGTATGGCAACGGTCTACACCGCCAAGGACAAACAGGTTCGTGCGCTCGACTTCCATCCGCCGGTCCCCTCCAAGTTCGACGGCTCTGCGCTGACCAATCTCGACAAGCGCGATGGCCCCAATGCCAGCGGAACGCCCGGTAATCTCGCGGGCTGGTGTTTCCTGGTCGAAGAACTCGGCACGATGCCTTTGGACCGCATCTTCGCGCCCGCGATTCGCCATGCGCGGGAGGGGGTTCCGATCTCCCAGTTTTATGTGGACATGGTGGAGACGGGCCGTGTGCGGGATATGCAACCGGAATGGCAGCAGGTCTACGTGGACACCACGGCGAACGCGACCCTCGATACGGTTCTGGTACAGCCCGAACTGGCGGATACGCTGGCGGCGATCGCGAGCGACGGACCCGGTCATCTCTATGGTGGGCCGCTCGGCAAGAAGATGGTGGCACACCTGCAATCGCTCGGCGGGTGCATGACCGAAGCGGATCTGGAGGCCGTCCAGCCTTTCTGGGAGACACCGGTTAAGACCTCCTATCACGGCCTCGACATTCACACGCCGCCGCCGCCGGCGGAATCGTTTCAGTTTCTTCTGACGCTCAAGATCGCTGAGCAGTTGGATCTCGGCTCCGTGGAGCATCTCTCCGCCGACCATCTGGACCGGGTGTTCCGGGCCATTCGGCTCGCCGCGGAGACGCGGATCCAGAACAACAAATGCACGCCCGACGAGGCGATGGCCCTTCTCTCGGACGCGTCGGTGGCCCGTCTGGTCGATATCGCACGGCGACCCGGTCCGGTGGTCGGCCGGACGGAGCAATACGGCGCCGGACCTCTACCCGACGGCGTGGCGCTGGCGCGGGAGCACACAACCTCCATGTCGGCGATCGACCGGGAGGGGAACGCGATCTGCCTGACCCAAAGTCTCGGGTCCATGTTCGGCTCCGGCGTTGTGATTCCGGGCACGGGCGTCTGCATGAACAACTTCCTCAATTGGGGCGACCTGGAGCGGGACTCCCCGAACCAGCTCATCGCCGGTCAGCGGTTCGGTATGTGTCTCGCACCGTCCCTATCGACCCAAGGCGGCGAGGCGGTCCTGGCGCTTGGCACACCGGGGAGTTACGGCATCTGCCAAACCCAGTCCCAAGCGATGGTCCATCATCTGGAATATGGCCTCGACCTTCAGGCGGCGATCGATGCGCCGCGTGCCCGGCTCTGGGATGGCAGCCGTGTCCAACTGGAAAGCCGGGTGGAGGATGCGGTGTCCGACCTGCTCGTCCAGCGGGGGCACGCGCTGGAGATGATCAAGCCGTTCTCCATGTCGTGCGGCGGCATGCATGCGATCCGGCGCAACCCGGAAAGCGGCGCTCTTTTCGGCGCGGCGGACAGCCGGCGGGACGGAGCGGCTGTTCCCGCCTGACGAAATGTATGTGAAGAGGCGGTAGTAATCCGGTTCATTCGTTTCTATGGTGCGCGCCCAAAGGTGAGAAGGCGCTTTAAGTATGAACATTCTTCATCCGCCGGGCTGGAAACGGCCGACGGGATACGTGAATGGTATTGCCGCGCGCGGGACGACCGTGTTCGTGGCGGGCATGATCGGCTGGGACGAGAACGAGACGTTTCAGACCGATGATATGGTTCAGCAGTTCCGGCAGTGTCTTCTCAATTCCGTCGCGGTTTTGACGGAAGCCGGCGCGAAACCGGACCATGTGACGCGTATGACGATCTACGTCACGGACCGGGAGGAGTATCTCCGCCGGCGTCCGGAACTGACCCCTGTCTGGCGTGAGGTCATGGGAGAACACTATCCCGCCATGGCGATGCTGGTGGTCTCTGCCCTGCTGGAGCCAAGGGCCCTGGTAGAGTGCGAAACGACGGCTGTGATCCCCGACTGACGCGGGCTAATCCCGAGGTATCTTACGCCGGTGTCGTCACGGTTGATCACGAAAACCTGACGGAGACTCGGAACCCGGTTGCGTCGATCGTCGCTGGTGCTATTTCGGAGACACGAGGGCCGAAAAGGCCACGGCAAGATCACCGCGAGGAGCCTGTGATGTCTCGTTTTCTGAACGCTCTCACAGTCATCGCCGTCTCAGTCTGGTTAGGCTTCGGTCAGGCCCACGCTGAGCCGAAAGGCACCTTTGTTGGTGCCAGCAGCCATGTGACCGAAGGAACGGCGTCGGTCGAGAAAAGCAGTTCCGGGTTTGTCATAAGGCTGCATGCTGATTTCTGGTTTGATGGCGCTCCTGATCCCTGGGTTTCCCTCGGGAAGGGCGACACATTGAACGCCGTGCAGATCGCGACACTGCGCGAGAGATCGGGTGAGCAGGTCTATAAGATTCCCTTGGGCATTGATCCGGCGGAGTACGACAAGGTCGTCATTTATTGCGTGAAGTTCACCGTGCCGCTGGGCATTGCCGTTCTGGAGCCATGACGGCAGACCGTCTTGATCCCAGATCCCTCATGTCGGGCGGAGACCGATTTCGGTCGACCCGCCGCTTGACAGAGTCGGCCTGACAAACCCCAATGGCGGGGACCGGTGGTTCCCGAAAGGGACGAAGAGGGAACGTGACGGTGTGCCGAGGGTTCGAACGTTTTCGGATCAAGGCTCGCCAGCACGGCTGCCCCCGCAACTGTCGTCGGTGAGCGGCGCGTCCGTATCCACTGATCCAGGCGAATACCGAATCGGTGCTCGTCCAGGGTCGGGAAGGAGGGCACGTCAGCCTTGACCCGAGAGCCAGGAGACCTGCCATCGGTTGTCGCCAGTCCGGGCGCGGGGTGTCGCCAGGGCGCGGGAGATCCGTCGTGGCGACGTGAGTGTTGACGCGCCACGGGAGCGACCGATGACCGAATTCTCCAAGACCGATGCCGGCCCGGCTGAGCCGGCTGCCGCCGCCGCTGTATCTTCTGCCAAGTCACACACCAAGATCCCAGCGACCGTGATCACCGGTTTTTTGGGCGCTGGTAAGACAAGCTTGGTGCGCCACTTGGCCGAGACCGCGAACGGAAAGCGGTTCGCCTTTATTGTGAATGAGTTCGGGGACCTCGGGGTCGACGGTGAGATCATCCGCGGATGCGGCATCGAAGGGTGCGAGGATGACGATGTCATCGAACTCGCCAATGGCTGCATCTGCTGTACCGTCGCGGATGACTTTCTGCCGACGATCGAGAAGATTCTGTCCCGCCCCGATCAGCCCGACCACATCATCGTCGAGACCTCCGGTCTGGCCCTGCCGAAGCCGCTTGTCCGGGCATTCGGGTGGCCGGATGTCCGAACCCGGGTGACTGTCGACGCGGTCATCACCGTGGTGGACGGGGATGCCGTGGAACGTGGGCTATTCGCACCTGATCCGGATGCGGTTGCCGCCCAGCGCGAGGTGGATGAAAACCTCGACCATGAGACCCCGCTTGAGGAGTTGTTCGAAGAGCAGATCCAGTGCGCTGACATGGTGGTGGTCAACAAAGCCGATCTGCTCGGCGAGGCGGGGCTGGAGGCTGTGAACGCGGCGATCGGCCGCCACGCCCGGCCGGCGGTCCGCACAGTGGTTTCGGAGCATGGCCGCATCGCGGCCGCGGTCGCGCTAGGGCTCGATGCAGCGGCGGAAGACGATCTCGACAGCCGACCGTCTCATCATGACGGGGCCCATGACGACCACGATCACGATGATTTTGAGAGTTTCGTCGTCGACCTTGAGACGGAGAGCGATCCGGCAGCGCTGGAGGCCCGCATTCTGGCAGCAGTCGAGGCGTATGACATCCTCCGGGTCAAAGGCTTCATTCACGTGGAGGGCCGGGACATGCGGTTGGCTCTCCAGGGTGTCGGCCCGCGGCTTCAGTCCTACTACGACAGGGACTGGCAGTCGGCGGAAGAACGCGCCGGCCGGCTGGTTGTCATTGGTCACCACGGCATGGATGAGGGCACGATTGCCGCCGCGATCCGGGGGACTGCGTGACCTTCGTCTACTTTGAGGGCGGACACCGACACCTCTTTGTCTGTGGCGGACGATGATGCATTTGCTCGCAGCGAAACCGGGCAAGGTGCTCGACGGCTCAGAGGCCATTGATCTGGGCCAAACACCCGGCGATATCGTCGTGTTGAGCGCGGCCGATACGGATCTCGCCTGCCTCGCGGCGGGGTGCGCCACGCTTGGGGATGCCGCCCCGGACGTTCGCCTCGCCAGTCTCCTGCACCTCCAGCATCCCATGTCTGTCGACTTGTATGTCGACGAGATCGTCGCGGCCGCGCGGATGGTTGTCGTGCGTCTCATCGGCGGTGTTGGTTATTGGAGTTTCGGCATTGAGCGGGTGACGGAAACGTGCCGCAAGCGGCGCATCCCGCTTGCGATCATTCCCGGCGACGACAAGCCGGATCCGGAACTTGCCCGCTTGTCCACCCTGCCAGCCGAGGCGACCCATCGCGTTTGGCGCTACATGGTGGAAGGTGGTGTGGAGAACGCCGCCCAGATGCTGGCGTTTCTTTCTTCGGAAATCGGTACTGGATCCGAGTGGCAGGAGCCGCGGCCCCTGCCCAAGGCGGGTTACTACCTTCCGGATCTTCCCACGCCGACCTTGGGCGATGTTCAAGCACGGTGGTCCCAGGACCGACCGGTTGCATGCCTCGTCTTTTATCGCTCGCTGGTCCTTGCCGGAAACACGGCACCGGTCGACGCGATGATTGGGGCATTGTCCGAGGCTGGTGTGGATTGTCTGCCGGTTTTCGTCTCCAGTCTGAAGGAGCTGGTTTCGGCCGCACTCTTGGCCGACGCGGTCGCGGAGGCTGGCCCGTCGGTCATTCTCAACGGAACCGCCTTTGCGGTCTCCAGCCCCGGAAGCGCCCGGACCGAGACACCCTTCGAGGCGGCGGACGCACCCGTTCTGCAAGTGATCTTCTCCGGTGCGGCGAGAGATGTTTGGGCAGGCAGTTCCGCCGGTCTGTCGGCCCGCGACATCGCCATGAACATTGCCTTGCCGGAAGTCGACGGCCGGCTGACGACCCGTGCCGTTTCCTTCAAGGCGGAGGCCCGGCGGGACGAAGCGACGCAGTGTCCCATCGTGACGTATGCACCGGAGCCGGACCGGATCGCCTGGGTCGCGGCCCTGGCCGCCAACTGGGCGCGGCTGCGGCAGACCCCGGCACAGGACAGGCGGGTCGCCATTGTGCTGGCAAACTACCCCATGAAGGACGGGCGGCTCGCGAACGGCGTCGGCTTGGATACGCCGGCGGGAACCGTGACGGCACTGCGGGCCATGCGGACGGCGGGATATGCGATCCGGGATGTTCCCATCAGCGGCGATGCCCTTATCGGTCGGCTGGTGGACGGGCCGACGAACAAGCTCGATGGCCGCCATCTAAGGCGGGGAGGCGTCAGGCTTTCGCTTGAGGATTACAACCGAGCTTTCGTTAGCCTGCCTGCGGAGGCCCGCACCGCTGTCACCGAACGGTGGGGGCCGCCGGAGAGTGACCCGTTCGTGAACGACGGGGGGTTCACGTTGTCAGTTCTCGATCTTGGCGGCGTGGTTGTCGGCATTCAGCCATCACGGGGCTACGATGTTGACCCGACGGCCACCTATCACGATCCGGATCTGGTGCCGCCCCATGGCTACTTCGCGTTCTATATCTGGATGCGGACGGTCTTCGGCGCCCACGTCGTCATCCACTTCGGCAAGCATGGCAATCTCGAATGGCTCCCCGGCAAAGCACTGGCACTTTCCGGGTCGTGTTTTCCGGAAGCCGCCTTCTGGCCGGTACCGCACCTCTATCCCTTCATCGTCAATGATCCCGGCGAGGGCACCCAGGCGAAGCGCCGGACGGCGGCCGTGGTGGTCGATCACCTGACCCCGCCGCTGACCCGTGCTGGGACCTACGGACCGCTTCGGGATCTGGAAGTGTTGGTCGACGAGTACTTCGAAGCGACCACGCTCGATCCGAGGCGCTTGCCGACTCTGGCGGAGCGGATTCTGGAGATCGCGACGTCAGTCGGCCTCGACGCGGATCTTGGGTTTGAGGATGGGGATGATCTGGAAGCCCGGCTCGCGAAACTCGACGCGCATCTGTGTGAGTTGAAGGAGATGCAGATCCGCGACGGTCTCCACGTTTTCGGCGAAAGCCCACAAGGGCGCCTCAAGACCGATCTTGTCACGGCCTTGGCCCGTGTGCCCCGTGGATCGGGTGAGGGCGCTGACGCTTCGCTCCAGAAAGCGCTGGCTGCCGATCTCGGGCTTGAAGGGTTCGACCCGCTGGACACGGCGATGGACGAGGCGTGGAGCGGGCCCCGTCCCGATCCGCTGGCCAAGACTGTGGATGGTCCTTGGCGTACCGCTGGTGACACCGTGGAACGGCTCGAGGAACTCGCGAGCCATTTGGTGAGCGGCGAGGCCACGGCGGAGGATGGTTGGACGGCAACGCGGCAGGTTCTTCAGCAGGTCGATGACACCCTGCGGCCGGCGATCGAGCAGTCCGGCCCGGCGGAACTTGAAGGGTTGCTGTCCGGCTTGGACGGCCGTTTCGTTGCGCCCGGACCCTCCGGCGCGCCGACGCGGGGGCGCCCGGACGTTCTTCCCACTGGCCGTAACTTCTACTCCGTCGACACCCGGGCCGTTCCCACACCAGCGGCGTGGCGGCTCGGCTGGCGGACAGCGGGAATGATGCTGGACCGCTACCGGCAGGAGCATGGCGGCTGGCCAAAGCGGTTGGTCCTCTCCGCCTGGGGGACGGCGAACATGCGGACCGGGGGTGACGACATCGCCCAGGCGCTTGCGCTTCTCGGCGCGCGTCCCGATTGGGATTCCGCGTCCGGGCGGGTAACCGGGTTCGAGATCCTGCCGTTGTCCGTTCTCGACCGGCCGCGGGTTGATGTGACGTTCCGGATCTCTGGTTTCTTCCGCGACGCGTTTCCGTTCCAGATCGATCTGGTGGACTCCGCCGTCCGCGCGGTCGCGGCACTGGATGAGCCTGAGGCGCTCAATCCTCTCGCGGCGCGCGCGCGTGCCGATGCGGAGACGCTTTGCCGGAGTGGCGTGACAAAGGATGAGGCAGAGGCGCGGGCGGCCCATCGGGTCTTCGGCTCCAAGCCCGGGGCGTATGGTGCGGGGCTCCAAGCGCTGATCGACAACTCTGCCTGGGAGAGCGAAGCGGATCTTGCCGAGGCCTACCTCGCCTGGGGCGGATGGGCTTATGGAAAAGGGACGGAAGGGGCGCCCGAGCACGATCTTTTCCGCGCGCGGCTGGGGGCTGTGGACCTGGTGATTCACAATCAGGACAACCGCGAACACGACATCCTGGATAGCGACGACTACTACCAGTTCGAAGGCGGGGTCGCAGCGGCGGTCCGTCATCTGTCGGGCCAGCAGCCCGAGATTCTCCACGGCGACACGTCCCGTCCGGACGCACCGCGGGTACGGACCCTGAAAGAGGAGATTGCCCGGGTCGTCCGGGCGCGCGTGGTGAACCCGAAGTGGATCGAAGGCGTGATGCGCCACGGCTACAAGGGCGGGTTCGAGATGGCCGCGACCGTCGACTATCTCTTCGCCTTCGCGGCCACCGCTCGGGTCGTGGGGGATCACCATTTCGATCTCATCCAATCTGCGTGGCTTGAGGATGAGGCCGTTCGGTCTTTCCTTGAGCGGCATAATCCTGCTGCCCTCGAAGAGATCGCACACCGTCTCATGGAGGCTGTCGAGCGCGGCCTCTGGCGCCCGAAATCGAACACTGCCCATAATCGTCTTGCGTCATTGGCGGGTCTTCACCGCCGGGGCGCCGCTGTTTCACAAGCCTATCGGAGCATGCCATGACCGATACACCCGAGAGCGAGACACCCGACGCCGGAACCGAGACTTCCGTGGACGCGGCCGTTGCCGAACGGCATGGCGAGAAGATGCGGAAGAAAAAAGCCGCGCGCGACAAAATCATGGCGACCAAAACAAAAACCGGTGGCCTCTTGATGGTTCACACCGGCAAGGGCAAGGGGAAGTCGACGGCGGCGTTCGGCATGGTAACCCGAGCCATCGGCCATGGCATGAAGGTCGGGGTGGTCCAGTTCGTCAAAGGAAAGTGGGAGACGGGAGAGCGTAGGGTCCTGGAAGCATTTCCGGATCAGGTGACCATCAAGACGATGGGGGAGGGTTTTACCTGGGATACCCAAGACCTTGCCCGGGATCACGCGGCCGCCCGTGCCGCCTGGGATATGGCCAAAGAGATGATGGCCGACCCGGACTACAAGATGCTGCTTCTGGACGAGCTCAACATCGTCCTGCGCTACGACTATCTTCCCGTTGACGAGATCGTCGAGACCCTGGTCGCCCGTCGCCCGGACCTGCATGTCATCGTCACCGGCCGGAACGCGAAAGAGCCCCTCATCGAGGCTGCCGACCTTGTCACTGAGATGACCATGGTAAAGCACCCCTTCCGCTCCGGATTCAAGGCACAGGCGGGCATTGAATTCTGATTGCAGGAGATCGTATTGCCGCTGGCGACTTGACTTGCGGCCCGGGATTTCGGATCACGCACCGGGGCTGGCGCAGTACCGACGACGGATGAGCGCCCCTGACACGTGGGAGCGTACCGAATGACCAAACGCTTTTGCTTCGCGTTGCTCTCTGCCTGTCTGCTTTTGGCCGGCTGCGAAGAGTCGCCGGAAGTCCAGTTCGACGGGCTTTGGGAAGGCACGATCTCGGACGAGCACCGGGAGGCGCTGGAGATCGAGACCGATCTTCCGGGCGACCGGGCCGAGGTCGAGTTCACCCTGGACGCGATCATCATCAACGGCAAAGTCCATATGGTGACCTACGACCAGAACGTGACCGATACGCTGGCGGAGATCACGGGCCAGAACCGGGTCATCACCATCAGGCCCAATCCGGACGGAACTGCGCGGTTGACGGCGGTCGGTCTCCGCCGGAATGAGGTCATCCGGATCACGCTCCGGCGGGTGCAGTAACCTCTCCGGAGATCTGGTCCGGCAGCACGATCAGGGATCAAGCACCCCGAATTCGCGTACATTCGCGTTGAACGCGATGGAGATGCGGGTGCCGTCTCCTTGGAATGGCAGGACCTGATGATCGAGCCAGGCCGGGAAAAGCACCATGAACCCAGCCGACGGCGTCACTGAGAGGGTGCCGCCCATGATCGTACCCGGGATCGGAACCAATCCGGCTGCAGGCCGCGGGTCCCGGAACTCAAGCCGCCCTTGGTGCTGGTCGCCGTCCTCGATCTCATCAATTCGGACATAGTAGACACCAGACCAATGGTTGCCGCCGTGGCGATGGGCGAGATTGAAGTCACCGGACCGGTTCACATTGGCCCATCCGCGCATCTCGATGCGGCATTGAAACGGGGCTGTGGTCGCATGGCTGGTAACGTCCACCACGGCTTGCCGGAAATGAGTGCGCAGGGTCTGGATGTCCTCGTCCTCTCCGTCGAGGAAGTCGCCGGAGGACTGCCAGCCGCCCACATTGCTAATTGATTCGCCCCGTTCAGACGCCGCGCGTTCCAGGATGAGTGCCTCTAAACGCCGGTTCATCTCTTCTGCGCCAGGGATGCGCCCGGTTAGGATCGGGGTTGCGAATGACAGGATCAGACCGTCTTCGCCAAAGCCGTGAAACGAGGTATCAATTCGCATTCCAGAGGTTCCAATCTCCGATCAGCTTGTCGGCGGATCTACTCTCTCACCATCTCCCATAAATCCGTCCGCCGGAAGCCCGGGAGACGGGTAAAACGCTAGGAACTCATTCAGGTGCGGCGGATCGGAATCGGTTGGCAGATCATCGAAGGCCAGGGCTGGGGCACCTATGGCACCGCGATCGTCCGGCATCTGCATCGGAAGGATGGCCTGGAGCCGGTGATCCTGGAGCGCACACCCTTCATCGGTTCCGATAGTCTCGAACGCGAGGTTCTGAACCGCTACCGCCACGGATTGGCTCAACGGGTCGAGAACTTTGAGCGAATCGTCAAGGAGAAGGGCGGCACGACGCTGAACATCGACATCCTGCATGCCCGTGGAAACGATGGACAGCCCGCCTTCTCCCAGTTCTCGCCGATGATCCGAGGAAATCGGAACTACGCAATGGTCTTCTCGGAAACCTCAAACGTGTCCAAGAAGGCGGTCGCGCAGTATGGCGAGTTTGACCGGGTCTTCGCGGGTTCCACCTGGAATGCCGATGTGTTGAGGGAGGCCGGTGTGGCGTCCCCGATCGTGCAGATCCAAGGCGTGGACACGACGCTCTATCGGCCGGGACCAAAGGTTGGTCTGTTCCCCGACGAGTTCGTTGTCTTCTCCGGTGGAAAGCTTGAGTTCCGGAAAGGGCAGGACATTGTCGCGGCGGCATTCAAGATCTTTATCGACCGTCACCCCAATGCGCGGCTAGTGTGCTGCTGGGGCAACAAATGGCCCTCGAACCCAATGGTCAAGTTGATGGGGTACAGCCCGCATGTGGATGGCGGGCCCGACGTTCATGACGGTCGCGGGGATGTGCCCGAATGGTTGTCGCGCTTCGGCATTCCGCTGGACCGGGTGACACTGCTGGAGGACGTCCCACCGATCGCGATGCCGAGGATCTTGCGGGAGGCGGATGTCGCGGTGTTTCCGAACCGGGGCGAAGGTGGGACCAACCTGGTCGCCATGGAGGCGATGGCTTGCGGTGTCCCGACCATATTGTCGGCGAATACGGGTCATGTGGACATCATTGATGACGGAGCCTGCTTACCGCTGAGTCACCAAGTGCCGGTCAATATCGGAGAGGCCAGCGACCGGGTCCAGGGCTGGGGTGAGTCGTCCGTTGAAGAGGTCGTGGCGGCGATGGAGCGCGTCTGGAGCGATACGATGGCAGCCCGCCGCATGGCCAAGAATGCGGTTGCACGAATGGAGAGCCTTGATTGGTCGGCGCGGATCGACGCGCTCATCAACGCGCTGGACGGGACACCATGAGGGATCGCCAGGACATAAGCGCGCCGCTTGTTCACGGGATCGGATGGTTTGAGGGCCGCTTCGGCTACAACATCCACACCCGGAATTTCTTTGGAGCGTTGTCTCAACGCTTGCCGGTGACCGTATCGCCGCTGGTGGTGTTCGAGGGACCTTTGGAGCCGGATCTCGAGATCCTGTCGCGGGTCTGGGGGGACCGTCGCGTCACGGTGACACTGCTGTACGGGAGCCATGTGGACATCGCGGGCGCCGTCGAGGGTTCCAGGATCGGCTACACCGTTTGGGAGACCACACGGCTGCCTGATGACTGGTTCGGTCCCCTCTCGGCCATGGACCGGATCTGGGTGCCTACGGAGTGGGGGCGACGGGTCATGCTGGAGAATGGTTTCGCCGCCGATCGGGTCGACGTGGTTCCCGAGGGCATCGACCCAAGCATCTTCCGGACGGACGCCGCCCCGGCACCGTACGTCGCGGATCTGAGCGGCTTCAAATTCCTCTCCGTGGGCCGATGGGAGCGGCGGAAAGGCACCGAAGAGATTATCCGCGCTTTCGACATCGCGTTCGGGCCGGAGCATGACGTCCGACTGCTTCTGTCCTGCGACAATCATCATGATCCGGATTTCGAGATTGGCTCGGCACTGCGTGCGCTGGAGCTCCGCTACCCGCACCGGATCGTCTACATTCCGCCTGTCCGTTCCCACGATACCCTGGCGAGACTGTACACCGGCTGTGATGCCTATGTCGGCGCGGCCCGGGCGGAGGGGTGGGGGCTGCCCCTCTTGGAGGCGATGGCGTCCGGATTGCCGGTGATCGCGCCCTTCTACAGCGGGCCGACAGCGTTTCTGGGCCCCGAAGCCTATGTCGTGGCCCATCGCGAGGTTCCCGTCGATGTGCCGTATTTCGACCGGGAGGACGCCGACTATGGCGTATGGGCCGAGCCGGATGTGGAGGATCTCGCCCGGCAGATGCGGGCGGTCTACGCGGATCAGTCCGCCGCTCGAGCTCGCGGATCAGCCGGCGCTACGCGGGCGCGGGAGCAATTCACTTGGGCCAATGCAGCAGACGTCGCGGACGGTCTGATCCGGGCGCTGCAGGAAGACCGCTGATCAGATCTTCTTAAGAGACAGGCGGTTGGCGTTGCTGATGATTTCAGTCTCATAGCCGGCGTCGGCCAACCAGTCTTCCGTCTCTTTCAATCGTGGACTCGGTCGGTCATGAACCATGTATTCCCAGAGAATGCCGAAGACCCTCCCGGAATCGATCAAGCCTTTGGCGCCGCGCAGCACGTCGAGCTCCCGGCCCTCCACATCGATCTTCATCCAAATGCGGCCGGCTGGCGCATCGCCGCCGCCCATGGCATGCGCCACGAGCGTGTCCAGGGTGAGTTGGACCACCGTGGACGACCCCGGTCCGGCGGCCGCTGCATCGCTGAAGACGTGGTGGCCCATCGATGTGTTGTGCCGAAGGGAGATGTTGCCGTCAGCCGCGCCGGCGGCAACCCTGGCCACCCGGATCTGCTCGGTCACACCGTTGCGCCTGATGGCATCTTCCAGCGATGCGACATTGGGTGAGGCGGGCTCTACCGCGATTACCCGTAAGGTCGGAACGGCCGCGGCCGCGTGAAGCGTGAAGATACCCCGGTGGGCACCGACGTCGAGGAAAAGGTCCCCGGAACCCATGCGTGAGACGAGGGCGCGGCGCTCCCGGATCTCGTAGCCGTCTCCCTCCATCTCCGCTGCGATAAGGACCTGAAGGGCTGGGTCTTTGAGGTCGGATCGCGCGATCGACAGCTCGAATGTCGCGTCTTCAGCCCGGCACGGCAGATAGAAGGTATCCCCCTCGAACATGCGCGGCGGGATCCGGACGACCGTGCCTTCCTTCGGGCCTTGAGCGTCTGAGGGTTCCGGTCCTGCGTCGGCGGTGCGGTCTTCACTCACCACGCGCTGAGCCCACCATCGACGGCGAGCACCTGTCCGGTCACGTAGCTGGACGCATCCGAGGCGAGCCAAACCAGCGCGCCGACCATCTCGTCCGCCCTGCCCATGCGCCCCATCGGGACCCGGGATCCGTATTGCGTCTGAAAGGTTTCGTTCTGGCCGCTTGCCACGCCTCCGGGAGCGATCGCGTTGACGCGGATGCCGTCCAGGCCCCAGTGGGCCGCAAAGTAACGGGTGAGGCCGACCAACCCCGCCTTTGCCGCCGCATAGGATGGCGGTGTGTTGATTGCACGGCCCAGATACTCCGAGCCCTCATAGATTCTGTTGTCCGGCCCCATGAGGCCGTAGATCGATACTGTTGAGATGATGCTGCCGCCGTTGCCGCGCGTCTTCATGCCCGCGCCAACGCACCGCATCACGTGGAACGCACCATCCAGGTTCACGGCCATATGCTCTCGCCAAGTCGCGTGCGCGTACGTTTCGGCAGGTTCGAACATCGCCTCAAGGGAAGTTCCTTTGGTTGCCGCATTGCTGTGGAGAACATCAATTCCGCCGGTCTCCTCATCCAGGCGCCGAATCGTCTCCTCAACCATCGCCGCGTCCGAAAGATCGCAAGCGACCCCCCGATGGGCTGCTCCAAACGACGCCTTCAGCGCTTCCACCAAGCCGTCGACGGCATCCTGCTCAAGATCCAGCGCCACCACGGTTGCCCCGTGGGCGGCCAACGCCGACGCGAAATGACGGCCAAGGATGCCGCACGCCCCTGTGACAAGCGCGGTCTTTCCTGTGAGGTCAAACAGCCCGCGGTAGTCGGGCAGCGTGGCGGGATCGGTCATGGAGGGTTGTCGGTCCGGTCAGTTGCCATGGGGTTGTGGGTGCTGCTTTTAGGTTGCTCGGCTTTTTGGCGCCAGTCTATATAGCCCCGCGACCGCTGCCGGTACCTGATCCCGGTTTGCCGATTGCAGAACGATCCCCACATCGTAGCCGCACGCGGCCGCACGGGGGCCGCGGAAATCCCGGGAACCGCACTCCACATGCCAAACGCCAAATTCCTCTACCTCCCGATCGAGGTCGCGTCACGGGAACTCGACGCCCGTATCCTCTTGGCGATTCGCGCGGTCGCGCAGGGAACCACGGTTTTGATCGGCCAGCAGTGGCTGATGATGTGGAATCTCCAGAAGTTCCGGCCCGGGGTCGTCTTCTTCAAAGGCATCAACAAGGTGCAGTTCAGTTGGATGCACCGGGCGAAGCGTGCCGGACACAAGACGGTCGCGATCGACGAGGAAGTGACGGCGATCTCGAACGCCAGGTTCGTGCTGAAAGAGGTTCACGAGTCTCTTTTCCCGCTGACGGACAAGATCTTCACCCAAGGTCCGTTTCAGCACGAGACGATCTCGAACCGGTTCCCCAAGGTGGCTCCCAAACTGACCACGACCGGCAACGCGCGCTGGGACATGTTGCGGCCGGCGTTTCGGGGTTTCCACAATGCGGACGTCGCGGCCATCCGACGCCAGCATGGCCGGTTCATTCTGGTGAACACGAACTTCGGCTACTTCAATTCCTTCTGGGGCGGGCCTGAGGGTTTCGAGCGGGTCTGCGAACGGGTCGGCTATATCGAGCGGGGCAACGCGTTCGATGAGGACTGGCTCGCCAAACAGTACGAGTTCGAAGCGCGGAATGCCGAAGCGTTCGTTGGCATGATCCGGGCGCTTTCGAGCCGGTACCCGGATCACAAGGTCATTCTCCGGCCGCATCCGTCGGAGTCGTTCGAGTATTGGGATGAGCGTCTTTTGCCGATTCCCAGAACTCAGGTGATCGGCGGCGGATCGGCGGTCGCCTGGATCCTGGCGTCAGACTTTCTGGTGCATAACGGCTGCACAACGGGGATCGAGGCGTTTCTGCTCGACAGTCCCGTCGGTGCGTTCAGCCCATTCACCAATTGGGCGGAGGATGTGCTGCTCGGCAACAAGGTCACGACCCGGCACACGTCCTTCAAGACGTTGTTCGAGGACATAGACGCGGCCATCGCCGATAGGGAGTCGTTCGTCGCCCTGTCGCGGGAGCGGAACATCGACACGCTCCGCGAGCACTATGACGGCTTCGAGGGCAGCAGTGCGACGAACCGCATCTACGATGAGATCGATCCGATGCTGACGCCATCCGATAGTGCCAACTTTCTTCTTGATGAGGCCAACGGGGTCGAAGAGGTGGATCCGAGCATCACGTCTCTTCCGACAATCGAGATCCGGAAGAAGAAAGTGGACCTCAACCTTCGGGGCCTGACGGAGCGCTACATGAACTTGATGACGGCCATCGGCATCAAAGTTCCTACCAGTGTGAAGCCGATCGGCGACTCCTTATTCCTGATCGAGCCCAAGGCCTGATGCACCGTTGCCATTGACCGCGTTCCATCGCGGGACTATGCGTCGCCGCGTCGGCGGTCCAATACGCCGGCTTTGGCCGCCACGGACGGGAACCCATGGCCGATCAGAACGCACTGGAACCCTATCTGCTCGATCCGGCGGTCTCGATCCGGCACACGATTGAGACCATCGACAAGAGCCAGCTCAGGATAGCCCTCTTCGTGGACACGGAGCGGCGCCTGCTCGGCATCGCGACCGATGGCGATATTCGCCGGGCGGTTCTACGTGGGGTGTCGCTCGACGCACCGTCCAGCGAAATCATGACGACAGCCCCTCAAGTGGCCGAGGAGGGCACGCCCGACGACGCCATCCTGACCCGGATGCAGTCGCTTTCCCTTTACCAATTGCCGGTTCTCGATGCTGAAGGCCGCCTGGTGGGATTGCGGACGATTGACGGCCTGCTCCGCCGGACGACCCATCCGAACAGGGTCGTCTTGATGGCCGGCGGTTTCGGCACGCGGCTTCGGCCGCTGACGGACTCCCGCCCGAAGCCGATGATCGATGTTGGCGGACGGCCGCTGCTGGAAACCGTTCTCACCTCCTTCATCGCGCGGGGCTTTGTCCGCTTCTCGATCTCCGTGAACTACCGGGCGGACATGATCGAAGAGTATTTCGGCGATGGCAGTGCTTGGGGGGCGGAGATCCAGTATCTGCGCGAGACCGAGCCGCTCGGGACCGCGGGCAGCCTCACCCTCCTGCGGGATCGTCCGGAAGAGCCGTTCTTCGTGATGAACGCGGACATCCTGACGTCCGTTAACTTCCGCCATCTCATGGACTTTCATATCGAGGCGGACGCCGTCGCGACCATGGCGGTTCGAAACCACGACATGACAATTCCCTACGGAGTCGTGGACGTCGACCGGCACCGCCTGACGGCGATCCGCGAGAAGCCTGTCCATTCCTTTTTCATCAATGCCGGGCTCTACGTCCTGGCGCCCTCGGCATTGGACCGGCTTCAGGCTGGTGTGCGGATCGACATGCCGGCCCTTTTCGAGGGGTTGATCGCCGAAGGCAAAACGGTGTCGGCGTTCCCGATTCGGGAGTATTGGAGGGACATCGGCCAACACGCTGACCTCGCGCGGGCCGAGGACGATTTCGATACCGTGTTCGGCGGATGACGCGGACCCGCCCGGCCCGATACACTTGAATGCCCTTCATCCTGTCCAAGACCGAGCCAAAAGCGGGAGCTTCGTCACCGAATGACTGAACCGATGGCCACAGCGGGAGACCTGCCGCCGGTGGGCCGGGTGCTGGTGACCGGCGCCGATGGCTTCATCGGGTCTCACCTCGTCGAGTATCTCGTTGGACGGGGCGTCGAGGTCCGGGCATTCTGCCTCTACAACTCTTTCGGCAGTCTCGGCTGGCTTGAGACGCTGGATCCGCACGTCATGGCCAGCGTCGAGGTCGTAAGTGGCGATGTGCGCGACCGGACCAGCGTGCGGGAGGCCATGCGCGGCTGCACATCGGTGTTGCATCTCGCTGCCCTGATCGCGATCCCGTACTCCTACCGCGCGCCCGAAAGTTACGTGGACACGAACATCAAGGGCACACTGAATGTGTTGGAAGCGGCCCGGGATCTCGAGGTCGCGCGCGTGGTCACCACATCGACGAGCGAGATTTACGGCTCCGCCCAGTTTGTGCCGATCACCGAGGCGCATCCGGTGAATCCGCAATCGCCCTACGCGGCGACCAAGGCGGCGGCGGACCATCTTGCCCTGTCGTATCAGAAGTCCTTCGACCTGCCGGTCGCCGTTGTCCGGCCGTTCAATACCTTCGGCCCGCGCCAGTCGACACGGGCTGTCATCCCGACCGTGATCACCCAGCTCGCCCGTGGCGGAAACCGCATCAAGCTCGGTGCGACCCGGCCGACCCGCGATTTCACCTTCGTCCGGGATACCGCCGCCGGGATCGCCGCCGTCGCGGCGTCGGACGCGGCTATCGGTCATGTTACCAATCTCGGCAGCGGCTTCGAGATCTCCGTCGGAGACGCCGCGCGCATGATCGGCCGGATCATGGGGCATGACGACATCGAGATCGTCTCGGAGGCCGAAAGGCTGCGACCGGATGCGAGCGAGGTTGACCGTCTGTTCGCCGGGATCGATGCCGCGCGGGAGCGGCTCGAATGGACGCCAGCGTACAGTGGCGCGGACGGTTTCGAACGCGGTCTTGGCGAGACTGTGGACTGGTTTTCCAAACCCGAGAACCTCTCCCGCTATCCCGAGGGGTATCAGGTGTGAGCGCGGGGTTCGATGCCAATGCGGCGGCTGACCGGATCGCCGATTTGCTGCCGCCGGAAAGGCCCGTCGCCCTGCATGAGCCGCGCTTCGGTCAGGCGGAACGGGACTATGTGCTCGACTGTGTCGACAGCGGCTGGGTCTCCTATCTCGGGCAGTATGTCGACCGCTTGGAGCAGCTCGTCGCCGAATGGGCCGGCACGCGCTACGCCGTTGCGATGGTCAACGGCACTGCGGCCCTACGGATCGCCCTTCAGGTCGCCGGGGTCGAGCCCGGGGACGAGGTGCTGGTTCCCGACCTGACCTTTGTCGCGACCCTGAACGCCGCGTCCAGCCTGGGTGCCGTCCCGCATCTTGTTGATGCGGAGGACAAGAGCCTCGGTATCTGTCCCGTCGCCTTGAGGGAACGATTGACGGCCGTTGCTGGGAGGGACGCCCAAGGCGTTCTCCGGAACCGGGAGACCGGCCGACGGATCGCCGTCATCCTGCCCATGCATGTCTTCGGCATTCCCTCTGACATGGATGGCATAACCGCCGTTGCGGAAGAGTGGGGCATTCCGATCGTCGAGGATGCGGCGGAGGCTGTCGGCGCCCACTATCGCGGACGGCGGGCCGGATCTCTCGGTCTTGTGTCCGCATTCAGTTTCAACGGGAACAAACCGGTGACCTCCGGCGGTGGCGGCGCATTGGCGACCGATGACGAAGCCCTGGCGAGACGCGCGAAACATCTGACCACCCAGGCGAAAGTTCCGCACCGTTGGGCCTTCGTCCATGACGAGATCGCGTCAAACGACCGCATGCCGAACGTCAACGCAGCCCTGGGATGCGGACAGTACGAACGGCTGGCAGTCAATCTCGCCTCAAAGCGCCGGGTGTGGGAGCGGTATCGCGACGGGCTGGCGAATGTTCCAGGCTTGGACATTGTCGGAGAGCCTGAAGGATGCGTCAGCAATCACTGGCTGGTGACAGCGCTTGTCCCGGACCTGGCGGCACGGGAAGCACTTCTGGCCGCCCTCCACGACCGAGAAATCCTCGCGCGGCCGATCTGGGCGCCGATGCAGGATCTCGCGATCTATGATCACGCGCCGAGGGGGGATCTTTCGGTCTCGCGTTCGCTGGCGGACCGGATCGTCAGCCTCCCGTCCAGCCCCTTCCTGGACCCGGACTGGCCAGGCGTGGAGACGGGTTCTTGAGTGCCCGGCGCCGCATCGCCGTTGTAACGGGCAGCCGGGCTGAGTTCGATATCTGGCGTCCGGTTCTTGCGGCCCTTTCGGACACGGGCGCCTTCGACGTGGAACTCGCCGTCACAGGCATGCATCTGTCACCCGACTTTGGCGGGACCGTCTCCGCGGTGGAGACCTCGGGATATCCGATCGCTGCCCGGATCGAGACGCTGATGTCGAGCGATAGTCCGGTCGGCATGGCGAAGGCGGTCGGACTTGGGTTGATCGGATTTGCCGATGCTTGGGGCGTCGACCCGCCCGACCTTGTTTTCGTTCTGGGCGACCGGTTCGAGATGCTCGCGGCGGCGGAAGCGGCCTATCTCTTGGATATCCCAGTCGCACACTTGTTCGGCGGAGATCTGACCGAAGGCGCTTTGGACGACGGGCTCCGCCATGCGATCACCAAACTCTCGCATCTGCACTTTGCCTCGAACATACCGGCCGCGGCGCGACTGCGTCAGATGGGAGAGGCGCCGGACCGGGTGATCCTGTCGGGCAGCCCCCAGATCGACGCGATCCGCGCCTTCGAACCTTTGACACGGGCGGAGGTGGAGACAGCACTTGGCTGGTCTTGGCGGGAGCGGACACTTCTGACGACGTTCCATCCGGTGACCCGGGGAAGCCTGTCCTCCAAGGATCAGACAGACGCTCTGATCACCGCACTCAGCCGCTTGGAAGAGGGGTGGGGCGTTGTCGTGACACTGCCGAATGCGGATGCCGAGGGCCGCATGGTCCGGGCCAAGATGGAGGCATTCGCCGAGGGGCGTGACGACGTTCTGGTCCGCGCATCGCTTGGGTACCGGCTCTACTACTCCTGTATGGCGCACGCGGCGGCGGTTGTCGGCAACTCGTCGAGCGGACTTTATGAGGCGCCGTCCTTCGGTATCCCGACAGTCGATGTCGGTGACCGCCAAGGAGCCCGACTTCGCGGTCCGAGCGTCCTGCATGTCGCCCCAGACGCGGATGCGATCGAAGCGGCGATCAGGTCGGTGATCGGCATGGCCGTGGACCGGACGGCAAGTCCGTTTGGAGACGGAACGGCCGCGCGGCGGATCGCTGATACGCTGGTCGGTATCCCGGACTTCTCGGTGCTTCGACGGAAACGCTTTGTCGATCTCGACGGTTTGCCGGAGGACGGGCGGTGACGCGCGTCCTGGTCATCGCGGAAGCGGGGGTCAATCATTGCGGCGACCCGGACATGGCCTTGCGCCTCGTCGACGCGGCGGCTGACGCGGGTGCCGACGTGGTGAAGTTTCAGACGTTCTCGGCAGACAAGCTTGCCGGGGCCGGAGCCCCGAAGGCGGCCTATCAGGACCGGAACGATCCCACCCATGCCAGCCAACTCGACATGCTGCGGGCCCTGGAGCTGCCGCATGAGGCGTTCGTCCGGATCATCGAACACTGCAGAACCCGGGAGATCGGGTTCCTGTCGACCCCGTTTGATTTGGGGAGCGTCGACTTTCTCGTTGGCACTCTTGGCGTCCCCACGATCAAGATCGGCTCCGGAGATCTCACGAACGCCCCTCTGCTGCATCATGCGGCGCGTTCCGGCAAAGAACTGATCGTCTCAACCGGCATGTCGGAGATGGACGAGGTCGAGGAGGCGATGGGCGTGATCGCGCTGGCGCTCGGGTATGGGCCGGACGGTGCCGCGCCTGCGGCGGACACGGCAGCAGCGGCTTGGGCCGATCCTGCGGCACGTGCCGCCGTCGCGGCGCGGACGACCGTGCTCCACTGTACCAGTCAGTATCCCGCTGCCCCGGATGCGGTGAACCTCCAGGCCATGGTGACGATGAGAGACGTCCTGGGAGTGCCGGTCGGATACTCGGATCACACGCTTGGCATTGCCGTCTCAGTTGCGGCGGTGGCCATGGGCGCGCGGGCGATTGAAAAGCACCTCACGCTCGACCGGAATCTGGACGGCCCCGACCATCTCGCCTCGCTTGAGCCGGAGGAGATGGGTCGCATGATTGCGATGATCCGGGAAACGGAAGCGGCCTTGGGTGACGGCATCAAACGCCCGCATCCAAGCGAGCTGGACACCCGCAAGGTGGCACGCCAGTCCCTGGTTGCGGCGCGCCCGATCTCCGCTGGCGCCCTGTTCTCACGGGATGATCTGACCACGATGCGGGTTGGTGGCGGCATGGCGCCGATCCAGCTTTGGCAGATGGTCGGACGTCCGGCCTCAAAGGCGTATGAGCCGGGAGAGACGATCGCGGAGCCTCTGCATGCCTGACCGCTGCGCCATCGTGGTCGGTGCCGGATCGATTGGCCAACGTCACGCGCGGGTCCTTTCATCTCTCGGGGTGGATGTCGCCCTCGTCAGCCGCCGGGCCGGCCAGGGCCAGTATCAGTCGATTGAGGCCGCTCTCGCCCCCCGAGCGTCGGAGGGGCTGCCTTCCTATCTCGTGGTGGCAACTGAGACTGCCGACCATGCGCGGGTTCTGGACGAAGCGGCAACGGCTGGTTTCGACGGCAAGGTTCTTGTGGAGAAGCCTTTGTTCGGCCGGGCGCTGGTTCCGCCTGACTATCCCTTCCACGATTTGAGGGTCGGGTATGTCTTGCGGTTTCATCCCGGCCTTCAGGCCCTTCGGAGCCGTCTCGCTGGACAAGAGTTGGTAAGCGCGCAGATCCATTGCGGTCAGTATCTGCCGGATTGGCGGCCTGGGAGAGACCACCGGGAAGGTTATTCGGGAGATAAGGCCGCGGGCGGCGGCGTGCTCCGTGATCTGTCTCACGAGCTCGACTACGCGCTCTGGCTGTTTGGAGACGTGGTGACCGTTGGCGCGATCGGCGGGACGTTCGGAAATCTCGGGATCACGTCGGACGATGCATGGGGCATCCTTGCACGGTTCGAGCGCTGTCCCCTCGCGACGGTGCAGCTGGATTACCTGTTTCGTCCGGTGCGCCGAGAGATCAGGGTCGTGACTCAGGAGCATGCCTTCTCACTCGATCTGGTGGCGGGCACACTCGAGGTGGACGGTGAGACGGTCGAGCACTGGGTCTTGGAACGGGATGTCCTGTTTGCTGATATGCACCGGTCCTGCCTGGATGGATTGGGAGATCCGTTGCCGTCGCTTGAGGATGCATTGCGGGTGGAGCGTTGGATCGCGGAGATCGAAGCCACCGCTGACGGTGCCAGAGAGCGTCAGTCATGAGCGGCTCGGCTGAAGAAACCCGCAAACGTCTCTGCACCATATGTGCGCGCGGCGGGTCCAAAGGTGTTCCGGGCAAGAACACCCGCGTCTTGGCGGGGCGTCCGCTGATCGCCCACTCGATCCAGCACGCTTTGGATTCGGGTTTGTTTGATAGGATCGCCGTCAGCAGCGATGACGAGGATATTCTGGCGGTTTCCAAGGCTGCCGGGGCGGACCTCTTGATTCGGCGGCCCGATGTCCTGGCGAGCGATACGGCCGATAAGCTTGGTGCGATTCGGCATGCGGTCGAAACCTCGGAGGACCTGACGGGGACCCGGTTCGACGTCATGGTGGACTTAGACACGACATCGCCACTGCGGACCGCGGACGACATTCTCGGCGCGGTGACGATGTTGGAGCGGGAGGGGTGGGGCAACGTCCTCACAGCGATGCCGGCGCGCCGGTCCCCCTACTTCAATCAGATAGAGCGTCACCCCGACGGGCGTCTCGCCCCTGCGAAACCGCTGCCCGCAGCGTTGCACCGGCGACAGGACGCGCCTGAGACCTTTGACATGAACGCCTCGATCTACGTTTGGCGGCGGGACCGGTTCTTCGAGGGCCCCACCCTCTTCGAGGCGGACACCGGTCTTTGGATCATGCCGCTCGATCGGTCTTGGGATATCGACGAGCCCATGGATTTTGAGATCGTCTCATTCCTGATGGAGCGCCGGGGGTCAGACGTGCCAGGGGGCGGGCAGGGTTGACCGGGCCCATCCGGCGCGCGACAAGCGGTGCGCGACCAAATTGGAGGAAACCCGCCCATGTCCAGCAACAGGGCCCGTATCGCCCTTCTCGGCTGCGGCCGCGTATCGGCCCGGTACTTCGAAGTCTTCCGGGACGAACTCGGGGATGTGGCCGAACTCGTCGCCGTCGCGGACAAGGCCGCCGAAAAGACGGACAGGTTCGCGCAGCAATTCGGCGCGAAACAGCTCGACGGGATTGACGGCATCATCGCTGAGAAGCCCGATCTCGTGTGCGTCCTGACGGAGTCCGGGAATCACTTCGACCATGTGGAGGCACTGCTGTCCGCGGGCCTCAATGTGGTCGTGGAGAAGCCGGTGACGCTCCGTCCCGATCAGGCTGTCCGGCTGGAGACGCTGGCATCCGACCAAGGCGTGGCGTGCGCCGTGGTCAAGCAGAACCGGTACAATCCGGCCATGAAGTTTATGCGGGACCAGATGGACGCGGGTCGCTTCGGAAAACTGGTCCTCGCCGGGGTGAGGGTCCACTGGTGCCGGTACCAGGACTACTACAACGACGAATGGCATGGCCGGTGGGCCATGGATGGGGGCGTGTTGGCGCAACAGGCCATTCATCACCTGGACGCGTTGCAATGGCTTGGCGGTCCGATCGAGGCTGTGTGCGCCGACGGACGAGCGGCAGTGAACAGCTTGGAGGCGGAGGACACGGCGACGGCCGTGGTCCGCTTCGCGAACGGGGCCACCGGGACGATCGAAGCAACGACCGCGGCACGGCCTCGGGATTTCGAAGCCTCTTTGCATCTGGTCGGCGACAAGTGTGTGGCCAAGGTCGGCGGCATCGCGATCAACAAGATCGAGACGTGGGAGCCGGTGGATGCGACCGACCTGGACGAAGCCGTCCCCGAAACGCACTCACAAGACGTTCCGACCGGCTACGGCCTGGGTCATGGACCTTACCTGCGGGAGGTCATCGACACCCTTCAGGAGGGGCGGACGGATGTCCCTGTCGGTGTCGCGGAGGGATTGAGAGCGCTCCGGTTCGTCCACGCTCTCTATGCCAGCATGGAGGCCGGCGGTTGGGTGCGTCTTGATGATAATCCTGTGTCGGCGAAGCTCGGTATCGGTCCCTGAGGGGACCGCCCGGGGGTGAGGGCATGACCGGGTTGCAGGACCACGACTTAGTCGAAGCGGCCGGACGTTCCGAAGATGCGGCGGCCTCAGCCAACTGGGCTTCCGCCGCCCGGGCCGCGGTGGGACGCGGCGCGTTCGACGAAGCGATCGTTGCCGCCCGGAAGGCACTGTGCCTCGATCCGGGGAACGCAGCGATCATGGGACTGCTCGACCGGTCAATCCTGGCGTCCGGCGCGGAGAGCCGTTCGGCGGATGTGCTCCGCCGGGCGATCGTCGCCAATCCCGCCGACATGCGTCTCCACTTCAACTTGGCCAGGGGACTTTGGACCGCGAACCACCATGACTTGGCGGAGCGCAGCGTCATGCGCGCGCTCATTCTGAAGCCCGTGAATGCCAAAGCGATTGAGCTGATGGGCGTCGTGCTTCGGATGACGGGCCGGTCGATGGCCTATCTTGCGAACCAACGAAAAGTGCTGACGATCGCTCGCTACGAGGCGGGCAGCTTCGACGCAAGCCGCCGGCATCTGTGTCTGCACCCTAGCGATGCCGCCATCGCCAACGAGTTCGGCGCCATGGTGGTGGCGGCCGGGCAAACCGTCAAAGGCGTTCATTGGTTCCGTCGTGCGCTCACGGTCCGTCCGATGTCGTCGCCGATTTACTCCAATCTGGGCAACGCGCTGGACACATTGGGAAGACTGGAAGAAGCGCGCCGGGCGCACCGAAGAGCCTGTGTCGCCTCTCCACACCTCGTTTCGTCAACTTTCAACTTCGCCGTGGTGGAGCGGCGCGCCGGTGCCTTCGCGAGTGCCGAACGCGGCTATCGCAGGGCGCTCTGCGCCGAACCCGGGAAGGCGGAATCGATCCGTTTCAATCTGTCTCTCATTCTGCTTGCGACCGGCCAGGTCAAGGAGGGTCTCCGCTACTATGAAGACCGCTGGTGGTCTCTTGGTCCTTCCGGAGGAAGCGATCGGCTTTTGGGGGCCGATCCAAGTTTCCCTCAGCCGCTTTGGAACCCCTTGACGGAGCCAAGCGCCGATCTTCTGGTCTGGGGAGAGCAAGGGCTCGGTGATGAGATTTGGGGTGCGGGTTATCTTAACGATCTTCGCGATCGCTCTGGGGCAACCGTCATTGAGATCGAACCCAGGCTCGTTTCTCTTATGGCGCGCAGCTTTCCTTGGGCTGTCGTGGTACCCCGGCGGGGGCGTGGGTTGCCCGAGACGAGAGTGCCGGAGAGGCAAGTTCCTCTCGGATCGTTGCCCCATCTGGCGACCAGCAACCGGCTGACGGCCCCCACCGGATACCTCACGCCCGATCCGGCACGGTGCACCCGGCTTCGGCAAACGTTGAGGTCCCGGCATCCCGGCCTTTGGATCGGTTTGTCGTGGCGATCGGTCAAACCGGCCCGCGACCGGTCCTTCGAGATTCCGCTTGAGGTGCTTGCGCCGCTTCTGAACATCCCCGACCTGTGGTTCCTGCCGATTCAATACGGCGCGTCGGATGACGATCTGGAGACGCTCCGGCGCTTGAGCGGGGGGCGCATGCTGTCGGTGAACGGAGCCGAGGTTTACCGGGACATGGAAACCCTTGCGGCCATGATCTCCGAGGTTGATGCGGTTGTGTCGATCGCCAACGTGACAGTCGCAATGGCGCATGCGGTCGGCAAGAACACGCTTGCCCTGTTGCGGCCGGTTCAAGAGGACTGGCGGTATCAGCACGGCACGCCGAGAACTCCCTGGTTCCCGCGCGCGACGCTCATCCGCAGTGACCGATGGGACGACTGGTCAGACGTTTCACGCCGTGCCGCCGCTGCCATGGCTCAGGCCGTACACAGACGCCGGGCCGCCGGCGGCTGATTTGCTGGTCTTAGGTATGTTGCGAAAACAACACATTACAAAGGTGAAAAGAGCCCACGGAAGACGGCAGACGGCGTCGGAGCAGGTATTCGTAAGGTCGCGTATTTTGACGGTTGAGTGCGTCGCCAGAGGTCAATGGGCCGATTAGTGTATTATTTACATGTAGTTACGGGCCGATCCGCATTCGTGATGACCAGATCGTTGCGCAAACAGGCACCTTCGGCGCCCGGGGTCTGGACCGATGTAGCACGGGGTCGAAAGCCTTGCGTGACCTGAATAGGCGTTGTAAGACCAAAAACGGACCACCCCGTAGGACGGGGTTGAAACCTTGTGGGGGTCTGCTTGGCCTGGGTCGTACCGGTACCCGATACCGGACAACGCACCGTTATCGGGTGCCAAGTGGACACAGCTTTGATGCTTAATGGGGAAGCATAATGGCCACTATCAGCGGAACGACAGGATCCGATCAAATCACGGGCACCTCGGATGGTGACGTCGTCACCGGATTTGCGGGTTCGGATACGATCAGCGTGGTTGGCGGCGCCGACCTCGTATACGGCAACCAGGGCGCGGACACAGTAATCGGTGGTGCTGGCGAAGACACCGTTTTCGGTGGCCAGGACGCGGATGCGATTTCCGGCGGCGACGGCAACGACCTGATTTACGGCAACATCGGCAACGACAACATTCTCGGTCAGGGCGACCAGGACGCGCTTTACGGCGGTCAGGGTAACGACACTCTGAATGCTGGCGACAGCTCCGATACGCTTTTCGGTAACCTCGGCAACGACCAGATGTCTGGTGCTGGCGGCGCGGACGTTCTGTTCGGCGGCGACGGCAACGACACGATCCTGGGCAACCTTGGTTCGGACGTGCTGTACGGTAACGTCGGCAACGACACGATGGACGCGGGCGGCGGTGCTGACTCGCTGTTCGGCGGTCAGGGTAACGACACCATGTTCGGCCGTGACGGCTCGGACCTGCTGTACGGCAACCTTGGCAACGACTCGATCACGGGTGGTACGGACACGGGCGCTGACTCGCTTTACGGCGGTCAGGGCAACGACACGCTTGCCGCTCTGTCGGGCAACGACGTTCTGTTCGGCGGCCTTGGCAACGACAGCGTCGCGGGCGGTGTTGGTACGGACCTTCTGTACGGTAACGCCGGCAACGACACGCTGACGGGTGTCAGTGACGCGGACACGATGTACGGCGGCGCCGGCAACGACAGCCTGAACGGCGGCACTGAGAACGATCTGATCTCCGGCGGCACGGGTAACGATACCCTGGTCGGTGGCGACGGCGTCGACACGGTCTACGGCGGTGGTGGTAACGACTCGGTCGTTGCGGCTGCTGGCGAGGCGAGTGCCGAAGTTGTTTACGGTGAGGCTGGCAACGATACGCTGGCTGCCGGTGGTGCTGCTTCCGATACGCTGTACGGCGGTGACGGCAACGACTCGGTGACGGGTGGTTCGCTGGCTGACCTGCTGTTCGGTGAGGGTGGCAACGACACGCTGTTCGGTTCGGCTGGTTCGGACACGCTGTACGGCGGTGACGGCAACGACTCGCTGGAAGGCGGTTCGCAGTCCGACACCCTGTTCGGTGGTACGGGTAACGACACGCTCATCGCCGGCACGAACGCTGGTTCGGCGTCGATCCTGTACGGTCAGGACGGTGCGGACGTGATGTACGCTGGCTTTGCCACGCTGAACGCGGACGTTCTGTACGGCGGTGAAGGCAACGACACGCTCTTCGCTCTGACGGCGACGAACACGCAGACGGCGTTCTCGTCGGGCATTGCGATGTACGGCGGCAACGGTGCGGACCGGTTCACGTTCACGAACATGGGTTCGGGCGGCTCGCTGGCTGGTGCCACGAACGCAGCGACGGTGTTCAACTTCGAGGACGGCACGGACAAGATCGTGCTGACCGGTTTCGGCTTCTCGGGTGGTAACAGCCCGACGCTTCAGCTGGCAGCGACGGCTTCGACGAGCGGCCTGACGCTTGGTGCGGCGACCGGTATCTTCCAGTCGACGACGGCGAACGCCCTGTCGGACAACGACGTGACGCTGTACGTCAACGGCACGGTGGCGAACACCTACGCGGTGATCCGCGTGACGGGTGTGACGACGCTCGACATCAACGACTTCGAGTTCTCCTGATCGGAGGGCTTGGTGCCGGGGGGCTTGTCCCCCCGGTCTCCAGTTTCGATGTTCGGCAATGGCGCTCTTCGGGGCGCCATTCGCTTTTTGGGGCGCCGTCGCTTCGGGTATGCCGCAACCTTGACCGTATCCCGCCTTTGATCCCTCAAACCTTTTCTGTTCAAGAGCGATCTTTTCTTGGAGACGCGGGCGCGCTATTCGATGGCATCACCGGTGCGACGCCGTTGTGGATCCCAGGCGGCGGGCCAATCGCGAGTGCGGAGGGGCTCCAAGGTCTCATAACGAGCGCCGTTCCGCTGCCCATACCATGTTTCGCTAGGATGCCGTTGGAACGCGATATGGAGCGTTCTCCACAGGGGAGTAGAAACACGCATGTCCCAAACTGAGCGCGGCGCCGAGGTCGCATCCAGTGCTGATCGGAAGCCGTTTCTCGCGGAACTCCAGGACGTCATAAACACGCCGGGGGACATTGGTTTCCTGCGTTCTTTGGGCAAGGCGGCGATATCCCAACGTGACGTCAAAACGGCCGCGTGGGCGTTGACGCGTGCCATCGTTGCCTCGTCAGACGGTGAACGCCCCTTGACGATCCGCGACCGGGGCATGGGCTTTGAGATCGTTGGAAACTACGACCATGCCATGCGTGACTATCGATGGCTCGTGGTCCATGGGACCGAGCCGTCTTTGAGGGATTGGGCACGCCGCCGTCTCATTAAATGTCTCTACATTCTTGATCGCTCCCAGGACATCGTCGTGGCCGCCGGAGACTGGGCCGGAACCCCGCAAGGAGAGCCGGAACTCGACTTCGTGATTGCTTTTGGGCTTCTGCATTGCCGACGCCGCGATGAAGCATTGGTCCATGTTCAGTCCTGTCTTGAATCAGAACCGTCCCATCCCGGTGCCCGGTATGTGCGCGGAGAGGTGCGGTTCGTCCAAGGCCGTTTTCTGGAAGCCTTTGATGATCTCCAGTTCAGCGTAGAGGCCGAGCCTAACCGTCATGCGGCGCGATTCCGGCTCGCACGGTGTTGCATTGCGCTTGATCGGATCGACGATGGGGTCAGCTTGTTGACCGACCTCATGTCGGAAGAGAACTGGCGTGATCAGGCCGCACGGTTCATCGCGAACACCCTGGTCAATGCGGGCCGGCAACGGGATGCCGTCGACGCTCTTCGGCACCTCCACAGCATTGAGAAAAACACTCGCCGGAACGCGATCACTCTGGCGGACGCGTTGATCGAGAGCGAACGCACCGAAGACGCGATCCAAGTCATGACCGAGACCTTGGATGAGTTACCGGATGACGCCTATCTCTGGAACGAGCTCTGCAACCGGTTGAAAAGCCACGCAGAGTACGAAGTTTCGATGCTCTATTACGGAAAGGCGCACAGAAGGTTCCCGATGGAACCCGTGATCGCCTACAACATGGGACAAGCGGCTAACGAGAAGTACGACGTCGAGAACGCGCTCCTGCCGCTTAAGCGTGCCGTCATTGTCGCGCCCGACTACGCCCGAGGGTGGAACGCCAACTCCGTCGTTCACTGCATGATCCACCAAGCGGAAACCGGACATCGTTGCGCCCTACGCTCATTGACGATCACACCGAATTCGGACTCCGCGATCCTGAACCTTGGTGTTGTTGAAAGGGCACGGAACAACTATCCCGGGGCCGTCGCCGCGCACCGCCGCGCCGTAGAACTCCAACGGTCGCCGATCAACCTTTACAGCTTGGCCTTCACCCTTCTGCTCTGCGGCGAGATCGAGCAAGGCTTCAAACTCTATCTGCACCGGTGGGGACTCGACAGTTTCACCTCTCCCAAGCGGCCATTCCCGCAGCCTGTTTGGAAAGGCGAGGAGATCCGCGACGCCAATCAAAAGCTCCTGATCTACATGGAGCAGGGCATGGGCGACGAGATCATGTTCGCCTGGTTCCTGCCACTGGTCGCCAGTCGCGTTCGAAATCTCCTCGTGGAGTGTGACGACCGCCTTGTCTCGCTGTTTGCCCGGACATTTCCGGATGTCGAGGTTGTGCCGCGCGGCTTTCCGCCGATGCCGGAGACCTTGATTCCAGAGGTTGTCCGAAAGGCGCCCGCCGGGCACACGCCGGAGTTCTTCTGTATTGAACTTCGGGAACTCATCCGGCGGTCGTGGAACGACCTAGACAAGCGAATCCACCGCGGCGGCGGCTATATGGTGCCGGCCCCCGATCAAAGAAGCCGTTGGCGGAAGTGGCTCGACGAGGAAGTCTCCGACAAGCCGCGAATCGGGATCTGCTGGCGGAGTTCTGTCCACAATCGGGTGAGAGACATCCAGTATCTTCTGCCCAAAGAGCTGGCGAAGGCCGTTCCGCCAGGAGTCGTACTCGTGAACCTGCAGTATGACTGGCTCGAAGAAGAACTGGACGCCTTCCGTGCCGCCGGGCAGGAGGGCGGTTTTGACGTTGTCACACCGCCGGACCTCGATCTGCGGGACGATCTCGATGAGATGACCGCCCTATGTGAAGAGCTGGATCTGATCCTCACACCCATGATTTCGACCGCGTTCATGGGGTCATCTGTCGGCACGCCAACCTGGGTATTCCGCACGAACGAGGCTGACCGGATCTGGCAGCAACTTGGGACACCGGGCATTCCCTGGCTTCCGGCGATGCGTCTTTTCTTCAGGCATCCGAACGATCCTTGGGCCAAGATCACCCCCCGGATCAGACGGGAGCTCGATGCCGTCATCGAATCCGGAGAGATCTACAATCCGAACAGCAGGCATGCTCCCGGTGCGCCCGACTGATCTGACCGCGCGAAACACCCGACATCCGGTGCGTCAGTAGACCTCTGCAATATCGGCTAAGGCATCATCGTCGAGAATGCGGATCTGACCGGCGCGACCCGTGTCGATCAGTTTCTCGTTCTTCATCTGGGTGATGGTCCGGCTCACCGTCTCCGTCGTTAGACCCAGATAGTCGGCGATGTCGGACCGCGTCATGGGCACGAAGACAGGATTGCTTGGCAGATGACGCCGGACCTGTCGGGTCGCCAGCGCCGAGAGGAATGACGCGACCCGTTCCTTGGCTGTTTTTCGTCCCAGCAGAAGGAACTGATTCTGAGCCATCGCGAGATCATTGGTCGCCATGGCAAGCAGGCGTCTTTGCAGGGACGGAATCTCTGAGAAGAGACCTTCCAGCTTCTGACGGGGGAACCGGCAGACAAGTGTCTCGCCGATCGCGGTCCCACTGGCAACATAGGCGTCCTGAAAGGGCAGGCCCAGAAAGTCTCCAGGGAACAGAAACCCGGTGATCGACCGCCGTCCGTCCGCAAGGAGTTTCTCCAGCGTAACGACACCGGCGGTGACGTTAAACACATAGTCCGCGCCTCCGTCCTCGGTGACGATCTCCTCACCGGTCGCGTACTCAACCGACGTTACGATCTCCGAGAGGCGCGTGATCTCCGATGTGGAAAGACCACCACACATCGACAGATCCCGAACCTCGCACGTCCGGCAATGCTCTGGGAGATCCGCTTCGTCGATCTCACCGATGTCAAAAGTCTGCATCTTCATTCCGATCGCCCCATGGCTACCGCCGTACCATTGCCCTTGGCGGACCCAGCGACCCGGATACCCACTCCCCGAGTCGGGTTGAATAGGAATTGAGCCGTATTTCATCCGATTTGGCAATATGCGTAATAATGCGTAGTCATACCGAGGTGCTGCTAAGTCGAGTAATCGCTTCGGCAACCCGCTTTGCGCCTCGCCCATCCAGCGTTTCCCAACCGTGGCCGGCAAGCGTCCGCAGCCTCTCAGCATGGGTTATGGATGCGAGCAATGCTGCCGTCGCCGTCTCTGCCGCTCCGAGATCGGAGATGAGACCGGCACCCGCCAATTTCGCCACATAACCGCTCATGTACGACCACGAAACACAAGAAACAGGCCTGCCCAAAGCGATGGCTTCATATGTGGACAGGCCGCCAAGCGTCACGACCAGATCGTGGTTCAGCATGGCCTCGATCAGGTCGTAGCCCCGGCCGTCAACGACCAGCTCTGGGAACCGTTGCTGAGCCTGCGTCCGTCGCCCCTCTTCCATCGCCGGTCCAAGGACGATCGTGAAACGGGGCCCTTTTCCGTCATCGCCTGAGTGATGTGAAAGCGACTGCATCAAGCCCGTTGCCATCTTTTCCGTACATTCCCCGGGATCCGCACCCCCAAGGGCGATCAGGACACGGTGCACCGCGTCGCCCGACCAAGGACTGCTTGGCCGTCTTTCCGTAACGGCAGGACGCAGAACATGATAGGGCGCCCCGGAGAGCAGAACTCGGCCGGGGCGCTGTGGCAATGATGGGACCACGTCCGTGTCGAACTGAAGATCCGCGCCATATGCGGCCTCTCCATCGTCGGCGAGATGAACGAGATACGTGTAGCCGTCCGCGCGGGCGTCGGCACCGTCCTCTTCCGTCAATCCCATCATGTCGCTGACCAGAACCGTGGGGCTGCTGGATGGCGCCAGACTTTTCAGAACCCGCCGCGCGGCGTCCCGAGTCGGAACGATCACTGGCTGGACGGGAAAGGCGGCGGTAAGCTCTGGATAATCTTGGGGTGCTTCCAACACGCACGCCACACGCTCACCGGTGACTGCAAGGGCGGCGGCGACCCCTGAGCTGCGTGCAAGATGACCGAGACCGATGTCCGGACCGGCTGCCACATGGAAGACGATGCGTGCCGTCGCTGTCTCCGCCAAAGCGCTGCCTCGAGCTCGGGTTCCAGGGGCCGTTGTCAGGCGCGCGGCGGGCGAGGAACGATCGGGACCTGATCCCGAACGCCCAGAACATCCTCCAACAGGCGCGCGGCGGACAGGAGATCGGCTTCGCCGCGGGCTTTTCCGGCAATCTGCAGGCCGATCGGCAAACCCGCCTTCGTGAATCCCGCCGGCAGACTCATGGTCGGGTGGCCGGTTACCGTGATGGCGTAGGCGATCGTGCACCACTGGATGTAGTTGGTGAAAGCTTGGCCGTTGCAACTCTCCACGTAGCGCTGCTCTATGGGATACGCCGTGACGACCGTGGCCGGCGTCAACAGAAGATCGTAGGTATCGAAGAACGTCCGGGCGCGGGCAAGATAGGCGGCACGCGCGATCTCGACCCGGGCGATGTCATCCATGCCGACCTCGAGGGCCTTCTCAATATTCCAGATCACCTCGGGTTTCAGCTTGTCCCGTTGCGTTTCCAGCAGCCCTTTCTTGGAGGTGTAGAAGGCGATCGCCCGGTTGGTCTGGAAGATGTCCTCAAGATCGGAGCAGTCGAAATGAGCTTCCTCGACCGTCACGCCCAGTTCTTCGAACCGGTGCGCCGCCGCGCGCGTGATTTCCGCCACTTCAGGGTCCACGGGGGTGATGCCACCGAGATCGGCCGAGTAGGCCACACGCTTCGGAAGGCGGTGCTCGGAGACAGCAGCGACATAGCTCTCTGACTTCGGCAGCGAGATCGGGTCGGCCGGATGGGTTCCGGTCATCGCGTCCAGAAGCAAGGCGACATCCTCAACCGTGCGGGCCATCGGGCCGGCGACGGAGAACGGCTGGTTCGGCATGCCGTAGAGATTCCCGGGGGTTGCGCCCTTCCGGGCACCCCCATGGGCAACACGGCCCGGTGACGGCCGGAAGCCGACGATGGAACAGAAGCTAGCGGGATTGCGAAGTGAGCCGCCGAGGTCCGAGCCGCTTGCAAGCCAAGCGGTTCCGGATGCCAGCGCGACGGCTGAGCCGCCCGAGGAGCCGGCACAGGATCGCGATGTATCCCAGGGGTTGAGGGTTCGGCCAAAGACCTCGTTGAAGGTGTTCGCCCCGGCTCCAAACTCCGGTGTGTTGGACTTGGCGTAGATCAGGCCGCCGTCCGCTTCCACGTGCTCCACAAGACAGTCGGATGCTTCCGGGATGAAGTCTTCGTAGATCGGCGAGCCCCACGTGGAGCGAACGCCCTCGACCGGATCCAGGTCTTTGATCGCAACCGGAATCCCGGCCAGGCCGCCGCGCTCCTCAACCGGCTTCGCCATGAGCGCTTTCGCGTGGGAACGCGCCCGGTCGAAACAGAGGGTTGGGAGCGCATTCACCGTGGGCTCGACCGTGGAGATTCTTTCTTCCAGCGTATCCAAGAGGTCCAAGGGGCTGATCTCACCCCCTTTCAGCAGACCTGCGATCTCCGTGGCGGTCTTTGGAATAAGGGTCTCATCGGCTGCCATGGAGGGGTCCTTTCCGCTGGGAACACGGCGGAGATCGAACGCCCCGCTCCGGCACACTAGGCGGGAAGCGTCCGATCCTCAACGGCGCAAGGCGGCAAAGACGAGGGGCCGCCTACTTCCGGTTCTGAAGCTGGCGCTTGACCTGTTCCTCGATATCCAGCGTGCGAAGCCACGCTTCGGTACCCCTCGGGATCAGGGATTGAGCCCGTTTCGCCTGGATTCCGGCGTCCCTTGACCGTCGTTGAAGAAGGGCTTCTTCCGCCAAGGCCAGGGCCGCCAGCCCTTCATCGCCGTTTCGTCCATGGGCGATCGCCAGTTGCCGCCATGTAAACGGCGAATCGCCCAAGGTCTTGATGGCTTCCTTCATCAGAACCAAGGCGCGCTTGTTGCTCTCCGGTGTGTTCACGGCGAGATGCGCCCGCGCCGTCTCAAGCGAGATCAGGCCGGAATCGGGGCGCTGAACCGCCGCCTTCTCATACGCTTCGGCTGCCGGTCCGGGACGCCCGGCCTCGAACAGGATCTGTCCCTTCAACTCGTGGAAGTAGGGATCTTCCGGCAGTTCTGCCAAGAGGTCGTCAACCAACGTCACGGCCCGGTCGAAGTCATGTTCCTGGTAGACCGCAATCGCCCGCGCGTAACGGGCCGGAATGCTCTGATCGCTCTCCGGGTACTTTCGGTAGGTTCGGACCGAGGAGCGGACAAAGGCGTGAATCTTGGCCACCATCCGCGCATGCTTCATGGCGATGTCAGGATCCACCGGCGCATCGGCCAAGGGCGAGCTTTCCAGATGCCGGCGAACGGTGGCGATACGCTCCTGGGTAAGCGGGTGGGTGCCGGCATAGGCGGACCGTCCGGACCGCAGCAGCAGTTCCTGCCCGCCCAGCCGCTCGAAGAACCGCAGCATCCCCCGGGCGGATTGGCCGGTTTCGTCGAGATAGCGAAGGGCTGCCTGGTCCGCCGCGGATTCCTGCGTCCGGCTGTAGTTAAGGAGTTGGCGCTGCGCTGTTGATTGGCCCCCGGCAATGATCGCGGCGGCCGCGTCGCCCCGCCCCGCCAGGATGGCGGTCGCCGCCCCCAGAATGCTGGCGGCCGTGGCAACGCTGGACGCTCCCCGGATCGCATCCGACGTCCGCACGATATGCCCGCCCGCGATGTGTCCTGTTTCGTGGGCGATCACGCCGATCACCTCGAGGGGGGATTCGGTCGCGAGCAGGAAGCCGGTGTAGAGGAACATGTTCTGACCGCCCGCCACGAAGGCGTTCAACTGATCGTCCTCGACCAGGAGAATGTCCACCGCATCGGGCACGATGCCTGCAACTTCGAACAGTGGCGTCGCCATCTCTCGAATGGTAGCTTCGATCTCCGCGTCGCGGATGAAGCGACGGCGCTGGGCGTCCGCGTCCGTCGGCGTATAAAGACAACCTACCGTTACGAGAAAGGCCGACATGGCAATGGCGATCATGCGCGTCATGGGGCGTCGTCCCGTCGTCTGTTCGTCCGCAGGGTACCGGCGGACCGAGGCTGGTCAACATCAACGAAAGAGATGGCGAAAATCCGTCGCTCTTGCGTCTGCGTTTTCAGCCTTGGTTTCGCTGTCAGCCTGTGGTCCGGAGGCATTCGAGGTGACCGAGGGGTTCTTCGGCGGCGTTGCCGCGGATGAGCCCCGCGCCGCCCTCGTTGCCCGGGATGTCCTGGTTGATGGCGGCAATGCCGCGGATGCAGCGACGGCCGCGTACTTCGTTCTGGCCGCAACGCTGCCATCGTCCGCCGGTCTCGGTGCGACCGGTTCGTGCGTTGTCTACGATGCCGAAGAGAACGAGTTTGAGCGCCTGTCCTTTCCCGCCACACCGTCTTCCGACGGCCCCGGTGCTATTCCGCTTCCGACCGGCCCCCGGGCGATCTTCGCCCTGCAGGCCCGCTATGGCCGTTTCCGGTTCGAGCAGCTCTTGAACGAAGCGGAGAGGCTGGCCCGATTTGGCGAGCCGATCTCGAAGCGGCTCGCCGACGACATGAAAACGGACATGGGCGAAGCGGACTCCGACAAGACGGCCATGCGGGTTCTGGCCGACAATGCCGGGCAGATGCTGGGACAGGGCCAACAGATCGTTCAGATCGACCTTGCGGCCACGCTGTCGCGCATGCGGTCCGTCGGTGTCGGAGATCTCTATGCCGGCGGTCTTGCGGCCCGTCTTGTGGAGTCCGCGAGAACGGCGGGTTACGAGATCGACCCGGCACGGCTGCGCGCCGCCTTGCCGCAATGGACAGCGGCTGACGGGATTGAGCACGACAATCACCTCTGGTCTGTCGCGGCGCCAAGAAAGGTCGAGTCCGACGCGGCACATCGGGCTCTGGCAGCCGTCTTCGGTGATAATGATCTCCCGGCCGTGACCGATGCTGATAGGCCCGCGGCGCTCGCTTCGGCTCTGTCTCAAGCTGTGCCTTCCGGCTCTTCCAGGGATATCCTGGGCGCAGATGCGCCGATGACGCCGGGTGCCACCGCGTGGATGGCCGTTGACCGCCGGGGACAGGCTGTCGGGTGCGCCATCTCTTTGGGCCAGTCGTTCGGTACCGGCAAGCTGGTTCCGGGCATCGGGTTCTTTCCCGGACTGCTGGCGCAGCCTGAGGATGCACCGGCGGCCTATGCCCTGGTTATCGGTAACCAGCGTGTTGGCCAGACCCACGCCCTGGCGACGGCTTCCGGCGGGCGGGGGGCATTGTCGGCACTGACAACCGTCATGGACGCCCATTGGGATAAGGCGCTTGCCGTTGGTCCGTCGATCTCAGTCCCCCGAACCCATGCGACCGGGGCTGGGAAACTGCTGCGCGAGCCGTCTGCCACCGGACCGGCGCCAAGTGGCCTTCGTGATGAGGCGCGGGAGGCGATTGGGCGGGTCAGCCTCTTCCGGTGCTATAATGGTCTGCCGAAGAACGATATCGCGTGCGAGCTGGAGGGAGACCGGCGGGGGTCCGGCCTCGTGCTGATCGAAGGAGGAGACGGCGGATGACCCTGAAGGCGGCGGCACGCGGACAGGTCGCTCCGTTCATCGTCATGGACGTCATGCAGGCGGCGGCCGAGCGGGAGCGCGGTGGTGGCGACGTCCTGCATCTTGAGGTTGGGCAGCCCTCGACACCCGCGCCCAAGCTTGTCCGGGAAGCGGCGAAGGCCGCGCTCGACCAGGATCGTATCGGCTACACCCTGGCCTTTGGGATTGATCCGCTCAGGGAGGCCATCTCCCGCCATTACAAGGATTGGTACGACGTCTCCGTCGATCCTGGCCGAATAGCGGTCACCACCGGATCGTCCGGCGCGTTTCAGCTCGCGTTTCTCGCGGCGTTCGAGGCCGGGGACAAGGTCGCGATGGTCTCTCCCGGCTATCCGGCCTATCGCAACATCCTCAGCGCGCTCGGTGTTGAGACCATCCTGCTGAATTCAGGGCCGGAACATCGCTATCAACCCACGCCGGACCTGCTGGCACCCGTAGCGGACGATCTCGCCGGGGTGATTGTCGCTAGCCCCTCCAATCCGACGGGAACGATGCTCGGTGAGGCGGAGATGGCCGCGTTGTCGTCTTTCTGCAAAGCGCGCGGCATTCGTCTGGTATCGGACGAGATCTATCACGGCATCCAGTATGGGGGCCGGGCGGTGTCCGCTCTGGAGAGCGATCCGGAAGCCCTCATCATCAACAGCTTCTCGAAGTACTTCTCCATGACGGGATGGCGGCTTGGCTGGATGGTGATGCCCCAGGACCTCGCCCGGTCGGTCGAGTGTCTGGCGCAGAATTTCTTCATTTCCGCGCCGACCCTGTCCCAGCACGCGGGCGCCGCCGCATTCCAGGCACAGGAAGAGCTTCAGGCCAATGTCGCGCGCTATGCCCGGAACCGGGAGATTCTGCTGAACGAGTTGCCCCGCATCGGCGTCGATGATTTGGCCCCTGCGGACGGGGCTTTCTACATCTATGCGAACATTGCGCGCTACACGAACGACAGCGTGTCGTTCTGCCGTCGCCTGCTCTCGGACACGGGTGTCGCAATGACACCGGGCGTCGACTTCGACCCAGCACGGGGATCGGCAACGGTCCGGCTCAGTTTTGCCGGCGCCGAGGCCGACATGACGGAGGCCTGCAAGCGCATGGGTGACTGGCTGAAGACCGGCGGCTGACGGTCTTCAGGCCGCGCCGCCGATCACCCGGGAGAGTGCTGCCAGCACTTCGGCATGGTCTGGCTCTTGCGCAACGGTGGAGCCGGGCAGTTCCTGATCGAGAACCGCTCCCTTCATGTTCGCGTCGGCGAAGCTTGCTCCCGCGAGTTTCGCGCCGCTCAGGTCCGCATCCCGCAAGTCGGCCTCGGAGAGGTCCGCGTCGGTGAGGTCCGCGCCGACCAGGGACGCCTGCCGAAGGTTGGCGCCCACAAGGTTGATGCCGCGCATCGACGAGCCGGTCATGTTCGTGCCAAGCAACTCGGCCCCCGCAAGGGATGACCGGATCTCGCAAGCGCCGGCCGCCATTGGCGCGGGCGCGAGGTTGGCAAACGACAGATCCGCGGAAGTGAGGTTTGAGTGCATCGCCCGCAATCCTCTCAGATCCGCGCGCTTGAACGACGCCATGAACCCCTGGCCTTTATCGAACTCCGCCATGACGAGGCGGGCGCCGTCGAGATTGGCTCCGGTCAAGGTGGCTCGCGAAAGCCGCGCGGCGGACAGTGTCGCCCCGCCCAGCGATGCCTTTGAGAGATTGATATCCGACAGGTCTGCCTGCCGCCCTTCCTGACCACCGCTTCTGAGCCAATCCAGATGCTCGCGCAGGATCGTCGGCATGGACCGTCCCAACTCGCCGGCTTCCTTGGCGAGCCGGACGGATGTCAGGTCCACGTCGACAAAGTCGTCAACCTTGAACAAGGCGGCCGTGAGGTCGGCGTCTTCGAAGACGGTGCCATGAACAAGAGCGCCGCTCAGAATGGCGCCAGTCAGCCGGGCCCCGGAGAAGTCCGCCTCCGTCAGATCCGCACCCGTCAGGATCGCGTTTCTAAGGTCGGCATTCTTGAAGTTCGTCTTGCGAAGATTGGCGCGGGCGAGATTGGCCCCCGTGAGGTCGCATCCGGTGAGGTTGGCCTTGGCCATCTTGGCGTGCACCAGATTGGCGCGGACAAGAAGCGAGGCTTCAAGATCCGTATGGCTCTGAGACCGCGCCGGACCGTCGCCGAAGTCGGCGGACCGGATCAGGGTTCCAGTCCCGAGATCCACGTTGAACATGTCGGCGCCAACGAAGCTCGCCTTCTTGAGGACGGAGCCTCGTAGGTCCACACCCCGCAAGACCGCCCCGGCGAACTTCGCGTTGCTGGCCTCGACACAGAACAAAGAGGAGTCGGTCAGGTCCGATCTCTGGAAGTTCGCGTTTGACAGAAGCGCTCCGGCCATGTCGGACCCGACCAAGGTCCAACCGGAAAAATCCAAGCCTGAGCAATCAGCGAACGTAAGCGCCAACCGCTGGCCATCGGGCTTCCGTTTCAGATGCTTGTCATGTTGACGGAGCATCCGGATCAAACGGCCTTGAGTCAGTCGATCCGATAGCGTCATCGGGCCTCCTTCTCTTCGGCACGGTTCCGACGGCCGCCCCCAGCGCGATCATCGGTCGTTGCCGAAACTAGCGAGCAGGCGGCAAAGCCGGCTCACGTGCATGTCCCGAAGAGAAAAGAGCAGGAGTTGTGCCAAGCACCGGAATCCGGGCTATCCGGTTCGATAGTTGGTTAATCGGACTGTTAGTGATTTGGGGTGGAGGACGGGATTGCCGGGTGCCGGGTCGATTCTTTCCTAGTTCAAACGAATCTGTCCAATCGTCGCCCAATCGTTCGCACTGGCTATCGAATCTGTTCCTGACGCGAGAATCACGGCACCCTATGCCCCATAACGATAACAATCGGAGGAAAACGCGATGTTCGTCCTTGTGATGATCGCCTGCATGACCCTCGATGATCGGACGTCATGTCAGTCATTTGAGCGTGAACACGCCTTCCGCAGCGAGCAGAGCTGTTCCCGGGCCGCCGCCATGGAGGAAGGGCGCTACGCCGAACGCCGGGCGCAGAGGGACTGGGTGAAATACACCTGGGTCTGCCGAAACGGCGAAGAGGGTCAAGCGGCCCTGCACCGCCGGGGCCGATCCGGGGACTGACCGGTGAAGGATGATTATCGGACGGGCCTGCTTCGGGCCGGTCCGATAATCCTCAAACCGTCAACAACCCCCTGACGCGTTCCTCATCAAGGTCGTCCCGCGCACCGGCCATCACGACTGCGCCGCGGTCCATCACGACCATCTTGTCAGCCAGCGCGTGTGCGAAGTCGAAGTATTGTTCCACCAGAACGATCGCCATATCCCCCTGATCGCGGAGCATCGCGATTACGGACTGGATCTGCTTGATGATGGACGGCTGGATCCCCTCCGTCGGCTCATCCAGTAGCAAGACCTTCGGCCGCATGATCAGCGCCCGGGCGATGGCGAGCTGCTGTTGCTGCCCGCCGGAGAGATCGCCCCCCCGCCGGCGCAGCATGTCTCCGAGAACAGGGAAGAGTTCGAAAATCCGGTCGGGTATCTGGTGCTCGGAGCGCGGCAAGACGGCAAACGCGGTGCGGAGGTTCTCCTCTACCGACAGCCGGGCGAAAATGTCCCGGCCCTGGGGCACGAACGCAAAGCCGAGGCGGGCGCGGTCTGGCGTGCTGTGTCTGGACAGGTCGGTGTCCGACCATGAGATCTTGCCCCCGCTGGTCGGCTGAAGCCCCATGATGGCCCGCAGGACGCTGGTCTTGCCGACCCCATTCCGGCCGAGGACGCACGTCACCTCCCCGGGTGCCGCCGAAAAGGAAACCGATCGGAGGGCGTGGCTGGCGCCATAGTGAAGATCGACGTTCTCAACGCTCAACATGGGTGGTCCCCATTTACGTCCTGATATCCGCGCCCCGTCATCGTCCGAGATAAACCTCAATCACGCGGTTGTCGTTCTGGACGGTGTCCAGCGACCCCTCGGCGAGGACTGATCCTTCGTGAAGAACGGTCACGGGCACGTCCAGGGCGCGGACGAACTCCATGTCATGCTCGACCACGACCACCGAATGGGATTGGGAGATCGTGCGGAGAAGGGCTGCTGTCGTCTCCGTCTCCGCGTCCGTCATACCCGCCACGGGCTCGTCGACCAACAGGAGGTCCGGGTCTTGAACCAGCAGCATGCCGATCTCTAGCCATTGCTTCTGGCCGTGGGACAAGACACCCGCGGGACGGTCCCGGTGTTCGGTCAGGGCCACGGTCTCCAGCGCCTGCTCAACGCCAGCGAGATGATCCGCTGTGACCCGGAAGCCGAGCATGCTGAAAACGCTTCGGTTCGCCTTGATCGATATCCAGAGGTTCTCGAAGACCGTGAGACTCTCGAAGACGGTCGGCTTCTGGAACTTTCGGCCGATGCCGAGCGATGCAATTTTCGGCTCGTCGTACTTGGTCAGATCATGGGTGTCCCGGAAGGTGACTGTGCCGGAATCCGGTTTGGTCTTGCCCGTGACCACATCCATCATTGTCGTCTTACCGGCCCCGTTCGGGCCAATGATCGCCCGCATCTCGCCTGCCATGACAACAAAGGACAAGGCGTTCAGCGCCTTGAACCCGTCGAAGGAGACGGAGACGTTGTCCACCACGAGAATGGTCTCGCCGGGACGTTCCGGCGCCACTGCCGCCGCGGCACTCATGGCAGGGTCTCCGGCCTGACCGCCGGTGCTTTATCCGGCGGCGGCGGAGCCGAGCGAAGGCGTGCACCGATCAGGCTCGCCAGACCGACAAGGCCTTTCGGCAGGGCGATGGTCACGATCACGAACAGTCCGCCCAGCAGGAACAGCCACATCTCCGGCGCCAGCGCGGTGAACCAGGACTTCGCCCCATTGACGGCGACGGCGCCAAGGATCGCGCCATAGAGAGTTCCACGCCCGCCGAGGGCGACCCAGACCACAATCTCGATCGATTTGAGCGGTGAGAACTCACTGGGATTGATGATGCCCACCTGGGGGACGTACAGCGCGCCAGCAACGCCCGCGAGCACCGCCGACAAGGTGAAGACGAAGAGCTTGTAGTTCTCTGCCCGGTAACCGAGGAAGCGGACGCGTGGCTCGGCATCCCGAACGGCGACCAGCACGCGCCCCGCCTTGCTCGAGACGATCGCCCGGCACACGGCGAACCCTCCAAGCAGCGCCAGCCCTGAGAGGACGAACAGTGCCGCCCTGGTAAAGTTGGATTGCAGGTCGAAGCCGAGAATGTCCTTGAAGTCGGTCAGCCCGTTGTTGCCGCCAAATCCCATGTCATTCCGGAAGAACGCCAGCATCAGCGCGTAGGTGAGGGCTTGGCTGATGATGGAGAAGTAGACGCCGCTGACGCGGGAGCGGAATGCGAACCAACCGAAGATGAACGCCAGGATGCCCGGTGCCAGCACGACCATCAGCATCGCGAACCAGAACATGTCGAAGCCGTACCAGAACCACGGCAACTCGGTCCAATTGAGGAACACCATGAAGTCGGGCAGCACCGGGTGGCCGTAGACGCCGCGCGGGCCGATCTCGCGCATCAGGTACATACCCATGGCGTACCCGCCGAGGGAGAAGAATGCGCCATGCCCGAGGCTGAGAATGCCGCAGAACCCCCAGATCAGATCAACCGCGAGGGCGAGCAGGGCGAAGCAAAGGTATTTGCCGAAGAGCCCCACGATGTAGGTCGGAACATGGAACGGGGAGTCCGGCTGGATGAAGAGGTTGGCCGCCGGCACGATGATCAGCGTGGCCAGGATGATGCCGACGGCAATCCGCGCACCGGTGTCGTGGAGCAGGAGCCGGGTCAGCGGACCGCCGACGTCCTTGGCGGGCGCGGTTGAGGAGGCTGGAGAGGACAGGCCTGCCATGGCTCAGCTCTCCGCCGCCCGGCCTTTGAGAGCGAACATGCCGCTCGGCCGTTTCTGAATGAACAGAATGATGAAGACCAGGACCAGGATCTTGCCTAGGACCGCGCCCGACCAGGGCTCCAGCAGTTTGTTGGCGACCCCGAGGATCATGGCACCCAGCGTGGTCCCCCACAGGTTTCCGACCCCGCCGAAGACAACAACCATGAAGCTGTCGACGATGTACTGCTGACCCAGATTGGGTCCGACATTGGTGAGCTGGCTGAGCGCCACGCCCGCGATGCCCGCGATGCCGGAGCCGAAACCGAATGTCAGCGCATCGATCCGGTTCGTGCGGATGCCCATCGCCGATGCCATGGGACGGTTTTGGGTAACGGCCCGCATTTGCAGCCCGAAGCTGCTGAAGCGGAGCAGCGCTGCGATGCCGATCATCAAAACGATGGTGAAGGCGACAATGGTGAGCCGGTTGTAGGTCAGCGACAAGGCCGCGTTCACTTCCCAGGCACCACTCATCCACTCGGGCGTGACGACCGATCGGTTCAGCGGGGAGAAGATCACGCGAACGGCCTGTTGCAGAATTAGGCTGATCCCGAACGTGGCCAGAAGCGTTTCCAGCGGCCGGCCGTAGAGGAAACGGATCACGCCCCGCTCGATCGCCACGCCGACCGCGCCGGATACCAGGAAAGCGGCGGGGACGGCGATCAGCAGCGATGCCTCGATCCATTGCGGGAAGAGCTGTTGGACGACCCAGGTCGTGTAAGCGCCGAGCATGATCATCTCGCCGTGCGCCATATTGATCACGCCCATGACGCCGAATGTAATCGCCAGGCCGACGGCAGCCAGCAGCAGAACGGAGCCGAGGCTGATGCCGAAGAAGATCGTTTCGGCCGCTGCATAGAGCCGCCCTTGCGCTTCTGTATCGGAAAGAGTGTCTGCGGCGGCCTGGCGGACGGCAGCGGGCGCGCCTTCATCCTGCACCAGCGCCCCAAGGACCACCATGACGTCGGTGTTCAGGACGCCGGACAGGGCGCCGATTGCGGAGATACGATCCTGCTCGTCTCCGGCTTTGGCTTGAATGGCCGCTCTCGCGATGTTCTGAGCTTTTTTTGCGGCCTCGTCCGTCTCTGCCTCGATCGCTTTGTCCAGCGCGCCCAGGATGTCGGCGGTCCCGTTCTTGATCAGTCCGAGTGCTGCTTCAGAGCGTCCTTTGGCATCCCCGCCTGTCAGCCCCAAGCTCGCGATCGTCAGCCGCAGCGTGTTTCGAAGCCGGTTGTTGATGGAGATTTTCTTGACCCGGCGTTTGCCGACCTCACCCATGTCCTCGCCCTCGAGAACGGACGTGATGGCCCAGCCTTTTCCCGCTTTCGTGCCAAAAACGATGCGTTTCGACTTCTTGTGACGAAAAAGGGTGCCTTCCAGCATCGCTCCCAGCACAGGCAACGCGCGCGCGTCACCAAGTGCTGCGAGCTGGTCGATGGCGACTTGTTTGTCATTGAAGGACTTCGCATCCAGTGCCTTCACGGCGTCTGCGAACTCGTCCGCTTTAGCAGCCTGAGCGCCGACACCGACCGCAAGAAGCAAAAACAAGAGGGCGAAGATGTTCGGTAGGCGGTGAGAAGAGGTCACCCGGGAAATCTCCCGTCCGGATCGGGAGCGGCGAAAGCGCCGCGGTCTATGGAGTGAAACGGCGCCCGCTGGGAGAGAGAGCGGGCGCCGTCTTTTCGGGAATGGGCCTTAGTAGTTCTGGCCCGAGCACTTCCCGGTATCGATGTTGAAGTTGCCGCACGCGATCGGCGCGGTCCAATCGGCCACGATGCGCGCGCTGTCCGGAAGGAAGTCCGTCCACGCATCACCGATGACACCACCGGCCGTCTGCCAGACGATCTCGAACTGACCGTCATCCTGGATCTCGCCGATCAGAACCGGCTTGGTCAGGTGGTGGTTCGTGTTCATCACCGCGGTGCCGCCGGTCAGGTTCGGATAGGTGATGCCGTACATCGCCGTGCGGACCGTATCCACGTCGGTGGTGCCCGCCTTCTCGACCGCCTTCACCCACATGTTGAAGCCGATGTAGTGGGCTTCCATGGGGTCGTTGGTGACCCGGTCCTCGTTCTTGATGAACGCATGCCATGCCTCGATGAACTCGTCGTTCACCTCGGACTCAGCACTCATGAAGTAGTTCCACGCGGCGAGGTGGCCGACCAGCGGGCCGGTGTCGATGCCAGAGAGTTCTTCCTCACCAACGGAGAAGGCGACGACCGGAATGTCCTCCGCCTTGAGGCCCTGGTTTCCGAGCTCTTTATAGAACGGAACGTTGGCGTCGCCGTTGATGGTGGACACGACCGCCGTCTTCTTGCCCGCCGCGCCGAAGGTCTTGATGTCGGACACGATCGTCTGCCAGTCGGAATGACCGAACGGCGTGTAGTTGATCATGATGTCGTCGGCCGCGACGCCCTTGGCCTTCAGATAGGCCTCCAGGATCTTGTTGGTCGTGCGCGGGTAGACGTAGTCGGTACCGGCGAGGACCCAGCGCTCAACGCCTTCAGCCATCAGATAGTCAACGGCGGGAATGGCCTGCTGGTTCGGTGCGGCGCCCGTGTAGAATACGTTCTTGGAGCTTTCCTCACCCTCGTACTGGACGGGGTAGAACAGCAAGCCGTTCAGCTCCTCAATCACCGGCAGGACGGATTTCCGGGACACGGACGTCCAGTTGCCGAAAATGACGTCCACCTCGTGGACCTCCAGAAGCTCGCGGGCCTTCTCCGCAAAGAGCGGCCAGTCGGATGCCGGGTCGACAACAACCGGCTCAAGCATCTTGCCAAGCACGCCGCCCTTCTCGTTCTGCTCCTCGATGAGCATCAGCACCGTGTCCTTCAGCGTTGTCTCGCTGATGGCCATCGTGCCGGAAAGAGAGTGCAGAACGCCGACCTTGATCGTATCCGCCGCCCAGGCCGCCGACGCCATGCCGACCGTCAAAGCGGTCGTCACGGCTGCCAGTCGAACCGTTTTCTTGATTTCCATTTTTGGAACCCCCTGTGCCTTAGGTTTGTGCATAGCGGGAGATCAAGACGTGTGCCAATCCGGCGAGAGTCCTAAGTCACTGATAAATATGATTCTGAGATTCTCTTATGCTTAATCTAAGTTTACTTTTTCGGCACTGCACAACAACGCTGCTAAAAAAGTGGGCATGGCTGCCACCTGGAAATGAGTAGGGCTTGATCAGCCACGCTTGACCGGAACCAGAGCCGCAATTAGGGAGCAGCGTCATGACCGCCTCTCTCAAAAACCCGTTCGAGATATCCGACCGAAAGAGGTGCCGGGCGACGGGAGACTGCGCGTGACCGACACCGAATCCCCTGCGCCCGCTGGCCGAGTCGACGTCGTGGTGGTGACCTACCGGACGGGGCCGGTGCTCTTCGATTGCCTGACGTCTGTCCTTGCCGACCCCGGTCTCGGTCGTCTGGTGATCGTGGACAACGGCAACGACGCCGACACAGAACGGCGGTTGGACAGTCTGGCGGCGGACGGCCGTGTGCGGATTCATCGCGAACAGGGGAATGTCGGCTTCGCCAAAGCTTGCAACATCGGGGTTGGAAGCTGTGACGCACCGCTGCTCCTTCTGCTGAACCCGGATTGTGTGCTGTCCCCGGGCTTGCTGGCTGCGGCCGCCGGGCGGATGGCTGGCAAGCCGACCGTCGCCGCCCTGGGGGTGAGGATCACCAACGAGGACGGTACGGAGCAGCGTGGCGGCCGGCGGAACCAACTGACCCCCTGGACCCTTCTATCGGACGTGATGAGGCTTCACCGGTTTGGCGCCACGCCATGGACCTTGGAGCACCTCCCGGAACCTGAGGGTGAGGAGTTGGTTGCGTGTATCTCGGGCTCTTTCATGCTGATCCGGCGGGACGCTTACGACGCCATCGGCGGGATGGATGAGCGGTACTTCCTGCATGTGGAGGATGTGGACTTCTGTCTGCGCCTTCACCGGGAAGAATGGTCGGTCCTCTATGTGCCGGATTTGAGTGTGCGCCACATCGGCGGGACCAGTGCCGTCGAACCGCTGTTCGTGGAAGCGAGGAAAGCGGTAAGCGCGGCACTCTATTTCCGGACACACTTCCCGGCAGAGACCGTATCCGGGCCCGCCAGTCTTCTGGCGGTCCTTCTCGCCGTCCTGGGCCGGGAGGCCGTCATTCTCGCCATTTGGGGCCGCTACGCCGCGATGGCTTTCCGCGCGTGGCTCAAGGGGGAGACATCGGCACCGATGCGGTCGACCGCCGACCCCTGATCGCATCCCGTATGCCCCGGAAGATGCCCTTCAGTTTCGCGGTCTTGTCATCCTCGAGGAAGATGAGCTTGCCGAGGTCGATAAGGACGGCCACCAGTTCGAAGGAAATATAGGCCGGTATCTCGACCCCGTACTCCCACCAGACCCGGATACGGTTTCGGTAGATGAAGTAGCGGCGGCTGGCAGAATGGCTGTTAAAGGGGACGTCGCGTCCGAGGAGTTGCTTCCGCTGGAAGGCGCCGAGCTGGTGGCGCATCAGGGCATCCCCCACACCGACGATCTTGTAGCCCGCACGCCGAAGCCGGAGCGCGAATTCGATGTCGATGTAGTCGATGAAGAACTCGTCCCTCATCGCGCCCACTTCCCGCAGGACCGATGCTGGGATGAGACTGCCCGACGCGATGGCGAAGATCACATCGTCAACGACTTCTCCTGGGCCAAACCAGTGCCGCCGGAGGTCGAAGGGACCCCGCGAGACGTATAGCGCCGACCGCAGCGTGGCGTTCTCATCATAGAGCCGCGGGGCGACCAGCCCAATCCGGTCCCGGTCCGGGTGAGTCATATGCACATCCAGCATGGCATCGACCATGCCGGGCTCTGGCACACTGTCGTGATCCAGCAGAAGAACCCAATCGTTGCCATCTTGAACCGCCCGGACGATCCCCTGGTTCTGCGCCGTAGCAAGACCGACATTGTCCGCGTTCAGGATCGGGATGATCCGATCGCCCGCTTCGGACTTCAGCCCCTCGATCCGGCTGAGGATGTCTGCGCCTGAGCCGTTGTCGACGATGTACAGCCGATCGACCTGGTCCAGGACCGCGGACACTGCCTCTTCGAAAATCGCGTCAGGTTGGTAGCTTACGATGACGCCGGCGACCGAGCCCTCCCGTCCGTCTGGTACCCTTACGGGTGAGCGGTCAGCCCCGTGAAGGGGGCGGACATCGGTGGTCCCGGTTAACAGCTTGTACGGCGACCATGTCATCGCGCGCGCGATGTTGAGGGCGTTGGCGCGCCTCCGGCTATGGAGCCCATTCCGCTGACGGAGGACAGCGGGCAACTGGATCATGGCATCCCGGATGGCGCGCACGCGGATCATGCCGTCTCCGACCAGGGGTGCGACCAGCAACCGAATGAACTGGAACGCGAGGAACGACGGCAAAACCACCCACATCAAGCCGCCCGGGGTATCCCGGAGAACCATCCAGAACCGGTTCCGTGCCACATGATATCGCGCGAAGTCCGATCCCTCGCCGGTAACGGCCGACCCCACATGGCGAACACAGGCGCTTCTAACCTGGACGGACCGCCGGCCCATAAGCCGCAGCCGGAAGGCAAGATCGACATCTTCGTAGTAGCAGAAGAACCGCTCGTCGAAGCCGCCGACCTCCTCGAACACGTCCCGGCGGTAGAGGGCGGCGGCCGCGCACGGGCCGAAGACCTCACCGTCCGGCGGGGCGGTGCCCACGGGGCGCAATCTGTTCCCGCGCCATGCCAACCCCAACGGATGGTAGCTGTCCCCGGAGCCATCCAGGAGTTCCGGCCGTGCCTCGAGAAGCTGGGTGGACCCGAACACGGTGGCCCATGGGTAGCGGTCGGTCGCCTCGACAAGCCGGTCCAACCATTCTGGAGCCGGATAGGCGTCCGCGTTGAGTGTCGCGAACCAGTCTCCCTTCGCGTGCTTGGCGGCGAAGTTGTTTCCAGCGGCGAATCCCAGGTTCGCCCCGCTCTCAATAAAGGTCACGAATGGCGGGAAGGGTTTGGTCGCTTCGATCCATCCATCTGTCGAGCCATTGTCGACAATGATCACCTCGAAATCGGTATAGGTCTGCTGCGACAATGCCTCAAGGCACCGGCCCAGATGCGGGCCGGCGTTGTAAGTGACGATGAGGATGGAGACGAACGGGGCGCTCACGGTTATCCCAGCGCGGATTGTACCTCCGCGCAACCTAGCACGCCGGATCGGTCACGCCGAGGGCTCAGGTATGACTTCAGACGGACTTGTCCGCGATTTCGCGGAGATATACCCCGGCGATGCGCCATGACCCGTCTTCCTGACGCTCCATGACATAGGTCGCGATCACCGGAACACCGTCCGGGCCGACCACATAGACTTCCTGTCGTGGATTGCCGCCGTCGCTTTTCAGGTCTTCGAACTGAACGTCCCGTGGACGCCATACGGCGGCGTAGCCGCTGACGACCATAGACGCAAAGCGCTCAACAGAACCAAAGCGCAGACGAATGGACGGGGCTGCGTATCCGAATGCCTTGGTCCAGTCATCCTGCTTGAAGGCATCCATCTGTCCTGTGATCACGGACTGGATCGCGGCCCGGTCCGCCTCTCCCACAGTCTCGGCCGCGGCCGGTCGGTCAAAACCTGAAAAAGCAACGAGCACAGTCAGAATGCTTGCGGCGAACAACCTCGCGATGGTGACGGACATAGCCCTCCTCCTCTCTACAGCGTCGGCCCAGACCAAGAAGGGTGGTGTGGTCACAGCGGTCCGTCAACGCTTGGTCTTCCTCAGATAGCGCTGCGAGCAGATACGCACAGGGTTTCGACATGCCCGTGCTGTGTCATGATGGCAGGGAATGAGCCGTCCTTCGCCGGAGTCCCGCATGCGCGTTCTTGTCGCGATGATGAAGCACGAAACAAACACGTTCTCCCCGGTCCCCACCGACTGGGCCCGGTTCGAGGCGTGGAGCGGATATCTTGGGGCGGACGCCTTGCGAGCCTATGCCGGTACCGGCATGCCCTTCGGTGCTTATCTCACGCTATGCAAAGCGCGCGGCCATGATGTCGTAACGCCAATTGCTGCCGAAGCGATGCCGTCGGGCAAGGTCTCGGTCGAGGCGTACGAATTCATGGTCGGCAGGATACTGGAGGCGGTGCGAGACGGTGTGGACGCGGCGCTGCTCGACCTGCACGGCGCCATGGTGTCAGAAGCCACAGATGACGGTGAGGGAACGTTGCTCCAGCGGATGCGGGAGATCGCGCCTGATCTTCCGATCGGCGTCACCTACGATCTCCATACCAATCTCACCGAAAAGATGGTTGGCAACGCCACATGCCTCATTGGCTACAAGACCTATCCGCACGTGGACATGCACGCTGTCGGCACACAGATCGGGAACATTCTTCTCGATGTTGCGGAAGGCAACAGGGCCGCTCCGGTGATGGCGTGGGGGCAACCGCCGCTCCTGTCCCAGACCTTGCGTATGGGGCACGACGACGAGCCGATGAAAGGTCTGATCGCCCTGGCGCGTGACGCGGAGGAGGATCCACTGATCCTTGCGGCGACGGTGTTCGGCGGCTTCCCGCTTGCCGACTTCCATGATGCGGGGAGTTCGATCTGCATCGTGGGCGAGGGGTCACCGGATGGAGAGACGGCGGCGAAGGCGTGGCGGGACCGTCTCGTCGCTGAGATGTGGGCGCGCCGGGCCGACTTCGTCTACCGGGGTGAGCCTTTGGAGGACGCGGTTGCCCGGGCCAAGGCCACCCGTCTGGATGAGCCGATGATACTGCTGGATCACGCGGATAACACGGGCTCGGGAGCCACCCAGGATGTCATGACGGTGATCGAGGAGGTCCTGCGTCAGGGGCTGGAGGATGTTGCGGTTGCGGCCGTTTGGGACCCGGCCGCTGTGGAAGAGATGAAAGCCGCCGGCGTGGGTGCCCGGATCACGCTCAAACTCGGAGGCCGGACCGACATGCCGTCCATCGGCCGCCGGGGTGAGCCGCTTGAGGTCACGGGTGTCGTAAAGACCCTCTCCAACGGCGAGTGGACGGTGTTCGGGCCGATGTACACCGGCGTAAAGGTCTCAATGGGTCACACGGCGGTGCTGGATACCGGCAATGTTGAGATCGTCATCGTCTCCCGCCATCACGAGCCCTGGGATGTGGGTGTCTTCACCTCCGTCGGAATCCAGCCTGAGCAGAAACGCTACCTGCTGCTGAAGTCGCGCATCCACTACCGTGCGGGTTTCCAGGCCTTCGACGATCACACCATCACCTGCGACGGTCATGGGGTGACAACATCTGACAACGACCAGCTAACTTTCGAGAACGTTCGGCGCCCGATCTATCCGCTGGACAACATCAACGAGTTCTAAGTCCGGGAGGGGTCGACGGGCCCGGCGGCTGAACCTTTAGGGCTCTACGAGGCCGAGCTGGAATGCCCTGTTGATCGGTTTGGTCAGGTACTGGAACAGCGTCCGCTCTCCTGTGCGGATGTCCGCCTGAACGACCATGCCCGGCAAAATCAGATTGCGCTGCGGGTTCTGACCAACGAAGGGCTTTTCAAGCGACAGAACGACTTCGTAGTAGGGCGTGCCGTTGGGGTTCAGGACCGTCGTGGCGGAAATGGTATCGACGGTGCCCGACACGCCGCCGAACTGCGCGTAGTCGTAGGCTGTGAATCGGACGTTCGCTTCCTGGCCAACGCTGACGAAGCCAATGTCCTTGGGGTTGAGCTGCACCTCGACCACCAGCTTGTCGTCGAGGGGGACAAGCTCCACGACCGTCTCGCCCGGGGTGATGACGCCCCCGGTCGACTTGTAGCGGAGGGTTTGAACGATCCCGCGCACCGGGGCGGTGAGTTCCAGCCGCTCCACCCGGTCGACAAACCGCGCGAGGGATTCCCGGACCTCGGTCAGTTCCGTGGATACTGCCGCGATCTCCGTTAGCGAGTCGTTCTCGAGCTTGCTCTCGACCTCGGCCAGCTTGCTCTCCGCCTCCGACACCGATTCCCGGGCCCGCTCGATGAGGCCTTCCACCTGAAGCAACTGTCCCCGTGTCGTGTTCACGGACCGGAGAAGATCGAGATAGCGGAACCGCGGCGTGAGGCCCTTGTCCAGGAGCTGCTTCCGCAGTTTCGCCTCTTCTTCCAGAAGATCCACGCTTCTTTGAACGGTGTCCCGCTGCCCCTGGAGGGTTTGCAACGACAACTCCCGCTCCCTCACCTGCCGGCGCAGCACGTCGAGCTGATTGGCGCGGGCGTTCCGGCGGGCGTTGAGCAGCGCGTTCTGTTCGGTCACCAATTGCGGGTGGCTGATGGAGAAGGCGCCATAGACCGGATCGCCGTCGCTGACCAACGCCTGGAGGCGCGCCAGCCGCACGGCCAGGGACGCCTCGCGCACCCGAAGCTGCGCAAGCTCGGACTCGGCGAATGTCGGGCTCATCGTCACGAGGGAGGCACCGGTCTCTACGATGTCGCCTTCTTCGACATGGATCGACTCGATGATCCCGCCTTCGAGATGCTGAAGTGTCCGAACGGCACTCGACGGAATGACCTGGCCATCGGCTCGGGCGACCTGATCCAGCCGCGCCATCATTGACCACGCAACCGCCGCCACCAGCGTGATCGCGATCAGAACCACCATGGACTGGACCAGGATCGGCGAGGTGCCTTCCTCCAGCTTAATGGACTGCGCGAGATACGTCGTCCGGGCGGGCGGGCGGGCCGCACCAGTGCGCACAGGAAGATTGCTGGACGCCATTTCAAGCGCCTCCCGTTTTGAGTTTTTTCGGCGCGGACTTCTTCTCGCGCTCACCAGGGCGAAGGCGTCCGCCGTCGAGGGTGACGACCCGGTCGGCCATGCGGACGGCGCTGGGCCGGTGGGTGACGAAGATCACCGTCTTCTGTCCCTTCAGCGAAGTCAGATGCCGCATCAGCCGGGCATCGCCCGCCGCATCCAGGTTCTGGGCGGGCTCGTCCAGCAGGATGATGGGCGCGTCCTTGATCCAGACCCGAGCAAGCGACAGCTTCTGCCGGAAGCTTTCCGGCAAGCTCGCCAGTTTCTCGTCGCCGATCCAGGTATTGAAGCCGTCTTCCAGTGCTTCGATCTCCTCGAGCACGCCCGCCGCCTCGGTCGCCGCGCGCATCATGTCGTCCGTCGCGGATGGGTTCGCGAGCCGCAGGTTTTGCGCCACGGTGCCATAGAACAGACGCGGGGTCTGGGGCAGGAAGGCGACAGACCGGCGCAGAGCCGTCAACTCGATGTGCCTCTGCTCCACGCCGCCATAGAACACGCTTCCGGCCTGTGGCCGTATAAGGCCCGCCAGGACCTTGAGTGCCGTCGACTTTCCAGCGCCGCTCGGGCCGGTGAGGGCAACGAGTTCGCCCGGCTCCACATCGAATGAGATGGCAAGCAGGGCCGGATCCGCGTCATCCCGGTAGCGCATGGAGATCCGGCGGGCGGAAAGCTTGCCGTTGAACCGATGCTCGTCGACCAGAGTGTCAACGGAGAACGTTTCCGGCGGGGTGCGCATCAGCCGGTTGATCTGAGTGAGCGTCTGGCCGATCTGGGACATCCGCGGTAGCGCCTGGAAGCCGAGCTGGATCGGGGTCAGAACCCGCCAGACGAGCGCCATGGAAGCCACGAGGGAACCTGTCGTCATCTGCTGCGCGATGACCTGGTTCGCTCCAAAGACAACCGTCAGCAGACCGGCCCCCATGACCAGCCCGTGGCAGACGGATTGGAGCACGATCATTCTCTGAGAGGCCCGGCTTCTGTCATTGGCCGTCTGGGCGGACAGGGGCCGCAGACGGTCGATGAAGCTGTCTTCCATCACCGTCTCGCGCAGGGAGCGTTGATTGGAGACAAGCTCCGTCACGATTTGGTCGCGTTGCGCCCTGGCCCGCGCCGCATCCGCTTCAGCCCGCCGGATCGCTGGAACAAAGACGACGGCCATCGCCGTGAAAATGGCGAGTGCGGCGATCGGGATGAGCACGATCATGCCGCCCACATACCCGATTACCAGAAGCGCCATGAGGACGAGCGGCAACTCCAGGATCATGTTCGCGATCGGGCTGTTCACAACGTCACGAACCGACTGAAAACCCTTCAGGCGCTGAAGCTGCGCGCCAATGGCGTGGTTGTCGCTGGTCGCGGGTGGTAGCTCCAACAACCGCCGGAAGGTCTCCGTGCCGATGAGGTAGTCGAGGCGCCCGGCCATATGGGCAAGCGCCTTGGCCCTCAGGTTTCGAGTGAGAAAGTCGACGATGAGCGCGGCTGCCAACCCGGGAACAAGCCAGCCCAAACTGGCGTCCGACGCCGCGGGCACAACGATATCGTAGACCGCGATGACGAATATCGGGACCGCGATGCCGAAGACGGCGGAAAACAGGCTGCAGGCCAGAACGATCAGAGCTTCGGACCGGAAACGGCGGAAAAGCTGCCAGGTCCAACTCCGGCCGTCGCTGGCAGGCTGCGCTCGACCCTGACGCTCGAATGTGTAGTAGTAGCCGGTCAGCGCCCAGCCCCGGATCTCGCGAACCTGACCGACCGCGCTATCGAAGACGATGAAGCCCTTGTCGCTTCGGGCATGGACGACGAGCGGCGCCCGGCCGCGCGCCAGAAACACGCACGGCATCAAACGGCTATCGATGTCCCTGAGACGCCCTTGGTTCCGGCGGCTCAGATATCCCAACTCCGCAAGCGCGTTCCGGAGGTCGATCAGATCAAGTCGGCTCGCGAAATGGGGCAGCGCCTCCATCAGCTCCCGCGTGTCCCCGTGCCAACCGAGGGAGGTCAGCAGCGGCAGGAGGCACGACGCAAAGTTCGACGTCGCCTCGAAGTCTGAAACCTCGGAGCGGCGAAGGGCATCAGCGAGACTGTCGGCACGGCTGACGACGCTCACTTACCGTCTCCACGGCTACGGACGAGAACCGGACGCGCAGGCGCCGGCGGTGGAGGCAGGATCTCGGGCGCGCTCTGCGGCGGCCGGGCCCGGGAACGACGCCCGGTGGTGCCGCTGTCCCGGCCAAGAACCAGGGTCCGGTCGGCAATGGCAAGGAATGACGGCCGTTGGCTGACGAGGATGATGGTGCAGGTCCCCTTTCGCCGGGCCAGGGCCTCCCGGAAGAGCCGGTCGGCGTCCTGGTCCAAGTTGGAGTTGCACTCGTCCATGATGATCACGCGCGGCTGGCGGGCCAGCGCCGCGGCGATTGGAATCTGCTGGCGCAACGATGCGGGCAGTGTCTCCCGGGTCGACGAGGAGATCTCCGTGTTGAACCCGCGCGAGAGCTTGGAGACCGCCTCCGCCAGCCCGATTTCCCGGGCCGCTTCTTCGGCGGCGGCGATGCGGTCCGGATCGTCCGAGAAGCCACAGAGGTTCTCCAGGATCGTCCCATCGAACAGCGCTGGATTGTAAGGCAGGTAGGCGATGTGGCGCCGGAGTTCCGCATCGCTCAATTGGCTTACATCCACCCCGTCGTAGTAGATCGTCCCGGTGTCTGGACGCAGGATCCCGGCAACCAGCGACAGCAACGTCGACTTGCCGGCCCAGTTCTCCCCGGAGACGGCGATCGCCGCGCCCGCGTCGAACGTCAGATCCACCTCATCGAACAACGGCCGTTCGGAATCATATCGGAATGACACGCCGCGAAGCTCGACACGGCCCTGAAAATCCTCAAGCCACTGTTCCCGGTACTTCGCAGCAAGCGACAGCTCTGAGAGCGAGTTCACATGATCCTTGGCGACGCGCACCGACTGATACTGGCTCCACAGCATCGCCGCCCGGTTCAACGGTTGGGTGGCGCGGCCGGCCAAAAGCATGCAGGCGGCCACGCCGCCGATGGTCATCTCGCCGTCGATCACCATGAGGCTTCCGAAAGCGACGATGGCACCGAGCGTCGCCTGGGTGACGAAGTTGGCCATGGCCTGTGCGCTGGCGCCGCCTTCCACAACATCATGGGTGACGCGCGCGCTCCGCTCCATGACCCGCTCGTAACGACGCTCCATCAGGCGCTCCATCGAGTAGGACTTGATGGTCAGCAGGCCTTGCAGGATCTCAAGCAGGAAGTTGGTTTGTGCCCGTTCCGTATCCTGACGGGCTTCGACGCGCCGCCGCACCTCGAGGCCGTTGAGAACCGAGGTCAGCGCCAGGATCACGATACAGGCCAGCAGAACGAAGCCGAGTTGCTTGCCGATCAGGAAAACCGCGCCGACGAACAGGACGAAGAACGGAAAGTCGACGAGAAGCTGGGGTAGGTACCCGGCCCGGCTTTCCCGAATGGTGTCGATGGAACCCAACTGCTCCAGCCGCCGGGCTGTCGAGGTGGTCTGGAAGTCTTTGGGGTCCGCAAACAGGATCTTGGTGACGCTGCCCATGAACGCCCGGTGACCGTAGTGGGCTGCGCGGAGCGCAACGATGTATCCGCGGCCGATCCGAACGGCGACGTCGATCAACACCGCGACCGCAACACCAGCCGCGAGAATCATCAGCGTGTGATCGGTCGCGTTGGGTAGAACCCGGTCGTAGACGATCAAAATCACGAACGGCAACACCATCGCCATGACGTTCGAAATGAACGAGGCCAGCACGATCGTCGGTGTCGCCGCAGACGGAACCTGCGAGAAATCGCGGAGAAAGGTAGAGCCGGGTGTCGACCGCTCCGTTCCGGCCCACGCACCCCAGATATCTCTGTGGATCGTCATCGCTTCACCGGTCCGTGCCTCATCCCGGAATCACGAAAACAAAGCGCCAGCGAAACCGCTGACGCCCTCACTCCCCGAATCAAATGCATTTTAGCCAATTATGGCGCCAATCTAAACTCTGCATTGTGAGGGCTTCGCTGTGTGCAACGTTATATGCAAGGCAGGTCGCGTCCTGGCCTGAACGTGACGTCCCTTGAGCGTCGATCGTGGCGGAAGAGTGTTGATATCCCGTTACCGAAAGGAAGCCCACACGGATGAGGTCGGGCTGACGGGGGAGGGAATGATGACCGACCAACAAACAATCGGCAGCCGGCTGATCGCCGCCCGGGAGCGGGCGGGCTTCACCGTCGCTCAGCTCGCCAGACGTTTGGGTGTGCAGACCCGGACGTTGTCCGCTTGGGAACGCGACCAGAGCGAGCCAAGATCCAATCGGCTTCTGATGCTTGCCGGTATGTTGGGTGTTTCGGCTACGTGGCTGCTGCAAGGCATCGGAGAGGGCATCGAAGAGCACTCCCATGACACCGACATCGAACGTATCAGAACCGATATCGCTGACCTGAGAGGGGCGGCCGAGCGCATGATTGAGGCGCTCGACACGATAGATGCCCGTCTTTCAGACTTGTCCGAACGTGTGTCCGGTGACAGCGGCGACCTATAAGGCTGGTCGCCGGTAACGGCGTCCGCATCTCTGCGATTAGCGGCGGCGGATAAGGCCGAGCCAGCTCCGAGCGATCAACGGTGACGTAAGCATCGCTGTACCTCCAATTGCGGTTTCGATAATTGCGATCTTGTTACAGTCTGTGACATGTGCAAGGCGGATGAATTTTCGAATTCATCCTTTAAGGATAATAAGTATCAGAAATTATTAGAATTTATGAGCTTCAAGTGGCTTCGAGGTTAGAGCCAGCACCTGACGCTTCGGCAATACTCGGTGTAAGGGTCGCCAAACTTCTTTGCCAAATAGGCTTCTTCGCGTGCGATTACGCCACGATCCAGAACCAAGACAGCAGGTACAAGCAGGATCAGCATCCAGACCGTATTCGCGATCATCGCCGCGCCCAGGACGACCATCACCAAGCCGACGTAGATTGGATTGCGGCTGTATCGAAACGGCCCCGATGTGACGACAGCTTGTGTCGGCTTGTGGGGCTGCACATTGGTCCCCTCCAAATGGAAGGTCGTCGCGGCCCAAGCCGCCAGCAGCACACCGAAGACGACCAGCAACGGCCCAAGCATGTGTTGCACGAAAACGGGCGCGAAGTACCAGGCGGATTGCCCTTGAAGGATCAAACCAAGGACGATAACGCCACCCATGAGAACGTCCGGCGGGACGAGAACGCCTGGGTTGTCCGGTTTCTCCGCAGAGTTTTCGTTCTCGGTCCCGGTCATGGCCCTCTCCTAGGTGGTGCGGCGGCGCCCTTCCAGGAGCCGGTCGACCATGGTGCCGGCCAAACCCACATAGTTGGCCGGATCCACGATACGTTCGATCTCAACCCGGCTCAGATGGTCCGAAATCTCGGGCACGTCCAGTAAACGATCCGCGAGGACGCCGCCTTCGCTAAGCACCAATCGGCAGCAGTCGTAGACGATGTCATGGGCGCGCTGCCTGCCGATATGCGGCGCGAGCCCCATCATCACCGCCTCGGCCACGATCAGCCCGCCGGTGACGTCCAGGTTCCGGCGCATGGCGTCCGCCCGGACATCCAGGCCCTCCATCATGCGGACGGCTTGAGACAAGCTCCCATGCCCGACGATGAGGGCCTGTGGCACAGCGAGCCACTCCGCCTGCCACGGTCCGGTCGCCCTCTCGTGGTCATGAATCATGGCATCCAGCATCAGTGCCACGGACTGCCGGACCGTCTTGGCCCCGGCGATGATCAGCTCACAGGAGATGGGGTTGCGCTTCTGGGGCATGGTACTGCTTGAGCCGCGTCCTGAGACAAACGGCTCGAAGGCTTCGCCGATCTCCGTCTGCATCATCAGCATGACGTCCGTTGCGATCTTGGCGAGGGTGGCCGTCACGAGCCCCATGAGATTGACCGCTTCAGCCGGTCCGTCCCGCACCGCGTGCCAGACCATGTCCGGGGCATCCAGGCCGAGCTCGGACATCATGGCGTTCTGGATGTCGAGGCCCTGCTCGCCAACGGAGGCCAAAGTCCCGACGGCGCCGGCGAATTGGCCAACAGCGATCCGTGGACGCATTTCCGACAACCGGTCCCGGTGACGGTCGACCGCTGAGAGCCATACCGCCGCCTTGTAACCGAAAGTCACCGGGAGTGCGTGTTGCAGGTGCGTGCGGCCCGCCATAACCGTATCCCGGTGGGTTGCGGCAAGCGTTGCCAGCGCCTCTCCGAGCCGCTCAAGATCCCGGTCAATCAGATCCAGCGCCCGGCCGAGTTGCATGGCGAGTGTGGTGTCCATGATGTCCTGGGTCGTGGCCCCCCAATGAACGTACTCGCCCAACCCGTCTCGGCAGGCGTGGCCGAGCTGTTCGACGATCCCGACGATCGGGTAGCCGACGATGTCCGTCTTACTCTTCAGCGCCGGCAGGTCGATGATCGATGGTTCCGCTTTCTCGGTGATCTCCGCCGCCGCGCGCTCGGGAATGATGCCCAGACCGGCTTGCGCCCGTGCCAACGCCGCCTCGACGAGAAGGTGGAGCCGGATGGTCTCCTGATCCGAGAAGATCAATCGCATCTCTTCGGTACCGAACTGGTCCCGGAAGATGTCGGAGTCGATCGGTGTGGACGGCATCGGGCTTCCTTCTCATGGGTGACGCGGATCAGGTATCCACCGACGGCGTCGTGGTGAGCTGGACAAGGCCATCGACGGCCAGAACGCCATCCCCGGCCGCTCTCACAATCAGCGGATTGATCTCCGCTTCCATGACGCCCGGCTCATTGGCCAATGTGGACAATGCAGCAATGGCGGCTGCCAGAGCAGCGGCGTCACCGGGCGGCAAACCGCGGTAGCCAAGAACTGGCGACAGGCCTCGAACCTCGCCGATCATTGCCGCCGCTTCGTCCCGGGTCACCGGCGCGGTTCTGAGAGAAGCGTCCTGCCAGAGCTCCGCCAGCCGCCCGCCCGTGGCAAGAGTGACGACGGGACCTGCCTCTGGGTCGACCCGGTAGCCCACAAGCGCCTCTGCGACACCGTGCATCATCGGTTGGACCATGATGCCCGAAAGGGCGGCATCCGGCATCTTCCGGCGGACACTCTCAACAATGCGGTCCCGGGCGGCCAGGAGCCCATTCCGATCGGCAATGTCGAGGACGACTCCACCCGCTTCCGTCTTGTGGGGGATGTCCTGGGACAGGATCTTGGCGGCGACCGGCCAGGCCAATCGATCTGTCGTCTCCTCCGGGACCTCCCCATCGACGGGGATGAGAGCGGACGTCACAACCGGGATGCCGAGTGCTGTGAGAAGCTCCGATGACCGGGCCTCGTCCAGAACACCGCCGCCGCTCGGCAAGCCAAGCGCCGGACGCGCCGTGTCGGGCATGGTGCGGGGTGTCTTCCAACGCAACAGGGCGGCCAGTCCGTCCGCGCAGCTCTCCGCGGTTCTGAAAGCTGGAACGCCGGCGGCAGCCAGTGCGGCCAACGAAGCATCGGCCTGTGGCACCATGAAGGCGGCAAGAGGTGTGGGGTGACCGGCGAGGTCGACGATCGGCTGAACAGCCAGGTCAGGATGAAACTGGGCCGATGATCCCACAACGGCGACAACGGCCGAGAACTCGCCGCTGTCGAGCAGGCCTTTGAGGACGGTCATCATCGTCTCGTATCGCGCCCCCGCGAGTGTGACGTCGGTAAGCCGGCCGGCTGAGATCCGAATGCCGTCTTCCGCGAACCGCGCCCGCAGTTCCGGTGACGGCCCGTCGACGGTAATGCCGAGCGAACCAAGCCGGTCAACGACCATGGCCCCCCCGCCACCTGTCGTCGTCACGACGGCGACCGGTCGATCGGGCCTCAGCATTGATGGCTTGCGGTGGCGGAAAAGGCTTGGGCTCTCAAACAGGGCCTCGAACTGTTCCAAACGGACGATGCCCGCATCCTCCAGGAACCGGTCGGCCGCGGCGTCCGATCCGACCAAGGCTCCCGTGTGCGAGACCGCCAGTTCCCGTCCGGCATCGGACCGGCCGAGCTTGTACGCCAGGACAGGCTTTCCCGCCGCCGCCGCCGCTTCTCCAAAGGCGCGGAGCCCTTCCCGGTCGCGCAGTGTTTCGAGAAAGAGGACGAAGCCATCCACATCCTCTTCCTCCACGGCGGCGAGACCGATTGACCCGACTCCGAGATCCGCTTCGTTGCCGACCGATATCAGACTGGACCAGCCGATGCCGCGCGCTTGGGCGCGGGACAGCAGTGTGCCGATCAGGCTGCCGCTTTGAGACAGGGCCATGATGCGTCCCGGAAGCAGCCGGTCCGTGTCCAACGCGGCGTTGACGCTCAGTGCTGTGCGGGCGTTGCAAGAGATCACGCCCATGCTGTTGGGTCCCAAGAGCCGCATGCCCGCAGCACGAGCCGTCTCCGCAAGACGGCGCTGCCGTTCCGCCCCTTCGGCGCCTGTCTCCGCGAAGCCATCCGCCAGAACGGTCACAACACGTGCGCCAGCGGCGGCCGCCTCTTCGACGGCCTTTTCCGCGAGATCAGTCCCCACAACGATATAGACATGGTCCACGGGGCCGGGGATGTCGGACAAGGCCGGCCAAGCCCGCTCACCCAAGACGGTTCCCCGTCGTGGGTTCACCGGATAGACGGTGCCGCTGTAGCCGTGAGCGCGAAGATACCTCAGCGGCCGGGCGGGCGTTGCCTTCGGATTGTCACTGGCGCCGACGAGCGCGACGGCGCGCGGCCTGATGAGGGCGTCCAGGAATGGTGCGCCGTTTTCTACTTGGCTTTGTGGCATGTTTGGATCTGGGAATTGGCGGAACGTTTCTAATTGTGAACTACCATACCATTGAGGTGATGGTTCACGATTTTAGAGGTCTTTATCGAAAGACATACGTTACCCTGCGGATATTAATCGATTGAAAAGAAATTTGGCTTATCTAGCCTCCTGTCGGGGGCGTTGTGGTCGCAATTGCTTGCAAAACTAATTGCCATTAAGAGCCGAGCCTAACTGCCGATCTAATTTTTTTGGTTTCTCTTGGAAGGTCCCTATCCGTGGGTTTTGGACGAACGAGCAGCGAGGCGATCCCGGGGTCTGCCCCCGTGTTCCGACAGAAAACCCTCGACGATCTCGCGGCTATGATCCCGGCTGAGACCTTTAACGACATCATTGGCCGGACACTCGACATGATGGGCCAAGCAGTTTCAACGCTTGGCACTTCCGCTCTGGACGATCATGGGCAACGTATCGAGTTCCACAAAATGATCGCCATTGCCGGGAATGTCGGGCTTGAGGAGCTCAGTACTCTTTCGAGGTCTATGGAGGCCCGGCTGATCGCGGGCGAAGTTATCGAGCCACTCGAAATGGACAGCTATCTTGTGAAAGCGAATCAGGGCATTGAGTCTATTCGCTCGTATATCGGCGCCAACGGGGGATAGGCGCCGCGCGGGGGCCGCCAAAGACCATGCGCAAGCCAAACAATGATATCCTGCTGCTCGAAGATGATGCGGTTCAGGTGCTATTGTTTGTATCGTCGTCCATGCCCACTTGGGGCGACGTGGTGACGTTCTCCGAAGTCGATGATGCCTTGCGGACGGCGCGCAAACGCAAGTCTGGGCTGTTCGTGGTCGACTTGGGTGTCTATGCGCGGGTCGGCAACTACGCCGCCGATGCTGGTGTCCGATTCATCGCAGAGGTCCGGCAGGAGCAGAGCAAGACGGTCCCGATCGTCGTTGCAACCAGCTCCCGCGACCCTGGCGACATCCTGCCGAGTTTCCTGGCGGGGGCCGACGACTACGTGCTGAAGGACGAAGGGATGCCGCAGCTGATCACGCGGCTCGACAGTTGGATCAAGCACATTCCCTATACGGAAGTTCAGTTGGAAAAGAAGCGCCAGGGCGTGATCAAGCTGCTGGAGCGCATGACGGCCAACGACATTCAACTCATTTAGGGACGTTGACCCGATTTAAATCGTTCAGGGTTCGGCGTCCGGTTGCCGGTCAGGATGGGCGTCCGCGATCTCTGCCACCGCGGTCGCCGCGTCCCAGATCCTCATCACGGTTGGATAGGGCGTCAGGTCCATATCGTGTCTGAACGCGTTGAAGATCTGTGGGATGAGGCACGTGTCCGCGAGGCCCGGGGTATCTCCGTGCACAAAACGGCCGGTCCTGTCGTCGCTTGCCAGAAGCTCTTCGATCGCGGCGAACCCGTCGGCGATCCACTTGTTGTACCAGGTGATCATCTCCTCCTCGGAGTGACCGAGCGGCCCGCGGATGTACTTCAGGATCCGGAGATTGTTCACGGGATGGATATCGCAGCACACGATGTTCGCGATGGCACGGACCCGCGCGCGGCCGAGGGGGTCGGGCGGCAAAAGCGGCGGAGTGTCCGGGTAGACCTCGTCGAGATATTCCAGGATCGCCGGCGATTGAATGAGCGTCTCGCCCTGGTCGATCAGCGCCGGGACGAAGCCTTGGGGCTGAATCTCACGGAACGTCTCTTTCCGCTGGTCACCGCGCCGCAGATGCACCGAAACGCTCTCGTAGGATAATCCCTTGAGATTGAGCGCTATTCGAAGGCGATAGGCCGCCGAAGACCGGAAATAGCCGTAAAGGATGCGCGAGTCCGACATACTGAGATACTGACGGACGCATTCGCCGGTGGCCAGTCCCCGTTACCCGAACAGTTTGCCGAGACCCGATCCAGCATAGTTCACCGCGAACAGGGCCCCCAGGCCGGCAAGCAGCAACACCACCAACCAAAGCACCGCCTTAAACGCCACGGAAAGATCCGAGGAGCGTTTTGGCGGCGCGCCTTTCGCCCTCTTCTTGAAATCCACATCGGATTTCGGCCCTGGCGATGCCGCGGGCGCTTCCTTGGCGGCTGGGGCGGGAGCGGCCTTCTTCTCCCGGGGCGCTTTGGACGTGTCGTAGACGACGAATTCCTTTCCGTCACCGGTCGCGGGATCATAGGTGTCCTTGATGACCTTGATGCCCTCGAAGCGCTTTTCCCCGAAAAGGGATTTTGCGACCTCAATGGCTGAGTCCTTGTCGCCGTACGTGGAATCGACCACCCATTCGCCGCCCTTGAGCGTGTGAACCTCAAAGATCGTTTGAACTGACATGGCGAACCCGTCTCCCGAAACGCGCGTCTACGCGAATGCTGCTCCTTCTACCCAAATAGGGCAGCGAGGAAAAGCATTGCTACGGTAGAAACCATTCATGATTCTGGCGGCAAATCGTGAAGATTGCGTCAACTTGGATCATCCGGGCACCGGCAATCAGACAGAACGTTGGGAGGGACAGGAAAATGCGGCTCAAAGACAAGGTTGGGATCGTTACCGGGGCGGGCTCCGGGTTCGGAGAAGGAATCGCGAAGGGATACGCCGCCGAAGGTGCGTCTGTCGTGATCAACGACATCAATGAGCAGGCGGGGCGGCGGGTTGCCCGCGAGATCGAGGATTCGGGCGGAAAAGCGAGCTATGTCTTCGCCGATGTGACTTCCGACGGCGATGTGGCCGCCATGGTGGATGAAACGTTTTCTCTCTATGGCCGGCTGGACGTTGTGATGAACAACGCGGGCTACACCTATGTGAACCGCTGGCTGCTCGATGTGGATGAGGACGAGTTCGACAAGGTCTTCGACGTCAACGTGAAGGCGCTGTACCTGTCCGCGAAGCACGTGGTGCCTCGGTTCATGGAACTCGGCGGTGGGTGTTTTCTGACGGTCGCCTCCACGGCGGGTCTCCGGCCTCGGCCCGGCCTTACCTGGTACAACGCCAGCAAAGGGGCGGCGATCACCTTGACCAAATCGATGGCGGTTGAGCTGGCCCCCCACAATATCCGCGTCAACTGCCTCTGCCCGGTGCTTGGCGACACGGGCATGACGGACCGGTTCGTCGGTGGCGAGGTGACCCCAGACGTCATGTCGAAGTTCGTGTCGACGATCCCGCTTGGCCGGATGAGCACGCCCGCCGACCTCGCCAACGCGGCGATCTTCCTCGCCGACCCGGCCAGTTCCTTCCTGACAGGCTTGGCACTGGAGGTGGACGGAGGCCGCTGTATCTAGCGGCGGACCTTCCGGATCAGTGCCGGAAGTGCCGCATGCCGGTCAGCACCATGGCGAGGCCCTTTTCGTCGGCCGCCGCGATCACCGCGTCATCCCGCATGGAGCCACCCGGCTGAATGACAGCCGTGGCTCCGGCTTCGGCGGCGGCGAGCAGGCCGTCAGGGAAGGGGAAAAACGCGTCGGACGCCACCGCCGAGCCGATCGTCAGCGGCTCAGGCAATCCGGCCGTCTGCGCTGCTTCCTTCGCCTTGATCGCAGCGATACGGGAGCTGTCGACCCGGCTCATCTGCCCGGCGCCGATCCCGGCCGTCGCGCCGTCCTTCACGTAGACGATCGCGTTTGACTTGACGTGCTTGGCCACCCGGAAGGCGACGATCAGGTCGCGCATCTCCTGATCCGTGGGCGCGCGTTTCGTGACGACTTGCAGATCGGACGGCGAAATGCTCCCGGCGTCTCTGTCCTGAACCAGCAGACCGCCTGCAATCGGCTTCAAGGCAAGGCCGGGTGTCGCGGGGTCCGGCAGGCCCCCGGCCGTCAGCAGCCGGACGTTCTGCTTGGCGGCGAAGACCGCCCTGGCCCCGTCCGTTACCTCCGGCGCGATGACGACCTCGGTGAAGATCTCGAGAATGGCGCGGGCTGTCTCCTCATCGAGGGGGCGGTTCAGTGCGACGATCCCGCCGAAAGCGCTGACCGGGTCGCAGGCACGGGCCCGCATGTAGGCCGACAGGAGCGAGTCGTCGACGGCGACCCCGCATGGGTTCGCGTGTTTGATAATGGCCACGGCCGGGGTGTCGAACTCCGCCACCAACTCGTACGCTGCATCCGTATCGGAGAGATTGTTGTAGCTGAGCGCCTTGCCCTGCAGGATCTCCGCGCCCATCACGCCGGCGCGTTGCTCCGCCGTCTCATAAGCCACGGCCGTTTGATGCGGGTTCTCGCCGTACCGCATTTCCCGGGGGGCCGAGCCCGCCATCACGAACCGGCGCGGGGATGTGTCTTCCACCTCCCGGTTCAGCCATCCCGCAATCGCGGCATCGTAGGCAGCGGTTCTGGCAAACGCGGTTGCTGCAAGCTTCCGCCGGAACAACGCCGACGTCGCGCCGCCGTTGGCGTCAAGCTCGGCAAGCAATCCGTCGTAGTCCTCCACGTCAACCACGACGGCGATCCGCTCGTGGGTTTTGGAGGCGGCGCGGATCATCGCGGGCCCGCCGATATCGATCGTCTCGACGTGGTCTGTGTAGGAACCGCCCCGTGCGACCGTTTCCTCGAACGGGTAGAGGTTGACCACCAGGAGGTCGATCGCCGTGATCCCATGACTTTCCATCGCCTCCGCATGATGGGCGAGGCGCGGCAGGCCAAGCAGACCGCCGTGAATGCGCGGGTGGAGCGTTTTCACCCTGCCGTCCATGATCTCTGGAAATCCGGTGACGTCCGAAACCTCGGTCACCGGGATACCGGCGCCCGCAAGCGTCTTGGCGGTCCCCCCGGTCGACAGAATTTCCACACCCCGGTCCGCCAGCGCCAGGCCAAGTGCCTCAAGACCCGTCTTGTCCGAAACGGAGAGGAGCGCGCGGCGCACGGGAGCGAGGTTCTGAGTGTCGGCATTCATGGGGATTGATTCCGTAAGCGGTCAGGGGTGGATCAACGGGGCTTATCGTCCGTGGGCGGCAGGCGGTCAACCGCCGTCGAGGGTGGCCGCTCGACCCGTCCCTCCCGTTTGAGGCGGGCCTCCCGGACGCCGATATAGGTGGTGGCGGAGAAGATCATCAGGCCTCCAATCCAAACCCACATCGTCGGAATCTCGCCGAACAGAAGGAAGCCGAACATCGCCCCCCAGATCAGTTTGGTGAAGTCGACTGGCAGCACGACCGTGGCATCCGCGACTTTGAGGGCCTGGTTCATGCTCATCTGTGCCACGGTCCCGATGCAGGCGAGGATCAGTAGCACGATCAATTGTTCGACCGTCGGCCAAATCCAGAACGGCAAGGCGGCAATCAGGGTGATCGGCGAGAGAAAGACGGACACGTAAACGGTGATGGTGACCGACGATTCCGTCCGGGTCAGGATCTTGATGATCATCAGGGCACCGGCCCAGATCACAGAAGAGACGACGATCAGGATCGGGCCGAGATCCATCGGAACCACACCGGGCCTTAAAACGACAAGCGTTCCGGCGAAGCCGATCAGGATGGCGGTCCACCGTCTGAGACGGACGACCTCACCCAGGACGAAGATGGCGAACACGGTCGCGAAGAGCGGGGCCGTGAAGCTGAGAGCCGTCGCCATCGCCAGTTCCGTCTGTGCGAGACCGTAGAAGAAACACAGCATGGCGACGGCGTTGATCGCCCCGCGGGTCGCCAATAAACCCAGCCGGTTGGTCCGGAATGGCTCGAAACCCTGGCGGATGAAGATCGGCGCAAGGGCCACAAACGCAAAAAAGACCCGGAAGAAGGCGATCTCGAAGGCGTGCAGGCCGGTTGCCGCCATGTACCGGATCAACGCATGCATACCGGCGAACGCGACGGCCGAGAGACCCATCAGCAAAAGCCCCTGCAAAGGGGCCGGCACGGCGTCGAACCGCGCCTTGAGCGAAGCAATCACGGGAGTGTCCCTAGGGAGAGTGTGGCTCTAACCTACCCGGCGGCCACCGGTGGGACGAGAAAAATCAACCGGCCGACGTCTCAGATGCGCTCGCTGAGCCAGATCGCGGCTTTCGATACAGAACGGATCGCCCGGTAGAGCACGGGGTAGCCCGGGGCTTCCAGCCCCTGCTCCTCGATGCCGATGTCGCGATGCTCCAGCTCTTCCTCGCGGAACTTGGCAATGGCCTCGCGAAGTTCCGGCTCCTCGTCACCCAAGGCGTCGAGCTGCTGGCGATAGTGCTCGTCGATGGTCTCTTCCACCGCGATCGTACACGCCATGGCAGCCTTCTCGCCAAGCAACGCCGTGCCCGCACCGAGCGCGAAGCCTGCCACGCTCCAGATCGGATGAAACGCGGTCGGCCGTACTTCCCGGTCAACGATCTGCGTTTCGAAGTAGTTCAGGTGGACCTGTTCCTGGTCCTTCATGTGGCGCAGCGTATCCCCATGGCGGGTGTTGCCGAGGACGGCGATCTGGCCTTCGTAGATCCGCTGGGCGCCAAACTCGCCCGCGTGATCCACGCGGATGATCCGTTCCAACAGCTTGCGCCGCGCTTCCCGCCGTTCCGTTCCTTTGGTCGCCATCATCTCACCTGTCGGCGGACGCCGCAAAGGCGCCCCAGAACCCAAGCATACCGAGCGACACCGACGCGATCCCGTTCCAGCCCGCCATGGAGATCCCGGCGAGCGACCACGCAATCTCGTCACAACGCACGATCGGCTGGGACATTATCTGGGCCTTCAGGTCCTCAAGGTTAGTCGGGGCGGACGAACTGCCGCAGGATGCCGTCCCCTCCCACCAGAGTTGCTCAACGCCGACGTGGAACCCGGCGATACCCGCACCGACGAACAAGGCAAGTGAGGCAATCCCAACGAGCCCGCGCGCCGAGCCGGTTCCGACCATGGGCAGAAGCGCCAGAACGCCCATTAGGATCACGACCCCATGGGGCCATCTCTGCCAGATGCAGAGGATGCAGGGCTGATAGCCGCCGAGATGCTCAAATGCGTAAGCGCCACCCAGCAAACCGGCGGACCCGAGGACCAGCAGAAACGAAACTCGAGAAAGGCTGAGCGACATGCCGCTTATCCAAGCCAGTACTTCGCGAAGACGAACCCGCCAATCAACAAGGCGATCATCAAGCCCGTCCAGAACGCCAGATTACTTTCCAGCATGCGGCGGAACCTCGGGCCGAAATACCAGAAGCACCACGCCACAGCAAAGAACCTGACACCCCGCGCGAAGACGGACGCCGCGGTGAAGATGGCCAGGTCCAGCTTGGTGACACCGCTGGCGATCGTGATCACCTTGTAGGGGACCGGCGTAAGGCCGCCGATGAGGACGATGATCGCACCCTGTTCGTTATATTGGTCGCTGAAGTCTTTGAACTTATCGACGTAGCCGTAGAGGTTCAGGATCGGCTCTCCGATGGCATCGAAAAAGAACAGGCCGATCGCGTAGCCGAACAGCCCCCCCAGCACGGAGAAGACGGTGCAGACCGTTGCTGCCATCCAGACCTTTTCGCGATTGGCGACGACCATGGGGATCAACATGGCGTCGACCGGGATCGGAAAGACCGAGCTTTCAAAGAAAGCGACAACGCCAAGCCACCACATGGCGAGCCGATGCGCCGCGGCCCGGAGCACGAGGTCGTAAAGGGATCTGAGCATGAACGTCCGGACTGGTTCGCCGAGGGGGAGCAACGCGTATCAGCGCCGCCCAGGCCCCGCAACCTCTCAAGTCGAGAGGCGCGGACAGCCGGCGGGATCGGCGTTGGTGTCTATGTAGGCCCCGGCGGTCAGATATCGAGGGTGTTTGCCCGCTCCCATTCGGAAAGATGCCGGGTGTAGTCGTCCCACTCGGCTGTCTTGATCTTGATATAGGCGTCGGTGAATTCGTCGCCGAGGGTCTCGCGCAGTGTCTTGTTCTTGGCAAACTCGCGGATCGCGTCGATCAGGTAGAGCGGAAGTTTCTTGGCGCCACGGACCTTGTGCCCCTCGGCATACATGTCGATGTCGAGGCGTTTTCCCGGATCCGCCTGGGTGGCCATGCCGTCCATGCCGGCCGCGAGGACCGAGGCTGCCAGGAGGTAGGGGTTGGTTGCGCCATCTGCCAACCGCAACTCAAAACGGCCGGGATCCGGGATCCGGACCATATGCGTCCGGTTGTTACCGCCGTATGTGACGGTGTTCGGCGACCAGGTCGCCCCTGACGATGTGACGGGCGCGTTGATCCGCTTGTAGCTGTTGACCGTGGGGTTGGTGATCGCGCAGAGCGAGGTCGCATGGCGCAGCATGCCGCCCAGGAACGTGTAGGCCGTTGCCGACAGGCCCATCTCATCGTTCGTGTCCTCGAAGACATTATCCGAGCCGTCCGCGGTCCAGAGGGACAGGTGCACATGGCAGCCATTCCCTGTGAGATGCGGGAAGGGCTTCGGCATGAAGGTGGCACGGTAGCCGTGCTTCTCGGCGATCGATTTGACCATGAACTTAAAGAAGGCGTGTCGGTCCGCCGTCACCAGGGCGTCCGCGTAGTCCCAGTTCTGCTCAAACTGGCCATTCGCGTCTTCGTGGTCGTTCTGGTAGGGGCCCCAGCCAAGGCCAATCATCGCGTCACAGATCTCGGAGACCACGTCGTAGCGCCGCATGACCGCCTGCTGGTCGTAGCAGGGCTTGGCCGCGACGTCCCGCTCGTCGGAGATCGCATCCCCCTCAGCCGACAGCAGGTGATACTCGCACTCCACACCGGTCTTGAAGACGAAGCCCTTGGCGGCGGCGGCGGCCAGCAGCTTCTTGAGGACCTGCCGGGGCGCCTGATCGACCGGCTTTCCTTCCATCACCAGATCACCCGCGACCCAGGCCACCTCGGGCTTCCAGGGGAGTTGGATGACGCTGTCGGGATCGGGCACGGCGAACATGTCCGGGTGCGCCGGCGTCATGTCGAGAGCCGTGGCAAACCCAGCGAACCCCGCACCGTCCGCTTCCATGCCTGCGATCGCCGTTGCGGGCACGAGTTTGGAGCGCTGGAAGCCCGCGAGATCGGTGAAGTTCACCAAGAAGTATTTGACTCCGCGCTCCTTGGCGAATGCGTCCAGTTTACTCGTCATCTGTGCCCCCTCTGTCGTCTCGATGTGCAATCAACTGCATCAATATCCGTGGCCGGGAATCCAGCCGGTCCCCGCGAGGGGTACTTTTGCCATGGCAGCCGCCTCGACCGTCAGCGCCTGCAGATCTTCCGGCTCCAGATTGTGGACGTGGCTCTTGCCGCAAGCCCGCGCCAGTGTCTGGGCTTCCATTGTCAGGACGCTAAGGTAGTTCGCCAAACGCCGTCCCGCCTGCTCCGGATCCAGGCGCGCTTCCAGGGCCGGATCCTGCGTGGTGATTCCGGCGGGGTCGTTACCTGCCTGCCAGTCCTCATAATAGCCAGGAGCTGTTCCGAGCTTCGCATACTCATCGGCCAGATCCGGGCGGTTGTCGCCCAATGCGATGAGGGCGGCTGTCCCGATCGAGACCGCATCCGCGCCGAGTGCGATTGCCTTCGCCACATCCGCACCGGAGCGGATGCCGCCGGAGACAATGAGCTGAACACCGGACCGATGAAGCCCAAGCTCCTGCAATGCTTCCGCCGCCAGCCGCACGGCGGGCAGGGTGGGAATGCCCACATGTTCGATGAAGCATTCCTGCGTGGCCCCAGTACCGCCCTGCATTCCGTCGAGAACGATGACATCGGCGCCCGATTTCACCGCCAGCATGGTGTCGTAGTAGGTCCGGGTCGCGCCGACCTTGACGTAGATCGGGACCTGCCAGTCGGTGATCTCCCGCAACTCGCGGATCTTGATCTCGAGATCGTCGGGTCCTGTCCAGTCCGGGTGCCGGCATGCGCTTCTCTGGTCGATGTCGGTGGGCAGTGTCCGCATCTCTGCCACTCGGTCGGATATCTTCTGACCGAGCAGCATGCCCCCGCCGCCCGGTTTTGCGCCCTGTCCGATCACCACTTCGATTGCGTCGGCTTTCCTGAGGTCGTCCGGGTTCATGCCATAGCGGGACGGGAGATACTGATAGACGAGCTTGCTTGAGTGCCCCCGCTCCTCGGGCGTCATGCCGCCGTCGCCCGTCGTCGTGCTGGTGCCCACGGCCGATGCGCCCCGGCCCAACGCTTCCTTGGCGTTTGCGGACAGCGAGCCGAAGCTCATGCCCGCGATGGTGATCGGGATATCGATCTCCAGCGGTTTTTCGGCATGGCGGCTGCCGAGAACAACATTGGTCCCGCATGCCTCCCGATAGCCTTCCAGCGGATACCGAGAGACGCTGGCGCCCAGAAAGACAAGGTCGTCGAAATGGGGCACCGCCCGTTTCGCGCCAAAGCCGCGGATGCGGTACACCCCCTCATCGGCGGCGCGCTGAATGTCGGCGATCACCTTCCGGTCGAAGAGGAAGGACTCGCGCTGGCTCGACGGATCGTTGCTCATGACCGCTCCTCAGTACGCGCCGGCGTTGTCGACGTTGAAGTTGTAGAGTTTCCGGGCCGATCCATAGCGCCGGAAGGCCGCGGGATCGGCGTCGACCCGGGCCCGGGAGAGAAGATTTGCCAGCGCCGCCAGATGGTCGTCGTCCATAGGCTTCTCAACGCAATCGGCGCCAAGTCCGGCGGCTTTGCCGCGCAAGTAGATGACGGCCTCATAGATCGAGTCGCCGAGTCCGTCGTCCGCATCCCCCAGGATCACCAGGTTGCCCGCCTGGGCCATGAACGCCGAGTTATGGCCGACCGAGCCACAGACCACGATGTCCACGCCCTTCATGGAGATCCCGCAGCGGGAAGAGGCGTTGCCCTCGACCACCAGAAGCCCGCCGTGGGCCGTGGCGCCTGCGGACTGGCTGACATCGCCTTTTACCCGCACGGTCCCACTCATCATGTTCTCGGCCACGCCGACACCGGCGTTGCCCTCAATAGTGACTGACGCGTTCTTGTTCATGCCCGCGCCGTAGTAGCCGAGATGCCCTCGAACGGTGACGGTGACCTCGTCCATCAGGCCCGCGGCTACCGCGTGGCGGCCCATGGGATTCACGACCTCGAAGGCCGAATCCTTGTTTCCGTCCCGCCGTTGGAGAACACGGTTCACGGCCCGAACGTCGCCATCGGCCAGATCGAGTGTCCTTAAGCCGGTCATGCCCGCCCCCATGTGTAGACAGTGGCGGGTTTCGGCTCCCACACGGTGGCTTTCTCGACGCCGGGCAGTCGGGCGATGGCGCGAAACTCCGACGCCATGGCCACCCAACGGTCGGTCTCCGCCATCACCGCCGGCTTGCAGGCGATCGGATCGCGCAGCACCGCAAACCCGTCCTTGGTACCCACGGTGAAGGTGTAGAAGCCGTCCAGATCGACCAGGGCCGCCTCCAGCGCTTCGGCCAACGTCGCCCCCTCCGACAGACGGGACGCGAGATATCCGGCCGCCACTTCGGAGTCGTTCTCGGTCTGGAAGACAAGGCCGTGGTCCTGCACCAAGCGACGCTTCAGCGCGTGGTGGTTGGAGAGGGAGCCGTTGTGCACAAGACACAGATCCTCGCCCGTGTTGAACGGGTGCGCACCTTCGGTCGTGACCGCACTTTCCGTCGCCATGCGGGTGTGGCCGATCATATGATTGCCAGCCATCTGGGGCACGGCGAACCGCTCCAGCACGTCGGCGGGCAGGCCGATCTCCTTGTAGATCTCGAGGGTCGTGCCGGAACTCATGATCCGAAGGCCGGGGCGATGTGTCTCCAGCCAACTCCGGAGCGCGGTCGGGTCCGTTTTCGCCCGCAAGATCACGTGCGTGGAGGCACGCTCGACCAAGACGCTAACACCAAGCGCGGTCTCTATGGCCGCCGCCGTAGCCGGCCAGTCTTCAGCCCCTGCGGCGTCGTAGACCGAGACCTTCGCTTCCCCCTCGACCTCGTCGCGGTAGATCGCGAAACCAGCGCTATCGGGCCCCCGGTCGGTCATCTCCGAGAGCATAGGCCCGAACAGAGCGCCGAGCGTCGGTCTCAGATCCGGGTCTTTGAGGTAGAGGCCTACAATCCCGCACATTCCGTCGATCTCCCGGTGGTCGGCTTGTTCGCGGGCATTAATACCGTGAAACACGTAGTCATCAAGGGAATATTTTTAGTCCTTACCCTCCGCCCGGCGGCACAGGATCGACAGGTATGTTGCCGGCAGTTCCAGGAGCTTCGCGGGGCCATGGGGAGAGCGGGCATCGAACAGAAGCGAGTCCCCCGGGCCGAGTTCGAACTGGCCGTCGCCGTGGCGGTAGAGGACCTTGCCAGACAGGCCGTACAGGAACTCCATCCCGTCATGCTCGAAGCCATCGTGGGGTTCAGAGTCCGCGTCCAGGGTGATGAGATAAGGCTCAACCTCGACCTCGCCCCGGACCACGCTTCCCAGGAGTTGGTAGAGGTGGCCCGCCCGTGTTCCCCGCCGGTCGATCCGGATGCCTTGCCCCGCCGGGACATGGGAGACGTCGCGGCTTTCCTCGGACGCGCTGAAGAAGGAGGAGAGGGGCGTCGCCAAGGCCTGGGCGAGGCTGGCCAACGTCCCGAGAGAGGGGCTGGTCTGGCCTGTCTCGATCTTCGACAGCATGCCCTGGGACAGCCCCGCCGCCTCGGCCAGTTGCGCCACGGTCATGTCTTGACGCTTTCTCTGGCGGCGGATCTCCGTACCGATCGCGGCTTCGAGCCGAGGTGACTCTCCGTCCGTCAACGCCGACCGCCCCGGCCTACTGACGGATGACGTAGACCGAGCACTCCGCGTGCCGGACCACCCGGTCGGAGGTCGGGCCGATGAGGTAGTCGGAGTAGTTGGGCTTGTGCGCGCCCATGACGATCAACTCGACCTCCAGCTCCTTGGCGGTAACCAGGATCTCTTCATAGGCGTTGCCGTGGCGGATGATGTGCTTGATCCGCTTGTCCGCGTCCGCCCCAAGAACACCGCTCACCACCTCATGCAGGGCAACTCGGGCCTTCTCCAGCATCTCCGCCTCGGCACCCTCTTCGAAGTAGGTGCCGACGATGCTCATCCCGTAGTCGGGGATCACCGTCACCACGGCGAGAGGGCCGCCGTGCAGGGTTGCCATCCTGTCTGCCTCCTGGAGGATGTGCGTCTGCTCGGCCGCGTGGGCCAGATCAACCGCGACCAGTACCGTGCCGCTCATCACACACCTCCTTCCGCCTGCTGGGCGCGCAAGCGGCGTCGTTGCAGCAGGATGATGATGCCGAGAAGGATGAAGGCCGGGATGTAGAACACCTCTTTCGGCATCCGGTCGTTCTCGATCTCAACCGCCGTCAGCTCCCAATCGAAGTCGATGCCGGCCTTCTCCGCGACGCCGCCAAAACTGATCGCGTCGACGATCACCTTGCCGTCGCTCTCCACCAGGGTCAGCCCGGACGCGGTCTGGAGGCGGTCCGTTCCCTCCGGTCCTGCCGCGCCCAGCGGCATCAGGAAGGTGGAGGAGATGAACTCTCCATCCAGGTTCTCGCCTTGGAGCTGGAGCCGGACAACGCCATCGTCCGGTGCTGCCTTCGCAAACTCGAAGACTTGGGACGGGGGCGCCTCGCTGAAGGCGGGGGCGGTGTAGTCAAGCAGCAGCCCCGGCCGGAACAGCACCAGCGCGATCAGCACGAGGGTCAGGGACTCCCAGATCCGGTTCCGGGCGAAGAAGTAGCCCATGGTGCCCGCCGCGAAGATCAACATCGCCGCGAGGGCTATGAAGAACACGAAGATCGCCTTCACCGGCCCCACATCAATCAGCAGGAGATCGGTGTTGAAGATGAACAGGAACGGCAGGAGTGCTGTGCGCAGCGAATAGAAGAACGCGGTGAAGCCGGTCTTAAGGGGATCGGCCCCGGAAATTGCCGCCGCCGCGAAGGACGCAAGTCCCACGGGTGGCGTCACATCCGCCATGATCCCGTAGTAGAAGCAGAACATGTGAACGGCGACCAAGGGAACGACGAGGCCCGATTGCGCGCCGAGTTCCACCACCACGCCCGCCATCAGAGAGCTGACGACGATGTAGTTGGCCGTTGTCGGGAGCCCCATGCCGAGAATGATCGAGATCACCGCGACGAAGAACAGCATGGCCAGCAGGTTTCCGCCGGAGAGGAACTCGACGAACTCCGCCATCACCTGACCGATGCCGGTGAGTGTCACGGCACCGACGATGATGCCGGCCACGCCCATGGCACAGGCAAGCCCAATCATGTTCCGCGCGCCGATGATCAGACCGTCGGCGAGGTCCTTCATACCCTCCGCCAGCGCGCCGCCCAGGTCGCCCGCGCCCCGGAACAACGCCTTCAGGGGTTTCTGGGTGATGAGCACGACGACCATGAAACACGTCGCCCAGAAAGCGGAGAACGCCGGTGACTTCCACTCCACCATCAGGAACCAGATCAGCACGATGATCGGCACCACGTAGTAGAGGCCGGTCCGCGAGATCTCCCGGAACACCGGCAGCTTGACGACAGGCTTGTTGGGGTCGTCCAGCTCCAGGTCCGGCGACTTGGCCGACAGGTAGACCAGGAAGCAGTACCCGGCGCCGAGAAGGGCCAGGATCGGCCAGACCGAGACCTCGCCCAGGGTCATCTTCAGGAACTCGATGATGTAGTAGATGATGCCGGCAAGAATGAAGAGGCTCGACCAGATGAGTCCGGTCCGGATCAGCCGCGCCTTGAGCGGGCCCATCGGCTCCGGCCGCTCCAGCCCGTGCATGTCGTACTTCAGCGCTTCCAGGTGAACGATGTAGACGAGTGCGATGTAGGAAATCAGCGCGGGTACGATCGCCGTTTTGACCACCTCCACATAGGAGATGCCCACGTACTCCGTCATCAGGAAGGCGACGGCTCCCATCACCGGCGGCGTCAGGACGCCGTTGACAGAGGAGGAGACCTCGACGGCACCCGCCTTCTCCGGCGCGAAACCGACCCGCTTCATCAGCGGAATGGTGAAGGTGCCGGTGGTGACCACGTTCGCGATCGACGAGCCTGAGATCAGACCGGTCATCGCCGAGGAGACCACCGCAGCCTTGGCCGGGCCGCCACGGAGGTGGCCCAGTAACGAGAACGCGATCTGAACGAAGTAGTTCCCGGCCCCCGCCTGGTTCAGCAGCGCGCCGAACAGAACGAACAAGAAGACGAAGCCCGAGGAGACGCCGAGCGCCACACCGAACACGCCTTCGGTCGTCAGCCACATGTGGCTCATGGCCTTCTCGAAGCTTGCGCCCTTCCAGCGGACGATATCCGGCAGTCCGTCCCAGGAGCCGAAGAAGACATAGGCGAGGAAAAACAGCGCCACGCCCATAAGCGGGAAGCCGAGGGATCGCCGGGCCGCTTCCATCAGCAGCACGATACCGATGCCGGCCATGACGAGGTCGGTCTGGTTCGGCGCGCCGGAGCGGTCGGAAATCCCTACGTAGAAGAAAAGAATGTAAGCGGAGCAGGCGGCGGCCACGATGCCGAGGATCCAGTCCTGGATCGGAATATGGCGCCTGGGGCTGGATTTGAACGTCGGAAAGGCGATGAATGCCAGGAACATCGCCAGCGCGAGGTGGATCGAGCGCGTCTGCGTATCGTTCCAGATACCGATGCCGACGATGAACGGCAGCGGTGAAGCGATCCAGAGCTGGAACAGCGACCAACCGAGTGGCGTGGTCCAAAGAACGCCTTTGGAGAAGGCGCCCGTCGGCGCGCGGCCTCCGGTATCGCTATCGGCTACGAGATCGTCGATCTCGGACGTCTTGTCTTGTGACTGATCACTCATGGCCGCCCCCGAAGCCGTGCGTGTTTCAGGAAAGTACTTTCCTATGGCTTGGCGGCCCCCCGGTCCCTATGGGGAGCCGCCAAGAGGTCTGGACTACATCCAGCCCTTTTCCTTGTAGTACTTCACAGCACCCGGATGGAGCGGCGCGGAAAGGCCGTCCTTGATCATCTCGCCCTCTTTGAGGCGCGCGAACGCCGGATGCAGCTTCTTGAACGTGTCGAAGTTCTCGAAGACAGCGCTGACTACCGCGTAGGCAACGTCGTCAGAGGTCGCGGCGGAGGTCACGAACGTGGCCTTCGGGCCCCAGGACGGGACGTCATTCGGGTTGCCGGGATACATGCCACCCGGGATCGTCGCCGCCGCGTAGGCGGAGTTCTCGGACAGCAGCTTGTCGATGGACGGACCAGCAAGCGGAACAAGCTTCACGTCGCACGAGGACGTGGCTTCCTGGCTGGAGCCGTTCGGAAGGCCGGCGGCCCAGATGGTGGCGTCGATCTTGCCGTCGCAAAGGGCGGCAGACTGCTCGGACGACTTGAGCTCAGCGGCGAGCGCGAAGTCGGACGGGGAAACGCCGGAGTACTTCAGCAGCGTCTCGGCCAGAACCCGCGTGCCCGAACCCGGGTTCGCGATGTTGACCTTCTTGCCCTTCATGCTGGCGACGTCGGTGATGCCGCTGTCGGCACGCGCCATGACGTGCATCGGCTCCGGGTGAACGGAGAAGAGCGCCCGGAGGTCCGGATACGCGCCGTCCTTCTCGAACTTACCGGTACCGGACAGAGCTGCAGACTGAACGTCGGACTGCACGACGCCAAAGTCGAGTTCACCCTGGCGGATGGTCCGGGTGTTGTACACCGAGCCACCCGTCGACTCGACGGAGCAGCGGATGCCGTGAGACTTCCGGTCCTTGTTGACCAGACGGCAGATGGCGCCGCCGGTCGGATAGTAGACACCGGTCACCCCGCCGGTGCCGATGGTGATGAACTGATCCGCGTATGCGGTTGGCGTGTAGGCAAGCCCCGCTGCGACCACGATACCCGCGATCCTCGGTAGATTGATCATGTGACACTCCCAAGCTCGGAATTTGTCTTATCGACGGAACCCTTTGTTGCGACGTCTGTCCGTCGTCGGATTCCTGGCTATATCGTTAGGCGAACGCCTGATCGCGGTCATCAAGAATCTGCCATCGATTTGCGATTAGATCTTGAGACGCATCAAAATAGCGGAGTGCTGAATGATTGCCGCTTCTGAAAGCTGCAGTTGCCCGGCAGATTGGACTGTACTGGCATCGGGTTTCGACCGATGAACGCGTTGTCTGGCAAGGTTGCCTTGGTCACTGGCGCGGGCAAGAACATCGGCCGCGAGGTCGCCCTTGTCCTGGCCCGCGATGGCGCGTCGGTCGCGGTGAATGGACGATCGGACAAGGCCGCCGTCGACGCTGTCGTCGCGGAGATCATCGCTGAAGGCGGGAAAGCCGTCTCCGTCATGGGAGACGTCTCGAAAGAGGCCGATGTCCAACGACTGGTCGATGAAGCCTGCGAGGCGTTTGGCGGACTTGACGTGGTTGTCAGCAATGCCGGTCTGCGGCGGCAGACGCCTCTTCTGGACATGTCTTATGACGAGTGGCGTGAGATCCTGTCCGTTGCTCTGGATGGTGCCTTTCTTTTGTCACGCGCGACGGTGCCGTCGATGATGGCGCGCGGCGGTGGGGCCTTCATCGGCATCTCCGGCATCTCCCACCAGATCGGCACGCTCAACCGGTGCCACGTTTCAGCGTCGAAAGCAGGATTGGAGGGGCTGATGCGCTCGCTCGCCATGGAGATGGCGCCCCACAACATCACCTTCAATTGCGTGGCGCCGGGGGCGACCGATACTGTCCGAGGGGCATCAGCCGGGCCGATGCCGGGCATTGGCCGGGACGCCAACATTCCCCTCGGCCGCAAGGCAACGGTGGGTGAGATCGCCGCGATGGTTCGTCATCTCGCCAGCCTGGACGGGCGCTACATCACCGGTCAAACCATCCATGTCAACGGCGGCCTGTTCCTTCATTGACCGTCCTTTCGTACATGTTTTTGCAGTGGGCGTTAACGGATGCTCGCGGTTTCCACGAGCCTTCGTCTCTCAGAAACAGGGGGCGGAGACGCGAATTTAAGCAAAGACTTGCGTGATTGTTCATCTGCCGCTCATTGCGTGGGCAAGTCGCGTGTGTTTGCCTCGAAATTGACTGTGTATTAACGAATTCCGGTTGACCGTGCCCGTCGACACCCGGCTATGCTGCGCGCGGCGAAGGGCGACACACCTGTCGCCTCGATGCCGACCACAACCGACCGGGGGAAGCGACCGAAGACGTCGCGGGCTCCGCTCGGACAGGAGGCTTCACCATGACAACTCTCATGAAAAAACTGTATCGGGCCGCAGCCGCTCTGGCTGTTGCGGTGCCGGTCGCACTCGGCGGCAGCATCGGGGATGCCGCCGCGGAGAAGGTTCTGCGGATCGTGCCGCATGCCGATTTGAAGAACCTCGATCCAATCTGGACAACGGCTTACATCACGCGCAACCACGGCTACATGGTGTTCGACACCCTGTTCGCCGCGAACGAGGCGCTGGAGGTACAGCCGCAGATGGTCGACACCTACACGGTGAGCGACGATGGCTTGACCTATACCTTCACCCTTCGGGATGGATTGAAATGGCATGACGGCGCACCCGTCACCGCCGAGGACTGCATCGCGTCGATTGAGCGGTGGGGTAAGCGCGACGGCATGGGCCAGAAGCTCATGGACTTCACGGCCGAGATGAAGGCCATCGACGACAAGACCTTCCAGATGGTTCTGAAGGAGCCCTACGGCCTCGTCATCGAGAGCCTTGGCAAGATCAGCTCCAACGTGCCGTTCATGATGCCGAAGCGGCTCGCCGAGACGGACGCGTTCGAGCAGGTCAGCGAGATCATCGGCTCCGGCCCCTTCAAGTTCGCGAAGGACGAGTGGGTTCCGGGCGCGAAGGTCGTCTACGTGAAAAATGAGGACTACGTTCCGCGGAGCGAGCCCGCCAGCGGTGCTGCCGGTGGCAAGGTCGTCCACGTGGACCGGGTCGAGTGGATCTACATCCCTGACCCCGCCACCGCGATGAACGCGCTGCAAAACGGTGAGGTGGACCTTTGGGAAACCCCGGCGCCGGATATGCTGCCGCTCCTGTCGTCCAACCCGGACATCAAGACAGCGGTGATCGATCCGCTCGGTACGCAAGGATGGCTCCGTCCGAACCACCTGCATCCGCCGTTCGACAACCCGAAGGCGCGTCAGGCGCTTCTGTGGGCCGTCAATCAGACGGAGTACCTGCAGGCGATCATCGGTGACCCGTCGCTCTACAAGGCATGCCCGGCCTACTTCATCTGCGGCACGCCGAACGAGACCGACATCGGTACCGAAGCGCTTGCGGCGGTCGACCTGGAGAAGGCGAAGGCCCTGCTGAAAGAGGCCGGCTACAACGGTGAGAAGATCATCCTCATGCAGCCGACCGACATCCCGGTTCTGAACGGTGCCTCGCTGGTGACCGCGCAGATGCTGCGGGCCATCGGCATGGACGTGGAAGTGCAGGCGATGGACTGGTCCACCCTGACCTCCCGCCGGGCCGAAAAGAAGGCCCCGGCGGATGGTGGCTGGAACGTGTTCCACACCTACTCCACGGGTGCTGACGTGCAGTCGCCGATCGCCAACATCGGCATCTCCGGTGGCGGTGTTGAGCGGGCCTGGTTCGGCTGGCCGACAGACGCCAAAACCGAGGAACTTCGCGACGCCTATAGCCGCGAAGCCGATCCGGCGAAGAAGAAAGCCATCATCGACGAGCTGCAGTCGCAGTTGTTCGAGGTGGTTCCGTACGTGAACTACGGCCAGTGGTTCCAGCCCGTCGTCTGGCGGTCGAACCTGGACGGCGTGCTGATCTCGCCCGTGCCGTTCTTCTGGAACATCACCAAGGGCTAACGCCCGCGCGGACGCGGGGGACCCTGCCGGTCTCCCCGCGTCCCGCACCTCTCTTTTCTACAGGATAGCGGGCGCACCAAGGGGCGGTTCGACATGTACGTCTACATCGCGCGACGCGCGCTCTCGACCATTCCGGTGATGCTCGTCGTCGCCCTCGTGGTCTTTTTGCTTCTGCACCTGACACCCGGCGATCCGGCGGCTGTGATTGCGGGCGACTATGCCCGGCCGGAGGATATCGCACGCATTCGGGCCCAGCTCGGCCTGGACCGTCCGCTTCATATTCAGTTCATCACCTGGCTTGGTGCGGTGCTGAGTGGGGATCTCGGGATCTCGATCTTCTCAAACCTGCCAGTCAGCACGCTGATCGCCCAGCGGCTTGAGCCGACGATCGCCCTGTCGATCTCGACCATCGTTCTGTCCTGCCTGATCGCTGTGCCGATGGGCGTGGCCGCCGCCTGGCGGGTGGGCAGCGCTGTCGACACTTCGATCATGATCTTTGCGGTTCTCGGCTTTTCCGTCCCCGTATTCGTCATTGCTTACTGCCTGATGTGGGTCTTCTCCCTCCAGCTCGGCTGGTTCCCCGTTCAGGGCTACAAACCGATTGGTGATGGGTTCTTGCCCTTCCTCCGGTCGATCGCTCTGCCGACCATTGCGCTGAGCGTGGTCTATGTGGCGCTGATCGCCAGGATCAGTCGCGCCAGCATGCTGGAGGTCCTGAACGAGGACTACATCCGCACCGCCCGCGCCAAAGGCCAGATCGAGCGGAGCGTGATGATGAGCCATGCGCTCAAGAACGCGTCGATCCCCATCATCACGATCATCGGCATCGGCATCGCTCTCCTGATCGGCGGTGTTGTGGTCACGGAAAGCGTGTTCAACATCCCAGGGCTCGGCCGGCTGACCATCGATGCGGTTCTCCGGCGCGACTACCCCATTATCCAGGGCGTGATCCTGGTGTTCTCGGCGGCGTACGTGATCGTCAATCTCCTGATCGACATCGCCTACTCCTTCCTCGATCCACGCATCCGGTATTGAGGGGCGACATGGCAACGACAACGAACGACCGCTCCATTTCCGATCCCATTGACCTGCCCGAGCGGCCCGGGTTCTGGACGCTGTTCAGAAAGTATTGTCGCCGTCACCCCACCGTTCCCATCGGCGGGGCGGTCCTGTTGACGATGATGGTCGTTTCCCTGCTCGGCCCGCTTTTCACCGCCGATCCCTTGGCGCTCAACCCGATCAACCGGTTGAAGCCCCCCGGGGATGCCGGAACGTTCGGAACCGACATGTACGGCCGGGATGTCTTCGCGAGGACATTGGCAGGTGGACGGATCTCGCTGACGGTCGGCTTGTTCGTGGCCCTGATCGCCACGGCAATCGGTCTCGCGGTCGGTATTCTCGCGGGATACATCCGCTGGATGGATGCCCTGGTCATGCGGGTCATGGACGGCCTGATGGCCATCCCGGGCGTGTTGTTGGCCATCGCGCTGATCTCGCTGACCGGCGCGTCGATCTCGAACGTGATCATCGCGATCACCATTCCTGAAGTCCCACGGGTGGTGCGCCTGGTCCGGGCCGTCGTGCTGTCGATCCGGGAGCAGCCTTATATCCAGTCCGCCATCTCCATCGGCATGCCGCTGCCCCGGATTCTGTTCCTGCACGTGATGCCGAACACGCTGGCGCCGCTGATCGTTCAGGCCACCTACATCTGCGCCTCCGCGGTCGTGGTTGAGGCGATCCTGAGCTTCTTGGGTGCCGGAACGCCGCCGGAGATCCCTAGCTGGGGCAACATGATGGCGGAAGGCCGGACCTATTTTCAGATCACGCCTTGGGTGATCCTGTTCCCGGGTCTGTTCCTCTCGGTCACCGTGTTGGCGGTGAACATGCTCGGGGACGGGTTGCGCGACTCATTGGACCCGCGTGTCGCCCGCCGCATGCGCTAATCCCCAAGGGGACGCCGAAGGGAGGTTTTCATGAGCCGCATCGTCACCGTTGGTGCTGCACAAATGGGGCCCATCGCCAAGGAGGAGACCCGCGCCCAGGTGGTTGAACGCCTGATCGCCCACCTTCGGGAGGGGCACCGGCGCGGCTGTGATCTGGTCGTGTTCCCGGAGCTCACGCTGACCACCTTCTTTCCCCGCTGGTACACCGAAGATCAGGCTGAGATCGACAAGTGGTTCGAGCGGGAGATGCCCGGACCCGACACGCAACCGCTTTTCGACGAAGCCAAACGGCTGGGGCTTGCCTTCAAGCTCGGCTACGCGGAACTGATTGAGGAGGAGGGGCGGCCCCGCCATTTCAACACCGCGATCTTGGTCGACAAGGAAGGGGCCGTGGTCGGCAAGTACCGGAAGATCCATCTCCCCGGTCACGCGGAGAATGAGCCCTGGCGTCTCTTCCAGCATCTGGAGAAGCGTTACTTCGAGACTGGTAATCTCGGGTTCCGGACCTTCGATACGTTGGGCGGCCGTTTCGGCATGTGCATCTGCAACGACCGTCGCTGGCCGGAGACCTACCGGGTCATGGGACTCCAGGGGGTCGAGATGATCCTGCTGGGCTACAACACTCCGGTCCACAACCCGCCGGCCCCTGAGCACGACGCGCTCGGCTGGCATCACAACAAGCTGGTGATGCAGTCCGGCGCCTATCAGAACGCCACCTGGGTGGTGGGCGTCGCCAAGTGCGGCCCCGAAGAGGGCGTGCCAATGATCGGAGGCTCCCAGATCATCGGCCCCTCCGGTGTCACGGTCGCGGAAGCACAGACCGAGCGGGACGAGCTGATCACAGCAGCCTGCGATCTTGACGAGTGCACGTCCTACAAAACCAGCGTCTTCGACTTCGCCCGCCACCGGGAGCCCCATACATACGGACTCATCACCGGCACCAAAGGCGTCGTGTCGCCTGACGACGCGGCGGCGTATCTTTAGCTCTCGTATCCGAGGAGAGCTTTGACATGACCAGCAAATCCATTCTCATCACCGGGGGCAGCGGGTTGCTGGGGCGGTTTGTGACCCAGGGGGCGATGGCATTGTCCGACGTCCGGGTACTGGATCTCATCCCGCCGGTTCAGGACGTTCCCTTCTATGAGGCCGACATTCGGGATGCGGCGGCTGTCAGGGCGGCGATGGAGGGGATTGATACCGTCATTCATCTCGCGGCGTATGACGACGGAAACGCCCCGGCGGAGCGGGACTACATGACGACCAACCTTGTCGGTGCCTGGACCGTTTTCGAGGCGGCGGTGGAGGCGGGGGTCAACCGTGTCGTCTCCGCGTCCAGCACCGCGGCGGTCGGCTTGGGGGCTGACATGCCGCCGGACCGGTTGCCGGTCGATGAACGTCACAGGTTGAAGCCGAGGCGGGGCTATGATCTTTCCAAAGAGGCGATCGAGGGTCTTTTGCGCGGCTTCGTCCGGCGCGGGGCTTTCAGCGGCGTCTCGCTCCGTCCAACCCTGATTGTCCGGCCCGAGAAGGTTCGCCAGATCCTGACGGAGTTGGCGATCCGGCGGGCTGAGAACGGACCGATTGAGGGGGAAGACCCTGGCGTTAGCGGTGAGGGCCCCCGTTATGGCGGCCTGCCGGCATTCCGTGCCTGGGTATCGTCGCGCGATTGTGCGGCCGCATTCGTCGCCGCCGCTACGTCGGACACGCCGGGATACAGCGCCGCTTTCGTGGCCGCGGACGATACGTTGGGCGGTGTTCCGCTTCTGCCGCATGTCAGCCGGGTCATCGGCTATGTGCCGGAGGTGTGGGACAAGGCCCGGTTCGACCAAACCCCGACGGCCAGCCCTATCGACAACAGGATGGCAAAACAGCTTTTCGGCTGGGCGCCCCGGGATCGATGGCTGGATATGGTGCGTCTTGTCCAGTCGAACGCCGAGACGTTTGAGGCTTGGGTCGAGGCCGACTGACGATCGACAGTTTTAGGGACCTGCCGGGAGAGCGTCCGGGCCGAACGCTCTCCTCATCCGGATGGTCAGCCGCGTAGGACGCCGCCGGTGTTCTTCTCCACCGCGGCGACGATTTTGCCGGAGACGGCCTCCAACTCCTCGTCGGTCAGAGTGGCGTCGGTCGGCTGCAGCCGGACCTCGATGGCGAGGGATTTCTTGCCTTCATCCAGGCCCTTGCCGCGATAGTCGTCAAAGACACCAACCCCCGCGATCAGCTTCTTGTCCGCACCGGCGGCGGCCCGGACGACTTTCTCCGCCGGGACATCGGCGTCCAGGACGAAAGCGAAATCGCGGGTCACCGGCTGAAGCGGCTCAAGCTTCAGGAATGGCCGTGCTGCGGACCCCTTGGCCTTCGGTTTGGGGATCGCTTCCAGCATCACCTCGAACGCGACGGCTGGACCCTTCAGGTCCATCGCCTCCAGCACCCGGGGGTGAACCTCGCCGAAGACGGCCAGGACCTTGGGGCCAATCCGCAGCGCCCCGGACCTGCCGGGGTGGAACCACGCAGGGGCATCCAGGCTCACCTGAAGGTTTGCGACGGGCGCGCCGAGGGCGTCCAGAACCGCCAGGGCATCTGCCTTCGCATCGAAGGCGTCGACGGGCCGGCTGGTCTTGCCCCAATCCCGCGGCCCGGTCCGGCCTACCCGAATACCCGAGGCGGTCGTGGTCTGCCCGGAGGGGGTCGGATCCGCATAGCCGGGACCGACTTCGAACATGGCGATGTCCGGATAGCCCTGGTTGGCGTTCCGGGCAGCCGCTGCCAACAGGTTCGGCAGGGGGGTTGGCCGCATGACGTCAAGGTCGGCACTGATCGGGTTGTTGAGCACAAGCGCCGCATCGCCGCCGCCAAACAGGGCAGCTTCCCGGGCCGGCAGGAAGGAGAAGGTTACCGCCTCCAGCATGCCGCGTCCGGCCAGTACCCGCTTCGCCCGACTCTCCCGCTTCTGCTGAAGGGAGAGCGCGGGGCGGGGGACGACGGTGTCCCGCTCCATGGAGACGGGCTCGATCTGCTCGAAGCCCCAGATTCGGACGACTTCCTCGACCAGATCGGCCTCGCCCTCGACATCACCGCGCCACGGCGGGACGGCTGCGGTGATGGTCTCACCGGAGCCCGACACCTCGAACTCGAGGTCCTTCAAAATCCGGATCGCATCCGCCTCCGGCACATCGACCCCGCAGAGTTCCCGGATGCGGGAATGGCGCAGCGTATAGGTCCGCTGCCAGTTCTGTTCGGTGCCGTGAACGACCGTGTGGCTCGCCTCGCCGCCGCAGATATCCAGAACCAACCGGGTTGCGACCTCCGTCCCCCACCAGGGTGAGGTTGGGTCTAGACCCCGCTCGAACCGATAGCGGGCGTCGGAATGGAGACCCAGCTTCCGGCCCGTCGCGGCGATGCGGATCGGGTCGAAGATGGCGGCTTCCAGAAACATCTCCGTCGTGTCATCGCCGCAACCGCTGCGCTCGCCACCCATGACGCCGGCGAGGTCATCCACGCCATGGTCGTCGCCGATGACGATCATCTCCGGATCGAAGGTGTAGTCCTTGCCGTTGAGGGCGGTGTAGCTCTCCCCCTCTTTGGCAAGACGGATGAAGATGTCACCTTCGACCTTGCCGCCGTCATAGGCGTGAAGCGGCCGGCCCAGATCCATCATCACGTAGTTGGTGATGTCGACCAATGCGGAGATTGGGCGGAGACCCACCGCGGTCAGCCGTTGCTGCATCCACTTCGGGCTCGGGCCGTTCTTGAGACCCCGGAAGTGGCGCCCGACGACGGACGGGCAGAGCGCGGGGTCCGGCAGGTCCACGGCCCACTTGATCGGACTGTCATAGCTGCCCTGGACGGGCGTCGTGTCGAGCGGCTTGAGTGTGCCGAGACCGGCCGCCGCCAGATCCCGGGCAACCCCCCGAACCCCGAGGCAATCCGCCCGGTCTGGCGTGATCGCGATATCGATCACCGGATCGTCCAACCCGGCGTAGTCCACAAAGCGCGCGCCGAGCGGTGCGTCTTCCGGCAGATCGATGATCCCTTCGTGATCGTCCGAAAGCCCCATCTCCCGCTCTGAGCAGAGCATGCCGTTCGATTCCTCGCCCCGGATAACGCCCTTCTTGAGGTCGAGGCCCGTGCCGGGGATGTGCACGCCGGAGGGGGCGAACACGCCGATCATCCCGGTCCGGGCGTTCGGTGCGCCGCAGACCACCTGCACTTCTTCGGTTCCCGTGTCGACACGGCAGACCCGCAGCCGGTCCGCGTTGGGGTGCTGCTTGGCCTCGATCACCCGCGCGATGGTGAACGGCGCCAAGGCGGCAGCCTTGTCTTCCACGCCTTCGACCTCAAGGCCGAGCATGGAGAGGCGTTCGACGATCGCTTCGAGCGGCTGATCGGTTTCCAGATGCTCTTTCAGCCAGGAGAACGTGAACTTCATCCGTTGAGCCCTCCGGCAACAGTGGGAACGTCGATCGGCAGGAAGCCGTAGTGGCGCATCCAGCGCATATCGCTGTCGTAGAACGGGCGGAGGTCGGGGATGCCGTATTTCAGCATCGCGATCCGCTCGATCCCCATGCCGAAGGCGAAGCCCTGATACTCGGTCGGGTCGATTCCGCAGTTCGCCAAGACTTTCGGGTGCACCATGCCGGAGCCGAGGATTTCCAGCCAATCGTCCCCCGCACCGATCTTCAGCTCACCCCCTTTTCGGGTGCAGCCGATGTCGACTTCCGCCGACGGCTCCGTGAACGGGAAGTAGGACGGCCGGAACCGGACCGGCAGATCATCCACACCGAAGAAGGCGCGGCAGAAGTCGATCAGGCAGCCCTTCAGGTGACCCATATGGCTTGTCTTGTCGATGACCAGACCCTCGACCTGATGGAACATTGGCGAGTGGGTGGCGTCGTGATCGGAGCGGAAGGTCCGGCCCGGTACGATGATGCGGATGGGCGGCGTCGTGGACTCCATCGTACGGATCTGAACCGGGGAGGTGTGGGTCCGCAGCACGCGCGGGACACCGGTCTCATCCGGCGGCAGATAGAAGGTGTCCTGCTCCTGACGGGCGGGATGCTCCGGCGGAATGTTGAGCTGGGTGAAGTTGTAGTAGTCGCTCTCGATGTGCGGGCCTTCGGCAACGGTGAAGCCCATCTCGCAGAAGATTGCTGTCAGCTCATCGATGGTCTGGGTGACCGGGTGGATGCGGCCAGTCGTCTCCGGCCGCGTGGGCAGGGAAACATCGATCCGCTCCGTCCGCAGGCGCGCATCCATCGCGTCCGCCTCAAGTCCGGATTTCCGGGCCTCGATCGCCGCCTGAACCTCGTCCTTCAGCTTGTTGAACGCTTGACCCGCCTCCCGTCGCGCTTCCGGATCAAGGCCGCCCAGTTGCTTCATCAATCCAGAAACCCGGCCCTTCTTGCCGAGTTCGGCAACGCGGATCTCTTCCAGCCGGTCGAGGCCGTCCGCGGCTTCCACGGCCGCCACGATCTCGCCTCTCAATCCGTCGACATCGGTCATGTCGTCATCCGTCCTGCATCTGGCGCCGGCGCAAAGCCGGTCGCGGTCTCGATAGGGGCCTCCGATTAGCACAAGCGGAGGCCGGGTTCATCCGGGCGATTGCGATGCCCAACGAAAAGGGCCGCTCCCGGCTGGAGCGGCCCTTGTCTCAACTCTTCCGGATATCCGGCGGGGCAGCTCAGCCCTCGGCGGCAAGCGCCGACTTGGCTTGGTCAACCAAGGCCGTAAACGACTCCGGCTCGTGGATCGCGATGTCCGAGAGCACTTTGCGGTCGAGCTCGATGCCCGACTTCTTCAAGCCGTTCATGAAGACGGAATAGGTCATGCCGTGCATCCGTGCTGCGGCGTTGATCCGCTGGATCCAGAGCGCGCGGAAATCGCGCTTCTTGGTCCGGCGGTCCCGGTAGGCGTACTGGCCGGCCTTCTCAACGGCCTGGACGGCAACGCGGAAGATGTTCTTCCGGCGGCCGTAGTAACCCTTCGCCTTGTCGATAACTTTCTTATGCCGGGCGTGGGCGATGGTGCCCCGTTTTACGCGTGCCATGGCTGCTCTCCTCAGGCGTAGGGAAGGAACTTTTTGACGATCTTGGCGTCAGCGTCGGACAGGATCGTTGTCCCCCGCGCCGACCGGATCATCTTCTGAGGACGCTTGCGCATGTTATGCTGCTTGCCGGCGAAATTGCCGCGGACCTTGCCGCTGGCGGTGAGCCGGAACCGCTTTTTGGCCCCGCTCTTTGTCTTCATCTTGGGCATTTCGGTCTCCGTTGGCTTTGTTCTTTGGGGCGGCGCCGTCTTCGTGACGGACCGCAAAGGCCGGCCAGGCATGCCCTTTTCGCCCGGACGCGACTCGCTGCGCGCGGCGGGGCCACACGCAAGAGGCGGGTGTATACCGCCCCCGGGCGGTCACGACAAGCCCAAAGGGGGCGCGGCCGGTTCAGGCTTCTCTTGCCGAAAGAGTTTGGGGCGCGCATCGAAACTGGTGGCGGTACCCCACAAATAGTGCAATAATACCTAAGGTTGGGTAGAAAAATATGTATGTGTGTGGCCGTTTGATCGGCTGAGTGCAAGGATTTGCATAATGGATAGCGTAAACGAGATGGTTCAGGTCGTGCCGCTCGGCGACCGTACTGGCCTCAGTGAGAGCATTGTCGAATTCCATGATTACTGGTCGTCCAAGGTGAATGACGGCCGGCTCCCGCGCCGGTCCGATATCGACCCTCTGATCGATATCCCAAAGCTCGCACCGGACATGTTCATGGTCGATGTTCTGCCGGATCTCTCGGATTTCAGGGTCCGGCTCATGGGAACGCGTCTCACGGCCCATCTCGGCTATGACACCACGGGCGAGATGATGGTGGCGCTCACCAAGGACAGCTATTGCAATGTGATCGTCGACATGCTCCGCCAGACGGTGCTGCACCGGCGCCCGCTCTACACCTTGTCCAATTATCTGCAGCCGGACCGGTCATTCGCGATGGTGGAGCGGTTGATGACGCCGTTGCTGGACGAAGAGGGGTTCATCAAGTACGTCGCGACGCTGCAGCTTTTCCACCATTTCTCGGAAGCGGAAACCTTCTTCGAGTTCATGGAGCGGGCCCACAAGAGCGACTCCCACAGCCACATCCGTGCCTATTCGTGCTGAGGGCCGTTGCTCAACACTGTTTACTCAGTGACTGTTGTTTCACCTGGATTAACACTCTATAGTGGTTTAGTCTTTAACGTTTTTATTGCAATCATGTTTTTATCCGCCCGCCCGGTGCTTTCCGTCAGCGACATGGAGACTTCGCTCAAGTTCTATACAGAAGTGCTGGGCTTTCGGATCCAAGCGGCGGAGCCGAGAGATCCGATCCAAGCCAGATCTCAAGGTGATACGACGCCATCTTGGGTGGAATTGCGTCGAGATCAGGTGACCGTCGCACTCTACGACGGTGGTGTGCACGCCGTACCCGCGCGTCCGGGCCTATGCGCGCTGTTTGTCGATGACATTGAGACGCTTGCTGCCGGTCTTATTGAGACAGCGGTCGAGTTTGCCTGGCCGCTTAGAACAACCGAAGACAAACGCTATCGGGATATCGGGGTGAAAGATCCTGACCAGAATTTCCTGATTCTGTCCCAAGAACTGAGCTGAGCCTTAGAGGCGGTTGGCGGGACCCCGGTTTGCCGACAGCAGCAGCAACGCAGACACGGCCAGCGCGATGGCAAGGCTGGTAAAGACAGCCGAGAATCCAGCGACTGACAGCAGCAGGCCCACTACGACCGGCCCGGCGATCTTGCCGGAGTTGCGCAGCGCACCGTAGATGCCCATGCCCGCCCCCATGTGCTGAGAGCCTGCGGCCTCCCCCACCATGGCGACGGTGGACGGGAAGATCAGGCCCTGGCCCACCCCGCTCAGCACGGCGGCGGCCATCAGCATGACGCCCGAGGTTCCGGCCGATGGGATGAGCGCAACGGCGGCCGCAAGGACGGCCATGCCCGATGCGATGGCGGTCTTGTAGCCTGCCCGGTCCCCAAGCCATCCTCCGACCGGACGGGTCAGGAGGTGTGCGGCTTCTTGGACGGAGAAGAACAGCCCGGCCACCAGGATGCCGAAACCGCCTTCGCCCACCGCAAACAAGGGGAGGAAGGCCTTCAGGCCATAGGTGACGAAGTAGATGGCGGTTTCCAGCGCGCCCGCGATCCAGGTTGCACCGCGGCTCGCGGCGTGGCGCAAACCCTTCAAGAGAGCGACAGCGGATACGGAGGAAGAACCGGACACACTGCCGTCGGCTTCACGCCGTGCTGATTTGTCTGGCGAGGCAAACTGCATGAACGAGAAGGGAATGAACGCCAGCAGGCTCACCAAGCCGACGATGGTGAAGACCTCTTCGGGCGGCATGACGGTCAGCATCCATCCTGCCACTGCTGGCGCGACGAGATATCCACCCTCCCGGGCGTAGCCAAACCAGGCAAGGCGCGTTGCCCGTCCCGCCTGGGCCATCCGGTCCATCTCGGCGATGTAGGCGAGGGTCACCGGACCCATGATCGCGGTGGCGGTCCCGTGGATCAGCCGTAAGGCCATCAGGCCCTCTGGTGTCTCAACGAACCGGTAGAGGAAGGGCATGCCGGCGAAGAGGCACAGAGCGGCGAGGAGCCAGATCCGGCGGCCCATTCTGTCGGAGAGCACACCGATCAACGGCTTTGTGACCATGCCTGTACAGGTCGAAACCGCGACGATCAGGCCAACCAGCATCTCCCCGGCACCGACCGCCGCCGCGAACAGCGGCAGAACCGGCGTCTTCCCCATCTGGTAAGCGGTTCTGACCAGGAAATCCGTAGCGAACGCGTTCCAGAATGTTGCCGGAAAGGCGCCGCGGATACCGGACGCGCCAGTCTGGCGCCGGGGCCCGGCTGTTGGAGGGGCGAGGATATCGGTCATGTGTGCTGACCGTTCACCCCTCGATGAGGCCGATGTGGGCGACCCCCGCCTCCTTCAGGGCGGCGTTCAGATCCGCGACATCCTTTGCGACAAGGCCGTCGAAATCACCAATCAAGGCCGTGACCTTGCCCACGATCTCGTCGGTGACCGCCTGCGCCTGGGTCGGCGGGGCCGCGTCCGCGATGCCGACCACCCCGATCAGGTCCCCGATGGTGTCGTCAAGGCCTGCCGGGTGACGCAGCACGTCGCGTGGGCTCTCCCGCTTCGCATCCACCAGAACCCCCTCGATCGCGGCCAACTTCTCCGATAGGCTGCTGGCTTGCGACGCCAACGGGGAGCCGCCGTCGCCGAGCCGTTCCGGCAGGGTCTTGAGTTGGCGTTTGATCGTGCGAATGCGGTTCACGGTCGAATTCAACCCACCGAGTGTGTCAACCAGCGTCCGCCAAATGGCGTATTGAGCCGCGTAGTCCGCATCGGTCGTCGACAGACGCGGGTCCTTCACCACCGTCACCGGCTGTGATGATGTGGCCGACCCGGTCGTGAGCTCGACCGAATAGGCTCCTGGCACAACTGTCGGCCCGGCCGCACCGCCGCGTGATTTCGCGAAAGGCTCCCGCGGACGGTCCCACAACGCCAGGTCGATCTTGGCCGGCCCATCGTGCTTCAGATCCCAGACGAAGCGGTTGAGGCCAGGGTTGGCGGTCGGCCGCTTGTCGATCGGCGTGTCCTCGTCATCGCTGCGGACCGAGAAGACGTCGCCGCCATCGCCGCCGCGTACGGTAAGCGTCACCGGTCCGTCATGACCCGCAGGCAAGGCGTAGTAGAGGATGGCACCGTTCGGCGGGTTCTCACCCACATCCAGCGGGATGCGGACCCGGCGCCCGGACAGATCCTTCTCGAACGCGCTGGCACCGCTGACGCCGAAGGCGGGACCATAGGCTTTGCCCTCGCCAGCGAACAGGCCGACGCTCCAGACCATCTTGGTCCGGACGGTCTCCCGTGGCGGGAAGAGGACCGGCCCCTCGACGCCGGCTCCGGCGGCAAGCGAGCGTAGAGGCGTGACGTCGTCTAGAATCCAGAAGGACCGGCCGTGAGTTGCGGCGCACAGGTCGCTGCCTTTGAGCTTGAGGTCGTAGACCGGCACCACCGGGAACCCGCCCCTCATGCGCTCCCAATGGGCGCCGTCGTCGACCGAGAAGAACACGCCTGTTTCGCTGCCGATGAACAGGAGGCCGGGTGCCGTCGGATCGGACCGGATGACCCGGGTGATCTCATCCGCTGGCAGATCGCCGGTGATGGTCTCCCAGGTCTTGCCCCCGTCCCGCGTCCGGAAGAGATAGGGCGCGTAGTCGGCGAGCTTGTAGCAGGTTGCGGCGATGTAGACCGTGTCGGGATCGGACGCCGACGGTTCCACACAGCCGACATAGGCCTCACGCGGCATGCCGCTCGGCGTCACATCGGTCCAGGTTTGGCCATCGTCCCGGGTCACATGGACAAGCCCGTCGTCCGTGGACGCCCAGATCTCACCCTTACGGCCCGGGTTTTCGATGACCGAGGCACAGCTCGCGTAGGTCTCGGCACCGGCACTGTCCCCGGTCAGCGGGCCACCGGAGTAGTCGAGCTTCTCCTCCTCATTCCGGCTGAGATCGGGGGAGATCACGTCCCAACTCATGCCGTCGTTGCGGCTACGGAAGACGTGGTTCCCGCCCACATAGAGCGTGCTCGGATCGTGTGGCGAGAAGACGATCGGGAACGTCCAGGCGAAGCGGTATTTCAGGTCCTTCGGCGCGATCCCGGTGGACTCCTCTGGCCACACGTTCACGAGCTGCATCTGACGGGTGGCGTGGTCGTAGCGCTGAAGAGCGCCGCTGCCGCCCGGGCTGGAACCAACCGCACCGACGAACACCACGTTGGGGTCCTTGGGGTCGACGGCAATGAAGCCGCTCTCCCCTGTGCCGGGCAGATGGCAATCGCCCAGGGTCACCACACCCCACTCGGTCGCGCTCGGCACCGAAATCGATGTGTTGTCCTGCTGGGTTGCGTACAGCCTGTAGGGATACTGATCGTCCACATCCATCCGGTAGAACTGGGCTGTGTTCTGATTGTAGATGGATGACCACGTCTCTCCGGCATCGAAGGAAACGTTGGCCCCGCCGTCATTGCCTTGAACCATCCGTCTTGGATTGGCTGGATCGATCCAGAGATCGTGGTTGTCGCCGTGAGGTGTGGTGATTTCCGTGAAAGCGATACCGCCGTCCGTCGACTTCCACATCTGGAAGTTGGTGACGTAGACCGTGTCCGCATGGCCGGTGTCGGCGAAGACGTGAGTGTAGTACCAGGGCCGGTGCAGCAGGTCCCGGTTCGCGCAGATCAGGGTCCACGTATCGCCGTAGTCCTCCGACCGGTAGAGCGCGCTTTCCGAGCCCTCCGCCTCAACCAATGCCCAGACCCGGCCCGTCTTGCCGGGTGAGATCGCAACCCCGATTTTGCCCAGGGTTCCCTTGGCGAAGCCCGGATTGACCGACACCTCCTGCCATGTGTCGCCGCCGTCCATGGAACGATGGAGCCCACAGCCCTCTCCACCGCTCGACAGGTTCCAGAAGCTCCGGGTCGCGCGCCAGGTCGACGCGAACAGGACGCGCGGGTTGCCCGCGTCCATCGCAAGGTCGACGGCACCTGCAACGTCGCCACTGTCCAGGACCTTCTCCCAGCTTCCTCCTCCGTCTTTCGAGCGGTAGACGCCGCGTTCCGGGTGGGGGCCGAAGATGTCACCGAGCGCGGCCACATAGACCAGATCCGGGTTCGTCGGATGGACCCTGATCTCGCCGATGAACTTGCTGTCTTTGAGGCCGATGTGGCTCCAGGTTCGGCCGGCGTCGGTGGACTTGTACATGCCGTCGCCATAGGAGACATCGACCCGGATGGTGGTCTCGCCTGTCCCGGCATAGATGACGTTCGGGTCTGATTCCGCGACCTGCAGCGCGCCGATCGCCGCCGAGCCGAGATAGCCGTCGGAGACGCAACGCCAATACTGACCGCCGTCCGTGGTCTTCCAGACCCCACCCGCACAGGCGCCGAAGTAGAAGGTCATGGGGTCCCGGGTGTCGCCCGCTACGGCCACCACGCGGCCACCACGGGGCGGGCCGACACAGCGCCATTTGAGGGCGTCGAGGTCGAGGGCGGAGCCGGCGCGAGGCGTCGTCGTCATCGGAAATCCGATCTTGAATACGGGAGGATAGTGTCGGGAACCGACCCTATCAGCTTAGGGAGTGCATACGTAAAAATGCAAGGATGGTGAGGCCACCCGAGGTCGCGCTTATCCCGTAAGCCGCCGCCGATCATTCGGGGCGAGCTTGCGCCGGGTGATGCGGGTGATGCGGGCCAGCCGACCCCGGCGTTTTTTCGGGCGCAGACGGTAGGTAACCTCGCGCAAGTGATCGATCAGCTCCTGCCGGTCCTTCAAGTGCTCCAGCTTCTCAAACGGGATCGGGTCGCCGATGACGATCCCCATATCGGAGCCGATCTTGTTGGCCACTTCCTGGAACAACAGCGACAGCCGGATCGTTTGGCTGATGTTGCTGGCGATCTGGAACAGGCGGCTGTTCTGGCCTTCGAAAAACACGGGCACCACTGTCGCGCGCGAGTTAACGATCAGTTTTGCCGTGAAGGGTTTCCAATCCGGGTCGAGGGCCGGGCCGAACATCTTCTCGGACGTGGAGACGGTGCCGCCTGGAAAAACAACGACCGTCCCGCCATCCGACAACTCCTTCAACGCCGCGCGCCGGGTATCCAGATTGGTCCGTAACGCTTCCTTTGTCTCAGCGAAATCCACCGGCAAGAGGAAAGGCCTCACCTCGGGCGCGCGGAACAGAACCGAGTTGGTCAGGACTTTGAAGTGGGGCCGAATCAAGGACGTCATGTAGCTGATAACGATCCCGTCGAGCACGCCAAAGGGATGGTTCGCCACGATCACCAGCGGGCCTTCCCGCGGGACCGCCTCAAACTTCTCCCGGTCATAAACGAGATTGAGTTCTAGCTTCCGGATGGCCGCTGACCAAAAACTCTCGTCTGGATCGCCGTAGAGTTGGTGATCGACGTAGAGCTTCTTGATGCGCCGCTGGCCGGTCATCTTCTCGATCGCCATGACGACCATGCGCTTCAGCTTCGGGTCGTCCGGAGCCGCGTAGGAGAAATACGGAAGCTCGACGGAATTCTCACGGTCCGGGCCCGACACCTTCCGGCGCCGGAGCCGTTCCAGAATGGCCTTCGCCCGTCTGAACTTCTGCGCCATCCGGTCAGGTCCTCGCCCACATGCGCAGGAGGTTAAGACGGCCTTTCTCGAGCAGCCGGATCGCTTCGCTGTCCGCGTTGCTGTCGATCATGATCTCCATCGACTGGGCCAGGTCGGCGATGACTTCCCGCTGGGCGGGATTGGGTATCATGCTCTCGATCCATGTGATCACGGCGAGCCGCCGGCCCCCCGTGACCGGCATGACCTGATGCATGTAGTGAGTTGGGTAGAGTACGGCATCCCCAGCCTCGAGCTTGTACTTCTGGTCGCCGAACGGCGTTTCCAGAACCAGCTCGCCCCCCTTGTACGCATCGGGGCCGTTCAGCGCGATGGTCATGGACAGATCGGTCCGCATCCCCGGATAGGGGCCCATCAAGGCGGCATCCACATGGCGGCCATACTTGTCGCCCGGCATATACGACGCGAAGATCGGCGAGAGGATACGGCGCGGAACGGCGGCGACGGAGAACGCCTCGTTCTGACGCATGGTCGTCATGACCATCTGCGCCAACTCCCTGTACTCCGGGCTTTGCGGGGATACTTGCTGGTTCTTCTTGATCCCCTGGCCGAGCGGGCCGGCGCTGTTGCTGCCGTCGGCAAAGGTCGCCGAGAACAGCTTGCCCGCGATCGTGCGCACCTGCTCCTTCGGAAGTAGTTCCTTGATGACGGTAACCATCGACCCCCCGGTCAGATCCCGCGTTCGCATCTGGCGACGGCGCGCGGCTGTCACCTGTTTGCCGCAATCTAGCGTACCGGGCGTGTCGAGCAAGACGAGAACATGGGTGTTTCGCATTCCCGGCCGGAAACCTTCCCCCGCAGCGAGGCTGATGGGCATACTGGCGGCCGACAGGGGAGAGGGTCATGCCGCTGGAGATCATTGGGGCCGGGTTCGGTCGGACCGGGACGAAATCGTTGAAGCTCGCGCTGGAGCGTCTCGGCTTCGGGCCCTGCCATCATATGTTCGAGGTGCACGAGGACGATGAACAGCTTCCATTCTGGCAAGCGGCAGCCCGGGGGGAGTCCTTGGATTTCGACAAGGTCTACAAGCGGTACAGAAGTGCGGTCGACTGGCCCTCTGTCCGGTACTGGCGCGAGTTGGCCGCGCACTATCCCGATGCGAAGATCATCCTCTCCACCCGGACCCCGGATTCTTGGATTGAGAGCGTCCACAAGACCATCGGCAAAGTCATGGCGACATGGCCTGAACTGCCAGCCTCCCGCCGACGGGATATTCTTGAGATGGCCGCGAAGATCATCATCGAGGACACCTTCGACGGTCGCCTGGCAGACAAGGACCACGCAATAAGCGTTTTCGGGCGCATGAGGCGGCGGTCCGCGCCGAGATCGCGCCTGAGCGGCTGATTGTCTGGCAAGCGGGCGACGGGTGGGAGCCCCTATGCTCAGCTCTGGGCGTGCCGGTCCCTGATGAGCCTTATCCGAGGGTCAATTCGTCGGACGAGTTCCAGGCGCGTGTCGACAGGATCGCTCAAGGTCAAAGCCCCGACTGACCCTTTCATCCGGATGCGTCTTCCTGACCATCGAAGCCGGACCGCGCCAGTCCCAACGCCGCCGTCAGCACGGCCTCGTCGCCGATATGGTTGGCAAGGATCAGGATGAGGCGGGCATTGAGCCGGTGACTTTCCTCTTCGGAGAGCCCGTCATGGGCCCGCAACAGGGCCTCGTAGATGTCGTCTCCGGCTTCGCCGAAGTTGAACTCGGTGATCAGTGGTGACGACTGTTCGGAAGGGTTGCTCAACGGCTCCCTCCCAACGCCGTGTCAAGCGCGGCAGATATGGCGTCGGGATCCGGGGCCGTGAAGCGGGCCGCGATGTGCTGATCGGGCCGCACTAGATAGGTGATGCCGTCGTCACCCCCGTATCGGTCCGATGCCATGCCGGTCGGATCGGCCACCGTATCCACCCCCGGAACCGGTTTGTCCGAGACGACGACCTGCGGCAGATCCTCCCGCGCGGCAACCGGCCGTCCAATCGACAGAAGCTTGAACTGACCCCCCAAGTGATCCAGCAGCCAACCGTCTCCCCTCTCGGTTCGGACAGGGGCGTCGAGACAGGGAAGTCCCGGCGACATTTGCCCCGGCGCGGTTCCGTCATCCGGCGTCTGGAGCGGAAAACCGGCGAGGGAGCACGGCTTCGACAGGCGTCCGGAGTTGACCATCCGGCGCGCGAAGTCGTGGTTGCCGGCGAGGTCCAGGGTCTCGTCCCGGAACATTCTCTCCATCGGCGACTTCGGCGTCATGAACGTGGTCGACCGGGCTGAGTTCTTGATGTTTTCGTCCGCCCCGTGAATGCGCTCAGCTTCATAGCTCTCGACGAGGGCCAAGGGGGCCTCGCCTTTCAGATGAGCAGCGAGCTTCCAGCAGAGGTTATCCACGTCCTGGATGCCGCCGTTCCCGCCCCTGGCCCCGAATGGCGAGACCACATGGGCGCTGTCACCGACGAAGATCACCCGGTCGTGGATGAACCGTTCCAACCGGCGGCATTGGAAGGTGTAGACGGACACCCAATCCAACTCGAACGGCCGGTCGCCGACCATCGCCTTGATCCGGGGGATGACGACGTCGGGCTTCTTCTCGTGCTCGGGATCGGCGTCCCATCCGAGCTGGAGATCGATCCGGTAGATGTCGTCGGGCTGCTTGTGGAACAGGGCGGACTGACCGCCGTGAAAGGGCGGCTCGAACCAGAACCACCGCTCGGAAGGGAAGTCACCCTTCATCTCCACATCGGCGATCAGAAACCGCTCTTCGAAGACCCGGCCGACGAAATCGAGCCCGAGCATGCCCCGCACGGGGCTTTTGGCGCCGTCGCAGGCGAGGAGCCACTCCGCCTCCAGATCATATGTTCCGTCTGGCGTCTCGACGGTCGCCCGAACGCCCTCCGTATGGCGGGAAACGTCGACCACACGATTCTTGAAGCGGAGGTCTATCAGGTCCGGAAACGCGCGCGCCCGATCGAGCAGATACTCTTCGACATAGTATTGCTGGAGGTTGATGAAGGCGGGCCGCTTATGGCCGGGCTCCGGCAGCAGGTCGAAGGACCAGACCTCCTCCTCGCCATGGAAGAGCCGCCCGACCTTCCAGGTCACGCCCTTCTCCACCATCCGGTCGCCGATCCCCAGCCGGTCGAAGATCTCCAGTGTCCGCTTGGCCCAACAGATCGCCCGGCTGCCGACCGACACCACGTCGTTGTCATCCAGCACAACGGACCGGATGCCGTGAAGGGCGAGATCGATGGCGGCCGCGAGCCCGATCGGCCCGGCTCCGACGATCGCGACAGGATAGGGACCGGGTACCGCGCCCCGCTGCTCAGGTGGCGTTTCATAGGGAATGCGGGTGTAGGTGTATCGGGTCATGACCGGTCCCTCCGGTGGGCCGACGTGGCGGGCTTCAGCCCTGCAGGCGTTCCCACATTTCCTGGTCGCGCTGGGCCGTCCAGATCCGGGGCGTGTCGATGCCAAGTGCCTCGTCATACGCACGGGCCACATTGAACGGCAGGCAGTGCTCGTAGATCGCAATGCCGCTGAACTTAGGATCGCAGGCGTCCCGGCAGGCGTCCCACGCCTCCTTCAGGGATCCGCCCCGGGCGGCGACCCGGGCGACGGAGCGGTAGGTGCTCTCCACGAAGTCCCGGGTGAAGTCCAGGGCCTCTCCGACCATCGCGTCACCCACAAGGGCATCCCCCCGGCCCGGTGCCAGCGAAGACGGGCGGAACCGCGCAATGGCATCCAGCGTCGATGGCCAATCGGTGAAATGTCCGTCACCGCAATAGCAGGCGGATTTGTACTCGACGATATCGCCGGAGAACATCACACCCTGATCAGGCACCCAGGCGACAATGTCGCCCGCGGTGTGGGCCCGGCCGAGATGCATCAGCTCCACCGTCCGCTTACCCATGTGGACGGTCATCTTCTCCCGGAATGTGACGGTCGGCCAGGTAAGGCCGGGGATGCTCTCCGCCGCCTGGAAGAGGCGGGGGAAGCGGCCGTACTCGCTGTCCCAATCCTCCTGCCCGCGCTCATGGATCATCGACCGGCATTTCTCCGAGGCGATGATCTCGCTGGCGTCATACGCCGACGCGCCGAGAACCCGGACGGCGTGATAGTGGCTCAACACCACATACTTGATCGGCTTGTCCGTCACGCTCCGGATGCGATCGATGACGAGCTGCGCCATCACGGGGGTCGCCTGGGCGTCGACGACCATCACCGAGTCATCGCCGATGATGACCCCGGTGTTCGGGTCTCCCTCGGCGGTGAAGGCGTATAGTCCCTCGCCCACCTCGGTGAAGGAGATCGTCTTGTCGGCCATGTCGCCGGTCGACGCGAAAGCCTTTGCCATGATGCGTTCCTCAATACGGGTTTCTTATTTTGCTCTTTTTTGGGGGGGCCGGTTCAGGAACCGTCCCACTCCCGCCGGGCGGGGTCGAAGTGCTTCCGGAGACCGGACCAGCAATCGGCGTAGTCCTGCTGCAGGGTTGGGAGGTCCCCGGCGAAAGCGGTCGGGTGCTGCGGGAAGCGGGTCTCGAACATGAACGCGAGTGTGCCCTCCAACTTATGGGGCGTCTGCGGGCCGTTGGACGCGCCGTAGAACGCGTCCGCATCCGGGCCATGGGGCAGCATGCAGTTGTGGAGGCTCATCCCGCCCGGCACGAAACCTTCCGGCTTGGCATCGTAGACGCCGTAAATCAGGCCCATGAACTCCGACATGATGTTCATGTGATACCAGGGCGGCCGGAACGTGTTCTCCGCCACCATCCAGCGCTCGGGGAAGATCACGAAATCGACATTCGCCGTTCCCGGCGTCTCGGACGGCGCCGTCAACACGGTGAAGATCGAGGGGTCCGGATGGTCGAAGCCGATGGCCCCCACCGGCGAGAAGGTCCGCAGGTCGTACTTGTAGGGTGCGTAGTTGCCGTGCCACGCGACCACGTCGAGCGGGGAGTGGCCGATCTCGGTTTCATGGAAACGGCCGCACCACTTCACGACGAGAGTGGCGGGCCCGTCCTTCTCTTCGTAAGCGGCGACCGGTGTCTTGAAGTCGCGCGGGTTGGCGAGACAGTTTGCACCGATGGGGCCCCGGTCCGGCAGGGTGAACTTGGCGCCGTAGTTCTCACAAACGTAACCACGGGACGGGCCACTGACCGGGTCGACCGCGAATTTCAGGCCACGCGGCAGGACAGCGATGTCACCCGCGCCCACCTCGATGACACCCATCTCGGTTCGGAACCGGAGCGCGCCCATTTCCGGGACGACGAGAAGCTCACTGTCCGCGCTGTAGAAGTACCGAGCGACCATGGGTTCGGTGACGAGATAGACGTGGGATGCCATGCCCGCCTGGGTGTTCACGTCACCGGCGGTCGTTATCGTCCGCATGCCGGAGATCCAGTCGACCGGACCCTCGGGCAGAGGGACGGGATCCCAGCGGAGTTGGCCGAGCGCCAGATCGCTGTCATGAGGAAGAGGGGCTGTTTTCCACAAGGGCACGTCGATCCTACGGAACGTGCCGGAGTGACGAACTGACGGCCGCATCCGGTAAAGCCAGGACCGTTCGTTTTCGCCGCGCGGGGCGGTGAAGGGGGAGCCCGAAAGCTGCTCCGCGTAGAGGCCGTAGGGGCAGCGCTGAGGCGAGTTCCGGCCTTGCGGAAGAGCGCCTTCGAGGGCTTCGGTTTCGAAGTCGTTGCCGAAGCCGGGCATGTATTGCGCGGTCATGGGTCGGTCTCCTCCTGTTGCCGGACGCGGTCAGCGGCCATCTTGGCGTGGCGTTCCCGTTCTTCGATGACGTCGGCCTCGTCCCAATAGCCGATCAGGATGCCCGCCGCCAACTCGTCCCCGTGCGTTGCCGGTGGATCGAAGGCGGCATCTGGGACGGTGGTCCGTTGGCTGGGCCGCCGGAGCCAGGCGAAGAGGGCAGCCTGCATCCGATCCCGAACGCCATGATACGCGGGGTCCGCCCCAAGATCGATGTGTTCACCCGGATCCGCGTCGAGATCCCAGAGCATCGGCCGCATGCCTTCGCAGTAGACATACTTCCACCGCTGCTCCCGGATCATCCAGATGCGGGAGTCGCGGTGCGAGAGCCCCAGCATCGTTCGGGCCTCCCGCATGGAATAATCGTACTCGGAGATTGCATAGTCCCGAAACGACGTGTCTCCGGACTCGCCGCGCAAGAGGGGACCAAGCGATCGGCCTTCCAGCACATGCCCAAGGGGCGCGCCGCCTGCCATCTCAACGAAAGTCGGAGCGAGGTCGATCGCTTCCACAAGGGCGGCGGAGACCGTGCCACGCGAGGCGTCGGCTTCCGGACGCGGGTCGCGAATGATGAGCGGGATGCGTACGCTCTCCTCGTGCATCATCTCTTTCTCGCCAAGCCAATGGTCACCGAGGTAGTCGCCGTGGTCCGAGGTAAAGACGACAACCGTATTCCCGGCTTGCCCGCTCCGCTCCAGGTAGTCCATCAGCACACCCATCTGATCGTCGATCTGCTTGATCAGGCCCATGTAGCCGGCAAGGACGACGTCGCGCACCTCGTCGCGGGAGAAGGCCCGTGACACCCGGTGTTTGCGGTAGGCGGCCAGCAACGGGTGCTGGTCTTCCAACTCCCTGTCACTTCGGTTCACTGGCAGAAAGTGCTCCGGTCCATACATGGCGTGGTAGGGGGCCGGAACGATGTAGGGCCAATGGGGCTTTATGTAGCTGAGGTGGACGCACCACGGATGACCGCCCGCCGCTTCCATGAAGTCGATCGCCCGGCGGGTCATGTAGGGGGTTTCCGAGTCCTCCTCTCGGATGCGGGCGGGCAGGTTGGAGTTCTTCAGCAGCCAGCCGGACAGGATCTCTCCGTCGTCGCCCTCCGCACTGTTGGCGATGTTCTGCCACGGGTTCGGATCGTTGTAGCCCTGCGCTCTGAGATAGGCGTCATAGGCCGGGTCGGGATCGTAAGGGCCGTCAGGATGCAGGCCGTCATCCCGCTCCCACGGCTCAAAGCCGCACTCGGCGACACGAACACCGATCTCGCTCTCTGGGTCGATGCCGAGCCTCGCCATCCCTTCCGCATCGGCTTTCATGTGGGTTTTACCGACCAGGACTGTGCGCATGCCGAGCGCGCGGAGATGGTCGCCGAGGTTCGGCTCCCCCACCTTGATCGGGAACTTGTTGTAGGTGGCGCCGTGGGAGCCGACGTAGCGGCCCGTATAGAAGCTCATCCGGCTCGGCCCGCACATGGGCGACTGGACGAAGGCCCGGTCGAAACGGACGCCACCCGCTGCAAGCCGGTCGATGTTAGGCGTGTGCAGGTGCGGATGCCCGGCACAGGACAGATAGTCCCAGCGGAGCTGGTCGCACATGATGAAAAGAATGTTCGGCTTTCCGGACACGCTGTCCCCGACCTTGGGTGAAGCATCTTAGGCGCAGGCTAGCGTGTCCCGCACGGATCGGACAGGGGGGCACGCGGCCGGCTCCCGGTTTCGTGCGCAGCTCAATCGCGGCTCGTGCTTGCATGATGCAGTGCAGCACACTAGGTCGTCTGAGCTAAGGGTTACGATCCCTGTAACCCGAACCTAGGAGCCGCCCGGGATGGCCCAAAAGCCCCGTTCCCAAACGCCCCGTTCTCAAAAACCTCGGTCCGCATCCGCGACGACGGTATCGGTGAAGAACGCTAAGCCCCGCGCTCCGCGTCGAAAGACAGCCGTAAAGTCTGGTGCCAATGTGAAGCCGGTGAACCTCGCCCTCCAGGGCGGCGGGTCCCACGGTGCTTTTTCTTGGGGAGTGGTCGACCGGCTGCTGGAAGATGAGCGGATCGGGATCGAGGCCGTCACTGGGGCATCGGCCGGGGCGATGAACGCGGTGGCGCTGGCGGATGGGTTTGCCGACGGTGACCGGGAAGAGGCCCGGGCGGCGCTTCGCCGGTATTGGGACGGCGTGGTCGACGCGGCCCGAACCAGCCCGATGCAGCGGACGATCCTCGACAGGTTGAGCGGGAATTGGAACCTGGACAACACGCCGGGTTACTTGATGTTCGACCTCGTCTCCCGTCTGGCCAGCCCCTACGATCTGAACCCTCTCGACATTAATCCGCTCGCGGATCTGGTCTCCAGCCTGATCGATTTCGAGCGGGTGCGCCGGTCGCCGGTCAAGCTCTTCATCTCAGCGACCAGTGTGGAAACCGGCCGGGCCAAGATCTTTCGAACCAAGGACATTGAATGCCGCCATGTCATGGCGTCCGCGTGCCTACCGCTGCTCTTCAAGGCGGTGGAGATCGACGGCACGCATTATTGGGACGGCGGCTTCATGGGGAACCCGGCACTCTGGCCGCTCTTCGATCAGTGCAAGAGCGATGACGTGGTGCTGGTCCAAATCAATCCCATCTCCCGTCAGGAGGTACCGAAGGCCGCCCGCGACATTCTCAACCGGCTCAACGAAATCACCTTCAATGCGTCGCTGCTGCGGGAGTTGCGGTCGATCGACTTTGTCGCCCGCCTTATGGATGCGGGCCGGCTTGAGGGTACCGGCTACAGGCGCGTCCTCGTTCATATGATCGAGGACGATGCGACCCTGTCCTCGCTCGGGTCATCTTCGAAAATGAATGCGGAGAAAGCGTTTATCGAGATGCTGTTCGAGAAGGGCCGTGCCGCCGCGGACGGCTGGATCGAGCGTCATTTCGACAGCCTTGGGGTGGAGCCGACGGTCAACATCCGTGCGCTGTTTCAAGGAGAGGAAGACGCACTCGATGGTTATCGGATACAACGCGACGCAAAGTATCGATCTGAAACTGAATGACGGCTCAGCGGGATTGAACACACCCTGACACCCGGTAGCGAACCGAGGGAGGCAAGGCCATGCAATTGGACGGCAAGATCATCGTGGTGACCGGGGGTTCCGGCAATCTCGGCCGGGCTGTCGTGGCAATGGCGAAGGAGAGGGGTGCCTCAGTCGCCCTCGTTGAACGGCAGGGAAAGCCCTCGACTCCGGCATCCGACGGCGTTGTGGGTGGTTTTCCTGCTGACATGATGGATCCGGCGTCGTGCCGTGAGATGGTCGACGCTGTGCTAGCAAAGACCGGACGGATTGATGCCTTGATCCACACCGTGGGCGGCTTCCGGATCGCGGAGTTGTCGGAAGAGGATCCCACTGCCTGGGACCAGATGATGGCGCTCAACGCCAAGACCACGCTCAACATGATGCAGGCGGTCTCACCGGGGATGATCGAGCGGGGCGCCGGACGGATCGTCGCCGTCACGGCTGGGGCCGGCTTCAATGCGCCAGCAGGGCTCGCGTCCTATGCGGCATCAAAGGCGGCCGTCCTGCGTCTTTGTGAGAGCGCGGCGAATGAGTGCAAAGGCCACGGTTTGACGGTGAACACGGTCATGCCGTCGATCATCGACACACCGCAAAACCGGGCCGCCATGCCGGATGCGGACACCTCCAAATGGGTGACACCCGAAGAGATTGCGGAGGTGATGCTTTTCCTCGTATCAGACGCCGCACGGGCCGTAACCGGTGCGCACATTCCCATTACCGGCAAGGGCTGAGCTGCGCCGGACCATCGACACCTCAAGACTTTTCGGGATTGCCTTATGTCCAAGAACGCCATCGTCACCGGGTCGACCAGCGGCATCGGTCTCGCCGTCGCCCGTGCCTTCGCCGGTACCGGTTACAACGTGATGCTGAACGGGTTCGGCGATCCGGCGGAGATTGAGGCGATCCGGCAAGGCATGGCAACGGAGTTCGGCGTCGACGTCGGCTACTCTGGCGCGGATATGACCAAACCGGACGAGATCGAAGCGATGGTCTCCCAAGCCCGGAAGGAACTGGGGCCGGTGGACATCGTGGTGAATAACGCGGGCATCCAGTTCGTCTCTCCCTTGGAGGAGTTTCCGGTCGAGAAGTGGGATCAGATCATCGCGATCAATCTGTCCTCCGCCTTCCACACGATCCGGTTGACCATGGAAGAGATGAAGGCGCGGAAATGGGGGCGGGTGATTAACATCGCCTCCGCCCACGGCCTGGTCGCTTCGCCCTTCAAATCCGCCTACGTGGCCGCCAAGCACGGCATCCTGGGGCTGACGAAGACTGCTGCTCTGGAGGGGGCGCAGTTCGGCGTGACCGTCAACGCGATCTCACCCGGCTATGTGCTGACGCCGCTGGTCGAGAAGCAGATCCCCGACACCGCGAAGGCACGCGGGATCACCGAAGAGCAGGTCCGTAACGATGTCCTGCTTGCAGCCCAGCCGACGAAACAGTTCGTCTCCACCGATCAGTTGGGGGCCTTGGCGGTCTTTCTGTGTTCCGACGCCGCCTCATCCATCACGGGCACGTCATTGTCCGTCGATGGCGGCTGGACGGCACAATAGTCGTTGCCCCGGGCTGCCGATGTCTTTCCTTCGGTGACCTGGTTCTGCACCCGCGGACCCGCTGAGACGCGGTCGTTGCCCAAGCGAACGATCGCGGTTGTCCCCACGTCGGTTTCGCTCTGCACGATGAAGGCGCCGCCGTGGCGTTCGACGAGACGTTTGACGAGCGGAAGACCGAGGCCGGTTCCCTCCGTCGCGGCATAGGGGTTGGCCCGGATACGGCCAAAGGGCTGCATGGCGATGGCGACTTGCTGGTCCGACATACCGATGCCTGTATCCCGGACGCAGATGTCGAGCCCGCCAATGCGCCTCGGCGCCACGGTGTTGTCGGCGGGGCGGGCATAGATGTGAATCTGTTCGCCCTCAGGGGTGTACTTGATCGCATTGGTCATCAGGTTGAGCAGGATCTGACGGAAGATCTGGCTGTCCCCATACAAGGCGAAGTCCTGCTCCCTGATATCCCGGGTGATCCGTATCTGGCGCTCGGCGGCACGAGTCTGGACAAGGCGGTCGACGCGCTCGAACGCATCCGCGAGATCGAAGGTTTCCTCGTTGAGCTGGATCTCGTTCGCCTCGACCCGTGCCATATCCAACACGTCGCCAATGACCTCAAGCAGATGGGACGCACTCGATAGAATATCGCCGATGTACTCCCGGTACTTCGGCGTGCCGACCGGCCCGAAAGTCTCATTGTCCATGATCTGACCGAAGCCGATGATGGCGTTGAGTGGCGTGCGGAGCTCATGGCTCATATTCGCCAGTAAGTCCGTTTTGGCGCGGCTTGCGAACTCAGCCTCTTCCTTGGCGCGGCGCATCTCCGCCCCTGCCGCCCGCCGTGCTGTTACGTCCCGGATGGAACCCGCAAGACGCGTCACCCACCCGGTCTCGGTACGTTGAGCCGCACCCCGGAGCCGCACCCAGGTCTCGGCGCCGTCACGCCGTTGAACCCGGATCTCCACTTCAATGACGTCGGACTCTCCCCGGAAGACGTCACGAATGGCGTCCTTCAGCTTCTCCTGATCCTCTTTGTGAAACAGGGCCATCACATCGCTGGGGCGGCGGGTGTACTCCAACGTTTCGAGGCCGGGGATCTTGGCCGCGACGCCCGATGCGGTGAACCAATCCTCCTCCGCATTCCAGTCCCAGATGCCGTCCTTCGAGCCCCGATGAGCCAATGCCAGACGCTCATGCTCCGATCGCGCCCGCGTGGACTCCGCCCGTTCCCGGGTGACGTCCTGGAAGCCGACCATAACCCTTGACCAATACGGATCGTCTTCCCGGGTGATGGTCACCGATCGTCGAAGAACCATTGGATGACCGTCAATGGCCATATCGTTGGAATCCGCGACGGCGCTGGTGGCGCCGGCCATCAGGGTGTTCAGCATGCTCAGGAGGGCGTCGGAACGGCCGGTGGTCGGATAGAAGGTTGCGAGATCGGGCAATCTATTCAGATGTGCCATGAGAATGGCTTTGGTCGGTGCCCGGAACAAAGCGATTGCGGCTTGGTTCGCATCGATGACACGGATCCCGGCAGCCAGCTCCATTAAGATATCCGGATCCTGACGCACATAATCCGTGAGGTTCGTAACCCCGGCTTCCTCCAGCCGGCGCAGAATCGTGCGTGCCCCTGACCAATCCTCTTCGCACAAAGGAGCAGGCGCCCGTTCGAAACGGTCTTTATCAGAAATTCTCGGAGAAATTTCGATAATGATCCCACAACTCCGCGCTGTCATCGGGGGTCCGTCTTTAGTCAACGACAGTATATCGCCCATTTCGCCAAAGTCCGAAAGATTTTGCATAACATAGAGCACACGAAACTATCTGAATACACATGTCTCTATACGTTAACAAGTCGGTAACAGATTTCCGTCTTCGCTTTGTTGGAGAGTTTTTTCGGTTGACCTTAGAAAAGCGGCAATCGCATAACGGGAAATGTCGCGTTATTCGCGTAGAATCAATATTCTAGAACTTTGTTTGAGTGCAAGCAGTTTTAAACCAGTGGGTTAGAGGAACAGAAAGTTTGTTGTGTCGATGGATGAGATATCGTCGAACGTGATCGTCCCACCGCCTGAAATCGTCAGGAGAAGACCGCCTTCCGTGGTGGCGCTGACCCCGATGTCTGAGGCCTCTAGACTTATGAACGCCAGTTGATCGTTTCCTGAGACGAAGCCGTCGATGGTGTCTGCGCCATCCCCGCTGGCGAACACGAACCGGTCCGCGCCGTCCCCGCCGATCATCACGTCGTCGCCGGTGCCGCCGCTTAAGGTATCGTTTCCGAGGTTGCCCAAGAGGCTGTCGTTCCCGCCGCCACCAGCAAGCACATCGGTGTTCTGGCCTCCAAACAGCGTGTCGTCGCCGGACTCGCCGAAAAGGCCGTCGGCGCCTTGGTTGCCGTAGATCAGGTCGGCTCCGGCCCCAGCGAAGACTTCATCGGCGCCGGCCAGGGCTGTAATCACGTCAGACGCGTTTGAGCCCACAAGGACGTCGTTGGTGGTGCTGGCCGTATCGGCGCCCCCTGGCGCGAACAAATCAGCCACCGTTATGTCGCTCGCCCCGATACCGTCGAGCCTCAGGGTGCCGCCGCCACTTCCGATGGTCAGAAGCGTGCGGCCGTCGTCATCCGTGCCGATGGTGATATCAGCGACATCCGCGTCACCCGACAGACGCAGGCGGTCGGTGCCAAAGCTGAAATCCGTTGCGACGTCTGAGCCACCGCCTGACGAAACGACGAACACATCGCTCCCCGCACCTCCGGATAAAGTGTCGTTTCCGGTTCCGCCGATCAGTGTGTCGTCACCGAGACTGCCGAAGATGAGATCAGCGTCCGCGCCCGCACGCAGAAGGTCGTTGTCCTGTCCGCCGAACAGGGTGTCGAAACCGAAGTCGCCGTCCAGCGTGTCGTTGCCCTGATTGCCGTACAAGATGTCGTCACCTGAGGACGCGATGACCGCGTCCGCCCCAGTGCCGGCGGAAATCAGGTCGGCGAGCCCGGAGCCAAGAAGTAGATCGGTATCTCCGTCGCCGATTAGGATGACGATCGAGTCAGAGTTGCGTGGCATCGGACAACCGCCTGCTCAAGTTCCTGTCCTCTCCGCAAGGTATTTTGACTGAAAACGGTTTCGATTTCCGATTTCTTAACGCCTCGCACTGAAAAATGTCATGGCTGGGGCAAAGGGAATATGCAGTGCGGCATCATGCTGCTAGGTTGCCCGCCGCCTTCTTGGGAATATGTATTGCAAGAGTAGAGTCTTAAGGGCCTCAAACATGAAGATCGTCGAGCCGAAATTTCCGATTGGGGCGGTGGTCAAGCATCGGTATCACGACTTTCGTGGCGTCATTTTCGACGTGGATCCGGAGTTCCAGAACACCGAGGACTGGTACGAGGCGATTCCGGAGAACATGCGGCCCCGAAAGGATCAGCCGTTCTATCACCTCTACGCGGAGAACCCGCAGAGCTATTACATCGCGTACGTCTCCGAGCAGAACCTGCTGGAGGATGGCGAGAACGGCACCGTCGGTCATCCGGATATTCCCGATAACTTCGGCATGATGGAGAACGGCCGCTACACCTGGAAGCAGCCGATTATCTGAGCATTGGATCACCGTAGAAGACCGAATGTTCCGGATCTGACACTCACCATTGCTAAACGCGGCGCTTGCCTCACAAGGCTACAAGGGCAATTTGGGTTTCCAGAAATTCTGCTCTCTCCGGATCGATTGAGAGAGGCTCAGAGTGGAGATCTTTTATGTCCGGTCCCCTTCATGGCTTTCGCGTTATCGACCTGACGAGCGTTGTCTCAGGCCCCTTGGCCACGATGATGCTCGCCGATCAAGGTGCCGACGTGATCAAGGTGGAAAATCCCAAGGGTGGGGATTTCACGCGGGCGGCTGCCAACAGGCGGGGCGGTTTCTCGGCGACCTTCGTCAACAACAACCGGAACAAGCGGTCGATCGCGTTGGATCTCAAGACCAAGGCGGGGATCGAGACCGTAAAGCGGCTGGTAAAGGACGCAGACGTTCTCGTGCAGAACTTTCGGCCCGGTGTCACCGACCGGATGGGCTTGGGCGAGGCGGCCCTTCGCGAGATCAACCCCCGGCTGGTGTACGTTTCGATCAGCGGCTTTGGCCCGGATGGCCCCTACGCGAAAAAGCCTGTGTACGATCCGCTGGTGCAGGCGCTTTCCGGGCTGACGACAATCCAGGGCGGCTCCGACGAGGCCCGCCCGAGGCTTGTCCGGACGATCATTCCCGACAAGCTCACGGGCTTCACCGCCGCGCAAGCGGTCACCTCTGCGCTGCTGGCACGGGAGCGGACAGGGGAGGGTCAGCATGTCCAGGTTTCCATGCTCGACAGCGTCATCTCCTTCCTCTGGCACTCCGATATGGGCAGTCAGACCTTTGTGGGCGACGAGTTCCCCCAAGAGGCCGCGCACAGCTTCATCGACCTGATCTACGAGACGACGGATGGCTACATCAGTGTTGCCGTCAATGCCGACAAACAGTGGCACGGCCTCGCCCGCGCTGTTGGCCGGCTGGAGTGGATCGATGATCCCCGCTTCAAGACGTCTGAGTTGCGGCAGGTGAACATCGACGCACGGCTCAACTTGACACAGGAGGCCTTGGCGACGTTTTCCACCGCTGAGGCGCTGGCCCGTCTCGATGCCGAGGATGTGCCTTGCGTTCCCGTCGTGACGCGCCGGGAGATGATCAGCCATCCGCAGATCACCGCGAACGAGATCGTCCAAGTATTGGAACACCCGGAGGCGGGAACACTGCGTCAGGCGCGTCCGGCGGCCCGCTTCTCCGGGACTCCGGTTGAAATGCGGCGGGGGGCGCCCGTCCTCGGCGTCGACACGGACGCGGTCTTGACGGAGTTCGGGTTCTCCCGGGATGAAATCGCCGAACTGCACGCCGCTGGCGTGACCGGTCAGACGGCGCGCGACGCGGCGGAGTAGGGGGACGTTGGACTTCTACTACTGGCCCACGCCGAACGGCTGGAAGGTATCGATCCTGCTGGAGGAGCTGGGTATCCCCTACAACACCATCGCGGTGAACATCTCCAAAGGGGATCAGTTCGCGCCGGACTTTCTGGCGATCAGTCCAAACAACCGAATGCCGGCGATCGTTGATCACGATACGGGGGGCGACCCCGTCAGTGTTTTCGAGAGCGGCGCCATCCTCTGGTATCTCGCCAACAAGACGGGCCGCTTCATCCCCGACACCGATCTCGGCAAGAAGGAAGTCCTGGAGTGGCTGTTCTGGCAGACCGGGAACCAAGGGCCCATGGGTGGGCAGCTCAGCCACTTCGTGAACTACGCACCTGAGACCAAACCGTATGCCAAGGACCGCTATGCCCGGGAGTACGACAGGACCCTGGGTGTGTTGGAACGACGGCTGGACGGGCGGGAGTGGATCGTAGGCGACGACTACTCGATCGCCGACATCATCTCTTGGCCCTGGGCTCTGATCGCCAAGCCGCTTGGCGCATCACTCGATCCCTACCCGAACCTTTCCCGCTGGCGGGCGGCGATCAAATCCCGCCCGGCGGTTCAGCGTGGTGTGGATCTGCTGAAGGACAGCCGCCGGACCCAGCGGCCGGATGATGCGGAAAGAAAACTGTTGTTTGAGCAAACGGGTCATTCCGCAACATAGTTAATATGGCTACGATATCCCCCTAGAGGGGGAGGCGCGCCATGGCCATCATCGACATGGTCGACGTCACATTCATCGGAGACGGATTGAACCGTCCCGAATGTGTCGTCGCGACCAGTGCCGGGGCGCTTTATGCGTCGGACGGCCGGGGTGGTGTGTCGCAGATCGCCGGCGCGGGTGCCCCCGCCACATGGCTTGCGTCCGGTGCTGATCGTCCAAGTGAATTCATGGTTGTCGGCTGGTCGTTGGAGCCGGACGGATCGTTCCTGGTTGCCAATCTCGGCATGGATGGCGGGGCCTGGCGATTGCGGCGGGACGGCTCGCTTGAAGCTGTTCTCACGGAGGTCGAGGGACGACGGCTGCCGTCCACCAACTTCGTCAACCGGGACGAACACGGCCGCATTTGGGTCTCCATCAGCACCTGGCAGGAGCCGCGCGACAAGGCGATGCACAAACGGGCGGACGATGGCTGCGTCATCCTGATCGACGAGTCCGGTGCGCGGGTTGTGGCTGATGGGATCGGCTACACGAACGAGAACAAGGTCGATCCGACGGGGTGCTGGCTCTACGTCCACGAGACGTGGGTCAGGCGCCTCAGCCGGTATCCCATTCACGAAGGGGACGGAACCGCCACGTCCCTTGGCCCAAGAGAGACGGTGACGGAGTACGGCGAGGGAGATTTCCCTGACGGCTTCGAATTTGACGCGGACGGCCATGTCTGGGCGACCTGTGTCGTCTCGAACAGGGTTTTGAGGGTTGCCCCGGATGGGCGCATCACCGTTGTCCTGGACGCGTCGGATCCGGCTCTCGTCGCCGAGGCCGAGGCGGCGTGGAATGCCGACAGGTTGTCGCGGGATTTGCTGGTGCAGGCAAACAGCTCGCCGCTCGGAAACTCGGCGAGCATCTGCTTCGGGGGGCCGGACCTCAGGACGGCATATATCGGTTCCCTCGGGCTCGACCGGGTTGCCACGTTCCGCTCACCGGTGTCCGGGGCCGTTCCACCGCATTGGCGGTTCTGACGCGGCGGAACCGCTCAGTATCGGCGAAACTTCTTCTTCACCGGCTTACCGTTCTCGTCGCACTCGAGGCCGCGGTCGTCCAACGCCTTATCAATTTCCTCGGTGGTGAAGCCGTTCGCGATCGACTCGCACAGCTTTTCAGCGGACGCGTTCTTCAGGCTGACCCGGCTCATGGCCATTGGGCTCGACGCGACCCTTTCACCGCATCCTGCAAGGAAAAGGGCGGCCGCGAGGCAGGTGATGGCGATACTGGCGGAAGGGCGGAAACGAAGACGCATGGCGAGCCACAGGGCGGTGAGCAGTCCCCCTGTCTCCCACCATGTGGCCGACAATTCAACGCGAATCCGCGCGCGGCGTCGGACGCCTACTTGATCAGACGCCCGTCCGGCCGGAACGCATGAAACACGAACGCGAAGGTAACGTCGTGGACGATGTCCTCGGCGCTGTCGCCGGATACCTTCTGGACCACGACGTTGCCCACATCACGGCCCGCCGCGATGGCCCGGTTGTCGAGCGCGGAGTTCTGGCCAGGCTCCCAAGTCAGCACGACCCCATCCTCCTCGATCCGGCCCTTCTCCCGCAGGAGATCGAGGCTCCAGGCCGTATCGCCGACGGCGACGACATAGGCGAGGGGGGCGATCCCCTCCGGCATCTCGCCGTTGTAGAGGAAGGGATAGGCACTGCTGTCATAGCCGACATAGGGATTGATGCCATAAGGCCGCATGGTTGGATTGTTGGGCACCAGCACTTTCGCGTCCGGATATCGGGCCGTGAAACGCTCGAACGCTTCGAGGCGTGCAGGTAGCATCTTGAGGGATGTGCCGGTCATCTCACCGACAATTCCCTCACCGATGAACTGCTGCCACCAGCTTTCTGTCTGACGGTCGTACATGACAAGATCGGAGCGTCGCAGATTGCCGGTCGTTCCGAAGTCGAGGACCTTTCCATCGACCCGCCGGTCGAAGACGATCGCCGCGTTGCAGAGCGGGCAGTAGGTGACCGCGACGGGCACGCCGGCGATCTCGTCATTGACGATTTCATGCCAGGTCAGGACTCGCAGCGGATAGGCCCGCGCTTCCCCGCCGACCACGATAGAAATGACCGGCTCCGTCGCCCTTGGCGCATCGGTCATCTGGTTGGCAGGCTCAAAGGCCGGGTCATCGATCGGCGGAATGCCGTCGCGGGGCGGGCCGCCTGAGAAGATCTCCGTGAGATCGACATTGCGCTTGCTGAAGTCGGTGTTCGGCCAGGCATGCCGCCAGCGGTCGCCTGCATCTGCGGCAAGAACGGGGCCGGTGGCGAGACCGACAAGCAAGCCAATCGCCACCAGCAAAGCCGCAGCGGGTGCGGCGGGGGAGCGGGAATGTCTCATCCGTCGAGAGTGCCCGAGCCCCCGCCGCGGGAGAAGTCACGAACCGGTCATCGACCCGTGAGTGGAAAGGACAGTGTCCAGTATGGTCATTGCCTCTTCGATCTCCTCCTCCGTGATCGTCAGCGACGGCATGAAACGGAGGCTGTCGGGCCGGGGACTGTTGATCAGCAGACCGTTCTGTCTTGCCGCTTCAACAAGATCGGCGCCGACGGGTGTCTTGAGATCAAGGGCCAGCAACAGGCCGCGCCCCCGGATCTTGCCGAGGCCATGCTTGGCCGACAGGGTTTCGAGCGCCGTCTGAAGGGTGTCTGACCGCATTGAGACGGTGTTGAGAAAACCGGGGCTTGTGACCGCGTCCAGGACGGCCGAACCGACCGCGCACATCAGCGGATTGCCGTTGTAAGTGCCCCCTTGGTCCCCGTACTCGAAACAGCTGGCGGTCTTTGTCGCCAGCAGGGCGCCCAGCGGGACCCCGCCGCCGATCCCTTTGCCGAGCGTCATGATGTCCGGCTCGATCCCCGCATTCATGAAGTCGAACAGGCTCCCTGTCCGTCCCATGCCCGTTTGAATCTCGTCCAGGATCAAAAGAAGCCCGTGTTGGCTCGCAAGCGCCCGCAGATCCTCCAGGAAGGAGAGGGAGGCCGGGATCACGCCAGCCTCGCCTTGGATAGGCTCCAGCATGATGCCAACGGTCTCCGGCCCGATCAGAGCCTCGACGCTGGCGATGTCGTTCAGCGTCGCCTTCGGGAACCCGGGCACCTTCGGCTCAAAGAGGGACTCGAAGGCGAGTTTCCCGGACGCGGACATGGTCGCAAGGGTTCGGCCGTGAAAGCCGCCGGTGAAGGTGATGATCTGATAGGCGCCGCCCTTGGCTTTAGCACCGTATTTCCTGGCCAGCTTGATCGCCCCCTCATTCGCTTCCGCCCCTGAACTGGTGAAGAACACCTCATCCAGTCCTGACGCCGCAGCCAAAGCGGTCGCAAAGCCAACGGATTGGTCATTGTGATAGGCGGGGCTTGGTGTGATGAGCCGTGAGGCCTGTTCCGCCAGTGTTTCGGCGATGAGGTCGGGAGCGTGGCCTAGGCTGTTAACGGCCCAACCCTGGACGAGATCAAGGTATTTCTTGCCCTCTGAGTCCCAGAGGAAGGAGCCTTTGCCGTGGCTGAAGACCACAGGCGGCCGGGCGGCGATGTCCATCAAGGCGCTGGTATCGTTGGCTACTTGATGAAGGGGGGAGGTTGAGATTTGAGTAGCGGACATGGTTTCTCTCCGAGAACGCACGACGACGCCCTTCGCCCCGGCTAAAAGGGGCGGCGACGGTTTAACGTCGGGAAGCGTGTCAGCGTCGTCGGATAGGACACGGCCTCGCGACGTCGATACGTCGACGTCGCAGAACCACTCGGAGATGTGCCGTGCCCGAAATCATGCGCGTCACGTCGCACGATGGGGCGGGGAAGTCAACGACGGACCGACAGGGATCAAAACCGGCACGCCCTTTGCTTGACCTTCTCGCGACGGGTCGACACGACCCAAAGATTGCCTATTCGGGAGACGGACATGTCGCTTGCTGCCGCATTGAAAGCCGGGTTGAAGAAGGGTGCCGACGCCGGAGAGGAGGGCGGTGCCTGGGACCCTTATCCGGAAAGCGACGCACCGTCCCCACGCACGGAACCGGCGCGCGATCGTCAAGTCCGGCAAGGTGCCCCTGCCGGTAAGCCGTCCCCGGCCGATCAATCGATGCCGCGCGCCAAGCAAACTGCCAAGGCGCCGCCGCCTGCCGCCAACAACGCCGGCTCGAAGAAGACCGCCGCCAAGACGCAACCTGTCCCTCAAAAGGCCGTCACACGGCCACGCGGTCCGCGTCTTGCCGACCTGGGGCCGGCACCCGACGCTGTGAACAGGAACGTGAGACCGGCAGCCAAACTGGCGGCCCGTCCGGCCAATCCGGCCCCGCAACCGACCCGTCAGGCAAAGTCGTCCTGGCTGGATGAGCCGGAAGCCCCGCGCGTCAACCCGCAGCAGTATATTCGCGAGCTCGAACACTTCGTTTCCGAGCAGAACCGGAAATCGGTCCGGTCAACCGTGATGGACGTCTCCTCCAAGGAGATCGAGGGCGTGGCCAGCACCGCCGCCAAGATCCGAGGACGTTACCTGGCCAGGCTCCTGGATACCGGGACGCCACCGGACGGACTGCTGAAGCACTCGGCTGTGGAAGAACTGACCCGGTATCGCCAAGCCTACGAGGAACTTCAGCGGGGCCTCGAGACCCTGAAAGAAGCGATTGCGGACGGGGACGTGCATGTCCGGGGTATGATCCCCCGGGGCTAATCGGCCCTTCCAGTCTCCCCTACCGGCGCACGCGGTCTCTCGGATGAGCGGCCGCGTGGACGTCCATGAGCCGGGCCGTGTCGACACGCGTGTATCGTTGGGTCGTGGACAGCGACGCGTGACCCAGCAATTCCTGAATTGCCCGAAGATCGCCCCCGCCCGCCAACAGATGTGTGGCGAAGGAGTGCCGCAGCGCGTGCGGGGTTGTGCTTTCCGGCAGATCGAGCGCCGCCCGCAGGGTCTTTAGGGTCCGCTGCAGGATCGCGGGCTGAAGACGCTTGCCTTTGGCGCCGACGAAAAGCGGATCGGTTGGCTCCAGGGAATAGGGGCATGCATCCAGGTAGGTCTTAACAGCCGACCGCACCACGGGCAGAACCGGGACCAGGCGTTGCTTGCCGCCCTTGCCGAGGACAATCAGCGTTTCACCCAACGGTGCGTCCCGGCGGTCCAGGCCGATTGCTTCCCCGATCCGAAGACCGCATCCGTAAAGCAGCGTGACAAGCGCGACGTCACGGCTGCCGATCCACGGTTCCACCGCCAAATCGGCGATGCTCTCCAAGGCGCTGGACGCCTCGCCGACCGAAAGGGCCTTCGGAACGGCGTCGGTCTTCTTTGGGGAGCGGACGGCGGTCACCGCCGCGTTTTCCGCCAATCCCCGCCGCTCCAAAAACCGGAAGAAGGTCCGGACCACCGACAACGCGCGGGCAGAGGAGGACCGGGCCCTGCCCCGCCGCGCATCTGAGGCGAGGTAGGACCGGAAGTCCGCAGCTTTGAGTGCCGACAGGCCGGTAAGCGTCGGCGCGTCACCGGTATGCTCACCAACGAACCGCAAAAACGTTGAAAGATCCCGGCCATAGGCCTCGATGGTGTGAGAGGCGTACCTTCGCTCCACCGCCATCCACTCCCGCCATGCGGAGACGGCTGCGGCAAGGGCCGGCTCAAGCTCCAGCAGGATCGCCAAACCGTCCGGTGTGTCTGTCAGGCCGGCAGATTCAGCCATTGCCGCATCGTGATCTCAAGCACGCGAACCAGATAAGCCAGCAGCTCCGTCCCCTGGCCGGGCCCGAAAGTCTCCGGGTTCCGCGAGCCGAGCGCCAAGAGGCCGCGGGGGGCTGTCGGGCTGATGGTCATGCGGGCCAAGGCCTGGCTCCGGACAAGGCCGGCGGCCGCACCGAAGACCCTGGGATCTCCCTGAACGTCGGCGGCAAGCGCCACATCCCGGCTCGTCCCGATCAGACGGTCGATCATGCCATCCGGCAAGGCGCGTACCCCGGCGGCATAGGCACGGGGAACGTTGGTCTCCTCGGCCTCCACGCAAATGGTGACGACATCCACGTCCAAGCGGATCGCCAACTCATGGGTCACGGCCTGGATCAGGCTCTCGAAGCTGCTGGCGCCGATGATCACAAGGCTCGCATCATGGGTCCGGCCGATGGCGGACTGGTTGTCGCGCGCGGTGGATACGAGGCCCGCGTAGAGGTCATGCAGACGCTGGTTCTCTGCCCGGAGGCGCTGGAGCATGAAATGCTGCATGTCGACGACCGTGTCCGCGCTGCGGCTTGGCGGTGCGAGAACGTCGATCAGTTCCGGATTGTCCTGAAGAAACGTCGGGTGGGTCCGGAGATAGGCGGCGACGTCGTCGGCGTCGATCGACCTTTCCGGCCCGGCGTTTGCCGGCACGCCCGTGTCGACACCGCGGTCGGTAGCGGGCCGGCGGTCCGTCATGCGCCGTCATCCAGAATGGATTGTCCGGTCTTGGCCCAATCCGAGAGGAAGGCGTCGAGACCCTTATCCGTCAGCGGATGCTTGTAGAGCGCGCGCAGGACGGCAGGCGGGATGGTTGCTACGTCTGCACCGGCCTTGGCTGCATCGATCACATGCTGGGGGCCCCGTATCGAGGCGGCCAGGATTTCGGTGGTGAAGCCGTAGTTGCCGTAGATGTCCGCAATGTCGGCGATCAGCTCCATTCCCGTCAGGCCAATATCGTCGAGGCGGCCGATGAACGGGGAGATGTAGGCGGCCCCGGCCTTCGCCGCGAGGAGCGCCTGACCGGCGGAGAAGCAGAGCGTTACGTTGACGGCGATGCCTTCGTCCGACAGTGCCTTGCAGGTCTTCAGCCCATCGACGGTCAGCGGAACTTTCACCGCAATGTTGTCAGCGATGGCGGCCAGTTTGTGGCCTTCCTTCAGCATCGTATCGAAGTCGGTCGCGGTGACCTCGGCACTCACCGGGCCCGGGATCGCCTCACAGATCTCGGCGACAACCTCAAGAAAGTTGCGGCCGGTTTTTGCGACAAGGGAGGGATTCGTCGTAACCCCGTCGACCAGACCCGTTGTTGAGAGATCCTCGATCTCAGCCAGATCCGCCGTGTCGATAAAGAACTGCATGCTGCTAACGATCCCTCAAAGATCTCATCTTACCCATTGAAAGGCCCAGGCCTCCCGAATCGATAGCGAGTCTAGCGGATCGGCCAAAGGGTGGCCAGCACAGCCGGGCTGAATTCCGGCGGGTGGAAGCCGTGCCGTTTGCCGCCGTGCCCTCCAGGCAACACACTCCGCCCATGACCGATGAGCCGTCTTCAGCACCCGGCACGGATTTGTTTGAACAGGCCCCCGAACGGGTGCGGGTATTGCTGCCCCTGCCCCTGGCGGAGCCCTACGACTATGCGGTGCCGCCGGAGACGCATTTGGAGCCGGGGGCAATTGTGGAAGTCCCCCTGGGCCGCCGGCGTCTCCATGGCGTTGTTCTCGGGCCTGCAGACGACACCGTGCCGGCGGACAAGCTCAAGGCGGTGATCCGGCGTTTTCCAATCGACCCGTTGCCAAACGCGGTTGTGGAACTGGTCAAATGGACGGCGTCATGGACACTCGCCCCGATGGGATCCGTCGTACGGCTTGCGATGAGTGTGCCGGCCGCTTTTGAGCCGCCGAAACCCATACGTGCCTTTGTCCGGAACCCGGCCGCCCCGGATAAGGAACCCCGGCTCACGCCCGCGCGGCGCCGTGTCCTTGATCTGCTGGAGGACGGGCCCCCCCGCACGACGACCGACATCGCGGTTGAAGCGGCGGTCGGGGCCGGGGTCGTCAAGGGAATGCTTGAAGCCGGTCTTTTGGTGACGGTCGACCTGCCATCCGAGCCTGCCATTCCGAAACCGGATCCGGATTACGAAGCGCCCGAGTTGACCTCCGACCAAGAGGCGGCGGCGGCGTCTCTCCGGGGGGCTGTATCGGAACCGGGCTTCGGCGTGACATTGCTCGATGGCGTGACGGGATCCGGCAAAACGGAAGTGTACCTGGAGGCGGTTGCCGAAGCGCTGAAGCAAGGACGACAGGCCCTGGTGCTGGTTCCGGAGATTGCCCTCTCCACGCCCTGGCTGGAAAGGTTCGAAGCCCGGTTCGGCGTGACCCCGGCTGTATGGCACTCGGAAATCGGGCCTCCGCGACGGCGGGCGGTCTGGCGGGCGGTTTCCGAGGGCCGCGCCCGTGTGGTCGTCGGTGCACGGTCCGCCTTATTCCTCCCGTTCCGGGAACTGGGCGTGATCGTCGTCGATGAGGAGCATGACGCGGCCTACAAGCAAGACGACGGTGTCTCCTATCACGGGCGCGATATGGCGATCGTGCGTGCCAGGATTGAGGACATTCCAATCGTTTTGGCCACCGCGACCCCATCGCTCGAGACTTGGACCAATGTTGAGACGGGCCGGTTCCGGCGGCTCGAGCTTCCGGCGCGTTACGGCCCGGCGCGCCTGCCCGATATTGACTTGGTGGACTTGCGCCGCGACCGCCCTGAACGCGGCCGTTGGCTGTCCAACACACTGTCGCGCGCGGTTCACGCCACCGTCGAGCGGGGAGAGCAGGCGCTTCTGTTCCTGAACCGTCGCGGCTACGCGCCGCTGACGCTGTGCCGCGCCTGCGGCCACAGGATTGAATGCCCGAGCTGTTCCGCGTGGTTGGTGGAGCACCGCCTGTCGGGTCGGCTGCAGTGCCATCATTGCGGGTTCTCCAGCCGGCTGCCCGAGAAATGCCCGAGCTGCGGCGCCGAGGACAGCCTCGTGGCCAGCGGTCCCGGAATCGAAAGGGTGGCCGAGGAGGTCTATGAGCGGTTTCCGGATGCCCGGGTTCAAACCGTCTCCAGTGATACGCTGACGGGACCCGCCGCCGCGGCTGAGTTTGTCCGGGCGATGACGGCGGGCGAGATCGATATTCTTGTGGGCACCCAGATTGTCGCCAAAGGATATCACTTTCCGGGTCTGACGTTGGTCGGGGTGGTGGATGCGGACCTCGGTCTGTCGGGTGGCGATCTTCGCGCTGGCGAGCGGACGTTTCAGCTTCTCCAACAGGTGGCCGGTCGTGCGGGCCGCTCCCGGAAGCCCGGACGCGTGCTGCTCCAGACCCATCAACCGGATGATCCGCTGATGCAGGCCATTGCGGCGTCCGATCGGGACGGTTTCCTCAATCGGGAGGCTGATGGACGGAGACTCCAGGGAATGCCGCCGTTTGGCCGTCTGGCGGCCCTGATCGTCAGCGCCAAAGACGCTGATCAGGCCGATGCGGTCGCCCGGGCCCTTGCGCGGTCAGCGCCGCGATTGGAGGGCGTCGATATTCTTGGACCCGCGCCGGCCCCTCTGTCTCTGTTAAGGGGGCGGCACCGGAGACGGCTTCTGCTGAAAGCGGATAGACGCGCCAACGTGCAGGCAATTCTTCGGGAATGGCTGAGCCGAGTTCCCATTCCCGGTACCGTCCGGCTTGGTATTGACGTGGATCCTTACAGCTTTATGTGACCGTCGGAATTCGATGTCATTTCGGCAGTGCGGAAGAACCGTGGCAGGGTCGTCTTGCACCCCCATTGGGCTTGTGCTAGAGAGGCGCCGCGCTGGGAGGGGAGCGCTTCCCGACGCCTTGGTTTTTCCGAGTTTTCGCCTGGGTGAGGCGGCTACCGGCAACGGTCCGCATCACCGTCCGGCCCTTTCCGAAGAGGCTTATCAGAGTGGCTTCTCAAACCACAGGTCTCGCCGGTCGATACGCATCGGCGCTGTACGATCTGGCGGACGAACACAAGGTCCTCGACGCTGTCGCCGACGACCTGCGCGGTCTTCTCGTTCTGTTGGGCGAAAGTGCTGATTTAAAGCGGCTCGTCCGCTCCCCGGTCATTGGCCGGAGTGAGCAGATGAAGGCCATGACCGCGATGATGGAGAAAGCGGGCGCCAATCCGCTGACCACCAAGTTCGTTGGTGCGGTGGCGGATAACCGCCGCCTCTTCGCGCTAGCCGACATGATTAAGGCCTATCTTGCCGAGTTGGCGAACCGCCGCGGCGAGGTGACGGCTGAGGTGACGTCCGCCGTTGTGTTGGGCGATGCCGAGATTGAACAGGTGACCGAGCAGCTCCGGGCTGCGGTCGGCCAAAAGGTCGCCGTCAATGTTTCCGTGGATCCGTCTCTGATCGGTGGTCTCATCGTTCGGGTCGGCTCACGAATGGTCGACAGCTCGCTGCGCACCAAACTGCAGCGTCTGCAACTCGCAATGAAGGGTGCTGGCTGATGGATATCAACGCCGCCGAAATCTCCTCGATCCTTAAGGATCAGATCGCCAATTTCGGAACCGAGGCGGAAGTTGCCGAGGTCGGAACGGTGCTGTCGGTCGGTGACGGCATTGCCCGAGTCTACGGTCTCGACCAGGTCCAGGCCGGTGAGATGGTGTCGTTCCCGAACGGCATTCAGGGCATGGCGCTGAACCTTGAGAGCGACAACGTCGGCATCGTTATCTTCGGCTCCGACCGGGACATCAAGGAAGGCGACACCGTCAAGCGGACGGGTGCGATCGTCGACGTGCCGGTTGGCCGCAAGCTGCTCGGCCGGGTCGTTGACCCGCTCGGCAATCCACTCGACGGCAAGGGCCCGATCGAGTTCGAAGAGCGCCGCCGTGTTGAGGTGAAGGCGCCGGGCATCATGCCGCGCAAGTCCGTGCACGAGCCGATGCAGACCGGCCTCAAGTCCATCGATAGCCTGATCCCGATCGGCCGCGGCCAGCGTGAGCTGATCATCGGCGACCGCCAGACCGGCAAGACCGCCATCGCCGTTGATACCTTCATCAACCAGAAGGCCGTCAACGACGCCGCTGGCGACGACGAGTCGAAGAAGCTGTTCTGCGTCTATGTCGCGATCGGTCAGAAGCGCTCCACCGTTGCCCAGATCGTGAAGACGCTGGAAGACTACGGTGCGCTGGAATACTCGATCGTCATCGCGGCTACGGCGTCCGATCCGGCACCGATGCAGTTCCTGGCCCCGTATGCCGGCTGTGCCATGGGCGAGTTCTTCCGCGACAACGGCATGCACGCCGTCATCGTCTATGACGATCTCTCCAAGCAGGCGGTTGCATATCGCCAGATGTCGCTGCTGCTTCGCCGCCCGCCGGGGCGTGAGGCGTTCCCGGGCGACGTGTTCTACGTTCACTCGCGGCTGCTGGAGCGTGCGGCGAAGATGAACGACGACAATGGTGCTGGCTCGCTGACGGCCCTGCCGATCATTGAGACGCAGGCCGGCGACGTTTCCGCCTACATCCCGACCAACGTGATCTCGATCACCGACGGTCAGATCTTCCTTGAGACGGACCTCTTCTATAAGGGCATCCGTCCGGCGGTGAACGTCGGTCTGTCGGTCAGCCGTGTGGGCTCCGCTGCCCAGACGAAAGCGATGAAGAAGGTGGCGGGCAGCATTAAGCTTGAGCTGGCCCAGTATCGTGAGATGGCGGCCTTCTCCCAGTTCGCCTCCGACCTGGACGCGGTGACCCAGCGCCTTCTGGCCCGTGGCGCGCGTCTGACGGAGCTTCTGAAGCAGCCGCAGTACACGCCGCTTCCGTTCGAGGAGCAGGTGGTCGCGATCTTCGCCGGTGTTCGGGGCTATCTCGACGGCGTGGATCTGCGGGAGATCACGCGGTTTGAGCAGGGGCTGCTTTCCGAGATTCGGGCCAAAGGCTCCGACATCCTGGAAGCGATCCGCAACGACAAGGATCTCGGCAAGGAAACCGACGAGAAACTGACCAAGTTTATCGACGCCTACGCCAAGACCTTCGCCTAAGACACGCGGCCCGGCGCCGGTGCCTTAGGGTGCCGACGCCGGTCTCGACCACGAGGACGGATGAAGCGGTATGCCTTCGCTCAAGGACCTCAAGATCCGGATCAACAGCATCAAGTCGACGCAAAAGATCACGTCGGCCATGAAGATGGTCGCCGCCGCCAAGCTTCGCCGCGCGCAAGAGCAGGCGGAGGCTGGCCGTCCCTATGCCGAGCGCATGGAACGGATGATCGGCTCTCTCGCCGGTAAGGCGTCCGGCGCCGGTGGACCGCGCCTTCTGGCCGGCTCCGGCTCGGACCAGACCCACCTGATCGTTGTGATGACGGCCGACCGCGGTCTCTGCGGGGCGTTCAACTCCTCGATCGTGCGGGCGGCACGCCGCCGGATCGCAGCCCTTACCGAGGACGGTAAGACGGTCAAGATCCTCTGCGTCGGCAAAAAGGCCCGCGATGCGCTGCGTCGGGAATTCGGCAGCCTGATCGTCGACAGCTACGAGGGTCTGACCCGCCGGGGCGTGGCTTTCGAGTCCGCGGACGACATCGCGCGGAAGATCATCCGCATGTTCGACGACGGCGAGCTCGACGTTTGCACGGCGATCTTCAACCGCTTCCAATCGGCCATGACCCAGATCGTGACCGAGCAGCGGCTGATCCCGGCCAGCGTGCCGGAAGTTGCCGATGATGCGGATGCGGGATCCGGCGCGCTGTATGAGTATGAGCCGGACGAGGAAGGTATCCTGGCCGCGCTCTTGCCACGCAATGTCGCGACCCAGATCTTCAGCGCTTTGCTCGAGAATACGGCGAGTGAGCACGGCGCGCGTATGACGGCGATGGACAATGCCACCCGGAACGCGGGCGACATGATCAACAGCCTGACCTTGACTTACAACCGGACCCGCCAGGCCGATATCACCAAAGAGCTGATCGAGATCATCTCCGGTGCGGAAGCGCTTTAAGCGGCGACGGATAACAACAGACGAGACGAGTGGTCCCGAATGGACACGGAATGGAGCGGACGATGACAACCAACTCGACGGGCAAGATCACCCAGGTCATCGGTGCTGTCGTGGACGTTCAGTTCGACGGCGAGCTGCCGGCGATCCTGAACGCCCTCACCACCACGAACAGCGGAAACCGGCTGATTCTCGAGGTGGCGCAGCACCTGGGCGAGAATGCTGTCCGGACGATCGCGATGGACAGCACCGAAGGCTTGGTGCGTGGACAGCCGGTCGAGGATACAGGCGCGCCGATCTCGGTTCCGGTCGGTCCGGAGACGTTGGGCCGCATTCTCAACGTGGTTGGCGAGCCGGTTGACGAGGGTGAGCCGGTCCAGTCGAAGATGAGCCTGCCGATCCACCGCGCAACTCCGGAATTTGTCGACCAGTCGACGGAAGCTGAGATCCTGGTGACGGGCATCAAGGTCGTCGATCTTCTCGCCCCGTATGCGCGTGGCGGTAAGATTGGCCTGTTCGGCGGTGCCGGCGTCGGCAAGACCGTCTTGATCATGGAGCTCATCAACAACATCGCGAAGGCGCACGGCGGTTATTCCGTGTTCGCTGGCGTGGGTGAGCGGACGCGCGAAGGCAACGACCTCTACCACGAGATGGTCGAGTCCGGCGTCATCGTGCCGGACGGCGAGGGCTCCAAAGCCGCACTGGTCTACGGCCAGATGAATGAGCCGCCGGGAGCCCGTGCCCGCGTCGGTCTGACCGGTCTGACCTTGGCCGAGTACTTCCGGGACGAGGAAGGCCAGGACGTGCTGTTCTTCGTCGACAACATCTTCCGCTTCACCCAGGCGGGTTCGGAAGTGTCGGCCCTTCTCGGCCGAATCCCTTCGGCGGTTGGCTATCAGCCGACCCTGTCCACGGATATGGGTGCCTTGCAGGAGCGGATCACCACCACCAAGAAGGGTTCGATCACCTCGGTCCAGGCCATCTACGTGCCGGCGGACGACTTGACCGACCCGGCGCCGGCCACCTCGTTCTCGCACTTGGACGCGACCACCGTTCTGTCGCGCTCGATCGCGGAGCTGGGCATCTACCCGGCTGTCGACCCGCTCGACTCCACCTCCCGGATGCTCGACCCGCGGATCATTGGCGAGGACCACTACAACATCGCCCGTCAGGTGCAGGAAGTTCTGCAGACCTACAAGTCGCTGCAGGACATCATCGCCATCCTGGGCATGGACGAGCTGTCGGAAGAGGATCGCCTGACCGTGGCCCGCGCCCGGAAGATCCAGCGCTTCCTGTCTCAGCCGTTCCACGTTGCCGAGGTCTTCACCGGCTCGCCGGGCAAGCTCGTCAGCCTCGAAGAGACCATCCGCGGCTTCAAGGAGATCGTTGCCGGTCAGCACGATGATCTGCCGGAAGCAGCGTTCTACATGGTCGGTGGCATCGACGAGGTCATCGAGAAGGCCAAGAAGATGGCGGCCGAAGCGGCCTGATCGGGCCAGTTGGCGTAACCGAATTGGCGGACCCGGTCGGGTCCGCGTTAGGAAGAAACCATGGCCGATACGACCCGATTCGAGTTGGTCTCGCCCGAGAAACTGCTGGTGTCCGAGGACGTTGGCATGGTCGTCGTGCCCGGCACGGAAGGGTATTTCGGTGTCCTGCCCCGCCATGCGCCGATGATCTCGACCCTGAATCCGGGCGTTATCGACGTCTATGCGGACGGCAAGTCGATTTCCGAGCGGATCTTTGTCGCTGGCGGGTTTGCCGAGGTTACCGAAGAGCGGTGCACAGTCCTCGCCGAAGAGGCCCGGCCGGTGTCGGAGATCGATACCGCAGCCAATGCCCAGGAGATCGCTGATCTCCGGGACGAGCTGAAGGACGCAAGCGACAAGGACGTGATCGCCAAGCTGGAAGCGCGTATCGCGACGCTTGAAGAGATGGCGAAAGCAGCATCCTGACGGTTCTTGAAAGACAGTATTGAGAGACGCCCTGGCCTCGCTGGGGCGTCTTTTTTTGGTCTGACCTCCCGTATGAGGTCATCTAAACTCTAGTCGACGTCGGCCACCTTCTCATCGGTTTTCGGGACGATGTGCTTGTAGTTCTGCGAGCCGAACCAGAGCATGTACTCGGTATACGTCTCCGTCGGGTAGCGGGGCGGATTGTCCTCTTCGGTACAAGTCGGCAGACAGGCCATCGGCCAGTCAATGTTGCAGTCGAAGAAGAATGGGATCGCGTACCGGTCCTGTGTGCTTCGATGGACGACGCGGTGGGGCGTCGACAGAAACCGGTGGTTGGTCCACCGGCGTGCCAGATCACCAGTGTTAACAAGATAGGACCCCGGGATCGCCGGCGGCTCAATCCAGGTGCCGTCCGTCTTGCGGATGGCCAGCCCCGGTAACTCATTCTGGGGCAGCAGCGTCATGAACCCTGAATCGGTATGGGGGGCGATGGCGTACTGATTGTCCTCGATATCCTGATCGGAAACGGGTGGATAGTGGGTCATCCGCAGAGTGTACTGCGGCTCCCGGAACGCCTCGTCAAAGAAACTGTGGGGAAGTCCCAAGGCGGACGCATAGACCGGCATCAGGGAGAGAGCAAAGTTCTCGGTCGCTGCGCAGTAGGCGTTGATTGCTTCGCGAAAGCCTGGAATGAGGGCCTCATCCGGCCACTGATTTGCGCCGCGAAACCGCTTTCCCGCGACGACGTCTGGATGATCCGATGCCAGATCCCGTTTCAGGAACAGGGCTTCGTTCAGGTTCGGCTTGGTGTTCTGATGGACTCGGCTGCTCCGGGTGGTGCTGCCCTTGAAACCCATGTAGCCGATATTGTGTTCGTTGACCGCGAGCCGTGACTTCTCATCCTGGGGAAGGCTGTGGAACCGCGCCGCCTCGGCGAAAGTCCGGGCGATCAGATCGTCGGGTACGCCGTGGTTGATGACGAAATAGAACCCGACCGTCTCGCATGCTTCCCGAAGCGATGAGCCGAGTGCTGGCAGAGCCCCGGGTTCGCCGCTGAGGTAGGGGCCCAGATCAAGAACCGGAACGGTGTCTTCTACTGTCGCCGCCCTGGACTGCATGGGGTCGGAGTTGCGATGTCGATTGTCTGGCATGGTCGTCATAGCCATCGTTTCACCCAACGTCATTTCCAGTATCAGCGCGCCCGGCCCTACGCAATAGGATCGCGCCTATAGCCAAAGTATCCTCTTAGGGTATTCCATCAAAAATAGTCGATAGAAAACTGGTTTCTGGTCAAAAATGAAAATAATCCAGAAAAATCTTTATCTTATTCGATCATATCGGTATGGTTTCATAGGATAACATAAAGATAAACATCCTGAGATTTATGGAGAAATCACCGGTCTCAATAATTTTGACTGGAAACCATATTTATGGAATGCCCAATTATTATTGATAGTCACCCGAATGACCTGCCCTTGGCCCAAAGAATACTGGAGATTTCTCGATCCGACCTAATGGTCAAGTTCTTCCGTTACTGGTCCTCCTGTATCGGGGAGGATGGGTGTGTCGACCGGCGGAACATCGACCCGCTCTGCATGAAGGAGTTTCTGCCGTGCCTGTTCATGGGGCATCGTGAAGGGAAGCGTTTCCGGTACGACTTGGTCGGAACAACCATTTGCGAGGCGAACGGCCGTGACTTGACCGGCATGTTCCTCGACGAGTTTATCGGCCCGGCAAAGTACAGAGAGGTTTTTCCGATGTTCGAAGCCGCTCTCGCCGGTAACGCCGTCTACTACCGGGGACAACTCAGCTCCAAGGACCGGTCGCATATCATTTTCGACCGGTTGAGCCTTCCCATCCGGTATCGGGGCGCCGATGGAATCCTTGCCATGAACGTTTATGCCCGGCCGGGCGCCGCGAGCGAGCGTGTCAACTGGGGCTATGCCTATGATGCATTCACGGGCCGGGAAACCAGACGGTTTCAGTTTGAACGCGTGCTCTGACCGGTCCCAACGGCCCTCCAGGTGACCTCAACTCATCGGCGTCGCCGAGATTTCGCGGATCAGCTTTCTGAGAATTGCCGCAGGAAACGTTTCGTAGTTCTGGGTCGTCTCAACGAATGATCCGGGCCCGCCAATCAGTTCCTGGCGGAAATACTCATGCAGACGGTAGTACTCGGTTTGGATCGCAAGGGCGTTGATGGTCACACCTTGTGAAAGAACGCTGGCCCGCGCCAAGGCTAAGGGCCGGCCGTCGTTATGGCGGCCGTCCGCGACGACGTCGATGGTGCGCCGTGTCGTCTCAAAGGGACTGATGGCAAAAGCAGCCATGGCGGCGTCGAGCGCGCCTGACAGGGACGTCACACCGACTTCGAAGGACCGATTGTACACTTCGATCTCCGCGCCGGCCGCCGCAGCACTCTGTGGTCCGTCAATACGGGTCCACGGCAGGCGCGTTATCTGCTGACCCGCACTTGCCCACTCGATGACCGTAATTGCGACGGCGCCATGGAACCCGGCATCAATGGCCGCGAGAACGTCAGGGTGACGGACCGCCGCGGCGAGGCCGCGAACCTGCAGTTCGAACTCGCGCGCATCAACGCTGTCAGAGCTGTCGATCGCCAGCACCAGTTCTAGGTCGACAGCGCCATTTGAAACTGCGGGCCCGCCGGACAGGAGGGCGAGGGCCGATAGGACCACCGCCGCCCCAGCGCTGCGCAGCCTCCGGAGCCCCCGGCTCAAGCCCTGGGATTGATCGCTCATGGCTCTCCTTTCGCAGCGGATCGCGTACCGAGCAGTATCCGGGCCGCCGCGCAAGCGGCCCCATATCCATTGCCGATGTTGACGACAACGACACCCGGAGCGCAACTCGCCAGCGCGGAATCGAGGGCTGTCCGCCCTCCGGATGAGACACCGTAGCCCACGGGGCTGGGTACCGCGATCACAGGTCCGGGAAGAAGGCCCCCGGCGACGCTGAACAAAGCTCCCTCCATACCCGCGACGAGAACGGTGACGGTGTGGGCGGCGATCTCATCCCGTCTCTCCAGGAACCGCCACAGTCCAGCGACACCGAGATCGGTGAACACTGTCGATGGAATCCCAAGGAACTGAAGTGTCCGTGTCACCTCTGCAGCCAAGGCTCTGTCCGACGTTCCGGCCGCAACGACGGCGACCGAGCCAAAGCCCGGATCGATTGGGGCCGTTTCACCCAGATATCCCGTCGACGACAATGCATCGTAGTCCATGGCCGTCCGCAGGGATGGTGGCAATGCCGAGTGAGCTGCTGGGGTAAGGCGTGTCACCAAGGCTGGCGTGCCTTCTTCCCGCAGGGACGTCAGGATGGTGATCAGATCCTCATCGGACTTCCCATCTGCTAGGACCGCCTCGGGCAGTCCGATCCGGTCCGTCCGGTTGCTGTCGAAGACGGCCGGCCCGGTCACGACGGATCCCGCAGGAAGGCACTGCCGCGCCGATAGGGCTCGAAGGCGGGGGGCTCCGTGCGCCCTCCGGAAATCAGAATCCTCTCTACGGCGCGCCGTGCCTCGCCGTCGACCCGGGATAGCGCCTGGGTGTCCAACTCGATCACCACGCCTGACGCCCTGACCCGGCAGCGGACGGTCTCCGGGCGCACCATGTCCCGAAGCAGTGATTCCACTGCGTCGACCGTGGTGAGGTCGCGTGCGTCGATCCGGATACCGGTTTCGATGCGGCTCGAGAGACAGGGGGCGGAGGGGAGAGCCGCGACAGGTCCCAAACCGAGATGACGCGCGGCCGCTCGGATACCGGTCTTGTCCACGCCGGACTCGACCCAGGGGTGACGTACGCCCCGCTCCTTGGCGGCTTCGAGCCCGGGGCGCCAATCTCCCAAGTCGTCCGTGTTGGTGCCGGACACCAGGGTTTTGTCCTGTTGCGATGACATTCGCCGGTAGAGATTGGACTTGCAGTAGAAGCAGCGGTTGGCGGGATTTGCCCGGTAGTCGGCATCATCAAACTCGCCTGCGTCGACAACGTTCAGCGCCCACGACTCCGCCTCGGCCAGGGCTCGGACCCGGGCGGTTGCGGCGGGAGGGACCGCTGGGGAGGTGGCGTGGATCATAGTGACGGACCCCGGCGGCATCGCCCGATGAGCAAGGGCTGCAAGGGTGAGGCTGTCGACACCGCCGCTGACGGCGACCGCGACCGGCCCAATGCGGTGGAGGACCGCCTCAGCCCGTTCGGTGACCGCCGCACCCTCGTTTTGCCGCCCGGTGTCGTCTTCGATCATTGCGCCTGCTCCGCTTGCTGACGGCGGGTGACGCGCGTGCTCCTGTCGCCGGTCCCAAGATCGTCCATGTCCGCTTTCTCCGTGACATCTCCGCCGGGCCGGGTCACGCGCTTCACCCAAACGCCGTCCCGCTCGACGCTGTCTCGCCGAAGTTCCGCACGGCTTTCCCCATGCCAACGCAGACCAATCGTCGTTGTTTCCCGGAAGCAGGCGTCGATCACGCGGACCCGGACCTCCGGTTTCGCCAGGACACGGATCGAGGTGGCGAGGCGTCCTTTCTTCGCGGTCACGGCGGTCTGCGCTACATCCAGCACGCCGTCGACACGCCGGATGTTATCCAGCCCGACGGCAAGGTCTTCCGCCGTTTGATCATCGATCTCGAAACTGATCACGACCACCTCTGACCGGTGCCACGCGCGCGCCGTCTCAGCCGTCGATTCATCTGTCTCGTACACCGTGACCCGGAGAAGGTTTGCCGTCGACCCAAGGTCTTTCGTTCCGAGCCCCGTACCGGTCAGAGACAACCGTCCACCAACGCGCGATCCCTGACGCGCCTGTAGATGGGCCAAGATCGCGGCCCCGGTCGGGGTGACGCGCTCGCCGCCGATGCCGTCGTCGACCAGTTTGAAACCCTGGAGAAGCTTGGCGGTCGCCGGGGCCGGAACAGGGACCGGACCGTGCCGGGTACGGACCGTCCCACCACCCATCGGAAGGTCGGAGACGGTCCAGTCGTCCACGCCCAACGCGTCGAGCGCGGCTGCGACGCCGACAATGTCGGCAAGCGAATCCCAATCGGCGATCTCATGAAAATGGACGCGATCGATCTCTGTCCCATGGACTTCCGCCTCCGCTTCGGCCAGCCGCCGGTAAATGTCCTGGGCCCGTGACTCCGTGCCGGGGGGAAGGTCGGCTGTCGCCAACCGGTCCCGGATTTCGCCATAGGTTCCGGATGGCGTGGGCGGACTGTCCTGGGGTGGCATCACGCGGAACCGTTTGCCCGCAAAGCCAAGACTGCGCCCCGTCTCGATGCTGAGGTCATATCCCGCGGGAAGACCGGCGGCCCGCGCGGCTGTCTCGACGACCGGAGCGAGTGCCGGATCCGCGTCGATAAGGGCCGCCAGCATCATGTCGCCGGCAATCCCCCCGAGCGCGTCGAGATGGGCGGCGCGGCTCACGGCTCCGGCCGGTGGACCGGGATGACATAGGGTCCCTCCGGGATCACGGCGATGTCGCGGCTGCCCGTGCGCGCGACCGACGCGATGACCGCATCCGACAGATCGCCAACGCGATTGACCCCGGTCAGGGGCCAGTCATTCTCCGCCAGAGACTCGGAATAAAGGTGAATAGCCCCGATCCGCATCGGCTTGAGTTGCATCTCCGTCTGCCACTCGTCGATGTCGGCGTGGGTCTTCTTGCTGATGGCATCGAGGAAGCCATCCGGGCCGAGATCGACAAGCCGCCTTTGCGCATCGACGAACTCTGGTGAGCCCATACCCTCCGCGCAGTCCGAGGCGATGATCAGATCTCCACCCGGGGCGAGAATGTCGATCGGGCCGACCATCCCCTTCACTGTCTGATAGTAGGTCTGATCGAGCGGATAGCCCGCTGCACTGGTCACCACGGTGTCGTATCGCTTGGGAACAGGCACTTCCGCGTACCGCCGGATCATGTCGACGGCGGCGAGATGGCTTTCAACAATCTCGCCGTAGTTGAGGAAAGAAACCCGCCGATGCTCGTCGATCACCGCATTTACGGCGGTGGCGCCGCCGACCATCTTCACGATCTCAAGCTGATCCTCGTGCAAAGGGTTGCCGTCCAGGACCAGGTTGGCGGAAAGCGGGTGTTCCATGTAGCGGGCGGAGTGGAAGGTGGTGATCGTCTCCGCGTGCGCGATGCCGGGGGCGATCACTTTCCGGCCGCCGGAGTAGCCCGCCATGAAATGAGGTTCGACCAGTCCCGTCACGATCTTGAGGTCCGCTTCGACAAAGCGCTTGTCCAGGCCGACCACATTGCCTTTGGAGGTGGTGCCGACATGCACGTGGTCGCCGTCTTCGCGGGCGTAGTGATTGACGACGGAGACAGTCTCCAGGACCCAGGGGTCGCCGACAAGTTCCGCCAACTCGTCCCCGAGATTGGGCCGGTGAAGGCCGGTGGCGATTAGCACCGTGATGGCGCTGGCGGGCATGCCAGCATCCATCAGGGTCTTGATCAGCACGGGCAGGATCGTGCCGTTGGGAACAGGCCTGGTGATGTCGCAGATCAGGATGCACGCTCTCTTGGCCGATCGCGCCGCGTCAGCCAGCGGCGGGGCGGAAACCGGGTTCGCGAGACCTGCGGCAAGGGTATCTGCCGGTGTTCCCAGAAGCGGCATGTCAGGCTTGGAGATAACCGATACGGAAATGTCTTCCGGGACGTCGAGTGTCCTGGTGCCTTTCCCGTAATTCAGCTCGTATCGCATCCCGGCCCCTCCCGATTCGCGGCGAGGGCCGGCCGCAGTAGGTCATTTCTTCCGGGCGCGGCACCTCGGAGGTTGATCGTAGAGGCTCAGGTGTTCACACCGCGAGCCGAAAAATTCGGACAAATGGTCCAGGCTGCTCTTATCGGTCGTGGCCTCGCTGCCGACTTCAACAGCCGTCGCCGTCCCGGCAGCAATCCAGTAAGGAGTACAACCAGTTAGCAGAAGCGCGCCGAACCCGAGAACAATCGGACAGGCCCAACGTGTCATCTTCCTTCTCCACCGCGTGATCAGAGCTTCGGTCCACTATGCAGGGCTCATGCCATTGTTGGGGAGTCCGAAGAGGTCGTGACCGGCTCCGCAAACTGGCCTGTGGATTGCTTACAGTCTTCTTGGCCGTATAGTTGCCTAGTACCAGTCAGTACGGGGGGAGACGCGCATGGGATTCGCCTGGACCGCCGAGGATATGCCGGTTCTCGACAATCCCAACGTGATTGATCGCGTCGGCCACTTCGTCCACGCCCGACAAGGACAGGGCTTCAGCTTCGACATGCCCGTTATGGGCTATGAGGCGCTCTACTACGTGCCTGAGTTCGTCGAGATGGTCCGTAAGGAGACCGGGCTTGAGGATCTTGTCACACTGGTGAACGAGGTTCGGCGCGGTGCCTTCATCAAGGACGGCGATGACGGATGGGAGCTCAGCTTCCAGGCGCGTGCCCTTATCCGGAACGAGCTCGATCCTCAGAATCACCGCCCGATCGGTGACACGGACTACGCGACGGACCTTCAGTACACCCACACCGTTCTATACAGCGAGCGGGAAGACGGGCTGGCCCTGTTCGAGGCGTTCGCCCGCGAGAATGGGATCCTGGAAGGGCTGTAGGCGCGGCTACCCGCCCCACGGTCCAGGATACCGCCGGCCGCCCCAGAGCTTCACGCCGCGCCGTTTCAGGAACAGGATCAAAAGCATGCCGCTGCCGAAACCGGCGAGGTGTGCTGCGACCGCAACTCCGGCGAATACGGCCCCGGCCGCCACTGTCATGGCGATCTGCACGCCCACCCAAGCCAGGATGAAGTACACCGCCCTGATCCGAAACCGCCGGAACGAGAACGGGAACAGGGGTGTCAGGATGATCAGCCGGGCATTGGGGAACAGGATCAGGTAGGCACCGATCACACCGCTGACGGCCCCGCTCGCGCCGATGATCTGGGCCGTTTCAGCCGGGTTGGTAAGAGCCTGAGCGATCCCGCTCAAAGCGCCGGTACCAAGGTAGAGCGCGGTGAACCGCCAGGATCCCGTCGCCCCCTCCACCGTGGGCCCGAAGGCGATGAGGAACATCATGTTCCCGATGATGTGTATCCAGCCGCCATGCAGCAGGAGATAGGTGGCAAGCGTGACGACGGCGGGAATGTCGTTGAGGTGGGGCGGCGGGATGCGGATGCCGAACAGGTGCGCGGGTGTGAGGCCGAGCACGAAGAAGGCGCGCATCTGGCCGAAGCCGCTCAACTCCCGCTGCCAGACGAAAGTGGCGGCTGTCACTGCTATGATGATCCAGACCGCTAGTGGTGCCCGAATGCTGCGGTGATCATCGCCGAGCGGGATCATGGCCGCCCCAGCCCGCGCTTATCAGTCCCGGAAGAGACTATCGAAGGGAATGGAGTAGGTCAGCACGAGCGACTCAACGCCGGGGTTCCGGTCGTCGAGGCCGGCGTTGGAGATGTGCGTGAACGAGAAGCCGAGCCGGGAGTAATCGTCGAACCGGTAGGCGAACTCCACCCCGGACCGGAACTCGATCGGGTATCCCAGGTCCTTGCCGCCACCATTGCCATAAACACCAGCGGCGAAGTTCGGCGTCATCACGAACCGGCGCCCGAAGAAAACATCCACCCCGATGCCGGCATAGCCGTAGGTTCCGCCCTCGGTGGTGGCCGTGAAGCCAACGAAAGGCGTGAAGAAGAAGAGCTTGTCGTCCTCGCCGAACACATACTCGATGCGGCCCTCCTGCGCCTTGTCCTCGTCGAACAGGTCGTACTGTCCGACGGCGAACTTGAGGTGCGCTGGTTCCATCTCGCGCTCTTCAGCGGCAGCGTCCAAAGGTCCTGCGGACATGATCAGTCCGGCGATGAGCGTTAGCAGGGTCAGACCGCGTCGGAAGACGCCTGAAACCGGTTGGGTTAACGTCACGTGCGGCTCCTGCGGATGGTGGGGAGGCATTTTGGAACAGGACGAACTCAAGACCGCAGTTCCCCTGCCATACGGGCAACTGCTTTGACAAGCGCTGTGCGGATGCCGGGTTCCATCGCGGAGTGTCCTGCATCTGGAACGACGATGTATTCAGCCTTTGGCCATGCCTGGGATAGGTCGTCGGCGGACCGGATCGGACAGACCACGTCGTACCGGCCCTGAACGATCGTCGCTGGATGATCCTTCAAGAGGCGGGCGACCCCGTCGAGCAGGGCGCCATCCTTCTGAAAGATTCGGTTCATGAAGTAATGGGCCTCAAGCCGTGAGACGGCGAGGGTCACCGTCGATGAGGCGTAGTCCATGCCGGGTCGCTTTGCGGGGATCAGCGTCGAGCAGGCGCTTTCGTAGAGGGTCCATTCCCGCGCCGCCGGTTCGTGGACCTTCGGATCCGGATCGGTCAGGCGCTTGTGATAGGCATTGAGGGGGTCCCCCCGCTCCGCCGCCGGGAGGAACTCGATATACCGGCGATAGGCTTCCGGAAAGAACGTGCCCATGCCGTTGAGGAACCAGTCGATCTCTTCCTGACGCCCCAGAAAGATCCCCCGCAGCACGAAACCCGTGCACCGGTCCGGGTGGGTGATCCCATAGGCCAGCGCCAGCGTGCTGCCCCAACTGCCGCCGAAGACCATCCAACGGTCGATCCCGAGATGCGTGCGCAGGGCCTCAAGATCGGCGACGAGGTTCTGGGTCGTGTTGCCTTCGGTCTCGGCGAACGGTGTGGATCTGCCCGCGCCTCTTTGGTCGAGGAGGACGATCCGCCAGACTTTGGGATCGAAGAAGCGGCGATGGTCCGGCGAGCAGCCTGAGCCTGGCCCGCCGTGAAGGAAGACAACCGGCAGCCCGTCCGGGTTGCCGCACTCCTCCCACCAGATGCGATGCAAGCCGTCGACCGCGAGATAGCCGTTTCGACGTGGTTCGATTGCTGGAAAAAGGTCATTCGGCATCAAGGTGCGCGACCGTTCGTAGGCTGAACTCGGGGAGGAACCGTCGCGGCCCCGCATCATGGCGCCGTCTTATCAGAGTCGCGCGGTGAGGTCACGCCCGGTGGTATGGAGTCGGATAGGTAATCCGCCATCGATCTGATTTCGTCCGCCCGCGGAGAACGCGCCCGCCAAACCATTGAGACCACCCGTCCGGGATAGGGCGGTCCGAAGGGGCGGTAGCCGACGAGCCCACTCACATTGATTTCCGCTCCGGTCATGTCCCGGACGGCCAGTGAGGGCAACAAAGAGAAGCCCGCCCCCGCCCCGATCATGTGACGCAACGTCTCGATGCCCGTTGCCTGTACCGATGGGGCCGGGCTGTCCGAACCAGCGCTTTCCCGCCGGCCGGCGCCGGACAGGCCGCATACATCGATTGTTTGATCCCGCAGGCAGTGTCCTTGTTCCAACAGGATCAGATCCGGCCGGTCGAGACAGTCGGGAACGGCTGTTCTCTGATCGAGAAGCGGGTGGCCGACGGGAGCGGCCAACTCGAAGGGCTCGAAGAAAATGGGCCGGCTTTCCAGCCCTGTCTCGTCAATCGGCGGCGATACGAGAGCCGCGTCGAGCCCACCGTCGTGCAGAAGCGCCAGCAGAGACTCAGTCAAGTCTTCCCGCAGCGAGAGAACGAGTTCCGGGAACTTTTGGCGGAGCGGTGCGAGAATACGCGGGAAGTAGAACGGTCCAAGGCTGGCGATCGCGCCCAGTGCGAAAGGGCCTGTCATCGGCCGGCTTTTGGTCCGGGCGAGATCAACCAGCCCGCCTGCTTCGCGCAGGACGATCCTGGCATGCGCCACGATGTCTTCCCCGCCCGGCGTGACCAGGACGCGGCGGCCACCCCGTTCGAAAATCACGACGCCGAGGTTCTCCTCCAACTTCCGAACCTGCGCGCTGAGCGCGGGCTGGCTGACCGCGCAAGCCTCCGCCGCGTGCCCGAAATGACCGTTATCGGCCACCGCGACGACGTACTGAAGATCACGCAGGGAGAAGGGCAGAATGTTCATAACTCCATCCTATCAACTCCAGCAGATCAATCAATTGGATCAATTCCTGGATGTTCACATATCTCCTGTGTCGGCGGCATGATCGTCACGCATCGCGGGTGAAAATTTCTACCGACAGGGGTATGATGCGCAATCGGCACCTGGTGCCCGCCGCATCGTTTGGAACGTTATGGAGGCTGGTATGACGAACCTGACACTTGTGACCGAGGCCTTGTCGAAGGCGGTCGCGGACACTTATGCGGCGGCACTTCTGGCGCAGACCTATCACTGGAACGTAAAGGGGCCGAGCTTCTACGGCCATCATAAGCTTTTCGAGGAACTCTACGACGACGCTTTCGGCGCGATCGATGGTCTCGCGGAGCGCATGCTGGCGCTTGGCTCGGACGCGCCCGGCGGGTTTGCCGCCTTGGGTGCTCTCGCGACCGTGCCGTCTCCCCGATCCGGCATCTCTGCCGACGCCATGATTGACGATCTGATCGGTGCGCAGGAGCAAACGGTGCGCGTCCTCAAGGCCGCGTGCGATGCGGCGGAAGCGGCGTCCGACGGGGTCACCGCCGGCATGCTCGAGGACCGGATCGAGGCGCATGAGAAGCAGGCCTGGATGCTCCGGAGCGTGCGCGCCTGAAGACCGGGGGTCAGGACGAACGACGACAACCTGACCGGACAAAACCGGTCGGCGGCCTGTCACTGGCTATCGCCCTGATCCTGTTCGGCGTCTCGACGGCGCTGATTTATGCCGGCCAGGCGGAAGGGGGGAGGTCACTTCCTCTTCTGCCTGACGGCTTCTCGTTCGGAGAGCGTGGAACAGTTGACCAAGTGGATGCCTTGGATCGCTTCCGGCTGACGGACGGTCTCGCGGTCCGTCTGTCCTCGGTGACCGCTCCCAGGGCGCGGCGTGGAGAGGTGCTGGGAACCCAATTGATCATTGCTGAAGCCAGGGCCGAGATTCGTCGGCTCGCGGCTGCCGGTCCGGTGACGCTCCACTATGACGGACGCAGGCGAGACCGCTACGGACGCGCGATCGCTCAAGTGGAAACGGCGGACGGTATCTGGTTGCAGGCCCTTCTTGTGTCTCGGGGCTGGGCCCGTGTCTCAAGTTATCCGGACAACCGCAAAGGGGTCCCAGAGCTGCTTGATTTGGAGCGCGGTGCGCGGGCGGCCCGAGCGGGGCTTTGGGCACTGTCATCCTTTCGAGTCCGGAACCCGGATGAAACCTGGGGCGACATCGACAGCTTACAGATCGTCGAGGGACGTGTTGTTGCTGTGGCAACTGTTCGCGGGCGTACCTATCTCAACTTCGGACGGGATTGGCGGCGGGATTTCACACTGTCGGTCAGCGGGAGGGTGCGGCGCGCTTTCCTCAAAGCCGGGATCGATCTTGAGACACTTGCCGCCCGCCGGGTGCGCGCACGGGGTTGGATCACGCTGCGGAATGGGCCTATGATCGAGATTAGCCACCCTGAACAACTAGAGGTTTTGGACGAGTGACCGCATTCCGGACAAAACCGAAGCTCCTGCGCGGCCTGCTCGCTGGTCTTCTCGCCGTCTCCGCGCCGTTGCTAAGCGGCTGTGAGATCAATCCGGCGACGGGTGAACAGGCCTTCACCGCCTTCATGTCACCCGCGGAAGAGCGGAAAATAGGCCGTCAGCAGGACCCGAACCTGCGAAAGGCATTTGGCGGTGATTATCGGGATCGGGAACTGCAGGATTGGGTTGGCAGCGTCGGCCGGAGGTTGGCCGCGCACACGGGATTGGAGGATGTGCCCGGCAGCCTTAAGCCAGAGGAATACACGTTTACCGTGTTGGATTCCCAGATGGTCAACGCGTTCGCCCTGCCCGGGGGATATGTGTATGTGACGCGTGGGCTGGTTGCGCTCGCGCGGTCCGAAGCTGAGTTGGCGGGCGTGCTGGCGCACGAAATCGGTCATGTAACCGCGCGGCACGCCGCGCAGCGCTACAGTCAGACCGTCGTGGCGGGTGTGGGTGCGGCCATTCTTTCCGCCGTCATCGGCACGCAGGAGGCGACTGATCTCGTTGGCGTGGGTGCCAATCTCTATTTGAAAGGGTTCTCCCGGGAAAACGAGTTCGAAGCCGACCGGCTTGGGATCGAATACCTGTCCGCCGCGGGATATGAACCTGATGCGATGCGCACCTTCCTCGCCCGTCTCCGGCGGCATGGTGCATTGGAGACGATGTTGGCGGGAGGCAAGGCAGACCCGGACCGCTACGACCTGTTCGCGACGCACCCGCGAACGATCGACCGGGTGGAGCGGGCAGCGGCCGCCGCCTCAATCACGGTGGTCCCCAATCCGCGCGTTGGAGAAGAGACTTTCCTTCGGCAGATCGACGGCATGGTTTGGGGAGAAAGCCGAGAGCAAGGGTTGACCCGGGGCCGTCTGTTCGTTCATCCGGTTCTCGATTTCCGGATTGAGATGCCGGAGGGATTCCGGGTCATCAACCGGCCGAACGCTGTTGTTGCCATTGGCCCAAAACGGGAGCTGATCGTTCTCGACGGGGCACCGAAGAAGGCCGGAACCTCACCCATCCGGTATCTGCGGACGGTTGTGGCGCGTGAGTTGCCGTTGCGGCGGATCGAGCGGGTCACCGTAAATGGGATGGTGGCGGCGACCGGCGTCGCGCGGGTACCGGCGAAACAGGGAGCCTACGACATCCGGGTCGTCGTCATCCGGCAGAGGGCCGATCGGATGTACCGTTTGGTGTTCGTCACCCGGCCTGCGGATACCCGGCGAAACGATGCCGCCTTTCGCCGGACGACTAACAGCTTTGGTCCCGTCACCGCGCAAGACCGTTCTGTGGCCCGGGAGTGGCGTTTGTTGGTGGAGCCCGCGCGGCCCGGCGACACGGTCCAGTCGCTCACACGCGGCTTACCGCCGGACGCGCACGCAGGCCCGCGCCTCCGTGTGCTCAACGATCTCGCCGACGAAGCGGAGCCGGTTCCAGGTCAGCTGTTGAAAGTTATTGTCCCCTGAGGTCCTGCACACATTGGGCTTAGGCGAATCCCAAGGCGGCATCGACGCGGGCTTTGAGGGAATTCTGGGAGACGGGCTTCGAGAGATATCCATCCACCCGCAGTTCCTTTGCGGCGATCACGGTATCCCGATTGGCATCGGCGGTCAGGAAAATAAACGGTGTCTTGGAGTACTCCGGTTTTCCCAAATGCCGGAGTTTCTTGAGAAACGTCATCCCATCTACCGGCTTCATGTGAATGTCGCAGATGATCAGGTCCGGCTTTACCCGGAGCAGTTCCTTGAAGCCATCGGTCCCGTCCGCGCCCTCGTCAAACAAGCGGAACCCGATCTGACGCAAGAGCCGGCAGATGATTTGCCGGATATAGGTCTCATCCTCCAGAACGAGAACGCGGATGTTCTCATAGGGGCCGCCAAGGTCTTCGTCGAAGCCATCGAGCATCGTCATGGTGTGTCGATCTCCTTCCACGTTTCCCGAAACTCCGTCAGGGTCGGAGCCAGAAGTTCGGTGGTGATGCCGGCCAGCATGTCGTCGCCCTCGTCGATGTAGTCCTGCAGGTCGCCGGCGATCCGGCCGAGCCGCTTCGCGCCAACGGACAGGGCGGCACCTTTCAGCATGTGGGCGATATCTCGTGCTTCCGTGGTGTTGCCGGCCGCCATTGCGGTCTCGATGCCGGAGATCCGCTCATCCCAAACCGCCGATGCGGAAGTGACGAAGGCCCGGGCCTCGCCATCGAAAGCGCCAAACATCTCGATGGTTGTGGCGGCGTCGAAGATGTCCGGATCCCACCGCTTTGCTTGGGGCTGTTGTGTGACCGTTTCTGCAGCCGGCTCCTTGGCCTCCTCTTCCGCAGCAGCCGGCCGGCGCAGCGCCAGGGCTTGCGGAAGATGCCGGGAGAGACACTCACCCAGATGTCTGCTGTCGATCGGCTTGGTAAGAACGTCGTCCATGCCCGCTTCGAGGCACTTGTCGCGGGTGTCGGACAGCGCATCGGCCGTCAGTGCCAGAATGGGCAACCGGTCGAGACCGCCCTCCTGCTCCGAGGTGCGGATCGCCCGGGTCAATTCGAAGCCGTCCATGCGCGGCATGTTGAAGTCGGTCAGCAGCAGGCCATGACGATCGCGGTCAAAGCGCTCCAATGCCGCCTGTCCATCGTCCGCGATCTCACATGCGATCCCCATACGCCCCAAAAGCTGACGCGCGACGATCTGGTTTGTCTCGTTGTCCTCCGCGACCAGCACGACCGCCCTTTCAGCCGCTGCGGCCTCAAGATCCGGGGCAGAGAACGCGAGGTCCTCGCGGACATCCGATCCTTCCATCGCAACCGGCTCAAGCCCGAGCGCCACTGCCGCCGCCGACCATAGTCCGCGCCGGTTCAACGGTTTGGAGAGGGTGCCGTGGGATTTGGCCTTAAGCGCTCGGTCCAATCCCATGATCGTGGGCCGTCGTGCCGTCAGAAACACGGTGGTCGACAGCGTTGCCAGGTCTTCGGCCGTTGGAGAGACCGTATCCAGATCAACGATGATCAGATGCGGGTCCCCGCCGTTGGTCCGGGCATCCGCCACGGCCAGGGTTTCAGCCGTTTCCACATCTGCGACACCGACGAACCCAAGATAGCCGCTGGCGACACGAACTTCGGTCTCGCCAAGGCCGACCAACGAGACCTTGAGGCCGTCCAGAGGATCCGGGTAGGTGGGGGCTGTGTCGCCTTGAGCTTCCAGAGGAAGCTCGAACCAGAACGTGGAGCCGTGTCCGGGCTCGCTGTCGACACCGATCCGTCCATCCATCAACTCGGTCAGGCGCTGGCAGATCGACAGACCGAGTCCTGTTCCACCGAAGCGCCGGGAGGTCGACGTATCTGCCTGGACGAAGGCCTGAAACAGTTTCCCGCGCTGCTCTTCTGTCAGGCCGATACCCGTATCCGTGATCTCGAGGCGAATGATGCCGGGCGATGGTTCCCGAACGGTAATGGTCACACCACCGTCTTCGGTGAACTTGATCCCGTTGCCGCCCAGATTCAGAAGGATTTGCCGGATACGGGTCGGATCGCCCAGGCGACCGTCGATCACTTCGGGAGCGATATCGACAACCAGGTCGAGGCCCGCCTCGTGGGCCCGCGCCGCCAGCAACTCTGCGACGCCATCGACCACTTCTGTCAGAGACAACTCGATCTTCTCGATGTCGAGCTTTCCAGCCTCGATCTTCGAGAAGTCCAGGATATCATTGATGATGGTCAGCAGCGCATCGCCCGACTGACGGATGATCCGGGTCATCCGCGCCTGCTCTCCTGTCAGGCGTGTAAGCCCTAGGAGCTCGGCCATGGACATGACCCCGTTCAGACATGACCCCGTTCATCGGTGTCCGGATCTCATGGCTCATGGTCGCAAGGAACGTTGATTTCGCCTGGGTCGCGGCCTCTGCGATCTCCTTGGCTTCAAGAAGTTCCGCCTCCGCCTTTTGGCGGCTGGCCACCTCGATCCGTAGCTTCGCCGCGTAGAAGGTCACGACCCCGAGAACCACGATGGCGAGAAACAGAAGAAGGAGGTTCCGTATCAGCGTCGCGACCGCGTCGGCCAGAACCACGTCCAGATCGCGGGCCAGATAGACCCGGAGCGGCAGCGCTGTCCGAGGGTCGAGGTCTGTGCGGGCCACAAGGAAGCGTTTGCCGTCTGTTTCCAACATCTCGACTTCGGAGGGCTCCGGTGTCGCCGTGATGATGACCTGCTCCAGCCGACCCGTTTCGTTGAAGGAATCCAGTCCGTTGTTACGGTTGGGCGTTGCACTGGACCCCGTGTCGGCCAAATCAGGGTGCCCGAGCATCTGGCTCCCGAAGTCGGTGGCGAACACCACATCCTCCCGGATCGCCAACTGGTCCAGTGTGTCCAGAAGGACCTGGGACAGGGAGGCGAGTGACAGGTCGATCCCGATGATCGCCACGACGGCGCCGCTCTGGTCTCGGACGGCCTTGGCCAGCGTGATGCCAAGTTGTCCGGTAGACGCAAAGGTGTAGGGGTCGGTCCAGACCGGATGCTCCGCGTCCAAGGCCTTCTTGTACCATGGCCGCTCCCTCGGGTCGTAGTCGGAGGGGAGTGTCGGCAGCCGCTCCCACCGGCCCGCACTTCCGGCGCGCACGGACCACACCCCTTTGCGGTCCGTCTCTGGCGTGTCGATCGCGCGCCGCAACGTGCCGTCAATCCGCTTCGCTCCGCCGAAATACTCGATGAGCGCTTGGGGGACGATGTCCTGCGCATGATAGAAGCGTCCGTCCGGGTAGCCGACAAACGCGCCGTTGACTTCAGGGTTGCCCTCGACGGCGCCTGTTACCGCCGCGAAGAAGACTCGCTCTGTCTCAGACCGGTCCAGATCCCAGGGATCCGCGGCCTCGAATGACCGAATGATCTCAAAGCCTGGTCCGAACAGGACATCCAGGCTCCTCGCAAATGTCGTCTTTGCGCGATCCAGATCGTCCCGCGCCGTGTCGATGAGACGGTCTCGCTGTTCAATGAAAACGGAGTACGAAACGCCGGAGCCGAGCAGGACGATTGCCGCGAGGATCAAAAGCGTCACAAGGTTTCGCCGCCAGCCGGAATTGGCTGCCGGTTGCCCTGCGGTCACTGGCGTTGATGCTTGATCCGCCAACACTGCCCCCAAAAGGCGAAAGCGCCTGGAACCACGGTTCCAGTCCTCTATCAATTTGATCTATATGCTGTCGAAACTAATAGAAAGCAATTTTCGGTGGAGCGTTTTTTAGTCGGGGAGAGACTTCCTTATCCAAGAACCTGAATGAGTTTTTATGTATGCAGAATGAAGGCGCGGAGGGCGCAAGAAAAACCCGGGGTTCTGGGCCCCGGGTCTCGGTCTTGGGTTGGTTGAAAAGGTTTCTTAGGGGACATCGACCATGATGATCTCGGTGTCCTCGAGAGCCTTCACAACGAGTGCCTCTTCCTCAGTGACGGCGAGGCCGTCTCTTGGGTTGAGCACTTCGCCGTTGATCTCGACCTTGCCAACGGTCGGCACCAGATAGGCTTTGCGGTCCCGGCCGATCGTGTAGGTCACCTCGTCCCCGGCATTAAGCTTCGCCCCGAGCACGGCAGCGTCCTGGTTGATTGGCAAAGCGTCCGCTGCGGTCTCGCCGGTCGTGCGGCCGGATGCGAGGGTCCGGAAGCCGTCCGTCCGCTCTTTCGGGAACTCCTTGGCGCCCCAGCCCGGTGCGTGCCCGGACCGGTCCGGCAGGATCCAGATTTGGAAGATCTGGGTCTCACCCGGCTCCAAATTGTACTCAGCGTGGACGATACCCGTTCCGGCATGCATCACCTGGACGTCGCCCGCGACGGTGCGGCCTTCGTTGCCCAGGATGTCCTTGTGGGTGATTGCCCCCTTCCGGACATAGGTGATGATTTCCATGTCGTTGTGCGGATGCGGGTCGAAACCGGCGCCCGCCTTGATGGTATCGTCGTTCCAGACCCGGAGCACCCCGACACCCATACGGTTGGGGTCGTGATAGTGACCGAAGCTGAAGTGATGCTTGGCGTTGAGCCAGTCGTTCTGGAACGCGCCAAGGCTGTCGAAGCTGCGTTTCTCGATCATCCTTTCGTCCTCTTCTTGAATTCCGGTTGTCGGCCGGCATGGTGTCGGTCGGCAGGGGATCACCCTCTTTGCGATCCCTCCGGCCCGTTGCTGAAAGAGATATCGGTATTGCTTCTGAATTGACAATCCGGCAAAAATTCTCAAGTCTGTTTCCAGGAGGAAACATACATGCTGGATAATGTGGCGGGCCTGGCGATCTTCGCTCATGTGGTGGAATGCGAGAGTTTCTCGAGGGCGGCAGAGCGTCTGGGGCTCTCGAAATCCGCCGTCTCCAAGCAGATTGTTGCGCTGGAGAACCGCCTCGGGACCCGATTGCTGAACCGAACGACACGCCGTCTCAGCCTGACGGAAGCGGGCGCTCGGCTCTATGAACGCAGCCAGAGGATCGTTCAGGAAGTGGAGGCGGTCGAACTGGAAGCCGGACAGCTACAGTCTCACCCGACGGGGCGTCTGCGGGTCAGCGTCGGCATGTCCTTCGGTCACCTGCATCTGGCGCCGCTTCTGCCGGCGTTCTCACGCTCCTACCCGGATCTCTCGATCGAACTGCTGCTGAACGACCGCATGGTGAACCTTGTGGACGAGGGGTACGACGTCGCCCTCCGGATCGGTGAGCTGCCTGACTCTTCGATCGTTGCCCGGAAGCTCTCACCGGTCCGCCGTCAGATGGTCGCCTCTCCTGACTATCTGGCGGCACGAGGAACGCCGTCGACACCTGCCGATCTCGCCGCTCATGACTGTCTGACTTACAGCTACGTGGATTCGGGCACTGGTTGGCAGATCACCGGGGCTGACGGGGCCTCCAGAAAGATATCGATCACGCCGAAGCTGATCGCCAACAACGGGGATGCACTGCTCCGGGCGGCCGAGAACGGGATGGGCGTGATCATGCTGCCAAGCTTCATGCTTAAGGACGCATTCGAGGCGGGAAGCCTGGTCGAGGTCCTCCCGAAAAACCGGCCCACAGACACCGCTTTGTATGCGGTGTACCCCCACAGCCGGAATCTTTCCGTAAAGGTCAGGGTATTCGTGGACTTCCTCGCGTCACACTTTACCGCGACGCCCCACTGGGACGATTGGGCGGCGGCGGGCCGTTCCGAGTAAGCCGCGCCCGTGACGGCGACCGCGTCGTGATCCTCGAACACCAGGGCCGAGATGTCGTCCTCAACGAACTTGGTCGCGTGAGACGCCGATAGGAATGTGATTGACCGCCACATGCGGCCGTCGAACCGCTCCAACTCAAGCGGACGGCGAATGCGGCGGATCTGGTCGATCAGCGCGCATAGGGATACCGGGCTTGCCGCCCATTGGTCGTAGGCTGCGTGAACGATGGTTTCATCCCACCGGATGCGCACATAGCCGTACTCCGACCAGGCCTTCTTCATCAGCCTGCGGGCTTTGCCCCGTTGTTTCAGAACAGGGGCGGTCGACCGCACCTGACCACCGGCATCAATCCAGAATTCCTCGATTTCCACGTGTCACCCGACCGCTCTTCCAGGACTGATGCGCCGCCGGTCCACTACATGCGACACCAATCCTGTCCCATTGCCCTCAGTTCAATGAGACAAGCGATGCATAAGGTTTCATCGCAACGCCTCATCCCCCTGACCAGCATTACAACAGCGTCCGGGCAGCGCGTCACGATTCACACGCCTTTTGGTATTATTTTACCATTGTTAACGAATTCACGCGCTCTCCCGCCGCCAGGCCAGCAACGCCGCTCCCAGCACGAGCAGAAGGATGGCGAGTTCAGGGAGAAGCGGCGCCGTTGTCACTCCGGTCACCACATAATCACCGTTTTCCCGGAATCCGATCCAGTCACGGCCGACCGCGGCTCTGTCCGGGGCAACCCTCCGTACCGAGGGAACACTGTCCGACGTCCGGAATATGCCGCCAGATGTGGCTTCAACCAAGCCGCTTAAAGGCTCGGCGCTGGACGTGATTTCCGCCCATTCCAAGGGGTTAAGGGCACCGACGGCGACAAGCCTTGTCAGCGTCCCATCCGTCAGGCGGTAGAGCCCTGGCATGCGGGCCTCAATGGTCGCGGATGCTTGACCCGGGCCGCTTTCGGTGAGGTCGACCGTTGCCGTCTCACCATCCGGGTAGGTGACGGTGACCGGATCGAAGGTCCCATCGAGAGCGCGCCTCAGGATATCGATCCGGGCACCCGCAACCGAGGCCCGCAGATCGTTCTCCTCGAGATCAGGCTCCCGCATTAACCAATGCGCGGTCCGGCGCAGCATCTCCGCCTGCGGGCCGCCCCCTTCATAGCCGCGTTTCCACAGCCAGATGTGGTCGGACAGAAGATGCGCGACGCGGCCCTTCTCGACCCGGTCCAGAACCAGAAGCGGACGCTCCCCAATACCCGTCATGAGGACGGACCCGCGTTGGTGAACCGCCTCGATCTGGCGGAACCAGCGTCCCCAGTTCGGATCGTCTGACGCGCCAGGCAGGGTTGCGGTCACTGGATGTCTCAAACCGTCGTCGGTCGGGGTCGGGCGAAATCCCTGCTCTAGGACATTGCCGGTGGGTTGGTTCGGCAGAACGGCGCCGAGCGGCGTCCGGGCCAGGCTGAGACGGGTCGCGAAAGTCGGTCCGGAAGATTCGAGCAGAGCGCCGCCATTGCGGACGAACTCCGCGATGTTCGCGAGATAGGCGCGCGGCAGCAGGCCCCGGCGCCGGTAGCGGTCAAAGACCACAAGGTCGAACTCGTCCAGCTTTAACTCGAACAACTCCCGGGTCGGGAAGGCGATCAAGGACAGTTCCCGCGTTGGCGTTCCGTCCTGCTTCTCCGGCGGACGGAGAATGGTGAAATGAACCAGGTCGACCGACGGGTCGGCCTTCAGGAGATCCCGCCACGTGCGCTCCCCCGCGTGAGGGGAGCCTGAGACCATCAGGACGCGGAGCCGGTCGCGCACGCCGTTGACCGCCAGCACGGCCCGGTTGTTGACGAGGCTCAGCTCGTTCTGGCCAGCCCCGGCTTCCAACTCGATGATCGTCTGACCGCCGTGAGTAATCTGGACCTCGATGGCGTGATCCCGGTTGGCGGGGGCAGAGATATCGACCGGCTCTTCCCCGTCGATCGACAGGGACAGCGGGACCGGTGTGCCGTCCGCCAGGGCCGGGTCGAGCACCCTGACCTTCACCGTCACGGTCTTGTCGACCATGCCGTAGGTCGGCGCATGCTCGATCACCAGCCGGCGGTCCTGCTCATCCTCGCGTCCCGTCAGCATCACATGCACGGGCGCATCCGTCCCCAGGCGGGCCGCCAACGTATCCGCGTCATGGACCCTGCCGTCCGTTACGATGGCTATTCCCGCAAGGCGGCGTCTCGGCACGTCCGCCAGGGCTTCCAGCAACCGTTCGCCAAGGCGGGTGCCTTGTCCTTCCCCGACAAGGGCACCGGCGGAATTCCGCCCCACCCGGACGACCCGCGTCTCCAGGGCTTCAAGCCGTCCCATCCGCTCGACCAAGGCATCGGTTGCGTCACGGGTAACCTCCGTCCGGTCGCCGATCGACTGGCTGGGACTTTCATCCACCACGATCAACGCGATGTCGCTTCGCGGTTCCCGGTCCTCGGCGATGAGCGTTGGGTTCGCCAGGGCGCCGATCAGCACAGCGGCGCCGATCGCCCTCGGCCACGTTCCCCTGGCACCCCGCCAGAGCCCGAGCGCCGTCAACACGACCGCCAGTACGGCGGCGCCCGCGAGCCAGGGCCAATCGAAGACCGGTGCGAAGGTGATATCGATCGCGGACGGTATCATTGGCCCAGTCGCTCCAAAATGTCCGGCACGTGGACCTGGTCCGCCTTGTAGTTGCCGGTCAGGGCGTACATCACGAGATTCACGCCAAAGCGGAACGCCATCTCCCGTTGAAGCTCTCCGCCCGGTACGACGGGATAGGCCGGCAGGCCCTCCTGGGTGCGCGCCCAGGCGCCAAGCCAGTCGTTGGAGCCGATGATGACGGACGTCACTTCACCGTTCCGGGTATCGCTTGCCTCTTCGATCCAGACCCGCCCACCGGCATACCGGCCCGGAAAGTCGCCCAAGAGGTAGAACGACTTGGTGAGCACATGATCATCGGGGACGGGGGCCAACGGCGGGATATCAAGAGCCCCTGCAATCTGGCGGAGCCTTTGAAGACCGGAGCCCGCGCCGCTCAGCGTTGCCTCGAACTGGTCCCGTGTGTCGAAGAGAATGGTGCCGCCGTTGCGCATGAAGGCGTTCAGCTTCTCCACCGCCTCCACGCTGATGGGCGGCTGTTCCGCCGAGATCGGCCAGAACAGGAGGGCAAAGAACGCAAGTTCATCCCGGGCCGGATCGATCCCGATGGGAGGGGCCGGTTCAATCGCGGTGCGGCGGAGCAGCACCTCGCTCAGCCCGGCAAGCCCGCTCTCCGACGCCCGGTCCACATCGGGGATGCCCGTGATGACATAGGCGAGGCGCGGGTCCCGGGCGGCATCGATGGCGAACGCATCTGACCCGGCGGCCGGGCGTGTGTCCCCTTGGGCCGCGACGGGAGACGGGGTTCCACCAAAAGCAATCAGCATTGCGACCGCGGCGGCCGTACTCGCGCCGGCACGCGGCGTCAGGAGGCCGCGCATGCCAAAGGATACCGCCATATCGATCAGGAAGAGAGCGAGGGCGGCAGCGAGTGCCCATGGCCACAGCTCGACCTCACGTCCGCCGATGAGACTGCGCTCCTCAATCGAGGCGTTTGCGACGTCGGAAAGAGCATTGGTAAAGGACCCGGCGGGCTCGATGGAGGCGAGTGCCGGGCCGAGGTTCACGGCGCGCCTTGTGATTTGGGTGCCGTAATACCCCGGGGGCAAGCGCGGGCCAATCTCAAGCACACCGCCCGCCTGCAGCGTCTCTCCCCGGAGAGCGTCGGCCGTGGCCGCCGGGTCACCAAGCCTGCCGAAACCGTCCAGCGACAGAAGCGGTGGCAAGGCGGTTTCCTCGCCGATCCCCGTGTCGACGCCCGCACTCATTTCAGTCAATCGCCGCAGCATCTCCACGAACATTCCGGAGAGCGGCAGATTGGTCCATTCCGTGTCGGCGGTGGTATGGAACAGAACAAGCCAGCCATCTCCGCGCGGCTCCGCCGTTACAATCGGTGTCCCGTCGGTCAGCCGTGCCCAAGTCTTCTCCGCGAGATCGATGGACGGTTCCGCAAGGACCTGCCGATTGACGCTCACGTCCCCGTAGCCCGTGATCCCGACGAACGGCGACGGCGCCTCGAACGCGGACATCGCCAAGGGTTTCGACCAGGACAGCGCGCCGCCGAGCGAGCGGTTGCCCCGGCGCAAGCGGACGGGAACCAACTGCTCCGCATTTGCGGTCTGCCGGTCAATCCCAACGGCGGCAAGGCTCGGTCCGGCAAAGCGCACAAGAACGCCGCCGGACTCGATCCAACGTTCCAGCCGGTCCTGATCGTCCGACGGCAAGAGGCCGGCGTCCGCCATAACGATCATTGACGTGGAGCCGTCGTAGAAACCTTCGACCGGCCCGCGCCGCACCTCCGAGAACGGAGACAAAGCCCGTTCCAGATAATAGAGGGCGTCCAGCAGCACCTGGGATTCGGCGTAAGACGTATCGGCGACCAGTCCAACGGGGCGTCGGGTGAATCTGTCGTCAAGAAGGGCGACCGACGCCGCCGACCCCTCGCCCTCGACATCCAGCCGTGTGATTTCGTTCCGAAGTTCGATCGGCAAGGAGATCGTAACGGACGTCTCGGTGTCCTGAAGCCCGAAGGTGGCGGGCTCCTGGGCGAGAATACGCCCATCTGCGGCCCGTGCCCGGATCGAGACGGTCTCTTCCACACCGGACCGCAGGCGGTCGATGCGGACGGCAAGCTCCCGCCCGCCCGCACTGGGGGGCGTCATGCGCTTGGGCGATGCGCCGCGATCCAGGACGACGCTGACAGGGCCAAGTTCGGCCCCGACCCGGAGAAGGGCGTTGTCCGCTTCCTCGGTCGTCGCGACACCGTCATGAATCCAGATAACCTCGGCGGGACCCCGGCCGAGACGTTCCGAGAGAGAGTCGGCGGCTGCCAGCCGGTCCACGGTCCATGGCTTCGGTGTCAGCGCACCCAGCCGCCGGGAGAGCTCTCTGGCGGGTAGAAGCTCGGACGCCGGAGGGGTCGCCGCGTCCGTCGGCGCCGTCGTGACCAGAATGGCCGGCCGGTCGTCACGTGCGGCTCGCTGAAGCGCACGTTCGGCCGCCTCCATCCGGATCGTCCAGTCCTGACCAGCGGCCCAGCTATCGTCGATGATCAGGACCATTGGTCCGGTACCGGACGTCTCCACGTCCGGGTTAAGCACCGGACGCGCGAGCCCGAGGATCAGGATCGCCGCGAAAAGAAGTCGCAGCAGAAGAAGCCACCAGGGGGTGGTATCCGGCTGTTCTTCCTTCGCCTGCAAAGCATAGAGAAGGCGGATCGCCGGGAACGAAACGGACTTTGGCGCGGGCGGCGTGATGCGGATCAACAACCAGATGATCGGTAGCGACAGGAGCCCCAGAAGGATCCAAGGCTGTAGGAACGCCAATCCACCGAGCGCCGTCATGACCGAGCCCCTCTGCCGCCGGCGGTTCCCGTGCGACCGTCTTCATTCGAGAGCGTGAGCCACAGATGCAGCAAGGCGCTTTCCGGCGCCTGGTCGGTCGTGTGGTGTTGAAACGTCCACCCGGTCTTGCGGGTCAGATCTTGGAGGCCGGCACGGTGCTTGGCCAAACGGTCCACATAGTCGTCCCGGACCCCATCCGCGCGGCGCAGCAGGTGGGCCCGCTCGTTCTCCAGACCCTCGAAACGGATTCTCCCCCGGAACGGGAAAGCCTCCTCGGCCGGATCCATGATCTGAACGAGATGGCCACGGATGTTATCAGACGCATAGCTGGCGACCAGGCTCCGCAGGTCGGAAAGCGGATCGAGGAAGTCCCCGAACATCACGCAGACGGCATGCCGCGGCAGGCGCTCAAATGGGGGAAGGCTGACTGCCTCGGCGGGTTGTCGCGCCAACGTCTCGACAAAGGGCCCCATGGCCGTCCGTCCGCCGCGGGCCCGCATGCCTTCCCCAAGGACGGCGATGTTCTCGCCACCGTCGATCAGCAGGCGCGCCAGCGCCAGCGCCATGACCTCCGCCCGCTCAACTTTCTCCGGCAGGTTTCGCTCGGATTGCCAGCGCATGGATGGGGATCCGTCCCGCCAGATCCAAACGCTTTGCGCCGCCTCCCATTCCCGCTCGCGGACGAAGATCTGACGACTCTTCGCGGACTGGCGCCAGTCGATCGCCCGGGTGGAATCGAACGTCTGGTAGTCCCGGAACTGCCAGAACGTCTCTCCCTGGCCAGCGCGGCGGCGACCATGGAATCCCTGGCGCACGGTGGCGGCGACCCGGTTGGCGGCCACTTGAAGCGGCGGGATCTTGGCGACGAGGCTTTCGGCCTGCTGTTGGGTCATGACCGGCTCAGCGATAGGGCTCACAAAGGCGGTCGATGATGGTGTCGATCACGACCCCCTCGGCCCTTGCGGCGAAATTCAGCGCCATTCTGTGACGAAGAACAGGGCCTGCGAGAGCGAGCACGTCGTCGACGGACGGCGAGAGACGTCCCTCCAGAACCGCCCGTGCACGGGTTGCCAGCATCAAAGCCTGGGAGGCGCGCGGCCCCGGGCCCCACGCAACATGGCGCGTGACCTCGTCCAGTTCCGTCGTCTCCAACCGTCCGGATCGGACAATGCCGAGGATGGCTTCCACCACGCTTTGACCCACGGGGAGCCGCCGGAGCAGCGCCTGCGCATCCAGCAGTTCCTTAGCGGTCAGGACGGGCTCCGCCTTTTCCTCTTCCGAGCCGGTGGTGGCGATCAGCATCCGGCGCTCCGCCTCCATATCCGGATACCCGACGTCGACCTGCAGCAGAAAACGGTCGAGCTGGGCTTCCGGCAGGGGATAGGTGCCCTCCTGCTCCAACGGGTTCTGCGTGGCTAGGACATGAAAAGGGCCGGGCAGGGCATGGGTGTGACCGGCAACCGACACCGTCTTCTCCTGCATCGCCTGAAGCAGCGCCGACTGGGTCCGCGGGCTCGCCCGGTTGATCTCATCGGCCATCAGGACCTGACAGAACACGGGTCCCTGGATGAAGCGGAAATGGCGCTTGCCACTCTCATCCTCTTCAAGGATCTCCGATCCGATGATGTCGGCGGGCATCAGATCGGGCGTGCACTGGATTCGCTTGTCATCCAGGCCGAGCACCGTCCCCAAGGTCTCCACCAGCCGCGTCTTTGCGAGACCGGGCACCCCAACCAGGAGCGCATGACCGCCCGCAAGTACGGTTATCAGTGTCTCATCAACCACTTGGCGTTGGCCGAAGATCACCCGCTCAATCTGTTTGCGGACATTACCGAGTTTCGCGCCCAGCGCATCCACATCCGCGACGAACTGGGCGTCGCGCGCCGAGGGGTCTAGAATGGTCGTGTCGGACATCGAAGCTGCGTTTCCCTTGAGGACACGGTTGTCGTCGGCCGACCCCCAAGATCTCCAGCACCTCCCCAATGGAGACAGAGACCTGAGCCCGGCATGAGTGACGATACCCCCACACGCCACCCCTTTCCCAAGCGTATCCCGTCGCCTGGGGCATCGGAAAGAGGAAACGGCGGACGCCAACGCGATGGCGATTTCGACATGCGGATCGCCAAGGACGGAAGCTGGTTCCATGAGGGGCGGAAGATCGAGCGCATGGGCCTCGTCAAACTGTTCGCCAGCGTGCTGCGGCGGGACGTGGACGGCGGGTATCTCCTGGTCACGCCTGTCGAGCGTGGGACGATCATTGTCGAAGATGCTCCGTTCGTGGCGGTTTCGCTCGATCATCGTCCGGGATCGTCTGGCGACGGTTCGGACGATATGGTCATCCTTCGGACGAATCTGGACGAAGATGTGGCAGTCGGCCCGGAAAATCCGATCCGTGTGACCGAAGAAGCGGGAACTGCGGAGCCGCGGCCCTATGTTCTTGTCCGGGACGGGCTCGAAGCGCTGATCCTGAGACCCGTCTTCTATGAGTTGGTGGAGGCCGGTGTGGAGCGCGACGGGCGGCTCGGCATATGGAGTGGCGGCATGTTCTTCGATCTTGGACCTCTGGAAGATCCGGCGGACTCTGATGCGCCGGAAAAGCTGGGGGAGGGCCAATGACCCCAGACGCCTTGAGAGACGCTTTGTCGCGGGCGGGTGCGGTGCGGACGATCGGTCCGGGGGCGCTCGAAGCGAAAGTCGGCGCTGGATTGGGAACCAAAGGGATCGTCGATCCTGGAGGCCAGAGAGGGGATCACGATCTCAATCCCGGTATGACGGTCCCCGATAAGACCCGGCCTGCCGCCGTCCTGGTTCCGATCGTCGCCCATGATTTCGGCCCCACCGTCCTGCTGACGAAGCGCTCGGAGGATCTGCCCGTCCATGCTGGGCAGGTCAGTTTCCCGGGTGGCCGGGTCGATCCGGGTGATCTGGATGCGGTGGACACGGCCCTGCGGGAGACGGAGGAAGAGATCGGGATTGAAAGATCGTCGATCGATATCGCCGGGCGGCTGGACACTTATCTGACGCGGACCGGCTATGAGGTTGTTCCAGTCGTTGGCCTGCTGGAGCCGCCGATCCGGGCAAGGCCCGACCCTTCGGAAGTGGCGGAGGTGTTTGAGATCCCCCTCTCAATGGTACTGGACCGGCGGAACCACCAGCGTCACAGCCGGGTCTGGCAGTCCGTGACCCGGCATTTCTACGTTCTGCCCCATGACCAGCATTACATCTGGGGGGCGACCGCCGGCATGCTCGTCAATCTGGCGGACCGTCTTCTGCAGGATGGTGGGGGTCATTTTGGCGAGCTTGGTGCGTCCCCGCTCGACGGGGTCGCGGGGTGAGCAGCGACCGGGCCGCGCCGTCTTCGGCGCCCTCCCGTCTCGACATCGGCTTACTCAACAATCGGCCGGGGGCTGGCCGGATCATGTCGGCCTTGGGAGCCGCTGACGGGTCTGCCCGCTTTGTCGGCGGCTGTGTCAGGGATGCGGTGCTGGGGCGTCCCATCCGCGACATCGATGTTGCCACGATCTTTCGTCCCGAGGACGTGATCCGCCGACTTGAGGATGCCGGGTTGAAGGCGGTTCCGACCGGTGTCGAGCATGGCACCGTGACCGGCCTCGCCGAGGGCAACGGGTTCGAGATCACCACCCTCCGAAAGGATGTGGAAACGGACGGACGGCACGCGGTAGTCGCCTTTACCGATGATTGGGTGGAAGACGCAGCACGGCGGGACTTCACGATGAACGCGTTGTCCGCCGACATCTCCGGCCGGGTCTATGACCCGTTCGGCGGTATTGCCGACGCCCTGGCGGGACGGGTGCGCTTCGTTGGCGATGCGGAGACGCGTATTCGGGAGGATGTGCTCCGCATTCTCCGGCTGTTCCGGTTTCATGCCCATTATGGGACCGGTGCTCTCGACGCCGACGACCTCGAAGCGGCCGGAAGGCTGGCCGCCAAACTTCCGGCGTTGTCGGCGGAACGGGTCCGGTCCGAGCTCATGCGGTTGATGGAGGCAGATGACCCACGGGCCACTGTCGATGCGATGGCGTCCGCCGGAGTCCTCGACCATTTGCCGTTGGATGCGGACCGGCGGCCCTCTTTGGCCCTGCTCATCGCGGTCGACCCCGAAAAAGACCCGCTTCGACGGATTTTTGTCCTGGCCAACCGAAATGCGGCCGTGCTTTCGGAAGCGCTGCGTTTCTCCACGGTGGAGACAAGGCGGATGGCGGCAATGGAAACGCCACTCGCCGTGGATGCGGGCGAAGTTGCTCTCAAGGCCGCGATCTATCGTGGGGGAGCGGATGCGGTTCGGGACCGGCTGCTTGTCACGGCTGCCCTGACAGAGCAGGCGGGGCCGTCTCTTGATGACGCATTGGATCTCTCCAGGACATGGAAGGCGCCGTCTTTTCCACTTAAAGGGCGCGACTTGTTGACCCTGGGCGCCTCGGAGGGCCCGGGCCTCGGCGACGCATTGCGCGATGTTGAGACATGGTGGATGGACGGCGGTTATAGGGCGAACCACGCCCAATGCCTCGCCGAAGCCCGGAGACGGCTGAACCTCTCCGAATGAGGCGCGGACGGCCATAGTTCGGCCAGAAACTGCTGGCTCAATTGGTATGTAGGCGAGGCAGCGGCAGGCAATTCATCAGTGTCGTATCGAAACATGATCTGGAGCCGGTTGACGGGAGCGGCTCTTCTATTGGCGCTCACATGTGCGGTGATCTCACCGCCGCCGGCTCAGGCCGTCGGTGATGAGGACAATTACACCGAACAATCCGCTGTGCCCCCGGAGGTCCATGCGCTCTATCAGGCTGGAAAGGTTGCCGTCGACGACGAACGGTGGGAGGAGGGCCTCACCAAGATGGAGCGGGTGGTTAAGACCCATCCGAAGCACGCCGGTGCCTGGAACCTGCTCGGATACTGCCGGCGGCACCTGGGCGATCTTTCCGGATCGATGGTCGCCTACGAGCGGGCCCTGCAAATCGACCCGACCCATAGGGGCGCCCACGAGTATATGGGAGAGTTGTTCCTGATGCTTGGCCGGCCGGAGATGGCGCGGAGCAAACTCCGCCTGCTGGACTCCATCTGTCCCTCCGGATGCGAGGAGCGGGATGAGTTGGCGGCAGCCCTCACCTCATATCTGAAAACGGGCCGATACGTTCCACAGCACTAGTCTCAGACCGGCGGGCCTGAAACGGGGTCAGTTGTCACCCATCCGAAGCGCTTGAATGAAGGCGTTCTGTGGGATTTCGACGCGGCCGAACTGGCGCATCTTCTTTTTGCCTTCCTTTTGCTTCTCCAGAAGTTTCCGCTTCCGGGTGACGTCGCCGCCGTAGCATTTGGCGGTCACATCCTTCCGCATGGCACCGACGGTTTCCCGCGCGATGACCTTGCCGCCGATCGCGGCCTGGATGGCGATCTTGAAGAGCTGCCGGGGGATCAGGTCCTTAAGCCGCCCGCACATGGCCCTGCCGCGCGGATCCGCCTGGGAGCGGTGAACGATCATGGACAACGCATCGACCGACTCCTGGTTGACCAGCATGCTCAACTTGACGAGGTCCCCCTCCTCATAGCCGTCCATGGCGTAGTCGAAGCTGGCATAGCCCCGGCTGATCGACTTGAGCCGGTCGTAGAAGTCGAACACCACCTCGTTCAGCGGCAGGCGATAGACCACCATTGCCCTGTTGCCCACATAGGTTAGTTCCTTCTGCTCGCCCCGGCGTTCGGTGCACAACGTCAGGATTGGGCCGAGATACTCATCCGGAACGAAGATCGTCGCCGTGATCCAAGGCTCTTCGATGCTGGCGATCTTCATGACGTCGGGCATGTCGGTCGGGTTGTGGAGTTCGATCTGCTCTCCGTTCGTCATGTTGATCTTGTAGACCACGCTTGGGGCCGTGGTGATCAGGTCGAGATCGAACTCCCGCTCCAGCCGTTCTTGGATGATTTCCAGGTGAAGGAGGCCAAGAAAGCCGCACCGGAACCCGAAGCCTAGGGCTGCCGACGTTTCCGCCTCGAAGCTGAAGCTCGTATCGTTGAGACGGAGCTTCTCCAGGCTGTCGCGAAGGTCCTCATAGTCGGCGGCGTCCACCGGGAACAGGCCGCAGAAGACGACCGGAATGCTGGGCTTGAAGCCGGGCAGGGCGGTCTCCACCGGCCGGCGCTCTTCGGTGATCGTATCGCCCACCTGGGTGTCGGCCACTGTTTTGATGCCGGCGGTGATGAAGCCCATCTCGCCGGGGCCTATCTCTCCGATCTCCGTGGCCTTGGGCGTGAACACACCGACCCGGTCAACGGGATGGGCGGCCCCCGTGTCCATCATCCGGATTTTGAGGCCTTTCTTCAGCACCCCGTCATAGACGCGAACCAGGATCATCACGCCGAGATAGGCGTCATACCAGCTATCGACCAGCAACGCTTTGAGTGGCGCGTCACGGTCGCCCTTCGGGGCGGGCAGACGTTGGACGAGGGCTTCAAGAACTGCTTCGCAGTTGAGGCCCGTCTTAGCGGACACGCCGATCGCATCTGATGCGTCGAGGCCGATGACTTCCTCGATCTGCGCCTTCACCCGCTCTGGCTCCGCGGCGGGAAGGTCGACCTTGTTTAGGACGGGGATGATCTCATGATCGACGTCGATCGCCTGATAGACGTTGGCGAGGGTCTGGGCCTCGACCCCCTGGCTCGCGTCGACGACCAGCAAAGATCCTTCGCAGGCGGTCAGCGACCGGCTGACCTCATAGGCGAAGTCCACATGGCCCGGCGTATCCATCAGGTTCAGCTGATAAACCTCGCCGTCCGCAGCCTTGTAGTTAAGACGAACCGTTTGGGCTTTGATCGTGATGCCCCGCTCGCGCTCGATGTCCATGTTGTCGAGCACTTGTTCCTTCATCTCCCGGTCGGCGAGCCCGCCGCAGATCTGAATCAGGCGGTCGGCAAGGGTCGACTTGCCGTGGTCGATATGGGCGATGATGGAGAAGTTGCGGATCTTCGAGGTGTCGGTCATCGGCGGCTATGGTCCTGTCGGAAGGTGGCCGGAACATAGGGCCGGTGCGGGCCTTCGGCAACGGCAGATCGCCGGGCGCGGCGATCGGTCTTCAGGTCACGCCGCCGAAGAGATCTCCCGCATCTGAAAACAAGTCCGCGACGAAAGGGGTCGCCTTCCGTCGCGGACGCCGTGTCGCTGAAGCAGCGCTCAGTGCGCGTTGGCTTCGCTCTGAAGCTGGATGTAGTTCTCGATCCCCATCTTCGGGATCAGGGTGAGTTGGGTCTCAAGGTAGTCCACATGCTCTTCCTCGTTGTCGAGGATGCCGCGCAGAAGGTCGCGGGTGACGAAGTCGCGCACCTGCTCGCAATGCACGATCGCCTCAATGAGGTCGGGGATCGCCCGTTCTTCGACTTTGAGATCGCATTCCAGAATCTCCTGGACTGTCTGACCGATCAGGAGCTTGTCCAGGTCTTGCAGGTTCGGCAGGCCTTCGAGGAACAGAATACGCTCGATCAGCTTGTCGGCGTGCTCCATCTCTTCGATCGATTCCTTGTACTCATACTCGGCGAGCTTCGACACGCCCCAGTCCTTCAGCATGCGGGAATGCAGGAAGTACTGGTTGATCGCGGTCAGCTCGTTCCGAAGGATTTTGTTGAGGTGCCGGATGACCTCTTTATCGCCCTTCATCGCATGTTCTCCTCGACACGGGTCCCAGACGTAAGGTGTTTCTTGGTGACAGTAAGTCAAGCGAGAAAAGTGTTTATTTACAGAGTATTAGTTGCGAACGATTCTGAATTCCGTTCGCACATGAAGACGGTGAATGTCTGCGATGAGCTGGCGGGGCCTACCGGTTACTCGGCCGGGACCAACATCCCCTCTGACGGATCAAAGGTCCGTTCTTCGGACCGGGCGGTGAGACGTGCGTTGATCGTATCCTTGCACTTGCCGCACTGAGGGATGGCATCGAGGGATCGGTACACCTGGGCAACCGAGTTCGCGCCGCCGTCGATCGCCCGATCCACGCAGCCGTCGGTGAAGCCGTTGCAAAGACAAACGTACATCTGCCGGTCCAACTAACAGTCCCGCTCTCCCCCCAGAGAGCATCCACGACGTCACCGTATTCAGTTGCGAATGATTGTCAATTGCGAATTTCGATTTCGGTCGTTTCTTCGGTGTCGTGTTGCCGACGCTTGCCCTGGCAAGTCGGGTGCGGTACGCGGCGGAAAGCAAATGGAGCATCGGGGAAACCGGAATGAAAGTCTGTATCTATGGCGCCGGGGCCATCGGCGGATTTCTGGCGGGATATCTCGCCAAGGCCGGGCACGATGTGTCTGTCATCGCTCGTGGCGCCCATAAAGAAGCGATGCGCCTGAACGGCCTTCTGGTTCAGCACAATGGTGCCGAGTTCACCACCCGGCCGTCCGTGCCCGATGCCCCGTCCGAGGTCGGTCCGGTCGACGTGGTGATCGTCACGGCTAAGGGACCGGCCTTGCCGTCCGTTGCGTCGGGAATCGGACCACTGATTGGCCCGGAGACCCTGGTGATCTTCGCCATGAACGGTATTCCGTGGTGGTACGACCATGGCCGCGTGGAAGAGACGGGAGCGGCTGATCTGCTTGACCCCACGGGGGAACTGCGGCGTGTCGTGGGGGTGGAACGGGCCATTGGCTGCGTGGTGGACTGCCCGACCAAGGTGAGCGCGCCCGGCATCATTTTTTGCGGCGCCGCCCGGCCAGGGAAGTACACACTTGGTGAGCCGACGGGTTCCGTCACCGAGCGATTGACCAGGGTGTCCGAGGCGTTCTCAGCTTCGGGTCTCGACGCGCCGGTCAGTGACGACATCAGAGCGATCGTTTGGGCGAAGCTGGTGGTCAATCTGTCCCGGTCGCCCGTGGCCGTTCTGACTGGTGTTGATGAGTTGATGCTGTCTCAGGATCCGGCGACCGCTGACATCAGCCGTCGCATGGTGGACGAGGGGCTCGCCGTTGCGGCGGCGCATCGCATTTCATTAGATGTGGACCCAGAGGCGCTGGCGGATCCGGCGAACCGGTTCGTCCACAAGCCCTCCATGCTTCAGGATTGGGAAGTGGGGCGTCCGATGGAGATCGACTCGATCGTCACGATCGTATCCCGGTTCGGAGCAGCCGCCGGTGTTCCGACACCCACCATCGATTTCGTTCTCGGGTTGGTTCGCCGCAAGGCGATCGCCGCGGGCCTCTATGGTGAGATCCTGGACTCCGCCTGACCGCCTCCGGTCATGGTGCGTATCAGCCCGCTCAGCTCTTCGAGACAGTCTTCGACGGTCCTGCCTGAAGTATCCAAGGCCGCGTCCGCTCTGCCATAGGCGTCCTGCCGGGCGTCGAGAATGGCGCGGAGATCCTGCATCGCCTCCGGGTTCCGGGCCATGGGCCGAAGGTCGCCCTGGTCGATCACCCGCTGCATGTGCTCCTCGGGCGAGGCCGTGAGCCAGACGGAGTGCGTCCGGTCCAGCAGATCCGCATAGGTGTCCTCATTCGCGATGATGCCGCCGCCCGTCGATATGACGACGCGAGTTTCGGCGGCCAGGATCTTCTCCAGGCACCGGCGCTCATACCGTCGCAGGGCCGGCTGGCCCGACAGAGCGAGCAACTCGCCGATGCTGGCGCCGTATTCCGCCTCGATCGCCCGGTTCAGTTCCACGAACGGGCAGTCGAGTTGTGCGGCGAGGCGTTTGCCGAGGGTCGTCTTCCCCGCACCGCGGAGCCCGATGAGAGAGACCCTCTCTGCCTTCACAAGGGCATCATGGCCGAACCGGGTCTCCAGCGTCTCCCGGGCACGGGCGAGATCCGCCGCCCCCAACCGGTCGAGGAGACGTTGTACGGCCCGAACATCCGCCGGTGCCTCATCAAGGGCCCTGTCACGGATCAGGGCATCGGGGGCCAGATCCATTGCGGCTGCGACCCGCGCGAGGACGGCGAGCGAGGGGTTGCCGCTCTCGCCTTCCAATTGGGCCAAGTACCGCTCTGACACGCCCGAGTCCCGGGCAAGGATCCGCCGTGTCATGCCGCGTGCCGCCCTTGCCGCGCGAACCCGCCGGCCGACCTCAGACAGCAGCGCGCTTACATTGGCTTCGGTACGCCGGGACGAAGGGCCCGCGGACCCGTTCCGGCTGTCTGCGTCATCCTTCATGTGTCTTGTCCCCCAAATGTCGGCGACGGACCTTTCCGAAACGCATAACCTGCACTATAATGCGTATTAATGGACTTTACATCATCCTAGGTGATGACGCCGCTGGTGTACCGGTCCGGGATGGTTGTTTGAGGGGAAAGAGCCGATGGTCGACAGCATTCGCATTTTGGTCGCCAGCATGACCGGCACGTCGGAACTCGTCGCGGACGAGGTGCAGGAAGCGCTGGAAGCGAAAGGGGCATCGGTCGAGACGATGACCATGGATGATCTTGACCCGACCGTGTTCACCCCTGGCCATGCGTATGTGATCGTAACGTCCACATACGGTCAGGGCGACGTGCCGGACAACGCCCAGAAGCTGTACAACGCCCTCGTTGAGCAAAAGCCTGATCTATCGCATGTGTCGTACGGCATCTTCGCGCTCGGAGATATGACGTACGCCGACACCTTCTGCTTCGGCGGCAAGCGGTTTGATGAGGCTTTGGCGGCATGCGGTGCGAAGCGTGTTGGCGAGATCCACCAGCACGACGCGTCGACGGGGACACTGCCCGAGGATGACGCGGAAGGCTGGGCCGACGATTGGTTTGACACCGCCTCGAGTCTTCTCGCCGCCGCCTGATCGGTGTATTCGAGGCACAAGACCGGGAAAACCGGCGGATGATGCCTCACGGGATCGGAAACGCAGGGGGAGGGGCGCGTGTACAACGCAGCCGTAGATCTTATTGGCCGGAACCTGTCGGCCGGTCGGGCGAACAAGCCGGCCTTCATCGACATCTCTGGCTCTTGGACCTACGGGCAGCTTGAGGCGCTGACCAATCGATGGGCGAATGCGCTGCGGTCCATGGGGGTCCGGCCCGAGCAGCGCATCGTCATGGTCATGGACGATACGATCGACTTTCCCGTCTGCTTTTTGGGAGCGATCAAGGCCGGCGTGGTCCCGGTGCCTGTAAACACCCGGCTGACGACGGCGGACTACGCCTACATTCTCGAGGACAGTAAGGCGACGGCCCTGATTGTTTCCGACAGTCTGCTTGATGCCGTGGTCGCGTCCGGAGATATGCCGGAGTACCTGACGAACATCATCGTCTCGGGGAAAAGCGGGGGTACATACTGCCTCTTCTCGGACCTTGTCTCGGCTGCAGCAGAGACCCCCGATGTCTATCCGACAACCGCTGACGACATGTGCTTCTGGCTCTATAGCTCCGGCACGACGGGGCGTCCCAAAGGGGTTGTTCACTGTCACGATCACCTGATCAAGACAGCCGACCTCTATGCCATCGGCGTCTTGGGTATTCGTGAGGATGACGTCGCGTTTTCCGCGGCGAAACTGTTCTTCGCCTATGGGCTCGGAAATGGTCTGACGTTCCCCATGTCGGTGGGCGCTACCGCGATCCTGCACGCGGGACCGCCTGATCCCGTGTCGGTCAGCACAATCTTGAGGGAGGCTAAGCCAACCCTCTTCTTCGGGGTTCCGACGTTGTTCGGCATGCTGCTGGCGAGCCCGCAACTCCCCGGGTCCGACGAGCATGGGCTCAGACTGTGCGTTTCCGCCGGCGAGGCGCTGCCGGAGGAATTGTTCACCCGATGGCGGGACCGGATGGGTGTGGACATCCTCGACGGGCTTGGCAGCACCGAGATGCTGCACATTTTCCTGAGCAACAAGCCTGGTGATATCATCCCGGGCAGTACCGGCTATCCGGTTCCCGGCTATGAGTTGAGGTTGGTGGATGACGACGGCGCACCGGCGCCGGAGGGCGAAATGGGCATGCTGGAGGTGTCCGGGCCCACCTCGGCCCTGCTTTATTGGAACCAACGTGCCCGGACAAAGGCGACATTCCGAGGCCCTTGGACCCAGACCGGCGACAAGTATCAGGTCGATGACAATGGCGCGTACCGATACTGCGGCCGGGCGGATGACATGATGAAAGTGGGCGGGATCTACGTCTCGCCGTTCGAGGTTGAGGGCGCGCTGTTAAAGCATCCGGCGGTTCTGGAAAGTGCCGTTGTGGGCCATCCTGATCCGGACGGCCTGATCAAGCCCAAGGCTTTCGTTGTGCTCAACGAAGGGGAGGTTGCCTCTCCCGAGATGGCCGAGGCGCTGAGAGACTTTGTGAAGAACGATCTCGCCACGTTCAAGTATCCGAGATGGGTCGAGTTCGTCGAAGGGCTGCCCAAAACGGCGACCGGAAAGATCCAGCGCTTCAAACTGCGGGAGGCGGCGGCGCCGTGACCATCCTGGCGGGTCCGGTCCAGTCGGGCATGCTGGAACTACCGGACCGGCGTTTGGAATATGCGCGCCACCCCGCGACCCGCCCGGATCTGCCTCCGCTGCTTCTCTTGCATGAGGGTTTGGGCTCGATCTCCCTCTGGCGTGACTTTCCAGCGAAGCTGGCCGCTGAAACCGGCCGGGAGACTGTCGTCTGGTCCAGGCGGGGGTATGGGAGATCATCTTCTCTCCCCAAACCCTTTGGGCCCGGCTACATGCATGAGGCCGCGGCAGAAGAGGTACCTGCGGTCATCGAAGCGCTTGGCCTGCCGGAACCTGTGCTTGTCGGCCACAGCGACGGGGCGTCCATCGCCCTGATCCACGCCTCGAAACCGGTCCTGCCCGTGTCCGGCTTGGTCCTGCTGGCGCCGCATGTCTTTGTCGAGGATGTATCGGTGCGCGGGATCGAGCAGGCCAAGGATCTGTTCCGGTCGACAGACCTCAAAGAACGGCTCAGCCGCCACCATGACGACGCGGAGGCCGTGTTCCGGGCTTGGAACGACGTTTGGCTGTCTCCCGGGTTTCGCGACTGGTCGATAGAGGGAGATCTTTCTTCGGTCACCGCACCGTTGCTGCTCATTCAGGGGGTGGACGACCAATACGGTACGCTGGAGCAACTCGCCCGGATTGAGCGCGGCGTTTCGTCGTCCGTCGATCGTCTTGTACTCAATGATTGCGGTCATAGCCCGCATCGGGATCAGCAACCGGCGGTGATCGACGCCATTTCCAGTTTCCTTAAGGCGATCTGACGCCTCGGCTCTGGAAATCAGCGCGACCGAATGGACCGCCCTGAAAGGATGCAGATTTTCCCGAGATCAGCCGTCTGTGTTCAGGCGCTCACGAAGCTGTTTGCCGGTCTTGAAGAACGGCACGAACTTCTCCTGAACCTCGACGGCATCCCCCGTTCTCGGGTTCCGGCCAACGCGGGCATCCCGGCGTTTCACCGAAAAAGCCCCGAAACCGCGAAGTTCGACCCGGTCGCCGCGCGCGAGCGCACCGGCGATCTCATCGAAGATCGTGGATACAATACGCTCTACATCTCGTTGATATAGATGCGGGTTCGCCTCGGACAGGCGCATGATCAATTCTGACTTGGTCATGACCCTTCACGCTCCCCCAAGCGTCACCGCTGTCGGTGCAGAGTGCCCATGACAGGCTCAGTTAGGCGAAAGTGTGCCAATCAGAAACCGTCTGGTCAAGAGTAAGTCTCTCAATTGAAAGGAATTTTGAGGACGCTCTGTCAGTGGTTGTAACCTATTCGTCAAAATAGGAACCGCCGCCCCCAATTGAATAGGGGCGGCGGTCATCAATTCTTACCAAGCAGAGGGGGTCAGTCGGTGCTGTCGCCCTGCTCCTGCTCACGCTGCTTGAGGGCGGCACCAAGGATGTCGCCGAGGCTCGCACCGCTGTCCGAAGAGCCGTAGTCCGCCATGGCCTGCTTCTCTTCCTCGATCTCGCGGGCCTTGATGGACAGGGTGAGTTTCCGGGTCCGGCTGTCGATCTGCGTGATCTTGGCGTCGACCTTCTCGCCCACCGCAAAACGGTCCGGGCGCTGCTCGGAGCGATCACGCGACAGATCCGACTTGCGGATGAAGCCGGAGACGTCGCCGACCTGAACTTCCAGGCCGCCGTCGGTCAGCTGCGTCACCGTAGAGGTCACGACCACGCCGCGCCGCAGCTCAGAGGTGCCCTCCTCGAACGGATCGCTCTCAAGCTGTTTAACGCCGAGGGAGATCCGCTCCTTCTCGGTGTCGACGTCGAGGACCTTGGCCTTGACCATATCGCCCTTCTTGTACTCCTTTAGGGCTTCCTCGCCCGGCGTGCTCCAGTCCAGATCGGACAGGTGAACCATGCCGTCGATTTCGCCCGGCAGGCCGACGAACAGACCGAATTCGGTGATGTTCTTGACCTCGCCTTCGAGCTCCGTGCCGATCGGGAACCGGCTGACGAAGTCGTCCCACGGGTTCGCCATGCATTGCTTGAGGCCGAGCGAGATCCGGCGCTTGCTCGGATCCACGTCCAGCACCATGACCTCGACTTCCTGGCTGGTGGAGACGATCTTGCCCGGGTGCACGTTCTTCTTCGTCCAGCTCATCTCGGAGACGTGGACAAGACCCTCGATCCCCGGCTCCAGCTCGACGAACGCGCCGTAGTCGGTGATGTTCGTGACGCGGCCGGTGAACTTGGTGCCGACCGGGTACTTGAGCTCGACGCCCTCCCACGGATCCGCCTCAAGCTGCTTCATGCCAAGCGAGATACGCTGGGTTTCCGGGTTGAACCGGATGACCTGTACCTTGACCGTCTGGCCGATGTGCAGTGCCTCGCTCGGGTTGTTGATACGGCGCCACGCGATGTCGGTGACATGCAGCAGGCCGTCCACACCGCCGAGGTCGACGAACGCGCCGTAGTCGGTGATGTTCTTGACCACACCCTGGAGCACCTGACCTTCCTTGAGGTTGGCGACCAGCTCCGACCGTGCCTCGGCCCGGCTCTCTTCCAAGACAGCCCGGCGGGAAACGACGATGTTGCCGCGGCGGCGGTCCATCTTGAGGATCTGGAACGGCTGCGGCGTGCCGAGCAGCGGGCCGATGTCCCGCACCGGGCGGATGTCCACCTGGCTGCCGGGCAGGAACGCCACAGCACCGGACAGGTCGACGGTGAAACCGCCCTTGACCCGGCCGAAGATCGTGCCCGTCACCCGCTCATTCTTCTCGAAGCACTGCTCAAGCGCGGCCCAAGCCTCTTCGCGGCGGGCCTTGTCGCGGCTGAGCACGGACTCGCCATTGCGGTCCTCCATGCGCTCCACGTACACCTCGACGGTGTCGCCCGCCTTAAGTGAAACGTCCTGGCCGGGGCTCATGAACTCCTTGAGCGGCACCCGCCCCTCGGACTTCAGACCCACATCAATCAGAACAGAGTCACCCTCGACCCCGATCACCAGCCCGCGGACAACACTGCCCTCGATGCTGGGATAGTCGCCGAAAGATTCATTCAGCAGCGCGGCGAAATCTTCTTTCCCCGCGACATCGGCTATTGCCGTATCGGTCATTTAAGCTCCTTGAGACCGCGCGACGCCCGTGCGTGCCGACGGTCAATCTCAGTCTGTTTTTGGTGGCACTATCCAGCGGCGTTCAATCGCCGACCGTCCGCTCGGCCCGGAGCGCGGACGTTGTGGCGCATGATGCGGCCACCGTTGGTTAAACAAGCCGATCCCCGGACCAACGCGGATCGACGCTCACATTCCAGGGGGAAGGGCAGCCAGGATGCGGTCGAACACCTCGTCCGGCGTCAGCGCCGACGTATCGACCACCAACGCATCCGCCGCCCGAACCATCGGTGCATCCTTGCGACCGGCGTCTCGGGCGTCCCGTCCCTTCAGATCCTCCAGAACGCGGGCATATATAACGGGCTCGCCCCGTCCCTTCAACTCTTTGAAACGCCGCTCTGCGCGAACCTCCACATCCGCGTCTATCCATACCTTCATATTGGCGTCCGGACAGACGACAGTGCCAATGTCGCGGCCGTCCAGGACGGCACCCGTCTCTCCATTCGGAGGGGACGCCGCGAAGTCGCGCTGGAGTTGGAGCAACGCGGCCCGGACGTCGCCGATCGCCGCCACTTTCGACGCTGCGGCTCCGGAGGCACCGGACCGGATTTCAGGGTCTTCCGTCACCGCGATATCGAGGGACCGGGCCGCCGCGGCCGCGGCGGTTTCGTCGGAGGGGTCCCCACCTTGCCGGAGAACGGAAAGGCCGACCGCGCGATAGAGGGTGCCGGTATCGAGATAGGCCCAGCCGAACTTCGCGGCCAGCCGTCGGGCCGCCGTTCCCTTGCCGGAGGCGGCGGTGCCATCAATCGCGATGATCATGCCGCCACCGAGTTTGCAAGGTCGATCCGGGCACCCGCCCGGGACATCAGGCCTCGGAAGTCCGGGAAGCTGGTCTCGATGGTGTCCGCGTCCCGGACCGTCACGGCCTCTTCGGCTGCCATTCCGAGGACCAGGAACGCCATCGCGATCCGGTGGTCGAGATCGGACAGGATCGTGCCGCCACCCGGCACGGATCCGGAGCGGCCGTGCACCGTCAGTGAGTCCTCGGTCTCTTCCAGCGCGACACCGCAGGCCGCGAGGCCCTTGGCAACGGCGGCAAGACGATCACTCTCCTTCACCCGGAGCTCCGCCAAACCGCGCATCACGGTTGTGCCCTCCGCGAAGGCGGCGGCGACGGCCAGGACGGGATACTCGTCGATCATGCTCGGGGCGCGGTCCGGCGGCACCTCAATGCCTTGCAGCATGGTGGACCTGACACGAAGGTCCGCGACGGTCTCGCCCCCCTCCGTCCGGATGTTCTCCGTGACGATGTCCGCGCCCATCTCAAGCAGCGTCCGGTAGAGGCCGTCGCGCAGCGGGTTCTGCCCGACGCCGGGCAGGAACAGATCGGAGCCCGGGACGATCAGCGCCGCCACCGTCGGGAAGGCGGCTGAAGAAGGATCGGCCGGAACGGCGATGGGAGCGGCGGAGAGCTCCGGTTGGCCGACCAGCGTAATCCGCCGTCCCGTCTCCCCATCCTCGACTGACACCTCTGCACCGAAGTGGCGCAGCATGCTTTCCGTATGGTCCCGGGTCCGCTCCGGCTCCACCACGATTGTATGGCCGGGGGCGGCGAGACCGGCCAGCAGGATCGCTGATTTCACCTGGGCCGAGGCGACCGGTAGCGTGTACTCGATGGGCATGGGTGTCTCGGACCCTGTCACCGCGAGCGGCAACCGGCCGGCCGAGCGCCCCACGAAAGTCGCACCGCCGAGGGATACCGGGTCGGTCACCCGCCGCATCGGCCGCCGCCGCAGCGATGCGTCGCCGGTGAAGATCGTCGTGAACGGATGGCCTGCCGCCACGCCCATGAGAAGGCGTACGCCGGTGCCCGAATTGCCGCAGTTGATCACGTCCTCCGGCTCCGCGAGGCCGCCGACGCCACGGCCGTGGACATGCCAGACCCCATCTCCATCCCGCTCGATCTCAGCGCCGAAGCCGCGCATCGCCTCCGCTGTCGCCAGCACATCCTCGCCTTCCAAGAGGCCGGTGATGGTGGTTTCCCCAACGGCGAGGCCGCCGAAAATCAGCGAGCGGTGGGAGATTGATTTGTCGCCCGGAACCACAAGACGCCCGGTGAGGCCGCCTGCCGAGGCCGGGACGGGTCTGGCAACGAGATCTGTCATGGCGCCGTTCCTTCGTCTGATCGGGCATGCGCGTGTGCCCCGGATGTACCCTCGGGCCGGGGTCCGGGTCGAGCCGAAATGCGATGTTCGGCCGCCATCAGGCAAAATTGGCTTTGACTTCGACCGCCACTTCTTATACCCCGCGCTTTCGCCGTTGCCGCGTGACACCATCGTGACCGCCGACGGCTGCCGAACAAGTCCAGGAGAAGCGCCTTGGCGAAGCCGGAATGGGGCATCAAGCGGATTTGCCAGTCTTGTGGCATCCGTTACTACGACTTCAACCGAGATCAGATCGTCTGTCCGTCCTGCGGTGCGGCGTTCGACCCGGAAGCTGTGCTGAAAAGCCGCCGCGCCCGTGTCGCCGTGCCTGCGGAGCCGAAGAAGGCGGCGCCGGTCAAGGAAGAGGACGAGGACGACGAGGATCTCGACGACAACGACGAGCTCGATAACGACGACGACGATGACGATGATGATTCGACCGTCGACGAGCTTGGCGATGACGATGACGATCCGATCGCCGGCCCGTCCCGGACGACCGCTCTTGATGGCGAGTCCGAGGATGACGCGATCTCGACCGACGACGATGATGTCGACGACGACGATGACGACGACACGTTGATGGAAGACACCGACGACCTCGACGACAGCGACGACACCCTGAAGCCGGTGGTCGAAGACTAAGCGCGGACGACGGCGGCAGTACGGTCATAGAAGGGTCACGCCCCTCTTGCACTCCGTGTCACGCGCCGCTATCTAATGCGTCCCCCGGCGGGGGCCCCACCCTCCGCCCGGCGACACAGATTTCGGGGCCATAGCTCAGCTGGGAGAGCGCTACAATGGCATTGTAGAGGTCAGGAGTTCGATCCTCCTTGGCTCCACCAAAACGAACCCCCTGAGAGAGCGTGGCTTTCCAGGGGGTTTTTTGGTTTTTGGGCTTCTGAGGAGTCACCGCATGCCGTTCGCCGATCTCCAACATGGGCCGCTTCATTACGAGACCTGGGGCGCGGGGCCGCCGTTGGTGTTGTTGTTGCCGGTCAGCCGGGGGCCTGAGGGGTTGGGGCCGTTGATCTTGGTGCTCAGTGGTACGCTCACGGTCATCCGATACGATCAGCGTGGCTATGGGGAGAGCCCGGCCGCGGATGGGAGAGATCCGTCGCTGGGGCCTGTGCCGCTCTCCGCAAGGGCGTCTGAAGTGCTTGAGCTTCTGGACCATCTCGGGATCGACGCGGCGAACCTCTTGGCCCATTCGACGGGATGTGGGGTGGCTCTGGAGATGGTGGCGGCAGCGCCGGGGCGGGTTGGGAGTTTGACCCTCGTCTCCCCGTGGAGCCATGCGGATACGGAGTTGCGGACCATTCAGAACCTGCGGGTCGCGGCCGCGCGGGCGATGGGTGCGGTGGATTACGCGACCTACAACGCCAGCCTACTGTTCCCGCCCTGGTACCGGCGGCGGTTCGCCAAGGGCTTCAAAGCCATGGCCGAGGCAGCGACCGCCAGCCCGCAGGACGCGGATTTCATCCAGAACGGCCTGATCCCAATCTTGGAACTCGACGGCCGGGAGATCGCAAAGCAGGTCGTCTGTCCCACGCAGATCCTGGCGGCGCGGGATGACCAGCTCATGCCCCCCTGGCATGGCGAGACGCTTGCCGGATTGATCGGCGGCAGTGGGCATGAGCTGCTGGAGACCGGCGGTCACATGCTGCTGGAGACCCAGCGGGAGATCATCGCCGACCGGGTGACGGCGCTGGTGGCAAAGGGCCGCCGAGGGGGCCAAGAAACCGGATCAATGGCGCTGCCAGACCTCACCGAGGAACCGCAACCAGTTCTCCCCCAACACGCGGCGGATGCGGGTCTCTGACCATCCCGCCCGCTCCATCGCCGGAATGAAGTTCCGGAAGTCGCCCAGGGTTTCCAGACCTTTCGGCATCGGCGGCACGTCGCTGTAGAAGGGCGTCGTTGGGCGGCCGGTTCCCTTGTCACGGGTCAGGTACTCGAAGAACGCGATGTCCTGATCCTGAACCCAGTCGGTGCCGATTCCGACCGCCTCTTCGCCGATCAGGTTGATGAGGTAGTCCATTGCCGTGACGCAGTCGTCCAGCGTCGTCTCCGGCCCCTTCGGCAGGAACGGCGTGTAGCTGGCGAACCCAACGAAGCCGCCCCGGTCGGCAATGGCTTTGAGTTGGTCGTCAGTCTTGTTGCGGGCGTGCTCTTTCAGCATCGGGCAGCAATGGGTGTAGGCGACGGGCGCCTTGGAATGGGCGATCGCGTCGGCGCTGGTCTGCGGTCCCACATGGGACAGGTCGATCAGCATGCCGAGGTGGTTCAGCTCTTCCACCACATGCCGGCCGAAATCGGACAGGCCGAAATCCCGGCTCTCCCAACACCCGGCCCCGACCAGGTTTTGAGTGTTGTAGGTGAGCTGGACCACCCGGACGCCAAGTCGATGGAACAGGCGCAGATTGCCGACGTTATCGTTGATGGCGCTGGTGTTCTGCCAGCCGAGGATGATGCCGACCCGGTTCGTCTCCTTGGCCGTGCGGATGTCCGCGGCCGAGTGAACCGGCATGATGAGGTCCTGATGAACGTCGAACCATTCGAGCCATTGGGAGATCTCCGACATCGTCTTGTCGAAGTCGTGCCAGACCGAACACGTGCAGTTGGCGGCTGTGATCCCGCCTTTCCGCATGTCCTCGAAAACATCCCGGGAGAAGCGGGCGATGATCAGCCCGTCGATCAGAACAGCATCGCTCAGTGCCGGCATCAGGGCCCCCTTTCTGACTCTCGCCGCCAGCCGCCATCTGCACGGCTACGGCCATCCCATCGCGACCTTATCCGCCTGTTTCTTTAAGGCACAAGCAAGAGGCGGTACTCACCCGTCTTCAGGCGGGGCCGAACATACGGTCGACGTAGTGTTCCGCGACCAGACGGCACCCTTCCGTCGTCATGTGGGCGCGGTCCCAAAAGCACAGATGCCGGTCGGAAAGGGTTTCGAAGACCGGCTCAAAATTGATGACGTCGTCTTGACCGAGCAGTTCTATGGCAGCACCGGCCATGTTTCTCATCGCACTCAGCGTTTCCAAGGTGGAGGCCGGGTTCATCGGCGTTTCGGAAAGATACCGGGCGAGGTACGCCGCCTCTCTCGGATGGGGAGTTCTCCGATGGAACGGGCTTGATTGGATACCAGCGATGAATCTGGAGCCTGTTTGTCGAACAGTTTGAGCAAAGAGAGATGTTCGCGCCATGATTGGTGAAATGAGGTCTGCTGCTGTATTGCGAGGCCGTTTCCATAGTGTTTCGGTGCCAGTAGCCGCGATCGTGTTATCACTATGGAAGCTGTAGAAGTACTGCCAAATCGGTCGGCTAAGGGGCAAATCTGCTTTCAAATGGTTAGCATCAGCGTGACGGCTTGCGCTTGGTTCATTCCAGCCATAGTGCAGGATCACATATTCCGGTTCCAATCGCTGACCGAAGAGCGTGTACAGCAGGCTGGCTTCTGTGATTGTCGTAGACGGAATCGAAAAGTTCAGAACCTTCAGCACTCGAGCGTCGCCCTGGGCTAGCAGACGATGTCGACCGAGCCGCCGGATCCAGCCGGTAATGGATCGCGCCTCACTAGTGTACAATCCATATGCTGCTGATCCTCCGTAAATCTGAACGACGACGGTGTTCGGATCCCGCGTCATTGTGTCAATTTCCGCGAGCGTCCGGAACCCAAATGCATCCTCCCGGTGCCGGGCGAAGGGAGCCACGCCGACTTCCGCGGGGTTGCGCCATTGGGGGACGTAGGGCGCGTAGATGAAGTTCCCCTCAAGCGGGTCGGCCAGGTCGGACTGCTTCTGAAAGAGACTGGAGTCTTTGCCGAGACCATGCCGCCGAGTGTCGGTTGACGGGTCAAAGGTCCGGCCGAGGATATCGGTGCTAAGGACCCGGGCGTTCTCAGGGAAACGGATCCCTGTGTTGGGCCGAAGACGGCCATGATCATACCATTCAAGCCCGGTGACAGCCTTTCTGTCCTCCAGGCGGAAGATCAAGGTGTTGCCGACTTCCCCCGAGGAAGGCAACGGTTTCAGATCGACAATGCGCCCGGCCTTTGCGGCTAGTGGCGCGTAGCGAGCCTCGACTGATCGGTCGACATAGACCGTCAACGAGCTGAGCGCGTAGTCGGCAAGCAATCGGTCGATCAGGTTCATGAAAAACCATGGGAACGGCCTTAGACCGGTTATGATCAGACCGGCGTTTGTTTCGGTTGGGGTATGCACGGCCAGCCCTCAATCCATCGTGTAGAAGAGGGCCGCGTTCCGTTGGGGCGGCACCGTTTTCTTTGCGTCCGTCTTGGTATCGCTGGCTATTGAGAGGCGGCGGAACCTGGCATAGAGATCAGATGCCTCCGTCAGGTTTTGGTCTCTCGCCTCGGCTTCCAGCTCACTGAGCGCGTTCAGGAAGGGATCGGATTTCGGTGCCATCGTCTACTGTTCCCGGAACTGCCGTCAGGACGACGGAAGGCTTTTGTTTCGGATAAGGATCTGGTCTTCAACCACAAGACCGTCGAGGAGCGAGTCGAGCAGTGTCTTCGTGCCCGACCAGACGGTACTCGCCATTGGCTGCCCGGCGACGTTCAGCGATGTGTTTAGCAAGACCGGGACTCCCGTACGCTTCTTGAACGCTGTGAGGATCGCGTGAAAGCGAGGATTTAGCCGCTCTGAGACGATCTGTACCCGCGCGGTTCCGTCCACGTGGATCGCAGCCGGAATAGTCTCACGCGCATGTTCGGTAACGGGATGGGTGGCGAGCATGTAACGCTCCGGTGCCTTCTCTCCCAAGGCGTTGGCGTCCGGTATCTCGAAAAAACGCCCGGCTTCCTCTTCCAGCACGGCGGGAGCGAAAGGCCGGAAGGGTTCCCGGTGCTTGATCAGCCGGTTAACGCGATCCTTCATCTCAATGGACCGGGGGTCTGCGAGGATGCTCCGGTGGCCGAGCGCGCGAGGGCCCATCTCAAACGGTCCGAACATATGACCAAGCACCAGACCATCCGCCAAAAGTCCGGCGATCGCGTCCGGCGCATCGTCGCCCTTTAACGGTCTCCGCTCCAAAACCGGCCGGTAAACCAGATCCAGAGTCTGGAAGTAATCCGTGTCGACGTCCGTTCCCAGATAGGGCGTCGGGTCGATCTTGGGCTTCCTCACGGTGGTACTGGCCGCCAGCCGGTGGTACCCGGCCAGGGCCGCGCCGAGCGCACTTCCGGCGTCTCCCGGTGCGGTCGGAACGTAAAGGTTCGGGCACACCCCCCGGCGAAGCCGCCCGTTTACATTGCAGTTTAGCGCCACGCCCCCTCCCAGGCACACGGTATCGATGCCGGTTTCCTCCATGAATCCCGCGACCAGACGCTCGATCTCTTCCTCGACGACCAATTGGACGCTGGCAGCGAGATCCGCGAACCGGGGATCAAGGGGATCGTCCTTGTCTTTGCGGAAGGGGGGGCCGAACTGCTCCACAAATGCGTCGGAGAAGGGCGAGATCTTCGGAACCGTCCACTGCAGCCAATCCGTCTGGCAGCGTGTCTCATCCGGGGCCAACCGAACCCATTCCCGCATAATGTCCGCGTGCGCCGGTTCTCCAAACGCAGCGAGACCCATGAGCTTGTATTCGCCCTCATTGATCTCGAAACCGCAGAACGCCGTGATTGTGCTGTAGAGCAGTCCGATCGAGTTCGGCAACGTCATCGCATGGATCTGCCTAAGGTGGCATCCCTCGCCGATCCAGACCGTAAGGGTCTCATCCTCCCCGACGCCGTCGAGCGTGATTACAAGCGCCCGGTCGTAGGGCGACATGTAGTAGGCGAGTGCCGCGTGCGACTCGTGATGTCTCACGAAGAGGACCTTGTCCAACGGCAAACGCAATGCGTGGCCGATCGTGTGGAGAGGCAGCACAGTGCCGCGTTTCTTCCATCGCTGGAGAAGATCGGCGGTATAGGCCTCAAGGTCGCTGGGATCGGGATACGCCTGCCGGGCCTGGCGCATCACCCGGTCAGCCTTCAGCAGCGGATCCTCGTAGTAGAATGCCGCGTCCGGCGTCGCGTTGGCTTTTCCCAGGATCTCTTGGATGTGCTCGAGAACTGGACGGGGAAAGCCCGGGTCATTCTTCTTCAGCGTGAACCGCTCCGCGTTGGAGAAGAAGACCGGTTGTCCGTCTCGAACCAAAGCCGCCGCTGCGTCGTGATAGCCGTGTGAGACGCCAACGACATGCATAAGGCGCTTCCCCTTACCCTTGAATAGACGCTGAGCATTAGGATGAAACCCGGATGTCCGTCAAACGCTGCTTCGTGCATCGACCGGTGAAGGGGCGGCGGGCTTCTGTCCCTGTTTGACCTCAATCACTCAGGTTAGCGTCGGGCAACTGTTTGTCGATGGCCTGTCTGAACCCGTCGTCGACGCGAAAGGCGTGTCCCGCCTCGGTGTGGATCGTGATGCCGTGTCCGTGGAAATCCCGGATGTGCTGGACGAAGCGATCAACATCCGTGATCGAGACGGACGTTCCGTCCATCGCGGTGACGGTGATGGATTCCGGAGTCTTGGTGCTCATGGCGGTCGTTCTCCATCAATGCCGACTGTTGATTCGCTCTTTCGGTCATTAGCCTGCCCGTCTGTGCCGAATCCGTCTACCGTCGGTGCAAGGCGCTGGCAGATACCTGTTTGGAGAAGGTCATGGCGGTCACACTTCCGCTCAACCGGGACCACAAACCGCTCTACGGTCCGGCGGAGCCCATAGCGCCTGGTCTTCGCCGGGTGACCGCCAACAATCCCGGCCCCTTCACTTTTACAGGAACCGGCACGTACATCGTCGGACAGGGCAATGTGGCGGTCATCGATCCGGGGCCCGATGATCCCGATCATGTCGCCGCGATCCTGGAGGCGGTGAGAGGCGAGACCGTCAGCCACATCCTGGTCACCCACACCCATATCGATCACTCCCCAGCAACGCCACTGCTCAAGGAAGCGACTGGGGCGACCGTCTATGCGCAAGGGCCTCATGCCGCCCAATTGCGGGACCAGGAGTCGGGTGGTTTGGATGCAGGCGGGGATATGGCTTTCGAGCCGGACGAGCTCCTGGAAGACGGATCGGTCGTCGAGGGGGATGGCTGGCAGCTTGAAGCGCTTCACACCCCGGGGCACTGCTCCAACCATCTTTGTTTCGCTTGGGCCGAACGGCAGGGATTGTTTTCGGGCGACCACGTGATGGGCTGGTCAACGACCATCGTCTCCCCACCGGACGGAGACATGGGCGCTTATTTGAGTGGATTGGATCGGATGATGGCCCGCTCTGAGTCGATCTACTGGCCGGCACATGGCGCGCCGATTCAGGATCCGAAAGCCCTCGTATCGGCACTGATTGAGCACCGGAGAGAGAGGGAGCAGGCAATTCTGGATCAAGTCGGCGCCGGTCATGCGCGGATCGACGATATGGTCCGTGAGATCTACCGGGATGTACCGGCCCATCTGCATCCGGCAGCCGCCCGCTCGACCTTGGCGGCCATTGTCCATCTTGTCGAAACCGGGCGGCTTGCTGTCGATGGACAGACCCCTGGACTGGATAGCCGGTACAGTCTTCCTGGGTAGCGAGTGATCTTCTTTAGCTGTAGCGGAAGTATCGTTGGCCTCTGCGCCAACTGAAGTAGGGATAGGCATCCACCGGGGCGAAATCCGCTTCCGCCCGGCGCTTGATCTCACCCAACATGAAAGTCGTGACGTCGACCAGCGGCCGGGACAGAGCTTCGTCAATCGGGAGATAGCCGAGATCGTCCAACTCACCGCTACCGCCAAGCTCCCCGGTCATTTGGTCGGCCCAGGCCATGAAGAACCGGGCATTGAAACGGACGGGCCGCATGCTCGGTGTGATCGCGTGCCCGATATAGAGAAGACGTCCCAGATCCGGCGCTACGCCCATCTCTCCGAACTGTCGCCATGTTCCGTGAGCTTCCGCGCCCGGGGCGCCTTGGGCGGCAAGCAGCAGGCCTGTCTCTTCGTAGGTCTCCCGAACGGCGGCAGCCGCGAAGCCTCGGGCGCGGGCTTCGTCCGATGAAAGCCTTTTGAGAATGTCGGGGGAAAGATCCGTTGCCGGCTTCACCCGCCGGTCGCCCCCATCCACCTTGCCGCCAGGAAAGACATAAACCCCGCCGAACACGGCTTTCCGGCCTCGCCGTCCCATCAGGACTTCCGGTCCGGTACGGCCGTTACGAACCACGATCAGTGTGCCCGAGTCCTTCGGACGCGAGGGCTTCGGCGCGGATGTGTCTTCGTGCATGGGGCAGCCACGTTTCCGGATCAAGAAATGGGAACACCGTTCTCAAACGCTGATGCAGAGACGGTATGGATGGATCCAGAGAGTAGCGAAACGACAAACGCGGCGCCACCGGGGCACCGCGTTTGTCATTGTTGCATTCCTTGAGGCGGGGTCAGGGAGGAGAGGCCCCCGCCGCCGGAAGCATCCTTGCCGGTGGGCTTAGAGCGCGCCGAGGAAGGAGTTGACCGCCAGGATGGCCAGGCCGAGGCCGATGGTGAGGACGGTCTTGGTCACGTCAATCTGCGTATCCATGTTTCTGACCTTTCCATTTTTGTGCGCCGCACCCGGCGCGTTGTCATGATCGGAATATAAACCCAAGAAAGGTCAATTTCATTGCCCTTTTTAGCGAGATATTATTTCCAATACAGAACTAATAGAGAGAGAATATCCATATCTATCTCTGGCAACGATGTTTAAGCAAGAATGCTGCGGCGCAGCAATTACGCGCTGGTCTCTAGTGTGCGCCTAAGGCGCTCCGCCGCCAGTCGCGCGAAGCGCAAGGTCATGGCACGCCGGCGGGCGCCGGAAAGCTTTTCTTCTGGAGGGGCGCGGTGTTCGATCGCTTCATACCGGTCAGCGATGATGATTCCGCAGTCCGTCTGAGGCGGCAGAATATCCCGCGGGAAGGAAGGGGCGACAGCGAAGTAGAAGCGGTCACAAAAGGCCTTGTAGTCTCCCCACTTCCGATCACCGCGATAGTCGGCAACCGATGCCTTGACCTCAACGACCGTGATCAAGCCTGTCCGATCCAGCGCCACCACATCGGCTCTGCGGCCATTCGCCAGGGTCATTTCGGTCACGCTGGCCATGTCCATATCGGCGAACAGGCGTGTCACACCCCGAGTGATGTCCCGAGTGAGCTGGGCCGTCTCGATTTCATTGGATGACGCATTGGGGGACGTGCCATCGTCTTGATCCGGATCGGTCATAGGACGAGGTTCATGGCACCCCGGGTATCAGCGCCGGTAAAATCGGCGCCGCGGGTGTCCGCCCCGGCGAACTGGGCATCCTGCAGAACGGCATGGCGGAAGTCCGCATCCCGGAGATCGGCGCCCGAGAAGTCGCAGTGCTGCATCAGGGCAGATTGAAAGTCTGCGTTCCGGAGTTTTGCATTGTCGAACCGGGCACTCTCGAACCGCGTTGGCCAGGACACGGTCTTGGCGCCGATGATCTGGATCGGGCCCGCGCGCACGCTGACGAGCTCGGCATCACTAAAGTTCGCGCGTTTGAACGTTCCGCCGCGAAAATCAGCACGGGAGAGATCGGCGTGCCGCATGTCCGCGAAGGAGGCGTCGCTCATCAGAAGACCCACGTCCCGCATGTCGCACTTCGCAAGCATGGCAAACTCGAGCTTGGCCGCTGCGAAGTTGAGGCCCTGCAAACTCTGGGTCGACATGTCCCGGCGGCTGAAATCTCCGCGCGTCCCCTTTTTACCAACCGATCCGATCCAGGCGATGTGGTCGGCCATCATCGACTTCATCTCGGGCCCCAGCGCGTCTAGGACCCGGGGCATCATCGCCGAAGCGAAGACGTTCGTATCATTCTCGGAGAGCGCGAAGAGCGCCCCCGCCAAATCAGCGTCGGTGAAATTCGTACCGCTGAGGATGCAGTTGTAGAGAATGGCACCGTGGAGGATGCAGCCCGTCAGGTTGGCCTCCGTCAGGTCCGCCCCTTCGAGATTGGCACCGGTTAGATTCGAATGGCTGAGGTCGGCCTTTACGAAGCGGACGTTCTTCAGATTGGCGTCCGTGAGATCGGTTTGGACGACGAATGAATTGGACAGCTTGGCATGGCTCATATTGGCCCGGCCCGCCTTCGCCGTTGCCATGTCTGTACTGGCCGCCGTGTAGCTGACAGGTGCCAGATTGCCTTTGCTGTCAGGCCGCAACAGAACGCCGTCCCGGAGATCAGCGTCAATAAGCTGCGCATCCTCCAAGATGGCGCCCCTCAGGCTCGCCCCCCGCAGATCAGCCCGGTTGAATATTGTACCCCGCAGGTTGGCTCCTCGGAGATCCGCCGCGAAGAACGTGGAGGAAATCATCTTTGCGCCGGCGAGATCCGCGTTCTGCAGGTTTGCGCCTGTGAAGTCCGCGCCGGAAAGATCCATGTTCCGGAGATCGAGGTACCGGAGATCGCATGAAGAAAAGCTCGCCCTCGCGCCGCCGGTCCGGCCTTCGACGAATCGCGCATGAAGACGAACGATGTTCGGCAGCTCGTTCTGATCGAGTTTCCGGAGGGTATCGGTGCTTGGCCGCGGATCCGCAGGCTCCGACATGTCGGGCCGCAAATCCTCAAGGAAGGCGCGGGTCACCTCGTCCGCGATGTCTGGCATTCCATCTGGATGCGAACTGTCATCCGTCATCAGGCGCTAACCGGCAGCATGGACCAAGTATCTGGTCCAGTCTTTCATGCCACGAGATAGAAAGATATCCATGAATCAAAAGGGTTACGACGTCACGGGCAGTCTAGGCCCGTGACGGCCGAATACGTCTTGTTGATTACATCCAATCCTGGCTTTGCGGGAAATTGTACGCAACGAAACGGTACGTGGCCTGGACCGCCTCCCGTATGCCCTTGGACTTCTGGGACATGTCGATGTCCCATTTCTGGATGATCTCTTCCCAAATCATAAGCTTCTGGTGGAGATCATCCCGCATCTCCCGGATGAACGTGATCTGCTTGTCGTAGGTCTTGAGCACATTGACGATTTCGCCCGTCTGCGCATCAACCTGGTCGAAGATGAACACGAACTCCTGGATTGGCGGGTCCATCAGGGTTTTGACCCGTTGAACCTCGGTAATGAACTGGCGGTCATTCCGGTGAAGCGCGATGACCTGCGACAGCTTCGTCTGGATCTGATGCGCCAACTGGAACCGCTCGCGCAGGGCTTCGATATAGGCGAGTTCGCGCGCGATCCTGTCGATAAGGTCCAGGACCTCCTGCTTACGTTCCTTGCCCATGCCCAGGCGAACCGCGATCTCCTCGGTGCCCTTCTGGATGCGTTCCTTGGTCTTCGGATCGGCGAGCGCCGCCTGAAGGCGACTCTCATCCATCGTCACCATGTCTTTGCCTGACACCCAGAGCGCGACGCAGACCATCAAGCGGTTCTGAGCAATCTCGCGGTGCTTGTCTTCGATCGACCAGCTTGCCGTACCGTCCAGCAGCTCCCGGGGAATCGTATCTCCGGGGCGGATGTCCTTGACGTACTTCAGCCCCTTGATGACCGTGCCCAAAAGGCGGCCATCTTGGCTATCCTCGTCGATATTGAACTCGGCGCAAAGGGAGTCCAGCGGAATGGCCGCTTCGAGCTCGCCCACCTTCACGCGGAGGGAAGGCACACGATCCTGTCCGGCCAACCCGAAACGGGCGCCTGGGACATTGAAGATCCTGTGCTCGAAGGCGAAGTGGGTCGTTGGATCCAGCTTCTTCCCGTCGTCGCCCGCAATTACAGCTTCGGTCATCGCGCCTTTCCGCCGTTCGTCTCTCTTTAAGGCCCCCTCTCAGAGGCAGGCACAAGTCAGCACCTTAACGACAGACGGTTAATCGAAATTTAAGATATCCAGGCCAACTTGCTCTTCACCTTAATCATTGGGCTTGGATTGTCCAGAACAGCGCGTTAGTTCATTGTATAACAAACAGGCCGCTTCATCGCACAAGGTCGACCGTCATGAGCCATGATCAATCGCGTAGACTGTACTCCGTCGAGCGCCGGGCCCATGAAAGACAAGGGGGTGGGGGATTGCCGGCGTTCACAGGCTCAATGGCTGTTTCAACCGACGGGGGTGGCATCTCCAACGAGGCGCTGCTTGAGGAGATTAAATCTTTACGCGCCGAAGTGGCCCAGATCAGATCGGCCTCCGCTCCCGTGATTGACAGTGGCCTTGACGAGGACTCGCTACAGGACGTTCGGATCGAAGTCGCCCAGATGGTGAGGTCTATCGGCCGGGCAAAAGCTGAGATCGCCGCGATCAAGCATCCGATGTCCGCCGAAGACCAGATGGAACAAGCATCGATGCAGCTTGATACCATCGTGCAGACCACCGAAAGGGCGACGGAGGACATCATGTCCGCCTCCGATCAGATCGAGGCGACCGTCAAGAAGATCCATGCCCTGACGCTTGAGGATACGGACGTCCAGCTTCATCTGGACGAGGTTTCCAACCAACTGATCGCGATCATTGAAGCCTGTAGCTTCCAGGACCTCACGGGCCAGCGAATCACCCAGGTCATCAAGACGTTGCGGTTCATCGAGCAGCGCATTCTGGCAATGATCGACATCTGGGGGCTTGAGGCTTTCCAGGATCTGCCGGTACCGGGTGAAGATGGCGAGGTGGATGAAGACGGAATTTCGGAAGAGGAAGACCTTCTGAACGGCCCGGCCCTTGGGGGGGCTGGCCTCAGCCAGGCCGATATCGACGCCTTGTTCGACTAGGTGTTTGGAGCGGTCGTCGGAACCGACCTCACGACCTCATCTCCCCGACCGCGACGGCATAAGCCCTTGATGGGGGGCCGGCTGCCCCCTAAATGAGACAGACCGGTGCCCATGACGGGGCCGGAGCGGGTGCCGTAATGGGCCCTCGATCTTCTCGCTCTCCGCTTGAGGGGCAGATCTGTCATGACGCGTGTGTCGTTGTTCAATTCGCCGTTTTTGCTCGGCTTCGATCAGTTTGAGCGTGCATTGGACCGGGTGTCCAAAGCCTCTGCTGACGGGTATCCCCCCTACAACATCGAAGAGCTGTCGGATGACGGATTGCGGATCACGCTCGCCGTCGCTGGTTTCTCTATGGATGATCTGTCTGTGCAGGTTGAAGACAACCAGCTCGTAATTCGGGGCAAGCAGACTGATGACGAGGACAAGGTCTACCTCCATCGGGGCATTGCCGCGCGCCAGTTTCAGCGCACTTTCGTTCTAGCAGACGGCATTCGGGTCGCGGGCGCGTCCATGGATAACGGGCTTTTGCACGTGGATCTGGAGAGACCGAGGATCGAGACCCGTGTGAAGACCATTGAGATCCGGGGCGGAAAAAATGGCCAATCCAGCCGCCCGACATTGGATGTCGCCTCCGGCGACTGATCCGTCTCGCTTCGATAAGGAGACCGTGCCGTGACCCCCAAGCATCCAGCTTCCGTCCCCAGGCTCAGCACCAATGAGTTTATTGGACTGGGCGTCGGCGCTGTGGCGTATGTCCGCCCGGTTCCGGTTGCCGGTGGCGCTGTGATCTTTGAGATTCATTCAGCCGATGGACAAGCGCTCGGCAACGCGCCGACCTTTGATCAGGCCCGCGCTCTCTTGGTGCAGAATGATCTGGAACCGCTTTCCGTCCACTAAGGCTGACTAAGGCGGCGCTTTTCAGCCGTCGCGTTTTTGCCGGTAGGCGAAGGCCGCATCGAAGCGGGCTTTGATGTGCTCACCTGCCGTAATGGGCTCATACTTCGCCGCGTCACCGGGCAGTAACCCGACGTCTCGCGGATCGACGACGGCCGTCGCGTCAGGATCGTAGAATACGGCAATCGAGTACCGTTCCTGTCCGGAGCTGTTCACCACCCTGTGCGGCGTGGAAACCAGCCTGTCATTCGACCAGCGTGCCAGAAGGTCGCCGACGTTCACCACGTAGCTGTCTTCAACCGGCGGAGCGGCGATCCACTCTCCGGCCCGGTTGCGAACCTGCAGGCCGCCGACCGAATCCTGCCAAAGCAGCGTCAGGCAGCCATAGTCCGTGTGTGCGCCAACGCCGAACTGGGTCTCACCGAGATCGGGCGGCTGCGGGGGATAGTGAAGGATCGAGCCGCGCGCGATCGGATACCTGTACCGGTCGGCGAAGAAGGTCTCCGGCAGGTTCAGTCCAACCGCGACGGCCCTCAGAACATCCGCGCCGCAGGCCAGCACAGCTTCGTAGTAGCGATAAAGCGACGTTCGAAAGTTCGCCGGTTCAACCGGCCATTGGTTGGGACCCATCAGGGACGGCGCGGATTGGACCGCCGGGTCCTCTTCGGCGAGTTCGAGCCCCCAGTTGAAGCTCTCTTTAAGGTCCGCCTTGGCGCCCGTGTACATCTTGGCCCCGCCATAGGCCATATGTCCCCGGTGCCGGGTGTTGACCGCAACGTCCGCCTTCACCTCCTCGGGCTGGGAGAAGAATGCCTTTGCCGCCGAGAGCGCCGCCTCGCGGGTCTCAGCAGGGACCCCATGACCGGTCACATAGAAGAAGCCGGAGGACTGGGATGCCGCCACGATCTTGGCGGCCGTCTCCGCCACCGCCCCCTCGGATCCGTGACGAAGCGCGGACAGGTCAATGATGGGGATGCTGTCGAAATCCACCTCAGCGGCGGCCGCGTAGCTCACGTTGACCCGCCTTCTTTATAGTAACCGATGGTATCGCCCTCGGTCGTCACACCCAGACCGTTCAACAGGCGGTTCGAGTAGTTGAAGTACGCGGTCACCTGGTTCACTTCCAGGATCTCCCCGTCATCGCAACCGGCCTCTTTGAGCATGGCCCAATCCTCGGCTTCCATCGTCCCGCACGAGACCGTCAGCTTGTAGGCGTACCGCAGCAGGGCGAGTTCCTTGCCCGCGAACACTTTTTCCGGCGTGCGCGCGTCCAACGCTGCTTTCACCGCGTCTGCCCGCGCGTCATCATCCATCAGCCGCCGGGCATTGGTGAAGTGATGCTGCAGCGAGTATGCGCAATCATTCGCGATACTCACGTAGCTCGCCACCACCTCCAGGAACCAGAACGGCAGGGTGTTGTCCGGATTATGGAGAACGGATTTATAGAGCACCAGGTGCCCTTCCATCGTGTGCGGCCGGAGACTGTGGGCTTTCATCACGTTGTCGACGGTGCCGTGGGGCGTGGTCACCCGCTTGTAAAGCTCCGCCAGAAGGCCGGTCGCCTCCTTCGGATCGATCATCTTGATCCAGGACGGTGCCATGGTTTGCGGTCTCCGGTCAGTCGAGCGGGATCAGGCGCGGCGTGTTCGCGAACAGCCGCTTGACCATGGGTATAAACGCCTCCAGCGGCATCGTGTCGATGCCGTCCCAGGTGGAATTCTGATCGTATTTCTCGACCCAGGTCGCCGCCCATTCGAAATGCGGATGACCCTGCCACTTCTCCCGCTCCGCCCGGTCCAGGCCCGGATAGTCGTGGATGTGGTGCTGCTGGAAGATCGCATGCCGCGCCAGCATCCAGTGGTTCCGCTCGGAGGTGTAGGGGCCCAGCAGGGTCGCCGCGAACTGGGCGTGGTTCTCCGGGCAGGCGATGAAGCCGATGTCGTGGAGCAGGGTGATCGCCACCGTATCCTCGTCGCAGCCGTCCCGGTGGGCCAGCGTCGCCGCCTGAAGGCAATGGGTGTAGTTGTTCACCACATAGCCGAACGTCGGGTCGTCCTTCTGAGAGGTCAGAAAGCGCAGCGCGATGTCGGCCTGCATCTCCGCCTGGAACGTCTTGCGTTGGGCGTTCATCACCGACCAGTCAGCACCGGTGAAGTCTTCCAACGTCGGCTGCTCGATATAGGACCAGTCCGGCTTCAGAAGCGGATTGCGGGGTACACCCATGTCCGGGGCCTTTCCGTAGTGAGGGGACCTAGAGCCCCGTCTGGATCTCGTTCGCCCGCATCCGCTGCTCCAACCGGCGCATCAGCCAGGACACCACAAGGATCAGGACGAGATACTCCAATACCAGAATGGAATAGATCTCAAGCGGCCTGTAGACCGTGACCGAGAGTTCGTTGGCCCGGCGCGTAAGCTCCGGGATGCCGATCACATAGACCAGCGACGACATCTTCAGCATGTAGACGAACTGGTTGCCCAGTGCCGGAAGGATGCGGCGCAACGCCTGGGGGAGGATGACGAAGCGCATCCGTTTCCAGTAGTCGAGACCGAGGGACCGAGCCGCTTCGACCTGTCCCCGCTCCACGGACTGGATGCCGGCCCGGAAGATCTCCGCCTGGAACGCGCTATCGCACAGCGCAAGCGCGATGACCCCGGCGAAGAAGGGCGAAAGCGACACCCCCATCAGGATGGGCAGGCCGTAGTAGCACCACAGGATCATCACCAGGATCGGGATCGCCCGGAACACCTCGACATACGATCGGTTGATCGCCCGGAGCCACGGCTTGTTGGTCATGGCCGGAAGGGCAACCAATAGACCGATGACGACCGACAGGGCGATGGCCGCCGCCGAGATGGCGATGGTGAGCCAGAAGCCACTCAACAGAAAGAGGAAGTTGCTCTGCCCCCGGGGGGTCGTCGGCAAGACCTCATACCAGCCCCACTTGTCGCCGCAGCCGGAGAGGAACAGAAGAGCGGCCAGAGGCAAAATGACCCTGGCCGCCCGGCGGATTGATGAGGATGTCCGGTTCATGACCGGTGACGGACCGGTTTGCGTCCGATCAGTTCGTCGGCATCCACTTGGCGGCGTTCGCGTCGAAGAAGCCGCGGTTCGTTTTGATCGTGATCCAGTGGTTCAGATAGTTGAGCCAGACCTGATCATCCTGAGCGACGATGAAGGCGAGGTCGGCGGGGGCCGCCGGCTTGTCCACTGGTACAATCATCAGGCTGCTGTGAGCCTGCGCGAGCTTCGAGGCCTCAAGGTTCGAGGTGATGGACACATCCGCCCGTCCGGCGAGCACTTCCTGGAAGTCCCGCGCCGGGGCCTCAATCGTACGCAGCGTGGCGTTCGGGAACAGGGTTTTGGCCTGCTGCTCCTGGCTGGTGCCGAGCGTGACCGCGACCGTGACGCCTTCCTTGTTGATGTCATCGAAGCTGTTGAACTTACCCGCGTTCTTCTTCTGGGTCAGTGGAACCGTGCCGACTTGATAGTAGGACTTCGTGAAGCCCACCGTGCGGATGCGCTGTGGCGTGGTCGAGGCGCTGGTGGACATGTCGTATTTGTCGGCCAGGATGCCGGCGACCAGCGTCTTCCACTCCGTCGGCACGAACTCGATCTCGACACCCAGATCCGTGGCCAGCTCCTTCACCGTGTCGATGTCGAAGCCGGTGTAGGCGTTGGTGGCCGGGTCCTTCATGGTCATCGGGTTCCAGTCGCCCGTGGTCCCGACCCGGAGCTTGCCGGTCTTCAGGATCTCCTGAAGCTTGGAGCCGTGGCCGTCGGCAATGGCCGGGGTGGTGGTCGCTGTGGCGGTCAGCCCGGCGACGGCGAGCACTGCGAGGAACGATCGTACGAGTTTCATGGAAGCCCCCTGTTGGCTTTGATTTCGTTCATTGGATTGTCACCGGCCGCCGTCCCCCCGGGGGGCTGTCCCGCCCGATCTCTCGGTCCGCCGGTGTCGATTTTTTGCACCGCAGCGGGAATGTGAGCATGATCGCCGGGCAATGGTCAAAGAGGAAAGGCCCGGCCGTGCGTCTTCATCTTCTCACCTGGCCCGATGTGGAGGCCTATCTGTCCCGCTCAACCGGGATCATCCTGCCCGTCGGCTCAACGGAACAGCATGGGCTGAACGGGCTGATCGGCACGGACAGTCTGTGCGCCGAGGCGGTGGCCAACGGGATCGGGGAGGCGGCCGAGGCGGTCGTCACACCGCCCCTCTGGTCGACACCGGCACAGTTCAATCTCGGCTTTCCGGGAACGGTTTCGATACGGGCATCGACCCTCTCGCTCCTCGTCTCCGACATTGTGGGGTCGTTGGTGAAGACAGGGTTCCGGAAGATCTACGTCGTGAACGCCCACGGTGCGAACCTCGCCCCGATCAATGCCGCCCTTCACGATCTGCGCGCTGCCGACGACCGGCTGTCGTTCCGGGTGAAGAGCTGGTGGAGCTATCCTGAGACCAACGCGCTCCGTCACACGCTGTACGGCGAGGCCGAGGGTGTGCACGCGACCCCGAGCGAGGTGGCCATCACCAAGACGCTTTATCCAAGCCGCATCGGCACCCGGGCTGAGCCACCCGCCCGCCTTCTGCCCGCTGATGTCCGCGCCGACCTCGCGGGTGACAACCACCCCAACGCCGCCGCCCACCGCGCTGAGTACCCGGACGGCCGCGTCGGCTCCGACCCGGCACTTTCAACGGCCGAAGACGGTGCGACGCTGCTGGCATCCGCGGTGCGTGAGGGAGCGGAGGACTATCGGCGGTTCGTGGGGTGAGGGTCTTTCGACGGCCTGTTCGTTGAGTCGTGTGGCATGTCTAAGGCTAACGCCATGACTACCCGTTGTGTGATTTCAGAATGCAACTGACATATCGAAAGAGGCGTTACGACTCTCCATAACCGGGAAGTCTGGTGTATCGTCAGACAGGACGTGATCCCGGTTGTACTCGGAGATGATCGCATGCGGACGTTGCTGGTCGCCGTCATGGCACTTGTTGTTGGGATCACATTACCGGCGACCTCAGTGCATGCCGACTACAACTCCGGGCTGGCCGCCTATAAACGTGGCGACTACGAGACCGCCAAGCGGGAACTGCTTCCCCTGGCCCAGCGCGGCAACGCAAACGCCCAAAACTATATGGGGTTGATGTATGAGCATGGCCGCGGTGTAGCCAAGAACCTGAGGACTGCCAGGGGCTGGTATCAAAGAGCAGCAGCGGAACAAAACAATGCATGGGCCCAAAACCAACTTGGTTTGATTTATTCACGAGGCATAGGTGTCACCCAGGATTACTTCGAGGCCGTTAAGTGGACCCGAAAATCGGCAGAGCAGGGGTTCAGTTGGGGACAAAACAATCTTGGGATCTTTTACAAAGATGGTAAGGGGCTAGCACAAAACGACAATGAGGCCGTCAAGTGGTTCAGAAAGGCTGCAGACCAAGGCAACGCATCTGCCCAAAATTGGCTTGGAGTAATGTATTCGCAAGGACGGGGGGTAACAAAAGATAAAGTCGAGGCACTGAGCTGGTATCGAAAAGCTGCGGCAAATGGGAATTCGTGGGCCGAGCATAACCTCGGTCTTATGTACCAGCATGGCGACGGGGTAGTGCAGGACGATGTAGAAGCCGTTCGATGGTTCCGGAAGTCGGTAAGTCAAGGAAACAGGGCCGGTCAGAATGGACTTGGTGTCATGTACAAAACTGGCCGCGGCGTATCCAAGGACGATAAAGAAGCGGCGAAATGGTATAAGAAAGCAGCCGATCAAGGAGACAAGATCGCTCAGTCTAACCTAGGATCTTTATACGAGAGTGGTGAGGGAGTACCCAAGAATACTTCCCAGGCGATATCCTGGTACCGCAAGTCCGCCAATCAGGGGCACCCACGTGCGATTTACCGGTTGGGTTTGTTCTATGAGCGTGGATCTGGTGTTCGCAAGGATTTGACCAAGGCTCAGGAGTATTTTCGCAAAGCTTCGAATAGTGGCGAGCCGGGAGCCAAAGCTGCATTGGACCGTGTGAGCGCCCTTATCCGCAAGCAGGCATCGGCTGAAGCCAGAGAAACGCAAGAAGCGAAAGAGCAGCAAATCTCGCTCAACAAAAGGGCGCAGGCCGCATTGCGCTCTTTGGGCCACTACGATGGCGCCATCGACGGGGCGTTGGGCCCCAAGAGCCGGACCGCCATCCGGGATTGGCAACGATCGCGTGGGTTGGCGACGTCCGGGACTCTGAGCAATAAGCAGATTGATATGCTGGCGGCCGATGCCCGGGCCGAGGACGAGCGACTTGCGGAGCTGGCCAAACAGCGGGAAGCGGAGGCTGACCGTCTCGCGGTGCTGAAGCGCAAGGCCGATGAGGAAGCCCGGCGGCTCGCCGAGATGGAGGCGAAACGCACGGCGATCGAAGAAGCGCGCCGCGCCGAGGAAGAGCGCAAACGCCAGGAAATGAAGGCCGCTGCGGCACAGGCCCTGGAGAAGAAGCGCCGCAAGCTCCGGCATGCGGTTGCCGTGATCGTTGGCAATCACGACTACCAGGACATGGTCCCGGATGTGCAGTTCGCGGGCAACGATGCGGACCGGATGTTCAGCTATGTGACCGAGACCCTTGGTTACGACCCCGCCAATGTGATCGATCTCCGCAACACCACGCTTGGTCAGCTTAATGCCGTCTTCGGCTCCGAGCGGGATCATGAGGGTCGGCTGTTCGACTACGTCCGGCCAGGCAAGTCTGACGTCATCGTCTTCTACTCTGGGCACGGGGTGCCGGGCCTGGATGACAAGCGGGGCTATCTGCTGCCGGTAGACGGCGATCCGAACCAGGCAGAGAACACCGGCTACTCGCTGGATCTGATGATGACAAACATCGCGAAAGTCCCCGCAAAGTCGATCTCAGTTTATCTGGACGCCTGTTTCTCCGGGGAGACGCCCAACGGCATGCTGATCAACTCATTCTCCGGCATCACGATCGAGGCCCGATCGGTCGATCCCACGGCGGAGAGTGTCGCGCCGATGGTCGTGGTGGCGGCCGCACGGGGGGACCAGGTCGCGAGTTGGGATCTCGACGCGAAGCACGGCTTGTTTACCAAGCATCTTCTCGACGGCCTGAACGGTGCGGCGGATGGGGAGGACTACGGCGATGGTGACGGCCGGATCACGCTCGGAGAGCTGGAAGCCTATCTCGGGGATGAGATGACCTATCAGGCTCGCCGCCGGTTCAGCCGCAAGCAGGAGCCGGATGTAAAAGGCGACCGCACCCGCATACTCGCTGGAGGCTGAACGGTCGCTGCCGGATCAACCGCAGTCCCGGTAATGCAGTCGGTCGACGCTCATCACCGCGCTGTCGAGGGAGAGTTTGAAGTCGTCGAGCTGGGCGTCGGTCCAGGGGCCGTCCGTGTCCCAAACGTCCAGCATGGCCGACGCCGCGCGGTCCAGCCCGTCATCGTCTTCGATGACCGCCAGATCCTCCAACGCTTCGCCGAGCTCCAGGACAGCATCATCGAAGGCTCCATCGCCTCGGACATCCTCCGCGTCCACGTCTTGGATCTCGTCTGCCACGTAGTCGAGAACCTCGACCAACCCGTCGAGTTCTTCACAGCTCAACCGGTCGTCCGCGAATGCGGGGGCGACTCCCAGCGCGAAAACTAGGGTTCCAGCGAAGAATGCGCTACGCATGTGGGCCTCCCCTTTACTTTCTCCTTTGTTGGTCCGTCTGCTGCGGAACGGCTGGATTATGAGATCATGCGGACGTTAAGGACCCGTGAAAACCTGAGGTTGGACCGCGACGATCCGTCCGGGCCGAAGCGTTTGACGCCCGGGAGCCATGTCGCCATGGTCCGGCCATGACGAGCATAACCCAGCAGAACGATTCTGAGGCCCACGGGGTGGCGACGCCTGCCGCACTTGCGGGGGACCGGGCCACGCGCATCTGGCTCGGCTGGATGTGTTGGCTTGTGGCGGCAATGGTGGTCATCGGCGGCATCACCCGGCTGACGGAGTCCGGTCTTTCCATGGCGGAATGGCGGCCGCTGATCGGCTGGATCCCGCCTTTGAGTTCCGCGGAGTGGGAGAGGGTGTTCGCGCTCTACCGGGAAACGCCCGAGTTCCAGGATCTGAATTCCTGGATGACCATCGACGATTTCCGGACGATCTTCTGGTGGGAGTACATCCACCGGGTCTGGGGCCGCCTGCTCGGCGTCGCTTTTGCCGTCCCGTTCGTCGTGCTCCTCGTGATGGGCAAGATCCGGCGCTCACTGCTGCCGCGCCTGGTGCTGCTGTTCGTTCTCGGTGGCGTGCAGGGCGGGATCGGCTGGTGGATGGTGAAAAGCGGGCTCGTCGACGATCCGGCGGTCAGCCAGTATCGCCTCGCCGTCCATCTCTCCATGGCTTTGGTGATCTTCTGTCTGCTGCTTTGGACGGTGCTCGACCTGCTGCCGTCCCGGGCGGATGAGAAGCCGGTGGCGTCGGGATTGCGCGGGCCCATGGTCGCGGTGATGGCACTGGTGTCGCTGACGATTGTGGCGGGTGCGTTCGTCGCGGGGATCAATGCGGGGCTGATCTACAACAGCTTCCCTTTCATGGGAGACGGGTTGGTCCCGCCGGAGTATGGCGCCGTCACACCCTGGTGGCGGGATGCGTTTGAGAACCACGCCTCCGTCCAGTTCCATCACAGGGTGATTGCGATCGTGACCGCGTTAGTGGTTCTGGCTGTTGCCCACGCTGCGATGCGCCAGGACAAACAATCCGGTGGAAGCAGGGCCGTCCTCTTCGGGCGCCTCACACCTTGGGCGGCCATGTCTTTGGCCGTTGGTCTCCAGGTCGGGTTGGGTATCGCGACGCTTCTTGCGCATGTCCCGGTCTGGCTCGGGGCGGCCCATCAGGCCGGAGCCGTACTCCTTTTGGCGGCAGTGGTCTGGGCACTCCACACGTCATACCGACGCGCTTGACGTCTCCCGGTGGCGCTGGTGGCGCTGAGCCGCTACCGTTCGTGCACACAACTGGGGGAGTGTGTCGGGAATGGTCGAACAGGAACTTGCCAGCAAGATCATGGACGCGGTCGATGCCGGGTTCGACGAGCAGATCGCCTTCACCCAGGAACTGGTTCGCTGTCCGTCGACGCGCGGTCAGGAGGCGCCCGCCCAGGACCTGATGGCCCATGCTTTCCGGGACCACGGCTTTGACGTGGACCGTTTCCGTCTCGACCCCGAGGTCCTGAAGACCCACGAGGGCCACTCGAACATCGCGGTCTCCTACGACAATGCGTGGAGCGTTGTCGGCTCCTGGCGCCCTGCGAACCCGAAAGGTCGGTCGCTCATCATGAACGGCCATGTGGACGTGGTGCCGGAAGGCCCGCACGACATGTGGACCGCACCGCCATACGACCCCGTCATCAAGGACGGATGGATGTATGGCCGGGGAGCGGGCGACATGAAGGCCGGCGTTGTCGCCTATCTCTATGCCATGGCGGCGTTGCGGCGGGCGGGTCTTCGTCCCGCGGCCACCGTACACATGGAATCGGTGATCGAAGAGGAATGCACGGGCAACGGGGCGCTCTCCTGTCTGCTCCGGGGATATCACGGCGACATGGTGTTGATCCCGGAGCCGACCGGCGAGCGGCTTGTCAGCGCCCAAACCGGCTCGATCTGGATGCAGGTCCTGGTTCGGGGGACGCCGGTTCACGCCTCGGTCGCAGGCACGGGGCAGAACGCGATCGAGGCCTGCGTGCCGCTATGGACCGCCCTTCACGCGCTGGAGGCCCACTGGAACAAGCCTGAGAACAAGCATCCGGCGATGGCGGATCAGGACCATCCGATCAATCTGGTCGTCTCCAAGATCGAAGGCGGCGACTGGACGTCCAGCGTGCCGGCCTGGTGCCGGTTCGACGTCCGGATCGGGATCTACCCGGATGTCGACCCGTCCGAAATCCAGGAAGAGCTGAAGGCCTGCATCATGGAGGCGTCGAAAGGCCATCCGATCCTGGCGGAGAACCCGCCGGAGATCCGTTGGCATGGTTTCCGCTCGCGCGGCTATGTCTTGCGGGGCGGGGAAGACGGCCAGGCGGCCTTGGAGGCGGCCCACGAGATGGTCAATGGGGCCCCGTTGCGCAGAGGCAGTCTCACCGCTGTCACCGATTCAAGGTTCCGCGGCCTCTATGACAACACGCCCGGTCTTGTCTACGGTCCTGTGGCGGAGGCAATCCACGGCAACGACGAGCGTGTGAACATAGAGTCCATCCGCCGCTGCACGCGCGCCATTTCCCTTTTCATCGCCGATTGGTGCGGGGTCGAGGCCGCTTAGGCAGCTCGCTCAGATTTCCAGGTCCGACAGAGTCGACAGGCAAAGCAGATAGTCCACACGCTCACCCTCCCGGGAGAACGGTAGAATGAGCCGCTCGTAGATCATCTCCGAATCCGTGGTCGGATAGGCAATCACGTGCCGAACGGGAATGCGCTCGGCCAGGACCAGCTCAAAATGCTGTTTGACGAGGTCCCGGTATGCCGGTGGTTCCAACTCAGAGAGGGTGCGCAGCGGACGGTCCAGGCGGACCCGGTTGAGGACGTGACCGGCGGTTACGCGATACAGAAACTCCCCGCCCTCCGTAACTTCAATGAGAGCAAGGTCCCCGATCGCCTTCGGAAAGTCCTCCGGCCGGAAGCTGGATCGCAGCGGCAACCTCCCGTCGCGCGCCTCCTTCTGCCAGAACGAGATAAGCGCCGACATTTCAGGATGCGCGACCGGGTCTATGCCCAATCGCCGATGCCGGATGGCCCCGATCGGGAGAAGAGGACCGCCGCTTGGAGAGAGGGCCAATTCCATTCCACTTTTGACACTGTGTCGACACCTGAGCCATAACGCTGGAGTCGTTAAGAAATCGTAAGCGACGCGAAAAATAGAGATCCATCCTCGCCATGCGCGTGTTCAAGACAGACTCCCACAGCAGACACCACCCCAAGTCCTTCCTGGCCCGCGGTGTGCCGCAGCCGTGCCCCGAGCGGCCGGAACGGGGGGACATCTTGCTCGCGGCGGTAAGCGGAGCGGGGCATACGATCGTTGACGCGGATCCGGTGAACCTTGCGGCCCTGAGGCGTGTGCACGACCCGGCCTACCTCGCCTTCCTGGAGCGAGCCTGGGACGACTGGTCGGCCTTGGACGGGCATGGACCGGAGATTGTTCCGAATGTGCACTCAACCAGGAACATGGCCCGGGTACCGGAAGCGATCGTCGGACGGGCCGGCCACTATCAGGCGGATACCGCCTGTCCCATCGGACCCGGCACCTGGGAAGGTGTTACAGCATCCGCCGGGGTTGCGGTTTCAGCGGCTGAGGCGCTGATGGCCGATATGCAGGGGGCGGGTGCCGGAGCGCGCGCGCCTTTCGCCTACGCGCTCTGCCGCCCGCCCGGCCACCATGCGTTCGCGGATCAGGCAGGCGGGTTTTGTTTTCTCAACAACTCCGCACTTGCCGCTGAGGCATGCTTGGCCGGCGGGGCCCGCCGTGTCGCCATCCTTGATGTGGACGTACACCACGGCAACGGAACACAAGGCATTTTCTACGACCGGAATGATGTTTTGACGGTCTCAATCCACGGAGATCCACGCCAATACTATCCCTTCTTCGCCGGGTATGCCGATGAACGGGGGGCGGGGTCAGGCCGTGGATTCAACATCAACAAGCCATTGCCCAAAGGAACGAACGATCAGGCCTATTATCAAGTTCTCGATGCGGTGCTTGAGGATATCGCCGCGTACCGGCCGGATGTGTTGATCGTTGCCCTTGGGCTTGATGCGTCTGAAGCGGATCCGCTGGCCTTCTTCGGAGTGACCACGGACGGTTTTCGCCGCATCGGCACGTTGCTGGCACAGGCCGATCTCCCGACTCTGCTTGTTCAGGAAGGCGGATACATCTCCGATGTTCTCGGCGCCAATCTGGTAGCCGTACTGGGCGGATTTGAAGACGCGGTCGGTTGACCGGCCAAGAGGCGCAAAAGGCGGTGCCCGCGTTACCGGCGGGCTTTCGCCTTCTTACGCGCCGCCATCTTGGCGTCCCATTCGGCCAGGAACTTCGCCTTCTTCGCTTCGAACTCGGCATTCTGTCTGGACTGCATATCGTTGACGCGGTCTGCCGCTGCTTTGGCAAGGCCCGCCCGAAACGCCGCTGCCGCTTTCTGCTCCGCGCCCATTGCCGCACGGAACGCGGCGGCATTGTCCCGCACAGCCTGCGTTAGCGGCGACGGCGGCGGCTCTGGATGAGCAATCGGAGCGCCGGGGTACAGGAACTTCTTCGGCTCTTGCTGATCCGTCGATGCGAGCGTGAGAGTGGCGGCGGCGCGCGGTTGGGGGGCGTTCGCCACGCGGGACTTCAAGCCATCGACCGCGGCACGATAGCGGGCGCCGCGTTCCGGATCAGCTGAGTGATAGTGCTCAACAGCCTCTTGCCAGTTGCCGTGGCGACGCCGGAGGTCCTTGAGAAATTCCGCGGCGTATCCCGCGTTCTCGGCCGGCTCGAAGGCTTGTTCCAAACTGTCGAACGCGTCGCCATGATAGATCAGGTTGATCTGCATGCAGCCGACATCGATGTTCCGGATGCCGCGTGCCTTGAGCGCCTGAACCTCGCGGATTGCTGCATCCCGGCTCGGCAGATATCGCCCACGCCCCTCCGCCATCACGGTCCAGGGCCAGGCAAAGCTTGCCTTCTCGGTATCGTTCCAACGCCCTGTTTCCCGCAACGATATGGCGCCGAGAAGATTGGCTGGCAGGCCTTCCCGGCGTTCGACAGCCGCTGCCACGGCGAGGCAGGTGTGCTCAGGGGCTAGAATGGAACCGGCGGGCAAGGGCCCGGCCTTTGCCGGTGTGGCTGCGGCGACGATCGCCGAAATCACAAGAAAGCTGCCGACAATGCTCAAGACAGTAACCCCGGCGATCACGGCAAGGGGCCGGAGTGCCGGGAACAGGCCCCCGTTCGGCCGCGGCATGGCGGACGCTCCGGCGTCTTCGGCTCGAACCGGGGTCGGGTCGTGGAGGGGGTATCTGGTCATCAAGGCATCTCCTTCGTCGGAGACCCAAGCAACCAATGTGCCAAACAGAACCGCTGCCTCGCCGGCTTCGCTGCCCGGAACGCCCTTGTTAGGAGATCGCGTTCCCGGTGCCCAGATTTGCCGGTGGCGCAATTGAGCCAAGTCGCGCCACAAGCGTTGCCATATCGTCCGCCACTCGGGCCATCCCCTCGTGCCGTTCGATCTTGCGTTCATCCATATAAAGGGACCGGTTGAGCTCGATCTGAAGCGCGTGGACACCCACACGTGGCCTTCCGTAATGCCGGGTGACGAACCCGCCCGCATACGGGCTGTTCCGCCGGACCCGGTAGCCGAGGTCTTTCAGGCATGCCTCCGCCGTCGCCATGACATCCGGGTGGCATGAGATGCCGTGGCAGTCTCCAAGGACAACATCGATCTGCCGGTAACCCCGCTCGTCCCGCTCCGTTCGAAGGGCGGCGGCCGCCGCGGCCGAGGGCATCGAGTGGCAATCCAGCAGGATGGCGTGACCGTGATGCTCCCGCGTGTCCTCAAGAACCTGGGAAAGGGCGGCGTGATAGGGGCTCCAGCAATGCCGGATCCGGGTTTCCGCCTCCGCGAACTCAAGCTTGGTCGTATAAACGGGGGCGGCGTTCGCGACGACCCGCGCGATGGTGCCAAGCCCGGCGGCGATCCGGGCGTTGCGCGTGATCACATAGTCCGGCAGGCGGTCCTGAAACATCGCGGGATCGAGTTCGAACGCCTCTCGGTTCACATCCACCCACACCCGGGGGAAAAGCGCGTGGAGGAACGGCGCGCCAAGGCCGGGCGCGCTCGCGAACAATTCATCGACAAACGCGTCTTCCGAAGACCGCAAGGTCGTTGGGTCGAGCGCGGATCGGGACAGCAGTGTGTGGGGATAGTGGTTCCCGCTGTGAGGTGACGCGACAACGACCGGCAGGCCGGCGTCTTTTGGCACCTCCAGGCAGAAAGGATGACCGTTCTCTCGCGCTTCCCGGCACGCCGTCCCGTCCATCTCCTTGTCGAGACCCGGATTTGATATCTCCGTGTCACCGTCTCCCGGGTGAAACCACCAGGGCCGCGATGCCCCGGTGTCCGGGGCGAGGGGCGAGGCATGATCCGGCGCCAGATCGCCCCGGGGCGCCGTGGACCGGCCGCTGCCTCTCACTGAAGTGCCCGGCGTGTCCACCCCGGATGGTTGGACGGATGGCGTTGAGGCGATCGTCGGGTCCTGCACGTCATTCGAGGCACTGGCGGCGGAGTCCCTACCGTCCCGGTTGACCGGGTCCGCTGTGGGCGTCGGCGCATCGGGCGCCAGATCGAAAGCCTCAGACATCCCTCTGACTTAGGGCAAAGAGCCCCCGCTGTCATCCCATGGCCGACATGAAGTTCACTTCCGTCAGGATGCGTTCCGCTTCCATGTCTGCACAGACGAAATCCGGCGTCGGGAAACCCTTGCCAAACGCGTCGAGGGGCGATAAAAGCCGCTTCCTCGTCGGCGCGAGGTAATTCGTTGCCGACCGGCCGGGTTCTTCCCGTTCCCCGGCCAAGATGGGCGCGTAGCTCAGCGGGAGAGCACTACGTTGACATCGTAGGGGTCGCTGGTTCAATCCCAGCCGCGCCCACCATTTTTCTAAGAAATTTCAGTATGTTGTGGGTGGCGCCTTTCGGTGAGTAACATCGTAATCCGCTCACTTGCAATGGATTTGCAACGGGTGTTCGCATTTTGATCCCCGAAGTGAGCGGAATTTGTTTCTGCGGCTGCACAGTGATAGCCAGCAGCAGCTTCTAGACAGCTCGATCTGGGTGGCTCGTTTCGACCCAAAGGGGTCGATCGCAAGCGCAGCTGCTCATTGAGACAGTGCCCACGTATCGGGAGTTGGAGGACTTCAATACGATGTCGAAAAGTTGTTCAGTGAGGCTACTCTGTCGTTCCATTATCAGGAGAAAACTGTTTCGCGTGGAGCCGGTCCATCTCCTCGTCGAACCGAGCCCACAGCAGAGCTCCTTCTTCGCCGAGCATTTCGGAGTCTCGTTGGAAACGATTCTCCTCGTGCACCGCGTCCAACGGATCGCGCCAAGGAAAAATTTCCGCCGCTTCCAGCTTGGCCAGCGTGGCTACCAAGCGCGAGCGAATAGCAGCTTGCTGCGCTTCCGATAAAACATTGCGCTCTGCTTCGTCTTGCGCGAACAAGTCTTGCTGTGCGTGTCTCATGCTCTCAACCTAAGCTCTCATGCAGGTGGCGGCAACGGCGCAATGACCGAGCGGGAGAAGAATATTGGCAAACGGTTGGCGTGGCGAACGACTACCTGAGATCGTCAGATCGATGGCGTCCCGGCCGCGACACGAAGCGCTGCGGGGCCTGATCACGGAATTGCTGCGAGAGGGCTTCGGCGCTGCGTTTAGCGAGTTGGAGCATGAGCGCTATCTCGTGGATAATAGTGGACGTATTGACGTGGCATGGGGCGCCACCGTCATTGAGTTGAAGAGCGATTTACGCCGTGAAGAGCGCGATGTTCTTGCCCGCATGTCCGACTATCTGGCGGATGCGAGCCGGGGCAGCGCGCCCGGTCGCTCGACCGTCGGTCTTGCCACGGACGGCGCGACAATCCTCGCCTACACGCTCGACAGTGACACGCTCGTGCCGATTGGCCGATATGAAGTTGAGGTCGATCACCCCGAACGACTGCTGAGTTGGCTGGAGCCGTTGTTATCTCCCGTTCCAGAGGTGATGCCGACGCCGATAACAGTCGCCCTCGCGTTTGGCCGGTATAGCCTTGCCTACGGTCGCGCGCACACCGCCCTTCAGCGCCTGTGGTCCGAGGTTGGCAACCATCCTGAAGTGCGGTTGAAGCGGGACCTTTGGAACGGATTGCTACGTCAGGTCTACGGCGACGACGTCGGCAGTGACGCGTTGTTTTTGCAACACACCTACCTCACCATCCTCGTTAAGGCCCTCGCGGCGCGCGTACTTGATCTGGAGATCGACGATCCGGCGGAGATGTTGTCGGGCCGGTTGCTGTCGAACGAAGGCATCGTCGGTGCCGTCGAAGCCGACTTTTTCGATTGGCCTCTGCTCGCCCAAGATGGCGACGACCTGGTACGGGCGCTTGCCGCGGAAACGGCACGCTTTTGCCTGCGCGACGTCGAGGTCGACGTGCTCAAGAGCCTGTACGAGAGCCTGATCGACCCGGACGAGCGTCATGATCTGGGAGAATACTATACGCCCGATTGGTTGGCGGCGCGGGTCGTTGCTGCGGCGATCCCGCGACCGCTGGAGCAGCGCGTGCTCGATCCGTCATGCGGCTCCGGGACTTTTCTGTTCCATGCGTTGCGCCGCTTGATCAAAACGGGCCGGGCAGCCGGGCTTTCGCCGGCCGAGATCGTGACGAGTTGTGCCGATCGGGTATTTGGCATCGATGTGCATCCCGTCGCGGTCGCGCTCGCGCGCGTCACCTGGCTGCTTGCGCTTGGCGATCTGGTGCAGGATCGACCACCTACGCTCAACGTACCGGTCTACATGGGCGACTCGATGCAATGGAGCCTGCGCCCACTCGGCGCGTCGGCCGAGGTTCTAGTCGATGTGCCGCCGAATGATCCGCCCCTGCGCATCCCGGCTGGCCTGGCGAGCGACCATAACCTGTTCGAGCGGGCGCTCGACGAGCTGAACCGTGGGCTGGACACCCTCGCCGAGCCTGACGCCATTCGGGACGCTATTGCCCGCGCCGGTGCAACGGCCGAGGACTCAGACTTGCTTGGCCGCACTTTCGCTCAGTTGAAGCAGCTCTACCTCGATGGCCGGAACCACATTTGGACCTTCATTCTGCGTAATCTCCTGCGCCCGGTCTGGTTGTCACATCCCGACCATCGCGCCGACGTGCTGATCGGCAACCCGCCCTGGATCGTCTATCGCCACTTGAGCCCAGAGATGAAGAACCGACTGCGAGATGCGCTGCGCAGCTACAATCTCTGGGTGGGCGGAGGTCTTGCTACGCAACAGGACATGTTCGCGCTGTTTTGGGCGCGCGGCGCCGAACGTTATCTGCGCGAAGGCGGAACGCTGGCGTTGGTTTTACCCTATGCCGCGCTCAACGCGCCTGTCTTTGCCACGATGCGCAATGGAAGCATGCAGGGCGTGCGCGTGGCGATTACCGGCGGTTGGGGGCTGGAACGGGTCTGGCCGATCTTCGGGGCGCAATCGGGCAGCAGCACCACGAGCACCTGTGTTCTATTCGGAGAACGCGACATCGAAGCGCCACTGCCATCGGCACTTGATCGCTGGGTAGGCGTGCTTCCTAGGCGAGATGCGAACGCCGCCGAAGCTAACGAAGCGCTTGAGCATGTACGCGCCGCGTGGCCAAGGCCTCGGACGCTCATTGCAGCTTCTCCTTATCGGGCGCGCTTCCGAAACGGCGCAAGCCTCTTTCCAAGGCGCTTCTTCCTCGTCGAGCATGCTCCCGCTGGACGTCTGCTTGGCCGCCGCAATGCCCCCCGAGTGCGCGGTCGCGTCGGCAGTCTCGACAAGAAGCCGTGGACAGGTGTTGAACCGCCTGAGGGCTCGGTCGAAAGAGTTTTCCTAAGGCGGGTAGCATTGGGTGAGTCTGTCGCACCGTATCGAGTTCTTGATCTTGCGACGGGCGTTGTTCCAATGGACGGTGACGTCATCCTTACGTCGACCAGCGCGAATGCGAACGGCCATCGAGGTCTTTCAGCTTGGCTTCACGATGCCGAAGAAAAGTGGAGTGAGAACAGCAACAAGAATGTTGAAGGCCGAGCGCGCATGTCGCTTGCCGAGCGCGTTGATAAAATGGGATCACTTCGAGCCCAAGCCAATCGAACGCCGGTGCGGGTTGTCTACACGAAAGCTGGAACCCGGCTCAGCGCATGCTGGCTTGAGGACGACGATATCATCGTCGATCACATGGCATATTGGTCAGCAGCTCATTCACTGGAAGAAGCCGCGTACATAACCGCCGTCCTGAACACCAGTATGGTGCTCGAACGCGTAAAAGACCTACAACCCGTCGGTCAGCGAGATCCTCGTCATTTCGACAATCTGGTTTGGACGCTGCCGATCCCGGAATACGATGCCGCCGAAGCTCTGCATGTGGATTTGGCCGCAGCAGCACTGGATGCCGCTGAGGTCTCCGGGCGCGTCGAATTTCCCGAGGACGTTCATTTCACCAGCAAGCGGCGGCTGATCCGGGAAGCGCTTGTCGCCGACGGAGTTGCAGAAACAATCGAGCGTCTCGTCGACGCACTGCTTCCTCCTTGACGATAAGTCTCCAGAGCGACCACTCCCCACCCATTGCGGTCAATTTGGATTGCTCTGGGATGGGCGGCCAGATGGTGGTCAGCTCACACCGTGCGGCGGTGCTTGCTAATATCGACGATACGTCCACCGGTCACGGCCTTACTCTTCGCAGTCGCGAACAAGCTTCGGTCCGTTCTCCGATCCAGTTCCCACATGTACTCGTCAATAGCGTCGGCCGCGTCCCTCAAGTAGCCCGGATCGAATTCGCCGTAGAGGCGCGTGGTCCGGTACTCTGGCCGCCGGTGGCCCAGCAGCAGCGCAACCTGATCCTCCGGCACCTGCTTAGTGCGCAGGACCGTCGTCATCTTGTGGCGGATCGAGTATGGCACGAAGCGCGGCAGCTTCACGCCCTCCCGCACCCGGGTTCGGCTGAACACACTCTGCAGGCTGTCGACCGATCGGTAGGGCACATAGCGGGGCGCAAGCTTCCACGGGGATGTGTCCCGGATCGCCGCTTCTTCCTCCGACGACTTCGTGTCCTGGATCACCGCCGGTATCGCCTCCGCCCATCCCCTGAGGTTCTCGGTGAGCCGCACAATGGGGCGGTACTTGCGGGGCTCCTGCGGACGCCCTCTGGGTTGAGGTCGACGAGGCGATTCTCGACGTCGATCTGCCCCGGCCCGAGGTCGAGCGCCGCCTCCGGCAGGCAGGCGGTGTTGAGCGCGATGATCAGGCAGCGGAAGGTGTAGTCGGAGTCGAGGCTCTCGATGAACCGCGCCAGCTCGTCGTCCTTCGGCATCCACCGGCAAGCGGCCCTATGTGCTGGTCGACCTCTATGGAGAGATGAACGCACTGCCCAAGCTGATCGACGACCGGCAGGTACGCACCAAGGACATCCGGGCCTTCCTCGAACGCGCTTATCTTCCGGACGACCTGTCGACGGTCGACCAGGCCCGCGCGCTTGTGGCCAGTCATCGCAAGGCGCTCGACGCGTTCAGGCAAGCGGAGACCCGGAACGATCGGCTTGAACCGCTTGTGCGAAAGCAGGCCGAACGGCGGGCGAAGCTGGAGACGGCACGAACGCGTCTCCGCTCCCGGCAGCATGCCGAACGCGAGGCCCTGCAACAGAGTCACGCGGATACGCGTGATGCTTTGCGCGCGGCATTCAAAACCGAACAGCGTCGCATCCGGCTGGAGCGCAGCACGAACCGCCCTCGCGGCCTCGCGGCTTTTCTCGGTCGGGTCACAGGCGTCACCCTTGTCGTGCGCAAGCTACGGAAGTTCCGCGACAGACAGCGCCTCGACTACTATCGGACGGAGCGGGCGGCGCTCGTAGCTGAGCAGTGTCGCGAAGGTGAAACCCTTCACCGGAGCCACCAGCTTCAGTTGCGGGGTCTCGACCGGAAGTCCCGGGCCTTCGACCGGCTGGAGCGGCGCGAACTCCGCTCGCTCGAGACGGCGATACGCCGCGAGCGCCGGACCGTCGAGCGCGCCGTGAACGGAGGCCGCGGCATCCCAGACATGCTGCGCGTGCACTCACGTCTACAGTCTGGAGAGGCGAGCCGGGGTGCCGAACGAACCATTCGTCCCGCCCGAACGCTCGAAGACTCGGCGGCACGCCAACAGACGCCGATCGGTCCACCGGAAATACGGGATGACTTCAGCCGCGCCGCATCCGGTCGTTTCGGCGGAACAGGGCGCGGAATGGCTGACGGCAGTCGGCGCTTCGGCGCCCGGCGGCAGGGGCGTCGTCGCGGTGACGATGGGCGAGAGCGCTAGGCACGGTTCGATTGCCCAGTGTCAGGGCGATCACCTCTTGTCATCAAGATCGTCAATTGACTCAACCACCGCGCCCGAGTGGACCGGGTCCAGCCTATCGGCAACTCCAAGCGCCCATTGTTCCCACCGGTCAAGATCGTCATTCGAATACCGCCGTTCCGAAACTCTTGATGCGCGCTTCACTTGCTGCACAAGCGCCCGGATGTCGTTGGCCTGTCGCAGGTCGCGCGCCAGACCCTGGAGCCTTTCCCGCCGCGCTTTCTCCTCCTCCTCCTCTCTCTCTTGGATCACCGCCCTCTCTGACTCTAGCCGCCTGGCGCGAGCCTCGTCTTCCAGCTGCTGCTGCCGTTCAACGCGCCATTCGTGCGAGCGGATCTTATTCTCTCGGTAGGTCCGTTCTCCCCAAACAACGATCTCCACAGCAATCGACGCCAACTTCGATTCGACCTTTCCATCAGCGTCGTCGGCCCAGCTCATTCTGACATGGCCGCCATAGTGCGCCTCCAAAATGTCAAACTGCAGCTTCGACAGGTCTACAGGCCTCTTCCGCTCATATCGTATGTCCGGTCTGCGGCCCTTCCGGACTCCGTCGAGCATGATGGGCACCGACTGCTCGCCGACTCCAATCCAGACCTCAAGGGCCTTCCGGCCGCGAACTTCCGGCTTTGCGCCGACGCGAGATACCGCCAGAAACAGGCTGTTCAGAATACGCAGTCGCCTACGCTCCGGGGGCGCATCGAAGATTGGTCCATCCCAGAAGCTGGGGTATCTGGACGCAGACTGTTTTGCCCGTCTCCGATCGTCCTCTGCCAACAACTTTCCGATTGCGGGATGCACTCGTTTCAGTGTTGTCGGCACGCCAACGCGGCCGATCTTTTTGTCCACCGCAGCACGGATCTCGTCCAGGTCGTTAGGAAACTCCGGCCTCGGCGGAAGCGGACCCAGTAGCTCATCCTGCGAGAGTTGCTGTTGATATCCGCCACTGCCGACCGTCAGCACATCGGGCATGCCAAGGTCTCTGGGTGGAAGAGCGACCTTGGTTGCTTTTTCTCCAGCAGCCCGCTTGGCCCAATAGCCGCGGGGCGGGACGGGGATACCGTGCTTTCGGCAGGTTTTGGCAATCGCCACATCAGACAGGCCAAACTCTGCAGCGAGAGTCCTCATCGGTTGCGACCAGACGAGATCGTACAGCGCCTGGCGTGAGAATTCCTTGGCACGTAGCTGTTTGCTCATGTCACACTGGTCGACCAGAACGCTGGTGTCCCCAATGCGATCTTACCAGCTGTGATGTGGCGGTTGCACCGAAGGGCGGGAGATCCAGGGGGCGTTCCATGAAGCGGTTCAAGGACCTTGAGCTTACGGGATCGGACGAGCATCTCCTGGCCGTTGTCAGCGAGCTTACGGACAATCTCCCGCCTGGCTGGCATCGGGACGGAGATGCTGAAGCTCGGCTCGAAGGAGTCGCAAATCAAGGCCGGGATGCCGGATTCGCCTTTGCACGCGAAGCAAGAGAAGGTGATCCGCCAGCCGGGTTGTTCCTGGCGCGGGAGCCCGGGCGACTGTGGGTGTCGAACATTGTGCCTCGCGAAACCGGTGAGTTGTCGTACGACCAGTACAACACAATTCTCGATGAGTTTGCCGGCCTCTTGGGTGGCCATGTTCCTGACGGCGGCAGCGTGACATTGCATGCAACGAGCGATCAGGCGGACATCGCCGAATGGGTTTCGCCACGAGCGGTAGAGCTTCTATCGAACTTCTCGACGTTGGCTAACATGTCCACGGGCTCGTCCCATCCACTCGATTTCCGCCGCTGGGCTGCTTTTCTCGTACAGGTCCATAGAGAGGATTCCTCCCTTGACGTCGACATGCTCGCGCAGTGGCTGATCGAGGAGCTCGACTGGCCTCCCGACAAAGCCGACAAGCTTGCAATCGAGTATGAGTTCGCCCGCAGCTTGCTTCGGTTCTACGATTCAGAGACATGACGGCGCTGTCCTGCAGTGACGTCGCGGCGCATATCATGGCTGCCGGCGTTCCGGTACTGCTCCTCGATACCTGCCTTGTCCTCGATATCGTGCGCGCGCCGGTCCGGGAGCCGATCACCGTGCATGATATTGCTGCGGTTCACACCATTTCAGTCCGGGCCTCTCAGAGTCCGCCCGCCTTGACCCTGGTTGTCGACGAGCAAGTGCTGCGTGAATTTCAGGAGCATATTGACGATGTCGAAAGCGAGACAGTTCGCGATCTGAAGAAGATCGGAGAAAGTGTCTCCGGTGTGCTTGATCGTATTGCGGCGCTCGACCCCGGCCAAACGGTTCCCAACAGTGTCGATCTGCTTTCGCTCGGTTTCCCGGCTCGAGGCCGGCGGCTTGGTGAGGTGATCCTGCAATCGAGCCTTGTGCTGGAGGATCACGGCGACGAAGTCGTCAAAGCTTTTAGCCGCGTCAATTCCGTTGTTCCGCCGGCAACTCGTGCAAAGCAGTCGGTCAAGGACTGCGTCATCATCGAGAGCTATCTTCGCTTGGCTGAGGCGCTTCAGTCTGCCGGATTCTCGCGGAAAAGGGTCTTCGCAACATCGAACACGAAAGACTACCAACAGGGAGAGTCGAGTCTCCATTCCGCATTGCGATCGGAATTCAATGCCGCCGGACTTGAGTATTCGCCAAACTGGTCTGCAGCCAGGCACGAACTGGACCGTCAGTAGGACCATTGTTGTTCGCCAGAACACTGACGATCATCATGTGCCCGCTGATCCGGCGACGGACAGTTGCAAAGGATTGGTTGGGAAGGGCACGAACCCGGTTGGTGGTCAGCTATCTGCCTCGCCATTCAGCTTGACGATATGCTTCATGAAAGATGACGTGATCTCGAAGATGAACTCGATCTCCGCTTCGATCACAGCGTCGTCGTGCTTCACGTAGCTGTTTTGGTATTTTCCGTAGTAATCGACCAACCGCACGAACATGTTCGACAGCTCCTTTGATCCGCCACGGTCTGTAATGTAAATGCCAACGAGCCCAATTTGGTTCTCCAGAGATTTTTTGTTCGAGAATAAAGATCTTAGAGCCCGTCCACAAAGTCATTGAATCGTTGGAATCGTTTGTGATTCACTATCTTGTAGCGATTGATGAGGGAGCTACCAGATGTGGACGAAAGAAAACCGTGCCCGTTATGAGCGCCGGGGCCTTCGGTACCCGAGTGATCTGACGGACGAAGAGTGGTCGGTTCTGGCGCCGTTGATCCCGCCGGCCCGGCATGGCGGCCGCAAGCGGTCGGTTGACGTTCGCGCGGTGATCAATGGCTTGCTCTATGTTCTGGAGACCGGCTGCCCGTGGCGCCATTTGCCGAAGGACTTTCCGCCGAAGAGCACGGTGCATGGGTATTTCGATCTGTGGGCCTGGGACGGCACGCTCGAGCGGATGCACGATACGCTCTATGTGGCGTTGCGCGAGGCGGAAGGCCGAGAGGGGCAACCGAGCGCCGCGATTATCGACAGCCAAAGCGCCAAATCGGCGCAAAAAGGGGGGCGTCGCTTGACCCGATCGGCTATGACGCGGGCAAGAAGACGCGCGGCGTGAAGCGCCACATCCTCACTGACCATGGCGGACTGCTGCTCACGGCGGTGGTGCATCCAGCCGACATTCAGGACCGCGACGGCGCGGCCTTGGTTTTGAGCAAGCGGGTGCGGCGACGGTTTCCATTCATCGAGGTGGTCTTCGCCGATGCCGGCTACCAGGGGCCGAAAGCCGCCAAGGCGGTGGCCAAGACCGGGCCCTGGCGGCTGGAAATCATCAAGCGGAGCGACGGCGCCAAGGGCTTCATGGTGCAGGCCAAGCGCTGGATCGTCGAACGCACGCTGGCCTGGATCTCGCGCAACCGAAGGCTCGCCCGAGACTTCGAGGCGCGGGCGCGAACCGCCACCGCCTTCATCTACCTCGCCATGATCAAGATCATGGTACGCCGCTTGAAACAAACATGAACTTTATGGACGGACTCTTAGAAGTTTTTTGAGCGCCAGTCTCAGGTCATCGAGCACATTCCGATGAAAGACACCGTGCTCGTATTTTCGAAACGCCTGACGGTAAAGCGACAATGAATCCGGGTAACTTGCCAGCCAGTGACGCGTCTCCTCGACCAGCGTCTCGTTGATCTTGTTGGCGCTGGAGTCCTCGGCAAGATCCGCAAGTCGCGTGACCAGTCGGATCTTCAGGTCCTCCCGCCTCTGATTGCGTTTCAGTGGAAAAGACCGGTGGTCACGGAGATCCTTGATAATTCGGTACCGTTGCGCCGGCCGGAACGCCATTAGGTTGTCGTAGAGAGCAGTCCGCTTGTTCGGTGCGTCAAAGGGATAGCTGGCATGGGGGATGTCGACGGCGTACTCGACAGCGTAGGCGGCTGTCTCTCGAACGACTACAGACCCCGACAACCCCGAGTTCGTATCAGCGAGGATGTCGGCCGTGTATTGAACGAACGTCGCCGGTATCCCCTCATCAACCATCTTCCGCTCCCGGATCGAGGAGAAGCCCCTCATATAGAAAGGCTCTGCGGATCGCGTCGCAATCCTGTTCGCTCACGCCACTCCGGCGTAATGTCGAGAGCCATTCGGCACGAACGGTCCCGACGACGCGGTCGAAGATCGCCGCTGCATCATCCTGCCGCAACAGGAACCGTCCCGCCGCATCCAGCAGGTTCGCCCTGTTCGCCGCCCGTCCGGCCGGCCCGCAAGCCATGGGGAGGTCGCGCCGGTCCTGCGCCACCACCGGCATCGGTGTCAGGTCGTAGGCCGGGCTCAATCGCCAACTCCGGTCCCGGGCCAGGAGCGCGTGGTTGCGCGGATGGTCGTCTAGGTTGGAAATCACCGCGTTGAAGCACATGCGCGCGAACAGCTCACGCAGGTCGTCCTCCGGGCGCGCACTGGCCCGGCGCACTTCGTCGGCCAGCAGCAGGTACGACCAGCGCTCCCGCGCGGTCTGACTGTCTTCGGACTGGAGCAGTGAAAGGGCGCTCGTCATCCGGTGGCGGCGGTATCCGTCGCCCGCCCAATCGCGGTCGAACCGGCGCACCAACAGAGCGTCCCGACCGCCGACCGTCACGACCCGGCTATCCGCCGCCTCGATGCCGCAGGCCCTGGCCAGTTGCAGCATGGCGTGCTCGACCCGCGGATGGTTCCAACGATCGTCCCGGCGGCTGAACTTCGCCAGCCAGAGCGCGTCTTCGTCCCGCACCACCGCCTTGGGCCGCGCCCCCCCCATCGAGGTGCCTTCCAGAAGTAGGTCCTCCGCCTGAGCGCCGGCGGACCCGGCACGCGCGGGTTCGTCGGCGACGATGGCGTCCGCCGCTGCCTGCAACCGGTCGAGGTCGAGTGTGCGGCTGAACTGCCGCCGCGGGGCGGGAGGCTCGACATTGAGCCCGAAACCGAGCGCGCCCGCCCGGTCGTCTGGACCGTTCATCAGGTAGCCGAACTCGCTAGGCCGCGTGTGCCCGCTGTGCTTCTCGATGACCCGGCGCCCCCAGTAGTCCGGCATGGCATCACGGATGGCGCCGAAGAAACCGCCCATCCGAGCCGTCTCGTAGGTCCGCGCCGCGAGGCGCAATTCGACCGGGTCGAGCTCGATGGCATCGTTGCGTTGCAGGTAGCGCCGACCGTAGACGAAGGCGCCGACCGGTGTGCCGTCCCGCGACTCCGACACCCGGAAGCGGCCGGCGGTCACGAAGTCCGTCTCGCCCGGCAGGACGATGTAGACGTAGCACTCGTTGTTGGAAGCCCCCTTAGAAGTCATTGTCGAGCGTCCTGCGGCGTGGTGCCGTCTTCGGGCTCCTGGCGCCCTCCAGTGCCTTGCCTTCTTCATCGCGGTCCGGGTCGGCCAGGTCGCGCATCTGGTCGATCAGGCTGAGTGCCCAGAGCGCACCCGCATAGGCGGCGATCGAGGTGCCGGGTTTGCCTTTCTCGAGGTCGGCCACCGTGTAGCGCGAGACGCCCAGCCGGTCGGCCACGTCCTCGATCCGCAGGCGGCGGCGCAGCCGGGCGGTGCGGATGTTCCGTCCGAGCCTCTTTAAGGCGTCCTCGACCGCTGCGGGCGGTGCGTCTGTGATTTTGCTCCTGTTCACCATGGTGATTATGACCAACTTTAGTCTATTAAATGTTGCCTGAAGCCATCATATCGGGATTGGCGCCTGAAGTCAATCAGACGTGCGGATCAATGTTGATTTGGAGAAACATAAAATTGATTAACGTTTGAAATAATCCACTTGGCTGACTGCGTATATCGACTGTCAGGTCGCTGGCGGGCCTGTTCTGCCAGCCGCGGCCAATCGCCGGTTCGTCAAATCGTCCGAGCGCCAGCAGCGGCGCGGTCCGCGTTCCCGGGCGAGCCAAGAGGAGTATCTCAGGCGATCCGAGCACCCCACTCGGTCGCACCGTTGAGTACCGGTTTGGGCGCGTCCGGTTCCGTTGTTCGGAACCAGACCGGGCTTTAGGTGCGCGGCACCCGGAGCTCCCACACCGCCGGGTCTCCGCCATTCGGTCACCATCCCTCGCGAAATCCTGTGCGGCGTGAGCCGATGCCGCGGCTCACCGGTCTCAATCAGTGACTCAGAAGGGACCAGGGAGGGCGCCGCTCTCCCTCCCTTGGCATGTCCTCTGCGCCAGGGCTTGGGCCGCGTCCGCCGAGGAACTGTACGAGGCCGTAAAGGCATTGTCTGACGAGGACCTGAACGGCCTCCACATCCACTTGACCGCGCTCGCCTTCGGGCAGTCGGACACAGGCCAACTTGACACCGCCAACAGTCTCTTCAACCGTGTCGCCACCGACCTCGGCATTGCCATGCGCGAACACTGGCGCCCCGACGCAGGCTTCTTCGACCGGCGCACCAAGGAACAGCTTGCCGATATCGTGGTCGAGAGTGGTTTCGTGTCGAGCAAGGGGCAGGTGAGTGCCTTCAAGAAAGCCGAACTGGTCACCGGGCTGATGCGGCATTTCGACAAGGCGCTGGCCGCCGACAAGCCGACCGAGGCCCAGCAGAAGGCATGGGACTGGCTTCCCGGCGCGATGCAGTTTCCGGCGGTCGATCCTGATGTGGGCGAGGACGAGCAGGTTTGACCTGATGCAAATGCGGACGCGGCGGAAACCGACTCACGGCGGCGCAACCTCAAGAGGTTGTGCCGTTCGGTGGTCCTTTAACTCAGGGGAAATCGTGGCTTGCAGAACAAGAGTTCACGCTTATTCCCTCCGACTACCCGGTTGGGTTGATTTGTACGAAGGACAATTACTGAGTGGTCTATGCAGGACGCACGGTCGATACCGTTCTTATTGGTCAAAATCGATGACTTCGGCGCCCTGTCGACCGATGAGAGACGGGAGACACTGACGTGCCTCGAAGAATTGTTGCGTGCGGCGGCGCGGCCAATGTTGCTGAAGGCCGACGACCCGCTTGCGTTTCTGGGGCCGGAGGGAATCACTGATGGCGGCTTTCGGCTGTTTTAATGAGAACCACGGTGAGACGGCGGCCCTGGAATTTGCGCTCGATCTGCGGGAGGCGCTTGCAGCCCAAGGCTCCAAATTTGGCCGCGACCTGCCACTCCGTCTGCGTCTGGTGCTTGGCGTTGGCCAGGTGCAATCGGTCGGTCAGTCGACTGATGGTGATGCGTTGATTGCGGGGGCTGCAATCGTTGACAGTGACGAGCTGCGGAAGCAGATCGCGAATACGGATGGAGCGACCGTCTGCGCGATCTTTCGGCTGTTCCGGGATCGCTTTCGCCGCGACCAGGAAAAAGCTTCAGAGCAAGCGGCGGCAGAGACGAGCTTAGCACTGGTAGGGGATGTGCTCGAAAGGCCGGAGTCGATCTCGGTAACCGACCAGGATGGAGCCGAGCTCGTCGCCTATATCCTGCCAGAGATATCAGCGAAGACTGGAAAAGCAGACGACGGCGACCCGCGACCGCCGTACTCCGTTAAAGCAGTGGAGACCGTCGCGGTTGCCCAACTCGCCCGGGAGACGCGGCGAGAAGGCCCGGTGCAGGCGTTCCTCGGTTTCCTTAAGGAATTCGAGGCTGGGTTGGAACGGCTCAAGACGCATGCCAACTCCGAGGGGGTGCAGCGGGTGCCTCGGCTGAAGCGGCTGCGCCGGGCGTTGGAAATAGAGGTGCAGGTCGAGGACCCGGATGCGGATTGTTTGGAGCGGCTCGTCGATTACCTCGAAGCCTTCGAGCAGGAAGGCCGGGCGCTGAAAGACGACGGGCATGCGGCGCATTTCGATGGCACGCCGCTTGACCGACTGGAGGAGTGTCTCGCCATACTCGGCCACACGATGTGCGAGTCCGTCTCCGACGAGGAGGAGGCGGATCTGGTCGACAACGACTTTCTTGGTGATCCGCCACCGGCCCATTTGGAAGTGTTGCGTGAAGTGCTGGCGGAGATAGACCAGCTATTCGATCTCGACCAACAGGATGCGTTGGCGGTTGGCAAGGATAAGAAACAGGATGTTTTAAGCTTCTTGCACGGGCTCTCCTTTCAGCTTCAGAAAGAACGGATTTCCCTTCCGGCCGTCAACAAGACCGCCAACGCGATCGAGCGTTTGCGGAAGCCGGTGTTGGATCAACTGGTTAATCTCGGTCGGGTGTTCCTCTGCATCCACGCGAAGCGCCTGCGTCCATTGTCCGTGTTCCGGGATAGGTTCGCCGATGGGACTCCGGGGCCGGAACTGGTGGTCACCCCGGCCTGTCCGGACGGGTACTGGATGGGGTCGCCAGAAGATGAAGAAGACCGTAATCCCAACGAAGGGCCGCGTCACTTGGTGACGATCGAAAGTCGGCTCGCGGTGGGGCGGTATCTGGTGACATTCGAGGAGTACGACCGGTTTTGTGTGTCGATGGAGCGTAGGTTGCCTGACGATCAAAAAAGGGGGCGAGGTTGGAGGTCGGCGATCCGTGTGTCCTGGCGTGATGCGAATGCACATTGCGCGTGGCTGTCGGAGCAGACGGGGATGTCATACCGGCTTCCGTCAGAGTCGGAATGGGAATATGTGTGTCGTGCGGGGACCGAGACGGCATATCCCTGGGGTGCGTCATGGGACGTGACGAAAGCGAACGTCTCGGAAAGTGGGATAACGCGGACGTCGGAAGTTGATGCCTATCCACCAAACGATTGGGGTGTCTACGACACGATTGGCAATGTTTTTGAATGGGTCAGTGATGAATGGCATTCCAGTTACGAGGGCGCGCCGGAGGATGCCACAGCCTGGGGCGATGAACGTGATGGTGGGGAAAGGCTGCCCCGCCGAGTGCTGCGCGTCGGCTCCTGGGGCCTCAATCCGAGGTACTGCCGTTCGGCGATCTGCTACCGCCTCGATCCCGACAACCGATACAACTTTGTTGGGTTTCGCGTGACCCGGACGCTTTAACCCCTTTTGTCTTTACTTCCTAACCGGTTGGGGGTCTGGGGGAGGAGCCCCCAGCGGTTTATCGGGTACAGATCGTTAGCTTTCCGAAACGAACCAAATCATTGCCCGCCGCCCGCTATCAGGACGGCCATCATGTCCTTGAGGCCGATGGCTTCGACACTGTCGGCGATCGGATGGTGATCCTACCCCGAATGAACCACGAATGACCGCGCCGGCGCGACGTCTTCACGGGCGTTGTGGAATCCCCTGGTCGGTTTCGCCGAAAGGCCGTGCTTGATTTCGATGGCCCGGGGTCGCTGTTGGCCGGGCAATTAAAGCAACTAGAGGATTTTCGATCGTCGATGAATCGTTGGGGATACCCATACGGTCTCGGATCTGATTCACCGTTGTGGCTGGGATTGGAGGCCAGCGGTGATGACGCGAGCCCTATCGGATGATTTGAGACGACGTGTGGTTGAAGCGGTCGATGCTGGGATGTCCCGGCGGGCAGCTGCGGAGCGGTTCGGGGTTGGGAACGCGACGGCGATCCGATGGGTTGAGCGCTGGCGATCGACGGGAAGTTGGGCGGCGCGACCGGGCGGCGGCAACCGGCGCAGCCATGTGATGGACGCCTATCGCGATGAGATCCTGGCCTTGGTCGCAGCCAAGCCGGACATGACCTTGGCGGAGATCTCTGTGTATCTGGAGGCCGCCCACGGGCTGCGTCCGGCGTTGAGCACGGTACACCGGTTCTTCGAACGTCACGCCATCAGTTACAAAAATGACGGCGCATGCCTCGGAGCAGGAGTGCGCAGACGTAAAGTGTCGGCGGGAAGCCTGGTTCGACGGGCAGCCCGATCTTGATCCGGACCGTCTGGTGTTCATTGATGGTGAGCCTTCGAGGCGCCATCGGTCCGAGGCCGAAGGCGAACGGGGCGTCGACCAAGATGGCCCGGCTGCGAGGACGTGCCGCCAAGGGCGAACGATGCTGCGCGCCGATCCCACATGGACACTGGAAGACCACAACCTTCGTGGGCGCGCTGCGGCTCGGTGGCATGACGGCGCCGATGACCCTCGACGGCGCGATGAACGGCCCGGCCTTCACCACCTATGTCCAGCAGGTCCTGGCGCCGACCCTGCGCCCCGGCGACATCGTGGTCATGGACAACCGCCCCGCTCACAAGCCCATCGCCGTACGCGATGCCATTGAGCGAGCCGGCGCCGAGCTCCGCTTCCTGCCGCCCTACAGCCCAGACTTCAACCCGATCGAGATGGCCTTCTCAAAGATCAAGGCGCTTCTGAAGAAAGCCGCAGCCCGAACTGTCACCGATCTTTGGGACGCCGTCCGAGACGCAATAGACACAATCTCGCCGACCGAGGCCAGAAACTACTTCGCCGCTACAGGATACGAACCAGAGTGATCGGAAAATGCTCTAGCCACCGCAAGAGTAAATCGAAACTCATCCAGAGGTGCAACCAGAGACCCGACTATCTACAGAGCACTCGCCCGCAGCTTAGAAAGCGGTGGGCTGAGCGGCAAAGACGCATAGAGCAAAGCACAACTTTCACTCGACATACTTATCTACCCTCGCTTGAACTCAGTCGGACAGTGCTGGGGGAGTACGGTATGGAGCAGGGCCATTGGGGTGTTCGTTTGCGCGTGGCTATGAAACGTTCGGGGATCAACAAGCAACTCGTCCTGGCGTCGATCGTCAAGGTGGAACCGAGTACGGTATCCCGATGGGCAGCGGGCGGGAACATTTCAGTCAAGCACTTGGAAGTATTATGTGAAACACTGAATGTGTCGGCGGACTGGTTACTATTTGGGCGCGAGCCACTCATGCAGGACGGGCGAGTATCAAGATATGCAGAATGTCTAAAGTCGATAGATCACTTGCCACCCGATATCGTTCTCGATCTTTTTCGAATCCTGAGAAAACTGGCTGCTGATCCGGCCATGTGAGGTCCTCTCAAAGTTGAGGAACGAATTGCGCCTTGCGCAACGCAATTGCATGTCGCGCATGCAACGCCGGCTGTGCATCTCGAATGTTCGTTGCAAGTCTAGCGCCGGCCGCCCCTGAGGGTCGTCGAGAGCAATCCGCGCTGACAAAGCGTTATCAGATCGGGAAGGTCGACATGGCATCTGTGAAACTGGCAGACAGCATTGTCCAATTCGCTAAGGCGGGCGCGCAGGCCCAAACGCAGTTCAAGAAGTCGGGCGATAACCTGACTTTGGCGCTTTATGAGTTCCAGTTTGAGACGTCGGTCGACACGAATGTTTCGCTGGATCTCTCCGCGGAGTTTGGCATTGGTACGAGCTCCTCTGAAATTCATGAAAGCGAAAGTGGGTCGCTTCACGCCGGCACCGACACCCGGGTCGGGCTCATGATCCACTGTGTGATGCAGGATCCCGCGTTGGCCCAAGGGTTCGCGGCAAAGTCGGCTGAAGTCGGCGGTATTAACCTGTCCGCTCAGGCGCCGGCGGCGCAAGGCGGCCAGCAACAGAGTGGGCAACAGCAGGATTCCTCCGGGCAGGGGCAGGGTTATGGAGATGGCGGCGGTGATGGCTCCTAGTAGGGCCGGGCTGTCTGGAGTGTCGTGATGACCACTGAGACAATCGACATCGTTGAAGCAGTGGGGGTCGGTTCAGCGGCCGATATCGGGGACCAGCAGCGACCGCTTAACGGTATAACCCTCAAAGCCTTCCTGCAGGAGATCCAAGCGGCACTAGACACAACCCATAAGGAGAGCGAGGCGGGCGGCGGCGCCTTCGACATTGCCAAACTAAGTGTGTCCGCTTCTGTGCACGCAAGTTTCCGTGGCCAAAAGCATCCGCCTGAGACGGACGCCGCGGGGGACCTCACTTTCACGGCTGACGCTCTATCGCTTGCGGGCCCGGGTTCTGGACCAGACTACGAGGCGATCCTTCTTCATACGGATCTGGGTCGCGATCATACCGGAACTGCACATGACGCGGCCCGGCGTATCCCTCTCTATACGCCCTCAAAGATCACCCTCAGCCTCGAATTTGAGCCCAACGGTCGACGCGGAAAGTCCGGCACCCGGAAAGCCCCCGCGGCAGCGCCGGCGCAGAAGAACCTGTTCGCTGAACCCTTTCTTACGCAAACAGGGCCAGATGCCCACTCAAACGCCAAGGCGGACGGACACCCTGTCAAACCAGGAGAGCCAGTGGGCCCCTCTGGAGGTGCCGCCATGCCGTCGGACGGATCGATCCTTTCGACAGCGCTCAACCCGTTCAAAGAACTTCTTTAGCCCGAGCTGAAGGGAGCATGCCATGACCCGCGTACGACCGATGATGCCAGAGGATTTCTGGCCACTGTTTCAGGAATGGATGGGGCGACGCGTCAGCCATGGGGTTGTGTGGTTGCCGCACGGCTGGCAGCGCTGGGCCATCGAGGACTTTCACGCCTATGCACTCGATGACAATCTCGTAGAGGACCTCCTTGGTCAAACATCCGGTCAGCCGGTCTACGATATTGATCGTAGTGTCGCGGTGCATCTCGGGTCGCCGTCACCCACTCATTTTGTCCTAAATCACCATCACCGCGGCGCCGATGCCTACTTGATGGATCTGCATCTGCAATCGCCTCATCAGTCGCGGGATGAGTTCCGGAAGTTGATCCAGGCGAGTGTCGCTAGGCTGGCGGACGGGACCCGGCGTGAAGAGTACAGTCGACACCGCGTCGCCATCATTGTTGTCACTTTTGATGATCGGCTGTCTTCCTACCTCACCCGGAGCTTACGCTTCCGGAAGCATTTTGCGGTCACGTTGGGCGGATACTCTCCGACCGGGCAGCCAATGGAATTCACTGTCCTCAGCCACAGCCCCGCACTTCAGCAATCTCGTGAAGACACGGATGAGATGCCAGAAGACCAAGACGGCCGCTTCGGTGAGTCCGCCCTCCAAGAAGGCCCTGGTTTGGCAGACGCCAACCCGTTTGGCGCGCGCCAGGAATATGGTCGCGACGCCGATGTATCGGACGGAACCAATCCATTTGGCACACGCCCGCGGATACCGTCCAGTTTTGACGAACCGGGTGGCCCAGGGGAGCCCAGTTGGGAATCCCCGGCGGACACGAGAGCGCCAACAGAACCCTCGCCAGAGTCTCTTTTTCAGATGAACGAGGCCTAACCGGGGCCCAAGAAGGAGCAGGTTTCCAATGCGCACAACTCCCATAACAATCGACGACTTCTGGCCCCTGTTCAGTGAATGGTGCCAAACCCGCCTCAATCTGGGCCACGCCTGGCTTCCGAGTGGATGGGACCGGTGGGTAACCGAAGACTTCAACGCATTCGCACTCCATCACACAGTACAACGCCGGATGAGAGGAGAGAGCGCGTTCGGCTACGACATCCAGACACAACGTCCGAGCCTTATGGGATCGCCAGGAAATGTCTCGATGATTCTAAACGGCCGGCACAGCGATCACCGGACATGGTTCATCGACTTCATCTGTCAGAGCATGCATGAGACGCACCGTGCAATCTACGGCCGGACGGAGTTTGCGCGCGAGCAGCTTCAAACCCTTGAGTCAGAGCTCCCGTATGGCGACGTGCACGGCGCATTGGTGCTGATGGTGTTTGATCCGGAGGTTCGTACGAACCTCGAGCGCCACCATCATTCGGTAGAGCAGTTCTCGTTCCAGCTCTTCGAAGGCAGCCATCACAACCGTCTCTACGTCATGAGCTCGGCCGTCGAACGGTCGTTTGCCGAGTAAGACCTATACGCGGATCGGAGTAGGCCAGATGTCGCTTATGGATGAGCACCTGAAGTCAAACAAGTCGATTGTGCTTCGTGCCCTGGAAGGGCTTCACCAACAAGCCCTGAATTCCCAGTTTGGCCTGTTGAAAAACTCATCCTTCGCCAAGGAGACGCCAGCCTCGTGGCTCCAGATGCGGGCGAGCTACCTTGATGTTGAAAACAGCAAGGGGCAACCGCTGCATGAATGGATAGACAACAAACTGGGACAGTCCCATCTGGCCGGGATGTGTTATTTCACAGGCGAATCCATAGCCGGCGGCGACAAGTTGGGAACCTACGGAACGGTCCCATCCTACCTTACGGGCATCCCTATCAGCCCTCAGGGATGGATCAAGAAGGGGGCAACGTGGGCGATCGGCAAAATGGTCCCGAAGGACGACGTTTGGACCGGCTTCATCGTGACTCAGACCGCAACAGTTGTCTTAAGCTTTGCGTTCAACCCGGTTTCGGGTTTGTTTGCGAGCCTATCGGTCATCGAATCCGTAATCAAAAAACTCGATGAAGAGGCACATAACAAGCTGATCATGGAGCTATCGGAATCAGAAATGACGATCCTTTGTGGGATCATCGGAGATATCTCTGAGTCAGCGAAAGTCGTTGAAGCATATCTGCGGGATGACACCGATCTGGATACAGCCAGCACCAAGGCGCAGGACGACACCACTCGGATGTTCAAGCAAGCGAAAGCTAAGCGCCAACAAGAACGAGCGAGTGCGAATAATAAAGTGTCCGATGAGCACTTAAGCGACAACCTCACGACGGCAGACTATAAAAATCGAATCAAAAGCCAGGAAAAAACAATACAAACACAGATGACGAGCGAAGTGAACGAGCTTAGATATTATAAAAATAAACAGAAGGAACAGTATAAATCGAGCATTCACGATGATGAGATTTTTAAACATTTGGAAGAAATAACAGAGTCATACAAAAAGGGAATTAATCATGTACTCATTCAAGCTAGTGAATATCATAAAAAAACAATCCAGAATAACCGAAACAATGCACCAGGAATGAAGACGACCGAATACCTAAAATCCCTTCGTAAAACTGGGGATGCCCTCATTGCCCAAGTGCGAGAACAAGTAAACGACTGCAAGAAGCGCATTACAAAGATCCTGATTGACGCGACTAACGCAGCCAAGATTAGTAGCGAAGGCGGGATAGGGTCGAACAAAGTACCCGGCACGTTTGGCAATGCGAGTAAGACGCATAGTTTCGCTCAACGCGGGATGCCAAAGCAGTAGAAACGAACCACGAACACTGTTCAGCGCTTAACTCGGGGCCCGTGCATGGGACACTGGAAGACCACAACCTTCGTGGGCGCGCTGCGGCTCGGTGGCATGACGGCGCCGATGACCCTGGACGGCGCGATGAACGGCCCGGCCTTCACCGCCTATGTCCAGCAGGTCCTGGCGCCGACCCTGCGCCCCGGCGACATCGTGGTCATGGACAACCGCCCCGCTCACAAGCCCATCGCCGTACGCGATGCCATTGAGCGAGCCGGCGCCGAGCTCCGCTTCCTGCCGCCCTACAGCCCAGACTTCAACCTGATCGAGATGGCCTTCTCAAAGATCAAGGCGCTCCTGAAGAAAGCCGCAGCCCGAACTGTCACCGATCTTTGGGACGCGGTCCGAGACGCAATAGACGCAATCTCGCCGACCGAGGCCAGAAACTACTTCGCCGCTACAGGACGCGAACCAGAGTAATCGGAAAATGCTCTAGATCGATCTCCGCCCCGGTGACGGTCCGATAGAAGCTTGCCCTGGTCCGAGGCGGTGCGGCTGCCCCTTCCTAACGCGCACTGACGACGGGGGGGGGGGGGCGGCGAAGCTCAGTGGCGCTCGATGCCCAACAGGAAATGGGCCCACCCGCTGTCTCGGACGTAGACCTTTGGTGATTTGACAAGCAGTTCGCCGGCAGTGGCACCGCTGAGGCGGTTTCACGGCTCCGCTGAACCTTGCAATCGATTTGCAAAGGAATCCCCGGAAACCCGCAGACCTCCGTCGAGATCGGGAAATTTGCAAAATGTTAAGTCGTTGAATACGTGTGTTAAAACGCGGTCGCCGAATTGACATCGTAGGGGTCGCTGGTTCAATCCCAGCCGCGCCCACCATTCAAATCAAGTCGCTAGCGGTTGCGGATAGCTCGCTCATAAGCTGCTCTTACGCCCATAGTGAACGCTAGGACCGACTTTGATCGGTGGCGTCGTGAGCATGGAGGCGCGGAGGTCTATCAGGCCCGTCGTCTGAAGGAGCTCAAGCGGGAGAACGCCCGGCCTTCGAAAGCTTCGCAAGGCGGTTGCAGATCTGACGTTGGGCGAGCTGTTCGTCGATCAAGCGTTGACGGGAATGTGCTTGGCCCTTCTCGCCGTCGCGGCTGTGTCCAGCCGTTGGCGCCAGTCGTGACCGTTGGGATTGTGAGTTTGCTGGGGCCGAGGCTATCACAATGTCATTCCGCATTCCGCTTTGGACAAGATCGGAGTATCGTGCGGTCAACCGAGGCTAGATCGGCTACCTGTCCGGGAAATCTAGGTGAAAAAAGAATAATCCATTGAGTAGTGGCGTTTCATCGATACCATCAGATCAGTTTGAGGGGATGGTTCAGCTGTTTCGGGTTTGGAAATCCATTCCATCAATTCGAGCTCGTGAAGCAATCGACCCGATAGTCCTAGGCCCGAAGTTACTTCCTCACGTCAGTCTCGGTACCTTTGTCGATGATTGCAGTGATTTTCGATATGACTTGATCAGCTCAGAGATGAAGGCTGTTGCTCCCCGTTTACAATCTGGGTCTCGGTCGAGTGATTCTTTCCGTATTCAGAACACCAAATACGATCTGATACATGATCTCTTTATATCAACAGCTCGAAATCTACAGCCAAGAGCCCTGCACGTTAGTTATGCGTCTATGGAGGGGCGAACACGGCGAATAAATACGTTATTTTTACCTCTCGGTGAGCAAAAGACATCCGATGGTGTGACGTGCGCCCACGATCTGATGATTGGTTTGTGGAGCGAACGTTCGGAACATCGACATCGAAAAGATACCTTTGAAGATGTATCGGCGGAATTCATGTCGCATCCGGCTGTGACAGAGTTGCCTCCTGCCTGATCTATTGACCCTTCCCACTGAATTGCTGCCCCGTCTTGTTTGGGAGAGCGGAGGGCCAAGGATGGGCAGGAAACGCTATAGGCTTTAGCCATCAGTGCTGCCTCGCCGCATCGATCGGTTTCGCAAGCAGCTCGGGGTATCGGAGCGGCGTCCGCGTCTTGTACTCAACCAACACCGCGCTTCCCAGCTTCAGAGTTGGAGTCTCTCCAGTTTTGCCACTTGACGGTGGTCCCCCGGTGTTTTGATGCGGGGCACAGCTATCCAACCCTCTTCAGAGACCCCCGGACGACGAGGTCCGTGTTGAAGGTTGTGTTCGCACCCGGGCCGGAGCCGGATTGGATTTCCAGGAGTTTGTCGGCGGCCGTCCAGCCCATGCGGCGGTGGGGGACGTGGACGGTGGTTAGGGCGGGGTCCAACACCGACGCAAGCTCGATGTTGTCGAATCCGGTGACAGACAGGTCTTCGGGGACTGAGAGGCCGAGTTCGCGCGCGGCTTTCATGACGCCGGCGGCGAGCACGTCGTTGCCGCAGATCACCGCGGTCGGTTTTGCCGGGCGGGACATCAGGTTCCGGAGTGCGCGGCCACCGGCCTCAAGCGAGTATTCCGCCTCCTCAAGGTTGCCGTCGTCCAGGGCAAGGCCCGCGGCGGACATGGCGTCACGGACGCCCTCCACGCGGCGGGCCGCGCGGTCGTTCCAAGCGGTGATCCCCGCGACCATGGCAATGCGTTGGTGGCCGTGATCCAACACCAGGCGCGCCATGTCCCGTGCCGCCGCCCGGTTGTCGAAGCCGACGCAGGGATGCGCCGTCGTCTCGCCGTTGCACCAGACGAGAACAATGGGGAGGGAGCGTGCCTCCACCATCTCGTAAGTGGATGCCGGCCGCGCCTCCCCGATCAGCAGCAGGCCGTCCACGCCCCGTTGCATCAGCGTGCGGATCTGTTTCGATTCCTGTTCGGGATCATATCCGGAGCTGGCCAGAAGAAGTGTTGTTCCGGCTTCACTCAACCGCTCCTGCACCGCTTGAAGACCGCGCGCAAAGATCGCGTTCTCCATCGTGGGGATGACGGCCCCGATGGTGTAGGTCCGGTTGAGCGCCAACGCCCGGGCGCCGAAATGGGGGGTATACCCGAGTTCCGAGATGGCTGCCTCGACCAGGGACCGGGTCTTCGCGCGAACCGCGTCCGGGCTGTTCAGACAACGGGAGACCGTTGCCGTCGATACCCCGGCACGTCTTGCCACGTCCTCAATCTTCGGCGGCCGCCGCTCGTTCATCCGGTCTGATCCCCCCGGAATGGAATAGGGCACACTAGCATGATTTCCAAATGTAACCGCTTGCATTCCGTATGTAAGCGGTTACAGTGATCGTTGGAGCCCATTAAGAGGCCGATTATAGGGGAGGAAGACATGAAGCTGGGGGGCGGCCGCGCGGCCTTGCCAATCGCGCTTATCATCTTCGTGGTTTTCTTTTCGAACGTCGCGATCGGCGGCGCCGGATTCCAACCATTCCTGGGAGACATCAGCGAAGCGTTAACGCTTGGCGCTGCGGTGTTTTTCTTTGTGATTGGGATTCTGCAAGCCGAAGCGGCCGCAAAGTCGGCTCGACAATGACAAGAATTCGAACGACGAAGAGGGAGGACCACCAGATGGTCGACAAGAAGGTAGAACAGGAAATCAAGTCACTGGAGCGGCGTAACTTCCTGTCTTTGGCCGGAACCGCCGGCTTTACGACGGCCATCGTTGCCGGTGCCGCCGGTGCGCTGACCTCGACCGAGGCGATGGCGCAGACCGCGAAGGAAGAGCGGGAGCGGGAGAAAGCCGCCGCCCACACGATGACGATCGCCACTGCTTATATTCTCGGCGCGTCCCGCAGCTATCCGATCATGCAGCTGGATCTCAAGGAGAACATCCAGAACGCCACCAACGGCAAGATCTACGTCAAGCTCGCCCCCGGCGGTCAGCTTGGTGCTGGCGGTGCGTTGGCGCAGAAGGTTCAGACCGGCACGATCCAGGCCGCCCAGCACTCGCTGTCCAACTTCGCGCCGTTCGCGCCGACCGTTGACCTCATCAACATGCCGTATTTCTGCGGCGCCAATCAGCGTTTCGTGAACCTCGTCTCCTCCGACATCTGGAAAAAAGAGGTGCACCCGAAGATCGAAGCCAAAGGCTTCAAGGCGCTCTTCTATGTCGTCATCGACCCGCGTGTCGTCGCGGTGCGTAAGGGCGGTGCCGGTCCGGTGAAGACGCCGTCCGACCTTTCCGGCGTGAAGTTCCGGGTTCCGGGCTCGAAGATGCTGCAGCAGTACTACCGGATGGTCGGTGCGAACCCGACGCCTGTCGCTTGGGGTGAGACGCCGTCCGCCATCAAGCAGGGTGTTGCCGATGCGCTCGACCCGTCGGTTGGCGCGCTCTACGTCTTCGGTTTCAAGGACATCCTGTCTTGGGTGACGTTCTCCCAGGCGGTTCCGGACAGCCAGGTCTATTCCTGTAACCTCGAGTGGTTCAATTCGCTGCCGAAGGATGTGCAGGACGGCGTTGAGTTCGCCTCCGAGATGACCTCGGCACAGAACCTGGCCAAGGTCCCGGCTGCCCGGGCGTTCGCCATGTCCGAGCTGTCGAAGTCCGGCGTCCAGTTCTACTCGCCGACAGCGGATGAAATGGCTCAGTGGCAGGATGCCGGTGGCTATCAGAACTCTGAGTGGGACGGCTTCAAGACCGAACTCGCGGGTTCGATGGACACCTTCAACAAGCTCGTTGAGGCGGCCGGCACCCGCGGACGGTACTACGTCCACGACGCCTGATCGGCGCCAAAACCAATCAAGGAGCCGGGCGGCGAGATCGACCGTCGCCCGGTGACCGCACCATCGCGCGTTGACAGGCCCATCAAAGAGGCCGTTTGCCGTGATGGCGTGCCTAGGGGAGGGGCTGGTGTTTGCGCTGATCGACAAAAATGCCGAGAGATGGGCCCTCTTGGTCTTCTACAGTTTGCTCGTCGTAACAATGGCGGTGGAAGTGGTCCGCCGGGAGGCGTTTTCCTACTCCTCTATCTGGGGTGAGGAGATCGTCCGGTACGCGTTTATCTATCTCGCCTGGATCGGTGCGGCCTCTGCGGTTCGCGAGCGCGCCCATATCCGGATCGATGTGCTCTTCCACTATGTCGGCCCCAAGGTCAAAGCGATCCTCTACATCTTCGGCGATCTCGTCATGCTCGCCATGGCGGTCATCGCCGTCTACTGGTCGTGGGAAACCGTGGCCGTCTCCTGGAAATTCGGCTCGGTAAGCCACGGCCTTCGGGTCTCGATGGTGTGGTTTCTGATGGCGGTGCCGCTCGGCTTCGCGCTGATGATCTTTCGTCTCCTCCAATCCCTCGCTCGCGACGTTCAGGACCTGATGGCCGGACGCGCCGTGAACGAGGGCAGCCAACTGTTCGACTGAGGAGAGCGGCATGCTTTATCAGCTTCAGCAGCAGACCGTCGAACTCGGCTGGTACTTTTACGGCCCTGTTCTGGCATTCGTTTTTCTCGTCGCCCTGGGTGTCCCGGTTTGGGCGGCCATCGGGACGGCAGCGGTCACAATGCTGCTCCTGTCCGACGTATTGCCCCTGTCACTCGTCGGCGAGTCTCTCTTCGATGGCATCGACCACTTCGCCCTCACAGCCATCCCACTGTTCATCCTAACGGGTGACGTCTTGGTCCGGACCGGTCTCAGCCGGAAGTTCCTCGACGTGGCGGAGGCACTGACGTGCTGGGCCAAAGGCGGCTTCGGTTCGGCGACCGTTCTTGTCTGCGGCATGTTCTCCGCCATCTCCGGCTCTGACGCCGCCGGTGCCGCCGCGGTCGGCCGGATGACCATCAACCGCCTCGTGGAGTCCGGCTACCCGCGGCCCTATGCCTGCGCCCTGGTTGCGGCCGGTGCGTGTACCGGCATTCTGATACCGCCGTCGATCGCCTATATCGTCATCGGGCTCGTGCTTGGTATTTCCGCCTCCACGCTGTTCCAGGCGGCCCTTATTCCCGGCATCGCCATCTTGGGCTCGATCCTGGTGACCAACATCGTCGTCAACCGGATCCGGGCGTACGAGGGCGGCGGCGCCATCACTTTCGGTGAGTGGTTCGGAAACATCATCAATGCGTTGAAGAGTGGCTGGTACGCCTTTCTGGTGCCGGGCATCATCTTCTACGGCATCTTCTCGGGCCAGTTGACCCCGACGGAGGCGGGTGCCACCGCCGTCGTCGTGACGATCATCCTCGGCTTCATTCTCGGCACGCTGAAGCTGTCCGACTTCCCGGACATGCTGGTCAGCTCGGCAAAGGTGAACGGTGTGATCCTGCCGATCATCGCCTTCTCGTTGCCGCTGGCACAGACGTTGGCTGCCCTTGGCGTGCCCCAGGGGTTCGTCTTCGCGGTCACATCACTCACCGACAATCCGCACCTCCTGATCCTGTTGATGGTCGTCATCCTGATCGCGGCGGGCTGTGTGATGGAAACCACGCCGAACATCGTCATCCTCGCCCCGATCCTGAAACCTTTGGCCGACGACATCGGCATGAACGAGATCCAGTTCTGCGTGATGATGATCACGGCCCTGGGTGTCGGCTTCATCACGCCGCCACTGGGCTTGAACCTCTTCGTGGTGTCGGGCTTAACGGGTGAATCCATATTGAAGATCGCGGTCCATGCCGTGCCCTTCGTCTTCTTCATGCTGCTGGTCGTGCTCCTGATCGCCTTCGTGCCCGAGGTGTCGACCATGCTCCTTCCGGATATCTACAAGTAACGAGGCTGCGGTTATGACCGTCGAATACCTGAAGAAAGCGGACAAAACCTCTGCGACAGGGGAGCAGGACGTCCGAGAGACGGTCCAGACTGTCCTGAATGAGATCGAGGCGGGCGGCGACGACGTCGCCCGGTCCTATGCGGCGAAGTTCGATAAATGGGAGGGGGATATCCTCGTCTCCCGCGACACGATCGCCGCGGCCGCGGAGAAGGTTCCTCAGAAGCTCAAGGATGACATCCGATTCTCCTACGACAATGTCCGGCGGTTCGCGGAGGTGCAGAAGGCGACTATCCAGGACACGGAGATGGAGATTCTGCCGGGCCTGATCGCGGGCCAGAAGCAGATCCCGATGCAGGCCGCGGGCTGTTACGTGCCGGGCGGCCGGTACTCGCACGTGGCCTCCGCCATCATGACGGTGACCACGGCGAAGGTGGCGGGTGTTCCCCATGTCACCGCGTGCTCTCCGCCACGACCGGGTGTCGGGATCAGCCCGGCAATCCTCTACACGCTTGATCTGTGCGGTGCCGACGCGGTGTTGAGCATGGGCGGCATCCAGGGGATCGCCTCCATGGCGTTCGGTCTTTTCGGCCAGCCGGAGGCCAATATCCTGGTCGGCCCCGGCAATCAGTTCGTGGCGGAGGCCAAGCGTATCCTCTACGGCAAGGTCGGCATCGACATGTTCGCGGGGCCGACGGAAAGCATGGTCATCGCGGATTCGAGCGCCGATCCGGAGATTGTCGCCTGGGATCTCGTGGGACAGGCGGAACATGGCTACAACTCACCGGTTTGGCTGATCTCGCTGGATCGAAAACTGGCGGAGACCGTTTTGGCGCGGGTCCCGGAATTGATCGCCACGCTCCCCTCTTTCAATGCCGGCAACGCCGAGGCGGCGTGGCGCGACTACGGCGAGATCATCGTGGTCGACAGCCGGGAAGAGGCGGTGAAGGTCTCGGATGAGTACGCATCCGAACACCTTCAAGTTCAGGCGGAAGACCTCGACTGGTGGCTCGCAAACCTCGCCAACTATGGCTCGCTGTTCCTTGGCGAGGAAACGACGGTGGCCTTCGGTGATAAGGCATCCGGGCCGAACCACGTTCTGCCCACCAAGGGGGCGGCCAAGTACTCCGGCGGCCTCTTCGTCGGCAAGTATATGAAGACCGTGACCTGGCAGCGCTCCACCCGTGAGGCAAGCCGCTCCGTCGCGGAGGCAACTGCCCGGATCTCCCGGCTTGAGGGGATGGAGGCGCATGCGCGAACGGCCGATGTCCGGCTCGCGAAGTACTTTCCTGGCCAGAACTTTGATCTGACGGCCGAGGAGGATGCGTGATCCCCTCCTTCGATGTCTCAGGCAGGGTGGCGGTGGTCACCGGTGCCAGCTCCGGCATTGGGCGGGCGATCGCGACGGCGTTTGCGGACGCAGGGGCCAAGGTCCTCGGCGTGGCGCGCCGGGCCGAGGCGTTGGAGAGTTGGCAGGCTGAGGCATCGGGCGAAACCGCGGCCGTCGCCGCAGATCTTGGCACGCCTGAGAGCATCGGCGCGGTTGCCGAGACGTTGCGGAGCCACTTCGGCGATCCGGACATCGTGGTGAATGCGGCTGGCCTCAATACGCGTCAGGCGGCCGACGACGTGACTTTCGAAGGATGGCGCGCGACCCTGGACATCAACCTCTCGGCACCGTTCTTTCTTGCCCAGGCGCTTGTCGGGCCGATGAAGCAGAAGGGTTGGGGCCGGATCATCAACTTCGCGTCGCTCCAAAGTGCGCGGGCATTCCCGGGCGGGATTGCGTATGGGGCGACCAAGGGTGGCATCTCCCAGCTTACCCGCGCGATGGCGGAGGCGTGGTCAAAGGATGGGATCACAGCAAACGCGATTGCTCCGGGCTTCTTCCCGACGGAATTGACCGCCGCCGTTTTCGGCGATGAGGCGCGGGCCGCTCGTAATGCCGCGCAAACCTGCATCGGGCGGAATGGCCGGATGGAGGATCTGATTGGTCCGGCCCTGTTCTTCGCGTCTCCCGCGTCCGACTACGTGACGGGTCAGGTTCTGTTCGTGGATGGAGGGTTCACCGCGAAATGAGGGCGCTGGTCTATACCGGGCCGGAGGCCCTAGAGATGCGGGACGTGCCCGATCCGGCGCCGGATCACGGCGATCTCCTGGTCAAGGTGGATGCGGTGGGTATCTGCGGCTCGGACATGCATGCCTATCTCGGCCATGATGAACGCCGTCCCGCCCCCTTGATCCTTGGCCATGAGGCGGCCGGTGTCGTGACGGAAGGTCCCCGGAAGGGTGACCGGGTCACCATCAATCCGCTCGTGACTTGCGGTGTCTGCGAAGCCTGTACCAGTGGCCGGGCGAATCTCTGTCCGCATCGTCAGATCATCTCTATGCCCCCCCGTGAGGGGGCTTTCGCCGGGTTCGTCGCGATCCCGGAGCGGAATGTGGTGCCGGTCCCGGATGATGTTTCATCGGAGAAGGCGGCGCTTGCCGAACCGCTCGCCTGCGGATGGCACGCGGTCGGTTTGGCGGAGCGGGCGCTGACGAAGCCGCTTGCGGCCGCCCGAGCCGTGGTCTTGGGGGGCGGGGCCATCGGGCTTGGCGCCGCACTTGTCCTGGCGGCGCGTGGTACCACGGAAATCTGGATCGGGGACACCAATGCCGAGCGACGGAGGGTCGTCGCTGAGGCCGGCCCTTTCCGCGTCTACGATCCCTTGGACGGGCCGGGGCCGGATATGGGCGCCGCCGACCTCGTCGTTGACGCTGTCGGCTATGCCGCGACCCGTACCTCGGCGAGCGCTCTTGTCCGCCCAGGGGGTGTGATTCTGCATATTGGTCTTGGTGAGGGCGCCGGCGGTCTGGACATCCGGCGGATGACACTGCAAGAAATCACATTCATCGGTACCTATACCTACACACCCGCAGATTTCCGGGAGACCGCGCAGGCGATCTTCTCGGGGCGCCTTGGGTCGCTGGACTGGACGGAACATCGCGGATTGGACGACGGCCCCGGAGCCTTCGCCGATATCCGGGCCGGCCGTGCCGCGGCACCAAAGATCATCTTGAGACCGTGAAGGAACGATCATGACTGAAGACCCCCATCTCCTCGTCCACGAGACGGCCGACAATGTCGGCGTCGTGGTGGTGGAGGACCTGACCGCCGGCACCGACATGCTCTGCCGCGTCACCTCTGACAACACGACCTTTCGGATGACCGTGCTGGATGACGTCCCGATCGGCCACAAAGTGGCGCTGGTCGACCTGAGCGAGGGCGACACGGCCACCAAGTACGGCGAGGACATTGGCCGCATGGTCGGCACGGCGGCGAAGGGCCGTCATGTCCACGTTCACAACCTCAAGACCAAGCGCTGGTAAGGAGCCGACCCCATGGATTACGAGTCCCAAACGATCCAGGCCTGGCGGCGTGAGAATGACCGCGTCGGCGTCCGGAACCACGTTGTCATCCTGCCTGTGGACGACATCTCGAACGCGGCCTGCGAAGCCGTCGCCAACAACGTCAAAGGCACGATGGCGATCCCGCACTCCTACGGCCGTCTCCAGTTCGGTGAGGATCTAGAGCTTCATTTCCGGACCATCATCGGCACCGGCGCCAACCCGAACGTCGCCGCCGTTGTGGTGATCGGCATCGAGCCGGAGTGGACCAAGGTCATCGTCGACGGCATCGCCAAGACGGGTAAGCCGGTCGAGGGCTTCTCGATCGAGCAGAAGGGCGATTTCGAGACCATCCGGCAGGCGAGCTGGAAGGCCAAGGAATTTGTCCACTGGGCGACCGAACTGCAGAAGGAGGAGTGCAAGCTCAGCGAGCTTTGGGTCTCCACCAAGTGCGGTGAGTCCGACACCACGACCGGCCTGTCGAGCTGCCCGACCGTCGGCAACATGTACGACAAGCTGGTGCCGACCGGTGTCTATGGCTGCTTCGGCGAGACCTCGGAGATCACCGGGGCGGAGCACATCTGCGCCGACCGGGCCGCGAACAACGAAGCCCGGGACAAGTTCCTCTCCACTTTCCAGGCCTATCAGGACGACGTCATCGAGGCGCACAAGACCTCCGACCTCTCCGACAGCCAGCCGACCAAGGGCAACATCCTGGGCGGTCTGACCACGATTGAGGAGAAGGCGCTGGGCAACCTGGAGAAGATCGGCCGGACGTCGACCTACATCGACGTCCTGGAGCCGGCGGAAGCCCCGGCCAAGGGCCCGGGCCTCTACTTCATGGACACTTCGTCGGCCGCGGCCGAGTGCGTGACCCTGATGGCGGCGGGCGGTTATGTGATTCATACCTTCCCGACCGGCCAGGGCAACGTGATCGGCAACCCGATCGTCCCGGTCATCAAGATCACCGGCAACCCGCGGACCGTCCGCACCATGAGTGAGCACGTGGACGTGGATGTCTCGGACGTGTTGAAAGGCCGGATGACCATCGACGAGGCGGGCGAGTCCCTGATCGAGATGATCGTGCGCACCGCCAACGGCCGGAACACCGCCGCTGAGGCCCTGGGCCACCGCGAGTTCGTCATGACCAAGCTCTACCGGAGCGCATAAGGTCATTGACGCAAACCTATCGGCGGGAGGCCAGACTCCCGCAGATAGGTTTCCTGAGCCTCGGCTAACGCCGGGGCTCTTTTTCTTTGTTCAGCAAGACGGTTCGGCGTCAGATCAGCTCTTCGGTCCGATCGTCGGTTTCGCCGAAGCGGGAGAGGCTGGGTTTCTTGAGCCCCTCGTACAGCTTGTCGAAGCCCGCGTTGACCTCGGCGTTGTTCTCTTCGAACAGCGACCGGCCGGAGAGGTCGCTTTCGACCAGGAGGGGGCCGAACCGCTCGACCTCCAGCACCCACATCGCCTGGGCGATGCCGAGCTCATCCAACCAATGCGCCGCCCGGACCTTCTTGATGCCCCGGCCCAGCAGCGCGCCGGTGCCGTAGCCGACCGTCGTCAGGTAGATCGCACCCGCGGGGACAAACCGTTCCCGGTAGTCTTCCGGGGACATGCCGCCCTTGCCGATGATGATCTTGGCACCGGAGACCCGGAACCAATCCTCCATCCATTTGGAGAAACGGAAGCTGGCCGTCGCGGTCACGGCGCCGACGTTGAGGCTTCCGTCCGCTTCCACGGACGCGGCCGGGGAGCAATGGAAGTTCACGTTGGTCAACGTGGCGAAGTCCACCGGCGGAGCCTCTCCGTCGGCGAGGATCTTTTTGTAGACGCCTTCCCGGGCCGTGTAGATCACACCGTCGATATACGCGACGGAGCCGATCTCGATGTCCTGGAGTTGGTCGTCCGTGATCGGTGTTGTCAGGCGGACTTCCTTGAGCCGCTTGCCTCCGGCAGCCATTCGACCGTCTCCCGTCGCATGTAGGGTGTGAACCAGTTGGGGTCGGTGCGGTACTCGACCCGGCCATCCGCATAGATCCGTGCGGTCGCCCGCCGCGAGGACAGACAGAACGCGTGGATGCTGATCGGCATGCCGCCCGTGTGGGTGTAGCCGCACTCGATATGGCAATCGACCACCATGGATTTGCCGACGAAACCCATCGCCCCCATGCCGATCTGATTGCCGAGTTCCTTCAACTCGAGCTCCAGCTCGGCGACCTTCGGGTCCGGGTTGCGGTCGCCGACGATCCGCAGGCAGGCGGCCTGCTTGCCGAGTACCATGCACGTGTCCTTGGAGCCGCCGAGCCCGATCCCGATGATCGCGGGCTGGCAGGCGAGCCCACGCTTGCCGAAGGCGATGATCGCGTCGAGGAAGAAGCGCTTGATGCCGTCGATCCCGTCGGCGGGGAACAGCATCCGGTAGTCCGTTCCGAACAGCCCGCCCTTGTGAACCGTCGTGACGTCCACCCAGTCGGCATCCGGCTCGAAGCTGTACTCGATCTCCGGCGCGCCGAGGCCGACATTGTTGTCATGGTCCGTCCGCCACAGCGGATGGACCCGGTTGGGGCGGAGCGGGATGTCCTGTGTCGCCCGCGCGGTGGCGGAGCGGAGGGCCCGCTCGATACCGATGAAGCCGCCCTCGACCCGCGCTTCGTTCCCGGACTTCACGTAGTAGCGCGGCACGCCCGTATCGGCGCACATGGGCCGCCTGTCGGCCTTTGCGGCCTCCCAGTTCTCCAGCATCGCTTGAAGGACGAAGGAGGACAGATCACCGTCCTCCACCTCCGCCATGGTCTTGATCCCGGCGAGGTAGTCGTCCGGTATCTCGATCCCCGCCCGGAACATCAGGTCATAGGCGGCTTGCTCGACGATGGTGTCGGTGATCATTGATTTGGTCTCCGTCCGGCCCGGAACATCGCACCCATCCTAGGGCGGGACGTGCTGCGCATGAAACCCCGATCGAAAGGCTCAAGCATTGCCCTTCATGTAGTCCAGCGCGGCTTGGACACCGCCCGGATTGTGGGGAACGCCGGCGGAGGCGAGACCCATCTCGACCCCCGACAGGGTGCCGGCAAGCATCAGGTCGTTGAACCAACCGAGATGGCCGATCCGGAACACCTTGCCCTTGACCTTTCCGAGGCCGGAGCCGAGCGACATGTCGTACTTCTCCAGCACGACCTTGCGGTAGGCGTCCGCGTCGTGACCGTCGGGCATCAGGACGGCGGTCAGAACCGGGCTGTGCTCGTCCGCGACCTCACACAGGACTTCGAGCCCCCAGGTCCGCACCGCACGCCGGGTTGCTTCGGCATAGCGCTCGTGCCGGGCGAAGACGTTGTCGAGGCCCTCGTCCATCAGCATGTCGCAGGCGACGTCGAGGCCGTAGAGCAGGTTGGTCGCGGGCGTGTAGGGGAACCAGCCCGCGGCATTCATCCCGATCTGCGACTCCCAATCCCAGTAAGAGCGGGGCAGCGTCGCCTTCTTCGCAGCGGCGCGCGCCTTCTCACCCACCGCGTTGAAGCCAAGGCCGGGCGGCAGCATCAGGCCCTTTTGAGAGCCGCTGATGGTGACGTCTGCGCCCCACTCGTCGTGTTTGTATTCCGCAGACGCGAGGCCGGAGATCGAGTCCACCATGAAGAGGGCGGGGTGGCCGACCCGGTCGATGGCCTCACGAACCTGCTTCACCTTCGATGTGACACCGGTCGACGTCTCGTTGTGGACCATGCAGACGGCTTTGATCTCGTGGCTCTTATCCTCTGCAAGCCGCGCTTCAATCGCATCCGCCATCACACCATGGCGCCAGGTGCCTGGGATCACTTCCGGGACAAGGCCGAGCTTCTCCGCCAACTCCGACCAGAGGGTCGAGAACTGACCGGTCTCGAACATCAGGACCTTGTCGCCCGCGCTCAAGGTGTTGACCAGGGCCGCCTCCCACGCGCCGGTCCCCGAGGACGGGAAGATCACGACGGGCTGCTCGGTCTGAAAGATCGGCTTGATCTTGGCCAGCACAGCCTGGGCGAGCTTCTGGAAGTCCGGGCCACGATGATCGATGGTCGGCTTCTCAATTGCGCGCAGGATTTCGCCGGGCACGTGGCTCGGCCCCGGGATCTGGAGAAAATGGGGCCCGGAACGATGGCTCATGGGGTCTGTCCTCCCTGGTTCGACGCTAAGGCGCGGTCGAGAACCCGGGCGACGTGGATCGCCTCTCGTCCCGCGCCGTCGTGGATCTGATGTCGGCAACTCGTCCCGTCGGCGACGAGGAGAGTTGTATCATCTGCGGATCGAACGGCGGGCAGCAGGCTCAGCTCCGCCATCTTCATGGAGACGTCGAGATGGCTCGCCTCATACCCGAAAGCGCCGGCCATACCGCAGCAGCTTGATTTGATCACCTCGACCTCAAGGTCCGGGATGAGCTTCAGAACATCCGTCACCGAGCCCATCGCCCCGAAAACCTTCTGATGGCAGTGCCCGTGGACCAAAGCCTTGTCTTCGACCGGCGCCAGATCAAGCGCCAGACGGCCCGCCTTGTGCTCCCGGATGAGGAACTCCTCGAAGAGGAAAGCACTCTTGGCAAGCAGATCCGTGTTGTCGCCCGGCAACATGGACTTGAACTCGTCCCGCAGGGTGAAGAGGCAGGAGGGTTCCAGACCGACCACCGGAATGCCTGCTTCGGCGAAGGGCAGATAGGCCTCGATCATCCGCCGCGCCTCATCCTTCGCATGCTCAACCATTCCGGCAGCGAGGTAGGTGCGCCCGCAGCACAGGCGCCGGCCGTTCTGCTCCGCCGGATCGATCACGTGGATCTTGTAGCCCGCCGCCTCCAGCACCCGCACAGCGGACCGAAGGTTCTCCGGCTCGAAATAGGTGTTGAAGGTGTCCGCCAGCAGGACGACGGACTTGGTGGCATCCCTCTCAGCGACTTCCGAGCTTCTGAACGGCGCACTGCTCCAAACCGGTAGTGAACGGCCGCGCGCGAAGCCCAAAAGCTTCTCCGACAGCCAAGCCAGCCCGGGCACAACATCGCGGAGGTTGGCGAGGAAGTGAAAGCGGGAGGCCGCCTCCGCGTAGCGTGGCAGATGACCGATCGCCCGGTCTTTCCAGGTGTAGCCATGCCGCTTCTTGTAGTGGTGCAGGAACTCCACCTTCATCCGGGCCATGTCGACGCCGGTCGGACACTCCCGCTTGCAGCCCTTGCAGGACACGCAGAGATCCATGGTCTCTGCCATCGCGTCGGAGGTGAACGCATCCGGACCAAGCTGTCCCGAGATGGCAAGCCGCAAAGTGTTCGCCCGGCCCCGGACAAGATGCTGTTCATCCTTCGTGACCCGGTAGCTCGGGCACATCACATCCGGGTTCGACTTCCGGCAGGCACCGTTATTGTTGCACATCTCGACCGCGGCACCGAAACCGCGCCAGTCGGTCCAATCCAGGACCGTATCGATCGGCTCCACGGCGTAGTCCGGCTTGTACCGGAAGAGGCTGCGGTCATCCATCTTGGGCGGATCGACGATGCGGCCCGGGTTCATCAGACCGGCGGGGTCGAATGCCTTCTTGGTTTCCCGGAAGGCGGTGGTGATGCGGTTTCCGAACATGGTCTCGTGAAACTCGGACCGGACGATGCCGTCGCCATGTTCGCCCGAGTGGGAGCCCTTGTACTCCCGCACCATCTCGAAAGCAGCCTCGGCGATGGCGCGCATCTTGGTGACGTCTTCGCCCTTTTTCATGTTGAGGACGGGGCGGACGTGAAGGCAGCCGACCGAGGCGTGGGCGTACCACGTGCCCTCCGTGCCGTGATCCCGGAACACCTTGGTCAGACGGTCGGTGTACTCCGCCAGATCCTCCAGCGGGACCGCGCAATCCTCGATGAAGGAAACCGGTTTTCCCTCCTGGCGCATGGACATCATGATGTTGAGGCCGGACTTCCTGACCTCGGCGATGTCGGCCTGGAAGCCGGGGTCGATCGCCTCGACGATCGCGTCCGGAAAGCCGAGCGATCCCATCATGTCGTCCAGCTCTTTGAGCTTGGCGAGAAGCGGTGCCTGTTCTTCGCCCGCGAACTCGACCAGAAGCAGGGCCTGGGGCTCACCCTTCACGAACCGGTCGACGATCGGCCGGAAGATCGGGATATCCCGCGCCAGGTCGATCATCGTGCGGTCGACGAGTTCCACCGCCTCCGGGTCCAGCGTCACCAGATGCCGGGTCGAATCCATCGCGTCCCAGAAGGTCGGGAAGTGGCAGACCGCCGTCACTTTCGTCGGGGGCTGGCGATGGAGGGTCAGTCCGATGCGCTCGAACGTCGCCAGCGTCCCCTCTGAGCCGACGAGCAGGCTCGCCATGTTGTGTCCAGCGGGCGAGACCGTGTTCAGGTTGTAGCCGCCGACCCTGCGCATCAGGTTCGGGAACTTCTCTGCGATCTCTGCTGCTTCCCGCGCCGAGATGTCGCGCACCGTCTGGACGAGATCCCAGTACCGGGGTTCTCCCGCCTCGTCGCGAAGGTTGCCCGGTGTGTCGGCGAACCGGATGTGCTCGCCCGTCGGCAACATGGCCTCGATGGTGTGAACGTTATCCACCATGATGCCGTAGCGGATCGACCGGCCGCCGCAGGAGTTGTTCGCCGTCATCCCGCCGATCGTCGCCCGGCTGGCGGTCGAGACGTCGACCGGGAAGAAAAGCCCGTGGGGCTTCAGCGCCGCGTTCAAATGGTCGAGCACGATGCCCGGCTCCACCGTTGCCGTGCGCGCCTCCGGATCAAGATCGACCAGCTTGTTCACATGCTTGGAGCAGTCGAGGACAATCGCTTCATTGACGGTTTGTCCGCACTGGCTGGTGCCGCCACCCCGGGGAAGAACCGGAACGCCCGCATCAACCGCTATCTCGACGGCCCGTGTCAGATCTTCAACGGATTTGGGAACCACCACGCCAATTGGATCGACCTGATAGATCGAGGCATCGGTTGCATACCGCCCGCGCGAGAACGCATCGAAGGAGACCTCGCCCTCGACCTCGCGGCGAAGACGGGCCGCCAGCGCGCTCTCGCCGAGCGTTGCTGGCCGTGCCGGCCGGCTCGGTCGGTTGATTGGGCGTTCGTGGGTCATGGTGTCCTCCGCCCCGGCAGTCCCCTTCGATAAGGCGCTGGGAGGTGTCTTCTTATTCAGCAACGAACGTAGGGCGATTGTTCCATCCCTTCAAACGGGCTTCCGCGATCCGGAATGGGGCTCCGGTACGCCATTTTGCGTATTCCGGTACTGGCGCTAGAGTTCGGCCAAACCGAACGGCGAGATCGTGGGAGGCAGTGTGTCGGACATTATGGAAGTCGATTATGTGATCGTCGGTGCTGGCTCTGCCGGCTGCGTTCTGGCGAACCGGCTGTCGGAGGATCCGGACACCAGCGTTCTTGTTCTTGAAGCGGGCGGATGGGATTGGAACCCGCTGATCCACATCCCGATCGGTGTCGGCAAGCTGGTGCGCTCCCATCTCCATAGCTGGGGATACTCGACGGAGCCTGAGCCTCATTTGGACAACCGCCCCATCTATTGGCCCCGGGGCCGGGTCATCGGTGGCTCGTCCTCGGTCAATTCAATGATCTACATCCGCGGCCATGCGAGCGACTACGACCATTGGGCCCAATTGGGCAACCAGGGTTGGAGTTGGTCGAACGTGTTGCCTTACTTCAGGCAGTCCGAGGGCCATACCGCAAGGCAGGCGGACGCTCTGCATGGAACTGACGGGCCGCTCCACGTCCAGCGGGCCTCCTCCGACAATCCGCTTTACGAAGCATTCGAAACCGCCTCCACCGAGGCGGGATACGCGGAGAACGACGATTTCAACGGCCCCGTTCAAGACGGCGTGGGGCGCTACGACTTCACCATCCATGACGGCCGCCGCTGGAGTGCGGCCAGCGCCTATTTGAAGCCGGCGATGAGCCGCCCGAACCTCACCGTGACCACCCGCGCCTTGACGACCCGGGTGATTCTGGAAGGGGGGCGTGCGGTCGGTGTTGAGTATGTGCAGGGGGCGGGCCGGTTCACCGTGCGTGCCCGGCGCGAGGTGCTGCTGTCTGGTGGTTCCATCAACTCGCCCCAGATCCTGATGCTGTCAGGTATTGGTGCGCCGGAAGCCTTGGCAGAGCACGGCATCGAGACACAGGTGGCACTGCCCGGTGTGGGCGAAAACTTGCAGGATCATTGCGATGTGCCGCTCCGCTGGGCGTGCACCCAGCCGATCACGCTTTACGACTTCATCCGCATCGACAAGTCGGCGGCGGCGATGATCCGGGCGGCGCTCTTCCGCGACGGACCGGCGACCAGCTTCCCGGCGGAAGGAGGGCTGTTCAGCCACAGCAGGCCCGGTCTCGATGCGCCGGATCTGCAATGGCACATGCTGATCGGTCTCGGCGCCCAACGGATGCGGTGGCCGTTCCTCTCCAACTTTGGGCGCGGCAAGTACGATCAGGACGGCTTCACGGTCCGGGTCTGCCACCTTCGCCCGGAGTCGCGGGGGCGGATCACGTTGCGTTCCGACGACCCACGGGACAAAGTCCGGATCTACGCCAACTACCTCTCGACGGATGAGGACCGGCGCGCCTTGCGGGACGCCACCCGCATGGTCCGGGAGGTCGTCGCCCAATCCGCTTTCGACGCCTTCCGGGGCGAGGAACTGGATCCCGGCGCCAGCGTCACCTCCGACAATGACATCGATGCCTGGGTCCGGCAGGTCGCGGATACGATTTACCACCCGGTCGGCACCGCCAAGATGGGCTCGGATCCGATGGCGGTCGTGGACACGGACCTGAAGGTCCACGGTGTAGAGGGGCTGAGGGTCGTCGACGCCTCCGTGATGCCGACCGTGATCGGCGGCAACACGAACGCCCCGACCATCATGATCGCCGAGCGGGCCTCCGACCTCATCCGGGGACGGACGCCACTGCCCGCGGTCGACGGCGTTCCGGCTGCCGCCTAGGGAAACTGTGGCCAGGGACTTGGGCCAGGGACTTGGGCCAGGGACTTGGGCTAGGGACTTGGGCCAGGGACTTGGGCTAGGGACTTGGGCTAGGGACTTGGGCTAGGCCCCCAGGGCGATCGCGATCTCGCGCATCGAGGCCGCCCAGTCCTGCCCGGCCTGTCGCTCGTGCAACGTCACGCTCGGAAACCACGGAAGCTGTCCGGTGCCCAGTGCATGCCAGGGCAGCCCCCGGCTTGGCACGTGACAGGGAACCCCCGCCACACCGGCGAGATACATGACCGAAGTCCGGGCCGTCACCACGGCGTCCAATGTGGCGGCCAGGGCGATCACCCCCTCCAGATCGTTCATGGTATCGAGGCCGGGTGGCTGAATCACATGGTGATCCGTGGCGTCCTCGAACCGGCGGAGGTCGGGGGCCGGATCGTCGTACTGCAGGGAAACCAGTTCCACGCCGTGGATCTCAAGCAGTGGGATGAGATCCCTGATATCGGGGTACATGCCTTCGCCCCGCTCGCGACCCGCCTTTGACCGCCACGCGATCCCAATGCGTCGCTCGGCGTTTGACTGCTCTCTGTGGTTCCGCCATTGGGCAACGCGCTCAGTTTTTGCGACGAACGGGCTTGGTCCTTGCGGGAAGGCATCCACGGATTGGCGAAAGATCCGGGGCAGATCACCAACCAGACACCAGCAATCGATATCGAAACGCGCGCAATAGCGGCTGTAGTCGGCCGGGGCGGGCGTCCGGTCCCGGCTATGAAGCCGGGCGACGGCGGTCACGCCTGGAAAGCTGCGCTCGTAGAGTGGAATGAGGCGGCGGTCGCATTCCACCACGACCGCGTCGAGACGGCCGTTGGCGAGGAACGGCATCACGTCGGGCAGGCATGTGGCGAACATGATCTCGTCGCCCAAGCCCTGTTCCGCGACGAGCAGCAGCCTTTTGCCCGGCGGCTCCCAAGCGGTCCAGCGCCGATCCGGCAGGCCGGTGTTGGGCTGAAGGCCGGGCGCCTTCTCCCGCCACCGGTACGCGTCCCAGCCTTGCTCCAACCGCCCGGCAGCCAGGAGATAGGTTGCAAGGTTGTTGTGTAGGACCGAATCGTCCGGCGACAGGTCGATCGCCGCGCGTCCCGCCGCAATGGCCTCATCCCGCCGGGCCAGTCGGTCGAGTGCCTGGGCCCGGTTGCCATGGGCCTCATGATTGCGGGGGTCGAGGGCCAGGGCAGCATCAGCCGCCTCCAGCGCGGCTATGGGTTGCTCGTCATCTGACTCGACCGCGGCGAGGGCCGACCAAGCCCGGGCATAGGTCCGGTCCTCGCCGATCGCGGCCTTCAGGATGTCGCGCGCCTCCCCGCGTCGCCCGTCGACCCGGATCAGGTTGGCGAGGTTCGTGGCGGCCTCGACCATCTTGGGATCGCTTGTGAGGGCGGCGCGGAAGGCGGCTTCAGCCTCCCCTTTCCGGCCTTGATCCGCGCGCAGCAGACCGAGATGAAACCGCGTCAGTGCCCGTTCGGGATCGAGACTCAAGGCTCGGAGAAGCGCCTCCTCGCTGGCCTGGAGCCGGCCCGCCTTTCGCTCGACGGCTCCGAGCAGATCCCATGTGGCGATATCGCCGGGCCGCACAACGGACCCCCAAAGCAGTAAAGAGCAGGCGCACGGCGTATCCCCCCGGCGATCATGGACCTGGGCCGCGTTGAAAAGCGCCATACCCAGGGACGGCTCCAAAATCAGGACTTGTCGAAACGCCTGGACCGCCGCGTCGTCGGATCCGCCGGTTGCGAGCGCGGTTGCGTAGTGAAGCCGTGCCTCGACCCTGTCCGGCGCGAGAGAGACGGATTGGCCAAGAATCGTGATGGCCGCATCGACTGATCCGCCCTGAAGCAAGGCCAGCCCGCAATACCCGAGCGTCACCGGATCGACCGGATTCTCCGCCAGCAGGGCCTGATAGATGCCGAGAGCTTCGGCCAAGCGGCCGGCGCGATGATGGGACAGGGCAAGCGACAGGGTCGGCTCCGTCATACCGACCGGTCCCGCAGTTCCGCGAGATCCCGCGCCATTTCCTCGAATACGCCTGTCCAGGGTTCCGACATGTGCTTGGCGTAGCTCTTTGTCTTCGGGAAACCTGGGAACCGCTCGGTCCGGTACTGGTGCGCGATCGGCCGGGGATGGAACAGCCACGTCGGCTTGGCGAGGGCGCCACCGACCTGGGCGACGGTCGAGCTTGGCGCGATCATCAGATCGACCGCGTCCGCGACAGCAAAGATCGCCTCGAAGTCGTTGGTCATATCCAGATCTTCGAGCACCTCTATGGCCGCGGTGGACGATGACCTGACCGCGTCCAACTCCGTCTGCCAGTCCGTCCCGTATTGCATCGACACGAAGGTGATGCCGTCGAGGTCGAACAATGGCCCCCAGTCGGCGAGCGACGAGTAATAGGCGTTCCGGTACGTGGTCCGATGCATGCTCCGCCAGGAGAAGCCGACGGCGATGCGGCCGCCGGACTCTGCCATACGGCTCTCGAGAGTTTGGCGAATGCGCCGGACCCGGCCGGGATCCGCGATGGCGTAGGCCTTCGCTCCGGCACGGTCCCAATCCGCGAGCGAGGGGCGAAAGGCGCCCGCCATGCCGCCGATCTCGATATGGACGTCAGGCCGGCGACCCTTGGACAGCCAGCCGTAGCGCTGAACCGGATGGTGCTTTGGCCCACTTCGGTCATGGGCACGGACCGTGGCCGTGGGGAAGGAGCGGGTCCACAGCGTTGTCAGGCGCGGATCGCACTCAATCACACAGTGACCGGCGGCCCGGATCGCGTCCGGGATCACGGCGCCGTGGAGGATCTCGTCCCCGATCCCCTCTTCGCTGCAAAGGAGAAGGCATCGTTCCGAAACGTCTTCCCCATCCCACCGGGGCGGCGCCCCGATACGCCGGATACGCTCCTCCGCTTCAAGCCGACATTTCAGCGCGTCGAAACCGTCCGGAAGATGGCCGGCGGCGATCAGGTGCTTGGCGTGCCGCTGGGCGATCCGGTTGTCGCCAGGGTCCCTCGACAAAGCGTCACGCGACAAGGCCACCGCATCGTCGAGACGGTTATTGTGGAACGCGACCTCCGAAAGGCCATGGCGTGCCGGTGGATTGTTCGGGTCCAACACAAGTGACCGGCGGAAATGCCGATCCGCCTCAGCCAGGCGGCCCAGCGTCAGGATCGGGAAGCCTAGATTGTTCCACCCCTCCGCGATGGCCGGGCTCGCCAAGAGGGCACGCTTCAGGCGGAGTTCCGCTTCTTCGCGCCGGTCCAGATCCAAGAGCGCCGTTGCATGGTTGATTGCGAGTTTGGGTGACAGGGGATCGAGGCAGGATGCCGAGTGGTACAGGTGTTCGGCCCGCTCAGCGTCCCCGCCCTCCCGAATGACCGTGGCGAGATCCATCAGGGCAGCACCTTGCTCCGGCATCAGAACCTGGGCGGCCTTCAGATGGGGCTCCGCCTCATCCCGTCTTCCGGCAGCGCGGAGGGCGGCACCGAGATTTGCCCTGGCGTTGACGTGGGAGGGAGCGATGGAAACCGCGTGGCGAAGCGGGTCAACGGCCTCCGCCATTTGTCCCATGTCGATCAGGATCGCCCCCATATTCGCCAGCAGATCGAGGTCATCGGGCAGTTGGCGCCGCGCCTGGCGCATCATGGCGAGGCCTTCGACGGAGCGTCCGGTCTGGTGAAGAAGCACGCCGTTCAAATGCAGTACGTCCGGCTGATCCGGAATGAGACGGAGAACCTCACCGTAGATTCTGGCTGCCGTCGCGAAGTCCCCCGCGTTCTGACGGCTGATCGCGAGTTCGACGGCTGCCTGAAGATTGCTCGACTGCATGCGGCCCGTTTCCTCCTGACGGGAAATCTACCTCAGCGTCGCTCTAGGGCCTACGGAGGAACAAAGGAGCCAGAGCCCGGGTCTGGCCCGGCGGCCCAGATGCCCCTAGGGTTCGGCAACAAACAAGCAGGGAGGAAGCGTCGATGTCCGAAGAACTCGCCAGCCGGCTAGAGCGTTGCTATGCCAGTGCGGTGCATGACGTGTTGCGTGGAATGGGCCACGGCAATTGTGTGCTGCCCCCCTCGATCCGTCCATTGGACCCGACGAAGAAGATTGCGGGCGAGGTCTACACGATCTCCGGCCATATCGATCAGACACTGTCCCGGCACGATTCCCTGCTGCTCTGGGCGCGCGTTCTGTCCAGGGTTCCAGGCGGAAAGGTCCTTGTTTGTCAGCCGAATACCCGGGCCGTAGCCTTGATGGGGGAGTTGTCCGCCAAAGCACTCCAGGTCAAGGATACGCGCGGCTACGTGGTCGACGGACACTGCCGCGATACCGACTTCATCCTGGAGACCGGGTTTCCCGTCTACTGCGATCTCCACACACCGGCCGACATCGTGGAGCGTTGGAAGTACGACGCCCTGGGGGAGCCGATCACCATTGGCGCGGTGACCATCCGCTCCGGCGACTGGCTGATAGGCGACCGGGACGGGGTTGTGATCATTCCAGGTGAGATCGCCGAGGAGGCCGTGACGGAGACCGAACGGGTAATGTCGACCGAATCGGAGATGCGGGACGCCATTCTGGGCGGTATGGACCCGGAAGCGGCCTACCTGAAGTACGGCAAGTTCTGATCCCGCTCGGAGGTTTGTGGATGATGGCTCTCGGTCCCTACGACGCTGTGATTTTCGACTGCGACGGCGTCATGGTCGATAGCGAGCCGATCGCCAACGCTGTGCTTGCGGAGACTTTCGGGCTGGAGGTCGGCTACCGGATCACGCCGGAGGAATCGCATCAGCGTTTCACCGGCATCAGAAACCAGGAATGCGTTGCGATCGTAGAGAAAGAGATCGGCCGCACGTTTCGAGAAGGCTGGCGGGAGCGGTGGCGGAAGCGGCTCTTCAAGCGGCTGGAGGCGTCGATCCATCCGATCGACGGCGTTCATGACGTGATCTCGGCCCTTGAGCGGGCGGCCGTCCCGTTCGGCGTGGCGAGCCAGAGCGCGCCGGACTACCTGGAACTCGTCCTTGGCCGCACCGGAGTTCTCGAACGGCTTCGGGGGCAAGTCACGTCGGCTGACGAAGTAGCGAATGCGAAACCGGCCCCCGATGTGTATCTGCTCGCCTGCAGCCGCGTCGGCGTGACACCGGATCGTGTCATCGTCATCGAGGATAGTGCGACCGGCGTCGCGGCCGGCGCTGCCGCCGGGGCAACAGTGATCGGATACGCCGCCGATAGCGACCCGGATCGATTGCGCGCCGCGGGGGCGTCCGAGGTCGTACTGAAGATGGTCGACGTCCTGCCGCTGCTTGGCCTGCCGCAGCAGACCGGGTGAACGCGTGACCAGCGCGGTCAGCCGTTTAGGGGCCGGGACGAAATCCCTATTGCGCCAATCCGCGCGAACCGTTAGGTAGTCCGCCCGCCTAAACGGAACGCCGCAGTAGCTCAGATGGTAGAGCACGTCATTCGTAATGATGGGGTCGGGGGTTCGAGTCCCTCCTGCGGCACCATTTTATTTTTCGACCCGTCAAGACGTTCTATCAATCTGAAAACACTGGATTTTTTGGTGTTCAAACAGCCTGTTTCACGGGTGTAGGAAAGTGGGCCGTCAAAGGCCAGTCGGATGACCAGACCCCTGGCCTGAGAACTCCCAATTTTCCAGCAATCATAAGGGCTTGAGAGAAACCGCATCGAGAGTTCAAACATCTCGGCAAAGGGGCGCACCGGAGCGGGCTTTCTGGAAGCCTTTTCGAGGGCTGCCAGCTTCTCGCGTTCGAGCAGTTCGATACGGTCTTCGAACGCTTTCAGGGCACGGGAATTCGTGACATCCATCATGCGGTCCACGACCTTGCCGATCTCGGCTTCCAGTTCGCGGGCCTTGATGGCGTAGAGCTTGGCGGATTCAGCAAGCCGTGCGGCCTGCGTATCCCAGGCCTTGGCGAATAGGGCTTGCGCGAGTTCGAGGAAGGACCGCTCGGGCTGAAGCGATTGAAGTACTTCCTCAAAGCGATCGTGCAGCTTTGCCGCCGGAATGGTCTTGCCCTTCATCTCACAGCCTGCATTGTGACAAAAATAATAGGGGTATTTCTTGTACTTGCCTTTGCACCAGCCTGCTGTCAGGGCATAGCCGCAAGATGAGCACATAACCCCGCCGCGCAGCGGAAAATCATCGCTTTTGTCCACGCGGGCGGGCATAGATGGCCGCCCCTTAAGGCGGTCCTGAATGCGCCAGAACGTCTCTTTGCTGACGATCCCCTCGTGCCTCGCCTCGCGCATGGAGATGCCCCAGGCGGGCGCGGAGATGTAACCGCCGTAGTAGATTTGCTCCAGCATGCGCTTGACGGTCATCTGACGGATGCGTCCGTCCGGTAAATCCTTCGGGAAGTCCGGCTGCGCTTCGAGAAAGCGCATTACTTCTGATTGCGATTGGAACCGTCCCGAGGCGAAGCCCTCCAAGGCTTCTCGGATGATCGAGGCGACAGGCTCGTCATGGACGAGCACTTTGCCGCCGCCCTTGGCCGGAACGTACTTGAAGCCAATCGGCGGGACTGACTTCACCGCATAACCCTGCTCGACGCGAGCCATGGCTTTTTGCTTATTTTGCCGCCCCATCTGGAGGCGCTCCAGCTCGCCAGCGGCGGCGGAGATGATCTCGTTGAATTTGCCTTCCGGCGTGTCCTCGAAATTGAAGTTCAGGCACTCACGCACCGCGCCGCGTTCGGTCATGATCCGGCGGAGCTTGAGGTGGAATTCGACATCGCGGGCATAGCGCTTCAGATCATCGAAGATCACAACGAAGCGCTCGTTTGGGCGCGCATCCAAATAAGCGAGCAGGGCCACCATGCCAGGGCGGTTGATAAAATCTCCGCCGCCCGACACATCGTCCGGGAACACGGCTTCGATCGAGTAGCCCTTGGCTTCCGCATATTGGCGGCAGCGATATTCCTGACTGTCGAGGCCCGATCCGTCCTTGGTTTGCTTTTTCCCTGACACCCGGCAATAGATCACCGCCTTCGTTGGACGGACCGCACCCGATAGATCATTCATTTCTCGACTCCTCCCACGCCCGAAGGGGGCTCAGACCCGTTCAGGCGCATAAATTTCTCGATCAAATCGCTATGGGAGCAGTCTACCATTTCTGAGGCTACGGATGCCGGATCAGCACCGGAATCCGAGAGTTCTCCACAGGTCTTTTCTGCCTGCTGGAGCGGATGGACGCCCCAGCCCAGCGCCACGAACTCGCACACGATGTTCCAGACGAGAGTGACGTACTCGGCCTTCTGAGGCCCGGTCCAGCCGGTGTCATCGAGGAAGTGGGCGAACTCCTCCCAATCCACGCTGAGGGCCGGAGGCCCTATGCCGCTATCAGTCAGGCGCGGCAGGATGTTGTTGGCGTCGGAGGTTGGCTTGTATTTGGTCATAGCGGGTCTCCTTTCTTGTTTTTGTTCCGCTCTTTCCGACACCCCTCCCGCACCATCGGATGAAAGAGAACAAAAATAGAACATTTATTCATTTTTTGCAAGTAGATTGACGGTTCACTACTACCGACCGCGGCTTCGGGTCTTAGCCTGCGCCCGCTCCGCTTGCCGTTCCTGCTTGAACTCTTCACGGCGCAGCTCGGCGGTGCGGTCGTATGCTTTACGGGCCAACTCCGAGACCTTCAGGAGATCGGAGCCTGAGAAGCTGTGCGCGTCGCGGAGATTGCCGTCGCGGTCCTCAAAGGTGCGGGCGAGGCTGGTCGAATAGAATGGCCCGTCCTCCCCCTCGTTGCGCCAGATGGTGGCCTTGAGGCTGCCGTCGCGGATCACGTCAGCAGGCTGGCGGGCCTGGTCAGTTGAGCGGTCTTCGTGACGATCGGTCATGGTCTGATCTCCTCTTTTGGGTTAGCGGTCGCGGGACTGGTCTTTGGTGCGATCCCGCATGCTGTCCGGCGCGGGTGTACCCCGTGCCTTCATGAAGGCGGCCTTCCGCTCTTCACGGGTTTGAGATTGCGGGGCTGCCGCGCTTTGCTCTCGCGTCCAGCGTTCCTGGAACGCGGCCCGGTCGGGGCCGAGCGATAGCGCACGTGTCGGGCGCAGCGTCGGTTCCGGCTTGCTGCGCTTGACCATGAAGGACTCGCGCCGACGCGCCTCAGTTAGGTGCCGGTCCGCCAGTGCCTTGGCCTTCAGCTCATCGCTCGCGGGCTCAAAATCCCCGCGAACCGGAGTTGTCTGCTCCAGCTTCGTCGGTTGCCCCGGCAGGTTCGCCGCATGCATCCTGGCGAAGGAGCCTCGAGATTTCGGGTCACTCATGGCTCACCTCACTTTCGACCAGACGCCATCGCGGTATTGCGGATAGTGGGCGAATTCGCCCGGGACCGGCTCCCGCACGACCTTTTTCCAGCCATGCCCGAACAAGGTCTTCACGCGCACCTTGTCGACGGGCGGATGAAACGGGTTCGGGTGATAGCGCCCGGCCATGAAGCGCCGTTCGAAATAGGGCTTCCGGCCCGCATGGATCGGGGCCGAAACGCCGTCCACGAACAGGAGTTGCTCGCCCCCCGGCATATTCAGGATTTCATCGGAGGTCATCAGCGCACGGGCACGCAGCGCGGGCGTGCCCTCTTGCCGCTCCGCATGGATGAGGCGCGCATGGGCGTCCAGCGGATCGCCGCCATCCACGAGCTGCCGGAATGCCTGTTCGCGCGCGTGGCGGGCTTGTTCGGAGCGCATTTCATCTTCATAGCGCAGCGTTTGCGCGCCGAGCATTTTTGAAAGCGTGGTCGCCGTCTCCAGATCGCGAACCCCGAAGAACTGCCGCACCGCCGCCGAAGACAGAATGATGTTTTCCGTGTCTGGCCCGAGCGCCTTCATCTGCTTGCTGCTCTGGAAAATCGCCCAGGGCCGGATGCCGATACCGGCGCCATAGGTGAAGAGCTTCACCACGAGCGGGAATGCGCCGAGCTGCGCACATTCATCCAGCACCCAGGTCTGACGGGCGGCGGCGGGCGTGCGGGACTTGTAGATCAGGCCCGCCGCAAACAGTGCTTTCAGCACGGGCGCCCAGGCTTCCACATACTGCGGCGGCACCATGAAATAGACCTGACAGGTCTGATTACCGCGCGTCAGATCCTCCAGTGAGAAGTCGAATGGCGGCGAGACCGAGGCCATCAACTGCGGGTCTGACAGGCAGGCAACCGACTTCGAGAGCTCGCCCAAGATACCCTGGAACCCGCCTGTCGGGTTTGTTCGTCCCTCGGCGATTTCTTTTTCGATGCGGCGAACATGCTCGTGCCCGGATTCATGCATCTCGAAGGCGAAGTTGAGCCAGGCCTCGCCCGCGGCCACGGCCAGATTAATGCCGGTGTAGAGCGCGGGCAGCGTCAGGACGCCGTCGCGTTCCGTGACGGCAAGCGCCAACGCCTCGAAATACTCCCGTGCCCGGCGCTCGAAAAAATCACCAGATGAGCTGCCCGAGAGCGGGATCATGTTCTCGGCAAGCACCTTAACGTCGGAGATTAGCGAGCGGCTGTCCTTGCGGATTGGGTCCACCGGATTGACGCGGTGCGAGATCAACCCGTGCAGGCCGCCCGGATTCCAATAGAAACAGAACTTTCCGTCCGCCGTCTGATCCAGACTGACCATGGCCAGCTCACCCTTTGGATCGAGGATGAGCATCGAGCCCGCATGAATGCCGGAGCAGATGTTGTATCCCAGCACGTCGGAGAGCTTGCCGGTGCGCGCGCCCGCGATGGTCACAAGGCCGCCCGCTCCCTCGTACCAAAGCGGACGATCCCTTTCGAACCCGAGGAGCAGGGAGTCAGGGTTTTGCCGGAACATCCCCGCGCGCCGGATCTCGGCCGTATCGGCAAAACGGGCGGAGCCGAACGGACTGGCCGCGTTGTTCATCGCATGCCTCCCCCGATACGAAACCCGCCAAGGAGGCCGCGCCCTTCCAGGATTCTCAGGATCACGCCAATCACCATGCGCGCCGCGCCATAGACACCCACGGCACAGACCACCCACCAAGCGACGTTCACGATGTCACCATGGCCATGGCCATAGTGGTCGTGGGCGAAATCCCGGACGAAGGCGATGGTCGCGGTCCGCAGCGGTCCCGTCCCAAAGAACGCGGCCGTGATCGCGCCCACGGTTGCAAGGACGCGCACGCCCTGACTTTCTCCGCTGCGGCCACCGCCGCCGAATTCTTGTTGCCTCGACATGATGCGGACCTCCAGATCAAAGCGGGATCAATCAGCGCCGGACGGGCGCAGGCGGTACACGTCCACACGTGACGCCCCGGCCGCCTCGAAATACGCCCTCCAGAAATCCGCCAGCTCGTCCTCGGTGCAGTACGGCGGATATTCCCCGCGCAGCAACAGGTAGAGGGAGACCTCCAAGCCGGGCATCGCGGCGGGAGCCACCCGGCGATATTCGCGCTTTTTCTTGAAGCGGGCGAAGGACGGCAGATCGCCCTTCACATCGCAAAACCGCGCGATTTCACCCGTGTTCTGAATACCGTCGGTGAACAGGATCAGCCGCTTGCGGCCACCCGCATCCCGGAAGCCGGGACCCCGCGAGATCGCCTGCATCTGCTCCAGGAGCGGGCTGTCGAGCGCCAACACAGCGCCGGTGGCCTTCGTCTTGGCGAAGATGCCATCAATCACCGGATCGACGATCTCGCGGAAGCGCTTATCGGCTTCGTTCGCAAGGAAGCCCGAGGACGCCGGCTTATCAATACCGTGGCGGGCGTAGTCCGCATCGGAGCGGGCCGGACCGCAAATCTCGATCTCACCGCTCGCCAGATCACCGACAGTGGCCTTGTTGGTCGTGATCACCGCGAAGCGGTCATTGAACGGCAAGGTCTGCCAGGCCCGCACCACCGCCGCGCGGATATCCCGCTCCTGCGAAGCGCTCCAACCCATCGACACATCCCACCAGAGCATGGTGGACCCTTGCGGTTGGGCACTATCATAACAGCCCATCACATCGGGCCGGACCTCGTTCGCACCAGATACGATGGCGAAACCGACCCCACCCAGCATGATGGACGCGGCCACCCCCGTAACGACTGGAGCAATCCATTTGGATGCCGTCTTGCCGCCGCGTACGCGGCGGCGCGGGCGCGAAAATTGGGTCTTTGCACGACGGCTCATCTATCGTCCTCCTTGTTTTTTGTGCCGTAAAAGCTCGTGGTGATCAGCGAGCGTGCTTCTTCTGCGGCGGCGCTGATCGCCGTGCGGCAGCTCTCGATATCCGCCTGAATGTCGCGCGCGGGGTTATTCGGCGGGCTCCATTCGACCCGGAACCGGGTGCGGATCGCGTCCGCGTTGATACGCTTGAACGGTGGCGGATTCTTACCGGTGATCGAGTGGTAAATACCCACGATGTGGTCGTGAGTGGCATCGATCGCCGAGATGGCATCCAGGGCGGCATCCGAAAGCGCGGCTTTGTCTGCTTCGTACCGCGCAACGCGCTCCGGCCGCCCCTCGGACGAACCGAAGACCGGTTCCACCGCTTCGTCAATTAAGGACAGATACTCGGCCTCGGTCTCATCGATCTCCGTCAAGCCATCGGCATGGGCGTCGTCTCTACCGTGTTCGGAGCTTGCGACGGACCGGGAGTGCGCCAGTTCGCGGCCTGGATCAGGGTCTCCAAAGGCGCTCATCCCCTCGACCCAGGCGAGAACCGAGCCCCCAAACCCGAAGATCAGCAACAAGGTGCTGTCGAGAGTCCCAAAAACCGCCAGCGGATTGGCAAGGAACGAAAGCAGCGCATCGTCTAGCGTCCCTTCAGCCCGAGCCGTCGCGAGTGTGCCATGCAGGATCAGGATCGACGCGCCTACGAGTGGGGCCGCTATCCGGGCAAGCCAACGCTTTCGGGTGTCAGAGCCGCTAGGAACCGGAGCGTCTTCGGCGTAGTTGAAATAGCGCCCGGTCAGATGCCCGCCGATCACCGCCGACAACAGGACCGCAGCACCGCTCGCCATGACACCCAGGGTCGCGCCCGCCGCAAGCGTCGGAACAACACCCGACTGATAGAAGACCGACCCGGTCAACAAGCCCTCGGCCACCAGGAAAGCCGAGATCAGGAACATAGGCACAATGCGGACCGGCAGAACCTTGCCCGGCATGAGCCCCTTTTGTGTCAGATAGGCCCGGTAGATCGCTCTCGCCTCGGTGAGTTCGGCGTTGATCGCGTCGAGCTCTAGCGAAGCCCCGATACCGATGGACAAAATCCGCTCCGCACCGGTGGCGGCCATTGACTTGACGCCATCGATCGAGAAGGCCATGGCTTCAGCGTCGCGGGCCTCGATCTCGATTCTTGCCTCGCGGAGACCGGCAAGCATGCTCGTAAGTGCTTCGATTGACCTATCGTTCACCACCTGCGCGATATCGCCGATAGGCTGACCGTCGCGGGCGCGAACGACCACCTCCGCGAACAAGTCCGCGCCGGTGTGCCGGGCCATCTTGCCGGACACGATGCCGGTCTTCCGGCGAAACCATGGGAATGACATCCCGATCCTCCTGTTCGCGGACGCACTGCGCCTTTCAAAAAAAGCGATCAGGAGGTTTTGTTTGGGAGGATGCTTAAGAGGGTGGCGCGCCCGTCAACGTTGGGCAAGCGCTTTGGTCGCCTTCGAGGCCCTGATATACCAAGGCCGCAGAACGCGAATTCATCCTTATCTTATTGTGAATGATAGATATATCCTGTCGCAGTCATGGGGTCGTCTCCAGGCGGGTAGAGAATGCGACGGGCACCGCAGGTCAAGAATCACGGTATGATCAATGACAAGCTCCTCGACTGCTACGCCCGGCGATTGCCCCCGCAGGAGGCCGCGAAGCGCTCCGGCGTCAGCCTCAATACGGTCTACGCGCATTACGGACGCTTCCGGGACCGCCTGGTTTTCACCGGGTATTATCAAGACGGCGCTCTGTCTCTCGATGAAGAAGGCCTATCGCCAGGAATCCAGGAGGAGCTGCGCTTCCGCCGGGGTGTCCGAACGGAAGGAATCTTTTCGCATGCCGCCGAACTCATCGAATGGGCCGAGGAATGGCCGCCGAAGCTCGTCTCCAGGCATATCCGCAAGATCGTGGAGTTGACCGGGCCGCTCCATGCCGAGCCCGAACTGAATGAGGATCAGGCGTCCCGCCTCAGCATCTATGTCCGGTACGCCAGAACGGAACTCATTCTCAGCAGGTTGCACGCGGTCCAGACGCCCGACGAAGCGTCGACCGGCAGGATTGAGCGCGCTGAACAACAGAAAGCCGATCTTTGGCGCGCCTATCGCTCAGCGAGCAAACGTATCGAGCGCAGTGCTCTGAAGGAAGGTGTCAAACGAAAGTAATGAAGAAAATTCAACATACCATCTCACCAATTCCAGAACTTATTATTGTATTTAGTTATCTAATTTATTCTCATAATCAAAATTTAAAGGTGCGCAATTGCCGCCGCATCCCCCGCAATCGTCGCAGGTTTTCCGGAGCATTGAGAGCGCGGGTGGTGGCTTCGAATTCCTTCTTGTCCCCGGCTTCACCAGAGAGCCAGGCCCGCAGCGCGGCATAGTGATTGGGGCGGAGCCGCCTGACGATATCGAGCGGTCCAGAGGTTTACTCCTGCACCACTATTCCATCTGACATTGCGATCAGCAGTCTGATTGCGTTGCGGAGATCGCGGGGCTTCATCTTGTTGTAGTACCCTCGGCCCGGAAGCTTACCGCTCAAAATCTTGATCTCCCTTTGGGCGGCGGTATCGTTCTCCCATCCGCCGGGAAACACACGGACTGTCACGTTATCCACATGGCCGGAAATTTCCACGAACACATGGAAGTCTTCGCGGTTGAGCCGCACGGCGGTTTGCGTCATCTCTCCAAGGAGCCTGTCCGCCGCTCTGCGGTAGAAATAGTCTCGCGCGGGACGTATCAGAAGATCGAAGAGCCTCCGTCTCCCGGCCCGAAGCTTCATAAGCATCTGCGTTGCTCGTGATGGGTTCGCTGGCACTTGAGCCGGAGTCTGAAATGCATCATGAACGGCATGCGCATCGGGGGTAATTTTTTCGTCGTGCGCATCGCCAATGCCCACATTTTGACTGCGAAAAAATCGGAACGGGGATCGCTCCGGCGGGACTGAATTCCGATTGTCATTATCGCTTACCAGAGTAAGGTCATTTTTCTTCATGAAGCGCCCCTTTAAATATTAAAAAATGGAAGACTATTTAATTTTAACAAATCAATGTTAACACTTCATTAAATAAGGCACGATAATTTGGATATTGTCGCAGAACCCCTGTGACTTATTACCTGCCCCGCAGATATGCGGGGCTTTTTTATTGGGGTATAATGCAATTTCAATAAAATATTCGTATTTATGTTCAATTTTATATTTATAATTATAAATTTGTTTATATAATTAACATAATAACAATTCTTTTTTCCTAATATGTTTATGTAACGGAATTAAGTCCGTTTCACGAACAGGGGAATTATAGAATTAAAATGACTAAGAATCACGGTATAGAAAGAGTGAGCGATCCCGCTGCCGCGCGATATTATGAAGCAGCCAGCAATATGGGCGCAGGTCTTCTCAACACTTCATTTCAAGATGCGGATGACATTGCAGAGGCGGTGGCGCAGCCGGATCGTGACATCGTGAAAGAGCGCATCGCGACTGAGGTACAAATCCAGCGCGAGATTGCGGACGGTACAGGCTCCATTACGAGCATCGCCGTGCAGGCTCAAAGAGACAGCGGGCTCCAGGCGCGGGCCGAAGCGGAGAAGAAGGACAAGAAGGGCGGCATCGACATGACGACTCGGCTCATCCTCCTCAATCAGCAAATCGAAGCGTTGGATTTCAAGATTGGTGAACTCGAGAGCCGGATCGACGACATTGAGGACCGGATTTTTTCACCCGAAGAGCAGGCCGCGTTCAATGCCCTGCCGCCCGAAGACCGATACGCCGCAAAGGATCAGGTCATGCGGGACAAGGTCGCGAGTGGCGAGATCACGCAGGCGGAATACGACGAATGGAAACGACTTCACGACGAATTGAAAGCGACGAAGCAGCAGAAAGCGGAGGTCGAAGCGGAAGTGCAGACAATTCATGCAGATGCTAAAGCGGATGCAGAACGTGAGCTTGCCGGAGACATCCGAAAAGCCTCAGAAGCCGAGAGAACCGCAACGCTCACAAGTGAACAGCAGAACAGCATCGACGCTGCGACCGACGATGCGATAACAGCCGCAGACAAGACCGAAGGCTTGGAGCAACGCATGCTCACGCTGGAGGATTTGGAGCAATACAAAAGGACAGACGAATACACCGCTAGGATCGACGAATTTATTGAGAATGCCGACCCCGATATTATCTCTCAAGAGCTAAAAGACAATCCGGACTCTGAAATATCGGCGCGAATTGGATTAAGAAACTTTTACGAAGATCTTTCTTTTCTAGATGAATATAAAGGGACTGATGATTATCAGATGTATGTGCAAATGGCAGTGGACGACGCCCCAGAAAGCGTTCGGGAGGCGCTCCGAAATGAACCAAATTTGAATGAAGAACTTACAACAGCCCTTTATGAACCGTACTCGGATGAAATGGATGCGGAACAAAGATCAACTTCGGCCAGCCCCAAGCGAGAGACCGATGAACCCAGTGGGCAGTCAACAACAGACCCAAATCCTGACCTTGCTGCCAAACCGATGGGGCTGGGTTAATCAAGACCGCTCCAGGCACCAGTCCAGAGCTTTGTTTCCAGCGCTACCAACTTGCCCGTCGCGAAACTTGTACGAAAAGTCCCCGACCTCAACCGTCAGGCTCTTCGGAAACCCTCGCTCCGCTGTGACGGTCGCTGGACATCCTTCACTGCGTAGGACGCGAGCAATGCTGTCTGCGGAAATCGGGTTAAATCCCGGCCCAACCCGAAGCGTTACATGCTTACCCGGCAAGTTTGCCGTTTGGGTTGCTGCCGCAACCTGATCCTGCGCGTGTGCGGGGGCGGGGGCGGATGTGAGCGTTGTTGCGGCCGTTCCCGCAGCAAACGCGGCTGCGGTAAATGCGCCGATAAAGGCTGCTCTGCTGTTTGCTATACTTTGCATTAATCTCATAACAATCTCTCTATCGAAATTATCTTTGATGAATGATCGTAATATACACAATATTCGATCACTTGTCCAGTTTTTCACTTGACATGTTACGGACAGATATTTGAATAATTGTCTGTTCATAAGGGAACCTATTTGTACCGATCGATGAATTGTTTGAAAATGGAAATTATCAACTTGAAAATTGCCGGAATTCCGCCATTCTACCTTCGCGCAATCCCGCGCCTGACGCCGGTGACAAAACCGTTCCCTTTTGTCCCGTCATGGAGGCTCCCATGAGCCCGCGTTCAGGCCCGGAATCCGCCGCATCCCGCAAAATCGGCTATGCCCGCGTCTCGACGGCGGCGCAGTCCTGCGACCAGCAGATTCATGCCCTCAAAAATGCCGGATGCATGCATGTGTATGTCGATGACGGGGTGCGCGCGAACGCCAAGCTCCGGGCCGGCCTGGAGGAGGCCAAGGCCGCGCTCGCGCCCGGTGACGTGTTCGTGGTGTGGGCCATCGACCGGGCGTTTCGCTCCACGATTGAGGCGATCCTGTTCCTTGATGATCTCATGCGCCGGGAGATCGCGTTCCTGTCGCTCACACAGGCAATCGATACCCGCACGCCCGAGGGCCGGAAGTGGTACATCGACACCGCGTCATGGGCGGAATACGAGCGGGAGATCATATCCCGCCGGACCCGCGAGAAGATGGCGCAGGCCAAACGCGAGGGACGCCCCATCGGACGGCGATATAAACTCTCCGAAGACTGTGTGCGGGACGCCTATCGGCAGCGCACGGAAGCCGGCGCCACTCTCACCGCCATCGCCGCCAGGTATGCGGTGGCCCCCATAACCATCCGCAGGGCGTTTCGGCGGTATGGGCTGAAGGAGGCGCGATGACGGTTGGGACGTATGGAAGAAAGGGCCGCGCCGATACGGTTGATTGTCATGTGGGGGTGCAGCTGCGGTTGCTCCGCAAGGACCGTGGCCTCTCGCAGACGGCTTTGGCCGCGCGGATCGGTGTCACGTTCCAACAACTCCAGAAATATGAGAGCGGTCGCAACCGGCTCTCCGCCTCCACGCTCTACCGACTCGCATCAGCGCTTGGAGTCGACGTCTCGGCGTTCTTTGTGGGGCTGCCTGACCCGGTTCGATCTGACCCGGCTTGATGCGGCAGATTCTGGAGAAAGCGTTGCACGCAAGATGTGCGTGGTAAGACCACGCCATCTTCTCGGGATCGCTCCGCGACCCTCGGGAAGGGGGCGTGCCGCCCCCTGTGCAACCCCCTGCCTGTGGCGTCTCGCGACACCATCGAAACGGCTCCGGCGTTTCATCCCGGCCAGCGTTTCGCCGCTGGACCACGCCCAAGAATCTGGGCAAGACTTTACACGAGCGACGTAGCGCACTCATTCTCCGAGCGCGTTGTGCAGGCGTGGGGTGTGGACAACCTCTGGATTCCTCTCCCGTTCGACGAACCAAAACGTTAAAGTTGTTTGATAATGTGAGTGCTTACAGGGGCAGTATGGCAGAGTTTTCTCTACAAAAATTATTGGAAGAATACCGTCTCGCAGCAAAAAGCGAGCGCGAAAAGGGTGATTATTTTGAGCGGGTGATCCGTATCTTTCTGCAAAACGATGACGTCCAGAAACAGTATTTTTTGGAAGTCGTTCCATTTGGAGAATGGGCGAAGCTCCATGGGTGGAGTGCAGCCGATACCGGTATCGATCTCGTAGCCACACTCGCAGATGGCTCTGGCTATGCAGCGATACAATGTAAGTTTTACGCGCCAAACTACAGCATCCAAAAGCCCGATTTGGATAGCTTCATTTCCGCCGCTTCAAATGATCTATTCTCCCGCCTGATAATCGCCGATACCACCCTTAAGGAATTCGGGCGAAACGCCAGCGAAACACTGGATAAACTGTCGAAGGATTGGCACCGAATTGGGATCAGCGAATTGGAGGCCAGCCGGATTGACTGGTCCCAGTTCATCCGAACCGGCAACGTTAGCCTCGCACCAAAGAAAGAACTCAGGGATCATCAACGCGACGCGCTGAAAGCCGTCGTTGATGGGCTGAATCAGGGAGATCGTGGCAAGCTCATTATGGCGTGCGGAACTGGCAAAACATTTGCCGCCCTTCGCATCGCAGAGACCATGGCCGGACCAGGAAAACGCGTTCTTTTTATGGTCCCGTCGCTCGCTCTCATGTCACAAACAGTCCGCGAGTGGAAGAATGACTGTCAGAAGGAATTCACTGCATTCTCCGCGTGTTCCGACGTCAAGATTGGCCGAAACGCCGACGCCGACAGCTTAGATTTGAACGTTCATGATCTAGCATTTCCCGCGACGACGGACCCAGGAAAACTTGCTGAGCAAGTTGCGCAAGCCTCTCCCGAACAGATGACCGTCGTGTTTTCAACCTATCACTCGATTGACGTGCTGACACGCGCGCAACAGAACTACGGTCTTCCGGAATTCGACCTCGTGATCTGTGATGAGGCTCATCGGACGACCGGTGTTACCCTGAAGGATGAGGACGATAGCAATTTCGTCCGCATTCACAGCAACGACTATGTGACCGCGAAAAAACGACTTTATATGACTGCTACGCCGCGCATCTTTGGTGACGGCGCGAAGCGAAAAGCCGATGACTATGATGCCGAACTTGCTTCGATGGACGACGAAAGCAAATTCGGAAAAGACCTTTTCCATCGTGGATTCGGCTGGGCCGTCGAGCAAGAGCTTCTGACCGATTACAAAGTCGTCGTCCTGGCAGTGGACGAAGGTTTGGTTTCCACCACAATTCAGAGCCGCCTCAAGGAAGGCGCTGAACTAACTCTCGACGATGCCACCAAGATCATCGGCTGCTACAAGGCTTTGACTAAAAGCGATATCCGCGCCGATCTCGAATTCGATCCCAAGCCGATGAAACGAGCGCTGGCATTTTGCCAGAGCATCGCAAAATCAAAGATCATCGAAGACGAGTTTACGAGGGTCGTTGATGAGTACACCGGAAATGAGTTGATCGAGGATGCACGCCATCTAAGCGCCGAGGTCCGGCACATCGACGGGAGCTACAACGCCAGCGCCCGCGAAGAGATGCTGAATTGGCTCAAAGCGGACGCAGGTGACGATACCTGCCGTATCCTTACCAATGCAAAGGTCTTGTCCGAGGGCGTCGATGTGCCCGCCTTGGATGCGATCATGTTCATGCATCCGCGCAAGAGCCAGATTGACGTTGTCCAGTCGGTTGGCCGCGTAATGCGGCGCGCGGATGACAAGAAGCTAGGTTACGTCATTCTTCCCGTTGCGATCCCGCCAAATACCAAGCCTGAGGAAGCACTCAACGACAACGAGCGCTATAGGGTTGTTTGGCAAATCCTAAACGCCTTGCGAGCCCATGACGAACGCCTCGACGCCCGGATCAATCAAGCCGAGTTGGGCGAGGATATTAGCGACAAGATCGAGCTTGTCCGAATCTCCTCGGAGTCCGAGCTAAGGGATCTGACTGCTGTCGTTGATGACTTCGCCACCACCAAGACCAGGTCCGAGAAACCGGGCGCGGGTATCGGTCAGGAAGGCCGTGAGGCGCGCGATCCAAGTGGCTCTGAATCCCAGGGCGAGTTCGTCTTTGACGAGTTCACCCGCGCCATCATGGCGAAAATCGTCCAAAAGTGCGGAACCCGCGAGTACTGGGATACATGGGCCAGAGATATCGCCAAGATCGCCCAAACTCATATAACCCGCATAACCACCATCGTGAGCAAAGAGGGGGCGGAGCGCACGGCCTTCCTCGCCTTCCTCGAAGAGCTCCAGGATGATCTAAACCCCGAAATTACCGAGGCCGAGGCCATTGAAATGCTCGCGCAGCATCTAATTACCCGCCCCGTCTTCGACGCGCTGTTCAAAGGCAGTCAGTTCACCAAGGCAAACCCCGTCTCCCGCGCGATGGAAACGGTGCTCGGGCAGCTCCACGAGCACAACCTGGCCAAGGAGTCGAAGAGCCTGTCCAAGTTCTACGCCAGCGTGGAACGCCGTGCGGCCGACGTGGTCACCGCCAACGGTCGGCAGGAACTGATCTACAAGCTCTACGACAGCTTCTTCAAAGGAGCCTTCCCGGTCCTGACTCAGCGCCTCGGCATCGTGTACACGCCGGTCGAGGTGGTGGATTTCATCATCCACTCTGTCAATGACGTGCTGAAGGCGCAGTTCGGCCAGACCCTCGGGTCCGAGGGTGTTCACATCCTCGATCCCTTCACCGGCACCGGCACCTTCATCACGCGACTCTTGCAATCCGGCCTGATCGGGCACGACGAACTTGCGCGCAAATACCGAGAGGAAATCCACGCCAACGAGATCGTCCTGCTGGCCTACTACATCGCCGCCATCAATATCGAGACGGTCTATCACGAGCTGATGCAGGGTGAGTTGAGCGACGACACACCCTATGAGCCGTTTGGCGGCATCCTGCTCACCGACACCTTCCAGATGTATGAGCAGGATCGCGACATGGTCGCAAACCTTCTGCCCGACAACTCCGAACGCCGAACCCGGCAAAAGGCGCTGGATATTCAGGTGATCATCGGGAACCCGCCCTATTCGGCGGGGCAAGGTAGCGCAAACGACAACGCGGCGAACATCGCCTACCCGACACTCGACAATGCGATCCGCGACAGCTACGCCAAGCATTCCTCGGCGACGCTAAAGAACTCTCTTTATGACAGCTATATCCGGGCGATCCGCTGGGCCTCGGATCGGATCGGGAATGCGGGTGTCATGGCCTATGTCACCAATGCGGGTTGGATTGACGGCAACGCCACTGACGGACTTCGCAAGAGCCTCGTGGAAGAGTTCAGCGACCTCTACGTATTCCACCTTCGCGGTAACGCACGCACCTCGGGCGAGCAGCGACGGAAGGAGAAAGGGAACGTCTTCGGTGAAGGCACCCGTACGCCCGTGGCGATCTTTGTCTTCGTCAAGAATCCGGACGCGACAGAACATGGCCGCATCCATTTCCACGATATCGGCGACTACCTGAGTCAGAAGGAAAAACTTGATACCATCAGGAACGTCACCTCGATTGACGGTATCACCGCAGAAAACGGTTGGAAGCGCATCACGCCGGACGAAAATAATGACTGGCTGGATCAAGTAGATCGGAGCTTTGACCAGTTTATCGAGATTGCCTCAAAGAAAACCCAGACGAGAACCATATTTTGTGAGCTGTCTAGCGGCGTCGAGACACAGCGAGACGCTTGGTGCTTCAACTATTCGAGGAAGGCCTTAGAAAGAAATGTAAAAAAGACGGTCGATTTCTATCAGAGCGAAGTTGACCGCCTCAAACGCAGTGAATCCAAGCCCACAAAAATCGGGGACTTCACTGTGAATGACCCAAAGAAGATCAGTTGGTCTCGCGCTCTCCTGAAGGACTTGGAGCGCGAAAAGCCGCTCCAATATGAATCAGGCAAGATCATGAGGTCAATCTATCGACCATTCTCTAAGCAATGGTTGTACTTTAGTAGGCGCCTGAACGAGGTTGTTTATCAGACCCCACGCCTTTTCCCTGCCGATGAAGCGAATAATAAAGCAATATGTATTACTGGCCCGGGAGCTGGTGGCGAATTTAGCGTCTACATGGTCGATGAGATGCCAAATCGCCACACGATGAGCACTGGCCAATGCTTTCCGCTCTACCTCTACGAAGAAACCAAGTCTGATAAAGGCCCGTTCGCTACAGCAGCCGGTGAAACCAATTTCACACGCCGCGATGCCCTGACCGACGATGCGCTAGCCTACTTCCAAGCCGCCTATCCGGGCCAGACGATCACCAAGGAAGATCTGTTCTACTACATCTACGGTCTACTGCATGCGCCCGACTACCGTGAGCGCTTTAAGAACAACCTCGCCAAGGCGCTGCCTCGCATCCCAGCCGTTCGAACCTTCGCCGATTTCGCCGCCTTTTGCGACGCGGGTCGGCGCCTGGGCGACCTTCACGTGAACTTTGAGACGGTGGAGCCGTACCTGGTGACTTTTAAGGAAGGCGATCATCGCCTCATTCCGGAGGCGCAGGCTGATCCGGTAAATTTCTACCGCGTCAAAAAGATTAAGTTCGGCGGCAAGGGCAAGGACAAGGACAAGACCACTGTTATCTACAACGATAACATCACGATGCAGAACATCCCGTTAGAGGCCTACGACTACGTCGTCAACGGCAAGCCTGCCCTCGAATGGGTGATGGAACGGCAGATGGTCAAAACCGATAGGGCCAGCGGCATCGTCAACGACGCCAATGACTATGCCAACGAGACCGTGGGCGATCCGAGATATCCCCTTCAACTCTTCCAACGAATGATCACCGTAAGCCTGGAAACGATGAAGATCGTCAACGGTTTGCCGAAATTGGATATTGATTGATGACAAAGATAATTACTGAAAAACACTTATTGTTTTTTACAGAGTTCAGAAATTTTGAACCAGAATCTGCCGCCTAAAATAGGAGGGGGTAATACATGCCAGATTTACACAGCGATGTTATCGGTCAGGTCGCACGGCTCCCTCTCAAGCCGTCAGAAACCAACGCGCTTTTGCCATTATTCGAGGCAATCCACAATTCTCTGCATGCTATCAATGAGCGTTTTGGAGATGACGGGCACGCCGAAAAAGGCCGCATCGATATCGAAGTGTTACGTAATGAAAATGAAGATGGCACCACGCCGGTGGCCGGGTTTATCGTGCGAGACAACGGTATTGGTTTGAATGAAGAAAATTTCACCTCCTTCTGTACGCCCTTTTCACAGCACAAGATTAAAAAGGGCGGCAAGGGTATCGGGCGGCTTGGCTGGTTGAAAGTCTTCGACAATATTACTGTCAGTTCGGCTTTTCTAAATGGAAAGCAGCTTGAGCGGATCGCTTTCGATTTCGTTCTACGTGAGAGCAATCAGATCGCGACAAAGGATTCATCGGATTTGACTCTCAAGGAACCAGGAACTGTTGTTCATTTGAGCGACTTTGCCGACTCCTACGGTGCCAAATGCCCTGCAAAGACCGACACAATCGTTCAAAGAATCATCGCGCATTTTCTTCCGGTGTTCGCCGGAGATAAATCTCCTCACATGCTCTTGCATGATGGGGGTGTGGTTGAGTTAAAAAAAGAATTTAAGGACAAAATAAATCAATCTGTCGAGCAGTTGATAGAGGTTGAAATCGAAGATGAGAAACAACCCATCATAATCCGTCACATGAAATGCGATAAAAGCATCCGGCCGCGTGGATCAGTAAATAACTGGATGTGCTTTTGTGCAAATGATCGCGGAGTAAAGGAGTATGGAATTGACGAACAGATCGGCCTAAAATCTCTTGATGGAGAGCAGATTTATGTAGGTACGGTTACTGGTGATTATCTTGATTCACACGTCAATCCACAACGTACCGATTTCATTTTTGACCCCGAAGAAGGGCGGCTTATCCGCCGCCAGGTCGCATCCAGTGTCAAAGACTTCCTAAGTGACTATGTCCAAGAGGCCTTGGCGCAGAAGAAAGCAATTACGTCCAATATCATCAAGAAGTACCCCCAATATCTATACATTCAGGGCGAACTCGATGAGTTCGTCGAAGGCCTTCAGGCAAACAGCAACAATGAAGAAAAAATCTATGTCGAGATGGCGCAACACCGATATCGTCGTCAGCGTCGTTTTAATGGTGTCAGGCGAGACATTGACTCAGCTCATAAGTACGATGACGCCGTTGCTGAGAAGATAGAGGAATACAGAGAATACATTCTCGACGATAAAAAAGGTTCGCTTGCGGAGTATGTGACAAAAAGGAAAGCTGTCCTAGACCTTCTCGATAAGCTCCGAGGTTTTGCGGAAGACGAGGACCAGAAGCATCACCTTGAAGAGGCAGTCCATCAACTCATCTGTCCAATGCGTACTGAATCGAATGAGTTAGAAATTGAAGACCATAATCTCTGGATATTGGATGATCGACTTGCCTTCTATAGTTTTTTCGCGTCCGATAGGCCGATCAAAACATACACCGAGTCTGACTCAGGACGCGAACCTGACATCGCTTTTTTCTATGATAGTTGCGTCGCGTGGCGTGAAAGTGAGCGCGCTTGCGATACTGTTATTTTGGTCGAGTTCAAGCGCCCGGGACAAGAAGATTACACCGACAGAAATGACCCTTTGATCCAGCTGATGGACTACGTCACGCTATTCAAGTCCGGCAAAACGGTGCGTGATAAGAAAGGGAATGTTATTTCTGGGATCGGTTCGAATACAGCCTTTCACTGTTACATTGTCGCGGATGTAACCGCTGGTTTGACCAAAAGACTTCGGGGCAGGTTCGATCCAACACCAGACGGTAGAGGTCTCTATGGCTATACGAGAAACCCTGACACCTATGTCGAAGTAATACCGTACGACAAATTGCTTCTCGATGCGCAGGCCCGGAACGCGATATTTTTCGACAAGCTTGGTCTTGGCAATTGATTCTTAACTTTGCCGCGCCCGTTCTAATGCCGGGCCGGGCTCTAGGTGCGGCACGCCCGGAGCCACCTTCCGGCGTCTCCGCCATGCGGTGACGATCCCTCGCGCGTTTCGACGGTCAGCCATTCGGCTGGCCTTTTTTTGTTTCTGACTGATTGGGGCCTGCGGCCCCATCCTCCGTCAAGGCCAAGACCCTTCGGGCGTTGGCCGGCGGTGTCCCCGGCCTTCCGCACCCCTTCGTTCCTTCGGGGTTTGTGCAGGCCGGGCGATCCCCCTCCGCCGGTCACCGGCCTTGACGGCATCCCCCCGCTCATTGGCGCGGGCCTAGTCGGTTGCGTATGCGCAACCCAAACTAGGAGAAAGATCAATGAAAACCGATGTTTATACCCGTGTCACCGATAAAATTATTGCTGACCTTGAGAAAGGCGAACTCACCTGGCGCAAGCCGTGGAATGCCGAACACCTGGCCGGGCGGATCGAGCGGCCTTTGCGGCATAACGGCGTTCCCTATCAGGGGATCAATATCATCCTGCTATGGGCGGCGGCCTGCGCGCGGGAATTCACCGCGCCGCTGTGGATGACCTACAAGCAGGCCAAGCAACTCGGCGGGCATGTCTGCAAAGGAGCCAAGGGCGAGCTTGTCGTCTATGCCGACACCTTCACCAAGACCGAGCAGGACGAGAGCGGGAAGGAAGTGGAGCAGCAAATCCCCTTCATGAAGGGATATACCGTTTTCAATGTCGAGGAGATCGAGGACCTGCCGGAGCATTTCTATGCGCGGGCAGAGCCGGTCAATCCTGACATTGAAAGGATCGAGTCCGCTGAGCGGTTCTTTGCCGCTACCGGCGCGGAAATCCGCCATGGCGGGGACCGGGCCTACTACGCGCTTCAGCCGGACTACGTGCAGATGCCGCCTTTCGAGACCTTCTGCGATGCCGAGAGCTATTACGCCACGCTGGCGCATGAGCTGACGCACTGGACGCGCCATCCCTCGCGTCTCGATCGGGACTTTGGACGCAAGCGCTGGGGCGATGAAGGTTATGCGCGCGAGGAACTGGTCGCAGAGCTGGGATCGGCTTTCCTGTCTGCCGACCTTGGCCTTACCCCGGAGACGCGAGAGGATCACGCAGCCTATATCGGTTCATGGCTGGAAGTGCTGCGCAGCGATAAGCGCTTCATCTTTCAGGCGGCAAGGTTTGCCCAAGCCGCTGTCGAGCACCTGCAAGGCTACCAACCCAAGGCGCAGGCCGCAGTTGCCTAAGCCATAAATCGGCCGGACGGCAAAACCGTCCGGCCTACCTTTCTGGCACAGGGCCGTCGCGCGAGCGGGAGCGGCGTCGCGGGCGCTCTTCCGTGCGGCGGCGTTCCTTGAAGGCCTCCCGCCGCGCTTCGCGCTCGGTTTCAGCCTCACGCTCCATATTTTGGAAGACCTTGGCGTCTTCGGTGAGAGAGCGCGTAACGGCCTTGTTCTCTTCCCGCTGCTGCGTTCGTTCCTTTACCACTTCGCGGCGCTGAACAAGCTGAACGGCGGTAAGGGTGGTTTGCTCAGCCTTGTCACGCACACGCGAGGCTGCTTCCTCCCTCGCATTGCGTTCAAGCGTGCGTTTGCGCTCACCCCGCAGCCGGTCCCAGAGGCCAAGTACACCGCCGCGAAGGCGGGACTGGCGTTCCTGCTCTTCCGCTTCCTGGCGGCGCTTGGCCGCTTCGCGGAACGCTTCGCGCTGCGCCCTCTGGCGCTCTTTGATTGCCGCACGCTTGGCTTCAGCGTCCCGGCGCTCGCGCTCTTCTTTCGCGGCGACCTCCCGCTGGAATTCCTCCATCTTGGCCTGCATGGCCTTGGCAATCTCTTGCTTGGTATCGGCAACCGAGGGCAGCGAGTTTTCATCGCCGAGCCGCTCGCGCACCTCTTTGGTCTTGATCCCGACGCGCTTGGCGATGGAATGCACCTCGCCATGCCTATCCACGGCCACATGGCCGCGCCGATCACCTTTTGCCAGCCAATAGCCGCGCTCTTGCAGGGCATGAGTAAAGGCCGCCTTTGAATCCGAGATCGCCCAGGCATCCTGAAACGCTGCCTTGATAGCGCGCGGGTCTTCCTTGATCCGCTTGGCCTGCTGCCATTCAGCGAGCGTGAAATTGCGCGGATCGCGCTGACCGCTCACAGCCAGACCGGGCGGCATCTTCCAACCGTGCTCCAGATACAGCTCGCGCGAGACATCCTGCATCTTGCGCCTGGAATGCGGCAGCGGGATCGCCTTCATCTCCTCCACATCGATGCGGCTCCATACGGCATGCGCATGGCGGCGCATCTCGCCATCATCGCCGCGCTTTTCGTGGAAGACCACGGCGCGCGGCTGGGCGGTCAGGCCCAGCTTCGTTTCTGCCTTGTTGATAGCTTGGAAAAATGCCTCATCGTCCACGTTCGCGCCCTTGGGCGGATTGAGCGACAGGGAAAACAGGAACTGGCGGCATTTCGTGCCCCGGCTGACTGCGTAGCTCTCTTGAAATGCGCCATCGATGGTTTGGGCCACGAAGCCGCGCAGCTCCGAGACCTCGACACGTTCGTTCTCGGTTTTCATCAGATGCCGGGCAAGATCACGCGCCCCGCCGCGCTGGTTGCCGACAAGGATCATGATTCCACCGCCGAGCGGAGCCCAAGCGCACGGATCAACAGCGTGCGCATTTCGTGGACATCGGCGCAGGCTTCATCTAGGGCCTGACGTTCCGCTTCCCCAAGCGCTACGTGTTCAGCTTCCGCCGCCGCCAACAGGAGGAAGAGACAGGAGACCTGTTCGGATTTACCGAGCATGCCCAGCATCTGCCCGAGCAAGGCATAATCAATCGAGGGCGCGCGGGCGGCTTTGCGCGGCGTCTCATCATCGCCAAGCAGTTTGGCGCGGATATAGCGCCCAAGCGGACGGCTTCCCGCCTTGCGTTCCAGCCAGGCGCGCTCTTCCGCGCTCAGCCGGATCGAGAACGGGGCCGGGCGCTTGTGTTTCGCCGAGTGCGTTGATTGCCCGAAGGTTGGTTTGATGGAGGAAGTCACGGCGCAGGCTCCTCCCATTCGCTGGGGATAGTCTCTTCAAGCGCCTTTAGCTGCTCTTCCCAATCTGCTAATTCTTGAAAGAGGGAGTTCAAACTTTCTCCCTCAAGCAGCACCATTTTTTCCTGAAGTTAGACACTCTTTGAATCGTCAGACACTTATGAGCGTTCTGACGTTCTCTAGGTGTCCTCGCGCCGGGGATGATTTTCTGGCCTCGCGGTTGCGGCCGTAGCTTTTCATCGACGGCCTGGATCACATGGTCTCGATGATCATTGGGAAAGGCTCAGGTCATCATGGCGGGCCTCCAATCCCAGCCATCACGATGAAACAGATTCCGACCCAGAACGGAATCCCCACGAGTCAATCAGGTCCGACTAAGCTCCAGCACTCTCGTCTGGATGTTCCCGCGCAACCTAGCCTTTTGAGGGCCCGAACACCGGAGGCCAACGTCGTTATGTCCTCATTAGGCTTGGCAGCCAGGTGATGATCCCCGGGAACATCATGCACAGACCGAGCCCCAGTAACATGAGAAAGACGAAAGGCGTCGCCGACCTGTAGATGTCCCACATGGTCACCCCAGGCGGGACGACTGCCTTCATGTAAAACAGATTGAACCCGAATGGCGGCGTCAGAAACGCGAGTTCCATGTTGATGACGAACAGGATCGCGAACCAAAGCGGATCGAAGCCGAGCGACGTGACGATTGGGAAGAAGATCGGGGCCGTAAGCAGAACGATCCCGGTCGGGTCAAAGAACATGCCGAGCACGATCAGGATCAGCATCATGACGACGATCGCCATCCACGGATCACCGACGCCCGTGATGAGGTCGCCGACCAGTGACGAAGCGCCCGTCACGGCATAAAGGGCCGTGAAGACCGACGCCGCGAAGACGATCCAGATCACCATGGCGCTGAGGCGAAGCGTGATGAACAGAGCCGACGTGAAGTTATCCCAAGTGAAAGAGCGCTTGACGAGCGCACAAAGGATCGCGCCGAGTGCCCCGATCGCGGACGCCTCGCTGGGTGTGGCGAGGCCGAAGAACATCGATCCCATCACGGCGAAGACGAGGAGAACCGGCAGGAGCAATGCGCCGAGAAGCCGAAGGCGCTTGTTCCATGATAGCCTCTCGTGATCCGGGACTGCGGGGCCAAGGTCCTTCTGGAAGTAACACCGGATCAGGATGTACAGGACGAACAGCCCGCTCAGCAGCAGTCCGGGCAGGACGCCTGCGATGAACATCTGGCCGATCGACTGGCGCGACGTCAGTGCCAGGATGATCATCAGAACGCTTGGCGGGATCAGGATCCCGAGCGAGCCGCCGGCCGAGATACAGCCGAGCGCTATATCCTTCTTGTAGCCGCGCTTGAGCATCGAAGGCAGCGCGATCAGCCCCATGGATGTCGTGGCTGCACCACTGATGCCGACCATGGCGGCAAACTTCGTGCAAATCAGCACCGTCCCAGCGGCCAGCCCGCCACGCAGGCCGCCCATCCAGTGGTACATGAGATCGTACATGTCCTCGGCGATGCCACATCGTTGTAACATCGCCCCCATAAATATGAACATTGGTACGGCGACCAATAAGAATTGGTCCATGACCATGTATGTTCGTTTCTCGAGGATCGGCAGTGCCTGCGGTCCCCAGAGGAAGATGATGAAGAAGGTCGCAACGCCACCGATGGCGAAGACCAGCGGCACACCCATCAGAAGCAGGACCATGAGGCTCCCGAACAGGATTATCGTCAGCCATTCAGGCCCGAGTTCTGCCATGAACGTTCTCCTTGGGACTTCTCAGTGGGGCGCTCAGTTGGATGGCGCATTCGGCTGGAGGCCGGGGATGTTCACACGGATCGGGAAGTAGTCATCCTGGCCCGTGAGGACGGTGGCAATGTCGCGGATCAGCTTGGCGAGGACCTGCATCAGCAGCAGGAAGCAGCCGATGGGCAGCGTGGTACGCAGCGGATAGATGACCGGCTGCCAGTGCGACATGGTGGTCTCGGCGATCTGCCAAGACAAGATCGTGCGCTGGAGCGCGAACCAGAACAGCACACCCAGGAAGAGAAAGATGAAGCCCGACGTCAGAACATCCAGAAGTGCGCGCCAGCGTGGTGGCAGACGCCCCCAGATGATGTCGACGTTGACATGTCCGCCGGCCAGATGCGTGTAGGCGCCGCCAAGCACGATGTAGCCACCGTAGAGGAACAGCGACACCTCGTAGGCCCAGAGAGAGGGTGAATTGAAGAAGTATCGGAGCACGATCTCCCAGATCATGATGCAGAGCATCGGAACGATCAGGAACGCGACGACCCAAGCGAATTTGGCATTCAGCCAGTCAGTAAAGCGCAGATAGGCCTCGATGATCTTCATCCGGTCCCTCCCATACGCGTGACTCGGTGAGTCACGTCACCAGCCATGTTCACCGGCATCGGCGAAAATGACATGGAAAGCACGATGCGCCGGGGCGCATCGTGCGATTTCTTCTATCGGAAGAACGTCTCGGTCAGACCGGCAACTGCTTCGGACCGTAGTAGCCGCGATACATCTCGCGGGCCTGGCTGTAGATCTCGATCATCTTGTCGATGTGGGGCATGCTGCCCTTCTTCGAGACGAACTGTTGCCAGCACCAATCGGCGGCTTCCCGAAGCTCATCCGCCGGCATCATGATCGTCTCCATGCCGCCCTCTTCGAGGACCTTTCGGCCGCGCACGTCGGTGGCGATGGTCAGAGCCGTGATGTCGAGATTGTAGACCCGAGCAGCCGTGTGCAGGACCTCCTGCAGATGGGCCGGCATCTCGTTATAGGTCGACAGGTTCATGATGATCTCGGTCACGTCGTAGGGCACGACCGACGGATTGATGTAGTAGTCACAGATCTCATGCATCTTCATGCCGGCCCAGGCGTCAGGCGCACCGAAGGCGGCTGCATCGAGGATCCGGGTCTGGATCGCCGTGTAGACCTCTCCCCCTGGCACTGTGGCGATCGACGCGCCGTTCTTGACCAACCACTCGGCCCAGATGCCGAAGGCGCGAACCTTCATGCCCTCGAAATCCTTGAAGCTGCGGACTTCCTTGGTCGAGACCATCGCGCCCCACTCGTCCGATCAGGTGTAGGCGATGTGCGCGACATTGTGCGGCGCGTAGGCTTCCTGCCAGAGTTCCTTCAACCCCATGTAATGGTAGATGTTCTCGAAGAACTCCACGTTGGTGTTGGGGAAGAACGGCACGGCCCAAAGGAACTCGCCGACCGGCACGGTGCCGCGGTGGTAGATCGAGGCGGTCACCGCCATGTCGGCGACACCCATGCCGACGCCCGAGAACGTCTCGCCGATGCCCAGAAGCACCTCTGCGTCGAAGTTCGTAACCTCGATTTGGCCGTTCGACAGCGTGTTGATGCGCTCAACGAACTTTCTCGTGGCCTCGTCTTGCGACTCAATGCCAATGCCGGTCCAGTTGCTCTGGAGCTTCAGCTTGTAAGTCTTGTTGGCAGCCTTTGCGATCGTTGGGGCAGCAAGCAGGGCGGTCCCGGCACCGACTGCACCGACGGTGGTCTTGAGATAGTCACGCCGGTTCACAGGCTTCCTCGCGCCGCGGGTATCGCCGTCCGTTGACGTGGAAACCCGAGACGATTCTGGCTTACCGATTTCGTCTTGTGACATGAAGTTCCTCCCATCAGTTGTTTGTTTTGTCAGGCAACAGTCGCACAAAACCGGCCAAAGGCAACCGTGAATCATCGTGGCTTCGAGGGCTTTGACCTGCACTCCCCAGTTGAAGCCCATGCTTGACGATATTGCTCTGGGAATCTGATTAAAATATCAGAACGTTGTGGCTTGGGCCCGCGAAAGTGGTCCGGGCTGTAATTAAAGCTTTGGGCATATCGAGGTTTTGAAGAGGTCGATGTCAACCTGAAGCGATACACGCCAAAATAGATCTTCGAGATGCTGCGTGAGGCCGAGTTTCGGCTGGGCCAGGGAGTGACGGTCGGTGAGCTTTGCATAGCCTATGGGTGTCCAAGCACCGGGCCTGTCTGGTTCTCGCCCAATACCTTTTGGACAGAGCGCAAGATCCCGGAGGGATGAGTGGAAGAAGATGTCCTGGCTCGGACTATCGTCTAGCTCGGCTACGGATCGGCAGTTCCCGGAGGTCAGACACCTTTCATGAACGAATGGGTTGCTCTGATTGGAAGAGAACGGGGTTCCTAATGATGGGGTTGGGGGTTCGAGTCCCTCCTGCGGCACTATATTTTCTGAGATTCTTGGCCCGGCGGAGATGTCGTGGTCCGGCAGATTGTGGCTGCCCTCAGTCCATCTTGGCCCGCAGGCCATACCGCCTGACGATTTGCTGGCGTCCATTGGTTGGTTCGGTGTTGCGCGGGCCATTCCGGACGTCCACATAGAGTCAGTATTCCATGGTTCCCGGCAGTGAACGTCAACGTTCCCGCGCTGGCCGCGGGACAGTTCTGAGTGCTCCATCATCCGGGAAACCATTGGTTCGGTGAGGTTCGATATGGCCGTGATCGCCGCCAGAAACATCTTAGGCGATGACTTGTGCTTGTGTTGTTCCGATCCCAAAACCGGCTTCTTTCGAGATGGCTACTGCAACACAAACCATATGGACCAAGGGACCCACGTGATCTGCGCGTTGGTCACCGAAGAGTTCCTGGCGTTCACGAAATCGCGGGGCAATGATCTCTCTACGCCGAGGCCCGAATACCAGTTCCCCGGGCTTTCGCCGGGTGACGGCTGGTGTTTGTGCGTCCTGCGGTGGAAAGAGGCGCATGAGGCGGGTGTGGCCCCCCCGATAAAGGCCCAGTCAACGCATGAACGCGCCCTTGAGTTTGTGCCGCTGGAAACGCTCGCCGACTATCGTATCGATTAGCCAAACGAAAGCATTGCCGTGAGGACTTTTCCGCCGGAACGGATCGTATGCCTGACAGAAGAGACCGTTGAAACGATCTATCTCTTGGGTGAGGAGGATCGCATCGTCGGTGTTTCAGGCTACGCGGTGAGACCGTCGCGTGTTCGCCGTGAGAAACCGCGCGTGTCGGCTTTCACCTCGGCGGATATTCCAAAGATCCTGGCGCTGGAGCCGGATCTTGTCCTGACGTTCTCGGACCTACAGGCTGAGATTGCCGCGGAACTGATCCGGCGGGGGATCACGGTTGTTTCGTACAATCAGCGCGACATCGCCGGAATTCTTGCGATGATCCGGCACTTGGGCGCCACGATTGGTCAGCCTGAGAGAGCGGATGCTCTCGCCGGAGAGTACGAAGCCCGTTTAGCCAGAGTCTCCGCGGGTGTGCCGAGTGGTTGCCGTCCGATTGTGTACTTCGAGGAATGGGACGAACCGATGATCTCAGGCATCAAATGGGTGTCCGAGCTTGTTGAAATCGCTGGCGGGCGCGAAGCGTTCCCAGACCGGGCGACCGAAGGAGGTGCTCGCGACCGGATCGTCACATCGGATCAGGTCGTCGAAGCCGCCCCGGATCTCATCCTTGCATCATGGTGCGGCAAGAAAGTTCGCCCTGAGAAGATAGCGGCGCGACCTGGTTGGCAGGTGATTCCAGCCGTGCGCGACGGACGTATTGTAGAGATCAAATCACCGCTTATCCTCCAGCCTGGCCCAGCCGCCCTGACGGACGGTCTGGACGCAATTTCCGCGGCGTTGAATCATCTTCCAAAGGAGAGGCACGAATGGGCGTAGTCAGTCCTTGTGTGGGCATCTGCAAGCTTGATGAGCGCACCGGATACTGTGTTGGCTGTGCGAGAACGGGCGACGAGATTGCCGACTGGCGCGAAAAGACTGAGGCGTGGCGGGCTGCCGTTTGGCAGGTCTTGCCCGACCGTTTTGATGCGCTGGGCGTCGCGTGCCGTCGTCTGCCTTGGACGACTGACGATATTCGGACGTTCGTGCTGAGGAGCCTTGAGGAGGGCCAAGGCACATGGGCTGTCGGCGTCGTCGGGGCGGTTGGTGACTTCGCTGCGGCTCCGGGTCAGGCCATCGATGTTCGGACCGACGGAGAGTCAATCATCGCGACCACGGCTGGCGGAAGGCTTAACTTCAGGATCGATGATCATGTTCGGGCGTTGACGTTTGGGCCCACGGACACGCAAGCCGGGCCGGATCGCATCGTGCTCGCTGTCAAGCGGAGCCGCTGGCGCCACAACGCCGCCGACAGGCTCACGCCGCTCGGCAAGGATCTTGATGCGATCTTGTCCGAAGACAACGATGCGTCCCTCTTTGATCTTGGCCTCGGACGGAAAGAGGTCCGCTTTTGTGTGCGGGTCCGGCCGGGCGAAGCGCATGATGTTTTGTCTAGGGCGAGCGGAAGCGCTTTTCCAGCAAATCTGGCTCAGATTGGGGCGTCGCTATTAAACGAAAGCCCTGCACGCGTGATCGAAACAGCACTCGGTCGTATCGAGGTTCTGACGCCAATCCCAATGCCGGGCGGGAAGTCCCCTCCGGGACCGCACACGCATCTTTTGCCGGATCATCTTGCGACGGGGCGCGCGATGCCGGTCGGCATGGATCTGCCCAGCGCCTATGTCCCTGGGGCGATCTATTATCCGCCGCGGTGATGGCTAAAGTCCAAATGGATAAAGCTGATCAGGTTGCCTAAGCAGTTTCGACCTGTGCCGCGTCGGTCGGATACCACCACTCACCCCCAACGACCACGCCTTCAGAGACGATCTTCTGCTTACCTTCGAGGTGTTCGCCGACAACGTCGACATAGTCAAACGCGCCATCCCTTACCGACAGAACGGTCGCGTCACCAACGGAGCCGGGCTTGAGGGATCCGAGTTCGGGTCTTCTCAACGCCATCGCGGCGTTCACGGTTGACGCTTCGATGACCTTGTCGAGCGGCATTCCCATGCACAGGAACTTCGACATCGTTGTCACCTGATCGAAAGCTGGCCCTTCGATGCAAAGGGAGTGGACATCCGACGAAATCGTGTCCGGCGGGAAACCGTTCGCCAGCATTGCCCGCGCCGTCTTGAACGCGAACGATCCCATGCCGTGGCCGATATCGAAAAGGACGCCGCGTTTGCGGGCTTCGAGGACAACTGGTTTGACGGCACCTTGAGCGTTGCAGGGCGTGTTCGGGAACGGTCGAAACGCATGGGTGAGGATGTCGCCCGGCCTAAGCGCCGAAACAATGTCCTCATAGCTCGGCGGCGGATGGTCGATATGCGCCATCAGCGGTAAGCCGACCTGATCGGCGACCTCGAGCGCCATCTGCAGCGCATTCCACCCTTGGGTGCCCGAGGAATGGCGGCCGCACCGCACTTTGATGCCGACGATCACATCGCGATGGGCGTCGGCAACTTCGGCGCATTCTGCCGGCGCCATCAACCGGATCTCCTCGCTTTCGCCCACCATCACCGTCTTCGAGAACCCATAGATGCCGGCGAACGACACATGCAGATACGCCAAGATGCGGACCTGACACGGATCGATGACATGCCGGCGGAAGCCGAGGAAGTTCCCGGGCCCTGCGCTGCCGGTGTCGACGGACGTTGTGACGCCACTCATGCGGCAGAAGTCCTCAGCGTCGATCCCGAGCGACGTACCGCCCCAGTAAACATGGGTATGCAGATCGATGAGACCCGGCGAGACGATGTACCCGCTAACGTCACGGACTTCCCGTGCCTCTGCTGCGAGATTGTCACCGACCGCGGCGGTCTTCCCGTCGAGGAAGGCAACGTCCTTGACCGCGTCCAGGTTTGCCGACGGGTCGATGACCCGACCGCCTTTCAGAACCAGATCGTACTTCACGGGGCAATCCTCCAGTCCACATCAGGTGGCCGCTTGGCACCCGCCTGAATCTCGGTCATCACCGATGCTAGTTCATTGCCCGCGCCACGGCCAAGCGGATCGGAACGCGGATAAACCCGGTGCGGCTACTGCCAAGGCCCAATGGTCACGAGCAGACAGCGGGCTAGGTCAAATCTTTTCGGGCAATGTGTACGCTCACCACCAAGTCTGGGACGAGGCCGGATCTCCCGCGCTTCGGCAGCGCCGCTATGCCAAGGCCCGGCGAACGGCATCCACCCAACGGCTGGTCAGCTGGATCTTCTTCTCGTCCAAGGGCAAGGCCTGGGAAGAGCATTTTGCGATGACGAGTCCGGCCTTGGCGTCAACAAAGACGTTCTGGCCATGAACGCCGACGCCGAATAGCACCGGCGAGTCTCCCCGGTGGACGTACCATTTCGCGCGGTAGTGCATATCCCACCCCGGGAAGAGGGGCGCGAACGCTCCCGCCTTCCAAGCCTCTGGATCACCCGCCGTCGCAATGTCGCGGATCCACGCTTCGGGCACGATCTGCCGGCCGTCGCGGGTTCCGCCGTCCGCCATTAGACGCCCGATCCGGGCAAGGTCCCGGACGGTGACGCACAAACCGCCCGCCGTGCGCGGCGCCCCCAGCCGGTCGACCGTGATGTAACCGGCTCGCCCGGCCCCCATCGGTTTCCAAAGATGATCCGCCACCAGGTCCTCGTACCGACGGCCGGTCGCGCGTTCAATGACCCAACCGAGTAGATCGGTGTTTGGCGATACGTAGTGAAATCCGCGGCCATGCGGGCCATCGGACTCCACAAGAGTCGCGAAGAAGGATCTGAGATCTTCCGGCAAGCCGCCCGGTCCCGTCGGGTTCCAGTTCGTCGCCTGCCGGTATCGGATGATCGGGCCGGAGAGGGCGAGATAGTCCTCGTCGAAAGCCGCACCGACACGCATGTCGAGGAGGTGACGCAAGGTTGCGCCGCGATACGCGGTCTCGGAAACCTCGGGGATGAGATCGGTCACCGGCCGGTCAAGATCCAGCATGCCCTTCTCTTCAAGAATCCCCGCGATCAGACCCAGCACCGACTTCGAGACGGACATCAGGATGTGCGGTGTATGCGGCTCGTTTCCGCGCGCATAGCGCTCGAGCGCCACGCGGCCATCTTTCAGCACCACAATGCCGTCGGTTTCCGTTTCAGCGAGAAAGGCATCCAGATCCAGGGCTTGCCCGTCGTCCCCCGCCACCGTGACCTGGTCGAGGGCGCCGGTCTCCGCGGCCGTCAGGCTCCAGACATCATCGGGGTCATTGGCGATGTCGGCGGACGGGACGATCTCGCGGACATGATGGAACGCCCACTGATTGAACGGTGATGTTCGCCAGTTGGCCAACGTGACCTGTCCGGCCGACTCCGGCGGGAAGGCGTCCATCAGGTTGTTTTCGTCATGCGGCATTCATTGTGTCCCGTCTGGTAGCAGGCTTGGCGAAGCGTTCATTCAGGCGCCGATTGTCCGCGGCTCGTCGGGACACAACATCATTTGCTCGGACCGTCCTAAAGCGCATTCGAGTAGATCTCATGGGCCGCCTCAAGGGTCATTTCCCGGGGGTTGTTGATGAGGAGACGTTCCTGTTTCATCGCGTCTTCCGCCAGCATCGGCAGGTGATTGTGGTTCACCCCGACCTCAGACAACCGGGATTGCATCCCGAGTTCAGGCCCCAGGGCCAGGAAGCCCTGAACAAGACCGTCCGCGCGCGCAGCTTCTGATTTGCCGGCAAGGTCAGGAAAGATCACCGGTGCGAGTTCGGCATAGGCTGCAGACGCCTCGGGCATGTTGAACTCCAGCACGTATGGCAGGACGAGCGCGTTCGACAGGCCGTGGGGCACGTGAAAATGACCGCCCAACGGGTAGGCCAGGGCGTGAACCGCGGCGACCGGCGCGTTTGCGAAAGCCATACCCGCAAGCATCGAGCCCATGAGCATGTTGGCCCGGGCGTTCCGGTCCTCTGGAGTGAAACAAGCAGTGCGGATGTTTCTGCCCAACAGTTCCAAAGCCTGCTTGGCCAAGCAGTCCGACACCACGTTCTTCAAACGCTTCGAGGTGAAGGCCTCGATCGCGTGGACCATCGCATCGATGCCGGTCGCCGCCGTGACCGGGGCCGGTAGCCCCACGGTGAGTTCAGCGTCCAGAATGGCGTAGTCGGGAAGAAGTTGTGGTGAGACGACACCCTTTTTCTCGTTGGTCCCTGTTGTGACGATTGAGATCGGTGTCACCTCGGATCCTGTCCCGGCGGTCGTCGGTGCGAGAACGAGCGGTAGTCTTTCACCGCGAACGAAATTTACCCCATACATTTCGACGATCGGCTGGTCGGTGTTGAGCAGGATCGCAATGAGCTTTGCCGTATCCAACGATGACCCCCCACCGACGGATGCCACGCAATCGACATGCTCCGCACGTGCCTGCTCCACCGCGTCCAAGATCATCGCCTCGGGCGGGTCCGGCTGAACGTCTGGGAACGTCCAGACATCCAGCCCGGCTTCCCGAAAACCATCGAGAGCCGCCTCGGCAAGGCCCAGGTCCAGGATCACCCGGTCGGTAACAAAAGCAACTTTGCGGCAGCCTTGTTTGGCCAGGATCTCACCGATCTTGGCGGTTCCACCGATCTCCGCCAACACCGACCGTGTGGTCTGAAAGTGGAAGGTGTCCATGTGATGTCTCCATTGGGTCTGAGGCGAATGCGGGGGTGGGTGAACTCGGCCGTTGCGTTACAGTATAACGTAACGTAAAACGCCGCTGATTTCTGTTGGAGGTAAAGCGTGAGCACGAGAGGCGAACGAACACAGGCTCAGGTATTGGCGGTGTTGCGTAAGCATGAATGCCCCCTGTCCGCATACCAGATCCTGGCTGAGCTCAGCAGGGATAACCCGAAAATGGCGCCGCCGACAGTCTACCGCGCGTTGGCGGCTTTGATGAAACAAGGGCATGTGCACCGTCTTGAGTCTCTGAATGCCTTCGTCGCTTGCAAGTGCGACGTGCACCAGCGGGCCTCGATCTTATCGATATGCAACAACTGTGGAACTGTGGCTGAAAGCGTAGAGCCGGAACTGATGAGCCAGTTATCCAGCATTCTCAGCAAGTCCGGGTTTGAGCCGACCCGGCATGTGATCGAGGTTCATGGCCGGTGCGCGGCTTGCGGTGATGAGGCTTCGCCATGAACGGCCGGCATCAGATGCTTCGTCTCCTTCTGCTCGGTGCGGGCCCCCGTTTGGCGGGGGCGGCTCTGATCGTGGCAGCCCTTTGGGCGGGTTTTCTGTGGGCCACGTCAAAACCGGGGGCGCTATGAGTTCGGCGGTTGCCTTCCAGGGCTTGACGTTGGGCTACGACCGGCAGCCCGCGGTTCAGCATTTGGATACCGAGATTGCCGAGGGCAGTCTGACGGCGATCGTCGGTCCGAACGGGGCTGGCAAGTCCACGCTCCTCAAGAGTGTCGTCGGTACGCTCGCTCCTTGGGAGGGTCAGGTGGCGCTGGGACGGCTGGGCCGGGAAGACATCGCCTATCTGCCGCAACAGTCGGACATTGACCGTGCCTTTCCCCTGTACGTGGTCGATCTCGTCGCTATGGGGCTTTGGCGGGATATCGGCGCCTTCGGCTGGTTTCGCAAGGCCCACTACACAAGGGTGGAGGCCGCGATCGCGGCCGTCGGACTGACGGGATTTGAGAATCGCGCGATCGGGTCGCTGTCGGGTGGACAGATGCAACGCGCGCTGTTTGCGCGGCTGCTTCTGCAGGACGCGCGGCTTGTGCTTCTCGACGAGCCTTTCACCGCGATCGATGCCCGGACCATGGCCGATCTGATCACCTTAATCCACGTTTGGCACGGAGAAGGACGCACCGTTCTCGCCGTACTTCATGATCAGGATATCGTCCGGGACCATTTTCCGCGGACCATGATGTTGGCTCGCGAACTTGTGGCTCACGGGCCGACGGCTCAGGCCCTCACGGCAGAGAACCAGTTCAAGGCCCGCCAGATGTGCGAAGCCTGTGCTGGTCCGCCCCATGTTTGCGGGCGCAGTGCGGCATGATCTGGGAACTGGTCGTCTCACCGTTCGCTGACTTTGGGTTCATGCGCCGCGCGCTGCTTGGCTGCATCGCGATATCCATCGGTGCGACGCCGGTCGGCGTTTTCCTGATGCTCCGGCGGATGAGCCTGACGGGCGACGCGATGGCACACGCAATCCTGCCTGGGGCCGCATTCGGCTACCTGGTGTCGGGACTATCGCTGGGCGCAATGACCATAGGGGGGCTCGTGGCCGGTATGGCTGTGGCACTCCTCTCGGGGTTGGTCAGCCGTGTCACGGCATTGCGGGAGGATGCCAGCCTTGCGGCTTTCTATCTGATCTCCTTGGCGCTCGGCGTTCTGATCGTCTCGACCCGGGGAAGCAATGTCGATCTGATGCACGTGCTCTTCGGCACGGTGCTCGCACTGGATGACGCTGCGCTGATCCTTGTGTGCACCATTGCCAGCGTTACGATTATGGTTCTCGCAGCGTTGTTCCGGGCGCTCGTCATGGAATGCGCCGATCCTCAGTTCCTGCGATCGGTCAGTGGACTCAGCGCGGTAACGCACTTCACATTCCTCACCCTCGTGGTCATGAACCTTGTTGGCGGGTTCCACGCGCTCGGCACGCTGATGGCGGTCGGCATCATGATTTTGCCGGCTGCGGGCGCGCGTTTTTGGGCGTCGAGCATCGGCGGACTCATCATGGCCGCTGTATCCATTGCCATGCTGTCCAGTCTGATCGGACTGCTGCTCTCCTTCCACTACAGCTTGCCGTCCGGCCCCGCGATCATCCTTGTGGCAGGCGTATTCTACGCGACGTCTCTGACCGTTGGATCGGTCGGCGGTCTCCTCACGCGGACACTGCCGCGTCCTCAACCCGATGCTTGAAAGGAATCCCATGACGACCCGCAGAACTCTTCTGACGTCCGTCGCCGTTTTGGCTGCCTTGTCGTTTGGCAGCCCCGCTTTTGCGCAGTCAAGCAAGCCAATGCCCGTCGTGGCCACCTTTTCGATCCTCGGTGACATGGTGACCCGGATCGGTGGCTCTCATATCGCTGTTACCACACTGGTGGGACCGGACGGTGACGCGCACGTCTATCAACCGACGCCGGCTGATGCGCGCTCGGTGAGCAGCGCCGATGTCCTCTTCGTGAATGGACTCGAGTTTGAAGGCTGGATCGACCGTCTGGTCGATGCGTCTGGGTTCGATGGCGTTCGCGTTGTAGCGACCAAAGGGATCGATGCGATTCCGTTCGATGATCACGACGATGAACACGATGATCATGCCGAACATGACAAGGATGAGCACGGTCACGACAAGCACGATGATGAGCATGCCCATGACAAGCATGCCCATGACAAGCATGCACACGATAAGCATGACGAAGACGAGCACGCCCACGACAAGCACGACGACGAGAAGCATGATGATCATGCCGGTCACGATCACGGCGCCTTCGACCCTCACGCATGGCAGAGCCTTGGGCACGCCGTAAGTTACGTTGATAACATCACGGCGGCGCTGGCCAAAGCCGACCCTGCGAACGCTTCGACCTATTACGAGAACAGAGCTGCCTACGTCGCCGAGATCGAAGCCTTGGAAGCCGATGTCCGGGCGATGATCGACGCGATCCCTGAGAACAAGCGAACGATTGTGACGTCTCACGATGCCTTCGGTTATTTCGCGGACGCGTATGGCCTTACCTTCGAGGCGCCGCAGGGCCTCAGCACTGAGAGCGAGCCGTCAGCCGCGGACGTGGCCAAGATGATTGTCCAAATTCGCGAGGAGAGCATCTCAGCCGTCTTCGTGGAGACCGTCACAGACAACCGATTGCTTGAGCAAATTGCCAATGAAACGGGTGCCACCATCGGCGGGACGCTCTACTCGGATGCGCTGTCCAGCTCTGATGGTCCGGCCTCTACCTACCTCGACATGATGCGCCACAACGCGACGACGCTTGCCGCCGCGCTCGGATCTTAAGGGACCTGCCATGAATGAAATGTCACCCCGCCTTCCTGTCACGGTCCTCTCCGGTTTTCTGGGGGCCGGAAAGACGACGCTGCTGAACCGCGTCCTGAACAATCGCGAAGGCCGGCGTGTCGCGGTCATTGTGAACGATATGTCCGAGGTCAACATCGACGCCGATCTGGTCCGTGCGGACACGGAACTCAGCCGGACAGATGAGACGTTGGTCGAGATGTCGAACGGCTGCATCTGCTGCACCCTCCGGGACGACCTGCTCGCCGAGGTCCGGCGTCTCGCGGGCGAGGGGCGGTTCGACTACCTTCTGATCGAGTCCACGGGCATCTCTGAACCGCTGCCGGTGGCGGCGACTTTTGAGTTCCGCGACGCCGAAGGCGAGAGCCTGTCCGATGTGGCACGGCTGGACACCATGGTCACGGTCGTGGACGCGGTGAACCTCCTGAGAGACTTCTCCAGTCATGATTTCCTGCGGGACCGGGGAGAAACGTTGGGCGAGGAAGATGAACGCACCCTTGTTCATCTTCTGACGGATCAGATCGAGTTCGCCGACGTCGTCATCCTGAACAAGGTTGATGACGCGACACCCGATCAGGTCGATGCAGCCCGCAAGATCATCCGCAGCCTGAACGCCGTCGCGCAGATCATCGAGACCAACCACTCGAACGTCCAAGCGGACGCCATTCTCGACACCGGGCTGTTCGACTTCGAAAAGGCCCACGAGCACCCCTTGTGGGTGAAGGAACTCTATGGCGCTGCCGACCACGTGCCAGAGACCGAAGAGTACGGCGTCACCAGTACCGTCTATCGAGCCCGTCGGCCCTTCGTGCCGGAGAAGATCAAGGCCATCTTCGACGGGGACTTGCCGGGCGTCATTCGGGCTAAGGGTCATTTCTGGCTCACCACGCGCCCGGATTGGGTCCTGGAGTTCTCCCTCGCGGGTGCCCTGTCCGGTGTTGAGCCACTCGGCACTTGGTGGGCGGCTGTCCCGAAGGAGCGTTGGCCGGACAGTGAGGCAGGGCGCGCCTATATGGAAGATAAATGGCAGGAACCCTGGGGCGACCGCCGCCAGGAGATCGTCTTCATTGGGAGCGGGATTGACTGGCCCGCGTTGAAGGCTCGGCTTGACGCAGCATTGCTGCCTGAGGGCGTCGCCAGCGACCCAGAGAGCTTGCCGGACCTCCCGGATCCGTTTCCCGTCTGGCGTCGCGCGGACGCAGCGGAATGACGGCCGCCGGAGAGGTCATGTCCTTCGACGCTCCGGCCAGTGTCCACTATGCCGACACGCCGGAAGGCCTGTCGGCGATCCAACGACCAGACTGCGCTGCGGCCATATGGCGGCGCAGTCCGACGCCCGACTTCCAGTCTTGGATTGACTCTCTGGCGCCGGACCAGCTACCGAGTGCCCGCGTCATCTTACGACCCGGCGACGTCCGCGAGGCGGCGACGCAAGTCTGCGAGATATGCGGCACGCCTGAATGCCTCGAACGCAGAATGCTGGTTGAAGACACCGCCGCCGTCGCCGAGATCTTCGCTGATCTGATGCAAGCGGAGTTTCTGAGACTGCGCTTCAACGTCATCGACACGAATGCATGCTGGAAGTTCCATATCGATACCGTGACGGCGCGCCTCGTGTGCACCTATCGCGGCACCGGAACGCAGTACGGCTTCCCGACAAGTGACGCGGAGCCTCCAAAGATCTTCACTGTTGGAACCGGGGCGCCGATTCTTTTGCGCGGCAAGCTTTGGCCAGAGCGGCCGGATGCGGGCCTCCGGCACCGTTCACCCCGCATAGAAGGGACCGGCGAGACCCGCCTCGTGCTTGTCCTGGATCCGATTGCTGATCCGGACGGATCGGAGAGGTCAACGCTCATCCACTAACACCAAGAACAAGACCAAAGGGAGCTTCACCATGAAAACGCGTGCCGCCATCGCCTGGGAACCCAACCGACCGCTGGAGATCGAGGAGATTGACCTCGAAGGGCCGAAAGAGGGGGAGGTTCTCGTTCGGATCGTGACGACAAGCCTTTGCCACACCGACGTTTTCACGCTCTCTGGGGAAGATCCCGAGGGGCTGTTCCCGTGTGTCCTGGGTCATGAGGGCTGCGGGGTCGTCGAAGAGGTCGGTAAGGGCGTGACATCCGTCGTCCCAGGTGACCACGTGATCCCGCTCTACGTTCCGGAAGATCCCAATTGCCCCTACATCAAGTCCGGTAAGACAAATCTCTGCCAGACGATCCGTAAGACCCAGGGTGCTGGTGTCATGCCCGATGGCACGTCCCGGTTCTCCTACAAGGGAAAGCAGATCCTGCACTACATGGGGACCAGCACGTTCAGCGAGTACACTGTGCTGCCTGAGATCTCCGTCGCCAAGATCACCAAAGACGCTCCCTTGTCCAAGGCGTCTGTAATGGGCTGCGCTGTGCCAACGGGGATTGGTGCCGTGCGCAACACAGCGAAGGTTGAAGCGGGGGCAACAGTTGCGGTCTTCGGCCTGGGTGCCGTCGGTATGGCGGTGATTCAGGGGGCGGTGCTGAACGGGGCGTCGCGGATCATTGGAATTGACATCAATCCATCCAAGTTCCCGCTGGCAAAGGCACTGGGCGCGACTGAGTGCATCAACCCCAAGGATCACAGCGAGCCGATCCAGAACATCCTGGTCGAGATGACAGATGGTGGATTGGATTACACTTTCGAGGCGGTCGGAAACGTCGAGCTCATGCGCTCAGCTTTGGAGGCATGCCATAAGGGCTGGGGTGAGTGCACCGTGATTGGTGTTGCCGGAGCCGGGCAGGAGATCGCGACGCGGCCCTTCCAGCTCGTCACGGGCCGGGTCTGGCGCGGCACCGCGTTTGGCGGTGTTTTGGGGCGCAGCCAACTTCCGGGAATGGTTGATGAGTGGTTGCGGGGGGATTTCAGTGTCGATCCCTACATCACGCACCACATGACGCATGGCCAGATCAATACAGCCTTTGATCTCTTGAAAGCCGGACAATCAATCCGATCGGTCATCCATTTTCAGCCGAGCAACACGATGACGGTGAACACGCTTCCGGGAGATATCGTTCCGGAGTAAGCAGCGGACCGCCCGTGACACGCGTGATTGCGGGCTTGCCGGGCGCGCCGTTGGATCGGTAGGCAGGGAAAGTAAGAACAGGAGGCCGACTGACACGGGCCTCCTGTTCCGCTTTAAGTCACTGCTCAGCCTTGGTTGATCTCAGAGACCCCCTTAGCCGGGCAACTCCTGCATCACCATTGGTGCCGGATAGTATTGGAAGCCCTCGCCGCGTTTGGCGATGTTTCCAATACCGGGCCACGGGAAGTGATAGGCGATCATCGGCATGCGCTCGTTGGCAAGCATGTCGAGGACACGGTACCGGGTCTGTGCCGACTGTTTGGGATCCGTGTCGTAGGCGAACTCCATCAGCGGTTTCTCGAGCAGCAGGACATGGTGGTGAGTCGTGTCCCCAATGGCTGCCATGGTCTTCCCGTCGGAGGTCAACAGGAACATGGTGTGACCGACCGTGTGTCCCGGTGCCGCCATGGCCTGGATGCCCGGCAGAAACTCTTGGCCATCCTTGAAGAAGACAATGCGATCCCGGTTCGGCAGCAGGTTGTCCCTGGCACCCTGGACGAACAGCTTCATGTAGCCTGGCTCTGTCATCGTCAGCTTGGCTTCGTCCGTCCAGAACTCGAAATCCTCTTGGGAAATGTAGATCTGCGCGTTCGGGAAGTTCCGCTGACCATCATCAGACATGATGCCCCAGACGTGGTCACAGTGACCGTGCGTGCAGAGAATTGCATCAATCGACTCAGGGTCGATCCCGGCCACCCGCAGGTTGTGCATCATTTGGCCAGTCGTCGGACCAAAGATCTGCGACTCGCCCATTCCGGTGTCGAACAGCACGACGTGAGAGCCGTTGTTCAGCACCAGAATGTTCTGCTCGAGAATCACATTGGTCGGATCGAGGAAGTTGCTGGTGAGCATGCTCCCAACTTCTTCCTTCGTCGTTCCCAGGAAGCTCGCGGATGGCTCGCCTAAGGGAAGGATCCCATCCGAGATAACGGTGCCCTGCATCGAACCATGCTTAAAGCGGTAGAAGTATGGAGCTTGGTTGGTCGCCATCGGTGCTTTGGCAAAAGCTGGGCCTGTGCCCAAGCTGACCGACGTTGCTCCAGCGATCGCCGCGGCACCGAACAACGCGCCTCGGCGAGTAAGTGTAAGGTCTTGCATTTGCTACCTCCCTCACTGCTCCCGGAGGCCATTCACGGCGGATATCTTCTCTATCCGACATCGGATAACCGGTGCTGCCGAAGGACCCCCGATTGTTTCTTTTGGTGTGTTTCCAGAACGTATTCGTGAAACGTTATAACGTAACGGGGTATTGCCACCCGGCGCAACACATCCGGTTAAACGACAGGCACCAGATGGGTGCGGCGGCTGTTTCTTGAAAGTTCGCGTCCGGTTGCCGTTCGCAAGATCTAGGTCGTCATTTGGACAGCGGCCGGCTGATTGGAATGGCCCGTTCAGCCGGCCGCGGTTTCTGACGCGTTGGCTCAGAACTCCAAGGTGAGCCCTGTGACGAAGGCGGTGCCTTCGTTGTCGACGTTGGAGTCGTCTGAGAACCGGGTGTGGAAGAGGCTGGCAAGGGCCGTGACGCCTGGTCCGAGCTCGTAGCTGGCCGACAGCATGACGGTGTCCTGCGTGCTGTCACCGGAGACGGCGACCTCGTCCTCGAACTCGCCGCGGTAGTACGACAGGCTGACGGTTGCTGGATCGAACGCGTAGGCGACACCGATGTCGAACCCACTGCCATCCAGGGACACAGCCGTGTTGGTGCCTCCGTCAGGATTGCCGTCCGTGCTGGCGTAAGAGCCGCCGAACGTCCATGCGTCAAACGTCAGGTTGAGGCCGAAGCTGATCCCCTCAGCATCCCCGCCGCCGCTGACACCATCAGGCTGGTCCGCCGTGATGAATCCGGCGGCCACTGCAATCTCGACGCTGTCGGACAGGGTTTCGACGTAGTTGATGCCGAGCGCGATGCTGTTGTCGTAGAGGTCCCCGGCCGGCTGGGTGTTGCTGTCGGTCTCGAACTCCGGGATATAGGACAAGCCGACCTGGAAACCGGCGACGCGCGGGGTGAAGTAGGTGATCTTTGTACCTTTGCCCTCGCCGACGAAGAGGTAGGTGGACTGGAAGGCGGAATCGGAGTCGCCGCCGGTTGGGTTGTTCACCCAGTCCGGAACGTCGGAGTCGTTGATCCCCAGACCGACATCGGGGGCGCTGTACTGCATGATCGCGGCGGCGTTGTCGCGCTTGCCCGCCTCCAGGCGGCCGAGGGGCGCTTCCGCCCAGATGAAGCTGTCGTCGATCTGCTCATCATCGGCGGACTGGGCCTCCAACAGGACTTCAGCACCGAACTGTAAGCCGTTATCCAGCGTGGTTTCGCCCGCGAATATGATGTCACTGTCCGACTTGACGTCGACCCCAGAGAAGTCTTCACCGCTGACATCGTCATTGTTCGAGGCGTAACCGAAGTACTGGATGAACACACCTTCGACGCCCAGGCGGACTTTCTCCGCCGCTACGGCATTGCCTGTGGCCATGACGGATGCCATCGCACCGGCCAAACTCAAGCAGACGGCACGTGCCAGGGGCCGTCTTTTCTCCGCATTCGAGATTGATGCGCGATCGCCAAGCGATCCGCAGCCTGCTGTTCCAGTCATTTTCGCTACCCTAACAAGAAAGACTAGGTTGGAGATGTTTCCAGAGGAATTCTTGAAACGTTATAACATAACAGTTTGGCTTTACACGCCGCAATACGTCACCTGATGTCCGATCTGCTGAAGTCGATCCACGCTGGTTACAGGCAAAAAACAGGAGATCTCGCGGAACGATCCTCTAGCGTGTAACGTTATAATGTTACCTTTGTCGGGCGCTGGCTCAACTCGGTAGCAAATGCTGGTCAGTCGATTGTTTGAAAAGGGGGATCTGTCATGTGCCATCCGATCATCATGGAATACGTGAAGGGAAAAGCACTTAGCCGGCGGGATCTGTTTCGAGGATCGGCCGCGGCCGGCGCGGCGATCGTTGCGTCTACCGCCATGACCCCGCGTCCGGTGCTTGCGCAACCGGCCAACCGGGTCGTGGACCTGACCCATACGCTGACATACGACTTCCCCACCTACTTTGGAGAGCAGCAATTCTTCGATGAAGATGTGTTCACCTACGCAAAGAACAGCTTCAACCTCAAGACACTCCGCGTAAATGAGCACACTGGTACGCACATCGACGCGCCTCTGCACTTTACGGACGGAGGCGCCTCCATTGATGAGGTGCCCGTGGAGTCGCTCGTATGTCCGCTCGCTGTTGTCGATATTCGCGAGAAGGCGGACGCCAATCCGGACGCGCAGGTGACCCCTGAGGATCTCAAGGCGTGGATCGCAACCAACGGACCGATCCCCCAAGGAGCGTGCGTGGCACAGAACGCCGGTTGGCAGAAACGTCTGGGTTCGGCCGGGTTCCGCAACGCCGATAGCGACGGAAAGATGCACTTCCCGGCCTTCCACGTGGAGGCCGTGCAGATGTTGTTGGAAGAAGCGGAGGTTGCCGGTGTCGGCGTGGACACCTTGTCTATCGACTACGGCCTCTCGGGGGACTTCATCACCCATTACACATGGCTGCCGGCAAACCGCTGGGCGGTGGAAAACATGGCAAATCTTGACCAGCTTCCCGCGACCGGAGCAACGCTCGTCGTCGGTGCACCGAAGCACAAAGGTGGAACGGGAGGGCCGTGCCGCCTGATCGCGTTGGTCTAGAAGTGTGCTCAGGTCCGCGGGCACAAACTGGCGCCGGTGAGAGAGGCAACGGCCTCTCGACCGTGATGACCATTCAAGCCATCCATGACCAGAACGGGGTCCGGACTTCGCGAAAGCTCAGACGAAAGACAATCTTGAGAGAGGAACGAGAATGATGATCAGAACAACATTGGCGACAGTGGCCGTCTGGACACTGATGGCCGCTGGAATTGCCCAGGCTGGGTCGATCTCCAAGCAAGACGTGATCGATGCGCAGAAGGAATGGGGCGAGGGCATTGTGGCCATCGCCGCGAAGCACTCAGCGGGTGGCGATTACAAGGCCAGGGCGATGGAGCATATCGAGACGCTCTACGCTTACGGCGATGCAGAGGTCATGTTCAAGCCAACCTTGGCGGCCGAGGATCAGTTCCGCGAAACCTTCGACGAAGCGTTGAGCTACTTCATTGGTACCAAAGGCAGTGAAGACAAAGGCTTCGCAATCAAGGGCTGGACCAATGTTCGTTGGGAAAACAACGGGATCTTCACCAGCGGCAAATCCGCCATGTCCATGGGTAACTACTATTTCACGGGACCTGACGGTAAGGAGACCAAGGTTGAGTACAGCTTCGGCTACATCCAGGACAAGGATGGGAAGCTGAAGATCAATCTACACCACTCTTCGCTGCCCTACGCTCCTTCCTGATGGTCCTGGACGGAAGAGCGGGCGGAGGCGCCCAACTATAGATGGCCTGGGTTGGTTCTCTTAGAGTCCGTCCATAAAGTTCATGTTTGTTTCAAGCGGCGTACCATGATCTTGATCATGGCGAGGTAGATGAAGGCGGTGGCGGTTCGCGCCCGCGCCTCGAAGTCTCGGGCGAGCCTTCGGTTGCGCGAGATCCAGGCCAGCGAGCGTTCGACGATCCAGCGCTTGGCCTGCACCATGAAGCCCTTGGCGCCGTCGCTCCGCTTGATGATTTCCAGCCGCCAGGGCCCGGTCTTGGCCACCGCCTTGGCGGCTTTCGGCCCCTGGTAGCCGGCATCGGCGAAGACCACCTCGATGAATGGAAACCGTCGCCGCACCCGCTTGCTCAAAACCAAGGCCGCGCCGTCGCGGTCCTGAATGTCGGCTGGATGCACCACCGCCGTGAGCAGCAGTCCGCCATGGTCAGTGAGGATGTGGCGCTTCACGCCGCGCGTCTTCTTGCCCGCGTCATAGCCGATCGGGTCAAGCGACGCCCCCCTTTTTGCGCCGATTTGGCGCTTTGGCTGTCGATAATCGCGGCGCTCGGTTGCCCCTCTCGGCCTTCCGCCTCGCGCAACGCCACATAGAGCGTATCGTGCATCCGCTCGAGCGTGCCGTCCCAGGCCCACAGATCGAAATACCCATGCACCGTGCTCTTCGGCGGAAAGTCCTTCGGCAAATGGCGCCACGGGCAGCCGGTCTCCAGAACATAGAGCAAGCCATTGATCACCGCGCGAACGTCAACCGACCGCTTGCGGCCGCCATGCCGGGCCGGCGGGATCAACGGCGCCAGAACCGACCACTCTTCGTCCGTCAGATCACTCGGGTACCGAAGGCCCCGGCGCTCATAACGGGCACGGTTTTCTTTCGTCCACATCTGGTAGCTCCCTCATCAATCGCTACAAGATAGTGAATCACAAACGATTCCAACGATTCAATGACTTTGTGGACGGGCTCTTAGGGCCTATTCAGGCAAGTCTCACGACAAGTGAATGATGAGAGCGCCGAGACAGGGTATTTCTGCTCTAACTTGGCGCTCTCTCAGTCTGTCGCAGATGCGATGGGGCTGTTTGCGGCATGGAAAAGCCACCCACCCATGACGCTCTAGCCGTTGCAGTCGCAACCCGTATGTCCGCATCCGGTGCCGGAGCTGTGGCCCTCGGCGCACGCATCGCTGCAGTAATTCTTGTCGTCCTTTTGGATCGCCTCTTTGATCTCAACGATGCAAACGCAGTCGCTGCACGCACATTTCTGTTGGGTAACGGTCACCATTCCTCTTCTCCTTTAGCTGTCAGACACACCGTGATCACACTCAAACAAGTGATTGCTCATCATCCTGAGCACGCTCTCCACACACGCATCGTCCATTGAATAGAGAACCTGCTTGCCGCGCCGGTCGCCCTTGAGAATGCGCGCGGCCCGGAGCAGCCGCAGGTGATGGCTCGCCAGGGCCGCGGACATGCCGAGTTCCTCGGCGATCTGCCCGGCCGGTTTCTCCCGGCCCAAACAGGCGGACACAATCGACAACCGTGTCGGATCGCCCAAGAGCGCGAAGGTCTCGGCCATCCGGACGACCTGATCTTTCTGCAGTGTGATCTCGTTCATGCACCAACAATTAAACAATTGTTTAATTGTTGTAAATAACTTTTCGGTTGAGACGTCTTCTGATCGTCCTGCGGAGAGATCCACGCTAAAGGCCTGCTTTGGGCCCGAGTTGCTGAAGATAGGACGGAGCTGCCGTGTTGCTGCGACGTCCTCATCACGCCTCTAGTCCGCTGGTATATCGTCGTTTTTTGTAAGTCGACCTGACTTCAGGGGCGCCATTCTCCTTGGCGGAACCGGAGTCCATGACACAAGTTTTCGGCGTTCAATCCCCCTCCACGGCACCATTCTCGGTGTCTTCGTGGTCGCTTGTTTGCTGTAACCATGTCCGAGCCTCATCCTCGGCAAAGAACAGCTTCATCTGAACGGGGCTCATGGTCTCCTGAAGTGCTTGAAAAGCGGAAATGATCAGGCGGTCCGCCGTGTGCGGATTGACGACGATCGCCGTCCTCGGTTTGCCGCCGCGCGCCTCCGCGAACAAAAGCCCGTGTCGGGCCAACCGCTCAAGATCTGATGCCATAAGGCCGGACAAGGACGCACCACTAAAGATGTACATCGATTTCCGGGTGGGGTGATGAGCGTACCACTCCGACATCGCCGCCATGATGTCTTCCGCGCCAACAACGCCGCTTGCGGCGAACACCGAGACATCGTCAACGAGTTCAGGACGGATCGGCATCAAGCGGCTCTACTTCAATCGAATGGGGTTTGACCTCAAGCGGCCCGCTCAATAGGGCTGATTCAAGATGCCTGAAGGTCGACGCTCAAGATCCGGGAACGACGATACGCGGTCGCCTTGGCTGGGCGAGGGCCGAGTTCTGAGACGTGTCGATGGGCAGGACCATCGCGTAGTCGCCACCGGTGCGGATGACATTACGGATCTGGATCATGCGGTCCGTATCTTCCCCCACAGCGACGAAAAGACGGACAAAACGGCCGGATACGGTCTCGGTCTCAATGTAGGTTGGGCTGTAGCCGTTCAAAACGTCCGGATACTTCTCCGCCAACACTTCCCAACCGGTCAGTGCCGCCCCATGGGTTCGATACGAGGCGAGATGCAGCCCCTTCTGACTTAACTGCTGGGGGAAGGGAACATCCCGTGTCCGGAATTCCAGACGCTCTATCCGTGCCCGGATCTGTGCCGTGGACCCGTCCCTAGATTTGAGCAGCGTTGCAACCGTATCCAGCGCTTCCCGGCTGTCCCGCCGGATGCGCTCCAACTCTTCCATCACCTCGGGAGCGGGCGCCCCGCTTCCACCCGCGTCCGCGAGGGCGGGTTGACGGGAGAGGGTCTCGAGATTGGTTTCCAATTGTCCGAGCTGAGTCTCGATCGCCCGCAACCTGTCGTCGGGCCCATTGGTGTTCTTGATGACCTGATCGATGCGTTGATCGATGTAAAGGCGGCGCCGATGTGCCCGCTGGGCTTCCATTGCGGCGACGGTGTCCCGGATCTTCGCATCAATTCTGAGATCCTGAGCGTCCCGGTCCAGGGTCGGCACCCAGGAGCAGCCCGCGACGAGCAAGGCCGTCAGTCCGGCTGCAGCGATGGTGACCCGCATGACTAGAATCCGCTCAACATATCCCCAGAAAACTCGATATGACCTTAACACGCGGCCTCAAGTCTGTGAATTCCCTTGCGTTCGATGTTGTTGCTTTTCCAATCCAACTGCGTCGTCTCGACCTCAGACGAGCGTTTGCTCTCCGAAGCTGAATAGGTTTTCATACTCATCTGTATACCTTTCGAGGGGAGAATGCGGTGCCACGCTATACATCGGGGCCATGGAAGATGCGGCCGAACGGTGAGCTTTGGTCTTACAGCCGCGGGGATGCGCCGAACCAGATCGGAACCATGTACTGGACCGGCAATCAGGAGGAGCGGGACGGCAACTCGCGGATCATCGCCGGCGCCGCCGACGTCTGCGAGAGCCTGGACGAGTTGATGCTGATCGTCAGCCAGCCCGAGGTCGTGGAGGCGATCATGGCGACACCGCGTATCTCGGCGAAGTCCCGCATGATCATCGACAACGCCCGGACGGCCTTGGAAGAGTGTACCGGGAAGAAAGTTCCCGAATGGCCGAAGGGCGACGTTCACGACAAGCGGCTGGAGACGTGAGTCCCGCATGAACGTTCGCGAATTCATGAAACAGATCGCCGGGTCCACAGTAGAGGACTGGGTTCAGATCAGCCGTCCGACCTACCGGCACAGGTTCACGACCCACCTTGCCGAAGAGGGGGAGAAGTCCCGTATCGACGTGGATCAACACGTCGTTCACTACACGTATCGTCCGGACATTCAAATTACGATGGCTTACGGGTTGGTTGAGAAGGGCACCTACGTCATTCCAGCGGACATCGAGATCGCGCGCGAGAATGCCCGGACCGTGCTGCTGGACTGCTATCACGCCGGACAGCTCATCCACCGGGAGACCCTTTTGAAGGCCGATCGGCAACGGGTGATCCTCCCCCTACCCGACAACTGGGGTGAGGAGCGGCAGCCTGTTCCCAAGGCAAAGGCGGCGATCGCACGGCTGCTTCACACGCTGGCCGGGCCGCCGACCGACTTCGATGAGTACTTTGCCGCAGCGGGTATGTTCGAAATCGATCAGCCTTGGCCGGAAATGGCTTGAGCGTCAGTGCCGCTGCTGAAAGCTGGCCCTAGTCCCCGAGAATACCGGGGAGCCGTAATCCTTGCTCTTTCGCGCACTCAACCGCCGTCTCGTAGCCCGCATCCGCGTGGCGCATGACACCGCTGGCCGGGTCGTTCCAAAGCACGCGCTCGATCCGCCGGGCGGCGGCCTCTGATCCGTCACAGCAGATCACCATGCCTGCATGTTGGCTGAAGCCCATGCCGACGCCGCCGCCGTGATGAAGGCTGACCCACGTCGCACCAGACGCGCAGTTCAGCAAGGCGTTCAGGAGCGGCCAGTCGGAGACGGCGTCAGAGCCGTCGCGCATCGCTTCCGTTTCCCGGTTCGGGCTCGCGACGGAGCCGCTGTCCAGGTGGTCGCGGCCAATGACGACCGGCGCCTTCAACTCGCCGGATGCGACCATCTCGTTGAAGGCGAGGCCGAGGCGATGGCGATCACCCAGGCCGACCCAACAGATCCGCGCAGGCAATCCTTGGAAGCTGATCCGCTCCCGCGCCATGTCGAGCCAGGTATGGAGATGGGGGTTGTCAGGGATCAGCTCTTTCACCTTGGCGTCGGTCTTGTAGATGTCTTCCGGATCGCCTGAGAGGGCGGCCCACCGGAACGGGCCGATGCCCCGGCAGAACAGTGGCCGGATGTAGGCGGGAACGAAACCTGGGAAGGCAAAGGCGTTCTCCAGCCCCTCTTCCAAAGCGACCTGCCGGATGTTGTTGCCGTAGTCGAGGGTGGGCACGCCCTGGTTCCAGAAATCCACCATGGCGGCGACGTGCACCTTCATGGAGGCCCGTGCGGCCGCTTCCACGGCCTTCGGATCGCTCTCCCGCTTCTCCCGCCACTCCCCGAGGCTCCACCCCTGGGGGAGATAGCCGTTGATGGGGTCATGAGCCGAGGTCTGATCCGTGACGATGTCGGGGCGGACACCCCGCCGGACCAGCTCCGGGAACACATCCGCCGCGTTGCCAAGTAGGCCGACGGACTTTGCCTCGCCCGCCGCCGTCCAGCGCTCAATCATCGCCAGCGCCTCGTCCAGGCTCTCGGCCTTTTCGTCGACGTAGCGGGTGCGAAGCCGGAAATCGATGCTGTCGGGATTACACTCGACCGCTAGGCAGCACGCTCCGGCAAGCACGGCGGCGAGCGGCTGGGCACCCCCCATACCGCCAAGGCCGCCCGTCAAGATCCACTTGCCCTTAAGGTTGCCGCCGTAGTGCTGCCGCCCGGCCTCGACAAAGGTCTCATAAGTGCCTTGAACGATCCCCTGGCTGCCAATGTAGATCCAGGACCCGGCCGTCATCTGGCCGTACATGGCGAGGCCCTTGCGGTCGAGTTCGTTGAAGTGATCCCAGTTGGCCCAGTGCGGGACGAGGTTCGAGTTCGCGATCAGCACCCGGGGTGCGTCTTCGTGGGTGCGGAAAACGCCGACCGGTTTGCCCGACTGGACGAGCAGTGTTTCGTCCTCTTCCAACGTCTTCAGGCTCGCCACGATCTGATCGAAATCGCCCCAGGTGCGGGCGGCCCGGCCAATCCCGCCATAGACCACAAGCTCGTGCGGGTTCTCCGCCACCTCGGGATGGAGGTTGTTCATGATCATGCGGAGCGGAGCCTCCGTCATCCAAGACTTGGCGTTGAGCTCCGGACCTGTCGGCGGCCGGACATCTCGGATGTTGTGGCGCGGATCGGACATGGGAGCCTCCGGGAATGACGGGTGGTCTTCGTTCTTGCTTCAAAAGATATGTACGGTATTATCATTATTATGTCTAGACATGAGAGGGCAAGATGACCGCGATCTTTGCCGAGAATACACGGCTGCCGGAAGGCTGGGTTTCGAACGTCCGTTTGGCGATCTCCGGAGATCGTATCGCAGCGATCGAGATCGATGCTGTTGCGGAGACAGACGACCACGTTGTGCACACATTGCTGCCGGCACTCGGCAATCTTCACAGCCATAGCTTCCAGCGCGCCATGGCCGGGATGACTGAAGTCCGGGCGGACGGGCGGGACAGCTTCTGGACGTGGCGGGAACTCATGTACCGCTTTCTGGACAAACTGACACCGGAGGCCATCGAAGCCATCGCTGCTCAGGTCTTCCTGGAGATGCTGGAGGCTGGATACAGCTCGGTGGGGGAGTTTCATTACGTCCACCATCAGCCGGGCGGAGCGCCCTACGATACCCTGTCCGAGACCGGACAACGCATTCTGGCCGCGGCGGCCGAGACGGGGATTGGCCTTACCCTCTTGCCCGTCCTCTACAGCCACGGCGGCGCGGGCGGAAAGGATCTGACGAGCGGTCAGGCGCGTTTCGGAAACCAGCCTGACCGGTTTGGCCGACTGGTAGAGGAACTCCGGCACACGGCCCGCGCCGGTTCCACGGATACCGTGGTCGGCATCGCGCCTCATTCTCTCCGCGCCACGACGCCGGGCACTCTGGCGGCGGCGGTAGCAGCCCATGGTGAAGGGCCAATCCATATCCATATCGCCGAGCAGACAGCCGAGGTCGCGGACGTTGAGGCATGGCTCGGTGCCCGGCCCGTTGCGTGGCTGTTGGACACTCTGCCTGTCGATGACCGCTGGTGTCTGGTCCATGCGACCCACATGACCGCACTGGAAACCCGCGCCATGGCGGAAAGCCGGGCGGTCGCGGGACTGTGCCCGATCACGGAAGCCAACCTCGGCGATGGGATCTTCGACGGAGTCGACTACCTCGCCCACGGCGGGGCTTTTGGTATCGGTTCGGACTCGAATATCCGGATCGCCTTGGGGGAGGAGCTTCGGACGCTTGAGTACGGCCAGCGGCTCCGCGACCGGTCCCGGAACCGGATGCGGACAGGAGCGGGGTCCGTCGGCGCAAACCTCTATCTCTCCTCGGCCAGAGGCGGGGCGGCGGCCCTTGGGCGGGACGCTGGGGAGATCGCGGTGGGACGGCTCGCAGATTTGGTGGCGATCAACGGATCGGATGCAGCACTCTGTGCGCTCGCGGGTGACAGTGTTCTCGACGGTCTTGTCTTCGCGGCTCCGGAAACGGTTGTCCGCGACGTGTGGTCCGCCGGTCGCCATGTAATTCGGGACGGCCAGCACCCGAAACGGAGCGCGATAACCGCCCGATACGCCGCAACGCTCAAGCAACTCTTGGAGGCGGCATGACCATTCCCGCCGAAGACGCGCCAGACGCGTTGCCTGCCCGCGTCGGCTATCTCGACGTGAAGCGTGCGGTCATGGACCGGATCAGAGGGGGTATCTGGGGACCGGGGGCACTTCTGCCGGGCGAGGTAACGCTGGCGGAAGAACTCGGCTGCGCACGGGCGACTGTGAACAGGGCGCTGACGGAGCTTTCCGAAGAAGGGATCGTCGACAGGAAGCGCCGGGCAGGCACACGGGTCCGGACGGCACCAAGGCGTCTTGCCCGCCTGGAAATCCCCCTGGTGCGAGAGGAGATCGAGGATGGCGGGGCCGCCTACCGCTACGCCCTTATTCGTCGGGAGATCGGCACATGCCCGTCTTGGCTCCGGGGCCGCCTTGGCCTCGCCGCTAACGCAAAGGTCCTCGACATCGAATGCATCCATTATGCGGACGACCAACCTTTTCAGGTCGAAGAGCGTTGGATCGTCATCGACACGATCCCGGCGGCCGCAACCGTCGACTTCACCTCTGAAGGCCCGAATGAGTGGCTCGTTGCGACAGTCCCCTTCTCCGACATCAGGGTGAGTTTGGGAGCGGAGCCCGCACCGGAGCACGTGGCCGATCATCTTGGGCTCGCGCCAGGGGAGGCCGTGTTTACGGCGGAACGGACAACCTGGTTGGAGGATCAACCGGTTACCTTTGCCCGCCTCAGCTTTCGGCGCGGTTATCGGATGACAATGGAGTCCTAGAGGAAGTCCCGCAGCATGGCGACGAGCGGCTCATCGGCGGGCGGCATGGGGTAATCGCGGAGCTTCAGCGGGCGAACCCATTTGATCGCCTGTCCTTCGGTCGGCGTCACCTGCCCCCACCATCGTCGGCAAAGATAGAGCGGCATCAGAAGATGAAAGTCGTCATAGGCGTGGGAGGCAAACGTGAACGGCGCCAGGCAGCTTTCCTTGGTGTTGATAGACAGTTCTTCCTGCAGCTCCCGGATCAGGGCCGCTTCCGGGGTTTCGCCCGGCTCTACCTTGCCGCCCGGGAACTCCCAGAGACCAGCCATCTTCTTGCCTTCCGGACGCTGGGCGATCAGGACGCGGCCATCCGCATCGACCAACGCCACGGCGACCACAAGGATCGTCGGCAGGCTGCTTTGATTTTCGGTCACTGCCGCCCCTCCCAGTCCGCACGGTCCAGCCGGTAGACGATCATCGGCACCGTATCGCCATGCCCGGCGCGATGAACGTCATGGGTCTCGCCCTCGACGAAACCGCATTTCTCCATCACTCGGCGGGACGCGGCGTTCTCCGGCATCACCTCGGCGATCACGAACGGCAGGTCGACGGACCGGAAAGCAAAGCCGAGGATCGCGTCCACGGCCTCCGGCACGATCCCTTTTCCCCAATGGGCGGGGCCGAGCCAATAGCCGATACCGTAGACGCCGTCCCAGGTTCGAGACTTCATCAGTCCAACTGCCCCGAGCAGACGGTCGTCGGAAAGGCCGGCAATCGCGAGATCCCAATGCCGGTCGGCGATCCGGCCGCGCGCGTCTTCAACGAAAGCGTCCGCCATGGGCCGCTGATAGTCGACGGGTATGGAGCCGGTGTAGCGCGTCACGGCACGGTCAGAGAGGTAAGCATAAATCTGGTCGGCGTCGGATGTCTGCCAGGCCCGAAGGCGCAGGTTCTGCGTTTCGATTGGCTCGAAGATCCGATCAGCTTCGGTAGTCGGCATTGATGCTGATGTAGCCATGGGTCAGGTCGCAGGTCCAAACCGTGGCCCGGCCACGGCCGACCCCGACATCGACGGTCAGTTGGATTTCCTGGCCCTTCATATGCGCGGCGACGGGCGCCTCGTCATAGTCTTCGATCCGGCCGCCATCCCGGGCGATCTCGATCCCGCCGACAGCGACGGTCATGCGGTCCCGGTCGGCCCGCTCACCGGACTTGCCGACGGCCATGACGATCCGGCCCCAGTTCGCGTCCTCCCCCGCGATCGCCGTCTTGACGAGCGGGGAGTTGGCGATGGCAAGGCCGATTTTCCGCGCGGACGTCTTCGACGTGGCACCAGTGACGGCCACTTCGATGAGCTTGGTTGCCCCCTCGCCATCCCGAACAACTTGAAGGGCGAGGTCCTTCAAAACCGCTTCGAGGGCCCGATTGAAACCCCGCAGCGACGGATCTCCCGCATCGGAAGGTGCGGTGTTGCCCGCGGCGCCGGTCGCGGCGAGCAGCAGCGTGTCGCTGGTGGAGGTGTCGCTGTCGACCGTGATGCTGTTGAAGGTCGGCCCCACAGCCTTGGTCAACAGGGCCTGCAACACCGGCGCCGGAATGGCGGCGTCCGTGAAAACGAAGGAGAGCATCGTCGCCATGTCCGGCGCGATCATGCCGGAACCCTTGGCGATACCGGTGATCGAAACCGTGACCCCGTCGATGGTCGCGTGCGCACTCGCTGCCTTCGGAAACGTATCCGTCGTCAGGATCGCGTCAGCCGCACCCCGCCATGCATTGGGGGCGAGGGCTTTGGCCGCTTCCGGGATTGCGGCGGCGATTTTCTCGGCGGGCAACGGCTCACCGATTACACCGGTGGAGGCGACCATGACCTGATCGGCGCTGCACCCAAGGGCCTTTGCGACGGCTGCCGCCGTTCCGGCAACAGCTTCATCCCCGCGGCGGCCGGTGAAGACATTGGCATTGCCCGCATTGACGATGATTGCCCGTGCCGACCCTTTTGGAAGGACCTGGCGACACCACGTCACGGGCGCCCCCGGACAGGCCGACTTGGTCAGTACACCGGCGATGGTGGAACCGGTGGCCAACTCCGCCAGCATCAAATCCGGACGCCCCGTGTAACGGAGGGACGCCGCAATGGATGAAAGCCGAACCCCCCCGACCGCATGAAGGTCGGGGAAGCTCTTTGGAGCCAAAGGCGAAATTGGCGTGTCGTGTGACATGGTCGTCAGATGCCGGGACCGGTCAGTTCTGTGACGCGCCGATCGGGGAGCCGTCCGGGTTGAAGCGCTTGATGCTCGCGCCTGCCCGCATCTCGGTGAGGATCTCCTGGATCAGACCGCGGGTCATCTCCTGGGTCAGCTGATCCTTCATCTCCTCAAAGCTCGGCGGTGTTTGGGTCCGGCGATCCTCAACCAGGATCACATGGTAGCCGAACTGCGTCTTCACCGGCGCCAAGGTGATCTCGCCCGGCTTCAACTGAAACGCGGCTTGAGAGAACTCCGGCACCATCACATCGGCAGTGAACCAGCCGAGATCGCCACCGTTCGGGCCGGACGGGCCGGTTGACTTCTCCTTCGCCACCTCGACGAAGTCCGCACCGCCCTTTAGCTCATCAATGATGGCCTTCGCGGTATCCTCAGCCTCAACCAGGATGTGACGGGCTTTGATCTCCTCACCACTCTCCGCCTGGGCGATCGTTTCCTTGTAGCGGGCTTCCAGCGCTTCGTCGGTGATGCGCTCGTCGATCTTGCCGGTCAGGAAGACCTCGGAAATGATCTCGTTCCGGGCGGATTCGACCCGCTTTACGACTTCCTCGCTCTCGCCCATGCCCGCGGCTTTGCCAGCGTGGGTCAAAAGGCGCGCATCAATGGCCCGGTCCAGCAGAGCGGGGTAGAGCGCCTGCAGCGGGGCTTGCCTGTATCGCTGAGGCAGGCTTTGGATGAGTTGCAGGATCTCGATCATGTAGATCTTCTCCTCGCCAACTTCCGCCACCACCGTGGTTTCGGGATTGGGCAGACCGGCGGGCGCGGCCGGTGCTGGCGTCTGCGCGCCGAGGGGGGCTGCGCCAGCCGTTGCCAGGAAGGCGGCCAAGGCGGAGGCGAGGCTTGCGGCCTTGAGGCCGGACGGCGCGGAGAAGCGCATGGTCTTTCCTTTCTCGGGTTCTCGATCCGGACCTCGGCGCCGCTCTCGCGTCCCCATTGCCGGAAATCGGGCTGGCGGAGGCCTAACAGATCACTCTCACGGTCACAAGCGACGCTGGTGTCGCGCGCGGGCTCGTGATCGGCTGACGTCTTGTCGTTCAGGTTCAGGGCATCGCGGCAAGCGCTTTCTCGAAGAAGTCGGGGCCGCCGAAATTGCCGGACTTAAGGGCCAGGGCGAGGGAGGGGGCATCCACCGTCACGGTTCCCGGCACCCCCGGATCGATCTGCGCCCCAATCCGCAGGCCCGTTATGCCCAGCGCACCGACGACCGCGCCGGAGGTTTCGCCGCCCGCCACGACAAGACGCCGGACACCGCTTTCCACAAGCCCCTCCGCGATGCGGGCCATGGCACCCTCGACCAATGCCCCCGCCGCGTCGCGGCCAAGCCGCTGCTGAACGGCCGCGACCGCATCCGGCGGGGCACTCGCGTAAATGAGCACGGGGCCCTGATCGATCCTCTCACGGGCCCAGGAGAGTGCGTCGTCCACAAGGCCCTTGTTGTCCGCCAGGGCAAGCGGGTCGAGTGCCAGGGTCGGATGGTTGGATGAGAATGCCTCTACCTGTCCCAGTGTCGCCGCGCTGCAACTGCCTGAGAGCACGGCGGATTTGCCCGCGATCTGCGGGACCTGATCCGCACCTGCACCCTCAACCGACCCGAGGAGGCCTTGATGCCGGTACGCAGCAGGCAGCCCCAGCGCCACGCCGGAGCCCCCGGTGATCAGCGCGAGGTCTGCTGTCGCGGATCCGATATGCAGCAGTTGATCGTCGGAAACCGCATCCACGATCGCCATGGAGACGCCCTCGGACTTGAGTGCTGAGATGCGGGCGCGGATCGCCTCCGGACCTGAGGCAACATCTTTGTATTGGATGAGCCCGACCTTGCCATTTGTCTGACGATCCAAGACCGATACGAGATTGCTGTCGGTCATCGGCGTCAGCGGATGCGTCGCCATGTGGGTATCCGACAGCAGCGCGTCTCCGACAAAGAGGTGGCCTTTAAAGATGGTGCGCCCTGTCTCCGGGAAGGCGGGGCAGGCGATGGTGAAGTCCGCTCCGAGATCCGCCATCAGGGCTTCTGTGACAGGACCAATATTGCCGTCGTCCGTTGAGTCGAAGGTGGAGCAGTACTTGAAGAACATCCGCTGACAACCAGCCGACCGCAGCCACGCCAGCGCGGCTCGGGATTGCTCGATCGCCTCGGAGACAGGGTTCGTCCGCGATTTAAGCGCGACGACAATTGCATCCACGTCCGGAACCGGAGCATCAGGTTTGGGTACGTCGATCAACTGGACCGTCCGCATCCCGCCGCGCACCAACGTATTGGCGAGATCGGTCGCCCCCGTGAAGTCGTCCGCCACGCATCCGAGCACCGGCGCCATCTTTTGTCTCCCACCGTCTTTCAATTGGCAAAAAGTCTATGAACATCGCCGCCCGGTGTCATGACCGTTCCCATGGCGGGACCGGCAATGCTAGGCCTTCGCTTATCGATCCAAACAAACGGCGCGCGCCCAAGACGCGCCGACTGGGCCGGAACGCCGGGGGATGCCATGCCGAAACTCGCCGCCAATCTCAGTATGATGTACCAGGAGCATGCGTTCCTGGACCGCTTCGCCGCCGCTGCGGGCGACGGTTTCAGTGGGGTCGAGTTTCTCTTCCCCTATGACTTCGAGGCGGGTGTGATCGCTGAGAAACTCTCCGCCGCAGGGTTGCAGCAAGCGCTGTTCAACCTCCCGCCAGGGGATTGGGAGAAGGGCGATCGCGGCTTGGGCGCGCTGCCGGGGCGGGAAGCCGATTTCGACGCCGCGCTGGAGAAGGCGCTCTCATACGCATCCGTCCTGGGCAACAACCGCATCCATGTCATGAGTGGCATTCCGGGCGCTGATGCAGATCCGGACCTCTGCCATAAAACGCTTGTCGGGAATCTCAAGCGGGCTGCCCCATTGGCGCAGGCGGCAGGGAAAACCCTGGTGCTCGAGCCGATCAACACCCGCGACATCCCCGGGTATTTCCTGAACTATCAGGCGCAGGCCCGCGGGATCATCGAGGAAGTCGGGGCCGACAACGTCAGGCTCCAGTTCGATTTCTACCACTGCCAGATCATGGAAGGGGATCTCGCAGTGCATCTACGCGCCTTCATCGACATCATCGGCCACATCCAGATCGCCGGTGTTCCAGAGCGGCACGAGCCGGATGTCGGTGAGGTCCAATATCCCTACCTCTTAGAACTGGTCGACACTCTCGGCTATGATGGTTGGGTTGGCTGTGAGTACCGGCCGAGGGCTGGCACCGCCGCCGGGCTCGGTTGGGCGAAGGAGTGGTTGTCATGAAGGTCACGATCACCGGCGCGGCCGGATTTCTCGGACAGAAACTTGCCCGGCGCATCCTGAAAGAGCCGGTGTTGACGGACGAGAACGGCGTGCCGCAGGAGATCACGTGTCTCACGCTCCTCGACATGGTCGCGCCCGCCGATGACATCGCCTCGGATGCAAGGGTGTCGACACTGCTCGGCGATCTAACTGATCCGATGCTTCTGCAAACTGCGATCTCGTATGACACGGACGCGATCTTCCACCTGGCCGCCGTGGTGAGCGCGGGGGCGGAAGAGGACTTTGACCTCGGCATGTCCGTCAATTTGGACGCGACCCGCATGATGCTGGAGATTGCCCGCGCGCACGGCAACGCGCCAAAGTTCGTGTTCGCGAGCTCAGCCGCCGCGTTCGGCGGTGACATGCCGGATGTGATCGAAGATATGACGGCGCCGACGCCGACGACCTCCTACGGCACCCAGAAGGTGATCGGGGAGCTGCTCGTCACCGACTACAGCCGCAAAGGTTATGTCGACGGCCGTGCGCTCCGGTTCCCGACGGTTGTCGTCCGCCCCGGCAAACCCAACAAGGCGGCCTCCACGTTTGCGTCGTCCATTATCCGGGAGCCGCTGAACGGAGATCCAGCCATCTGTCCGGTGGAACGGGATGCCGCCATGTGGCTTTCCTCGCCCCGGACAATCGTTGAGAACACCATCCGCGCGCACAATGCGCCGGGAGCGGATTGGGGACCGTCGCGTGCCGTCTCGTTGCCTGGGTTCCGGGCGACGGTCGGGGATATGGTGGACAGCCTTCAACGGGTGGCGGGCGGTGGTGTCGTGCAGCGCATCACCTGGCAGCCCGATCCGTTCATCCAGCGCATCGTTTCCGGCTGGCCGGGATCCTTCCAAACGGACAAGGCGGAACGGCTGGGCATGATCCGGGATGAGAACATGGAGACGGTCATCCGCGCGTTCATCGAAGATGAGCGGGGCGGCGGCTTCGTCCAATAGCCACCGCCGTTTCGTGACCGGCAGCTAGCGACCTATTTTCCGGCGCGCTGAGAGAACCGGCGATCGAAGACGCCCTCCGCGATCCGGTTCTTCATCATCTCCAGCGACCCGCCCGCGATCTGCCAGCCCCGGGCCCGGCGCCAGCAGTACTCGACCAGGGATTCTTCGGTGTAGCCGAGCCCGCCAAGGACCTGCATGGCTTCGTTTGCGGCAAAGAACCCAGCCTGATTGCAGAGATACTTCGCAATGGCCGTGTCGTAGGCGGAGGGGAGGCGGTCCGCTGCCTCCGTCGCGACCTTGTAGAGAGCGAGCTGCGCGCCTTCCATCTGGGCGGCCATCTCCGCGAACTTCCACTGCACGCCCTGGAACTCCGACAGGGTCCGGCCGAACTGGCTTCGCGTCTCCGCGTGTTTTTTGGCGATCTCGAACGCGTGTCGGCCGAAGGCGAGGGAGCGGGCCGCGTTGCCGATCCGCTCCACATTGAAGGCGGCGATCTGTTTCCGGAAACCGCCCTCCCGCAGGATGATGTCGGCCTCTGGGACAAACACGTCTTCGAAGTAGAGCTGGCACCAATCGTCGCCGCCCACATAGCGGGACGGTTTGCCCTGGGTGAAGCCTGCGGCCCCCTTTTCCACCAAGACCGAGCCGATACCGTCCAGACCCGGCCCGAAACGGCAGTAGACAAGGAAGACCGTGGCCTCGGGGCTGTGGCTTGAAAAGACCTTGGTACCATTCAAACGGTAGCCGTTGCCGTCCGGCGTAAGGGTGGTGACGAGGTCCGTGACGGCGGATCCGGCTTCCGGCTCGCTCATGCAAAGCGAGATGGCGATCTCCCCGGCCATCAATCGGCCAAGATACCGCTCCTTCTGCTCTTCGGTTGCGTACTCGACGAAGGTCCGGATGGGCCCGAAATTGCCTGCTTGAAAGACGTCCGCACTTCGCGGACAGACCATGGCGATCTCTTGGATGGCCAGGACCGCGTCCATCACCGTGCCGCCGGCACCGCCGTCGCTTTCCGGAAAGGTGACCCCGAGAAGGCCCTGCTCCGCCATGAGTTTGGCAACGTCGAAGGGGAAGCCGCTGTCGTGCGCCCTGGTCAGAGCGTCTGCTGCCAGATGGCGTTCGGCGAAGCCTCGGACCGAGTCCGCGAACATGCGTTGCTCTTCGCTGAGCGCGAAATCCATGGGTGCCTCCGTTGGGGTGCCGCTTGGAGCGGGGCCCGCTCCTGGGACTGAAACGCTACTCGGCGGCTACTGGCAGGTCGAGTCCGGCTGACAGCACATCCGTCAGCGATCGGGCGTCATCCACGGACCAAAGCTTTGCCAACAAGCGGTCGGCTGCGTCCGCACCGAGTACCCCGGCCGCGAGATCCGAATACTTGTCCGACAACTCCTCGTCGGACAGCGGGGCATCCGGATCCCCCTTCCGGGTGGGAGCATGGTGCTTCAGCGTCCGGCCATCGGCCGTATCGATCTCAACCCGGGCTGACCTGGCTTTCGGGAAGGCTGCCTCACACTCCGGGTCAACCGTGTGCTCGACCTTCGCACCGATTGCGCGCCAGTCGTCTGCCGTTACGCGGGACGGATCGAAGGCTGATAAGCGCAGGCCCTGGCCCGTCAGGATCGCCTGCGCTAAGCAGTACGCCATGGAGAACTTCGCCTCGAAGGGCGTCGTCGGGGCCGTGTTGCCGCAGATCTCAAGGGATTTCTGGTATGAGCCAACCCGGATCGCACGGATGTCCGCCGTCTTGAGGCCCGCCTCGTTCACCAGAGCGATCACGCCGTCGATCGCGGCGTGCATGTGCCCGCACGCAGCATGGTTCTTTTGAGTCATCCGGTCGATCGTCCAGTCGCTGCCGAGCCCTTGGATTGCGACGGACCAGTCGACACTTTGGCTCATCGCGGCACCGAAGCCGCGCTCCCCCTCCAGAATGTCGAGCGCACCCGTCACCCCCTCCGCCGCCATCAGCGCACAAAGCAGACCACCTTCCGCGGCCCGGGCCGAGTGCAGCGGCTTGGACATGGCGTCCGCGCGGAAAGCCTGCTGAAGACCGGCGGCCTGTGTCCCCGCCTGGGCGATGGCGTGTGCGGTTTGGTGCGCATCCAGGTCGAGGATGACTGCGGATGCTGCGGCCGCCCCGAAGAAACCAACCGTCGCCGTCGTGTGCCAGAAATCGTAGTGGGACGGGTTAACAGCCACGGCGATCCGGTTCGAGACCTCATATCCCGCGATCACGCCACGCAGGAAACGGTCCCCGCTTGCGCCGGTGTGCTGGGCCGCCGCCAGGGCTGCCGCGATGACGGGCGCGCCCGGGTGGTAGAGCCCGTCCCGGTAGATGTCGTCGAACTCCACCGTGTGGGACGCAGCACCGTTTATCAGTGCGGCTGTTCGGGCGGTCGCGCGCCGACCCGACGGGAGAAGTGTGGCGGGACCCCGGTCGAGATCATCGGAGAGTGCCCGCAGCATTGGAACGGCCGGTACCAGGTCTCCGCCGGGCAGGGTTGCCGCGAACCAATCCACGACGCAGCGCCGCGCTGAATGCCGCGCGGTATGCGGGATGTCGGCTGTCCGAAGGTCCGCTGCGAAAGAGGCGAGAGCGGGGATGACCATGGTGTCCTCCAAGAACTATGAACACGGCCTTAGGCTGGCGAGACAGCCGGACGGTCGTCAAGGGACGGGACGGTTAGGACGCGCAGCCAAGCTGGTCCGCCAGCGCCTCCATGCTATCCGCAACAAAGTCGTAGTCGCCGTCCGCCTTCCTATCCCTCGATTGGGCGGGGCCGTACTCCGTCGGGCGCGGGATGAAGGCCGTCTTGAAGCCAAGTTTCTGGGCCGCGATCAGATCATGATTGTGGGCAGCCACCATCAGGACCTGCTCCGGCTTCAGATCCAGAGCGTTGGTTCCGGCGAGATAGGTGTCCGGGTGCGGCTTGTAGTTCTTCGCGATCTCGGAGCCGAGAACCATGTCCCAGGGCAGACCGGCGTTCTTGGCCATGTCGACCATCAGTTTGATGTTGCCGTTCGACATGCTGGCCAGGATGTAGCGCGTCCTGAGCCGCGTCAGGCCCGGAACGGAGTCCGGCCAAGGGGTCAGCCGGTGCCAGGCATGGTTCAAATGGTCGAGGTCGGCATCGCTGATCCCCTCGATCCCAAGGTCCTGGAAGACGTCGACGAGGTTTTCCCGGTGAAGAACATCGAGCTTTACGTACCCCCGGTCGCCTTTCCGGATCGTTGCCATGCTGGGGTCGTATTTCGCCCGCCAGCGGAGCGCGAAATCTTGCGGGTCGAGGTCCAGGCCCCGTTCTTTGGCGAAGGTTTCCATTTCCGCCGAAATGCTCGACCGCCAATCAACGACCGTGCCGAAGACATCGAAGAAACAGGCTTTTAGTTCGTCCGCGAGCATAGCCGGTCCTTTCCAACAGTGTGTGACCGCTTCGCGCCGCTGTTGTGTTCCGGGCCAAGCGCATCCAGCCAAGTCGTAGGTCGAGTTAGCGCCGATTCCAAGCGGTATCGATGCAACAACCAAGTGTTCCGTCGGGCCAATGGATCGAAACAGGCAGAGCTCATCCGTCCCGGAAAAGCCTCTAGCGGAAGACCTCCACGAGACGGACGGACTTGAACGACGTCTCCGGCGCGGCTTTGGCCAGGCAGATCTCGAGGTTGGTGTCGAGCCTGTCCATGAGAGCGCTGATAGCAGGGGCGGTGCCTTTGCCCTGTTTCGGTATGAACGCCGCATCGCCGCCCGCCTCCTCAAAGGACCACGCCAAAGCGCTGATCAAGGCGTCGGAAGGCCGATCACGAGCGCTCGACTCCATGAATGCGACCTCAAAATGAACCGTCATCCCATGTTGCTTGGTTTGAAAAATGACCGAGTAGGATTCTTCGTCTGATAAAAAAGTCTTCGAGATATCTGAATACAGATTTCCAAATTCTTTCTCGGAGATATGACAGTCATTAGCAGATTCGCTTCCATTTGCGGAATTCAAGCCGGCGAAAAAGAGAAGATAAACAAATATCACGATCGATTTCATTTCTTATAATCCAATCTCATTTTGAGCACATTTTGCGAAAGTCGTGAGGCGTCTCCTGCGCGCGAATTTAGTTTCGACTTGGGCGCATAGACAGTGTTAATAGTAGAATTCGGTGCATAAATACTGCCGTAATCACATTATAAATTGGTTTTAATCTAAAAGTATACTCTGAGAAATTGATTCCAGTTCGATCCTTTCCCCAATTGAGATTTTCAAACTCGAATTGTCCAGTGGAGTCGTGCATCAGGACTATTTTTTTGAATGCGTTCAAACCTCTACAATCGCAGATGCGCGCGCTCATAATTCACCGCGCGCCTTGGCGTTGAAGGGGACAAGGTTTGCCCACGCACCAGCGTCAATATCGCGGATCATGCGGTCGCCCGGAGCCCGCATCGTGAAAACGCGGGGCGATGCGGGTGTGGCACCTTGACCCCTTGAAATACCCATGAAACGTTACGGTGCGCTGTTGTTCCGCGCTCTTGTCCAAAATGTGGCGAGGCTGGGGCGGCAACCGTATTGAACCGAAACGGGGACGAAGAAGCCCCGGTCGACTCTGACAGGGAGTGAACGAATGAAGCATCTTGTAACCAGGATCGCATCGGCGGTCGCGGGTGTCGGCCTGTTGGCCGGTGCTGCGGTTGCCGAGACGCCGAAGAACGGCGGCATCCTCGAATTCGTGGTGGGCTCGAAGATCCCGTCGTTTGACGGTCACATCGAGTCGACCTTCGGCATGATCCACCCGATCCGGCCGTTCTACAGCCTTCTGATCCGCGTGAACCCGGACAATCCGTCCTCGCCGACGGACTTTGTCTGTGACCTCTGCGAGGGGGCGGTTCCCGCGCCGACCGAGAATGGCACCGTCTACACCTTCAAGATCCGCAAGGACGTGAAGTTCCACGACGGCACGCCGCTGACCGCGCATGACATCAAGGCCACGTACGACAAGATCGTCTTCCCGCCGGAGGGCGTCGCCTCGAACCGTAAGGCCTACTTCAAGATGGTCGAGTCGATCGAGACGCCGGACGATTACACGCTGGTGTTCCGCCTCGGCTTCCCGTCGGGCACGTTCATCCCGTCCGTCGCCATGCCGTTCAACTTCGTTTACGCGAAGAAGGACCTGGATGCTCACGGCTATCAGTGGCACCAGAAGAACGTGAACGGCACCGGTGCCTTCACTTTCAAGGACTACAAGGCCGGTGCATACGTTGAAGGTGCGAAGTACGACGGCTTCCACCACGCCGGTAAGCCGTATCTCGATGGCTTCAAGGCGATCTCCGCGCCGAAGATGTCGGTTCGTCTCCAGGCGATCCGTGGCGACCGCGCGGGCATTGAGTTCCGTGGCTTCCCGCCGAAGGCCCGCGACGATCTCGTCAAGGCCCTGGGTGACCAGATCACCGTGCAGGAAAGCGACTGGAACTGCGTGCTGCTTGTGACCCCGAACCACACGCGGAAGCCGTTCGACGATCCGCGGGTGCGTAAGGCGCTGTCGCTGGCGATCGACCGGTGGGGCGGCTCCAAGTATCTCTCCCGGATCGCGATCGTGAAGACGGTCGGTGGTGTGGTCTTCCCGCAGCACCCGCTCGCGGCGACGGAAGAGGAACTGCTCCAGATGGCCGGCTACGGCAAGGACATCGAGGCCAACCGGGCGGAGGCGAAGCGCCTTCTGAAGGAAGCCGGCCACGAAGGTCTGAAGTTCGTGCTGCACAACCGCGGTGTGGACCAGCCGTACAAGGTCGTCGGCACCTGGCTGATCGACCAGTGGAAGCAGGTCGGCCTCGACGTGGAGCAGTGGGTCCAGCCGACCACGCCGTTCTACGCCACGCTGCGTAAGAAGTTCGACTTCGACGTGTCGATCGACTTCAACTGTCAGTCCATCGTCAACCCGATCGCTGACATCTCCAAGTTCCTCCCCTCGGCCGGCAACAACTACGCCCAGTTCGAGGACGAGCAGCTTGAGCGGATCTACGACACCCTGCTCCGCACCGCGGACGAGGGCGAGCAGCGCAAGCTGATCCGCCAGTACGAGAAGCGCGTTCTGAACGACCTGACGTCGCAGATGATCACGCTGTGGTGGTACAAGATCAACCCGCACCGGAGCTATGTGAAGGGCTGGAAGATCGCACCGAGCCACTACTTGAACCAGTCGCTGGAGAACATCTGGCTGGACAAGTAAGGCGCTGAGAAGCGTTCGCCGCCGGCCGTTTCAATCGAACGGCCGGCGGTTCGATTTTTACAGAAAATGGGCCTCTTGGCCGTCACCGTGTCCGATGGGATCGGTTCATGTACAGCTACATCATCAAGCGCCTTCTCATGCTGCTGCCGACATTGCTTGGCGCGGCGGTGCTCATCTTCATCCTGCTGCGGCTGGTGCCCGGCGACATCTGCCTCGTCAAGTTCGGCGGGGAGGGTGCTTACGCCGACCCCGAGCAGATCCGTCTCTGCCAGGAGCAGTTGGGGATCGACAAATCCAAGATCGAGCAGTTCGGCGCCTACATCGTCGATCTCTTCACGCTGAACTTCGGCGAGTCCATGTGGACGGGCCAGCCGGTCACCGAAGAGATTGGGCTCCGGTTCGAGCTGTCGCTCCAGATCGCGATCATGGCGACGCTGACCTCGATCATCATCGCCATCCCGCTCGGCATCCTGTCGGCCGTTCACCGGAACACCTGGATCGACTATGTGGTCCGGACCTTCAGTATTGCGGGCATCGCGATGCCGTCGTTCTGGCTTGGCATTCTGCTGATCCTCGGATTGCTGATCGTCACGCAAGCCTGGTTCGGCAGTCCATGGATGCCGCCAATCGACTATGTGCCCATATGGGAAGACCCCGCCCGGAATCTCTCCCAGTTGATCTGGCCGGCAATCGCGACGGGATATCGTTACTCGGCGGTGGCGACCCGTATGACCCGGAGTGCGATGCTCGAAGTTCTGCGCGAGGACTATGTCCGCACCGCCCGGGCGAAGGGCGTGATTGAGAAGGTCATCGTCAACCGTCACGCGCTGAAGAACGCGATGCTGCCGGTCGTGACGATCATCGGCATGGAGTTCGCGTTCCTCATGGGCGGTCTCGTCGTTACCGAACAGGTTTTTAACCTGAACGGCATCGGCAAGCTGTTCGTGGAGTCCGTTGGGCAGTCCGACTACACCCTGACCCAGGCGCTTGTCCTGCTGGTGGTGACGATCTTCGTGCTGACCAACTTCGTGATTGATATCCTGTATGCGTGGCTCGATCCGCGCATCCGGTACGCCTGAGGGAGGTCCCGTCATGGCGACAAGCAACATCGAAATCGAACCGGTAACTCTTCCCCCGAAGAAGACCCTCACCGCGCAGTTCTTCCGGATGATCAGAAAGCAGCCGCTGGGAACGGCGGGCGCCGTTGTCGTGCTGCTGATGATCTTCGCGGCGGTCTTTGCACCCCAGCTCGCGCCGTATGATCCTGAGGCGAACTCGTTTGAGAACATGCTGGTGCCGCCCAGTGCGGAGTTCCTGCTGGGAACCGACCAGTTCGGGCGGGACTTGTTCTCCCGCATCATCTACGGCGCCCGAACAGCGCTTTTCGTCGGTTTCGTTTGTGCGATCCTGGGATCGTTCGGCGGGTTGGTGCTGGGCGTCGCCAGCGCCTATTTCGGCGGGCTGTTTGATCTCGTCACCCAGCGGATCATCGATGTCTTCATGGCGTTTCCGCTGATCATCATGGCGCTGGCCATCGTCGCCATCTTCGGTACCGGCACGGACAAGGTGATCATCGCGATCACCATCCCGTTCATTCCCCGCTGTGCGCGGGTGGTTCGATCCAGCGCGCTTCAGATCCGGGAGATGCCGTATGTGGATGCGGCTCGGTCCATTGGCTTCAACCACATCCGGATCATCTTCCGGCACATTGCCCCCAACGTGGTGGCTCCCTTCCTGATCATGCTGACGGCCTTCCTGGGCGAGGCGATCCTTCTGGAGGCGTCCCTGTCCTATTTGGGCCTGGGTGTGCAGGAGCCGACGCCGGCGTGGGGCCTGATGTTGCAGGGCGGTGCTGAGGAGTATGCCGAGAGCGCACCTTGGGTGCCGATCTGGCCCGGTCTTGCGATCACTGTCGCGGTCTTCGGGTTCAACCTGTTCGGCGACGCTGTCCGGGACGCGCTTGACCCGCGTCTCCGCGCACAGGCCTGATCAGACGCTTCCGGCTCGACCGGATCGCCGATCCATGCGAAACCCCGGGCGGCCGCCCGGGGTTTTGCGTTTGAGCCGGTCGGAAACTGGTATGCGACGGAGCTTCTACCGCTCATGACGGACAACCGACCTCTCGTCCTGGTTCTGCTCCTCGCCGCCGGTTTCCTGGTGGTGCGGGTGGGGGTGCTTGTGACCTCCTCCATCGGGCTCGCGGGCGACGAGGCACAGTATTGGAGCTGGGCTCAGGACCTCGCCTGGGGCTACTACACCAAACCCCCGATGATCGCGGGCGTGATCGCGGCGACCACCTCGGTCTGCGGCGACGATCCCTGGTGCGTGCGGCTCGGCTCCCCGCTGCTCCACTCGGTGACGGCGGTACTCATCTACGCAGGGGCTGTCCGCATCTGGCGGACATCGTCCGGATACGCCGGTGCGGAGATCATCGGGATCTGGGCGGCGCTACTGTGGTTGAGCCTGCCGGCGGTCTCGTTCTCCAGCTACATCGTTTCAACGGATGTCCCGTTGCTGACGTCGTGGTCTCTCGCGCTGGTCGCGCATGTCCGCGTCCTTCAGGAAGGGCCGGACAGCTCAAAGGGGATTTGGTGGGCCGTCCTTCTCGGACTAGCACTGGGGCTCGGTCTCTTGGCCAAGTACGCGATGGGGTACTTCCTCCTGTGTGCGGTGCTCCACGCGCTCTTCACAGGGGCTGTGCGGTGGTGGCTTACCAGCCGGGCGCTGCTGATCAGCCTGATCGTCGGCCTTGCCATTCTGTCTCCCAATCTCGTGTGGAACATCGAGAGTGGTTGGGTGACTTTCGTTCATGTCCTGGAGAACACGAACACCGTGGCGGGCGAAGGAGCGGCCGCCGGTTTGGTGGACTACTTCCGGTTTGACAAGCTCGGCGAGTTCCTAGGTAGCCAGTTCGGGGTCTTCGGCCCCGTCGTGTTTGCCGTGTATCTCTGGCGGGTCGTAAGAGCCGTTCGGGTGACGCCGTCGGATGGGGAGCGGTTCCTGCTGTTTTTCTCGCTGCCGATCCTTGCGATCGTCACGGTCCAAGCTTTTCTCTCCCGCGCGAACGCCAACTGGGCGGCAACCGCGTACCCTGCCGCCACGCTGCTGGTTGCCGGGGTCGCGGTCGAGATGGGGCGGCGCGCGCTGCTCGGGATCTCGGTTGCGATTCATCTTGTGGCCGCGTTGGTATTGTCGGTGTTCTTTCTGGATTTGCCGGATATCACCCCACCCCTGAAGAGCGACCCTCTGCGGAAGCTGCGGGCTTGGGATGCCGTTGTGGACAGTGTTGTGCCGATCCTGGATGCCGAACCCGATCGCATCCTGCTGGCCGAAGACCGTACCGTCATGGCGCAGCTTCACTACGTCCTCCGTGATACGCCGTATCGACCGTTGATGTGGAACTATGACGAGGATGCAGATAACCACTACGAGCTGGCGGAAGCGTACACGCCGGCGCCGAACGGCCGGGCGCTGGTGGTTACCGAGTGGGACAACCCCTTTCCGCTACTGGATCAGTTCTGGACCGTCGAAGCCCTGCCACCCCTGCGCATTCCAATTGGCGCCGGTCGGGAGAGGGTGATCTACCGCTTTAAAATCGACCAATGGATTGGGCGCGAGCCGTGACGCGGTGATTATCCGGCCGAACTGAGTGTCCGGTCATCGTTTGTCGCGGGTGGAACGGTCACCGCCGGCATAGACGGCATGGCACCCGCAAGTCGCTGGAGTGTCCGTCTCACCGCCTTTGTCGCCGCGGGATGTGCGACCCCGGCCATGGTCAGACGGCGGGCACCGGGTCCGAGCATTGATGGATCAAGCGAGCGCGCGATCGGTGTGGAAAGGGGGGCATGCAACGCGCCGTGCCACTGTTGCGCCAGAAGAGAGACCTGGGTCGGCCAGTGCTGAAGCAGGCCGGCCGGATCCACAGACAGTGAGGCGACGTTGAGGCCCGCTGCTGTGGCGGCCGCACACGCAATAGCGTCGTCGACAGCGTAACGGTCCCACTCCTCCGCGACGATCTCGTAGCGGATGGTAAGAAGAATTGGGACCGACGGCCGACCCGCTTCCGCCATCCCGCGCCGGGCGCCATCGACCGCCGCTTCAAGCAGATAGGCGCGATGGGGGACTTCCAGATGGACGGCGTCGACCCCGCCGCCCACTTGAGCAGAGACGAGGTTGCGCGACACATCCCTCAGATCGGCAAGCCCGGCGGCTCCCCCGAACGGTCTGCGTCCGATCAGCCGAACGTCGCCGATGACACCGGGACGACGGCGGGAACGCCGGTCGGCGGCGAACGCGACAGCCGTGCGGCGCGCCAGCTCCGCCCCCATGTAGGTCATGGCGAACGCCTCGTCGAACATGCGATACCGGTTCAAAAGGGCGGGTGCGGCGTCAGCCGTGTTGGTCACCAGAGCATCCACTCCGGCGTCCAGGAAGCGGCGATGGACAGCCATGACGAGTTTCGGGCGCGTCATGTTGAGCGCTTCGATACAGCCCGAAACCCCATAACTCCGGCTGAGTGTGTCGTTGACCCGTCGGCCGAGAAAACGGCGGAGCCGGCCTTGGACGAGACCGGGAGGGCTCAACGCGGGGTCCTGTGGGCTTCCAGACGTGCCGACGACCCGGCCCAGAATGGTGTGGGACGGCGGTGACCAGGGAGATCTTTGAGACAGCATTCCTTTGGTTTAGCGCACCCAGGAACTAACGTCAAATCGACGTTACTGTCTTTAATCCGACATATTCCCGGCGGGCGTCTCGGTTCCATATCCGAATTCGCTCAACACCTTCCGTCGAACGGTCGGGTCACTGATCCCGCGGGTCAGGAACAGAACATCAGCCTTTGTTGAGAATGTCGGCGTCTTGCCGAGATGCCCGACCGCCGCGCCGACAGACTGCTTGTCATTTGGATACGCCGTTGCCGCGCCGTGGACGAACGGCGTTGCGTCGGCTGGGCGGTCCAGGTTCGTGGCCGCGTGGATGTACTTCAGCCAGAAACGGGTTTCCATCAGCATGCTGGGCCGCCTCAGGAACCGGTGATACCGAAGCGGCGCGTCCATCGGGACGGCGAATGTATAGATCCGGGATGCGAACATTCTCGCACCATCTTCGGCGGACAGATCCGCGACCCGGAAGTCTTGCCAATCGGGCTGCCGGCCTGTCCGCAACCGAACGAACTGACGCCATATCACCAGGAGTCCCAGATTGACGGCGCCGATCAGTTCCCTTGCGACATCGATGAAGAAGGCCGGGTAAGGCCGGATAGGCCCAAGGAGCTGTTGACGGATCACCCTTGCCAGCACGTTCGGCGCTAGTCGGTCGCATTCGGCAACAGCGGCGTCGCGAACGTCGCCAGTCGGATTCATGTATCCAAGCGACAATTGAATAGAGAGGGAGCGGAACCGCGCGGTGCTCTCATCCGATGCATCGGCATCCAAGGCCTCAAGGGCCTCGAGGGCGTCCTCGACCCAACCTTCAGACGCCATCAGCAGCGCGTTGGCGATGAAGCTCTTCGGGTCGATCCGGATGCCGCCATCCGCCTCGAGAAGGGGGGGAACCGGGTCGTCCGCTGGCTCGTCCGCAGCACTGCGGGGCCGCTCGAGAACGCCGAAGAACTGGTTCTCGCGTAGGACCCCACCCGGCCAGGGGCCTGCCGCGACCGTCGCTTCGAGTTCCGCTTCCATGGCGTCGACGTGGCCGTCGAAACTGTGTTTTCGTTCGAAGATCTCGCGCCCGGCCTTGCCCAAACGTCGCCGGAGTGCCGGATCGTTCACAACACGCCGGAGAGCGTCGGCCATGCCGTCGGAATCGTCCGTCGGAAAGAGCAGGCCGGTTTCATCATGGATCACCGTCTCGGGTATCGGACCGAAATCGCTGGAGACCACGCAGGTTTCCATGCTCATGGCTTCGAGAATGCTGAGGGTGATCAGGTCGTCATTCGTTGGGAACACAAACGCATCGCAATGCCGAAGCGCAGCCTTCACCTGGCTCTGATCGTAGACCCCGGCGAAATGCACATGCTCCGACAGGAACGGAGAGGCGGCGACCGTTGAGCGCAAATGGTCCGTGAACGGGCGGACGAGTGTGTCGTTTCCAGCCAGGATCAGATGGACTCTGGGGTCAGCCAGCTTTTCCAGCGCGGCGATCGCCGTGTGTTGCCCCTTGCGCGGCGCGAGCCAAGCCAACGACAGCAGAACGATCGACCCGTCGGGAAGGGACCAGGGTGGCGGCGCATCCGCATCATCCGAGGCGAGATTGATGCCGTACGGCACATGAGACCAGGCCCGGTCGCCGAGTTGCTCTGCGTACACTGACTCCGCCTGCCAACGGGTCGGGAAGACAATGCGGCTGGCAACATCAAAGGCCCGCTCATCCACGTAGCCTTTCTGAATGAAAGCAGCCCCTTCGTTTGGCTCGTGAACCCACCAAAGTGTCGGCACACCCGCGCCGGCGTTGACCAGGGTTGTGGCACTCATCACCGTGTTGCCGAGCATGACGTCGTATTCGTTGGGTCGGATCGCCTGCAACAACTCTATTCCTGCCGCCTTGTAGTCAGGTTGCAGACTGCCCCGGTCGATCGGGTCTTGGGGCAGGAGCATGTCGACGTGGTGCCGCCGCCTCAACCGCTCTAGAAGCCTGAACAGGATAAGTGGCGCCCCCGTCCTGTCCATGCGATGGCAATAGCCGACGATCTTCATCCTGGGATGGGCTCCGGCAAGTGTGTTGCGAATGCGTTGGCCGGTCTGATATCAGATCTCCGACCAATGTCGAAGTCGAACCGGCCTAAAACAAACCTGCTGGACGCGGTCGTTGTTTATTGAGTTTCTGAAAGCCGAGCTGTGGATTCTGGGGGGCTTCCTGGCTATTGCCGGGATGTTCTGGATCTTTACAACGATCGTGATTCGCTACGCGGGCCGTACCCTCCGAAGCAAGGAGGCTTGGGAGAAGCGGCAGAGCAAGATCAACACAGAGATCGAAGAGCTGGCGACCCCGATCACGACCAATGCCCGCCCGCCCGACGTGTAAGGCGGCTACGCTCTAAACCGCTTCCGCGACGAGATCCGCAAGCGTCGAGAATGGCGCGTCGTCCTCGATCAGCGCGAGGGACATCTCCCAGATTCGGTCGGCACGGTCGGCTGGCAGCGTAGCGCCGACCATGATGTCGAACTTCTCCCGGATCTCCGACAAGGCCATTTGCGTGTTGGGACCACCGCGGGCGTCCAGGTCGCCGGAACTGAAGCTCCGGCCGTCCGTCAGCTCGATCTCGACATCGGACCAGCGGCCTTCGGGGAACCGGTCTTGATGGCGCTGCTCAACCGCGACCTCGATCTTCGGGAGAAGTGCGGCGATCGTGGGGTCGGACAACATCGGTTGGTCCACGTGCTCGGGGCCGACCTTGCCATAGGCCAGCATCGCCGCTACCGGGAAAGGCAACGCGTACTGTGCCTCCGACGTTGTCCGCGGCATGCCCGAGTAGAGGGCTGCGGATTCCTTGAACGCGCCAACACGCACGCGGGCCACATCCCCGGGCCCGAAATCGGCTTTCTGCTTGATTGACCACACGCCGTCTATCGCCGCATGGGCCCAGCGACAGATCGGGTAGGGTTTGATGTAGTTCCGCTCCACCGTCCAGACCCGGCCAAGATCCGCCCAATACGACAACACCTCTTCCGCTTCGACGGTGATCGCAGGCGCCCCCTCGAACCCCCGCTGGGCCAGAACCACGGCGCTGACGCCGATCAGCGCGCCCATGCCTGAGCCGTCGTGGAGCATGGTCGGCGTCGCGATTTCCCGCATCATCTGACTGCGGGGACCATGATACTCGGCAATGCCGAGCGCCTGTCTCAGGGTGTTCTTGTCGTCGCCCAGCATCCGGCAACCTAGAGCGGCCACGCCCAGCGCATTCCAGGCCCCGGAGGTGTGATAGTCGGAGACCGTGTTGTGGAGTGAGAGCCCGGCCCGGGCCGCCACTTCGTAGGCGATCACCATGGCCGCTAATGCCTCGCGGCCTGTCAGGTTCGGCGTCCGTTCCGCGAAGGCGAACATCGCCGGAACCACCGCGCAGCCGATGTGTCCGCGAACCGGGTTGAAACCGTCGTGGGCGTCCAAATTGTCGATCTGGGTCGCCGCCGCATAGGCCGCTCCCGCAAGGCTGGCCCGGCGCCCGTCAAACATAATCGGCGCCGACCAGGCGGGATCACTTGCTCCGTACAGGTCGAGTGCGACCGACCGGCCGATCCGCCCGGCGTCCATGCCCGCGGCACCCGCTGCGACGCCGATGGTGTCGGCTAAGAGGACCGCCGCGAACCGGAGTGCGCTTTCTGGAATGTCGTTCGCGTCACCAAGAACGAAATCGGCGACGCGCACCGCATTGTTGGCCGATACAAGTCTCGGATCATCCATCACACCCCTCCCGGCCGGCGCGCCAAGCGGTGTCGAACCGCCCGATCTGTCACCGGACCCTTAGAGGGTGAGTAGAGTTCGGCCAATAGTCCAGCCACTAGACGCCGGAGACTGTCGCCGCGCCGCCATCCCCGCTAACCGTGCACTGCTGTGCTGAAAATCAGCTGTATGCTGACGAGATTGCGTTCTCGAACGCCTGTACGGCCTTGCCGGGGCCCTCTGGATGTCCCCAGACGGCGCCGATGACGGCGAGGAAGTCCGCCCCTGCCTGGACCAACGGGCCGCAGTTGGCAGGCGTGATCCCACCGATTGCGACGCAAGGGACCACCGCGATCTCGGACCAGATTTCCAGGACCTCCGGTGTCGCCCGGTACTTCGGTTCCTTGGATTCCGTCGGGAAGAACGCGCCGAAAGCCACATAGTCGGCTCCGCGCTCCGCCTCCCGCATCGCAAGGTCCCGGCTGTCGTGACAGGTCACCCCGATCATGGCGTCAGGGCCGAGGATCTTGCGGGCTTCGGGGTAAGGTGTGTCGTCCTGGCCCACATGCGCCCCGTCACACCCAAGCTCAAGCGCCAGGTCTGGCCGGTCGTTCATCAGCACAGGAACCTCACGGGCGTGGGCGATCGGCAACAACGCCTCCGTCGCACGCCGGATCTCATCATCAGCGAGATCCTTCAGGCGGATCTGCAGGCAAGCGACCGGACCGGCGTCCAATGCCTCGGCCAGCCGGTCGCCAAAGACGGCGGGATCGATCCTGGGGGGCGTGATCAGGTAGAGCTCACACCGCCCCTGCTCGACATCCGCCGTCGCACCGGCCATTGATCAGGCCTTGCCGCGATAGATGTCGATGATGTGCGACAGCATCGCGAGCGACTCCTCGCGCGGACGCTGGAACGTGTTCCGCCCGATGATCGAGCCGTTCGCACCACCATCCCGAAGCTGGCGAATTTCGTCGTACAGCCCGTCGAGATCCTTCGCCTCGCCGCCGGAGAACACGACGATGCGGCGGCCGTCGAAGCAGGACTGAACCACGTGCGCGATCCGCTCTGCCAAAGTGCCGACAGGGATGCCTGCCTTCTCGTAGACCTTCTTGGCGGCCTCAAGTTCCAACTCTGCGGTCGGCGGTTTCACCTTGATGATGTGCGCGCCGAGGAGGGCCGCCATGTGTGCTGCGTAGGCGACGATGTCGATCGCCGTCTCGCCCTGTTTGGTGAGGTTGCCTCCGCGCGGGTAGGACCAGACGACGACAGCAAGACCATAGGCCTTCGCCTCCGCCGCCATTTCTTGAATCTCGGTCATCATATCGAAGGCGCCGTCGGAGCCCGGATAGATCGTGAACCCGATGGCAGAGCAGCCGAGACGCAGCGCTTCCTGGACCGAGCCGGTAATGGCCTGGGAGGGGGCATCCTTCTCGCGGGCGAGGCTGTTGGAGCTGTTCACCTTCATGATGGTCGGGATTTGACCGGCATAGGTGTCTGCACCTGCTTCCAGCATGCCCAGCGGCGCTGCGTAGGCGGACAGGCCGGCGTCGAGTGCCAATTGGAAATGATAGTGGGGGTCATAGCCGGCCGGGTTCGGCGCGAAGCTCCGGGCCGGTCCGTGCTCGAAGCCCTGGTCGACGGGCAGGATCACGAGTTTGCCGGTGCCACCGAGTTTTCCCTGCATCAGGATGCGGGCAAGATTGGCCTTGGTTCCCGGAGAGTCGGCCTCGTAGTTGTCCAGGATGCGGCGGACGCGCTGAGTGATCTTCATCTGTTTCCTCCTTCGGAGCGTCTCATCAGAGCCGGATTACAGGGTGCGGCCCATGGCGGTGGCGGTATCGAGCATCCGGTTGGAGAAGCCCCATTCGTTGTCGTACCAGGACATGACCCGCACCAGCTTGCCGTCGATCACCTGGGTCTGCTTCAGGTCGAAGGTCGAACTGTGAGCGTCGTGATTGAAGTCGATCGACACCAGCGGCGCCTCATTGGTGCCGAGGATGCCTTTCAACTGGTTGGAGCCTGCCGCCTCGCTGATCGCGGCATTGACCTCCTCGACAGTCGTTTCCTTCTTCGGCACGAACTTGAAGTCGATCAGGCTGACGTTCGAGGTCGGAACCCGGATTGCGGTGCCGTCGAGTTTGCCCGACAGCTCCGGCAGGACGAGACCAACGGCCTTGGCTGCACCGGTTGACGTCGGGATCATCGAGGAGGCGGCAGACCGTGCCCGGTGAAGATCCTTGTGCAGCGTGTCCAGCGTCGGCTGATCGCCCGTGTAGGCATGGATCGTGGTCATGTAGCCCTGCTCGATCCCGATGGCCTTATCGAGAACGTAGGCGACCGGGGCGAGGCAGTTGGTGGTGCAGGACGCGTTCGAGATCACCTCGTGCTCGGCCGTGATCTTGTCGTGGTTCACGCCGTAGACGACGGTGAGGTCCGCACCCGTCGCCGGAGCGGAGATCAGAACCCGCTTGGCGCCCGCTTGGAGGTGGAGAGCTGCCTGCTCCCGCTTGGTGAAGATGCCCGTGCACTCCAGCACGATGTCCACGCCCAGCTCGCCGTGCGGAAGGTTCGCAGGGTCCCGCTCGGCCGTCACTTTGATCGGGCCGCGGCCAAGGTCCATCGTATCTCCGTCGACGGTCACCTCTCCCGGGAAGCGGCCGTGGTTCGAGTCGAACTTGAATAGATGCGCATTCGCCTCGACGGGGCCGAGATCGTTGATCGAGACGACTTGGATGTCCTCACGCCCGCTCTCGTAAAGGGCCCGCAGTACGAGCCGGCCGATCCGGCCAAATCCGTTGATCGATACTTTCGTCATCCTCTGTCCTCCCTAGTGCCCGCCCGGCGGGCTGCCTTCGCCGAGTGCCGCACGGGCATCGGTGTGAAACATGGTGATGTCGGGACCGCTAGCCTTGCTTGGACAACGCGTCGCGTGCGGCCGCGGCAACCGCTTCCGCCGTGATCCCGAAATGCGCGTAAAGATCTGCCTGTGGGCCGGATGCCCCGAAGCTGTCCATGCCGACAAAGGCATCGGCCGGTCGCAGATAACGGTCCCAGCTCTGGCGAATGCCCGCTTCGATCGCAACTCGAACGCCGCCGCTCCCAAGCACTTTATCCTGATCCGCCGGGGACCGGGCATCGAACAGGTCCTGGCACGGCATGGAGACGACCGCGGTACCGATGCCTTCCCCTTCGAGAATGTTCCGGGCCTTGCGCGCGATCTCCACCTCCGAGCCGGTGGCCATCAGCGTTACCTGCCGGCTTCCGGTCTTGGCGTCCGCCAGCACGTAGCCGCCGAGTTTCGCCAGGTTCTCACCAGAATGAACCGTCCGCGCCGGCGGCAGGCCCTGACGGGAGAGGGCGATGACCGAAGGGGTCGTCTTTGACGAAAGAGCGGCGGCCCAGCACTCCGCCGCCTCGATCGCGTCCGCTGGACGAAAGACGTTGAGATTGGGAATGGCGCGCAGGCTTGCCAGATGCTCGACAGGCTGGTGGGTCGGCCCATCTTCGCCGAGCCCAATGGAATCGTGCGTCATGACGTACACGACGCGGATGCCCATCAGCGCGGACAGCCGGATGGCCGGGCGGCAATAGTCCGTGAAGACCAGGAATGTGCCGCCATAGGGGACGAGGCCCTTATGCAGCGCCATGCCGTTCATCATCGCCGCCATGGCGTGCTCCCGCACCCCATAGTGGACATAGGAGCCGGAAGTTCCGGCATCGATCGGAGCGTGGGATTTGACCCGCGTGTTGTTTGAGCCAGTAAGGTCGGCGGAGCCGCCGATCACCTCGGGCCAAACCGGTACGATCTGCTCCAACGCCTTTTGAGAGGCGACCCGGGTCGCCAGCTTCGGGGGGTCGGAGGCGAGATCGCGCTTCAGGGACTGGATCGCGTCGTCGACCGCTTCTGGCATCTCGCCTGCAATCGCGGCGTCGAAGGCCGACCGGGTCTTCGCGTCGGTGGCTTCCAGCCGGTCGAGCCAATCGTCCCGGGTTGCCGCGGCGGACCGGCCCAGCGCGCGCCAACCTTCCAGCACGTCGGCCGGAATCTCGAACGGTGCGGCCGTCCATCCGAGTTGCTCGCGGGTCGCGGCGATCTCGTCCCCGCCCAACGGCGCACCATGCGAGGCTGCGGTGCCTGCCTTGTTCGGGGAGCCGAAGCCGATCGTGGTCTTGCAGGCAACGAGCGAGGGTTTGTCCGACGCCTGCGCTTCCTGGATCGCTTTGGCAACCGCCTCGGGGTCGTGCCCGTCGACCGCTACGACATGCCAACCATAAGCCTCGAAACGGCCGCGTGTGTCGTCGGAGACGGAGAGGCTGGTCGGCCCGTCGATGGAGATGCCGTTGTCGTCAAACAGAACAATCAGCTTCGACAACCCGAGATGACCTGCCAGCGAGGCTGCCTCGTGGCTGATGCCTTCCATCAGGCAGCCATCGCCCGCGATGCAATAGGTGAAATGGTTGACGAGACCGGCGCCGAACCTGTCGGCCATGAGGCGCTCGGCCAGGGCCATGCCGACGGCGTTGGCAAAGCCCTGACCCAGCGGGCCGGTGGTGGTCTCGATGCCGCTGGCATGACCGAACTCCGGATGGCCGGCGGTCTTCGAGCCGATCTGACGGAAGTTCTTCAACTCCTCCAGCGTCATGTCCGGATAGCCCGTAAGGTGCAGAAGCGCATAGAGCAGCATCGACCCGTGGCCGGCGGAGAGCACGAACCTGTCCCGGTCCGGCCAGTCCGGTGCCGCCGGGTCGTATCGCAGAAAGCGACCGAACAGAACGGTGGCAACATCGGCCATGCCCATTGGCATGCCCGGATGTCCGGATTTCGCCGCCTCGACGGCGTCCATTGCCAATGCACGGATCGCATTGGACAGTCGGGCCACCTCGACACCGCCGGCGGCGATGTCACGCGGAGGAGTGACAGAGAGGGCCATGGTAGCTCCTGGCTCGCTGGGGACCCCTGTCGGTCTCTGGGACGAAGGGGAGGGCACGCCGAGCCTCTCCGGCGCGCAAAGCGCCGAGAACATGCCGCCGGTCGGTGTGAGCGTCAACATCCTAGAAACGCTGATCCGCCAGGGCCCCCAAGCTCTTCGATGAATCAGTCCCTAAGCGGACAGCGCGAAGCCGCCGCATGGTCTCCGAAACCAACAGATGTCCCGTTTCATTTGGGTTTTGGGCTCGCACAAAGGCCGGATTCCACTGAAATGGAGCGAACCAGCGCGATGCCTGAAGCAGCGGCCGCGTTGACGCTCGCCCAGCGTCGTCGATACAGTCGTCTCAGTAATGCGCCAAGCAACCTCCAAACGCGGCAAGAGGCAGGCCCATGTCCCGATTGCGTGATGCCACCTTAAGGCTGGAGCAGGCCGTAGACCGACTGGAAGGGGCGGCGGCCAAGGTCCTCGACGCGGACGGTGCCGAAGGACTGGCGGCCGAACTTGCGTCAGCGCGACGCGAATATGAAGTGCTCTCCCGAACGACGAACGAGGTCAGCGACAAGCTGGACCGCGCGATCGGGCGTCTGAAACTCGTGCTGGAGAGCTGAGCCTTGGCCCATGTCGACATCGTCGTGAACGGCAAGACCTATCGTATCGGCTGCGAGGACGGCCAAGAGCAGCGTCTGGAGATGCTCGCCCGGATGGTCGACGGCCATGTGAAGGACATGGTCGATCAAGTCGGCCAGCTCGGAGATGCGCGTCTCCTCGTCATGGCGTCCCTCCTTGTCGCAGATGAGCTGATGGACCTCCGCGAGGCGGCATCGGAGGTGGAGATGGACGCCGGCTCAGGCGGCGGCGAGATGGCGGATGAGATCGCCGACGTCGTAGACAGTTTGGCCGGACGCGTCGAATCGATTGCCGCAAGGCTTGAGGGCGCCTAAGTATGGTGGCGGACGGTGGCTGCGCGGTTCGTCAGGCCATATTTATCCCTGGGGCTATATCCATCCTCTGGGAGCTGTCTCTTCCGGGGCCGAGGCCTTGGTATCGCGGCGCCCACCTGCTTTGCAGGCCACAGAGGATATCTCGTGCCAACGGCCGATGTGGCTGCCGTCCAGTTTCATCTTAGAGCGCTGACGCGTGAGCCAATCAAACGATCTAGCACAAGAGAAGCGCGACGCGCGGGAACGGGCGAGAAAGCGGCGTGCCGAGGCGCATGAGCGTTTTTCCGGGTCCGCGCCCGACGCACTCGCTGACCGTTTCGTTGAGCGGTTCGGCGACGCACCAGCAGAGTGGTTGTCGGGATATTGGCCGATCCGTACTGAGATCGACCCGCGTGCCCTGCTCCAGCGGTTGCACGACGCGGGCGTGTCGATCGGTCTGCCAGTCGTGGTCGGACCCGCGGCCCCGTTGGTGTTCAGGCGCTGGCAGCCGGAATCCACCTTGGACGACGACCCTTTCGGTATACCGTCGCCGACCGGCGAGGCCGCTGAGATCCGGCCGGAGATCCTTTTGATTCCCCTTCTGGCATTCGACCGCTCTGGCTTCAGGCTCGGCTATGGCGGAGGCTTCTATGACCGGACCCTTCAGCGTCTGCGGCAAACCTCGGCAGAGCACGGGCCGGTTCGGACAATCGGCGTCGCTTATGCGGATCAGGAGGTTGATCGCGTGCCGCGCGGCGCCAACGATCAACCAATCGACGCGGTCCTGACCGAACGCGGTCTGTTCGAGTTCCAGACGGAGTAGGCTTTAGGCATGCGGGTACTGTTCCTGGGCGATGTGGTTGGGCGCAGTGGCCGAACGGCGGTGATTGAGGCGTTGCCTTGGCTTCGGCGGCAGCTCTCACTCGACTTCGTTGTTGTGAACGCGGAGAACGCCGCCGCGGGTTTCGGGCTGACGGAGAGCATCTGCAACGATCTCTTCGAGGCGGGTGCCGACGTTCTGACAACTGGAAACCACGTCTGGGACAAGCGCGAGATCATTGAGTACATCGATCGTGAGCCGAGGCTCCTGCGGCCCCTGAACTATCCGGACGGCACCCCGGGGGCGGGGGTCGGTTCATTCGAGATACGGGACGGCGCCCGTGTTGTCGTGATGAACGCGATGTTGCGGCTGTTCATGGACCCGTTGGACGATCCGTTCCGGGCCGTCGATGCCGCCTTATCCGCCTCGCCGCTTGGCTACGCGTCCGACTTCGTTCTGGTCGATGTGCACGGGGAGGCGACGAGTGAGAAGATGGCCATGGGTCATGCGTTGGATGGACGGGCGTCGCTTGTCGTCGGCACTCATACCCACGTGCCGACCGCGGACACGATGATCCTGCCCGGCGGTACCGCTTATCAGACGGATGCGGGCATGTGTGGCGACTACGATTCCGTTATCGGTATGAAGAAAGACGCGCCCGTCGCCCGCTTCACGACCAAGATGCCGAGTGCCCGGCTGGAGCCGGCGGACGGGGATGCCACCGTTTGCGGCGTCTTTGTCGAAAGTGACCCGAAGACCGGTCTCGCTCAGCGCGTCGAAGCGGTCCGTGTCGGCGGCCGGTTATCCAAGTCGCTGCCTGCCACCTGAATCGGTACGCCCTCCCGCGGCACACTTCGAATGAGTGGTGGTCTTTGCTGTACGCAAAACTATAGTCATGTGAGTTCTACAATCAGATGGTGAGAGACGCTATGCGTACCCTTTTCCGATACTTACTGCTTACGCTGGCGGCGACTGTCGCATACGCCGGTGCGTTATCGGCAGAACCGCACCGCTTGGTCCTGCTGCACTTTAACGATTGGGACCAGATGGGTCCCGCAGGCGAGATCGCCAGCGTGATCAACGCGGAGAAAGCGGCCGCGGAATCAGAGGGTGCGACCGTTCTCGTCATCTTCGGAGGGGATCTGATCTCTCCGTCGCTGATGAGCAGCATCGATCAAGGCGCGCATATGATCGACCTCGCCGAGCGGATCGGTGTGGACTATGCGACCCTGGGAAACCACGAGTTCGACTTCGGGCCCGAGGTGTTGAAGGCGCGGATTGCAGAGAGTGATTTTCCCTGGATTTCCAGCAATGTAACGGAGAACGGCAAGCCGATCCCTGGCGTCGACGGCACCGTTATGATTGAGGCTGGTGGCTACAAGATTGCCATGATTGGACTGACCACGCCGGACACGGCGTTTCTGTCCAGCCCCGGTGAGACGATCGCGTTCGAGGACTATCAGTCTGCGGCCGCGCGGGAAGTGGCCGCGGTGAAGGAGGCGGGGGCCGACTTTGTCGTCATCCTGAGCCATGGCGGCGAGGAGCTTGAGCGGGAACTGACCCGCACGATGAAGAACGTGGATCTTGTCTTGGGTGGGCACGACCACGTGGCCCGCACGGCCTACAACGGCAGAAACATGACCGTGTCCGCAGGCGCGCAAGGGGAGTTCATCGCCAGAACGGATATTCTTATGAACCGTGTGGAAAAGCGCGGGAAGCTCCGGTTCATCTGGACGCCGACATTTGCATTGGCGGCAACGTCGGGTGCGACGCCCGATGCCGGGGTGCAGGCACGGGTCGAAGCGTACGAAGCCGAGCTTGACGAGGAGCTGGGTCAGAAGATCGGAACCGCGGGTGTTGAGATGGACACGCGCCGCTCTTCCATCCGCAGTCAGGAAACCGCGTTCGGGAACCTTGTTGCAGAAGCGAGCCGTGTGGCAACCGATGCCGATATCGGCTTTGCGAATGGTGGTGGGATCCGCGGCGACACAGTCTATGCGCCCGGAACGGAACTGACCCGGAAGACCATTCTGTCCGAGCTTCCTTTCGGCAATTCGACAGTGAAGCTTGAATTGACGGGCGCGCAGGTTCGGGAGGCGCTGGAAACCGGTGTCAGCCGGGTCGAGGAAGTTGCGGGCCGGTTCCCGCAGGTCGCCGGCCTGTCCTTCACGTTCGATGCGTCCAAACCGGCCGGCTCCCGTGTTGTCGAAGTCACAGTCGGCGGCAAGGCGCTGAGCGACACGGCGACCTACTCTCTTGCCACCAACGACTACGTGGCAGGTGGCGGAGACGGTTACACCGTGTTCCGGGGGGCCAAGGTGCTGATCGATGGCGATGCCGGTGGTCTGCTCGCCAACCAGGTCATTGAGTACGTCCGCAGTGTCGGCACCGTATCGACCGGGACCGACGGGCGGATCAAGCGCCTCAACTGACCATGGCTGGCCTCAGCGGTCAGGCCTTCTCAAAAACGATCTCCTGGGCCCCTTCCCACAGGGTTTTGGGGCCCAGTTCCTTCAGTTTGTCCAGATTGGACGTCAGCGTGATGAAATGGTTCCCGGCGAGTTGCCCGGCCTTGCTGGCAAAGCAGCAAGGGCCATACGCCAACAAGATCTCCGTCTCGCTGACGCCGCCGGGATAGAGGATGACCTGACCGGGAGCGGGATGGCTGGTGGCATCTTCGAAGCCGACGCCGAAATCCATGTCGCCAAGCGGAATCCAGACAGCCTCTCCGCTCCACCGCACATGCACGATCTTGCTGGTGAACGGCATGGCCGCCTCGAACGCGGCGACGGTTGCCGGGGCAAGATCTCGTTCAAACCGGGCGTCGAACACGATGCCCCCGGCGGTCACCTTCAATTCGCTCATCTCTCAATCCTCAAACGCGACCTGTCAAAAACGCTCGGCCCGGAAAGCCGTGAGATCAATTCCGGGATCTTTTCCTGAGATCAGATCGGCGACCAGACGCCCCGTGCGCGCCGACAGTGTCAAACCGATATGTCCGTGTCCAACATTGAAGTAGACGTTCCGCAGCGTGCCCGAACGGCCCAGCACCGGCAGGCTGTCAGGGGTCGAGGGGCGGTTGCCGACCCACTCTCGGGTCACCTCTCCCTCGAGACCGGGGAGCGCCTTCCTCGCCATCGGGATCAGACGGCGGATGCGCCGGAAGTCAGGTTCGGCGTCGATCGCGTTGAACTCCGAGCCCGTCGTCAATCGCATTCCGTCCCGCATCGGCGCCAAGACCAGGCTGTGTTCCCCGAGCGTTGTGGGACGCCGGAGCAAATGCTCCCCCTCGTGGGCGATGTTGACGTGGTAGCCCCGCTCCGCCTCCAACAGAATGTTTAGGCCCAGGGGCCGGGTTAGAGACTGTGTATAGGCACCCGTGCAGATCACGATTTCGTCCGGCGTGTGTATCCCCAGATCGGTGACGACCTTTGTCACCCCTTCAGGGCCGGTTTCCATGCGCATCACCTGCTCATGGAGGATGGTGCCGCCAAGCGACCGGAAGGCTTCCGCGTACGCTGTGGTCAGCGCAACGGGGCTGGTGACGAAGCCGTTGTCTGGTTGGTGATAACCGATCGTGTAGTCACGCGAGAGGTTTGGCTCCAACTGGCGGAGCTCGTCGGCGTTGAGTGTTTCGCTGCGGACACCTCGTTCGGCCTGGATCCGGCGCTCATCGGCGGTCTTCGCAAAGCCGGCCTCGTCCTTGTAGACCTTGAGCCATCCGACGGGTTTTACGATCCCCTCGATGCGATGGTCCTTCATGAGCTGGGTGTGCGCGTTCCCCGCCTCAACCGTCAGGGCACGGAGCTGGCGGGAAAGTTCGTCGGTCTTTGATGCTGCCGCCAAGAACTTGGCGACGAACGGCAGCATCTTGACGAGATGAGACGGTTTGAGCGCGAGCGGGGCCGCTGGGTCGAAAAGCATCTTGGGCACCTGTTTCCAGTTGCCCGGCGTGCTGACCGGATAAACGCTGCCCACGGCGATGGAGCCGGCATTGCCGAACGAGGTGGCGGTCCCGGGTTGGCGGCGGTCCACGAGTGTGACCGCATGACCATCCTTGGCCAACCAAAGGGCTGTAGCCGTGCCGACAACGCCCGCGCCGATCACCATTACTGACTTCTGGGGTCCTTTTGCGTCACTCATGGCGCCAGCTCCCTGCAACCTCAACGGCCTGCGTCGGTGTTCTTGAGCATCTCAAGCAAAGCCAGGAGCCTGGTATCCCGTTCAGCTTCCATGTCGTCGATGGAGCGCTCACCCATCTCCTCTTCGACGCCCTTAATGATCTGCGCCTGGAGATCCTCCGTGAGCTCCGGATTGGTGGCCATCGTCTCCCACCAAGCGCCCATCGACGGGCCGAACTGGTGAAAGAAATGGCGCATGCCGCCTTTGCCGCCGGCAAGGTTGAAGATCATGTGCGGTCCCATCAGCGCCAAGCGGAGGCCCGGCCCTTGTGACATGGCGGCGTTGATGTCCTCGACTGAAGCCAAGTCCTGCTCGACCGCCGAGACGGCTTCCCGCCACAGTGCGGCCTGCAGGCGGTTGGCCAGATGGCCCGGGACTTCCTTGCGGATGTAGATCGAATGCTTGCCGATGTGGCGGTAGAAGCCCATCGCCCATTCCGCGGCGGCCGGGTCCGTATCTTTGCCTGAGACGACCTCGACCAATGGAATGAGATGAGGGGGATTGAAGGGGTGGCCGACGACCATTCTGCCGGCCGACGCGCATCCAGCCTGCATGTCGCTCATGATCAGGCCCGAGGTGCTGCTGGCGAGGATGGTTTGGGCGGGCAGGGCGTTGTCGATTCGCTGATAAAGCTCCTGCTTGATGGGCAGTCGCTCGGGCGCGTTCTCTTGGATGAAGTCGGCTGCCGCGACGGCCGCCTCCGGCGTGTCATGGCAGATCACATTGGTTCGGTCGGCGTCGTCGGCGAGCCCCAGGCGCATGAGTTGAGGCCAAGCGGTATCCACGAACTGGCTGAGTTTCGCTTGCCAATTCTCTCCTGGATCCCAGGCGTCGACCGCGTAGCCCTGAGCTAGGAAGTATGAGGCCCAGCTCGCACCGATGGTACCCGTGCCCAGGACCGCGATCCGTTTGACCGCATCGAACGCGCGGTAATCCGCCATGATGTCTGCTCCGCCCGGAAGATTGGTGTATCGTGTTGTCAGGAACGTTAGCCGGAACCCAGCATCCTGGGCGAGCATCTTCATGACCTAAAACGGCGTCCGGCGGCCCCAAAGTTTGGGCTGCCCAAAACCTGGAACGAGGTTCAAGTCTTGGATTGCTTTGTGTGATGGCAGACGAGAAATCCGCAGGAACGAAAGAAAGCGGTACAACACCCGACGGCTCCCAGATGCAATGGCCGATGCTGACCGGGGCGTCGGCCAATGCCGTCTATGCCGCCGTGTCGGATGGTCTGGGGATCGCCCGCGCCATCGAGGCCTATGAGGCGGCTTGGGCCGCCGAGGGCGTGGATGCGGCAACACTCATCCAAAAGTCGCAGTCGTTGGCGGCAGCGGGCGATCATGCTGGTGCCGACAAGGTTGCCCAAGAGGCGTTGGGTCTCCTGCACGAAGGGCAGGCGCGAACGCGGATGCTGATCCTCCGGCAGATCGGGGACCGGGCGATCACGCGCGGTGACGCGTATGTCGGCATACAGGCCTATACGGCGCGTCTGCAGATTTGCGAGCCTCTGGTGGCGTCGACGCCGGGGAACGCATTCTGGGTTCAGGACCTCGCTACGACCCACAATGGTTTAGGGGATCTCGCTCTGCTGAGCGGTAACCTTGAACCCGCTCGCGCCTCCTACGAAGCAACGCTTCAGCTCATGGAGCGGCTGTCCCAGTTCGAGACGTCCTTCGACCTCCTGAAGCGGGACATGGCCTTGCTGTTCGGCAAGGTCCAACTGATCGGTGACCGGAAAACAGGCGACCGCTCCGATGTGCTGTCGATCCTCGACCGGCTTGCCGACCGCGGGCTCCTGAGAGGCGAGGCCGGGCAGACCTTGGCCGCCGCACGCGAGGCGCTGGCGAAAGCGCTGTCCAAACCGGCGGAAGGCGGTCAGCCCTGACGCTCGGATGACCGGATGTTGACCATCGCTTCTATTCTGCTGCCGTCGGATACTGGACGGGCCGAACCGGGGCTTGCGTATCAGCGGTCTCCGGTTCGGCCGGATCGTCCACGAGATCGAACGCCCGGTCATCCTCCTGCCGCCGCCGTCTGAACCACGCCTGCACATTGGCCCGGACCATCAATGCGGACGGGGTGACGAGGAGCGTGAGAATGGTCGCGAACGCCAGCCCGAACACGATCGCGGTCGCCAGCGAAACCCACCATTGCGTCGACGGAGCTCCGGTCGAGACCTGCCGGCTGACGAAGTCGATGTTGGTCTGGAAGACCATGGGCAACAGGCCAAGGATTGTCGTCACCGTGGTCAAAAGCACCGGCCGGAGGCGCTGAGCGCCCGTCCGCATGATTGCCTCTTTGGCATTGGCCGACTTTGTCTTCAGGAAATCGAACGTATCAATCAGAACGATGTTGTTGTTCACGACAATGCCTGCGAGCGCGATCACGCCCACCCCCGTCATCACGATGCCGAAGGGCTTATCGGTGATCAGCAGGCCGAGCATCACGCCGATCGTCGACATGATCACCGCACTCAAGATCAGAAACGCGCTGTAGAAGCTGTTGAACTGGGTGACCAGGATGATCGCCATCACGAACAGCGCCACGCCGAACGCCTTGCCGAGAAACGCCTGGGCGGCCCGCTGCTCTTCGTCCTCGCCCTTGAAGACGACGTCGACGCCGTCGGGCAGACCGGCGGTCGGCAGCCAGGCCTGGATCTCGGTGACCTTGTCGGCGGGCAGGACGTCGGGCAGCACATCTGACTTCACCGTCATGACCCGGCGGGAGTCCACCCGGTTGATCCGGCCAACCTTCGGCTCCGGCCCGTATGTGATGAAGTTCGAGATCGGGATCAGACCCTGATCCGTCTGGATGCGGATACGCTCCAACTGATCAAGCGTCCGCAGCGCTTCGGGATAGCGAACGACAATGTCGATTTCCTCGTCGCTGTCGTTGGGCCGATAATCGGTGATCTTGAAGCCCTTGGTGACGAGCTGGACGTAGGTTCCCACCAGGGAGATGTCGGCACCGAACTTTGCCGCCTGCGCCCGGTCAACTGTGAGCTTCCATTCAATCCCCGGCAGATCGCGATCGTCCTCGATTTGGACGAGGCCTTCCATCGACTCGAACTTGTCGCGAACGATCCGGACCGCCTCCGGGAGCTTTTCCGGGAAGAAGGATTGGAGCTCCACCTGAACCGGCTTCCCGGTCGGTGGTCCGCCCTGCTGCTTGACGGGCTCCACGGTGACGCCAGCCCATTTCTCTGACGCCTCGACGATGCGGTCCAGGATATCATCGGCCTTCGCGCGCTCATCCCAGTCCTTGAACTCAAGCTGGATGGTGCCGATCACATCCTCGGCGATATCGCGTCCGCCTCCCTGAGCTTTTCCAACGAACGTGTAGACCGACTTGAAGGCGTCGAACCGGAGCACCTCCCTCTCGATATCGGAGACCAGCAAGGCCTTCTCATCCGTTGAGAGGTTGCCGCGGGCGTGGATGTGGAGTTGCGCCTGTTCGGGCTCGATGTCCGGAAAGAACTCGATACCCCGGCCGTAGTTTGCGTAGGCGACCTGCGCGCCTATCAGCGCCATGACCGCGAGAACCAGGATCTTGGCCGGGTGACGAAGGGCGAAACCCAGGACCGATAGGTAAGCACCGGTGAAGCCTTTGATGTCCTCAAGGCTTCCGGACTCAGCCGCCGCCAGAGCCTTCGCGGCCGCGGGATCGCGGGCGTCCCGCCGACCGATCGCCGCACCCAGGACCGGCACGAAGATCAACGCCATCGCAAGCGACGCGCTCAGCGTGGCGACCAGGGTGATGGGTAGGAATTTCATGAACTCCCCGACCACGCCCGGCCAAAAGATCAGCGGCATGAAGGCGGCGAGCGTCGTCGCGGTGGATGCGATCACCGGCCAGGACATCCGCTTGGCGGCCTCACCATAGGCCTGCCGCGGGGTGAGGCCTTCCGCCAGTTTCCGGTCGGCGAGCTCGGTCACCACGATCGCACCGTCCACCAACATGCCCACGGCAAGGATCAGCGCGAACAGCACAACGACGTTGATGGTCAGTCCCATCATCGACAAAACCAGAATGCCGAGCAGGAAGGAGCCCGGGATGGCAATGCCAACCAAGCCAGCGGAGCGAACGCCAAGGGCGCCGAGGATCACGATCATGACCAGCAGAATGGCGCTGGTGACGTTGTTCTGAAGGTCTCCCAGCATGCCGCGAATGTTGCTTGAGCGGTCCTGGCTGTAGGTGACGTCGACGCCTTCTGGGAGCTGTTCCTTGGCCCGGTCGACCACATACCGCACCGCGGCGATGGTATCGATGATGTTCTCGCCGGTGCGCTTTGAGATCTCGATAGCAATGGCCGGCCGGCCATCGAGACGCGCAACCGACTCCCGGTCCTTGAAGCCTCTGTTGACCGTCGCGACATCGGCCACGGTCACAACCGCGTCACCGTTCACCTTGAGCGGTTGGGTCAGAATATCGTCCAGACCTTCATAGAGGCCCGGCACCTTGATCGGGAAGCGGCCGTTGCCGGTATCCAGCGTGCCGGCCGCAACGAGTTGGTTGGATCTCTGGACCGCTTCCAGCACTGCGGACGCATCCAGCTGGTACCCTTCCAGGCGCAAGGGGTCGATCACTAACTCGACCAGCTCTTCCCGGTTGCCGGTCAGGTTGGCCTCCAGCACCATCGGAATGCTCTCGATCGCGTCCCGGACACGCCGCGCCATATACAGAAGCGCGCGCTCCGGCACCTCTCCCGACAGCGTCACCACGAGCACGGGGAACAGGCTGATATTGACCTCGTTAACCGTCGGCTCGTCGGTTTCTTCGGGGAGTTCCGGCTTGGCGATATCGACCTTCTCCCGGACATCGGTCAGCGCCTTGTCCGCGTCAAATCCCGCATCGAACTCCAGCGTCACGTTCCCACCGCCTTCATAGGCGGTCGCCCGCATCTCCTTCACGCCCTCGATCGACTGAAGTTCCTTCTCCATTGGGCGGAGCAGCAGACGCTCCGAATCTTCCGGGGAGATGCCTTCGTGATGTAGGGACACGTAGATGATCGGGATGTTGACGTCCGGATCCGATTCCTTGGGAATCTGGACATAGGCGACGACGCCCGAGATCAGGATCAACACAAGCGCGGACACCGTTGTCCGCGCCCGGGTCAACGCGAAGTCGATGACGGTTCTCACGAGGTCGGTCCTCCCTTCCCATCATCGTCCGTACGGGAAACCCGGACCTGCTCGCCCGTGACGACGAACTCCTGACCGACGGTGATCACATCCGCCTCGGCAGGCAGCCCTGTCACGAAGACCTCGTTGTTGCTTGCCCCCACGATCGTGACCGGATGGAAACGAACGAAGTTCGACGCATCGACGGCCTTCACCCCGATCTTTCCGTTGTCGTCGAGCGTGAAGAGTGCGGCGGAAAGCTTGTGCGCCATCACAGGCTCTCCGGAGATCGAGAGCTGTGCGGTCACACCTTCGGGGATGGAGAGATCTTCGTTGGGAACCTCCAGCTCGACTTTGAAGGTGCGGGTGGCTTCATCAGCGCTCGGGGCGACGAACCGGACAATGCCGCTCAGCGACCGGCCATCGATCAACACACCGTCCGCCTGTTGACCCACCTCGATCTGCAGGTAGTCGTTCTCTGACACCATCGCCGTGACGAGAATTGGATCAAGATCGATCAGATGGGCCACGGGGTCGCCGCGGGAGACGAAATCCCCAAGCTCGACCATCCGGTCGACCAGGACGGCGTCGAACGGGGCGCCGATGGTGAGAAATCCAATCTCCACTTCCATGGATTTGACCTGGGCGCGGGCTTGTTCGAGGTCCGCCGCACTTTCCGCCCGCCGCGTCTCTGCCTGGAAACCTTTGAGGGCAAGGGATGAGGCGGCTTTGTACTCGACTTCCCGCTGGGTTAGGCGCGCGCGGCTTTCTTCGAGCCGGGCGAAACGGTCTTCGGGGTCCATCTGGACGATGGTTTCGCGATGGCTGACAGGGACGCCGTCACTTGGTCCGACCTTGACGATGCGGCCATCGATCTGGGAAGCGATCCTGATATGGCGGGAGCCTTCGGTCTGACCGGTGATCGATATGGTCCGCACATAAGGTGCTGCCACCGTGCGCTTCACGCGGACGGCGAACGCTTCCTGTGCCTCTGGCGCCGGGTTCTGGACAAGTGTCGCCGCAATATCCGGCGCCTGCCGGTCGCCGAGCTGTCCGGAGCCGATCCAGGCGGTGGCCCCGATGGCCACGAGTACCGCCAGAATGATGGAGCCCTTCACGCGCATGTCGAAATCACCGTGCGGTTGGAAACGGAGTTGTAGGAACAACGGCTGAGACGGGTCATTCCGCCGCCTCCCGGGTCGAGATTTTTGATGGGTCGGTCTCAACCGTCTCCAGAAAGGCATCGCGGTTGGTCTCGAGATAGTCCGCCGCCGCCGCATACACGGCCCGACCGAAGCCATGAACGAATGCATGGCCGGGCGTGGGAAGGCTGTCGCAATCATCCATGCGGGCAACGGTCTCCCGGTAGAAGTCCCGCCGTTCGTCAATCAGCTCGGCAATCCTCTGGGGTGCCAGGCAATCGGCGAAGAACAGCATGAACAGGAAGTCGGACCGATAGCGGTCCCGGTGCGGATGTTTATGGAGCTCTCCGACGAGTACGGCGCGACCCGACTCGGTGATCCGATAGACCTTCTTGTCCGGGCGTCCGTCCTGCTCTTGTTCGGTAACGGTGACGAGACCGTCCGCGGCGAGCTTCGACAGCGCGGGGTAGATCGCGCCGAAGGACGCCAACTGGAAGTGCGAGAACGGACCGTCCTCGAACTCTTTCTTGATCTCGTAGCCGCTGGCATCGCCGCGCAGCAGGACAGCGAGGCACAGCGTCCGCGTGTCCATCAGCTCTCCAGTCCTATGTATCGTTCCGATATATGTCTGACCGGTATATATCGGCGCGACATGCCCTGTTTCAAGAAAGGGATTCGCAGACCACAAAAACAGCTACGAGCGAGGACATCGTCTCGGATCACTCACTGCGTCAAACGCCCGGAATCCTATAAAAACGCACGGCATTTCCGCAGAAGACCGCATCTTTCTCGGCAGCGGTCAGGTCGGACAGAATCTCGAGAAAACCCTCAAGCTGCGGCCGGTATCCGACCCGCAATCCGGCGACCGGGAAGTTGGATGCCCACATGGCACGGTCCGCCCCGAAGATCTCCAGCGCGTCGAGGACAACGCCACGATTGCTCTCAACACTCCACGCAGCATCTCGAAGGCCGAGTTCGGAAAGCTTCACATGAACGTTCGGCCGGGCGGCGATGGTTTTCATCCCCGTCCTCCACGCCGCCAAGCCTTCCGGGCTCCGGTCCCAGGGGAAGCCGCAGTGGTTAAGGACGATCGGAACGTCAGGAAACTCGGCGGCGACCTCGGCCGCCTCGGCAAGGTGCCAGTAGGGGACCCGCAAATCGTAGGTCAGCCCGAAGGATTGAAGCAGCCCGAACCCATGCCGCCAGTTCGGGTCCGCCATGGTGTGAGGCCCGTCCGGCAGGGGCTCGCTGGCGGTCGCTGCCGTAACGGGCTTTGACCGGACGCCCCGGAACAGCGGGTGTGCCATATGCCCGCGCAGCACTGCCTCGCAGTTCTCGCCCGCCAGCCAGACATGGCCGACGACGACGTTCGGCATTCCGTGCTGTTCGGCGATCCCGTGAAGCCAGGCGGTTTCCGCCACCTGCGCATCCCGGTCCCACTCAGCTTCGATATGGACGGTGGCCGCGATATCGAAACCATCGGCATCGCGGCGATAGTCCTCAGGCAGATAGTTCCGTTTGATCTGGGAGTAGTCACCCAGGAAGAAACCCGTCTCCGGCCGGTCCGAAAGCCAAGGGTAGTAGTTCTGGCTGAGGTTCCAAAGATGATGGTGCGCGTCGACGATGCGCAGATTGGTGTTTGTCATGGTCTCTCCCCCCACGGTCTCTCCCCTCAAGTTCCCTCCCTCGGGACGCTTGACCGTGGCACCATCGGGTGCGAACCGGTCCACCGTTTGCCGTTTTGGGAGCCGATCATGAGCGAAGCGAGACGGAATGGCCATCTGGCCGTGATGACCAGCGGTGGCGATTGCGCGGGCTTAAACGCGGCTATCCGCGCAGTAACCCTGCATGCGGCCGGAACGTACGGATGGCGCGTGACCGGCATTCGGAACGGTCCTGCCGGCCTCATGCAGCGTCCCGTCGCGGCGGATGAGATTTCGCCCGCGGACTTCGACGGAACAGTGCTTCGCCGGTCCGGTACCATCCTCGGGTCTGTCAGTTCCGGCGACCCGTTCGACTATCCCATGCCGGATGGCACGCGAATGGACCGGTCCCGTGAGGTGATCGACGGTTTTCAGTCGCTCGGGTTGGATGGGCTTATTGTGATCGGCGGTGACGGTAGTTTCTCGATCATGAACCGGCTCGCCGACCTCGGGGGAATTCCTGTTGTGGGTGTGCCGAAGACCATCGACAACGATGTTGTCGAAACCAACGTCTCCATCGGTTTTCACACAGCGGTGGAGGTGGCGACGGAAGCTCTGGACCGGCTTCAGCCGACCGCCGCCAGTCACGACCGGCTCATGATCCTGGAGGTCATGGGCCGGGACACGGGGCACATTGCCCTGAGCGCGGGTGTGGCCGGCGGGGCGGATATCATCCTGATCCCGGAGATTCCTTACTCGATTGCCGGTATCAAGGAAACGCTTCGCAAGGTCGCCGACAAAGGGCGAACGTTTGCGCTCGCCGTTGTCGCCGAAGGGGTGACAAACCCCGAAGGGGATGCCGTGAGACTTGCCACGGGTCGGTATGGCGGGATCGGTCACGCACTCGCGGAGATCATTGAGCGGGAGACCGGAGCGGAAACGCGCGTCACGGTCCTTGGCCATGTGCAGCGCGGGGCTGAGCCCGCGTATCGCGACCGGATGTTGGCCTCGACATTCGCGGTCCATGCCGTGGACCTCCTGGTGCGCGGGGAAACCGGCCGCATGGTCGCCTGGCGGAACAGGCGGGTTGAGTCCGTTCCTTTCGCTTCGGTCGCCGGGCGCGCCAAACGCGTGGCCCTGGATGACGACTTGATTGTTACCGCCCGGGCACTTGGTGCGTATGTCGGAGACGTTGACTGACGCAGACCGGCTTCGGTCAGCTCCATCGCCGCTTCACATCACTGTCTCGAAGATGTGATGACCCCCAACTCATTAATATACGTACAAAAATCCGAACTGTGGCTAAACCGTGGCACTTCCCGACTGGCCCCTGACGCCCACGCTCACTATTGTCGTGTTGCATCGAGAGAGAAGGCCAATTCGCATGCCGCGCATCGTATATGTGGAAGACGACGAGGATCTCCGGGACATCGTGATGATGAGCCTGGAGCAGGTCGGTTTTGACGTTTTCGGTGCGGAGAACGGCAAGATCGGACGCCGCGTTGTGGCCGACGAGAACCCGGATCTAGTGATCACGGATCTGAACATGCCCGAAGAGGACGGCTTCAGTTTGATCCGTCATTTGGTCACGGCGTGCCCGGGCATGCCGATCGTCGCGGTGACGGCCGGAGATGGGAGCGGGCAGGACTCAGCACGCGACGCCCTTGCCGCGGAAGCGGTTGAGGCCGGCGCACGGGCGTCTTTGGTGAAACCGTTTCGGCTCCAACATCTGCTCGACGTGGTGAAGGCGCACCTCCCGCCTTGTGAAGATAAGTCCCCCTTGTCACGGACGGCCCACTAACACCGCCTTCCTTCGGGCTTTCAGGTTTGAGGCCGTGCCTCCGCGCGTTAGTCTCCCGACAAAAGAAAACAGTTCGGGAAGCGAAGCGTCATGGCGAATCCTATGAAAGCCCGGCTCAGGGCTGGTAAAGCCTGTGTCGGGGTTCTGATCACCATGCCGAGTCCGGCATTGGCTCAAGTTCTGGCGAGTTGCGGGTACGATTACCTGTTCATCGATATGGAGCACGGGGCGATCGACCTTGCCAGTTGCCAGCAGATGATTCAGGCAACGGCCGGGACGGAATGTGCGCCGTTGGTTCGGGTGGGCAAACCGGACAAAGCGCTGTGCAAGCCGGTCCTCGATGCCGGCGCCATGGGCATGATCTTCCCGATGATCAACGATCGCGCGCTGGCGGAGGCCACGGTGGAGGCGATGTTCTATCCGCCCAAGGGACAACGTGGCTGGGGGCCATTCCTGGCGCCCATCCGTTGGGGCCAGCCCGATGCCATGGCGTATTTCAAGATCGCCAACGAAGAGCTGGTGAATACGGTTCTCATTGAGCATATCGACGCGGTCGAGGCGCTGGACGAGATCCTTGCCGTGCCGGGCCTGGACGTCGCGAACGTGGCGCCGATGGACCTCGCGGTCAGCATGGGTCACCCCGGGGACCGGGACCATCCGGAGGTCAAGGCGGCGATCGCCCGGGCGGAGAAGAAGATCCTGGAGAGCAAAGTCGCTCTCGGCGGAATGGCGCTCTCGCCGGAAGAAGCGAATGAGAAGATCGACCGTGGATACCGGTTCCTGGTCCTCGGCTACGACGTCATGCTGATCCAGCGTGTATCGGCGCAGCTTCTTGACGGGATCCGCCGCTAGAGCGGGTCGTCCGGCGCTTGGGTCACTTTGTGATTAAGCGCCGGTCGTGAAGCCGCTCTATCGATTTGACTCTAGTCTCGGTCATCCTGCTGGTGAAACCGTCTCTGCCGGTCTCTCCGAACAACGATCAGGGCATGGGTCAGCAGGGTCAGCAGAATAATCGAGCCGCCGATCAGCGTTCGTGGGGGCGGCTCCTCAGCAATCACCAGCCAGACCCAAAGTGGCCCGAGAAGAGTCTCAAGCAGGACGACGAGCCCGACGTCAGGTGCCGGTGCCCGTCGTGCGGCCTGCATCAGCAGATAGGCTGATAGCGGAAGCAGTACGGCGCCCAGAACCAGGAAAAGGCCGGCTTGCCGGGCTGTGATCGCGTAGTCCGATGTCATCACCGTTGCCGACGCGGTCACCAAGAAACCGGCCACGACAATCCAGGGCAGGGAGTCGATGTTTGACGCGCGCCGCAACAAGACGAAGTAGAGGCCCAGAGCCGCCGACGCGCCGACCGCCAAGACATCTCCGATCTCCAAGTTCCGGGCACTGACGCCGCCGCCAACCACGATCATGACCCCTCCGAAGCTCACAACAATGGCAGCAAAGGTTGCCAGATCGATTCTCTCCCGCAGAATGAGGAACGCGAACATCGCAGCGAACAACGGGGCAGTACTGATCAGAACCAGGGTGTTCGCGACCGCCGTCGTCTGAATGGACCACTGAAAGCAGATCGTCATACCGGCATAGACGACAGCGATCATCAGACCCGTTCGTCCCGCCGCCCGCCACAAGGCCAGCGCGCGGCGGCCGTTCATGACGAAGATCAACGCCCCGGTCCCCAGCGCCAGCGCAAGGCCCCTCCAGAAGATGAAGGTCCAAGGCTCCGCATCGATCAGCCGGATCAGCAGCGCATCAGGAGAAATGACCAGAATTGCCAGAACTGCGTAGACGAGCCCTGCCTGACGCTGGTTATCCACAGACGGGGCGGGCTTTGGTGTGGCTCTGTCCAAAACTTCCGGTCTCACGCTTCGGGTTCAGAAACCTTGGAGAAGACGAGAGGTTTCAGAGCAGACGCTTGGCGCGAGACTGAAAGTATGCATTGGTTTTGTTTTCAAACAATTGTTCAATCTTTCGTTTCCTTGTATATGCCACATGTACACGCCGAATTTGGTTTGTACATGACAACTCATTCGCCCGCCCGGCTTCAGTCGGCCACGACTTTGGATATCACCCATTCCCTTCTTGGGCGAGCGGGGTGAAAATGGTCCTCATTGGGAAACCACCTCAATGGTGACGTTCTTCATGACATCGGGCGGGGGGTCGAACCGAAACTTCCGGGAACGCTTGAACGCGTGGTGGCACGGTATCGATCCAATCGAAGCCATCTCGGTACGGCGTAAGAGCCGCGTGGTTCAGCCAGAGACGGTCGAAGAAGTCGTTGATCTGAGCGCCTGGGGACCGATCCACCTGAGGGCGTTGGAGATGATCTGGGGGGAGGGGCACCTCGGCCCTGGCGGATCGGACTATCCCATCCATCTGGTGAAGCCCTTCGCTCTCAGCGAGAACCACAGGATGCTTGATCTCGCCTCCGGATTGGGGGGCACGTCCGTCGCTGTGGCGGAGCGGTTCGGCGCATTCGTGACCGGGTATGAAACGGTTCCGGAGCTCTTGGAAGAGGCGAAGCGGTTGTTCGCGAAGTCCAAGGCGCGCGGCAAACTCAAGGCGCTCCCTTTCGACCCGGAAGAGACGGTCCTGCCAAGGAACGCGTTCGACGCCGTGCTCGCCCGTGAGGCGCTTTGCATGATGCCGTCGAAGACACGCGTGATGAAAATGCTCTATCAGTCGCTGAACCTCTATGGACAGCTTTGTCTGACGGACTTTGTGCTTCTGAAGCCCGGCGGCCCCACGGAGCGTGTCCGAAAGTGGCAATCCCAGGAGCCCCGGAAAGTTCATCTTGATCATCTGGAGAAGTATGAGGAGTTGTTCACCGACCTGGGTCTTGAGATCCGGATCAAGGAAGACATCTCCGAGCGGTATCGCGGCCATGTGCTGTCGGACTTCAACCGTTTGACCCAGAAGCTCCAGAATACGGAGCGCCCGAAATCCAGACCGGAAGTCCTCCAGCTTATGATGGTCGACGCAGAGAGATGGGCCCGTTTCTCCCGCTTGCTGGAAGAGGGGGATGTCGCGGTCTATCGTTTCTTCGCGATCAAGGAACCAAAGATCCGATAGGTGTCGGCCTTTCGGTTGACTTCCCCCGCGTGATCCGTATAGTCCGCCGCTCTTCCGGGAACCGGTGCCAGGAACAGACTGTCATGAAGATCGCAAACTCTCTCAAGACCCTGAAAAAGCGGGACCGGAACTGCCGCGTCATCAAGCGGAAGGGCCGCGTCTACGTCATCAACAAGACGAACCCGCGGTTCAAGGCGCGCCAGGGCTGACACCCGGCGACTGCCGCCTGCCGCCGCCCGGGACGGGCGGCCTATATGCGACTTTTCGGATGACGGAACGATAGACCCATCGGGTCTGCGTCCGGCCGTGCTATAGCATCTCCCCGGAGGGGACGATGCAAACCAATTTTACCGCCAAGCAATTGGAAGATCCGGGCATTCGGGTCGCGGAATCTATTCTGCGGACCTGCGTGCACTGCGGCTTCTGCACAGCGACCTGTCCGACGTTTGTCCTGCTGGGCGACGAGTTGGATAGCCCGCGAGGCCGGATCTATCTGATCAAGGACATGCTGGAGAATGACAAGCCGGCAACCGGCGATGTCGTGAAGCATGTGGACCGGTGTCTGTCTTGCCTATCCTGCATGACGACCTGCCCTTCCGGCGTGCACTACATGCATCTGGTTGATCACGCCCGGACCCATATCGAGAAGACCTATGACCGTCCCGTTGTGGACCGGTGGCTCAGATCGTTGCTGTCGTGGCTCCTGCCCTACCCGAACAGGTTTCGTCTGGCCCTTATCGGCGCTTGGTTCGGGCGGCCGTTCGCGGGTTTGGCGGGCGGTCTGTTTGGTGGACGTCTGAAAGCGATGCTGTCGCTTGCGCCGCTGAGCATTCCCAGCCCCAGTCCGGTGGACATCCCGCAGGTTTTTCCGGCCGAAGGCGAACGACGCGCGCGGGTGGCGCTTCTGTCCGGCTGTGCCCAACCCGTCCTGAAACCGGAGATCAATGAGGCGACGATTCGCCTCCTGCGTCGCGCCGGTGTTGAGGTCGTGGTCGCGGAAGGAGCCGGTTGTTGTGGGGCACTCACCCATCATATGGGCAAAGAGGAGTCGGCGCATGCGGCGGCACGCGCGAACATTGAGGCATGGACCCGAGAGGTCGAGGGGGACGGCCTCGATGCGGTGATAATCAATGCATCCGGGTGTGGGACGACGGTTAAGGACTATGGCTTCATGTTCCGTGAGGATCCCCAACTGGCGGAGAAAGCAGCCCGAATCTCCGAGATGACGCGGGATGTCACCGAGTTTCTAGATGAGATCGGGTTGCCGGAAGTAACGACGAAGACAGGGCAATCGGTCACTTATCATTCCGCCTGCTCCATGCAGCATGGGCAGCAGATCAAGACGCTGCCGCAGAAACTCCTGAAGAAGGCTGGGTTCCGGGTCCGCGACGTGCCCGAGGGGCATTTGTGCTGCGGTTCCGCTGGAACGTACAATATCCTCCAACCGGAAATTGCCGGGAAACTGAAGGACCGCAAGCTCGCCAACATAGAGAAGACCGCGCCAGACATCATCGCAGCCGGAAACATCGGCTGTATGACGCAGTTGGCCGATGGCGCCCCGGCGCCAATCGTTCATACTGTTGCATTACTGGATTGGGCGACCGGTGGGCCACGACCTAAAGGAATTGCCGCCGTTGGCGACGTGGGGGAGTTGGATCGATGAGCGGACATGATCATGCGAAGCGGACGGGATCGTTACCCATTCGTGGGTGGGTTCTCGTTGGCCGTTTAATGGCAGTTGGATTTCTGGCCGTCTTGATCAGCGCGGGCTCGTCGACCCGCGCCTCGGCCGAGAGCACCCGCGAGTACCTTCACTACTGTGCGTTCGGGGCCGCGATCGGGGCCACCGTCAGCGCCATCAGCGTCTCTCCCGCCTTGGCATCGGGGGCCGGAACACCGGGCGCGTTGGGCGTGATCGGAACCGGGGCCGCCTTCACCTGCGGGATCGCCGTGGTCGGTAAGGCCGGCTCCGACATCGTGATGTGGGTCTACGACCGCTACATCTCCGATAACCCGATTGACAACATCAAGTCGCGGATCGCGGATGCGACTGCGCAAACAGCGCCCGGACACCCTCAGTCTCCGTCCAGCGGCATCTGAGTCCGGATCGGAGCCCAGGCATGCGTTGGCGCGCCGCCCTTGTCGGTCTTGCTCTCCTCGGCGGTCTTTGGACCGGTGGCGGAGACGCGTTGGCGGATCAGACTGACACGCGTCTGAACGATCTTTTTGAGCTTCTGGCCGAGGCTGAGCATCTCGACGACGCGACCCGTGCGGCGGACCGGATCTGGCGGATCTGGATCGAGCATCCGGACTCGGACGTTAGCGATTGGATGCGACGGGGCATGGGGGCGATGAACGACGGCGATCTGGTCGCCGCCAATGAGGCTTTTGAGCGGGTGGTCCGCCTCGCCCCCGATTTCGCAGAGGGCTGGAACAAGCGGGCGACTGTGCGGTACTTCCGGGGCGATTTCGATGGCTCCGTGGCGGATATCCAGCGGACGCTCGTTCTGGAACCCCGGCACTTTGGCGCGCTGTCCGGTCTCGGGCTGATCTATATCGCGCTTGAACAGCCAGAAGGGGCAGCAAAGGCTTTGGGAGCTGCGCTGGAGATCTTTCCCCTGATGCCCGGGGGGCGTGAGCGGTTTGAAGCCCTGAAGGATCAGTTCAAGGGCAGGCGGCTCTAGGCGGTACTCTCCGGCGATGCCGATTGCAGCCTGCGAAGGGCTGCCACCGCCACCAGCATGGCCCCAGCGATGACTGACAGGCTGAGCAGCCCCGCCATGAAGTCTCCCGTTGCATCGAACAACAGTCCAAGTAGGAACGGACCGCCCGCTCCGCCCACCTCGGCGGCGGAGAAGAAAAGCCCGCTTGCCGTACCGGCCCTCGCTTCTCCGACGCCCGGGGTTTCCACCAGGGTCAGAATGGCAATGGTCATCATCGATGAGCGCGCGATCCCTTGAAGGATCAGGCCCAGTCCCAACGCGGGAAGCCAGTCCGACATCAGCAGCAAGGCTGAAAGAGCGGCGGCGATCAGCAGGCCGCCTAAGATCCAGAGACGCCGGGCCGGTGTTGCCAGCCTCGGGATAAGGAGAGAGCCCGCGACGCCCACCACGGTGGGCACAGTCGCCCAATATCCAGCCGTCACCGGGGTCATGCCGCCGTTTCGGAGGAGTTCCGGCAGCCAGTTGTTAAGCCCGTGGTTGAACATGAAGATGCCCACGCTCATGGCCAGGATGACGGGGACCGCCGGTATCCTCAGAAGATCCCGGATGACTTGGAGCTGCGGGGCCTTTGACGCTGCTGCTTCCGCGGTGCCGTCGCGGGTGCGGACGGAGGGCAGATGGGCGATGGCGAGCCATGCGACACCCGCGCACGCCGCGACCATGGCCCAGACTTGCAGCACCATCCGCCAATCATTGTCGAAAGTGGGCATCATCACGGCGTTGGTCACGGAGAACGCGGTCACAGCGCCCAGATTGGGACCGGTCATGTATATCCCCATGGCGAACCCGCGCTCAGAGCCCTGGAACCATCGGGCGATGACCTTTGGTGCGCCGGCGGAGACGATGGGGCCGCCAACGCCGAACAGACCAACCGCCAAGTACAGCGTCAGTGCACCGTCGGCGAGCCCGCGGAAGTAGGACGACGCTGCGATGATCATGACGCCGATGAAGAGCGCCCGCCGAGCGCCGACCCGATCCAGAAAGGACCCGCAGGGCACGGCCGCAGCTATGTAGACGAGCTGCCAGACACCCAGAACACCGCCCATCGCGGTGTGGGAGATCTCCAAATCCCGTGTGATCGGCTCAACCAGCGGCGCCAGCCCGGCGATCGTCAATCCGAAGCTGAAGTAACATCCCCAGACGCCGAACAGCACGAGCCAACGGATCGGGTGCGGTGTTGCCGCCGGGTTTGCGGTGTCGGCCGTCGCGGTCACGGCTGGGGATGGTCCGGACGGCGCCGGGCTTGGCAGATCATCGTGTCTCGGAACTCTGCTGGCAGGATGTATCGAGTAGAGCGCCGACGGCGCATGTAATCAACGGCGATGCGCCGCGCCCGATGTGAGGGCTATGGTGTTCGCGCAGAATCACTCTGGAGCAAGGCCTATGTCCAGCAACCCGTCATCGCTCGACCCCTCTACCCGCGTCGTCGCCGTCACCGGTGCGTCGAGGGGGCTTGGCGCCGCCATCGCAAACGAGTTGTTGGCGCGCGGTTTCACGGTTGGGTGTCTCTCCCGGAAGGGGACGGGTCCGGAAGACCAGCCGGTCGCGGACGGGGCGGCCGACCGGATGATCCCGCTGGTTGCCGATGTGTCCGATCCGGCATCGGTGGCGTCCGCTCTGGCGTCACTGGCGGAGCGCGGCGGCGGCATCCACGCGATGGTCAACAACGCGGGCATACATCGCCAGGGACGCAGTTCAGAGTTTTCTCTCGATGACTTCGACGAGGTGATGTCGGTCAACACCACGGCCGTGTTCGCCGCATGCCAGGCCGCCTATCCCCATCTTGTTGCTGCTGAGGGCGGGATCATCGTCAACATAGGCTCCCACTACGACAAGATTGGGGTGAAACAGCATGCCGCCTACTGCGCGTCAAAGGCCGCGGTGGGCGCCATTACCCGGTGTCTTGCCGTGGAGTGGGCGCGCGACGGCATCCGGGTTGTGGACGTTGCCCCGGGTTTCACGATGACGGATCTCAACCGGGATCATATGGATGATGAGCGTTTCGCGTCCTTCATCCGCCGGGCCATTCCGGGTGGCCGCCCCGGGGAGCCTTGGGAGATCGCCCGCCTCGTCGCCGCCTTGATCGGCGAGGACATCCCCTTCCTGACCGGCGAGACATATTATATTGACGGTGGTCAGGCGATCGCGAACTGACCCTTGGGGGCGCCTAGTACAGGATCGACCATGGGCAGTCGACGGACGCCTTGCAGGACTCTCGAGCGCCCCACAGGAGCAGACCGACGAGACCCAGGATCCCGACGATGATCAACACGCCTGTGATCGGTTTCACTGCTGCCCCGCCTCCGTGAAAATGCCGCCGCAGCGCCGCTGCTTGCCTCCGGCCCCGCTTCTGGCATGATGTCGCCAACCACAATACCGGGAGGCTTCGGTTCATGCTGCACAAACTCAAGACGGTGTCCGCTCTGGTTGCCGCCGGCGTGCTCGCGTCGGGTGCTGCTCTGGCGGGCGGTCACGGCCCCATCAAGATCGGCTTTGTTACCACGGTCACGACGCCGGCTGCCGTCATCGGCAACGATATGGTCGACGCGGCCAACCTCGCACTCGAGCATATCGGCGGCGAGATGGGTGGCAAGAAGGTCGAGTTCATCCTCGAAGACGACGGCTTCAAGCCGGAAATCGGCAAGCAGAAGGCCGACAAGCTCGTCAAGCAGGACAAGGTCGATTTCGTCGCCGGCTTCATCTGGAGCCACGTTCTCCTGGCGTCCTCAAAGACGGTTCTGGACAGCGGCACATTCCTGATCAGCGCGAACGCCGGGCCGTCTCAGCTCGCAGGCAAGCGCTGCCATGAGAACTTCTTCAACGTCTCTTGGCAGAACGACCAGACGCCGATGGCGCTGGGCGAGGTGTTGAACCAGAAGGGCATCACGTCCGCCTATCTGATGGCGCCGAACTACGCGGCCGGAAAGAACATGGTCTCCGGCGTGGAGCGGACCTTCAAGGGCGAGATCAAGGGTAAGGATCTCACCAAGTGGGGGGCCGACGCCCAGCTCGACTTCTCGGCGGAGTTGGCCAAGGCCAAGGCGTCGGACGCGGGCGCGCTGTTCACGTTCTATCCGGGCAAGGCCGGACCGGCTCTGATCCAGCAGTACACGCAGGCGGGCCTCTTGGGTGAGATCCCGCTCTACTCCGTCTTCACGGTGGACGCGATCGCGCTGCCGCGGCTTCAGAAGGCAGGTCTTGAGGGCGTGCTCGGCTCGCTCAACACCCAGACGTGGTCGCCGGACCTCGACGTTCCGATGAACAAGCAGTTCGTGGCGGACTTCAAGGCGAAGCACGACCGGTATCCGTCCTTCTACGCGGCGCAGGCGTATGACTCGATCATGTTCATCAAGAACGCGGTCGAGGCCGTCGGTGGTGACGTGTCCAACAAGGACGGTCTTCGGGCCGCGATGAAGTCGGGCTTCGAATCGACGCGTGGGTTCCTAAAAATGGGCTCCAACCACTTCCCGGTGCAGAACTTCTATCTGCGTGAGGTGGTGAAGGATGCCGGCGGCGATTGGACGACCAAGATCGTCTCCACGGTCTTCACGGACCACGCCGACAGCTACGCGAAGGACTGCAAGCTGTGATCTGAATGGCGTGTTGACGCCACATGTCGGCGGGGTCTCCTGGCCCCGCCGATGTCTTTTCCGGAACGTCGTTGTTGGGGACGGCGCGGGGTAGAAGATGGATTGGGCCCTTCTGGTCACGCAGATCCTGAACGGACTGCAGCTCGGCATTCTGCTGTTCCTGTTGGCGGCGGGTTTGACGCTGATCTTCGGGATCATGGACTTCGTCAATCTGGCGCATGGCTCCCTCTACATGATGGGCGCGTTCTTCTGTGCGACGTTCACGGAGCTGACGGACAGTTTCATTCTGGGGGTGCTGCTGGGGCTTCCGGCGACAGCCCTGCTGGGCCTCGCGGTGGAGGTGACCGTCGCCCGTTATCTGTACACCCGAGATCACCTGGATCAGGTTCTGGCGACCTTCGGGCTTATTCTGTGTTTCGATGCGGGCGTTCAGTATCTCTGGGGGCCTGCCGGTTTGGCGGTCCCGTTGCCGGGCTGGCTTCGGGGTCAGGTCAGCCTGGGTGAGATCGTCATCCCGTCCTACCGGGTGATGATCGTGGTGGTCGGGCTCGCCGTTGCCGTCGGCCTTTGGTGGCTCGTGAACAACACCAAGATGGGCATGTTGATCCGGGCCGGGGCGTCGAACCGCACAATGGTCTCCGCGTTGGGCGTGGATATCGCCAAGCTCTTTGCCGGTCTCTTCGGGCTCGGCGCGGTTCTCGCAGGCCTTGCCGGGATGATGATCGCCCCCATCACCGAGGCGACCATTGGCATGGGCAATCAGATCATCATCGTTGCGTTCGTGGTCATCATCATCGGTGGCATCGGCTCGGTCAAAGGAGCGTTCGTCGCGGCCATGCTGGTCGGTCTGATCGACACCATGGGCCGCTCCTTCCTCGATACCTTCATGAAGCTTTTGATGTCCGACCAAAACGCGGAGACAGCCGCGCCGGCCATTTCCGCCATGACGATCTACATCCTGATGGCGGCCATCCTGGCGGTGCGTCCCCAGGGCCTCTTCCCGCCGAAGGGGCGTTAGACCATGGATATCTTCTCCGTCCGGACCTGGGGCGTGCGAGGCTGGACGACGCTGATCGGCCTTCTGATCCTGGTGGCGGTGCCGAGTTACGCGTCCGCCAATGACGCCGTCTTCATCCAGGACCTTTTCAACCGTCTCATGATCCTCGGGATCGCGGCGGTCAGCCTCAACTTGATCCTCGGCTACGGCGGCATGATCAGCTTCGGCCACGCCGCCTATCTTGGGATTGGCGCCTACTGTGTCGGCATTCCCGCCTACTATGACGTGGAGCCGGGTTGGCAGCATTTCGGCTTGGCGATCATCGCGTCTGCCGCCTACGCGCTTGTGACGGGCGCCATCTGCCTCCGCACCAAGGGTGTGTACTTCATCATGATCACCATGGCGTTCTCGCAGATGGTGTTCTTCGCCTTCGTCAGCATCGAGGAATATGGCGGCGACGATGGCCTGGTCATCTACTTCCGAAGTGTTTTCCCGGACCCCTTCGATTTAGAGGATGCGGCGACGCTCTACTACGTGACCTGGGGATTCCTCGTCGCCTCGCTCTTTGTGGTGCATCGGATTGTGCGGTCCCGGTTCGGTATGGTGATCGAGGGGTCGAAGGACAACGAGCGGCGCATGCAGTCGATCGGCTACGACACCTACACCTACCGGCTGGTCTGCTATGTGATCTCCGGCGTGATCTGCGGCATCGCGGGCGCGCTTCTCGGCAACTTCACCACGTTCATCAGCCCGGACATGCTCAACTGGACCCGGTCTGGAGAGCTCATCTTCATGGTCGTTCTGGGCGGTTCCGGCACGTTGTTCGGCCCTGTGATGGGGGCGGCCGCGTTTGTCCTGATCGAAGAGGCATTGTCCGGGTTCACCATCTACTGGCAGTTCTGGTTCGGCCTGATGCTGATCGGCGTCGTGCTGTTCGCGCGCGGCGGCATTGACGGGTTGCTGAGGTCTGCGTTTGGCCTTCTGGGCCGGCGTCCTGGAGGGTCACGATGAGCGAGACGTTCCTCGAGATCCGGGACCTCTACAAGAGCTATGGCGGTATTGCGGCGACCGATCATGTCAGCCTCGACGTGCGCCGCGGAGAACTGCACGCCGTCATCGGCCCCAACGGCGCGGGCAAGACGACCCTGATCGCGCAGCTCGCCGGTGAGGTGCCGCCGGACGGGGGACAGGTGATCCTCGATGGGGAGGACATCACCCGGGTTCCCGCGCACCGTCGCTCCCATATGGGCCTCGCCCGGTCCTTCCAGATCACGAGCCTGATGCTGCATATGACCGTGATCGACAATGTGGCGCTGGCGATCCAATCGCATACCGGGCACTCGTACCGCTTCTGGCGCGATGCCCGGAAAGATACGGACCTGACCGAACCGGCGCTGGCGGCGCTGGCCCATGTGGGCCTGGCAGACCGGGCCGGCGAGGTTGCCGACACCCTGTCCCACGGCGAGCATCGGCAGCTTGAGATCGCCATGGCGTTGGCGACGGAGCCGACACTGATGCTTCTCGACGAGCCCATGGCCGGGATGGGCACAGAAGAGGCGGCCCGGATGGTTGAGACCCTGAAGGCGCTGAAAGGGACGAAGACCATGTTGCTTATCGAGCATGACATGGACGCGGTCTTCGCCCTGGCGGACCGAATAACGGTATTGGTTTACGGCAAAGTCATTGCCACGGGCTCACCCGACGAGATCCGGACGGATGAGGCCGTGCGGCGCGCCTATCTCGGCGATGAGACGGCGGGGGCGGCCTGATGCTGAAGCTCTCGGGACTCGAGACGTATTACGGTGCCAGCCAAGCGCTCTTCGGAATCGATCTGGAGGTCGGCCGGAACGAAGTAGTCACGCTTATGGGCCGGAACGGGATGGGCAAGACGACCACCGTTCACTCGATCATGGGAATCGTCACGCCGGGCGGCGGCAAGATCGATCTCGCGGGCGCTGAGATTCACCGTTTGCCCTCGCACAAGATCGCGCGCCTGGGTCTTGCCCTGGTGCCGGAGGGCCGTCAGGTTTTTCCCAACCTCACCGTTTGGGAGAACCTCGTCGCAACGGCTGCGAACCGGACCGGCCGCGCCGCACCTTGGACGGTCGATGCGATCTTCGACATGTTCCCGGAGATTGCCCGGCGCCGCGACGGGATGGCGAACCTGCTGTCCGGCGGTGAGCAGCAGATGCTGGCCATCGGCCGGGCGCTGATGACGAACCCGGATCTGCTGATCCTCGACGAGGCGACGGAAGGTCTCGCCCCGCTTATCCGGCAAGAGATTTGGGCCTGTCTCTCCCGGCTCAAATCAGAAGGGCAGTCGATCCTGGTCATCGACAAGAACGTGAATGATCTCGCGCGGATCGCGGACCGTCACTACGTGATCGAGAAGGGGCGTATCGTCTGGACCGGCACGACGTCGGAGCTTCAAGACCGTCCCGACCTATTGCACGAAAAGCTGGGCGTTTAGAGACCGCTAGGAACAGCCCTGCTCACTCGTCGTCGAACTCCATCTCCGCGAGCGCGCGCGTGACCATGTAGGCGCCAATCGCCACACAGAAGATGCCTTTCAGCGCGTCTGGTGACCAAGACACCCAAAGGACGAGCGGCGAAGCGAGGCAGGTCAAACCCGACACGCACATGAGCCAATCGGCCCGTTCCCGGTTCAGATAGCGCCGTGGCGACAGCCGGGCGAACAAGCCCGGCGTGTTTCGCTGCGGATCATCCGGCTTACCGGCGGGCAGATCGTTCGTGTCGGTCATGAAGCGACAATATGGTCTCTATCGTCTGTTTGCCAATCGGAATGGATCGATACGGGGCTACAGATCTCCGTGAGCCGAGCGGAAGGCGGAGACGTCGGCGATGGATGCGGCGCGCAGCATCATTGTGTCGACAGCGCCCGCGACAAAGCCCCAGCCATCCGCCGCGAGGTCAATGACCGATAGGCCCGGACGCGGAATGCTTCCAAGCACCTTGCCGGTTGGCCGTACCGCATCGACGACGCGCTTGATGGCAGCTTCCACATCCGAATGCCCGGTATCGGCCAGATGACCCAACGATCCCGACAGATCGCCCGCACCGACAAACACCATATCGACGCCATCGACCGCCGCGATCTCGGCGGCGTTGTCGACCGCCTCGCGCGTCTCGATCTGAACGGCGATCACAAGCCTCTCATGGGCAGTGGCCTGGTAACTTGTATCCGTCCCGAAGGCGGATGCCCGGATCGCGGGTACCGCATATCCCCGCCGTCCATGGGGTGGATAGCGGCAGGCGGAGACGATCGCCGCCGCCTCTGCGGCGCTATTGACCATCGGCACCATGACGGCTTCAGCACCCGCGTCCAGAACGCGCTTCAGATAGTCGGGATCGTGGCTCGGCACTCGGATCATTGCCGTGGTGTCGCCACCGGCGCGTAGGCCCCGCATCATGTCTATCGCGGTCTCCAGCCCCATCGCGCCGTGTTCCTGGTCGATGATCGCGGCGTCATACCCTGCGACGGATACGATTTCGGCCACCGTCGGGCTCGGCAATCCAAGCCAAACCGCGATCGCCGGTTTTCCAGCGGCCATCAAGCGCTTCAATCGGGTCGGATGGGTCACAGGCGCACTCCAAAGATCCTTTGTATTTTGGTGCGGAAGAATGCACGGGCGGGTGCCACGCGCAAAGACAAAGCGTCTTACCGGCGGTGTCGACTCGAATTTTGTGATTGAGACCCCGCTGGGGTAGGGTCCCCGCTGATTTCTTGGGAGAGCCCTATGTCCGACCGCTTCGCCGCCGCCGATCTCGTCGCCTTTGCCGAGAGCCTGCTCGTCGCGGTCGGGATGGAAACGCCAAAGGCCGCCATCGTCGCTCCCATCCTGGTTGAGGCGGATCTGATGGGGCACACGACCCACGGCCTTCAATTGTTGTCGCCCTATCTCGGCGCGCTGCGGGACGGCACCATGGCCGCCAAGGGTGAGCCCAAAGTGATCTCCGATCGGGGGGCGGTGGCGACGTGGGACGGTCAGCGCCTTTCCGGGGTCTGGTTGACCGCGACAGCCGTCGATCTCGGTGTCGAGCGGGCCAAGACCTACGGCACCGCCACGATCGCGGTACAGAGAAGCCATCACATTGCCTGCCTCGCGGCGTTCCTGGAGCGGGCCACGAGCCAAGGCTGCATGGTGATCATCGCGTCCTCCGATCCGTCGGTTGCCAGCGTGGCGCCTTTCGGCGGCACGAAAGCCGTGTTTACGCCGGACCCGATCGCCATCGGCATTCCGACCGACGGGGACCCGATCCTGATCGACATCAGCGCCTCGATCACGACAAACGGGCTTACCGGACGCCTGCACGGGGAGGGCGGTTTGCTGCCGGGTCCCTGGGTCCAGGATGCGAGCGGACGCGCCAGCCACGACCCCTCCGTGCTCTTCGAGAACCCTCCCGGGACGATCCTGCCGGTGGGCGGACAGGACCACGGTCACAAAGGATACGGAATGGCGCTGCTGGTGGAAGCCTTGACCCAGGGACTGCCGGGCTTCGGGCGGGCGGACGCGTCCGAAGGCTGGGGTGCGGGTGTCACGGTCCAGGTGTTGGATCCGACGGCGTTCGCGGGATCGGACGCCTTCAAGCGGCAGACGTCCTGGATCGCGGACGCCTGCCGGACGAATCCGCCGGTCGACGGGGGAGCTCCTGTACGGCTGCCGGGAGACGGCGCGTTGTCGCGGAAACGCGCAGCGATCCGGGACGGGGTCGAACTTCATTCCTGCATCATGCCGGCCATCGCCCCATGGGCACACAGCCTGGGGGTCGCGACGCCCGCCGCTCTCTAGCGGGTCTCTGTCTAGAACGTACCGTAGATCGGCGCGTTCGGGAGGTGGTCTTCCAGCGTCTCGTTGTTCTCGATCTTTATGTGAGCCGAAAGCACATGCTTGACGCACGTTCCGTCCGATAACGGCAGATCGACTCCGATGACCTTGATGAACGGTCGTTCGTGCTGGTCCAGATGGCCGAGCACAATGCCGATGAATGGATCCGCGACCATGGATTCGAAGTACTTGCTTTCGACCTGTTGCCAGAGTTCCGGGTCCAGCGCCTTCTCCCCCAACCGCTTGTTGGTGTAGTCCACGCCCCACCATTGGGCCAGCTTGGTGCCCCATAGGACAAAACGAACGTCGAATGGGTTCTGTTCGAACTCGGCAATCGCAATTGTGCCCCACCAACCCCGAAAGTCGAAGAAATCGAAGTCCGCCCGTGCGGGCAGCGCTCCGTCATCACCGAAACGGTCTGCCCATAGCCGCACAAGATCGGCGAACGGTCCAAAACCGTCCGGGGCCGCGTCGAGACGGCAAAGGCCATACCGCCAGTTAATTTTCTCGCGGGCGTCGCGATACATGAAATGTCTTCCCGGAAATTGGACGCTGCTTGCATCCGTCCGTCACTATGCCGCGCGAACCCATATCAGCGCTAGACATGATCCGTCTATCAAGGTTCCAAGGACGACAGATAAGTATCTAGTCATTTCAGCAGTATAGAGAAAAGGTTTAGATATAAAATTTTACACAGTTCTAAAATTGTATGGAAACACGAAGAACCCGTATGTGCTCTTCATAAATGCTTGCAGTGGTGCCATATGGGTGTCCCGTAAGACTGGAGGGCAGCATGAAGACGCCAAATGAGAGCCGTAGGACAGGGCGGAACCCTGTCGCTAAGGCGGTCCGGCGGCTGACGCCCAAGCGGGTTGAAAGCCGCCTCAACTACAAACGAAAGCAGAAACACAAAGGCCGGGCCATCCCGGCCTTTGATCATTTTGGGCCTCAGAACCTCACAGGTGCGGTTCTATGCCTCCAGCAGCAGGTCACTGTGGCGTTCCACCCGTTTGGTGATCTGGTCCTTCAGCTTCATCATGGCCCGATGCTCAAGCTGGCGGACACGCTCCTTGCTGACGCCGAGTTCACGGCCAAGCTCTTCCAGGGTCGCCCCCTCTTCGGAGAGCCGGCGCTGCTGGATGATTGTCTGCTCCCGCGGGCTCAACTCCGACAGGGCTTCACCAAGCCATTTTGAGCGGGTGGCCGCATCCTTCATGCCCGTGACGATGTCTTCCGGGCTTGGCCTTTCATCGGCCAGGAACTCCTGCCAGTCATCATCGCCCGCTTCGCTGATCGGCGCGTTCAGTGATTGGTCAGCGGCGGCGAGACGCATCTCCATGGATTCCACATCCCGGAGACCGACGTTGAGCTCGGTCGCGATCTGCTCCCGCCCTTCCTGGGTCAACGGGCCAGACACCGTGTTGTGGATCTTGGCGCGCAGCCGGCGGAGGTTGAAGAAGAGGGACTTCTGGGCGGCTGTAGTCCCCGTGCGGACGATCGACCAGTTGCGGAGGATGTAGTCCTGGATGGCTGAACGGATCCACCAGGCGGCGTAGGTCGAGAAACGGACCTCGCGCTCCGGCTCGAACCGGGCGGCGGCCTGCATCAGGCCGACATTGCCTTCCTGAACGAGATCGCCCATCGGCAGGCCATAATTCCGGAAGCGGGAGGCCGTGCTGATCACGAGGCGGGTGTAGGAGCGGACCAGTTCGTGCAGTGCGGCTTCGTCGTTCTGTTCCCGCCAGCGGACGGCCAAGGCGAATTCCCGATCCCGCTCCAACAGCGGCTCTTTCATGGAGGCCCGAATGAAACTGACGTTCGCGCGACGCGTCTCTGGGTCGTCTATGTAGGCCATCGGAACCCCCGCGGTTCGTGTTGGGCAAGGTCGTGCGTTCGCCTCGCTTTCCCACAATACGAGTAGTGGAATGAATTGGATTATATTTTTTGTGAGAATTTTCTGTTAACAAGACGAAATAATCACTGCTCTGAGTTCAGGCTTATTGCGTTTCCCGCTCAGCCAGCGGGCCTGTTGGCGCTCAAGCCCCTGAAACCAACCATTAATCCATATAATAGCAAGGGTTATTGAGTCGCCCGATACGGCCCGATGGCGCTTGCGATGGCCGATGTTCACGTTTTCGTGATGAGGGGTGGGCGGGCTCAGAGAGCCTTAGGCTTCGACCATATCCGTCATTGATCCGTCGGCGGAGAAGAACCCGGCGACCAAAGGACCGTCTCGGGTGGCCCCCCCATCAAGGCTGATCGTCGGCAGGTTCGTGGTCACGCCCTCTCCGGTTGGATCGAACCCCCGCACAATCGTGCCGAAGCCCTGATAAGGTGCTTCCACCCGGGAAAACCCGGCGGAATCCCACCAGAACCGATCCGCCTGCTCATCGAGCGGACGCTTTGGGTCCAAGCCGGCGTTCACGAACAGCAGTGTCTTGGTGTCGGTCATCGCGGCCCGCCGCAGGCCGAGAAGAAACTCGGTGTGGCCCGGCATTGCTTTCATGGCATTGCGAAGGCCGCTGGTCCACCGGGCCAGCGCCACCATGCCTTCCGCCGCTGCTGCGAAGCCTGCTTCCGGAACACCGCCGTAGGTTCTCAGTGTGGCGTCCACGCCGCGTTCGAACATCCAGGCCAGCACTTTTTCCGGCTCGGCGGCGAACTGCACTTGGAGAAGCTTCCGCCACATCTCTTCCTGCGCGCCCCGGAGAAAGACCACATCCTCAATCAACGCCAAGGGCGGTTGTGCTAGGACATCGCGGCGGAACCGGAGGGCTTCGTCTACGGTCTCGCGGATCCTGTCGCCGTGCCCGATCAGATCGCCGAGATAGACCACCCTGTCACCGGGTTTGAACCGTTCGGCGATCGCATCATGGAGAGCGGCCAAGCGCTCCGCCCGGCCGTGAACGGCACCAATGGCCCAGAGGCGCGACGCGCCATTCAGGACAGCGAACTTGTCCGTGTCCACCGACATGAAGAGACACCCAAAGACAGGTCATACGGCTCTAGCGCCTCACGGACGGTGAGACGGTCCGAAATCCGAACGGCCAACTGTGACGGGAAGAGTATCAGAAACAAAAGAAAACCATGTCCAGGGTCATTGTGGTCGCCTTGGACATGGTTCTGTCTTTCTTTGATGCCGGCACGCCGGTCAGGCAGCCGCCATCAGCTTTTCCAGACGGTCCGCTGCCGTCTCCTCGTCGATCTTCTCGATCGCCGCGAACTCACGGGCGAGCCGATCGAGGGCAGCCTGATACATCTGCCGTTCGCTGTAGGACTGGTCCGCCTGGTTCGTGTTGCGACGAAGGTCGCGCACAACTTCGGCGATGGAGACCGGATCTCCGGAATTGATCTTGGCCTCATACTCTTGAGCGCGACGCGACCACATGGTCCGGCGCACGCGCGCGCGCCCTTTCAGCTTGCCGATCGCGGTATCCATCTGTTTCCGCGTGCTCAGCCGGCGCAGGCCCGACGTGCGGGCTTTTGCCACCGGAATTCGCAGTGTCATCCGGTCATGTTCAAAGTTGATCACAAGAAGGTCGAGCTCGCTTCCAGCGACTTCCTGCGTTTCAGTGCCAATGATCTTGCCGACGCCGTGCGTCGGGTAGACCACGAAGTCCCCGGCCTTGAATTCCATCTTTTTTGTCATTCTCCGGTCTCTCTTGTACGTCACACCAATCGTGCGTCCGCCGGTTTCGCGCGGTTTTTCCGCTAAGACGTCCCACCCCTCGGCGCGTTGCCTGAAATCGTCGACGACTTTTCCATTCGCCGTACGATCGGTGACCGCGCCGCGCTCCTGTGGTTCGAAACCTCGTCGGGAGCGACACGGCGGCAGGTCTCTCGGCCGCCGTATCGACAAGAGAGTCCATAACACAGGACGGTCAGGATTGGTAGGGGCGTGTCAGCTAATCTGTCATATATATCATAATATAGAACTCCGCGAATCAGACTCTCGGACTGAAAAGCGGAGGCGTCACAGATATTTAGTTGCCTTCACCCGCATTGGGGCTGAAGAACTTCTCGTACTTACCGGCAACCCCTTCGAAGGATTTGGCATCCTCCGCATGGTCCCGCTTCCGGGTGATGTTGGGCCAAGACTCGGAGTAATCACGGTTGAGTTCCAGCCACTTCTCGGCCTCGGTCTCCGTATCCGGCAAAATCGCTTCCGGCGGACACTCCGGCTCGCAAACGCCGCAATCGATGCACTCATCGGGATGGATGACCAACATGTTCTCACCCTCGTAGAAGCAATCTACGGGGCACACCTCGACGCAGTCGGTATACTTGCACTTGATGCAGGCCTCGGTCACGACGTAGGTCATGGTGCGGTCGTTCCTTTGCTATCCATCAGTTATCAAACGCTCTTAGAAGAATCAGACATCGCCCGCAAGACCGAGTTTGTCGCGGGCGCGCTTCCGGGCGGCCCCGCTGTCCCGGTCTTCCACGTAGAGAAGGCCCGCGACCCGCCGCATCAGGCTCGCCTCGTGATCGTGGACAACGCCGTCTGCGTGGACGACTTCCCACATCATTTCGACCAGCTCGATCCGTTCGTCTTCGTCGAACGTTTCCCGGACGACTTTGGTGAAACTGTACAGGTCCACACTGTCATCGGCGGATTGGGTGGCGTCGTCGATCAGCGTCGCGACGTCGTCGGCCGAAAGGTCAAACCGGGCGCTCAAAAGCTGGCGCACGATGGCGAGCTCGGTTTCCTCCGCGCCACCGTCATACGTGGCTGCCTTAACAAGCAGAACGGCGGCGGCGTCCCGTGCCGGATCTGCCGCCGACTCTCCGGACGCGGCGTCCGCACCACCGCTCTTGATCGCATCGAGAAAGGTCTTGAGCTTGTCCAGCATTCGCCGCTCACACACATAGGGTCATTGAGATGAAAGGGATACATGGACCATGACACACGACGCGCCAAGCCCGAACACGCCTGGACCCGGGCCGGAGGGAGAAGATGCGCGTCTCGACGCCCCCGCCGCCCGCCGGAACCGGGAGCCGCTCCTGGCTGTCCTGTCGGAGGTTCTTCCGCATTTCGGTACGGTTTTGGAACTCGGATCGGGCACCGGACAACATGCGGTGTTCTTCTCGGACGCCCTTTCTCCTCTACTTTGGCTGCCGTCCGACCCAAGGCCGGAAGCGCGGGCAAGCATCCTTGCCTGGGCGGAGACCGCTGAGATTGAGCCCCCGCTTCCTCCGCGCACCATCGACGTGACCGATCCGGACTGGGACGTGGTGCCGGGAGATGACATCTCCGCGATGGTTTCAGCCAACATGATTCACATCGCACCTTGGGAAGCGTGCTTGGGCCTTCTTGCGGGTGCCGGACGGTACCTGCCGCCCGGGGGACCGCTTTGCATCTATGGCCCGTTCCGCCGGGACGGGCGCCACACGTCCCCCGGTAACGAGAGTTTCGACCAGGATCTACGCTCACAGGACCCGCGATGGGGAATACGGGATTTGGAAGCCGTGACGGCCGCTGCGGAGGCATCCGGTCTCGTCCTCGACGAAGTACGGGACATGCCCGCCAACAACCTGACCATCATCTACCGTAAACCACGTCCCGAACGGTGAGCGGATCAGCGGTGTCACTCCCTTCAGCCGTCGCGGGGTTGTCACATCTTCGGTGTAAGGAATCCCAAGGGTCAAAGTTCCCATCAACCGGAGCGAAGCATCATGACGAGCGACCGCATTGAGCCACACCTCCGCAGTTGGGCGGAAGGCGAAGTCGAGGATGGCTTCGATGAGGAAATCGAGATGGAGATTGATGAAGAGCTCATCCGCTCGGTTCTCGATTCCATCGCGCCGGAGGCAGCGGCCAAGATCCGGGAGTCGTCTCGTCATGCCTCTCAGCTAGATCGCAAGACCTACTTCAGGGAACTCATCCGCCTTCAGTCGGAGCTCATAAAACTTCAGGACTGGGTCGTGGAGACCAAGTACAAGCTCGTCGTCATCTTCGAGGGCCGGGATGCGGCGGGAAAAGGGGGCTCGATCAAGCGCATCACGCAGCGCCTCAACCCCCGGGTCTGTAGGACGGTTGCCTTGCCGGCGCCTTCGGACCGGGAGAAGTCCCAGTGGTATTTTCAGCGCTATGTCCCGCATTTACCGGCCGCCGGCGAGATGGTTCTGTTCGACCGCTCCTGGTACAACCGCGCCGGCGTCGAGCGGGTCATGGGATTTGCCTCGGAGGACGAGGTTCAGCAGTTCTTCGACGATGTCCCCGAGTTCGAGAGAATGCTCGCCCGCTCGGGGATCAAGTTGATCAAGTATTGGTTCTCAATCTCGGATGAAGAGCAGCAGATGCGCTTCACCATGCGGATCCATGATCCGCTTAAGCGGTGGAAGCTGAGCCCGATGGATCTCCAGTCCCGCGTCCGTTGGGAACAGTACACACATGCAAAGGAAGACATGCTGCAGCGAACCAACATTCCCGAGGCCCCATGGTACATCATCCAAGGTAACGACAAGAAAGCGGCACGCCTCAACTGCATTGCCCATCTGCTGGACCAGATCCCCTACAAGGAAGTGGAGAGTGAGCCGGTTGAGCTACCCGACCGGGTCTTTAATCCGGACTATGAGCGGAGTGTGCTGCCGCCCAACATGTATGTCCCAAAGGTCTTTTGACCGCAGCGTCACAAGGAACGGACTTCGGCGACGAAACGGTCGGTTTCCTCTTCGGAATTGAAGTAGTGCACGCTTGACCGGACGACCGCGTCTAGTCCCCGGCGGCCGAAGCTCACCCGCATGCCGGAGCCGCTGGAGACGGATACATTGATGCCCTTGCCCGCCATGATCGCCTTGATGTCGCCTGGGGCGACGCGGTCATGCGTGAAGGTGACGATACCGCACCGCTCCGCACCCTGATCGGTGATCGTGACGCCGGGGATTGAACTCAGATCCTCTCGCAGACGATCCGCGAGCGCGTAAATCCGGTCCCGGATCGCTTCCAGTCCAAGGTCTAGCGCATAGTCGATCGCCTTGCCCAATGCGGCCTGACCGCCGAAGTACCGTTCCCAGTTCTCGAACCGTCTGGCCGTACCCAAGACGTCGTATCGATCCTCTGAGACGAGTTGGGCGGCGTGTTGGTCCAGAAGGGGAGGGTCGAGCTTCTCGATCCAAGCTTCCCGAACCCAAAGGAAGCCGGTACCACGAGGCGCGCGGAGGTATTTCCGGCCCGTGACGGACAGGAAGTCACATCCGATCTCCGCCACATCGAGCGGGATCTGGCCCGCCGACTGGCAGGCGTCGAGGAGATAGGGGACGCCGTACTCCCGCGCCACCTCGCCGACGGCTGCTGCGGGATTGACCAAGCCGCCACCCGTCGGGATGTGGCTGATGGAGATCAGTTTGACCCGGTCGTCGATCGCCTGGGCAAGCGCGTCCACGTCGATCTGCCCGGAGGCGTCGTCAGGCACCACCACGACGTCACAGCCGGTCTGCTTGGCCCGGTGTAGATAGGCAATCATGTTGCTGCCGTACTCGGACGTTGTGGTCAGGATCTTGTCGCCCTCTCCCAGTGGCAGGGCGTAAAACGCCATATCCCAGGCACGGGTGGCATTCTCGACGAAAGCGATCTCATCGCGATGGCCTTGCACCAGTCTGGCAGCGGAATCGTAGAACGCCTCAAGCTCGTCTTTGCGCCGGGCGGCGGTTTCGTAACCGCCGGTTTCAGCTTCGTCCGTCAACCAGCCGACCAGGTAATCCTGAACCGGGTCAGGCGGCAGGGAGCAGCCCGCGTTGTTGAGATGCACGACGCGGCTCGCACCTCTCGTTTCGGCACGGGCCTTGTCGACGTCAATTCCAGGCATGCTGTCGTTCCTTCTTGGTATGGCCTTTCGGGACCCTGAGAACTCAGTCACGATCCATCAGCTTGTCGACTGCGCGTCGGTCCCTCTTGGTCGGACGGCCGTCGCCCGGATCGCGCCTGGCTGGTTTGGCCGTGCGCACGGGCGAGGTCTTGGCTTGGCCGTCATCCGACGCAGGCGCACCCGACGCGGGCTTCTGCTCAAGCGGAGCGAGATCCTCGTAGAGCGTCTGCGCTTCGGGTGCTGGACCGCGACGGTCCGCGAGGAAAAGGACCCGGACGACCCGGATGGAATGCCCCTGAGGGAAGGTCAGCACGTCACCGGTACGCACCAGTTGATGGCCTTTTGTCACCACTTTGCCGGTGAGCCTCAACTTGCCGCCGGACAGGAGCTTGGTTGCGAGACCGCGGGATTTGAAGAACCGGGCGCACCAGAGCCATTTGTCGAGGCGTTGGGACTCCGCCCCGCTCTGGTCGTCTCCGGCGCTGGGTTTGGGCGCGGTCACGAATCCTGCCCGTCCCCTTTCTTTGAGAAGTTCAGGTTCTTCAGCACGGCAAAGGGTGAGTCGTCCGGTGTGATATCGCGGCCCGCGCTGACCACCCGCGGCTCCTCGCTTCGACGGTCGGGGCGCTTACCCCGGTTCCGCGGGCGGTCGCCGCCGCCTTTTGGGCCCCGGTTGTCGCCTTGGCGCTTCTGATTGGCGTCGCCGCTCTGCGAACCGTTGGCCGATTGGCCCTGTCCTTGTCCTTGGCCCTCTCCGGGACCATCGCCGGATGACTGACCCGATTTCTTCCCCCGTCTTCTGGGACCTCGGGACCGCCGCCGCTCGCCGCCCGCACCTTCACCTTCCGGGGTAGCTGGCGGAGCTGCACCGTCGGGGAGCAGGGAGCCTTCCCCAAACAAGCCGATTTCGGGAGAGCCCGATTCAGCGCTGCCAGCCGCGTTGGCGGTTTGGGGCGCCGCGTCCTGCCTGTTGCCGGTCCTGTTGTCCGGCCGGCGCGGCCCGCAACGCCTGCGGCCGCCGTCTCCCTCGCCGCCCTCAGCGTTCTGTCGGCGCCGTCTGGCGTAGAGGCTTTCGCCCTCTTCGCTTTCGCCGACACGCCGAAATCCGAGATCGTTCAGGATGGCGGTCATCGCGTCTCTAGGAACGGCGACCAGAGAGAGCATCTCATCGGTCACCTTGAAGTGACCTTCCCGGGCCGCCCGTCGCGCCAGAACGGCGGTTCTTTCGACCATCTCCGCCCGGATCGCCCACTCTCCAAGCCGGACGTAGCCGACGGAGAGGTAGTAGGCATCGGGCGCATCCTCTGCCCGGGCGACGGTAACCCGCCCGGCCGGTGGCGGGCCCGCTTCGGGAAAAGTGCTCCTGTAAGTGCTCCATAAGACCGCCCGGACCTCAACGGCCTTCGGTTTCAGGAGTTCGGGCATATGCACGGTCTCGACGCCGAAACGGACGCCGAGGCGCCCGAGCGCCTTTCGGGCATCCTGATCGAGAGTGCTTACCAGAGACTCGACCTCTGCGGTTCGAACCGACCCCAGGCCCTCACGAAGCTGGAACGCAATCCCACGGGCTGGTGCCGGCAGCTCTTCCGACGAGAGGCCATCCAAGCCAGGCAGCCGGGCGGCGATGTAGGCATCCAGCCAGGTTCGAAGGCGTTGTTCGATCTGATCCCTTTGAGCCGGCTCGATCATATCGGAGACGTGAAGGCGGATGCGCGGCGCGAGCGTATCCGCACCGGCTTCAAGAGCGCCGACCCTGGAGCCTCGCCATTGAAGCTCCGCCGTCGCTGTGATGCCGAAGAACGCATCCTCATCGTCGATCAACTGCCGGACACGGCGCGCGAGTTCCGGCGGCAGCACTTTGCGGGCTGCCGTCTCCACGGCTTTTCCGGTCGCGCCGTCCCCGCCGCCATCGGCGTCGAAGCTCAGCCCGTCTATCTGTCCGACCTCGTGGCCCTCTACCGACACGCGTCCCTCCTTGTTGACGCTTGCGCTCAGGAGATCCTTGTCCTTGAGCTTGCGTACCAGCACTGCGGCCCTCTTGTCGACGAATCGTTGGGTCAGGCCCGCATGAAGCGCGTCCGAAAGCCGGTCTTCGATGCCGCGTGTGCGTTGCTGCCACGCGACCGGGTCCGAAATCCAGTCGCCTCTGTGAGTGATATAGGTCCAGGTCCGGATGTGGGCGATCCGGTTGATCAGGGTGTCGATATCCCCGTCGGTTCGGTCGAATCGCTTGATCTGCTGACCGACCCAATCAGGCGGCAGCCGCTCCGCACCCGTGGTCAGATGGTCGAAGATTTGCGCGAGGAGCCGTGTGTGGCTATCGGTCAGCGTGCGGCGGAAGTCCGGAATCTGGCAGATCTCCCACAGCAGACGAACCCTGGCGGGGCCACTGACGCGGTCCATGACATCCGCGCTCCGGGATAGGGCCTCCAGCGCTTGCTGGTCCTCGGCATCGCGTTTCCGAATGAGGAAGGGCAACTCCGCGTGCGCCTCCAGTGAGCGACGGAGATCCCGGACCGTGTTGAAAGAAAGGGCTCCCGACCGCCAGTAGAGGGTCTTTAGCGCGTCGAATTCATGGTTCTCGATCCGCTCGATCTCTTCCTCGTCCAGGGCACGGCAATCGCCAGTGACACCGAATGTCCCATCGTTCATATGGCGCCCCGCACGCCCGGCGATCTGCGCCAACTCGGCCGGAGCGAGGCGACGGGGGGAGCGGCCATCGAACTTTGTGTCGGACGCGAAGGCCACATGATCCACATCCATGTTGAGCCCCATCCCGATCGCATCGGTCGCGATCAGGTAGTCCACCTCTCCCGATTGATACATCTCGACCTGGGCGTTCCGTGTCCGCGGGCTCAAAGCGCCCAGCACGACGGCGGTCCCGCCCCTGTGGCGGCGCACCAGCTCTGCCAGCGCGTACACCTCTTGAGCTGAAAACGCGACCACGGCGGAACGGGGCGGCAGACGGGTCAGTTTCCGCGAGCCGATATAGCTCAGGGTCGAAAATCTCGGCCGTGTGACGAGATCGGCCGTGGGAATCAATTTCTGGAGCAGAGGCTTCACGGTCTCGGAGCCGAGAAACATCGTCTCCTCCCGCCCGCGCGACGCCAGAAGCCGGTCCGTGAACACATGCCCCCGCTCCCGGTCGCCGCAGAGCTGGATCTCATCGACCGCCAGGAAGTCGACGTCCCGGTCGAGGGGCATGGATTCGACCGTGCAGACGATATACTTCGGGTCCGCCGGGATGATCTTCTCTTCGCCGGTGATCAACGCGACCGAACGGCGGCCCTTCTCAGCGACGATGCGCTCATAGTTCTCCCGTGCGAGAAGACGCAGCGGAAAGCCGATCATGCCGGTTTGATGGCCGAGCATCCGGGTGATCGCCAAATGTGTTTTCCCGGTGTTGGTCGGGCCCAAAACGGCGGTCACGCGTCCGGGCAGGGATGTCCGGGTCATTCCCTCAGCCTTTCCGTTGCGCTGAATTCTTGAACGCGGGGCGCGATTGGGTCATCGGTTGCGCGCATCCGCTAGGCGACACTCATAGTCTTGCGATATCACGAACTGCGCCTCATATGAGCGCGAAATTGGACCATGACGTGGTGGTCCTCGCAGAAAATTGGAGTCGAATACACATGGCCGCCGAGAAACGTTCCTTTCAGGCTGAAGTCAGCAAGCTCTTACACATCGTTGCAAACTCCCTCTACAGCGAGCGGGAGGTGTTCCTTAGAGAGCTGATTTCCAACGCCTCGGACGCCTGCGACAAACTGCGCTACATGGCGCTGACCCAACCGGATCTCGCGGCGGGCGACGCCGATTACCGGGTCGACCTGACCATCGATAAAGATGCAGGCACGCTGACAATCTCCGACAACGGCGTCGGTATGGCCGAGGAAGAGATCCACGAGAACCTGGGAACGATCGCCCGATCCGGCACCGAAGCCTTTGTCGCAGGGCTCAAGGACGGAGACGAGGGGGCTGATGTCAGCCAGATCGGCCGGTTCGGTGTCGGTTTTTATTCAGCTTTCATGGTCGCCGAAAAAGTCGAGGTGATGAGCCGCAAGGCCGGTGAGGATACGGCGCACCGTTGGGTGTCGGATGGCCTTGGCGAGTACACCGTGGAGCCAGTCGAGAAGGCGTCGCGCGGTACCATGATTACGCTGCACCTGAAGGACGATGCGAAGGAGTATCTGGAAGAGGCTCGACTGGGCACGGTGGTTAAGACCTACTCCGACCACATCCAGATCCCTGTGCGATTGGTCAAATCCGAAGGCGAGCCGGAGCGGCTCAATCAGGCCTCCGCTCTGTGGGCGCGCTCGAAGTCCGAGATCGATGACGCGCAGTATGCGGAGTTCTACAAGCACGTCTCCCACGCATTCGATGACCCCTGGCTCACCGTGCATTGGCGTGCGGAGGGGGTGATCGAATACGCATCGCTGCTATTCGTGCCCACAAGCCGGCCGTTCGATCTGTTCCACCCGGAACGGAAGCACCGGGTAAAGCTTTACGTGAAGCGCGTCTTTATCACCGACGATTGCGAGGGTCTGGTTCCCTCCTGGCTCCGCTTCATCAAAGGAGTGATCGACTGCGAGGATCTACCGCTCAACGTCAGCCGTGAGATGCTGCAGAACAATCCGGTCGTCTCGAAGATCGGTACCGCACTGACCAAGCGGATGCTGAATGAGCTGAAGGCGAAGGCCGAGGATGATCCCGAGAGCTACAAGACGTTCTGGGAGAACTTCGGCGCAGTCCTGAAAGAAGGTCTTTATGCGGATGCGGGCGACCACAAGGCCGCGTTGCTTGGTCTCTCCCGCTTCAAGTCGACCGCAGGCGACGACCTCGTATCTCTCGCGGACTACATGGGGCGCATGAAGGAGGGCCAGGAGGCGATCTACTACATCGTCGGCGAAAGCGAGGACACGATCCGGTCCTCGCCCCATCTGGAAGGCTACAGGGCGAAAGGTGTGGAAGTGCTTCTCCTCTCGGATCCGATCGACGACTTCTGGGTCTCGATGATGTTCGAGGGGTACGAGGGCAAGCAGTTCCAATCCGTGACACGTGGGGCCGCTGACCTGGACAAGGTTGCGGCGGCCTCGGACCCCGAGAAGACGGACGAGGAAAAGTCCGAAGAGACCGCTGAGGAAACCGCGCCGGATTTGGCACCTCTTGTTGCGTCCCTGAAACTGGCCCTTGGAGAGAAGGTGAAGGATGTGCGCGTGTCCCAACGCCTGACGGACAGCGCCGTCTGTCTGGTGGCTGATGAGGGCGATATGGACATGAACCTGGAGCGCATGCTGCGCCAGCATAAGCAGGTGGAGACCGCGTCCAGCCGCATTCTGGAGATAAACCCGGGACACACGGTGATCAAAGGACTGAACGACCGTGTGAAGGGCGGCAAGAGCGGCGGCGAGATTGAAGACGCAGCCTATCTGCTGCTTGACCAAGCCAGAATTCTCGATGGCGATCCCCCCCTGGACCCGCTGGCCTTCTCAAGGCGGCTTGCGTTGATGATGTCCAAGGGACTCTCGGCATAAAAGAGTGCGCGGGTCCCGGTTGACGGGGGGGCACCTTGGGCTCATTGTTATTCTATGGGACCTTGTTTGGGAGACCTGCGATGACTCGTGTGATTACCCCTGCCCTTGCTGTTGCGTTTGCCCTTTCGGTTGCGTCCGCCCCCGCTTTCGCGTGTGGGTGGAGCACGAAGACCGCAACGAAGACCAGCCCGATGCAGACTGTTATGACGCCTGCACCGACTCCGCCAAAGACTGGCGGCTGATCTCAGACATATCGTACGGATGGCGGAGTCCTCGCTCCGCCGTCCGTTTCGAGTGTGAAGTTTAGTTTTTCTTTTCGTTCTTTGTGCGTTTATCCGTGCCAATGACTTGAGTGATGGTTATAGTCATAGGCCCTCTTCGTGCATGGTATGCACGTTTAAGGATTAGTTAACCAAAGTCGCTCCATTACATGTGGACGGCTTGAGTCTTACGATTTGTGCCCATGACGTCGACAGTTGTGCCTTTGGAGTCTGTTGCGCGGACCCGCCTGATAGCCGCGATAAGCCGGCAGCTGACTGGCATGGTATCGTCTGTCGCGGACGACGTAGCGCAGAACCGGGACGCGGAATCGGGTGTCCCAGGCGGCGGCTTCCTCGCCTACTCCCTAACGAACGACGATGGTGCGCTTCTGAAGAGCACGCACGCCAATGACCACTCCGTCAGCGTGGAAGACATGCAGTCGACGATCGGTTGGTCCACCCTGGCAAGCCATTGTGATCGGTTGCAGCTTCGACTTCGGGTAGAAGAGCACTACTATACTGATGAGCCGGAGTTGACGAAGATCTACCGAGTGGTGATCGATGGCTGGGAGTAACGCGATGAGCCGGGATGTCGGACGGAGGGTGCGGTTATGCTGACGCCCGAAGAAGTCCTGGCAATGATCGCCAGCCATGAGAAATGGCTGCAGCGAAAAACCGGTGGTGCGCGGGCGGATCTGGCAGGTGCCAATCTTGCTAACTTCCAGCTTTCCCGAATGAACCTGCAGTCGGCCAAGCTGTCGGGGGCCAATCTCGCGAACAGCAAGATGGTCCGGACGGATCTCTCATACGCCGATCTGTTTTGCGCCAATCTCGATGGCTCGGAGATGCGGGACGCCCAGTTGATGCGGGCGGATCTCAGGGGCGCGTCGATCCGAGGGGCGACGCTTGCCGGCGCCAATCTGAAAGAAGCCGATCTGCGCGGGGGCGCTCTGATCAGCGACAACGCCGCCGTCGGGGCGACCCAGCTTCGCGCGAACCTCTCCCGCTCCGACATGGACGAGGCGGATCTGGCGGCGGCCAATCTCGCCGGCACGAACCTGACAGACTCCTCGATGGTTGGCGCCAATCTGACGAAGACGCTGCTCTGCGGCGCCAATCTCACCGGCGTCAATCTGGAGGGCGGCGACCTCACCGGGGCCGACCTTTCCGGAGCGAACCTCACGGGTGCGCGCATCGTCGGCGCGCAGTTGCAGGAGGCCAATCTTTCCGGCGCCACACTGGACGGCACTGTGATGCAACAGTCCGATTTGGCCGGTGCCGTGTTGGAGAATGTTGATCTCTCAAAGGCCGACCTCACCGGTGCCAACCTCATGGGGGGGCGCGGTCAGAGGTCCAGGAGCATCCGCGACATCGTCAACGAGCACGAGATCTGGATTCGGGAGCAAGGGCGCGGCGGTACGCGGGCCAAGCTTGCGGGCACGGATATGTCCGGCATTGACCTCAGCGACGTGAATCTGTCCGGCGCAGATCTCCGGGATGCCAATCTCGCCGGTGCCAAGCTGCGGCGCACCGGGCTTGTGATGACGAACCTGTCGGGCGCAAACCTGGCGGGGGCGGACCTCCGGGACTGTGACCTGGACGGCGCGAACCTTGCCAACGCGGACCTATCCGGCGCGCGGATCTCGGGGGGGAGCTTCTTCCCGGTTGAGATCAAAGACAATGACGGCTTGCCGACGGGCCGCCTTTGGCCAGCCAATCTGAGAGGCGCGATCTTCAAGAAAGCCGATCTGACTCAGGCCCGTTTCCAGGAGGCCAAGGTCGATGATGCGGACTTCTCGGAAGCCCGCCTGCTTGGCGCCACCTTCATCGATGTGGATTTGCGCAACGCCACGATTGACCGGGCGAAGATTAAGATCCGGTCGAAGTCTCTCGACCGGGTCTCATAGATTTCTCGAGTCTTTTGGGTCAGTCGCCCCTGGCGCTTGACGCCACCGCACGGCAAGCCGCGATCGCTTCGTCGATCATGTCTGTGGTCACGTCCAAGTGGGTGACCGCGCGCAGGCGATACACACCTTGCGGGCCAATTCTGACATCGTGCTCGGCCAGGAGCCGCTTCGAGAAGGTCGCGGCGTCGATGGACAGGCCGTCGACCTCGAAGAACAGAATGTTCGTCTCCACCCGGGTTGGATCGATCTTGATCCCTTCGATCTGTGCGAGGCCTTGGGCCAACCGCCGGGCGTTTTCGTGATCCTGGGCGAGGCGGTCCACATGGTTTTCAAGTGCGTAGACACCGGCCGCGGCGATGATTCCCGCCTGACGCATGGCCCCGCCAAACTGATGCTTGATCGGCCAGCAAGACTCGATGAAATCCTTTGATCCTGCGAGGACGCCGCCAACCGGACAACCCAACCCTTTGGAAAGATCGATCCAGACGCTGTCACAGGGGGCGGCATATTCCGCAGTCGACGTGCCGGATGCGACGACCGCGTTCAAGAGCCGCGCGCCGTCCATGTGGACCGGGATGCCGCGGTCTTTCGCAACGGAAGACACTTCCTTCAGTTGCTCGATGGGCCATACGGTGCCGCCTCCCATGTTGGCGGTGTTCTCCACGCTCACCAGCGCGGTACGCTGCATGTGATGACCATGGCCTGGACGGATCGCGGCCTTGAGTTGTTCGCCGGTGAACAGGCCCTTGTCGCCGTCGATCGGCCAGCACATCACGCCGGAAAGTGCCGCCGGGCCGCCGACTTCGAAGTGCAGCGCGTGCGATGTCTTGTCCAACGCGATCTCTTGCCCGGGCTTGCACCAGACCCGGTAGGCGATTTCGTTACACATGGTACCGGAAGGCAAGAAGATCGCGGCCTCCTTGCCGCTCAGCTCCGCCATCATCGCACAGAGCCGGTTGACCGTCGGATCCTCGCCCGCTTGCTCGTTACCGACGTCGGCATGTGCCATGGCGTGGCGCATCTCCGGTGTCGGAAGGGTCGTGGTGTCCGAGTACAGGTCGATACGCGGCCGGGCGGGAGTGTCGGGGCTGGTCACCATGACGGGGCCTTTCTCGGCAAAGCGGGTGTTGTCGATATGAGCGGACGCAAAGAAGCGGCGTGCGGTCTGTCGCAGCAATGGCCTGAGATTGATCCGGCACCGCCGCGACCCCACGTTAGCAAAGGTGACACTGGAGGGAAGCCTTGGCGGAGAACGACAAGATCATTTTGGGATCCACAAGCGATGTGACCCCTCGTGGCAATCTGCCATTCAGGCTCAGCCTCGCCGAATTCGACAGTGTCGCCATACACATCGTCTATGCGCTCTATGGGGCTGCTTTGTTGTCGGCCGTGCCGTCGATCCTGGGCGTGATCCTGGCCTACCTCAAACGGCCGGAGATACGGGGGTCGTGGCTTGAGAGCCATGCCACATGGCAGATCCGGACGTTCTGGATCACGTTCATCCTTGGCATCCTGTCCGCGGTTCTGGCCGCGACATTCATTCTGTTGCCGATCGCTTGGCTCGTGGCCTCCGTCGCGTGGTGTCTCTTTGCGTGGCGGGTGCTGAAAGGATGGCTCGCGATGGGACGCGAGGACGCGATCAGAAATCCCGAAGGTCTTCTCTGACCCCTGGTCTATCGGAGAGGTCGATATTCGGCGTCTTTCTTGACGTTCAGCCCCTAGCCCCCGCGGCAAACCGTCATATTTTAGATCCCGACCTTTCCCAAAGGGTGGTCAAGGGAGGTTTGTGTTGCGGTGCATTCATATTCGTAAGTCGCTGGAATACTGAGAGATGAGGGTCAGGTCCGGCGAAATGTTACGCGGATGCGAAAGGCAAGCCTTTACCTATGGGTTTGGGTCAGTATGATCACCGCGCCAAATCGTAGGGGTTGCCTGGGCAACGATGACCAGAGCAGTGCCTGAGAGGCCTAAAAGCAGGGAGCTTACGAGAATGAAACGTCGTGAATTCATCAAGGGTGCCGGCATTGCCGCCGCCGGTGGCGTCGCCGCGTCATCCACGCTGGCCGCGCCGGCGATCGCGCAAGAGCGCATCGAGATGGTCATGGTCTCCACTTGGGGCCGGGATTTCCCGGGTCTGGGCACCGGCGCGCAGCGTCTGGCGCAGAAGATCCAGGACACCTCTGATGGCCGCATCCAGGTTCAGTACTTCGCCGCTGGTGAGCGGGTCGGCGCGTTTGACGTGTTCGACGAAGTTGCTTCGGGTAACGCCCAGGCCTACCACGCTGCCGACTATTACTGGAAAGGCAAGCACCCGGGCTGGGCGTACTTCACGTCCGTTCCGTTCGGTCTGACCGAGAACGAGATGGGTGCGTGGATCAACTTCATGGGCGGCCAGGAGCTCTGGGACGAGCTCGCAGGTGAGTTCGGCCTGAAGTGCCTCGCGTCGGGCAACACCGGCGTCCAGATGGGCGGCTGGTTCAACAAGGAGATCAACTCCGCCGACGACCTCAAGGGCCTGAAGATGCGTATTCCGGGCCTTGGCGGCGACGTCATGGCGAAGCTGGGCGCATCGCCGGTGTCCCTCCCGGGCGGTCAGATCTATGAGAACCTCGTCTCTGGCGCGATCGACGCGACCGAGTGGGTCGGCCCGTGGAACGACTACTTCTACAAGTTCTACGAAGCCGCCAAGTTCTACTACTATCCGGGCATGCATGAGCCGGGCGGGTACAACTCCCTGGGCATGAACAAGTCCTGGTGGGAAAGCCTGTCGCGCGCCGATCAGATGATCATCGAGGCGTGTGCCGCTCAGGCGAACGATCTGGCGATGGCCGAGTACAACGCCAACAACGGTACGTTCCTCTCCAAGCTCGTCAACGAGCACGGCGTCGTCCTGAAAGAGTTCAACGACGATGTCTACGATGCGTTCGGCGACGGTGCGGAAGAGGTCTACGCCGAGGCGCGGGCCCACAGTGAGCTGGCCAACCGTATCCACGAGAGCTTTGCCGCTGCGCGGGCCGATGTCGGTGCGTGGATGAAGCTCTCCGAGGGCGGCTACTACGCCCAGCGGAACCGGGTCCTGGGCCTCTAAGACCCCCGGAAATGAACAGCGGCGGACGAGCCTCTCGTCCGCCGCACCTCTTTCGTGACGATGTTTGCGCCACGAAACACTTCCTTATTTGCAGATCGGTGGCGCCGAGCAGCCGCCAACCAGCCAGGGACGGACTATGAGCACGGCTTCGTTGGATATGCCTGGGGATGCCGGCAGCACCTTCTGGCTGCGGGTTCTCGGATGGGCGTCGGTCTATGTGACGCTGGTCTACGTGTTGAACAACTATCTGTCTTTCTGGCAGGACTGGCCGGGTGTTTTCGCCGCATTCTCCGCGATCGGCCTCTTATCCGCTCAGATGGCGAAGCCGGCCGAAGGCATGGGCCTTCTCTTGGCGGCATTTCAGACCCTTTTGTATGTCGCGGCGGTTGCCGCCGCCTATGTCTATGTCGTCCGCACGCCCGCTCGGCTTGTCAGGGCCGATGCCGAGGCCATGGCCGGACTGACCAACTACATCGTCCGGGCCGCGTTCTGGGCGGTTCTTTTGATCGGCGTCGCGGACGCGATCATCTCCTTTCTCCGGGTTGAGAACATGCTCCCCGGTCTCGTCGGTGAGGAGATGGCGAAGCAGCTTGGGCGGTCGCGGTTCCGCGGGCCCTACATTCACTTCCCGCTGCTCGTCGTGGCCCTGTTCGTCGCCACCCGCGTGAAGTCGCTGGGCTTTCAGTGGCTCGCTCTTTTGGTGGTGGTCGCCGAACTCTTCATCGTCCTGAGCCGTTTCGTTTTCTCATACGAGCAGGCCTTCCAGGGCGATCTCGTCCGGTTCTGGTATGGCGCGCTGTTCCTGTTCGCGAGTGCGTACACTCTGTTCGAGGATGGTCATGTCAGGGTCGACGTGCTCTATGCCGGGTTCTCGGACCGTGCGAAATCCATGGTGAACATCTGGGGCTCAATCCTTCTCGGCATCACGCTGTGTTGGACGATTCTGATCTTCGGCATGTGGAACAAGTCGAGCATCGTCAATAGCGCGCTCTTGGCCTATGAGGTGTCGCAGTCCGGCTTCGGCATGTACGTGAAGTACTGGATGGCCGGTTTCCTCGCGGTGTTTGCCATCACCATGAACTTCCAGTTCACCAGCTATGCGCTGGAGAGTCTCGCGAACCTTCGCAATGAGCCCGGCAGGCGAGAGATCGCCACCGTCGGTGGCCACTAAATCCCTTCAGTTCCGCGCATCCTGGGTCGAAAGTACCGGTAAGCCATGGAAATTCTCTTCGTTGCCCTTTTGGTCCTTCTGATGGCGGTGGCCCTGGCGTCGGGCTTTCCCGTTGCCTTCGCCCTTCCGGGCTCCGCGATCATCACAATCCTGGTCGCAGCACTGACCGGTGCGGTCTTTGAAGGCAACCCGGACGTCTACTTCGCCCAGGGAAGCGCCTGGAACTGGCTGAGTGCGGGGGTCACGAACTTTCGAGGGATCTACTGGGAGGTTGAACGAGATACGCTGATCGCGATCCCGCTGTTCGTCTTCATGGGGATCATGCTTCAGCGCTCCAAGATCGCCGAGGATCTGCTGGTGTCGATGGCACAGCTCTTCGGCCCGATCCGGGGTGGTCTCGGCATCTCGGTGGTGTTCGTCGGTGCGCTTCTGGCGGCGACGACGGGCATTCTCGGTGCCACCGTTGTGGCCATGGGCCTCATCTCGCTTCCGGCGATGATGCGTAACAACTACGCGAATTGGCTGTCGACCGGCACGATCGCCGCGTCCGGCACCCTCGGCCAGATCATCCCGCCGTCCATCGTGCTGATCATCTTGGCGGACCAGCTTTCAAACGCGGTGGACCAGGCAAGCACCGCGCGGACCAATCTCTACAAGGAAAGCACCGGCGACTTCTCGATGCCGAGTGAGTTCGCGGTGTCCTCGACCAGCGCCGGCGACATGTTCATGGGCGCGCTGGTCCCAGGGCTCGTGCTTGTCGGTCTCTACATGGTGTTCATTTTCGTGGTCTCGCTGATCCGAAAGGACATCGCTCCGTCCGTGCCGTTCGAGGGGGACTACGACCGCCGCTTCCTTGGCCGTGTGGCCCTGGCACTGATCCCGCCGTTGACGCTGATCTTTGTCGTTCTCGGCTCGATCATCACCGGTATCGCCACGGTCAATCAGGCGGGCGCCATTGGTGCGGCCGGTGCCATGGTGATGGCGGGTTACCGACTCTACGAAGGAAAACGGGGCGCTTTCGTGCCCGCGATCCTAGCCGGCATATCCGTGGTCTCCATCCTGATCATCACCAATGTCTTTGACGTGAATGTCCGTGCTGTCGACAGCGCCCGGGATCAGCTTGGTGTTGCCCTGGCGGCGGTCGCGGTCACGGTTTTCGTCTTCTCTGTCCTGTGGAGCGGGTACCGCACCATGGTCACGGACGACACCCTGCAGGGTGTGATGATGGAGACGGCAAAGACGACGTCGCTGGTCTTCATCATTCTGCTGGGTGCGGCGATGTTGACCGCGGCCTTCCGGGGCTTCGGCGGTGAAGAGCTGGTGAAGGAATTCCTTCAGGGTCTGCCAGGTGGCTTCTGGGCCCAGTTCATCATCGTTATGGCGGTGATCTTCCTGCTCGGCTTCTTCCTCGACTTCATCGAGATCGCGGTTGTTGTCGTACCCATCGTCGCGCCGATCCTGCTTGCCGACCCGTCTGCCAACATCACCGCCGTCTGGCTTGGTGTGATGATCGGTCTGAACATTCAGACATCCTTCCTAACCCCGCCCTTCGGCTTCGCCCTCTTCTATCTCCGGGGTGTCGCAACCAAGGCCGTCAAGACGATCGAAATGTATAAGGGCGTTGTGCCGTTCATCTGCCTGCAGTTGGTGGCGCTGGTGATCGTCGCTCTGAACCCGCCGCTGGTGAACTATCTGCCGAGCCGGATTTCTCTGCTGGCTGAGACGGCACCGCCGCCCAAGAACCCGCGGCTGCAGGCCTGCATCGAGGACTATGTGTTCGCCGAGTTCGCGGAGAACGGTACCGCGATCTCAACGGCGATCGATGGCGCCCGAGGCTGGGATCTCTCCGCTGCACCGAAGAAGGTGCAGACGGACATCGCTGCCGCGCTTGAGAACGCAAGCAAGTCCTACGCGATGCTGGAGGTTGCAAGGGCGGCTGGGGCCGACATTGATGAAGCTGCCCCCGCGTATCGTCCGGTCTTGAACACCGTTCGGCGGCTTGAGGGTGATCTCCGGAAACTCGGGGAGCAGATCAAGAATGACGAGCGCCTGTTGGGCCAGCGGAAGCGGCAGGCTGCCGACGATGTGGAAGGCATCGCCTTGCTGGAAGCCCAGATCGCCGAGATGAAGGCGCAACAGGCGGAGCTCACCGCCCGCATGCCCGGTGACTGGAAGGCGGTCCATGCCGAGTTCAAGAAGCTCTTGGCGGCGGAGAAGAAGGCACTGCTGAACTATCGCCGGACCGTGGACACCGCCTACGAACCCATCCTCGCGTTGCGTCAGACCTTGGAAGGCGCGGGCACCCTGTCGTCCATCCGGTCAGAGGTGGCTGCGTTGGCGGAGACCATCCAGTCGGCGGAGCCGGCGGTGGTCGAGGAGGCCATCAAGGCCATGGAAGCCCGGATCGGCGAGGTCGCGGGAGCGGGTGACATCCGGTCCGCGTTGTCGAAGGCGCGGCGGGCCATGCGGACCCGTGGCTCCAATCCGCCGGACGTGGAGAAGGCGCTCGAAGAGCACGCCAAGACGATGGTTGTGTTGGACGAGGATGTCGCGTGGCGGACGGTGGTAGCAGGCGCGCTCCTGCCTGACGTGATGGCGTTCGAAGACGCGATCCGGGATACCATCGGCCTGCGTCAGCAGCCGAAGATGCCACGTCACGTGGCCCTGGATGTCGCGGCATGTTCCGCGAACCACCGGGACATCTCGCTCTACTTCTAGAGCCAAATCAGCGGCTATTGAATCACGCTGTGACTCAATAGCCGCTGTGAATTTCCTCTAAATCACACAGATAGAGCAGGTCGTCCGGTGATCCCGATTGGGAGCCGCCGCGGCGGCTCCCCTCAGATCTCGATCTTCGGATCTTCCTTGCGCATGGCGACGAAGGCCGCCAACTCGTCCCCGATCGCCGGATCAAGGGGCGGAGGTGTGAAGTCGGCCAGGACCTTCTTGTAGAGCGTATTCGCGCGCTCCAGCGCGGTTTGCCCGCCCGCCTGGGCCCAACTCTCGAAGTTCCGCCAGTCGGACAGGAACGGCTGATAGAAAGCGGTCTCATACCGCTCCAGCGTGTGAGCGGTGCCGAAGAAGTGCCCGCCCGCGCCGACATCCTTGATCGCGTCGATGCCGAGATCCGCATCGGCTGTGGAAATGGGGCGCAGAACCTCGGACATGGCCTGAAGCATCTCCACATCCATCATGAACTTCTCGAAGGACGCGGTAAGTCCCCCCTCCATCCATCCGGCGGCGTGCATCACGAAGTTCGTGTGGCCGCTGACGACCGACCAAAGGGACATCATTGATTCCCAGGCGGCCTGAGCGTCGGGCACGTTCGCAGCGTTGGCATTGGACGCACGGAAGGGAATCTTGTAGCGCCGCGCGAGCTGCGCGCCCGCGAGCGTGCACTTCACGTACTCCGGCGTTCCGAAGGCGGGAGCCCCGCTCTTCATGTCCACGTTCGATGTGAAGCCGCCGTAGATCACCGGCGCACCCGGCTTCACCATCTGGGTGAACGCCATGGTCGCCAGCGCCTCGGCATTCTGGAGCACCAGCGCTCCCGCCGGGGTTACGGGCGCCATAGCACCGGCAAGCGTGAAGGGGGTGACGCAGATCACCTGCCCATGGGCACTGAACTCCATGATCCCCTCCAGCATCGGGCCGTCGACCCGGAGCGGGGAGGAGGTGTTCACGATGCTGATCAGTTTGGCACTGTCGCCGATCTCATCCCGGGACTGGCCGAACAGGATGCAGACCATGTCCATCGCATCCTCCGCCCGCTGGCGGCCAAGGGAGTAGGCTGGGATCACCTTGTCCGTCAGCGTCGCGTAGGCCAGGAGCGCGTCCAGGTGCCGGGTGGTAGGCGGCAGATCCGTCGGCTCGGTCGGGTATCCACCGCAGAAGTGGACGATGTTGGCGGTCTGGGACAGACGCAGGAAGTCCTTGTAGTCGGCGAAACTACCGACCCGCCGCCCGCGCTCCATGTCACTGGCATAGGGCGCGCTACCGACCGACGCGAAGACGAGGGACCGGCCGCCGAAATCAAGGCTCCGCTCCGGGTTCCGGGAGTCCACGCGGAAAGTCGCAGGCGCCGTCGACAGGCTCTCCATCACCAGATCGGGATCCATCTTCACCCGGTCCGAACCCGGGTCCACGTCTGCCCCATGGGCGGCCAGGATCTCCTTGGCCTTGGGATGCATGAAGTGGATACCGATGTCCCGAACCACCTTCAGCGAGGCCTGGTGGATCGCCTCAATCTCATCGTCGGACATCACCTGGTAGGGCGGGTAGGGGTTCTCCAGCAATCGCCAGGGAAGCTGCGTGAAACCGCCGCCGTCAGACGACCGTGCCCGCCCGCGTGCCCGGTCCCGCGCTCTCGATCGTTGTTCCGCCATAACCGCGTCCCCTCTGGTCCCAATGCGGTGAAGCGTGGGTGACGCGGAAAGCCGTTGCTAGCCGGACGGCGTCACCACGATCCTCGATGCGACGTCCTCGCCAATTATTTTGCGGTAGCCGGTCGGCAAGGCTTCACCTCCCAAACCCGCCCGTGTTGGAGAGTTGACCCCCGTCGATGTTCAGAATGGTGCCGGAGACCCAGCTTGCGCGGTCGGACGCCAGAACCGTGACCATGTCGGCGACTTCGGGAACCAGTCCGGCCCGTCCGGTCGGAAAGCCGCCCATATAGGATTGCCACTGATCTTCCGGTTTTCCGTCCTGCACGGCGCGTGTCTTCAAAAGGCCGACAAGCCGCTCGGTCTGAATGGGGCCTGGACTGACACCAAGGATACGGACGCCGTATTCGATGCTGACGCCGCCCAAAGCCCGGGTGAACGCGTTGAGGCCGGCGTTTGCCGTGGTGCCGGCAATGTAGTTGTAGTCGTACCGTTCCCCGGCCGTGCCTGTGATGTTCAGGATTACACCGTGACCGCGCTCCTTCATGCCTTCGTAGAGGGCACGGCAAAGATTGATGTAGCCGAACAGCTTGAGCTCCCAAGCCTCCCGCCAGCGGGGCTCCTCGACCTGGAGAAGGTCACCCCCGGGGATGGCGCCCGCATTGTTGATGAGGATGTCCGGCACGCCCAGTCCGGCGACGGAGGCCACGCCTTCGCTTGTGCTGAGGTCTGCCGCGTTCCAGTAGACCGGGACGCCGAATTCTGAACGGAGTTGGTCGGCCGCTTCCTCCAGGGTATCGGGGCTTCGGGAAACCAGCGTGACGCCGCATCCCTCCGCCGCCATGCTTCGCGCGACGCCGTAGCCGATCCCTTTAGACGCGCCGGTGATCACCGCGTGCTTGCCGTTCAGTCCCAAGTCCATCGGTCGATCCTTCCCTTAGAGTCGCTCATTCTTGTTCCGGGCGCCGATCATCGGCTGAAGCCGCATCCGGGTCGACCCCTTCGATGCCGGATGTCCGATGAGGTGGTCTTGCCAATTCGTCCCCTCCGGGCACTATGCGATCCGAACCAAATACCAAGTAAGGGGAGGGCAATATGGATTCGTCTGTTCTGGAGACGCTTCGCGGGGTGACAACGGCGACGGTCACCATGCAGCTCCTGAAGCGGGGCATCCGCAGGTCGGCGATGGAGGGCGTTGGCCCGCTCTCTCCCGGCGGAGCGCGGATTGTCGGCGTGGCCTACACCCTCCGTTATATCCCGATGCGGGAGGATCTTGCGACCGCGCAGGTCTTGGGGGCGCCGGACTATGCGCCGCGCGTTGCGATCGAGGATTGTCCACCCGGCGCGATCCTGACCATCGATGCACGCTCGGAAGTCGATTGCGGCGTCATCGGCGATATTCTGGCCGAGCGATTGAAGCAGCGCGGGGTTGCGGCCGTTGTCACGGACGGCGCGGTGCGGGACGCGGTCGGAGTGACGGCGACCGGTCTTCCCGTTTGGTGCGCGGGCGCTGCGGCCCCCGCCAGTATCACGGCGCACGCCGGAGGTGATCTTCAAAGACCGATCGGCTGCGGCCAGGTGGCAGTCATCCCGGGCGATGTTCTCGTTTGTGACGATGATGGCGTGGCCGTTGTTCCGCAGGCGTTGGCAGCCGAGGTGGCCCGCGACGGGGAGGAGCAGGAGCGGCTCGAGGCTTGGATTCAGGCCCGTGTCGCCGAGGGCCGGCCGACCAGCGGTCTCTATCCCCCGAATGAGGCAACGCGGGCCGAGTACGAAGCCTTCCGGAAAGGTGACGCGGGGTTATGAGGCTCCTCTTTGGGTGGGAGTTCGGCTCCGGCCTCGGACACCTGACGCGGTTTCGTCCCATCGGGGCAGCCCTCAGGAAGCACGGGATCGAGACCGTGGCAGCGCTTCAGGAGATCGATGCGGGCCGGGCCCTGTGCGATCCGGAGACAGGCCGGTTGCCGGACGGGCTGTCCATCATCCCAGCCCCACGTTGGATCATTCCGAACGATCCGAAGCTCCGGCAAATTCCAACCCACAGTTTCGCGGACGTCCTCAACCTGATCGGCTATGGGCAGTCCGCCGCCATGGCTGTCAGAATGGAGGCTTGGCAGGGACTGATCGACACCATCAAGCCGGATCTTGTCCTGACTGATTTCGCACCGACGCTGAACGTTGTTGCCCGGGGACAGGTGCCGGTCATCTCGGTCGGGAATGGCTATACCACCCCTCCCGAAGGCCGCGCGTTGCCGCCGATCCGGCCTTGGCAAAAGCGCCTGGAAGCCTTCAGCGTCACCCATGAGAAAACGATCCTGAACCATCTCAACGAGAACTTGGCTCGCTTGGGGCGTGATCCGATCAAACACTTCGGAGATGCGTTCCATGGGGATGAGACATTTGTGTTCTCGCTCCCGCTCGTTGACCCCTATGCGCGGTTCCGCAAGGCGAAACAGCTGCCGCCGTTCAATCTGCCGCAGAACCTCACGCCGCTTCCTGCAGCAGACCGGCAGAAGGATCGCGTCCTCTTCTATTTCCCGGGGAACCATCCCCGCATCAAAGTGGCGATCGAGGCCGCGAAGACTGCCGGTCTGGACACGGTCGGCTTCATTTCCGACCTGAAACCGGAGATCGCACCGCAGATCTCGGCACCTGGGTTCGAGATGCGGACCAGCCCCATTAACTTCTCGGAGGAACTGCCCCGGGCAAGGCTCATCATTCACCACGGTGGGCTGTCAACGGCGGTCGCGGCCATTGCTGCGGGCACGCCGCAGATCATTTTGCCTTGGAATCTGGAGCATCAGGTCACCGCCCAAGGCGTGACCGCACTCGGCACCACGCGGGTATGGGCCGACAAGGACGGCGAAGCTGGTCCCCTGTCAGACGCTCTCCGGAAAATGGCGGGCGACGACAAGCTCATCGCCAAGGCCATGGAAGCGGCGGGCAGGATCGATCTTGGCACCCCGGGCGAGAGCCTGAAGACGGTCGTCGACGCTTGCTTGGCACGGATGGGTGCACTGCCTGAGGCCAGTTAAGCCGCCGGTTTCCGCGCCTTCGTCAGTCCGGGGATGTGGCCATCGGCAGGCTTTCGTCCGGTGCCCATTCCGACAGGGAGTTGTCGTAGAGACCGACATCGTCGTGCCCCAGCATCGTCAGCAACAATGCCGTTGTAGACGCGGCGATCCCACCGCCGCAGTAGGTCACGATCCGTTTGCCTTTGTCGGCCCCGACCGTCTCGAAATGCCTGGCGATCTCTCCCGGCGGCAGAAACGCTTGCGTTTCCGGATCAAGAAGACCTGCCGACGGCACGTTGACGGTGCCTGCGATGTGACCGGCGCGTCCATAGATCCGCCCGCCGCCTGCATGTTGCTCTGCCGACAGGGCGTTGATTGTGCACACAGTCGACTGGCCAAGCCCGTCCCGCACCTCATCCTTCTGAACGATGAGGCCGGAGCGCGGCGAGGCCGTCAGTGTTGCAGGGGGATAGGTGCTTTCCCCACTCTCCACGGGCCGGCCCTCAGCCGTCCATTTCGCGAGCCCGCCGTCGAGCACCGCCGCCCCGTCAAAGCCGACCGCGCGGAGCATCCACCAGATCCGCGCGGCCCATTGAGGAGCGGTCTGGCTGTAGAGCACAATCTTCAGACCGTCCCCGATACCCAATCGACCGGCTGCGTCCGCCACCGCGTCATGGCCCGGATAGGTGAAGCGGAACGGGCTATCGCTGTTCGAGAGATCGCCCTGCAGGTCGATGAAGGCAGCGCCCGGAATGTGTGCCGTATGATAGTCCTCCCGCCCACTGACCACCTCATAGGGTTTGGTCGGATGGGGGTGGAGATGGGTCGTACAGTCATAAACACGCACATCCGGCTGCCCGAGCATATCGGCAAGGGTTTCTGTCGATACCAGATACTCAGGGCGGGCGAATTCGTTTGATTCCACGGACATGGCCATGCTCCCATCGAAGAGTTGCCGCTCCCGATCGTCTCGCTCCGACGCGGCAGCAGTCCTGGATCTTAGCTTATCCAATGCCGTCGATCGCACAACTCCGGGTGCTCTGGAGCACCGTCCCCGCCAATGTTCAAGGCATGGTGTGGATGGGTGTGGCCGGGCTCATTTTCGCTGTCTTCATGGCGATCGTCCGGCATGTGGGCAGCACGATTCCCGCACCCGAGACCGCGTTTCTCCGCTATGCGATTGGTCTTGTTTTCATCTCTCCCGTGTTCTTCCGAATGTCGATGGCGGACTTCCGGCAGGCGCGGCTGAAGCTCCATCTCGCGCGTGGGATCCTGCATGGCATCGGGGTGATGGCTTGGTTTTATGCCATGAGCCGCATCCCGATCGCCGAAGTTACGGCGCTGGGCTTCACAGCTCCGGTCTTCGCGGTCATCGGCGCGGTGATTTTTCTGGGCGAGAAAGTCCGGATCCGCCGCATCATCGCGGTTATGATGGGGCTGGTAGGCGCTGTGGTCATTCTGCAACCAGGCGCCGCCGCGATCGGTCCCGGGGCGATCGCGATGCTGATCGCCGCACCGATCTTCGCGATCGCCGATCTGATTGCCAAGGTGCTGACGGCCCGGGAAAGCGGGCCTGCCGTGGTGGCGTACCTGTCGGTCGTGATCACGTTGGTGACGCTCGGCCCTGCGATCTATGTCTGGCAGTGGCCGACGCCCGAAGAATGGATGTGGCTCACTGTGACGGCCGCTTTGGCCACCATAGGCCATCTCTGCATGACCGAAGGCTTCCGCCTCGCTGAGATGACGGCGATTCAGCCGGTGAAGTTTCTGCAGCTCGGGTGGTCGGCGCTGGTGGGCTTCGCGGTGTTCGGTGAGGTTCCGGCGGTGGCCACATGGATTGGAGCTGCGATCATCGTCGGCAGCATCACCTATATCGCCCACCGGGAGGCGGTGGCGCGCCGTCAGGGCCGTGACAGCGTGGAGCCGTCGCAGTCTTCCTCATCCGATAGAGGGTAGTCAGCCAGCGGTCGTCAGCCCGTGGTCATCAGCCCGCTGAGGCCCGAAGCGGCTGTGGCGTGTCGGTCCCGGCTGCTGGTGCGATAGGCGTCTGGTCGAACTGCAAGGCGGCCAGACGTGCGTAGAGCGGGCTCTTCTCAACCAATTCCGCGTGGCTGCCGGATGCCACCATTCGGCCCTGGTCGAAAACGAGGATTCGGTCGGCTTTTAGCACCGTCGCCAGGCGGTGCGCGATGATCAGCGTGGTCCGCCCGGGCATGATCCGCTCGAGGGCGTCTTGCACCGCCCGTTCACTCTCGGCGTCCAGTGCGCTCGTCGCCTCGTCGAGAAGCAGAATTGTGGGGTCCCGCAGGATGGCGCGGGCAATCGCGATGCGCTGGCGCTGACCGCCAGACATGCGCACCCCTTTCTCGCCCAGATAGGTCTCGAAGCCTTCCGGCAGCGCCTCGATCACGTCGAGCACATTGGCCGCCCGAGCGGCTTCTCTGACTTCCTCATCCGTTGCTTCAGGCCTTCCGTAGCGGATGTTCTCGGCGGCATCGGCGGAGAAGATCACCGGCTCTTGGGCGACGACGCCGATCCGGTCCCGGACCGACCGGGGATCCGCCTCGCGAATGTCGACATCGTCCAGCAGGATCCGCCCTTCCGCCGGATCGTAGAACCGCAGCAGAAGTTGGAAGACGGTGGTCTTGCCCGCGCCGGACGGTCCAACCAACGCAATCGTCTCCCCGGGCGTGATCTCGATGTCGAGGCCTGCCAAAGCAGACTGCTGAGGGCGGGCGGGATACTGAAAGGTGACGTTGTCGAAGCGGATGTGGCCCCGCGCCGGGCTGGGGAGCGTGAGCGGGTTATCCGGCGGGGCGATGTCCGGGATGGTCGAACGCAGTTCCAGAAGCCGTTGAACGGCGCCCGCGGCGCGCTGCAGGTCGCCGATCACTTCGGACAGGGCACCGATGGAACCGGCTGTGACAGCGGCATAGAAGACGAAAGCGGAAAGCTCACCCGCGCTTATCCGGCCCTCAAGCACGTCTCGCCCCCCGATCCACAGAATGACGGTAACGGCAGACAGGGCGAGGGAAATGACAATGGCGGTCATGCCTGCGCGGGAGCGCACCCGCCTGATGGAGACATCGAAGGCATCTTCCACACGGTCGCCGAAACGGCGGCTGTCGACGGGCTCATGCCCGAATGCCTGGACGGCACGGATGCCATTCAAACTCTCTTCTACATAGACACCCACATCGGCGATGCGGTCCTGGCTGTCCCGGCTCAGGCGCCGGACCCGGCGGCCGAGCCAGATGATCGGTATGACCACAAGCGGCACCACCAGCGCGACGAGGGACGTCAGTTTGAGCGAGGTCACCATCAGCATGGCGACAGCGCCAATGAGTATCATGGTGTTTCGAAGGGCAATGGAAACTGACGAGCCGACGACCGTCTGAACCAAGGTCGTGTCCGTTGTCAGCCTGGATAGAACCTCTCCTGTCCGGGTTTCCTCGAAATAGCCCGGCGAGAGCGTCAAAACGTGGTCGAACACGGATTTCCGCAGATCGGCCACCACCCGCTCTCCGATCCAGGAGACCAAGTAGAAACGGGCGTAACTGGCAACTGCCAGCACCAGAACAATCCCAAGGAGAGCGATGACCGCTTGATCGAGAAGCTCCGGATCGCCAACGACAAAACCATTATCCACAAGGTGCCGGAGGCCGACGCCCATGATCAGAACGGTCGCGGCCGCGGCGACGAGGGAGATGAACGCGAGAACGATCTGAAGGGTATACGGAGCTACAAATTCCAGAAGCGCCCAGAGTTCGCCGACGTCGCCGCGCGTCTCTCCATCTTCACGGCGCCGAGTACTGTCGGTCATGAACTTCCCTTCGATCGCGACGATTTCGGAACTGACATATAAGTAAGGTGATGGGGAACTGACCGCTACCGCCTGAATCTGCCCTTGCGTCCCCCTCCGGTCTCCGGTATATCACCGCGCTCGCCGGGAACAAACCCGATGCCGATTTCGCCGAAAGACGACGCCATGAAGCAGGACATTCATCCGGATTACCATGAGATCACGGTCGTGATGACCGATGGGACCGAATACAAGACCCGGTCGACATGGGGTAAGGAAGGCGACGTGATGCGGCTGGAGATCGACTCCAAGACGCACCCTGCGTGGACCGGTCAGCACCGGATCGTTGACAGTGGCGGTCAGGTCGCCCGCTTCAACAAGCGGTTTGCTGGTCTGGGCGTTTAATCCCGCCCATAAACCACGCGGCGACGCCGCGGATCAGAGTGTACAGTTTTGAAGCGCCGTCCCCCTGGGCGGCGTTTTTCGTGGCGCCGTGTGGGACTGCGGCGCTTTAGGTTCCGACCGATCTCTCTCATTCTGCCTCCCGCATAACATTTTCATTAAATTGATCGCTGCGCGCATTGATTGCCGATACGAAACACCGATATCTTTTGTTTCGCGCTTACCGTTTGTAACGTGGAATAAAAACTATGCTATCGTGTGTCAGGTCATTATGTCTCTCAGCTTCCTTCCTTCTTATCGCTGTTGGCCACGCGAACGCGGCCGCCCCGTCTCAAGTCAGCGGTAGGGCAACGGCTTTGACCGGAGACACCATCCGCGTTGAACGCCGGGTCGTCCGGTTATGGGGAGTGGACGCTCCCGAATTCGCTCAGCACTGTGAGGATCCGAACGGAAAGGCTTTCCTGTGCGGGGATGAGTCCCATCGGGCGCTCTCGGCGATCCTCCGTGGCAAACAAGTTATCTGCATCGATCTCGTCCCGGATGAGAGGCCTCTTCAAGTCAGCAGAAGATCAAAACAGTACGTGGCGACCTGTTTCCTCGGGGACGTGAACCTCAATGCCAAAGTTGTGCGTGAGGGATGGGCTCTGGCCTATGTGCCGGAGTCCCGGGAGTTCGTTAACGAACAGCGGCTCGCGCGCGAGGAGAAAGCGGGCATTTGGACCCGGGTCTTCCAGAAACCCTGGATTTGGCGGGCCGGAGTTCTCAAGAACCGTCGCTGAGCATGGAGGTCGGGCGCTACGTCGACCGCTGCTTTCCAGTAATGCAACTGTTCGTGTGCCTATAACGAATTAAAATCGAAATTTGGCATTCGATTTCCGATCGTAAGGGAAGTGTAAATTTTTGCTGGCAATTTAGTTTCGAATCGCCCAGATTCATAACGAGGCGAGTGGGGGCTTGTCGACTCAGGAGGCCGGCATGAAACCCGATGTTGAAAAGACCTGTCTTAAGATCCTTGCGGACGCCGTAGATCGGACTGTCGGCAATGGCTTCGTGCACAACGCGATCACACGGGCAGCGGAATCCCTGGAGAACGGGGATTTTGAGAAAGCAGGTAAGGCTTTTCAGATGCTGAGCCGTCGAGAGAGCGTCCGTGTCCGGGATTCAGCCCTGGAAGGGGCGGGGATCTATCGTGATTTCGGTGAGTATGATGATCCATTGGGCGACCTGGGGAGCAATCCGAGTTTTGAGCACATCCGCTCGCGGTCGGTAAAATTGGGTACTGGTTAATCCAAGTATGATTGTTTGTATGCTCTTAAACATGATCGTTGATCGTTAAACATTCGATTGCTACGTTGATAGCGGTTCGGATGGAGGGAAGCAGCCAGATAACTGAGATTTTCAGCCTCAGGCCGTCAACGCTGGCCCGAAGAATCTAAAATCTTTGTTAATGGTTGAGTTTTCGCTAAAACTGAATCATTATTCGTGCGAATTCGTTTCCGGATGGTAACGGCAAGGCGATAATGGATTCGAATCTTGAACGGAAATGCCTGGAGATCCTAGCGGATGCGGTGGATGAAACCATCGGATCGGGCTTTGTTCACACGGCAATCGTTAAAGCTTCGGTGTCTTTGGCCTCGTCTGACCTCCAGAAAGCGGATAGTGCCTTTAGGTTGCTGACGCCGCGGGAAAGCACCAAGATCCGCAGCACGGCGTTGGATCACGCCTCGACATTGCGGGATTTCGGCGACTACTCAGATCCCTTCGCGGATGCGTTCTCGAACCCGAAGTTCGGCCACATCCGGTCCAGTTCCCGCAAGCTTGGCGCTGGCTGAGACGGCTCCCGAGCTTTCCGCCGGAAGCGACCCGCCCCGTCGGCCATATTTCCAGACTGAACACTTTCAGTTCGTGATGTCTTGTGCCGATTCGCGCGCAATGCAGCGGTGCGCGACCCAAATCGTCACCAGGGCGAGTCCGGAGAGAATGGCGAGCACGGCGAAAGTGGACGTGTAAGCGTCGCTCATACCAAACGCGGTCGCGAAGACCGCCGGCCCGAAGATGACACCGGAAAAGGTAAAGAACATGCTGGCCCCCGTCGCGTTGCCCACTTTTCCGGGCGGGCTGAGGCGGGCGATCTGACTGAAATGAACCCCGTTCCATCCCATCGCGCCGAAGCCGAAGACGAAAAAGAGGATGCAAACGAGCGCTGGCGGCCATTCATCTCCCAACATCATCGTCAGGATCGCGCAAACCCCGCTCAAACTCGCGATGATGGACAAGACCGCTAGCCTGCTTCCGGTCTTGTCAGCGATCCAACCCCATGACACACGGCCGGATACCCCCGCGACCTGCACGGCCGTCAAACCGTAGGCCGCGACGATAAGGCTCCATCCGATCTCATCGGCGAGCAAGGCGACGGTGAAGGACGTCAGCGAGAGCTGGATGGCCGCAAAGATAAGGCCGGTGAAGCTCAGCCACCGGACCGCCGGGACCGACCAGATCAGCTTGATGTCCTCCAGTGGCGAGCGCATCAGCGCCGCGTTGGGCTGGACATCTTTGTCCCAGTCCCCGCGAAGCGGCTGCATCACCAGTGCCAGGGCGATAGAGGTGCAGATCGGGATCCAGACCGCGTCGACCCATCCGATCGCAAGCGTTACCGGAGGGGCCACAAACGTGGCGATGACGCCGCCCAAGGGCTGACCAGTAAACCGGATGGAGAAAACGATCGAGCGGTTCTTTTCGTTGACGACTTTGTTCAGCAGGTGCGCGGCGGGTGGGTTGAGAATGCCGTAAGCGAATCCAAGGATCAAAGAGCCGACGATGAGGCCAGAGAGGGTCGGCACCAGATGAAAGACGAGGTGCCCGACCGCGAAGAGAAGGCAACTCGCCTGCGAGCATCGCCAGCCGCCATAGCGCGCGATCCCACCGCCGACCATCAGGCTCGTCGCCATGGCCCCGAAGTAGAGCATCATGACCTGATAGCCGATCAGGGCCGTCTCAACGCCCAACGCCCGGGCAACTTCCGGCGCGATCGACGGCAGCCAAACTGCCGCTATGGAGCCGTTGGCCTGAACCGCGAGCATTGTGAGGACACAAACGGCAAGCCGCCCCCGCCCGATCCCGCCGGACGCCTGTTCCGCCGCTGTCACGAGGGGTGCAGGGCCGCCCGGTTCCCGAGAACGGCCTGCCGGAAACGGGTCTTAAGGAACGCGCCGTCCCGCGGCGGCTGCACCCGTGGCGGACTGTCGGAGGTCACCTTCACCGTTGCGAAGATCGGTCCGCTTGCCGCGCCATAGGCCACACCATTGGCTAACGTCCCTGCGAGGGCGGTGAGACCCTCGTCGTCCGTAACGGTCACCGCATCTTTCAAGCCGGCGCCCGCCGCCATCGCGCTCAGGTCCACGCCCGAGCCTGTGTGGGACCTCTGTCCTCCGGTCTCGACATAGTGCTCGTTGTCGAAGCAAAGGATCGAGAGGTTCGAGGGCTGTTGCATGGCAACGGAGGCGAGGCTGCCGACACCCATCAGCATCTCGCCGTCACCGGTGACGACCCATACGGGCCTATCCGGCTGCGCGATGGCGAGACCGAGGCCGATGGCAACCGTCCCCCCCATACCGCCCCAGACGTAGAAGTTCTCAGCCCGATGATCGAGGGCTGCGAGGTCCCAGACTGGGGAGCCCAAGCCCGCGACCACTAGCGCATCGCCCCGGGCCTTCAACAGAGTGCCAAGCGCGTGACGCCGCTCGAGCCTGGCGGAGGAGGTGACGGACGGCTCAGACATCTTCCGACTCCTCGGCGATCTCGGATGTGAAGGCTTTGGCACCGATCAGGCGCTGACCGATGAGAACGGCCACAGGTTCGTCGGCGGAGAAAGCCATGGCGAGTCCGGCGTTGATGGTCTCAACCGCGTCCTCGTCATTGGTTACCTTGAAAACCCGGACACCGAGGTTCTCCAGGATCGGGGCCACATTCTGGCCCATGGGCATCTGCCAGGGGTTCGTCTCACCGAAGTCGCCGCGCATGGTCACGATCGCGAATATCGGAAACCGGCAGGTCACGATCAAAGAGGCCAGCATATTGATCGTATTGCCGACACCGCTCGACTGCATCAGGACCGCCGCTTTCTGCCCGCCGAGCCAGGCACCGGCGCACAGCGCGACTGCCTCCTCCTCGGTTGTGGCGGGAACAGTCCGTATGTCGTTGTCTGCTTCGCAGAGCCTGATCAGAGTCTTAAGGCCACCGTCCGGCACATAACCGACCTGACGCACGCCATGCGCCTTGAAGGCGGCATGTGCGCCTTCGCTCCACGCTTCAGACATTGATAGCTCCCCGGGGATGGCCGGATTTTCGCGACCGGGGAAGCTAGCACGCCGGTCGCAGGCCTTGTAAAGATGAGCGAAACACCAATCGGGAGGACGACATTATGGAGAAGATCGGCTTTATCGGCTTGGGAGATATGGGCGGGCCGCTCGCCCGGAACCTGAAACGCTCCGGCGCGGACATGATCGTCTACGACATCAATCCCGACGCCGTCGCGAAGCTGACGGACATGGGTGCGGAGGGGGCGTCCTCGGTCGCGGAGGTCGCGAAGGTCTCCGACATCGTCATCACCGTCCTTCCCGCGTCGCCGCATGTGAAAGCTGTTGTCCTCGGCCCCGACGGGGTGAAGGAACATGCCCGCGAGGGGACGCTGATCATGGACATGAGCACCATCGATCCGGCGACCACGGATGAACTCGCGGCGGCACTGGTGGAGGCCGGTCTGGCCTTTGTGGATTCCCCCATCGGCCGGACGGTGGAGTTCGCGGAGAAGGGTGAATCGCTTTTCATGGTGGGCGCGTCGTCGAACGACTTCGGCCGGGTAAAGCCGTCGCTTGAGGGCATGGGATCGATCATTCATCACTGCGGCGCGCCGGGAACCGGCATCCGGACCAAGCTGATCAATAACTTCATCGCCGTGTCCCAAAACCAGCTCAGCGCGGAAGCAATGACCCTGGCGACGGCCTTCGGTCTTGATCTTGAGCAAACGCTTAAGGTCGTCACCGGCACGACGGCGACAAACGGCGCCCTCACGATGGGGTGGCCGAACAAGGCGTTCGCTGGCGATATCGAGCCGGGGTTCAAGATCGATCTCGCGTTGAAAGACATGAGCCTTGTCATGGAGGCCGCGCGCCAACTCAACATGCCCTTGATGACAGGGGCGACGGTGAAAGAGTGCCTCACGGTTGCAAGCCGGGGGCTCGGGTTCGGCGATAAGGATTTCTCCGGTCTTCTCGATGCCCAGTGCAAGCTTGTCGGTTTGAAGCCGCCGCGCCTCAAGAAGTGATCTGACCCGCACGCCTCAACCGAAGTGTAGCCATGACAGACCGTCGTCAGCTTCCGAACGCTGAACCCGGGTTCCTTGACGCCCTCTATCAGCGTTTTCTCACCGATCCCCTATCGGTCGATCCCTCTCTTTGGTCACTGTTTGCGGACCATGCCGAAGGGAAGAGCGGTGCGGCGGCTGTGTCGGTTGAGGCGCTTCGCGGGCCGGCTAACCCATCGATCGATGCTGGCTTCCGGAGCTTGCAAGAGGCCTATCGTCGATACGGACATCTTGCCGCTAAACTTGATCCGTTGGGCCTTTCGGCGCCCCCCGGGCACGCGGACTTGAGCCTTCAGGCGCACGGCTTGTCCTCGGCCGATTTAGAGCAGTTGGTGGACGGTCCGGCAGGCCGGGAAACCCTTCGGTCGGCGATCGACCGGCTGCAGGATCACTGGTGTGGATCGTTGGCGGTCGACCTGATCGCCGTGGACGATCCAGCCGCAAGGAACTGGCTGGTCTCGGCGGTCGAGAGCGGGGAGGGTGCGGTCACCACCGCGGCCGAGCGACGGGACATTCTCGACGCCCTCATGGTCGCGGACGGCCAAGAGCGGTTCATGAACGTGAAGTTCCCCTCCAACAAGCGGTTCGGGATGGAGGGGAGCGAAAGTCAGCTCCCATTGTTCAGATCCCTGATGGCGGAGGCTGTGTCCCTCGGGGTCGAACGGGTTGTCATGGCGCCCGGTCACCGCGGGCGGCTGAACGTGATCACAAACGTGGCCGGCAAACCGCTGGTCGAGGCGCTTTCGGAAGTGATGGGCACACCGGCTCTGCCCGAGGGCGTCAACCTCCCCTCGGATGTTCCCTATCACCTGGGTACGGAGCAGCGACTGGTGGTGGACGGCAAGCCACTGTCATTCCGGATGCTGTCCCACCCCTCGCACGTGGAACTGGTCTGGCCGGTGGCCCAGGGTGTGGCACGCTCGGAACTGGACCGTTTGGAACGGGAGGCCGCGAAGACCCTGCTGCCCCTGATGGTTCATACCGACGGCGCGTTCTCAGGGCAGGGTGTGGTTTACGAGACCCTCCAGTTGGCTCGCCTGCCTGCTTATGACATCGGCGGCTCCGTGCATGTCGTCGTCAACAACCAACTTGCCTTCACCACGCGGGTGGAGGACGGCCGAAGCACCCACGGGGCGACGGACATCGCCCGGGCCTTCGGGATCCCGGTCCTGCGCGTCAATGGCGACGACCCGGAGGCGGCGGTCCGGGCGGCCCGTTTGGCGGTGCGTTACCGGCAGCATTTCGGGCGCGACATCATCATCGATTTTGTCTGCTATCGGCGGCGGGGGCACAACGAGTTGGATGAACCCACCTTCACCCAACCGGAGATGTATCGCCGCGTTGCGGAGACGGCTCCCGTGCCGGATGCCTATGCTGCGCGTCTGGAAGCGGAGGGTGTGGTGTCGGTCGGCGAGATCGACGCCCTCCGGCACCGGGAGCGGGCCCGCCTGGATGAGGCCTATGAGGCTGCGGCAGGGTTCCGGCGGAATACTGTGGCATGGCCGACAGGCGGCTCGGGCGGACTTAAGCCGCCCCTCGGGTCGTTTGATCATCCCTCGACCGGGGCGGACGCGGACCACCTAAACCGGATTGCGCAGGCGATCTCCCTAGTGCCAGATGGCTTCGCGCTCCACCCGAAGATCGCCCGGCAATGGATGGCGAGACTTGAAACGGTCTTCGGCGGCAAGGGCGTTGTTTGGGCAACGGCGGAGGCTTTGGCCTTCGGCTCTTTGCTTGAGGATGGATACCGCATCCGTCTCACGGGTGAGGACACCGCGCGGGGAACGTTCTCCCAAAGACACGGCGTGGTCGTCGATCAGGAGACGGGCGAGGCCCATATCACCTTCTCCCCACTTCTGAAGAACGCGTCTGACATGGTGCTGCGGGACAGCCCGCTGACAGAGGAAGCCACGATCGCGTTCGAGTACGGCTACGCGACCGCTGACCCAGACACGTTGGTTTGCTGGGAGGCTCAGTTCGGCGACTTTGCCAACGGTGCCCAAGCACTGATCGATCAATTCATCGTCGCGGGCGCCCACAAATGGCAGACGCCGTCAGGCCTCGTTCTCCTGCTCCCGCACGGGCTTGAAGGCGGTGGGCCGGAGCACTCCTCCGCCCGGCCGGAGCGGTTTCTGCAGTTGGCCGCGGAGAACGCGATCACCGTCGCCTCGCCGTCGACCCCGGCCAACTACTTCCATCTGCTCCGCCGCCAGATGCTGCGGCAGAGCCGGCGCCCGCTGATCGTGATGACGCCGAAATCCATGCTTCGTCACCCCCGCGCCGTCTCGCCGGTCGCCGATATGGCCACAGGGACTGCTTTTCAGCCGGTGGTCTTGCACGCGGGAGACGAGGGGGTGGGCCACACGCGGCGTGTCGTCTTGTGTACAGGCAAGGTGGCCCACGAGCTGGCCGAGAAACGCGAGCGGGACGACATCCGCGACGTTGCGATCGTCAGCTTGGAGGAGCTCTACCCCTTCCCGGCCGATGCCGTGACGGAGAGACTGACTTCCTTTCCGGGCGCGGAGATCGTCTGGGTTCAGGAAGAGCATGAGAACATGGGGGCTTGGCGATACCTCGCGCCCTATCTGCCCGGGGAAACCCGATACATCGGGCGGCCCGCGTCTCCGTCGCCCGCCACCGGAGTCGGCGCATGGCACCGCCGGACGCAGGCGGAGTTGATCGACCGGGCGTTTGCTGGCTGAGACCTTCCGCCGGCGGGGTGTCATGCCCACATCGTCCTACAGACAATATTCCGGTGCGGACCGGAACGTCCTATGGTGCGGTCAACCCGTTGTCCGCCAAGAACAAGAGAGGCCGGCATGTCGATCTCCGAGCGCGACCGCCCCCGCAACCGAACACCGATGTCCCAGCATTGGGGCACCTATTGGGTGGAGGTGAAGGACGGCAAACTCGCAGGCATCGAGCCCTACGAGAAGGACCCGTCGCCGCCGATCATCAGTCCCGGCATCTTGGAGGCGATCGACGATCCCGTCCGCATCCGTCGCCCGATGATCCGGAAGGGCTGGCTTGCCGCGCACGAAGCGGGTCGACTTGAGGGACGCGGCGACGGCCGGGGTGGTGAGCCGTTTGTCGCCGTTCCCTGGGATGAGGCGCTGGACATCACCGCCGCTGAACTTGGACGGGTGCGCCGGGACCACGGCAACGCCTCGATCTACGCGGGGTCTTACGGCTGGGCGAGTGCGGGGCGTTTCCACCACGCCCAAAGTCAGATTCACCGGTTCATGAACATGATCGGCGGCTACACAAAGTCCGTCGACAACTACAGCTACGCCGCCGCCAATGTGATCGCCCGGCACATTGTGGGTGAGTTCAAGACGGAGATCCTGAACCGCCACACCACCTGGGATTCGATCGCGGCCAACACCGACCTTGTCGTGATGTTCGGCGGGTTGCCGATCAAGAACGCGCAGGTCACCTCCGGCGGTGTCGGTCGGCACACGCTGTATGAAGGTCTGGAGATGGCGAAGGACTCGGGCGTCGAGTTCGTCTCCGTCTCACCGATCCGCATCGATGCAGCGCCGATGCTGGACGCGGAATGGCTCGCCCCACGCCCGAACACCGACGCGGCCCTGATGCTGGCGCTGGCTTGGGTGCTCATCACGGAAGGCAAAGTCGATCAGGCTTTTCTGGATCGCTACACGGTCGGCTTCGACCGTTTCCGGCCCTATGTGACGGGCGAAGCAGACGGAGTTGCCAAAACGCCCGAATGGGCCGCCGAAATCACCGAAATCCCGGCGGATCAAATCCGCACCCTGGCGCTCCGCATGGCGCAGGGGCGGACCATGATCACCGCCACCTGGGGAATGCAGCGAGGCGATCATGGGGAGCAGCCGTACTGGCTGGTCGTCGTTCTGGCGTCGATGCTGGGTCAGGTAGGGCTGCCCGGTGCTGGGTTTGGGCTCGGTTACTCCTCGGAGAACGGTGTCGGGAACCCCGTCAAGCACTTCCAGTGGCCAGCGGTGCCCCAGGGCATCAACACGGTGAAGGCTTACATCCCGGTTGCTCGCATCTCCGACATGCTGCTCAACCCGGGCGGGACGTTTCAGTATGACGGCCAGGAGCTGACTTATCCGGATACCCGCCTCGTTTATTGGGCGGGTGGCAACCCGTTCCACCATCACCAGGATCTCAACCGGCTGGTCAAGGCGATCCGCCGACCGGAGACTGTTGTCGTCAACGAGATCTGGTGGACCGCGATGGCGCGACATTCCGACATCGTTCTGCCCGCGACCACCAATCTCGAGCGGAATGATATCTCCATGACCCATTGGGAGCAGACCGTGCTCCCCATGCACAAGGCGATCGAGCCTGTGGGGGAGTCCCGGAACGACTTCGATATCTTCTCCGGGCTGGCGGCGCGGATGGGCATTCTGGAGAAGTTTACCGAAGGCCGGGACGAAGCGGCGTGGCTCCGTCATCTCTGGGATCAGGCGCGCCAACGGGCCGCACGGGCCGAGTTCGAGCTGCCCGACTTCGAGACGTTCTGGGAGGGCGCGCCCTTCGAGGTGCTGAAGCCGGAGCGGGAGACGGTGCTGCTTGAGGGCTTCCGACGCGATCCTGACGCGCATCCGCTGTCCACGCCCTCGGGCCGGATTGAGATCTTCTCAGAGAAGATCGCGGGCTTCGGTCTGGACGATTGCCCCGGCCATCCAGTTTGGATGGAGCCTTATGAATGGCTCGGCGCGCCGCTGTCGGACACCTATCCATTGCACCTGATTTCGAACCAGCCCCGGACGCGGCTGCACAGCCAGCTCGACAGCGGCGAGGTCAGCAAGGGGTCCAAGATCCAGGACCGGGAGCCGTTGACCCTGCATCCGGATGACGCCGCCGCAAGGGGTATCCGGGATGGGGACGTCGTGCGTGTCTACAACGACCGGGGTGCGTGCCTTGCGGGTGTGATCGTCTCCGATGCGATTCGCCCTGGCGTGGCCCAGCTCTCGACCGGCGCCTGGTACGACCCGGAAGAACCGGGCGTCATCGGCTCCTTGGACAAGCACGGCAATCCCAACGTTCTGACCCGCGACAAGGGAACATCGAGCCTGGGGCAGGGCCCGACCGCGCATTCGCTTCTGGTGGAAATCGAAAAGTACGAGGGCACGCCGCCGCCGGTGACGGCCCACGTCCCGCCTGCAATTGAGGAGAGGTAATCCATGTCGTTGTCCGGGAAGGGTGCGATCGTCACCGGGGGAGCCAGCGGCATCGGCTGGGCGGCCGCAAGAGGGTTGGCGGCGGAAGGCATGCGGGTCGTCGTAACCGATATCGACGCTGATCTCGCAGCGGAACGGGCGGCGGAACTTGGCGCGTCTCACATCGGTCTGGCAGCGGACGTTTCCGACGAGGACGCGGTCGACAAGATGGTCGGTGATGTGGAAGCGGCGGTCGGACCGATCAGGGCAGTGATCAATTGTGCGGGTATGTCCGACAGCTTTCTGCCCACGGTCGAGCAGCCGGTGGACAACTGGAGGCGCCTGATCGATGTGCATCTGACCGGCACCTACCTGGTTTCCCGCCGGGCGGCCCGTTCCATGCTGGAGACCGGTGGTGGTGCGATGGTGAACGTTGCGTCCATCGGTGGCTCCCACGCGTTGGTCCGCCGCAACGCCTATACAGCGGCGAAACACGGGATCATTGGGCTTACCCGGAACTTGGGGTGCGAATGGGCCCAGCGCGGCCTCCGGGTGAACGCCGTCTCGCCGGGTTACATCATGACGCCCATGGTCCAGGCGTTGATCCAACGGGGTGGCCTTGACGCCGACCGGATCCGCCGACGCACCCCAGCGGGCGAGTTCGGCACGCCCGAGGAGGTGGCGGACGTCATGGTCTTTTTGTGTTCCGACAAGGCCCGTTACGTCACGGCGACGGTCATCGAGGTTGATGGTGGATATACGGCCTACGGCTCGCCAGCGGACGCCGCGGAGATCTGACGCATGGCCGACGTTTTCGAGGCGTCCGACGGTCCTGTCTTTGAGGCCGGTTACTGCTTTGAAGAGGTAGAAGTCCGCCATTGGGACTCGTGGCAGGCGAAGATGCTCGTCGTCGCCGGTCTGCCGACGGAAGTCTGGGGCACCGTCGCGGAGCCGACTCTCTACGGTCAGGACTGTTTCATGGCGATGACCCGCGCGGGATTCGGCATAGACGGCTTCGTGCATGTGGAGCACCGGATCCATCAGCGAAGGCCGGTCGCGGTCGGTGAAAGCCTGGTTCAACGCGGCCGCATTGAGGTGCGGGAGCCGGCGGAGCGGGGGGAACGGATCGTTTTCCGCTTCGGTCTGATCGATGACAACGGCGCCACCGTGCTTGAGAGCGAGCTGACGGGCCTTCTGCCTGAGCCCGAGAAGATGGGGCCGAGGCCGTCTGGTTCCGGTGCGGTTCCTTTGGATCCGACCCTGGGCCTCCGCCGGATGTCCCGGAAACGGCTGGCTCCACATCTCGTGACGACGTACTCGCGGGAGGTGGGAAACAAAATCCACTTTGATGCGGGGTTCGCGCGGGACCTGGGCTATCGCGCGCCAATCGCCCAAGGCCTTCAGACTCTGACCTGGATGTTGGGCAGGGCGTTGTCCGAGCACCGGCCGGACGCGTTCTCGCTGACCGCGCGGTTTCTGTGCCCGGTGTTCTGGGATGACGAGATCTCGGTTTGGGGCCGTGCCGGGGATGATGTCCCCTTCAGTTTTCTCCGCTGTGTGAACGGGGACGGTAAGGTCGCTGTCGAGGCGCGGCTTCAAGGGTGACGGACAACGCGGTGCTCTCGGATTTGATCGAGGTGCGGGCTGTCGGCACGCCGATCGGCACCCTTCTTGTGGCGGAGCGGAACGAGACTGTCGTCGCGGCAGAGTTCGAGGACGTGGCGGAACGGATGGCTGTCTCCCTTAGGCGCCGGTTCGGTGTCTCGCTCGATGCGCATGAACCGCTTTCCGCCTCGTCCCCGGCAACAACGTCTCTCAAGCGATACTTCGGTGGCGATCTGGGGGCGATCGACGACATCGCCGTCGACCCTGGAGGAACAGGGTTTCAGAAACAGGTCTGGGATCGTCTCCGCGCCATCCCGGCGGGCGAGATGCGGGGCTATGGCATACTCGCCGCTGACCTCGATCGACCCAAAGCTGCCCGTGCTGTCGGCCGGGCCAACGGTTTGAATCCGATCGCCATCATCATCCCTTGCCACCGCCTGGTCGGCGCCGACAGCAGTCTCACCGGTTATGCGGGTGGTTTGGATCGCAAAGCCTGGCTACTGCGGCATGAGGGGCTGCATAACTATTGATTATCTCATGATCCTATATAATCTCCGAAAAAACATCATTCTCAATGGTTGATTGGAGAAAAAGTTATGAGGGCCTTGATTGCTATTGCACTCATGCTGGGAGGCTTGGTTCCGGCGGCTCATGCTCAATCCGCGCAGGCGATCTGCTCAAACACCGACATGCATGGATTTCAAACCTCTAAAGGTTCCTTTCAAACGTTGGTCGATCAATTTGGCGGCACCGATCACTACGCGGTTACCATTTGCGGCTGCGTGGGTAATGGGCAGACGGTCCTGAATGCCAATGGAGTTGTTCCGACGGTGAACGTCATCGCCGGTCAGTGCGCGGTTGCCGCAAACGTCAGTGTTCCCTTGATCCAGGTTCTAGGTATCGGCCAACCTCAGACCAGCCTCAGTGGCGTTTACAAGCTCGATCGAATTGACGGCAACCAATAGCCTCCTTCCATCCGCACTCGGTATTCCACAGCCGACCGCTGTCGCTGAATAGGATGAGTGTGCCATGATCCAAGGCTGTGGGCGCAGGACGACCGCCAGGCGCCGAAGGGGAGATCTCATGGCGCAATCTGAACGCACAGTAATTGGTAGTCCCCCTCCAATCGGGACCCAACGCGCCGGGGAGCCAATTCAGGTCTTCTTTCTACCAAAGGGCACTGCGCCTTTGCCCACAGTCGACCGGGCGGAGGGGCTGGAGATTTTCAGTACCGATGGACGCCGGTGGATCGATGGGGCGTCGGGTCCGGTGGCAGTCAATCTGGGCTACGGCAACACCCGCGTTTTGGATGCGCTGGACCGTCAGGCACGGGCAACCCCGTTCGCCAACCCGCCCGCTTTCGAGAGTGAGGCGAACCGTCGGTTGGCCGACATGCTCTCGGGCATCGCGGGACCGGGACTGGACCGTGTTCATGTCCTCTCCGGCGGCTCGGAGGCGATCGAGTCCGCACTGAAGTTCGCCAGACAATGGGCCGTGGTCACAGGCCGCTCCAGCCGCTGGAAAGTGATCTCCCGCATGCCGTCCTATCACGGCAGCACGCTTGGGGCGCTGGCCATATCCGGTGATGAGAGTGCACTCGATATCTGGAGACCTATGACGGCGTCAATGCCGAAGGTCCCCGCCCCTTTCTCCTACCGGATACCGGATGGCCACGACCGCGAGAGCTGGTCCGCGCACTGCCTGGAAAGATTGGAGGCGACAATCCAAGCGGAGGGGCCGGAGACGGTTCTTGCCTTCATTCATGAGCCGGTGGGCGGCGTGGCGACGGGCGCTCTCTTGGCGCTGGACAGCTACTACAGAGGCGTGCGGGAGATCTGCGACCGCCATGGCGTGCTGCTGATCCATGATGAGGTCATGTGCGGGGCGGGCCGCTGCGGAACCTTCTTCTCCCACCACCGGTGGACCGATGCCAGGCCGGACATCTCGGTGCTCGCCAAGGGGATCGGGGCTGGATACATGCCGCTGGGCCTCATGATCGCACCCACCGAGATGCAGGAGGCGGTCACCGGGGCGGGTGGGTTCGCCCATGGCCACACGGCGGTGGGCAATCCGCTTGCCTGCGCCGTCGGGCTTGCGGTGCTGGAGGAGACGCTTGAACGGAAACTAACAGAGAATGCGGCCCGGATTGGTGCCTATCTCCGCTCCCGGTTGGACGGCATCGCCGCCCGCTCGGACGTTGTCGGGGATGTGCGGGGGGCGGGTCTCCTGACGGCCGTTGAGATCGTCGACGACAAATCCGGCAAGACGGCGTTTGCGCCGGAGAGAATGGCGGCCATAGCACTCTGCCGGATCGCGTTCTCCAAGGGGTTGATCCTCTACACCCGCCGGACCAATGGCGGCAGGTTCGGGGATTGGGTCATGGTGGCCCCGCCGCTCATCGCGACCGAGGCGGACGTGGATGAGATCTGCGATCTTCTTGAAAAGAGTCTCGCAGACCTTCGGGACATGCTGTCGCGCTCGGCTTAACCGCCGACCGGTGCCGTCGCCGCATCGAGCCATGCGCGGACAGGGGCATCGCTCTCCCGGTCCAATCGTGGCATTAGCGTCTCCCGGACCCACCGGTGATAGTCGTTGAGCCACACGGTCTCGGCCTCGGTAAGGAGGTCCGGGTCGATCAGGCGTCTGTCGATGGGCGCCAGTGTGATGGTCTCAAAGCCGAGCATGGGCCGGTCGCCGCCGTCGATCGCACGCTCTTCGACCACGATCAGGTTCTCGATCCGGATGCCAAAGGCCCCAGCGGCGTAATAGCCCGGTTCGTTCGAGAGCATCATGCCCGGCTCCAGACCGACCGTGTTGGGTCCCTTTGAGATCCGCTGCGGCCCCTCATGCACCCCAAGGTAAGTTCCAACCCCATGGCCGGTGCCGTGATCGAAGTCGAGACCCGCCGACCACAGCGGCGCACGGGCAAGCGCGTCGATCTGGCTGCCGGTGGTGTTCTTGGGAAAGCACAGCGTCGCGATCGCGATATGGCCCTTCAGCACGCGCGTGAAACGATCACGCTCGATGGCGCCGGGGGTGCCGATCGCCACGGTCCGGGTGATGTCCGTGGTGCCGTCCAGATACTGGGCGCCGCTGTCGACGAGGTAGAGCTCGTTCATACCGAAAGCGCGGTTGGTTTCCGGCAAGACCCTGTAATGGACAATCGCGCCATTGGGGCCAGAGCCCGAGATCGTCTCGAAGCTCACATCCCTGAACAGCGGGTCTTCCGCCCGGAACGAGCGAAGGCGCTCGGCAACCCCGATCTCGTCCAAGGAAGCGCCATCCGAGACAGCACCATCCAGCCAGTGCAGGAACCGGACGAAGGCGGCGCCGTCCCGGATGTGAGCTTCCCGTGTGCCCGCTAGCTCCGTCGCATTCTTGCGGGCCTTTGGCAGCAGAACCGGATCGCTCTCCTTGACGACCGTCGCGCCGGCGCCACGCAGGCTGTCGGCGAGCCGCGCGGGGCTTGTCGCTGGATCGACAAGCACGCTCTTCTTCGCTTCGCCAAGCGCTTTCAGACCGGCGTCGAGGTCGCTCAACGGTCTGACTTCGACGGCGTTGCCTAGGTGGACCCGAGTGCGGGAGACGATCTTCCGCGTATCGGCGAACAAGGATGCCGTTCCGTCTTTTGACAGGATGGCAAAGGACAGCGGCAGCGGCGTGTTCGGAACATCGCCCCCCCGGACATTGAAGAGCCACGCGATGCTCTCGGGCGCGGACAGAACGACGGCATCCCCTCCGGCATTCTCCACTGCGTCGCCGATCCGTTTACGCTTATCGCTGCTGCTCTCGCCCGTATAGGTGTCCGCATGAGGCACGATCGGGGAGATCGGTTCCGAGGGTTTCCCTGTCCAAAGAGGGTCGATCGGATTGTGGTCCAAGGCCTTGAGCGACCCGCCGCGCGCCTCGACCATCGACCGCCAGCGGTCCACATCCCCTTCCGTATGAAGCCAGGGATCATAGGCGAGCGTACCCCCCTCTGGCAGGGCGTCAGCAATGAATTCGGAGGCCGGTTCCTCGGTCACATGCCGGATTTCGAAGGCATCCGCGTTCACCTGGTCCCGGATCTGAAGGGTGTACCGGCCGTCCGTGAAAACGGCGGCCCGGCCGACCAAAACAACGGCGAGCCCCGCCGAGCCCGTAAATCCGGTCAGCCAGGCAACCCGGTGCGCGGAAGCGGGAATGTACTCGGACTGATGGGCATCCGCCCGCGGCACGATGAAGCCGTCGACGCCCAGATCCGACAGGGCGGCCCTCAGATCCGCCAGTCGTGAGGCGGGCGCCGGTGACACAATCCCGCCCTCTCCGGCACTCTCCGCCATGGCGTTCAGCATGCGCCCGGTTGCGGCGATAAGATCGTCGTCCGGCTCATCGCCCAAGAGCTCTGACCAGCGCGCGGGGTCGTCGGCGCGGGGGGCTGCGACGACGCCGGCCAACAGTTCCTCGAACTCCGCCAGCGAAGGGCCTGGACGGCTTTTCAGCAAGGCATCGGACAGTGCTGCCCGGGCTTGTTCAAGGTCTGTCACGACAGGGCTCCCAGCCATTTCAAGAGTGGTTTTGACGATATTTCGAGGGGGTCGCTCCGGCAAGCGGTCGAATGGTTTCGAATTGCTTCAGGGGCGACGTTCTGAGCCCCAAATTTGCCTGCTTCCGACCTATGCGAAAACTGCATTCCTGGGATGCGATCATCACGCTACCAGACCGACTTATTGAAGCATATCTGGCGTTTATCGGAACGGCGCGAAGCCGCTTCCCCTAACCATCGGGCCGGTGCCCCGAGTTGCACCGAGAAAGGATCGAGGACAATGGAAAACGTTCAAAACGCAACCGTCGCCGTCACCAAGCAATCGGGGCACCTCGCTCCTAGCACTGGCTTCGCCGCCGTGCTGCGCTTCTTTGGTCTGGGCAACGACGCCGCCGACCTTGGCAACCAGGACGACCGCACCCTGTCGGGTCTCGGTGTCCGCCGTGGCCAGCTCGCCGACCTGGGCGACCGGATCTACGAAGCCCGCTGGGCGACGTTCGACCCGATGCTGGGCCGCGCGCACAGCTAAGGCGACACCGGACGGATCGCTGATCGGCGATACGCTTCCCGCCAGCCAAGAGTTTCGAGAGCCGGACCCGCCGTCCACCGTGGATGGCATGTCCGGCTCCGTCGTCTTGGGGGGCATGCGCGGGACGCGGGGCTGATCTGCGGAATTCACCGTTCAGCAAAACTAGAGAATTCCTAACTGAAAAACATCACTCGGACGCTGCAAGACACGCGGGTCGATACAGGAGCCGAAAGGCTCCACGGAGCGTCAGGCGGGAGCCCGCCATCGACGCCGAGCGACCCAACCTCGACGGGGATCTTGCAGCTGATCGAGGAGGAGAACCGACCATGAGCCAGAACACGCTCGACACCACCCTGGGATCCACCGTCGCTGACGGCGGTTTTGTGCGCAGCCTCAAGAGCGCCGTCGCCTGGATCCGTGAACAGCTGGTCGCCCGCGCGACGCGTCGGCAGCTCAACTCGCTCGATGACCATCTCCTGGCCGATATCGGTCTGCGGCGGATGGACGTCGAAGCGATGAACTGGGGCACCCGCGGCTTCCGCTCCGTTGGCACCGCCCAGATGACCTCGCCGACCGGTGACGGGGTTCCGTCCGCCACGGTTGTGCCGTTCCCCGACGTGGCGACGGCTGCCACGGATGAGACGACGCGGAAGGCCGCCTAATCCTCCCCCCTCAAGGAGGTCTTTCGCGGATCGGGGGTCGACGTACTGCGTCGGCCCCCGGTTTCATTTGCGCATATGGCCTCCAGGTCATTGTAAAGCGCACAGAAAAACACCCGGTCACGGTCGTGACCGGGTGTTGCCTTTTCGAGAGGTAGGCACTGTCTCGGATCAGCCCACCGCCTTGTTGCTGGCGAAGCGGAGGTGACCGCTTTTGATCCAGACCTTCGCACCATCGGCACCGGCCTTTGCTTTCAAGGGGGCGCCGATTGGAAGCCGAAGCCAACTGTCGCGGGTGAAGGCTTCTCCGCCCTCTTCGAAACCACCATCCAGGACGAACACCTCGATGCCGCCTTCGGGCTGGATCTTTACGTTCGAGCCTGGCCCCCAGTGTTCCACTCGCACCTCCTCCCGGTCGTCCAGATAGAGAGGCTGGACTTTCACGCCCGGGCGGTCTGCATCGGACACAGGCCGCATCTTGTTGGTGTCGACGCGGACATGGGTCCGATCCGCCATATCGAACTGCCACAACTTGACGAGGATCGTGCAACCGGGCTCAGAGCCCGGAGTATGGGAGGACTCGGGTGGGTTCCGGATGTAAGAGCCAGCCGGGAAGTCCCCATGTTCATCTTGAAACACGCCATCGAGGACGATGAACTCCTCTCCGCCCGTATGGACGTGCGAAGAGAACGCACTGCCTGGCGCGTACCGGACAATTGTCGTGGCCCGCGCCACCTCGTCACCGACACGATCCAGCATCCTGCGGTCCACCCCCGCCATCGGCGAGGCGACCCAATCCATATTCGCCGCGTGCACAACCGCACGGGCATTGAAGTCAGCATTGATTTCCATCGTTCTGCTCCCACTCCAGGGGCTTTTGGGCCGGACGGCCCCTAGTTTCCGTTAAGCGGCCAGGGCGGCGCTCGGGCGGTCGAACACCCGGTCCTTCCAGGCCTTGAGATTGGTGTGATTTTCCGGGATCTCCAGTCCGACGAAGCCGGAGAAGATCACGCCGGACATGGCGGTGATGTCTGCGACGGTGAAACGGTCACCGGCGAGATAGGGCTGAGTGGCCAGAACCTCGTCCATCCAAGCCATCGTCTGCTTGGCCAATTCGAGGCGCGTGGTGCCCCAATCGGCGTTCTGGTAGGTCTCGATATCGGGACCGAGACCCGGTGTGGCGTGATGGAAGTATGCAGCGACAGCGTCCAGGAAACCCGCTTCCACTTTGCGCTGGGCCATCGCGATGACCGCACGCTCCTTGGCCGTTCGGCCAGTCAGCGTCGGATCACCCTCGGCGTGGTCGAGATACTCGGTAATGGCAGAGCACTCCGAGACCATCGTGCCGTCTTCAAGTTCCAGGACCGGAACGACCGCACTCGGGTTCTTCGCCAGAAACTCAGGCGATCGATGCTCCCCATTGGGGACGTCCACTTGGACGAACGAGACAGCGTCGATCAGACCTTTTTCGGCGAGCGCGATGCGAACGCGGGCGGGGTTCGGGAAGCCCTTGCACTCATAGACCTTCATTCCTCAGCTCCTTTAAAACTATCTATCGGTTGGTAGTTTGTTGATGAGAAGGAAATAGGCACGCAAAATCCATTGGTCAAGGATTTTATCTATCTACTGATAGGTAAAAATGGTATTCTAGGTCAGATGATTAATATGGCTCTGAAATCATTGACGTTTGTCAGGGTCGGACCGGTTATGACGAGATCACCCAGTGCTTCAAATGCGCTGTATCCATCGTTGTTGGCCAACCGGCCGGTGAGTGAGATGCCTGCCGTTTCCGCCCGCGCGGCCGTGTCAGCCAAGATGACCGCACCTGCATTGTTCTCCGTTCCATCGATCCCGTCTGTGTCGCAGGCGATACCGGAGATCCGGGACCGGCAGTCGGTTGCCCGCTCCTCCAAGGCTACGGCAAGTGCAAGAAGGAATTCGGCATTCCGGCCCCCGCGGCCCTTCCCGCGCACGGTGACGGTCGTTTCACCGCCGGTGAGCAACACGCACGGCGCAGGAGCAGGCTGGCCATGCCGGGCAACCTGGGTCGCAATACCGGCCATGACCCGGGCGACGTCCCGCGCCTCTCCCTCGATCGCGTCCCCCAGAATCACTGGCGTAATGCCAGCCGACCGCGCGACGTCCGCGGCTGCTTCAAGCGACGCCTGGGGGGTGGCGACAAGGATGGTCTCCGCATTCCCAAAGACTGGGTCTCCGGGTTTTGGCGTCTCCTGGATCGACCCTGCCGCCCCCGCTCCCAGCCGTTCCGAGACGGCGGTGGGCGGCGTCACCTGATACTTTTCCAGGATTGCCAACGCGTCGTTGTAGGTCGTGGTGTCAGGCACCGTCGGCCCGGAGGCGATGACATCCAAATCGTCACCTGGGACATCGGAGATCGCGAGTGCGGCGAGCGTCGCCGGGGCGATGGCGGCGGCCAAACGGCCCCCTTTAATCGCAGACAGATGTTTGCGGACGCAGTTCATCTCATGGATTGTCGCGCCGGACTTCAGAAGGTCGCCGGTCAACACCTGCTTGTCATCCATCGACAAGCCGTCAGCAGGAAGAGACAGCAGAGCCGAGCCGCCGCCGGACATCAGACAGATGGCGAGGTCCGCCGGCCCCAAGCCTTCCGCCAGGGCCAAGATGCGGGCAGCCGCGTCTCGGCCCGCCGCATCCGGAACGGGGTGGGAGGCTTCCACAACCTCGATCCGCTCACACGGGACCGCATGGTCGTAGCGTGTGACGACCAGGCCTTCGAGGGGCCGGTCACCGGCATTCTCAGCCCACCATTGCTCAACCGCTCTTGCCATAGCCCCGCCGGCCTTTCCGGCTCCCAAGACGCAGGTTCGGCCGCCGGGATGGGTCTCCAGAATTCTCTCCAGATGAGGGGCCAGGCACGCCGCGGGGTCCGCGGCACGGACAGCCGCTTGGAACAGATCATTCAGAAAGGTGCGGGGGTCGACCACGGCGGCACTCCAGAAATGGGTGCTGGAGCTTACGAAGTGCCAGGGTTGCCCGACAAGCACCGAGACCTTTCGGGAATGCTGCGGCACCGATTGTCTCAAGTGCTGGAAACAGGCGACACTGAAAAGCACAACGGCCAGGGGCGGCCATTTCAGAGGGGAAGGCCATGGGCGATCGCGACTTCACGGTCGGAATCGAAGAAGAGTACTTGATCGTCGACAGGGACAGCCGCGACCTCATCAAGGAGACGCCGCATGACTTGATGGCGGCGTGCAAGGCAACCCTTGGTGAGCAGGTATCACCGGAATTCCTCCAGTCCCAGGTTGAAGTCGGAACCCGGGTATCGGACAGCATCGCGGAGGCCGGAAAGGACCTCTCCCGCCTCCGCCGTACGGTGGCGGACGAGGCGACGCGATGCGGCTTTGGTCTCGTTGCCGCGTCGACCCACCCGTTTGCGCAATGGGATGCGCAACGTCCGACCGATAGAGATCGCTATCAGACCCTTGCAAGGGATCTTCAAGGGGTTGTGCGGCGCTTGGTGATCTGCGGCATGCATGTCCATGTGGCGATCCATGATGAGGATCTGCGCGTCGATCTCATGAACCAGGCCGCGTACTTTCTGCCCCATATTCTGGCATTGACCACATCGTCGCCGTTCTGGCGCGGAGAAGACACCGGGCTGATGTCCTACAGGCTGAGCGTCTTCGACAATCTGCCGCGCACGGGCCTGCCCAACCGGATGGAAAGTTGGGTTGATTGGCAACGTCACGTTGACGTCCTGGTCCGGGCGAACGTGATCGAGGACGCGTCCAAGATTTGGTGGGATCTGAGACCGTCCGCCCGCTTCCCGACGTTGGAGCTTCGTATCTGCGACGTGGCAACCCGGCTTGAGGATGCGCTGGCAGCGGCGGCCCTGTTCCAATCCGTCCTTCATATGTTGAAGCGCCTTCGCCGTGATAACCAAACATGGCGGATCTATGGACCCATGTTCATTCGGGAAAACCGTTGGCGGGCCCAACGCTATGGCGTCGACGAAGGGCTCATCGACTTCGGGAAGGGAGCGATGGTCTCCTACCGCGACCTCTTGGAAGAGCTGCTTTCGCTCGTCGCTGAAGACGCGGACGCGCTCGGATGTACGGCGGAGTTGGCCCATGCGCGGACCATACTCGACCGTGGAACCAGCGCGCATACCCAACGCCGTGCTTATGAGGCCGCTTTAGCAACCGGTGCGGAGCGGCAAGACGCATTGGTCGCTGTGGTCGACACGCTGATGAACGAGACAGTTGCTGATCTTGCTTGAGCGTTTTTTCGGATAATGTTCCATGCTGCGTTTGCAATTGGCCTCATCTCTCTGTAATGAGTAACAAATTATGGGGCTGTGTGATTTAGACGCTGTTTCACCGTCACCTGACGAGAGCCCGGGATATGACCGACAAGATCGCCGATTCCGCCACCCGCACCGAACTCGAGGCCGCTGCGTTTCGCCGCCTGCTGGAGCATTTGGACGAGCGCAAGGACGTTCAGAACATCGATCTGATGAACTTGGCCGGTTTCTGCCGGAACTGCCTGTCGAAGTGGTACCGCGCTGCGGCAGAGGAGAAGGGTGTCGACCTCAGCTATGACGACGCCCGTGAGATCGTCTATGGCGAGCCCTATGCCGACTGGAAGGCCAAATATCAGGCCGAGGCGACGGCCGAGCAGAAAGCCGCCTTTGACGCCGCCAACCCCAAACACTGATCAGCCGTATTCGATGGCGACCCCGGTGGATCATCGCGAATGAGTGATGCCGCCGTACCCGGAGACCGTGGTCCGGTCCTCCCACCCCTGATGCGCCTTGCCGTTCCGAGTATGGTTGGGGCGGTCATGCAGTCGGGCTTGCCTGTGGTCGAGGGTTGGTGGGTCGGTACCCTGGGCGCTGAGGCCCTGGCCAGTGTCGCGCTCGTGTTCCCACTGTTCATGCTGGCCAACATGCTGTCGGCAGGGGCGATCGGCGGTGCGGTCGCGGGTGCGACGGCACGGGCGGTCGGGGCCGAGGACCATGCCAGGGCATCCGCGGTCTTGACGGCCGCGTTCTGGCTCGGGATTGTCAGCGGGCTGCTATGGGCCGTGCTGATCTACCTCTTCGGGCGGGATCTGTTCGCGTTGCTCGGTGGCTCGGGCGAGGTCCTGGAGGGTGCCGTTCGGTATGCGAACATAACCTTCGGCGGCATCGTCCTGCTTCTTCTGTACAACTTCCTGGTCAGCGTGCTCCGGGGGGCCGGGGACATGGCCTATCCGGCACGGGGCATTTTCATTGTTGCCGTCGTCCACTTTGCCTGCTGTGCCTTCCTTGTTCCGGTTTACGGCCTCGAAGGGGCAGCGGTGTCGCTCCTCGTCGCCTATGTGGTCGGGTGCGTCTATGTGGGTGTCCGGTTGCTGAGCCCGTACACGCCGGTCCGTCCGGTCCTCCGGCATCGCGACGGTGTCGGACCGCTGGCGGTTTTGCCGTCCGTGTTGGGTGCCGGGCTCTTGGCGTCGGTTCAGTCCGCGACAACGATCCTGATGGCCATTGGTTTGACGGGCGTCGCGGGCCGGATGGGGACGGAAGCGCTGGCCGGTTATGGCATCGGTGTGCGTCTCGAACTCCTGATGATCCCGGTCATATTTGGCTTCGGGTCCGCCACCATCGCCATGTCGGGCAAGGCTGTCGGGGCCGGTGACCGTCCGCGCGCGATCCGGGTCGGATGGACCGGGTCGGGATTGGCGATGCTGCTCGTCGGCGTGATTGGCTTGACCGCGGCCATCTTCCCGACGTTGTGGACCAGTCTCTTCACAACCGAGCCCGGAGTGGTTGCACTTGCAGCGTGTTATCTGTTGTTCGTTGGGCCCTGCTACGGCTTCTTCGGGCTCGGGCTGGCGCTGTATTTCGCCAGCCAGGCAACCCGGACGCTGTTCTGGCCCGTGTTCGGCACACTTGTTCGTTTGACGCTGCTGTTGATCGGTCTCTGGTGGTTTGACAACGCACTCACCGATCCGGAGACGCTGTTCGCGGTGATCGGCGGTGCGATGGTCTGCTACGGGCTGTTCGTAGCGGGAGCGTTGCGAATCGGCCCTTGGCGGCCCGGGCGGCCCGTCGGCGGGACACCGTCTTGATCCGTCGGCTTGCGCTGGGCGCCTGAAGGGCCAATATGCGGCGGATGCAGTCAACCGATCCGAATACCGAAACCTCAACCGCTTCGACGCAAGAACCCCAACACGGGGGACGCCGCCGGATCTGGCGGCTTGTGCGGCGCTGGGTTAAGTCCGGGATCGTGGTGCTGCTGGTCTTTCTTCTTCCTTTGTTGGCGAGTATCGGGCTAAGGGCGAGTGAAGGTGTCATGCATTGGAGTGAGGCGCGGCGGGACAGCAGCGGAGTCTCCCCCCTTCCAGCAGAGCACCAGGAAGCGGTCGTACAGGTGTTCGCAGCCCGGGCATGGAGTTGGCGCGGGGCGCTTGGCGTGCATACCTGGATCGTCACCAAACCGGCGGGGGCCAACGTCTATACCCGCTGGGAGGTGATCGGTTGGGGCGTCCGCTACGGGCGTTCGGCCATCCGGGTCGGCGCGGGGATTCCCGATGGCTACTGGTTCGGCTCTCCGCCAATGCTGTTGGCCGATGTGCGCGGAGAGGCGGCTGAAGCGGCAATCGCCCAGGTCCGGGATGCAACGGCTTCCTATCCGTATGCGGATCAGTACTCGGTATGGCCCGGGCCCAACAGCAACACCTTCATCGCCCACGTCTTGCGCCTGTCGCCGGGGTTGCAGGTGGATCTGCCGCCGACGGCCATTGGTAAGGACTATCTGGTCGATGGCGGCGTTGTTGCCCGGACGCCCAGTGGTACGGGCTGGCAGGTATCGCTTGCCGGTTTGGCGGGCCTGATGGTTGCGCTGGACGAGGGGCTTGAGGTGAATTTGCTCGGCTTCACTATTGGCGTCGATTTTTTGCGGCCAGCCTTGAAGCTTCCCGGGATCGGACGGTTGGGCTTCGGTCCGGCTGTCTGACGGATATCGGCGTTAGGGGGCCATCACCCCGAACTGCCAGAGACCGATCAGCCCGAGGATGACCAGGAACGCCACGATCACGCCACCGAGCATCATTCGCTGGGTGCGCACACGGCGATCTTCGGCATCCTGAAGGCTTTCGATGCGGGTGATTCGTTCAGCCTCGATCCCGGTCATGATCCGGAGAAGCATGTCCATTTCGGTGGCGGCGATCTCATCGAACGAGAAACCCGCCTGTCCGCCTTCCAGGCGCATCAGTTGGGCCTGGAACCGCATGCTGACCGCCTGGCTGCGCCCCCGCCAGATAAGCTGACCGGTCATCATGTCGCCGATCTGGACGGACGGATCTTCGACTTTGGCCCTGAACCCGCCGAGCGACAGGTCGAACACGGGCAATTCCGTCTCACCCATCAGGGCAACCGTATCGTCGGCGGGGAGACGGAAGGTGCGCCGTCGCTCGTTCACGACCCGAGCGGTCAAACCAATCTTCTCGGGTTTGAGAGTATCCGGTTCGACCGCATTGTTTGCAGCCACGATCCCGTCTCCTCCGCAAAATGCATAGGTTGGCAGTTGCGCCCAATTACGCCACGCGACGGCCCGTTTCGGCAACCTTGGATGCGGGCTGTGCGGAGGGAATGGTATTTCGCCCCGGCTGCGGCGGGGTGTGAGACGGAGAATTCTCCCGGTATACTGGCTGGTTAAGGAGCGTGAAGCACCCACCGCTGTTTGCGTCATCGGTGCCTGTCCACAAGACCGGCCACGCCCCGGGGCGTCCCCCGCGCGCCCGCTCCAGCGCGACGTGCCAGCGTGGACGCCAGTCCAGCAGGTCTTCCCGGCTCTCACCAGTCATCAGCGGGGATGCCGCCGGTAAAGACGCGACCCGCCACCGTGTTTCCAGATAGGCGCCAAGACCGGCCATGCCTTGACGGCCCGCCTCGGAAGAGGCGGTGTTTCTATCCGCCTCAAGGGTTTCCGGTGTCAGCACAAGACCTGTCACTCCGCCTGCTTCCGCGGCGAGTTGCAGTCTGCGCGTGGCCACGGACAAGGCATCGGCACCGCCGCGCCCGCCTCCCTTCACGCCCGGGCTGCCGGCGGCGGCCACCTCGACCACCACACAACCCAAGCCCGGGCAGCGAAGCGCCTCCTCGGCGATGTCCAGACGGGCCTGATCGTCGGGCGCGTCAACCCAGATGACGTTATGAGCCGGAAGACCGAGCCGAGCCAGGCCGAGACCGTAGGGTGCGCCGCCCGCCGCCGGCTCCTGCCTGGGGCACCACAGGACCTGCCTGCGCGCATCCGGTCCGTCGGCCAGAAGGCGGCAGACCAGGGCGGCGGTGAAGCCGATGGGGGCGGCATCGGTCACCTCCGGCACCCGAAGGGCGGTCCTTGAGGACCTCCCATGGCCTTTGAGATGCGGGGGGTGATGGGCCGGTTGATGATGGCTTGGGGGGTGATGTCCGCCGACAATCTGATGCACCCGTCCCCGGGCGAGGCCACGACCGGCCAGATGTTCCTCGATCTCTGGGATGCCGAGGGGGACGCAGAGATCCTCCCCCATGGCCGACCCTCCGGCGCCGCCGCCCCGCTCAAGCCGTTGAATGGTGGCGCGCAGAGTGTCGAGGTTGGTACCGGAGGTGATGCCTGGTGTGATGCCGGGGCTTCCGGATGCGCCGCGCGTCTGCCCCATGTCCTCCTTCCTCTGATACTGGCCTTGTGGGGACGGGCCGGGTACGATCCGGCGTGATCTCAAATGTTCGCTTTTTGTTCTAAATGAGGGCTTTCCATGAGTCAACCCGACCCGGAAACCGGCAATGCCGGACCCCCGCCGATGCCGCCCTCGCTTGAGGAGATGGTCGGTTTCAACCAGGCCCTCGGTGTTCATCTGACCGAATGGCGGGACGGGCACGCGACCATGTCGCTCGACCTGAAACCCATGCTGCTGAACTGGAGCGGCACGGCCCACGGTGGTGTCCTGGCGACCCTGATCGACGCCGCCTGCGGCTTCTGCGGCGTCTGGGTGCCGGAAGGCCAACCGGTCAAGAAGGCGATCACCTTGACGATGACCACCAACTTCCTGGCCCAGTGCAACAGCGGCCGCATCACCGTGACCGCCGTGCGCAAGGGCGGGGGCAAGCGGATCTTCTTCGCCTCGGCCGAGTTGCGGGATGCAGAGGGCACTTTGCTGGCGATGGGGGAGGGCTCCTACCGCATCCGGGAGAGCGATCCGTTTGGAACCCCGAAAGCCTGACGATAGGGCGCGCAATTCGGTTGACACCGTACCGCCCCCAGCCATAGAACATCGCTCCTTGTCCGAGGGTCCATCCCTCGCGGCGCCCAGGTGGCGGAATTGGTAGACGCGCTAGCTTCAGGTGCTAGTGGCCGTATGGTCGTGGAAGTTCGAGTCTTCTCCTGGGCACCACTCTCTCCCCGAGACACGCACTAGATCGCTGAAATGCGAGCATTTTGTTTGTAAATAGGGCAAAACATACCCTGGCATATCATGTTCTAGATAATAATATCATTAGATCGTCTATTTACGTACATTTGACCGTGAGTAGTGACATAACGAGAACTAAAGCGAAAAGAACTTGGGTATCTCTAAATAAGCGCTTTCACTAGATTGCCAGGAGCGCTCGTCTCACTTTTCGATGATGATTCAATCTAAGCCTCACGAGCATTTTTTTGCTCACTCAACCAAAATATGTGTATCATGTCGCTTTGAATGTTTTCGGTTCGGCGGGGGGCGACGATGGCTCGTAGTGCGCAAAATGAGGAAACTGATATCAGCAAAAAGATTCAGGATCTAAGTGTTGATATAAAGGACATTAAGAACAAAATGAGAATATATATCGGTGTTTCAGTAAGCATAGTTTTACTGGCAGCGCCTATACTATACAATCATATGGATGACCATAAAACAAGAATAATTCGGATAGAGTCAAATGAGATATATAAATCGGGCGCTCTAGATGAAAAAATCGAAGCACGATTAGTTAAGAACAATAACAAAATACAAGAGCGCTCTGACAGCAAAATAAATTCAACAGTAGGATTCCTTCGAGACCGTATACAATCAACAAGCAATCGGATTGATCATTTGTTTGTGAGGGAGCATATAAGTAAGGAGATCCATGCTGAATCTCACAGTCATTGGATATTTAAATCAAAAGAAGAAATGGGTAGGCGCTATAATGGAAAAGAGTTCAGTTACGTTAATATAAATAAAATATCAGACGATAATACATTCGACAGCACCAATTTGAATACTGTTTCTGGTATATAATTAGGATTAGAAGTTATCGAATTTATTCAAGACTGTGAGCCATTTACCCCAAGAGAGAATCTTTCTCCGTGTGATCTCGTAAAAATAACGGTTCATGGAGTGGAAACAGGGTCTCTAAATTTTGATAATATTGAGATTCCTGGTATCAGTGCGATACCACTAAACAATACTGAATCTGGCCAAAAAATTGGGAAAACAGTAAGCATAAACGGACCATTCCCAGTTCGAAATGGAGGGATAAGACTTGATTTTACGATTGAAAGGCGTCCTCCTGACACTAAAACTAGCTCATGCTCTAAAACTGTTTCGGTAGAGGCGGAGAATATTCGCCCAGACCTACCTTACAAGCATAAAATGGCCGTAATCATAAAAAAGACCGACCCAGGATTATCTATTGCGGATGAAAAAGAGGTTGTAGAACTGTGTAGAATTGGCGGAATTTTGTTGATCGATCTGTCTGCGGAGCCAATTGCGAAAGATGAATCGAATGTGGTTAGCCTGGAGGAGAATAAATACTGGGCACACCGCCATATATTATACGTTTTGAATGATCCAGTACACAGAATGATATATGATCATTTGAGGCGGGCGGGTTATTCAAGATTTAGATCTTTAATTGTGTCGCAAGCTAATAATGACCATGCAGTCGAAACAATCAGAAAACTTGGAGAAAAGTTGGTGGATGAATTTGTGTCCGAAAAAGAGTAGTATCTATATTTCGGATCAAGCGCTGTTCTCAAATACAGTTTGATATCGATTCCCACAAGACTGATCATGCTAATTGATCTTATCTCATTCAAGTAACGTATAGTGATGCACTAAATTTGGCGCAGGTTCGTTGCGGTGTAAAACTGTTCCTTAACTTCAGCCGCTACGCCTCACAGTATCGGCGCACCACTCTTCAAACGGTCATAGTCCTTCTGGGCCATCATCGCGGCGACGTCGGCGACGGTGAGGGTAGGGGACCAATCTAGGTCTTGTTTGGCCTTGGAGGCGTCTCCGATCAGGGTGCTGACTTCCGTTGGGCGGTAGTGCGCGGGGTCGATCTTCAAGACGCATTTGCCGGTGTTGCGGTCGAAGGCGACTTCGTCTGCTCCTTCACCCTCGAATTCGATTGTCATGCCCAACGCCTCGGCGGCGTGTAGGAAGAACTGGCGGACGCTGATGATGGTGCCGCTTGCCAGCACGAAATCGTCGGCGGCATCGCGGGACATCATCCGGTGCATGCCCCGGCAGTAGTCCTCTGCATAGCCCCAATCCCGCTGAGCCTCGATGTTGCCGAGGGTGAGCGGTTTGTCATCGCCGTGCGCGATGCGGGCGAGGTTGATGGTGATCCGCCGGGTCACAAACTCAGCACCGCGCAGCGGGGACTCGTGATTGAACAGGATGCCGTTGCAGCAAAACATGCCGTGCGCCTCGCGGTAGTTCGTCGTCGCGAGGTGGGCCGCTACCTTAGAAACCGCGTACGGGCTCTGGGGAGAGAAGCGGGATCTCTCTGTGCAACTGTCGGTGCCGGTGCCGCCGAACATCTCGGAGGTGGACGCCTGATAGAGACGGATCTCCGGGTTGATGATGCGGATCGCCTCCAGCAGGTGGTAGACCGCGATCGTATTGACTTCCATGGTAAAAATCGGCTGGCTGAATGAGGCACCGACGAAGCTCTGGGCCGCGAGGTTGTAGATCTCGTCGGGCTGGTGGTCTTTTAGCACCGACAGGATGCTGCCGAACTCAAGCATCTCGATGCTGGCGAGTTTCACCTGATCGGCAATGCCCAACTCGTGCAGCCGCCACGTGTTGATGCTGGCCGAGCGCCGCTGGGTGCCGACGACCCGATAGCCTTCGGACAAGAGATGGCGGGCGAGATAGGCACCGTCCTGGCCGGTAATGCCGGTGATCAGCGCGGTTCTCATCCGTCGGCCACCGTGCCTTCAGGGCCGTCTTCGGTCTTGGACTGACCCTTGTAGTGGTTCATGTAGGCGGACAGGCAGCTTTCGGAAAAGGGATCAAGGGTGGTTAGCGTGGCCGAGAGGTCCCTTGTCTTGATCTTGCCCTGTGCCTCGAAGACGGTGCGGGTGACGTCAAAGACCTCGCAGTCGTGCCAGGCGTTCAACTTGAACACCTCCCCGGACAGATAAATCCGCTCCATCGTCTCAAAGAACGCTTTTGCCTCCGGATGGCGGAGGTCGAAGCAGAGAAACCCCGTCTCGCTGTGCATTCCTTTCCGGCCAAGATAGACGGCGAAAACGTCGGACATCAGGTTCGGCAAAAAGTCTCGGGGAACATCCGCGTGGGTGACCACATCCCCATCGATCCAAACAAGGTAGTCCGTGTCGAGGGTCCGCACCGCCGCGAACATTGCGAACATCTTGTGGGAGAAACGGACGGCGTCGAAGTTGTAGTTGTAGCCATCCTCGGTGTGGCCGTTCGCCATCGGTTGCTGCTTGTAATGCTGTTTGAACGTGACGAGGCGGGGGGACGCCTCGTTGAGGTCGATGCCGGATATGCGGGGGGTCTCCTCAACTGAGAAGCCCTCGGTATAGATCACGAGCGACACATCATCCGGCCAGTGTGCCCCGAAACTGGCCATCGCCGTCCGTCCATACTGCTCCAATCCCTTCTTGTTGAAGGTCGTGATCGCGGTGACGCGTTTTGCCATCGAGGCGTTTCCCTAACGTGGCGTCCTGTCTTCGGCCCGGAACCGAGCCGCCTCGGCCGGAACTGAAACTCGTGGGTCGTTTTCTTCCATTTCTGCGATCGACAGGCAAGCAAGGGTAACTCTAGATCGCACCGAGACCGCAGACAGAAAGCCTGTAAACGCCTTCGCAGCGCTTCTGCTCAGGGATGTTGCGGAGGCGTGCATCAATACAGACGGCTTGCGGCTCAAGAACGTGCTTCTTCTGCCGGTCCATCATCGAAGGGTTCGGGATGACTACTCAGGGGCAAGGTACCGTGTGACGGGGGATCAACACGCCAATGTTCGCATGATCATAGTCCCGTCCGGGTTTCGAGACGGCCAGAGGGCGTGCTATCGAAACTTTGAGACGACTGGCGACGGCAGGCTGTGAGCAATCGATGCACCCGACTGAGATAATCGGCCACATGATCTACAGGATCAGCAATGCGCCTGTTCTGACGTGGCCGTACCCGCATCTGATCGTTGACGAGATTTTCCCCGCGCCGTTTTACGAGAAGCTCGTCTCCATTCTGGAAACCGTGCGGATCGAGACACCAGACGCTGAGATCCCCGATACGGTCTATCCAAAACGGCATGCCTTCCCCATCGGTCCCCAGGAGGGTGAGACTCCGCCCGAGGCCATCGACAGCCCGACCGACGCCGTCTTCGCGTTGTTGACCGACCCGACGCTGCTTCAATGCCTGATCGGGCGGTTCTCAAAGCAGATCACACACCGCTTCGGGGGTGAGATTCCCCGGGCCCGGCCCAACATCTCCTATGTCCACGATGAGTCGGACTATGCGCTGGGCCCGCACACGGACACTGCCCGCAAACTGCTCTCGACCCTGATCTATCTGGCACCGGACGACCGGTTTCCCGAGGCGGGTACGTCTATCTATGTGCCTGGATCCGGCGCGCCGGTCGGTCTTTCAAACAATCACTATGATCGCAAAACCTTCGTGCGGGTTGCGACAGTTCCCTATCGCCCGAATCAGTTCTTCTGCTTCGTGCCCGTCGAGAACAGCTTCCACGGGGTTGAGACGATCGGTAAGGACGTGCTTCGACGTGTTATCCTGCACAATCTCTACGCGGCGTGACCGGCGGGAGGCGGCCTGTGAAGTCGACCCTTACCGACGATGAGAGTGGAGAGATCATCTCTCGATCTGCGGCCTACGAGACCAGCCGGCCTGTCGTGGTTTTTGACATAGATGGCAAGCGTCTTTCGCTTCAGGCTCCGAATAGGATCTGCGCTTGGCGGGCGACGACGCTGTTCACCAAAGAGCCAGAGACGATCGCCTGGATCAATGGCATGCCGGGAACAGCCATCCTCTACGATGTCGGCGCGAACATTGGCTTGTACTCGGTCTGGGCGGCCTTCACCCGGGGCGTGACCGTCATGGCGTTCGAGCCGGAAGCTTCCAACTTTGCCATCCTGAACGAGAACATCCGGGGAAATGCCCTCTCTGATCACTGCACCCCTTTCTGTCTCGGCGTGAGCGACGTAACCGGTCTTGGGCGCATGATGGTTCAGTCGGGCGGCAGCGGCCAAAGTGGTCATCAAGTGCAGCTGACGGCGGGAGAGCGGTTCAAGGTCGCCGATCAAAGCCCCGCCTATCAGGGAATCTCCACCGTTACCCTCGATCACGTCGTTTATGACCGGGGGTTTCCCTGTCCGACCCATCTGAAGATTGATGTGGATGGTCTGGAGCCGGCGGTGGTCCGCGGTGCCCAGCAATTGATCCGGGACCCGCGCCTCAAGAGCGTTATGATCGAACTCATGATCAAGCGGGATGCTCACAACGCGATCATCGAGACGTTAGTAGAGGCGGGGTTCGAAAAGAATGCCGCTATGGAGCAGGCCATTCTCGACCGGACCGAAGGCGTTCCGTTCACGGGAAACATCCTGTTCACGAGACGCTGATAGTCTTCAGAGTTCCGCCGAGAGGCGCTTGCAACCGGCAAAGCCGTTGTCTATGCCGCTCAGGTCCACCCCTACGATCAAGAAGGTGTCCCGATGAGCATTACCCTGCACAAGGGCGATCTGCCCGATGACGTCAGCTTCGGTGCGTCTGTCGCTGTCGATAGCGAGACCATGGGACTGCGGCCGGAACGGGACCGGTTGTGTGTGGTCCAGCTGTCCTCGGGGGATGGCACCGCGCACTTGGTCCAGTTTGCCCGGGGGGCCTATAGCGCGCCAAATCTCAAGCGTCTTATGCAGGATCCGTCGGTGCTTAAGATCTTTCACTACGCCCGGTTCGATATGGCTGCCTTTCAGTCGTATCTCGGCGTGATGCCCTCGCCGGTTTACTGCACCAAGATCGCTTCAAAGCTCGTCCGGACCTACACGGACCGCCACGGATTGAAGGATCTTTGCCGGGAGATCCTTGGGATCGAGATCTCAAAACAGCAGCAATCCTCCGACTGGGGTGCCGAGACGCTGACCCGGGAGCAGATGGCCTATGCGGCGTCAGATGTGTTGCATCTGCACAAGCTAAAATCCTCGCTCGATGGGATGCTGGCCCGAGAGGAACGCACCCACATTGCCCAGGCCTGCTTCGATTTTCTACCCACCCGGTCCGCGATCGATCTGATCGGGTATGGCGACACCGACATCTTTTCACATTGAGGTCTGTTGCGGCAATTTCCGGCGGGCAGAAGTAGGCGATTCGTTGCCGATTTGCTGGACCGCCCCATATCAGCGTCGCGTCCGCGGCAACCGAGGCTTGGTATAGAGGCGCTGATTGACCGGGCAGGGGCATTTAGCCATACTGCCGATGAGGCAAGCAATTGTTGGGCCAGTTTAGATGGTCCTACGGCGTCCACGTCGTATGGAGCGTGGAACGCAAGGGAGCCGCGCCCCTGGGGGAGCGCGGAATAGCGCGAGGAATCGAATGGTCGCCGAGGGAATGAGCGGAAACGCACCGGATTCGGCGCCGGCCCTGCCGGCGGTGCGTCGCGGTTTCATTCGGCCACTGAGACGGGGAGGTGCGCATGCGAGCCGCTTCGTCGCCGCGATGAAGCTGCTTCTTCCCGCTTTGGCTCTCCTGCTTATCGCGTTGGTCATCGTCTGGCCGAATTTGCTGCCGGACCAGTCCAAGTTCCGTCTCGGGGAGTCCGCCCGTGAGAGTGGTGCGGCGTTGGATGGGTTGGAGATGGAACGCCCGCGCTATGTCGGCGTAGATGAGAATGCCCGGCCCTACCAAATCACGGCGGATGTCGCGCGCCAGCAGTCAGACTCTTCGACCGAACTTCTTCTGTCCGCGCCGAAAGCTGACATCGTCATGTCCGGTGACGCCTGGGTGGCGTTGACCGCAACCAACGGGATCTATGACCGGGAGGCGGAACGCATCGACCTGACCGGCGGTGTGACCGTATTCCATGATGCGGGCTATGAGTTCAGCTCTGCGACAGCCAGGGTCGATCTGGCCAACGGCGTGGCCTCCGGAAACGACCCCGTCGAGGGACATGGGGAGGCCGGCTCCGTCGTGGGAGAAGGTTTTGAAATCACGGACGATGGCGCGCGGGTCCTGTTCGTCGGCAAGAGCAGAATGATCATCAGAGCCCGCAAGCCAAGCGTATCCGGGAGCAAAGGCTGATGCCCCGGCGCGAGGTGGCGACTGTTGCAGCGGCGCTCCTGATTGCCATGGCAGGACCCATCATCGACGTCGTGCCGGCAACCGCACAGACTGCGGCGCTGGAGCAGAGCGACCAGCCTGTGACGGTGGAAGCTGACCAGGGGATCGAGTGGCTAAGGGAAGAGAAACTCTATGTCGCCCGGGGCAACGCGAAGGTGGTCCGGGGAGACCTGACGGTGACGGCGGATACGGTGACCGCTCAGTACCGGGATACCGATACCCAATCGAATGAGATCCACCGGCTCGAGGCGAACGGAAACGTGGTCATCACGACCCCGGGCCGCACTGCCTGGGGCGATCGTGCGATCTATGATCTCGACCAATCCGTTGTCGTCCTGCTGGGGGATGGCCTCAGACTTAAGACACCGACCGACGAGATCACGGCGCGCGACAGCCTTGAGTATTGGGAGAAACGACAGCTGGCGGTGGCCAGGGGCGATGCGGTGGCGACCCGTGCCGACCGACGGATTGAGGCGAACGCGTTGACCGCCCGGTTCACGGAAGGAAAGACCGGTGATCTGGAAGTGACACGAATGGACGCGGTTGGTGGTGTGCGGATCACGACCCCACGCGAGATCGCACTCGGGAAGGACGGCATCTACGATGTCGTGACCGGCATCGCGACACTGAGCGGAGATGTGCGGATCACCCGAGGTGACAATCAGCTCAATGGCGAGATGGCGGAGCTCAATCTGAACACCGGTGTCAGCCGTATCCTGGCGCAGGATGGCGGTAAACAGCGTGTGAAAGGCCTGTTCAAGCCAAAGAAGACCAACGAAAAGGACGATCAGGGATGACGATGGACGGGGAACAGACCCCCAGGCTGGTCTCCGTCAATCGGGGCCTCGTCGCCAGCACCCTCGGCAAGCGCTACAAGATGCGTCCCGTCCTCCGGGATGTCAGCCTCAGTGTTCAGCGGGGCGAGGTCGTTGGCCTTCTCGGGCCCAATGGTGCGGGCAAGACCACGTGCTTCTACGTCATCACGGGCCTGATTGCCGCCGACTACGGAACCATATCGCTGGACGGTGCGGACATCTCCGATCTGCCCATGTATCGGCGCGCCCGGCTCGGCGTGGGCTATCTTCCGCAGGAGGCTTCGATTTTCCGGGGCCTCACGGTGGAGCAGAACATCCGGTCCGTGCTCGAACTGGTCGAACGGAACGAGTCCAAGCGTGACGCCATGCTGGATGATCTGCTCGCCGAGTTCTCCATCAGCCACCTCCGCCGCACGCCGGCGCTCGCCCTGTCCGGCGGGGAGCGGCGGCGTGTTGAGATCGCCCGGGCCCTGGCCTCCCATCCGAGCTTCATCCTTTTGGATGAGCCTTTGGCCGGCATCGATCCGATCGCGTTAGGTGAGATCCGGGATCTGATCGCCCATCTCAAGGACAGGGGCCTCGGTGTCCTCATCACCGACCACAATGTGCGGGAAACGCTGGAGATCGTGGACCGCGCCTACATCCTCCACGACGGGGCCGTGCTCATGGAGGGCACCCCCCAGGAGATCGTGTCCCACCAGGACGTCCGCCGGGTCTATCTCGGCGAGCGGTTCAGCTTGTAGGGCGCGGGATCATGGCTCTGTCACAACGCCTGGACCTCCGACAGTCCCAATCGCTTGTTATGACGCCGCAGTTGCAGCAGGCGATCAAGCTGCTGCAGTTCTCCAATATGGAGCTGGCGGAGTATGTGGACGGAGAGCTTCAGCAGAACCCGTTGCTGGAGCGGGATGATGGTGACAGCCCGGCCGTGAGCGAAGTTGTTGCGGCCGACAACCAGGCCGCCTACGACGCAGCGCGGGACAAGGAGGCTGCCCCGCGTGAGGAAGCCGACGGCCGCGTTTCCGAAGAACGGGTGTCGGACGCGGTCGATGGTACGGCAGCGGAGACCATACCGAGCACCGGCGACGACCCCAACGACATGGACTACGACAACAACTGGGGAAGCGCGGACGTCCGGGAGACTGACTTCGCAGATGGCCCCACCGCGGGTCTCTCATCCTTCACATCCTCCTCCCGCGGCGGGTTTGACGATGATGAGCGCAGTCTTGAGCAGACGCTCGGCGACGACAAAACCCTGCGCCAGCACCTGTGGGACCAGTTCATTCTGGACGTGCCGGACCCAACGGAGCGGTTCATCGGCGGCTATCTGATCGATCTGGTCGACGATGCCGGTTATCTCACCGCGGATCTGGATGAGGCGGCCGAGGCGCTCGGCTGCGAAAGAGAGGCGATTGACCACGCCCTGGGCCGGATTCAGGCGTTGGACCCCGCTGGTGTCGCGGCCCGGGATCTCTCGGAGTGTCTGGCGCTGCAGCTCAAGGACCGGAACCGTCTCGATCCGGCCATGCAGGCGCTGCTCGACAATCTTCCCATGTTGGCGAAGCGGGAGACCGCAAAGCTCATGGATATCTGCGGCGTCGATGCCGAAGACATGGTTGAGATGATCGACGAGATCCGGGCCCTCGACCCGAAGCCGGGACTCGCGTTCGAGCCGTCGGTGGAAAGTGCGGTGGTGCCCGACGTACTGATGCGTCCCACCCCGGACGGCGCATGGTCGGTGGAACTCAATCCTGAGACCCTGCCGCGCGTGCTGGTGAACAACACCTACTACGCCAAGGTCAGCCGCGGGAATCAGTCCAAAGAGGACAAGGAGTACGTCAACGAGTGCTTCCAGTCCGCCAACTGGCTGGTCCGGTCGCTTCACCAGCGCGCGACCACGATCATGAAGGTCTCTTCCGAGATCATCCGCCAGCAGGGCGGGTTTTTCCGGCACGGGGTACAGCATTTGCGGCCGCTGGTCCTGCGGGATATTGCCGAGGCGATCGGCATGCACGAGAGCACGGTCAGCCGTGTCACTAGCAACAAATACATCGCCACGCCGCGCGGCATCTATGAGTTGAAGTATTTCTTTACCAGTGCGATCGCATCTTCGGCGGGTGGAGACGCGTTCTCGGCCGAGGCGGTTCGGTTCAGAATCAAGGCCCTAATCGATGATGAGCCTGCGGAGAAGGTCCTCTCCGACGACCGGATCGTGGAGATACTACGCGAACAGGGGGTCGACATTGCCCGCAGAACCGTCGCTAAATACAGAGAGGCGATGCGAATCCCCTCTTCGGTTCAGCGTCGACGGGAAAAGTCGCTGCGCATCGCCTGACCCGGAACACGGCGCTTCATCTGGTGGGTTGAGCGTCGGGTTGACTCGATAGGGGCGCGCGCCTATGTTCCGGCGCCTCATGGACGGTGGTTTCGCAAAAGGCCTTGTTTTTAGTGCGTAATCCCCGGTCCAGCGCCCCCAAAAAGTGGGAGCGAAGTGACGACGATGAACATCTCGGTCAACGGAAAGCAAACTCAGGTCGGTGATGCCCTGCGGGGCCGCATTCAGGATGCTCTGGAGCAGGTTGCTGACAAGTATTTCGGGCGGTCGATGGACGCGACGGTCACGCTCTCCCGGGAGGGAACGGCTTTCAGGATCGATATATCGGCGCATGTGGCGCGGGGGCTGACGGTCGAGGCCCAGGGAACGGCCCATGACGCGCACGCGGCGTTCGATGTCGCTCGCGAGCGGGTGGAAAAAAGGTTGAGGCGTCATAAGCGCCGTCTCAAGGATCACAACCGCGAAAATGGGTCGCGGGCATGGGTGGAGGTTCCCCAGTTCGTGCTGGCCGGGGAGCCCGGTGAGGACGAAGGGCAGGAGGATCGGGAGTGGAGTCCGGCAATCGTCGCCGAACTTCCCACGACGATCGAAACTTTAAGCCTTGAGGATGCGGTCATGCGTCTCGATCTAGGGGAGATGACCGCGTTGATGTTTCACAACGCGGGCCATGGCGGCCTGAATACGATCTACCGGCGGCCCGACGGCAGCATCGGGTGGATCGATCCCCAGGCGTCTTCGGACGCGGGTGTGAAGACCTGAACGGAAGAAGCGGCTCCCCGCGGGGAGCCGCGGAACCTTTTTTTGAGAGGTGCCGACGGATGGATGTGACGGATATTCTCGAGCCGGACGCGATCGTTCCGACCCTTCGGGCTGCCAGCAAGAAGCAGGCGCTGCAGGAGTTGGCGAAGCGCGCCGCTGAGATCACCGGTCTTGAGCAGCGGGAGGTCTTTGACGTCCTGCTGGAGCGGGAGCGGCTCGGCACCACAGGTGTCGGCGGCGGCGTTGCGATTCCCCATGGCAAGATCGCCAAGCTCGACAAGCTCTATGGTGTGTTCGCGCGCTCGGAGCGGGGTATTCCGTTCGACGCCGTTGACGATCAGCCCGTGGATCTCGTCTTCCTGCTGCTCGCACCCGAGTCAGCCGGTGCCGACCACCTGAAGGCCCTGGCCCGCGTCTCCCGCCTGCTGCGCGACCGCAGCATCTGCGGCCGCCTCCGCGGCTGCGACACCGCCGACGCCATCTACTCCGTCCTCACCGCCCCACCCGCCAGCAACGCGGCTTAGGTCGTATCCAAGTTCGGTTGGCGATCTACGGATTTCCAGCAGGGTATGCTGGTGGGCCCGGAGGGATTCGAACCCCCGACAACACCGTTATGAGCGGCGCGTTCTGACCGCTGAACTACGGGCCCGGCGGGATGCCGCGGGATCGGGCCGTGTGGCTCGATGCGCGGATTCCGCGATGTTGTTATGGAGGGAACGGCGGCACGGCGTCAACCGGCGCCGGAGGGCCGTTCCGGGGCAGTAGGCCCGGCCGTCTGACCGGACCCGGGCCAGCTCATCCTAGTAGTCGAGGAAGCTCCGCAGCTTCCGGGAGCGGGAAGGGTGCTTCAGCTTCCGGAGGGCCTTGGCTTCGATCTGGCGGATACGCTCCCGGGTGACCGAGAACTGCTGGCCGACCTCTTCCAAGGTGTGGTCGGTATTCATGCCAATGCCGAAGCGCATCCGGAGCACCCGCTCCTCACGCGCGGTCAGTGAGGCGAGGACACGCGTCGTGGTCTCCCGCAGGTTCGCCTGGATCGCGGCGTCGAGCGGCTGGACAGCGTTCTTGTCCTCGATGAAGTCGCCGAGATGGCTGTCTTCCTCGTCGCCGATCGGCGTCTCGAGCGATATCGGCTCCTTGGCGATCTTGAGGACCTTGCGGACCTTCTCAAGCGGCATCACCAGCTTTTCCGCCAGCTCTTCCGGCGTCGGCTCGCGGCCGATCTCATGCAGCATCTGGCGGGAGGTGCGGACCAGCTTGTTGATGGTCTCGATCATGTGGACCGGGATGCGGATGGTCCGCGCCTGATCCGCGATCGACCGGGTGATCGCCTGACGGATCCACCACGTGGCGTAGGTGGAGAACTTGTAGCCGCGGCGGTACTCGAACTTGTCGACCGCTTTCATCAGGCCGATGTTGCCTTCCTGGATCAGATCCAGGAACTGCAGGCCGCGGTTCGTGTACTTCTTGGCGATGGAGATCACGAGGCGAAGGTTGGCCTCCACCATCTCCTTCTTGGCACGGCCGGCTTCCCGCTCACCCTTCTGGACCGTCTGGACGACCCGGCGGAACTCGCCGATCGGCAGCACGGCATCCTCCGAGATGGCGGCGAGCCCGTCCCGCAGTTCCGCGATCTCAAGCGCGTTCTGCTCGACATACTTGCCCCACTTGGCGTCGAGCGCGCCGACACGCTCCGTCCAGTTCGGGTCCAGCTCGTTGCCGAAATGCTCTTTCAGGAAGCTCTCACGCTTCACGCCGGATTTCTCCGCGCGGCGGAGCATCTGTGTCTCGATGCCCAGCAGGTGGCGGTTGAGGGTGTAGAGCTGCTCAACCAGCGCCTCGATCCGGTTGTTGTTGAGGCGCACGCCCTCCATCAGCTCGATCAGCTCGTCCCGGAGCTTCACGTAGCGCCGCTCGCTGATCGGTGAGAGCTCCTCACCCTTCTGGAGGCGCTGGAGGCGGCGGTCCTGCGCCTTCTTCAGCTTGCCGTAGATCTCGGCAATCTTGTCGAACGTCTCGAGCACCTGCGGCATGAGCTGCTGCTCCATGGCCGCCAGCGAGAGGTTGTTCTCCTCTCCGTCCTCGTCGTCGTCGTCGTCCTTGTCGGCCGAGTCTTCTTCCTGCTTGGCCTCTTCTTCCTCGGCCTCTTCCTCGTCGTCCGAGTCCGGCGCGTTTTCGTTCGCGGCCCCGGAGTTGTCGGGGGCGACGCCGCCATAGGTCGCGTCGAGGTCGATCACGTCGCGCAGCAGGACGGTGCCTTCCTTCAGCGCATCGCGCCACTGGATCAGCGCCTTGATGGTCAGCGGGCTTTCGCAGATGCCGCCGATCATCATCTCGCGGCCGGCTTCGATCCGCTTGGCGATCGCGATCTCACCCTCGCGGGACAGCAACTCCACACTGCCCATCTCACGGAGATACATGCGCACGGGGTCGTCCGTCCGGCCGACATCGTCATCGGAGACGTTGCCCGCGGGACGGTCGCTTTCCGCCTCTTCCTTGGTATCGGCGGCGGGGGCGGCTTCCTCGCTCTCCTCGCTCTCGACGACGTTGACGCCCATCTCGCTGAGAGAGGACAGCACGTCCTCGATCTGCTCGGAGGACATCTGGCCCTGCGGCAGGGCGGCGTTCACCTCATCATAGGTGAGGTAGCCACGCTCCTTGCCGCGCTTGACCAGGTTTTTGACCGCCTGGTTGGTGTTGTCCATCAGCGGGCCGTCTTGGCCCTCTTCGCGGTCCCGGGTCTCTTCGTCGTTCGCAAGTGCCTGTTTTGCCATGCTTGCCCGTTCCTCCGCTCACTTCTGCCGCCCGAAAATGATCCCGGACCTGTCCGCCCGCCGCCCCGGCAACGGACACAATAAAACTAGGCGTCTCCGATCGCCTCACCGGCGGTCAGAGCGGCCAACGCATCCCGCAATGTCATCACACGTGTCCAACCATCGTCGCTCAACGCGCCCTCCATCGCCCGCTCCGCCTCGCGAAGTTGGGCCTCCAGTTGCGGCCGGCCAATCCGTGACATGAGTTCCATGAACCCGGCCCGCACCTGTTTCTTGGTCGCTGTGGGCCGCGCAAAGGACGCATGCCCCAGCGTTTCTGCCCCAAGGAGTTCCTGATAGGAGTCCGTGTAACCTGACCGGAAGAGATGGGCTTTCAGGGCCGTCGCGTCAAGAGCGCTGTCGGCCCATGCGGCATCTAGAACGGCCTGACGGAGCGCGTCGAGCCGGTCATCCTCGAACGTCAGCAACCCGAGTGCCTCCCCCGATTCGTCCAACAGCCACGGATGCACAAGGACTGTCGCTAGAAGAATCTGGCACTGCCGCTGCGCCATCGTACGTTCAAGTGCTGCGCGCGCGCGGCCGCCCACATCGGGTCGGACGGCCGCCAGACCGGGTCTCAGGCCACCTTCACGCGGCCGCCAGCCGCCACCCCGCTGGGACCACGACGCGTTGCGGGACGGGCCGTTCTGGTCTCCGTACCGCGCCCGGCGCCGGCGCTCCCGGATCCGCCGCTCGATGTCATCGCTGTAGGTCTCCTGAACGTCCCGGGCGGCGATGCGCCGGATACGGTCCCGGATACGCCGGTGGAACTCGGCGACCCGCTCTGGCGTGTTGAGGGCGGACGCCGTCTCTTCGACCTCCCACAGGAAGTCAACCAACGGCTGGCCGCCATCCAGCGCGGCCCGCATTGCCTTGGGCCCGCCGTTGCGGATCAGGTCGTCCGGGTCCTTGCCGCCGGGGAGGGTAACGAACCGCAGGGACTTTCCGGGACTCAGGATCGGCAACGCCCGGTCCCCGGCACGGGCGGCGGCATTCCGACCCGCTGTATCCCCGTCGAAGCACAGCAACGGCTCATCCGCCAGCTTCCAAAGCTCGGTGATCTGGTCTTCCGTCAATGCGGTGCCTAGAGGGGCGACAGCTTGCGGAAATCCCGCCTGGGACAGGGTGATCACGTCCATGTAACCCTCGGCCGCGATCACCTCGCCCGCCTTGGTCGCGGCTTCCCGCGCCTGGGCGAGGCCGTAGAGTACCTGGCCCTTGTGGAAGAGCGGCCCGTCGGGGGAGTTGAGGTATTTTGGCTGCGCGTCCCCGAGGACCCGGCCCCCGAAGGCAATCGGCCGCCCTCGGCGGTCGGTGATTGGGAAGATCACCCGGTCGCGGAGGTAGTCATAGGTCTCCCGCCCGTCATCGGATCGTTTGATCAGCCCCGCCTCGACCATCTGGTCCACGCTCACCCCAGCCGCCTCCAGATGGGCGCGCAGCGCCCCCCGGCGCCCCGGGGCATAGCCAAGCCGGAACCGCCGGATCGTCTCTTCTGAAAGGCCGCGCCGGTCGAAATAGGCCCGGGCTTCCTTTCCCTCTGGCGCCCGAAGGCAGTCCTCATAGAACCGGCACGCCGCTTCGACGGCATCGTGAAGGGTTCGGCGCCGCTCCTCCTTTTCCCGGCTCTCGGGATCGGGGCGCGGCATCTCCAAGCCCGCACGCTCGCACAGGCTCTCGACTGCCTCGGGGAAAGACAGCCCCTCCGTCTCCATGACGAAGGTGATGATGTCGCCGTGCGCCTGGCAGGCGAAGCAGTGGTAGAAGCCCTTGTCGTCGACCACGTTCAGCGAGGGCTTGGTGTCCTGATGGAACGGGCAGAGGCCGATATGCTCCCGCCCCCGGCGCTTTAATTGCACTTTTCGCCCGACGACCTCGGAGATCGGCACGCGCGCACGCAATTCGTCCAGAAATTCGGGCGATAGGCTCATAGCGGGATCTTACCGCCGCTGAGTATCGATCGGCGAGCACTGCCTATCGGCGGGCACGGAAAAATTCCCGCAACAAAGCTGAGGCTGCCTTTTCCTCAATCCCGCCGATCACCTCCGGGGCGTGATGACAGGTCGGTTGGGTGAAAATGCGGGCGCCATGTTCCACGCCACCGCCTTTCGGATCATAGGCACCGAAGTAGAGCCGCCGGATACGCGCATGCGCGATTGCTTGGGCGCACATGGCGCACGGCTCCAACGTCACATAGAGATCGCAGTCGACCAGCTTGGGAGAGCCGACCACTGCTGCCGCGGCCCTCAAGGCCAGGATCTCTGCGTGTCCCGCGGGGTCTGGCGGGCTCTCCACCCGGTTCCCGGCCGAGGCGATGACCACGCCGTCCCGAACGATGACGGCCCCCACCGGCACCTCTCCCATCTCGGCCGCCCGCCGGGCTTCCGCGAGGGCGTGTGCCATGGGCGTTTGAGCCTTGTTGTCTCTCGGGGCTTGACGGAAAGCGCTCATGGAACGACTTCTACGGCCCGCCGGCCGTCTCTCCAAGCCCCTGGAGTCCCGAGTGCCGTGCGGCCGGAGTATCCATGGCAGACTTCAAGTCCATATTTGAAACCGATCGCGAGCCCGAGCGGATCGCCAAACGGCTTGCGCGGGCGGGCGTCTGCTCCCGCCGGGACGCTGAACGGCTGATCGAGGCGGGCCGGGTTACGCTGGACGGTGAGGTCTTGAGCAATGCGGCCATCAACGTGGATGACAGCAGCGTCATTCTGGTCGATGGCCAACCCATCCCCGAGATCGAGCGCCCGCGTCTTTGGCGCTACCACAAGCCGCGTGGACAAGTGACGACGGACCGGGATCCGGAGGGGCGCCCCACAGTCTTTGACAACCTTCCCGAAGACCTGCCCCGGGTGATTTCCGTCGGCCGTCTGGACATGGACTCCGAAGGCCTCCTACTGCTGACCAACGATGGGGAACTGGCCCGATTGCTGGAACTGCCGTCCACCGGATGGCTTCGCCGCTACCGGGTGCGGGTGTTCGGTAAGCTGCAACCTGCGGCCCTGAAGAGGTTGTCCGACGGCATCACCATCGAAGGTGTCGTCTACGGGGCCATTCAAGTCACCGTCGACCAACAGGGCGCGAACAACTCCTGGCTGACGGTTGGGCTTCGCGAAGGCAAGAACCGCGAGATCCGCCGGGTGATGGAGTATCTCGGCCTTCAGGTGAACCGCCTGATCCGAATCTCGTTCGGCCCCTTTCAGTTGGGGGATTTGGACGAAGGGCGCGCGGACGAGGTCAAGGAGCGGGTGCTGCGTGACCAGCTCGGCGTATCCAAGACGCCGTCCTCGACCTTGAGCCTCGGCGAGGATGCCGTGCCGAAAACCAGCCGGGCGCGCCCTCAGCGGGGGCCCAGACCCCCGCGCAGCAGAAACTCACCCACCCGGGATGAGGTCTGGTACGACAAAGCGCACCGGGATGAGGATCGCCCCTCCGGCAAAGGAGATCGGGGACGGGGAGGCCCGCGGCCTGGACCGCGCGGCGACCGTTCGGACAGTCGGTCCGATGGCCGTCCCGACAACCGTTCGGGTGGCCGGTTTGGGGGTCGCGGCGGAGAACGGGGCGGTGACCGTGGGGCTGAACGGGGTGGGGATCGCGCGCGGGACCGTTTCGCGGATCGGGGTGACAGCCGCCCACCGCATGACAGGCCTGAGAGATCCTCTGGCGGCCGGCCAGAACGCGGCCAACCCGGCAGCGGCTCCCACGGTGAGGGACGTCCCCGCAATGAGACAGGCGATCGCCGGGGCCCCCCAAGATCGGGGCCGTCCGGTGGAGGGCATTCGTCAGGCGAGAAGCGGTATGGCGGCCAGGGGTCGAGAGGACCGGCTCGCAAGGACGCACGCAAGGACATTCGGGGGCCTGGACCGGCCCGCCGCTCCGCGATGCGGGAAGACGGCGATGGCGGCGATCGTCGCGATCGAAAAGGACCGCGGCCAAATGCAGCGGAGGGTGATCGCTCCGCCGCGCCCCATAAGGCCCGCGGCGACGACAGCCGCGGAGGCAAGGGACCAGGCCAAAACCGCTCAGGGCCCAAGGGTCCCCGGGATCAGGGAGCGGCTGGTAGGACGGACCGCCCAAGGGGAACCAAAGGTCCCCAGAGCGCCAGAGGTCCTGAGGGTGCGAAAGGTCCGCAGGGCGCCAAAGGTCCACGCGGAGCTAAGGGACCAGGCGGTCGCGGTTCTGGAAACAAAGGATCTGACAGCAGGGGAGCTGCTGGCAAAGGCCAGGGAAATGCGAATCGTCGCCGGCCGCCATCGCGGGACTAAGCTCGCCACGCCGGATGGGCGGGACACCCGGCCGACGTCCGACCGTGTCCGGGAATCCCTGTTCTCGATCCTGGACGGGGGTCGGTATGGCGATCCCGTCACAGATGCGTTGGTTGTGGATGCCTTTGCCGGATCGGGCGCTCTGGGTTTGGAAGCCTTGTCAAGAGGGGCCAGGCATTCGGTCTTCATTGAACAGGATCCGGCAGCCGCTGCTGTGATCGGCCAGAACGCCCGCAGGCTCGGCAGAGGCGGAGACGTCACGCTCTACCGGCAGGACGCGACCTCATTTCGGGCTCCTGCGAAGGAGCCGGCCAGCCTGATCCTGATGGACCCGCCTTATCGCTCCGGCCTTGCGGATGCGGCTCTCGACGCCTTGGCTGGCGCTGGCTGGATCGACGGGGACTCGTTGATCGTGGTCGAAACGGCAAAAACGGAGCCATTGGCTTCGACCGAGCGCTGGAACCTGATTGAAAGCAGGCGGTACGGGCCAGCGCTTCTAAGCTTTCTCAGACGCGCCTAGCGGCCAAGAGCGGCGAGCGCGACGGGGCCGGATAGCGGAAGCACGTCCTGTATGCGTCCCGCGACAAGTGCGGTGCGGCTTTTCGGATCAAGATCACCGATTGGCAGCAGCCCCGGACCTGTCGGCTCCATCAGCACATAGATGCGCTCGCCGTGATGAACGGTCGCGTCGCCTGGCTCGCCCGGAATATCGACGCCGAGCATCGCGTGACCCGGGATCGTGACCAGCACAGAGGAGTGGCGCGGCAGCAGCGTCTCCAGCAACGCCGCCATGGCGGTCGACTTGCTGTCGCAGTCTCCTCTTCCGATGCTCAGGACTTCGATGGGGGTGGCGAAACCGTTGCGCCGCCGGGGGTCCCGCGTCTCCAGCCGGTCGTAGGGGAGCGACTGAAAGGCAGTAAGAACGTCGGCGATCAAAGCCCTCGGCTTGGTTTTTCCCGACACACGCCGAACGCTCTCCGCAAGTCCCGCGAGGTCTGGCGCCTGGGCCGCCGCCACACGGCCATAGTCGATCTGGACAAGGAACTCGTTCCCTTGACGGATCGCCCTGTAGTGATGATTCGCGTAGACATCAGCCGTCCGGCGATGCACCTGCTCCTTGATCTGGGATTGGAGCCGGGCCCCCACGCCCGTTTCGAAGGAGTCGATCTCCTGACGCACCAGTCGCTTGGCGACCGCCAGGTCATCGGCTCGCCCTTGCCGGTACCGGTACCGCTGCCGGACGGTTGTACCCTCGATGCTCGTGGTCAGCGTAACGGACGACGGCAGACGATCGGCGAGATCCGTCAGTCTCGCGGCGAGCGCTTCCGCCCAGTGCTTCTTTCCCTCTGCGACCACCGCGTCGGACGCGGCCCGGATCTCTCCCCGGAGAAACGTGCCGTCGAACCTGGGAATGAGCTTTTGGGCCCGCTCAAGGCTGTCATAGGGAAGCTGGTCACGGGCCTCCACGGTCCCGCCTCGTCCATCGGGTATCGGCAGGCGTACCGGGACACCAGCGGCGTTCGCAGTCCCCGGAACACTGAACGCCGCCCCAACGCCTCCCGTGAACGCGAGCAGTCGGCGCAACACGCCTCGACGGGTCTGGGTCCGCCCCCCGTCTTTCATCCGCCGCCCCCTTGAGCTGTCATCGCGTCCCGTATGCCGAAACCTCATCGAAGAGTTGGACATCCGTTCGACCGGATTATGGCAGCGTCAGGAACTCGGTTTGTCCGGTCAAGTCAGCTCACAACGCGGGGCGCTAACCCGACGAGGCGCGTGTCGCGTGATCCAGAATCATCCGAATGGCGCCGCTGAAGACAACATCGAACAGGACGATGCCGGCCGCCACAGGTCCCGTGACGGAGAGACAACGCTGGGTGATCTCCCACACGAAGGCCAGCACGGCACCGTAGCCGGCAACCAGGAGAAGGGTGCCAAGACCACCTGGAAGTGCGCCCGAGGACAGGGCAGCCGCGACAGCCGCAAGCAGCCACGAGATGGGAACAGCCGCCCAGTTGTAGGGAACGATATAAGCCACAAACTTGTCCGTGCGATCGACCGACTCAAGGATACGCGCCACCATGAGCGGCCACGCCAGCCAGGTAATCCCGTAGATGGCGAGGTGACGCAGAACATTCAGGAAATCGAACTCGGCCAGTTGGCGTTCGTCCAGCGACAGGTACAGAACGATCAGATACGCGGGAGCAGCGATCCCGGCTGCCTGAAACGATCGCCAAAACGCCCGATCGGTTTCCTCGAACAGCTGGTTAGCACCCGGGTCGCGCCGTGCGAAGAGCCAGGTGCCGTACAGCGACCGGACGATCTTGGGCACGTCGAGAACCGCCATGTCAGGCGCTCTCACCGACCGGCAGCAGCCGGTCAATCACGGCTCTGTAGATCTCGGTTAAACGATTGATGTCTTCGACCACGACGTTCTCGTCGACCTTGTGCATCGTCTGCCCCACGATGCCGAACTCCACCACCGGGCAGAGCCGACGGATGAACCGGGCGTCCGAGGTGCCCCCGGTTGTGCTCAGTTCAGGCCTTCGACCGGTTACGGTTTCGACGGCATCTCCGACCGCCGCACTCAGGGCGCCGGGCTCGGTGACGAAGGCGTTCGACGAGCAGGCCCATCGGAACTCGTAGCGTCCTCCAACGGCGTCGAAGGTGCTGCGCAGCCGCGCTTCCAGGGTTTCGGCGGTGTGCAGGTCGTTGAAGCGGATGTTGAAACCCGCCGAAACCTTTGCCGGGATCACGTTTGTCGTCGGGTTGCCGGTGTCTACTGTGGATATGGCCACGGTCGTCGGCGGAAAATGCTCCGTCCCGTCGTCCAACGTGCCCGGAACCAGCGGCTCGAGCATACGAACCAAACGGTGGATCGGATTGTCGGCGAGGTGCGGGTAAGCCGTGTGGCCCTGGGTGCCGTGGACATCCAGCCAACCGGTGAAACTGCCTCGGCGGCCGATCTTCATCATGTCGCCGAGTTCGGAAGGGTTTGTCGGTTCACCCACGATGCAGAAGTCCGGGACGTGGCCATTGGCCTCCATCCACTCCAGAACCTTGACCGTGCCGTTGACCGCCTCCGCCTCTTCGTCGCCGGTGATGAGGAAGCTGATCGAGCCTTCCGCGGGCCCGTCCCGAAGCCGGTCGGCAACCGCGGCGGCAAAGCAAGCGATAGCGGACTTCATATCCGCCGCACCGCGGCCCCATAGGCGGCCGTCCTTTATCTCGCCACTGAACGGGGCGGCGGACCATGCGCTCTCATTCCCGATCGGCACCACGTCCGTATGGCCCGCAAAGCAGAGGTGCGGTGCTTTCGTACCCAGGCGCGCGAACAGGTTGTCGATGACCGGCCGCCCATCGTCACCGCCGAACGGCAGCCGCCAGCAGGTGAACCCAAGGGCGGTCAACGCCGCTTCGATCGTGCCAAGCGCGCCCGCGTCCGCCGGGGTCACGCTCGCACACCGAACAAGATCCCGGGTGAGCTCAACCGGGTCCAGCGCCGGTGTAGCCGCGCCGCCGTCCAAGGGTCAGTCCCGCAACAGTTCGTTGATGGATGTCTTCGCCCGTGTGCCCGCGTCGACCTTCTTGACGATGACCGCACAGTAGAGCGACGGACCTGGGCTTCCGTCCGGCAGAGGCTTGCCTGGAAGTGCGCCCGGGACGACCACCGAATAGGCGGGCACCCGGCCCATGTGAACTTCCCCGGTCTCCCGGTCGACGATCTTTGTCGACGCGCCGATGTACACACCCATGCTGAGGACGGAGCCACGCTCAACGATTACACCCTCGGCCACCTCGGCCCGGGCACCGACGAAGCAGTCGTCTTCGATGATCACCGGATTGGCTTGCATGGGCTCCAGCACGCCTGCGATGCCCGCACCGCCCGAGATGTGGCAGTTCTTACCGACCTGGGCGCAAGAGCCGACGGTCGCCCATGTGTCGATCATCGTGCCGCTATCCACGTAGGCGCCAAGGTTCACGAAACTCGGCATCAGGACCACGCCCGGTGCGATGTAGGCGGAGCGGCGCACCACACAGTTCGGGACAGCCCGGAAGCCGGCCGACCGGAAGGTTTCGTCCGTCCAGCCTGCGAACTTTGAAGGCACCTTGTCGAACCACGGAGAAGGACCGCGATTGCCGCCGTCGGGCCCGCCATTGATCGGCGCCATGTCGTAAAGCCGGAAGGAGAGCAGGACCGCCTTCTTGAGCCATTGGTTCACGGTCCACTGATGATCCCCGGTCGGCGTCGCAACCCGGTAGGCGCCTGAATCCATGCCATCCAGCGCTTCTTCAACGGCGACCCGGACCTCGCCCTGGGTGTCGGTGCTGATCTCGTCGCGCTTTTCCCAGGCGGCTTCGATTACGGATTCAAGCTGGGCGTCGCTCATGGCTGGGCTCCGAAGGGGTTGTTGATTGCGCGGCAACTTGGTGGACGGCCGTTTTCCTGTCAATCGGGGGCTTACCCACGTTTCCCCGAACGGTCATCTGGTCGCATCGGGTCTCAGGCGACAAGACGGTCAAGCCACTCGGCGAGATCCTCGACCGTGTGGTGGATATGGTCGTCCGCACCATCCTTGGGCTTGGCCCAATCGATGTCACTCTTCAGCCAGACGGTGGTCATGCCGAGATCGGCTGCCGGGCGGAGGTTGGCGGCACTGTCTTCGATCATGATGGCACGCGCCGGATCGACACCGTGCTTGGCCAACATCACGTCATAGGGCTTCGGATCAGGCTTCGGGACGAAGTCGGCGGCGACGATGTCGAACACCGCTTCGAAATGTCCGGCGATGCCGAGTTTCTCGGTGATCCGCTCGGCGTGCGGGACCGATCCATTGGTGTAGATCAGCTTCCGCCCCGGCAGGGCACGGATCGCGCGGTCAAGGACCGGTGCCGGACTGAGATCCGACAAGTCGATATCGTGAACATGATCCAGAAAGATCACCGGATCGACGCCGTGTTCGTCCATCAACCCTCGAAGAGTCGTCCCGTATTCCCGGAACAGTCGCCGCTGCAGCGTGCGAGCGTCCTCCTGTTCCAGGTCGAAACGGTCCATAATGAACGACGTCATCCGTCGAGAGACCTTCGCGAACAGGTTCGACTTCGCGGGATAGAGCGTGTTGTCGAGATCGAAGATCCAAACGGTGGTCGGGTCGACGGAAAGGGATGGCATGGTGTCTCGATTCATTGCGGGCATGAGACTAACCTGCGTCGGGGAGCCCCTGGCGGCAAGAGGCTGAGTACGCCGCAGCGTACACCGGCAAACCCGGGATTGCGGATCGGGCGGCGGAGTGAAAGAGGACGCATGACACTGGGCGATCCAGGAGAACCCGGCGGGGAGACATCCGGCCATCACACCCTCGGCCCCGAGGGTGAGGCGGTCCTTGCGTTGCTGAACGCCGACGGTCCTTACGCAGACTATCCGGGACCGGTCCTGTTGCTCGACCGGGACAAGTCTGTTGTGGGGGCCAATCCGGGTGCCATCGGCATTGTGCATGCGCTTCTATCGGGAACCGCGCATTCCGTGACCGCGATCGTCGGCGCGCTGTTCGAAACCAACCCGCCCAGGGCGCAGCAGATCAAACTCCTTGATGATCAGACCGGGACGACGACCGATCTCGTGGCCCTGCCGTGCGATGGCGGCCAATTGGTCCTGCTGATTGGCCGGGATATCTCGCTGGATCAGAACCTTCGGCATGCGCTCGTTGATTCCCGGCAGCGTTACAAAGACCTGATCGAGATCTCCAGCGACTTTGCCTGGGAGACGGGACCGGCCGGGACCTTTGTCTTTGTCTCGTCGGGCGGGGCGCTTGGCTACGAGCCGTCCGATCTGGTCGGGCATGGGGCCAACGGATTTGCCATCGTGCCTGAGGGGACGAATACGGTTCTGCCGTTCACGACCCGCGAGCCGATGCAGGGGGTAGAGTTTCAGTTCCGGCGTGCCGATGGTGGCCGGGCCATTCTGATCGCCGCGGCGACGCCCTTGTTCGATGCCGACGGGCAATGGCAGGGCGTGCGCGGGGTGTGCCGGGATGTGACGGAGGAGCGGCGACGGGACGCCGCGCTGGCCCGGGCACGCAACCGGGAACGGCTGCTGGCCTACATCGTCAACGCGATCCGGGATGAGATCGAGCCGCAGGCGATGCTGAACTCGGCGACCCGGGCCATCGCGCGGGCTTTCTCGATCGACTCCTGCGAGATCCTGCGCCGGGACAGTGACGGCGCGCTCCGGGTCGGCAGCCGTCATGGACCGGCTTTCGCACTTCCCGATATCGATTGGGACGCGATGGCTGTGGAGACCGCAGCGGACCTTGTTGGTGCGGATGGCCGTGTGTTGGTTATCCAGTCGACCTATCACCGGGAGCCCAATGGCGCCGTCGTGCTTTGGCGGGAGGGGACGGCCTCTAGCTGGACATCCGAGGAAGGCGATTTGCTGGTCGACGTCGCGACCCAGATCGGTGTGGCGCTTGAGCAGATCGCGGCCCATGAACGGCTCGAACACCTGTCGACCACCGACCCGCTTACCGGCCTCTTCAACCGCAGGACCTTCGTTGACCGGCTCGGCGCCATCGTGGGTGACGAGAGCCGCCGGAAAGATCCCCGGCGCCAGGGCGGGGAACAGAGCGGCGCCCTCGCCTACGTCGATCTCGACAACTTCAAGCAGGTGAAAGATCAGCTTGGTCATCAGGCTGGCGATGAGGTGTTGATCGAAGTTGCCGCACTTCTGCGGGAAAGTGCGAGCGGAGGAGATCTTGTGGCCCGTCTCGGTGGGGACGAGTTCGCACTTTGGCTGGACGGCGGCGATGGGGATACCGCCGAGGCGCGCGCAAAGGCGCTGATGGCCGGATTGAGCCGCCTTGATGGCTACCAAACGAACCCGGAGAAGCGGTTGGGGCTCTCCGTCGGTGTGGCCGTGCACGACCGGGCCGGTGGCGAGACGCTGGAAGGATTGATTGCGCGTGCCGACCAGGCGATGTATCGCGTCAAACATGGCGGAAAAGGAACCTTCGCCATTGCTGATCCGGCCGTCGCGAACTCGGGAGTCCAGGATTGAGTGTCTCTGAGGGATCGGGACGGGGCTCCGGCCGGAAGGGTCCGGCTTATGAACGGGCGAAAGCGCTCGCCCAGGCCCGCAATGTCGAAGAGCGGCGCGCTCTTGCCGCTCAGCCTGACGTCGTACCCGAGATTCTTTACTTCCTCGCGGAGGATGATGACACGGAGGTCCGGCGCGCCGTTGCCGCCAATCCGAACACGCCCCGTCACGCCGACCATTTCCTGCGCCACGACAATGACGAGGAAGTCCGCGGCGGTCTTGCGGTCAAGATCGCCGCGCTGACCCCGGACCTCGACGGCGAGAGCCGGGAGCAGATCCGGCGCATGACGGTTGAAGTCCTGGAAACTCTCGCACAGGACGAGGTGGTCCGTGTCCGGAAGATCCTGGCAGAGGCGATCATGGACATCCCCTCTGCCCCGCAGGCGGTGGTCGACCGGGTGGTCGTCACCTTGGCGAGGGACGAGGACCTGTCCGTCTCCGCTCCCGTGCTGGAGAACTCACCCCTTCTCAGCGAAGACGTGCTGGTCGAAATCGTTGGGAGCCCGGCTGTTGCCGGCGCCATCGCGGCGGTGTCGACTCGCCGGAACGTGTCCTCGCGTCTGTCTGACGCCATCATCAGCACCGACGACGACGCGGGTATTGTCGCTCTGCTTCGGAATCAGACAGCTCAGATCCGGGAGGAGGCGCTCGACCAACTGATCGATAAGGCCCCCGAGAAGCCGGGCTGGCACGAGCCTTTGGTACGGCGTCCGAGGCTGACGGCCAAGAGTGCCGTGAAACTCGCCAAGTTCGTCGCCTTCGCGCTGGTGCAAGAGCTTCAGCGGCGTGCGGACGTAGACGACCAAACCAGCGCGCTGCTGTCGGAAGAGATCGGCCGCCGGCTGGAGAACAATCCGAACCTGGTCGACGATCTTGGCGCTGAAGGTCCCATCGGAGAACGGAACAAAGCCGTCCAGATGCACAATGACGGCGAGATGACCGACAAGACCGTCACCGATGCGCTGAGCGAGGGAAGACGGGAGTTCGTTCTGGCCGCTCTCGCCCTTCGCTCCGGTCTGCAGGATCCGGTCGTGCACAGCATGATGGCGTCTCGAAACGTGAAGGCGATCGCCGCTCTCGCGTGGAAGTCGGGTATGAACGCGGCTTTCGCGCTTCAGCTTCAGCTCCGTCTCGGAGACGTGGCCCAGGAAAAAGCGATCAAGCCGACCGCCGAAGGCGAATACTCGATCAGCGAAGATGAGATGAGTTGGCAGATCGACCTTGTTGCGGACAGCGATCCGGAGTAGCCGCGGGAGCGGCCCCGCACCTTGCACCATTGCCGCATTGGTGCCGCTGGCAGGTTGACGTATAACCCTTCTGAGTATTCAAAACCGGCGCCCAGGCAACCAGAGACCCGGCGAGGCGAGATGAGCGTCAGACCCTACAGGGATATCTACCGGCGAACGTCGCGGCAGATCTCCGTTGGCAAAGTGAAGGTCGGTGGCGACGCGCCCATCTCCGTTCAGACGATGACCAACACCCGGACGCCGGATGTTGAGGGCACGATCAAGCAAATCCGGGACTGTGAGATCGCGGGCGCCGACATCGTGCGTGTGTCCTGTCCCGACGAGGACTCGACCGAGGCGCTGGCGAAGATCATTCCCGAGGTCACCGTTCCGATCGTTGCGGACATCCACTTTCACTATAAGCGCGGTATCGAGGCGGCGGAGGCCGGGGCTGCCTGCCTGCGGATCAACCCCGGAAACATCGGCAGCGCCGAACGGGTCCGTGAGGTTGTTAAAGCGGCCAAGGATCATGGCTGCTCCATGCGCATCGGCGTGAACGCGGGCAGCCTTGAGCGTCATCTGCTGGAGAAGTATGGGGAGCCGTGTCCGGAGGCGATGGTGGAGAGTGCGCTTGAGCACGCCCGCATCCTTGAGGACAACGACTTCACGGAGTTCAAGATCAGCGTGAAGGCGTCGGACGTGTTTCTTGCCGTGGCCGCCTATCAGGGACTTGCCGAGGCGTGCGACTACCCGCTTCATCTCGGCATCACGGAGGCGGGTGGCTTCCGGGCTGGAACCGTCAAGTCGTCGGTCGGCCTGGGGATGCTGTTGTGGTCCGGGATCGGGGACACGATCCGTGTCTCGCTCTCCTCCGATCCGGTTGATGAGGTCAAAGTCGGCTTCGACATCCTGAAGTCTCTCGGTCTCCGTCACCGGGGCGTCAATGTCATCTCGTGTCCGTCCTGCGCGCGCCAGCAGTTCGACGTGATCAAGACCGTTGAAGTCCTCGAGGAGCGTCTCGCTCACATCACCACACCCATGACGCTGTCTGTCATCGGCTGTGTGGTGAACGGTCCTGGCGAAGCACGGGAAACCGATATCGGCTTCACCGGTGGCGGCAAGGGCACCCATCAGGTCTATATCGCCGGACAGCCGCGTCATCGGCTTCAGGACGAGGACATCGTCTCGCATCTGGTCGGGCTCGTGGAGGCGAAGGCGGCCGAGATCCAGGCCGAGATCGATGCGGAGAATGCCGCCGCGGTGTCGCCGCACCATACCGGCGGCGCGTCGGCAGCGGCATCCTAGCCGTCCTACCGCGCGCCGATCCCAAACAACGCGAACAGCGTCGCCCGTTTCCGGGGCGCACACGCTTTGATACAGTCTCCGAAATCAAGGAGATACACCGTGGCCAGTTTGCAGCCCGTCCGAGGCACACACGACCTGCTTCCGGAGACGGCCCGGCGCCACCGTCACATCGTCGACACCTCGCTTGCCGTGTCAGGCCGGTATGGTTTCGGCGAGATCCAAACGCCGATCTTCGAGTTCACCGATGTTTTCAAACGGACGATCGGCGAGCACACGGATGTGGTCTCGAAGGAGATGTACACCTTCGTCGACCGGGGCGGGGAGGAGATCACGCTCCGCCCTGAGAACACGGCCGGTGTTGCCCGTGCCCTGATCTCGGGCGGCCTCTACCAGCATCTGCCGCTGAAGCTCTTCTACGCCGGTCCGATGTTCCGCTATGAGAGACCGCAGAAGGGACGCCTCCGCCAGTTCCACCAGATCGGGGCTGAGTTGATCGGCGTGCCCGGTCCCCAGGCGGATGTCGAGATCATTTCGCTTGGGGCGGATATCCTCGACGCGCTGGGCATTCTCAAAGACACGGTTCTTGAGCTCAACACGCTGGGAGACACGGCCAGCCGGCAGGCCTATCGCGACGTGCTTGTGAGTTACTTCAGAGACCACATCAAAGATCTGTCCGAAGACAGCCAACGGCGTCTCGAAGGTAATCCCCTCCGCATTCTCGACTCCAAGGACAAGGGCGACCGGGTGATCGTGGAAGGCGCGCCGGCGTTCGAGGACCATCTGAACGCAGAATCACAGGATTTCTTCGCGCGGGTTCGTGCCGGTCTTGAGGCGCTGGGTCTAGAGTACCGTCTGAACACCCGATTGGTGCGGGGCCTGGACTATTACTGCCATACGGCCTTTGAGTTCGTGACGGAGAAGCTTGGCGCTCAGGGTACGGTGATGGGCGGCGGGCGCTATGACGGCCTTGTCGAGACCATGGGCGGCACGCCGACGCCGGGCGTGGGGTGGGCCGCTGGTATCGAGCGGATGGAAATGCTGGTCGAGGGGCTCGGCACGCTTTCCCGGCCTGTTGCGATCGTGCCGATGGGAGAGGCCGCCGATCTCCGGGCTCTGCAACTTGCCCATTCCCTCCGCCAGGCGGGTGTGCCGGTGGAACACGGCTACAGCGGCAATGTGGGCAAACGGCTGAAGCGTGCCAACAAGGTCGGCGCTCATGCGGCGATCATCCTGGGCGAGGACGAGCTTGCCCGGGGTGTGGCCACTGTTCGAATGCTGGACGATGGAACCCAGTCCGAGGTTTCGCTCGATGCACTGGTCGGTCATTTCACCGGCCCGGGTTCCGGCGCCTGACGCCGTGGCGGCGGAAGAGAGCACGCATCCGGCATCTGCACCGGTGGGAGCGCCCGCCGGGATCGACAGCCTCGCAGTGATCGGCTTTGACCATCGGACACTGCCGGACGAGGTTCGCGAGCGTCTCTTCGTCGACGATGCGGATGTGCCCTCGTTGGTCAGTCAGTTGCGGTCGGCCGGCGTCGGGGAGGTGCTGCCGCTCTCGACGTGCGACCGGGTTGAAGTGGCGATCGTCGACAGCCAACCGACCAAGCGGCTTCATACGGTCGTAGAGGCGCTGTGCAACCCGGTCGGGCTCCCGGCCGGAGAGCTGGTGGCGGGGGCCCGCATGCGCCTGTCCGCGGAAGCGGTCGTTCACCTCTTCCGGATCACCGCATCGCTCGACAGCCAGATTGTCGGAGAGCCACAGATCCTCGGCCAGGTCCGGGCCGCCCACAAACTCGCCCGCCGGGAAGGTTCGGTCGGCCCGGTTCTGGAAGCCGTATTACAGGCGGCCTATGCCAGCGCCAAGCGTGCCCGGACGGAAACGACGATCGCGGAGGGGCCGGTCTCCATGATCGCTGTCGCCGTGGATCTGGTTCGGAGCCTGCACGGCGACCTCGACGGATGTCACGGGGCCTTGGTCGGGACAGGCGACATGGGTGTGCTGCTTGCGGAACGGATGCTGGACAGCGGCCTCTCGTCCATGACGGTCGTCGACCGGAATGCGCGCCGCGCGGAGGCCGCTGCCCGCGAACTCAATGCCAATCACATCACGATCGCGGACCTCGCCGAAGCTATGGCTCGGGCCGACGTTCTCGTTACCGCTGTTGGCGGCGGCCGGCATGTCATCGATGAAGCGGTCATGGCGGCTACCCTGAAGCGCCGCCGGCGGCGCCCCGTGATGGTTATCGATCTCGGCATCCCCAGTGATGTGGACCCGGCGGTGGAGCGGCTGGAGGATGCCTACGTCTACGATCTGGACGATTTGGAACGGGCCGCGTTAGAAGGGAAGGCGACCCGCACGGTTGCCGCGCGGGAGGCTGAGGATCTGGTGGCGGGTGAGGTTTCCCGCTTTCTCGCCGACCGGGCGTCGCGGGAAGCGGTACCGGCGATCCGGCAGTTGCGGGCTACCTTCGAAGGACTGCGCCAGGGTGTGCTGTTGGAACGCGGCGATGCCGATGCGGAATCGGCGACGGATCTGCTGACCAAGCGGCTCTTGCACCGTCCAAGCACACGGCTGCGCCGCATCGCTGCCGAGGATCCGGCGCTCGCCGAGCGCTTGGAGGAAGCGGTCCGGCTGTTGTTTGACACGGATGAAGAGGACGACAGGTGAGTTTCGAGGCCAATCTCGAGAAGGTCAGAACCCGCAAGCTGGAGCTGGAAGCGCTCTTGGCCGACGTAGGCGCGCTTGCATCCGGTGATATCGCGTCGTTGTCACGGGAGTTGTCCGAGCTCACGCCCGTGTCGGACAAGGTGGATGCGCTGACCGCGCTCAAGGGTGAGTTGGCGGATGCCGAGGCCCTTGCCCAGGATGCCGACGACGACGAGATGCGCGCCATGGCCGAGGAGGAGGTGCGCGCGCTCCGGGATCAGTTGGCGGCGCTGGAACACGAGGTTCAACGCCTCCTCCTGCCGAAGGATGCGGCGGACGAGAAGAATGCCATTCTGGAAGTGCGGGCCGGAACCGGCGGTGACGAAGCCTCATTGTTCGCGGCGGAGCTCTTCGAGATGTACCGGCGGTACGCCGCTCTGCGCGGATGGCGGTTCGAGGCCATGGAAGTGACGGAAAGCGAGGTCGGAGGCTGCAAGGAAGCGATCGCGTCGATCTCCGGTCCGGCCGTCTTTGCTCGCCTCAAGTTCGAGTCCGGCGTTCATCGGGTCCAACGGGTGCCGGTCACAGAGTCTGGCGGCCGCATCCACACCTCCGCGGCGACGGTTGCCGTTCTGCCGGAGGCGGAAGACGTGGACGTCACGGTCGATGATAAGGATCTGCGCATCGACGTTTTCCGGGCAAGTGGTCCCGGCGGGCAATCCGTCAACACAACGGACTCCGCCGTGCGGATCACGCATCTGCCAACCGGTGTGGTCGTCAGCCAGCAGGACGAGAAGTCTCAGCACAAGAACAAGGCCAAGGCGATGCGCATCCTCCGCGCACGCCTCTATGATCTGGAGCGTGCCCGTCTGGATGCGGAGCGGGCGGCGGACCGGCGTGGCCAAGTCGGCTCCGGCGACCGGTCGGAGCGGATCCGCACCTACAATTTCCCCCAGGGACGCGTCACAGACCACCGCATCAACCTCACACTCTACAAGATCGACAAAGTGATCGAGGGGGAAGGGCTGGAAGAGTTGGTCGACGCGCTGATCGCCGAGGACGAGGCTGCCCGGCTCGCTGCCGCTGGTTAGATCGTTGGCTGATCTATCCTCCATGACGATTCTGGAAGCGATCCGGAACGCCACCCGGCGTTTGTCGGATGCGGGTGTCCAGGATCCTGCTTTGGACGCGCGCCTTTTGATCGGCTTCGGCCTCGGACTTTCCCGGGCGCAGATTTTGGCCCGTGAGCGGGACGCGTTGCCGGATGCCGCAAGGCCGGTGATCGACGCGCTTATCACGCGGCGCGTCCATCGGGAGCCTGTGTCGAGGATCCTGGGCACACGGGGGTTTTGGACCCTTGATCTGGTCCTGCACGCCGACACGCTCGACCCGAGACCGGATACGGAAACCGTTGTCGAATGCGTTCTCGATCATCTGCCGGACAAGCACCGGCCCCTCCGCGTTCTGGACCTTGGCACCGGGACCGGCGTCCTTCTGCTGGCGCTGCTGTCGGAGTTGCCGAACGCCACAGGTGTAGGGACGGACATTGCGCATAATTGCTTAATCACGGCAGAAGAGAACGCACGGAACAACTCTGTTGCCGATCGGGCAATATTCGTTGAGTCCGACTGGGTAACGGGGGTGGAAGGAGCATTCGATGTGGTCGTTTCCAACCCGCCCTACATTCCAAGTGACGAGATCGACGGACTGATGCCGGAGGTGGCGCAGTACGAGCCCCGTAGAGCCTTGGATGGCGGGCCTGACGGTCTCCAGTTCTACCGCTCCTTATATGCTGAACTTAAAGGGTTTTTAGCCCCAGATGGTCTCTGCGCGGTAGAGGTCGGCGCGGGACAGTCGGAGCCGGTCGCTGCAATCGCGGCGAATCATGGATTTCCGGTTGCCGAAGTCCGAAAGGACCTGTCCGGGATCGATCGTGTGGTCCTCGTGAAATCCTGAGTTGAGACGCGCCACCTTGCCGCTTGCGGCCATACTTTACGCTTGGAATGACCGGCATCGGCGACTAATGTGGCCCCGCAAAGCGCTGGAGGGGGACGAAAGCGCGTTTGCGGCTCCTGGCGATGGAGGCCCCCTGCCCAAGGTGGTTAGGGTCCGAGGGGAAGAGACGCCGGAGCCGAACGACCGGTTTACCGGTCATGCGTGACCACAAGATGCGGACGATCATGAGACAGGGCCCACACGCCAAGCGCGGACGGAGTCGTGGCGGGAACCGACGTTCCGGCGTTCCGAACCGAAACCAGACATTCGACAGCAACGGACCCGACGTTCGAATTCGCGGAAACGCGCACCAAGTGTATGAGAAGTATCTCACCTTGGCCCGCGACGCGCAGGCGAGCAGCGACCGCATTCTGGCGGAGGCGTATTATCAGCACGCCGAGCATTACTTCCGGATCGTGAACGCGTTCAACGAGCAGGACGAGAACCGCCAAAGGCCGAACAACAACAGCAGCAATGGCCAAGCCGCCGGTTGGAACAATAACAACGGCAATGGCAGCCAGCCTGCGGTTGAGGAGTTTCCCGCGACCGAGGAAGGCGAGCCGTCACAGCCGGTTGTCACATCGACCCGCCCGGTTCATCAAGCGCCTGCCGAAGAGGCGGATGACGAAGGCGTCCGTGCGATCACGGCGCGGTCCGGCGGCCAGTTGTCACTCAACCGGGCCCAGGACGAGCAGGAAGACGCGCCGCCACCCCCGCGTCGCGGCCGTCCACGCCGGCAGCCCGCCGGTGGGCGGGAAGAACAGCCCTCGTTGATTGATGATGCCAATGCCGCTGCTCCCGCGGAAGCCGCTGTAGAAGCGGGCGATGCCGAAGCACCGCCGCCGCGCCGCCGCCGGTCGAGGAGCCCCAACGGATCGTCCGCCAGGGGCACAATGAGCCGCCCGGCCGAAGATCGGGGTGAGACGGATGCTCAACCGGCTGAAAGTGCCCCACCCCCGGGTGAAGACTGATAGGGCGCATCACGATTGGCGCTCATCCAAGCAGAAAGGCCGCCTGACAGGCGGCCTTTTCGATTCTGCGTTATCGGATGATGAGGCCTAGTCCTCGATCTCGACCGTATCGCCTTCCGCAATGTCTCCGCCGGTGATCACAGTCGCATAGATTCCGCAGTCCGAATGGCGGAACGCCCGAAGCAGGTCCCGGGGAACGGTCAGATCCTGCTGGCCGGTCTCGGGATCGACGTTTGTTGCCGCACACCGCCCGGTCCGCTCATCCACCCGCAGCACCGCCGCACCGATTCGGATCATCTTGCCGACCCAGTTCAACTCCGACCACGGAGCGGCTCCTTCGATCACCACATTGCCCCGGAATCGCATCGGAGAGACGGGGCGCCCGACCACCCGTTCCAGATCGGAGGCGGAACCGGTGTTGATGAAGGAGACGAACGGGACCCGCGTATCCGAGAACGGCTGGTCATCTGCCTCAACAATCCGTGCCTTGCCACGGGATTCCTCAGCGAGATACGCGGAGAAGAACTGCTCCAGGATCGCACGTCCGGTCGGATCCAGCAGCGAACCCTTGGCGACTTGCCGCCCGCTCCGCTCCACCGTCAGGACGCCACTGTCGTCGTCGAAGCGGGTGCTGAGCGTCGCCAATTTGGCGTGCATCGAGAGCTGAAGGAACTGAGCCTTCGGCCGCCACGCGCCGAGGTTGGCGGGATCCAGCCGGGCCGCGGCATGGGCGATCGCAAATCTCCGGTCCTGAGCGACGGCGCGGCCTTCGACGAGGGTCGTGCGGGTGAGGCGTTCGGCCGACAACCCTTTGACAGGATAGCGATAGAGAGCGGAAATCGTGATTGACATTGCACTGCAACATCACGCCTTCGAGGGATCCAAGTCAACGACTCATTGTGTTGCGAATTTGACACACCATATCCGAAGGGCGAACGACGGCGGTGCCGCTGAGCGGGCCGGATCGACGCATGCCCCGCGACCTCTGCTATCGTCGGGGACCTGCTCAAACCCGCGTTGCCGTAGCGGCGGGACGCACAAGACGTATCGGCGATACGCGATACCGATGGAGTGGACACTTTGGAACTTGAACGTTTTTCCGACCGGTCGCGCGGTTTTCTCCAAGCCGCCCAAACCCATGCCTTGGGACGGAACCATCAGCAATTCACGCCGGAGCATATTCTCAAAGTGCTCCTGGACGACAAGGAAGGCTTGTGCGCCAACCTGATCTCGGCGGCAGGTGGTGACCCGAAGGCCGCCAAACAGGCCGTCGACACAGCCCTCGACAAACTGCCGAAGGTGGAAGGGGCCGGCAGCGGCAGCCTGCACCTCACACCGCCAACCGCACGGACGGTGGAGCGCGCGGGCGAGATCTCCGAGAAGGGGGGCGACAGCTACATCACCGTCGAGCATCTGCTGATCGCGCTCGCGATGGCGGAAGACGCGCCCTCCGGCAAGATCCTGAAAGAGGCAGGGGCGACCCCCCAGGCCCTCAACACGGCGGTGAAGGATATCCGCAAGGGCCGGAAGGCGGACACCCGCGATGCGGAGGGTGGATACGATGCCCTGAACAAGTACGCCCGCGATCTGACCGAGGTGGCCTCCGAGGGCAAGTTGGACCCGGTCATCGGCCGCGATGAGGAGATCCGGCGGACCATCCAGGTCCTGTCCCGCCGCACCAAGAACAACCCGGTCCTGATCGGCGAGCCTGGCGTCGGTAAGACCGCCATCATCGAAGGGTTGGCGCTGCGGATCGTAAATGGCGACGTACCGGAGCCACTCAAACACAAGAAGCTTCTGTCGCTCGACTTGGGTGCCCTGATCGCGGGGGCCAAGTTCCGGGGCGAGTTCGAAGAACGGCTGAAGGCCGTTCTTCAGGAGGTCAGCCACGCCGAAGGCGATATCATCCTGTTCATTGATGAGCTGCACACCTTGGTGGGTGCTGGCGCGGCCGAAGGGGCGATGGACGCCTCCAACATGCTGAAACCGGCCTTGGCCCGGGGTGAGTTGCATTGCGTCGGTGCCACGACCCTCGACGAGTATCGGAAGCATATCGAAAAGGACGCTGCCCTCGCCCGACGCTTCCAGCCGGTCTTCGTGCCGGAGCCGAGCGTCGTCGACACCGTGTCGATCCTCCGGGGTCTCAAGGAGAAGTACGAGCTTCACCACGGCGTTCGGATCACGGACAGCGCGTTGGTCTCGGCGGCGAACCTGTCCAACCGATACATCACGGACCGCTTCTTGCCGGACAAGGCAATCGATCTGGTGGATGAGGCGGCCTCCCGCCGCCGGATGGAGGTGGATTCGAAGCCGGAGGAGATCGACGAGATCGACCGGCGGATCATCCAGATGAAGATCGAGCAAGAAGCCCTGAAAAAGGAAACGGATGACGCGTCCTGGGACCGGCTCCACAAGCTCGAAGCTGAACTGTCAGATCTTGAAGCCCGATCTGCGGCGCTCACCGGTCGGTGGCTGGAAGAGAAGAAAGGCGTCGTTGACGTGCAGCAGGCCCAGGAAAAGCTGGACCGGGCGCGCCAGGACCTCGATGTCGCGACCCGGGAGGGGAACTTCGAGAAGGCGGGCGAGCTGACCTACGGCATCATCCCGAACTTGGAAGAGGCGATTCGGGCGGCAGAGAAGCAGTCCGACGACCGGATGGTGAAGGAGGAGGTTACCGACCGGGACATCGCCGCCGTCGTCTCGAAATGGACCGGCATTCCCGTTGATAAGATGATGGAGGGTGAGCGGGAGAAGCTCCTTCAGATGGAGGAGAATCTGCACGGCCGGGTCATCGGTCAGGATGAGGCGATTTCCGCCGTCTCGAATGCCGTCCGCCGCGCGCGGGCGGGTCTGCAGGACCCGAACCGGCCCATTGGTTCGTTCCTGTTCCTCGGCCCGACCGGTGTCGGCAAGACCGAGCTGACGAAGGCGCTTGCCGAATTCCTGTTCGATGACGAACACGCCATGGTCCGGATCGACATGTCCGAGTTCATGGAGAAGCACTCGGTCTCGCGGCTGATCGGCGCCCCTCCGGGCTATGTTGGCTATGATCAGGGCGGATCGCTTACCGAGGCGGTGCGGCGGCGGCCCTATCAGGTCGTGCTGTTCGACGAGGTGGAGAAAGCCCATCCGGACGTCTTCAACGTGCTTCTGCAGGTGCTTGACGACGGCAGGCTGACGGACGGTCAGGGCCGGGTTGTGGATTTCCGGAACACGCTGATCATCCTGACCTCGAACCTTGGGGCCGAGCTTCTCGCGGCCCAGCCGGACGGCGCGTCGGTCGAAGAGGTTCGGGAGCCGGTAATGGACGTCGTCAGGACGGCCTTCCGGCCGGAGTTCCTCAACCGGTTGGATGAGGTGCTTCTGTTCAAGCGGCTCGACCGCGAGAACATGGCGGGGATCGTGTCGATCCAGCTCGCCCGGCTACGCGACCTTCTGGCGGACCGGAACATCGAGCTGGCCATGGACGATGCAGCGATGACATGGCTCGCCGATGCCGGCTACGACCCGGTCTACGGCGCGCGGCCGTTGAAACGGGTGATCCAGCGCGCCCTCCAAAACCCCCTGGCCAGCCGTATCCTGCTTGGCACCACAAAGGATGGCGACACGGTCCAGGTCTCTGCCAAAGGCACGGAGCTTATCATCGATGGTGATGTGGCCGCAGGCAGCTCGGACGTGCAGATAGAGGCGGCTGAGTAAAAACGCTGTTTCAATCCCTTAGAACCCCCGCGCTCGAGTTGCTTCTCGTGACTCTTGCGCGGGGGTATCTTTAGCGGGTGTCAACAGCACGTGGGGGCGCCAATGGCCATGAGACATACGAATCGTGTGCTGACGGGCTTGGCCACTGTTGTTTTGGCGGCCATCGCACTGGTGACGGCGTCGCACGCCGACGATCACGGCACGGTCGTGGAGTTCGATATCCCCGGCAAGATGGGCAGCACCCACGAGATCACCCACGGGCCTGATGGGAACATCTGGATTTCCCAACAAACCCAAGCCCGCTTGGTGAGGGTGACCGCCGACGGTGGCATGACGATGTACAATCTTCCGGACGGAAGTGGCCCCCATGGTTTGGAGTTCGATGGCAAAGGCCGGATGTGGGTCAGCCTCGAGTTCAACGATGAGATCGTCGAAGTGGGCCTCGACGGGAAGATCCGGCAGAGGTTCAAGATACCGATGGAGGGTGCCGGTCCCCACGGGCTTGGCGTCGGCCCCGCTGGCAACATCTGGTGGAGCGGTAAAGCTGGCAACGTCATCGGTCGCCTCGATCCGGCGACAGGGACGATTGACCTTTTCCCGATCCGCGACACCCCTGCAACGCCCATCTACATTGCGGCCGGACCGGACGGAAACATGTGGTTCACGGAGCTGGAAGGCAGTCATGTGGGCCGGATCACGCCGGACGGTGAGATCACTAGTTTCCCGATCCCCTTTGAGAACGCGCGGCCCATTGTGGTCTTTACGGGTCCGGATGGCCGGATCTGGTACACCGAGGAACGCGGCAACGCGTACGGTTACATCTCCACGGAGGGAGCATTCGTCCGATATCCGACCGGCGTTGAAGATGGCTTGGTCGCCGGTGCGGCCTTTGACGGAGAGGGGAATCTCTGGGTCCAGTTCAACACGCCGGACATCATCCAGCGGATCACCCCGTCGAAGAAAACGACAACCTTCACGTTGCCGACCAAGAACGCGGTTCAACACCGGATAACGCCCGGGCCGGGCGGGCATATGTGGTTTACGGAACTCGCCGCCGATAAGGTCGGTTATGTGGCCGTCGGCGATTAATGAAAACGAGGGCCGAAAAAAAGTAGTTGACGACCGGAAACGACCAACCTACCAATATTGACGGCGCCGATTTGAGGCTCAGCTTGCGGGGGCGCCTTATAAATTCCTGCTAAAGCGAGTGGGTCGGAGGCCCGCCGCTCAGAGCGTCGGGTCTTTTTCTTTTTCAGCACTCGCTGAAAGAGAATAAACCGGCGACTGAGGACTTGCGCCCTCCTTCCGACGACCTGAAACCGAGCCTCGCCACCAACGCGACTCTCGGGAAAGACCGGTCGCGGTAAGGAGTGACGAGATGAGTACTCAATCGAAGACTGTTTCTGAATTCAGCAAGGCCCGTCGACGGGTCGTTCTGGGCGTTGGCACGCTTGCCGCAGCCGCGGCGATGATCGTGGGGGCCACAGGGTTCACACCCGCCGTAGCGGAAACGCCCTCGCGCATCACCGTGGACTACGCCTACTACAACCCGGTCAGTCTGTTGCTGAAGAAGAAGGGCTGGCTTGAGGAGGCGTTCGCGGCGGATGGCACAAAGGTGCGCTGGGTGCTTTCCCTCGGCTCCAACAGAGCTTTGGAATACCTCGCCGGCTCCAGTGTGGACTTTGGCTCGACCGCCGGTGCGGCTTCTGTGATCGGGCGGGCGAACGGGCTTCCGATCAAGTCCGTGTATGTTTACTCAAAACCCGAGTGGACGGCGCTGGTTGCCCGGAAGGACAGTGGGATAACCAAGATCCAGGACCTGAAAGGCAAGCGGGTTGCCGTCACGCGGGGCACGGATCCTCACATCTTCCTTCTGCGGGCGCTGGACAGCGTCGGGCTGACGGAGAAGGACATCAAGCCGGTCTTGTTGCAGCATCCCGACGGCTACCGTGCCTTGGCAAGCGGTCAGGTTGATGCGTGGGCGGGCCTGGATCCGCATATGGCCAAGGGCGAACTTGAGTCCGGGGCGACGCTGTTCTTCCGGAATGCCGACCTCAACACCTACGGCATCCTAAACGTCCGGGAAGACTTCGCGGCCAAGCATCCTGAAGTGATTGAGCGGGTACTGGCGATCTACGAGCGCGCACGCGCCTATGCGATCGCCCATCCGGACGAGTTGCGCGACGTGTTGGTCGACGCGGTTCGCCTGTCGCCTGAGGTTGCGCAGAAGCAACTTGGAGAACGGACGGACCTTACAAATCCAGCCATCGGCGACGCACACCGGGAGACATTCCTGGCGGCGGGCACCATTCTGCAGAAGATCGGCGTCATCAAGCCGGAGGTCTCTGTAACCGCCGTCGTCGATGCGTTGATCGACACACGTTACCTTGAAGCTGCGGCCGCGCGGACGAACTGACGGCGATGTCGGTCTTGGACAGCATCGGACCCGGTACAGCCGGGTCCGCTCAGGAAAGGGCGGCCGATCCGGTCGCCCCAACCCTGATTGCCGCAACCCTTTTCGACAACACCCGACGGTTTCTTCGCCAAGGGCTTGGCCTGATCGTGCCCCTAATTGTTCTGGCTCTGTGGGAGGTCCTTGGACGATTGGGTGTGTTCTCCGCCCAACTGGTGCCGCCACCGGCGGAGGTTCTGTCGGAGATAGGCGCGCTGGCTCGATCAGGGGAGTTGATTGAGCATATTGGCTACACGGCGACCCGTGTGGGTGTCGGGTTCCTATGGGGGGCCTTGGCGGCGACCGGATTAGCCATTTTGACAGGCTTGTCGCCCTTGGCCCGGCGTCTGCTGGACCCCTCGATCCAGGCGTTGAAGGCCGTACCGTCGCTGGCCTGGGTGTCGCTGTTCATTCTGTGGTTCGGCATTTTCGAGGACAGCAAGATCACGCTGATCGCCGTGGGTGTCTTCTTCCCGGTCTATCTGAACCTGATGACGGCGATCCTGGAGGTTGACCGGAAACTCATCGATGTCGCCCAGGTCAACGCGTTGGGAACGTTCCGGACAATCCGATGGGTCATCCTGCCCGGCACGCTGCCGAGCTGGGTTACCGGGCTCCGGGGCGGGCTGGCGCTGGGATGGATGTTCGTGATCGCAGCCGAATTGATGGGGGCGAGCGAAGGGCTCGGCTTCTTGATGATCGATGGCCAGATGACAGGCCGGCCCGCGCTGATCATCGGCAGCCTTCTGCTGTTCGCCGTCGCCGGTCAGCTCACCGACAAAGCGCTCGCCCTCGCCACCCGGCCGTTCCTCGTCTGGCAGGACACGCTCGGCCGGCATGAGCGCCGGGACTGACGGAACGCCCAATGGAAAGGACGACACCATGCTGAAAATTGATGCTGTTTCCCGGACATTCACTCCCGAAGGGGGGCCGCCCGTCCGCGCGCTCTTTGGGGTATCGCTGACGGTCGAACAACACGAGATTGTCGCCCTGATCGGTGCCAGCGGCTGCGGGAAATCGAGTCTTCTCCGGATCCTCGCCGGGTTGGACCGGGCTGACACGGGTGAGGTTTCGATCAACGGGCGTTCCGTTTCAGGTACGGCGCCTGAGATCGGCGTCGTCTTTCAGGAGCCGAGGCTGCTGCCCTGGCTTCGTGTCCGGGACAATGTGCGGATGGGCGCGCTCGATCTTCCCGCCGACCTTCAGTCCGCCCGTGTGGCTGAGGCTTTGGAGCAGGTAGGCCTCACCCATGCAGCGGACGCTTGGCCGAAAGCGTTGTCCGGCGGAATGGCGCAACGGGTCGCCATCGCGCGCGCGCTGGTTCGAAAGCCGTCAATCCTGCTCTTGGATGAGCCGTTCAGCGCGCTCGACAGTTTCACCAAGGCATCACTTCAGGACCACCTACTGAACCTCTGGGCGGAATCGAACTTCACGATTGTTGCGGTCACCCACGATCTGCAGGAGGCCGCGTATCTGGCGGACAGGGTGATTGTGATGCGGGGCGATCCCGGCGGCATTCATGATGACCTCCAGATCGACACCGCTCGGCCGAGAGACCGGCATGGGGACGTTGTCCAGACATGGGAACGGCGCCTTGCCGCCTCTCTGCAGTCGGCCCGCTGCCTGTCGGATCACCGGGAAGCCGCCCTCTAGACGCCCGAATACATTCGGCCCGGGTTCAGAATGCCCTTGGGGTCGAAGCTCGCTTTGACCCGAGCGCTGAGTGCCAGGGTGACGGGGTCGCGCGGCTGGAACACGTCGATGGCAGCCCGCACCGTCTCTGGCGCCCGGAAGAGGGTCGCATGCCCGCCGCCCGCCGCGTCGACGGCCTGACGGACGGCTGTGACCCCGCCATCTTCACCCGCCGCCGGCGAGTCGGACGGGAGGGCGAGCCAGATCAGACCACCGCCCCAGTCCAGGACTGCCCGCCCGCCGTGCCCATTAGGCAGTGCTGCCAGAAAAGCGGGGGCGGACATCTGTGCGATCGAGATACGCCAGACAAGGTCGGTCGATGCGGGTGCGATGCCGGCCACTGTCTTGAGGTCCCGCCAGATCGCGAGTCCTTCGTCGTCGGGCAGCGTGCGGATCGGACCATGCGGGGCAAGCAGACCTTCCAGTTCCTTTACCCGGTAGTCGACGGAGTGGGAGAAGCCTTGAAGCCGCAGGAGCGCCGTTCCAGCCGTTTCCGCGCCAATGGCGCCGTCATCCGTCGCTCTCCAGGCCGCCCCGATCACTTCGTAGGGACTGCCGAGTGCCGCGGACAACGCCTTGACGGCCGCGGACGGCGTCAATCCATCAAGCGCCAGCGAGACTTGCCGTTCGGAGACCGGAACCACTTTCATGGTTACTTCGGTCAAAGCACCCAGGGTTCCGTAGGATCCGGCCGCGAGTTTGGAGACGTCGTAGCCGGTCACGTTCTTCATGACCCGCCCGCCCGCTTTGACGGCCTCACCCCGGCCGTTGACCAGTCGCACGCCGATCAGGCTGTCCCGCGCGGCACCCAGTGCCACCCGTGCTGGTCCCGACAGATTGCAGGCGATCGTCCCGCCAATTGTCGCGGCTGTACCCGTTCCCCAAAGAGAGGCCGGGTCCAACGGCTCGAAAGGCAAAGCCTGTCCATTATCGGCCAAGGTCGCTTCGATTTCGGCCAGCGGCGTGCCTGCCCGGGCCGCGATGACCAACTCGCCCGGTTCGTACAACGTGATCCCTGTCAGTTTGGAAAGATCCAAACGACCTGCGGCCTGAACAGGCCGTCCAAGACCGGCCTTTGTCCCTCCGCCCACGATTTCGAGCGGTTCCTGGGCGTCGGCGGCGGCGCGGACGGCGTCCGCAACCTCCGCCTCACTCTGCGGCGTGGCGGAGACCATCCGACCGGCCCTCCAACGGGAAAACCTTGGCCGGGTTGAGCAGCCATTCCGGGTCAAACGCGGACTTGAGCCGCATTTGCTGGTCGAGGTCGATCGGGTTGAACTGGTGCGTCATCAGATCCCGCTTTTCGATGCCAACACCGTGCTCGCCGGTCAGGCAACCGCCCACATCGACGCATAGCTTCAGGACATCGGCGCCAAACTGTTCCGCCCGGACAAGCTCGTCGTCCGAGTTGATGTCAAAGATGATCAGCGGATGCAGGTTACCGTCGCCCGCGTGAAAGATGTTCGCGACCTGGAAGCCTGTCTCCTCGGACATCTCGGCAACGCGTTTCAGCACATGGGGGAGTTGGCCCATGGGGATGGTGCCGTCCATGCAGAAATAGTCGCCGAGTTGACCCACCGCACCGAACGCGGCCTTGCGGCCCTTCCAGATGGCGGCGGTTTCCGCCTCCGAGCCGCTGACGCGGATGTATTTCGGGTCATGGTCCGACGCGATCGCCTGAATCTTCTCCAGGAGGAAGTCGATTTCATCGTCCGAGCCCTCGACCTCCACGATCAACAGCGCCTCCACGTCCAGCGGATATCCCGCCTTCGCGAAGTCCTCGCACACCTTGATTGCGGGCTTGTCCATGAACTCGATCGCGACCGGAATGATGCCGGAGGCGATGATCGCGGCCACGGCGGCCCCCGCCGCCTCGTTGCTGTCGAAGCCGAAGAGGATGGGCCGCGCCCCTTCCGGCGAGCGGAGGATGCGGACCGTGATCTCGGTGACGATGCCGAGCGTTCCTTCCGAGCCGGTAATGAGCCCCATCAGGTCATAGCCCTCGGCGTCCATGGCTTTGCCGCCAAGTCGGATGACCTCGCCGGTCATCAAGACGAACTCCATGCCAAGGAGATTGTTGGTGGTGACCCCGTATTTGAGGCAATGGGCGCCGCCCGAGTTCATCGCCACGTTTCCGCCGATCGAGCAGGCGAGCTGGCTGGAGGGGTCCGGCGCGTAGAAGAAGCCTTCGTGGCTGACGGCGTTGGTGATGTTGATGTTTGTCACGCCCGGCTGCACGGTTGCGGTGCGGTTCTCAAAATCCATGTCGAGAACCTTGGTCATCCGGGACACACCAACAACGATGGCGTCTTCGGCGGGCAGCGCGCCGCCGGTCAATGACGTGCCAGCACCCCGGGCGACGATCTTGATGCCGTTGTCATGGCAATACCGCATGACGGCGGACACCTCCTCGGTCGACTCCGGCAGGACGACCAGAAGCGGCATTTGCCGGTAGCAGGACAGCGCGTCCGTTTCGTAAGGACGGCGTTCGTCCTCCTCCACGATCACAGCTTCCGGTGCTGCGATCAGCTTGCGGAGGTCTTCTGCGATGGCGTCTCGGCGCGCGATGGTCTCGGCGTCGGGCGTGGGCAAGGCGATTGTGGACATGGGATGCCGTTGTCGCTTTCTCGGTTGCTCGATGATCCCAAGTTAACACTTGTGCCACCGACTCGCGACCGGCGTTCCACCAATCGGAAACGCCGTCGCGGCGGCGACTCGCCGTGTGCCCTCGGTGACGCGCGCCGTCTTGTCACCGGGTGCGGCGGCGCCTACTTTCCGCCCGCGTTGACGGGCCCAAGAAAGCCCTTCCCTTCATGATCCAGCGGAGCCCCGGATGAAGTCCGCAATCGTGCTTTTCCCCGGCAGCAACAGAGAGCGGGATATGGCCATGGCCCTCGTCCGCGCGGGCGGTGCGCCGCCGTCTATCATCTGGCACAAGGAGACCGAGCTACCCGCCGTCGATCTTGTGGTTGTTCCCGGCGGCTTTGCCCACGGTGACTACCTCCGGGCGGGTGCCATGGCGGCCCGGTCCCCGATCATGTCCGCGGTGCTCGAAGCTGCCGGGCGGGGCGTACCGATCCTCGGTGTCTGCAACGGATTTCAGGTGCTGACGGAGTCCGGTTTGCTGCCCGGCGCGCTGATGCGAAACGCTGGATTGAAGTTCGTCTGCCGAAACGTGGATATGGCGGTCACGACGACGGACAGCCTCTTCACGTCAAAATATGCGTCCGGGCAGGCCGTCTCGATCCCGGTCGCGCACAATGACGGAAACTACTTCGCCGATCCTGAGACGCTGGACCGTCTGGAAGGGGAAGACCGGATCGCGTTCCGCTACACGGACCCGGATGGAACCGCGAGTGAGGGGAGCAACCCCAACGGCTCCATCCGGAACATAGCTGGCATCCTGTCCGAGAACCGGCGTGTTCTTGGCTTCATGCCGCACCCCGAGAATGCGACGGACCCACTACTCGGCGGAACGGACGGGGCACCGATGTTTGACGGGATCGTGGAGGCGCTTTCGTGAGTATTCCAAACGCAGCCATCACCCCGGAATTGGTCGCCGAGCACGGGCTGGCCCCCGATGAGTATGAGCGCATTCTATCGATCCTGGACCGGGAGCCGACGCTGACGGAGCTCGGCGTGTTCTCGGCCATGTGGTCGGAGCACTGCTCCTACAAATCCTCGAAACGCTGGCTCAAAACACTTCCGACAAGTGGGCCGAACGTCATCCAAGGGCCCGGCGAGAACGCGGGCGTCGTGGACATCGGCGATGGCCAGGCGGCGGTCTTCAAGATCGAGAGCCATAATCACCCAAGCTTCATCGAGCCGTATCAAGGGGCGGCGACCGGTGTGGGCGGCATCCTCCGGGATGTGTTCACCATGGGCGCGCGGCCGGTTGCGAACCTGAACGCGCTCCGCTTTGGCGATCCGGCGCACCCAAAGACCAAGCATCTGGTCTCCGGTGTGGTCGCGGGCATCGGGGGTTATGGAAACTGCATTGGTGTGCCGACGGTCGCGGGGGAGGTGAACTTCCACCCCGCCTACAACGGCAACATCCTGGTCAATGCGATGACCGTGGGTCTCGCCCCCGCGGACAGGATCTTCTATTCGGCAGCGGCCGGTGCGGGAAACCCCGTGGTCTATGTGGGCGCCAAGACCGGTCGGGACGGCATCCACGGGGCCACCATGGCCTCTACCGAGTTCTCGGAAGACAGCGAGGAGAAGCGACCGACCGTGCAGGTCGGTGACCCCTTCACCGAAAAACTTCTTCTGGAAGCCTGCCTTGAGCTGATGGCCCGGGACGCGATCATCGCGATCCAGGACATGGGAGCGGCGGGTCTCACGTCCTCGTCGGTGGAGATGGCGGGCAAGGGCGAACTTGGGATCGAACTGGATCTGGAGAAGGTGCCGGTCCGTGAAGAGCGGATGAGTGCCTACGAGATCATGTTGTCGGAGTCCCAAGAGCGGATGCTGATGATCCTGAAGCCGGAGGCGGAAGCCGAAGCCCGGGAGATCTTCGAACGCTGGGACCTGGACTTCGCCGTGATCGGCCGCCTGACGGAGAGCGGCCGTTTGGTGTTGCGGATGGACGGGGAATTGGCCTGCGATATCCCAATTCCCCCGATCTCGGAGAATGCGCCGGAGTATGACCGGCCCTGGGTCAAGACCCCCGCACCGGACCCGCTGAACCCCTCTGTCCTGGAGGGGGCGCCGGATCTGCTTGGCGATCTGAGGCGTCTGGTCGCCTCCTCGGATCTGGCGAGCCGCCGCTGGATCTGGGAGCAGTACGATCATCTGATCATGGGGGACACCTTGGTTCGCCCGGGCGGTGATGCGGCTGTTGTGAGGGTCCGGGATACGGAGAAGGGGCTCGCGGTCACTGTCGACTGTACGCCGCGCTACGTTCTGTCCGACCCGGAAGCGGGCGGGGCGCAGGCCGTGGCCGAGAGCTGGCGAAACCTTTCAGCGACCGGGGCGGATCCGATTGCAGTCACCAACAACCTCAATTTCGGCAACCCGCAGAAGCCGGAGATCATGGGCCAGATCGTTGGATCGGTGACCGGCATGGGGGCGGCGTGCCGTGCCTTGGACTTCCCGGTCGTGTCCGGAAACGTCTCCCTCTACAACGAGACGGACGGTGCCGCGATCCTGCCCACGCCGACCATCGGCGGGGTGGGGGTTATAAGGAACATCGATCGCCATGCCACCGTTGCGCTGAAGTCAGCAGGGCAGACGCTGATCCTCGTCGGGGCGAGTGCAGGACATCTCGGCCAGTCCGTCTGGCTTCGCGAGATTCACGGCCGGGAGGAGGGGGCACCCCCACCCGTTGACCTCGACGCCGAGCGCCGGAACGGGGACTTTGTTCGTTCGTTGATCGGCGAAGGTGTCGTGCAGACCTGTCACGATCTGTCCGATGGCGGCCTTCTCGTGGCCGTGGCCGAAATGGCGATGGCCGCTCGTGGACTTGGGGCGACAATCGTGTTGCCCGACGGTTTGGACCCGCGTTCCGCGTCCTTTGGCGAGGATCAGGCGCGGTATGTTATGGCCGTCGACGACGCGGATGCGGTCCTCGGGCTTGCCGAGAAAGCCAGCATTCCTGCTGTGGTCATCGGCGAGACGGTCGGTGAGGCTCTGTTGACAGTAGACGGTCACGGGGTCATATGCGTCGATGAGTTACGATCCGGCCATGAAGCGTGGTTGCCGGATCTCATGTCCGGGGAGTGAGCCTCGGGGCGGCAAGAGAGGGATTCGCCATGGCGATGGATGCGGGTGAGATCGAGCAGCTGATCAAGGACGGTCTGCCGGAGGCCCAAGTCACCATCGAGGACCTCCGCGGTGACGGCGATCACTACGCCTGTCATGTTGTCTCCCCCGCATTTGCGGGCAAAACCCGGATTCAGCAGCATCAGATGGTCTATGCGGCACTGCAGGGCCGGATGGGTACCGAACTCCACGCCCTGGCGCTGCAGACCTCCGTTCCCGAGTGAACGGACGCACGGAACGGATCAAAGGAAAGGGAAGACCCATGGACGCCACCACCCAAGGCCGCATTCAAACCGAGATCGACGGCACCGACATCGTTCTCTTCATGAAGGGCACGCCGGTGTTCCCTCAGTGCGGCTTCTCCGCTGCCGTGGTTGGCGTGCTGAGCCATCTCGGGATCAAGTTCAAGGGCATCAACGTGCTGGAGGACCCGGCGGTCCGCGAAGGCATCAAGGAGTTCTCGAACTGGCCGACCATCCCCCAGCTCTACGTCAAGGGTGAGTTCGTCGGCGGCTGCGACATCGTCCGTGAGATGTATGAGACGGGTGAGCTGATCGAGATGTTCAACACCAAGGGTGTCGACGTCCGCATCGGCGAACAGGCCTAAGACGCACCAACATCGTCCTTGTGAATTCGGACCGGGCCAGCGCTAAGCGTCGGCCCGGTATTCCTGTTGAATGCGGGCGATCGACTGGTCGATGTCCTGGCTGAGGCTCGCCATGCGTTGTGCGATCTCGTCGGTCGCAACCTGCTGGTCCTCCGTCGCCCGGCCCGTTTCGTCCAGAAACTCCATCAGCGTGTCCATCTTCTCGTTCACGTTCGAGAAGGCGCTCCGGACGGTCGCCAGTGTTTCCTGAAGCTGTGAGGTCATGGTCGTGATGTTGTCCGCAGCCTCGCGCGAGCTGCTGGCCAAGGCCTTCACCTCGCGCGCGACGACGGCAAACCCTTTGCCGGCCTCGCCTGCGCGGGCGGCTTCGATGGTGGCGTTCAGCGCCAGCATGTTGGTCTGACCGGCGATCGACTTGATCCCGTCAAGCAGTTGCAGGATCCCGTCCGTCGCCTCGCCGAGTTTGGAGATCTCATCCACGGCACCGCCGACGGTACCTGCGATCGCCGTTCCCTGGTCGCGGTTCCGATCAACATCGCTCCGCATGGATTGCATGCTGCGGGAAAGCTCCTCGGAGGCAGCGGCGATGCCGCCGACGTTCTCACCCACACTATCCCGCATCCGGCCGGTGAGTTCATCAATGGTCTCGGCCAGTTTCGCTGCGGTCGCCTTTTCATATGAGGCCATCGCGATGGTGGCTTCAGCGGTCATCAGGCCTAGTGTGAGCTCGATGGCGTTCGCCTTGCCGTCTGCTGGGATGTCGTCCGACGCGATCATCGCGGCCGTCAGTTTTCGGGACAGGACCGAAAAAAACTGGCCATAGACGGCCGGGTCCATGCCAGACTCGAGATCGCCCTTCGCAAAATCGGCCACCCGGTCGAAATGCTCCTGATCAATGCCTTTGGAGTAGACGGCCGCCCAACGGTCCATTTGATTCCGGACCCACTCGCCTTCCGCCTGTCCCCAAAGAAAGCCGCTCAGCCCAGCTTGGGTATTGCAGAAGCGATGGGTATCGCCGAGCACGGGCCGGATGACCGGCTCCACGTGAGTTTGCCAAGCCTCACCCAACTCGCGTGCGTGATTGGCCCCAAGGCCGCACCCTTGGAGCAGTTCTTTGACCTCCACCCTTAATCTCCCGGTCCCGATGGTGTGGATCTGTCGATCAACATGGCGTCTCCAATGTAACGGACAAGTCCCAATGGCGTGAGGCATATGAGAGCGCTGGAAGAACGATGATCATGGCCCGTCTTCAATCCGTTCCATGTCCGCGTCTGAGAGACCGAAGTGATGACCGATCTCATGAACAAGGACATGCTTGACCACATGGGCAAGGTCTTCGCCGGTCTCACACCAGTAGTCCAGGATTGCTCTGCGGTAGAGAAAAATGCGGTCGAGGTCCATGGCGGCGCCGGACACGGAGCGCTCTCCGAACGGGATGCCGGAGTAGAGGCCCATCAACTCGAACGGACTCTCGATGCCGAGATCCCGCAATACCTCCTCCTCGGCGAAGTCCTGAACGATGAAGACCACATCGCCCGTCATCTTTGAGAGTTCCGGCGGAATGCGCTCGAAGGCTTCTCGAGCCAGCGACTCAATCGTCTCAAGCGACGGCGGCGAGATTGCGTCGGTCATGGCCTATGCCCATCATCGGTCCGGACAGCCCGCAACAGTAAACCTTCGGTGGGGAGACGATCATGGCCACCAGACTTGAACACCCTGACCGTGCTGAGGCTCTCGCCTCGATCGACGCATGGTCTATGGTGGATGGCCGGGACGCCATCACCCGCACCTTCCGCTTCAAGGACTTCAACGAAGCCTTCGGATTTATGAGCCGGACGGCCCTGGTGGCGGAGAAAATGGATCATCATCCGGAGTGGTTCAACGTCTACAACCGCGTGGAGGTTACCCTGTCGACCCATGACGCCGGCGGGCTGACCGCGCTTGATATCGCCCTTGCCCGCTTCATGGATGGGGCGGCGGGTCAGCAGACCTGACCCGCACGGTCCCAGTCGGGGCCCTTACCGGGGTTGCATCCGGATCGCGCCGTCCAGGCGGATGGTCTCACCGTTGATCATCACGTTGTCGACGATCGACATCACGAGCTTGGCGTACTCCTCCGGCGTGCCGAACCGCTGCGGGTAGGGGACCGTGGCGGCAAGACTGTCCTTAACGTCCTGTGGCATGCCGAGCAGCATCGGCGTGCCGAACAAGCCGGGCGCTATTGTGTTGGACCGAATGCCGTAGCGGGAACCTTCGCGGGCCGAGATGATGGTGAGCGCGTGCACGCCCCCCTTGGAGGCGCCGTAAGCGGCCTGGCCGATCTGTCCCTCAAAGGCGGCAACGGAAGCGGTCGAGACGATCACGCCGCGTTCGCCATCGTCCAGCGCCTCAAGTCCCTGCATGTCGGCCATGGCGAGGCGCATGAGGTTGAAGGTGCCGATCAGGTTTACCTCGATCACCTTGCGGAAGTTGTCGAGAGGCATCGCGCCACCGCGGCCGACGATCCGTTCCGCAGGTGCGATGCCGGCGCAATTGATCAGGATGCGGGCGGCACCATGCGCGTCACGGGCTTTAGCAACGGCATCCTCTGCCGAACCGGCATCTGAGACGTCGCATGAAAGAGCCATACCTCCGATTTCCGCCGCGACGGCGTTGGCCTGATCCATGTTGACGTCGAGGACGGTGACCTTGGCACCGGCTGCGGCCAACGCCCGCGCCGAGGCCGCCCCCAAACCGCCGCCACCGCCGGTTACGATTGCCGCCTGTCCCTGAACCTTCATCGTTCCTCTCCCTTCGACCTGCTTTATCCGAGTTTGTGCATCGAAATCGCGGCGTTATAACGGATCGGTCTGGGGCGCGCGAGCGTCCTGCCACGCTTTACGGGAACCGGCGGTCGCATGCCGCGACGGTTCCCCGCGAGGAGGCGACGAAATGGCTGCATCGATCCCCCGTCCCGCCCTGGTCCTCGGTGCCGGCGGCCTTATTCCGTTTGCGGCTGCCACGCTTGGGGCCTGGACGCTGGACGATCCGCTGCTGGTCGCCCGGGTGATCGACGCGGTCGTCCTCTATGCGGCGGTGATCCTATCCTTCGTTGGTGCTGTTCACTGGGGCCTGGAAATGGCCGAGTACGGACCCAAGAGCAAAGTGGGCGGCTGGGACCGCTACGGCTGGGCCGTGACACCCTCTCTGATTGCCTGGTTCGCGACGTTTCTGGTGGCGGAAGGAGCGATTGGCGTCTTGATCGCCGGCTTCGTGATGGCCGCGTTCCACGATAACTGGTCAAGTCGCGCCCAATTGGTGCCCACTTGGTACGGCACGTTGCGAAAAGGTCTCAGCATCGGTGTTATCGGTTGTCTTGGCGCCATTCTGCTCCGGCTTGTGACCTGAGCGGCGCCGGGATTGGGGAGTAGGGATGCGGGACCACGGGGAAGACGGGAACGGGCGTCGAAGGCCGGGTCGGGCATCCTCGTCCGGTCAAGGCCGCGCGGCCGTTCCCCGGACTCCGCACCCGGGGCAGCGTTCTGCTGGCGCCCGGCCGACGGAGACCGAAGCGCTGACGCCGCGGCGCAAGGACTTCGCGGGCATCGTATCCGCGGTTGAGAAAGCGGAGGCCGAAGTCGCCGACATTCTCGCCCGCTTCCATCGTTCCGTGATCTGCAAGATCGAGCCGGACAGCGACCTCATCGCTGACGACGCGGCCGAGGTTACGGCGTTCGGGCGCTGGTATGCGGAGAACGCGGACAGTGGTCTGTTGGACCAGCCAGCTTTCGAGATGCTTGTCGCTAACCACCGCTCCCTGCTCAACCTGATCTCAATTCTGGGCCGCCGGGCTTGGAAAGACGACCGGTTGCCGGTTGAGGAGTATGACGCGCTGATGGGCAAGATGGCCGCCTTCCGCGAACAGGCGGCCCGGGTGGAGCGGGCCTTTCGCGCCGCACTGTCTGACCTGGATCCGTTGACCGGCACCCAGAACCGTCAGACGATGGAGCGCGATCTCGGGCGGGAAGTTCATCGGGCCCGGCGCACCGGCCAACCGTGCTGTATCGCGATTGCCGACCTGGACCACTTCAAGAGCGTCAACGACACCTGGGGTCATCAGACGGGTGACCGGGTGCTGAGCGTCTTCACCAGACTGCTGATTGACGGCCTCCGCCCCTACGACTCGATCTATCGCTACGGGGGTGAGGAGTTCCTGATCTGCCTTCCCGACACGGCGTTGGAGGAAGCCCGCCAGATCCTTGAGCGGGTCCGGAAACGGGTCGAAGAGGAACCCATGACAGCCGCCAATGGGGAGGGGTTCAGTGTGACCATGTCGGTTGGTCTTGCGAGACTTCAGACCCGTCGCCCGTTGAAGGATACGATCGAGCACGCCGACAAGGCTCTGTATGGCGCCAAGGAAAGTGGCCGGAATCGCGTGAAGGAATGGTCCGGCGGTTAATACTGTATTCAGATCCGTGGATTTTAAATGGGTCTAACGAAATAGGGGTTTTCTCGGCGCCGTTGCAATGCCAATACTGCGGCGCAGCGCTCCCCTATTTGGATGTTTAGGTACTATGGATCCCCTAAGGCACAAAGACCTGGACCACATGGTTCGCAAAATGGGCGGAATTATCTCCGTCTTTGAGATCCGCTCCGACCCGCTCGGCAATCGCAATTTCTCGGCGATGAGAGATGTCATGGACGTTTATCTGGACGCCTGCACCCATGCCTTGAAGGAAGGAAAAGACTTCATTGATGATGGCATGGAACTGACCGACGATCAGAAGGCCAACTTAAAGGCGGCTCTCGAACGCGTCTTTGGCGTGACGCCGGACCAACTCTGACAGGCCAGTCATCCTTTCGGAGAGGGCGTGGACGGAACGGCCCAACTGCCAAGCCTAGGCGGCCATGGTGCGTTCCACTTCCGAAAAGACCCAGTCCCTGAATGCTTTGACCTTCGGCCGCTGGGCGTTTCGCTCAGGGTAGACAATGTAGTACGCGAACTCGGCGTGTATGGCGTCGTCGAAGGGCTTCACAAGGCGACCGGTCGCGAGGTCGTCCGCTACCAGCACGCTTCTTCCCAAAGCGACGCCCAGGCCGTCGATCGCCGCCTGAATGACCATGCTCGAGTTTGAGATCCCCAAGCTGCGCCGCGACTCAATATCGAGACCCTTTGCCTCGAGCCACATGCGCCAGTCCTCCCGCATCTGATCGTGGAGCATCGTGTGATGCTCAAGATCCATCGGCGTCCGGAGAGGGTGCGGCCCTTCCACGAGCTTGGGGCTGCATACCACGAAGATGTCCTCTTCCATGAAGCGCTCCGCGATCACGTTCGACCAATCCCCCTGACCGTAGCGGATCGCGACGTCCACCTCCTCCTGGTCGAAGTCCACCACAAGATCGTTCGCCGAAATCCGGACGTCGATCTCCGGGTAGGCATCCGCGAAGCGCCCAAGCTTCGGGACAAGCCAGGCGGCGGCGAAACTTGCTGACACACTGATGTTCAACGTTCCCGCCTGATCGAGGCGCAGCAGCCGTGCCGTGGCGCTGTCCAGGTTGTCGAACGCGTCACGAACCGCGGGAAGATACGCCTGGGCCTCGTCGGTCAGAAGCAGCGCCCGCGCTTGCCGGCGAAACAGTAGGAACCCGAACCACTCCTCAAGCGCCTTTATCTGATGGCTGACAGCGGCCTGCGTCACAAACAGCTCATTCGCCGCTTTCGTGAAGCTCAAATGGCGGGCTGCGGCCTCAAACGCGCGCAGGGCATTAAGGGGCGGGAGTCGACGCATCAAGAAGCTCCGATATGGTCGGGAGATCGCTGTGGAAACACTGCGTTAGATACATGAGAAATTCTTATCACCTTATGAGAATTCGTCGTTTGTGAAAACCCTCCCACAGGTCCAAATACACCGTGTTCGCTGAACTTAACCGCCGTCCCCCCGGATCACGAAGCCCGTGTTTCCGTTAGGTGACATAATGTCTGGAGGACATGATGAGCAAGACACTTACGTTTGGACAGTCCCGTTTCTCCACCGAGATGGCGCGTCTTCCGTTCACCCTGGTTGCGGTTCCGCTGGTCGCCGTCGCCGACCTGCTCATCCGCTGGCAAGACCGTATCGCCGCCCGTGAGGCGCTCGCCGGTTTCGGTGACCATCTTCGGGAAGACATCGGCATGGATCGCACCGCGATTGCGGACGAGACGGGCAAGCCATTCTGGGTCGCCTAATCCTAGGCGAAACCTACCCACCTTCCCCCCGAGTGGCCCTTAGTTGGGCCAGTTGCCGCCGAGTGCCGCCGTGGCCTCGGCGGCAATCGTTTTTACGAGCCCGCCGAGGGATGTCATGCGCTCGTCCGTGATCCGGGCTGCCGGGCCCGAGATGGAAACGGCTGCCATCGGCTCCGCATGATGGTCGTAGAGTGCCGCCGCAACGCAGCGAAGGCCGACCGCATGCTCCTCGTCGTCAAACGCGAACGTGTTCTTGTGGACCCGCTGGAGTTCCTTCTCCATCTTGGCCAATGAAGTGATCGTCTTTCGCGTCCGCCGCTCCAGCCCCGTGCGGGAGAGAAGCGATGCGACGTCGGACGGGTTCATCCGCGCCAACAGTGTCTTGCCGACGGCTGACCCACCGATCGGTACCCGCGCGCCGGGTTTGGCGAAAGCCCGCATCATCTCGCGGCATTCCACCTGCGCGAGATAGACCATCTCATCCCCGTCCCGGACGGCGAGGTTCACCGTCTCGCCACTCTCCTCCATCAAACGCCGCATATACGGGCGCGTCATGGACACGAGGTCGCGGGAGCGGACGAAGGATTGGCCCGCCGTGAAGCATTGAACCCCGATCTGCCACGCGCTCCGCTCATTATCGAAACGGACGTAACGCTCTTGCTGAAGCGTGGTCAGAAGCCGGTGAACGGTGGAAGGCGGCAGGTGGACCGTCTGCGCAATCTCTGTAAGCGTCATGCCATAGTCGTCGTCGGACAGGGCATTGAGAACGGACAGGGCGCGCGTCACCGATTGGATCTGCCCGGAACGGTCCGAGTCCGACCGTCGGACGGGCTTCGAGATGGGTACTGCTGCGGTCGCCTTATTCATGTTGTGGTTATACCAGAGATTTCCGCTCGTCGGTAGGGGCTTCCGCTCTCTGGAATGCCGATCCGGAGTCGATACTTTCCCATGGCTACGATGCGGGATCGGATTGCTCTAGACTGTGGCAAAGGGGCGAAACGACCCCGGACATGGGAGGGTGACATGCTGGCGACCCGGCCGCTGCATGATCGCTTCGGTGTTGAGATCCGAGGTGCTGATATCTTGAACATGACCGACGCGGCTTATCGAGAGATACGCGCGGCGTTCGAGGCGCATAGCTTGGTCGTTCTTCCGGGGCAATCGATCTCCGACGACGCCCAGCTTGCGTTCAGCCGGCTGTTCGGCCCGCTTGAGATCACCAAGAAGGGTACGATGGGGACTGGTACGGAGATCGTGCGGCTATCGAACATTCTTCCCGACGGACGCCTCGTGCAGAAGGCACACAAGGAAATCCTGACCGGGAAGGCGAATCAGCTCTGGCACACGGACAGTGCCTTCAAGCCGGTTCCGGCACTGGCATCTCTGCTCTCGGCACGGGTTGTGCCGCCAAGCGGCGGCGAAACCGAATTCGCATCGATGGCCGCGGCGTGGGAAGACCTTCCGCAGGCGACGCGCAATGCTTTGGACGGGCGGATCGGACGTCACTGGTACGGGCACTCAAGACGAAAGATCGATCCGAAAATGGTGAGTGCGGACGAGAAGGCGCAGTTGCCCCCTGTCCGGCAGGTCACAGTCCGGGTGAACCCGGTCACGGGAGCGAAGGCTCCCTATGTCTGTTCCCACACATACGCGATCGAAGGCATGCCCGAGGATGAAGCGCTGTCGCTGATCGACGAGGTCGTCTCCTTTGCCACTCGGCCGGGGATGACCTATGCCCATCCTTGGCAGGAGGGCGATCTCGTCATCTGGGACAACCGGATGACGCTCCACCGGGGCCGCCCTTTCGATAGCGCGCGGCACGGCCGCACCATTGTCAGAACAACGGTCGCCGGTGACGGGCCGACCGTTACGCCAAGCTACGTCCACGACGTCGAACCGGACGGCCTACCGGCGGATGCGGTCGCTTGAGATCCGGCAGAACCCCACCATGACCATACTGGAAACCGACTACCTGATTCTTGGTGCAGGCTCCGCCGGATGCGTTCTGGCGGATCGTTTGACCGAGGGAAGCCGGGACCGGGTCCTTGTTGTTGAGGCCGGTGAGAGCGACTGGCATCCCTACATCCATGTCCCCGCCGCTTTCATGAAGACGTTTGCGCATCCCCTGATGAACTGGTGTTTTGAGACCGCGCCGTCGGAAGGGTCAGGCGGGCGTGCCGTCTACTTTCCGCGTGGCAAGGGGCTTGGCGGTTCCAGTTCGATCAACGGCCTGCTCCATGTCCGGGGGCAGTCGGCCGACTTTGATGCCTGGGCGCAACTCGGCAATCGAGGATGGGGATACGCCGATATTCTCCCTTACTTTCAACGGTCCGAGGACCGGGCCGGCGGCGATGATGACTATCGCGGATCCGGCGGTCCTCTCCACATCTCGGACACCCATGAACGCCATCCCCTGTGCGAGGCCTTCATCGAAGGCGTGGCCGGGAAGGGCATACCCCGTAACCGCGACTACAACGGCGCCGATCAGGCTGGCGTTGCCTACTACCAGCGGACCATCCGTGGCGGCCGCCGGGAGAGTGCGGCCCGAACCTTCCTGGCCCGGGCGCGGCGGCGATCCACACTCCGTATCGAGACCCAGGCCCTGGCGACGAGCCTGACAATGGATGGCCGCCGGGTAACCGGGGCCCAACTTCGGCAGCATGGTCAGACCATCGAGGTGCGGGCAAGACGGGAAGTGATCCTGTCTCTGGGCGCCATCGCCTCTCCTCAACTCCTGCAGGTCTCCGGCATTGGCGCGGAGGGCCTGCTTCGGGACCTGGGTGTCCAGCACCGCCATCGCCTCGACGGCGTGGGGGAGGGACTTCAGGACCACTACGCCACTCGCGCATCCCGCCGGGTCGAAGGGATACAGACATTGAACGAGCGCGCGCGCGGTTGGCGTCTTGCCGCCGAAGTCGGCAAATGGCTCGTCACTGGGCGCGGACTTCTGGGGTTCAGCCCCGCCCATGTCGGTGTGTTCTGGAAATCGGACCCGGCGTTGGATCTTCCGGACCTTCAGTTCGTCTTCACGCCGGCGAGTTATGTCGACGGCGCAATCGGCAAGCTGGAGCCGTTCCCGGCCATGACCTGCGGGGTTTGGCAGATGCGGCCGGAGAGCCGGGGCTGGCTTCGCGCCAAGACGCCGGACATGGCGGATATGCCGGAGATCCAGCCCAACTATCTTAAGGAGGAGACGGATCGCCGGGTGCTGGCGAGGGGGCTGTCAATGGCCCGGTCATTCCTGGCGACAGATGCCCTGTCGCCTTGGGCGCGGCAGGAAACTCAACCCGGCCCGGATTTCACGAACGAGGGCGCATTGCTGGACTATGCAAGGGCGAAGGGCGGCACCGTCTTCCATGCCATCGGAACCTGCCGCATGGGCGGTGATGCCTTGGCTGTTGTTGACGAGCGTCTTCGGGTTCACGGGCTTGAGGGCGTTCGGGTCGTCGACGCGTCCGTCATGCCGACCATGCCATCCGCGAACACCAATGCCGCAACATTGATGATCGCCGAGAAGGCGTCCGACATGATCCTGGAGGATGCCCGGCGGGATGCATAATCGCCCGCCGGGCCCCTCCAAGCCCGTCACGTAGCAGCTGATGTCGGTCAGGCGGCGCGCAACTGCATAAGGAAGTTGTCGACCGCTTCCCGAAGAGAGGCCGCCTGGGTGCCCAAGCCCTCCGCCGCACCCTTTGCGTCGGACGCGGCGATGCTGGTTTCCTCAGCACCCTCCTTCACCGTCTTGATCGTCTGCGACACCTGCTCGGTTCCGACGGCGGCTTCGGTGGTGTTGCGGGCGATTTCCGTGACCGTTGCGGTCTGCTCCTCAACGGCGGCGGAGATGCCTGCGGCGATTTCATTGATCCGCTGAATGGTGCCGGTGATCCCCTTGATCGAGCCCACGGCGCCATCGGTGGCGGACTGAACCTCCGAGATCTGGTTCGAGATCTCTTCAGTCGCTTCGGCTGTCTGTGTCGCGAGCGACTTGACCTCCGACGCGACCACGGCAAAGCCCCGCCCGGCATCGCCCGCCCGGGCCGCCTCGATGGTGGCGTTGAGTGCGAGCAGGTTTGTCTGCTCCGCGATGTCCCGGATGAGGTCCACGATCTGACCGATACGGACCGCGGCCGCGGCAAGTTTCTGCAAGTCTTCGTTGGTCCGGTTGGCCTCGGATTCCGCATCGTTGGCGATGGACGCGGACTCCTGAACCTGGCGGGAGATCTCGGAGATCGAGGTCGTCATTTCCTCCGCCGCTGCGGCGACGGTTTGAACATTGGCGGTCGCCTGCTCGGTTGCCGCAGTGACTTCGGAGCTCCGCTCGTTCGTCATCTCCGCCGTTCGGCCGAGCTCCGTCGAGGTGGTCCGGATCTGCACGGACGTGTCGGAAACAGCGGTCACGACGCCCATGACGGATTGCTCGAACCCGTCGGCGAGACGCTTCAGCATCCGGGCTCGGCGGGCTTCCTCCCGTTCCTGCGTCGCGGAAGCCTCGGCCTCCAGACGTTCGATCTCGATCGCGTTCTGACGGAAGACGTCCACCGCGTCCGCCATCTCGCCAATCTCGTCGCGGCGGCCCTTCGCCGGAACAGCCACGGAATGATCTCCCGCTGCCAAGGATCTCATCGCTCTGGTCATCGAGATGATCGGCAGAACGATGGTCTGGCTTGAGATGAAGCCGAGGACAATCCCAAGCACCAGCGTGACGGCGGCGGCCACAAGGATGAGCTGGGTCATCGATCCGATCAGCGATGTGGTCGTCGCCTCGACGCCCTTGGCGGCTTCAGACACGCGATCGACTGCAAGCTCCGTCTGGGCGAGCAGACTGGGTCCGATCGAATCAAGAGCATTGGAGAGCACCGCTTCCCGTTGGACGAGAAGCTGCACGATCTCCTCGAAGACGGTGGAGTAGACGGCAAGCTGTTGGACACTGGCTTCCGCCGCTTCGATGCGGGGCGGATAGTAGACCGCTTCCTTGAGTTGGGAGAGGGAATTGCCGACCTCCACCAGCTCCAGCCGAGACTGCTCCAACTCGTTGGGGTCAAGTCTGGACAGATAGCGCTCTCCATGGAGACGCGCGCGCATCAGATGTTCGACGGCGACGCCGGTCAGGTAGGTGTTATCGGCATCGAGATCGTCCAAGAGCGCCTTGCCGAGATCGTGCAGTCCGATGCGAAGGTCCTCGCCCGCAGTATAGAGTTCGGTCGAAACACGGGTGTCGAGCGTGGTCGTCAAACGGGCCAGTTCGGACAGGGCGGCTCCGTATTGTTCGGCTTCTTCTGTGATGCTTTGCAGGACTCCGCCGAACCGGTTGTCCGCAATCCGCCCGCCAAGGCGCTCCACGACGCTTTGAACCTGGCCAACGGCAGCGATCGCCTTCTCGGCGTCCTCCGGTAGTCGTGTTGTGCCGTAGCGATAGGTGTGGAGGCGCACGTCGTTTACGGACTGCTGCATGACGCCAAACTGGGCGACACTCTGGCCAAACTTGGTTGAATCGTCGAAAGCAGCTTCGATTCTGGTGAACGCGAAGATGGCAAGACCGGCAACGATCAATGCAATCACGTTCAGAACGCTGAGGGCTCCCAAGAGACGTGCGCCAAGTGCGGAAACCCAACGGCTTTTTCGTTCCACCCTGGCGTCCGGGTTCTCGTCGGGCTTTTCCATATCGGAGACCTTCCCTAGTGCTGGGCCTATTAGGATTGGGTGGAACCTATCGGTGGGTTTGTTAGGAAATGATTAACAAGATATTCAAACGGAAGATCGACTATTTGCTTAAAATTCTATTTGTTTTTAAGGTGTTATTCTGCTTCATAGGTCCAATTCAGCAATGCGCTGTTAAACCGTGCATTGAATCAAAAGGGTAGCTCGGTAACGTGTCTGCTTTTCCAAGGGCCCTCATGTTTCAGGGTACGGGGTCGGATGTCGGTAAATCCGTCCTGGTCGCGGGGCTGTGTCGTGCGGCGAAACGCCGCGGTTTGTCCGTTGCACCCTTCAAGCCGCAGAACATGTCGAACAACGCGGCGGCGACCGGAGACGGTGGGGAGATTGGCCGCGCGCAGGCACTCCAGGCATTGGCGGCCGGACGTGCGCCATCGATCCACATGAACCCGATCCTCTTGAAACCAGAGAGCGACAGCGGCTCCCAGGTCATCGTTCAAGGTCAGCGCATGCGCCATGCGTCCGCGAGGGAGTATCAGGCGCTGAAGAACACGCTCCTCACCTCGGTGATCGACAGTTATGGCCAAGTGGCGGAAACAGCGGATCTTGTTCTCGTCGAAGGGGCGGGCAGTCCGGCGGAGATAAATTTGCGGGCGGGCGACATTGCCAACATGGGGTTCGCGGATGCTGTCGGATGCCCGGTCATTTTGATCGGAGATATCGAACGGGGCGGGGTGATCGCCAGCCTTGTCGGCACCTCTGCCGTGGTCTCCCCCTCCGACCGCGACCACATCAGAGGCTTCATCGTGAACAAGTTTCGCGGGGACGTCAGCCTCTTCGACAACGGAATGGCCGAGATCGCAGAGCGGACCGGCTGGGCGCCGTTGGGTGTGGTGCCCTGGTTCGAAGACGCTTGGCGGCTACCGGCGGAGGATTCTGTCGGCTTGTCCCGATCGGGAACAAAGGGCCTGGGTGATAGGAAAATCAAAGTCGCGGTCCCCGCCCTGTCCCGCATCGCGAACTTCGATGACCTGGATCCCCTCCGGCTGGAGCCGTCGGTCACGGTCGAGATCATCGAGGCGGGCAGGCCGCTGCCGGGCGACGCGGATGTGATACTCCTGGCCGGATCGAAGGCGACGATCGCGGATCTGCTGCATTTCCGGGCGCAGGGTTGGGACATCGATTTGGCCGCCCATGTGCGTCGCGGCGGCCGGGTGCTGGGGCTTTGCGGCGGCTATCAGATGCTGGGGCGGGGGATCAAGGATCCATCTGGGATCGAAGGACCGCCGGGGGCGACGCTGGGGCTGGGCCTGCTCGACGTTGATACCGTCCTGACGGAGGACAAGACTGTTCGTCCCATCGGTGGGGTTGGACTACCGGACGACATCCCGTTCGAGGGGTACGAGATCCATGTGGGACGAACCGGCGGACCGGACACCGCGCGTCCGATGCTGCGCCTGCAGACCGCCGACGGTCCGCGGGACGATGGCGCCAGGTCGACCGACGGTCGGATCGAAGGATGCTACATGCATGGTCTCATGGCGTCCGACACCTACCGGCGTGCCTGGCTTGCCAGGGTTGGTGGCGCCGGAGACCCGCTCCTCGACGCCCGCGCGATTGTGGAGGAGACCCTGGACAAACTTGCGGCCCATTTGGAGGCCACATTGGACTTGGACAGACTTTTCGATCTTGCGCACCCGATCCGGCCAGCTATGGTGCCGACCGGTTTCGCTGCCTCCCGGAGTGACTGATGAGCCGCCTAATCAAACTACTTGGATTGCTGATCTTTGCGATGACCGCTTCCAACGCCGAGGCGCGTGACCTCGAAAACACATTGTATCTCGACCTGGACTACGGCCGGGTTGTGATCGAACTTCGCCCCGATGTGGCCCCGACCCATGTTGCCCGCATGAAAGAACTCGCCCGCGAAGGGTTCTATGACGGGATCATCTTCCACCGCGTGATCGACGGGTTTATGGCCCAGACGGGCGATCCGACCGGTACGGGCATGGGCGGTTCAGGCACCAAGCTGGACCAGGAGTTCTCGAACGTTCCCTTCATCCGGGGCACCGTGGGTGCTGCCAGGGCGCAGAACCCGAACAGCGCGGACAGCCAGTTCTTCATCTGCTTCTCGGATTGTCAGTTCCTGAACGGCCAGTACACCGTCTGGGGCATCGTCGCCGAGGGCATGGATTTCGTGGATCAGATCAAGCGCGGCGAGCCGCCGTCGGATCCGGACCGTATTGTCCGCATGCAGGTCGCTGCGGACGCCAACTGACCCTGACGCCGGTACCGTTCCGGCGTTTTCGGCTCGTCCGCGTTTGATCTTCTTGTCGGGGTTACGCGCCGAGCCAGCATCAACAGTACGGGAGACCGACCATGTCGGTTCTTGTTGCCGGCGGGTCCGGCTTTGTCGGACTCAACGTCGTCGAAACGTATCTGGAAGCAGGCGAGGCCGTCGTCATCTACGACCGGGCGGCACCGCCGGAGTCCGCGCGCGCCTACCTTGAGAGCCTGCCCGGTAAGCTCATTGTGGTGACGGGCAGCGTGAACGACCGGGCCGCCGTTATTGATGCGCTTCGAAGCCATGGCGTCGACCGGGTTGTCTACGCCGCAGCGATCACCTCCGGTCCTGACCGGGAACGGTCCTATCCTGAACTCATCCTGGAAACCAATCTCGTGGGTCTTGCCTGCGTGGCCAAGGCCGCGTCGGAGGCCGGGGTCCGCCGGATGGTGAACTGCAGTTCTGCGGCGGCCTATGGAGATGCGGGTTTCGGGCACTGGGCCTGGGATGGCCCCATGCAGGAAGAAGCGACCCGCGAGCAGCCGGTCACGCTTTACTCCATCACCAAATACGCGACGGAGCGGGTTGGCGCCCGGATCGCGGATCTGACCGGTCTCGACCTTCGAAGCGTCCGGCTCACCGCCGTCTTCGGTGCCTGGGAGCGGGACACCGGTCTCCGGGATACCCTGTCCACGCCGATGCAGGCCTCCGCCAAGGCAGTCCTTGGGGAGCCGGTTGTCCTGGACCGGCGCGAGGCGCGGGATTGGACCTACAGCCGCTGGGTCGCCAACGGTATCCGTGCGGTCGTCGAGGCGCCAAACCCGAACCATGCGCTCTACAACATCGCCTGTGGCGAGACATGGAGCACGGCGGATTGGTGCGAACGGCTCGCGAAAACCTTTCCGGACTTCGAGTGGCGGTTCGCGGAGCCGGGCGAGGCGCCCACCATCAGTCTCCATGGCGACCGGGACCGCTTCATTCTGGATAACGCCCGGCTGCGGGATGACATCGGCTATACACCGTCTGCCGATATCGACTTGGCCTATGGTCATTTCGAGACGTGGCTGAAAGCCGTTCCCGACTACTGGACCGCATCGCGCGGCTGAGCGTTTCCCTGTGATGTCGGATGCACGGCTCGGACTGGTCTTTGCGATCATCTCGTCGATCGGGCTAGGGCTTGCGATCGCCGTAGGACGCCTCGCATTCGAAGGTGGGACCGACGGTTTGACGATCGCCATGACCCGATGCTGGTTTGGCGCGGTTCTGGTCGCGATCTACCTGAAGGCCCGGGGCACATCCCTCTTCATGCCCAAGGCGTTTCGGATCCATGCGGTCATTCTTGGATTGCTCATGGTCCAGATGACCTGGGGGAACGTGACCTCGGTCGCCTACATCCCGGTTGGTCTCGCGGCACTGCTGTTCTTTGTTTACCCCCCTCTGGTGGCCGTGTTCGTCGCCGTACTGGACCGGCGCCCGCCGGGCCTTGTGAAGGTTCTGGCCGTGGGAACCGCTTTTGCTGGGCTCGCAGTTATGCTGGGCGTCCGTTTCGAAAGCCTCGACTGGCGGGGCGTGGCGCTCGGGTTGGGCGCTGGCATTGCATGCGCGATGAACGTCGTCTGGGTATCCCGCAAGAACACGGGCATCGTCGACCCTATGGTTGTCGTGTTCTGGATGAGCATTGTTGCGGGCACCGCGCTCACGGTTGGCGTCATACTCAACGGGGGTTGGACGGTTCCCAAGACGACCGGCGGGTGGATCGGTCTGTGGGGCGTGGTTCTCTTGCAGGGTGCCTCCATCCCGCTCTACTTCGCGGCGATCGCGCGGGGCGGACCGGAGCACATCGCCGTCCTGAACAACCTGCAACCAGTCGCCAGCATCGCGGCGGCGTGGGTGCTGTTCTCTGAGGTTCTTACAATTGAGCGGGTTTTGGGTGCGGCGATGGTCTTGGGCGGCATTCTTCTAATGCAATTACAGGACCGCACCCGTCAGCCTCAAACCGAGCAGAAGGCGACACGCGACTGACCGTCGCACCTCGATCAGCCCAGAATCTGCACCAACTGCCCAAAAGTTGACCCCGCGAACGTGAACAAATAGGCACTCGCGTCCAGTGGTCTTGACACACATAACTGTCGGACTTACTGGAAATTGACCGTGTTCGCTCGAAGCGTGAGAAAGAGAGGTGCGATGGATTCCGCTCCCACACCGCTTTCCGACAGTGCTCCTAAAGCCGTTGTCATCGGCTCTGGCTTCGGCGGCTTGGCGGCGGCAGTTCGTCTCGCCGCAAAGGGTTACAGGGTTACCGTCTGCGAGCGGTTGGACGGCCCGGGGGGGCGCGCCTACACCTACCGGCAAGATGGCTACACCTTCGATGCCGGCCCGACCATCGTCACCGCCCCCTATTTGTTCGACGAACTCTGGGAGGTTGCTGGTCGGAACTTGAGTGATGATGTCGATCTGCGACCAATTGACCCATTCTACCAAATCCGCTTCGACGATGGAGAAGTGATCGCCTGTACCGGTGATCACGAACGCATGCGGTCAGAAGTCGCCCGGATCGCGCCTGAGGACCTGGACGGCTTCGATCGCTTCATGGCGGTCAGCGCCGACATCTACAAATCGGCGTTCCTCGATCTTGCGGATGTCCCTTTCCATGAGATCTCAACGCTCATCAAGTCCGCGCCCGATCTCATTCGCCACGGGGGACATGGCACTGTCTACAGCAAGGTGAAGCGGTACTTTTCCAACGAGAAACTGAGGGTCGCATTCAGCTTTCATCCCTTGCTGATCGGAGGCAATCCTTTCAGCACGACGGCCTATTACTGCCTGATCTCACACTTGGAGAGACTTCACGGGGTTCACTATGCCATGGGCGGCACCGGCGCCTTGGTTCGGGGGCTTGTGTCGCTGATCGAACGTCTTGGCGGCCGAATGCTCTATAACGCCGATGTGCAGCGGATCACCGTGGACGGCGGCCGGGCGAGCGGCGTTGAACTCGCGTCCGGAGAGAGGATTGGCGCCGACCTCGTGGTGTCGAATGCCGACCCCGCTTGGACCTACGGAAAGCTGCTGGGCGATCGGCCCCGCCGGGTTTGGACCGACCGAAAGATCGCCCGCGGTCATTACTCCATGAGCCTGTTCGTCTGGTACTTCGGAACCAATCGCCGGTACGACGATGTTTACCATCACATGATGGTTCTCGGGCCGCGGTATCGTGGGCTTCTGGATGACATCTTCCATAACCACGTCTTGGCGGATGACTTCAGCCTCTACCTTCACCGGCCGACGGCAAACGATCCGTCCCTCGCGCCCGAGGGCTGCGATGCGTGCTATGTCCTCGCCCCGGTCCCAAACCTGGAAAGCGGCACCGACTGGTCTGAGCAGGCAGAGCCCTATCGTGCTGCGATCCAGAAGCGTTTGGAGGAGACCGTCATGCCGGGGCTCGGCCAGTCTATTGTGACCTCCCACATGCTCACACCACAGGACTTCCAGGACCGGCTCTGCTCCGTGAATGGTGCCGCCTTCGCCCTGGAGCCGCGACTGTTTCAGAGTGCTTGGTTCCGGCCGCACAACTTGAGCCAGGAGTTGCCCGGCCTCTATCTCGTCGGCGGCGGCACCCATCCGGGGGCCGGTGTGCCTGGCGTGCTGTCGTCGGCCAAAGTCATTGATCAACTGATCCCGGCCGCATCCGCCTTCGTTCGATAGCGGCCGCCCCCGACCTTAGGGGCCGAGGCCCAGATCCTTTGCGACCCGGTCTGCGGCCAACCGGCCGGACATCGTTGCCATTGGAACCCCCGCACCCGGGTGAACGGACCCGCCCGCGAGATAAAGTCCGCGAATGCGCGATGTCGCCCCCATTCTGTCGAACGACGCCGATGCGCCGTGGTTGGCCCGGCCGTAGAGTGATCCCCCACTTCCCGGGAACAGCGCATTGAACTCAACTGGGGAGGTCAGTGTTTCCAACCCGTTTGCGCGATCGATGCTAAGCCCGCATTCGGCGAGGATACCGAACGCCCGTTCAGCAAGATCTTCGTCGGTTAGCCCGATACCGCCATCGTTATCCCCGTCGGGGGGCGCGTTGATCAGGACAAGCAGACGCTCCGGTCCATTGGGGTGCGTCGTGCCCGCGTCATCCCGGTCCTGGGCGCATATGTAGACGGTCGGCCGTTCCACAATGGTGCGCTTCCGGAAAATCGCGTCGAACTCCGGCGGGTAACTTTCTGCGAAGAAAACGGTGTGATGGGCTAGCGGAAATCCGTCCGTCGGGGCGGAGAGGCACCAGGTGGCCGCCGATAGGGAGCGGTTCTCCCGCGTCACAGCGGATGCCGCCCGTATCACCGAAGGTCCCAGCAGCCCTTTAGGCAACGCCGATATGTCCCCGTTGTAGACGATGGCGTCGGCCGGGATGTGTTCGCCGTCGGCCAGAACAACCCCGGTGGCCCGGCGTCCCTCCGTTTCGATCCGGCTTACATGACTGTTGAAGCGGTACTCGGCGCCGAGATCCTCACCGACATCCCGCATTGCCTCCGCGAGGCGGGCCATGCCACCGTCGACCAGCCAGACGCCTTCCTGTTCCACGTGGGCGATCAGCATCAGCGTCGTGGGCGCCAGAAGCGGCGAGGAGCCGACATAGGTCGCATAACGTCCGAAGAGCTGTCTAAGGCGCGGGTCCCGGAAATAGTGACCAAGCCGATGCCACAGGGTCTCCCACGGCCGGGTCCGGAACAGACCTGGCATCCCGCGGAGCCCGACCCGTTGAACAAGATCCATCTGGGAGGGCCGCTGGCCCGAGATGAAACTGTCCTTGAGGGTCTCGAAGATATCCCCGGCATCCCGGCAAAAGCGCCGATAGCCTTCGGCCTCTCGAGGACCTGCGAACGCCTCGATCGCATCCACCGAGCGGTCGATGTCCCGGAACAGATCCAGCCGTCCGCCGCTGGTCCAAGCGTGCCGGGCCAGAACATCCGCCGGCGTCAGGGTCAACCGGTCTTCAAGCCGATGCCCAGCGGCACCGAACAGCTCATCGAAGATCCATCGCATCGTGAAGACGGTCGGGCCGCCATCCACGAACGCATCGCCGACCGGAACAGCTCTGATCTTGCCGCCCGGTCGGTCCGCTCGCTCAAGGACGGTCACACGGCAGTTGCGCCGGGCCAGATCAATGGCGGCGGACAGACCGCCCGCGCCGGCTCCGATCACCACCACATGGGGTCGGTCCGTCATGGTCAGGATCCGGCCTCTCCCACAGGCTCCCCCGCGTCCGCCCGGGCAGGCCGCACTTTCCGGGCCACCTCCCGGCGGTGATAAAGGATGATCGCCATTCCCGTGGTCAGCGGGATCGCCCAAAGGACGGGGCTGAGAGCCAGCTCCGGCATGAGCCGCACGGCGCCGAAGGCGAAGAACGCGGTGTAGACCGAGATTCCAGCACCGACCAATCCCTTAAAGTGCTCAATCAGCCAGGCCATAGGCGGTTGTGTCCGGCGGAACATGGCGTTCACGTTCGTGATTACAGTGGCGAAACCGACCATGGAGATCCCGATCATCAGCACCTGTTCGATCAGGATGCCCTGGACGAGGCAGTTCGTTGCGGCCGCCAGGAGAAGCGCCTGAAGTGTGAGATTGTGCCAGGACCGGTTCCTCTCATATCGGCGCATGTTGTGCACGGCGAGCCATCCATACCAGGCGAGGTTTACCGTCAGGATGGCGAGATAGAGCATCATCCAGCCGAAAATCCCCCGCACGAGGTCGGCATCGGTCATGTGGGGATGGGTTTCCAGCGGATAGAGGATCGACAGGGTGCTGATCCCAACGGCGACTGTTCCTGTCAGCAGCATCGACAGCACGAAGACGTTGCCCCACCAACGGTGGCGCTTACCGCCTTTCTTACCGACGATCGGCACCCATACCGCCAGCAGGCCGACGGAGCCTGTCACAATATGCGTGCCCACAAGCACTTCGAATGCCAGCATGCTCCCCCCATTTCGCCTGCCGGCCCGCGCAAGGCGCTGTTACACTTGAGACTATTAGGGGCGTTCGATCCCTGGAGGTCAAATTGTACTATCCCCCGCGGCCGAAATCCCTGTCCGCGCTTCCGGCCCTGATCCGGACCGCGTGGAAAGGCGAAGGCAACTTGCTGGAGCTGTTGCCCTATGAAGTCTACGGGATCGATGTGGGCAACATTGGATGGTCCAGGCGGCAGACCCTGATCGTGAACGAGCCCTCGCTCGTGCGGCGTCTGATGACCACCGACGTGGAGATGTTCCCGAAGAGCGATCTGATGGTCGGCGCGCTGGAGCCGCTGGTTGGCGACAGCGTTTTCGTGTCCAGCGGAGAGACGTGGAAGCGCCAGCGCCGAATGATCGACCCCTCGCTGAGCCATATCCGAATCAACCGCGCCTTCGCACCGATGGTCGCCGCGGTGGATGCCTACGAAGACCAGCTTGAGCAGTCGGCGGCCAAAGGCGAAGCGTTCTCTCTCGATTATGCGATGAGCCATCTGACGGCAGACATTATCTGCCGCACCGTTTTCTCCACCTCGCTTGCCTCGGAGACCGCGCGGGACGTCTTCGACGACTTCGTGATCTTTGAGCGGAGCGTGGCGCAGGTGAAACTCCACCGGCTGATCTTTGATCCCGCGTGGAAGAAGGTCCCCCAGGAGCCGGAGGTACTAGCCGCGTGCGAGCGGATCCGCCGGCATCTGGGTGAGCTGGTGGACAGCCACTTGAACGACCGGGGCGCGTACCAGGACGTCGCCGCCGATCTGGTGGCTGCCGTCGATCCCGAGACCGGCACGTCCTTCGACCGGGAGGAGTTGATCGATGAGATCGGGGTCGCTTTCCTGGCGGGTCATGAGACGACGGCAAGCGCGCTCACCTGGATCTTCTTCATCCTTGCCTCTCTGCCGGACGTGGTGGAACGCATGCGGGCGGAAGTGGCTGAGGTGGTCGGCGACGGGCCAGTGACGTTCGAGCATACCAAGAAGCTTGTCTTTCTCCGCAACGTCTTCCGGGAGGCGCTGCGCCTCTATCCGCCGATCACGTTCACGCCGCGTGTTGCGCTGGAAAACACGACGATCGGGCACGTGCGGGTCAAACGCGGTGCCATCGTCATGATCTCACCCTGGGTGATTCATCGGCACCGGAAGTATTGGCGGGAGCCTGATGCCTTCGATCCGGACCGCTTCTCCCCCGGTCGGGAGGGCGAGGTGATCTCCGGCGCTTATCTGCCCTTCGGGCTCGGGCCTCGCGTGTGCGCCGGGGCGAGTTTCGCGGCGACGGAGAGTGCGTTGATCCTGGCGCGACTGGTTCGCCGGTTTGACTTCGATGTGCTGAACCCGGATGAGGTGATGCCGGTTGCCCGCCTTACGACCCGGCCGCGCCAGCAGATCCGGGTGCGGGCGCGCGCTCGCTGAACAGCGCGATGTCCCGGGTGGAGGCCTCGCCGAAGCTTTCCCCGTTGAAGATCGTCCGGCGCAGAATCGGATAGGAGGTCAAAGGCATGGTCAGCAGCGGCAACGGGTCGTTCGCCATCCAGGTCACGTCCTTGGCCTGTGTCAGCACCTGGGCATAGCGGCGGAAAGTCGAGCCCGGTCCGACGCCGGAAAAAGCTGAGCCCTGAACTTCCGTCAGACAGGGCCAAAACTGTTGAAGTTCCGTTGCGTCCTTGAACTGAACATCGTCGCAATCCTCCGGCGACAGGATCGCGGACGCCAGACCCGCCGCGGACACGAAATGAACGCCGCTTGTCACCCTCGGATTGCACTCAATGGCCAGCGCTCTGCCCGCCTCATCCCGGATGAAATCGAAGGAGAGGAAGCCATTCCAACGAGCTTTCTCCGCGAAGGCGGCGACCCATTCATCGACGTCGGTTGCGTCATCAACCCGCTGAAAGGCCACGGCGACGGTGCCCGAGAAAATGGTCCCGCGATAGGTCACGTTGAACAGCACACGCCCGTTGTGGGCGATGGCGAATGTGCTGAGATGCTCACCGGGCAGGAAGGCTTGGACGATGTCGCCGGGCCGGACCTCCTCAAGCGCCCCAGCGTCCCGGATCTCGACGCCGATGCCTGAGCAGGAGAGTGCGGGTTTCACCACAAACCGGCCGCCTTGGGCGATCTTCCCGGCGGCCTCCTCGGAGGCATCCGCCGTATCCGGCACCGGCAATCCGAACTCCCGCGCCAATCTGCTGAATGCCAGTTTGTCGTGGACGCGGTGGATCTCCTCCGGCTCAGGACAGAACAGCCGTACGCTTTCGGGCAAGCGGTCATGCAATTGAACGACCGGCAGGATCTCCTCGGAGATCGGAACGATCAGCGAGACATCCTGCTCTCGAATGATCCTGAGTAAGTCGTCCAGATACTGGTCCAGGTCGTCATTGGGTGCCGCCACTTGAAAGGAAGCCTCGACCGCGCGGGAGGCCCGCATCAGATGCCAGGGAAACGGCTCGGCGACAATCACCCGCCAACCGGCTGCCGTCAGCGCCCGGGCAACGTCCAACCCCTTCGGCAACCGGCCAAGGGTGATGAGTGCGGTCTTCTTCATGAACGGGGTGGCGTTTCCGGATGAGAAGGCGTTGGAGTACCGGCCAAGCGCCGGTAACGGCCCTACCGTAGCATCGCTATCCCTGTCGCTTCGAGCCCCACGCCGATTGCTGCCGTTGCCAGGAGGAGTGGCACAACCCCAACGTTGAACCGGAAGACGGCCAGGAGTGCCGCTACGGCGAGTAGGGCGGCAATTGGGTCGAGGCTCGACCACACCGGAATCTCGATCGGGATCCCTGAGTTGTTCGCCGGCCGGACGTCCTGAAACAGCGTGTGCATCGCGAACCAGACGGCGAGGTTGAGGATCACGCCCACCACGGCGGCGGTGATCGCTCCCAGTGCCGCCGACAGGGCCTTGTTGGCGCGGAGCCGTTCCACATGGGGGGCGCCGACGAAGATCCACAGGAAGCAGGGGGCGAAGGTCACCCAGGTCGTCAACGTGGCTCCGAGCACACCGGCCGTGAGTGGGTCGAAGGTGCCCGGGTCCCGGTAGGCGCCCATAAATCCCACGAACTGGGTGACCATGATCAGTGGCCCCGGCGTCGTTTCAGCCAGTCCCAGACCGTCCAGCATCTCGCCCGGTGCCAGCCATCCGTAGGTGTCCACCGCCGCTTGCGCCACGTAGGCGAGAACCGCATAGGCGCCGCCGAAGGTGACGATCGCCATCTGACTGAAGAACAGCGCGATCTGAGAGAACGTGTTCTCGGGTCCGGCCAGAGCGAGCAGGATCACCGTCGGGCCAAGCCAGAGCGCTGTCACCGCGGCCGCGATCCCGACTATGGAATGAGAGCGCTCACCGATATCTCCGGGATTTTCTGTGCCCAGCAGCGTATCCGCGTCCGCGACGGTTCCATCTTCCGCTCCGTGTGCCGCACCGCCGCCCGTGAAGGCGGCGAGACCCGCCCGTCCGCCGAGCCATCCAAGAATGGCCGCCCCCAGCACGATGATGGGAAACGGCACATCGAACGCAAAGATCGCCAGGAACGAAACCGTGGCCATCGCCACTTTCACCCGGTTCCGGAGCGCGCGGCCCCCGATCTTGACCACAGCCTGCAACACGATTGCCAGCACCGCCGCTTTGAGGCCGAAGAACGCGGCGGCGACGGGTCCGACCTCTCCCCAGACAGAATAGACGATCGACAGAGCCAGGATGGCGGCCGCGCCCGGCAGGACGAACAAGATGCCGGCGATCAATCCGCCGGTCACCCGGTGCATCAGCCAGCCGACGTAGACGGTGAGCTGCTGGGCCTCTGGTCCGGGGAGGAGCATGCAGAAGTTGAGCGCGTGGAGAAACCGAGCCTCGCCCAGCCAGCGTTTCTCCTCGACCAGAATGCGGTGCATCATCGCGATCTGACCCGCCGGTCCGCCGAAACTCAGCGCGGCGATCCGGGCCCAGACGGTCACCGCCTCCCATAGGCTTGGCCAGGGTCTGCCGTCGGCTCCGAGGCGCTCTGTGCTTCCTGTCACCTCACTCATGCGCCTTCCCCCGGCGAACTCCGGACGCCATCTAGCGCGATGTGTCCCCTCAGACCAACCCTCAATCCCGATTGCCACGGGTTAGATCTTTCTGTGTGTTGTGTGCCGCCTCCGGTTCGAGTCCAATACGGGCTGAGTTGGGAGCGAACCCGAATTGTAAGGACTGATCCGATGGCCTTGACGCCCAAAGAGCTCGATCGCATGACCCGGCCCCGCTACACCGGCATCCCGACGTTCATGCGGGCGCCGTTCATCGAGGATTGGGAGGGGGCGGACCCCGCGCTCGACATCGCGATGATCGGTGTTCCCTACGACGGCGGCGTGACCAACCGACCCGGTTCGCGACATGGCCCTCGCGAGATTCGGAACCAGTCCTCGCTCATGCGGACCATCAATCAGGCAACGGGTGTTTGTCCGTATGACCTCTGCCGGATCGCTGATATCGGCGACGCCTATGTGGAGCGGCCGTTTGCGTTGAGCGACGCGCATTTGGAGATCAAGGCGTTCTTCGACCGGGTCGTGGCGGCCGGCATCGCACCGTTGAGCGCGGGCGGGGATCATTCGATCTCTCTCCCGATCCTGCGGGCCCTCGGTGCCGACCGGCCGGTGGGCATGATCCAGATCGACGCCCACTGTGATACGGGCGATGACTATCTCGGCTCCCGGTTCCACCATGGGGCGCCCTTCAGCCGGGCCGTGGAGGAGGGGGTGTTGGACCCCAAGCGCACGGTCCAGATCGGGATTCGCGGCGGCCTCAACGACCGGGATCAGTGGAAGTTCAGCTACGACAGCGGGATGCGGGTGCTCCCGATGCACGAGGTCTGGGCCATGGGCATTCCCGCGGTCATCGAGGAGGCCCGCCGGGTGGTTGGCGATGGCCCTGTGTACATCAGCTTCGACATCGACGGGTTGGACCCGGCTTACGCCCCCGGAACCGGCACGCCTGAGATCGGCGGGCTCACGTCATTGGAAGGTCAGTTGCTCGTCCGCGGTTTCGCCGGCCTCGACATCGTCGGCGCGGATCTTGTGGAAGTGGCGCCTCCGTTTGACCCGATCGGCAACACGGCCCTGGCAGGCGCATCCATGTTGTTCGAGCTGCTTTGTGTGCTCTCGGAGGCAACACATGCGCGCCGATAGTCCGGACGACACATAGATTGTATGTATATACGATAATTCCCGCATAAGGACTTAACAATCTGGATTATCGCGATTAGAGTGTACGCAGTTGTGTGCTCTGGCGGTGACGATGATGCGGTTTGGTCTCACACGGTTGATATCCTTTCTAATCAGTGCTGCCGGTTTGGCCCTGGTTGGCGTGATCGGTCTGATGCTTCTTTCTCCGGTCGCCGAGGCCCGGAAAGGCATGGATTCGGAGGAGGATTTCCCCGTTTTCCGCTGGTCTGCCCCGTCCCCGCAGCCACCGGCTGTTCCGAGAGCGCTGCCGACCTTCTCCGCACCGCCGCGGTTGCCGCCGCCTCTTCCGGTACCGACTGTGGAGGCGAACCCCAACGTTTTCGCCATCGTGATCGGAAACGCGGATTACCGGAACGATATACCGACTCTCCCGTATGCATTGTCCGATGCACGCGATATGGCGGCCCTTTTCCGGGAGCGGATGGGAGTACGGCCGGGCAATCTGATCGAGTTGAACAACGCCACATTCGGGGAAATGGTTGCTGTCCTCGGGGATGCGTCGGGCCGAAAGGGCAAGATTGGCTCCTGGCTGACACCGGGCGTGTCGGAGGTTTGGGTCTACTTTTCAGGACATGGTCTGCCGTCGGCGGATGGGGGCTCGGGGTTGCTGATGCCGGTGGATGCCGATCCGACCATCCCGGAGATTACGGCCTATTCTCTGGACGCGATGCTCTCGAACCTGAAGAGACTTGGCGCCCGGTCTGTCACGGTGATCGTGGAGGCGTGCTTCTCCGGCACAAGTGCGGCGGGGCCGCTGATCGCAAATGCGGCACCGGTTATGCGCATTCCACAGGTGGGTCCCAGCAAGGAGGGGATCACCGTTCTCACGGCCGCCCAGCATGAGGAGGTGGCGAGTTGGGATCGTTCCGTCGGTGGCGGCATATTCACGCGAAAGGTCATCGACGGCCTCAAAGGCAAGGCTGACCTAAGCGCCACTGGCAACGGTGATGGGGCCGTAACGCTCGGCGAGTTGGACCGGTTCGTCAGTCAGGAGGTCAGCTACCAGGCGCGCCTTGTCCACGGCCGCGTGCAGCGACCCTGGTTCAGCGGGGACCGGTCCATGGCACTGCTGACCCTTCCGGAAGAAACGACCCGCCTCCAGTGATGCGTTCGGCTAGGCTTATGATGGCTGTGCTGCTTGGCCTTATGCCAGCCGTCACGGCTGGTGCCGTTGCGTCGCCGCGCAGCCAGGACACCGTGCCTGTCACGGCTTTGGCGGCGCCGCTATGGCTCGTGTCCGGTGATCACGCCGCGACTGACCTGCCTGTCCTGCCGGGCAGCCGCGACGGTCCCCGCCGCCGCGAGGCTCTCAGCCGCCCCATTCTTGAGTTGCTCCGGCGGGCCGGTCCTGTCGGTCGCATCGCGGTTGCGCCGGTGGATGGCCCGGGCGTTGCGGCGCTGAAGCGGGACGAACTCCGCAGACAGATCGAGGCCGCGTTGGTGGACAATGCCGGTCCCGGCCAGCAGATCATCTCACGGTCCGCCCTGTCTGCGGTCTTCGAGGAGGCTTTGGAGTTCGGGGGCGCCCGGCTGAACGACCTTCTTGCTGCCGGAGAGGCGGACGCTCTGGTGGTCGCGGTCTTGGAAAGCCGGATCGGCCGGGACCGCCTGACCTTATCGATTGTCTCCGCCCGTCCGGACAGCCCAGGCCGCATTTTAGCTGCGGCCGCTCCCATGGCGTGGCCGCCGGCAGGGTCCTTGCGCGGCGGTGCTGGCCTAGAAGGGAGCATCGCAAGCCTTGCCGATCAGTTGGCGGAGCGACTCATGCCGGTTCTGGCAGGCAGGCGCCCTCTGATTCTTGGAGCGGATGCTTCCGAACGGCGCCGGCATGCGTTCCTGCGGTACTTGGCGGAGCAAATCCGCACCAGGCTGTCGACGGCCACGGGTAACCGCCTTGCCAAGGTGGGTCGGTCATTGACCGGACGATCCGGGGAAAGCGTGACATCGCTGGCTGTCGACTTGTCCGCTTGGGATCACGGAGACGCCGTGGCGATCACGGTCACCGTCCTGCGGGGCAAAGAGGCTGTCGCGCGGGAGTCCATCCGCGTGTCGATGGCGGCGATCCCCCGCCACTTCAAGCCATTGACCGCCCAGGGTGGAGAGGTCGGCGGCGCGCGCTCACGGCTGGTGCTTTCCGGGACGCCTGGAACACGGTCATCCGCGACCCGTTTGGCCGCAGATGGAGCATTCCGTCTCGACACGCGACGTGCTCTGGCGGAGCGCGCGGGCGGGGAGGGTTTTGGCCGGTACTTTCCGGCCGATGAAGTCTGGCTCGGCGACCCGTCATCCCCGACGGGTCTCGATGCACGCCTGATCCGGACCGCCGGGCCGGCTGCCGAGAGGGCGGCTTTATCGCTTCACGCCCATCGTCTTATTGCCGGTGAGCCCATTCGGATCACGGTGGACCCCGGTATCCGGCGGGTCGAGGCGGCACTCTTCGCGTTGCAGGCAGACGACACTGTCGTGAGGCTGTATCCGGGCAAGGTCTCCGCATCCATGCAGATCCTTCCTGGCCGGTCGCTCACTTTTCCCACGGGGGCATCACCGGTTTATGCGGCCGCGCCAATGCCTGGTGCCGCCCGGTCCAGAGAATCCATCTTGGCTGTTTTCTCCGATCGCCCGTTCGATGCGGGCCGTCTCGCGCCTTCGCTCGATGAAGAAGCGGGCGCCGTGCCGGCCTCCGCATTTTTCGGGGCCCTGGCAGCCTTTGGGGACGGCCGTTTCCGTCTCAAGACGCTCGACTACGAAGTGGCTCTCTCGAGGGCCTCTGGCCAAAGCGGCCGGGTGGCGTCCAGTGGCGGGAAAAAGTCCCCGATCCGTCCCTAGCGCCGGTGTTCGAAGGATCTTGAAGGAGTGCCGTGATGATTCCGACTGTCTGCTGGCGAAAGGTCCTGGCCGGCGTGTTTCTGTCCCTGACCCTTGCCGCGTGCGCCGACCACGATCGCAGCGCCTTTGCCAGCGACTGGGGAAGCGACCGGTCCCGGTCCTCCGTTCGCGTCCTTGTCCTCGGACAGGATGACCGGTCCACAGATCTTCCCCGCTCCAGTTCGGTTTATGACCGCGTTCTGGCGGAATTGCAGGACTCCATGTCGAGACGCGGGTTCGAGGTCGTCGACGAACGGTTCATCGGGGCCCGGCTGAACTGGTCGGAACCCTACGCCATGAGCGGCTACGACATCGCGGAGATGGCACGGATGGCCAACGACTCCGAAAGGGCGGCGGATCAGGTCGATGCGGTGGTGGTCTTCCATATTGAGGCACTCTATCGGGAACTCTCGTTCGCGACCCGAATTCAGGTGGCGGTGCGGGGCCGGATTTATGATGCGCGGCGTGGGACCTATCTCGGGAGTTTCGAGCTGCCGGTGGAATCCGTACCCGGTGCCCGGGGGTGCAGCACCAGCGATTGCGCGAGCTTCGCGATTGGTGACCGCGCCCGGGACATCGCAACGTCGATCGGCGATGTGCTTGCCCGCCGTCTCGCGGACCGCGTGGACCGTGATAGCTACCGGGAGCGCAAAGGCCTTGGGGGCCAATACACCGTCACGCTTCGTCGATTGGAACCGGAAGAGGCCTTTCAAATCATCGCCGTGATGACCGAAGAGTTTCCCGGCTATCGGGATCATCGCCTGATCCGGCGGGGCCCATCCATGCGCCGGTACGCCTATGAAACCCGCGCACCCTCGCAAAAGCTTGAACGATGGTTGGAACTCCTGCTGCGGGACATGAATCTGGAGCCGGGCGACGAGACGGCCCTCGTCTTCCGGGGCGACAGCATCCTGATCGAACGGATCGTCGACGGTGTCGCCTATGACAACGAACGGGGGGATTGAGGCATGCGGGGCGACGCGACTCAGTCCGCTCTTGCGGAAATCGCCTTGGCGCTCGCCATGTGCTTCTTCTCAATCGCCATCGTGTCCCTGGTGTCCATGGCCGTCCCGGCGGCGACAGCCAATACCGCACGAACGCCGGAGGCATCGTCGCCACCCTTTCCCAAGGTAACGCTGGCCTCGGCGGTCGGAGAACAGGACAAGGCTCCGATGCCGTCGGATATGACACTTGTCGTCCATGACGGGACATCCTTCCGGGATGCCGAGCTGAACGCTCTGAACACCGACAGCCTGGACCCGGCAACGCCTGTGCTGCTCGCGGTTCCACCCTCAGTCGGGATTGAGGCCGCGGCAGCACTCCGCTCCAAGATTGCCGCGGACAGCGTGGTTGTGACGGCTCTGGACGCCGCCTGGCTCCAGGCTTTGAGGGAGCACGGCCAATGACATGCGGATCGATTGGACGGAAACTCGCCGTCGCCCTCCTTATGGGGCTGATCGCGGCTCAACCCTTGTCATTCGGCGCGTCCGGATCGGCTGAGGCAGCACCCAGAAAGCCCTACGACCGGGATCTGGTCCGCCGTATTGTCGTCGATGAAGCGTCCCGCAGCCAGTTCGTGCCACCCGCGTTGGCATTGGCGCTCGCGCAGATGGAAAGCGGCTTTCAGGCAGATGTTGAAAGCCCGGTCGGCGCGCGGGGCGTGATGCAGATCATGCCGAGAACCGCTCGAACCGTATTCGGCGTCGATCCCGACGACCTGTGGGACCCACGCTTGAATGCCCGGCTGGGAATCGCGTTTCTTGATCGGTTGGTTAAGCGGTACGGCAGGTTGGACCTTGCCTTGTCCCATTACAACGGCGGGTCCGCCGTGGGTCGTCCCCCCAATGCCAAGGTCATCCCGGCGACCCGGTCGTTCGTTGACGGCGTCCTGGCCATTGCCGCCCGCAACGAGCAGGACCGTGATGTGGCGCACCTGATTGCGCGGGCAGGCCGCAATCCGGACCCACTGCTGCTGACCGCGATTGATCGATCCTCGGCCCGTGGGGGCGACCGGTCGCCGTGGCGGGAGTTGGCCGGTCTTCAGGCGCGCCGTCTGGGCAACTCGGGACGTGAGGTCAGTGTCCCGCGTTCCAACCGTCACGTCGTCGCGCTTGCAGCGGAAGACCATCGCGGGATGAGCTGGCGTCCTTCCGGCACCTCGCGGCGGTGGGCCGCGCTTATGCCGAAGAAGATCGGAGACGACGAGGGCGTATGGCCGGGGCAGGGGCGTGCGGATGTCCGGCCGCCGCTGGACGGGGAGACGAACGCTTCGGCATCCCGTTCCAAAAGGTGGAAAACCCAGGCCGCCGGTTCCGTTCAAGCCGCTTGGCGCCGGCATCTCGCCGCCGCCGACCAGGCGATCGAAGACGCGACGCCGATTGATTTCTCCCGGTCGATGGAAAGACGGGTGCATACGGATGACCGCGCCCCAAGAACAGGATGGGAGCGTCGGGATACGGGATCGGCCGCCATGCTGGATCGTTTGGAAACCCTGCGGGGACGCTTCCGGACGACTCTGGACGGAGAGCGCGGATGAGCCGTGACGCGCTTGCCGTCGCCTTCGAGGCCGGGGCCAGCGAGGAGTTGACGAACATCCTCCGGGACCTGGCCGACGCGACCGGCCCGAACGGTCCCCGCTACGCCCCGGCGGCAATGCGGCGGCTGTCGCGGATGATTGCGGCGCGCTCATACGGACCGGCTCTGGTGGAACTGGTCCATCTGCTACGGGTGGCCGCCGACCTCGCTCCGAGAGGAGGGTGGCCGGCGTTGTTCTGGGCTGACGACGACGTTTCCGCTTCCGGTTTCGCAGCGCGGCTCGGCCGGGTCCGCAGGACCGCTTTGAGAAGCGTGGACAGATGCCCTGCCGTGGAGATCGGCGAGGTGGACGTCACCCTTTTATACAGCGGAGAGCCGTTCTCGATTCACTATTCGAGGATGCCGTTCCTGGCGGGATTGCTGGAGTTTCTGGTCTCCACGATTGGCTGGCGGACGCTAGAGGATACGGTTCGGCCCGCGCTTGAGGTGCCTGGTGATCCGCGGGAGGCGGGCCGCGTCGCAGCGGCACTTTCCAGATTGGTGTACGGCTGGCTCGGTGATCATCTTCCCACCGCGCAGGCCCGCCGTCGTCTTGATCGGATGATCACCTTTCTCCGCCGTTCCGGCCCGCTTCGGATGGAGCGGCTGGACGACGAGCAGGTGCTTCGGTTTTGGGAGGAGGTGGGACTCGATCGCGACACCGCGCTGGAGTTCCGGACCTGGAGCGGTGTTGCACACTCCTTTCTGTCGCTCCGCGCGGGGTTGCGGATCGCCACCGACAGGATGGCTTTGGAGGACAGCCGCCCCATCCTGGTCGACCGGGCGGATGGCGGCGTGGATCCGGCTGAGATCGATGCGGTGCTTGAGACCTTGGATGAGACGGGGAGCGTGCTTGACGCTTTGCTGACCGCCAGCGGTGAGAGTCTAAAGATTCTGAATAAGACGGAAGCTGCGTTGACCGGGCCGGTAATCGAAACCGGTCCAGACGGCATGGCGCTGCCGATGACGCTGCTCCGGTTGGAAGTTTTTGGTGCCTGGCAAAGACAGTTCTCTGAGGCGTTGCGGCGAGGACAGGATCTGGATCGCATTGGGGCGCTGCTGGATGCCGGTCCCCCCCGCTCGGCCGCGATGGTTTGCGAGTCATGGTCGGCGGTTTTGGTTCATCTGGAGCGGAGCCGTCTGGCGATTGCCCACATTCTGCTCTGCGCGCGCGAACCGGCCGCATTCGAAATCATGATGCGTCTGTTTGGTGATATCGATTGGACGTTGCTTCGGCGGGAGCCCGCCCTGGTGGGCAACGGGGGGGCTGTCGTCGACGCTGTCGACCGGGTTCATGCCATTCCGACGGCGGCGGCATTGTTCGGCGCGCTGCGGGCAGCCGCCGCGAGCGATCCAGTTCTGTCCGAAGCAATCCGCACATGCGAAAGGGCGCACCGGCGGTCAAGCAGGCGCGGCTTCTCCTTGGCAAACCTACAGAACGAGCAGGTCGTGGCCAGTGCCCTGGGCGCGCGCATTCCGCTCGATCAGATCATCGACGGTCTGACCCGTTTCATCGCGGCTGTCTCCGCACTCACACCGTCGCCAACCCAACAGGATGCCATGACGGCGGAGGCAGCCCGGTTCCGGGGGGCGTTCGCCAAGCTTTATGGAGGCGCCGCATGACGTTTGATGATGATGCGGGGAACCGCGCGGGGCCCCCAGATGAAGATCTTTGGGATCGCCTCAACGACCGAGGTGGCTTTGGTGTTGCCGCCGTACTGGCCGTCGACTCGTTCCGGAAACTGTCCGCATTGCACCCCCCACGGGCCGCCGATCCCGTCGAGGTCCGCCGCCGACCCACGCCGGCGGACATCTTTCAATGGATGTCCGGTGATCCGCAGACCGCCGCATGGGTCCCGGACGCCGTCGCAGGCGATCGGCGGCTGGTCCGATTGGTGGAGGAACTCTTGGAGGGGGACGCGATCGCGGTCGGGCCGGCACTGGCTGCGGCTGCATCTGCACGGCCGTCGACAGCGGTGTCCGAGTCCGGTCAGACCGGCCTGAGGGAGCCATTTTCACGGCAGATCGGACCGCATCGGCTGTCGGTACTGCCGTCTCGCGATGACCGTTTCGTCTACCTGCTTCTTGAGGTCGCCGCGAACACGCCGGTCCCGCCCGTCACCCTGTGTGCTTTGTCCGACACCGCGCCACCCCTTCGGTTGGATCTGCCGGTACCGGTTGCTGGACGTATCCAGATCGTCCTGGCGCCCGATGCTCCTGAGGTTTTGGCCGTTTCCAATCCGGATCGGCGGATCATCCTGCGGTGATCCACGGTGTCAGTGTTCTCGTCGCAACCACACAGGGACCCGCCCGCGTTCTCAGGATTGTTGCGGAGGATCCGGTCCTTCACTCCGTCATCTGCCTCGACGGGGAGACCAGGGCGCTTCCCGTAAGCCAAGACTATGACAGCTTCGTCCGCTCGCCGACTGGGATCGTCGAGCGTGCGGTGGGGCACGCCGCGTTCAGGACCGACGTGTCCGCCAAGATCGAAACGGGCGATAGTTGGCAGCTTCCGATATTCATTGCCCACCTCCTCGCCTCCATGGATCAACTGTCCGGCAGCGACCGGGCGCCTGTCACAATCTGGTCAACCGGTAGCCTGTCGCACGGCGGGGCCGTCAAGTCCGTGGGCGAGATTGCCCGCAAGGTGGATACGGCACGGGAAACACTCAACGCCGCCCTGTCGGAGGGACAGCGGGTCTATGCCGTGCTTCCACCGGGGAACCGAGCGGCATTCGAGGCAGCGGACCCACCCCCAGGCATCGCCATCATGACGCCCGACTGCATGGGTGCTCTGAAACCTCTCCTCCAAAGTCTCATCAAACCGACCGCCGGCACGGTTCGCGAGAGACCCCCACGGCGCATCTGGCGCCCGGTAGCGTCAGCTGGCCTTGCGGTCTTGGCTGTGACGTCGATCGCGTTTCTTCCAACCGGCCATTGGCGGCTGTTTGATCGCTATCTTCCCTCCGGGCTTCCGAGCATTTGGGATACTACGGGAGAGCCCGAAAGAGCCCGATCATCTCCGTCGACCAATGATGCCGTGGACAGCGCCCCCGAGGTCGCCGCGCCAGTACCGGACAGTCCCCGCAAAACCGGCCTTGAGTTGTTCGTCCACGCTTTGGTCCCTGGGAGCTCGTCCGGTTGCGGATCTTTGGGCGACCCCGTTCCTTCAGGTGACAATCAGAGGCCATCTGTGGTTTCGGGATGCGGAGTCCGGGCAGCACTTCAGAACCATGGGCCCGATCCGGCCGATGTCACGTTGACCGCACGGCTGGTGGGCGGCGTCGCAGAGTACTCACGCAACCGCAAAACCCTGGCACAGGCGACGGCGATGCTGGGTGCCGGAGACAGGATCCATGTGGATCTTACCCGTCCGGACTGGCTCCGTCGGGCCGTACCGGTGGAGATCATAGCGGAGCAGACCGGGTCCTCTCTTTCCGGCTCGGACCGGGCCAACGACCCCCTCTCCCGCCATCTCACATTGGCAAGGTGAACGGCGATCTCGCCTGATCCAGACGAATAACATCCCCGACCCTTCCTTAGTCCCCGTGTCCGCCGCTTTGGCGATTGCAGCGAGGAGAGGGAGATGTTGGCAAAAGAACGCAGATCACCGGTGCCATGGCGTCATTCCGTCGATGGACCATGGTCACTTGGACACTGGAGATCTCTTCTCGTTCTAGGTGTCGCGGCCACTGTCTTGACTGGATGCGTCACAGCCGCGCCGCCGGTGTCTTCGGAAGGCATCGGATTTCGCAAGGAGCGTTTTGATCAACTCTCAGCGGTTCGGGAGTATAGGGCGTGTCGCGAAGCCGCGTTCGAGCGGGAGAAGACGGCGGTCGGTCACGGGGGGGAGAGTGCTGTTGCCGGCTACCGGGCGAGTGCCCGGGCGTTGGAGCGGTGTGAGAGCGATCTTGGGGGAGCCGCTGACGGTGTTCCGGTCAGAGAGCGCATGCGCACATACGCCCTCGCCATTCAGAACCATCTCAAAAGCGGTGACCCGAGGGCTGCAAAACAGTCCCTGGCGAAGTTTCAATCCGCCTTCAAGGGGCGGGATCTCATCTTCGCCGATGGCGGCTCCTTTCTGGAGAGCATGGAAACGGTGCTGGCCGCAGCGCATCCCGAAGATACGAAAGACATGGAGCGCCGTGACATCGGACGCACCATTCGTGTCGAGGTTCGCCGGCTTCAGCGGTGGCACCGGTGATGAGGGCGCGGAGACTGATTATGGCGTCGGTCCTGGCCGCCACGGCCATGACGTCGCCGGCCATGGTTCTCGCGACGGAGTGGCGCCCGGTTGTGACGGAGCGTTTGGTGCGTGTCCCGGCGCGTCACTTGGAGCGGGCAATCCAACGGGACTACGCCGCCTCGGGACTTGCCGGCGCGATCAGCGATATCGAAGGCCGCATCGCTACCCAGCAAACCGTTATCGCCGACATCGAAGCGGCTATGGAAGGCGCGCGTGACGATGGCGTGGTCCGGGAGCTTCGGCACCGGCTTCTGATAGAGAAGCGGGGCCTTCTGGCCGCGCTGGGCGAGCGGACGGAACTCGATCGATCGCGGTTGCAGACGAAAATCCGTCTGATGGAACGCCTCCAGAAGAAACATGACCGGCAAGCCCGTGGTTCCAGTGCCGCTGAAGCGAAGTTTGAGCAGGACCGAAAGAACGCCCTCTCCAGGCTCGAAGCGGCATCGGGGAAGGTCACGGATGCGTTGGTAGAAAGCGGACGGATGCCTGACAGCGACTACGCGGACGCTTACGGCAGAAACGAGGCGGCGCTGGCGAGGCTTCGGGACGCCATCGCCGCTCATCCGATGAACCGGGACGTTGGCCACGCGGACGATGACCCCGCGGCCGCGATCGATCGTGTCATGGCGGAGAGCCAGGCGAGGCTCGCCATTCTCACCCAGGAAGAGACGGTGATCAGCCATATGGCCCGGCTTCTGTCTCTGGACGCGCAATCGTTCGCCGATGAGATGGAAGAGGCCGACGGTGAAACGCCGGAGCGCGGCTCAGGGACATCGGTCTTCTCGGTTGTCGATCTTTTCACGAATTAGAACGGAGGACGGAAGATGAATGAGAGATCCAAGCAACCGGGCAAAAGGGTCTGCCGAACGCTCGAGGTTTGCCGAGCCGCACTGTCGGCGGGGCTTGTGGGGATGTTTCTCCTGGCGGGAACGGCCCACTCGGGTCCGCTTGAGACGCTGGAGCGGGAGCGTGCCGTCATGCTCACCACCTGGCTCGACCCGGCCCTCTCCGATGAAGAGCGTTTCGAGAAGATCCGAACCTCCGAGCGCAGGCTTGTCGACTTCGAACGCATTCTGCTTCGCGACACGTCCGCCTCGTCAACTCCGTCCCGAGATCTGCGACAGGCGTTCGAAAGCTACGACCGGACGTTTCTGGTTCACGCGGCACTGGAGCGGGAGACCTCCGTTTTCGCCCACTGGCTCGAACAACTCGGCTTCACAAGCGTCCGGGTTTTGAGCGCCGATGTGGGGCGGCGATGACGGGCGAAGCGCCAAGAGGACTCAGGCACGGCCTGAGTGCGCTCGGTCTCGCTGATTGGGCGCGCTCGGCACGGTTGGTCGCCGGGGCGATGGTCATTGGATTGGCCGCCACGAGTGTTGTCACCGCGGCGAGCCCCGCCGAGCTCTTGGCTTGGGTCGGGGTGCTGTTTGGGCCGGGTTTCGCGATCCTTTACGTGGGCCTGTTGATCGCCGCCTTGTTCGTCTGGCGGCAGCACCGATCGGCTCCGGATGCGCGTATCTGGACCGAAGCCGGGCTCCAGATCGGTGCGGGGATTGGAACCTTGGCCATGACGTTCACCTTGCTCGGCCTGTCCCTTGGGATTGGCACCCTCGCGGCGACCCCGCTAACGCCCGAGGCCGTCCCCGACGTACTCGCGACCCTGACAGAGAAGTTTCGCCTGGCCTTTCTGACGACCGTTGTCGGGCTTCCGACCGCGGCTGTGGTTCGAGGGGCTTTCTCTATCTCGCGGGCGGGCGTCGCCGACCGGGCGAGATTGGATCTGACCCAGCTTTGATGGAGCCAACCGATGTCTTCAATGATCTTCAATTTGGCGGCAGTGGCAGCCATTGCCTGGCTGGTGGCCGGCGAAGTCGTTCCCTTGGTTTCGGCCAAAATCTGGCCGGACGCGCGCGGGACTGTCAGTGCCGTCGCCGCTGAAACGCTGCCGGCCGGGGCGGCCATCGCCAAAGCAGCTCACACCACCGAAGGCGCGTGCCCTCAATCGGCCGGCGCACCGACCCAGTCGGCGGCGGGCGATCCGGCAACGTCCGAGACGGTTTCCGCTTCAGATTTAGCCATGTCCGCTCCACCTGTGGAAGTGGCGGTGCCGGAAGCAGAAACGTCGTCTGCCGCAGAGTCTGAGATCAAGAAGGCACCCCACGATCTTTCGGAGACCGCGAACTCGACAGCGACTGTTTATGACGTTGGCAACGGCGCGTCTGGCATCCGATTGGAAGTGCCTGCCGGGCAGTCCTTCATGACGCCAGCGGAGCGGAGCCGGGAAATCCGTCTGATGGCTGAGGACCTCGACCTCATGTTCGTCACAGGACAAGGACGGTGAGCGCGGCACCGATGATTGATTGGCGGGACCGGGAGCTACGGCTTCGGCTTCTCGCCGCCGGGGCGGTCTTCGCATCTGTCGCGTTTGGCCGTGTTGCACTCGATACGCATTTCTCGTCCCTTCCTGTCCCATCGAAAGAAGGCGTTCTTTCAAATAGTCCAGGAGCTGACAAGCGCCACCAAAGCGATCCGCCGCCATCCTTTCGTTTGCCTGTTCCGCCGAGAGTTGACCCCGCGACCGACAGGGTGGAGCCCCCCGAAGCTCCCCGGAGTCGGCCCAAGAGGGCGTTGGATGTCCTGTCGGAAAGCCCGGCTCGATCCGATCAAACTGAAACACCCTCGGCCCGGGTCATTCAACCTCTCCAGCGCCAACGACAACCCAGTACCGGGCTAACGGCGGCGGAGGCCACGCCTGAACGAACAGTCGATCTTCCAGGATCCGTCTCGGAGCCTTTTGAGCCACCACGCAACGCTCAAGAAGAGCGGAGTGCGGGCGATGTTCTGAGACGTATTGAGGCCGGTGAGGGCCCCGGACTCGAGATCGCGTGGCCGTCTGATCCGGCGAGCCGTCTCCATCTCACCCGTGTTCTGTCCAGATGCCATGGCATGGCGACGATTCTGATGGGTGAGGAGGGTGGCTGGAACTTGGAGGATGCGGGATCGCCATGGCGGTTTGTGCCAACGGTTCACAGTGGCTTCGTCAGGACCGTCGCCGAGACCACACTCCTCCCGCGGGACCGGGCATCCATTGCAAGAGCCCGGCGCGACGCGCAATTCCGGACAGCGCCCGTTCGCCGGGTTTTTCCACGCCACCAGGACATCGCTCTTCTGAGCGGTCTGTCCAGGGTGATTGGTGAGGCGCTGTCTGACCAGATGTCTCTCCGTGCCGCGTACGAAGTCGGGCCGCTGGGGGTCAGGATTGGCAACGTCACCGCCAATGGCCGTTCTCATCAGGGGGGCTTCACGTTGCCGGCAGAGCGTGGATGTGAGCCTTGACCGGTTTGTTTGGATCGGATTGGGCAACGCGGTTCCGCCTCAGCGTCCTGATCGTTGCTGTTCTTTGTGCCGGATGCATGCCTCAACGCTTGGCGGGGACGATGCCGAACACGGCACCGGCGCCCGTCTCCAAGTCCCTGTTCATCGATCCCCCGGACTGCGTTCTTGTTCTGCCATCTGTCTCTCGATCAGTTGGTGTCAGTCGGACCGGCGGTGACGTCGAACAGGCCGTCGCCCGTTTCGCGACCGGGCACTTCAACAGGGTCCTGGGGCCGGCCACCCGAGAGGCCCTCCTGAGGTCCGAAGCCCTGGATACGGACCACCCCGCCGATGCCGAAAGGCTCGCTGACATCAGCGGCTGTCAGTACGGTCTTGTCCCGGTGATCGAAGCGGAAGGGAGCGCCTACGCGGTTTTCTATGCGTCCAAGCATGTGTCCCTGGAGGTCGGGTTGGTGCGGTTGGATGATCCGGACCGGACGGCCCTTTGGTTTGGCTCGGCGTTTGTTTCGCGCAGTGACGGCGGTCTTCCAACCGGGCCCGCTGCTGCGGTGGTTTCCGCGTTGGCCGCAGGCCAGTTTGCGCGCGACGGAGAGACTGGCCAGTCGATGCTGGATGACGCTCTGCGAGTGCTCTTCCGATCCCTGCCGGACTTCCGGTCATTGAAATCGCCCTCCGATTGGGGCTGACTTGTGACGCAGAATTTGAGGGCGCGTATAAGTTGATATTTACTGTGTGAATGAGGTGTAAGGGTTTGGGCAGCCTCTGAAAATCGCTGTTAAATCAGCCCTCGCATGGTTGTTTGTGTATCTACCTATTCAGGGCCAACGTCGATTTACAGTCGGCTGTGTGCAAACTCTGTGAATCAATCAGACCTTTTGATCGTGAAACTGATCAGAAAACGACTTTCCATTCAGAAAGGTCATTGAGATTTGAAGCCGTGCCAAAAGCGTCTTTTCCGAATGTGCCAGTTCCCCGCGATTGGTCCTCCCATAGTTATCCACAGATGATACGATTGGCAGTCTTATCGCTGCCCCCCGTTCTTTACGGAGATCTTTGACGCATGTCGGTATCTGTCATCAGGATCGCCTTGGTTGTCCTTTTCGTTTTTACGGCATTGATATGGCCGCCTGCCAGTGCGACCGCGCAACACGTTGATTTGGAGCTTGTCTTTGCCGCTGATGGCTCCGGCTCCATCGACGATGACGAGCTTGCCTTGCAACGGGATGGTTATGCCCGCGCCATTACTGATCAGCGGGTCCTGGACGTCATCCGCAATGGCCCACGGGGCGCCATCGCGGTGGCCTACATCGAGTGGGGGGCGCCCCAATCGCAGCATGTCATTGTGGATTGGACGGTCATTCGGACCGCGGAGGATGCCGCGGCGTTTGCAGCAGCGCTTCGCGCGTCACCGCGCGCCGCTTGGGGATACAACTCAATCAGCGAAGCAATCGCATTCTCCGCGCAGCTGATCGAAGGCAACGCGATCCTGTCCGACCGGAAAGTCATCGACGTATCCGGCGACGGTCCCCAAATGAACGGAAGGCCCCTATCCATGATCCGGGACCAAACGGTTTTCATGGGGATCACCATCAATGCTCTTGCCATCAAGAGCCGGGGGGGACACTACAGAGGCCCCGGCGGGCTGCCGCTGGAGGAGCACTACGAATTGGATGTCATCGACGGGTTCGGCAGCTTTGTGATGGTCGCGGATGAAGAGACACCCTTCGCCGACGCCCTGCTCGCCAAAATGATCCAGGAAATTGCGGATGCCCGTCCGACGGGCGGCGACCGGCAGATGGCGGGTGCGTTAGAGGAGACGCGGTAGGGATGGCGGATTCCGTATCGAAGGCGATTGAGGATGCCGCTGACGTGGTGATCGACGCGAGTGGGCTGAAATGCCCGTTGCCGGTCCTCAAGGCGCGGAAGGCGATAAAGTCCATGGAGACGGGGGCGGTCCTGGAAATCACCTCGACCGACCCGGCCTCACCTTTGGACTTCAAACACTGGTGCCGGAGTTCCGGGCACGACATGCTGTCCGCCGAGGAGCGGGAAACGGACCGGTATGTCTTCCGCATTCGCAAGATCGAAGGGTCGTAAGTCGTGACGGTGATCGATGCATTGGCCCAGCCGCGTCCGCGCCACGCCGCCTTTGAGGATGGGCGCGGCCAGATCAAGATGGGCATCAAGGTGCTCGACCCCGCCGACTGGATCGAACCGGATGAGTTCTACGCCCCCCATCTCCTGGAGAAAGAGCGGCTTCTGGACGCGCGTCACGGGGATGTCTTCGCGGCTCTTCCAGGCTCGGAGGATGCACAGAAAGAAGTTCTGACACGGCTTACCGACTACATGACGGGGTATTGGCCGGATCTTGTCGAAGCCGACGATAACGAGATTCGCGTCAAACCGACCGGCCGCTCTTACCCTTGGTCCCGGGGTGGCGGGTCAACGGAACCCCTGGCGCCATTGGATCTCGCTGGCCGCCTTGTTCAGGAAGACCTTTGTGTGATGGAGAAGCACGATGACGGGTATCGTCTCGTCGCTGCCTCCCTCTGCTTCCCGTCCCGTTGGCGCCTTGCGGACAAGGTCGGCAAACCCATGGCCCAGATCCACGGGCCGGTGCCGAGCTACGCTGAGAAGCTCCGGCGCCCCGTTGACCGGCTTTTCGATCGACTGGAGGCCGGGAAACCGGTCTGGCGCATCAACTGGTCGGTCGTTGATTTACCGGACCTCTTTCAGCCCAGTGGTCATGGTCAAAGTAACCAGAACGTCACGCTGACGCCTGAGAACGCGGGGGAGAGTCTCTGGCTGCGGTATGAGCGGCAGACCCTGTCGCGCATGCCGGATACGGGTGTGATCCTGTTCACGATCAAGATCCATTCCGATCCCTTGAACGTCCTGGTTGGTCAGCCGGAGCTTGCTGATGCGCTGCTGCGGGAGATCGAGGCTTTGCCGGACGACATGCGGCTCTACAAGAGCTTCCCGCGCTACGGTGCGGTGGCCGAGGAGTGGCTGCGACGCACGATCGCCGCGGACGCTGCGGGGCGCGCAGACGGCTGACCGCCGATGACCCTTGCGGCCGCGATCGCTTGCGCTTACGTGGAAAGCCCAGTTGAGGAGATAAGCCATGTCGAAAGCGCATTGGGCCAAGCTGTCGGATAGAGGCGTACTGAGCGTCTCTGGTGAAGACGCGCGTACCTTCCTTCAGGGCCTTGTTTCCAATGACGTGGACAAAGTCACCTCGGACCAAACCGTCTATGCGGGTTTCCTGACGCCGCAGGGAAAGTTCCTCTTCGACTTCCACATGATCGATCAGTCGGGCGACATCCTGTTGGAGACCGAGGGGGCACGGCTCGCGGACTTCCACCGCCGGCTCCGCATGTACAAGCTCCGGTCGAAAGTGACCTTGGCTGATCGAACGGAAGACTTTCAAACCGTTGTTGTCTGGGGAGAGGGTGCTTTGGCCGCCCTCGGTCTATCGAGCACAGCGGGTGCTACGGTTGAGATCGGAGGCGGCTTTGCTTGGACGGACTCCCGGTTGCCTGAGCTTGGCGCGCGCTTGATGCTCCCGTCCGGTGCCGATCCATCGGCGCTGCTTGCCTCTCACGATATCCAGCCGGGCGATCTGAATGCCTGGGAGACGCTCCGCCTGTCGCTTGCCGTACCGGACGGAAGCCGCGACATGGTGGTTGAGAAAGCGGTTCTGCTGGAATCAGGTTTTGACGAGCTGAACGGCGTCGACTGGCGCAAGGGCTGCTACATGGGCCAGGAACTCACCGCCCGGACCAAGTACCGCGGCCTGGTCAAGAAACGCCTTCTGCCTATTGAGATCGATGGCCCGCTTCCAGCTCCGGGAACGCCGGTTGTCGCTGGGGAGCGTGAGATCGGTGAGATCCGTACCGGTCTCACACAGGGAGCGACGGGAACTGGGATCGCTCTCCTGCGGCTGGACCGGCTGTCCGATGCCGATGAAGCCGGACAAGCTTTGACCGCCGAGGGGGCCCGGTTGACGGTCTCCTGGCCCGCATGGATGGAGATCGGCAAAGGCGGTTCCGCCTGAGTCGGTGCTGTCTGACAGCGCTGTGTTGCGCGATCGAAGGCTAGCGTGCCTGAGCGCCACCGACGGTGACGTACTGTCGCCTTTGCGGCCCGCGCCCGCCCTTCTTGTCATCTTCGTCGAAGAGATCCGCGAGCTGCCCCATCATCGTCCCGCCAAGCTGTTCGACATCGACGATCGTGACGGCGCGTCGGTAGTAGCGGGTGACATCATGGCCAATGCCGATGGCGACAAGCTCCACCGGTGAGCGGGTCTCGATGTACTTGATGACCTCACGCAGGTGCCGCTCCAGGTAGTTCCCCGGATTGACGGAGAGGGTCGAGTCATCCACAGGCGCGCCGTCGGAGATCACCATCAGGATCCGGCGATCCTCCGGGCGCGCGAGAAGCCGCTGATGCGCCCACTGGAGCGCCTCGCCGTCGATGTTCTCTTTCAGGATGCCTTCCCGGAGCATCAGCCCGAGGGACTTCCGCGCATGGCGCCAGGGCGCGTCCGCTGATTTGTAGATGATATGCCGGAGATCGTTGAGGCGGCCCGGGCTCGGAGGTTTGCCGCCCTGGATCCACGTCTCCCGTGACATACCGCCTTTCCAGGCCTTCGTCGTGAAGCCAAGGATCTCAACCTTCACACCGCAACGCTCAAGCGTCCGGGCGAGAATGTCGGCACTCATCGCCGCGATCGAAATCGGTCGGCCCCGCATGGAGCCCGAGTTATCGATCAGCAGCGTGACGACCGTGTCCCGGAACTCCGTATCCCGTTCGATCTTGTAGGACAGCGGGAACAGCGGGGCGGTCACGACCCGGCTCAAACGGCCAGCGTCGAGGATCCCTTCGTCCAGGTCGAATTCCCAGGACCGGTTCTGTTTGGCCAGCAGCTTCCGTTGGAGCCGGTTGGCGAGCTTCCCGATCAGCCCTTGCAGGTTGGAAAGCTGTTGGTCCAGTAAGGCCCGGAGCCGGGCAAGCTCCTCGGCGTCGCACAGATCAGCCGCAGCGACGATCTCGTCAAACTCGGTGTTGTAGGCCTTGTAGCTTCGGTCCGGATGACCGGCCCCGTCCATGTTGTGGGTCTGTGGCGGAGCGCCTGGATTGGCGCTCTCGTCGTCGCCGCCGCCGGGGTCCATTTCCATCTCGGCGGTTTCGTCGCCGTCCGCACTTTCGTCGCCGGCTTCCATGTCGGCGGGGATCATCTCCGAGTCGGCGCCATCCTCGGTCTCACCCCGGGTTCCGCCGTCACTCGCCTCTTCGCCGTCGCCGGAATCCTCTTCGCCCTCACTCTCATTCGGGTCGTCGTCGGACATGCCCTCGTCGCCGATCTCAAGATCAAGATCGGTGATGAGTTTCCGGGCGGCCGTCGCGTAGGACTCCTGGTCATCGATGAACTTATCGAGACCTTCGAGAGCCGCGCCGATCTTCGTATTCACCCACGGGCGCCACAAGTCGACGACGCGTTGGGTGCACGATGGCGGTGTCTCTCCCGTCAGGGCTTCCCGGGCCAGAAGACGGATAACGTCGTTCAGCGGGACATCATTCTTGTCCGCGATCCGCTCGAAACCCTTTTTCTTGTACTGATCCTCAAGCGCCATGCCGAGGTTGTGGGCGACCCCGCTCATATAGCGGGAGCCGACGGCTTCGATCCGGGCCTGCTCCACTGCGTCGAAGATGTCGCGGGCCGCCTGAGAGGTCGGCATCCGCCGTGCGTGCAGCATAGGGTCGTGGTGACGAAGTTTCAGCGCGAGGCTGTCCGCCTCGCCCCGGATGCGGGAAATCTCGACCGGGTCCAGATCGCGGGGGGGTACCGGCAGGCGAACCCGCTCCCCCGAGATCGAAGCCTGATCGGCGCCATAGGTTACTTCCAGCTCGCCTTCGTCCGACATTGCCCGGAGGCAGGCGGCGGTGGCGCGCTTGAAGCTCTCGACAGGTGTTTCCTGGTCGGCCATTCGGTCTTTCTCCGGGGGCGGGACCCTACTCGGCCGCCTTCACGCCGGTTTCCGGCAGCTCGGCGTCGAAGCAGCGTTGGTAGTACTCCGCTACGGTCGACCGCTCCACCTCGTCGCATTTGTTGAGGAAGGTCACCCGGAAGGCGAAACCCAGATCGCCAAAGATTTCCGCGTTCTCCGCCCAGGTGATGACGGTCCGGGGAGACATGACGGTGGAGATGTCGCCGTTCATGAACCCGCTCCGTGTCAGGTCGGCGAGAGCAACCATCTTGGAGACCGAGTTGCGGCCCGTGTCCGTATCGTAGGACTTCGCCTTCGACAGAACGATCCCGACCTCGGCGTCATGGGGCAGGTAATTCAACGTCGTGACGATGTTCCAGCGGTCCATCTGGCCCTGGTTGATCTGCTGGGTACCATGATAAAGCCCCGTCGTATCGCCCAGGCCAACCGTATTGGCTGTTGCGAAAAGACGGAAGTACGGGTTCGGGTGGATCACCTTGTTGGTGTCCAGCAGGGTCATCTTGCCGTCGACTTCAAGCACCCGCTGGATGACAAACATCACATCCGCGCGGCCCGCGTCGTACTCGTCAAAGACAAGTGCCGTCGGGTTCTGCAGGGCCCAGGGAAGGATGCCTTCCCGGAATTCGGTCACCTGCTTGCCGTCGCGAAGAACGATCGCGTCCTTACCGATGAGATCGATACGGCTGATATGGCTGTCCAGGTTCACCCGGATGCACGGCCAGTTGAGGCGGGACGCCACCTGCTCGATATGGGTCGACTTTCCCGTGCCGTGATAGCCCTGGATCATCACCCGGCGGTTATGGGCGAACCCCGCCAGGATCGCGAGCGTCGTCTCATGATCGAAGAGGTAGGAGTCGTCCCGGGTGGGCGTGTACTCGCTCGGTTCCGAGAATGCGGGAACGGTCATGTCGACATCGATCCCGAAGACCTCGCGCACTGATACGGTCGTGTCCGGCTTCTCAGCGGGGTGGGCGGGCTTGCGTTCGTAGATATGGGCTGCCGACATGGGGTCTCTCTCGGGATCTTTGACGGACGGACGGGTAGAAGGAAGGGTACTTGGCGCGCGGCGGGCTCAAATCCAGTCCGGACGGCGTCACTCCAGGAACCGTTTGAGTGTCGTATAGGCCTCGTTGATCAATTTCAACCGTTCTTCCGCAGCCTTGTCCCCGCCATTGGCGTCTGGATGGTGTCTTTTGACCAATTCTTTGTAGCGGCGTTTCAGAGCTTCCATGGTCACGGGCGGCTCAAGCCCCATCAGGCGCATGGCTGCGGCCTCGGGACTTCCGGAGGACGGGCGATTGGGATCCTTTGTGTCCTGGCGCGGCCCGCCGGCTCCGCCCGCCAGGGGGTCGTCCCCTTCAAAAACACCGAATGGGTCATTGTATCCTGCACCCGCATAGGCCCGGGGGTGCGGCTTCTTGCCCGTCCCAAAGGGCCAACTCGGGCGGTCCCAGGTGGTCGACCGCCGAGCCTCTTCTTCCAACGCTTCGCCGGAGAATCCCTCGTAGTAGTTCCAGGCCTTGTTGTAGGCGCGCACATGCTCCAGACAGAACCAGTAGTACTGGTTTAACTGGTCACGCGACTTAGGCGCCCGGTAGACGCCGGCTTCACGACAGCCCGGATGATCGCACCGTCTCTCGCCCGATTGCGCCCGGAGCGCTTCGAGGGAGAGGGCTTCTTCCGCTTGTTTGTGCATTCTAGGCACGTTGGGCCGCCACTCGCTGTCTCTTATGCCAGTAACCATATATACGCCCGGATGGCCTTGGGGCGAGCCGGGTGTTGCCGGGTGCCCGGCCTTTAAGATCCGAGAGGAACTCAGACCGATCAACCGGACGAAAGGAAAGATATGATGTCCGTTGCCGATACGATCAAAGCGAAATTAACCGAAGCTTTCGATCCAGTGGAACTCGAAGTCGTGGACGACAGCGCCAGTCACCAGGGCCATGCCGGATGGGACCCGCGGGGTGAAACACACTTCAACGTCAAAATGGTCTCCAGCGTGTTCAAAGATCTGAACAGAGTCGCGTGTCAACGACTGGTTCATGAGACCCTTTCCGATGAATTGGCGGGCCCCGTGCACGCGCTAAGCCTCAACCTCAAGGCGCCTAGTTCACCCGCTGAGGAGTGAAGGTCGATCGGATACGACTTTAAATGGTCTGTCTTTTTTTCCAACCGTTCATGGTTGCGTTCGACGGAGAAATGTCTAAAGTCGTCAGGAATGCACATATTGTTACCCGTGCGATCCGGAATTCAACGTACACCAGGGTGCGACTTGTCCACACTTGTCAGTAAGAATGTTGTCGTTGGCGCCAAGCGAACGAGTATGCGACTTGAGCCTTCTATGTGGGATGCGCTTGACCTGATCTCCAAGCGCGAGGAATTGAACATCAATGCATTAGCTACGGAGATTGATCGCCGTCGTGGTGACACAAGCCTGACCTCAGCGACCAGGGTGTTCATCCTTGAGTACTTCAGGCGGAGTGCTGAGGACGCGGAAGCTGGAGAGGGCGAGTTTCAGACATCGGCTCGTGCGGAGTTCCCAAACACGGGGCGCGCCGTCAGTCTCATGGACAGGATCTTCGGTTAAGAGGACGCGGCGCTGGCGGTACCCAACGGATAAGGCGAAGCGCTTCTAAAGCGTTGCTCCTCTCGCCGTGATCCAGGGACTACGCTTGATCCGTCGCCATGGTGGCCGGCTCTTCGTAGAAGGCTGGCCAGCGCTCCTTCACGACTGGGCTTGAGACCCCGAACGTGTGGCATGTCCCGAGCAAGGCGGGACGCTTGTCCGGGTCGGGCGGAACGACCGTCTCGCCTCTTGCCTCCGCTTCACGCCGGAGACGGGCACGTTCGGAAAAGAGCGTCTGGTATGCGGTCGTGGCCAGTGGGCCGAGAAGTTCAACCAGATGCGTACATCCCTTGTCGCCGCCGAGGGCGGCGTGAACCTTCTTTCGCCAGCCCGGGCCGATCGTAAGTCCGATCAGGCGCTGAAAATTCACCTCGATTCGCGGACACATCTCGAACGGATTCGCGTCCATCTTTGCTTCGGCGCCGTGTACCAGGAAGTCCAGATCGACGGTCAGCCTGAGCCACATGTCGTGGATCGGTTCTCCCGCGGGCTTAACCCCTCCCGACCGGTCAGTGGGGAAACTGTAGGCTTTGACGTCGACCAGATGCCCCTCAATGTCCCAAAGCCCGTCACTCCGGCGGTACCCTTGGCAAACGATGGTCCGGGTGTGAACAAGTTCGCGATCGGTGGCGGTGCCGAGTGGCATGACGGTCTCCGGTGGGAAGGATGCGGCAGCGGTACGTGTCACACGCCCGCCTGTACCGGAAGGTAGCGATCAATGGTGGATGGTCAATATGACCGCGATACCGTCGAGACGGCCGGTTAGTGGGTCGCGATGAAGGCGTCCCGCTCCAGCACGGCTTCTTCAAGGGCAGAGCGGACCGCGTCGTAAACGTCCCGGATCGAAACGATGCCGACCAAACGCGTGCCGTCCATGACAGGCAGATGCCGGAACCGCCCGTTCTGCATGGAGGCAAGCGCTGTCAGCACATCCTCGTCCGGCGCTACCGTTTGCGGGTTGGGTGTCATCACATCCGAAACAAGCACTTCGTTGGGCTGCTTGTCCGCTGCCACGACCTTCGAGACGAGATCCCTCTCGCTCACAATGCCGACGAGTTTGTCGTCGTCGATGACGGGAATGGCGCCGATACGATGCTCTTTCAGCAGTCGCGCCACGTCGAGCGTGCTTAGGGTCGACGGAACTGTCACAGGCTCTTGATCGCCGATGACATCCGGAACGATCCGCTTGATCATTTCGCCCTCCATCCGGCGACAAGCAGCCGATTCGCCAAAGAGGAAAAGTGTATCACACCAAATGTGGCAGGGCCATTAGCCCCCGACTGGGTGTGGGTAACAAATTATGCAGCGGTTGCCGACGTGTCCCGCTCGCCGGTCGCTGTCTTGCGGATGCGGAGCAACGTGATCTGATTTCGTTGCCTCCGCACGATCTGGAAGCGGAAGCCGTGGAAAACGAACTCCTGGCCGACATTCGGAATGACCCGCGCTTCATGAAGCACCAAACCGGCGATGGTCGACGCGGATTCGTCCGGAAGGTCCCACTCCATCTCACGGTTCAGGTCACGGATCGTGACAGTGCCTTGAACCATATAGGATCCGTCGGGCTGGGCACGGACGCCTGAGACGGGCCGGTCGGTCTCATCCGATATATCACCGACGATCTCTTCGAGAATGTCTTCGAGCGTGACGATGCCCCGGAACGAGCCGTACTCATCCACCACGAGCGCGAAGTGTTCCCGCCGTTCCCGGAACGCCTGGAGCTGATCGAGCAGCGTCGTGGACTCCGGAATGAACCAGGGGTCGGCGGCGATGGATTGCACATCCAGGCTTTCCACGCCTTCTCCCGCGCGAACCGCCCGAAGCAGCGATTTCGCATGAAGAACACCGATGATTTCCTCCTGCTCTCCTCGATAGAGCGGGATTCGGGTGAACGGTGCGTCCATCACGTTGTTCAGGATGGCTTCCGGCGCCTGATCGACATCGATCATGGTGACATTTCGACGATGGGTCATGATCTCCTCGACCCAAACATCGCCGAGATCCAGGATCGAGCGGAGCATCTGACGTTCGTGCTGAACTTCCTCGCCCGGCCCCTCATGCATCTCAATGAGGCCGCGGAGTTCCTCCTCCCGCTCATCGTGGCCGAGGCCGGCCGACGCATCGACGCCGAACAGCCGCAACGTGGTCATCACGATCGCCCTGATCGTCACGGCGAAGGGTGTCAGCATAATGACCACAAGCCGGATGACAGGCGCCACGGCCAGGGCGGTCCGGTCCGCGTTGTTGATGGCGTAGGTCTTGGGCAGCACTTCCGCGAAGATGACGACCAGGAGCGTCATGCCGACGGTCGCATACGCCACGCCCGTCTCTCCGAATGCCGCGATCAGGACGCTGGTCGCGAGAGAGGATGCAAGGATGTTGGTGATGTTGTTGCCGATCAGGATGGCGCCGATCAGCGTGTCGCTTCGGGCCGCCAACGATTGCACGGTGGAGGCGGCTTTGTTGCCCTTCCGCGCCATCTGATGGATACGGGCTTGAGAAGCGGCGGTCAGCGCCGTTTCCGAGCCCGAAAAGAATGCCGAGAAGACCAACAGGATCAGAATGATGCCGAGGGTCAGCAGCAGCGCGTGGTCCATCAAGCCGTCTCCGCCGGTGCCGCGGCGTCTTTCAAGTCCATCAGAACGCCCCGGGCATCCGATCGCGAAATCTCGTCGGTAACAAACGTATCGCCAATCGCGTTGGCGACAATGAAGCGGATCGTTCCGTCGACGACCTTCTTGTCTTTCGCCATATGCCTCATGAGTGCGTCGGCATCCCAGGTCCCGCCGCCGATCTCGCCGCGTGTGGTCGGGAGACCGAGCCTGTTCAGGTGGGTGGTCGCACGAACGGCGTCCTGACCGGAGCAGAGACCGGCCCTGACCGAAAGGGCGAAGGCGTGCGCCATGCCGACCGCGACCGCTTCGCCATGCAGGACGGAGCCGTCGTAACCAGCCTCCGCCTCAAACGCGTGGGCGAAGGTGTGTCCAAAGTTCAGAAGCGCCCGCTGGCCCGATTCGCGCTCGTCCGCCGCGACTATTCCCGCTTTAGCCAGGCAACTCCGCCTGACCGCTTCCCGGCGGGCGGCCGGGTCTCCGTTGATCACGTCGGCACCAAACCGTTCCAACCATTCGAAGAAGTCCGCGTCACCGAGAAAACCGTATTTCACCACCTCCGCGTAGCCCGCCAGAACTTCCCGTCGGGGGAGTGTGTCCAGCACACCGGTGTCGCAAAGAACCAATCGGGGCTGATGGAACGCGCCCACGAGGTTTTTGCCCTGTGGCGTGTTGATGCCCGTCTTGCCGCCGACCGAGCTGTCCACCTGAGCCAGCAGCGTGGTCGGGATCTGGATGAAGTCGAGACCCCGCAATGCCAGTGCCGCGGCCACGCCGGCGAGATCACCAATCACACCACCGCCCAGGGCGACGACCATCGCGCGCCGGTCGATCCCTGCCGCCAGCATGGTGGTGAGAACGCGGGACAGGGACTCGAAGGACTTGGAGGCCTCGCCCGGCGGGACTTGGATCACTTCGGTCCCGTGCCCGGAAGCCGTAAGAGACGCCTCCAGGGCCGGAAGATGATGGGGCGCCACCGTCTCGTCCGTGATCACGATCAGGCGCCTCGTCCCGGCAATCGCCTGGATCCGCTCACCTGCCGTGGCGACCAGATTGTCGCCGATGTGGATGTCGTAGGACCGGTCACCGAGGTCGACTGTGACACGGCTTTCGGTCCCGGATTGAACGGCCTCGCGGCTCACGATGCGGCTCCCTGGTTCCCCGTTTTGCGCATATCAGCGGCATTGTGGGCATCTTCGGCGAGAATTCCCCGTTCCTTGACGGCTTGGTAGACCCGCTCCACCGTGGCGTCGATCGGCCCCGCGAAGGAATCGACGACCAGATCGGCTTCGGCGTAGACCGGATATCGGATCGCCATAAGCTTTGCCAAGGTCTCGCGCGGGTTCTCAGTCCGCAACAGCGGGCGGTCCGTCCGCCTGGAAACCCGTTCGAACAGAACATCCAGATCGGCCTTCAGCCAGATGGCGATGCCTTTCTCCCGCACGGCATCACGGGTCTGCTCTGCCATGTAGGCGCCGCCGCCGGTTGCGAGGACCATCGGCGGCTCATCAAGAAGACGCGATATGACAGCCGCTTCGCCCCGCCGGAACTCCGCTTCCCCGAAACGATCGAAGAAATCCGCGATCGAGCAGCCGGCCGCATCCTCGATCTCCTTGTCCGCGTCCTTGAAGCGGACCCCAAGGCGCTGGGCGAGCCGACGGCCGATGCTTGTCTTTCCCGCACCCATAAGTCCAACGAGAACAAGCGTCTTCGACGGCGAAGCGTTCGCCGGCCGGTCGTTGTTCGGAGTGTCGGGGTCGCTCGTCATCAAACCGTCGGATGAAAAAAGACGCAGCGGGCAACGCCAATGGATGAATTTGGCGTCGCTGTTGCGTCACAATCAGTCCCTATCATACACCTGTTGTGGATCTATGGGAGGGGGACGCGCGATCGTTCCGACCAACGGGTCCCGGACAGAGGAGCGTCGAGGCGCATGCGTGGTTTCTTTGTGTTTGTCGTCGTGTTGGTGGCCTTGCTGGGCGGCGGCTTCGCTTTCCTGTCGACATGGGACATACCGGCACCGTCAGCCGAGGTTGAAAAGGTGATCTCCAACGATCGGTTCAAGCGGTGAGGGCGGAGGTGTGCAGCGCCGGCATGTCCCCCGTCCGCAGCGGCCGGGGGTTGATTGTCCTTCTCCTGGCGGCATGTTTCGGACCGCTTTGTTCTGAAGCCATTGCGCAGACGGCCCCCCGTTCGCTCTTGCCTGGCACGTTGCCGAGTTTCGATCAGAGGCGCACGCCGGATACCGAGCCTTCCGGCAGTGCGGCGACGAGCGATGGTACCGCCACGCCGTCCGCACCGCCGGCGCCGTCAGCGGGTTCCGGTCAAACCAATGCAGTCCCCCCGAACGAGGTGAAATCCGGAATCGTCGTCAACCAACTCGGCGCGCCGACGGTTGATGAGGTTGGCATCCTCGGCGAGGGGGAGGGTGGATTTCCGGTGGACGCTTGGCTCGAAACGCCGCGTCCCGTGATTGCGCGGCTCTTCGGCCTCTTGCCTGGTGAGACCCAGTCACCGGTTGGGCGGGATCTTCAGCGCCGCCTGCTGCTGAGTGCGGCCCGTGTCCGCCAGCCGGAAGGTGCGGAAGACGCCGTCAGCGGCGATCTGATGTTTGCCCGCCTTGATGCCTTGGCCCGCATGGGCGCGCTGGGGGAGCTTTCGGGTCTCGTCGCGGCGGTACCCGGGGCCATTGACGACGATCGAACTGTCCGGACCATTGTTGATACGGCCCTGCTCCGGGGCGACTACGAGAGCGGATGCGCGACCGCACGGGAGCGGGTTGGCCGCGCGACCTCAATCTCCTGGCAAAAGGCGGTCATTTTCTGTGACGCCATGGCGGGTGCTACGGAACGGGCCGAGTTCGGCGCTCGACTGCTTGTCGAACTTGGCGAGCAGGATCCCGTCTTCTTCGGCCTGCTGGCCGCGCTCGGCGGACAGTCCGGACCTGCGCGTGGCATTGAGTGGGAACCCGTTCGGCCGATTGATGTGGCCATGGCCCAGGCGGCGGGTGTTCCATTGCCGAGCGATGTGATCGAGGCACTCGCGCCGATGCTGATTTCACCCGTCCTTGCCAATCCGGCGACCCCGTTCCAGGACCGGATGGTTCTTGCGGAAAGAGGCGAGCGTTTGGGTGTGGTGCTGCCGAGGGATCTGGCGTCCCTCTACCGGACCGTTGACGTGGACGCCTCGCTTCTCGACAGCGCCATCAGTGTCGCCGAGGCGGACCCCGGTCCGAACGCCCGGGCCCTGCTGTTCGAGGCCGCTGCTTTGCAGGACGTGGACTTGGCGCGGGCTCAGGCGATCGAGAAAGCGTTGGAGATTGCGGATAAGCAACGGTCTGCCGCGATCAGCGCTGGTGCTGAGACTGCTGCGGCGTCCTTCGGCGGATCTGGTGACCCGGCCGTTGGCGGCCTTCTCCAGACAGCGCGTCTGTACGCGCCGAGCATCACGGCTCTCAACCCGTCGTCGGAGTTGGGATGGTTCGCACCCACCGCCGTCAAAGCCTTGTTGGCAGCGGGACGCTTGGACGATCTTGGACCGTGGGTTGATCTCGCACGCGCGGAAGCCCGCCTCGATGAGGACGTCGCGGCCGCCTATCTACAGCTTTGGCCGCTTTTGCGAATCGCGGATCAGGCAACCGTGGCAGAACGGGAGCCCGAGGCCGCCGCGTCCTGGTGGGCGCTGGTCCGGACCGATGCACCCGAACGGGCAGTTGACCGGGCGGAAACCATGTTGGCGTTGTCGGAGGCCTTGGATGACCCGCTCGGCGACGCGGCATGGCGCAGCCTGATCTCCTTGCCGACGGCGTCCGTTCGAACGGGTGCGGCTCCCGCGATCCGGCGGGCGATGGATGCAGCACTGGCGGCAGGCAGAACGGGCGAGGCGGTCGCCCTGTCCGCCCTCGTTCTTGGGGCCGTCCCAGCGTCCGGTGATCTTCTGGATCTGGTGTCCGTGGTCAGTGCGCTGCGGTTCCTCGGATTGGAGGGAGACGCTCGGGCATTGGCGGTGGAGATCGCATTCCTCCGGGGCGTCTGACATGCCCCCTCGGTCGCTCCGGCCAGATCTCCCAGCGTCTGCAGACGCGTTCCTGGAGATGCTGGTTGTGGAGCGCGGCGCCTCTCCCCACACGATCGACGCTTATCGGCGGGACTTGGAAGCGGTCGCGGCGGGTCTCCTCTCCGAAAAGCGAGGCCAGAGCCTGGAGCGGGCCTCTTCCGAGGACCTCCGGGATCATTTTGCGGCCTTGGCGACGGCAGGCGCATCCCCTCGGTCGGCGGCGAGACGGCTGTCGGCCCTTCGGCGCTACTTCCGGTTCCTCTTCTCCGAGGGCTGGCGGGCAGACGACCCGACCACCACGATTGACGCGCCCAAGCCCGGGCGCCCCCTGCCGAAGATCCTGAGCGAGAGCGAAGTCGACGACCTTCTTGAGACAAGCCGGATGATCGAGGGCCCCGAGGGAACTCGTCTTGTCTGCTTGCTGGAGATTCTCTACGCCACGGGCCTGCGAGTGTCGGAGTTGGTCTCCCTTCCGCTGGCAGCGGTCGCCCGCGACCCTCGTTTCCTCCTTGTTCGGGGCAAAGGCGACAAGGAGCGGATTGTTCCGCTGACGGAAGCGGCGATCGACGCCATCGAGACCTACAAGGGCGTCCGGGGCGCGTTTCTGCCCCATGTCCGAGCAACATCGCCGTATCTGTTTCCCTCGAGAGGTAAGGAGGGGCATCTGACCAGAAGACGGGTCGGACAGCTTCTTGATGCCCTCGCGGATCAGGCCGGAATTGAGCGGCGGCGCGTCTCGCCCCATGTCCTCCGGCACGCCTTCGCGACCCACCTTTTGGATCACGGCGCGGACCTCAGAAGTGTGCAGCAGATGCTCGGCCATGCGGACATCTCAACGACACAAATCTATACACACGTACTCGCCGAACGCTTGAAATCGCTCGTGGCAACCGCACATCCGTTAGCGGACGGGTAAGCAGTCTAGGGTCAAGCTCATGCTTGTTGACCGGGCTGCGGGTCCTTTGAGGGCATGGCCCCGGAGACTCGAAGTCAGTATACTCGTCGATTATCTGATTCAGGGGGCTCCGAATGCGCATCTTCCTCGACTTCGAAAAACCGATCGCGGATCTCGAAGGAAAGATTGAAGAATTGCGTCATCTCGCGGGTAGTGGCGACCTCAACATTGGCGAGGAGGTGGGCCGCCTGGAGAGCAAGGTGGAACGGCAGCTGCGCTCCGCCTATCAGAAGCTCTCGCCCTGGCAGAAGGTCCAGGTTGCGCGGCATCCGGATCGGCCCCGTTTCACGGAGATTGTCTCGGCCCTCATCGATGGCTTTACGCCGCTCGCCGGTGACCGCAGCTTCGGCGAGGACCTCGCCATTGTTGGCGGCCTCGGCCGGTTCCGCGGCAATTCCGTTGTCGTCATCGGCACGGAGAAGGGGGTCACGACCGAAGACCGCGTGAAGCGGAACTTTGGCATGGCCCGGCCGGAAGGATATCGAAAGGCCAAGCGCCTTATGGAGCTGGCGGACCGATTCGCGATCCCAGTGCTGACCTTTGTGGACACGGCGGGCGCCTATCCCGGCGTTGGTGCTGAACAGCGTGGTCAGGCGGAGGCGATTGCGAAATCCATTGAGACGTCCTTGCGCCTCCGGGTGCCGATCGTCGCCTCAATCGTAGGCGAAGGAGGCTCGGGCGGTGCCGTGGCTTTGGCGACGGCGGACCGGGTTCTCATGTTCGAGCACTCGATCTACTCGGTGATCTCACCGGAAGGCTGTGCGTCGATCCTCTGGCGGAGTGCCGATCACGCCCAAGACGCCGCCAACGCGCTTCGGATGACAGCTCAGGATCTGGAGAAACTCGGTGTGATCGATGAGATCGTGCCGGAACCCTTGGGGGCGGCCCATCGGGACAAGGATCGGGCGATCCAGGACCTTGGCGACGCGGTGGAGGCGGCGCTTCGCCCGCTCATCGGCCAGGATGGGGGCCGTCTGCGCAATGCCCGGCGTCAGAAGTTTGTCGCCATGGGCGATAAGGGCCTCGCCTGATACGCGTCAACGCGCCACGGCATTTCCCAAGTCTTCGATCGCCCGCTGAAGGCCAGCGTCGAACGCGGCTTCCCAGATCTTGGCATCGTCCGTGTCCGACCCTGACGGATAGAGGACGGACCGGGATGCATTGACGATTCCGCCTTCCAATCCCGCCGGCCCCCGCACGAAACCGGCCACAGCCTCTGCCGCGCCCGCGCCCTGGGTGCCGTATCCGGGGACGAGGAAGAGGCTGTTCGGCAGACACTCGCGAATGGCTTCAGCTTCTCCGGGCCAAGTGGCACCAGCCACGATCCCAAGCGATGACCAGCCGGTCGCCGTCCCTTTGAAACGATCAGCCTGATCGGCGAGCGACTGTGCGACACGCCGGTAGAGCGGCTGGCCGTCAACGTCCAGGTTCTGATAATCGGCCGAGCCCGGGTTGCTGGTCTTCACAAGGACGAACAGTCCTCGCCCGCCGGGTTCCAGGCAATCTAGAAACGGCTCAAGCGTATCGCGTCCCAGATAGGGGTTCACCGTCAGCGCGTCACCGGCACCCGGCCCCTCATCGCTCAACCACGCCCTTGCGTAGCCTTCCGCCGTTGAGCCGATGTCCCCGCGTTTGGCATCAATCAGAACCAACAGCCCGCGCTCTCTCGCGTAGGCGACGATGTCTTCGACCACCTTCAACCCGCGTGAGCCAAAGGGCTCAAAGAAGCCGATCTGGGGTTTCACGATCGAGACCCGGCCTTCCAGCCGGTCCAATACCGCGCGGAAGAAGCTGTCCATGCGGGCGACAGGGTCGTTTGGGTGGCCGAAGCAAGCCGGTATCCGGTCAACGAAGGGGTCAAGTCCGACACAAAGCGGATGTTTTAGAGTTCGTGTCCGCTGAATGAGCCGATCTGCGAACGTGCCGGTGCCATGCTGGTCTGTCACCGCTTTGCCCCTTCGCCCCTGTTTGCATTGCCCCTGACTACGGTGATTCTGGGTTGCATGTCCAGGCTGGACGGGTCCGGCGCGGACGGTTCTAATGCGGGCTTGTTTTCTCATCGGTGCTAGGGGAGGCGGCGATGTTTGAGGTGGAACGTTTCATTGAGGACTGCCGGTCGGCGTTGTCGGAAGATCGCCCGCAGAAGGCGATCCACGAACTCGTCTCGGAAGCGGTCACGGACCCGGCGGCGGTCATGCGTGCCGTTGGCGAACCAACGAAGGGTGAGGTGAAGACGCTTTTCCGGAGCTCGGACCTGACGGTTCTGAGCCTTGCTTGGGCGCCGGGCATGGATCTAATGCCGCACGACCACGACATGTGGGCGGTGATCGGCATCTATACGGGCCAGGAAGATAACACCTTCTGGCGGCGAGACGGCGACGGTCTCCGGCAGATGGGCTTGCATCAGCTTGGTGAGAAGGAGGTGGTGTCGCTTGGCGATAGCGCGATCCATTCGGTTCGGAACCCGCTCACCAAAGTGACGGCGGCGCTGCACGTCTACGGCGGCGACTTCTTCGACGCAGACCGGCATGAGTGGGACCCCGAGACGCTCGAAGAGAAGCCGTATGATGTCGAGAAGAACCTCCGGCTCTTCGAAGAAGCGAACGCCCGCATGCGGGAGCCGGCCTCGGCGTGACCCCCAAGACCGACGAGATTGCCCGCGAGCTCGTCGGCCGGTTTACCGGCGGCACACTGCCTCTCTTCTTTGAGCGAGGGCGGACGGCCTCAGGATTTCTGGTTGAGCGTCTCAATGCGGATGGCGCGCCGGTAGAGTCAGGCTTCCACAGGGTCATGCTTCTGGGCCGACAACTTCATACTTACTCAATCTGGGGCAGGCGCCTTCAGCACGCGGGCTACTGGGCCATGGCGGGGGATTTGGTCGACCAACTCTCTGGCCCGTTCCGCGATATGGATGGCGGGGGCTGGTTCGCGCGGATTGACCCGGAGGGTAAGCCCTCTGATACAGACAAGGATCTCTACGCCCACGCGTTCGTTCTGTTTGGCCTCGGCTCCTGGATCGCAGCCGGGGGGGACATGCAGGCCCCCCATGTCCGCGACCTTCTCGATGAAGGCCATCGGATGATGACCGACGCGTTCCAGCGGCCGGACGGCAGTTTCTCCGAGTGCCTCGATCGTGGGGGACGTGATCTGGCCGGTGAGCGGGTCGAGCAAAATCCCCATATGCATTTGTTGGAAGCATGCCTTCTGTTGTTGGAAACCACGGGGGAGGCACGGTGGCGCGCGCTCGCCGAGGACGTTCTGGCTTTGTTTGAAAAGGGGTTCTACCGGCCTGATCCTCCGGTCTTGTTCGAGCATCTGCGCCGTGATCTGACGCCGGACCCTTTCAAGGGGCGTTCGGTTGAGCCCGGCCACCATGCAGAGTGGGCTTGGCTTCTGACCTGTGCCTCTACCCTCTTGGCGCGTGACGACCTCCATCACAGTGCGGAGATCTTATTGGAAGCCGCAATCGTTCGGGGCTGGAACGCGAGCGACGGCGGGCTGGTAGACGAGATCGATGCAGAGAACAGCGAGATACTTGCGCCCACCCGCCGGCTTTGGCCGACCCTTGAGTTGGCCAAGGCGCTCGCCGGTCGCGAGAAACCCGTTGAAGGGATCGGACAGAGTCAGGTTCTGTCCCATCTTCTGGACCACCGTCTGTCGGCAGACGGCACCTGGTCCGAAAGACTTGGCGTCGATGCCTTGACGATTGCCGACCCGACGATGCCGGCGAGTTCCCTTTACCATCTTTCAATGGCAATGCTCGCAATCACGGCAGACCAAGAGACTGCAACTTTCGGCATATAAGAGCGATCACGCATTGCAATCCGGCTGGAGAGTCGAAACAATCCCTTCAGTCTGCTCTGGTCCAAGGAGAGGCCGACCGCCGCTTGCGTGATGCCGATTCGCACCCGCGCATCCCTGTTCAAGTGTTGGAATTGGCCTACGTTGCTAGGGGGCTGGCACCGGGCGGCCCAACGACAACGAACGGGGGGAAGTTGTCATGACGACCGGAACGTCGCGGGATGTTGTCTCGCCTTATGATCGTACGCCGTTCGCAAAAGTTGACACCATTGGCGACGCCGAGGCCGAAGCTCTGTTGGCTACCGCCGACCGTCTTCACAAGACGGGTGACGGCCGTCTCAGCATCCCCGAGCGATTAAAGGTTCTTGAGCGCGCCGGCGAGATCATGATCGGGCGCCGGGATGAATTGGCGACCCAGGCGGCCCGGGAGGGCGGCAAGCCGCTGATGGATTCCTTCGTCGAGGTCGATCGTGCGATCGACGGCCTGTCGGTCTGCGCGGAAGTGCTGCGGACGGAGCAGGGCGAAGTCATCCCGATGCGGATCAACCCGGCTTCCGCCGGTCGCATGGCGGTGACCCAACATGTGCCGATCGGACCGGTGATGGCCGTCAGTGCCTTTAACCACCCGCTCAATCTGATTGTCCATCAGGTCACCCCGGCGGTCGCGAACGGCTGTCCCGTGATGGTCAAACCGGCCAGCCCCACGCCACTGTCCTGTGTCGCATTCATCGATATCCTGCATGAGGCGGGGCTTCCCAAGGCGTGGGCTCAAACCGCGATCACGGCGAACAACGACATTGCCACCAAGATGGTTACAGACCCGAGGGTGCGCTTCTTCAGCTTCATTGGCAGCCTTGGTATTGGCTGGTCGCTCAACTCCAAACTGGCGCCGGGCACTCGCTCTGCTTTGGAGCATGGCGGGGCGGCCCCGGTGATCGTTGCCGCGGACGCGGACCTGGATGTCGCCATCCCCTCGATCGCCAAGGGTGGCTACTACCACGCGGGCCAGGTCTGCGTGTCGGTCCAGCGGGTCTTTGTTCATCGGTCCATCGCGGACGGCTTTGTCGAGAAGCTCGCTGCCGCCGCAAACGCTCAGGTGATCGGGGATCCAACGGATGCGAAGACGGAGATCGGCCCGCTGATCAGTCCCAAGGAGGCGGACCGGGTCGGAGAGTGGGTGGAGGAAGCCACGTTTGGCGGTGGTGCATTGATCACCGGCGGAGAGCGATTGAGCGAGACGACCTACGCCGCGACGCTGATCGTCGATCCTCCTGCCGACTGCAGGCTCTCCCGCCAGGAGATCTTCGGGCCGGTGATCGCGGTCTATCGGTTCGACGACATCTCCGAGGCGATCGGACGGGCCAACGACATCGACTTCGCCTTTCAGGCGGCCGTGTTCAGCCAGTCCATCGACACGGCCATGGAAGCGTACGCGGGGCTGGCCGCCAGTGCCGTCATGGTGAATGACCACACGGCTTTCCGAACGGATTGGATGCCGTTCGCGGGACTGGGGCCATCGGGCCTTGGCGTCGGCGGCATGCCTCACACCATGTCGGATATGCGCATTGAAAAAATGCTGGTGATCAAATCACCGGCGCTTACCGGTCTCTGAGACCGATCATCGAGCTGGAGGGGAATTCGATGAAGGCTTCTGATCTCTTCGTACGGTGCCTGGAACAAGAGGGCGTCGAGCGGATCTTTGGCGTGCCGGGGGAGGAGAACGCGGACCTGATGATCTCGCTGATCGACAGCAAGATCGAGTTCGTGCTCTGCCGCCATGAGCAATCGGCGGCCTTCATGGCGGACGCCTATGGGCGCCTGACGGGCAAAGCGGGCGTCTGTCTCGCCACGCTTGGGCCGGGTGCGACCAACCTCGTGACCGGTCTGGCCGACGCCAACATGGACCGGGCGCCGACAGTTGCCATCATCGGGCAGGGCAGCACGCGGCGGCTTCACAAGGAGAGCCACCAGAACATGGACGCTCTCGCCATGATGGACCCCATTTCAAAATGGACCCAGTCCGTGATTGTCCCGGAGAACATCCCCGAGATTATCCGCAAGGCCTTCAAGGTCGCGGAATCCGAGAAGCCCGGCGTCACTGTGATCGAGCTTCCGGAGAACATCGCCAAACGCGAATTGCCGGACGAGTATCAGCCGATGTCCGTCAACGTCACACGCCGTCCGGCCGCGGATCACAAGGCCATCTCGGCTGCTGTCGACCTCATCGCCGCGGCCAAGAACCCGATCATCCTCGCCGGGAATGGGGCTGTTCGGAAGCGCGCGTCCCAGCAGCTCCGCCGGTTCGCGAAGAAGACCGGCATCGGCGTTGTGAACACCTTCATGGGCAAGGGGGCGGTCGCCCGCTCTGACGAGCACTGCCTGTTCACTATGGGCCTTCAGGGCGGTGACTACGTGAACCTCGCCGTGGACCAGTCGGATCTGGTGATTGCCGTCGGCTACGATCTTGTCGAGTACGCACCCGGCCTTTGGAACAAGACCCGCGGCAAGAAGCTGATCTCCATCGACTTCGAGCCCGCTGAGATCGATCAGGATTTCCCGGTCGATGTGGACATCGTTTCCGATCTTGCGGATGCGATGTGGCAACTGAACGAGGAGATGAATGCCCGCTTCGACGGCAAGCTCCCTCTGTTCGACATCAAGGACCGGGCGAAGTTGCGCGAAACCATGAAAGAGGATCTCTGGATGGAGGAGGCGGATACCTCCTTCCCGGTGAAGCCTCAACGAATCCTGAACGACGTCGAGAAGTTCCTGAACCCAGAGGACATCGTTCTGAGCGACGTTGGCGCCCATAAGATGTGGATTGCCCGCTACCTTCAAATGGAGGACCCGAACACCTGCCTCATCTCCAACGGCTTCTGCTCCATGGGTGTCGCCCTTCCAGGCGCAATCGGGGCCAAGTACGCCAACCCCAAGGCGCGGGTTCTCGCGATCTGCGGCGATGCGGGCTTCATGATGAATGTGCAGGAACTGGAAACGGCGGTCCGGTTGAAGCTCAACATCGTGGTGATGGTCTGGGTCGACGGGGAGTACGGTCTCATTAAGTGGAAGCAGCAGAATGGCTTCGATGGTCGCCATTCCGATCTTGCCTTCCAGAACCCGGATTTCCCGATGCTGGCGAAATCCTTCGGCATGTGGGGCAAGGACGTGTTGAGCACCGACGACATCATGCCGACGCTGGAGGAGGCTTTCTCCCAAGAAGGGCCGGCGTTAGTCACGGTTCCGGTGGACTATGCGGAAAACCGGAAGCTGACAGCCCGTCTCGGCAACATCGTGATGCCGATCTGAACTGATATCTTCCAGACTGGAATCAGAAAGGGCGCCAGACGGCGCCCTTTCCTTTGGTTCTGCTGTTTCCAGTACGAGCTGGATCAGCCCATCAGACCACCGTCATCCTTGTTGATGGCCACGATGCAGGACCGGGGAACGGTGCTGCCGCCATCGGGGAAGTGGCTGTCGCCGCGCTCACCCGGATGCTGGATGCCGACGAACATGGTGCGTTTGTCAGCCGACCAGGCGATGCCTGTGATCTCGCACTGCTTCGGGCCAACCATGAAACGCTTGATCTCGCCGGTGACCGGGTCGCCAACCAGCATCTGGTTGTTGCCCATACCGGCGAAGTCGCCCTCGTTCTTGTAGTTGCCGTCGGTCTGGATCCACAGCAGGCCGTTGCTGTCGAACATAAGGCCGTCCGGGGAGTTGAACATGTTGTCGGCGGTGACGTTCTTGGAGCCCGCATAGGCATCGCTGTGAACCGTCGGGTTGCCTGCAATCACGAACAGATCCCAGGTGAAGTCGTCGGAGAGATGGTCGCTCCCCGCCGGCATCCAGCGGACGATCTGGCCGTAGTTGTTCTTCTCCCGCGGGTTCGGACCGTTGACGGAGGTGTCGTCACCGCCGGCATTCGGCTTCACGCCGCGGTTCTTGTTGTTGGTGAGACAGCAATAGACCTCGGCCCGTTTCGGGTTTGCGGCAACCCACTCCGGACGGTCCATCGTGGTCGCGCCAACGGCGGACGCCGCGATACGACTGTGAATGGAGACCTCGGCCTGGCTGGCCATGCCTGTGGTCGCCGGGGTCAGTTCCATCCATTTGCCCGAGCCGTCCGCTTCGAACTTGGCAGCGTAGAGACTGCCGTTCTCCAGCAGGTCGGAGTTGTCGCCACCGACCGAGTAGGTCCCGGCGGAAACGAACTTGTAGAGGAACTCGCCCCGCTCATCGTCGCCCATGTACACAACGACGTGGCCGTCGTTGGCCAGAACGACTTCGGCGTTCTCGTGCTTGAAGCGGCCGAGCGCCGTCCGCTTCTTCGGCGTCGAGGTCGGGTTGAACGGGTCGATCTCGACTATGTAGCCAGCACGGTTCGGCTCATTCGGGTGCTTCGAGATGTCGAAACGCTCGTCAGCCGTGGCCCAGGCGTAGCCCCAGTCCTTGTTCTTCACGCCATAGCGGGACAGCTCGGCGCTTGCCTTGTAGTTCTCGTCGCTGGAGCTGAAGTAGCCGTTGAAGTTCTCTTCGCAGGCGAGATAGGTGCCCCATGGCGTCCGGCCGTTGCCGCAGTTGTTCCACGTGCCGAGTGAGGTGGTGCCGGACGGGTCCGCGGCGGTCTTCAGCAGGTCGTGACCCCGGGCCGGGCCCGTGATCTCGGTCGGCGTGTCGGCCGTGATACGTCGGTTGAACTTGGAGTCCTTGACGATCGACCACTGACCGTTGGCCTCCGCGACTTCCATGACGGTGACACCATGGGCCGCCTTGCCCTTACGGACATCGTCGGCGTTTTCTGGAAGCTTGGTTTCGCGGCCACCGTAAATGATCGAGCGGTTGGTGAACTCGTTGTTGACCGCGAGGATGCTGGTCGTGCCATCGGTGAACAGCGACATGCCGTCATTGTTGTCACCGAAAGACAGCTCTTGGCTCTCACCTGTGCCGCGGGTCGCTTGGGCAAACGGGATGCTGTTGGACCAAAGCTCGTCGCCCCAGGTCGCAACGACATGCCAGCTATAGCCGTTCGGAATGGTCACGGTATCCAGCGTGTTGGCGCCAACCGCGTCAAAGGCAAGACGGCTGGTTGCGTGACCGCCGGCATGCGCCGGTGTCAGCGCTGACGTACCAGCCAGAGCGGCGGTGGCACCGACAGCCGCGAAGGCGCCCAGAAGACCCCGGCGGGTCATCGCCTGCTCTGCGATAACATCGAAGTCGGTCAGGGCCGGCCGCGGCGAATGCAGCTCATCCCATTCGTCGAAAGAAAGGGCATGTGCGGTGTTGGCGACGTCACCGGTCTTGGATACGCGATCCATGTCGTACTCTCCCTTGTTTTGGCGCTGATCGGTTCAAAGATCCTGTTTCCAGGCCCACCCAGCACCACTCCTGGTCAGAGTGCGTACCGGCCATTGGTTACAGGACAGTGACGGAATGGCATACGGCCTGGGAAATCGCCGATTGGGACAATTCGTCACCCCTTTTCCCAAGATCTCTCTTGAGCGCGCCTTCTAGTTATACGGTTTTATAACAATTCTTCGATCGATGCGCACCACCATGGTCACGGAACTGACAGCGTTCTGTCATCGATAAGCGACCAGTTTGTTCACCTCCCAGAACTAGCGTCTGCACGGTGCGCCGCAGCATGCGGCTGCTTTAGCGGTATGGGGGTGCCGGGTGCTGGCTCTTGATGGTCTCTCGAAGCGTTTCGGCACGGTCACGGCCGTTGATTGCGTGGACTTCTCGGTCCAGGCCGGACAGATGGTTGGTATCATTGGCCGCTCAGGCGCGGGCAAGTCGACGCTGTTGCGGCTCATTAATCGCCTGATAGAGCCAACGGAAGGCCGGATCCTGTTCGATGGGAAAGAGGTCACGGCCCTGACCGGGCGAGAGCTCCGGGCCTGGCGGGCGTCGTGCGCCATGATCTTCCAGCAGTTCAATCTGGTTGCCCGGCTCGACGTGCTCACCAATGTGCTGATCGGCCGGTCGATCCACCATGGTCCGGTTTCGACATGCTTTAAGTGGTACAGCGATGCGGAGCGGACATTGGCCATCAACGCGCTCGACCGTCTCGACCTGACAGACCAGGCATTGCAACGCGCCGATACGCTGTCCGGGGGGCAGCAACAACGGGTCGCGATCGCCCGCGCGCTGGTTCAGGAGCCGCGCCTCGTTCTGGCCGATGAGCCGATCGCCAGCCTCGACCCGGCGAATGCCCAACGGGTGATGAAGGCTCTCCGCGGCATCAACCGGGACCTTGGGATCACGGTTCTCTGCAATCTCCACACGCTCGATACCGCGCGCACCTACTGCGACCGGGTCGTCGCCATGTCGGCGGGCAGGATGGCCTTCGACGGCAGACCCGATGAACTCACCGATGCCCGTGTCCGAGCGATCTATGGAGTCGAAGCGGATGAGTTCATGGAATCGATCACATCGACGGCGATCACCGTCGATCCCCAGGCGGTCCAACGGGTCGCATGACCGGCCGGTGCCGGCGCCCCGTTTGTCGCATTCCCAAATGGAGGAAAACCATGATGCACATCACAAGACGCGTCCTCGCGGGCGCTGCTGCTTTTGCTGCGGCGAGCGTCGCGTTCGCCGGACCGGCCGCTGCCGCCGATTGGCGGTCGGAGGTCGAGACCGTTCGCTTTGGCATTCTGTCGGGGGAGAATGAGAAAGACCGTGTCGCACGGTATACGCCGATGCAGAAGTATCTTGAGAACGCCCTTGATAAGCCGGTCGAGATCTTCACCGCCTCGAGCTATGCGGGCGTGATGCAGGCTCTGGCCTCCGACCAGATCGAGTTTGCTTTCTTCGGCTCGTCCTCCTACGCCGGGGCGTACGAGGAAATGGGCGACAAGGTCATCCCACTCCTGACCCGGATGGGCCCGGACGGAAGCAAGGGCTACTACTCGGTCCTGGCGGTTCGGTGCGACAGTGGTCTCAAGACTGTCGAAGATCTCAAAGGTAAGACGCTGGCGTTCTCCGATCCGAACTCGACCTCGGGCTATGCGGTTCCGCTCTTCAATCTGAAGAAGCAGGGTATCGATCCGGACACGTATTTCGAAGCCACGCCGTTCTCCGGCAGCCACGAAGGCGGCATCGTCGGTGTCGTCAACGGCACGTACGACGCAGCGGTCACCTGGTGGACCAATGAGAATCGCTCCAACATCAAGCGGATGGCCGACAAGGGCATGATCCAGCAATCGGACGTGTGCGTTGTGTGGAAGTCCCCCGAGATCACGAATGGACCGTTCGCGACCCGCTCGAACCTGTCCAAAGAGCTGGTCAATGAAATGGTCGGCGCGATGACCATGTTCGCAGCACTCGAGCCGGAGAGCATGGCCGAAACCATCGGCGAGAACATGACGTTCACCCCGGTCACGCACCAGCGCTACCAGTGGATCGTCGACATGCGGGAAGACCTCCGGAAACTCCGCCGGAAACGGGGCAGCTAAGGCACTCGTCCCGAGCACGTGGCGGCCGTTTCCGCGCCGCCATGTGCTTCTTGACGTCAGCCAATAACCATCACTTTTCCGGATACACGGATGCGTACCGCTGCGTTCAATCAAAGCGCCGCCGCCGAAGCCCGCGTCGAGAAAGTGCGCACGGCTTTCAGCGACGCGCGCGCCCACAAAAGGCGGCTTACGGCGATTGGGCTGGCGTTGTTTGTTGTCACCTTCTTCGTCGCGGCGGATATCGGCAACCTCGATCCGGTGAAGATCTGGAACGGCCTGCCCAAGCTTCATGAGTTTATCGTCCGCATTCTGCCCAAACTGTCCTGGGACACGCTCGCTCATGACCTGAACGAATGGCTGTTTCCCTTCTGGTTCTGGATGGGCCTGCTGGTCGACACCATTCTGATCGCTTTCCTGGCGAGCGTACTCGGCACGATTGGCGCGGGCATTCTGTGTTTCGCTGCCACGCGAACACTCGTCGAAAGCACGGCCGTCTACTTCTTTGTCCGCCGGCTCATGGAAGTCGCGCGAACGGTTCCGGAGTTGGTCTATGCGCTGATCTTCGTCTTTTGCCTTGGCCCCGGACCTTTGGCCGGTGTTCTTGCGATCGGCATCCACACCGTCGGCGCCCTCGGAAAATTGTTCTCTGAAGTGAATGAGAACGTGGATCACGGTCCGCTCGATGGTGTCCGTGCGGCTGGCGGCGGATGGTTCCAGATGATCCGGCTCGGCGTGGTGCCGCAAGTTCTTCCGAACTTCGCGAGCTACGCGCTCCTGCGGTTCGAGATCAACGTGCGGGCTTCCTCGATCATCGGCTTTGTCGGCGCGGGCGGCCTCGGCCAGGAGATCGGGACCGTCATCGCGTTCAATGAGTATGAAAGCCTTAGCGCACTCTTCCTGATCATACTCGTCACCGTGTCGACGATCGACGTGATCTGCGAACGGATCCGGCACGCTGTCATACGGTTTGAAGAAGGAGCCTCACCGGCATGACCGATATGAATATCGACAGCCGGCAACGGCAGGCGCCGGCGAGGGTTTCGGACATTGACGACAGGGCGGTCTCGGAGGCTAAGCGCCGGATCCCGCGCGCCTTCCAGGCAACGGCAAAGGACCGTGCCATCCGCTACGCCATCGTGTTTGGGTTTGTCGCAATTGGCGTCTACGGCATCTGGGCCTTTGATGTAACGATCGAGCGGTTTTGGATTGGTTTGGGCCGGCTGGGGCATGTCTTGTCCTTCATGTTCCCGCCCTATGTGTGGCCGACGTGGGAGTTGGCCATGGAGCCGATCACGGCCATCGGCGAGACCTTGGCAATGGCTTTCCTGGGAACGCTCTTTGCAACGCTCATGGCCATCCCGCTGAGTTTCCTCGGTGCCAAGAACATCAATCGCTTCGAGGCCTCCCGCTTCGTCGTCCGCCGCGGCTTTGATTTCATCCGGGCGTTCGAACAATTGGTTCTCGCGTTGATCTTCATTCGTGCCTTCGGTCTGGGGCCGCTCGCCGGGATCGCCGCGATTGCGGTGAGCGACACGGGATCGCTTGCCAAACTGTTCGCCGAGGCGATCGAGAACGTGGACAAGAAGCCAATGGACGGGGTCAAGGCGAGCGGCGCGGGACGTTTCCAGATTCAAAGACTGGCCGTCATTCCCCAGGTTTGGCCGGTCATGCTGTCGCTGATGCTTTACACGCTTGAAAGCAACACGCGGTCGGCAACCATTCTCGGGATCGTCGGCGCAGGCGGTATTGGCTACATGCTCTTTGACCGGATCGGTGCCAACAATTGGCAGGAGGTGATGAGCATCATCCTTTTGATCCTCATCACCGTGTACGTGATTGATGCCATCTCCCGCGAGCTTCGGCTGAGGATTATCGGGCGGCGCTGACCGGTTCTTTTCGGAGCCGCCAGAACGGGCCTATTCTACGCGCAACCAACAGCGCGCGGGAGGGCGCCGTGAATCACGCCAGCATGCTTGCCAAGGCGGCGGACCGGTATCCGGACCGACCTGCGATCTCCGTTGGGACCACCATCGTCCATACATATGGTGTGTTGGCGCGGCGGACGGCCGGCTTGGCGGCGGCGCTGCGGCGGGACTGCGGGCTTCAGGTCGGGGACCGGGTGGCAATCGTCGCCAAGAACTGTGCGGAATACCTGGAAGCCATGTACGGCTGCTGGTGGGCTGGTCTGGCCGCGGTTCCGGTCAATGCCAAGCTCCACCCCAAAGAGATCGCGTTCATTCTTGCGAACTCCGGCACGCGGGTCGTGATTGCCACGCCTGAGCTGGCGGATGCGGTTCGGTCCGTGACGGATGAGACGCCATCGGTCGAGCGTGTGGTATCTACTGAGAGCGCTGCGTATCGGGACATGGTTGCGTCCGACCCGATGGACTATGAGCCAGTGCCGCCGGAGGCGCTCGCTTGGTTGTTTTACACCTCGGGCACGACCGGCCGGCCCAAGGGCGCCATGCTGACCCATCGGAATCTCACAGTCACCGTCATGAACTACTTCTCGGATGTGGACGGGATTGAGCCGGAAGACTGCATGATCCATTGCGCCCCGATGAGCCATGGCTCCGGGATCTATGCGCTTCCCCATATTGCACGGGCCGCGAACAATGTGGTGCCGGAGAGTGGCGGTTACGGTGTTGCCGAGACACTGGAACTGATCGCCCACTGGCCGGGAGCGACGTTCTTCTTCGCGCCGACGATGATCACGAGATTGATCACCAGCGAGCTTATCGCAGAGGCGGATCTCACCAATCTGAAGACCATCGTCTATGGCGGGGCGCCGATGTACCTGGCCGATACGAAGCGCGCGCTGGATATCCTGGGGCCGAAGATCGTTCAGATTTACGGGCAAGGCGAAGCCCCGATGACCATTACCGGCCTCGGGAAGCGGGTCTACCGGGACCGGGAGCATCCAAGGTGGGAGGCGGCGATTGCATCGGCGGGCTACCCGAGAACCGACGTGGAGGTTCGGATCGTCGATGACGCGGGTATCCCGCAGCCCTTTGGAGAGGTTGGGGAGATCATCTGCCGGGGCGACATCGTCATGGCCGGTTATTGGGACAATCCGACGGCGACCGCGACGTCCTTGAAAGACGGATGGCTCTGGACCGGCGACGTTGGCGTGATGGACCCTGACGGCCTGGTGACGCTGAAAGACCGGTCCAAGGACATGATCATCTCAGGCGGGACCAACATCTACCCAAGGGAAATTGAGGAGATCTTGCTGACCCATCCCGCCGTGCTCGAGTGCGCGGTCGTCGGACGCCCGCATCCCGACTGGGGAGAGGAAGTGGTCGCCTTCGTGGTGCCGCGGGAAGGCACATCCCCGACGGAGGCGGATCTCGATGCGTTGTGTCTGGAGAATATTGCCCGGTTTAAGCGCCCAAAACTCTACCGTATTGTTTCGGCGCTACAGAAGAACAACTACGGCAAGATCCTGAAGACTGCCTTGCGCGAAGACTTAGCCAAAAGGCCAGTTAAGTAATAATTTATTCTCTGGTTCGTTCGGACGTGCCACAAAGCCCAAGGAATTCTGGAACAACGTAGGGGTTGAAACCATGCGTTAGGGCCGGTCCGATGTGCTTCTGGACTCGATAGGCCAGAACAACATCTAACCATGATCTTATGTCGAATAAAATAGTAATTCTAAGTATATAACCTAATATACTGCGAAACTTAATTTTATATTTCAAATATTGTTATGAATTAATACAGTTTTCTATGGTAACAATGTAAGAACTGACTCAAAAGCATAGAATCAAATTTCTGTATTCCAGGAAAATGCTTTCCTATTACTCAAACTATACCGGAATTATTACCGAATATCGCGCAAAAGACTCACTTTTTGCTTTAGTTCCGGCCCTGTGACCCTAGGATCATTTTCGGTTGTTTTGCTTGAAGATGCGCCGATCATAGGGGGACATAATGGATCGCACCCGACGGACTAACCCAATTGACGGCGTCCGGCGCGAGCCCCCACCAGAGCGATCGATTGAGAGGGCTTCTGTGCCTCTCGACGCGGTCGCGAATGAGGTGTTGTTGGTTCTACTGGGCGCGCTGCGCTCTGTGGATCTCGTTCAGCGATGGACGGACTCTAGACTTTCCGTCGTGAGTCAGGCCTGGGTCTCCATGCTCTTAAACAGGTCAACCGACTGGGATTCCTTGTCGAGACTGGAGATCGCCGGACAGACCCTTTTCTGGGACACCACTTCACGGAATACGGTCTTTGGCCTGTTCGAGAAGTTGCGGAGTTATCCTGGAACGAGACTTGAAGCGCACGCTGACGGTAAGGGCGGATTGATACTTTACCCAGCTTCGTTAACTCCTGAATGGGGCAGCCCGATCAGGATAGCGCCTCGTCCTCGGTTGGCAGGCTTGAAGGACGTAACGCAGGCAGAATACATCGCCCGCAAGATTGCAGCGGAGCTTCTTGTCAGCGTAGACGAAGCCTCTCCATTCCTCACATCCGCTCCTTGGCCGACAACGTCCACCCGACCGGGGCCGTCGGAATTTCGGCCGTCTGGATGGATCGAGTATCTTCATCTTCTGCTCGATTTTCTTTCATCTGACTTGCCGGAAGATGTGCCGCATGGCTTCGGCATCGCAGAAGGTATGTCGATCTGGGACACCGCGGTGAGCGGCGTAGCGATTGCTTGCGGACGGAGTCCCGGCTCTTTCGGTGTGTTGGATGCGCACTCTCAGGAAATGTTGGCTGAGGGCGGTGTTTATCCTTCCCCATCAGGTGTCGGCGGTCTGTGGTGGTTGTTTGTCGACGTGGTCCAAGTGCGCCGGGCGGCACGTCTCTTATCGGTCACAACCGATCCAATGCCGGTAGACGCGGCTGTTCCGCAGCTCCGGGCGCGGCTGAACGCTCTGGGAAAACACTGGAGACACTTCCCGACGACCTGGCGCCTGTATTCCTCAGCCCATCTCGTCAGAGGGCGTCGTGCTCCGACTTCAGGTGAAGTCGACCTTCGGCTTGCAACAGAACAAGGGTCTCTTCAGGCAGCCGGTCTCTCCAGTACGGAAGGGTCTCGAACCATCGGGGCCATGGGCAACAACGAGCCTTCGGATGTCTCAACGCTTCAGCTCTTGCTTCGAACCGCGACCGTAACGACGGCGGACCTCATGGTGAATGCCGAAACTGGCCGTTCATTCGCCTACTTGGTTTCAAACGAGTCCTATAAGGGTGAGATCAATGGGCGGATTGACGATGCATTGGTGAGACTTATCGCCCTCCACCGCGCACGCGACATTGAACCGGCCGATGAGAGACTGAGGGTCTTCTCGGCACTGAGCCGGCATCCGCTATCGCTGGGAGCGTCTTTCGCGACCATAGAAGTCGACGACCATGATTGGTGCTTGCTTGCGAGCCAATTTGCGATGACGGGGGCGGAACTCGTGCCTGTGACGGGAACGCCGGTCATCATCGTTCCTTATACCAAGAGTGAGGCTGAGGCATTCTTCGCGGGCCAAGTGCAGCGCATTCCCGATCTGGCGCCGCAGGTCGCGTCCACCCTCTCTGCTGCCAACCTGGAAGTGAACCGGCGCACTGGCGGATGTCTTGATCTCGACCGGGTTGGAGGGGTTGACGGCCGGTATGGCAGGCTTCGGGGTCAGCTCGCTGTCGGTGTTCGGTTGCGCTGGTACGATAAGAGTGGAATTCTGACGTGTGGTGGCCAAGAACTCCCAACCTTGGGCAAACAAGATGCCGCGGCTCGGGATGCGATATGGGAGGTCCGTTCCCAGTGCTTGGGCGACCTCAGCCTCTTTGCCAATCCGGATGCATGGTACCTCTCGGCCCGGCCTGGAGCGCATCTGTTCACTGATATCGACCGGACATTTGTCTATCGCCTATGCGTTCAGATTGGCTTGCTGGAGGCGGCCCATTCACTGACGAGCGTTCTGCGCGGACTTGCCGTCGTGAAAGCGGCTGCGGACAACCCGATATTCGACTTCCTGAGGGCCACCGCCGCCTACGATGAAATCTTTGACCTGCCGCCTTTATTGGCTCAGCAGAAGGCGCAGTTCGGAATTGCGGGGGCATCCAACGCGTTTCTGAAAGGCCTTAGGCAGGCGTATCTGACGGATCTCCAACCTTCCGATGACCGCCAGGAAAGGCGTTTCACGCTGAATGACTTCAAGGCCACCGCACTGTCGAAGGATGCGCTGGTGTTTTCCGAGTTCGCCTCCGATTACCGGGCTTCCGCGAGCTACAGAAGCGGCTCCGCTGTTCAGGCACGGATCAATGGCGACTTAAAGGCCTTGAGGAGAAGGTTCGAGAGAGAAAGTGGACCGGTAGAGGCGTTGGAACTATGCCAGCAATGGGGACGAGATCTTGTGTCTTCTGCCATCGAAGCCCATGCCGTCGTCATGAGGGATGAGCGGGGACACACCGTAGCGCCTGAGTTGGCCAAGAACTTTCTCACCGCTTTATCCGAAGTAGATCCGGATCGGCCGCCAAGGGAGATTTCAGCTCTTTCAAAGCCCATCCTGTTACTCGCGCTCGGAAAGACCGAGTTTAGTCCCGGTATTGCAGATTGGGCGAACATCTCCGCTAGGGCTGATCTGTGCGGGTTCGCGGGTTGGGACGTCGCGATCCCTGACTGGAGCGGGTTCGTCGACGCGATTTGGCGAAACAAACCCCTCCAGAATTCTGTTTCGCTACTCGAGACGGTGGTCTCTGAGCTGGGAAGAGTTCGTTAGTCGGTCAGCTTGCATTGCCCGCGTCTTTCTGTTCCCGGCGCCGACGTCGCCTGACGATAGACTTGTATTCCCCAAACTCTGTTTCACCCCGCTGTGGGTCGAACAACCTTATGGTTCGGGAGAGGGATTCCAGGTCCGGCTCCGTCAGTGTGGAAAGCCCGCACTGGTCGGGGGCATGGGACGGACTGGCGCCACTCAAGGTTCCCGCCGCATAACTTTCTTGGGGCACCGGTTGGACAGCGAACAACGGCTGGTCTGCGGGGAGCGAGATAATCGTGTCGGTCTTCAGCATGCGAATGTTCACGAAGAGCGGGCAGGGCCGGAAGACGTCGGTTTCGATGATCCCTTCATAGACCCCGTATCCTTCGTTGTGGAAGACGTTCGGGATGGGCCTAACCAGTGTACTCCACCCAGGGTCACTGGAGACCAGGATGCCCGACCAGATCTGAACGATCCCAGGGACGAAGAGCCGCTGTACATAGTAGGGCATACGCCCCTTCAGGTGGGTGGGAACATGTGCGTCCCAGATCGCTTGATGCCCGTCGCCAAAGCCGAGGCCCTCAAGCGGACACCAATTGCCCTCATCCAGGATCTCGACCCTGAGCCCGGTCCAGCGAAGCTCGATGCTTCGCGGCGGAAAGACATACCAACCGAACGCCGATGCCGATGCCATCGACTCGCAGTACTGGAATGCCGCCGTTGGCGCACTTCCCAAAGCGGACCGGTCGGCCGGCATCGGCGGCAGCAGGTCCCCGAACACGGGGACAAAGGAAATCGGGGACATTGAGGGGTGCAGCGACCTGGCGAAGCGTGCGGCATTCCGGTTGATGCCGCACGCGCCGGCGTGGGCCTACTTCGAAGAGCGGCGAATGTGGATCCGGACACTCGGCGCACGGAGACCGGCACCAAATGACGCGGCCGGCTTGGTTTTTTGGATTGCTGATTTCACGAGACTGCCCCTTCCAATCACGATTACTGTCGTATTCTGTGTGTGACAATAGAGAATTTCGACCATTGACAGTATAAGCGTAGGGTTTCGACCAGCTTTGTAAAGCAGTTTTCTGCAACTAAAGTTCTTTTTATATGAAAAATACAATCGTATAAGGGGTGGTTGAGGCCTGTAGGGATAAATGCCCGGTGATCGTCTTTGATGTGGGCTACACAGCCGCCTGGTTGCCGGGCATTGTATCCCGACTGTTGCAGCGCGCGGAGGACAGCCCATGGCAATGCGAGACGTATCCGATCCCCTCAGCGCGCCGTTGGTCAGGGACGTGTCTGTCACCCCAGAAGGGCTCTCCGTGACATGGGCAGATGGCGAGCGGCGTGTCTTTCATCCGGTTTGGCTGCGGGAACGGTGTCCCGACCCGGAAACACTCGATCCCCGGACCACCCAGCGGCTGATCGACGCTGCGGCCATCCCCTTGTCATTGCAGGTGCTTGAGGCCGCGCTGCTCGCCGATGGTGTGCAACTGACCTTCGATGATGGGCACAGGACCATGGTGCCGCTGGTTCTCCTGGATACCGCACGCGGCGGTACCACGCCGAGGTGGCGGCAGCGAACGCTTTGGGACGCCGGACTTGGCGCGCCACCATCGTTTGACCTGGCGGCCGTCGACAAGAGCGAGTCGGGTCTTTGCCGGGCCCTCCAGGCGCTGGACCGTTACGGCATGGTTTTGGTTCGAGGACTGCCGACCGGTATGGACGGTCTCGAGGCGTTGTCGAGCCGGATCGGACCGCTACGCACCACCAATTGGGGCACGATCGCCGATGTCCGCAGTGTTGCTGACGCGTTCGACCTCACCATGACGACCCGCGGTCTTGAGCCGCATGCGGACAATCCCTACCGGGATCCGATACCCGGTTACATCTTCCTGCATTGCCTTCACAACGAAGTGGAGGGCGGGGAGAGCACGCTGGCCGACGGCTTCGCCATTGCGGACCGGATCCGTCGGGAGGACCCGGAGGCATTCGAGACCCTGACCGAAGTTCGGTCCCGGTTCCGGTATGACGATGGCGATGCGATCCTGGAGAGTGAAGGGTCCCTGATTGAACTCGATCGCCACGGCGACGTTCGCAGAGTTCGGTACTCAAACCGCTCTGAAAGGGTCGACTACGACACGCCTGCATCGTTGTCCCGCTACTACCGCGCCCGCAGCCTCTTTGCCGCCTTGACCACCTCACCGGAGCAAACGATTCGGTTCAAACTCGAGCCCGGCGACCTAATCGTTATGGATAACTACCGGTTGCTCCACGGGCGGACCAGTTTTGTGCAGAGCCAAGGCATCCGTCATCTTCGGCAGGGTTACATGGAGCGGGATGTCTTGCAAAACCGGCTTGCGACCCTGTCACGGTCGATTGACGGCGTATAATCGCCTGTTCCGCCGATCGGAGGCGGACCCGACGGAGATGGGGCTTGCTGCGAAAGTGGCTGATCGTTCTTTTTTGGACCGGCGTAGATCTTGGTATCTTCGCCCTCGCGATCGCTTCCGTTGTCTATCCTCTGCTCATCGCGGCTGGCCCGAAGCCCGCAGCACAGATCGCGACGACCCTGCTCAATCACGCGCTTCCGCTCTCCGGTATCAAGGACGCGCGGGCGCGGGTATCCGATTTGCGGATCGATGGCGCGGTCATCGAGGACCTTCGGCTCAAGGACGGGACCACGATCTCCCGGATCGTCCTGAGTTACATGCCGGACATACTGACCAGCCGAAACCTGGATCACGTAAGCGTTGAAGGGGTTCGGGTATCCCTGGCGCAGACCGGCGTGCAGACCGGGGTTAGCAGCGACGGAGGCGGCGCCGAGGACGGTTGGTCTGGCGACCCCCTGACCTTCATCGGGAATCTCCTCGCCTTGCTCGATGCCCGCAGGGGGCTTCCTGTGACCATTCGTCGACTGGACGTCTGGGGCGTCGATGTGCGCACCACGGTTGCCGGTAAAGCGGTCACTGTGGCCGGTGGCATGACCGCGCAAGAGCCATTGGGAAATGCCCCGCAAGTCTCTTCGGCCTTCGCCTTGTCGGCAACGGACCCCAATGGTCATGTCCGTGCCGTGGCCTCGCTGAAGCTCGATCTGAAAACAGATCAGGACGGTCGGGGAAACTTGACGTTTCGTCTCTCGGGGGGGCGAGGTGCCATAGGCGAAGCAGCGGTCGCACAGCTAAACGGAACTGCGACCGTGGCGCTTGATCTTTCAAGCTCGGCGACTCCGCTGGCTGCATCGGCACGGATCCGCGCCAACGCTGTCGCTTGGCGCGAGGAGAGTTGGGCGGAGGCGCGTCTCGACCTGCTGTTAACAGAGGCTGGGGGAAGTGCTGGTCTTTTTCTCGGTGATCAGAGTGGTTCAACGGTCGATGTGGCCACAACGGTGGATGGACCGGCCTTACCCCGTCCAGCCTTCACTGTAAGGTGGTCGACGGACCTGGCGCCTCTTGGCCGCCTAACGGCGCTTACCGCCGCAGACCCGGGCCCCAATACAGACCCGGGCCCTGATACAGACCCGGGCCCCAGCACAAAGAGTGTCTCCGGCGGGGTCTCCGGCCGGGTTCGGGGCCGGCTTCCGGCAGCCCTTCTTCCCTTTGATGTCGATGCTTGGCGCGGGATGGATTGGGGGAGCGGAACGGCTCAAGGAGAAGTCCGAGCGAATGCCGCTGTCTCATCATGGACGTTCAAGGCGGAGCGGCCGCTGATAAGGGGCGTGGAGGGGGCGGATGTTGACGCGCGACTGGCGCTCTCGGCGGCGCGCGGCGTCCTTGCGTTGGATCTCTTGCCCGGAAGCCGTCTCTCGGCGAACGCCGTCTCTGTAGGACCGGCCTTTCCCGATACCGTCTCGAAGGCAGTTTCCCAGAATGTGTTGCTTGAGGTTTCCAGGGCTGGTGAGCCACCCCGCGTCACTCTTGAATGGGGGCCGCGGCAAACCGTGGACGTGGTGGGCGATATCTCCATGACCAGCCCGGCCCTGGAGCCCGCCTCCCTCGGCCTGTCTGCGCGCTTCGCGCGTTCAAACCCGGAGAACGGCGCGGATGGAGATCCTGATTGGTTGCTGGCAATCCGGTCCTTATCGGTGCGTGGGGCGGGAATTCCGGCTTGGGATGAACCGTCTCTCACGGTTACCGCATTCTCAACATCCGGGCGGATTACGCCAGATGACGTGTCTCTCTCAATTGAGCTGGACGGCTCGGCCGTAGTCTCAAATGACGAACTGGGTGATGTCGTTGCAGAAATGTCCCTCGGTGGCGAGGTAGGAATCGTCGGTGAGCGGCTCCGGTTTGATCTGGACCGTTTGGCCGTGCAGCCTGATGACGGGGCGATGGTTTGTGCCGAGCCTGTGACCTTAGCCGGCGCGGCGGCAGGGCCGGCCGTCCTGGCACAACTCCAGGAGACCGGCGTTCGAATAGAGTCCGGTGCGTTGGCTCTGAGCTTTCCCGAATGCCGCATCAACCACGGAGAAATCGAGTATGTGGTCTCCGCCGGTTTGGTGGATCTGACACTCTCAGGAGCACGATCCGGTACCGGTCTGGTCTCAGCTTCCATCGACGCCAGTCTCCGTGATGGCCGGGTCGAGATGACGGATCCAATCGGCATCGCCGCGTCGGGCATCAATGGGGTGCTGTCGGGCAAGATCACACCGGGCGGGTTCGTGCCGAGCCGGGCGGAAGTCGTTGCCCGCTCGGTCGGTTCCACTGACCGTGAACTCTTTCAGCCGACGCTCCGCATTGCTTTGGAGGCGGCACCGACCAACGGCGTCGCTATGACGGATCGCCTGCCGCTCTCTCTGGTCATCGCGGATACCAGATCCCGTTTTGGTGCGGAGATCGACGGTTGGGTCGATGTCCGCGATGGTGTGTCGGTGGATCTTGATGTGGAAATGCCGCCGATTGTCGTTGGTCCCGAGGGGGTGCCGCTTGAAGAGCTGTCCCCACGACTGGCGGCACTGGTTCGCGGCGACAGCGACGGTTCGGCAAATGGACGTCTCTCGGCCAGCGGGCGGGTGCTGTGGCCTGATGGCACGCTGACGGAGAGTGAAGCGCTCACCATCCAGATTGAGGATGGCCGGTATGTCTCCGATCTTGCGGAAGTGGATGGGGCAATGGCGTCCATTTCCTTCCGGTCCGTACAGCCACCGGCCAGCTTTAAGGATCAGCCCATCTCAGTGGACCGGGCGATCTTTGGCGTTGTGCTCCGGAACCTGGAGGGGATGTTCGAGCTGCCCGGCGATGGCGGGCTGTTCGTGCCGAAGGTTTCGGCGGGTTTCGCCGATGGGCGTTTGATTGGAGAGGCGATGAGCTGGCGGCCTGGGGAGCCGTTTTCCAGCGTGGTCGCCGCCGAGGCGCTCGATGTGTCCGTGCTTGTCCCGCTTTTGGAATTGGACGGCTTGGCGGCGACAGGGCGCGTCTCCGGCCGTGTTCCGGTCACATTCTCGCCCGAGCTTGGGTTTAGTGTCGAAGACGGGGTGCTGGAGTCCGTCGATGCCGGAAAGGTCCAGTATGCACCGGATACACCACCAGCCGGTCTGGCGGAGAGCGGACCCCAGGTGTCACTGATGCTTCAGGCGATCGAGAACTTCCACTACGATCGTCTGGCGCTGAGTTTGGGGGGACGCTCAGGTACCGGCTTCTCGCTTGGCGCCGAATTGGAAGGCTCGAACCCGGATCTCTATGATGGGTATCCGGTCGAATTGAACGCAACTCTATCGGGGCAACTGGATGAGATCCTTCGGAACGCGCTGCGGGCCTACCGCATCCAGGAAACGATTGGAGACCGGGTTCAGGAGTTTGGCCTCGGTGGCTGAAGACACAAGGCGCCTGGCGTGGAGTGCGCCCGCCGCGGCTCTTCTTTCTCTTGGCCTCGCGGGCGGCCTCGCGGCCTGTTCGCCGACAGTCAAGATCGAGGCGCCGGAGAAACCGATTGTCATCAACCTCAACGTTCGCATCGAGCAGGACGTTCGGATCCGTTTGGAAAAGGATCTGGAAGAACTGTTCGACAGCGAAGGGGACATCTTCTGAGCGGGGACGCGAGCATGGGGGAAGCAGACCGTATGACTAAGAATCATCCCAACCGGCGGGTCTTCCTGACCGCTCTAACCGGCGGGATCGCGATCGCGCTCTTGTCCCCTCCTCCGGTGGCGTTCGCACTGGGCCTTGCCGAGGCCAAAGCCCAGGGACTGCTGGGGGAAACAGACAACGGTTACGTGGCAATGGTGCGTGACGACCCCGGGGCCAAGGCCATCGCGGATCAGGTCAACGCCCGCCGCCGGCAACGCTATCAGGAGATTGCCGCACAGCGCGGCGTCGACGTGACCGCCGTCGAGGCGCTTGCCGGAAAGCAACTGATCGATCGTGCGGCGTCTGGCGAGTTCGTCCGCGTTGGCGGTGGCTGGATGCGGAAATAGGCGGCCGGTGGCGGCCGTCCCGCAGGCTCCATTGATGCGAGGAGGGGTTTAGCCCTCAGCCTTCCACTTGGACTCGGTATCGTCTACCCGGCTTTCCTTCGCGCGGGCGACGCGGTCGCGGAGGGTCGTGTCGATCGATCCGTCGGACCAGGAATGCATCTCCGCGACCAGCCGCACGCGCGCACGCTCGTAGTCCGCGCCCTCCATCACATTGCCGTCGGGGTTGAGTTCCCGGTCCGGAATCATCGGCAGATAGTCCAGGATGTGGCGGATGCCCCGTTCCAAGCCTTCGCCGCCGCCGACCATATCCTTGCCTTCAACCGCATCGTCCCAGACATCGATCAGATCGTCCCACCCGTCCAATCCATAGGAGACGTCCCGGCGTAGCTTTCTGAGTTGTTCCAGCGATGTGTCGAAGGCGCTGAAAACGCTCGCGAAATTCCCCAAGTGTTCGTCTAGCTTAACGATCCGCTGGTTTACGTAGGCGATGATCTGGTCACAGACCTTGTTGATGAGATCGATGCTCTCGCCGGCTTCCTCACGCACCATTGACCTGGTCTCATGAAGTGACTTCCGGAACTCGATCAGCCGGACATGCTGCCGGTACAAAAATCCATGGGACCGTTCCCGCCCGCCAGAGACGACGGTGCCAAAGGGCGCGATCATACCGACCAGAGGTTCAAGCCAATCCCGGATTTCCTCGACCGTCGTGCCGCTCCGCTCCGCGGCAAACTGCATGACCCGGTCGATCAGGATAGAGACATCGAAATTGTCGCCTCCCTTGTCTCCGGTCATCAGATCGAGCAGCGTCGTCGTGTTCGCCTTTGCCATGAAAGCGTCGCCCCGTGCGATCCCGCACTCCCGGGTCAGTTGGGCCAGACACGACATCCGCACCATCTCGATGTCTTCTTTTTCCTTCTGGGTACGTTCACGGGCGACTTGCCGCATATACTCGTCAGGGTGGTAAATCGAGTCCGCCCGCATGCAGTAACCGCGAACCGCGATGGGTTCGATTTCCGGGGTCTTGGACGTGTTTAGAATGGCTTCGATCACGTGTGTATCGCGATCTTTAAAGCTGGCAAGATCCGGAAGTTGTTTCCAAGGAACAACAGTGAACTCATTGGTCCGAATACCAGAAAAGTTCGGGATCACGGCTTCCAGGTTGCGGTCCTCTTCCCGGATGTACTCGCGCACACGCATATGCTGAAAACGCGGCGCGTACATCTTCACCGAGGTGCCACGTCTTTCGAACGTTTGCGGCAGAGTAACGGCCCTGGACACGCGTCGGAATCCCCTAGAGTTCCTGATAAGGCCAAGCGTTCTGGCCTATATGATCCGGTACCATGCCATAGAAGAATAGCGAAATCATCGGGAAGTGTGTTTGAAAAGCCCCGAAACACGAGGGATTTCTACTTCACCATGCGTGGATATGAGGGCTGAACCTTGGGCTAATTTTTGGGGGAACCAACCCGGTTTGTTGGCGCATTCAAGCTCAGCTTGGTTTGGCCAGGGGGGCGAACCGTCTGACAACCTCCCGGTACACTTCACGCTTGAACGGAATCACCATGGCTTCGAGATCGGCTATGGGCGCCCATTTCCAATCCTCGAACTCAACCTCGTGCGCTTCGAGATCGACGTCGCTATCAGCGCCTAGGAACCGCATGGCAAACCACTTTTGGCGCTGCCCCCTGTACCGGCCCTTGAATGCCTTGCCGACGAGATCCGCTGGAAGATCGTAGTAGAGCCAGTCTTCCGTCTCATCGACAATCTCTGCGTTCGCCGTACCGATCTCCTCACCCAGTTCCCGAAGGGCGGCTTCCCTGGGGCTCTCCCCCTTATCGATGCCGCCCTGCGGCATCTGCCATGCGGCTTCGGTAAGCCCACGTCGGCGGCCAACGAACACAAGACCCTCCCGGTTGACCAAGAGAATGCCGACGCAGTCCCTGTACGGCAGGGACGAGGGATCGATTGGCGTGTCGGACATGGGAAGTTCCGTGGTCAGCGCGTTATCTGCTTATCAGCCACGGCAGTCACGGGCGCAAGATCAAAGCCCCTGGCCCGCAAGCCGGCGATCCAGGGCCGCAGTCGGTCAATGGTCAGGGGATACGGCTTTGCCAGAGCCACAGCGTATCCCGTGGTCCGGGCAATGCGCTCGATGTCCGCCAGGCGCCGGTCAATGTCTCGGGCGGTGAGCACCGTATCCACCATCCGGTCGGCGAAAGCCTTGGGCAGCTGGATCTCGTTCGCGATATCGATCGCGATGCTCCGCGAGCTGCTGCGGCTGTCAACGAACATCAAGCCACGCTGTTTGATCTCGTCGAGTATCGGACGCAGCGCCTTCTCCTCGGACAGAAGACGCGAGCCCATGTCGCTGACAAGCCCGACATAGCCCGCACCGCTAGCCATCACCGTCAGAAGGCGTTGCAGGTTCTCCGTCTGCCCGGCCGTCGCCAGCAACGTCTCCGGTCCCGGATCGCTGCGAGGATAGTCCACCGGCTCCATCGGCAGATCGATCATCACTTCGTGCCCCTCTTCCCGGGCCCGCACCAGCCAGGGAACGAGGTCGTCCGCATAGATCGCGAACGACAAAGTGACTTCCCCGGGAAGGGCTTCGATCGCCGCCTCCGTTAGTTCCTGGGATAGGCCGAGACGGCCGACGATTACGGCGACGCGAGGCCGGTCCTGGTCCGTGGAGAACGAGCGGGCGTACTCGATCCACGGCTGGCGGCCATCCGGCGCGATCATAGGCAGGACGCCCTTTTCGTTCTCTTCGGCCAACGCGGGATCATAGAGGGCTGCCATGCCCTCTTTCTCTTCGACGGCCTCGGCTTCCGCTTCGACTTCGGCCGCGCCAACGGTGATATCGGCCTCCGGCAGTCCCGCTGTCGATACACCCAATTCCTCCAGCAGACGCCGCGTCCGGTCCAGAGAGGAATTGGGCGGGAACTCCGCGCCGAACGGACGAATCCCGACTGAAACTTGTGGTTGGGTCGCGTCCCGGATGGCTGCGGTTTTCGTACCGTTGACCGCCAGCCAGCCGACGATCGCCCCGGTTCCACCCAGCGTGATGACAGCGAGAGCGCTCACCAGAATGATGCGGCCCCAGCCGCCACCGGTCTTCTGGTCAGGCGGCGGAAACGGGATGTCCGCGCCCGCCTCGGACGACGCGGCTTCCTCTGACCCTTCCGCTGGGGTGTCCGGGGCGAAAGGGTCAGGTGGTGGTGGGTCCTTCGCCCCGCGTCCGCCGAGAAAGGGGATCGAGAGAGCGATCTTTGGGATCGGCAGCTTCAATTGGCGATGCGGCTTTCAAACAGGTGGATGCCCCGCAGGAGATCAAGAGCGCGCGCGAGTTGGTAATCCTCTGTCGTGTCGTTCTCATCCGCCTTGGCATCACCGTTGTCGGTGTCATTGCTGAGGGCGCCACGCAGATCGGCCTCCCGCCGCACCCGGCCGGTGTCGACCGTCTCCAGCTTCGCGACGGGGATATCGATGTCCGGCGCGATCCCGGTCTGCTGAATGGATCGGCCGGAAGGTGTGTAGTAGCGGGCGGTGGTCAAGCGCATCGCCACATCGGAGTTGAGGGGGACAATGGTTTGGACCGAGCCCTTACCAAAGGATTGCTGGCCAACGATGATGGCCCGCCGATGGTCCTGCAGTGCCCCGGCGACGATCTCTGAGGCGGAGGCCGAGCCGCTATTGATGATCACCACGACAGGAAGGCCCCGGGCCATATCGCCGGGCTTCGCATTCTCACGGGTGGAGTCGTTCGGATCACGGCCGCGCGTCGAGACGATCTCTCCCTTCTCAAGGAAGGTATCGGAGACCGTGATCGCCTCTTTCAGGAGACCGCCGGGATTGTTTCGGAGATCGAGGATGAAGCCGATCAGACTGTCGCCCTTTTCCTCGAACGCGGCACGGATCGACCGGTGCAGACCGGTTGTCGTGTTCTCGTTGAATGTGGTGACCCGGATATAGGAGATGTCGTCGATCAGTCTTGCCCGGATCGAGCGGATCGTGATGTTCGCCCGGGTGATGCTGACATCGAACGCATCGGTTTCCGGCCGGCGGATCGACAGCGTGATCGAGGTCCCGATCTTGCCCCGCATCAGCTCAACCGCTTGGTTCAAGGTGAGGCCGAGCACCGGTTTACCGTCGAGATGGGTGATGAGGTCGCCTGGTTGAAGGCCGGCGCGCGCGGCGGGCGTCTCGTCAATGGGAGAGACGACCTTTACGTAGCCATTCTCCATCGACACTTCGATGCCGAGGCCGCCGAACTCACCACGGGTCTGAACCTGCATATCCCGGAAGTTCTTCTTGTTGAGGAACCCCGAATGCGGATCGAGGGAGGACAGCATTCCGTTGATCGCCGCTTCGATCAGGACCTCGTCGCTGACCCGCTCCACATAGCTGTCCCGTACCCGCTCGAACACGTCCCCGAACAAGGAGAGCTGACGATAGGTATCGTCGTTACCCTGGGCGTTTACGGTTTGCCGGTCGTTTGCAAATGGTCCGAAAACCAAACCGACGGCCACGGTGCTAGCGAGGACTGCGGAAACCACCGCCCAGCGGCGCTTGGTTTGTCGGTTGCGTGCGGGCGACATCATCCGTTCACCTTGTTCCGTCGAAGATCAAGCCAGAGTAGGGGGTCAATTGGGTCACCATTGTGGCGGATTTCCACATATAAGTCAGGTCTCCCGCCACCTTCGGGCGAGGATGTCACACCCACCGGTTCCCCCGCCAGCAAGCCTTGTCCAAGTTCCACATCGACACGGCCCAAGCCAGCGAGAAGGCTATGGTATCCCTCGCCGTGGTCGATGACCAGAATTCGGCCATAACTGCGAAAAGGTCCGGCAAACAGCACGCGTCCGTCGAACGGGGCAACGACCGGTGCCCGCGCCCGCGCCCGCAAAACCACGCCCTTCCGTTTGATCCCGACCGCGTCCACCTCCCCAAACGTGCCGACGATCCGTCCGACAACGGGGGGTGCCAACCCGCCTTTCGCACTCCGAATCGATGGCAAGTCGGGCATGGTGGCAACGAATGGCCCCCCGAGCGACGCGACAGTCTCCTCGGCCGGATCATCCGGAGCTGGTGGCGGTGCAGCGGCAGGGCTGGGCACTACCGGTGTCGCGATGGCGGTACGCGACGGGCCCGCCTCGTCGTTGTCTGACGGTTCTTCGGCGCGCGCGGGTGGCGTCGCATCGTCTGTGACAGGCGTGGCTCTATTGGAAGATTCAGGTGTGGGCGGGGCAGAGGGCTTCGATTCAGCTTGTTCCGTGATTTCCGCCGATCCGGCATCTGGAGAGGGCAAGCCAGGCTTCTCGTCTTCTGCTGGGTCACTTCCAGCGGGCTTTGTGCCGGCGGTGGCGTTCTTGTCCGGCTGTGGAGATTGGGCGCGCGGTGACTCCTGCTCTGTCGGTAATGTGAGAGCGGGGGCTGTCTCCGGGACCGATGTCGTCCCGGGCGGCTCGAGTCCCAGCAGGCCGGATAGAGCTTGACGTTCCCGCCGGGCACGGCCCTCGCCCGCCGAGACGCCGCCCATCAGGTCCCGGATCGTCCGAGCCGACTGTGCTAGTGTCTGTAGCGTGGTGAGGCGGCCCGTACCGGCCTCAAGTCTTTGCCGATTGAGAGCCCGCTTCTCTTCGATCATCGCCGTTAAGGCCGCGCGATCCCGGTTCAGTGCCTCTGTCGCGCGGACGAGGCGATCCCGACCCGCCCGAATGTCCGCGGCGATCCGCTCGGATGTCGCAAGTCGGTCCCGCAGTGCCGCCGACTGTTGGTCCATGTCCCGGATCAGGGTTTCCAGGATCAGGGTCGCCCGAACAACGTCCAATGGCGGCATGTCGCCGGCGATCATGGCTTCCGGCGGACGGCGGGAGATCCGCTGAAGAGCGACTGCAAGATCCGAGATGCGGTCCTGTGTCTCCCGCAGAGCGCGGCGATTCTCCTCTGCCTCTTCCTCCAACGAGGTCAATGACTCTTCGATGGTTGTGAGATCCTGCTCCCGGCGCTGTGTCGCCGAAGCGGCGTCCACGAGCTCCCGCTGAAGGTCCGCGAGTTCCTTGTCCAATGCTCGGGCAATGCCCTCCACATCTGACGATGCACGCGCGTTAGGCGTCTCCAGTGTCCCAAGCCGGTCTATGGTGGTTTGTGCCTCCGCCATCGCTGCCCAAAGAAGGCACAGTGCGAAGACCCCCGGCAGTTGCCGCAATAGCGGATGCAAACCCGACCGGGGCCGTTTGTCAGGCAGCGCCGCGTCCATACCGGTCTGACTACCCCGTCTCAAGCAGCGATGTGCCGGTCATCTCATCGGGGACGGCGACGCCGAGCAAGGAAAGGAGCGTCGGCGCTACATCCGCCAACCGGCCATGCCGCAGAGACGAGACAGTTGAGGGGGCGCCGACCAGCAAGACCGGAACAGGATTCGTGGTGTGGGCCGTGTGGGGGCCGCCGGTATCGGGATCCACCATCAGTTCGCAGTTGCCGTGATCCGCGGTGAGCAGCATGGAGCCGCCAACGTCCCCCAAGGCCTCCGTGATGGCGCCAACCGCCCCGTCGACCGTCTCGACCGCCTTGATCGCCGCTTCGAGACTTCCGGTGTGTCCGACCATGTCCGGGTTCGCGTAGTTGACGATGATGAGATCGTAGGATTTGGAACGGATCGCATCACAAAGAGCCTCGGTGACCCCGTCCGCCGACATCTCTGGCTGAAGGTCATAGGTCGCGACTTTCGGCGAGGGGATCATGATCCGGTCCTCGCCTTCGAAAGGTGCCTCCCGGCCGCCGTTGAGGAAGAAGGTGACATGGGGGTACTTCTCCGTCTCGGCGATCCGGAGTTGGCGCAATCCGGCATCCGCTGCGACCGCTCCCAAAGCGTTCGAGATTGTCATCGGCGGGAATAGCGTGTCCATTTTGCCGGCAAGGCTGTCCGAGTACTCGACCATCCCCAGAGCAGCGGATAGCGAGGGAACCCGCGGCCGCTCGAAATCGCTGAAGTCCGGCTCAAGGTAGGCGCTCAGGATCTCGCGAACACGATCCGCCCTGAAGTTGCCGACCAAAAGACCGTCGCCGTCACGGATGCCATCGTGACCGTCGATGACTGTCGGCGTGATGAACTCGTCTGTTTCGCCTCTATCATAGGCGGCTGCGACCGCAGCGACGGGGTCGTCGCTATTCCCGTCCGCCTCTGCGAGGGTCATGCATCGCCAGGCCCGCTCCACCCGGTCCCAGCGCTTGTCCCGGTCCATGGCCCAGTAGCGCCCGATCACGGAAACGACCCGGCCCGCGTCCCCCAACGCCTCCACGAACCGGGTGAGCGAGGCGTGACCGTCCTTTGGCGGCGTGTCGCGTCCATCCATCAGCGCGTGGATGCGGACCTCGACCCCATATGCCGACGCCGCGTGCGCTAGTGCCGCGATATGCGTCTGGTGGGCGTGAACACCGCCCGGCGAGACGAGCCCCAGAATATGAACGCGCCCGCCCGCCGCCTTTACGTCTGCGCAGAACGACCCCAGAGCCGGCATCGAGGCGAGCTCACCGCTCTCGACGGCTGCGTTGATCCGGGGCAGGTCCTGCATCACGACACGGCCCGCTCCGAGGTTCATATGCCCGACCTCGGAGTTACCCATCTGACCGTCGGGCAGCCCCACATCGCCGCCGGACGCGGACATGAGCCCCCTCGGACAGGTCTCCCAAAGACGATCGAAGACCGGGGTGCGCGCCAACTGGACCGCGTTGTCCGCCGTGTCGCGGCGCTGGCCCCACCCATCCATGATGCAGAGCATGACCGGCCGTCTTCCGGTGATTTCAGGTTGGTTCGGCATGTCTCGATCCTAAGCCAGGCGCGCGTTCAGGTCATGCCTTGAGAGACCAGCCTCTCAAAGTGCCCTCAGGGCAGTGACGCTTGTATTTGATCCAAGTCAAGGCGGCGGCGGAAAATCGCGGCCAGGATTGGAGAAACAGCCGTTCTTTGAAAGGAAATGTCCGATGACCGCCCTTATCCACGCGTTGCGGCGCGATCATCGCAACCACGACAGATTGCTTGCCGTTTTAGAGCGGCAGATCAACCAGTCCAAGAGCGGGGCCGAGCCGGACTATGAGGTGATTCAAGGCATCGTGGACTATTTCCTCACCTACCCCGCCAAACATCATCACCCAAAGGAAGATCTCGTCTTCCGGCGGCTTGAGGAGGCAGCTCCGGAGACCGCGACCCTGATCGGCGACCTGGAACGGGAGCATATTGCGTGTGACGCTCATTTGCGGGCGTTCGCGGGCGCGGTGTCGGCGGCGCTGGGGAGCGGCGTTGTTTTCCGCGAGACGTTCAACCGGGCAGCCGACGCCTTTGTCTCCGCGCAACGCGAGCACATGTCCAAAGAGGAGAGAGTGTTCTTCCCGCTGGTGGAGAAGCATCTGCGGGAAGAGGACCTCCTGGATCTCGATGAGCGTCTTGCCGCCGGATCCGACCCCATTTTCGATGATGATGGGGAATCCCGTTTCGACGCGATCCGCCAGGATCTGGTCAAGTGGGGACGGGAGACCGTGACCGTGTCACTTTCCGCGGGCCAGCACTAAGCCGCTCCATCGCGTTTGGACCCTCGGTGTTTAGCGGGTTACGGCGACCCCAATAATCCTGGTATTCTGTGGGGACAATTGTTTCCGATGTCCGGCAGGGAACCGCGGCGTGATCGAGGTCTTTATCGAGTATTGGTCCAGGGGCGGGGAGGCCGAGTATCCGTGGTCCGTTTGGGCTGACGGTAAGCAGGCCATGGCCTCTCACGGTCGCCGCTCCTATACCGATCCAAGAAACTCAGAAGCGGATGCCATGAAATTCTGCCGCGACGTCCTGGACACTGAGCCCGATTGCGTTACGCGGCTGTAGAAGTAACGCGCTGAGAACCGGCGTTTCCCCTGTGTGTTCAGCGAACAGACACAAACAACGCCTCATGGTCCGATAGGATGGTGCCGTCCTGAGAGAGAGCCTCAAGGACTGCCGGCGCTGCGGTCGTCAAACCCCGCGACAGGAACCAGTCGAGCTTCGAGAACGGCGGCTGCGGTGTCCCGTCCGGTCGGCTCCGCTGGGTTGCGGCTCCGGGAACATTGCATCCATCAACCGTGTAGCGTCGCGCCGCCGCCAGCGCGAACAGAGGCTCCCAAGGGGCGGGGTCTGAGAGCCGGGCGGGTTCGGCCAGGACCGTCGCGCGCCGTTCCTCATGCGTCGTGCCGGGAACCGAGAGGCTTGATGTGTTGAGATCGCCGCCGATCAGGACCGGGCTGAACGCATCGTAGCTGTCGATCATGTCCAGCAGCCGTTCGAACTGCTCCGCCCGATGCCGGGGATCGGTGTGGCTCTCCAAATGAACGGAGACGACGGTGAGTGTGCCGGACGGGCCTTCCACCTGCGCCAGAAGGGCCATCCGGCCGCCAACCCTTGGCTGATCCCCACGTAGACCATCTGGGTCGTCGAACCACGCACCGTCGGTGTCGAGCCGGGCCATCGCTACCCTTTGCAAAGGGTAGCGGGACAGGATCGCGTTGCCGTGCAGCCCCTCCGCATTTGTCTCTCCGGCGTGGGCCGTGCGTTCGCGGATATCGCCAAGTCCGGCTTCCACGAACTCCACGCCGAACGCGTAACCGTAGCCGAGCTCTCCCGCCAGCTCGGAAACGGTATGCCTTTGGCCGGACCGGGCGCAGCCCACATCCACCTCGCTCAGCAGTACCACGTCGGCGTTTGCTGCCCGCACAACCTCGGCGACCTCTTCCACGTGCTTCAAACGTTCAACGTTCCACGCGGCGATCCGAAGCGATGATGAAGGGGCGTCCTGGGAGGAGACAGGGTGACCCGGTGCTTCAATCAGATGCAGGCATCGGAAAGCCTCCAGCCAGTCCGCGTGGGTTCCAATCCGGTCCGAGACGCGCCGGCGGTCTTCGATGCTGACGGACGGCAGATGGTCGATCGTCTCCTCGACAAGGACCGGTCCCGATCGGCGGGTCATGGCTTCTCTCCGTCTGTTTGGCTTTTGTAGAAGGGCGTCTGGCCGCTCGTTGAAGGCGGCAGGTTTATAGCCGCACCACCGCCTGTTGGCGATCCGGAACTCACTGCCGGTCAGGCCCAATATCGCAATCGTTGACCGCCAGATCTGCGCGTTGTCTTATAGAGGACTGGTTCCGAAAAGGGACACTGATCCGGCGGACTCGTCCGGTCCGGATACTCGGGCAACGACCCGACAGGGGAGGAACGGGCTTGGTCGCGACGGACCACGGCCTGGGGTTCAGGCCGCTGTATCAGCAGGCGATCGATCTGGTGCGCCGGAAGATCGCGGATGGCGAATGGCCGGCGGGCAGCGTTCTGCCGGCGGAAACCCGTCTTGCCCAAGACTTTGGCGTCAGCGTCGGGACCGTCCGAAAAGCCCTTCAGCATTTGGTCGATGAACGCTTGGTGGAACGGCGGCAAGGTGTGGGCACCTTCGTGGCACAGGTCACCGCCGAGCGGTCACTCTTCCGGTTCTTCAAGTTGATGGATCGATCCGGCGCACGGGTCATGCCGGACAATCGGGAGATTGGCCGAGCTGTCGGTCCCGCCTCGGCAGAGGAGCGTTCGAAGTTGGATCTGCGGGCCCGCTCAAGGGTTATCCGGGTGGACCGTTTGCGCCTTGTTGCAGGGAACCCTGTGATGACGGACCAGGTCGTTCTTCCCTGCGCGCGTTTTCCCGGTCTCGATCGTCAGTCCACAGCACTGCCCACCACGCTTTACGACTACTTTGAGGCCCGGTTTGGCGTGAAGGTCCTGCGGGTCGCGGAGGCTCTGAGTGCGATTGAGGCCGACGACCAAAGCGCCGAGACCTTGGGGGTCGCCGTTGGCACCCCGCTGCTGCAAATCGACAGAACCACGTATTCGTTCGACGACGTGCCGGTGGAGTGGCGCTTGTCACGGCTCAGGACGGACGAAATCCGGTATCTCAGTGAGCTTGGCTAGGGGAGGGGTGCGGGTCCGATGATGACGTCTCTCAAGATGCTGCACGGTCTCTTGCGGATGGTGAACGACGGCGTTCTGCTGGTGGGCCGTCAGATCGCCTGGATCGCCATGGCCCTGATGGTCGCGGTCATCGTGATCCAGGTCTTTTTCCGCTACGTCCTGAACGGCGCGTTGCCCTGGCCGGAGGAAGCCGCGCGGGCGCTGATGATCTGGATGACGGCCGTGATCGCGCCATCCGCCTACAGGTGGGGAGTGTTCGTCAGCATCGATATGATCAAGGACGCCTTACCAACCGTTCTGCGCCGGATGCTTGAACTCGCCTTGCTGGTCATGTCGGCCGTGGTGCTCGGCTTCTTGCTTTGGCACGCGACGAAGCACTTCAACAGCGGCTTCATCTTCAAGTCCAGCGCCCTGAAGATCCCGCTGGCGTGGATCTACCTCGCAATGCCGGTGTGCTGGACGCTGATGTTGAGCGTGACGGCCGAGCTGGTCGTCGGCTTCTTCGGGCGCTTGGTTGGGGAGGAGGAAGACTTCCCCAGGGCCACACCGCCCGCAATTCTGGGAACGGAGTAGACCATGCTTGTTCTCTTCCTTCCCCTCTTTCTGATCCTGCTGCTCCTCGGCGCGCCGGTGTTCTTCGCGATGCTCGCCGCACCGGGTGCCATGCTGTTGTTCGAAGGGATGAGCCGTGACATCTCGCTGATGTACCGGAACATCTATAACGGCATCGACTCGTTCCCGCTGATGGCGATCCCGTTCTTCATGCTGGCGGGGGAGCTGATGAACAAGGGCGGGATCACCGCCCGGCTGGTCGCGTTCTCGCAGACCATGATCGGCCATCTGCGCGGCGGTCTGGCCCACGTCAACATCCTCTCCTCCATGCTGTTCGCAGGCCTGACCGGCTCGGCAGTCGCCGATACGTCGGCGCTCGGCTCAATGCTGATCCCGGCGATGGAGAAGAACGGGTATACGCGCCGGTTTGCGGCAGCCGTTACGGCCGCCTCCTCGGTGATCGGGCCGATCATTCCGCCGTCAGGCATCATGATCATCTACGCTTACGTGATGGAGGTCTCCGTTGCGGCCCTGTTTTCTGGGGGGATCATTCCCGGCATTCTCGTGGGCCTTGGACTGATGCTGGTGGTCGCGGCCATGGCACGTCGGGGAGGGATGCCGCCCGCCGGTCCACGCGCCACGTGGAGCGAGGCGGGAACCTCCTTCCGGCACGCCATTCTGCCTTTGCTGACGCCGGTTATCATTCTCGGCGGCATCCTGGGCGGGGTTTTCACGCCGACGGAGGCTTCGGCCGCTGCTGTGGCGTACGCACTCTTCATCGGTCTTTTCGTCTTGCGGACCCTGACCTTCCAGGAACTGCCCCGGCTGTTGACGCGGGCGGCGATGACCTCGGCGGTGGTGCTGCTGCTGGTCGGTGCGGCGATGGCGTTCAAGACCGTTGTGAGTTTGAGCCACGCCGCGTCCGATCTTGCCAATTGGATCCTGACGCTTTCCGAAAACCCGCTGATCCTGTTGTTCCTGATCAATGTGTTGCTGTTCATCGTTGGCATGTTCCTGGACGCAGGACCGGCGATCATCATCTTGGGGCCTATCCTGGCGCCGATCTTCATCGAGCTCGGCATTCATCCGGTGCACTTCGCCATCATCATGAGTGTGAACCTGACGGTAGGCCTCGCGACGCCGCCCATGGGGCTGGTTCTTTTCGTTGCCTCCAGCGTTTCAGGGGAACGGGTGGAATCGATCAGCCGGGCCATTCTTCCGTTTCTGGCGATCGAGGTCGTCGTGATTTTCCTGATCACCTTCGTGCCGGAGATTTCAATGACCATTCCCCGCTGGCTTGGGTTCGTGAGCTAGGCGAGCGAGGCGGACAAGACCTGAACAACAATGACAATGGGAGGACCAAACCATGCTTGAAACCATCCTGCGATCCGCTGTCGCCGCCAGTGTCGGTGCGGTCGTCGGCCTTGCCGCCTTGGCGCCGCCGCCGGTCCAGGCGGCGGAGTACACGCTCCGTGCCACAGCCAACTCAAACGAGAACGACGAGGACTACGACGGCCTGATCGTCTTCAAGGACTTTGTCGAAAGCCGATCCAATGGCGCCATCGAGGTGGAGTTGTTCATTGGCACACAGCTCTGCTCGAAAGGGGCGGAGTGCCTGCAGGGCATCGCGGACGGATCCATCGACATCTACATCTCGACGAGCGGCGGGGCGGCTGGCGCATTCCCTTACGTCCAGGTGCTGGACCTGCCCTATCTGCTCCGTGATGACCGGATCGCCGAGGAAGTCCTGAGTGGTGATTTCACGCGGACACTGCGGGATCTCATTCTATCGGACAGCGGTGGGACCATCCGTCTGATGACGATCGGCAACACCGGCGGTTGGCGGAACTTCGCCAACACCAAGCGCGTGGTGAAGGCGCCAGGCGATATGGATGGCCTCAAGATCCGGACCGTGGTCGCCGATCTGCCGCAGGAACTGGTGAAGGCGCTCGGTGCCAGCCCAACGCCGATCCCGTGGCCGGAACTCTTCACGTCGTTTCAGACGGGCGTCGTCGACGGCTCGAAGAACGGCATCACTGACATCATGAACATGAAGTTCCCCGATGCCGGTCTGAAGTATGTGACCCTCGACGGACACGCCTATATGGGCGCGCTTTGGTGGATGAACGACAGCCGGTTCCGGTCCATGCCCGAAGATCTCCGCCGGGTTGTCGTCGACGGTTTCGCCGCGCTTCAGCAAGCGACCTTTGCATCCCCGAAGCGGAAATCAATCCAGGCCTACCAGGATTTCGTCGCAGGGGGCGGCAGTCTCTATGTGCCGACCCCGGCCGAGAAAGCGGCGTTCAAGGAGGCGGCGGCTCCGGTCTACGACTGGTTCAAGTCCAACATTCCCAACGGCCAGACGGTTTTCGACGCACTCGCCGATGCGGCTGCTGAGGCCGAGAAGAAGATCGATGGTGCTGCGGCCAAGGATCTCAATTGAAGCCTAAAATAAACGAAACCGGTGACCTTTGCGGGTCACCGGTGCCCAACCCGGTTGGCTGTAAGAGAACTCAGCCCCAGACGAGGCCGGTCTTGGTTTGGCCGCTTTTCGTCGCGACGTGATCTTCCGCCAAAGTCTTGGCACGGCTTGAGCACGCGAACTTCTCGAACATAGTCAGTTCGTTGTAGTGCGGACGCAGACGATCTTCCGAGAGACCTTCAATCACGGAGTCCCGAAGGTTGTCTTTACGCTTCGAATCCCGTTCGACGATCTCGAACATGGCCCGAGCGAGGATGTCCAATGCCTCATCCATCATTGTCACCATACGCCGTTACCATTTGATTCATATACCATTCTAGCTATGTATGACAAGTGTCTAAAATTGAAGACGTCACACTTCACATCCTGTTATGCAATTAGAAGACATCTCTAGTCATTGTTCGAGTCTTTATTTTGAGTCTCATCACCTCGCAGGCACAACTTGTTGATCTATCGTGCCGAAAATATTGTTTCCGCCTGAATCTGACATTGAGAGGGTTATCCGGTCCCCAAAGGACATGAACGGAGTCTTTGGCGTGCCCGACTCGATGGTTTCGATCATCCGGATTTCGGCGATGCAGGACCACCCATGCGCCTGATCAGAGTTCGAAACCGTACCCGATCCGATGACCGTTCCCGCCTTCAGGGGGCGGGTCTTGGCCGCGTGGGCGATCAGGGTGGGGAAATCGAACGTCATATCAACCCCCGCATCCGTCCAGCCGACCTTTTCCCCGTTCAGGGTCGAGATCAGCGCCCCGTGAAGTTTACCGCCGTCCCATGCATCCCCGAGCGCATCGGGCGTCACGGCAACCGGTGAGAACGCGGTCGGCGGCTTGCCGTGGACAAATCCAAAGCCCTTGGACAGCTCCGCCGGGATCAGACCGCGAAGGCTTACATCATTGACCAGCATGACGAGCTTGATGTGGGCACCTGCGTCATCGGCACTGACGCCCATTGGGACGTCATCAACGATGACCGCAACCTCGCCTTCGAAGTCGATACCCCACGCTTCCGACCCGGCAATGATATCGTCCCTCGGGCCCAGAAAGCCGTCGGAGCCGCCCTGGTACATCAGCGGATCCGACCAAAAGCTTTCCGGCAGAGCGACGCCGCGCGCCTTCCGAACAAGTTCCACGTGGTTCACATAGGCCGACCCGTCCAGCCACTGATAGGCGCGGGGCAGCGGCGATGCCATGGACGCTTCATCGAACGCGGCGATGCCGGATGTCGCGCCATTCCCGAGCGCCTCTGCCGCACGCTTCAGTGCGGGTTCTGCTGTATCCCACTGTTCCAGCGCAGCTTGGAGTGTCGGGGCGATCTCGGGCACTGGGCGGCAGAGGCTCAAGTCATCCGATACGACAATCAGAGTACCGTCGCGCCCCCCGGATTTAAGTGACCCTAGTTTCATCATCCGACCCCTTGGCAGTCCCGCAGACACCATTTTTGGCGGCCGCAGACGGCGTGTCCAGCGGGAAACTCAGCACAGGGAAAGCCGCCAAGTCTCGCCGACCAGATCAACACCGAAACTGTGGTGCGGCTCAGAAGCTACACACTCAAATCCAAAGGATTGGTAAAGATGGCGTGCGGCAAGAAGGGTGTCGTTGGTCCACAGTGTCACCGCGCGGTACCCAAGACCTCTTGCCTCCTCAATGCAGGTCCCTACCAGAAGGCGGCCGACGCCAAGACCACGCGCGGCGGGATCAACGATCAGCATGCGAAGCTTCGCGTCTCCCTCCGAGCCCTCGACAAGGAATACCGACCCGACCGGGGAGCCTCTATGTTCCGCGATCCAGCAGCGCTCCCTCTCGGGTTTGAAGTCACGCACGAAGGTTGCGGCGATGCCCGCGACAAAACCCTCAAAGGAGGCGTCCCATCCGAACTCCTCCGTGTAGATGCGACCGTGTGCTGAAACGACCCAGCCGAGATCTCCCGGCCGGTGCGGACGCAGTTTCACCGGGGTTTGTTGTTCGGGGTCCTGACCGTGGTCCAGCAGCCGGTCCGCCGTTTTCAGAGCCTCGGCAAGGGTGAGCCGGTTCTCGGCGGTGAGCGGCGCCAACATGGCTTCTGCATCCGCCTGGGAGGTGCTGTCCAGGTCACCGAACACCGTTTGCCCGGCCTCCGTTAGCGTGAATCTGGATGACCGGCCATCGCTGGGGGACGGGCTGCGTGTGACAAGGCCGTCTGCTTCAAATTTGGTGAGAAGCCTTGTCACGTAGCCCGCGTCGAGGCGCAGGCCGCGGCGGAGAGACAGCGCTGTCAGGCCCTCTGAAGCTGCCAGTTCGAAAAGCACCCGGCACTGGGTGAGGGAGTACGGTGACCGCAACAGGCCTTCTTCCAACACGCCGATCCGTTGCGTATGGCTGCGGTTGAATGCCCGCAAGGCCTGCGCGACGCTTTGGATGTCCATTTGGTCGGACGAGAATGATGACGCGGTCATGCATGTAGCATAGGAAAACAATTTGACTGAGTCAAATTGTTTAAGCCGCCGCTGGCCTGGCGCTCATCGGCACCCTATTCCAGGCCGCGAACCCGCCGTTTCATCGCTTGTTCCTCGGTGAGGTTCCGGAGGGCATCTCCCGGGAAAATGACACTCAGCACGGTCCGTGCGTACTCGTCGCTGTCCCGGGTGAGCTCGGCGATATCCTCGTCATCGACCAGAAGCCGAACCCGAAGACCCTCCGCATTCGCTTGGACCACTTCGAAGTTAAGGTCACGGTTGGTGCCCTTGAGACGAATACGGCCGTTCGTCGATGCCACATTCGAGAAGTCGCCCTCCGCAAACAGCCCTTCGACGGACGCGTTCTTGAAGCGAAGCAGGCCAACGAAGTCGGCACCAAAGCGGACCTGGGCGTCCACATTCATGATGGATCGTGGGAAGGCGCGGCGTTCGGTCTCTTCAGGGTCCATTTGGGTCCTCGTCCATCAGCACGATTGACGTGCGGAACTATATCGACTGCCATCGGGCAGACCAGAAAAACATCATCGCTATACGGGTTTTTCTCCCGCCAGTGTCACACGATGCATGAGGCGCCGATAGCCGTGATAGTCGTTTATGGGATTATGCTGCGTCGCACGGTTGTCCCAAAAGGCAACGGTCCCCGGCGCCCACATCAGTCTGCATGTGAATTCTGATTGAATCTGATGTTGGAAGAGGTATTCGAGAAGGCCTTCGCTCTCCGCTTCCGTCCATCCGTCGAACCGCTCTGTATGGGCGACGTTCACGTAGAGTGCCTTGCGCCCTGTCTCCGGATGCGTGCGGGCAACCGGATGCCGGGCCATCAACTCATCGCCTTTCTTTCCCACCGAGGCGTGCTTCATCATGTCCGTGCGGGTCTGCTGCACCCTTGATTTTCCGGATATGCTCACCCCTATAAGGCCGTCCAGGAGCGCGCGAAGACCGTCCGACAGCGTCTCCCAGGCGAGGTATTGATTGGCGAACTCCGTGTCTCCGCTGTGAGGCGGGACCTCCAGCGCGTACAGGATCGTCCCCATCGGCGGGACCGCCTGATACGTGGTGTCCGAATGCCAGATGCCACCGAAGTTGCTGCGGTCCTCTTCCCGTTTCAGGATCGGCGTAATCTCGGGAAACCCGTCCAGGCCCTTGACGAAAGGATAGGCCACCGGCTCGCCAAAGCGGCGGGCGAGATCGAGCTGCTGCTGTGGCGCCAGCGTCTGATCCCGAAAGACGATCACCAGATGATCCAACAGGGCTTTCCGAAGCTCGGCGATCGTTGCGTCGGAATGTGGTTGTGCCAGATCTATGCCGCCGATTTCGGCCCCAATGGAGCCGGACAAAGGTTTGATGGTAAGGCCCATGGCCCAGCCTCCGGTCTCTAGGTGCGGTTCTGCTCGTGGAGCCGGGCCAGTTTGGCTTGGAAAGCCGGTGCATCGACAACGTCGCGGTTCACGATGTTCTTTGGTGCTTCGCCGGTGCGCACCGCACGGACCGCGTCGGCATTGATCAGCCCCATGGTTTCGAACATCTGATCGGTCCACCCGAGCGCGTGGGGGGCGCAGATCAGCGTGTCCAACGCGAGGATCGGATCGTCGGCGGATGGCGGCTCCGGATCGAAGACGTCAATCGCCGCCCCCGCGATCCGCCGCTCCACGAGGGCACCATAGAGCGCATTCTGGTCGACGACCGGCCCCCGGCTCGTATTGATCAGGTACGCGGAGGGTTTCATCTTCGCGATGCCCTCCCGGCTTCCGATGCCCCGCGTCGCGTCGGTTAAGGGGCAATTGAAGGTCAGAAAGTCCGACTCCGAGAAAACCGCATCAAGGCTCACCAACTCGATGCCCAACTCGGCAGCCAACGCCTGATCGACATAGGGGTCATGGGCGATCATCCGGACGTCGAACGGCTTTAACAGGCGGAACATTTCCGCGCCGATGTTACCAATGCCGACGGAGCCGACGGTCCGCCCAACCAGGCCGGTGCCGTGAAAGTCGAGCCGCGCGGGCCAGCCCAGCGAGCCGGTCCGCGTGATCCGGTCTTTTTCCATGAGCCGGTGAGCAAGTGCCAGAATGAACGTGACCAGCGCGCTTGCCATGGGCCGCCGGACGGCGTCGGGTGTCATGGTCAGGGCAACGCCTGCCGCCGTGCAGGCGGGGACGTCGATGGTGTCGTATCCCACCCCCATCCGGGCGATCAGGGTCAACCTGTCCACACCCGCTAACGTCTCCGGGGTCACCCGTTCGCCCATCAGCACGACCGCGTCAAAGTCGTGGACATCGTCAGCTGACAACACGCCCCGGCGCGGCATGGTCTCCAGCGTCATCCCCTCGGTGCCAAGCGGGCTCAAATCACAGCTCGGAAAGGTGGCTTTCCCATCCGGCCGCGTGAAATCGCCGCTCAGGCCGACCCGGAAGTCCGACATGTTTCCCCCAATGACGGTTTGCTTTTTTCACATCATAGGACGGATCGAGGACGGCTTTGAATGCCCAATGGACTCAGGTGTCGTGAAGCATGATCCCAGACACGCCCGCCCGCTTCCGTATCTCTTCGGCATTTACGCCGGCGTCTCGCAGCGCGCCGATCGAGACCGCACCTGTCCGTTTGGACAACCGCTTTCCGCCATCGTCCGCGAGGAGGCCGTGGTGATGCCACTCCGGTACTGGAAGATCGAGCAATGCCTGGAGAAGCCGGTGCACATGGGTCGTCGTGAACAGATCGTTCCCCCGCGTCACCAGCGTTGCCCCTTGCGTGGCATCGTCCAATGTGACCGCCAGATGGTAGCTGGTCCGCACGTCCTTCCGGGCAAGGACAACGTCCCCGAACATCTCCGGTTGGGCGTCCTGCCACCCGGCCGACCTGTCATACCAGCGAAGCGCTCCGGTTCGCGCGACCGCTCGCGCCATTCGGAGCCGGAGCGCAAAGGGCTCACCCTCGTCGATCCGCCGGTCCCGTTCTCCGGGGTCCATGAGCTGATCGGTGTCGACGATGACCGGCCCTTCCGGACCCTGCTCGGGGACGAGATGAGGGGCGCTCAATGCCTCTGACAGGCCCCGCCGCGTGAAGATGCAGGGATAGAGGAGGTCCATGTCCTCCAGCCGTTGGAGAGCCTTCTCGTAGTCGGCCATGTGCTCGGACTGACGGCGAACGGGCTCCGGCCAGGACAGGCCGAGCCAGGACAGATCGTCCAGGATCGCCGCCTCGAAGGCCGGCCGGCACCGTCCCGTATCGATGTCCTCGATCCGCAGGAAGAACCTGCCGTCTGCTGCTTCAGCATACTTTGCCGCGAAGAATGCCGAATAGACATGACCGAGATGGAGATTGCCTGTCGGGCTCGGAGCGAAGCGTGTGATCACCATGCCTCCGCTGTTGCACATGGCGTTGGCGCGATCAAGAGACGGCGGGTGACCGCAAGTGACCTGCCGGACCTCAGCCGCTACAGTGCGCGGCCTTCCGGGCGGCCACGGCCAAACCCGGCCCAGAGATCATCCGCTGCAGGAGAAACCAGATGACCGAGCTTACCGGCCCCGCCTTCCAACCGACCAGCGGGGTGACGAAGGCGCTCGTAGTCCTTCTGCACGGTCTTGGCGCCGATGGAAACGATCTGATCGGACTGGCGCCGGTGCTCGCACCCCATCTTCCGGATACGGCGTTCATTGCGCCGGATGCGCCCCAGGCCTGTGACATGGCGCCCTTCGGCCGACAATGGTTCAGCCTGCAGGATCGCGATCCGGGGGTCATGCTTGCCGGTGCTCAGGGTGCAGCGCCGGTGTTGGATGCATTCCTCGACAGGGAGCTGGAAAGGACAGGACTTACCGCGGACCGGCTGGTTCTAGTCGGCTTCTCTCAAGGCACGATGATGTCCTTGTTCGTGGGCCCGCGCCGGGCGGAGAAGATTGCCGGCATCGTTGGGTTCTCCGGCGCGTTGCTGGCCCCCGACCTGCTGGCGTCGGAGAAGAGGTCGGCTCCGGACGTGGCCCTCATTCATGGGGATGCGGATGAGATTGTGCCTGTCGCGGCTCTGCCAGCAGCGGTCGATGGGCTGCAAGCCGCCGGAATATCAGTGCGTTCTGCGATTCGACCCGGTCTCGGGCACTCGATCGATAACGAGGGTTTGGGGCTCGCACTCGGTTTCATTCACGAAGTGCTTGGTATGGAAGGGCAAACCCAGGAATAGCGCCCATCGACCGGAGGTTTGTAGAGCGGCGCGAATTTCTGTAACACTATCTTGATACCGATCCGCATACGGATTGGGCAAAGCGTGACTTATCGCTGCATTGGGAACGGCTGTTCCGGGAACAAGAACTAGATGTTGTGTTTCGTGCCAACTCATCGAAGGACACCCCTCCACCCGTTCAGGGTGCGGTGAGGGATGGGGGAGTGATGTGATGACTGCTGCTCTGGACAACTCCCCCGCCCTGGTTCTGAACGCTGATTTCCGACCCCTCAGCTATTTCCCGCTTTCGCTTTGGTCATGGCAGGACTCCATCAAGGCTGTGTTCCTTGACCGGGTAACCATCCTCTCCGAATACGACACGGCAGTCCGGTCCCCCAGCTTCGAGATGAAGTTGCCGAGTGTGATCGCACTGAAGGAGTACGTTCCGCAAAGCCGCCGGCCGGCCTTCACCCGCTTCAACGTGTTCCTGCGGGACCGCTTCAGCTGCCAGTATTGCGATGAGCGTTTCCCGACGCAGGAATTGACTTTCGATCATGTGATTCCCCGGTCCCGCGGGGGTGGGACGAACTGGGAAAACGTCGTTACGGCGTGTTCGGACTGTAATCTCAGGAAAGGCAACAAGATGCCGCGCGAGATCGGTATGACCCCGATCAATACGGCACGGCAGCCAACCACCTACGAGCTCCAAGAGAACGGACGCGCCTTCCCGCCCAACTACCTTCATGAGAGTTGGCGCGATTATCTCTACTGGGACAGCGAACTGGACCAGGATCCCTTCGACGCCGTTCCCGCGTTCTAGAGCGAAATCAGCGGCTGTTGAATCACAGCGTGATTCAACAGCCGCTGTGAATTTCCTTCTAAAACAAATAGATAGAGCAGATTCACGCGCAATGATAGGCGCACGAAGTGATCCGATCAGCGCGCGATCTGCTCTAAGCGTTGGACACGTGGTCTGGGGGTGTCGGGGCCTTCTCCAGCAGGACCAGTGTCACGGGAGCGCCCAGCAATTCGGTGTGTTTCCGGCCTGTCTCGCGATAGCCGATCCGCCTGTAGAATGCGAGAGCGGCGGTATTGAAGGTTTCCGTGTCGACGCGGACGGCTTTGTGTCCGGCGGCCGCGACCATGGATTCCGCTAGCGTCATCAGCGCCCGCCCGCACCCTTTTCCAGCATCCGCTGGATCCACGTGAAGCGAGCGGACAAAGTCGCCCTCTACATGCAGGAAACCCGCAATCCTGTCGCCGAGCTCGGCAACGTGCAGGACCTGCCAGTTCGCGCCGACATACAACTCCGGAATGCCTTGATCCAGAAAACGGCGGCTGACGGGGGCCGGCAATCTTGGGGCGTAGGCTGAAATCCAAGTGTCGCGCAGGATCGTCGCGATGCGGCTCTGGTCCGCTTCCCGGGCAGGGCGAAGGGCCGGTGCTGTCCCGGGATTATCCCTCCCCGGCATGGCAAACGGCTTGGATCTTGTTGCCCTCGGGATCTCGGACATACGCCCCGTAATAGTGCGGATGATAGTGCGGCCGAAGCCCCGGCGCCCCCTCGTCCGTTCCACCATGGATCATTGCGGCTTCATGGAAGGCGCGGACCGCAGCCCGGTCAGGTGCCAGGAAGGCGATGTGGACCCCGTTACCGGCCCGGGCCTCGCCGCCATCATAAGGGCGAAGAATCCAGACCTGGGCCCCCTCCGGCTCTCCGTAGGCCATGGCATCATCCATGGTGTAGAAGCGGCGAATGCCGAGTGGCGCGAACACGGCGTCATAGAAAGCCATTGCCCGGGGAATGTCGTTGGCACCGATCGTCGCGTGGCTGAACATCATCACCCCCTAATGGTGGGTATCTCAGAAGACGTCGGCCAGTGTATCCCCGAGATCGTTCGAGAACGAAGCCCCCAACCGGACAACGCCGACGCCCTCCGGAAGGTCCCTGAGCTCTGGGTGATCGCGGTCATAGCTGGTCACGACCGCCACTCTTTGAGTTCGCGTAGCCGCGATGCCCTTGAGGGCACGTATAAGGTCAAAACCGTCAATGATGTCGAGGACGGCGGACGTGAGAACCAGATCCGGCTTGCTGGTGATGATGATCCGGATGGCCTCGATGGCGTCATTGGCATTCAGCGCCAGATAGCCGCACGCCGCCAACTCCCGGCTCAAAGCCCGGCTGATTGTCTTGTTCCGCGTCACAACAAGAACACGCGCGATGCGGCCCGTCACACTGCTCGGATCAAATGGTGTGTAGACCGGAAGATCCTGGATGATCTTGGTGACCTTCTCGGTACCAGGGTCCTTGCGTTTATCAACGACCTCTGCGATGGCATCCGCATACTTCAACAGATCCGTGCAGGACTGATCATCGACCTCTGAAAGCCGGGAGATATAGTCCTCGAAACGGTGGGCGATCAGCGAGATGGATGGGAAGTCGAAAGACGTACCCATGCCCTTAAGGCTGTGAATCTCCCGACGAATGTCTAGGCCGAGCTCGCCGAACTTGCTTGGGTCTGTTCGAAGGTTGCTCAGCATCACCTGAACCTTGGAGATACGGTCGACGGCATCGTCCAGAAACTCCTGGATCAACTGCTGAAGCATGTCCTCTGCGGCGGCCATCTCTTTCTCCCCGACCCGACTCTCGGTCTGCATAGCGGCTATAAGCGCTATGGGCCGATTCGGCAATCCACTCATCTGCTGAGCAAGAAGCGCCCTATAGCGACAGTCGTCACTCGAAGAAGAATGTCATTTAGTCCTTCAGAGCCGCCAGGACTGCCGCGGTGTGTTCACCCAATTCCGGTGCAGGCAGCATGATCCGTCCCGGTGTCGCGGAGAGCTTTGCTGGAAACCCCGTGACCCTGACGGTGCCTCGGCCCGGCTGCTCATAAGCAATAACCATTTCCTGTGACAGGATCTGGGGATCATTGAAGACCTCGGCCAAGGTCATCACCCGGCCGCAGGGGCAACCGGCCTTGTTGATCGTCTCAATCCAGTGATCCACCGTTTCCGTCTCGGTGACGGCGTCGATCAACGCGTTGAGCGCCTCCCGGTTCCGCATGCGGCTGTCGTTGTCTCCGAACCGCTCCTCGTCCAGCAGATGCTCAAGGCCGAGCACGCCCAAGAACCGTCGGACCATGACATCGTGCGACGGTGCTACGGCGACCCGTCCGTCCTGCGCCCGGAATAGACCGTACGGGGCGACAATCGGGTGGTTGTTTCCCGTCCGCTTCGGCTCGGCACCCGTCGCCAGATACTCCGCCGACAGATAGGCAAGCATGCCGACCAGCCCGTTGGTGAGGGATGACTCCACCCGTTGCCCGACCCCGGTCCGGTTCCGTGCCTGGAGCGCGCAGACCACTCCGAACGCGCAGTAAAGCCCGGCGACCAGATCGCTCATGGGAGGGGCGGCGCGCATCGGGTCCGCATCCGGTGCGCCATTGACGCTCATGAACCCGCTCATGGCCTGGGCAATGAAGTCGAATGACGGCCGGTCAATATAGGGGCCGGTGGAGCCATAGCCGTTCACGCTGGCGATAATGAGGCGCGGATTATGTGCTTTGAGCCTGTCCTCGTCGAAGCCCATCTTGGCAAGAACGCCCGGCCGAAAGTTCTCCGCCAGGACATCCGCGTCTTCTAGCAGGCGCCAGAGGATGTCCTTGCCTTCGTCCGTGTAGAGGTCAAGGACCACCGACTTCTTGTTTCTGTTGAACTGGGCGAAATACCAGCTCATCCCCTCGACGACGACGCCCTGCGCCCTGACTGGGTCGCCCTTCGGCGGTTCTATCTTGAGGACCTCGGCCCCCATGTCGGCGAGGAGCTGCGTGCAGAAGGGACCGGACAAGATCCGTGTCAGATCGACGACGCGGATGCCGTCGAGCGCACCGGGAGAGGGGGAGCGATCATCCATCGCCATCGGCCGGACCGGGCTCCGCCGTTAGCCGACCGCCGTTGCGACGTCGTTCATGCCGTGGAGTTGAAGCCGAGGCCCCGCCCGCATCACCTGGCCCGGAAGCGGGCGGCCGACCACCTCTTCGACATCACAAGCGATCTTCGTCATCCGTGAGAGATCAATGCCCGTCTCGATACCCATCTCGTGAAGCATGTAGAGCAGGTCCTCGGTGCAGATGTTGCCCGTCGCACCGGGGGCGAACGGACAGCCGCCGATGCCACCGAAGGAGCTCTCGAACTTGTCGATACCCTCGTACAGCCCTGCCATCACATTGACGAGGCCAATACCTCGGGTGTTGTGGAAATGGAGGCCGATCGGGAGATCGGGAACCGCATCCTTGAGGTAGCGGCAGCGTTCCGCGACCAGGGGCGGGGTCGCCATGCCCGTGGTGTCCCCGAGGGACAACCCCCGGAAGCCGAGCTTCTGGAAGTGCTTGGCGACTTTGCCGACCTGCTCGACCGGAACATTGCCTTCGAAGGGGCACCCGAAAGCCGTGGCGATCGCGCCATGAACCGGAATACCGGCTGCGGCTGCGACCTCCGCCACCTGATCGAAGCCTTCAAGCGACTCGTCGACCGTTCTGTTCACGTTCTTCTTGTTGTGGCTCTCCGATGCCGACACGAAGACGACGATCTCGTCGACCTTCGCTTCCGCCGCTCGGATGGCCCCTTTCTTGTTCGGGACGAGTGCTGAGAGAACCGCACCCCGGGTCCGGTCGACACCGTCGAGAACCTCCAGAACATCGGCAAGCTGCGGCACGGCGCGCGGGGATACGAACGAGGAGAACTCAAGCCGCGGAACCCCGGCATCGATCAGATCGTTGAGAAGCCGGATCTTTGCGGCCGTTGGGATAAAGGCATCTTCCGCCTGGAACCCGTCCCGGGTACCGACCTCGGTGATCTCGACCTTTGTGGGGCGCGTCATCATATGTCTCCTCCGCTCGGCCGGGTACGCGCGGAGGGCATGGCGCCCGGGCCGGTTGGGCCCGGACAAACCGGGCCCTTATTGGATCATTGGATCTTAGGGAACTTCGCTGATCGACTCGACCTGAGACTCGACCGGGCCTGTCGTGCCGCCGGCCTTCTCCACCGCCGCGTCTAGATCGATCTGACTGCAGAGGCCAAGCAGAACCGGATGACGGGCCGTGATGTTCTGGATGTTCCAGTGCGTCCGCTCCCGGACCTTGTTGATCGTCTCTTTCGTCGTGCCGACGAGCTTGGCGATCTGCGCGTCTTTGAGTTCGGAATGATGCTTCACCAACCAGGCGATCGCATCCGGCTTGTCGCCCCGCTTGGCGACAGGCACGTACTTCGGACCCTTGGTCTTGCCGGACGGTTTTGGCAGATCCGATTTGGCCATCTTGAGGCGCGCGGAGGGATCGGCCTCACAACGCTCCAACTCGGCGCGGGACAGCTGCGCATTGGCAATCGGATCGAATCCCTGAATGCCGATGCTGACTTCACCGTCGGCGATCGCCTGAACCTCAAGGGTATGCAAGCCGCAGTAGTCGGCGATCTGCTCGAACGTCAGAGCGGTATTGTCGATCAGCCAGACCGCCGTCGCCTTGGGCATAAGCGGTTGAGACATTGAACCTCCTATCAGACGCCGCCACCGGCGCCGGACGATGCCGGCCCCGTTTCGTCGGTGTCCATAACGGAAACGATTGACCGCGTTATAGCGCCAAGGCGTTTGGCCGATCAAATTGAAACTCGGATGACAGGCCAGAGTGGCCTGATAGAGTCACCTGGAGGCGCGGTAAGGCGGCAGTTGGAGGTTTAGATGGAGCTGGATGATCTGGAGCCGAGGAAGGCTCCCAAGAAACCCAAGGATCTTTCCGGATGGAACATTGAGGACCTGGAGGCCTACATCGCCGCAATGGAGGCGGAAATCTTACGGGCACGCGACATGATTGATAAGAAGAGGGGTGTTTCATCCGCGGCGGAGGCTTTGTTTAAGCGCTGAAGAACAACCACGTAGGAAAAATCACACACACGGTCATCCACAGCTTGACCCCAACCGGGCACCTGTCTACCGTCTACCGAGGCAAGTCGAACAGGGAAGCCGGTCAACGATTATCGGCGATTTAAAGAAAGCGGCCGCGTCGGAAAGACGTGGCCGTTTTTCTTTCCGCCCCTGGACGATCCAGGCGGCCAAAGAGAGGAGATGGTGATGAGCAAGGACGGCAACGTTTACGGCTTCGACACGCTGAGCCTTCATGCGGGCCAACAGCCGGATCCGGTGACGGGCGCCCGGGCTGTCCCGATCTATCAGACCACCTCCTACGTCTTCCGGGACGTGGCCTATGCAGCGTCGCTGTTCAATCTTGAACGCGCCGGTCACATCTACTCCCGCATCTCCAACCCGACCGTCGCGGTCCTGGAAGAGCGGGTCGCTGCGCTGGACGGAGGGGTCGGCGCCATCGCGACGGCGAGCGGGCACGCCGCCCTTCATCTCGGCATCATCACGTTGATGGGGCAGGGGGGGCACATCGTTGCTTCCAGCGCGCTTTACGGCGGCAGCCACAACCTTTTCAGCCACACCCTGCCGCGCTTTGGGATCGAGACGACCAAGGTGCATCCTCGGGATCTCGAAGGCTTCCGCAAAGCGATCCGTCCTGAAACACGCCTCGTTTTCGCTGAGACGATCGGCAACCCGGGGCTAGAGGTCGCCGATATCCCCGCACTGGCGGAGATCGCTCATGAGGCGGGTGTGCCGCTGATGCTGGATGCGACGTTCACCACGCCGTATTTGATGCGTCCCCTGGACCATGGCGCGGACATTGTTGTGCACTCGGCGACAAAGTGGCTTGGCGGTCATGGTGTTGCGATCGGCGGTGTACTTGTCGATGGCGGAACGTTCGATTGGGAAGCGTCCGGCAAGTTCCCGACGCTGACCGAGCCCTATGCCGGCTATCACGGCTTGGATTTCGCTGAGGAGTTCGGCCCCCAGGCGTTTCTAATGCGAGCCCGGGCCGAGGGGCTTCGCGACTTCGGGGCGTGCCTATCGCCGGGCAATGCCTTCCACATCCTCCAGGGGATCGAGACCTTACCGTTACGCATGGACCGCCATGTCGCCAACGCCCGGCGGGTCGCCGAGTTCCTGGAAAGCTCGGACGCGGTCGAGTGGGTCAGCTACCCGGGGCTGGAGAGCCACCCGGATCACGCGCTTGCCACCAAGCTCCTGCCGAAGGGCTCCGGGTCCATGTTGGCCTTCGGAATCAAGGGCGGGCGTGACGCGGGCCGCGTCTTTATCGAACGGCTTCAGGTCTGGTCGCATCTCGCCAATGTGGGCGATGCGAAATCGCTCGTGATTCATCCGGCAAGCACCACCCATCAGCAGATGGATGCCGAAACGATGAAGGCGGCCGGTCTGGGGGAGGACCTCGTCCGGCTGTCAGTCGGGCTCGAGGATGCGGATGACCTGATCGCGGATCTGCGCCAAGCTCTGCGGTCCGCCACCGTTCGCAAGGCGGGCTGATCCATGGAGTTGATGCTTCCGGACGGCGCGTCCGTCTTCGCGGCGACGGGTGGCCGGCCCTTTGATGCCGAGAAGCCTGTCGTGATGTTCATTCACGGTGCGGGCATGGACCATACCGTCTGGGCGATGCAGGCGCGGTACTTCTCCCATCACGGCTACTCGGTCCTGTCGGTGGATCTGCCTGGTCATGGCCGCTCGACAGGGGCCGCGCCCGAGAGCATTCCGGAGCATGCCGATCGTATCCTTGATCTGATCACCGCCAGTGGCGCTGCGGACATCCGCCTGATCGGTCACAGCATGGGGGCGTTGATCGCGCTCGAGGTCGCCGGGCGTGCTGATCCGAGAGTGAAGGCCGCCGCCCTTCTGGGCGTTGTGCCGGAGATGAAGGTCCACCCGGATCTTCTGGCCGCTGCACGGGCTGGAAAGCACGTCGCGATCGAGACCATTGTCGGATGGGGTGTGGGACGCCGGGCCCAGATGGGGGGACATCGCGCTCCGGGTAACTGGGTCGCGGGCGCAAGCCTTCGTCTCTTGGAGCAACGGGCTGGCCTGGTGCTGGGCACCGATTTCGCCGCCTGTGATGCCTGGGACGGCGCCCTGGCCGCGGCGGAGAAAGTCGGCTGCGCCATGCTCGTCCTGTCCGGCGCTGACGACAAGATGACCCCTGCGAAACTTGCAAAGCCGCTTGTCGACGCCTTGACGGGCGTGAAAACAGTCACCCTCGCCGGTGCTGGACACATGATGATGGTGGAACAACCGGATGAGACGCTGGACGCGCTTGCCGCGTTCATGGACGGGGTGGCCGCGTGACGGATGAAGCGGAAACCCGGGACCGTTTCCGCTGGTGGCGGTCGATCCCAACCCGGTGGATGGACAACGACGCCTACGGGCACGTGAACAACGTAGAGTATTACTCCTACTTCGACACGGCGGTGAACGCGCATCTGATCGAGAACTGCGGGCTCGATATCCACGACTCGTCGATCATCGGACTGGTCGTCGAGACCAAATGCCAGTTCAAGAAATCCCTGTGTTTCCCGGACGTTGTCGATGCTGGAATTCGCGTTGCCCGGCTCGGCCGTTCGAGTGTGACATACGAGATCGGCTTGTTTCGGGAGGACGACGACGAGCCTGCCGCCTTCGGGCACTTCGTTCATGTCTATGTGGACCGGGCGTCGCAGACCCCGGTGCCGATCCCGGACGGGTTCCGGGATGAAATGGAAAAGCTGTCTCTTTAGGATTGGTCCCCGATGGGCCTATTCCATCGGTCCGACGAACTGAGCGGGATCCAGCCGCTTGTCGAACCAATTGATGCGCCAGTCCAGATGTGGACCCGTGGCGCGTCCGCCCGCACCCACGGTGCCCATGGGGTCACCCTTCCGTAAACGGTCTCCCACAGCCACGGCCACCGTCTCCATGTGAAGCAGTGCCGACGACAGACCATGGCCGTGATCCAGAATGATCGTGCCGCCGGTGTAGTAGTGGTCCGTATCCGCCAGGGTCACGATGCCGTCAGCCGGTGCGACAACCGGCGTCCCGGTTGGGGCGGCGATATCAATACCGAAATGGGGCCTGCGCGGCTCCCCGTTCAGAATGCGTTGGCTGCCATATATTCCGGAGATGCGTCCCCGCGCTGGCCACTCGAAACCTGAAAGATACAACGCCTCGTCCCGGTTCTGCATGCGGGCATCCCGGATCTCGGCATTCTCCCGACGGATGCGGGCAACCACGTCGGCGGGTGGTGTCACGTATTTCCCGGGAAGGCCATCGATCCTTTGAACATCATAGGTACGGGGAGTGACGGTCAGTTGGATGCGCTCTGCGGGTTTTCCGGGTTCCCGAACCTCCAGCGCATGATCCGGCGTTTCGTCCCGGGTGAACCCGAATATGAACACACCATCGCCGGTGACGCGGAGGCGCTGTCCGTTGAAGAGGACTTCGGCGCCGGGAGACGTCTGCCCGTAGATCAACTGACTCTGCTGTAGGGGGCCGGATAGTATTGTCTCAGCCAGCGCAACCGGCATGACGGATATTGCGGTCGCGCACAGCGGCACGAGGCCAGCGATGGCGACAAACAAAGTCCGCAGAACGGCTCTCATCCGAACAGATCCTCTTGGGCCGTTTTCGGGGCTGGCGCGCGTTTTCGCCGCGGCGTGGTTGGGCCCTTGGCCGTCTCTGATGGCGTGTCAGCGCCGCCGAGGGTTGCCGACTTCACGCCGTCTGCGAACCGGAGGGACACCTCGGCACCCTCCAGCGCATCGGCTGCCTTGGTGAGGGCATGTCCGTCACTGCCGGTAACCAAGACGAAGCCGCGTTCCAGCGTCCGGGTGAAAGACGAGGCCTCCAACAAACGGTTAAGACCCGCCAGCCGGTCCTCTGCCCGGGCCAGCCGATCGACAGTGGATCGCTCAAGGCGTGCGGAAGCTGTCTCTATGCCACGTCCGCCCTCTGCCAGCCGCCGATACAGACCATCGGGCCGCAGTGAGCGGGAGACGGTGTCTAAGGTGCGTCGTGCTTCGGAGGGGCGGCGCCGAGCCTCCCTGGTCAGTCGGTCGCCCACGAGTTCCAGCCGTTGTGCCAAGTCCGCGAGAGTTTTTCTGGGGTCCGGCAAGCGTTGTGCGGCCATCTCCACGCGCCGGTCCGCCTGATCCAGCATCCTGTCCGCTGCGCGGTCCAAAGACTCGCTGCGGTAGTCGAGTGTCTGAGCTTTCGTTTCCAGCAGTCTTTCCGGCTCGGGCAACCCTCTGGCGAGGCCTCGAAGCGTTGTCTCCTGGTGCGCGATAAGGCGGCGGACACCGTTGAAGAGACGCACCCCATCGTCCATCACCTGCGCCAGAAGGTCTTCCCGGACCGGCACCGCCATCTCTGCCGCCGCCGTTGGCGTGGGCGCCCGTCGGTCGGACGCGAAATCAATCAGAGTCGTATCGGTCTCATGTCCCACGGCGGAAATCAGCGGGATCGGACTGGCGGCCGCCGCGCGGACCACTTCCTCTTCGTTGAATGCCCAAAGATCCTCCAGCGAACCGCCACCCCTGGCGACGATCAGAACGTCGGGCCGGGGGAGTGGGCCATCGGGAGCAAGACGTCCGAATCCTTCAATGGCGGCGGCGATCTGGTCCTTCGCGCCCTCCCCTTGAACCAGCACCGGCCACACCAGGACGTGACGTGGGAAGCGGTCCGCCAACCGGTGCAGGATGTCCCGGATGACAGCGCCGGTCGGAGAGGTAACAACACCGATGACCGACGGCAGGAACGGCAGGGGACGCTTGTGATCGGCGTCGAAAAGACCTTCCGCCGCCAGGCGTTTCCGCCGGTCTTCCAGCAGCTTCAGCAGGGCCCCTTCGCCCGCCAACTCCATGCTTTCGATGACCATCTGATACTTGGAGCGGCCCGGATAGGTGGTCAGCCGCCCAATCGCGATCACCTCCATGCCGTCCTCGGGGCGGATCGTGAGTTTCTGAGCGGCGCCGCGCCAGACCACACCGTCCAGAACGGCGCTTTCGTCTTTCAGCGTGAGGTATATGTGGCCGGAGGCCGCGCGGTTCGGGCGGGAAATCTCGCCTCGGACCCGCACCCGTCCAAACGCCGATTCCACCGTGCGTTTGACCTGCTGGGAGACCTCGGAGACGGAGTATTCCGGAACGTTTCCGCCGGGTGCCGTGGACGCTTCATTCTGACCTTCGAGCATGGGCCGGACTCTATGCTACAAGGCGGTCGTTCGAAAGTCGGGAGGTCGATGGATGCGGGTTCTGGTTGTCGGCGGCGGTGGCCGGGAACATGCGCTTTGCTGGTCAATCGCAGCATCGCCCTTGTGTGACGAGCTTTACTGTGCGCCCGGCAACGCGGGCATCGCCGATCTTGCGACCTGTGTCGCGATCATGGCCGAGGACGTGGACCGGATCGTCGAGTGGTCTGTGTCCAACCGAATCGACTTCGTCGTCGTCGGTCCTGAAGCGCCTTTGGTGGCGGGGCTCGCCGATCGTCTACGGGCCGCCGGCATTCGGACTTTTGGTCCGAGTGCCGCCGCCGCCCGGCTGGAGGGCTCAAAGGCATTCACCAAGGAGTTCTGCGGGCGCCACAACATCCCCACCGCAGCGTTCGGACGGTTCACGGACATGGAGGCCGCGAAGGCCTATGTCCGGGAGAAGGGCGCGCCGATCGTGGTCAAGGCGGACGGGCTTGCCGCCGGCAAGGGGGTCGTCGTCGCGGCGACAGTCGACGAGGCGCTGTCGGCGCTCGATGTCATGATGGGGGACAAGGCATTCGGTGACGCTGGCGCGGAAGTCGTGATCGAGGAATGCCTGATCGGCGAGGAGGCGAGCTTCTTCGCGATCGTCGACGGAGAGACGGCCCTGCCCCTCGCCGGTGCGCAGGATCACAAGCGTGTGGGTGATGGGGATACGGGCCCGAATACCGGTGGCATGGGAGCCTACTCCCCCGCGCCAATTCTGGACGACGCGATGGCCGAGCGTGTCATGGCAGAAATCATCCAGCCGACGGTGGACGGTATGAAGGCGGAGGGATGTCCTTTTCAGGGTGTCTTCTATGCGGGCCTGATGATCACGGCGGAAGGGCCGAAACTGATCGAATACAACGTTCGTTTCGGCGACCCGGAGTGCCAGCCGCTGATCATGCGCCTGATGAGCGATCTGCTGCCCATTCTGATCGCGGCGACCGAGGGACAACTGGCCAATACAAGCCTCCGTTGGCGTGAGGGGTCGGCCTTCTGCGTCGTGATGGCCGCCAACGGTTACCCCGGGTCTTACAAGAAGGGGACCCGGATCAAGGGCCTGGAGCGCGTGGCTGACCTAGGCGAAGACGTCATCGTCTTCCACGCGGGTACCAGCGCATCCGGCGATCGTCTCTTTTCAACAGGTGGACGCGTTCTGGGCGTCACAGCCTACGATGCCGATCCGGCGACCGCGCGCAACAAAGCCTATGAAGCCATTGACCTGATCGACTGGCCTGAGGGCTTCTGCCGCCGGGACATCGGGCTTCGCGCGATCGGCCGGGATGCCTGATACGCCGGGGCGAATACGCGGGGCTACTTCTTCATCGCGCGGGTAATCGCTCCCCAATCAAAACCGACAACACGGCCTCTTGGCAGCCCCTTGGGAAGTTCGGTGCTGGTGGTCGCGCCACCGATCAGGACGCCGATCATGGGCTTTCCAAGATCATCCGCGATCCGGATTTCCTCCAGCAAGGCGCGACAGTTTGCCGCTCTAGGGGTTACAAGAACGATTACTTTCTCTGCCTCGGCCAGCGTCCCCCTCAAGAGTGACGCTCTCTGCGTTTCTGCCACGGGACGCATCGGGGATGTGCTTTGCACCTTGATCGCGTTTTTCGTTTTTGAGCACTCGGTTAGGAATGACCGGGCGGAGTCCTTGGACAACTCAGTGTCGAAAATCAAATGTGTCTTCAGCTCGGTTGTCATGCGGCGATCCGTGTCGATATCGATCCTATAGCCTTGAAAGGTTTCTCATTGCGTACATTCTGTAACAAGACAATAACGCTAATTGCTTGATCAAATTTACTACCTGTTAACGATTTTCTTGCCATGTCTGTTGTTCATAACCAGTGAGGAAGGGTGGAAACCCAGTGCTGGAGAAGCTTTATCGCCGACGGCAAGCGGATTGCGGTCCGGCCTTGATGTCGCCGGACGCCAGGTCATTCTTGTCGGCGATCGATCGGGAATTGAGCTACGCCTTCCAGCCGATTGTTCACCTGGAAACGGGTCTGACGCACGGCCATGAGGCGCTTGTCCGGGGCCATGAGAGGCTGGGTCTCAAGAGCATTCACGACATTTTTCGCCTGATCGATCAGCACGATATCGTGGCCGAGGCGGAGCTCGTTCTGATGCAGAAGTCTGTCCGGACGTTCATGCGGATCGAGGGGCATGAGGCGACCCGACTATTCTTCAATCTCAACCCCTACCGGCTCAGCACGGTTGCCAGCCTGGTTCCTGAAATGGGCCAGATTCTCGAAGCCCACAAGATGGATATCTCGCGGGTCTCCTTCGAGTTGTCAGAGTTCGCGGATCTGCCGCCGGAAGAGGAGACGGCGGAGGCTATCAACGGTTTTCGGGAAGGGGGGCTGCGCATCGCCTTGGACGATTTCGGCCAGGGTTACTCCCGTCTCAAGCTTCTGCACGAACACGCTGTGGACTACGTGAAGTTCGACAGATTCTTCACAAATGACGTAACGCGTGACCCGAAACGGCGCCTTTTCCTGACGTCGATGATCGACATGTTGAAGGCGCTTGGGATCACAATGGTCGCCGAGGGAATTGAGACCGAGGACGATCTGCGAACCTGCCGTGACCTCGGCTTCGACATGGCGCAGGGCTACTTCATTCAGCGGCCGACGACCGAGACAGATGCGTTATCCCGTCACTACGAGGTTGTTGTCGGTGCGCGGCATCGGGATCGACGCCGGCGGACAAACAACGACCGGATGCTTCGGGATATGGTCGATGTTGTACCGGAGATCGAGATCACGGCAGATATGGACAGCGTCTTTGACCGCTTCCGGAAGAGCCGGGCCCACTCGATCTTTCCGGTGGTCGACGAGTTGTCCCGGCCCATGGGGATCATCCGGGATGCCGATCTCAAGCGGTATGTGTTCTCGCCGTTCGGGAAGGATCTCATCGCCAACAAGACATATGGCAAAAGACTGGTGGACCTGGTTCGGGAGATCCCGGTCGCTGACGTGAAAACGCCGATCGACAAGGTCCTACAGATCTACTCAGCCGATCCCTCGCAGAACGGCGTTCTGATCGTGGACGACGCCAAGTATCTCGGCTTCTTGAGTGCGACGGATTTGCTGAAGGCGTTGAACGATCAGAATGTCGCCGTCGCGCGTGATCAGAACCCACTGACGAAGTTACCCGGCAATACAAGCGTGTTCGAGACCGTATCCGATGCTCTCGATGACGTCGGCTCAGATTGGGCGATGGCCTATCTCGACTTGGATCAGTTCAAGCCCTTTAACGACACCTACGGTTTCCGGAATGGGGATCGGGTGATCCTGATGTTCGCCGACATCCTCAGACAGGTGATGACCGGCACGGACGCCTTTATTGGCCATATCGGCGGCGACGATTTCTTCGTAAGCCGAAAGAACCAGGACTTTGAAGGATTTGTCGAGACGATCGGCGAGATTCGAACCCGGTTCGCCGAGGATGTGGTTAGCTTCTACGATGAGGAAGCCCGGCGGTCCGGCTACATCATGGCGGAAGGGCGCGATGGGGTCAGACGCGCCTTTGGAATGTTGACCGCACGGGCCGGCGTCGTTGGACTGGAAGCGGGACGGACGCCGGGGGCGACCAACATTGACCAAGTCACCTCGGAGTTCGCACGCCTAAAGGACGAGTCCAAGCGTCTGAGAGGCCTTGCCACGAAGCAGTTTCCGAAAGACCCGGCCAGCCTTTTTTCCGAAGGCCCAAAGCCGGAAAACATCAAGAACTGACGGAGACGGGTCACCCGTTCATCGGGAACATGACGCAACTCGTTGTGCCGTGGGCGATGAGCTTTCCGTTGAGATCCGTCAGTCTCGCTTCGGCGGTCGCGGTGGTGCGGCCGAAATGAATCACCGTTCCGATGGCACGGACCAGACCAGTGTGACCGAACATCGGCCGGATGTAGTTCACCTTGATCTCAAGCGTCGTGTAGGCGAGGCCCGCCGGGAGCTTTGTGTGGACTGAGCATCCAAGCGCGCTGTCCAGGATCGTCGCCGCCCAACCGCCGTGAACCGTGCCGAGTGGGTTGTAGTAAGCTTCGGTTGGTTCCCCCTCGAAGACAGCCCGGCCATCATCGACCTCCACAAGCCTGAAATTCATGCTTCCACCGATGGTCGGCTGCGGCCATTCCCCGTTCATGATCCGCTTGAGTTGTTCAAGTCCGGTCAGCGCGGAGATCTCGTCCAGGGGCAAGGTACCGTGGTCTTTGGTCATGATGGTGTGCGTCTCGTGGTGTTTTCCGGAGTGGAGATATAGCGCTGCTCTTGGCAAGGGGCAGTGCCGGTTGGGCGTTTGTCTCGTTCCGCCGATCGCCAGCCACACCTCTCAGCTACAGTGTTGAATCCCGAAAGGCCAACATATGGAACCGGGCCTGCCCTGGCGGGTAGCGATAAGCTTGCCCAACCGGGCACGCGGCCCGGGCAAGGCATGCTGAGGTCAGGCACGCCTCTCCCTCTGCCGTGTTCAGATGGGCCCGGCATCCGGGCACATCGTAGTCGGCCAACGCCGAGCCGGGCCATTGATGAAAGGCTGAGACCGGGCAGGTGCCAAGACATGGCCGATCGACGCAGCTCTCACAGGGGGACCGGCCCTCTTTGTCCGGTATTGAGATATCCAGGGTGTCAGCAAACAGAAAGGCTGCGCGATAGCCGTGCCAGAAGCCGTATTCCGCATGAATCAAAGGGCCGAGGGGAGAGGGGTATACCGGCTCCACCCGCATCGCCCACTGCTGAAACGGCAGATAGGGTGGTCCGTCGGACGGCATGACCAAACCCGCGCCAACCCCCTCCGCGATGGGTGCGAGCGCCGTTCGAACCCATTGGTCTAGGGGATCCGGACCCGGCATCCGTCCGGCTTCGAATGCACGCCACATGGCTCCGCCCACGTGTCCGACGAGGATGACGGTTTGCGCCGGGCGCCCGTCAGGAAGGCTCGGTGCCGTATCGTCGGCAGCGTCAGGATGAAACGCGCCCCGGACTACCAATCCTAGGGGGCTTAGTTGCCTTTGCACTATTGTTTCAATTCGCGCAGTGGCCGACATGTCGTCTTACTTTCATTTCATTGTTGACTTTCCGTTACCGAGAGTTCGAGGTGATCATCTGTCGTCTAACCGACCATTCATCCGGGTAGTTTCGTCGGTCTCGAACCATCCGGCCTTTTTGGGAGCGAGCATACGGGAATGTTCGACGATCCGACCGAGGCCCCCTTGCGGGTCGACTTTATCCTCGTCCCTCAGTTCTCCATGATGGCGTTCACCTCTGCGGTGGAACCGCTGCGGGTGGCCAACCGCCTCGTGGACCGAACCCTCTATGAGTGGCGGATTCTAAGCATCGATGGCTCACCGGTAGAGGCGAGCAACGGCATCCGTGTGGTCACGGCGGGGTCCATCGCCGACATTGACCGCACAAAGGTCGTGGCCGTCGTCTCGGGCATTGATGTGCGGCGGTTTGAAGACGATCGTCTTTTCGGATGCCTCCGCCGTTTGTCCCGACAAGGAACTGTTGTCGGCGCGCTTTGCACCGGTGCGCATCTCTTGGCGCGTGCCGGGCTTCTCGATGGGCGGCGCTGTACCATTCATTGGGAGAACTTGGGCGGCTTCTCCGAGGAGTTCCCGCATATCGAGGTTTCCTCCGATCTTTATGAGATCGACAAGGACCGGTTCACCTGCTCGGGCGGAACGGCCTCGTTGGACATGATGCTCCACCTCATTGGGCGCCAGCATGGAAACCAGCTCGCCAACGATGTGTCGGAGCAGTTCATTCACGACCGGATCCGGGAGCCGCACGATCACCAGCGGATGGAACTGCGGACCCGGCTTGGGGTCAGTCATCCGAAGCTGATTGCCGTTATCGGCGAGATGGAGGCCAACCTCGAAGAGCCGCTGTCACAGACCGATCTCGCAGAGCGGCGCAACTCTCCACCCGGCAGTTGGAGCGTCTGTTCCGGAAGTACCTCGGCAGCACCCCGACGCGCTACTACCTCAATTTGAGGCTCCAGCGCGCGCGGCAATTGCTCTCCCAGACCAGCATGTCGATCCTATCCGTGGCACTCGCCTGCGGGTTCGTGTCGGCGAGCCACTTCTCGAAGTGTTACCGGGAGTGCTTTGGGCGCACGCCGAGAACGGAACGCGCCGCCCGTCCCGAAGGGGCCGCTCCGATCTCTCCAATCCGGAACATGGCGGTCGGCTGACTCCTGACATCGACACCAATCCCCAAAGAAAAGAGCCCGGCGCATCTCTGTGCCGGGCTCTCTCGTTGTTGGACTGTCGGGGTCCTATGCGGCGACCCGGAAGTTCTCGAAGGGCAGGATGAAGTGCCCGGGTTCGACCTCGATCATGGCGACATCTTCCGGCTCGTAGCCGACCGGTTTCAGCGGGCTCGGGATCTCGTCCGTCATCAGGTTGAGTTCGGTCTTCCGGAGGCGCGGGTCTGCGACCGGCACCGCCGACATCAGCTTTTTCGTGTAGGGGTGTTGCGGGTTCTCGAAGACCGCCTGGCGTGGGCCGATCTCGACGATCTGCCCCAGATACATAACGGCGATCCGGTGGCTGACCCGCTCAACCACAGCCATGTCGTGGCTGATGAAGAGGTAGGACAGCCCGAACTCCTCCTGCAGATCCATCATCAGGTTCACGACCTGAGCCTGGATCGACACGTCCAGTGCGGAGACCGCTTCGTCCGCAATGATCAGCTTCGGTGATAGACCCAGGGCCCGGGCGATGCAGAGGCGCTGGCGTTGGCCGCCCGAGAACTCGTGCGGATACCGGCCGGCATGCTCTTGGTCCAGCCCGACACGACGGAGGAGTTGAATCACCCGCTCCTCGGCGTCACGGCCTTTGGCGATTCCGTGAACGATCATCGGCTCAGCAATGGCGGCGCCTGCGGTCATACGCGGGTTCAGCGAAGCGAAAGGATCCTGGAAGATCATCTGCATGTCGCGGCGAAGGGGACGCATCTCCTTCGGTCCGAGGCCCATCAACTCACTGCCCTCGAAGACCACGCTGCCGCGGGTCGGCTCGACCAGTTTGATGATGGAACGGCCGGTAGTCGACTTGCCACAACCGGATTCGCCGACGAGCGCGAGCGTCTCTCCGGGTTGCAGAGCGAATGATACGCCTTCCACCGCGTGAACACGGCCCGTCGTCCGGCCAAACAAGCCCTTGCGAATGTCGAAACGCGTGGTCAGCCCTTCAACGGTCAGCAGCGGTTTCGCTTCGGTACGAACCGTGCTCTCAACCTCGATCAGCTCCTGCTCCGCCGGGCCGGCCGAGACCGCGTCGCCCTCCGACCGGTTGATGTCGACGTTCGCGAACTTGGCCGGGTTCTTCATGCCGGTCATGCTGCCGAGACGCGGCACTGCGGCCAGAAGCGCCTTGGTGTAGGGGTGCTGCGGGTCATGGAAGACCTGCTCCGCCGGACCCTCTTCGACCTTCTTGCCTTTCAGCATGACAACGACCCGGTCAGCAACCTCGGCGACCACGCCCATGTCGTGGGTAATGAACATGACCGACATGCCGATGTCGTTCTGCAGCAGCTTGATGAGGTCCAGGATCTGCGCCTGGATGGTGACGTCGAGAGCCGTTGTGGGCTCGTCCGCGATCAACAAGCTCGGCCGGCAGGAAAGCGCCATGGCGATCATCACACGCTGGCGCATGCCGCCGGAAAGCTGGTGCGGATACTGGGTGAGCTGCTTCTCAGGCTCCGGGATACGCACAAGCTTGAGCATCTCAAGCGACATGTCCAAGGCTTCCTGCTCGGTCTTGCCCTGGTGGAGCATGATCGCCTCAGCGATCTGGAAGCCGACGGTGAACACAGGGTTCAGAGACGTCATCGGCTCCTGAAAGATCATCGAGATATCGTTGCCGCGGATGTCGCGCATCTTGTCGACTGGCTGCTGGACGATATCGAGAACCTCGTTGTTCTTCCGGCGGAACAGGATCTCGCCTGACGGGATCTTGCCGCCGGCGTTGTCCGTCAGCCGCATCAGCGACATGGCCGTCACCGATTTGCCAGACCCCGACTCACCAACCACCGCAAGGGTCTCGCCCTTATCGATGTGCCAGGAGACGCCGTCCACCGCCTTCACGGTTTCGTCCTCGAGAGGGAAATGAACCCGGAGGTCCTTAACCTCGATCAGGCGTTTTTCGTCCATTTGCATCGACGTCGTCTCCACGTGACTGCCAACCATTGAAGCCTAGCGCGGTTGTTGTTCGTTTTGCGCGCTTCCGCATCATGTCAACTCACCGCAACCAAATCCACAGTCAAACAGCGCTTTTCGCGATCCGGGAACGGGGACTAGCATGATGCGGTGTCCCGTCCGGGGCATTTCGAACCAGATTCAGGGGCGGATCGTGCCGACTTCTCCGTTTTGGCTGGGCGTCAAGGACGCGTTCGGTCCGCCGGTACCCATCATCTTCTCGACCATGCTGGGCTTCGGCTCCTTTGCGCAGTCTTTGGGATACGGGCATCTGGAGGCGGTGCTGTCGAGTGTCCTGGTCTGGGCATTGCCGGGCCAGGTCGTCATGTCCGATCTCTGGTCTTCCGGGGCGGGGTGGGTGACCATCCTCGCCGCCGGATCGCTGGCGAGTCTCAGATTTCTGCCGATGGCCACCGCATTGGTCGCGACATTCAAGGACGGCACGAAAAGCCGGCTTTGGTTGCTGTGGGTTGGCCACACGATGAGTGCCAATACGTGGCCGTTCGGAATGGCGGCCGCCAAACGGTTCGAGCCCAGGGGCCGACTCCTCTACTACACGGCCCTGTCTGGCACCTCTCTTACGTTCGGCGCCTTGGGTACGGCGATCGGTTACAAAGCCGCGAATGTTCTTCCGCCGGATATCGTCATCGCTCTGGTGTTCATGAACCCGTTGTTCCTTGGGATCGCTTTCGCTGCCGTTCGGGAGCCGGCTTATCTGATCTCGATTCTCGTGGCCGTCGTCGCCGGACCAATTCTGCACATTGTTGATCCGGACATGGGGCTTCTCGTGACGGGCGTATTGGCGGGGACAGCCGGGTTTCTTCTCGGCAGACGGCGATCATGACGGAAACCATGTTCCTTGTGCTGGCCGGGGCCGCCGTCACCTATGTCTGGCGGGGTTTAGGTGTTTTGCTGGCCACGAGAATCGACGCGGACGGGGCGATCGCACAATGGGTGGGCTGTGTCTCCTATGCTCTGCTTGCCGCCCTGATCTCCCGTATGATCATCCTGCCGACCGGGGATTTTGCGGAGACATCCCTGCTTTCGAGACTGGCGGCCGTCGCTGTCGGCGTCGCTCTGGTCCTCGTTCTGCGCCGCAATCTTCTCTGGCCGGTGATGGCTGGAACCGCCGTTTTTTGGGGGATGGAGCGTGTTCTCGGATCGTGAAAGGTGATGTGTCAAATCAAGTGTGGCTTCGGTTTGCCGGAAGCCTTCCGGCGGTGGTATAAAGCCAAATGACGATCCAATCGAAAATCGGAACCTCTATGCAGGCCGTTCAACACGCCATCTCAGAGTCCCGCGTCGCCCGGCTTTGCGTCGAAAAGGGCCTCAAGATGACCGAGCCAAGGCGGGTCATCGCCAGGGTGTTGTCGGACTCGGACGACCATCCGGATGTCGAAGCGCTGCACGCCCGTGTGAAAGAGCACGATCACTCAATCTCCATCGCCACGGTCTACCGGACGATGAAGCTCTTCGAGGAAGCGAACATCGTCACGAAGCGGGACTTTGGTGACGGCCGCGCGCGGTATGAGGAAGTTCAGGGGGACGAGGACCATCACCATCACCTGATCGACGTGACGACAGGCGACGTGATCGAGTTTTTCGATGAGGAGCTTGAGATCCTCAAAAAGAAGATCGCGGAGCGTTTGGGCTACGATCTGGTGGATCATCATCTGGAACTCTTCGGCGTCCCGAAAGGCGAGAAGAAGTAGGGCTCCCATCACGGGGAGAAGACCGGCGTCGACCCGGTTCTGCCTACTCCGCCTCTCTTCGGCGTCCGAACAGACCTCTCAGTTCATCGTAGAAGATCTCCGCGAGGACGAATCCCGTGATGGCCGCAATGGCGAGCAACTGAATGGGCGTGATTGTGTCGCCAAGAATGAAGAAGGCGAGGAACGCCGCGATCACCGGCTTCAGGAAGAACAGATAATTGCCGCGCGCCTGATCCGGCACGTTGGACAGCCCCCATAGCCAAAAGATGAACCCGATACAGGTGTTCCAGATCCCGAGTGCCAGAATGGATCCAGCCTCGACGGCTCCCCTGTCGAACAGGGTCATCGGATCAACCCACACGCCCCAAGCGCCGCCGACCAGGAAATAGAGCGGGAAGAAGCCGAGCGCGAAGGTGTATGTGGTCATGCGGATGGCCCCCCACTGCTGGATGTAGGGCTTCACCAGAACAAGGTAGACCGCACCGATCGCCGCGCAGCCAATCGACAGCACCACACCCGGCAGGGAGTTGCCGACGCCGCCCAACTGGTCGAGGTAACCATCGGTCAGTAGGAACAGGCAGCCGAGAAAGGCGCCGATACCGCTCACGATCTTCGGCGCCGTGATCGGTGCCTTGTTGACGACTGCCGCCACGAACACCACGAAAATCGGCATCGTCGTGACCAGTGTGGCCACCTGGACCACGCTGGCGAAATCTAGCGCCCAATGGAAAAAGAACTGGCCCAACGCCATGCCGAAGACTGAAAGGCCGATGATTGGCACGGGTTGTTTCAGGATCGGCGTCACGAGGTCCCGTGAGTTCCGGTCAAGCAAGGCAACGATGATCAGCGCCGCTGCACCGATCATGAACCGCCACACGGAAACCTCCGGGCCGCCGAGTCCTTAGAGTTTCACGAAAAACTCGCTGGACGCGTGCCCGCACACGCCGATGAAGGCGGCGGTGTAGGCGGCAAGCACAAGCCATTTGCCGGGCAATGGGGCAGCGTTGTTGACGGACACGTCGGAATCTCAAGTCTGAATACGATGCGGCGATCGTAGTCTCCGGGAACGCCTCCTGGAAGGGCAATACGGCTCGTTTCACCCGTTCCTCCCCATCATGAGAGGGACTGAGAGACTGGTGTGTCGGATTTGGATCGGGAAATGCCGCGCGACAGCGATTGTCTCCGGTGCGCGCGTCGTACATATGCAAAAGGTTGGTCACCCCACGGCGCGGAGGGTTTTTGAAATGGCTTACGACGCGGATCTGATCCGACGGGCTGTCGAGGGGTATTCGATCGAGGTCACCCCGGCATCTGCCGCCAAAGTGTCTTCTTTCGCGGACCATCTCCCCGCCGGCACGACCGTCAATGTAACCTTTCTGCCCGGATCGGACATCGAGGATACGCTGGTTGTTCTGGAGCGGTTGCGTGGTGAAGGGTTTGAGCCCGTTCCGCACATCGCCGCCCGCAGCATCGAGAGCGAAGAGCATCTGGCCCGCTACATCGACGGCATGGTGACCCGGGCGTCCGTGGAAGAAGTGCTGGTGATCGGTGGGGGTGTCGACAATCCGGTCGGACCCTATGACAGCTCTATCCAGGTGCTGCGCACCGGCCGGCTTGAAGCCGCCGGGATGAAGCGGATTGGCGTCGCGGGGCATCCGGAAGGCACGCCCGACATTTCCCCGGCCGATGTGGCGACCGCGCTGGCGGAGAAGCGCGCCTGGGCAGCGGATACCGGTGTGGAGATGTACATCGAAACCCAATTCTGTTTCGACGCCGACGCGATCCTGACATGGGAGCGGGACCTTCGGGCCGCGGGCAACACGCTGCCGATCCGGATCGGCGTCCCCGGCATTGCAACGCTGAAGACGCTGCTGAAATTCGCGCAGATGTCGGGCATCGGCCCCTCCATGCGTGTCCTGACGCGCCAGGCAGCCAACATCGCCAAGCTTCTGACGGTTCAGGCTCCGGACCGTCTGGTCGCTGATCTGTCCCCCGCGCTTGCGGACCCCGAGAACATGCTGAGCGATCTGCACTTCTACCCGTTCGGCGGCCTTGCGAAGACAGCTGTCTGGGCGAATGCCGTTGCGGCGGGCGAGTTCGAGGTCACCCGCGCGGGGTTTACCGTCGTCGAGGGGACGCGTTCCCGTATCGCCTCCTGAGGCGCCTGTTCCCGTTTTTCTGATCGACCCTCGCGGGCGACAATGCCCGTCACAGCCCATTGGAGTGTTCCATGACCGAGACCGTGGTCAGTTCGGCAACCAAGGAAGTCATCATCGGCTTCGAGCATCCGTTCTGCGTCATCGGCGAGCGGATCAATCCGACGGGCCGGAAGCTCCTCGCGGCCGAGATGGCGGCGGGTGACTACAGCCGGGTTGAGGCCGATGCCCTCGCGCAGGTCCAGGCAGGGGCGACCATGCTCGACGTCAACGCGGGCATTCCGCTGGCCGACGAGCCGAAGATCCTCGCGGAATCCATCAAGCTCGTCCAATCGCTGACGGACGTGCCGATCTCTATCGACAGTTCCATCGTTGAAGCGCTGGAGAGTGGACTTTCGGTTTACCAGGGCAAGGCGTTGGTCAACTCGGTCACCGGTGAGGAAGAGCGGCTTGAGGTCGTGCTGCCGCTGGTGAAGAAGTACGGTGCCGCCGTTGTCGCGATTTCGAACGACGAAACGGGCATCTCCGAGGACCCCAATGTCCGTTACGAGGTGGCGAAGAAGATCGTCGAGCGGGCCGAGGACTATGGCATCCCCCGCTCCAACGTCGTTGTCGATCCGCTGATCATGCCGGTGGGCGCGCTGAATCTCGCGGGACGGTCGGCGCTGGATCTGATCCGCCGTCTGCGCGACGAGCTCAAGGTAAACACCACCTGCGGCGCGTCGAACATCTCGTTTGGTCTTCCGAACCGGCACGGCATGAACTCCGCCTTCCTGTCCATGGCGATCGGTGCGGGTATGACCTCGGCCATCCTGAATCCCCTCCACGCCGAGGAAATGACCGGTGTCATGGGGGCGGATGTCATGATGGGACACGACCCGGAGTGCCGCCGATGGATCAAGCGCTTCCGGGAGCCAGCGCCGGAGGGGGCAGAGGGCGCGCGCGGCGGGCGTGAGCGCCGTCGCCGCCGCGGTTGATCCGGGGCGGGAGGGTATAGCCCGATGGCCGAGGCCGACACGGGTTCCAACGGGTCTGAGCAGCAGGCGAGCGACGGCGACGTCTTCGTCGTCTTCACGCCGACCGGCCGCCGTGGCCGTTTCCCGGCCGGCACCCCGGTTCTGACGGCGGCCCGGCAACTCGGCGTCGACCTTGACTCCGTTTGCGGCGGCCGGGCGATCTGTGGCCGGTGCCAAGTCACTCATTCGGTCGGCGATTTCGCCAAGTTCCAGATCGATTCCCAGGCCTCGAACCTGTCCGATCCGTCTCCAGCGGAAACGCGGTATGCGGAGAAGCGCGGCCTCAAGGAGGGCAGGCGGCTCGGCTGTAACGCCCGTCTGTTGGGTGATTGCGTTATCGACATCCCGGCCGAAAGCCAGGTTCACAAGCAGATTGTCCGCAAGCGGGCCGAGGTCCGTCAGATCGACGTTCGGCCTGTGACCAAGCTCCACTACGTGGACGTTCGCGAGCCCGATATGCACGAGCCTTCGGGCGATTTGCGGCGTCTTGAGGAAGCACTCCGGACCCAATGGCCGGATGCGGTGGCGGACCGCGCGCTTGTTGTCGACCCGACGGTGTTGCCGGGACTTCAGACCGCGCTGCGGAAAGGGAAATGGTCGGTCACGGTTGCTCTGCGCGAGGGGTATGAGATCACCGCAGTCTGGCCAGGCTTCAAGGAACGGATCGTCGGTCTTGCCGTCGATATCGGCTCGACCACGATCGCCGGGCACCTTTGCGACCTCGCCACGGGCGAGGTTTTGGCGTCGTCTGGCGCGATGAACCCCCAGATCCGCTTCGGCGAGGATCTGATGAGCCGGGTTTCCTACGTCATGATGAATCCCGGCGGTGACCGGGAGATGACCGCGGTGGTCCGGGACGCGGTGACGATGATCGCGGGGCAGACGACCCGGGAGGCCGATCTTGAGGCCTCGGACATTCTGGAGGTCGTCGTGGTCGGAAATCCGGTCATGCACCATCTCTTCCTGGGTCTTGATCCGATTGAACTCGGCGGCGCTCCCTTTGCCCTCGCATTGGATACGGCAATCACGTTGCCGGCTCGGGATCTTGATATAGCCGTCCACCAGGGCGCGCGGGTTTACGCTCTGCCCTGTATCGCGGGTCATGTGGGCGCTGATACGGCCGGTGTCATTCTTGCCGAGGGGCCACACCGGCAGGATGCCCTGACCCTGGTCGTCGATGTCGGCACCAATGCTGAGATCGTGCTTGGCGACAGCAAGCGGGTCCTGGCGTGCTCCAGCCCGACGGGCCCGGCCTTCGAAGGTGCGCAGATCAGCGCTGGCCAGCGAGCTGCTCCAGGAGCGATCGAGCGGGTCCGGATTGACCCGGAAACGCTGGAGCCCCGGTTCAAGGTGATCGGCTCGGACCTTTGGTCGGATGAAGACGGTTTTGGCGACGAGACGGCCAAGACCGGCGTCTCCGGCATTTGCGGCTCCGGCATCATCGAGGTTTTGGCCGAGATGTTCCTCGCCGGGATCTTGACAACAGACGGCATCGTCGACGGCAGTCTCGCGGCCAAGAGCGGGCGGGTCGTGCCCGATGGCCGGACGTTCGCCTATCGCCTTGCCGACGGCGTCACCATCACCCAGGGAGACGTCCGGGCGATCCAACTTGCGAAGGCGGCTCTTTATGCCGGCTTCCGCCTACTGATGAACGAGCGCGGCGTCGACCGTGTGGAGCGGGTCATCCTGGCGGGTGCGTTTGGCAGCCACATCGATACCAAACACGCGATGATCCTCGGCATGCTGCCGGACTGTGATCTGAACAATGTGTGGTCTGCGGGCAACGCCGCGGGGACCGGGGCGCGGATCGCCCTTCTGGACCGGGAAGCCCGGGCTGAGATCGAGAAGGTCGTTCGGGACGTCGAGAAGATCGAGACAGCGGTCGAACCGAAATTCCAGGAGCACTTCGTGGCGGCCATGGCGATCCCGCACAAGACCGACCGGTATGAGGTTTTGAGATCCGCCGTTTCGATGCCGGAGCCGACAGAAGCTTCGGCAGCTCCAGCGGAGGGTGGCGGCCGCCGCCGCCGCAGACGCGGCTGATCCTCAAGGCGGCCACACCCCCTTGAACTTGCGCAGAGCAACGATAGCTGTTCGTATCGCCGCCACGGCTTGGCTGTGTGAGGGGGGCTCGCATGACCGGACGGATATCCGAACAGCACTCGGCGTTCCTGCACATGGTGCGGATCTACGCGACCGCCGCCGTCATCATCGGACACGCCACCCGCCCCGACATCCTCTTTGACGTCGATATCTCGATCATGGGCCGGGCGACGATCCCCACCTTCTTGATGATCAGCGCCTACTTCTCCGCCAGAACCTTCACCCGGTCCGGAACGTTCGTGGCCGTCGTGGGCCGGCGGTATCTCTCGATGTACTTCGTGTTCCTGCCGGCGGCCGTCGCGGCATTGCTGATGGACCTCTACATGATCGAGGCTGGCTCGATCATTACGACCAAGGACAAGTTCGACCCGGACATGAGCTTGGGACGCATCGCGATCGAGTTTTTCGAGATGCTGACCTTCAGCGGTGAGTACTGGAGCATATCGACCGTTGGACAGGGTGTGTTCTCGAACGAGGCCATGTGGATCATGGACTACATCATGGCCTACACCGTCGCCACGGCGGCTCTATACATCCTGCGCGGCTGGCAGCGGATCGCGGCTCTTCTGGTGATTTGCGTCATCGCAGGTCCGACGGTCGTGCTGATGGCGCCATTGTGGTTCACGGGGATCCTTGCGTTTGAGATCGACAAGCGCCTGGACGAGGGCCTTACGATCCGGATCAATATGGCTGGGACCGAGGCGCTCAAGGCCCTCATCAAACGGCAGGCGAAACACCTTGCGTTGCTGACGACCGTCGGGGCTGTGATCCTGATCTTTATCCTCGAAGGCAATCAGCTTGGTGAGAGCCTTTATCAATGGTCCAAGACGATCGTTTCCTACGACTACCGCCAGTATCTCGGCATGGCGAAGCGGTTCGCATGGCAGTACGTCTATTTGCCGACGATGCTGGCCGTGTTCGTCGCGGCCCGGTTCCTGTTTACCGGCGGTCTCCCGGGTCCGGTTCGGGCAGCGATCGAGCTGGTGTCAAAGTACTGCCTGCCGCTGTTCGCCATCCACTTCACGTTGATGTACCTCTTCGCGACGCTGATTCCCGACTACACGCCGAGCTGGCGATCGCCTGATCCCTACCTGATGCTCTCGGGAACGACGCTGGCCGGAATCGCGTTCGGGTGGTTCTGCTTCCGGTTCTCCAAGCCGGTCTTCGACGGGATATCCAGGCGTCTCTTCACCCGGCCGTCCGCTGTCGCATGACCGCAAGCACTTGTTATGTGGGCTGTGCGCCCCGGTCATTGTATGCTCGCGGCCTGTTTCAACGCCGCGAGCGGAACCGTCTTGAGGGACTTCGAAATGCTGAATCTCACCTCTGTGTCGTTCGGCCGGATGGTCGCCGCATTGACGCTGTTGGCTATCGTCGCAGCGGAGAGCCAGGCGGCGGACAAGCTCAACCCGGAGTACGGGGACCCGGTCTTCCGGCCCTGGAGCGTATTCTCTCCGGATGTCGAGGACCCCAAGGACTACCGGGACGATGTGGTCGTGGTTCTCCACGGTTTCCGCTCCGCGCTGCCGAACGGGACCTACAAGCGCCTTCGGAAAGCCTTCAAGAAGACCCATACGACCATCGGTGTGAACTACGACTACTTTGCGCCGGAGAAGACGATGGCCTTCTTCGAGGAGGTTCGCCGCACGCATCTCCAAGACCGCAGGGTCACGGTGATCGGCACGTCGCTTGGTGGGTTCTGGGCGCTTTATGCGGGGGAGAAGCTTGGGGCCGAGAAGATCGTCGCGCTCAACCCGGTCAGTGCGCCCGAACGGTTTCTGATGAAGTATGTGGGAACGACCCAGAAGAGCAGCCGGCGGGACATTTCCTTCAAGGTGACGGCGTCGGATGTACGGAGCTACGGGCCTCACCCGCTTGAGAACCGGATGCCGGTCCCAACGCTGCTGATCCTCGCCGAAGACGACGACCGGCTCGATCCGCTGTCCATCAAGTCATTCCTGGCGCAGGACCCGAACACCACGGTGATCCTGTACGAGACCGGCGGGCACACCATCAATCTGAAGAAACACCCCGCCCGCGACGCCATCGCCGCCTGGGTGCGCGGCGAGGGCTAGGCGGGACGGGTACGCCCGATCAGCGAAGCTTCGGGTTCAGGGCGTCGCGGAGCCAGTCGCCCAGCAGGTTGACGCTCAACACCAGCAGGACCAGGGCCACGCAGGGGAACAGCGTGATCCACCACTCGCCGGAGAACAGGAAGTTGTTTCCGATCCGGATCAGGGTGCCCAGCGACGGTGTCGTCGGTGGCACACCCACGCCGAGGAAGGACAGCGTCGCTTCCGCGATCACCGCCAACGCCAATCCGATCGTCGCAAGCACCAGAACCGGGCCCATCACATTCGGCATGATGTGCCGGATCATGATCACCAGTGGATGTACGCCGATCACATGGGCGGCCTGGACATACTCCTTGTTCTTCTCCACCAGGGTGGCACCCCGGCTGACGCGGGCGTATTGCGGCCAGTCCGATAACCCGATCGCCAGGATGACCACGTAGATCGCGATCTCCTCATGCAGGCTGGAGGGCAGCGCCGCGCGAGACACACCATCAATCATCAGCGCGATGAGGATGCCCGGAACGGTCAACTGCACATCCGCCGTCCGCATGACGATGGTCTCAAGCCAACCGCCGACATAGCCGCTCAACACGCCGAGAAAGACGCCCATGACGGCGGACAGGATCACAGCCGCGAAGCCGACGATGAGGGAGATCCGGGCGCCGTAAATCAGGGTCGACAGAATATCCCGCCCCTGGTCGTCGGTCCCGAGAAGGTACTTCGGCACCCCGTTTTCGACCCAAAAAGGCGGAGTGAAACTGTCAATCAGATCAAGACTTGCCGGGTCGAATGGGTTCTGCGGGGCGATCCACGGGGCAAGCAGGGCCGCCAGGAAGAAAATCGCTGTTACCGTTGCCGCAACCACGGTCGAAGGGGAGCGTTTGAAGCTATGCCACAGATCGCTGTCGAAGAACCGCTCCACCAGCGTGGCGGCTCGGTCCTCGTTTTGCGTCGTGGGCGCGTGTTGGGTCGTCTCCGCGCTCATCACCCGGCCCTCCCCGTCGCACTGGCCCGGTCGATCCGGAGCCGGGGGTCAACTGCATAGTAGAGCAGATCCACCAGAAGATTGATGGTCACGAAGACGAAAGCGACCATGCACAGATAGGCCGCCATGATCGGCACGTCGACGAACTGGACCGCCTGGATGAACAGGAAGCCCATGCCCGGCCACTGGAAGACCGTCTCCGTGATGATGGAGAAGGCGATCAGCGCGCCGATGTTGAGGCCTGCGATGGTGATCACCGGGACCAGCGTGTTCTTCAGCGCGTGTCCGAAGTTGATCGCCCGGTTGGAGAGGCCGCGGGCGCGGGCGAACTTGATGTAGTCGGTTCGCATCACCTCCAGCATCTCGGTCCGGACGAGGCGCAGGATCAGCGTCATCTGGAACAGGCTGAGCGTGATCGACGGCAGGATCAGCGCCTTGAGCCCGCTCGCCGTCAGGAACCCTGTATGCCACCACCCGAGTGAGACGACATCCCCTCGTCCAAAGGATGGCAGGACGTTCAGGGTGACGGAAAAGGCGTATATCAACAGGATGCCGATCACGAAGGTCGGCAGAGACACGCCGACCAGGGAAACCGTCAGCAACGTTCGCGAGAACCAGTGGTTCCGGTGGATGCCGCAGAAGACGCCCGCTGGAATGCCAAGCGAGAGTGCCAGCACCGCCGAGACGGCGACAAGCTCCAGCGTGGCCGGCATCCGCTCCGCGATGAGATGTTCCACCGGGCGCTGCAAGCGGTAGGAGATACCGAACTCACCCTGAACAGCACCGCCCAGGAAGTTCAGGAACTGAATGGGGATCGGATCGTTGAGACCGAGGCGCTCCCGAAGCTCCGCTCGGTCCTCCCGCGTCGCCTCCTGGCCGACCATGTTGTTCACCGGGTCACCGGCGAAGTTGAACAGCGCGAAGGAGACGAAGGTGACGACCAGCATCACCACGACGGATTGAAACAGGCGGCGGACGATATAGGCGAGCACGATGGGCTTCCGGTCTTTCGCAATGGGGCCCTCCGGTTTCGGAGGGCGAACGATCCCTTAAACAAAGTCGGCCCGAGGCGGGGCCCCGGGCCGACGGGACGTCGTTAAACGCCGTCCTTACTTCATCATCGCCATGCGGAACTGCGGCGAGTCATTCGGGCGGATCGGAAGCTCAAGACCGTCCTTCATGCCCCAGGCGATAACCTGGTGGTGCAGCGGCACGTAGACGTTGGACGCCTTCAGGATGTCCCAGGCTTCCTGGATCATCGCGTCACGCTTGCCGAGGTCTGTCTCCACCTCCATCGCGTCGGTCAGCTCGTCCATGCGGGCGTTGTTCAGGCCCGTGAAGTTCCAGCTGCCCTTGGAGTGGCCGAGGTAGGAGAAGACATAGTGGCTGTCGAGCGTCGGAACGCCCCAGCCGAGCATGTAGAAGTCGCTCTCACCGTTCGCCAGGCTCTTGAAGTGGATGCTCTTCGGCCGTGCGTTCAGGTTCACCTTCACGCCCAGCTTCGCCAGCATGCCGACCGTCGCCTGACAGATCGCCTCGTCGTTGTTGTAGCGGTTGTTCGGGCAGTCGAGCTGAACCTCGAAGCCGTTCGGATACCCGCCCTCAGCCAGAAGCGCCTTGGCGGCGGCGAGGTCTACATCAAGCCGCTGGTCCAGCGCCTCGGTGAAGCCGTGCACGCCCGGCGAGGTGATGATGCCGGCCGGGAAGGACAGGCCACGCATGATCTTCTGACGGATCGTCTCCACGTCGATGGCGCGGTAGACGGCCTCACGGACCTTCTCGTTCTTGAACGGGTTGCCGCCCGCGACCTCGGTGTGCCGCAGTTTGTCGGAGCCCGTGTCCATGCCGAAGAAGATGGTCCGGATCTGGTTGACCTGGACGGTCTTCAAGCCGGAGGTGGCGCCGATCCGGCTCAGATCCTGAAGCGGCGGGTCGAGGACGTAGTCGATCTCACCCGAGAGCAGGGCCGCGACGCGGGTGGCCGCGTTGGCGATCGGGGTGTACTCGACGCGGGTGATGTTGGTCTTGGGATCGGTAACGCCCCAGCCCCACCAGTCATCGTTGACCTCAAGCACCGTCTTGATGTCCGGGTCCCGCTGAACGGTCTTGAAAGCACCTGTGCCGTTGGTGTTCCGGACGGCGTAGGTCTCTTCTTTTTCCTTGTAGTTCTGCGGCTGCTCGACGCCGTGCGTCTCCGACCAGGACTTCGACATCATGTAGATCGAAGTGATCTGGTCTGGAAGGATCGGGTTCGAGCCTTCGGTCACGATCTGGACCTCGTAGGGGCCGGTGGCCTTCACCTCTTTCACGCTGTTCAGATAGTTCTTGAAGTCCGAGGTCTCGGACATCGCGCGGTTGAAGCTGAACACCACGTCGGCCGAGGTGAAATCCTCACCACCGTGGAACTTCACACCCTGGCGAAGGGTGAACGTCCACGTATCGTCGGAGGTCGGCTCCCACTTCGTGGCAAGACCTGGGACCTTGGCCAGCTTGGCGTCCCGCAGGATCAGCGCATCGTAGACCTGCGAGTTCATGACACCCGTCGGGCCTTCGTTCTGGGCATGGGGATCAAGCGTCAGCGCGTCGCCCTGGCTCGCCCATTTCAGCGTCTTGGCGTCGGCGACACCTGCGACCGCCGTAGCGACCGCAAGGCCGAGGCCCAGCGCATACGAAAAGATCTTCATCTGTGAGCTCCCTGATGAGACTCGATGTTTTGAGTACGCCGTCCCTATTCATTCGAGACGGCTTACGGGGACAATACTGCAACGCACACCGCCGGGCCATAGGGGATAGGGGCTGGAAAGTGGGCTTTGGCGGGGTTTTTGACGATTTGGTTGTGACCGTCAGCGGTTCGGATGCCATCGCGGTGGCAGGGCAGGTTTGTCCGGACACCATGGCGCGATGTCGACGTCGCGGCGTGGGCAGATCACCTTGATGTGCTGCTGGTAAAACAACGCCGTCGCGTATTCCTCAGTCAGCCGGAGTTGTTCCTTCTGATCGTCTGTCAGGGGGTGGCGCTGGGGCAGCTCATCCGCCATCGCCATCATCCATCTCAAAATGTCCTCAGCCAGGAGAAACCACTCCGCCCATACCGCGAAGGTGATGTACTCGGACAAGGCGATGAGCCGCCACAGCCGACCATCCGTTCCAACATCCGGAAGCCGGGCTTGGATCGTGTTGAGATCGTCGGTCAGTGATCGGACGAGGGCGGGATCGCGTCTCTCCGGTGCCCCGCCGGTATGGGCCCGCTTCTTCAGGATCGCCAGCAACAGCAGGAAGCGCCTTGTGTCGCAGATCGGGGCTGTCCGGATACGCTCCGCGAGTTCGGCAAGGGGGGCGTCGCCCCGGGCAACCGTGCCTTCCCGTGTGAAACCGAGGAGGCTCAGATACAGATCGATTGTCGCATAGGCCAACGGATCGTCCGGGCCGTCGACAGGATTAAGGCCTTGGAGCACGGCATCGGCATAAGCGGATGGCGCCCCTTCCCGGTAGCGGAACTGCGGAAGGTAGGCCTTCGCCAAATCGAAGATCATCCCCGCCGTGCTGGGGGAGGGCGCTTCAATGATTAATCGGACGATCTCCGCCGAACCTTCGTCCACGCGCTCTTGCGAGGCTGAGGTGCTGGAATCGTAGAGTGCGATGATTCGCTTCAGTGCAGCCACCTGATACGCGACGTCTACATCCTCGGTTATCGCTTCGGTGGCTATGCAGCGGGGAGTCTCCACTTCGCTTGAGGCCGCTTGAAGTGAGTCGTCGGCCCAAAGAAGACATGCAAGGGCAACAAAAAATCCTGAGACAACAACACGCATGAATAGAGTCTAGCAGTCAGAAATTTATCTTCAAGGAGAGATTCTGATTGCAAAAAACCTATTTTTTAATAATATTAAAATTATCAATTGATTGGAGAATCTTATGAGTGATAATTCCGTTCTGATAAGGGCTGGCGCGAGGATGAGGTCGCCGAAAGGCATTCTCAAGATCGAGTTACCTTCACGCAATCAGCAGACAATAACGGCTTGGTATGAGGTGGAGGAAGGGACTGGAGATGGTTTGGAGGTTTACCTAAGCTATATATCCGACAGAGGCCGGCGAGATGCGAAACTTCAGCCTGGATTAAAGAGTCTACTCAATATTAGGAAGGGCACAGCATCCTCGCCAACCGCATACGTGAAGAACAATACTTCGGAAGCCGTTGAGGTTCGTGTTTACGTGCAATATGAGTGAAATATAGGAAAAAACTATAGACTCCCCACCCGACCGTCCGGCACGCGGCCTTCCTCGACGCCGTGGCAGGCGACCGTGGCGCCATCGGGCAAATGGAGCGGCGCCGGGGCTTCCGTCTTGCAGCGGTCGGTCGCGTAGGGGCAACGGGGGTGGAAGGTGCAGCCGGACGGTGGGGTGATCGGGTTCGGGACCTCGCCGCCCACGGGCATCCGCTCCCGCCCGCTCATCTCCAGGTCCGGAATGGTGTCCAGCAGCATGCGGGTATAGGGGTGGCGCGGGGTGGCGAAGAGGGTCTTCGCGGGTGCGACCTCCACCAGCCGACCGAGATACATCACGCCGACCCGGTCGGAGATGTGGGCGACCACGGCCAGGTTGTGGCTGATGAACAGGTAGGTCAGCCCGAATTCCCGCTGCAGATCCTTCATCAGGTTCAGGATCTGTGCCTGGACCGACACGTCGAGGGCTGACGTCGGTTCGTCGCAGACCAGAAAGTCCGGTTTGGAGGCCAGCGCCCGGGCAATCGAGATCCGTTGACGCTGACCGCCCGAGAACTCGTGAGGGAACTTCTCCCCGTCCGCCGGGCTCAACCCGACATAGGTCAGCAGTTCACCCACACGGGCCTGGATGCCATCCGATGACGTCTCCAGACCGAAAGCGCGTAGGGGCTCCGCAACGATGTCACTGACGCGCCAACGCGGGTTCAGACTGGCGTAGGGGTCCTGGAAGATCATCTGAAGGCGGCGTCGGATCGGCGCCATTTCCGAGCGCCCGAGCCCACCGATCGATTTGCCCTCGAACTCGATGCTGCCCTCGGTCGGCGCGTGAAGGCCGACGATCAGGCGCGCCACGGTGGACTTACCGCACCCGGACTCACCGACGAGGGAGAACGTCTCCCCGGGCTTGATCTCGAAGTCGATGCCGTCCACCGCCTTCAGGATCTGGCGGGGCAGGCGTTCCAGCACCCGGTTGAGCAAGGGGGCGGAGACGTCGAAGTAGCGTTTGAGGCCGGTGACCTTAAGGGCCGGAGTGCCCCCGGCCGCCGGGCGGGTCTCGTCGAGTGCCGCCTCAGACATGTGCTGCCTCCTTGTCGTAGAGCCAGCAGGCCACGCGGGTATCGTCGACGGGGATCGGCTCGGGCCGCTCCCGGAAGCAGCGGTCCGCCGCCTTGGGGCAGCGAGGGTTGAAGGCGCACCCAACTGGGATCGAGGTCAGGCGTGGCATCGAGCCCTCGATCTGAACCAGTCGCTCGGTCTCCTGTCCCATCATGGGGATGGAGCCCATCAGCCCCTCAGTGTAGGGGTGCTTGGCCTGCTTCACCACCTGCCGCACCGGTCCGATCTCGGCAATCCGGCCCGCATACATGACCGCAACCCGGTCGGCCGTCTCTGCGATCACGCCCATGTCATGGGTCACCAGCATGACGGCGGTCCCATGCTCCCGGCAGAGACGCTTCAGCAGCGCGATGATTTGTGCCTGGATCGAGACATCGAGGGCCGTCGTCGGCTCATCCGCGATGATCAGCTTCGGGTTCGCGCAGAGTGCCAGTGCGATCACCACCCGCTGACGCATCCCGCCGGAGAAGTGATGGGGATACTGGTCGATCCGCCGCTCCGGTGCGGGAATGCCCACCTCGCCGAGGAGTTCAATGGCCCGGCCCCGGGCTTGCGCGGCGGACATGTCGGTGTGGGTCTGGATGGTCTCGACCAACTGCTGGCCGACACTGAAGAGCGGGTTGAGGCTGGTCAGCGGGTCCTGAAAGATCGCCCCGATCTCCTGCCCTCGAATGCGCCGCATCTCCTCATACGGCAGATGGTCGATCCGCTTGCCCTGAAGCCGGATTTCGCCTGCCGCGACCCGGCCCGGTGGCTCCAGCAGTCCGATAATCGCCGCGCCGGTCAGCGACTTGCCCGCGCCCGACTCGCCGACCACGCCGAGAACCTCGCCCGGGGCGATGTCGAAGGAAATGTCGTCGACGGCGACCAACGTGCCCTTACGGGTTGGAAATTCGATGCGGAGGTTCCGGACCTCCAGGAGAGCGTCAGCCATGACCATCCCAAATGCGTGGCCGGAGGGCTTGGGCACCCTCGCGTTCGGACAATCCACGACCATTGCGGCGACCGCGTCCGGAATCAAGCTTTTGTCGCGCCGCAGCACGCCAATGCCGTTCTTGTTCGAGTCTCAGCCCCGGAACTCGTTCGCGTAGAACTGCGTCGCCTTGAGGCCTGTGCCGGTGAGAACCACCACGGTCTCGTCGGAGGCCTGGATAGACCCGCTTTCCAGCAATTGGCTGAAACCGGCGGCGGCGTGGGCGCAGGTGGGCTCCACATAGACCCCTTTGCCCGCCAACTCCCGGCTGGCGGCGACGATCGCTGCCTCCTCCACGGCGACGGACCCGCCGCCGGTCTCCCGGATGGCGCGGAGCATCTCGCGAATGCGGATCGGCCGCTTGATGGCCGTCCCCTCGGCGACCGTCGGCGCGAAATCGGTCTCGACCAACCCGTCGGCGCCCGCTTGCAGCGCCGCATGAACCGGCGCGCAGTTTGCGGGCTGGGACAGGAAGAGGCGCGGCATCCGGTCGATCTCCCCGGAGGCCATCAACTCGCGGAAGGCGATGTGGCAGCCGATCAGATTACTGCCGGCGGAGCCCGGGATGACGATCGCGTCCGGCACTCGGAAGCCCAGATCCTCCCAGATCTCGTAGCCGAGGGTTTTGGTGCCCTGCAGGAAGAAGGGATGCCAATTGTGGCTGGCGTAGAAGGTTTCTTCAGCCAGCTCTATCGCCACGGCCTCGGTCGCCTCCCGGGGGCCGGGCACCAGCACGATGTCGGCGCCATAGGCTCTGGACTGTACGATCTTGGCGGGTGAGGTGCTTGCCGGGACGAGCACCTTCACCGACATGCCGCCGGCCGCGCCATAGCCCGCGATCGCCGCCCCGCCGTTGCCGGAGCTGTCTTCGAGGACCGACGTGATGCCTTGCTGACGCAGGGTGGACATCATCACTGACGCCCCCCGGTCCTTGAACGAGCCCGTCGGCGAAAACCATTCGAGTTTGAAGGCGCACTCAGCACCCCGGAACTGGCTCCAGTAGAGCGGTGTGCAGCCCTCGCCGAGGCTGATCGGGGCATCGACAGTGATCGGAAAGGCCGCCCGGTACCGCCAGAGAGACCGGGTGCCGCTGTCGATCTGGTCCCGCCGGATGCCGGGCAGGTCCGTCACCAACAGCGGTGAGCCGCTCGGGGCCCGCCAAAGGGGCGGGTCGAGCGGGTAGGTCTTGCCCGTTTTCGGGTCAAGATAGGCGGCATCGGTCATGGCAGCGTCCGGCAGTTTGTCGGGTCAGCCGACGGTGTTAGCGAAGAAGGCGAGCGTCCGTTCCCGGGCGATCTCCGCACTCTTCGGTTCGTGGCTGCCGCGCTGCTCGCAGTTGAACCCATGCCCCGCCGGATAGATGTGCGTCGGAATATCCGGATGAGCCGCCCGGATGCTGTCGACCTCATCCATCGGAATGGCCTGATCCTGCTCTCCGAAGTGGAAGATCAGCGGGCATTTCGGCTGCTCTTCCCGAACGGCACCGATGCCGCCACCGTAGTAGGAGGAGACGGCGGAAACACCGTCCAGCCGGGTCGCGGTCAGCCAAGCGAGATGCCCGCCCCAGCAATAGCCGACGACGCCGACCTTGCCTGCGGACTTCACGACATTGATCGCCGCCTCGACGTCGAGCAGTGCCGGCTCCGAGGGGCTCTTGCCTTTCAAGTCCCGGCCGGAGGCGACATCGTCCGGGGTGTACCCAAGCTCAATCCCGGGCTCGATCCGATCAAAGAGGGCGGGTGCGATGACAAGATAGCCTTGAGCCGCATAATCATCGACAACTCCGCGGATATGGGAGTTCACGCCGAAGATCTCTTGGATGACGACGATACCGCCCTTTGGGGTGCCGGAGGGCTGGGCCAGATAGGCATCCAACTTGTGGCCGTCGCTCGCGGTCAGTTTCATCATTTCGGCCATGTTTCGCTCCCTGGAACCCTTGGGGTTTTGTTTCGTGGGCGCATCTTAGCCGCTGCGGCCCGCAGGTCGAGTCGCCTCAGAACGGGATGGGCCGGTCTCGTGGATCAGACGTTGAAGCGGAAATGGAAGACGTCGCCGTCGGACACGTCGTAGTCCGACCCTTCGACCCGGAGCTTACCCGCTTCTTTCGCCCCGGCCTCACCGCCCGTGGCGACGTAGTCGTCGTAGGAGATCGTTTCCGCCCGGATGAAGCCGCGCTCGAAGTCGGTGTGGATGACGCCCGCCGCCTCTGGCGCCTTCGCACCGCGCCGGACCGTCCAGGCCTTTGCCTCTTTCGGGCCAACGGTGAAGAAGGTCAGCAGATCCAGAAGCTTGTACCCGGCCCGGATCAGGCGCGCGAGGCCGGGCTCCGCAAGGCCGATGCTCTCAAGGAACTCTTCCTTTTCCTCCGCCGGAAGCTGCGCGATCTCGGACTCGATCGCGGCGGAGATCACCACGGATTCCGCCCCTTCGCTTGCAGCCTTCTCGGCAACCTTGGCGGAGAGGGCGTTGCCGGTTCCCGCGTTCTCTTCCTCCACATTGCAGACGTAGAGGACAGGTTTTGAGGTCAGGAGTTGGAGGTTGTTGACTTGACGGACCTCCTCAACACTCCAATCGCGGATGGAGCGGATGGGCCTGCCGTCCCGGAGGGTCTCCAGCAGGCGCCGCATCAGCGGCTCCAGCGCCTTGGCTTCCTTGTCGCCGGTTTTAGCCTTCTTCTCGAGTGTCACATAGCGTTTCTCGAGGCTATCCAGGTCGGCGATCATCAACTCCGTCTCGACGGTCTCCGCGTCCCGGATCGGATCGACCGAGCCTTCGACGTGGGTGATGTCGCCTGTCTCGAAGCACCGGAGAACATGGACGATGGCGTCCACCTCGCGGATGTTCGCGAGGAACTGGTTGCCGAGGCCCTCTCCCTTGCTCGCCCCCCGGACGAGACCGGCGATGTCGACGAACTCCAACTGGGTGGGGATCACCTTCGCCGATTTGCCAAGCCGGGCGAGGTCGTCGAGGCGCGGGTCCGGAACCGAGACACGGCCGGTATTCGGCTCGATCGTGCAGAACGGATAATTCGCCGCCTCCGCCGCCGCCGTGGACGTGAGCGCATTGAAGAGCGTGGATTTACCGACGTTCGGCAATCCGACGATGCCGCAGTTGAAGCCCATGGGGCCGCTCCCTCAGGAAGTCGTGGATCGTGTGGCGTCGGCCGACACCACGGTTTCAGTGCCCGCGCCGTTGCCATCCGTTGCGGGCGCATCCGCGACGGGCTTGGGCGGTTTCGGAGGCTTGGGCGGCGGGGGAAACACCGCATGAGCCACGCGGCTCATATAGGCGCCCATGTCGCCTGCGACGAGCCGGTCGGCCTCGTCGGCCGCCGCTTCGATCAGCTTGGGCAGCCATTCCGCCTTGTCGGCTTTGGTGAAGTCTTGGAGAACCCAGCCCAGAACCCGGTCCTTGTCGCCCGGGTGGCCGATCCCGAGACGGACACGCCAATAGTTCTTGCCGATATGGGCGTCCACGCTCTTCAAGCCATTGTGTCCGCCCGCACCGCCACCCTGCTTCACTTTGATCTTGCCGGGTTTCAGATCGAGCTCGTCGTGGAACACAAAGACGGCGGACGGATCGAGCTTGTAGAACCGGCTCGCCTCACCGACCGCACGGCCGCTCTCGTTCATGAATGTGGCCGGCTTCAGGATCGCGATCTTCTCACCGCCCACCTGCCCTTCCGCGTAGAGCCCCTGAAAGCGGGCGCGGAACGGGCTGAAGCCATAGCTCGACGCGATCTCGTCGACGACGAGAAAGCCGAGGTTGTGACGGTTCATTTCGTATTTCGGGCCGGGGTTTCCGAGGCCGACGAACAGCAGCATCGCTCAGCTCCGAGATCGGTCCTGGTCGGGCGTCGCCGCAGCGAAGCACATCGTTGGAGGGAGGCGACGGCGCGAGCCGTCGCACTCCAACATTCTTAGTCCTCGGCTTCTTCTTCGGCCGCCTCTCCGCCGTCGTCATCGGCTTCGGACTTCTCGGACCGAAGGGCGGACGGGGCGGCGATCGTGGCGATCGTGAAGTCACGGTCGGTAATCGTCGGAACGACGCCGTCCGGCAGACTCACGCCGCTGATGTGGAAGCTGTCGCCGAGATCCATTCCGCTCAGATCGCAAACGATCTTCTCCGGGATCAGGTCGGGGCGGCAGATCACTTCAACCTCGTAGCGCACGACGTTCAAGACACCGCCCTTCACCAAGCCCGGCGCGTCGCCTTCGTTGATGAACTCACACGGCACCTCGACGGTGATCTCGGTATCCGCGGACACCCGGAGGAAGTCCACATGCTCCGGCCGGTCGGTCACCGGGTGAAGCTGCAGATCGCGCGGCAGAACACGATGCTTCGAGCCGTTCACTTCCACGTCCAGAAGGGACGCGAAGAAACCCGGCGTATGCATCAGTTTCATCATCACGCGCTCCTCAACCGTAATCGGCAGAGGATCTTTCTTGTCGCCGTAGATCACGGCGGGAACCCGTCCCTCACGTCGCGCGGCCCGGGCGGACCCCTTACCGACCCTGTCGCGCGATGAGGCCGGGAGAACGACGATATCGCTCATCTTGGCACTCCTTTTGGCATGGCTTCCGGATGAAAATCCGACACGACGGCCTCCAGGGGTGCCGCCGTTCCAATCGAACCCATCGGGAAAGCGCGCGTATATAGGGCGAATTCGCCGATAACGCCAGTGTTTTCGGCGGGCCGCCTGCGAGCCGCGTCAGCCGGTCAGTTGAACAGGCTCGACACCGACCGTTCTTCGGCAATGCGGAGGATGGCCTCACCCAACAGGGGCGCGATCGTGATCTGGCGAATGTTGCGGGCAACCCGCATCGCCTCGGTCGCCTTGATGCTGTCGGTAGTGACCAGCGACGACAGGGGCGAGTTCGTCACACGGCTGACGGCACCGCCCGAAAGCACCCCATGGGTGACGTAGGCATCCACCGAAATGGCGCCCGCTGCCATCAGCGCTTCAGCCGCGTTGCACAGCGTGCCACCGGAATCGACGATGTCATCCACCAAGAGGCAGCGTTTTCCGTCGACGGTGCCGATGATGTTCATCACCTCCGACACGCCGGCGCGTTCCCGACGCTTGTCGATGATGGCCAGCTCGGCGTCGATCCGCCGGGCCAGCGCCCGTGCCCGGACCACGCCGCCCACGTCGGGGGACACCACCATCAGCGGCTCATCGGGATAGCGCTCTCGGATGTCGTCTTCGAACACCGGGGCGGCAAAGAGGTTGTCCGTCGGAATGTCGAAGAAACCCTGGATCTGGCCCGCGTGAAGATCGAGGGTGAGAACCCTGTTCGCCCCAGCACCAGTGATCAGGTTGGCCACCAGCTTCGCGGAAATCGGCGTTCTCGGACCAGACTTCCGGTCTTGGCGGGCGTATCCGTAGTAAGGGACGACGGCCGTGATCCGGCGTGCCGAGCCTCGGCGCAGGGCGTCGATCGTTACCAGCAACTCCATCAGGTTGTCGTTCGCGGGGAACGACGTGGACTGGATCACGAAGACGTCTTCACCGCGCACGTTCTCCTGGATCTCCACGAACACTTCCATGTCGGAGAACCGTCGGATGTCGGCGTTGGCAAGCGGCATTTTCAGATGGGCGGAGATCGCCTCGGCGAGTGGCCTGTTGCTGTTACAGGCCAGGATCTTCATGCGCATATCGGGCATTCGCGTCCCCAGTCGCGTCCTTCGGAAGGTGGCGGGAACGGGCCCGGTTCAGATCGACCGGACGCCCCGCGGCAAGGGCGGCGGGACCATATCAGCGGCCGAAATGAACAGGCAACCTCTATTGCTTTGTAGGCAGCTCCAGTCGCGTCATCCGGCGCTCCTTGGATTGTCGAACCAAGCCAAGAATACCCTCCGCCGCCGCATCGGCGATGATGGGTGCGATCACCCGCCAAGTCTCGGAAACACTGGCCCGATCCAGCGCGTTGGCCTGCTTCACTTCACCGATCAGCGTTCCGTTGGGCTCCTTCACGCGCCAAACGATTTCGATCCTGTCCCGGGTGCCGGTCGACGGTGTCAGACGCACCGACGCGGCGACCGCGACCGCTTGGATGTCGGCCGACTCGGCGAGTGGTACCTTCCGGATCGCCAACGCTTGCGTGATCGCGCGCCGGAGCGATTGGTTTCCGTCCAGTGGTGCACCGGTGATCCCGCCAATCACGACGGTCGGATAGGCGGCATTGCGTTCGGCAAGACGAGGGCTGATCCATCCCGCGACCGTGGGTGCGGTTCTTTCGGCGACGATCGCGAACATATCCGCCGTCGGCTCATCCCAGAAACCGGGTGGCGGGCGAAGCCGCTCCTGCTGCTCTCCGGCGACGTTCCCTTCCTCGTCCACCAGCGTCCAGTCCAGGATCAACATTCCCTCATCGCCGGGCTTATCCGACCGGTAACCGCTGCCGGCGAGGAAGTAGCTGCCCCGGTTGCTCGCACCGGTACTCGCGGCGATCCCTTGTTTTCTGAGGCGTTCCGCCATGGCGTCTGCGAGGGCTTTACCGACCCAATCGACCGGGCCTTCGATCTGCAGGACCGTGACGCCGACACTTGGCTTGATGAACAGGAACTCGTTGTGCGTCTTGCTTCCCGGGTCGGGTCGGAAAGGCTGAGGCACCTGACCGCACGCCGCCACCACCAAGAGCATGAGAAGCGCGCTGAGGCGCCACAACCGGCTCATGGCATCACGCAGCTCACCAGAACGCCGAGCAGGCAGAACGCGAAGAACAGGATCAGGTGCGGCATGGTGTGGGACGTCCGTTCGAGACACCGGCTGCGGGGAATATGGGGTCGGCGTCGCTATTTGACGACCAGCTCGACCGAAGACCGCGACAACCGCTCGGCACCGTCCGTCGTCACCAGGACGGTCTCTCCCGGTGCCATGGCGAGCCCTGTGGTATCGTCCGCCAGAATCATGTGAAGGAAGATCACCATCCCTGGCTGCACCACGAACGAGTTCCCGCTGTAGAGCATCGGATGGTCCATCCAAACAGGCGCGAAGGTCGCCCCTAGCGAATAGCCGCAGGCGTTGAGCCGCGCATGCTGGTAGCCGCCCGCGTCCATGGCGTGTGCATGAGCGTCGAAGGCTTTGCCGATCGGCTCACCCGGGCGTAGCGCGGCTTGGGCCGCCCACAGCGCCTCCACAGCGACCTTGTGCATGTCCTCGTGCCGTGGATCGGCTTTGCCTACCGGGATCGTCCGCATCAGGCACGCATGATAGTGGCGATAGGCGCCCGCGAACTCGAGGGTCATCTGATCCACGTCGCTCAACTTGCGGCGGCCCGTGAAATAGCGGCACAGCAAGGCGTCGGGACCGGAGCCGATGATGAACTCGTTGCCCGGATAGTCGCCGCCGCCCCGGAAGACCGCCCCCTGCATCGCCGCCAGAATCTCGCCTTCGTCCACGTCGGGACCGGTCAGGCGATGCGCTTCGTCCAACGCGTCGTCGGCGAGTTCCGCAGCGCGCCGGACATAGGCGATCTCCGCATCGCTCTTGACCACCCTGAGTGCTGAGACGAGCCCAGACGCATCCTCTGTCGTGCAGAACCCGTCCAAGGCCGCGTCGACCCGGCGGCCGTTCCCCGCCGTGAGGCCCCAGGTGTCGTATTCGATCCCGAGTGTCTTCCCCGCGCATCCGACTTTGGCCAATGCTTCGCGGAGATCGTCGGCGGGTGTGGCACCCTCCCGGTCGACCCAGATGCGGATGTCTTCAATGATGCTGGTATGGGCGGCCTGGAGCCGGTCCGGTGCTCGGGTCACCAGCATCAGCCTGCTGTCGGCGCCGAGGTACAGACACTGGAAGAAGCAGAAACCGAAGGTGTCGTAGCCCGTCAGCCAAAACATGCTCTCCTGCGAGAACAGCAGCATGCCGTCGAGGCCACGCTGTTCCATTCGGGCAACGGTCGCGGCGATCCGGGCGTCGAACTCCGCCCGGGTGAAATGAAGAGCCATGGAAATTACTCCGAGAGGGCGATAACAGAAATGGACCGGCCATAGTCCGGCTCATTCCGATGCCGTGACCGCCGGTAGCTGAAAAAGGTGACCTCGTCTTTACACGTATCGCAATCGAGACGAACCACGTCGCCAAGGCCGAGTGCCATGAGGCGTTCGACCACGTAGCCGGACAGATTGAAGAGGAACTTGCCCTCCGTCTGGGCCGCCTCGAAGAATTGGGCGGCGCTGCGGTCCCGCTCGATGAACGGTCCCGGGAACTCCGGCCCAACTTCGTAGGACTCGACACCGATGCAGGGCCCGACTGCCGCGCGGATGTTATCGGCCCTTGCACCAAGGTCGATCATCGCGTCGACCGTTGCCTCCAGCACCCCGCCCAACGCGCCCCGCCATCCGGCATGCGCGGCGCCGACCACATTGTCATTGGTGTCCGCGAACAGGACTGGCGCGCAATCGGCGGTCGACACGCCGAGAGCCAGGCCCTTCACGCTCGTCACCAGCGCGTCGCCCTTCTTGCGGTCCTCGGGGTCCGTTCCAGCCTCGATGGTGATGACGTCGGCGGAGTGATGCTGAAGGCAGGTGTGCAAAGCGTCTGCTGGGAGATCGAGGGCTGCCATTGTTCGCGCCCGATTGGCCCGCACAGCGTCCGCCTGATCTCCGGAGCCTAGGCCGCAGTTCAACGACCGGTAAATCCCGGAACTCACGCCGCCGCGCCGCGTATAGAAGGCATGCTTCAGCCCAGGCTCTTCCAAGGCGTCGACGACGATCACGGTTCAGGCTCTCCGCTGTCTTGCGCGCCGGAGGTCTTCGGGACGGAGACCTCCCAAGGTCCCGGCGGCGGTGGCGCGCCGTGCGGCACGATCGCCAGAACCTTGAATAAAGTGCCCATTTCGCTGGATGCGATCAAGCGATGGAGTGCGGTTGAAACCTCGATCACGGATGTCCGGCCGCCTGGCTCCCTCTCTGTGCCGCGTCGTCGCGCCGCGCGAGCCAATGCTTCGGCCCGCGCCTCGATCCCGAGAGAACGAAGAAACGCGCCTTGACCCACCGGCCCGTATACGTCGCATCCGGAAGCGTGCGCCGAGCGTGCGACCGCCCGGAAATCGACATGCGCTGTTAGGTCTGCGGCGCCCGGGTTCTCCAGCGGATCCACCATCTGATGGCGCCGCACGGCCTGAAACGTCTCACCGATGGCCTGGACGTCGTAGCCATAGTCGATGAAGAGCGCGGCTCCGCCATTTATCGCTATATGGCGGGAGATCTGGCTTACGGCCGTGTCCACGGATGACGAACGCTCCAGAACGCTACCGTCCGCAACACTCTGTCCGCCTTCTGATACCATTTCGCCATCGAGGCCGGTCATCTCCTCGCCGACGGCCCAGGCCAGTTTGGTTCCATCCTCCAACACGCCGACCAGCCGTTCGTGCCACCGGCCGTCGACGCGAACCGCCTGCTCGATCGGAAGAGCATCCAGAAACTCGTTGGCGACCAGGATCGTGGGATGCTCCGGAAGCGTTCCGGCTTCCGTATGCCATACCGGTGCCAGGTCTGGATGCCTTTCCGCCAGCCGCTCACCTTGGAGTGAGGTGAGGGTGGGGCTCGTCTCGACGAGATGAGGCGTCAGGGCCGTCAAGAAGCCAGGAACACCGCGCGCGGCCCTTATCGCATCCGCCATCAGAGTTCCTCGGCCCGGGCCGAGCTCCGCGAATGAGACCGGTGACGGACGCCCCATACCGTCCCAAACGACCGCCGACCACAGACCGATCAGCTCTCCGAACATCTGGGAGATCTCGGGAGCGGTGATGAAGTCTCCCGATTGTCCGAACGGATCCCGCGTCGTGTAGTACCCGGCTTCGGGATCGGACAAGGCAATCGCCATGTACTCGGCCACGGTCATGGCACCATCGGCTTTGATCCGCGCAATGATCCTGGGCAGCAGTTCGCCGGGCATGGGCGGGTCAGGCACCCCCAGCCGGTTGTTTAGGTGGCGTGATCTCCGGACGGCCGCGCGCCCACAGCACTAGGGCGATGCCGACGATGATCATGGGCGCGGACAGGATCTGTCCCATGGTCAGGCCACCGGCGATGAAGCCGATATGCGCGTCCGGCTGCCGAACAAGCTCCACGACGCTGCGCGCGATCCCATAGCCGATGAAGAAGCCGCCGACCAGCGCGCCGGGCCGGTACCGGATGCGGGTTCTGAGCGCGAACCAGGACAGGATCAGCAAGAGCACGATCCCCTCCAGGGCCGCTTCATAAAGCTGGCTTGGGTGCCGGGGCAGGGGTCCACCGCCTGGGAAGACAACGCCCCACGGCGCATCCGTAACCCGACCGTAGAGCTCCGCGTTGATGAAGTTTGCCACGCGGCCGAAGAACAGCCCCACGGGTGTCGCCGTCGCCACGATATCGCCGATGACAAGGGGTGGGACACTGTGCTTCCGCGCGAAAAGGACGATGGCGACGATGACGCCGAGGAAGCCGCCATGGAACGACATGCCGCCCCGCCAGATCATCAGGGCTTCCAGCGGGTTATCCAGGAAATACAGCGGATTGTAGAACAGCACGTAACCGAGCCGTCCACCCAACACCACACCCAGCGTCGCATACATCAGAAGATCGTCGAACAGAGACGGGTCGAGCATCTTCGGATCGCGTTTGCACAACATCACGCAGTACCGCCACCCGAGGACAAGGCCGGCGATGTAGGCCAGCGCATACCAGCGGATGGCGATTGGCCCTATGGCGATGGCGACCGGGTCGATCACGGGAAACGCGATGGAGGCGAACATCAATGGCTCTCTGAAATTGCGGACGTGTGAAGGCTGCGGTTAGCGGTAGGGATCGTCTTTTGTCAGGAACTCCTGAACGTATCGTCTAACGCCTTCCTCGAGTGGCGTGAATTGCCCCCCATAGCCAGCGTCTCTCAACCGGGTCATGCGCGCTTGGGTGAAATACTGGTAGCGGTCGCGGATTTCGATAGGCGTGTCGACGTAATCGATTCTCGGCTCTTTATCGAGGGCCACATAGACCGCGGTCGCCAGGTCCGCAAAGCTCCTGGCCTTCCCGGTGCCGACGTTGAACAGCCCGTTGACCGATGGCGTCTGGTAGAGCCAGAGCATCACATCCACACAGTCGCCTACCCAGATGAAATCCCGCAACTGGCCGCCATCCGCGTAATCCGGGTGATGCGACTTGAACAGCGTCGCCGGAAGGCCTTCCGCGGCCCTTGGATGGATCTGGGCGACAACGCTCTTCTGATTGCCTTTGTGATACTCGTTTGGGCCATAGACGTTGAAGAACTTGAGACCCGCCCATTGCGGTGGCCTCCGCCGTCCCTTGGCGATGGACCGCGCCACCCGCCGATCGAAAAGGTGTTTGCTCCAGCCATAAGGATTGAGTGGCTGGAGCCGGGCGAGGCCCTCGATCGTTTCATCATCGTCGAAGCCGATATTGCCATCGCCATACGTCGCAGCGGACGAGGCATAGATCAGCCGGGTCTCATGCCGCGCGCACCAATCCCAGAGCTGCGACGACAGAATGAAGTTCTGCCGGAGAATGAAATCCACGTCCCGTTCCGTCGTCGAGGAACTGGCGCCCATGTGAAAGATCGTGTCGACCTCGGAGCCTCGTGCCTCGAGAAAGCTCAACAGTTTGTCAGGGTTAACGAAGTCCGAGATTTCGTGCTTGGCGAGGTTCCGCCACTTGTCCCCGTCCCCGAGCCAGTCGCTCACCACGATCGGCGGTTTGTCCTCATCCGGCAGCGCGTCGAGGCCTGCCACCAGGTTCGAGCCTATGAAGCCCGCGCCGCCTGTCACGATGATCATGAGCCCTCGTCCTCTCGCCCTGTCGCCAATCCCACGCCGCGCCTTAGGCCTCAAGGTCGCAGACGATGCGGTCCCCATTGCCTGGGATGCGCCGGACGCTACCATAGTGGGGGAAGGCGCGTCAGCGTCCGCCATGCCGCCAAGTGGAGATCGCCATGCAAACGACCAATCGCCTCTTCGACGATCTTGCGCGCGTCGCAAACGGTGCGATGTCCGCGTTCTCCGGCGTGCGGCAGGAGATCGAAACCCTGGTTCAGGCCCGTGTTGAGCGGCTCCTCGCGGATCGCGGACTGGTTTCCCGGGAGGAGTTCGAGGCCGTCCGGGCCATGGCGATCCGTGCGCGGGAAGAGAATGAACGTCTGGCCAAGCGTCTTGATGCGCTTGAGAACGCGGTCCCCGCCCAGAAACCCGCGAGCCCGAAAGCTCGCACGGCGGTGAAGACGACCAAGAAAGTCCCCGCCCGGGCGCGCAAGACCGCATCCAACGACGATCCCAAACCCCAATGAATGGCGATCCGGCCGGTTCAACCCGCCGGCCTCAACATCTGCCTGTGAATCTTCTGTTAGAACGCTAAATCTAGCTTGCGCTCGATTCAGGTCTTTGAGAGTCTTGTTTCGTGGTGTTCCACGGTCTTCACCACACAAGATCTGGTCGGGCGGTTCTTCTCAAACATCCCTGCCGACCCGGCCTCGACCGCAGAGCCGCGCGGAAACGCGCCCCTCTTTGGGAGGAAGCCGAATGTCGCTTACCTACGCCGAATCGATCGAAGCCCCCATCAACCCGCTGGATCTCGTCGAAGAACTTGTCGGGCATAACGAGTGGGCCTTTGATCGCGCCAGCATCGATGAACTCGCCGTCGAGATCGATGGCCGCTGGTCGGGGTATCGGTTGTTCTTCCTGTGGCAGCAGGACATGGGCGCGCTGCATTTCTCGTGCATTGTGGACTGCAAAGTGCCGAGTGAGCGGCGGCGGGACGTTGAGGGGCTCCTCGCGCTCATCAATGAGAAACTCTGGCTCGGCCATTTCGACGTCCCCTCCGACGAGGCGACGCCGATGTTCCGTCACACCCTGTTGCTGCGGGGGGCGAGAACCGCTTCGGCGGAGCAGATGGAGGATCTGGTCGAGGTATGCCTGACGGAGTGTGAGCGGTTCTTCCCTGCGTTCCAATTCGTCATCTGGGGCGGCAAGTCCCCGGCAGAGGCGATGCAGGCGGCGTTGATCGACGTCGTCGGCGAGGCCTGACGTCATGGCGGGACCCCTGCTCCTCATCGGATGCGGCAAGATGGGTGGCGCCATGCTGGATGGCTGGCTCACCCGCGGTCTGGCGGCGAATGGCGTTTGGGTGGTTGAGCCCTATGCCGACGCTCTTGGCCGATTCCAAGAGGTCGAGGGGGTTTCGATCGTCCCCGATGTCGCGGGGGTCCCGGATGATGTTGTGCCGTCCGTCGTTTTGCTGGCCGTCAAGCCGCAGACAATGGACGAGGCGATCGCGCCGCTCGGCCGGTTCGTCGCCGATGAGACGGTCTTTCTTTCAATCGCCGCCGGCAAAGCGATCAGCTATTTCGAAAGCCATCTCGGAGCCTCGGCTCGAATCGTCCGCGCCATGCCGAACACGCCTGCCGCGGTCGGCCGCGGTATCACGGCCTATGTGCCGAACGACTCGGTGAGCGCCGATCAGCTCGACGCATGCGGCTCTCTCTTGGAAGCGATTGGCGAGGCCGTTGCCATCGACGATGAGGGCCTGATGGATGCGGTGACCGCCGTCTCAGGAAGTGGGCCGGCCTATGTTTTCCATCTGATCGAGACGATGGCCGCCGCTGGTGTAGCCGCCGGCCTGCCGGAGGACCTGTCAGCGAAGCTCGCGAGGGCAACTGTCGCGGGGGCAGGCGAGTTGGCCCGGCAATCCAATGATCCGGCGGCCCAGCTCCGGATCAACGTGACCAGCCCTGGTGGCACCACGGCAGCGGCGCTCGCCGTTTTGATGGCTGACCCTGGCGGCATGCAAGCGTTGCTGACAGAAGCTATACAGGCGGCGACTGACCGCTCCAGAGAGCTGGCCGGCTGACGCCATTCGCCGCACTGCTGCCCCTTTCCCTATCCGTCTTTCGGCCAGGATGTTGACGCGCCCTGCCGTCTGGGCAATGTGACATTGTGAAAAGGCGGGAGACCGGGGATGAATGACACCGGGCAGGATGAAGGCGGCGAAGGGCAGGATGTGCGGGGTGCAATCATAGCGGCAGCCCTGGACATCGCGGCCGAGGGTGGTTGGCGCAAAGCCGATATGGCGTCCATTGCGGCCGCCGCGGGCGTCGATACCGAAACGGTGAACCGCAACTTTCGGTCCAAAACCGCGATCCTGGAAGCATTGGCCAGGCGCATCGACGGTGAGATCGATGAGCAGGCTGACGCTGACCTCCGCGATGCCTCCATCCCCGTTCGGGAGAGACTCTTTGAGGTTCTGATGCTGCGTTTCGACGCGCTCAGCCCCTACAAAGCAGGCATTCGCGCCTTGGTGAAGTCGCTGCCAGGAGAGCCCTGCCTCGTGCTCGCCGGTGGCCCGTCACTCGCCCGGTCGATGAAGGCGAGCATCCGGGCGGTTGGGCTCGAGACCCGGTCACTGGCTGGGATCCTGCGGGTGAAGGGCCTCGGCGCGGTATTCTTGTCCGTGCTTGTCGTTTGGATCGACGATGAGAGCGACGACCTCGCCGCGACCATGAAGGCGCTCGACAACCGGTTGCGCCAAGTCGATGAACTCGCGCGCACACTGGGCATGGACCGGTCCAGCCCCCGGGCGGGGGAAAGCGCCGCCTAAGAACGCGGCCGTGGCGGCCTTCAGAAACTCAGACGCAACTGACTGACGGCGTATACCGCTTCGTTGGTCGGGGACTGATTGGTCTGATCGCGAAGTTCCGCGTAGCCAAGCGTACCGACGAATGAGACGCCCGGCCCGAGAGCGTAGGCACCCTCCAACTGGACGGTGTCGTAGTTCGCCTCTCTCGGGCCTGAGCCGCCATTCCGGGCATCCGGGTCACCATCCCGATCCGCGAGGAAACCCGACAGCGAGAGGCTCCACGGGCCCTTGGGGGCGACATAACTCACGCCGAGCATTAGGCCCGTCGAGTCTCCAATGCTCTGATCGTCTAAGGCTTCCCCGTAGGACGCGCCAGCTTCCCATCCCTTGTAGCGGAACTTGAGGCCGAGGTTGTAGGCCGTCGGATCCGCATCGTCGCTCTGATCGCCGCTCTGCATGACGCCGAGACCGGCCGAGGCGAAAAGCTCGAAATCCCCGTATTTCCCACGAAGCTGAGCGCCGCCCGTGACACCGTTGTTCAGATCGGAGTCGTGATTGACGATCGCGTTCGAGTCCTCCTGCGAATCCGGAACGAAGCTTCCGCCGAGCTGGATCTTCGTTCCCCCGAACCCGAAACGCGGTGTGTAGTAGGTGATCCGGTTGGCGTCGTTCACCCGTCCAGGCTCCAGGAAGGTGGAACCGAACGGTCCGCGGAAGACGCCGGTGTTGCCGCCGACCGAGTCGAAGTTCAGCCACTCGACGTTGTCGCCGCTGTTCATGCCGAAACCAAAATTACGGGGTGCAATGTGGAGTTTGTACATCGCCGAGTTCTCGGAGCCGATATTGAGCTCACCGAACGCTCCTTTGACGATCATGTACGACTCGTCGATCGCATCGCTTGAAGAGTTTCCTTCGAGCTGAACGTTCACGCCGAACTCGATCCCGTTGTCCAGTGTCGTCGAGCCGCGGAAGAAGATTTCCGTATCCGATTTCACGTCAAATCCGGAGAAATCAGACCCTTCGTCTTCCTTGTTCTGATTCGTGTAGCCGAAGAACTGTTCCATGTACCCGCCGACCTTGAGCGAGAGCTTCTCGGCGGCAAACACGGGCTGCGTCCCGACGAGGGCGAATGTGGCCAGGGCCGTAGACGCAAAAAGACGGGTTCTGAGCATAAGGAACTCTCTCTGGAATGGCCGGTTCAGGATGGAGGGAACGTATCGTCAGATCGCCTAAACGAGTAGTCGAAACGACCCTGCCACTCTTCCATTTTCGATGCGAGCGATTTCGGGGGCTGAGACCTCAAACAAGGCATCGTGTGACGCGAAGGCCTCAACCCATTATCGGACAGTGTCAAAAGGACGATCGTCAGTGCCCCAGATGAGCTTTCACGGCGGCGAGTGCTGCCCGGATCTTCCGGTCTGAGGGAGACAGCGCGAGACTCTGAGAGAAGCAGACCTCGGCCTGCGGTAGATGCCCGGCCCGTTCAAAAACACGGCCGAGCGCGAACCAGGCGTCGATGTCCTTGGGATCGGCGTAGATCGCCCTGTTGAGAGCCGTGATCGCCTGTTCGGTCCAGCCGGACTTGGCGCAGACGATGCCCAACTGACGCTGATAGCTGCCACAGTCCGGCTCCAGGGCAATCGCGCGACCGATCAGTTCCGCCGCTTCGGGTGTGCGGCCGTTCTCCAGTGCGAGAATGCTCTTAACGTTGAGCTGCCTCGCGGAATCCGGCCCGCCGCTGGTTACGGCGTTGTAGAGCGCCTCCAGCCTTTCCGTGCCAACCATGCCCAAGTCCGGCATCTGCCCTCTTGGGTCACGGGTTGGCGGCCGTCCTCCGCCTTCGTATCGTCCTCGTCCCATACCGAAAGTGTATCCGACCCTTTCGGCGGAAGCGACGGCCCATCGCGCCGGCCGTTGCGGGATCAGGCGGTACCCATGCGTTGGTGGCTTGGACTCTGTTCCACCCGTGCCATCCAGGCGCGGATGTGCGGGTAGGCTGCCAGCGAGAACCCGCCTTCGTCGGAGACGTGGGTGTAGGCGTAGAGCGCAAGATCGGCGACCGACTCGTGATCCCCGACAAACCAGGACCGGTCGGCGAGGTGCTGCTCCATCACGTCCAGTGCGGCGTATCCCTTGGGCCGAAGCGATTCCACGAACGATATGACCTCGGGCGTCTGCTCCAGATGCTGGGTCCGGAAGCGGGCTACGGCGATGTAGGGTTCGTGGCTGTATTGCTCAAAGAACAGCCACTGGTACGCCCGCGCCCGGTCGCGGGGCTCGGATGGCAGCCAGGGGGTGCCTTCCGCGAAGTGGAGGAGCAGGGCATTCGATTCCCAAAGCGAGTCACCATCCTCAAACACGACGGTGGGAATCTTGCCGTTCGGATTGATCGCGAGAAACTCAGGAGTGTGTGTCTCGCTTTTGAGGATATCCACCGTCTTGATTGTAAAGGGACTACCCGTCCGGTGGAGGATCATCCGCACCTTATAGCCGTTGCCCGATATGGGGTCGTCCCAGAGTGTCAGCATCTGGCTTCTCCTCAGCCCGTCTTCGATCGGGGGAACAGTGATCGGACGGCCGGTTCCGAATCAAACAAGAATTCCTCATCCCCCCATTAGCGTGCTGGGCGGTCTTCGGAACCATGAGTCTTTTGGGGTAATGAGCCTGTCAGCTCCGGTTCAGGACACGTCCTGCAACGGCATCAAGCTTGGCGACGACCGCCGGATCGCGGGCTTCCGCGTGGGTGATCAGGGCGAATTCAAGGGCGTTGTCGCCGCCCTGTTCGTCGACCTCCGGACGTTCCGCCAAAAGCGGCGCCACGGTTGTCACCAAAGCCCGGGCGCGGTCCGCGTTCCCGGTCAGGACCTTCACCACCTGTTCCACGGTGACGCTGTCGTGGTCCGGATGCCAGCAGTCGTAATCCGTGACCATGGCGACCGTGGCGTAGGGGATTTCAGCTTCGCGGGCCAACTTGGCTTCCGGCATGTTGGTCATGCCGATGACGTCAGCCCCCCAAGAGCGGTAGAGATTGCTCTCCGCCAAGGTCGAGAACTGCGGCCCTTCCATGCAGACATAGGTTCCGCCACGGCTGTAGCCGAAGCCCAGTGTTTGGCAGGCGTTCTCAAGCGCGTCCACAAGGCGTTCCGAGATCGGATGCGAGAAGCCGACATGGGCCACGCAACCGGTCTCGTAGAATGTTTTCTCCCGGGCGAAGGTCCGGTCGATGAACTGATCGATCAGCACGAAGTGCCCCGGCGCATACTCTTCCTTGAGAGAGCCGACGGCGCTGACGGAAATGATGTCCGTGACGCCGGCCCGCTTCATCGCGTCGATGTTTGCGCGGTAGTTGATCGTGGTCGGGCTCAACCTGTGGCCGCGCCCGTGCCGGGGCAGGAACACAAGCTCCTGCCCGTCAAGCGAGCCGAACAACAGCGCATCCGACGGTGTGCCGAACGGGCTGTCGATCGTCTCCCACCGGGTGTCCGACAGCCCATCGATGGCGTAGACGCCACTGCCCCCGATGATGCCGATCTTCGCCGGACGCGTGCTCATCGCTTAATGCAGGTCCGACCAGATCTTGCGCTTGGAGGCGTAGAGCAGACCCGTCAGCACCAGCAGAAACAGGATCACCGTCACACCCATCTGGCGACGCTGCTCCAAATTCGGCTCAGCGGCCCAGGTGAGGAAGGTGGTCACGTCCGCTGCATGCTGCTCCAGCGTCGCGGCTGTGCCGTCGGCATACTCCACATCGTCGCCATAGAGCGGCTGCGCCATCGCGATCTGGTGGCCGGGATAGTAGGTGTTGTAACTCATCCCTTCACCGACTTCGGTCCCCTCTGGCACTTCGTCGTAGCCGGTCAGCAGCGCGTAGAGGTAGTCGGCACCACCGCCGCGTGCCTCAACGATCAGCGACAGATCCGGCGGCAAGGCGCCACCGTTCGCCGCCCGGGCCGCATTGGCGTTCGGGAAAGGATTGGGCCAGCGGTCCGACGGACGGGCCGGACGGTCCTCAATCTCGCCCTCTTCATTCGGGGCTGCTGGCACATCGTATTCCGCGGCGATGGCCTTTACCTCGGCTTCACTGAAACCAAGATCGGCGAGATTGCGGAAGTGAATGTAGTCCAGCGAATGGCAGCCGGCGCAGATCTCCTTGTAGACCTGAAAGCCGCGCTGTGCCGCCGCCCGGTCAAAGGTGCCGAACACCCCTGAAAACGACCAGTTCTGGCTTGGCACGGGGATGCTGGGGCCGGCCGCGATCGCTGCGGTCGCCGAACCCAGGAGCGAGGCCGCGACGACGGCGGCCCCAAGAACGGTGGAAGCGATCCGCATCACGACTTCTCCCTCGGCGCGGCGGTTGCTGCTGCCATGCCACCGGCTCCACCCCCAAGGACGGAGCGGCTGATGCTCCGGGGAAGCGGGCGCGGTGTCTCGAAGATCGAGAGCAGCGGCAGGATGATCAGGAAGTGGGCGAAGTACCAGATCGTAGCGATCCGGGACAGGATGACATAGGTGCCCTCCGCCGGCTTGGCGCCGAGATAGCCCAGCAGGACGCAGTTCGCCGCAAACAGCCAGAAGAAGTAGCGGAAGATCGGACGGAACTGTCCGCTTCTGACCGGCGAGCGGTCAAGCCAAGGCAGGATGAACAGCACGGCAATCGCGCCGAACATGGCCAGCACGCCCATCAGCTTGTCCGGAACGGCCCGGAGGATCGCGTAGAAGGGCAGGAAGTACCACTCCGGCACGATGTGGGCCGGCGTCACCAGGGGATCAGCCGGGATGTAGTTGTCCGGATGGCCCAGGAAGTTCGGGTAGAAGAACACGAACACCGAGAAGATGATCAGGAACACGCCGAGGCCGAACATGTCCTTCACCGTATAGTACGGATGGAAGGGAATGCTGTCCTGCGGGCCGCGGGTGTCGATCCCGAGCGGGTTGTTCGAGCCGAAGCGGTGCAGCGCCACGATGTGGAACACGACGATGCCGACGATCACAAACGGCAACAGGTAATGCAGCGCGAAGAACCGGTTCAGCGTGGCGTTGTCGACGGAGAAACCACCCCAGAGCAGTGTCACGATCTGATCGCCCACGCCCGGCACGGCCGAGAACAGGTTGGTGATGACCGTCGCACCCCAGAAGCTCATCTGACCCCAAGGCAGCACGTAGCCCATGAACGCGGTGGCCATCATCAGAAGCAGGATGACGACACCGAGAATCCAAAGGAGTTCCCGCGGCGCCTTATAGGACCCGTAGTAAAGCCCCCGGAACATGTGGATGTAGACCACGATGAAGAAGAAGCTGGCGCCGTTCATGTGGATGTAGCGGATCAGCCAGCCGTAGTTCACGTCGCGCATGATGCGCTCGACCGACGCGAAGGCGTGGTCAACGTGGGGCGTGTAGTGCATCGCCAGCGAAATGCCGGTGACGATCATGATCACTAGCGTGATGCCGGCGAGCGACCCGAAGTTCCACCAGTAGCTCAAGTTCCGAGGGGTCGGATACTCGGTCAGCTCGTGGTCCATGAAGGTGAAGATCGGCAGGCGGTGATCAATCCACCGAACCACCGGGTTCGAAAAGGACTTGGCCATCTCGATGGTCTCCTTATCCGATCACGATCGTGGTGTCGGAGGTGAAGGTGTAGTCCGGAACGTCGAGGTTCGCGGGGGCCGGACCCTTCCGGATACGGCCGGACGTGTCGTAGTGCGAGCCGTGGCACGGGCAGAACCAGCCGCCGTACTCGCCCTTCGGATCCGTCGCCTTCTGACCAAGCGGCACGCAGCCCAGATGGGTGCAGACCCCGACCAGCACGAGATATTGCGGGTTTGGAGCGCGATCCGCGTCGCTCTGCGGGTCCGGCAGGTCCGTCAACGGCGTGGTCTCAGCCTCGTCGATCTCAGCGCCTGTGCGATGACGGACGAAGACCGGCTTGCCGCGCCACATGACCGTGATCGACATGCCCTCTTCAATCAGGGACACATCGACCTCGGTGGTCGACAGGGCCAGCGTATCCGCGGCCGGGTTGAGCTGGTGGATGAACGGCCAAGCAACCGCCACTGCGCCAACCGCTCCCATGGTGGCGCTGGCGACATGCAGAAAGTCGCGCCGCGACTCCTCCGGATGAGTATCTGCCATAATCAGTCGTGCCTTTCGACGTCCTTGTAGCCCCTAGACGATACGAAAATCGTCAGCACTTCGCCTTCGGGAAATTTGCGACACGTGGTCGCGCGAATTACCCTGCGATAAACCCTTGGGCCCCACCCCCGGGCTATGCTGAGGGTCGTATACTGCACGTGACCCGGATTTGCAAAAAGATCCATGGGACTTAGGACGTTCGGCGGTTATGTCGACCTGTTCCGACTGCCGGACATACCGGGATGGTGTAGAACGGGCGCCGGTCCTCTCAAGGGTTTTCCTCCTTATGCGCGTCGCCCTCTATCAGCCGGATATTCCACAAAACACAGGGACGATCCTCCGGACAGCCGCCTGTTTCGGTATCGGCGTCGATATCATCGAGCCATGCGGGTTCGTCTTCTCGGAGCCCAAGATGAGGCGCGCGGGCATGGATTATCTGGACCATGTCGATCTGGTCAGGCACCGGTCGTGGGAGGCTTTTCTTCGGTCCCGTGAGGCGCTTGGGAAGGCGGGCCGATTGGTACTGCTCACCACGGGCGGGGAGGTGCCGCTCGACCGCTCGGGCCTTGGCGCAGGCGACACGCTGCTGCTCGGGCGGGAGACCGCGGGTGTTCCCGAGGCAGTACATGATTCGGCCGACCTCAGAGTGCGGATCCCCATGGCCGAGGGAATGCGCTCGCTCAACGTCGCGGTTGCTGCGTCGATGGCGCTTTGGGAAGGACAACGGTCGCTGACAATGGGCGGTTGACGACTGAGATCAGGTGCGGTGCTCTCTCCGCAACCAGATTGACGGGGGAAATCATGTATCTCAGCACGGAGGGTCAGCGCGACGCGGCGAAGACCTGGTTCGAGAGTTTACGGGACCAGATCTGCGGGGCGTTCGAGGCGATGGAGGACGACTATGACGGACCTCTCTCCAACCGCGAGCCTGGCCGCTTCCAGCGTAAGGCTTGGGACCGGGAGGGCGGCGGCGGCGGCGTGATGTCGATCATGCACGGCCGGGTGTTCGAGAAAGTCGGCGTCAACGTTTCCACCGTTCACGGGGAGTTCTCGGAAGCGTTCCGAAAACAGATTCCTGGCGCCGACGAAGACCCGCGGTTCTTCGCGACCGGCATTTCGCTGGTTGCCCACATGCAGTCACCCCTGGTGCCCGCGGTGCACATGAATACCCGGCATATCGCGACCTCGAAATCCTGGTTCGGCGGTGGGGCCGATCTCACCCCGATGGTACCGGACGAAGCCGATACAGCCGCCTTCCACGGGGGGCTCAAGGCCGCGTGCGATGCCCACGGCGATGACTACTACGATCGCTTCAAGAAATGGTGCGACGAGTACTTTTACCTGCCCCACAGGGAGGAGCCGCGCGGCGTCGGCGGAATTTTCTACGACTACCTGGAAGACGACTTCGACAAGAACTTCGCCTTCACAAGGGATGTGGGTACCGCGTTTCTGAACACCTACCCGGCTGTCGCCCGGCGCCGGATGAACGAGACATGGACGGACGCACAGCGCGAGCACCAACTCGTTCGCCGGGGCCGGTATGTGGAGTTTAACCTGATCCACGACCGGGGCACGCTGTTCGGACTGAAGACCGGGGGTAACGTGGAAGCGATTTTGATGAGCCTGCCGCCCGAAGTGCGGTGGCCCTAAGGAGATAAGATCAATGATGACCTTCCGAGCCGTGAAGCGCGGCTTCATTACCGCAACGCTTCTCTTGGCGGTCGGTTTCGCACCGCACGGGGTGCGTGCGGCGGATTTGGCCCTCCCTGCCTTTTTCGGGACTTTCCAGGGGACCGGCATTGCCGAGAGCCGTGACAATATCTACGCGCCGGAGACCGTGCGCGATCTGGACATTGTGATCGCCCCGGCCGGGGATGGCTTTACCGTCCAATGGACGACGGTCATCCGCAACCCGGGCACCGGAAAAGCGAAGCGCAAGACCCAAACCCTGACCTTCGAGCCAACTGGTACAGGCTCCCAGTATCGCAGCCGGGAGCGGATAGACCCCTGGTCAGAGGACGGGTTGTCCTGGGCCGGTATCAAGGACCGCGTTCTGTCCGTCTATGTCCTGAACATCTTGGAGGATGGCCGGGCTCAGGTTCAGCGCTACGCCCGGGAACTGACCTCGCTCGGGATGGAACTCCAGTACTCGCGACAGATCGACAGCGAGGAGCTCAGGACAGTAAAGGCGCGCCTGGTGAAGGCTGCGCAGTAAAGCCTTGGCCGTGGCCGATTAGGCCTCGGTCGCCATTTGACCGGCTGGAGGCGTCGGTTCTGAGGGCATCGGAACCGCGATCCCCGCGACTGGGACGGGCTCGCTCTTTCCCCGGAGGCGTAGGGGAGGCAGGGGCTCGATATCCAACCCGACTTTGTTGGCAACGTGGCCGAGTGCCGCTTCGCTGATTAGGAAGGTTTGGCCCACGTCGCGGCAGGCTTGCTCCAGCCGGGCGGTGGTGTTCAGGGTGTCGCCCAGCAGCACGATCTCTCGCTTCCGGTCTCCGATCTCGCCTGCCACAACGGGGCCGGCGTGCAGCGCGGCGCGAAACTGCGGCACGATCCCGAATCGGTTGCTGTAGTCGTCCGCCCGGCCGACCAGTCTCGCACCAAGACGGATCACCATGTCGACGGCCAGGCGGAGGTCCGTCTGCGCGTCAAGCCGCCAGGAGATGATCACCTCGTCGCCGATGTATCGCTCAATCCGTCCGCCGGAGCGATCGAGTGCAGTGTCCACATCACCGATGAAGCGGTCCAGCAGGTCCATGAACGCGATGGGGCCGATCCTCTCCGCAGCCGAGGTCGAGCCGACGAGATCCACAAACAGGAACGCGCGGTCCTCATTCCGGGGGCTGTGATATCGGCCCGACAGGAAACTCATCAGCACACCGTGACCAAGCAACTGGTCGAGCGCCAGAGCCGTTGCGATCACGCTGCCGATGGCGAAGGCGAACACAACAGTCCACCAGAAATCCGGCTCGAGATGCAGCGTGGCCGCCGGCATCCCCCAAACCAGATGGTTGGCGATATAGGAGGCTATGGTGATCCAGATGGTCCAGGCCGCCACTCTTGTGCCGAAAAACGCCAGAAAGGGCAGCTTTCGGAACGCCGCGCCCGCCGGCGTGGTGACATACAGAAACTCCCAGAGAATGATCGGCCCGCCCATCACGGTGGCGCTGATCGAGGAATTGATGGCGTTGCGGAGGGTGATTTCCTGGTTCAGGGTCGCACCGAACGCAATGCTCGCCACAAAGACCAACACCATGGTCAGCAGGAATGCCTTCAGTCGGTTGAGAAGGAGATCCCGGCTCATGGTGTGCTAGTCCTCCCATCTGTGGACGGATAAGACAGTTTATCACTGCGGCTCCGTTACGTATGAACTGGCAACGCCGGATCATAGAAGCTGTGGTTCCTAACTGTCCGACGAAGCGATGGATGCTTCCACCACCGCCCGGCTCAAAGGAGATGCCTCATGACGAGTTTTGAAGCGGACTTCGGACGAACGGCGGAGGACTATGCCCGGCATCGCGCCGGCTTTCCGCCCGAGCTGTTCGATCGTTTGGCTGAACTTGGTCTGGGCGGGGAGGGGCGTTCCGTTCTTGATATCGGGACGGGCACCGGCACGCTGGCGCGCGGGTTCGCGGAGCGCGGTGCGGCGGTAACGGGTCTCGACCGGTCGGCCGAGATGGTGGAGGGAGCCCGTGCCCTGGATGCGGAAGCGGGGGTGTCGGTGACCTACGCGGTCGGTACTGTGGAAGAGACCGGCCTGCCCGACGACTCATTCGATCTGGTGATTGCCGGGCAGTGCTGGCACTGGTTCGACGGCCCGGCGGCCTTTCGGGAGGCGGACAGACTGATCGCACCCGGCGGGGCGCTGGTCATCTGCCATTTCGATTGGCTTCCGCTGCCGGGCAACATGGTCGAGGCGACGGAGACGCTGATCCGAAGCCATAACGCCGAATGGCCGCTTTGGGGCGGGACAGGGTTCTATCCCCAGTGGGCAACGGGTGCCGCGGTCGCCGGTTTTCTTGACATCGAGACTTTCACCTTCGACGTCGGTCAGCCCTACAGCCATGAGGCCTGGCGCGGCCGGATCCGAGCCAGTGCCGGTGTCGGGGGCAGTCTGTCGCCGGATGAAGTGGGTGTCTTTGACGCGACGCTTGCCGGGATACTTGCTGATCAATTCCCGGAGGACCCGATGATCGTGCCGCACCGGGTGTTCGCGTTAATCGCGCACCCGCCAGCACATTGACAGCCAACTGGCCGGATGGCCTAACCGCTCCGGGAACGCCACTGGAGCGCCCTTGCCGCCGATCCTATTGCCGAGTTCGCCGTGTCTTTTCGTGACGCCATTCTGCTGATTGTTCTGTGCCTGGCGGTTTTTCTGCCCGGAACCGCGACGATCCCCACATTGGACCGGGACGAGTCCAGGTTCGCCCAAGCCTCCAAACAGATGCTGGAGACCGGCGACTGGATCGACATCCGGTTCCAGGATGTGCCAAGGCACAAGAAGCCAGCGGGTGCCTACTGGGCTCAGGCAGCGTCGGTAAAAACGGTGGGCGGGGACGATCGCTCCGCCGTCTGGGCTTATCGGCTACCATCCGTCATTGCCGCGACGATCGCCGTACTGTTCACAGCAGCAACGGCGGTTCTGTTGTTTGGGCCGGGGCATGGGCTGCTGGCCGGCGCCCTTCTTGCGACGTCGGTGCTCTTGGTCGTGGAAGCGCATCAGGCCAAGGCCGACGCCATCCTTTTGTCGACCGTCGCGGCTGCGATGTTTGCACTGGCCCGCATCCGCACGGGCTATGAGGCTGGATCCGTTCGTCCTCCCATCTGGGCCAGCACCCTTCTATGGGTGGCCGTTGGCGCCGGTGTTCTGACCAAAGGCCCGATCACGCCTTTGGTTGTGCTGAGTACGGCTGCGGCATTGAGTGTTTGGAACAGGGACGCGCGCTGGCTGCTTGGTTTGCGGCCCGTTTCCGGCGTTGCGATCGCCGCCCTGGTCGCGGCCCCCTGGTTCATCGCGATTCAGTCCCAAACCGGCGGGGACTTTTTGGAGAGTTCCGTCGGCAATGATCTGCTGCCGAAGCTGATCAGCGGACAGGAATCCCATGGGGCACCGCCGGGCTACTATCTTTTGCTGCTAACGGTCACCTTCTGGCCTGCCTCGCTGTTTGTTTGGCCTGCGCTCTTTCGCGGATGGAAAGACCGGGCCAAGCCCGCGATCCGCTTTCTCATCTGCTGGATCGTCCCGCTCTGGCTGATCTTCGAGATCGTTCCGACCAAACTTCCCCACTACGTCCTTCCGACCTATCCGGCGCTCGCAATCCTGGTTGCGGCGGCCCTTGTTCCCTTCTTGAGCGACCGCTCTGACGCATCGTATTTCGGTCGTCGTTGGGCAAAGGCTGTAGTGGTCGGCCTCTGGGGTTTGATCGGTGTGGGGCTGGCGGTCGCAGCCCCCCTAGCGCTCTTCCGTTTCGGTCCGGTCGATGGGCCAAGCTTTTTCGTCTGGGGGGGCGTCGCGGTTCTGGTTGTTCTTGTCCACCTGGCCGTCTGGGGCGCTGTCCGGAACACGTGGCGGCTGGCGGTCTTAGGGTCTGTTGCAACCGGTGTTGCCGCGTTTGTCCTGATTCTTGGATTGGTCCTGCCCTCGCTCGAGCGGCTGACACTGGCGCCCAGACTGGCTGCAATGGCGGCTTCCCAGACATCCGGAGATGCAAGCCTTCCCATCTTCGCAACAGGATACCGGGAACCGAGCTTCGTTTTCGCGGTCGGTACGGACCTCATGCTGGCCACGCCAGATGAGATTGCTCAGTCCTTACCCGGTGGTGGCGCACTGGCCTTGGTGGAAGACCGCAACCGGGACGCATTTCTCAAGGCACTCGAAGGCGTTGGGCGAACAGCGAAAGACGTCAGCAGCCCCGGGCCCGTCACAGGCTTGAACTACTCGAACGGCCGGGAAGTGACCATCCGGCTATTCCTAATTGAGTAGGACAATCTCTCCCAACCGTTGCTATCCGGCGCGCCATGTCCGAAACTCGCCGCGAGGCGTGGCAGCAAGACCGCGCCCCCATGAGGGAGATACAGATGTTCAAGATTGCCCGCGCCGCGATCCTCGCGGCCCCTGTTGTGTTGTTCGGCGCCCATGCGCAGGCGGACACCTTCGTCCGGATGGTATCCGGACCCTCCGGCGGTTCCTGGTACCCGCTCGGCGCCAAGATCATGCAGATCTTCGAGGACGAGATTGACGGCATCGCCACGTCGAACACGTCTGGCGGCGGCATTTCCAACGTGAAGTCGGTTGCTGGCGGCGACGCGGAAATCGGCTGGTCCTACGCCCACACCGCCTACAACGGCTATATCGGCCGGGGCAAGTTCAACAAGAAGCAGAGCAACATCGCGCACTTCGCGACGCTCTACCCCGCGACGTTCCAGGTTGTCGTCCCGAAAGACAGCAAGATCCAGACGTTCGCGGACATGAAGGCGGCCAACATCAGCCCGGGCAAGACCGGCTGGACCGGAACGGCGTTCGCCGAGTCGATCATCAAGGCCTATGGCTTTGATTTTGCCGACATTAAGAAGAACGGCGGTACGGTCCACCACGTGAGCTACACCGAAAGCGTGGCGCTGATGAAGGACGGGCACATTGACGTGTTCATGGCGGCGACCGCCGTGCCCCAGTCCTCGCTGATCGAACTCAACCACAGCCCGGGCGTGCGTTTCGTCGGTCTCCCCCAGGCGAAACTGGAAGAGATCATCGCCGCGAACCCTGGCTTCATTAAGGGCAAGATCCACGCAGGTGCCTATGAGGGTGTCGACGCGGATATTCCGTCCCTCGGCATCGTGACGAACATGATCGTCAGCACGGATCTGCCGGATGACCTCGTCTACAACATGTGCAAGTCGCTCTGGAGCAACTACGACGCCCTGGTCGCCGTGAAGAAGAACTGGGCCGGTGTGAGCCTAGAGCGGGCGCTTGAGGGTGCCGCCATCCCGGTTCATCCGGGCGCACAGCGTTGCTACGACGAACTCGGCGTGAAGAAGATCGGCTGATCTCGCATCGCTAAGCTGTACACATGAAGGCGGGCGGGACCGTGTTCCGCCCGCCTTCGGCTACCCCCATCATTGATCAAAACGAGATGGAAACGCCGTGAGCCAGACCGCGGATGCCGGAAAACCGTCCAATCGCCTCGACTACGGTGAAGTCCGCGAGGCGACGTTTATTGAGCAATTGCTGGCCGACCGCCGGTGGTCGATCGCGTTCAGCATCACGCTTTTCTGTGCGGTGATCAGCGTTGCCCTGGCCCTGTTCCATCTCTACGTCGCGGCCTATGGCACACCGGAAAGCCGCTCCTTCAGGTCGGTCCATCTGACCGTGATGATGACGCTCGCGGTTCTCGTGAACCCTCTATTCCGCAAGAGCCATCGCGAGCCGATCCTGATCCCCGGCAACCCGGCGAACCCGCTCCGCGCGCTTGGTTTTGCCATCGACTTGTTCCTGGTCGGCCTGGTGATTCTGGTGCACGTCTGGACGATCTGGGACATCGAGGCTTTCCACCTCCGCTACGGAGAGAAAGAAACGCCGGACCTGATCATCGGCGGCATTCTGATCGCGCTGATCCTGGAGACCACGCGGCGTGCCGTCGGCATCGCCATGGTTTTCGTGACCGGTTTCTTCATCGTGCATGCGCTCTACGCGCACTACTTCTTCGGGTTCTTCTACGGCCCACCAACCCGGTTCGGGAAATACATCGACACCATCTTCATGAGCAGCGACGGCATATTCGGCATTCCGCTGCACGTGGCCGCGACGTACATCGTTCTGTTCATCGTCTTCGGCGGGGTGCTGATCCGCTCAGGTGCAGGACGGTTCTTCATTGATCTCGCGATCTCTCTGACCGGCCACAGAACCGGCGGCCCAGCGAAAGCGTCAACCGTGGCCAGCGGCTTTATGGGGACGGTTTCTGGGTCGGCCGTCGCCAACGTCGTGACCACGGGCTCGTTCACCATCCCGTTGATGAAGAACCTCGGCTATCGCGCGCGTTTCGCGGCTGCGGTCGAGGCCTGTGCCTCCTCCGGCGGGCAGATCACCCCGCCGATCATGGGGGCCGCCGCCTTCATCATCGCCGAGAATCTGACCACGTCTTACATCTCGGTCATCATCGCCGCGGCGATCCCGGCCTTCCTCTACTTTGCGACCGTCTACTTCATGGTGCATTTGGAGGCGGAGAAGCACGGCGTCGACAGCATCCCCGCGGAGAAGTTGCCGCGTCCGATGGAAGTCCTGGCCGAGGGCTGGCATTTGCTTCTGGCGCTGGCGGTTCTGATCGCCTTTCTCGCAGTGGGCTACACCCCGATGAAGTCGGCGTTCTGGGGCATCATCACGCTCATTGCGCTGAGCTTCATCAATGTGGGGACACGGATGAGTGCGGCCGACATCCTGGCCGCCTTCGAGTCCGGGGTTAAGGCGACGGTCGGTGTGACGGTCGCCTGTGCCTGCGCCGGGATCATCATCGGCTCGGTCTTCGTCTCCGGCCTCGGGCTCAAGTTCACTCAGTCCGTCATCGATCTTTCGGGCGGCAATTTGCTGCTGCTGCTATCGCTGACGGCCATTGCCGCCATTCTGCTGGGCATGGGAATGACGACGACGGCGGTCTACATCACCGTCGCAGCCCTCATCGTGCCCTCGCTCGTGCAGATTGGGGTGGAGCCGATCGCGGCGCATATGTTCGCGTTCTACTTCGGGGTCGTCTCGACCATCACGCCGCCGGTGGCCCTCGCGTCCTTCGCGGCGGCGGCGATTGCGAAAACGCCGCCTATGGCGACCGCGTTTGAGTCCACCAAGGTTGGGATCGCCAAGTACATCGTTCCGTTCGCGTTCGTCTACAATCCGGCTCTGCTGTTCGAGGGCCCGATGTGGATGGTGGCCTATTCGGGGCTCATGGTGCTCTTCGGGTTGTGGGTCCTCTCGTTTGCGCTGGAAGGCTGGTTCAACGGTCGTCTGTCTGGGTTCATGAGGTTTGTTCCGCTCTTTGCGGCGGTTCTCATGCTGCTGCCGCCGCAAACCACGATTCTTGGGGTCGACGGGCTGGTCTGGAACATCGTTGGGGCTGTGATCGGCGGAGGCTTGGTCTTTGTCCGCCGCCCGCGGCGGCTTCAGGCAGCGGAATAGGAGGGCGCCATGGGAAACATCTTTCTCGGTAAGCCGCGCAACTGGGCGCTTTTGATCATCGCGGCCGTGCTGCTCATCGCGATGGGCGAGGTGCACTGGCACGTCTCGCGCTTCAATTGGTTCATGATCCTAACCCTTCTGATCGGTGCCGGGCTTGTTCTGGCGGTCGTTTTCGGGCATCGACCCGGTGAACGGGTCATGCGCGAGCCTTTGCCCGATCTCGACGAAAACAACTGACCGTCCGCCCGTTCGCACCGCCGTGGGCATGGTTGCCATTGCTTTCGGCTTCCGGGCGCATGACTGTGTCGCCATGACCGGGCTCCGCGTGTCAGAACGAAAAACAGGTTTGTCCGCCATTGTGTGGGCAGGACTGTCGTTCGTGGTGAGTATTGCGCTGCTTGCCGGCGGGACACCCAGCCGAGCGGCGGTCGATGCCGTGGCGTATCAGGTTGTGTTCACCGGGCTCGACGACTTTGAGGATCTTCGTCAGCTCATCGAAGACGGCTCCGGCCTGCTTGGCGGCGTGGAGAACCCACCGACATCGTTCCTGGCGCTTGATCGGCGTGCCGAAGCGGATATCAACCGGATCGACGCCACCCTCCGGTCGCAGGGGCACTACGACGGGGCGGCCCAAGCCGTGGTCCCGAGTGCGCGCATGGAGGGACAGCCCAGCGATGAGCCGGTCCTTGTCTTCGTCGATGTGACACCGGGTCCGCTGTATCGTTTCTCCCAAGTGGGGATCCGGGCGACGGCGGGAACAGCGGCCGTCGGGCTGAAGATCGGACCCGAGCAGATCGGCTTCGCCGCTGGAGACGCGGCCCGCGCCCAGCCGATGGTCGAGGCGGGCATCACCATCGCGCGTGCCCTCCAGCAGGAGGGGTTCCCAAGGGCCAAAGTCACCGACAAGCGGGTCGTGGTGGACCATACGGACCGCACGGTGTCCGTGACTTATGACATCAACGCCGGACCGCAGGCCCGTTTCGGGGCCGTCACCGTCAATGGCTCCGGCGGGGTGGACCGGGGGTTCATTGTTCGCCGCCTCCCTTGGACCTTCGGCGACGTCGCCGATATCAGGAAGCTGGAAGAGGGCCGGAAAGCACTTCTCGCGACCGGGATCTTCGAAAGCGTCAGGGTCGCGTTCGGCGAGACGATCGGCACGGACGGGCTCATCCCGATTGAGGTCGTCACCGTGGAACGTCCGCCGAGGCGGATCTCAGGGGGACTGTTCATCTCCACCGGGGACGAGGCGACCGTGAACGCGGAGTGGCAGCACCGCAATCTGCTTGGCGCGGGCGAGGCCGCGACCGTGAGCGGCCTGGTCGGCACCAAGAGCATCGTCACCTCTGCTGGTCTCACGTTCAGGGACGTGATCGTCAACGATCAGGACCTGAGATTGCTCGTTGAAGCCAAGGATACGGAGACGGACGCCTTCGAGAACAGAACGGTTCTCGTCAGCGCGGTCTTCCAACGGCCTGTGCTCGAGCGAGCGTTGGCGAACTACGGCGTGTTCGTCGAACGCGTCATCATCGAGCAGGACAATCGGGAGTCGACGAACTCGACCCTCTTGGGTTTTCCGGTCGGCCTGAGCTTCGCCCGCATCAAGGATCCCTTGAACCCGACCCGGGGTTACCGGATCGCCTACACAGCGACGCCCAGCTCTGATCTGGGCGAAAAGCAGGCTCACTTCTACTCCCTAAGCGCGGAACCCGTCGTCTACGTTCCGCTGAACAGGGACGAATCGCTGGTGCTGGCAAGCCGTCTCGGCGTTGGCGCCACTTTCGGGGCAAACACCGATGATATCCCCGCCGACCGCAGGCAGTACGCGGGTGGCAGCGCGTCGGTACGCGGATACAGCTTCCAGAGCGTCGGACCGCTCGATGACCAGAACGATCCGATCGGCGGCCGCTCGTCCATCGACGGGGCGGTGGAGTTGCGCTGGCGTTTCTTCGGAGATTTCGGCGTGGCGGGGTTTGTTGACTTCGGCCAGGTCTACGATGACGAACTCCCAGACTTCGGGGAAAGCCTCCGGCTCGGCGCCGGTATCGGTGCGCGATATTTCTCCCCGATCGGGCCCATCCGGGCGGATCTCGCGATACCGCTGGACGCCCGGGACTCTGACGATGACTTTCAGCTTTATCTCAGCATCGGTCAGGCGTTTTAGGGGGCCGGGCGCGATATGGGACTCTTGCGGCGATTTCTGATCTGGGCTCTCGGGTTCGTTTTGCTGGTCCCGACGACCGTCCTGTTGCTGGTCGTCCTGGGCCTCCAAACCGAGGCGGGGCGCGGACTGCTGGCAGAGGGTGTCGCCAGAGCCTCCAGCGAGGCCGGCGCTCCCGTCCTGATCGGGCGCATCGAGGGGCGGGTGCCGTTCGATATGACGGCGAGGGATATCTCGGTCGCCGATCCGGACGGTATCTGGTTCGAGGCCGAAGCGCTCCAGGTGGTATGGGACCCCATGACCCTCCTCGCCGGACGCGCCCGTTTGGAAGCCGTGTCACTTATCCGGGGAAAGGTTCACCGGGCGCCCCAGCCGCCGGAGGATGTTCAGCCGCCGCCACCGCCATCTCCCGTTCGGCTTCCGCCGATCCCCGCCATCGTTGACCGTCTGATCGTCGACGGCTTGGAAATCAGCGCCGACCTGGCGGGGGACCCGCTGACCATCGATGGGCGTTTCCACGCCCGTACCGCTGGCAGCCGGATAACGGCGGACGGCTCCGTCACAGCAGCAACGGCGGACGGGCAGATCGGCTCCGCCGACCTCGAAACAGTTCTCGATGTGGCGGAGGACACGCTGTCGGTGTCTGTCGTTGCTGCGGCTGACCGGAACTCCGCAGTTCTCGAACAAATGATTCCAGTGACACTGCCTGGGGACATCCTTGTTCGATTGAAGGGCGACGGACCCGTCGACGGATGGCGCGGCCGTCTCGACGCCTCCGCCGGTGATGGCGTTGGTTTGGCCGGTGATATTGTTCTCACCCGTCCGAGTGGCGTCGACCTGCGCATCTCACTGGACGGCGCCGCTGAGGTTCGGGGACTGCTAACGGACCCCGCCTTCCAAGAGCGTGCGGAGGTGATACCGGTTCGCGTGGTGACCTCCGTGGCTGAGAGCGGGGATGTCTCCCTCGAGGCCTTTCAGATCACCGGATACGGTGCCCAGGTCTCGGCATCCGGTCTGCTCAAGCCCGTACAACAGACCGCATCCATGGACGCGACGCTTGAGATTTGGGACGGCGAACGCTTGCCGGTTCCGATGTCGCTGCCCAGGATCGGCGGCGGCTCGGTGACGCTCACCGCCAGATTGGACGGAGACACTTTTGAAGCCGAGGTTAATGCGGCCTTGCGGGAGGGCTCGTTCGCCCGGCCTGAGATTGGTGTTCGCGCCCGGTCACTCGAAGCCCATGCCGAAGTCTCTGGGGCGGTCCATGCGCTGATCGGTGACGGCCCAGAGAGCGCGGCGATCGAGGCTTCCTTATCGGTCGGCGGCATTGTTCCGTTGGAGGATACGCCAGAGCCGGTTGGCGCTGCGTTTGAAACCGTCGAACGCATTGAAGCCAGCTTGTCGGGGTCTGTTTCACGAAAAGGGCGCCTGGTGATCGTCGACCGTATCGGGGTGGATACGAACGTTGTCTCGCTCGAAGGGCAGGCGACGGCCACAGACTTTGCATGGGTCGAGCTCTCCGGTTCCGCCTCCGCGCCGGATCTGTCTGTTCTGGAGCCAATAATCGGCCGTGCGATTGGTGGTGCGGCCGCAGTGTCGGCGGATGCGACGGTCGGCCTATCGCCCTTCGACGTCGCAGGCTTTCTGGAGGCCGAGATACAAGAACCGGCGTTGGGTGAGCCCGACATCGACCCGCTCCTTGGTCGGATCGTTACGGTCGATACGGCCATTGCCGCCGGTCCGGACGGGGCGATCGTCCTGGATGCCCTTTCCGTTGAGGCTGACTTGGCCACAGCGCGGGGACGGCTCTCTCTGACTGCCGCTGGTGCCATTGATGGACGGTTGACGGCGAACGTACCGGATCTGAGCCCCCTGACCCGCATGGCCGGCCGCTCGGTCTCTGGCGCCGTGGAAACGTCGATTGATCTTGGCGGGTCGATCGACGCCCCGGCTATCCAGGTGGATTGGAAGGCCCCAGGTTTGAGCATCGCCGAGGTACCGCCGTTGTCCGTCGTTGGTGGCAGTGCGGACCTACTGCTGGCGCTGGCGGAAGACCGGATCTCTGGAGATGTTTCTGCGGCGGCGCAGATCGATGGGGCGCCAGCGTCGCTTGCGGCTTCGGTCGCCATCGCGGATGCGGGAGACCGTTTGGAGATCCGGGACCTGCTGCTTGAAGGGCCGGCAACGCGGCTGACCGGTTCACTCAATGTCCGTCCGGCCGTGCAGCGGATCGACGGTGAGGTGTCAGGAGACATCGAGGATCTATCGGCCCTTGCTGCTCTTTCGCCGGGCGACACGCCCGAGATAGGAGGCTCGGCCTCGATACGGGCCGTGTTCTCGTCAACCAGCGGGCAGACCGGTGATGTTTCGGTCGTTGCCCGCGGTATTTCCGTTGGCGCGGTGTCCGTCGAGGCTGCGGAGGTCAATGGGCGTGTCGAAGATCTGTTTGGCAGCCGCCTTGGCCGCATTGACGGAGCCATCTCTGGGATCGTGGCGGAAACCGCCCGGATCGACAGCACTGTTCTCGCCGCCCTTGTGGATGGAGACGCTGTTTCCGCGAGCCTTCGACTTGGTGGATCTGTGGCGGTTCCGGACGGAGATCCGCTTGGCGTGACAGTCACCGGGGACGCACGCGGGACCCTTTCGGAGGCTGGGGCGGATGTGGTGCTGGAGAGGTTTGATGCAACGATCGCCGACCGGCGGCTCGGCCTCGTCTCGCCCGCGATGATTGGCGTCGCGAAAGAGGGAGGGTTCCTCAAGGGCCTTGCTATTGCGGTTGGAGAGAGCCGGATTCTGGCCGACGCGTCCCTGACGCGGGAGGATCTGTCCGGCCAAGTCACGGTGACGGCTCTGCCGGTTGATATCGCCAGGGTCGTGGCCCCCTCCCTCGGCCTGGATGGCCGGATCGATGTCTCCGCGACTGTGGCTGGATCGCTCGCCGACCCCTCCATCAATGTGGATGGAACCGTGACCAATCTGTCCCCGGTCCCCCCTCTTCCAGGTGCGCCCACGGCCAGACTGTCTTTTGAAGCCTCTGTCGAAGACCACGCTGTCTCGGCCAGTCTGACCGGAGCCGCCCCGTCGGTGGGCACTCTGAGCGCTTCAATGAGCACCCGTCTCACCGTACAGGTCGACGGGCCACCGGTACTGCTGCCTGATGCCGACCTTGCGGGCGAAGCGACGGGCCGGATTGATCTGGCCCTTATCCCCGCAATTCTGGATCTCGGAGAGGACCGGGTCGTCGGCACGCTGGATGTCGATCTGGCTTTCGCCGGGACCGTTGACGCGCCGACCGCATCCGGCTCCGTCTCCCTCTCCGACGGACGGCTGGAGAACGATGCCCTGGGCACGATTGTCGATGAAATCTCCCTTCGCCTTGTCGGAGACGGAAACCGTCTCACTCTGGAAGCCTTTTCCGCCACCGACGGCGAGGAGGGCACGCTCTCCGGGCGCGGGTCCGTGCGGCTGGATCCGGTGGCTAACTTTCCCTTCCGCTTCGAGGTGGAGGCCGACGGCTTCACGGCGGTTCGCCGGGACGAGGCGACGGTGGCCGTCGCCATGGACACGAACCTTGAGGGTAACTCCAAGGGCGCGACGCTTGGTGGCACCGTGACGGTGGAGGAAGCCGAAATCTTCATAGCGGCACCGCCGCCCGCAGACGTGGTCCTGGTTGAGATCGAAGAGGTTGGCGTCCCTCGAAACCGCCCCCTGGATCGTCCCAAAGAACCTCCCAAGCCGTCGCCCATCCTTCTGGATATGACGATCGACATCCCGGGACGCGCCTTCGTCCGGGGACGCGGCGTGGATAGCGAGTGGCGGGGGAACCTCAAGGTTGACGGCGACGCGAACCAGCCTTTGGTCAGTGGCTCGATTGAGGTTGTGAGGGGGGAGTTCAAGGCGGTTGGACGGACCTTCACCTTCGAGGAGGGCTTGGTCGGGCTCAACGGCGACCCTGACATCGACCCATCGGTCGCCATTCAACTAACGACCGAGCTGTCGGATCTGGATGTCGACATCAAGGTGAGTGGGACTGCCAAGGCACCGGTCATCGACGTGGTCAGCTCTCCGTCCCTGCCGGAAGATGAGACTCTCGCACGAATTCTGTTTGGTCAGTCGGTCGCGGAGCTGTCGCCGCTGCAGGCGCTGCAATTGGCGCGATCCGCGGCGATCCTGTCGGGAGAACTCGACGGCCCAGGGGCGCTGGATGGTGTGCGCGATCAGCTTGGCTTCGACACGATTGATGTCACCGGCGGTGGACAGGGTGGTCTGGAAGCCGCTGGGTTGTCCGTGGGGAAATACATCGCCCCCGGTGTTTTCCTGCAGCTCGTCCAGGGCTTCTCCACCGGTTCAAGCAAGGCGGTCGTCGAGGTGGAGCTTACCGACTCCGTGACTGTTGAGTCCGATCTGGGGGCCGACAGTCAGGGCCGGGTTGGCGTCAACCTCAAACTCGACTATTGAGGCAGCCAGCCCGTTTCATCGTGAGGAGTTCCCATGTCCGCCGATACCGGTGCCCCGAGCCCAACCGACCGCGCCTTCTATAAGGCGTTCCGCACCGACATCCTCCGGTTCGCCGACCTGGACACGGTCGGGCATGTGAACAACAACGCGATCGGCGTGTTCCTGGAGAACGGCCGGGTCACCCTGTTCGCAGAGGCTGGGGAGGACATCTCCGCCAATGCGTCTTATGGCAAGACCTTCTCGTGGGTCGTCCGGCGGCTTGAGATCGACTTCATTCACGAGATCCGTTTTCCGGGGACGGTCGAGATCGGAACGACCGTGACCCGCTTCGGCAATTCCTCGTGCGATGTCCATCAGGGCATCTTTGTCGATGGCCGCTGCGTGGTGACATCCAAGACAATCGCCGTTTGCTTCGATCTCGCCAACCGCACCTCGACGCCCATTCCCGACAGCGTTCGGGCTGCGTTGCGGGAGAAGGCTGGGGCCCCGGGCGCCTAGAGCAGATCGTCCGGCGCTTGGATCACTTTGTGATCAAAGCGCAGGTCGTGAATCTCCTCTAGCTAATTGTTTTAGAGGCAAATTCACAGCAGCTATTGGTCCACGGTGTGATTCAATAGCTGCTGATTTGGCTCTGGCCAACGGGCCAGGGCGTCTTCCGAATTCTACTCGGCCGCCGCTTGAGACACCGCAGTGTCTCCAAAGACGCGGGCGAAGATCGTGTCCACATGCTTGAGGTGGTAGGCGAGATCGAACAGGTCTTCGAGCTCCGGGGCTGTCATGAACCCTGCGATCTCTTCGTCAGCCTTCAGGTTCTCGAGGAAATCGGCACCCTCAAGCCAGACCGGCATCGCGTTGCGCTGAACGGCGGCGTAGGAGGCCTCCCGGCTCATGCCCTTTTGGGTCAAGGCGAGCAGCACGCGCTGGGAGTGGATCAGGCCGCCGAGCGCGTCGAGATTGCGTTGCAGGTTCTCCGGATAAACGACCAGTTTCTCCACCACGCCGGCGAGGCGGTTCAGTGCGAAATCGAGGGTCACCGTCGCGTCCGGGCCAATCATGCGCTCAACCGATGAGTGGGAGATGTCCCGCTCGTGCCAAAGCGCCACATTCTCCATCGCCGGGATCACTGCCGATCGGACAATCCGGGCAAGACCGGTCAGATTCTCCGTCAACACCGGGTTGCGCTTGTGCGGCATGGCGGAGGAGCCCTTCTGACCCGCCGAGAAGTACTCCTCAGCTTCCCGAACCTCGCTCCGCTGGAGATGCCGGATCTCGGTCGCCAACCTCTCCACAGCGCTGGCGACGACGCCGAAGACGGCAAATGCCATGGCGTGCCGGTCACGCGGGATCACCTGTGTCGAGACCGGCTCAATAACCAGGCCGAGCTTCTCCGCCACATGGGCTTCCACGTGTGGGTCGATGTTGGCGAACGTGCCCACAGCACCGGAAATCTGACAGGTCGCGACTTCCCTTCGCGCGATCTCCAGCCGTTCCCGGCAGCGGGCGAATTCAGCGTAGTACCCGGCAAGCTTCAGGCCGAACGTGGTCGGCTCCGCGTGGATGCCGTGGCTGCGGCCTACGGTCGGGGTCATCTTGTGCTCGACGGCCCGGGTTTTGAGCGCGGCCAGCAAGCGGTCCATGTCGGCCAGCAGCAGATCGATCGCCTGGGTCATCTGCACCGCGAAGCACGTATCCAGCACATCCGACGACGTCATGCCTTGGTGGACGAACCGCGCCTCCTCTCCGACATGCTCGGCGAGGTTCGTTAGGAAGGCGATGACGTCGTGCTTCACCTCCCGCTCAATGGCATCGATCCGGTCGACCTCGAAGGCGCCGCGCTCCCAAACCGCTTTGGCGGCTTCCGCCGGGATGACGCCAAGCTCGGCCTGTGCGTCGCAGGCGTGGGCCTCGATCTCGAACCAGATTCGGAACTTGTTCTCCGGCTCCCAGATTTCGGTCATCTCGGGACGGGAGTAGCGCGGGATCATGGGCTTGGTCTCTCGGTCGGGTCTATTGGTCGCCGGCGGTGTGCCGCGGGCAACGGCTTGCAGCGAAGCCGTGCCGCCAAGGTGGCGCGTCGAAGCCGGTGCTTATATCATCCGCGCCCGCGATCGTCACGGTCGCTTACCCCTTCCGGACCGGTGGGCGGCGTTCGCACGAGGAGGCAGGAATGAAGGTCAACGGAAACCCGATGCGCACGATCTGGCCGGGTGCCGATGGTATCTCGGTTGAGATCATCGACCAGACCAAGCTGCCGCATGTGTTTGAGGTCGCCCGGCTCAAAACGCTGGCGGAGTCGGCGCACGCGATCAAAGCGATGCTTGTCCGGGGCGCGCCGCTGATCGGTGCCACCGCGGCCTTCGGCATGTGGCTGGCAATGCGGGAAGACGCTTCGGATTCGGGCCTCGCCAACGCTTACGATGTGCTTTTCGCGACCCGGCCCACGGCGGTCAATCTACGTTGGGCGCTGGATGCGGCCCGGTCGCGGTTGTCCGTTCTGCCCATCGGCGACCGGGCGGACGCCGCCTTCGCCCTGGCGGTTGAGATCGCGGATGAGGATGTGGGCATCAACCGTGCGATCGGGGAGGCCGGTCTCCCCGTCATCAAGGAGATCGCGGCCCGGAAAGGGACCGGCGAGCCCGTCAACATCCTGACTCACTGCAACGCTGGTTGGTTGGCGACGGTGGATTGGGGGACGGCGACCGCGCCGATCTACCTCGCCCACGACGCTGGTATTCCCGTCCATGTATGGGTGGATGAGACGCGGCCCCGGAACCAGGGGGCCAGTCTGACGGCGTGGGAGCTCAACAATCACGGAGTGCCGCATACAGTTATCGTCGACAACGCAGGCGGCCATTACATGCAGCATGGCTTGGTCGACATGGTCATCACCGGAACCGACCGGACCACCCGGTCAGGCGATGTCTGCAACAAGATCGGGACGTATTTGAAAGCATTGGCAGCCAAGGACAACGGGGTACCGTTCTACGTGGCACTGCCCTCGCCGACGGTCGACTGGTCAATCTCGGACGGAGTGGCGGACGTGCCGATCGAAGAGCGTTCCGGGGATGAGGTGACGAAGATCACAGGGCGGCTTGATAGCGGCGAGGTTGCGACCGTCGTGATCACGCCTGACGGCAGCCCGGCCGGCAACCCGGCTTTCGATGTGACCCCGGCAAGGCTGGTGACGGAGCTGGTAACGGAACGTGGACGATGCCCGGCGACGGAAGTGGGCCTTTTGGGGCTGTTCCCCGAGCAGCGCGCCGCAGGAGAGGACTGACCATGGCGACCGAGAAGCCCGAGAAGAAAGCGAAAAAGAAGGCCGCGCCGAAGATCGGTAAGGCCGAGCGGGCGCTTCGTCAGAAGGTGATCGATACCTGCCTTCAGATGAACGCCATGGGCATCAACCAGGGCACCTCTGGCAATGCCAGCGTCCGGATCTCCGACAAACCGGAAGACGGCTTCTTCATCACGCCCTCAGCCATCCCCTATGCGGACATCAAGCCCGAGGATGTGGTCCCGATGCAGTTGGACGGGACCTGGGCGGGTGAGCGGAAGCCGTCCAGCGAGTGGCGGTTTCACCTGGACATCATGCGCGAACGCCAGGATTGCGGCGCGATCGTCCATACTCACGGGGCATATGTCACCACGCTTGCGTGCCTTCACAAGGAGATCCCCGCGTTTCACTACATGATCGCGCAAGCCGGTGGTCCGACGATCCGCTGCGCGCCCTACGCGACGTTCGGCACACAAGAGCTGTCTGACCACGCGCTGAAAGCGATGGAGGGACGGCGGGCGTGCCTGCTTGCGAACCACGGCATGATCGCGATCGGCCCGAACCTGGATAAGGCGCTGGCGCTGGCACTCGAGGTGGAGACGCTGGCGCGGATGTACTGGCAGGCGCTTCAGGTCGGCAAGCCAAAGATCCTGCCGGACGATGAAATCGCCCGGGTTGGCGAGAAGTTCGGCACGATGGGGTATGGAACCGTGGAGAAGGCAACGGACGAAGCCAAACCCGCCCCGAAGAAGCGGGTGCCGGCGGCTAAATCCACTTCCCGTCGGGCGCCTGCTCGCTCACGTCCATCTCGGACAACGCGGGGATGACGGCATCTGTCGTCTCCACCACGGTGAACATCTCGAGATTGCTTTTCTGTGCGAAGTCGCTGTCGACCGTATGATGGATCAGTGTGACCAGCGGACTCCAGAACCCGTTGGTGTTCACGATCACGACCGGCTTCTTCGACAACCCGAGCTGCGTCCACGTCAGGACCTCGAACGTCTCATCCAGCGTGCCGAGCCCGCCGGGCAGAATGACGAACGCATCGGATCGTTCGTACATCATCCGTTTGCGGTCGTGCATGTTCTCGGTGACAACCAATTCGTCAATCTCGTTGAAGCCGACCTCCCGGCTTTCCAGAAAACTCGGAATGATCCCAACGACCTTGGCGCCTGAGGTCAGAGCCGCTTCGGCGACGAGCCCCATCAGACCGACTTTGCCGCCACCGTAGACGAGGTTCATGCCCGCCTCGCCGATGCGGCGGCCCATATCCTTCGCCGCCTCGTGATAGGCTGGGTCGACCCGCATGGAGGAGCCGCAGAAAACGCAGATGTTTTGAACTTTTGCCATGTGCCCGTGTAGGGCACCCCGGCCGCTCGGGTCAACGTGAAATGCCCGATGCAGGACCACGATGCGGCGCTCTGCCGGAATGCCCTGGAATTGCGCCGTTTTCGCCCAAGGTCTATTGTCTCGAGAGGATCGAGGGAGGAATGCCTGGATGAAACCCGTGACGCTTGGCGTGATCGGTGTGGTGATCGCCGCTGGTGCGGCCGGTACATTTCTGTACTTGGAGCAGGATACACCACCGGCCGAGGTGGCCTCCGCACCCGCCACGGCGCCCGCTCCGGCCCCGGCGCCCGCTCCGGCTCAACCCGCACCACAGGTCACGGCACCCGCGCCAGCGCCCGCCGCCACGAATGATGAGAAACCGGCAGAGAGCACGGTTGCCATAGCACCGCCGCCCAAGCCGGAAGAGCCCGCCGAGGATACGAGCCCGAAGTTCGACATCGTGCGGGTGGAACCGGACGGGAGCACGATTATCGCCGGTCGTGCGGCGCCAAACGTCGTCATCATCCTGCGGGACGGCAACACGGAGATTGCCCGCGCCACGACCGACGATCAGGGCGAGTTCGTGCAGATCCCCGACCTTCCCCTGGACCCTGGCAACCGCGTTCTGACGCTTGAAGAGGTGACGCCGGACGGTCAGGTCCGCCCATCCACGGATTCGGTCGTGGTTGTCGTGCCGGAGCCTGGCAAGGACGTCGCGGGCAATGAGGCGACGGCCGAGACCGACCGGACCCCGCTTGCCATGGTCATTCCCAGGACGGAAGGAGCGACGGCGCCATCGGTGGTCCTGCAAGCGCCCAAGGCCCCGGAAACCCCGGGGGCACCCGCCGTTTCGGCCGCGCCCGCGCCGCCGCCCGTGCCGGACACAGCGCCAGCTCCCGCGCAGGTCGCCGCCGCCACTGAGACCCCGTCTTCGCCAGACGCACAAGAATCCGGCCAAACCGTGGATACCGCCGCTGCGGCAGCATCGACTGAGGAGACGAACAAAGCGTCTGATCCTGCGGAAAGTACGGCTGTCGCGAACACGGCGTCTGGCACTGACCGGGCTGGAAAAGTTCAGGTTCCCGGAGTGGTGATCAAGACTTTCCCCGAGACCAAGCAGGTCGAGGTTCCGAAAGCGCCGGAAACGCAGGTCACCTCCGCGCAGTCGTCTTCAACAGAATCTGCAGCACCGGCGGATAGTGCCACAGCGGCCACTGTGGGGGCCTCGGCGGGGACCACTGCGGGGACCACTGCGGCGACCGCCCCCGCGGCGCCCGACAAGTCCGACACGTCATCGGATGGATCGGTTGCCGAAGTGCGGAGCGCATCCGAAAGCCAGGTGGCCGCTTTACCTGCGGGAACGACGCCCACCACGTCCACCTCTCAGGAAGAACCGGCTTCGTCAGCGCCCGCCGCGGCGGCGACGCCGGCCTCAACCGCTACTCCAACCCCAACCCCAACCCCAGCCCTTCAGGCGCCGACCGGGGCGGCTGCCACGGTTGAGACAACGGCGCCGACGGCCCCGTCGGGTGTCGCGACGGGGACGACCGAGACGCTGTCGGTCGACACGGTCGACTATGACGACAAGGGCGAGGTGGTTTTCAGCGGCACCGCCGAACCGGAGGCCGAGGTTCAGGTCTATGTGGACAACAAGATCGCGGGCCGGACCAAGGCCGGCGACGAGGGAAAATGGGTTCTGAAGCCTGAAGAGGCGATCGAGCCGGGCACCCACACCGTCCGGATCGACAGAATTGAGCCGACGGGAGATGTGCTCGCGCGGGTCGAGTTGCCGTTTGTGCGGGCGGAGCCGCTTCGCGACCTTCCGGCGGGGACCGTCGTCATCATTCAGCCAGGCAACAATCTCTGGCGCATCGCGACGCGTGTCTACGGCAGCGGACTTCGGTATACGGAGATCTTTCAGGCCAACCAGGAACAGATCAGAGATCCGAATCTCATCTATCCCGGTCAGGTCTTCGGTCTTCCGGATGTGAACTGAGTTAGGTCATCAGCATGGCGAGCGCGTTTGACGCGATCCAACTACGGGTCGCCAAAGAGGGATATCCGTTCATCGCGGGCTTTGCCGTAGCAACGGCCGTGCTGTGGTCCGTAGCGGAGCCGGCCGGACTTCTCGGGGTCGTTTTGACGGCATGGTGCGTCTACTTCTTCCGGGATCCAGAACGGGTCACCCAAACACGGCCCGGCCTTGTGACATCGCCCGCCGATGGCGTGGTGCAGCTCATCGCGGAGGTGCCGCCCCCGCCCGATCTGGAAATGGGATCGGAACCGGTCATCCGGGTCAGTGTTTTCATGAACGTCTTCGACTGTCACGTGAACCGGATGCCTGTCGACGGCCGGGTGACCAAGTTGGTTTACAAGCCGGGCGCTTTCATGAATGCCGCGCTGGACAAGGCGAGTGAGGAGAACGAGCGCCAACTGGTGGCCATGCAAGACAAGGAGGGCCGCAACCTCGCGATGGTCCAGATCGCAGGCCTCGTTGCCCGCCGGATCGTCTGCAAACTGCGTGAAGGTCAGCCGGTCCTGGCCGGTGAGCGTATGGGCCTGATCCGGTTTGGCAGCCGGGTGGACGTCTATCTTCCGGTCGGCGTGTTCCCGCTGGTGGCGATCGGGCAGCGCTGCGTTGCGGGCGAGACCATTCTCGCCGACATGGTGTCCGGTGAGCCCGCACGGCAGGGGCAGGTTCGGTGAGCGACACCTCGAAACGCAAAGCCCCCGCGGCGACGGAACGCTTGCGCCGTAGGAGGCGCCGGGTCCGCATCACGTCGGTCACGGCGCAGATCCCGAACATGCTGACGGTTTTGGCACTCTGCGCAGGGCTATCGTCGGTCCGCTACGCGTTGATGGAACGGTGGGAAGAGGCCGTCGTGGCCGTGGCCGTGGCCGCCGTGCTTGATGCGCTCGATGGCCGTATGGCGCGCTTGCTGAAGCAGACCAGCAAGTTCGGTGCGGAACTGGATAGCCTGTCGGACTTCGTCGCGTTCGGTGTGGCGCCTGGGTTGGTGCTGTTTCTGTGGAGTGTTTCGGAACTCGATCCGTTCGGATGGATCGCCGTCCTGATCTACGCCACCTGCATGGCTTTGCGGCTGGCGCGGTTCAACACGGCGACCGACGATCCAGACATGCCGCCGTTCGCTTACCGGTTCTTCGTAGGCGTGCCTGCACCCGCCGCCGCCGGAATTGCCCTTTTGCCCATACTGCTCTCCGTCACGTTCGAAGAGACCTGGAGCAAGGAACCTTTGCTGGTTGCCGGATGGCTCGTGATCACGGCGTTATTGATGGTCAGCCGCCTGCCGACTTACTCCTTCAAGGGGACCCGCCTGCCGCAAAGTCTTGTGATGCCCCTCTTGGTGGCCACTGGCGGCGTCGCTATGGCGATGACCGTGGCGCCTTGGCAAACGCTGACGGGAATCGTCTTGGCATATGTTGCAACGATTCCGATCTCCTGCCGGAGCTATCTCCGCCTGAAGCGCTTGTCCGCGTCTTCTCCGAAGGCCGCTGAGCCCGAAGACCCGAAATCAAAGGACTGACGGAGCGGCCATGCTCGACGCGGCGATGCGGAAGATCATTGACCCGCCGCTGGACCGGATTGGCCTTGGTGCCGCCAGGATGGGCCTGTCCCCCAACGCGGTAACCGTCATTGGCTTTTTTGTCGGCATGGCGGCCGTCCCGGCCCTAGCGTTCCAAAACTATGGATTGGCCTTGGCGTTGATCCTGGTGAATCGGTTCTGCGATGGCTTGGACGGCGCGGTCGCCCGCCATTCCCGTGTGTCCGATCTGGGCGGTTATCTGGATATCGTACTGGACTTCATATTCTACTCAGCCGTGGTTTTTGGCATGGCGCTGGGCCGGCCCGAAGATGCCGTCGCTGCCACCTTTCTGGTGTTCAGTTTCATGGGGACGGGATCGTCGTTTCTGACCTTCTCGATCATCGCAGCCAAACGTGGGGTGACCACGGAGGTGAGGGGGCGCAAGTCCTTCTACTATCTGGGTGGATTGACCGAGGGGACGGAGACCATCGGCCTGTTCGTCGCGTTCTGCCTGTTTCCCGAGTGGTTTGCCCTGATGGCATGGGTCTTCGGCGGGCTTTGTTGGTTAACCACCGCAACACGCATCGCGGAGGCCCACTCGGCCTTTCGGGACTGATGCCGGTTCATGCGATGCGGCCGCATCCCCCGTCCTGATAGGGGCGGGACGCTTGCGGGCGTTCCCCGCTGAGGCTATACAGCCGCCGACCGTGCCGGGTCCTGCCCGGCCTGATTTATCCTCCGTCACAAAGGACCGACGCCATGGAGCGCACTTTCTCCATCATCAAGCCCGACGCCACCACACGGAACCTGACCGGCGCGATCAACAAGATGATCGAGGACTCGGGCCTCCGGATCGTCGCGCAGAAGCGGCTCATGCTGTCGCTCGCGCAAGCTCAGGCGTTCTACGCGGTCCACTCGGAGCGGCCGTTCTACGATGAGCTGACGGAGTACATGAGCTCGGCCCCTGTTGTGGTGCAGGTTCTTGAGGGCGAGAACGCGATTGCCAAGTACCGTGAGGTCATGGGCGCCACCAACCCCGCGGAAGCTGCCGACGGCACCATCCGAAAGGTCCATGCGCTCAGCATCGGCGAGAACTCGGTCCATGGCTCCGACGCGCCGGAGACGGCTGCCGAAGAGATCGCCTTCTTCTTCTCCGGCATCGAGATGGTGGGCTAACCGCCGCCCCTCCTGCATAACGACCGATAAGGGCCCCCTCGCCGGGGTCCTTTTCTTATGCGGTCCCTTCGGCCTTGGACTTCCAATCGAGGAAGTGCGGGCGATGCTCAAAGAAGCTGTCGGCGATGCGCGTGTGCTCGGAGGCCAGGGAATAAAAAACTGCACCCTGGAGCTGGTTCTGGGGGATGTTCTTGATGTTCCGTTCGAACACCTGCCCCATGGTCACGAAGTTCTTCTGGGATTCCGGGTCTTTGACCGGCTCTCCGTCGAGGAAGCGGATCAGATCCAGGGCCCCGTCGCGGAGTTCCTCGGGCGTGTTCTCAATGACCTCGATGCCGTTCTCCGTGAACTGATCGGTCATGGTCAACATCGGCGCGCCCAGGCGAAGGAAGTCCTGGTAGGTCATCTCCTCTCCGGTCTGACGTGACCGGAATCGCTTCAACATGAAGATATCCTCCGGTCTTGGCTCGCGGGCGAGATCTGGCACCACGTTCGCCAGCAGCATGGGTTTCCGGAAACCCCGCAGGATGGCCTCCGGTCCTGAAAGCTGCATGATGCCGACCGTGCACCGGCCGCACATATAGACGTCCATCCAGGTGCCGTGCTGCTGGAGGTGTGGGATATCCACGACTCGTTCGTGGGTACGGGTCAGTTTCGGTGACGTCTTGTCCCCGATCCGAAACACCCAGTAGCCGTTCTCCACCAGCGCATCGATGGCAAGGTGGTAGGCATTGACGTCCGCGCACCTGAAGGAATGGTGGGTCATGAAGCTGGCGTAGCCGGTGTCCCGCACGTGCAGGAGCGCGATCGGCGCGTCTTCCGGGACGCCGAGGCTCTCAAGCCAAGGCTCACCTTGCGCCTTCAGCCGCGGTGACAGCTCGAACGGGGCGATCTGCCCGCCTCGCCGGGTGAAATCGGAGAAGAACGCGTAGAGAGTCTCCGGCGACATCACCAGAAAATCGAAGGCGTCGAACTGAAGAAGCCCGTGGTGGAGGTAGCCCAGCTTGACGATGTTCTGTTCGGTCGTTTCCAGGTGTTCGATGTTCGGGCCAACGACCTCGAACACGCTTCTGTTCGCGTAAAGATGCTCCATCGTCCCCGTGACGATCAGGATTTGGTCGTAGTTCTTCCCGAACATGGAATTGACGAACATCGTCTCGATCGCCGCGTGTCCGATCCGCACGGCTTGGGCGATGATGTAAACAAGGGTCCGCTTGTTCGGATGCAGCTTTGGCGCGATCAGGGCCGCGAGTCGTTTGATGTTCTCCGCGCTCAACATCTCTTTGAGCGCTTCGGGAGAGATCTGCTGCACACCACTCATTCACGGCGTTCCAGTTTGGGTGATTGCTTGTCCGCCGAATGGCCCGAAGGTCTCCGCAACGACGAGGCCGAGATGTGAGCTATCCGGCCGGCTGATCCTCGTCCGCATCCTTCCAATCCAGGAACCCGGGCCGGTGATCGAAGAAGCTGTCCGCCATCCGCGCGTGTTGGGAGGCGAGCGAATAGTAGACTTGCCCTTTGGCCTGCTGGTTTGGGATTGATGCCACATAGTCCTGGAACGCCCGGCCCATGACGATGAACTTCTCTTGCATGTCCGGGTCGCGCGGTGGCTCTCCGTCCAGGCAACGCAGCATGTCGAGGGTCGCGTCCCGGAGTTCCTCGGGTGTGTTTTCGATGACTTCGATCCCCGCCTGTTCGTACTGATCCGACATGGTCAGAAGCGGGGCGCCTTTTTCAAGGTACGCCTCGTAGGTCATGTCTTCCCCGGTTTCCTTGGAAACGAAGCGCTTCATCAACCAGAGCTCTCGCGGGAACGGGTCTCGCGCAAGATCGGGTACGACATTGGCGAGCAACATCGGCTTCCGGAATCCGCGCACGATGACTTCCGGCCCGGACAACTGGACGATGCCGAAATCGCACCGGCCGCACATATAGACATCCATCCAGTTCGCGTGGCCCGCACGGTGGGGAATGTCCACGGCCTGCTCGCTCGGGTGCTCCAACGGCGGGGACGTCTTGTCGCCGATCCGGAAAACCCACCAGCCCCGCTCGATCAGCGCATCGATCGCAAGATTATAATTCTTCACGTCGGCGCATCGATAGAAGTGGTGGGTCATGAAGCTCGCGTATCCACGATCCCGGACGTGCAAGAGAGCGATCGGCGCGTCTTTCGGAACGCCAAGTCCCTCTAGCCAGGCGTCCCCTAACGCGTTCAGACGAGGAGACAATTCAAAGGGCCGTATCTCTCCGCCTGCGCGGGTGTGAGCGGAGAACTGCGCATACAGCGTTTCCGGCGACATGATCAGCAGGTCAAACCGGTCGAACCGCATCAGTCCGTGATGGAGATAGCCGAGCATCACGACGCTTTCCTCGCCCGTTTCCACATGGACGACGTTGGGCCCGAGGATCTCAAAAACACTTCTGTTCGCGTAGAGATGCTCCAGCGCGCCGGTGATGATCAGAATCTGGTCGTATTTGTCCTCGAACAGGGACTTCACAATCATCGACTCCGCCGCGGAATGTCCGATCCGGACCGCTTGGGCGATGATGTAGACAAGGGTCTTCTTGTTGGTGCCGAGCTTTGGCGCAATCAGGCCGGCCAGCTTCTTCATGTTCTCGGCACTCAGCATTTGCTGAAGCGCCTCCGGCGATATCTGCTGCACACCGCTCATCGACGGATCCTCGCTTCCAGGCTGCGTAAAAGAAGTCTCCGCGCTAACTCCGACCGGTGTCAAATCGTCTGAAATTCAAGACAAAATGCTGTTTTGGCAGAGCGCATTGTCCCCTAGGGACTCTGTGTGCCCTCCAGACAGCGCCGCGTTAAGACGACCGAATCCGCTGATGAGACGGCTAGAGCCATAGCGCTTCGAACGGAAGCCGTGCGGAACCCGAATGATGAAAGTTGTGTTTTGGTGATACCAGTTTTGATTGGCGCCCTTATATTCAGGACAGCGGGTTTGATGTTGACCGATCTAAACGCGACAGTGGGGGACAATGGCTCTGATCCTCGGGTATGAGGTGCAGGTGAAACGGGGCAGCAAATGGGAAACCATCTCGCGCTACGACCCGGATGACCGGCTGCAGGCCCAAAAGGTTTTCAAGTCTCCCGTGAACGACCCGTCCATCACCGGAATTCGATGGGTGATGGAAAAAATGTCGGATGATGGGGCATTTCGAACCCGTCCGTTGGGTTTTCGGTGGATGAATTCCGATAGCACTGAATCAAAAGGAGCCAGTGCGAAACCGGCGACAGAGAAGCACGGCTTAAAGGGCGCGAAGAGGCGTTAGAGTATGGCTCCAAGTCCCCAAGATGGCGGGCGTGCATCCTCTGCCAAGGTTCCGAATGCAGCCAACCGGAGCCGCACCGACAAACGTTAAAGTGGGCCAGATTAGACGTTCGCCGACATCGGGTGCGGTCTACCCGCATCAGATCCGGTCCGGTCGGCGGCGGCCAAGCCAGGTTCTCCTCCGATCTGATTAATCCGGGTTTCGGAAGCACCAGTCTCCGTGACCGCGGCAAGGTGAAGCTGAAGGGCACCGCCAAAGCGGTTACCCTTCACGCTTGCTGATCTGCTTCAGGCGGTCTCGGTTCAGGCAACCGAACGCGCACTGTCCAAGAACTCGTCCACGATCAGCCTCAGCTTCTCCGATTGTACGGACAGCTCGCCTGCCGCCCCATTTACTTCGGTTGCCGAGGCGCCGGTCTCCTGCGCGCCTCTGGTGACTTCGGCGATGTTGGATGTCACTTCCGCTGTTCCGTCCGAGGCTTGTTCGATGTTGCGGGCGATTTCCTGAGTGGCGGCGGATTGCTCCTCCACCGCCGCGGAAACCGCGGAGTTCGCATCGTTGATCGTCTGGACCTGATTGGCGATGTCCCGGATGCTTGAGACGGTGGACTCCGTTGCATCTCGAATGCTGTCGACGTAGCCGCTGATCTCGCCCGTTGCTTCGCTGGTTTGGTTCGCCAGTGCTTTCACCTCGTTGGCGACCACCGCAAACCCCTTACCCGCCTCTCCTGCTCGGGCGGCTTCAATGGTCGCATTCAGGGCGAGGAGGTTTGTCTGCTCGGAGATGTCCCGGATGATGGCCAGAGCGCTGACGATATTCCTGGTCGCACTCTCCAGGAGTCCGATGCGCTCGACCACATCCGTAGCCCGATCGGCCGCTTCGTTGGCAATGCGCGATGCATTGGTGACCTGCCCGCTTATCTTGGTGATGGACGAGGACAGCTCTTCTGAGGCCGAAGCAACCGTCTGCACGTTCACTGCAGCTTGCTCAGCGGCGGCAGCAACAGAGGCGGACCGGACGCTGGTGTCGTTGGCGATCCCTTGCATCGTCTCGGAAAACGACGTGAGTTCCGTGGCCGCTGAGGCGACCGTATCGACGACCGTTGCGACAGTGGACTCAAAGCCCGCTGTGACGGCCTGAAAGGCCTTCACTTTGTGTTCCATCGCCTCCAGAGCGCCATTTACGGTCCGGGATGCGGACAGAAAGTCACCCTGCATGCTCGTTTCAATGATCTTGCGGTAATAGTTGTTTTCGCTCACCGAAGCCATGCACGCCGAAGACTCACGTACATAGGCGTCACACCGGTCGACCAAGTCATTGATCGCGTGAAGCAGTTCCGCCACGTCGTCGCTGCCCGAGATCTCTGTCAATCGCGCATCGAAGTTTCCGGCTGCCATTTCCCGAACGATTGGCAGTGCAGACTTGATCCGGGCATTTCCATTCAGTCCGAACATGTCTCACACTCCCAGATTGAACATAAGTTCGTTGAATTCCTTGCCTTCGCCCTGGAGAAGGTCCGCGACAATCCGTTCTCCGGCCGCCAAACCGTCCTTTGGCGACGACGCAGCCTTCTCTGCCTTCAGCAGCCGGTCGTAGAGGGGGATGATATGGTTCTCCAGAACGTCTCGCCTGGGGGCTCTCCGGTTGCTGTGATAGCCGAGGATGTTGCCGTCCACGTCCCGGCTCGGGGTGACATGCGCAAGAACCCAGTAATGGTCTCCGTTCTTCGCCCGGTTGTTCACATAGGCAAAGATCTCACGGCCGGACTGAATGGTATCCCAAAGCAGCTTGAAGACCGTGCGCGGCATCTCGGGGTGCCGAATGATGTTGTGCTGTTTGCCAATGCACTCATGCGGCTCGTAGCCGGCAAACTTGAAGAACGTTCGGTTTCCGTAGCGGATTTTCCCGTCCGGATCGGTCTTGGTGACGATGATCTCGGCTGGATCCATCATTTGTTCGTGACGGGTCAGGCTTTGGTTGGCTCCGTACATGCGCGTTACCCCTCCAACTTAGTGCCCTGGCGCATCGGCCAGCCAAAAGACGTTGATGGGATTGTTGCTTATAAAAACAGTCTGCTCAGTGATCTATGTCAATTTGTGAAGTAGAATCGTCCGACGGGCTGGAAAAGAGAGATTTCTGTTCCGTTTTTACAGGAATAATTCTGAGAGAGTTCGGTTAATTTTTTGTTTACCATACCGTCATGGCGGATCTTTAAGCGCCATGATGTCTGATTTTACTTAAGGGAATTCGATATGATTGGAATTTTAGGCAAATTTATATTGTTAACAGGACAGCCACACGTATGAGCGATATCAAGAAGAAGCAAACCTCGGAGGGCGATTTCGTCTTCTTCGAGGGCGACCCGGCATTCGAGGCATTCATCATCAATTCTGGCCGGGTGGAGATCTTCAAGGGCACGAGAGGCAACAAGCGCGTTGTGGAGGTAATGTCGGACGGTCAGCTTTTCGGCGAGATGGGGATCATCAGCGACTCCCCCAGAAGTGTGAGCGCGCGCTGCCTGACGGCCTGCAACCTCACCGTCATCGACCGGGAGCTCCTGCTACGGAAAGTCCGGCAGTCCGATCCCTTCATTCGTTTCCTGGTCGAGTTCCTGATCGAACGGATCAAGAAGCTGTCTTAACAGTGCCACCCCCCTGGTCGCGGCCAAGGCCGCACCAATCGTCCGAGTTCCGTTGCTCTCCTCCGATGGCAGATGACAGGCCCGGTGTTTCGGTGCTGCCGAAACCTGTCATAGGCTCTTTCGGAAAAGCGAAGGGAGGGACCAATGCAGCAGCGGCCCAACGTCATCCTCATTCTCGTCGATGATATGGGGTTCTCGGATCTCGGCGTGACCGGGTCGGAGATCCGGACCCCGTCCCTGGACGGTCTTGCTGCCGATGGGGTGCTGCTGACCGCGATGTACAATTGCGCCCGGTGCTGCCCGACACGGGCCTCGCTGCTGACGGGACTCTATCCGCACAGCGCCGGTGTGGGGCACATGGGCGCGGATCTGGGGACCCCCGCTTATCAGGGCTTTTTGCGGAACGACAGTGCGACGATCGCGGAGGTTCTGCGTGCGGACGGCTATCGAACGCTCATGGCCGGAAAATGGCACGTGGCCGGGGATTTCATGGCGCGGGAAGTGGATTCCTGGCGGGTCGGCGATGTGGATCATCCCACACCCCGCCAGCGGGGATTTGACCGGTTCTATGGCATCGTTGATGGCGTCACCAACTTCTTCTCCCCGCACTTCATGCTGGAGGACGACAGCCGCGTTGAGGTGTTCCCGGACGATTTCTATTTCACGGACGCGATTACCGATAAGGCCATCTCGATGATGGAGGCGTCCGTTGCCGATGAAACGCCATTCTTCCTCTATCTGGCCCATGCGGCGCCGCACTGGCCGCTCCATGCCCTGCCGGAGGATATCGCCAGATATGACGGCATCTATGACAAAGGCTGGGATGCGGTCCGCACCGCACGGCATGAGGCGCTGAATGGTCGGCACATCCTGGCCCGGAACTGGGATATATCGCCGCGCGATGACGCGGTCATGCCCTGGTCTGAGATCGCTCTGACGGACTGGGAGGCCAGCAAGATGGCCGCCTATGCGGCGATGGTCGACAGGATGGACCAGTCGATCGGACGCGTTGTCTCCACACTGAAGCGGCTTGGACAACTCGATGACACACTGATCCTGTTCCTGTCCGACAATGGCGGATGTGCGGAGTTCATGGCCGAGGACGGTTGGGCCAAGTTTTTCCCGGACCGCACCCATGACGGCCGCCAGATCACGATGGGCAACATTCCGAACCTCCGGCCGGGGAGTGCGGTCACTTATCAGAGCTATGACAAGCCGTGGGCGAATGTCTCGAACAGCCCATTCCGTCTGTTTAAACACTATGTGCACGAAGGCGGGATCTCCACGCCGATGATCGCGCATTGGCCCAAGCGGATCGCACCGCAGCGCTCAGCGCATGCGCCATGCCACGTCGTCGACGTCCTGCCAACGATCCTGGAAGCGACGGGCAGCCCCTATGTGTCGGAACTGGGAGGACATCCGATACAGCCGTTGCAAGGGGAGAGCTTTCTTCCGCTCCTGACGGATGGAGACTGGGAACGCTCCGGTCCGATCTTCTTCGAGCATGAGGGCAACTGCGCCATCCGCGACGGAGCCTTCAAACTTGTCCGCAAACACGGAGGGCCTTGGGAGCTCTACGACATGGATGCGGACCGGACCGAGCTCAATGACCTTGCGGGCAAGAACGCGCCGTTAGAGCAGGACCTGCTAGGCCAGTACGAGTCCTGGTCCGTCCGGACAGGGGTGATGGATTGGGACGTCGCGCTACCAAAGCTCTTGGAGGCTTGGAAAATCGGCTCGGCGGAAGGGTGATATCTGTGGACGCTGCGTCCGGCCGAAAGAAAGCGGCCCGAACGACGCGCTCCCCCTTTGACAACCGCGCACGCGGGCCCATCTGTCCAGCCCATGGACTCACTCACGCAAGCAGTGTTGGGATCGGTCATCGGCGTTGCGGTGGCCGGATCCCGTGTTGGCCCGCGGAAGGCAGCGGTCATGGGCGCGGTTCTCGGCACGGTTCCGGACCTCGACGTGATCTATCCTTACGGCGATCCGGTGTCCGACTTCGTCCTGCACCGTGGTGCTACCCATTCGCTGGTCGTCCATGCGGTGGTCACGCCGCTTTTCGCCGAACCGTTGGTTCGACTGTTTCAGGGGTTGAGGGATCATCGTGTCCTGACCTACGGAATGGTCTTCATAATACTCGCGACCCACGCGCTTTTGGACGCGATGACCGTCTATGGCACGAAGCTCTTGTGGCCACTGACGGACTATCCGTTCGGCTTGGGGTCGATGTTCATTATCGATCCTCTCTACACGCTGCCGCTGCTGGCCATCGTGCTTTGGGCGTTCGCCCGGTCACAGATGACCTCCCGGCTGAAACGGTGGACCGCCACCGCACTGGTGGTCTCAACGGCCTATCTCGGCTGGTCCGCGGTCGGACAATCCATCGCAGAGGCGCGGGCCGCCGATGCCTTGGCCGCCAGAGGCATTGAGCCTGAGCGAACAATCGCCGGTCCCATGCCGTTCAACACGACACTTTGGCGGGTGATCGCGATCGACGGCGACCGGTATATGAACGTCTATGTTCCATTGTTGGCCGATGCGGCGGCGGACAAGGTGTACGCGCACCCCAGGGGTACGGACCTTCCATTCTGCCTGGATGCCGTACCGATGGCCAAGACCGTCGACACGTTTTCCAAGGGTTTTGTTCGGTTCAAGCGGGAGGGCGATGCGCTTCTTATAGGTGACCTCCGTATGGGCGTGACGCCGAGCTTCGTTTTCGACTTCATTGTCGCGCGCTGGGACGGCGCCGCGTTCGTGCCCGTTCCACCCGAGCAGATCCGCTCTGATCGCACGGGCGAGGGAGATATCGACTGGCTCCTCGCGGGGATGGTTGGTGACCCCGGCGTCCGCTTGGTCGAAGCGTCGGCGCTGCTGGAAGAGGGTGGCGTGCGGCTGGCATCCGCGCCGCGAGGCGGTCCAACCTGTTGAATCGATATTCAGATCCGGCTTGCCTGACCGGGCTTTTCTGATGATCCTCTTCCGCGGATGAGGACAACAGTGAAACGGGGCAGGGCATGGTGATCGGCGCCGCGACGGCAGTATTGCGTGTCTTCAAACTGCTTCTGCCCGCGCTTTTTCCGTCCTGGCGCTTCTTTGACGTCATCGCGCCCTCACCCAGGATCAAGATCGCCTTTGTAGAGAAACCCGAGGATCAGGGAGACCTCTGGCGACCAGTGCGTCCCCCGCCGGCACGGCTGTCGTCATCGAATCTGGTGTCCCGCTTCTTCTGGAACCCCCACTGGAACGAGACGCTCTTCATGGCGAGCTGCGCGGAGCGGCTGATTCAGAACCCGACGGAGCACAGCAGCCGTGAGATTGAGAGCCGCATCCGCGCGGATCTGGCCGCCGAGGTGCCCGAAGAAGAGCGTCGCCCGTTCTTCCGCTTCCGGCTTGTTTTCGTGAGCCGTTTCGAGGGTGAGATCCGGCGGGATGTGACATTCCTGTCCCCCGCCTTTCCGTCGGGCAACCCGGCCCAGCCATGAGCCTGGAGGATGCGATACGGTGGACGGAAGTCCTGCTCGCCGTCGCTCTCATCCAACAAAGCCTCGAGCACATCTTCGGCGGGCTCCGCGACGAACGTGCCTACTATCTTCCCCGCCTCGCGCTGAGCCTTCTGCTGCTGGCGGGATGGGAGACCCAATGGGTGTCGGTTGGCTTGTTTGTGAGCGCACTGTTCATCTTGCACCGCTTCCAAGGCCCCTATAACGGCGGCAGTGACCTTATGAGCCTCTTGGTCATCACCTGCCTGTGCCTTGTGCACCTGATGCCGACCCCGCAGTGGCAGGAGTATGTTCTGGCGTATCTGGCGTTGCAGCTCATCTTCTCGTACTTCAAATCGGGCTGGTCAAAGGTCATCCACAAGGACTGGCGGACCGGCCGTGCGCTGCTGGATGTGTTCGCCTTCTCCACCTATCCGGTGAGCGAGGATACCCGCGCCTGGCTGGAGCGGTCGTTCCTCCTCTTCCTGATGGCCTGGGCGGTCGTTCTGTTCGAGCTGCTGTTCCCGCTGGTCATGATTTCCCAGACCCTTCTGTTCGCCGGGCTGGCCGTCGCTTTCGCCTTCCACGTGGCCAACTATGCGCTCTTCGGGTTCAACCGGTTTGTCTGGATATGGGTCGCGGCGTATCCGTCACTCATCTGGCTGCAGTCCCGGCTTGATGGGGTTTGGTGAGCCGATGGGACGCCCCCCATTGTCATTTGCTCTCCCAGATCCGATTTCCATTGTCATGGGAGAAAACAATCGACAGGCAGCGAGATGACCGACGGGCAGAAGCGCGCCGACACCGAAGAGCTGTTCTACGCCGCCGAGCAGGCGGGTTTGAAGATCGCCATCAAGGGCCGTTTGGCGACGTTGCTCGTTGTCGGCTCCTTTATGGCCATTTCCCGGGGGCAGGACAGGGCGCTCGATTTCATTCTGGCCACGCTCCTGTTCATGGCGCTGGGTGTCGCCCATCACTTCATCATTGGCTCCAGTTACGACCGGCGATGGGTGAAGTATGTCTTTATCGGCATCGATATCGCGCTTCTGTCGGCGGCGGTCGCTCTGCTGCCCGCGACACCAGAGGTGGAGGTGCCGCAGAATCTGATCTTCCGGTTCAACGTGTTTCCCTTCTATTTCCTGTTTCTTGCGGTGGCCGCTTTCAGTTTCTCGCCGGGTTTGGTTTTGTGGGCGGGGACGGCCGGTGCTTTCGGATGGATGTCGGCCTATGCCTGGATCCGATCGGGCATGGAGCAGGCCATCGGATGGACGGACATACCCAAAGGGGCGACGACCCAGCAGTTCCTCGAGATCGTGCTTAGCCCCAACTTTTCGCCCATGGGCAGCCGTATCCAGGAAGCCGGGATCTATTTCGTGGTGGCCATCCTGATCGCAATCGTGATGCACAGGGCCCGCCAGACCGTCCGCCGGCAGTTGGAGGCGGAGCGCGGGATTGCCGCGATCTCGCAGATGTTTGGCCGTTTCGTTCCATCCGCCGTCGCGGACTCTATGATCCAGGACGAGGGCGTTCTCGACCCAGTCGAACGGAATGCCACGGTGCTGTTCACCGATGTCGCGGGCTTCACGAGCTTGACGGAGTCCAAAGGGCCGCACGCCATCGTCGACACCTGCAACGCCTTCTTCGATGCCGCATCCGAAATTATCGGCCGTCATAACGGCGTCGTCACCCAGTTCCAGGGAGATGCCGTGCTGGCGACATTCAATGTTCCGCTGGAAGATCCGGATCATGCGCGAAACGCCCTACAGGCCGCGACGGAACTCCTGGAGCTTGTCGACACACAGACGTTTGGGGGCGAGAAACTGGGAATCCGGATCGGACTCAGCTCTGGCAGGCTCGTGGCCGGCAATATCGGCGGCGGCGGCCGTCAGAGCTATACGGTCTACGGCGACCCGGTGAACCTTGCCGCCCGGCTGGAGGCGATGAACAAGGAACATGGAACGTCTCTCCTGCTGTCCCAGTCGACGGCGGAGTTGGTCCAGGGCGCGGACCTGCGGAAGATCGGCGAAACCGACGTCAGAGGTCTGAGCGAGCCGATCGGCGTCTACTCCGTGACGGGATCCGCTCATTTGGCCTGAAAGCTATAAGACTAAGCTTAGGTTACAAATCGGTTCGCGTCGGGCATATGGCTGGGCAGCGCGCGCTGCAGCACCCGTGCCGCGGCGATGACGTAGTCGGCATCGGGCGTGGGATAACGTAAGTCAGAGGCCAAGTATGCCGCGATGCCCGGGTGAGAGACGACCGCCTCATACATGGACTTCAGGCGAGGGGTGTTCTCCAGAATCTCGGGGCGCCACTCCAGATAGAGGCTGATCGCCTCGGACAGCACAATGTCGGCGAAGGTCATGCTATCGGCCGCGCAAAAGCCGGAGTTCTGCTCCTCGAGGCGTGCTTCGAAGCGGTGACCGAACTTGGCGAACCGTGCTTCCAGATCGGCGATGGCGATCTCAAGGCTGGGCTTGAACGGCACCTGGATGGCCGTTTCCGCGAAGTCGGCGGCCACGCCCGCGATCAGGTCGCACCACATGGCATCCGTATCGTTGGCACCATAGAAGCCGCCCCGCCGCGCCAGGTACCGGATCATGGCCGAGGATTGACTGAGATTGAGCCCGTCGATCTCCAGCAGCGGCATCTGGTCGAACGGCAGTTTTCCCGTGGCCCGGAGCGCGCTCATCGCCTCCGGGGTGTCGATCGGCATGTTGATGAACGCGATACCCGACGCGGCGAGCATCCATCGGGTCGTTTCCGCGCGGCCTCGACCGCGAAAGTAGGTCAGTCTGGCGACCGTCACGGCACCCTCCCGAGAAACAAGGTTTTGGAGATGAGCCGGCGCCTAGCGGATGAACTGCTTCACATAGTCGGCACCAAGGCCGACCGCTTCGAAATGCGCGCGGCACAAATCGATCTTCGTGAACACATCCTCGTAGCCGAGATGATTGCCGTCCGGGTCGACGTAGTACATCACGCCGTTCACCTGGAAGAAGGTGATCATTTCCTCAACGTCATCGGGCACGACCAGCGTATGGGTTTCCCCCGGCGGCTCGAACACGTAGGAGCCTTCCGTCGCTTCCCAGTCATGCTCCAGATAGTGCCACCGTCCCTTCAGCACGAGACCGTGCACGGCGTTCGGATGCCGGTGACGGGAGAGCACGCCTGATTTGGTCACCCGCAGCAGGTTCATCCAATACCCTTGGGAGACGTTCAGACACAGGGGGCGGAAGTAGACGTTCTCCGCCTGCCGAACCCAGAGCCGGTCATCCTGCGGGATGGCATGCGGCACCACGATTTCAGGAAGCGCGTCCGCCGGCATCGGATGTTGGTAGGGAACCATGGGCGTCTCGTCTTTCTGGACCAGCGGCATGGCTTTCCTCCTTGTCGATTTCCAGTTTGACCACAATGTGGATAAGTGTTTATATTATGGACAAACTAAAGTGTCATGAGTTGTGCGTCAAGCGTGGACCGCTTGGCCCTGCCGTTCGCACACTCTCAGGGATAGGTGAGGTCATGAGTGTTCCGAAGGTGCAGGGCGCACAGAGTTTCGGACGGGCGGTCAGTGTGCTCACCCTCATCGCGGATGCGCCGGCACCGCCGACGATGGCCGATCTTGCCAAGCGCAGCGATCTTACCCGCCCGACGCTCTACCGGATCATCGCGTCGTTGGAGGCAGAGGATCTGATCTCTCAGACACCGGACCACCGGTTCGTGACCGGCCCGCGTTTGATCACATTGGCACACCGAGCCCTGATGCAATCCGATGTCCGCCGGATCGCGAGAGGGGAACTTGAGACTCTTCGGGACGATACGGACGAAACGGTCCATCTAGCGGTCCGCAGTCAGTCGGAGATGGTCTACATCGATAAGATCGAAACGACGCAGGCCGTTCGAATGACTTCCGAAATCGGCTCCCGCGTGGCAATGCACTCGAGTTCCGTGGGCCGCGCGTATCTTGCAGGTCTTCCGGAGGCACAAAGCACAGCCCTCCTCAACCAACTCAAACTTCACAAAGTGACGGAACGAACCCAGACGGACAAAGCCCGGCTTTTGGAGATGATCGCCGCCGCACGGACGCGTGGTTACAGCCACGAGGCAGAGGAGAATGAAGCGGGCGTAGTCTGTTTCGGCGCTCCCATCCTTGGCCCGGGCGGTGCGCCGGTGGCAGCGGTCAGCGTCTCCGTACCCGTGTACAGGCTCTCCGCGGAGTCAAAGACGTACTGGGGTCCGTTGATCACCTGTTGCCGAGAGATATCGAGGCAATCCGGATACATCGACTGATCCAGGGCCATTCCTGATCTTGATCCGCCGTCGTTGGTTAGCCCGCCCGCCGCCAGACAACGGGCCAAAGTTCGCTGTCGAGCGGACCGTCCGCTGGAATGTCGGGAAGAGGCGGCATGTGTTGAACGCCGTCGTGCGGATAGAAACGGGCGTCGTCACCTGTCCATCTGGAGACATAGGCCCGCCGTCGCCGGTCGGCACGGGAATTCCCTGGTGCGTAGTGCACCAGCAATCCATGGTGAACCGTGCAGTCGCCCGGCTCTAACTCAAAGGACACGATGTCGTGTTTATCCCGCTCCGCTTCGATATCGGGGACGGGAGACAGGTCCTCACTGAAGGAGACGGTGCCGCTGAACGAGGCTGGCTTCAGCCGCTTGCCCCAGCGGTGAGAGCCTTTGACGTACTCGACAGCGCCGCTTTCCCGGGTAACCGGGTCCAGCGCGAGCCAGAGTGTGCAGACATCATCGCCCAGGACCGGCCAGTAGGGCATGTCATGGTGCCAAGGGGTCTCCACGTCCGTCCCCGGCTCTTTGATAAGCCATTGATCAAAGTAGATGTTGTTCTTCGACGCCCTCATCAACTGGCCAACGATCCTGGAGGCGCCCGAGTTGAAGACGAAATCCCGGCACAGCTCGTTGCGCCGCCAGACAAACGTGTCAAAGAAGAACCGGCCAGGTTTGTCCTTCAGTTCAGCGATCTCAAGCACAAGATCCGTGGGTTCGGCCGCCATGCTTTCTTCCGCCGCATCCCGCAGACGCTCAACCTGGCCCTCGTCGAACAACCCTCTCAGGCAGACGATCCCATCTTCCTGAAAAGTCCGGATCTCATCTTCGGTGATGTCTCTCGTTACCAGCATTAGGCCCGCTCCCAGACACGCGGCCAAAGGGTGCTGTCCAAGGGCGCCCCGGCGGCAATGTCCGGATCCCGCAGCATGCGCTGGATGTCTGGACGGGGGTCGTAGACCACATCATCGCCGGCCCAACGGGTGACATACGCCCGCCGCCGCCGATCCTTGCGCTTGTTGCCACCGGCCGCATGGACCAGAAGGCCGTGGTGCAATGTACAGTCGCCAGGCTGATAGTCGTAACGGATGAACTCGAACTCGTCCCGCCGGGCGTCGATATCCGGCACTTCCGGTTCGTCCGTGACGTATGTCGAATGCCCGCCGAAGGCGATCGGCTTAAAGCGCTGCCCCCATTTGTGGGAGCCTTTGACAAACTCCATCGAACCGCTGTCCTCAGTCACCTCGTCAAGCGCCAGCCAAAGCGTTGCAACCTGATCCCCCTTGATGGGCCAATAGGTGAGGTCGTGATGCCAAACTGTCGGCTCCTCGGTCAGAGGCTCTTTGACCAGCAGTTGGTCGAACACGATGTTCATCTTCGCCGAACGGATGACGTTGGCTGCGATTTTCGCGGCTGGCGAGTTGTACACGAAGTCTTTGAAGATCTCGTCCCGGTGCCAGATGAAGGTCTCGGTAAAGAATTCACCAGGGTCCTTGTCACCGGACAGGTCATGGGAGAGCTCGCCGGGGTTCTCCTTGATGTGGTCGACCCGTTTTCGGAGAGTCTCGACCAACTCCGGGCTAAAGAAGCCCGGCAAGTGAACCACGCCGTCCTCCTCATATGTCCGGCGTTCTTCCTCGGTTATCTCTCGGATCGGGTGAACTGACACAGTCCTCACCTCGCAGAAATCAGGTTCGTGTTTGTGGAATCTCTCGAGCGTCAGTAGACCAAAAAGCACAAACCTGGTCGAGGTTCGACTCTTCTGCGATCTAGCAACGGCGTCTTTCCGCTGAGGCCTCGTCAAGCCAATGCTGCGTCCAACGCCGTCTGGCAGTGGATAAGGGTCGTGTCGAAGACCGGGACCGGCACATTGCCCTGGTTCAGGAGCATGCCGACTTCGGTACAACCGAGGATGAGGCTGTCCGCCCCCGCATCGACCAGCCGCTGCGCGATCGCGACGTAAACGGCCTCACTTTCCTTGCTTGTTATGTCCTTACACAGCTCTTCATAGATGATCCGGTGCGTCTGGGAGCGGTCGTCGGCATCCGGCAGCACCGGGGTGAGTCCGGCCGCGACCAGTCTGTCGGTGTAGAACGACTGTTCCATCGTGAAAGCGGTCGCCATCAGACCGGGCGCGGTCAAACCCTTCACCGTAATGGCTTGAGCGGTCGCGTCGGCCAGATGGATCATGGGGATGGACACCCCGTCCATCATGGCGTCGGCCAGTTTGTGCATGGTGTTGGTGGCGAGGATCAGAAGCTCCGCCCCACCGCGCTCCAGCGCCTTGGCCTCGGCATTCAGAACGGCGCCCGCCGCATCCCACTTGCCGCTGACCTGAAGTTCCTCGATGTGCGCAAAGTCCAGTGACCGGATGAGCAGCTCAGGGGAGTGGAGCCCGCCCAGTCGTTGCCGGGTCAGATCGCACAGCTCCCGGTAATAGATCTGCGTGGACGCCGCCGACATGCCGCCAAGAATGCCAATTGTTTTCATTGCGACTGGTTGCTCCGAGATGTTGGTTGACCCGATGGCCGCGATCCTTTCGAACCGGCGCCGGATTGACAAGGCCGACTGCTTTCCTGCCTGGCGGCTGCAAAGTTACAATATACTCAGAAATTGAGTGGATAGCTGCCAGGCTTTGCTGGTTGCTTGTTGGTCAGAACTACTATTAGTATCGGCTTTACAAAGACTTATGTCGAGTGGGGACTCTCGATCACTCTGGGCTCTAGGGGATTATGCCGCTCGGTCGAAACTACCCTCAAGTGGGACTTATCGCAGTTACCGTGGCGGTCTTGGCCGGGATCGCCTTCACATATTTTTCGGAACGTCAGCTTCTGCGGGACCGGGAAATCAAGTCCCTGCAGATCCAGGCCGTAGAATTGACGGATGCCTTCAGGCGGTCTCTCAGGGTCACGACCGCGAACATGACAAGCGTTGCCGCCTACTTCGAGGCAAGCGACAGCGTAGCGGAGCCCGAGTTCCATACCTTCATCGACGCATCCGGCTTCTTCTCCGAGGGTCGGCATATCCGGGCAATCGCGATCATGCCTGTTCTAAGGAATCAGGACATTGCGAGCTTCAACGAAGCGATGGCGGCGCGCACATCCGTTCGGCTGGGCCTTGGATATCCGGAGTGGTCGGGTGTGGCAGATACCGAAGCCCCGCTGACGATCCCGGCAACCTATGTGGAGTCCCCGGCTGGGCGTTCTGGCGTTGTGGGGTTCAACCTTGCACAGAGCCAGGAGCGTATGGAGGCCGCCCGGTCCGCCCGGGAAACAGGATCGATCGTAATGACAAGGCCGGTTGCCCTGTCGCAAGACGATGTCGCATCAAGCCAAAGCGTGCTTCTTGTGGCCTATACCCCTCATGGCCGCCTGGGCTTGCGGGCCAATCTGACAGAGCGAGCCAGGCCCACGTTCATCGGTGTGGGCTACACCCCGGGCTTCCACATCGCCGATACTTTCAAGGACAATCCATCGGACCTGTCCGTCATGGTCGAAGACGTGACGGACGAGGGGACGTCGATCCCGATTTTTGATGGTGTCGAGCTTGAGGAAACAACGGCTGTTGCGTCCTCGAAGATTACATTTGCAGGGCGTGATTGGCGACTGAACTTCTTCGCGCCGTCAGAGCGGTTGATGGCGACACCGGACTGGCTTCATCTGTTTCTGGTGATCAGCATCACGCTGACATTCGCGGTGGCCTTCAGCGCGCTCCGTCTCATCAACAGCGAGGCGACATTGGCCAGCCGCGTCCGCGAACGAACGGCCCAACTGGCGGATCAGAACGTCAGGCTTCAGAACGCGCAGACGGTCACGCAGGAGGCGTTGGTCAAGGCGCAGCAGGTCAACAAGATGAAGTCCGAGTTCCTTGCAACAATGTCCCATGAATTCAGAACGCCACTCAACGCGATCATCGGTTTCACCGACTTTCTGATCAATTACCGAAGCGACGCAAACCGGGAGAAGACCGGCGAATACCTTCAGGACATCAAAACCAGTGGATATCACATGTTGGAGCTGGTCAACGAGATACTCGATGCCGCATCGCTTGAAGTGGGAAAGAGGGAGCTATCACTGGAAGAATTTGACATTTCTTCTGAGCTTCAGGAGGCCATGAACTCTCTCAGGAGCCTCAGCAATCAGAAGAAGATCACTTTGATCATGAAGAAACCGGAAACCGCGGTGGATGTGAGACTCGATAGAACCGCGATACGGCAGATCTTCCTCAACCTCCTGTCCAACGCGATCAAGTTCTCTCCTCAGTCTTCCGTGGTCGAGGCTAACATCCATGCCGAGCCGGGGCAGGTGCAGATTGAGTTTCTCGACAACGGCCCGGGAATCCCGTCAAACGCTCTGGAAAAGATCACTCTGCCGTTCACCCGGGCGGAAAACGATCCGATGCTGACGAAGGAAGGGACCGGTCTCGGTCTGTCCGTCGTCAAGGGCCTTGTGGACCTCCACGGTGGTGAGCTGACGATTCAAAACCGAGACGGTGGCGGCGCCCTTGTCCGTGTGACCCTTCCGAGTACTCTGTAAGCGCTGGCCGATTGGGTCTCAAAGACCGGCAGAAACGCTGAACGAACGGCTCGGGTAGAGGGGCGGCTCCGGTACGACCAGGGCAAAGACCAGCGGCGATCCCAATCAGACTACGACCCCACCGCCGCGGCCATGATGGACTCGACGTGAACCGCCGCACAGTCGAGAACCGGGAACGCTGAGTCCTCTTCGCTATAGACCAAGGCCAGGTCCGTCCCACCCAGTATGACCGCCTCTACACCGCTTTCCTTGATCAGTTGTTCACAAGCGGCATCAAACACGGCGCGTTGATCGTCGGTCACCGATCCGGCTGCCGCCATCGTGACATAGGCGTCGTGAACATGATCCAGCATATCGCCTTGCGGCGGGATCACCTCGGCGGTGCGGACGCCGCCATAGAATCGGGTTTCCATGACGGTTCGGGTGCCCAGAACGCCGATCCGTTTCAGCTTTCGGGCTTCGATCGCGGCGCCAACCTCCAGCAGCATGTCGATCACGGGCAGCGGCGACGACTGCTTGAACGCGTCGATGCAGAAGTGTCCGGCGATTGACGTAACCGCGACACAGCCGGCACCCGAGGAAACCAGGCGTTCGGTCAACCTGTTGTAAATGGCGACCTGGGCGTCGACACGGCCGTGCGCAAGATTGCCCAGCAGTGTGGGCGTATCCGCATGAACGATGGTCATGTCCAGATCTTCAGCCCTCGCGGCGAAGGCTTGGATCAGACGCCGGTAGTAGTAGTCGGTCGCCGCGGGCCCAATACCACCGATGAGGCCGATCTGCATGCTGAGTTCCTTCCGGGATTTGAGCCTGAAGCGTGATCGCGCCAACTGTCATCCGCGGGCATGGAGAACGCAAGAGAGCCCGCGTCGTGTCGCCCGAACCGCCGCACGGATGACTGTAGTAGTAAAGGCAAGTAATTGGTCGGGGAGAGAGGAGCCGATAGGCCTTCATAAAACACAAGCGAAATCAGTATATTGCGCGTGAAGCAGTCAGTGTGTGTAGCACGCTGGTGTAGCACCATCAATAGTCAGAACAAGCGACTTCTATACCTGAACTGGGATTTCGAGTGTAGGCCGGAGCGGCTCAAGCTGGGTTGCATATGCCCGAACAATTTGATCGTATAGGCCCGTTACACCGCGGGCCTTCACGCTTACAATTAGAGCGTATGGCAGCGTTGCATCTGGAGCGAAATTGCGTCCCTCCAGCCGAGCATTGTAATGCAGATCAAATACTGGATTTCTTAGAGACCGGCCCCGCATCCTTTTGGTAGCATGGAGGCAGTTTTCCCATTTCCAAGCATCACGTCGCAACTCGTCTTCAGTCGCTCCAGATTGAGCCGATCCAAAAAACGATGTCGTATTCGGGTGAAGTTGGTCGTCCCTTGAGAATTTTTCATCATGTGGACGGAATGCGATCTCAAGCCCTGATTGAGTATAGTTTCCGGGATGATGGGGGTCGGTTTGTGATTTGTAGCAAACAGTAGCCTTAATATTCACCATGCTACTAATTTGTGCCGGAGGCATGGGCACCTTTACTCTGACGTATTGGGCAGGCGATATTTCACCTTGATAAACTACTCGATACTCGTCATCAGCACACAGAACAATATCGTTTAAGTCTTGTGCGCAACGCCCCCAGCCGACCTCATGTAGGTCAAGGTCACTGGTCTCTGCCATATGAACAAGAAGCGCACGAATTGCCAGGTGTCCCAAGTCAGCGCCGAAATGCGCTCTAACACCAGTGCCCATTCTCAACACGCTGGGGGTAGCGAATGATGTGCCAGCTGTTGTGGTTAGCGTGGGGCTAGTTTCTGGGCCTAGAACAATGAATGGGCGTGCGAGGGAACCCCCAAAACCTACAAGATCGGGCTTTACTAGACCCGGGCTGCGTCCCGGTCCCACAGAGCTGTATGAGGCGCGCACCCAATTCGCATCGGTGGTATCGCACGCTCCGATCGCAAGAGCGTTTACGCAATCTGAGGGTACTTGAACCCTGTTCAGCCCAGTAGCTGCGTCACTTTCACCGTCATTCCCAACCGCAATCATCGCAAGTGTATGGCTGCGCGATAGTCGATCATCCAGTACAGCAGTCCAAGCGTGGACGTCGTCATCCTCTATGGGTAGGTACGGCCCGATGCTGAGATTGATAAAGTCATACTCGTGCTCTGAGAGCACGCCTTCTATCCGTTCAAGAACTTCATACAGTTCATGAACATTCTGACCCGGGTCTTCGTCGACGACCCTGTAGTGGTCTATCGCTGCGAAGGGTCGGGGAAAGGGGTTCTGAGGGTCTAGATGCCCAAAAAGTGCGGCGGATGTGACCGCTACGCCGTGTTCGAGAAGTGCAGGGCTCGCTGGCGACATACCCTCAATCTCATATGGCGTCACCCATTGAGTAATGGGATGTTCGTCGGGTATTCCACCGTCAAAAATCGCGACGCGGGTTTGATCTGATATGGGAGGTTCATCGGGAAGCGTCGGACTTGTCGTTGGAATGGCTACCGTCCGAACAGTTGGGCGGAGCACTCGCAAATCTGGCATTCTCCTCAAGGCGCGAACTGACGAGAATGTAGCAATTTCTTCAGCTTGCTCTGAAGGCCCATCTATTTCAATGAAACACAAGCCTCTCGCATAGAACCGTCGCCCGAAGTCTCGACTTATCCCGCGAGCTTCGAGAAACCGGCCAAATGCGTCTAGCAGTTCGATCTCGCCCTCAATTCCATTAGCATGGAGAACGACCTCCATCGCTAGTGTGCCCTCGTCTGGCAGGCCTCCTTTGATCTTTGCACGTGGATTAGGAGCCGAGATTTCCTCGATAGAAACGAGTTCCTCGGCGCTCCGTCGGGTCGATGACCAGTTTGGGAGGCTCTCACTCCATCGACGAAATGCGCTGCGAGACCCGCGCGCAAACAGTTCGGTGCTTACTGCCTCAGAAGGCACACGATCCCGTGAGCGCTTCTGGGGCGTCACTTTACGTGGACGACTGCCGACAACATCCATCCCAACATCGCGAAGCAGTTCCATTGGAAAGTATGACTTCGCGATGTATTCGGGGTTTAGGGTCAAAGAAAGGATTGCTTTATCATGGGGGCAGGCATCGTCTGGCAGTTGGTCCAAAGAGCCAACGGCGGTGGTTAGCATTGGTGTTAGCCGAGTTCGGGCCTCGCCAAATGTATAAGGAGCCAGCTTGGGCCCGCCTCCAGAACGAACTGTTACCGGTTCCGTAAGTCGTTCGCCTCTGCCAAGAAGGAAGTTCTGTTTCGCCATCGATAAGTCAGCTTTCGGCAGGGTGAGCCTTGACGTGCTCCCTTATTGTGTCGCGAGCAACGCCAGTAAGCTCATGCGCTCTGCGCTGTGATGTGAGACCGGACTGAACAAGCTGGACTGCCATTCTAATGCGATCTGATTTTGAAAGTGATTCTCCTGATAGTAGCGAAGATAGATGGTCGTTTAAACCCTTCCCATTCAGCGCAGCAGAACGGCGGGCCCTATTTAATGTCCGCTCCACGTCGCTAAATGACAGCCCACCGAAGGCGACGGACAAAACGTCCGACCAATCGTCTGCGTTTTTGGTAAATGGATCGAGCTGCGACTTGATGAAAATCTGTGCTGCTTCCTGAGAAGGAAGATTGAACTCTACCAACTCCTCAAATCGCCTCCAAATTGCCGGATCAAGAAGTTCAGCATGATTAGTTGCGGCTATAAGAATGCCACTTGAGGGCCAGTCATCTAGTTGCTGAAGTAAAACCGTTACGAGGCGCTTGAGTTCTCCTATTTCTCCGCCGTCATCACGGCGTTTTGCTATCGCATCCAGTTCATCTAGAAGCAAAATCCCGTCAATAGATTTTGCGTAATCAAGTACGTGACGAAGATTTGAGCCGGTTCGTCCCAGATAACTGCTCATTACTGCGGAAAGATCGAGTATCAGTAAGGGGCGCTCAAGTTCACGGGCCAACCACCGGGCAGCCATAGTTTTGCCAACACCCGGGGGGCCAGTGAACAGAACTGTCCGAGTTGGCTCCAAGCCAACATCTGAAAGCGCCTTTGTGCTAGCGCGTTCTTCCATCAGACGCTCAAGTACTCCGCGTACCTTCTCGTCAAAAACAGGTTCGTGGGGTAGCTCAGGTGTTTCTTCAATACGTATCAGTTGAAAGCGCGTATCGGTGTCCACTGGTACGGGCAGCTCGGTGTTTCGACGCAAAGGTGATGAACGGGTTGGACGCTTCCTCAATAGCTCAACTAGAGCCGTGGATAGAGCCGCGCTCTCCGTGCGCTTTGCGACACGATGCAAAAAGGTCTGAACGTCCTGAGGCCGTCCGGATAGTGCTATCCTAGCCAGATGGACGAAATTATCTTCAATATCAGATTTATCGGCCATGTTAGGCTTCGCATCCCCTTTAACGAGGGAATCATTGAATCATGGTGTGGAAGAAAATTCAATAAGAAGATGGAAAAATCGTCCATTGGCTACGGGTGGTAGCCATTGATAGTGCCTGCTCGGGCTGTCGCTCTCGCCCGGTGACGTGTGCAACTCGTTGCACAAAATCACCGGAACTGGCGGCGATCGACCCCCTCAAGGGCGGCGGTTAATGCTGATCCATAGGGTTCAGCAAGAATGTATCGAGGTTCTCTTGTGCGCTGGTCAGGTCGGGTGAGAACCAAAATACCATCACACAAGAGCTGGATGATCATTTGATCGATCCGATCGTCGCCGGTCGGAGAAATTCCCCCATTCATCAACAAGAGAAGCAGAACTCGTTCAACGGCGAATGGGTTGCCTGTTCCTGCGCGGGCGACTGCAGCAATCGCTGAACTGTAGAGATGTAATGGGTTGTCGAGGCGGAGGCTTACGTCTGGAAGCGCCGACAGCAGTCGTTCGAGACGCTCTCGTGCGTCATTGCGAAGGAAATCGAGCATAGTGACCAATCCGTCGAAAGAAGTGGCAAACCGGTTCTGGGTCGCCCTACTGCCAAATATTTGGCGGACATTCCTCAAATACCGAACTTCGAACCTCAATCGGTCATATTCCTTGGCGTATACAGCTATTTCGACGTACCGGTTGTTTGTGGTTGCGATGACGGAGATTGCATTCCTCAACTGACGCCAACGGCCACGCCCGGGCTCACGATAAGGGCGGGCCGGTGGCAAGTCGTAGTCGGTAGCTAACGTGTCCTTGGATACAGCGAACAAAGCTGGGCGTAGGTGATGGACAAACGAAATCGCATCAGGGACACGATACTCCCAAAAAACTTCACATCTGCGCATGATCCAGTTGGACCACGGCAGGTCGACTAAAGCATCAAAGTCGCCAAGCTCAGCGGCTGAACGAATGCGTTGATCGAATGGCTCAGCCAATATGCTTGGCGGGAGACCGTCTTCGCTGCTTACCGTTTCAAGCAGCTCGGAAAACCCGTTGAGAAGATTGGACAATGCGTTGACGCTAGCAGGGAAGAATGGGCGTAGGGTTCGCCATTGCTCCAGTGGAAGAAAGTTATCGGAGCCATCCAATGATAACGCAGAAAGCCGCTCTGTGATTTCCGGATGCCTAAGCAGAGTGCTTACGGCTGTAGCCTCTTCGTAAACTGTGTCATTTGGGGCGTGAGCGAGAAGCCTTGTGAGGCTCACAACGAGGTCAACCGAAGTGCGAGCGCGCTCAATCGAAACAGTTTGTCGGGCAGTGTGACGCTCTACAGAAAGGTCAACTGCCCCGGATGTGCTTAGCTTGAACGAAGCAACAGCGTCACTGTTCGTTTTAACGGATATCCGCTGCGCATTGTAGCGAGGTATCTGAAAAGGTCCGGTGCCTGCGAGAAGTTCAAGAAAACCTCGCCTTGAGGACGGAGACGAAAAGGCAATGCGCCCACTGTTGAATTGAAGGTCGATACGGTCGAATTGGGCTTCGTCTAAAGAGGGCGTTATACCAGCTTGAAAGGGAGTGATATTCGGTCTGGGTCTATAACGGACGCGTCTTGCCATTCATCCTCTCGGTTCTGCGCCTATACCCCTTGGTATCCCTCTGTAGAGTGGACGTTACCCTAGTGCAATCCCAGCCGAGTGACCAACCTTCTAACGGTCGTGCGCTGCCAAGTCTTGCCGGTGCTGGTTTGCACGCTGAGTTCATTTAGCGCCTGCGCTAGTGCCTCGTAGCGTGTTGCGCCATGCTGCGCGACGAGGCGCTCTAAGATGGGGGCCATCTCGCGAGCGAACGCATCCGCCGCTGCACGGTTCTCCCTCGCGCGGTCGATGCCGGTAACGCCCAAGGCCACGCCCCTTGCCTTCGCTGCCGCCAATGCTGATTTCGTTCGCGCGCTGATCAGCTCTCGCTCGTGCTCGGCGAAGGCCGCGAGCATGTGCACCATGAGCCGATTGGCATGGGGGTTATCGGTCGCTACGAAATCTACGCCGCTTTCCATTAGGCCGCTGACGAAGTGGACGTTGCGGGCGAGACGGTCGAGTTTCGCGATGACCAGTGTCGCTTTCCGGCGGCGGCACATCGAGATTGCCGCACTGAGTTCTGGGCGATCCTTACGCTTGCCGCTCTCGACCTCGGTGAAGGTCTCGATCAGGTCGCCACGGTCCACTGATACGAAACGCTCCACGGCTTCCCGCTGCGCTTCCAACCCAAGACCGGACTGGCCTTGTCGATCCGTGCTGACGCGGAAGTAGGCCACGAACCGCTTGCTGGGTAGCGTCTCTTTGCCCTCCGGTGACAAGTGGAGGACCGTTCTTTTGTCACCAGATGTCCCGTTTTCCGCTAGGGGACCGATTTTCCTGTCCTCAAACACGGGTGGTTGCCTGCACTTCAGTGCACCGGGGTGCACACGCGATAGCTTTGTTACTGAAGACCGGGAAACCCGTATAGCGATCCGAGTGATCCCCATACGCGTCCAGCCAGCCGTCCCGAACGAGCCACCGTTTGGGACGCTGGTAGGTGAAGACCTCGCGTATTGGCCGCTCGTGCCATCCCACGTTGAACGTCCCCGGCGAGGTGAAGAAGGTTAGGCGGTGGTAGGGCAGATGATCGTGTACCCACCAAGCCATCTGGTTCGATGTCTCTGCCCACGGGCCATGATCGGCCAGCCACGGAACGGCGATACAGGCCGCAGCGCCCCGGTAGCCCTGCTCGTCCAGCAAGTCCCACACGTGATAGGCCGCGTTCTTCGCGTTGCTAGCGCACTTGAGCCGCCGCTGCGCGCCGAACGCGTTGAGTGCGAGAGAGCGGTAGCCGGATCGGACGATGATCGGCCCGAACGCTTCTGCGATCGGCTCTAGGATCGCTTCGCACAACTGTTGCCCGTTCTCGATGGCGAGGTCTGGGTCTACTGGGACGTTCGGCAGGCGATAGAACGCCGCAATCTCTGAATGCAGGAACTGCCGCATCTGGAAGTGCTTGGACAGACGCACCCGCCCCAAACGCTCCAGATCGGAAAACCCCCCTATGTAGTGCATTGGTTACTCCCTCAATACCCCATATGGTACCAAGGGAGCGATCTTCTGTCAAGAAAAATACAATTAAATCAATAAGTTATTCGGTCACTCCAGCTTGCTCAACGCTGCCGGGATGTCGATACTTGGTCCTGCGTAGGCCGCGACGGGCAGTTTGTTGGCCCCCGCTGTCAGGTGGGGCATTCCCTTGATGTGCGTCATCGCCGTGCCGTTCACAGGCGCAATCAGCAAATCGACATTCAACGCCCGGCCCACCGCGTACAGCCCCATGAGATCGCGTGCACCGACGCCCATGGCCTGACAACCGACAAGACGAGCACCCTCCACTGTCTCCCATCCGCAGCGAATTGCATTGAACCTGCCGCGATCGAACAGCGGATAGTTGGTGCTGTTGAGGCGGAACGCATAGTAACTCTCCAATGCGCCCTTTGCGGTCTTCGCATCGGCGCTCGTTGCCGCCGCCACCGCCGAGCCGCTAATCGCAGGTCCACCTGTGTGCATCGCGTTGCACTTGATTTTCCATCTGTTCTCAATGGCGTGTGCGAGGAGAGCATAGAACGAGACGCCAGTCTGCTCCTCCAACGGTTTGTTGAGCTTGCGGACTTCCGCCTCGGCCCATTCATCGGCCTTCGCGATGTCCGTGAACCGCCTCTGGCTCTCGCGCGTGATCTCCAGCGACTGACGCTCGTACTCGCAGTACGCGGGGAGCGCCGCTTCCGTGACTTCCGCTGCAACGGACACATTCGCCACGCCAGCAACAACCGCGAAAGCAACCATCGCGCCCACAAGCCTTCTCGTCATTACTGTCTCCCACCTGAGGTGTTGGTTCGAGTTGAAGGCTATACTCCCATCTTAGCCTCGGAATTTCAATCCAAAGTCGTAGAAATGTCTCGTGTCAGAAGTCATCACCAATAGGGATGCTTCGGCATGGAACTTCGGGTACTCGTCGGACAAAGGACCAGGTCTTTGCGCCGCGCTGCGGGACAAACGCAGCGGGACCTTGCGGACGCGCTTGGGCGTCAGGAGGAAACGATCAGCGCGATTGAGCGGGGATTGAACCTGCCCAGCGAGGATACGTTGATCGGGCTCAGCCGGGTGCTTGACGTTCCGGTGCACGCCTTCTTCGAGGTCGGCGACATCTCGGCCAAGGATCGTGAGAGGGAAGCGATGATTGCCGAGGTGCTTGCCCTGTGTCGGCAACTCCCCAAACGGGATTTGGAAATCGCCCTTCGTCAGGTCGAAGCGTTCTCACCCAAGCCGCCGTCAGAGGCTCTCTGAGAGCCCTGCAGCACGTGCCCCCCATGGTCCCCTCTCCAATCGTGATCTAGGGCTCTCTGCGTGCCTCGGAGGCGCTCGGGTATAGGTGCGAGAGGTCGAGGTCGGGGTACTCGATCAGCGCCACCAGCTTTGCCAGTTCATCAATCGGGTAGTCGCCACCGTACCGGCTAGCCATACCCTTGCCGTCGCTCCACCCGAATACGTCGTCGATCTTTTCGTCCGCGCGATGGCCTGCCTCTCGAAATAGATCGGCGCGGCGGAGTGCCTGTCGGGCCGTGTGCCGGAAGGAGTGGAAGTCCACGTTGTTTCCATCAACGCCGACAGCCTTGCGGAAGGTCCGGTACAGCTTGGAGAACCGGTAGCTTGGTTTCCTGCCTTCGATCAGCATCTCCGGGAAAAGGGCGCCATTGCCGGAACGTCGGCACTGTCCAACGAACTCAAGGAAACCCAGTTTCACCAACTCGGGGTGAACCGGAACGTCCCGGATTGCGTTCCGCGTCTTCACGGACATCCATTCCTCGTCGTTGCAGATCGACAGGTATGGGGTGCCCGCGTCAGTTGCTCGCACGTCTTGTGCTCGAAGCTGACAAAGTTCGCCAGCACGGGCTCCCGTGAAAAGCCCGAGAAGGGGTAGCCAGAACCGGCCTCGTTTTGGTCGGTTGGGACCGGGCCTGTTGAACCCATACTCGTCGTTGCGGCATCCGGTGTAGAGCGGTGAATTGAATAACGCGCGGAGGTCTTCGATCTCGTAGGCGGTCCGATGCTTCCGCTTGCCATCCTTGGAGCGAGTGGGTTCGATCAACTCGAAAGGGTCGCTGGTCATCAGCTCGTGACGACGGCACCAGCGAACGAACCTTCTTAACTCCCGTTCGTAGTCGGCCCTGACCCTTTCCGAGATAGGTAGCTGACCGTCCTGTTCAGCAGCGGTTACCGCTTCGGCAAGTGATAGCTCCGGATACTTCTTGCGGCGGTTCGTTGGAAGTCTGGCGGTCGAGCGTAGGAAGGCCTCGACATCCCGAGCCTTCATTTCATCGACTTGGAAGGTGTCGCCGAAATGGCTGCGGATCACCTCGTGCCATCTGGAGACCTTCGATGCCTGCTCATGGTCGCTGGACGAGCGTGATGCTGCCGTTTCTTGTGCGAACCGTTCGAGCGCGTCCTTGATGTTGGTGCCGGAACCTCGTCGCACGGTTCCGGATTTTCGCTCTGTCTCAAACGGATCGTCATTTCCAAACAGATGATCCCGGATCGCCTGATCCTCGCCGGTCTCCAGCGTCTGGAGATGCCGACGCTCCAGCTCCATCATCGCTTGGCGCAGAAGCTCGGTCAGATGGTCATGTTCTGGATCGCCGACATTGCCCGCATACCCATGCTCGGTAAGTAGCGCGTTTGCTATGTCTTGAGTTGCGGCGAGTGTTCCGCCGTCGTCGGGATCGGCAAGTTGGGCCAACATAGAACGAGCATCGTCGATGGCCTCATCGAGATGTTCGGGTGTTCCCGCCCAGCGGTCTGCCAGCTCCTGCCGATACCACCGCCGCGCAAGTTCGGTCGCAGCCGAGCGGGTCAGAGGATTTAGTTCCCCGCTCTGCAATGCCTCACGGCGTGTACGCCTTAGGCGTTCTTGACGGGTCGGCGCACGTTGACGAACACGCACGCCGGGATGGTCCAACTCGAACTGCTTGCGTTCGAACTCGTCGCGCCATCTGGCAGACACTTCGTACCAAGCGCGCTCGGCCTCGGCTCGATCCTCAGTGCCGAGTGATACCCATATCTGCGACTTGCCGTAGAGGTCCCGCAGGCCACGGGGGACAGTGGCACGGTAGTACCACATCCGTGACCGCTTCCGGGTCATCAGTCCGGGGAATTTCGCCACGTCTTCCACGCCTCTGGTGTAGCACAGCACCAGAACACGCGCAGTCTGTAAGTGGCTGATATCGCTTGCTACCTGTCGAACCCTAAGGTTTCTGCGATGTTCACGAGGTAGCTAGAAGTGATTGGTCGGGGAGAGAGGATTCGAACCTCCGGCCCCTGCCTCCCGAAGACAGTGCTCTACCAGGCTGAGCTACTCCCCGACCAGGGATCGAAGGGCCTTTAGCGGCCTTCGAGGACGGGCGCGGCGGACCGGGCCCGTTCGGGATGAGGGCCGGTCAATACGCCCTTTCCACGCAGAAATCAACCACCTCGGTCAGGGCCTGTTTGGGGGCGCCGTCGGGGAACAATCCGAGCGCGTCGCGCGCGATCGAGGCGTAGTGGCGAGCCCTGGAGAGCGTGTCCTCGAGCGTGCCGTGCTTGGTCATCAGCGCCTGGGCGTGGGCGAGGTCGTCGTCGGTCTGCTCCAGCGTCTCCAGGGTGCGTTTCCAGAACGCGCGTTCCGTATCGTCGCCGCGGCGGACGGCCAGGATGACCGGGAGTGTGATCTTGCCTTCCTTGAAGTCGTCGCCGACGGTTTTGCCCAGTTCCGCCTGCCGCGCGGAGTAGTCCAGCAGGTCGTCGACGAGCTGGAAGGCGATGCCGAGGTTGAGGCCGAAGCTCTCGAGCGCCTGCTCTTCGGGCTTCGGCCGGTCGGCGACCACGGCGCCGATGCGTGCGGCCGCGGCGAAGAGCTGGGCGGTCTTGCAGCGGATGACCTCCAGATACTGCTCCTCCCCCGTGGCGGTGTCGTTCGTGGTGACGAGTTGCTGGACCTCGCCCTCCGCGATGATGGCCGAGGCCTCCGACAGGATCGCCAGCACCTCGAGTGAGCCGTCCGCGACCATGAGCTGGAAGGCCCGGCTGAACAGGAAGTCGCCGACCAGGACGCTTGCCTGGTTGCCCCAGACCGCGTTCGCCGATTCCTGTCCGCGGCGCAGATCGCTCTCATCGACCACATCGTCATGAAGGAGCGTGGCCGTGTGGATGAACTCGACGCAGGCCGCGAGCTTGGTGTGCCGGTCGCCGTCGTAGCCGACCATCGCCGCCGCGCCGAGCGTGAGCATGGGGCGAAGACGTTTGCCGCCCGCCGCGATCAAGTGTCCGGCCAGTTGCGGGATCAGGGCAACCGGGCTCTGCATGTGCTCCATGATCGTCTCGTTGACGCGGACGAGATCGTCCCGGGTCAGATCGAGAAGCGGATCAATGGAGGGGCGACGCCGGGCGCCGTCACCGAGATTGACCACAACGCCCAAAGAACTCTCCGATTTCTTGACGTCTTATCATTACGCCGAGAGCATAGATCCGGCCACTCTCTGGTCAAGAGGCACGCTGTCGCGGACTTGGGAAGCCATACCTGTCAGGAATATCCCTCCAGCCATAGGAACCGAGCACACATGGAAGAGCTTCTGCGCACCAACGATCCCGTTCGGCTGTCGTTCCTGACGGCCCTTCTCCGGGATGCGGGTATCGAGCCGGTCGTGCTGGACAGCCATATGAGCATTCTGGAGGGGAGTGCGAGCGCCATCCCAAGCCGTCTTGTCGTGCAGGAGGAGGATGCCGGGGCCGCCCGTCGTATCCTGGCCGACGCCGGAGAGCCGGTCGATTGAGCCGTGGGCGACCTGGAGACAACGCGGGACACCATCCTCGACGGCAAAGTGACTTTGCACCAGCCGAAAGAAGGCTACCGGGTGGCGGTGGATCCAATTCTGCTGGCCGCCACGGTGCCACCGGAGGCGTCGGGCATGTTGGTCGACCTCGGGGCGGGCAGCGGCGCGGTCTCCTTGTCCGTCGCCTACCGTTGTCCCGGGTTGAGGGTTGTCGGGGTAGAGATTGACCCGGCCACGGCCGGTCTGGCGGCCCGGAATACGGACGAGAACGGGATGTCGGACAGGGTCCGGATACTCGTTGCCGATATCCGCGAAACAGTGGGCCATCTGGGATTGGGCTCAGCCGATCTCGTTATAGCGAACCCGCCCTACCTGCCTGCCGCCCGGTCCGACCCGTCTCCTAATCCAGGCCGTAAGCGGTCGGACGTCGAGTCGACGGCAACGCTCACCGACTGGATCAACGCGGCTGCGGCCGTGCTCCGGCCGAAAGGGCGGATGACGCTGGTTCATCGGGCCGACCGGCTTGAGGAGATCGTCTCCGCGCTTGCTGACCGGTTCGGTGAGGTGACGGTGCACCCCCTTTGGCCGAAAGCCGGCCGCGACGCCAAACGGGTGCTTGTCTCCGCCCGCCTTGGGGTCCGCTCGCCCTCGCGGATGACTGCCGGAACGGTCCTCCATGAGCCTGACGGCACCTATTCGACAGTGATGAAGGGCATCCTGGGCGGTGATCACCTGCCCTTGTTCTAGGGCCGCAGCCGAAACGAAGGAGGCGCGGCCCGATGTCACCGCCTGCCGTGACAGCCCGGGCTGGACATGGCGGCGGCGGCACGGCAAGGATGCGCCATGGGTCTTCTCAGCGCACTCAATCCGTTCTCCCGCAAACCGCCGTTGGTTGCGGTCGTCCAACTGACCGGCGTGATCGGCATGATCGGTGGCTTCGGCCGGTCGATCACGATGGAAAAGACGGCTCCGCTTCTTGACGCGGCTTTCCGTTCCAAGCGGGTCTCGGCTGTCGCCCTGGTGATCAACTCTCCCGGCGGCTCTCCGGTCCAGGCGGACCTGATCCAGAAACGCGTTCGGGATCTCAGCCGCGAGAAGAACAAGCCCGTTTTCGCGTTCTGTGAGGATGTGGCGGCGTCGGGCGGGTACTGGATCGCGTTGGCGGCGAATGAGATCTGGGCAAACCCGGCCTCCGTCGTCGGCTCAATCGGTGTGATCTCCTCCGGCTTCGGGTTTCATGAGGCGCTCGGACGTCTCGGGATCGAGCGGCGGGTCCACGCCACCGGGGATGCCAAAGGCATGCTGGATCCGTTCCGGCCGGAGCAGCCGGAGCATGTGGAGCGTTTGAAGACCCTGCAGGGCGACATCCAGGAGAGCTTCATCGGTTGGGTGCGGGAACGGCGGGGAACGAAGCTGACCGGCGCCCCGGAGGAGCTTTTCAGCGGTGCCTTCTGGACCGGTAAACGGGCGAAGGATCTAGGGCTCGTCGACGGGCTCGGGGACATCCGGTCGATCATGCGGGAGCGCTATGGCGAGGACGTGCGCTTCCGCACGTTCGGTGAGCGGAAATCGCTGTTCCGTATGCTCGGCAGATCGGGCGGAGCTGGCGACGCTCTACTCGACGGTCTGATATCCCGGGTTGAAGAGCGGCTGATGTGGGGACGCTTCGGGCTCTGATAGGGGCGGGGTGTCATTCGGGACAACCTCCCGGCTATCCTGAGGCATCAGCGCGGGACACGGGGGTTTGATCATGCCACTCCACCATCTTCAGCATTTTCTCATCCAAGCGGCCGACCTTGATGCGACCCGCGATTGGTATGTCGACGTGCTTGGCATGCGGTCCGGCCCGCATCCGGACTTCGGATTTCCTGTCCATTGGCTCTACCTCGGCGACGTCGATGTCCTGCACCTCTGCGAGGGCGGGAAGAAGGCGTCGGCCAACCGGAAGGCGTTCCTTGGCCAACAGTCGGAGGCAGAGACGGGAAGCGGCGTCGTCGATCATGTCGCCTTCCGGGCGACCGGACTCGACGAGATGATCGCCCGGCTGGAGGACAAGGGCGTCTCCTTCACCGAACGTCAGGCGAACAAGGAAGCGCTTTACCAGCTCTTCCTGTTCGACCCCAACGGCGTGAAGATCGAACTCAACTTCGACGCGTCCGAAGCGGAAGGCCGCTGCGCCGCCGTCACCCGGGCTGACTTGGCTTAGTCCCCCGTTAGCCGTTCGGCCTCAACTGGATCTTGCCGGAGCGGCCGCCGCGTTTTGCGTGGGCCATGGCGTCTGAGATCTGGTCGAGTGAGTAGCTTGCCTCCACCGGGACAGCCAATGTGCCGTCGGCGATCCTGGCGGAGAGGCCCGCATACATCGCCTCGATCTGGTCCGGGGTCATGGCCCGCATCAGCTTCGCCAGCCAGAAGCCGACCAGGGTGATACTCCGGAAGATCAACTGGTCGGAGCCGATACGGCAGTCCTCACCTGATAGCAGACCGTAGTTCACGATGGTTCCGCCATCGGCCATCGCATCGCCCAGACGCCGCACGGCGTCGCCCCCCACGGCATCGATCCCGAGCTTGATGGCGGCTCCGCCCGTCACGTCGGCGACCCGTTGACCGAGATCGTCGCCGTCCACGACCGTCACATCGCCGCCTATGGCCGCGATGCTGTCCTCGAGCCCGCCGCGGCGGACAACGTTGACGGTCCTCAGCCCCTTGGATTTGGCAAGTTTGATCAGGTTGGTGCCGACGCCGGAGTTGGCGGCGTTTTGGATCACCCAGTCACCGGCGGACAGTTTCACGAAGTCTGTCAGCATGAGTTCGGCTGTCGCCACATTCACCTTGAGCATGGCGGCCTGGGCGAGGTCTGTGCCAACGGGAAGCTTCACGGCCGCCGCCTCGTCGACCACCAGTACCTGGGCCCAGTTCGCCCGGCCCAGGGACATGACCGGGTCGCCGGGCGCCAACCGGGTCACACCGGGGCCCACCGCCTCGATCACGCCGGCCCCCTCAATCCCCAGCGGGCAGGGTGTGTCGGGAATGCTGGCATACTTGCCCTCGATCATCAGAAGATCAGCCGGGTTGATGGAGCATGCTTCCATCCGGATCGAAACCTGCCCTGGTCCGGGGGCACCCGGATCGCCGACCTCGACGCACTTTACGACCTCTTCAGCCGGGCCGACCGCCGACAGTTCCGCCATCTTCATGTTCGTTTCCTCCGGGTCTAAGAGTCCGTCCATAAAGTTCATGTTTGTTTCAAGCGGCGTACCATGATCTTGATCATGGCGAGGTAGATGAAGGCGGTGGCGGTTCGCGCCCGCGCCTCGAAGTCTCGGGCGAGCCTTCGGTTGCGCGAGATCCAGGCCAGCGTGCGTTCGACGATCCAGCGCTTGGCCTGCACCATGAAGCCCTTGGCGCCGTCGCTCCGCTTGATGATTTCCAGCCGCCAGGGCCCGGTCTTGGCCACCGCCTTGGCGGCTTTCGGCCCCTGGTAGCCGGCATCGGCGAAGACCACCTCGATGAATGGAAACCGTCGCCGCACCCGCTTGCTCAAAACCAAGGCCGCGCCGTCGCGGTCCTGAATGTCGGCTGGATGCACCACCGCCGTGAGCAGCAGTCCGCCATGGTCAGTGAGGATGTGGCGCTTCACGCCGCGCGTCTTCTTGCCCGCGTCATAGCCGATCGGGTCAAGCGACGCCCCCCTTTTTGCGCCGATTTGGCGCTTTGGCTGTCGATAATCGCGGCGCTCGGTTGCCCCTCTCGGCCTTCCGCCTCGCGCAACGCCACATAGAGCGTATCGTGCATCCGCTCGAGCGTGCCGTCCCAGGCCCACAGATCGAAATACCCATGCACCGTGCTCTTCGGCGGAAAGTCCTTCGGCAAATGGCGCCACGGGCAGCCGGTCTCCAGAACATAGAGCAAGCCATTGATCACCGCGCGAACGTCAACCGACCGCTTGCGGCCGCCATGCCGGGCCGGCGGGATCAACGGCGCCAGAACCGACCACTCTTCGTCCGTCAGATCACTCGGGTACCGAAGGCCCCGGCGCTCATAACGGGCACGGTTTTCTTTCGTCCACATCTGGTAGCTCCCTCATCAATCGCTACAAGATAGTGAATCACAAACGATTCCAACGATTCAATGACTTTGTGGACGGGCTCTTAGATCGCGATAAGGCGTTCGCATTTCCGCGTGATATCCAAACCGAAGTCATGAAAGACTGGTTCGGACAGAGAGATCAACCTGATACGGTCATCAAGCTAAATGTGGGAAGCGGCAAGACGTTGGTCGGATTGTTGCTGCTGCAAAGCTCGCTGAATGAAGAAATCGCTCCGGCTGTTTACATCGCGCCTGACAGACAACTGGTCGATCAGGTGATTGCAGAGGCCGAAGCGCTTGGTATCGCAGTAACAGACGATCCGTACGATACTGATTTTCAATCCGGCGATTGCATTTTGGTCACGACCATCCACAGATTATTCAATGGAAAATCGGTCTTCGGTGTCGGTGCGGAAGGCATCAAAATCAAACTGGGTGCGGTCGTGATCGACGATGCTCATGCCTGCATCGCTACCATCACCGAACAGTTCAAGATCGAGCTCCCCAATACGCACGCCGCCTATCAAGACATCCTCAAAATCGTTGAACCGGAGTTGAAAAGGCAAAGCCATGCCCGGTTTCTGGAGGTGAATTCAGGTGATCCACGCGCGATGATGGAAGTGCCGTATTGGGCCTGGATCAAGGGTCAGGATGAGGTCACGCACTCCTTGCATGACCATAGGAACGATGACGAGCTTAAATTCTCCTATCCGCTTCTGCGGGACATTCTGCCGCTTTGTCGCTGCGTTATTGGTGGCCAGAAACTGGAAATCGAGCCGGATTGCCCGCCGACAGACCTGATATGGGCATTTTCCCGCGCTAAGCGCAAAATCTATATGACGGCCACACTTGCCGATGACAGCGTACTCGTTACGCATTTCGGTGCTAACCCTGACAAGCTTTCCGATCCGATCGTTCCCACGTCCTCCCAATCCATGGGGGAACGCATGATCCTCATGCCGCAGGAGCTGAACCCCGAAATCACTCTGAAGGAGATCAAGGGCCTGCTCGTCGATCTGGCGGGAGAGGAAAACGTCGTCGTTATCGTGCCCTCAAGAAACGCTGCCAAAGACTGGGAGGATGTTGCCGACCAGACGCTCATGGCCGCGAATGTCGTTGATGGCGTTGAGAAGTTGCGCAATGGACATGTCGGGCTGACGGTGCTCGTAAACAGATATGACGGCATTGACCTGCCACACGGTGCGTGCCGGGTTCTAGTAATCTACAATTTACCTGAAGTAGCATCCTTCTCCGACCTCACAGACATGGCTGTCTTGAGCGACTCTCAGACTGGGCTCCGGCGGCAGATGCAACGCATCGAACAAGGCATGGGTCGTGGCGTGCGCTCCAACGACGACTATTGCGTTGTGCTGCTTGCCGGATCGAAACTCACGCGCCGCGTGAAGTCACCGGACGGACTTAAGCTGCTGACACCCGCCACGCAGGCACAACTCGAGCTTTCAAAAAAGATCGCAAAGCAACTCGACGGAGTCGATATCGACGGGATTGCAGATGTCATCGACCAGTGCCTAAAGCGCGATCCGGCTTGGGTTAAAATTAGCAAGAAAACGCTTTTGAAGGCCCAAGCTAAGACAGGTTTGGTTCTCGACAAAGCCAGCGTCGCCGTGCGGCTGGCATTCGATATGGCGCGAGCAGGAGACCACAAAAATGCTGCCGATCTGCTGAACACTGCCGCGAAGGCCGCCGAGGACGGCGATGAAAAAGCTTGGCTCCTGTCAAAGCTAGCCGCCATGGAACATCACCTGAACCCTGCCGCGTCTCAAAAAACGTTGCTGGCGGCATATCGGTTGAACCCGAACGTCTTACGCCCGATGGAAGGCATCGCGTATCAAAAGCTCGCTTCTCAGAAAGGCGCGCAAGCAGCGGAAGTCCAGTCCCATCATCAGGAACGCTTTCTCGAAGCCGCCGACCGGATACTGGAGGTCAACCAGCTTACGGATGATCTGCGCTTTCACAGCGTAACCCCGGACAAATTCGAGGCTGCTATCGATGACGTTGCCCGGTTCATCGGGCTGCACTCCCAACGCCCCGAAAAACAATTCAATGACGGTCCAGATAATCTGTGGGCGCTACCGAATGGTTCCTTCCTAGTTATTGAATGCAAAAACAATGTGACATCCGAGACTGGCATTTCCAAATCCGATTTGGGCCAACTCGATCAGACAATGTCATGGTTCGTAAGCAAATACACGAAAAGCGCCAGCGGAATACCCGTCATCGTTCACCCTCTTAGATCACTTGGCGACGGAGCGTCCGAGGTTGAAGGGATGCGGATCATGACGGAGAACGAACTTAAAAAATTGCGCAAAGCACTCTCCGAGTTTGCTAGGTCATTGGGTGATCCTGACATACTTAATAGTCAGAAGCACATAAACGAACTGCTCGCCACACATGGCTTCAACGGCGATGAGTTTTTAAATCGGTATACTACCAAACTTAAATAGAAGTCTCGGAAGTTCAGCTTTAGAGCCCGTCCACAAAGTCATTGAATCGTTGGAATCGTTTGTGATTCACTATCTTGTAGCGATTGATGAGGGAGCTACCAGATGTGGACGAAAGAAAACCGTGCCCGTTATGAGCGCCGGGGCCTTCGGTACCCGAGTGATCTGACGGACGAAGAGTGGTCGGTTCTGGCGCCGTTGATCCCGCCGGCCCGGCATGGCGGCCGCAAGCGGTCGGTTGACGTTCGCGCGGTGATCAATGGCTTGCTCTATGTTCTGGAGACCGGCTGCCCGTGGCGCCATTTGCCGAAGGACTTTCCGCCGAAGAGCACGGTGCATGGGTATTTCGATCTGTGGGCCTGGGACGGCACGCTCGAGCGGATGCACGATACGCTCTATGTGGCGTTGCGCGAGGCGGAAGGCCGAGAGGGGCAACCGAGCGCCGCGATTATCGACAGCCAAAGCGCCAAATCGGCGCAAAAAGGGGGGCGTCGCTTGACCCGATCGGCTATGACGCGGGCAAGAAGACGCGCGGCGTGAAGCGCCACATCCTCACTGACCATGGCGGACTGCTGCTCACGGCGGTGGTGCATCCAGCCGACATTCAGGACCGCGACGGCGCGGCCTTGGTTTTGAGCAAGCGGGTGCGGCGACGGTTTCCATTCATCGAGGTGGTCTTCGCCGATGCCGGCTACCAGGGGCCGAAAGCCGCCAAGGCGGTGGCCAAGACCGGGCCCTGGCGGCTGGAAATCATCAAGCGGAGCGACGGCGCCAAGGGCTTCATGGTGCAGGCCAAGCGCTGGATCGTCGAACGCACGCTGGCCTGGATCTCGCGCAACCGAAGGCTCGCCCGAGACTTCGAGGCGCGGGCGCGAACCGCCACCGCCTTCATCTACCTCGCCATGATCAAGATCATGGTACGCCGCTTGAAACAAACATGAACTTTATGGACGGACTCTTAGAGACAATCATATATTCGTCACCATGACCATTGCTCCCTGACCGCAAAGATGCGTTTTTAGCCGCTCCGCCTGACTCTTGGGCGCAGCGATAACCAGGAGCTTTTCAGCCCTTGAGGCAGCCACGTACAGCTTGCGTGCATCCTCGGCTTTGTCGGTAGGTTCTCCGGTTTCAAGGAAATCCAGAATACCCTTGAGCGTAGTAGTAGTAACGACACAGACGGCCGGGTACTCCATGCCTTTGACGGAATGGATTGTCCGGGGCATGGCCGTCGCCGCGGGCACAGCCGCAAGCACCGCATGAAGGCCGTCATTCCATTTGAGCTTCTGCGCAATGGACTGCCCGTCCTCGATAGTGAGTTCGCGGGCCAATAGCTCCTTTGCGGCTGCGTGCCAGCCTTTGGCATCTGTATGAGTGGCCGGGTCAAATCGAAGCGCCCGCAGGATGGAGACAACTTTCGACCGCCAGCTTGCCGGTTCGATCTCATGCTCGGCGAGATATTGGTGATAGGAACCGCCCCCAAGGCGCCCTTCCAGTTCTAGGAGAAGCCGGTGAACGCTTTCGATAGCCGTTTTCATGTCATTAAAGCCCGCAGCAAACTGAAAGTCGGTCACAGCTTCGGCGAGCCGGATGGTCCGGTGATTACCGCCCGCCGGCCGCGGCTGCCCAGCGGCGGCGGCGCCGCTCGCCTTCGTCGCGGCCACGATCGGCGCGGATAAAACGTCGATATCGGCCTTTTGCAGAAGGCCGCAAAATGTTGTGCCGATTGAATCTGGCACGCCTTTACCCGAGTACGACAGAATCTGAACCGGCGCAGCGTCATCCTTTAGCGGTCCAAGCGCGTCGTCGGGCGTGCCGCGTTCAGACAGCGGCCGGAGCTGAGCGATGGCTTTGCAGATGTTGGGCGTTGACCGGAAGTTGCCGGTTAAATCTTTGCGTTGGGCATCGGGAAATGTGTCCGAGAATTCGAAGAGGTGGTCCGTGATGCCGCCGCGAAATTCATAGATCGATTGATGGGGGTCGCAGACCACTATCACGGGCAGGCCGGATTTGCGCAGACATGATATGACTTTCAGATCGTCTGGATTACAGTCCTGCGCTTCATCGACAATCACTTCGCAGAACCGCCCACTGAGCGCAGCCGCGATCCGGGCGGCAAGTGTTTGGTCATTGAGACGCTCAAGCGCAATCGCACGGGCTTCATCAAAGCCTAACTGGCCGCGCTCCCGCAGCCGTTGCCTGAGATTGCTGGCTGCCGTTGCATAAGCCTGAAGCTGGTAGTCTGGCTTTTGGGATACATCGAACCCCCGAATTTTGGCGGCCTGCTCCAGGATCACCCCCGTTTGCGGATAAAAACAGGAGAGCGGCAATGGGTGAGCGCCACTAAAAGGCTCCACCGTAAGATGCGCGGTGTCGGCGATCAGGCGAGGACGCGCCTCGCAATCCTTGAGGCCAAACGGCGCAACGAGAAACTGCCAGACGAAGCTGTCAAAGGTCCCGATAAAGCTCGGAAAGATGGGCGTGGGCAGCAGCCCTTCCTGCCTGAGTCGGGTATCGAGTTCAAAAACGGCGGCCTGCGTGAAAGACAAAAAGGCCACGCCACGTCCCTGCGGTATATCTTTAAACAACACGCGGGCGCGTTCGGTCAGTACCCGCGTTTTCCCGGCGCCCGGACAGGCCCTCACGAAGGCCGAGCTGTCGTGGCCGATAACAGCACGTTGCTCATCTGTGGGCTTGAAGGGTTGCTGGCTCATTTCACCAGCGCTTCGATGGCATCCCGGATATAGCCGGGGACATTGAATGCTTCGCTAGCCGCGACTTTTTCCGCCAGAAGCTGGGCGAAGTCTCCTTTAGGTGTGTTCTCGAACAGCGCCTGTATGGCTTTGGCGCGAGCATCGCCGTCTTTGGCAACCGCGTCGTCCCACTTCGCCTCTGATTGGGGGTGCAGCCCCAGATAAACCTCTTTCATGCATGCGGCGTTGCCCGCGGCCACGAGTTCGGCTTCAAGCGAATAGGTGTTTACACACATGTCGAGAATGTGCGCTGCGCCCTTGTCGGCTGCCAGGGAATCAAGATCGGCCTTGCGCTTGCCCCCCGGCAGGGTGTCCCCGTCATCTACGGTATGCTTGTCACCATCAGTGATAATGACAAGGCGATCAGCGATACGTACACCGTCAAAGGGTGACAAGAGAGCCTTAGCGTAGGGCGCAAAATCAACACCGTCGATCGGGACAAAGACGGCAGACCGAAAAACCCGGAACTCCGCCGGGCGGTTTTTTAAGACATGGTTCTTGGCAATGACCGGCAGCAACAGTGCTTCGGCAATACCCTCGACCAACAGCACCCGACCGCCGAACAGCAGAGCCGACTTGGTAACGTCGAGATAGCGGTCGATCTTCCGGCGATCCGGGTCTGTCAGATCAAGTTTGGCAAGCGGAATGCACCGGGATTCAGGGCGGGGCGGTGGCGTTTCTGCCGTCGGCGGTGGCGTTTCTGCCGTCGGCGGATCGGCCGGTTGCGCTGCCTCGGCTGGTGCAGGCTCGCTAGGACCTTCGTCATTATTGGCTGGCGGCGCGACGGAGCGGACGAAAACAAGGCTCTTGTTGGGAACCCATGCAGACAGATTCGGGGAATGCGTTGCAACGATCACCTGCAAATGTCCGGCAGGCGCGTTCTTGTCGTCCTTGGGTCTAAGCGACTGCTCCGCGCGCTCCTCCAGAAAATTCAGGACGGCGGCCTGAAGCTGCGGATGCAGATGAGCTTCCGGCTCTTCGACAAGGAACATTGTCAGTTCGGCGTTGTCGCTTCTTTCAAGTTCAACGGCGATGGTCGCCATATACAGAAGATTCGCAAATCCGTGTCCAGAATACCGCAGGTCTTCGGGCGTGATACCGTGATCAGCGAGCTTGAAGCGCAGGTCGCGCGCGATATCGATTAGTTTTTCATCAGTGCTGAAACCAAGGGCTGCGCCCTGTGGCCGGACACCAGCGGTCAGCACGTCCAAGCCTGTTGCGACGGCGGCGTCAACGTCGGTGAGAATCTGATGCTCACTGGTACGGGCAAGGCTCTTCGCGACATCTTCCGGATCACGCTCACCGAGAAAATGATTCAGCAGGGCATGGATGCGGGTGGGGTTCCCGGAGGCCAGCGCACGCTTGGCGTCGCGCAATGGCGGCAGATAAACATGCCGGATCATGTCATGGGAGCCAGGTTCCGGTACGGCCTTGAAGCGGCCCGCCCATAGGGCAGGCCGGACATGGGATTGCCGGTCGTCCGCATCATAGGTCAGGCCGAAGCAGGCTTCTTCGAGGGTATCGTTTGTTGTTGCCGAGAGCAGTCGTCCCTGCTGCGGTGGCGAAAGCCCTTCGAATGTTGCGGAGAGTTCAAAAGTTCGCGGCGTCACACCGAAGCGGATATCAGTTTGTTCACAGTACAGTTCTCTACGGCCGCTGAGAGGTGTCGAGAGAAGCCGAATCGCGTCTATGATATTACTCTTTCCGCCATTATTTTCGCCAACGAGGACCGTCAACCCTTTTTCAAAAGAGATTTGTTCTTTTGAAAATGATCGAAAATTTCTAAGATCAAGTTGACGTAGATGCATTTGCCCTCCTCACTTGCAGCACCTTATGCAGCTTCGGAATCTGATTCGGCTTTTTTCAGTAAACCGGATTTTCGGTCCACTGTGTATCCGGCGTTCCGCAATGCAACGAGCACGTCGCCAAGGTGAAGATCATCGAGAAGCACATGCTTCTGGATCGCCTTCGTAAGGATATGAGCGTAGACGTAGCTAGGGTTCCGGGCGTCCTCCAACGACAATTCGGCAACCGCTTCGCGGATCAGCGCAAGGGTATCGCCGTTATGTAGCGGGCGCGCATTGTCGGCTGTCTCCGAGCGGGCAGGCTTTTGTACGGTCAGGATCAGGTCGACCGTGACAACACCTTCCGAACCGGAATTGAGACCCTTAACCGAGCGCTGGCCTTTATCAAGGATGGCGACGTGAACCGGCGCGGCCTTGAAGCCGGCATCGCGCAACGCACGCTGAACCAACCCCCAAATGCGACCATTGCTGTTGCCGAACACGACCGACATATAGCGGCCCGGCTTCAACACGCGGAACGCTTCTGAAAACGCGTTGCGCAGCAAATCTTCGTAACGCTCGGAGGCGCCGTTTTTGCGCTTTCCGGTCGTATGCACCACCGCCTCGCTGGCGTTGTTGGTAGTGTCGCCCAGCCACGCTTCGTGAAACAGGCTCATGTCGCTGTAGAAGATGTTGCTGCCGAACGGCGGATCGGTAAAAACGTAGTCTACCGAAGCATCCTTGAGATGTGACAGTGCATCGGCAGAGGCTAGCTCATAGGATACGTACTTCCGTGAAGAGCCTTGGAACAACGGGGCATCGCCTCGGCCATGTAACTCTTCATCCGCACGCAGTGCGGCCTCGATCTTACGGTTAAAAAGCTCGAATACGTTCCATTCGTAATAGACCGGTGCAATGTAGTAGGTCTGGTTCTGCGCATTCAGCGGGCGTTTCGCGCTCCACTGATAGCGTCGAGAAGCTCTCGGCAGTATCGCGGTAAAGGCGAACCGTAGCTTCGTGCGAATGTTTTCATCCATCACGGCGTTTATGGCCCGCCAAAGTTCAAGCAATGCGATGCCGTTCCGTGGCGAGAAGAATGCCGATGTCTCGGTCATTCCTGCCTTGCCAAGACCGGAGCGGCTATACATTTCGCGATCATCTTCGATGGATAGGGACGGCACCGCCTTCTGCCGGGGATCGTTTGTGGCGGCTTCGATCATTTTCAGGTCGAATTCCGACACGGCCTGGGCCGCAAGCTTGCCCTCCACGCCCTTAACGACGACCTCGACCGGCACATCATCGCCGCGTCCCCAGTTGCGCCGCGCAAACGGCCCGCCGCAGGACGGGCATGTCTTCGGAGGGGCACCGCTCGGCGAGAGATGTTCAAAGTACACCATCTCATGTTCACAGGACGGACAGTGATAGGTGAATGACCAAACAGTCCGGGTGACTTCCATGGTCGCACCGTCTTCGGCGCGCCGCGTTTCATAGAGCGTTCCCATCGCTTCCCGCGCCGACTCCATGACCGAATCAGCGGCAGACCGCAAAGCTCCCGAAGATACCTCGGCCAGATAGCCTTTCGCGATGTGCTGACCCAGCACAGATATGTCGCTGAGGACGGCTTTTCGGCCGAGTGTATAGGCAGCAAGCCCTGTCATGCCTGAACCGGCGAAGAAATCGACGACCGTTTCACCGGGCGCAGAGAATGTCTCAATGAAGGGCTTTATGGCGGCGACTGGAACCTTCGTGAGGTAGGCGTGGCAGTTGTATATGGCGTCTGTACGCGGGGCCGTTACGGCTTCTGGTAGGGATGCGATGTCAGGCGCCAAGTTGGTTCTCCTCATTAAAAACCTGCCAGATGGGAAACGCAGAGTCTGTAGACTTATTTCTGACACAACCATAGCCTCAATGCAACCGCGCAAGAGGCTGTTAAGTTGAATCGAAAAAATCCGAAAAAAATACTAGCAAAAAATCTTCGTCATTTCAGGACATCAACCGGCTTATCCCAAGAAGAACTTGCGGACAGGGCGGGCCTTCATAGAACCTACATAAGTTCCGTCGAACGCGCAGAGCGCAATATCTCCCTTGAGAACATATTTTTGCTCGCCGAAGCTTTGGACGTAGAACCCGGCGACCTCCTCAAAACCACCGACAATGAGGATGGCAATTAATGGGGTTCAAAGTCGATACCAGCTTCCTGCGATTTCTGACCATGGGTGCCCTGGGTGTACGGCAGGTCGCGCAGGAACTCGGAAATCGCGGCTTTGAGCCCATTGAACTGGAACGTTATTGCGCTTCAAACAAAATCTGGGCGACCAAGGTGAAGCGCCTGCGGCTGCCCGATTTGCTCTGCATACGGACCGGCATGCGCGCCGAGGTGCGGGCCAAAAGCGACCTCAAGATTAGGATGAGCGATGCGCCCAACAACCCGGACCGCGTCTGGGATGCCGGGCAGCGCGACGAAGACATTGTCGCTCTTATCGCATGCCGCAACGGAGATGACGGCCCCGAACCTGCCAATGAAGCCGTCTACTTTACGGTCAAGGCGCTGCGCGACTCGGTCGACATGTCGAAACTCGGCCCGCCGAAATCTGCTTCCGAAGGCGCTGAACGGGATCGGACCTGGCCCGCGACCGTACCGAGTCGTCCTGGCCGTGTCCTGTCCGTCAAGGATGAAAAGCTTATCGTCATGATGGAAGGGGACGGCAATGATTCGCGCCGACAGACCTATACGCTTAACGGTAAGCACCCTTACGTCAGCCCCGGAGATCAGTTTGAAGCAGATATAAGCATGCTCGCAGGCGCACCGGCGGCGCTGGCCGATCTAAACGCGCATCTCGAAGATAAACACGATCCACTAGCGGAAACCGTTTCCGACAGCCCGGTCGATCGCTACGCCGCAGTGAAGGCCCTACGGTTTCGTGAGGACTTGCACAATGACGGATTGCCGGCGCTCGAAGGCATGCTCGACACGGAAGGCGAAATCCGTGTGGCTCTCGAAGCCGCGGGCAGCGCGGCATTCATCGGGTCCGGAAAGGCTGAACAGTTCATTGAGGATGTCCTGTGGAATCACCAGGCTCGTGAAATGAGCATGGAAGCAATCCTGATCATGACCGAGCTCAAGACCGCGTTTGCGCGCGAACAGCTGCGCCGGGTCGCGGGCGATGCACAGTTCCAGAGCGATGAGCGGCGGCAAGCCGCGATTTGGGGATTGGGCAAGCTGGGCGTAAAAGCCTATGCCGAGCTCCTGCCGTTTATCAGCGATGAGGAAGAAAACGTCGCCTTTCATGCCATCGCAGCATTCGGCAACGATGCCCCATCGGACGTCATTGACAGGCTGATAGCCATACTGGTCGAAGGCGATCCGCAATGCGCACCCGCAGCATCCGAAGCACTGCGTGTGATTGGAACGCCGCTTGTAATCGAGCGACTGGCGCATGTAGCCAACTCGGAGTCCGACAATGCCGATTGGGTACTTTCCACGATTGGGCGCATGCCGCCGGAGCGTGTACGCGAACAACTCGACGGAACCGCCCTGTTGGATCGCCTGGAGCCGATGTTACTTGTTGCGCAGGGCGCAAACTGGCTTGCGTCCGAGGAAGCGATGACGGATTTAGCCTTTCTGCGGAAACAGAACCTTTAGCTTCACATCTCCCTTCTGGCACCCGATTTCCGCAACCCGGCGAAATCGTAGGCGCATTCCGCGTCTCGCCTGATTGGTAGTCCAGCGGCGAAACGCTGGCCGGGATGAAACGCCGGGACGTTTTGATTGGCGCGCAAGGGCCAACAGGCAGGGGATTGCACAAGGGGCGGCACGCCCCTTTGCCGAGGGGAGCGTCAGCGATCCCGAGAGATGGCGGGGTATTACCCCGCACATCTTGCGCATAGGCGCATAGGCGCATAGCGCGCGCACGCGCCTGCACATGCGTTGTAAATAGTTCAGTAACTTTCAAGAATGGAGGCGCTAGAGATCCTCTTCAACCCCGTGCCTCGGCAGAATGACAGTCGATCAGGCCATCTTCGGTTTTTTCCGAAGCACAACTACATCGGAACCGAATCTTGCGACCATTTTTTTACAAGCTCGCCAGTTCCAAAACGATCCCAAGACTCACCTTCATCAAAAATTTGATCCTCGACCAAGAAAGCGCTCTCCCACATTTTGTCAAAAGCGTCTGTGTATTCGCTCACCATTGTGTTATTTACAGCGATCTCCAAATGCGGAATTGGTGGATCGCCGGATAAATTCCTTACTCGGGATTTGGAAACACAAAAATCTGCATAAACATTGAAAGGTTGCTCCACCACGGTAAAGTCTAGATCATTAATTTTTTCGAAAGCCCATTTCGTTAAAATTCTTAGAGAGAAAAAATTTGATCCATGTATTATGTCTTTGTAAACTTCGTGAGGCGACATTTCTTTTGATTAATTCAAAGCATATTTTTCTTTGTATATCTCAAATATTCCAAGAATAGATCTTTCAAGCTGTACAGCAGCTTCGAGCGCATTGAACTGTTTAGTGCTCCCTTGTATCGGCCCATCAAAATCAGCAAACACTAGGAAACGAATTCGGGTGGTGCAGTTCGAGTCTGATTCACGTTGTTCAATAACTTTTTTAAAGTATTTTTAAAAAGAATACTGTCCGAATACTCTATCTGCATTCCATGAAACTGTATAATCTCTCACGACATTTTGCCTATAATCATCGACACGCCCTGAGAGTGCGTGGGCGTAAAGAACATAATGGATCACTCTAAAGTCATATATATGAGTCCAGTCGTTGTACTCAAGATGTACAAGTCGAATGGATTGACGATTCAGAAGATCGCGACGTATAGCATCTTTAATTCTCTTTTGGCCTCAGAGCCCGTCCACAAAGTCATTGAATCGTTGGAATCGTTTGTGATTCACTATCTTGTAGCGATTGATGAGGGAGCTACCAGATGTGGACGAAAGAAAACCGTGCCCGTTATGAGCGCCGGGGCCTTCGGTACCCGAGTGATCTGACGGACGAAGAGTGGTCGGTTCTGGCGCCGTTGATCCCGCCGGCCCGGCATGGCGGCCGCAAGCGGTCGGTTGACGTTCGCGCGGTGATCAATGGCTTGCTCTATGTTCTGGAGACCGGCTGCCCGTGGCGCCATTTGCCGAAGGACTTTCCGCCGAAGAGCACGGTGCATGGGTATTTCGATCTGTGGGCCTGGGACGGCACGCTCGAGCGGATGCACGATACGCTCTATGTGGCGTTGCGCGAGGCGGAAGGCCGAGAGGGGCAACCGAGCGCCGCGATTATCGACAGCCAAAGCGCCAAATCGGCGCAAAAAGGGGGGCGTCGCTTGACCCGATCGGCTATGACGCGGGCAAGAAGACGCGCGGCGTGAAGCGCCACATCCTCACTGACCATGGCGGACTGCTGCTCACGGCGGTGGTGCATCCAGCCGACATTCAGGACCGCGACGGCGCGGCCTTGGTTTTGAGCAAGCGGGTGCGGCGACGGTTTCCATTCATCGAGGTGGTCTTCGCCGATGCCGGCTACCAGGGGCCGAAAGCCGCCAAGGCGGTGGCCAAGACCGGGCCCTGGCGGCTGGAAATCATCAAGCGGAGCGACGGCGCCAAGGGCTTCATGGTGCAGGCCAAGCGCTGGATCGTCGAACGCACGCTGGCCTGGATCTCGCGCAACCGAAGGCTCGCCCGAGACTTCGAGGCGCGGGCGCGAACCGCCACCGCCTTCATCTACCTCGCCATGATCAAGATCATGGTACGCCGCTTGAAACAAACATGAACTTTATGGACGGACTCTAAGCTAAAACCTCTGTCGAGCTCTTGTTTTTGTTGAGCAATAGGTTGAACACTCATAGATGCTAAGATCTTTGGAATGACACTTTCTTCTGTTAACGTGATAACATTCTCACGCAAACTTGACATTTGGTAATCAAAGTGCTGCCGAAATTCACCAATACGTTCTGAAACAGTCTTTTCTATCTTACTCTCAATATCGCCGACTCTTTGAGATAATTCTAGTATTTGGGAAATTCTTGACAAACTTAAGTAAAATATGGCAGAAACAATTACTCCGAAAAGAACAGGGTCAATTGAACTTGGGAGTTCTACGCCAAGTTGAGATAAAAATACACTTACAAAAAATATTATTAGGCTTACAACAATATTTACGATCTGAAAAACTACATGGAAAACATTCATCATAGACCTCCCCACTCGCAGTCTCGCAATAAAGCCCTCATCATATCGGGAATAGGACTTTCAACCGTCTACGCTCTCGCCGCTGGCGTTGTTGGTGCATCACTTCTATTCTCTGAACCTACAGATCCGCGCCAGGTCCAGGATCAAAGCGTGATAGCACCACTCTTCAATGATGATAGAGAAAGCTCGCCATGATAGATAGTGTCGAAGCTGCGTCGAGTGCTGACACTTACGAACATATGACTATCTATCGCTTGATCGACGCATGCTCATCGCTCTAAACCGGATCGGTCAAACGCCCGCAAGACGGTCGCAGGTGAAACACAAAACCGTCGCGCAGCTTCGATGACGGGAAGATTGCGCTGATAGACAAGTTCGTGCGCACCAGCGATGGCGTCCGGCGACAGTTTGTGGGGGCGTCCAATCTTCGCACCCCGCCGCCGCGCTGCTTCCATTCCCGCCACGGTGTTTTCGATAATCAGGTCGCGGTGGAACTCGGCCACGGCGCTGAAGATGTGGAAGACGAGCTTGCCGCCGGGAGTCGTCGTGTTGATCCCCTCCGACATCGAGCAGAACTCAATTCCCTGCTGTTGAAACCGCACCAACAGGTCAGCGAGGTTGAGAACAGATCGGCCCAGACGATCCAGCTTGAACACGACGACCGTATCCCCGGCCCGTAGTTCTTTCAGCATTTCGTCGAGGCCGGGGCGGCTGGCATCAGCTCCAGAAATCCCGTGATCCTCGAAGATGAGATCGCACCCCATCGCATTGAGACCATCAAGCTGCATCCGCAGCTTCTGGTCCTTAGTCGATACGCGGGCGTAGCCGATCTTGCGGCCCTGACATTCGAGGACTGGCCAGCTCATAAGGGCCTCCGACGCTGTTCAAAAGGGAACCCTTTTGTCACGGGCGCGCGCGGCGCGTTTGAGCCGAGTCGTGAATCCGAGAATGGCTGTTTTCTGCGATTTTTCAAGTTGAAATCCTCCTAAATCAATCAAATTATTCAACCACCCAAAAGGGTTCCCTTATGGAGACGATAAAACGGGGTGTCATTGCAATAGCAGCACTGTGTCTTCTTGTGAGTTATCCACAAGAACTCAAGGCGAAGAAATTCACGAGCGCAGAATTCCTGACATGGCCTCATGAGAGTCAGAGTTCCTATTTCCGTACCTCAATCGGCATGGCCGGGATGATCGCGGCGCAGGCCGGACAGGGTCGCGCGACGTGCATGTCGGACTGGTATTTTGGTGACCCCGAGGGGCGACAGGAGGAGATGCGCCGCGCTATGCGCCAGCACAAAGGGTTTCATCCTCAAGCCGTCATCCTTGCTGTGCTGCAAAAGGCCTGCGGGCCGATTGGTGGCAGTTAGCTGAATTAGAGCTTCGGTAGTTGTGTCGCTGCCAGATCGGGTTCCGGTTCGCCGCTGGGGCTTGGCTTCTACACAGGTTCTAAGAGGACACCTGCTTCTTCCTTAATCTTGCGCTCGATCGCCTCAATCTCGTCGAGGCTTGGTGGATTGTCCTCATCGGTTAGTCGGTCACGCGCGCTGCCAAGCACATCGACCATATAGCTCTCGATGGCGGCCTCACGCTCCCTCGCTCGGGCGAGCGCCTCCCGTTTGGCCTCGAAGTTCTCGTAGGCTGGTGCGTCTTCCGGCCAGACGATGGCCTCGGCCACGGGACCGTCGATCAGTGTCCCGTCCTCGGTTCGCACATTGCCTGCGGCATCCCTGAACACCATGCGGCCATCGGGCAAGCGGGCGGCGCGGTCGCGCATATCCTCCAACTCAGTTTCAAACTGGTCGATTTGCGCCCGGACATGATCAAGAGCGCTCCTCGCGCGGTCTTCGTAGTCCGAGAGCGTGCCCATGACCCGCTCATGGGCGGCAAGGTAGGTCGGATCGGCCAATGGGATCTCAAGCTGAGACCGTTGCTCACGCGCCTTTGCCGCGCGGCGTTCCCGGCCCTTTTCTGTGTTCGTGTGATCTTCGGGCAGGTGCCTCGCGATGCGTCCAGCTTTGACGCCCGCCAGCTCCTCGCGGAAGTCATCCTGCTTGCGAATAGCCTCGGCAGTGGTCTCAATACGCCTGTGATCGTCTTTTTCCCTGTCCATAGACCCTCGAATTGTCACTTATAACTGTTTCATTTTTCGGGATATCCATGCAAATTCGGTGCCCTTATGACACCAACCGCCCTGTAAACTGGAATCCCGGCGAAGAAACTGATATGATTAAAAGATGAGCGATGTAGAAGAAAAAACGACATTTGAAGAGTTGACGGAGCCTTGTGATCCTTCAAGCGATCCTGCGGTTCTTGCTTGGCAGGAGAAGAAGATTAGACAAGGGTTAGAGGAATCTGAAGACCGTTCGACTGTCATTCCTGCGCATAAGGTGTGGGAGCAGTTTGGATTTGAACGTTAATTTCACACCACAAGCGCTAAGCGACCTACAAACCATCAAGAGTTATATTGTGGAGTTCAATCCGTCAGCCGCCGAGCGAGTGATCTCGCGTATCCGGCAAACCATCACAATGTTCGAGACGTTTCCACTTCTGGGCCGCGAGGGCCGGATTGACGGCACACGGGAATTCGCAATTCCCGGCCTCCCTTACATGATCGTTTACAGGATCGCCTCAGAAACCGATCTTGATGTTCTCACGGTGTTTCATCAGCGGCGGCGTTATCCCTGATCTGGCCGTTTGGTCCGATCTGGCTGCCGCTCCACCTTCTTCGACGCGGCACGGTAGGCCCGCCATTCGGCATCTAGCGCAGCCTTGGCACGGTCGCGGTACGGGATCATTGCCTCGTCCCGTGCTGCCGACATGACAGCCCTATCATAGACAAGTTCCGTGCGGGCGTAGCGAACATAGGCATTAAGCTTATCGGCCTCCGCTTCTGTGATCACGGGTGGCAGGTCGAGCGGGCCTGTCAGTTCGATGATCTTGCGCAGGTGTTTAAGGACGAGGCGTGGGGGATGTTCGTCCGCCCAGAAGATCATCTCGGCGGCATGAGCAAAAAACTGATCTTCCGGGATGCCGCGCCGCGCCCGCATCGCCTCAGCGAGTTCACGGGACAACCCAGCTTCATCCGGGGACCGTGCAGCGTCTTGGTAGTAGTCGGCGAGGATCAATCGCCATCGCAGCCGCTCATACTGGATGTAGACAGAATTGAGCGACAGGCCGGAGGCTTTCGCCGCGTCCTTCGGCATCTTTCGAGCGGCGTAGGATTTGAGGAGTTTATCCGCCTGCTTTGCGCTGACCCGCGCCCGCGTGCTGAAGATCGGCGGCGGCATGGCAGCGCTCCCGGTGGCCTCAACTGCGACACGTTTCATTGAATGATATCAGAGCGTAAGGCGCAATTCGGCTCCCGTCATCTTGGGTGTGGAAATGCTGCTGGCCTTGCTCGTGATTGACCAGATCGGCACCCTACGGGAACTCCCCTTCAAGAAACCGCCCCTCAAGGCATCGCGCTTTCGATTTTGGCCCGGAATCCGTCCCGGCCGGATCGGAAGGCGAAGGCCAACAACAGGAGGTATCCCATGGCCAAGAAACCCGAACTCGAACGCGTTGGCGGCGGCACCTACGACGTGTACCGCGAGAAGAAGAAGTCCTTCTGGGACAGCGTCGGTGAGATCATCGGCGGCGTGATCGTCGTCGGTATCGGCCTTGCCGTGATCGGCGCGATCGTCGGCTAACGCCGCACCGCCACGTTTGAAGCGCCCCCTGATCCGGCCTGCGCCGTCAGGGGGCGCTCTTCCCCATCAAGAAACTTCGGAGGTTGGACGATGAGCCAACAATTCTCGATGCCGTCTGCATCGGGCGGCAACGGAGGGCCGCCGGGTCAGGACTTGCTGGGCATTACCCTCGCAGCACTCGCCGCTATCGTCGGCACACCTTGGATCTTCGGCTATGTCGGGCCGTGGTTCGAGGAGCTGGTGTACCGCTCCTACGGCTCGCGTGAGCTGGCGGACGTGATGTATTTCGCCAGCTTCGCGCTTACAGGTGTTGTGATCTACGCGATCTGCCGCATGGCGCTGTTTTACGCTATCGCCGCAATCGTCGCCTTCGCCTCGATGCGCTGGGGCGGCGGGGCCATGCTTCCCGCTCTGGGGCTGTAAGGGCGTGGCGTACCCCTTCACCAATCAGGGCCGTCCCTTCGGGTCGGCCCGTTTCAGCATCGCGGGTGAACTCGCCAAGGCGGGCCTGTTCACCCGCGATGCGCAGTCGTTGTTTGTGGGTTTCTTTGACAATTTGCCGATCTGGTATTCCGGCATGGGCGGGGTGGTCAGCATCGCCGGGCCAAGGTCAGGCAAGCTGACCACACAGATCGCCATGAATGTCTGCACGGGCGGCTATCCCGGCACGCTTCTGATTTTGGATATCAAGGGCGAACTCGCCGCCATCAGCCGCTTTCAGGTGCCGGGCCGCCAATCCGGGATCAACAAGTTCTGTATCTACTGGAATCCGGGCCGGGTTCACGGCCTGCCGTATCACCGCATCAACCCCGTCGCCTTCATCCGTGCCGACAGCCCGACACTGATTTCGGATGTGAAGGTGTTTTGCGAGAACACCATCGTCTCAAGCGGTGCGGCACAAAGCGCGTATTTCGAGGGGCGGGCGCGGGAGATGCTGGAAGCCCTTGTGCTGGCCATCGTCAAGCGCGACGGCGTGCTCACACTCCCCGCGCTCCATGACGCGATCAACCTGATGGTGCGCGGCGGCGAGGCGTGGCTTGATCTCGCCTTTGAGATGGCCGATAGCGGTTTTGCTTCCGCCGCCCGGATCGAGGAAGAAATCGCCGATTCCCGCGACGACACCTCCGGCGGTATCAAGGGCATTCTGGGCGAGATTACCCGTGCCTTTGCCTGCCTCTCTGATCCTGCGCTGCTGAACTCAGTTTCTCCGCCCTATGATTTCTGCCTGTCGGAGCTGACGCGAGAGGCTCAAGTCCATCACCTCTACCTCATGCCGCCCTCCGACTTCGTCGAGAGCTGGGCCGCTGTCATCAAGACCTGCTTCGTCGCCGCCCGCACCTACAAGGCCCGTGCGCCCGCTGCTCCACGTCAGACATGGCTCTTGGATGAGTGCGGCAATCTTGGCGCGTTCCCGCTGGTGGTGCGGCTCTTCACCCGCGATGCCGGAATGGGTATCCGCCCATGGGCCTTCTTCCAGAGCACCAAGCAGATGAATGCCATTGCCAAGGACGGGGAGTCGCTCCTGACGGCCTCGGCGGCGTGCCGCTGCTTCTACGGCATCAGGGACCTTGGCACCGCTCGCATCGTCTCGGAGATGATCGGATCGCAAACCCTCGGCTACGTCGAGCCGCAGCGCTTTGAGGCCGCCCGCCAAGGGGCGATCCGCGCGGCGCGATCTTTGTTCACGGGCGGCGATCCGCTGCAAGCGGGGCTGGAGCTGGCCCATCACCGCCGCATGGCGGGCACGCCCATGGTCAAGGAACGCCGCGTCATGAACGCGGACGAACTGCTCGGCCTGGCCCCGGACAAGATGGTGCTCTTTGCCGACGGGCTCGCCCATCCGGTTTATGCCGACCGCTATGCCTATTACGACCTGCCCGCCATGGCCGGGCGCTATCACCCGAACCCGTATCACCCGCCCGTAAGCCACGTGCAGGTGATGACGCCGCGCGGCCCCGTCTGGCGGCCCGTCATCGTGGAGCCCGTACCGTCGCGCTTTGCGCATTACCCCCAATACACCAACGGAACATGGAGCCGTATCGGATGACCAGCTTTGCCAAGAGCATCTCGCCATCCACCATCAAGGCCGCCCCGGCCCGTGACAGTTTCGAAGCTGCAAGCCATGGCAGCCACGAACAGAAACCCTCGCGCGCCTCCGCCATGGTCGCCAAGGACAAGCCGCACCCGGCGCCGCGTCCATCGCCGGGCATGGCCGGAAGCGCCGACCGACAAGCGTTCAATGCGGCGTGGAAGCGCGAAGGCAAGGATGCCGCCGCTCATCAGCGGGAGGCCCGCAAGGCGGCGTTCAAGGAAAAGCGGCGGGAAACCCACGCCGTCCCGCGTGCCCGCAGTTTTAACCGCGCCGCCGGGCGCTGACCGGAAGGAAGGACACCAACATGACCGACAGGCAAGACGACGAGCGCAATGGCCCGGCTGCCACCATCCGCGATGCCAATCTCAAAGCCACGATCTGGCGCAATGAGGGCGAGGAGCGCCCCTTCTATGCCACCAGCTTCACCCGCACCTACAAGGATCAGGACGGCGCGTATCGCGACACAAGCAGCTTCGTTGGCGCTGATCTGCTCAAGCTCTCAGAGCTGGCGCGCACCGCATACGCCCGTACGAATGAACTGGCGCGTGAGGATCGTGAGCAACGTCGGGACGCCTTTCACCAAGAGCGAGGCTCAGCGAGTGATCGGAGCCGAAAGAACAATCGCGATCGATAGAAAAGATAATATTCCTCTATTTTTACTTGTATTACGCGCATCGTTCAGATACAAATGTTCTGCATTTGTTCTGTATCTGAAATGAGAGGCGCAGAGATGAGTTAGGCAGTGAGCGAAGGAGGCACCGATGACCCGGCAGACCGAGAACAACACCACTTCAACCCCCTGCCGGGATAAGCGGCTGGTCGCATTCGACGCTGGCGAGTTCGCGCACTTCCTCTCCGGCACGGATTGGAGCGACGAGCAGAAGGCGGAGTATATTTCGCTCGTTTGGAACATCGTTTGCGAGTTCGTCGCACTGGGCTTTGAGGTTCATCCGGTGAACCACGCGCAAGATACCTGTGGAAAACTCCCGCAAGCCCACGGTGATCCGGCCTCTGCCGAGGCTGACATGGTAGAGTGTTCCCATGGTCATTTGATTGAAGAATTTATGCGCCTGAACGGGTCCAAGCCTGCTTCTGGGGCGGGAGGAGTCATTGATGAATAGCGATCTAACCCAAGAAGCGCCGACCAAGGCGCTGATCTATTGCCGGGTGTCCGGCAAGAAACAAACCAAGGATGGCTCGGGTCTGGACAGTCAGGAGTATCGTTGCCGTCAATATGCCGAGGCCAAAGGGTATTCGGTAGAAGAGGTGTTCTCCGACGATGTCTCCGGGGCTGGCGACTATATGAAGCGTCCGGGCATCGTCGCACTGCTCCAATACCTCGATGCTCACCAGCCCGAGCGGCATGTCGTTATTTTCGATGATCTCAAGCGCCATTCCCGTGATACGGAGTTCAACCTCAAACTACGCCGCGAGATTGCGGCGCGCGGTGCTGTGCGTGAATGTCTGAACTTCACGCTTGAGGACTCTCCTGAAGGACAATTCACCGAGATCATATCGGTGGCCGCAGGCGAGCTTGAACGCCTCCAGATGGGGCGGCAGAACAAGCAAAAGGCCATGGCCCGCGTCGAACAGGGCTATGCCGTGAAATCGGTGCCGCCTCTCGGTCTCAAATACGCAAAGGCGAAGGGTGGCGGTAAGGTGCTGGTACATGATGAGCCGCTGGCGTCCATCGTGCGCGAAGCTTTGGAAGGCTTCGCCTCGGGCCGTTTTCAGACGCAGTCGGAAGTGAAGCGGTTCTTGGAGGCTCAGCCGGAGTTCCCGAAGGACAGGCCGGATGGGAGCATCCGCCAGATGCGCATCACACGCATGCTGGAGCAGATCATGTATGGCGGCTATGTCGCTGCACCGAGCTGGGGCATCTCCATGCGGGAAGCCAAGCACGAGGGGATTGTTAGCAAGGAGACCTTCTGGCGCATTCAGGAACGCCTGAAGGGCGCCCCGGTGGCTCCGGCCCGCAAGGACATGAGAGAGGATTTTCCTTTGCGCGGCGCGGTGAGGTGCGCTTCGTGCGGCTACGGACTGACGGGCGGCTGGAGTAAAGGCAAGACAAAGCGCTATGCCTACTACTTCTGTCACCATCATGGATGTCCGGACAAAGGCAAGAGCATCCCGGCGGCGAAATTGCATCAGCGTGTTGAGGACGTGTTGCGCGGGATGACGCCCTCCCGCGCCTTTCTCGATCTGGTCAAAGCCCTGTTTACCAAGGCGTGGAATGCTCAAACCGAGCGATTGGCTGACACCGCCAAATCCTACGCCGCAAGGGCCGGCGAGCTGGACGCCGAAATCGGCAAGGTCGTTGACCGCATGCTGGAGGTCTCAAACCCTCGCGCCCTTAAGGCCTTTGAAGATCGTATCGAAGCTTTGGAGCGGGACAAGCTGATCGCGCTGGAGCGAGCTTCGCGAAAACCCAAGCCCGCGCGTCCCTTCGATGAGATGTTTGAACTCTCGATGCGATTTCTTGCAAGCCCTTATGATTGCTGGAAAATCGGTGGTCCTGAAGCCCGCAAACTGGTCATGCGGCTGGCCTTTGAAAGCCCCCTCGCACACACCCGCGAAACAGGTTGTTTGAACACCAAAAAATCCAGCGTTTTCAGTTTGATAGATGGTCTTAGGGATCAGGAAAAAGAGATGGTGCTGCCGGAGAGATTTGAACTCTCGACCTCTCCCTTACCAAGGGAGTGCTCTACCACTGAGCTACGGCAGCGCCGGGGGTTGGGCCTTCGCCGAACCATGTCTTGCGGAGCCGGTCACCCTGCCCGCGAGGTGGGGGAACATGCCATAGGGGCAAGGAGGAAACAAGCTGGATTTGGGGCACCTTTGAAGGGGCCGCGCGGGCAAGGGTGCTGCGGCTTCAAGAGGGGTGCGGTGATCCGAATACAGAGAACGGGTTTGATGCTGCGGTTTGGCAGGATTGGCCCGGAGGATCGGTTTCTGCTCGCTATGAGTATGGGGCTCGGTCTCGTCGAACAGTCTAGTTGCCGCCGCTCACACTGACCCCGTAGCGCCCGCCGCCGAGGCAGCAGTGCTCGATCACCAAAGAGTACGTGCCGGCGGGCAGGTCTGCCTCTAGCAGGAAGTTGTAGCCCTCCCCGCCATCGTCATCCCGGGCGACTTCCGTGCCCTGTGCGTCAACCAGTTTGGCCGTGACGTCTGCGGTTCCGTCTGAGGTGATCGTCGTGGGGCCGCCGCCCAGGGTGAGGGTGTAGCGGTTGCCGCCGCCGCCCCGGACGAGGCGTCCTTCGGTCCTGCCGCCGGGGACCAACGTGCCGCCGTCTGAGAGAGCCGTATTGGTCTCGTTCGGTGTGGGCTGTGTCGCGGTGCTTGGCACGGTCACGGTCATCGTCTCTGCCGGACCGAACCGGCGGCCTGCCGCGTATCCATGAACCCGGAGACGTCCGTCCGCGGTGCCGTCGGCGGAGACCATTGTCCCGTCAGCCGTTTCCGTAATCTCGAGACCCGGTTCTCCAACCACCGTTTCCACCCCCTCCATTGAAATGCGCATGCGTGTTCCGACGGGCAGGAGCGTCGCCCCGGAGGTGGCGCTGGCGGATGCGAGACCGGCGGACAGGCGGCGGGAGAGGGACGTCAGATCCGTCGGGGTCCCCGCTGGCTGGGCGCCCGGGGCGATCTGCCGGCTTGCGCGGGCCAGAAGGCCGAAGTAGTGGGCCAGCGCCGCGTCCGGTGTGTCGAACCAGGCACCAGCCCCCCTCTCATTGCCCACGAAAAAACGGCTGTCCTGACGGGCGAAGAGCTGGCGGTCCGGCGGCACCTCGCCGCCAAGAAGCCGGTAGAGATCGTAGACGCTCAGCGCTGTCTCAACCCAGGCCCGATCCCCTTTTCCGTATCGCCCCCCGTCGGCGGCCCCGGCCACGTCCTCCGCAGGATCATAAGCCATCATGGCACCTGTGACGCCGTCCATCGGGAGACGCCGGGTCATGGAACGGACCCCGTCTAGGTGGGCATCGATCATTGACAGGGTGCGGTCCAAAAGCGTTTGGGGTGTCGCAACTGTTTGTGCGAGCAACGCCCCGACTGGAGCGGACAGCAGCGCTACCATGCATGCCAGACGAATGCGTCGGCCAAGGCCGGCACGAAGCCGTCCGAGCTCTTTCGTCCCCTGGATATGCAGCAGCGGTCGCATGGAAGAACGCTACCGTTCCGCGCGCCGCCCCGCCAGTGCCCCTAACCCTGAAGCACCGCCTTCAAAGCGGTTAGAAGGGCATCCGTATCTTCTGCCGTGCCGACGGTGATGCGGATGTAGGTCTCAAATCCAGGCGCCATCAGGGAGCCGATCATGATGCCGTGGCCGAGAAGACCCGCGACCACATCTTTTGCGGCCCGTGGTGTCTCTGCGGTGACAAAGTTTCCGACCGTGGGGAAGGGGCGGCAGCCCAGGGCCTTGAGTCCGGCCACAATGCGTTCCCGCTGCTCCGCCGTCCGGTCCAGTATCGAGGTCATGTGATCCCGGTCCTCCCATGCGGCGAGCGCGCCCGCCTGGCCGACGACATTGACGGAGAACACACTCCGGGCTTTCTGAAACGCCTCCGCGATCTCATCGGAGCCGGCGATGGTGTAGCCGACGCGGATCCCTGCCAGACCGTACGCCTTGGAGAACGTCCGGAAAACGGCCCACGGTCCCGGCCGCGCCGCCAGTGTGGCGAGATGATCCTCACCGCCCGCGTGAATGCCGAACTCGTAATAGGCTTCGTCGACGATCAGCAGGCAGGTGTCGGGCACCCCCTCCGCCAAACGCTTCACATCGTCTGCTGACAAAAGGCCGCCGGTCGGGTTGTTAGGTGTGGCCGCAAACAAGAGCCGGGTCTTTTCCGTCACGGCCGCCAGCATGCCGTCCACATCGTTCGCCCCATCCTGACGTACAGGGACCGGAACCAGTTTCGCCCCGCCGAGAGCTGCGCACTTCATGTATCCGGGAAAGGACGGTACCGGGACAACCACTTCGTCGCCCGGATTGAGGGCAATCCGCCCTGCATGGACGATCGACTCGTCACTGCCGTTCCCCATGACGATCCTGTCCTGCGGCACGCCCAGCCGTTCCGAGATCGCAGCCGTGAGGTGGCGCCATCTCGGGTCGGGATAGGTATTCACCCGCGTACAGGCCTCCTGCATCGCCGCAACTGCCTTCGGAGACGGCGGGTAGGGGCTCTCATTCAGGTTCATCCGGCGGAGTTTGTCCGCTGGGAAAGCAGCACTTGCCAGATCTTCCTGGATCGGCGGCCAACCCGGGGCGGGCAGTGCCTGAATGATGGACTTCGGGATCGACTTGGATGGCTGGTCGTTCATGACGGCTGGACTCAGTGGTGAAAGGCGCCCGGACTTTAGGGCTGTGATCCCGCCGTCGGCAAGACGCCCATGCCGTCCCAGGCGATCCCAGTGCCGGGCACCTGGAATTTTCCTGACTGTCAGAAGTCCGCGCTTGGGGAAGAATGAGAACATTTAGCGAACAAATATTCGCCCACGTGACGATTTGACCTGGATTGCCAAGCCATTCCAGGCGGTTCGGTCAGTCTTTCTGAGCAACGGCTCATCACTCTGATTCCTGGCTGAAGTCCCGTGATGCTCCAGAAGAACTCCAGTAAATCCCGTTGTATCCCATAAAATCCCATGATACATCCATACAGTCCCATAACGGATGCTGCCGTGGGTCTATCCGCGAATCTCGGATCGGTACGGCAAAAACGGCGGATTTCCGGGGGTTTCGCCTGAGGAGGGCGGAGAGACACACACGGGGGAGCGGGTCGAAGGTGGCGTATTTTCTGTCCACATTCGCCAACAAGATCGACAAGAAGGGGCGGGTGTCCGTCCCGGCGTCGTTCCGTGCTGCCTTGGAAAAATCCGGGTCTGGTGGGATCGTCCTCTATCAGTCCTTCAAGCATCCCTGCATTGAGGCCTGTGGCGACGAGCGGATCGCTGCGATCATTGAGTCCATCGACGCGATCGACTCGTACTCCGACGAGGCGGAGAGCCTTCAGCAGATCCTGGCCGACTCTCAGCAGATCTCCGTGGACGGCGATGGTCGCATGATCCTTCCGGCGGATCTTCGGGACTACGCCAACATCAAGGACACCATCGCTTTCGTCGGCATCGGCAAGGGTTTCCAGCTTTGGGAGCCGGACGCCTACGAGGCGCACCGCGACCGGAATCGGACCCGCGCGCGGGAGCGCAATGCGACCCTCAAGATCATCAAGCCCGGGCCGGGAGGCGACGCATGACCGCCTCCGCGCCCGAGAGCGTGCATGTTCCCGTCCTCTTGGAAGAAGTGGCAGCCGCCCTGTCACCCGTCGACGGCGGCACCTACGTAGACGGGACTTTCGGGGCCGGCGGTTACTCTAAGAGGCTCCTCGACTCGGCGCAGTGCCGGGTCTTTGCCATCGACCGGGACCCGGATGCCATCGACCGGGCCCGTCCCCTGGTTGCGGCCAGTGGGGAGCGCCTTGTCGTTATCGAGGGGCGCTTCGGGGATATGGATACCCTGGTGCCCGCCAATGGCGCCGGCCCTGTGGATGGAATTGCGCTTGACCTTGGCGTCTCCTCCCCGCAATTGGACGCCGCCGAGCGGGGGTTCTCCTTCCGGGAGGACGGGCCGCTCGACATGCGAATGGAGAAGGCGGGCCCCTCGGCCGCCGACATCGTCAACGGCGAGAGCGAGAAGGGTCTCGCCGACATCATCTTTCAGCTCGGTGAGGAGCGGCACGCCCGCCGCATCGCCCGGGCAATCGTTGCGGCACGGACGGACGGCGCCATCCTGCGTACCCGCGTTCTAGCGGAACTCGTACGCGGGGTGGTGCCGGCCGCCAACGCAAAGGACGGCATTCATCCCGCTACCCGGACCTTCCAGGCTCTCCGCATTCATGTGAACCGGGAGTTGGAGGAGCTTGATCGTGGCCTCCGCGCTGCCGAGAGGCTTCTCGCGCCGGGCGGTCGGCTCGCGGTGGTGTCTTTCCACTCTCTGGAAGACCGCCGCGTGAAAACCTTTCTACGCCGCCGCGCCGGCGACGTGCCGGGCCCGTCTCGCCATCAACCGGTCGTGACTCAACCGCCCGAACCCTCGTTCAAGCTCGTCGGCCGCCGACCCGTTGCCCCCGGTGAGGCCGAGGTCAAAGCCAATCCCCGTGCGCGCTCCGCGAAGCTCCGCGTTGCCGAAAGAACACATGCCCCTGCCTGGACAGAAGAGGAGAGCCTGACATGAGACGATCCCTCGCCCTGTGGCTGGTGCTCGCCACGGTCTCCGGCGTCGCCCTGTTCCTTGTGAAGTACGAAGTGCAGGAGCGGGAAGACCAACTGGACCTTCTTTACCGCCAAACGCTGGAGAACCAGGAGGCCATCCGCGTCTTGAAAGCGGAATGGAGCTATCTGAACCAGCCGGCACGGATTGAGGGGCTTGTCCGCGATCACTTGGGGCTAGGCGAGGTTCGGGTCGACCAAATGGTCGGCGTGAACGCCATTCCCAACAGGCTGCCGACTGTCGAAGCCATCTCGGCTCACAGCTCGGATCTCGGCGCCGCGGCGGATCGGGGGCGTCAATGAGCGACGGTCCCACACCGCAGACCAGGATCGGAAAGAAGCCCGGCGGGCAAACGGTCCATCTCGACGGCACGATCGCCCAGGCGGTTGAAACGGGCCGTACGCGGTTGATGATCGCGGGATGCCTTTTCGCGGCCGCGTTCACGGCCATCGCCGTGCGTGTCGTCGATGTCGCGATCCTTCGGGGCGGGGCCGAGCCGCAATTGAGCAGTGTGCCCGTGGACAAGCCGGTGGAGACCGGGCGCGCGGACATCGTCGACCGGAACGGCATTCTGCTGGCCACAAGTCTGAAAGTTCCCTCGCTGTTCGCGGACCCGAGCGAGGTGATCGACCCGCAAACGACCGCCCGGACTCTGGCACGGGTCCTGCCGGACCTCGACATTGGGAAAGCAACGAAGCGGCTATCGGGTAAGGGCCGGTTCGTTTGGCTCCGCCGGAACCTGACCCCGGAGCAGAAGTACGAGATCAACACGCTGGGTCTGCCCGGCTTGCACTTCCAGGACGAAGAACGCCGGATCTATCCCCAAGGGGCGCTCGCGGCCCATGTGGTCGGCTATTCCGGCGTGGATGCGGAAGGGCTAGCGGGTATTGAGCGGGGCATGGACCGCCGCCTGAGGGGGTCTGTCGAGCCGTTGGCGTTGGCTCTTGACGTTCGCGTTCAGCATGTGGTCCGCGAGGAACTCCAGCGGCAGATCGATACTTTTGAGGGGATCGGCGGGGCCGGCGTGGTGATGGACGTCACCACGGGAGAGATCGTCTCCATGGTTTCGTTGCCCGATTTCGACCCCAATGACGCCGGTGGGATGTCCAAGGACGCGCAGTTCAACCGGGCGTCCCTCGGCGTCTACGAGATGGGCTCCACCTTCAAGATCTTTAACACCGCCATGCTCCTGGACAGCGGTCGGGCGCGGCTGTCCGACCGGTACGACGCCACCAAGCCGATCCGGATCTCCCGGTTCACCATCAACGACTATCACGCCAAGAACAAATGGCTCTCGGTCTCCGAGATCTTCATGCACAGCTCCAACATCGGCTCGGTGCGGATGGCGATGGATGTCGGCACCCAGGGCCAGCAGGACTTCATGAAAAAGCTCGGCTTTTTCGCCGAAGCGCCTTTGGAGATCCCTGAGGTCGGGGCGCCGATGACCCCGTCGGTCTGGCGCAACATCAACACGATGACCATTGCGTTCGGTCACGGCATCGGCGTGAGCCCGGTCCATCTCGTCGGCGGCGTAGCAGCGATGGTGAACGGCGGGACACTGATCCCGCCGACCCTGCTGCAGGCCGATCCGGAGAGCCCGGTTGCCGGACGGCGGATCATTCAGGAGCGCACCTCGCATGCGGTCCGCCGGCTGCTGCGCCTTGTGGTTCAGAACGGCACGGGCCGGAATGCGAATGCCGAGGGATACCTCGTCGGTGGCAAGACAGGTACGGCGGAGAAGCCGGGCCAAAACGGCCGCTATGCCCGGAAATCGCTCCTATCGTCCTTCGTCGGTGTCTATCCGGTGCATGACCCCCGCTACGCCGTCCTGGTGATGGTGGATGAGCCGAAGGGTCAGGACTTCAGCTATGGCCGGGCGACCGGCGGCTGGGTCGCCGCCCCTGCGGTGAAACGGATTGTTGAGCGGACGGCTCCGTTCCTCGGCGTTCATCCAATTGCCGAAATGACGCCGGAAATCCGGCGCGATCTTCATGTGGACTTGACCAATACCAACGGGACCAAGCGCCTTGCGTCTTTCTGATCTCATCAACGGCGACCGAACGCTGAACGATCCGCGCCTCGCGGCTCTGGCGGCGATGGGTGTGCTGGATCGAGAGATCGCGGGGCTGACCGCCGATAGCCGGAACGTGCAGCCGGGATTCCTGTTCACGGCGATTCCAGGCACGCGGGTGGATGGCCGACAGTTTATCGAGGACGCGGTCGAGCGGGGTGCGGTTGCCATCGTCGGGCCGGAGGCGGATGCCGACCGGTTGAGCCTTCCCGCGGAGGTCTGCCTCATCCCGGATGACAATCCCCGGGAACGTTTGGCCCGTATGGCCGCAAAATTCTTCCCCCGTCAGCCGGAAACGGTCGTCGCCGTTACGGGGACGAACGGCAAGACATCCGTCGCCGACTTCACGCGCCAGATCTGGCGGGTTCTGGGGCACGAGGCGGCGAGCCTTGGAACGCTTGGCATTCTCCGGGATGGAGAGCGGAGCGGCCCCGGTCTGACGACGCCGGATCCGGTAGACCTGCACGCCGCTCTTCAAAGGTTGGCGGATGACGGTGTCGACCACTTGGCGATGGAGGCGTCCAGCCATGGGCTCGACCAGCACCGTCTGGACGGTGTGATGGTCCGAGCGGCCGCGTTCACAAATCTGAGCCGGGATCATCTCGACTATCACGGCACGATGGAGGCCTATTTCCGCTCCAAGGCCACGCTGTTCGAACGCATTCTGCAGCCGGGCGGCACGGCGGTTCTCAATCTGGATATTCCGGAAGCTGACCGCTTGATCGAGATCGCCCGCCGGAGGGGGCAACGGGTTCTGTCCTTCGGGACGGCGGACGGGACTGATATCCAGCTTCTCCGGATGGTGCCGACACCCACGGGGCTCGATCTGCATCTTCTGGTGTTGGACCGCATTCATCCGGTGACCTTGCCGCTCGCCGGGCTGTTCCAGGTGCAGAACGCGCTGGCCGCGATTGGGCTGGTGATGGCCGACATGGATGAGGTCGACGCCATTGTCGCGGCGTTGGCGGAGTTGCGGGGCGTGCCGGGAAGACTGGAGCGGGTGGCTGAGACCCCTTCCGGTGCCGCGGTCTATGTCGACTACGCGCACACGCCCGACGCGCTGGATACGGTTCTCAAGGCGATCCGGCCCCATGTCGACGGGCGCCTTATCACAGTGTTTGGCTGTGGTGGGGACCGTGATCCGGGTAAACGCCCGTTGATGGCGCGCGCCGCCGCCGGAAATGCCGACATCGCAATTCTGACCGATGACAATCCGCGTACCGAAGATCCGGGCAAGATCCGTGCGGATGCTCGTGTCGGAGCGCCGGACGCGATCGAGATCGGCGGCCGGGAAGATGCGATCCGGCATGGCGTGAGCCTTTTGCGGCAAGGCGATGTTCTGGTTGTCGCGGGCAAAGGGCATGAGCAGGGCCAGGACGTCGGCGGCGTTATCCGGCCTTTCGACGATGCGGACGTCTCGCGGCGCGCCGTCGAAGATCTGACCGGGGGGGTGCGATGACGGCACCGCTCTGGACAGCGGCTGACATTGCGGCGGCGACCGGAGCCGAGGTCGCCGGGACTCCGAAACCCGCCTCCGGTGTTGTCATCGACAGCAGAGCGGTCGGCCCGGGTGACCTCTTCGTCGCGCTGCCGGGAGACCGGTTCGACGGGCACGATTTCGTTTCAGACGTTCTGTCATCGGGCGCCTCCGGCGCCGTGGTCAGCCGCCGGCCGGAAGGTCTGCCGCCGACCGCCCCGCTGTTTGTGGTCGAGGACACCTACCAGGCCCTGGAGGCGCTTGGGACAGCGGCTCGCCAGCGAGCGTCGGCACAGGTCGTCGCGGTAACCGGATCAGTCGGCAAAACCGGCACCAAGGAGACCTTGGGACGTGCCCTGTCTTCCTTCGGGTCGACCCATATCAGCCAGGGCAACCTTAACAATCACATCGGCGCTCCGTTGAGCCTCGCGCGGCTGCCGGAGGATGCGGCCTTCGCGGTCATGGAACTGGGGATGAACCATGCGGGCGAGATCCGGTCCCTGACCCAGATGGTGCGCCCGGATGTTGCCATCATAACAACGGTGTCGCCCGTCCACGCCGAGTTCTTTGACAGCGTCGAGGGTATCGCGGAGGCGAAAAGCGAGATCTTTGAGGGATGCGAGCCTGATGCGGTCGCCGTTCTGAATCGGGACAACGATTGGTTCGACCTGTGCGCAGAGCGGGCCCGGGACCACGGGATCAGCCGGATTGTCGCGTTCGGCAGGGACCCGCGCGCCGACGTTCGTCTGGTGGACGCGACGGTCGGCCCCGGCGGAAGCCGGGTTGAGGTCGACGTGGCGGGAGAGCCCGTCGCTTTCGACCTTCGCGCTGTCGGCTCCCATTGGGCGAGCAATGCCGTAGGCGTGTTGGCCTGCATCCACGCGCTGGGACTTGATCCGCTGAAAGCGTCCGCCGCGTTTGCGGATGTCGTACCCGGTAAGGGCCGGGGGGCGCGGTATCGCGTTTCCTTGAATGGCGGTGATGCGTTCACGCTGATCGATGAAAGCTACAACGCGAGCCCTGCGGCCATGCGTGCGGCGTTTGAGGTTCTGGGCTTGATGCAGCCGGAAGGCCACGGCGGCCGGGTCGCCGTCCTGGGGGACATGCGGGAACTTGGTGAGGACGGGCCCGCATTGCACGCCGACCTTGCTCGGGACCTGATGGCATCCGATCCCAGCCGGGTCTGGACCGTTGGCCCCCTTATGAATTCGCTTCGGCAAGCCTTACCCGAGCTGGTCCGTGCGGAACATGGGGAGCGGTCGGAGGACATTGCCGAGACCATTGCCCGCTCTGTCGTTCCCGGCGACGTCATTCTGGTCAAGGGCTCGCTTGGCACCAACATGGCGCCGATCGTAAAGGCCCTTTCGTCGCTTGGGCCCGCGACGCCCTGGGACGCGGCCTCGTCCGAGGCGCGGGGAGGGGCAGCCAATGCTCTATAACCTCCTCGTCCCGCTCGCCGAGGATCAGCAGATCTTCAACCTGTTCCGGTACCTGACCTTCCGGACGGGCGGCGCGATTATGACGGCCCTTGTGATCAGCTTCGTCCTGGGCCCTGCGGTGATCCGGTGGCTGAAGTCCCAGCAGGCGGAGGGTCAGCCGATCCGTGAGGACGGCCCCGAGAGCCATCTTCTGACAAAGAAGGGCACGCCGACCATGGGCGGCTTGCTCATCTTGATCGCGCTCTCGATCTCCACACTGCTTTGGGCAAACCTGGAGAATGGCTACGTTTGGGCGGTCCTGCTGGTCACGGCGGGTTTCGGCCTTATCGGCTTCGGCGACGACTATCTGAAGCTCACCCGGCGCAATACCAAGGGTCTTCCAGGCCGTCTCAAGTTCCTGTGTCAGATCATCATCGCCGTTCTGGCCTCCATCGCGATCTCTTCTCTCGCGGGTGATGATCTCACCACGGGGCTCGCGGTCCCATTCTTCAAAGATGTGCTGATCGACCTCGGCATCTTCTTCTTCGTCTTTGCCGTCTTTGTGATGGTTGGCGCATCGAACGCCGTGAACCTGACAGATGGTCTGGATGGATTGGCGATCGTGCCTGTAATGATCGCGGGCGGTGTGTTCGCGCTGATCGCCTACCTCTCCGGTAACGCGGTCTTCTCCAACTACCTTCAGATCCACCATGTCGCCGGCGCCGGCGAGCTGGCCGTCTTCTGCGGTGCGTTGATCGGGGCCGGTCTCGGCTTCCTGTGGTTCAATGCGCCCCCCGCCATGGTCTTCATGGGCGACACCGGCTCGCTCTCCATGGGCGGGGCGCTCGGCGCCATCAGCGTGGTGACCAAGCACGAGCTGGTGCTGGCGATCGTGGGTGGTCTGTTCGTGCTGGAGACGGTGTCCGTCATCGTCCAGGTCGCGTCCTTCAAGCTGACCGGCAAGCGCGTCTTCCGAATGGCGCCGCTGCACCATCACTTCGAGAAGAAGGGTTGGCAGGAGCCGACCATCGTCATCCGTTTCTGGATCATCGCCGTCATTCTGGCGCTGATCGGCCTCGCCACGTTGAAGTTGAGGTGACGGCATGATCGCGGCGACCGGATACCAGGGGAAAACAGTGGCGGTCATGGGGCTGGGGTGTTCCGGCCGGGTCGCTGCGGAGTCCCTGGCCCTTGGCGGCGCCCATGTCCTGGCCTGGGATGATGCGCCTGCCGGGCGTGACGCAACGGCCGCGAACGACGGCGTCGAGATTGTTGATCTGACGAAGGCGGACTGGACCGGCATCGCTGCTCTCGTGTTGAGCCCCGGCATTCCGCACACCCATCCTGCACCACATCCGGTTGCGGCCCTCGCCAAGGCAGCCGGTGTCCCGATCATCGGCGATGTCGAGCTCTTGCTGCGCGCCTGCCCCGACGCCCGGGTCATCGCGATCACCGGAACGAACGGCAAGTCCACGACCACGGCCCTTGTGGGCCACATCCTGAGATCCGCCGGCATCGACTGTGCGGTTGGCGGCAACCTGGGTGAGCCTGCGTTGAGCCTCGCCGCCTTGGGCAAAGAGGCTGTCTACGTCATCGAGTTCAGCTCCTACCAACTGGAGCTGACGCCCTCGTTGTCCGCTGACGTAGCTGTGCTTCTCAACATCACGCCTGATCACCTGGACCGGCACGGCGGGCTTGAGGGGTACGTGGCGGCGAAACGCCGGATCTTCGACTGGCCTAAGGATGACGCCGTCGCCATCATCGGCTCCGACGATCCGAATTGCCGGGACATCGCGGCTGAGCTTTCCACGCACAAACGCAGCATCGTTCGTGTGTCGGGTAGTGAGGAGGTGCGCGGCGGCGTGTTCGCCCGGGATGGCGCTCTGATCGATGATCAGTCGTTCCGGTCCAAGGAGATCCTGCGCCTTGCCGATGCGGAAGCGCTTCCGGGCATCCACAACGCCCAGAATGCGGCCGCCGCGTTTGCCGCCGCGACGACCGTTGGGGTCGACGAAAGCGTGGCTGCGGATGCCATTCGTTCTTTCCCTGGCCTCGCCCACAGGCAGGAAAGAATAGCCGAGATCGATGGCATCAAATTCGTAAATGACAGCAAGGCCACCAATGCGGATGCGACGGCGCGCGCCGTCGTTTGCTATCCCGCGATCTACTGGATTGCCGGAGGCCGCGCCAAGGCGGGTGGGGTGTCGGAACTGCTGCCTTTGCTCGGAAACGTCAAAGGCGCGTTCCTGATCGGAGAGTGCGCCGAGGACTTCGCCACGACCCTGTCCGGTACCTTCGGGGGCGCCTTCGATGGCGCGGGTCTCAACGCGGTCCCTGTCCGGAAGTGCGGCACGTTGGACAGAGCGGTTCCCGCCGCTTTCGAAGCTGCGCGCCAGGACTCCTTGGAAGGGGCAACTGTTCTCTTGTCCCCGGCGGCAGCGTCTTTCGATCAGTTCCCGAACTTTGAGCTGCGCGGCGAGGCCTTCCGGAGGTTGGTTGCGGACCTCGCCGGTCCGGAAGACGGGGGGGCGGCATGAGCAGCATCGCCCGCACCGATCAGAGTGTTCTCGGCCGCTGGTGGTGGACCGTCGACCGTTGGACGGTGGGAGCCCTCGTACTCTTGGTGCTTTTCGGCGCCCTGATGACATTCGCGGCAAGCCCGCCGGTGGCGGAGCGGATCGGTCTCGACTCCTACCACTTCGTCCGGCGCCAGATGATGATTCTGCCCGTCGCGGCCCTGGCCATCTTTGCGATTTCGTTGCTGGAGCCGAAGGATATTCGGCGTCTCGCGGTCATTGGGCTCTTGGGATGCATCGCGCTTTTGGTTGTCACGCCGCTTCTCGGTGCCGAGATCAAGGGTGCGCGCCGCTGGCTGTCGCTCGGCGGATTTACCGTACAACCGTCCGAGTTCGCGAAGCCGGTCTTTGCCGTGGTTTGCGCGTGGATGCTGGCGGAATGGCGGAAGTCTCCGCGCTTCCCCGGCCATTACATCGCCGTCGCCCTTTATCTCGTGATGGCCGGTTTGTTGATCATCCAACCGGACCTTGGTCAGACGGTCGTCGTCTCAGCAGTTTGGTTCTGCCAGTTCTTCCTGGCCGGGCTGCCGATGGCGCTGGTTGCGGGTCTCGTGGTCGCCGGTGCGGTCGGGATCGTCGGTGCCTACTTCCTCTTTCCCCATGTGACGAGCCGGATCGACCGGTTCCTGGATCCGGCGTCGGGGGACACCTATCAAGTCAGCCGGTCGCTGGAAGCCTTCGCTCATGGCGGCGCATTCGGGACGGGGCCGGGAGAGGGAGACGTCAAGAACGTACTCCCCGACGCCCATGCCGACTTCGTCTTCGCCGTCGCGGGTGAGGAGTTCGGCGCGATTGTCGCTGTCGCTCTCGTGCTGTTGTTTGCTTTTGTCGTGCTGCGGGGCTTCGGGCGCGCCTTCCAGCAGAGTGATCTCTTCATCCTGCTGGCGGTCGGAGGTCTTCTGGCCCAGTTCGGCCTCCAGGCTGTCATCCACATGGCGTCCTCGTTGAGTTTGATGCCTGCCAAGGGCATGACCCTGCCTTTCGTCAGCTATGGCGGCTCTTCGCTCCTGGCGCTTGGCCTCGGGATGGGCATGGTTCTGGCGCTGACCCGCAGGCGCCCCGGCCGGGGAGGATCGCTATGAGCGATCAGAACTCCGGACCCGTGGAAGTCCTTCTGGCGGCAGGCGGCACCGGCGGACATGTCTTTCCGGCCAAGGCTCTCGCTGAGACGTTGAAAGAGCGCGGACACGCCGTCGCCCTGGTCACGGATACGCGCGGAACCGCGTTCGACGACGGGTCCGTGCCGGTTTTCCGGGTACACGCTGGAAGCCCCAGCCGCCGGGGTTTTTCCGCGAAGCTTCGGTCAGTCTTCGATCTTGGCATTGGCTTCATCGAGTCCTGGCGGTTGCTGGGCCGTCTCCGCCCCTCCGTCGTCGTTGGGTTCGGGGGGTATCCCTCTGTCCCGCCGGTGCTCGCCGCTCAGCGGCGCGGGATCGCGACGGTGCTACACGAGCAGAATGCCCTGCTTGGCCGGGCCAACCGCCTGCTGGCCGCCCGCGCCTCTCGGATCGCCTCGTCTTTTGAGGGTTTGTTGGGCGCGGATGCCCACACCGGCAAGACCCGTTTGACCGGCAACCCGGTACGCGCCGAGATCCGGGCGTTGCGAGAGATGCCGTATCAGGCGCCGAGAATCGACAGCCCTTGCACCATCCTGGTCACCGGCGGCAGCCAGGGCGCCACGGTTTTCTCCGATGTGGTGCCAGACGCTGTGGCGCGTCTCTCCGATGGGCTGCGCGCGCGCCTGAACATCGTCCAGCAGGCCCGCCCCGAAGATAAAGAACGGGTATCCAAGCGATACGAAGATCTTGGGGTCAAAGCGACAGTTTCCAGCTTCTTCGGGGATCTGCCGGAAAGGCTCGCAGCGGCGCATTTGGTTGTGTGCCGATCGGGAGCCTCGACCGTCTCGGAAATCACGGTCGCGGGGCGCCCCGCGATCCTCGTTCCCTATCCCCACGCGGCCGATGACCACCAGACGGCCAACGCCCGCGCATTGGACTCGACGGGTGCGGCCTGGCTGTTGCCGCAGCCCGACTTTCAACCGGACGCGCTCGCACAGCGACTTGAAGCGCTGTTCGCCGTCCCCGGTGATCTTGAGAGTGCGGCCGCGCGCGCCCGCGCGTCCGGATATCCCGACGCGGTCGCCCGTTTGGCCGATGTCGTCTTGGAAACGGCCACGCTCGCAGATTCCCGCAGCACCTATCGCTCGGGCTCTGAGCCCGCCGTTTCATCCCCTTCATACCGTCCCAGTTCGGACGATGACCGCCTCAAGCGGAGATCCTTGGCATGAGAGAGCTTCCCCTCAGCATCGGCACCATGCATTTCGTCGGGATCGGCGGGATCGGTATGAGCGGTATCGCCGAGGTGCTGCACGATCTGGGCTACTCCGTTCAGGGCAGCGACATCGCCGAGAACCCCAATGTCCGGCGTCTGATGAACCTGGGGATCAAGGTTCATATCGGCCACGCCGCTTCGAATGTGGACGATGCGTCGATCATCGTCGTCTCGACCGCGATCAAGGAAGAGAACCCGGAAGTCATGGCCGCCCGGGAGCGGCTGATCCCCGTGGTTCACCGGGCGGAGATGCTGGGTGAGCTGATGCGGCTCAAGTGGTCGATCGCGGTTGCGGGCACCCACGGCAAGACCACCACGACCTCGCTCGTGTCGGCGATGCTGGATACGGCGGGCCTCGACCCCACGGTCATCAACGGCGGCATCATCAACGCTTACGGCACCAATGCTCGGATCGGCGGGGGTGAGTGGATGGTGGTCGAAGCGGACGAGAGCGACGGCAGCTTCAACCGTCTGCCCGCGACCATCGCGATCGTGACCAACATCGACCCTGAGCATCTGGACTTCCACGGCTCATTCGAAAACTTGCAAGGGGCCTTCCGCGCCTTCGTTGCGAATATCCCGTTCTACGGCTTTGCGGCGATGTGCCTGGATCACCCGGTCGTCCAGCAACTGATCCCCCGGGTATCCGACCGCCGCATCGTGACCTATGGCTACTCGCCCCAGGCTGATGTGCGGGCCGCCGACGTAGCCATCGGCCCGGACGGGTCCGTCTTCACCGCCATCGTCACCGACCGGGGCACCGGCGAGCAGCGTCGGCTTGAGGCGCTGACCCTGCCCATGTACGGCCGACACAATGTCCAGAACGCGCTTGCCGCCATCGCCGTCGCCGCCGAAATGGGGATCGATGATGCGCTGATCCGGGACACGCTCCGCCATTTCGCCGGTGTGAAGCGGCGGTTCACCAAGACGGGGGTGAGTCACGGCATCACCGTCATCGATGATTACGGACACCACCCCGTCGAGATCTCCGCGGTTCTCTCGGCCGCACGGTCCGCAGCGGGCGGCGGCAACGTGGTGGCTGTTGTTCAGCCACACCGTTATAGCCGCCTAAATCATCTGTTTGACGACTTCTGTGGCTGCTTCAACGACGCGGACACGGTGATTGTCGCCGATGTCTACGCGGCGGGCGAAGATCCGATCGAGGGGGCCGACCGGGACGCCCTGGTCTCCGGTCTCCGGTCGCGGGGACACCGGTCGGTGTTCGGCCTTCGGGACAAGGTGGAACTCGCCGGTCTGGTCGCCGATGTGGCGAACCCCGGAGACTATGTGGTGTGCCTTGGTGCGGGCAGCATCACGGCCTGGGCGAACGCCTTGCCGGGCGAACTCGATCACATTCTCGATGCGAAACCCAAGAGCGTTGGTGCGGCCGTGCCGGGGATGGATGAGGGCGACGCGGACGACGACTCATCGAAGGTCGTCCGGCTCGGCAGAGAGGAGGCGCGATGATCCTCCTTGAACGCCCCACCAAGCCCGCGCGCGTTGCCATGGCAAGCCTGATCGACCGTCTCCCAGAGGTTCGCGGCCGTTACGACGCGGACGCAGACCTGTCGTCGATGACCTGGTTCCGGGTCGGCGGAAAGGCCGATGTCGTCTTCCGTCCGGCGGATGATGAGGATCTCGCCGAGTTCCTGGCCGGTGTCCCGTCCGATGTGCCGGTAATGGTGATCGGTGTCGGCTCCAACCTGCTGGTCCGCGATGGCGGTATCCGTGGCGTTGTTGTCCGGTTGGGCAAAAGCTTTGCCCAGGTCAGGGTCGAAGATGGGGAGATCGTCGCCGGTGCCGGGATGCTCGATGCCAATGTGGCGGCGACAGCTCTCCGGGCGGGGCGGACTGGGCTGGAGTTTCTGAGCGGCATTCCCGGCACGATTGGCGGGGGCCTTCGGATGAACGCCGGTGCATACGGCGGCGAGTTCAAAGACGTGCTGGTCGAGGCGACGGCGATAGACCCGCTCGGGCACCGCCACCGGATGACACCGGAAGAGATGGGGCTGTCCTACCGCCACAGTACGGTCTCTTCGGGATGGATCTTCACGTCCGCACGGCTGAAGGCGGTCCCAGGGGATCCCGGGCAGATCAAGCAGGCGATGGATGACATTCGCCGTGCTCGAGGTGACAGCCAGCCGCTTCGCGATCGAACCGGCGGTTCGACCTTCGCAAATCCTCCTGGTGGGAAAGCCTGGAAGCTGATCGACGAGGCCGGGTGCCGGGGCCTCCGGGTCGGCGGCGCCATGGTGTCGGAGAAGCACTGCAACTTCCTGATCAACACCGGCGAGGCGACCGCCACCGATCTTGAAGTATTGGGCGAAACAGTCCGGCGGCGTGTGCTGGAGACCAGCGGCGTCACCTTACGATGGGAGATTCGGCGTCTCGGAACCCTGCCGGAGGGGGTGACCATCCCTAAGATCGAGGGGGAGGGCCGATGACCAGGCATGTCGCGGTTCTGATGGGGGGCTGGTCGGCGGAGCGGGAGGTTTCTCTCGTCAGCGGGCACGCGTGCGCTGAGGCCCTCCGTGAATCGGGCTATCGGGTGACCGAGCTCGATGTTGGCCGCGACATCGCCGCCAAACTGGCGACCCTCGCGCCGGACGTCTGCTTCAATGCTCTGCACGGCAAGATCGGTGAAGACGGGAATATCCAGGGTCTGCTGAACATTCTGGGCATTCCCTACACCCATTCCGGCCTTCAGGCGTCGTCCCTGGCCATGGATAAGCCCAAGGCCAAAGAGATCTTCATCAAGGCCGGTTTCCGGTGCCCACCGGGCGGCGTTTACGACCGGGAAGACACGCTCGCCGGCGCGGTCATGGAACCGCCTTTCGTGTTGAAGCCGGTCAACGAGGGCTCTTCGATCGGTGTGCACATTGTCCGGAGCGGCGACAATTTCCACCCGGTTGCCGATGGTTGGTCCCACGGCGACAAAGTGATGGTCGAGAAGTTCATCGCGGGCCGGGAACTCACCGTCGCCGTCATGGGCGGCAAGGCGCTCTGCGTGACAGAAATCACCTCGGATCGCGGTTTCTACGACTACGACGCCAAGTACGCGCCGGGCGGCTCAATCCATATCCTGCCAGCAGACCTTCCGCCGTCGATTACCTCGGAAGCGTTGGAGACCGCCGAGAGGGCCCATGCCTTGCTGGGGTGCCGTGGCGTCAGCCGGTCCGACTTCCGCTACGACGATACGGAGTCAGATCCAGGTGACCTCTATCTGCTTGAGGTGAACACCCAGCCCGGCATGACGGCGACCTCGCTTGTTCCGGAGCAGGCCGCCCATCTCGGCGTGTCCTTCCCCGAACTCGTCTCCCAGATGGTGGAGGAGGCCCGATGCGACGTTTGATCACCGGATTCCTCCAAAAGAAGAAAGCCCCCGGACGGACGCGGAAGTCCGCGCGGAAAGCACCTGGCCGCCTGTTTCGTTTGAACCGACGGCAGATGGGGTTGTGCGGGATCGCGTTGAGCCTCGTTGTCAGCGGCGTCGGCGCTGGGTGGCTGCTGAAGACCGGCAAGGCCGCGGCCTGGTCTCATAAGGCCGAGGTCTCAATGATCGAGATGTCCGCCCGCGCCGGTTTGATGGTCGACGAAATCATGGTGACCGGGCGCCACCGCACGGATCGGGCAAGGTTGCTCGAAGCGGTGGGCGTTGATCGGGGCGACCCCATCCTCTGGCTTGATCTTGTGGGGCTCCAGGCGCGGGTCGCTGCTCTTCCCTGGGTGCGCTCGGCCACGGTGGAGCGGCAGCTTCCCGATACCTTGATCGTTCGTCTCCAGGAGCGGGAGCCCCTGGCCCTCTGGCAACGCAAGGGGCGGTTCACCCTGATCGACCGGGAGGGCGTTGCTTTGGCCGGGGTCGATGCGGCGTCGTTCCACACCTTGCCCGTGGTGATTGGAGAGGCGGCGCCGACCCATGCGGACGCCTTCCTCTCTCTCCTGGCGGCAGAGCCGGATCTGAGCACCCGAGTCCAGGCTGTCACCCACGTGGGAGAGCGCCGCTGGACCGTGCACCTCAAGAGTGGTGTCGACGTCCTCCTGCCGGAAACCGATGCCGCGATGGCGTGGTCGCGCCTCGCCCAGATGGAGCGGGAGCACGGCGTTCTGCACCGTGACGTCATCGGCATCGATCTCAGGCTTCCGGACAAGTTCGTGGTGCGCATGGCGCCAGATGCCGCGCGCCGCCTCGCCGACCCCGGAAAGGACACCTGAGATGAGCCGAGCCGTGTCCCTTTCCCTCTCCGCGTTTGACCCCGAAGGATGCCGACCGTGAAGACCATCCGAGCCAAAACCAAAACCGGTCTTGTCGCGGCGCTTGATGTGGGCTCCTCGAAAGTCACTTGCGCGATCGCGCGGGTGGGCCCTTCGCGTCAGGAGGGCGGCGCGCCGGAGATCCGGATCATCGGGGTCGGAAATCAGCTCTCCCAGGGCGTGAAGGGGGGAGCCATCGTCGAAATGGATCTCGCCGAGGCGGCAATCGGCAAGGCTGTGAATGCCGCAGAGAAGGTCGCGGGCGAGACCATCGACGCGGTGCATATCGGCATGGCCGGGGGCCATCCCATGTCGGAGGCCATCGACTTCGACGTTTCGATCGCCGGACATCCGGTCGGCGAGGCGGATTTGGAACGTGTTCTCGGCCAGGTCGGCCGGCTTGAGGTCGAAGACGGGCGTGAGCTTGTCCATTCGATCCCGACCGGCTTCTCGATTGATGGCAGCAACGGCATCCGGGACCCGCGTGGCATGTCCGGCCAGCGGCTTGGCACCCATATGCACATGGTCACCGCACAGTCCGGGCCGATGCGGAACCTCGCCAACGTGGTGGAACGGTGCCACCTGCAGGTAGCGGGTTTCGTCGTGTCTTCCTATGCCGCGGGTCTCGCCTGTCTCGTCGAGGACGAGAAGGAACTGGGTGTCACGCTGATCGACCTTGGCGGCGGGGCGACATCCTTTGCCGTGTTCTTCGAAGGCGCCGTCGTTCATACCGACAGCGTCGGTGTCGGTGGTACCCACGTCACCAGCGATATTGCCCGGGGGCTGTCGACACCGCTTGCAGAGGCGGAGCGTCTGAAGACCCTCTTCGGCGCGGCCATGGTATCGACGCTGGATGATCGGGAGACCATCGAAGTCCCGGTGATCGGGGAGGACGCCCATACCCACCCCAATGCCATTCCCCGCTCTACGCTGACCCGAATCATCCAGCCCCGGCTGGAGGAGACATTCGAGATCGTGCGGGCCCGTCTCGAGGCCGCCGGTGTCGACCGTATCGCCGGGAACCGGGTCGTCCTGACAGGCGGGGCCAGCCAGATGCCCGGCATCCGCGATCTGGCCCAGTCCATCCTCGACAAGCAGGTTCGGCTTGGCCGGCCAATCCATGTCAAAGGGCTCGCGGACAGCGCGGCGGGCCCGGTCTTCTCCGCATGCGCCGGGATCGTCGGCTACGCCGTGGACCCCGCCCTCGACGCGTCCCCGGACCGGGCGATGAGTGCCCCGCCCGTTCCTCGCTCCTTCTTCGGCCGCGTCGGCTCCTGGCTGCGGGAGAACTTCTGATGCCCGTTCCCCTTTCCCTCACAACCGGCCCGCGGCGACGACGAAGATGCGTTCCAGGCCGACCACCCGAGACCCGAACCCGAGACCTGATCAAGCACACGGACAGACCCAACCGGAGGCCATCATGACCATCAATATCTCTCTGCCGAACGAAGAGCCCGACCTGCGGCCCCGCATTACTGTCATCGGCGTCGGTGGCGCTGGCGGCAACGCGGTCAACAACATGATTCGATCGAACCTCGAGGGTGTTGAGTTCGTCGTCTCCAACACGGACAGCCAGGCGCTGCGCGGCTCTCTCGCCGACCGGCGCATTCAGCTCGGCAACACCGTGACGAAGGGTCTTGGTGCGGGCTCCCGGCCCGAGATCGGGGAAGCGGCGGCGGAGGAAGCCCTCGACGAGATCATGGGTGAACTCTCCGACAGCAACATGGTCTTCATCACCGCCGGCATGGGCGGTGGTACGGGGACGGGCGCTGCTCCGGTCATCGCGCGTGCGGCCCGGGAAGCCGGTATTCTGACCGTGGGCGTCGTGACCAAGCCGTTCCACTTCGAGGGTGCGCATCGGATGCGGCTCGCGGATGCCGGTATCGAGGAGCTGACGCAGTACGTCGATACCTTGATCATCATCCCGAACCAGAATCTCTTCCGGATCGCCAACGAGAAGACGACCTTCGCGGACGCCTTCAACCTTGCGGACGATGTGCTGCACTCCGGTGTGCGGGGTGTGACCGATCTCATGGTGATGCCTGGCCTGATCAATCTCGATTTCGCGGATATCCGGACCGTGATGAGCGAGATGGGCAAGGCGATGATGGGTACCGGTGAGGCGACGGGCGACAAGCGGGCCATCGATGCCGCCGAGTCCGCCATCAACAACCCGCTCCTCGAGGACATCTCGATGAAGGGTGCGAAGGGTGTGCTGATCAACATCACCGGCGGCCTCGACATGACCCTTTTCGAGGTCGACGAGGCGGCGAACCGGATCCGAGAGGAAGTCGACACGGACGCCAACATTATCTTCGGCTCCACTTTCGACGAGAAGCTGGAAGGCGTGATGCGGGTCTCGGTCGTCGCCACGGGCATCGCGGTCGAAGGTCAGATCCAGAAGCCTCGCCCGGCGCTCTCGGTCGTTGAGGCGCGCTCCACGAAACCTCTCCTGGACAAGCCGTCGGTCGCGGCGGTTCCGGCATCCGCTCCCGCCGCCACCCCGGCCCCGGCCGCATCGGTTTCCACCCCGAGCTTCACGCCGGCACCGAAGCCTGCCGTGGCCCGCAGTGGTGCCGCGGTCGCAACGGCAGCGGCCCCGGCGCTTTTTGGCGATGATGCTGAAGATCTCCTGGCTGAGGTTGCGGAGCCGGTCACCATCGCAGCACCCCCGGCATCGTCGGGTGTGATGGTCTTCGGTGAAGAAGCGCTTGAAGATGCGGTTCGGGCGACGGCGGAACCGGTTGAAGAGCCGGACGTCCCGGCACTTCCGTCGGTCGCCGATGCGTTCGTTCCGAGCGCGCCGGTTCTGCCGGAGGATGCGGCGTCGTCCAAACCGGCGGCGAAGCCTGACCCCTTCAATGCGGCGGCGATGGCGAACCCTGTGACGGAGGATCGTCCGGCGCAGAAGAAGTCGGCGCATCAGAGCCTCTTCAAGAGTGTAACGGGCTTGGGACGGCGGTTCCGATCCTCGTCCGAAGAGGGTGAGACGGCGCCGGAGCCGCAGGCCGAGCGGCCTGCCAGTGATGCCCCGAGGGCGGAGCCGACGGTCGGTCTGGGTCATAAGCGGGAGCCGGAGTCCCGGCCCGAACAGCCGCGTCTCGGAAGCATTGGCCGTGCCCCGTCCCGGTCTCAGGCTGACGACGATATGCTGGACATTCCGGCGTTCCTTCGCCGGCAGGCAAATTGAGGGAAGCCGAATCGGTCATCTATTTCAAAGGCGTATTCGGTAACACTCAGTAACAAAGAGTGACTTGAGGACCCCGGAGGTTATTGCTACCTCTCCGGGGCCCTTTGTTTTGGCGAATTCTTATCGATTCGAAGGGCATAGGAGATGGGGCTGGTTTTCAGTCTCAACTAAAAATAACATTTGATGCGATTGGAAGCGGCTCGTGCGTTCCATGTCCGACAGGCGAATTCATAAGGCAGCGCCGAGCGTTGTCCAGAAGACGCTGAAGGAAAAGATCGAGTGTCGCGGGGTGGGATTGCACTCCGGCGCGCCTGCAACGCTGACCATGCATCCCGCGGGCATCGACCACGGAATTGTCTTTCGGCGGACAGACATTCGCGAGAGTGATGCGGTCATCCCCGCACGTTGGGATCTGGTTGTCGATACCAAGCTTTGCACGCGTCTCGCCAACGAGACCGGTGTCTCTGTCTCGACGGTAGAACACCTGATGGCCGCACTTGCCGGGTCGGAGATCGACAACGTTCTGATCGATATTGACGGCCCGGAAGTGCCGATCATGGATGGCAGTTCCAAGCCGTTCGTGACACTGATCAAGTGCGCCGGTATCGCGGATCAGGATGCCCCGCGCCGCGCGTTGCGGATCCTGCGCACCGTTGAAATAGACGATGGCGTCCGGCGCATTCGTCTCTCACCGTCCGATCATCTCTCCATCGCTTTCGAGATTGAGTTCGATTCTCCGGCGATCACTGAGAAGCATCTGGACGTGAAGCTGGTCAACGGCACCTTCAATGACACGATCAGCGGCGCCCGGACCTTCGGGTTTGCGGAGGATATCGACCGGCTGCGCGCGATCGGACTTGCCCGAGGCGGCTCGCTTGACAACGCGGTCGTGGTCGATGGCGGCAAGATCCTGAACGATGGCGGCCTGCGTTTTGACGATGAGTTTGTCCGTCACAAGGTTCTGGATTGTGTGGGTGACCTGTACTTGGGCGGGGCGCCGATTCTTGGCCGGGTTGAGGCTGTGCGCTCCGGTCACCAGTTGAACAACGACATTCTTCGTATGTTGTTCGCTGAGGATGATGCTTGGGAGTGGGTGGATCTGTCCGCCACGGTCTTCGAGGACGAAGCGCTCCCCGCGATCGCCTGACAGCGGCCCCACGCACTGCGACGAAGCGAACTGCGGGTCGCTTTCTCTTGGCGCATACGACCGAGACGCCTATCTTCACGGCACCGCACCGCCTCAACGGTTTGAGATGACGATGCCCTGTTTTCGTGCCTTCCGATCCCTGACCCCGATGATCCTCGCCGCTGTCGGTCTGGCCGCCTGTGCCGGTGAGCAGACAGATGAGATCGCCTATGTGGAGCGCCCTGTGGAGCAGCTCTACAACGAGGCGGTCGATACCGCGCTCGGCGGAGATTTCAGAAAGGCCGCCCCGCTCTTCGATGAGGTGGAGCGTCAGCATCCGTATTCCGTTTGGGCGACGCAGGCCCAAATCATGGCGGCATACGCGCTCTATCAGAGCAACAAGTACGACGACGCGGTCAACGCGCTGGACCGGTTCATTCAGCTAAACCCGTCCAATATCCACGTGGACTATGCCTATTACCTGAAAGGTCTCAGCTACTACGAACGGATCGTCGATGTTGGCCGTGACCAGAAGATGACGGATCTGGCGCTGGCCTCGTTCGATGAGCTGATCACCCGGTTTCCGGAGTCGAAGTACACCCGGGACGCCAAGCTGAAGGTGGACCTCACCCGGAACCACCTGGCCGGCAAGGAGATGAACATCGGTCGATGGTACCTCCGGCAGGGGCACTATCTGGCCGCGGTAAACCGGTTCAAGGTGGTCGTAGAGCAGTTTGACACCACCGATCAGGTGCCAGAGGCGCTGCACCGGCTGACGGAAGCGTACATCGCACTGGGCTTGAAGGAGGAGGCTGGAAAGACGGCGTCCGTTCTGGGCCACAACTATCCTGGCACCCCCTGGTACCAGGACAGCTACGCATTGATGACAACCGGAAAGCCTTTTGACCCGGGTGAGGACAAGGGGCTGTTCGGGTTCGGCATTCTGACTTTCTGATCAACGATGATCATCGGTCTATCGATCCGAGACGTGGTCCTGATCGATCGCCTTGATCTCTCATTCGACAACGGTCTCTCCGCGCTCACCGGTGAGACTGGGGCGGGCAAGTCCATCCTGCTGGACAGCTTGGGATTGGCGCTCGGCGCCCGGTCCGAAAGCGGGCTGGTGCGCGCCGGTGCCGACCGCAGTGTTGTTTCCGTCGAGTTCGAGGTGCCGGAGAGCCACCCAGCATTGGCCCTTGCGCGGGAACACGGTCTTGATGATGAGGATCGTCTGATCCTGCGGCGCACCGTTGGCCGGGACGGCCGCAGCCGCGCGCATGTGAACGACCAATCCGTGAGTGTGGGCCTTCTGCGCCAGATCGGTGACCGGTTGGTGGAGATCCAGGGACAGTTCGATCAGCACGGGCTTCTGGATTCCGCGACCCATCGGGGCATTCTGGACGCTTTCGGCGGGCTGGAGGGCCGGGTTTCGGCTGTCAGTGCCGCTCATGGGACGTGGCGGGACGCCGTCGCAAAACGGATTGAGGCGGAGCAGGCCCTCGCTGCCGCCGCCGCTGACGAAGAGCTATTGCGGCATGCCGTGGCGGAGCTGGATGCTCTCGCTCCAAGGACCGGCGAGGCCATGGAGTTGGAAGAGTCCAGACGAACCCTTGCTGCTGCAGAGCAGATCATCGCCGCCATGACCGCGTCCTTGGGCGCGATCGAGGGGGAACAGGGTGCCGAGAACGCGATCGGCATCGCCCGGCGGCTTCTGGACAAGGTCGCTGATCAAGCTGGTCATCGCCTCGAGCCCGCATTGTCTGCCCTGGACCGGGCGGCCGCCGAGATCCAGGAAGCGTCCGCCAGCTTGTCCTCTGCCGCTCAGGACATCGAGACCGATGCCGGACGTCTGGAAGAAGTGGACGACCGGCTGCATGCCCTGCGCGGCGCGGCCCGCAAGCATGGTGTTGAGGTAGACGATCTTGAAGGCGTGCATCGCGACATCGCGGCAAGGCTCGCCGCACTCGATGATCAGGGGGGCTCGCTCTCCGAGCTTGCCGTGGCGGAGAAGAACGCACGGAGTGCCTACATCACAGCTGCGGATGCTCTGTCGGAGTGTCGCGCCGCTGCTGCATCAGCGCTGGATGCGTCCGTGGCCAGGGAGTTACCGCCGCTGAAGCTCGATCGGGCGCGGTTCACAACGCGTGTTGAGACCGGAGAGGAGGCGGATTGGTCAGCGACCGGTAAAGACAAGGTGTTCTTTGAAGTCGCGACCAACCCGGGGTCGGCGCCAGGGCCGCTGGCACGGATCGCCTCTGGTGGAGAGCTGTCGCGGTTCCTTTTGGCGCTCAAAGTGGTTCTGGCAGAAGCGGACCCGATTGATACCTTGATCTTTGACGAGGTGGATTCCGGTGTCGGCGGGGCTGTCGCCGCCGCGGTCGGGGAGCGGCTGGCCCGGCTTGGCGAGCGGCTGCAGGTCCTGGTCGTAACCCACTCGCCACAGGTCGCTGCAAAGGCGGGGGCCCATTGGCGCGTCGCCAAGCGAGAGAAGGATCAGTCGATGGCAACATCCGTATCGGTCCTTACCCAAGCGGAGCGTCAGGAGGAGATCGCCCGCATGCTGGCCGGAGAGACTGTAACCGAGGAAGCCCGCGCGGCTGCGGCCCGGCTGATGGACAATGCGCCCGAGCCGAAAGGAGCGCTGCTGTGAAGCCCGGCTTGCGCATGAAGCCCGTTCGCCTCCTGAAGAAGGCGGAAGCCCGGGAAGAGCTAGGGTTGCTTGCCGCGGAGATCGCGCGGGCGGACCAGCTTTATCATGGCGAGGACAATCCGGAGATCTCTGACGCGGAGTATGACGCCCTTCGGCGGCGGTTCGAGGAGATTGGGACCGCGCATCCGGAGTACGCATCGCTGGGGCAACCAGCAACAAGCGTGGGCGCGGCACCGGCGGCCGGCTTCTCCAAGGTGGAGCACAGCCGCCCCATGCTGTCGTTATCGAACGCGTTCGATGCGGCGGACGTGCACGAGTTCGTCACCCGCGTACGCCGTTTCCTGACCTTGGAGGAGGCCGAGACCGTCTCGTTAGTCGCGGAGCCGAAGATCGACGGTCTTTCCGCGGCGATCCGGTATGAAGGCGGGCGAATGGTCCAGGGGGCGACACGCGGAGACGGCACCACCGGAGAGGACATTACCCGCAATCTCGCCACCATCGCCGACATTCCGAAGACGTTGCCGCCCGGCGCCCCTGACGTCCTGGAGGTTCGCGGCGAGGTCTACATGCGGAAGGATGAGTTCTCGGCACTCAATGACCGCCAGGAGGCGGCCGGACAGAAGGTCTTCGCCAATCCCCGGAACGCCGCGGCGGGCTCCCTCCGGCAATTGGATCCGGGCATTACCGCCGGGCGAGCGCTCAACTTCTTTGCGTATACCTTGGGTGAGGTTTCGGAGAAGGATTGGGACACCCAATGGGACTTCCTCGAACGTCTGCGGTCGTGGGGGTTTGTGACCAACCCGCTCACCAGCCGATGTGACGGGGCTGAGGCTGCTGTCGCGGCTTGGTCGGACATTGGAGAGCAACGGGCGGACCTGCCCTATGACATCGACGGTGTGGTCTACAAGGTCGACCGTATCGACTGGCAAGACCGCCTTGGCATGGTGGCGCGTGCGCCGCGCTGGGCGATCGCCCACAAGTTTCCGGCGGAGCAGGCGGAGACACGGCTGGAGGCGATCGACATCCAGGTCGGCCGAACCGGCTCCCTCACCCCGGTCGCCCGATTGCTGCCGGTCACCGTTGGCGGCGTCGTGGTATCGAACGCCACGCTCCACAACGAGGATGAGATCGCCAGGAAGGACGTTCGGGTTGGGGACACGGTGGTGGTCCAGCGCGCCGGTGACGTGATTCCTCAGGTCGTACGGGTCATTCTTGAGAAACGGCCTGCCGATAGTCAGCCCTACGTCTATCCGACCGCCTGCCCCGTTTGCGACAGCGACGCGGTCCGGGCGGAAGGTGAGGCCATGCGACGGTGTACCGGCGGTCTCATTTGTGGGGCCCAGGCGGTGGAGCGACTGAAGCATTTTGTCTCCAGGGACGCTTTCGATATCGAGGGCTTGGGCGAAAAACAGATCACAGCGTTCTGGACCGATCATCTTATCGAGGGGCCGGGCGATATCTTCCGGCTCGCCGCCCGGCGGGACGAGATCCTGGTTCGTGAAGGATGGGGTCAGAAGTCGGTCGACAATCTGCTTGCCGCGATCGAAGCACGCAGAACCATCGGGCTGGATCGCCTCATCTACGCGCTTGGTATCCGGCAAGTAGGGCAGGCGACAGCCCGGCTTCTCGCTGTGAACTATGGCACGCTCGACGCGGTCCGGACCGCGATGACCACTCTCCACGCCAGTGGTGAAGAGGCCGATGGCGCTGAACTGGGTGAGACCGCCGCTTATCAGGAACTGGTTTCGATCGACGGTATCGGCGCCGCCATGGCCGCGGATCTCTCGGCTTTCTTCGCCGAAACGCACAACCTGGAGGTTCTCGACGATCTGTCGGCTGAGTTGGATATCCAGTCCTACGAGGCCCCGGTCGCGTCGACTGAAAGCCCTGTCACCGGAAAGACGGTCGTCTTCACGGGAACCCTCTCCCGGATGGGCCGCAGCGAAGCCAAGGCACGGGCGGAGACACTGGGGGCGAAAGTCGCCGGGTCGGTATCCAAGAAAACCGACTACGTGATCGTGGGTGCGGGCGCCGGATCGAAGGCGGCGAAGGCGGAAGCCCTGGGCGTCACGATCCTATCCGAGGACGACTGGCTGGCCTTGATCGTTGGATAGCGGCCGACTGATCGGATTTGGCCTAGGCCGCTTCTGTGTTAGTGTCCCGAATCGACTTCAGGGGAAGAAACGCATGCGAAATCTCGTCGGTTGGCCGGGCCTAAAGTCCGCAGCGGCCGCGTCTGTCATTGCCCTCTGCTCAATCGCGGCCGGGGCATCAGCGCAGAACTCGGAACGGACCTTCGAAGTCCAGGTCCGGAACGTGACCCAAGGCAATGTGCTCCAACTTGAGGTGACAAGCGCCGGCGTGCTGGATCTCAAGATCGACGACCTGCGCATGGGGGGCACGAACTCCAAAGGCGACCTGATCGACAGCGAGGTGGCGGCCATTGGACGCCGGCTGATCGTCGGCACCGTCGGCGACCGTCTGAACGTCAACCTGACGGTTCGGGTGCGCTGCGCCAGTGAATGCCCGACGGATCTGACCGGAACGGTCGATGTGCCGAGCAAGTCCTACGCCTTTGTCAGAACCCGGATGGCCGATGCGACGTTGCGCCGGTCGGGTGCATGGGCCGTGCGTCTGCGCCCCTCCGGGTAGTCCGCGACACGATGCCGTCCGCCCGTTGAGAGTGCATGCGGGACGGGTATAGACTGCCGGCAGCCGAGAGCGGGATCTCCCGGATCAGTTTCTGAGCAAAGGACTGGGGTGCGGCATGGGCACGCTGTTTCGGTTTGCCGGCAATATCCTGGCAGCATTGCTGTCGTTGGTGGCGATCGCTTTCGCGGTCTCCAATCTCGAGCCTGTGTCGGTGGCACTTTGGCCGTTGGAGATCACGCTGCTGGTGCCATTGTACCTCGTCGCGCTGATCCCGCTTGTTATCGGCTTCCTTGTCGGAGGTCTGGTCGGGCGGATGGGAACCGGTCGTGCGCGGCGAAGGGCCCGCGTCGCCGAAAGGGCGGCGCGGCGGATGGAACGCACGGTCGCCGCCATGGGTAGCGCGCAGTCTAACCAGGATCAGGGAATGCCGGCGGAGCGCAAGCAACAGCGCTTCCTGCCCGCACGATGACAACCCCTCACGCGGAGACAAGCAGATGCGGATGGTGACGGCCGAGGAACTGGCCGAGCTTCTAGATTATCCGTCATTGATAAGCGCCATCGATGACATGTTCCGGGAGGGGTGCGAGACCCCGCTCCGGCATGTGCACGAGTTGGCGCTGCCGACTGGCTCGACCGGGGCCTTGCTGCTGATGCCGGCGTGGCGTCAGGGCGGAATCATCGGGATCAAGATCGTGACTGTGGTTCCGGACAACGGCGCCCGAAACCTCCCGGCTGTACAGGCCGTCTATCTTGTCATGGACGCGACCACTGGCTCGCCCCTGGCCATGCTGGATGGAGAGGCACTAACGGCGCGCCGGACGGCGGCTGCGTCAGCCGTTGCAGCCCGGTACCTCGCCCATGAAGCAGCCTCCACCCTGGCGTTGTTTGCAACCGGTGCCATGGCGCCGAAGCTCATTCACGCGCATGCGGCGGTTCGGCCGATCAAGACGGTTCTTGTCTGGGGACGGACGCCCGCCAAGGCCGAGGCGATTGCGGCCCAAGCCCGTGCGGACGGCTTTGATGCAAAGGCGGTGGAGAGCCGGGAGGAGGCAGCCCGGCAGGCCGACATCGTCTCCTGTGCGACACTGTCCGAGACGCCGCTGGTGGAGGGTGCATGGCTCAAGCCCGGTGCGCATGTCGACCTCGTTGGCGCCTTCAAGAAAGATATGCGGGAGAGCGACGACGCGGTCATGGCCCGGGGATCTGTCTACGTCGATACGTGGGAGGGCGGCCTCGCGGAAGCGGGGGATGTGGTCCAGGCAATCGACGCCGGTGCGCTCTCCAAGGAAGCGATCCGGGGCGATCTTTTCGATCTCGCCCGCGGGGCTGTTTCCGGCCGCACGTCCGCGGAAGAGATCACCGTGTTCAAGTCCGTCGGCACGGCGCTGGAGGATCTTGCGGCGGCAGCCCTCGCGCTTGAACGGGACCAAAGCGGGAGCGATCGGTCGTGATCGCGAAGATCTGCGGCATCAGCACGATAGACTCCGCGTCGGCCGCGGCGGAGGCCGGGGCGAGCCATCTCGGCTTCAACTTCTATCCACCGTCGCCCCGCTCCGTCACACCGGAGATGGCACGGCAGATCGCGGATACTTTGCCCAGCGCCGTGAAGACCGTGGCGCTCGTCGTCGACCCCGGGGATGCTCTGCTCAGCAACATTGTGTCCATTCTCGATCCGGATTTCATCCAATGCCATGGCAGCGAAACACCGGAACGGATCCGGGAGATCCGGGACCGGTTTGGCCGGCCGGTCATCAAGGCGATCCGGGTGGCGTCGACCGAAGATGTGGAGATGGCCCACGGCTATGACGGGGCTGCCGACGTCATCCTGTTCGATGCGAAGGCGCCGAAGGGCATGAAGGGCGCACTGCCCGGCGGCAACGGTCTCACGTTCGACTGGCGCATGTTGGAAGCTTGGCAAGGCGACACCCCATGGTGGCTGTCCGGCGGTCTCGATGAAGGCAATGTGGTCGAGGCGATCCACAGGACGCGGCCGATCGGTGTCGATACCGCATCGGGTGTTGAGGACCGTCCCGGCGTCAAAAACTCAGAGAAGATTGGCAAGTTTCTCACGGCGTCACGCGCCGGTTTCGAGACGATGGATGGAGTGACCGGTTGATGGAGAAACACCAGCTCGGCACTGTCGGAGACGTCAGCGTCCTGGCACTCGGCGGCGGCGGCCTTGGCAAGCTTTGGGGGCCCACCACCAGAGAAGAGGCGATCGCGACCGCGCGTCTTGCGGTGGACAGGGGCATCACGCTACTCGACATGGCGCCCCGGTATGGGGACGGCGAGGCCGAAGCCGTCATTGGAAAGGCGTTTGAAGGACGCCTGCCCGAGGGTGTCCGCGTCACCTCCAAATGCCTTCTCGGCGACACCGCGCCCGGTGAGATCGAAAGCCGCCTCCGCCAATCGATTGAGGAAAGTCTGACGCGCCTGAAGGTCGACCATATCGATCTCTTCTTCCTCCACTCCAACATCTGTCCCGATGAAGGGCCGCTGCGGTCTCATCCTCTCGCGGCATCTCGGATGACGCCGGTCAGCAACTACCGGGAATACGTTGTACCGGTCTTCGAAATCCTCGTTCGCGAGGGAAAGATCGGCGCTTGGGGCATCACGGGTATCGGTTATCCCGACACGCTGATCGACGTGCTGGGCGATGAGACCAAACCCGCAGCGATCCAGTGCATCGCCAACATGCTGGACAGTCCTGGAGAGCTGAAGTTCTTCGAGGGCCCGACGAAAGCGCGCGAGATCGCGGCAACGGCCGCGGCAAACGGCGTTGGCGTGATGGGCATCCGGGTTGTTCAAGGCGGCGCGCTGACGGCGGAGGTCGACCGTCCGCTGCCGGATGACCACGGCGTCGTGACGGACTTTGCGCTAGCAGCCCCTTTCCGGGCGCTGTGCCGGGAATTGGGGGAGGATCCGGCGCTCGTCGCTCACCGGTACGCGTTGGCGATGCCGAATATCGATACCGTGGTCCTGGGCGTCAAGAACCGGGCCGAGCTTGAGGGATGCGTGTCTGCGGTGACCCCGCTCGACCCGGATACGATGAGTCGGATCGACGCTCTCTTCAAGAGCTGAGGCGCGCCGGAACCCTAGAGCAGGAAGACGCCCTTTCCCGTGGTCTGGGTATCGAACAGGCGATACGCATCGGTGGCTTGCTCCAGGTTGTCGTAGCGGTGCGTGAACAGCGCATCCGCGTCGAGTTCCCGGTCGGCGACAAACCGCGCACAGTCGGCCTGATCGACGGCGGAGAACGTCCAAGACGCCACGATTGTCATCTGCTTGCGGATAAGCTCTTTCGACACATCGAGCGTGACGTGTCCTCCCTCGCCCACGTAGCAGGCGGTCCCCCATTTCTTCGTCGCGCGCACGGCCTGGGCACGGGCTTCAGCCGCACCGCTGGCGTCCAGGGACTTGTCGACACCCCGGCCGCCCGTCCATTCCATGATCGCCTCGACCGGATCGGTGTCCTGGGCGTTGACGAGGAGTTCCGCCCCCAGTTTTTCGGCGAAGGCCAGACGCTCGGGCGAGATATCGACCGCAGCCACCCGGGCGCCCATGGCGACGGATAGCTGAACACCGGCGAGACCGACGGGACCTTGGCCAAAGATCGCGATCTTGTCGCGGCCCCCCAAGTCCACCCGTTTCAGCGCGTTATAAGCCGTCCCGGTCCCGCAGGAGATCGCGGCCCCCGTTGAGAAGCTGAGTGAGTCGGACAGCGGAACCAGGGTGGAGGCCGGAACCTTCATGTACGGAGCGTGTCCACCGTGGCCGGTCGCGCCGTAGACCACCATTTCGTCATCGCACATCTGCGACCAGCCAACGAGGCAGTGCTCGCAGGCCCCGCATCCCTTGTAGTGATGGACCATCACCCGCTGACCGATCCGCGCCCGGTTGGACGGCACGCCCGAACCGATGGCGACAACGACGCCGCAAGGTTCGTGCCCCGCGATGACGGGGCCGTCCAAGTCACCGAGGCCCAGGGCCGCCGGGCCGAGACCCTTCTCCGCGCGGTAGAACTTCAGATCGCTGCCGCACATGCCGGACGCCTTGATCTCCAGCACAACCTCGCCCGGACCCGGCGTCGGGTCCTCGAAGGTCATCAGTTCAACGTCCCGTCCTCCGGTGAAAACAACCCCACGCATGCGATCCTCCCCAAGACATCCAGCCGGTGCTGTCCGGCGTTTCAATCAAGAAAAGCATGCCCATCCGCCGTCGTCGAGAGCGCCAATACTCGCGAAATTGCGGGGACCGGCGGTTGTCTTCCTGGCGGATAAGGCTCACATCCACTCCAACGGTCCCATTGGTTCGACGTGGAGGAAGCAGTCCGATGAATCGGAGCATGATGCTCTTAGCGGCGGTGTTCGCGGTATTCGCGGTGGCTATGATCTGGCAAGCCGAGTTTGGCGGCGGGGTCGACCGGCCCTGGATGGAGTGCAAGGAGAACATGGTCACCCAGATGTTCACCGGCGAATGCACCCCGCGAGACGGACGGTTCCGGATGCCGACTGAAGATGGAGAAACCTCTCCCGATGTGAACAGCGACTCTGTCAACTCGTGAGGTTTCATCCTATCGCATGGTGCAGGTAGGCGATCCGGGCGCGAATCAGCGATAAGAAGCATTCACGCTCGAGGCCTAAAGATCATGCCCGTCGTAAATCGCGTCAGCATGCAGCCGAAACTCCGCGACCTCTATGACTACTGGGGTCGGCTGCGCCGTGGGGAGCAGATCCCGTCCATAATCCGGCTTCTCCCCGAGGATCTGGAGATATGGCTGCCCAACATCGCCATCCTCGCGGTTCGGCGGGAGCAGGGTTTCGTGTACCGATACTATGGTCAGACCTTTGTCGAAGCGTTCGGTATCGATATGACCGGTCTGGATCTTGAGCGTCTGCCCGAATCTCAGCGTCAAATCCTGAAGCATGAGTACGACTATGTGGTCAGGCGGAAGAAGCCGACCTGGCGGGTCTACTCAGGTGAGTTCTTCGGGAACATCGAAACATACGAGCGCCTGATCCTTCCCTTCTCGAAGGGGGATGGACAGGTCTCGACCCTTGTGGTCGCGGCGTATGAGGTGAAGAACGAGGGGATCTTCGACGTCGGTTAGACTTCGTCGATGTGGAGATGACTGTACATGCACCCGTGCGCCAAAGCGGTTTGCCGACGGCGCGAAGCCAACGTAGGCTGCGGCGTCGATGTCCAGCCGGAGGCGCTCCATGTCCCGCCCGCCCGTCACCCAGCAGGTGACCTTCATCTATACCGAAGACTTGCCGAAGGACTCGGCATTTATGAGTGATGTCATGGGATTTGAGCTGGTGCTGAACCAGAACGACACCTGCCATATCTATCGGGTCACGGGTGATTCCTTTCTGGGCGTGTGCACCAACCGGAAGCCGCCAGAGAACCCGGGTGTCACGTACACATTCGTGACCCCGGATGTGGACGGAATGTACGAACGTATGCTCGCCAACGGGGTGGCGTTCGATGGGCCGCCAAAGCTCCAGGACGGTTTTAACGTCTATGCCTGTTTCTTCCGGGGCATTGGTAACTATCGGTTCGAGCTTCAGGAATTCCGCGATCCGACATGGCCGAAACCGGTTCTCGAAGGAACGGCTTCATGAGCACGGACCTGGCGTTCTGGTCGGCGACGGATCTTCTGCGCGGATATCGGGCCGGAACGGTCTCGCCGGTCGAGGCGACCCGGGCCGCATTGGACCAAGTCTCCAAACTCGATGAGGCGGTGAACGCCTTCGTCATGATTGACGAGGAAAAAGCCTTGGCGTCGGCCAGAGAGTCCGAAGCCCGCTGGAAGGCGGGGGCTCCCGAAGGCCTGCTGGACGGGGTGCCGACGACGATCAAGGATCTGTCCACGACCATCGGCTGGCCAACGCTCCGGGGGTCCAACACGGTCTCGGACGAGGGGCCGTGGGACGAAGAGACACCGTATGTCGCCCGGCTTCGCGAGCATTCCGCGGTGTTCATTGGAAAGACAACGACACCGGAGTACGGCTGGAAGGGGATCACGGACAGCCCGAGGACCGGCGTCACGCGCAATCCCTGGGACACATCGAAGACCCCGGGTGGCTCATCGGGCGGTGCGGCCGTGGCGTGCGCACTGGGCATGGGTGCGCTGCATCAGGGCTCAGACGGTGGCGGATCGATCCGTATGCCATGCGGCTATACCGGAATCTACGGCATCAAGCCGACGTTTGGGCGGGTGCCGGCCTATCCCGCGAGCTTGTTTGGCACGCTGTCCCATTGCGGTCCCATGACCCGCACGGTTGCGGATTCCGCTCTTATGCTGACGGTAATGGCGGAGCCGGATCCGAGAGATTGGTACTCGCTGCCCTACGCGGGGGACGATTGGCGCCGGTCGCTGTCTGAAAATCTGTCGGGCATGCGGATCGCTTACAGTCCGGATCTCGGCGTCGCAAAGGTGGATCCGGAGATTGCCGAACTGGTCAAGACGGCGGTCGGTTTCTTCACCGAATTCGGGGCGGTGGTTGAGGAGGTTGATCCCGGTCTTGGCTCTTTGCGGGAGGAGTTCCGGGTGCATTGGTACGCCGGTGCCGCCAATCTCGGCCGAACGTTGTCCGATGATCAGAAAGCTCTTCTTGACCCAGGTCTCCGGCAGATCGCCGAAGAAGGCTCCGAGATCTCGCTGGCGGCGTATCAGGAGGCGGTGAAAGGCAGGGAAGCCGCAGGTTTGAAGATGGGGCTGTTCCATCAACGCTACGACTTGCTGCTCACGCCGACCCTGCCCATCCCAGCGTTCGAGGCGGGAGAGGAGGTGCCGGTCGGCTCGGGCATGGAACGGTGGTTCGACTGGACGCCGTTTTCCTACCCCTTCAACCTGACGCGGCAGCCTGCGGCGACCATCCCCTGCGGCCGCACGTCTGCAGGTCTGCCGGCTGGTCTTCAGATCGTCGGCGCGTTGGGGCGGGAGGATCTGGTCTTTGCGGCGAGTGCGGCGTATGAGGCTGTGCGACCCGTCGATCTACCGCCAATGGCACACGCCTGAGCTGACGCAGTCCATGCGGCGGCAGTCGGATCCGGAAATGGAGGTTCGTTCGCTCGACGAGGGCGACTACGTCTTTCGGGAAGGCGACTACGCGTACGAGGCTTTTCTTCTCGTAAGGGGATCGGTCGAGATATCCATCGTGGTGGATGGCAAGAAACGGGTTCTCGACACCATCGAGGAAGGCCGTGTGTTCGGGGAGTTTGGAATTATTTCCAACATGCCCCGAAGTGCCGACGCTCTTTGCCTAACGGAATGTCATTTCAAGGTTCTGACCGGACGGATCTTCGAGCAGAAGCTCGATGCCATGGACCCGTTCATGACGTTTCTCGTCCGATGGCTGATAGACCGGGTGCGGGTCCTGTCGCGCACCAAGTGGCAGGACTGAATAGAGGGTCCGTTGTCTCGACACAGGTTTCATCCGTGATAGGTGCCCCCTGTGAAGCCACGGTTGCTGTGATTGCCGAGACGGGGCACGATCTCCCGTAACACGTTTGTAGCCGGTTCCGGATCGTCCATGACACCATCGCCACTCGCGTCGACCCTGCGCCGGGGCAGTGTTGCGATCGCTGCGGTCGCGCTGCTGAGCCTCGGCGTCAATCTGCTGATGCTGTCGTCGCCGATCTTCATGATGCAGGTCTTCGACCGCGTCCTGCCGACTGGTAACTCGGATACCCTCGTCGTTCTCGCTGTCATGGTGTTCGGTGCGCTGATTGTGCTCGGGCTCCTGGATGAGGTTCGGAGCCGGATTCTGGTTGGGGTCGGCGATTGGTTCGAACGGGCCTTCGCGGCGGACATGGTCGCGGTGGGCGTTCGCATCGCCGCCGAGCGGGGAGTCATGACCGCGCAGGGGTTGCGTGATCTCTCTACCATCCGACAGTTCATCGGCGGCAGTCCGGTGCTTCCCCTCATAGACGCACCCTGGGTCCCCGTCTTCCTGGCGGTCGTCTATCTGATCCACCCGGCGCTTGGACACATCTCACTTGCCGGTGCGGTGGTTCTGTTCGCCATCGCTTTTCTGAACGAGTCTCTGACCGCCAAGCGTCAGGGCCGGGCGAACGCATCGGCCGCTTTGGCTTTTGCACGCGCTGAATCGGCGATGAGGAACGCGGATGCGGTCCGCGCCATGGGCATGCTGCCGTCGCTTATCCGTCGTTGGCGCGCCTCGGCGGATGAGGCGGGGGATGCGCAGTCGGCCGCCGCGCGGACGAGTGGTGCCTTGGTCGCGTCCTCCAAGGCGATCCGTATGTTGTTGCAGTCTGCGATCCTGGCGGCGGGGGCCTATCTGACGCTGCTTGGGGAACTGACACCCGGCGCGATGATCGCGGCGTCGATCATCATGTCCCGCGCGTTGGCGCCGCTCGAACAGTCGCTGGCCTCCTGGCGGTCCTTCGTGGCGGCCCGCACGGCCTACCGACGGATATCCGGTCCGTTTGGCATGATGGCGGCTGAGCGGGAGCGGACGGTCCTGCCTGATCCCAAAGGGACGCTTTCGGTGGAGGGGGTGGATTACGCCCCTCCCGGTGCGGAAAAGCCGATCTTGCAGGGCATTCAGTTCGAGATTCCGGCCGGCGCGAGCCTTGGCATCATCGGACCGTCCGGATCCGGCAAGAGTACGTTGGCCCGGCTCTTGGTTGGCGCCATCCCGCCGAACAGAGGGAAGGTCCGGTTGGATGGGGCTGACATCGGGGATTGGCGGGACGAGCAGCGCGGGCCGTCAATCGGCTACCTCCCTCAGGATGTGCAGCTTTTCGATGGCACAGTACGCGAGAACATTGCCCGGCTCGCCGAGAGTGATGACGAGGATGTCATCGCCGCTGCAACGGCCGCTGATGCGCACGACCTGATCCTTCGGCTTCCCAAAGGCTACGACGCCCAGATCGGCGAGAACGGCCGCGCCCTTTCTGGCGGTCAGCGTCAGCGGGTCGGGTTTGCCCGGGCGCTGTTCGGTGATCCAAAGGTCCTCGTGCTGGATGAGCCAACCGCGAGCCTGGACACAGAGGGCGAGGGCAAAGTGATCGCGGCGATCAAAGAGGCGAGTGTCGCCGGCCGAACGGTCGTCGTCATCGACCACAAGATCAACGTGATCCAGAACTGCGATTTGGTGCTGGCTCTTCGGGACGGCCGGATTGCCGCGTTCGGACCGCGGGATAAGGTCCTCAAGGCGACACCGGCCCCGGCGCCGGGCGCTCCGACACCCCTGAAGCGGCCTGCAACACCCCAGATGAGAGCGGCTGGCGTTCGCTCGACCGGCCTACAGCAAGTCCAGGTCCCCCTGCCGGTCGTGACAGCAAAACCGGACAATGATCCAAACGCCGAGGGCGGCAACAATGGCTAGCGCGGACATCGGCACCCCGTCTGCGGCACCAGCAGGCTCAGCCGCCGCCTCGGTCTTCGAGGACAGACGTGCAGCGCCGATCGTCCGGTCTGGGACCCTGGCCTGGGCGGCGGCGATCGTGCTTGGCTTCTTCGGCCTTTTCGGACTGTCGGCGGTAACGGCCCCGCTGGACAGTGCTGCGATCGCGCGGGGCGAAGTGGCGGTTGAAGGCGGACGTCAATCCGTCCAGCATCTTACCGGTGGCCTCGTTTCGGAGATCCACGTCCAGGAAGGCAGTCAGGTAGGCCGTGGCGATCCCTTGGTCACCTTGGACGAGGCACAAGCGGCCATGACCTGGTCGATCCTCGGGGGAAGGTTGTCCGCTCTCCGGGCGCTGTCGTCCCGTCTTCGGGCGGAACGAGACGGTCGGGACGCCGTTACCTTCGATTTCGATGACGGTGAGCGGGTTGACCCCACTGTCCAGGACCTGATCGCCGGGCAAACCCGGATCTTCGACGCGCGGGCAAGGTCGATCCGGTCGCAACGTCTCATCCTCGAGCGACGGGTCGGGCAATTGCAAGCTGAGATCAAGGGGCTTGAGGGCCAACTGCTTGCGCACGCGGACCAGGACGCGTTGATCGATCTGGAGATCGCAAATGTGGAACCGCTCGTTGACAAAGGACTGGAGCGGGAGCCCCGGCTGCTGGCGCTGCGCCGTGTGAAGGCGGAGGTGGCTCGAAACTCAGCCAGCGCCTGGGCATCGATCGCCCGGTCCGAACAGGCGATCGGCGAGACCCAACTCCGCATCCAGGATCTTGAGGTCTCTCGGCTCAACGAGGTGGTCCAGGAGCTTCGGGCCGTCGACGACGAGATGTTCGATATCCGGGAGCGGCTCCGCAATGCCCAGGCAACGCTCGATCGGACAGTGATCCGGGCTCCGGTTGCAGGCACAGTCGTGGATCTTCGGGTCTTTACCGAGGGTGGGGTGATCGGGGCCGGTGAGGAGATTATGTCGCTTGTCCCCTCCGACGCGCCGCTTCAGGTGGAGGCCCGGATCGCCTTGGACGATATCGATGCGGTCCGGGTCGGTCTTCCCGCGCGGGTGCGGCTCACCGCGTTCTCTCAGCGCACGGTGGACGTCGTGACGGGAACCGTGTCCCACGTTTCAGCCGACCGGTTGACCGACCCTACGACGGGAGAGGCCTACTTTCTGGCGCAGATCCGGCTCGATGATCTCGATCTGCCGGGTGAGATTGCAGAGCAAGTCGTCCCCGGCATGGGTGTGGAGGTCATGGTGCGCACGGGGGAGCGGACCATATTCGACTATCTGACCAAACCGCTGCGCGACTCGTTCTCCCGCGCCCTTGTCGAGGAATAGGCGCAGGCCCGCGCATCACGACGAGGACGGGCCGATCTCAATCGTCAGACCGCCGGTGTAGAAGCCGACAAGGCCCTTAATGGCGTCAGCAAATTCAAGCGGGCTTTCGTAGGACCATGCGATCTCGTCCGACGACCCGGCATCCTTCAGCCTGAAATAGGTAGCGTCGCCTTTCAGCGGACAGTGGGAGGACCGGTCCGTGACCTCGACATCGGCGACGATGTCCGCGCGCGGAAAATAGATCACCGGGTCGTAGACGTCTCGGCCGACCTCGATGACGTATGCGGCGTTATCTGACCGGGCGAGCACGGTGTCACCATTCAGCACCCGAACGTGGCGCCCGACCGGTTTAACGCGCATGAAATGCCGGGGCTCAGACGGATTGTGGATGGTCTTGTCGGAAAGGGTGACTTCCGGATGGGACATGGCGCGACCGTTCCTCACGGTATCTGTTGGATTCAGGTTTATCCCCTCAACGTGGGGGTCGAAGTCGGCGATTCAAATCCCTTCGGGACAGCGACTGCGCGTCACGCGCCAAATGGATCGGTCCGGATCCACTCGATCGTTTCCTGAAGGATTGTCGGGATGTCGCGCAGCGGCACGCCAAGACTGTCGCGGCGGGTGAAGTCGAACCCCGTCGCGGCTACCGGCGGCTCATCCAGCGGCTCCGGCATCTTCATGTCGGGAAGGAGCCTCTGAAGCTCTGCGTACAAATCCTGCCAGTGCCAGCTCTCATAGACCCCGAAGTAGCGGCCTTCCGCGCTCGGGTTCTCGTAGACGGCCAGAAACAGTGACGCCAGATCATGCAGATGAATCATTGAAGTGGAGTCGTTGGGCGTCTTCCGATGCCGACCTTCGCCCCCGTTCATCAAACGACCCAACCAATCATGCGGGCTGTGGTTCATGTGCTCCGGCAGGATGACGGGGCCGTACATACCGGTGGGCATCAGTATGGAAAGGCGAATGCCGTTCTCCCGGGCGAACCGGATCGCCGCCTTCTCCATCACGGTCTTGGTGGCGGAGGTGTATTTCTTCGCAGCGCACTGCTGCGCCTCATCGGACCAGTGATCGACCTCGTTCTTCAGCGGAACCGGCGGTACCGGGTTGGTGCTGCTGGTGCTGCTGCAGATCACGATGTTCTTCACACCCTGCCTCTGGGCGGACCGCATGATGTTGAGGCAGCCGTTTACCGTCGGCATGATGATCTCGGCATAGCCTTGCTCATCATCCATCTCCCGGGCCGGAACCCCTGTGGGTCCGGCATACGTCGGAATCAGGGTGGCGATGTAGACGCAGTCCGCACCACGGGTGGGCTCATCGAAACTACCCTCACGCGCCATATCGGCACTGAAGAGCGACAAGCCGGCATCAGCACCCGGCAATGCTTTGAGATAAGGTGCTTTTTCTGGAGCATCCTTGTTGCGCATGGTGCCGTTCACGGCATAACCCCGGGCCAACGCCGCTGCCAGGATGTTCGAGCCGACGAGGCCGCTTGCGCCCGCCACACAGATGGTTTTTCCAGATGACACGACGGATGACTCCCCGGCTGTTCTGAGCGGGCAGTCTATGATCGGGGCATAGACCGGCCAAACTCAAAACCGTTGCCGAACCTTGCGATAGCGCCTTGGTGATCACGCCGCCTCTTGTATTTTTGGCTCGGTTCGGTAAACGGGCATCCGCACCGTTGTGACAAGCGCGCGCCATTAGAGCGCAATCCAATCAAGCTCTTCTGGAGGACCGACGGCTCATGGCGGAGATTCTCGCCATTCAATCGCTGACCAAGCGCTTCGCCGCCCGGACCGTCGTGGACGATGTGACGTTCTCGGTATCTATCGGGGAAGTGCTCGGCTTTCTCGGGCCGAATGGGGCTGGCAAGTCCACCACCATGAAGATGATTGCCGGGTTTCTGGCGCCGACGGCGGGCACGGCCTATGTCGCGGGGCATGACGTCACCGTGGACCCGATTGCGGTGAAGAAGGCGATCGGATACCTGCCGGAAGGCGCTCCAGCCTGGCCGGACATGACGCCGGCGGGATTTCTGGACTTCATCGCGTCGGTCCGCGGGTTGGGGGGCACCGCCAAGCGCGAACGGATCGACGAGGTCATCGCCAGAACCCGGATCGAAGACGTGGTCTATCAGCCGATCGAGACACTTTCGAAGGGATTCAAACGGCGGGTCGGTCTGGCTCAGGCGCTGCTTCACGATCCCGACGTGCTGATCCTGGATGAGCCGACGGACGGGCTCGATCCGAACCAGAAGCACGAGGTGAGGAACCTGATCCAGGAGATGGCGGCACGGAAGTGTATCGTGATCTCAACCCACATCCTGGAAGAGGTGGACGCCGTTTGCACCCGCGCGATGATCATTGCGCAGGGCCGGGTCGTCGCCGACGCACCACCCGCGACGCTCAAGGCGCGGTCCGCCACTGGAAATCTGGATGACGTCTTCCGGGATATCACCCTCGGTGCAGACGCCCGGAAGCGGGTGGCCTGAGATGCGGAACACGATCCTCGTCGCGCGCCGGGAACTCGCCTCGTATTTCACGACGCCGCTCGCCTACATCTTCATCGTGATCTTCCTGGTCCTGGCCGGGGCGTTGACGTTCTTTCTCGGCTCCTTCCTCGACCGGGATCAGGCGGACCTCCGGGCGTTTTTCGGCTTCCACCCCTGGCTCTACCTTTTTCTGATCCCCGCACTTTCGATGCGCCTTTGGGCGGAAGAGCGACGGCTTGGGACGATCGAGCTGTTTCTGACGCTGCCGATCTCCATGACGGAGGCCGTCGTAGGCAAGTTTCTGGCGGCGTGGATCTTTACCGCCATCGCCCTCGTTCTCACGGTCCCGCTCTGGATCACCGTCTCTTACCTCGGCGACCCGGATCATGGCGTCATCGTCGCATCATATCTCGGAAGTTTCCTGATGGCCGGGGCGTACCTGGCCATCGGCTCGATGATCTCTGCGACGACCAAGAACCAGGTGATCGCTTTCGTGGTGACGACGACCGTGTGCTTCGTGTTGACGCTCGCCGGATCCCCTGTGGTGACGGACATCTTCGCGGACTGGGCCCCACCGGTTCTGGTGCAAACCATCGCAGAATTCGGCTTCCTTAGCCGGTTCCAGGCGATCCAGCGCGGGGTGATCGACCTGCGGGACGCCGTCTACTTCCTGTCGCTGATTGTCATCGCGCTCTATGCGAACGCGATCGTCATCGACTGGAAGAAAGCGGCTTAGGAGGGGGCGTGATGTCGGATCAGAACGTGACCTCCAAGACAGCCCGCAGCACGGCATCTCCCGCAGGGCTGACGGGCATTGCCTTACTGTTGTTGTTCGTGCTGTTCGTGTCGGTGAACCTGCTGTCCCAGACGAGCCTGCGCTCCTGGCGGCTCGATCTGACCGAAGACCGCCTCTACACCCTCTCCGACGTGACGGTCCGCGTGCTATCCGAGATCGAGGAGCCGGTAACCCTCCGGTTCTACTTCTCCCAGGCGCTCGGGCGGGAGATCCCGGCCTACGGCATCCTTGCGGGCCGCATTGAGGATCTCTTGCAGGAGTACGAAACTTTGTCTGAAGGCAAGGTTCGCGTGGAGATCTATGACCCGGAGCCTTTCTCCGACGTGGAGGACCGGGCCGTCGCCGATGGCCTTCAGGCGGTGCCGATCGATGCGACCCAGGCCAATGTTTTCTTCGGACTGGTCGGTACGAACACGACCGATGATTTGGAGGCCATTCCGTTCTTCCAGCCGGAGCGGGAAGCGTTCCTGGAGTACGACATCTCCCGGATGGTCACGTCGCTCGCCGCCCCAAACCGGACGGTGGTCGGCGTGTTGAGCACGGTACCGCTGGCGGGAAGTTCCCGGATGAACGCCTTCGGCCAGCAGGAGCAGGTCCAGCCCGCCATCCTCTACGAGCAGATCGATGATCTCTTCGAAACGCGCTGGCTCGGGGCTTCCACAGGGCGGATTCCGGATGACGTGACCCTGTTGATGGTGGTCCATCCCAAGGATGTTGATCCGAGAACGCTCTATGCCGTGGACCAGTATCTCTTGGCCGGCGGCAAGGCGATGATCTTCGTTGACCCGTTCTCGGAGGAGATTGCCGCCCAGGGGCAGCAGCTTGGCACCGACCCGGATGCCGGAAGTGACCTCCGCCCGATCTTTGAGGCCTGGGGTGTGGATTACGACAAGCGGATCGTGGCAGCCGATCGTCTAACGGCCCGCAAGGTCGCACCGGGCCAAGGCCAGCGTCTGGTGGACTACATCGCTTGGCTGGTCTTGCGGGGCTCGAACATAGACCAGGAGACGGCCCTGACGTCCGGCGTGGATTCTCTGGCTGTCGCCAGTTCGGGCGCGTTGGCGTTGACGGATGACTCGCCTGTCACCATGACGCCGCTCGTCTCGACGTCGGCCGGATCCCAACGTTTGCCGGTCGAGAAGGTTCAGGGTTTCCGGCGGCCGCTTGAATTGCTGCGCCAGTACGAGCCAGGCCCGACCCCGCTTGTGGTCGCCGCCCGTGTGACCGGCCCAGTGCCGAGCGCCTTTCCCGATGGTCCACCGGTGGCGGAGGGGCAGGATCAGCCGTCTCCCGATCAGCTGGCCGCCCATCTCGTCGCGTCAACGGAACCGCTGGATGTGATCCTGGTTGCCGACAGCGACGTCCTGGCCGATCGCTTCTGGGTGGCGACCCAGAACTTCTTCGGCCGTAGGGTGACCGTTCCCCAGGCTGGGAATGGGACCTTTGTGCTCAACGCGATGGAGGCGTTGTCCGGGACGACGACGCTTCTGGAGTTGCGGGGACGGGGTACGGCGCAGCGTCCGTTCGATGTGATCGACGGAATCCGGCGTGAGGCCGACAGGGCCTTTGAATCGAAGGAACGCGACCTTCAAAAGACGCTCGAAGAGACGCAGGCCAAGCTGGATCAGGTCCGGGCGCGCGGGGCGGCAGACGGAAGCCCCGGCGGTGGTGGCGCCATTCTTTCGGAAGAGGATCGCCGCAGCATTGAGACCTATCAGCGGGAGATTCTGACGACACGGGCGGAGCTTCGGGATGTTCAGCGCTCTCTCAATGCGGAGCTCGACCGGCTGACGGTCAAGTTGTGGTTCTGGAACATCGCGGCTGTCCCCTTGCTGGTGGCTGTATTTGCCATTGGTCTTGCGCTGATCCGCACCTATCGCCGCCGCCACAGCGCGCGCGAAGCGGCGGCGGCGTAAGCCTGGACCGGACGAGAATGATGGAGCACGTCCAATGCTGACGGTTCGACATGTGGCCGCCTTGGGCATTCTGACCTTGGCGACGGCGACCGCGGCCGGAACGGCTGTGACGGTCGACGACGCATCCCGCCTCCGCAGTGTGACCAAGGAGACTTTCCTGCCAGGGTTTGCCGACCGGCTGGGGGATGTCGGTGCCATCCGGATCACGCGGGGCGGGGGCTTCGATGAGCGGTCTGGCGACGTGTCGACCGTAACGCTGACCCGGACGGACGACAGGTGGGCCGTCGCCGAACGGGAGGCGTATCCCGCGCGCGGTGACGCCGTCAGGGCCTTGCTGCTGGGGCTGTCAGAAGCGGAGCGGCTGGAGCCCAAGACGGCCGATCCGGAGCGTTTTGACCGGCTATCGTTGCGTGATGTCAGCGAGCCGGGTTCCCGAGCCACCCGTGTTCTCGTTGAGGACACCACAGGGAGAAGCGTCCTCGATGTTCTCATCGGCAAAAGCCGGACGAACCTGACAGGGGGCAAAGGGTTGGTTTATGCCCGCCTTGATGCGGCGACGGACGATGCGTCGCGCGCCTGGCTGATCCAGGGCGACATGGATGTGCGTGGTGGACCGTCCGAGTGGATTGACCGTACGGTCATGGATCTGCCACGCGGTGATATCGCTGCCGCACGCCTTGTCGCCAGCGACGGGTCTGAGCTGATCCTGCAGCACGACGGTGACCACCATGTGATTGAGACTGTGCCGGAAGACCTGCGGGTCCGGTCGATCTATGCCGTGGACAATGTTGCCGCGGGCCTTGCGGATCTTGTTACCGAAGATGTCCGGCCAAGAGATGGTTTGGAGCCGGACGATGCACTCGGCTCCGCCACGTTCATCAGCTACAACGGACTGATCATCGATGTGCGTTTCGCCGAGGTAAGACCGTCCCTGGAAGCGCAACCCGTGGTCTGGTCGTTCTTCTCGGTGGAGGTCGCCGAGGGTGCGCCCGAGGGGGCGGAGGCGGCGGCTGTCGAGCTACGGAATCGTCTCGACGGTTGGGCATACAATCTGGGGCAAATTCGAACCTCACGCCTCCGGGAAACATTGGATTCATTGACGGATCCACGGTCGTAAAAGCATAGTTTTTCGTTCATTTGTGTTCGAATTTCTTCGCTTTCGTTTCGTCTGGCGAAACAAAAACCCTAAAGAAAATCGAGGCATACGGGTCCGGTTGCAATCACCTTTCGTTACGCTTAAGAGACGGTTCTAAGACGTACGGCGATTGCGGTTTTGGTTTCCGGATTGGCGCGTATCGGCGGCGTCTCCAAAAAGGGTGGCGCGCGGGACGTAGCGCCGAACAACCTGGGTCGGAGGAACGTGTGACGAGTGGTGTGACGCCCGTCGGCAAGGACGGCATGAAGGAACTTGGTCTTCACAATCTCGGTCGAATTCATTGGAATCTCCCCCCTTCGGTCCTCGTTGAAGAAGCGGTCCGGCGGGGTGAGGGCACACTTGTTGATGGCGGCGCGTTCGCGGCGGACACGGGTCTTCACACCGGCCGTTCACCGAAGGACAAGTTCGTTGTCGAGAGCGACACGACCCGGGATGTGATCGACTGGGGGGCCGTGAACAAGCCGATTTCGGCGGACCGCTTCCAGGCCATGCTGGACCGGGCGGCCTCCTACCTTCAGGGCCGGGAAGTCTTTGTCGCCGACCTTTGGGCGGGCGCAGATCCGGCCTACCGGCTTCCGGTTCGCATCATCACCGAGTGCGCGTGGCACAACCTGTTCGCCCGCAACATGTTCATCCGCCCGCCTGCGGATGCTCTGCCTGGTTTCGAGCCGGGTTTCACCGTGTTGCAGGTGCCCGGGCTTGAAGCGCGGGGAGAGGCGGACGGCCTCAACTCCCAGACCTTCATCCTGGTCGACTTCGACCGGCGGATCGTGCTCATCGGCGGTTCGTCATACGCGGGCGAGATCAAGAAATCGATCTTCACTGTGCTGAACCACATGCTGCCCGACCGGAACGTGATGCCGATGCACTGCTCGGCGAACATCGGTTCGCGCGGGGACGTGGCGATCTTCTTTGGCCTCTCCGGCACCGGTAAGACGACGTTGTCCGCGGACGGCACGCGCACTCTGATCGGGGACGATGAGCACGGTTGGTCCGACGCCGGCGTCTTCAATTTTGAAGGTGGTTGTTACGCCAAAGTCATCCGACTGTCCCAGGCGGCAGAGCCCGAGATCTGGGCGACAACGCGCCGTTTCGGCACGGTGCTTGAGAACGTGGTCTTCGATCCTGCCGCCCGGGTGTTGGATTTCGACGACGCGTCCAAGACCGAGAATACCCGTGCTTGCTACCCGCTGGACTACATCCCGAACACCAGTGCGAGCGGGTTGGCAGGGCATCCCGATACCATCGTTATGCTGACAGCCGATGCGTTCGGCGTTTTGCCGCCGATCTCGAAGCTCACGGCAGAGCAGGCGATGTACCATTTCCTCTCCGGCTATACCGCGCGGGTCGCGGGTACGGAGAAAGGTCTTGGCAGCGAGCCCCAGGCGACGTTCTCGACCTGTTTCGGCGCACCGTTCATGCCGCGTCATCCCAGCATCTACGGCGAGATGCTGCGGGAGCGGATCGCAAAGCACGGCTCGACCTGTTGGCTGGTGAACACCGGCTGGTCCGGGGGCCGGGCGGGCGCTGGAGGCGAGCGGATGAGCATCGCCCACACCCGCGCCATGGTCCGCGCCGCCCTCGACGGCGGGCTAAGCGGTGTTGGTTTGCGCCAGGACCCGAACTTCGGTCTGTTGGTACCCGAGGGCATTCCCAACGTGCCGGCCAATGTCTTGGATCCACGCTCCGTCTGGATGGACAAGGGCGGATACGACACCACGGCCAACGAACTCCGCGGCAGGTTCGAACAGAATTTCCGGCAGTTCGACGGTTTCGTTGGCGATGCGGTGAAGGCTGCGGGCATCCGGGCCGCCGCCTGATCTAAGCCGAACTGGAATGATGTACCAAGGCGACGGTCCTATGCCGTCGCCTATGGGGATTGGCAAATCGGAAAAACGGTCCAAGTCATAAGACCAGGACCGGTGCGCCGGACCGTCTCCAACCCGTCAGAGCTCTATGATACGCGATCGCAAATCGCCACCCCGTCTCGACGACGAAGTGTCGGGTGACTACAAAATCGACGTCTCCAAACTTGATGCGTCGGTTCTTGTCCGGATAACGCGCATGGCGTTCCGGCACCGGGCCCGAATGGCCATCGCCATCGTTGCTACCTTCTGTGCCGCGTCCACCCAGCTCCTCGTGCCGCAGTATCTTGGCCAGGCGGTGGATCAGGCCAAGGGTCTTCTGTTTGGGGCCGCGTCTGGCGTCGTGAACCGGGACCTCGCGGAAGACGCGCTCATGGGCACGGCGCTGCTGCTGTTCGTTGCAGCGGTTGCACGCGGCCTCTTCACCATGATGCAGAATTATCAGGGCGAGGCGGTCGGACAATATCTTGGCTATGAGCTTCGGCTTGCCTACTACCGACAACTCCAGCGGTTGAGCTTTTCCTGGCATGACCGGGTGCACACCGGCGATCTCATGACGCGGGGGATTTTGGACATTGAGGGTGTCCGGCTCTGGGTCGATACCGGCGTTTTGCGCAGTATCTACTTGACGGTCCTTATCGGCGGCGGGGCCGTGATCCTGATTCAGACCGATCTTTGGCTTGGGCTGACGGCGCTGAGTTTCGTGCCGATTGTCGCCGTCCGAGCTTCCTTTGCGCGGCTCAAACTCCGGGACACCTGGCTCTCGCTTCAGGATCAGATGTCACTGCTGACAAAGGTCATGGAGGAGAACCTTGGCGGCATCCGCGTCGTCAGGGCCTTCGCCGCCCAGGGCCACGAAATGCGCCGCTATGACGGAATCGCTAAGGGGGCCTTGGCGATCGCGAGTCGGCGGGTCCTGCTGTTCGTCCAGTCGACCACCCAGATGACGTTCGTCTACTTCCTGGCAATGGGTCTTACGCTCTGGGTTGGCGGAGAGAAGGTCGCCAATGGCTCGATCACCATCGGGCAGTTGACCCAGGCGCTGGCGTTCATGCTGATCCTTCAGATGCCGGTCCGGCAGATCGGCTGGATGATCAACTCCATCGCCCGGGCATCGACCTGTGGTGGCCGGTTGTTCAATGTCATCGATCTCGTTCACTCCGTCGCGGACGCCGAAGACGCGAACGACCTCAAGGTCACGAACGCTGTGGTCCGGTTCGAAGGCGTCGATTTCCGCTACCCGACCTGGGCGAAGGATGAGCGGACGTTGAGCGGGCTCGAGCTGGAGGCGCGGCCGGGCAAGATGATCGGGATCGTCGGTCCGCCCGGTTCCGGCAAGACGACGATTGCTCAATTGCTGGGGCGCTACTACGACCCGACGGCGGGCCGCATAACGATCGACGGCCAGGATATTCGGACCGTCACCCTTGGCTCCTTGCGCCAAACCGTTGGGATCGTTCAGTAGGAGCCGTTCCTGTTCACCTCCAGCATCAATCACAACGTGGCTTATGCGGACCCGTGGGCGGACCGTCCGAACATCGAGCGGTCAGCCCAGACCGCGCAATTGCACAAGTACATCCAGGCCCTGCCGGGCGCGTACGAAACGCTTGTGGGCGAACGCGGGGTTTCTCTTTCAGGGGGGCAGCGTCAGCGGCTGTCCATCGCCCGCTCAATCCTGCCGGATGCGCGGGTCTTGGTGTTCGACGATTCGACCGCGGCGGTGGATGCAGCCACCGAGCGCCGGATCCGGGAAGCGCTGCGCGACTTTGTCCAGGACCGCGCGGTCATTGTTATCGCGCACCGTTTGAGCTCGTTGATGCACGCCGACGAGATCGTGTTCCTTGAGGAAGGACAGATTGTGGAGCGGGGCAGCCACGACGAATTGATCGCGCTCGGTGGCCGCTATGCCAAGCTCTACGACCTCCAATCCAGAAGCGTGGCCGGAGATCCCGGGGAGCTGACGTCATGAGCATCGACGTCCAACCGGTACCCGGCGGCCCCGAAGATGGAGTGAAGCAGCCCCCACTGGCCGTCGTTGGCTCCCAGGTCAGCCAGGACGAGGAGCTTTTTGGCCGGGCCTTCGACAAGTGGGTTGTTAAGCGGTTCCTGAGCTATCTCGCACCCTATCGGCGTCAGGTCTGGCTGGGCGTCGCCGCGGTCCTGCTGTTCACGCTCACCCAACTGACCCTGCCATTGATCGTAAGGTTCGCGATCGATGAAGCGTTGGTTGAAGGAGCGTCCGATGTGGATCTTCTGCGGATCATCGTCTTCGGCTTCCTTGGCGTGGTCGTCGTGAACTTCATCGCTAACCACACGATGGAGTCGACGGTCGGGCGGTTGGCGCAACGCCTCCTCTTCGATCTGCGGCGTGCCATGTATGGCCATCTTCAGGTCGTCTCCCTCTCCTTCATGGACAAGACCGAGGTGGGCCGTCTCATGAGCCGCCTGCAGGGCGATGTCTATGCGCTCCAGGAGTTTCTGGAATCCTCGATCTTTGCGATCGGGGATCTGGTTCTGCTGTTCGGCATTGTGATCGTTCTGCTGGCACTTGATCCCATGCTGGGGGCGCTAACGTTGTCGGTGGTCCCGCTCCTGTTCGTCGTGCGGATCATCTGGCTGCCCATGGCACGGAAGGCGTTCATGGCCGCGCGGGAGGCCAGCAGCACAACGAACGCCGCACTCGCGGAAAACGTCCATGGCATCCGCGCGATCCAGGAGCTCCGCCGGGAGGACGTGAACTACGGGCTGTTCGAGGAGAAGGCGCGGGCCAATCTCCTGACCCATCTCCGGGCATCGAAATTCACGAACGTCATGATCCCGATCGTCGATACCCTAACGGGCTCGGCCATGGCGATCGTGATCGTCGTCGGTGGTGCGATGGTGCTGGATGACACACTGGACATTGGCGTGATCGTCGCCTTTCTGTTCTACGTCCAGCGGTTCTTCGACCCGATCCGGTCGCTCACCATTCAGTACAGCATCATGCAGCGGGCCATGGCGGCCGGTCAGCGGATCTTCGAGGTGATGGACGTAGAGGTCGACGTTGCCGACAAAGCCGAAGCTCAGGACCTGCAATCCATTGATGGATCGGTCGAGTTCCGGAACGTCCGCTTCGGCTATCTCCCGGATACGCCTGTGCTGCAGAACATGTCCTTCCGGGCGGAGCCGGGCGAGTCCGTCGCGCTTGTGGGGCCAACCGGCTCCGGCAAGACCAGCACCATGGCGCTGGTGCACCGTTTCTACGATGCGTGGGAGGGCGAGGTTCGTGTCGGTGGCCATGACGTTCGGGATCTGACACACGCCGCCCTCGGGCGACACATTGCCATGGTCCTCCAAGAGCCGTTCCTCTTCTCGGACACGATCCTGGAGAACATCCGCTACGCCAAGGCGGACGCCACGACGGACGAGATCGTGGACGCCGCAAAGGCCGTCGGCGCCCACGACTTCATCATGCGGCTTCCGGATGGCTACGACACGATGCTGGAGCAGCGGGGTGCCAATCTCTCCCTCGGGCAGCGCCAGCTCTTGAGCTTCGCCCGCGCGCTCGTCGTCGATGCGAAGATCCTTGTTCTGGACGAGGCGACGTCCAGCATCGACAGCTATACGGAGCTTGAGATCCAGAAGGCGCTACGGACCCTCCTGAAGGGCCGCACGGCCCTGGTGATCGCGCACAGACTGGCGACCATCCGGGGGGCCGACAGGATCATCGTTCTGCGTGACGGCCACATCATTGAGCAGGGCACCCACGACGATCTCGTGGACAAGGGCGGGCTCTATGCCCGGATGTACCGCATGAACTATGCGTCCTTCGACGACATTTCGGCCGATGAGCTGGATGCCAAGGTCGCCGAAGAGGCTGCGGGCACCACGTAGACCGGCGTGACCGAGGAAGCACTTTTCCCGATAGACGTCCCGTGCGAGTGTCGGCGGGTCAATTTGAGGGAACGTCACTCATGAGCCTGCCGCCGATCCTCCAGAAACTGCGCCTTCCCGTTGTCGGGGCGCCGCTGTTCATCATTTCCAACCCGGATCTGGTGATCGCGCAGTGCACCGCAGGGGTGGTCGGATCGTTTCCGGCGCTGAACGCCCGCCCGGCCGAAGAACTGGACAAGTGGATCGTCCGGATCAAGGACGCGCTTAGGCGGCATGACGATGCCAATCCCGACGCGCCCGCGGCCCCGTTTGCTGTGAACCAGATCGTCCACCGGTCCAACGACCGGCTGCAGCACGACCTGGACATGTGTGTGAAACACGAGGTGCCGATCGTCATCACCTCTCTCGGCGCTCGGCCCGAGGTGAACGAGGCGGTGCATTCCTACGGCGGCATCGTTCTGCACGACATCATCAACGACCGCTTTGCGCGCAAGGCGATCGAAAAGGGTGCGGATGGCCTGATCGCCGTGGCCACCGGTGCGGGAGGGCACGCGGGCACGCTATCGCCGTTCGCTCTGATCCAGGAGATTCGCGAGTGGTTCGACGGACCGTTGCTGCTATCGGGTTCCATCGCCAATGGGGGTGCTGTTCTGGCCGCGCGCGCGATGGGGGCTGATCTGGCCTATATCGGCTCTCCCTTCATCGCGACGGCGGAGGCGAATGCGAACGAAGGCTACAAGCAAGGCATCGTCGACGGTCAGGCATCCGATATTGTCTACACGAACCTTTTTACCGGGGTTCACGGCAACTACCTGCGTCAATCGATCGTGAACAGCGGGTTCGATCCGGACAACCTGCCGGAGAGTGACCCCTCCAAGATGGAGTTCGGGTCGGGCGGCTCCAACAAATCGAAGGCATGGCGCGATATCTGGGGCAGCGGACAAGGCATCGGTGCTGTCAAGGCCGTGGCCCCCGCCGCCGAACTCGTCGCCCGGCTATCCCGGGAGTACGACGCGGCGCTTTCGGGCCTCCGCGAGGCCGGCTGAGCGGCCGGCCCATCGGCACTGGCGCACCACGTCTTTCCGGTCCGGGTCTAGTAGACCAACTGCTCGTCTCCGCCTGAACCTCCGAGCATGATCTCACCCCGGTCGGCGAGGTCCTTTGCCGCGTTCACAAGGATTGTCTGCGCATCTTCCACATCCTTAAGCCGGACTGGACCGGAGGCCTGCATATCCTCCCGCAACAGCTTTGCGGCCCGCTCCGACATGTTGGAGAAGAACAGATCCTTCAGCTCCTCGGACGCGCCTTTCAGGGCGACCGTGAGCTTGTCCTTGTCCACAGCCCGGAGCAGCGTCTGCACGCCCGCGGGATCAATCCGGGATAGATCTTCGAACGTGAACATCAGGGCCCGGATTCGCTCTGCCGAGTCCTTATTCCGTTCCTCCAGCGCCGAGACGAAGCGGTTCTCCGTTGCGCGGTCCAGATTGTTGAAGATCTCCGCCATCATCTCGTGACTGTCACGGCGGTTTGTACGGGCGAGGTTCGACATGAACTCGGTGCGGAGCACGCGCTCCACGTCTTTCTCGATCTGCTTGTTCACCGCTTCCATTCGGAGCATCCGCATCACCACCTCCATGGCGAAGTTCTCCGGAAGGGTGGCCATGACCTTGGCGGCGTGCGCCTGCGATATCTTGCCGAGGATGACCGCGACGGTCTGCGGATACTCATTCTTCAAATAGTTGGAGAGGACCTGCTCGTTCACATTCGCGAGCTTGTCCCACATGGTCCGGCCGGCGGGGCCCCGGATCTCCTCCATGATGTCGCCGACGCGGTCGACGCCCAGCACCTTGCCAAGAAGCCGTTCCGTGCTTTCCATGGAGCCCACAAGGGAGCCTGTGGAGGATACCTGTTCGGCAAACTCGATAAACAACCTCTCAACGATATTTGAACTGACGTTCCCAAGCGACGCCATCGTTTGAGAGATTTCCTTGATCTCTTCATCATCCATGGAAGAGAAGAGCTTGGCCGCATGCTCTTCACTGAGAGACATCAGCAGAATTGCAGCTTTCTCTTGGCCTGTAATGCTTCTGAAATCTTCACGGATGCGTGTGCCCACGGCCATCCCCCATGCAATAAATTCACAACCTAAATTGGAAGGAACCTAACAGATTGGCATGGGTAGACGCAACTGGGCGTTGTTTATTCAATGAAAACAAGGCGGGTGATCAAGGCTGTATGATCACCCGCTTTAGTCTTCTTTAGTCGGCTGCGTCCTGCTGCCGTGGATGCGGCACCAGAACCCGCGATGTGCGATTGAATGAGGGATCCTCACTCTCCAACGCGTGGCGCCAAACGGCCTTGACGACTTGACCGGAAGCGGACTGACCCCAGTACCAGTCGTCCAACTCTCCGGGTGTCGCCGTGCCGGGCTGGGCGGCCGCGGCCTCGTACATAAACGCCTTTAGGTCGTCCACCGCGTACTTCACGCAGTCTCCGTAGGACAGGTCGTCCCGGGGCGGTTTGGTGGAAGGATCCTCCGCCACGGCGGCCAGGAAGGTGCCCACGGCTTCAATCTCCAAACCGGAGACCCCAACCGTCGTCCGCCCATCCTGTTTCAAGGACTCTTCATACCAGACCCGCATCTGCTGGATCTCGCGGGCCAAAAGGTCCGTGAGTGTTTCCTCGCCATCGGGTTTACCGAAAGAGATGGGACACACCCAACCTTCCGTCTCCTCCTCCGACTGGACCACGGCCGGCGCTTCCTCGGCGTAGTCGATGATCACCGGCCCTTCCGGCGCTTCCAGCACACCGAGAGCCGCTTTCAGCACCCGGCGTTGGAATGCCGCATCATCCGGGACCCCCAGCGGACGGCCCAGCATGAACGGCACGAACAGCGCGCGGGGCGCTTTCATCGTTTCCGTATGCTCGCGGACCAGACTGATCTGAACCGTTGCAATTCCCTCTTCCTCAAGAAACCGACCAAGCCCGCTCACGGCGCGCGTACAGTTCGGTCAAACGGGAATGAGAACAGCGGCGGTCACACCATCTTTCTTCATGACTTCGGCCAGATGCCGGGTCGTGGCTTCCATCTCGTCGGGGTGCGTGGCGCCCATGAACGAGTAGTGGTAGCCCGCGACAGAGGCGATCTCGCCGTCGTCGGCCATGGCACGGAGCCGTTCCAACGGGAAGACGATGTTGAAATCCTGCTGGAAGCCGGAGCGGTCGAAATTGCTCGACACATGGCTCATCACGATATCCGACGCCGGTGTATCGCCGGGGATCACCCGGTAGTCATCTGCGCCGAAGGTAAACGGCCGGTCGTTCCGTCGAGACAACCCGGCGGTGGAGACGATTGCCACCCGCGCTTCGGAGACGGCGGGCGCTTTGGTCCACGGCGTGTCGTCGTAAGTCGGGCAGGGTAGGTTTGCCACGTGCGTGCGTGTCGGCTCAGGGATGTCGGCTAGCCTCGCCATGGCGTCCTCCCCCGTCCGGTTCGAGTATCGATCATGAAGCCTCCGATCGCGGAATTGGCGGAAGGAAGTGGGAGTCGAACCCACCGGACGCGCCCTGCGCCCCCCGACGGATTTGAAGCCCGCGCCCGTCACCGGACGGGAATTCCCTCCAAGAAAGAAGCTAGAGTGCCGCTTCGGGCGGATCAAGTTGCCGAATGCGCAATAGTGTGTGGCCTTATCAGACGGCGATCGCCCTCCCGGCGCGTGATCCCCGCCCGGTCGAAGTACTCCAAGACCTCAATCGTGAAGTTGCGTCCGAGGCCTGTAGTGCTTCTGAAGTCGGCGACTGTGAATCCGTTCTCCATCTGGGGTAGGGCGGCGGCGAGACGATCGAGATCGCCCGGCGGCACAAAACGGTTCCGGCCAATCCTGACAAGGCGCCCGGCCCGGGCGATCCGGACCAGGTGCCGGCCGACAACCTCCGGGTCCTGCCCCAGGGATTTCGCCAACTCATGAACCACCGGCGGAGGGGTCCCGTCGCTTCTCAGCAATGGGCCAATTCGGGCCCAGAAAGCTTCATCGCCGTCGGACAGTTTTGGTTCGTGCTCCGGGTGGGCCCAGACACCATGGCGGTGGGACAACGTTCCGGTTTCGGTGAGATAGCCGAGCGCTGCGTCAAGCAAGCCGGGTTGGGGTCGGACGGAAAGGGCGCGAAGAAATGCCGAACGGTCCATGCCTGCCAGCTCAGGGTGGGCGCTGTGGGCTGCCTCAACCGCCGCTTGGCATTCCTCAAGAAACGATAGCCAGTCCTGGTGAAGCCATATCAGCTCGGCTCGAGGCACCGCAAAGAGACGCGGCGAGGTTTGCAAGAGGGTGGTGACCGCCGCCTCCGGCAGGCCCCGGCGCCGCGCAAAAAGGCCTTGGCCAACGGGGCCGAACCCGGCCAATCCTTCGAGCGCTGTCCGCGGATCAGCCTCCGCCAGAGCGCCAAGTTCCGCCAGACGGTCGGGTTTGGCGCGGCCGCGCGCGGGGCCGAAAGGGTCGATGACGATACCCCCGCCGATGGTGTTTTGTGCGCTACCGTCCCGCAGAACGAACCGGTCGCCCGTGACCGCGAGCACCGGCTCCGAGAGACGCACGCGGGCCCAAGTGCCTTCTTGCCCGTCACCGGCGGCATCGCCCAAGAGGGCAAGACGGCCCGCCCGGTCGGCGGCCCCGATGTGGAAGTGGACCGGCATATCGTCGCGTCTTCGTTCGCTCAGAGCCGTGCCGGGCGGCAGCAGAACATCGAGCCGGTCAGATACGTCGGTCATCGCCGGGTCGGATACCCAGTCGCCGCGGCCGACTGTGCCCCGGTCAACATCCGGGCCCGCGAGATCAAGGGCGCAGCGCATCCCCGCCGAAGCCTGGTCGGTACCACGACCCGCAACTTCTATGCCCCGCACGCGGGCTGGGTGGGCGGGCTGGGCGCCCCGGTGCAGCAGCACAGCGTCTTCCACGCGGATCACGCCGGACGAAACCGTCCCAGTGACCACCAAGCCCCGACCGGGGGCAATGAAACTCCGGTCGATCGCCAGGTGGAAAAGTGCGTCCAGGGACCGGTCTTCAGTCCTTAGATTTGCAATCGCTGTTTCGAGTGGCTCCACACCGGCCGCAGTTGCGGCGGATATCGGAAAGATCGGCGCTTCGGCGAGCGGACTGGCGGCCAGCAGCTCTTGGATCTGCCGTGTCACCTCCGCCACCCGGTGCCCATCGACGAGGTCCGTCTTTGTCAGCGCGACCAGGCTTTGGCGGACCCCAAGCAGGGATAAAATCCGCAGATGCTCGATCGTTTGGGGCATGGGTCCGTCGTCGGCCGCAACGACCAAGAGGGCGGCGTCAATGCCTGAGACACCGGAGAGCATGGTGCCGACGAACCGCTCGTGGCCCGGCACGTCGACAATCCCCAGCACTCGGCCATCCGGCAGCTCTCGATAGGCGCGGCCAAGTTCGATCGTCAGGCCCCGGCGTTTCTCCTCGGCAAGGCGATCCGTTTCAACCCCCGTGAGAGCACGGACCAACGTTGTCTTGCCGTGATCCACATGGCCTGCCGTCGCGAGGACAAGCGTCTTCAAGGACTCTCGCCGTGTGTCAGTCCGCCAAGCTGTTCAATGAAGCGATCTACATCGTCCAGGCAGCGAAGATCCAGCCAAAGCGCGTTGTCCGCCACCCGTCCGATAACGGGTACGGGCAGCCGGCGGAAGGCTGCGGCGAGCCGCTCAAGCTCTTTGCCCGGTTTGCCTTTCGCCCGGCGGATGACGATCGCCCAACTGTCGATGGCCTCGCCTGGCAGGGAGCCTGAGCCGATCTCACTTCGGCACGGTTCCGACGTAACCCGCCAATCGCGCTCGAGTATCTCTGAAAGGGCGGGAGCCAGCCTCTCCGCAGACGCCCTAACGGTCTCCGGTGACCGGGTGAGCCATCGAAGCGTCGGCAACCGGTTGGTCAGCCTGTCCGGATCCTCGTAGAGCGCGAGCGTCGCCTCCAAAGCGGCCAGCCCGAGCTTGTCCATGCGGAGCGCGCGCTTCATCGGGTTGCGCTTGATCTTTTGGATCAGGTCCTTTCGGCCAACGATCAGCCCGGCCTGCGGCCCGCCGAGGAGTTTGTCGCCGCTGAAGGTGACGACGTCGGCACCATCTGCGAGAGATGCCATCGGCGTCGGCTCCGCCGGTAATCCCCAGGCAGCCATATCGACCAGCGCCCCGCTTCCCAGGTCCACCACGAAGGGCACGTCGGCCGATTTGCAAAGCGTTGCGAGAGCTTTCTCTGGCACAGCGGAGGTGAACCCCCGGACCACGTAGTTCGAGGTGTGGACTTTGATGACCAATCCGGTGCGGGGGCCGAGAACTTCTTCGAAGTCGGCCAGATGGGTGCGGTTGGTGGTTCCGACCTCTCGCATCTTCACGCCGGCTCTCGCCATGACGTCCGGCATCCGGAACGCCCCGCCAATCTCCACAAGCTCTCCGCGGGAGACCGGCACCTCTTTCCGCTTCGCCAGAGCGTCCAGGACGAGGAGAACGGCGGCTGCGTTGTTGTTGACGACAGTTGCCGCCTCCGCGCCGGTCAGGCGGCATAGCCGCTCTTCGACGCCCCGTTCACGGTCGCCGCGTTTCCCACTCTCAAGATCGAACTCAACCGTACTCGGCTCACTCGCCGCCAGACGGACGGCCTCGACCGCCTCCGGGGCCAGTACGGCCCGGCCGAGATTTGTGTGAAGGACGGTGCCTGTGAGGTTGAAGACGCGGCGGATGGCGGGTGCAGCCCTTGCGTCCAACCGTTCGATGCTTTCCTGGAGAGCGGAGGCGGCGATCACGTCTCGATCGGTGACGGTGGTCTCATCGAACCGCTCCCGGATCTCGGCAAAAACTTCGCGAAGCACGGAGACCGTGGCTTTCCGGCCATGCTGCTCAATCGGCACGCCCGCCTCCGGCAGCCGAAGAACCGCGTCAATCGACGGTAGGGCGGCCCGGGTGCCGGTCATGGGATCAGGCCTTCTCCTTGGCACTGTCCCGGGGCGGGGGAACCTCAATCGGGCCGCCGGCCTCCCGCCAGGCCTTAAGCCCACCGGTCATGCTGGCAACGGGGGCGAGGCCCATCCGGTTTGCGGTGCTCGTCGACAGGACCGATCGCCAATCCAGTGCGCAATGAAAGACGTAGCGTTTGCCCGACCCGAAGATCTCTTTGAAGTAAGGGCTCTCCGGATCGATCCAGAACTCAAGCATGCCGCGCGGGCAATGGAAGCTGCCCGGAATGAAGCCGTCCCGCTGCCTCTCCCGGATGTCGCGGACGTCCACCAGGACGATGTCTCCAGCCTCAAGCAGCGGCATGGCCTCGGCGACCGAGATCTCGTCGATCCCGGCACGCGCCTCCGCCACCAAGTCCATCACCCCAACCCGTTCCGACACGCGCCGTCTCCCTTGGTTGTCGTCCCGCAAGAATAGGCGAAGCGACCCGATCCTCGAAACCCTGCCACGGTCAGGTGGCGACCGCCGCCGCCGATCCGCGCCGTAGTCTCGCGATGAAAAACAGCGTAATCACCAGGTTCAGAACATTGAAGGCGATGGCGTTGATGAACGCGAGTGTGTAGTCGCCCGAATAGTCGTAGAGCGCCCCTGCCATCCAGCCGCCGAGAGCCATCCCAATCATGGTGAACAGGAGCGACATGCCGATGCGCCATCCGGCATCCCCGGCGGGAAAGAACGCCCGAACGATCATCGCATAGGACGGCACGATCCCCCCTTGGGACAACCCGAAGAAGCAGGAGAGGATGTAGAGCCCTTCCAGGCTGTTGACGAACAGGAAACCGACCAGCGCGGCACCCTGCAACGTGGAGCCGAGGATGAGGGTTCCCAGGCCCCCAATGAAGTCCGAGATCCATCCCGAAACCAGCCGGCTGATGATCCCGAAGCCGAGCATGAGCGACAGCATCAACGCGCCGTCCCGGGCTTCGAAGCCCAGATCCGTTGCATAGGCCACGATGTGAACCTGGGGCATGGCCATGGCCGCACAGCAGCCAATCCCGGCCACGCAGATCAGGCATTGCAACGTGCCGAACGAGAACCCGAGCGGACGGTCTGTCGACGCGCCGACGGAGGCGGGCTCTGGATCTTCCGAGAGTACTGTGCGGCGCGCCAACACCGCCGTCAGCGGCAGCATGATCGTCATGGTCAGGATGCCGAAGAACATGAACGTGTCCCGCCACCCGACCTGATCGATCAGGGCTTGTAGGACCGGGGGCCAAACGGTTCCGGCCATGTAGCTGCCGCTGATGACGATGGCGAGTGCGAGGCCGCGTCTCTTAGTGAACCAGTGGGAAATGTCCGATACCAGCGGCGAGAAGGTCGAAGACGCGCCAAGGAGCCCCGCAGCAACCGACTGCGCCAGGCAAAACTGCCAGAGGGTTTGGGCGTGGGCGGCGGCGAAGAAGGAGGCCGGCAGGGCCACCCCGGCAATCAGCAGCGGCAGTATGATGCCCACACGATCGGCCAAGCGCCCCATCAGCACGCCACCGACACCGAACCCCAGCATGAACAGCATGTAAGGAAGCGACGCCGCGCCGCGTCCGGACTCGAACTCGATTGCGACCGGCTTCAACACCACGATGGTGGCGTACATCGCGGAGAGCCCGACGGTCATCAGGGTGAAGGCGGCGATCAGCCGGACGATGGGGTACGACCCCTCGTCCCGCGGCGCGGCTCCGGCGGAGATTGTCATTAATGGCCTCTCGGTTGGGAGCCGACTATCCTCCCGGCCAGCCTATGCGTCAACTCACGGCATTGAGACCGTTTTGGTTGGGTGAACCTCAAGCGGTCCGGGCGCGTATCCGAACCATGATCACCGTTGTCTGGTTCAAGCGCGATCTGCGCCTTATCGATCACCGGCCGCTCGCCGAGGCTGCACGAACGGGTGCGGTTGTGCCGCTCTACATTGTGGAGCCGGGCTATTGGGCTTTGCCGGACACGGCGGCCCGCCATTGGGAGTTCCTGGCGGAAGGACTGTCAGATCTTCGCGCCGGGCTGGCTGCACGAGGACAGCCTCTTGTGGTGAGAGTGGGCGATGCGGTTTCGGTGTTTGAGGATCTGCGGCAGGCCTTCGGGGGTTTCCGTCTCTACTCTCACGAAGAGACTGGGAACGCGTGGACCTATGACCGGGACCGCCGGGTTAAGGCTTGGGCGCGAGCGAACAGTGTCGACTGGCGGGAATGGCCGCAGTTCGGCGTGTTGCGTGGCCTTCAGGACCGCAATGGCTGGGCACGCCGGTGGGACCAGATGATGGCGGAGCCGATGACGGCCGCCCCGCCATCTCTTGAGCCTCTGTCGGGTCTGGAGCCTGGCGTGATTCCGGATGCCGTTGAATTGGGTCTTGCTGTGGATGGGTGCGGCGGGCGCCAACCAGGAGGCCGGCTTGAGGCCGAGGTCACCCTCCAAAGCTTTCTGACTGAGAGGGGGCGGGGATACCGGCGAGAGATGTCCAGCCCGCTCACCGGGGAAAGCGCCTGTTCCCGTCTCTCACCCCACTTGGCGGCAGGGACCCTTTCCATGCGGGAAGCCGCACAGGCGACGTGGGCCCGTCAGAGGGCTGTTGCCGCCGATACCGGGCGGACGGGTTGGAAAGGGGCTTTGTCCAGCTTTGCCGGACGCCTCCATTGGCACTGCCACTTCATCCAGAAGCTCGAGACCACGCCGGAACTGGAGACGCGCTGTCTGCATCCCGCCTATGAGGGATTGCGGGGAGAGGATTCCGCCAAACTGAAGGCTTGGTGCGACGGAACGACCGGATGGCCGTTCGTGGACGCCTGCATGGCAATGTTGCGGGAGACCGGGTGGATCAACTTCCGCATGCGCGCGATGCTAATGGCGGTCGCGAGCTATCATCTCTGGCTCGACTGGCGGGAGCCGGGTCTCCATCTGGCCCGGCTGTTCACCGACTACGAGCCGGGCATTCATTGGTCGCAGGTCCAGATGCAGTCGGGAACGACCGGCATCAACACGCCCCGCATTTACAATCCGATCAAGCAATCCATGGATCAGGACCCGGATGGCACGTTCATTCGCCGCTGGCTTCCGGCATTGGCGGCGGTACCGGCACCGATGATCCACACCCCCTGGACCCTCACGCCGTTGGAACAGGCGGATCTGGGTGTTGTGATCGGCCGGGACTATCCAGCACCGGTGGTCGATCACATGGTGGCCGCGCGGCACGCTCGGTCCAAGATTTGGTCGGTGAGGAGCGGTGCCGAGTACCGAGACGTCGCCGCCGAGATACAGCGGGTCCACGGAAGCCGACGGTCCGGGATGCCGATGACGGGCGCGCGTCGACGGGCCAACCGTCGGGATGGTGATAAAGCGAACGCCGATCAGATGGCGCTGGAGGTTTGAGCATGGCCGGAATGCGCCGGAAGTCAGATCTGCCTACCAAGATCTGCCGGGCGTGTGGCAGGCCCTTCACCTGGCGGCGAAAATGGGCGCGCGTTTGGGACGAGGTCCAATGGTGTTCCGAGCGGTGCCGCCGATCCCGAACACAAACCGGGAGTGCCCAGCAAAGCTCCAATCTGCCAAGCACCCGTTAGGCGCGCTTTAGATCCCCTCCACGCGCTCCCGCGCGGGATTTGCGTGGCCCTGTTCCACGGTTTTGACGGCTTTCACCAGACCCGCGTTTGCAGGCGTAGAGAGCCCGATTTCAGCGGCTTTATCGGCGATGTAGCCGTTGATTTGCTCGATCTCCGTCCTTCGGCCCTTGTTGATGTCCTGGCCCATGGAGGGGCGGTTGTCGTCAAGACGGCCTTTCGTGCTCGCCAGCAGTTCCTCCTCCAAGGACGCCTTGGCGCTTTCGTCGACCGACCCGGCGACCCCGGAGGCGGCAATCCAAGTCTCGGCCGGGGAATTGCCGATCTTCTCCAGGGAATACCCGAGCGACTTGCCGACATGGGCCGCTTCCCCCGCCAGACGGATCATGAGCGACCGGGTGATGGGATCTCGGGCGCAGTCGTTGGAGCCGAAGCCCGTCGCCGCTGACACCCCGTTACCCATGGCATTGGCGCAGAGCTTCGACCACCGCTCGCCCCACAAGTTGGGTGTGGTCATGGCGCTGTCCACGTCGGACAGCATCTTGGCGATATGCTCGATCCGCGGTGTGATCCGGCCATGCGCTTCCCCCACCCGGAAGACGGTGTGCTTGTCGCCCCCCTTGGGGCCGCCGCGTCGTACCGTTGCCGGGCCTTTCAGCTCCACCGCGATTTTCGCCGCGATGCAGCCGACCACCCGGCCCCAGCCGACGACACCCGCGATCGTCTCCTCATTGATGCAGTTCTGAAGCGAGACGACCACACCGTCGGGCGCGAGGTAGTCCTTGATCATCATGGTCGCCCAGGCGGTGTCGTAGGCTTTCACCGTGATGAAGGCGATGTCGATCGGCCCGGACCGGGTCAGGCTCTGAACCTCGGTGAGGTGGATGGCCTTGACTGGCGTGGTGAAGCTCTCTTCCTCCGTCGTGCCGGAGAGGGAGAGGCCGTTCGCGTTCATGGCCTCCACATGGGTGGGCCAGGGATCAATCAGCGTGACGTCCTCGCCCGCCCGCGCGAAGTAGCCGCCGACATAGGCACCGACGGCGCCCGCGCCGACAATCGCAATTCTCTTAGACATGAAGCCCTCGTTTGGTCTGTTGTCGGCCGGACCGGCCTCAACTTGGAATGTCGCCGCCCGCGATGGTCAGCCGATGCATGACGCGGCGCTCGCCCGTGTAGTCGTTCAGCGCCCGATGCTGGGTGCACCGGTTATCCCAGAGCACCAGTGATCCGGGCTCGTACCGGACCCGGCAGGTGAAGTCCGGCGTTCCGGCATGATCCTTCAGAAAGCCCAACAACGCGTTGCTCTCGGCATCCGTCATCCCGGCGATGCGATAGAGATGGCTGCCGCTGATGTAGAGCGCCTTCCGACCCGTCTCCGGGTGCGTGCGGACCAAGGGGTGCTCCGCTTCCATAGCGCCCGCATTGTCGATGTTCATGGGCTTGTACCGGGTTTCCGCAATCGTCGCAGCACGGCCGCCCCGCTTGCCTTTCAGGTCGCCGCTGTAAACGCCGTTCAGCCCATCGACGATCTTCTTCATCGGCTCACTCAGGCTCTCATACGCCCAGTAGAGGTTGGTCAAGAGCGTGTCGCCGCCGCGCGACGGAACTTCCTTGGCGTACAGCATCGTGCCGACCGGAGGACGCTCGGTGAACGACATATCCGTGTGCCAGACCCCGCCGAAGTTCTTCGCTTCGTCCGGTTCCTTCCGGATCTCGAAGATCTCGGGGTGGCCCTCCAGGCCTTGGGCGAACGGGTAGGGGACCAGGGGGCCGAAACGCTGTGCGAAGGCCTTGTTCTGCTCGATACTGAGGGTCTGGTCCCGGAAGATGAGAACCTGATTGTCGAGGAAGAGCTGACGGATCTCTCCGAATGCCTCGTCACTCATGTCCTCAGAGACATCGACGCCCCTGATCTCGGCACCCATGGCGCCCGCGATCGGCGTCACCGTCATCGCATTGGACAACCGTCCCATGCCCGTCCTCCCAGAAGTCTTGTTTTGCCTATGTCAGCACGTGTCTCGGCCTGCGACCAGAGGGAAGCCGGAATGGTTGCCTTTCCGTCCATGGGATTGAGCCGATCCCGAACGTTTTGCATCCGAACGTCGGGCCGGGCACTCTCTCGGCCGAACCGGCGGGAGCCGGATGTGTTCAGGGAGGAAAGAATGCGGCATGCAGCGCGGCGGGAGCGGTTTCGGGCGGTTCTGGACGGGGACGCCTGTGTTTTCCCGGGGTCGGTCTACGATCCGATCTCGTCCCGGATCGCCGAGGATCTCGGCTTTGAGATCGGCATGTTCGCGGGCTCCATCGCGTCGATGACGGTGCTGGGGGCACCGGATCTGATCGTCCTCACGTTGTCTGAGTTTGCGGATCAGGCGGGCCGGATCTGCCGCGCCGGCAATCTGCCGCTGATGGTCGATGCGGATCATGGCTACGGCAACGCCCTCAACGTGAAGCGGACGGTCGAGGAGTTGGAGGCGGCCGGGATCGCGGGCATGAGCATTGAGGATACGCTCCTACCCCGCCGTTTCGGCTCCGGCGGCAAGACCGAGCTGCTGTCGGTGGAAGAGGGCGTCGGCAAGATGAAGGCCGCGCTCGAAGGCCGCACGGACCCCTCACTCGCGATCTTCGGCCGGACTTCTGCACTCTCCGTTACCGGCACCGAAGATGCCATCCGCCGGGCCAAGGCGTATGAGGCGGCGGGCGTGGACGCGATCTTCCTTGTCGGCGCCAAAACGGCGGAACAGGTCGAAGCGGTCTCTCAGGAAATCTCCCTGCCGCTTATGCTTGGCGGGCTTCCGGCGGCGTTGCAGGACAGGGCATGGCTCGGTGGCAAGGGCGTTCGGTTCGCCCTTCAGGGCCATCAGCCGTTCATGGCGGCGATCCAGGCAGTCCACGACACGCTGAAAGCCCTTCGAGAAGGTACAGCGCCCGCTGACCTTAGCGGTCTTCCGGCAGCCGACCTCGTGAAGCAGGTGACGCGCGGTGGCGAATACGACCGTTGGACGAACGACTTTCTGGAGTGATTCCGGGCTGCTCTGTTTTGTAGCCGACGCGGATGTCGTCCGGCGTCGGTTCCCATTCGATCTCCCGTGATCCCTTGTCTGGAGCACGGGACTGGATTGGGAGTCTGGGGCAATGGCGGCAGCGGATTTGGTCGGAGATTTGTCAGCGGTTCTGGGGGAGACCCGGACTGCGCGCGGACTTCCGAATGGTTTCTACATCTCCGAGGACGTGGCTGCTGAAGAGCGCCGCAAGGTCTTCGAGGGGCAGTGGACCGCCATTGGGTTCGGCAAGGATGTTCCGAACGCGGGCGACACCTATCCGGTCGACTTCGTCGGCACGCCCTTGGTGATCGTCCGGGATGAGGATGGTGCGGTCCGCGTGTTTGAAAATGTGTGCCGCCACCGGGGCATGATCCTGGTGGAGGAACCAAAGAATGTCCGGCGTCAGATCCGCTGCCCCTACCACTCCTGGTGTTACGACCTTAAGGGCAAGCTGCGGGCGACGCCGCATGTGGGCGGCCCCGGCGTGAATGAGCATCCCGACATGGATAAGGCGCTGCTTGGGTTGATCGAGATCCGGTCGACGGTGTGGCGGGACGTGGTGTTCGTCAACATGTCCGGCACCGCCCCGGCCTTCGAGGTGGACGCTGCCTCGTTGATCGAGCGGTGGGCGGAGTTCGAGAAGCCGGTCTATCACGCCGGACCCGACTCCTCGTTCGAGCTGGTGGTACAGAGCAACTGGAAGCTTGCGGTCGAGAACTTCTGCGAAAGTTATCACCTGCCCTTCGTCCACCCTGGTCTCAACAGCTACTCAAGGCTGGAAGATCACTACATGATCATCGAGAACGACGAGTTCTCCGGACAAGGGACCCTGGTCTACAACCCGATGCTGGATGAGAGCGGGCGGCAGTTCCCGAAGTTCGAGGGTCTGTCTGATAAGTGGGACGTGGCGGCGGAGTATGTCGCGCTCTATCCGAACGTGCTCCTCGGCGTTCATAAGGATCATGCTTTCGCAATCATTCTCGAGCCCACCGGTCTTTCTGGAACGCGGGAGCGTGTGGCCATCTACTACGCCAAGGAAGAAGCCACCGGGCCCGATTACGCAGACATGCGCCAGCGGAACACCGCCCTCTGGAAGGGCGTTTTCCTCGAAGACATCGGGGTGTGTGAGGGCATGCAGAAGGGCCGATCGAGTCAGTTCGACGGTGGCAAGTTCTCACCGGTCATGGATACGGCGACCCACGCTTTCCATGCCTGGGTCGCCCGCGCGATGACGGCCTGAGGCTGCTCGGTCCAAAAGTGAAAACGCCCGGCCGAGGAGCCGGGCGTTTCGCTTTTCTGGTCAGTCGCGCTTAAAGCTTGGACAGAACCGAGTCGGCTGAAGACACGTCGAACTGGCCCGGCTGTTCCACCATCAGCTCGGTAACCACGCCGTCGTCGACGATCATGGCGTAGCGCTGGGAACGGGTGCCCATGCCAAAGCCGGAGCCATCCATCTCAAGGCCCATTTCCTTGGTGAAGGTGGCATTGCCGTCGGCCAGCATCATGACACTGTCGCCTGCGCTCTGATCCTTGCCCCAGGCATCCATGACGAACGCGTCGTTGACCGATACGCAAGCGATCGTATCGACGCCCTTCGACTTAAGCGAAGCGGCCTTCTCGACGAAGCCAGGCAGGTGCTTTGCGGAGCAGGTCGGCGTGAAGGCGCCCGGAACCGCGAAAATCACAACCTTCTTGCCACTGAACAGCTCGCCGGTGCCCAGGTCGTCGATGCCGTCCGCCGTTTTGTGCTTCAGCGGGGCCGCCGGAACCTTGTCCCCTACCTTGATGCTCATCTGAAATCCCTCCGAGGTCGCTTTGACGGAGTCTTCACTCCACCCTTCGGCCGCGGTGCCGCGACCGGCGCTCGGGAATATGACCTTACGGAGGGCGTTGTCCAGTGGCTAACCGGCAATGCCCGTCTTCAAGACGATTATCTCGACACCGCCGCGGTGACCGTACCCCCGCTTGCCTCGGCAACGGCATCCATGACCGCCTTGGTGGTCAGTACCTCTGGCAGCGGAATGCCATTCGGGGCCTTCGGCCCGTAAACGGCGTTAAAGGGAATTCCGTATCGGCCGAACGAGGAGAGGTAGTCGGCAATTGCCTGGTTTGGGCGGGTCCAATCAGCGCGCATGGCCGTGACGTTGTCCGAGCCCAACGTTTCCGCAACCGGGCTGGTGTCCAACACGACCGCTTTGTTCACCTTGCACGTCAAGCACCAGTCGGCGGTCACATCGACGAGAACGGTCTTACCACGCGCAACGAGGCCGTCGATGGCGGATGTCTCGAAGGCCACCCATGTGAACGCATCGCTTTCTTGCGCGCCCGCCTCCTCGGTCTCGAGGGGGCGTGGATCGGTTCCGAGTGTGCGTGTCGCTTCGAAACCTAGGCCCAATGCGATGACCACCGACAGAACAACACCGCCCCCGGCCAGCGTGGGAGAGACGCGGGTTCGGCCCGTCATTGCACCCAGGCCGGAGGCGGTAACGAGACCAACAAGTGCGAGCGCAATGCCACCCGCCAGCCATCCGCTGACTTGGGCCGCGATGATGCTGACAAGCCAAACGGCAGTTGCCGCGAGCGCAAACCCGAGAACCTGGCGGACTCGAACCATCCAGGCGCCGGGTTTCGGAAGGGCCTTCGCCAGCCCGGGGAAAGCGGCGACGGCCAGATACGGGGCGGCAAGACCGAGGCCCATCACAAAGAAGATGGCGACGATCTCAACCGCACCGCGCGACAGCGCAAATCCAACCGCCGTTCCAAGGAAGGGCGCGGAGCATGGGGTTGCCAGAAGGGTCGCGAATGCCCCGGTCATGAAGTGGCTTTGAAGCGAGCCGTGTTCACCGGTGGCGTTCTGACCACCGCTTAGGCGGTCGCCAAGCCAGCCGGGCAGCCGGACTTCAAACAAACCCCAGAGATTGGCGGCGAAGCCAGCCACAATGATCGCAAGCACGGTCAAAAAGAGCGGCTGCTGGAACTGGATGCCCCACCCAACCGCGAGCCCTGCCTCCTTCACGCCGATTGCGGCGGCGGCGAGTGCCAGGAAGGAGACGACGATGCCCGCTGCTGATGCCAGGAATCCGCGTCGGATGACACTCGAGTTCGCGCCACCGTAAGAAATCGCGCCGAGAAGCTTGATCGACAGCACCGGTAGAACACAGGGCATCAGGTTCAGGATCAGGCCACCCAGAAAGGCAAAGCCCAGCATCGTGGCCCAAAGCCCGGCGGTGCTGTCACCGGTTTCCGGGATGGTTCCTGCGTCCCCCGCCAGACTTACGGTCCTCTCGCGTTCGACGAACCGGTCTCCGTCCACCGCGGTCAGGGTAACCGGCAGTCCCGCTAGGGCCCCGTCCTTCGGCAGGCTCGCGGGAATGACCAACGTGGCCAAACGGCGATCCGGCGCGAGTGTCACCTCCGGCTTGCCAAAGCTGTACCCCTCAGGCGCTTCGGGGAACACATCCGGCTTTGAAAGAGGCGCGGACGCCGTGACGGTGACCGCGAGGGAATGAGCAACGGGCTCACCGACCGGGGTGACCGAGGTAACATCTATCCCCGCACCCGGAAGATCCATCGGAACTTGCGCACGGAACCGGTCGATCAGCTGCGTGAACGGTGTGGCGCCATCGGGTCCTTCCGGCACCGTCAACGCCAGCGCCGCATCCATGGGAACACAGATGTCACTGCAGACCAGGGCGTTCATGTTGGCCTGGATCTGCAGGGGCTTTCCAGGCTCGGTCACCGCGGCCGTGATCGGATAGACCACCTCCGTGTCGTAGCCGAAACTCTCCAGCCCAAAGAGGCTGAACCGCTCCGGCACCGGGTACCGCCAGGTCGTCTCCTTCAGATTCTGAGAGCCTTCGAATTCGACGATCGGCGGATAGCCCGCGTCACCGGCCGACCGCCAGTAGACCTTCCAGCCGTCCGCCAACCGAAAATGCAGACCCAGGGGGATCTCCGTCCGCTCCCCAACCGCCTTGGTCGCTGAGACCAGCCGCACATCGGCGAACTCCGTCGATACCCATTCAGACCGCGCGGCGTCGGCTGGGCTGCTGCCGGTACCCGCGATCATCGCGAAGGACGCCAACAGAATGCCGGCGGCTCCTTGCAATCGCTTCAGACCCTGATGATCAGACTTCGACATTGTCCCCGGGATCTCCAAGGCGGGTGATGGGCAGCCCCGACGTCATCGTAGGGGTCACCCGTTCCTCAATCGACCTTTCGGTGCGCCACCGGACTATATAGTGGCCCGTATGCCCGAACTCCGTCACAATCTCGCGACAGCCTGTGTCCGGTCGACGCGGTGTCGGCCGAACAACCGATGGAGCGACCGGATGACGGAAACGTTCGAGGACGGGGGTGACGGTTACCTCACAGGTCAGTTGCTTGTCGCGATGCCGGCGATGACCGACCCGCGGTTCGAGCGCACGGTGATCTACATGTGTGTCCACAATGAGGACGGCGCGGTCGGGCTGGTGGTGAACAAACTCGTCGACGCGCTGACCTTTGACGACCTTTTGGATCAGCTCGAGATCGATGTGGACGGAGAAGGCGAGGCGCGCCTGCCGGACGTCCATTTTGGTGGCCCGGTGGAAACCGGACGGGGCTTCGTGCTGCATTCCGCCGACTACATGAAAGACGATTCTCTCCAGATCAATGAGCGCTACGCCTTGACCTCGACCATCGACATCGTCCGGGACATCGCTGCGGGAGAAGGGCCCTCGTCGAGTTTGCTTGCGCTGGGGTATGCGGGCTGGGGTGCCGGGCAACTGGACGATGAGATCCAGGAGAACGCCTGGCTCTGCGTATCGCCGGACCAAGCTTTGATCTTCGACACCAATCATGACACCAAGTGGAACCGGGCGATGACGAAACTCGGGATCGACGTCTCCCTTCTGTCCTCTCAGGCGGGGCGCGCCTGATGCCGGATATCGCGGAGCAAAAGGATCAACTGCTGGCCCTTCTTGGAGAGGCGATGCCGGTGGAGGCGGTTCCGGTCGACCTCTCGGGCCGGAAGGTCGGCCTCGTGGTGGTGGACGAGGTGAACGGTTTCGCCACGGTGGGGGCGGGAGCCCTGGCACCCCCCGTTCCGAACGATCAGGTTGCCCATATGGTCTCGGAGACGGACCGACTCGCCCGCGCGTTCCAGACAGCGGGTCATCCCATCCTGGCCTTTCTGGACACCCATGAGCCGGGCGTGCCCGAACCGCCCTATCCGCCCCATTGTGAGCGGGGAACGGGGGAGGAAGATCTTGTCCCGGCGCTCGCGTGGCTTGAGAGCGAGGGGGCGGCGACCTTGGTGCGGAAGGACTGCATCAACGGCTTCATCGGGGCCATACAAGCGGACGGCTCGAACACAGTCGTAGATTGGGCCAACGCGGCTGGGCTCGACACGATCCTGGTGGTCGGGATCTGCACGGACATCTGCGTGATGGATTTCGTCCTTACACTTTTGTCCGCCCGAAACCACGGGATGGTGCCTAGCCTCAAGGACATTGTCGTTCACGCCCCTGGCTGCTCGACCTATGACCTTCCGGCCGCTGTGGCGGAGTCGCTGACATTGCCCAAGACGGCCAGACACCCGCAGATGGCGACGCATCACCTGGGCCTGTACTTCATGGCCTCTCGGGGGGCCATTATTTCGGACGCGGTGACCGTCTGAAATGCACACGCGAGGCGAGGTTCACTGAGCGGCCGGGGTCGAAGATCCTGGCGCTCGGTCGAGTAGGCCCTCGTAACGCTCCAAGATCGATTTGGTGACGTCTTCCGCCTCCGACCGCCCATCGATTACTCGGGGGGTGAGGAGCAGAACGAGTTCCGTCCGTTCCCGGTCCGTGTCCGTCGACCCGAAAAGCGAACCTACGACGGGAATGCGGTGCAGCACCGGAATGCCGGAATCGTCCTGTGAGGTGGCCTCCCTGATAAGGCCCGCCAACAGGACGGTTGACCCGCTCTCCACCGCGGCGGTGCTGATGATCTGACGTTGGGAGATCGTTGGGCTGTCGATGTCAGAGGTGTCCGTACGGCTTACGTCGCTGACCTCTTGGGTGATCTCCAACGTGACCACACCGCTTGCTTTGACCTTCGGCGTCACTTCCAGCGAGACGCCGGTGTCCCGGTACTCGATTTCATTGACGATCCGGCTGTCGTCGGTCGCGGTGGTCGAGGAAGAGCGGCGGATGATCGGTACCTGATCACCGACATGGAGCTGAGCCGTTTCGCCGTCGAGAACAAGCAACTGCGGCGATGAGACGACGCGGACATCGGTCAATTCTGACAGAGCGTCGATGACCACTCTGGAGTCGCCGCTGGCGCCGATTGTTAGTCCAAGTCCGGGAACCGTAGGTGTTACCGAGTCAAGTGCGGTGCCACGGCTCAGAAGCCCGGTGAAGTCACCTGCCTCGATGAAGTACTGAACCCCAAAACGAAGTGCATCCTTCAACTGCACCTCGATCACCGTCCCCTCGATCAGCACCTGAAGCGGGGTGATGTCCAGTTTGGTCAGAACCTCTTCGATCAGCTCCCAATTCCGGCGCGTGGCCCAGACCAGGATCGCGTTCGCCTGCTCATCCGCCATGAAACGGGGGGTGTCCTGGGACGCTGCAAGGGTTTGAGACGCTACGCCGTCGTCGGAGTTCGCCGCTTCATCGGCATCACTCGCGGCAGCGGATCCCACCAACCCCGCCTCTCCGAAGGCGCCGCGTAGGGTTTCAACCAAACGGTCGGCCGTTGAGTTCCGGACGAAGTAGACGAACAACCTGCTTTGATCGGCGTTGCGGGTGCGGTCGAGTCGTTTGATCCAGGTGCGCGCCCGTTCCAGCGCGTCGTCCGTCGCGGCGATGGCGAGGATCGCGTTCATGCGCCGGATCGGGATGAAGCGGACCTGTCCGATCCGGCTTGCCTCCCGGTCACCGGCAAAAAGCTGTCCCAGATCCTCGATCACCGTCTCAGCCCGGGCCTCGGTCAGTCCGACCATGGCGACAGGCCGCCCAGCCATGGCGTCCACATCGAAAACGGCGACGGCATCGCGCGCCGCCTCCCGCTCAGCCCGGGTTCCTGAGACCAGAACCATGCCGCTGATCGGATCGGCGACGAGCAGCCGCCCTTCGCCCAAGACCGGGGTCAGGAGCTTTGCCATGCGGTCGGCGGAGACATGCGAGAGGGGAATGGCGTCAATCGCGGTTCCCGGCCCGCCAACTTGCGGGGTGGGCTGACCAGATGCCGAGCCCGACCCCACAGGACGGATCACGCGGACCATCGAGGGCTCGTAGACGGCTTGCAGCCCATTGGCGGCCAATAATCCGTCCAAGGTACGCTGCAACTGGCGCCGGGTGAGGGGGCGGACGGTCCGCAAGGTCACCCGGCCCGACAAATCCGGCGGCAACACGTACCCGGTTCGTAGGAGATCCCCAAGGATCACCCGAAGAACTTGGGACAGGTCCGCATCCTGAAAGCTGAGCGTCAGATCGCCTGAGCGTTGCACCACACGAGGGCGGTCGACCGTGTCTTCTGATTCCTCGGCTGGATAGACTTCGTCGACGGGCGCGTCCTGGTCCTCTGCCGGGGCCAACTCAGCGTCGACACGTCGACTGGTTACGGTGCCGTCACCGCCTTGCAGGGCCCTTTCAAGCGCCGGAACCGGGCTTGGGTCCGTCGACGGCAGGACCGAACTGCAGGCTGCCAAGAGAAGACAGGCCAAAATCAGTGTCGGCAGTCTGTGCTGGAGAAGTGAGCGGAACGCGCAGGTCAGCCCCCGCTGGGCAGCCATTTTGTTCGCCGTTGGGTCGGCGGGCCGCCCGTCGTCTGATCCGGGGAGCCACGCCGTGCTTCGTCTGATCCACGGGAGAGATCGATCTCCCGATCGCCGGATCGAAGAAACACCCCGTCCTCGCCGATGCGCGTCACGGTCCATCCGTCGAGCGACTCCCCCTCGCCGAGTTCGACGACCCGACCGCTCGCAACCTCCTGCAACAAGATCATGCGCTTGGCGGCCGAGCGGACTATACCTGTTAAACGATAACCGACAAGCGTCGACGGTGGCTCGATTTTTTCCGGCACCGCATCTGCTGGAGGCCGCCGCGAAGGGTGGAAGAGGGGCCGGGCCACCATCTCGGGGAATGCGTCAGCGGGCTTTGGGACTGGCAGTATTGCAGGGGGCATCTCTGGCACTGGGGGGGCGCTGTCCGTCGATGAGATGAGGGAGGCGGCGCCCGGCGCGCCCGAGGTCTCCGAGAGCATAGCGTCGATTTCCGACCGCCATGGGATCAATGCGAGCCCCCACAGCCCGACGCAGACCGGAAGCCACGCCCATCCCCGCATCAGCCGGCACTCCGGGGCGAGAGGCCGAGAATGGTGATGTCGATGTCGAGAAACCGCGCGTTGCCGGGCTTTGCGTTGATGCCGAGTGCCTCAACCCGGAGGGCGGGAACACCCCGCTCAATCGTGGCCATCAAGCTGCGGAGCGCTTCGATCGGGGCGGCAAAGCGCGCTTTGAGGCGAATGCTGGTGAAGCGCTCCCCGCTCTCCGCCGGCGGAATGTCGACGGTCTCTATGACCACGCCCGCCTCATCGGCGGCACTCCGGAGCCGTTGCTGAATGACCGCGACCGCCGCTGCCGTACCCGCCGGGAGTGCGGCATCCCGGGTTTCGTCCAATCGGGTGAGCAGCGCATGCCGTTGTTCCAATGCGGACGCACGCTCCAGCATCGCGGCCTGGGCCGCCTGCTTCCTCTCCAGAAGAGAGATTTCGGCCGACCGTTCCTCGTAAAGCCCTATGAGCGTATCGGCGACGACGAAGGTGAAAGCCGCCAGGAGCGCGACGCTCAGCAACCAAGCCCGAACCGGTGAGATCGCCCCGGTCATGTATCGCCACCCGATGGGGTCAGAGTTGCGGTGATGCGGAACCGTTCATCCCCCGTGGTCGGGTCACGGGTCACGGGAGCATCGAACGCGGCATCCGCAAAGGCTGGGATCGTCTCGATCGCGGCAAGCAGGGGGGCCGCCCGGGGAATGCGGCCCTCCATGATCAATTGGTCGCCCCTGATCTCTACCGTGTGGAGATGACCGGTATCCGGCAACAGGTTGGACAGGGTTTCCAGGATCGTTGGAATGCGTCCTTGCTGCGTTGGCCCGAAAGCGCTGATGAAAGCGGACCGATCAGCTTCGATATTCCCCACCGCATCAGCAAGACGGGTCAGGTGTTCGACGCGTGGTTTCTGGGCGTCGAGTGTCTCCCGGACCGCCTCGCGCCCGATCTCCTGGTGTAGGAAGGGTGATATCACAGCCGCGATCAGTGAGGCGAAAGCCAGCAATGGCAGGAACCGCACACCCCCGCCCATTCGTCCCGATGGCGGCGGGATCAACGCGGAGCTTCGAAGCCCTGAGACCGTTTCCGACTCCAAAGAAACAAAATCCGGCTTGATGCCCTCGGCTTCCAAGCGTTCCCGCGCCGCCCGGACCGTTTGCCGGGGGACCACCAAAAGCTCGATCCGAAGTTGGCCCATGCCGTCGCGAGTCACCGACCGTCCGACATGAACATCGTCCGCCCGAAACGGCGTCACGCGACCGATCTCTGCGTCGATGACATCGTCGAGGCTGTGACGGGCGGTCTCTGGAACGGTCAGCGTGGCCTCGACGGCTTCCGATCTTGGAAGCACCAGGGCGATCGCGGGGCGGTTCCTGGACAGGGCCAATCGCTTGGCCTTATCGCCGGAAGCGATCTGCTGTCCGTTTTCGGCGTCAAAGAGGCACACATCGCCGGAACTGGCGGGTATCGCGACCTTAAGCACGCGGGCACCGATACCGAACGCATGCCGGACCGCTTCCGGCAATCCGGCATCAAGCGCGCGTCCCCAGGCGGCAAGACCTAGTGCCATGGCGCGCCGGCCCGCCTGCTCATGTGCATCGTGTCCATGGGATGATTGTCGCGTCGCCAAAGGCGCGGCGCAACAATCCCAGGGCGCGCCAGCAGCGGCGACTTAGAGGCAGACGCTGTCCAGAGGCGGGAAGCCGTTGAAACCGACCGACGCGTAGGTCGTGGTGTAGGCCCCGCAACCCAGAATCCAAACCCGGTCACCGGCTTTAAGGGTCAGCGGCAGGCGGTAGTCGGCCGTCTCATACAGGGTATCTGCGCTGTCGCAGGTCGGCCCGGCAATGCAGACCGGTCCGGTTCCGCCCGCCTCCGCATCCCGTTCCGTGACGATCGGATAGCGGATTGCCTCTTCCATCGTCTCCGCGAGGCCGCCGAACTTGCCGATGTCGAGATAGACCCAGCGCTTCTCGTCGGCCTCATCCTTTTTGGAGACGAGGACGACTTCGGCCTGAATGATCCCCGCATCACCAACCAGTCCGCGCCCGGGCTCCACGATGAGCTCGAACCGACGGTCGCCGAAGAACGCCTCGACGAGATCCATGACCGTTTGGCCGTAGCGGCCGGTTTCCGGTACGTCGGCGCGGTAACGGGCGGGCATGCCACCGCCGAGATTGATCAGCCAAGGTTTGATGTCCCCGGCCTCAAGCTTTCGGTATAGGGCGGCCGTTTCTTCCAGAGCACCCCGCCAGTTCTCCGGCTTCGTCTGTTGAGAGCCCACATGAAAGGACGCCCCCGCCACGTCCAGGCCCAGGGCATCGGCGCGCGTCAGCAACTCGAACGCCATGGTTGGCGAGCAGCCGAACTTCCTCGACAAGGGCCAGTCCGCCCCGTCTCCATCGGTCAGCAGACGGCAGAAGACCGACGCGCCGGGAGCGGAGCGGGCGATCTTCCGGAGCTCTTCATCACTATCGAACGCGAACAGCCGGACCCCTGCGGCAAATGCGGCCGCAATCTCCCGTTCCTTCTTGATCGTGTTTCCGAATGAGATCGCCTCAGGGGCGGCGCCTCGGGACAGCACGAGCCTGATCTCGTTCAAACTGGCGCAGTCGAACCGCGCGCCGAGGCCGATCAGCCTGTCCAGGATCTCGACGGCGGGATTGGCCTTGATCGCGTAATAGATGACGGCATCGCCGAACGCCTGATCCAAGGCGTGGTAGTTCGCTTCCACCACATCCAAGTCAAGCGCGAGACAGGGCGCTTCCAGCATCGACTCAGAGAAGAACCGGGCGATCTTTTCCGATCGTTCCCGAACCACGTCGGGCACAGCGCGTCCCGCGCCCGGAACAAGTCTCAGCGCCGGTCGGGCGGGATCTACGGAAAAGAAACGGCGGGCGTCAGCGCCCGTGTCGGCTGCCAGCATCGTGGGTTCCCCCTTCGCACCCGCCCCGGGTCACCCCCAAGCGGTCATGAGAAAAAGGACGCTCCGTCGTTGTTTGACCATTCCGGGCCAGGGGCACGTGCGCTTGCGTCAATGCGCGGGAATATGGCCGTTTCGGCGGCGGATGCAAGGAGGAATTTTGCGACCGGACAGCGGCAGACAAGAAACCGTCAATGCACCGGGATCTTAGGGGTTTTACCCAACCGTTGGCGTTCAGGACTCAAAAGTCCGTACAGCGCCCCTTGTGCTCCCAATCACCGAACCGTGTCGGTTCGGGTCCGTCGTAGCCGCCGAGTTCCTTGGGCAGATCCTTGGCGGCGGCGCGAGGGTCAAGATCGGCCGGACGCTCCACCGGTGACGCCGTCGTCGGCTTCCGGCGCGGTCCTTCCGGTACGGGCGCTTCCGAGAACGCGCGCCTTGGGGCGGTTCCGGCGGCTGATTTGGTTTGGCTCGTCATCGTCTTTTCCATATGGCGCAACTTGCGCCGGGCGCCAAGTCTTGATCGTCGAACCGAATTCCCCAAATCGAGCCGTAGATAGAGAACCTTAGGGACGACTTCGCCATGGGCTACGCCCGCACCGCCCTCCTTCTGGCCGCGATGACAGGCCTGTTCCTTGCCGTCGGCTTCATGCTTGGCGGCGAAGGCGGGCTGATTCTGGCGCTTGGCGTCGCGTTCATGATGAACGCCTTCGCGTATTGGAACTCCGACAAGATGGTCTTGTCCATGTACGGGGCCCGGCGGATCGGCCGCGACGATATGCCGTGGTTCCATGACATGGTCGCCGCTCTTGCGGCCCGCGCTGAACTTCCCATGCCGAAGGTTTACATCATCGATACCGACCAGCCGAACGCGTTCGCAACAGGCCGGAATCCGGAAAATGCAGCCGTTGCGGCGACGACCGGTCTTATCCGCAATCTGACCCAGGATGAGGTCGCGGGTGTGATGGCGCATGAACTGGCGCACATCAAGAACCGAGACACGCTGATCATGACCATCACCGCAACGCTCGCCGGCGCGATCTCGATGCTGGCCAACTTCGCGCTGTTCTTCGGCGGGAACCGGAATAACCCGCTCGGTATCGTAGGCACGATCGCGATGATGATCTTGGCGCCCATGGCGGCCATGCTGGTCCAGATGGCCGTCAGCCGGTCCCGCGAGTATGAGGCGGATGCCTTGGGTGCTGAGATCTGCGGTCAGCCTGACTGGTTGGCGGATGCCCTCGCGCGGCTGGAGACGGGAGCAAAGACGATCGATAACAACGCGGCGGAGCGCAATCCGGCGACCGCACACATGTTCATCGTCAATCCGCTGCACACCCACAGCCATGACAACCTGTTTTCAACCCATCCCGCAACGAGCAACCGGATCAAGCGTCTTCGGGAGATGACCCCGCGCGGCTACGGCTCGCCGGCAGCCGCGCCGGCCCGGCAATCGAGTACCGTCGGCCGGGCGGCGTCTGCGCCCTCTGGCGGGCAGCGCCGCGCCTCAAGCCGGTCGAAGCCAACCCGGAGAGCGGGCGGCAGCGTGCCGAGCGGCGGCCGCACCTCTCGACAGTGATGTAAGTCGCACCATCCTTAAGGCAGTGGACCCGTGAATGCCGGGTCCGCCGTCTCGTTCCCGTCCTCGCTCAGGCCGCCTTTTGGTCTGGCCTTTGCCGCACTCTCATGATGATAAACGCACAATGAGCACAGCAAACGACGTATCCGCCGCCCGCAGCGTGGCTTTTGATCTGGTTCGAGCCGTTCTGGCCAACGGCAAGCCTTATGAAGACGCGTTGGCGGTTCATGACGGGCTCCGTCGCTTGCCGGGACGGGACAAGGGGTTCGCGCGTCTGATCTCCGCCACGACCCTGCGCCGCTTGGGGCAGATCGATCTGGTCATCAACGGCTACCTTGAGAAGCCCTTGCCCAAATCGGGGGAGGCTGCCCGCGACCTGATGCGGATTGCGACGGCAGAGATGTTGTTTCTCGGGGTTGCTCCCCACGCGGCGGTGGACAGCGCGGTTACCTTGGTCGAAAGCCGGAAGCTTGCGAAGTTCAAAGGCCTCGCCAATGCGGTTCTTCGGAAGATTGCCCGCGAGGGGCGGGAGAAGCTCGCATCGACCTCGGCGACGGCCAATTTTCCGGATTGGATGGTTGAGTCTTGGGTGGCGGCCTACGGAGAAACCGAGGCTGAGGCGATTGCCGAGGCGAGTTTGCGGGAGCCGCCGCTGGATGTTTCGGTTTCCGAAGATGTTGCGGGCTGGGCGAAACGGCTAGGAGCCGAGATCCTGCCGACCGGGTCCCTGCGCCGCGCATTCGATGGTGCGGTTCCAGAACTGCCAGGGTTTGCGGATGGAAAGTGGTGGGTCCAGGACGCGGCGGCGGCACTTCCCGCGAAGCTTCTGGGCGACGTCGCGGGTAAACGGGTTGTCGAGCTGTGCGCGGCCCCGGGTGGCAAGACCGCGCAGTTGATTGCAGCGGGAGCGAAAGTGACAGCTGTCGACAGGTCCGCCCCCAGACTTCGCCGGCTGGAGCGGAATCTCACCCGTCTCGGCATGTCGGCGCGGGTCGTCATAGAGGACGCGACCAAGTGGCGGCCCAAATCACCGGTGGATGCGGTTCTGTTGGATCCACCTTGTACCTCGTCGGGCACAATCCGCCGCCATCCGGACATTCTCCATTCCAAGAACGCGGTGGACGTGGAGACCCTCGCGGGTATCCAGAAAGGGCTGCTGTCGGCGGCCGCGGAGATGGTGAAGCCGGGCGGGACGCTGGTCTACTGCACCTGCTCCATTCAACCGGCGGAGGGCGAGGACGTCATCAACGCGTTTCTGGGCGCACGCGACGATTTCGTCAGAAACCCAATCTCCGCCGACGAGGTTGGCGGATTGACCGAAGTGATCACCGAAGCTGGGGATCTCCGAACCCTGCCGAGCCATTTCACCAAGGGCGGCGGGCTCGACGGATTCTACGCGGCAAGGCTGACCCGGGCGTGAGCGGCGGCGTTCTGATGGGCGGGCGGCAACGCTTGAGCCTCGGCCTGAGCCGTGCTTGTTTGCCCGCCACCTAAATTCAGCCAAGCGAGAGAGACCGGATGACCGAGCAGACCCGCTTCGAGGGCACCGCCGATTACATCGCGACCGAAGACCTTATGGTCGCCGTGAACGCCGCCGTGACGCTGCAGCGCCCTCTGCTGGTGAAAGGGGAGCCGGGCACTGGTAAGACCGTTCTCGCACGGGAAGTCGCCAAGGCTTTGGGCAAGCCGCTCATCGAATGGCACGTGAAGTCGACGACGAAAGCACAGCAGGGGCTTTACGAGTACGACGCCGTCAGCCGTCTCCGGGACAGCCAGCTCGGCGACGAGCGGGTCAAGGACATCTCGAACTACATCGTTCGCGGCAAGCTGTGGGAGGCGTTTCAATCGGATGAGCAGGCAGTTCTGCTGATCGACGAGATCGACAAGGCCGATATCGAGTTTCCGAACGACCTTCTGCTCGAACTCGACCGGATGGAGTTCCACGTCTACGAAACGAAAGAGATCATCCGCGCAAAGACCCGGCCCATCGTGTTCATCACGTCGAACAACGAGAAGGAGTTGCCGGACGCCTTCCTTCGCCGCTGTTTCTTTCACTACATCCGTTTCCCAGAGCCGGAGGTGATGGAACGGATCGTCGATGTCCATCATCCGAAGCTGAAGCCCAACCTCCTGAGGGAGGCGCTGACGGCGTTCTTTGAGATCCGCGATGTTCCGGGCCTCAAGAAGAAGCCCTCGACCTCTGAGTTGTTGGACTGGATCAAGCTTCTCGTGGTCGAAGACATTCCACCCGAGACGCTGAAGATCAAGGACAAGAAGGATCTGATCCCCCCGCTCTACGGGGCGCTTCTGAAGAACGAGCAGGACGTGCACCTGTTCGAACGTCTGGCCTTTCTTGCCCGCCGGGAGGGGCGGGGCTGATGCGTCCGGTTCTTATCTCGGCCTTTCTGCTGGCCTCCATCTCCGTGATGCCAGCCGGTGCGGGCGAGTTGACCACGTTGGTTCCCGAACGACTAAAGGCCTTCGGTGAGAAAGCGGGCTACATCGCGGCGACGGTTCCCCGCTGTGGCGGAGATGAAGAAGAGGTTCAGTACTTCAAACGCATTGTCCGGGATCTATTGTCCAAAGTCGGTGGCGATGCCGAAGATTGGGCGCTTGTCGACCAGCATCTTGAGGCGGCAAGACGCGTAGCAAAACCGACGAGTGTTGACTGTTTGGATGAAATCGGCCGTGGCCATGCTGAAGAACTGATGAAAATTCAATCTCGAATAAGAGAAGGAATTGACTGATCATTAAGATTGCTTCCTTCAGTCTTGCGATTTTCGCCCCAAAATCAACGAATATTAATAATAATAACTCATAATGAGGTAATATGGTAACAAATTTTACAAAATATCAATGCTCTTAGTAAGAGTTTTAATTGCAAAGATCGGGAATTTCGTTTTCAGAGTGACCTATTAAAGATGCCTAATCTTTTGATCAGAAATCTGACATCCAAGTGACCAAAGCAAGAAGCTGTTAAGCTTTGGGTCCCACCAGGTGGCTCCGTCTTTTTTGCTGAGAGTCCCATAGAATCAGTAATGTCATGCGAATCTGGTTGCTATGCTGGTTTGAGCGCGCTTTTAATGCCCCCGACCGCGCGCTGGTCCAAACCTTGGAGGGGAATATGACCATCACCCGTTTGCCCGGTATGAAGGCGGCGACCATGACGGTTGCGAGCATTCTGCTGGCCGGCTGCGTCGGAACCGAACTCGACGTCGCCAAGACGCTGACGCCGAACGGCTCCGATTTCTCGAAGAATCTCTATGCTGAATACATCGCGCTCTCCAAAGCAGAGTTCGGTGAAGGTGACTATCAGGACGCCGATGCCTTCGCGAGCCGTGCGATTGACGCGGCGGCGGGTGTTCCCGGCGATATTGAAGCGCTTGATGCGCGGATGATCCCGGCTGTTCACAAGGGTGCGCTGGCGACGGCACGTCGCGAACTCACCGAAGTTTTCGCCGCCACGTCGACGACCAAGGATCCGGTCAACTCCGCCAAAGCCCAGGCCGCGTTCGAATGCTGGATGCAGGAGCAGGAAGAGAACATCCAGCCAGAGGACGTCGAGAAGTGTAAGGCGGCGTTTGGGGCGGCGATGGACGCGATCCGTCTCGCCATGGCGCCTGCCGCGGCCCCGGCCCCGGCTCCGGCACCGGTCGACCTCAGCTACACAGTCTTCTTCGGCTTTGACTCCGACGTCGTTGACGCCGTTGCGCTGGAGGAGATCGTCAAGGCGGTCAAGGCCTTCAACGATGCGGGTGGTTCGCGCGTGGCTGTTGGCGGCTACACCGACCGTGCCGGTAATCCGGATTACAACGTTGGCCTCGCCGAGCGGCGTGCGCGCAATGTCGCCGAGGCGATGAACGATCTCGCGCTGAACAAGCTCAGCGGTAAGATCGACATCTCGGTCTTCGGCGAGCAGAACAACGCGGTCCCGACGCCTGATGGTGCCAAGGAGCAGGGCAACCGCCGGGTCAGGATCGACATCGTCAAGTAAACGACGATTTCAGCGATTTCGAAGGGGCCGCTCTCAAGCGGCCCTTTCTTTTTGTCATTTGGTTGGGCATGAGCCGGATCTGCGGCTACCAACTCGCTCAATCGGCCAACCAAGTGGTCTAAGTGTGCTCTAGGGACGTCCGCCCGACACCCGGATGTTGGCGCCCGCGACATAAGACGCGCCGTCCGAAACCAACCACCGGATGGCTTCCGCAATCTCCTCAGGCAACCCAAGACGGCCCATAGGGATACCGGATAGGCCACGTGTGGAGACGACATCGGCCACCATGTCCGTATCCGTCATGCCGGGAGACACGGCGTTCACACGGATACCTTCGCCGGCAACCTCCTGGCTCAGGCCGGCATGGAGGCTGTTCACAGCCCCTTTTGAAACGGCGTAGAGGACGCCAGACCCCGGGTTTCCGATGTACGCTGAGCCGGATGACACCTGGACAATGCTGCCGCCCTGGCCACCGTGCTTGGTGGACATACGTTTCACGGCCTCTCGGGCACAGAGAATGAAGCCGGTCACGTTGGTCCGAAGAACAGCCTCGATGTCATCCAGGCCAAGCGCATCAAGCCGGCCCCGCGGACCGGTGATGCCCGCGTTGTTCACCAAGACGCCAAGCCGCCCATCGGTCTCATCAATAACTTGGAAGAGACGCAGCACATCGTCTTCCTGGCCCGTGTCTGCCTGGACAGCTAAGGCTTCGCCGCCACTCTCTCGGATGTCGGATACGACGTTTTCCGCTGCCGTCTGATCGGCGCGATAGTTGATGAACACCTTGAAGCCGTCTCCAGCCAGTGCTCTGGCGGTCGCGGCTCCGATGCCGCGGCTTCCACCCGTGACCAGGGCGATCCTTTTTGTTGATTGGCTCACGCGCTCCCTCCGTGGCGCCGGACGTGAGGCGCCAAGATGTCCCAGTTAAATCTTCTCTGATCGTGCGTCAGGCCCGCGCCCAGCGGAAGAGGCCGCCGAAAAGAGACTTTCTGCGGGAAAGATACTGCTGGTGATAGTCCTCCGCAGGCCAGAAGCGCCCGGCCGCCGAGATCTCGGTCGCAACCCGCCGTCCCAGGCCCGCTGTTTCAAGCCGGTGCTTGGCGGTGCGGGCCGCATCCGCCTGATCCGCGTCCTGGAAGAAGATCGCTGAACGGTACTGGGTGCCCACATCGGGCCCCTGGCGGTTCACCTGGGTTGGATCGTGGATCTCGAAGAAGTGGTCAACCAAGGTCTCGAACGACACCTTGGCCGGATCAAAAACAACCTCCACGACCTCGGCATGACCGGTTGAGCCGGAACAAACCTCTTCGTACGTCGGGTTGTCCTTTACACCCCCAGCGTAGCCGACGGTCACGTCCACAACACCGGGCACCCGTCTGAACGACTCTTCAACACCCCAAAAGCAGCCGGCCCCGAACACGGCCTTCACCATGCCATCATTGCTCACCTCAGCGACCCATCAGTCCTCACTTCCGCCACCGCTCTAATGTGGGGCACAGGCGACGATTTTCCCGCCCTGATTCGCTTCGACCGCCATTCCGAGAGAGCTTAGTCTAAGAGAGCCTGGCGTCCCGCCACGCCAGAGCCGCGCGAAGCCCCTGGGAACGAGCGATCTCCATAAACGCGCGCTTGGTCGGCATGCCTTCGGCCTCGATCAGGAGGTCAATGTCGAGCGCGGCCTCCAACGCTTCGCCCATGCCCATGAGTTCGAATGCCTTGTTGATCGCCCGCTTGGTCTCTTTGACCAGCACCCGGTCCATCGTGGCCATCCGTTTGCCCAAGCGAAGCGCCTCATCCATCAGTGTTTCAGAAGGAACCAGTCTGTTGACCAAGCCGATTTGATGGGCGCGTTTGGCTGTGATGCCGTCTTCCCCTGTCAGGATGATCTCCTTGGCGAGTTTTGGACCGACGATCCATGGGAGCAGCATGGCGACAATCCCGGCCCCGAAAGCCAACTCAGGCTCTCCAAAGACGGCTGTCTCATCAGCCAGTGTGATGTCACACGCCATGGTCATCTCGCAGGCTCCCGCGAGGGCGGGCCCGTGCACGGCGGCGATCGTCGGTTTACTCAAATGCCAGAACGCCATGATCGCGTCGAAGTCCTTGCGAAGGATGGGCCGCCATCCGGCAACGCCGTCCGGGGGGGCATGCAATTGCGCCTGCAGATCGAAACCGGAAGAGAACGCCCGTCCGGCCCCGGTCAAGACGACGGCGCCGATGCTCTCGTCTTCCTCGACCCGTTGTACCGCCTCCAGGAGAAGCGACAGCATTGGCTGGTCCATGGCGTTTAGCCGACTTGGCCGGTTCAGCGTTATCACCGCGACGGCGCCGTGCTGGTCGACGAGGACGGAGGACGTGTCTTTGGTCATGTGGGTGGGTTCCGGTCAGAATATTCTACGGATTGACTGGCAGGTCGGAGCCTTGGCCCGCGCAGTATGCACGACGGAATCGTGTCCTGGACAGTGAGTGGGCCGCCATTGACGATGGCACACGGCCTACAGCGTCTTGCGGAGACATCAAGGAATGCATCGGATCGACTTGAGGTTTCGCGAGATCGCCCGGACCCACAGCGGGCTTGTGGCCGTGGACGATGGTGAAACCCGCCTGACCTTTGTCGAACTTGACCGCGTGTCCGATGACGTGGCGCGCGCTTTGTCGGTCAGCGGTATCGACATCTCGGAGCCGGTCATTGTTCCGGTCTCAACCCTGGCAGTGGACCTGGCTGGCTTTATCGGTGTTTGGCGGGCGGGCGGCGTGGCGGTTCCGTTGCATCGGGGCATGCCGGTCGCGGCCGCCGAGCCACTGCTGAAAAGACTTGGTGCAAGGCTGATGGTCAATCCGGCCCGTGTTGCTCCGGTGTGGTTCGGATCTGCCGGAGATCTTGTCACGAGGCTGAGCGAGGCGTTGCCCCCCGCGCGGCCACTGTTGTCTGGTGCTGGCACCATCATCTTCACATCAGGATCGACCGGGTTGCCGAAAGGCGTGGTTCTTTCAGCCGACCGGCAAGCTGACAAACTCGACATGATCCGGGGTGAAATCGGGTTTGAAGCCGGGCAATCCATGCTGGTCGGGCTTCAATTGACCTTCAGCTTCGGGCAGTGGACGACCTGGCTCACCTTGCTTGGGGGTGGCACGGCCCATCTGCGGAGGCGGTTCGACCCAGAGCGCATGCTGGAGGAGATGGCAGCCCTGAATGTCGACCGATGGCCCGTCGTGCCCACGATGATGCGCCGGGTTCTCACTGAGCCCGGGGCCGATGCGGAAAGCGGCTGGTCAGGTACTGTGATGGCGGGGGGCGAGCCGTTGCCGGCGGCTCTGGGTCACCGGTGGCTGGACATGCATCCCGCGACCCGTCTCGGAGACATCTTCGGGCTTACCGAAACCGGGACCTGCGACTTCTTTGTAAAACCCGAAGAGTATAGGCAAGACGCCGGGTCGATCGGCCGGGCAGGACTTGGCATCGACTGGCGCCTGGACGACGCCGGAGGGCTCGAGATCCGCTCCCCCTTCGCCATGCTCGGTTATCTGGATGATCCGGAGAAGACAGCGGAGACATTGCGGGATGGGTATATCGCAACAGGAGATCTGGCAGAGACCGACAAGGAGGGTCGCGTCCGCCTGATCGGCCGGGCCAAGGATCTTGTTGTCCGGGCTGGGAACAAGATCGCCCCGCTGGAGGTGGAAGCGGCATTGCTTGCCGAGCCCACCGTCGGCGCGGCCCTTGTCGCGGGGGTGCCGGATGCCCAAAACGGCGAAGCTGTGGTTGCCGCCCTCGTTCCCGCTCCGGGCAAAGTGATCGATTTGGACCGCTTGCGTGCCGCGCTTTCGGAACGGCTTGAGCGCTATAAGGTTCCGGACCGATTCATGGTGCTTGAGGACTTGCCGGGCGGTGCCACGGGCAAGGCGGACCGGGGTGCACTCCGCCGGTTGATATCGGAGAAGGAAGAGAAAGCCGGGCTTGCCCGGACCTAGGCCTCTTCGCCCGGACCGCTCGCGCGGCTTTTCTTCTCCGCGTTTCGATGGATCGTATAGATCGTGCTGGCGGCGATGATCGCCGCTCCCACCCAGGTCCAGACCGTTGGCACCTCGTTGAAGATGAAGTAGCCGATGACCGAGACGAACAGCAGGCGGGAATACTCCATCGGCGCGAGCGCAACCGCCTCACCATTCTTGAAGGACTGGATGGTTGTGTATTGGACCATCGACATGAGGGCCCCCAGCGACACCATTAGCCCAAGCTCGATCCATGTCGGCTCAACCCAGAAGTACCAGGCGGGCCCCGCCAGCAGCAGGGTGAGAGCAATCGACTGATAGCTCATGATCGTTGCCGGGCGGTCGTGCTGAGAGATGATCCGCGTCAGAATCATGATGAAGGCGACAAAGAAGGCGGAGATGACCGCAAGGATGGCGTAGCTGTCGATGCCCTCCGTGCTCGGCTGCAGTACGATCATGACGCCGATGAAACCGACCGCCGTCGCCGACCATCGCCGCACGCCGACCACTTCCCGGAGGATGATCACGGCCAGGATTGTCGTGAAAAGGCTCCGGGCGAAGCTGATTGTCGTCACTTCGGCGATCGGCATGTGAACGATGGCGGTGAACCCTGTCGTCATCGCCACGATCGAGCACAGAACGCGCGCCGCGTGCAGATGCCGATGGCGGGACTGAAAGATGGTCGGAAATTCCCGCACCATCACCGGCGAGATCAGGATGACGACGAAGAGCTGTCTGAAGAAGAGGATCTCGACCACCGGAAGACGCTGGCCAATGAACTTAATCTCAGAGGCCATGATCGCGAACAGCACGGCGGAGCCGAGAAACCAGACCGATCCGCGTGCGTTCCCCGACAGCCCGTTCCACCACGCCTTGATCGAGGCGAGGCGCGAGTCTTCGGACGCGGTTTCGTCTCCGCGCTCTGAGTTGGAAGTCATACGAAGGAGTGGCCTTTCACGGCTTGAAGACGGCAGTATCCCCCCGAACGGGAGGATATGTCATGCGCTCATTGTCAGGATTCGTTGCTTGGGTCACCGGTGCCGGTACGGGCATCGGCGAGGCGGCCAGCCTAGCGCTGGCATCGGAAGGAGTCAGGGTCGCCCTCACCGGACGCCGTGCGGGACCGCTGGAGAGTGTCCGGGATCGGATCGTCTCAGCCGGTGGAGAGGCGATTGTCGCTCCCGGTGATGCGGCCGACCGGGCAGCAATGGCCGATATCGTCACCCGGATCGAACGGGAATGGGGACGTTTGGACGTTCTGTTCAACAACCACGGCACCAACACCACGCCGCGCCGATGGGGCGATGCGGCGTACGAGGAATGGGACCGCATCATCGATGTGAACGTGAAGGGCGCCTATAACTGCGCCGGTGCGGTACTGCCGGTCATGCGGGCTGCCGGGGGCGGGCTGATCGTTACCACGTCGTCCTGGGCGGGCCGGTTCTACTCCGCTGTTGCGGGTCCAGCCTATGGGGCTTCCAAACACGCCGTCATGGCCTTGAACGCGACACTCAATACCGAGGAGGGCGGCAATGGTATCCGGGCCACGGCCCTTTGCCCGGCAGAAGTTGCAACGCCGATCCTGGATAGGCGGCCCGTCAAGGTTCCGGACGCGGACCGTGCTCAACTGATTCAACCTTCGGATATGGCGGAGATCGTGGTTTTCCTCGCAAAAACCGACCCGCGTGTCTCCCTGACGGAGATTACTGTCGCACCGAGAGTGCAACGCGTTCGACAGCCAGGAGAGACGTGATCTCTGGTCCGGTGGCATGGGATCTGCTACGCACGGCATAGGATGGTTTCAGAGTTGAGTGCGATTCACCTTGGATCAAAGCCTTTCATTTGACGATTTGGCCCATGTCCGCAACGAGAAGCTTCGGCGATTGTTGCAGTACTGGTTCTCACTCCGGAAGGACGGTCTTGTTCCGTCACAGGCTGATATCGATCCGCTGGATTTCTCGTATGTTTTGTCGGAGGTCTGGCTCTGCGACTATCTGCCTGACACTGACCGGTTCCAGTATCGGCTGATGGGGGAGCGGGTGCGCGACCGCTATCAGTCCGGCGTTAAGGGCAAGTTCCTTGACGCCATTACCGACGCGAAGACGCTGCCGCGCGTCCACGGCTATTTCCGAAAGTGCGTCGACCTGCCCGCGATCGTGCATGTTCAGGGAATGATCTACTCAGAGCTTGAGCGTCCAGCCCGGGGGGAGCGTCTGATGCTGCCGTTCCGCGACGCAGAAGACCGCGCAACGTTCATCCTCGGGGCGACGACCCATACCTGGGACAACGTGGATGACATGGGCGAGCGTATCGTCAGCCGTCAGGTCAGAACGTTTCAACCGGTAGACGGATCGCCCCGGTTCGAGGAAGATTTCCTCTGATACACGGGGAGGGACGGATCATGAAACTTGGCGTGTTCATGATGCCGCTGCACATGCCGGGGCGCGACCTCGGCACGGTTCTCAAGGAAGATCAGGATCTGGTTGTCCAGTGCGACGCGCTTGGCTACGCCGAGGCGTGGATGGGGGAGCACTATACGTCTACAGGGGAGCCTGTGACGTCCCCTCTATTGTTCAACGCGTCCCTGATCGCAAAAACCTGCGCCATCCGGTTCGGAACGGGGGTGATCAGCCTCCCGCAGCAGCACCCGCTCGTCGTTGCTGGCCACGCTGCCCTCTTCGATCATCTGTCCGGCGGCCGCATGATCCTCGGCGTGGGTGCGGGCGGATTGTCGAGTGACTGGGAGGCGTTTGGCAACCTCGACGGTGAGGGTCGGGCCCGGGCCATGGTCGAGTCCATCAAACTGATCCAGCGTCTCTGGACGGAAGATCCGCCGCTTCGCCATGACGGCGAGTTTTGGCAGATGGCTTTAGAGGAGCGCATTCTGCCGGAACTGGGGATCGGACGACTCATTCGTCCCCTGCAGCAACCTCATCCGCCGATCGCAGTCTCGATCCGAAGCGCCAACTCGAAGACGGCGTACTTCGCCGGCAAGTTCGGCTGGATTCCCATCTCCGGCAACTTCATCGAGGCGGGGGACATCGCCACGCACTGGCCGACCTATGCAGAGGGTGCGGAAGCTGGTGGTCACACGGCACATCCTTCGGTCTGGCGGGTCGGGCGATCGGTCCTGATCACGGACAGCGACGATCAAGCCGCCGAGATCCTGGATGATCCGGATAGTGTTTTTGGTGACTACTACACCTACTTGAACACTCATCGAAAAATGGCGATGGGAACGCTCGATACCGGCCGTATCGATTGGGCTGCAGAACGGGCCGAAGCGGTTGAAACCGCCAAGCGCCTCGTCATCGCTGGAACCCGGAACACGGTGCTGGATAGACTCGTTTCGTTTGTCGACACCGTTGGGCCCTTTGGAACGCTGCTTTTGACCGGACATGATCAGGCGGACCACGCTGAGCTTTGGGAACGGACTTTCCGGTTGATGGCGGAGGACATTGGCCCGGCGCTGGAGCGTCATATGGGACTGGAACAGGAGAGCCCGGCCGCATGACCGACCTGTCCAGCCTGTCACCGGCCGCGCTTTTGGCACGGCTGGAGGGGCAAGCACGCCGCATCGAGACGCCCTTTCCAAGCTCATTTGGGCCGGGACACATGGTATGGCGCGTTTGGGGTCAGCCAAACCCCGACCGCTTACCATTGGTTCTCTTCCACGGGGGATTCGGGTCATGGCGCCACTGGGTGCGAAACGTTGAGGCTTTGTCGGTCGGGCGGCAGGTCTTCGCAGCGGATCTGCCGGGCCTGGGTGACAGCACCACACCGCCGCCGGGGTATGACGGCCAATCGCTGGCGGCGATCGTCCGGCACGGGCTGGATGCGGCGGTTCCCGGGCCGTTCGATCTTGCATGCTTCTCTTTCGGGGCCGCGATCGGCGGCTTTGCCGCAGCGGAGATCGGGGAACGGGTCCGCTCTTTCGTCGGGGTCGGTGCAGCCGGGTTCGGCCCGCGCGAGCGTGTGACCGAAGGTATGATCCGCATCACGCCGGACATGTCCGATGAGGAAACCTGGCGAGCCGCCCGGAACAACATGCGCATCCTGATGCTGAGCACGGACGAGGCCGTGGATGACTTGGCCGTCCATATTCAGGTCGAGAACACCCGGCGTGCCCGGCTCCGCAGTCGCCCCATCTCTCTCACAACCATCTTATTGGAGTCGCTGCCCAAGTTGTCCGGGCAGGTTTCCATGGTCTGGGGAGCCGACGACATCACGGCTGCCGGCATGCTGGCGGCACGCAACGAGGCGATCCTGGCGGCCAATCCGGATGCGCGCATTCACATGATCGAGGCTGTCGGCCATTGGGTCCAGTACGAGGCCGCTGACCGGGTCAATCGGATTCTTGAGGCTCTCTGAGTTATCAGGGCTTGGTCATCGGACCGACTAACATGCGCGAACTCAATCTCCATATCGGCCATACCAAGACGGGTTCGAGCTACGTTCAGTACTTCCTCGCCAAAAACCATGAGACGCTGCGAAGGAACGGTATCGCCTACCCGCTAAGGAGGGACGAGGTGGTGGCGCGCTCCGGCAAGATCACGTCCGGCAATGCCTCAATCGTCCAATATCACCGAAATTTTGGTTTTGAGCAGTTGTCCCATGAACGGGTCCTTTTCAGTGGCGAGCGACTGTTCGGCGATCACGGGAACGGAACACTCCTCGGCGAAGTCGCAGATTATGCGGAGCGTTTTGACGTCTCCCGGATCAATGTCCTGCTGCTGATCCGCGACCCGATCCCCCATCTCACATCCGAGTACAACCAACTCGTCAAGCGCAAGCGCTTCGTCGCGCCGATAGAGGACTTCGCCCGGCGCTACGCCCATCCGATGGCGGTAGCTCGGTTGATCGAGGATCTCTCCCGGCGTCCGGAGTACCGGCTGACCATCCGGAACTATCGTTTGGAGAAGGACCGCTTGCCTGCGGTGTTCAAAGAGTGGCTTGGGCTGGACTTCGACCTGCTCCACGACCCCTCAATGAACATAAACCGCTCATTGACGGTGGCGGAGATGGAGGTCCTGAAACGCCTCAATCTTATCGAGAGCTGTGATTGGACCTTTGCGGACCGGCTGTGCGAAGGGCTGCCGACGCTTGAGGTCGTGCCAGGCTATCCGTCTCTCGATTGTCAATCTGAGACCTTGGAACGCCTGGCGGAAGCAATGGCGTACGTGAATGGCCACCTCCCGCCGGAGCATAGGTATGAGGCCGCACCGATACCGCAACCGGTGCTTGGGCTGGATCAAACGACGCTGTCAAAAAGCCAGGTCGATATTCTGCGGGAATGCCTGGCACAGACGGTTGAGAGGCTTGCCGCTTTGAGCGGGGAGGCCTCCGGGGACATCGCTGCGTTTCGGGCGATCGACAGGGAATTGAGTTGGTTGTCGGCGTAAGGGGTGCTGTCAAACCAGCGCCAAACCGCCCCAGACAACGGCGGCGGCGACCAGGAGAACCATCGCCGCGAGAGCCGGCGAGCCGCCTTTCGCAGGGGGGTGTTCCCCGTCCATCAGTTTGTTACCGGAGACCATTGGGCTGACCAGGTCTTTCGTAAAAACAATGGCATAAACAACGATCGCGCAAAGATGCAGGATTATGAAGATAAACAGCAGATCGAACGCCTCGTGATGGAGGTCCGTAAGCTGTTTGCCCATGTCATAGCCCACGAGATGCGCCAACGGGCCTTCGAACAGGATGTCGTCATTTGAGAAGAGCCCGAGAGAGGCGGTTGCCGCCGTCAGGCCCAGCAGGGCGATCACACTCAACCCGCCCAATGGATTGTGACCACGGTCTTCCGTGTCCTGCCGCCGAAACAGTCCCATCGCATAGCGGATGATTTCTGGGGGTGGGCGGACGAAATCGCTGAAACGGGCATGTTGGCCGCCAACAAAACCCCAGATGATCCGGAAGAGGATCAGGGTGAGGATGCATTTGCCGAAGATCAGATGAAGATCGAGCTCTTCGTTCTCTCCCGTGACCCAGGATCCAATGATCATAACCACCAAAGCCCAGTGAAAGAGGCGGGTTGGCAGATCCCATATACGCACGGGTTTCTTTAGGGGGGACTCGTCCGACATCCTAACTCTCCGAGAAGAAGGCGCCCGCATCGTCGATCACACCCGACACGCTGGCTTCGACCAACGCCGCGCCGTGTTCCGGTGTTGCCAGGAAGCCATCCGCCTCGATCCGGCCATCGGGAAAAAGGCCGCGGTAGTCATCGGCGTCGAAGTAAGCCCTTGGTGCGGCACCGGCCGGTTGCATGTCTGCCTTCTTGATGTGTTCGGGCAAGGCGAACTGTGTCACCGCGATCTCCGAGGCCGTGGCGTGACGGCCGTCACGATCGCCGTAGAACTCCCGCGCCAGCGTCGCCACGCCCTCGAACTGGAACCAATTTGCGAGCCGCGTACGCACCGTGGGTGCGTCGGATGTGGCCTGAAAGCTTTTCTCCGCATGGATTTCGGAGAAGGCTGCAAGGACGGTGGGGATGTTCCCACCATGTCCATTGAGGAAATAGAACCGGCGAAAACCGTTTCGCGAGAGGGACTGCACATAGTCCCGGATAACCGCAATCAACGTCGTCGGCCGCAGTGCCACTGTGCCGGTGAAGGCGAGGTGATGCTGTGCCATGCCCACGTTTATGGTGGGGCCCACCAGCACGCCGAGTGTTTCGGCCGCCCGATCCGCGACGACGTACGGGCAAATGCAATCCGTGCCAATAAGCCCGTTCGGGCCATGTTGTTCGCTGGACCCGATGGGCACGATGATCGCGTCTTTGCTCTCAAGATACTGACCGACCTCCGGCCAGGTGCGATGGTGGAGGCGCATTGACCAAGCTCCGTTCCAGTGTCACTCAGCTTACCACCGTTCAAGCAACCAACCGCTCAATCCATGCGGCCGCGGCCAAGGTCTTGGCATCCTCTCCGTTCGGCCCGACGATCTGTACCCCGAGAGGAAGGCCACCGGGGCCCTTGCCACAGGGGACCGTGACACAGGGCCAGCCGAGCGCGGTCCAAACCTTGTTGAAGATGGGATCACCGGTGAAGGTCAGATCCGCCGGCGCCTCTCCCGGTGCGGGGAGGGTCAGCAAGACATCGACATCCTGGAACCAGTTGGAGAACTCAGCCGCCGCGGCGTCGATCCGGTCCCGTGCCGCCTGGAGTTCGGCATCGCCAATGGCGCGGCCTGTCGCGATGTTGTCCCGGTAGTAGCGGATCAGTCGCTCGGGGTGGTGTTCGTACTCCCAGGACAGAGCACGTCCCGCTTCTCCGGTCATGACGGCGGCATGGTCATCGCCAACCGTCTCGAAGGCGAGAGAGGATGGAATATCCTTAAGCGTGGCACCCGCAGCCTCTGCTGCCTTGTATGCGGTTTCGAACGCCGTCAATGCGGAAGCGTCGGCTTCTCCACGGTAGGGGATCATCAGTCCCAGCCGCAGCGTGGCGCCGCCAATGTCGAGAGATGGGGCGTCCTGATCCCGAAGCGCGTAGTCAAAAAGAGCGATGTCGGCGACTGTGCGGGCAAACGTTCCGACGGTGTCGAAATGACCTGACAACTCCTTTACCCCGGACCTGTCATGGGTCCCGCGTGTCGGTTTGTATCCCACGATCCCGCAATAGGCGGCTGGCCGGATGATGGAGCCTGCGGTCTGGGTTCCGAAACCGAAGGCGGCCTGACCATCCGCCACGCCCGCAGCCGATCCGCTGGATGAGCCGCCCGGCGTATGCTTCGGGTTCCAAGGGTTCTTGGTTTTGCCGGGGTTGCGCCAAGCAAACTCGGTCGTCACGGTTTTGCCGAGGACGATGCCGCCTTGCGCTCGGGTTGCCGCGACACAGGCGGCGTCCGTTGTGGGTTGGTGGAGCGCGTGGATCGAAGAGCCATAGCCCGTCGGCATGTCGGCTGTGTCGATAATATCTTTCACCGCGACTGGAAGGCCTGCGAGGCGTCCGGGCCTGCCAGCATCGTCGGCGGCGCGGGCGGCAGCAAAGGCCTTCTCCGGGTCGAGGTGGACCCAAGCGCCAACGGCCTCGTCCCGGTCCCGGATCCGCTCAAGATGCGCTTCCATAACCTCAACAGCGGTCAATGACCCATTGGCAAGACGATCCCGTAAATCGGTGGCGTTCATCGTGTTGAGGCTCATCGACTGTACTCCGGCGCGTGTGTTGATCACAGGAGACTGCGCCATAGCAGGGGGATTCGCAACGGACCCCGCACTTCGCGTTTGGGTTAAATCATCGTAATATTCTTTGCCGTGACACGGGTGAATCTGGAGTGCTAATGTAGGACTTAACGTGTTGTGAATCTGTAGAGTTTTTCCGTTATTTGGGGTGGGGCGCCCGTAACCCGCCTCTCCGCGAGAATCCGGGCCCGTCGATTGACGCGAAACAGGAGCGGTCCTTGGGACGTCCCGTCTGGCTAAACTCCGCAAACACGGCGGATCTCATCAAGGCCATCGATACGATGCCGGATGGGTTTGCCCTCTTCGATGCGGAGGGCAACCTCACCCATTGGAACCGCCGTTTCGTCGACATCCACCCTCAGATTCAGCACCTCGTCCACATCGGCGCGACGCTTCGCGATCTGGTGAGACAGGACCTGGAACTGCTCGCGGAGCAGGGACACATCGAGAATGTCGATCAGGCGCTGGAGGACCGGCTGTCCGAGAATGGTGCCCCCTATTCGGAACGCAACCAGCTGCAGGCGGACGGCCGATGGGTTCGGGTCCGCACGATGCGGACGCTAAGCGATGGCATCGTCATGATCTACACCGATGTCACAGAGACGCTGGCCGCGCGAGACAGCCTCGACCGGAACACCAGATTGCTTCGCGCGACTCTGGAGAGCATCTCCCAAGGCATTGCGGCCTTCGACGCTGACATGCGGTTGACGATGTGGAACTCCAGATACTTCGAGATGTTCGACCTGCCGTTCACGTTCGCCCACGTGGGCACGCCCTTGGTGGACATCGTCAGCTATCTTGAGAAGAACGGCGAGTTTGATGCGGAGAACCTGGATCCGCTCATGCCCTATATCACTGAAGACTGGGTCGAGCGGGTCACCACCGCATGGAGCGGCAAGACCCGGGTGAGTTGGGAGCGCCGGGCGAGGCACGGCCGCATCCTCGATGTGAGTGCCGTGCCGCTGACAGGCGGTGGGGCGGTGGTGACCTTCGTCGATGTGACGGACCGCCGACACTCGGCCCGGATGCTTCAAGAGAGCGAGCAGCGATACGCTCTGGCCGCGGCCGGCTCCAACGACGGCCTGTGGGATTGGGATCTTGCAAACGGGAAAATCTTCCTCTCACCCTGTTGGAAGGAGATGCTCGGCTATTCCGATCCCGAAATTGCGGACACACCGGACGAATGGTTTAGCCGCATACACCCCGACGATGTGTACCGCGTGACGGATCAGTTGGACTCTCATCTGGAGGGGGCCGTCGCAAACTTCGAGAGCGAACACCGAATGCGTCATTTCGACGGCTCTTTCCGGTGGATGCTGACCCGTGGTCTCGCGGTTCGGGACCCTGACGGGACCGCTCTTCGGATCGCAGGATCCCAAACGGACATCACCGACCGGAAGCAGGCCGAAGAACAGATCATCCATGAGGCGCTTCATGATGGCCTTACCGGACTGCCAAACAGAACGCTCTTCCTGGATCTTGTCCGGCAGAGTCTTGTTGCGACGAACGCGGAGGAGGCGCCGCATTTCGCCATCATCCAGATCGATCTGGACCGCTTCAAGGTCGTGAACGAGAGTCTCGGCCATATGCATGGGGACAGTCTGATCATCTCTGTCGCCCGCCGCCTTCAGGGAGCGGTTGGATCATCCGACACGATTGCGCGCCTTGGCGGAGACGAGTTCGTGGTTCTCGCGGGGGACGTCGGGTCCAAGGCGGATGCAGACTCAATCGCGAACAAGCTTAGCGCGGCTATCTCGGCGCCCTTCAGACTGGCGGGACGCGAGATCTTTATGAGCGGGTCGATCGGCGTCGCGCATTCCTCGGACGCTTATGACTGGCCCGAGGACATGCTGAGGGATTCCGAGTTGGCCATGTACACGGCCAAGAAAAGCGGACCCTCTCGTGCCGTGGCTTTCACATCGTCCATGCGGGGGTCTCCCTTTACCCGGCTGGATATCGAGACCGACTTGCGACGCGCCCTCGACAGGGACGAGTTGGCGGTTCACTACCAGCCGATCGTGGAACTGGAGTCGGGCCGCATTAGCGGGTTTGAGGCGCTCCTGCGCTGGTTTCACCCGACCCGGGGAGTGGTATCGCCCGGCGAGTTCATTCCCCTTGCCGAAGAGATGGGCTTGATCGGCGATATTGGCGAATGGGTCGTCCGGACGGCATGCGGAGATCTTCAGGATTGGTTGAGCCAGAAGATGCTGGACCGTCCAGTCGACATGGCCGTCAATCTATCCACCCGTCAGTTCGTCCGGCCTCACCTGGTCGAAGAGATTGAGCGTCTTCTAGGGGAGACTGGGATCGAGGCAACATCGGTGAAACTGGAAATCACCGAAAGTGTGCTGATGGACAATGCCCGTGTTGCCGTCGACATGCTGGAACAAATGCGGGAGTTGGGAATCCGAATCTGCGTCGATGATTTCGGAACGGGATATTCCTCGCTCAGCTATCTCCATCAGTTCCCGATCGACACGCTCAAGATCGATAGGAGTTTCATCCAGGACTTGGGCCGGAATCCGGAGAATCTGGAGATTGTACGGACCATTAAGCTGCTTGCATCGAACCTGCGGATGAGCATCGTCGCCGAAGGTGTTGAGACCGGCCAACATCTGTCTGTATTGAGGGACTTGGGATGTGAGTTCGCTCAGGGTTACTATTTCGCCAAGCCGGTCGACGCGGAGGGTGCCGAACGGTTACTGATCGAAGACAGAGCCTGGTGATCGGACCGAGCGAGACCCGACGATGAGACGAGACCGCGTTTATTTCCTGCAGCGCAAGCCGAGTGGTGAGCGTTGGTCGACGCTTGAACAAGCGAAGTCCTTCCCGTTGTTGCGCAGCACCATCGCCACGAACATGGGCGAGTCCGACGACGCCGAGATCCGTGTTGTCATGGGACGCTACAACGAGAACACGGGCAACTGGGACTACGAGCAGATCTTCTACATCGACCGGTCCCTGGCGGATCTCGCGGCGATGGACATTGGCATCGACGAGGACGACGCCACGATCGGTAGCGGCGATGGCGGCGGGACCACAATGTCCTGGGCGTCTGAAGACGACGGTGGTGACTTCGATCGGGAGGCGGCCATTGCCAGGATCCGTGGCGGCGACGGGGACGGTGACGGCACGCCCAAATCGACATCGGAGTTGTTGTCTCAATACAGAAATGCGGTGGGGGAGGACGATCCCTCCGACGACCAGGACGCCGCTGAGGATGATGTTCCGTGGATGAGATCGCGGTCTCAGGCCGATGGTCAGTCCGAGGACCTTCCACCGCCCTACGCGTTCAAGCCGAAGCGGCGCCGGATCTGGCCGATTATCTTGGTCATTGTCTTCATTCTGCTCCTTGGCGGCATCGGCGCCGCTGGAGGCCTGCTATTCATCGGTAACAAGACTGCGGTGTCGTTGGCGGACAAGGCGGGTCTTGGTGCGGTGACGAAGCTCATCAAAGGCTTGTCCGGCGACAAGATGGAGTCCTCGGAAACCTCATCAATGATGAAGGACGAAGAGAAGAAAGACGACATGATGAAGGACGACAAGATGGAGGCTCCGAAGAGCACCCCGTCCGACACCATGGCATCCAGCACGCCCACTCCAGCGCCCGCTCCCACACCGACCGAGGCTCGGGTGGAGCCGCTAACAACCGGACAGGTATCCGTGTTTCCCGGTATTGCACCTGGCTTGGTCGGGCGCTGGTCCGCAACGGATTGTCAAACCTCGTATCTGCAGTTCGATAAATCTGACTACCGGCGCGCGATCGGCGGGCAGGAGGCTGCCGCCGGGGTTTTGGTGACCGAAACCCAGGAAGATGCCTACCAGTACTACCTCAGGCGGTCGCCGGGCATGGTCGAGCACTTTGAGAAGCTCGGTTCTGACGCCATTCGCATGGCGGGCGTGACCACCCAGCAAGGGTTCCTCGAAGCCGGGGCGCAGAGCGTACTTTTGAACCGCTGCCCGTAATCCTCGGGACCGGGTGTCTTTCTCTTAGAAGAGAGAGCCTTGTTTCGGTTTTGGCGGTTCCGGTGCCTCCTGAGTTACCAACGGCTCCTGTGGTTCCAGAAGAGACGGGTCGTCGTTCTTCACGGACCCGACTCGGGTGGAGACCGGAAAGGCGATGAGACCCTTGTCATCGAACGGGGCGAGGACGGACGACGCTTCTTCGGCTTCGACGTCGAGCCATGTGTGCCATTGATCGGGCCGCAGCATGACCGGCATGCGATGGTGGATGTGATGAATTGAAGGCGCCGCATCCGTGGTCAGGATGGTGAAAGTCTCAACGATCTCCTCCTCCACGGAGGGAGATGGCCCCTTCGGTCGCCAACGTTCCCACAATCCAGCGAAGGCGAAAGGCGCGTCGGCCTTGGTCGTGACGCGGTAGGGCTGCTTCTTCCCCGCCTCTGTGCGCCACTCGTAGAAGCCGTCCGCCGGAACCAGACAGCGCCTTTTCTTGTAGGCATCGCGAAAGGACGGCTTCTCAGCGACGGTTTCGGACCGGGCGTTGATCATGCGGGCGCCGCCGCTGGTGTCTTTTGCCCATGCGGGGACAAGACCCCACCGCAAGGACCGGAGATGTCTTTGTCCGTCCGCCTCCACGACAACCGGCGCATCCTGGGTCGGTGCGAGATTATATCGGGGACGCAGATTCGGGCTTTCCTCGAACTCGAAGAGGGCTCGAAGCGCTTCCGGTGCCGTCGTGATGCTGTAGCGACCGCACATCCTATTCTCCCGGTCACGGTTCTTCCACGAGGGCCATCATGCCATGGGCTTTGGACCCGGCTCAGTGGAAATGATCGAGTGAGACGCCTGGAACAGCAGGCTCAAAGCGCCTAGTGTGCCGCCGCTCGTCCGATCGGGCCGTATCTTGTGGAGTTCACTCAGTCATGTCCGATTCCATCGCGGATCCTCTCCGCTTGCTCGACGATATCGTGCTTGTCGCCCGCAAGGCCGCGGAGGTGATCCTTCCGTTCTATGAGGGTGAAGTCGAGATCGACGACAAGGCCGACGGCTCACCGGTGACAGCGGCGGACCGAGCGGCGGACGATCTGATCGTGGCGGATCTGAAGGTCCTGACCCCTGACATCCCGATCCTGTCGGAAGAGAGCGTGGCCGCCGGGCATATTCCGGATGTTTCGGGCGGACGGTTCTGGCTGGTCGATCCCCTCGACGGCACCAAGGAGTTCATCAACAAGCGCGGCGACTTTACGGTGAACATCGGCCTGATGGACGGGTTTGAGCCCATCCTGGGTGTCGTTCTGACACCGGTTGACGGCAAAGCGTGGGCTGGCGCCGTCGGCCATGGCGCGTTTGCCGAGGCGGCCGGCGGCACCCGCACGCCCATCGCGACCCGGGAGCCCGACCCCGCGGGTCTGATCATCGTTGCGAGCCGGTCACACCGCTCCCCGGAACTGGAGGCTTACATCGCGGACCGGAAAGTGGCGAAGTCGATCTCGCGCGGCTCGGCCTTGAAGTTCTGTCTGGTTGCCGAGGGTGAGGCTGACCTTTACCCCCGTACCGGCCCCACCAGTGAGTGGGATACCGCCGCGGGCCATGCGGTCCTGAAGGCCGCGGGCGGACGCATGACCACTTTCGAGGGTGAGCCATTTCCCTACGGAAAGCGGGATGCCAACTTCCTGAACGGATGGTTTATCGCCAGCGGCCGGTAGGACCGGGCCAATCGGTCAGACCTCCAGCCACTCCTTGCGGATCTGATCGTCCGCGCGGAAGGCATCCGGCGTTCCGTCGAAAACCAGATGGCCGTGGCCCATCACAAGGACCCGGTGCGCGATCTCGAGCGCAATCGTGAGCTTCTGCTCCACCAGCAGGATGGAGACACCGCGCTTCGCCATCTCCGCCAGCAGCACGCCGACCTGCTGAACCAGTTGCGGCGCCAGTCCCTCGGTCGGCTCGTCGACCATCACGAAGTCCGGATCTCCCATCAATGTGCGGCCCATGGTCAGCATTTGCTGCTCGCCACCCGATAGCACTCCGCCCGGCACATCGGCTCGATGACCAAGGTTGGGAAAGATCTCGAACAGATCCGCCATCTTCCAGCGGCCTGTTTCCTTCGATCCTTTCATGCCCAGGATGAGGTTTTGCCGAACGGTCAGTGTTGGGAAGATATCGCGGTTCTCCGGCACATAGCCGATCCCGAGATGCGCGATCGAGTGGGGCTTCATGCCCACGATCTCCCGCCCCCGGAAGGTGATGGAGCCGTGCGGCGGGACCTCGCCCATGATGGCCTTGCAGGTGGTGGACCGCCCCACCCCGTTCCGGCCCAGAAGGCTAACGATCTCACCTTCCCCAACGGAGAAGGTCACCCCTTGCAGGATATGGCTCTTACCGTAGTAGGCATGAAGATCCTTGACCTCAAGCATGGTCAGCTCGCCTCCACACCGAGATAGGCTTCCTGGACGGCCGGGTTGGAGCGGATCGCGGCCGGTGTGTCGCTGGCGATGATCTCGCCGTAGACCAGCACCGAGATCCGGTCGGCCAGATCGAAGACGACGCCCATGTCGTGCTCCACCATGACCAGGGTTTTGCCTTCGGTGACCCGGCGGATAAGGGCAACCGCTTGATCCGTTTCCGAGTGGCTCATACCGGCGGTCGGCTCGTCCAACATGATGACGTCGGCACCGCCGGCGATCGTGATCCCGATCTCCAGGGCCCGTTGTTCGGCGTAGGTCAAAACCCCTGCCTCCGTCCGGGCTCGGCCGGTCATGGAGATCTCCTCGAGAACATCCCAGGCCCGTTCGTTGAGCTGTCGCTCCCTGTCGACCAGATGCCAGAAGGAGTAGCGGTACTCCATGGTCCAAAGCAGGGCGCATCGGATATTTTCGAACACGGTCATACGCGGGAAGATGTTGGTGATCTGGAATGACCGGCTGAGGCCTTTCCGGTTGATCTCGTAGGGCGGGAGTTCCGTCACGTCCTCACCGTTCAGGCGGATGCGGCCTTCGGTCTTGTCGTACTTGCCGCTGATCAGGTGGAAGAGGGTCGACTTACCGGCTCCATTCGGCCCGATGATGGCGTGCCGCTCCCCTTTCGGTATGCTGAGATCCACGCCTCGAATGATCTCTGTCAGGCCGAAGTTCTTCCGGATGCTGTCAAGTTCCAGAGCCGGCGCGCTCATGAGCCTGCTCCGTCGCTGAAGTCATTCGCATGCTCCCACGCCTCTTTCAAAGCGGGGGCAAGCCGGATTAGGCCGAACGCGCCGCCCACGGTGAGGGCCACCGCGACGATCCAGGCGAGCGGATCGGTCGTATCGACCTCAAGCCCCAGGAAATGGGCATGGACCTCGCCAACGATGGTGACGTTCGCCGCGTGCCCCATCTCCATCAAGGCGATGGCGCCGAGGAGGAAGGCGGCCAGGGGGCCCAGCGCTTTCAGATAGGGAACCAACAGGAAGCTAAGGCGCCCTTCCCGCAGGGCCGGGCCGTGCATCATCAAGAGCCCTGTTAGGCCGCGCGGGGCGTACATTACCGTCAGCACAAAAAGGATGCCCACATAGAGCTGCCAGATCTCGGTGTGGTTCGAGAGAATGGTCTGTAGCACGGTCAGCAGGATCGCGCCGATGATCGGCCCGATGAAGTATCCGACACCGCCGATATAGGCCATCAGCAGCACCGACCCGGAGGTCACCAGGTTCAGGTTCTCCTCGGTCAGGATCTCGTAGTTGATGGCGAATAGCCCACCGGCGACGCCCGCGAAGAAGCCCGACGCGCAGAACGAGATGAACCGCACATACCGCTGGCTGTAACCCACGAACTCCGCGCGCTCGGGGTTGTCGCGGACAGCGTTGGCCATCCGTCCCGCCGGCGTGCGGGAAAAGAGGTACATGAACGCCGTGGTCAGAAAGACGATGAAGGCCGTGAGGTAGTAGACCTCCATCTCCGAGATGAACTCGTAGCCCAGAACGGGCGGCCCCATGGTCCGGTCGCCGGACACCCCTTCTTCGCCGCCAAAGAACACAACGAAGATGATGGAACAGGCCGCGATCAGCTCACCCACGCCGAGCGAGATCATGGCGAACACCGTGCCCGCGCGCCGGGTGGAGAACGCACCAATGGCGATCGCGAAGGCGAGACCGAAAAGGCCGCCGAAAAACGGGAGAATCGGTAGCGGAATGAACCATTCCTCGAACTCCACATAGTTCATGATGTGGACCGCGAAGAACCCGCCGAGCCCGAAATAGGCCGCGTGTCCGAAGGACAGCATTCCGCCTTGGCCGAGGAGCATGTTGTAGCTCAACGCGAAAACGATCGAGATTCCCATCTGGTTCATGATCGTGATCGCGACGGGGGAGCCGAAGAACAGCGGCATCGCTAACAGCAACACCGCTCCCGCCCCCCAGATCGCGACGGTTCGGCCCGTTCGACCGCCCTCGACTGCCCGTCCGCCCGCCGTCGTGGTGCTCATGTCTCGCGTGTCCCCATGAGGCCGGTCGGCCGGAAGATCAGGATCAGGATCAGCAGGAGGTAGGGCAGGATGGGGGCGACCTGAGGCAGGCTCAGCGTCCAGAGATCCCGGAGGAGGTGATCGGCGTCGAACGTCACCCCGAATATCGCCAGCAGGTCATTCACCGACCAATCCAGCGCGATCGCGAAGGTCTGAAGCCAACCGATCAACAGCGAGGCCACAAGCGCGCCCGGCAGGGAGCCAAGGCCGCCGACGACGATGACAACGAAGACGATGGAGCCCAGCACGAAGGCCATTCCAGGGAACGTACCCAACGCGGGCCCCGCGATGACCCCGGCCAAACCGGCGAGCGCCGAGCCCACTCCAAACACACCCATGAACACCAGCGGAACGTTATGGCCAAGGTTGGCAACGGTGTTGGGATGGGTGATTGCCGCCTGGATGATCAGCCCGATCCGGGTCCGGGTCAGGATCATGAACAGGCCGATGAAGATCGCAACGGACACCAGGATCATGAACGCCTTATAGGCGGGGAAGTTCTGGCCGAAGAGCGTGAACAGCGGGAAGCTGAGGAGCTCCGGTTCGTGATAGTCCTTCGTTGCCTTGCCCCAGAAGAACTGGACGATTTCCTCGATCAGGAAAGCGAGGCCGAACGTGAAGATGAGCTCGGCCACATGCCCCCACCGGTGCACGATCCGGAGTCCGTACCGCTCCACCACCGCGCCGCACAGGCCGACCAGGATCGGGGCGACGATCAGCCCGGTCCAGAAGCCCATATACTGGGAGATCGAATAGGCGAAGTACGCACCGAGCATATAAAAGCTCGCATGCGCAAAATTCAGCACGCCCATCATGCTGAAGATGAGCGTAAGCCCGCTCGACAGCATGAAGAGGAGCAGGCCGGTTACCAGCCCGTTCAGAAGCGAGAAAATGACCAGTTCGAGCATGTGCGCGCCACCCGTCGGGCTGGATTGGAGAGGCCGCCCCCCAGACGGTCGGGAGACGGCCTGATCTCAGCGTGCGTGGAAGGTCACGGGCGCTTCATTTTGCAGGTGGTCGGGCTGTCCATGCCGGCCATCTTAACCTTGCTCTCCGTCGCAAGGCCGAAGCCGGAGTTGTCAGCGTCGATCGCGATGCCCTCGTCGGTGTGGACGGTGATCAGCAGGTCCTGGATGGCCTGGTGGTCGGACGCCCGCATCTTGATCTTGCCGCCCATGATGCTGTCGTGCTCCATGCCTTCCAGCGCGTAGGCGACTTTGACCGGGTCGGTCGAACCGGCTTTCTCGATGGCCTTCGCCAGCATGCCGACAACGTTGAAGATCCGAGACTGGTTGATGTCGTTGTTCGGGTACTTCGCCTTGAAGCCGTCGCGTAGCGCCTTGAACTCCGGGGTCGGCGGGTTCAGCTCACCCTCCATCACCAGACGGATGATGTCCTTGCCCTGGGCGCCGAAGGTCGCGGTGATACCGTCATGGGCCGCGTAGTAAGTGTAGATCGGTGACGACATGCCAGACTCGATCACGGCCTTGCCGAGACCGACCATATCGGCCCCCCAGTTGCCGGTGATGATCGCGTCCGCACCTGATGCCTTGATCTTGGTGGCGTAGGGCGTGAAGTCCTTCACCTTGCCGATCGGATGCAGCTCGTTGCCGACGATCTCGATATCCGGCCGCTTGGCGCTGAGATACTTGACCGCCGCCGCGGCGACGGCCTTGCCGAAGGAGTAGTCTTGGCCGATCAGGTAGACCTTCTTCATGTTCTGGTCGGCGGCCATGACATCGGTCAGCGCGTCCATCTTGATGTCGGCGTTGGCGTCAAAGCGGAAGTGCCAGAAGTTGCATTTGTCGTTGGTCAGTGCGGGATCGACCGCGGAGTAGTTCAGGAAGATCACCCGCTGATCCGGATTCCGGCGGTTGTGCTTCTTGATCGCATCGGTCAGCGCGTTGGCGACGCCGGAGCTGTTGCCCTGTGCGATGAACTGAATGCCGTCGCTGATGGCGCGCTTCAACTGGATCAGGCTTTCCTTCGGGCTGATCTTGTTGTCGAGCGGCACGATCTCGAAGTTGCGGCCACCCAGGACACCACCCTTCTCGTTGACGAGCGCATCGACGGCGTACTCGAACGTCCGGAGGCCGGATTCACCGGTTGTGGCGAACGGCCCTGAGAGCGGGTCAATGAAGGCGATGCGGATTGGATCGGCGGCGGATGCGATGCCGGCACTTGCCGATACGGCGAGGCCGACGGCCGCGCCGATCGCGGCCTGACGGAATGTACGCATGGGTTCCTCCCTAAGGTCCCTTTGATCGGCCGCGACATCACTCCGGATATCTTCGGCGCGAGCCACAAGGATGCGGAGAACAGAACGGATGCGTCAACCGGGTAAGCGCTTAACCAGTCGAACCCGGCGTGTTTGGGAGGGCATTCAGCTTTCGGCGATCAGGGCCCGTTTCTGGATCTTTCCCGTCGCGTTCATCGGCAAAGCGTCACGGACCTCGATCGAGCGGGGATACTTGAACGCCGCCATCCGGTCCTTGCACCAGGAGACGATCTCCGCTGGTTCGGGTGCGGCGCCGGCGGCTGGAACGACGAAGGCCTTCACTTCTTGGCCCACCCGCTCATCCGGAATGCCGATGACGGCAACCAGAGAGATATCGGGGTGGGTGATCATCACCTCTTCGATCTCCCGGGGATAAACGTTCATGCCGCCGCGGATGATCATCTCCTTCTTGCGGTCAACAATGGATAGGTAGCCGTCCGTATCGAAGATCCCGATGTCACCCGTATGGAACCAGCCGCCCCGGAACGCTTCCTTGGTTGCCTCGGGGTCCTTCAGGTAGCCCTTCATGACGCAATGGCCGCGCACGACGATCTCCCCGCGCTCACCCGTTGGGACAGGGCGGTCTTCCTCATCCACCACTTGGACCTGAATGCCCCAGAGCGGGGTGCCGCAGGTGCCGGGCTTCCGGACCTGGCTCGGGCTGTGATTGCTGACGGCGGGTGATGTCTCGGAGAGGCCGTACCCTTCCAGGATCGGGGTGCCGAACCGCTCTTCGAAGCGCTCCAGAATCTCCACGGGGAGGGAGGCGCCGCCTGAGCTTGCGAAGGTCAATGTCTCCCGGATTGCGGCGACGTCCTCGTCCGGGATGGTCGTATCGTTGAGCAGCGCCCAATACATGGTCGGCACGCCGGAGAAACGGTTGACCCCCTCCTCCCGCATCAGGCGCGCGCAGTCGGGAGCGGTGAACCGGGGCAGCAGGACCAGCCGCGCCGCCGCGCCGATCCCCGCGACCATCTGGCAGATCTGGGCAAAGACGTGAAACAGCGGCAGGGCGACAAGGATGGTGTCCTCGTGGCTGACCTTGGCGGAGTTGCAGATGACCAGCGCGTGACTGATCAGGTTCATGTGGGTGAGCTCCGCCCCTTTCGGCCGACCCGTTGTTCCGGAAGTGTAGATAACGACTGCCGTGTCGTCTCCGGAGCGAATGACGGCCTCGAACCTGTCTTGGCCCGCGTCCTTCCAGGTCTCGACAGTCGCTTCTCCTTCCGGGACGGCGGATGCGCCGGGTGCCGGAATCCAAGCGAAATGCCGGCAGCTCTCGACCCCGTCGAACGCGGCCTTGCCCTCGGCACCAATTGGCAGGGCCTCGCTGCCCTCGAAGCAGAGAAAGGCCACGGCTTCCGAGTGTTCCAGCAGATAGGTGATCTCAGGCGCTTTCAGAAGCAGGCTGACCGGCAGCACGGTCGCACCGGTCTTCAGGATCGCGAAGTAGATCTCAGGGAATGCGGGAATGTTGGGACAAGCCATGGCGACGATGCTGCCCGGCCCGACTCCCATCGCGGTGAGGCCGGAAGCCAGCTTGTCGCTCTTGGCCTTCAGCGCCTCGTAGGTGATGCGGATGGGGCCGCAGACCACGGCTTCTGCCGCCGGATGGGCGGCCGCGCTGGCATCGAGCACGTTCGAAAGATTGAGCATTGTGCCTCCCCGTCAGGTCATCCTTTGCGGCCTGTCGTCGCGGTCGTCGCAACGCGGTGACTTGTGACCATTGTTAGAAAGCGTAAAGTCCTGCTATCGAACCGGCAACGGCCCATCCGAAGGCCCACCGTTCAGGAGGAAGCATGAGCGCGGTTGAGACCGAGCGACGGGGTGCGGTCGCCATCTTGAAGTTGAACAATCCGCCGGTGAACGGCTTGGGCGCCGCCGTGCGTTCAGGCCTGCAGGCTGCCGTGAAAGAAGGGTTGGCGGACGAGTCCGTCGGCGCCTTCGTCGTGGCTGGCTCCGGCCGGATGTTCAGTGCCGGTGCCGACATCCGGGAGTTTGGCAAAGCGCCGCCGCCGGACGTACCCAATCTCGGCGACTTGATTGATGAGATCGAACTTTCCGACAAGCCGTTGGTTGCTGCGGTTCACGGCACCGCCGCTGGTGGCGGTTTGGAACTGGCGCTCGGCTGTCACTACAGGGTCGTGGCACCGAAGACCAAAGTGGGTCTGCCGGAAGTAACGCTCGGCATCCTTCCCGGCGCGGGTGGAACGCAGCGCCTGCCGCGACTGACCGGTGTCGAGACGGCGTTGAAGCTGATTGTCGAAGGGCGCCTGATCGGCGTCGATGAGGCCAAGAAGTACGGCATTGTTGATGAGATTGCCGACGATCCGTTGGAGGCGGCGGTCGCCGCGGCGGAGCGCTTCATCACATCGGGCGATCGGCCGCAACGGACGCGGGAGCGAGACGCCGGACTGGAAGCGGCGAAGACCGATCCTTCGATCTTCGAGGTCTTTCGAAAAGGTATGGCGCGGCGCGCCCGTGGTCTGAACGCGCCCTATGCCTGCGTCCGCTGCATTGAGGCGGCGGTCACCATGCCGTTCGACGAAGGCCGGGCCTTCGAGCATCGCGAAATCATGGAGTTGATGAACGCGGATGAAGCCAGGTCCATGCGCCACGCCTTCTTCGCCGAGCGGGAAGTGGCCAAGATCCCGGATGTCCCTTCTGACACCCCGACCCACCCGATCGAGACGGCGGGCGTGATCGGCTGCGGCACCATGGGCGGCGGCATTGCGATGGTGTTCGCCAATGCGGGCATCCCCGTAACGGTCGTTGAATCGACGGATGAGGCCCTGGATGCGGGCTTGGAGAAGATCCGCGCCAATTACGCGGCGACAGCATCGAAGGGGCGGCTGTCGGAAGACGAGATGAACAAGCGCCTCGGGTTGATTACCGGGGCGACTGCCTACGAAGCGCTGGCGGAGGCGGATATCGTCGTCGAAGCCGTGTTCGAGGAGATGGGCGTCAAGGAAGAGGTTTTCGGCCGCTTGGATGCGATCTGTAAGCCTGATGCGATCCTGGCCACCAATACCTCGACGCTGGATGTGAACCAGATCGCGGCCGCCACTAGCCGCCCTGAGCAGGTTGTCGGGACACACTTTTTCAGCCCGGCCAATGTGATGCGGCTGCTGGAGAACGTGCGTGGCGAGAAATCCTCGAAAGAGGTGGTGGCAACGGTCATGAAGCTCGCCAAAACGATCGGTAAGGTCGGCGTGCTGGTGGGTGTGTGCGACGGCTTCGTCGGCAACCGCATGCTCGCTCCCTATCTGCGGGAGTCGGTTTTCCTGGTCGAGGAAGGGGCGTTGCCGCACCAGGTGGACAAGGTCATCTATGACTTCGGCTTCCCCATGGGGCCGTTCCAGATGGGCGATCTGGCGGGCCTCGACGTCGGTTGGCGGATCAGGAAGGCGAAGGCGGCGGAGCGGCCGAACCACTTACGGTATTCGTCAGTGGCCGACCAGATCTGCGAGATGGGGCGTTTCGGTCAGAAGACCTCCGCAGGCTGGTACCGCTACGAGCCAGGTAACCGAAATCCCATCCCGGACCCTGAGGTTGAGGCGCTGATCATGAAAGCGTCCGAGGAAGCGGGCATCACCCGCCGGGAGATCTCCGATGAGGAGATCTTGGAGCGCTGTCTATTCCCGCTGGTGAACGAGGGCGCGCGGATTCTGGAGGAGGGTATGGCGCTCCGGTCCAGTGATGTGGACGTTGTTTGGATGTCCGGATACGGCTTCCCACGGCACCGGGGCGGGCCGATGTTCTGGGCGGACACCATTGGGCTGAAGCGGATCGCCGATCGGATGACCGAGTTCCACGCAGAGCATGGGGAGCTGATGACGCCGGCGCCCTTGCTGCTTGAACTGGCGGCCGCTGGAAAATCATTCGCGGACTTTGGCAAGTAGATGAGACGGGCGTCGGCCAGACGGACCGTCGCGGAAACTGAGGAGACAGATCATGCGTGAAGCCGTTGTCGTATCAACCGCACGCACCCCCATCGGCAAGGCCTTCCGGGGCGCCTTCAACAATACCCACGGCACCGTGCTGGCGGGTCATGCGATCAAGCACGCGGTCGAGCGGTCGGGCCTCGACGCCGGTGAGATCGAGGATTGCATCCTGGGCTGCGGGTTTCCGGAAGGCACGACGGGGCAGAACGTGGGACGGCTTGCAGCAATGCGGGCGGAACTGCCGATCTCGGTTGCGGGCACGACGGTGAACCGGTTCTGCAGCTCGGGTCTTCAGACGATCAGCATGGCCGCCCAACGGGTCATGGTGGATGGCGCGCAGGCGATCGTGGCCGGTGGTGTCGAGTCCATCAGCCTCGTCCAGAACGCAGCCAATCAGACTGGCGTAAAGGATCCCTGGATCCTGGAGCACAAGCCCGCCCTTTACATGTCCATGATCGAGACTGCGGACATCGTCGCCGAGCGTTACGGCGTGTCCCGCGACTATCAGGACGAGTACGCGCTTCAGAGCCAGCAGCGTACCGCCGCTGCCCAGCAGGCGGGTAATTTCGACGACGAGATCGTGCCATTGCCGTCGGTGAAGTTGGTGAAAGACAAGGAGACGGGAGAGGTCTCCGAGCAACAGGTTACGCTTGAGAGGGACGAAGGAAACCGCCCCTCCACCAACATCGAGGGCTTGTCCGGGCTGGAGCCGGTCCGTGGACCCGACAAATGGATCACCGCGGGCAACGCCAGCCAGCTCTCCGACGGTGCATCAGCGTCGGTCATCATGGATGCCAAACTCGCGGAGAAGAAGAACATCGAGCCGCTTGGCATCTACCGGGGTCTTGCCGTGTCGGGCATGGAGCCGGATGAGATGGGCATCGGTCCGATTTATGCGGTGCCGCGTTTGTTGGAGCGGAATGGGCTTACCGTTGATGACATCGACCTGTGGGAGTTGAACGAAGCGTTCGCCGTTCAAGTGCTCTACAGCCGCGACAAACTCGGTATTCCCAATGAGAAGCTGAATGTTGATGGCGGCTCGATCTCCATCGGCCATCCTTATGGGATGAGCGGTGCCCGGATGGTCGGTCACGCGTTGATCGAAGGTAAGCGGCGCGGGGCCAAATACGTCGTCTGCACCATGTGCGTCGGCGGTGGTCAGGGCGTCGCCGGCCTGTTCGAAGTCGTCTAAGGCATAACGCAACAAGAAACGCCACCGGGAGGGGCGCCATGGAACTCGTACTGAACGCGGAAGACGAATCATTCCGTCAGGAGGTTCGGACCTTCGTGGCCGAAAACCTCCCGGCGGACATCAAGAAGAAGTCGGCCAGCGGATTTCGGATCGGCAAGGACGATCATGTCCGCTGGCAGAAGATCCTTCACGAAAAGGGCTGGATCGCACCGAACTGGCCGGTTGAGCATGGTGGTACCGGTTGGACAGCGATGCAGAAGCATCTCTTCGATGAGGAGTGCGCACTCGGCGGCGCTCCGATGATCATCCCCTTCGGCCTCACGATGGTCGCGCCGGTGATCATGCGGTTCGGCAACGACGCCCAGAAGGCGCGGTTCCTGCCACGCATCCTGGCCAGCGAGGATTGGTGGTGTCAGGGCTACTCCGAGCCCGGCTCCGGCTCCGATCTCGCCTCGCTCCGGACCAAGGCCGTGCGGGACGGCGACCAGTATGTGGTCAATGGACAGAAGACCTGGACGACGCTGGCCCAGTACGCTGACTGGATCTTCTGCCTCGTCCGAACCGAAGACACCGGCAAGAAGCAGGAGGGCATCTCCTTCCTCTTGATCGACATGACCACGCCGGGGGTCACGGTCCAGCCGATCGTCACCATCGACGGTGGGGTCGAGATCAACTCCGTCTTCTTCGAGGACGTTCGGGTGCCGGTCGAGAATCTGATCGGCGAGGAAGGCAAGGGCTGGACCTACGCCAAGTACCTCCTGGGTCATGAGCGGACCGGTATCGCGGCCGTCGGCAAGTCCAAGGCACAACTCCGGAAACTGAAGGAAATCGCCCGGGCGGAGAAGACCAGCGGGGGTCCGCTGATCGACGACCCGGACTTCGGCACACGTATGGCCGCGCTGGAGATCGATCTTCTGTCCCTTGAAAGCCTGGTTCTTCGGGTTCTCTACGAAGAGGGGGGCGGCAAGGCGCCCGGGCCGGAGGCATCGTTCCTCAAGATTAAGGGCACAGAGGTCCAGCAGGGGCTGACTGAGTTGCTGATGGAAGCGGTTGGCCAGTACGCTCACCCGTTCCAGGCGGAAGCTTTCCGGGAAGAGGGCTGGAACGAGGACCCTGTCGGTCCCGACTACGCCCCGCCGCTGTCGCCGCTCTACTTCAACTGGCGCAAGGCGTCGATCTACGGCGGATCTAACGAGATCCAGCGCAACATCATCTCGAAAATGGTTCTGGGGTTGTGAGGATCTGATGAGTTTTGCCTTCACCGAGGACCAGCAACTCCTTGTCGACAGCGCCGAGAAGTATCTTCAGGCCGAGTACACGTTCGACGCCCGAGGCAAGACCCTGTCGTCCGATGAGGGATGGAGCCGGGACTCCTGGGCGGCTTTTGCCGAGATGGGCTGGCTCGCCCTTCCAATCCCCGAAGAGTACGGCGGGCTCGGCGGCTCGACCGTCGACATGGCGGCGCTCCTTGAGCAGATGGGCAAAGTCCTGGTGGTTGAGCCCGTGATCGCGACCCTGGTCCTGGGGGCGGAGGCTGTCGCCCTCGCAGGGTCCGAAGCTCAGAAGACTGAAATCCTCGGCGCGGTCGCAGAGGGCGGCATGACGCTTGCGCTCGGGCACGGGGAGCCGGGTGTGCGCGACGATCTCGCCCATGTCACGACCACGGCGACACAGGATGGCGACGGTTGGCGTCTCTCCGGTCACAAGGCGGTTGTCCACCACGCGGCGACGGCGGACCGGATCATCGTGTCCGCCCGAGTCTCGGGCGATCCTGCCAGCCGGGAAGGGATCGGTCTCTTTATGATCTCGCCGGGGGCTGAAGGCGTGGAACTCCGGTCTTATCCAACCATGGACGGCCTGCAGGCCGCGGACGTCATCCTGGACAATGTGAGCGTGTCGGCGGCGGACGTTCTCGGTGATCCGTCGGATGCGTTGGAGGCGATCGAAGCCGTTGTGGACCGGGCGCGGGTTCTTTTGGCGGCGGAAGCTTGCGGGGCCATGGATAGTGCGGTTCGCCTGACGACCGAGTATCTCAAGACCCGGGAGCAGTTCGGCGTGCCGCTTTCAAGCTTCCAGGTGTTGCAGCACCGGGCGGTCGACATGCTGTCTGCGACCACGTTTGCCCGAGCGCTCACCTACAGGAGTGCGGGCGGCATCGACAGCAGCACCACCCGGGCGGAGCGGGCGAAGGCGGCCTCCGCTGCCAAGGCGGAGATCGGCAAGGCCGGTAAGCTCGTCGGCCAGGAGAGCATCCAGCTCCACGGCGGCATGGGCATGTCGGCGGAAATGGCGATCGGCCACTACTTCAAACGCCTGACCATGATCGACGTGATGTTTGGCAACCAGCACTATCACCTTCGCCGGTTCGCCAAGGCGGCCTGATGGGACGCCTATTCGGCGGCTTCTTTCCTGAGGCCCGCTCTGTCTGGGGCCAGGTCGGCGGCTGATACCCCTTCGGCGGCGATATCGGCTGGTATGTCCGCGCCGGAAGCCAGTGCCCCCGCAATACGGCCCATCCCGGCAGACGTCTGGATTCCGTATCCCCCCTGGCCGATCAGCCAGAAGAACCCTTTTCGGTCCGGATCGAAGCCGACGACCGGGCTCTTATCCGCGACGAAGCTTCTCAGCCCCGCCCACTTCGCGTCGAACCGTCGAATATCAAAGGTCGTCATCTGCTGGATACGGTCGACGGCAATCGCCAGATCCAACTCCTCAGGCTGCGCGTCGCAGGGCTCGGAAGGGGTCTCGTCCGCCGGGCTGCCGAGAAACTTGCCGGCTTCCGGCTTCACGTACCAAGTCTCTTCCACACCGATCAGGGCCGGCAGGACAGCCGGATCAACGCCGGCGGGCGGATCAAACGTGAAGGCGGTGCGGCGTTTCGGTACCAAGCCGACGGTCCCGGCTCCCGCCATCTCGGCCAGCCTATCGCCCCAAGCCCCTGCTGCGTTTATCACCACCGCACTCGAGAAGCTTCCAGCCCGCGTGTCGACGCGCCAGCCCCCGCTCTCTTGGGTAAGAGACGTGACCTCCGCGTCGCAGATCAATTGACCACCCCGTGCCCGCATTCCCTTGAGGAACCCGGCATGGATCGCGTTCACGTCCATGTCCATGTCGGCGGGGTCAAACATCGCGGCGGCGACGGCGTCGCGCCGGAGGGTCGGGTACCGTTGGAAGACGGCCTCCCCTTCGAGGATCTCAACGTCATCCCGCCCCTGTGCGGCTTCGTCGTAAAGGGCTTGAAGCCGGCCGGTCTGCTCGGCGGTCGCGACCATCATGACACCGCGAGGAGTAAGGAGGGGGGCCTCCGCGAAGCCGTCCGGCGGGTTGAGGAAGAAGGGCTTGGAGGCTCGCGTGATCGCCCGGATCACGGCATTGCCATAGGTTTCAACATAGAGCGCCGCGGACCGTCCGGTGGTGTGGTAGCCCGGCTGGGACTCCTGCTCCAACAGGATGACGCTACCGTGCTCCGCCAAAGCCCAGGCCGCCGAGGCGCCCGCCATGCCGCCGCCGACGACGATGAAATCACTGGTCTCCATGACCCACTCCTCCTGTGTCCGGCGAAGGGTAGGGCCGCCACGCCGCCGCCACAAGCATGCGTCGGTCGCTGAGCAAAGGCGTCGCCAGCAGACAGGACTCTCCCCGAACTGCCGGGCGACAGTTCTATCGTCGCAATGGAAACTTCGAGCGATACGACGGTTTGGGGGCCGCATGTTTCACGAGACGAAAGTCGATATCGCAGCACTGAGGGCCTACAGGCTCGGCCGTGTTCGGGAGCAGTTGAAACGTTTGGACTGCATGGGTGCTTTGCTGACGGATCCGATCAACATCCGGTACGCGACCGACACGACGAACATGCAGGTCTGGGCGATGCACAACGCCTTTCGGTACTGCTTCGTGGCGACGGACGGGCCGGTCATTCTTTTCGATAACTACGGCAAGGTGCATCTAGAGGATGGCGGCTATCTGGTGGACGCGATTCAGCCCGCCACGAGTTGGTTCTACTTCACCTCCGGTAGCCTTATCGAAGAGAACGCCAAGGCGTGGGCGGAAGAGATTGCGGATCTTGTGACCACCCATGGGGGCGGGAACCGCCGCCTCGCCATCGACAAGGTGAACTATCTTGGAACGTGGGCACTCGGTGAACTGGGTGTCGAGATCGCCCATGGCGAGGAGGTTATGGAGCAGGCCCGCCTGATCAAATCCGCCGTCGAGATTCAGGCCATGCAGGAAGCAATTGACGCGTGTGAGATCGGCATGGCGCGCATGAAGGATGCTTTGGCGCCGGGTGTTACAGAAACAGGCCTTTGGTCCATCCTTCATCAGGCAAACATTGAGATGGGCGGCGAGTGGATCGAAACACGCTTGCTGTCGTCCGGTCCAAGAACCAATCCCTGGTACCGGGAATGTGGTCCGAGACAGATCGAAGCAGGGGACATGGTCGGGTTTGATACCGACCTTGTTGGCCGCAACGGCTACTGCGCTGACATTTCCCGAAGCTGGGTTTGCGGGGAGAAGTCCCCCTCTGGCGATCAAAGAAGTCTCATCGCGCTGGCGGAAGATCAGGTCTGCCACAACATGGAATTGTTGAGGCCAGGGGTCACCTCACGCGAGATTAGCGAGAACCTGTTCTATGTACCTGAGGAGTACAGGCCAAACCGGTACACCTCGGTCTATCACGGCATCGGTTTGTGTGACGAATACCCGGTCCTTCGCGAACGTGAGGACTGGGCCGGGCGAACGTATGACTTCGTTTTGGAACCCGGCATGACGCTCTGTGTTGAATCCTATATGGGGAAAGTAAATGGTTACGAGGGTGTGAAAGTGGAGGAGCAGGTACTTATTACGGACTCTAACCCGATTTCTCTTTCTCGCTTTTCGCTTGCCCTCCAGTAATGGAATGCATTGAAAAAAGCTGACGAATCACGCACATTTGGTGTACTTTCCTCGTTTATAGGGAACCGTAATTCGTCGTGCTGGGTGGTGCTGGTCGCGGCCCACACATCGTATGCGGTGAATTTTTTTCTGAGTATGGACGGATTTCGGATAAAATATTTATAGTTCCTCACCGAATGAGGGGCTTGCTGGGTAAGTTTTTCCATATAGAATGTATTTTGCTCATCTTTTCGCTAAAAAGCGATGGATCTGCAAGGCGAGGAAAAGCCAACAGTCCGCCGGGCAACCGGGCAACGGAAATGCTCGCGACGGCGGAAATGACCAGAGCAACGAGAGACCAACCAAAGAGAGAGAAGCCAGTTATGCCAGCGGTCAAGAAACAGAGTGCTGAATTTGATCCGAACTTCCGCATCACCAACAACAATGCCATCGATGTGCATGTCGGTCGTCGGGTCCGGTTGCGGCGTACGCTTCTAGGCATGAGCCAGGAGCAATTGGGCGAGGCCCTGAACATCACCTTCCAGCAGGTCCAGAAGTATGAGCGTGGCTCGAACCGGATCAGCGCTTCCCGGCTTTGGGACATCGCGCAGATCTTGGATGTTCCGGTAAGCTTCTTCTTCGACGATATGACAGATGATACGGCGGCCCATTCTCCTCGGAAAATGCGGGCGGGGACCAGCGGCGATGACGTCGACGATACGCCGGCGGACCCAATGGCCCGGCGCGAGACTTTGGAATTGGTGCGGGCCTACTACAACATTCCGGAGCAGCAGATCCGGAAGCGGATCACCGAGCTTGTGAAGTCCGTTGCAGGCACATTCGGCAAGGAAGCCAAGTAGGACTTGAAGCAGCGCATACTCTCTCTGACCGGGGGGATCGTTGGCATACGATCCCCCGGGCGTACCGAGAGGGCAGTGATCCGGAACGAGTGATCCCAAGACACCTGAACCGTTCAGCGCATGGTGCCTGAAAGGTTCAGGTGTTTTCGTCCAGAGACCCTGGTTGTCCATCGATCATAGGCCCGTTCCCGGCGTATCCGAAGAACGGTCCGAGATACGACGCGGCCATGTCGCTGATTGGAAAGCGCTTCGGACATACCCCGGTCAGTGTTGCGGTCGACTTGCGTACCGCGCCTGAAAACTGTTCGGCGCACTGAGCTTGGGGGAGCGCAGAGATGTTTCACGGTGCGATCGGCGGCGTGTCGACCCGGTGGCGTGTGCCCACCGATGTCAGATTTGGTGTTGGGACGATTTCCCAACTCGCTGATGCTTGCGGAGAGCTTGGCATCTCCCGGCCCATGCTGGTCACGGATCCAGGCCTCGCGGTCACCGACGCGGTCGTTCAGACACTTCGGGAACTGGAGAGTGCGGGGCGCGCCGTCTATCTATTCGACAAGGTCAGGCCAAACCCCGGGTTTCTGTCGGTAGCGGAAGGCGTGGCCGAATATCATCTGGAAGAGTGTGACGGCGTGATCGCATTCGGCGGCGGGTCGAGCCTGGATACAGCCAAGGCGATCTCCCTCATGGTCGGCCAGAATGAGCCGCTGTGGACGTTCCGCGGCACGGGTGATGGCTGGCGGCGCGCCAAGCGCGACGGGATCGCTAAGATGATCGCGGTGCCAACCACATCCGGGACAGGGTCGGAAGTCGGCCCCTACGCTGTCATCGGCGATGATATGGGGGCCAAAGGCAGTGTTTATCATCCGCTCTTGATGCCACGTATCGTCATTCTGGACCCCAATCTGGCCGTGGGGATGCCAACAAAACTGACGGCGACGACCGGAATGGACGCCCTGTCCCATTGTCTTGAAGCCTACGCGTCGGTCGGATTTGACCCGGCATGTGACGCGTTGGCGGCGGATGGCGCCGTCATCTGCGCAAAGTGGCTTGAGCGCGCCGTCGCCGATGGCACGGACATCGAAGCCCGATCCTGGATGATGGTTGCGTCCGCGCTGGGCGGGATGTCTTTCAATAAGGGTCTTGGCGCGATGCATGCCATGTCCCATCCCCTGGGCGCCACCTACGATCATCACCACGGTCTGCTGAATGCGGTCGTGATGCCTTATGTTCTGGGGCGCAACAAAGCAGCGGTTGAGGGACGGATGAGCCATCTTGCGGACCTGATGGAGATCGACGGCGGGTACGACGGTCTGATCAGCTATGTCCGGGAGCTGCGGGATCGGTTGAGCATCCCGAACACCCTGCGCGATCTCGAAGTGCCGGAATCTGATCTGCCCAAGCTCGCCGCCGGCGCGGTGAAAGACCAATGCGCAGGCGGCAATCCTGTTCCCATCACAGATGCGTTCGCAAACGAGCTGTTCGTCGATGCGCATCAGGGCCGGGTGTTCGGCAAGGCGGCATGACGGATCCGGTGATCCGGCCGGCCGTGCCTGAGGATTTTCCGCACATCCAGCGGATCAACGACGCCGCCGTCCCAGCGGTGAACCCTCAGACGCTCGCGGACTTGGAAAAGGCCTTATCGTCTTCGGCTTTGTTTGATGTCGCCGTGGTGGACAGCGGCATTGTGGGTCTGCTTGTCGTCTATGCGGCCGGGTCGGACTACGAAAGCCTGAACTACCGTTGGTTCAATCGTCGTTACCCAAGGTTTCTGTATGTGGACCGCGTCGTCGTCGCCTCTGAAGCACGCGGATTGGGCGTCGGCGCCGCGTTCTATGACAAGGTGGAGCGCGTTGCGAAGCTTCGGGACATTCATCAGGTCACGTGTGAGGTCAATGTTCGGCCGCCAAATGAAGGGTCCATGCGATTTCACGATCGACGGGGTTTTGAGCCGGTCGGCACGCAACAAACCGAGGGCGGCAAAAAGGAAGTGGCGCTTCTCCGAAAGATCCTAACCCCGGCGATCAGCCTTGGCCTGTAACGGCGGAAACACTCCAGACGAACCTCCTGCTCGGCTTCTGGCGGGGTAAACTCGGGTTTGCTGTCGGCGGCGCAAGTTGGACGGCCTCCCGGCAGTTCACCCTCCGCCGGTTGCATGAGCGATGGCTGCTCCCTCTAACCTTCTAAAAGTTGATTAAAGGTGGTTTCGGGTCTCAATAGTATCCTATTATGTTTGTGTTCCAGTCCGGTCAGCACGTGGCCGGAGGCCCCTTCTTTTCAGTGTCTTTACGAGACTCCCACCGAAATGTTGCTGCTGAAGGTCACGATCGAAGTCAAGAAGAGCGGCAACTGGTCCGTGTTCGAAGAGTTCAACGCCTCCGACCGGTCGGAGGCGAGCCAGACCTATCACTCGCTTAAGAAACAGAAGGGTCTCACGGCTAAGCGCTTAAGCGCCGAATACATGGGAGAGGATGGGAAGTTCACTAAGAAGACCCTGTCGCTCAAGGTCTTTGATCTGCCCAAGTCGGCGGACCCCGATGGCTCGGATGGCGACGTCGCAGGAGAGCAAAAGACCGCTAACCCCAAAAAGGCTGTTGGGAAGTCCTCGTCCAAACCGGTGAAGAAAGCCGCGAAACCCAGGAAGTCCAAAAGCCAGAAGGCGGGTGTTCCGAAATCCGTCAAGTCGGAAGCCCGCGCGGATACCGGGATCGTCCAGGTACTTGAGTCGTTCGGCCGGCGAATGTTCGGATCGCTTGCCACGCAACCGGCGGCCAAGAAGACGGTTCGACGCCCCCCGGTCGCCTTGCCGGCGGACTTGGAAGACCGGCACCCTTCCCTGAAACGAAACAATGGTGCGTATCTTCGGGCGTACAAGGATGAGAAAAAACTTGAGGTCGATCAGTACGTATCGCTCGAATCCATCTCCAGTGTCGCCAAAGAATTCATGGTCTATGTCGAAAACCTTCTCAAGGAAGAAGGGCGCCCCGATGGCGATGATTTCGAAGAAAGGATCTTTGGATTTGTAATTGGTGCGTTGCTCCGGATCGAACGGACCGTTGATTTCTCGACGGATCGCGGACGCATGATGCTCAAGTTCTCTCTCGAGATCTTTATTGGCGAAGGGGAGAGTGTTGAGAGCTTCTTGACCCGCTTGCCGATGCTGCTTCTCAAGGTCGAGGTGCGGGAGGTTTCTCTTCAAGGTGCCCGGGCGTTCAAGGCTTACGATGCGGGCAACATCGACAAGCTGAAACGGGTCATTCGAGAGACCTTTGGGTCTGAAAGACGGGACGAAGAGCGAGAGACCTCTGGGCCTGAAGGACGGGACGAAGAGCGCTTGGGGATCAGCCGGGAGGTGGGTATCGCGTTCACCGATATCGTCGATAGCACTAGCCTCAATGTGCGTATTGGGGACGAGGCGCATCAGCGGGTTATTCAGCACCACGCGAGGTTGGTGGATCTAGCCTGCTTGGAGAGTGGGGGCATGATCCTCAAGAACCTTGGGGACGGCTTCATGATCGCATTCAACGATCGGGACAGCCTGGTCTCATTTCACCACGCGCTCTTGTCGGCCTACGGTGCGGAAACGTTTGACGGAAAGATCTCGGCCTACGAGATACGGGTGGGCGGAAACTTCGGTCAGGCCATAGCGCGGGATGGCGACTTTTTCGGCTCAAGTGTCGCCCTTGCCGCCCGCATATCATCAAAGGCGCGCAACTCTCACGGCTGCCTGCCACAGGCCTTGCTGCCGGTCCTCGGAAATCACGTCTTCTATGTGAACGGTATTGAAGCGGTTCAGCTCAAAGGCTTCCCGCAAGAGCATCAAGTTGTTCACTTCTATGTATGACACGGAGTGAGAACGGGCTGGAGGGCCAGAGTCTCTCGTACCTGTGAAGCCTTGAGAGCGACCGTGTGCTTCAAGGAGCGGCCAGATCGACTACATGTCAAATAAGCGTCTTTACGGTAGGGGGATACCATGATCAGAAGGATCGACGCCGCGGATCCTGATACCGGCCTCATCGGCATGATCGCCGAGTGGTCCCGGGAGTCCATTGACGATGTTTCGCAGAGCCCGAAACGGCTTGTCATCGCCATCGCCGCCGCGACCGCCGCGCTGGAGGTGTTCATCCATTTGATCGCACCGGCGATCAACGTGCCGCTCAACCCCGTCAGCATATTGACCGTGATCAATGCTACGTTATTCGGCGGCGCGCCGGGTCAGTACATGCTGATCTCCTCAGTAGAGCATTGGGTCCTGGCACTGGTTATCTTCCCGGTTCTGTATGTCGTGACCGCCCGGCGGATCTGTCCGGGGCCGGCGGCTTTCCGGGGCATCGTTTTCGGAACGATCCTGGGGCTGACGGCGTTGTTCGTGATCGTGCCGTCCCGCGATTTCGGCATCGGCAGCGGAACGCTCTTGATCGGGTCCATGTACGCCCATGTCGGTTACGGTGTGATCCTGGCGGTCATCCTTGGCCAACCTTTAGACGAGGCCATCGCCGATACCGAAGGTCAGGCACCGGCTTAGTCCCGAGGGACAGTGCACGGCCCGATCCGTCCTCTGGTCTATGGTCTGATCAGGAGAGCAGCCCGGCCCCTTCGGGTTGACAGGCATTGCAAAACGCCCTCCGCTTGCACCCGGATCTTGGGGGGAGAGTGGCATGGCGGAGATGTCGTACGACTTGGTCTTCAGCGGCGGCACCGTCGTGGACGGAACGGGCTCGGCACGATACGCAGCGGATGTGGGGATCACGGGAGACCGGATCGCAGCAATAGGGGATCTCTCGGGGCAAGCTGCGGGCAAACGAGTCGATGTGAGCAACCGTGTCGTAGCGCCCGGCTTCATTGACGTCCACACCCACGACGACCGGGCCTTGCTGTCCAATCCGACGATGGACATGAAGGCCAGCCAAGGTGTGACCAGCGTTGTTGTCGGCAATTGCGGGGTCAGCCTCGCGCCTCTTACAATCGACAATCCGCCGCCGCCTCTCGACCTCATCTTCGACGCCCGAACCCGGTTCCCGACCTTCGGTGCCTTCATCGGCGAGGTCGAGAAGGAGCCCGCCGCGGTCAATGCGGCGTTTCTAGTTGGGCACTCCACGCTGCGCGCTGGCGTGATGGACGAACTTGGTAGGCCTGCCGATAAAGCAGAGATCGCCGCCATGCGGGATTTGTTGGACGAAGGTCTTGGGGCCGGGGCGGTCGGCATGTCGACAGGCCTTTGGTACAAACCTGCTGCGAGTGCGCCGACCGAGGAGATCATTGAGATCGGCCGGGTTCTGGAAGCACACGGTGCCCGCTATGTGACGCACATGCGGAACGAGGCTGATGGCGTTATGGACTCCCTCGAGGAGACATTCCGGATCGGCCGGGAGACCCACTCCCATGTCGTCGTGTCCCATCACAAGGTGGTCGGCAAACAGAACTTCGGCCGCTCGAAAGAGACGCTGGCCTTCTTCGCCAAGGAGAAGGAGCACGGTCACCACCACTTCTCGTTCGACGTCTACCCCTATCACGCGTCCTCCACGATCCTGCGGGAGGACATGATTGGGTTCGTCGACCGCATTCTGGTGACCTGGTCCCACGCCAAGCCGGAGTACGCGGGCCGGGAGCTATCCGCGATCGCCGCCGAGATGAACCTGGACGAGATCTCAGCCGCCCGGGCTCTTCAGCCTGCGGGCGCCATCTACTTCTCGATGGACGAGGAGGATGTCCGGGCAATCCTGTCTCATCCGGATGCGATGATAGGGTCCGACGGTCTTCCGCATGACGAGCACCCACACCCTAGGCTGTGGGGTACGTTTCCGAGGGTGCTTGGCTACTACTGCCGGGAGCTCAGCCTTTTCAGCCTGGAAGAGGCGGTCCGGCGCATGACCGGTCTCTCCGCCAAGAACTTCGGACTGAAGGACCGTGGTGAGATCAAAGTGGGTGCGTATGCCGATATCTGCGTCTTCGATGATAAGACAGTCTTGGATGCCGCGACCTTTGATGCACCCAAGACGCCGGCAACCGGCATCGACACGGTCTGGGTCAACGGCCGATGCGTCTGGGAAGGCGGGGCATCAACTGGCGCCCGTCCCGGAATGGCGCTGCGTCGCGGCGGTTGAGAAAAGCAGGATCAGTCGGACCGGATCTATGACACGCAACGTTCTCTACTTCAGCCTCGCGGGCGAGGATTTTTATGATTTGGTCCGCGCCCGCGCTGGCGATGACTATCGCATCCTGACGATGACCGATGGGGATGAGGCGGAACAGCACCGTCTTCTGCCAGAGGCGGATGCCATCATCGTCGGTGGCGCCCGCCTTGATGGTCGACATATTGATGCGGCCTCCCGGCTGAAGGTCGTTCTCCATCAAGGCGTTGGCTATCATGACACAGTGGATACGGACGCCTTGATGAAGCGGCAGATCCGCTTGGCCGTCACACCGGACGGCACCAGCGAAGGGGTCGCCGAGCACACCATCATGTTGATGCTGGCAGCGGGCCGCCGCCTGGCTTTTCAGGATGCGGAGATGCGCGAGGGGCGATGGCACTCCAATACGTTCCGCGCCACGGCCCGTCAGATCATGGGGTCCACGATCGGGATCATCGGTCTGGGTCGCATCGGCAAGGAGTTGGCGAAACGGCTCGCCCCCTTCGGCGCGCGGGTGATCTACACCGACATCTTGGAAATGGAGCCCGGGATCGAGCAAAGCCTCGGCGTGGAACGGGTGGATTTGGACACGCTGCTCGCCACGTCGGATTTCATCACGTTGCATGTTCCTCTGACGGACCTCACGCGGGCGATGATCAACCGGGACGCCTTGTCGAAGGTCCGGCCCGGTACGATCCTGATCAACTGCGCACGGGGGCCGGTGGTCTCGGAGACCGCATTGGTCGAGGCGCTGGAGGAGGGCCGCATCGGGGCCGCTGGCCTTGATGTCTACGAGGTGGAACCGCCGCCGGAGACCACGGCTTTCGCCCGTTTTCCGAACGTCGTTCTGACGCCGCATAACGCGCCGGGCACCCGGGATGTGATGGAGCTCAAGTTCCGCCGGATCTTTGAGAACGCGGACCGGTTCTTCGCTGGTGAGCGAATGGAGAATGAGATTTCGCTGAGCTGACCCACACAGAGACATGATGTGAGAAGAAGGAGGAAGCCGTGAGCCGTTCCGTCGATCTGAATGCGGACATGGGGGAGAGCTGGGGCGCTTACACCATGGGCCGTGACGCGGACATGCTGGATATCGTCACCAGTGCGAACGTGGCATGTGGCTTTCACGGCGGCGATTGGAATGTCATGCGGGAGACCGTGCGTCTCGCAAGGGACCGTGGTGTCGGTATCGGCGCACATCCCAGCTTCGACGATCTGAGGGGGTTTGGACGCCGCCGGATCGCCGGTGACACGTTCCAGGAAATTGAGAACCTGATCGCCTACCAGATCGGCGCATTGCAGGCGATGGCGGCCATGGAAGGGGCGGCCGTCACCCATGTGAAGAGCCATGGGGCGCTCGGCAACATGGTGACCGAAGACGAGGACTTGGCCCGCGCCGTGGCCCGCGCCGCGAAGGCCGTGGACCCGGCGCTGACCCTTGTCGCGATGCCCGGCACGGCCAATCAACGGGCCGCGGAAGCGGTCGGCCTGCCGGTTGCCCTCGAAGTGTACGCGGACCGTGCCTATGAGGCCGATGGGACCCTGACCCCACGACGGTTGGATGGTGCGATGATCCACGACGCCGAATTTGCGTCCGAGCGTGTGCTTCGGATGGTCACGGACGGCGAGATCGAAGCCAGAACCGGAGAGACCGTTTCCGTCACCCCGGAGACCATCTGTGTTCACGGCGACAACCCAGTAGCGGTCGCCATGGCCCGCGCGATCCGGGGACGCCTGGAAGCGGGCGGCGTGACCTTGGCGCGCTTCTAACAGCGGAATCGTCGGCACGGCGGCCCGGGAGATACTTGATGAACAGTGAGAGTTATCGCGCCTTGATCGTCGGCGGAGGGTCCGGGATCGGCTTCGCGACAGCCCGGTCCATGGCTCAGGCAGGGGCGGATGTTTGGATCGCCGGCAGGACGGCGGAGAAGCTCGAGGCCGCCCGGAAACGCGCCGACCTAGGAGCCAAAGCAGGCACCATGAAGGCCCTGCCCCTCGACATGACCGAACAGGTGTCGGTCGACTCCGCGATAGAGCAGTTGCCGGAAGAAGGGGTCGACGTTCTGGTGATCACCGCTTCCAGCGCGGTCCATGGTCCGTTCGAGTCTCTGGAGACCGAGGCTGTCCGCGGCATGTTCGATAGCAAGTTCTGGGGGCCTTACCGCGTTGCAAAGGCGGTCTTGCCGAAACTGCGGGACGGTGGGTCGATCACCTTTTTTTCCGGCGTGTTGAGCCGCCGCCCAGGCTTGAACTGCTCCGGCCTGGGTGCGGTCAATTCTGCTGTTGAAGGGCTTGCCAGGGGGTTGGCGCTGGAACTCGGGCCCCGCATTCGCGTCAATTGCGTATCGCCGGGCATGGTCCGCTCCGAAGCCTACGACAAACTCCCCGAAGATCGTCGCGAAGCGATGTACCGGGATACTGGCGCCTCCCTGCCGGTTGGACGGGTCGGCGATGTGGACGAGATTGCCGCCGCCGTGATGTTCGCGGCGACCAACCCCTACTTCACCGGCCAGATCCTGGATGTCGACGGCGGTCATATGGTGCGGCAGTACGCCACCCGATCTTGAGGCGGCGGCCAAGTTCCCCATCGATCAGCGGATGGATCTGCCGCCGTCCACCGCAATCTCTTGGCCGGTCATGAAGGAGGCAGCATCCGAAGCCAGAAATACGGCGACGGAAGCGACTTCCTCGGCCAGCCCAAGGCGGCCCATGGGATGTTTGCCAACCATCCCGTTCCACGCGGCCTCTTTGTCTTCGGCGATCTCCAGTGATGTGCGGGCCTGGGCCGTGTCGATGGTGCCCGGACAGATACAATTCACCCGGATGCCCTTGGTCGCGTAGTCAAGCGCCATCGCGCGGGTCATGGCGATCACGCCGCCTTTGGCAGCACTGTAACCGATCAGGTTCGTGTTCCCGCGGATGCCGTTGATGGAGGACATGTTGACGATGGCGCCATGCCCCCGGGACAGCATGCCGGGAACGACGGCGCGCCCGCCGAGATACTGACCGGTCAGGTTCACCAGCAGCATCCGGTCCCACATGGCGCGGTCCGTGGCCATGATGTCGCCCCAAACAGTCACACCAGCGTTGTTGAAAAGGATATCCACGCTGCCCAGGCGGTCCGTCGCCTCGGAGACCACCCGCTCCCAATCCGCTTCCTGGCTGACATCGAGTTTACGGGCAAGCGCCACACCTGGTGAGCCCGCCAACTCGGCCAATTGTGCTTCGGATTCCGTGGTTGCGATCACCCGGCATCCGGCCTCCGCAAAAGCCCGGATGGACGCGTGTCCGATCCCCGAGCCCGTGCCCGTGATGAGCACCGTCTTGCCATCAAACCCCATCGTCCCCTCCCACCTTGTCAGTTTCTGGCTGGCGAGACGCGGGCGCTCGCCGGAGTGTCTTGATCATGTTACGACACGGTCGGGCGCGCCGGTCCAGCGGCGATCCATATCCGCCCGAACAAATTGATCTGATGGATGAGGATGCCATGACACACCCGGCCGAGCCGTGGGACGGATGGCCCGGCGCTGATGGACGCGGGGGCCGGAAACTGGCGGTTTCCATTGTGGTCAACGTCGAGGAAGGCTCCGAGGCATCAATCGCGGAAGGGGACAAGGGGCCCGAGCCCGTCGACGAACTCGGGGTCGTGCCCCGGGCGCCGATGCGCAACTTCGGCAATGAGTCGAACTACCGGTACGGTCTGAACCGTGGGGCGGAGCGGATCTTCGGGTCTCTCGCTGCACGGAACCTCCCCTCGACCGTCACGGCTGCCGCCCTCAGCTTGGAGCGGGCACCGCACATCGTCGAGATGATCAAGCACGGTGGTCATGAGGTTTGCGCTCATGGATGGCGGTGGCTGCATCAGTTTAAGATGGACGAGGCGGGGGAGCGGGACTTCATTCGGAAGGCCAGGGACTCGATTGAGAGAACGACCGGGACCCCGCCGGAAGGCTGGTTGTCACGCTATCTTTTGACGGAAAACACGCGGCGTCTTCTGATCGAGGAAGGCTACCGCTATCACATGGACGATTACTCGGACGATATGCCCTTCTGGGACGCCATCGATGGGCGGCCGATCCTGATCATGCCCTACGCCATCGACACCAATGACATGAAGCTCTGGAGTGAGCCGGCGTACACGCCCGAGGACTGGCTCCGCTATGCTCTCGACAGCGTGGACGCGCTGTTGCGGGAAGGGGAAGCCGCGCCGAGGATGCTTTCCATCGGTCTGCATCTTCGGATCATCGGCCGTCCCGGACGGATCGGGTATCTTGACCGGCTGTTGGACAGGCTCGTCCAAGACGACCGGATCTGGGTCGCGCGGCGGGCCGACATTGCAAACTACTGGCGCAGTATTCGCCCCTATGGGGCCAGCGGGTAAAGGACACGGCAGTCGGATGAAGGATGCGATTGAGGGCTTTGCCGACCATGTGATCGGAACCCGCTACGAGGATCTGCCGCCAGACGCGGTCCTGGCGGCCAAGACGTTCATCCTGGACAGCATCGGCGTCGGTCTGGCGGGGACGCGGGGACCGTTCGTCGAGGAGCTGATCGGGACGTTCGCGGAGACCAAGGGATTGCCCCGGACCGCGAGGGTGTGGGGCTATGGGGACCGCATCGCACCGGAAGGCGCTGCCCTTATCAACGGCTACCAGATCCATAACTCCGAGTACGACTGCGTTCATGAGCGGGCGGTGATCCACCCGATGACTGTCTTGCTTGCCTGTGCGATGGCCGAAGCGGATCGATCGGGCGGCGTGTCCGGCAAGGACCTGATCCTCGCGTCGGTCTTGGGGGTCGATGTCGCGTGCTCCCTTGGGGTCGCGGCGAAGAGCGGGCTCCGGTTCTTCAGACCGGCCACGGGTGGCGTGTTCGCGGCGACAACGGCACTGGGCGTGGTTAGGGGTTTCGATCGGGAGACACTTCTGCGGGCCTACGGTCACGCCTACGGCCAACTTGGCGGGACGATGCAGCCTCATACCGAAGGCTCCCCGATGTTGGGTCTGCAGATCGGCTACAACGCGCGCAATGTGATGATGGCGGCCGATATCGCGGCGGCGGGCATGCCCTCGATTGAAGGCATACTGGAGGGACGGTTCGGGTACTTCGGCCTGATCGAAGCAGAGGGCAACCCGAGAGCCACCCTGACAGATCTTGGCAAGGTCTGGCGGCTGACGGAGGTTGCCCACAAGCCTTTTCCAAGCGGCCGCGCCACCCACGGCATGATCGATCTGTTCCTGGAATTGCAGCGGGAGCACGGCTTTTCGGCTGATGACATTGCCTCGGCGACCGCCCGCGTGCCGTCTCTCACCCACCACTTGGTGGGCCGTCCGGTGCATGACGCGATGGAAGCGAACTATGCCCGTCTCAACGGTCAGTACACCTCGGCCAGGGCCCTGATCGACGGTACGGTTGGGATTGATGACTTCGACGAGGATCGCCGGACTGATCCCGCGGTTATTGCGCTCGCGCGGAGGATTACCGTCGAGGTCGACGACAATCCGGATCCCAACGCCCTGACGCCGATTGCCATCTCCATCAACCTGGCCGATGGCCGGCAGATCGAGGGCCGGGCGGAGGTCGTCTACGGCAACCCTGCCAAACCCATGACGCGGGAGGCCCATCTCGACAAGTTCCGGCGCAATTGGCGGTACAGCGTTGGCGACTTGCCGGACGCCGGGGCCGATCGACTGATCGCGTTGGTCGACGATTTGGAGAATGTCGACGATGTCCGGGCGTTGATTGACGTGTTGGTGCCGTGAGCCGTTATTTCTCAGATGCGGATCCCCAGGGGATAGTCTCCGACTTCCCACTCGGGAACGCCTTTCTGGAAGGACCGGCGAGCTTGTCGGCGGACGCTTTGCGCGCCCTTCAGGAGCGGCGGTTCCGGTCTGTGATCGATCGCGCTTGGCAAGTGCCGTTCTACAGCCGCCGTTGGCGCGAAGCGGGTTTGGAGCCTGGCGACATTCGGGGTTTGGACGACCTTGAACGGATTCCGCCCTTCTCGAAATCCGACCTGATGAAGAGCGTGGAGGCCTTTCCGCCGTTCGGAGATTTCCACGGGCGGGAGTCTATGCCCGCAGGTGCTGGGCCCGCCTCCATGGTGCTTCACACCACGAGCGGAACCACCGGTGTTCCGCAGCCGATCCTGTTCGGGGCGTATGACCGGGAAGTTCAGAACGCTTTGCTTGCGCGGGCTTGGTACCTCCAGGGGCTTCGCGATACCGATGTGGTTCATTCCGTGTACGGCTTCGGCATGGTCAATGGGGGGCACTACATCCGGGAGGCCATGCTGCATTTCACGGGCGCCCTCCTGCTCTCCGCCGGGACGGGATTGGAGACCCGGTCGGAACAGCAGGTCGCCCTTATGAAACGCTTTGGGGCCACCGCGATGGTGGGCTTCGCGGACTACGTCCAGAAGTTGGCGCAGGTCGCGCGGGATGCAGGTTTAGCGCCCGGGCGCGATATTCCGATCCGCATGATCTCTGGCCATTTGGGTCAGGAAAGCCGTGAGGCGATTTCCGATGCCTGGGGTGGTGCGGACGTTTTCGACTGGTACGGCGTTGGCGACACCGGGATTGTCGCGGCCGAGGGGCCGGAGCGCGACGGGTTGTGGGTCTGGGAGGATGCGCAGATCGTCGAGATTCTCGACCCGGATAATGGTGCCTCGCTCAGTACTGGAGAGCGAGGCAACATCTGTGTGACGTGCCTTTACAAGACAGGCATCTATCCGATCATCCGATTTGACACCAAAGATGTATCCACCTTGCTGCCAGCGTCCGGCGGGCAGGGACCACTCGCCGCGTTTCGGCGGTTGGCCGGATTCCAGGGTCGATCAGACAACATGGTCAAGCTTCGGGGCGTGAACGTCTATCCAACGGCGATCGGCGCCATTCTGGCCGAAGACCAAGCCCTGTCGGGCGAATATGTCTGCCGACTTCGCCGGAGTGATGGCCGAGACCATATGGTGGTTGAGGCTGAAATGCGTCCATCGGTGAAAAGGGATGAGGCGTTGCAGTCCGGGACGGCAGAGCGGCTTCGGCAAACCTTGGGAGTCGCCGTTGACGTCGTCCTCGCCGAGCCGGGCGGGACCGCAGAGGCGACGGAGATTGACCGCCGCCAGAAGCCCATCAGATTGATTGATGAAAGACATAAGGGGGTGACATGACCGAGCGCTCAATTGCCGCGGAACCGGTCGATGGCATCCCGATGCGCGTCGCGGCACTGGCCGATGCGATCGACACAGGAGCGCTGACCCCCACCCGTATCGTAGAGACAGCCCTAGCACGGATCGAGACGCTCAACCCGCTTTTGAAAGCGGTTCTTGCAATCGACGCTGATGGCGCGCTAGAGGCGGCTGCGGCTGCGGATCAACGCGCCGCAGCGGATCGACGGCTTTCCCGCATCGACGGAATCCCCTTCATAGTCAAAGACAACATCGACGTGGAGGGGTTGATCACGACGAACGGACTCGTCAGCGGGCCTGTCGCCGACGGAGACGCGCCGGTCGTGTCCGATCTGCGTGCGCGCGGGGCGATCCCCATCGCGAAAGCGAACATGCATGAAGGCGCCCTGGGTGCCACGTCCGCCAACCCTCATCACGGTGCTGTTCAGAATCCAGTTCGTCTCGGATGGACCCCGGGTGGCAGCAGTGGCGGATCCGCCGCCGTGGTCGCCGCCGGTATCGTGCCGTTCGCCCTGGGGACGGACACCATGGGATCAGTTCGAATCCCGGCGTCGTACTGTGGGATCGTCGGCTACAAACCATCGCGGGATGTTCTCTCCACGGATCGGGTCATGCCGTTGGCGAGTTCTTTCGATCATGTCGGTGTTCTGGCCTGGACGACAGCGGATGTGGCCATGGTTCTTGGTCGCGCGATGCCGTCGCGCCCGCCCAAGGGTGTTCGTGCCGCACGCCTGTCCGTGTTCGACACGCCCCCCATGGCGCAGGAGATCACCACCGCTTTCGGGATCGCGTTGGACTACCTCGAAGCCGCCGGCGTGACGATTGAGCGCGCCGTGATCCCTGGGTTCGATCCGGCGGCGGCGCGGCGGTTGGGCCTGATCGTCTGCGAGGTCGACGCCTCGATCGCGCTACGGCCCGTGCGAATTCAGGAGCCTGAGATCTTCTCTGCCGAGTTCGAGAGTTTCCTGGCATATGGCGACAGCGTGACGCCATCCCGATACATGCGTGCCCGGCGGGATCTTGAGCGGCTGTCCCGAGCGATCAACAGCCGGTTCCGCACCGTTGATATCCTGATCAGCCCGACGGCACCGCAGACATCTTTCCCTCATGAGGAGGCGGCGCCCAACGACCAGGCGCAGTTTACGGGAATTGCGAACTTCATGGGGGCGCCTGCGATCAGCCTGCCACTTCCCGTCGCCGTGGACGGCATGCCGATCGGCCTGCACCTGATCTCGGCACCTGGAACTGATGACGATCTTCTGGGTTTCGCGAACACGGTTGAGTCTTTCATTTGCCCAAGACCGTAGGAAAGCCATGCCCCCAGCACGCCTGAATGGTCACCAGATGTATTGGGAGGTTCACGGGACGGGAGATCCGCTGCTGCTCTCGGGGGGATGGGGTACGTTCTGTCATGGGGCCGAGCGGCATATCCCGCAAGGACTGACCGATCGCTACAGCGTCGTGATCTTCGACCACCGAGGGTTGGCGCAATCCGATGACGATCTTGATGTACCGGCGAGCACGGCGCTCTATGCGGATGACGTGCTGGCTCTCGCGGATCATCTTGAGATTGAACAGGCACATCTGGTTGGGATTGTCGGCATCGGCGCCTGCATTTTCCAGGAAGTGGCGCTTCGGCGACCAAGTCTCGCCCGAACACTGGTGAATACCGGGTGTTGGGCCAAGCCGGATCCGGCGTTCGAGATGCAGCTTCGGCTATGGCTCGATGTGCACACCGAAATGGGGTTTGAGGCTTTCCAGAGACTTGTTGTGCTTGAAGCCTTCGACCCCGGCTATCTGGCGACGCGCGGCGACGCGCTCCTGGGACCGAACGGTGGATGGCATCTGCTGCGGGACAATCTGCCGGCGCACCGGCGATTTACCGAGGCGTCCCTTGCCCACAACACACTCGACCGGCTGCACGCGGTTTCCGCGCCCAGCCTCGTGGTCCATAACGGCCGGGACCGGATCACCGCACCCCGCCTGACGGTGCCTGTTGAGCAGGCTATTCCAGGCGCCCAGGGGTACACATTCCCGGACGCGGCGCACGTCATCACCGGATCTGCGGCCCGTGCCGAGCTGTCGTCGGTCATCGTTGAGTTTCTAGCGACACACTAAGCGGACGAGAGGTCAGCCGAGTGCCTCGTCCAGGCGATCGAGGAGGGCGTCCAGGTCGTCCCACTCGAACGGGGTTTCCGCGGTCGGGGTGCCCATCACCACGCTTGGGACATCCTCTCCTGCGCGGCCACCGAGGCTCTCGTAAAAGCCCTGCGCCCCCCGGTTACCTGAAAGCGTCAGCAGGCGCGCCGACCTGAACCCAAGGTCACGAAGGTGATCGGCAACCGCGAAGAAGAGAGCGGTGCCGATCCCGTTGCCCTGGAAGTTCGGATCGACGTAGAGCACGTAGATCTCGCCCGTACCGACCGCGACGGATTCAAGACCGCTGTCTGAGCGGACCGGGCCTCCTTGGCAGAAGCCGACGACCTTTCGTTCGCATGTCGCGACGGAGAAGCGCCGGGGATCGGTTTCGGTCTGGATGATCCGGGCCCAGCGCTGGGCCGCCCGGACCTCACTCATTCCGATCAGCAGGTCATCGGGCAGCAGACCGACATAGGCGTCCCGCCAAGCGTCCACCTGAACCCGGGCGATGCCGGACGCATCGGTTGGGCGCACGGGACGGATAACGATCTCGAAGTTTCGCGACACGAAGGCGACCTCCGGCTATGGACCCGACATTGAAACGGTAACCGCCCCAATGCCGGTGAGTCCATCGGTCGCCGACCTCGACGTGGAATTAGAAGCGGTCTTCCGCCAGAGCCATAACGCTTTCGCCGCCTTCGGTGATGGCTGTGATCAGCGACGGCGCACGGCTGAGCGTGTGTTCAGCGAAGAATCGGGCGGTCGTGATCTTGTCCTCGTAGAACGCGAGATCCCCTTGCGCGGCTTCCCGGCCCGCATTGGCTTTCAGCGCAGACCGCCCCATCATCCAGCCGCTGGCGACAAGCCCCATCAGATCAAGGAAAGGGACGGATACGGCGGCACCGCGAGCCGGGTCCTTCGGGAAGGTCTCCACCATCCAGGAGACGGCATTCTCCAGCGTGTCCGCGGCGGCGGACAACCGGGTGGCGACCCCGGCAAGGGCGGTATCCCCTGTGCCCGTGAGATCTGAGACGGTCTTTCGTACGTCGGCCAAGAACGCCTTGGCCGCGTCACCGCCGTCCCGGGCGATCTTCCGGCCGACAAGGTCCATCGCCTGCACGCCGTTCGTGCCTTCGTAGATTGTGGTGATCCGGGCGTCTCGGTAGTGCTGGGCAATGCCGGTCTCTTCGATGAAGCCCATGCCACCATGGACTTGGATGGCCGTGCTGGTGATGTCGAGGCCCTGGTCGGTACACCATGCCTTCACCACCGGGATCATCAGGTCTACAGCGGCTTGAGCGCGGGCCTTGCGCTCGGGATCGGTCTCCCGGTCCGCGGCATCCAACTCGGCCGCCGTGTGGTAGCACAGCGCCCGCATAGCCTCGATCCGGGAGCGCATGCTCATCAGCATGCGGCGCACGTCCGGGTGCTTGATGATGGACACCGCTCCCTCGGAGCCGTAGACGACGCGGCCCTGCACCCGGTCCTTGGCGTAGGCGACGGCCTGCTGATAGGCGCGCTCGGCGATCGCAATGCCCTCCAGGCCGACCGCCAACCGGGCGTTGTTCATCATCACGAACATGTACTCGATGCCGCGGTTCTCCTCGCCGACGAGATAGGCGACCGCCCCCTCGTTCTCGCCATAGGACATCACGCAGGTCGGGCTCGCATGGATGCCGAGCTTGTGTTCGATGGAGACGGGCCGGAAATCATTCCGCGCACCAAGGGAGCCGTCCGCGTTCACATGGAATTTCGGCACGATGAAAAGCGACAGGCCTTTGGTTCCCGGAGGACCGTCGGGGGAGCGGGCGAGGACGAGATGGACGATGTTGTGCACCATGTCGTGGTCACCCCAGGTGATGTAGATCTTCTGGCCGCTCAAACGGTAGTGGTCACCGTCCCGGACCGCCTTCGTCCGGATGGAGCCGAGATCGGTGCCGGACTGGGGCTCGGTCAGGCACATGGCGCCCGTCCACTCGCCCGTCACCAGTTTTTCGAGATAGATGTCCTTCTGCTCCTGGCTGGCATGCCGGGACATGGCATCGATCGCGGCTTGGGTCAGCAGCGGGCACAGGCTGAACGCCATGTTCGCGCTGTCCCACATCTCCCAAAGGGCGGTGGAGACGGTCCACGGAAGACCCTGTCCGCCCCAATCCGGGTCGAAAGGAACAGAGTTCCAGCCGCCCTGCCAGAACTGACTGTAGGCATCGCCGAAACCGTCGGGCGCACGAACGACGCCGTTCTCAATCCGAGCTCCCTGCTGGTCGCCGGGCATGTTCAACGGGGCGAGGACGTTGGAGGCGAATTTGTTGCCCTCTTCGAGGATTTGATCGATCAACTCAGGCTCCGTCGCCTCCAGTCCAGGAAGGGCGGCGAGGGTGTTGAGACCGATGACTTCGTTCAGAACGAAGCGCATATCGGCGATCGGCGCGGCATAAGGTTGCATGGCGTCTTCCTCGGTACGGGCGTTTTTGTTCGTAAGTCGCTGTCTATACCAACCTGAACGGGTATCCGTCCAATGATCCGGCAGCGTCTACGCCGCGACCCGGCGACGCGGGGGCGCGTCGAGCAGACGGACCGCAGTTTCCACAACGTGGGTCAGTTCCTCGGCCGCGGCACCGCCCTTCTGCATCGCCGCCAGCCCGCGTACAAGGGTGGTGTAGGTCAGGGCCAAACCCTCCACGTCCGTGTCTTCCGGGAGCTGGCTCTCTCCGACCGCGTTGGACAGCGCCGCCCGCAGGTTCTCAGAGACCCGGTGGATCTGTCTTGCTTGGATGGTCTCCGCCCCCTCGGCTCCGATGCCCATCTCAAGACAAGACAAAGCCGCGAGACAGCCGTCCGGCGTTTCCGCATCGGTCATGGTGCCCAGTGTGGACTGAAAGAACCCGCGGATCGCCTCTTTGACTCTAGGGTTCTTGAGAGCGGCCATGGCCGGTGTGCCATGCACAGCGCCATACCGCGCCACCGCCCGTTCGAAGAGTGCCTCCTTCGGCCCGAAGGTGTTGTAGAGGCTTGACCGGTTGAGCCCGGTCGCCGCCTCAAGCTCCGAGAGTGACGTGCCCGCGAAACCATGACGCCAAAACGCCAGGGCTGCACGGTACTCCGCGTCCTCCAGATCAAACTGCCGTGCACCGGCCATAGCTCTCTCCGCTCCCTCAACTCAAAAAACATCCCGCCGCTTAAGATTCTATCTTGAACCGTTCGATGCAAGATCTATTTCTTGGACTGATCAGTTCAAAATGCCGATATCGGCAACGCAGCGAGAAAAGGAACGGACCATGACCTTCGAGACATCGAATCTGAGCGGCAAAACAGCCTTGGTGACCGGCGGTTCCACCGGCATCGGTCTTGAGACGGCGCGGCTTTTGGCAGCGCGGGGGGCCAAAGTTGTTGTCACCGGCCGCAATCAGCAGCGCTTGGACGCGGCCCGTGATGAAGTCCCGGGCTTATTGACGCTCTCAAGCGACGCGGGAGACGTTGGGGCGATCGGGAAGTTGCCGGAGGCATTGGCGGCCCTCGGCGTGACATCGGTGGACATCCTGGTGCTGAACGCCGGCATCACACCCTTCAAACCATTGGGCGCCTGGGATGATGCGTCGTTCCGGCAGGTTTTCGACATCAACGTGGCGGGGCCCTGGTTCACTGCCCAGACGCTCAGCCCGCTGCTGGCCGAGGATGGCAGCATCGTGCTCCTGGGCTCTATCGCGGGACAGCGCGGGTCCGCCGTCACCGGGGTGTACGGTGCGACCAAGGCGGCACTGTCCTTGATGGGCAAAAGTCTGGTCCCCGCATTGGCGGACAAGCGGATCCGGGTGAACACGGTGAGCCCCGGGCCGATCGAGACGCCTGCTTGGGACAAAACGGGGCTCCCCGACGCGGTGATTTCCGACGTCAAGGAATCCCGGGCGGCGGCCAATCCTCTGAAGCGGTTTGGCAGGCCCGAGGAAGTGGCCGAGGCGATCGCGTTTCTGGCCTCGCCCGCCGCGTCATTCGTGAACGGCGTCGATCTCCTGGTCGACGGTGGCCTGCTCGCCGCATAGGCAAGCCGGATTGTCGATCCATGACGCGACATACTGGAGCGGGCGGGACACGCGGTCTCGCCCATTCCGTTCGGCGGGATGGACCGCTTAAAGAACTTTCCCGGGGTTCATGATCCCGTTCGGGTCTAGGGCCGACTTCACCGTCCGCATGACGTCGAGCGCAACCGGGTCCTTGTAGTGGGCCAATTCGTCCCGCTTCAACTGACCGATCCCGTGCTCCGCGCTGATCGACCCGCCGTAGCGCTCCACAAGGTCTTGGACAAGGCGGTTGTAAGCCCCCCATTGGGCGAGGAATGCCTTGCCGTCCGACCCTTCCGGCATCTGAAGATTGTAGTGGAGATTGCCGTCGCCGAGATGGCCGAAACCGACGACCCGGACGCCTGGATCGACGGCGTGCACGGCTGCCTCCGCCTCGGCGTAGAATTCGTCGATCGTGGCGACGGGAACCGAGATGTCGTGCTTGATCGACGGCCCCTCCAGCTTCTGGGACTCCGCCGCTTCTTCCCGGAGTCGCCAGAGATCTTTCCGCTGCTGTTCGTTTTGGGCGATGGCGGCATCCAGAACCAAACCGTCCTCCATCGCAGCCCCCAGCAACGTCTCCATCGTCTCGGCCAACCCCGACGTGTCTGACGCCGTCGAGACAATCTCCAGCAAGACGTACATGTCGTATTTGGTCTCAAGCGGATCGGCGGTGCCGGGGATGTGCTTAAGCACAAGTTCCATGACCAGCCGCGGGATCAGCTCGAACGTCTCGACGCTGTCACCGCTCTCCGCCTTGGCGCGCCCGAGGAGCGCTTTTGCCGCAGCCACGTCCCGAACCGCGCAATAGGCTGTCTGAACCGAGCGGGGTTTCGGGAAAAGCTTAAGAACAGCGGCGGTGATCACCCCTAGCGTGCCTTCCGCACCCAGGAACAGGTGCTTCAGATCATAGCCGGTGTTGTCCTTTCGCAGCCCGCGCAGGCCGTTCCAGATCCGCCCGTCCGGCAGTACGACCTCAAGCCCGAGAACAAGATCGCGCGCATTGCCGTACTTCAGAACGTTGGTTCCCCCGGCATTGGTGGAAAGATTGCCACCGATCATGCAGGACCCCTCTGCGGCAAGGCTAAGCGGGAAGTACCGGTCCGCGCCCGATGCCGTCTCTTGGAGGGTCTGAAGGACACAGCCCGCGTCCACGGTCATGGTGTAGTTGTCCGGATCGATCGCGCGGACGCTGTTCATCCGGGCGACGGACAGCACAATCGCCCGGCCGTCGGGCATCGGCACGGAGGCGCCGCACAGGCTGGTGTTGCCCGACTGTGGGACGACCGGCAACGAGACCGCGTTCGCGGCTGCCATCACTTGCGAGACTTCCTCCGTCGACGCCGGCTTAACCACCAGAAGGGCGCGTCCCCGGTAGAGTCCACGCCAATCGACAACATTCGGCTCCATATCCTGCGGCGCATCGACGAAGCCTTTTGGCCCAACGATTTCCTTGATACGGGCGAGCGCGTCGGCCTCCGCCGGTGTTGGGGCGTAGGGTGTATCGTCCAGGGGCGCGGTTTGGGGCGCGGCCATGGCGGGTTCCTCCGGGTAGACTGTTGTTGGCTGGATCTTAACCGCTCGCGGCAAGGGCACAAGCGGAGGGGGATCACCCAGGTGTATGTCGCGGTGCCGCGGCGCGCCTGAGCCTGTCGTTGATCGCCCGGCCGAGACCCACCTCCGGGATCGGGGCGACCGCGATGCCGTTGAGATGCGGCCGGTCCAAGTCCCGAAGCATTCGGAACAAATTCGCCGCCGCTTCCGACAGCTCTCCTGTCTGGCTCAGGCTCATTTGGTCCTCACCCTCGGCTGTCTGACCGAAAGCGAGATAGCCTTCTCCGGTCATCGGTTGCCGCGCTTCGAGGCGAACTGGAAGGGCCGGGGCATAGTGACTGGCCAGCATTCCCGGAGCCGCGATGGGGCCGTCATGCGCGGCGTAGTCCACACTGGCCCCATGAGACCTCAGCATCTCCTCGGTAATCGCACCGGGACGCAAAATGATGATCCGGTCCCCCTCGACCGCCGCGACCGTACTCTCCAGTCCGATATCACAGGCACCGCCATCGAGAACCATGGGCAAGACCTCGGCGTCGAATGCAGTCGTGACGTGGTCGGATGTCGTTGGGCTGACCTGGCCTGAGAGATTGGCGCTCGGTGCCGCGACGGGCCTACCAACCGTGGCCAGCAGCGCATGGGCAATGGCGTGCTTTGGGACCCGAAGGGCAACGGTGTCGAGGCCGGCCGACGCCAGGAGCGAGATCGGCGACCCTTTGGCACGCGGGACAACCAAGGTGAACGGCCCCGGCCAGTAGGCCTCTGCCAGCGTGAGGGCCAATGAACTGAGAACGCCGTGCTCCCGCGCGGTATCGACCGAGTCGCAGTGCGCGATCAGCGGATTGAAGCTGGGTCGACCTTTCGCCTCGAAAATCCGGGCAACCGCCCGGTCGTTGGTTGCGTCGCCGCCGAGGCCGTAGACCGTTTCCGTAGGGAAGGCGACCAAGCGGCCGTCCAGCAGGAGATTCGCTGCTTTCTCAAGGGTGCTCGCTGTCGGAGCGGTCGGAGAGGGACGTGCCATGGGCGGGGGAGTGCCGCGTCTCGCAAGTTCCGTCAAGAGTCGGGGTGAGATCGGTTCCTCACGGATCTTTTCGCAGGTGCAACATAATTGCTATCCTTGCATCCGCGGCAGCGGGGAGACGGGTGCCATGGCAGCGAAGATCATCACCATCAACCAACAGAAGGGTGGGGCCGGGAAGACGACGCTGGTCGCACACTTGGCGGTCGGCTGGGCCATTGCGGGCAAACGGGTTTCCGTCGTCGACATCGACCCCCAGGCAAGTCTGTCGTCCTGGAACGAGATGCGTGTTGAAAAACTGGGCGAGGAAGCGGCCTCGGTCGACGGCCGCTTGTCGGTTGGCGCGGTGACCGGTTGGCGGATCGGCAATGAGATCGAGCGGCGGGCCCGGGAAGCCGACATTGTCCTGGTGGACTCCCCTCCACACGCGGAGACTGAGGCCAAACTGGCAGTGCGCGCGGCGGATGTGGTCGTCGTCCCGCTTCAGCCGAGCCCGATGGACGTTTGGGCGAGTCGGACCACCGTCAAACTCGCCGGGAGCGAGGGCACCGACGCCCTGCTAGTTCTGAACAGAGTGCCGCCCCGGGCGCGACTGACCGAGGATCTTGCCGAGGCAATTGCCGATCTGTCCGCGCCGTTGGCGGAAACAACGATCGGCAACCGGGTCGCGCTCGCCGCCAGTATGCTGGAAGGCAAGGGCATTGCGGAGTTCCAGCCGAGAAGTGCGGCCGCCCGGGAACTGGCGGCTCTTGCCCGGGAACTCTCCGCGTAGGACGCTCGTCCTATGCATCTCGTCTGGAAACAGATTGCGGGCGGTGGCCTCGACGGCTCGTGGTTCGATCCGGAAATCCGCGCCACCCGGCCGTCCATCGTCTTTGGCGGGAAACTATACGTCGGTGTCTATGGAGAGCGGCCGGGCTCGGCGGCGGTGTGGTCGTTCGATAACGTGAGATGGTCGAAGGTCTACGAGGCCGAGACGCAAGGGCACAGCTTCAACCGTATCAATGCGTTGTCGATTTGGCGGGGCAGGCTGATCATCGGCGCTGGCCAGAAAGGAGAGGCGGGAAGCGCCACTGTCCTCTCCCACTCATCCGACACCGGCGAGGATAAGCCAGCCGCCATTGTTCAGTCCTTTCGGGATACGGCGGCCAGTTTCATCGACTCTCTCTCGGCAAACGGCGACGACCTGATCGTTGGTCTTGGCGGCGGAGAAGGACGGCTTGAGCAAGCGCTTTCCATTTTGGATGGAGCGGGTCGGACGGATGTCAGCCCACCTTCTCCCCTGGATGGCTCCTACGCCATGACCATTTTTCGCGGCAGAACCGTCACGGGAAGTTACGACCGGGATCGGCTGACCACCGTCTCCGTGCTGGATGACTCAGGGCCGGACCCGCAACTCCGCCCGCTTGTCCGTTCGCGCCCGGACAAGGACATGGACAAAGGGGGGATCGTGGAAGCGCTGACCGTCTTCAACGATCGTCTCTTCGCCAATTTCGATCGACCAGTATCGCTTGAGCCGGCGGGGTCCCGTGTATCCGAGGGGATAAGCCCGGTCTGGTGGTTTGACGGCGCCGCATGGCGCCCCGCGCTCGGCCCCGGACAGCCGAACATTCTGAGCGCCGCCGCCAACTTCAACAGCAGCACGGTCTTCCGGAACAGGTTTCTTTTTTCCTCGGGGTCGGTCGGCGACCGGGCCGGGTCCGTCTTCGTAAGAGTATGGGCGTTGGAAACAAGAACCGGTTCGGTGGTCGCGGCTGGGGGCGGCGGGATTGGCGGGTCCTGGCGGGACGAGGATGTCGGTGCCGCCAACCCCAGACGCCTGGCCTGGATCTACAGCATGACGCCGTTCTCCGATGGTCTGGCCGTGACCTTCACCTACGGTCTTGGCGGTGGCCGGGCGGAGGTTTGGTTTGCCCGCCCTTCTGAAACCGGCTCATAGGTCCGTCGGCGCCGTCGCTTTCAAGTCCAGGCCCGCGCTGATCGCCCGCCAAACGGGGCCGGAATTCGTGACTGGGGCGAAGTGGCCAAGCTCGGGGAGTACTGCTCGTTGGGCGCCGCTGATCGCCCCCGCAACCGCCGCGACCAGGCGATGCGCAAGGAAAGGGGACGCCTGTCCACCCATGACGACAGTCGGGCAGGGAAGGGCGGCCAAGGCGGGACGATCCAGCACATGGGCGTTCGTGCCTTGGGTCTCGCGAACCAGGTGAGGGGCCATGGCCGTCAGCTTGTCGCGGTCCGCGGGACGCAGATCGGACCAACGAACGTCGTTCCAGGCCTCCACAAACGCGGCGACACCCCGCTCCGGCGTGGCGCCCTCCACCGCCTCGGCCAAGCCCTGGACAAGCCGCCGGTCCATCTCGCGGGCTTTCTGATCCGCAGGGTCCTCCGGATCAAGGAGAGACAGGGTGATCGGTTCATAAAGCGCCAACAGATCCGTGCTGCCTCCGCCGAGGATGGCCTCCAACGCGACCAAGCCGCCCATCGAGTGGCCGAAGAGAAGCGATCGGCGCGGTGACGGTGGTCTAGCCAGCGCCCAGCGGACGATCGCGGCGTTTCGGAGCACTGGGGTCAGACCGCTGTCAGCGTCCAGCCGGGTCGCCCCGTACACGTCGAAAGCTGGTGCCACGACCCGCCAGCCGTCTTCCGCCATCTTGGCGCCCAGCCGCCCGAGAGAACGCGGCCCGGCCGCGGTCGCGTGCACCAGGACGGCAAGGTCCAGCCCATCACCCATCTCCAGGGTTTCGATTGGTCCGGTTGGCGTGTCATGGATCGGCATGCGTCCCCCAGCCTCTTCCGCTCCTCGCTCCGATGGCCAGAGACCGCTAAGCACCCGCACCGCGGTTTGACAAGTCTCGTTGGCCGTGATGGCGTCACGGGCACCGGACCCAAAACAGAAGGAGGCGGACGTGGCAACGCCATCGTCACCCGTTGTCATCGCCGGCGCCGGCATCGGCGGCTTGGTCACCGCCCTCAGTCTCCATCAGGCGGGCATACCGGCCCGCGTATACGAGTCGGTTCGAACCCTGTCGCCGTTGGGCGTCGGGATCAACGTTTTGCCTCATGCGCTTCGGGAACTGACCGAACTGGGTCTGGGGGATGCCGTCGAGAGCATCGGTCTCGCGACGGGGACGCTTGCCTACTACGCCAAGTCAGGTGGGCGGATCTGGGCTGAACCCCGGGGACGGGGAGCGGGATATCACTGGCCGCAAGTCTCGATCCACCGGGGCGAGCTGCAAATGCTCCTCTACCGGACGGTTCTGGAACGGTTGGGGCCGAACGCCGTCGTCACCGGGCGTCATCTTGCCGGATGGGACGAGACGGCGGACGGTGTTTCGGTCTCCTTCACCGAGGGACGCGGCGGCCCTGTCGTCGAGACGGCTCATGCCAGTTTGCTGATCGCCGCCGACGGGATTCACTCCGCCGCACGGGCACGGCTTTATCCGGATGAAGGGGCGCCGATCTGGAACGGCGCCGTCTTGTGGCGCGGCGCGGTCCGGGCCCGGCCTTTTCTGGATGGCCGGACGATGATCATGGCGGGTCATGAGTTCCAGAAATTCGTCTGTTACCCGATAACGGAAGCAGATCCGGAAACCGGCGAGGCGCTGATCAATGTGATCGCGGAACGCAAGTTCCCGCCGGAGGGCGACTGGCGCAGGGAGGACTGGAACCGCCAGGGGGATCTGGGAGACTTCCTGCCCTGGTTTGAGCAATGGCGGTTCGACTGGCTGGATGTGCCTGCCCTGATCCAGTCGGTGGATACCTTCTACGAGTACCCTATGGTCGACCGGGACCCGCTGCCGCGATGGCGGTCGGGGCGCATGATGTTGCTTGGGGACGCGGCGCATCCGATGTACCCGATCGGCTCGAACGGTGCGTCCCAGGCGATCCTGGATGCCCGGGTTCTGACCCGGGAGCTTCTGGCGCATGGGGTAACGTTGGAAGCGTTGGATGCCTATGAGGCCGAGCGGCGTCCCGCGACGGCGAAGATCGTCCAAGCCAACCGCGGTAACGGCCCGGAGACGGTGATGAACATGGTGGAAGAGCGCGCACCAAACGGTTTTGACCGGATCGAGGATGTGTTGAGCCTGGATGAGCTGGAGGAGGCGGCCGGGGCCTACAAGCGTCTGGCCGGGTTCGATAAGGACACGCTGAACACCCGGTCCGCGATCGTTTCTGTTTGACGGTTCTCCAGCCGACAGCCGGGTTCAGAGTGGACGGATGATCTCCGGATCATTGGTGAAGAGCCGCGCCACCTCTGCCGCACGCCGGTCGAGGACGGCCCGCTGATTGATGTAGCCCTTATCCGTGATCTCGCCGGCATCGATGCTGGGCGGCCCGTCGAGAATGAGAGCGGTGGCGATTTGGGTGGAGGAGCCCGGATTGGCCGTGTTGTGCCTCCCCAATGCCTCGGCTATCGCCTGCCGCATGTCCGTTGAGGAAAGATCCTGGCCCGGGGCTGGAAACAGCAACACGCCGATCGCATCCCGGTCGTGTCCAGCGATGACGGCGTCCTGGACCAGAGGGGCGCACGCCGTGACCAGGGCGACGCGAAGCGCGCCGACACCCACCCAGGTCCCTGTCAGCAGTTTGAAGTCTTCCGCAAGCCGTCCGTCGAAGAGCAGTCCGGCGGACGGATCGTCCGGCTCAAGAAACCGGACGGCGTCGCCGGTCCTGTAGAACCCCTCCTCATCGAATGCCTCTGTGGTGCGGTCCGGGTCGCCCCAGTACCCCGGGGTCACGTTCGGTCCCCGAACGCGGATCTCGAGCTTATTGCCGTTGGGGATGACTTTGATCTCCACCCCAGGGACCGGAACGCCGATGCCTTGGGGGCCATCGGTCTCATAGTGTGGACCGGTGGCGAGCGGAGCGGTCTCAGTCGCACCCCACCCGGAGGTCATGAAGACCCGCGGGCGCCCGTCCCGCCCCTGCGCCGCGTCGCTCAACGCCCGGAGCCTGTCCCACGACGATCTTGGCAACGCCGCCCCCGCGAAGAACACCAAATCAAGGTCGGCGAAGAAGGCATCCCGAAAAGTGCTATCCGTCTCCATCGCGGAGAGCAGCATGTCGTAGCCACGGGGAACGTTGAAATGCAGTGTCTGGCGCACGGAACGGATGTTCTTAAGCGTTTCCTCGAAACGGCCCGGCGCCGGTTTGCCGCCGTCGATATAGAGCGTCCCGCCGTTGGTCAGCACGATGCCGAGGTTGTGGTTGGCGCCGAAGGTGTGGCTCCAGGGTAGCCAATCCACGATCACCGGCGGCCGCTCAGCCAGGAATGGCCAGATCCGGCTGATGGCCGCCTGATTGGAGGTCAGCATCCCTTGGGTCACCATCACGCCTTTCGGCCTGCCGGTGGAGCCGGAGGTGAAGAGAATGCGCGCGACCGTTTCCGGTCCAACGTCTTCGGCAACCCCGGCGTCTTGCCCGGAACTGGCGAGCGCCGCAAGTGACGTCGTCTCCGGCTCAGACTGTGCCGTGACAGTCTCCACTGTGCCGACAACGGAGCGGACCGCTTCCAGGGCTGCCGCGAACGGCTGCACAGTCTCCGCATAGATGAGCTTGGGGCTGACGGCTGCCGCGATGCCGCACAACTTGGCGTGATCCTTCGACATCAGGGAATAGGCGGGTGAAACAGGAACCATGATGGCGCCCGCCATCATGGCACCGAGGCCGAGGATCGCTTGGCCGACCGAGTTGTCCGACAGCACCAGAATGCGTTCCCCCCGGCCGAGGCCACGGTCGATCAGCGCCTGCGCGACAGCCCCCGCTTCTCGTCTCGCTGCCCCGTAGCTGGTCGGTGACCATTCGCCATCCACCCGCTCTGCCAGGAAGGGGCGGTTGGGTGCGGTGGCCGCCCAATGATCGAGCGCGTGAATCATGTGCGGTGGCCAAGGCGCGAGCGCGTGGTCTGATCGCAAGATGATGCCGCCAGAACCCGTTTGAGAGTTTGAGACCGCCTTCGGAAGGAGGGACAGGGTCGGCGTTGAGAGCTCGGCCATGAAACAGCGCCCGGCTTGCTGGCCTTAGCCGCCCCAGGTGCGCTCCAGAACGCGCACCCAGTTGCCGTGGCAAAGCTGGTTGAGGGTCGGCCCATCGTATCCGTGCCGCACCATCGCATCCCGAAGCGAGCCAAGGCCCGCTGCTGTCCCGATCTCGCCCGGGATCGTCGCGCCATCGAAATCCGAGCCGAAGCCGACGGAGTCGAGGCCTACCCGCTGGACAAGGTAATCCACGTGTCGAAGCACCACATCGAGACCGGTATCGTCCGTCGTCTGCCCGTCCGGGCGGAGGAATGAGGTGGCGAAGTTGATGCCGACCATCCCGCCTGTGTCCCGCACGGCATCCAGTTGCTTGTCGGTCAGATTCCGGGCGTGGGGACAGATTGCGTGGGCGTTTGAGTGCGTCGCCACCAGCGGCGCGTCGCTGATCTCGGCCACATCCCAGAATCCGGCCTCGTTCAGATGGCTGAGATCGACCATGACACCAAGCTCGTTGCACGCCCGGATCAGATCTTTACCGAGTTCCGTAAGCCCCGGCCCCGTATCGGGTGAGCTGGGGTAGCGGAACGGCACGCCGTGGCCGAAACGGTTCGGCCGACTCCACACCGGCCCAAGTGAGCGCAGCCCGGCTTGATAAAGAACCTCCAGCGCGTTCAGCCGGTTGTCGATCGCCTCCGTACCCTCGATGTGGAGGACGGCCGCGAGGACTCCCTTTTCAAGACAGGCGGTGATTTCGGCGGCAGTCCGGCACACCTTCACCTTGCCCTCGGACCGGCGCTCGATCCGGAAGAGCAGGGCGGCCATCGCCATCACGTGGGGCAGCGAGTCGAGGTAGGGCACTTCCGGCGGCAGGGGAACATCGTAGCTCTCCCCGTTCATCGCGTCGTCGAGGCCGCCCATCGACTGGCGGTTCGGCGTAAAGACCGCAAAGAAGCCACCCCCGAGCCCACCGGAGGTGGCCTTCGGAAGATCTATGTGGTTTTTCGTCCCACCGTTTAGGAACAGCCCGGCCGGGTCGTTGTCGGTCAGGCCGACCAGGCGAAGCAACACGTCATTGTGGCCGTCGAAGAAAGGCACTTGGTCGGTCATTTGGGCAGTCCCGGCAATCGGAAATCAGGTACGCCTTTCAGGACTCCACAATCGGTGTTGGCGCGCAACCGAAAGTCCTAGGCCGGCCAGTCTACGATGTAGTCCGGGAGATCTTCATCGGCGACTTCCGTCTCGTTGGTCACCTTGTTGCGGACGGAGATCCCGGCCTTGTGAACCATCTCCGGGTCGCCGCAGACCAGCGGATGCCACCAGGGCAACGGATCGCCGTCATGGATCAGCTTGTAGGCGCAGGTCGACGGCATCCAGTTCAGATGGTCGACCACATCCGGCGTCAGAATCACGCAATCGGGAACGCGGGCTTTCCGGTTCGGATAGTCCGTACAGCGGCAGGCCCCGATGTCTAGTAGCTTGCATGACACCTCGGTATAGGCAAGGTGCTCTGTCTCCGGATCAACGAGCTTGACCAGACAGCATTTTCCGCACCCGTCGCACAGACTTTCCCACTCCTCCCGGCTCATCTGACCGAGGAACTTCGTCTCCCAAAAGGGGCGGTCCTGGCCCGAGAGAGAGCGCTCGTCCGGCAACACTCAGTCCCGATAGCCCGGATCGAGCCGGTCCATTTTCCGGGTGAGTGCCGCGAACTCGAGCTGGCCGTAGCCAAAACCGTCATCCTCGTTCTCGGCGAACCGTTCCACATCGTCTCCGGACTTCTTGGCGATGTTCGCTCCCATCACATCGAGCGTTCCCGCCGCGGCTGCGTCAATCTGGACCTGACACGCTCTCTCAAGCCGGTAAAGCCGCAGGAAGGCTTCCGCAACCGTCCGGCCGACGGTGAGCAGGCCGTGGTTGCGGAGGATCATCGACTTGTTCTCTCCGAGCGAGGCAACCAGACGCTCCCGCTCATCAAGATACAGGCTCGGCCCTTCGTAGCCGTGATAGGACAGGCGTCCGAAAAATGAGGAGGCGCCCATGCTGATCGGCAGGAGCCCTTCCTTCGTCCCGGCAATCGCCATGCCCGCCCGGGTATGGGTGTGCATGACCACCTGATTGGCGTCCGAGTGGGCCATGTGGATGGCCGAGTGGATGACGAAACCGGCCTCATTGACGCCGTAGATCGTGTCGTCGACTGTCCGGCCATCCACGTCGATCTTCACGAGATTGGAGGCGGTCACTTCATCGTAAGCGAGGCCGTAAGGGTTGATCAGGAAATGGGGCTCGGGCCCCGGCACCCGGGCCGTGAGATGACCATAGATCAACTCGGTCCAACCGAAATGGTCCACCAGGCGGTAGGCGCAGGCCAGATCGACCCGCACCGCCCATTCGGCATCGCTCATCTTCGAGCGGTCGACTTTGAAATCGGTTCTGAGCTGGTTCATTGCGTCCTCCCGGCCAATCCCGTCGCGATGCGCTGACGGTCAGCCTTTTGCGATCTTCTCCAACACGGGCAGCAGATACTCCCGGAACTTCTCGGGGTTCTCGCTCATCGGGAAATGCCCCATGCCTTCCATGATGATGGCCTCCGCGCCCGGGATAAGGTCGGCAGTCCGGCGCGTGTCCTCCGGCGAGCACGAGTAATCGTACTCTCCGGTCATAAGGTAAACGCCGCACTGTTTCGTGTCGATTCCGGCGCTCTCCACCTCGAAGTCGCTGTCGGTTCGGTAGAAGTGCATGTCTCCCCGGAAAACCTCAGGGCCGCTTTGGTAGTAGTGCCACAACGTTTCCCACCGGAAGGCGTCTGGGCTCTGCGGGGCAACGAGGCCGGAAACCAGGGCCGCACAGAAATCACCGCGCAAGAACGCCGGGCTTTCCAGCCAACTGTCATCGTACCAGGGAGAGGGGCGGTTGGAGCCCTCCAACCCGATCACGGCTCTGTACCTGTGAGCGTGCTCGGCTGCCAGACGGACCACGACCCGGCCGCCCATGGAACACCCCATGATCACCGGCCGGTCCAGTCCCAGCGCTTCCGTGACCGCGACGATCGTCTCGACGTAAAGCGGACTGGTGAGCCGGTACTCCTCATCCTGCCAGCCATCCGGCGGGGACGACTTTCCATGCCAGGGAAGGTCGAACGCGATTACGCGGAACCGGTCGGTGACGCTTGGGTCGCACATCAGGTGGCGGTATTGGCTCCCGTGCGCGCCCGCCGTATGGAGGCAGATCAGCGGGATGCCCTCACCGGCTTCCTCGAAATAAATTCGGTTCGCCCGGCCGGAGACTTCAAGGGTCATGTAACGGCCGATGATGGGCTCCAGCGCGGCGGTCATGACGGATCTCCCCGGCCACCTTTCCGACGCGGCAGTGCCAGCAGCTCCTTCACGTAGCGCAGATTCGCCAACAGCACGGCATGATCCCCGTCGAGGGCCGCGTGACCGTATCGGGTCATCGCGAACAGGTCCTGGAACCCGGGCTTGGGTTCGTGCCGCCAAAACTCTTCCCAACTCGCCGCCGGCGCCCGGATGGCGAACGCCCAAGACCGCATTTTGAACGGACCGACGCGAACGGCCGCGACGCGTCCCTCCTCGATGGCTACGTGGTAGGGAATGTCACCAACCTCGATCAGGAACTCCGCCCGCATGAAACGCCCGAGGCGGATGAGGTTCGGATCCCCGTTCACCCAATCTGCAAGACGATCGAACATGCCTTCCTCCCAAGCCGGTGTTTCTTTGGTCGCCACCGGTGTTTTTGTTCTCGGTCCGCTTTGTGGTTACTGGTCTTCCGAGAGGGTGAATTCACCGTCGCGGATTCGGTCCGGCCACTCGGCGACCATATCCGCGACCACCTGTTCGCCGTAACTGTCGACCATGTCCGTGATCGCTGCGAAGATGGCGGACGACGCTACAAGTTCGGCCGCACATCCCTGGGCGATCGCTTGCTCCCAGGCTTCCAGAATGATGCGAAGCGCCAGCCGTTTCTGCTCGTCCTCGGCTAGAAGAGGGGATTCGTCGCTCATGTCTGCTCCGATGCTCGTCACGGTCCGCTTTGGGCCGACGGCCGTTGGGCCATGGCGCGGAACCCGTTCCACCGTGATATCCGGCGTTGCCGCCGGCACGTCGGTCAACCCTTTTTTGCCTTTCGCGCCAGCATCCGAAGGTTACAGGAAGGGAGTTAGCAATGAGAACCGCCTTAGGTGGGTCAGGGGTGTGCCGGTGGCATGGTGAAGGATCCGCACATCGGTGACCCTGAGTTCGGCTGGCAAGACAGGCGGACGCCGGCCTCTGGCCGATTTGGGGAAACATATTATTCCGCCGATGGCGGGCTGGAGGAAAGCCGGCTGGTCTTCCTCAAAGGGTGCGGTCTTCCCGAGGCTTGGCAGGGCCGTCGCCGTTTCACGATCGGAGAGACGGGTTTCGGGACCGGACTGAACTTTCTGGCCGCCTGGGATCTCTGGCGCCGGTCCGGTCCGCCGGACGCTGTTCTCCATTACATGTCCGTGGAAGGTTACCCGCTCGCCCATGCCGAGCTTGCGGAGGCGCTGGCGCCGTGGTCGCAACTTTCTCCTTTGGCATCTGAACTTCTTCAGGCTTTGCCGGCCCCGCTCACCAACGGGTTTCACAGGGTGACGTTTGGCACGGACCGGGTGTTCCTCACGTTGCTGGTGGGCGAAGTCGGCGACATGCTGGAGACGGCGGACGCCAACGTAGACGCGTGGTTTCTGGACGGTTTTTCGCCCGCACGGAATCCGGAGATGTGGCGTGACGAGGTCTTGCGGCATGTCGCCCGTCTATCGGCGCCGGGTGCCTTTTTGGCGAGTTACTCGGTGGCCGGGACTGTCCGTCGCGGTCTCTCTTCGGTCGGGTTCAATGTTGAGAAAAAACCCGGTTTCGGCCGAAAGAGGGATCGCCTGGTTGCCCGTTATGAGGGAGCCGCGTCCCCATCTCGCCGTCCAGCCTGGGCGCCACCGCAGACTCTTCTGGACGCGCGCCGCATCGGAATCATTGGCGCTGGGATCGCCGGGGCCAATCTCGCGGCCGCCTTGCGGGCGAGAGGTGTTCAGGTGGTTGTCGTCGACGGTGCCCCGCGAGCCCCTGCCGCCTCCGGCAACCCCGTCGCTGCCATCATGCCCAAAGTCGATCTTGGCTCAGACGCCGCGAGCGAGTTTTCCCGTCTCGCCTATCGACATGCGGTTCGCACGCTGCCGCAAGACGCGGTTGTGTCACGTGGGGCGGTTTCCCTGGCCCGTACCGACAAGGAAGCCGACAGATTCCAGAGATTTGCATCTAGGGTTGCCGGCTGTGCTTGGGCCGGTTCGGAGCGTGTAAGCGCGATGGCAGGTCTGCCGCTCGCTCACTCCGGTTTGATTTCCCAAGATGCCCGGACGGTGACGCCGATACCATTGGTCGACTGGCTCCTCAGCGGGTCTGACCTCATCCAGCTGTCCCTGGGGTCAGATTCGATAGACGGCAGTGTGATCTCAGCCCTGTACGCCGCGGACCAGGCGCTTGACGCCATTGTGATCGCCGCAGGAGCGATAACGCCCGACATCCTTCGGGCCTTCCTGGGCGAAACCTCGGCGGCGGAGCTTCCGATGTTTCAGACTCCTGGGCAATTGAGCGCTGCGCCAGAAACGGAGATCAGCCGTGATCAACGGTGTGTCGTAAGTTTCGGTGGCTACATCACGCCTCCGATTGCCGGCCTCCACTACGTTGGAGCGACTTACGAGCACAATGTCACGGAAACCCCCGATCAGGCTGGAACGTTGCCGTTGACCGCCGAGGGGCACGCCCGGAATTGGGCGGCGCTGACCGAGATGCTTCCTTTATGGTCGGGCACTGCTGACCCCGGCCCCGCGGGCGGACGGCGCTCGATTCGCGCGACGACACCGGATCGATTACCGATCCTGGGACCTGTCGGCCGCGATAACGGTGTATGGAACGTGACACAACACACGCAGCACGACGCGCCACACCGTGGGCAGCGGCAAAACATCCCCTTATATGTAGCGACGGGGCTTGGGTCCCGCGGTTTCACGACATCCGGTCTTCTGGCTGAGATCCTTTGTGCGGAGTGGTTTCAGGAACCGTGTCCCGTACCGCTCCCTGCCGCCCTTGCAGTGCACCCAAATCGATTTGAACATCGGCGGCTGAGGCGCACCCAAGACCGTCGCTAAAGACTTTTCTAGCATTTCTCGGAGCGATTTTCTTTTTGGTCTCTTGATCTTCCGGCTCAAATCGGAGATATCTCGGTGCGAGCAAATTGCGTTCCGGGGGGAAGTCCGCCCGGACGAAAGAACAGTCAGGCATTGAAACGGGGGTTTGAAGGGCGATGGCCACTATCAGCGGAACGACAGGATCCGATCAAATCACGGGCACCTCGGATGGTGACGTCGTCACCGGATTTGCGGGTTCGGATACGATCAGCGTGGTTGGCGGCGCCGACCTCGTATACGGCAACCAGGGCGCGGACACAGTAATCGGTGGTGCTGGCGAAGACACCGTTTTCGGTGGCCAGGACGCGGATGCGATTTCCGGCGGCGACGGCAACGACCTGATTTACGGCAACATCGGCAACGACAACATTCTCGGTCAGGGCGACCAGGACGCGCTTTACGGCGGTCAGGGTAACGACACTCTGAATGCTGGCGACAGCTCCGATACGCTTTTCGGTAACCTCGGCAACGACCAGATGTCTGGTGCTGGCGGCGCGGACGTTCTGTTCGGCGGCGACGGCAACGACACGATCCTGGGCAACCTTGGTTCGGACGTGCTGTACGGTAACGTCGGCAACGACACGATGGACGCGGGCGGCGGTGCTGACTCGCTGTTCGGCGGTCAGGGTAACGACACCATGTTCGGCCGTGACGGCTCGGACCTGCTGTACGGCAACCTTGGCAACGACTCGATCACGGGTGGTACGGACACGGGCGCTGACTCGCTTTACGGCGGTCAGGGCAACGACACGCTTGCCGCTCTGTCGGGCAACGACGTTCTGTTCGGCGGCCTTGGCAACGACAGCGTCGCGGGCGGTGTTGGTACGGACCTTCTGTACGGTAACGCCGGCAACGACACGCTGACGGGTGTCAGTGACGCGGACACGATGTACGGCGGCGCCGGCAACGACAGCCTGAACGGCGGCACTGAGAACGATCTGATCTCCGGCGGCACGGGTAACGATACCCTGGTCGGTGGCGACGGCGTCGACACGGTCTACGGCGGTGGTGGTAACGACTCGGTCGTTGCGGCTGCTGGCGAGGCGAGTGCCGAAGTTGTTTACGGTGAGGCTGGCAACGATACGCTGGCTGCCGGTGGTGCTGCTTCCGATACGCTGTACGGCGGTGACGGCAACGACTCGGTGACGGGTGGTTCGCTGGCTGACCTGCTGTTCGGTGAGGGTGGCAACGACACGCTGTTCGGTTCGGCTGGTTCGGACACGCTGTACGGCGGTGACGGCAACGACTCGCTGGAAGGCGGTTCGCAGTCCGACACCCTGTTCGGTGGTACGGGTAACGACACGCTCATCGCCGGCACGAACGCTGGTTCGGCGTCGATCCTGTACGGTCAGGACGGTGCGGACGTGATGTACGCTGGCTTTGCCACGCTGAACGCGGACGTTCTGTACGGCGGTGAAGGCAACGACACGCTCTTCGCTCTGACGGCGACGAACACGCAGACGGCGTTCTCGTCGGGCATTGCGATGTACGGCGGCAACGGTGCGGACCGGTTCACGTTCACGAACATGGGTTCGGGCGGCTCGCTGGCTGGTGCCACGAACGCAGCGACGGTGTTCAACTTCGAGGACGGCACGGACAAGATCGTGCTGACCGGTTTCGGCTTCTCGGGTGGTAACAGCCCGACGCTTCAGCTGGCAGCGACGGCTTCGACGAGCGGCCTGACGCTTGGTGCGGCGACCGGTATCTTCCAGTCGACGACGGCGAACGCCCTGTCGGACAACGACGTGACGCTGTACGTCAACGGCACGGTGGCGAACACCTACGCGGTGATCCGCGTGACGGGTGTGACGACGCTCGACATCAACGACTTCGAGTTCTCCTGATCGGAGGGCTTGGTGCCGGGGGGCTTGTCCCCCCGGTCTCCAGTTTCGATGTTCGGCAATGGCGCTCTTCGGGGCGCCATTCGCTTTTTGGGCGCCGTCGCTTTGAAGGGCGACCTGTCGTATTGGCAGCTGTCTCTATCTTGCTTCGCTGTTCCAGCAGCAAAGAGGCGGATCACTGTTGGATCTGTCCGTGCGATCCGAGCGAGGCGATCCCTCCATCTAACAATGGAGAGGTGGTCCTAGTCCGAACGCCGGTAATTGTGGTGTATCTAGGACCGTGCGGCCGACCTAGCGGCCAATCGAATGGTGCCGGTTGAGGGACTTGAACCCCCGACCCTCTGATTACAAATCAGATAATTATCCGCCATAATCCGTCATAGTCGGAAAAAATATTCATAAATGACAATTGATTAAGTCGATTTATTTCTAGGATGGCCATTTTTCTTGACGGCAGCAGTCCTATGATATCCGATGTGGCCGTGATCCAACCGTGATCCAGGACGGGGAGAGTGGCCTTGGAGCGGAAACTGACGCAGGCGTTCATCGAGAAGATCTCGACCGACAAAGAGAAGCTGGAGGTGGTCGACTCTGTGGTGCCCGTCCTCCGGCTGATCGTCCGACCGACCGGGCGCAAGGTCTTCCAGGCATACGTCCGCGTGAATGGTCGGCAGTCGCGCCCAGGCATCGGCTCGTGGCCGACCATTACTCTCGATGAGGCCAGACGAAAGGCCCGCAGGATCGCCGCCGATGCGGACGAGGGCATAGACTTGGCTCTACGACGCGCGGATGCCCGCAAGGAGCAGACCTTGGACGAGTTCGCCGAGCGATGGTTCCGCGACCATGCGTCCATCATTCACAAGGCGAGGACCGTCTACGCCAACCGCTCTCTCTATCGTGTGCATATCAGCCCGAAGCTCGGCAGGCTCGCCTTGTCGAAGGTCACGCGGGATAAGGTGGCTGAGATGTTCGCTGCCGCCTCCCAGATGCGCGCCACGGCTAAACCGGGACGTCCGCTCGGTGGCAAGGTCGCTGCTAACCGCTCGGTGGCACTCCTCTCAATGATTATGACCACGGCGGAGGACTGGAACCTGATACCGAAGGGCTCCGACCCGGCAAAGCGCCAGCGTCGTCACAAGGAGCACAGGCGCCGAGGCGCTCTGTCGCCGGATGCGATCAAGCGACTAAGCGATGCCTGCCGGGAGGCCGCACAATCCAGCGACCGGCAGATGCAGATTGTGGCGGACCTTATCGAGCTATCCCTGCTGACCGGCGTGCGTCCGGGGGAGATGCGAACGGCCCGCGCCTCCCACGTCCAGGCCGACGAGAAGGTGCTGGCATTGCCGAACAACAAAGAGCAGGACAAGTGGAAGCTCATCTATCTGGGGCCGGACGCCTGGGCCATCGTGGCCAAGCTCAAGCTCGCAACCGCGTCTGATTGGCTGTTCCCATCCGAGCGCCGCGAGGACCAGCCCATAAGCCCGCCCAGGGGGGCCTGGGATAAGATCCGAGGAAAAGCCGGGCTACCAGACACTACCCTCCATGACCTCCGACACACCTGGGCCAGCACCGGCCTGGACGAGGATTTCACGCTGGACCAGATCGGAGACATCATGGGCCACGCTGACCCCACGACCACCAAGCGTTACGCCTACCTCCTGGACGGCACCCGCAGGACCGTCTCTAACGAGATCGAGGGGCGCGTCGCTCAATTGATGGGCCGTCGACGGAAATAAACCGACGTTGTAAGTTGATCAATCCTACAATGCCCGGTAGCATGAACCTGCACGGTCGAGAAGCGACCGGTGTTTCGCAGCACTATCGGAAATCCAACATTGGGTACCCTCGACTATTCGCGCACCCGCCTTGATGACGTCTGCAAGGCAAAGGCCGCGGAAGGAACTGACACGACTTAGGGGCGCCAGCAAGATGAACGGCCCCGCAGGAGGAAGGGTGACCTCGCACCCAGGGCCGCGAAGGCAAGGATCGGAATGTGTGGGGGTCCCCAAGGTATTGTTGCCCCTTCCATGACCGCAAGGCTCGCTGGCGGGCAAGAGATGAGAGCTAAATCCTCGTCACCTCCTAGAAACCCCGGCCTCGTGCCGGGGTTTTGCTTTCTGAGTAGATATTGACAGTTTTTGCTTTCAATAAATCCGGCGTTATCCTAGATTATCCCACACAAGGCACCTACAAGCCTCGCCAACTGGACTTGGAGCGCAACATGCCCGACAACGTGATTTCCCTGAACCCGGCCAAGCCGGAGCCCGCCCGCCCCGACATCTCCAAGGGTGGCGTCGATACGACGGTTTCCCGCCAGTGGGCGAAGCGCCCGGCGGACCAGCGGTTCCTCTCCCTGGACGATCTCTATGCCGCCCGGCTGGCCGAGGCGGAGGCCTCGCGGGCCGACACCCTGGACACCCGCAAGGTCCATTTTGTTGCTTCTTCAGAGGACGCTAAGTCCCTATCGCTGGTCCTTGAAACCGAGAACGGCACCGAGATCGAGGCCGCGCCGACGCACTATTCCTTCGGCCAGATCTGCAATCTGGTGAAGGCCCCCGCGAAGTACCTCCGGGGCGGGCTCCATGCCCACCTTGCCGCAGCCTGCTTGCAATGGGGCTATGCCACCAACCGCGCCGAGTTGGTTAAGAGCTACGTCAACACCCAGACGGGCGAACTGAAGGCCATGACAGGCCCGAATTATGGGCGGATCTACGATCACGAACTGATCGAGATCATCCAGCAGATCGCGGGCTCTGGGACGGGCGATGCGCCCTGGAAGGTCCCCGGCGCCATCGACTGGAGCACGGGCCTCTACCAGCCGGATGTGGACGTAACCACCGAGTCCACCACGCTCTACGCGAGCGACCGCGATTGCTTCGTCTTCCTGGTGGACGACAAGAATCCCATCGAGATCGGCCTGCTCCCGGACGGGCGCCCGGACGTTCTGTTCCGGGGCTTCTACGCCTGGAACTCGGAGGTGGGCGATCAGACCCTCGGGGTGGCGGAGATGCTCATGCGGGGCGTGTGTCAGAACCGCATCCTCTGGGGGGTCCAGGACGCATCCAGCATCACGCTCCGCCATTCCAAGCTCGCCCCGACCGTTTTCCGGGACGAGGTGGCCCCCGCCCTCCTGCATTACGCCCAGGCCTCCACGGCGGGCGTGAAGCTAGGGATTGAAGCCGCCCGCGCCAAGATCGTGGCCAAGGATGACGCCGAGCGGCTCGACTTCCTAGCAAGCCTCGGGCTGGGCCAGAGCAAGGCCAAGGACGTCCTGGAGCGTTGCCTAGGCGAGGAAGGCCATCCGGCCAGCAGCGTCTGGGACTTCGTGCAGGGGCTCACAGCAGCCGCCCGCGACATCCCCAACACCAACGACCGGGTCCTCGCCGAGCGGGTGGCCGGGGACCTGATGAGAAAGGTTGCCGCCTGATCCAACCAACCGACCGAGCGGGGCCTTAGAGGCCCCGCCGGTTCCTTCTTTCGCAACGGAGACCCAACTATGTGGATTTGTGCAAACGACGGTTTTGTCTCGATAGTGGACAAGGCCCAAAACCCCCGCGCCCTCTTGGTGCGTGCTCGGCGGCGGCAGGATCTGCTCGCCATCTTCCCGGACGCAAAGGTGTGGGAGTCCACCAAGAGCGACTACCGCTACCGGGCCGAGATCTCGCGGGGCCGGGTGGCCTCTGTGATCGCGGCTCGCCTCCTGCAGATCGATTACGACAACTTCAAGGACTCGGTGAAGGACCGCCCGCTCCACGATGCCTACGCGCGGGTCTGGACCGAGATGGGGCGCATCCAGCCCGGCGGGCCTTATTCGGACCTCTGGCGCGGCCCCCTGCTTGATCAGGACGGGGACCCCGCCGACGAGCTTGCCGCCGAGGAGCCGCCATTCTGCGAGTCCTGCGGGGAGCGTTACGCCTCGGAGTTCGCCTACGGCGCCAGCGTCTGCGACGTGTGCATGCAGGGCAACCGGAGGGCTGTTTGATGCGACACGACCAACTTGAGAAGATCCTCGCCGATCACGCCGCGTGGCTTGCGGACAGCAATCAAGGCGAGCGCGCCGTCCTGACCAACGCCGACCTGACCAACGCCGACCTGACCGGCGCCGACCTGCGCCGCGCCAACCTGGTCGTTGCCGACCTGACCGACGCCGACCTGTCCCGCGCCAACCTGGTCCTCGCCAACCTGTCCGACGCCTGCCTGACCGACGCCAACCTGACCGGCGCCGACCTGCTCCGCGCCAACCTGCATGGTGCCGACCTGCGCCGCGCCAACCTGCGCCGCGCCAACCTGACCGACGCCCACTTGAGCGGCGCTGACCTGACCGGCGCCAACCTGTCCGGCGCCGACTTGACCGGCGCCGACCTGCTCCGCGCCAACCTGTACGGCACAAAAGGGGTTGTCGATCTTGGCTATCCAGACGGCTGGCACGCGGTCGGGTGGTGGAAAGATGGCGAGCCGTGGGTACGCGTGGGGTGCCGGACAATGAGCCTGGACGAAGGTCGTGCGTACTGGTCCGGCAAGCCCGACCGTCGCGAGGTCATGGTCGCGCTCGATTATTTCGAGGCAGTCGCAGCCATTCGCGCGGAAACCCCTGAGACGGAGGCGGCGTGATGGAATTTAAAGAGTCAAAACTAAGGAAAATTCTCTACGACCACGCCGCGTGGTTGAATCGCGAGGGCGGCAAACGCGCCCACCTGCGCGGTGCCGACCTGCGCGGTGCCGACCTGTCCGACTCCGACTTGGCCTACGCCGACTTGGCCGACGCCAACCTGTCCAACGCCTGCCTGCGCGGCACCAACCTGACCGGCGCCGACCTGCATGGCGCCGACCTGCGCTGCGCCAACCTGATCGGCGCCGACCTGCGCCGCGCCAAACTTGTCGTTGCCGACCTGACCGACGCCAACCTGACCGGCGCCGACCTGCGCCGCGCCAACCTGGTCGTTGCCGACCTGACCGACGCCAACCTGACCGGCGCCGAACTGTCCCACGCCTACCTGACCGGCGCCCTTCTCCCCGAAGGCTTCACGCCGCCTGAAACCCCCGAGACGGAGGCGGTCTGATGCAATACACAACAGACAAGCTTTCGGAGATTCTCGACGCGCACGCCGCGTGGCTTGCGGACAGCAATCAAGGCGAACGCGCCAACCTGACCGGCGCTGACCTGCGCGGTGCCTTCCTGTCCCGCACCAACCTGATCGACGCCGACCTGACCAGCGCCAACCTGCGCGGCGCCTACCTGCGCCGCGCCAACCTGCGCCGCGCCAACCTGACCGACGCCCACTTGAGCGGCGCTGACCTGACCGGCGCCAACCTGATCGACGCCAACCTGACCCGCGCCAACCTGTCCAACGCCTGCCTGCGCGGCACCAACCTGACCGGCGCCGACCTGTCCGGCGCCAAGCTGATTAACGCCGACCTTATTAACGCCAACCTGACCGGCGCCAACCTGACCGGCGCCAACCTGACCGGCGCCAACCTGCGCGGCGCCTACCTGACCGACGCCGACCTGACCGGCGCCAACCTAAGCGGCGCAAACGGCGCCGTAGATCTCGGCTACCCGGACGGCTGGCGCGCAGTTGGCTGGTGGCACAAAGGCGAGCCGTGGGTACGCGTGGGGTGTCGGACAATGAGCCTGGACGAAGGTCGTGCGTACTGGTCCGGCAAGCCCGACCGTCGCGAGGTCATGGTCGCGCTCGATTATTTCGAGGCAGTCGTAGCCGTTCGCGCGGAAACCCCCAAGACGGAGGCGGTGTGATGCAATTCACAACAGAAGCCCTCGTAAAAATCCTGTCAATCCACGCCTTGTGGCGTACGGACAGCAATCAAGGCAAACGCGCCGACCTGTCTGGTGCCGACCTGACCCGCGCCTACCTGGCCAACGCCGACCTGACCGGCGCCAACCTGGTCGCTGCCAACCTGACCGACGCCAACCTGACCGGCGCCGACCTGTCCGGCGCCGACCTGCGCGGCGCCAACCTGACCGGCGCCGACCCTATTAACGCCAACCTGTCCGGCGCCGACCTGACCGGCGCCATCCTGCATGGCGCCGACTTGACTGGTGCCGACCTGACCCGCGGCGACCTGACCGGCGCCAACCTGGTCGTTGCCGACCTGACCGACGCCAACCTGACCGGCGCCGACCTGCGCCGCGCCAACCTGGTCGCTGCCAACCTGACCGACGCCAACCTGACCGGCGCCAATCTGTCCGACGCCGACCTGACCGACGCCAATCTGACCGGCGCCATTCGCCCCAAAGGCTTCACGCCGCCGGAAACCCCCGAGACGGAGCCAGTCGGATGAACGTCCTGTCCGTCTGTTCCGGCATCGGTGCGCCGGAATGTGCGTGGTCGCCGCTGGGCTTTGAGTTTGTTGGCGCTTCCGAGATCGATGTATTCCCCTCGGCGGTGCTCGCGCACCATTATCCGCACATCCCAAACCTCGGCGATATGACCCAATGGAAGGATTGGCCCGATGCAAATATCGATGTTCTCGTCGGCGGAACCCCCTGCCAGTCGTTCAGCATCGCCGGACTTCGGCAGGGACTTGCTGACCCTCGCGGCGGGCTTACACGCACCTTTGTTGAAATCGCTGCACGCTATCGCCCCCAGTGGGTGGTTTGGGAGAACGTCGCCGGCATCTTGTCTAGCGGACGAGGACGGGATTTTGGTTCCTTCCTCGGAGCGCTGGCAGAACTCGGGTATGGGTTCGCCTACCGAGTGCTTGACGCTCAATACTTCGGAGTGGCACAGCGCCGCCGCCGTGTGTTCGTTGTCGCAAACGCTAGAGATTGGCGACATGCCGCAGCGGTACTATTTGAGCGCGAAAGCCTGCAAGGGCATCCTGCGCCGCGCCGAGAAGCGGGGGAAGTCGCTCCCACCATCCCTAGCCGCCGCACTGTTGGCGGTGGCCTCGGAACCGATTTCGACCTAGACGGCGGGGCGATTGCGTTTGACGCCAGGCAAGACCCTGTCGCCGCTATTGATCAATCGTTGCCGCTAGGCGCGAAGGACACCGGGCACGCAATCGCCATCCATGACAATGCACAGTTTGACCCGAATGTTGGTCCAAGCGGTACTTTCTGGCGTGTTGATGACGCCGCCTACACGCTGAAAACGCATTCAAGGACACAGGCTGTCGCGCACCACTTCGGCGTCCGCCGCTTAACCCCGCGCGAGTGCGAGCGGCTTCAAGGCTTCCCCGACGATTACACGGCAATCGAGTACCGGGGCAAACCGGCGGCGGATAGTCCCCGATACAAAGCGCTCGGGAACTCTATGGCCGTGCCGGTCGTGCAGTGGATCGGCAAGCGGATCATAGAGTTCAAAGCCGGGCCACAACGGAGATGAAGAATGTCCAGTATCACAATGGGCGATCAGACGATCCGATGTAGGTTTTGGGAGAAGATCTGGCCCACGTTTAAGGTGCCGATCTCGGGGAAAGGGGGTGCGGCATGACCGACCGCTGCTACCCGCACATCGCCGTCCATATGGCCCACCTCTACGGATGGGACGCCTTTCAGGTGGCGTGGGTCGTGCGTCGGCTGCTCCTACCGCACATCGAGGACGAGGCCGTAACCGCCGTCATTGACGAGCTAATGAATGCCGAGAGTTACGACGACTTTTGGCGGGCCATCAATACCGTAATCGAGATCACGGACTGGGACGAGATCGAGAGCCAAATGGAAGAGGGGGAGGCCTGATATGTCGCATTTTCTAGTCTACGTGATCCTGCCGGAGGAGCCGGGGGACGTGTTCCAGACGTTGGGCGATCTGCTCCAGCCGTTCCATGAGTATGAATGCACGGGCACCGACGACGAGTTCGTTGTCGATGTGGACGTGACCGATGAGATCAAGCGGAACTATGAGGAGAATGGACCCTCTATGTCCCTGGCGAAGTTCGCCTCCGACTGGAACGACGCCCAGGAGCGCGACGGGCGCTTCTATCGGCGCACCAACCCCAACGCCAAGTGGGATTGGTGGGTCGTAGGAGGGCGGTGGAATGGGGCCATCTGCGGCCACCGGGACGAGCGGTGCGATTCTAATTTCCCCGCTCCCTCGGGCACCAACAATATGATGCACAACACCGAGTTGGTGGAGACCCTGCTACAGCGGCTCAAGGACGACCCAGAGGGCAGCCCGCCGTTTGCCATCGTGACCCCCGAGCCGGTCGACGGGGAGGGACACACCGCCCGATGGTTCCAGCGGGCCAAGATAGGCTGGTTTGCGATTACCAGCGACGAGCAGGAGCCAGACGAATGGCGCGCGAAGGCCATGGAGCTTTACGAGCGGTTCAAGGGCCGGTCGGCGGTCGCTGTTGATTGCCAAATCTAGTATCAATAGGTCAGTAAAGGAGCCGAAACGTGGGAATGTTTGACGACCTCCTCTGCGAGGCCCCGCTACCTGAAACCCCGGCGCCGCCGAACGTGGCGCTCTTTCAGACCAAGAGCCTGCCAGACCCGCGCATGAGAACCTTCATCATCAAGCGGGATGGTCGGCTGGTCCACCTGATGGACGACGGCGAGAAGATAGAGATCGAACACCACGGGGACATATACTTCCACGAACTTGATTCAGAGACCAACGAGTGGTGGGAGTACGTCGCTCGCTTCACCGAAGGTCGCCTTTCCAGGATCTGGTGCGACCACCACAGACCGTCGAGGGCGGCTAGGCAAGAGGAGGCCCAAGGATGACCGAAGAGTTCCAGCGATGCGACTCCTGCAAGTGGGGGCAAGAGATCCCCAACATTCCGGACCACTACGAGTGCCGCCGGTTCCCGCCGATCATGTTCCCGGCGGAGGTCCGGGGCACCGATTACGGGACCGGCTGGCCTTACACCCACGTGGACGATTGGTGCGGCGAGTATGAGCGGGGGGAATGCGACCGATGAGCAGCCAGCCGACCATCAAGATCGAAATGGACCAGCAGGAGGCCTTTGCCCTCTGGGAGAACCCGGACACGCCGGAGGGCGTGCGCGGAGCGATCTCCCAGGCCCTCTCGCTCCTGGGCATCCAGTCCGGGACCGTCGTCCTTGAGACATGGGCGCCGGGGCGGTCCCGGCAGCGAAAGAGCGTTACAGTTCCGGTCTCCGCATATGTCCAAGAGGGCTGGGAGGCGGTCATGATCCCGGAGGGCCAGAAGTACCGCCGGGTCGAGGTTCGCTTCTGATCGACCAAACGATAGGAGGTTCAAGGATGTGGATGCGGGTAGGTGACACGATCCTCCCACAAGGGGAACTGCGAAAGATGGAGGTCCGGGAGGTGCTGGCCGCCTGGGTCTTGGCACGCCCCGACCGGGGGGAGTGGTCCATTCTCTCCGAGAGCACGCGCGGCGAGCTTGAGATATTGGACTGCCGGGGCCTCGCTTCATAAACCGACCACAGGGGCCACCCCGGCCCGATTGACGGCACAAAAAAGACCCCCTCGGCGCGAGCCAAGGGGGTGCTTTAGTTTTCGCAACATTACCCGCTCGACCTCTCGGTCTAGCGATACCCAATGAAAACCATCAACATGTCGGTCGATGGAATTCAGGTGGTGAATATGTAGCCCATCATGCTGGGCAAGACAATCAGGTTTGGGCCTGATCCCCGCAGATTCGGTCCCAGGCCGCGTTGTGGTCGTCCATATCAAGCACCAGTTCCGGCTCGATACTTTCAAGGCGCGACCAATCCCGCGGCATCATGGGCGTCGACACCTCACAGAAGAGGTCAACGGCGCGTATACTTGGCCCGCAGGCGCTCACGCTCGCCAGGATCATCAAGAGCCCGCCGAGCCTCATCCACATCATCTTCCCGCTCCTCCTGTTCACGGACGCGCTCAAGCTCCTGCTTGGCCCTCCCGGCAGCCTCGGCCTCCCGACGATCCAGAAGGCCAAGCGCCAGCAGGAAGGCCTGCAAGAGCGCCTTAACCGTGCTCATGGGCGGTTGGCTTCCATGCCGCTTGCAATGGCGCCCTCCGCCGTCGCCTCGGAGGCCTCGGACTGAATCGCCAGGGCGATGATCCCGTCGTCCACTCGACGCACGATATCGAACTGGCTCGATTTGGTGAGGTAGTTGATCCCCACACCGATGGCCGTCGCCGCGTACACCTTCAGGTCTTCCCCGAGGGTGAAGCCCGCGAACGTCTCCAGGGCAGTGAACCCGAACCAAGCGACAACGCCGCCGAGGCCCATGGCCATGAACTTACGGTCGGGCCACCAAGCCCGGACCTTTTTCGGTAGGATCTCCTGCAGCTTCATAATATCCATTGGTCGGTCCTTCATCCGGGCAAAGGGGGGCCTTCACGGCTGGCCCGGTGCAGCCGTGGCAGGATCTGGTCGCTATGGGGTGAGGCTCAGAACTCGTCGGCCTCGAAGGCCGGGGGCAGGGTCTCCGCGCGGAGGCAGCGCTCTACCTCAAGGTCCACCGCCTCCATGATCGTCATGGCCTGCTCGACCTTCAGCAGGTCGGCCTCCTTCCGGCGGCGGGTCGGGTACTTGTCCCCGAAGGCCTCAAGCTCGGCGACCACCGCCATCCAATTACCGGCCACGCACCGCGCCCAGAATCGAGGGGTCCGCCGGGCGAGGTTCGGGCCGTACTGGAACGCCAGCGAAACGATCACCGTTTGCTGGGCCGTCGTGAGGGCCGACAGCGGGCTCTGAGCCGCCTGGGCGTACCTATCCGCCAGATCGGCCAGGAGCCCCTTCTGGGCCACGACAGTAAGGCTGTGGGCATCCTCCTGGCTCATCTCCAGGGGCTTGGCCTCCAGGAAGTCCACGGCATCCCACCCCCGGAGCCCCAGATAGGGCTCCACGGCCTCCAGGATCGTCTCGTCGAGCCCCCAGGACCGGAGGGTGGCCGCGTCCTGCTGGCCCAGGTCCACGCCCGCGCCGATGGTCGGCCCGGATTTGTCCAGCGGGTCGCCGTTGTGATCGCGGGGGACATACCCTTCAAGGGTAAGGCCGCCCTCGCACTCGGCGATGAAATCCCAGTCGGGGCTCGGGTCCGGGTCGGCGGGGGTCTCGTAGATGGTCTCGATATTCAGTGCCATGGTGTCCTCTCAGGCTGTGTCCTCGTCGCTCATCGGAACGAGCGAAGGACGGGTCGGATGGAAGGCTCGGGGGGATGCGCCCGGCGGGGGCCGGTCGTCGTTGCACGTGCCCACCGATTGGGCGTCGAGCACGATGGCCATGCAGGCGCGGGCGTGGGCCAAGTGGCACAGGCCGGACTCCGGGTCGGTGTCCTCGCCGTCCCAGTAGGCCATGAGGTGCCGCTGGGCCGCCGCCACATAGGTGGAGATGCTGACCGGGACCTCACGCCAGTTGAATGGGCCGTATTTCTCGGCCCCCAGGGCGAACGCCCCGGCCTCTTCGACCAAGGCAATCGGCGGGATCAGTTGGAGTTGGGGCTTGGCCGCACCGAGGGCGGTTTTGGGGTTCTGGTTGGGGAGCTTCATGGGATCTCCGGCAGTCGTGGGACGGAACCGGGCCGCATGTAGGCGACCGGGCGGCCACTATTCGCTCCGGCCCCAGCCCGACCGCAGAGCCTTCAATAGCTCCCGCATGGTCTCGGCCTGGGCTCCGGTGTGTATCTCGATGCGAGCGAGCCGTGAGTCGATCTTCTGGACCAGCTCCTCATTGCGGGCGACGTCGCTTTCGAGACGGTCGACGCGGCCTGCGAGAAAGCGGTTCTCCGCGTCCATGGTGGCCGCCCACCAAACGCCAAGGGCGGTCTGCATCAGCAGGGCTGCGATAAGTGCCACGGGCACCCGCTTGTCGAGGTGCCATTGCTCCCCGGTGGTGTTGCTTGGCATGGTGGGGTCCTCCAATAAAAAACCCCGCCGAGGGGCGTGGCTGGGGGGTTTCTATCGGGGCCGGTTTAGGGCCAGCCCGTGGTCTCGTCGTAGGCCTCAATGGCTGAGATCGTCGTGAGCGCACCAATGGCGTCCTTGTGGGCGTGGCCGGCGCGCAGGAGGCTCGACACGTAGGCCGCCGCGCCTTGGAACAGCGCGATCACCTCCGCCTCGCTCATCGGCCTGTTGACGTTGGTTATGTCCCGCCATGTGCCGTCATGGGCACCGGGGAGCGCGTCCACGATCATGCTCCGAACCGCCATCATGGTCGCCTGCGATGTAGGGTCGATCTGGTAGGTGTGGCCGTCCGTGTGGAGGTAGCCCGAGCCGATCTTGACCGCGAGGACCCCATCCACAGCCGCCGATTTGGCCGCGCGTAGCTCCTCGGACTTGCTGACAAGCTCAGTCGGGTTCAGGTCCTGGACGGCATATGTCCAGGTGGCCGTGCCCGCCACGAGATCGACAGTAGGGGTTTCGAGCAACTCGCCCCTCCGCTGAGTGGATGTAAGGACTGGCTCGACCCACTGATCGACAAGAATTGCGCGGCCCACGAGGTGGTCGGGGCAATTGGGGACCAGGGCGCCAGGGTCGAGCCGTTGCGCGTCTGTCCAGGCCGATTTGATCCATCGGGAGTTATTCCGGGGGGTCGGCGTAAGGTGCCGCTCGACCACGGCTTCGGTTGCGCGGTCGACGACCGTGTAGGTGCTCATGGAGCCCTCCAATGTTGATCGATTAGATCGGGGTCAGGGAGACGGAGCCTGCCGTCTCAAATCGGTGGACGGTGTTGCCGTTGTAGGTCTCGATGGTGCCGCCGGTGAACACCGGGAGGCCCGGATACCGGACCCAAATCATCCCGGCGGCTCCCGCGCCTCCGAAATAAACCGTCGTGTTCCGGCCTGATCCACCACCGCCACCAGCACCAGAAGTGGTAGCAGTCTGGCCGGGTACTGTGTCACTGCCACCAGTTCCACCACCGGGACCACTTCCGCCCGAGTTGCCAGTGGAGAAACCTCCGCCGCCTCCACCACTGCCAAGGTTGTTGAAGGCAACCCCAAACCAGTTGTAGCTGGCGCCGCCACCGCCGACCGCGCCGTTGAGAGAGCCTGGGGAGTTTGAGCCACCACCTCCGGCACCACCACCGCCAGCGCCGCCCCTGTTGCCGCCGATGTTGTCACCACCTTCGTTGCCTTGAGATCCAGCAGTACCGGCGAAAGTGTTGCCGGAAGACGAGCCACCAGCGCCACCAGACGACGCATTTGCGTTTGCGACGGAGTTGTTATACCCACCGTCTGCACCAGGAGTGCCGCCGTATGCGGTAAGCGAAAACCCGGTGGTCGTGCCGCCTGCGGATTGCTCGGCACCGCCCGCCGCGATTGTGAGAGACGCTGTAGCTGTTAGGTCGAGGCTGGCGAGCGCTTGATAAACGACACCGCCGCCACCGCCGCCACCGGCCCCGCCGTTGCCGACGCTGCCTCTACCGCCGCCACCCCCTCCGCCGACAAGCACGACTTCGGCTAGTGTCGTGCTGGTCTGGCCGTAGAGAGTCCGTTGGAGTGTCCCGGTGCCGCTGACCGAAGCCGTGTCGACGTAGTACCAATATGAGGAGATCCAGACGAACAGGTAGCCCGTGGAGCTATCGTACCACGTCTCATAGTCCGTGGTTCCGAGCACAGTGGGAGGGGTCGTGGCCGTGGTCCCGCCACCGGCCCCGGCGTGAAGGAAGATCCTGCTCATGATCGCGCCGCCCCCTTAAACGATATGCGACAGATAAAGGGCGCCATCGGATCGGTAGCTAGCCGTGATCCACATCTTTGTCCCCGCCGCGAGGCTGCCCCAGTTCGGCTCGTTGCCGATCCACGTGCCCTCCGTGCTGGCGTCCGTGATGGTGAATGTCCGCCCACCCGTGCCGTCCTGCTCCAAGATCAGAGTCATCGAGGCGATGTATCCGGAGGTCGGCGCGGAGATCGGCTGTGTCACATCACCGTCAGCCACGATCCAGACCTCGGAACCGTCTTTCATCGCGATAGCCGCCTGGGTCCCGGACACGCCCGTGGGGCTGCTCGTGTTGGCCACCTTCCACTCGGAGCCCTCCTGAAACAGCACCTCATCCGCCGTGAGCGTGTTCCCGTTCATGTCGATGGCGCCTGTGGCGTTGCCGGACATGCTGGTAGAGCCGGTTGCACCTTTCGGCCCGGTGCCGACCACGTTCCAGGAGGAGATCGTCCCGGAGCCGCCAATGTCGGTGATGTTCACGTTCAGCGTAGTGCCGGATCGGCTGGTGACCGTCCCCCACATGAAGTTGGTCTCGGGCGAGGTCGTGTCGGAGAGCTTGACGTAGCCCCCGGCGGAGAAGGGCACCGCATCGGCCAGGGTGACCACATGCACGCCCGTCCCGATGGTGAGGCTCGTGGCGCTCGTGGTGGTAAGGTTCCGGCCCGCGTCGGCCAACCAATTGGTGGCCATTTCCAAGAGTTTGGTGATGTAGGCATAGCCGTAGAAATCAGACGCCGAGTAGGGCACCCCGTTGAGCGTGGTCATGCGACAATCTCCTCAAGCTGGAAGTCGAAGGCGATGCGCTCGCCGATCTGGTCGTGGGCGAAGGTTGGGAGGCTTCGGAGGTTCGCGGGGAACGCCCTGCGAATGGCGTGGGTGGTGTCGTCCGGGTCGAAAATTGCGAAGATCTCGGAGTCGAGGCCTTCCCGGCGGGCGATCTCAAAGGGGTTCGCGTAGGTCTCGCCCTCGGGCAGGGCATCGATAGAGAAGTCGAAAGTGCGGTTCGGAGTGACCCTGTCGTAGTACCTGGCCCCTTTACGGCTGCGACGGACGCGGGTCTGGGTCTCCCAGCCGATGGAGGCCCCGGCGGCCATGTTGATGGTGGCCTGCCACTTCCGCGCCAGCCAGACCCGGCCCACCTCGATATAGCCGTCGCTGTTGGCCGTATCGGTGATCTCGATCTGCCAATATCGGGCGACCAGGATGGTGGACAGCACCTGCCAGTGGTTCACCGGGTAGCCCGCCCGGTCCTCGGCGGATAGCTTGGGCGAGAACAGATCCGGGGAGCCCCACTCGCGCGAACCCCACTCGTAGGCGTCCGGCCAGAAATCGACCGTGCCGGTGTTGCCCACCTCCGTGGTATAGGCGCTGTCTGAATAGCCCGTGAACTTGATGGTGGCGTCGACCGAGGCGTTGCTGCCCGAGATCCCGACGATGCCCACGTCCCGCTCTGCGCCCAGATCGATCCGGAGCCGGGTGCTGGTCGCTACCGCATCGGTGGAGCGGGCCACCTTGGTGATGTGCCGGTCGAGCACGTTCGCGGCGGGTAGGCCGGTCGTCCACGAGCCATAGGAGTCCATGGCCGGAGTCGCAAGTGCTGTTCCGACCACCCAGTTGGGTGCGCCGATTGCGAGGTTGGCCATTATCCTCCTACCAAGCGCTGCTGTTGATGATGTCGAGGATCACGGTGTCCTCGCCGAAGCGGTCCTCGCGCCCCAGGACCAGGAAGTCCTTGCCGCTATCGAGGCCGAACCGGGGCATGGTCAGCGTGACCTTGTCGCCCACATCGACGCCCTCGGCCTCCGTGGCGGCCAGGGGAACCCGAAGGCGGGTCTTGTCCGATTTCAGGAAAGTGAGCCGCCGGGTGGCCTCCGTAGAGGCGGCGGACTCGTCCCGTAGATGGGTCGTGATCTCGATCTCGGGAGCCTCGGGGTGGGTCGTTTTGATGGCCGTGTCCTCGGCCACCACGCGCCGCCACTCCTCCTTGAAGGCCGCCCGGTTGTCCTGGGAGACGGAGCCCGCAAGCTCGCCCGGCTGCTGGGGCGTCCAGTTCCGGTCGTAGCTCGCCGTTACCCGATAGGCCGGAATGCCGGTGTCGGCATCATCGGTGGCCAGCAGTTCGATCTGGTAGCCGTCGTCCTGCAGGATCATCCGCTCGACGATGTCCAGGGCCGCCGTGCCCGTAGGCGCCTCGAAGCGCCCGAGCTTGTATTCCCCCGGCGTGCCGGACGGGATGATGTAGGCGCCGATGGACTCAAGCGCCCGGATGCACATCTGCAGGATGCTCTCGCCCTGGGAGGCGAGGACCGCGATCACCGCAGAATTCTTGGCGTCCAGGGCCGTTACGGTCCCGGTCTCCAGGGTGTAGCCGTGCTCCGTGAGGATGGCGTCAACCACCTGTCCCGCAGTCGCCGCGGAGTCCGCGACAACTGAGAAATCGACGGTGATCGCGCCCGTTACCGAGCCATTCAGCCGGATCAAGCTCTCGGAGGTGCAGGTATCCGCCTGGGCCGCCGTGGGGGCCGTTGCCTCCATTGCCGCTAGGTTGGTCCGGTTGGTCCCCGAGAGGGTGTAGGTGGCGCCCGCATTGCGGACAGCGGCCACTGTGGTGAGGGCCTTGGTGGCCCCCGCCTTGGTGTGGCCGAAGGCGTAGATCTCATTCGAGGCGTTTGCCAGGACCGGGGTCACGTTCCGCAGCCCAGCCCCGAACGCGCCGAGCTTATCCAGGCCCTCGACGTTGGTGTTGCCCTCGATCCCCGTGGCGCCCGTCGACGTGCCGGCGAATCTCCCCTCAAGGAATGGCCTGTCCAGCAATGCCAATTCGTCCCGGATGTAGACCCGGATCAGATCAAAGTCTGCCTCGATGTGGGTCACTATGCCGGTGAACCGGGTGGTCGCCGTGGAGTAGGCCGCCGCGCTCGGCTGGAAGCCCTCCAGACTCTTGATCGTGATGGTCCGACCGAAGCCGTAGCCTCGGAGCGCGTCCAGATCCCCGTCCGGATTGGACAGGACCACGGCCCCGTAGCCCACCTCCGAGACCCCGCCGGTTGCCCCGCCCGCGAACATGCTCACGCTGAACGTGCCGGGGTCCTCGACGCGGGCCTCGTAATGGGTGTTGGAGGGCGTGTCGGTTGGCTTGGTATTATAGCCGATGTCGGAATACCGAAGGGTCTCCACACCGGAGCCGGTATAGGCTTCGATCTCCACCAGCCAGATGGTCTCTTGCCGGGAAAGCCCGCTCACGCCGCCCTCGCGGCCCGCTGGGGCTTGTTGCGCGCCAGGGAGGTATCACGCGCCATCGAGGCGGTGTTGGCCTCCACGGCGGCCATACGGGCCTCCAAGCCCGCGAAGCCCTGCATCATCACCCGGATCATGGCCCGCTGGTTGCCGTCCTGCATCCGGACCCCGAGGGAGCCATCGGCGCCCCGGTGGAGCGGCATGATGGCCTCGGGGCCTGCCTCGCCCATGATCCCGATGGGGAACGTGGTCGGCGCCGACACGATGCTGCCGCCCGAGAACACGCCACCATCGGCAAAGCCCATGGCGCTGACGATCTGGTCGACGTTCGGGTTGCTGGCCCGCAGGGCATTAAGCTGGCCCTCGCCGAATCCCTCTGGCAGGGGCAAGCCCGCCGCCGAGAGCGCCTGCAGGATCTGCATTGCCCGGTCGGGCCGGTATCCCAAGTCGAACCCGGCCCCGACGATACCGCCAGCCCCCGTGGCCACATACTGGTCGCCGCCCGCCGAGACGTAGGCCGCCACGTTGTCGTTGGCCGCCAACTGGTCGGTGAGGGTTTCCATCTCCGTGTTGATGCTTTCCAGGAGCGTGGTCTGCGCCTGTGCCTCGGTGAGGTAACGGGACTCCAGCGACCGCTGGTCCGCCGCAATCTCTTTCATGGCGTCCTGGGTCCGGTTGAACTCCTGCAGGTATTCCTCGGAGTTGCCGTAGTAGTCCCGCGACGCCTCTAGGACCGCCTGCTGGAGGCCCGGCAGTTCGTTGATCGCCTCCTGGACGTCCTCGTTCTCGATGTCGCCCGTGCGGGCAAGAGCAAGGGCGCTGTCGAAGCCGCTCCGGGCCGCTGCCAGCCGATCCGAAGGGGACAAGGGCGACAGGCTGCCGGACGACAGGTTCGCTTGGATGGCCGCCTCCAGGCTCCGGGCGTTGTCGCCCGCCTGCAGGGAGAGATCGTTGAGCTTGTCCGCCGCTTCCGTGGCCGCCTGGGCCAGGGCCGCCTGGGCCGTGATCTGATCCCGGACGACCTTCTGGGCATCTTCGAGGTTCACTTGGTCGGCGAACCACTCGGCCAAGGCCTGTGGCATAACTGCCACGGCCTCCTCGACCGTCGTGTTGTCGCTGGTCCCGTCCGGGCTGGAGATGATCCCCGACAGCCCGGTGATCCTGTCGCCAAAGATGCCCTGGATCTGCTCCAAGGTGTCCTCGTAGGACTCCGCCTCCGAGAGGAGCGCGTTGATGCCTTCGACCAAGATCTCATCGATACGGCCCTGCACCTGGGGCAGCAGGCCGCGCCCGTCGACCTCGAAGAGGGACGCGCTGTTGAGGTCCAGTGCCCGGATGGTCTCCGCCAGCGAGGCGATCCCGCCGAAATCGATGGTGGAGCCGGACAGGGTGCCGTCGCTGCTGACCCCGATCCCGAGCCCGGCCAGGAACTCGTCCTGGGTGGCCTCCCGCGCGCCGTTGATGGCGTCGGTGGTGATCTGGCCCACGTCGATAAGCTCTTGACCGAAGGCGGCCAGATCCTCGTTGAGGGCCTGCAGGTCGGGGACCGTGGCCTCCACCTGGGCCTTGATCTGCTCGAACTGATCGACAAGCGGGGATACCGCCGGGACGATCTCCTCAAAGAGGGACAAAGGCCCCTGGATCTGCTCGCCGATGGTCTCGGTGACGCCCGCGAAGTAGGCCTCCACCTGATCCTTTGCGATGTTCAGCGCCTCGACCACGCGGTCCCGGCCATCCACGAAGAATGGGTCGACCGGCAGATCATCTGGGACCTGGGCGCCTGCCTCGATCAGGATATTGACCAGATCGCGGGTGAGGGAGACGTAGTCGACCTGATCCCCGGCGCGCTCGAATTGATTTCTGAACGTCGTGACGAACTCGCCGTCCGGGCCGAACACGTCGAACACGGCCTCCTCAACGGAGGAGAGGTCGAGGTTTTTGATGAAGTTGACCCCGAAGAGATCGAAATCGCCCAGTTGCTGGAACAGCGTGGTCGGATCGCCCCGCAGGGTTTCTTGGAAACCGCTGGTCACGTTCCGCCCGAGCCGCTGGTAGCCCGCGTCGTCGTTAATGTTGGAGGCCAGCACGCTGAACAGTTGGTCCGCGTAGGGCTCCAGGTTGATGTCGCGCCCATTCCGGTCGTTGATCGGACCAGCCCCGATCCCCAGGCGGGGGTTGAAGCTCACGCCGAAGCGGCCACCCGAAACAATGTCGCGGGTGATGCTTTCCGAAACGACGGTGTCTTGGTTGCCTTCCAGGAGCATCCGAAGCTGGAAAGAGAGGGGGCCTTTCGGATCGAAAACCCGGACGGCCTGATCTACGAAATCCGAGATACCGGCCAGCGGGGAGCCCGACTCCGTCGCCGAGGTGCGCGCATTAGTCCGCACATCCTCCAGGCTGGCGTTGAACGCCTCCTGGCTCTCGGCGGCCATGGTCAGCCGGTCGGCAGCCGTGGCGCTCGTGTCGCCCACATCCCGCAGGCTCTCGGCCAAGGCATCGAATCCCGCAATGAACTCGATGTCCGACAGCGCCTGATTGAAGTCCTCCTCGGTGAATCCGTTGGCCGCCGCCCGAGCGAGGTTGCCGAAGCCGATCCGCATGGTCGCCGCCGCCTCGTCCGACACGCCGTCCACCAGGCCTCGATCGAGGGCGTCGATGAAGTTGCGCGAGACAAAGTCGACGATGGCGCCCCGCATGGACTGCTCGTCCGTGCCCCGGCGCCCGAAGTTTTTGCGGAGGTCGTCGGTGATCCCGAAGATGCCGGTGGAGTCGCGGCCCCGGAAATCCTGGGAGGCAATGCCCGGCATGATGATCGAGGACCCGAAGCGGCCATTGGCAAATCCGACCTCGCCATCAAAGGCACCGTCGACCAGCGATCCGCCGGAGAGATCCAGGGCCGAGTTGACGACCGTCTGGATGGCCTCGCCGAGGGCATTGCCAAGTTCGGTGGAGCCGCCGTTGTCGGTCGTGACCCGAAAGCCACTGATCCGCCCGCCTGCCGTGTCGAAGTTGGTGCCAACCGCTGGGCCAGACGACGTGTTGCCCAGGGCTTCCATAAAGCCCAAGGCCAAGAAGCCCAGCGGCGCCGCCACCGGGAGGGTCGCGAACTGGGCCGCCGCCGTGGCGAACTGGGACCCCGCACCCGTAAGGCCAAGCCCCACCTCGGGGCCTAGCAGGAGGCCGTTTGCCGCCGCCGGGGAAGCGATCCCCGACAGACCGAGGCTCTGGCCGATGCCGGACAGGGCGAAATTCGACGCCAGCCCGCCGACCGTGGAGGAGAGGCCGCCGTTGAAGATCTGGGAGATGAAGTTGAGAGGGGCCGACAGGAAGGACGAGGCGCCGCCACCGAGTGCGCCAGCCGCGCCACCCGCTGCCGGGGCCGTGCCGCCAAGGCCCAGGAGATCGCCCAGCACGGACGTGGGCGAGATGATGGACCCGAGGCTCCCCACGATGCCCGCAACGCCGCCACCGCCGCCCGTAGCGGCGCTCAAAAGCCCCGTGGAAGATCCGAGCCCGAGGATGTCCCCGATCACGAACTGGGTGGCGATCTGTGCCGCCAGCCGCTTGAAGATGTCCAGGATGCCATCGGCAAAGTCCTGGAAGCCGTCGAGTCCGTCCTGGAAGATGTCGGCGAATAGCTGCTGAAAGTTGTTCTCGATCTGGCCGACAGCGTCCTTGAGCGCGGAGGCAAAGGCGTTCGCCTCGTCCTGGGCGACCTTGAAGGCCTTCTCGCTGTCGATGAGGGCCTTGGCCATCTCGCGGGCCGCATCGGCGCCCAAGAGCGTGCTCCGGCTCATCAGGTCCATGGCCCAGCGGGTGATTTCATACTCCCGCTGGCTGATCCGGACGGCCTTGGTCAACTCCGCGTTCTGGGAGACCTCGCGCTCCATGGATGCGGTGAGCCGGTCGCGCTCGTCGACCATCTCGCGCCACCGCTTCTCGGCTTCAAGCTGGATGCGCTCCTCTTCCTCGGCCAACTCCGCCGCCCGTTCGACGGCCTTTTCGTTCGCCTCGCGGGCCACGTTCTCCTCGTAGATCGCCTCGGTCAGCGCGATCACAGCCGCCCTGGCCTCATCGGAGGCGTCGGCGCCGAGCTTGGCCAGATTGGCCGAGATCTCGCGCTCCTTGTTGGTCTGGGAGAAGGCGTTCAGTTCAAGCGAGAGGGCATTGATGACCTTTTGCTCTTTCTTCGTGAACTCCACCGCCGCGTCGACCTGCTCTTCCACCACGGCCACGGACTCTTTGCGGGCCTCAGTCTGGCGGCCGACCGCCATCTCCAGGTCCATCATGTCCTGCATCTGGCCCTGGGTGAACGCGAGCCGCGCCGCGTAGGCCTTGGAATAGCCCTCGACAGCGGCATCGTAGAGCGCGCGGACGCCCTTGATCTCCTCGTCGATCCCGGCCAGCCGCGCCTGCCGGGCCGTTTCGTTGGCTGCGTCCCGGTTCTCAATGATCTGCTTTTGAAGATCGAGTGCGTTGAGGGCGGCCCGGTATTCGTCGACCACCTTGGCCGCCGCCACAAACTCCTCGTCCAGGCGCTTGGCCAGATCGGCAGCGGCATCCTTTACGGTGTCCAGCTTCTTCTTGATCTCGGGAAAGAAAGCCCCGCCAAGCGCCCCAGCGCCCGCCAGGGGGCCTAGCAAGCCGCCACCACCGGGGACAAAGCGGACGAGCTTTACCGCCGCGAACGCGCCCGAAACAGCGGCCAGGACCCGCAGGATCGTCTCGCTGTTGTTCACCAGAAACTTGAAGGAGTCGCCCAGGGCCGCGCCGAGCGCCCGAGCCCCATCCTGGGCCTCCTGGCTCGACAGCGCCGTGGCCACCTCGTTCATGGCCATGGTGAGCCCTTCGAGGAAGCCCGAGGTAGCGACCACGTTCTGAAGCTCGGCAATGCTGTTGCCGAAATCGTTGATCTGCTTCTGGGCGTTCTTTGTGGCGTCCGGGATCTGGGAGCCGAACTTGTCCACCCAGAAGGCGGACAGTCGGTTCACGAACTCCTTGGCCTCGACCTCGCCCTGTTCAAGGCTTTTCGATAGCTGCCGGGTGGTCATGCCCATGGCCGCGGCCGCGTCGGCGAACGCCGTGGGGATGCGCTCGCCCAACTGGCCCCGCAGTTCTTCCGCCTGGACCGTCCCCTTGGCGAGCATCTGTTGGAGGGCCAGGAAGGCGCCCTCGGCCTCGTAGGCCGAAAGCCCCATCACCGTGGCCGCCGACGAAACGCCCGTGAAGGTCTGCCGGATCTGCGCGGTGGTGAGCCCCAAGGTGCTGGCCGAGGCCGCGAGCTTGGAATACGCCCGACCGGCGGTGAGGATGTCCTGCCCGAGCCGGTTGGATTCGGCCCGGACGAACTCCATCTCGCGCTTGGCACCCTCCAGGGAGCCCGTCGCGAACCGCAGGGTCGTCTCCATCTTCTGGAAGGCGATGCCGGTATTCAGAACCTGCTGGCCGATCCGAACCGCGCCGAAGGCCAGAAGTGCGGCCTTGACCTGATTGATGGTCCGCTGGATCGACTGCATCGCCCGCTCCATCCGCCCCAGGGAGCCCTGGATTTGGCGGGTCGAGCGGCTGAAGCTGTCGCCGGACCTCTTGAACGAATCAAGGGCCTCTCCCGCCTTGCGGAGGTCTTTCGTATCGACCTCGAATGCGAGCTTGGCGAAATCAGTCACCAGCGACTCCTTGAAAACGGGATGACGAGGCGCGATGTTGTCGCGTCACGTGTCTGGAGGCCCCAATGGCCCTGAGAACTTGCAAAGGCTGCGGAAACCGCGTCGACAAATGGGCAAAGGAGTGCCCGCACTGCGGTCGTCCGGATGACTCCGGAGTGCTGCTCCGTTGGATGTCGAACCTGATCCTGGGCTCCATGGCCCTGGCCGTGTTTTGGATGATCGTGAGCGGCGGGACCTGATCACCGCCGCTTGGCGCGGGCCTTGCTCTCTTGCTCGCGCTTCTTTCGTTCCTGCCGCTCCTTGGTGGTCTCGGAGGCCACGGCCAGGAAGCAATCGTCGACCGCCCGGAGAGCGCTTACCTCCCAGGGCCGCATCCACAGCCGGTGCATCCGGCTATAGACCTCTATCGACTCGTATGTGATCGCGCCCGGCCCCATGGCGCCCGTTTGCCGGGCCGGGTTGAGATCCAGAAACCAGCCCCAGATGTGACTGGCAATGACCGGGAAATCGGGCTCCGGCTCGATGTCCGTGCCGAGGTCGCGACCGAGGGCCTTGGCCGCCTGCCGGAGGTGAGCCCCTTCCGAGGCTCCCTCCTTCATGCTCTGCTCGAATGACCAGCGAGCGTAGGCGACCAGTTCCTCGATCAGTTCCCGAAAAAACGCTGGCGATCAGCCGAGGCCTCGTCGATCTGCTCCCGGATGAACGGGAGCGTCTCGACCAGCTTCTTGGCGTTCGCATCGGAATAGCCGAAGGGGTTGCCGTCCCAGACGACGTTGTCGCTCCAGCCCACGATGCAGGCAGAGACCAGCTCGATCTGATCGCGGGCGATCTCGGCTGCGGACAGGGTCTTGTTCCGCTTCTTCGCCGCCCTTGCGATCCGCTGGTCGGTGATCCGCCGCTCGACCTTCTTGTAGGCCTCATTGTCGACCGAGACGATCCGAATGGTGACAAGCTCGTCGTCGGAGCCTTTCAGCAGGGTGCCGTCCGGCATCTCAATCGTGATTTCGATCTCGTCGGAGGTGTTGAGGGTGGCCAGATCCATGGCTCTGTTCCTTCTGTGGTCGGTTGGAAGGGTGGGGGAGAGGTCCGACCCCCTCTCCCCCGGCATGTCGCGACATGTCTGGTGCCAGGTACTGGTCGGGGCACACGAATAGCCCCCGGCTGTCGAGACCGGGGGCTATCTCAGGGGTTAGGAGGCGTTGGCGATCTGCCAGCGCAGGCTGGTGTCGTTGGTGCTGTCGTACAGCGCCTGGAAGGTGGCATTCGCCACAATCGGCCCCTCCTGGCCCGGATCGATGTCGCTGGTGTTCAGCTTGATCCGGGGGAAGAAGAGGCTGTGGAAGTCGGAGGTGTCGCCTAACTCGTCCAGCTTGATGGACAACGCCGCCTCGGTTTCATCCTCAAAGAGGCTGATCAGCGTAGCATCCTCCAGGAAGTAGGAGAGCGTGCCGGTGACCACGGCGGTGCCCTCGAAGACGTCCGGGCTCGTGTTGGAGCCGACCACGCCCTGGACCCCGCGACCGTTCTGGATTTGGAAGTCCACGCCGGTAACGACCGTCTGGGCCACCCCGTCGATGTAGAGGGAGCCGTCGAAGGCGGAGAAGGGGCTGGTGAAGCTCGCCGCCGTAGGTGTGGCATCGAGCGTCGTGCCGCTCATGTTCCCGAAGCCCATGCCCACGATGTCCAGGTTCGCGGTGACGATGCTCTCGGGCTGGATCGACACGCTCATCGTGTTGATCGCGCACCCGGTGAACGTCTGGAATTGCGTGATGTCCGCGAACTGGCGCTCGAAGGTGAAGGTGGAGAGGGTGGAGCCGATGTCCGCCGTCCGGCCTTGGACCGTGATCACCTCGTCCGCATCCGCCGTGTTGTCGACCGGGGCCGGGCTCACCGTAAGCTCCAGGGCGGAGGCCGCCGTGACCAGGAAGTAGGTGGTCGTCTGGCCCATGCCCGTGGTGGTGATGTAGTCGCCCTTTTTGATCCCATCCGTGAGGAAGGAGCCCGAGGCGCGGGTGAACTTGGAGGTGGCGTTCACGCTGGTGAGCGAGGTGGTGCCGGTGGAGACGCCCGCCGTCCATGCGCTGTCCGACATGGCCGCCAGGATCATGGCGTCATAGTCCGACATGCCAAGCTCGAAGCCCAGGGAACCCGATACCTGCTTGAAGCCGTGCCGGGCGTCCTGGACCTGCCGGTTCGACCGGCGCTCGTTGGACGTGAGGAGTCCCTTGGAGGGGTTGAGGTTCCGGCTCGTGGTCCGGAGCGTGATCATGGTGGGCGAGGACGGAGTCGTTCCTCGGGTGGTCTCTGCCACGTAGGTGATGCCTACGCTTGCACCGGATGCGAGCGCCATGGGGGGCTCCTTTCAGGCTGGCCGCCGGAGCGGCTGGGTTAGTAGCTCTCGTAAGCCCGCCAGTGCACCGAGACCGGCAGCCGATACCAGTGGCCGTCGATGAAGGTCGGGCCGCGTTCGGATCGGTCGACCCGGACGTTGCTGTGGCTGGAGGCGGGAGGGAAGGCCGCGAGGATGTCGTCGATGATGTCCTCGGCGGTTTTGGTCCCGGTGTTGATCGGGACCACGACTGTGACTTGGTAGATCCCGCGCTGCTCGATCTGGCCGGTCGAGCGCGGAGCTTCTGAGATCGGGATCATGGCCTCCTCGACATAGGAGGCGTTGTTCGGCTGATACCGGCGGTTTTCCCAGGCTCGGTTGGCCGGGAGGCTTGAGACGCCCACGAGGGTGGCCCGCAGATTCTGCCGGATGGTGAACCAGTCGCTCATTTCGCCGCCACCCTTTGAGCCTCGACCATGACGATCTGATCCCACTCTGCGGCCACAGGGCGGACCATGCCCTGGGGTGCCTGCCCGGAGTGCCCATATTCGAGCTTGAGGATGTAGGAGGCATTGTTGGCGATCCCGATGGTGTCGCCGAGCTTCATGCCGTCGAAGGTGAAGGTCGCCAGGGTTACGGTCTCGGCGGTCTGCCTGCCGTTGATCACCGGGAACCACTGGGCGCGGGCGAAGCCGGTGTCGACCGGCGTGCGCGCCTGTATCCGGGCGGCGGCCTCGACCACGGCCTGCTTGGCCACGGCCTCCATCTTCTCCTTGGACTTGCCGATGAACGTGTCCAGGGCCTTCATGTCGAAGGTGACCTTGGCCATTATTGTTTCAGATCCAGGGTGTAGGCGATTAGCGTGCCGCCGGGCTTCCTGGGCTGGACCTTCTGAACCGTGTACTCCTCCGAGCCGTCGATGATGAGGTCGCCCACCTTGGGGGTGGCCACCATGTCCTTCGCCGCGACAAGCGCGTGCAGGCCCTCGATCTCGACCACCGCGCCGCCCCGGAACTCGAGCCGCTTCCGTTGGATCACAGCGCTCACGGCCTCATCCGCCGACGTGGAGCCGGTGAACGAGTCCGTGGCCGGATCGTAGGCGCCCTCGGTGGTCTGCCGCAGGGTCACCGAGCGGCCAAGCCGCCCGATGGTGACCGCCATGGTCGAGGCTGAGAACATCGATCAGGGGTCCAGGTCTTCGACGGTGGTTTCGTGGGTGCCGGACTGATCGTGCATCCCCACCTGGAAGTGGCTGGGCGTTTCGTTGTCCGCGATGTCCATCACCGCGCCCACGACCGAGGGGCTGATACCGGCCACGCCCTTCTTGGCGTCGGCCTCGTAGGTCGCCGCGAGGCCCAGGTAGTGGGTCTGGAGTTGCGTCCATTGCTCGCTCATGCCGTCGGCGCCAATTGACGCCCGGCGGGCGAACTTGGCCGCGATGCCTTTGCAGACTTGGCTGGCCGCCCCGTGGACGTTGGAGGAGGCCGTGGACAGGGCGAAAGTGATCTCCTCGTCCGTTACCTGCTGGTCCGTGGTGTCCGTATCGCCTACGAGCCAGCGGACGGCATCTCGCGTGCTGTTGGACGGGTCGCCCCCGTAGGTCCAGGTCATGGCCTAAAGCAGGTGCTCGATGGCGTCCTTGCGGTGAGGGCCGGACACCGGGTTGTCGCCGGCATCCACCACGTGCCACCAGCCGCCGCCTTTGGTGTAGGCGAAGTATCCATCAGCCTTGGTGTAGGCCTCGGGACCCGGCTCTGGCGCCTTTTCCGGCTCCTTGGCGGGCTCTGGGGCTTTCGGGGCATCCTGGGGCGCCTCCGGGGCCTTGTCGGCCTCCTGGGGCTTCTCTGGGGCATTGTCGGCGGGCTTGGCCCGCAATGCAATCCGGCGCTGCTCGTACATCTGGCGCGCTCGGCGGGGATGGAGGAGGCCATCGGGGAGCGGGTCCCCAGTATTGTACTCGACTCCATCGAGGACCATCCGCCGGTTGGCGACGATCTCGAAACTGGCAAAGTCCAGGCCCACGGCGCTGATCGGGGGATTGAGGGGCATGGGGATCTCCTGGGTTGGTCGGGAAAGCGGAAACGCCCCGGAGATGATCCGGGGCGCCTCCCTTTGTTTGGTCCGTGCCGGACTTAGGCGACGAGCGAGGCAAAGTAGACGCCCAGGGCGCCCGACACCTTGTGCATGTCGAAGGCGGCCTCGATCTCGATCCGGTCGGACTTGAGATGCTCCATCCGGAACTTGAAGACCGTCTGACCGAGCGAAGATTCCGTGTAGGAATTCCACTCCATCACGTAGCCCGCCGCCGGGGTCATGAGACCCGGAGTGCGAGGGCGATAGGTGAGGAGTCCGGTCTTGCCGACGATGAAGTCGCCGCTGTGTGGCTGACCCTCGGCGGCGGTGTTTTCCACGCCACCGGCGACCAGGATCTCGTCCAGTTCCATGAGCGCGGCGACGGCTTCTTTCGAGGCCTTGGCCGGGGTGTTGTTGCTCACGCCACCGGAATACTTAATCCGGTCGATGATGTCCGGGTGATCGGCGAGTTGATCCCAGACCTCCTGGCCGATGGTGAAGACGTTCGGGCGCATGCCCGTGGCCTTGTGAACCGCCGTCCGGTAGGCCCGCATATCCTCAATCGGGGTCGAGGTGGCATCGTTCCACTGCTTCACCTGGGCGCCGGACGGAGATCCGGCCACGCCGGTGACGTCCGTGTCCCAGACGCTCGGGGCCATGTAGTTGGTCACAAACTCCTTCTCCATCCGGAGCATGCGCTGCTCGGTGAGCCAGAGGGTGCTGTCCCGGTCGCTGTTGAGCGGGGTGTCCTCGTTCTTCCGGGTCGGGTCGGCCACGTCCTTGTGGAGCGCCCAGACGTCGCAGAAGTAGTTGGCCGTGCCGACCCCGTAGCCGCCACCCGCCGACTCCGTACCCGGAGCCCGCTTTTTCATCTCCGCCCGCTGGAAGTAGGAGCGGTCGTAGGTGAAGTATTGGTCGGACTGCTTTTTCACGCTGATGGCCTGGAAAACCCGGCGTGCGATGAAGTGGCTGGCGTCCTGGATGAACGCAACCGAGATGTTGGTGAGCGGGCGATTGACATGCACATCGCTCGGAGTGGGCTGCGTCATGGGACGCCTCCTTTCAGGATCTCAAAGTGAGGGGGGATTGAGGAGCGCGATTAAGCCGAGGTCGTCGGGACCGCGCCGGAGTGGGTGATCAGTACCCGGATGATGTCGCCATCAGCCGCCGCCGCATCGAGGGCGATGCCCAGGACGTGGGAGCCGACAACCGGGTCGGAAGCCGCGCCCGCATCGGAGGTGTCGACCGTGGAGGCCACCGCGTCGTCGATCTTGCCGTTGGCCAGAGACTTCACGAACGCGCCTGCCGTAACGGCAGCACCGGCCACGACCTTCACGACGCCATCATAAGCCACCTCGGCGGCCTGACCGGCTGCGGAGGGCTTGTTCTGGAGGACGCCGATAACCGGGCCGCCCGCCGTGTCGTTGGTGGTGACGGTGTCCGCCGCCGAGATCTTCATGCAGTAGAACTGCACCGCCGAAAGATCGCCAGCAGCGGCCAGCGAGATGCACTTCAGATTGGAATGGGTGGCCATTTCTGGCTCCTTTCGAGCAGGGTGCCCGTCCGCCCTTCCGGACTAGAGAGGCGTTAAACGGATCAGGGCGACCGCTGGGGCCGCCCTGTCGAGAACCGGCTAGGCCGGTGAATGCTGTGGGGGTCAGCCCTTGTAGAGGCTGGGGTCCTCCGCCAGAGCCTTGCTGTAGGCCTGCTGGTAGGAACTGCCGTCCCGCTTCATGATCTCCTTGGCGAGGGTATCGGCCCGGTCGCCGTCGAGATCCGCCGCGGTGTCGACGCCAGACTCCTTGGTGAGTTCGGAGACCGCCTGGGAGGTTTTGGCCAGGGCCTCATAGACCGCGTTGCGGTCGGCCTCGTCCGCCGCGTGCAGAACACGCTTTAGGATCGGGCCGAACTCCTCGGCCTTCACGCCGGGCAGGTGGGTGAACTCCTTCGCCTTGGCGATGTAGTGCCGGTCCAGTTCCTTGTCGGCCATCTTGGCCAGGGAGGCCGTGGCGTCCTCGGCGGTCTTCTTGGCGTCCGCCGCCTCGGCGCGGGCCTTCTCGACGATTTCGCGGACGCCATCTGGCAGGCCCTTTAGCACGTCCTCGTTGGAGGACTCCTCGGCATCCGCCGGGGTCGCGGACTTCTTGAGTTCCGCGTTCTCGCTGGTGAGCGTGTCAACGGAGGCCTGGAGCTTGGTGATGGTGGCCTCGGCCTGCTCCAGGCTCTTGGTGAGCGTGTTGATGTCCATGTCGTAGTCCTTCCAGTCGATGGAGAGGTTGGGGTCACCGCCCAGCACGGCCTTGAGGACCGACAGGCTTGGCAGCATTTGGTTGAGGCGGGCTTGGAACTGCCCGACGCTCTCTTCGATGGCGGCTTTTTTGTCCTGGACCGCATCGTCTTCGAGGATCGAGCGGACGCTGGCTTGCAGCGCGCCGAATATCCCGTGCATTCCTTCTATGGCCCGCCAGATCTTCTCGCGGTGCTCGGTCTCCGCCAGGGCCTCGGTGAAGGTCTTGGCCTCCTCCTCGCGCTTGGCGATCAGCACCCGCGCGCCCTTGTTGGCGGGGGAGTCTACAAGGCTGATCTCGTCGAGCTTCAGCTTGGATAGGCGGGATTTCTTCATCGTTCAGTCCTCCAGCGGGGTCCGAACCCCGCGCCCGCCGACCGAGAATGCCGCGAGGTCCCCGGCCTTCACGGCCTTCCACACCTCGTCACTCTCAACCTTCATGGTGATGAGCCAGCCGACCCGCCCGAGATCGATCCCAAGGGCGTCCTGGCGCTCCTTGGTCAGAACCACGCTCTCGACTACCGCGCCGATCTCCACGGCCTTACCGGCCTGCTGGGCGTGCATGATGCCGCCCTTGCGCGCGTCGACCATGAAGCCGTGGGCGGCCTTCATAAGATCCTCGGCGAAGATCACGTCGCCCTGGCTGTCGACCACGGGCTCGCCGCCTTCCTCGATGATCGAGGCCCAGCCAAAGACCAGCCGTTGATCGTCGTCTGTTTTCAGGATCTCGCCGGTAAGCTCAGTCACAGCGCCTCTCTCTCCATGTTCTTGGCCGGGGGCTGCTGGCGATAGAACTCCCCGGAGCCGGTCGCGCAGGTGAGGTCGCCGGGCATCGTGACAATCAGGGTCCACGTGCCGGTTTCCGGGTTGCTAAAGATCTCCATAAGGCGACCCCTCGAATCGAGCATGATGCTTGCCGGGGTCTCGCCGTATTTCTTGCCCAGGTGATCGACCATCTCGGCGCGAGCCCCACAGGGTCCCTGCCGGGTTTGGGAGTAGGCCATCTCGGCGATCAGCAGGATGCCCAGGCAGGCGACAAACACGGCCCAGAGCAGCATCATTGCGCGGTCATAGGTCATGGGGTCCTCCTGGGTTGCTGTTGCGGGTTATCCTATTTTTTCCTACAAAAATGACTTTCTCATCAGGCCAAACGTACCATCATACTCAACAACCAAGGGGAGATCATGATGAGCACGCGAGCCAACCATCCGAACCATCGTTTCATCGGCGCCGAGCTAGAGTTCGACAAGCTCGTAGCCCGCTTGAAGGAAGCTCGCGCGGCGCATTTCGGGGTGGCCGTTCCAGACTCGACGAGGACCAAGGAAGAGGCCGACAGGGCCGAGCTTGTGGTTCATCACCTCCGCGAAGCCCTCAAGGCCGCAGGCGGGAAACCCGACGTCCCCTGATCGACGGACAAAGAAAAACCCCCGGAGCGGAAAACCGGGGGTTCTTCAAGGCCCACATACCGCCCGGATTGGCGACATCTGACACGATGATATGGGTTCGCTGCTGCAAGTCAACGGAAAAAATACGATACTGACCGACATTAACCGACACTTTTGGTCGCTCTGGTCGACCAACGCAGCGCAAAAAACGATATATGCCGATATTTTCCTACAATGCGACCAAGTCCATCCGCGAACGGAACAACTTCACCGATGACGCCTTAATCTACGTTCGGATCAGGGAGCCCAAGAAGGGCCGCTCGGAGCGCATAATTAGCGCTCATGACTGCGGCTTCCCAGACCTCGTCAGGCTCGCCCGACCTTGCAGAATCGATGGCCCTATACATCGCCAGGACATGAGCACCAAACGAAGCAGCCAAGGTTTCCCGTTTGTCGTCTATGGGCTCAAGCCCCATGATAGATGCTGCGTGATCCGCAATGTGACCTTCGGTGCTCCAAGCGCCTATTGGGGTGTAGCCCTCAACCCTGCCAAGGAATATATCCGCCATTCGGTAGCATTCGGCCTTGTCAGCAACCAGTGCAAGTTTATAGTCCGCTTCATCGGAACTCAACGGACGGCGGTCGACGATGCCTTTGTTGAACATCGCGATGATGTCCCAAACGATTTGTGGATTACCCAGGTAACACTCCTGGCTGGCGGCATCCAAGGCGACGTGCCACCCGGAGGATTGCGGTTTGCTGCTGGTTAGGTCCCGAGTCATGGGAGAACACTAGCTTATGATGAAGGAAGTATCAACACCTCGACCAAGTCTAATCCGCCACCGCCAAATCCGTCAGCATCCGCCGATTTTGTGGCCGGGATCACCCGCTGGATGTGCATCCTGGTGTTGGCGGGCAGGATGACCTCGTTCTCGCCTGCATGGTGCGAGATCCCGGTCCCCTTGCCGACGAAGAGCCCCTTGACGCCCTCGCCCACGGTCATCTTGTAGTGAACGTTGCCGTACCACGTATCGGGTGTAACCGACGTGGAGGAGATCGCGGGCTCCTGCAGGGTAGAGCCCACAGACTGCTTGAGCTTCGCCCGGTCGGTGTCCCCAAGGGTGACCTTGCGGGAGAGCATCGTGCCCGGCGATAGATCCACGCCCTTGGTCTTGAGGGCTGAGTTGGCCGATGTCGCCGCGCCGCTCGGGTTCCCCTTCCAAAGGCTCGAATTCATGCTCTTATAGCCGGGCCCCGTATAGGATTGAATAGCCTGCTGGGCGGACTTGCTCATCGTGCCGAAAGCCTTCTTTGAGGCCCCGGCATAGGTGGCCGTGGTGGGCTTGAACGTCTTGAGCCCCTCCAATGCCTCCGGGGGCACCACGCCTTGATCGGCTAGGACCACTAAATTGCCGATCTTGTAATTCCCAGCTTCCTTCACGGACGCATCGTCGAGCTTGCCGGTGTAGGGCGTTGCCCCCTTATCCAGACCATGCCAAAGGCTGCCACGGGTGACTTGGCCCGTGGGCGGGGGGTGCCGCTGGTAATCGATTTCGGCCTTGACCTGCTCGAAATACCCCTTGACGTGAGCCGAGGGGTGCTGTGCGTAGGAGAGCTTGTTGCCCGTGGGCAGCTTGGTCTCCTTCGAGATCTCGTCGAAGGTGATCGCATCCAGGCCTGAGATCGAGCCCTTCTTGGCCGTCTCGTGGATGTGCTTGATGGCCGCATTGTTGGCCTTGTTGACCTCGGGGACCCCGGACAGTCCCTTACCGCTGCCGCCCCAGTTCTCGAAGTCCATCTCCGGGTCGGAGATCTGCTCGGGCTTGAATGTCGGTTTTTTGGCCGCCGTCGCCGCCTTAATGCTCTCGGCCTGCGACTTCGCGGGCTTGAACGTGGCGCTGAGGACCGACAGGTTGGCCGAGTGGAGGCCCTTATTGGGGTCCGTCTTGCCGTTCATGCCGCCAAAGGCGACCGGCTGATAGCCGTGGTGAACCAGCCACTCGTTGGCCTTCTTGGCCTGCTGCTTGCCGTAGGTGTTGGTCCCGTAGGACATGGCCATGAGCCCGTCCACGTCCCCCTTTTTGCCGAGATCGTGGATCTGGTCGAATTTCTTTTGCTGGCCCATGTTGGCCGCCGAGGTCACCTTGAACGCCTCGGGTGCTGGGCCGACCTTCGAGGGCGATTTGGGGCCTGCCACGGGCTTCGATTTGGGGCCGATGGGCGTGTCGGCGGCCTTGGCTTTGGCTTGGTTTACCGCCTTGTTCGACCACACCGTGAACTCGACGAAATTCCCACCGTTCGCCGCCTTGGCGCTCTTGGGCTTGTAGGAGGCCAGCTTCTGAGCCTTGTCCAGGTCCCCTGCCGCGAGGGCGTCGGAGATCTGCTGCACCTTGCCATTGTAGAACTTGGTCAACTCAGGCGGGGGAGGGAGCTTGCCGCCTGCCGGGGCGTCGATGGCCGCCGCCGCTGGGTTGGTGCCGGTCTTGGTGAGCTTGCCGGGTGCCTTGGCGTGCTCCACGTCAAGGCCGGATTTTTTGAGGATGGCATCCCGCCGGGCGATCAGGGTGTCGGCCATCTTGTTGGCTTGGGCCTTGGGCAGGTGCTTGGCCGTGAGGGCCTTGATGGTCGCGTCGTCTACCTGGGCGAGCTTGGCGGCGGAGTCCTTGAGGTGGGCGTCCGGCATCCCCCCGAACACAGCCGCCGCCTGCTTGTTCACTTTCGGGTCGCGGAGCGTGTCCCACTCATCGGCAGCCTTGTTCCAGGCTTTGCCCTTCTTGGCTCCCATGGCCCGATATTCGAGCGAGCCGCCGGGGTCGATCCGCATGGCCTTGTCGCCGAGGGCGCCGGTCATAACGATGTTGTCATTGTTGAGCCCAACCGCGTCCCAGTTGCCGAGCCATGCGTCGGCGGCGAAATCCTTCTGTGCCTGGAACTTCTGGATCGGGTCCGCCTTGAACGGCTTCGCGTTCTCCTCCCACTTGGACATAACGCCCACGCTGGACGTGCCCCCGAAGGTGTCGCCTACGTCCACGAGCTTCATTTCCGGAGCATCGGCCCCGGCGGCCTTGTAGAGCCCCGCCGCCAGCACTTCCTGCTGGGCCTGCCCGTCGTCCTTGTAGGCCTTGACCAGCCACTTCTGGCCGCTCGAATCCTCGTAGAGCCCGCCTGCTGCAGATCCGCCCGGCTTCTCCCCCACCTTCTTGAGGTCAGAGATGTTCGACTCCGGTTGGCCGCCGACAGCCCCCTTGGGCTTGGGTTTTGGCGCCTTGGGGGTTGCTGGGGTGATTCCCATCTCCCCTGCCGCCTTGGCTTTGGCGTAGGCCTTGGCCTCGACGTACTGATCATAGGCCTTGGCTGCGTAGGTCTGCTTGGCCGGTTTCGGGGCCTTGCCGACCGCCTCAAGGTCGTTGAACCACTGGACGTCGCCCGCGTTCGCCTTCGCCTGGAATAGCTCGGTTTGGGCCTGGGCCTTCTTCAAGCTCGGGTGGTCTGGGTTCTTCCCCTCGACCGCCTGTAGTTTGAGGGGCATCCCGGCCTGGGCCAGGGCCGTGCCGAGGGCGCCGCCGCCAGCCCCACCATATGCGATCCACTGCCCGCCGATAGGGGTGCCCTGGGGCGCGCGTAGCTGCTTCTTCCACCCCTTGCTCTTCGCGACCAGCCCATCGAGCCGGGAGGCTGTTTGCATCGCCTTGATGGCGACCTCTGAGAGGGCCAGGTAGTCGGCGATGATCGGCGCCTCGACCTTGTGGTTGGCGTAGTCGGCAATCTCCGCCTTGGGCACCAGCTTGACCGCCTGGGACTCGTTTCCGTGGAGTGCGGGGCTGCCGCCCGTCCGGCGGGCCGTGTACATACGGGCAACAGACGTGGTGCGCTCGTAGTCCCCGAGATAGCCGGTGATCTTGACCTTGAGCCCGGCTTCTTCCCAGGTCTCTTTGATGGCATTGGCCTGGGCGGACATGCCCTTCTCCAGCCCGCCTTTCGGGAACGTGTGCTCATAGCCGCCGAAGTGGTTGGTCGGCTCGACCACCCAGATACGGCCATCCGGTTCCTCGACGATCACGCCGGAGCCGGGGCGCTTGCCCTTGATCTGGGGCATGGGGGGCTCGCCGATGTCGGCCTGCCCCGCGACCTTGGCCCAGCCCTCATCCGTGGTCGGCGCGTCCCAGCCCCCGAACGCGGTGCCGTTCAGACCCTCGCCGGGGTCGATCCCGGCCACATAGACCGCCACATCCTCGGGGTTGTCGTTGTCGGCCACGTCCGTGGGAGCCGTGGGGTTCTTCACCATGAACGTGTAGGGGGCCGTGCCAAGCTGGGGAGCGGCCAGCCCCTCCGCCGCTACCGCGCCGCCGACTCCCATGGCATAGCCGGTCCACCGGCCCTGCCCATCGCGCGGTTGGGAGGGATTGTAGCCCTTGCCCTTGGTAAGCTCGTCGATCCGCGCAACGAGGGCCGCCAGATCCGCCCCCTGGGCCTCGTAGGGGCACCAAACGCCGCCGGGGCCTTCCACATACCCGGCCTTTGCAACCGCCGCCCACGCCCACGCAAACGCGACTGTCGGGCTCTTGCCTTGCTCTTGGGCCTTCTCCTTCGCCTTGCGGAACAGGAGGCGGCCCTTGGCATCGGAAATGGGGGGCTCGTAGTTGAGCATTTCGGGGGCTCCGAACTGATGAAAACGCGGGCTCGATTGCATGAGTCGACGCGTGGTAGGCTCGCGGCCTCATGACCACGCTCGATGGAAACGCCGTCCACACACAGATCCACGACGCCGCGAGGCGCCTGGAGGATCTGCACGCGGAGGAGGGACCGGCCCGGACGGCCTTAGAGGCGAGTGTCCGGGCGCTTGATCTGATCGCGACCGGGTTGGTGCTCGCTACGACCGACGAGGCTTATGGCAACGAGAGCGCCGAGGATGGTCATGCCGACCCCGCCGATGAGGCCCGCGGCGAAACCAGCGGCGAAGCTCATGACTGGACGATCCGGTAGATAACGACGCACCGGCATCCCACACCATAAGGCGCTAGGAATGTGCTGCCAGTAGGGGTCACGAAATCCTCGTCGAGAGGGCGCCCCTCGGGGTTGAGCTTGGGGATGGATCGGTGCTCTAGGCGGACCCGCTCGTCCCCAGCGGTGCGCCAGAACTTCCGGATCTCGCCATCCCCCGCGACGCCCTGCTCCTGGGCCTGCTTCCAGGCCAGATAGCTCCCGGCGTTCGACGCCCGTAGAGCCTCGGTGCGGGCAATGGTGTCGGCCCGATAGGCGACCATGCGCTGCCGGTAGCTGCTTACCATCTTGTCGATCTGCTCGGGGGTGAGGGGCTTGGAGTCCTTCATCGCCCGCAGCAGGGTCCGGTCGTACCGGAAGTCCCGCAGGCGCCGGGCCGTGATCCCATCCAGGGGCTTGCCGTCGTCGCCGATGGCGTAGACCCCAGCACCGCCGGGGGCCTTGGACTTTTTGCCGCCCAGGTTCCACGCCTTCGCCGAGCGGCGATGATGGAAGGTTTCAAGCTCCTTGCGGTAGTTGGCCACCGATGCCTCCTGGCGCGCTGTGAGGCCCGTGGAGGCCCGTAGCTGCCGGGCTACATCTCGGGGGTTGCGGCCTGCCTGGACGCCCTCTGTGACCGCCGCACGAACGCCCTCGCGGGTGTTCTCGGAGATCTCCCGTATGAGGTTGAGTTCGTATTGCTGGAGCCATTGGAGGCTTCGGGGATTCGCCACGTCGAAGAAGACGTCGAGGCTCGGGCCGACCGGAAGCGTGATTGAGGGGATGCTGGCCGCCGACGCGGTCCCGGCCTGGGAGACAATGTTCCGGATCTCGGCAACCGCACCGCCCAGCCGGGTCTCCAGATCCGTAAGCCCCAGGAGGTCCATGACTAGCCGCACGTCTCCGGCGGTGATCGCCTCCGACAGGGCTTTGATGGTCGCTTTCTCGCCTGCCTGCAGAGCCGACATGATCGCCCGCTTGAGGGCTGGGGAGGATTTGTCGGCGATGCGCCGCAGCTCGTCCTCAATCGCCGGGCGACGCGCCTTCGCGAAGCCGTCCAGCCCGAGCGACCAATCACTGAGCATCATCATCATCTTCATCGCTGGGTTTGGGCTTCTGCATGGCAGCGCGGCCCTCGTCGTCCTGGTCCTCCGGTAGCTGGGGGAGGGAGGCCGCGGCCCGCAGGTGGTTCTCAAGCTCGGTGTCGGGGAAGACCGGGGCGCCCGCGCCGGACATGGACGTGAGCAGGGAGCCAATCGCTTCCAGATCGGGCTTCTCAAGGTCGCCGGGCACAAGGGTCGGCATGACCTCCTCGGAGAGCCCGTTCATCTTCCAAAGCTTGGGGATCAGTTCGCGGTTGATCTTGGCCGCAATGGACGCCATCCAGGCGCCGACCGCCGTGGCGAATAGCTCGGTTTTGTCGGATGAGAGCGCGAACGAGCCGGTCGACTTCTGGCCCAGCAGGATGAAGTCCGCCAGAACGGTGGTTGCAATGCGCCGGTCGTATCGGTCGATGATCTCCGTGGTCGCCATCTGCCGCGCGCCTGCCGAGGCCACGAGCTTGATGTCGTACATCAGGTTGCCGCTATCGTCCCGGTCGGAAGGCAGGACAATGCCCTCGCTCTCGTTCCGCCGGATGCGCCGGACCAGCGCCTTGAAGTTGGCCATGGCCGTGGCGTCCGCCGTGCCTGCCTGGGCCTCGAATAGTCGGGAGGGCACATAGACCACGGGGTAGCCCGCAAGGTCGCGCTCGACGCCCACGCCCTCGATGTCCTCGATCCGCTTCTTGAAGTACCAGCTTCGGTATGCGGGCCGCAGGATCGACCGCCCGAGGGGGTTGCCCTTGGTGGACTCCGTGGTGAAGTTGATGAGCCGCTCCATCGGGATCACGACTTGGCGCCCTGTCCGGGTCAATTGCTCCACGGACACGATGTCGCCGTCCTCGTCCTGGTTCCACTTCTCCAGGCTTTCCTGGCCTCTCAGGGCAATCTTGCGGATGCCGATGAGCCCGTCGTCGTAGCGGCTGCGGCGGGTCTTGTCCTTGGTGTCCCCGCCTCGCAGCTTGTAGACCACCTCCATGGTGGCGTGCCCGTACACAAACATGGTGCAGATCTCGGATAGCACCTCGGGCCACGTGCCCTCCATGTCCTCGAATAGCACCTCGTGCAGGAACTCCTTGGCGTCGGCGGCGGCCTGCTCCTCCGAGGCGGCCTGGATCTTCCACTCGGCCTGCCGGATCAACATGCTGATCACGAAAATGATGGCCCCGCAGGTGCCGTCGTTGTCGGCCATCTGCCGATAGGCGCGGAGGCCCTTGTCCCCCTTAAGCTCCTGCAGGAACTCCTCGTCGATATAGCCGCCGTAATTCTTGAGGTCGGAGGCCCCCAGGGCCGAATACTTGCTCTTGCTGCCCTCCGGCATGGCGCCCTCCCTATGTGGCGAATGGGTTGGTTTGCTGGACGTCGGCCACATCCACGGTGGGGGCCGAGCCGCCTAGCATGAGTTCGGTCCCGGCCCAGACCAGCGCGTCGAGCCGGTCGGGGCTGTAGCCCTGGACCTTGCGGTCAAAATCGATTGTGAACTGCGCCATCTGGTCCTCCAGCGTGTGGAACGCCCCGACGTGGTGCGCGCGGCCCTGTTCGTAGAGCGCGGAGATCGGCTCCGCCCGGAGCGCCTTGCCTCGGGTGGCCCAGACAGATCTGAAGGCGATCACGTCTGTCGGGATGGCGCCCGCCGTCTTGAGGTCTTTCGCCGCCTGTTGGATCACGGCGTGGACCATGTCACCTCCCTGGTTGCGCTCGGCCACGATCCGGTCAGCCCCGTAGCGGTGATAAGCGCGCACGACCTTCTTCCCCCACTCGGCGGGGCTCATGCCGTCGCTGGATAGGTCCGCGAGCACGTAGAAATGGCCGTCCTCTCCCAGGGCTGCCACGATGATCCCGGTCTCATCCGACCCCTCCTCGGTAGAGATCGCCGGGTCGACCGCGACCACGATCCGGCGGAGGTCTGGTGCATCCTCGACGCGGAGGAGGTCTAGTTGGTCGAGCGACCAGAGCGCGCCCTGCACATCGGTGAGCAGTTCGCCGTGTAGCTCCTGGCGCCCGAGCCGCGTGCCCTCATAGCGTTTGATGAGCCGGTCGACGAACTTGGAGGCCAGATTGGCGCGGTTGGCGTAGGTGGAGGTGCCGGTGACTACCGTACCGTCCTCGCCCTGGATGTTCGTGATCAGCTTCCGGGGGCGGGGGGTGGTGGTGGCACAGCAACGGGGGTCGTCCCCGAGCCTGAGCCCGAACATAAGCTGGTCCCAGGCGTCGCCGTAGCGCCACTTGGCCACCTCGTCGGCCCAGGCCGCATCGTGCTGCGGGCCGCGTAGCACGTTCGGCTCTCGGGCATTGTACAGGGTGGCTATCGCCCCATTGGCCCAGGTGAGCCGCCGCTTGGAGGGCTCGTATTTGGGGACCCCGATATGGCGGCCTTTGTTGTCGCGATCACCGGCATGGCACACGTTCAAGATGCCGCTGTCGCCCTCGACCATCACGTCCCGCGCATCGGCGGCGGTTTCGGCCACAAGCGCGATCCGCCGGAAACCGTTCTTGACTTGGTCGCGTGTCCATTCGGCTCCCAGCCGGGTCTTGCCCGAGCCGCGACCGCCCATCACCAGCCAGACCAGCCAATCCCCAGGTGGGGGGACCTGATCCTCCCGGCGGCGCAACTCCCAGACGTGGAGCAGGCTGTCCGCCGTTTTGGCGTCGAGTTGCCCGATCTTCCGCGCCAGCTTCTTAGGAGGCATCCCCTTGAGATAGGACAGCAAGGAGGCGAGCGACTGCGTCTCGGCCATCTACCTCATCCTGGCCATCGGTTCCGAGGAGCGCGCGGGTGCCCGCATCGAGGCCGAGCAACCGGGCTTTCCGGTCCATGAGTTTGACCATGCGGTCCACGGCCTTGAGGTCCGGCGGGGAGCCCGTGGCCATCGGGAACACCGCCCGGATGAGTCTGTCGATCTGGAGGACTTGAGTGGCGACATATTCCGATACATCCTCTCGTGTTTCCTGCAGCGTATCCTCGATAGCTGCTGTCACGAGCTTCCAGGCGACGGAGCGATTGGAGAGCCCCATGGTCTTGGCTATCTCGTCATACGACAGGCCTCGGAGCCGCAGTTGCACTGCCTTCAGGCGGTTCTCGATGGTCTCAATCTTCGGCGCGGAGGCCCTTCCGCCTCTACCGTTCGACGAGCGAGTGCCGTTTTTTTTCGTCGTTTTCGGTTGACGGACCATCCGTTGTTATCCTATATTTTCCGACATCGAGGGCGGCGGCAGATCGCCCCGAGATCGCAACAAGGAGATCCCGATGAAGACCTACACGGACAAGAGCAACGCAAGCCGGGCCGCGAAGAAGCAGTTGGCCGCACTCGGCTGCCCCGACCCGAAGAACGGCAGCGACTTCGTGATCAAGCAGAACGACGATGGCCGGTTCTTCGTTGAGCTTCTGAACCCCTGGGCCACTTTCGGCGATTTCGTGGAGAACGCCACGGAGGCGCCCGAGCCGGTTCCGGCACCGGCGGTTCCGGAGATCGACGGCGCGGCTCTTGCCGCGGACAGCGGGGAGGCGAACAACGAGCCCCCGGCGGCGAAGAAACAGAGCAAGCACGACCTGCAGGTTGAGGCCGCATATCAGGCTGGGCTTGCCGGGGAAGACGCCCCGGTCCTGGAGATCACCAGCGCAGCCAATCTCAGCTACCAGAAGCGAGCCGACAAGCTCCGCGATGTGGCCCTGAGCATCGATCGCGCGGCGCTGGCCACGATTGAGATCGGCGGAGTCAACACCTACGCCCAGAAGCTCCGGGCTTATCAGCTTGAGCTTGCGGCCTGGATCGTTGGCCACAAGGAACACACCAAGCAGGAGGGCCAGGGCTGATGGCAACTCTATGGATTCACGTACGGGGTTGCGCGCCGCGATTGATGGCAACGGGCAGCCGCTCCGATTGTGGGAGGGCCTCACTTGTGATCATGGATGAGTGCAAGAGGAATGGGGGGCAGGTCGCAAAGACCTCCTCGGCCCTATCATGGGAGGCTGTTGCGATTGTTGGCGGGAGACTGACCCCTTGGGTAACGGCCTGGATCGATCCCTCCGCTGACATGCTGGCGGAGACCTTGATCCCCGAGGCCTTCCGATCCCCGGACGGATTCCGGGAGCCCAGCCGGGCCTCCTAGCGCGCGGCAGCCACCTCCGTAAATGAACGGCCATCCTCCTCCAGGGTGGCCGTTTTCTTTGTCCAGGCCTCCCAGCGGCGGATGATCACGTCGACATAGCGGGGGTCGAGTTCGCACCCGATGGCGACCCGCGAGCAGGACGCGGCTGCGATGATTGTCGATCCGGACCCGAGGAACGGGTCATAGACCACCTCGCCCGCCTGGGTGTGATTCATCATTGGGCGCCGCATGAGTTCGACCGGCTTCTGGGTGCCATGCACCGTAGCCGCGTCGTCCTTGTCGTGCCCTTCCTCGACCTCGTTGGCGATCTCCGAGAGATCCGCCCCGAGGGTCCAGAGAGTGGTTTGCTTCCGGCCGCCAGACCAGTTGGCATTTGCGCCCTTCCGTACTGCGTACCAGCAGGGCTCGTGCTTGAAGTGGTAGGCCGCCCGAGACAGGGTCATCATGGATTTGGCCCAGATGATCTGTTGCCGGATGATAAAGCCCGAGGCCTCTAGGCTCTGGATCACCTGTCCGGCTGTCCGGTCAGCGCTCCAAACGTAGACGATGTCGCCGCCGAACAGCGCCCAGGCCTCGCGCCAGTCCGCCCGGTCGTCGTTCAGCACTTTGCCTGTGCGTTTGGTGGTCGCTGCGCCCGCCTTGTTCCGCCATGCCGGGTCGTACTCCACGCCATAGGGCGGGTCGGTGACCATGAGCCGGGGCTTGTCGCCATCCAGGGCCTTGGCAACCACGTCCGCGTCCGTTGAGTCGCCGCAGATCACCCGGTGGGGGCCGAGCAGCCAGACGTCGCCGGGCCGCGCGACCGCTTCCTCCGGCAGATCCGGGATCACGTCCTCATCGTCCGCGTCGTCGTCGCTGCCGTAGTCTTCCAGCGGGGCCAGCATGTCCCGAAGCTCGTCGTCGGAGAAGCCCAGGATGTCCAGGTCGAAATCGACCAGCCCCGCATCGATGTCCGCCTCGATGGAGCGGACCTCGTTGGCCAGCATCTCCATGTCCCACCCGGCGTTGAGCGCGAGCTTGTTGTCCGCGATCACGTAGGCCCGCCGCTGGGCCTCGCTGAGATGCCCCAGGCAGATGGTGGGCACCTCGGGTAGCTGGAGGGCCATGGCGGCCTGTAAGCGCCCGTGTCCGGCTATGATGGTGCCCTCGGCATCCACTAGGACCGGGTTCGTAAAACCGAACTCCCGGATGCTCGCCGCGATCTCCGCCACCTGCTGCTGGGAGTGGGTCCGGCTGTTCCGGGCATAGGGCACGAGCTTGTCGGTCGGGACGTACTCGATGGTGAGGGACATTATCGGCTCCGATGGGGTGCCGGGACCGCCAACAAGGGGGTAGACGGCCCCGGCGTTTGCCGCAGGGGGCGAGGGCTGCGGCAAAGAAAAAGGCCGGAAACCATTGGGCTCCGGCCTAGTGAAACAAGGGAGGAAACGCTCGGGATGGCGTTCCAAGGGAACTGTCCGAAGCGTGACGGAAACTATAGGATATTTGCTGCAGCTTCCGCAAGGGGTTTTGTGCCCCGCGGTCGATGAGCCTATCGCACTCGGCTGACCGCCCCCAGATCCGGAAACAACGCGCCGCATCGGTCCAGGCCCAGGTCGCCCGTCTTAGGGCAGTCGGCAGCGATGTCAGAGAGCAGGTCGGGCATGGACCCGTCGGGGCCGTAGCGCGCCACGAGCTTGGCCCGGCGGTATTGGCCGAAGCGACCGCACTTCTGGCATTCGATCCGGACCAGATCGAGGTGGAAGGATGAGAGGGTGTAGGCTCGGACATGACGCCGCCGTTGGATGGGGCGCCATTGAATCGTTGTCGGCTCCAAGCCGCAAGCAGGACCGCGACCGAGCCCTGAGATGGGGCGACAACTCATTGGAAAACAAAGCTCCCCAAAACTGGGGAGCCACAAATCGGCCCGCGTCGCTAACCCATTGAAATGCCGAGCTCCGCAAAACTGCGGAACCGGCAACGCATTGATAAATTTAGCTGCTGAAAACTGAGCAGCCGGGGGATTTACGCCGACGCCATCCTCTGCCGGTCAGCCGCCCGGACGTGGAGCTTGGCCAAGGTCTCAAGCGCGCCCTCGATGAGCCCTGAGACGCTGTCGCGGGTGCAGGGCTGCCCGGCCAGCCGCTTCTCTTGGACGTAGCGGTTCAGCGACCACTCCAGCCCTACGACATGCCACATCGCATCGCCCTGCTTGGGGCCAAGCGCGTTCATCGAGACCCGAATGTACTGCCGCGCGTCGAAGTGGAACAACATGTCCTCCGTTGAGGACGCACCGCCCTTCGCGTTGGTGTTCGTCATCTCGAAAATCGTCTTGTATCGCTCGCCACAGCCGGAGCGGTGGAGGTTGGCGTGAAAGTCTTGGGCGACCTGCCATTGGGCCTCGGTGATCCGGTCCTTCTCGACCCACACGTCCAGGAAGTCCTTCCGCTTGAGGTGGGTGACGGTGAGGCCCGTCTCTGGGTCGGCCTCCCGGATCATCACCGCCTGGGCGCGGCCGTCGTAGATTTCGACCGTGCCCAGCTTCTCGCGTTTCTGCTTTGCCATGATTGGCTCCTTCGGTTGAACGGTCGTTAGATCTTGCTGGGGCGTCGTCCAAAAAGACTGGTGACGTTGCTGCTCTCGCCCTGGGACTTGAGTTTGGAAACCCAGTCGATCTTGGCCTTTCGCCAGCCGCAGTTTGCGAGGCCGCGAATGGTGCGCTTCTCGGTCGGCTTGCCGTAGATGCCGCCTGCTCGCAGGTAGGCGATCCCCACGAACTCTTTGTCCTCCACCGGGTCGTGCCATATGTGCGTCACAATAGCGACGCGGACAGGACGATCCGGATCTAGGTTGGGGTCGCCCCCCCACAGCACAGTTCCACGGGAAGCGGGCAACTCTAGCTGATCGCCGATTTCTATGTTCTCGAATCTTGCCGCCATTCCTCGCCTCCTAGATGCTTTCGACCACGAGGCCGATCCGTTCGCCCTTTCGCCGGTCCCCGCCATGCGGGTGGCACTCGACGGCCACACATCGGAACCGCTCTCCGTTGATCTCGACCTCCCGCCGCTCAAGATGGGGAAAGGTGGCCTCGCCGGGCTGGCGGCGAGGGCAATCCTGGTCCAGCCATGTTTCCGCTGCCCAGCCCACGCCTTTGATCCGATACCACTCCTTGCATACGAACTTCGGGACCTCTTCCATGTTTCCCCCCTTTGCGTATCAGTCCTAGTGGAAGCACGCGCTGGCCATGTCGCCCATATCAAGCCGGGTGTCTTGGCCAACAAGTGCAATGGAAATCAACTCGTTACGGTCTGTCGCGGCGATGCGCTCCACCTCGTGCCAGGGGACGCCCATCTGTTTCTGGGGGGCGTCCGCGTCGTCCTGGGTTCCGATGATCACGATACCCTCCGGCTGGATCTCGACCCACCAGTACCACCCGGATTGATCGGGCTGGTTCATCTGAGCCCACTCCCCAAGCTCCCGCAGATACGCGAGCAACGTCATTCGTGCTCCTCCTGGTCTTGGTCGGGGTGGATGTGATCGAAGCGTCGAGTCGCCCCGTTGTATTTGAACCGGATCATCCGTCCGTTGACCCCCATCCTGGGCTGGTCACGGACTTTGGCCACGTAGACCTCGGTGCAGGGGGGGCCGTTGTAGTTTGGATTGGCGAGGTCGGGCCGATGCACGACGAGCCCGCCATCCGCCTTGGCGTTCCAGTTGTGGGACCCGGCCACGTCGTTGAGGGTGGGGACCGGACGGTTCCCGCTGGCATCCCGGCCCAGGAGCTTTGGGTGTGCCACCACGAACACGACGATCTCATGCCGGAACGCGAACTGCTTGAACTCCGAGAGCATGCGCCCGATGGCGTCGGTCTTGGCCTCGCGGGTGTCCCCCTGCAGGACCACCTCGTTGAATGGGTCGACGATGAGCGCCTTGGCGCCGGAGCGGAGGATGATCTTCTCGGCCTGGGCCATGATCCATGCCGGGGTCGACACGTCCCCTTCCTGGGGGATGATCCAGGAATACCGCCGGTCGAGCCATCCCACGGCCCGCCGTAGCTGATCCTCGGTCATGCGGAGCGTCGGCCCGTCCCAGAACGGAGCGCCTTCGCGCATCTCGGCCAGCCGAGCGATGTGCCCCCTCGGGGTGTGCTCCGGTGAGAAGACCGCGATGTGCCAGGAGTACATATCCGCGAGGTAGAGGCTCATCTGGTCGAGGAAAGACGATTTGCCGTGGTTCGGGTAGCCCGTGATAAGGTGCAGACCGGGTTCGACCTTGTACGCGCTCCGAAACTCCGCCGCCCCGTTGACCTCGTAGGGCTTGGCGAGGCGCCCGTGGTACATCGCCAGGATCTCGTCGATGTGGTCGAGCGGCTGGGTGATTCCCTTGACCGGGTACGGTCGCGCCTCATCGATCACACGCCGGACACGCTCGGGGCCGTGCCGGATGAGGCAGTCGTTGGCGTCCTTGCCATCCTCCGGCCACCGGGCTCGATAGCAGCGGTGTTTGCCGAACCGTGCAGCCAGTTCCTGGGCCAGGGCCTCCCCTGGGCCGTCCATGTCCGAGGCGATGATGATTCGCTCGAATTGCCCAAGCTCGGGATGTTCGGCCAGGGCCGCGAACCGCCGGTCGTGCTCATCGTGCTTTGCCTCGGCGGGTGCCCCATCCCGGAGCGACACCGCCTTGACCCCGGCCTCCGCGAGCGCCAGGACGTCCATCTCCCCCTCGGTGAACACCAGCGTCGGGTGGGAGTCCTCCAGGGCCTCGACTGCATCGTCCCAGCCGTAGAGGCAGGGCTTGCAGTTGGCGTCCTGCCGGAACTCCTTGTTCCCGAGCAGCCGGTACTTCTGGGCCACGACGTCGCCGTCCAGGAAGTACGGGAACGCAAGCGCCGGGAGGCCGTTGTACGTGGTCGAGTAGAGGCCCGCCGCGAGCGCGGTCTCCCTGGAGATCTTCCGCTCCTGCTCCAGCCACTTGGTCGCTGGCGGGGTTAGCTGTGGGGCCGAGGGTAGGGGCTTGGGCTGGTCCCAGTCCCGCCGGGGCGTCATGGGCGTTGGCGTGTGCCCCGCCTTGGCGAAGCTCCGCGAGCCATCCGATACGCCGCCCGTATGGCCGCAGTTGTGGCATTTCCAGACCGCCCCGTCCGCCTTCACCGACAGCGAGAGGCAGAGGTCCCGCTTGTTCTTTCGGTGGTGGGAGCATTGCGGGCAGGTGGTCTTGATGGACCGCCCGACGACGATCTGCCCGGCTCGGAAGGGGATGCCGTGCTCCTGCAGCCCCTTCTCGATCACATGGAGGTCGGTCATAGCGCCGCGAACCCGCTGTGGATGCTGCTGGCTTTCTGGCTGGGGGCCGCCTCGTAATCATCCTCCCAGCCCCGATTACCGAGCCACCGAGTGGCCTGCTGGTGATAACCCCGCTGGGGATTGGGGCTGCGCTTGTAGCGTTTGACCCCAGCCAGGACCGCCGAGATGTCGATGGGGCCGAGCCGCTTCCAAACTTTGAAGGCGGCGAGCTTGGGGTCGGTGTTTGCCCTGGGGGCTTCGCGCCATGCCCGCCAGAAGGTCTCGAAGGCCTCGGGATATTCCTGCGCCTTTGGCTTGGGCGGAGGGGCCTCCGGGATCAAATCCAACACCGGGTCCCCAGCGCCGCCTGGGGACAGTGTGTCTGTTTTCTCTGTCTTGGTTATTTCTCTCGATCTATCAACATCTGAAACATCTTTATCTGTGATATGGATATGGATGCTAGGATTTTGCTCTGGCAAATCCGTAGCATTTGCTAGAGCGGTTTTCTTTGCATTCAATGCCTTAGCTTCGCCGCCGCGTTTCCCGAACTCTTTCCTTTTTGCAGTAAGCTGCCGCGCTTTTTCCTTCTCTTTCCGGAGTCGGCGTTGCGTAATCCGCCCCCCCTCCAGGGCCATGAAATAGCCCGCGATGTCGGGCCAGATCTTGTTCTTAAACTGCCTTGGCCCCACCCCTGCGATGCGGGCGAGCTTGTCCATGTCCATCGGCAGGTCGGTGCCTCGTTCACACCACATCCGGCAGAGTAGCCGGACATACGAGCCGAACGAGGCCGGGGGGATGTCGTTGGTGTCCATGATCAGGTCCCGCACATAAAGCGGGAGGATTGGCATCTCAGCCATTCTGGAGTCCTCCAAGTAAAACTTGACGGAGCCCCTCTGTCATTGAGGTGATCGCATCAAGCGGGTGGGTTGCGTCATAAATCGACAGGGTTGTCCCCGGTTCGCGGACGTACCGCTTCGCCGCCGCGTTTCCCGAACTCTTTCCTTTTTGCATTAGGCTGCCACGCTTTTTCCTTCTCTTCCCGGAGTCGGCGCTGCGTGATCCGCCCCCCCTCCAGGGCCGTGAAAAAGCCCGCGATGTCGGGCCAGATCTTGTTCTTAAACTGCTTTGGCCCCACCCGCGCGATGCGGGCTAGCTTGCCTAGATCCATCGGCAGGTCGGCGTTTGGCTCGCACCACATCCGGCAGAGTAGCCGGACATACGAGCCGAACGAGGCCGGGGGGATGTCGTTGGTGTCCATGATCAGGTCCCGCACATAAAGCGGGAGGATTGGCATCTCAGCCATTCTGGAGTCCTCCAAGTAAAACTTGACGGAGCCCCTCTGTCATTGAGGTGATCGCATCAAGCGGATGGGTTGCGTCATAAATTGACAGGGTTGTCCCTGGTTCGCGGGTGTACCTCTTGAAACACAGCATTAAACAAACGGCCTTATCGTCGCAATAGACGATTCCCTCCAGTGCGTCAGTTACTAATTTTACAAAATTATCTGTGTCTGGCTTTGTTATTACTGGCATTAATTCACTATTAAGTGACGCAAGTTTGACCTTGCTCCAGTTGGCCGACGCACGTATGTCGAAAATACAAGATAAAGCCAAGGGAGTGTGCGCGAGGGGGTCGCGTGCTCGGTATGAAAGGGCTGCATATTGACGGATGAGCTTTGCATGGGCGCGCTGTGGGGTCGGGGTGTAACTCCGCCCGCTTCGCCCGTCGCGGCCCGCCCGAGCCCATGCCACCGGGGGGCCTGGCACATAGATCCGGCAGACCGGCTCCATGGTCTAACCGAACAGCGGGAGTTGGAGGTTGCAGTCGTCGGCGTAGAGCCGCACGAGTTCGGCCTGCTCCGACAGATCCTCGAGGCCCTTCTGGCTGAGAGCGACCACCTTTCGGAGGGCCTTGGTGTCGTAACCGTCCGCCTTGGCCTCCGAATAGATCTCCTTGATATCCGCCGAGAGGGCAGCCTTTTCCTCGATCAGGCGGGTGATCCGGTCCACATACGAGCGGGTCTTGGACCCAGAGTGCGAGCTAGACAAGGCTGTCTCCACGTTCGGGTGTGCCGGGGATTGACACTGACGGTTTTTATCCTACAGCGCAAGCTGGGATTTTAGCGGACACTTAGTAGGCGAATGGAGGGCGTTATGATGCTAAATTTGACACATCCTGAAGACGAAAAACGAGGCTTCCTAATGTCGAGCCCACCGAAGATCTCTCCTGAATCCCTTGACGAGCCTAGAAAAACGCTGCTCACTCTATCTAAGGAACGCGATCTGAGCCTGCGTTCGGCGAGCGAGAAACTGGGCAAGAATCCATCGTATTTGCACCAGTTTGTGATGAAGGGATCGCCGCGCACGCTGCCCCGCGACATTCGACTCCAGTTGGCCACCATGTATGGCGTGCCCGAGCGGGTCCTGATGTCGGTGGAGCAGCGCCGCGACGTCGACAAATTCATGAGCCTCCAGGGTCGAGCCCAGAACCGGAGTCGCATCCCGGTTCTTGGCTATGCGCGAGGAGGATCAGACGTGACGACAGTGAATGATGGTGAGCCAAAGTGCTACTTGGAGCGCCCTCGCGATCTTGAAGGCGTTGATGAGGCTTACGCCATCGAGGTCTGGGGGGAGAGCTATGCGCCCCGAATCAAGCCCGGCGAGATGGTGTTCGTTAATCCAGGCGAGCCGTTTTCCAGCGGCCACGATGTTGTGGTGATCATGAATGACGGCTCGGCGGTGGTCGGCGAGTACGCCGGGCGCGAGGGCGACATCCTGCGGCTCCGGAAGCTGAACCCGGTGTCCGTTGAGGAGTACCCGGCCTACGATGTTCGGAGCATCCAGCGGATCGTGGGCGTTCAAATCATAGGAAACAAGTACCAAGAACCCTGATAGACCCTCTCATTTGAGGAAGAAAATAGCGCACTTTTTGCGCTATTTTTTTGTTTCGATCTTGGAGCCAGACACCTTCTGTCGGGGGTATATCTGGCAGCTAAATGCCCAATTTCCGCCAGATTTAGCCCAATTCAATTGGGGTGGCGGGCTGTCCGCCAGTTTTTCACTTCGCCCGACGCGCGAACTGCCAACTTTGAGAAATCCCGCCAGTTTTTGGCGGGTTCGCATAAAACTTGAGTGCCCCCAGTTCGGGTGGGTGACAGCCTTATGCGATCACCTCAATGCGAGCAGTCAGCGGCGAGCTTCGGCGCCTACATGCGCCTGATTTGCCAGATGTGGTGTGAACGAGACACCGACCTGCCGATGGACATGGACAAGATCGCCCGCATCGCGCGGGTGGGGCCAAGGCAGTTTAAGAATAAGATTTGGCCCGACATTGAGGGCTATTTCATGGCCCTGGAGGGGGGCGGATCACGCAACGCCGACTCCGGGAAGAGAAGGAAAACGCGCTGCGGCTGGCCGCAAAAAGGAGAGAGTTCGGGAAACGCGGCGGCGAAACTAAGTCATTGAATTCAATGAAAACTACTCCAGCAAATGCTACGGATTTGCCATAGCAAAATCCTAGCATCCATATCCATATCACAGATCCATTAGTGTCAGATGTTGATAGATCTACAGAAATAACCAACACCGAGAAGAAACACACACTGTCCCCAGGCGGTGCTGGGGACCCGGTGTTGGATTTGATCCTGGAGGCCCCTCCGCCCAAGCCCAAACCGCCCGTCTACCCAACGCAAAAAAAATGACGGTGTAGGAAATTATTGGAAAGGGTTGCAATGACGGATATTGGCGGATAATATTGGATCAATAACCGATAAAAAACCGTCGCAACGGACCTGATCATGATCCGATACCTCGTTACCATGGCTCTGGGCTGGGGGCTTCTGACCGCCTCCTGCGTGGGCTTCTCGCTCCTGGTGTTCAACGCGATTCTGCGGGCCTCCACGTGAGCCGGCGTGTCGATCAGATCGAGGCGGGCTTCTACGAGATCCGCCTCGTGAGCGGCGGGCCTCCGGTCGCCGCACGGATTACCTACGGGCCGCCGGACGATCCGATCACGGGCGAGCCTCTGGATCGTTCCTGGCGCCATCGGCTGTTCATCTTGGGCGAGGAGGTCGACGACCTCGACCGCCTCTGGAACGTCGCGATCACGGGCAAGCGGATCGACGAGGCCCGCCACGAATACCTCATCCAGACGCACCGTTGGGAGGTCGACAACCGGCCCGATCTCCCGGCTGCCTCACCACGGCAGCGCGTGAACCTTGGCCGGACACCGCTCCTGTTCTGACAGGGGCATAGCAACGGAGTCCCGCGTGGATACCATCACAACGCCCGAAATCGGGCACAACGCAGTCACCCTGCCCGGTAGGGCCGAGTGGCTGGAGTACGTCCAGGCCGAGACCGACGAGGTCCGGCGCCGCGTGCTCGACATCACTGTCGGCGCAAAACAGCTCCCCGCCGAAATCGACGACGACAATTCCGGGCTCGTCCTTGATTTCATCGCCCAGGCCAAGGCCGGGTTGCGGGATCTGGAGAAGGCCCGGAAGGTCTGGAAGGGCAAGACGGACGATCTGTCGGATACCGTCCAAAAGGATGTGCTCGGGCTGGTCGATCCCGCCAAGAAGGCCCTGGGTAAGGCCCAGAAGGCCCTCGACACCTACACCCAGGAGAAGGCCCGCGCTGCGGAGGCCGAGCGCCGCCGTGCCGAGGCCGAGCGGCGGGAGGCCGAAGCCCGCGCCCTTGCCGCCCAGGAGGAGGCCGACAGGGCCGCCCAGGGCGCCACGGCGGGCTCACAGGGCCGGGAGGAGGCTGTGGCCGCCCAGGAGGCCGCCGTGAAGGCCCAGGCCGATGCCGCGGCCGCGAAGGATGCCCAGCGGGAGGCTGACGATCAGGCCCGAGTCCGGGGCGAGTACGGGGGCTCCGTCGCTTTCGTGAAAAAGCGGTGGGTCTTCGAGGTCACGGACGTGGGCGCCCTGCCGGTGATGTTCGTGAAGGCCGACGAGCAGGCCATCCGGGAATACCTCCGGGACGCGACCAAGGGCGGCGGCCAGCCCGAAGAAGTTCCGGGCGTTCAGTTCCGGCTTGAGCACACAACCCAGGTGAGGGGCTGATCATGGCAGTTGCAAACATTCGACCCACCCGGTCGGCGGTGAAGCCGCTGGCCCAATGCACGTCGGTCGCGGAGGCTCTGGATCATCCGGAGCTTCGCGCCCGGCTGGCGGCGGCTCTGCCCCGCCATATGAGCCCCGAGCGGCTCCTGCGGACGTTCCATCTGGCTTTGCAGAAGACGCCGGATCTGGCCAAGGCCGACATGCGCGAGCTTATCGGCGCCTTGGTCGGGTTCGCGGCCATCGGGATCGAGCCCAACACGCCGCTGGGCCATGGCTGGCTGATCCCGTTTGCGAAGCGGGAGAAGCGGGACGGCCAGTGGGTGACCACCGGCATGAGCATCCAGCCGATTATCGGATACAGAGGGTACATCGACCTCGCCCGCCGGTCTGGCACCATCCAGTCGATCCATGCGGACGTCGTCTATGAGGGCGACCAATTCTCATACGAGTACGGCACCGAGGAGCACCTGCGCCATGTCTACGGGCCGCGAGATGGTGACCTTGTTCCGCTCTTTGCCTACGCCATCGCGCGGGTCGGCGAGGGCCACCAATTCGAGGTGATGCGGTGGAGCGAGGTGCTGGCCATCCGGGACGGCTCCCAAGGCTATCAGCAAGCCAAGCGCCGGGGTGGCCGGTCCTTGGAGTCGAGTCCATGGGTCGCCCATACCGAGGCCATGGCTCGCAAGACGGCGGTGCGGCGGCTGGCGAAGATGCTGCCCCTGTCCATCGAGCTTGCGGCGGCGGCGGCTCTGGATGAGATGGGGGACGACCGGGGTGTTCATTTCGCCCACATCGTCGACGTGCCCGCCTCGGATCTGCAGGAAGACGCCGCAGCGACCGTGGCCGGGGTGATCGAGTCCCCCCGCGAGGAGGACCCCGCACCCCGCCAGACGGTCAAGGCCAAGGCCAAGGCCAAGGACCTGGAGCCTGAACCGGAACCGGAGCCAGAGGCAGAGGCAGAGCCGGAGGCAGAGCCGGAGGTCTTTGACGTCCTGAAGTTCGGCGACGGCGCTCGGGTCGTGGCCAGTGGCGAAAGCTCAGTCGATCTGGCCAGCACCTTCCTCGAGGAGCTTAAGAAGGCCCCCGATGTGTGGGACTTCCAGGCTTACGTCCTCGACCACAGCGACCTCCTGGAGAGCATCTCGGCACACGACGGGGGCGACCTCAATGCCACCATCGGCGAATTGCTTGAGACCCTGCGGGGCGACGAGGAGGCCGAGGAGGAGGAAGGGGCTCCAGATGCCCGGCGGGACTGGACCGTCGCCCTGGAGCCGCCGGTGGTGAAGGACGGCAAGGTCGTGACCATGGCCGCCCAGAAGGCAATCGACGATCTCAGCCGAGAGTGCCAGAGCCCGCAGGACTGGAAGGATCTGGTCGCGGACAACAAGGACCTCCTGGCCGAGATCTCCCAGCGATCCAAACGGGCGCACGACAATTTCATGGCCCGATACAACAAGGCGGTAGGCGATGCCTGACTCTATACGACCACCGGACACCCGTCCGAGCCGGGGGGCGCTCACAAGTGCCCTCCGGGACTGCACCGACTGGCTCCTTGAGGCCCAGCGCGTGTGTGAGCACCACGGCGATCCAGGCCGGGCCGACAGCTATGCCGACCGCGCCTCGATTGTCGACGATCTCGTGAGCCGCGAGGCCGCCTACGTCGGTCGCATGACGTTCGGTCGTGAGGACTACCTCACCACCAAAGAGGCCGCCGAATACTGCGGCATCCCGGAAAAGACCTGGACGGCATGGCGCGAGCAGGGCCGGGGGCCGGTCTATTACCGGGAGAATGCCAACGGCAAGCGCGTCGCCCGGTGTCTCTATTTGCCCGAGGATCTGGACCGCTGGCTGGCGGCCACGATCCAAGCGAGCAATCAGAAGGGCGCCGCGTAATGGCGGGCAGCGTCAACAAGGTGATCCTGGTCGGGAACCTGGGGCGGGACCCCGAGATCCGGACGACCCAGGACGGTCGGAAGATCGCCAATTTTTCCCTGGCCACGTCGGAGCGGTGGAAAGACCGCAACTCCGGAGAGCAGCGCGAGCGGACGGAATGGCACCGCGTCGTGATCTTCAACGAGGGGCTGGTCGGTGTGGCGGAGAACTACCTGCGAAAGGGCTCCACGGTCTACATCGAGGGTCAGCTTGAGACCCGCAAGTGGACGGATCAATCCGGCGCGGAGCGATACTCCACGGAGATCGTGTTGAGGGCCTTCAAGGGCACTCTGACCCTCCTTGGGGGGCGGGGTGATGGGGGCGGGGGCGACAGCCGCGCCAGTGGGGCTGAATACAACGAAGCGAAGGGTCGCGACCGGCAATCTCCGCCGCCGCACCGTGACATGGCCCCGCCCCAGCACGACGACCTGGACGACTCAGAGATCCCGTTCTAGGAGCCGACGTGAAGCCAGATCAGGAGATATGGCGCCCGGTTCCTTCGCTGCCGGGATTTGAGGCCAGTTCGCTTGGCAAGGTTCGGGGTTTCTACCTTCAACCAATGCCGCATGGCGGATCCAAGCAGGTCTCATTTGGTCCGACCTACGGAACCCGCATCTGGTCTACAGGCCTTTTCCCATGGCGGATGATCATCGTCCATCGTCGGAAATCCTACAAAGTCCATCGGCTGGTTTGCGAAGCATTCCATGGGACTCCGGAGGAAGGGATGGAAGTCCTGCACAGGAACGAATGCTCCATCGACAACCGGGCATCAAACCTGCGCTGGGGCACCCGAAAGGAAAACATGAACGCGCCTGGGCTGAAGGCATATCAGGCCCGAGTGTGCCCAGAGAAGATGGCCGGAAAGAAGATTCGAGGACTGACATGAACGACGAAACCCAGACCAAGGCTGACCTCCCACGTGGCGGAACCGTCCTCTCGCGGGACGAGCGGCCTATTCAGGCGATCTTTTACAACGGCAGCGAAGAGGGTTGGACGGCCGACCGAAGCGGCGGGACAGAGATCGTCGCTTATGACGAGAACGGTCAAGGGGCGCCGGTCCCTTGGATCGCCATTCTAAAGAACGGCCGCATTCAAAACCGGATCCCCGCTCATTTGGTCGAGGTGTATTACGCCCCTGCACCGGAGGGTGCGTGATGGACCTTACCTTTGAGCACATGCAGGACGCCGAGCGCTTCTGTTCCCAGCGCGGATGGTCCCTGGGGCGGCTTCAGAGGGGCTCGCCGCGTGGCATCATTTGCTCCCCAGACTTCGACATCCAGAAATGGCGAAATCTCCGTCAGGCCGACCGAAAGGGCTTGGACGGCCTAATGCTGACCGCTGGTTACGGAGGTCCATGGACGATTCTCATCGGCCCAGAGCACGTGCAGAACCACCTTAAGGACCGATAACCATGACCGACGCAATCGCGATCACCGGGACACCCGCTCTACCTGAAAAAGACGTTGGTTCCGCAGGAGTGGACAGGACCGCGAAGCGATGGCGCGCGCCTCGGCCACCAGGAGGTCGAGGCATGACCGGCAACGTCCGCTTTGATCTGTGGCGGGAGCTACACCCGCACTCCGACCGCTCCGAATACTCGTGGTGGATTCAGCGCCAGATGAGGCGCGCGGCCAATCAGCCGGGTTCGGGGGTGATCACCTTCGGGAAGTGGCCTTCCCTCCCGCCGAGCGACGCCGATAACTGGCCGCACATCATGGACAACGCCGCGTTCGACCGCTGGCTCAAGGACCACTCGGAGATGACCATTGCCTGCTGACCGGCAAGGGGCATGGGGGCGTAACCCGGTCGCCAAGCACGCCCGCGTCAACCGCCCACAGGTGATCCCCGGCAAGCGAGCCGAGCGGGACATCGACAACGAGGACCGCGACTACATGGCCGCCCTGGCGCGGTATCGGCGCGGGTGCCCGGCCATGGCTCACGAGGACATATGCAGCGACCCGGCGGAGTGCGCCGCCGATGGTCGTTGTCGCCTGTTACAGCAGGGAGGCCCGGAATGATCGACGACCGGCTCACGCTTTCGGACGCCGAGCTTGAAGCATACCGCCAAGCGACCCTCCGTCGACACGAGTGGTGGTGGCGGCTAAACGGGGTGCAGCGCCAAGGCCGCGCCGCGCTCGACCGGCAGATCCTAGAGATGAGGGAGGTGGCCAATGGCTGATCGGTTTTACAACAGCGAGGAAGGCGAATTTATCGACTTCGCGACCATGGAGGACTGGCGCAAGCGAGATCTTGAGAAGGACGCCGAGATCAAACGGCTACGGCATGCACTCAAGGTTCACGAGGAATGGGAAGCTGCAATCATCCTGGATGGTGATTGGGGCAACGCCCTCCCCGTGTTCACTCAGAAGATCTACGACGACCTGATAGACAGGGTCCAGCCCACGCGGAATGCCGCGCTTCAAGGGACTGCCTCTCCTGCCCAGGAGAACGGGGAGGCCGGGGCATGAGCGAGCAAAGCTGCGAGCAATGCGCCAATTTCCGGATCTTCGAGGACGGTGACACGGATTGCGACGCCCAGCGACCGGAGTACGGCAACTGTCCGCTCCTGCGCCCGTGTCCTGATTTCCACGTCAAGGAGAAGGAGGACGAAGATTGTTAACGACGATGAATGAACCCGACTTTGACGATCTGGAGGACCCGGCCGATCTGGAGTCCCCGGACGAATTTGAGTGTGGACGTTGGGACTCGGACAATCCAGGCCGCTGCGCGCTCGCCGGGACGGAGGATTGCGATTTTGAGTGCCCCAACCGGATGCACCTTGCGCGAGCGTGGCGCGGCGAACCAATGTCCCCGGATGATCCGCTGAAATTAGGCGGCAAGGAGGACGAGACATGAACGACGGTGGGATGTTTCTGGACGACGGCGGTCTCTGGGGCATGAACCGCAGTTTTAGCCGACGCTGTCCAGCAGGCCGGCACGCTGTCGTCTGTCCAGATCCGGATAAGTGCGCTGACGAGGGCCGATGCTGCCGTGAGCCTCGCCCCGCACCCCAGGAGAACGGGGAGGACGGCGCCCTAACTGCTCTGACGCAGGGAGCCGCGCCATGACATCGTCCGCCTCCCGTCCGTCTTTGGACGACGTTCTCGATGCCTATTCGGTAGAGCCTGATCCCGGGCACCACACCCTTGAGCACTATCTTCGAAGCTACCCGGAGTTTGCCAAAGAACTGGTCGATCTTTCGCGGGAGCTCTCCAGGGCGATACCCGAAAACCCTGCCCCCCTCACGGACTCCGAACAGGCGATGATTGCAGCAGCGATCCGACGCGTACTCCAGGAGAAGGAGGACGGGGCATGAGGCGCGCGGCTGGAATGGGGCTTTGGCTCTGTGCCTGGGGCCTGGGCGTCATGGCGCTCTCCCTGGCGATCCTGACCATGCGCTTCGCGTGGCTAACCGACCGCATCCTGGACGTGGCCAAGGCGATCCATCACGAGAGCGTCCGCATCGAGCGGATGCCGCGATGACCCAACGCATCGAGCCGACATACTGGGCCGAGGTCGCGATCGCGGGCTGTGTGTGACGGTGACTCCGACGACTTACATCTACACCGGAGGAGAGCAGGCCGGTGTGGTGGTCCGCCTGAGCAACTATCCCCGTTTTCCGAAGAGCCCTACCGAGGTTGAGATGGAGGCCCTGGAACTCGGCGAGGAGTTGCGGGACGGGCTTTGTCAGGAGTCCTTCTCGGTCATAACGCCAGATCGGACCTACTTGCGCTCGATCCGGGAGGAGCCATTGTGACTGAGCGCGCCAAAGAGGCCGTTGCCCTGAACGCGAAGTATCAGGTTGTGGAAGGAGAATGGCTTACGAGGGACGGTCGGCGTGTTACCGGGCCTCCCGAGACTTGGATGCTGTACAAAGTGGAGTTCGAGGATGGTTCCAAACTCGTTCTAAACCGGGGGGACCAGGAGGCTCTTGCTCAACTCGACTTTCAGTTTCGCTGGCTTGGGGTCGATGAAGAATGATCACCCTAACCCCCTTCAAGTATCGCACCATCCTTGCGGACCCCCCTTGGAAGTTCAAGACCTACAGCGACGAAGGGCGGGACAAATCGGCGGAGGCCCACTACGCGACCATGACGCTCGACGAGATCAAGCGCCTGCCGGTTTCCCACCTAGCCCACCCGGACGGCGCGCTGCTCATCATGTGGGCCACGGCGCCCATGGTGCCCCAAGCTCTGGAGGTGGTGGAGGCATGGGGGTTCGAATACTGCACTATGGGGGCGTGGGCCAAACAGTCGTCCACGGGGCGCAAATGGGCGTTCGGCACCGGCTACAGACTTCGCAGCGCCATGGAGCCGTTCATCGTGGCCACGCTCGGCAAGCCCGCCACCCTGTCGCTTAGTCAGCGCAACCTGATTGTGGCCCCAGTCCGCGAACACTCCCGTAAGCCCGACGAGATGTACGACCTCGCGGAGGCCATCGGGGCCGTGCCCCGGTGCGAGCTATTCAGCCGGACGGATCGAGAGGGCTGGGACTCCTGGGGTGATCAGGCCGGGCGATACGCCGCTTGAAATTCGTCATTTAGTAGCGCTTTTGACTTGTTGTCGCCGAGAGTGAGCAGTATATTAGTCAAGCGGCGAGGGCAATCAGGCCCCGCCCAGCAAGGGCAAGGAGGCCCGGCAAGATGATCAAGAGGACCAACAACAACACCTTCAAAGTCGGCGACATTGTTAAATTCGGCTACGGGCTGGCAGACGAGCCGCACGCCCGCTTGGTTGGCGTTGCCGAGTTCGACGATAGTAGTAGTGATGATGAAATCATCATCATCGCCGACGGTCGCGCCTTCGTTCATTACAGCGACGCCAGCACGCACCGAGACACCCTGCTCGGGGTGGCCTGAGATGGACAAGACCTACACTTTCGATGAGTTGGCACCTCACGCCCCCCGGAAGAAACGGGCGACCTTTGAGTACGACGGGATGACGTGGCGGGTGACCGAGGCGTGGCCTGTCAAATCAAACACTGGCAAGAAGATCAAAGGCTGGGACGTCACCTACACTTCCGAGCAGGGGCATGTGGTGAAAAGCGAGCCAATCGGCCAAAGCCGACTCAACGACCCCGACCGCAATTGGGGCATGCGAAGGGGGGAAAAGTAATGACCGAGATCCAGCCCATCACCGCGCCCGAGATTCGAGCACTGATGGCGGGGACGAACGCGGGCGTGGCCGAGCTTGCCGACAAGCTCGGGGTGAATCGGCGGAAGTTCGCCCGGATGGTTTCCGGGGAGGAGTCCATAGGCCAGGGCATGACCAAGCGGATCTACGACGCCCTGGGGCTCGAGGCCCCGCCGTGGGCTGGGCTCCCGGACGAGTGGACCTTGGGCCTCGGCATGATCGGCGACGGCGACATCCGCTATTACATCCACCACCTCGTTCCGCCCAGGTTCACCGCCCAGGTGGTCGACGTCGAGGCGGGCGAGGAGCAGCCGACGCGGGGGCTGGTCGTTGTGTTCCAAGAGGACAACAACGGGGCCGGGACCTATATCTGCGACTTCTCCTGGACCGATGAGCCGCCGGGCGACCTCCAGCCGCTGATGCAGGAGGCTACCGAGGCTTTGCACGAGCTTAGCCGCGTCTTCCATGAGGACGTGGCTGGCATCGACGACTGATGGCCTGGCCCAGGCGGCCCCGCCTCAACCTCTACTATCAGGAGGGGACGCCGGGGGTGGAGACCACGGCTTGGCCGACAGTCCTGAAGAGGGAGGGCACCCGGCCATTCCTATATGTCCAATATGAAGACAGACAATCGCGGGTGGGGACCCGCATGTCCCCCCGACCGTATCGGCTGGAACTCCGAGCCCTGGGCCTCGGGGTCTACCCCATCGCCCATTACGGCAGTATGCAGAAGCTACAGCGAGAAGCGGCCCGGATGGCAAAGCTCGGTGCCGTCCTATGCAGATACTATGGAGAGGACCAATGACCTACTATGTGACCATCTACGCATCCGAGGACGGGGTGATCGATTACGACGCGGACATCCTGGAGGTCGCCACCATGGACGCGGTACACAGGGTGGCTCAGAGCGCCTACCGCTCAGAACTGGATACCGGCGCCGTGTCTCGGGTGGACGTGCAGCCGGGCCGTTTCGAGGACTGCTGGTTTGATCTCGAATATCCACCGAACGAACTAGAGAGCCGTGGCCCGTTCCGGCCCGGCAAGTGGTCCGTCCGGGTGGATCAAGGCCGTTGGAAGGTGATCCCAAATGAAACTGTCTACATAGGTATTCCCGTATGGAGTTAGTGTTGCGGTTTAAAGTGAGTGCGTCGGTGTGTATATTAAGAGCGCAGTCTTAGTTTTTGCCGCTGATATGCACACAAAAATGTTCACGAGTAACCAGTTGCGCGCCGCGATCAAAGCCGCTGGTCTTACGAATGAGCGGCTGGCTAAGGAGTCCGGGGTCGGGCTGCGAACCGTCGAGCGGTATCAGGAGCAAGGCGGCTTTGTGAAGGGCCACCAAAGACTCAAGGACGCCCTCGCTTCCAAGCTAGCCGAGTACGGCATAGACGTCGCCGACATGCTGGACAACGATCTCCCGAAGATCGTGGCTGCGAACACCATCAACACCATCCTACCGCCGCCAGACGCGGCCGGCCTCCGGCTCTACAAGGTGTTGTGGATCGACCCGCAGGGGCAGCCGCTCCCACTCCCAGAGAACGACGGAGACCCCCGGCAGCTTACCGATCTTGAGTTGACGGTTGTGGTCAACCTCCGCTGCGTGAAGTTGGCGGTCTATGAAGGGCGCGGCTACCTCTACCTCACGCCACGCACGCTCACATCGCAGCAGATCGCCGCCCTGAATGGAGCCGCACAGTTCTGGGTGGGACCGGTGATGATGGTCGATCCCGAGGACGCGATGCAGGAGCATTATCCGAGCCTCGGCAGCCTCCTCCAGGCATTGAGGCCGAATCCCGCGATGCTGACAGGCAACCTACCGGGCACGCTGATCAGCCGACAGCTACCGACCAACCGGGTTTTCAAATCGATGTTCGACGGCCACACCGCGCTCCGCGAGACTTTGCGGGCATGGCAGGACGTTGGCGGGCGCCGTGGCGACACACTGTTCCACGCCCTGACCCAGATCGGCTCACTCGCCCGGACCTACATAGTCCGGCAGAATCATGATTACGCCTACCTGCTCGACTACGTCGGCAGCGGCCACAACATTTTCTGGCCCTCCGATCTTGAGAACCTCCAGGGCATGCGGATCGACAAGGTGCCCGACCGGAACCTCGGCAACTGGATGGTCGGGGAGCTTAACCGCTTCTTTCAGGGGGACAGCCCCGAGCTTCGGACGTGCTCCGGGATCATCCATACCAGCGACGGGCCGGAGCGGCGGGACTGGTATCGGCTGGCCCTGCCGCTGGAGACGGATGGGGGCAACGAGCCCTCGGCCATCGTTCTGACCCTGCCCCACAAGGCCTGATCGGCGGGCTCTGAGCCTCTGATGAGAGCGCGCGTCTATACCTTATATATATACGCTTCTGAGAGAGCCCCTGGAGGCCGGTTTTCGGCCCCGCGTGATCCATACGTGATCCAAGGGGGCTGGTCAAAGGCGCGAAGGGGTGCTAAGTCATTGAAAAGATGGTGCCGGTTGAGGGACTTGAACCCCCGACCCTCTGATTACAAATCAGAACCTTCGGCCTGCTTGGTACTGGAGTGATCGGAGGAGGCTGGGCTGCGCGGGCTCTGCATGCCGGGCTTGATGTGGTCGCGGCCGATATCAATCCGGCGATGGAAGATTGGATCCGCGGCGCCGTTGAGAACGCAGCGCCGTCGCTGTCTGCGCTGACCGAGGGCATTCCGATGCCCGAACGGGGGACGCTTTCGTTCACGACCGACCCACTTGAAATGGCGTCGGCGGCGGATTTCGTACAGGAGAACGTGCCCGAAACCCTTGAGATCAAGCGGCGTGCCCTGGGACAGATTGCCGACGCGACCGGGTCCGATGTGATCATCGCGTCCAGCACCTCGGGTTTCATGCCCACCGAACTGCAGGAGGGTCTACGACATCCGGAGCGGCTCCTCGTCGGACACCCGTTCAACCCGGTCTATCTGTGTCCGCTGGTCGAGATTGTCGGTGGTGTCGAGACCTCCGAGGCGGCGAAATCTGCGGCCGCGTCGTTCTATGCTTCGATCGGCATGCACCCTTTGATGATCCGGCGGGAAGTCCCGGGGCACATCTCCGATCGGCTGCAGGAGGCGATGTGGCGGGAGATTCTCCACGCGCTCAACGACGATATCGCCACGACACGCGAGTTGGATGAGAGCATCGTCTACGGCCCTGGGCTTCGTTGGTCCATCATGGGCATGAACCAGCTCTACATGCTGGCGGGCGGTGCCGGCGGCGCCCGTCACTTCATGAAGCAGTTCGGGCCAGCGTTGGAGTGGCCGTGGTCCCATCTCAAGGCGCCACCGTTGACCGATGAGATCATCGACCGGTTCGCCCTCGGCACCGAAGAGCAGGCGGAGGGCAAGACGATCCGGGAGATGGAATCGATTCGGGACGAGTGCATGGTCGCGGTTCAGCGCGTGCTGGCGAAGCACAATATGGGGGCCGGCAAGACGCTGAACGCCTTCGCCCAACATATGACGGCGCGTCAGGACGAGGGCCGGGGCGGGAAGAACTGAGCGGAGACTTAAAGATCAGGGTGCCGGGCCACATCATCCCAATGCGACTGGTCTTCTACAAAGCTCATGAGGCCACGGAATAAAGACGAAGCCCCCCTGGCCTGTCTGGTCACGGGGGCTTTTTTCTACGGAACTCTTTGGATCAGAGGTCTTTGGTGGTGTTGGCCTGGCTAGACAGGGTGGAATCCATGTTGGTCAGCATTTCGTTCATGGCTTCAAAAGACAATTGGCCCCGCACACCTTGTGAGATCGCCCGATCAAAGATGTTTCGGCAGTGGATAAGGGAGGTGCAACAGTAACCCAGGATCCAATAGCGGTAATGCGAAGTGATCAGGAAGCTCCTGAACGGAATAGGATCGCCTTCCTCAATAAACTGCTGATAACAGTTGTCGTAGTCTTTGAATATCTGATTGATATTTGAGACGACGTTCATCATCCGCTTCTGAGTTCGAGTCTTGAACATTTTAAGTTGTTCTTCGAAGGCCTTGTTCATGCGGATATCAATGGGGGTGGAGAGATCCGATTTGAACCATTTGATAATTTCTGCAATGGCGACGCGGTTGATTGCGAACTGCTGCTGATAGAAGGAAACACCCTTCCAAGCGCCGAACACATTGTTCACCTCACCACGCTCAATCTTGAAAGCCTCGATAAAGAGACTGGCTTCTGGGAGTGAAGGATCCCAGATGGCGTCGACGAAGCGCTGAGACTGTTTTGAGTTATCCGCTGCCGATCCACCCAGCGCGCGTCCGACGATCGGTTGAACGCGCTCGCTAATGGCGGATTTGATCTTCCGTTCCTCACCGTCCGCCATGTCGAGATAGGCTTCATCAATCTCGATCTTGTGCCGCTCGAACGTCGTTTTCAGCAGGAAAGGGTCCAGCGAAGGGATCTCGTCGATGATCGACAACTTCTGAATGTCCCGCTTGATCGCTTCGCTTTCCGTATCAGCAGAGACGCCGACATATCTCTGGAGCAGCGCCTCGGAGTCGCGCTGCCGCATGTAAATGGCGTATCCGCCATCTTGCGGCATCGTCTCATCGTTCGGAATGTAGATGGCGGTTTCGACCGGGCGCTCATGGGAGAGTTTTGCGTTCCTGTCGCCGTAGTTCGATGCACCCTCCGCCAACTCAACGTTGAAGTTGGGGTATTTGAAAACGATGACGCGGTTAAGCGAACTGGTCTCGAAGAAAGGGTTCTGAAGGTCCTTCTTCTGAGTGATTCCAAGGATGTTCAGGTTTGTGCTCGGACCACCGTTAAGGATCTGGTCCAGGATTGGTGTCAGTTTTTTGCGCTTTTTGCGCTCTTGCTGAACCCTGGCTTGCATCGTATCCGCCAATCGTAAGTCTGAGCCCTCGGCGGGGCCTTAAGCGCGGCGTTTTGCCGTCGCTAATTCGTCAGTTTCGACTAACTCCGATGTGAGTGCAAGGTAAGAGTCTGCTAACCAACAAGCAGGATAGGGGCTATACAATCATATGGCGTTTGGGATTTTCTCAAATTTCGTATTGGTTATAAATGGTAAACGCGGAGAGAGTTTACTTGATTAATCGGTTAAAACATTCATTCATAATCAATGGCTGGAGAAAAAAACTCACGCAGAGCAAAATAGGACAGGTATAGCGATTATATATACTTACAAAATGCTTGTAAATCTGCAGCGGTTGTCAAGACTTATTTAATCGAATCATCAGCCTAGATGATCGGCTCCAATCCAGGTGCAAAAGGTGCCGCGGCCTTCCCACATCATCAGCCACCGGTTTACTTGGGACCATCCAGTCAGCAGACGCATGGAGTTTGGATTTCTGCCACCTTCCGGCACAACGGTGACTTTGTGGTTCAACGCGAGTGCGGCTTTCACATGCTCCGTTGCAGAATCCCGCTTGCCGTCGTGGCACTCAACGATGACATCGGCATGCGCGAAGTTCTGCGCGTGTGATGGGCTGAGGAAATCCACCTCCGCACCTTCGATGTCCATGATAATGAGCGGGGCCGAAAATGAGCCCGCGACCTGCTTTAGCGTTTCAGGATCGCAGACCCCTCTCGTTTCCAGCCTTTCGGCCATGGTGTTGAGATAGGCCGTTTCCTTGGCAATTGGCCAAAGTTCTTCAAGTTGCTCATAACCGATCAGTCTCGCGTCCGGATATCGCCGCCCGAGCCCGACAAGATAGTAGCCTTCCGCCATGCCGACGTTGATGACGGCGTCATACTTCCGGTCCGCCCAGGCATCGATGAAGCCATGCGTCTCCTGCTCAAAGCAGCCTAAGATCGCTGGGCCCAGCATGGAGTAGAATCGCTCATAGCTCTTGGGAAGTTTCATTCCCTGAAACGGGCCGTCATCGATCGTCCAGTCACTGTCGTCGGCGAGCAACTTGTTCAAGTAAGCACGGTGCTGCTGAAGAAGGCCGCGATGTTGGGCGGGTGGTTGTGCCACTATCCTCACTCTCGCTGTCTGGTGTCTGGGTTGTCGATGTCATTTGCGACCGAAAATGCGATCTAAGTCGGTTGCCAAATGATGACTACCATGACCGTCCGGTGGTAACGCCATCCAATATTCTGAGCGCACCCAAGCTCCTATGGGGCATTCAATGCGCTGCTTTGTCGAAGAGTCTTCACAGCCAGATCCCAGAACGCTCGAACCGTCGCGGACGGGTACCGACCTGGTGAGCGCAACAGGTGTATGGGGAGTGGGGCAGGGGCATAGGTCTCCAGAACCGGCACCAAAGAGCCGTTCTCGATGTAGGGGGCTGTTTGATAGGAGAGCGCCCGGACCAAACCCCAGCCGGAGACGGCGGCGGACAGTGCGGCCTGAACTGAACTGAACATCGCCCTTGGGTGAAGGCGAACTCGATCTTCGTCGAATCGCCACTCATAATTCTGGCCTACCGGTCCGACCGCGATGGTTCTATGGCTTGCAAGCTCGCCGGGTGTTTGCGGCGGGGCGAAACGTTCGAAATACGAAGGTGTTCCGCAAACGCACCAACGAACGGTCCCGACCCGCGTGGCGATGCCTGAGGAATCCGGCAAGTCGCCTATGCGGGCTGCGATGTCTATCCCTTCTTCGACGAGATTGACCACCCGATCAATGAAGAGTGCGTCGACTGACGCCTCAGCGTGCCGATCCAGGAAATCGAGCACGACGGGTGAGATGTACATCTGCCCAAACAGCGTTGGCGCCGTTAGCCGCAAAGTGCCCTTGGGAGTGCTCAACGCACCCCGTGCAGAATTGTCGGCGGCCTCCAACTCCGCGAGAATCCGTTTTGCATCATCCAGATAGCCATGACCCACATCGGTCAGCGTCACGACCCGCGTGGTGCGGTGGAAAAGAGCAACGCCCAAGTCCGCTTCGAGGTCGCCTATGATCCGGGTGACGGACGGCGGGCTGATGGACAGCGTGCGCGCAGCGCCCGCGAAGCTCTCCGCCTCCGCGACCGCGATGAAGACCTCCATTGCTCTCACTCGATCCATTGGCGCCTCTTCTGAGAGTTGGTCCATTCTGCATTTTGGAATAATTTATTCCATACAGCATCTATTATTCGTGATTTCGTAGCTCCCATCTCTCGACCAAGCGGGCGGCAAGTGCTGTTCGAGACATCTGTCAGGAGAGAGCCATGTCACACCAAACGAGAACAAAACACCGGAGCATCCAAGTCGAGGATGTCGATGTTTTCTATAGGGAGGCGGGCGACCCGAGCGCCCCGGTGCTGCTGTTGCTGCACGGCTTCCCCACTTCCAGCCACATGTTCCGGAACCTCATTCCTCTGCTTGCAGACGCATACCGCGTGATTGCTCCAGACCTTCCTGGTTTTGGCTCAACGAAGGTGCCCGGACGGGGAGAATTCACATACACCTTCAACCGGCTGTACGAGGTGATTGAGGGCTTCACGGAGGCACTTGAACTGAACAGTTACGCGTTGTTCGTCTTTGACTATGGAGCGCCTGTTGGTTTCCGTCTCGCGGAAGCCAATCCGGAGAAAGTGACGGCGATTATCAGTCAGAACGGAAATGCTTATGAAGAAGGTTTGCAGGAGGCTTGGGCGCCGATCCGGACCTACTGGGATAATCCCTCTCAAGAGAACCGCGATCGACTTCGGGCGTTGCTAGCCGAGGAAACCACCCGTTTCCAGTACACGCACGGTGTTCCCGACAAGCTCTTGCCTTTGATCGGCCCGGACGCCATCGCCCATGATCAGGCCATTCTCGATCGGGAGCCTGAGATCCAGCTTGATCTCTTCCGAAGCTATCAGACCAATGTGGCGCTGTATCCGGCTTGGCAAGCATATCTGAAAGCTGAGCAGCCACCGGTTCTCGCCACTTGGGGCCAGAACGCCCCATTCTTCGGTCCGGCAGGTGCGGAGGCATTCAAGCGGGATGTCCCCGACGCCGAGATCCACTTGCTTGATACGGGACACTTCGCCTTGGAGACGCATGGGGCTGAGGTGGCGGACCTCGTGAAAGACTTCCTGGCACGAAAACTTGTGAGCGCTGCTTAACATCACTCAGCGTGCGCGGGCGCCGGCCTATCGTGAGCGGCGCCCGCGATACTGTTGGTTTGGTTATTGCTCCTTGAAGCGTGCCGCATTGGCTTTCGCCGCCGCCTCGACATCACCCTGGCCAAATGCGGACGGCCTGGGCTCCGGCAACTGAAGTGCTGCTTGGGTTTTGGGGCGTGCATCCAGCCGAGCGAACCAGGCGTTCAGGTTGTCCAGGCCCGATACATCCACAGTTGCCCAGAAGTAGCTACGGGCCCAGGGATAGGTCGCCATGTCCGCAATTGAAAGGCTGTTTCCAACAAGCCATTCCCGCCCCTTGAGACGGGTGTCGAGAACCTCCAGCAAGCGCCGACTTTCGTCGACATAGCGCTTGATGGCAAACGGAACATCGTCTCCGTTCGGTTTGGCGATCCGCTGAAAGAACATCGCCTGTCCCATCATGGGGCCGATGCCGCCCATCTGAAACATGAGCCATTGGAGCGTCTCTGACCGTTCGTTCGGGTCGTGGCTCAAGAACATGTCGTACTTCTCAGCCAGGTACCAAAGGATTGCGCCGGACTCGAAGGCGGCGAAGTCGTTGTTGCCGCGATCGACGATGGTTGGAATGCGGCCGTTCGGGTTGAGGGCCAGATAGCCGGGTGCCTTCTGTTCCTTTTTGGAGAAGCTGACCGGAACCATGTCGTAGGGAATGTCACCCTCATGCAGAAAGATCAGCGGCTTCCAGCCGTTCATGGTGTTGGCGGTGTAGAGGAGAATGTCGGGTTGAGACATCGTCGGCTTCCTTGACCAAATCGGGACATGGCGCGATACGTTGCTGTCGAGAAAACGAAAAGCAACCAGTATACTTTTCGTAACCTAGAGCAGGTCGTGCGGCGATGGGATCACTTCTTGAGCTCATCATTGCGCGTGAATCTGCTCTACATTATTGTTTTAGAGGCAAATTTGGCTCTGGTAGGGGATTCCGTGCGGGCGAAAGTCATTGAAGACCACGCCGGGCGCCGGCTGGCTGAGAATGCGTGCGAGACGCCCTGTGCCATCGAGCGTGGCATGCGCATTCTTGGTGGCAAGTGGACGGGATCGATCCTCTGGCATCTGAAGGACGAGCCGGTTCGGTTCAACGATCTTGCCCGGATGATCGGCGGCGCCAGTAAGAAAATGATCACGGAGCGTCTTCGGCAGTTGGAGGCTCAGGGCCTGATCACCCGCAAGGTGCTGGCCACCGCCCCGGTTTCGGTCGAATACCGAATCACCCCGTTGGGAGAAACGGCGCTCGGCTGTCTGGATGCGTTGCGGGAGTGGAGCGATGGCCTGCCCGAGAGCATTTGGACAGCCACGCCGAGCTCATAGAGCCAATGCATGAACCATGATGGGCTCACGAAGTGACTCCATTGAAACACGATCTACTCTAGTGGACGGACCGGAGACGCATCCGATAGCGTTGTCGGGTGTGAGAAGAGAGTAAAATAGGGCGGTACAGCTTTGAGGCAGGCTTCCGACATCCAACAGACCCTCATTGAGGTCGACGACTCGGTTCTCGTCCTGATCGACATCCAGGACTACTTCATAGCGAAGTACGACCGGGCCAAGACCCAGGCTCTCATCGCCAAGCTGGTTTGGATGATCAAGGTTGCGGGGTGTCTCGATGTCCCGATCCTCGCCATGGCGGAGAATATTCAAGGCAATGGCTCACTGACGGCGCCCATTCTTGAAGCGCTTCCGGACGACGTTCCGGTCCATGACAAGGATGTATTCGGTCTTGCCGGGAACCCGCACATTCTTGAGGCGCTGAAGGCGACCGGCCGCCGGACGGCCGTGTGCGTCGGCATGGAAACGGATGTATGTGTCGCCCACACCGCGATCGGGCTTGCGGGCCTTGGGTACAAAGTCGCAGCTCTGCGGGACGGCATCGCCACGACCGAGTGGGACGAACAGATTGGACTGGAGCGCATGCGGGATGCGGGCGTGGCAATCAGTTCGGTAAAAGCTCTGTATTATGAATGGGTCCGCGGTGTTTCCCGCCTTTCCGCTCTCCGCAACGCGTTTGCGGAAATCGACGCCTCCAGACCGGACGGCCTGATTCTCTGACAGGCAGTTCAGTCCGGATCTACGGAACGGCGTTCTTGTTCTCGCCGCGCATGCTGGCAGAAAGGAGCGCCCACGTTTGAGCAGACTCCTAGCCGCTGTTTGACCACAGACCGATTCAACAACGTCTGCTCTGGCTCTAATGAGACCGGCGGAATCTGGATGCACGGTCGGTTCGCAAGGTTGGACGTTCTTTGTTTGCAAATCGAACCGTACAGATCTTGAAACCGGACTTCCCGGTCCGTTTTATGTCGTAGAGAGCGGCGCGGGCTTGTCCCAGCAGAAGGTCCGTCGTCGTGCCGTCATCGGGAAAGCTGGCAACGCCAATGCTCGTGCTCAGCGTGATCTCCTGATCGTCCACGGTTATGGGTTGGCTAATCTCCCGTATCAGCCGGTCCCCCAAAGCCTGGGCGGATTCGTAAGCAGATCTGGCCGTTGGGCTGGTGCGAAGATCCTGAATGACAACGAACTCATCTCCACCGACTCGGGAAGCAACGTCATTCACCTGCATGATCCCGGAGATCCGCTGTCCAACGACCCTCAGAACCCGATCGCCGACGGACACGCCAAAGCGCTCGTTTACCTGCTTGAAATCGTCGAGATCGAGGCAGAAGACCGCAAAACGTTGAAGCCGTCTCTGTGCCATCAGGATGTGCTTGGTAATGGCCGCGTCCAAGCCAACGTGATCCGTCAGCCCCGTCAGGGCGTCTGTGTCCATGGGCGGATACGTTTGGGAGGGAGTTTCTGAGGATGTCGCCGTGCCTCCAAAAAGCGAACAAACCAAGTCATTGAGGCGCTTCGCGATGTCCGCGGAGACAATGACCCGGCACCCCGGCGGCAACGTCCCGGCGGAATCGATGAAACGGCTGACCAGTAACCGCGTGAACGCCGGCTCGCCATTGAACAGATCTCCACACGCCTCATGTGACAGCGTTTTCAGGTGAACATCCGTTGCCGCGGTGAATGCCTTTGTATGGTCGTTGTGTACCAGCAATGGTGACAAGAGTATGCCGCCATGATCCGGATGCGACAGATGTCCAGACACAATCAATGCAAGTCCAACATCAGGATTTTTAAGGATTTGTATCTTTTGACCAAGTGTTAATAGATGATCAGTAGATTGATTATAAATAATATTTGTAATTTTTTCTACGAAACTATCGGAATATCTTTGATCGTATACATTAATGCTGGTCGGAACGGCGTCCGATTTCTTGCTTCTCAAAGCCTGAAACATCGGATACGATCTCCTGGTTCGCTCTTGTGTAGGCGAACTGTAGAACTGCAACCTGTCATGAACCTGTCGCGAGTACCCCATGCGCGTTTTGTTGGTTGAAGACAGCATCGATCTCGCAAATGCGATTGCGGAGCATTTCCGCCGCGATGGTCACGCCGTGGATCACGCCGAAACGGTGGACGACGCGCGGTTCATGCTGATGTCCGGTGATCCGGATAGTTACGACATTGTGCTGCTCGACCTGATGCTGCCGGATGGGTTCGGCAGCAGTGTTTTGGACTGGCTGCGGGCCAGGGGTTCATCGGTTGCGGTGTTGGTGCTGACGGCACGCTCTCAAGTGACGGATCGTGTGAGCCTTCTGGACCTTGGCGCGGATGACTATCTGACAAAACCAGTCGACTTCTCAGAGTTGAACGCCCGCTGTCGCGCTGTGCTCAGGCGGAAGCAGGGGAAATCGAACAACCTCACCAAGGTAGGCGACTTGGAGTTCGATGCGTCGCACGCAACAGTCTACGTCCGGGGGGAGCCTGTCCCGCTCAGGAGCCGGGAGTTACGCTTGCTGGAGGTCATGCTCGCCAGCCCCGGCGCCTTGCATGCAAAGGGCTCCTTGCTTGAGAAGCTGTTCGATCTGGCCGAAGAGCCGAGTGAAAACGCGATCGAAGTGTACATCGGCCGGCTTCGAAAGAAGCTTGAGGGAAGCAACATCTCCATCGAAACCGTTCGGGGGGTCGGATACCGCCTCAACACAGCACCGGGGCCCCGGTGATGACGCGGAGTTGGTCTCTTCAACGACGCCTCGTCATTCAGCTATCCATCCTCGCCCTTCTGTTGGCGGTCGCGCTGTTTCTCGCCGTTCGGTGGATCGCAGCGATCGCAGCGAACGTGAACCAGGATGGTCTGCTCGGCGCCTCCGCCATTTCGATCTCGGAACAGCTTGAGTTGGTTGACGGCAAGCCTTTCGTGGACATGCCGTACTCGGCCCTGTCCATCTTGGCGACGTATGGTGAACACCGAATTTTCTATGCCGTCCGGGCCGCCGACGGCGGTCTTATTACCGGCTACGACGAAGTTCAGCCCTATGACGGAAAGATGGATTTAGACACGCCGGAGTACTTCACAACGGAGGTTATGGGCCTGGAGGTCAGAGCCACGACAATCACCAAAAGGCTCTTGGGCGAGAACGCGAGTGAAGTGACGGTTACGGTCACCCAGACCAGGGAAGAGTATGCGCAGATCCGCGATAATCTGGCCCTGGCCGCGGCGGTGGTCGGTGCCGGCTTCCTCTTTCTTGCGGGGCTGCTTGGGTTTCCTGTCGTCCGGAGTGCGCTGAAGCCGTTGACCATTCTTGGGGAGAGTTTGGCCAAGCGGGATGCCAGCAATTTCCGTCCCCTGGATCAGGAGGTTCCAAGCGAACTCCGCCCCTTTGTTAAGTCCCTGAACGATTTCATTGAACGGCTTCGATCCACGCTGACCACATCTGAGAACTTCATAACGGAGGCGGCCCACCGCATCAGGACTCCGCTCGCTGTTCTCAGTGCCGAGGCCGAGCTTGCGGGTCGCGATACCGACCTGGCCACCATGAGGCAGCGTATTGGGAAGATCAGGCGAACGGCCGCAGCGACCAGCCGAATCACCTCGCAGCTTCTCAGCCAAGCGATGATCGCCTACCGGGCCAATCAACGCGCCCGGGAAACGGTGGTCCTGTCTGACATCGTTGCCATGGCGTTGAGAGATACGGATGCCGCAGCCGATGCCCGAACGATCGATTTCGTTGTGGATGTCCCGCGCGATCTAACCTTCGAGGGAGACGGCATCGCGATGCTCGAGGCTCTTAGAAACCTTCTCGACAATGCGGTAAAGTATGCGCCAGAAGGCTCCGAGGTGCTTGTCTCGGCCAAATATGGCGATGAGGGCCGCGTTTGCATTCAGGTGGATGACGCGGGCCCCGGGATACCGGCGTCGGACCGGGACCGCGTGGTAAGACGCTTCGAACGTGGAGCGGACGGCCCGGCGGTTGATGGCACGGGGCTTGGTCTCTCCATTGTGAGGGAGGTTGCCCAAAACCACGGCGGGACCTTGGTTCTGGAGACCTCATCCCAAGGCGGATTGGCGGCATGTCTGTCGGTTCCAAGCGGTGGATCGCGGGGCATACCGTCATGACACGAGCTGTTCTCGTCTCTCTTCTTACGCTGTTGGTTGCCCAGCAGACCGCCGCAAACGAATTCGAGGAGCGACGCCTCTTCGACAGTAGAGACGGCACAAACTCCGCCGTCCTCCGGGTCATCAGCACGACGGACATGGCGGCGATCAAACCAGTGATCTTCGCCTTCCTGAATACGCACCGCAGTATCGCCGTCGAGTATTTTCAGGCTGGCAGCCTGTCTGTCTACAACCGCGTGCGCGAACAGACTGCGGAGTCAGAGCACCAGTTTGATTTGGCCATGAGTTCGGCGATGGACCTGCAAATCAAGCTGGTGAACGACGGCTACACGCGGCCCCACAGAACCTCCGCGACGGCGACGCTCCCCAAAGCCATGAGATGGCGAGACAGCGTCTTCGGGTTTGCGGAGGAACCTGCAGCGATCGTCTACAATCCGAACGCCGTTCCGGGCGGGAAACTCCCGTCGACGCGGTTCGAACTCCTGGAATACCTTCGAGCCAACCGCGAAGCGCTCGATACGAAGATCGTCACTTACGATATCCGGAGCAGCGGCCTCGGATATCTGTTTGCTTCCCAGGATACCTTCCGGACCGAGACCTATTGGCGCCTGATGGAGGTGTTTGGCAGCCTTACCGCCGGGCTCCGCAGCTACACTGGCAGGATGCTTGACGATGTGGCCGAAGGGCGGGCCGCCATCGCCTATAACGTCATCGCAGGCTACGCCTATGCGCGGAACCAGCCTGACGTGCTGAAGGTCATGTTGCCGGAAGATTATGTGTTGGTGATGATCCGGAGCGTCCTCATCCCGAAGGACGCCAAGAATCCCGACGAAGCGGGCAAGTTCATAGACTATCTCATTTCCGATGCGGGCCGTGCCCGACTCTCCCTGGCGTTCCGCCTGAATGAGTCGAACCAGGCATTGAAGGTCGCCCAAGCACGCCGCATCCGGCTGGATCCGGGATTGCTCGTCTTCTTGGACAAAATGAAACGGGACGCCTTCCTGCGCGAATGGGAAAGCGCGTTCGGCCTACAAGCCCCTATGTAGGCCTCTTTCCTCAGCGTTCGGCGGACAACAGATCGCTGAGCGGCACGTCCTCCCGATGGGTTAGAGAGACATAGGTGAAGGTCATGCTCTCGCGGGCGGAGATCATCTTGCCTGGATAGGGAAGGTAGACGAGTTCCCGTGACGCGAATGCCGGCGAGGCGGTGCCGATCTGCCAGTTGGCCGTGATCGCCGCATCGACCAGATGGAGGGTTAGGCCGTCCGGCCCCTCGCGGTGAAACGGAACGCCCGCAATACGAAGGAAGCTGTTCTTGTCCTCGGCCGCCCGGAAGCCGTCGACAAAACTTGTCATGAGCGCCTGAAGTTCGTCGGCCTGCTCCCGATCGCCTGTTCCATGCAGATGGGAGTGAAGGTGTCTCGGGTCGCCGTGGTTATGCCCATGACCATGCGGATGGCTGTGGTCGTGATGATGGTGTGTGTGTCCATGCCCATGCCCGTCCTGGGGCGCGTGGTGTCCGCTATGGGAATGCCCATCGTGTGAATGATGGTGGTCGCTGCCGTGATCGTGCATCAGGCTCACTCCACATCCGGGCCCGGCGGGATCGTGACCGGCTTGTCGATGATGGACTTATGGGACCCGAGCTTCCCGTGGGAGACCAATGTTCCGAGGACGTCGACGATGACCCGTGTCGCGAGAAGGGCGGTGATGTCGGAGGTGTCGTAGGGTGGGGATACTTCGACGACCTCAAGCCCGCAGATTCCTTCGGCCGCTACGAGACCGACGAGTTCCAGTGCTTCGCGCGGCAGGAACCCACCCGGCTCTGGCCACCCGGTCCCGGGCACAAATCCGCAGTCCACGGAATCGATGTCAAAGGAAATGTAGACCGCGTCCGCATCCTTCCAGGCGAGTTCCAGGGCCCTGGCTGCGGTTTCAGCCAGACCCAGCTCTTCCACGTCCCGCATGGTGAAGATGTTCGTATTGCGGCGGCGGGCTTCTTCCACCCCTTCGCGCGGGACCTGCCAGCCCCCGATGCCGACCTGGACGAGATTGACCGCCGGAACGTTTACGAGGTCCGTCGCGTGGAACCAGGGTGTTGTGTGCATCCGCTCATCGAGGTCCTTCTCCTGGATATCGATGTGCCGGTCGAAGTGGACAATGCCGATGCGTTTGGAGGTGCAGTTGGCGATGCCGCGCACGCACGGAAAGCCGATGGAATGATCGCCGCCGATCATGATGGGTAGCGCGCCGGAGGAGGCAACATGGCTCACCGCACGGGTGATCTGATCGAAGGTTTTCTCGATGTTGGCTGGGATCGTGAAGATGTCGCCGACATCGCACAGGGTCATCTGCTCCCTGAGGTCCACGCCCATCTCGTAGTTGTAGGGGGTGTAGAGGGCGGAGATCTTCCGAACCCCCTGTGGCCCGAACCGGGTGCCCGGCCGATAGGTGGTACCGCCATCGAACGGCACGCCGATAATGGCCGCGTCGTAGTGGCCGACCTGTGTCACATCTTCGATGTAGGGAGCCTTAAGGAAGGTGTTGATACCGGCGTAGTGCGGAAGCTCGCCCCGGGCGAAAGTCGGGATGCTTTTGTCCTCAAGGCTGTCCGACCCGGTGAGGCCCATGCGCAACGCCCATTGCCGTTCCTTCTTCCATCCGTCCGACGGCAAGGTCCCTTCCTTCTCGGCTGCTTTCCAGCCGCGGAGTTGAAGCTTGTCGAAGTCCGGATGGTGAAATCTGCGCCCGTCGATCTGGCGGGCGAGGGCGCCGGCGCGAGAACGGTGATGGTGCATGTCGGGCTCTCCTGCGGGTCTGGTTGGGCGGGCGGTCACTTCCGCTTGCCGGCAAGGGCGATGGTTTCGGCATCCGGGGCAGTGTCTTGACCACGGTCGTCCCGGCCGATCGGAAGATCATAGGTCACGATGGCACCGTAGGCGTTCGGCTCGTCCGGGTCATGACGGATTTTATCGAAGACAAGCATGCGGGTGCCCAGCTTGAAAGCCTCGTGAAGATCGTGTGTGACCATGATGATGGTCATGCCACGGGTCCGCCAAAGCTCAAGCAACAGGTCATGCATATCCACCCGTATGCCCGGGTCCAGCGCGCCGAAAGGCTCGTCCAGCAGAAGGATCCGTGGCTCCTTCAAGAGACTCTGTGCGATGGCAAGACGTTGCTGCATCCCGCCGGAGAGCTGGGAGGGATACTTATAGCGCGCGGCCGACAGACCGATCTGGTCGAGGAGTGGGTCAAGCTGGCGGAGCCTTTCCCGCCGGGCTTTGCCGAACATCCGGCCCCAGATAGACGACGCGGACAGCTCGTCGGCGAGGATCAGGTTTTCCTCCACCGTCAGATGCGGCAGGACCGAGTAGCGCTGGAAAACGATCCCGCGTTCGGGCCCCGGCTCCGCTGGCAACGGGCTCCCATCAACGAAGATCTCGCCGCGGGTGGGCTGTTCCTGGGAGAGAAGCATGTTGAGAAACGTCGACTTCCCGCAGCCTGACGCACCAACGACGGTCACGAAGCTCCCCGAGGCGATGTCGAGGTCCAGACGCTCGATGACGGGTACGCCGTCATAGGCCTTTTGAACCCCACGGACTTCGATCCTCACAAGGACTCTCCCTGGAGGTGGTGCCAGCGGAAGGCTCGTTTTGACAACGCAAGCAGTAAGTGGTCGATGACGTAGGCGAGAAGCGTGATCCACGCCACGTAGGGCAGGATGACATCCATCGCGAGATACCGGCGAACCAGGAAGATCCGATAGCCGAGGCCCGTGGTGGAGGCGATCGCTTCCGCCGAGATCAAGAAGATCCATGCGGGCACAAGGCCAAGCCGGATGGCGAGGATGAGCTTCGGCAGAATTTGCGGCAGGAAAACACGGATGATGATCTGCCATGTGGAGGCGCCGAGCGTCTGGGCCTTGATCACCAACTCCCGCGGGATGTCCACGACCGCTTGTGAGGTGGAGCGGATCATGATCGGGGCAGTACCAACAACGATCAGCATGACCTTGGAGGCCTCCCCAAGACCGAACACGATGAACAGAATGGGGAGGATCGTGATCGGCGGAACTAAAGAGACCGACGCGACGAACGGCGACAAGCCGGAACGCACGTAGGGTATTGCCCCGATCAACAGGCCGAGGGAGAGGGCGAGGAGTGTGGATATGCCGAGGCCCAATCCAAGCCGCATTAGGCTGTCTGCCGTGTCCACCCACAGAAGCACGTCACCGGTTCGCGGATTAGGGACGAACGCCATCCGATGGAAAGCCGCCGCCATGGCTTCCAGCGACGGCAGGATCTTGTCGGCCGGATTCTCAAGCCGGCGGACGTGGCTGGCGACACCGTATCCAACCACCAAGAGAACAAACGGAAGGACGCCAAGCCAGATTTTGGCGTGGCGTCCCGGTTTCCGGTTGAGAAGCTTCACGGACCCGGCTTGCGGGCGTTAGAGAGCGCCGTCGGCGGCCATCTTCATATAGGTGGTGTCAAAACGCAGCTTCACGTTGTTCACGTCTCCATAGACCTCACCGCCCGGGAAAGACACGCCTACGAACTCCGGGCTCGGTGCCCCTTCGCCCAGGATTCCCTTATCGAAGAGGAACTCTGCGACGAACTTCATGGTCTTCGGAAGGGCGTCAGACTCTGTGAAGGCGACGGCCTCGGCCGGCTTGTAGAACATCGTCGTGGTTGCGAGCTGCGCGTCATATCCGGCGAGATCCGTACCCGATGCTTCCGCCATCGCGGTGCGGGCGGCGATGCCTTCCGGCGTGTCCGTCGACATCACCGACATCAACTCGTACCAAGCCCCGACGAGCGCCTTACCGAATGCCGGGTTATCCGCCAAAGTCTGGGTGTTCACCATCATGATGTCGATGATCTCGCCGGGAATGTCCGCGCTGTCGGCGACCTTTGTCGCGTTGGCGTTCGCCTCGATCTCGGAAAGGAGCGGGTTCCAGGTCACCACGGCCGTGACATCGTCTGTCGCGTAGGCGGCGATCATGTCCGCGTCCGAGGTGTTCACCACGGTGATATCCCGCTCTGACAGGCCGACGCTATCCAACGCCCGGGCCAGCAGATAGTGGCTGACCGACAGTTCCACCAGATTGACCTGTTGGCCCTTGATGTCGGCGAGAGTGGACTTGTCCTTGAGGATGACGCCGTCATTACCGTTGGAGTAGTCGCCAACGATGAGGGCGGTCGTATCCACGCCGCCACCGGCAGGGATGGAAAGGGCATCCATGTTGGTCATCGAGCAGCCGTCATAGGCGCCGGCTGTGTACTGATTGATGCTCTCTACATAGTCGTTGATCTGCACGATCTCGACGGAGATGCCGTTCTTGGTCGCATGCTTGGCCATGATGCCGGAGTCCTGGAGATATCCCCATGGCATCCAACCCACATAGATCGACCAGCAAACCTTGAAGTCCGTCTTCGTTTGAGCCTGTGCCGGCTGCGCAGCGAACAGCGTGCCGACACCAAGCGCGAGTGCCAGGGCTGCGGGCTTCAGGAAAGATCGGATCATGGAAAACTCCTTGTTTCGGACGCGGAGACCATTGAGGCCGGTGTCGTCATGCGAAGTTGCAATGTGCCCGAGCACCGTTGCGTGCTCCCACATGCTCAACCCAAGTCCTGGTGCCCCCGAATTCGTGCGGTTCCGCATTGCTTGACGACTGGAGCAGCAGGATGCATGCCAGCGAAAATCGTCGGGTCGATGTGCCATGAAATCGTTGAATATCAGACTTTTAGTGTTCCCTGGCATGTGATTTAGCCAAAAGGATTAGTCGAAGTTGCCTAATTCTTAATCTGGCTTGAGGGGTGTGCTCACGAATTATGCAAATAGCGTTATTCGTTTCCGCCAAAGCGCCCAATTGCGCTTCAACCATTTTCTTGAGAGGCAGCTCATAGGGCTGTGGGCAGGTCGGGTATCCGCCAGGGGCACTCCGATTCGGATTAAGCAGACCGGACCAGATCGACCAAAATCTTGATCCGGTGTGAGTGTCGCCGCCGCCAGGGCATTGAAGAATTGCACTTTTCCCGCCAGGCGTCAGAATAGGCAGCGCGGTCAGAATGGACCGCGTTGGGTCCTATCGGGTGGATCGGGGGTACCGAATGGTCAACAACATCTCCACGAAGCTCATCGCGCTTGTGATCTTTATGGCCATTCTGATCTGCGGGTTCGGTGGCTACGCGATCTATTCGTTGGCGGAGGTCGAAGAGAAGGTCGACCACATCGCCAACATTGAGACACCGATCAGTCAAGGTGTGGCGCGGGTTGTCGAGTATCAGCTTCAGCAGGAACTGGCGCTTCATGTAACGATTTCGATCTCCGGCCAGGGCCGATCGAGTCTCGGCGAAACTTATCTTGAGAAGTACTTTGATTTCTCCAAGAAGGTCGACGAAGAGCTGGTGACGATCGACGGGCTGATCGATCAGGCGATGGTCGCCGATGACGAGGACCACAGCAATTTCGAGGAACTGCGCGACATGTTGCGCGCGATCCGCCAGGACCGGGAGGTCATTGCTGACACGGCCAACCGGGTCATTGCCCAGTACCGCGCTTTGGTAAAGGCGGCCGGCGCCAGGATCCCGCGGCTCTCGACCCTTGGCTCCCCGATGGAGGAGATCGAGAAAGCGCAGGCCGTCGTAATGGTGAAGATCGACGATCTGCTGCACAGCGTCGCGATGATCACGAGTGAATCCGTTGCAAAGATCCAGCAGACGGAAGCAGCGGTCATGCTGCACCTCATGATCGCGGCCATCCTCGGCGTCGCCTTGGCACTTGTTATCGGTATCGCGTTGGCCCTCCAGATACGGGCCCGGTTGTTGGCAGCCGTCTCGACGGTGGATCAGTTTGCAGCCGGAGACATGACCGTCGATATCGGCGCAACCAAGTCAACAGACGAGATCGGCAAGGTCCTGGGCGCCATGTCGACCATGCAGACCAATCTCGTCGACATCCTGGGAACCATCCGCAACGTCGCCAACGGGGTGTCGACTGGTAGCAATGAGCTTCGGCAGACCGCGCGTCAGGTGTCCGACGGTGTGAATGATCAGGCCTCCAGCATTCAGGAGACCTCCGCCGCCATGGAAGAGATGACGGCTGGTATCCGGCAGAACGCGAAGAACGCGGAGGAAACAGAGAAGGTCTCGGAGCGTATGTCGACCGAGGCCAACCATTGCGCGGAGGCCATGAGTGCGACCGCCGCGGCCATGAAGGACATCTCGGACAAGATCCTTGTCGTCGAAGAGATCACCCGCAAGATCGAGCTGTTGGCGCTGAATGCATCGGTCGAGGCGGCACGGGCGGGAGAGCACGGCCGTGGCTTCGCTGTTGTCGCGTCCGAGGTCTCCCGATTGGCAGAGATCTCGAAACAGGCGGCGAGCGAGATCCAGGACGCCTCCGCTGATGGCAGGGAGGCTGCCGAGAACACAAACCGGCTCCTGACAAACCTGCTGCCCGAGATCACGCGGGTGAAGGATCTTGTCCAAGGCATCAGTGCCGCCAGTGACGAACAGTCGGTTGGTGCCGACGAGATCAACGTCGCCATTCATCGCCTAAACACCGTTGTTCAACAGAATGCGGCGGCAGCGCAACAGATGGCCTCGACGGCCGCGTCGATCGCCAACCAGGGCGGTGAGCTGCAACGGTCAATGACCCAGTTCAAGTTGGACGGCGATGAGGATGGTGGCTCCGCCAGGGACGATGTCGCCATGATCGCCGCATCGCGCCGGATCGCCGACGACGCATCGGATCAATCAGATGATCCTTCCTTGGACGACGCAATCACGTCGGGCAACTTCGGCAAGTATTGAGGCATAGACCTTGGAGCTGGATCGTTTCCGCCAGCTCGCGCACGGCCGGTTCGGTATCGTTCTCCCCGACAATGCGGAGTCGTTTCTGAACGCCCGTCTGCGCGGACTGATGAGCAGCACGGGTCACCTGTCGCTGGAGTCGCTGTTGGTCGCGGCGCAGGCGGACGGGCAGGGTGACCTTTTCCTCGACATCATCGAGCAGATTTCAACCAACCATAGCTACTTCTACCGGGAACCGGCGCATTTCCGATTTATGGCGTCGCATGCGTTGCCCGACATTGAGGAGCAGCTTAATCGGCGACGATCACGCGATATTCGGGTATGGAGTGCGGCGGCAGCGGCGGGGGAAGAGGCATATTCCATTGTGATGGCTATGCAGAGTTATTTCGGTGAGCACTACAAGGACATGGACGCCGGCGTTCTGGCGACGGATATCGCGAAAAGGGCCTTGAAGCGGGGGGCAAACGGGGTCTACCGGACCGCGTTGTTTCGAAACATGCCACCGGAGTGGCGGGACCGTTTCTTGGAGCCGGCGGGTGATGACCGCTACCGAATCATCAAGCCAATCCGCGACGACGTTATGTTCCGGTGGTTCAATCTGATCGGGCCCATGTCAGCGTTGCGTGGCGGGTTCCACATCATCTTCTGCCGCAACGTCATGATCTACTTCGACGCCCAGACCCGGGACACCCTGGTCAGAGCGCTGACCGACCTTCTGGCGCCCGGCGGTTACCTCTTCATCGGCCATACGGACGATGCGGAGCATGCGCGCATGTATCTCCAGCAGATGCGTCCCGCGATTTTCCGCAAGAAGGTGACGGCATGAGCGGGGCGGGTGTGCTTGCGGTTGCTGGCGATCCACTTCTTCGCAAAGCGCTGGGCGAGGCGTTGGCATCCGCTACGGGAATTGGCGATGTGACCGTTTACTCGCCGACCCGGGCCAATGCTGATCGCGTGTCCCAGGCCCGGGCTGTGATCCTTGCGGGCGGGGACTCGGATGCAGGCGTGTTGCGGGCGCCTGCCAAGGCGGCAGTCGCGGCGGGCAGGGCGCTTGTTGTGGTCGCTGTCTGCAAGGCCGGCTCGAAGGCTCCCGCGCTTGATCAATTGGGCGCGAACTCGGTCGTCGAAGTGCCGGACCTCAACATCCGGGACGAACTTGCGAGAGCGTCCTCCAAGATCGCAGCGGCTCTCCGCAAAGCCGAGGACAGAATGAAAGGGAGTGGCGCCGCTCCCATTCCAGTGGCAAAGGCAGAAGTCCCAGCCTCCGCAACATCGTCCTCCGCGCCATCGCCCGCTCCAAGGCCTCCGATCGCAAGTGGAGCGAACTATCTGGGTGTCGTGATCTGTGTCGGGGCATCGACAGGGGGGACCGACGCCCTTTTGGAGATCCTCTCGAAGACGCCGCGAACCACACCACCGATCGTTATCGTCCAACACATGCCGGAGAACTATGTCGGTGACTTTGCCGCACGGCTGGACTGGGGCTCGCCGATGGATGTGGCCCTCGCCCAGGACGATCTCGCCCTCCGTCCGGGGCTCGCCGTGGTGGCGCCGGGAGGGAGACAACTCCGCTTGAAGAAGGATGCCGCCGGTATTTGGACACAGTCTGGAGAGGTGGCCCGCTTTGGCGGACATTCACCAGCCGCTGATGTTCTGATGAGTTCGGCCGCCGATCAGTTGGGCCGCAAAGCCATCGGCGTTCTCCTGACCGGTATGGGCAGGGATGGCGCGGACGGTCTGCTTGCCATGCGCCGGGCGGGGGCCCGGACCGTCGCCCAGGATGAGGCGACATCGGTTGTCTACGGCATGCCCCGCGCCGCGCATGAAATCGGTGCGGCGGACACAATCGTCGGATTGCCGAAGATGGCCGAATGGATCAGCGGTCTTGTGATGTCGTTCCGCTGAACGCGTTTATCCGCCGGCGATCGCGATCAGCGATTCCGGATCAAGTACCAGCAACGGTTGGCCCTCACCCATAACGGTGGCGCCTGCCAGTACGTCTACCGAATTGAGAGCTGGGTGAAGCTCTTTCATGAAGACTTCCTGACGCCGGCGGACGCGGCCGACGGCCACGCCGATACGGCGCTGGGGGGAGCCGATGATGACGACAGGCAGAGCCTTTTGGGCGACTGTGACCTCCGGCGTTTCCCAGCCAAGCATGCTTTCGATCGACCTGATTGTCAGGAAACCATCCCGGTGTTGGATGCCATCCCGCTCGCCCACCGTCTGAATACTGGAACGGTTGACCTCGATAACTTCCATTACGGCCCGCTCCGGCAGCCCAAGATCCCGGTCCCCATCGCTGACGACGATGATCCGCTGGAGTGCCGCTGAGACCGGGAAGGACAGATAGAACCGGGTGCCGGCACCTTCTTCGCTGTCGATGTCGATAGACCCGCCGAGGCGGCGCAGCGTGGTCAGTACCACGTCCATCCCGACACCCCGTCCGGAGGTCTCCGTAATGGCTGATGCGGTGGAGAAACCAGGCGAGAAGATCTGACGTTGAATCTCGCGCTCGGACATGCGGGCCGCGTCCTGTTCGGTGATCAGGCCCCGCTCCAGAGCTTTAGCCCGGATCCGAGCGGTATTGAGGCCGCGGCCGTCCTCAGCGATCATGATCTGCGCCACGCTGCCGTTCTGGGTGGCCTGAAGCGTCAGCGTCGCTTTTTCCGGTTTGCCGGCGCGGGAGCGTTCGTCAGGCGGTTCGATCCCGTGATCCATAGCGTTTCGGATCATGTGAACCATCGGCTCCATAAGCGCGTCGACCATGGACTTGTCGATCTGGATCTCACCGTCATCGATCTGCAGGTTCACTTGCTTTCCAAGTTGCCTCGACAGATCGCGGACAAGGCGCGGCATGCGGCCGAACACGATGCTGATTGGAACGACCCGGAGATCCAAGGTCACGGAGTGCAGCATTCGGAGGGTGGATTCCGCCCGGGCGATCTGATTGGCGATAACCTTGCCTGCATCATCGATCCGGGCTGCTGCAGAGCGGAGGCGATCCGCTTTCCGGTCGCCAGTCTGTGTCGCGAGGGAGCGGAGTTCTGCCGAGGTCGCGGCGAAGCCGGCCTCCGCAGCGCCCTGTTCAAGCCGGGACAGCGACAGCCGCAACTCAGCGACCGTATTGAGGTAGTTGTCGATCAAGGTTGAGGAGACGCGAAGCGAGCTCGAACTGGACGACGGTGCCGCAGCACGGGCGCCGGAGCCGTCTGATGGGACAACGGACCCAGCGGCCGCGGCCGGTACAGGGGCGCCTGCCGAAGCTGGTGCGGAGGGTGCCGGTGCCGGGTCTTGAGGGACAGGCGGGGATGCCGGAGCGGCCGGAGGCATCGGCGGTGACAGGGTGATCTCCGCATCCGCCTGCCTCCCGGACGGCGCTTGCGGCGTGGCTCGGCGATCCGTGGGCTGTCCCTGCGTCAGCGCAGGTTCACCAAACAAGGCGTCGAAGCCGTCTTGCTGGTTCTGCGACCAGGACTTCTGACGAAGTGACGCGTCCCAAACGGCATCGCTTACGAACAGGACCTGATCGTCCGCGGCCTCCGGCTGGGCTGCCGCCGGCGGCGGGCTTTGAGCGGGATCTGGTGCGGGTGATTGGGCTGGTGCGGGTGATTGGGTAGGTGCGGGTGCCTGACCACCGCCGGGGACCTTGCCCCGCATCACGACCTCGCACGCGCGCAGGGCGTCGGCGCCATTCGGCAACGCGCGCAGCGCCGCAATCAGTGTATCCGGCCCGCCGATCACGCCGATGATGAACTGATAGAGGTCCGGATCCACATCAACCAATACGCGGTTGGAGATCACCTGCTCCCGGTAAATCCGGCTTGAAAGGTCCGGTGTGGTCGGGGCGCCATCCGGCAGCATGATCTGGAGCCGGACAAGCACAGCCCCTGGCTGCTCAAGATAGGCGACGGCGTCGTTTCGTGCCCCCGGTGACATGCTGCCGAAGGTGTCCTGTCCCAGCTCCCGAAGCAGTTCCGCCACGGCCTCGCCCGAACCCGTCAGGAGAAGGGCAAGTTCGTCCCGCAGCCTGTCGTAGGTCTCCCGCGCCATGTCGAGTGAAGAGACGGTCAGCCCCTCAATACCGATCACTTCGCTTTCGCCGCGGATCTCTTCAACGACATCTTTCGCGCCGGGGCGGTTCGTCCAATCCGGCATCATCGTCAACTCGCTGGCCAGCCGGGCCAGCGCAGAGATCCTGAAAACGCCCAATGCCCGGGCAAGGATGCTCGTCAGCTCCCAATCCGAAGGCGCGCCACCTCGAACGGACAGGCGGTCAACGACGTCCCGCGCCTCCCGGGAGATGTGCGGGGCCATGGAGTCATCAACGAGATCCATGGAGATGGCTGAGTCCGCCAACTCCGACAAAACCCGGAGCCGGTGGATGAACACACAGAGTTCCCGGGTCAGCGCCGTGCGGTCGACGATGTCCCTATCGAACAGCCTGAGAATGTCGCTGAGCACATCCGAAATCCCGAGATAGCCGGCGTCATTCGCCGCTTCCCGGATGGCCAACATGGATGATACGATCGATTGGGTATCAAGACTGTCGAGAGCCGGACTCTCCAACGCCTCGGCAAGCTGCCCCAGCTCCGCAGACACGACGGCGTCGAAGCGCTCAACAGTGTCTGCCTGGAACTCAAGCTCAGAAGGATCCGCTGGTTCCTGCGATACCTGGATCGCCATGCGGCTCTGATTGGGGGCCGCAGACTCCTCTTCAGGCTCTGGTGTTGGGGCCGGTGGTGGCGGGGGCGGCGGCGCCATCTCCGGCTGAACCGGAACTACCTGAATTGGCGTGCTGTCTGCCGGGGCTACCTCTGCCAGTGGCGCGTCTGCCGGGGAGACTTGCGCCGGGGGGACCTGCGCCGGAGAAGGTGGGGCCGCTGCCGCAACGGTTCCGCCCGCTTTGAGTGTCGCTTTCGCCTGCCGCAACTCGGTGATCAGTGTGCCGTCTGAGGCAACGTCCTGGCGAGACTCGATGCACGCTTCGCGCAGGTCGACCAGAGTGTCGGTCGTCCTCAGAAGGAGATCGAGCGAAGCATCATCCGGTCTTGCCTCCCCGTTCCGGAACATGTCCAGAAGGTCCTCACCCGCATGCGCGATACTCTCAACGCCGGTCAGGCCGAGCGAAGCGGACACGCCCTTGAAGGAATGAAACGCCCGAAACAGGGCCGCCATGTTCTCAGGGTTTTCCAGATCGGCAGCGGAGCCGGACAGGCTCGCTTCGATCTGGGCCAGATAGTCCTCGCTCTCCTGAACGAAGAGATCCCACATTTCGGAGGCGGTGTCGTCCATCCCTGCCTCTACTTCCGGTCGACGCTGCGCTGGAACTCCGGCGCATGGGCGGCGATCAGCCCTGAGAGATCAATGACTTCGTGCATGCGTCCCTTGCTTGTGATCACCCGGGCCTGACCATCTTCATCCGCGGGTCCTGGCGGGCTCTCATCCATAACGATGCCCAGCACGCCCTCGGTTGCGATCGCCCATTTTTCGTCTTCGAAACTGACGATGATGTGGATCGACTGGCGGTCGATGTCCTCGCGGGTCAGCCGCAGGACCGGCAGAACGTTACCGCTGACTTCAACGACAGAGTCGATCTTCACACCAGGGCGTTGGGGAAGGAGCGTACCGCCGATGTCGTCAATCGCCCGGTCTACCAGGCCGGAATCGATCGCGAACAACCGCCCACCTACCGTCAGCGACATGTAGCGCGGTCTTTGACTGACAACGCTTTGCTCAGCATCTACGGGCTCCGCAATCGTGCGTTGGTCCGAGAGCAGGGGCAGGGTGCTTTGCGCGTTGAACCACCGGTCCGCATCGACGGACTGAACCAGCTCACCGGCTTCGTCGAGGAAGGCGTGCTGAGGCTCGTCGCCGGCGACAAGGCCCCGCATGGATTTGGCGGGACCGAAATCGCGGATGCCGATGATCCGCTCCACCGCCAATCCGATGACCGCCGATCCGCGTTGCATCACGACGCACATGGAGACTTCCGGCGCGTCCTCCCGCGGGTGTTGGCGCATGTTCACAAGCGGGATCGGTTCGTCGCGGACGACCATCACACCGATGTAGTCATCCGATTCACCCTCGATCGGCTCCATCTTTTCGATTTCGACAACTTCCCGAACCCGCGCCAACGGCACGCCAAAGCGCCGTCCGTCGGACACGAAAAGGAGAACGGGGATCCGTTCCACGCCTTCTTTGGTGGCTACCAGACTCACGATGCGATCCCCAGCAGGCGGTTCAGTGTCTCCACAAGCAAACCGCCGCCCGAAGCATCCACGTCCCGGCTGACGGACCCGGACGGTTTACCGATGACAGCGTCCGCCCCGACAAGACGCGCTTCGACGGCCTTGGGAGAGGCCGGGTGGGTGAGGGAGGACAGGACGACCACCTTCGCCGGGGACAGAATGCGCAACCGCCGAAGGCATTCGATGCCATTCATCACCGGCATCTCGATGTCGAGCGTGATCACATCGGGGGACAGCTCGCGGGCCATGTCGACACCTTCCCGCCCATTCTCCGCTTCGCCGACCACCTCGTAGCCGTCGGCGCGGGATAGAATGGTCTTTACCGTCAGGCGGACCAGCTTCGAGTCGTCGACGATGAGGACGGTGGGCATCGGGTCGTTCGCTTCCCGTTACAGGCAAGATCCTAGCGTCCAATCTGAGGACAAGGTCTTGATTTCTCAGTGCTCAATGGTTTCATAAACGGGGTAACTTGCCTACCCGTTTGTCTGGCCGCGTAGACCGGGTCAGTGTAGCATTCCTGGGTGCCATTCGAAATTTGCGTTGAGGGGCGGTCGTGCTGGCCTGGCATTTCGTGGATAGCAGTTTGAGGGATGGCCGTGCGGTTCCGCCGGACGGTGAACGGCTTGCGGCAGGGGGCAGTTCCAACCTCTGTGAGAGCGGTCTCCATGCCTCCCAGCGGGTTCTCGACGCTCTCAAGTATGCGCCCGGCAATACGATCTGCCGAGTCGAGTGTGATGATGTTGCGGACCAACAACGCGACAAACTTGTGTGCGGCGCGCGCACGATCGTCTGGCGCATCGATGGGGAGGAGGTTCTCCGGGCATTCGCGCGGGCGGTCGCATTGGACGTCGCGGACAAATGGGATATGCCGCGGGAGGTCCGGAAGTATCTTGAGACGGGGAACGAGTCGCTGCGAATCGCAGCCCGGGGTGCTGCCCGCGAAGCCTCCCGCATGCATGTCCGGAGTGATGAGCCGGAGGCGGCGGCGGCCGGAGAGGCGGCAAGGGCGGCGGCCGCGCGTACCCATCCGGCGCGGGCGACGGGCTTGGCGGCCGCTTGGGCCGCAGCCAGGGCTAAGGGCGGGGCCAATGCGTGGGCTGAGTATGATGAGCTCCTGTCGCGCATGATCGAAGAGGCTCGGGCCGCCACCCCCGAGGAAGACGACGAATGGGGCGAGTTCGACGCAGAGTTCGACGACGACTAGGTGTTGGGAAACTGTTCTCGGCCCTCATCCGGTACCGCAATCCGGACGGGGACCAAGATCAGAAGAAACCGCTGCGGTGAAGCTGTTCGTGAAACCGGCGAAGTGTTTTAGCCTTCTCGGTCGGATCGGCGATTGCCGCGACAAGATCATTCTCAAACGACGGCGTGCGCAGGTGATTGATGATGATCCCCCGCGCCAAGTCGGCGGCCTTGCCCCGCGGGAGCATCTCAGGCTGAACCATACTCACCAACATGAAGGCCCGGACGTGAAGCGGCTTGTCGGGATTGTTCAGCTTGTCGAGAATCTTTCCGTCAACAATGTAGGACGCGAGCATATCGTCCAACTTTTCGGTGATCATCGTCTTCCGATCATTATTGAGATCGGATTTTTTCACATGGTGATACACCGATGTGACTTTCGCCATCTTCTTGTTGGGCGGTAGTTTTTCTTTGATGATGCTGTTGATGTTTTTCGATCCGACAAAATATCCGTCGAGCAGCTTTTCCAGTTCGTCATGCAGCACGTTCTGACCGATTTCGCTCTTCATCAGCGAAAGGAGGTAGCCGGTGATTCGCTCTGGATCGCGGAGGGCGGGCAACATCGTTTCCGCAGCTTCCCGCATGCCCTTGTTGCCGCCTTTGTTAATGATGGTGGATTGACGGGCCGTCACCGCCTGCGCCATGGCGGGGCCACCCAGAATCTCCGTGTCCGGAATAATCTGGTCCAGCAGGCCGTGGAACACCTCCCGTTCCTCTTCACGGTCTCCGCGGGTCAGAGGGTTGATGCCCTCCATCTGCCGCCGGACGCGATCCAACAGAACTTCCTGACTTTCCGGAAGCTTGCCGTCCGAGATCATCCTTGTGAGGGTCGCCTTCGCATAGTCGGGATGCTCTGGAGACAGGTCGGTCGGTAGTTCCTCATCTTCGTCGAGCGGCCGGCCTTCCGCCAAACAAAGCAAAGACACCAGCGCGGTCCCCAACTCCCGCTGATGGCCCATCAGGTCGCGCAAAACCTCCGCATTGTGGAGCGTGTCCGAGATGAACATGTCCAGCGTCGCGAGCACATCGGTGTTGTCCGCCTCGCCGGCCCATTCCATCAACTGACCGAGTTTGCCAAGGAAACTCCGGTTCTCGACCATCTCGGTCGCCACCGCGAAACGGAGGAGATAATCGAAGTTCCCTGGATTCTTCTCGCTGTGATAAGCAACCGCTTCATTGAAACCTATCGAGCGAATCCGCGGGTATTTCTCTGCGGCCGCGGCGATGGCTTTCGCATTCAGGTCGTTGATATAATTGAATAACTCGTCACGGCGTTCGTTGACTTGGCCTTTCTCCGTCTTCCGCGCCTGGAACGTCGCCACCTTGCCCACCGCGCTGAACAGAAGGGACCCCTCGTCCAGCACGCGCTTGATCTCACGCGGCGCCAGCATGAGTTCGGTCGCGGTCATGTTGTGTTTGTCGAGGTAGTTCCGGAACAGCCGGTTGATGGTTGCCCGTGCCTCTCCGAAGAAGAAGTCGTCCGAACTGTCGCAAAGCGGCGCGTCCGGGATGTCCATGACGAAGATCTTTTCTTCGCCCTTGGGCTTGGTCTTCTCGAAGAGGATGTCCGACTTTTTGACGAGGTGGAGTGGGACTTTGCTTTCCTTGATCACGCGTACGGATTCGATGCCGGCCCGACCCAGCAACTTGTTCGCTTCCGCCTCTGCGATGTCCTGATTGTCCGCGGTCCCGTCGATCATCCATCGACCGTCGCGCATCACCAGAATTTCGAATGTCTTTTTGCCAAACACGATTCTGTCTGTGCCTCAACGCCAGGGTCTCAGGCCATTCTGGCCCGCTCACCATCCCTCACGAGGCGTATAGTAAACGATCTTAAGCGGTTGAGTGAATGGGAAAATCCGATTTCGTCCAAAAGAAAGGGGGCGGGGCAATCAGCCCCCTGGATCCTAGGAACCCATATGCCGCCCTAAATCGTTGCTAGTACGGAGTAATTGGGTGCTTGAGGCGTGGGTGCCCAGCACTTCGGCAACTTTTGATGCTTGGGTCGTAGGATCGTGTCCGGTATTGTTGAGACTGGCTGATCAGAGGGCAGGGACTTTCATGCCGCTCGTATCAACCGGGCAGTCCCACTCCAAACCAGCAAGCAACTGCGCGCCCATCCGGCCGATCTCATCCGAACACTTGGCACCTTTCCCGTTGCCGCCAACCGCAACCGCGATCCTGCCGTCGTCGACATAGTCCACAAGTGGCAGCCCCGTGTGTGTCCAGGTCACCGCGCATGTGTCCGTGTGCCAATGACGGCACTCAGCAAGCGAGGGGATAAGATCGACGAGAAAGCGTTGGAACTCCAATAGGTTGCTCTCCGATCCATGGCTCTTGAACCAGTTCTTGAGGTCGGCGAGAGACTCGGGCTCTGGATCATCGACTGTGCCGATCCCGATCTTCAGATACGTCTGTCCGTCGGGGTAGCGGATGGGTGGCAGGATGTAGGCGCCCGTCTCGGCATGTCCCATCGTCGGCATGGTCTTGAGGGTTTCGGCGATCTCTCCTTCAATGCGGGCCAGCACGACGGTTCGGCCGAAGACGCGCAGACGGAGGGATGTCGGTGACAACCCGCAAAGATCCGTAAAGGCGCCGGTGGCAATAAGGACACGTTCGGCACGATGCGTTTCGCCGTCCGACGTTTCGACCTCTACAGCACCGGTCACTGCTCTTACCGACTGGGCTTCCGCGTTGATGATCGTGGCACCGTGGGAGGCGGCCGCTTTCGTCTGCGCAAGAACCATGGACCGGGGACTGACATGGCCGGCATCACCGCCTTCCCATAGTCCTTCCGTGTCGTCATTCACCGAAAGGAAGGGAAAACGTTCCCGTATTCCGGCGGTATCCAGACGTTCGATGTCCGCGCCCAACTGGCGTCCCATAGCCTCTGACTTTGACAGGTATTCGGCACCCGCCCCGCCGATGCCCAGATAGCCGGAGCCGGTGAAGAACGAGAGGCCGCTCTCGTTTTCAATCTCCCGGTAGCGGTCAATGGAGCGTTTGGCGGCGTGTGCCCAGAAGGGATGGGGGTCGACGGCCCGCGTCATTCGCCCCTCATCGTAGTGACTGCCGAAGACGCCGGTGTGCGCGCCCCGGTCCAACGGCTCATCGGGACCCAAGAGGGCGACCCCATCGCTCATCTTCGACAAGTGCCGGGCGGCGGCACTCCCGAACATTCCCCTGCCGATCACGAGTGTTCGATACATAGTGCGCTCCTAACCGAGGGCGTGGCTGGATAATCCAAAGACCCGCGTGGTGCCTCGTGTGTTGGGCAAGGTGCCACGGACCATAATCGGGGAGGCGCCAGGTAGGGGAGCGAGCCCAAGTTCTGCAAGTCTGCTGTTGAAGGTTGCATGTTCCACGAAGCAATCGACACGAACGAAGCCATGTTGTGCCACGGCCTGGAACAGGTCGGATGCATCCTCCTCCGTGGCGGCGACGATCGGGCCGACGACCGAGCCTCTCCCGAAGGACCTCTCAAAGGCATATCCGGTCACTACGCCATTCTCCTCCAGGACAGCAGCGCGGCCGCTGTCCCAAAGGGCGGACAGGATCACGTGCCGGTCGGCTCCGACAGCCTCGGCGTCGAGCCTTCTGATGGTTTCCATGTCTTCTGCTGTCGCGGCCCTCAAACGACCGTCGTGGGGCGGACTCCCCTGGTATTGCCCCTGGTGTTGGGCGCTTGCGCCCACCTCGACGAACCCCAGCTTTCGATAAAGCGGGGCGCCCGCCTCTGTCGCGAGGAGCATGGGCGTTCTCGGTGCCAGATCATCCAACAGGGCGCTGACCAACAGTTTCCCCAATCCCCGGCCCTGGAGCTTCGGATCGATGATGATCATACCGAGGCGGGCGAGATCTTCTCCGATGGCCCACCACATGCCCACGCCTTCAACCGATCCCTCCGGCCCGAGGATCACGCGGCCTTGGCCAAGCGACATCAGCATTGAAATGTCGTCCCGGCGATGCGGCCAGCCCACCGCGGCGGACAGCGTGGCGATGTCCTCCAAATGATCCGGAATGAGCGGTTTGGGGCTTTGCACTGTCATCGGTCGGGCTTCCGCGTGCCTGGTGCGGCCGTCGCTCTGGCTTGCCGCAGGAGACGGGCCGGATCACCGAAGTGCCTGTCCAACTCCACGAGAACATCCTCTTCTGGCGCGTCGCCTACGAGGTTGGCGAGGCGGAAATGCTCCTGCGCAAGGTCGACGGGGTTGCGGTAGGCCGGCATCAATCGGTGCAGCGACAACCGCGTCTCTGCCTGCACTGTTGCGAACGTCCGAGACAGCCGCTCGCTGTTGGCGGCATCAACGAGGGAGCGGTGGTACTCGAAGTCGAGCTCGCCCCCCCGCGCGTCGTCTCCGCTCTTCATTGCTTTGTCCATCGCCGCCGAGATTGAGATCAGTGTCTCTGAGATCTGGGCCCGGTTTCCACCTTTGATGATCTGCCCGATGGCCGCTTTCTCGACGATCGCACGGACGAAGAAGACGTCGAGGATGTCTTCTTCCGACAGGTCGGGAACAAACACGCCACGATGGGGTTCGCTGCGCAGAAGCCCTTCCTGGACCAGGCGCTGCATGGCTTCCCGTAACGGCCCCCGGCTGACCCCGAATGAGGCGGCGAGATCGGTCTCCTGTAGCTGGGCGCCGGGCGAATGGGCGCCGGAGAGCACATCTTCCCGAATGCGTTCGGCAATCAGAACGGAGAGCGGCTGACGTTGGATAGGCCGGGCGGAACTCATTGCGGCTCACATTCCCAACAGCGCCGGCAGGCCGCCGAGATCGCCAATGGCCTGACATTCGTAAGCGGGGTTTCCAGGGCCATGGCCCCGTTCCACGAACACGCGCTTGCCAATGTGCAGGTCGTGCGCGGACATCAGGTCGTAGCGAAGGCTGGAGGAGACATGCAGGAACTTCTCCGGCCCGCATCCCAAGATGTCAAACATGCATTCGAACGCCTTAAATCGGGGCTTGTATGCTTGCGCGGTCTCCGCCGTGACGACCATGTGAAACGACGCGCCGAGCAAGGCGACATTCGACATGATCTGCTCTTCCGCAGCGTTGGAGAGAATGACGAGCGGATATCGATCCGCAATCTTCGCAAGAGGCTCCGGCACATCTGCGTGTGGTCCCCACGATGGAACAGCCTCATAGATCGCCCGGGCATCCTCCGCCCGAAAAGGAATGCTCCACCGATTGCAGCACCGTTCCAGCGCGCCGTGGATCACGTCCGAGTAGGGTTTCCATGCCCCCAGGACCTCATCGAACCGGAAGGCGCTGAAATCCGCAAGAAAAGCGTCGATCTGTTCAGCCAAAACGCGGTCCGATAGGCGCGGCCGAATGACGTCATTGACCCGGAAGTTCGTCAGCGTGCCGTAACAATCGAATGACACATACTGGATTTGATTGTCTGCCATTGGTCCCGACCCGGATGATTAGCGAGGGACATTCCATCGATTTTGTAGGATTGTCAACAATCCGACAGAATGCAGAGTTCATCCGATTGGCTGGTCCCGGCGCCGCAGTGATTGCTTCCAGTTAACGGACAGACCAGACACGAAGATCCGTACAGACCTTGACTGTCGCAGCGATAGCGGCGGCGCACAGGGCGTACTTGGAGAAGGTTTCCATCGTACCTTCGATCTGGATCGCGTGGACGGCACTGCAGACAACCGTCACCGCCGCGAGCGCTGTATGGGCAAGACGCCAAACCCGGGGACGCAGCTTCAGTCTTTTGCGGAACGCCGCGATCACCGCGACAGCGAACGTCGTCCACATCGCGATCACGCCCCAGTCGGAGAACGGGGTGGGGGAGCGAAAGAGGAGGGCATCAATGACGTCTGGTGCGCTGGTGAGCCACAGGGCGCCGACGTGGACCAAAACCGCCGCCACCAGAACGCCGCCGACGCTACGGTGGATCAGTCGCCGCCGGTGTGGGGGGACACCCGGCAGATAGCCGCCAATCATCAGGGGCTGTATCAGCAACAGTGCCATTGCGGCGATGCCCGCAAATCCGGCGGAAATGTAAACCGGATCCCGCCACGCGAGTTGAGGGCTGGTCGCCGCAAGTGCGATTGGGAAGACCGTTGCGGCCGCAACGGCGCCCCAGATGACGACCGTGCGTGTCGTGCCGGTCGCCCCTGGCCGCACGGTGGTCAGGCCGGTGTCAGGACGAAATGAGCGGCCAGCGTCTTATCCTGGGAGCTGGGCATGACAGGGCGGAGGAATACGGTCTTGAACGCCCCACTGTCATAAGCAAGGTGTCCATGAGGCTGGCCGAACGCTGGAACGATCTGCGGCATCTCCAGCCGGTACTCACCGTTCTCATCCGTTAGCGTTGCCCCATGGCTGTGCGGGTCGCTCTCATACCCTTCGGTCGTGTGTGCCTAAATCTGGATACGCTGACCGGCAAGTGGGGCGCCATCACCGGCCCGGCGCACCGTCCCCGTCATCCAGAAACCGCCGCCGCCGATCCGGTCGACGATCGGCGCGTTGGGAATGTAGTTGTTCGAGCCACCACGCATTGAGGGTGTTGGCGCCAGGCCTTTGGCTTGGGCCGGGAAGATAAAACCAGACGTTCCGGCAAACGCTACGGCGCCGCCAGCGGCGATGAGGGCTCGGCGGGTCAGAATGCTGGTGGACATTCGTCATTCTCCAATTGGGTGTGGCGGACGTCTCTCACTCAAGTATGGCCCAACGCGACGGAAGCTTTCCAGTTTCGGTGCCGGGAACGATCCTCAGTTAGGCATCGCGCGGCAGCGCGTAACCTCCGATCACGGGTTCGTGAACACTTTAGCCCTGCAAGGCCTGCTGTGCGTGGCTTTCAAGCCGGTCGCGCAAATCGGCGGAGAGGCGCAACGCGTCGCCCAACCTTTCAAGGTAGCGTTGATCCTCGGGAATTGAGCTGTCCAGGACCACCAGCGACGCAAGATAAACCTCGGCAGCCTGCTCTTCGCCACTGGTCAGATCCGCGATGGCAATCGGGTCGCTCGGTTTCGAGAGCTGATCGAACAGGAATGCCTTTTCGTCCGGCGCGAGGCCCGCGGCGTCGATCTGCTGGCGGATCACCTGGTGTTCGCGCTGATCGACATGGCCGTCGGCGAGAGAGGCGCTGATCATGGCCTTGATGAGCGCCAGTCGGAAGTCGTCGCCGCGTTGATCTCGGATCGCGACCGGATCGAAGGCGCCGCCGGTCGGCGCTGGCGGCACGGTTTGCGGATCGACGGGTGCTGTCGATTTCGGAGCGTTGGCCTTGTGATCGCTCCACGCCTTGTAAGCAAGCCCGCCAAGGACCGCCAAGCCGCCATAGGTCAGTGCTTTGCCGCCGAACTTTCGGGCTTTCTTGGAGCTGATCATCGTGGCGATCAAACCGCCGGCGGCCGCACCGCCGAGAAGTCCCCCCGGGAGTCCGCTGCCTGAAAGACCTTGGGCCGCCTTTGCAACTGTACCGGACGCGTCGACGTTTCCAAGATAACCGGTCAGCAACCTCTGAATGTCCACCGCATCGCTCCAAACACACAAATCCAGCGGCAGACATAGGAAGGCCACCAGCCTGGTTTCAAGGCCAAGTGCCATCGTCGCGGCGACGGGAGCTTTAGGCCGGGGCCGCTGTTCGGAACAGCTTGATCATCGCACCACACGGCGCCATCAATTCAGATGAAGGCGCGATCCGGCTGTTCGAGGCAGGTGGTGTACGCCCCGACTGCAATGTGAACCAAGCGGGCAGTTGATGACGATCAGTCAAAAAGCGCTGTTGGCGGGATCCTTGTCCGTTATTGGAGCGCTTGCCGTTTGGGGCGTTGCCGATCCAGCCGGAATGGTCTCGGTGTCCTCGGCAATGGTGGCGGAACTGTTCCGGAGCCGAGGCTGGTTCATCATGCTGACGGTTACCGGCATGTTGGCGCTGTGCCTGTTTCTCGCGCTCTCAAGGTTTGGAGCCATCAAACTCGGCGCTGATGATGATGAGCCGGAGTTCTCAACGATTTCCTGGCTCACCATGCTGTTCGCGGCTGGTATGGGTGTCGGCCTGTTGTTTTGGGCAACGGCGGAACCACTCACCCATTTCGGCTTTATCCGCGGGTATGTCCAGGACGACGCGCAAGCGGCAACGGCGGCCCTGTTCATCACGAACTTCCATTGGGGCATTCACGCTTGGGGCATTTACGGCGCCACAGCCCTGGCGATCGCGTATTTCAGCTTCCGGCGGGGCGCGCCGATGCTCCTGAGCGCGCCGTTGACCAGTGTTTTCGGCTCAGAGACCTGGGCGCGCATGTTGGCTTGGGTGACCGACTTCATGGCGATCATTGCGATCGCGATCGGGGTCGCCGGGTCCATCGCAATGGGCGTGTTCCAGGTCGCGGACGGGGTCGATGTTCTCACAGGCGGCGACGGGGCGGGCGCGGTGCTTGTTCTGGCGGTCTTCCTGGCGCTTGTGGCCTGCTACCTCCCGCCGCTGTTCGTCGATCTCGGCAGCGGTATGGCAAAGCTTTCCAACCTAGCCATGGGGATCGCGGCGTTTCTGATCGTCTTCACAGTGATTGTCGGACCGACCCAGTTTCTGATGAGTGCGATCCTGACGGGTTTCGGGGACTATCTCGGTAACTTCATCACCCACGGTTTCAAGACATTTCCCTTCTTCGGCCGGGAAGCGGAGGGGTGGTTCCAGGACTGGACCCTGACTTACATGGTCTGGTGGCTGGCATGGGGACCGTTTGTCGGTGTGTTCGTCGCGCGAATCTCCCGGGGCCGAACCATTCGGGAGTTCGTGACCGGCGTTCTGATCGGTCCGACCGCTTTCTCGGTGCTGTGGTTCGGGGCGTTTGGAGGCATCGGTTTGTTCGACACGCTGAGTGGCGACGGCACCCTGCTTCAGGTCACGGAAACCAAGGTCGAGCGGGTTACGTTCGTGCTTCTGGAGCTCCTGCCGCTGAGTTTTCTCACGACCGTCGGGACCATCGTCGCGGCATTCCTGTTTATTGTGACCAGCGTGGTCAGCGCCGCCTTCGTGCTCGGCATGTTCTCGTCGGGTGGGTCACCGGATCCCTCCCGAAAGGTCAAACTCCTTTGGGGCGTGCTGCTTGGGCTTTTGGGATACGCAATGATCCTCTCCGGTTCGGTGGACGCGGTGAAAAAGGTGATTGCGCTCGGTGCTATGCCGTTGGTCTTTCTCACCATCATCATTCTGGTGTGTCTGGTAAGAGCGCTCCGGCAGGAGGTCACCCATGCTGGTCGGTGATTTCAGCGATACGGTCCTGAACCTCGTCGTCTTCGTCTTTATCGGAGCGATGATATGGCTGCTTGTCAGAAAGTTGCCCTGACCTGAGCGGTCATCCAGGGTCACGACGGATCGTAGTCGCTCAGGTCTTTCGGCGCGTGGAGCAAAGTGCCGTCGTACTTGGGCAGACCGTCGTTCATCTCAAGCCAGGGCAGCTTGCTCTGATAGTTCACATGAAATGTCGGCGTGAAGTCTGCCGGGTTCTCGAGCGACGCGGCGTAGAGATGCATCCCACCCGCATAGTGGTCGGCCTCGAACCCCATGGGGGAGCCGCATTTTGCACAGAAATGCCGCCTGACACCTTTCGAACTCTCATGCGTCTTTGGCGCCTGACCCGTCCAGCGGAAGTTCCTGAGGGGAACACCCAGCCACGCGACGACCGGGGCGGCACAGTTGCGGCGACAGTCGTCACAGTGACAGTAGCACGCCCAAGTGACCGCGCCTTCGTATTCCCAGCGGGTTTGTCCGCACAGGCAACGGCCTTTAGTCGTCATGGGTTTCTCCGGAGGAATGAGCGGGGGCGCCACCGATGTCGCCCCTGAATTGGGCGCACTCCACAGACCCCCGTGCTGCAGCAAATCCGACAGCAAGCGCGCCTCTCACGACTCCTTCGCGCCAAAGACCGCAAAGCTCATGTTCGAGAACGCCCCGCCCATGTCGTCGACGATCTTCTCAATGCGAACACCGTCTTGCCGCCGGATGACGTCCCGCCACCAAGGGATCGACTTGAACTGCGTGCGCCAGTTGAGGTGAACGTAGAACCCGAAGACAGACCGCCGCGTGATGCAGAAAAGCAGTTTCCCTCCGGGCTTCAGCACCCGCATCATCTCCGATAATGCTGCGTCCGGGTCAGGGAGATGCTCAAGAACATGAGCGGCCATAACCATGTCGAACTCGCTATCCGCAAAGGGGAGTTGACGTGCATCCGCCTCCCGCAGCGACAGACTCCGGATCCCGCACAGAGTGTTTGCCGCTTCCCGCAACATCTCGGGCGAGACGTCGACGCCGGTCAGTGACACATCTCCTTGAATGGATTGGGCCAACGCCAAGGAAAAATTCCCCGCACCGATGCCGCAGTCGAGAACCCTCAAAGGGCCGCGGTCGGTCATGCTGATCGTAGAAGGGGGGAGCCGCTGAAAAAGCCTCTTGTAGGCGTCGCCCACGCGAAGTCTCTTCAGCTTGTCCCCCAGGAGGAGGCTACCGCCCGATAGGCGCCCTTGATCTCCAAGGAGGAGAGCGGCGCGCGCTCGACCCGAATGCGCCACGAACCGAGTTTGCAACTGCCGACAGAGATCGCGTTGTCGAACGAGGCCCCACCGGCGGACAGTGCGATGTCTCGATGTCCGTTTTCACTGTACTCACGCATCTGTCTCTCCCGGCGTTGTGCGAGGCGCCGTGATAAACATTCAGAATCAACGGAAGAATTGCCTAAAAATGCGCTTTCGATATACGTATTTGCATGGTCGATCGAACCTCAGATTTTGATTGGAACCACGCAAGAGCGTTTCTCGCGACGGCGGAAACCGGGTCTTTCTCCGGCGCCGCCCGGCGGCTTGGATCGACCCAGCCGACAATCGGCCGGCAGGTCGCAGCACTGGAAGAGCAACTCAACATCCTTCTCTTCGACAGGGTCGGCAAAACGCTGAGGCTTACGGAAGGCGGCCTCTAGTTGCTTGAGTTTGTGCGGACAATGGACGCCGCGGCGCAGGATATCGGGCTGGCCGCCTCAGGCCGACTGAAGGCGCTCGCCGGGCCGGTCTCGATAACGGCGAGTGACGCGTTTTGCGCCTATATCCTTCCGCCATTGGTCCAGGACCTGCGAGCGCTTGCGCCGGAAGTCGAGATCGAGATCGTATCGTCGAATGCGCTCCAGGATCTCCGCCGGCGAGAGGCTGATATTGCCATCCGGCATGTACGTCCGGAGCAGCCGGAGCTCATTGCGCGGCTCATTCGCGAAAGCACCGCGCACCTCTACGCGGCCCGGTCATACCTGGATGCCTATGGCCGTCCGTCTTCGATCGGAGAGATTGACCGGCACGCCGTGTTCATTGGTCCGGAAACATCAGATCGGGTTCGTCTCGTGCTGGCGGAGATGGGCATCAAGCTGGAGCCGGAGCAATTCCGGGTTCATACCAACAGCGGGGTTGCGGCTTGGGAACTGGTTAAGCAGGGCCTTGGATTCATCCTGATGGCCAGAGAGATCGCCGATGTGACGCCACACGTCGAAAGTGTCTTGGAAGACGACATCAGCATCGACATGAGCTACTGGATCGTGACCCATCGCGAACTGCTGACCAGCCCGCGAATCCGCCTCGTGTATCAGTTCCTCGGTGAGCGCCTGAAGGACTGGGACAAGAGAGAGCTGGATCGAAGCTGATTGGATACTTTCAAGTCGGCAGACCCGCCTTCAAAGCTTGAAGGGCAGGTCTACGAGGGTGCCTCTCCGTTCGCCATCTTTGACGTCAACGACATCCCCGGCCCCGACGGTGGTTTCCACAAGGGCGTAGCCGATCATCCGTTCGAGGCGATAAGACCAGGCCTTGTGGCTCATATGGCCGACCACGGAGCCGTTCTTTTCGAGTTCCAGCCAAACAGATTGATTCTCGTCTTCCTGGGGGCCGTCCAGAACGATCCCGAGCTGGTGCCGCCGGACGCCGGTCTCTTTGATCCGTCGCAACGCTTTGATGCCAATGACGTCGTCGTCGATGTCCAGGTCGACAAACTTCCCCATTCGAACCTCGAACGGGTTCGTCATCTCGTCGGTGTCCGTTCCGTAGTTGAGAAGACCGCTTTCCGTGCGCTCCGAGGGGTTCGGATATCCCGGCCCGATGTCATGCGGCCGGCCTGCCTCCTTCACAATGTCCCAGAGTCTGTCGCCCTTCGAGCCATCCATGAGATAGAGCTCAAATCCGCCCTGTTTGGACCAACCGGACCTCGCCACCTTCAACGGGATACCGTCCACCTCTGCGTGACCGAACCAGAAGTACTTCAGGTCCCGAACCCAATCTCCGAACAACCCGGCCACCACGTCTTCCGCCTTTGGGCCTTGTATCGCCAGAGGGGAGACGTCCGGCTCGGAGACCTCAACATCAAGGCGGCGCTCCCCAGCGACGCAACGGGCCCAGAACCAAATGTCTGAGTTCCCGATTGAGAGCCAGTAGCAGTCTTCATCGATCTTCAGCGCGATGGGATCGTTGATGAGGACGCCCCTGTGGTCGCAGATGGCCACATACTTTCCCTGATTGACCACCTGTGACGAGAGATCTCTGGCGCACAAGCTCTGGGCGAGGCGGGCGGCGTCCGGACCCTTGATTTGAACCTGGCGTTGGGCAGAAACATCCCACATGGAGACACCATTGATCAGGCGCCAGTACTCCGCCTCCCGGTCGCCGTACCCCCGCGGGATCAGCATCCGGTTGTAGGTCAGCAGGGACTCGGCACCGTCCCGAATGGTGGCGTTATAAAAGGGGGACTTTCTAAGTCGACCCGCTGCAACGATCGGCGCCATGGATCTCACCTATTTCAAGAAAATCAACACATTCATCAGCACATTTATCGCGCCACAATTATGGCGGAATTTCGCTGTTTCCTCTACCAGCAACCGGGCTGGATGTCTGGAGCATCTGGAGGTGCAGGCGGAGCGGCTAAGCCGCTTTGAGGCGAGCGGTGATATAGCGGTTCCCGTTCAGATGGGGCGGCTTGGTAGCCGAGCCGACAAACCAGTCCATGCGCAGGGCGGCTGCCCACGCGGATGTGACTGGTGGGCCGGAATGACGCGCGGCAGGCTTTCTGCCTGTTTTGAAAACTGTGGATTGTGACGAGCCGATGAAGAGCCAGAACCGAAAGACCAAGCGTAAGAAGGGAACGCCTGCCAAGGCGCAAACCCAAGAACGGCATGAGCCCGCCAAGGAGCGCACCACGCGGCGGGATTTTCTGACCAACTCGGCGATCTACACCAGTGGGGTTGCGGCGCTGGCTGTTGGGGGGTGGTATGTCTTTGATACCGTCTCCGCCAGTGCTGCGGAGTCCGATCTTTCGGTTATCGGGAACGGTGTTCCGACGGTCGTGCAGATCCACGATCCCAATTGCCCGACATGCAACGCGCTTCGTCGGGAGGCGCGGGAGGCCGTGTGTGAATTCGATGAGAGCGAGCTTCAGTTCCGCGTCGCCAGTCTGCAGACGGAGGACGGGCTTGCGCTGGCGCGCCGCCACGGTGCTGGCAAGATCACGCTTCTGATGTTCGACGCCAAGGGCTCGATGACAGCGGCACTGCCGGGCATGAACTATGCGGAGAACTTGAAGCCGGTGTTCGAACGGCATGTCGGGCGATACGGCAACAGGAAACCCGGTGCGTGAACCGACTGTCCGGTATCGAGCAGCGTTTTGTTTGAGCGGGGTTTACCCAACCCCGCCTACATCACTTTGATCGACACCAGTGCTGCTTCCAGGTCCTGAATCTTGACGGGTTTCGTCAGGTAGGCCGTCATGCCAGCGGCGATGCATTCGTCGCGATCTTCTTTCGACAGATGCCCGCTGACACCGATGATGGGCAGTTCCTGAGTGCGCCCGTTTTCCCATTCACGGAACTTCCTGGTTAGCTGAACGCCGTCGAAATCCGGCATTTCCTTGTCAACCAGGACGGCGGAGAAGCGGTCTTCCTTCATCATCTCCAAGGCCGCTGCCGGGTCGGAGGTGGACTCACAGGCAACGCCCAAGTTCTCGAGTTGCTTCCGCGCCACGTGCAGGTTGATCTCCACATCGTCGACGACCAGCACGGGGAGGCGTTCGCGCCGCTCCAACGCCGTCAGTTGAGCAATGGCGGTGAAAAAGGCGCCCTCTTCGATGGGCTTTGTGAGGACGACGCCCATGCCCGCTTCCAGACAGGCGGTCTGCTCGAACTCCAAAGCGCCGGCCGTCACGCCCAGAATGGGAACTGTTGAGTTTGCTGACGACAAGGCACGGATGCGCCGCGTTGTCTCCAACCCGTCGAGCCGTGGCATGTGCTTGTCCATAATGACGATGTCGAACGACTCCTGTTCCAGGTACTCGAGTGCGGACAGCCCGTTTTCGGCCGTCACCGTTTCATGCCCCGCCTTGCTCAACAGTCGTTCGACCAGGTTCTGGTTGACCGGATTGTCTTCGACCTGAAGCACCTTCAGTTTGCGGGTCGCCTCGGCAAATTGTGCGTCGGCGCCATGCCGGGAAACGGCTCGCAGACTTTCTGGATCGACATCGGGACAGTCGTGAAGCGGGATCTCGAACGAGAACGATGAGCCTCGGCCTACCTCGGAATCCAATTCAACCTGGCCGCCCATCAGGTTGACGAGCCGGCGGCAAATTGTCAGTCCCAGTCCCGTGCCCCCGTACTTTCGCGCCACATCGGATGCGCCCTGGGCGAAGGGGGAAAACAGTTGTTCTTGAACGTCAGGCGCTATACCGGCGCCGGTATCCGAGACTTCGAACCTGTAGGTGTTCTCGGGCCTCGCCGACAGGGTGACCTTTATCTCTCCTTGTGAAGTAAACTTGACCGCGTTTGAGACCAGGTTCATCAGCACCTGACGCAGGCGATAAGGGTCCCCGCCCAACACCTCCGGGACCGTATCGTCGACCTCGGTGACGAGCGTGAGGTTCTTGTCCCGCGCTGGGCCTGCCAACACCTTCACAGACTGTGAAACCAGATCGTGACTTAGGAACGGTATGTCCTCGAGCTCAAGCTGTTCCGCCTCGAGCTTCGAGATATCAAGAAGGTCGTTGACGATCCGCAATAGCGCTTCCGCGGAGGAGATAACGGTCTCCAAGGTCTCGCGTTGTCCGTCGTCCAGGTCCGTTCCTTGGAGCAAGCGAGCCATACCCAAGACCCCGTTCATCGGGGTACGGACTTCGTGACTGACGTTGGCGATCAGGTCGCTCTTTGACTTCGAGGCCTGCTCCGCCCAGTCCTTAGCGGCCTTCATTTCGCGTTCTGCTTGGACGCGGTCTTCAATGTCTACGATCACGGCGCCGATCGACTCGACTTCGCCGATCGGTCCGAGAACCGGGAACTTGTAGATGATCGATGCCCGCGGCGGTCCATCCGCCCTCGGAACCAGCGCTTCCATAGCGACCGGTTTGCGCTGTGCGATCACTTCCCGATCCTGATTGGCGTAGGTTTCTGTCAGATCCTCAGAATAAAAGTCCCGATGTGTCTTCCCGATGATGTTCTCGGCGCTCACGCCTAAGGAATCTTCAACCTGTTTGTTGACCAGCAGGTATCGGCCATCTGTATCTTTTAGGTAGATGAACGATGGAGAGTTATCCAGGATTGCCCTGATCCGCTTTTCTTTCGAACGGGTTTGGGATTCGATGGTTCTAAGTCGACTGTTTAAATTGGTGAGCTCCAAGGTCCGCTCGAGAACAAGCTGCCCCATGTTCTCCCGGAATTCTGCGTTCTGCTTCAGAAGGTCCGCGGTTGTTCGAAAGACATCTCCGATTTCATCGCGGTGCTGATTTGCAAGTCCCCGGAGTTCCGAGACGACGTTGTCGCCCGGATCCGATAATGCGCGCTGCAAAGCCATCATCGGCCTCAGCATGTATTTTTCTGTGAAGATGATTGTCAGTGAGGCGAGCGACAAAAGAATGCCTAGGCAAATCAAGAGATATTCGACAACGAAAGAGATTGTCCTGTTTTGTACGGTAGTGGCTGTAAGGTGAACTTTTAGAGAAATACCCGCCGGTATTAGTTCGGCCGGTACCACGTACCAGTAGCTCTGTTCGATTATGGGGTGATGTCCGGTATCGGCTACATCTGCGGGGGGTTGGCCCATTCCAAGAACCGATGATCCACCATCTATTGCGTTCGTGACCTCGACGCCCAAAACGTCGCGGATCTCGAGCATTTGCCGAGCGAACGCAAGGCCTTGCGTGTCGTCAGTGCTTCGGGGAATGTTTTTTGCCCCGAGGTCCACGGATTGCTCAAAGCTGTAGTAGTGATGTCTCCGGTCCTGCACCACCGGCCAGAAGAGCACCAATTGGATTGCAAGTACCGCAGCAACGGTGACCGCGGACGCTCTGAGACTGAACGGAGATGCCAATTGCCGTTTTCTAGATGGAAGGTGTGGCGCGGTGGGTCCGTCTGCCGACATCCAGAGTGCTCCCCGAAGCTCTCGTTTTGTAGCGAGTTGCACCATTCTCGCCCAGAAGCCGCATAGGTGTAAGCCGTGAATACACTGACAGATTAAATTCGTATGGTTAAACTCGTGTTTCGGCGAGATGTGAGATGGTTGCCAATCGGCAAGAGGGAGACTGGTTGTGACAATTGGGATCGGATCGAAACTTCCGGCGTCGGAGCTGTTCCACTGGGACGGAGGCTCCATGTCACGGGAGACGGTCGACAAGATCGTGGCGGACAAGCCGACACTGATCATCGGTGTCGTAGGCGCTTTCACACCGATCTGCACGGATTCTCATATCAACGAATACCTGCCGGTCGTCCCGATCTTGAAGAAGACCCGGGCGATTGAGCAGTGCATTTGCACGGCCGTTGTGGACCCGTTCGTCCTTTCGGCATGGACGTCGTCCATCGGCGGTGACGGTTTGATAGACGCTTGGGCGGATCCTTTTGGAGAGTTCGCAAAATCCATTGGGATCACCGCGGATCTGACGGCACTCGGATTGGGACTGCGCTCAGGCCGCTACAGCATGCTCATCGTCGGTGGAGAGGTCCAAAAGCTGAACATTGAGGAAGACCCTACGATTGTGACGGTCTCCGGCGCCAACCTTATCATGGAGCAACTGGGCGTTTATCAGCGTTTGTCCCTGACGCCTTTTCTGGTTGGCAGTCTTCCGGCCCAGCCACTGTCGACGCGCCACTGAGCACGGCAGATCACGATGTTCGTCTTGGCTGACTTGCCGCGCGAGACATCCAGTTTCCCTGGATGGGCGCGAAGCGTTTGTAGCCTTTTCTGGAGACTATGATGCGTGAATACCGGATTGCCGCCATCCCTGGCGACGGGATTGGCGGTGAGGTCATCAGCGCCGGAGTGCGGGTCTTGCACGGTGTCGCGGCGCGGGATGGGGGGTTCTCGATCCAGGTGGAGACATTCCCTTGGGGAACCGACCACTACCTTGAAACCGGCAAGATGATGCCAGATGACGGACTGGATGCGCTCCGGCCGTTCGATGCGATCTATTTCGGCTCAGCCGGCGATCCACGGGTTCCGGATCACGTGTCGCTTTGGGGCCTGAGATTGGCGATCTGCCAACCGTTGGACCAGTACGCCAATGTCCGTCCCGCCCGTTTGCTCCCTGGGATCAATGGGCCGCTTCGTGACGTCAGTGCGGCCGACCTCAATTGGGTCATCGTCAGAGAGAACTCGGAAGGCGAGTACGCGGGCGTGGGCGGAAGGGCCCATACAGGTCTTCCCGAAGAGGTCGGAATGGACGTCGCCGTCTTCACCCGAACCGGCGTTGAGCGCATTCAACGCTTCGCTTTGGAACTGGCGCGGTCCCGCCCAAGGAAGAAGCTCACGCTGGTGACGAAATCCAACGCCCAACGGCATGGAATGGTCTTTTGGGATCAGGTCTTCGAGGAGGTTCGCCAGGACTTTCCGGACATCGAGATCGACAAGATGCTCGTCGATGCCATGACCACCCGGATGGTTCTGGACCCCCGGTCCTTGGACACGGTCGTTGCGACCAATCTCCATGCGGATGTCCTTTCCGATCTTGCAGCCGCTTTGACGGGGTCTTTGGGTATCGCTCCAACGGCGAATCTTCGCCCGGAACGGGATGCGCCATCGATGTTCGAGCCCATCCACGGATCGGCGTTCGACATCATGGGGAAGGGGATCGCAAATCCCATAGGCTCGTTCTGGACGGCCTCCATGATGCTCGATCATATCGGCGAGCCAGCTGCCGCGGCCGCGCTTATGGCTGCCGTGGAACGGGTGACGGCCGAGGGACGTGTCTTGACCCGGGACCTGGGCGGAGACGCAACCACCGAACAAGTTGCCGACGAGGTTCTCTCAGCGCTTGAGGGACGGAACGCCTGATCCTTCAGCGGTCTTCGACATTTAAAACCGGTAGAGCGCCGTTGGATTGTCGACGAGGATTTTCTGACGAACGGTGGTGTCGGGAACGGCGTCCAGGAAGTCTTCGAAGAGCCGCTGTGTATCAACGGCTCTGAAGGGCTGGGCGACAAGTCTGGTGTCGGGACTGCGGTTCGCCGGGGGATGCGGCCAGTCCGAGCCCCAGAGGAGCCGATCCGGGTTACGGGCTATGAACGCCGTCGTGAGCGCGCGCGCGTCGTCTGCTTCACCGGGTAGGCGGTAGGCGGCGGACAGCTTCAGCCAACACGCTCCTTCGCCCACTCGATCCAACAGCAGGTCCCGCACTTGCTGGTCCTCATCCCGTCCGCTCGAAACAAGGCCGAAGTGATCGACCACGAGAGGGGAGGGCATCTCTCCGGCCTTTTTAAGGACGCCCCGAAGGCTGTCGCCGGACAAGAAAACTTGTACATGCCAGCCCAGGTCCGCGACTTTTCTCGACAGATCCAGGACCCGGTCGACGACCGCGCGGGCCGATAGATCTTTGTTGGAGATATTGTTGATGCGAACGCCGGAAACGCCTCTATCCCTGAGACGGTGAAGGTCCGCCTTTGCCTCTTCTCCGCTGATGGTGATCACCCCCCTGGCCCTGTCGCCGAACCAATCCAGTCCTTTTAAAAGCCGGGTGTTGCGATCATAGACACTGGCATGAACGAGAACGATCCGATCTAGTCCCAGCCGCGCGAGCATGCGGCTCGCGTCCGCCTCGCTGGCGTCATCCGGGGTATAAGCACGATCTGGTGAGAAGGGGAACTGATCGGCCGGGCCGAAAAGGTGCGTGTGGCAATCCGTTCCCTGTCTTGGTACCGCGGTCATCGGCAAGCCTGTCTGGACCCTAGTCTCGGACAGCCGATCGCTCGGCAACTTCTTGGTCAAGTGACAGACCCAAACCCGGTCTGGATGGGGGGACCAACAAGACGCCATCTTCCTTATCGACGACCTCTTCGAAGGGAGCGCCCGAGAACAGTTGGGTCTGGAACTCCAGCAAGGCGTTGTCCGCCATGAAGTATTCGATCCAACGGACATTCGGCAGACCTGCGGCCATGTGAATGTGAACGTTTTGCAGATCCCAGGGCGATACAGGCACGCTCATCGACGTTGCATAGGCATGGATGCGAAGCCAGTCGGTGATGCCGCCCGTGATCATGACGTTCGGCTGCACCATATCGACGCCGCCTTGCTCGACCAGCGCCCGGAACTCGGAAAGCCCGACATTCTGCTCACCGCCGACGACGTAGGTACCGCCGGCGCGCGCCTTCACCCTGGCATAGCCCGAGTAGTCGTGTGGCGGTACGGGTTCCTCCAGCCAATAGAGATCATAACGCTCCCAGGCCTTGAGCTGTTGAATGGCGGTGTCCGCGTCCCAACTGCCGTTGACGTCGACCATGAGTTTGATGTCGGGGCCGATGGCTTCTCTAACAGCGCGGACGCGGTCCGTCGCCTCGTTCGGCGTGACGTATCCCCGGGTGCCCCGGATCTTGAGAGCGCGGTGACCCATGGCAACGTAGGACGCTGCCCGCTCCGCCAGCGCGTCCGGCGCCATGTGATGCGCGCAGTTGGCGTAGGTAGGCACATGGTGTCGATGCCCCCCAAGCAGCGCGCTGACCGGCTGGTTGGCAGCCTTCCCCTTGATGTCCCAAAAGGCCATGTCCAGTGCCGCCAGGGCGTACCGGGCGATACCATCACCACCCCGCCGGGGCACGGCTTGGCTTTGCAGCTTTTGCCAAAGGTCACCGGTCAGGCGCGGGTCTGAGCCGTTGGCGACTGGTCCGAACACGAACTCCAGGAACTGGGCGATGATCGAACCTGTTCGCGGTGGCGCGTTGGCAAAGCCGACGCCCGTGACACCGGCGTCGGTCGAAACCTCGACGATAACGATCTCAGCGGAGTACGGATTACCGCCGTCGCCACGATGCCGCCGGGCGGCCACATCGGTGATTTTCATGGCACTCTCCAGATCAGTCCGACGTCCAGAACCGCTTCCGCATCCATCCGAAGATGGTTGAGCCGAAGAGCCCCAGGAAGGCGAAGAACAGGAACATCGCTGCCAATGGCTGGGCGAAGATCATCCACCACTCTCCGTCCAGCATCTTGAGGGAGTTCTGGAGGTTGGTCTCGACCATCTCTCCCAAGATCAGGCCGACGGCGATCGGGGCGACGGCGAACCCGAAACGGCGCGCGAAGAAGCCGATCACCCCAAAGATCAGCGCGATCCACACGTCGAGGAGGGAAGAGCTCAGGGCGTAGGCGCCGATCACGGCCAACGTGAACACGATCGGCCAAAGGAACTTGATCGGCACCAGAGAAATCCTGGCAAAGACCTTCGCCGCATAAAGGCCCATGGCCATGAACATCAGGTTCGCCACCAGCATGGCGCCAAAGATCTGATAGACCTGATCAACCTGCTCGGTGAACAGATACGGCCCGGGCCGCAGTCCATGGACCAGCAGGCCCACCAGGATCACGGCGGTGGTACCGCTTCCGGGAATACCCAAGACCATCGTCGGCACCATGGCACCGCCCGTGGCGGCATTGTTCGCGGCTTCCGCACCCGCGATGCCTTCGACGGCACCCTTGCCGAACTCGTCTTTATTCTTGGACCAGCGGCGGGCTTCGGCATACCCGATCATGGAGGCGACGGTCGCCCCCTCTGCGGGCAGAACGCCGATGAACGTGCCGATCCCGCAGGACCGAAGAACCGTGCGCCAGATCCGCTTGTAGTCTTCCTTGGTTGGCAGCTTCACTGCTTTCAGCTTCACGGCGTCTATCGCCCGATTGACGTATCGGGATTGAATCAGAAGCTCGGAAATCGGGAACAAGCCGATGAAGACGGGCACGAAGGACAGGCCTTCGTAGAGTTCGTAGTTGCCGAACATGAAGCGTTCGATGCCCGTTGTCGGCTCTGCACCGATGGTCGCCAGCCAGACTCCGAAGACCCCGCCGATCAGGTTCCGAACTGCGCCGCCCGCGCTGATCGAGGCCAGCATCGACAAGCCGAATACAGCCAGCGCGAAGTACTCGGGCGGCCGGAACTCGTAGGCGACCCGCGCGAGAAGCGGAGCCGCGATACACAGGATGATCACGGAGAAGACGCCGCCGAACGTACTGGAGACGACGGCGATGCCAAGCGCTCGGCCCGCCTCGCCCCGCTGGGCGAGTGGATAGCCGTCAAAGGTCGTCGCAGCCGCCGCGGCGGTGCCTGGCGTATTGATCAAAATCGCGGTGATTGATCCGGCGAACGTCGCGGAAACATAGATTGTCGCCAGCACCGCGATCGCGTGGACCGGATCCATTGTCAGTGTGAACGGAAGAAGCAACGCGGCTCCCGTCGTCGCACCCAGTCCAGGCAGGACGCCGATCACCACGCCCACGACGGTTGTCAAGAAGATGAGCAGCAGGAGGTAGGGGTCGAAGATGACCGAACCCATGGCCTGGAGCGCTTCCAGCATCGCGGCGCCCTACCCGTAGTACCAGTTCGTGAACAGACCGCGGGGAAAGCGCACCCGCAGCACCGTATCGAACAACAGGAAAATGGAACTCGGTGTGATGATGGCGACGGCGAGCGCTGCCCAGATGCGGCGCTCTCCCCACAAGAGGCACATCAGGAACACGACGACCGCGATCGCGATCATCATGTCGACGAACTCCGTGAGCACGTAGAAGAGGGCGAACAGGGCGATGGAGCCCCATGTCACAACGCCCTCCCTCGGCGGCTGTTTGGGCGGGGTCGACCGGTATTGAAGGGCGAGTGCGGCCGCCAGCACGATGTTCAAGATCATCAGTACAATCGGGAAGACGCGAGGCTGCATGCTCTCGCCGACAATCATCGGCGGGGAAACATCAAGCTGCAAAGCAAGCCAGATGACGACCGAAGAGAAGACGACGATGGCGCCCGGAAGGATAAGATGCTGCATCCGCAGATGAACGGTGCGCCGCCCGCGACGCACCGTTACCTCCTTGATTTCAAGAGAGTGTCGGAAAGCTCTCTACTTAACGAGCCCCATCTCTTTCAGCGCTGGTCCGAACTCGTCCACCATGGACTTGATCTGCTGACCCCAGGGCCCGGAGGGCTGCGGTGAGGATGAGTCCAGATCGGAGTTCATCAGGTAAGCCTGGTACAGCGAGTGCTTCATGGCCTTGCTCATCCCCGCTTCCAGCTCGGCGCGCCGGGCCTCGTCCACACCCGAATGGGTCACGAAACCACGGGTGGTGGAGAGGATCAGATCAATCCCCAACGCCTTGGCGGTCTTTGCCGCCGGGATCGGCTCCATCCCATTCTCCGCAAGGATGACGAGGGGGCAAATGTCCCCGGCCTCGACCGGAGCCGCGGCTTCGGACAGGTTCAGCGTTGCCACGTCGACGGCGCCTGCGACCAACTGTGTGGCCAACTCCCCACCGCCCTTGAAGGGGATGTAGGTCGGCATCGGCACGCCCAGGCGCTTTGCCCACAGATAGACGGTGATGTGATCGATCGTACCTGTGTGGGTGCCGCCGAACTTGAGAGAGTCCCCGTTCTCCATGCCAGCGACGAACGCTTCCGGCGTTTTGTAGGGAGTGGTCTTGCAGTTGACCATCAGGATTTGAGGATCGTTGGTGCCCCGGGCGATCGGGGCCATGTCCTCGACCTTCAACTTGGTCTTGCCCATAGCCATTGTGATCGCATGACCCACCGTGAAGGTCATGATCGTGTTGCCGTCGGATGGACGGGTCATGAAATAGTTCATGGCCGCAGCCCCGCCGCCGCCACGCTTGTTCACGACGACCATGTCCTGCTTCAACGTCCGCCGGGACCGCATCATCATCATGCGTGAGTTGACGTCGGTACCGCCGCCCGCTCCGGCGTGGGTCACGACCTCGATGGCCGGTTTATTTTGTGCCCAGGCGGAGGTTCCACCCGCGACGATCACACTGACGCCAACCGCCGCCAGCGATACTGTTGTGAGAACTGAACGCAACATCGCCCATTCCCTCCCTATGTGTTTTTCCGTCATCGGAGACAGTGCCACCGAGCGGATTTTTGCTTGTCCGGACATAGTGAGCGTGGCACGGGAAACCCGTCAACGGTAATTTGGTATACCAAATGACGGTCAGGAGATCGCCGTGCTCACCTTGAGCCAGGTCTGACCGATGTGCGCGCGCATGAGCTGCTCAAGGCCGTCGACGTCCCGTGCTTTCAGCGCGGCCGCGATCTGCTCATGTTGCTCGACGGCCTCATGCCATCGGCCGCTCTGCTGGTTGGAGACATAGCGGACCCGGAATAGCCGGGCATTCAGTTGCCGGTGCGTTTCGATCAGGACCTGGTTGCCGCCGGCCTCGACGATGCTCTTGTGGATGGCTTGGTTGAGTTTGAAGTAGGCTAGCTTGTCCTTGCGGTAGTAGGCGGACAGCATCTCGTGGTGCAGGGCCAGGATCTCGCCGATCTGCGCGTCCGTGGCATCCCGCGCGGCCAAACGTCCCGCCATCCCTTCAAGCGTACCAAGCACTTCGAGAAGTTGGCGGATTTCCTCAGCACTGGGCGAGGCCACGACAGCCCCCCTGTTCGGCAGGGTGTCGACCAGCCGCTCCCCAACAAGGATGCGGATCGCCTCCCGGAGCGGTGTGCGGGAGACGTTCAGGCGCTCCGAAAGCTGCCGCTCCCGAATGCGCATACCGGGCTTGAGCTCATCTTGGACGATCATGTCGCGGAGCCTGGAGGCGACTTGACTGGCGAGAAGACGGCCATCGACTTCGTTGTCGTTCGGGGTTGGGCGCGGAAAGCCCTGTTCGCCGTCGCTCAACTGAGGGAGAGAGTCCGATGCCCGGTCCGACATGCTTTGGCCTTTCAATGTCCAGGGGCACCATGGTGGCCTCCGCGCACCGTCCCTCGCCCCAGACAATATAGCGTCGTTCCCGCCAGCCTGTTAGATATTGTATGCCAAAGATGGTGACGGCTTGTTGTCCGAGGCACAGGGCAGCAGGCGGCGTCTTCGATCAGGGGGAAGCCGACGAGATGACCCAAGGACCGCTAGCCGATCTGTTCGTTTTGGACCTCACCCGGGCCCGGGCCGGCCCGACGGCGGTGCGCCAACTGGCGGACTGGGGCGCCGATGTCGTGAAAATCGAGATGCCGAAATCCCTGGGGACAGACTCCTTGGGAGGGGAGCGGACAGGTTTCGACTTCCAGAATCTCCATCGGAACAAGCGCAGCCTGACGCTTAACTTGAAGTCGGATGAGGGCCGCTCTGTCTTCCTGCGGCTGGTTGAGAAAGCGGATGTCGTCATCGAGAACTTCCGCCCGGACGTAAAGCACCGGCTGAAGATCGACTATGACACCCTGTCGGAGATCAACCCGCGTCTGGTCTACGGCAGCATCTCAGGCTTTGGTCAGGAGGGGCCCTACAGCGGGCGCCCGGGTCTTGATCAAATCGCCCAGGGGATGGGGGGGCTGATGTCGGTCACCGGATTGCCCGGGCAGGGGCCGGTTCGAGTGGGTATTCCGATCGCGGATCTCTCTGCGGGCTTCAACCTGGCCATGGGCGTGATGATCGCACTGTATGAGCGGGAGCGTTCCGGCAAAGGGCAATGGGTGCGGACCTCTCTTCTCGAGGCACAGATCGCGATGATGGATCTACAAGCCGCCCGGTATCTGATGAAGGGGGATGTGCCGAAGCAGGCAGGCAACAACCATCCGGTTCACATCCCCACCGGTGTCTTCAAGACCTCTGACGGTGCGATCATCATTCAGGCCTCGGCGCAGAACCTTTATCGGCGGCTCTGCGATGCGATCGGCGCGCCGGACCTCTTCGATCAGCCTGATTTTGCAGCGCCCAAGGACCGGCTCACAAACCGGGACCGCCTGAACGCTGAGATTGAGGCGCGAACGTCAACGCAGCCGACGCAGCATTGGATTGACGTGTTGGCGGAGGCTGGGGTGCCGGCCGGGCCCATCTACTCAGTCGACCAGACCTTTGCGGACCCGCAGGTGAAGACGGTTCAGATGGATCCGGAGATCACGTCCGCCGATGGATCCAAGGCGCGCGTGGTCGGGCAGGCCGTGAAGATGTCGCGGACGCCAAGTCAGATGCGGAATGGGACCCCCGATCTGGGCGCGCATACGGACGAGATTCTTCGGGATGCCGGATATTCCGAAGAGGACATCAGGAGCCTTCGGGAGAACGGGACGATCTGATCATGGGGCGTGATTACCGGGTGGCGGAGGATACGGCCTAGGACCGCGAATGGCGCAACCCGGCGAGAACGATGGCGGCGATGCCGACCCCACTCAGCAGATCGGGAACCTCGCCGAAGGCGACAAATCCGATGCCCAACGCCCAAACCACAGAAGCGTAGGTGAAGGGTTGAATGGCGGATGCGTCCGCGCGTTTTAGCGCGACGATCAAGCCAAAATGGCCGAGAACATTGAACAGTCCGGCCAGTCCCATGACCACCAATGACGTCAGCGTCGGCACGGTCCAAAACCACGGCGCCATGACACTCGAGCCCACGAACAGGATGACCGCCGTCCAAAGTAGGGACGTTCTCTCATCATCCACGGCGCCCAAGCGCTTCTGGAAGACCTGGTAGGTTCCCCACAGCACGACACCGAAGAGGGGAATGAGGGACAGAAACCCGAAGACACCCACACCAGGCTTGGCGACGAGAAGCACACCGGCAAACCCGGCAAAAAGGCAGAGGAGCCCGGTCCGGGTCAGCGTCTCCCCGAGCAGGAGAACGGATAGGGCCGTGACGATGATCGGGGCCGCGGCGATGATCGCGGTCACATCACCCAAAGGCAGAAGACTGAACGACAGCATCATCACGCCGATCTCAGCCAGCAGAACGAGAGATCGCAGAATGTGTCTCGACCGGTGTTGGGTGCCGAAAGCGACCTTGAGCTCCCCGACCGTGGGGAAGAACGACAGCGCGAATACGATCCAGATGCAGCCTCTGATCCAAAGGACCTGCCAGATGGCGTGGGACTGGGTTGCCTCCTTCCCAGCCGCATCCGCCAACGTGATCATCAGCATCGACAGGACGACCAGGACAGGAACCGGGATGTCAGCCGTTCTTGATGCAAGCTTGTGCATGACGCGCGTCCGGAATTAGGGCGTCGTGCGCGCGTGTTGATTAATGCATCGCGATGTGCGAGCCGGATTGGGACCGACGTGCTCAAGAAGATGCTGTTGCGCGAAACCGGTATCGTGGGTAATGCGGCCTGGATATCCATGTGAATCAAGGCGTTCACTTTGGTGCTTGCCGGTCGGCTCTGAGTCTTGGTGGACGTTCTGCATGGATCTGGCCTCCTCATACAAGGCGAAATCCGCAACCGTTGTGCCACCCAGATCCGGGGTCGTATCCGTTACCGAACCGTTGCTCTGGCCCCGGCTTTTGGGCCAATGACGCCTACTTAGGTTGAGGGCAAAACCCGGGAGTTGGAGAATGACGAGGCCGACGCTGCATTTGGTCTCAGGCTTGATGGGGGCAGGCAAGTCCACCCTGGCGGCAGATCTGGCGGAACGCACACCGGCGGTTCTGATCTCCGAAGATCACTGGACCTCCGCACTGTGGCCAGGGGAGCTGTTATCTCTTGAGGACTATCGCGACCGATCCAGACGGCTTCGCGGCGTGTTGTGGCCGCACGTTCTGGCGTTGCTCTCCGCAAAGACCTCGATCGTGCTGGATTTTGCGGCGAACACCCGGGGCCAGCGGGCTTCGTTGGCGGACCTCGTTCGGGAAGCGGATGCGGATCACATTCTCCACTTCATCGATACGCCGGCGGAGGTTTGTTGGAACCGCGTCAAAGCCCGGAATGAAGCTGGCCTCCACCCTTACGCCCCTAGCCATGAGCAGTTCCTGCAGTTCGGCAGCCTCTTCGAGCCGCCGACGTCGGAGGAGGGCTTCAATATCGTTCGCCATGGGTCGGAATGACTTTGCGTGAGGCTGGACAGCGCTCTCGCGGGACACGGAAGCCAGCGACGTCTCCCCGTCATGAAACGAGGGCGCGCAACAGATACCCAACCATGTAGGCGATACCGGCAGCCCCGAGCCCGATCGCAGTGGTCTCCAGTCCTGACATCCACCAATGGCTCAAGGACCACAGACTTTTCAAAGAACCGATCGCGAAGAATGCGGCCGCAGTCATTGCGATCGAAACCGTCAGAGTGGCATCGGCACCAACCGCGAAGGGCGCCAAGGGGACCGCGCCGCACAGGACAAATGCCAAGAAGGTGCTGGCGGCGGCCTTGATCGGCGAACGCTGGACGGCCTGAAGGCCGTGCTCCTCCTTCAACATCAAACTGATCCAGCGTTTTCTGTCAGAGGTGACAACCGTTACCGCCCGTTCCAAATCCGGACCCGTGAAGCCCTGGCCGGCCAGAATCTGCCGGACCTCTTCCCGTTCGCCATCCGGTGCCAGATCAATGTGCCTTTCTTCCATGCTGCGAAGGCGTTCCGCCTCATCGACTTCAGCCTTTGTGCCGGAGTAGTTGGAGGCCGCCATGGAGAACCCGTCGGCTAACAGGTTGGCCACGCCAAGCACCAAAACGATCCCTGACGACAGGTTCGCCCCCACGACCCCGGCAACGATCGCAAAGGTGGTTACCGCACCGTCGATTCCGCCGTAGACCCAGTCCCGAAGGTAGCTGACACGAGGGCCCGTCCGAAGCCGTGCCGCGATTGAGGCGCGGTCGTGATCGTGCTCCAAAGGTGGCCCAGGGTTTTGGGTGATGGCAGGCCCTCCACTCTCCGTCGGTCAGCATACACGGCGGTAGTGTCAGGGGGGCACGGAGATCTCCGGCTTTCGCCGCCGGTTGTTCTTGAGGGTGTCCTGGACCATCGCAATGAGATTGCCGACATGACCATTGAAAGCGTTGAGCCCTCCCTGATCAGAGGCGGAGAGGGCTCAGGGCTTCAAGAGATCAGGCGACGAGGTCTTGCAGGAATTCGGGAAGGGTGACGTTGCCCCTTCTGGCGTTCGAGTCCGTGAACGCAATGCGGCCGTTGTTGATGTTCTCGTGCATCTCCGCGATGGTCTCCGCCGACCCATGCGACAGCCCGCTTTGCTTGAGCTGTGGCACCCATGCTTCCGGTGGGACGGCGACCGGTGTGATTTCCCGGCCGAGGCCTTTCGATAGTTCGGACGCGATGTCCTCGGCGGAGTATTGATCCGCGCCCCTGAGTTCGATCACGCGATGGGCGATCGGCGTGGGCCTGATCAGGGCGTCGGCAACGGCCGCACCGATATCGCGGGTCGCAACCATGTCGATCTTGAAATCCAGCGGCAGGATCATGCTCGGGTAGATGCCCTCATGGATGACCGCCGGCATCATGTCGCGAATGTTCTCCAGGAAATAGCCGGGACGGACCGCTGTCAGAGGAATTGAGGCCTGAAGAAACAGTTTCTCAAGTCGGGCGACCGTCGAAATTGGCCCAACGCGGTCTTCGTGTTGCGCGCCCACGGACGAGAGAATGACGGCGTGGGGCAGTCTCGCCGCCTTGGCGGCGGAAACGATGCTCTCCGCCCGCTTGGTGCTGTCTTCAAGAAAGGTCTCGCTGGCGAGATCCGGCGGCAAAAGGAAGTAAGCACCGTCCGCACCCTCGAGCGCTTTGGTCATTGAGGCTGTGTCGAGGATGTCGGCGACGGCTATGTCCGCGCCCTTTGCTTTCCAGCTCGCGCCCTTGGCTTCTGAGCGGACGATGACGCGCACCGTTTGGCCCTGGTCGAGCAAGGTCTGCGCAACGATGGAGCCTGTGTTTCCGGTAACGCCTGAAACAACGAACATTTTCCGTCTCCCTGGTTTGGTGAAATCCGATGATCCAAACCTATGGTGTGACATTGAATTAGTCTAATGCATGGGATATATGGAAAGCATGCATCAAACGAATATATTAAACATCGATCTCAACCTGCTGAAAGCGCTTGGCGCGCTCCTGGAAACCGAGAGTGTCAGCAGGGCCGCGGAGCAGGTGAACCTTTCTCAGCCTGCCATGAGCCGCGCGCTGGATAGGCTGCGCTACGTCATGAAAGACCCGCTGCTCGTCCGGTCCGGCCGTGGCATGGTCCTGACGCCACGGGGAGAGTCGTTGAGGGTCCCCGTTGAAGAGGCCCTGTCCCGGTTGTCGGGATTGCTGAAACCACAGGTTTTCGATCCAGCGCAGGCAGTGAACCGGTTTCGCATCGTGGCTCCGGATTATGTTGCCCAAAGCATCATGCCGGCGGTGCTGTCCCAGGTGTTCAGCCTGGCCCCGAAGGTGAAGATCGAGATTGTGAACTTGTCGGATGCGGCGATCGCCGACCTTCGTGAAGGCCGCGTGTCGCTTGGTTTCGGCGTGGTGGATGATGGGCCGGTACTGGATAACGTCCGCCATCAGGCTTTGATGGAGGACCGACAGGTCTGCCTCATGCGAAAGGACCACCCGGTTCTTCACACTGGACTAACGCTTCGGCGGTACGCCGCGTCACCCCACGCACTGTTGAGCATCACAGGCAGAGGCGGCGGCCGGATTGATGAGGTTTTGCGCCAGCATGGCCTCTCCAGAAACATCGTCCTGAGGGTTGCTCACTTTCTCACGGTCGGCGCCGTCATCGCGAAATCCGACCTGATCATCACCATTCCCGAGTTGTTGGCCCGCGAGGTTCTCACGGAGGACCTTGTGCTCACGGAACTGCCTGAAGAGCTAAGATTGCCCCCATTCACGCTCTCTCAGATCTGGCATGAACGCTTTACCGAAGATCCGGCGCATCAGTGGTTGCGGCGTCTGATCAAGTCGGAATGCGAACGCAATGGCCAGTCCCAATAGCAAACTGATCGCGTTATATGAGCGGCTCAGGCGCGTGCTTTTGTCGGGCTTTCCACAGGTCCAAACCAGCCAAGTTGCGTTTTTTCGGCCTTGATCACCAATAAAACATCTCTCAAATAGAAACGGGGTGAGGTCTTGTTCCGCATCGACCGTTTCGGAATGCTTGCTGCCGTCGTCAAATGGCCAGAAAGAAACGTTGTCCCGTTGTGGGATATCGTCCTTCAGATGATTGTTGGAGAGCGGCTTGGCGTCGCATGATCCAGCTTGCCAGGATGCGGCAATAGTGAGCCTAGAACGATTAATACCAGCTTAGACAGGGCACGGGATGCAGCCAAAACTATTGAGATCTTTGGCCACACTATTGCTTTTGGTTGTGGTTCCGTTGCTGATGTCTGGCTCTTCAAGAGTTTGGGCGCAATCAGATCCCATCAGTCTTCCGGCCGATTTAAGCGAGGCTGAGTTTCAAGCGATGCTCGGTCGGCTTAGCGATGAGCAGGTGAGAGACATACTCATCGCCGAGTTCGCGGCGCAGCGCTCGGAGGAAGCCCTGCCCGACGAGAATCTCTTGATGAACGCGCGTGAGATCGGCGAGGCGCTGACGTCCAATGCCAATGCGTTGTTGGCCAAGTGGCCTGAGTTCGGGAACGCGTTTGTCGCCGTTGCTGCCCGACTGTCAGATGCCGGCGGCATTGGCTATTCAATGCTTGCCCTGCTGACCTGCCTCGCGGCAGGCTTTTTTGTGCGTTTCTTCTGGAGACGGCGGGCCGCCCAGCGGCAGATCGCCATCGCGGAACGCAACGTGGAGAAGGGGTCTTATGGCTCTCTCGGTACGATCGGCGATGCGGCACTCTTCCTGGTGATTGAGCTGTCCAGTTCCGTCGCTTTCGCGATGACCGCGATGGCAACGCTTTATCTCTTTTTTCAGCATCCGGATCTGCGGATCTTTGTGTCGAGCTACGTCGCGCTCGTGACCGTGGTGCTGATTGTCCGGTCGTTCATCGATTTCATGTTTCCCCAAAACTGGCCGATCTACAGGCTCGTCGCGATCAGCGACAACGCGACCAGACTGGTTCATTGGGTTGTGCTCGGGCTGTCGGCACTCTGGATGTTCGAGACGACGACGTCCGATCTCATGTTCCAGTTCGGCGCCCCGGAAGGCACGCCCGATCTTCTCTCCATGTTTTTGGGGGTGGTGTGGATTGTTGGAACGCTCAGCGGCATCTACCTGATCAACCGGGCGACGTCTGACCTTTTGCCCGTGCCGGAAGAACGGGGGCTTGGTGCCGCCCTTACGCGAAACTGGGCGCTGCTCATGTCGGTCGTTCAGATTCTCGTTTGGATGCTCTTTACCGGTGGCGCGCTGGTCGCGGGCGACGTGGACGTCGTCGCCGTGGGCATACTCAAGTCCCTGGTCGTCTTCATTCTCTCGTGGATGAGCTACCGGATTCTGGTTCACTACCTGCGTATGCAGCCCTACGACGAGTCGATCAAGGCGGCGATCGCGCGTACAGGGCGATCGTTTCTGACCGCGGCCGGTCTACTCATCATCCTTTCCATTTGGGGATTGGATCCGGCGACGCTCGCCGCGGCCGGAACAGCGGAAAGGGTGTTCCAGGCCGTGATCAATGTCGGCCTAACCGCGCTTGTCGGTTGGACCATCTGGGATTTCACCCGGACCATTATCGACGTCAGGACGGCCGCTGAGCAGCCGGCGGACAGCGGCGATGAAGGAGGTGATGGCGAAGGTGGCCTCGGGGTCAGCCGTGCCGCGACGCTTCTGCCGCTTCTTCGGTCTTTCGCCTTCGCAGCGATTGCACTCACCTGTCTCTTCTCGGCTCTATCCAGCATGGGGGTCAATGTGGCCCCCCTCGTGGCGGGCGCCGGCGTGATCGGTTTGGCAATCGGATTCGGAGCGCAAACCCTGGTGAAGGACGTTGTCTCCGGGGTTTTCTTCCTGATCGACGACGCGTTTCGGCGCGGAGAGTACATCGATCTGGGAACGGTCAAGGGGACGGTGGAACGCATCTCGGTCCGGAGCCTTCAACTCCGTCACCAACTCGGTGCTGTTCACACCATTCCGTTTGGAGACATCGCCGCGCTGACGAACTATTCGCGCGACTGGGTCATCATGAAACTGCCGCTGCGTCTTACATTCGACACCGACCCGCAGAAGGTGAAGAAGATCGTGAAGACCATCGGCGCCGAGATGATGGATGACGAAACGGCGGGGGATGGTCTTCTTGAGCCGCCCAAGTCGCAAGGCGTCATTCAGATGGAAGACTCCGCGATGATCCTGCGGGTGAAGTTCAAGGCCATCCCGGGCAAGCAGTTTGTCATCAGGCGGGAACTGCTTCACCGGATCCGTGCCGCGTTCGAGGCCCAGGGCATCCGTTTCGCCAACCGCGAGGTGACGGTCCGGGTGACAGAAGACGCGAAACCCTCCGAAAGAACGGAAGCGATCGGCGGTGCGGCATCAAGGGCTGTCGAGGCGGAGCAACCGGCCACCTGACTTCTGCGCTCATCCAGCGGCTAGAAACATACTGCGACTTGGGAGTTGCTAGGTGCCGCAGAAGGTCTGGTACACACGCTCCCCGGGTTTCGGAGGGGAGGCGTAGCCAAGGTGCCCGGGTCTCGCGGCGTAGGGGTCGGAGAGAACCGCGAGGAGATCTTCAAACGGTTCGAAATCCCCTTCGAGTCCTGCATTGATCGCAGCCTCGACGAGATGATTGCGTGGGATGAACAGCGGATTGATGGCGTCCAAGTCGGCCATCTCTTCGCCTCCGCGGGCGCGCCAATCCTCGAGCCATCGGTCGAAAGCTTTGGGATCGCGAAACTGCTCACGCGCCGACCCGTCCGAAAGTCCTCTGAAGGTCAGGGTGAAATCGGCCCCGCCTTCCTCCATGATCGTGAGGAGGCCATTGATCAAACTGGTGTCCCCGTCTTCGGCGCCTTCGAGGCCGAGTTTCGCCCTCATCTCAGCCAGCCATGCCTCTTGGAACTGGCCAGCGAACGCATCAATCGCCTGTTGGGCGGCACTCAGTTGGGCTTCCTCGTCGCCCGAAAGAACCGGCAATAGGGCTTGTGCGAAACGCGCCAGATTCCACTGAGCAATATGGGGTTGGTTGAGATAGGCGTAGCGCCCACCGTGGTCGATGGAAGAGAAGACCTGCATGGAGTTGAACGTGTCCATGAAGGCGCAGGGGCCGTAATCAATCGTCTCGCCGCTAACGGTCATGTTGTCGGTATTCATCACGCCGTGGATGAACCCCAAAGCCATCCACCGGGCGACGAGCTTGGCCTGCCGCGCCACGACGCCCTGGAGCAGCGCCAAGGCCGGGTCCGGTTGATCGGCTGCCGCCGGGTAATGCCGCGCTACCGCATGCTCGGCAAGCAGACGCACGCCGTCGAAGTCGCCGCGGGACGCGAAGAACTGGAAGGTGCCGATGCGGATGTGGCTCGCCGCGACGCGTGTCAGAACAGCACCCGGCTCTATGTCCTCCCGGTAGACGCGATCTCCCGTCGCCACCGCCGCCAAGGACCGGGTTGTCGGGACACCAAGTGCCGCCATCGCTTCAGATACGATGTACTCGCGCAGAACCGGCCCTAGCGGTGCACGGCCGTCCCCACGGCGCGAGAACGGCGTCTGTCCGGAGCCTTTCAGTTGAATGTCGAAGCGCTCCCCGTCCGGAGCAATCACCTCTCCCAGCAGGATCGCGCGGCCATCCCCCAACTGGGGGTTCCAGCTCCCGAACTGATGTCCCGCGTAGGCTTGAGCGAGCGGTTCAGCTCCTGAAGGCAGTGTGTTTCCTGCCAAGGCGGCGACCATGTCTGGCGCTTCGAGCGCAACTGGGTCCAAGCCCAATCGACGCGCAAGAGCGTGGTTCACCTTGATAAGACTGGGCGACGATACCGGCTCGGGCGAAAGCCGGGCGTAGAACCTGTCTGGAAGACGCGCAAAGCTGTTGTCGAACGGGATCACGGTCATGGGAAACAGAACTCTGGTCGCACGGTGGGAGAGGCTGGGCGTCAGCAGTAACGACATGGTCCCAAAACACAGCGGATGCAAGCCGCGGGCGAGGGGAGGAGGCAGGAGACATCCGCTTCAACCCAAAACGGACGAAGCCATCCGGCGACGTCGCCGTTGGCGCGCTCAACCAAGAAGTCCTCAAGAGACTAAGGGGGCGCCAACCGCAAAACTCGCTAGGACCGTCGTTGTGTAGGCCTCCGATGAAACGCGGTGGTAAGACCTACGAACTTGAAGCTCTTTAGCGAGAATCGGACAACACAATCCTGCATTTCAGATACAGAAGCTGAACATGGTGGCACCAAAGATAGCCCATCTCGCCGCCCGCCGGGAAACCTGTACATCGTGGGCCCGTTTGTCGGAGGGAATGTATGTCGAGGTGACTTTCACGACGCCGACCCGCGTTACTAGCGCTGCGAATGTCTCGGAACGGTTGAGCGACTCCTACGGGCTCGGCTGGAAAAACTACACTGTTCATATCGGCGATGTTGAGTTGAGCTATTCACGATATCAGTCAGAAGACCGGTTCCAACTCGACGAGGTGTATGCCTACACCAACCCCAAACACTGGACACGGGAGGCGCTGACGGCGCCTCCCACGGACGCACCGGACAACTCCCTGACATTCGCTATCCCATACGATGATGAAGAGGTCGCCTACACGATGGGAAACCAATCTTTCTTCGTATCAGACCAAGACGCGGCCCGGCTTCAGATCCGTTTCACGGACAGTCCTGTATCCGGGGATTGGGTCCGCCTCTCCAATAAAGCCTACGGCATCGTTAATGACGGAGGCCTGCTGGCACTACAGTTTGAGAGTTTCTTGATTGAAAAGGAATAGCAGTAGAGAGGCTGGGTTTATGGTGTATCCGGAAGATGTCTGCAAGCAGGATGCTGCTCGTGGTCTTTCCAATCGGAAGCACAGTAAACCAGCGAACACTTGGGGCATTGCTTGGTAGAATTCACGTGGGAGTCGGGCATTTCTGAATGCTCCGCCTGTCTGCGCAAATTCTGATTCGGTGACTGGGTAACCGCCAAGGGACCGATGTCAAGTCAGCGGAGTTTCTTCGATGTCGATGATCGTTTTGCGCTGTTTAGTAAGTGGGGCGATCGCTGTTTGACCCGGCCCCAATGTTCTTGATCCTTCCAGCAGCTTGAAGCACAGGTCGGATCAACACGGACTCCCCTTTATGAGGTCACGACGCAAAGCGACTTTGGCCGTCGGCCCGGCTGTGACCCTATTTCCAAGGCAGTGAGTTCCCGAAACGGACCAACTGCCCGTTGGGTTCCGACGTTCCGGTGGGGAGGAGGATGGTGTTCACAACGGGCTTTGCCGCTTCCCTTGGGCTTTGCGCTTTCGACATGTCGTCGAACCATGGCCGGGAGGCGTCCGTGTCGATCAGGCCCGGGCATACGGCGTTTATAAGAATGCCGCTATCGGGTTTGGCCCTGATCATGTCCCGAGCGGCGATCCGGGCGGTGGCAACCTGCCCGATCTTGGAGGGCACATTGATCCATTCCGGCCAACCGTCCTCGACCGCACGCCCGTTCTCCATCGCGGAAACGTACTGATCCATGCTGTCTTCGATGTCGTCGAGGGACATCGCTTCAATGTCGAAGAACCGATGGAGTTTCTCCGGCAATTTATTGAGCTGCCCAAAAGAGCTCGCGACCATCACGTATCTCGCATGGTCGTTCAGCAATGGGGCCAAGGCGGCGAACAGCGCGCGGGACCCGTGGTTGTTGGTTTCCACAAGTTGCCGAACTTGCTGCGATTGGGGCTGCTCTTTGACCATACGGGCGGCGGCGTTTGACGCCACATAGTCGATGCCGCCATGCCTCTGTTTGAGCAACGCCGCGAGAGCAGTGATTGACTCTGCGTCGGTGACATCGAGCTGGACAAGCTCGACGGCCGCCTTTGTGGGACCCATGTCAGCAATGGCTTGCCGGCCCCGCTCAAGTGACCGGGACGCCAGATAGACAACATCGTCGGCGCTCAGCCGCTCGGCAAGCTCCTGTACGAGCGCCAATCCCAATCCTTGATTGCCGCCTGTTACGAGAGCGACTTTGGCCATGGCAACCTCCTGTCTGAGAACGCAGATTTTTCCCAACGGAACGGCCGGGAAGGGGCTGACCCATTAGCGAATGGGCTTCGTTTCCGGCTGAATGAAGTTGAAGACTGTATGCGGATCACGTCCGGCGAAAAGAAACTTGATCACGATCGCCGCCGCAGCCTCGAGCTGATAGGCGTGTTCGTTCCCTCCCAGTCTCAGCGGCTCGGCACCCGTGTCGGAGATGAGCTGGGCGAGGATGTCCTTCGCCGGCTCATCGGAGGTGTAGAGCGTCACCATTTGACGGCCGTCATAGGTCATGTCCGGGTCTTCCCAAACCGAGACTTGGGCCATGTTGAAAGCCTTGCCCACATAGGCCTCGGGAAGGGCTGCTGCGATCGCCTGGGTTAGGGACAATCCGTCGGTCCGGGTGGTTACGAAGGACTGGATGTCCACCGGGTTGTTGATATCGATCACCACTTTACCCGCGAATGCGCTCTCACCGCCCGCGCTCTCAATGCCATTGAACACGTCCTGCCAACGGGTTGCCAAGACAACCACATCGCCGAACTCGGCCGCTTCGGCCGCTGTTCCGGCCTTGGCGCCGAGAACGTCCGCAGCAGCACGTGTCTTCTCCATGTCCCGGCCGGAAAGCATAACATCGTGCTGCGAAATCCATTTGCCCGCGAGTGCTTTCGCCATGCCGCCGGATCCGATGAAACCAATCTTCATCGCTGCCTCCCCTTCATGCATGACAGACAGATAGGCACTGGTTATTCATAAGTAGAATTCTGTAAATATATCTGAGGTGTAATCTGAATGAATATCAGGCAAGGCGACATTGGGCTGTTGCTGGCGCTTGACGCGCTGCTGAAGTTTGAAAGTGTGTCACTGGCGGCCGATCACATCGGGATCAGCCAACCGGCGATGTCATCTCAACTCAAACGTCTCAGGAGCTTGTTCAACGATCCGCTGCTGACCCCCTCCGGGCGGCGGCTTGTCGCCACATCTCAAGCTCTATCGTTGCAGGCAGAGCTTAGACGGCATTTGCAAGGCCTCGACGCCCTGGTCCGGGAGCGAAACCGGTTCGTACCGTTCACGACTGAGCAGACGTTTCGCGTGATCGGAACCGACTATGTCCATTCGGTACTGGCCTCATCGCTTGAAGCCTTCTTCGGCCGGGAGGCGCCATCGGCACGTCTCGCCTTCCTGCCCTTCGCCCCGAGAACGCTTTGGTCGGCGTTGGAGAACGACTCAACCGACCTCGCTCTGGTGACTGGCATGAACCTGCCGGACGCGAAAGTGCTTCCGGTTCTGACAGAGGGTTTTCGGGTGATTCAACGCAAGGGGCACCCCCGCGGGATGAAACCCATCACGCTCGACGAATACTGCGCCGCCCGCCATGTGCTGGTCTCTCCGGAAGGGGGCGGATTTGATGGGCTGGCGGACCAGATTCTGGCATCTCAGAACATGCGGAGGCAGGTGGCGGTTTCCTCGCCAGGCTTCCTCTTGGCGCCACAGCTCGTGTCACAATCCGACAGTCTGTGCCTCATCCCCAGCCGTATCGCGTCTCTGTATTCGGAGCTGGTCGATTCTTTCGCGCCGCCGTTTGAGACACCGACTTTCGACGTCGAGATGCTCTGGCATCCGCGACGCCAGAACGATCCGTCTCATCAGTGGTTCCGGGAAGCGGTAAGGAGCCTGAGCCGGAAGCGTGCTGCTTAGCCAGCGAGCGGGGTCAGCTTCCGCGCAGGCCCTGGCCCAATCCGTCCGCAAACAACGCTGAATGGTCTTTGTTCCGGAACGGGTACGAGGCAACGATCTCGTCGAAATCGGTCGACAGCCCCAAGGCAACGAGCTGCGATTTCGCGGCCGAGGCGGCTTCCTCGTTCCCAGTCAATCCGGCGAGCGCCAAGCGGCGCTGATGGGCGCGACCGTATCTCGGGTCCCACTGCTCAGCATTCGCCAGCCTCGAGTCTGCGGCGTTGTACTCGTGATCGATCAGATGCCAGAGCCCCAGATCCGCTTCAATTACGGCACGGTACGCATAAACCGGATCAATCCGGAACAACCGTTGCTGATAGTCCCGGGCTGTCACCGGATCCCCGGAGAAGCCCGTGATGCAACCGCCAAAGTGATAGTTCATCGACGCACTCGGATTGAGGTCGATGGCTCTCTTCACGTGGAGAAGCGCCCGGTCGTGATTGTGGTTGGTCCACAACTCTCCGACTGCGGACAGGGCATGGGCAATCCAGGCGCTCCGATCCACCTCGAGCGCTTCCCGCGCGGCGTCCAGCGTGCTTGCGAAAGCCTGCCGACTGTCAGCCGATGAGAAGCCGCGCATGGCCCGTTGGAAGCGGACGATGGCGATGAGTGTTAGGGGAAGGACCCAGCCCGGTGATCGTTCGGCGGCTTTCGACGCCAGCGCTTCTGCCTCATCCAGGGCATCCGCCGCGTTTGAGATCAGCCAAGACGCGCGGACCGCCAATTCCCAGGCATCGAGGTTACTTGCCGAGCGTTTCAACACCCGGCGTGCTTCCGCTCCTTCAAGTTCGGGCTCCACCGTCGCCGCGACCTGTGCTGCGATCTCTTCTTCCAGATCCAAAAGCTCATCCAGTTCGCGAACGATGCGCTCGCTCCAGATCAGGTTGTCCGTCTCAGCGTCGGTCAGCGCCACCTGGACCTTTATCCGGCCGCCCGTGCGCCGGAAAGAGCCGGAGACCAGATAGCGGGCATCAAGCGATGCACCGATCTCTCTCGCGCTTAAAGCACTGTCTCGAAACCGGAAAACCGAGTTGCGGGCAATCACGGGGAACCAGCGCCAGGCGGCAAGGGCATCCGAGATCTCATCGGTGATCTGATCGGCCAGGATAATGGATGGCGCGTCCGAGCGGTCGATGAACGGAAGAACAGCGACCGCCGGTCTCCGGAGAATGACGGACACATCGGCGTCGCTGGCGCAGGGCAGGTCGGGCGGTTGCGGTGCCGGCTGAGCAATCCGAACCTCGTCGGTGATCTCGCGAACATCGCCCTGGAACTTGAAGCCACGGCCGTGAACGGTGCGGATCAGCCTCTGCTCGTTTCCGTCATCGGCAACGGCTTTGCGGGCGTCGCGCACACGGCTGGAGAGGGCCGCGTCGGAAACGATCTGGTTGCCCCATACCTTTTCAAAGATCTCATTACGGGAGACGGGTCTGCCCTTTGCTGCGACCAGCGCCAGAAGGACATCAAAGACCTGTGGTTCGACATGAATAGCCTTGCCGTTGCGCGTCAACTCCGCGCCCCTGGCATCCAGTACAAAGTCTTCAAACTCGTAGCGCATGACCGTCACCCCTGACGGCTAAAGATAACGGCTAATCGCACGCTCGCAAATCGTTGCGAGTAAGCATCTCCTAGAACTCTCCTAGATTCTCCAAGAATCCCACTGACCAGCCTCAAGCAAGCCAGTCCGCCGACGCGCATATGAGGGCGGTAACGGAAAAGAGGATGAAGATCAGGAGGACATCCGAATGAACATTCAGACCTTCAACGCGTCTGAGCAAGATCTTGCGTTGATAAAGAGCAAACAGCAGGTGACTTGGTCGGCGGGCAACTATGCCGCCGTTGGCACCACACTTCAGATTGTGGGAGAGAACCTTGCCGAAGCTATGGACCTGCGACCCGACATGCGCGTCCTGGATGTTGCGGCCGGCAATGGCAATGCCTCGCTGGCCGCTGCCCGGCGCTTCTGTGATGTGGTGTCGACCGACTACGTGAATGCTTGGCTGAAGGCCGGAATGGCCAGGGCGGAAGCGGAGCAGCTTCCCATCGCATTCAGGGTGGCGGACGCGGAGAACCTGCCGTTCGAGACGCGCTCGTTCGACGCGGTGATGTCGACCTTCGGTGTGATGTTCACCGCGGACCAGGACGCCGCCGCGTCCGAACTCATCCGGGTTTGCCGGCCGGGAGGCAAGATCGGTCTCGCGAATTGGACACCGGGCGGCTTCGTCGGCCAGGTCTTCAAGACGATTGGCCAGCATGTGCCGCCGCCTCAAGGCGTCCGGTCTCCGCTGCAATGGGGGACCGAGGAACGGATTGACGAGATGTTCCGCCGGAAGGCCCGGGTCATCGAATACAACCGCCGGCACTTCATGTTCCGCTTCCGGTCACCCGAACAATGGGTCGAGCTGTGGCGCGAGATCTATGGGCCGATGAACAAGGCGTTCGATGCTGTCGGCCGAACGGGCGAAAGCGCGTTGGCCGATGACCTTGAGCAGCTCGCCAGGGATGCTTCGCTGGACGAAGACGGCATGACGGTTCCGTCCGAGTACGCGGAGATCATCATCCAGCTTTCCTGATTTCCCAACGGGGAGCTGTAACGGAAACAGACTCCCCGTCTCCCAAAAGGATAAGACGATGACGCCCCCCGATAGAAACCGGCCGCTTCCGCTGTTTGAATACTATGGCGGCATGTCGGCGCTTCGCTCTGTCGTGATGAACTTCTACGACAAGGCACTCGACAGTGACGTGATAGGTCCGTTCTTCGAGGACATCGACCTTGCGCGTCTGGTTGACCACCAAACCAAATTCATCGCCACGCTGCTTGGCGGTCCCGCGTCGTTCTCGGACGAGAGGCTGGCGCGGGCGCATTCACATCTGGTTGTCAACCACATCCATTTCGATGAGATCGTTCTGCTGCTGTCCGAAACCCTTACCGAAGCGGGCTTCTCTGAGGTGGACCGTCTCAGGGTCCTGATCGCGGTTGAGAGCAAGCGGAGTCTGATCGTCGCCGAGGTGCGTCATGCTTCCTGAACCGATCACCTCCAAACTGCTGCAATCGATCGGAGTCGGGGTGTGTCTCCTCGATGCGGACGATTTGAGCGTCCTGTTCGCGAACCCGGCCATGAGTGCGTGGTTTCCGGAACTCGAGGTCGGCCATCCGATCGGCATGGACGGCGAATCCCTGACTCCAAATCTGATCCGGAAGGCCGCCGACGGCCCGTCCATCGAGCTTCGGACCCGCCTGAAGCGTCGGAAGATCGTTCTGGACACGTGGGTCCGCAGCGCCACCCATGGCGACCGCAAGATCCTTGTCGTCGAATGCCAGAACGTGTCCCGGCTGAAAGAGACCGAAGCCATGATCGACAGCTACGTCGCCTTGGCGGAGCGCCGGAACCGGGAGACGGAGCGCGAGAAGCAACAGGTCGAGAAGCTGCTTCTGAACATCATGCCGCGCAGTGTGTATGACGAGTACAAGACCTTCGGCTCCGTCGCCCCGCGGTTGTTCGAGCCGGTGTCGGTCGTGATGCTGGACTTCGTCGGCTTCACCGACATGGCGGTCTCCGCCGACCCGAGCGTCACCGTCGCCGAGCTGAACGATATCTTCACGGCCTTCGACCGGATCGGTGAGCTGTTCGGGTGCGAGCGGATCAAGACCCTCGGCGACTGCTACATGGCGGTCTCGGGTCTGCCCCACGCCAACCCCGAACACGGCACCGCCGCGTTGAGGTGTGCTGCGAAGATGATGCGGTATCTGCGGCGGCGGAACGACACCCATCCCTACAAGTGGAAGGCCCGCATCGGCGTCGCCTCCGGCCCGGTCGTGGGCTCCGTCGTCGGGATCCAGAAGTACGTCTACGACGTGTTCGGCCCCACTGTGAACCTGGCCCACCGCCTCCAGTCGATCTCAGAGCCCATGCAAACCACGATCCTGGGAGACCTCGCCGACGACCTGCCCCCCGAACTCGGCTCAACAGACCACAGAACCGCAGCCATTAAGGGCTTCGGCACCGTGGAAATCGCCACCCTCAACGAGAGGGCCGCACTGAAGGTGGCATAGCGGTGCTGGACGACATTGTTCGATGCAGCCAAGAACAACGGTGTACAAGACCATGGGTATCAACGAGGCGGCGAGACAAAGCCACATGAATCACGAAGCGATCGACTCAGTTTGATGCAATTAATGTTCGAAATCGGTAGCGTTGGAGGGACTTGAAACCCCGGCCCGTGGATTGCGATTGGACCGCGCATTCTCCGTATGGCAACAAATAACAAAAAATTTATTCAAATAGTCTGGTGAGTTTTTGATAAAAACGAACGCCAACCTCAGAGTTACCAAGACGAAAAGAATGTAAGATAGTTTTCAAATTTTTCACCCTGAACAGGGAGTGTCAAAGATATAATTTTAATTTCCCATAACGTCAGAATATCATATCTAGATATTCTGGATGAATATGCTTTTATTTCAATTGGGGATAACTGCACAACGCGTATATAACTCATAGACTATTTGTGTTTAAAAAACATGCCCATTGGCGACTTCTTTAGCTCATGATGAGCATTTTTCAACTCGCGATATCGTTCAGGTATTTCCCGGAGCTTCGGTATGTCGATTAACTGATTTAACGCAATACTTGCTGCCCCGAAGGTCGGTGTGCCGGTGATGATTGAAGCAATATCTATCCCGCCTGCGATGATCATTGAGCCAAGATCATGCCCGGCAAACTTGATGCCCCTTGCACGAAGACTTGCAATCTCTTTTGTGTGCGAGGCAAATGCGTCTCTAATATTGTCAACGATCTGGTCGCTTGACCTTAAATAGCCATCGGGCTTTGCAGTAGCGATTTCACCCACACCTTTTGAGAGGATCTCTCTGATTTCAGCAAATGCGCCTTGCTGGCGCATTTCAATTAGGGCAGCCGAAGGAATACGGCCAAGCCAGTCCTCGTCGGTCTCCGATATCCGCTGCAAACCTTTAACGATGTGGAGGCTAGTCAAATCTTCTGGCTTATGGACGGCATTGTATTCGAGTTTCCAATTGAAATACTCCCACGATGTTGGGGCCTCAATGAGTGGTATTCCAGACAGATATCGGCTCTTGAGCAAAAGATCCGTGGCCTGGCCCATCCGCCCATAGCACATGCCGACCACCATATGGCCTGGATGATTATCCCCACCAACGTCATTCCAGTCCGAATTCAATCCCCGGACAATTTGCTCTTTAAGAGGTCCATCCCATGATTTGTCAAAAAGCAGTCTGTCAGGTGTGGCTAAAGCATCCACAATCTTCTCAGGGGATTCTAGCGTGCTCCCAAAGCTCCAAAGTTCCTCTGAGTTCCCAAAACTGCGATCAAATAGGACTGAGGCATGCCTCAATGCGTCTACCTCAGTGACATGACGTAGGAACTCCTCCTCATTTTCATTAACAGATGAACGAAACGGAGTTAGAACGATAATTGGTTTGTCGACCTCGGCCGTAGCCAAGTCTTTGTAGCGCAAAACGTTGAGCGCATGCTTAATGAGATAGTAAGTCTTTTGTTTCTTCGAAGCGTTCTGAAAAATGTGACGTGAGTTCAAAAATGGATCAGAAAGTATGACGGTATCTGTATAGAGTCCAACTGCACTCGCAATATTATTTGTATAAGATGGGAATAAGTCGCCTCCATAAACAGCTTTTAGTCCATCAATATCTTGAATGTGATAGTCGGACGATAATGAAACATTCGTCCAAAAATTCTCTAAATATTCAAGAATATCGGGTACTCTGGAGGAAATGAATTCCACCTGTTCTGTTGTCTGAGAAACCGCATGGGCTGCGTCATTCGCGTTGAAATCAAGTTCTTTTGCTTTCTGGGCCAAATCACCAAAATTATTCTCTATTGCATCAAAATAATTACGTGAGATCTCTTGCAGAGAGATAGCTTTCTTAGCATCCTCACGCTGCTGCAGACCCGCAACGGCTAACGACAATGATCGAACACGTGCATCGACGGTGCTAAGGTCGATTTTACCATCTGTTCCGTATCTGATGGCTCCGAGGCTCTGTTGAATTTCGTCAGCCAAATGGGCAGCGAACTTTATTTTCCCTTCTTCTAGTTTTGTCCGTAGCAGACCCAATCGCCAACGAAGTTCTTCGTCGTAATAGTCTTGATCCACACTGGTCTCCAATTGCGTTCAAATGAGCTTTTGAGTGAATCTGGCATCACGGATTTTATTGTCATTGTCACCGCTTGTCTGCGTTTTTCTTCAACCCATCACATTTAATCCGACGTCGGTTGCAACCTGAAATGCAACTTCCTCGCTCTCTGCGCAAGTACACCCACAGAGCTTCAGGCGTAAGTACTTATGCTGTAGAGAAAAATTTGGTAGCGGAGGAGGGACTTGAACCCCCGACACGCGGATTATGATTCCGCTGCTCTAACCAACTGAGCTACTCCGCCCCAAGGCAGAGCGCGGATATAGGCGAGGGGGGCGGGGCTGTCAACGGTTGGCGATGACGTGGATGAGCGCATCGAGACCGAGTTCGTAGGACTTGAGCCCAAGCCCATAGACGACGCCGTCCGCGACCGGGGCGAGGACGGAGCTCATGCCCCGGCGTTCGATGTTCGTGATGTGGACTTCCACATAGGGAATGGCGGCACCCACGATGCAGTCCTTCAACGCCTGACCCGCGTAGAGGAACCCGGCGGGGTTCATCAGCAGGCCATCCGTGCCGGCTCTGACCGCGTCGTAGATGCGGGAAATCGCCTCTCCTTCGATGTTTGTGTAGACGATGTCGAGCGACACGCCCCGGTCGTCCGCCCAGGACCGCAGCATATCGTCCAGCTCCGCGGCGGTGGTGGTCCCGTAGAGCTCTGGCTGGCGGCGGCCGAGCCATTCCATGTTCGCACCTTGAATGACCAGGATATGGGGCATTGCGGGACCTCTTTGTGTTTGGGAACGAACGGCAACGGACTTGTGCGTGTGCGGAGACTGGCCCCGGAGACGCTTCCGGCGCAAGCTCCAGCCAATGATGACGAGTGGGAGGCGGGCCGTGGTCGCGGTGATGGCGGTTTGGGGTGATGCGACTCCGGAAGTCGAGACCGAGTTCGGGGAGTGGTACTTCCGGGAGCACGTGCCCGAAAGGGTCGGGTTGCCCGGTTTCAGGACCGGGCGCCGGTACCGGCGCGTCGGCGGCGGCAAGCACCGCTACTTGGCGGTCTATGAGGTGGATGACGTCTCGATCCTGTCGGGCGGCGCCTACATTGAGCGGCTCAACCATCCTACCCCCTGGACACAAGCCATGATGCCCCACTTCCGGAATTTCGTCCGGGGCGTGTTCGACGTGCCGGTGCGTCTTGGTGAGATCCATGGCGGGGCCGTTGCGACCCTTCGGCTTCCGTTGATGTCCGATGCGATCGCCGCTCAGCTCACGGAGCGCCATCTTCCGCAGCTTCAGACAAGGACGGGGGTGACCCGGGTCCAGCTTTGGCAAGCGAACCTGGCGCAGAGCACGGTTGAGACGACGGAGAAGGCCATGCGGACTGACGAGGCTCAGGTCGAGCCCGCCTGCATCGTTGTGGAAGCGGTTGACGATGACGTCCTCAAGGGGCTGCTCGCTGACGTGATTCCGGCACTGCGGGAGTTGGATGTGCGGCCGGCGGTGGCGCGCTACCGCCTGATGTTCGGTCTTGAGGCAGGGGGGCGGACATGACTGTTCCCGGCGACCGTCTTCCGACGGCAAACGGCACCCCTTTCGGCATGCTGAAGGGAATCCGCGTTCTCGATCTCACAACCTCCATCGCCGGGCCTTATTCGACGATGCTGCTGGGTGACTTTGGGGCCGAAGTCATCAAGGTCGAGCGGCCGGGCGCGGGTGACGATACCCGGGCGTGGGGGCCGCCGTTTCTGGAAGGCGATTCCCTCTGGTACCTGTCGGTCAACCGGAACAAGCGCAGCATTGCCCTCGATGTCACGAGCGAGGAGGGGCGCGGCGTTCTGCGGTCGCTGATCGGCGCCTGCGATGTGGTGGTGAACAACCAGGTGCCCCGCGTCCAGGAGAAGTTGGGCACCAATTGGGAGAGCGTACGCGCCATCCGGCCTGATGTGATTTTCGCGTCGCTGACGGGGTTCGGGATCGAGGGCGCGCGCCGTGACATGGTCTGCTACGACCTGATCGCCGAGGGTTACTCCGGTGTGATGGACCTGACGGGAGAGCCGGATCACCCGCCGCAGAAGGTCGGCACGCCAGCCGCCGATCTTCTGGCGGGTCAGGACGTGGCCATGGCTGTCCTCGCGGCACTGTTCGAGCGGCAGAGAACCGGAGAGGGGAGGTGCATCGACGTGTCCCTGGTCGAGAGCATGACCCGGTTCATGACCCTCCGGCTGATCAGCTACCTCGGATCGGATGAGTTGCCGCGCCGCACGGGCGGTAAGGACAGTGTCATCGCGATCTATCAGACGTTCGAGACCGCGGATGAGCCGATGACGCTCGGACTTGGGAACGATGCGATCTGGCGCCGGTTCTGGACAGCACTGGGGGAGCCGGAACGGGCGGAGAACCCGGCCCATGCGACGAACACGGACCGGCGCGCCGCCCGCGTGGAGCTTGTGGCCGACATTCAGGAACGGCTTGTTCACCGTCCAAGAGCGGAATGGCTGGAACTCTTCGCGGAGCGCCGGATCCCGGCGGGTCCGATCTACCGTCTGGATGAGGTCTCCTCAGACCCCCATCTCCAAGACCGGGGTTTGTTCTACCGGATCGAGAGGGAGGACGGTGCAGACTGGCCTCAGGTCAACACGGGCATCCGTGTTGATGGTGCTGCGAATGCGCCCCGGCGACCGCCCCCGGGTTTGGGGGAGGATGGTACCGATATCTTGGCGGATCTCCTTTCCATGGACCCAGACGCAATCGAGGGCCTTCGAAGCCGCGGCATCGTCGGCTGACCAGCGTCGCGAGATGCTCTTGCTGTATAAGGCTAGGCCTGGGCCGTATGAATGCGCGTGGCGAGCTTTTCCGTCACGCGGATCATGGTCACAGAATTCTGTCGGGCCTTATGGGGCTCCAGCAACGTCATCATCTCGTAGGCGTTGAAGTGTGTTGTCGCCTGGCTGAGGCGCAGCTCCGACAGGAACATCTGACCGTGGAAATTGGTCGACAGTGAGTGGATGAGGATCAGCCCGCCATTCTTGTTCACGAGGGGCCAGTACGCTTTCCGGAAGTGCTGCAAGAGATCCAGACGCCCGCAGTCCAGCCAAACGAGATCGAACGGAACCGCCTCTTCCGGCAGCTTGTCCGCGTACCCGACGAAGTCGGCGACATGCATGGTCAAAGGATCGCCGATGCCCAGCCGCTCGGCCGAGGCTTCAAGCTGATCGGCGGTCGTCTTTCCGTGGGACAGGTTGTCGATCACGTGGAGACGGGCGGGCGCTTTTGGGGCGTCCACATAATCTGGCAGAAGTGTGGTGCCCGGCTCATCCTTGGCGGCGCGTTCCGCCTGCTCCCTCCCGTTCACATCGGCCAGGGCCTGAAGGAGAAACAAGCTTGTGTAACCGGCGCCGATCTCCAGCACGCTCTTGGGGCGGGTCATCATGACGACGTCGTACAGCAGCGGCCCCACCGCCTCCGTGCCCATTGTCGGGCTGAACAGCCGTTCCGCTTCGGCTTGAAAAGCATCACCCAGCATTGAGCCTCACAATGAGTAGACGGCGTTGAAGGCGACCGTGATCCGGTCGCCGGGACCTTCGAAAGGATGAACCATGTGGAGGAGCCAGCTTGGAAAGATCAGCATCAGGCCGGGTTGAGGGACGATCCTGACCTTTCTGCCGAAATCGAATCCCGGAAAGGGGGCCGAGTTTGCCGCCCCTCTCGGGTCTTGAAATTCGATGACGCCGCCCAGTGACGTTGTGTCGGCAGCATCAGAGGAACCGGTCGAGACATAATAGACCCCGGACCAGTCACAACGGGGGTGGCTGTGAATGACGTTGTAGTCGCCGGAGCGGTTGACGTTCGCCCATCCGAACAGCCGCGTGAGACGGCATTTGTCCGTCGCCGGCGCGCCGAGGGACAGCATCCGTTGAAGACCGCCCTCGATCGCTCGGCGCAGATCCGCCACGGCTTGAGAGCCGTCGTCCAGGAAGTCGTCGCCCGTTCGCCAGCCGCCAATCCCTGACCGTCGGGAAAGACCGTTTCCCTCCATGTCTTCCGACGTGGCCGCTTCCAGCGCGTGAACCCGTTCCGTGAGTGCAACATTCAGCAAGTTGGCCCGATCTACGGCCAGCCGAAGAAGGGGCGTGCCGAACGCGGTTTCGTTAGAGACTGATTTAGAAGTGGGTGCGTCGGTCATCGAATTCATATCGCGGAACTGCGGGTGATCGGGGCGAAGGCACGCTGGTCAGATATCATACTGGGCATTCACCGCTACGCTGATGCGAACGCCGGGCCCCGTAAACGGGTAAACCGTATGCTGAAGCCAGCTTGGAAAGATGACCAGCAGGCCTGGACGCGGCACAAGGCGGATGCGGCCGCCAAAGTCGAAACCGGGAAAAGGCGAGAAGGCGGCGGCCCCGCGCGGGTCCTGAAACTCGATTGAGCCATCCGGCCCTGCCGATGTGCCTCCTGGTGGGACGCTTACGTAATACACGGCGGACCAATGGCACTTGGGGTGCAAGTGAACGACGTTGTAGTCGCCGGCCCGGTTGACGTTGGCCCATCCGAAGATCCGGCGCGGTTGCGGCACTTCCTCCGAACCGGGGTCCTTGCCCATTACCTGGGCGATCATGGCCGTCAGCTTCTGTTGGAGAACCTGTTTTAGGATCGCGACAGGTTCGGCGGGATCATCGAGAAACGCGTCATCCGTTCTCTGCCCGCCTACATCAGAGCGTTGGGATTGCCCCGCGGGAACGTCCGTTGCGTACCGCTCGTCCACGACCTTGAGGATATGTTCGGCGAGGGGTGTGTTGAGTTCCTCGGCGTTCGACATGAGCGCTTGTTGTATCGGCGTGGTGAACGCGGCACGCAGCCCGTCGCCGAGATCAATTCCGAAGCTCATCTCAAATTCTCCCAAGGGCCATGACGCCTAGCAGACGAGGGATGGGGGCCGCTACCGGTTTCGACACGTACGGCGACACGATTGCCATTTTCGCAACACACTGGATCGGATTGGGATGCTGGAAACGTCGCAGGGCTCAGGCTACAGAATCATCAACGAGAAACACGAACACTGGCTCGGGAGGGCACCTTGGCGTTTGAGAGCATTCTCTATGAAGAGGACGGCCCGATCGGGTGGCTGACCCTCAACCGGCCCGACGACGGCAACATGTTCACCGAAACCATGTGCCACGAGATCCGGGACTGCATCAACGACGTGCGGAGAGAGACCCGCACCCGGGTCCTCGTAATCACCGGGGCCGGGGACAAATTCTTCTGCATCGGCGGACGTAAGGACGGCATGGAGGCGACGAAGCTCTATGCCGGCGTCCTGCCGACGCTTGAGATGTACGAGGCCATCGACCGGCTCCAGAAACCAGTCATCGCCAGCGTAAACGGCTTTGCAGTTGGTGGCGGGAACGTCCTTCAGGTTGTCTGCGACCTGACGATTGCCAAGGAGAGCGCTGTCTTCCGGCAGGTGGGCCCGATGATGGGGTCCTTCGATGCGGGTTATGGAACCTGGTACCTCGAGGATCTGGTCGGGAAGAAGAAGGCCAAGGAGATGTGGTACATGAACCCGAAGATCCCGGCCGCCGAGGCTCTGGAGATCGGGCTGATCAACAAAGTCGTGCCGGATGGCGAGCTGCGTGAAGCGACGCGGGAGATGGCGTTCACGATCGCGGATCGGGGCGCGTTTGCGCTCGCGTCCATCAAGGGCGCGTTCGGCGCAAGGCACGGCGGGGTCGGCGGCCTTGCAAGGGTCGCCCATGACCTGCTTCTGCGGCAATACCTCGAGTCCGGTGAGGCGAAGGAGCTCAGCAAAGCTTTCGGTGAGCGCCGAACGCCGGATTCCGACCGGTTCGGACAATGAGCGAGAAGGCCGATCCGGGAGGGCTGGGATGAACCGGCTGCTGACCTTGCACGATCCGGCCGCGGCCGAGCGGTATCGTCAGGCCGGTGTTTGGGGCAATGACACCTTCTATGGGCTGTTGGCCTATCATGCGGCCCAGCAACCGGACGCCTTTGCGGCCCGGGATTCCGCGCGACGGCTGACGTGGTCGGAACTCCGCCGATGGGTCGATGCGGTGGCTGCCGATATGGCGGAAGCCGGTGTCCGCGAAGGGGAACGGGTCTCCTCCTGGATGTCGAACCGGATCGAGGCGTTAGTCGTGTTCCTCGCGTGCTCCCGGAACGGCTATGTCTGCAATCCATCTCTACATCGAAACTACACGGTGGATGAGATCCTCACCCTGACCGACCGTATCCGGGCCACGGCCGTGTTCGTCGAGCAGGGATGGGGTGCTGATGCCGATACGGTGGATGTTGCGAGGCCGCTCCGGGACCGGGCACGGGTTCGGAAACTCTATGAACTGCCCCGGCACCGCTCTCCAGGACAGGATATGCCTGGACCGTCATCAGGAGGTGGGGGAGCGTCCCCGTCGGTCTCGTCGCCTGACAAAGTGACCTATCTTGCCTTCACCTCCGGCACGACCGGGGCGCCCAAGGGCGTGATGCATTCAGACAACACACTTCTGGCGAATTGCCGGGATCTCGTTGCGGATTGGCATCATGATAGCCGCACAACCCTGCTGACACTGTCGCCTTTAAGCCACCATATCGCCTGGGTGGCAGTCGGCCAGGCGATGGTGGCCGGTATGGAACTTGTCATCGATGACCCGCGCCCGGGTATGAGCCGCCTCGATTGGATCCTGGAAACGGAAGCCACCTATGTCATGGGGGTGCCCACGCATGCCATGGATATCCTGGCCGAACAGAAACGGCGGGGCATCGAGCGGCTGGGCTCCGTTTCTTTGTTCTACATGGCCGGCGCGCCGATCCCGCCCGCAACAGCCGAGGCGTTTCTGTCTCAAGGGGTGAAGCCTCAGAACATCTACGGGATGACCGAGAACTCCTCACACCAGTACACCCATCCAGGCGACGACCCGGAAACGGTGTGCACCACGTGCGGGCGGGGCGGTCAGGCCTACGAGGTTCGAATTTTCTCCCAGGACGACCCGGACAGCGAAATGCCGATAGGCGACGTTGGCCAGATCGGTGGCCGCGGTGGCGCCCTAATGCTGGGGTATTTCGACAATCAAACCGCGACGGAAGACAGTTTCAATCGCGATGGCTGGTTTCTGTCTGGCGACCTGGGGCGCCTGGACGAGACGGGCAATCTGCAGATTGTCGGCCGGCTGAAAGACATCGTCATCAGGGGCGGGCACAACATCCACCCTGCCAAGGTCGAGGATCTCGCCGTCAAACACCCCGGTGTCAGCAAGGCGGCGGCATTCGCGATTGCGGACGAGCGTCTGGGAGAAAAACTCTGCCTCGCCATCCTGCCAGGCACACAAGCAGCCCCGGCGGCGGAGGACTTGCTGTCGCATCTGTTCGACGCCGGCTTGTCCAAGTTTGACATGCCCGAATACTTCATTGTCCTCGACGCGTTTCCGCTGACGCCAAGCGGCAAGATTCTGAAACGCGAATTGGCAGAGTGGGCTCGGGAAGGGCGTGTCACGCCGACACCGGTGCGGTTCAAACCCCCCGCGTAGCGGATCTTTTCTGGGAGAACACGATCTGATGATGCCGATCCTGAGCCGACAAGACGAGTTTGCGGTCATCACTCTCAACCGTCCGGAGGCGCTGAACGCGCTCAGCTTCGCCATCATCGATGATCTGGCCGCCAAGCTGGATGAAGTGGCGGAGATGGATGTGCGCGGCCTGATCTTCATTGGTACGGGAGAGAAGGCGTTCTGTGCGGGTGCCGATATCACGGAACTGATGGGGCAGGGGCAGTCCGCACAAAAACAACGGACCGTCGCGGGCCAGCGGACCTTCGACCGGATCGCTGAGCTGCATGTGCCGTCGCTGGCGATCATCAACGGATACGCCTTTGGTGGTGGTTTGGAACTCGCGTCGGCTTGCACGCTCCGGTGCGCCACGCCGAATGCCAAGATGGGCCTGCCCGAGATCAAGCTCGGCATCATTCCCGGATACGGTGGCACCCAGCGTCTTCCGCGCTTGATCGGAGAAGCCCGCGCCATGGAGATGATCCTGACCGGCCGAACGATTGATGCCACCGAAGCGGAGCGCTTCGGTCTCGTCACACGGCTGCTGTCCCTTGAGGACGGCCGGTCTGCGTTGGACGCGGGCGCGGACTACCTTCGAGAAGTGACCGGTTTCGGCCTGCCGGTGATCGGTATGGCTCGGGAAGCAGTCGGCAGGGCCTTGGACCTGCCGGTCCGCGAGGGCCTGAAAGTCGAAGCCGACCTCTCCACGCTGTCGTTTCAGACCGAGGACGGGCAGGAGGGTCTGTCTGCTTTCGTCGAGAAACGGAAACCGGTTTTCAAGGACCGCTGAAATCCAGTTCAGATGCTTCGGAGGCTCGCCGCATGAAAGTCCTCAACCGCCTCGATCAGAGCCTGGATCTGCCGGAAGACGAGCAGATGGTCCTGGACCAGGTCACCCAGTTGGCGCAGGAGCGGATCGCCCCCCGTGCGGAGGGGTATGACCGTGCCGGCACCTATCCAGCCGACAACATCAATGAGATGAACGAACTCGGCATGAACGCGATGTTCGTGCCGGAAGCGTACGGCGGGATTGGGTTGTCTTATGCCGTGTATCTCGCCTGCGTGCGCGAAATCTCCAAGGCGTGCGCGTCGACCGGGATCATCTGGGCGACAAACTTCCATGGCATGAAGCCGGTCATGGACTTCGGCACCGAGGAGCAGAAGCAGAGAATTCTGCCCCGCATCGCCGAGGGGGCGATCGGGTCTCTTTGCATCACGGAACCGACCGCGGGCTCTGACGCGACCGGTATGAAGACCCGGTTCAGACCCGACGGAAACGAGATCGTCGTCACGGGCGGCAAGACCTTCATTTCCAATGGAGATGTTGCTGACTACCTGCTGGTTTTCGGCAAATGGTCGGAAATCGAAGGTGACAAGGAGAGCATCTCCGCGATTGTGCTGGAAAAGGGCATGCCCGGTCTCGAAGTCCTCCGCAAGGAGGAGAAGATGGGGCACCGCGCAGCACCGACCGTGGCCCTGTCGTTCGATGAGATCCGGGTCCCGACAGCAAACTTGGTCGGGGAACCTGGGGAGGGGCTCAAGATCCTGCTCGCCTCTCTCAACAAATCGCGCCCGAGCGTCGCGGCCCATGCGCTCGGGATCGCACGCGGCGCATTCGAGGATGCAATCGCCTACATCAACGATCGCCGCCAGTCCGGCCGCCGGATCGTCGAGTTTCAGGGCATTCAGTTCATGCTGGCAGACATGGCGACCGATCTTGCCATGTGTGAGGAATGGCTTTGGCGGGTCGCCCGGATGGTCGACGGTGGCGCCGCCGACTTTGGTATTGAGGCCTCAATGCTGAAGATGCGGGCGTCAGATCTTGCCATGAAGCTTTCCACGGAGGCGGTACAACTCCATGGAGGCTACGGCTACTGCCAGGACTATCGCGTCGAGCGGCTGATGCGGGATGCCAAGATCACCCAGATCTGGGAAGGGACCAACCAGATCCATCGCCAACTCATCGGCCGGAGCTTTGTGGAGCGGTAAGGCGGTAGAGCGCCAGAGCCCGTAGCGGTTTCGAGGGGGAGAGAAATGCCAGAGATACGAACCGTCGGCGTCTGTGGCGCGGGGACGATGGGAGCGGGGATCGCCATCGTCGCGGCCCGGGCTGGGTATCGAACGATCGTCTACGACGCGAACCAAGCGGCATTGGAACGCTCCGCCGAGCAGACGGAAGGGTTCTTCGCGAAGTCCGTCGCGCGCGGCAAGATGACCGAGGACGAACAAGCCGAGGTCCTAAGCCAGTTCGAGCGGACGTCAGACCAGGCAGCCCTCTCCGCATGCGACTTGGTGATTGAAGCAATCTTCGAGGATCTCACCGCAAAGCGGAAACTCTTCAGGGCGTTGAATGAGATCTGCCCACCAGAGACCGTGTTCGCGAGCAACACCTCAACCCTGTCGATAACAGAGATCGCCAGCGGGTGCGGGCGTGAAGACAGGGTCGTCGGCATGCACTTCTGCCTGCCCGCTCAGCTCATGAAACTGGTGGAGATGTCCGCCGGCCTCAACACGAGTGACGAGACATTCGCCAATGCGTGGGCCGTTTCTCTCGCGCTTGGCCAGAAGCCTGTCCGGACGAAGGACTCACCCGGCTTCATTCTCAACTACTTCCTGGTGCCGTTTAACAACGACGTCATCCGCGCGGTGGAAGCGGGCGTTGCCGAGCCGGCCGACATCGACCGGGCGATCAAGTCGGGCCTCGGCTACAAGATGGGCCCATGCGAATTGCTGGATCTGATCGGGCTAGACACCCAGGTCCTGCTTTGCAACGCCTTCTACGGTGTCACCAACGATCCGCGCGCCGGCGTTCCGCCGCTCTTGTCCCGCATGGTTGCCGCAGGGCACTTGGGCCGGAAGTCAGGACGCGGTTTTTTCCGCTATGACGGCAACGCGATGTTCGGAGCTTGAGCGATGACTGACTACGTGGTGCATGACACTGGCAACAGCCGCTCGTTCCCCGACGCCCACGCGTTCTTGGAAGGCGCTTCGGACCATGGCCTCGTTGCCGTTTACATCGGTAACGACGCCGGAAACGCCTATCAGCCGGACGCGTCCAAGACCGCAATCCTGATCGAGCTCGGAACCGAATGCCTCGGCGTTCATACGGGAGAGGCGCAGGGTACCGAGGGCAGCAATGTCCTTGGTTTCGCCCGGTACCGGGTGGGTGATGGGGCGCCATCTGAACTTGTGGAACTGGTCGTTCAGCCAGAAACGCCGGCGGCTGCCATTGATGCGGCCAAGACGGTTCTTGAGGGGGCTGGCTTGCAAGTCTCGGTCTGCCGGGACATGGCTGGCCGGATCCTCGACCGTTTGATCCGTCCGTACTGGAATGCGGCGCTGAATGCGTTGGATGAAGGATTGGCGACGGCGGACGACATGGACACGACTGTGAAGCTTGGCCTCGGCTATCCGGATGGCCCGATCGAGCTTCTGGAAAGAACCGGCCTTCACCATCACTACGACGTCACAAGTGCTTTGTTCGAGACTTACGGGACGCATCACTACGCGCCTGCGCGCCGCGCGGTCGTTGCCAAGCGGCGATCCGAGCGGGAGGACGGCGTATGAGACCGCTCGACGGCGTTCGGGTTCTCGATTTCTCGACACTTCTGCCAGGACCGATGGCGACGTTCGTTCTCGCCGAAGCCGGGGCGGAAGTCCTGAAACTGGAGCGCCCCGGCACAGGCGAGGACATGCGTCACTATCCGCCAATGGTGACTGAGGATGCGGGTGTGAACTTCGCGCTTCTCAACCGGGGAAAGCGGAGCTTGGCGGTCGATCTCAAGGACCAGGCAACTGTCGCGAAGGTTCTGGAACTCGCAAAGTCGGCCGACGTGGTGGTCGAACAGTTCCGACCGGGTGTGATGGACCGATTGGGGCTCGGCTATGAGGCGATGAAAGCCGCGAACCCTGCGATCGTCTACTGCGCGATCACCGGTTACGGCCAGGATGGGCCCAAGGCGCAGGTCGCCGCTCACGATCTCAACTACGTCGCCGACGCAGGCATGTTGGCGCTGGCCGCAGATCGGGATGGCGCCCCCGTCGTTCCCTCCGCCCTTGTTGCCGACATTGGCGGTGGTGCGATGCCCGCGGTTATCAGCATCCTTCTGGCGCTGCGTGTCGCTGAGCGGACAGGGGAGGGGGCCAAGCTCGACATCGCGATGACCGACAACCTCCTTGCTTGGGAGTACTGGGCGCTGGGTGAGGTGGATGCCGGGCTTGGCGCACCCGAGCCCGGCCGGGGGTTGGTGGTCGGGGGCTCCCCCCGCTATCAGGTGTATCGGACAAAGGATGGCCGCTACCTCGCCTGTGCGCCTTTGGAGCAGAAGTTCTGGCTGACATTCACCCGGCTGATTGGTCTTGATGCCAGCTTGGTGGATGACGGACCGAACCCGGATGCGACCTGGGCGGCTGTTGCCGAGATCTTGTCTGGCCGGACGGCGGAAGAGTGGATGGCCGTCTTCGACGGCCACGATGTGTGTGTGAACATCGTGCGGTCGGTCGCGGAAGCGAAATCGGATGCGCACCTCAATGCCCGGGGACTGTTTCGGGGCATGCTGGAAGCAGGGGAGACAAAACTCACTCCGCTGCCGCCACCCTTCGCTCCAGCCCTCAGACGGAATCCGGAGGAGCCTGTAGGCTTCCCGGCGCTCGGTGACGCGAACGACCTGTTGGAGACACAGTCATGAAGGCGGTTCGAGTTTCCGAGTTTGGGCCTGTCGAAGATGCGCGGCTGGAAGACATTCCGGTCCCGACCCCGGGTGACGGTCAGATCGTCGTTGAGGCAAGGGCGATCGGTGTGAACTTCGCCGACCTCCTCGTGATGGCCGGGAAGTATCAGGTCAAGCCGCCGCTTCCATTTACAGCGGGGAAGGAGCTTGCCGGAGTTGTCTCAGCGGTAGGGCCTGGTGTCAGCCGATGGTCGGTCGGTGACCGGGTGATGGGGCAGGTGGAGTACGGGGCTTTCGCCGAGTATGTGGCCGTAGGGGCTGACCAGTGCTCGCCCGTACCCGAAGCGATGCCGTTCGAGAAGGCCGCAGCGATGGGGATCGCCTACCAGACCGGCTGGTTCGCGCTGTTCGATCGTGGCGATTTCAAACCGGGCGATACGGTTCTGGTGAACGGCGCATCCGGCGGGGTCGGACTGGCGACGGTTCAGCTTGTCCGGGCACTTGGCGGAACGGCGCTTGCCGGGGTCACCAGCATGTCGAAGGCCGATGCCGTGCTGGCTGCCGGGGCGCACCACGTTATCGATCTGTCGGGTGAAGATCTTCGGAACGGCCTTCGCGATCAGGTCTACGCGGTGACCGACGGGAAGGGCTGCGACATCTGCGTCGACATGGTCGGTGGCGATGCGTTCGATGCCAGTTTGCGGGCATTGGCTTGGTGTGGCCGTTTGGTCGTTGTCGGTTTCGCAGCGGGCCGGATTCCGGAGGTGCGGGCCAACTATCTCCTCGTCAAGAACATCGCCGTCACGGGCCTTCAGTGGTCTGACTACCGGGACCGAACGCCGGAACGGGTCGCCGACGCGCAGGAGCGCATGAGTGCTATGGTGGTCGACGGAACCCTTGATGTTCCGGTTATGGAAACCTTTCCCTTGGCGCGATTTGCCGATGCTCTTGGGGTCCTTGCCGACCGGCGCGTGGTCGGTAAGGTCGTGATGGTACCTTGAGGCGCGGCTGGCCCTCTAATCCCCGGCCATCTTCTGTTTCGTTGGCGGGTCGTCATCGTCCTGCCAATAAGGCCTCATCAGCTTGAAGGCGAGTGGCGCCAGGATCACCACCATGCCAATTCGGAAGATGTGGTGCGTCGCGACAAACGCCACATCCTGGCCGATGCCGAGTGCGACGATGCTCATCTCCGCGAGCCCTCCTGGCGCGTAGGCCAGCACCACGACGTGCCAGGGGATACCGGTGAACTCCTCCACAACGAATCCAACGGCGACCGCGCTGCCCAGCAGAATGATGGTCGAGCCGATCGACACGCGAACGCAGCGAAGCACCTCCGGCACTTTCGAGCCCGCGAACCGGCATCCGACACCGCTTCCCAGAACGACCTGAGCTGCGGCAATCAGCGGGCTTGGCAACGACGCCTCGCTCCACCCCACAAGATGGATGATCGCGCTCAGAACCATCGGCCCGACAAGATAGGCGGCGGGGAGTTTGAGTGCCTTCGCGATGAAGGGTCCCACCACGGCACACGCACCGAGCATCAGCCATTCCTTCGCGGGCAGATCGAAGCCGGGACCAGCGGGGAGCAACCCCTCCGGCGGCTCATAACCGCCGAAAATCCGAAAGAGAAACGGCAGGGTCATGACGACCAGCAAGATGCGGGCGGCGTGGGTGAGGGCGATGATCCGGTCGTCGCCCCCCATTTCCCACCCGACGATGACCATTTCGTTGAGCCCGCCGGGCGAGGAGGAGAAGTAGGCCGTGATCGGGTCGTAGTTCGCCACGCGGCGGAAGTACAAAAGCACGATCCCGGCGGCGACAATCCCGTAAACGAACAGGCCGGCAATGGACACGATCCACTGGCCAATCCGGTCGACCAGCTCCGGCGAGAATGCCGAACCCAGCATGACGCCCAGTATCGTGATCATTACCATGCGGGTCTGCTGCGGGAGCCGAATGTTGGCCCCGGCTATGGCAGCCACGGTTGTGAAGACCATGGCACCCATCATCCAGGGCAGAGGAAGCTTCAGCCACGCGAACACGATGCCGCCAACCGCGCCGATCACCAAGGCGAGCCAGATGGATCCTTTCTTGGATCCAGCCGTCATCTGATCTCCGCCAACGGGTTTGCCGTCAGCGTCGGAGTCCTTTTCCGTCTCAGTGTCCTTATCGGACACGGGTTCTTTGGTCATAGAAAGCGGCCAAGGCGCACGGCTGTCTGGCCCCGCCCGAGGCGGCGGGACGGCATGATGAGAACGCATCGATCATAGGGCGTTCGAATCTCAAGATCACCATCCCTGGCAAGAGACGTTCCCGCCTTCTCGATCACCTCCATGCCCACATAGCTTCTGAAGAACTGGAAGCTGTCGGATCGCACGGTGATCAGGTTCGTGATCTCGATCGTCTTCTGTGGCGGAATGGGTAGGCCGGGCGCCAGATCCTGTGTCAGCTCCGCGGAGATGGTTCCGGTGATCTCCAGGAACCGGTACAGCGTTTCTAGCGCCACGTCGCCCGAGGAGCGGGCCCAGTGCTGGCCACACTCGACCAGAAGGGCTGCCGCATCACATCCCGGATCGGAGAACCGACCATAGTCCCGCATCCGGCGGCCTGCCGCGTGCCCAGCGTCAACGATCACATACTCCGGGTACGCAATAGCCTCCGCCAACTCCCGGCCCTTTGGCAGTATGCCGGAGAGCATCAACGGGGTTGTTGCATGCTGCATCGAGTGGATGTCGAGAAGATAGTCGACGTCCTCGAGCAGCGGCCGGACGATACGCGCCCGGCGCGTTTCGACCGTATCCCGCGGTCCGTCCAGCACCTCTTCATCCCAGACGCGATTGAAGTCTTCTTCGACAAAGCGGGAGACGGTCGGGTAGTGGGGGTCGAACGTTTCGTAAGCTGCGACGTTGCAGAAGCCGACGGTCAGCCTTCCGACCTTTGGCCGGACATCGTTACGAAGTAGGTGGTCAAGTGCGACCGCGCCGCAAAGCTCGTTCCCATGGGTCAGGGCCGTCACCATGACGTGAGGACCGTCAACACCGGAGTCGAAGGTGGTGAAGTAGTCCACACCGGTGTTGCCAGCTTTGTACGGCGACAGATCCGGTGGGATGAGCTCAATCGGGTACTGCGCAGGGTCGTTGCTCACCAGCGGGTCTCCGATCCCAGGCTATTGCGTTTCATCGAACACAGTAGCGCGGTTCCCTGTCCGCCTTCTATGGGTCCAGGAATTGTGGTCTTTCATGGCAAGTTTGCTGCGGACCGGCGTTGCGGGTGCCGTCGTAATGGGCCATCCTTCAAGCAACGCCGCGTTTTGCTGCACTGCGGCGAGCGAAAAATATTACGTCGGAACAGGAGAGCTGAGTGATGCAGAAACTGACGCGAATGGGCGTGGCGCTGGGTGCCGTCATGCTGTACTCGGGGGTCGCGGTCGCCGCGGACATCACGATCGGGATCCGGTCGGAACCATCGTCTGTCGATCCGTATTTCCACAATCTGGGCCCGAACAATGCGATGAACGGTCAGATCTTTGGCCGTCTCGTTGACTTTGATTCCAACCAGCAACTGTTCCCGCGTCTCGCCGAATCCTACAAGGCGATCGACGACACCACGTGGGAATTCAAGCTTCGTAAGGGCGTCAAGTTCCACGACGGCAGCGATTTCACGGTCGATGACGTGATCTTCTCGTTCGAACGGGCGGATGGATACACCGGCGGCAACTCCAGCTTCCGGACCTACACGAAGGGCAAGACCCTTAAGAAGATCGACGATCACACGCTGCACATCATCACCGAAGCGCCGTATCCGCTGATGCCGAACGACATGACGACCGTCATGATCATGTCGTCCGAAGCCAAAGGCACGGGTGAGGCCGGAACGAACTTCGGCATCTCGGCAGAGGACTTCAACAAGGGCCTCGCTGCTATCGGCACCGGTCCTTACAAGTTCGTCGAGTGGAAAAAAGGCGAGGAGATGGTCCTCGAGAAGTTCGACGGCTACACGGGTCAGATTGCTCAGCCGTGGGACAAGGTGACCTTCAAGTTCATCAAGTCCGAGGCAGCCCGGGTCGCGGCACTTCTGGCCGGTGACGTCGACATGATCGACAACGTCCCCACGGTCGACATCGCGCGGCTGAAGCAGGATTCCAACGTCGCGTTGAGTTCCGGCATCTCCAACCGGGTCATCTATCTCCACCTTGATCAATTCCGGGACAAGTCGCCCTTCGTGACCGACAAGGCTGGCAACCCGATGGACAAGAACCCGCTGCGGGATGCCCGGGTGCGTAAGGCGATCTCCATGCTCATCAACCGGGAGGCCATTGTGGACCGGGTGATGGAAGGTGTGGCGATCCCGGCCGGTCAGCTTCTGCCGGAAGGCTTCTTCGGGCGCTCCCCGAACCTTTCGCCGGAGGCCTATGATCCGGCAGGTGCGAAGAAGCTCCTGGCCGAGGCAGGCTGGGGCGACGGTTTTGGTCTCACGATCCATGGCCCGAACGACCGCTACATCAACGATGCCAAGATCGCCGAGGCGATCGGCCAGATGCTGACGGCGGCTGGCATCCCGACCAAGGTCGAGACCATGCCGAAGAACGTCTACTTCCGGCGCGCGTCCAAGGGCGGCGAGGGCGGTCAGCCTGAGTTCAGCTTCGTCCTGGTCGGCTGGGGCTCCGGCACGGGTGAGGCGTCCTCTCCGCTGAAGTCGCTTCTGTCCACGCACAATCCGGATAAGGGCCGTGGCGCCTCCAACCGCGGCCGGCACTCCGACCCGAAGGTCGATGAGCTGCTGACCAAGGCATTGGCCACGGTGAATGACGCGGAGCGTCAGAACCTTCTGGCCGCCGCCACGGATGCCGCGATCGGCGCGAACCAGGGCATCATCCCGCTCCACTATCAGGTCAACACCTGGGCCACGCGGAAGGGCCTCAAGTACCTGCCGCGGACGGATGAGCGGACGACCGCCTACGACCTTCTGCCCGCGAATTGAGGCAGACCGCACGGCCGGGCACCTGAGGTGCCCGGCCGTCGCCTCTCCCGGCTACCCGCCACCTCGATCTTGAGGAGTCTGAACTCATGACGGTCTTCGTCATCCGGCGACTTATGCAGGCCTTCGTCGTGGTCGTTGTCATGTCGTTTCTGGTCTTCTCGGGCGTGTTCCTGATTGGCGACCCTGTCGACATTCTGGTCGCCGATGACGCGGATCAGGCGGAGCGGGAGCAGGTCATTCGCGACATGGGGCTCGACCAACCCTTTGTCGTTCAGTACGGACGTTTCCTTGTGAACGCGGTCCAAGGCGATCTCGGCGATTCATTCGTGTTCGACGAGCCGGCCCTTCAGTTGATTCTGGAGCGGATGCCGGCCACGCTCGAGTTGGCCGTTGTGGCCCTGCTGATCGCCATCATCTTCGGCATACCGCTTGGCGTATGGGCTGGATTGAGACCGGATTCCGTCTTTGCGAAGACTGTCATGACGGGCTCCATCTTCGGCTTCAGCCTGCCGACTTTCTGGGTCGGGATCATGATGATCCTGCTGTTCGCCGTCATATTGGGCTGGTTGCCCTCATTCGGGCGTGGGGACGTTCAATACATTCTGGGCATCCCGATAAGCGTGCTGTCGTGGGACGGCTTCAGCCACATCCTGATGCCCGCGGTGAACCTGGCCCTGTTCAAACTCTCTCTTGTTATCCGTCTGGCACGGGCCGGGACCCGAGAGGTCGTTCATCAGGACTATGTGAAGTTCGCCCGGGCCAAGGGTCTGACTGAGACCCGGATCGTCATGGTGCACGTCATGAAGAACATTCTGATCCCGGTGGTGACCGTCCTTGGCCTGGAATTCGGCGGGTTGGTGGCGTTTTCTGTTGTGACCGAGACCGTGTTTGCGTGGCCCGGCATGGGCAAGCTGCTGATCGACTCGATCGGTCAGCTCGACCGGCCTGTGATCGTGGCCTACCTGATGATCATCGTGACCTTCTTCGTCGTCATCAATCTGGTGGTCGACGTTCTCTATTCGGTGCTGGATCCCCGGGTCCGGCTGCAAGATGTGAAGGCGTAAGACCATGACGGCGATCCAAGAAGACGGTGTTGTCCAGGCGCCCGGCGCCGCCCAACCGGAAGTGGTCGACACGCCCTTCCGCCGGTTTCTGTCGGACTTTATGGAAAGCAAGGTCGCGGTTTTCGGCTTCTTTGTGATGATGCTGATCATCCTGACCGCGATCTTTGCACCGTGGATCTCGCCAACCGATCCTTACGATCTTGCGTCGGTCAGCATCCTCGATAACAAGCTGGAGCCTGGTAAGCAGCTTATGTCCGGCGTGACGGCACAGCTTGGCACCGACGGCTCCGGCCGGGATGTGATGAGCTCCATCATCTACGGGTTGCGCACCAGCCTGACCGTGGGTGTGGGCAGCGGCGTCATCGCCCTGGTGATCGGTGTGGCCATCGGCTTGGTCGCGGCGTATTTCGGCGGCTGGATCGATACGCTGATCATGCGGATCGTCGACATTCAACTCAGCTTCCCGGCCATCCTTGTCGCCCTGGTCCTGCTGGTGACATTGGGTAAGGGCGTGGACAAGACCATCATCGCGCTGGTCGCCGTTCAGTGGGCGTACTACGCCAGAACGGTGCGGGGCAGCGCACTCGTCGAACGTCGAAAGGAGTACATCGAGGCGGCGGCGTGTCTGGCCCTGTCCAACCCGCGGATTGTGTTCCGGCATCTGCTGCCCAATTGCGTGGCCCCGATCATTGTTGTTGGAACCCTCCAGGTCGCCCACGCGATCTCGCTTGAAGCGACGCTGAGTTTCCTCGGCCTGGGCATGCCGGAGACGGAACCGTCGCTCGGGCGCCTGATCTCGAATGGTGCGGAGTTCATCCTGTCCGGTAAGTATTGGATCAGCCTCTATCCCGGCCTCGCACTCCTGGTGACGATCGTCAGCATCAACGTTGTTGGCGATCGCCTGCGCGACGTCCTGAACCCCCGCCTCCAGAAGTGAGCGACGCGACATGACCACAGCGGAAACGCCCACGCTCGATGTTGTCGGGCTGGAGACGCACTTCTTCACCAAGGCCGGCGTCGTAAAGGCCGTGAACGAGGTGAGCTTCTCGGTGGGCCGGGGAAAGGTGCTCGGCCTCGTCGGTGAGTCCGGTTCCGGGAAGACCGTTACCGGCTTCTCTATCCTGGGACTGGTGGATGAGCCGGGCCGGGTCGTCGGCGGTCAGATCAAGTTCAAGGGCGAGGATCTCGTAACGGCAGGCCCGGACAGAATGCGGGCGCTGCGGGGCAGCGAGGTCGCCATGATCTTCCAAGATCCGATGATGACCTTGAACCCGGTCCTCCGGATCGACACCCAGATGATCGAGGCCATCCAGGCCCACGAGGCTGTAACGACCGAGGAGGCACGGCAGCGCTCAAGGGATGCATTGGGGCTCGTCGGCATTCCGTCTCCTGATGAGCGTCTTCGCGCCTACCCGCACCAATTCTCCGGCGGCATGCGTCAGCGGGTCGCCATCGCGATCGCCATGCTCAACAAGCCCGAGCTGATCGTCGCGGATGAGCCGACGACCGCCCTCGACGTGACGATCCAGGGTCAGATCCTCTACGAGGTTCAGAAGCTGTGTGAGCAGACGGGGACGGCCCTTATCTGGATCACCCATGATCTCTCCGTGGTCGCCGGACTAGCGGATGAGATCTGCGTCATGTATGCGGGCCGGATCGTAGAACACGGGACCGTCGACGAGGTGCTGGACGACCCCGCGCACCCCTACACCCATGGTTTGATCGGCTCGGTGCCAAGCCGGAACTGGCGGGGGGAGCCGCTCTCTCAGATCCCGGGCATGACGCCGTCTCTTCTCAAGCTGCCGGGCGGGTGTGCTTTCCGCACTCGATGCCCGCGCACGACGGATGCCTGCCTGATCGAGCCGGAAGAGATCCGGCCCATTCCGGGGCGCCGTTTGCGCTGTCACCATCCCCATATTGACGCCGCGCCGGTTCCCGAGGCGGCCGCAGCCGCGGAGACCACGGCATGACAGACGCCCCGATCCTTGAGTTGCGCGGCGTCTCCAAGCGGTTCGTGAAACCGCTCGACCTCGCGGGAAAAATCGCGCAGCGCCTTGGCTCCGATATCCGGGAAGAGGTTGTGCATGCGGTCGACGACGTCTCTCTGACCATCGCGGATGGCGAGGTTGTCGGCCTGGTGGGGGAGTCCGGGTGCGGCAAGTCGACCCTTGGTCGGGTCGTCGCCGGGGTCCATCCGCCAAGCAATGGGTCGGTGCATTTCCGGGGTAAGGAGGTCAAAGCTCTGTCGGGCCCGGAAGCCCGGGATACGGCCCTTAAGATCCAGATGATCTTCCAGGACCCGATGAGCTCGCTCAATCCACGGCTGCGGGTGGCGGACATCATTGGTGAGGCGCCGACCGTCCACGGCGTGGTCTCGAAGGAGAATGCCGAGACGTACGTCCAGGAAGTGATGGAGCGGGTTGGCCTCGACCCGACCTACACCCGCCGCTATGCGCACCAGTTCTCCGGCGGTCAGCGTCAGCGGATCGGTATCGCGCGGGCGTTGGCTGTGAAGCCGGAGTTCCTCGTCTGTGATGAGTCGGTCGCCGCCCTCGACGTCTCCATTCAGGCGCAGGTGCTCAATCTCTTCATGCGTCTGCGCGAAGAGCTAAGCCTCACCTATCTTTTCATCAGCCATGATCTGGGTGTGGTTGAGCATCTGAGCGACCGGGTGGTCATCATGTATCTCGGGCGGGTGGTGGAGATTGCACCGACGGATGATCTGTTCCGAGAGGCTAATCATCCCTACACACAGGCGCTCCTGGCTGAAGTGCCACGTCTTGAGACCCGCAAGCGGAAGTTCGCACCGGTGAAGGGAGAGATCCCGTCGCCGCTTGACCCACCGCCGGGCTGCCATTTCCATCCTCGTTGTCCTCACGCGACAGAGCGCTGCAAAGTCGAGCAGCCGATTCTCAAGCCGGTCGCTTCGGGACGTTGGTCGGCCTGCCACCTCAATGACGGGCCGTGAAGCACGCCGACCTTTATATTCCGGGCGTCTTGTATCGGTTGGATCCAAAGGCTGACCGGATACCGCTCGTCTTCGACTCGCCTCATTCTGGCCGGGAGTGCCCGGACGACTTCGACAGCTCAGTGCCGCTCGACATTCTGAGAACCTCCGAAGACGCCTATGTGGATGAGCTTTTCACCGGCGCCGTCGACTGCGGGGCAACCCTTCTGGCGGCTCTGTTTCCGCGGTATTACATCGACCCAAACCGTGCGGCTGACGATATCGATGCCGCGTTGTTTGACGAGCCCTGGCCGACACCGCTCAATCCTTCGGATAAGACGGAGTGGGGCATGGGGCTCGTGCGACGCTATCTTCTCAAAGGCGTTAAGCTCTATGACCGGCCTTTGACGGTGCCAGAAGTGATGCGCCGGATAGAGGATTTCTACGATCCCTACCACACGGCGCTCGGCGGCATCATTGATGATTTTCACGGGTCTCACGGTGAATCGTGGCATGTGAACTGCCACTCCATGAAGCCAGTTGGAAATCCCATGAATGTGGACAACGGCGTCTCACGCCCGGACTTCGTGATCAGTGACCGGGAAGGAGAGACGTCGGACCGGGAATTTCTCGACCTGATCGTCGATACGTTGCAGCGGAACGGCTATGGCGTTGCTGTGAATTATCCATACAAGGGGGCTGAAATAGTACGCAGGCACTCATCGCCTGACCGCAGCCGCCATTCGGTTCAGATAGAAATCAACCGAGGTTTGTATCTGAATTCCGATACTTACGAGAAAACTGAAGGATTCGGCACACTTAAGAAGGACCTGGATGGTCTTTCCCAAGTCCTTGCTAAGTGGATTGCGGGGCGTCTTTAGCCCTGACCGCCTTCTTCTTTCGTTTTCTTTGCTGCGCGGATCTGCGAATCGATCTCCTGCAGCTGGCTGATCTTGCGACGCGACATGGAAGCCGTCTTCAAGAACTGCTTATGCCTACGCCGACGCTCTTCCATGTAGGAAGCCAGATCGCTGTCGGGACCTCCGTCCCGTTTAGACATGAAATCGTCACCAACCATCGCTCTATGTCCTGTGAGTGTGATCGCGTGGGCAGTATACCTAGGAGATATTCGTTAATGAAGGGTTTATGCCGCTCTCTTATGGTGCGAATTGTTCTTTGAGGATGCGCTCGTCCAGGTTGTGGTCCGGATCGTACAGCATCTGGAGAGAAATCTCTCTATCTTCATAAACTTCCACGGAACTGACGTCTCGAACTTCGGTTGAATCGGCCGTTGCGCTTACGGGGCGTTTTCGCGATTCAAGAACTTCGAAAACGAGCTTCGCCCGGGCTGGTAACAATGCGCCCCGCCAACGCCTTGGGCGAAAGGCACTGATCGGGGTGAGGGCGAGGACAGAGGCGCCGATCGGTACAATCGGGCCGTGCGCTGAGAGATTGTAGGCCGTACTGCCGGCCGGCGTGGAAACCAGAATCCCATCGCAGATCAGTTCGGCCAGTCTTTCGATTCCATCGATCGAGATTCGGATCTTTGCCGCCTGCGCGGTTTCTCTCAGCAGAGAGACTTCATTGATGGCCAACGCGCTGTGCTCACCCCCGTCCACGGTCTTTGCGATCATACGGAGGGGATGAATGGTTGCTGTCTCCGCCGCGGCGATCCGTTCCAGTAAGTCATCTTCCCGATACTCGTTCATTAGAAAGCCGACCGTGCCCCGGTTCATGCCGAAGACCGTGACGGGCCGGTCAAAGTTTCGGCGGAGGGTCTCAAGCATCATGCCGTCTCCGCCGAGGGCGACGATGACTTCGGCGTTGTCCAGGTCGACGCTGTCGTACTTCTCCTCGAGACACTCTCTAGCCTTCCGCGCGTCCGGCGACCGGGAGGAGACAAAGGCGATTTTCGGATTTGACATGGTTAGGCCATTTCCTAGGTCGTTTGATGCGTCCGGATCTCATCGCGCGGTCTTGTGTCTGGCCAGCGCTGCCGAAACAGGTCATGGATTACCTGTCGGGAGAGTGCCCGACGTCAACCCGTCGGAGCTCCTTATGCACATCCGAGTTTCTATACTCTCTGGCCTGTTTTTGCTTCTCAGCCCTGTTTTTCTTCTTGGCTTGGCCCCGGTCTCCGCCGTTGAGGCGGCTGTTAAGGACCGTCATGCGGGCTATTACTATCCGACCCCTGTGACACGCGAGGTCTACACATCCCGTGGCCGAAAAATCCAAGGTGCGAGCCGCAATTCCCGTCTCGCCTTTGTGACTGGCGTCACCTCAGAGCAGTTGAAGCGCAGATATCCGCCCCAATCCGCGATGTTCGCGAAAGGCAACGATGCGGACAAACTGATTCTGGTCTCACTCCGCGAGGACTACATGGGGACGATCCACAGGGCGCGTGGCGTCCTCGCGATGCTGACCTCCCTTGCCCGAACGACACCCATCTTCCGGGAGTTCGAGGTTGAGGATCAGTTCAATTTCCTGGACCTGCTGAAGATGCTGGGCTTCCGCCAGCTCACAGTCAGCGACGGAAAGACCTACTCTCACCAGTTCGAGATCCGGTAAGTCCCAGTATCCAACGAAAGCGGATTATCCGCCGGTCACGCTCATGTGGCGGGACACAGCAGGACCTTGATGGCGGCGGTCGATGATGAAGTCGTGGCCCTTCGGTTTGCGGGCGATGGCCTCATGGACCGCCGCCTCCACGACTGAGTCGTCTTCGGTAGACCGCAGGACGGACCGCAGATCCGCCGCATCGTCCTGTCCGAGACACATGTAGAGCGTGCCCGTACAGGTGAGCCGAACCCGGTTGCAGCTTTCACAGAAATTATGGGTCAGCGGCGTGATGAACCCGAGCCTGCCGCCTGTTTCCCCAACGGAGACGTACCGGGCGGGGCCGCCCGTTTTGTAGGGGATGTCGGTCAATGTGAACCGCTGGGCGAGGGAGCCCCGGACCATCGACAGGGGCAGATACTGGTCGAGCCGGTTCTCGCCGCCAATATCGCCCATGGGCATGACCTCGATCACGGTCATGTCGTAGCCGTGGTCGCCGCACCACTGCAGCATGTCGCCAAGTTCGCCATCGTTGACGCCCTTCAGCGCAACGGCATTGATCTTGATCGCAAGACCCGCGTCATCCGCCTGTTTCAGTCCTTCCAGAACCTGCTCCAGCCGGCCCCAACGGGTGATCGCGCGGAACTTCTCCGGGTCGAGCGTGTCGATGGACACATTTACCCGGCGTACACCCGCATCTACCAACTCGTGGGCATATTTGTGGAGCTGGCTGCCATTGGTCGTGAGAGTCAGTTCCTCAAGCCCGTCTCCGATCATGGATCCCAGGTTCCGGATCAAGCTCATGATGTTGCGGCGAACAAGCGGCTCTCCGCCGGTAAGGCGTAGTTTCCGCACACCCTGGCCGACGAACACGCGGCACAGACGCTCCAGCTCCTCAAGGCTCAGCACTTCCGCCTTGGGCAGAAAGGTCATGTTCTCCGACATGCAGTAGACGCACCGGAAATCGCATCGGTCCGTAACCGATACGCGGAGGTAGCTGATGTCGCGGCCGAAGGGATCGATCATGAGAGGCGCCGGCGGGTTCGTTGTATCCGTTCGAACATAGCGATCGGCAGTCGATGTTTCAACGCGTGCCCGACACTGGGTAGGCGGAAATCGACACCCGACCCAACAAGGTGCGCCGGGCCGGGCCGATTAGATCCTACTCACCTCGCCATACGGGCGGCCGTTTCTCCAGGAAGGCGTCTATGCCTTCCTCCGCGTCCCGGGCCAGCATGTTTCGCGTCATGACCTCGCTGGCGTGGGCGTAGGCTTCGGCCAGCGGCATTTCAACCTGCTCGTAGAAGGCGCGTTTTCCAATCGCCAAGGTAAGTGGTGATTTGGAGGTGATCTTTGACGCCAGCTCCGTGACCGCCCCATCCAGCTCAGTTTCCGGGACCGCCTTGTTGATCAGCCCGTAGGAGACCGCGGTCGGCGCATCCATGGTCTCCCCGGTCAGCAGCATCTCCATCATCTGCTTTCTCGGCACATTGCGGGAGATTGCGACCATGGGTGTTGAGCAGAACAGTCCGATGTTCACGCCCGGTGTGCCGAAACGGGTGTTGTCCGCCGCAACAGCTAAATCACATGAGGCCACAAGCTGGCAGCCTGCCGCCGTCGCCGTGCCGTGCACGCGCGCGATGACCGGTTTTGGAAGCGTGACGATTGACTGCATCAGGGTGGAGCACTGCTCGAACAAAGCCCTATAGAAGGCGACCGTCGGCGTCCCGCGAACTTCCTTCAGATCGTGCCCTGCGCAGAAGCCCTTGCCGTTGGCAGCAATCACAACCGCCGCAACAGACGCATCCTCACGGATCGCATCCAACTCGTGTTGGATGGCCGACATCATCGGTCGAGACAGGGCGTTGTACGCCTTTGGACGGTTCAAGGTTAGCCAGGCGACCTTGTCTCTGTCTTCTCGCAACAGGATCGGCTCGGCGGCGGTTTGGTCCAAGGCGGCGGTCGACATGGGAGGCGTCCTCTTTCCGGTATCTCCTCAGATTGCGCCGTCTCTCCGAAGAAGCAAGCGCGATCAGCGCCGCACCGCACCTCAACGGGCGCCGAGAAGGCCCAGCAGTATCGTGATTGTCACGACCGAGAGGCCGGTGGACAACAGCATGGCGGTAGCGGCGGGGGCTTGTCCGGCGTCATACCGCTGCGCGAAGAGATATACATTCACGCCCACGGGCAGGGCGGCCATGATCACCGCTACATCCCGCCAAAGCGGCTCCAGCTGAAACACCCATGTCGCCAGCATCCAGGTCACGGCGGGGTGGATCAGGAGCTTCAGCATGACCCCCGCGCTCGCTCGACCAATTGCGCCCCGCAGTTTGTACCCCGCAAGCGACGCCCCCATTGCGAAGACGGCGCAGGGCAGTGCGGCCTTCCCGAGCGTCTCCGCGATCACGTCGACGGGCTTTGGGATCGGCAGGCTCCAGATGTTCCACACCAGTCCCAGCAGCAGACCGATGATGATCGGGTTCCCCGCCAGCCCCTTCAGGATGTTGAGCGGGATCTGGAGCATCTGTCCCGGGGTGCCGCGCCCGCCTTCGATCAGGATCGTGACCACGGCGAACAGCTGCCAGGAATGAAATGCGATGATCAGGAAGATCGGCAGCGTGGCCGCTTCCCCGTAGGTCGTCAGGATCAGCGGAATGCCCAGCAGGACGGTGTTGCCGAAGGCGCCGGTCATCCCCGCGATAGAGGCCTCCGCCATATTGCGGCGGAACACGCCGCCGCTGATGGCCATCCCGATCGCCCAGGCGACATACCCCCCACCGAAGAAGGAGATCAGATAGGCCCACTCGATCGGGTCGGGCAGTGTCTGAGTCGCCATGGTGCGGAACAGCATCGGCGGGATGGCGAAGTTGAAGACGAATTGGCTGAGCCCGCGGGTCGCCGCCTCACTAAACAGGCCGGATGCCGCCGCGACGTAGGCAATGAAGACGATGCCGAAAACCGGCACGATGATGTCGACGATGATTTGCATTGAATGGGGCCGATTGGGTGGGGCGCTTTGGTCTCAGCCGAGGCGTCGAACGGACCTTGATGCCAATCGATGTCCTTTGTCACCCCAAATCGGGCTTCTATACTCGGCGCCAAACCTGCTTGGGGGGGAAGATGAGCTTGCATGCGTTGGCGCCGGGGGAGGCGCTCTACTTCGAGCATAGCCGGCCGACAAAGGCCGGAGGGGTCACTTTCGTATTCGTCAACGCGCTGACGGGCTCAACCGCAACGTGGGAGCCTGCCATCGGCACGGTCCTGCGGGACGCTGGGCATGGAACACTCGTCTACGACTTCCGGGGACAGGGGCAGAGTGTGGCCGGATCTGCCGCCACCATGACGCCAACGGAGATCGTGGATGACCTCGTCGCCCTCTTGGCCTCGGAGAAACCGGATCGGCCGGTACTGGTTGGTTTGTCGATCGGCGGGCTGTTCGCGGCGCAAGCCTACCTTGCGGGTGCGGAGGCGTCGGGATTGGTCCTGATCAACACGCTGCGCAAACCCACCCCGCGCCTTGAATGGATCAACACCGCGATGGTACACGCAGCCCGGACGGGAGGGTCGCGGCTGATCATGGAGATGAACCTGCCTCAACTCGTCAACCCGGAGCAGCTTGCCGCGATGCGGCCGAACATGTTCCCGGATGCGCCCTATGAGCCTATGGCCGAGAATGACGGGTTGTTCCGCCTGATGGCCGAAAGCGTGGCGGCCGATTGGGACCTCGCCTACGAAAAACTCAATCTGCCGGTTCTACTGCAACACGGTCTCCATGACCGGGTCTTCAGGGTTGAGGCGGATGTCGCGGAACTCACAGCGCGCATGCCCGACGTCGGTGCTGACACTTTCGAAGATGCCGGCCACCTCATCCCGGTGGAGCGGCCCGACGCCTTTGTCCGGTCGCTTCTTCGGTTCGCGGATGGGATCGGGTGACCGGTAGTGGCCGCTCAGAAACCCGGCTTGGTGATCTTTGACTGCGATGGTGTGCTCGTGGACAGCGAGCATATCGCCAATGCCATCATCGCCGACGCGATGTCCAAGGTCGGATTGCCGATCTCCGCCGAGGAAGCGTTCGCCCGGTACCAGGGCGGGAAACTCTCATTCCTGCGCATCGGTCTTGAGGAGGAGTTCGGTCTCGACCTTGGGCCGGACTGGGTCGAGGACATTTATCAACGCCAGTTCGATGTGTTCCGACGGGAGCTCAAGGCCGTTCCCGGCATCGCGGATGTGCTGGAGCGACTGAAAGCGTCGGGCGTTCCGGTGTGCGTCGGCTCCAACGGTCCACCCCATAAGATGGATGTGACGCTGGCGGTCACGGATCTTCTCAAGTACTTCGGCAAGAACGTGTTTTCGGCGGATATGGTCGGTATCCCGAAACCCGCGCCCGACCTCTATCAGCTCTGCGCCGAGCGAATGGGGGTCCCGGTAGAGCGATGTGTGGTCATCGAGGACAGCACCCGTGGCGCGACCGCCGGGGTTGTCGCCGGCATGTCGGTGTTCGGGTTCGCAGCCGACACCGACCCGGAGCGGCTGCGGGCCGTTGGTTGTTCGGAGATTTTCTATGACATGGCTGAGTTGCCTCAACTGCTCGGCGTGTAAAAAGAGTCTCGCACACGTCTACACACTCATTCACAACGGTGTAATTATCTGCGTGAGGCCTTTATGCTTTGCGGACTCGTTCCCATGTGAGCTGACACATTCCGAATGGAACGATTTTGCCGAGGACGGCTATGAGCAAGGAAAGTACGCTTCGATTGATTAGAGCTGAAGACGACTTTGCCGAGGCCAGGGTCGAGGCGCGGGTCGCGGATCAGCCCGCATCCGTGGCTGAGCTATGTGCGGTGATCGAGTCGGTGATCAAGGGCGAAAAGCCTCCGGAGACTTTCGTTCCTTCACGACCGAAACTTCTGCGTTTTTCCTAACAGTGCCACCGGCGGGTTGGCCTCACTCTCGGCGTAGGATCTTGTTCACCAGGACACCGGCCAGCCAGTTCTCTTTGAAGGACGTGTCCAGGGAAACCCGATCGTAGCGGGTCTCTATCCAGGTCCGAAGGTCGGTATCCGTGCCCTCAGTGTCCGCGAGATACCGCTCGAAAAACCAATCCAGCACACCCGTCTTCGCCTGTTTCACATGGCCGTATCTGAGAGACAGTTGTGCCGCCATTGCCTCGCGGATGGGCACGCCACGCCTTAGATGCAGGTAGAGCGTCGCCATGAACCCGGTCCGGTCCGCACCTGACTTGCAGTGCATGAGTACCGGGTACTCCAGTCGGTCAAACAAATCGCAGGCAGCGATCAGAGTTTGCGCCTCGAGCGCCGAGCGGGAGCGTATGGGAAAGTCGATTTGGGTCAGCCCGTGGTCTTCGACGGCGGCCCGCTCCAGGATATAGGATCCGCATGTCTCCCGCCGACCACGCAGGTTTAGGATCGTCTTGAACCCTTTACGAGCGGCCCAGGCGATGTCCCGCGGCCCCGGTTGCGCGGCTCTCCAGAGCTCGTCGGTCACCGGGTGCGCATTCAAATAAACAGACCGCAAGACCCCATGGTCGACGAACAGCATGTCCAGACGCGCGCGGAGCCTCTCCCCTGACGATAAGGCGGGCATTGGTGCGGCAGGAGAGGGCAGATCGAGCATGGTCATCCGTATCGGCGATCGATGGCGGGAGATAACACGGGGACATCAACGTCTGCTATACCGGGTTTGTTGGTACCTGCAGCGCGAACCGATCCGGGGTGACCGGTCGGCATAGAAGATATGGAGAGGCCGCTTGGCGCCCAAAAGGTCGAAGATGAAAGTCGATCTCCGGGATGAGAAGACCGTCCTGCTGTTGAAGCGGGTCGTTCGGGAGGCCGTTCGCCCTTATCTCGGCTATCTTCTGTTGTCCGGTTTGTTCATGACCATCGTGGCGGTATCGACCGCTGGCACCGCTTGGCTGCTCGACCCGGTTGTGGACGAGGTCTTCGTCGAGCAAAGCCAAGAGATGCTCTGGTGGATCGCGCTCGCGGTGGTGGGTGTGTTCTTCTCGAAGAGTGCGGCAGCCTATGCTCAGGAAACCCTGATCGCTTATGTGGGCCAGAGAGTCGTGGCGGACCTTCAGCAGCGCCTGCACGCCCACATCCTCGACCAGGACGTCGCGATCTTTCAGGAAAAGCATACAGGGACCCTGATCTCGCATTTTACCTACGATATCAATGCGATGCGGACGGCGGTGGCGCAGGCGCTCGTGGGGCTTGGCCGGGATACGCTGTCGGTCATCTTCCTGTGCGCGGTGATGATCTATCAGGAATGGTCGCTGGCGTTGATCATGATGGTCGTGGGGCCCCTTGCGGCCTATCCCATGCAGGTCTTGGGACGTCGCATGCGGCGCGTCTCGGCGGAGACGCAGGACGCCATGGCTGGATTGACCAAGTCGCTCTCCCAGAGCTTCCAAGGCATCCGGATGATCAAGGCTTATTGCCTTGAGGAGATGGAGCGGGGCCGCGTCGGCGGCCTGGTGTCTCAGCTCTTTCAACTGACTTTCCGGGCGGCACGGGTCCGGGCGATCTCCCAGCCGATCATCGATTTCCTCGGTGGTCTGGCGATTGCGGCGGTGATCGTCTACGGCGGTACACGGGTCATCGAAGGCGCCACCACGCCGGGGCAGTTCTTCTCTTTCATTGCGGCGGCGCTCATGGCCTATCAGCCGCTGCGGGCCTTGGCGAAGGTGAACGCCAGCCTTCAGGAGGGGCTCGCGGCAGCCCAGCGGATTTTCGCCGTGCTGGACCAGCCGCCAGCGGTGGTCGAGCCAAAAGAACCGACGGCGGTGCCCGCCGTTGCCGGAGCCGTGCGCTTGGAGGGTGTCCGGTTCTCTTACGACGACGTGAAGTCCGCGTTGACGGGAATTGATCTCGAGGCACCTGCCGGCAAGGTGACCGCACTGGTTGGCCCCAGCGGTGCTGGCAAGAGCACGGTTTTGGGCCTGATCCCGCGCTTCTTTGATCCAACCGAGGGAACGGTCCGGGTGAATGGCGTCGACGCGCGGGTCGCCTCCACGCTCGACTTGCGATCCCGCATCGCACTGGTCAGCCAGGAAATCGTTCTGTTCGATGACACGGTCATGGCCAACATCCGTTTCGGCCGGATGGATGCCAGCGAGGAGGATGTCCATGCCGCGGCAAAGGCAGCGGCTGCGCATGACTTCATCGCGGAGCTGCCAGAGGGTTATGACACGCTGATCGGGGAACAGGGTGTGAAGCTGTCGGGCGGCCAGCGGCAGAGGATCGCGATCGCCCGCGCAATTCTGCGGGATGCCCCGATCCTTCTTTTGGACGAAGCCACCAGCGCCCTCGACACGGAGAGCGAACGGAAAATCCAGACAGCGCTGGACCACCTGATGGTCGGGCGGACAACCATCGTCATCGCGCACCGTCTGTCGACCATCGTCCATGCGGACCTCATCCATGTACTGGATCAGGGGCAGGTGGCGGAAAGTGGCACACACACCGAGCTTCTCGCGCGGGGAGGCCTCTACGCCAAACTCCACCGCCTCCAATTCGGCGACGAAGGCATGGCGCGCGCGGGATGACGTCGCCGTCTGAGGCTCAAGATGACCAGGCGAGCGCTGGCGGCACATCTGTCGAGGCCCTGAAGGGCCATGCGGCGATGCTGACCTTCGCCGCAATCATTTCCGGCTCGTTCAGTCTTGGTCACGCGGGCGGGCTTGGTATTGATCCCGGTGCGTTGACCACGGTTCGGTTTCTAATCGCGATCGCCGCCATGGCCGCCATCGTTGTGGTCGCGGGCGAGGTCCGCGAGGCGCGTGTTTCCGCACCGTGGCGTTATCCGGTTCTGGGCGGGCTGCTGGGGACCTACTTCGTGCTGATGTTCGAAGGGCTTCAACTCTCCGACCCCGTGAGCTTGGGGGCGATCTTCACGACGACCCCCCTGATGACAGCCCTGTTCGCCCGGCCGATCCTGGGACAGACGCCAAGCCCATTGGTCATGGCAAGCCTATTGGTCGCCTGTGCCGGCGCCATCTGGGTGATTTTCCGGGCCGATATCGATGCGCTCCTGGCATTCGACTTGGGTCTGGGTGAGTTGATCTTCCTCGTTGGCTGTTCTGCCCATGCCGTCTATCTCCCGCTTGTCCGAAGATTTAATCGGGGAGAGTCGGGACGGGTCTTCACGCTCTGGACGCTGGTCGGCGGATTTTTTGTTATTGGGGTTTATGCAGCACCGGCGATCCTGGAGACGGATTGGGCCGGGCTTCCGATGATCGTCTGGGTCACGGCGGCTTATCTCGGCCTGTTCGCGTCCGCGGGCACGTTCTTTCTCATGCGCTATGCCGCCCTGCGTCTGCCCGCGGCCAAAGTGATGGCATACGGCTATTTGATCCCGAGCTTCGTCATTCTGTTTGAAGGGCTCGCCGGCCACGGATGGGTGGCACCGCCCGTGCTGTTCGGTGTCGCCGCGACGATCGCCGCCCTTGGCATGCTGGTCCTGGCACGGGATGCCTGAGCGCCCAGAGCGGGCGCTTAACGCAGCCTCCTTCGTTGACAATTTCCCTAGTATCTGTGATGTTGAGAGGCTCTGCATAAGGCAGACAAAACCCTAATTCCGGCGTCCAGAATGGAGGCTGCCATGGTGTCGATTTCTTCGGCGTTTGACCCGTTCGGTGGTCCGCCGTCCGTCCGTCCTCCCGAACCTGTTGGTGTTCAGGCGCCCCGCGACCGTGCCGGTGGTCCACCTCCGCCTGGAGCATCGGATTTCCGGCTGGCCTCGGCGACCAGAGCGACCGCGTTCGAACTGGATCTGACCTCGGTCGGTGGTTCCAGCGAAATCCGGGAGCGGGTGTTCGGCGGTCTTGCGGACGTCTTTGGCGCTTTCCTGGAAGAGAACGATCTCAACCCGGTTCTCGAAGACGCAATTGAGAACGTGGTCGATCTTCTGACCGCGGCCGAGGAGAGCGATGCCGACTTCGTCGGCGTTCAGATCCGGTTGGCCAGTGTCGAGCAGTTCGTCGGCGCGCGGGACGAAAATGGTTTCGCCGCCGCGCGGGTCAGTCAGTTCGCTGTTGAGATCGGGGTCGTGACGGCTGACCGGGTTGAAGCGCAGAACGTCGGCCTGCTCGACTTCAGCGGTCAGCGGCTAGACCTCTCTGTCGAACAACGTCGTACGGGCGTTGTCTCGGGCGTGTACGCGCTTGAAGACGGTGCGCCAACCGAAGGCCGGGAAGGGCAGGCACGGCTGGATGCGGTGCGGGAGGCTCTGGACCGGCTTCAAGCGGTGAATGACGCGCTCTCGGCTTTCCAAAGAGGGGAAGAAGGGGCGCTCGACCGGCTTGAGTCACTCTTCCGGGGCGGCGGGGGAGCTCTTGCCGACGCTCAGGAGGCCTTGGGACGGTTTCCCCGCCGGGAGACGCCGGATCAGGTTTTGATCCCGGGTGCTGGCATTTTGAACGGCGACGACGAGGACACCGTCTAGAGCAGAGCTCGAATCCGCTCTATCTGTTTGCCTCTAGCGGACGCGCCAGTCCTTGAACCACGCGACGAACTTCGGAATGCCGACTTCGATTGGCGTGGTCGGCGTCCAACCAAGGTCGCGGGTCGTGGCTGAGATATCGGCATAGGTTTCGGGCACGTCGCCGGGCTGCATGGGCTCCAGGTCAAGAACCGCTTTCCTGCCACAGGCCGCCTCGATCACACCGATGTAGTCGAGGAGCTGAACCGGCGCGTTGTTGCCCAGATTGTAGATCCGATGCGGGGCACCGGCGGCTGCAGAGTCCGCGCTGGCGGGCGGGTGGTCCAGGGCGGCGACGACACCGGAGGCGATATCGTCGATGTAGGTGAAGTCCCGCCGCATATCCCCGTTGTTGAAGACCCGGATCGCCTGTCCCGAAAGGATGCGCTCCGCGAAGAGGATCGGCGACATGTCCGGCCGTCCCCATGGGCCGTAGACCGTGAAGAACCTGAGCCCGGTCATGGGCAGTCGGTAGAGGTGTGAGTAGGACTGGCTCATCACCTCGGCGGACTTCTTCGTCGCCCCATAGAACGACATTGGATGATCCGCCTGATGCTCCGGGCTGAACGGTATCTCCTTGTTGGCGCCGTAAACCGAGGAAGAGGAGGCGTACACGAAGGCCTTCAACCCCGGACCATTATTCGCGATACGCCGTGCGGCTTCCATGACTTGAAAATGACCGACCAAGTTTGCCCGGACGTAATCCTCCGGATGATCGATGGAGTACCGCACGCCGGCTTGCGCGCCGAGATGGACAATCCGGTCCACGCCGGAATGACGCCGAAGGCAGTCTCCGAGGGCCGTACCGTCGGAGAAATCGATCCGCTCAAAGGAAAACCCGTTCCGTCCGCTCAATGTATCGAGACGGGCCTGCTTCAAGGCGGGATCGTAGTACGCGTTCAATGTGTCGATCCCAATGACCGTATCGCCGCGCCGGAGCAGGATGTCGGCGACGTGCATGCCGATGAAGCCGGCGACACCGGTAATGAGCACGGTCATGGGGGATTCCGAACAGTGAGATAGCCGCAACGGTGATAGCGGATGGTCGTCGGGGTTCCAAGGATATCGCGACGTGGGAGGTCAAGAAGCTGGGAATCTCAAGAGGAAGGCGAGATCGGTTCGGTCCACCGCGTTCGGTCGAAGGGCGGTGGACCATCGTCCCCGAAATACTCCACCGCCTTTTCGATGCGCCCGTCCAAGAGGTCGTAGAAGCCGACAGCGTGCAGGCTCATCTTGCCGTCGGAGATCCGGACCACCGCCACCACGCGATGGGTCTCGATTGCTTCTATGCTGATCACCTCGCAGGTCCATTCGCCGGGATAGAACTCATTGAGCCGGACGAAAGCTTCCGGTCCCCGGATCCGCTCATTCGTCTGTGGCCACTCGGCGACGAAGTCTGATGAAAGCCATGGCAGCGCGTCATCGAAGACCCGCCGGTCAAAAGCATCCCAGAGGGCGGTCACCGGTGCTGTGGGATCGTTCATGACGCTTGTTCCTATTGAGCCGATGGCGGATGCGGGCGACGCCCCCGGACGATGGTTGTCTCGTCCGGGGTGCGGTTGAGGAGCGGTCTACATGGTATGCAAGCCGACCAGATTGCCTTCGGTGTCTTTAACCTGGGCGATCCACCCATACTCTCCGATGGACGTTTTTGGGACCACGATGGTGCCGCCGGCCGCCTCCACCCTGCCGAGGACGCCATCAAGGTCGCCTGCGGCGTCGAGATAGATCCTGATACCGGTATTCGATGGGGTGTTCTCAGCACTTGTCACCAAAGCGCCGACCGGCCCCTCGTTGTCCATGAAGGCACGCATCTCCCCGTCCGGCGCGTCCATGCTGTGCAGTTCCGTGGCCATCACCGTCGACCAGAACGCCGATGCGCGGTCGAGATCGCTTGTGGGCAGTTCGAACCAATTGACCTTCGTGCTCATGTCCTGTCTCCCTGTGTATCGCGCGATCACAACCGCGCTCATTCCATAGACGAACCGGATCGGCCGATCGGGACATCGGTCTTCCGAATTGTCAGATCGAAAGATCTCCCATACGCCGGTTGAGCAGCGTGCGAACCGACTTGTTTCGGCTCAGTGCCGCTGCCTCCGCGAAGGCGGCGCGGGCGCTTAGCATATCCCCTTTCTGTTGCAGCAGATCGGCTCGCAGTGCGTGGAGGAGGGGGTTTTTGGTTACTCTCCGATCGCTCGCCAGCGTGCCGATCTCGTCTAAAGCCGCATCCGGACCGCGGACCATTGACACTGCGACGGCACGGTTCAGCCGGACGATCGGGGTATCCGACAGCGTCAGCAGATCGTCGTACAGCGACAGGATGTGAGCCCAGTCCGTCTCCTCCCACCGTAACGCCGCTGCGTGGGATGCGGCGATTGCTGCTTCCAAGTGATATCGGGATCGGTCCGGCCCGCCGATTGACCGGTCAAGGCATCCGAATGCCCGCCCGATCTTTGCTTGGTTCCATCGGGATCGATCCTGTTTGGACAGCAGGATGGGCGTGCCGTCCTCACTGACCCTGGCGCCGAGGCGTGAAGACTGAAAGCTCATCAGCGCTGCCAACGCCCATGCTCTCGGGGCCGCACCGCCCTCACTCTCCAAGACAAGATCGATCAGCCGTTCCGCTTCCCGGCAGAGGTCGATGCGGAGCGCCGTCTCTCCGGTCGGGGCGTCGTAGCCTGCGTTGTACAGCAGGTAGATCGTCTGTAGGACCCGGTCGAGGCGGCGGCCCCTTTCCCGACCGTCAGGCGGGTCCAGGGAGAGGTGCGCGTCCCGGAGGCGCTGTTTGGCGCGGACCAGCAGTTTTGCCGCAGCGTCATCCGACAGCAGCATTCCGCGGGCGATCTCGTGCAGACCCAATCCGCAAACCAGCCGTAGTGTAATCACCAAACTCTCACGCGGGCGAAGCACGGGGGCAGCGCAGACAAGGATCATCCGATAGACCTCGTCGGCAAGAGGGCCGGTCCAGTCGCAGAGGGGTTCAGCCGCGTATTGACCGGAAGTCGGCTCGGGGACTTGATCGGTCAGAACCTCACTCTGCTGATGACGCAATCTGTCCAGAAGCCGGTTCCGGGCGACGGTGTAGATCCAACCTCCAGGGTTCTCCGGCACTCCGCCGATCGACCAGCGGTCCAACGCGCGCAGGAAGGCGGTTTGAACAGCATCCTCGATCGCGTCCAGGTGCGAGGGGCCGAACCGGGCTGCCAGGGCCGCGACCACATCCCGCCAGCGTTCCCGAAACAATCCTTCCGCCAGACCGTCCGACTGGGCCCGGCCGAGGCGGCCATCGCTGCCGCCTCGCTGGTTTTGCTTGCCGATCATCCAACCGGCTCAGCTCGGCACATGGGCGGCGAGTTCCCGGACCTCAACTGATCCGCCAAAAGCGAGAATAGGGCATTGCCCGGCCCACGCCGCGGCTTCTTGGATCGTGTCGACCTCGATCAGATAGAATCCGCCGATCGCTTCCTTCGCTTCGGCATACGGGCCGTCCACCGCGACGTCGTCATCGCCGGGCCGTCCCCTGACCGTAACGCCGCGATCTTCGGTCAACTGACCCGCCCCGGCGAATTCCCCGGCGTCCCGCAATCTCGCGTTCCAGGCATTGAAACGTTCGATGACGCTTTGCTGTTCTTCGGGTGAAAACGTCGGCCAGCGATCCTCGTGGTCCCGGATCAGAAGAAGAAAGTGAGCCATTGATGTCCTCCATTTCAGCGTGCGCAACACCGCTCGTCAGGTTGCGTCAGCCTAAAGACGTTCGTGGCCGCCCGATCGGGACATCAGGATGTAGCATCTTCCGTTTGAGGCTCGTCGTCCGACGCGTCGAGCTTCGCATACGGCTTCGATGTTGTGGAGATGGGGTCGGGGAGGCGGGACAATGAAAGCCTTGCATTCAAGAGCGCGATCGCCCGTTTCAGCTTCTGGGCGTCACGGCCCCAGGAAAGCATGGCCCGGAGTTCCATGAGTGGGCCCAAGTCATCGTCGTCGACGAATATGTAAGTGTCTTCAAGGGATTTTGCGTAGAGGCAGGCGATGCCGTGAAACCGGCTTCGGTAGTAGGCGACCTCCACATCCTTCGACAGCAGCACCTCGTCTGGAATGGTACGGGATGCGTTCCCGTTCTCTTCCAGATGTGTCCAGTCGTAGTATGGAAATGTCTGTTGCAGCAGGTCTGAACCTATTGCTTGCGCATAGTCGTGATATGCGATCTCGGTGTTCTCCGGATGATTCCGCATATCTGAGATCTCATCCGATATAGTGGACAAGAAGTTAGCAACATACTTCATTTCATGGATCCGAGTGTGGATACTCCTTTCCCGATGCCTAAAGTACTAGTAGCGCATATTAGTTTATGCTTTATGAACAACGTGAGTGCTTAGAAACTCCAAAAACGAGATTCGGCGAAGTCGAGTTTGTTAGAGAATCTATCTGCCCATCGCGGCGAACAGATTCGGGATGGGAGTCAGTCCTTGCGTGGCCGCACCGCATAGGCACAACGCCTTGCACCGGACAGGACATGATCGACGCGGTCCACCGTAACCGTGGGTCCCAGGACCCGCCGGAAGATCTCGAGTTCCGATCGGCAGAAGTTCTGGCATTCCGTCGCGGCAGCGCAGATGGGGCAGTGGTTCTCCACCAGCAGCCACCCGTCGTCGGTCTCCGACCATTCGGCCATGTAACCTTCGGCGGACCGGCGTTGAGAAAGCTGAGCGAGGCGTTCGGGAATGCTTTCGAGGCCGTCGACCGCAGCCCTGTAGGACGCCTCGGTACGGACTTCCCGGTCCTGGATCAGTTTGTCCAGCCCCGCTTCGCCGAACAGCGACCGAACACTCCTGATTAAGTCAACAGAGAGGTCCGCGTGCCGATCTGGGAAGCGGGCATGGCCGTCCTCGGTCAATGACCAGCGCCGCAGCGGTCGGCCCTTCGCCTGACGCTCGTCACTGTGCGTGACAAGGCCGAGGTCCTGAAGCTTGACCAGATGCTGGCGCGCTGCTTCCGCCGTCATGGAAAACCGTTGCCCAAGGTCTCCAATGGTCGAGGGCCCGTGGGTCTTCAACGCGAAGAGGATTCGGTCGGCCGCTGCGGCGATATCGGGACGAATGGCGTCAGGCATGGTGGCGAAATCGCATGCGCGGATGCGAATTTCAAGGGCTTGCTTGGAAAAATAAGCCGGTTGGAGGAACCCTTCCGTTTGGACTCTCCGGAAAAGCTCGCAGCCGGCTAACGGCAGTCTTGGCAACTCGGAGGCGACGCCGTATGACCCACAGTCGAACCGAACAGGGGGCGGAAGTGAGCGAGACCAGCACAGCGAGCTACTCCAAGGATTTCCCGGTGAGTTGGGAAGAGTTGCATCGAACCGCGAAGGTCCTTGCCTGGCGGCTGATTGAGCGCGGACCTTTTGACGGTGTGGTCGCGATCACCCGCGGTGGATTGGTCCCGGCAGCGATCGTCGCCCGGGAGCTGGAAATTCGTCTGATCGATACCGTTTGCGTGGTGACCTACGACGACCAGGAACGGGGAGAGCCAAAGGTCACGAAGTCGGTGGACATTCCCGATGGCGGTGCAAAGTGGCTGATTGTGGACGATCTTGTCGACACCGGGGTGACCGCCAAAGTGGTCCGGGGTCTTCTGCCGAAAGCCCACTTCGCGACCATCTATGCCAAGCCCGCCGGCCGGCCGTTGGTCGACACGTTCGTGACAGAAGTCAGTCAGGACACATGGATCCACTTCCCCTGGGATCTGGAGCCGCGCCCGGTCGCACCGATCGTGGGCCGTCCGCGCGGATAGACCTGTCGCGGATGCTGCGTTAAACCCGGTTGGGACGTTGGGGTGGTTTGATCGATTGGCAATGGAAACAGTGGCGTCATCGCTGTCCAAGGGGGCAGCATGCTGAGTGTTAAGTCCAGATTGCGCAGGAATGTGCCGAGGTTCGGCACATTGGACCGGGATGTATGGGTTCGGGAGATCGCCCGGGGTCTGGTCGAACGTATCGACGGCACGGCGGAAGCCGATATCACGCAGACAGAGCAGATCGTCGCCGGCCTGATCCACTATGCTCTGGGGCGGGTGCACGACAGGCCCCAGTTCTCACGGGACTCTGTGCCCTGGCGTGGCAAGACACCCATCATCCCGATAGTTGGATCTTTGTTGGCCAATCTTCGGGTGGACATCCAGAAGGGACAGCAGCCGGTCCTGGCCAGGCTCCAGCAATACCGGTCAGAGTCACAGCAGGGAAAGTTCAATCCGCATGCGGCAAAGACCTTCGCGACCGCCGCGCGTCTGGATATACAAGCCCTGTCAGCGTTGCTGACCATCGCGGAACGGGCCGTTATCTTGGAGATCGGACCGGACGGTGCCGAGAACTACTCGATCTTCGATAACTAGTTCAAAGGCCGGCGTCGGGTGATGCCAGACCTCAAAAGCCGAACATGTGGTCAAGGCTGAACGCAACGCCGTCACGGACAAGGCCGTGATATCCGAACAGTCGGCACGTGGTGTCCCGGATGAGGACGTAGGCGTTCTCGCCGGCCTCCTCGCGGGCCTTGGCGTCAAACATCTCGGACACCCGCCAGAAGAGCGATCCCGAGCAGGGGATGGCAACGCGGGCTGTCTCGACGGCCGTACCGTCCGCCCGTGTCAGTACCAAATCCGTCTCCGAGGTGGCGTGCCAGGGCGTGGAGGCTGGATAGACGAGGTGACAGTGCGTATCGACCCCGTTCGAGCCTGTGCGAAGGAAGAGCCGGGTCGACAGACCGGGTGGGGGGCCCGCGTAGCTTTGGGGCTCCGACTTGTACGTCACGGCGGTGTTAAAGACATGTGCGCCGAAGCTTGTGTCAGCGGCATGTCCCGTGGCCCGGTCCTCGTAACGGAACAGGGCGTGTAACCAGCCGTCCGCCGCATCGTCGCCTCCGCCGCTGAAATCGTATGACAACTCCATATGGCCCCATCCGGACGACAGGGATGTGTTCGCATCCCGAAGCAGGGTGGTCGCCTCCAGCATCGCGGCATGGTCCCGGCCCAGCCGTCCCATCGGCTGGCGCAGAACCTCGGTCCCATCCGCATCGTAGAGCGTCAAAGCAACCGGCAGTGACGACTGCGCCGTGGACATCGGTGTTGGCAGAATGATCGAGCTGAACCGGTCCGTCGGCAGGATCGGGGCGGGTAGAAGATAACCCTTGCCCAGATGCTCTTTCAGACCGGCGATACCTGGATCCGGCACAAGGTCCGTCCGCTCTACGTTCACGTGGGCGATCCGGTGACGGCCCGTATCGGAGACCATCTCGTAGCGGGGGCGAACCACATGCTTGCCCGCCTGCAGTTCAACCTGATCCGGCCAGGACAGAGCCGGCAGGATGTCCGCCACGTCGACCGCTTGGGTTCCGAATGCGGGAATCTCCCCCTCAATCGAAACGACGTCCGATGAGCCCATCCGGTTGAGGCCGAGGGCCCCAGACGGAATGGGGGAGGGATGAGCGTTCTGGAGCCACAGGATAACCCGTTCTCCCGATCCCGGAGCGGGCAGACCGGCATAGAGGTCAGCCGGCCAGGCGTTGGCGTCATGGGTGCAGGACAACTCCTCGTCCGCATCGCCATAAGTGTCGAGCGCGTATTTGACGATATCGTGCCCGGCGGCACCCACGACATGCATGAAAACCGTGCCGGTGAAATCGGCCAGGCCAAAGCGTTCCCGAACATCCCGACTGTCGATCACCACAGTCCCGGAGGGTCCGGGCAGATCGTCTTTCCAGGTGGCCAAGTTCGTCCCGTCGCTATCGAACAGGCGGCACCAGATACTTGCCGGCTGTTTGCTGTAGCTGCTCCAATAATTGGCCGTGACGATCCGGCTGTGGCGACCTTCGGCGTCCCTCAGGAATCCAAGATTGGTTGCAAAATTAAGTTTGTGCAGATATTTACGTTTGTTTGTTAATAAGTCACTTGAAATACGAACCGCATCCAAGCTCTCAACGTCAAGGCCTTCGGGAATGAGGTGACGGATGTGACTGATCGGTCTGTCCGCGTCGAAGGCGATAACGAGCAGCGTGGCCGCATCGGCCTTGGGAAGGTCGAGAACCGACCGGGCTGGCATCCCTAAGCGATCCGCGCCGATCTCTTCGACGGCCTGGACGTAAACCGCCGCGACGTCGAGCATGCTCAGGTCGTGAAGGGCGGCGAGAACGCCAAGCTGATCGAATGGATCGTAGATCGCGACGCGCCCCCGCTCCCGTAGCCGTGTCAGCAGCCCGGGCATGGCGTCCGCGGTCAACGGGTGGCCGATCGCTTTGAAGACGCTATCGCCACCAGTCTTGTTGCTGAAGGTGTGGATGTTGAGTGCCATGGTCAGGTTCCTGGGCGGGAAGACGCACCTTGATAGACCCCTCGCGCGCCGCGATCAACGGAGGTGGGTCGTTCCCTGGGCGCCGGGAGGGGGCGAGGCGCCAGCGCGTGCTTAGCGCCCTGAGAGCATAGGGCGGATCGCCTCGGCAACACGGGCGGTTTCGTCGAGAGGTTTGTACTGCCACCGTTCCAAACGTCCCAGGAAAGGCCGTGTCATCTCCCGATCTCTAAGCTGCTTGTGGAAGGTCGCGAGACGGCCCGATTCGGGCTCGATCGCTCGAACCATCACCGGCTTTCCCGTCCAACAAGCCTCAGAGACCATGTTGACGGAATCGCTGGTCACCACGAGCGCCTCTGCGAGCCCGAGGCATCCTGGATAGGGATTTGGCCCATCCTCGGGACCCCGCCAAAGCCAAACGCCAGGGCCGGTCAGGACGTCGCCCAGGATCTGCTTGGTCCTGTTGTCGGTCCGGCGGGACGTGGCGACGATCAGGCCAACCCCGTCTTCGGCCATCATCTGACTTAGTGCGTTGGCGAAGCTCTCAACATGCTCTGGCGAGAAATCGTATCGTTTGTTTGAGCCGCCGACGTTCACGGCAATGCGAGGGTGCGGCAGGCCGGATACGCGTCCGTCGAGGGCGGCTGCGGCCTCGTCGACACCCTTTTTGGTCAATCGGTTCAGCGCTCCGACCGTCCTGATGACCCCAGGCCCCGACGCCGGGTCATGGTCGGGGACGACCAGCACATCGAAGGCGGAAGGATTAATGCGCGGATCCTGAATATGGATGGAGAAGCTTTTTCCGCCCGACCGGGTGCGAATGGCGATGGACGCGCCTGCCGTTCTCCGTCCGCACGAGATGACAAGATCTGGCCAGGGTGCCGAAAGATCATCACCGCCCCGCGCGGCCGCCGGCACGAGAGAGGTTCTTCCAAGCCAGGGGGCCAGCCGAAGCACCGGATTGGGCCGGATGGTCTTGACCACCGGTTCAATACCGATGGCGCGGGCAAGACCGACACCCTGGACCTCCATGCCAATCGTACCGTCCGTTAAGACCCAGCACACGAGGCCGTCGATGTCCCGGGGCTTGGTCATGACGGTACTGTTCCAAGAGCGCCCGCATAACGCCAAGGCGCGTTGAAGAGTGTCGCCATGAAACACAAGAGGCCGCATTTCGCGAACGAATAGTTCGTATTCACGCAAGATTCTTGCGAGACATAGGCTCTCGGCCTATATCGAAGGTCAGATCTGAACAAACGCCCCAACACTTGGACGACCCGCCCATGCGCCGCGTGAAACTCGATCATATCGACCGCCGCATTCTTCATGACCTGCAGGACGACGGCCGTATGACGAACGTGGAACTGGCCCGCAGGGTCGGTATCTCCGCGCCGCCGTGCCTGCGACGGGTGCGCGCTCTTGAGGAAGCGGGCTTTATCCGAGGCTACCATGCGGACGTGAATCCCGAGGCCTTGGGATACAGCGTCACGATCTTCGCCTTTGTTGGGCTTGCCAGCCAGGCAGAGGCGGATCTTCAAGCATTCGAGTCCCTGGTCCAGGAATGGCCTGAGGTTCGCGAGTGCCATATGCTCTCCGGTGAAACTGACTTCCTGCTCAAAGTCGTGGCCCGGGATTGGGACACGTTCCAGCGCTTCCTGACGACCAAACTGACCCCGGCGCCCAACGTCAACCACGTGAAGACGGCGTTGGCATTCCGCACCCGAAAATCGCTCCCTGGCGTTCCGATTGACGAGAACGAGGTGGAAGACGATGAGGTGGAAGGTCTTTAGGGCCTAGAAGCGAAACGGGGCAGCACCGCAAGGCCTGCCCCGCGCATGGTGTGATCCGCCGGATCACGCGATGGAGATCGAGAGGACCTCGTAGCTCTTGGACCCGCGCGGGGTTGTGACTTCCGCGCTATCGCCGACCCGTTTGCCGATCAGAGCACGGGCGATCGGAGACGACGTCGAGATCAAGCCTTTCTCGATATCGGCCTCGTAGGGGCCGACAATCGTGTACTTCACCTCTTCGTCGGTGTCTTCGTCCGCCAGTTCGATGGTCGTGCCGAAGGTGATTGTGCTGCCGCCGAGTTTCGCCGGATCGATCACCTCAGCACGGCTAATCACGTCTTCCAACTCGGCCAGACGGCCTTCGATAAAGCTCTGGCGCTCGCGAGCGGCGTGATACTCGGCGTTCTCTGAGAGATCGCCATGCTCACGCGCCTCCGCGATCGCGCGGATGACGTCCGGCCGATCAACGGATTTCAACTGCTTCAGTTCCGCCTGAAGCTTTTCGAGACCACCGGGGGTCATGGGGACTCGTTCCATGTGTCCTTCCCGTCCACCACCAAAACAAGTAACCGCCACGAGCTCTCTCGCGGCGGCGACACGACGAACCGGGCAAGCCGGATCTAGAACGAACCGTTGAGGTATGATTGCAACGGAGACGCTTCCAATCGGCCGGACCGCATGGCTGAAATCGCCTCGACTGCGGCGCGCGCCCCTTCGACCGTCGTGTAATAGGGAATATTGTGGGTAAGGGCCGTCCGACGCAAGCTGAAACTGTCAGAGATGGCTTGGGCACCATCAGTGGTATTGATCACGAGGTCGACATGACCGCTCAGCATGTTGTCCACAACATGGGGCCGCCCTTCGAGGACTTTCTTCGTACGGTCGCAGCGCAGCCCGGCCTCTTTCAGGGCCTTTGCCGTTCCTTGAGTGGCCAATAGGAGGAATCCCATTCCGGCCAAAGCCCGGGAGATTTCGACGATCTCGGCCTTGTCGCTGTCGCGAACGGACACGAACACCGTACCGGACAAAGGAAGCACCGTCCCCCCGGCCAGTTGGCTCTTCGCGAAGGCGCGGGAGAAGTCCACGTCGATGCCCATGACCTCGCCGGTCGACCGCATTTCCGGGCCCAGAATGATGTCCACGCCGGGGAAGCGGGCAAACGGGAAAACGGCCTCTTTGACGGCAACGTGGCCCTTTGACCGGTCGGAGAGATCGAACTCCGACAGCTTCTCGCCCGCCATGACGCGGCTGGCGATCTTCGCGATGGGCACACCCGTCGCCTTTGCCACGAACGGGACCGTTCTGGACGCGCGGGGGTTGACCTCGAGAATGAAGACCTCGCCGTCCTTGACCGCGAACTGCACGTTCATCAGTCCGACGACACCCAGCCCGTGGGCCAAGAGCTCCGTCTGACGGCGGATCTCCGAGATAACCGTGCCGGGCAGAGATTGCGGGGGAAGCGAGCAGGCGCTGTCACCGGAGTGGATGCCCGCTTCTTCGATATGCTCCATGATCCCGGCAATATGGACCGCGTCACCGTCCCGGATGGCGTCGACGTCGACCTCGATGGCCGACGACAGGAAGCTGTCGATCAGAACGGGATTGGAGCCCGAGACGATCACCGCCTCCCGCATGTAGCGGCGAAGCTGGCTCAGATCATGGACGATCTCCATGGCCCGGCCGCCCAGGACGTAGGAGGGCCGTATGACGACCGGAAAGCCGATCTCGTGGACAATCGCCTCGGCCTGGTCGATGGATGTGGCAATGCCATTCCGGGGCTGCCGGAGGCCAAGCTCGCCGAGCAGCTTCTGAAACCGCTCGCGGTCCTCAGCCAGATCGATGGCATCCGGCGGCGTTCCGAGGATCGGGATGCCTGCTGCTTCCAAGGCGTGGGCGAGCTTGAGGGGCGTTTGGCCGCCAAACTGAACGATGACGCCTTTCACGCTGCCCGACCGCTGCTCGACCCGAATCAACTCGATCACGTCTTCAGCGGTCAGCGGCTCGAAGTAGAGTCGGTCTGAGGTGTCGTAGTCGGTGGAGACCGTCTCGGGATTGCAGTTGACCATGATGGTCTCGTAGCCCGCGTCCGACAGCGCATAAGCGGCATGGACGCAGCAATAATCGAACTCGATGCCCTGACCGATCCGGTTCGGCCCGCCGCCGAGAATGACGACTTTCTCACGATCCGAAGGATCGGCCTCGCACTCCGCCTCGTCCCAGCCATTCCCCTCGTAGGTCGAGTACATGTACGGCGTGGGGGAGGGGAACTCTGCCGCACAGGTGTCGATCCGCTTATAGACAGGTGTGACCTCCAACGCGCGGCGCCTTCCGGCGACCACGGCCTCTTCCAGGCCGGTCAGGCTGCTGAGCCGTGCATCCGAAAACCCAAGCTGTTTCAGATGGAGCATTCCGGGCCGATCGGCGGGCAGACCGTTGTCCGCGATCTCCCGCTCCGCTGCGACGATGGCTTCGAGATGGCGCAGAAACCACGGATCAAAATGCGTTGCCTGTTGCACTTGCTCCATGGTCAGCCCGTCGCGCAGAGCCTGGGCGGCTCGGAGCAGCCGATCCGGTTTCGCGGTGGTGAGGTCCGCGGTCACCATGGCAATGTCGACCCCGTCTTCGGAGACGCCTGGCAGCTCCACCGGATCCAATCCGTTGAGCCCGGTTTCCATCGACCGCAGCGCCTTTTGAAGCGATTCCGGAAACGTCCGGCCGATCGACATGGCCTCACCGACGGACTTCATCGCTGTGGACAGGACGGCATCAGCGCCTTGGAATTTTTCGAAGGTGAACCGAGGGATCTTGGTCACCACGTAATCGATCGTCGGCTCAAAACTCGCCGGTGTGATCTTCGTGATGTCGTTGTCGATCTCATCCAAGGTGTAGCCGACGGCCAACTTGGCCGCGACTTTGGCGATCGGAAAACCGGTCGCCTTTGAAGCGAGGGCAGAGGAGCGGGACACGCGGGGGTTCATCTCGATGACCACGAGCCGCCCCGTCTCCGGATCCACGGCGAACTGCACGTTCGAGCCGCCTGTATCGACGCCGATTTCCCGCAGAACCGCGATCGAGGCATTCCGCATCCGCTGATATTCCTTGTCCGTCAAGGTCAGCGCGGGCGCCACGGTGATCGAGTCGCCGGTGTGAACACCCATCGGATCGACGTTCTCGATCGAACAGATGATGATGCAGTTGTCCACGCGGTCGCGGACGACTTCCATCTCGTATTCCTTCCAGCTGAGGACCGATTCCTCGACCAGAACGGTGCCGACCGGTGACGCCCGGAGACCGGAGGTCACGATCCGCTCGAACTCTTCCGCATTGTAGGCGACCCCGCCACCGGTGCCGCCAAGGGTGAAGGACGGCCGGATGATCGTCGGCAACTTCACGAAATCGAGCGCGTCCTTCGCCTCTTCCATGGTTGAGACCATGCGGGAGCGCGGACTCTCCAGCCCAATCCGGTCCATCGCCTCGCGGAAGAGGAGCCGGTCTTCGGCTTTCTCGATTGCGGGAAGGTCGGCGCCGATCAACTCAACCCCGTGTTTCTCCAGAATGCCGTCTTTCGCCAGCGCCATCGCCGTGTTGAGCGCGGTCTGTCCGCCCATCGTTGGGAGGAGGGCGTCCGGCTTCTCTCGCTCAATGACGCGGGTGACCATCTCCGGCGTGATCGGCTCGACATAGGTCGCGTCGGCCAGCCCCGGGTCGGTCATGATCGTCGCCGGGTTCGAGTTTACCAGGATGACCCGATAGCCCTCGTCCTTCAGCGCCTTGCATGCCTGAGTGCCGGAGTAATCGAACTCGCAGGCCTGGCCGATGATGATCGGCCCCGCGCCAATGATCAGGATCGAGGAGATGTCATTACGCTTGGGCATGGGTCAGGTCCGGTCGTTCTTGGTGTCGTCGATCATCGAGACGAAACGCTCGAACAGATAGTGGCTGTCGGTCGGCCCGGGGGAGGCTTCCGGGTGGTGCTGGACGGAGAAGATCGGCCGTCCCTCCACCTTGATGCCTTCGACCGTGCCGTCGAACAACGAGCGGTGGGTGACCACCGTCCCGCTGGGAAGGGTGCTCTCGGAGACGACGAAACCGTGGTTCTGGCTGGTTATCTCCACCTTGCCGGTCTCCAAGTCTTTGACCGGATGGTTCGCACCCCGGTGCCCGCGATGCATCTTCTCGGTCTTGGCCCCCAGCGCCAGGGCGAGCATCTGGTGGCCGAGGCAGATGCCAAAGATCGGCTTACCGCTCTCGATCAGCGACTGGATGACCGGAACGGCGTACTGCCCAGTCGCGGCCGGATCGCCGGGGCCGTTCGCCAGGAAGATGCCGTCCGGGTCGTGGCGCAGCACATCGTCCGCCGTGGCCGTCGCGGGCACGACGGTGACACGGCAGCCAAGCCCGGCCAGATTCCGGAGGATGTTGCGCTTGGCCCCGAAGTCCATGGCGACCACATGATGGGAGGGCGCTGGCGCCTCCCCAAAGCCGTCTTCTGCGAGCCGGTCGGAAAACGACCAGGTCGCTTCCTCCCACGTGTAGCTCTGCTTGCACGAAACCTGGATGGCGAGATCCATTCCTTCGAGGCCCGGCCACGCGGAAGCCTTCTCCACAAGGGCGGTCACGTCGAACTTACCGTCCGGCGCGTGACATAGAGCAGCGTTCGGTGCACCGAGATCCCTGATCCGGCGGGTCAGCCGGCGGGTGTCCACACCGGCGATACCGGGCAGGCCGTGAGACTTTAACCAAGCGCTGAAGTCTGCATCGGACCGGTAGTTCGACGGGTCCGTCGGCGCCTCGCGCAGAACCAAACCCAATGACGCTGGCGTGGTTGTCTCGATGTCAGCCGTGTTGGTCCCGACATTGCCGACATGGGGAAATGTGAAGGTGATGATCTGACCGGCATAGGACGGATCGGTCATGATCTCCTGATACCCGGTCATCGACGTGTTGAAGCAAACCTCGCCCACCGTCGTTGTGGCAGCGCCGAAGCCATGCCCCCAGAATATCGATCCGTCTGAGAGAACGAGGGCGGCGGTCATCCCGGGCGGTGGCTCCTTCAAGGAGACGGGGGCGTCCGGAAACGATCCCGAGCCGGTTTCGGCTTCGGGGGCGGTCTTGTCCTCGGGCATGGGCGAGGGTCCTCGGTCAGGGGCGCGCAGCGCTGGTGCTCGACGGGATGGTCAGAAGAGGCCGCCGACGCGCGCACGCCAAAACACGCTGAAATCGTGGGTGTTCTAGCGCTATGCCCCCTATTGGGTCAAGTTTATCTGGTCCCTAGATTACCAATATATTTCAGATAGTTAATAAACTGCTTGCGTTTCTTAATCGGATGACAGACTTGTACTGCGTGGGCGGCAGCGCTCAATAGAGGGGTTGTCTGCGCCGGTTCCAACGAGGGTAAGAGGCATGTTGCGATCGCAATTGAGCCAAGCGCTTAAAGACGCGCTCAAGGCCAAGGACTCCGTGTCCGTGCGAACTCTGCGATTGATCCTGGCAGCGCTAAAAGACCGGGACATCAGTGCGCGCGGCAACGGCAGCACAGACGGTATCGATGATGCACAACTGCTTGCGATGATGCAGAGCATGATCAAGCAGCGGAACGAATCGATCCGGCTTTATGAAGAAGGCGGGCGGTGCGAACTCGCCGAGTCGGAGCGGGACGAGATCGGTGTGATCCAGCGGTTCCTGCCCCCAGCACTTGAGGGAGCGGCGCTGGATAGCGCGATCACGACGGTGATCACCGAAATCGGCGCTCGGGATATCAAGGACATGGGCCGGACGATGGCGGAACTGAAGCAGCGGTTCCCCGGCCAGATGGATTTCTCCAAGGCCAGCGGCAAAGTTCGGGAAGCGCTGGTCTGAGGAACGGCGTCGGCCAATCCCACGATCAAGAGGAAAGAGGCGACCGGTCGTCCGGTCGTCTCACGGCACGCCAGATCCGGCCGTCGATCACGACAAGCCCCGCCAGGATAAGCCCCATGCCAGCGAGCGCCATCGGCTCGACCGGCTCACCCAAGAGCGTGGCCCCCCAGAGCACGGCGCCCGGTGGCATCAGGAAAGTCACCAGGAGCAGATTGGTGGCTCCGGCAAGCGCCAGGATCCTGAAATAGAGGATATAGGCCAGAGCGGTTGCTGCGGCACCCTGGAGCAGGGCGACGCCCCAGGTTGAGAGGGGAATCGCCGAGAGGTCCGGCACTTCAATGAACCAGGCGATCCCGATCGACGCCAGCGCGGAGCAGGTCAACTGACCGGTTGCCGCAGATAGCGCCGGCATTTGCCGCAATCGACGGCCCCAAAGTGCGGCGAACGCATGGGAGCAAGCCGCGGCGAGTATCATCACGCGGCCAATCGTTTCCCACAAGGGGTCCGATTGCATCTGGTCCGGCCCGTCGGTCGAAAAACTCGGCCCGATCAAAACCACGACGCCGGCGAAACCGAGAGCAACTCCGATTCCCTTTGCCCAGTTCAGTTTCTCATCGACTGTCGCGACATGGGCCAGCAGAACGATGAAGATCGGTGTTGTGGCGTTCAGGATTGCGGCTAGGCCGCTCGTGATCCAGATCTGACCGCCAGTTATGAAGGCGAACGGGATCAGATTGTTCAGGATGCCCATCACCGCGAAAGCCCCCCAAGTACCAATCGATGTCGGCATCCGGTGACGGGTGAGAAGAACGATCACCAGAAGAGTGGCGGCGCCGAACCCGATGCGGAGCGCCACCGCGGTCCATGGCCCCGTGGCGTCCAGAATGAGTTCGGTCGCGAGAAACGCGCCGCTCCAAAGCCCGGCGAGAGAGAGCAGGTATATCCAGGCCAACGGTGACATGCCAGTCTCCTTGTGGGCGATGTGTTCGGATCGGCTTACAGCGGTGAGGGCGGGGCGTCACTCCGCGTCTTGCGCCGACATTCGCGGGCCCGGCCACAGGGGGAGAGGTGTGTCGACGCTCCGCCTTGGTTCCGCTATGGATCGGTCATGACCCAGGATGCTTCTTCCGCAGCCACGGCCGCCCCAAGCTACGGCCGGCTGGCTTTCGTCGTCTTCGCCCCGTTCGCGGCGGGCTACTTTCTGTCTTACGTGTACCGGTCGACGAACGCGGTGATCGCGCCGCAGCTTGTCGCCGAGATCGGGCTGAGCGCGTCGGATCTTGGTTTTCTGACCAGCATGTACTTCCTGACCTTTTCGCTGTTTCAGTTGCCTCTGGGCATTCTGCTGGACAGATACGGGCCGCGCCGGGTTCAGACCGCTCTCTTGCTCGTGGCGGCCAGCGGTGCCGCGCTCTACGCGCTTGGGAACGACATGACGACCTTGGCCATTGGACGTGGCCTCGTCGGGTTAGGGGTCTCAGGATGCCTGATGGCGTCGCTGACGATCTTCACGATCTGGTATCCCGAGCGCTTGTGGCCGATGATGAATGGGCTCGTCTTGGGGATCGGCGGACTGGGGGCAGCGGCTGCGACGACGCCCCTAGAGATGTCCTTGGCATACACAGATTGGCGCGGTGTCTATTTCGGACTTGCCGCCGCAACGGTTCTCGTTTCGCTGTTGATCTTCTCCGTGGTGCCCGAGCATCAGCGGACGGGGGCGCCCGCTAAACTGGCCACCCAAGTCCGCGAGTTGGGGCAGATCCTGACGTCAGGACTCTACTGGCGTCTGGTGCCGGTTCTGGTTCTGTCTTTGAGTGTAAACCTCGCCATCCAGACGCTTTGGGCGGGCCCATGGCTTCGGGACGTGGCCGACTTTGACCGGGATCAGATCGCCGGGTTCCTGTTCATACTCGCTGTGGCGTTGACGATCGGATCGATCATTGTGGGTATCGCCGCCACCCGTCTTGAGAAGGCGGGTGTTCCGCTTCTCACCCAGTTCTTCGTGGCCCAAGTCGGGTTCCTTGGGTTCCAGGTGATCATAGCGCTCCAGTGGTTTCCGGGTGCCCTTTGGCCCTGGATCGGGTTCGGTTTCTTCGCGAACGTCGGTATGCTGGTTTATCCGATCCTTTTCCGCGTGTTTCCCAAGAGCTTCACGGGGCGCGTGTCGACCGGGATCAACGTTCTTGTTTTTGGCGGTGTTTTCCTGACTCAATACCTGATCGGGGCGATCATCGATCTCTGGCCAGCGGGGCCCGGCGGTGGTTATCATCCCGATGCGTACACGGCCGCGTTCGGCGCCGTGATCGCCGCACAGATTTTCGCCCTCGCCTGGGCACTCCTGTTTCGAACGAAACGCACAGCGGAATAGTTGATTGGGAGGCCGGGGCGCTCGTTCCCACTGTCTATGTCCTTGGGGAGATATCCGATGACACTGCAACCGAATTCACCCGCGGCCCGCGACGTCGCGTATCTCCTGCATCCCTACACGAACTTCAAGGCGCATGAGTCCAAGGGACCCATGATCATCGACCGGGGTGAGGGCGTTTACGTCTACGATGACGCCGGGAACCGGTATCTGGAAGCGATGGCAGGTCTCTGGTCCGCGTCTCTCGGCTTCTCGGAGCCGCGGCTGGTTGAGGCGGCGACCAAGCAGATGCAGAAGCTGCCCTACTATCACCAGTTCGCGCATAAGAGCCACGAGCCGGGCATCGATCTGGCGGAGAAGCTGATCGGTCTGGCCCCGGTCCCGATGTCGAAGGTGTTCTTCGCCAACTCGGGCTCTGAGGCGAACGACACGGCGATGAAGATCGTCTGGTACTACAACAACGCCCGCGGCCGTCATCATAAGAAGAAGATCATCAGCCGGATCCAGGGCTATCACGGCGTGACCATCGCGTCGGCCAGCCTGACCGGTAAGCCAAACAACCACCAGGGCTTCGATCTTCCGATCGCCAATGTCCTCCACACGGACAACCCGCATTACTACTGGAATGGTCTTGAGGGGGAGAGCGAAGAGGATTTCGCGACCCGGATGGCCGACAACCTCGAGAAGATGATTCTCGAGGAGGGCCCCGAGACCTGTGCCGCGTTCATCGCGGAGCCGATCCAGGGCGCGGGCGGCGTGATCGTGCCGCCAGCGACCTACTTCGAGAAGATCCAGGCGGTCGTTAAGAAGTACGACATGCTCTTCATGGTCGACGAGGTGATCTGCGGTTTCGGCCGGACCGGTAACTTCTGGGGCAGCCAGACCTTCAACATCAAGCCGGACATCCTCGTCTGCGCGAAAGCGCTGTCATCGAGCTATCTGCCGATCTCGGCTTGCATGATCTCGGATGAGGTTTATCAGCCGATGGCCCGCGCGTCGGAAGAGCTGGGCGTGTTCGGTCACGGCTACACCTACACCGGCCACCCGGTGTGCTCAGCGGTGGCGCTCGAGACGCTGAAGATCTACGAGGAGCGGGACATCGTCGGCCATATCCAGAAGGTCGGCCCGGTCTTCGAGAAGCGTCTTGCCGGTATGATCGAGCATCCGCTGGTTGGTGAGACCCGCGGACGCGGCCTGATCGGGGCGGTCGAGCTGGTACAGGACAAGGCCAACAAGAAGGCATTCGATCCGAAGGACGGCGTCGGTGCCTTGGTGAACGGTTTGGCCCCGGCGAACCATGGTCTGATCGTCCGTGCCCTGGCTGATGCGGTTGCCTTCACGCCGCCGCTGGTGATCTCCGAAGAGCAGGTCCATGAGCTCTTTGACAAGTTCACGGCCACGCTGGACGACGCGCTCGACCATCTTCGGAAGAACGACGTCGCTGTCGCCTGATAAAGGCCTGATCAAACGAAGAGACCGGCGGCCGTTGTGCCGCCGGTTCTGTTTTTAGACCTCCCAGCGATCTTCGGCTGAGGCGTATTGGACACATTTGCCGAGCAGAATCTTCGCCGTCAGATCTTGGCTCAGGAACTCCGAGGGATCGTCTTCGATGTTCGGCGTCAGATCGTGCATGGCCCACTGAGGAAAGGCGCGGGACTGTATGTCGTCCCGCCCCACCACCGTGATCCTGTCGTGCCGAGAATCATCGGAAATCCGGTTAAACGTGGTGTCGATCGCGTCTGCTTCGCCTTCGAGGACCTGGATGAACATGTCCTTGGCAAGAAAGAGCACGCCACCGATCCCTGCCTTCTCGTTGTTTCGGATGGAGGTCTGAAGGATCGTGAAGACCAAGCCCGGATCGGAGATGTCCGTCGCGTGGCTATGGTAGATCAGCCTTTGGAGCGCCATCGGTTGCTCCTTTCCCAGATGACCCCGATCCGAGGTCAGTGTCCCTTGAAGGTCGGCCGCCGTTTCTCGATGAAGGCTGCCATGCCTTCCTTCTTATCTTCAGAAGAGAATAGTATTTGTAGGGACTTCCGCTCAAGGGCCAACCCGGCTTCGAGCGAGGAATCCTGGCCGTGCAAGACTACTTCCTTGATTTGCTCGACAGCCAGCGGCGGCATTCTCGAAATGTCCCGGGCGATCTTCATGGCCGTCTCGAAGACGTCTGCGTCCGGAACGACCTCACTCGCCAGTCCCATCGCGCCCGCGTCAACACCAGAGAAAGGCCGACCCTGAAGACAGATCTGCATTGCCTTGAACTTGCCGACGGCCCGGGTCAACCGCTGAGTGCCACCGGCCCCGGGCATGATGCCGACTTTCACCTCCGGCTGACCGAACTGCGCGTTCTCGCCCGCGACGATGATGTCGCAGTGCATGGCCAACTCCATGCCGCCACCAAGGGCAAAGCCGTTCACGGCCGCGACGATCGGCGTTGGACACCGGGCGATCGCCAGCCAAAGCCGCTCCGTATGTCGGAGATAGTGGTCCACAGTGGAGAGTGTCGACATCTCCTTGAGGTCGGCACCTGCCGCGAATGAGGTCTCGTCGCCTGTCAGCACGATCGCGCGGACCGCGTCGTCTTCCCCGAGGGCTGTCATGGCTTCCGCAAGGCCGGTTCGGACCTCGGTGTTCAGCGCGTTTCTGGCGTCAGGACGGTTGATGCGGACCACCGCGACGGTGCCTCGATCCTCGTGATCGCGTGGGTGTTCGGTGACGACGACGGACATGGCAGGTGCCTCCCAATCTCTGGATTTCAGGGCCTTTCAGGCGTTTGACCGAGACCATACGGCGTGGCACTGTCCGGAACAAATTCGATGTGGGGAGTGGACCGCGCCGCGGCCGTTGAACCCTGCTTTCCGGAGGAGATCCCAAATGACCGAAGCCTTTGTCTGCGACGCGGTGCGGACGCCGATCGGCCGCTACGGCGGCGCTTTGTCGACGGTCCGGACCGACGATCTGGCGACGATTCCCGTCAAAGCGCTGATGAAGCGGAACGAGAGCGTCGACTGGAACCAGGTGGCGGACGTTTACCTCGGCTGTGTCAATCAGGCGGGCGAGGACAACAGGAACGTGGCGCGCATGGCTCTCCTGTTGGCCGGGCTGCCGCAAGGGGTTCCGGGTGCGACGGTCAACCGGCTCTGCGCCTCGGGTATGGAGGCGGTGACGGCCGCCGCACGGGCGGTGCGGTCTGACGAGGGGGATCTCTTCGTCGCAGGTGGCGTGGAAAGCATGACCCGCTCGCCCTTCGTGATGGCAAAGGCAGAGACCGCGTTCGCCCGGTCGGCGGAGATCTACGACACCACCATCGGCTGGCGTTTCATCAATCCGGAGATGGAAGCCCGGTTCGGCACCGACTCCATGCCGGAGACGGGCGAGAATGTCGCCGAACAGTTCCAGGTCCGGCGGGAGGATCAGGATGCGTTCGCGTACCGGAGCCAGCAGAAGGCGGGTGTGGCGATGGAAAACGGGCGGCTCGCTAAGGAGTTGGAGCCGCTCGAAATCAAGGGCCGCAAGGGGCAGGTCACCGTCGTCGACAAGGACGAGCACCCCCGCCCCAGCACCACGCTGGAGGCACTGGCCAAACTGGCGACACCCTTCCGCAAAGACGGCAACGGGACCGTGACGGCGGGCAACGCGAGCGGTGTGAACGATGGTGCCGCCGCGATGATCGTTGCCAGTGAGGAGGCGGCGAAGCGGCATGGGCTGACGCCCCGGGTCCGCATCGTGGCGTCTGCAACGGCGGGTGTTGAGCCGCGGATCATGGGCATTGGCCCCGCCCCGGCCAGCCAGCGGGTCCTTGAGCGGGCCGGGCTCACGGTGGACCAGATGGACGTGATCGAGTTGAACGAGGCATTTGCCAGCCAGGCGCTCGCCACTCTCCGGGAGCTTGGTGTGGCGGATGACGACGCCCGGGTGAACCCGAACGGCGGTGCCATCGCGCTCGGCCACCCCCTTGGGGCCTCTGGTGCGCGCCTGATCATGACCGCAACCCAAGAGTTGATGGAAACTGGCGGCAAATATGCGCTGTGCACCATGTGCATCGGTGTTGGCCAGGGCATGGCCGTCGTGCTCGAGCGGGTGTGACCGGCGATGTTTGATCCGAAACAGGAAGACCTGGTCGTTGGGGTCGTCGGTGCGGGCGCCATGGGGCAGGGCATCGTGCAGGTGGCCCTTCAGGGCGGTATGCGCGTCGTTCTTTTCGATGCGCGCGACGGCGGGGCGGAGGCAGGCCTGAAAGCCGTCTTCGGCCGGTTGGAGCGGTCGGTTGAGAAGGGGCGTATCACCCAGGAGGCTTACGACGGCATGCGTTCTTCGGCGAGTGTCGCCGATGGTTGGTCCTCCTTCTCTGATGCCCACGTGATTGTTGAAGCGGTCTTCGAGGATCTTGAGGTCAAACACTCGGTCTTCAAGAATCTGGAGGCGGTGGTCTCCCCAGACTGCATTCTGACATCGAACACCTCATCCCTGCCGATCGCCTCGATCGCGCGGGTGCTGGACCGGCCGGAGCGGGTGGCGGGTCTCCATTTCTTCAATCCGGTTCCGCTGATGCGCCTCGTCGAGGTGATCAAAGGGGCGGCGACCTCTGATGAGGTGATGGACGCGCTCATGGTCGTCGGTGAGCGCATGGGCCGCACACCGGTCAAGGTGAAGGATGCGCCGGGCTTCCTGGTCAATCTCGGTGGCCGCGCCTTCACGACCGAAGGGTTGCACCTCGTCCATGAGGGGGTGGCCACGCCCGCCCAGGTCGACGCGGTGATGAAGGATTGCGGTCACTTCCGGATGGGTCCGTTCGAACTGATGGATCTGACCGGCATCGACGTCAACTACCCGGTCTCCCTCATTGTTCATGAGCAGTACAACTACGACCCCCGGCTTCGGACCGCCCCTCTGCACAAGGCCTTGTTTGACGCCGGGTGGTTTGGCCGGAAGACCCGGCAGGGTCACTATCGCTACGATGACAAGGGGACGATGATCGACCCGCCCAGCCCGGATCATGTGACCGATGCCGCCCCGGCGAAGGCTGTCTACGTCGCAGCCGACGCGGACGTGTTCGGTGAGGTGCTGGCGGGGGCGAGCCGCCTTGCCAGCGATGATGGGGAGAGCCCGATTGTCGCCGCCTTGTTCGGCGAGGATGCCTCAGCATTTGCCGCCAGGACCGGGCTGGATTACCGGCGGATCGTCGCCGTCGATACCACGGGTGATGTCTCGAAACGGTTGACGGTCATGACAGCACCGGGTGCGGACCCGGCGGCGCGTGACGCAGTCGCCGCGCTGTTTGTCGCGAATGGCAAGGCCGTGACGGCGATCAAGGATTCCCCGGGCTTCATCTGCCAACGGATGCGGTCGATGATCGGCAATCTGGGCTGCGAGATGGCCCAGATTGGAATTGCCGATCCGGCGTCCATCGATCTCGCGATGCGTCTGGGGCTCAACTACCGGATGGGTCCGATCGAGACCGTCGACGATATGGGCACGGAACTGACCCATCGCATCATGCAGGCGATGTACGAGGCCAGCGGGGATTCCCGTTACCGGCCGAGCCAGTGGCTGAGACGCAGGGCGCAGCTCGGGCTTCTCGCCTCTGTGCCGGCTTAATCAGGAGACCATCTGAGAATGAGCGACCATCGCGATCCGGACGAGGAATCCTCGAAGCAGAACCGCATATGGGCCGAACGCCCGGTATGGCGCGGCCTGATCAACGGCGTCATGCTCATCCTGCTGCTGCTTTGGGTCCAGGATGCGGGTTTCCTGGGTGAGGCGAGGCCTGTGACCCAGGACGATGTGATCCGGGCGGTGGTCTACGGAATTGTGTTTGGGCTCGCGATGTACGCTTACACAGCCTGGCGCAACAACCGGCAGGATCAGGCCCGGGAACGGGCGGAGCAGGCGCGGCGGGATGCCGAAGGTCAGAGCTCAGACGATCGTGGGGGAGGGACGTCATGATCGGGGATGCAGAAAAAACCTTCTATGAAGACAACGGCTATGTGGTCGTAGAGGACGTTTTTACGGCTGAGGAGATGGCCGCATTACGGTCAGCCTTAGATGAGGTGGTCGCAGGCGCAAAGGGCGTTACGGACCACGATGAGGTCTACGATCTCGAACCCTCCCATACGCCGGAGCGGCCGCGCGTCCGCCGCATCAAGGCGCCTGCATCCGTCCATCCGGCGTTCCGGGAGATCCTGGATCACCCGAAGCTCCAGGCTGTCTTGAAGACGCTACTCGGCCCGAACCTCCGGATGCACGGCAACAAGCTGAACATCAAGGCGGCGGAGTACGGCTCGCCGGTGGAATGGCATCAGGACTGGGCGTTCTACCCCCATACCAACGACGATGTGCTGGCCGTCGGCGTGATGATGGACGACATGACGTTGGACAAGGGGCCGCTGATGGTCATCCCAGGCTCTCACAAGGGGCCAGTCCATAATCACCATGCGGACGGCGTCTTCATCGGTGCGATGGATCCGGAGGCCGATCTCGATTACAGCGCGGCGGTGCCGCTGACGGGCCGCATGGGGGCGTGCAGCTTCCATCATGTCCGTATGGTTCACGGCTCCGCCCAGAACCGGTCGGACAGCGACCGGCGTCTGCTGCTCTACGAGGTCACTGCGGCGGATGCCTGGCCGTTGATCAAGTTCCCGGGAACGCTTGAAGAGTTTAACGCGAACATGATCGCGGGTGAGCCGACGCTGGAGCCGCGTCTGACGCCGGTCCCCGTCCGCATGCCGCTGCCTCCGGCCACCAATCAAGGGTCGATCTACGAGAACCAGTCCGCGATGACCAAGCGGTTCTTCGACTTTGACAAACAAGTCGACGCGGCGGAGTAGGGCAGCGGAGAGTTACGCTTACCGTTTCAGCCCACTTCCAAGTTGTGGCTTGGACGTTGGGGCTCGTCTCCCGCGGCCGATTAGCCCTATCCTGTTAATCAACAGACGGGCGGATCGAAGCCCGCAGTTGGATGGGGGATGTGATGAGCACCGCTGCGACTGTCGACTACGGCGACCTTGAAGAGGATATGCAGGCCTACCTCAAAGCTGGTGAGGCCCGCGCCTACGCTCTCGGGAACCGGGGACCCATTCGCTACGGCCCTGACGGTAGGATTCATCCGGACATTCTGGACGCCTACTGGCGATGCGGGTTCTATGTCTTCGAAGGCGTTCTGAAACCCGGCGAACTCGCTGACATCGAAGCCGACATCATAGACGTAATGGATCGTCTGCCGTCCCACAAAGGGTCAGCGGTCGACGGGAAAGGGCGACCGGCACTTGCGGCAGACTGCAAGGCGCCGACGCTCTTCTGGTCAAAGCCGTTGGGCGATCCATTCGGTGGAACGGATCTCGCGAACGGACGCCACCCAGTCAAAATGGCGGAACCGAAACCAGCCTCAGATGCGCCACGGGAGATCGTCTATCTGATCCTGGGCTCGCTTCAGTTTTCGGATGCGTGCCTGCGGGTCTATGGCCATCCGGATCTATTGGCCGTGGCGGCGGCGATTAATGGTGATGACTTTGTGCCGTTCACCGACGCCCTGTTCATTAAGGAACCCGGCCTGGGAGCGTCGGTTGCTTGGCATCAGGACGGCGTTACCCATTGGGACAATCCGGATTGGGATGAAGGCATTCACGGTGTGAATTTTATGGCTCAGCTCTATGGCTGCACTCCGGCGAACGGTGTGTGGGTGGTGCCCGGCAGTCATAAGGAGGGACGGGCAGACATCAAGACAATGGTGGCCGAGGCGGGCTCTGAGCGCCTGCCCGACGCGGTGCCGCTTGTCTGTGCTCCGGGGGACGTCGCGATCACCAATCGTCAGGCCGTGCACGGGTCGTTCGCGAACACAAGCCCGGATTGGCGGGTAACCGTGAACTTCGGCTTCCACCGCCGGTCTTCCGTCCTCGGTGTCAGCGGTGGCGGGCTGCACAACGCACCTGCCGTCTATGACGACGCACGGATACATCACCGCTCCCGTATCATCGGCTATGCGATTGACGCCCGTCGGCAACGTTTTCCCGATGAGTCATCCTATAACTACGAGCCGTTTCGACGCTCGGGCGACGAATGGCATTGGGATGACGAAGCCAGGGCTACGATGAAGGACTACAACCTGATGGATCTGAGCATCTAGGAGCGAACTGGAACCAGGACATCGTTTCTTGTGGAGGGAGGCCTTATGCGGATAGTCCTTTGGGTCTTCGGTATCTTGATCGTGTCGGGTGCTGTCGCGACCGGCGGATTTCTTGGCATGGGACCGGAACGCTTTTGGGCGTTGCTAGGTCCCGCCGATCTTGGTCCTGTCTCCTTCGCATCGCTGGAGCGGAGTTCCAGTCCGAATGATGCGCTGGTTTGCCCCGACAAACACTGTGTTGCCTCGCGCGATGTCAGGCCACCGGTTTGGGCGATGGATGCGGCACTCTTGGCCGAGGCGATGGATGCTGCCATCTCGGGCGAGCCAAACCTGGTGAGGGTCGACGACGGCTCAGAGCCGACGCGCAGGCGCTACGTCCAGCGGACCGACACACTCGGCTATCCTGATACGATCTCGATTGAGTTCGTCGATCTTGAGGCTGGCGAGTCGACGCTGGCCATGTATTCCCGGTCCCAGATCGGGCGGAGTGACTTCGGCGTCAATCTCAACAGGATGCGCCGTTGGATGTCTCTGCTCGAAGAGACGATCGAGCCGGCGTCACGGTAGGCCGGAGCACGGATGTGAGCCAGTCGACCGACGCTCCGCCGGATCCGTTCTCGGTTCGCTTGCCGTTCAGCGAAACTGGCTCGGCGCCGTACAGATCCTTGTGCACAGATTGCGGCGTCTCGCGGACGTCGGACCCCGGCCAATGCGGCCAGGCCTGCCAGTTCATCAAACCCGACTATCCGGGGATGGAAGTCAAAGTACACGGCCGAGCAAGGGACCCGGATCGGCCGGACGAGCTGTACTTTGGGCCTGTCCGGAAGATGGTTCAGGCGGCGCTAGAGCCGGCCCGGGATGGTGCCCAGTGGACCGGCATCACCTCCCGGATCGGTGAGCGGTTGCTGGAAACCGGCGCTGTCGACGCCGTGTTAACCATGGCGCCCGATCCTGAAGACCGTTGGCGGCCGATGCCCGTCATCGTGACCAAAGCGGAGGGCATGAGTTTTTGCCGGGGCATGCGCATGGGATACGCGCCGCTCCTGGCCCTTTTGGAGCCCGCCCGGGAACGCGGATTCAAGAGACTCGCAGTCATTGGAATCCCCTGTCAGGTCTATGCGCTCAGGGTGTTGGAAGACACGCTGTCACTGGAGAAGCTCTTTGTCATCGGCACACCCTGCTCGGACAACACCACCACCGACAGGTTTCACGAATTCCTCGCACTGCTCTCCGATGCGCCGGACACCATCACGTATCTTGAGTTCCGGGCTGACTATCACGTCGAGCTGAGGTTCCAGGATGGAAGCGTGCGGGAGATTCCGTTCCTGAAGCTGCCGATCTCCAAGTTGCCGCCGGACTTCTTCCCGCTGACCTGCCGGACCTGTGTCGACTACACGAACGTGCTCGCGGATCTAACGGTCGGCTACATGGCGGGGCGGGGAGAGCAGTGGCTCCTTGTCCGAAACGAGCGGGGAGAGGCGTTGCTGGACCTGCTGGGCGACGAGTTGCGTGTCCAAGCGCTGACCACGGCCGGCAAGCGGCGCGGCCCCGTCTCCGGCTTCAAAGCCAATGTGGAGCGGGCGGCAGGCGGCCTCCCGCTTCGCTCCATGCCCGGCTGGCTGCGTCCGTTGATGGGGTGGCTGATGCCGAAGATCGGACCTCGCGGGCTGGAGTTCGCCCGCGCGCGCCTGGAGATGAAAGCCCTGGAGACCATCCTTCACCTCCGCCGCGCACATCCCAAGCGCATGCGGAGCATGATCCCGGACCATGTGTGGGCGCTTGTCGCCCCCTATGACGTCACACCGGAAGAGGGCGAACGGCGCCCCGACTAGGACGGTGAGACTGGGTCAATCCAGCACGACGCGATGCAGATCCATGGACGGCGGCGGTACCGGCGTGTCTGAGAGCAGGGTGTGGACCTGACCCCGGTGGTGGGTCTGATGATTGAAGAGATGGGCCAACAACACTGCTGCCGGGTCGTTGCACGCCGTTCCGGAATTGTTGACGTACGCGAACTCCCTCTCAAACCAACTCGGGGAGAGTTGATCCACGAAGGCTGAGATACGCGCGTCCATTTCCTGTCGCGCGGGGACCAGTTCATCGAAGTCATCGTAAAGTGTCGACGCCAAGCCCGCGTACTCGAAGGTCCCGCCTTCGAAGCGCGTTATCCAAATCAGATCGCCCAACAGAATGTGATTGAGCGTCGCGTGGATGGAGCCGAAGAAAACCGGCCGGGTCTTCTTGCGGTCCTCGTCCGTCAGTTTGGCGCACGCCTCGTAAAGGATCTTGTTCGAACGCTGATTGTAGAGCGCCATGGCCTTGAAATGGTTGAGCATGGGGTTGGACGCGTTGTCCGGCATGTCAGATCTCCCTCTCCAGCGCCTCCAGCGTCTGCCGCTGGATCATGCGGCTTCGCGTCAGCACCATCTCCTTCCAGTCACTGGTGTCCGGGTGATAGTGGGTTCGCAGCGCCTGTTTGATCGTCTGCGTCTCTTCGGATGACCAGTCGAGCGTGCCATGCGCATGCAGCCAGTGATCCGCCCGGAGAACCTCCAGGCCGCGCGTGGTGGAGTAGGTGCCGTACTCCAGTGCGATGTACATGTATCTGTCCCCGAGACATCGGGTCCACAAGTCCCGTTGGGTGCCCGTCAAGGGGATGGAGAAGGAGGCGCCGGTCTCCGGCACGCCGACGGATTGGCCATATGCCGTGGTGACCCGACGAAATCCCTCTGTTCCTGGTTTGTGACCGCAGATCGGCTCCCCGTAACCGAACGGGCCGAGGCCGGTATGGTAGTCAACGACGGCAACCATGTCCCGGTTGGCCAAATCATAATGGGCGACGATCGTCTCTAAGGTTCGGCGAGCCCAACTCGGCTTGTCGCCGCCGTAGAAGACGCTATGCGGGTGCTTGTACTGCCCAGCCTTGCGCGCGGTTTGAAATGCCCGTTCCCCATGTTCCGCCTTGTAGGCGATGATCCTCGCGTCGGCCGCCTTGATCGTGTTCTCGTCGATCGCGTTCGGGACGAAGCAGTCGACGAGGGCGTCATGTCCGGGGTTCTCCGGCAGCGGCTTGTCGAAGTCCAGGCAGTTGCGATTGAGATCGCATCCTTCCTCGGTCACCCGGCGCAGCCAGGCGAAGCCGTGGGGATTGACCGCATGGATCAGAAGCACAGCGACACCGTCCGGAAGGGTTTCTGGTCCGTCTTCCCGCAGCCAATCGATCTGGCAGCCGGAGCCACAGAAGCCCTCAACCCCATGCGTGGCTGAAATCATTACGAAGACCCGGCGGGCCGTGCTCGGTCCGGCCCAGACCGCGTCCGTTGCCAGGACCTCTCCGTCCGGCCCTTTGAGCGGGTTGGTCCAAGTCTCGACGGACAGCTTGGCGACGTTCGCCGCGTCGAGAAAGCGTTCCCGTGCTGCTGCATAAGTCGGGGCAAAGCAGGAATCGACGGCCCAAAGGATGTTCATGGATCGACTGTCTCCGTGTTGTCCGGCGCGATCCTAGCGACCTGTCGATCCGGAGGCGACCCGGCAGACGTATTAGTTTCGGGGACGCTAGAAAAAGTCTCCGGCAGGACATGTTCCGTCCCAGTGATCCATCCCAGCTTGCATTTCGTAGTAGACGGTGTCAACCTAGGCACAGTCGTCGACTCGAACGGCGTTGCCAGGGGCCACAATTGTTCGATCGCATGAGGACAGGAGAGATCCAGCCATGCCAAAGCTTAAGGTCGCCCGCCGTTGGTTCACCTTGATGACGATGTTTGCGTTGAGTGGATGTGTTATCGCGACGCCGTTCCGGAGTGTGGGGAACCAGCCCGAGAACGCCGATGGGGACCCGGACACGGTCGTTGTCGCCGTCACCCATGCGACCCTCGGGGAGGACCCTGACGCCAACGCAACGTTCTGGCGCTATGTTTCCATCGTTCAGGATACGCTGCCCACGCGTCCGGGGCTGATCGGCTACGGTCTCCGGCGGGAAATTCTAGGCGGGCAGGCCTGGACCATCACGGTGTGGACAGACGAGGCTAGTCTTAGAGACTTCGTTTCCTCCGATGCCCATCGGGGGGCGATGCGTTCCGGCATGTCCGCATTGACGGAGGCCCGCTTCGCCCGCTTCGAGGCCTCTCGCGACGATCTGCCGGTGGCGTGGGATCGTGCGCTGGCGGAACTTGAGAAGCAGAACGGATCGTACGGGTCGTGACGCATCGGCTCGACGGTGTGGCGCCCGCCGCATAGTCTTGCCCTATGAGCACTGTAGAACAGCCTCCCGCCAAACAGACCCGTGCCAGGCGACCTCGCGGCGACCTCAAAGAGGCCTGTGTCCGCGAGGCGCTGGCGATCATCGAGAAAGACGGTGTCGAGAAACTGAGCCTGCGGGAGGTCGCCCGGCGCCTGGGCGTCTCTCATCAAGCACCCTATAAGCACTTCCAGAGCCGGGATCACATTCTCGCGGAGATCGTCAGCAGGGCCTATGACTCCTTCGCCGCCTATCTCGACGCGCGTCCGCTGACGGGAGAGCCGGATCACGATCTGGGAAGCATGGGTATCGCCTACATCGACTACGCCAAGGCGCACCCCCTTCAATATCGTCTTATGTTCGGGACACCGTTACCCGACGCTGACGCGCACCCCGAGATGATGGCGAAGGCCCGTCATGCTTTCTCGATGCTGCTGGACATGATCTACCGCCTGCCCCCCGCCCCTGGACACGACGGTACGGACGACGACCGTTTTCTGGATGCCTTGTTCGTCTGGTCGACTGTGCACGGGCTCGCAAGCATTCTTGAGAGTGACGCGCTCCCGACGATCGCCGTGCCCGAGGGCGCCCGCGAGCGTCTTATCTCCAATACGCTGATGCGTATCGGTTTTGGTCTTGGCCAGCATCGCTGCTAATGCCGCTGGACAGATTGGGCCCTGTCATGAAAGTTTGGTTTTTCCTCGTCACACGTGTTGTGCAGCGTCACGCATGTAAGAACCTCCGGTACGCACGGGACCAAGCGGTATGACGGACTCTCCGCGTCCAAACATTCTCTTCATCACCGCGGACCAGTGGCGCGGCGACTGTCTTTCCGTGTTAGGCCATCCCTGCGTGAAGACCCCCAACGTGGATGCATTGGCCCGTGAGGGTGTACTTTTCACCAATCACTTCGGCCAGACCGCACCCTGTTCGCCCGCCCGAGCGTCATTGTTGACGGGACTCTATCAAATGAACCATCGCGTGTGCCGCAACGGTACGCCGTTGGACATCCGGTTCACCAACATCGCGATCGAAGCCCGTCGTGGCGGCTACGATCCAACGCTCTTCGGCTATACCGATCAGTCAGTGGATCCGCGTTTTGTCGAGCCGGGTGATCAGAGACTTGAGACCTATGAGGGCATACTGCCCGGCTTCACGGTCGACACTCAACTCGATGAGGCCGCTGGACCGTGGCTCGATTGGTTGAGAGAGCGGGGCGTCTCGGTTCCCGACACTCTTGATCCCCTCTACTACCCCGAGGACTGGGACGGAACGCCCGGACCGATCGGCCCAGGGCGGACGCCGCCCCGGTTTAAGGATGGAGAGACGGAGACGGCGTTTCTGACGGACCGCTTCCTTTCTTATCTTTCAAAACAGGGCGAGGAGCCGTGGTTTGCCCACGTCTCGTTCTTGCGGCCCCACCCGCCATTCTCCGTTCCAGAACCTTGGAATCGCATGGTCGAGGCCGAGGATACGCCCAGGCCAATTCTGGCGGACTCGGCCGAGGAGGAAGGGAGCCAACATCCTTTCATGGCCTTCGCTTTGGAGGAGCAACGGAAATCGAGTTTTGTCGCTGGTGGCCTCGATGGTCTTGCCCGGGAATGGAATGACGAGGAGGTCGCCGAGATCCGGGCCATCTACTACGGCATGATTGCTGAAGTCGACGCCCAGATCGGCCGAATCGTTGCCGCCCTTAAGGACTCTGGCGCGTGGCAAAATACGATCATCGTTTTGACCTCCGATCATGGAGAGATGCTGGGAGATCACTATCTCTTCGGGAAGCTCGGATACTTTGATCAGGCCTATCACATCCCGCTGATCGTCCGTGACCCGAGCCGGCCGATTTCCTTTGGCCGCAAGATCGCCGCCTTCACGGAAGCGGTCGACATCATGCCAACCTTGTTGGACGCGGCGGGGCTGGATGTTCCGGCCCAATGCGACGGCAGATCGCTTACGCCGTACCTGGACAACAGTTGGCCTAAGGCGTGGCGGCGGACCGCTTTCTGGGAGTACGATTTTAGAGAGATCGCGACGGGCAGGGCCCAACGGGTTCTTGGGTTGCCGATCGACCAGTGCCAGATGGCGGTGATCCGGGATTCTCGTTTCAAATACGTACACTTCGCGGCGCTGCCGCCACTACTCTTCCACCTGGAAACCGATCCGGATGAGCGGGAGAACAAAGCGGCGGACCCGGCGTATGCGAAAATCGTTGCCGAGTATGCGGGGATGATGCTGTCTCGCCGGATGCTTCACGCGGACCGGACTCTGACCGGCTACCACCTGGCGCCGGGCGGTCTTCTCGAAGTCCCGGTGATCCGACGCCTCCGATGATTGCGCGCTTGCGGCGCCTCCGAGCCGGGTTAGCATCTACGCTAACCCCGAAAGGACTCTCATGTCTGACGCACTGACCGAATTCGGAGACGACCCGCCGCTTGACCCAGAGATGGCGGACGCGATCCGGCGCGCTGAAGAGATCGCATCCGAGCTGGGGCATGGCCCTTTGAAGGAACCCTGGGACCCACTGGTCGTAAGGTCACGCTATGCAGCCGAGCGACGGTGGTGGAATGAGGATCCGCCACCCTTGGCCGAGATCCGGGATGCCACGGTGCCCGGCCCTTGGGGCGATATCCCGGTTCGGCTGTTCCGGCCGGATGGGACGGGCGATCTGCCGGTGATCGTGTACTTCCATGGGGGTGGCTGGGTCGTCGGCGACCTGGATACCCACTTCCGGGCGACGTCTTGCCTGGCAGCGGCAAGTGGGATGGCTGTGTTGGCGGTCGACTACCGTATGGCGCCGGAAGTTAAGTACCCCGCGCCGTTGGACGATTGTGTCGCCGTCGTCCGACATGTGGCTGACAACGGTGCGTCGATGGGATTGGACCCCGGCCGACTTGCGGTAATGGGGGATTCCGCAGGTGCGAGCCTCTCCATCGGAACGTCGCTATTCCTGCGGGACGCGGGCGGCTCGCCCGTCCGGTCGCAGGTTCTGGTTTACGGCTCATACGACAAACTGGCCGATACCCCCTCCCGTAGACGGTATGGGGACGGCCGGTACGGTCTCGCGGCGGATGAGATGAAGTGGTATGGCGCCCAGTATCTTCGGGATCAGCACGATGCGACTGATCCGTTGGTCAGCGCCCTCCTGGCCAACCTTGCCGGACTGCCGCCAAGCCACGTTTACGCCGCTGAGTTGGATCCGCTGGTCGATGAATCAGTTCTTCTGGACAAGGCGCTTCGGGCCGCGGGCGTCCCCGGAGACTGCCATGTCTATCCCGGCACCGTTCACGGTTTCATCAATGCAACCCGTGTGGTCAAGGCGGCCCGGGACATGATCGACCGTGCGGCCGCTGCCATTCGCCAAGATCTCACCTAAGACCGCACCGTCGTCTCAACCAAGTTCGAACGTCGTGATGCCGAAAGTCCGCTCCATGGGCAGGGATGGTGCGTCGCCCTTATACATTCGGGCGGTTTCGAATACCGGAGAAAGACCCCGGCGTTCGGCAAGTGCGATCGCGTTGGCGTTAGTCTCTGGCGGGTCGAGATAGATCGTCGCCTCGCCGATTTCGGTGTTGAGCGCATCCAGAAGAGCGTCCGCGCCATCGACGGTATCGGCGAAAAGCGGCCCGATCTTCCAGCCTTCCCGACAGATGCGGGCCACGCCGTATCCGGCAACCGCACCCTCCCTGATCCAAGCGCGTGCGATCCGCTTCTCCGGCGTGAGCCAACATTTGACAAATGCATCTCTCGGCACCGGGAAGAACGCGCGATCATAGTCCATCACAGACGCTGACAACTCCGGAGTGTCGACGGACACAATCGCACCTTGGACCTCTGTTCCTTGCACCACTGCCGGGCCGCCATACCGGATGTTCCGATGGGCGAGAACGAAACCCGATTTGGCATAGTTCGCTTGCTGATCGACGACTCCGTCGAGGCCGACCGTCCTGTCCCCTAGATGGTTCATGCCGAACTGCCAGGTCCGGTATCCGAAGCCTTGGCCACGATAAGCCGGGCGGCAGAGATAGAAACCAAGGAACCCGTAGTCGGCGCCGTAGCGAACGACGGAGATGCCGGTGACGGGCTCGTTGCCGATCAATCCCACGATAAAGCCGTCAGGATCCTCCGCCCGGAAGCATGGGGCGTCTTCAAGGCCCGGATTCCAGCCTTCTTCGGCCGCCCAGTCGACCAGAATGTTCACTTCGCGTCCAGTTGCCCGCCTAAGGTAGAACTCGTCACTGGATGACATGTGCTCCGCACTTTCCGTGTCCGGGGTGCCCGATGGCCCTGGAGGGCCGCCTCCCGGCTTGCAATGCCTTCGGGCGTTGCTATGGTTCCGGCGCCCGCCAAACCCAAGCGAAGAATGGGAGCCAATTATGGCCAAGATCAAGGTCGCAAACCCGATCGTGGAGCTCGATGGAGACGAGATGACCCGGATCATCTGGGCGATGATCAAGGAGAAACTCATCCATCCGTATCTCGACGTGGATCTCAAGTACTACGACCTTGGGATGGAAAGCCGGGATCAGACCGACGACCAGATCACGATCGACAGCGCCAACGCGATCAAGGAATACGGCGTTGGCGTGAAGTGCGCGACGATCACGCCGGACGAGGCGCGGGTCGAGGAGTTCGGCCTCAAGAAGATGTGGCGCTCGCCCAACGGCACCATCCGGAACATCATCGGCGGCACCGTTTTCCGTCAGCCGATCATCTGCAAAAACGTTCCCCGGCTTGTTCCCGGCTGGACCCAGCCGATCGTCATCGGCCGTCATGCGTTCGGCGATCAGTATCGGGCGACCGATTTCGTCGTGCCGGGCAAAGGCAAGCTCACGCTTACCTTCGTTCCCGAGGGCGGCGGCGATCCGATCGAGCATGAGATCTTCGACTTCCCGGGCGGCGGCGTCGCCATGGGCATGTACAATCTGGATGACTCGATCATCGGTTTTGCGCGCGCGTGCCTGAACTACGGCCTTGATCTCGGCTGGCCCGTTTATCTCTCGACCAAGAACACGATCCTCAAGGCCTATGACGGCCGCTTCAAGGACCTGTTCCAGAAGGTCTACGAGGAGGAGTTCGCGGAGAAGTTCGCGCAGAAGGGCATCATTTACGAGCACCGGCTGATCGACGACATGGTTGCCGCGGCGCTGAAGTGGTCCGGCGGCTTTGTTTGGGCGTGCAAGAACTACGACGGCGATGTGCAGTCGGACACGGTGGCGCAGGGCTTCGGCTCGCTCGGCCTGATGACCTCAGTGCTGATGACCCCGGATGGCAAGACCGTCGAGGCGGAAGCGGCGCACGGTACGGTGACCCGTCACTACCGTCAGCATCAGCAGGGCAAGGAGACCTCCACGAACCCGATCGCCTCGATCTTTGCGTGGAGCCGGGGGCTCGCCTTCCGGGCCAAGTTCGACGACACGCCGGACGTTGCCAGGTTTGCGGAGACGCTGGAAAAAGTCTGCATCGACACAGTCGAGTCCGGCCAGATGACCAAGGATCTGGCACTCTTGATCAGTCCGGACCAGCCCTGGCTGACGACCCAGCAGTTCCTGGGCAAGCTGGACGAGAACCTCCAGAAGGCCATGGCGTAGTCCGTGGCGGCGGGCCGATCTATCCGGGCGGCCATCGGCGCGGCCCTGATCGGGGCCTGCCTTGCGATGCTCAACGTGACCGGGGTCCACGCACGGACCCCGGCGATGCCGGGTTGTGTTCCGGAGTCCTACCCGTCGAATTGGCTGGTGCTAGAGGAACGGGACGGCGGCCATACCCTTGAGCGGCATGTCGGGAAGTCAAAGTCCTATCTCAAGTCCCGGCTTCAGAGGGAACGGCGGATTCCTGCCGCCTCATCGTTCCGCAACCGGCAGATTGCGCGGCAAGCGCTCAGCCGGACGCTGACCTACAATAGCCGCAAGTTGAACGCGTGGGCGAATTCCGGGAGCGCTGGCAAACGCAAAGTCGTCGAGGGACGTTCCATCAACAAGGTCGGAACAGTTGTTCCACGCGATGGAGAAGCGGTCACGACGCGGCGGTTCAAAATCGTGCTTGAAATCAAGAAACCGGGCGACTGCTACATCCTGACCGCCTACCCGGTGCGCTGACATGCGCCCGCTCATGTGGCGCCTTCGAGAATTGTCCGTGATCGCGGGTCTCATGGCGATCGTCATAGGGTGGATCAATCTGCGCGACGGAGGTTTTGCCTGGACCTGGGTGTTCTGGATCGCATTCGGTGTCGTGGACATCGCGCTGACCCTGTTCGGCCGGCCGATCTGGCAGCGGCTTTATCGCTACTGGCAGGAGGAGTTCGGCGATCCGGATACCGTGTTCGGCGGTAACGAGGGCGGCGGAGAGAACGATCATCACAGCGGCGGCGGTGGCCGCAAACGAAGATGGTAGCTGACTGTCTGTCCCAGCCGGTGTCCGGGCTCCCGTTGCGGTGATGGAACTCCTGGGAAATGGCGATGTGCTCCCCCTGGCGGCTCTTGTCGTCGGCGCCTTTATCGGTGCGATCGTCGCCGGTATGTCCGGGTTCGCATTCGGCATCGTCACGTTGGCGATCTGGGCGCATTTCTTCGGACCGAGCCTTGCCGCCACCCTGGTCGTCGCGGGGTCGCTGACAGTCCAGATCGGAACCCTGCCCTTTGTCTGGCGGGAGGTGCGTTGGAAGACGACTTTGCCGTTGGTGATTGGCGGGTTGGTTGGTGTGCCGTTCGGAGTGGAACTACTGGATCGCATGTCGCCCGACACGTTCCGGCTGGTCGTCGGCATCATCATGTTTGTCTACTGCGGCACGCTGGTGGTGAGCGGCCGATTGCTGACCCTGACGTCGCCGGGCCGCTTCGCCGATGTCCTTGTGGGGGTCGGCGGCGGGGTCATGGGCGGGTTCTCCGGATTGTCGGGCGTGGTGCCCACGCTCTGGTGCAGCCTGATGCGTTGGTCCAAGGATCAGCAGCGCAGCACACTTCAGAACTTCAATCTGGTGATGCACGTCGTGACGCTGTCGACCTACTACGCGACTGATCGGCTGCCCCAGGCATTTCCCTCCCACTATCTTCTTGCGTTCCCGGCAATCGTCATCGGTGCGGCGATCGGCTTCCGCCTTTACCGTTTGGTGGATGATCTGGCCTTCAAACGCATCCTGCTTTGGCTCCTGACCGCCGCCGGGGCGATCATGGTGGTGACGGCACTGACGTGACGGGGAAGGGCGGAACGGAATGACGATGCAGGATGACCCCAGCCTTCTTGACCTGACCGAGGCGTCTGCCCGGATTGCAGCGGGCACGCTGACTTCTGTTCAACTTGTCCAAGCTTGTCTCGATCGCATCAACCTGCTTGAGCCGACCATCCGCGCCTGGGTGACCGTCGACCGGGACGCCGCTTTGGCGGGCGCTGCCGCTGTCGACCGTGAGATCGCGGTTGGAGATAGGCGGGGCCCGTTGCACGGCATTCCATACGGCGTGAAGGATATCCTTTTCACCAGGGCATTTCCGACGACCGCGAACTCCCGTCTGCCGCTGCGGTACGCGCCTGACGACGAGGCCGAGGCGGTTCGCCGGCTCGGTGAGGCGGGTGCGATCCTGCTCGGCAAGCTCAACACCTACGAGTTCGGTACCGGCAACGGCGCGGTCTACGGCGATCTTCCGACCTCTCCCGCGCGAAACCCTTGGAACCCGAACCATTTCACCGGCGGCTCAAGTACCGGGGCCGGGGCCGCTGTCGCCGCGCGTATGGTGCCGTTCGCCCTTGGGACGGATACCGGCGGCTCCGTTCGTCTTCCCGCCGCGGCCTGCGGGGTCTTTGGGTTGAAGCCGACCTATGGGCGGGTCTCGCGAGCGGGCATGTTGCTCAATTGTCCATCCCAGGACACGGTGGGGCCGCTGGCCCGGCCGGCCGCCGATATACAGTTGGTCCTGAACGCTCTGTCGCAATACCCCTTGGAGCCAACGGCCCGATCCATAGGCGATATTCGATTTGCCGTCGTTCGCGAGTTTCATGCCGGAAGCGCCTCGGATGATCCGACCGCGGCACAGGATATGGCAGAGAGCTTCGAGGATGTGGTCTCGGCGCTGGCCAAATCCGGCGCCCATGTGGTTGATCGTGCGGCACCGTATTGAACGCCTGATATCCGGGCCTGCTCCCGCATCATCAATGCCGCCGAATGCCATGCCATCCACCGACACCGGTTGGACGATCCCGAAGGGCGCATCGGTGCCGCCTTGCGCGACAAGCTGGAGGGAGCAGAGGAGATCAGCTCAGCGACCTACATTGATGCATGCCGATGGCGGCGCGCGATCTCTCGGGAGCTCGATGCGTTGTTTCACGACGTCGATGTGGTGCTAAGCGCCGGAACCCTCGGCACCGCTCCCCAGATCGGCGACGAACGGGCGTGCCAGGACCTGACCAGCCTGTCGGCAATGGCGGGCTACAACCTGAACGGCGCCCCGGCGATGTGCTTGCCAACGGGTTTGGGTCGCGACGGTCTCCCGCTCAACGTTCAGTTTGCCGCCGCTGCTGGAGAGGACGGGAGACTGTTGTCGGTTGCGCGCACCATCCAGGCCGTTCTGCCGCCGATCGAAATGCCCCCGTGTTCGCCGGTTGCTCCTGATGCGCTGATGCCACCCCCTCCGCTGCCCGATCGTAAAGGCCGGGCTGATGCCCTTCGAAGCCGGATGCGGGCCACAGCGGACCGGATCCCGTTCCCGCTCCCGGACGATCTGGAATCCGCCCTGACCTTGGGAGGTCAAGGATGAACAACCCCGAACGGCTCTCCGCGACGGCAGCGGCCCGGGCGATCCGCGATGGGGACCTGAGCGCGGTCGAGCTCGTCTCAGCCTGCCTCGCAAGAGCGGATGCAAGAGAACCCGAGATCAAGGCATGGCTTCACCTGGACCGCGATGTCGCGTTGCAGGAGGCCGCGCGTCTTGACGAACTCCGGAGCAGAGGACAAATCGTCGGTCCGCTGCACGGCGTGCCGTTCGGGGTCAAGGACGTGATCGATGTCGCCGGTCAGCCTGGAACCCACAACTCGCCCCTGCATGCCGATCGGGTTGCCGTGGACGATGCGGGATGCGTGGCCGTTCTCCGGGCGGCGGGCGGTATTCCCTTGGGTAAGACGGACACCATTGAGTTCGCGGCGGGGGGTCGCTTGCCAAAGACGGGCAATCCTCATCGGCCGAGCCACACGGCCGGCGGTTCGTCCAGTGGCTCCGGCGCTGCAGTCGGCGATGCCCATGTCCCCTTGTCGCTCGGCACGCAGACCGGCGGCTCCGTCATGCGGCCCGCCTCGTACTGCGGGATCTATGCGATGAAGCCCACATGGGGTGCGGTGTCGCGGGAGGGCGCCAAGCAGTACGCGCCAACCCTGGACACGATCGGATGGTACGCCCGGGACATCGCCGACCTGGATCTTCTTGCGGATCTTTATGAGCTGCCGGGAAGCGGGGCCGATGCCAAAGACGTACGCGGGCTTCGGTTGGCGGTTTGCCGAACGCCCTATCTGGACGCGGTGGATGCGGACGCCCGCGCCGTTCTGGATGCGGCTGCGGACGCTCTCTCCGCCGCCGGGGCTGACATCGTCTCGCTGGAGCTGTCTGCGCCTCTATCCAATCTTGATGCCCTGAAGGAAGTGATCATGCGGGGGGAGGGGCGCGCCTCCTTCCTGCCCCATGGCAGAGCCTATGGCGACCGCCTCCATGACGGCCTCAGGAGCCATGTGGAGAACCGGACGGGCATCTCTCCGTCAGATCTTCGCGCCGCGCTGGATGATGCCGCACAGGCGCGGCTCGCTTACGAGGCGCTCTACCGTGACGTGGACGCGGTCCTGACCTTTGGCGCCAGTGGGGAGGCGGACGAGGGCCACGGCTTCACGGGCAACCCGAAACTCCACTCTCTATGGACCGTATTGCACACGCCGATCATTGCCGTCCCGGCGGGCAAAGGGTCGACGGGACTGCCGATCGGCATACAGCTTGTCGGATTCCGCTACGCCGACCGGGACCTTGTCGATGTCGCCCGCGCGGTGGCAGGCGTGTTCGCGACCGGATAACCGTTCCCTCCATCGTTTCCCGCCGCCGTTTCCCGTCCTCATTTGCCTGGGCTAAGATCAGGGAAAACTCAGGGAGGAGGATGTCATGACCGCATCCACCGTGACCGTCACACCTCTGACTCCATCCATCGGGGCGGAGATCGGCGGCGTGGATTTGTCGAAGCCCCTAACAAACAGCCAGCGGGAGGCGGTCCATGCCGCATTTCTGGCCCACAAGGTGCTTCTGTTTCGGGGCCAGGACCTGCGTCCGGATCAGTTGGAATCGGCCGGCCGTGTTTTTGGTGAGCCTTATGAGATCCCGTTCGTTACACCGATGGAGGGGCATCCGGGCATCATTGAAATCGTGAAGGAGGCGTCAGAGATCGGCTCCTTCAATTTCGGCGGGACGTGGCACACCGACATGTCGTTTTTGGAGACACCTGCCCTCGGCGCGGTACTCCAGGCCGTTGAGGTGCCGCCGGTCGGTGGAGACACGATCTTCGTTGATATGACGTCCGCCTATGAGACGCTGTCGGATGGATTGAAAGAGACATTGTCCGGTCTTAAGGCCGTGCACTCGGCCACCCGCGGCTACGGCTCTCAGGTCGATACGTCCGACCCACGAAACACAACGGCGAGCATGAAGATCGACGTGGGCTCTCATGCGGATGGTGAGATGCTGCATCCGATCGTCCGGACCCACCCTGATACGGGCGCGAAGTCGCTGTTCATCAACCCCGTCTACACGATCCGCTTCGAGAACATGACGATCGAAGAGAGTCAGCCGTTGCTGAACTACCTGTTCGACCATGCGCGGCGCCCGGAACTCACCTGCCGTGTCCGCTGGACGACCGGGACAGTCGCGGTCTGGGACAACCGCCAGACCATGCACAAGGCGTTGAACGACTACGACGGTCACAGGCGGCACATGCGTCGTCTCACGTTGGCCGGTGACCGACCGAGATAGGCGATGGATCCCTTTGAAACCCGGGAGCTTGGCCGCACTGGCATATCGCTTACACGGCTTGGGCTCGGCGGCACAGCGGTCGGCGGATTGTTTCGAGAGAATACGGACGACCAAGGTGCCTCGGCCGTGTCTGCTGCCTACGATCTTGGGATCCGCTACTTCGATACGGCGCCGTTCTATGGCGCCGGGGCGAGCGAGCGGCGGTTTGGGCTCGGACTGCGAGATGTCGACCGGTCCAGCTATGTGCTTTCGACGAAAGCAGGCCGGTTACTGCATGCCTCAGCGCCGGGAGAAGGGCGCCCGCCGAACTTTGAGCATTCCGAGCCGTTTCGGGCGGAGTTCGATTTCTCGGGCGATGCCATCCGCCGCAGCGTTGAGGACAGCCTGGAGCGTATGGGGCTGGACCGGATCGACATTCTCTACGTCCACGATCCCCAGGGACATTGGCAACAGGCGTTGGACGAGTCCTATCCGGCGATGGACCGGCTGCGGTCGGAAGGGACAGTTCGGGCGATTGGTGCGGGCGTGAACTTCTCGGAGATCTGCTACCTCCTGCTTCGAGCCGCCGATTTCGACTGTTTTCTGTTGGCGGGGCGCTACTCTTTGATGGAACAGCATCCGTTGGCCGAGTTCTTCCCACTGTGCGAGCGGAAAGGGACCGGCATCGTGATTGGCGGACCCTACTCCTCCGGCATCCTGGCGACCGGTGCGACGGAGGAGGCGATGTATCAGTACCGTCCCGCACCTCCGGATGTCCGCGAGCAGGTGGACCGTATCGAGGCCGTTTGCCGCACGTACGATGTCCCAATGGCAGCCGCCGCACTACAGTTCCCACTTCATCATCCCGTGGTGGCGTCGGTGATCCCGGGTGGACGTACCCCCGATGAGGTCCGTCGGAATATCGAGATGATGCAGGTCGAGATTCCAGCCTCTCTTTGGTCCGATTTGAAGGACCAAGGACTCCTGCACAAAGATGCGCCTGTTCCGGTCTGACGCCGATACTGGCTCCGAATCACCCCTGGTACCGGCTGGATATCGCTGGCATTCGACAGCGGAATGGCCCTCAGGTTTCTCGGAAGCCCTTGATCGCATGGGTGCAATGGGCTTTCCGACCGCTCGGCTTGATCCTTTAGGAACAGCAGCGGTATGAAGCGCAGCAACGACTTAGGGAAGGACCGCGTGTGTCGGACCGCCAAAGCGACGAGAGCCCGGCATCGATGAGCGCAGTGTCACCCGTTTCCGATCCCGCGACTGACAAAGCCGGACCAGATCTGTCGGTCGTCGTTCCCGTCCTGAACGAAGAGCCCAATGTTGAGCCTCTCGTGCGGGAGATCGTCTCCGCGCTCGAAGGCGTATGCCGCTATGAGATCGTTTACGTGGATGACGGCAGTACGGACGGCACTCCCAGGGTCCTGGACGCATTGAAATCAGAGCTCGATGTGCTGCGGGTCGTTCGCCACAGCCGCCGCGCCGGTCAGAGCACGGGGCTCCGGAGTGGGATGCTCGCCGCCCGGGGCAGGCTTGTGGCGACCCTGGATGGGGATGGGCAGAATGATCCGGCTGACATCCCCGCTCTGTACGCCCGGCATGGGGAGGGCGCGCGGTCGACCCGGTTCCGTATGGTCACCGGCCACCGGGTTAATCGGCGTGACACCTGGTCGAAGCGCCGGGCCTCCCGCCTCGCCAACGCGATCCGTCGTGGCCTTCTGGGAGACGACAATCCCGACACGGGGTGTTCGCTGAAGTTGTATGAACGGGAGTTGTTCCTTCGGCTGCCCTACTTCAATCACATGCACCGTTTCCTTCCTGCCTTGGCGCAGCGGGAGGATTGCGAGGTGCTGGTGGTTCCTGTAAACCACCGCCACCGCCGGGCTGGACAATCAAAGTACAAGATCCTCGACCGGCTGTTTGTCGGGATACCTGACCTCCTCGGTGTCATGTGGCTTCTGCGACGAAGCGTGCGCCGACTCGACGTGGAAGAGCTCTGACCGTGTTTAGCGATACCCTCGCCAATCTCTCGAACTGGTATGCCAGCATCACCACGACCGAGCTTGTATGGCTGATCATCGGGTTCACCGCGCAGACCTTGTTCGCGATGCGGTTCATCGTGCAGTGGGTGACCAGCGAGATGAGCCGGCGGAGTGTCATTCCGATCGCGTTCTGGTACTTCAGCATTTGCGGCGGCGCGATGCTGTTTCTCTATGCCATTCACAGGGGCGACCCGGTCTTCATCCTCGGGCAGGGAACGGGCCTTGTGATCTATGCGCGGAACCTGTGGCTGATCCACCGGGAGAAGCGGGAAAATGGCGCTGCGGTCGAGGGGACGGCTGACTGAGGCCACGCTGACTGCCCTCCAGCTCATCTGCATGCCCTCGTCGATCGGCCTCCGTGGAAGCTTTCGATCGTCGGGGGTCACCGGCCCCTAAGCCGCGGGTCCAGAACATCCCGTAGGCCGTCGCCCAATAGGTTTAGTCCAAGGACAGTCATGGCGATGGCCACGCCCGGGTAGATTGCCAGTTGCGGCGCCAGATAGAGCAGTGTCTGCGCCTCGTTCAGCATGCGGCCCCAACTCGCGGACGGCGGCTGAGCCCCCAAGCCCAGATAGCTGAGACCCGCCTCCGCCAGCACCGCGAGGGCGAATTGAATGGTGGCTTGGACGATCAGCACGCTGGCGACATTCGGCAGCACGTGCTTCACCGTGATCCGGGCGGGATGAAGGCCGGCAGCGCGGGCCGCCTGGACGTACTCCAACGACCACACCCCCAATGCAACGCCTCGGGTCAGACGGGCAAAAACGGGGATATTGAAGATCGCGATCGCCAGAATGGCATTTACGGCGCCCGGCCCCCAAAGGGCGGTGATCATCACGGCGGTCAGGATGGCCGGGAAGGCGAAGGTGAGGTCGCCGAGCCGCATGATCGCCTCGGAGATCAATCCCGGCCGAACGGCCGCCAGGGCACCGAGCGGGATGCCGACGCCTGCACCGATGCCGACGGCGACAAATCCCACGGTCAGCGAGGTTACCGCACCCGACATCAGCATCGAGACCACGTCCCGTCCAAGCTGGTCCGTCCCCAGCCAGTGCGCGGCTGACGCCTTGGCGAACCGGCCGGAGATGTTCACCCCATCGATCGCATATGGGGTCCAGACCAGTGAGATGGCGGCCGCCATGACCACCAGGGCGACAATAGCGCTCCCAATCACGAATCCTGGATGCCGGAACAACCGGCGGACCAATCCCGACCGGCCGGGGAGTACCGGCACTGCCGCCGTGTTGGAGCCTGAGGGTTCAGCGGCCGTCATCGCGGACCCTCAATCTCGGATCGATCGCGGCGTAGGCAATGTCGACGATCATGTTCACGAGGATGACCACGGCCACCAGGATCACCACCACATCCTTCACAACGATCAGGTCCCGCTGGGCGATCGCCTGAAACACGAGGCGGCCAAGCCCGGGCAGGAAGAAGACGTTCTCGATGATGATCGTGCCGCTCAAGAGGAAAGAGAACTGAAGCCCCATGATCGTCAGCGGTCCAATCAGGGCGTTCCGGAGCACATGCCGCCAGAGGACCGCTCCGTTCGGGAGACCCTTGGCCCGGGCGGTCCGTATGTAGTCCTCGCCCAGCACGTCCAGGGTCGATGAGCGTGTCACCCGGGCGAGGATCGCGGCCTGGGGAAGAGCCAAGGCGATTGCGGGCATCACGAGGGCGCCAAGCGCGGTTCCAATGCCCGCGTCCCAGCCCGGAAAGCCCCCGGCACCGACCCATCGGAGTTGCACGGCAAAGACCACGACCAGCAGCATGGCGAACCAAAAGTTCGGTACGGCCACACCGATCTGACCAAACCCCATGACGGCCGTGTCGACAGCGGTTCCCCGGCGGACGGCGGCGGTGAGGCCAAGGGGAATGGCGATGATCGTCGACAGGAGGATGGCCATGACGGCGAGTGGCAGGGTGACCACAAGCCTTTCCGCGATCAGTGTGCCGACGGGCGTGTCGTAGGTGTAGCTCACCCCCAGATCGCCGGACAGGAAGCCCGCGATCCAGGTGACGTAACGCTCAAACGCCGGACGGTCGAGGCCAAGCCGTTCCCGCAGTGCCTGAAGCGTGTCTTCCCGGGCGTCGACGCCCAGCATCACTTGTGCCGGGTCGCCGGGCAGCAGGTCCATGACCGCAAAAACGACCAGGGAGGCGACGAACAGAGTGCCGGCCAAACCGCTCAGCCGGCGGACAACGACACTCAGCATGACGGCCACCGGGCGATGGCGGGAAGGGAGAGGGGAAGGGACCCCGTCAGATCACAGGGTCCCCCAATCGTCACCGTAATGGCCAATCAGTCGGCCCAGTAGGCCGCTGTGACGTCGTTTGCCTGAACCGGGCGGTTTGCCCACACACCGCGAAGTTTGGCGGGCCAGATGCCGTGCTGCGCCAGCTCGAACAGGAATCCGTTGACCGCATCGTTGGCCAGGATGCGCTGGGCTTTCTGCATCAGAGCTGTGCGCGCGTCCGGGTCGTCCTCGGCCGCCAGTTCCTTAATGACGGCTTTGTACTCGGCGCTGTCGTAGTTGAAGTAGTACTTGTCTCGGGCGTAGATCTCGATATCCAGCGGCTCCGTGTGGGAGACGATGGTCAGGTCGAAGTCATCGCCCCGGAACACCGACTTCAGCCACTGTGCCCATTCCACGGGAATGATCTCGGTCTCGATCCCGACCGCGCGGAGCTGTGCCGCGATGATCTCGCCACCACGGCGCGCATAGGCCGGCGGCGGGAGGGTCAGACGAAGCTTCAGGTCTTTCACACCGGCCTCCGCCAGAAGTGCTTTGGCCTTATCCGGGTCATACGGATACATCCCGGTGAGATCGACATAGGCCGGATGGTGCGGGGCGAAGTGGGAGCCGATGGGCGTGCCGTAGCCGTACATCGCACCGTCGATGATGGCTTGGCGGTCAATGGCGTGGCTGATGGCGCGGCGAACCCTGACGTCATCCAGGGGCGGGTTGCCGTTATTGATCGACAGAAGGGTCTCGCCCTCCGTGGTGCCGATGCTGACCTTGAACCGAGGGTCGGCTTCGAATTGGGGGATCAACTCCGTCGCTGGAAAGTTCGCGAACATGTCCACATCACCCGCCTGTAGGGCAGCAGCCGCTGCGGCGGGATCGGAGATGATCTTGAACGTCACCTGGGACAGCTTGGCGGGCGTGCCCCAGTAGCTGTCGCTCTTTTTGATCCGGATCTGGTTGCCTTTGGCCCAACTGTCGAAGACGAAGGGGCCGGTGCCGACCGGGTTCGCTTTGTTGGTTTCGGCACTTTCGGGCGCCACGATCACCGCATCGCCCCGGCCCATATCGAACAGAAAGTGTCCGGTCGGCCGTTTCAGGGTCACGACCGCCGTGCTTGCGCCCTGCGCTTCGATCTTCTCGATCGGCTCGAAGATGCCTTTCTTGGCGTTCACGCTGTCTGGTCCGACCGCGCGCTCCCACGAGAAGACCACGTCCCCGGCATCAAGCGCGGTGCCGTCATGGAACTTTGCACCCTGGCGGAGCGAGAAGGTGTAGACGAGGCCGTCGTCGGAGATTGTCCAGCTCTCGGCGAGGCCGGGCGCCACCGTGCCGTCCGCGACGATCCGCGTCAGTCCCTCGAACACATTCGCGTACACGACCTCGTCGATGGCCGCCGCGGCGCCTGCGGTCGGGTCAAGGTGCGGTGGCTCCAGCCCCATGCCGATGGACAGCGTGTCCTTCGCGGCGTGCGCGGTAAGGGGTACGGCGACCACCATCGCGGCGGTCAGAATTGAGGCGACAACACGTGGCATGACACGGCCCTCCCGATCCTTTGGCGACCATTCGGTGCGCCTTGAAGCTTCCCTTTCCTCATCTTCGGGAATGCCGACCACCCTGTCCAGGGGGCGCACATGACGGTTCTGTGTCGATAGCGGGTTGTTGGCTACGTGCTTGGGGACTTTTCCCGCTGACGCAGGCAAGGTATTCCGGTCCATCGATGCCGTTCCCCGGTACGGCGTTTCTGTAGGATCCGTCGTTGTTTCTTGAGTCTCACGAAGTCCTTCCGGCGTTCACCGCCGCCTGTGCGATCCTCGGCCTGACACTTGTGCCGGGGGCTATGGCCGCCCGGAAGGGGGACACGGTACACACCTCCGTCGGCAGAGTGGCGGCTCTCGCCCTCGCCGGGTGCTTTGTGGGCTCCGGCATGGAAGGCTATTCCGCCGACCGGGCCGACCTCATGCTGCTGGGCGCGTTGGGTCTTTATTCGCTGCTGACCGGGTTGCGTGCGCTGTGGCTCAAGCGCTTCGGCGATGCGTTCGCCGGCTGGTATCGCGCGGGCGCCCTCGACAAAGGGGGGGCTCAATGTGTCCTGGTGATCTCGGCAATGATCGCTGGATGGAGTGTCTGGCTTCATGATCGAGCGGATCCCTGGTCGGCGGCCCCGCTGGTCGCGCTGGGTATCGCCGGTATCATGGCGGCATTGAGCGATCTCAGACGCTATCGGGAACGCGATCCGGACCCGCATCGCTGGGTGTTCGTCCACCTGAGCCGGATGACGGCGGCGGCGGCGTTCGCAGCGACGCTCCTGGCACTGTTGGCGCACGATGTGGGCAGCCTCAACGCATTCGGGCCCGAGGCGCGGCTCTACGCTTGGCTGGTCCCGCTGATCACCGGTGTGGCCGTGGCGGCGGGGTGGTGGTCCCGCTACGCGTCACGACTGCGCGTGGCGTCCCTTGGCAGCCTTGTGCGTATCCGCCGGGTCGCCCCGAGCGACGACTGAGCCGCCACCGGGCCAGACGCGCCGGACTACCTCCGGCGACGGTCGTTGTCGACTGGAACCTCTTTTTTACGCCGGTTCACTTCCGGTGTGGAGGTTCTGACGATTTCGACAAGATTGCCCTGAAGCTGGGAGATTCGGCCGGACAGCGCCGACGACACGCCCGTGACCTGATTTGCGAGGCCACCGACCTCCGACGCACGACCGGAGACGTCCTGAATGCGGGCTGCCACTTCGCGCGACACTTCGGCGGCCTGACCGACATTCATGCTGATCTCCTGGGTCGCGGACCGCTGTTGTTCGATCGCGTCGGAGATCGTGCCGGTGCTGTCGCTAATCCGCTCGATGGTGTCGGTGATGTTGCTGATCGCGCCAACGGCTTTGTCGGTGACCGCCTGCATCTGATTGACTTGCTGCGTGATGTCCGTTGCGGATTGCTGGGTCTGCGTTGCCAGATTCTTGACCTCAGCCGCCACGACCGCGAAGCCCTTGCCGGCATCGCCCGCTCTTGCAGCCTCGATGGTCGCGTTCAAAGCAAGCAGATTGGTCTGCTCTGCGACGTCGCTGATCAGCTCGATGACCTCGCCCACCTTCCGCGCGGACTCGGCAAGACCGCCAACGATGTTCCGCGCGTCCTGGGCCGTTTCGACGGCCGCCCGCGCGACCTCGTAGGATTGTGTGACCTTATTGGCCACCTCGGAGATTGAGGCCGAGAGTTCCTCGGCGCCTGCGGACACGGCCTCCGTGTTTGTAAGCGCTTCCTCCGCGGCCGCGGCGATGGCGCTGGAATCCTCCTGAACCTTATCGACAGACTGAAGCATCTCGTTCGCGGCACCATCCAGCATACTGGATTCCTGTACGATCTCGGTCACTGCCGAGCGTGTTTCGGCCTCGACCTGTTCTGCCATGGCATTCAGCGTTCTGATCTTCTCCGTGTTGGCCCGTTCTTCTTGGGCGTGTTGTTCCGCGACCAAACGCTCATTCTCTTCGATGTTGTTTTTGAAGATCTCTAGGGCACGGGCCATGTCGCCGACTTCGTCTTTACCGGTGGTATGGGGAATGCCAACGTCTGTCTGTCCCTTTGCGATGACGTTCATCGCCCCGGAGATATCCGCGATCCGTCGGCTGAGCGCTCCGCCGATGTAGAGGCCGAGAATGATCTGAATTGCGATACCGATGACGGACGTCACAAGCAGGGCGTAGATCGCCTCTTCCTCGTGTTGCTCGGCACGAACGGCGGAGTTTTCGGTGAACTGCTCGATCTCCCGGGTGACCTCCTCGAGGCCTTTGATCAGCTCATCCTCTTCGGCTTGAATTCGGGACAGCTTCTCGGACAGGGAGCTGAAGTCCTCGGCTTTGAGAGATTCAAAAAGGTCCAAAGCCTCCTGTTTGTAGACGGCTCCCAGTCTTCCAAATTCTTGGAGACGCACTATGATCGAAATTCTTCTTTAACGGCCTCATCAAAGTCTCCGTCGAGGACGGTCTGGGTCAGAGCCTCAGCTTGACCGATCTCTGATGCGACCACCTCGCCGTATTCGACGAACTTCGCCTCGTTGCTCTCGAATGAAACCAAGAACGATCCAGGGTCCGTCACCGTCTTGGAGAGGGCGATATCCCGAACTGCCCGTTCGAAGGCCAGGGCTTGTTCGAGCTGATGCTCGGTAATCCGGGCAAGCAGGCCCACCATCACGATGTCCTTTTCGGCAATCTCCTTAAGCTCGGTTCGGAGCTTGGTCAGATTGTTCATCGTGATGGCGACGAGGATCGCGACTAGGGCGACATTGGCGAACACGATGCCAAGAACGCGAAAACGAATGGTGATGTTGTTCATGAGAACTCCTGAAACGCGCCCGAATGCCACGAAAATGCAACGTTTGCCCTGAAGCCCTATCGGAAGGTAGTTGCGTCACCTTCAGCTTTTCCGAGGATCAGTAGATTTAGCTAACAAATCATTAACACTATCAATTATGGGTGGTTTGCGATGATGTGGACGAGTATGATGGTATGAGATGAATTTTCTAATTAGTCATTGTAAAGGTTGACCCGGTTCTGGCGGGCGGCAAGCCGTCCCACCAAAGGGCGCATGCTATAATACTCGCATGAGACGATCAGTCGGTCTCTGCCATTTCCATCAGGACATCCCATTGATCGTTGGTGATCGGTACCACCGACAGTCGTGACTGCCGGACAAGCGCCAACTCGGCCAGTCGAGGTTCAGCCTTGATCTCAGCGAGGGTCACCGGACGGCTCAAGGGTTTGACAGCTTTCACCGTTACCATGCCGAAGCGGCCGCTCTCATCCGTCGGATCCGGGTGGTAGGTCTCAATGACCTCGACGATACCGACGATCTGCTTCTCGTTGACGGAGTGATAGAACAGGCCGATGTCACCGATCTCCATCGCCTTCATATTGTTCGAGGCTTGGTAATTCCGGACCCCGTCCCACCCTTCGCCGACATCACCTTTTGCCACCTGATCATCCCAGGACCATGTGTTCGGTTCGGATTTGAACAGCCAGAAGGCCATGGCAGCATTCCTTTTTCGAGTGAAGTCGGCGGACCGGTATATAGCGGCTTACACGCCGGGGTCGAGCGGCCAGCGTGGGCGTGGTGCGAAACCCAAAGTGTCCAGCCGCTCCTGTTTGACGCTCTCAAGATGCTCCAGCCCGGCCCAGGCAATCATCGCACCATTGTCGGTACAGAGCGCGAGGGGTGGCGCGTGAAACGTCATTCCGTTGTGCGCGGCAAGCTCGGACAGTGCTGCGCGAATGGTTTGGTTGGCAGCAACGCCACCGGCAACGACGAACGGCCGGTTGGCCGCACGGTCGGCCGAGAAAACCTCCATCGCATGGGCGCTCCGGTCCACAAGGCTTCGGGTCACGGCGTTCTGAAAGGCGGCCGCAAGGTCGGCTCGGGCTTGCTCGTCCAGAGTGCCTTCCACTTCAAGGCGCCTGCGGACGGCCGTCTTGAGGCCCGAGAAGGAGAAATCGCATCCAGGCTTGCCGAGCATCGGGCTCGGCAGCGCGAACCGGGCCGGATCTCCATTCATCGCAGCCCGTTCGAGCGCGGGGCCCCCGGGGAATCCGAGATCCAAGAGCTTGGCGGTCTTGTCGAAGGCTTCACCGACCGCATCGTCCATTGTGGTGCCGAGCCGTCTGTAGGTTCCCACACCGTCTACGGCCAGAAGTTGGCAGTGCCCGCCTGAAACAAGAAGAAGAAGGTAGGGAAAGTCGACGCCGTGCGTCAGACGGGCGGTCAAGGCGTGCCCTTCTAGATGGTTCACCGGAATGAACGGAACGCCGGACGCGAGCGCCAGGGCTTTGGCAGTCATGACGCCGACCATCACCCCCCCGATGAGGCCTGGGCCACCCGTTGCGGCGATACCGGAAAGCTCTGACAATTCCACCCCGGCATCATCCAGGGCAGCCCGGGTTATGCCGCCGATTCGCTCCAGATGGGCACGAGCCGCGATCTCCGGAACGACACCGCCGAATGCTTTGTGTTCCTCGATCTGGGAAAAGACGACGTTTGACAGGATCCGGCGGCCCGCCGTCACCACGGCGGCGGCCGTTTCGTCGCAACTCGTCTCGATCCCGAGCATGATCGTTTCAGAAGGGATGGTCATCGGGTCTTCCGTCTTTGCGTCAGCGGGTTATACGCTATTCCCTGCGTTGCGCGAGCATCGTGCCGCATGAACGCAAACGGGGGATGGGGGCCGCCGATGGACCAACCACAAGCGAAGCTCCGGATCGGAACGCGAGGCTCAGCGCTCGCCTTGGCGCAAGCGCGCGAGACACGGGAACGGCTTCGGGCCGCGGTGCCCGCGTTGGCCGATGAAGGTGCGATCGAGATCGTGGTGATCAAGTCGACCGGTGACATGGTGCGCGACCGGGCGCTCTCGGAGATCGGGGGGAAGGGCCTATTCGTCAAAGAGCTTGAGACCGCGTTGGATGAGCGCCGGATCGACATTGCAGTCCATTCGCTCAAAGACGTGGAGACCCGCTTGGCGGAGGGAACACGCCTCGCAGCGGTCTTGCCTCGGGAGGACCCGCGCGACGTCCTGGTCGCAACTGCCGGAACCTCGCTCGCTTCCTTGCCGGACAAGGCGGTAATGGGCACCGCGTCAGTCCGCCGCCGGGCGATTGTTCTCAACCGCAGACCGGACCTCAACTGCGTGCTCTTCCGAGGCAACGTTGATACGCGGTTGGCTAAACTGGCGGCGGGCGAGGCGGATGCCACGCTGTTGGCAGCAAGCGGCCTCAACCGTCTTGGCATGATCGATCGTGCAACGGCGATCCTTGATCCCGAAGAGATGCCGCCCGCGGTCGCCCAAGGTGCGATCGGCATCCAGGCTCGTGAAGAGGACGATCTTCTCGCATGGTGTGCCGCCATCGATCATCCAGAAAGCCATCGCCGGGTTGTTGCGGAACGGGCGATGCTCGATGTCCTCGACGGGTCTTGTCAGACGCCGATCTCGGGCCTTGCGCACATCTCTGACGACGGGGCGATCCAACTCAGGGGCCATGTCTGGACGCTGGACGGCGACCAGAGCTGGCAAGCCGACGCGGATGCCGCCAAAGGCGACGAAACCGCGCTTGGGGAAGAAGTGGGCCGCCGGCTGCGGGATGCGGCGGGCGATCGACTTCCGAGGTAGCGGGGCCGCATGCGGGTGCTCGTGACCCGGGCGAGGGCGGATGCGGAGGAGACGGCGCGGCTCCTGTCCGACCGTGGGGTTGAGACGGAACTTGAGCCGCTGTTGACGATCAATTGGCTGTCGCCGGAACCGCCGGTTCCAGAGGCGCCGATCGCCTACGCGGTCACCAGCCGCAATGGAGCCGAAGCCCTCGGCCGACGCATGCAAGGCCACGCCATCCATTGCCCGGTGTTTGCGGTTGGCGACAGGACCGCCGAGATCCTTCGTGCTCAAGATATCCCGGATGTCCGAAGTGCTGAGGGAGACGTAAACGACCTCGCGGCGATGATCTGCGCGGACATGGCGGGGCAAGCGCAAAACATGGATGGGCCGGTTGTCCACATCGGCGGCGAAGAAACGGCGGGAGATCTCACGGGCACCTTGGAACGCATGGGGCTTTCGGCTTGTCGTGTCGTCGCCTATCGCGTTGAAACGCCGAAGACGCTGTCGTCGGAGACCGTGGCTGCCATCCGTACCGGCAGGATTGACGGGGTCATCCATTTTTCTCCCCGGTCGGCGGAGACGTTTGTTAGGCTCGCGGCGAAGGCGGCATTGGGCGCAGCTTTGGCGGGCCTGGACGCGTTCTGCATGAGCGAAGCAGTCCGCAAAAAGGCGGAATCCGGCGGCTGGCGCCAATGTTTCGTCGCCACCCGGCCCACATTGGAGGCCATGATTGATCTGGTCGTCAGCGGTGGGCGCGAACAAGCATAGTTACGGCGCGAACGGTGTGGAGAGTTGAGCATGGTCGGACGGCGTGGCGGCTCAGGACGGGGTCAGGACAGTTGGTCCCCTGCCGATGATCTGTTCGATGGGGACGGACGCTACGACTACGACGGCCGGTCCGGGCATGGTTTCTTCGCGCGGCTGTTCGGTGGCCTGCTGAAGCTTGTTCTGGTCGCAGTTCTGTTCGTTGCCGGCTACATCACGGCACCCGCGTGGATGCCGCTGGTGGAACGCCATGCGGCACCGTTGATCAATCCCATAATCGAGACAACAGCGGATCCGGGCGCCGCTTCGACTCCTGGCACATCGGAAGAGAAGGTTGCGCCGCTTCCGGCTGGGACATCGGCCGGATCCTCGAACCTCGGGAGTGACGGCGCCAAGATGTCATCCCGGATCGCCGCGTTGGAGCAATCGATCTCGTCGTTGATCGAGAACACGCCGGATATAGAGGCGATAGCGGCTCTGACCCGCCGGGTAGAGGCAATCGAAAAAGCCTTGGACGCTGCGGAAGTGGATACGGCATCTGCGGCATCTCAAGGGACGCCGGTCGCGGCACCGGATTCAGATACAGGGTCTGAGGCGCTGTCTGCCATGGACGCGCGGCTCTCGGCCATTGAGACGCGGCTGTCTCAGTCCGGATCGAGTGTGGGCGCCGGATCGTTGAGGCTGATTGCGGTGGGGCAACTGACAAGTGCTGCCGATGGAGAACGGCCTTTCTCCGCCGAAGTCTCGGCCCTCAAGTCGATACTGGGGGAAGACAAGGACGCTCTCGGGATATTGGAGCGGTTGTCCGGACCTGCGTCCGCCGGCGCACCGACACTCGACACCCTGCGGCGGCGATTGCCCGATGTTGCGGCAGAGGCCTTGGTCGCGGACGCGCGTCCCGATGCTGAGGCTGGGCTTCTCGACCGTGCCGTCGCGCGGATGCAGAGTGTGGTCACGGTTCGGCGCATCGATCCTGACGGCTCTGGCTCTCTCGACGACCTTCTCGCCACCGCGACGCAAGCGATGGATCTCGACAATCTCGGCGATGCTGTCGATGCCCTCTCAGCGATCGACGGAAAGGCAGCGGGCAAGGTATCCGGCTGGCTGGCGGGCGCACAGCGCCGGATCACGATCGACGAGGCTGTGGGCGAACTCAGGGCTATGGCGCTCGCCCGGCCAAACGGGACGGAGTAGGGCGATGACCCGGTCCGTCCTTTACCTCGTTCTCATCGGTGCTCTTGTCGCGGTCGCCGTGTGGCTGAGCCTCAATCCCGGAACCGTCTCGGTGGACTGGTTCGGTTGGCGGATCGAAGTGGCTGTCGGTTTTGTGGTTGGGGCCCTGGCCGTCGTGCTGGTTGGGGCTGTACTGCTGGTCCGGTTCATCGGTGGTGTGATGGGGGCGCCGGGCGACTTTCTGCGGCGACGCGGCCGCCGCCGCCGTGAGAAAGGGTACCGCGCCTTGACCCTGGGTCTTGCGGCCGTGGCGGCTGGGGATGCGGATGAGGCGTCTAAACAAGCGCGGAAGGCGAATGACCTTCTGCGGGAGCCGGCACTGACCAATCTGCTGTCGGCGCAGGCCGCATCCCTGAAAGGCGATACCGAAGCTGCAGCGCGGTATTTTCAGTCCCTGACGCGGACTGATGATACGGAGTTCAGTGGTCTGATCGGGCTTCTCAGGCTCGCCATGCAGCAAGGGGACGCGGAGCGTACGTTGCAGTTGGCAGAACGCGCCTACGCGATCCGTCAGGACTCAGCTTTTGTGATGGAGGTTCTGTTTGATCTCCATACTGCCAATGGCCGTTGGGCGGAGGCGCAATCCATTCTGACCCGTATGGCTCAGAGGGGCGTGGTGACCGACGCGCTGGCGCGCCGCCATCGCACAGCTCTGGCGACGGAGCGGGCTGAAGAGGCGCTATCGATGGAGCGTTCGGGCGAAGCGTTGGAGCATGCGGACGCCGCACTCTCGGCGACGCAAGGGTTCGTTCCCGCCGTTGTCGCTCGCGCCTACGCGCTTAAGGGCATCGGCAAGCCCAAGCGTGCGCACAGGCATCTGGAAGAAGCCTGGGGCCGCGGGCCGCATCCTGACCTTGCGAGGGCCTATCTCGACACGGCCGACGCTGACGACCAAATCCCTCGACAGAAGCGACTGCAGCGGTTGGTCGCTGGCGACCCTGGCCATCCTGTCAGCCGCGCGATCCTTGCCCGTGCCGCAGCGGAGGTCGGGGATCTCGCGGAAGCGAAACGGCTGCTCGAGAGTGTGCCGACGGCGGACCGGACGGCGCAGATCTACCATCAGCTCGCCTGGATCGAGGAGGTGTCCGAGGGGGGCAGTCTCGCCAAGGCCCGCGCCTATCTGGAGCAGGCGGCCCTATGCCCGGCTGAGGAGGGATGGACGTGCGAACGGTGCGGGGCGACCGCAACGCGTTGGTCGGCGCTGTGCGGCAATTGCGGCGACTTCGATACCATTTCCTGGAAAGCACCGCCGCGCGTGGTGCCCGAGGTGGCAGAGCCGATCGCCGCGATCGAAGTGGTGGACCAAGAGCAAAAGGCTGTCACAGCGGGCTGATCGACGGCGCCCGGATCGCTTCTTCAAACTCCGGCCATCCTCCGGCACAGACGCAACTTCCGCATACCCTGTCCGCCTTTGTGATTCGGCATCATCAGAAGGCAGTTGTCGTACGGCGTGACCAGAGCTTCGTCGCCATCATGGGCGAACACAGTCCCAGCGTCCGGCAAGACCTCCATACCGATCCAAGGTTTGGAGAAGCGGAACCGGTTGGTCTTCGCTGTGATGCCATGCGTGACTTCCCAGAAGTCGGGTACCGGCGGCTCAAGAGCCTCTCGGGTGACCAAACTCTCAAAGGTATCCCGATCCACCGTATCGGTCGCCCGAAGGAAATGGGCGGCCGTGTCCATCGCCGCCACGCCGGTTTCCTTGGCCCAGTGCTGACCGCATTCCACCAACATCGCCACTTTGCCGTTCGAGGTGTCGTTGAAGGGTGTGTACTCGATGATCCGCTTGCCAACGATATGGCCGGAACCGCACATCACGAATCCCGGATAGGCGACGTCACGGGTTGCGCGAACCTCCTTATCCAGGCCGTTGCAGATCATCAGCGGGCGAGAGAGGGTTCCCATCGAGTGGATGTCGAGCAGCATATCCACATCATCGAGGATCGGCCGCACCTCTCGGGCGCGGCGGAGCTCGACCGTGTTTTCGTCGCTGTCGAGCCGATTCTCAACCCAGACCCGGTTGAAGTCCTCGTCAACAAACCGGCTCGCTGCCGGGTTTGCTGCGTCGAACCGATTGTAGGCCTCGTGATTCAGGAACCCCAATGTCAAACGGCCCCGGCGCGGGCGGACCTGCTGGCGCATCAGATGATCCACCGCAATCGCGCCACACAGCTCATTGCCGTGTGTCACCGCCGCGATCATCACATGCGGACCCGGGGTCCCGCTGTCGAACGTTGTGATAAAGGGGACGCCCGTGTTTCCCGCCCGGTAGGGCTCGATATCCGGGGGCGAAAGCTCCACGGGATAGGTCTGGTCGGTCGGCATGGCAGCATCTCTTGAGGGGACCGGCGCATAACGCGGTGCTAGGGTCCCTGGTATGACAAGTCCAACGGCCGGGGGCAAGCCCCGCCACCTGGTGTGCCTTTCGGAGCCGATAGCATGACGACGATCGACTACTACTATTCCACCCGCTCGAACTTCACCTATTTGGGTGCCCGCCGGATCGCGCGGATCGCGTCGGCTTCTGGCCGCGCCCTGGTTCACAGACCGATCGTTCTGTCCAAGACAATGCCGGCGATCGGTGGGCTGGCGTTCGGTGAGCGGCCGACCATGCTCCGCCACTACGCCATGATCGATGCGCTCCGCTGTGCGGACCATCTCGGCATCGAGCTGTTGCGCGAGCCGGTGCATCACGAGGGGCCGGTGGAACTTCCCTCCGGTATCGTCATCGCCGGACAACGGGCGGTCATGCGCGGCGAGGCGGGCGATGTGGACGAGCTTTCCTTTCGGGTGCTGGAGGCGCTTTGGCGCTACGACCTGGACATCGCCGACCCGGAGGTTGTCGCGGAATTGTGTGAGGCAGCCGGATACGCCGACCCGGACTCCCTGATCGACGAGGCCATGTCCGACGCGGTCCAGGACGAACTCGGCCGCAACTGCCGGGAGGCGATCCTCCGGGGCGTGATCGGAGCGCCGACGTACTTTATTGATGACGAAAATTTTTATGGACAAGATCGCCTTGAGTTTGTGGAGAGAGTTGTTATGCGTGAATGAATGGTATATCCGCTAACCTCAAGGTTGAAATTTAGGGCATCTTGGAAATATCGGTCGATTTCCCTGCTGGCGGAAGGCACGGGTTCCTATAGGTCGGTATCAAACATTGCCACCGCCACACGTTCCACGATTAGTGTGGCGGACTCGCTGCAAGAGCTTGAGCATAGTGAGAGAGGCTAACTGGAGTTGGCCTAAGACCGTTGCTGTTCCCTAAGAAGCCTGCGCAGCAATACGGCGTGGAGAAGGATATATGGCGAAAGAGGCATTCCTGGCGGCGTTAAAGTCCCACGATGACGGGGATGCGTTGGAGAAGGCGGCCGCCTTTCTGAGGCAAAGACCCCCGGAAGCGGCGTCGTTTCTCAATTCCTTTCTTGAACTAATTGGCCGTACGGGGCTGAGCGATAATTACCTTTCCGGCATGCAGCAGATCGAGTTTCTCAATCATGCAGTTTCCCTGGGTTTGAAGGAACCGCCGGACACGGGGCAAGGCTTCGGCCAAGTGGCGATGGTGATGCGGTTTTTGGAGAACAACATCCTTCTGGCTAGCAAAACAATTGATAATATTGACTTATCCTCCGCTCCGCCGATAGCCCTTGAGTATGCTCAGCGTGTTTTCGCGTCCTTGCCGGACCGGGAGCATGCGATCCGAAGAACGTTGGAACTTCGGAAGAAGACGCGATTGACTGAAGCGGGTACTGGAACTTGGCTTATTCCGGCGACCCTCCTGGCATCTTGCATGAAAACGGATCTTGCGAACGAACTTTTGGCCGAACCTTTTGAAGAATTGTTGAAACCGGATATGGAAATTTTTTACGAATCTCCAAAAGAGGCCATACGCCTCTCCGATCGTTACTCCTATAAGACAGATGGAGAGCAGAAGAACATATTCTATAAATATCTTTATGAACTTGGGAGGTTTAAGTCGCCAAATCAAAATGAATCATTGATGATTAATTCTTTTTTTGGAGAAGAGTTAACGAAATTCCTAAAGAATGACAGTGGAATCAAGTATATTTTTAACTTTGGATCTACAGTTGGCTGGTTAGAATATAATTTGGCTAAGAATTTTCCAAATATTCAGATTATCGGATACGACGAGTCCGTCGTTTCCAAGAATTTGAACGAAAAGCATTTACCAAAGCTACCAAATTTGTCGTTTGTGGATGGAGATTTGTGGTCAAACCTGAAGTATGGCAACCCACACGAAACACTTCTCATACACTGTAGAACAGGAACACTTTTTACATTTGATGCGTTAAGCGAACTTTATCGAAAGTTCTCTGAAATCGGAATTCGCGCCATAGCTCTTGCAGAGCATGTTCGATTTGACATTGTGTCCGGTCGTTTCCCTGATGTCTCGGCCACGGAGTTCACAAGCAAGGTAAAAACTAAGTCGGGCTTGACTCACATACACAACTACAGAAAAGCGCTTGCCAACTTCGAGGGAGCACCACCCTATGAGGCGGTCGTCGAGAGTCGGCGCCCCAATCTGTCATACCGCAAACAGAATTTCATGGCTCTGGGCGAGTATGCCTTTTTCCTGGCGGCAGTTCGGCAGGCAGTTTGATGGTGGCTGGGTTTGACGGGCGTATGCGGGGGGGACCCGGGGGCGAAACTGCGCTTCTTTTCAGCGTCGATCTGTGCCACGCCATGGAAACTATTCAGCTCATTCAATTCAAAATCGCTCGTAAAGCTATGTCCTTGTTTGGTGGAGTATTGACGCTGGTTTGTTGGTGTTGACTGTTATGACAGCGTGATCAGAGGTCACGGCTTGGTTGCTGGCGCCTAAGGTGTTTGCGGTGGAGGCGTTCTCATCCCAGGTTTCAGCATTAGGATGATGACCAGGATCAGGTTGGCGCCGCTCACGCAGATCAGGATCGCCCACCAGCGCGACCAGCCGATGTCCGCCAGCCGCTGGGTCGTCCAGACGATCAGGGCGACGAACAGGCCGAAATAGAAACCCATGAGGCCGTAGAGGAGGATCTCACTGACACGAAAGGCGATTGTCAGCAGAATCCCGATACCAACGGCGACAAAAATGGCGACCCGGAGCGCGTAGGGCCCTCGGGACATCACACGTTGGTCACGAGACGTCCAGATGATCGCGGCCGGCACCGCCAAGACAAGGGCGATGACGAGGTAGTGGTAGAGGCCGATGCCAGACATGTGGATCCTGTAGCCGGGGGCGGATCGTTCGGACCCGCCCCCGGAACACATCTATTCCTAAACGATCAGAGCGCCTTGTCCGTGATCGCGTGGGTCCAGGCACCGGCGGGTGCCTTGGTGATGACCGGGTCGGAGCCACCCTTCAGCAGCGTGTCGACCGTACGCTGATAGTCGGCCGGGTCGAGCGCGCCGTTGGAGCCCGCGGTGAGCTTGGCGATCTCGCCCATCATCCGCTTCTGATGCTTCTCTGTCTGGGCACCGGTCGCGTCGTTCTCGAGAACGATCTCGGCGGCCTCATCCGGGTTGGCCTCGGCGTACTTCCAGCCCTTCATGGAGGCGCGGACGAAGCGCACCATCTTGTCGACGAACGCCGGGTCGGACAACTTGTCTTCAAGGACGTAAAGGCCGTCCTCAAGCGTGGCGACACCCTGTGCCTGGTAGGGGAAGACCACCAGCTCGTCGGCGGTGAGGCCCGCGTCGATGATCTGCCAATACTCGTTGTAGGTCATGGTGGAGACGCAGTCGGCCTGCTTCTGCAGGATCGGATCGACGTTGAAGCCCTGCTTCAGCACCGTCACACCCGCCGAGCCGCCATCCGTCGGAATGCCGAGCTGGGACATCCAGGACAGGAACGGATACTCGTTGCCGAAGAACCAGACGCCGAGGGTCTTGCCCTTGAAGTCGGCTGGCGACTTGATGCCCGTGTCCTTGCGGCAGGTCAGCATCATGCCGGAGCTTTTGAACGGCTGTGCGATGTTGACCAGCGGCAGGCCCTTCTCGCGGCTTGCGAGGGCCGAGGGCATCCAGTCGATGATGACGTCGGCACCGCCGCCCGCGATCACTTGGGGCGGGGCGATGTCCGGTCCGCCCGCCTTGATCTCCACGTCGAGGTTCTCTTCGCCGTAGAAGCCTTTGTCCTTGGCCACGTAGTAGCCGGCGAACTGGGCCTGGGTGACCCATTTCAGTTGCAGCGTCACCTTATCGGCCGCCATCGCCTGGCTGGCCGCCAGGCTGAGGGCCGCGGCTACGGCCCCTGCCATCAATTTACGCATCGTGTAGCTCCCTGTTGTTTGGGCACCCTCACGGTCAGCCTCGGACCGATGGATGCCAGAAGGTGACTGCCCGCTCGATGAGGGCGAGCACACCGAAAAACGCGGTACCGGCGACGGCGGCGACCGCGATCTCTGCCCACACCATGTCGACGTTCATGCGGCCGACTTCGGTGGAGATCCGGAACCCCATGCCAACGATCGGAGTTCCAAAGAATTCAGCAACGATGGCGCCGATCAGCGCCAGCGTCGAGTTGATCTTGAGCGCGTTAAAGATAAACGGTGCCGCCGCCGGCAAGCGAAGGGACCAGAGCGTCTGTGCCCAACTGGCGGCGTAGGTCCGCATCAAGTCCCGTTCCATGGCACCCGCCTGGGCGAGGCCGGTGACCGTGTTCACCAGCATTGGAAAGAACGTCATGATGACGACGACAGCGGCTTTGGACTGCCAGTCGAAGCCAAACCACATCACCATGATTGGCGCCACGCCGATGATCGGAAGGGCGGAAACGAGATTGCCGACCGGCAGAATGCCCCGCTGAAGAAACGGCACACGGTCGACGGCCACGGCCACGAGAAAGCCGGAACCACACCCGAGCACCCAACCGATCAGAACGGCCTTCAGAAAGGTCTGCTGAAAGTCGGCCCACAGGATGTGGGTGGAGGAGGCGAACCGCTCCGCGATCATGCTGGGCGGCGGCAGCAGGACCGTTGGGACGTCCATGCCCCGGGTGATGGCCTCCCATCCGATCAGGATCCACGCGCCGAACAGGACCGGAATGCCCACACGGGAGAACCGGCCCCGCACCCAGCCCGATGCCGTCAGACGTTCCACGAACAGCCACGAGAGGAGCCACGCGGCCCCGAGCAGGCACCAGAAGCCCGGTCCGCCGGGGGCAAGCAGGTCAGCGGTCAGCAAAATGCCGGTCCCGCCCAGGGCCATGAGAAATCCGTCGAGCCATGGTGTCTGGAAGATACGACGGTGCGGTGCGAAGAACCGGGCGCCTGAGAACACCGCAATTCCCGCGAATAGCCCGAGGATGGGAGCTTCGGCAAAGGTGGCCGCATGCTCCGCCTGTGTGAGCGGCAATACGCCGCCGAGCGCGGCTAGCAGCACCGCGGCCCCGGCCAGAAAGGACTGAAGTTGGGTCAGGGGTTGGGTCATGCCCGCCGTTCCCCCATCTGCCAGGAGACGATCCGGCCAAGCAATCCGACCGCGCCGACGAGGCAAGCCGCCAGGACGGCGGCCATGATCAGCGCCGACCAGATTTGAACCGTCTGTCCGTAGTACGAACCGGCGAGGAGCCGCGCGCCGAGACCCTCGACCGCGCCCGTCGGCAGTTCACCGACGATGGCGCCGACGAGGCTGATCGCGACGGCCACCTTCATTGAGGCAAACAGATAGCTGACGGAGCTCGGCCAACGGAGCTTCCAGAAGATCTGGGCCGCACTCGCGTTGTAGGTCCGCATCAGATCCAACTGGATGACTTCGGGCGAGCGGAGGCCCTTCACCATTCCGACCACGATTGGAAAGAAGCTCAGATAGGTTGAAATCAATGCTTTTGGCAGCAAGCCGGAGATTCCGACCGCGTTCAACACGACGATGATCATTGGTGCGATCGCCAGGATCGGGATGGTCTGGCTGGCGATCACCCAAGGCATGACGGAGCTGTCCATCGCCCTGTTGTGGACGATCGCGACCGCGAGGCCGATCCCCAACGCGGTTCCGATCAGGAAGCCTAGGGCAGTCGCGCTCAATGTGATCTGTGCGTGATAGATCAAGCTCCGCTTCGAGGTGATCTTTTTCTCGACCGTCGTCTTCCAGATCTCCTCCCCGACCTGATGGGGGGCGGGCAGGACGGGGCGGTCCTGGGCGAGCGTGTCGCTGATCAGCATGCCCGCCGTCCACTCGACATCCTTCTTCTCGAACTGATCGATCGCCCAGGGAGAGTTAAGCCAGACAGCACCGGCGTACCAAAGGGCGATGATGGCGACCACGACGGTCATCACGGGCACAACGTGGGTCTGAAACCTCTCCACAGTCGTCATCGCGCCCACCCCATCGCTCAATCCTCGTAGGAGTGGCCGGCGCGGAGCCCGTCGCGAACACGGTGTGCGATGTCCAAGAACTCCGGGGATTCCCGGATGTCCAGGGGGCGTTCCCGGGGCAGGGTGCTCTCGATCACATCCGTCACCCGTCCCGGACGCGGAGACATCACGACAATGCGGGTGGAGAGATACACCGCCTCCGGTATGGAGTGGGTGACGAAGCAGATGGTCTTCCCAGTACTGTCCCAGAGTTCCAGCAATTGCTGGTTCAGGTGATCGCGGACGATCTCATCCAAAGCGCCGAAGGGCTCATCCATCAAGAGGATGTCCGCGTCGAAAGATAGGGCCCGCGCGATGGAGGCCCGCTGCTGCATCCCGCCGGAGAGTTGCCACGGGAACTTGTTCTCGAACCCGGTCAGGTTCACGAGTTCCAAGGTCCGGGCGACACGCTCCTGCCGCTCGGCTTTGGAGTAGCCCATGATCTCAAGCGGCAGGGCCACATTTCCGGCGATCGTCCGCCAGGGGTAGAGGGCGGAGGCCTGGAACACGTAGCCGTAGGCCCGGTCCAGGCGTGCGGCTTCCGGCGTCGCACCGTTCACCGTGATCGTGCCCGCGGTCGGCTGCTCAAGATCTGCAACCACGCGAAGGAAGGTGGTTTTGCCACAGCCAGAAGGACCGATGAAGGAGACGAAGTCGCCTTTCTGGATGGAGAGGGAGACGTCACTCAGCGCGTGCACAGGCCCGTCGTTGGTCTCGAACGTCAGCCCGAGACCATCCGCCTGAATAACCGACGGGGATGTCACGCCATCATCCTCCCTATCTCTCCATCACAGTCGCAGCCTGTGGCTCAAACACCGGCCGGCATGTTTGCCGGATCGCGGATTACTTTCCGGGGCGAAGTGATTTCCTTCCACTTGGACAGGGCCCGGTTCGGCGCCGGATTCGGCTTGCGACCGACGAACTTGCCGTGGCCTGGCTCCGCCTTCACGTCGCCTTCCGTCACCGCCACTTTGCCGCGTGTCAGGGTGAAACGCGGAAGCCCCTCCACCTCGATGCCCTCGAAGACGTTGTAGTCGATGACCGACTGTTGAGCCGACGCGGTGATCGTCTTGCTGCGTTTCGGATCCCAGACCACGAGATCCGCATCCGCACCCACGAGCACAGCACCCTTGGTCGGGTAGAGGTTCAGGATCTTGGCGATGTTCGTGGACGTCAGCGCGACGAACTCGTTCATCGTCAGACGCCCGGTATTCACACCCCGCGTCCACAGAACGGGCATCCGGTCCTCAAGCCCGCCGGTGCCGTTCGGGATCTTGGTGAAATCGCCGACGCCGTAGCGCTTCTGCTCGGTGGTGAAGGCGCAATGGTCCGTCGCCACAACCTGGAGACTGCCGGACGCAAGCCCGGCCCAGAGCCCGTCCTGATGCAGTTTCGAGCGGAACGGGGGTGACATGACGCGGCGGGCGGCATGATCCCAATCCTTGTTGGCATACTCACTCTCATCCAGGACCAGGTGCTGGATCAGCGGCTCACCATAGACCCGCATGCCCTTCTGGCGCGCCCGGCGGATCGCTTCATGCGCCTGCTCACAGGACACGTGGACGATGTAAAGCGGCACACCGGCCATGTCGGCGATCATGATCGCACGGTTCGCTGCCTCGCCCTCAACCTCCGGCGGGCGGGAGTAGGCGTGCGCCTCGGGTCCGTTGTTGCCCTCAGCCATCAGCTTCGCCTGAAGCTGGGCAACCACGTCCCCATTCTCCGCATGGACAAGCGGCATGGCACCCAGGTCCGCACAACGCTGGAACGACGAGTACATTTCGTCGTCGTCGATCATCAGCGCGCCCTTGTAGGCCATGAAGTGCTTGAACGTGGTGATGCCCCGGTCGACGACCGTGGCCATCTCGTTGAAGACCTGCTCACTCCACCACGTGATCGCCATGTGGAACGAATAGTCGGCGCATGCCTTGGAAGACTTGTTGTCCCAGGCCTGCATGGCCTCCATCAGAGATTGCTCCGGGGCGGGGAGGCAGAAGTCCACGACCATGGTGGTGCCGCCGGAGAGCCCGGCGCGCGTGCCGCTCTCGAAGTCATCGGCGGAGTAGGTGCCCATGAAGGGCATTTCCATGTGGGTGTGTGGGTCGATCCCGCCTGGCATGATGTAGCAGCCCGCCGCGTCCAGGGTCTGATCCCCGGATAGATTGGGTCCGATCTCGACGATCTTGCCGCCCTCGATCTTCACGTCCGCGTCGTAGGTGAGGTCGGCGGTGACGACGGTGCCACCCTTGATGACCTTGCTTGCCATGCTCCCTGCTCCCTCTTTGCTTCAGCCGCCTTGAAGTCCGGCGGTTTAACGTTCGTCCGATCAGTCCGCGATGCCTGCGGTTTGAACCACCGCGCGGAACAACACGTTGGCGCCTGCTGTCGCCCACTCCGGATGGATTTCCTCCGCCTCATTGTGGGACAGACCGTCCACGCACGGGCACATGACCATGGCCGTCGGTGCGACGCGGTTGATCCAGCAGGCATCATGTCCAGCACCCGAGACCAGGTTCCGGTGGGAGTAGCCCAACTCCTCCGCCGCCGAGCGGATGGCCGTGACACACCCTTCGTCGAAGGTCACAGGGTCGAAGCCACCGACTTGCTCCACCTCCATGGTCAGCCCGATGTCCTTGCAGATCTTGGCGGCACCCTCTTTGACACGATCCACCATGCCGTTGAGGACTTTTAGGTCTGGAGAGCGGAAATCCACGGTGAACACCGTCCGCCCTGGAATGATATTGCGGGAATTCGGATAGGCCTCGATGTGGCCAATCGCGCCGACCGCGTGGGGCGCCTCGCTCCAGGCGATCTCGTCGACGAGCTGCGTGATACGCGCCATGCCAAGGCCTGCGTTGATCCGCATGGGCATCGGTGTGGAACCCGTATGGCTCTCACGACCGGTCAGCGTGAACTGCAGCCAGCGGAGGCCTTGGCCATGGGTGACCACGCCGATGTCCGTCTCCTCGGCCTCGAGAATCGGACCTTGCTCGATGTGAAGCTCGTAGAAGGCCTTCATCTTGCGGGCGCCGACCTCTTCCTCACCGATCCAGCCGATACGGGCCAACTCGTCGCCGACCGATTTCCCTTCGGAGTCGGTCAGAGCATAGGTGTCTTCCAGGGTGGCGATGCCGGCGAAAACGCCCGACGCCATCATCGGTGGGGCGAAACGGGTGCCTTCCTCGTTTGTGAAATTGACCAGCACGATCGGATGTTTGGTTTTCACATCGAGGTCGTTCAGCGTGCGGACAATCTCCAAAGCAGCCAGAACGCCCAGAACACCGTCGTACTTGCCGCCCGTCGGCTGGGTATCGAGATGGCTGCCGACATAGACGGGCAGGGCGTCGGGGTCTGTACCCTCCCGCCGCATGTACATCGTGCCCATCTTGTCGACGCCCATGGTGAGGCCTGCGTCATCGCACCAGCGCTTGAACAGATCGCGACCCTCGGCATCCACGTCGGTCAGCGCCTGGCGGTTGTTGCCGCCCGCGATTCCGGGACCGATCTTTGCCATCTCCATCAGGCTGTCCCAAAGGCGCTCGCCGTTGATTTTGAGATTGCTGGCGATCGACATGCTTTTCTCCCCGCACCCCCGGCCGCGGCATCTTCTTGCGCCTGCGACTTGATCTCCGAGTGGTCTTTGGTCTGGAATGGCTCAGACATTGACCAGTTGGTAAAAACTGAGGCTAACAAACCCCCGAGTTCGGTCAAGAACGGAGTTCGGGCAAAAAATGCCTAAGGCCTGGGCAGTGGAGCGTGGAGGAAATGAGCAAACTCAAGGCGGCGCATTGGGCGGCCGGGCTGTGTGATGAATTCCTGTGCGACGGTTGCCACACCGGAGTGGCGGACGTGCCTTTCTGATGGCGTACGCGGCGAACACCCGGAAGCGAACGCGCATCCAGATGGAAAAGGAGGAGCGCATCCTTGGCGCGGCCCTCTCCTTGTTCTCGGCGAAGGGGTTTCTCGGCACGACACTGGAGGAGATCGCGACCACCGCCGAGATGTCCAAGTCGAACCTGATCTACTATTTCCCGACCAAGGAAGACGTCTATCGCTCGGTTCTGGCCCGGACCCTGGACGACTGGTTGGAACCCTTGGTCTCGGTCAATCCGGATGGCGAGCCCATCGCTGAGATCCGCGGCTATCTTGTCCGGAAACTCGACATGGCGCGGGCTCGGCCGCTCGAGTCGCGTCTGTTCGCCAACGAGATCCTTCAGGGGGCGCCGCACATCGCCGACGTCTTGGCCGGACCGCTAAAGAACCTTGTCGATGAGAAGGTGGCGGTCATCCGCCGCTGGGTCGCCGAGGGGCGGCTGGCACCGCATGACCCCTATCACCTGATCTTCGCCATCTGGGCGACGACCCAGCACTACGCCGATTTCGACGTTCAGGTCCGGGCCGTTCTCGGCCAAGGCGTTGACGAGGACGCACGGTTCGACGGTGCCCGCCGTTTTTTGGAGGATGTGGTCCTGAGAGGGCTCGCAGTTTCCTGAAGCGGCCGGCGTTCAGAGATCCCGGTTGGTGTCGAGATAGGCGCGCAAGGAGCGAAGCCCCGGCAGCAGATCGATCAGGGCGTCCGTATCCAAGTCCGAGATCAGGCGTTCGAGTGCAGGGCCCAGGGCCTCGATCCCCTTCTGCTGAAAGGCGCGGCCCGCATCCGTGAGGTAGACCAGTTTGCTGCGGCCGTCATCCGGATTGGGGCGGACGATGATGAACCCGCGCTCATCCAGTTTGGCGAGCGTGTTGGTCATGGTCGGCTTCGTCACCTGAAACGCGCTGGCAATCGCCGCCGGGGTACGGCCGTCCCCGAGGCGGACCAGATGGTTGATGACCGAGAAATGGGCCACGTGGAGCCCGTCCGGGAGGACACGGTTGAACGTCGTCGTCGCAAGCTGCTGGACGATGCCGATCTCATTGAACAGTTCGAACAAACGCCGCCGCCGTGTCGCGTCGTCCAATTCCATCCGGGGCTCCGTCGGTGGGTGGGCCGGCCGACTTGCTGAAACGTGGCCGGCCCGAAGGTCTTACGCCCGCTTGATCTTCGCTTCCAGGGGCCAGCGCGGGCTCCGCGGCACTTGGGGACCGTAGCCCAGACGGCAGAGCATTTGGATGGTGCCGCCGTTGGGTGCCAGCATCGCGTGGACTTTCCGGTATTGCGCATCCATTTCCGGATACTCCTGCAGTGCCTGGCTCATCGGTTGCAGACCGATTCCCGCCGCCGTCGTTGCGAGGTTGATCCGCAGCCACTCTCGCCCGGCGGCGAGTTGATCCAGGCGCGTGTTCGTTGGCGTCACGGTCCAGAGATGCGCCATCGCGGTGTTGCAGTTTTCCCGCATCCCCTCCAGCGCCTGTTGGAAAGACGTTGTCGTCGTATCCAATGCAACCTCACGATTGAACAGACCCGCCGCGTTCAGGCTTTCGAAGAAGGCGCCGGAGAAGTCAATTCCGTCCGGATTCGCTTCGATCTCGGATCGGCCGATCCGGAACAGATCGACGCTCTCCTTAAGGGTATGCGGTGTCAGGAGTTCGATCTCGAAAGCGTCCCGCGTCAGGTCCCGAAGCGATTGGACCTTGCTCTCGTCATTGGTCGCGCCGAAGGAAATGTCTCCGTTGCCGGACAACGAGGCGCCTACGGCTTTCAGACTGTCGGTGGAAACCGGTCGGATGAGGTCAAAGGGCTCTTTCAGGGAGCGCCGGTCCATAACCTGATCGAACAGCGGGTCACGCGCGACAGCAGAGTCCTCTGTGAATGTGGCAACCGCTATGGGCCGTTCGTCGAGGGCCTTGTCGTCGAATCCGTTGGGGAAAGGTGAGATATCGACACGCCACCCATCCGCGGCGGCCGCCATCCGCATGAGCTCCAGGAAGCAGCCGAGACCGATCGTGATCTGACGGGAGAACGGATCCGTGTGGGGCAGGAGCCTTGTGGTGTCGACGAACAGCCGCACTTCGTTTGGCGCCGACAGATCGACCATCCAGGGCTGCTGGTTGTGCGGGTTGGGCGCCAGGATCGCGTAGGAGAGGGCGCGCCGCCGAGGCTCATCATACGTCGCGCCAGCGCTGTCCCAAGGGGCAAGCGCTTTTGTTGGCGTCCGCGTACCGACCCAAGCGGCACCGGCACCTGCCGCGACGATCACACCACCACCCAAGACAGCCAGGAATTTCCGACGGTTCATATCGAGCTCCTAGTTAGACATCGAACTAATTAATTAGATATCTAACTATTTGTCCGTGAGTTTCAAGGATTATTCTACTGACGCCCATTGAATACTAATGAATGTATAAGCTTCTAGTATAAAACTATCTAACATTGACTATTGGGAGCACAGCTCCAAAATGCGACTTCCATGTTCGTAGTTGGGGAGTGATATGGACCTGCGTGATGGTGGTATGGACATCTTTTACATAGACGAGTCTGTGAAGCATCCGTTCTATGTTGCGAGCGCTGTTTGTATTCCATTCATCAGAAACACAGAAAGTGGATGGAGTTTTGTTTGGGGGGACTACCTAAATGATGCTACAGATTGGAGACGGTACTTAAGTAACAATCACCGTATAAAATCTCGAAAGGAACTACATGCCCATGAATTAATTGCAAGTAAGGGATTGTATAAGATTGGTGGGCACAATCTGAATCCGAATGAAGCTGTCGGTCTCTATCGTGATGCTATAGGTAGTTTAGATTTTATTCCTAATTCATCAATTATTACTTGTTTTGCAAATGATAAAACATCATTGATGGGGGCGACAGGCATAAAAGCATCATTGTTTGGCTTGTTTCAAAGAATTCGTTCTCAGTGCGGCAGAAATCGGAATGGAATGATTTTCTTTGATGATGGTCACTTGGAATACATAAATTGGTATAGACAGGCATCTAAATACTTGCCGACGGGATCAAGATATGGTGGTTGGGATGGTCAGCAGACTAAGAACCTACCCTTAGAAATGTTCCCAAAAGACGCAAACATCAAGCCATCATCACTATCGATCTTCCTTCAGATCGCAGACTTAATCGCCTATGCCGCCAGGGTGAAATTAGAAGCGGAAAACAACTTACTTGCAGCAAAACGCATCAAAAGGGGGCACGATAGAATCTACGATTCGCTTAACATCAGCAAAATAAACCTAAGAGTCCGTCCATAAAGTTCATGTTTGTTTCAAGCGGCGTACCATGATCTTGATCATGGCGAGGTAGATGAAGGCGGTGGCGGTTCGCGCCCGCGCCTCGAAGTCTCGGGCGAGCCTTCGGTTGCGCGAGATCCAGGCCAGCGTGCGTTCGACGATCCAGCGCTTGGCCTGCACCATGAAGCCCTTGGCGCCGTCGCTCCGCTTGATGATTTCCAGCCGCCAGGGCCCGGTCTTGGCCACCGCCTTGGCGGCTTTCGGCCCCTGGTAGCCGGCATCGGCGAAGACCACCTCGATGAATGGAAACCGTCGCCGCACCCGCTTGCTCAAAACCAAGGCCGCGCCGTCGCGGTCCTGAATGTCGGCTGGATGCACCACCGCCGTGAGCAGCAGTCCGCCATGGTCAGTGAGGATGTGGCGCTTCACGCCGCGCGTCTTCTTGCCCGCGTCATAGCCGATCGGGTCAAGCGACGCCCCCCTTTTTGCGCCGATTTGGCGCTTTGGCTGTCGATAATCGCGGCGCTCGGTTGCCCCTCTCGGCCTTCCGCCTCGCGCAACGCCACATAGAGCGTATCGTGCATCCGCTCGAGCGTGCCGTCCCAGGCCCACAGATCGAAATACCCATGCACCGTGCTCTTCGGCGGAAAGTCCTTCGGCAAATGGCGCCACGGGCAGCCGGTCTCCAGAACATAGAGCAAGCCATTGATCACCGCGCGAACGTCAACCGACCGCTTGCGGCCGCCATGCCGGGCCGGCGGGATCAACGGCGCCAGAACCGACCACTCTTCGTCCGTCAGATCACTCGGGTACCGAAGGCCCCGGCGCTCATAACGGGCACGGTTTTCTTTCGTCCACATCTGGTAGCTCCCTCATCAATCGCTACAAGATAGTGAATCACAAACGATTCCAACGATTCAATGACTTTGTGGACGGGCTCTAAGAGCAACAAATAAAAGAAAAGACGGTATTGTTCCCATATAAAACTGACCCAGCAAAGCTGGGTCAGTCTCATAACAGTCCCGCGCTCTCCATGATGATTCTAACGATCATCGGCGCTAGCGAGCATTCAAAATATACTCGATTCGCATGAATCTGTCTATAGGATCTATTCGGTAAGACGTATTTGTTGCAGTTGAGTTGTTATTACAAGTTTCGTATTGGGTGGAGTTGAAGGGCCGAAGATGGTGAACAAACAAGCGTTTGATCAAAAAACTAACCCCGCGAAACCGGGAAGATCTCTGGCTCAAGCGAGGAGAAGATGGCCAGCATGGTCATGTCGTTCTCACCAACATTCCGGATCTCGTGATGCGCCATGGCCGGGATCAGGGCGGAGGAGGGGCCGTCACGGTCCGCGTGGATCGTGTGCGTCTCGCCATCGATCTCGATCTCGACCGACCCGGCGAGAACCGTGATGGTCTCCTCGACGGTGTGGTAGTGGAGCGGAATCAACTCCCCCGGTTTCAAGATCTGCTGCCAGAGTTCCGTGGCGACCGAGCCGACGCCGCCGTCGATGACGCGGGATATCCAGAGGCCGCTGTTCTTACTTGTGAAGCCGGGGGCTTCCCGGTGGCTGACGACGGGCATTGGGGGCTCCTTTGCGATCCTGCATTCTCAGGAACCACGATCCGCTCATTTCTCTTCCCCGGTCAACGCGAGGGCGCGCTACGATGGGGAAAACGCGCATCAAGGTGAGGTGACGCCATGGAAAGCGACGGCTACAGCGACCGGGATTGGTCGACCCAGCCACCCTTCATCCATCCGGACTATAAATCGACAACGCTTCGCGGCCCGACGAAACCGCTCGTCAAGCTGGAGGCATCCCTGTCGGAGGTCACAGGTCCAGTCTACGGACGCGAAAGCGTTGGTGATCTGGAAACCGATCTGACCAAGAACGCCGTCCGGAACGGTGAAGTCTTGGGAGAGCGGATCATCATGACCGGCCGGGTTCTTGATGAGTCTGGCCGCCCGCAACCAAACACGCTGATCGAGATCTGGCAGGCGAATGCAGCCGGACGTTACGTTCATGAGGCGGATCAGCACGACGCCCCACTCGACCCCAACTTTCTCGGGGCGGGGCGATGCGTGACGGACGAGAACGGGATCTACCGGTTCATGACCGTCAAGCCTGGAGCGTATCCCTGGCCCAACCACAGGAACGCGTGGCGGCCCGCCCACATTCACTTCTCGCTGTTCGGGCCGAGCTTCTCCACCCGGCTGGTAACCCAGTCCTATTTCCCGGGCGACCCGCTCCTGGAACTGGATCCGATCTTCAAGGGGGTTCCGGAAGATGCACGGGATCTGCTGGTCGCCTCATTCTCGATCGATGAAACGCAGGAAGGCTATGCGCTCGGCTACGTTTTCGACTTCGTGCTCCGGGGCCGCCACGCCACGCCGCTGGAGGCCGAAGGATGAGCCGTCGCCAGACACCATCCCAGACCGTCGGACCCTACTTCGCCTACGGGCTGACACCCGGTCAGTACGGCTACCGTTTCCCGACCATCGTTGATGGGACGATTGCGGGCCCGGAGGAGGAGGGGCAGCAGGTCAGCCTCCAGGGTCAGGTCTTCGACGGAAACGGCAGCCCAGTCTCCGATGCCATGATCGAGATCTGGCAAGCTGACGCACAAGGCCGCTACGCGCACCCTGCGGATATCCGCGGATCCAACACTGGCTTCAAGGGCTTCGGGCGCGTCGGCACAGGTACGGACCCCCAGAACCGGTTTCTGTTCGACACAATCAAGCCGGGATCGTCAGCCGCCGGGAGTGCTCCGCACCTCAACGTCATCGTCTTCATGCGGGGGTTGCTCGCGCACGTGTACACACGCGTCTATTTCGACGACGAGATGGAAGCGAATGCAGCCGACCCTGTTCTAAGCGCCATTGATCCGGATCGACGTGACACGCTCATCGCGCGTCGGCAGCAAACCGCCAAGGGCGTCGTCTATCTCTGGGACATACACATGCAGGGAGAGCGGGAGACGGTTTTCTTCGACGTGTAGCTCAGACCCAGTAGCGGCCGCTGGCACCGATCAGAACAGTCACCCCGCCGATGATGAGATTGGTCAGGACGATCATCCGGATGCGTCCCAACCGGGTCGCGGCGTCCGAGAACTCTTCCGCGTCCACCATGCGGGCGAACTTCTTCCACTCGGCGAAGAAGAGATGCGCGAACAGGGCCATCATCAGCAGTCCAGTCAATTGCATGATGTGGACATGGGGCCCGGCACCCGCGAAGCCGCCCCACTCGACGAAAATGATCCAGTATCCCGTCACCAGCAGCGTCAGAACCGACACCCAAACCCATGGGAAGAACTTCTGGAACACCCCCCGCCAGAGCTTGAGCCGCTCCGGCGGCGGCTCCAATCCGCCCATCGCCGGACGGAGACAGACATAGGCGAAGAACATGCCTCCGACCCACAAAGTTGCAGCAAGTCCGTGCAGCCCCGTCATCGCGGCAAGCGTCATCAGTCATCCTCCAGAGTTGGGCGGCGGGACGATATCATTTGCCGCGGCCAGAGCAACAATGCCGATGCTTCCCCATGCCGTCAGCACTGGCCTACTATCGCTCAAAATCAACCAGGAGGGACCTATGCCGCTTTACGAACTTAGAACCTACACCGTCGTCGTCGGAAAAATGCAGGAGGCAGTCGCGCTCTACCGGGACGAGGGTTGGCCGGCGCTGGAGAAGCACGGAGACAAGTTGGTCGGCTACATGACCGGCGATGTGGGGGCGATGAACACGCTGGTCCATCTCTGGCGGTTTGAGGACGATGCGGACAGGCGCGCGCATTGGGCAAGGGTCTTCGCCGACGATACGTTCATGGCTTTCGCTGCAAAGCTTCGGCCGATGCTTCTGTCCCAGGAAAACAAGATCCTGTTCGATGCGCCGTGGGGACCCAAACCCTGATGCCTTGAGGCTCGAGGAGACCGTCGATGAGACCTAGCAGCGGTAGTTTTCCCTTTGCCGACGATGGCGGCACCGTATGGCTCGCGTTCAACGATTGGGGCGATCTGGACAACAAGGATGTTGTGATCTGTGTCCATGGCCTGACCCGTCAGGGGCGGGATTTCGACTGGCTGGCAAAAGCCATCGCCAAAGACCTTCGGGTGATCGAAGTCGATATCGTCGGGCGCGGCCGAAGCGGATGGCTGAGCGATAAGTCCAAGTACGGAATGGAGACGTATGTCCGCCATATGCACGCTCTGCTGGACTATCGGGGTGTTGAGCGGTGCGACTGGGTGGGGACATCCATGGGCGGCACGATTGGAATGGCGATCGCCTCGAGCGCGGACAGCCCGATCGAACGCCTTGTGCTGAACGATGTGGGTGCGGTCATTCCAAAGGCGGCGCTGGAGAGGATCGGGTCCTATGTCGGACACGCGCCCACGTTCCCGAGCATGACCGCGGCCATGCACTATTTCCAAGAAATCCACGCGGATTTCGGCATCACCTCAGAGGCGGACTGGTCGGAATTCACGACCCACAGCCTGAACCGGGAGGCGAACGGGACGTACACGCTTCACTATGACCCGGCCATCGGGGACGCCTTCGAGGGCGAGATGCGGGATGTGGTGCTGTGGTCCTGGTATGATGAGATCACCTGTCCAACGCTTCTTCTGAGGGGGGCGAACTCGGATCTTCTGACCCGGGAGGTTGCCCAACAGATGACGGAACGGGGACCTCGTGCGGAACTCGTCGAGTTTCCCGGTTGTGGCCATGCGCCCGCCCTGATCGATGAGGACCAGATCTCAGTCGTCCACGAGTTTCTGATGCGCGGTCGTGAAGAGGAGGAAGAGGACGGCGAGGAGGGCGGAGAGGGTGAAGCCGAAACCCAGATCCGAGGCGGTGCTGCAGAGCCGGAGGCTTCGTAGGCCCCGAATGGACGAGGGTACATTTCAGCCGCGGTTTCCTTGGGTTGGCGGAGATCTTCAGACAATCCGCAACCAACTCGTCTCCCCGCGAATTCCATTGGACAGTACCGGCACCGAACGTTGGGAAGTCGACCTCTCCGATGGCAGCGGCGATCGATTGGTTGTCTTGGAGGACCGACCAAGGACCGCGGTCCCAAACGCGTCTACTGTCGTGCTGGTGCACGGCCTGACCGGCTGCGATTCAAGCTTCTACATTCAGGAGGCAGCCCGCCATTTCCTGGCCGCGGGATGTCCGGTGGTCCGGGTCAACCTGCGGGGCGCCGGCCCGTCCCGTCCGCTCTGCCAAGGCATGTATCACGCGGGCCGAACAGCAGACTTCGCGGCTGTGGTCGATGCGCTGGGCGCGCGTGGGCATGAGAGGCTTGTCGTCCTGGCCTACTCCCTTGGTGGCAACATGGTCTTGAAATATCTGGGAGAGCGGCCGGACCAGGAGGGTATCGTCGCGGCCGTTTCCATATCAGCGCCGATTCACCTCGCAGAGACGGCGGAGCGTTTCGTGCAACCCCGAAACAGGGTGTATCACCGTTGGCTTCTCGCAAGAATGCGCATCGAAACTCTGGCCGCGCGGGATGGTCAGACGCCGGAGGTCGTGAGGGCGATCGAGAAGTCTCGAACCGTGATCGAGTTCGATGACCGGGTCGTGGCACCGCTCAACGGCTTTCAGGGGGCGAGCGACTACTATGCGCGCAACATGGCGTTGCCATACCTGCCGAAGATCAAGGTGCCGACACTGTTGATCCACGCATTGAATGATCCTTGGATACCCGCGCGGTCCTACCTCGCCTTTCCGTGGGATACGCATCCTAGCCTTACGCGTCTCTTGCCGAAGAGTGGCGGGCATGTGGGTTTCCACGGCCGAGACGGGGTCTGGTCCAACACGATGGCGGAGCGGTTCCTGGTCGAGCGCGGCGCGTTGGCGGCCTAACCGTCGCGGAGGCGTTTGGCGGCTTCCACGGCGAAATAGGTCAGAACACCGTCGGCGCCGGCGCGCTTGAAGCCGAGCAGCGACTCCATCATTGCCCGGTCGCCGTCAATCCAGCCCGCAATCCCGGCGCCTCTGATCATCGCGTACTCGCCCGAGACCTGATAGGCGTAGGTTGGAACGCCGAACCGTTCCCGCACCCGCCGGACGATGTCGAGATACGGCATGCCAGGCTTGACCATGACCATGTCCGCACCCTCGGCGAGGTCGAGCGCCACTTCGCGAAGCGCCTCATCCCCATTGCCGGGGTCCATCTGATAGGTCGCCTTGCTGGCACTCCCCAGGGAGCTTGCTGAGCCGACGGCATCCCGGAACGGTCCGTAGAAAGCCGACGCATACTTGGCCGAATAGGCCATGATCTGAACGTCGGTATGGCCGTGAGAGTCCAATGCCCGGCGAATGGCGCCGACGCGGCCGTCCATCATGTCGGACGGCGAGATGATGTCGCACCCGGCATCTGCCTGGAGAATGGCCTGTCGGACGAGCACGTCCACCGTCTCATCATTCAGAATGTTGTCGCCGGCATCGTTCAACAGCCCGTCGTGGCCGTGGCTGGTGAAGGGGTCCAGGGCCACGTCACACATGATCCCCACATCGATCTTCGCGTCCCGGATGGCCTGTATCGCCCGGCACACCACATTGCCGGGATCCACCGAAACGGACCCCACGCTGTCTTTCCGGTCGGGCTCGATGAACGGAAAAATCGCGACAACGGGAATCCCGAGATCCGCGGCGGCGGCAACCCGTTCCACGATGTGGTCGCAGGACAACCGGTCCACACCGGGCATCGAGGCAACCGGTTCGATCAGGTTCTCACCGTCGCGCACGAAGACCGGCCAAATGAGGTCGTCAATGCCGAGGGTGTTCTCCCGGATCAGTCGCCGGGACCAGTCCGTTCGCCGGTTGCGCCGCATGCGGGTCACGGGAAAGCTGGGCGCTGCCGGAGCCGTCTCTGCGATGTCGGGTTCCTTTGTGCGGCCCAACGGCTTCTCGACATTCATCGTTCGTGTCTCCCCCCAAAGTCACCCGTCAGGGTATCTGACCGGTGGATTTGACGGAAGCCAGTGTCAACCGTCTGCGTCTAAGCGCGCCATCTCCATCTCAGCGAGATCATGCCATGTGCCATTGACCAGGATCTCACACGGTCGGAACCGGGTCTTGTAGGACATCTTCCGGCTCATCTTGATCCAGTAGCCGAGATACACATACGAGAGCCCGGCACTCGCAGCCCGCTTGATCAGATCCAGAACCATGAAGGTCCCGAGACCCCGGTTCGTTCCCTCCGTATCGAAGAAGCTGTAGACGGCGGACAGGCCGTCGTCCTGCCGATCCGTCAGCATGACGGCGGTCAGTTTGCCTTCCGTATCCCGGTACTCGATCAGCCACGTATCTATCGGCGACCGTTCGATCATGTCGCCATAGTCGGCAAAGTCCATCAGGGACATCTCGCCGTCGTCATGACGGGTGGACTGGTAGGATCTGAAGAGGCCGTACTGCTCCCGCGTTGCGCGGGCGGAAACAAACCTGCCGCTAAGATCGCTGTTCCGGGAAACCGACCGCCGGAACGTCCGTGTCCAATCGAAGTCGTTCACCCGAACCCGGATGGGCCGGCAGGCTTGGCAGGTGGCGCAGGCCGGCCGATAGGCCAGGTGCTGGGTTCGACGGAAGCCGGCGCGGGCCAACTCATCGTGGCTCAACCGGCCCCGGCGCGTCGACAGGTCAGCGACGAGGCGACGCTCCACCTTGCCGTCGATATAGGGGCACGGCATCGGCATCGTGTGGAAAAAGGCTATCGGCGGAGCCGTGATCGCGTCGAACATCGAGCCGTCAGTCTGTTTGTTCGTCCGGGACGACGCCGCAGAAGTCACGTCTGACGGCTATCGTCAGGGCGATGATCTGTCTTTGCAAGCTGTCGATGAATTCGTGGAGGCCGCCGCGAATGATGTCTTCGATCGCCACGCTGCTGAGGGCTGCATTCATCTCATCGAACATTTCCGCCGCCTCCGAGCCAGCCCGAAGACCGTGCTCGCGGCGAAGAAGGTCCAAGCATTCCTCAGCCCGGTGGAGACTGGCCACGACCGACCGGGCGAACTGACCGTTCAGCAGAAGGAAACCGGCGACCTTCTCCGGCGACATGCCTCGGGGATGGACCCGGCGGAAGGCATGGTAACCGGCGACGGACCTCAGCAGCGCGTTCCACTGGCTGACATCAACGGCACCGCCGACCGCCCAGACGGTCGGAAGCAGCAGATGATATTTGATGTCCAGAATGCGCGTGGTCTGGTCCGCTCGTTCCAGATGCTTGCCAAGCTGGTAAAAGAGCCAGGACTGTCCCCGGAAGAAGGTGCCTTCGGTGATGCCGTAGTGCATCTGGCATTGCTCTTTCACCCAAGAGCAGAGCCTGGGCAGTTCCTGCATCGTCATGTCTTCCGCGCGGATCGCCTGGACCGCATCGTTGAAGACGTTCAGATGCACCCACATCTCGGTCGATATGAGAGGACGCTGGCCCCGGGCATTCTCTTTCGCGGCGCGGATCGAGGATACGATGGAGCCCGCATTCTCCCGGTCCGTCACATAGAAGCGGACCACATTGGCATAGGACGCGACGTCGTAGATGTCGTGGAAGCGCTCATCGTCCGCAAAAAGCTGCACGACGGAGCGCCAGTTTTGCGAGCCTCTGGCGTCGGCCGAGAACTGATTGTTCACGTCGAGGATGCGGGCCATGTTCTCCGCCCGCTCCATGTAGCGGGCCAGCCAGAACAACTGGTCCGCCGAACGGGCCAGGAGCGGGACGTAGATCGACTGTTCGGTCACGCTCATTGGGTCAGCACCCATGTATCCTTCGACCCCCCGCCCTGTGAGGAATTCACGATGAGGGAGCCGCGCCGCATAGCCACACGGGTCAATCCCCCCGGCAAGACCCAGGTCGATTTCCCGGTCACCGCAAAGGGCCGCAGATCCACATGCCGTGGCTCAACCTCCCCATCGATGAGGGTTGGGCTGACGGACAGATCGATCATCGGTTGGCTGATGAAGTTGGCCGGATCCGCAATCAGTTGCGCGCGAACCTCCTCCAGTTCCTCCGCGCTGGCCTTGGGGCCGATGACGATGCCGTATCCGCCGGACTCGCCCACGGGTTTGACTACCAGGGAATCAAGGTTGTCGAGCGTGTAGCGGAGCCCCTCCGGCTCCCGACAGATGTGTGTTTCCACGTTGTCGAGGATGGGATCCTGGTCGAGGTAGTAGCGGATTACCCGGGGCATGTAGGCATATACGGCCTTGTCGTCGACGCAGCCGGTACCAATCGCATTTGCAAGGCCCACATTGCCTTTCCGGTAGGCGCGCATGATGCCCGGGACACCAAGGAGGCTGTCCTCCCGGAACACCTCCGGGTCAAGAAAGGCATCGTCTATCCGACGGTAGATGGCATGAACCGGCACAAGGCCCGCCGTGGTGCGCATGTAGACCCGGTCGTCGGCCTCCACGACAAGATCGTTGCCCTCCACGAGGGGGACGCCCATCTCGCGGGCCAGGAAGACGTGCTCAAAATACGCTGAGTTGAAGACGCCCGGCGAGAGGAGGACCACATGCGGGTCCAAAACGCTGGGCGCGGCAAGCTCGCTCACGGCCTCGAGGAGTTTCAGGCCGTAGGCGGTGACTTCACGAATGCCAATCTCGTCCATCAGATCCGGGAAGGTCCGCCGCATCATCTGCCGGTTCTCAACGACATAAGAAACGCCTGAGGGCGTTCTGGCGTTATCCTCCAGCACCTTGAACGCGCCTTCGCGGTCCCGGACCAGATCGATGCCGCAGACGTTGACCCAACTGCCGTGCGGGATCTGGACGTCGACCATCTCCCGCCGGAAGTTCGCATTGGACAGGATCAGATCGGCCGGCAGGACCCCATCGGCGAGGATCTTCTGTGGGCCATAGAGATCTGCAATGAAAAGGTTCAGCGCGGTGACCCGTTGGACGACGCCGGCCTCAAGCTTCTCCCAATCGTCCGCGGAGATGACCCGGGGGATGACATCGAAGGGGAGAATGCGGTCGATCATGTCCTGGTCGGAGTAGACCGTGAACGTGATCCCAAGATTGTAGAGTTCGCGTGCCGCCGTCTCGGACCGTCTGACCAACTCGGAGACGGGCATTGAGCCCAATCTTCCGCGCAGCATCTCAGTGTGGTGGGCGTTATCGCTGTCGCCGCCGAATATCTCGCAAAAGAACGATCCGCGCGCGTAGTTCGAAAAAGGGCTTGGGGTACCATCCGTCATAAACGCGACACTATCGCGCTAAAGCAGTGCCCGTAAACGAATTGGAACGGAGAAAGTAAATTTTTCGGCTACCCGCCTGTGTTGAGCCGCAACGGCAGCACGGTACTGAAATTCGGGTCGACTTCGGAACCCTGCAGGGCGGGCCGGAACCCTTGCGTTCCCTGAAGCCCGGAGGACTGACCGGTCGGCGGAAGGGGGCTTGAGCCGTCCGGGATTCGTTCCGTTGGAAGGGGGCCGGGCGGCAGCGTTTCCAGCGTCGGTGCCTGTTGATCCAGATTGCCGATACCGAGTGGCGTGCCGGCATTCCTCAGCAACACGATGCTGATGCGCCGGTTTTCCGCAGCGCGCGGGTCGTCGGGATTGATCGGGTCGCGGTCCGCACGGCCTTCGACCTGAGAGATTCTGCCGGGGTCGATGCCGTTCCGCTCCAACACGCGCCGGCTGGCGTGCGCCCGGTCTGAGGAGAGTTCCCAGTTCGTGATGGGGGAGTTTGGCGAAAACGGCGTCGCGTCGGTGTGCCCGGAGATCTTAATCTTGTTGGGCAGCTTCTTGATGATCTCGGAAACCTTCTCAAGCAGGACCCGCGTGGACTCCGGCATGGTCGAACTGCCGAGCCCCAACAAGGCCACTTTCTCCTGATCAAGCAACTGGATGCGAAGGCCTTCGGGCGCGGACTCGATTTTGAGGCTGTCTTCCAGTTCCTCAAGTTCCGAACTCTGCTGGATCTCTTCGCGGATCAGCCTTTCAGCTTCGGCGAACTGGGCGGCCTCGCGGTCGGCGAGGAGTTCTTCCAACTCCTCCGGGCTGATGGTCGCGTCCGTATCCTCGCGGCGGGCCGTGCCTTCAGCATTCTCATCGCTGCCGAGACGGGACTCGATGTTCTCGCTGTCGTCGGAGTCCGGGTCGAGGGACTCCGTCCGTTCCGCCTGCGGGCGAGCGACCTGCGGCGTGCTGATCATTGGCGGCGAGGAGTTCGATTTCAGTGCGCCGGGCACCGTAATCGACGTGCCGCCCAGCACACCACCCGAGCCGCTTCGGGTTGAGCGGGAGATGGCGGTCGGGTCGAAGTAGTTGGAGATACCCATCTTCTGCTCTTCCGTTGTGGCGTTCAGGAGCCACAAGAGCAGGAAGAAGGCCATCATCGCCGTCACGAAGTCCGCGTAGGCAACTTTCCACGCGCCACCATGGTGGCCGCCATGGCCACCTTTCTTGACCTTCTTGATGACGATACTGGCGTGGTTATCCACTGATCCGAATTCCGTCTGTCGGTCTCGTTCTATCGGCGATCGGTCCCAAGCCGATATAGGGCATGGGTATGCTCGATGTTAGTCCCAGCCCCACCTGCAAGCAGCGATCATGCCAAATGGGCTGCCGAGTGCCGGTCGCTTAGACCGGCGGCAAGGCGGCGACAGCTTCCTCAACCTCGAAAAACGAGGGTCTGTCTTTCGACATCAGCGTCTTTCGGGCGAACTCGACGGAAACCGCGGGGGCGTATCCGGACACATGCGCCAGCAAGCCCGCCTTGATGCAGCCGAGATACTTCGCATTCGCATTGAACGTGGCACCCATCGACGCGGCCATGGGGCTGACAAACCCGTAAGCGAGAAGAATGCCGAGGAACGTGCCGACCAGCGCGCCACCGATCAGCTTGCCAAGAACCTCCGGCGGCTCCGTGATGGAGCCCATGGTCTTGATGATGCCGAGCACGGCCGCGACGATGCCGAGAGCAGGGAAGCCATCTCCCATCGTCTGATACGCCGACGCAACCTCCGCATCCTCGGCGTGATGCGTCTCCAGCTCCTCGTCGAGAAGATCCGCAAGCTCATGCGGATTGTCGGTTCCCAGGGTCATCATCCGGAGATAATCACAAAGGAACTCAAGCGCGTGATGGTCTGCTGAGAACTTCGGAAACGCCTGGAACAGAGAGCTTTCCTCAGGTCGCTCCACGTGGGATTCGATCGCCAGCATGCCCTTCGTCTTCGCGAGCTTGAAGATCGCGTACATCAGACTGAGCAGCTCCAGATAGTCTTCCTTGGTGTACTTGGGGCCCTTCAGCACGCTGCTGAAGCCATATCCCGCTTTACCGAGGATGTGTTTCGGATTGGCACAGATGAACGCACCGATGCCGGCGCCACCGATGATCACGAGTTCGAACGGCTGCCACAGCGGCCCAAGCTTGCCGCCCATCGCCATGTAACCGCCGATCACGCAAACGATGACCACGATCCAGCCAATGATAATGAACATCTACGGCTCCAATCCCCATCCCGGAAGGAAGAAACGCCTTATTGCCAGTATCCTGCATATCGACAAATAATGCAAAATCTGAGGCAGCCAAGGACTTGTCTTGACGCTCAAGGACTTTTGAAGAGAGTGTCCGCGCGCGATCGACGAGGGAGGGGCCTTCCGCCCACCTGCTTGATCGGCTTTTCCGCCGTCCGGAGACTGCTTCATGCCCGTCGATCCTGCCGACTTCCGTGCCGTTCTCGGTCGCTGGACGACCGGCGTCACGGTTATTACAGCCATGCTCGATGGAAAACCTGAAGGTCTGACGGCCAGTTCCTTCACCTCACTGTCTCTTGACCCGCCTCTCATCCTTTTTTGTTTGGACCGCGCGGCAAGCACTTTTGCGGCGCTCACGCAGGCCGAGAGCTTTGCGGTCAATATCCTTGCGGCAGACCAGTCTCAACTCTCCAATCGCTTTGCCAGCCCCGACGCGGACCGTTTCGCGGACTTGGAATGGACGACCTGGGCAACCGGTGCGCCGATCCTTCCGGGATGTGTTGCCAGCCTGGATTGCCGACGTGAGGCACTGCACGACGGCGGAGATCATGTGATCGTTATCGGACGGGTCATGGAGTTGGCGGTGCGGTCGGATACTGCGGACCCGCTCGTCTACTTCCGAGGGGGCTATCGGGCGCTTCAACCGGTCTGAGGGTCGTCGCGGCTCCGGTCACCCAGGCGTCGCGTCGGATAGCCGGCATCGGTCAGGCGTCGAATGATGTCGGCCACGTGATCCGCGTTCCGTGTCTCAACCACCGAATCGACTTCCGCCATCTTGACCGGAACGTCCTGGAAGAGGCGTTGGTGATACACTTCGACGATGTTGCCGCCGGTGTCTCCGATGAGGCCGGCGATGCGGGCGAGAACGCCCGGCTCGTCTGAAATCTCCGTCCGAAGACGAACCATTCGTCCGTCTGCCACAAGGCCCCGCATCAACACACCCCCGAGAATTCGGGAGTCGATGTTGCCGCCACAGACTACGGTGCCAACCCGCTCGCCCGTGAACCGGTCGCCATGGCGCAGCAGAGCGGCCACGCCCGCCGCCCCGGCCCCTTCGGCCACAATTTTCCGTCCTTCGATCAGGAGTTGGACGGCCCGCTCAATGTCCTTCTCGGATACGAGAAGGATCTCATCAACCAGTGCTCTCACGATCCGTTGGTTCAACTGCCCCGGCGTTTTGACAGCGATGCCTTCGGCCATGGTCTCGCCACCGGAGGAGGGCGGCAGCCCTTGAAGCGCTTCGGTCATGGACGGGTAGCTATCCACCTCCACACCGAAGATGCGGATGTCTGGCTTGATCGCCTTGGCGGCAACGGCGATTCCACCGATCAGGCCGCCACCCCCGATGGGGACCACCAAGACATCCAGATCCGGTGCGTCATCGAGCATCTCGAGGCCGATGGTGCCTTGACCGGCAATGATTGCCGGATCGTCGAAGGGATGGATGAGAATGGCGCCCGTCTCCTCGACGATCTCTCGAACTTTCTCGGCGCAGTCCGAGATATTGCGCCCGTGAAGCACGATGTTGGCGCCCAATCGCCGTGTCCGGTCCACTTTGACGAACGGCGTTTGCGCCGGCATGACGATCGTGGCGACCATGCCCATTCGCGCGGCGTGGTAGGCGACCCCCTGGGCGTGGTTGCCCGCAGACATCGCGATGACGCCGCGCTGGCGCTGTTCGGCGGTAAGGCTCGCGAGCTTCACCAAGGCACCCCGGGGTTTGAAGGAACCCGTATGCTGAAGGTTCTCGAGCTTAAGGCGCAACGATAAGCCCAACCTGTCCGACAACTCAGCGGCTTCGACCATCGGCGTTCGGAGAATATCCGTCTGGATGAGCTTAGCGGCTTCCCGGATCGCTTGGAGATCTACAGGCAGTTGTGCCGAGTCCATCATCTGTTTCTCCTTAAATCGCCCGGAACACCGGGTGCTTCCCGCCGGAATCATCCTAAAGAGCACGACTGGACTCGAATATGCATTGGCTACTGCGACATCCGGTGTCGCCGTGCGGCCAGGGCGTGACTCTTCATGGTTGATTGGGCATCCTGGTTTAGATATGCATGTAGCTAAGTTTCTGAGCCGGATTGAATACACTGCGGTTCTGCGGTTTGGCGATATGATCGGAAAGTCTCAAAGGTGGACAAGGGTATGTCTCGCGGCCGCAATGTCGCTTGGCATGGCATCCGCGGGAGCGGTTGCACAGACGATTTCTGAACCCGAAAACAGCTGGTACGTGCTCGGCGGTGGTCTTGACGCGGAGGCGACCGGTGATCCCATGCGGCTTGGGTTCACCTACTCCAATACGGACAATCCTGACCGGTTTCAGATCATGCCCAACGCCGGCGCGCTTACCGGTTTAGACGGCCACAACACCATCTTTGTCGACGGCTCCTACGATTGGGACGTGGATCTCCCCATTGTTCCGCACGTGACGGCCGGTTTGGGACTGACCTATCTCGACCGGGGTGGGGCGTCGATTGCCGGCCGGTCAGAGGATGACACCGGTGTATCAACGGTGTTCAGGGTGGGCCTGGGCGCGTCTTACAGGCTTGGGGAATCCTGGTCGCTTACGGCGGAGTACGCGGCAGCGTATCTCGGAGCTGATCGTGATGTCAGCCTTGTGGATCTTGACAGAGGGATCACTCAGAACTTCACAATCGGTGCGAAGATCCGATTCTAACACTCTGTTTTCTAAATGTTTTACTTGGTCAGATGCAAGGTCCCGATGCTCGCTTCGGGCGTGGGTCCCAATGCGCGGTAGCGGCCATCCGCCCAATCATTGAGATACGTCAGCGAGTAGGGGGAGAACGGGTTTCCAGACTGGCCGAGCGCAATGGAGAAAGCCGAACGGTCAAGGTCTCCCAGATCGAAGACCACCCGCAACCCAGCGCCATGGATATGGCGGAACGGTGTCCTCTCACTCAACAGCGCGCTTGTTCCCCGATTGACCGTTTGATCGCCGCCGTCCGTTGCGACCTCGGGCGTCAATAGTGCGCCAACACCGGGTATCCTGCTGAAGATCCGATGTTCGAACCGTGCCTTGTGAACCGCTCCCCATCGCCAAGCCCGTGGGTCGGTGCCATGTTCCGTGGCGAGTTCCGCAAGCGCCTGCGAAAGGCTGCCGGAGACAATGTCCCGGCATGTCTCGGCAGCATCGGTGCGTTTGTCATCGCACCAGTTGAGCGACGGAGGAACGTTGTCAGAAAGCGCACGCAGGAGGGGGCCCGGGCTGATCTGGCGCATATCGCCCATGATATCGCCAAGCTCATCGCCGAAGATTCTGTGAAGGGTCGCCGCGAGCCATGCCGAGTAGATGAGAGGCTCTGGACGGTCCCGGGACATCTCACCGGACCAGTCTCTCAATAGGCCGACGGCGGCGCTCACCGCAGGATCTCCGAACGGTCCCTCGCCGAGGGTTTTCAGGAGTTGGCCGACAATCTGCCGGGCCCCAAGGGAGATGTCGTCCATCTGCATCGCCGTGAAATCGGCGACGCCGTGTTCGGAGCCGGCCTCCAGCATATCGAGGATGCGGCGGGCCCGGTACGGCGGGGCGAACTCATGCGAAATCAGATAGCTCGGATCACGGGCGACCACTCTGTTGTTGGCCTGGACGATGATGCCACTGTCCGGACGGATGGATGCGGGTAGGGCATCGAACGGGACCCAGCCGGTCCAGTCGGCCTTGCCGCTTGCTCCATCGACGGGCATGCGGCCGTCGCCTGAGCCTCGGACCGGAAGGCGACCGGCTGACACCATGGCGATGGCGCCGTCCACGTCGGCGACAAAGACATTCTGCTGCGGGGAATGGAAACCCTTCAGGACCTCAACGAACTCATCGACCGAGGTGGCTTCACCCATCGCCCACAGCGCTTCCGGTGTGCCGTCATCTTCCGTGAGTGTCGCTGAGCCAAGGGCGAGCACGGTGTTGTCGGTTGCGAGCGCGGTGGCGCTCTCCCAGGCATCGGAGATGACCGGGCCGTGCCGTGTGACACGGATGGTATGCGTGGTCGGACGCTCACCGACGAGGATCGTTTCTTCCCTAACCTCAAAGGGTTCCGGGCCGTCGGGCGTCAGATACCGGGAGGGGTCGGACGGATCCAGGGTTTCGACGAAAACGTCCTGGGCATCGCCGTTTGTCGTGGTGAGACCCCATGCCAACCGGCCGTTGTGGCCGACAACAACAAAGGGAACGCCCGGCACGGTTCCGCCGACCCGTATCCATCCGGGCGCTTCGAGCCGTGCGAGATACCAGAGGTTCGGGCTGGTCAGCCCAAGATGCGGGTCGTTCGCCAGGAGCGGCTTGCCGCTCTCCGTATGACGGCCGTCCACGATCCATGCGTTCGATGCCATGCGGGGGCGGACATCGAGGGGAATGCTTCGGATAGCATCTGTAAGCCGCGTCTTGGAGAAACGCTCGATTGCGGCTTGATCAGGCGAGACGGGGACAGTGTCCAGATCATCAACCGGTTGGAAAAGGTCGGTAATCTGCTCAGGCGTCAGACCGGACTGGGCCATTCGCGCGCGCAGCAGTTCCCGAAACCAGTTGCTGCTGAGCTGCAGCGCCATGATGCGCTGCCAGACGAGACTGTCGGTCGGCGTCCACGGCTCGGGCTCCAGCCTCACCAATTGGAACTCTGGGGGTAGCGGTCCCGCACGCGTCGCGAGGAAGGCGTTCACGCCGCTCGCATAGGCTTCTAGTTCGGCTTTCGCCTGGTCCGGCAGGCGCCTGTAGCTCTCTTCGGCCAGGCGCCGAAGGCCGAGTGTTCTCAAGAACCGGTCGAAGGGGAGGGTCGACTCGCCAATGCTTTCCAGAATGCGTCCTGTGACCTCGGACAAACGGCCGGACCCGATCCGACGGGTCAGTTCCATCTGCCAGAGACGGTCCTGCGCATGGACGTATCCAAGACCGAAGTAGGCGTCCGCCGGTGTTCGTGCGCGGATCGTGGGCACGCCGTCGCCGTCGCGGTCGATCTCGACATCGGCCGTGATGCCGTCGACGGACACGCTGCCGTCCAGCACCGGCAGTGAGGTCTGAAGCCACACCAGCAACGCTGCGATAGACGCGTTGACGCCAAGGAAAAGAAAGACGGCTCCGTAGAGGAGCCGTCTCACCGTGCGTCCCATCCGGGCTCTCCGACGCGATCAGGTCTTGTTGAAGATGATGGTCTTCTTGTGGGTGAAGTGCTCCAGCATCGCCTCCAACGTGGCTTCCTTGCCGAGGCCGGAACTCTTCACACCGCCGTAGGACAGGCCGGGCTGTACCACCAGGTTCTGGTTCACCTGCACGAAGCCGGCCTCCAGCTTCTCCGTCATGTTGAGCGCGGCTTTGAGGTTGTTGGTCCAGAGCGTGGCGGCGAGGCCGTACTCGCTGTCGTTCGCCGCCTCCAGCACATCATCCTCTTCCTCAAACTCGAAGATGCAGGTGACCGGTCCGAAGATCTCTTCCCGGGCCAGTTTGCTGTCCCGGCTGATCTTCGTGAACATCACCGGCTGGACGAAAAGGCCGTCGCCAAAGCGCGGGTCCGTCGGCATGGCAGAGCATTCGATCGGAACCGCCCCGGGCTCGCCCTTGCCGTGATCGATGTAGCCCTTCACTTTCGAGAACTGGTCCGGCGAGATGATGGTGCCGATGTCCGTCTTCTCGTCCAGCGGATCGCCCATCACCATGGCGTCGACCTTGGCGCGGAGCTTGGCGACGAAATCGTCGTGCACGTCCTTGTGGACGAAGATACGGCTGGCGGCGGTGCAGGACTGACCCTGACGGGTGAACCGCATACCGACGACGGCACCGCCAACGGCCTTGTCCACGTCCGCGTCCTTCATGACGATCATCGGGCTCTTGCCGCCCAACTCCAGCGTCACCGGGATCAGTTTGTCGGCTGCGGTCTTGTAGACAATCTTGCCGGTCTCGACGGAGCCGGTGAACGTCACCTTACCGACCTTCGGATGCGACACGAGCGGCGCGCCGCATTCCGGGCCATAGCCGGACAGCATGTTGAACACGCCTGCGGGGAGGATCGAGTTCATGAGCTGGCAGATCCGCAGCACGGTGAACGGCGCTTCCTCGGCCGACTTCACGATGACCGCGTTGCCCGCCACCATAGCCGGGGCAATCTTCAGGGCCATCAGCAACAGCGGCACGTTCCAGGGAATGATCGCGCCGACGACGCCGATCGGTTCCCGCACCGTCAGCGTCAGCATGTCCGGATGATGGGGAACCGTCTCACCCTTCAACTCCGGCGCCAGGCCGGCGTGGAAATGGAAAGCGTCCGCGAGGATTGAGGCCTCGACCCGGCTTTCCGTCCGCAGCGCCTTGCCCGTCTCCAGCGCGATCAGACGGCCCAGTTCCTCCACATGCTTCTCAAGCAGGTAGCCGCACTCTGCGATCAGGCGGCCACGGTCGCGGGCGCGCATCGCTGCCCATTCCTTCTGGCCCACCACGGCAGCGGAGACCGCCGAGTCCACGTCGGTGGAATCCCCGTCGGCTGCGAGGCCAATGACTTCGCCCGTGGCCGGATAGATGACCTCAAACGTCTTGCCGGAGGTCGCCGGAACCAGCTTTCCGCCGATCAGATGCCGGCCGGACAGCGCTTTCGCAAGGGCGTAGGGGTCGTCGTAGGTGTCGAGCGTCGGGTCGGTCCCGAGATCGATGTCCGTTGGCATCACGTTCATGGTTTCAGCTCCTCCAGGATCCGCGTCCGGTCTTCGTCAAGGTTCGGCGCGGGTGCGCGTTCGGCCGGATCCTCGAAGCCCGAGAGCTTGATCGGATTGCCGACCACTTTCATTGGCCCGGTGACCGGGTCGTTCACGGCGACGATCATGTTTCGCGCCGCCGCTTGCCGGTGCTCCGCCGCCTGGCCGACGTCATTGATCGGGCCACAGGGCACACCGGCGGCATCGAGAACATCGATCCAATGAGATGTTCCGGCGGATGCCATTATAGTTTCGACCTCATGCTTGAGGGCGTCGACGTTCTGATTCCGGAGGTCATTGGTCAGGTAGCGGGGGTCTTCCTTCCACTCCGCCTTGCCGAGACCGTCGGCCATCTTGTGGAACAGGCCATCGTTTCCGGCGGCGATGATGATCCAGCCGTCCCCGGTCTGAAAGGCCTCGAACGGCGTGATCGACGGATGGCGCGCACCCAATGGTCCCGGGGCTTTGCCGGAGGTCGTGTATCGCATGATCGCGTTCTCAAGCAGGGCCAGCTGGCAGTCGAACATGCCGATGTCGACCTTCGTCGCCTCACCGGTCATCGCCCGGTTGTAGAGGGCCGCCTGGACGCCGATACAGGCATAGAGGCCGGAGCCGATGTCACCAATCGACATGCCGATGCGGGTCGGCGGCGTGCCGGGGTGGCCGGTCACACTCATAATGCCGCCCATGCCCTGTACGACCATATCGTAGGCGGGACGGCGCATGTCCGGGCCCGAATGCCCGAACCCGGACGCCGACGCGTAGATCAGCTTGGGATATTTCGGGTGCAGTGTGTCCCAACCGTAGCCCAGCTTCTCCATCGTGCCCGGCCGAAAGTTCTCGACGATGACATCCGCGGTTTCCAAGAGGCGCTCGAAGATGGCCCGGTCGCCATCCTCTTTAAGGTTGAGAGCGATGCTTTCCTTGCCCCGGTTAACTGATTGGAAATAGGCAGATTTTCCGTTGATGAAGGGGCCGTAGTGGCGCGCGTCGTCGCCTTTCTCGGGCGGCTCCACCTTGATCACGCGGGCACCGAGTTCCGCCATCATCATCGTGCAGTAGGGGCCTGCGAGGATTCGGGAGAGGTCGACGACCGTGATACCTGTAAGCGGGCCTTTAGCAGGAGGAACGGTCGTGGAGACGGCTGACATGGCGCGGTGATCCGGTGCTTCTGTTAGGGGAGCCGGTTGTAGCCCGATGCCCAGCAGGGGACAAGCGCGCTCCGACCGGAGCATTCGGGGCTCGTCCAGATCGATTGGCAACCGACAAGAGGCCGGGTCGAATCCCTTTGAAATTTCAGGGATTAGTGAGGTGATTCGCAGTTTCGCGGCGGTCTCGCACCTTCGTGATGCGTTTAGTCACAAGGCAGTCACACACGGACTTGTCGGCACCGCGTCACTGGCGTTTAATCCCGATGTTCTGAAATCGGCACGGACCATACCGTGATCGACATGCCGACACACTCGATTGTCCATTGCCGCCGCGATCTTGCGGCCGCATTGGCGCGTCATCCCGACGGAGTTTCGGGGATGGAGGGCCGGCTCGCCGGTTCGGATCGGGCCTCGTCTGGCGGTCGTTTGCGCGGCCGCTGCTAGAGGGGAGGCGCGGCGCACGATGGATCTCGAGGAGACGAGGACCGGATCAGGGGAGGGCGCCGCGGGCAGGACCGACGCGGCAGCGGGGACATCACCGGCATCAGTTTCCCAATCCCGGCCAGGAATGCCGCCCACGAACATCAGGCACCCCCAGTACTTTCATAAAGTCGTCGACTGTCAGTACGCCTGTCCAACCCATACGCCGGTGCCGTACTACATCCGGCTGATTGCGCAGCAACGCTACAAAGAGGCTTATCTCGTAAACTGGCGGAGCAACGTCTTCCCCGGTGTTCTGGGCCGGACGTGCGACCGTCCGTGCGAGCCCGCCTGTCGGCGAGGCAGGGTTGAGGAAGAGCCGGTCGCCATTTGCCGCCTGAAGCGCGTCGCAGCAGACAACAGCGATGACATTACACCGTTCCTGCCCGCCATCCCGGAAGAGAAGAACGGAAAGCGCGTGGCTTTGATCGGTGGCGGTCCCGCATCTCTGACCGTGGCCCGGGATCTGATGCCGCTCGGCTATGACGTGACGCTGATCGAGCGGGACGCCCAAGGTGGCGGCATGATGCGAAGTCAGATCCCGTCGTTCCGGCTGCCGGAAAGCGTTCTGGACGGGGAGGTCGACCGGATCCTCGATTTCGGGGTCGAGACGCGTTTCGGTGAAGAGGTTTCGAGTCTCAAGTCCGTCCTGGACGAAGGCTTTGATGCGGTGTTCGTGGGCACCGGCGCCCCGCGGGGTCGGGATCTGGATCTCCCCGGCCGGGCCGAGGCCGATGCCAACATCCATATCGGCATCGACTGGTTGATGAGCGTGGCCTTCGGGCACACCGAAAAGATCGGGCGTCGGGTCATCGTGCTTGGTGGCGGCAACACGGCGATGGACTGTTGCCGGACCGCGAAGCGCCTTGGCGGCGATGACGTCAAGGTCATTGTCCGCAGCCCTCGGGAAGAGATGAAGGCCTCACCCTGGGAGATCGAGGACGCGCTGGCCGAAGACGTGGAGATCCTGAACAACCACGTTCCGCTGGAGTTCATTGTTGAGGACGGCCGCTTGACGGGCGTGGCTTTCGATCGGGTTGAGGCGGTTTATCAGGACGGGAAGCGGCGGCTGGTTTCGACGGGTGAGCCTCCGATTGTCGTTCCTTGCGACGACGTGCTGTGCGCCATCGGTCAGCAGAATGCGTTCCCTTGGATCGAGCGGGACATCGGGCTCGACTTCGATCGCTGGGACATGCCCGTAGTTGATCGCAACACCATGCGCTCGACCCACCCAAAGGTCTTCTTTGGCGGTGATGCGGCGTTCGGCCCTGAGAACATCATTTGGGCCGTGGCCCATGGGCACCAGGCAGCCATCTCCATCGACATGGCATGCCGCGGGGAAGACCCTTCGATACGGCCGGAGCCGATGACGGACCTCGTCTCCCAGAAAATGGGCATGCATGAGTGGTCGTATCACAACGACATCTCGGCGGATCACCGGTTCCGCGTACCTCACGCGGAAAAGGCAAAAGCGCTGTCCGACATGAAGCTTGAAGTGGAACTCGGGTTCGACGAGAAGCTCGCTTTTGACGAGGCGATGCGGTGCCTTAACTGCGATGTGCAGACGGTCTTCGACGGCAGCCGGTGTATCGAGTGCGATGCCTGCGTGGACATCTGTCCAGAAGACTGCATCACCTTCACGGTGAATGGTGTCGAAGACGATCTCCGCTCCCGGCTCAAGGTCCCGTCGACCAACATGGATCAGGCGATCTATGTCTCCGACACTCTGGCGACCGGACGGATTATGGCGAAGGACGAGGATGTCTGCCTGCACTGCGGGCTCTGCGCCGAACGATGTCCGACGGGTGCCTGGGATATGCGGGCCTTCACGTATCACGAAGCACAGGCGAGCCGTTCATGTCTTTGAAGCCGACCGACAGGGCGCCGGACGCGGCGAATGACCCGCGTCCCCTTGCCGCCGTTAACGACTTTGTCGTCAAGTTCGGCAACGTGAACGGCTCCGGCTCCGCCAGCGCCAATCAGATGTTTGCCAAGGCGATTTTCCGGATGGGCATTCCGGTGGCGCCGAAGAACATCTTCCCGTCGAACATCCAAGGCCTGCCCACGTGGTTTGAGGTTCGGGTCAGCGAAGAGGGCTATCTTGGCCGGCGCGAGGGCGTCGACCTGATGGTGGCCATGAACGCCCAGACCTACGACGAGGATGTGGCCAGCATTCGGCCCGGCGGTTATCTGCTCTACGACTCGAGCTTTGAACGCAGCTTCGGCCGGTCGGACATTACCGTGATCGGCATTCCGCTAACCCGGTTGTGTCAGGAAGCCTACACGGACCCGCGGCAACGGCAGCTCTTCAAGAATGTTGCTTATCTCGGGGCGCTGACCGCGCTCATTGAGCTGGATGTGGAAGCGGTGGAAGGGCTGATCGGCCAACAGTTCCGCGGCAAGGAAAAGCTGATCGAACCGAATGTGAAGGCGCTCCATCTCGGTCGAACGTGGGCGCTTGAGAACCTGAGTTGCCCGATCGGCTTGCGGCTTGAGCAGCGGGATGCAACCGGTGACAGCATTGTGATCGACGGCAATGCCGCGGCCGGGCTTGCCTGCGTCTACGCCGGGGCGACCGTCTGCGCCTGGTATCCGATCACCCCGTCGACCTCCGTGGCCGAGGCATATGAGAAGTACGCCGCGAAGTTCCGGGTCGATAAGGATACGGGTGTTCAGCGATACGCCGTGGTTCAAGCGGAGGACGAACTCGCGGCCGTGGGGATGGCCATCGGAGCCAGCTGGAATGGCGCGCGGGCCTTCACCGCGACGTCAGGCCCCGGCATCTCCCTGATGAGCGAGTTTCTGGGCTTGGCCTACTTTGCTGAGATCCCGCTTGTGCTGTTCGATATTCAGCGCGGTGGCCCGTCGACCGGCATGCCGACGCGCACCCAGCAATCAGACATTCTTGCGTGTGCGTATGCCAGCCATGGCGACACGAAGCATGTCCTGTTGTTCCCCTCGACACCGGCCGAGGTTTTCGATCTGACCGTGGAGGCCTTCGATCTCGCTGAACGCATCCAAACGCCAGTGATCATGCTGTCCGATCTCGATCTCGGCATGAACGAATGGATGACGGCGCCGCTGAGTTGGGACGAAGACCGCACTTTCGACCGCGGTAAGGTGAAGACGGCCGACATGCTGGACGCCATTGAACGTTACGGCCGGTATCTCGACAGCGACGGGGACGCTATACCGTACCGCACTTATCCGGGTACGCATCCGGATAAAGGGGCCTTTTTCACCCGTGGTACCAGCCACGACGAGTATGCGGGCTATACCGAAGACGGACGGGTAAATGCCCAGAACATGCGCCGTCTCACGCGGAAGTTTGAGACGGCGAAGACCCTTCTTCCCAAGCCGGTTTTGACATCGGTGGAGGGCGGTTCCGACGTCGGTATCCTTTACTTTGGCACCACCGAAGCGGCCATGTGCGAGGCGCTCTCCCTCCTGGCCGGGCAGGATGTGACGCTTGATACCTGCCGGGTAAGGGCCTTCCCGTTCGGGGCTGAGGTGGAGGCGTTCCTGGATGCGCATGAAACCGTGTTCGTCGTTGAACAGAACCGAGACGCGCAGATGCGGACCCTGCTCATGGCAGAGTGTGACGCGCCCCCGTCGAAGCTTGTCTCGGTGCTGAACTTCGACGGCTCGCCCATCACCGCGCAAACCATTGCCGGCGGCGTGTTGCGCGCGCTTGGCGCAGGTGTGGACTCCGTCGCGGCGGAGTAGGCCGGCGCGCTTAAGGGATCGGCGGTTTCATTGCCAGATCCGGGTACTCGATAATCGGGACCCGCAGGCGCGGCGTAACAGGAAATGACAGCTTGTTGGGGCGGCCCGGGGGCGCCTCCGGGAGGTGCGGGATCCGCCAGCCCTGGCAGTCCGATGTACTCTCCATCATGCGCCGAGTGGCCTTGCCCAGTTCTGCCGGCGTGTTCTGGCAAGCCCAACCTTCCTCCAACTGGACGAGTTCAGATACGGCATAGATGTCATGAAGGCCGAGTTCGTCCCGCTCCTCCATCGTGTAGCGGCGGCCATCCTTGGTGTAGAGCGAGAGGTAGAGGGCCAGATCGTGGTCTCGCCAGCATCCAGGGCAATAGGGTGTTGTGAGGCAGTTCGTCATCAGCGTCGGTGTGTTCAGCGCCGAGCCCAGATGGCTGATTCCAGAGAGGGAGCCCACCAGGAAACGTGCTCTGCTTATGGCGAAAGCGTGGAGATCGAATGCGTCCTCCAGCGAGGCAAGATCGATAAATCCCGGACGTTGTGGAAATGGGGTCATGTTCGGGTGACCGACCCGGACGACCTGGCCGCCGAGCCGGTCCACAATGTACTCAACCAGCGCCATGTACGGAATCGGACTGACATCCCTCAGGAACCTTGAAGGCCGGTGTTTGTAGCCCGGCTCCCGGTAGTTCAGAACGCAGAACCAGCGATCCGGCGAAACCCCGTGATCGATCAGTTTCTGTCGCAGAGGGTCAACTGATCGGTCCGGGATGGAAAGGAATCCCGGATGGTCAAATCCTGTCAGTGTTATGTAGTCCATTGATGCTGGCGAGAGTATAAGGTCCGGTACATGGCTTTTCGAGTTAATCCATCTCCTATGTTGAAATATATAGTCAGGTATTTCTTCATTATTATTAATAATGTCCTGATGTGGTTGAAAACTGTCTATTGGGATTGGGTTAAAATTTTCTGGGGCAACAAAGAAATAGTCCTTTTTGTGATTAAAATACAATAAATCATTCTTGTAATCCCGATCGTCTCTTTGATACAGAGTGAGAGTGGCGTGATCAAATAGATTTTTTACTGATGCTGCATAGATATGGTAAAATATCGTGTCGCCAACAGCTCGGCTGTTCAAGAGTGCCATGATGCGAAATGGCTGATCCGGCGATTGGCCCGGAAGTTGGTACATGCAGGATCCCCACAAGAACGCTGCGGATTAAAGACTAAGCTGCATCCAGAACACCGGCCTCAATTGGGGAGTCGTGGACCGGCGGCACCCTAGAACAGGATGATGGGTACGAAAACTATCGCTCTTCAGTCAGTGTGTCGTAGACTTCCCATGTCGTCATGGAGCGACTGTGGGACGCAAAGGTCGAGGCATCGATGAGCTACATTCGGAAACCGAAGTTTCATCACCCGAAGCTACCGCGCAACGAGCTGGGGCTGACCCACCGGGACTACGAAGGTTCGATGTCCACGCTCTGCGCTGGATGCGGACACGACAGCATCAGCGCGGCGTTGATTGAGGCGTTCTTTCAGTTATCGATCCCCGCACACCGGGTGGCGAAACTCTCTGGTATCGGATGCTCGTCCAAGACACCGACATACTTTCTCGGCAACAGCCACGGCTTCAACTCGGTCCACGGCCGTATGCCGTCCATCGCCACGGGCGCAAGCCTCGCGAACCGGGATCTGAAGTACATCGGCGTGTCCGGCGATGGGGACACCGCGTCGATCGGCCTCGGCCAATTCGCCCATGTGATCCGCCGTCAGTTGGACATGACATATGTGTGCGAGAACAACGGCACTTACGGTCTCACCAAAGGGCAGTTCTCGGCGACCACCGACCGCAGCAGCCTTGGCCGGAAGGGCCAGACCAACTCCTACGAGGCGATCGATTTGCCGGCCCTGGCGATCCAATTGGGCGCGAGTTTCGTCGCCCGCGGCTTCTCCGGCGACAAGGATCAACTGGTCCCGATCTTCAAGGCGGCCATCGCCCATGAGGGCTTTTCGTTCATCGACGTGATCTCCCCGTGCGTGACCTTCAACAATCACCCGGCGTCGACCAAGAGCTTTGATTTCGTACGGGAGCACAATCACGCCGTCAGCATGACCGACTTTGTTCCGGAGCATGATGAGATCACTGCCAGTTATGGAGAGGGGGAGACGATCGATGTCACTCTTCACCATGGTGGCGACATTCGTCTCCACAAGCTCGACGCGGATTATGATCCGACCGACGCGGGCGGTGCGCTGGCCTATCTGATGCGCAAGCGCCAGGAGGGGGAGGTCGTGACCGGCGTCCTCTATGTAAACCCGGACGAGACGACACTGGCCGAGAAGATCCGGCTCCACGAGACGCCGCTTAACGAGATGGGTGAGGCGGACCTGTGCCCGGGTTCTGACGCGCTTGAGCGCATCAACGCGGGGCTGCGCTGACCGAGACCGATCAACGTTCCTCAACCGGCAGACAACACTCTGACGCAGACCGGGCGGACGCACAGCGGATCGCTTCGGCTCTGGGTATCTCTGATGCTCGTCCACATCCCTTGGCGCGGGGAGCCAGCAGCTCGGTTTGGTGCCTTCCGGCTCCCAATGGTGATCTGGTCATCCGGTTGGAGGCTCCCCGGCCGGGACGGGTTGCCCCGCCGTTCGCGGCGGATTTCGGCATTCGACGGATACTGAGCGGCCTTGGCATGCCGGTCGCGGAACCGGTCACGGGCGCATTCGAACGTCCCGGACTCCTGGACCGTGCCTGGTTGGTGGACCGGTTCGTTGCTGGAGAGCCCGTGGGTCGCAGACCGTTGCGTGATGGGGAAGTTGCTGATCTCGCAACAGTTCTCCGTGCTGTTCATGAGATACCGGTATCGGGTTTCGGTCGCATGGTGGATCAACTCGCTCCGCTGGTGGGGCGTGCGGGATCGATGGATGCGGGCGTCAGCAGCCGGTTTCAGCAGCCTTGGCCATGCAGCGGCCCGCCGCTACGGGATCATCCATTAGCGACGCATGCACCGGACCTTGTGGGTGCAATCCAACCCTTCAGCGGGCGAATAGCGGAGGCCGCCAACCGGTGGCCGACGGCGTTGACCCATGTGGACCTTCACGGGGGACAGATGCTCACCCAGGACGGCCGACTGACCGCCCTTCTGGACTTTGCCGACGCATCGGTCCTGTCGCCGGTTTGGGACTTCGCTTCACTCACCTACTTCCTCGGTCCGGCCGTCGCCCGCGCTGCCCTTAAGACCTACGAAGCTGACCCGGACAGACGGCAAAGGCTCGCCCACGACGGAAGTCTCGTTTCCGTCGCGGTTGCCCTGCATCACGCAAGCCGGGCGGAGACACTTCACCTGCCTGAAAGGCGCGCCCGTGTGATCGCCTATCTGACGGCCTGGCTTAGGGCTGATTGCGGCTGATGCGAAGCATGGATCAGCCCGTCAGCGCCGCTGATCGAACCGCCGACCCACCAGCGCGCTGGCGATGTTGATCTTCTGGATGTCGATGGCGCCGCCCGCAATGCCCCAGCCCCAGGCATCTCGCATCTTCTGCTCCATGCCGTACTCTTTGGCGTAGCCGTATCCGCCCATGACCTGAAGGGCGGCACCCGTGACCTCCCGCACCATCTCGTTGGAGAAGCATTTGGCAAGCGAGCTGTCGAGAATGCTGGGCAGGCCGTCCTCGGCATTCTTGGCCGCCCGCCAGATCAAGAGCCGCGATGCCTCCACCCGCATGGTCATCTCGGCAAGTTTCATCTGGACCGCCTGGAACTCCACCAGTTCCTTGCCGAAGGCCTTGCGTTCCTGCACGTAAGCCAGCGCCTGATCCAGAGCGGACTGCGCGATGGCGAGACACATGGTGGCGTTGCCGCAACGCTCCAGATCGAACGCTTCCATGAGTTGTTTGAAGCCGCCCGCCGGAACGATCAGGTTCTCTTTAGGGACCCGCACGTCTTCGAAGAAGATGTCGGCCGAGGGAATTCCCCGGAAACCCATGAGCTGTTCTCTGGGTCCGAAGGAGATGCCGTCCCGCTCCTTCTCCACCCAAAGCGCGCCGATGCCCTTGGCACCCGGAGCGTCGGAAAGCTTGGTGTAGACGATGTAGGCGTCCGAGTGCCCGCCGCCGGAGCACCACCGTTTCTGCCCGTTGAGGACGAAGCCATCTCCATCTTCGACCGCCTTGGTCTTGAGGTCGGTGAGCGCTGTTCCCGCATCGGGTTCCGACATCGCGACCGCGGCGACGATCTCACCGCTGCAGACCTTTGGGACGACGCTTGATGCCAGTTTGCTGTCGGCAAAGTGCTCCACAGCCCGGATCGGGCCAACGGAGCTCTCAAAGATCGGGAACCCAACGGCCGGAGAGATTTTCGCGAACTCCTCCAGAACGATCAGCGCCTCCAGATTGCCGAGCCCGAGACCGCCATACTCTTCGGCGACATTCACACCCAGGAAGCCCATCTCCGCGTATCGGCGGAGCCACTCTTTGGAAAGCGGCTCATCGGCGGCCTCGAGTTCCTTGGCAACGGGCGGCATTTCGTTCGTGGCGAACTGGCGGGCAGTCTCGCGGAGTTGTTCCTGCTCCGGTGTCAGGCGGAAATCCATGGAGGGGTCCTCGGGAAGTTTCTTTGTGTGCCAAACTTTCCCGTCCTGGATCGACATAGGTCAAGAGGGCGCCCGTGCCGGTCGTCTTCGCCCGGGAGAAATCGTTAATTTGACCAGTTGATAAAAATTTCGGATCGCGCCACCATCCATGGATGATCTATCCGAGAGGAGGGGCGCATGACGCGAGGCTTCGAGGGGGCGGATGTCAAGGCGGGCCGGTTGGACGCCGAGGCTTACCAGGACAACTTCGCTGATTTGCATCCCGCACTGAGTCGGCATGAGGCGTTCGTCGCCGCGGACCGGTGCTACTTCTGCTGGGATGCGCCGTGCGTGACCGCGTGCCCCACCAGCATTGATATCCCAATGTTCATCCGTCAGATCGCCGCGGACAATCCGGACGGTGCTGCCGAGACGATCTTCGATCAGAATATTCTGGGCGGAATGTGCGCCCGGGTCTGTCCGACGGAAACCCTATGCGAGCAAGCGTGCGTTCGGGAGACGGCGGAGGGTAAGCCGGTTCAGATCGGGCTTTTGCAGCGGTATGCGACCGACCACCTTATGGCGACAGGAAAACAGCCCTACACGCGGGCGGCGGACACCGGGAAACGGGTCGCGGTGGTCGGCGCTGGTCCGGCCGGTCTCGCCTGTGCCCACCGTCTCGCGATGAAGGGGCACACGGTCACGATTTTCGATGCGAAACCGAAGGCCGGTGGGCTGAACACCTATGGTATCGCAGCTTACAAGACCGTCGATGATTTCGCTGCGGCCGAGGTCGAGTACATCGTTTCCATTGGTGGCATCACGATCGAGACGGGAAAGGCTCTCGGCACTGACATCACGCTTGAAGAACTCTGTACCACCTACAGTGCCGTGTTCCTGGGTATGGGGCTCGGCGGTGTGAACGGCCTCGGCGTCGATGGCGGTGAGTTGCCCGGCGTGGAAGATGCCGTGGACTTCATCGCGGAGCTTCGGGACAGCACCGATCTCTCCAGTCTTCCCATCGGCCGACGTGTCGTCGTCATCGGTGGCGGTATGACAGCGGTGGATGCAGCGGTGCAGTCCAAGCTTCTCGGCGCCGAGGACGTCACCATCGTCTACCGGCGGGGCAAGTACCGGATGAACGCCTCGCTCTACGAGCAGGATCTTGCGGCAACCAAGGGTGTCCGCATCAAACACAACGCCAAGCCGGTCAAGGTCGTCGACGGTGCCGACGGGCGCGGCGTCGAGTTCGAGTACACGCACGATGTCGATGGTCGCCTGGAAGGGACGGGGGAGACCTTCTTTGTCCCGGCCGACACGGTTTTGAAGGCGATTGGTCAGACCTTTTTGCCAGACCTTGTGCCGGGTGTTGCGTTGGACGGCGGCCGGATCGCGGTGAATGCCAGTTTCAGGACCAATCTGGAAACGGTCTGGGCCGGCGGTGACTGCGTCACAGGCGGAGAGGATTTGACGGTCACCGCCGTCGCTCACGGGCGTGATGCGGCCGAGGCGATGCATTCGGCGATGATGGGCTGAAACGCTGAGAGGCGGGCTCAGAGACAGAGTTTAGCGAGGAGGACGGAGCCATGGCGGACCTGCGGAACGACTTTGTGGGGATTAAGTCGCCCAATCCCTTCTGGCTGGCCTCGGCGCCGCCGACCGACAAGGAGTACAATGTCGTCCGAGCCTTTAAGGCCGGGTGGGGTGGTGTGGTCTGGAAGACACTCGGACTCGATCCGCACATCGTGAACGTCAACGGACCACGCTACGGCGCGATTTGGGGGGCGGACCGGCGCCTTCTCGGCCTCAACAACATCGAGCTCATCACCGATCGTCCGCTTCAGACCAACCTGGACGAGATCAAGAACGTGAAACGCGATTGGCCGGACAGAGCCATGATCGTCTCGCTGATGGTCCCCTGCGAGGAGGTCTGCTGGACCGAGATCCTGAAGAAGGTCGAAGATACCGGTGCGGATGGCATCGAGCTCAACTTCGGCTGCCCTCACGGCATGTCGGAGCGGGGTATGGGCTCGGCCGTCGGTCAGGTCCCCGAATACATCGAGATGGTCACCCGTTGGTGCAAGGCGGCGACACGCATGCCGGTGATCGTCAAGCTGACCCCGAACATCACCGATATCCGCTATCCGGCGCGGGCGGCGAAGGCCGGTGGGGCGGATGCGGTCTCCCTGATCAATACGGTCAGTTCCATCACGTCCGTCAACCTGGACCAGATGGCGCCGGAGCCGACCATTGATGGGAAGGGCAGTCACGGCGGCTATTGCGGCCCTGCCGTGAAGCCCATCGCGCTCAACATGGTCGCTGAAATCGCCCGTGATGCGGAGACCCAAGGTCTGCCGATTTCCGGCATTGGCGGGGTCACAACCTGGCGTGACGCCGCCGAGTTCATGGCGCTTGGAGCAGGCAATGTTCAGGTTTGTACAGCGGCGATGACCTATGGCTTCAAGATCGTCGAAGAAATGACCACCGGCCTCAACCGGTGGATGGATGAGAAGGGCTATGACCGCCTTGATCAGTTCACCGGGCTTGCGACACCGAACGTGACGGACTGGCAGTACCTGAACCTCGACTACGTGACCAAGGCCCGGATCAACCAGGATCTCTGCATCCAGTGCGGCCGGTGTCACGTGGTCTGCGAGGACACCTCGCACCAAGCAATCACCTCAAGCGTGAACGGTGAGCGGCGCTTTGAGGTCATTGATGAGGAATGCGTGGCCTGCAATCTCTGTGTGAACGTCTGCCCGGTCGACGGGTGCATCACGATGGAGACCTTGGCTCCAGGGGCCGTGGACGCGCGCACCGGACGGACCGTGACCGGCGACTACGCGAACTGGACGACGCACCCGAACAACCCGGCGTCCGCAGCCGCGGAGTAGGGCGCGAGATAGGGCAGGGCCCTCAGGCCTGTGTGCATTTGAGGGTCATGCCGCCGTCCACCACGATCTCCGCTCCGGTCACATAGCGTGCGTCGTCGGAGACCAGGAACAGGGCGCAGTTCGCCACATCCCAACCGGTTCCCATGTAACCCATGGGAATGCGGGCCTCCCGGCGTTTGATCAGCACTTCCGCGTCCCCGCCTGACTGTTGTCCGGCCAGATACGCTTCGACCAGGGGCGTGTGCATTTGCCCGGGGATGACCGTGTTGCAGCGGATGCCCTTCGGTGCGTACTCGAGGGCAACGGACCGGGAGAAGCGCACAACGGCGGCCTTCGCCACCTGGTAGGCAATCTGTTGCTGGCCCGTGAATGTAACCCCGGACGTGGATCCGATATTCACGATGGCCCCGCCGCCGCGCTCCTCCATCAACGGCAAGGCTCGGCGGGTCGCCAGAAAGACGTGCTTGAGATTGACGTCGATCTGCCCGTCCCAATCAGCTTCCGAGAGGTCCGTGGGGCCGCCGGCCAGTGCGGTGCCGACATTGTTGTCCAGGATATCCAGCCCGCCGAACGCGTCGACGCAGGCGGTCATCATCTCTTCGACCTCACTGTCATTTGTCACATCGGCGACGTGAGAGACGCATTGCCCGCCTTCGCCCCGGATGATCCCGTAGGTCTCTTCAACCGCGTCCGGCCGGTTGTCGACCAGGAAGACCTTAGCCCCTTCCCGGGCGAATAGAGTCGCCGTCGCTTTGCCGTTTCCCCAGCCGGGCCCGATCGAGCCGGCGCCGGTGACCATGGCGACCTTGCCTTCGAGGCGTTTAGCCATTCCTGGTTCTCCTTCTCAAATGGCGCGGCTGGCCTCAAACGACAGGACTTTTCCCGCCGTCCACATTGATCGAAACCCCAGCAACATAGGACGCCATGTCGGAGGCAAGAAAACAGGCTACGTTCGCAAACTCCTCAGCGTGGCCGACGCGGCCGAGCGGAATGCCTTTTGCCATCCCTTTGAGGTAATCCTCGTAGCTTCCGGTTCCGGGGGCGGCCTCGTGACGGCGCACCCACTGATCACTGTCGATCAAGCCGACGTGCAGCGCGTTGACCAGCACGCCGAACGGGGCGGCTTCGTTCGCCAAAACTTTCGTCAAAGCGAGACCCGCTGCCCGCGACACCGCGGTGGGGGCGCCCTCGCCAGCCGGAGCCTTTGCCCCGATGTTGAGAACGTTGATGATCCGGCCCCATCCCTTCTCCTTCATGGATGGAAGGGCCAGCCGGCAAAGGCGGATCGCCGCGAAGAGTTTCAGATCGAGATCTTCCTGCCAGACTTCGTCGGTCTGCTCCAGGAAAGGGCCCCGCTTTGACGAGCCGGCGTTGTTCACCAGAATATCGATACCCCCCAGCCGTTCTGTGACAGCGGTGTGAAGGGCGTCACACCCCTCTGCGGTCGATACGTCGCCGCCGAAGGCCTCGACCGAATTGCTTCCGGTCGCGGACCGGATCTCCTCTACCGCTTCAGAGAGGGGGCCGTCTCGCCTCGCCGCTATCGCGACACTTGCGCTAGCCTCGGCAAAGCGCCGGGCCATTGCGCGTCCAAGCCCGAGGCTGCCTCCCGTGATTAGGGCGACCCGGCCATCCAAACGCACGTCCATCCGTCTCAACTCCCTCGATCATGATTTTCCGACACCGTAGGAAATGGCGTGACCGGAACGCCACTCTTTTGTCCGGCGGGTCAATAATTCGAGGGTGGTTTGAGCCTATTCATCTTGAAGAGTTGGATTCCAACCATATCGGAACTAAAACAATCTCTGCGAATGAGGTTTTGTCGATCGCCTTGTTGGTTTGGATGACCTCCGGTTTCAAAGGTAGATTGACAGTTTCGAGTGGGTGTAGGCGGTCTATCCCACTGATAGGTTGTTGAGGTGCGGATGTCCGTGGCGTCGTCGGAAGTTGACAAGCCGAGTAAGGAAGAAGAGGAGGCGATTGACTCCCTTCACACCCTTCCGCTGTCCATCATCCCTCTGGAGACCCCAGGCCTGCGCAAGGCCTATATGATCAAGAACGCGCGCCTTGAGACCGTGATTGAGCTGTTCAAGGACGGCACATCGGGCAGTGGGCAGATCGCGCCGAATGAGTTGGCCGGGTTTTTCCACGATGAAGGCGGACGGCTTTCCCGGGACATTCTCATTCTCGAGAAGCTGATGATCCTGGAATCGTTCGATGTCTATTCCCTGCGGATTCAGCTTCGTAACTTGGACATCGGTTTCGAAGAGCATGAGGCTCTGAACCTATCCCCGTCCAAGCGGGCCGAGTTGACCGAGTATATGAGGACCTTTACCCGGCCTCTCATTCAACGGGTCTATGGCGAGAGCCAGGATATCGAAGACGTCAGCCAAATCATCGCCATGCTGGTTCGGCCGAACCGTGAAGAGGCGATGAAACAGCTCAAAATGCTCGCGAAGGAACTGGGCATTTCGCTGAGTGAGGTTCCGACCTTCCTGGAACGATACGGCGACATCTTCCTGTCACTCTCGTACTTCCGGAACTGTCTCGACCAGTTGATGAGCGAAATCCCGGCGTTCCTGAACTGGATGGGAGAACTCAAGACCAACTATCAGGTCACCAACGACCCGAACCAGCTCAAGAACATCCTTCAGATTGAAGAGGATCTGAACGAGATCTCGACGTCCATCGTGGGCCGGTTTGAGTTCTTCGATCTTCGAAGCCGTGATTTCTGGGACGACATCAACGCCGAGGCGTTTCAAGAGTTCCGCGATTTGATTACAGCGCACCACGTCAGCATCGGCGCCGTGTTGTGCGGCCTCGCGGTTAAGATGGCGCTTTGGAATGAGCGGTTCCCCGCCCGTGCCGGCGGCCCCGTGAAGCGGCTGGAGTTCGTCAACTCCGAGATCCGGCCCGGGCTCCGTCACATCAAGCAGATCGAGCAGAAAGTCGGCTCGATCGGCTGATGCTTGTTTGGCTCACATCTAGTTGGCACCGGTTCCCGTCGTAAGGTCATCCTCGCTTGAGCGGCGCTGCAGCGGCTCTTTGTCTTGCTCTGTCAGCCAGAAGTAGAGCAGGGCGACCTCGGGATAGTTCTCGAAATAGAGTGTGTTTTGGCGGGCCTGCTCGAGGTGGGTCTTGGCGGCTTCCTCGTCCCCCAGGACTTCCATCAAATTGGACCAGTAGACGAAAGTCTCGGTCGAGGCCGGGTGGAGACGGGCTGCGTAGGCGAAGCTCGCTTGCGCGCCGTCGGTGTTCTCAAGTCCCCATTGCGCCACGCCCCGAATGACATGCCCCGTCGACAGCAGGACACCGTCTGATTCATGGGGCCAATACCACGGGTCAATGACGTGGGAGACGGTTTCAATCGCCTCCTCATACCGGTCGAGTTGGACCAATAGGAATGCCAGGTTCAGCTTGGCAACGTGGAACTCCGGATCGAATGAAACCGCATCCCGGAAATGGACCTCCGCTTCGGGAAGGGAGTTCTGGGTCAGATCGATGATCCCGAGGAGGTTCTCAAGATGGGCTCTGTCGGGGTTAACCGGCGCTTTGGGCAGCCGGGCAATCTGGGCGAGGACGATGTCCTCGAGCTCTTCTAGCTTCTCAGGTTGTCCGAGCATATCATTGAAATCGTTGAGGACAACGGTGTAGGGGTCAATCCGAATCAGGATCTCCCGCGCCGCCCGTTGGATGACCACGTCGAAGGTCTCCGCGTCTTCCTGAACGATGTCTACTTCGACCAACCCGGTATCGTTCGCATGACCGACCACCAACAACCGGACCACATCGTTCTCGACAACGGCGTTCGCATGGAGCCGTGGCGGTACGAAACCGACCATATCCTGGATGTCCCGGAGCGCGGCCCCCATGTTTGCGAGATCCGCCAAAGCCATCGAAAAGGACTTGTCGCCCGATGAGCGGATGGTGGGCGATGAGATCAGTGAGCGCACGTCGGTCAGCCGTTGGATCTCGTCAATGAAGCGGGACTCGACAACAGCCGGGCTATAGCCCTGCCCTGAGACCTTTGAGGCGACCGTCGCTTCAAAGTCCAGCGCATTTGAATTCACATAGGTGTCGGTGGCGATCAATCCGAACGCCATCATGATGGTCACGAGTGTTGTCAGGGAGAATTCCACGGCCGCCCCTCCGAGGTTTTCAAGGCATCCGTCGCCCCCACCGGCGACGGGACATCTTATGGAGCGTACACGAGCCTGTTCCTTTGGCAAAATCAGCTTAGAGACGAAACCACGATGGTTCCGTCTCTGCCTGATGGCGGGCCGCCGGAAGAGCGGTCTGGCAGCTTACGCTGTCAGACGTTGGAATCCGGGAAGCTCGCCCTTCGGGTCGCGATGAACTCCTTCAGCGCTTCATCTGTCGCCGGGTCCATCGGCGGCGCCTCATATTCTTCAAGGAGCTGCTTTGCGCGGCTGCCGGAGCGTGTTTCCGCCGTGGACTCGCCCTCGGCAAGCCATTGCTCGAACGTCGCGTTGTCAGCAATGGTGGAACGGAAGAAGGCCGTCTCGAAGTTGGCTTGCGTGTGGCTGCAACCCAGGAAATGCGCGCCCGGCCCAACCTCCTTGATCGCGTCCATGGCTTGACCGTTCTCGGACATGTCCACACCCGCCAGCATGGTCTGCATCATCGCGCACTGGTCCGCGTCCATGATGAACTTCTCGTACCCGGAGACGAGGCCGCCCTCCAACCAACCCGCGGAGTGCAGGACGAAGTTCACGCCGCCGAGCACGGTCGGCAAAAGCGTGTTGGCACTCTCATAGGCGGCCTGGGCGTCGGCGACCTTAGAGCCGCACAGGGAGCCGCCGGAGCGGAACGGCACCTTAAGCCGGCGGGCGAGGGCCGCACAGCCGTAGAGCACGAGTGCCGGCTCCGGCGTGCCGAATGTCGGCGCACCGGACTGCATCGAGATTGAGCTCGCGAACGAGCCGAACACCACAGGCGCACCGGGCCGGCAGAGCTGTGCGAAGGCCATACCGGCCATCGCCTCAGCCAACGTCTGGGCCAAGGTGCCCGCCACCGTGACCGGTGACATGGCACCCGCCAGAATGAACGGGGTGGTGATGACGGCCTGATTGGCTCGGGCATAGGTCTTCAACGCGCCCAGCATGGTCGCGTCCCAGGTCATGGGCGAGTTCGCGTTGATCAGGCTGATCAGGACCGTGTTGTCGTCGACGAAGCTGTCGCCGAACAGGATCTTCGCCATGTCGACGCTGTCTTGCGCCCGCAGCGGGTGGGTCACGGAGCCCATGAACGGTTTGTCAGACAGGGTCATGTGGGCGTGCAGCATGTCGAAATGCCGCTTGTTCACTGGCAGGTCCACTGGCTCGCACACGGTTCCGCCGGAGTGATGCATCGCCGGCGACATGTAGGCGAGGCGGACGAAGTTCCGGAAGTCCTCAATCGTTGCGTACCGGCGACCACCTTCCAGGTCCCGAACGAACGGTGGACCATAAACAGGCGCGAACACTGTGCTGCCGTCACCGATGACGACGGAACGTTCCGGATTCCGGGCGTGTTGGGTGAAACTAGAAGGCGCGGTTTTGAGAAGCTCTCGCGCCAGTCCGCGTGGGATATGAACCCGCTCTCCGTCCACTTCGGCACGGGCGTCCCGCCAAAGGGCAAGCGATTCCTCATCCTCGCGGAACTCAATCCCGACTTCCCAGAGGATGGTTTCGGCATTCGCCTCAATGATCTGGAGGCCTTCCTCGCTCAACACATCCATCACCGGAATCTTCCGGGAGATGTAGGGGAACTGAACGAGTTTCGGTTTGGACCGGACGGCCCGCCGGGCTTCCCGCCCCCCCGATGCTCGGCCGGCACGGGCGCGCCGGGCCGGGGCCTGCTCAACGGTCTCTGCCGCGTTTGCTTCTTCAGACATGGCTGATGCCTCTCAACTCACAATGTCCAATTGTCGATCCCCGCCGCGTGCCGATCTTGCGACGGGACGACGTCCAGGCGTCGCCGATGAACCAGATCTGGGTCGCGGGACTGATCGGAGACGGGATGGATCACGCCTGGGTGAGCCGCATCTGGCGGTTTGACCGTCAACGATCTGGGTGAGAGACTATTCAGAATGGTTGGGTCATTTGGCCCTTTTGGCTGTCGGTCAGGCCTGGGCGGAGAGGTGATAGTGAAAGCGTTCCCGGTCCTGGCGTGATCGTGGCAGCCGTCCCGATACCGGAGGAAGAAATGATGATCCGTACCCTTGTCTTCGGCGCTGTCGGTGTCGGCATGACAGTTGGTGCTCTGTTTGGCCCCGGCGAGGTCCGTGCCGCCGAAGAGACGGTCGTCCCACCCCAGGTTCTTGGGCTTGTCGCAGTTCGCACGCCGTTGAAACTCCAGTGCCACAACGGTGACTGCACCGGTTTCTTCACCGCGTTCTGCCTTCAGGAAGAGCGGCCGCGGCCGGTTGCCGGGCAGATCTACGATCCCGCAGGACATGGCGATGTGACGCTGGTGGTGACCAAAGCGGACGGGTCGGTAACCGAGTTCTCCGCCGCGGGGCTTCTCCACTTTGAGAGCCGGGGCAAGTACACGTCGGTTGAGATCAGCATGCCGGAGAAGCGGTTGGCGTCGCTGGGCGCCACAGAGGTTGCGGTGCGTGTTCCGCCGCGGGTTGCCCTTGTGCCCCGCATGGAAACGCCGGTTGCCGCTGATATGCAGCAATCCGACATGGAAACCGCGACGGGCGAGCCGCGCCTTTTCGCAGAGGGCTACTTCGAAGGCGCCCGCCCGGAGGCTCAGGCCGCCCGGGTGCTGACGCGTCTGATCAATCTCGTGCCGACCGGCCCGGCGCCGGCGCAGTCCTTTGGCGACCGCCTTTGGCAGGACGTCGAACTCGAAGGGGTGCTGGGGGATGTCGGCGGTGAGGCCAAGGACCGTGCCCGTGCGAGCCACGACCGGTGCGCGTTCTATGCGGACCACGGTTACAAGGTGACGATGCGCGGCTGCCTTGAGAAGAGCCACGACGATTTGCTCCGCTCGCTGAACACCGAGTACTGGGAAGGGGAGGCTGGTCTCTAAGCAGACCTCCCAGCTCCAGTTTAACTCTCAGGCGATCCCTTCGGACGAGGGGATCGCCTTTGCTATCTGGGCAAGGCGGTGCGTGGTTGCAGGGTCTCTGGCCGAAGTCAGCGTGTCCGGCTGCCAATGCCGCTGAAAGGCGGTTAGCGCGGACCGGGTTTGCGCGTCCATCGGCTGATCATCGTTGTAGCCGACCTCATACCCGACCCGTCTCAGCAAGCTCCGGGTTTCCGCAAGCGAGAGGGCGGGTGCGGCCGGTGGCAGCCCCGCCGGGTCAGGCCAAAGACCGACCCCTGCTTCCGCGAGACGTGCCCAGGGAAACAACTCACCGGGATCTTCCTTGCGATCGGGCGCCACGTCAGAGTGGCCCAGGACCCGATGGGTCGGAATGGACCAGCGATCCACGATTTCCAAGCAGAGTTCCTGGACCGCTACCATTTGGGCCTCGGGGAAGGGGCGGTAGCCGAACTCATGCCCCGGATTGACGATTTCCACCCCGATGGAGCGGCTGTTGATATCAACCTCTCCCGCCCAATAGGCGCGACCGGCATGCCAAGCCCGGCGTTCCTCTTCAACCAACCGGTAGACCGTACCGTCCTCATCAATGACCCAGTGCGCACTCACGCTTCCGTCGCTCTCGGTTAGCCGGGCAAGGGCGTCTTCGGCAGTCCGCATGCCGGTGTAGTGCAGGACGAGCATGTCCACGATCACGCGGTCGCCGACGGCCGGCCGCCGGGGACCGTGGTTGGGGGAGGGAGTGTCGACGATCCTGATCATGCCGGCTCTCACGCAGTTCGGGCGCGTTCCAGATCTTCGCGCCGTTCTTCCAGTTCAAGCCAGCGTTCCTCGGCGGCCTCCAACTCAGACCGTGCCGCCTCCAGCCGGGTGGTAGCGGACGCGAAGCGTTTGGGCTTCTTGTGGTAGAGGTCCGGGTCCGCGATCTCTGTCTCCAAGCCGGAGATTTCCTCCGACAACTCGGACATTCGGGTGGGGAGAGAGTCCAACTCCCGCTGTTCCTTGTAGCCGAGCTTGACAGCGGCTCTGGCCGGGGAGGCCGCCTTCTCGGAGGACTTTTTCTCCGGTCGCGATTTGTTTGCGTCGGAAGCAGCATCCTCGCCAGCGGCGGTAGGGCGTTGAGACAGGTAGTCCGTGAATCCGCCAGCGTATTCCATAATGTCGCCATCGCCTTCGACGGCAATGATCGAGGTGACCGTCCGGTCCAGGAAATCGCGATCGTGGCTTACCAGAATGATCGTTCCGTCGTACTCGGCAAGGACATCCTGGAGGAGGTCCAGGGTCTCGATGTCCAGGTCGTTCGTGGGCTCATCCAACACAATGAGATTGTGTGGCTTGGCGAACAGACGGGCCAAGAGAAGCCGGTTCCGCTCTCCACCCGACAGGGATTTCACCTTTGCTTGCGCCTGACGGTCCTCGAAAAGGAAGTCCCGCAAGTAGGAGACAACGTGCTTCGGTTTGCCGCCTACCTCCACTGTATCCGCACCGTCCGGTGCCAACGTCGCCCAGAGGGAGGTTTCTGGATCGAGCTGTTCCCGGTATTGGTCGAAATAGACCGCCTCCACACCGAAGCCGACGCGAACCCGGCCTTTATCCGGCTTCTCCGCCTCGATCAACATTTTCAGCAACGTGGTCTTGCCAGCGCCATTGGGCCCGATCAACCCGATACGGTCCCCCCTGCGCACAAGCGTCGAGAACTCCTGGGCGATGATCTTCTCGGAGCCGTCCGGGTTGGTGAAGGTCTTGGAGAGGTGGTTGGCTTCGACCACCAACTGCCCGCCCCGTTCGGCGTCAGAAAGGCTGAACCGGACCTCGCCGGGGCGCCGCAGCCAGTCTGCTTTGTCCCGGCGCAGACCCGTCAGCGCGCGCACCCGGCCTTCGTTCCGTTTACGGCGCGCCGTCAGTCCCTCGCGCAGCCAGCGGGTCTCCTCCGCGATCTTCCGGTCGAGTTTCTTGCGCTCGACCTCTTCGTCGGCCTGTAGTTTCTCCGCCCATTCCTGGAAGCCGTCAAAGCCCCGCGACTGACGCCGGATCTGGCCGCGGTCGAGCCAAAGAGTCCGGTTCGACAGGGCCGACAGAAAACGCCGGTCGTGGCTGATCATCAGAAGCCCGCCGGCGAAGCGCCGAAGCTCATTCTCAAGCCACTCAATGGTGGGTAGATCCAGGTGGTTCGTCGGCTCATCCAGGAGCAGGATGTCCGGCTTTCCAACCAGAGCCCGCGCGATCGCCACCCGGCGGCTCTCACCCCCCGAGAGCCCGTCCATCAGGCGTTCGCCGTCAAGCCGAAGGTGGATGAGGACCGCGTCGACCACATGCTCCGTCGGCACGTCCCGCTCTGCCGGAGGGATGGCGTCGGCGACGTGTTCACGGACGGTGATGCCGCGCGGCAACCTCGGGTCCTGGGGCAGATAGGCGATCCGGGCACCCGGTTGAACGAAGCGGTCCCCATCGTCGATATCGATCTCACCGCTGAGCGCCTTAAGCAGAGTGGACTTGCCGCTGCCATTGCGCCCAACGAGGCAGATGCGATCACCGCGAGATACCGAGACGTCGGCGTCCTCGAACAAGACCCGGTCGGCAATGGCCACACGGGCGCCCCGCAAGGCGACGACCGGTGGTGTCGCGGAGGATCTTTCAGGTCTTCCCATTGCTCAGGTCAGCCCGCGCTTCTTGGCTATCTCATCGTAGGCCGCGTTAATGGCGGCGACCTTTTCCGTCGCGGTCCGGATGAATTCCTCTGGCAGGCCTTGGGCGGTTAGCCGGTCGGGATGGTTCTCGCGGACAAGCGCGCGGTAGGCGGACTTGATCTCATCATCGGTCGCGGTCGGCTCGATCCCCAGGACGCTGTATGGGCTGTCGACCTTACCGTCTCCGAAGACCGCTTGAAGACGGTCGAAGTCGAGATCCGTGAAGCCGAAGATGGCCGAGACCCGCTGCAGATAGGCCAGCTCGTTCTCGTGGATCACGCCATCCGCCTTGGCGATGTGGAACAGGGTGCCGATCAGCTTTTCGAGAACGGGGGAGCCCGGGTTGAAGAGCTTGGCGATCTGCTGGGCGTAAGCTTCGTAGCCGTTGACGTCGCGTCGGGCCATGTCCCAGACGCGGCCGACATTCTTCACCTCTTCAGGCGGGACTTGGACGACCTCTCGGAACGCCACGATCTCGTCCCGGGTAACCACCCCGTCGGCCTTGGCCATCTTTGCGGCAAGCGCGATCACGCCGATGGTGAATGCGGCCTTCCGGGTCGAGGCCTCTTCGTCGATGGGCACTTCGGCCGTGCCGAGACGGTCGACGGCATGGCCTGCCGCCGCGCCAATGAGCGCTCCCAACGGCCCGCCCATGGCGAAGCCGGCAGCTCCTCCGATAATCTTGCCCCAGATACTCATGATCGTCCGTTCCGCAACGTGGCCAGACTCTGGTGCCCGATGGCCCATCGGTCAACCGTTGGTCTTAAATGCGTAGGGAATACCCAACGCCTCAAACGCCTTAGCGGCGCCCCTTGCCGTGCTCCTGAGCGGCGGGATAACGTCGCGTCAAACGACATCTGACCATTTCAGCCGGGCTAAGCGCCCCAGGACGAGAGATCATGGCCCTCAACGTCGACGTGACCCCATCCGATCCCGCCGCCCGAGAACAGGTGATCGACATCCTGAAGCAGCGTTTTGGCGAACGGCTGTCCACCTCGATGGCAGTACGGAAGCAGCATGGTAAGGATGAGAGCTTCCATCCCGCCGTCGCCCCCGACGCGGTCGTCTTCGCCGAGAGCACCGAAGAGGTGTCGGAGGTCGTCAAGCTCTGTGCCAGGCACAAATTCCCGGTCATTCCCTTTGGTGTCGGCACATCGCTGGAAGGTCATGTGGCCGCCCTTCGGGGCGGTGTCTGCATCGACATGTCCCGGATGAACGCGGTGCTTGAGGTCAATGTGGAAGACCTGGATGTGCGCGTTCAGGCGGGCGTCACCCGGAAGCAGCTGAATGAGCATCTCCGGGACACGGGGCTGTTCTTCCCGATCGATCCGGGTGCCGATGCGTCCATCGGGGGTATGACGGCGACACGGGCGTCAGGCACGAACGCGGTCCGCTACGGCACCATGCGGGAGAACGTGCTGTCACTTACGGTCGTCACCGCATCGGGCGAGATCGTGCGAACCGCGCGGCGTTCCAGAAAGTCGTCCGCCGGATATGACCTGACCCGGCTGTTCGTCGGCTCCGAGGGGACGCTTGGGGTGATTACGGAGATCGCGTTGAAGGTCTACGGAATTCCCGAAGCCATCTCGGCGGCGGTGTGCCAATTCCCGAGCGTTGAGGCGGCCGTTCAGACGGTGGTCATGACCATGCAGGTCGGCGTGCCGGTGGCGCGGGTCGAGCTCCTCGACGATGTGCAGATGGGCGCATGCGTCGTCTACTCGGATCTCGGGGACTACGACTCCAAGCCAACCCTGTTCTTTGAGTTCCACGGCAGCGAGGCTAGCGTCGCCGAGCAGGCGGAGACGGTTCAGGGTTTGGCGGAAGAGTTCGGCGGCAGTCACTTCTCGTGGGCCACGCGGGCGGAGGATCGCAACAAGCTCTGGCAGGCGCGGCACGACGCCTACTACGCCGCGCTCGCATTGCGGCCGGGCTCGGGCGGTTGGGCGACCGACGTGTGTGTCCCCTTGTCCCGTCTGGCGGAATGTATCGAGGAGACACGCAAGGATCTGGATGAAACCGGGTTGCTAGCGCCGCTCGTCGGCCATGTGGGCGATGGCAACTTCCATCTGGTCTACGTCATCGATCCGGAGAGTGATGAGGAACTTGCCAAGGCCAAAGCGCACTCAGACCGGATGGTCCTTCGGGCGCTGTCCATGGAAGGCACCTGCACCGGCGAGCACGGGGTCGGCTACGGCAAGATGGACTTCCTGACAGCCGAGCATGGTGAGGCACTGACGCTGATGAGGGCGGTCAAGACCGCACTGGATCCAGACGGGATCATGAACCCGGGCAAGATCGTCCGGATGTAGCGGGCGGGGCCGCCGCCTCACTCCGCCGGGCCCAAGCCTCAGTCCTTGTCCCAGCCGATCTTCTCGCCCTCATCGAGGAAGAATTTGTTCGGCTTCAGAAAGATGCTGAGGACGACGCAACCGTCTTCGGACCATGCCTCGTGCTGGTTACCCGCCGGACGCCAGACAAAGTCGCCCGCTTTGGCCGTCCCTTCATGGTCGGTCAGTGAGCCCTCGATCACATAGGTCTGCTCGATCGCCACATGCTCATGAAACGGGATCTTGGCCCCCGGCTCGAACTTGAAGAGCCCGGTCACCAGGCCGGTTTCCGGGTCCATGACCAGCGTTTTCATGGAGAGGCCGGGATACTGGGTCTCCGTCCAAGGCATGTCCTGTACCGACACGAACCTCGAGGACAGCGGATCGAGCGCTTCATGGGCAGCGATGTTCGGCGTGTTGGGGGCCATAGTCGTTCTCCCTGGAATCTGATTTTCGACAATCCTACAGCGGATCTTCCAAAACGGGTCGCAAGAGTTGCCGATAAAGACGAAAGAGAAATTTTCGGGAGATCAGACGGTTAGATTGGATTGGCCTGAACTTGACGCTTGCTGACTTTCCATGGGGCGGGGGGGATCGGTCAGACGACGGCGATCCGGACATCGCCGATTGCCCCTGAGACGCACCCCGCCCAACGGGGGCAATCGAAAGATGGATCATTGTTGAATTGACAGAGCGATGCGTGATTGAAACAATTTAACCAGATAAGATGACCGGTTAAAACAGATGTCCCACTCAATTCAGGCAACCGATGCGAAGGCGAAACTCGCGGAGTTGCTTCGCGCAGTCGAACGCGGGGAAAGTTTTGAGATCACCCGACATGGAAAGGTAGTCGCCCATCTGCTCCCCGCGTCGGCCGTCGATTTGAACGCTCGGCGCGCATCGGTCGCCCGCTTCCGGCAAAAGCGGAAGAAATGGACGGACGACCGCTTCTCGACCCAAGAGATCCTCGCTGCCCGGCATGAGGGCCATCGCGCATGAATGCTCTTGTTGTCGACGCGTCGGTGTCAGCGAGCTGGCTGTTCGATGACGAATATGATGATGCGTCCCTCAGAGCTTTGAACGCGCTTGAAACAACCCAAGGGATCGTTCCCCGGCTCTGGCATTTTGAGATGCGGAACATCTTGCTTGTGGCCACCCGCCGAAACCGCATCACCCGCGATGGGGCCGCCGACAGGATTGCCGCACTGACGGAGTTGCCACTGGAGACGGACGACGCAGCGGATCTTGATCGGGCAATGGCGATCGCAGAACAGCACACGCTCTCCTACTATGATGCGCTCTACCTGGAACTCGCCGTTCGACGTGGCGCCGGACTCGCCACCTTGGACAAAAGACTGCGGGAGGCGTCATCCAAGGAATCAGTCCTGGTTGTGTAGGTCTCCGGATACGGTATTCCGGTCCCCGTGCTTGACCGGCTCCAGTACCCCGCCCGCGACAAGTTTCTCGGCGATCTCCGCGCACACGAGCACGTCCTCTCCGATGATTTCGGCAATGCTCAACAGGTCATGATGTCCGTCTGCGTAGGCGATCACGTTCATCATCGCTCGAACGGTCAGGCCGCTTTCGGCGGTGCTGAGGTCGGGGTAGAGGCCGCGCGCATCGAGTTTTGGCTCCCCCGGGAACACATTCCGGTAGGTTCTGTTCGCTTCGATTGCCTCGATCACCCGGCGATAGACCTCAAAGCTCTGGGCGAGGGCGTCGGCGGAAACCAGATCGAGATCGTCGTCGGAGGTGTGGTACTCGGGATAGGTGGCGTACTTCGAGCGCATGATGGAGGCGACCGGCAGGTTCACGCCGGGGCTGCAGTACTGTCGCTCATCGCTGCCCCTCTCCAGGAATGTGTAGCGGTCGTAGTCGCCGACGGCGTGGTCCAACACATGGGTCGACACCCGGTCCGCCAGGGTCCCCCCGAGACGGGAGGGCATGAACGACCAGGTCCGGTCGTCACCCAGACAGGTAAGAACGAACCCGGCCTTCGTTCGCGCCTGCATGGTCTCAAGATGTTGGGACAGGTAGATGATTGAGCCGATCGTCTCCACCAGGAACAGGATTCGGTAGGTCATTCGCCGGTCGCGCCCCGCCAGCCAGCGTCCCAGAGCCATGGCCATAGCCGGGCCGGTGACTTCGTTGTTGGCCATCGAGGGGTGGCAGACATAGGTGGAAAGCAGAACCTCGTCCGTCGTCTCACCTGGCAGGATCAACTCGCCATACGTAAGATGCCCGGGTTTCAGATCCGCATCGATTCGCACCCGGTAGCGGCCCGGTCTCAGCGCCCGCCGTTTCGTGTGGGGCAGACAGAAGCCCCATCGGCGTTTGTAGTAGGACGTGACGAACGGGATCGCATCGGGGCGTTCCGGCAACGAGTAGAGATGACGATCCAGTTCCTCCAGATCCATCTCGGCGTCGATGGGCTCGGAATAGCCGAGGATATGAAGGTTATGGTCGGCGACATCGACGATCGGCTCGCCGTCAGCAGTCTCGATCCAGGCCTCCCGAAATGTCCACTCGTTGGGAACGGTCCAATCGAACGCTTTTTTGCCGCTCGGCACCTTATGAAGGGTCAGTTGGGGTAAAAGGTTATGAATATAGTTTAGAGTTTCCACAGTACCGGGGCCGGAAAGACTTCGGTGGATCGGGAACAGATCCCTGATCCAACCCATCATCTCTTCTCCGATCGAGACGTTATATCCCGTTCGCATAGCCGACCTTTCCAGCGATTTGTCCCCTCAGGATTTTGGGGATGTTTTAGGCCTCGACTGTGTCTGTTTGTGACCTAGTTCATGGGTTGAGGCGATTCCGGGGGGATGTCTCATGGCAGCCGAACGGTGACTCGTACCCTAAACGAACCAAGGAGGCATCCATGAACCAGTCCGAATTCACCCGCCGGGCGCTTCTTCAGACCACGGGAATGGCAACGGTCGCTGCGGCCGCTGGGCTGTCCGGTATGGGGCAGGCGTTTGCGGCGGAGCCGCTCAAGATCTGGACCATCGGCGTCGCGAAGGTTGGCGCGGCACCTGGAACCGGCGGCAAGGACTGGGGTGACATGGAAAAGCAGGCGGGAACCGCGCTCGCCTACAATGCCAAGTCCGGCAGTGCTGATCAGGCGATCCAGAAGATGGTCGTTGGCGACGGCAACAAGCTCTACGACGCCATCACGGATAACGGTGGCGGCATGGAAGACGCGCTGGCGTCGCAGAAGGCCATTGTCCCGATCGACACGTCCAAGATCGACAATTGGGGCAACCTGCTGGACCACTACGCGGAAGGCTCTTTCGCCACCGGCACCATCCGCCATGATGGCGAGGTCTATGCGGTTCCCTACATCTCCAACGCGGACTCGCTCGCCTACAACAAGTCCGTCATCGGCGGAGATCTCGAGTCCTGGGACGCGCTCTTCGACAGCCAGTTCAAGGGCCGGGCGGCAATGCAGAACGACTTTGGCCCGACCTTCACGAACACCGCGATCTACCTGAAGCAGAGCGGCAAGCAGGACATCGATAACCCGTCGAACATGATGAAGGCCGAAGTCGATGGCGTTGCCGGGTTCCTGGTGGACCTCAAGAAGAAGGGCCATTTCCGGACCTTCTGGGACGGTTTCCAGAACGGCGTGAGCCTGCTGTCTAGCGAAGAGGTGCTGGTCTCCTCCTGCTGGGAGCCTGTCCAGATCGTGGCCGCGCGGAAGGCCGGTAAGGACATCATCTACGGGACGATGAAGGAAGGTCACCAGACCTGGAACAACGTCTGGATGCTGACCAAGGGCGGCCGCCAGCGGGGCATGGAAGACGCGTTCTACGGTCTTATGAACGTCTACCTGTCGCCGTGGTTCGGCGCGCGGACGCTGCTGACCTTCGGTTTCGCGCCGCAGATGAAGGGTGTTCTCGAGTACATTGAGGGCTCCAGCGATTTTGACGCGGCGGCCAAGACGACCATCGCCGAACGGCTTGAGCGGAAGCAGAAGCGGTTCGCGGTTGCCGGGAACTCCTGGCAGAACGTTTTCCCGACGGAAATCCGGGCGTATCAAGACGCTTGGGCCCGCGTTCAGGCCGCCTGACGGATCGAGCACCTCCATTGTCGGACAACGATACCCGCGGGCGCGGCGGACCCACCGCCGCGCCCACCGGCTTTAGCATTCTCCCGAGCAGCGATGCTCTCGGGCGGGTCGCCCTTTGGGTGCCGACGGTCTTCATCATTCTGCTGTTCATCCTGCCGACGCTTTTGACGGTCGTCTGGAGCTTCTTCGAGCGGACGATGTTCTGGATGGAGCCCGGCTTCACGCTGTTCTCGTACGAGAATTTCTTCTTCTCGGCGCGGCTTGAGAACTTTCTCTATTCGATGCTGCATTCCTCGGTATCGGTCGCCGTTTCCTTTGTTATCGGCTTTCCGATTGCCGTGTTCGTTCGCAGGCACGTGCCGACTGTGGCGCAGCACCGTGTGATCCTGTTGTTCATTCTTCCGTTTATGGTCTCGGAGATCATCCGGACCTTCATGCTCCGGCCCGTACTGGGCCGAAACGGGCTCGTGAATACGGTTCTGATGGATCTCGGCGTGATATTGGAGCCGATCACCGCGATCCTGTTCACGCCCACCGGTATGATCATTGGCGAGGTCCTCTCGTTCCTGCCCTTCATCGTTTTCTCGGGCTTCCTCGCCATGGAAGCGGTCCCGAAGCATGTCTTCGAGGTGTGCCGCGACCTGGGCGCCTCCCGGTGGCGCACTTTCGTCGATGTCGTGGTGCCGCTGGCCGCGCCAGGGATCTTCGCCGGCGGTGTCTTCATCTTCGTGAACGGGCTGGGTGTCGCGTTGATCCCAACGATCCTGGGTGGACCTGGAGCCGTCAACGCGGGCCTGATCGCGACACAGGCGATCATTGCCTTGGACTTCCCGCTGGCGATGGCCGTCAGTGCGATCATGATGGTGACGCTGCTCGGGCTTCTGGCCATTGGCCACCGCCTGTTCAATCTCACCAAAATCCTGGAACCCCAGGGTTAAAGCGGGAGAGGGGCAGTGGAAGACGAATACGCCAATGTCTGGACCGTGCGCCTTCAGTGGGTCTACCTGCTGGCCGTCGTCGCCACACTGATGGTGCCGGTTTTCTATAACTTCTATGTGTCGTTCAACGAGTTCGGCTTCGGCGCGCAGCAATACGCCTTCACCCTCGACTGGTATGTGGTGATCTTCTCGGACCGTTTGTTGCTGGATGCACTGGGGTGGACCGCCTTGCTCGCCGTCGTCACGGTGGTCTTCGTGGTGCCCATGGGGCTTCTGACGGCGAAGCTGTTCAAGTCGACGGGGCCGAAGGGCAAGCTCGCGGTCGTTTCCGTGATGCTCCTGCCGCTCTTCGTGCCGGCGGACATCTTTGCTTCGTCGCTGCTGGTGTACTTCAAGCTCCTCAATCAGATGTTCGGGAGCGTCGCGGAATTCACGGGAATCTGGGCCATGGAAACGTGGTTCGAACTCGGGTTCATGACCGCGATCATCGCGCTGATCATCTACACGATTCCCTACGTCTTCATCGTGATCCTGATCACCATGGGGCGCTACAAGGTACAGCAGACGGAAGCGGCACGGAGCCTGGGTGCCTCGGCCTGGCAGGCTTTCTGGCAGATCGAGTTCCCGCAGATCAAAGCGGGTGTGTTCTCGTCCTGCGCGTTCACCGTCATCCTGACGTTCAACGAGTATGTCCGGACCAATGCGCTCAAGGGCGGGTTTGACACCTTCACGACGGTGCTGATCTCCCAAATGCTGAACACCGGCATGTCGGAGCAGTCCTATGCCATGGGCGGCCTTGTCAGCGCGGTCGCCATCCTGGTCATCGGCTCCATCATCATCGTTACCCTCGTCCGGTCTGATCAGCTTCAGCGGATCGAGCGCGCAAAAGCCCAACCGGCCACGGCGGAGTAGGGCGATGGAACTGCGCGCTTCGGCTCCTAATCTCACCATCAAAAACACGACTGGGGTGTCCGCATGACGTCCGAGCCCAATCAAATTGCCGTCGAAACCGTCGGGATCGGCAAGTCCTACGGCGCTGTCCAAGCGCTAAAGTCGGTCGATGTGAAGATCGGGCGGAATGAGTACTTTGTGCTGCTTGGTCCCAGCGGCGGCGGCAAGACGACGTTGCTGCGGCTTATCGGCGGCTTTGCAAAACCGACGGCGGGCCGGGTCCTGATCGACGGGAATGACGTCTCGGCCTTGCCGCCCGACAAGCGTCCGACCTCCATGGTCTTCCAGAGTTATGCGCTTTTCCCGCATATGACCGTGGCGGGAAATGTGGGCTACGGGCTCAAGCTGCGGGGGATCGATAAGTCCGAGATCGAGACGAGGGTCGTTGAGATCCTTAAGATGGTGGACCTTGATGGCTATCAGGCGAGGATGCCGTGGGAGCTGTCCGGCGGTCAGCAGCAGCGGGTGCAGTTGGCCCGCGCACTGGTGCTGGAGCCGGAGATCCTTTTGCTCGATGAGCCGCTGGCGGCCCTCGACGAGCAGCTTCGCCGAGACATGTGTTTTTGGTTGAAGCATCTTCAGGAACGCGTTGGAATCACTTTCATTCATGTGACCCACAATCAAGAAGAAGCCATGCGGGTCGCGGACAGGATCGCACTGATCGCGGCCGGTGAGTTGGTGGAGTACGGTGACGCGCGGGAGATCTACCGTACGCCGAAGCGTCGGTTCACCGCGTCGTTCATGGGCGAGAGCAATCTGCTCGACGGCAAGGTCACATCGGTCATGGGCGACCGCGCGACGGTGGATCTCGGTGAGGCAAGGGTGGAGGTGCCGACCGATGGCCGCCATGTGGCTTCAGGGGCCCCAGTCACAATCTCCATGCGGTCCGAGCTGCTTCGCATGGTGCCCGAAGGCGCCACCATTCCGGATGGTGAGCAGGTTCTGGAAGGTGTCTATGAGGAAGAAATCTACCTCGGCCTGACAACCCGCCATGCCTTGCGTCTGGATGACGGCCGTTCGGTTGCGGTCCGTTCCGTGTCGGAGGATTCAGGTCGTCTCACTGTCGCTCCTGGCACGAAGATGCGGCTCTGTTGGCCGACGGACTCCGGGCGCCTGCACGTCGACTGACCTCAATCTGATGCCTTAGCCGACTTCCTTGCTCCGAAACCGACGCTGCGACGTCGCTTCCACGTGACCGTCTGTTTTCCACTCAGGCAGGATAGCCCGATGGAAGCAGTTGGGCCCCAGGCGGCCCCAAAGGACGCGGGGAGCGTGGTATGAAGGATCAGGCGCGGGTCGTCGTAATCGGTGGCGGCGTGGTCGGGGTGAGCGCGCTGTATCACCTCGCCAAAAAGGGCTGGTCGGACGTCGTCCTGATCGAGCGGACGGAGCTGACGGCCGGGTCCACGTGGCACGCTGCGGGGCTGCTGCCGCTTTTCAACATGAGCTACTCCGTCGGCCAGCTTCACCAGTACTCGGTGGAGCTCTACAAGACGCTGGAGGAGGAGACCGGGCAAGCCGTCGGTTTCCACCCCACCGGCAACCTCCGTCTGGCAAACAACCGGGAGCGGATGGACGAGTACCGGAACTATCAGTGCACTGCCGAGACGATTGGCGTGCATTCGGAACTCCTGGATGTCCCCGCGATCGAGAAGCTGTGGCCGCTGATAAACTCTGAGGGTCTTGTGGGCGCGTTGTGGCATCCGACGGATGGGCACATCGCCCCTGTCGACGTCACCATGGCCTTGGCCAAGGGCGCACGGATGAATGGGGCGGAGATCTATCAGCAAACCCAGGTGACCGGGATTGAGCGGTCGGACTCGCGGGAATGGATCGTCAAGACCGACAAGGGCGACATCCGGTGCGAGCACGTGATTTGCGCCACCGGCAACTATGCCCGGACGACCGCCAAGATGGTCGGTCTGGATATCCCGGCGATCCCGGTCGAGCACCAGTACATCGTCACGGACGTGGACCCTGTCCTGAAGGAGTACCGGGATGCGGGCCACGGCGAGCTGCCGATCCTGCGGGAGAGCGACTGCCAGTACTATCTGCGGGAAGAGCGGATGGGCTGGATCCTCGGGCCGTATGAGCGGGGGGCGCCTGCCTGTTTCGTCGACGGCGTGCCCTCGACGTTCGAGAAGGATCTGTTCCCAGGCGACCTTGAGCGGCTGATGCCCCATGTCGAGGGGTGCATCAACCGGGTGCCGAGCTTCGAGAACGCGGGCATCAAGGACATCGTGAACGGCCCCATCTCCTATACGCCCGATGGCAATCCGATGGTGGGCCCGGCATTTGGGCTGGAGAACTTCTGGATCTCAGAGGGTCACAGCTTCGGTGTGACGGCGGCGGGCGGTGCCGGATGGCAGTTGGCCGAGTGGATGGTCGAGGGTGAGCCGTCGGTGGATATGATCGGCGTGGATCCCCGGCGCTTTGGCGTGGTCTCCAAGAACTTCGCGAAGATCAAGAACGAGGAGGCGTACGAGCACGTCTTCATCAACCACTTCCCGATGGAGGAGCGGCCCGCCGCGCGGCCCGCCAAGACAGTCCCTATTCATGAGCGTTTGGACCGGGCCGGGGCGGTTTGGGGCGCCCGGTTCGGGTGGGAGCGGCCGAACTGGTTTGCCCCCGAGGGTGTTGAGCGGAAGGACGTCTATTCCTTCCGGCGCTCGAACTGGTTTGAGCATGTGGGCAACGAGGTCCGGACGATGCGCGACCGCGTCGGTCTTATGGAGCTGTCCTCCTTCGCGAAGTATGAGATCGAGGGGCCCGGCGCCCGCGAATGGCTCGACCAGATGGTTGCGAACGGCATTCCGAAGAAGGTTGGGCGGATCAATCTTTGCCACGCGCTGAACCCTTCGGGCTCTGTCCGGTCGGAGTTCACGATCTGCCGCATGCCGGACGGCATGTGGGGCGAGAAGTTCTTCGTGGTGGGTCCGGGTGCGGGGCACGACTACGACTGGGACTTCCTGACGAAGTCCTGCCCCCGCGACGGCAGCGTGTTCATCAAGGATGTGACAACCCAACTTGGCGTGCTGGTTCTCGCGGGTCCTCACGCCCGGGACGTGCTCGCGAAGTTGGCCGATGCGGACATCTCGAATGAGGCGTTCCCCTGGCTCACCGCACAGGACATTCCGATCGGATTTTGTCCCAGCGTGCGGGCCCTTCGCGTGAACTTCGTCGGCTCGCTCGGATGGGAGCTGCATCACCCGATCGAGTACCAGACCCATCTCTATGATGCGCTGGTCGCGGCGGGGGCGGAGTTCGATCTGGGGCATGTCGGCATGCGGGCCATGGACTCCATGCGGCTGGAGAAGTCGTACCGTCTGTGGGCCACCGACCTGAACGCGGAGAACTCCATTCTGGAGGCGGGCCTCAACCGGTTCGTGAAGCTGAACAAGGGGCAGTTCACGGGGCGGGATGCGCTGGTTCGCCAGCAAGAGGCCGGTATCCCGAACACCTATTGCACCATCGAGATCGACGCGGACGACGCGGACCCGTTCGGTAACGAGCCGGTCTTCATGGACGGAGAGGTTGTTGGCCGCGGCACAGCGGGTGGCTACGGACACTATGTCGGGAAATCACTGATGCTCGGCTACGTCCGTACCGACGTGGCGGAGATCGGACGGGAGTGCCAGGTTCGGGTGCTTGATCAGCTCCGGCCCGCCCGGATCGTCCCGGAAAGCCCGTACGATCCGGACAACACCGCTCTTCGCGCGTGATGACCAATGGCGTGGGAGAAGGGGCCCATCCCTTCTCCCAACGTGGGGCACGTCCTCGATTCGCTCACGCAAGGTCTGTAGCTGAGAGCGGAAGAGTTGAGATTCTTATTGTATTATCAAATCAGTAAATAGTGTTTTTGCGGTAGCGCTTTAACTTTCCGGGGGATTTGCTAATTCTCTAGGGAGTTTAATGGCGTCGTTTGTCTATCGGCCGCGTTATGAGCAGTTTTGTTCTGAGACAGATGGGATTGGGCCGGGTCATCCGGTCTTTGCTCGGCTTGAGCGCGGTCGCGGTTCTTGCGGTAGGCTGCGTTGCCGAGCCGAGGGCCGTAAGCGGCCCCCCTGGGCTCGCAAACACCCCTCCAGCCACCCAATCGGGGGCAACGTCGCGATCCATCCGGGTTGTGTCCGGCGATACAGTGTTTGGGATCGCACGGCGCTACGGGGTCGGAACCCGCGACATCATCGCTGCGAACGGGCTGGCGCCACCGTATCGTCTTCTGGTCGGTCAGATCTTGAGCATTCCCGCGCCAGCCCTTCATCTCGTGAAGGCAGGGGAGACGGTTTACGGCATCGCCCAGCGGTACGGGACAGATCTCCGGTCGCTGGTCTCCGCGAACAGCATTCCAGCACCCTACCAGATCCGGGCGGGGCAGACCCTTCGGATACCGGGGCGTTCGATTGTTCAAGCAGCGCCTGCGGCTTCCGTCATCCAATCTGCGCCTGTTGTGAGATCGGAGACCGCGCGGGCGCCGCTACCCAGGCAAACCCCAGCGTCCGCGAAGCCGACGCCACCGCTGCCTCTCGAACGACCCGCGGTTCATCGATCTCGACCTGCCGCTGTCGAGACGCGGGACGCCTCGGCGAGACGGGTGGCACCCGTGTCCTCAGCTCCAAAACCTCCAACCCGAATGGCGAGAGCAACGCTCCTCGATCCGCCACCGCGCGGGGGACGTCGTTTCCTATGGCCGGTGCGGGGGCGGGTGATCTCGAACTTTGGTCCGCGTGAGGGCGGGCTTCACAACGACGGAATCAACATCGCGGCGCCCTCGGGCTCGCCGATCCTGGCGGCGGACAATGGAGTCGTGGCCTACGCGGGAAGCGGTCTTGAGGCGTTCGGCAATCTGTTGCTGATACGGCATGCGGAAGGCTGGACCACGGCGTACGCACACGCGTCGACCCTTCTGGTGAAGCGGGGGGACACGGTGAGACGGGGACAAACTGTCGCCACTGTTGGCACGACGGGCAGTGTCAGCCGCCCGCAGCTTCACTTTGAGATCCGGAAGGGCAAAAAGCCGGTAAACCCGCGAAAGCAATTGGAGCAGCTAACCGCGGGTCTTCCCGTACAGACCGAGTCAGGAATCGAGCGATACGCCTTCGCGGCCGGCGATCTCCTGGATGAACTGCCAGGCGACCCGGCCAGAGCGGGATCCGCGGGTGACCGTCCATTCCTTGGCCTCGGCGCGAAGTTGTTCCTTGGTCATGTCGATACCAAAGGCGGCGGCGTAGCCCTCGATGATCTGGAAGTAGGTTTCCTGATCGCAGGAATGGAAGCCGAGCCAAAGGCCAAAGCGGTCCGATAAGGAGACCTTTTCCTCGACTGCCTCGCTTGGGTTGATGGCCGTCGACCGCTCGTTCTCGATCATGTCCCGGGCCATGAGATGCCGCCGATTGGAGGTGGCATAGAACAGCACATTCGTCGGTCGGCCCTCGATCCCGCCTTCCAAGACAGCCTTCAACGACTTGTAGCTATTGTCGGCGTGGTCGAACGAAAGGTCGTCGCAGAAGACCACCGCGCGCCGTCCACCTGCCTTCAAGACCCCCAGCAGCTTCGGCAGGGACTCAAGATCCTCCCGATGGATCTCCACAAGCGCGAGCGAGCCGGGACGCTCTTCGTTGATCTGGGCATGGACCGCCTTGACCAGCGAGCTCTTGCCGGTCCCGCGCGCGCCCCAGAGAAGCGCATTATTCGCCGGCAGACCGCGTGCGAACCGCTCCGTGTTCTCAATCAGCGTCTTCATCTGCCGCTCGACCCCGACAAGAAGCCGAATGTCGATCCGGTTGATGGACGGGACGGGGTCCAGCACACCGGTCTCCGCGTTCCAGACGAAACCATCTGCGGAGGCCATGTTCGTGGGTACCGGCGCCGGGGGCGACATCCGGTCCAGAGCGTCGGCGATCCGGCGAAGCAGCGTAAGGGTCTCGGTGTCCGTCATGTCTTCGGTCGTCCTGGGCGTGTCATGTGGCGGTGTCGGTCCGAACGATTGTTTGCGGTGCCGCCACCTTCTCCTTGGAAACAGGCGCGGGACGGTAATCATCCAGACATGCCGGGTCAATCGGGCGCGGATGCACGGCTGTTCGAACCGGTCACGACACCGCCCGATTTCGGGGGCGGTTTCCTTTGCAATGGCTCACAGGACCGCTATATACGGGCGGTTCCGTAACTGGGCTTGGAAGCCCGTTCGCCAAGCATGTCCGGCGGCCGCACCGTCGACAGGGGAGTCTCGATGCTCATTAGTCCAGCTTACGCTCAGGCCGCGGGTGGCGCGCCGGGCGGTTTCGATCTGATCGCCTTTTTGCCGCTGATCCTCATCTTCGTCGTTTTCTATTTCCTGCTCATTCGCCCGCAGCAAAAGCGGATGAAAGAGCACGCTGAAATGCAGAACAAGATCCGGCGGAACGATAAGATCGTGACGGCGGGCGGTCTCTTGGCAACGGTCACAAAGGCAGCCGATGGTGAGGATTCGATCACGGTCGAGATTGCTGAAGGTGTCCGGGTCCAGATGCGCCGGGCGATGATCCACGAGGTCGTCGCGAAGACGGAGCCCGTGGCCGCCAAAGCCGACAAGGCGGACAAGGACGACAAGAAGTCCGACAAGTCCTGAGCGCCCGTATCGCGCACCGACCCTAGCGATCTGAGAGCCGATCGATGCTGACGTTTCAACCGTGGAAGATCATCCTTGTCGGCTTCGTTTGCCTGCTTGGTTTGGTTTATGCCGCGCCCAATGCGATGGACCGTGGTTTCGGCGACGACTTCCCGTCCTGGGTTCCCGGTAAGCAAGTAAGCCTCGGCCTGGATCTACAGGGCGGCTCGCACCTTCTCTTGGAAGTCGAGGTTGCCGTTGTCATTGAGGAACGGCTTGAGGCGATCGTGGACGAGACCCGGCGTGCGCTCCGGCAGGCGGGGATTGGCTACCTTCGGCTTGGCGTCCGGGACGGCGCCGCCCGTTTCCGGGTCCGCGAAGCGGCTGACCGCGAACGCGCGGTAGAGGTGGTGAGCAACTTGCCGAGCGCGAGCAGTGGTTTCGGAGGTGCCACCGGATCCTTTGGCGGTGTGCCGGGCGGGTCATTCGGCTCTCCGACCGCAGTCGAGGTCGACGACGCGGGTGAGGTGAGCATCAGCCTCACCGAGAGTGCCGCTTCGGAAGCCCGGACGGCCGCTCTCCAGCAGTCCATCGAAATCGTCCGGCGTCGGATCGATGAGACCGGCGTGCGGGAGCCGACAATCCAGCGACAAGGCGAGGACCGGATCCTGGTCCAGTTGCCCGGCGTTGATGATCCGGACCGGATCAAGGAGCTGCTAGGGCAGACGGCAAAGCTCACGTTCCATGAAGTCGATACCGCAGCGTCCGTGCAGCAGGCACTGGCAGGGCGTGTACCGCCAGGACGACGTCTTGTGCCAGCGGCGAACGCAGGCGCCGGTGAGCAGACGCACTACATCATTCATCGGCGTGTGACCGTCTCCGGCGACCGGCTTGTCGACAGCCAACCGACGTTTGATCAGAACCGGCCGGTGGTCAGTTTCCGGTTCGATGCAACTGGCGGCCGCCTCTTTGGCCGGTTTACGAGCGAGCACGTGAACGAGCCGTTTGCCATCCTCCTGGACGGCGAGGTGATCAGCGCTCCCGTGATCCAGCAGCCGATCCTCGGTGGTTCGGGCATCATTACGGGGCGTTTCACGGTTCAAGAGGTTCAGGACCTGTCGCTGCTGCTTCGAGCCGGTGCGCTACCAGCCCCGCTTGTGGTGTTGGAAGAACGGACGGTTGGGCCGGGCCTCGGTGCTGACTCCATCGAAGCCGGCAAGATCGCCGCCCTCGTCGGGGTGATCGGTGTCGCGATCTTCATGGTGGTCTCCTACGGCTTGTTCGGGTTGATGGCGAACGCCGCCCTGATGTTCAACATCGTCTTGATCGTCGGCGCGCTGTCGGCCCTTCAGGCGACACTGACGCTGCCCGGCATTGCGGGCATCGTGCTCACCGTCGGCATGGCGGTGGATGCCAACGTGCTGATCTTCGAGCGAATACGCGAAGAGATCCTGCAGGGACGAACACCGTCCACCGCGATTGACGCGGGATACAAGCGCGCGATCACGACGATCATCGACTCAAACCTCACCACGCTCTTTGCGGCGACGTTCCTCTACTCCTTCGGGTCAGGGCCGATCAAAGGGTTCGCGGTCACACTGGCGATCGGCATCGTCACGTCCATGTTCACAGCGATCATGGTGACCCGTCTGATGGTGGTCCTTTGGCTTCGCAGGTCCCGTCCTGCAGCCTTGCCGATCTGAGGGAGGGCGGCACCATGTTCAAACCTGTTCGTCTCGTCCCGCCGGGAACAAAGGTTCCCTTCGTCGCCAACCGGAAGATCGCTTTCGTTCTCTCCGCTCTGCTGATCATCGGCTCGATCGGTTCGTTCCTGACACTGGGCCTCAACTTCGGTATCGATTTCCGGGGCGGCACGTTGATTGAGGTCCGCACACCCGAGCCTGCGGACATCCCGGCCATGCGGGATCAACTCTCTGGCCTCAATTTAGGTGAGGTTGCGATCCAGGAGTTTGGGGGACCTACCGATGTTCTGATCCGCATTCAGCGCCAGGAAGGGGCCGAGCGGGAGCAGATGCGGGCGATCGACGTAGTGAAGGAAACCCTCGGCCCACAGATAGACTATCGCCGTGTCGAGTTTGTCGGACCCACCGTGGGAGCCGAGTTGATCCAGGCGGGCATGCTGGCGGTCGGCTTGGCGCTGCTGTCGATCCTTGTCTACATCTGGTTCCGGTTTGAGTGGCAGTTTGGTGTCGGCGCCATCGCCGCACTTGTCCACGACATCATCACGACGATCGGACTGTTTGCGCTTATCCAGCACGAATTCAACCTGGCGACCGTCGCGGCGGTTCTGACCATCGCAGGCTATTCGATCAACGACACCGTGGTCGTCTACGACCGGGTCCGGGAGTCGCTTCGTCGATACAAGACAATGCCGCTGCCAGACGTCTTCAACCTGGCGATCAACGAGACCTTGTCGCGGACCACGATGACATCCATCACGACGCTCCTGGCTTTGTTCGCGATCTATTTCTTCGGTGGGGAAGTCCTGGCTGACTTTGCTCTGGCCATGATCTGGGGCGTGATCGTTGGTACCTATTCCTCGATCTTCATCGCCGTCCCGCTGCTGCTGTTCACGGATGTCCGGCGGGGCGACGACGAGGATGAGGAACGGGCGGTCGCGGTACCGGAGTACGAGCGGACCGAAGGCGGGACGTGAGGCCTCGGGGATGGTCGACGTAACCCCGCTTGTCCCGGAGGGGCGCCAGATCATCCAGGCCTACGGCGACGGCCGGTTCCGGGTTTCCGGGGTCACGTTTGAGTGCCCCATCCTGGTCCTGCCAACCCGCACCATTGAGTGGGCCCCGCCAACGCCGGAAGACCTGCAAGCCGACGACCTCGCGGCCATTTTGGACGGGAACAGCGAGGCGGAAGTGCTTTTGCTCGGAACCGGTCCGCGGATTGGCTTCCTGAAGCCGTCGGTGCGCCAAGCCATCCGGGACCGCGGGCCAGTGGTCGATGTGATGGACACCGGTGCCGCCTGCCGAACGTTCAACGTTCTTTTGACGGAGGAGCGACGGGTCGCCGCCGCGCTCTACCCCATTGGGTAACGAGAGCGGTACCGACCGGGACGCCTTTGCCGCCTGTGAGGCGATCGCCCGCCGCGCGAACGCCAATTTCCTCCACGCCGCCCTTCTTTTGCCAGCTCCAAGACGCCGTTTCTTCTGGGCCACCTACGCAGCGATGCGCTGGATCGACGATGCCGTCGACCACGATTTTCTGCCGCTCTCTGTCGAGGAGCGGGAGCAGGGTCGTGCGGCCATGCTGGCGCGGATTGATGATTGGGAGCGGCAAACGACAGATGACGGCGCAAACGATGGCGCCATGCCTTGGGAAATCGCCAAGGCCCTGTCACTTACAGCCAAGGTCAGTGATCTCGGCTCGTGGCCATGGCGGGCGTTGGCTGACGCGATGCGGCGGGACACCACCGAACAGCCAATGGTGTCCTGGCAGGACTTTATCGACTACGCCACCGGCGCCAGCGCCGGTCCGGCGACCGTCTTCGTCTATCTGTTGTCGGCCCGGATCGATGACCAGGGCCGCTATCGGTCCACGCTGCCGGAACCGGCGCGCGTCTACGCCGAGGATTTGGCGATCTATTGCTACATCGTTCACATTCTGCGGGATCTCTCCAAGGACGCTGCGACGTCCGACCGCCTCGTAACGATCCCTCAGGAGCAGTTGGCCGAGGCCGGTCTGTCGGCGCAGTCGTTGGCAGATGCTATCCGGCAAAAAGACCCTGCGGTTAGCCGGCTGGGCCAACGCCTTGTCGCCAAGGCCGAGTCCTATCAGGAACGGGGGCATCACCAGTTGGAAGCTCTGCGGCCGCATCTGGGTCTCGTCGAGCGCACGGCTTTGACCGGACTTATCCGCATCTATGACAAGCTCTATGACCGGTTCCGGTCCGGGTATGCCGATATCGTCGAAACGGCCCCATCCTTGGAACCCGACCTCCGTCGCCTGCATTTGAGTGGAGGGGAAGGGTGAGCGCAGGGGCGGCCGCGCTGTCTGCATGTGGCGCGATCGTGCGCCGCCATGACAGGGACCGATACCTCACCTCGCTTTTCGCCTCGCCCGCGGCGCGTGAGGGGCTGTTTGCCCTGCTTGCCTTCAACCATGAAGTTGCGAAGACAGCTGAGGTGGTTTCGGAACCCATAATCGGTCAGATCCGCCTTCAATGGTGGCGCGAATCCCTGGATGGCATCGAAGCCGGAACCCCCAGGCAGCATGAGGTCGTCACTCCCCTCTATGACGCTGTTCAGGCGTTTGGCCTTTCACTGTCGCCATTGCGGCGTCTCATCGACGCCCGGGAAACCGATCTGGAGGAAACCGCCCCGGCGGACGTCAACTCGCTTCTGGAGTATTGCCGGGCCACCGGCGGCGGGCTCTCGCGGGTCTGTGCGCAGTGCTTCGAAGCATCCGAGCAGGAGCAGGATCTGGCCGAGGAGATTGGGACGTCCTATGCCCTCGTCGGCTTGATCAGGGCGACACCCGGGCTCGCCAAGACAAAGCGGTCGATCATTCCCCATACCCTGTGGAGCGATGCCAGCGTAGACGAGAAAGCGTACTTCGCTCTCCGGTCCGAGCCAGGACTGGAGAGGGCCGTGGGAGAGTTGTCCGCGCTGGCGGCGGATGCTCTCGCTTCGGCCCGCTCGAAAGGGCGCCCGCGTCGCTTGCTGCCCATCTTGCTCCAGGCTCAATTGGCTCGGGGCTATTTGAAGACCCTGTCTAAAGCCGGAAACAATCCCTTCTCACCGGACCTGGTTGCTGAAAGCCCGGGCCGGATCCTTTGGCTGTGGCTCAGTTCCGTTCTGCGAACCTATTGACCCGTTGTTTTCAACGGGCAGCGCGTATGTTGTGCCGGCCTATTCCGCGGCTGCGGCCGACCCTTTACCAATCCACGTGTTCATGTCGGACAGAGCGCGACGGGCCATCGCAACCTTCCGGTCTCGGCCCTTGAGCCTGCGTTTGCCGGTCCGGTTCGCGTCTTCATCCGGCGGCGGAAAGAGACCGAAGTTCACGTTCATGGGCTGAAACGTTTTCGCGTCGGCGCCGCCGGTGATGTGACTCAACAACGCGCCCATCGCGGTGGTCGGCGGCGGTGCCGACGGGAGTTCGCCCCGGCGTTCCGCAGCAGCGAACCGGCCTGTCATAAGGCCGACAGCCGCACTTTCCACATACCCCTCGCAGCCGGTGATTTGTCCCGCGAACCGAATCCGCGGCATGGATTTCATGCGCAGGGTCTCGTCCAGGAGCTTCGGCGAGTTGATGAAGGTATTCCGGTGGAGGCCACCCAGCCGGGCAAACTCCGCGTTCTCAAGACCCGGGATCATGCGGAAGACGCGCTTCTGCTCACCCCACTTCATCTTGGTCTGGAAGCCGACGATGTTGTAGAGCGTCCCCAGTGCGTTGTCCTGGCGCAATTGCACGACCGCGTGGGGCCGCCCGCCTGTTTTTGGATCCGTCAGACCAACAGGCTTCATGGGACCGAACCGCAGGGTATCGATGCCGCGGGAGGCCATGACCTCGATCGGCATGCAGCCCTCGAAATACGGCGTTTCCTTTTCCCAGTCCTTGAACTCGCCCATCTCCGCCGACAGCAACGCCTCGATAAAGGCGGTGTATTGCGCCTCGTCCATCGGGCAATTGATGTAGTCGGCACCATCTCCTTCCGGGCCGACCTTATCGTAGCGGGACTGAAACCAAGCGATGTCGAAGTCAATCGAGTCCTTGTGAAGGATCGGTGCGATCGCGTCGAAGAAGGCCAATGCATCCTCGCCGGTTTCGGAGCGGATCGCCTCGGCCAAAGCCGGAGAGGTGAGGGGTCCGGTCGCGACGATCACGCTGTCCCAGTCCTGCGGGGGAAGGCCGGCGACCTCCTCCCGAACGACTGTGATCAGCGGCTCGGCATCGATGGCGGCTTCCACGGCTGCGGAGAAATGGTCGCGATCCACCGCCAGGGCGCCACCCGCCGGGACCTTGTGGGCATCGGCACACCGCATGATCAGCGAGTCGCAGCGGCGCATTTCCTCGTGCAGTACGCCCACCGCATTGGTTTCGGCGTCGTCCGACCGGAACGAGTTCGAGCAGACCAGCTCCGCGAGACCCTGGGTCTGATGGGCGTCAGTGCGGCGAACAGGCCGCATTTCGTGAAGAATGACCGGAACGCCCAACCGTGAGATCTGCCATGCCGCCTCGCTGCCAGCCAATCCGCCACCAACAACATGTATAGGAGAAAGCTCCGACATCTCGACAACCGCTAAATTGACAGGTGTTATTTCCGTTACGGGACATGGCATATAGAGGTTGGTGATCCGATACAATGTATCCATCGATATACAAGAAACGATTCCTGGACTGAGTACTCTTCAAGCGGTCATCCCGGAGTGATTCATTGGCTGACAGTGGTTTCCTAGACAGTTTTGATCGCCGAAAGCTCAATCCGAAGGATACGGCCGACTTCAAGAGCCGCATGATCGATTTCCTTCGGCAGAACCGTCTTGCCGCCGACGCGCTGCTCGCCGGGAATGTCGAGATGCTCGGCATGGAGGCTGTCAAAAAGGAATTCGGAGAGCGGTGGCCAAAGGTGCGCGCCCGGGTGCTGCTCCTTGCGGAGAATGTGATCAAGAAGACGATCACGTCGAACGACATCTATCTTCTGGCCAACGACGAACAGTTCATCGTGATGTTCGGTAGCTCGACACGCGAACAGGCCACCATGAAGGCCAAGAAGATCGCCAAGGACATCAATGAACGGCTCCACGGTGTCGGCACCGCTGCGGATCTGATCACCGTCAAGTCGATGGTGGTCGAGGTGCCGAGAGCGAACACGGAGGCGCTGACAAAACCGGAAGCCATTGTGGAGACGGTCGAAGAGGCCCGGGACGCCGAAGAGGCGGAGGAGAAGGCCACAGTCGACGACGCAACGAAAGAGGCCAAACTCGCGTTCTGGCCGATCGCCAACGTCCGCAAAAAGCTGGTCTCCATGTACCTGGCGGAGATTGATCAGGAGACGGTCAGGGCCGATATCCCCGAGGAGAGCGATACGGGGGCCGTCGAATGGGCCACCGATCTCTATGTCGTGGGGGAGGCCGCCGCGGCGGTTAAAGCCGCCGCCGACATGAAGCTGAGGGCGTTCCTGCTCCTGCCCGTTCACTTCACAACGTTAGAGACCAAGCGCTTCCGTGAGACCTATCTGGAAGCATGCAAGGATATGCCGGAGGAATCTGAGCGTCGCGTCTTCATGCTGGTCCGGGGCATGCCGGACGATGTGCCGCAGTCAAAGGTGCACCAGACGTTTTCCTATATTGCGCCTTTCTTCGCCGGTTTCATCGGGCAGTTCAGCCATGAGTTCGATCGCCGCCAGCGCCTTGAGGGCGTGAACATGATCGGCGTCGCGACAGACCCCGGCGACACCAAGGAAATGACAGGGGCACTTCACGAAGGGATGACAAGCTTCGTCGGCCGCAACAGCGGAAAACGCACCAGGACCTTTTTCTCCGGCGCCCCCAATCATGCAATTGCGACCGGCGCCAGAAAGGCGAAGTTCGATTATGTCCAGGGCTCGGGAGTAGCGCCCGGCCTAAAGGTTTTCGGGAAGGTTTTCTCGGTCGGATAGACGGCGTGACCGGACTTAGGGGTGAGACCGGAGGTTCCGTGGCGTCCAAGAGAACGGCGGACGGACCCGCCGCTCTCCCGACTGGCGCCGCCGTTATTCCGCAACGCTCATCTCGACCTTCAGACGGTTCAGTCTAAAGTTTCGTTCACTTTCCTGAGCCTGCATGCTGTTGGCCATGGCCGTGGGGATGATCTTATCCCGGCAGACATCCGACAGGGCGGTGTTTGCTTCGTCCTTGGGGCGGTCGAGCGCGACGAGGCAGGCTATCATCAATGACTTCGTGCCTTTGCCGTTTTCAATGTAGGTGCGCTGCATCCCGGCAATGGTTTCCGCCAGTTCCGGACTCTGCTTGCCGGGGAGAATTTGTCCGGCGGCGGTCGCTGTTGCTTTGGTTTGCGCAGCGCTGACCGCTTTGGCCATCGACTCTTGCGATTGTTCCAGCGTGTCGCGCCGGTTCTCCGTTGTCTTAAGGCTTGTCTCGAGCGCGCGTTCGGACTCCTTGGATCGGCTCAAATCCGCCGAAAGCGTCTCTTCCCGATCCCGCGTTTGGTTGAGTTCGGAACGGGCTTCGTCGAGACGGCGATTTTGCCCGGCCTGCGGCTGTCCGGATGGATCCCGCGCAACGTCCTCGTCAGTGGCAAGACCCAAGTTGCTTTCGAGCGCCTGAACCTGACCCTCCAGTTGCCGTTTCTCGTCTTGAACTTGAGACAGCGTGTCGTTCAGCCGGCGCGTTTCGTTCCTGGTTTCCTCGAGAGAAGATGACAGTCTGGCCGTCTCATTCCTTGTTTGGTCGAGCGACCGGTTCACTTCCTGCAGTGTCTGCAAAGCGGTACTGGCAGAAGCCTCGGAGGATCCATCGCTGCCGGACTCTCCGGAAATCGTCGCAAGGGACCGCCCGAAATTCCCGGCAGCTAGTTCGGCCCCAAGCAAAGTTATGATGGTCTCATCGATGCCGCTCAGAAGGACGGCGTACTGCACCTCGCCGATCGCGCCGTTTGCATAGGCTTCGCAAGCCCGGTAGAGGCCATCTCGGATCAATTGAATAGAGAGCGATCTTTCCGCCAGAGCGGCCAAGCTTGCCGCGCGCGACTGGCTGATCTGAATCGCGGCGCTAAGCGCGTCTCCGGTTGGGAGGCCCGTACCCGCACCCAGGCCCGTGTTAAAGGCGGATTGGACCGCCTTTGCCGTATCGGGGCTTGGTTCCGCGCACATCACCGTCTTTGGACTGACCCGACCGGGCCCGGGATTGCTGACCGGCTCTACCTCCCGCTCAATAACAACGCGTATATCCGCCGTGGTCCCGATCGTTTGTGTGCCGTTTGCTTCAAGCTTCTGGAATTTCGTGCCCGCTTCGTTCGCAGTACATCCGGCAAGCGCCGCCGCTAGCGCGAGCGAAACAAGAGTTCTCTGCTGCCCAATCATATCGATCCCCCCAGTCTTGGCTTCGTAACTGAGCCACTATTTGCTCATAATCGCGAGTAAGAAGGTATTGAGAAAGAGGATTCGCTGCATTGAGCAAATAGTCCGAAGGCCAATTTCCTTTCAACACACTAATGTATCGCGATCGTAGTGAGACGATGAGGGCGGCTGGAAAGTCTCAAAACAAAAATGCACCCCAGAAAAAGGGATGCCTTTTGTGCGTTTGACCAGCTTGACTGCGTTGTGAGGTCAGGCTGCCTTTACGTCATCCAGGAATGTTTGGACAAGTTGGTTCAATTCACCTGCCTTTGCCGACAGCTCCGCAGAGGCGTCTCTCACTTGATTCGCGGCGGAGCCTGTTTCACTGGCTGCCGAGTCTACGGCAGAGATGTTCGAGTTCACTTCTTGGGTGCCGCTCGATGCCTCATCGACATTCTGTGCGATCGACGACGTCGCGGCTGCCTGCTGTTCGACCGCAGAGGCGATCGCGGTTGCGATCTCGTTCATCTCGCCAATCACTGTTGTAATCTCCGAGACAACCTTCGCCGCTTCAGCGCTCGCCTGCTGGACAGTGGAGATCTGTGTTGCGATGTCGCCGGTTGCTTTGGAGGTTTGGCTGGCGAGGTTCTTCACCTCTGATGCCACGACAGCAAAGCCCTTGCCGGCCTCTCCCGCGCGTGCCGCCTCGATCGTTGCGTTCAGTGCGAGCAGATTGGTCTGCTCCGCGATGTCGTTGATGAGGTTTACGACCTCCGAGATCTTCTCCGTGCTGGAAACCAGTCCTTCGATCCTTTCCTGGGCGGTCTGCGCCTGATCCACAGCGTTGCCGGCAATCCTTGTTGAGGTGGAGACCTGTTGTCCGATCTCCTCAATTGAACTGGAGAGCTCCTCCGTGGCGACAGCGACCGTTTGAACGTTCTCGCTCGCCTGGTTGGAGGCAGTCGCCACGATGGATGCCTTCTCAGAGGCTTCCACGGCCGTTGAGGCCATGGTTGTGGCGGTAACGCGCATCTGGTCGGAGGCGCTCGACACGAACGAGAGGGCGTTGCGGACCTGTCCGTCAAAATCCGAGGTCAGGGTATCGAGACGGCGCGTTCTTGCCGCTCTGGACTCTTCGAGCGCGCGCTGCTCAGCCGACAGACGGTCAGCCTCTATCTTGTTCCGTTTGAAGATCTCCACAGCGGCGGCCATGTCGCCGACTTCGTCCTTATGATCGGTAGCGGGGATATCGACATCTGTGTTGCCATCCGCCAACTGCCGCATTGCGACTGTCATTTCCGATACGGGCCGGGCGATGGAACGGCCAATCGTCAGTGAGATCAAGGCGCCAATGACCGTCGCGATCAGCACGACGGCGATGGCAGCCGCCTCAAGCGCGGTGAGTTGGCTTGCCAAGCGAGGGCCAAGCGTATCCTGAAGTTCTTTGTTCTGAAGCTTTAACTCCTCAACCGCGTTCGCGACCGCCGGGCCGATACGGTCGAGATCGCCTTCAATGATGCCGTTCCGCTCCGTGATGATCTCGTGGACTTCGCCGAAGGTTGCACGATACGTCTCGATATCGCCCCTGACCGATTCCGCGAGACGCAGCCTTTCGGGGTTCTCCAAACGCGATACCATGTCGTCTGCGCTCTTCCCGAAAAGGCTAAGCTCGTCCTGAACGCGGAGAAAGTCCGACTCCTTGTTATCGATCAGGAAGCGCTGAACGTAGAAGCGGACGAGCATCAGGTTCGTCATCGCGTTGCCACCGTAGTACGCAGCTTCCGCGTCACCATCGGCGAACGCCGTATCCATGATGCTTTGCAGGTTCTTCCGCATACCGGGGCCGATGGCGTTCAGTGTGCTGTTCACCAATTCATTGCGGCGAGCCTGCAACGCGACCACGTCGTCAAAGCGTTCTGCATAGAACTTCATGTCGTCCGCAATATTGCGGAGCAGATCTTTCTCTTCCTGCCGTGAAGCCAGTTCCAGAGCGCCCTCCGCGACCGAAAAAGTCGTCGCGGCCCTGGTCCTCACATTGGAAACGGCTTCTTCCGAGCCGCTGATGATGAAGTCCTTCGCATAAAGCCTTGTCAGGATCAGGTTCGCCTGGACACGTCCGATCTCATTGGTGGACCGGGCAGTGGATCGATAATCCGTGAAGCCGCCTTCGATCATGATAAGGCCGAGAAAGCCCCCGACTCCAATCGAAATCAGGAGGAACAGGACAGCGCCGAATCCGCCTCCGATCCGGGTTCCGATCTTCATGTCCTTCAGCGATGCCATGTCATTCCCCCGACCGAGTGTAATTCGACATTCATGGATACACACGCACGTACAACTACACAGTTTTATTGGGGGCTCAACTGCCTAAATCGATAGGGTAAAGTATTGTAATCAATACGTAATCAGGCGATGCTTGAGGCTTAAACTTTGCGTTTTCTATATTGTTAGAGATTTTCGCTGATTAGTATTTTTACTTCACCTTAAGCGATAGAAATCTCGACAAAATGCAATAAAATTTTAGCAAAATCGCCTCAAATCCCAACTCTCATTGGGAGACGCTAATTTCAGTGAACCGGAATGGCACGATAACGGATGGGCGTCAAAACGACCGCATAGGCCTGGATCAAGCGGATTTCTTCGCCGGTTCACGCCGAAGGTAAGGGCCGAGGTACTGGCCGGTATGGCTTTGCTCCGCCTCAGCCACATCCTCCGGCGGACCTGCCGCAACGATGCGTCCGCCGCCATCGCCGCCTTCGGGGCCGATATCGATGACCCAGTCCGCCGTTTTGATGACTTCCAGATTGTGCTCAATCACCAGGACCGTGTTGCCCTGGTCCACCAACGCATGGAGGACCTCGAGAAGTTTGCGGACGTCCTCGAAGTGAAGCCCCGTGGTCGGCTCATCAAGAATGTACAGTGTTCGTCCCGTGGCACGCCGCGACAGCTCTTTCGCAAGCTTCACCCGTTGCGCTTCGCCGCCCGATAGGGTGGTTGCGGGCTGGCCGACCTTGATGTAGCCGAGCCCAACCCGTTGAAGCGTCACCAGTTTATCGCGGATCGATGGCACGGCCTTGAAGAACTCCGCGCCCTCATCGACCGTCATGTCCAAAACGTCGGCGATTGACCGGTCCCGGTACAGAACTTCGAGTGTTTCCCGGTTGTAGCGTTTGCCTTTGCAGACATCGCACTCGACATAGACATCCGGCAGGAAGTGCATCTCGATCTTGATGACACCATCGCCCTGGCATGCCTCGCATCGTCCGCCTTTGACGTTGAAGGAAAACCGTCCGGGCGCGTAGCCGCGGGCCTTGGCCTCCGGCAGACCGGCGAACCAGTCCCGGATGGGCGTGAAACAGCCGGTATATGTCGCCGGGTTTGACCGGGGCGTCCGGCCGATGGGCGATTGATCAATATCGACGACCTTGTCGATCCGCTCCGCCCCCCAAAGCTCTTCGAACGGGCCGGGGGTCTCGCGGGCGTTATGGAGCTTTCGCGCCAGCGCCTTCCAAAGCGTCTCGATGATGAGCGAGGACTTACCGCCACCCGAGACGCCGGTAACGCAGGTAAACAGGCCAAGCGGGAGTTGCAGGTCGACAGACTTCAGGTTGTTTGCGGTCGCACCCGTCAGCTCAATCAGGTGTCCGCGCTGCTGTTGCCGCCGCATCGCCGGGATCGGGACCTGCCGCATACCGGTGAGGTACTGCCCCGTCAGGCTGTCCGGCGCGGCCATAACTTCATCCGGTGTCCCAGAGGCAACGACCCGGCCGCCGTGAACACCGGCACCCGGGCCTATGTCGATCACGTGGTCAGCCGTTCGAATGGCATCCTCGTCGTGCTCGACGACGACAACGGTGTTGCCGATATCCCGAAGCCTCCGGAGCGTCGCCAGGAGCCGGTCGTTATCCCGTTGGTGCAGACCGATGGACGGCTCGTCCAAGACGTAGAGCACGCCCGTCAGGCCGGAGCCGATCTGGGACGCCAATCGGATCCGCTGGCTTTCTCCGCCGGACAGCGTTCCGGACGACCGGGACAGGGTCAGGTACTCCAGCCCCACATTGTTCAAGAAGCCGAGGCGCTCGTTGATTTCCTTGAGAATCCGGGCGGCAATCTCGCTCTGCTTGTCGTTGAGCTTGCTATCGAGGGCGAGGAACCAACGGCCGGCCTCGGCGATGGACATTTCGGTCACTGAACTGATGTCCAGCCCGTCGACCTTCACCGCGAGCGCTTCCGGCTTGAGGCGTTTGCCACCGCAGGCGTCGCACGGGCTGATCGCCTGGTACTTCGACAGCTCCTCTCGGACCCAGGTCGAGTCCGTCTCCCGCAGCCGCCGCTCCATGTTCGGGATCAACCCCTCGAAAGGCTTGTTGGTCGTGTAGGACCGGAGGCCGTCGTCGAAGGTCAACTTCACCGAATCCCGGCCTGTGCCGTGTAGGATCGCCTCGCGAACGTGAGCCGGGAGCGTCTTGAAGGGCGCACCCATCTCCACGCCATAGTGCCGGCATAGGCCTTCAAGGGTTTGCCGATAGTACTTCGAGGACGAGTTCGCCCAGGGCGCCAACGCGCCGTCCGCCAGACTTTGCGCCTCGTTGGGAACCACCAGTGCTTCATCGAAATACATCTGGGTCCCGAGGCCGTCGCATGTGGGGCAGGCACCGAACGGATTGTTGAACGAAAACAGCCGCGGCTCGATCTCGTCGATTGTGAACCCGGATACCGGACACGCGAACTTGGCTGAGAAGGTGTGCCGCTCCCCGCTGCCCGCATCTTCGGCGAACAGCAAGCCGTCCGACAGCTCCAGCGCCGTCTCAATCGAATCCGCCAGCCGCGTGGCCAGCCCGTCTCTGACCACGACGCGGTCCACCACAACTTCGATGTCGTGTTTGCGTTTCTTGTCGAGGGCCGGAGCGTCCTCAATCGCGTAAAGCTCCCCGTCGATCTTGACCCTTTGGAAGCCGCGCTTGCGAAGATCCGCGAGCTCTTTCCGGAATTCTCCCTTTTTGCCGCGCGCGATCGGCGCCAGCAGATAGAGACGGGTGCCTTCCGGCAGGGCGACGATTCGGTCGACCATCTGGCTGACGGTCTGGCTCTCGATCGGCAGTCCGGTCGCAGGCGAGTAGGGGATGCCGACACGGGCGAAAAGCAAGCGGAGGTAGTCGTAGATCTCCGTCACGGTTCCGACGGTCGACCTCGGATTCCGCGACGTGGTCTTCTGTTCGATCGAGATCGCAGGCGAGAGTCCCTCGATCAGGTCCACATCCGGCTTCTGCATCAGCTCCAGGAACTGGCGGGCATAGGCCGAAAGACTCTCCACATAGCGGCGTTGCCCTTCCGCATAGATCGTGTCGAAGGCAAGCGACGATTTGCCGGAGCCGCTCAACCCCGTCAGAACGGTGAGCGTGTCCCGAGGGATCTCCACGTCGACGTCACGAAGGTTGTGTTCCCGCGCACCGCGGACCCTGATGTGCTTTAGCTGCGTATCGGAGGTCATGTCCCCGCCGGATGTCGAAATCGGAGCCGGCCAAGCCCGTCACGAATATAGGGCGCACGATCTGATCTGTCGCCCCATCCCGTACCGCGAAATGTCGTTGCTGCCATCTAGTGCCAAAAGGAATCCTTTTGCCCAAACCGGCGTCCTCGGCGAAGCTACGGCCTCCCGCGGGAAAGTGCCGTCGTGTTGGCTCCCGCACAGCAAGACGAAACCGAGGAAGATATGGCAGGCAGCGTCAACAAGGTGATCCTGGTCGGCAATCTGGGCAGGGACCCTGAGGTCCGGTCCACCCAGGATGGGATGAAGATCGTCAATCTGTCGCTGGCCACGTCGGAGCGCTGGCGGGACAGGAGCTCAGGAGAGCAGCGGGAACGGACGGAATGGCACCGTGTGGTGATCTTCAACGAGAATCTGGCCCGGATCGCTGAGCAGTATCTGCGCAAGGGATCCAACGTCTACATTGAGGGGCAACTCCAGACCCGGAAATGGACAGATCAATCTGGCCAGGAGCGCTACTCGACCGAGGTCGTCCTTCAGCGGTATCGGGGAGAGCTGACGCTGCTCGGTGGCCGGGGTGACTCTGGCGGTTCGTCCTATGGCGGCGGAGACGATTACGAGCGCGCTGGCGGCGGTGGCAGCGACTTCGGTTCCCGCTCGGGCGGCGGTGGCGGTGGCGGCGGCGGCGGTGGCCGTGGTCGATCCGAACCCCCGATCGGCGGTCCCGACGATCTGGACGACGAGATTCCCTTCTGAGGTCGACGGCGTGAGTCGATGACGACGATCGCCGCCGTGGCAGCCTCATGAAGGACAATATGCGGAGGCGATCGGATGAGTTCGTCCGACTATGCGGAAGAGAAGGCCGTCAATCGCGAGTACTGGAACCAGCTTGTTCATATCAACGCCGGAAGCGAGGGGCATGACGGCTACAATGTCGCTGGTCTGCTGCGCGGCGAGCGGCCTTTGCATGCCATCGAGGAAGCGGAACTCGGCTCCGTAGCCGGGCTGTCATTGCTTCATCTGCAGTGCCATTTCGGCGTGGATACCATGATCCTCGCCCAAAAGGGTGCTTTGGTTACAGGTCTAGACTACTCACCGGACGCGATCACGAAGGCCCGGGAACTCGCGGGCAAAGCGGGCCTGGATGCGACGTTTGTCGAGGGCGACCTCTACGAGGCGCCATCGCTGATCGAAGGGCGGTTCGATCTGGTCTACACCGGGTGGGGCGCGCTCAACTGGCTGCCGGATATCGAGCGGTGGGCAGAGGTCGTTGCGCACTTCGTGAAACCCGGCGGTGCCTTCTATATCGCGGAATGGCATCCGGCGCTGGCAACGCTGGACGACGAACGGAAAGACGGGCCTGCGACCGTCGCCTATTCGTACTTCCACTAGCCCGATCCCCTTCGCTGGGAGTCCGACGTTGCGTACGCAGACCAATCGGTCGAACTTGAGAAGAAGACGAATTTCGAGTGGATACATCCCTTGGGGGAAATTGTTACGGCACTGATCTCGGCCGGGCTGCGGATCGAGTTCCTGCACGAACACGATGAGGTCGCTTGGAAGGCATTACCGATCATGGTGCCTGGAAGTTACGGGCAGTACCGCCTGCCGGACGGGCACGCCTCCTTCCCCCTGAGCTTCTCCATCCGGGCGACGAAACCGGTGTAGGCGGCTGGTACGGGCCAGATTATACCGGCCTGATAAGGGCTTAGGATTGATGATGGCCGCGTGTCACTAGGATCGTTCCGGCAGCGAACCGACCAGTTGTTCGCATGCGCGGAATTTGGTAAGCAAACCTTCTCGAATCAGCCATAAAATGATCGGTGGATCACCGTTGATCGGACGCTGTCCGGTGAACATCACTCCTTCTGTGGAACGGTCAAAGCGTGAGCGACACTCCTCCGACTTCGCCTGATATCTCGTCGGTCTCTATCGAAGACGAAATGCGGCGCTCGTACCTCGATTACGCGATGAGCGTGATCGTGGCACGGGCGTTGCCTGACGTCCGCGACGGTCTGAAACCGGTTCACCGGCGCATTCTCTTCGCGATGAAGGAAGGCGGATACGACTGGTCCAAACCCTATCGGAAGTCGGCCCGTATCGTCGGTGACGTGATGGGTCAGTATCACCCGCATGGCGACATGGCGATCTACGACGCGATGGTGCGGATGGCGCAGGATTTCTCCATGCGCCTTCCGCTGATTGATGGTCAGGGGAACTTCGGTTCCATGGATGGCGATCCCCCGGCGGCCATGCGGTACACCGAGGCACGTCTCGCGAAATCGGCAGAACCGCTGCTGCGCGATATCGATAAGGAAACCGTCGACTTCGTCCCCAACTACGACGAGACGACGCATGAGCCCGCTGTGCTTCCGGCCGAGTTCCCGAACCTGCTGGTAAACGGTGCCGGTGGCATCGCCGTTGGGATGGCGACCAACATTCCGCCGCACAATCTTGGCGAGGTGGTCGACGCCACGATCGCCTACATCGACAATCCCGGCATTACCATCGACGAGTTGATGGAGATCGTGCCTGGACCGGATTTCCCGACCGGTGGGCTGATCCTGGGGCGGGCGGGCATCCGGGAGGCCTATCACACGGGCCGCGGGTCCGTCGTGATGCGGGCGCGGACCGAGATTCAGGAGATCCGGAAGGACCGCTTGGCGATCATCGTTCACGAAGTGCCCTATCAGGTGAACAAGGCCAAGCTGATGGAGCGCATCGGCGAGATTGTGCGGGAGAAGACAGTCGAAGGCATTGCCGAGCTTCGGGATGAAAGCGACCGGGACGGGGTTCGGGTGGTCATTGAGCTGAAGCGCGATGCCGTGCCGGAGGTCGTCCTCAACCAGCTTTATCGCTTCACCCCGCTCCAGACGACATTCGGCGTCAACATGTTGGCGCTGTCCGGTGGACGGCCACGGCAGATGACGCTCCGGGATGTGCTGGTCGACTTCGTCGCCTTCCGGGAAGAGGTCATCACCCGTAGAACCCGGTTCCTGCTGCGGAAAGCGCGTGAACGGGCCCATGTGTTGGCGGGTCTGCTGGTCGCGCTCAACAACATTGAAGAGGTGATCCAGGTTATCCGAGCCGCTCCGGATGCGGCGGCGGCGCGTGCGGCGCTCACCTCCAGGGATTGGCCCGCGGACCAGGTGGCGGACTTCATCGCCATCATCGACGATCCAGGGCATGAGGTGATCGACGGGAAATACCGACTCTCGGATGCCCAAGCGCGTGCGATCCTGGATCTCCGGTTGCAGCGTCTCACGGGGCTTGAGCGCGAGAAACTGGTGGACGAGACGCGGGAGATCGCCGAACGCATCAAGGAGTATCTGGAGATCTTGCAGTCACGGACAAAACTCATGACCGTGATGCGCGAAGAGCTGACAGCCGCGCGTGAGGCTTTCGCGAACGATCGCCGGACCACGCTCGAAGAGAATGAGTTCGAGCACGACATCGAAGACTTGATCCAGCGCGAGGAGATGGTCGTTACCGTCAGCCTGAACGGCTACATCAAGCGGGTGCCGCTCTCCACTTACCGGGCGCAGCATCGGGGCGGAAAAGGCCGGTCGGGGATGTCTACACGGGACGAGGATGCGGTCAGCCGTCTGTTCGTGGCCAACACGCACTCGCCGATCCTGTTCTTCACTTCACGCGGCATGGTCTATCAGCTCAAGACCTATCGCTTGCCGGTGGGCACGCCCCAGTCCAGGGGCAAGGCGATGGTCAATCTTCTGCCGCTGGAAGAGGGTGAGTGGATTCAGACCGTCATGCCCATGCCAGCGGATCAGGAGAGTTGGGAAGAACTCCATGTGATGTTCGCCACCTCCGCCGGCACGGTTCGCCGAAACGCGCTGAGCGATTTCACCAACATCAAGCGGAACGGCAAAATCGCCATGAAGCTGGATGAGGGTGACAGGCTTATTGCGGTTCAGCCGTGCTCAGAGAGCGATGACGTTCTGTTGGCGACACGGAACGGCAAGGCAATCCGGTTCCCTGTTGGCGATGTCCGGCTCTTCCGGGGACGGGATTCCATGGGTGTGCGCGGGGTTCGACTGGCCCAAGGCGACGGGGTCGTGTCCATGTCGATCCTCCGCCATGTGGAGCACCAACCGGTCGAGGGGACGGATGATACCGAGCGTGACGTCTATCTCCGCCAGGCCGCCGCGATCCGGCGTGCCGCATCTTCTGACGAGGAAGCGGTCGACACCGCAGCACCGGAAGGTCTGCGGACGATCCTGCCGGAGCAGCGTTTCATCGAGTTGAGTGCTGCCGAAGAGTTCATTCTGACGGTTACTGAGAGTGGGCTTGGAAAGCAGAGCTCCGCATTCGAGTACCGGGTTACCGGACGGGGCGGTCAGGGCATCGCCAACATCGACGTGACGGATCGGGGCGGGCCCGTTGTGGCCGCGTTCCCGGTGCAGGCGAATGACGAGATCATGTTGGTCACCGATGGCGGGCAGTTGATCCGCTGTCCTGTGACCGGGGTCTCCGTCACCGGCCGCAGAACCCAAGGTGTTTGGATCTTTAGGGTCGCGGACGGAGAAAAGGTTGTGTCCGTCGATCTTGTCGGAGAGGTTTCCGGCGACGACGGTGAGGATGAGGAGGACGGTTCGGAAGCCGGACCGGAGGCGCCGGACACCAGCCCAGGGGATGGGGCTGCGCCGACCGATCAAACCGACGACTGAGCGCACCAGGGGGCCGGGGAGCGGCAGATATGAGAATTGGCGTCTATCCGGGCACCTTTGACCCGATCACGAACGGTCACCTCGACATCATTCGGCGTGGCAGCAAACTCGTGGACAAGTTGGTTGTGGCGGTTGCTCGCAATGCGGGCAAGGGACCACTGTTCAGCCTCGACGAGCGGGTTGAGATGGTGAAGGACGAGATGGAAGCTCTGTCGTCGACCTTCTCCGATGGAACCCATGGCGAAATCGAGGTTTCGTCGTTCGGAAATCTGCTGATGCATTTCGTGGAGCAGCAGGGCGCGGGGACCATCATCCGGGGGCTGCGTGCCGTCTCGGACTTCGAGTACGAATTCCAGATGGTTGGGATGAATGCCCAGTTGAACCGGGATGTGGACACCGTTTTTCTGATGGCGTCCGACCGGCATCAATTCATCTCCTCCCGGCTCGTGAAGGAGATCGCGAATCTGGGCGGCGAGATCAAGGACTTCGTCCCGGCAAAAATTAAGGAACGGGTTCTTTCCAGGTTCGGCGGGACGGCTTGATAGCCTCACAATCACTCTAATTGCCTGATTAAGAACGTGATCTTCCGGCCATGCCTCGACGCATGGTGGTTAATATTCATGATTTTGCAACAAATCCTTCGGCAAACCGTCTCTCTCATGGTGGCATCTCGGAGGTTCGGCGGACGGGGCGTTCGCCGTCCTGCTATGGGATCGATACCCTCGATTATTTGGGAGACAGCGTTCATGCGCATGTCAAAGTTTACGCTGATGGCCTGCCTTGGTCTCGGCGGGCTGATGTCGACGACAAGCTTTGTCGACGTGCAAGCCGCCAGCCACTCCGCAGCCTGCCCGGCGATCACTGTCGCCGACGACAAGGGCATTTCCGGTGCCTTCCCGCAACAGTTCGATCTTGCTGAGTTCGAGGCGGCCGCCAACTGTAAGATGACGTTCACGGCCAATCCCGCCGCGGCCGATTTGAACAGCCAGATTAAGGGCAATCCGGCCCTACCGTCGGTTGCCGACCGGCTCCCGTCCGAGCCGCTCGTGGTCGCGCCGTATGAGGAAATCGGCCGCTATGGCGGTACGCTGGATGTCCTGTCCAACGCGACCGAAGCCGGCACATCCGACTTCCTGTCGGTCAGGCACGTTAACCTGGTCCGGTTCTCCGATGACCTGACCACGATCGTCCCCATGGTCGCCAAGAGCTGGACCTGGAATGACGATTTCACGAAGCTCACCTTTGTTCTCCGCAAGGGGCACAAGTGGTCGGACGGCGCGCCGTTCACGGCTGAGGACGTGAAGTTCTGGTACGATAATCTGGCGCTCGACCCGAACGTTATCGCCAAGCCGAAGGACTACGTCCTTGTCGCGGGCGAGCGGATGACGGTGGAAGTGGTTGACCCGCAGACCGTGGTCTTCAACCTGCCGTCTCCGAAGCCGGGCCTGCTGGCGCACTTTGCGACGTCCTATGCCCAGGGCTTCCAGCCGAAGCACTTCCTTGGCCAATACCACCCGGCGATCAACCCGGATGCGGACAAGCTCGCCAAAGAGCTTGGGTTCGAGAAGGGCTATGACGTCATCGCTGCTTACTATGGCAACTCCGACTGGACGGATACGCCGTCGCCGCTGCTCGCCCACGCGGACAAGGTCGGCAATATGCCGAAGGCGGTGATGCCGTCGCTTGAGAGCCATATCCTTATCAAGGACACACCGGGAGGCCGCCATCTGGTTGCCAACCCGTACTTCTTTGTTGTCGATACGGCCGGCCAGCAGCTCCCCTACATCAGTGAGCAGGATGAGCTGTACATCAATGAGAACGAGGTTCGCCTCCTGAAGCTCGTCAACTCTGAAGTCGACTACAAGTCCCAGTCTCTTCAACTGCCGTCGGCGCCGATGCTGCTCGAGGGCCAGGAGAAGGGCGACTACACCATCGATCTCAAGCCGACGATCGCCATGCCGACGTTCTCTTTCAACGTGACGTCGCCGGACGAGGAGAAGCGGAAGGTTTTCGGAGATCTGCGCTTCCGTCAGGCGATGTCGGTCGCGATCAACCGGGCGGAGATCAACGAAGTTGCGTTCTTCGATCTCGGTGTGCCGAAGCAGTATGTCGCGTTCTCCCCGACCCCGGAGTTCGTCGACCCGGCTCTCCTGTCGCATTTCGCGCAGTTCGACCCGGACATGGCGAAGAAGCTCCTGGATGAAGTCGGTGTCGTCGACAAGGACGGCGACGGCAACCGGGATCTTCCGAACGGCGATCCGTTTGTCCTGAACATCCAGTTCGCAACCCAGGGCATGGCCGCCCAAGTTGTCGAACTGGTCGCTCAGCACTGGACCAATGTGGGCGTCAAATCCACGTCGAAGGAAGTCACGCCCGATGAGTATCGCTCGGCGGCCTCCGCGAACCAGCTCGATGTTGGTGCGTGGCAGAAGAGCCAGCCGCTCGCCGTCGTGCTTGGCAACAACGAGCTGTTCGTTCCGCCATTCGAGAACTACTTCGGCCACCGGTCTGGAATGCTGTGGGCTGAGTATGTGGAAAGTGATGGCGCCAACGGTGTGAAGCCGCCGCAGTTCGTCTACGACATGATGGCCGACATCAACGCGTTCCAGTCCGCTGGCTCCGGTTCGGCCGAGGCCAATGAGATCGGTGCGCGGATGGTCAAGACCATGGTGGAGAACCTGCTGTTCATCGGCACGGTTCAGGCGCCCAACCCGATGTATCATCGGAACGCGCTGAAGAACTTCACTGAGTTCAAGACGAACTCCTATGACTACTACCGGACGTATCCGTACCGGGCTTTCCAGTGGTACTTGGCCAACGAAAGCTGATAGGCTTTTCGCAGGTGCAATAAAGAAATGACCGGTCCCCGTCTCGGCGGGGGCCGGTCCCCGATCTCTCACGAAGCGAGGCGGACCGGCTGATCAATCTCTCTTCATGAGCGCAAACGGGGGCTTGCGTCGCATGTTGCAGTTCGTGCAGTTCACATTGACCCGCGCGGCGATGGCCATTGTCACGCTGCTGTTGGTGTCCTTCATCGTGTTCTCCCTGATGGAGATGGTTCCGGGGAACTGCGCTGAGCGCTATCTCGCTTTTAAGAATACCCAAGGCTCCAAGATCACCGTGGAGGACATCGCCGCCGAGGAGGCACGCCTCGGCCTTGACCGGCCGTTTGTCGTGCGCTGGGCAAGCTGGGTCGGCGACGTCTTCATCGAAGGGGACTTTGGGGACAGTTGCATCCTGCGGATGAGCATCAACGGGCTGTTGGGCCAGAAGATCTGGCTGTCGCTCGGGATCTGCTTCGCCGCTCTGTTCTTCGCCTATCTGATTGCCATACCTGTCGGAATCATTTCCGCAACCGCCAATAACCCGTTTGCCAACAATACGTTGCGCTTTGTTTCCTACCTCGGCCTCGCCATGCCGAACTTCCTGTTGGCGTTGATGATCATGTTGTTTTCCACCGTGGTCTTCGGTGACACCCTGACGGGGCTCTTCTCCAAGGAGTACCGGGACGCGCCATGGTCGGTGGACAAGGTATTGGACTTCCTGTCTCGCGCGTGGCTTCCGATCCTGATCTTGGGGTGGTCGGCGACTGCTTTCGCGCTGCAAACCGTTCGTGCGTTGATGTCCGATGAGCTTGGCAAACTCTATGTCACGGCCGCACAGGCGAGGGGGGTGTTCGGCTGGCGCCTCTTGTGGCGCTATCCGGCACGCCATGCCTTGGGCCCGATTGTCAACTCCCTGGGGTTCGACCTGAACCGGGTTTTCAACGAGTTACCGATCGTTGCCATCATTCTGACGTTGACGGGGGCGGGGTCGCTTTTGTTGGAGGCGCTCGCGCGGTCGAACGATCAGCAGTTGGCGGGGGCAATCATCTTTATGCTGACCGCATCGATCGTCGCGTTGAATTTTTTCACCGATGTCCTGTTGGCGATTATCGACCCGCGCGTCCGGCGCTCGGTGATGGGGGGCTGACGTGGCGGAAGAGACCATGAACGCCGAGGCCCTCGCGGAGCGACGGAAGAAAGAGGTGTACTTCACGGCGAGCCAGACCCAGCTCATTTGGTCGCGTTTCAAAAAGAACCGTGCGGCGATGGTGGCTGGCACCGTGCTCCTGATCATGGTTCTGATGGGGATCTTCGCGCCGTTCCTGTCCCCCTATGATCCGACGATTGCCGGTCGGGATAAGGACTACCAAAACGGGGCGCCGCAGATACCGATGTTCTGCGATCACAACGGGTGCTCCTGGCGGCCCTTCCTTCACGGCCTGGAACGGACCCGGTCGATAAAGACGAATTTCCGGTGGGTGACCACCATCAATCCGGACAAACGCCGCTATGTGACCTTCCTTCCGCAGGGGTGGGAGTATCGGGTCCTGGCATTCAACCTGGATCTGCCCGGCTCCGCCCTGGATGTGCGTTTTGCCGGTTTTGGTTTCACCACCCATCTCTTTGGGATTGAGGAGGGCGGCATCCACCTGTTCGGCACGGACGCCGGCGGTAAAGACATCTTCTCCAGAACACTGCACGCCATCTGGACGTCCCTGGCCGTCGGGACAATCGGTGTCTTCATCAGTTTTGTCCTGGCGCTGATCATTGGGGGGGCTTCCGGCTATTTCGGGGGCCGAATAGACGGCTTCTTCCAGATGATCACGGACGCGGTTCGAACGGTGCCCGCGATCCCGCTCTTCATGGCACTGGCCGCCTTCGTACCGGATGAGTGGAGTTCGGAGACCCGGTTCTTCTTCATCTCGATAATTCTGGGGCTCATCGGATGGCCGACATTGGCACGGCGGGTGCGGACGCATCTGCTGACCGAACGAAATCAGGAATATGTCCTCGCTGCCCAGCTCTGCGGCGCGTCGGCGACCCACGTGATCGGCCGACATCTGCTACCGAGCTTCACCAGCTATATCATCGTCGATCTGGTGATCTCATTCCCCTACATGGTGTTGTCCGAAACAGCGTTGAGCTTCATCGGGCTTGGGCTGAAGGAGCCCGTCAACTCTCTCGGCGTGCTGCTTCAGGCGGTCACCAGCTCTGACGTTCTTCTGGATTATCAGTGGTATTTCATCCCCGTGATTTTCTTCGTCACCATGGTGATGGCGTTCGTGGTCGTGGGCGATGGTCTTCGGGACGCCGCCGATCCGTACTCGGACAAGAAATGATGAGCGAGCCTCTGATCAGCGTGCAGAACCTGACGATCCGTTTTCGCACGGACGAAGGGCTGATCACCGCCGTCGAGAACCTGTCGTTCGATATCGCACCGGGTGAGGTGCTGGGCCTCGTGGGAGAAAGTGGGTCGGGCAAGTCCGTGTCGGCAAAGTCCCTGATGAAGTTGAACGGCAGCAACACGATCTACGGCGATTACAGCCGCATCATGCTGCAATCCGAAGGGGCTCCCGTCGACATCCTGAAACTCAGCCGGCCGCGCGATCTGGAGATCGTGCGTGGCGGGGCGATCTCCATGATCTTCCAGGAGCCGATGGCGAGTTTCGCGCCCGCGATCACCGTCGGCGATCAGATGGTGGAACAGCTTCTGATCCACACCTCGCTTACGAAGAAGCAAGCCAAGGAACTGTCGATCGAGATGCTGGCGCGGGTCGGCATCTCGGATGCGTCCCGGCGGTTCGGGCAGTACGCGTTCGAGTTCTCCGGCGGCATGCGACAGCGCGCGATGATCGCCATGGCATTGTCGACCAAGCCCAAGCTGTTGATCGCGGATGAGCCGACAACGGCCCTCGATGTCACCATTCAGGCTCAGGTAATCGACTTGATGAAGGATCTCGTGGATGAGTTCGGCATGGGCATCCTCTTCATCACCCATGACCTGGGCGTTATTGCCCAGACAGCGGACCGGGTCGCTGTCATGTATCTCGGCAAGATGGTGGAGATCGGCAGTGTCCGGGATGTGATCCGCCGGCCGGCGCATCCCTACACCAAGGGCCTGCTTGATGCCCTGCCGAAGCTTGAGGCCTTGGACGAGCTTCTCACACCTGTCCCAGGTGATATTCCCAGCCCCTTGGAGCGGCCCCGGGGATGCGTCTTTCACACCCGGTGCGCCCAGGCAATCGCTGGGCGGTGTGATGTCGACGTTCCGGGTTCGGTATCATTGGCGGACGGTCATGTGGCGGCGTGTTTCCTCGCCGAGAGCGGCGCCAATGAAGGCGCCCGCGCCGCGGAGACGGTGGCATGAGCGTTGTCGCGACACCGGATAAGTCGGGTTCTCCCGCCCGGCCGCACATCTCCGTCAACGACCTGTCGGTTGAGTTCGCAATCGGCCGCCGTCTCTTCGGCCCGCCCCCGACGATCCGCGCTGTTGACAACGTCTCCCTCGACATACCGAAAGGCAGCCTCTTCGGGCTTGTGGGGGAGAGCGGCTCCGGCAAGACCACGCTCGGCCGCGCGATCCTAAAGGCGGTGCCGATCACCCATGGACATGTGTCCTACGACGATGGGGACGTGGCTTTTGACATCGCTTCTCTCGATAAGCGGGGGCTTAAGGACTATCGGAGCCGCGCCCAGCTCATCTTTCAGGACCCTTACGCCGCGTTGAGCCCCCGAATGACGGTGCGTGACATTATCGCCGAGCCGTTGGAAGTGATGAAGCTGACAAGGAGCCGTGCGGAGACCGATGAGCGGGTGCGTGAGATCGCCGCCAAATGCAGGCTCAACCTGGAGCATCTTCGACGCTTTCCTCACGCATTCTCCGGCGGGCAGCGCCAGCGAATTTCGATCGCGAGAGCGCTGGTCTGCCAGCCGAAATTCCTTGTCGCCGATGAAAGCGTGGCGGCCCTCGATGTCTCGATCCAGGCGGACATCCTGAACCTGCTGAAGTCACTTCAGCGGGAACTGGACATCACGTTCCTCTTCATAAGCCATGATCTGAGCGTCGTTGCCCATACCTGCGATCAGGTCGCCGTTCTCTATCTCGGCCGCTTGGTGGAAACGGCGCCGACACGAAGCCTGTTTCAAGCGCCGCGGCATCCCTACACGAAGGCGCTGTTGTCCGCGATCCCGTCGCTTGATCCGGATGACAGGGGCAAAGCCCAGAAACTCGAGGGCGAGATCCCAAGCCCCGCAAACCCGCCGTCGGGATGCCGTTTCCATACCCGGTGCCCGGTCGCCCAGCCGCGCTGCGCGGCGGAAGAACCGGTTTGGCGGGAGTTGGCGCCGAACCATAAAGTCGCCTGCCACTTCGCGGAATAGCGGTCTCTCAATCCCGAACTTTCCGCAACGTGGAACCAAATCCCCCCACTTTTGGGGCGGGTGCCCTTGTCGTGCGCCCCGACAACCCTCTATGTCATGCCACACAAATTGGGAGCAGGAGGGAGAAATGGCGGACTATCTGGATACGGTCGCTCGGTTTGTCGCCGATTGCCGCTATGAGGACCTTCCCCAGCCTGCGGTGGAGCGGGCTCGGACTGTCATGGCCGACACGGTTGCCGCGATCGCAGCCGGTGCACGGGAACCTGAGGTCATCGCGCTGACCACGACCATGGTGGAGGCGGCTCCGGGGTCGGCCACCGTGATCGGTGCGGGCGTCTCGGCCGAGCCTTCGACGGCGGCCTTTCTCAACGGGACAGCCGGTACATTCCTGGAGTTGGACGAGGGCAACCAGTTCAGCCGAGGGCATCCCGCGATTCACGCCATTCCGGCAGCACTGGCCTATGCGGAGCCGCGCGGCCTGTCCGGCCGGGACGTTCTGACAGCCGTCGTCCTGGGCTATGAGATTGGTGCCCGGATCGGCATTGGCGCCAAGATCCGGATGTCCATGCATCCTCATGGTACCTGGGGCACCGTGGGGGCGGCCGTCACCGTCGCCAAACTTGCGGGTGCGTCGGCGGAGCAGGTGCGGGAAGTGATCAACGTCGCTTCCACCCTCGGCCTCGCGACAAGCCGTCAGACCATGCTTCAGGGCGGTACCGTCCGAAACACCTTCTCGGGGTTCAGTGGCAAGATCGGCCTCATGGCTTGGGACATGGTCCGGGCAGGCTTCACCGGAGAGCGCGACGGCTTGTCCACCATCTGGGGCACCGTCGTCTCCGAGACCTGGGCGCCGGAAGAGATGACGGTTGAGCTTGGTATCCGGTGGGAGATCGCGCGCAACTACTTCAAGCGCCACGCCTGCTGCCGCTACAACCACGGAACGCTGGATGCCCTGGCGGAGATCGTGGCCCAACGGCCGAGCGGACTTAAGCCGGAGGACATCGCCTCCGTCCGGGTCGAGACATACTCTCTCGCTGCACAACTCTCGGATCGGGCGCCGCGCAACACGCTGGCTGGCAAATTTTCCGTTCCGTTCGCCGTGGCAACAACGCTGGTCAACGGCTCAAGCGGTGTCATGAGTTTCGTGGTCGACCAACTTGACCGGCCTGAGATCCGGGCGATTGCGGACCGTGTCGAGGTTATCGAAGACCCGACTTTAACCGCGATGATGCCGGACCACCGTCCCGCCCGGGTCGTCGTGACGTTGACCGACGGAACGCAGTTGAAGGCGGAGGCCTTTACGAACCGCGGCGACACCGAAGACCCGTATGACGCAGCGGAGCTTCGCGCGAAGTTTTTCGAGCTTGCGGCCCGGGTCTGGACGGATTCTCAAGCGGCCCAGGTCCATACCGCCGCGATGAGCTTCGACAGCCAGCCGTCGATCACCGCCTTGACCGGAACCCTGGCGCCAATTGCGTACGCCGAGGCGGGTCAGTAACGGACGCTCCTGCGTCCGGAAGTATGAGGATGGAAACATGACACTGAGGGATAGGCTGCGCGCCAGCGTGGCCGGTCAGGGCGACATCGTTGTCGCACCGGGATGCTATGACGCGTTCTCCGCGCTGATGGTTGAGAGGGCTGGGTTCGACTGCGCCTACCTCTCGGGAGCGTCTCTTGCCTATACGCGCTATGGCCGCCCGGATATTGGCCTGATCGGGATGCGGGAGGTGGCGGACGCCGTGACCGCGATCACCGAACGGATCGGGATCCCGATCGTGGTCGATGGCGATACCGGTTATGGCAATGCCCTCAACGTGGTCCGCACGATCCGGGAGTTCGAGCGGGCGGGCGCGACCGGCATCCAGCTTGAGGATCAGGATCTGCCAAAGCGATGCGGCCACCTGGCGGGCAAGCGTTTGGTATCCGCGGCGGAAATGGTCGGCAAACTGAAGGCGGCTGTGGATACACGCAGCTCCGAAGAGACGCTGATCTACGCGCGCACGGACGCAATTGCCGTGGAAGGGTTCGAGGCCGCTCTCGACCGCGCGGATCTATATCTCGATGCAGGCGCGGACGTCCTGTTCATCGAAGCCCCTGAGACGCCCGAGCAGATGCAGACGATTGCGAAGCGGTTCGGCGGCCGGATACCGCTGATGGCCAATATGGTCGAGGGGGGGAAGACACCTATCCGGTCCGCTCCCGACCTCCAGTCCGCAGGTTTCTCCTTCGTCATTTTCCCCGGCGGAACCGTGCGCGCCTTGGCCGTCGTGCTGCAGGAGTATTTCGCCAGTCTGAAGGCGCATGGGACAACCGACCCTTGGCGTGACCGGATGCTGGATTTCAAGGAGTTCAATGCTGTGATCGGCACGCCGGAGATGCTGGCCCTTGGCGGGAAGTATGACCCGGCCGCCTTCGAAAAAGCGGGAGACGCGGCTGATGATTGATCCGGTCACCCTCGCGGTTCTCAACGGCCGTCTGGAGCAGATCGCCGACGAGATGGACGCGACGCTCTTCCGAAGCGCCTTCAACCCGATCATCGCAGAGGCGCACGACGCGTCTCATGGCCTCTACGACGCGGAAACCGGCGAGACGCTTGTCCAGGGCAAGTCCGGTCTGCCGATCTTCGTCGGCGCGATGGCGTTTGCCGTGAAGATGGTCATCGATAAGGCGGCACGGGACGGCGATCTGGCGGACGGCGACGTCTACGTCTTCAACGACCCCTATGATGGCGGCACCCACCTGTCGGACTTCCGGCTGGTGCGCCCGGTTTTCCGGGACGGCAAGATCTTTTGCTGGCTGGCGTCCGTCGGCCACTACCACGATGTCGGCGGCAACGTGCCCGGCAACTACAACCCAGTTGCGACGGAGAGTTTTCAGGAGGGCATGCTGATCCCTCCGGTAAAGCTGTTCGAGGCAGGCCGGTTCCGTCAGGACATCGTCGATATCATGAGCGCGAACTCGCGCCTGCCGATGAGCCTCTATGGCGATCTCAACGGCCAGATCAACGCGCTCGATCTCGGGGTTCAGCGGCTTGAGGCTTTGCTCGACGAGTACGGTGACGCAACCGTCAAAGAGGCGATGGGGGAGCTGCGAGCCAGGGCCGCGCGACTGATGCGCGCCTACATCTCGGAGCTTCCGGACGGAACCTACAGCGTCGAGGATCATCTCGACAACGACGGCATCGTGGACGAGCCGCTGTCGGTTGCCCTGGATATCACGGTTGCCGGGGAGGAGATGACCCTCGACTTCTCCCGCTCCTCGCCCATGTGTGCGGGGCCCGTGAACATCTCCCGCTCGACGACGATTGCCGCCTGTTACGTGGCGCTGAAGCATCTCTTCCGCGAGGTCCCTGCGAACGCGGGTGTGCTGGAGCCGGTGACCTTCGTCATCCCCGATAACACGATCCTGTCCGCGACCGCGCCCAAGCCGGTCGGTGGATACACCGAGACCATCCTGCGCCTGATCGATGGCGTCTTCACGGCCCTGTCCGGACCAGCGCCGGAACGGGTGAACGGTTGCGCCTACGGCACCATCAACGCGCTGTCCTTGGCGGGGCACAGAGAGGATGGTCGGCGCTGGGTCATGTTCAGCTTCTTCGGCGGCGGGCACGGCGGGCATCCGGAAGGCGACGGGCTCAACCACGGCAACGCACCGATTTCAACGGCGACCATTCCGCCGTTGGAGATCCTGGAAGCCGCCTATCCGGTTATGTTCCGGCAATGGGCACTGCGCCCGGATAGTGGCGGGCCCGGACGGCACCGGGGCGGTCTCGGGGCTGTTTATGAGATCGAGATTCTCGAACAGGCAGCGGATGCATTCCTGTTTGGTGAACGGGGACGGTTCGCGCCGCCGGGCGTCGTCGGGGGAGAAGAGGGAGCGATGAACCGCTTCTTCTTCGAGCAGGAGGACGGCGACCACAGCCCACCCATGGCCTCAAAGATGGTTGGCATCAAGCTGAAGCGCGGCCAGGCCGTTCGTTTGGAAACGCCGGGCGGCGGTGGCTATGGCGCACCGGTGGAGCGGGAGCCTGACGCGGTCGCCGATGACGCTCGTCTCGGGTTCATCTCCAGGGAGGCGGCCCGCCGGGACTACAAGGTCGCACTGGCCGAGGACGGCACCGTCGACCTTTCCGAAACACAGCGCCTCCGGGCGGAAGGAGCCGCCTCGTGAGCGATCGCATTGTCATCGGTGTGGATGTCGGTGGGACATTCACGGACGTCTTTCTGCTGGATGAGGGGCAGGGCAAGGCCCAGGTGGCCAAGGTACCGTCGACCCCGGCAGATCCGTCACGCGGCTTTTTGAACGGCGTGCGGACAGCTGCCCCTGATGTGACAACCGTCTCCACCGTCGTCCACGGCACCACCGTCGGCACGAACGCGCTGCTGACCCGGCGCGGTGCGAAGACCGGCATCATCACCACCGCGGGTTTCCGGGATGTCTTGGAAATGCGCCGCCGGGACCGGCCCGAGACCTGGGGGTTGTGGGGGACTTTCGAACCCGTTGTCCCGCGCGACAGGCGCTTGGAGGTGACAGAGCGAACGCTTTCCGACGGCACCATACATACGCCTGTTGACCCGGCGGCCGTCGAGGCGGCGGCGCGCTCCCTCTTGGAGATGGGGTGCGAGGCGTGCGCGATCGTTTTCGTGAACGCCTACGCCAATCCGGAGACGGAGCGGGTCGCACGTAAGGCGGTCGAGGCCGTCTGGCCCAATCCTCATGTCACGGCATCGTCCGACATCCTCCCCGAGATTCGGGAGTTCGAGCGGACGTCGACGGCAACGCTCAACGCATATCTCCAGCCGACAGTCGGCAACTACCTGGAGGCGCTGGAAAGCACGCTACGGTCGGACGGCTTCGGTGGCGAGGTCCTGATCGTCCAATCAAATGGCGGTGTGATGTCTGTCGACACCGCCCGTCGCTATCCGGTGAAGACCGCGTTGAGTGGACCCGCAGCGGGGGTTATGGCAGCGGCTCATATTGGGGAGGCGGCTGGGTTTCCGAACCTCATTACCTGCGACATGGGGGGAACGAGCTTTGACGTTTCCTTGATCGCAGACGGTCAAGCGGCCCTTGCACCGCAAACCTCGATTGACTTCGGCATGGTGGTCCGGACCCCGATGATCGAGATCGTCACCATCGGTGCCGGGGGGGGATCGATCGCCCGGGTCGATGCGGGCGGTCTTCTTCAAGTCGGCCCGGAATCCGCCGGCTCGGACCCGGGACCCGTCTGCTATGGCCTGGGTAACGACCGCCCCACGGTGACGGATGCGAACACCGTCCTTGGACGGATCAACGCTGACCGCCCGATCGGCGGCAAGCTCGACCGGTTGGACGTCGCCGCGTCTCAAGAGGCGATCCGGAAGCACATCGCGGAACCTCTCGGGCTTGATGTCACGGAGGCGGCCGAGGCCATTCTAAAGGTCGCGAACGCGCGCATGGCGAGCGCCATCCGCCTCGTGTCGATCGAGCGGGGGCATGATCCGAAGGCGTTCGCGGCGATGCCGTTCGGCGGCGGTGGATCTCTCCACGCGGGCGCGTTGATCCGGGAAGTTGGTCTCGCGAAAGCTCTTGTGCCCCGGTTCCCGGGTGTGACCAGCGCCCTTGGATGTACGATCGCCGACATGCGGCATGACTTCGTTCAGACTATTAATAAAACGACAGTTGACGTTGATATTAATGAATTGTCTGCGCAAATTCTGTCACTCAATGGTCAAGGGCGTGAGATCCTGTCTCAGGCAGGTGTCGGCTTCGATGGCATCGAGACGGTCGTTGAACTCGACATGCTGTATCTGGGCCAAACCCATGCCGTAGCGACCCCGTTACCGTTGTCGATCGTTGAGGGAACGTCCGCGCTCGACTTGGATCAAGACGCGATCCAGGCGGCATTCGAGACGGCATACCGGCGTGCCTATGGCCGTCTGCTCGAGGGCATAGCGACGCGTGTCATGAACCTCCGCGTCGCCGTCATCGGAAAGCGGCCGCGTGTGGATCTCTCCATGCTGGCACCTGGCGCGGATGCTGACGAGGCCGCCGCCTATCGCGGGAGCCGCAAAGTCTACTTCGATGGTACCTGGCATGACGCCCGGATCATCGACCGGCTGACGCTGCCGGTGGGCGCGGTCGTCTCCGGTCCGGCAGTGCTGGAGCAGCCGGATACCACCATCCTTGTCGAACCTGACATGCAAGGCGTGGTGGATAAGTTCGGCAATCTGATCCTCGAGGTGGTCGGATGACGGCGCCCTTCCGTTCGATGAACCCGGCGACGGTCGCCCTGGTGCTGGTCGACCTTCAGAACGACTTCATCCATCCGGACGGCGCTTATGCCCGAGGTGGGGCGAAGAGCGAAGCGATCGCCGCATTGCCTGACCGGTTGGCCCCTTTGGTCGAGAGTGTTCGAGAGAAGGGCGGATGGGTGATTTCCACCCACTTCACCCTTGTGCCGGGGCTTGATGGGGAGCCGATGATTTCACCGCACTTGAAGGCGCTTCGACCTTTCCTGGGACGCGGCGACTTCATGCCGGGAAGCTGGGGACAGGCCCTGCTCGACGAGCTTGCACCCAGCCACGTGCAAGTCGAGAAAGTCGCTTTTTCAGCGTTTTATATGAGTAGGCTTGAGTGGGTTCTGAAGAAGGCCGGGATAGAGGAGCTGGTCTTCACCGGCATTGTGACCAATGGCGGCGTCGCCTCAACCGTGCGGGATGCCCACGTGCGGGACTTCCACGCGACGGTTCTGGAGGATGGCTGTGCGGCGTTCTCTCAGCAAGTCCACCAAGTCTCGGTCGACGCCTTGAGGCCGGTGGCGTCCGTTATGAGCTGTGCTGACTTTCTGGCGGATTGGAACGGCTGATGGCCATCCTGGGGACGAAGCCTTTCGATCTGTCGGTCCCGGTCCTCGTGGTGGGGGGCGGAGCCTGTGGGTTGGTCGCAGCGCTTGCCGCCCATGACGCCGGTGCCGAGGTTTTGGTTCTGGAGCGGGATGCCGTTCCCACCGGGTCGACCGCCCTGTCTTCCGGCTTTATTCCGGCCTGTGGGACCCGCTGGCAAACGGCACTCGATGTTGCCGACGATGTCTCGATCATGGGCAGCGACATCATGGCCAAGGCGAAGGGGGAGCCCGACCCGGCGCAGGTCGAAGCGGTTTGCGCGGAGTCTGGCCCGACGCTCGAATGGCTTGCGGACAGCCACGACCAGCCGTTCATCCTGCTCGATGACTTTCTCTATCCGGGGCACAGCGTCCACCGGATGCACGCCCATCCCGACAAGACCGGGGCGGCGCTGGTGGGCAGCCTGCTGGGTGCGGTTGAGCGTGCAGGGATTGAAGTGGTCTGCGGAGCCCATGTCACCGATCTCTTCGCCGGGGCGGACGGTACGGTAACCGGCGCCAGGGTCACCCGGCCGGACGGAACGAGCGATGACGTCGGCTGCGGGGCGATCGTCCTCGCCTGCAACGGCTATGGCGGAAACCCGGACATGGTCGCCGCCCACATCCCGGAGATGGCGGAGGCGCAGTACTTCGGCCATGTGGGCAATCAGGGAGACGCGGTTGTTTGGGGGGAGGCGCTCGGCGCCGCGACCCGCCACCTCACCGCCTATCAGGGGCATGGCTCGGTCGCCACACCACACGGCATCCTGATCACCTGGGCGTTGATGATGGAGGGTGGCATTCAGATCAACACCCTCGGCCGCCGCTTCTCGAATGAGCATCAAGGCTATTCGGAGCAGTCGGTCGTCGTCCTGGCTCAACCCGACGGAACCGCCTTCGACCTCTATGACGCCCGTCTTCATGAGCTTGGCATGTCCTTCCCCGACTACCGGGGCGCAGTCGATACAGGGGCGGTGAAGGTCTTCGACAGTCTTGACGACCTCGCAGCGTTCGTCGGCGCGCCGAAGGTGGAGATCGAGACGACACTGCGCCAGTGCGCGGCTGCGGCGAAGGGGCACCTCACGGACCCGTTTGGGCGGGATTTCCAAGGATCTGAGCCGCTGTCCGGACCGCCTTGGTACGCGGTGAAGGTCACGGGCGCCCTGTTTCACACCCAGGGCGGGCTCGCCATCGATTCGGAGGCGAGGGTGCTTCGCCAGGACGGAACGCCGCTGCCAAACATGCTTGCCGGCGGCGGTGCGGCGGTCGGTGTCTCAGGCGCGCGGGTCGAGGGATATCTCTCCGGAAACGGGCTGCTGACCGCCATGACATTGGGGCGGATTTCCGGCAGGACGGCGGCGGGCCTGATTTCTCAGATGTGATACATTTTTTCTGTACTAAACGATAATTTTGTATCATATTAATCCTCGACACGCCGTGCCGGGGAGGAGTGGTCATGTCTGTGGTCGGAGAAGACGTCTCTCAAGAACAGGCGCGTTTCGACGAAACCGTCGCCGCTGAGATCAAGATCGAGCCCAAGGACTGGATGCCCGACGCGTACCGCAAGACGCTGGTGCGCCAGATCTCCCAGCACGCGCATTCCGAAATCGTTGGCATGCTGCCGGAAGGGAATTGGGTCACCCGCGCCCCCTCGCTTCGCCGCAAGGCAGCCCTCCTGGCGAAGATCCAGGATGAGGCGGGCCACGGCCTCTACCTCTACAGCGCGGCGGAGACCCTGGGAACCAGCCGGCAGGAGATGGTCGACGCGCTCCACAGCGGCAAGGCCAAGTACTCCAACATCTTCAACTATCCCACGGTGACATGGGCCGACATCGGCGCCATCGGCTGGCTTGTGGACGGGGCGGCGATCGTCAATCAGGTCGCCCTGTGCCGCTGCTCCTATGGCCCCTACGCCCGCGCGATGGAGCGGATCTGCCGGGAAGAGAGCTTCCACCAGCGCCAGGGTTTCGAGATCATGACGGTGCTGGCCCAAGGCACGGCGGAGCAGAAGGCGATGGCCCAGGACGCGCTGGACCGCTGGTGGTGGCCCTCGCTGATGATGTTCGGCCCCCACGACAGCAACTCGCCGCATTCGGGCCAGTCCATGGCTTGGAAGATCAAGCGCCAGTCCAACGATGAACTCCGTCAGCAGTTCATCGACATGACGGTGCCCCAGGCGGATTTCCTCGGCCTCCGTATTCCCGATCCGGAACTCCGCTGGAATGAGGAGCGCGGCCACTACGACATCGGCGCCATCGATTTCGAGGAGCTGAAGCGCGTGGTCTCCGGCGACGGTCCCTGCAACCGGCAACGCATGCGCCATCGCCAGAAGGCCTGGGATAACGGCGCCTGGGTGCGGGAAGCGGCGGCGGCCCATGCGGAGAAGCGGCGGGCCCGGGTATCGGCGGCGGCGGACTGACGCTCCCGCCCGATCAGACATTCAGATGAGACAAAGGCCCCGCGCAGACGGGGAACGAGGGAGGTGCCCATGGCTTCGAGCGATCTGACCGGTGACTGGCCGCTTTGGGAAGTGTTTGTCCGGGCGCGGCAGGGGTTGAGCCACAAGCACGTGGGCAGCCTGCACGCGCCGGACGCGGAGATGGCGGTCCAGAACGCCCGCGACGTCTACACCCGCCGCCGGGAGGGGGAGTCCATCTGGGTCGTCCGCTCAACCGACATCGTCGCGTCCTCGCCCGACGACAAGGACGCGCTGTTTGATCCGGCCGACGACAAGATCTACCGGCATCCGACCTTCTACACCGTCCCCGACGGCGTCGAGAATTTGTGAGGCGGCGATGGACTCGGCCCTATTCCAGTATGCGCTGCGCCTCGGCGACACCAGCCTGATCCTCGGCCACCGCCTGTCGGAGTGGTGCGGTCACGGCCCGATCCTCGAAGAGGACATCGCGATGAGCAACATCGCCCTCGACCTGATCGGCCAGGCCAGGATGTTCCTCACCTACGCTGGTGAGATCGAAGGAGAGGGCAGGGACGAGGACGCCCTGGCCTATCACCGGAATGAGCGGGATTGGCGCAACATGATCATCGCGGAGCAGCCGAACGGCGACTTCGCGGCGACCATGACCCGCCAGTTCCTGGTCGCCGCGTGGCAGGTGGAACTCTACACCGCTCTCACCCGGTCAACGGATGAACGGGTGGCGGCGATCGCGGCCAAGGCCATCAAGGAAGTGACCTACCACCGCCGCCACGCGGGGGAGTGGATGGTCCGCCTGGGCGACGGCACGGAGGAGAGCCGGACCCGCCTGCTGGACGCGCTGGTGGAGTTCTGGGGCTACACCCACGAGCTGTTCGAGCTCGATGCGGTGGAGGCGGATTTGGTTGCCCGTGGCGTGACCGTGCCGGCCGAGAGCCTGAAGCCCGCCTGGGACGCGGCCGTGAATGCGGTGCTGGCCCAGGCCACCGTCGACCGGCCCGGGGACGGCTGGTCGATCCGGGGTGGGAAGGACGGCATCCACTCGGAGCATCTTGGCTACCTCCTGGCGGAGATGCAGTCCGTACCCAGGGCCTATCCCGATGCCCGCTGGTAGCCCGAACCGGAACCCGGACGCTGCAGTCGCCCGTCATTCCGAGGCAAAAGCCTGGAAGGTGCTGGACGCGGTGGTCGATCCGGAAATCCCGGTGCTGACCATCGGCGATCTCGGCATCATCCGGGATGTGAAGACCGAGGGCGACCGGGTCACGGTCACCATCACGCCGACCTACTCCGGCTGCCCCGCCATGAACCTGATCGAGATGCAGATCCGGGACGCGATCCTGGGGGCCGGTTGGGCGGATGTGGCGGTGGTCACCGTTCTGTCCCCCGCCTGGACGACCGACTGGTTGAGTGCGGAGGGCCGGGAGAAGCTGAAATCCATCGGCATCGCCCCTCCGGTGGGGAGTGCGGGCGGGCGGGGCGCGCTGTTCGGCGCCGAGCCCACGGTATCGTGCCCCCATTGCGGGGCCTCGACGACCACCAAGCTGTCCGAGTTCGGCTCCACTTCCTGCAAGGCGCTCTACCGCTGCGACGCCTGTCTTGAGCCGTTCGACTACTTCAAGTGCCTATAGGGGAGGGAGCGACCATGCCGTCTTTCCACAGCCTGACCATCACCGATGTGCGCCGGGAAACGCCGGACGCGGTCTCGCTCGCCTTCGCCGTGCCGGAGGATCTGGCCGACGCCTACCGCTTCCGGGCCGGGCAGTACCTCACACTCCGCGCCGAGATCGGCGGGGAGGAGGTGCGCCGCTCATACTCCATCTGCAGCGGCCTCGACGACGGAGAGCTTCGGGTCGCGGTGAAGAAGGTGGCGGACGGCCGCTTCTCCACCTACGCCAATGACGACCTCGCGCCGGGGATGAGCTTGGAGGTCATGACCCCCGACGGCCAGTTCGCGGCGGACGTGGACCCGGATACGGCCCGGACCTATGTGCTGTTCGCGGCGGGCAGCGGGATCACGCCGATCCTGGGCATCGCCAAGACCGTGCTGGCGCGGGAGCCGAAGAGCCGGGTGACGCTGTTCTACGGCAACCGCACCACCGCCGACATCCTGTTCCGGGAGACGCTGGAGGATCTGAAGAACCGCTATACCGACCGGTTCTCGCTGCTGCACGTGCTCTCTCGGGAGGTGCAGGACACCACCTTGTTGAACGGCCGGATCGACCGGGAGAAGTGTGCCGTCTTCTTCAAGACGCTGGTGAACGTGCACGCGGTCGACCACTTTTTTCTCTGCGGCCCCCACCCGATGGTGGAGGAGATCCGCGCCAGCCTCGCCGACCACGGGGCCGAGCCCGGGCGGGTGCATGTGGAGCTCTTCACCGCAGGCGACGGCACGCCGCGTGAGCCGGTCTCCGTCTCCGCCGGCGGAAGTGCCGACGCCGCGGCCCCGGTCGAGGGCATGGCCCGTGTGTCGATCGTGCTGGACGGGATGACCACCACCTTCGACCTCGCCCCGGACGGGGAGCCGATCCTGGACGCCGCACTCGGCCACCGCGCCGACGTCCCCTACGCCTGCAAGGGCGGCATGTGCTGCACCTGCCGCGCGAAGCTGGTCGACGGCGACGTCTCCATGGACGTCAACTACACCCTCGCCCCCGAAGAAATCGCCCGCGGCTTTGTTTTGGCCTGTCAGGCCCATCCGAGAAGTGGGACCGTGACACTCGATTTCGACCAGCGGTGAGGGGTTAATCTTTGCCGAGGGCTTCGCGGATGTCGGAGAGGTTCTTGCGGTAGAGTTTGGTATCCGGATGCTCCGCCCCAAGCCGCTCTTCGACGATCGCGACCGCGCGTTCCGCTAATCGCACGGCTTCGTCGTGTCGGCCTTGGCAGGCTTGGTTCGTGGCGAGGCCGTTGAGACTTAATGCGGTATCCGGGTGGTACTCCCCCAGGCGCTGTCTCCTGATCGCCAGCGCGCCGCAATAGAGCGGTTCCGCTTGGTCGTATCGGCCTTTGGCGTTTAGGTTTAGGGCGAGATTGTTAAGGATTGTGGCGGTGTCCGGGTGGTTCTCCCCCAGATGCTCTCTCCTGATCGCCAGCGCGTCGCGGTACAGAGGTTCCGCTTGGTCATATTGGCCTTGGGCCGTCAGGTTGTACGCTAAGTTGTTGAGGCTTATTGCGGTATCTGGGTGGTTCTCCCCCAGGCGTTCCCTCCTGATCGATAGCGCTTCGCGAAGAAGTGGTTCCGCTTGGTCGTACCGGTCTTGGTCGCCGAGGTTGGCTGCGAGGTTGTTGACGCTTCTTGCGGTGTCTAGATGGTTCTCCCCCAGGCGTTCTCTCTTGATCACCAGCACCTGGCGATAGAGGGGTTCCGCTTGGTCATATTGGCCTTGTGCGTTGAGAATGGCGGCGAGGTTGTTGAGGTGTCTTGCGGTGTCCGGGTGGTACTCACCCAAACGTTCTCTCGTGATCGCCAGTGCTTTGCGATAGAGGGGGTCTGCTTCGTCATATCGGCCTAGGGCGTTTAGGGCACTTGCTTTCCAAGCGATCGCGTCTGCGAATTCAGTTGAGGACTCGCCAAAGGTGGAATCCGCAGTTTCTACCAGTTGATCCGCTAAGGCCGACGTCTTCGCTATCCGCCCCATCTTGTCCGCGAAATCTGTGGCCTCTAAGAGCGTCTTGAAGTTCGGATCGAGTTGGGCAGCACGGGCGTAGTGGTCGGCGGCGTCGGACCAGCGGATTTCTGATTCTGCGATTTCGCCGAGGGCGAAGGCGGCGTCGGCGGCGCGTTGGACAGCTTGGGTCTCCCGAGCCTCGATGGCTTCGAACAGGGATTTCGCGAGGTTGTAGTCGCCCGCGCCGAGCGCGGTCTTAGCCTCTTCCAACTGGTCTTCCGGAAGGGTGCCGCCCAGGCGGTCGAGCTTGGTCGACAGATCCGCATTCGTCGCGAGGGCCTCTTGGTATGAGGCGGCAAGGTCGAGCTTCTGCGTCTCAAGTGTTTCGATCTTCTGTTCAAGAAGCGCCCGCTGTGCCTCGCCGACTTCCTTTAGATCGGCGCGCAGCTCTTTGAGGCGTTTGTCCAGGATCGCGTCATGCTGCTCAATGGTGTAGCCGGTATTGTTGACGGTGAGTTGGTCGACCTTTTCCGCGACCAGGGGTGGGCTGCCGTCTCCAGCCGCGACCGCGATGTCCGTCCCGGGGCTGGCGACCCGGCCCGCCTGAATCTCCACAGTCGTCTCGGCGCGTCTCCGCCGCCACCAAAAGAGACCCAAGACACCTCCAAGTACGGTAACGAGGGAGGCCAGGAAGCTGAATTGGTCCGCGTAGGTCTCAGCGCCCAGAGCTGACCAGAACGGCGCCATCGTGGCCGTGTACCAGGTCCAAGCCGCCTCCCACCAAGTCCCCATGCGTGCCCTCGCGTCTCTTCAAGAAGGCGGGGGCGAGGCCCGGCGCCGGTGAGTAGGATGTTAACGGGTAAGTCCATTTCGGGGAACCAGCACAAGGCTTCTCACCAACTGGTTGCCAATCACCTCCAGCCACCCGCGACGCGCCCGCAAAGTAAGCGCCGCCGCTGCCGCGGCTTCAGCCGAGGGCTTCGTTCGTAAAAATGAAGATCGGTGTGCGGAGGGTGACGGCGAAATTGAGGGACTCCGGCGTCACCCGCATGAACCTGAGAGTGAAGCCCTGATCGATGCGGCAGTGATAATGGTGCTGGTAGTAGGTGCCCAAAAACCGTTGCAGGTCAGGGTATTGTTCCCGCCAGATCTCAAGCTGGATGGCTCTCGGCGGGCGGGTGGACAGCAAGGTCTTGGCACCTTCGAGGATGTCCAGCTCGCTGCCTTCCGCGTCGATCTTCCAGTAGCCGGTTTGCCCGAAACCAAGGCTGTCCAGGGTCCGGGTATTCACGGTGAAAGTCCGATGGGTGCCGTGGCCGCCGCCGAAGTCGCTGAGGGACTCCGTCATCCGGTCCGGGTCGAGGGTGCTGCGCCCCGGATGGTCCTCCGGCGCATGGAGCGTCCGCGTTCCGGTTTCCCGCGACAGGGCGATGTTATGGGCCGTGTGGTTCTTGATGGTGAGGCTTGAAACCAGATTGAAGAAATCCGGATGGGGCTCAAACGAGTGGATCTCGGAGACACCTAGGTACTCAAGGAAAAGGGCTGTCAGCCCGTTGTGCGCCCCGATGTTGAGGACGACATCATCCGGCCGGACCAGTTTCCGGAAGATCAGGAAGTCTTCGTTGGGGATCAGGTGGCCTCTCTCGACCCGGTCCTTGTAGTGATTGATGCGGCCGGACCGGCGCTTGGACAGCAGCCGCTCCAGCAGGGTGCTTGCCCGGAACGCGAACCGCTCCACCGCCTGGGCGTTGAAACGCTTCTCGTGCTGTTTCAGCCCCCCGGTCCGGCCGGTTTCAATCGAGTAGAGAATGAACTTCGCGAAGATTTCCCGGTAAGCCGGGTCGTAGAGCAGCAGGTTCCGGAGAATGCCTCTCCTCTCCTCTCTCGAGGCGGTGTTGTAGCGTCGGTTTATCTCTTGGAGGTGCCGGTTTGTGTCGGTCGGGTTCATGACGTCCCGCTGATCGGAGTTGGTAGGCATCCGGCAGAGTCACCAGCGGCATGCACGCTGCCGCTCACAATGCTGGGATTTCCGCACCTTGTCATCGGGGCATGCGCCAATCGGTTTCCGGTGCCGTGACATTCGGATTCCAGTGGCGACCTCCGCATGTCGGGTGCACGACAGCAGAAGCGGTTGAGGGCAGGCATAACGTTACCGTGCCGGTGCTCTCCGGCAGGGGGTGATCCCCGGGAATTGATCCGATGACAGCGACCCAGACAGACGACCTAGACCGCCCCCGCGTTGGCGTGGCGTTCATCGTGCTTGGGATGGCCGTGATCTCCTGGCAGGACACGCTGATCAAGCAGCTGTCCGGTGACTATCCGCTGCATCAGATCGTGTTCGCGCGCTCGATGATCGGCATCGCGATCACCTTTCTGATCGTTTGGTATGAGGGTGGGATCCGCATCCTCAAGACCAACACGCCGTTCCTGCATCTGCTGCGGGCGCTGCTGATCGTGGTCGCGAACATGACCTACTTCTCGGCCCTTGCAGTGATGCCGCTGGCGGAGGCGACCGCCCTATTCTTTGTCGCCCCTTTGTTCATCACGCTTCTGTCCATCCCGATCCTGGGGGAGACGGTCGGCCCCCGGCGCTGGGCGGCGGTGCTGGTCGGCTTCGCGGGCGTCCTTGTGATGCTGTGGCCCGACATCCGGGCGAGTTGGTTCGCCGAAGAGGGGAGTGCGGCGGCAGCAGGCTCCGGCCGGTCGCTGCTGGTCTCGCTTTTGCCGATCGTGGCTGCACTGGCGTACGCGCTGATGCAGATGATGACCCGGCGGCTGCGTGTGGCGGCCCAGGCCTCCGCCATGGCGATCTACATCCAGGCGACCTTCATCGTCGTTGGTGCGGGGTTCTTCGCCTTCGCGGGCGATGGGCGTCACGCGGTCGGGGTGGAGAACGAGAGCCTGCAGTTCCTGCTGCGGGCGTGGTCCTGGCCGACCCAGGAGGACTGGTATCTCTTCATCGGATGTGGCGTGGCGTCCGGGTTCATCGCCTATAGTCTCGCCCAAGCCTACCGGTTGGCCGCGGCCGCGATCGTTGCACCGTTCGAGTACATCGCGTTGCCGTTGGCGGTTTTCTGGGGGTGGGCGATCTGGGGCGAGTTGCCGGGTGTGTGGTCCGCGGCTGGGATCGTGCTGATCATGGGCTCCGGCCTGTATGTCTTCGTGCGGGAGCGGGTGCGGGACCGGGCCGTATCCTCGAAAAGACCGCTGCGCCGGTGGTAGGCCGCGTCCAGAGGCTGGTCACCGGTTACTGACGCACAGAGTGATTGAAGCGCCTGACGGTCTGGTCTAGCGCTCCATCGGGTGAACCAGAACTTCCAGGTTGTGGAAGTAGAGCATGATCCGGTCCACGGGCTGGCCAGGTTCGGCGAACGGCATCCAGAGCCGCTCCGATGCGCGGGCATAGTTGTGCGGCTTGGTCGGCACCGGATTCTTCTGAACGCACGCGTGGCCGTGGGCGATAATCCTACGGAGGTTTTCCATAACTATTTGAGGTGTAAAACTATAGGAGCCCTCCGATAGTTTTTTTCCGGTCATGTCGATGCCGGTGGCTGCCGCGAACCGGGAGCCGACAAGGCGAAAGACCGCGTCCGACTGATCCGGCATAATGCCATATACAGTTAACCAACCCATCCAGGGTTTGAGATCGGCAATGTTCAGGCAGCTCCAAGCCGGTAGCGCGTCACCTTTCCGTGTATCAGACCAAATCCTATAGAGATCGGTGATCGCTTTCGCCTCACTATCCTGAGGATCTAGCAGCGGAGAGAACTGGAATGATTCTAGCGTTGGTTCGGAGTTCATGGGCCGAGTGCTAAGGTCACTGTGAAAACGCGAGGGATATTTAGTTCGTATACCAACAACCTGAATCAGTGTACCCGACCTTATATCTGGCTCAGGGTTTCTACTCAAATCCTATTGGGCATCTGTGGATGGAGATCCGACGCCGGGCCGCATCCGCAGATCAGGCCGCACATCTGGAACCGGCGCGATGTGCCGTGCTATCAGCGAAACGCCCTGACCCTGGCGGAGCCGTTGTGGGACCAGAGGCGTTTTGAGTTTTGCGCATCGATTGATGGTGCGTCGACTTCAGTGGCGAAAGTTCCCTTGTGCAATAGGCGGTGACAGTGCACGACGAGGTCAAGAAGCGGTTGTTGCTCGACCCGATCAGGGGTGATGCGGTAGCCGAGGTGATCTCCGCTGTTGCGGTTGGTGAGGTCTCGTCCCTCAGGTTCGATTGGCGGCTGGTACCGTGCGCTCTTTTGAAAGGGTCTCCGGAAAACCTGATGGCATTGGCTAAGGCAGCGATTGCGGCCCGGCGTTTTGGTCTCGCTGCACCGGCGTTGGAGAGATGCGCGGCACTATGGGCGAACAGCCCGGCTGCATGGTGCGATGCGGCGCGGGCATACTACTTGAGCAAGCAACCCGAGCCTGGATTTCGGAGCGCGAGGCGCGCGCTTCTTCTTGAGCCTGGAAATGTCGAGGTTCTTCGGATTGCGGCGGCCTGGAGGTTGCCCACCGGGGACCTCGAGGCCCTTCGCTGCCTCAAGTGGCTGGAGATGCTGATCAATCCGACACGTGATGATCAACGGCTTCGTTTCGGTGCGGAGATGGGGTTCGGCCTGCACGCTGACGCTGTCATCACCGCCAAGCGCCTGACAGAAGACCTGATGAAGGGACCTCGGGACAACATCTCAGAGATCGCCGATGGATTGGCGCGTGAACTGTTCGCGGAAGCTCATGCGCGCGTCTCCCATGAAGGATCCGACTCAGTCACCGAAGATCGAGGGCCAAACCCGTCAAAGTCAGGCGAGGATCTCAGTATAGATCTTCGGCAACTTAAGCAGATTGTGCATACCCAACATCCCAATCTTGCAGTCTCGGAGATGAAACCGTGTCCTGTCTGTGGCGAGAGGGAGCGCCTGAAGAGACTGCATTTTCAACCGTTCATCAGAAATCCTGAGTCTGCGATTGACTGTGTTGCCCTTCGCCCGGCCATTGCTGAAGCGGTTGGCAATCCGGCGCTTTCCACCGCGGCTGTGACTGAGTTGATTCGCAAGGCGGCGGGTCCGGCGGGAATTGGCCAATGGATCGTCGAATGTTCGGCCTGCGGTATCGTCTACTTCAATCTTCGTCCATCCAGGGATGTTCTTTCGCGTTTCTACGAGAGGGAGGTTCATAACGCATCGCTGTATGGACGGGCCACAGAGGCGTCTTGGGTTCGGCAGAAAGCAAACCCGCCGGTTTGGCTGCGGTCGCAAATCGGTCCGTTGGATGGTTTGGATCTGCTGGATGTCGGCGCGGGAGAGGGCTTAATGGCCTGGTACTCCCGCCGGCTTGGCGCCAACGTTGTCGGCATCGAATCATCGCCCAAGTCGGTGGCCTATGCCCAACGAATCTTGGGATTAGACAAAAATGCTCAGGGCTACTACGGACCCGAGTCCTATGATGTGCACAGCTTTGATGTGATCACGTGTTCTCATGTGTTGGAGCATATCGAGGACATTGGACCCATCGGTGAGGCTTTCTCACGGCACACGCGGCCCGGCGGATACTTGTTGCTTGGGGTTCCAGCGATTGACGTCCTGAATTCCGACACCGTTGTTGGGGTTGGCGACGAACATCTTCTTGGTTTTCGATTCGGCTTTCTGAAGAATTGGCTCTCCAACTTCGGGTTCGATGTCGTGACTATGAAGAGCACGTCGCAAGACGTTTCTGGGGAGAACAAGGATTCGTCCACCGGAATGGCCATATGGTCATGAACAATGGATGACTTGACAGTGCTTGCCCGGAGACGCGGATAGCTTTGCTCGCGGAGGGCTCTTCGGGGCGGAAGGGGAGAGTTGGCGTCTCGGCCAATCAGAAACCATCTCTACCCGGCCATGATGGCCGTGCGTTTTGCACCAACCTTGTCTCCAGTGTGCCTGTACCGTTGAGTTCGAACATCAAGATCGCGTTCCACAGCCATCCGAGGTTCCTCCTGCGGGGCTACCCCTTCAACATCATCTGCGGCAGCACCAGCACGATCTCGGGGAAGGCGATCAGGACGGCGACCGTTAGCACATCGGCGACGAAGAACGGGGCGCAGCCCCGGAAGACATCCTGGACGTTTATCTCCGGTCTGACTGAGCTCACAACGAAACAGTTCAGCCCGATCGGTGGGGTGATCAAACAAAGCTCCGCCATTTTGACAACGATGATTCCAAACCAGATCGGGTCGTATCCCAGCGCCAGGACCGCCGGCTGGACCACGGGCAGCGTCAGCAGAAGCATGCCGATCGCATCCATAAACATGCCGAGGACCGCGTAGGCCGCCAGAATGCAAAGCAGAATGACGATGGGCGGATAGTCGAGGGACTGAATCCAAACGGAGAAGGCTTCGGGCAATCCGGCGAAACCCAGGAACCGCACATAGACGAGAACGCCCCAGATGATCGTGAAGATCATCACGGTCAGCTTCGCGGTTTCCAGCAGAGCGTCCCGCAAGGCGCCGGCGGACATGCCTCTCAGGACCGCGATGACGAACACCACGAATGCGCCCAAGGCACCGGCTTCCGTTGGGGTCGCCCATCCGAAATACATGCTGCCGAATATGATGAAGATGACGGAGATGATCGGCGTTGTGGCCGGTATGGACTTGAAGCGCTGGGTCCAGGTGTAGACTTGGCTGCGGGGGCCCAGTCCCGGCCGGAACGACACGAAACTAACGATGATCGCCGCGTAGATGATCGCCGACACGATGCCCGGCAGAAACCCGGCGATGAGCAGTTTGCCGACGGACTCCTCGACGATGATCGCATAGATCACCAGGATCGCGCTCGGCGGGATCAGGGTCGCCAGCGTGCCGCCCGCTGCGACCACGCCTGCCGCAAGGCGTTTGTCGTACCCTTCCCGGAGCATCTCCGGGATCGCGACGCGGGCGAAAACGGCGGCCGTAGCGGTGCTTGCACCCGAAACCGCCGCGAAGCCCGCCGTGGCGAAGACAGTGGCGACCGCAAGGCCGCCCGGAAGGCGCCCAAACCATCGCTTGGCCGCCTCGAAGAGAGCCTTGGTCAGCCCGGCGTGAAAAGCCAGAAAGCCGATCAGAATGAACATCGGCAGGATTGAGAGCGCGTAGGTGACGGATTTCGAATGCGGAATGGTCCCAGCCATGCCGAGGCCAGCAAACAGCGCTTTCTCAAACCCCATCCGGCCCGCGAGGATCCAAACAAGTCCGATGGTCCCGCCGAGTGCCGCGGCGAAGGCCACCCGCATCCCCATCAGCAGGAACACCATCATCAGGACGGTGACGGTGATTCCGATCTCGAGATTGCTCATCGGCTGTCACTCCCGTCTTTAGAAGGGGGCGTTTCGTCGTCTCCAACGGCGGCATCGCTTTCCGCCCGGGCCATCTCTTCCACGTTGATGATCAGCGGAACCGCGACGGGAACGGCGTCCGGGGTCACAATCAGGCGGAGGAAGCCGACGAGCTGGATGCCGAGCCGGACGAACAGCACACCAAAGGCGACTGGAACCATGAGCTTAGACGGCCATGTCGGCAGTTCGATATCGATGGTGCTGTCCCCGAACTCCCAAGCCCGCTCAAAATGGCCGTAAGCGAACCAAGCCAACACGGCGATCAGGACCAAGGTGGCCAGGGTCTGAATCGCCTCCGCCAGCCACAAGGGGCGCCCCCTGAACTTGTCCAGCACCAACTCCATCCGGACATGCCCGCCCAGGCGCTGGCAGTACGCAACGGCCAGAAACGCGAACACCGCGATCGATTGCTCGGCAATGTCGATGTAACCCGGGACCGGCCAATTGAGCAGTTTTCGGCCCAAAACCTGAACGGTCGCCACGATCATCAACATGAAGATCGACGCGGCCGCGACCATGTTGAGGGCATTCTCCAGCTTGGAGAGGACACGGTCCGCAAAATCCAGCCGTGGGGCGGGAGAGGGTGACGCTGTCATGCGCAGGCCCCTGTATGGGAGTTGTGGCTGTCGCGCGCGCCGGAACAAGCCGCACGACGGCTTGAAGGAGCGGGAGGGCCTTCGACCCTCCCGCCTTCACGATCGGTGATCGATCGTCGGGATCAGCTTCCGGTCGCGTCTTTCGCGGCCTTCAGGACCAGATCGAGAAGCTCCTGGGCCGGCACGCCAGCCGCGGACTGCTCGGCGATCCAAGCATCCCAAACGGGCTTCGCCGCTTTCGCCTGGAACTCGGCGATCTCGGCGTCCGTGTACGTGATCTTCTCGATGCCCGCGGCATCGGCGACCGGGGTGTATTTGTCGACCGCTGCCGAATAGGCCTTGTTCAAGGCGTCGTAGGCCACGTCCACCGCCTCGGCGAGGAGCTTCTTGTTGCCGTCGGAGAGGGCGTTGTAGGCATCGATGTTGACCACCGTCGGGCAGTTCACAGAGCCCGGCGACATGTTGGTCGTCCGCCACGTGGACACTTCGTTGATCTTGTAGGAGAAGTGCGAATAGAAGGCGAACGCGGCCGCGTCGACGGTTCCGCTCTCAATGGCCCGATAGGTCTCCGGCGCGGTAACGGTCGTGGGCACGGCACCGATCACGGCCATTGCCTTGCCGATACCACCCAGCGCGCGAACGCGCATGCCTTCAAAGTCAGACAAGGCCTTCGGCGCCTTGCCGCGTCCCATGAACTCGTACTGGGGCAGGGCCGCCGACATCAGGAGCATGGCGTTCCAGCGCGCCATTTCCTTCTTGGTATAGGGGTGGTTATAGACCGCGAGATCGGCCGCTTTCTGAACGTCGCCATTCGGAATTGGCAGGAACGGCAGTTCCAGAACCGTCACGGACCGGTTCTTCTGCGGATGATACGATGCGCAGAACATCGCCGCCTCAAACGCGCCCAGCGAGATGCCGTCCAGGTTCTCGCGTGGCTTGGAGAGCGTGCCGCCGTAGTTGATGGTGATGGTGAAGTTGCCGCCAGACTTGTCCGCGACATAGGCGGAGATCGCCTCGATGCCTTCGGTGAAAGCGCGGCGCTTGCCCCAAGCAGACAGGTTCCAGGACACCTTGTCGGCGGCAACGGCGCTTTGGATGCCCACGGTCTCGCCGCCGCCCGCGAAGAAGCTTGCGGCAACGCCGAGTGCTACAATCGAACCCAGTTTTTTCACTTTATCCTCCCAGATGCTTTGATCCATATACACCTAACTTCTTGAGGGAAATCGTCAATCCCAAACATGCCCGGGCACGCAACGAGGAGAGGGGTGAAATGGTTCACGAAACGCCAAGTGAGACCGATCCGGAAGCGCTGCTAACGGAACAGGGACTGACGATTCCAGCCGTTCCGGGGGCGCCTGCGTTTGACTACCTGCCTTACCGTCTTCATTCGGGCGTGCTGTACCTCGCTGGCCAACTCGCCAAGGAGGACAATGGGGAGGTGGCCGTCCACGGCCGGGTCGGGGAGGCGGTCGAAGAGTCCGAAGCCGCCCGTCAGATGACGCTTGCCGCTCTTCACGCGATCGCGTGGCTGCGGGATGCGGCAAAGGGCGATCTCAGGCGCGTCGAGGGCATCCTTCACCTCAATGTCTGGGTTGCGCGCGGCCCCGGGTTTGATGGCATCTCCCGGCTTGCCGATCATGCCTCCCGGGTTTTCCGCATCGCCTTTGGAGACGCGGGCCGACACCCCCGGTCCGTCATCGGCGTGGACCAACTGCCGAGAGGGGCCCCGGTCATGATCGATCTGCGGGCGGCGATCCGTCCTGAGGACTAGCGGCTTGCGAGGCCTGATCCGTCACGGAGGACCAGGCTTGCTCGATACGTCAAATTTGCGTGGTGGCCCCGGGGGGAGTCGAATCTCATTCCGAAATATCGTTTAATTTCAATAATTTAAAATCCCCTATGCGTCTGATAATTACCTGTTGAATTACCTCCTAACCCGCGAACGTTGCGACAACCGGTTGCATCGCATTGAAGTCCGACTCCTTGATCGTCGACTCAGTCCCGTCCGCCGTCGAGATCTTGAACCCCGCCGCGCTGAACGACTCTAACTTCCGATAAACGATGACGCCCGTGTTCAGTTCCACCCGGACATAGTCACCGGGGCGGGGCGTCTTGGTCGGATCGATGGCAAGTATGTCGCCCGGCTCGAAACGCGGCGCCATCTCGACCGTCATCGGGAAGATCTCCGCGAAAGCGCCACGGACACCATCAAGCGGGTTTGTAGAGTCGAGGAACTTGGCCGCGACGCGCTCCCGATGGAAACCGTCCGACTCCTTCACCAGCGAATAGACAGGAATCCGAACCGTGCTAGACGGCGCGGGGTTCATCGGCGGGCGACCCGGACGGCTCTTCGGAGCAGTGGCGAGCCATTCCCGAATGATGACGACTTCTTCCGGGCGAATGCGCCGCTCACCGTTCAGCATATACGTCACGGCCTGGGGACGCTTGCCGAGCGCGGTGGCAAGGCTGGACTTGGACAGCCCTTGTTCCTCGATGGTCTTCCTCAGTTCAGCAAGATCGAAGCCCGCAGCATCCCCGCCGATCACGTCCGACATGGTGCAGCGGAACGCCTTGGCGAATGCTTCGGCCCAATCCATTGTCAGACGACGGCTTCCGGTCTCGATACGCGAGATCGCCGACCGGCTCATCTCATAGCCATGCAGCTTCAGTTCGTTCGACACGTCCTGAAGACTCATCCCCCGAGCCTCGCGAAGATCCTTGATGTTGTTGATACGCATGTTCTGATCGCCATCACGATTTTTGTTGACATAAGGTGAATAATAAAATACTGTAATTTTGTCAACAGACGAGATGTAGCGGACACGATTGGCGGGGGATCGCCGATCTAGTTTTGAGCCTTGGGTTCAGTTGAGGCTATGTAATTCGATAATCCGGAGTCGAGCTTAGCGGGTGGCAAAGCTAGAATCGCTCTTATTGTTCGCATACGTGGCTAACGTGCATCATTTGTTGCCAAATATGGAAATATCCAGCGGCCCGGAGTTTGAAGTTCCGTGGTGTTCTAAGCAGTGAGTGCGTCGTGAAGCACACAAGTCGTTTTGACTGGCGACTTTGGGAAATGTACTTCACGACGTCCTCACTAACGAAGTCTAAGGCCCACGCCGGGCCGCGTTATGAGGAACAAGACAGTGCATACCGAAGCCCAGAAAAAAGAATTCTTCACCGCCCTGATGCCTGTGCATCCGGACGGAAGGCCGTACCCATTCGCCACAAAACTCATTCGTCGACAGGTCATCTTGGATGGTGATGGACAGAAGACGGTCCTCAGTTCCTCACCGAATGGCGTCAAGTGGGGCGACTACACCTCAGAGCGCATTGAGTTCGGCGACGTCTATGAGATGTCCGAAATGCTCGGTCGCCTTCATGACGAGTACAACAAGCCGATCATCGCTGGCGAGGTTGTCCCGGGACTGGACACGACCAAGCCGCACAAACGGCGAAGCAGCACGACGAAAGGTCAGCCGACCTATCGCGCCCGGATAGTTTCATGGCTGGCAATGGACATTGACGACTTCCCGGCGTGGGCGTTGAGCGATTTCGATCAGAACGATGAGCCGGAACACTTCTGGGAAGACGCGATTGGCAAGATCAGCCCTGACCTAGAGAACGTCACCTTCCACTATTGCTTTTCCGCATCCTCCGGCTACGACCTGAAAGGCAAGTCCCTCACTGGCCTTCGTGGTCACGTCTTCCTGATGCTTGATCGGGAATACACACTGGCCGATCTGAAGGAATGGGCGAAGCAGACGAACGCGCGGGTTAAGGAAGAACTTGGTGTCGATTCCGACATTCTCGACCTTAGTCTCTATAACGCCGCCCATCAGATCTTCACCGCGAAGCCGTTCTTGCAGGACGAGCATTTTTTGCCTGAGCCGTGCTTGGTGAAACAGCGCTGGGGTCTCATCGAGCGCGACAACGCCACCGCCTCGCTGACGATCAAGGTGCGGTCCAAACAGACCCGAAAGACAGACTCCAAGGGCAACGTCACGATCACCGCCGATGCTGGCAACACGTTCGATCATTTCATGGCGAACATAGCCGACGCCGTTCACACAAACGCCCTCAACGCTTGCCACGCTTACTTCAAGAACTTCGGTGTCGCCAACGTCAACGATGACGTCCTGAAGGAGTTGGTCGCCAATCGGATCATCGAGGCATGTACCCAGGCTGGCCGCGAGAGCGTCATTGATGAGCGCATCGAGGAACTGGATCGCTCGATTGAATGGGCGCGTTCTACCCAGACCACGGAAGAGGATGAGAAGGGCTTTGTTCCCTACGCCCTCCGGCCCACGGGTGAGGCCATCGTCGCGAAGGCGGATGAACCATACTTCCCCTATCCGGAACTGAATGACGCGGAACAGGCTGACGCGGTCATGAAGGCCGAATTGCCGAAGATCCTCGACATCATGGTTCGCGGCGAGCTCTTCAGTAAGAGCACGGCTATGCGCCCTGAGTGCGGCCTTCGGATTGAGGACTTCGGCACGACCGAAGCCGAGTTCCGGGACGCCCTTCGGGTCAACGCGTCCTTTCCGATGGGTATGGGCAAGACGACCATCGTTGAAAGGTTCTTCGGGTCGGGTCAGGCCCAAGCCATCATTGACAGCCTCCCGAAAGAGATCGTTGAGGGTGTCGCATTGAGCGTCCTCATGGCCGCGCCTAGCACCCGGAAAGCCGTCGAGAGCGAGGAAGGCATTAAGGAGCACGGGAAGTGCAACGTGATGACCTTGCGCGGGGTCAGCCAGAAAGACCCCGAATTCGATGAGGCCGACAGCGATGACCAGATGTTCAATATGTGTCGTCGGTCGGACTTGGTCAGCCGGATGAACGCTTCCGGATACGCAACATCAGAGGCGTGCAACGGGTGCTGGCTCGCAAGCTCTTGTGGCTACAAGGCGCAGAACCGGAAGGCTGGTAAACTCGCGACAACCCCAGGCGTGAACGTCTTCACCGGCCCGCATGAGTTCCTGCATTTTCCGTCACCCATCGGCCAGTTCGATATGGTCATCTGTGATGAGAACTTTCAGAAGATCAGTAGTGTAGGGCATGAGAACCTTTGCGAACTTTGGGAGATCGACGTCATCGACGATTCCACGTTCGTCCATTTCGCCGAGGGTCAAGACCCGGACCCCGAAAGCATCGTTGACGGTATGGGGCGGTTGAAGCTGACGAACGACCCCGTCCAGGCCCGTGAAATCATGAAGCGAATCGTGACGGCCCTCTATCTGGATCAGGACAAAGCCGCCGACAGACTCCGTGCCGAGAAGGTCAACGGTAAGCAGCTTGATCATTCCATGATCCGGAAGGCCGTGAACGTGTACGAGAGCGTTGAGATGTTCCTTCGCCCCCGGTTTGATGGTGTGAAGATCTCGGCCAATGCCGACGACAAAGAGACCATCAAGTTCCTAGACCAGAAGGAGTGGAAGTCGCTCAAGACGGTCGTGAAGATGCTCCAATGCGTCGCGCAGGAATGGACGACCAAGAAGCCGGGGTTCAATGGCATTTTCGTCACCACCGACAAATCCGGTGAGCGCATGATTAAGACGATAGAGATCCTGAACTACCGGAACCCGCGACAGGTCCGGGCCAATACGCCGGTCCTCATTCTCGACGGCACCGCCCGGCCTTCAATCACCCGTATCGTTTGGGGCGAGAACACAAAGTTCATCACCGTCCGCTGCGAGAACAAGGCTTACGTTCGGCAGATCATCGACGACTCCCGGAAAGGGGTTGAAAACGGCTGGTCAAAGGCGTCCATGAACCTCCGTGGCGCCAGCGGTAAAATAAAGGACGGTGACGACCGGGAGCGCGTTCAGATCAAACAGCAGCGCATGGCAGATATGATCCGCGCTCAGGAACCCGCCACCGTGTTCGCACCCATGCCGGTTGACGCTCAGCTTGAAGAGATTATCCGCCCGACCGAAGCATCTCCGGAGCATAGAGAGATGTTCGACATCGAGAAGAACTTCGTGTTCGATCATCAAGGCAACGTTCGCGGTTCGAACGCCTTCCAGAAATATCCCAATTTTTTCGTGTTCGGCCAGCAGATGCCCGGCGCCCTTGCCGTTATCAAACAGGCCCGCGCTCTCTCGCGAAACTCGGATACATACTATCCGACCCGGGATTACATCACCGAGAAACGGAACATCCGGCTGCGGAATGGAACCCTCTACCAGACCGAGGTTCGGGCCTTCGGCGACGCGTTCCTTAACGAGGTCCTTGAATCCATCTGTGAAGACGAGGGTGTTCAGGACTTCGCGCGGTCCCGTGCGTTCTGGATGCCGGGCAAGACCATCAACATCGCATCGAACCGGGCCTTCGATCAGACCGTTGACGAGATCGTCCTTTTCTCCGACGTCATCAACGGCACTACAGAAGCCCGCAGGAAGGTCAGGGACGCCGTCAAAGCCATCGGCGGGGTTTTGCCTGTCCTGCCGTCCAAGGTCGCCCAGATGGCCCCTGTGCAAGCCTCCGGCGTTGATATCGACACCTTTATGAAGCTCGCCGAAAACGACTATGCGTCAACGGTCGTCACGCTCAAGTTCGAGAAGTCGGGCCGTGATGTTCGGGCTATCGTCTTCGACAAGAAGGCCAATATCGAGACCGCCATTCTGATGCTGACGGGGCAAACTGTCGTTCGTGTCAACGGCCAGCAGGATGAAGTCGACCCGGTACGCCATCAGGCCACGGGTGCGTTGAACTGGATGCTTGATCAGAGCAACGGTGTCGCTGTCATTACGCAAGCCACCTTGAAGGCCGTGCCGAATGAGATCCTGTCGAAGAACAAGACCCGATTGGCCGAAGTGAAGAAGATCATTGATAACAAGATCGGCGAGTCCAGCATCGAAGGAAGGAACCTGTTCAAGTTCCGGATCACGGTTCCGAAGTCGCCCCGGTCGAAGCCGTTCGTCCTTTCCGAGTTCTCCGACCAATACCGGACTGAGTTGGCCCTTGAGAATGCCGGTGTTGAGTTCACCGCCATCGAACCCGTCGCAATGAAGACCAGCATCTATCAGGCGCATATCGATCAGGTTAACAGGTTCGCGGACTACCGGAGCGACATGAAACCGGAGACCCACATCACCCGCGAGAACATCGATCTTGTCGCCTACCACTTTGTATCTGACGAGGACATGGGCCGTGAGATCGAAGATCCGAAAGATATCATCGAGCGGCAGATGGAGCGGAAGTCGAACACGGAGAGGGAATGGATGGAAGCCAACATGAAATCCCAGGAAATCTATCTTGGGATTGTGGGGGAGATTGACCCCGAACAAGCTGCTCTGTGGGCTAGGGATTGAGTTCGAATTTTAAACACCCCACGAGATCCGGACGCCTCTAAATTATATATAGTTCTCTAAGGGGGTTCCAATCTGATAGGGCGTTTAAATAACTAAATTAAAACAATAATTTCGTTCTCACTTAGCTGGGGTTATTCTTGTGGATTCTTAGCTGTTGATATGAGCCGCTAACCCATATTGTCCCCACAATTCCCCGTCTCGGTACGGTCTCACGGTAACCACTCCGGAGGCCCTACCGATGACAGGTTAAATCAGCCTAGTGCCCGTAGACGAGCCGACGTATCTGCTGAAGTAAGATCTCTGGAAACGTGGGCATTTGACGAGGAATCTAGTGTCACTGTTCGGTGAGCTGCAAGCGGAGAAGACCCACGGCGTGCTCTGTTAGATCCGGCTGTTGCGGATGGACCATCACCTGAAGTGCAAGGCATGGATAAAGGCTGGAGAGCGTTTCGGTGAGGCCGATCATCAGCAGACGAAGCCAGCTATCCTCGAGACCCGTACATTAGTCGAACAGGCGATGAACTCAACGGACCGGATCAGGAATGCCGTTTCCGTTGCCATGGCGAAGGAACCGGCGCGCTTGAGCATCGCCGTGGTGCTGTCTGTGGTCGATATGACCTGTTTCCCTGAATGTGGACCGAGCTAACGGTTAGGGTTTGGCCATAGATGATACATTTTGCGAATAATTCGCATTTGCAATCTATTTTGCGAATGATTATTGTTTGCATATCCCCTGGGGGAGCCATTTCATGAGCGTTGTTCACAACCCGATTGACGACCAAACCGCAGACAGCGGCGCATCCAGTGCTGCGTCCGAATTCGGGGGAGCGTTGACCGTTGAGATGATGGGAACATCAGAGCACCTGGTCATCTGGGCGATCCGGCAATGGGTTTCGGATCATAAGAACCGGGTGCCCGAGCACACCCTGATCCAGAATGGTTTCGCGGCCGCGTACGTGGACATGGCGTTTGGTCCGTTTGATACGCTTATGACCCTTTCGGCTACGACAGCCACCCGAGTGCTCGATGTCCGTTGTCTCAAGTGCAAAGGGGTCGGTGATGGGGAGGTGGATATCCTCTCCGTTATCTCATTGATCCAGGCGGGTCGGGGGGATCTGGCGTGCATCCGCCTGGGGAGTTGGTTACCCCCTGCCGCCGTTCGCCATGGTTTATCCGCCGCCGACAGGCTGGCGCGCGTGCTGGAACGGGGCGGTCACACAATCTGGCTAAGGGCCGAGTACGTGTTGCCAACCGAAGAGACGTCGAGCGACAGACGTCCTTCGGAGGTGCTGCCGCGTGTTCCCGCCACCCTTCAATAAGCCGGGGCCGGTCGGATGTGTGATGCGTGTCAGGCCTTTGAAGCGGTCGCGGGCAAACCGGGACGCCGTCGTTTGTGGGAGATCTACTCCGGTTGGCACTGCGCCATCGTCGGGACTTGCCTTTCATTGGCCGATCTCCGTCGGCTTGCCGTCAAGTTAGGGTATCGTGTCGAGGATCCGGACAGGACCGATCTGAAGCTCCACATGCGGTTCGTTCAAGATGCCGGCAAAGACGGAAGATCGTCTAAGTTGCTGACCAAGCTCTTAGACAAACGCCACGAGACAACGATCCGGAAATTCCGATCCTTCAAGACCAGGGATGAAGTTCTGGAGGCCTGGAACGAGGCTCTTGCCGAAGGAGACATACCCGGGCCTTTCTGGGCAGCGATGAGCCACCCCTGTCTGGATCGGGATCTCGGGGTTCTGCTCTACGGTGACGTTCACATGCTCTCCCATCTCGTGGGATCGACGAACCGCGCGGAGTTGGCCCGGGTTCAAGCGATCGAAACCATGTCACGACAGCTCGAAGCAAGGATTGAGCGGGATGCGGCGCGACATCGGGAGAAGTTGGCTCAGCGGGACGTGGATATTGCCGCCTTGATGGACGAGGTCACCACGTTGCGGGGACAACTGGCAGCTAAGCACTACCAAAGCCCTGATGCCTGTGCGGCAACGGTTAGCCAACTGGGGGCCAAAGATGATCTGATTTCAGCGGAGAACCGAGAGTTAAGGACCTCGCTTGAATCCGCAAACGCCGAGGTCGCACGCCTGACAAGCCAGTTGAACGAGGCGAGGCAGGAAGTCCGGTCGATCGAAGCGGCATTGACCGAGGAAACCGAGGCCGACAGTGGTATCGGTGCACACGGTCCCGATCTTGACGGCCGTCGAATTCTCTACGTGGGCGGCAGGCATGCTCACCTGCCGACCCTGCGCCGGATCGCCGCCCAATGGGGTGCAGAACTCGATCACCATGACGGTGGCTTGGAACGATCGATTGACGCCTTGGCAGCAGCGGTGGCCAAGGCGGATGTGGTCGTCTTTCCAATCGACTGTGTCAGCCACAGTGCTACCAGCAAAGCCAAAACGCTGTGCCGGCAGACGATGAAACCCTTCATCCCCGTGCGGTCTTCCGGCATTGCCTCTTTTGTTGTGGGTCTGAAAACCGCCATGCCCCCTCAAGGCTTGGATGCCTTGAGCTTCTAATCACCACTTCAACCCCGGAGGAGAGAGAATGTATTTGTCGCGTGCCGAAGTGAAAACGCCAAAAGCTGGTCGCTACCTTGCGCAGCTATGTAAGCATTTCGCTCACAAGATCACGGTGGACTGGACCCCAGACTCAGGGGTGGCCGAGTTTGGAATGGGCATGTGCCGTATGCGTTGTGCGGAGGACGTGCTGTTCCTTAGCTGCGAGGCAGAGACCCAAGAGGGATTGGAAAAAGTCCTCTACATTGTCGACGACCATCTGTCGCGCTTCGCCTGGAAAGAGGGCATCAAGGCCGATTGGCGGACAGAAGCATAACGTCGGCTGGCGGGAACCAAGGTTCCGGAGAGCTCGGTGGGTAATGGGCTGCTTTTCGGGGTTGTCTGGACGACACCGTACCGTACACGTTCCGGCCTAGGCCTCAACCAGACTCAGATGATTGTCCCATGCGACGTCAAACGACAGCGTTGCTTTGGTGGATAGGGCTGGATCAATGCTGGAGATGATACCCTCGCCGGTGCTGGACCATACCGTTTGGGTTGCTGCGTCTCCGGCGAGCCCCGCGCAGTCTTGCGCCTTTCTGTGGCCAAGGAACCGTCGCTCCTCAATCGACCAGAAGCCGAGTTGGCCGCCGCGTGCGAAACTTCCCACAAGCGTTGCCGTGGTTCCGAGGAACGCCACATCTGCGCAGTAGTGTTGGAACTGACGATCCATCGGTGATGACAGGAGCGCCATCTCTCCACTGGATGTCACGAAGCCGATCAAAGGTACGTCGTCTTGGGCCGGGCCTTCATATTGGAGGCCGAAGCCCAAACGTCCGTCCCGCGAGACGTCAAGGTGGCGGATGCTGCATTTCCTAAGCGAAGGGGACAAGCGGCCAGACCAAACCGACTCACGACTCACCGGATCTATGACGGCGACCGATGGATCCATGTCGTGGAGGTTGAGCTTGGTCCGCCCCGTCTCCGGGTGTGTCAGGATCCCGCCATTGGCGACAACCACGCCAGCGCCGTTGGGAAGCAGCGCAATGTCATGGGGGCCGATCCCGCCGGTCTCTATCTCCCCGAGGCGCTGCCAACCCGCCCCAACGTCCCAGACCCCAAGGATGCCGCGTTCGTTCTCGTAGTCGTTCTCGGTGGTGTAGAAGAACCGGCCATCGGAAGAAAACACGCCGTGCCCGTAAAAGTGCCGGTCATCGGCAGCTTCCCGGACGGACGAAAGCCTCCCGGATCGCCGATTGAATATGACCATGTACCGGCCTGGCCGCCGCGCGATGGTGACCGCCTCTGCCGTTGTCGGAGAGGCGACCGTTGCATGTCCTCTTGCTGGGAGAGGCAGAGCGTACTCGATACGCCCGTCGGTCCCGAATGCCAGCACGACGAAACGTCCGTCCCGCCGTCTTGCGGCCGATAAGAGCAGCTTTCGATCCGCGGAGAATGCCGCCGCATCGGTCGCCGATAAGCCGAGTGCTGCGAGGGAAGACAGAAAGGTCCGCCGATCGATCAAGGCTTAGTCGCCGTCCAAACTGTTGAAGCCCACGACCAGCCCGAACGCTGAAGCCACACCTTGCGCGAACAGCGTTCGAAGCCGGCGTGTCGTTTCAATGGCAGCAATGACCTTTGGGCGCTCGACGCCATCACCAACCGCGTCAGCAAGGGTTCCCTCAATCCCATTCAGATCGTCGAGAAGCGCATCGAATTCCCGGTGAATCTGGGCATCGAGTTCCGGATGCCCAGATTCAGCCAGCGTGCTGCCGAAACCGTCACCCTCAAGGTTGTACAGTTTCAGCATCGCGGCGGCTGCAATCCGCACATTTCTGAGGGACCGTTTGCTGCGCCACGCCTCGGCCCGTTTGGACCGGGGTCTGTCGACCGACTTGCCAAGCGGACGGCTTAGCTTCAACTCGCCGATGACCTCCAGACCGACAAGGATACTCTTCATGAGATCCGCTGTGGATCCTTCCTTGGTCTCGTAAGCGATCGATCCGCGGCCGGCTGTTTGCATCGCCTTCGCAAACCCGCCTGCTTCCGTCCAGTCCTCCAAAATATCCCCGGACATGCCGGCAAGATTGGTCGTTATCGCCAACGCTACGGCGCAGTGGGCCTCGCGTGTGGACGGCTCCAGAAACCCTGCGGCCTCTTTGCCAAACATCAGGCGTTCCGATGCCGGGAAACCCTGAACCGCCACGGTGGTCTCCCGAAACGCTGTGTCGGCGAGTTTCTCCGGGGCCGGGTTCGCAAGCAGAGCTGATAGCTCTTTGCCCACGCTGTTGCGGCGGTCCGGCCAGTACTGAATCCGGAAAGAGCGGTCCAGGAAGGAAACGGGACCGAATCCGATGTACTGGATACCGGCCCAGGAATCCCAAGCCTCGTGGAAAGCCATCGTCAGGTTCTGGAATCCTTGGGTCGTGGGGTCTGAGCAGAAAGACCGCGTGACACCAGATAGACGTTCCGTTGTTTCGGCGAACCTGCCGTACCCGGGGAGAATAACCAGGTCGAGAGCTCGGCTCGTCAGCGCTTCGAAAGGAATATCCACGTCTTTCGTAGCGGCAAGTCCCTCGGTCTGCGTCAGCCCCAGAACCGAAACAAGCAGGGCCGCTGAGATTGTTCCGGTGAACCCGTTCATAGCGATCCTAGGAAGCGCAGAAGTGCGTCTCGATCTTCCTTGTCCAAAGCGACCACCCGCTCTCGTGCAGCTTCCGCTTCGCCGCCGTGCCAAAGAATTGCCTCCAAGAAACCGCGTGCCCGTCCGTCATGAAGAAAGAACTCATGGCCGTTCACGGCTTTGGTCAGACCAATTCCCCAAAGGGGCGGCGTCCGCCACTCCCGTCCGTTGGCACTGCCTTCAGGACGATTGTCGGCGAGCCCTTCTCCCATGTCATGCAGGAGAAGATCCGTATACGGCCATATCTTCTGACCGGATTGTTCGGGAAGGTCGGCGCGCTCGCCGGTAACATAGCTCGGGGTGTGACAGGCGGCGCATCCCGCACTGTGAAAGATCCGCTTTCCGGCGAGCACCTGGGGGTCGTCAACGTCGCGCCTGGCCGGTACCGCGAGGTTCCGGCTGTAGAACACGACGAGGTTCAAGAGGCTGTCGCGAACCTCGATACCATCCGCCTTCTCGTCGCCATGGGCAGCATTCCGGCAGTCCGCCTGGGAGGCCGTACAATCCGCGTGACCTCCGGGCCGTTGGGAGGTCGACAACCCCATATCCCCAGCAAAGGCGCCCGTCGCTTGTTCCGTCATCGTGGCGTGAAGTGCCTTCCAGCCGAAGCGGCCGACCGCAGGGGCGGCGGCCTCGATGCTCCAGACCCGTGAAGCGACGCCGGAGATGCCGTCGCCATCGATATCGTTCGGATCTTCACGGGAGAGGATATCCGCCTCATCGATTGCTTCCAGCAGGCCCAGGCCGATCATTGGTGGCGCGATGCGAGGCGAGATCATGGTCTCCGGATGCATAGGACCGTATCCAAGGTCTGCGATCTGCCAGTCAGGACGGCGGAGCGTCACCACGGTTCCGTCCGCCAGTTCCACGGGGACCTCGTCGTAAGTGACCCGCACCTTGCCCTCTGCGCGATGTCCAGGTGTCCCGAAGTCCTGAAGTTGGCCGCCATAGGTCGGCTCATCAATCCAAGGTAACCGTCTGGAGGCCAGGAGGTTCACCTGCTCAGACGTGGATGGTGGCACCGAAAGGCGCAGCAGGAACGATACCGCCCTCGCATCATCCGTGGTCTCGTCGGGAGGATGTCCGCGCCCGTCCTTAAGGTGGCAGCGCTGGCACGAGCGGGCGTTGTATAGCGGCCCGAGGCCGTCCGACGACTTTGTGGATGCGGGAGCGGTCACCCACAGTTTCTTGAAAACGCCATTGCCGATCTTGAAGTCGAATTCTCTTAAGAAGCTCAGATTAGCAGACGCGTGAGAGAAGGCATTCCGGCCTGGAGTCCGGGTGGACGTGGTCTCACCGCCAGAGAGGGCTTCGCCAGCCTCAACACCAGAGTAGAACGAGCTTCCAGCAGCCAGAACACCGGCTCCGATCGCCACAGCCGCAACGAAACCGGCAGCAAAAGACAGGCATACCGAGGATTTACGCATTCGAACCATGTCGTCGGGGCTAGCACGCTGTCTGTAACGCGGGAAGGGGCGATCTAAGACCGCCCCTGTGGCATTTTGGTGTGCGACCATACCGGCTCCCGGTCGGGTCTGGGTTACTGGAAGACGGCAGAAGGGTTGTCCAAGCTGTCGGAACCCTCAAACGCAAGGGCTGCAAGACCCAGAGTTCCCACGGCTCGTTCAATGCTCTTCGTCTGGACGAGCAACGCATCAATCGCTGCCTGTACGATCGCGTTCCCCTCAGCATTGCCTTCCGCGATCAGCTGGTCATAGGCCTCGCCAGCTTCCGCGCTGGCAACGATGACGCCCATCTTGCTGACGGTGTCATTCAGGTCGCGCGTCAAGGAGCTGTCCACCGACCCGTCGCTGGCCGCGACAAGAGACGACAGGCTCGCCCCGGATACGACCGTTCCGTCGATCCGCTCATACCGGCCGAGATAGACGTTCCGGATTCCGACGACATCGTAATAGTGGGAGTTGTGCGTGTTGTCGGCGAAGCAGTCATGCTCTTCCTCCGGATCATGGAGGAGAAGGCCGAGCTTCATACGCTCTCCCGCCAACTCACCGTAAGAGAGGCTGCCCATGCCAGTAAGGATCGTGGCAATGCCTTCATCCGGATTACCCTCGACGAGACCCTTTCGGGCCAAACCGTCCGCCGTCCAATTTGCCAACATCTCTTCAAGATCGGCGATCAGGAGGTCGGTTGCTGCCATCAGATAGTCGGCCCGGCGGTCGCAGTTTTCGTTGGTGCAGTTCGCGGTATCAAAGTCCGTGTGTGACCGCGATCCGGCGCCCGGACCGGTTCCGTTGAGGTCTTGGCCCCAGAGCAGGAACTCGATCGCGTGGTAGCCGGTCGAGACGTTGGCCTCAACCTCATCGATCTCATGCAGGCTTTGAATGAGGCCGGTGTTGATGACGCTGGCATCAATCGTCTGACCCGCGATCGTGGCCGTTGAGTTCGCGATCACATTGGCGGTGTAGTAGGGGTTCTCGTCCGAGTCCGTGCCGTACGAGGTCGCGACATAGTCGATGAGTCCCTCGTCCAGGGGCCAAGCATTCACTTTGCCTTCCCAGTCGTCGACGATGGCATTGCCGAACCGGTACACCTCGGTCTGCTGGTAGGGAACGCGTGCGGCGAGCCATGCGGTCTTGGCCGCATCCATAGTTGCCGCGCTTGGGCCCGCTATGAGTGCCGCCACGGCGGATTTCATTGCCTTCGCGGTAATGAGCGAGTCTTCGTACTTCGCGAACGCTATGTCGGAGTAGGTTGTGAGCACCGCTTTCTTCTCGGCATCAGTCGCCGCCGAGACAGGAAGGGATACAAGGGCGGCTAACGCGGCCCCCAAGACAAGTGATCTGACCATTTTAACCCCCGAGGATGTGGAAGACCGGTGACGCTTGGTCGGAGCGGGCAATCACCGGATCGGAAGACCATATTGCGAACGATTCTAATTCGCAATAACGAAACAGGGCACCTTCGGCGGCCGGCTGATTGGAATGGCCCGTTCAGCCGGCCGCGGTTTCTGCCGCGTTGGCTCAGAACTCCAAGGTGAGCCCTGTGACGAAGGCGGTGCCTTCGTTGTCGACGTTGGAGTCGTCTGAGAACCGGGTGTGGAAGAGGCTGGCAAGGGCCGTGACGCCTGGTCCGAGCTCGTAGCTGGCTGACAGCATGACGGTGTCCTGCGTGCTGTCACCGGAGACGGCGACCTCGTCCTCGAACTCGCCGCGGTAGTACGACAGGCTGACGGTTGCTGGATCGAACGCGTAGGCGACACCGATGTCGAACCCGCTGCCATCCAGGGACACAGCCGTGTTGGTGCCTCCGTCAGGATTGCCGTCCGTGCTGGCGTAAGAGCCGCCGAACGTCCATGCGTCAAACGTCAGGTTGAGGCCGAAGCTGATCCCCTCAGCATCCCCGCCGCCGCTGACACCATCAGGCTGGTCCGCCGTGATGAATCCGGCGGCCACTGCAATCTCGACGCTGTCGGACAGGGTTTCGACGTAGTTGATGCCGAGCGCGATGCTGTTGTCGTAGAGGTCCCCGGCCGGCTGGGTGTTGCTGTCGGTCTCGAACTCCGGGATATAGGACAAGCCGACCTGGAAACCGGCGACGCGCGGAGTGAAGTAGGTGATCTTTGTACCTTTGCCCTCGCCGACGAAGAGGTAGGTGGACTGGAAGGCGGAATCGGAGTCGCCGCCGGTTGGGTTGTTCACCCAGTCCGGAACGTCGGAGTCGTTGATCCCCAGACCGACATCGGGGGCGCTGTACTGCATGATCGCGGCGGCGTTGTCGCGCTTGCCCGCCTCCAGGCGGCCGAGGGGCGCTTCCGCCCAGATGAAGCTGTCGTCGATCTGCTCATCACCGGCGGACTGGGCCTCCAACAGGACTTCAGCACCGAACTGTAAGCCGTTATCCAGCGTGGTTTTGCCCGCGAATATGATGTCACTGTCCGACTTGACGTCGACCCCAGAGAAGTCTTCACCGCTGACATCGTCATTGTTCGAGGCGTAACCGAAGTACTGGATGAACACACCTTCGACGCCCAGGCGGACTTTCTCCGCCGCGGACGCGTTCCCGGCGGCAACCCCCGAGGCCATTATGCTCGCGACGCCTAGCGAGACGACCCGGGTCAGTGGTCGCCTGGACTTTGGCTTTGTGCAAATGGCAAGAACCTTGCCCCAAGCATCAACATCATTCCCGTTCATCGAGCTTACCCCCAAACACAAAAATATGTCTTGATAATGAGAATCATTCTTAATCGCAATAGGAAATTGGACTAGCAATTCCATTTCGTTCCAACGACACCGAACCGAATTCCGTTAGGCGTCAGCGGGAGGCTTTATCGCTTCCGCGACCGAAGCTGAATCTGGAGATCCGCAGCAACAAAGGTTTCGCATTCGAAGGTATTGAGACCGTCGGTCATGAGGCACACCCGGCAATCAAGGCCAAGGTGGCGGTGTAACCGGGAACCGGATTGAGTTCACGGCATCACGGAGTCGGGGCAATGACGCCCCGGTTCCGTAGCCGCGCCCTGTCGTTGCTGGTGCCCATCCATGAAGTCGTTCAATCAATACCTCATCCACCCCCGCCGACAGCGCGAGATCTCGAAACCCATGGCGGAATGAGTGGAAGGTCCGGGTCGTGTCCTCGACCTTCGCCTTCCCCCGAAGCCATCTTCCGAAGTTCTTTTGAAAGTACCCCGTGAGGCGGTTCTTCGTGTCCGGTCTGTGGTCCGTCAGCGGTCCCTTCCGGGTCTTCAGGTAAACCGGGAATCCTATCTCATCCAGGATCGGATGCAGCGGGATTCGACGACGGGCGTTGACCGTCTTGCCGTCCAGGACATCGAAGAACTGAACCCCGTCTTCGGTGCGGACGTTGTCCACGGTGAGGGCTGCGATCTCTCCCATCCTCGCGCCCGTCGTGTATGCGAGGCAAACCATCCAGAACAAAGTCGGATCGTTGGTCGGTAGGCTGGCGAAGATCTGCCGAAGGTGCTGTTCGTCGAACGGCAGACGAGCCTTCTCGGCACGGTCATCCACGATCCGGATACCCTGAGCCGGGTTGACGTCAATCAGCCCATCGTTCTCGGCAACACCGAGAAGCGTCCGAATGAACCCGATCTGTTTTCTGATCGTGGCTGACGATATGAGTTGAACAGAACCGTCCTGTTCGGTCTTCTCCGCGATGACAGTGATGGGGAGGGCGCGTTGCTTGTTCGGTATGCGTCGCGGTATGCGTCGCGGGATGCGCTCAAGGACGGCCCGGAAGTCGCGGACGTGCGCCTTGGTGATATCTGTGATGGGTATGTCGCCGCACACTTCGACGAACCGGCGAACAGAGATTTCGGCCTCACCGAAAGACAGGTCAGTCGGGCTCGCACGCTTGCGCCATGTATCCAGCAGAGCTTCGAGTCCGTTCCCGGTTTTCCGTCGCGATCTCTTGAGCCTCCCAACGGTCGAAAGCAGTTCGTTCGCTTGCCGCTCATCCTCCGCATTGGCTTCTTCAGTGATCCGATCAATCGTCCGGAGCGCGTCCATCGCGTCCCGCGCACGAAGGCCAACATCGTCCGCCGCTTCTTCGACGTACCCGACAAGTCTCTTCCGGTAAGAAAGCGAATCCGCGTTCGCTTTCTCTAGCTTCTCGGCAAGGTTCTCGGGGTTGGCGTCCAGGGCGACCCGCACGCGGGCGTAAGCCTCCGGATCGGACATTGTGCGGCGGCAAATAGAGAGTCGGTCTCTACGGTCAGCATTCGCGCCCTCATGACGGCTTCTGATTTCGTCGCCGCTTTGAGTGGCTTCACGATTTCCGACTTGCCAACCGCTTCCCGGAGACCCTTCGGAACTAGGCGATGGAACCGCCAACCGTTATCGCGGCGGAATAGGTGAGGGGGGAGATCGGTTCGGCGCTTGGGCATCGAATTGCCCCGGGAGTTACCTTCGGAATTACCTTTCAGCGTTCCGCAAGTTATTGATCTTTTTCAATAAACGGCTTTTTCGTTTAATGGTGGCCCCGGGGGGACTCGAACCCCCACGCCATAGGCTCGCGATTTTAAGTCGCGTGCGTCTACCAATTCCGCCACGGGGCCTGTTGAAATCATTCATCTTTTCGGATCCTTTGCGGTCGGAGTTTTCCAGTTTTCCAAAAGTTTTCCATTTTGGCTTTTCCGGAGGTTCACCACCCGTTCCGCGCGATCCGACTCTGACACTCGGCCAGCAGCCTTTCTCGCCATTCGCTTGCGGTTGGCTTTATCGCTGTAATGGAGCGCCATGGCCATAGACTTGTGCGCCAGGGCGGACATCAATTCACGGGCACTGGCGCCCTGTTCGGCGAGGATGTTGCCGCGCGTGTGTCGGAGGCCGTGTGCTGAGTATCCCGCATGTCCAGCAGCGGAAACGGCAGCCCGGATCGCTTTGGCTAGCGAGAAGCGCGTCCAAGGTTTGCCGCGAGCGTTCCGAAACAGCGGCGTCCCGGGCTGCGGCGGCGAGGCGCTGGCGTTGATCTCGTCAACAAGGCTCTGCAAATCCGGTGTCAGAGCGGCGTGTGCTTCGGCGCGGGTCCGTTGAGAGGTTTTCTGGGCGATGAGGCTTATTGCGCCGGCCTCGATGTCGTCTTCCGTTGGCGCCCGTAGTTGGCTGAAGTCGCCCACGCGGAGACCTGTTTCGAGGAGTCCCAGAATGGCCCATTGCGTTGGTACGTCGGCCGCGTCGAGAACGGCCTTGAGCACAGGTAGCGGCCACTCCTTGAATGGCTTGCTCTTGGCCATCCGTTCAAAGCCTGCCGCCGGATTGAAACGTGACCAGCCCTTGCGAACGGCGAGTTTCATAACGAGCGACAGGACAGAAAGGATCAGATCGGCTTTTCTCGGCGTGTCGGCAAAGTGATCCGCGATCGCATAGACGTCTGGTGTTGTAAGCTCCTCTACCGCCTCATCGCCGATCATTTGGCAGATTATATCCAACTTCCGGCGGTAGTCTCGCCGGGTGGATTCAGACAGGTCCTGGAATTTGGGCTGTTGAAGATAGAGAGTCCTGAGCGCGTTGAAGGTGCGGGCGTCGCCCCGGCGTGCTCGCTCTTCAAGGTCTTTGTTGATCTCGTAGACCCGCCGGTTCCGGTCTGTCTCATTGGACGGCAGTTGCTCACCGGTGACGCGGTGATACCAATAGGTAGCCCCCTTCGAGGTCACCTTCTTGATGTTTTTAGGACGCTTTGTAGCCACGGATCTTCTCCGAGAGATCAGGCTTTACCGACTGGCCCAGGTTGTGGGAGCGGACGACAAACTCTTCAAGCTCCGACCTGAGCCAGAAGCGCATCTCTCCCTCCGCTACAGGCTGCGGATAGAAGTGTTGGCTGACTTTGCGTCGAAACTCGCTCTCCGAAACGCCTAGATACCAAGCGGCCTGCTTCGCTCGCATCCGGATTGGAGGGTAGCCAAATGAGGGATTGCCCATTACTGGTCTCCTGCCTCCTCCTTCAGCGCTCGCATACAGTCGACCATCTCGACAAGATCGGGATCGGCGATCACTCGGAAATGCTCTCCCTGCCGCAGACCGCCAGCCATCTGGCGAAGCTTCGGGTCGCTGGAAACGCGGGCGTTTAAGGTTTTGACCTCATCGGCAAGGAACCGGTCTGCCGCCGAAAGGAAGGCGATCATCGTCTCGGCCCGGCTTGGGGTGAGCTTGATTTCGATCTGCCTCATGCTGCGGACTCCTTCTTGGTTGAGATCGCTGCCTTGAACGTCGTCCAGATCACCTCCCAGAAGCCGACACAGTCGGGGGACAGGGAAAACTGGGGGATGTCCCAGTAATCGTCACGGAAATACCGTCCAAGGGCCTCCTCTGAGAGAACCTGATCGACGAAGTGATGAGCGCTGCTCGTGTGATCCAGCCAACCCACCTCGCGCCAAGCACGGCGGGCTTCGTCTTTTGTGAGATCCCCTTGGCGTCGCATGTCGATGATCTGCTCCTTGAGAGCCTTTACCGACCGGTCAAAGTCGAAAGTCTTAGCCGTCGCCCCGCGCGTTTTCTCAAAGAAGTATTGGCGGTCTATCCCGGCAAGAAACTCCTTGAGGGTCCGGTCTCCGATGCTGTTCCAGATGTGGCCAAAGCTCCCGAAAGAACCTGTCGCCATGAACGTACCGGACTCTTCGTCGATGGTGATGTGGGACCACTCCATGCCCACGTAGATCTTGTAGAACTCAGTCATCCGATCCTCTCCGCAATACGACCCGTGGCCATTTCAAACTCCGTATGGAGTTGGCTCCAAAGCGTCCGTGCCTCGGGGTTGGACTCGATCTCAGAGCGAGATTTGACTCCGCACCGTTGGCGGACCAGAACGGCGGCGCGGTCGGTGCTGTCCACGCCAAGCCACTTTTGGAACTGCCGGTCCTGACACAGCATCGCGATCTTGGTCGCCAAAGGGGTTGGCCGAGTCCTTTCAGCCCGCTCGGGCTCGGCTGGGGGGTGAGGGGCGGCAACCTCGGGGGGAGAGGCGGTTGGGCTGCCCTCGGGGGAACTGTTCAAAAGCGCAACGGCGACCCACCGCTCTTGGTGCGGCTGGGGGATCCCGAACTTCTCAATGACGGCTTGTGCGCTCTCGACGGGGATCTCAATCACCATCTGCGCCACCTTGCGCGTCTTGATCAGTTTGAAGTCGGCGTATGTCCCGGTGATCGCGATTGCGTCGGTCATTTTGGTTACCTCAACAATGATCCATAAATCATTGAATCAAAACGGAATATCATCGTCTAAGTCATCATGCAGCGGTGCTTGCATTTCCCGGCCTTTGGCCTTTGCGTAGTCACTTGCGCTGGATTGGCTGCTTGACCGGCTCTCTCCGCGCGAACCGCGATCGTCGTCGCCGCGTCCACCAAGCAAGGTCAACGCGCCGCGATACCGCTGGAGGACGACCTCCGTCGCGTAGCGCTCTGTCCCGGACTGGTCGGTCCACTTACGAGTTTGGAGTTGGCCTTCCAGGTAGACCTTGGAGCCCTTGCGAAGGTACTGCTCGGCGACCTTGGCAAGCCCTTCGTTGAAGATCACAACGCGATGCCACTGAACCTTTTCTCGCTGCTCCTCCGTGTTGCGGTCTTTCCACCGCTCAGAGGTGGCAATCGAGAGGTTGACGATCTTCGATCCGTCCTGGGTGCTTCGGATATCCGGGTCCTGACCGAGATTCCCGACCAGAATGACCTTATTCACACTTCCCGACATCAGCCGGCCTCCTCGTTCTGGAGTTCGTTGATCTCGGCGATGAGCCTTTCAGCATCACCGAGGAGTTTGTCTGCGACGAGCCGCTTGGCCACGTCCTCGTTGTTGTCGACGAGGGAGAACCGGCCTTCGGGTACGGTGTCCTTCATCTCCTGCCGATAAGCGGTGATCCACTCGGCGGGGACATAGGTTCCGACCACTCCGCCCGTGGCGCTGATCAGCGGTAGCCGCTCGCCTTCCGGCCCTTGCAGGTCCGCCCGTCCGCTCGTGTCGCGGGGGATCTCCTCGTCGATCTCCTCTTGGGTCTCGACCGGGGCGATGCCTGCAAAACCGTCCAACTGCGAGCCCGCTGGCGTCTCGACGATCTGTGCTGGCTCTACCCGACCGGCGATCTCGTGAGCCGGGATGGTCGCGGCCTCTTCAGCCGACAGTTCTCCGCCAAGCTCCTCCGGGAACGCGGCCCGCAAGGCGGCGGCTTCCGCACACTTCTGTAGCTGGCCGACCTTCCGGCGCTGCCACATGCTGTTGGGCGCACCCCTCGACTCCGCGAAGGTCTCTTCCCAGTAGACTTCGGGTCCTGGGAAAGCGAAGCGCTGGCCGTTAACAATCCGATAGACCGTGATCTGCGCCCACTCCGGAAACTCCAGCGTGACCTCTTTGCCGTCGCGATCCGTCCAGGTGTTGGTGATTTTTGGTCCGTACTGGACCCGGTCCATACCCGCGAACTTGCCGGTTCGGTGCGCTGTCGTGCGTAGCTCGGCGATCGCCGGCCAAACGGTCTCGATCCACTGGCGCTTCGCCTTGTCGTAGTGCGGGACGATGTGAACGACCCTCTTCATCACATCCAGGCCGCGCGCCTTACAGTAGTTGACCGCTAGAATGATCGCCTCATGGCTCTTTGCCGCCGGGAAGATGGAGTCCGTCAGCACACGCCACATGCCGATGTCGATTTCGTACTTTGTCATTAGCCTCTTGTCATAGGGGAGGCGGGGCGGCTGGACGGAGGGGAGGTTTGCTGCGGCCATGATCAGGCCTCCTGTGGGATGTACTCGGTGACTTTCAGGCCACCGCGATAGGGCTTCTTGTCCTTGGGCTCGACGGCGGGCCAACCGATGTTCCAACCGGTCGTGCTGCCGCGCGTGGCCTCGCCCATGCGGCGCGTGATCTGAGCCTTGATGCCAGCCTCTTGGTCTTGGAGGCCCTTGCGTTCGGTGCTGATCCGGTCGAACTCGGCGCAAAGGCCCGGCAGTTCGTTATCCGCCGTCAGGTCGATGAACTTGTCCTTCACGCCTGCTGCATAGAGGGTTTTGACCGTATCGATGTCCGCGTAGATGTCGGGAGACCTACGCTCGTGGACCGCCCGCCAGAAGCACCGAACGGCGTCTTCCAGCTTCATGATCGTGGCCGCGTGGGCGTCAAACCGTTTGCGGTAGAGGGTGTTGCCAGCAACACAAACGACGACCCATCCATGGGTGCTGTTGGTGCCCGCGATCTGAGCCTGTAGCTGAAGGGTGATGTCCATCGGCGGGTCAACAATCTCGCCGTTCTTGGCCCCCCAAGAGTCGCGGAACACCAAGAAATCCACATTCTTGAACTCGACGGGCGGATAGCCGCTGGAGATCTCTTCATAGTCCCGGCTGGCACCCATACCCTTGACGCGCGGGTGCTGGATGTAGCGGCGGGCCTTGCGGAGCTTCCAACCCCACTTGTGGCTAGCCCACTGCGCCAGCGCGGGCTCCAGGAACCTCCCGGCGTTCACGCGCTCGACCTCATCAAGGTTGTCGAGCTTGACCAAGCCAGCCTTCTCCATCCACAGCCGGTAACCAGTCTTGTGCCGCCCAACACAGCCGAGGCATTCAGCCCCTTCCGGGATCTCCTCGAACATATGGAGGTAAGCGATCCGGTCGCCCACGCGATACTGATAGAAGAGGCTGGCGACCTCAGATGCGCCGACGTGTTGGGCGCGCAAAGAATGCCAGTGCTCGTCACTGCGGACGGCGATACTGCTCATCTCAGTCTCCCGCGTGTTGTTTGTTGAGGTCTGCTCGCTGGCGTGCGCCGAAAATCACGGCCTCTGCCCGAGCAGTCTTGTCTTCCTTGTTCCGGAGGCTCCAGAGCGTGGACGCGGTCGCGACGGCGTCGATGTGCCAATCGCTCCAGAACGTGACCTCGCCAACCCTGTGTTGTCGCTCGTGGCAACCGTGGCAGAGCGGCACGGTGTATCGGTCATTGGGCCTGAGTGAGACCCCGCCGTCCGTTCCTTTGCGGACATGCGCGCACTCCATTTGGACGGCTTCCGGAGAGGCCCCGCATCCAAGGCAGGTCAGAGTTCGGATCCACTTCTGGTGCCAAGGCTGCTCTCGGTCGTTGACCTTCGTGCGCCCGTGCTTGAGCGGCTTCTTGGCGATGCGCGCTGGCCAGCTCATCGGGTCAACTCCGAGCCGAAGGCATGGGCGATGACGGCGATCAGGCAGACGGCGACCAACAGGACCGCGCCCTCGAGGATCGCGGAGAGAATCGGCCGCTCGGTGGCCAGCCGGTCTTCCCACTCGGTAATGCGCTCAAAGAAGGTCATGGCTGATTGACCTTGGGCTCGGCTGCGTCGGCCTTGCAGCGCGCTTTGATGAGAGCCTTCGCTAACGCTGTCGCGTATTCCACGGCAAGCGATGCGGCATCATCCGGCGGCATGGACTGACCCAAAACCCGTGCGCCGGTCAGCAGACCAGCAAGGGCATGGCCTGCAAGATGGTCGCGCAGGTCTTCCATAGAAGCTCGCATCACGCCGCCTCCGTCTCGGGGTTTTCAGCCTCAAAACATTCGATAAAGACGCGGGTTTGCCATTCCACTGCGGCGTTAGCGGCGGCCTGTGCGGCGAGCCAGGCAGTATCTTCGACGGCCGATGCGGCGTCCCATACGGCCTCTGCGACAGCCTCAACGGCCCATGCGGCGGCCGATTCAGCGTGCGTGGCGCCCGTAGCGGCGGTCCACGCGGCGTCCCTGGCGGCCCGTGCGGCCCGTGCGGCGTATTCGGCGTCTGCGGCGTGCGCGGCGTGCGCGGCGTCCCATGCGCCGCCCCTGGCGGTGCCCCACTCTTCGCAACCCACAGGTTTTCCCTCTAAGCGCCGCTTGTGTAGATCAACAACCGCACCGATGGCGCTCCTCTGCTGATCATCAGACGGTTTCAGCCGACTAAGGCACCCGTGGTCAGGATCAGACAGGATCGCGACTAAGAACCGAGACAAAACACGGTCTATTTCGTTTGACGGTTGGACTGCGCGGAGGCACCAAAGAGCATCCGCAATGCCGTTGGACTTCACGATGGTTGTTAGCAGTATAGGGGTGTCACGGCCATACGCCTTGATGTCGCCCAGTGACTTTGCCAATTTCCGATACCCACTATCGGAAAAACCGTGGGATCGGATTGCTTCGAAAGTTGTGTGCAACATTGTTACGCCGCCTCCGTCTTGGGGGTTTCCGCGCGAACGGCTGCCACCGCCTCGAAATAAGTGAGCGCAGCCATCACCTCGCGGCGGTCGTCTTTGTTGGCCCAGTAGGCATAGGCTTCGGTGAGGCTCATTGTCCGGCACCCCACGCGTACCCACGGCTCGCCTTTGTGCCACCAGCCAACTGCGCGCCAGCCGTCCGGGTAGCCGAGATCTACGGCGCCGTTTGCGCCGCTTAGGTTGGCGCCGGTCAGGTCGGCGTCGGTCAGGTAGGCGCCGCGCAGGTTGGCGCCGGTCAGGTTGGCGCCGGTCAGGTTGGCGCCGGTCAGGTTGGCGTTAATAAGGTCGGCGTTAATCAGCTTGGCGCCGGACAGGTCGGCGCCGGTCAGGTTGGTGCCGGGCAGGCAGGCGTTGGACAGGTTGGCGCGGGTCAGGTTGGCGTCGATCAGGTTGGCGCCGGTCAGGTCAGCGCCGCTCAAGTGGGCGTCGGTCAGGTTGGCGCGGCGCAGGTTGGCGCGGCGCAGGTTGGCGCCGTACAGGTTGGCGCTGGTCAGGTCGGCGTCGATCAGGTTGGCGCGGGACAGGAAGGCACCGCGCAGGTCAGCGCCGGTCAGGTTGGCGCGTTCGCCTTGATTGCTGTCCGCAAGCCACGCGGCGTGCGCGTCGAGAATCTCCAAAAGCTTGTCTGTTGTGTATTGCATCAGACCGCCTCCGTCTCGGGGGTTTCAGGCGGCGTGAAGCCTTCGGGGAGAAGGGCGCCGGTCAGGTAGGCGTGGGACAGTTCGGCGCCGGTCAGGTTGGCGTCGGTCAGGTCGGCAACGACCAGGTTGGCGCGGCGCAGGTCGGCGCCGGTCAGGTTGGCGTCGGTCAGGTCGGCAACGACAAGTTTGGCGCGGCGCAGGTCGGCGCCGATCAGGTTGGCGCAGCGCAGGTCGGCGCCATGCAGGTCGGCGCCGGTCAGGTTGGTGCCGCGCAGGCAGGCGTTGGACAGGTTGGCGTCGGCCAAGTCGGCGTAGGCCAAGTCGGAGTCGGACAGGTCGGCACCGCGCAGGTCGGCACCGCGCAGGTGGGCGCGTTTGCCGCCCTCGCGATTCAACCACGCGGCGTGGTCGTAGAGAATTTTCCTTAGTTTTGACTCTTTAAATTCCATCACGCCGCCTCCGTCTCAGGGGTTTCCGCGCGAATGGAAGCGACTGCCTCGAAATAATCGAGCGCGACCATGACCTCGCGACGGTCGGGCTTGCCGGACCAGTACGCACGACCTTCGTCCAGGCTCATTGTCCGGCACCCCACGCGTACCCACGGCTCGCCATCTTTCCACCACCCGACCGCGCGCCAGCCGTCTGGATAGCCAAGACCGACAACCCCTTTTGTGCCGTACAGGTTGGCGTCCGACAGGTAGGCGCCGGACAGGTCGGCACCGCGCAGGTCGGCGCCGGACAGGTTGGCGTCGGTCAGGTAGGCGCCGCGCAGGTTGGCGTTAATAAGGTCGGCGTTAATAAGGTCGGCGTTAATCAGCTTGGCGCCGGTCAGGCAGGCGTCGGTCAGGATGGCGCCGGTCAGGTCGGCGCCGGTCAGATTGGCGCCGGTCAGCTTGGCGCGGATCAGGTAGGCGTGGGACAGTTCGGCGCGCTCGCCGCCTTCACCCTTCAGCCACAAGGCGTGGTTTGACAGGATTTCTACGAGTGCTTCTGTTGAGATATCCCTCATCGCTTAGTCCTCCGCGTTCGCCAGAGCACCGGCACAGGTGTCGTGCCAGATGTCGTGCATGGCATTGGAGAGATCTCGGATCTCAGGGACGTCCGATGCGCGGAACCTCTCGGACAACGCATCCAGTTCGGTCTTAGCGCTGGTCAGCGCGGCGATCCGCTGTTGGTTTTCAGGCGAGATGTCGCGGGTATCGTGATGGATCTTGGTGCCGTCGCTGCGCGTGTGCGGATAGGTGTAGTCCAGCATTTTCGGCTCCTTCGATTGGTGAAGGGGCGGCCCGAGTCTACTGGGGGCTCCGGCCCGTGCCGCAGACAGGCGCGGGAGCGAATGCGCCTGATCTAGTGAAGCACTCAATGGTGTGCGTGGTTTGCGAGAGATGCGATTTTTGGTAACTTGTTGCCGGGGCAGCCCTTTGGAACCGCTGCCCCGGCGCGACCCCGCGCCCCCTTTCACACGAGCACGAGGAAGACGAGATTTGAGATTGAATAGACTGGGAGCACTTGAGCCATGTCGCGCGAAGGACTCGGGCGGGAGCAAGCCGCCGCCGACCCCGCCGAGGGAAGTTCCGACCCGAGAGCCGGTGGAGAAGTCAGCCCCGCCGAGGGACGTAGCACCACCACCGAGACCGTCGCCGAAGAAGTAGCGACCCGCGCCTTTGAGATCTGGTTCGACGCGGAGCGCTCTGCGCGCTACCACGGTGCGCGCGCCAGCTTCTACGACGGCGTTCATCGTCTTAGTAACTTCTGCGTACTGATCCTCGGCAGCGCTGCACTGGGCAGCGTCATGGGGGACTACGATTTGCTTGCGGGCATCGCCGCCGCCACCACCGCTGTTCTTGCCGCGATCGAGAACGCATTCGACGTAAGCGGCAAGGCCCGTGGCCACGCGGCCCTTCAAGGGCGCTTGAGAGATCTGGCGGGGCAGGTGGACCGCCACTCGACCGACGACTTGATCGTTCGGGGATGGGAGCGGACTTTTAACGACATACTGCGCGACGAGCACCCGGCGGTTTATCACGCTCTGAACGCGCTGTGTCACAACCAGGTCTGTCAGGCAATTTCCGCCGCGCCGGAAGCCCGTCAGAAGATCGACTTCTGGCGAATGACCCTCCGCAACTTCGCCAGGTTCAAGGCGCTGGACTTCCCCCGTATCGACGAAGGCGACAAAGCCCGCGTCTGAATAGCTCTGTGCCATCCCGGAAGGCCGCCTCTCATCTCGGGGGCGGTCGCTCAATTCCGATGAGCGAGATGCGTTCACGAAAGCGTCGAGCCGGTGTTTGGCGCTGGTCAGCGCGGCGATCCGCTCTTGGTTTTCAGGCGAGATGTCGCGGGTGTCGTGATGGATCTTGGTGCCATCGCTGCGCCGCTGCGCGTGTGTGTAGTCCAGCATTTAATGGCCCCATCAATCTTGTGATGGGGTGAATGTATTGCATCATTTTGATGTAGTCAAATCATTTTGATGCAGACCATACTTATCATGCTGCGAATTCTGACTTACACAATCAGGTTAGCGAAGATGAAGCCAATCACGAAGGCCGCACCCACGCGAACGTGCCCCAAGATCCGTTGCCGCCTTCCGGAAAGCCGTGCAAGTCGACGCGCCCCGTCAATATCTAGACGATTCATTCATGCTCCCGTATGCAAGTTTCTCCTAAGCACCTATATAAAAGGGTTGCATAAAAAATTATTTTGCACAACACTACATGACGGTTTATCGTCAAATGAAGTCAAAATAAGCCCGACGATTGCCAACAACTAGAGAAAAGACACGGTATACGGCGATGAATGAAATCGATAAAGCCATACATGAGATACAAACTCTTATTTCGAATAGGACTCTTACAATATCACAACTAGCAAAACAGGCGAAGGTTCCAAGATCCACTATCGCAAATATCCGGAGCAATGTATGGAATCCCACAGGTGATGTCTTATCAAAACTTATAGACGTTGCGGCAATTCATCGTGACAAAGGTTCGACTTATGATAACAGGCGAGAACAGCCGATCGCAGTGCCGCTTACACGCCAGAGAATAGAGTTACCTGACTGCGCCATCTTGAACGATGTGTTGGGCATTTGGTGCAATCACAAGGGCATTTTGAGTCTTGAGGCGCAAAATAAACTCAATGAGTTAGGCATGCAGAGCCGCCAGTCACTCGCCGAGTTGCGTTCGGACGGTAGACTATACTTCCGAATGTTTGGTCTTTGTGTTTGGGGCGCGAAGTTTGTGGGTAAACCGGTGGTCGACCAGCCGGACGAGGCCTTTGCGGTGTTCGCGGAAGCTCGGCTCCGAAGGACTCTCTTCCTGAACGAGCCATCAGCCGATCACTGCCGGGCGTGGATTCAGACGGCGATTGGCAACTATTTGATACCTTACCGCGCGATGCTAACGCCTTGGACGGCTCCGGGCGATCGAGATCCGTCGCTTGTGCTTTCTGTCACGCTACTCGATGAGAGCCCATATAAGGCCGCGTTAGGGCGCCAAAGGCGTTAGCTTCCGTTTGAGATCGTCCGGTGATGCAGAGAATGTGGCCTCCGCGCTGTATCTTGCCGTCGCGAATACACCGGACTTCGGGCACTGCGAGGGAACACGAAATCCGCAGTAACAGTTTTGGAGCCATAGAGCGCCGGATAAAAGTGAAGGATATGTCGGACTGCCACAACATCACGCCGATTGACCGGCAGATGTTGGGAAGATTTTCGACCACCCATCGACTTAGGGGTGTGTTGCGTTGTTCGGCCGCGACCCAAACATTCCCGGAAAACGTAAATCGACCAACCATAGTCTCCGCTATATCTGCGGCCAGATCATCAATCTCAAAGCTATCGTATTTTCGGTGGCTATAGAGCCCCACCAGGATCTGCTCTCGCAGCGTCTGCTTTTGCACAAGGCAGGCGACACCGGCAGTGCCGACGATTTTTTCGTTCACTAACAATACCAGCCAGATAATTGTATTTCCGCTGTCAAGTTCAAAAACTGGAAAAACTGGTGCATCGGGCCTCTCCATCTCCTGTATTTTCTGATTGTTCATTGACACTGCTAATGCTGCGCCTAAAATTTTCAATTCGTTTGAAAGGTGAATGAGGTATTTACCTATTAATGTAGATCTTTTTTCTTGATTTGTAAGGACAAATACCTCTAACCATTCGTCAAACGGCATGAGATCAAAGCGTGTACTGGAGTAGTTATGAGTGCTGGGTGTTGTGGCTGACATGCTCTCTTCCTTCCTCTGAGATGAAGGAAGAAGTTACAGCCACAGTCAGTCTCAGTTGAAACCTCAACAAGCAAACGCACGTATGTTGAACGTCATGGTTAGGCGTTGGCATGTCTGCCAACTGAACGGTTTGCAATCGCCTTATGGTCTAGACGTTCGTTTTTGGCCAACGCCAATTGCGCGCGATTGATCGTGTCGGCGACAATTACGCCGACATAAGGCGCGACAACGTTCATACCCTCTGAGATCATCGCCACGACGACTTCGTTCACAAGTTCCGCCACGTCTTCTGACGACAGTTTGGGTGCGGGAGAGCCAAGGTCTTCGACGAGCGTTGGATCACCCAAAACCAAAATCTCGCGGCGTTCAATTGGAGGTTCGCCCAATCCCTCCATGGCTAGAACGAATTTATTTAGAATTTTCGGCGATATGAAACTGTCGTCCTTAAAATGGCGCTCAATTGCGGACGCGGACGTGTAGCCAGCTCGTCGCGCAAATTCTGAGCGACTCAGCTGAGCCCGTACGACCAAGGCAGCAAGCTTCTCGCCGATACTCATAGTGCTAAGCATATGGAATAGATATCTAATTTCGGCAGCAGAATACTAATGTTGAGAATGGGATCATAATGATGTTGATATATCCATCATTATGATGCAGTTTTGCGATATGGAGTCACCCATAAACATAGCCGCACTCGTTATTGAGCGTCTTGGTGGAATCCCAAAGGTCGCAAAAATGATCGCGCTGAACGCTCAAACGGTTCGGAACTGGAAGAAGCGCGGTCGTATTCCGTCTGATCGTCAACAGCTCTTGTTGGACGCTGGCAGGGATCACGAAATCAGACTTACTCCCGCTCACTTTTTTGCGGAGGGCTGGATGGAGGAGGAGGCGTGATGAACCGCAGATACTCCAGTAGGCAACGGGTTACGTTGGATTGCTTTCTTACTCACACAGGTGAAATGGCGACGCTCTTTTTGTCTTGCAAGGTTTCAAAGACTCGGGGTGCCTCATCACCCCGTCCGATGCACGCCTGTCGTGCAACACACGAGGACCCCAGGGGCTTCGTGATTTCCTCCCTGAATTTCCCCGGTCGGCTCGCGTCGGCCGGGGGCTTTATCGGGGTCAATCTGATACCGCTGCATCCGCCACCGATTCAGATCAGGAGACCAGGATGAACACCGCCTGACGTTGGCGTTCTAGCCGTTCCATCGCTCTGACATGGAGCCCCGTTGCCGGTATCGGCGCGGGGCATGAGGCCGTGGGGCCGGATGATCCGGCCGGAACAGATGGAGGCGTTGCTATGACAGAACACCAGCCAACCCCTGCGGAGATCAAGGATCACGAGCAGGAGATGAACACCGGGGCCCTGCACACATTTGAAGACTTCTTTCGGAGCCTCGAAGATGGGCAGTTAAGCGCGGATTGTGCGGTCAAGATCCGGGGCATCTTCCAAGGGCTGACGAACCACCTCCTGGATCACGGCGGCAAGCCGTCCGCCTCCCTCACTATCAAGATCGACGTCAAACTTGATGGTCAATTCGAGGTGAAAGCGACCGTGACTGACAAACTGCCGGTCGCGCCGCGCGGCAAGTCTAGCCTGTGGCAGACGCCCAGCGGTTACCCGACCGTGGCCAACCCCAAGCAGATGCACATGTTTGCGGATCGACGCCCACGAGCCGTCTTGGAGCCTGCCGCACGGGGCAGCGTCGGCTAACGGCTGACCTTCATTCAAGACGGGGAGGCGGCACGACTGTCTCCCTGACAGACGAGTATTCCCCTTTCTTACAACACGAAGGAGGCCTGTAATGGTCGACCACATGTCAGACGTTCAAGCCGCGATTCAGGCGGTTGAGAGGTACAATCACACTACCCCCTTTAAGCCAGACGACAGCGACACTGCGCTCTGGGCGATCAGCAACAACCAGACCATCCAGGACGTCACAAAATGCTTCGACCGGACCCGGCTGAAGCCGGTACGTCCGGCCGGGAACACCTACGTTGATGACCTACAGAGTTTCGCGGCCCTCGTGTCCCGCTTCGCCGACCCAGATGAGACCGTGATCTTCGCGAATGAGGGCCATCTGTCCATCACCGCAATTCTGAACCACCACACAAAATTGACAGCTACGGGCGTTGAGCCGGGCTTTGGGGATCACCGCGTCGTCTACAAGATTCCGAAGTCGGATGAGTGGAAGGCGTGGATGGATGTCGCCGGTGTCCCCATGAGCCAGGGAGTTTTCGCTGAGTTCATCGAAGACCATGGCCTGGACATCGTCGGCGAGCCCGTCGAATCCCTGCCGCAGCGCGTGCAATCCTTCCTGGTTGAGCAAGGCCTAAGTCTCGCCACGCCACGGCAGATGGTGGAGTTTTCACGCGGGCTGGCCGTTCACCGAAACCGGAAGGTCGACCAGAAAGTCAACCTCTCGACCGGCGAAGTGCGGTTCCAGACTGAGGATGAGGATGTCACCAAGGACGGCACGAAACTGAAGATCCCCGGCGCGTTCATGATCCGGATCCCCGTTTTCCTCAATGGGCCGACGTGGCTGATTCCCGTCCGCCTCCGGTATCGGATCAAAGAGGGCACCATCAATTGGAGCATCGCGCCGTACAAGGCTGACCTCGTTCAGAAAACCGCCTTCGATGAAATCGTAGACGTTATCGAGGGTAAGGCTGCGGCCACCAAGGACGATCCTTACGAAAGCCTCCGCGAGCAAGCGCTCCTTTCTCACCTGCCGCTGTATCGCGGCACGGCACCGGACGAGGCGAAGGTCCGCCCATAACCGTCAAAGCAGAGAACGAGGGTTCGGGGGCGCTGACCGGCGCCTCCGGATCTCTGGGAGGTGCACGCGTGAACGTCCAGATCATCCTCGCCGAAGTGTTAGACGGCTTGGCGCAGATCCCTGACGACAGCGTCCATTGCGTCTTTACCTCGCCGCCCTACTGGGGGCTCCGGGATTACGGCGTCGAAGGTCAGCTGGGGCTTGAACCCAGCCTTGGCGAGCATTTGGATGTGATGGTCCAAGTGTTCGCCGAAGTGCGGCGCGTCCTTCGGAAGGACGGAACCTGCTGGATCAATTACGGCGACTGCTACGCCACCACACCGAATGGACGATCGAACGCCGCGACAAAGACTGCCGGCGGTGATGATCGAACATTCCGCGACAAGCCGTTCTCGACTGTTGGGCGGATCGGTTCGGACGGAAGCGGCGCGATCCTAAAGCCGAAAGATCTCTGCATGGTGGCCAACCGGCTGGCCATCGCGCTCCATGAAGACGGCTGGTACGTCCGCGACGAAATCATCTGGCACAAGACCAACCCAATGCCGTCCTCGGTCAAGGATCGATGCACGCCGAGCCACGAGAAGCTCTGGCTGCTCAGCAAATCGCCGAAATACCACTTCGACGCCACCGCGGTCCGGGAGCCGTCCGTGGTGGCGGATTGGGACAATGGAACCCGTGTTTACGGGGGCAAGAACAAGCATGGCGCCAACTTAAAACAGCAACGCACCACGGGACGTGTCGCAGAGAAGCGGCCCGCCGGCTGGGCTGTGGACGGCCCGCATACGGCAATCGCTCACAATCAAGGTGAGCGGAAGCCCATGAAGACGACCAGGGGCACTCCGCCTGGAACCGAGCGCCATCAAACTGGCATTGATCAGGTCGGCCGAGGTGAGGGCAGGCACCCAAGAAACGTTTGGTCAATCGCGACAAAACCCTATCCGGATGCCCACTTCGCCACGTTTCCGCCTGAGCTGGTGCGCCGGGGCATCCTGGCCGGCTGCCCGCCCGGCGGCACAGTCCTCGACCCTTTCGCCGGGACGGGAACCACAGGCGCCGTCGCTATGGAATTGGGCCGGAAGGCAATTCTGATCGAGATCAATCCCGAATACGGGGAACTGATTGAAAAGAGGCTGGGTCGCACTCAACCAGGATTTGATTTCTCGTCGCCGAAGCAGATCCGGGAGGCGGCAGAATGAGCAGTATGCACCTTGGCGAGATCAATCCCGATCGAGATGTTCACCAGTCCTATCGCGAGCCACCTTCCAACCTTGAGGCCGAACAGGCTCTTCTCGGTGCGATCATGGTCAACAATCGGGCTTACGAAAAGGTCTGTGAGTTTCTGGCGCCAGAGCACTTCTTCGATCCTATAAACGGGGAGATCTACGACGCCTGCGCCTCGGTCATTGAGTCCGGGAAACAGGCCAGCCCGGTAACGCTCAAAGGCCGGTTTGACACCCATGAGGCCCTGAAGGACGAGGGCGGCGCTCAGTACCTCGTGCGCCTCGCGGCTTCTGTCATCACCGTTGTAAACGCGGAGGACTATGGCCGCACGATCTTGGGTGCGTTCCAACGCCGTAAATTGATCGACCTGTGCGAGACGGCTGTCAACCGCTGCTATTCGGACTTCCACACCGAGACCACGCCCGCCGATATCGTCGCGCCCCTCATGACCGGCATTGATGATGTGTCTGCAGGCAAGGAGCCAGCCAGCCTCGTCCATGTCACCGACGCGTTTGACAAGGCGCTTGGGGACATAGAGGCGGCGGTCAAAGGCGAGGAGGGGGCGAGGGGAGTCCGGTCGGGCATCAACGACCTGGATCACGCTGTCGGCCCGCTGTTCAACAAGCGGCTCTACATCTTGGGCGGCAGGCCCGGCATGATGAAAACCGGCCTCGCTCTCCAATACGCGTGGCGAGCCGCCAAGCAGGGCAAACGCGTGGCGTTCTTCAGCCTGGAAATGGGCCGGGAGGAATTGGCCAAGCGACTGTTTGCGATCTACGCTGGCATTTCTCAGGAAAAGCAGGACGGCGGACTTCTCGACGTAGATGACGTACGTCGTCTTGTCTTGGCCCGACAGGAGCTCTCCGAGCTACCGCTGTGGATCGACGACGAGCCGGCACCCTCCGTCGCTCAGATCCAACAGCGCGCCCGGAAACTGTCCCGCAAGGGGAAACTGGACCTCATCATTGTCGACTATCTCCAGCTTGTGGCACCCGGCAACACGTCCAGATACCGCAACGCCAATCGCACACAGGACGTGACCGAGATCTGCGCTGGTCTCCGCCAGATGGCGAAGAACCTCGACGCGCCGGTCCTCGCCCTATCGCAGCTCTCTCGCGCGCTGGAGAGCAGAGAGAACAAGCGTCCGACGCTTTCGGATCTCCGTGAGTCAGGGGCGATCGAGCAAGACGCCCACGTCGTGATGTTTGTCTATCGTGACGAGTACTACGCAGAGAAGGAAGAGCCGCCGCCGGGCTCCAAGCAAGACCTGATCGACGCATGGGACGAGCGCATGGAGCGCTCTCGCAATGTCCTTGAGGTGATCGTCGGTAAGCGCCGGGGCGGACCGCCGGGCCGGAAATGCGCTCTCCACGTCAATCTTGAGCTTGGCCGAGTTGAAAACCTGTATCGGGAGTCCTCACGATGACCACCCCGTTCATGCCCCTCTACGTCGCCGACTATCTGGCCGACGCGGCACACCTGTCGACGATCGAGCATGGCGCATACCTGCTGCTGCTGATGAATTACTGGCAGCGCGGCAAGCCCCTTCCGGATAGTGACTCCAAGCTGTCCAGGATCGCACGCCTCACGCCCTCAGAATGGGACGGCATGCGCGACGTGCTGGAGGAGTTTTTTGACGTCGAGGACGGCTCGTGGATCCATAAACGAGTGGAGGCCGAGCTTGATATTATCCGGGAGAAAAGCACCAAAGCACGCGAGGCAGGCAAGGCATCGGCTGCCGCACGCGAGAGATCCCGCGTCGAAGAGGCCAAGGAAAAGGTGAGCAAACGACGGGCGAAAGGTGAGCAAAAACCAGACGCAGCCCCAGCGCCCGCTGACCTTCTGAACAACGAACAAGAAGCGCCTGTTGAACATCCGTCCAACGACTGTTCAACGGACGTTGAGCAACCGTCCAACCATTACATTAGATTAGATTATAATACCCCCCCTACCCCCCGAGGGGGGCGTAAGCGTGCCGCGAAGGATTGGAGGGAAAACCCCGAGTTCGTCGAGTGGTGGACTTGCTGGAAGACCGAACCGAAAAACCCGAACGATCCAGGCCCAGCCGCCGCCTATGGCGCATGGCTCAAGGCCGTGGATCGGGCTGGAGGCGCCGAGCCGGTGCTGAACGGCGCTCGGGTAGCGAAGGGCCTCTACGCTTCGCATTCAACCCCTCCGGACAAGGTCCCGCACTCGACCACTTGGCTCAGGGGGAACCGATGGTCTGCCTTCGAGGGTGAGGAGGCCAGCAGCGGATCCGAGGAGGAGCGGCCCAGCAACCTCATGGTCCGCCAGCAGCGCGACTATCCGCCAGAGATCATCGACCGGCTGCGGGAGATCAAGCGGGCGTCCGGGCTGGATGCAGCCGACGAGTTCGCGAGACAGCACTTGGAGCCAGTCGGATGAACGTCCTGTCCGTCTGTTCCGGCATCGGTGCGCCGGAATGTGCGTGGTCGCCGCTGGGCTTTGAGTTTGTCGGCACTTCCGAGATCGATGCATTCCCCTCGGCGGTGCTCGCGCACCATTATCCGCACATCCCAAACCTCGGCGATATGACCCAATGGAAGGATTGGCCCGATGCAAATATCGATGTTCTCGTCGGAGGAACCCCCTGCCAGTCGTTCAGCGTCGCAGGACTTCGGCAGGGACTTGCTGACGATCGCGGCGGGCTTACACGCACCTTTGTTGAAATCGCTGCACGCTATCGCCCCCAGTGGGTGGTTTGGGAGAACGTCGCCGGCATCTTGTCTAGCGGACGAGGACGGGACTTTGGTTCCTTCCTCGGGGCGCTGGTTGAACTCGGGTATGGGTTCGCCTACCGAGTGCTTGACGCTCAATACTTCGGAGTGGCACAGCGCCGCCGCCGTGTGTTCGTTGTCGCAAACGCTAGAGACTGGCGACGTGCCGCAGCGGTACTATTTGAGCGCGAAAGCCTGCAAGGGCATCCTCCGCCGCGCCGAGAAGCGGGGCAAGTCGCTCCCACCATCCCTAGCCGCCGCACTGCTGGCGGTGGCCTTGGAATCGACTTCGACCTAGACGGCGGCGCGATTGCGTTTGACGCCAGGCAAGACCCTGTCGCCGCTATTGATCAATCGTTGCCGCTAGGCGCGAAGGACACCGGGCACGCAATCGCCATCCATGACAATGCACAGTTTGACCCGAATGTTGGTCCAAGCGGTAATTTCTGGCGAGAAGATGGTGCCGCCTACACGCTGAAAACGCATTCAAGGACACAGGCCGTCGCGCATCACTTCGGCGCCCGCCGCTTAACCCCGCGCGAGTGCGAACGGCTGCAAGGCTTTCCCGACGATTACACCGCGATTGAGTACCGAGGTAAACCGGCGGCCGACAGCCCTCGGTACAAGGCGCTCGGCAACTCTATGGCCGTGCCGGTCATGCGGTGGATCGGCGAGCGTATTTTCATGATCGCTGGTCAGAAAGGCTGCCGATAATGCCAAGATCAAAAAAATCCAAGCTCCGGGCTCGAAGGCAGCGCATTCGCCAAAAGCGCCACCAAAGCAGCGTTGAGATGCGATCCTACCTCGAATTGCCTGTGCGCGAGCCGAATGGTCGTTTGCAGCGCTCTTCCACTCGATCAATCGGCATGACGCCAGAGTTCATTCAAAGGCGAAAAGCGCTTCTTGGGATCGATCCCGATGAGGATGTGCCACTTGATAAACTGCGCTCCCAACGGGCAGGCGTGCCACTGATTGCGCTTGCAGACAGAGGGTTGATCACTGAGTGCCAGCGAGAGGCGGGCGAGCGGTACGGCCGCTGTGTGAGGCGGTATCGAAGGCTTTTAGGGCTACCTTGCGGCGGAGACGGCGTATCAATTGAAATCGAAGAGTTTGATGCGTCAGAAGTCAAAAAAATCTACGAGCGGTATGACGTGGCACGGAAAGCAATAACGTCGTCCTATTCAACACCCCGAATTGGCCTTTTGGCCTTAAAACTGATTGATGATCTTTGCGCTGACGATCGGATGATCCGCATCGCAAGCGTAAATATAGCGCGTGCCGGATTGGCGGCGCTGTCTCACGTTTTTGGTGTCAGCGATGCCGTGGACCAACAGTAGTTTCGGCAAAGAACGCGCCATTCCAGAACATTTCGAACGGCGACCATCTTGGCGGGTTTCAGAGAGGCAATCGGCTACATCGATCATGGTACCAAGCCTGGACATTTTGTGTTGACAGGCAAGCCCACGTCAATATATGGTCATTATTGTGGCGTTCCGAATTCTGTGAACAGTCCGGTTTCTCGCAAACGTATTAATCAGATTTCACCTCGATTTTGAGGCGAACCCAGCTGATTGGCTGGAAGCATCTTATCACGCCTCTGCCATCCCAACCGCACCCAGGCTAGAGATCCGGGGGGGGTCCCGTTGAAAAAAGACTACGGCTGCACGCCGGCAGGGCTCACGGCCTTGCTGATAGCGATTCTGTTTCTGTCCTTATCGTCAGCCGAGGCCCAGACACGTCGGCAAGCGTGCGACCTCCGCGACAAGGTAGTCGCGCACCTGAAGGCGAAGTTCGGAGAGGACCGGTCAAGCCTCATGCTGGACGCAAGGGGAAACCTGCTAGAGATGTTCAGCAACCACGAGACGGGTTCTTGGACGCTGACGGTCACTCTACCGGGCGGGCCGACATGCGTGATGAACAGCGGTGAGCATTTCTTTGCCGAGCCAGCGGACGCCGAGGGGGAAGCGCTATGAGATGGGCGGTTTCCTGGTCGCTCTACTGGGTCGGTGATGCGATATGGCGTGTGAGCGACGTCATTACCAAGGACGAGTTTTGTCCGGTCTTCCGGGCTTATCAGTTCGTTATGCGGCAGGCGCACCATGTGCAGGGCGACGGACCGGGGCCGTGGATCAAGGGTGAAGGGGGCGGGGCGCTGTAAGAAGTTGTATGGGCGTTGAAGGCATCTCGTTAAGATGGCATGATGTGATGCTAGCGTTCCGGGCGCGGCAGCAAGTCTGTACAGACATGTCAGACCTAGAGTGCGCGTCCGGTTCCCCAGCATCCTCATATCCGGTCAGATCTCATCCAAGACGGCTTGTGGCAATACACCGAGCGTGAGAACCGGCACGGCCGGGTCCACCCACCATTGGGGAACGGCGGCGGGGTTTGAGCCCGGCTTTGTCACATGCACTTGTTCAAGTGTGAACGGGGCGAGTTGCGGAGCGACGTCACCGCCAGCATTCGGATCCTCGGAGAGCTTAATCCAGGCGTCCCCCCATTCGCGCGCCTCGACAATATCCAGATCCGCCACGGTCACACGGACGTCCGATAGACGCTCAAGGTAGTCCAGAAAAAACTCCTCGACCTGCGCCTGGCTTTCGAACGCCTTGATCTCCGCCTGCTGGCCTTCCGGGTTTGAATTCGTTGTCGCGTAAATGGTCATGAGTACCTCCGTTGTTCTGATGTTAAAATCTAACAAATATTGTATTATTGGTCAATAGAAAAATCACAGAAATGTTGTATTTTTTGTCGGTGAGTGCGATGATGCCCGCATGGTTAAGCATGAACAGACGGCCCGGCTCCGGGCGATTGGAATAAATGCCAGGGATATCGCGGCGGCATTGGGTGTCAGCGCCAACGCTGTACTGACCGGGTTTACACGCGGCGCCGCGCACTATGAGGTGATCATCGACCTGCTGGAACGGATGACGCCTGACCAGCGCCGCGCATGGGTCGAGGGCCGGCGGTCCGACATGCGTGATGAACAGCGGTGAGTATTTCTTTGCCGAGCCGACCAAGCCGGAAGGGGGATCGTTGTGACCGATCGAGCGATATCGCCCAGCTCAAAGGAGAAGAGGGGATGACCACCGCCAAGTCATTCACCTATCAGGTCGAGCCAGTCATCAACGGCTACGTGCTCCGGGTCACCGTTCCGGACAATGCTGCCATCGAGCAGGAAGGTACGAACCACGGCGCTCATGCCGCCATGGTCTGTAAGGACCAAGCGGAACTGCTGGCGGCAATTGAAAACCTACTCCCATCGGGGAGCGTCCAGGGCGGAATGAGGGTTTGGCCGATGGTCAAGACTTACCCCCGCGTCCTAAACGACGAAGAGATCGGCTCGTTATTGGGGTTTGATGATGATGATGATGATGATGATGGGGCTGCATGACCACTGCGAAACCCGCCAAGAAGGCACGGGGTCGCCCATCGTCCTAAAAGCCTGAGTACGCCGATCAGGCACGACAGCTTGCCCGGCTTATGATGTGCTTTTTACCTGGATGATGTTTCGGTTGTGTTGGCTGCACCGTCCTTATGCCCCCACGGCTCAAGCCGGTGATAGAGCGCGTTGCAAGACAGTGCAACCGTAAGACCCGCGACACGCCGCCCGCTACTGATGGACTTGATCGTATCTAAGCTGAGACCGAGGGCTTCGGCGGCATCGGACTGCCTGTAGCCCATTGCGGCCATCCATTCTTTGAACTGGTCTGGGGTCATTGCTGCTTGCTTGGTCATGGGCGAAACCTTATCTTTCCGTGTGGGAGCCGCTGCTTTCGCGGCGACCCCCTTCTTCGATTAAGCCTTGAAGGTGATTGTGAGCTGGAACTCGGTCACCTTCTTGGCCTTTCGAAGGATCAGCTTGATGAGGATCATCTAGCCTCTCCCCGGTTGTTACCGGATCACGTCCGGAACAATTAGAGTGTAGTGTACAACGTACATTAAATCAAGCGAAATCCAGATCCTCGGACAGAAAACTGTACACTTTTTGCGCTCGCCGTGTGTGTGCGAGGCCAAATCGTTTGATGCACCCGCATAAGGCGGGGCCGGGGTGTTCGAGCACCCCGAACCGCGAGAGTAGACCTCGCCCGGCAGAACCGGCCGCCACCCTGCAGGGCGTGCTGAGACTACGAGGGCATGACAGGTGGAGTCGATACGATGTGTCTCATGTGGCCGTAAGCTGGCCCGTGTGGCGATGACGGGTGTGATTGAAATCAAGTGCTCACGATGTGGGGCTATCAACGAGACAGAGCGCCCCGGAGCGTCTTCGAATGGAGGCGCAAATGCAGGTGCAACAGTTCCGAGGTGGAACGATCTGGTGCGGTGATGTCCTGGAGGTTCTGAGTGAGGTCGAGGACGACAGCATCGACATGGTGATGGTGGACCCGCCGTATTCGTCTGGCGCCACCGGTTCAGGCAAGCGCGCCGCAACGTCTAAGAAGTACCAGCAATCCGGCACGCTGAAGCGATACCCGGAGTTTGACGGAGATCACCGCGAACAGCGCGCTTACATGGCTTGGTGTGCGCTATGGGGCTCCATTTCGGCGGAGAAGCTGATGCGGGGTCGAATTCACGTTCAGTTCACGGACTGGCGACAACTGCCAGCGACAACCGATGCGGTTCAGTCGGCCGGGCTTGTATGGCAGGGCATCGTGCCATGGGACAAGACCGAGGCGGTGCGACCTCGCCTCGGCGGGTATCGGAGTCAGGCTGAGTTCGCAGTATGGGCCACCCGCGGGAAGCTCATCAGCGAGAAGGGGCTGCCCACATTGCCGGGCGCGTACCGCGAGTACATCCGCCCAGCCGACAAGCTGCATATGACGGGCAAGCCGGTGACGCTGTTCGAGAAGCTGATCGCGCCATGCCCAGCAGGTGGGACGGTGGCGGATTGGTTCATGGGCTCCGGCACCACAGCAGTCGCAGCTATTCGCACCGGCCGCCGGTTCATTGGGTGCGAGAAGTCGCCGGAGTACTTTGACATCGCATGCCGGCGCATCGAAGAGACGGAAGCAGCCGAGGGGTGATTGATGCCAACCAGCCCACCCCGCCTCCGCCCCTCACGATCAGGCAAGGCCAGGGGCAGAGAGCAGGACAAGCGCCGTCGCGCTCACCAGCCATGGCGAGCCTGGTACAAGACCGCTCGCTGGGCTCGACGGAGAGCCAGCCAGCTCACCACCGAACCGCTGTGCCGCTTCTGCAAGGACGAGGGCCGGACGACAGCCGCAGAGGTGGCCGACCACGTCATCCCCCACCGTGGAGACGAACGGCTCTTCTTTGAGGGCGAGCTGCAGTCGCTCTGCAAGCGGTGCCATGACAGCACCAAGGCACGGATGGAGCGTGGGGGATCGAAGCCCGGCTGTGACGAGGACGGCTTACCGCTCGACCCCTCACACCCATGGCGACGGGGGACGTAGCGGCTCGCACTCATTCCGCGGGGGCACGAGCGTCCGAGCACGGGGGTAGGGGGGGCAAATCTCTGGGGCCTTTGCCACCTGGGACCGGCTGGGGGGTCACGTGTGCGCGATTGCACATAGAAATTTGGGAAATTTCAATGTGCAAACCCGCTAGATCGGCACAACTGAGGAAGGCAGAGGCGAAATGGGCATTCGAGGAAACAAGCCTAAGCCAACGATTCTGCACCTTGTAGACGGCACGATGAACGTAACGCGCCACAAGGGAAGAGAGGGAGAGCCGCGACCGGATGGACGACCGATCCGCCCGAAAAAGCTGCTAAAAAGACAGGCGGAACTCTGGGCTGAGTACGTCGATACGGCGTTTTGGCTGACCAAACACGACGGTCCCAAAGCTCTTGTTTGGGTCTGCCTTCAGGCCGAGTTCGAGAAAGATCCAGCCGGCATGATTCCCGCCAGAATCGGACAATTGCGGGCGGTCGGCTCGGAGCTTGGCCTCGACCCCGCCAGCAGAGCCCGAATGGGTGGCTCGGGCTCTAGTAAGCCCAAGAGCAAGGAAGACGAATTCTTTGACTGACGACGCCATCGCGGATCCTGCGACCGATTACGCTTCAATGGTTCATTCCGGTGCGGTGATGGCTGGTCCGCACGTGCGTGGCGCGTGCGCGAGACATTTGCGGGATCTTGTCGAAGGCCCAGATCGAGGTTTGGTTTGGGATCCGGCATCGGCGGCCCGAGCGATCGAATTCTTTCATATGATCCTTCGGCTTAACGGCGGCGAGCATGAGGGGCGTGCGTTCGAGTTGCTGCCTTGGCAGGCGTTCATCGTCGGCAGCCTTTTCGGATGGAAGGGGGCTGACGGGTATCGCCGGTTCCGGGTTGCCTATATCGAAACCGGAAAGGGGTCAGGAAAGAGCCCGATCGCGGCTGGTATTGGGCTTCTCGGGCTGACGGCTGACAAGGAACCGCGAGCGGAGGTCTATGCCGCCGCCACCAAGAAGGATCAGGCAAAGGTCCTGTTCAGGGATGCGGTGGCGATGGTCGAGCAATCGCCGGCATTAACCGACCGGCTCCACATGTCCGGACGGGCGGAAAAAACCAACATCGCGTTCCCGAAAACGGGCAGTTTCTTCCGTCCGATCAGCACAGAGGAGCGGGGGCGTGGGCAGTCTGGACCCCGGCCCCACATCGCATTACTGGACGAAATTCACGAGCATCCGACCAACGCGATGGTCGAATTCATGCGCGCTGGTACGAAAGGCAGAACCCAGGCGCTGATTTTCATGATCACGAACAGCGGCTCGGATCGCACCACGGTTTGCTGGGAGTATCACGACTACGGCGCCAAGGTCTGTGCCGGGGATCTTCAGGATGATTCGTTCTTCGCCTACATCTGCGCCCTGGATGAAGAGGACGATCCTTTTCGTGATGAGACATGCTGGCCCAAGGCGAACCCATCGCTTGGGGTCACCTTCACAGAAAAGTATCTGCGGGAGCAGGTCACCCAGGCCTTAGGCATGCCGTCGAAACAGAACCTAGTCCTCCGGCTGAACTTTTGCCGTTGGACGGAGGCCGAGACCGCCTGGATCGGAAAGCAGGTATGGGACGCGTGTGAAGAGCCGGGCTTGCGGATCGAGGACTTCTACGGGAGCCGTTGTTTCGGCGGCCTGGACCTTTCAGGAAAGAATGACCTGACGGCCCTAGCGCTGATCTTTGAGCGCGACGGGCGTTTTTACACGTTCATGGAATACTGGACGCCCGGCGACACCTTGATCGACCGCGGGGACCGGGATCGTGTGAACTATGTCCGGTGGCGGGATGACGGATACCTGACCGCACCGCCTGGAAAGACTGTCAACTATCGCTTTGTCGCGAGCAGGCTGGCGGAGCTGTCTGCCGACTTCGAGTTCGCGGCCATCGGGTATGACCGTTGGCGGATCGACCTGCTCCGACAGGAGTTAGAAGAGATCGGGGTTGAACTTCCGCTGGTCGAGGTGGGGCAGGGCTTCAAGGATCAAAGCCCAGCGATCGAGGCGTTGGAAGAGATGATCTTCGCGGAGACGCTGCGAGTAGCACCAACGCCCGTGCTTCGCTGGAACGTTGCGTCTGCGGCCATTGAGGAAGACGCGGTCGGCAACCGCAAATTCACGAAGCAGAAGGCGACCGGACGCATTGACGGTGCCGTGGCCCTCGCCAACGCCGCAAAGATGCTCTCGGAAGACGTGACCGAAGGCTCCTCCGTCTATGAGACGCGGGGCGTCCTCTACATCTGAGCCGCGGAGGCGCATGAATGCTTGAGCGGCTGACGAATGCCTATCGCGCGCTGACGGCGAAGTCTTTGGGGACGCAGCAGCACCCCTCACAAATGCTTGAGGCGTTGCTGACCGGTGGTGCGTCGACCGCATCAGGGCAGCGGGTGAATGAGCGGACGGCGCTGTCGATCTCGACTGTCTACGCGTGCGTTCGGGTGATTTCGGAGGATGTGGCCAAACTGCCCGTGACGGTGTGGCGGCGGATGGAGGACGGCGGACGGCAGGAGGCGACCGGCCATCCACTGCATGCGATCCTTCGCCGGCCGAACCGCCATATGTCGATCAAGAGCCTGATGATGGCGTTGACGGCGGCCTACCAATTCCGGGGTAACGGGATCGCCATCATTCTGCGGGATAACCAGGGGCGACCGACCGGGCTTTGGCCGGTGAACCCAAGCGTCGTGCAGATCCACGACTCCCCTGAAGGACGGCTGTTCTACTCGGTGACGCGGCGGACCTCGATCGACCGGGCGGTGCTTGCCGGCAAGCCGGAGATGATCCCGGACTACGATGTGCTGCACGTTCGGGGGATGACGTTCGACGGCCTGATCGGGATGTCCGCGCTGGCACAGCTGCGCGAGTCCATGGGCATTGCGATCGCCGGGGAGAAGTTGTCCGGCAAGATGCTGAAGAACGGCGCCACGCCAGGCGGAACCCTGAACCATCCGGGCAAGCTGACCGATGAGGTGATGGGACGGCTCCGCTCAACTTGGAACAGCCGCCATGCGGGTGCGGAGAACGCGGGCAATACGCCGATCCTGGAAGAGGGCATGGAGTTCAAGCCCACCGGCATGTCCAGCGTGGACGCGCAGTTTCTAGAGCAACGGAAATTCACGATCGAGGAGATCGCCCGGGGCTTTCGTGTGCCACTCCACATGATCGGCATGCTGGACCGGATGACCAACAACAACGTCGAGGCGCTGACACGCTCCTACTACGATCAGGCGCTGATGCCGGTACTGGAAGTGCTGGAAGCTGAGCTCGCCCGCGCGTTCAACCTGCCCCGAAACCTGTTCGTCGAGTTCGATGTTCGCCGGCTGCTGCGCGCGGACTTCAAGGCCAGACAAGAGGGCCATCGGATCATGTTCAACGGCGGGGCCCTGTCCCCCAACGAATGGCGGATGACCGAAGGGATGAACCCCACGCCCGGCGGGGCTGTCTACGCCCGCCCATTGAACACCTCGTATGTGGACGCGGACGGCACCGTCCAGATGGTCACACAGGGCGCGGCCACTCTCAAAGAAGACGACGACAAGGAGGACTCGGAAGATGAGCGAGACAGTTAAGACCTGGGTCTCCGGCGTCACAAAGAACCTGGACGGCCGTCGTGTCCGAGTGGTCATGACCGCGGCCAATGAGGATCGGGACGGCGACATCATTGAGACAAAGGGGATCGACGTTGCGCAGTACGAGGCAAACCCCGTCGTGCTGTTCAATCATAATCCAAACGAGCCGATCGCGACGGCGCGGGAGATTACCCGCGGCGACTCGTCGATGGAGGCGACGATCGAGTTTCCGGAACCGGGGGTGAACCCCAAATCGGACCAGGTTCACGGCCTGATCAAGGCGGGCACCCTGAACGCCGTGTCTGTGCGGCTGCGGCCCACGAAGGCCATACCGATGGATGACCGCGCCCCCTGGCTTGGGAAGCGGTACATGGAGTCCGAACTTCTCGAGTTATCGGTGGTCTCCATCCCCGCGAACCCGGCGGCGCAGATCATCGAGCGCTCCACCGGTGACTTGAGCGGCTTGGACCAGATCGACTTGGCCATCCGCAACCTCGCGGCCATTCGGGCATCAAAGGACGTGGCGCCGGAAGCGGACGAGCCCACGTCGGAGCCGGTTGAACTAGTCGAAGCGGTTCCGGAAGACGTGGTCGAAGAGCCGGCGGCGGAGCCGGTCAAGTCAGAGGGCCCGGACATCGCAGCCGCGCGGCGGGCAGAGATCCGAAAAGCCGAGATCCGGTTGAGAGAGATCGCCGTCGGCTGACGGCAACCGAGTGCCACCGCCGCCTGGCGGGCACGGGCCGGAAGTCCGGCCTTTTTCAACTCCGAAAACAGGAGAGTGAGATGAATCTCGCGGAACTCCGCCAGGCGCACGCCTCGGCGGTCAAAAAGATGGCTGTGGCCAACGACGATATCGCGAAGGCCGAAGCCGAGGTGACGAAGGCGGCCGATGGCGCCTCGGATGACCAAAAGAAGTCGGTCACCGACGCGGTGAAGGCCTATGAGGCGGCCAAGAAGGAGGCCAATGACCTCGCCGCCAAAATCGAGCGTGAGCAGGATATCGAAAAGGCACAGGCGCAAGCGGCCACACCTCGTGAGGTTCCGGAAGGCTCCCTTGCGCCGGCCATGCCGAAGAAGAGCGTTTCGGCGGAGGAGCGAAAAGAGGCCTCTACCCGCCTGATGATGGCGGGCGTGATCGCCAAACACACCGGGGGGGAGGTTCAGCCGGAAGAGTGGATTGAGAAATCCTACGGTTCCGACGCGCTGGACGTGATCAAGGCGACCCAGCAACTGACCGATGCTGCGACCGGCGGAAATCTATCTCTGCCGGATTTCGCGGAAACGATCATCGAAGGCCTGGATAACATGGCCGTGGTCCGGCGGATGCGCCCCCAGACCTTGACGGTTCCGGGGAGCCTGATCCTGCCTTCCGAGATCAGCGCGCCGTCCGGCTCGTGGCTTACGGAGAACGCTGTGCCTGAGCCCGGCAACTTCACCTTCGGGGATATTCGCCTTGATCCGAAGCGGCTTGCCGTCGAGGTGGTCGTCTCGCGAAAGCTGCTTGATCAGGCGGCGCGGGGTGGCGCTGCCGTTCGCAATCTTCAGGGCTACCTGGTGCGCCGGATGCAGGAAAAGTTGGCCGTGAATGAGGATGCCGGCTTCCTGCGGGGCAGCGGCACTGACAACACGCCCACGGGCCTTCGATCGCAGGTCGACCCGGGGCATGTGAATGCGATCTCCGGAACTGCCTCCAACCAGATTGAGGCGGATCTTCGGAGCTGTGTCACTCGCCTGCAAGAGGCGAACATCATGATCCAGGGCGGGAACTGGATCATGCCGCCGCGGACCCGGGCCTATCTGGCGGATCTGCGCGATCCAAACGGGAACAAGATCTACCCGTCGATCGATCAGAACGGGACCCTGCACGGGTACCCGGTCCTGATGACCAACCAGGTGCCCACCAATCTCAACGGCTCGGATACGGAGATCATGTTCTTCGACGGGCCGTCGATCATCATCGGAAATGACAGCGATGCCGTCGTCCGCACCTCCATTGAGGGCAGCTATCAGTCGGGCGGCGTTCATCATTCGCTGATCCAGAAGAACGAGATGTTGATCCACATCGAACTGGCGGCCGACATCAAGATGGAGCGGCCACAGGCGGGCTCCATCCTGACCGACGTCAGCTACTAAGGAATGCGAAAGGCCCGGCGCCCATCAGGTGCTGGGCCTTTTCAGTCTCAAACATAGGAGAAAGACAATGCACGCTTCCATGAGCGATGCGGGCGCGAATTTGGGCGCCCGATTTTCCGTCCTGAATGTCTCCGCGACCGCGGGCGCTGCCGGCGACAACACCGAGGTCGATGGTGCGTGGGTTGACCGCCTCGGCTTCGGCTCCATGAAGGTGGCCATTCCTTTCAGCGTAACGCTGGGAGATGGCGAGACCCTCTCGATCGCGGCGAACATGCAGACTGCTTCGGACGCATCGGGGACCGGAGCCCAGGACTACGCGACTGCACTTCCCGCTACGACGGTGGCAACCGGTGCGGCTGGTGGGTCCACCGAAACGGGGGTTGTTGAGATGGACGTCGACCTGTCCAGCGCCGGCCCGTTTGTCCGCGTCCAGTTCACGCCAAGTTTTTCAGCCGGCGGAGCGGATAACGCCGATCTGGCCGCCGTCTACATCGTGACCGGTGCCACCGATAACCCGGTCACCAGTTCCCTCATTTAACGCAAGAAGGGGGCGGCGGGGTTAGTGCCCCGCCGATGCTGCCATGAAAGTCATAAAGTTCGTGCGCCCTCATGTTCCGTACCTTGCGGGTGAGACGGCGGGGTTCAAAAAGGCCGAGGCCGATGCCCTAATCAAAAAAGGTGTCGCTGTGAGTGTCGACAGTACGCCCCCTGCTGATAGCGCCCCGCCGCAAATGCAGGCGTCGGATGTGGGTGTGGCGGTGAAGGAGACTGATCCCAAACCGGCAAAGTCACCCCAACCCAAGGCATCGAAGAAGTGACCTACACATTGCTCACGCCCCCGGTGGCGCTCCCGGTTACGACCAAAGAGGTGAACGATCACCTCAAGGTTGGGGATGAGCCTCCGGACCAGGTGCACATCAAGGCTCTAACCCGAACGGCTGTGAGCTATCTTGATGGGCGGGATGGGTACCTCGGACGGGCTGTCATGAGCCAGACATGGACCAAGACGTTTCATTCGTTCGAAGACCCATTAACCCTCCTTCCTCATCTGACCCTCCGCCTTCTGCCGGTCACCTCGATCGTTTCGATCAAGTACATGGATCCGGCCGGCACGGTGCAGACGCTGCCTGCAGCGGACTACACACTAACGAATATCGGTGGGTGGCCCACCGTGGTGCCCGGTTACGGCAAGTCATGGCCTATGACGCGGGACCACGTCGACGTTGTGACCGTGACGTTCAGCGCCGGGTCGGCTGAGGCGCCGCCGGCCGCGATCAAGCAAGCCGTCCTTTTGTTGGTTGGGCATTGGTACAAGAACCCTGTCGCCGTCAGCGATGGGGGCAGCGTGCCAGTGGAGATGCCGTTTGGCGTCAAGGCGCTGTTGGCCCCCTATCGGGTGCGAGGCTTCGTATGAGGGGGATGCAGCCCGGCCGGCTGACCGAGTACGTCACCATCCAACGAGCATCGTCGGACGTGGACGACGAGGGTGGTGAGATCGATGTTGTTGAGGACGTCGCTCGGGTGTGGGCGGAAATCCGGCCGCTAAGTGGCCGCGAGCGGATGCAGGCTGGGCAGATCGCCGCGCCAGCCAACTACCGAATGACGATCTACCGGCGCGATGACCTGACGGAAGACATGAGCGTCGTGTGGGGCAAACACACCCTCAACATCGCCTTTATCGGCCGAACCAGTCAGATGGAGCGGTTTATGAGCCTTGACTTGATCATGGGAGTGCCGACATGAGCTCCGGTATCCGCGGGGTAACCAAACTGCGCCGCACGTTCCGCCGTTTGGAAAAGGAAACTGTGGAGCCGGTCCGCAAGGCCCTGCGCGACGGGGCGGAGGCGATCAAGCTCGACGCCGTGGCCCGTGCGCCGATCGATGACGGCGATCTGGTGCGCGCGATCGACCACAAGATCTCTTCGGACGGCTTGACCGTCGTCATCGGCCCGGGAGCCAAGGCCGCGGAAATCGTGCGTCGGCAGCGCGGATCCGCATTCGCCACCCGAACGGCGGATCGCCCGGTACGCTTGTCCGCTCGGAACAAAGACCTGCTGTGGCAGTTCTACAAAGGCTATTGGCACGAGTTCGGGACCAAGGGATCGCCGAAGCACAACATCCCGCCGATGGCCGCCAGGCCATTCATGGGCCCGGCGTACCGAGTGAATGAAGGGTACCTGAAAGCCGAGGTATCACGGGCGGTGAAGGCCGCGCTCGCCCGTGCTGTGCGGGGCTAGGCGATGGTTGACCGCTTCGGCGCGGCTCGGAAGGCTGTCTACCAGGCGCTCCACGATGGGATATCCGTGCCCGTCTATGCCGGGACCGCACCACAGAGGGCCGAGTATCCATATGTCACCATCGACCAGTTCGACGTTTCCGACGCGAGTGGTCTGACCGCCCCCCGCGACCGGTTGTTTGTGAATCTCACCGTATGGTCCACAAAACGAGGCCATAGTGAGGTCGGCGCAATCCTTGAGCTGATCCAACAGACGCTCCACCGGAAGCGCTTGCCAATGGACGAGGGGTGCATGGTCAAGATGACCATCCGGTCCCGCGTAACCCGCCCGGATGCAGACGGTGAGTCCTTCATGGGCACCGTCGTGGCCGAGGCTGTCCTTCAGAACTGACAAGACCTCCAAAACGGAGTTGCGCCCATCCCGCGCCTTGGGCAAGCGCATCCGGCCGTCATTGGCCGAAACACTAGGAGTCCATGAAAATGGCTGTTGATAGCAATGCCGGAACCAAGGTGTTCATCGGCGCGGTGGCGGCGGACACGGTCGTCGATAAAGACGGGTTCGAAGCTCTGTCCTATGTCGAGATTGGCGAGATCGAGAGCGCGGGCGGTTTCGGCGACACCGCATCGACTCAGAACTTCACGGCACTGAGCGACCGCCGGGTCCGGAAGATCAAGACGACTTTCGACGCCGGAACGATGGACATCACGTGCGGATACGATCCGAGCGACGCCGGGCAGAACGCGCTCCGAGCCGCACTGCTGTCGGACGACAACTACGCCATCAAGATCGAGTTCGACGACGGCACAAGCTCGGGCACGACCTTCTATTATCGGGGCCTGGTTACCTCGGCGAACATCGACTCGGGTAATGCGGAGAACGTCATCCGCCAGACCTTCCAGGTCCAACTCAACAGCGCGGTTGTTCAGGTCGCGGCCGCCTGATTGGAGATCAGCAATGACGAGTAATCTCAACGGCGACAACGTCGTCATCGAAACCGCCGGCAAAACCTACACCCTGAAGCCCACGCTGAAGGCATCAATGCGTCTCGACAAAGAGCTTCGCGGATTCCAGCAGGGTCTTCGCGACCTAATGGCTCTGAAGCTTCATACCGCGTTTGTTATCGTGACTGTCGGAGCGGGCATCCGGGGTGAGGACGACATCAAGAAAATGCAGGAAGACCTTTATGACTTCGGCATTGTGAAGCTCTCGGGGCCCTGTGCGGAATACCTCGGCATTCTGATGAACGGGGGAAAGCGGCCAGGTGAGAACGAGGGCATCGCTTCGGACGATGAGGACGACGCGGGAAACGACTGACCCAGGAAGAGTACTGGACCCAGCTCTTTGAAATCGGGACCGGGGTCCTCGGGTGGACGCCGAAAACCACGATGAAGACCCCGATCCCTCATATCCTAACAGCGTATGAAGCAAGGGTGGAGTGGGTCCAGAAGACCTCTCCCATGGGCCTTTTCGGCGGCAAAACGAAACCAAAGGAAAAGACCCGAGCGGCAAAAGACGCGGAGTTGTTCACGTTCCTTCAGGCGCGCTCAATATGAAAAACAAAGAGAGAACACGAAGCGAGGGCGCCCCCATTCTGAGGCGCCCTCTTTCGTAACCAGGTCGCTGTGAACCGGTCACAGCGATAGCCGGGCCGTTGGGGTTGTGTGGACTGGTGACCCGCCTTCCCTAACGGACCGCACCTTGTCACCGCCGCAACCTGACCGGTCCGAAGAGGTTGGGCAACACCGAAAGGAGGCCGCTGTGGTCTCAAAGACAGAATTGACTGAGCTTCTGCCGATCGCTGAACAGCACGCAGAGGCGGGTTTCATCCAGACCGTGAACGCACGGGATCTGCATGCTGCGCTTGGGGTTGGGCGTGACTTTTCCAACTGGATCAAGGGACGCATTGCAAAATATTGTTTCAAGAGCGGGGTCGATTATGTGGAAATCTTGCCCGCCAAAACCGGCGAGCAAGATTCTTCCAACAATCACGGCGGACACAACGCAATCGAGTACCATCTCAGCCTCGACATGGCCAAAGAGCTTTCCATGGTCGAGAACAATGAGGCCGGACGTGCGGTTCGCCGGTACTTCATTGAGATGGAGCATCGGGCCAAAGATCCGATGGCCGCCCTCGAAGACCCCGCCGTCGTCCGGCGGCTTCTTCTGACCTATTCCGAGCGGGTCCTGGAATTGGAAGAGGACGTCAAGGAGATGCAGCCGAAGGTCGCCGCTTTCGATCGGATCGCGGTTGCGGATGGCAGTATGTGCATTTCTGACACGGCGAAGCACCTTGGCGTTCGGCCAAAGGACCTATTCGCCAGACTTCAAGCAGCCAAGTGGATCTACCGGCGAGCGGGTAACGCTCATTGGGTTGGATACCAAGACAAGATTCAGCAGGGCCTCCTGGAGCACAAAGTGACCGAAGTCACCCGCCAGGACGGCTCATCCAGGATCACTGAACAGTGCCGGATCACACCGAAAGGGCTGACCAAGCTCGCGGAGATGGAGGGTTTGGTTCTCGCGGCAGCTTGACGATTGGAGCAGACCAAATCGCAGATGACGAAGCGAGGGCGCCCCGATTTGAGGCGCCCCCTTTCGTGCATACGTCGGTGAGTGGCTACACCGACGTGACGGGGCGTGGATGGTGTTTTGCAAGGGCATCAATCCACGCCTCGTCGTCCTTGCAACCAGCCGACGATAGCCACAGTCGGACAAGGAGACCACTACCCATGACGGGCATGGTTCAAATGGACCCGGTCGTAGTGAACCGGGAAGGCAGAGTAGTAACGAACAGCCAAGACGTCGCCGAGGCGTTCGGTAAGCGGCACGATCATGTGCTCAGAGATGTTGATAACCTCTTGGAAAATATAGCTCCCCAAAACTGGGGAGCCATGTTTGTACTCTCTGAGGAGTTTGATGCTCGCGCAAATCGCGTCGTCCGCTCATTCAACATGACGCGGAACGGTTTCACGCTCTTGGCGATGGGCTTCAATGGCAAAAAGGCCTTGGAGTTCAAACTGCGCTACATCCAGGCTTTCAACGCCATGGAAGAGGCGATGCGGAGTACGGCAGTCCCGGTCGACATGAAGGCCATCGGAGGGATGGTGAAGGGGATTGTTGCCAAGGCAATGTCCCAAGCTGTCAGCGAAATGGTGCCGGATTTGGTTCGTGTGGAGATTGCGGCATCTGATCGCGCCGTGACGACGGAGTTTCGGCCCGCTTCCTCCGTACTGGAGCAAATGAAACTGGAGCCCAAGGAGCGACGGGGGCTGTCTACGCCGATCAGCAAGCGGTTGATGCGTCATGCGGCAGCAAATGCGGACCGGTTCCCGGCCGTTCGCGAGTGCCCGATCACCGGGCGCTATATGTTCCACGTCGATCTGATCCGGGATTGGCTGGTCGACAGTGGGGGCTCGGCATACGTGGCCGAAGCTGTAACCCGCCGCCGGTCGAAAGTAACCGGTCAGCATCGCCTTCGGCTGGTTGTCCCGGAGAACCGGCCCACCCTCTAAACCATCACCGTCGACCCGCTTAACCGAGCGAACGACCCCGAGGTAAACAGCCCTCTTCTTTCGGAAGGGGGCTGTTTCCGTTTCAGGAGATATTGATGGCAACAGCTGAACAGCTCTTGATCCGGATCGATGCGACGACGGAACAGCTACGCCGCGAGTTGAAGCGTGCGGACGAAGCGGTTCAGGGCGCGGCCAAGGGGATTCAAGGCGGGCTGGGCAAGGTCGATCGATCGGTAAATCAGGTAAACCAACGGTTCGGCGCTTTCGGGCGGGCGACAAGCACCGCCGCCCGGTCAGTCGCCATACTGGAAGGGCCGCTTGGCGGGACCGCCGGCCGGCTGTCCTCTGTCGGGGCTGCCTTGGGATCTGTGAACCCGGCCATGGCCGCTTTTGGTCTCGCTGTCGCGGCGTCGACCGGGGTCATGGTGAAAGCCGCACAGGCGACCGCTCAGTGGGAGCGGCAGACGTTTAAAATCGAAGCGCTGCTTAGAACAACCGAGAATGCCAGCGGTCGTTCCGCCGCGCAGATCGAACAGTTGGCCCAAAGCATCGGAATTGCAACGCTAGCCTCTACGCAGGGGGTCCGGGATGCCGCGGCTCAATTGCTTACGTTTCGGTCTATCTCCGGTGACACCTTCGAGCGAACCCTTCGGGCCGCACAGGACCTGTCGGCAGTTGGTTTTGGATCGATCCAAACGGCAACGCAAACGCTGGCCAAGGCGCTTGAAGACCCGGCACAGGGGCTTACCAGACTCAGAAGGGTGGGCGTCTCGTTCACAGAGGCGCAACGCGACAGCATCAAGGCGATGACAGAGGCTGGCGACGCCGCGAGCGCGCAGGCCATGATTCTCTCTGCGGTCGAGAGCCAAGTGGGGGGTGCAGGCGAGGCCGAGGCTGGCGGGCTTTCCGGTGCTTATGACACGCTGACCGAGCGGGTCGGACTGTTCTTCGAGGAGATCGGAAAGACCGCGGTTGTAGATAAGGCGTCCAATGCTCTGCTTCTGCTGGCGAAAGGGGTGGAAGCGGTCACGGACGCAATGGGCGAGGACGTGCGCATTGAGACTGCGGCCGAACGGTTCTCGGGGCTAACAGAGGATCTGAGGCAAGCCCAGAATGACCTTGTTGAGAGCATCGCCGAAAGTATCGATCCAGAAGCACTCGATGAGTTGAAGAAGGAAATTCGCCAGCTTGAGGCGAGCGTTGCAGCCCAGGCGGAACTCATCGATTTTTCAGGCATACACCGGCCGTTTTCAATTTCTAGGGAAGAGCGAGAGGCGGAGGCGGCTACACGCCGAACTCAGAAGGCCGTGGATGACCTGGTAGAGAGTATCAAGGAGCGCGCTCGCGTCAGTGGTCTTTCTCTTGATGTTCAAAAACAGATTGCGGCGGCGGATCGTGCGGAAGCACAGGCGCGTCGTGACATTAAGAGGGTGACCGAAGACCAGATTGACCTGATCCGCCAAGAAGCGGTCGAAACGGTCAAGGTGCAGCAGGCAAACGAGGACAGGCGGTCATCGGAAGAGGATGTGCGAAAGACGCTGGAGGCTCGACAGCTTCAGTTTGAAAAGGCGTCTCAGGCGATCCGACAGCAAATCGCCGACGAGCACCTTCTGATCACGGCCCTTGGGCGTGGGTTGGACGCTTACGAGGATCAAAAGCTCGGCATTGAGTCCGTAAATCAAGCTCGTCAGCTGGGCTTCGACATCTACGACGACGAAACCATGGTGCTGCGTCGCCTGGTGGTCCAGTTGGATGAGGTCCAGAAAGCCCGCGAAGCCGCACAGAACAAACAGGCATTCGATGCATATCTCAAGAGCCTTGAGAACGAGGCGGCTCTAACACGGGAGATGATCGGTCTCAGCGAGCCTCAGAGCCCGTCCACAAAGTCATTGAATCGTTGGAATCGTTTGTGATTCACTATCTTGTAGCGATTGATGAGGGAGCTACCAGATGTGGACGAAAGAAAACCGTGCCCGTTATGAGCGCCGGGGCCTTCGGTACCCGAGTGATCTGACGGACGAAGAGTGGTCGGTTCTGGCGCCGTTGATCCCGCCGGCCCGGCATGGCGGCCGCAAGCGGTCGGTTGACGTTCGCGCGGTGATCAATGGCTTGCTCTATGTTCTGGAGACCGGCTGCCCGTGGCGCCATTTGCCGAAGGACTTTCCGCCGAAGAGCACGGTGCATGGGTATTTCGATCTGTGGGCCTGGGACGGCACGCTCGAGCGGATGCACGATACGCTCTATGTGGCGTTGCGCGAGGCGGAAGGCCGAGAGGGGCAACCGAGCGCCGCGATTATCGACAGCCAAAGCGCCAAATCGGCGCAAAAAGGGGGGCGTCGCTTGACCCGATCGGCTATGACGCGGGCAAGAAGACGCGCGGCGTGAAGCGCCACATCCTCACTGACCATGGCGGACTGCTGCTCACGGCGGTGGTGCATCCAGCCGACATTCAGGACCGCGACGGCGCGGCCTTGGTTTTGAGCAAGCGGGTGCGGCGACGGTTTCCATTCATCGAGGTGGTCTTCGCCGATGCCGGCTACCAGGGGCCGAAAGCCGCCAAGGCGGTGGCCAAGACCGGGCCCTGGCGGCTGGAAATCATCAAGCGGAGCGACGGCGCCAAGGGCTTCATGGTGCAGGCCAAGCGCTGGATCGTCGAACGCACGCTGGCCTGGATCTCGCGCAACCGAAGGCTCGCCCGAGACTTCGAGGCGCGGGCGCGAACCGCCACCGCCTTCATCTACCTCGCCATGATCAAGATCATGGTACGCCGCTTGAAACAAACATGAACTTTATGGACGGACTCTCAGATCGAGGCGTTGCAGGAAGAAGCGTCATGGCGGCAAAAACTCGGCCGGGACCTGACCCCCGAAGAGACCGCAGCCCTTGAGGCGAACACCATCGCCAAGCACGCCGCTGCCGAGGCGTCAGAATACATGGCGGACCAACAGGAGCGGCTTGCCGGGCTGGTCCGGTCCACAGAAACAGCTGTGGAGCGTTACCGCCGTGAGCTTGTGGACCTCGACGGTCTGAAGGTCATCGCGGACAGCCCCGAAGAGATCCGGGCCATCAACCGGGCGATCGACGACACGTCTGACGCACTCCGCGAGGCGCAGATCGAGGCGAACGCTTTTGCCTCCGCGGTCAATGACGCTGTCAGTCAGATCGAAGACAACTTCCAGGAGCTGTTCGCCGATATCTTCGAGAACGGTCTAAACGGTTTCGAGGATTTCGCCGATGGGATCGCGGACATCTTCGAGCGGTTGGCCGCACAGTTGGCGACACAATTCGTCATTGGCGACATACTGGGCCTGAGCGACGGATTGGGAATCGCAAGCGGCTCGGCAAGCACCGCGATCGGTAGCGTGATCGAACCCTCCTCGATCGTCGCTGAGATTTTCGGCCTTGGCGGCGGATCCTCGTCCGGCCCGTCCATCACCAACATCCTCGGCATTGGGCGGCACGCATCCTCATTCGGATCCGCGCTGGCAAATGGCCAGTTGTTCAACATCGCGCCGGCGGTGCAGAACTTTGCTTTTTCGTCCGCGGGCGCAACACTCGGTCTTTCCGCGCCGCTGAGTGCCGGACAAACGCTCGCACTCTCCGGCCCGCTTGCGGGGTCTTCGCCAGCGGCTCTGGCCGCCAACGGTCTTTCAGCAGGCGGCGCGCTGACGACGGCGGGCAACACGGCGGTCCTCGCGGCATCGCAACTCGCCTCCCTTGCCGTGGCGCCGCCGTTGGCGTTCCTTGGGCTCGGCTTTATGGAGGCCCTTGGAAACACCTCGTCTGGCCCGGCGGTCGGCACGAACTTCGACGTCGCGGATGGCCGGATCGGCGGTTTCCGCGTCACGACAGATAACGGCGGCTCGAGCGAACTCGGAGACGCGCTCGGGGGAACGATTCAGGCGGTCGTTAACGCGGCGCTGGACCGATCGGGAGGACGGCTGACCGGCGGCGCGTTCGGCGGCGAGGTGGGTTTTGCAAACGGCCGTTTCGGATCGTCCATCATCACGCCTGGCATCGCATCTCAGGATTTCCGGGGATACGACTCCACCGGCATCTTCGGGATCACCGACGATCTGCGAAAGAATTTCGGCCGCCGTGGCACCGACGAGGAGTCCATGTGGGGCGCGATTGTCGACTTCGTGTCCCGGAACTTCATCGACGCCCTGGACCGGGGGTTGATCGACGGCGTGTCGGACGAGGCCGCCGCCACGATGAAGATCGGGTTCGGCAACTTGGCTCGCGCCGCCGCCAACGGATTCAGCGAAGCGGACTTTGAACAAGCTATCGCGGACATTGACTTTATCGCGGGCTTTGACGCGCTTGCCGAGGGCCTGCGGGATGTTGCCGACACAAGCGCGACCGCCGCCGACCGGCTGACCCTGGCCGCCGAGAGCCAGGAGGTGTTCAACGCTAGCCTGGAGGCGGTCCGTTCCGGTGCGCGCACCTCGGCGGCGGAATCGGGCTCCCCGCTGGCCGGGATCTCGGATTTTGTGGATCAGGCCGTCCGGGTGTTCGATCCCCAGGGGCCGTTGTCCTTCCAGCTTCGGATGCTGCTTGAAGGCAATCAGGACGGCACCGTATCGGAGAGCTTGACCCGGCAGATCGTATCCAATGGCCGTTTCGGGTTCACAACGGACCCCACCGTTGCCATTGGTGCCGGACCGATCAATGGACGTGGTGGCCGGGACATCAACCTGGAGCCGAACGCCGACCAACTGTTTTCGATCCTTGCCTCCAACATCAACGACGACGCCGGGTTCCAGCGGCTTGGGCGCAACGTGACCAGCGGGTTCCAGGAGACCTTGCGGGGCGACCCGACCACGCTGTTCCAGCAACTGGGCGACTTCGATCTCTTCGGGGTCAACTTCATCAAGAACCTCGACCTGTCCAGCGTTGAGGAGGCCGTGTTCGATGTGTTCGGTCCGGACGGCGAGTTCGTTACCCAGTTCACGAACCAGTTCGAGCGCGCGGGGGATCAGCTTGACTACGTGTCGCTGACCCGCGATCTGGTCAATACCCTCATCGAGGCAGGCGCCCAGGTCCCGGACGACCTGCCCATTGACCCGTTCTTCGACGACGGGCGGGACCGCGTGGCTGAGGCGTTGCAGATCGCCAAGGATCAGGTCGAGGCGTATTTCGCGGGTGTGACCGAGACCATCAGCGAGCAGATCGATGGACCGCTCGCACTGTTCGAGGAGATCGTTCCGGCGGTGTCCCCGCTGGTAACGCAATTCGAGGAGATCAAAGCCCAGGTCGAGGCAACGGTCCCGGACTTGGAGGCGCTTAACGAGGATCTGGCCGCCTTCGGCCAAGAACTTATCAACGTCGGAGAGATCACCACCGACGCCATTACGGGCGCGCGGAACGCGACCCAGGACGAATTCCTGGCCGGTTTGGGTATCGGGGTCAGCAGCGACGGCACGCTGTCGGGTTCCACCATCGATTTCGGCGGCATTGGCGCCCTGGCCGAGACCATCAAGGCGCTCGACCTCAATAGCGCGTCGCTGTTCGAAGTCGACGAGCGGGGGCTGTTGCCCCAGGTCCAGGGGCGGATCGACGAACTGCTCGTGGAGGGCATCAACGCCCTGCTTGGCCAAGCGGAGTCGTACAGCGACACGCTCGCCCAGATCGAGAACGTGTTCGGGGACCGCATCGCGGGGCTTCTTGGCATCGTCGGCGACCAGTCTTCAGGGCCCGCCAACGACAACACGGATCTCGTGGAGGCGGAGGCGGCGGTACTGGCCTACGAGACCCAGGCTCTCATCGATGCCGAGCTTGAGCTGATCGACACCCGTCGGGCAGAGCGGGATGCGATAGAGGAGACGGTCGACAACCTGCTCTCAAGTGTTGGCAGCCTACGGAACGCGAGTGCGGATCTCCGGATGGATCGGAGCCTTTCAACGTTGTCGGTGGCCGACCAACTCGCTGAGGCGGAACGCAGGTTCGAGGACGCTTTCGGACTAGCCAATGACAGCGACCCGACCGATGATGAAAGTCTCGCCGCGGCGGCTGAACTCGGAGGGCTGGGGCGTGAGTTTCTGGAGGTGTCGCGGGCGTACAACGCCTCGACCGACGCCTATGTCGAGGACTTCAACCGGGTAACCTCGGCGCTGGACGCAACGGCGAACGCTCAAGAGACCATCGCGAACCAACAGCTCAACCGGCTGACGGAGATCCGCGATCTACTCGGCGATTGGGCGGAGGACAATGACACTCCGACCTACGTGAGCGCCGGGAATGGCCAGTATGTTGGCACCGGAACCGGCGGCCTCCCGGCTGGATATGATCTTGGCTACAACCCGTCCCGCGCGGTGGAGATCTATCAGGCGCTTGACGCCGCCGGGCTCCCGCTACCGGACGGCTTTGGCGAGGGGCAGTTAACCGCCCTCCGTCAGTCGAACGCCGGTGTCGATGCAGTGGTTCGGAGCATCGTCGGGTTTGCGGACGGCGGGATCATGACGTCAGCGGGTGCCGTCGACCTGATGCGGGGCGGCATCGCCAACGACGCACACCTTGCCGTCTTCGGCGAAGGCCGGACACCGGAGGCGTTTGTGCCGCTACCCGATGGCCGGCGCATCCCGGTGGATCTGCGGATGGCGACGGAACGCCGGTTCGACGACCTCCACCGGATGCCGACCTACAGCCAAACCGGAGAGCCAGGGCTCGGCAATAAGGAGCTTGCCGCCGCGGTTCAAAAACTCACATCTGAGATCTCCGGCCTTCGCGCCGAGAATGCCGCACTATCATCTCGTCTCGCCAAGGTATCGATGACCGGTGCAATTGAGATCCGCGACGCGGTCACCGCTGGTAATCATCAGCGCGCGCGGATGGTCGGCAGCACCCAACTGATGCAGGCTGCGCCCAAGCCCCGCAAGGTTGGCTGATGCTGGCCTTGGAGATAGCAGCGCTGGACGCGACGGGTGTTCGGCGAACGCTTCGGTGGGCTACTGGCGCGGGAATGACAACGAAGCCAAGCGATCTTCCGGCAAACACCACATTCTTCCCCGGCGTGATCCAGCCGGGCCGTATCACCCGGTCACTGTTCCGGCCCACCGGCGAGACCTTCGGCACATCGGACCTAAACTTCGGGGTTGTCGAGGTCGCCAATGACGGCGACTGGGACCCCTTGTTGGGATGGGCTTTCGATGGCCGAACCATCACAATCCGCCGCGGCTCCGTTGGTGATCCGTTCCCGGCCGGGTGGACGGAGGTTCTCACTGGCCGGATTGACGGCGTGGAGTTCGGTCAGCGGACGATCACGTTTTATATCCGGGACGCCCAAGCGGACGTGTTCGAGGCGCTGCTGACCGAGGAGACCTTCGCGGGGGACAACACGCTTCCGGCCGGTATCGAGGGCACGGCTGACGACGTCAAAGGGCTTTATAAGCCCGTCGCCTACGGCACGGTCAGAAACGCCCAGGCCACCAATGTGAACACAGCGCTGTTCATCCATCAGCATCGGGTGCCGACTGATCTGTCCGTTGCCACGTCGGCAGTATACGACCGGGGTGTTCTGTTAACCCAAGAGGCCGACTACGGCGCGCTCGCCGACATTCAAACCACGACGCCGTCACCCGGCGCGTGGAGGGCTTACGAGGGCTCCCATACCGAGGGCGCATATCTTCGCTTGGGCTCGCGGCCCGACGCCCTTGTGACCGTGGATTTAGCTGTCGGCACCCCCTCAGAACGAACCGCAGCCCAGGTGCTGCGCCGGGTTCTACTCGACGCCGGGGTCGACAGTGCCGCCATCTCAGGTGTCGACGCCCTAGACGCCGTCGTGTCCTACGGTGTCGGCTACTACAACACCGAGAGCGAGGCCCGCGCCAAGGACGTCTTGGAGATCGTTGCGGCTTCCGTCCACGGCTATGTGATCGCCAAGCGCGACGGCACGTTCGCAATGGCCCGCCTGTCGGCGCCCGCCGGGCAGTCCAAGACGACGTTCGGGGTATCGGACCTCCTCGACCCCTCAAACGCGCTCACACGCATCACCGGGCCGATCGAAGGCATACCGGTCTACCGGGTCACTGTCCGCTATCAACGCAACTGGACGCCTCAAGAGGGCGAGGAAATCGACCGCTCAAGCGTCAGCCAAGCCAGACGTGAGTATCTCCGTCAGTCGTATCGTTCAATCACCGTGACGGATGACAAAATCAAGGCACGGCATCCGTATGCGCGCGAGATCGACATCGAGACGGTGATCGACACCGAGGCTGACGCTACCGAGTACGCCGGCTTCCTGTTGTCGCTCTACGGCACGCGCCGCGACATCTACACAATCAAGCTCGATGGCCCTCGCGCAGGCGGGGTCGACCTCGGCGACGTGATCACCCTCCAAGTCCCGCGCTTCGACCTCACCCGGGGTAAGCAATTCGTCGTGACCGGGATTGACGAAGATCTTGGCGAGAACACCGCAACCATCACGCTCTGGGGATGACACATGGCCAGCACCCTCCTATCCACGCAGGTCACTTCCGATGGCACGGCCGTGACCGATGCGGCTACGGACTTCGGCAAAATCACGGCGCTGAATATCCAATGCAAGTTCACAGCCGGGTCGGGCGGTACGAGCTTCAAGGTCTACCTGCAGACGCGCGTGGACGGCTCCAACTGGTATGATATCGCTTGCTTTGCCTACACCAATGCCGACGCGGTGCAATATCAGTCCGTGAACGCCCAAGCGGCGGTTCTCACGCCGGTGGCACTCACGGACGGCGCACTCGCGGACAACACCGCCGTCTCGGGCTTCATTGGTGACGCGCTCCGGGTCAAGCATGTGACCACCGGCACCTATACCGGCGCCGCTGTGGTCGTCGCGGTCGACGCGAAGAACTGACCCCCATGGCGAACCTGATCATGGCGTTCCCCAACTGGTTGGACGCCGCGGCTCCGTACGCCGCCGTGTCTCACACCGGCGGCGTCTGGAGCGCTGATCTGCCGTTTGCGAATGCGCTCAACGGTAATTTTGCGACCAAGGCCCAGACCGCCGATACGCACGTGCAGCATATGGTGCGATGGATTGATCTGGGTGTGGAGCGGTCCATCCGTGTTGTGGCCATCCCGTGGTTCGAAGGTGTGACCAAGAACCTGAGAGCCCGTCTCCGCGTGTTCTCCGCTTATGAGGATACCGGCTCGTCGGTATTGGGGGACACCGGCACCATCGAGGTTTACGGCGAAGTCTTCCCCAGCGGCGCGCTGGCGACGTGGGATGAGCAGTTCGTCGACGGCAAGTTCACCGCCGAGGAACTGGATCTTTACAAGGTGCCGTTCCTGCATGTGTTCGACACCGCCGTGGTCGGCCGGTACTGCTATCTTGAGCTGATCGACACCGGTAATGCGGGCGCGGGTGGTGCTGGTTATGTCCGGTTTCCCCGGCTCTATGTGTCACCGGGTTGGCAGCCTTCCATAAACGTCAGTGCAGACGGCGCGTCCGTTGTCATCGAGGACCGGTCGATCACCCAAGAGGCGCTCGGCGGCACGAAGTTCTTTGAGCAGTTGGACAAGCGGCGCATCGCGCGCCTCTCAATGGGCGTGCTGCCGCAAGACGAGGCATTCTTACGCGCCCTGGACATGCAGACCCGCCTTGGCCGGACTGGCGATCTGTTCTTCTCGCTCGACCCGGCAGACAGCTCAAACCTGCACCGTTGGTCGTTTGCGGCCCGGATGCGGACACTCTCGCCGGTCGAGACGGCTTTCTACAACCACGCCTCGACCACTTTTGAGTTGGAGGAAGTCCTATGACGGACACGCCCAGCACTTGGGACGGCATTGTTGTGAACTTCGATAACCTAGAAGGTTACGCGTGGTACAACACCATCATCACCGTCAACAGCAATCCTTATCGCCTCCTGCATGGCTACATGGTGGCCGGGCTGCGGGAGATGGACGCAACAATCACCGAGTTTGGCGGCAAGCTGACGGCCACCTCGTCGACATCGGCGACCATCGGGACCGGCTCGCAAGCCCTCACGGTCGAGACCGGCAAGGGGTTCGCGGCAGGGCAGATCATCACCGCGTACCAGACCAGCGACAGCACGAACTACATGGTCGGCACGGTCGACAGCTACAACAGCGACACCGGGGCGCTGACGTTTACTGTGGCGAGCGGCGACACGGGCGGGTCCGGCACCATCGCGGCCTGGACGGTCGCAATCACGGGCAAGAAGGGCGACACCGGGACCGACGGCACGATGGCCGGGCCCGAGTCATCCACGGACAACGCGGTGGCCCGGTTCGATGGTACGGGCGGATCGACAGTCCAGAACAGCCCCGTGCTGATCGATGATAGCGGCAACGTGGCTGGCGTCGTGGCGCTCACCATGAGCGGCACGCTGACAGCCGGGGAGGCTCTCTTCCAAGAGGGCTCCGAGTGGAAGGTGGCCAACACGAGCAGCCCTTCGGGCGTGTCCGGGACCCAGGCAGCCATCGCCATGAAGGACGCCTCCGAGGTCTGGATCGTGGCCAACGGCGACGTGACGCAGCCGATCTCGGCGCCGACCTCCGGCTACAAGGCGTCCATGACCCTGATTTTGGAGCAGGACGCCACGGGTGGGCGGGCCTTCACCATCACCGACGGCTCCACCGAGGGCACGTGGATCGGGACGGAACCCTCCTGGGGCAGCCTCACGGGCAACACCAAGACCTGGGTTTCGGCGATCTATCGGTCGGACGGCTCCCTTTACCTCTCACAGATCAGTTGAGGCCGGCATGTCTGATATTATTCCATTCGCAACCGGCGACAGCGGCGACCCGTTCTGGTCCGACGTACAGCTATTGATCCAGCCCACGGATCTAACGATTGCGGACCTTTCACCCGCCGGGCTAACGCTCACCGCGAACGGCGGCGCCGACAACATTCCGCGCGTGATCGCCGATGCCTCCGCGCCGACTGGATACTCGCTCTATTTCCCCTCGGCCACATCGGCAACTGACGGCTATATCTCGGCTGGGACCGGCTCGCAGGCGGCGGCTCCAGGGGACCACACGATTGAGTGCATTATTCGGGGTTCGTCGAGCGGGGATCGCGGCATTCTGGGTGCGGTTGGCTGGGGTCTCGGAACCTCAACCGGCGTAACCGGGACCAACCTTTTGACGACCAATCCGGCGGGCACGCTAACGTGGGACACCACGACCTGGAATTACATCGTGTATCAAAATTGCAGTGCTCGCGACGCTCTGTGGATCAACGGTGTTCAGTATTCGGCGGGCACCGCTGGTTCCGGTCTAGGTGGTTCGTCAAACGAGCTTTTCGTCGGGCGGCACCCCGGCGCCACGCAATACCGACAGGGGCATATCGCGGCACTCCGCTGGACTAAGGCCGCACGATACGCCCCAGAGTCGAGCTTCTCTGAAGCCTTCCCGACAAGCTAGGAGCCCCGACAATGACCCACACCATCGTCGACCGAGCCACGAGCGCGGTCGTGCAGGCCCGCTTGGCCAGAACCAAGGCCAACATCAATCACTGGATCCGCCCGGCTTGGACGCCCGCCCAGCGGCTTGATCCAGGCTCCCTGGTCCCCGGCTGTCCTGATCATCTCGCGGGCCGAGCCATCCTCGTCGATCAGTACGCCGAGCCGCCTCTGACCGCCTCCCAGCGGAAGGGCGACCTCCTGGCCGTCCCTACGGTCGATCTAGTCGCGGGCACGGCTACCTGGACATGGGCAGTGGTGGATCTCAGCGGGGACCAGATCACGAACAAGGTGGCCGAGCTTCGCGCGGTCAAAAGCGCGGCGGTGGACGTGGTCCTATCAGGCAAGATCGGCGCGGGCTACACCCACACGGACGGCCACACCTACCAGATCGACGCGGAATCTCAGGCGACCATGATGGCGGTTCGCAGCATGATCGCGGACGCGCTCCCCGGTGCCCATGACGGCACATGGCGGGACATAACCAACGTCAACAGGCCGATGAGCGAGGCAGAGGTGATCGCGCTGTTCCAAGGCGCGGCGGCCTTCGTGTCGAGCCTCCTACGGGCCGGCCACGCCCACAAGGACGCCATCAACGCTCTCAATACCATCTCGGCCATTGAGACCTACGACGAGACCACCGGCTGGCCATAGGCCGCGCACTAAACACCCCCTGACCAGCCCCCGCCGCCCGGCGGGTTTTTTGATTGGAGAACGACATGGCGGATCAAAGCCGTGAGCACTGGCACCTTGATAAGCGCGTGCCCGTGGCCCTGATCATGGCCCTCCTGATGCAAACTGGTCTTGGTGTCTGGTGGGCAGCCACTTTGGATGCCGAGAATCGACACCTCACGGTGCGGGTTGATCGACTGGAAAGCTCCGTTTCAAAGAACGACGAGCTTGTCCGGACCATCGAACAGCGGCTGGCCAAGATCGAAGCGTATTCGGCGGCCCAGGCGGACGCTACGCGGGAGCTCTTGAAAGCCTTCCGTTCGGGATGGCCGGGGGAGCGGTAACGGCCAAGACCCCGACCTTGAAACACCTCCCATTACCTGACTGGAGAAACCCTTCGATGACCACGTATTCCGACCATTTCACGGTTGCCGAGCTTGCCTGCCCGACGTCCGGGCAGATCACGCTGGCGGATGGCTTCATTGATGATCTTGAGGCACTGCGCCGGGCCTATGGACGACCCATGGCCGTTACGTCCGCCTGTCGATCGGGAGAACACAATGAATGGCTCCAAGCCCGAGGATATGCTGCAAGCCCGAACAGCCTCCACCTGATCGGTAACGCCAAGTACGCCACCGACACGTGCGCCGTCGATATCAAGCGCCCGGCCGGTGGAGATCTGGCACAGCTGATTGAGATCGCTCTGTCCACGGGCTGGTCGGTGGGGCTGGCCAAGACCTTCGTCCACCTCGATCGGCGCGAGCGTTACGCCGGCCTCCCGCGGACGTTCTACACCTACTGACCCCACTCAGACTTGAACTGACCCAACCGCCGCCGCATCCGGGCCGGGGCGGGCAGGGACCGTGCGCCCGGATTCAGGAGATCGACATGAAAAAGGTTTTGGCTGTCGCCATTGTGGCGGCGGGGCTCTCTGCGTGTGCGGAGTTGGCCGTTATCGGTGGCTTGGCGACAACGGCTGTGGGCGCGTACTGCGCCGGCACGTCCGACGCGGCCAAGGAATGGACCCGCGATGTCTTCGCGGCGGGGGAGAAGGTCATCGCGTGCGAGGATGCCGAGTGATGGAGCGGACACGCGATACCGGCCTGACCGTGGCCGTCTCCGTGGTCGCCACCTGGGCGTTGGGTCTGGCGGTTCCGGACTACCAGATGCCGCCCGAGGTGGCCGCTGGGGTGGGGGCGATCATCGGCCCCATTCTGGAGGACGTTCGCAAGCTCCGCCGAGCAGCCTTTGCCCGATGGCAGAGCCGGATTGAGGGGGCGGCCGATGGAGCGTGAACGCTTCCCCCTCGATCTCGACCTTCGCAAACTGCAAGGCAACGAGTGGGAGTTAATCAGCCCGTTCCGATACTGGTGTGAGCGCTTGGGAGCGTGGATCGAGGTGCCGAGGGGGTTCCGAACGGATCTGGCGTCGGTCCCGTGGTTTGGTCGGTGGTTTGTTTCCGTCGATGGCGACCACACAAAGGCCGCGATCGTCCATGACTGGCTTTATGTCTCCGGCTCCGCTGTGGATCTCCCCCAAGTCACCCGCCGCGACGCGGACCAAATCTTCCTGGAAGCGCTGACCGTGCGGGGCGTGCCCGCGTTCAAGCGCAACGCCATGTACGCCGCCGTCCGCGTTGGTGGTAGCCGAATGTTCCGGGACGATTAGGGCGGATCGCAAATTGGCTCAAGAGCCGAGCCGATCTCTGCCCGGTGTCCTAACGGTCTGTGCCCTCAGCACCCCGAGTTACCCGCCCAATGCAATCTCCAAACGGCCCGAGGCTTGTTGACAGATATAGTCGATCGTGAATGTCGCGCCGCCATGGGATGAGCCTGTCCGAAATCCAGAAAATCAGCCCGGATCAGTAAAATTCCGGGCAAAAAACGCATCTCAAGCCGCCGTTGATGGCATGATCATCGCAAACGGTCGCAAAACTAAACAGTTCTTGCGGGTCTCCAGATCGAACGTTATGCCGCGTTCATCATCGAGCGAATCGCTGAAACCTAGCTCTGGGGCGGTGATGAAGATGGAATCTCGCTCTGACCATCACATCAGATTGTTATGATCTGTAGTTCACCACGTAGCAGGCCGCATTGACGTCTAGACGTCAAATTGCAATACTCTCGTGATTCATCCTCTGAACAAGGCCCTTGATCGGATGTCGCTCGCCCCCGGAACCGTCAGAGATTCCATCTTCGAGTTCTTGAGCAACCTCGGAAACGACGCGTCTATCGAGGAGATCATGGCGGCGGTGAATAGCCAGCTTGGCAGCGTTCCGGCTTCGTCGGTCCGTTCTTCCCTTAATCTTAACACGCCCTCGACCTTTGAACGCACCGCGAGAGGGCGCTATCGGCTAAACGCCAACGGACACATCAGCGCAATCGAGGTCAGCCGCAACAAACCGTTCGCTGAGCCCCAGACCATAGGCACAGGGGCAATCTGTCATGCCGACTGCTTTGATTGGATGACGGACCAGCCCGCGAACTCGATAGAAGCGGTTGTGACAGACCCGCCTTATGGTCTTGTTGAATACAACGAGACGGAAACGGCAAAACTTCGTGCTGGGAAGGGCGGAATATGGCGGATTCCACCGTCTTTTGACGGTTATAGGCGTGCGCCGTTGCCGCGCTTCACCGTCCTAACGGACGCTGACCGCAACAACCTGCATCAGTTCTTTCTACGATTTGGCATCCATCTAAACCGCATCCTTGTTCCCGGCGCCAACGTTCTCATTGCGTCGAATCCTCTGCTCTCTCACATCGTAGCCGGCGCCCTAGCCAGCAGTGGCCTGGATCTGCGGGGATATATTTCTCGGCAGGTCATGACCATGCGTGGTGGCGATCGTCCAAAGAACGCTCACGAAGAATTCGCAGATGTTTCGGTATTACCGCGCTCGCAATGGGAGCCTTGGGTAATGCTGCGCAAGCCACCAGAAGGCCGGGTTCAGGACAATCTGCGGAAATACGGAACTGGTGGATTCAGGCGGCCGACCTCAGACCGCCCTTTTGGTGATCTGATCCGATCTCACCCAACACCGACGTCAGAGAAAAAACTAGCGCCTCACCCCTCTCTGAAACCTCAAGCATTCTTGCGTCAGCTTGTCAGGGCTTCCCTACCTCTGGGAAACGGCACGGTGCTTGATCCGTTTATGGGTGGAGGTTCGACTATCGCGGCAGCCAATGCTGTTGGATACAAGAGCATTGGCATAGAACTAGACAGAACATATTTTGAAATGGCCTCAAATGCGATACCAGAACTATCAAAAATTAGATGTAAAAGTTTTAATTGATGTCTATTTTGATTTAGCTTTTTTCTCGGCTGCCTTAGCGGCTCGCTTTTTCTCCTCTCGGCTCTCGATCCTGTAGACCCAGGATTTACGCAGCTTCGCAATACCGTCTTTGTGCAACGTGGCTGTTCTGGTCCCTTTCTGCGTGGATCGAGGGTTGCTACGAAAATCCGCTTCTTCAACATAGCCAAGATAAACCTCTATGAAACGCATAGGTTCACGATCGGACGCTGGCTCGGTTTCTGTATCTACTTCATAGACGAAGACGCACATCCATTGTCTGCGTGCGCCGTGTGTATCTACTGCACCCCCCGCCTTTCGGGTGCTCTTGATCTCAACCCCGGTATCGCCAGCGGCAATCGCGTTGTTCGCATACCGCCCACGTACGACAAGATCAGGGTGACCGTTGAAGTACTCGTTTGGCACCAGCGACCGGGAAAAGCGGGCGAGGGACACTGTAATCATGTCCGAGATCATGCCGGACATTGCGGCCGGCCGTGTCATGTCATCGAGCCGTTGCAGCCCCTTACCTACGAGCATCTCGTTGACGTCATGAAAAAAATCATAAACGTCCCGCATCGCGGTTTCGAAATCGGTCAACCGAAGCTCATACGGGAGCTCGGCACCTTGGTTAAAGCCGTCGCGATCTACGGTTGCTTTCTTCACCTGATTTCGTCCCAAAGAAGTTTCAGGGACTATGACTCGGACCCTCCTGAAAGGACAAGGCGAGGCGAACGCCTAGACCAAAAACGGTTGTGCTTGTCAGTCCTCTAAGCGATTTTGCGCTCCACGGTCCTACTGGACTGGCGGATCGAAATTCATTCCTGGAGGCCGAATAGTCCGCCCCCGATCGTCATCGTCCTCGCGATCGCGTTCTTTGTCATGCTCTTGATCGTCGCGGGCAAAACCATGTTGACGCAATGCGCCGAACTCCAGCTCGTATCCGCGTGGCTGTTCTGGATCCTCACGACGGAGCCGCTCATCCGGGATAACATTCCAAAAACTTCCTGGAAGCACTGACCGTTCGTGGCGTGCCCGCCTTCAAGCGCAACGCGATGTACGCAGCCGTCCGCGTCGGTGGTGGCCGGATGTTTCGGGACAACTAGCCTCGGAGATCCGGAAAAAATACAGCGCACCGGTCGAATCCCTGCCCGGTGCGCTGACACCCCTCAGCCATCGCCACAGCTATGTCCGGTAGCGGGGTATCCGGGCCGAAGCGATCAGCGAGGGTCTGATCCCGCATTGCCCAGGTGAGAACGCGATTGCCCGTGGGCCGGGGCCGATTCATAGTTTCATATCATGACGTTGTGGCGACTGAAGCGGGGTTTTCATGGCGTACTCGGAGGGTGACTCGTCGATTGGGCCTCTTAGGGTGGGTTTCGACCGCCGTGTGAAGCTGACATTTCACGGCAGCAGGGTGACCTCGGACGGTGGACTGCTGGCCTATCGGGAGCTCGATGACGCGCTCGGCCTGTCGGAGTTGGCGGGCGGTATGCTGCAAGACCGGCGTCGCGGCAGGAACGGCTGGCACGCCCTCGTCGGCATGCTCCGGCAATCGGTGTACGGTCGGCTCGCGGGATACGAGGACGTGAACGACGCCGAGCGCCTGGCCCGCGATCCGTCCATGCGCTGGCTGGTTGGCGGCAAGGCGATCCACCGGGGAGCGGCTTCATCGAGCCAGATGGGGCGGTTCGAGACTGAGGTGCTGACCGCCGACCGCAATCTCGCGGCGCTGTCGGATCTGTCCGGAGCATGGATTGACCGCGTTCACGACCGCGACGCGCCGAAGCTGGTGGTGCTGGACATGGACAGCTCGGTCAGCCCGACCCACGGCGAGCAGGAGGGCACGGCCTACAACGGCCATTTCGGGTGTACCTGCTACCACCCGCTGTTCGTGTTCAACCAGTTCGGCGACCTGGAACGCTGCACCCTGCGGCCCGGCAACGTGCACAGCGCCGATGGCTGGCGCGATGTGCTCGATCCTGTGGTCACGCGATACCGCCACCGCACGCTCAGGCGCTATTTCCGCGGTGACGCGGCCTTCGCGTCACCCGAGATCTACAACTATCTGGAAGCCGAGGGCTTCGGCTACGCGATCCGGCTTCCCGCCAACAGCGTGCTCCAGGGATACATCGCGCACCTTCTGCGTCGACCGCGCGGCCGCCCGCCGCTGGAGGTCCGCCGGTACTATGCCAATTTCAGCTACCGGGCCGGAAGCTGGAGCAAGCCCCGACGTGTCGTGGCGAAGGTCGAGTGGCATCCGGGCGAATTGTATCCCCGCGTCGGGTTCATCGTGACGAACCTGTCGCGCCCCGCCGAGCGGATCGTCGCCTTCTACAATCGGCGGGGCACCGCCGAGCAGTGGATCAAGGAAGGCAAGAGCGCGATCCGCTGGACCCGGCTGTCCTGCCGGAGCTTCAAGGCCAACGCCGCGCGGCTGCAGCTTCACGCACTGGCCTATAACCTTTCCAACTTCCTGCGGACACTGGCGCTGCCTGATGCGGTCCGTCACTGGTCGCTGACGACGCTGCGCGAGAAGCTGGTGAAGATCGGGGCGAAGGTGGTTCGGCACGGGCGCTACGTCACGTTCCAGTTGGCGGAGGTCGCGATCCCTCGGGATCTGTTCGCCGACATCCTGGAGCGGATCGATCGGCTCAGACCGGCGCAGGCTCCAACATGACGGCGGTCTGGCGCCGAACAAGCACACCGAGGGGCGAGGTGCGCCCAGATTCAGGAGATCTGGCCGAACATCATAGCTCGGGGCGGTCTGGAGCGCCGAAAGCGATGCGTCTGGCTCCGAATATCGGGTTCCTGCCTCCGAGGGTTGCAGGGAATGCGCCCTTTGCTCATCATCGGCTTCGTCAGGAGCGTTCACATGGGAAATGTCGGTTCAATACACCCTCCGCGCCCAGGGACGGCTCGAGGACCCGCAGGAATTCGAGAGCATCATTCTCAAGGCGCAGACCGATGGCGCCGTGGTCCGCCTCAGCGATGTCGCCACCGTCGAGCTGGGGGCGGAGACCTACGACTGGTTCGGCCGCCTGAACGGGAAGCCGGCGGCGCTGGTCTCGGTCTACCAACTGCCGGACGCGAACGCCCTCGACGTGGCGACGGCGGTGAAGGCGGAGCTGGAGGATCTGTCGAAGCGCTTCCCCGACGATATCAAGGCCGAGGTGGTCTACGACACGACGATCTATGTCGAGACGACGATGCGCGAGGTGGTCGTCACCCTGTTCCAGGCGCTGGTTCTGGTCGTGATCGTCGTCTACATCTTTCTGCAGGACTGGCGCTCGACGCTTATCCCCGCCATCGCCATTCCGGTCTCGTTGATCGGGACCTTCGCGGCCCTGCTGGTGATGGGGTTCACCATCAATACCGTCTCGCTGTTCGGCCTGATCCTCGCCATCGGCGTCGTGGTCGACGATGCGATCGTCGTTGTAGAGAACGTCCAGCGCCACATGGCCGACGGTTTGTCGCCTCGCGAGGCGACGCGGAAAGCCATGAAGGAGGTCACGGGACCGGTCGTGGCGACGACCCTTTCAGATGGAGCGGACGTTCGTGCATTTTGCAGCTAATGCCTGGTGAGAGCCGGAAGCGTTGAATGCTGCAGCCTGCGCATGGGTCTGCTTTTGAGTACCAATCTCCTTTTTCACTACAAATGAATTCCAACTCAGAATCGTCTCAAGAGTGGATGAGCCCAAGTTTGCATGCCTGCAGCAAAAGGCTGATCTCTATTGTGGACGCAATGTCTTCCAAACAGGCGGGCGAGGTGTGACGAGCTTAAATCACAAGGTGGCCGCTCCACCGATTTTTCGAAGCGGTGGAGCGCGTTTGGTCTGTAATCCAGAACTATTCAGCTTGGAGCATGTCACGCAAGATCGGGTTGAACCTCTCTGGGTATTCCCAGAACATCATATGACCACCAAACGCCTCTATGCGCGTGCTCGCCAAATTGGCCTCCAGGTACGGGACAGCCACATCCGCCCAATGTGTTGCGACGACAAAGTAAGATGGCATGGTTTCATCTACTTCTCGCGCCACATCCATGTAGTCACTGAATGCACCCGACGCCCAATAGGCGGCTGCGATCCATGGGGGGGAACTTGTCGATTGATCAACGATCCACGTCGAAAGTTCAGGCGTATACGCGCCTTCAATCATCACCTCATCTGCGTACCAGTTTATGAGGCCACGGTGGCCAGCAGACGTCTGCAATGCCGAATAAATCGCAGACATATCCGGCAGGCTTGCCTCAATCCAATCGCCCTCAACGGTGCTCATTGGAGTTGGTGGGGCGTCGATACACATGTGAGACGAGGCCGCGTTAACGCCAACATGCTGCAAGTATGCTAGGGTCGTTAAGCATCCGTAAGACCATCCAACGAGAGCAGGTTGATCTGCTTCTAAATGATCTAGAAGTTTGGCCATATCCTCACCAGAGGTCGCATAGTTATTGCCTTCGACGGAAACTGTTGATCGACCATGACTACGGGGGTCAAATGTGATGACCCGGTGGGTCTGCGCAAACTCAGCGATCTGGTTTTCGAAAACTTCTGTCGTGAATGTCCAACCCGGTACAAGCACGAGGTCGGGTCCATCTCCATGAACTTCATAATAAATTTCGACACCCGGTTTGACTTCGAAGTAGTCTCCCGCATAAACTGCGCCCGTTGATGCGATCAACGCGCTTGTCACCGCAAAAGGTAGTAATTTCTGTTTTGACATGTTGTTTTTTCTCCGATTGTTGTATTAGATAGCTCTCGAAGGATAGCCCAGATTTCGAGGGGCCGTTATCTCGATTGCGAAACACAAACGGCGCTAAACTTGAGGAAAAATCGGTGTGACATTGACGCAATATCCAGAATGCGCAAAACTGAACGTGGCAGTCCACGACATGCGTTTTGAAAATATTGACCAACAAGCGGCCTGTCTGACCGGGTATGATCAGCGTTACCAACAGATGAGTTGTGGCAAATACCACGGCTGGTTTCGCACGGTGCATTTGGACGAACATGTCAGTTTGTATTTTGAAAGCTTCGATCAAACTCTGGAGCAATGGGGGGCATCGCCGCCCGACAGATACGGGTTCATCTTTTTCATGAATCCAGAGAACTACTGCCAATTGGGCACGCGTTTATTTTCAGGCGATAGCATTCTCTTTCTTCCACCTGGCAAAGGGTTTGACTTTCGTGCATCACCCAAGACGAGCTTTTGTGTTGTCAGCATAGACCGGCTCGCTTTTGACGCAATTCTGCAAGGAAGCCTTGGCCCAGAATGGGTCTTGGGCTCTGCAGGTCAGAGAACTCGGATCATTCGCGATGCAGATTGCGCAAATTTGCTACGTCAGGTCATCGAGTTCCTAGTGCGGAGGGTTTCGCAAGAGGGCACGGAAGACGTCGCTGCTGGTGCGTTGCAAGGGGCAAAGCGGTCTCTTCTGGAACTATACGGCAGTATTGTCGGCAACGCTCTGGATATTGATGACACCCATGTAAGGGAATACATCCGATCCAACGAAAAAGTCGCGCTATCAATCCGCGACTTCATTCGGGTACGCAGAGGCATAGGGGTTGGTCCGGCCCACCTTGCCAAAGAATTCAAGATGTCCCGTCGCAGCCTGGAACAGGTGTTCAAAACCTATTTCTCAACGAGCCCTGGTGCCTATATTCAAAGCGTAAAGTTGAACGCATTCCGATCCGACTTGCTCTCACCCCAACACAGCGCGACTAGTATCGGGGATTTGGCCGCGACTTTTGAGATTTGGCATTTAAGCAGACTGGCACAAAGCTATCGACAACAGTTTGGAGAGCTTCCCTCAGAGTCTCGGAAAGCGGCGGGCAATCAAAAAGTCTGAATGCGTCAAGCAGACCTTGGTGAAGTACCAGCGAACGGCTGCAAAGTCTAAGATTTTTTGATGTGGGCCAGTGCGTTAGATTTGTGTTGGGCGGTGTGGCCCGCGTTGACAAATCTGAAAAGGTGGAAGCCGCGGGACGCTGGCGCTGTACTATGGGGAAAGTGCGCTGATACCGATACCGCCCCTGGCGATCACACCGATGGCACGCGATCTCGATCCTTTGAAGATGCGACAGATCTGAGAGGGGGCGTGCGCCGGTCGTCATGTCCACTAACAAAAAGCGCCCCACCTAACCGGTGGAGCGCCGAAAAGGAACCTGCTCAAACTGCAGTTGACACCAGATTACTCATTGGCTGGTTCGAGGCCGACAAACTGATCTGAAACACTGAAGATCTCTTTAAACTCTAGGTACTCAGCTGGCCTCAGAATGTCCAGCTCCGCTTGCTTGCGCAGTATCTCCGTCATGTGCGTCAACCGCTCGGAGGGGTCGTCGTTCGTCGTCGTTCTCGGCGCTTGGATCTTCATCATCGCCATCTCCATCATCTTCCCCGGCGTCCATGGTCATTACATAACCGAATTCTAGGCTCGGTCCAGGGAACCGAGCCTTCACCTCAAGGTCCTGGACAATTGCAGCCTCTGACCCGTCAGCCTTACGGACCCTATGAAAGAGTACCTTTGCTTCCATATAGTCAATAACAAACCCGTGGCTTGGATAAAAGCTCGCTAGTTGCTGTATCGTTCCGAGCTTCATATTGCGCCATTTTCCATTGAGGCGGTTGCCATAGTCCTCACCAATTCGCATCGCTCTCGACCTTGATCCTACCTCCTCTGGATCAATGCGGGCAAAAATCTGGCCGTACAATGACGAAATCAACTCAGATGCCGAGTGACACGCCGTTGGGTAGGAGACGATACCCCCGGATCCTCCAATGATCTCCGTCACAAGTCGGTGGTATGTCGTCAAGGCCCGTTGATCTAGAGCGCGAAACGCCTCGCTTGTATTGAGACCAGACTGCATCCCTACGATGCTGTCCTGCTTTGCCAACTGCACATCAAGCGGACCAAGCTCGCCATATGGCATGAAGATCAGCTCATCCGCCCCTGCAGCAAGCAGGGTTCCTGCGCTCTTGCACAACCCAGAGATCAGCACCTTGAACGAGTCGTATTCATTCTGAATGTACCGACAAATCTTGTAGGCAGCATCGGGATCTCCTCCCGGTGTAACTAGAACTAACAGGCACGTGTCACTCGCCTTGTTCTCAGAAACACACTCGATGAACCGTAGGTCATCCCCTCGGGAGATCTCTCCATTGTAGAAGAACACATCTGTCATAGGCCTGCCTTCTCCTTCTGTTAATGATTGGGTTACGGCCTAGGCCCCCTATGGGGGAGTGGGGCACTTCAGCATTCGCTAAATGTGATCTCGATACGTTATTGGGAGAGAGAACCGCACAAATCCGGATGCTATGAATGTTTTTTGACCTGTAGGGAGAAGTTGCATCTGATTATGTGGCTGCTTCACTCCAAGACCCATGGATTTCCAAGACCCGTTTTCTCGGCGATCGCCGCCGCACGTTTGATCTCCCACGGCTGTGCTGGATCCGCCTCATGCCAAGCCTTGAGATCGGCACGCGACATCCTCACGTCGACGCCATATCGATCGGCCATATAGAGCATCGCCCGGGCTAACTCGCCCCGTACGCCGGTGGCAGGCTCAGCGGTCTTGTTCGCAAACTCGAAATCACATTGCCCATAGACACGCTTTTCGCCGGGCACTACACCAAACGGCCAGGCGCTTCGGTTGCCGTTCACCTCGCCTGATGACGGGAAGAGATTGTGAGGGTCGACATAGGCGCGCATAAACTCAGAATCCACACCACGCTTGGAGCAGCACTTTCGGCCCTTGTAGGCCTTGCCCTTAGAGTTGACGCACTTTGCATGTCCAGTTTTCCAGCAGGCCCGGTCCCGGCCAAACCAGCTTGCCGGCACAACGTGCTCCCACTCGACGCGATCAGAGCGCTTGTCGTCCGACTTTGCCTCCAGCCCGCACGCCTCACGGTCGACATCGCCGCCAGACGCGGTGGTCCGGCTATAGGGGCATCCGCAATAGAGCGTTGTCTGATGCTGGATGTCCTCGTGGATCTGCGCCAGGAGTTTCTTGGAGGCTGAGAACGTCTTGGGAGGCTCTCGGGCTGCGGCCGGTATCGCGAGCATTACAAACATTACATACAGAAAGACGCGCATGACCCCCTCCAAACGCTCTTTGCGGGTGAGCACATTCTTATGGCAGGGGTCGATAGTCAATCGTCGAATCCGAAACTCTCGACCAACTTGAGCCGTCGCACCATTGAGTCTAGCGCCTTGACCTCAATGACAGCCGGATACGTCTCAACCGCCAGTCTGCCGACTTCTTCATCCGACATCCCGCGATAGTCCGCGCCCCGCAGCGCGTGGACCCGATCGACCGCATCGGTCAACTCTCGTTCAACCCATTCCAGCTTTGCTCGAATTGCGTGCATAGGTTGGAATAACTGATTTCCACCCCTGTATCAAACCTGGAGACATCCATGAACGTCGACGATCTTCGTCGCGCGGGCGATGAGCTTGCGCGTGAATACGATTGCAGCCTGATGTTCGGCGATGACCGCGCCGCAATGCTGAGGCTGCATCAGAAATGGGGCCATCCAGAGTTTCCAGGCTTCCGGCCGGATGTAAACCCGGAGGGCCAGACGATCATCGTCTTCCAGGACGGTGAACCCATCATGACCTACGCCTCTGTGCCATATGCCTTGGACGGGGACCTATGCCGGCACATTGAGCGTTGGGGGCTCTTCCCAAGCAACAGGGACCAGATCCGACTCAGTGACGGCGCTCGCGATATCGCCGAGCACGTCACCGACCTCGCCATCTTCAACGGCGGGATTGTGGCAGACCCGGCATACCGGAAGACGGCGATCGTCCGCGCCCTTGTGACCCTGTTGCCGGTATTCGGCCGATATCTCGGATGCGAGAGATGGGGGGCCGAGCACACATGGTTTCTGGTGATGGAGCGGATCGCCAAGAAGATGGGGTCGATCGGCGATCGGTTCGGCGGGGAGAAGCTGGCGGGCGATGTTAGCTGGATGCGGGACGGGGAGATCTATCGGGGCAACCGCTACCTGGGTTACACGAGCCGCGAGCGGGCGGAGCGGCAAGCCCTGGAATTCATCAACCGACCGGGCGGGTGACGCTGAGAACGCGCCCGTCTGGATAGGGCAGCGCAAGCGCGAAGTATTTGAGCAAGTCGCCCGAGGGCTTCTCGTATCGGCAAATGCTGAGGTGTGGCTCCCGTGCAAGGGCGGCTAGGGTCATCCTCTCTTCTGCAAAGATGCCGAACGCCGGATCGTCCTGCTCGATCATGAGTGTCTCGGGAGGCATGGGGCGACCGAAGAGCCGCTTTCCGTTCTCTTCCCCTTGGATCTTGATCCGCCGCCGCCCGTCATTGCCCTCATAGGTCATGGTGGTCTTCGTCAGGACCGCCGGTGCCAGATCGTCAGAGCCCTCGCGCCAAGCCGCTAAGGCGCTGCGCATCTCCGGGGTCGCAATCTCGTCAAATCGCTCGACCATGATTGGCTGGTAGATACACCGTCGGCGTGTCTGGCGATCTTCTTCCAACATTGGATCGATCGCCCCGCGGCTGACCGCTTCCGAAGCGGCAAAGCCAATGGCACTTCCCGTCACCAACGAAAGGACCTGCCGTCGAGATGGCAGGCGTCGCTTTTCCCGAAACTCCGCGATCGTGCTGTTCTCGACGATCCGTCTCAATGGGTTCTTCATGCTTCGGTCTCCCTTGTTAATCCATCGACTTAGCGGTGCGGGCCGGGCGCTACTCCGGCTTCGGCTCGGCACCCGCTCCGTGCGCTGCCTCCGGTTGCTCGCGAATTTGTTTATCCGGGCCAAGGCCCGAACCGCGCCAGTGCGTCCCCGTGCAAGGCTTTATCCCGTCCGGCCATGTAACGCGTGTCTGCTTTCCACGCCGCCGCACCGCTAAGTCGGTCAGTTGGCCAGTCTCATGCCCCGTCTTTTTTTCCGGAACAGCGGTCCGGGGCTTCTCCGGCGGTAAAATCGGCAGAATCGCAGACGTTTTCCAAAAGCTCAGCGGCGTTCTTGGCTTCGCGGTCCGGCGACCACGCGAACGGGACGGCCAGGACCAGGACCACAAGCGCCAGGGCACCAACCGCCCAACTCAGGAGCCACAGCCCCATTCCAGCCGCGCGCCTCATAATCGGCGGCTTCCGTGCATCTACGACCTTCATGCCCCGTCCTCCTTCTCCTTGACGTGGAAATCAGGACACGGACGCAGGAGCGGACAGTTGCCGTACTCCGGTCGCTGGGCGTCGCAATCCGTGTCACCGTCCTCGAAGATCCGGAAATTGGCGCATTGCTCGCAGCTTTGCTCGCTCATGCCCCGGCCTCCCCGTTCTCCTGGGCAGGAGAGGCAGTCCCTTGAAGCGCGGCATTCCGCGTGGGCTGGACCCTGTCTATCAGGTCGTCGTAGATCTTCTGAGTGAACACGGGGAGGGCGTTGCCCCAATCACCATCCAGGATGATTGCAGCTTCCCATTCCTCGTGAACCTTGAGTGCATGCCGTAGCCGTTTGATCTCGGCGTCCTTCTCAAGATCTCGCTTGCGCCAGTCCTCCATGGTCGCGAAGTCGATAAATTCGCCTTCCTCGCTGTTGTAAAACCGATCAGCCATTGGCCACCTCCAGTCCACTCACCTCGTCAACAGACACCCACACCCGTTCCATGGGCTTACCCGATGGAGGTCGGAGTATCTCGATTGCACCGGGCCTGGATCGGGCATCGATCACCCGGTAAAGCTGCTCGTCTGAAATGCGCAAGACCGTCGCGCCGACGCTGGGAGTCATAGCTGCTCCCCCATCTGAACAACCTCGACGCCCGCTGCCTTCGCCTTCTTGACTATGTCGGCAGTACCAGACCCTCCGGGGAAGGCGAGCACGGCATCAGGCTTAAGTTTGAGCATTGCGGAATTGCGGATCGGCCCGGCGGCTTGCTTGTGAAACGCCCAGTTGGCAGGAACTGTTGCCACCGGAATCCCGTTTCTCTGCGCCCAAAGAAGAGCGCAACGATCAACACCGTCTGCGCCGCCTTGAATGAGGAACTCGATAGGTCGCGCGAAGTGAAACCTGTCGAGATGCCGGGAAACCGGGGTTGTTTCAGAGCGGCCGACAGTGCGGGAGCCACAGACAATCACGATCATCGGTCGCCCTCCTTCATGAAGGGGAGGGTCCGCAGCAAGCTCTCAGCCCATGAGCGGTTGCGCTCTCGTTCGGCTTGCTCATGTCGCCGAGCCCAAACAAGCTTTGTCGTTGGCGATACGCTGATCAAGGAGTCGTAGTGCGCCTGGGAGATCCCCCGGCGATGAGCGTTGCGGGAGTAATATGTGTCGGCGAGGCGTTCTCGACCTTCAGCCAATTGACGCAAAAATCCCCTGTCCGCGCCCTCTGAAGATAAAGCGACAGGGATGCCCGCCTGCCCATCAAGCATAACGTCGCCTAGCACAGTGCGGCTAGCTTCCGCGCCTACAGCACGCTTCAGCATCGCCCCCGCGATGGGTGTCGAGAGAGCACCTAGACCGATGCGGCGGAAGAGGGCGCGCCGTGTTGCGTTGGCAAGCACACTCATTGGAAGCCTCCCGTAGACCGGGAGATCGGCATAGCGCCAGAAGCGCCAGCACCGCAGACGTAGATGATAGACGCGGGGCGATGTTCGCCTGTTGGTTCTAAGGCGCCGGGCTTGTCGTGAGCCCCAACGCATGACGTAGCATCGGCGTTTGCCGGGGGCTCATTTCGGAAAACCCCTTTGAAATCGTTGGGGTTTCCCTCGATTTTAAGTCGCGTGCGTCTACCAATTCCGCCACGGGGCCGTGCTGATGCCGGCGCTCAGCACGAAAATGAGCCGTCCGGGCCGGCAAGCCAAGCCCGAAAAACCTTCAGCTTACTCTACTCGGCCGCTTCGGCCTTGCGTTCGGCGTAGACTGGCGTCCGCCATTCGGCGTGGGCGCCGGTGGTGCCTTCGCAGACGTCGAAGTAGATCTCCTGAAGCTTGCGGGTGACCGGGCCGGGGGCGCCGTCGCCGACGGGCATTCTGTCGATCGACAGGATCGGGGCGACTTCCCAGGCGGTGCCGCAGAAGAAGGCCTCGTCAGCGGCGATCAGCTCGCTCCGGTCGATGTCCCGTTCCTCGACCGGCATGTCGAAGTGCTCTTCGAGGAGTTGGAGGACCGTGTAGCGCGTGATGCTCTCCAGGATGTCGTTGTTCGTGGACGGTGTGACGACCTTGCCGCCACGGACCATGAAGAAGCACATGCCCGGCCCCTCCGAGATCTTGCCCCGGCTGTTCATCAGGATGGCGGTGTCATAGTCGTCCGCTTCCGCCTGAACGGTGGCGAGGCGGCCGTTGTTGTAGTTCGCGTTGGTCTTCACCCGCATCGGCATGGCGTTGTCGGGAACCCGCATCCAGGAGCTCACCTGGGCCGTGACCCCGTCCAGCACCCGCTTGGTGCGCCCCCTCTCAAGCGCCGTGATCGAAAGACCGATCGGGCCGCACACGCCCGGGCCGCCCATGCCGGCAACGTAGGCGGTCGTCATGATATGGACGTTCTCACCCTTGAACTCGTTCGCTTGAATAAGCTCAACCACCTTCTCGGTGACATAGTCGCCGGAATAGACCGTCTCGTAGCGCATGAACCGCTGGGAAAACTCAAGCCGCTGCATGTGCTCGGCCATGCGGAAGAGGTACATGTCCTGGTCCGCCTCGTTCCAGTAACCGCGCAGGCCCTCGAAAACGCCGGTACCGAACTTGAAGGCCGCCGAGGCGACATGCACACGCGCCTCATCCCAGGGCACGATCTTGTCGTCGATGAACGCATAGCGCGGCGTGGCCATGGCCGGGTCCTTTCTTTCGCGAAACGAACTGGTGCGATTATCGCGGAACGGGTTGCCCGCGATCCTCTACGGGTTTAAGTGCCAACCTAGTAAGTCGCGCGGATGCGGACAAGCGCTCCGGTGCGGCGAGTTGCGTCGCGGCGATGCGACGCCGGGAGAACCATGATGTCCCAGACCACCGCAGACAATGGCGTGAACATGCGCCTAGCCTATATCGCACTGATCTGTGGCGGCATCATCGGTGCCCTGTCGTTCGGCATCCGAACCGGTTTCGGCCTGTTTCTTGAGCCGATTACCGCCGACCTTGGAACGGGCCGGGAGGTGTTCGCCTTCTCCTTGGCACTCCAGAATCTGATCTGGGGGGCGACGCAGCCTTTTGTCGGCGCGCTTGCGGATCGGTACGGGGCCTACAAGGCCATCATGGCCGGCGCCGTCTTCTACGTTGTCGGGACGGCCCTGATCGCCGTGTCCCAGTCCGCGGAGATGTTTCATTTCAGCGCGGGGCTTCTGGTTGGTATCGGGCTCTCCGGCACGTCTTTCGGAATCATTCTCGGCGCGGTGGGGCAGTTGTTCCCGCCTGAAAGGCGCTCTTGGGCGCTTGGCGTCACGGGGGCAGCCGGTTCGTTCGGTCAGTTCGCGATCGTGCCGGTCGCGCAGGGGCTCCTGACATCGTTCGGCTGGGCCGACGCGACCCTTATCCTGTCGATTGGTGCGGCGTTGATGATCCCGCTCGCCTTCGCCTTCATCAAGGCGAAGCCGGCTCCCACCGGGGGGCCGGTCGAGAAGGAGATGACCATCCGGGAGGCCTTGGGCGAAGCGTTCGGATACACGACGTATTGGCTTCTGATCGTCGGATTCTTCGTCTGCGGTTTCCACGTCGCCTTCATCGCGGTCCACATCTCTGCGTATCTTGGCGACGTCGGACTGCCGGACGGCACTGGTGCTGTCGCCATCTCCATCGTTGGTCTTTTCAATGTGATCGGCTCCTACATGGCCGGCGTGATGGGCGGCCACTTCTCCAAGAAGTACCTTTTGAGCTTCCTGTATTTCGGACGGGCTGTGGTGATCGCCGTGTTCATCCTGGTGCCGCCGTCGCTGATCTCGGTCTACATCTTTGCTGGAACGATGGGGCTCTTGTGGCTCAGCACCGTGCCGCTCACTTCCGGGTTGGTGGCCCAGATCTTCGGCACCCGGCACATGAGCATGCTGTTCGGCTTTGTCTTCTTTAGCCATCAAGTGGGTGCGTTTATCGGAGCCTGGCTCGGCGGCGCGCTGTTTGACTCGACGGGTTCCTATGATCTGGCGTGGTGGGTTGCGATCGCTCTCGGCGTGATTGCGGGTGCGGTTCACTGGCCGGTTCGGGAGCAACCGATCGTAAGGCCGGCGGCGGCCTAGACCAAATCATCCGGCATTTGGATCACTGTGTGATCAAAGTGCAGGTCTTGAGCCTGCTCTATCGATCTGACGCCTGCGGCTCCGGACGAGGTCTGCTCTGCTTGCTGGTGGTGGCGACGAGCCCCAAAAGTCAATCGTCGGCGTAAAGCTGGCTGATCGCACTTTTGCGGAACTTGTCCGCCGAGTCCGATCCGCTCGCCAACTCCAGTAGCCGGACGGCGTGGAAGACCGACTCCTCAATGCGCCCCCGTTCCTTAAACCCGAGGTCGCCTTGGCTGATATCGGACATGATATCGCCGGTCGTCTTGTCGAGGCTGTCTCGGATCGTGGTGAGGCAGGTATCGACGGCCTGCGCCAGACCCACGGCTGGCGCGTATCGTTCCGCCACCCTGAGACTGATGACCCGGTCTTCCATATCCTGCAAGGCATCCCCCGCGTCCCGGCTCGCGGCCGCCGCCGTGCCCTCCGTCCGGAGGGAGCCGTCATCCGCAGAGCGGCTCAAGGCCGTCGCCAGGATCTCCGGTCCTTCGTCGCGGGTTGGCGCCAGGATTTCCCGTTCCACTCTATGGGTCACATCTGCACGAATGGTCTGCAAGCGTTTCTCCTGGGACCGGTCGCCAAAGGCGTTGACGGTTGTGCTCGCACCCTCGAGGTCGCGAATGGCTGTCTCAATGCCTCGGGAAACCGCTTCCCGGGGAACTGGCTTTGGTTTCTCGACCCCGTCTTCGCCGGTTTCGGAGGTACTGGACGCCGCCAAGGCATCGATGTCCGAGACGGAGTCCTCCGCCCGTCCGACCATTGCCTCGCCCGCCTCGCCGCCGCTTGCCGTCACGAGCGAGCCGTGCCCAAGGTCTGTCATACGGGCAAAGAACGTGATCAGTAGGGAAGGGTCTTCGAGCCTGCCGATCAGGGTGAGCAGTATCGGCCGGAGCGGAGCCGCCCCCAGGGGGAGCGCTGCCTTCAGTGCGTTGATCAGAGCGTCGAGATCGTCGTTACGGACTGTTTTGATCGGTTTCCGGGAGAGAGCGTACCGGAACTCCACCAGGATACGCCCAGCTTCCAAGCTATCCCGAACCAGCTCCACCGCCCGGGCCTGGTTCGAGCCGCCGAACAACTCCTCGAAAGCTGCTTTTTCCGCCGCAGTGCGGCGCGGCCGTGAGAGGACATCCTTGAAAACAAGGGCGGCGTGTTGCCAGAGCGGCTCTGCGATATCCAGAAGTACCTCGGGCTCCAGCGTTGCGGGCTCCGTTACCGCGTCGTCCACGTTGTCGATGATTGCGGCATTGGCATTCTGCTCAACGACTTTCCAGAGCGACGGAATGAGACTGCGGCCGATTCTGGCGCCCGTAGCGTTCTCCCCCCTGTAGGTGGAGAGAAGTTCTTCGAACGGGATACACAAAACCCGCATCGCGGTCATGAGACGAGGCGGGCGAACAAGCGACGATCGCGGCCGGAGACGGTTCAGGATCTCGTCGATCTGTTCCTTCTTGGCCGGATTGCGGCGGCGCTGCTCCAGATCATAGATGAGGTCGATGAATTCGTTCTCGGAGATCCGGTGCAGGTTCTCGCCTAGCAAACCGAGTGGAAGATTGGCGAAATCACTCATGCTGCACGTTGGGACTTCAGCGACTCGAAGCGAAGTTTAAGATCCAGATCCGGGGCGCCGCTGGTCCAGCCACACCCGGCGCGCACCATCTTGCTCGTATAGCGGTCGTGAGTCGCGATCATTTTTTCCGACCCGGGACCGAGATGGGATGTCGGGACCTTCGGCAGGGCACGCAAGATCTCCTCAACCGACGCCCGGCGATCTACGAGTCCTTCGTTTTCCGCGTGATCCCAGATGGCGATCACGGTTTCCCAGCCGTCCATGAGCCACGAGAGCTGGTCGATGAGATCCTCGATGTTCTTCTGGCTCGTTTTCCAGTCCTGGAGCGCCGGCCCAATCTTGTTTGTCGTCACGTCGATTGCGGCCATGACCTTCCGGGTCGCCCCCAGGGCCCCCTTGGCGACATCGCCGATCGACTCGGTAAGGCCGGCCATCGACTGGTCGCCATCTCTGCCCCACTCGACGATGTAGACGGCGAAGGCCTGGAGTTTAGAGACCAGCCGACGCAGCCGGCATTGGCGGGATCCCCCGGAAATGCCGACCGGATAGATAATCTTACTGAGGGCCTCGATCCGGACCTGGGTCTCCGAACGGGGGAGATCGATCGACTTTCCGATGGCTTCGATGATCGCACGGACCGCCCCTTGTCCGGCCGGGTCGATGACGTCTTGGAAGTCGATCTCGAAAGTGCCGCCGACCATGGTCTGGTGAGCCAGTTTGACCAAGTCGAAATAGGTCACCAGTCTCTCGGTTTCCTCAGCCTCGATCTGAGCGTTCGCCACCCGTGCGGCGTCCGCACCGGCGAGCCCAGTCCGGGCAACCCGGAGAGCCGCCATTCTGATGGTCGACGGATTGGTCGCATCCATGAACTCGATCTCTTCGGTGAGAGAGCGGTCATGAACGGTCAATGAGAAGGCCGCCGGCAATGCCTCCCAAGGGATAACGTAGATGCTGGGGCCGTCGGACATGCCGCTCACCAGCACCTCCAGCACGTCCGAAGCGGAGGGACGAACCCGCGCATGGGCAAGAACTGGGGTGGTGAATGGTACGATCACCCCACGCTCAGCGAACGTGGTGGGCCAGAACGTATCGATAACAGTATTGGACGCGACTGCCATCACCACAAACCGGGGCGTTACGACGTTTCAGATCATATGCAACCGGCTCAGGCGTTGGACAATACCGGCACGTCCGCTACGCACTTGCGTCGCGATGATGTGACGTTAGAGGTCCGCTTGCCCACTCAGCTTGCTTGCTAGTGTTGCATCGAAATTCGTCAACATATCGTTAATCTGTTCGAACGACAGTTGCCCCCGATTGGAGTGAAGCATCGCCCGATCAAAGATATTGCGGCAGTGAATCAGCGACGTTGAGCAGTATCCTAGCACCCAGTATCTATAATGTGACGTCACCAAGAAGTTTCGAAATGGTGTTGGGTCACCTTCTTCAACAAATTTCTGATGACAGTTGTCATAATCTTTAAATACTTGGTTAATATTGGCTAGGATATTCATCATTTTCTTTTGAATAACCTGCTTGAACATGTTGAGTAGCTCTTCGTAGGACTTGTTCCATCGAATGTCGTGGGGAACACCTTCTTCGGACTTCATCCACTTCAGGATGCCTGCGATTGCGGCGCGGTTCTGAGTGAACTGTTGCTGATAGAACGATATCCCTTTCCAAGCGCTGAACACGTTCGGAGCCTCGCTGCCCTGAATCTTGAATGCTTCGATGAAGAGGCTCGCCTCCGGCAGGGTGGGGTCCCAAATCGCTTCCACAAACCGCTGAGACTTCCCCGCACTTCCGCTGCCGCCGCTCCCCAAGGCCCGGGCGACGATCGGCCGGACACGTTCCCCGATGACGAGTTTGATCTTCCGTTCCTCATTGTCTTCAAGATTGAGATACGCGTTATCGATCTCCATCCCGTCACGATCAAATGCAGTTTTGAGTAGAAACGGATCAAGCGAGGGAATTTCGTCAATTAGGAGCAGCTTCTTGAAATCGCCACTGATCGAGTCACCCTGACCGGCGGATGACACACCGACATATCTCTGAAGCAGATTCTCCGCATCTCTCTGTCTTAAGTATATGGCATACCCGCCAATTTCCGGATCCTGCTCGTTGTTCGGAATATAAATAGCGGTCTCAACGGGCCGTCCGTCAGCCAAGGACGCTTCTTTCGAACTGAAATGGTTGGTTGATGAGTCGGCGATATCAATCCCAAAGTTTGGATATTTGAAAATAATAACTCTGTTCAAGGCGGGATGTGAAAAGAATGGAGTGCCACTCTCCATATTTGACGTAATCTTAAGGATATTGAGTGTTGTACTTGGGCTTCCATGGATGATTTGATCCAGGATCGGGCTCAATTTCGGAGATTTCTTCTTTTCCTTAAGTCTCGATTGCATAATTGGGCGCCAATTCAAAAAAATCGAAATTGATGGGCCTGAATTCAGGCAGCCGGAGCATATCTCCGATTTACCATCTAACATAGTAACATCGTGGATCAAGCTTTGACAGTCTGATTACCGCATTACGCGAGATTCGAAAAGCGAATCATGAATCGCTCTTTCGCTTCGTCCGGTGGGATAGGAACAATCCGAACGTCCGGACCGCTGCCGGGCTTTCCGAAAAGCCGGGCCGCTTCGGATGGCGTGAAACCGGCGAGCTGCGTTGCTTCGAAATAGGCGGCGATCTTGTCGGCCTTCTTTATGGCCCGGACGAGGCGGATTGGCGTCGTACCGGGCAGGCCGAATCTCAGGTGAATGGCGATCTGAAGACGATGTTCGACCGTCTTGTAGTCGGCTCCGATCACGGCCTTGAAGGGGGTAATCATATCGCCCACGACATACTCGGGACCGTCATGGAGGAGGGCTGCCAGTTGTTCTTGGGGGGGCGCCGCCGGTTTCAGATGGCTGAAGATCTCTTCGACCAACACGCTGTGTTGGGCGACGGAGTATGCCCAGGAACCCGATGTTTGACCATTCCAGCGCGCAACCCGCGACAGTCCATGGGCGATATCCTCGATCTCCACATCCAACGGAGAGGGATCGAGCAGATCCAGCCGCCGGCCGCTCAGCATGCGCTGCCAGGCTCGGCTGGTGCCGGCTTTTCCTTTCGGGGGCGGGGGGCGGCTGCTCATGAACGGGGCCGTGGCCGGTTCTTGGCGGATCGCCTGAACCACACAAGCACACCGAGGCCGAGGCCAGGAGGTCCCAAGACGAGAAGCACCCGGTTGAACACGGCTTTTGCAAGGTCCTGGAACCGTTCGAGATCCATCACGTCTATGCATCTCTGCCGGGCTGCGGCATCGCCATAGCGTCCCCGGCAGAAGGCAACCCGCCCGCTATGGTGCTGATCGGCAGCACTCGTCACCGATCCCCATCCGGAGATGGCCAGAGGCGTGGTGCCGCCGATCCAGAGCAGTGAGAGCAGGAGCCAGATCGCAATGGGGCCCGGTCGCGACACGTTTTCTTGACCTGTTCGATGGGGATGTGGGTCGTTCTAGTCGGTATAGGATGGGCTGACAATCTGGGAATTACCGGTTGGGGAGAGGGCCCTGGCTTGACCCGGTACGGTCCTTAAACCAGTTTGCAGGGGCGTTTAGCCGACAGGGTCACCGTTTCAATGTCCGCCACTCTCAACACGCCGGAGGCCGCGCCGGTCCCTTCCGTCTTGTCCGACGTCAAGGTGATCGGACTGATCGGTGTGGCGCATTTTTTCAGCCATTTCTACATCCTGTTGCTTCCTCCTTTGTTCCCGATCCTCAAGACGGAGCTCGGTGTTTCGTACACCGAGCTTGGGCTGTTCATGACGGTCTTCAGTGCGGCGACCGGTCTGACCCAACTGCCGTTCGGCTATCTCGTCGATCGCTTCGGCGCGCGTGGCATTCTCATCGGTGGTTTGATTGTCGAGGCTCTGGCTTTCGGTGCGATTGGGATGGTGCCGGAGTACTGGATGATCATCGGTCTGATGACGATCGCCGGCATCGCAAACGGGGTATATCACCCGGCGGATTACGCAATTCTGTCCCAGGCGGTCTCGGATCGGCGCATGGGGTTCGCCTTCAGCTTGCACACGGGGGCGGGTTTCGCGGGTTTCGCTGCGGCACCCATCGCGATCGGTCTTTTGATGGAGGTGTGGGACTGGCGGACAGGACTCGTCGTCTGTGGTGCCGCCGGGATCGTAACCGCCGCGGCTTTGATCGTTTTTGCCCGGTCTCTCGGTGGCGACGCTAAGCCAAAGAAGTCTAAGGAGTCAAAGAAGGCCGCGGACACTAGTGTTGCCGCTGGCACGGCGCTGCTGCTGTCGCCGCCGATCCTGATGTGCCTCGCATTCTTTACGCTGCTGGCGCTAGGATCCGGTGGGATCAACCAGTTCCTGGTTGCAGTTCTGCATGAGGGGCGGGGCGTTGCGGTGGATGATGCGGCCTATGTTCTGACTTTCTATCTGGCGGGCAGCGCCATTGGGATCCTTGCCGGTGGCCTGATCGCGGATCGGACAACGCGGCACAATCTGGTCGCCGGCGTCTGTTTCCTCGCGACCGCCGTGATGATCACCATCATCGGCGCCGTGCCGCTGCCGTTCGCGGTCGTGGTTGTCCTGATGGGGGTTCAGGGCTTGCTCCACGGTGTGATCATGCCGTCGCGGGACATGCTCGTCCGTTCCGTGACGCCGGAAGGGTCGTTCGGAAAGGTCTTCGGGTTCGTCACCACGGGGTTCTCCATAGGTGGCATTCTCTCACCGTTGGTTTTTGGCTTCGTCCTCGATCAGACCGCACCGGCCTATGTGTTCTATGTGATTGCCGGGTTCATGCTTCTCTCGATGCTGACAGTCTTCACGCAGCTTGGGCGGAAGCCGGCGCAGCAACCAACGTAGGACTCCGGACAGGGTCTGGCGTTATCCGCCGGTTCGCCGGCGTTCCAGTTCCGCCTCCCGGAAGCAGACATATAGGCCGCTCGCGACGATGATCGCGGCTCCGGCGATGGTCCAAAGATCCGGGAAGTCGCCGAACACGACGAAGCCAAGCGCCGTCGCCCAAACAATTTGAACATACTGAAACGGAGCGAGCAGAGAGGCCGAGGCGATACGGTATGCGTGGATGACAATCAGATGGGCGCCACCGCCGATCGCCCCCATCACCAGCATCACGCCCCATTCGGTCACCGTCGGTGTTTCCCAGCGAAAGGGGACAACCACTGATGTCGCAATGGTCCCGATCACGGCGGTGTAGAAGAGCATCGCGACCGCGTCCTCTGTCTGCGCCAACCGCCGGGTCGTAAGAATGTAGATCGCGTAGAGGAAGGCCACGCCGACCACCACGAAATAGGCCCAATGCACATCGGCAAAGCCAGGTCGGACAATAACCAACATGCCGAGGAACCCGATGAGCACGGCAGACCATCGTCTGACGCCCACTACTTCCCCCAGGAGCGGGATCGACAGCGCTACGACGAACAGAGGGGCGACAAATCCAATGGCCTGTGCGTCCGCGATCGGTATGTGTTTCAGCGCGACAAACATGCCGACGGTACAAACGGTCAGCAAAGCACCGCGGAGAACCAAGGCGACGGGCCGCTGTGTCCGGATCAGGCGCATCGGATCCCGGATGCCGAAGATCAGCAGCATCAGGAGCAGATGGAAGCTGTAGCGGCCCCACACAGCCACTTCCAACGCCAAGTCCTGGGCAATCCACTTCGCGGATGTATCCAGGAGCGTGAACATCAGCCCCGCCAGCAGCGCAAGTCCGATCCCGCGAAGCGTTTGGTTCGCCCCGCCGGATGTTTGCGGCGGCCCCGGTGGCGACTCCTCTCCGCTCCCCTCGACGGGGGTCGAGGCGGCGCCCGGGGCCTTGCCCGGGTCCGGTTTGATGTCGGTCATCTGGCTCATTGAGACGGGATCCTGACGCCGCGTGACGCCGGTACGTAACGATAGCCTTCCCAATAGCACTTTTTGGTGTCAGGTGGTTTGTCTATCCGCAGCCGCGCGGGACGGAGGCACACCACGTGACAGCGACCTTGGGGGAGACCCTTTCCCGTACGGAGCGATGGTCCGTTCTGGGTGCAAACTATCTCAGCGCGATTGCCGTGGGCCTCGCGATCGGCGGATTCATCCCGCTTGTGGCCCTGTCCATGGAGAAACGCGGCTTCGAGCCTTGGATCATTGGCGCAAACGCATCCACCGCAGCCTTGGGCATCGTGCTGATCGCGCCCTTCGTTCCCGCGATAATGGGACGCCTTGGGGTCGCCCGGGCAATGATCGGCGGCGTTGTCATCGGGACGAGCTGCATCGCCCTGTTTCCGTTCGTTGACTCGTTGTGGGCCTGGTTTCTTCTGCGGTTTGTCGGTGCAGCCGGGATCGCCATCCATTGGGTGCTGAGCGAGACCTGGATGAATGCGGTGGCTACCAAGGGAGGGCGGGGACGGGCGCTCGCCATCTACGTAACGTTGATGGCCGGTGGTTTCGCGATCGGTCCCGCATTGATCGGTGTCGTCGGTACCGACGGTTATCTTCCTTTCATGATTTTCGCCGTTGCCCTTGGCGTGTCCGCGTTCCCACTGGTTCTTGTCCGGCACCTCGGCAAAGACCTGATGGTTGGGGGAACGGGCAGTCCCATGCTGCTCGCGCGAGCCGCCCCCACCGTGCTTGCCGCGGCGATCACAACGGGGCTCTATGATGCGGCGATCATGCCGTTCCTGCCGATATGGGGGCTGCGCCTCGGGTTTGAGGAGGCGACTGCGGTCGGGTTGCTGACCTGGTTCCTTTTGGGCAATGCCGTCTTGCAATTGCCTATCGGTTGGTTGGCTGACCGCTTCGATCGCCGGGCGGTTCTGTTGCTCTGTGGTGTGGTCGGAATTGCGGGCCCACTCATGGCACCGTTCTTTGTCGACGGGCCGATCGTGCTCGTCGTCTTTCTGCTGGTTTGGGGCGGTTTCGCCTTTGGGCCTTACACGGTCGGCCTCGTCATGATCGGCGAGCGTTTCCGCGGTGGGGAGTTGGCAGCGGCCAATGCGGCTTTCGTCATGTGCTTTGAGATCGCCACGATGTCGGGCCCAACCATGGCCGGTGTCGCCATGGACCTTTGGGAGCCTCACGGCCTCATGGCATTGCTAACCGTCGTCGCGACGTTGTTCGCGGGTTTCGGCGTCTATCGGGGCGTTCGGCGCAAGTTCGGCTGACTGAGATCCTCAGACAACGCCAAAGCACAGTTTCAGAGAATACGGCGCCCGTCGTGGGTCTTGACTCAGGGCATTGAGATTGACTTGCAGAACTGGCGCTTGGCCTTGAGCGCGCGGCAGGTGTCGTCAGCAGCGTTCTTGCTTGGCAGCCCTGCCGCGATCAACCGGACAAACTTCCCGCGGCCGTCGCCAGGATCGAATTCGGTCGTTTGGAGGGACAGGTCTGAAAGTTCGCTCGAGAATTGGCTCTTCAGTTTCGCCCAGCCACGCTCCGCACCCTTTCGCGTCCGGTAGGAAGCGAGATGAACTCCATACTTGCCCGCCGGCTTGTCGTCCTTCATCTCGGTTTTGTCGGAAGCGCCGCCGCCAGCCCGCGAGGCAATCGTTCCGCCGCTTGGTGCCCGAACTGTCGCATCGTTCTCTAGTTTGGAGATTGCCCGCTCCAGCCGGTCTACGATCATGCCAAGGCGTTGGTCCAGAACGGTCTCGGCCATCTCAGCTTCGGCCGCCTTTTCCGCCATGGTTTCCATTTCCTTTTCCATCTGACCGGCGTCGGCCATGGAAACGGGCGCATTGCCCTCGGTCACGATCTGCATGTCTTTCGTCCGATCGTTCCCGAGCGTGACGGAGACAAGCTCCTTCCGGCTCTGACTGTTGGGGAACTGGCGGATCCGGAGGACATAGTTCTGGACCACGGGCGCGTAGAACAGACGGGAGATGTAGTCTTTCCGCTCGCAGTCTATCCGGAATGTGGTGAAGCGTCCGGCCGACACCTCAACGGTTTCCTGGCCCGCCACCACGCAACGGTTCTCGTCCTGCCAGCCTGTCGGGACCACCTCGCTGCTGCCGCGGACCCCGAAGGCCACGACGTTTCCGGCCCGGAGCGGGAAGAGAGCCGAGGGGTCGCCGATGATCGATTGCCTACCGCGGCCAAGCTCCGGATCGGAAGACCACGCGAGCGGCGGGGTGACAACATTGGTCCCCGTTGTCCAGATCAGACCCGAATCATTCCGCCAGACCACCCGGTCAGGAGAGACTGAAACGACCTCCTCCTGCACGATCAGGCCGTCATCGTTGTAAACATACGTGTCGCCGGGCGCGTAGATCGGCTTAGGGGCGGGCGGTAGTTCGGCCAGTTCGGACGGCGGGGCGGGAGGCGGCGGAGCCGAGGAATTCTGCGACGTCTGGGCAAGGAACTGCTCAATCTGACCACATCCCGAAAGCGCGATCACTGCAGCGCCAAGGATGGCCAGTCGTCCTACCGGGCCACGAGAGCCTTTCCGTGTCGTCACGATCCGCGCCCTTCAGCGAGATAAGCCTCGGAAAAGGCTCCTATATGTAGTCACTCTTGTCAATAAGTGCTCAAGATGTGCGCCTTTCACGTTCCCATTTGCAGCAAAGGTTCCGCATTGTGCACTGCGATCTATGGATCAACTTTCTTTGACAGCTAAAGCAACGTCGTCGCATACTCCCCAAATTAGCAGTCTCCGACCGGAGAATGCGAATTCCTCAAAGACTGTATGGAGTTAGGCCATGTCCGTCGCCGTTCCCTTTACGCTTCCGGCGGTCCGCGACCGGGTTTCGGCCGAGGAATGGCAGACCAGGATCGATCTTGCGGCCTGCTACAGACTGGTCGCGATGCATGGCTGGACCGACCAGATCTACACCCATATCTCCGCGCAGGTTCCGGGCCCGGAGGAGCATTTCCTGCTCAATCCCTACGGTCTCATGTTCGACGAGGTGACGGCTTCGAGCCTTGTGAAAGTCGATCTGGACGGAAACATCGTCGACGATACGCCGTGGCAGATCAATCAGGCCGGTTTCACGATCCATAGCGCTGTTCACGCCGCACGGCACGATGTGGCTTGTGTCATTCACACCCACACGAAGGCCGGCATGGCCGTCTCAGCCCAACGTGACGGTCTGCTGCCGCTGACCCAGCATTCCATGCAGTTCTACGGGCACCTCGCGTATCACGACTATGAGGGTATTGCCTTGGATCTGGATGAGCGTGACCGGTTGGTTCGGGATCTCGGCGGGCATCATGCAATGATCCTTCGGAATCATGGACTTCTGACCGCCGGCCGCTCAATCCCGGAGGCGTTCGCGCTGCTCTATGGTCTTGAGGTGTCGTGCCAGGCGCAGATTGCCGCGCAATCCGGTGGTGTGGAGCTGGTCATTCCGTCCAAGGCCGTTTGCGAGCACGCCGCCGCCCAGTTCTGGCGGTCTGATGAGCCGAGCGGTGACATGGCATGGAAGGCGCACCTGAGGAAACTCGACCGTCTCAATCCAGGGTACGACGCCTGAACCTGAAACGGCTGGAACGAGGAGCCCATCGATGAGCCTGCCCAAAGCCGACATGGTCATTTCGGGGGGTAAGGTCTTCGCGGGACTTGCCGAGGGTTTTGTGGACTCGCTTGCCGTCTGGCAGGGCAAGGTTCTGGCCACGGGGCCGGATGCTGAGATCGAAGCTCTGGTCGGGCCGGACACGAAACGCGTGGACCTTCGAGGGAGATTGGCAGTCCCAGGCCTCAACGACGCGCACCAGCACATTATGAGTTTTGGTATGGGCCTCTCGGAGGTCCGGCTGAAAGGCTCTGACATCCGGACGATCGACGACGTGCTTGGCGCGATCAAAGAGGGCGTCGACAAGGCGGAGCCAGGCGAGTGGGTGCTTGGCCGGGGCTATGATCAGTTCGAGTTGGACGTAAAGCGTCACCCGCTGCGGGAAGAGATTGACCTCGTCGCCCCGAACAACCCCGTCTATATCGTCCGTACATGCGGCCACATGGGCGTCGCCAATAGCAAAGCGCTTGCAGCCGCAGGGATCGACGAGGCAACGCCGCAGCCACCCGGTGGCCATATCGAAAGCCAGAACGGGAAGCTGACGGGCCTGCTGCAGGAGACCGCGCGCAACAAGCTCTACGAGGCGATGCCGGACTATACGGTTGATCAACTGGCGGCCGGTCTGCTCGCAGGGCAGTCACACAACTTGTCGCTTGGGTTCACGAGCGTCACCGACCCGGCTGTTGGCCTCAAGCAGGGACACGACGACTTCAAGGCCTTCCGTCAAGTTCGCCGGGCGGATGAGCTCAAGGTCCGCATGCACCTGATGCCCCTGGGCGGCCAAAGCGGATGGGACCAGGAGTTCTTTGATCTCGGTCTGATGACCGGGGACGGGGATGAGGTGCTGCGCATCGGTCCCATGAAGCTTTTTGCGGACGGAAGTGCGGGCGGCAAAACGGCCGCCATGACGTATGCTTACAAAGACACCTCTGACAATTTCGGGATCATGATCTATCCCGACGACGAGATGTTCGCCTATGTCGCGGACTATCATGCCCGTGGCTATCAGATCGCGACCCATGCGATCGGGGACAAGGCGATCGAACAGGTTATCGCCGCCTATGAGACGGCGATGGGAAACAACCCGGATCCCAACCGCCGCCACCGGATTGAGCATTGTGGCTTTCTCCGTCCGGACCAGACCGCCCGGATGAAACGGCTGGGTATTCTTCCGGCGCCGCAGTCCATCTTCATGTACGAGTTCGGCGATCTCTACGTGGACGTGCTGGGGGAGGAGGCCGCCGCTGGCGCCTATCCCTACAGGACGTGGTTTGACGAAGGGCTGTATCCGTCGGCGAGTTCCGACGCGCCCGTGTCATCGCCCGATCCGTTTGAGAACATCTACTCCATGGTCACCCGCAGAACGAAGAAGGGTACAGAACTTGGCCCGGATCAGCGTCTCAGTGTGGCGGAGGCGATCTCGGCCTATACGCACAACAGTGCGTACGGATCGTTCGAGGAAGAGCTGAAAGGGCGGCTTATTCCCGGGCAACTCGCTGATATCGCCGTTTTTGACCGAGATATCTTCGAGGTCGAGGCATCGGAGATCCTGGAGGCCAAAACCGACCTGACGGTCGTTGGCGGCACCATCGAGTACGACCGGATCGGAGAGTTCGGCGCGGCAATATAATTAGGGAGTGGTTTCGGGGGGCGGGTTTTGGCGACCCATGTCATCCAAAGACTGCTGATTTCGATACCGGTCCTGGCCGGTGTCCTGTTGATCGGATTCCTGCTCCTGCAGGTCGTTCCGACCGATCCGGCCACCGTTCTTGCGGGCCCGCTGGCGACGGCGGACGAGATCGCGGCGATCCGTGCGGACATGGGCTTGGACGAACCCGTTCTTGTCCAGTTCGCCTACTATATCGGCCGCGTTCTGCAAGGCGATCTCGGACGGTCGCTGATCTCGAACAAACTCGTCACCGAGGAGTTGGGCGCCACCATCGGGCCGACCATCGAGCTGATGGTCGCCAGCCTCGTCTGGGCGGTGCCGTTGGGCATCGCCTTCGGAACGCTTGCCGCGGTGAAGCAGGGACGGATGACCGATCGCTTGATCATGGCGGTCTCGGTCGCGGGTGTGTCCATGCCGATCTTCTGGTTCGGGCTGATGCTGATCCAGTATGTCGGCTTCCATTGGCAGTTACTGCCGTTTCAAGGCCGGGCAGGCGCGCTGTGGTCGGTCGATGGGGTTCGGCACATCGCCCTGCCGGCGATCACGCTCGGGGGCATCTTTGTCGGGCCGGTGGCGCGCATGACCCGGACAACGCTGCTTGAGGTTCTCAACAGCGACTTTGTTCGTACGGCGCGTGCCAAGGGGGCTACCGAGTGGCGGGTCGTTATCAACCACGCGCTCCGGAACGCCATGATCCCGGTCGTCACCCTCATCGGTCTCCAGATTGGATTTCTTCTCGGCGGTGCGGTGGTTACGGAGACCATGTTCGCCTGGCCCGGAGTTGGAAGGCTTGCAGTGGGCGCGATCAATTCCGCCGACTATGCGCTCGCGCAGGGGGCCATCCTGGTCCTCGCCATTTCCTTCCTGATGGTCAACCTGATCGTCGACGTGCTGTACGCGGTGCTTGACCCGCGGGTGAGGCACTGAGATGGCGGCCGTGGAAGAAACCCGCGTCTCGTTTGAGCGCCGCTCATTCCTGCGCATGCTGCGGCGGGACAAGCCCGCCTCGGTTGCGGCTGTGTTCCTGGTGATCATCATTGGCGCGGCTTTGCTGGCCCCGGTTCTGGCGCCCTTTGACCCCTACGACAACAACCTCCGGAACATGTTGAAGCCGCCGAGCGACGCGCATTGGTTCGGCACGGACGAGCAGGGCAGGGACATGTTCTCGCGTGTCCTCTATGGCTTACGGACCACGTTGGCCATGGGCGTGATTGCGGTCGCGGTCGGCGGCAGTGTCGGCGTGGCACTTGGGTTGATCGCCGCGTACTTCAGACCGCTCGACAACCTGATCATGCGGTTCATCGACGTTCTGCTCTCGTTTCCGTCAATCCTTTTCGCCCTGGCGATCGCTGCGGTGCTTGGCGCGAATGTCTTCAGTGTCACGGTCGCGCTTGCGGTTACGACCATGCCGACTGTTGCCCGGATCACGCGCGGTGCGGGAACGGTGGTCATGCAGCAGGAGTACATGCAGTCAGGCAAGGCAATCGGCCTCAGTGACGGCTACATGATCTGGAAGTATCTGGCGCTCAACTGTTTCTCGGCAGTGCTCGTTTACCTGACCTTGCAACTCGGCAACGTCATCCTGATCGGCGCGGCGCTGAGCTTCATCGGCCTTGGCGCCCAGCCGCCGATCGCGGAGCTCGGCACCATGGCGGCGGCGGGCCGCAACTTCATGTTCTTCGCGCCGCATGTGGCGACGATCCCGAGTCTGGTGATTTTCGTCGTCGTTCTTGCCTTCAACATTCTCGGCGATGCCTGCCGGGACATGCTCGATCCGAGATTCCGGCAGGTCTAGGCCTGGCGGTGTGTAACGACCGGTCCGTCAAGAAGGCCGGGTCAATACAAGTGAGAGTAACAAGACCTAACCACAGGAGGTTCCATGTCTAGAAGAGCCCTGACGCTCGCGGCGGCAGTCGCCACGGGATTGGCGGTCGGAAGTACCGCCGTCCTTGCACAAACCTCGGTTTCCATCATGCGGGAGATCGATGCGGACCGTTACGACCCGCACAAATCCACCTCGCGCGCCAACGCCGAAATCCTATTCATGGCGGGCGATACCCTTGTCGCCCTCGACTACGACATGAAGACCGTGGTCCCGAGCTTGGCTGAGAGCTGGACCGTTTCCGAGGACGGCAAGACGTACACTTTCAAGCTCAAGAAGGGTGTGAAGTTCTGCTCTGGCAAGGACTTCACGGCGGCGGACGTGGTCGCGTCGATCGAGCGGTGGCTCGACCCGGAGACCAAGGGCGTCACTAAGAACCGTGCGGGCGATGTTGATAAGGTCACGGCCATCGACGACCACACGGTCGAGTACAAGCTGAAGCAGCCGTACTCCGAACTCCTCTACCAGATGACCCAGCACAACCACACGATCATCAACATCGATCAGGTTAAGGAGTTGGGTGACGACTTTGGCGTGAAGGCGTTCGACGGCACCGGCCCGTACTGCTTCCACGAGTGGGAGCCGCGTAACCAGCTCGTCCTCAAGAAGCATGAGGGCTACAACTGGGGCCCGTCGATCTACAGCAATACCGAGGCTCAGGTCGACGAGATCGTCTGGAAGATCGTGCCCGAGGAGAACAACCTCGTCGCGGCCCTACAGACCGGCCAAGGCGATGTTACCCAGTACATCCCGTACTGGGCGCTGGAGCCGATGAAGGCCAACCCGATGGTCTCCGTCACGCAGGCTGAGAACTACTTCTGGACCCACTATGTGGGCATGAAGATCACGCGCGATCTGGTCTCCGACGTGAACGTCCGGACCGCGCTCAATCTCGCGGTCGATCAGGCGGCAATCGCGGAGGGCGTGTTCTTCGGCCACGCGATTCCGGCCAAGTCCTACATTGCGCCGAACGTCCTGGACTATAACGCTGGGATCGACGAAAGCCCGTTCGGCTTCGATCCGGAGAGGGCCAAGGCGCTCCTCGACGAGGCGGGCTGGAAAGTCGGGTCCGACGGCGTTCGGGAGAAGGACGGCACCAAGCTTGAGCTGATTGCCTACAGCTTCCAGAACTGGCGGCAGGTGATGGAGGCGGTCCAGGCCGACTTCCGGAAGATCGGCGTGGGGATGGACCTTCAGATCTTCGACGCCACGGTGATCTGGGGCAAGCTCGCCACCCAGGAGTACGATGTCTACACCATGAGCTATCCCTACGTTTCCGCCGGGGATGCCATGAACCTGTACTTCCCCTCCGGTAACCGGCCGACGCCGAACCGGATGAACTGGGCAAGCGACGACACGGACGCCTGGCTGCTGAACGCCCGTGGGGCGCTGACCGACGCCGACCGCAAGAAATGGATCGGCCAGGTTCAGAAGCAGGTCCACGACGCGGTGGTCTGGATCCCGATCATCCACGACATCCTGGTCGTCGGCGCGGGTCCGAAGATGAAGCCGATCAAGGCACACGGCATCTACGGTGCCGGCCTCTACAAGGGACTGCACATTGAGCTGAAGGGCTGATCAGCCTCTCACTTGATCGACGGTTAGGCAGGGGCGCTTCGGCGCCCCTGTTTCATTCGGCTAGGCGACGGTCGCTCCCTCCGCTTAAATCGGACGAAATGGAAAGGGGAGGGATTCATGAGACTGGCTGACAAAGTGGCCATCATCGTTGGCGCAGGTCAGACGCCCGGCGAGACGATTGGCAACGGGCGGGCCACCGCCATCCGGTTCGCGCAGGAAGGGGCGAAGGTCCTTCTGGTCGACAAGCGCGCGGAGAGTGCGGAAGACACCTTGGCCATGGTCGAGGAGGCCGGCGGAACCGGCGCGATCCACGAAGCCGATATCACGGTCGAGGATGACTGCCGCGCCATTGCCCGGGCCGCGGTGGACCGCTTTGGCCGCATCGACATCCTTCACAACAATGTCGGCCGGTCCGAGGGCGACCGGGGGACGACGGAACTCGACGCCGATGTTTGGGACAACCTCTTCGCGATGAACGTGAAGGGTATGTTCATGACCTGCAAGCACGTGCTCCCCGTGATGCGGGAGCAGCAGTCCGGCGTGATCCTGAATGTCTCTTCGATCTCGTCGCTCGCTGCCCGGATGACGCTTGCCTACAAGACCGGGAAGGGCTCGGTGAACACGATGACCCACCATATGGCGATGGAGAACGCCGCCTACGGGATTCGCGTGAACGCGATCCTTCCGGGATTGATGGACACCCCGATGGCGATTGAGCGGCGCGCACGGGAACGGAACGTCGGACGGGAGGTCGTCCGGGGAGAGCGGGACGCCCAGGTGCCCCTCGGCGGTAAGATGGGCACGGCCTGGGACGTGGCAAACGCCGCCCTGTTCCTGGCGTCCGAGGAGGCCGGATACATCACCGGCGTTCTGCTGCCGGTGGACGGTGGCGTGACCGCCAAGATAGGCTGAAGCCAAATCAAACCAAGGGAGCGAAACCCATGTCCGGAACCGACCAGGGCGGCCATCGCCCGCTGATCCGCCCGTATGAGGGCAAGTGGCCGAGGATCGCCCAACCGACCTTCATCGCTGAGAATGCCGTCGTCGCGGGTGATGTGGAAATCGGGCCGGAGTGCGGGATCTGGTATGGGGTCGTGCTGCGCGGTGACGCCAACTACATCAAGATCGGCAAGCGGGTGAACATCCAGGACGGCAGCATCGTCCACATCAATGCGAACGACTTCCCGACGATCATCGGAGACGGGGTGACCGTGGGGCACGCGGCCGTGATCCACGCCTGCACGCTCCACGACAACTCCTTCGTCGGGATGGGTGCCACGGTCATGGACGGTGCCGTGGTCGAGAGCGAGGGGATGGTCGCCGCCGGAGCCCTTTTGGCGCCGGGCAAGGTCGTCCGGTCCGGTGAGGTCTGGGCGGGCAGCCCGGCAAAACTGTGGCGGGAGATCAAGCCCGCCGAGCTCAAGAACATCTACTGGACGGCCGATCACTACTGGGAGCTCGCCAAGAACTTCCTGAAGCCCTACGACCAGAAGGACGCCGCGGCGGACTAGGCCCGGTCCCAGCGCTGCCGTCAGACGTTCAGCAGCAGGTACTCCCGCTCCCACGGGCTGATGACCTGGAGATAGGCGTCGATCTCTGAGTCCTTGACGGCTCTCAGAACGGAGCAGAAGCGAACGCCCAGGACCTCCCGCAACGCGCGGGCCCGGTGGAGCCGCTCAAGGCCGTCGTCCAGCGTCCGGGGCAGGGTCACCGCCATCGTATGGGCATTCCCCTCGACCGGGCGGGAGGGCTCGATCTCCTCGACGATGCCGAGATACCCGCAGGCCAGCGACGCGGCGATGCCGAGATAGGGATTGGTATCCGCCCCGCCGACCCGGTTCTCGACCCGGCGTCCACCGCCAGAGGATTCCGGCACCCGGAGGCCCGTGGTCCGGTTGTCCAAACCCCAATGCACGTTGATCGGTGCATCGGAGGCCGGCTGGATCCGGCGGTAGGAGTTCACATACGGCGCGAGCAACGGCATCGCGGCGGGCAGGTATTTCTGAAGGCCGCCGATGAAGTGGAGGAACATCTCCGAGTTCTCGCCGTCTTCCGTCGCAAAGAGGTTCCGGTCCTCGTCCAGTGCATGAACACTCTGGTGAACGTGAAAGGAGCTACCCGGCTGGAACTGCATCGGTTTCGCCATGAACGTGGCGTAGACCTTGTGGTCGAGCGCTGCCTGACGGACCGTCCGTTTGAACAGAAAGGCCTGATCGGCCAAGTCCAGCGCATCGCCGTGGTTGAAGTTGATCTCCATCTGCGCGGCGCCCGCCTCGTGTGTCAGCGTGTCCACGTCGATCCGCTGAGCCTCGCAGTAGTCGTAGATGTCCTCGAACAGGGGATCGAACTCATTCACCGCGTCGATGCCGTAGGCTTGGCGCGCCATCTCCTGGCGGCCGGACCGGCCGACCGGCGGCTCCAACGGATAGTCCGCATCGGGATTGACCTGGACCAGGAAGAACTCGAGCTCCGGAGCGACGACAGGTTTCAACCCACGCTCCCGGTACAGCGACAAGACATGCTTCAGAACGTGCCGGGGCGCGATATCGACTGGGCTACCGTCGACGTAGACCGCATCGTGGATGACCTGTGCCGTCGGCTCCTTGTACCAGGGCACCATACGGATGGTGTCCGGAACGGGTTGGAGGAAGACGTCGCTCTCTCTCGGGTCCAAATCCCGGGACTGGACGTAGTCGCCGGTAACCGTTTGGCCAAAGATCGATTCCGGCAGGCGCAGGCCCCGCTCCGTGATGGCTTCTCTGTATTTTCGAGCCGGAAGGATCTTGCCGCGGGGAATGCCGGCAAGATCGGAGACCATGCATTCCACTTCGGTAATGCGGTGCTCGTCGAGCCAAGCGTTAAGGTCGAGGGTCATAGGGCCGCCGGACGCTGTTTCGGATCTCCCCTCATACCACGGACATTCCGGGCCGTCCCGGCAGCAAATAGGGGGTAAGCCCGCAGTCCCCCCTGTCGCAGCTCGGGACGTCGTGATATCGGAGGTGACCGATTAGAGACACTGATTCCGGCACATGACCGACAGCGATTTAGAAGACTGGCTCGCACGCCATCCGGACATAGACAGTTTTGAACTCCTGATCCCCGATCTGACGGGAATCCTGCGGGGAAAGCGTCTTCGGCGGAGTGGGATCGCCAGGGCGTTTGAAAGCGGTATCCAGCTTCCGGGCTCGGTCTACGCGACTGATGCGACCGGGGAATCCGTGACCGGGACGGGGTTGGTCTGGAGCGTGGGCGACGCCGACAAGATCTGCCGGCCCATCGCCCGGTCGCTCGCTCCCGTGCCTTGGGCCCGGACACCAACCGCTCAAGCCCTGATCAGCATGCGCGAGGACGACGGCTCACCCTTTACCGGTGACCCAAGGGCGGTCCTGGAAGCGGTCGTTGCGCGTTATCACGCGAAAGGCTGGCGCCCTGTCGTGGCAGTAGAGCTGGAGTTCTTTCTGGTCGAGCGGCGGCGCCTCCGCGGCGCGCAACCAAGCCCCGCCCGTTCGCCGCAGACCGGGGCCGTTCAGACCACGACACAAGTCTACGGCATGGATGAGTTGGCGGATTTCGAAGACCTCTTCGCCGACCTCGATGCCGCGTGCCGCGCGCAAGGGCTGCCAGCCGACACAGCGACCGCGGAATACGCGCCCTCACAGTTCGAGATCAACCTTGATCATGTGGATGATCCTGTTCTCGCCGCCGATCATGCGGTGATGCTGAAACGCGCCATTAAAGGCACCGCTGTTCGTCATGGGATCGATGCCACCTTCATGGCCAAGCCCTGGGCGGGAGAAACGGGCTCCGGCATGCATGTTCATGCGAGCGTTGTGGACGCCTCGGGAAACAACATCTTCGCCGAAGAGGAGGGGGGAGATCCGCTGTCAAACCCCAATCTTCGGCATGCCGTGGGTGGCTTGGGGGAGAGTCTGTCCGACGTCATGGCTCTTTTGGCGCCCAATGCGAATTCCTACCGCCGGCTTCAGCCACATAGCTACGTGCCTCTGGCACCAAGCTGGGGATTCAACAACCGCACCGTTGCCTTCCGCGTGCCGTCGGGCGGCGCATCCGGCCGCCGGATCGAGCATCGGGCGGCCGGTGCCGACGCGAACCCCTATCTGATCGTCGCGTCGGTGTTGGCGGGCATGTTGGATGGGATCGAGAGAGAGTGTGTGCCGCCGGAGCCGATCACCGGCAACGCCTATGAACTCCTGGACCCGGCCGTCCCCGGAAACTGGGGTGAGGCATTGGATCTCTTCGCCCGTTCTGACTTCGCCCGCCGCTCGTTTGGGGACCGGTTTGTGGATCTGTTTCACCGGGTGAAGACGTGGGAGCGGCAATCGTTCGAACGCGCGGTTACGCCGCTGGAACTCGACTGGTATCTCCGGACGGTGTGAGGCATTTTTCCAACGCCGTCGATTGCTGTTCGCCCCGGGAGCTTCCATGTCCGCCGCCCCGCTGACCTGGCATCACGCCACCGCCAATCCCGCATCCGCCCCAGAACTGCCCGCTCTTGAAGGGGAGGTTTCCGTAGATGTCTGTGTGATCGGAGGGGGGCTTACCGGGGTCTCGACCGCGCTTCACCTGGCTGAACGCGGCTACAAGGTGGCGTTGCTGGAGGCGGAGCGCATCGGGTGGGGTGCATCCGGTCGGAACGGCGGGCAAATCGTTTCCGGCTTGAGTTGCGACATGGCGGTCGCGGAACGGGCAATCGGTCTGGACGGTGCGAAGGACGTCTGGGACATGACCCGGGAAGCCATCGACGACATCGAGGAACGCACCCGGCGGCATAAGATCCCGAGCGACCTCCGATGGGGCTATCTGTTCGCTGCCAACCGGCAGCACCACTTGGCCGATCTGGCAAGGATGAGCGAGCATTGGTCGTCGACCTACCAGTACGACCGGACCCGGGTGGTCGATAAGTCCCTCGTTCAGGCGTTCGTTGGAACGAAAGCCTATGTGGGTGGGATGATCGACCAAGGCAGCGGGCAGATGCATCCGCTCCGCTATCTCTTGGGCCTCGCCGATCTGGCGCGGTTCCTCGGCGTTGAGATGTACGAACAAAGCCGGGTCGTGGGAATCGATCGTGGCAGTCCCGCTCGGATCCGGACCCGAAAGGGCATGGTCACGGCCCGGATGGTTGCTGTTTGCGGCAACGCCTATCTCGGCGGATTGGTCAAAGAGACCCGGCGCACGCTAGCACGTGTGGCGAGTTATGTGGGCGTGACTGAGCGCCTCAGCGCGGATGTGGCACAGGCGGTCCTGCCGCAGGATATCGCGGTCGCGGACAGCCGGGTGGCATTGGACTACTACCGCCTGACGGAGGATGACCGTCTTCTGTTCGGCAGCGGTGCGCATTATTCCGGGGCGGCACCCGCACGGCTTGGGGCAGCAGTGCATCGACGGATCAGATCGGTGTTTCCAGCCTTGTCCGGTATCAGGATCGACTATGCCTGGAGCGGGTACATCGGCATCACGGTCAATCGTGCCCCCGATCTCGGGCGGATTGGTGAGAACATCTACTACGCCCAAGGGTTCTCCGGTCACGGCCTCGCGGTGACGGGGATGTCAGGCAAGCTGCTTGCCGCGGCGATGGCAGGGGAGGCGGAGCGCTTTGAACTTATGTCGTCGATCGAGCACATGCCGTTCCCGGGCGGGCCGTTCCGGCTTCCAGCCTTGGTCCTTGGTATGGCCTGGTTCAAGCTGAAGGACCGTCTCGGGTTCTGACGAAGCTACTCCTGGAAGCCTCCGCCAAAACGACTTCGGCCCCCGATTGGGGGCCGAAGCACTGTCTTGGTATGGCCGAGGGGCTATCCGTTAGCGGATCGCCACCGGCGCGCCGATCGAGCCCGTCGCTCCGGCAACCGGGGCCGGGGAATACATGTAGGCGAACTGATACACACCATCCGCCGCCAACTCCGACAGCTTCATGTTCTCCTGGTTCACGATGCCATGACGCGTCTGCAAGTAGGTGTGGACACAGAAAACACAGGCCGGATCCGGGTTCGGGACCGCATCCACCGGCCAGGTGTCGCCGCCCGTCACGCCGGCTTTGACTTCTTCGGCAACCCACCGTGCGACTTCCATGCCGATCCCTGGGCAGCCGGCATTGTAGGTCGCGGGGTCACCCCAGTGCATTTCCCAGCCGGTCCGGAAGAGGATTGCGTCGCCCTCCTTGAACTCGAAGCCCTCCATGCCCTGTTTCTTCAGCGCGGCGCGGACGTCATCCATGGTGATGACCTCACCGGCCTTCATGCTGTCGACCCCACGAACGGCGGCGATGTCCAGCAGGATGCCGCGGGCGACGATCGGATGCAGTTTCTCGGTACCAAGGCGTTTCAGGCCATAGGCGCCGCCCATTTCAGCGGCCGTGAAACCGTTGTACCAGCGCATCTGGCCTTTATCGCCGGGCGCACCGACGCGGACGCCAATGTGGCCGAGACCATCGAACTGAGTGCCGACCTGACCGATTTCAGTGGAGAGGAACTCATCGTTCCACATGATCGCGTTCGCGCCGAACGGACCGCCCGTCGGAGTGCCGGGGATCCGAAGCGAGAACTTCCGGTCACCGAACAACGGCATTTTTGACGTGTAGGGATGGCCAAGCTTGTAGACCTTGCCGGTCTTCACTTGGGCAAGGGCGCGCTGGACGACTTCCGGTTTGGTGTACCAGTTGGTCGAGCCTGCCTCATCCTCGGCACCCCACATGGGGTTCGGCCACCACTTGGAGCCAAGCGGGGTTTCCATCTTGTCCCCGTCGACCCAAGGTTTTCCGGCACAGCCTTTCCAGTTGTCCATGGTGCACTCGGCCGAAGCTGTCCCGGACAGGGCAAGCGCGCCGACTGCCGCTGCGGCAATCCCCAGCATCCGTTTCATGGCGTCCTCCATTTTTTCTTAACGCCGTGGCCGGTTCATCCAGCTCAACGACCATATTGTTACTCAAACACTATTCTGCAGACGCGCCTATCCCGCAAGTGTTATAATATTACATCAACCGATAATTGAGTTTGAATCAGTCGCCGGATGCCATGGCCGGTGCCGGTCGCCGGCGAAAAACGAAGGCCAGGATCAAGGACCCGAAGACGGCGTAAAATGCGGAGCCGACGGCGATCACGTCGAACCCGAGGCCGGCGTCGATGATCCATCCGAACAAAGCCGGTGAGAGGGCTGTTGCGATCACCATGATCGAGGACACCATTGCCCGCACCGAGCCGAGATACCGGATGCCGTAGAGCTCCGGCCACAAGGTGGTCATCAGTGTCTGGCCCGCCCCGCCGGTCATGCCGAGCAATGCCATCGAGAGAAAGGCCAGCCAGACGCCGCCATCCAGCGTCAACGCCAAACACCCGAGCGCCATGGGCAACATGGTCCAGCGGACCAATGACGTGGCGCCCACTTTGTCGTTGAGCCAACCGATGAAGATGGAGAAGGCAATCTGTAACACGGCGTAGATCGCAAATGCGCTGGCGAGTGCGGCATGGGACCAGCCCTTGCTCTCAGAGATGTGGACCTGATGAAACATCACGCCCGTGCTCACGAAAGCCGGCGCCATCAGCATGATTGCGGCAATAAAGAAACGGGGATCGCGCAGGACTTCCTGAAAGGTCCAGTCCCGTTCCGATCCTTCGCTCGGATTGGCGGCGCGTTCATCGATCTTGGCCCGGTAGGCAGCCTCCCGAGCGCCGTGACCCCGCAACAACAACAGCGCCAATGGCGCGACCAGAAGGAGCGTGGCGACAGCTCCGCCGAACCAGGCCTCACGCCAGCCGATGGCGGCAATCGCCAGAACGCCCATAATGGGAAAGACACCTTGTCCTATGGCGAAGCCCAGCCCGGCGATGCCGATCGCCTTGCCCCTCTGATCCGGCTCGAAATATCGAGCCATCGAGGTCTGAACCGCGTGGCTCATCAGCCCTTGGCCGAAAAGGCGCAGCAGCAAGATGGCGAGGAAGAGGCTCGCCAGTCCGGCGGACAGTCCTGCGGCCAGACAAGCGATCCCGAGGCCGACAACGATCGTGACGGAATAGGCGCGGAGGTCCACATGGTCGATGAGGCGCGGCACCCACATCATCAGGATGCCGGAGGTCAGGGTCGCGGCGAGATAGACGGAGCCGAAGCCACCGTGGCTGAGCTCGAACGTCGCGCGGATTTCACCCCCGAACGCGGCGATGTAGTACGTCTGACCAAAGCTCGACGCAAAGGCCAAAAGGAACCCATAGCCGAGAAAGCTCGGGTGTGCGCGAAACAGGTTTAGATAAGACATCATGCCGCCCGGTGCGAAGGCACCGGTGTATCAGGTGGCGCGGGAGTCCGCGACGACAAGTTCGTGGACGGTGACGGGATAATCAGGGCTTTTCGGCTCGCCCATGGATCTTAGGTGTTCGAGTGTGACGGTGGCTGTGTTGTCGCCACGGGTGCCCTTTGGCTAGCTGCGCCACCTTAGCGTGGTTTCTTTCACCGGGTTCTCGAACGCTGTGTTCTCGGCAACGGATGTCGCCCACGCCTTCTTCAGACGAAAGTACCATTTCGCCTGAACGTCGGAGTCGTTGATGAGCATCAGCGACGGATTGTGTGCAAGGCCCCGCTGCTGTTTCATGACGATGTCCCGGTCCTGGCCGAGAAAACGTCTCGCAAACGGCCGGAGAAAAGGTTTCAACGCCGAGAGAAACGGCATCGTCCAGTAGATCATGTGATAGATGCGGGTTTCTGTCTCGGTAAGAGGGGTCACCGCCGTAAGGCCGACCACAGCGTGACGGTCGGTGGTGATGTCCTCGACCCGGACGCCCGGGAGGCGGAAGGAGATTTCCGTCGTCGGGTTACCACCGAGAATCTTGTAACCCGCGGAATTGCTTGAAGGCGTGTGGCGAAGCATCGAGAACCCGAGAAAGCTTGGGCCGAATGTCTTCGCCTTCTCGTGGATGGACGCTTCCGACCGCCACCACCACGACTGATGAACGAACGGGCCGTGCGCCGGATCCATCAGGCCGATGACCGCATGGTCCACATGGCACGGGAAGTCCATGGTTTCCACGAGCTTCGGCGTCGTTGCCACGTCCGGCAGTCTGGGAGGGTCCACCGTCGGCGATGGATCTCTCTCCTCCGCGGGCATCCAGATCCACAGACAACCCTGCGCTTCATGGAGCGGGTAGGCGCGGACGCTGATACGGGAGACATCCATGTCCTGTCCCGGAACCAGGGAGGGGATGCAGGAACAAACCCCGTCCGGCCGGAACCGCCAGCCGTGATAGCAGCATTCGACCTCATCCCCGGATCCCTTCAGGCGGCCATCGCTAAGCGGAATGCCCCGGTGAGGACAGATATCCCGGAGGGCATAGGCACGTCCGCCGGAGTCCCGCGCGAACATGATGGGCTCGCCCAGAAGGGTGCGTGAAACGATACCGGATCCGAGTTCGGCGGACGGCATCGCGAAGTACCACGCGTTGCGCAGGAAAGTATCTGATCTATCGGATCTCATGGGACGGGACCCTGCCACTCGATCCACGTCGCGACAAGCATCAACCGGTCCGCTCAGTTGAGGCGCAAATCCGCGATGCCCAAGGGCACGGAGAACTTTTCGCACCAGAGAAACACTTGCAGGTAGTCACCGACGTCCACGTCACCGGGGACGACATAGATCTGGGCGCCGGAGTTGTTCTTCAGCGGGGCCAGCGTGGACTTTGCGTCGAACTTGCCTTTGTTGCCGAAGCCGACCTTCGGATCCGGCGCTCCGTCGAACGAGAAGTCGTCTGCGAAGCTTACCACCCAGGTCTTGCCGCTGCGGAAAATGCTGACGTGACCCGAGGTCGCGTGATTGCTGGCACCGATGAATGTCCCAACGGCTGTTTCCGTGCCGCGGACCTTATGTTTGGGCTCGGAGACCGGGGGAGCTGCCTCCGCCGCGGCAGTCTCCTTGCCGTTGTTCATATTGAAGTAGGAACACCCGCTGAGCAGGACGGCAGCAAAGGCGCAAATCAAGGAAAGGCGGACAGGGGACATCTGATGAGTTCCGTATCTGTCGAGCAAGAATGCTCTTTCTATACACCTCACCCCTGGGGCGTCGCCATCCGAATGCTTGCCGCACCGTAAATCGGACCCTGATTGCGTTCCTGCAACAGCACAACAAGGTTCTCCACCGGGGCGGACAAAGCCGCCACATCAATGGATGCCTCGAACTTTTCGCCAGACCAACCGCCGAGTCGCCAAAGACCCCGAACCACGTTGAAATCCTCGAGGGTACGGCCGGCATTCTCGCCCCGGGGAACCGGCGTGACATGTTTGTCGTCAAAGGCGATGACCACGATATCCGCCGACTCGGGGACGTCGCCTGCCTCAATCACGACGGAGACGCCGCCGTCGGCGAGGCTCAGTGTCACCGGGATGTCGATACGCTCACCTGGCGCAAGATTGGCGGCCCGATCGATCGCACGGTCCACTTCGTAGCGGCGGGAGCCCACCGCGTCGTATCGCCCGTCGATCACCATTTGGGGCGTGTAGACCGTTCTGCTGCGCATGGCGCGCGCGTAGGCGTGCTGGCGCGCGGTTGCCGCCGGGCTGGAGAACGGATCGTTCCAGCCGATGTAGTTCCAATAATCCACGTGATGGGCCAGCGCGATCACGTCGTCCCGCTGCGCGAGGATGCCAAGATAAGCATCTGCCGGCGGGCATGAATGGCAGCCCTGGCTTGTGAACAGTTCGACCACAATCGGGCGGGCGTCCGGATCCCTGGCAACGGCGGGACGGTCGGCGAGAAAGGCGACAGCCGAGATCGCTGAGACGACGGCGGCTACCGCAAGCGGAACGCGTTTCATCCAAATCATAGGATTGGACATACGACCAACGGCCAGTTTCCGCCAATCACGGTCCGGTGACGGGGCTGAGAGTGGCCCGTGATGCTCTGCCGTTTCAGGCGATGTTCAGGATTGCTCAAGTTGCGGAACGGTGAGCCAGGTCCCGTCGTCTACGAATGGCGGCCGCTCATCCGCTCCGACCTTAATCCGCTCGATTGCCACCAAGAGGCGGTTTGGTTTGCCGTCAACATCTTCCAACGGCAACAACAGGCGTTCGATTGCGACGAACTCGCCACGCCACGCGTGATGTGTCCGGAACGTCAAATGCGGGGTTTGACGGGACAACGCCTCCTTGTAGGCAGACATCGCTCTATCTGTCGTCGGATAAAGAAGGCCGCTGTATCCATCATCGCCGTCGTCGACCGTTATACCCCCGTCTGTCCCCGCCGACAGATCGGATGCCAATGCGAAACCGCCCGCCTTATCGAGCCACTCAATCACTTTCCACTCACCGTCCAGGCCGTCCGGGATGTCAATCGGGCGGTCATTGGCCGATCTACCCGCATCACGCTGGGCAATCCAGGCGGAATAGGCCCTACGGCACGTCTCCGTATGGAACTGCGGGTGCGCCGCTCTATCAGCGGAAACCGTACTTGTGGAACTTGGCGCCATTACGGACCGTGAGGCTCAACGGTTGAATGGCAGCATTCTAATCAAATCCATTGCGAGCCGAAACGACTAACTTGGGGAGGGTCGTCGAGCGGCTGCTGGAAATACCTGAGCCGGCGCTTGGGGCGCCGGCTCGTGATCATCTGATAGCAAAATCCATCGCGGCTAACGGAGCGATACGGTCATCGGCATCACGCGGCCAGCATGCTCCGCAGCACAAACTGGAGAATGCCCCCATGACGGTAGTAGTCCACCTCATCGGCCGTATCGATGCGGCACAGCAGCGTGATGTCTTTCGAGGTGCCGTTCGCGTAATGGATTGTGCAGCTCACATCCATCCGCGGTGTGATCCCATCCGCGATCCCAGTGATATCGAAGGTCTCGGTACCTTTGAGACCAAGGGACTTCCGGTTGTCGTCCCCGGTGAACTGAAGCGGAAGAACGCCCATTCCCAAGAGGTTTGAGCGATGGATACGCTCGAAGCTCTCGACGACGACGGCCTTCACACCCAAGAGCCGCGTCCCCTTGGCCGCCCAGTCCCGCGATGAGCCCGTGCCGTACTCTTTGCCGCCAATGATCACCAACGGGACGCCGTCCGCCTGATAGCGCATGGCTGCGTCGTAGATCGACATCTGCTCTCCCGAGGGATGGTGGGTGGTGTAGCCACCACTCACGCCCTCGACCATTTCATTCGTAAGGCGGATGTTCGCGAACGTGCCCCGCATCATGACTTCGTGGTTGCCCCGACGTGCGCCGAAACTGTTGAAGTCGAATGGCCGGACCTGACGCTCTATCAGGTAGTCGCCTGCGGGGCCGTCCCGCTTGATCGGGCCGGCGGGCGAGATGTGGTCGGTCGTAATTGAATCCGCCAGCTGTGCCAATGGACGCGCGCCCCTGATGTCCGCGAAACCGCCGGGCTCCTTATCCATGCCGACGAAATAGGGCGGGTTCTGCACATAGGTCGAGCCCGCATTCCAGCCGTAGGTGAGACTGCCCTCGACCTGAACGGCGCGCCATTCATCGGTTCCCTGGAAGACATTCGAGTAGCGTGACTGAAACATCTCCCGCGAGAGATGGGCCTTCAGAACATCGTCGATTTCTTTGTTCGAAGGCCAGATGTCCTTGAGGAACACAGGATTGCCGTCGCCATCCTCGCCAAGCGGGTCGGTGTAGATGTCCTTGGTCATCGACCCGGCGAGGGCGTAGGCGACCACAAGAGGCGGGGAGGCGAGGTAGTTCGCTTTGACGTGAGGGTTAACCCGACCCTCGAAGTTCCGGTTGCCCGACAGGACGGAGCAGACGACAAGGTCGGCGCTCTCAACTGCGTTCCCGATCGGCTCGTCCAACGGGCCCGAGTTGCCGATGCAGGTGGTGCAGCCGTAGCCCACGAGATTGAACCCAAGCGTGTCGAGCTCGGTCTGCAGGCCGGCGGCTTCCAGATAATCCGTCACGACCTGGGAGCCGGGCGCAAGTGACGTCTTCACCCACGGATTTACCGTCAGGCCAAGCGCGTTCGCTTTTTTCGCCACAAGCCCTGCCGCCACGAGAACTGAGGGATTTGAGGTGTTCGTGCAGCTCGTTATGGCGGCGATCACGACGGCGCCGTCGTCGAGGGTCCAATCCTCGCCTTCGACCGGGGCGTATCGGCCGTCGGTTCCCGACATCGTCTTCAGCGTGTCCATGAACGATGCTTTCGCGTCGCTCAGCAGAACGCGGTCCTGCGGTCGCTTCGGGCCGGCAAGGGAGGGCACAATGCTGCCGAGATCCAGATCGAGCGTATCGGTGAAGACCGGCTCCTCCGCGCTCGCGTCCCGCCACAAGCCCTGAGCTTTCGCATAGGCCTCAACCAGCTTGATGCGGTCTTCATCGCGTCCGGTAAAGCGAAGGTAGTTGATGGTCTCCCCGTCAATCGGGAAGAAGCCGCAGGTCGCACCGTACTCAGGCGCCATGTTGGCGATGGTGGCGCGGTCCGCCAGGGTCAGTTCATCCAAGCCGGGTCCGAAGAACTCCACGAACTTGCCGACAACACCCTTTTGGCGGAGCATTTGTGTGACCGTCAGGACCAGATCGGTCGCCGTCGCCCCTTCCGGCAGTCTCCCAGTCATGCGAAAGCCGATGACTTCCGGCACAAGCATGGAGATCGGCTGGCCAAGCATTGATGATTCCGCCTCGATGCCGCCAACGCCCCAACCGAGAACCGCAAGTCCGTTGACCATCGTGGTGTGGCTGTCCGTACCGACCAGCGTGTCGGGATAGGCGATGGTCTTTCCGTCCTCTTCCTTTGTCCAAACGGTCTGGGCGAGATACTCCAGGTTCACTTGGTGGCAGATTCCGGTGCCCGGCGGCACCACGCGGAAGTTCCGGAACGCTTCCTGACCCCATCTCAGAAACTCGTACCGCTCGCCATTCCGTTCGAACTCGATCTGGACGTTCTTTTTGAACGAGTCCGCACCGCCCGAGTGGTCCACCATCACCGAGTGGTCGATCACGAGATCGACCGGGGACAACGGGTTGATCTTCTGCGGGTCGCCGCCCATCGCGTTCATCGCGTCGCGCATCGCGGCAAGATCGACCACGGCCGGCACACCGGTGAAGTCCTGCATCAGGACGCGGGCCGGGCGGTAGGCGATCTCGCGCGATGACTTTTTCTCTCCGGCCCAGGCGACCACCGCTTCAACGTCCGCCGTCGTTACCGTTCGTCCGTCCTCATATCTCAGAAGGTTCTCCAGCAGCACCTTGAGTGAATAGGGAAGCCTGCGGGCATCCGGATGCCCGGCCTCTGCCAATGCCTCGATGCTGAAGTAGTCATAAGACCTGCCGTCGACCTCAAGGGTGCGACGCGTCTTGAGGGTGTCTTTACCGTTTGCCACGGAATTTCTCCTCTTGTTCACGTCTGGCCGCCCGAGGTGCGCCTCGACCCGGTCGTTCACGGGGTGTGGATAGCGTCCGGCCGCAAAAGCGCCGGGCCACAGGTCAGATATATCGTCCCGTTTCCCGGATACGAGTCCTGAGCGAGGGTTGCAGCAAAGCGGCGAAGAACTGCCCGCTGCCTAACGGGCTATGCGGATTGGCAGGCGGCCGCGCAATGATGTGTCCGGGAGAGCCGGATTAGCGGCTTGTCTGTGTCGCGGATTTGTCGTATTCCGCCTTACGACTTTAAATAAGCAGACGCGAATACAGCCTTGCCGAAGCGGCATCAAACGACCCGCACTCGGCATACAGACAAAAATCGCGCGAAACAGGGAGACGGTCGATCGTCGGCATCATGCCGCGGACACGGCCCATGATCCGGCACAAAGTGTCAGTGTCGGTCCGGTGTCGTCGTTCCTCCCGGGTTTCGTTCGAAACGACTGGGAGACCGGGATGGCCGGCGGATACCTAGACCCACAGACGTTCGACACGCTGCCAAAGATCCTTCGCGAGAATGCGCGTGCCCATGGGGGTGATTCGGCGCTCCGCGAGAAGGATTACGGGATCTGGCACACCTGGACCTGGGCTGAGTATCACGAGGCGGTCAGATCGATTGCTCTTGGACTTGCGTCCCGCGGGGTCGGCCGCGGCGATGTGGTCGCGATGATCGGTGACAACAACCGGGACTGGGTCTCGGTCGAGATGGCGGCCCAATCGCTTGGCGCCATGACCATTGGCATCTACCGCGATGTTCTCGACGAAGAGGTCGCGTTCCTTGTGAACGCCTCTGGCGCCAAGGCGGCCTACGTCGAAGACCAAGAGCAGCTCGACAAGTTTTTGCACCTCGGCGATCAGGTCCCCTCGGTCCAGACATTGTTTTACTCGGACCCGCGCGGCATGCGCCGGTTCGATGATCCGAGGGTGCTGTCGATCGAGGCGCTGAAGGAAATCGGCTCGAAGGCTCACGACGCCGACGGCTCGGCCTTCGACAAGCATGTGGACGGCGGCAGTGGCGATGACGTCGCCATTCTCTGCACCACGTCAGGGACCACCTCGAACCCGAAGCTGGCGGAATTGCAGCACGGCGCGTTTATCCGGCACGTCCAAAAGTACCTTTCGGCTGATCCCAAGGGGCCGGACGATGAGTACGTTTCGGTCCTGCCGCTGCCGTGGATCATGGAGCAGGTGTACTGCTTCGGTTTTGGCCTGATCGCCAGGATGAAGGTGAACTTCCCCGAAAGCGATGCGACGGCCATGCATGATCTCCGCGAGATCGGTCCGACTTTTGTGCTCTTGGCGCCTCGCGTTCTTGAGCAGATAGCCGCTGACATGCGGGCCCGCGTCATGGATGCCGGTCCGCTAACCCGCTGGATGTTTGACAACGGTGTGAAGAGCGCGGTTGCGGCACTGGATGCGGGCAAGTCCTCTGGCGGCATTGTTTCGGATCTGGTTTTCGGCTCGCTCCGGGATCGTCTGGGTCTGTCTAAGGTCCGCTCCGCCGCGACCGGTGGCACGGCGATGGGACCGGACACCTTCAAACTGTTCCTTGCGATGGGCATTCCTCTGCGGCAGCTGTACGGACAGACCGAGTTGATGGGCGCCTATACCCTTCAGGATGGTAAATCGGTCGACGTGGATACGTCCGGCTTGCCGTTCGACGGATGCGAGATCAAGATCGAGGATCCGGACAAGAACGGGGTTGGTGGAATTGTCACCCGGCACCCGAACATGTTCCGCGGTTACTACAACAACCCCGAGGCGACTGCGGCCGAGTTCAAAGACGGCTGGATGATCACCGGGGACGCGGGCTATTTCGACGACGACGGTCGTCTGATCGTCATCGACCGCCTTAAGGATATCGCGGAGACCTCGGGGGGCGACAAGTTCTCGCCCCAGTACATTGAGAACAAGATCAAGTTCTCTCCATATGTTGGCGAGGCTGTTGTTCTTGGGGCGGGGCGCGGCTATCTCACGGCAATTGTCTGCATCCGTTTCTCCATCCTGTCCAAGTGGGCGGAGAAGAACCGTATCCCCTTCACATCCTACACCAATCTCGCCTCGCACCCCCGTATCTACGAGATGATGCGCGACGAGTTGCGGACCGTGAACGCCTCACTCCCGGCGGCCCAGAAGATCAAGAAGTTCGTGCTGCTCTTCAAAGAACTCGACGCTGACGATGGCGAGTTGACCCGGACGCGGAAAGTGCGTCGAGGCGTGGTGAACGAGCGCTACGGCCAGCTTGTCGACGCACTCTATGGCGACGGCGATAGGGCCCAACTCGACACCGAAGTGACGTTCGAAGACGGACGCAAGGGCAAGATCCAGGCGGAGATGGCGATCATGGCCGTCGAAGACAGCGCTGGCGCATCAATGAAGAAGGCGAGCTGACGGAATGGATTCGACACAGACTCAAACCCAGTCCGGGGCTGAGGACGGCAGCTTCGTGACCCCGGACGGCCGAACAATCGGCGCGCCGATCCTGGAAGTGAAAGACATCATCGTCCGGTTCGGCGGTGTGACCGCGATCGATGGGGTCAGCTTTGACGTCCGGAAGGGCGAGATCCGGGCGATTATCGGCCCGAACGGCGCCGGTAAGTCGTCGATGCTCAATGTCATCAACGGCTTCTATAAGCCGAATGAGGGCACGATCAACTTTAAGGGTGAGATCCTGCCGGCGATGGAACCGTACCTTGCGGCATCGAACGGCATCGCGCGGACCTTCCAGAACATCGCCTTGTTCAAGGGTATGAGCACGCTGGACAACCTGATGACCGGCCGCATGCTCAAGATGAAGACGGGCTTCTTCTCCCACTGCATCTACTTCGGGGCAGCTCAGAAGGAAGAGCTGGAGCACCGGGAGCGAGTCGAGCACGTCATCGACTTCCTGGAGATCAATGATATCCGCCGGACTCCCGTCGGGCGTCTGCCGTACGGTCTGCAAAAGCGGGTCGAACTGGGCAGGGCGCTGGCGATGGAGCCGGACATCCTTCTGCTCGACGAGCCCATGGCGGGCATGAACGTCGAGGAGAAGGAGGATATGAGCCGTTTCGTGATCGAGGTGAACGAAGAGTTCGGCACCACGGTCTTGTTGATCGAGCACGATATGGGCGTCGTCATGGACCTGTCGGACCGTGTCGTCGTTCTGGATTACGGGCGCAAGATTGCCGATGGGTCGCCGGACGAGGTCCGGTCGAATCAGGCGGTTATCGACGCCTATCTCGGCGTGAGCCACGACTGATTTCCTCGGGGGAGCCGTTCAGGTGGACTTTTTTCAAGCGCTTCTGATCACGCCGTTCGTGATTATGTGGGAGGACCCGCTGTTTTTGACGGAGACCCTGATCAAGGGGCTCATGGCGGGCGTTCTCTATTCTCTCGTGGCTCTCGGCTTCGTGCTGATCTTCAAGGCATCGGGGGTCTTCAACTTCGCTCAGGGTGTGTTCGCCCTGTTCGCGGCACTGACGCTGACCGGCATCATGGACATGATGGGAGACGGTCTTCCGAAGCCACTCGTCATCATCATTGCGTTGGGCCTTACGGTTGCGGTCATGGTGCTGCTGGCCGTTCTCGTTGAACGGTTCGTGCTTCGGCCACTGGTCAACCAGGAACTGATCATCCTATTCATGGCGACCCTCGGGCTGTCGTATGTGCTTGAGGGCGCAGGCGACCTGATGTGGGGCTCGGACGTTAAGGTCATCGACCTCGGGCTGCCGACCGACGTTTGGGATGTGGGTGGCGTCTTTGTCGAACAGCTCGACCTTGTCGCGGCCATCACGGCGGGCAGCATGGTCGCGGTCCTGGCGGTCTTCTTCAACAAGACACGGATCGGCCGCGCCCTTCGCGCGGTTGCCGATGATCACCAGGCGGCGTTGTCCGTCGGCATTTCGCTCCAGCAGATCTGGGTGATCGTCTGGTCCGTGGCCGGCATCGTCGCTCTGGTCGCGGGTATCATGTGGGGCAGCAAGTCAGGCGTCCAGTTCAGCCTGTCCCTGATCGCGTTGAAGGCGCTTCCGGTGCTGATCCTGGGCGGTTTCACCTCGATCCCGGGTGCGATCATCGGCGGCCTGATCATCGGTGTCGGCGAAAAGGTGGCAGAGGTGTTCTGGTTCGATCTGCACGGCGGCGCCGTCGAGAACTGGTTCGCCTACATGCTCGCGCTCGTCTTCCTTATGTTCCGGCCCCAAGGGCTGTTCGGCGACAAGATCATCGAAAGGGTCTGACCGACAATGTTTTACCGTGAAACCGGTCAGTTCAAATCGACCTATGGCGACGATCAGGCCCTGTTCCCGATCATTCAGGACCGATGGTTGCTTGGCGCCATTCTGCTGGTCGCATTCTTCGTGGTCCCGTTCATCATCAATGACTACTGGGCCAACGCGATCCTGCTGCCGTTCCTGATCTACTCGTTGATCGCGCTCGGGCTGAACATCCTCGTTGGGTACTGCGGGCAGATCTCGCTCGGCACCGGTGGGTTTATGGCGGTGGGGGCGTATGGCTCCTACAAGCTCATGACCTCCTTCCCGGAGCTGAACATTGTCTTCGTGATCATCGCGTCAGGCGGGTTCGCGGCGGCTGTAGGGGTGCTGTTCGGTCTGCCGAGCCTTCGGATCAAGGGCTTCTATCTCGCGGTCGCGACGCTTGCCGCCCAGTTCTTCCTGATCTGGATGTTCAACAAGGTGGGCTGGTTCTACAATTACGAACTCAGCCAGATCACCTCGCCGCCGCGGGAAGTCTTTGGCGTTCTGGTGACGGGGGCGAAAGCATCACCCGCCGCGCAGTATCTGTTCACACTCTGTATCGTCGCTGTGTTCACTTGGATCGCCATGAACCTCGTCCGAGGGCGCGTCGGCCGGGGATGGATGGCGATCCGAGACATGGATATCGCCGCCGAGCTGCTGGGCATCCGGCCGCTGCAGACCAAGCTGCTGGCGTTCGCGGTCTCATCCTTCTACATCGGAATTGGTGGCGCGCTGATCTTCAATCTCTGGCTCGGCTCGGTCGAGGCGACGGAGGCGTTTGACATCCTCCAGTCCTTCTTCGTGCTGTTCGCCATCATCATCGGTGGGCTGGGAAGCGTCCTGGGGTCGTTCCTGGGGGCGGCCTTCATGGCCCTGATGCCGGTGATCCTGAAACTGCTGCTTGTCGACGGGTTTTCCGTCTCGGCGGTGCATGCCAAGCACGTCGAGTTCATTCTCGTCGGATCGCTCATCATCTTCTTTTTGATCAAGGAGCCGCACGGACTCGCCCGGATTTGGGGGATCACGAAAGAGAAGCTCCGTCTCTGGCCGTTCCCGTATTGACGGGGACTTCAGAGACTTTGTTGAGGCGTTGCCTTGGGTTAGGCTCGTCTACAGGCATCGCCGCCGGTGCGGCGACCAACAGGGAGGTAAGGAATGAAGCTTAACAAACTCGTTCTCGGGGCCGCGGCCGCCGCGGTGATGGCCAGTGCCGGCCTCACCAGCATCGCGTCAGCCTACGAGTATACGATTCCGCAGCTGGTCTACCGGACCGGTGCGTATGCGCCGAACGGTATCCCGTTGGCGAACGGCTATCTCGACTACATGGAGATGCTGAACCAGCGCGATGGCGGCATCAACGGCGTTAAGGTCAACGTCATCGAGTGCGAAACCGGCTACAACACCAAAGTGTCGGTCGAGTGCTACGAGAACCTCAAAGGCGAGGGTGAGAGCGGCGCCGTCATCATCAACCCCCATTCGACGGGTGTGACCTACGCGCTGATCCCGAAGGCGACGGAAGACCAGATCCCCATCCTGTCCATGGGCTATGGCCGGACGTCGGCGGCTGACGGTACGGTCTTCCCGTACGTCTTTAACTTCCCGACGACCTACTGGTCGCAGGCGAGCGCCTTCATCAAGTACGTTGGTGAGCGGGAAGGCGGCATGGAGAACCTGAAGGGCAAGAAGATTGCCTTGGTTTACCACAACTCCGCCTATGGCAAGGAGCCGATCAAGACCCTTGAGGTTCTGGCCGAGAAGTACGGTTTCAGCTTCCTGAAACTTCCCGTTGACCATCCCGGTCAGGAGCAGAAGGCCACGTGGCTTCAGGTTCGCCGCAATAAGCCGGACTGGGTCTTCATGTGGGGCTGGGGTGTCATGAACCAGGTCGCCATCAAGGAGGCCGCTGCCATTCGCTACCCGATGGATCGCTTCATCGGTGTGTGGTGGTCGGGTTCTGAGAACGACGTGGCCCCAGCCGGTGCGTCTGCAAACGGCTATCTTGCGGGCACCATGCACGCGCCGGGCTCCGACTTCCAGGTCATCCGCGACATCAAGAAGTATGTCTACGATGCCGGCCTCGGATCTGGCGATCGCGATCGCGTGGGTGAGGTTCTCTACAACCGCGGCATGCTGGAGGCGATCTTCTCCGCTGAGGCGATCCGCAAAGCGGCCGAGATCCATGGCACCAACGAGGTGAGGGGCGTTCACGTCCGTGATGGTCTTGAGGCGCTTTCCTTCTCCGAAGCGGACTTCACCCGCCTTGGCCTTGAGGGCTTCATGGAGCCGTTTGCGGTTTCCTGTGAGGATCACGAAGGCGGCGGCCCGGTCGCAATCCAGCAGTGGAACGCGAGCGAGGGCAAGTGGGTGATCGTCTCCGATTGGATCGAGCCGATGCACGACATCGTCCGCGGTCTGGTCAAGGAAGACAGCGCTGCCTATGCTAAAGAGAACAACATCACGCCGCGGACCTGCAGCTGATCCGTTCTCTGGAGCCTGAAGCTCCACGGTAAGAAAATGGGGAGGAGCGCCGGCCAGCCCGGCGCTCTTTCCTGACCGGCCCCGCAAGACGGCATCCGTGCTGCGGATACGAAGACATCAACCGGACGAGAGATCACGATGAGCGCCGTTGAGACCCAGCCGACCGCCGCGACCGACAAGGCGCTGTTGAGCGTCAACAACATCGAGGTCATTTACGACCACGTGATCCTTGTGCTGCGGGGTGTGTCGCTTCAGGTGCCGGAAGGCGGCATTGTCGCACTCCTGGGCGGTAACGGCGCCGGCAAGACGACGACGTTGAAGGCAATCTCGAACCTGCTCAGTTCCGAGCGGGGCGAAGTTACCAAAGGATCCATCGAGTTTGCGGGAGAGTCGGTCCAGGCATCGACCCCGAACGAGCTCGTCAAGAAGGGCGTCATCCAGGTGATGGAGGGACGCCACTGCTTTGAGCATCTAACGGTCGAAGAGAATCTGCTGACGGGCGCTTTCACACGAGGGGGCGACCGGTCTGGCATCGATGCCGATCTCGAGATGGTCTACGGCTACTTTCCGCGCCTCCGTGAGCGGCGGAACAGCCTGGCCGGGTACACCTCAGGCGGTGAGCAACAGATGACGGCAATCGGCCGCGCGCTGATGAGCCGGCCGAAAGTTGTGTTGCTTGATGAGCCTTCGATGGGCTTGGCCCCGCAGCTTGTGGAGCAGATCTTCGAGATCGTCCGCAAGATCAACGAGCAAGAGGGCGTGACCATCCTGCTGGCGGAGCAGAACACCAACGTCGCCCTCCGCTACGCGAAGTACGGCTACATCCTTGAAAACGGACGCGTCGTGCTTGAGGGGTCGGCCGATAAGCTCCGTGACAACTCCGACGTTCGGGAGTTCTATCTCGGCATTGCGGGCGAGGGACGGAAGAGCTTCCGTGACGTTAAGCATTATCGCCGCCGCAAGCGTTGGATGGGCTGACGACAGCCAAGAAATCCGCCAAAACCGCAAGACACAGCACGAGCCAGGCGCCATGACCGACTTCTTCGACGATCTCGAAACCCGCGATCCGGAGACACGGGAGGCGGCATTGATGGCGGCGTTGCCCGGCCAAATCGCCCACGCGAAAGCCAAGGCAGGCTACTTCACCGAGAGTCTCTCTGGCGTTGAGCCCGGAGATGTGACCAGCCGGGATGCGCTTGCGTCACTGCCGGTGATCCGGAAGGGCGAAGTGCTGGAACTACAGCAAGCGAAGCCGCCGTTCGGAGGTTTCGGGGCGGCCGATATCGGCGCGCTGTCTCACGTCTTTATGTCTCCGGGTCCGATCTACGAGCCGATGGGCTTCGAGAAGGATCCATTCCGCTTTGGCCGGGCCATGCATGCGGCCGGGCTGCGCCCCGGCGCCCTGGTTCACAACTGCTTCGCCTATCATCTGACGCCCGCCGGGTTCATGGTCGATACGGGTGCGAGAGCCTGCGGTTGTGCGGTGTTCCCCGGCGGTGTCGGAAACACGGAACTCCAGGTGGGCGCGATCGCCGATCTGAAACCCACCTTCTATGGCGGCACACCGAGTTTCTTGAAGATCATCCTTGAGAAGGCCGCGGAGTTGGGGAAGGACACCAGCAGCCTGGCAAAGGGGCTGGTTGGCGGCGAAGCGCTTCCGCCAAGCCTTCGCAAGGAACTCGCAGATCTGGGGTGTGACGTTCTCCAGTGCTACGGAACCGCCGACCTTGGTCTCATCGCATACGAGTCTCCTGCACTGGAAGGAATGATCATCGACGAGCATGTGATCGTCGAGATCGTTCGTCCCGGTACCGGTGATCCCGTTCCAGAGGGGGAGGTCGGGGAGGTCGTGGTCACGAGCTTCAATCCTGTCTGGCCGCTTATCCGCTTCGGGACCGGTGACATGTCGGCGGTTCTGCCCGGTGTCAGCCCCTGCGGGCGGACGAATGGGCGGATAAAGGGTTGGATGGGGCGCGCTGATCAGACGACCAAGGTTCGAGGCATGTTCGTTCACCCGAGCCAAGTTGCCGAGATCGTCAAACGTCATCCGGAGATTGGGAAGGCGCGGCTTGTTGTCACCGGTCGTGTCGGATCCGACGAGATGACTTTGCATGTGGAAGTCGCCGGAGGGGGTGGGGACACGCTCACGGATAGCATCCGTCAGAGCATTCAGTCGGTCACCAAGCTGCGTGGTGATGTGGCCTTTGCCGAGCCGGGCGGGCTGGCCAATGACGGCAAGGTTATCGACGACGCCCGCAGCTACGAGTAGCGCAAAGGCTATTTGTGTTATGCGGCACTTGGGTTAGCGCGACCTCAGCGCAGTGCCTGATCCAATCCTGGCGAGGGCGCGTCCGACCATCACCTCCTCGCGGCGCAGAAGGCGCCGGGTATCCTGATCGATCTCAAAAGTTCCTGTGTCGGCAAAACGTTTACTGACGGCTTCCAGTCGATTCTGCACATGACGTGCGGCAGGACCTTCTTCATCGTTGAAGGCGACAATCAGCAGATGGAGTCGGCTTAACTCCTTGAACGCGTCCACAACTTCCGTGTGTTCGCCAAGCTGGCGCCGGTCCGTCTTGTCAGGATCCGTCAGGAGGGTTTGGGTCACAATCTGGCCCGCACCGTAGCAGTCGTACGGGCGACAGGTGAGGTAGCCTTCCGCCTCCAGATCCGCGAAGACCGTACAACGCCCCGCCGAGGTCAGGTTCTTGCAAGGTTTGTTTCCCGCTTTGTATTCCGGAAAGCCATTTCTGGTGTGGTGCGCGAAGACAATGCAGCAAAGTCCCGCACATCTTTCGCAGTCTGCTTTGTAATCAAATCCGCCATCGGAGTTTTTTTCTTCGATACTCAAGTTTAAATCCCTGAAGGGTACAGTCGTATCGAAGCTACCACGGGGTATGTGGCGAAATGTGTAGCTTTGAGTAATTTTTTGTTTCAGTGCTGCACGTTGGTTTTCTGTGCAAAGTAGGCAGCCAGCAGTCTGGATTTATAGGTCGGCAACCCCATCCAGCGGGCTTCCAATCTGCCGTCACCGGCATGGGTGACAATCACCGTTCCTTCCAGCCTTAGACCGCCTTCAAGGTCGGCAATATCCCTCACGACCATCTCAACCTTAGCGCGCTGTTTGGTGATCAGGGATCCGTTGAAGGGCGCGGCGGTAAACCCGGTCAGGTTCCAAGCACGAAGCGGGTAGTCATGGCCGTCGATCCGAACATAGCTGTCACCCTTGGGGCGAAGGACTGTGTCCGGTATGGCAGCCGGCCGCGCCGTGCGCGTTCCGAATAAGCTCATCAGACCCATTGTTCGTTCCTTTGATCTCCGCATTGAAGACAACTGTAATGTAAAAGATATGGGAAATAAATATCAAATTTGAAGTAAAATCGTAAATTACTGTGAATCCTGAATCTTCAGGCCTGGGTTTGATTCTGATCAGGTTGGTTTGGAGTGGGCGTGGCCATCAGCGGACCGCGTGCCCGTCACCGACCGCAAGTAGGGCTCACTAATGAAAGGAAATCACGGTTAGGACGCCGCAACAGGGTTCGATGTCCCGCTAGGCATCGGCCAAGCGGTGTCGGAGGCCGGCAGTCCGGTAAACCGTCAGAGGGAGGCGAGGCGGGTGTCGCACCAAGCGATGCGGCCGTCGATCTGCTCGACATCAAGCGACAACCACGCGGGCAGCATGCCTTCGTCCCACTCGCCGCTCTCTGTGATGCTGATCAATCGCTCGCGCTCGCCAGCATAAACGTCACGAAGCTGTTCGATCTGATCCCGCTGTTCCTCGGTCGAGAGGATGTCGAGAAAACGAAGCTTCAGCGCGATAACCAATCGATTGAAATCGTTCACGGCGGGGCGAACGTTCGAAGTCAGGTAGCCCATCAGAGCATCACGCCCGGCGTCCGTTAACCGCAGCGTGGCGTTATCCTCCATGCCTAAGCCGTCGACCGGCTCAATTAGGCCTTCGAACTTCAGCAGTTCCATGGAGGTGCCGAGCAGGTCGAGAGACGGCCCGACAATACGGCCAATGAACTGGCGGATCTCTGAGGAGACCTCGGTGTAAGAGCGCTCACCCCGGTAGAGCATGCCCAACGCAGCAAGACGGATTGCTTCTTTCGGGACAAGTGAATTGTCACGATACACGCCCGTTTCCTCCGTCAAACAAACACACACCGATGAAATGGCGATTCAAGTTGGAAATGTCCAGCCCCAACTTGATTGATACGACGCCGGTGGAAAAACAGTGAGCCATCAGTTCGCCTGGGGCTCCTGTGCCATTTGTGTATCCACCCAGACCCGGGCGCTCTCGATCCACTCGCCCAATGTGTCGATCGTGATGATGGTCCAGTCCACAGCAACGGTACCGGCGACAACGGTCCATTGCCAGGCGACCTCGGCGATGCCGGGGAGATGATCGGTCACCGTTCGAATGCGCTCCCAAAGGCCGGGCAAGGCCTCCATAACCCGGTTGGCTGTATCGGCCGCTGCCGCCGTTGTGTCCGGGGCAAACCAGAAGCCGACAACGAGAGCCAAGGGCACCAGGCACCATATCGAACGCCACCCAGATTTCGCGGATCTGCCGAGACCCATTGTGAGCGCACCGATGAGCGTCAAAGCCGTGATCACAGCAACCACGACCAGCACCGCCCGGTCCGACCGGGCATTGCCGATGCGGAGCGAGCCGTCATCGCCGGTCATGGCCAGCATCAGGACGATCAGCGACACGCCGGCCGCGATCGCGAACAGGACACCCAGCAGGAACCTCACGGCTTTCATTGCGTCCTCTCGTCGGTCCGAATCAGCACCGGATTAGCAGGTTCTGATCATAGCATCTGCAGCGGCCGGTACGAGAGGCAGATTGGGATCGGACCCCTACGATCGGATCACATTTCCGCCCCGTGTCGGGACGCCGAATTCCCGATGGCAGATCTCAGCGAGTTTCGCGACCCCCTCCCGCAGATCCTCGACAGAAGGATTGGCGAAACAAAGACGCATGCGCCGCCGACCGGATGCCGCGTCCGCGCTCCACTCCGCGCCTGGGTTGATGGCTACACCTTCCGCCCCGGCTACCGCAGCAAGCCGGGAGGTATCGACCTCTTCGGGGAGGGTGACCCAGATGAAGATGCCCCCTTCAGACGGGGCAATTTCCGCTGTCGTGCCGAACTCCTGACTGACGGCCTCGACGATGGCGTCGTGCTTTGCCTTGAGAATGGACCGCATGGAGACGACATGGTCGTCGAACTTGCTGCTGCAGAACTCCGCCAGCACCATCTGCTCCAAGGCACCGGTTCCGCCATCGGTCTTTAGCGGCATCATCTGGGAGAGCGTCGGCCAGTCGGCGACGATGAACCCAACCCTGAGGGCGGGTGCGATCGATTTCGAGAACGACCCGCAGTAGATGACCCGGCCCGGTTCCGCCAACGCGTGGATGGCGGGAGGACGGGAATCGGCCCATGTCAGGTCCGCGTAGCAATCATCCTCAAAAACGGGCAGGTCGAACGTCTCCGCGACCTCCAACAACGCCTTGCGCCGGTCGAGGGACATCACGGTGCCGGTCGGGTTCTGAATGGTGGGAATCGTGTAGATGTACTTGACCCGTTTGCCCTCGGATTTGAGGCGGTCCAGGGTCTCTGCCAGCGCGTCGGTCCGCATGCCGTCCTTGTCGACCGGCACACCGACCCAGTCAGCGCCGATCCGGGACAGTCGTGTCATCGCACCGCCGTAGGTGGCCTCTTCGATCACCACGGTGTCTCCCGGCCCGACGAGTACGGCGTTCACGAGGTCCAGCGCCTGGAGCGATCCGGAGACGACCAGCACGTCGTCCGCGGTTGCCGACATCCCCGCCCGGCGGCCCAACATATCGGCGACGAACGTGCGTAAGGGCCGGTATCCTTGGGGCCCACTCTCCATTCCATAGGTCGCGAGGGTGCGTCCTTCGCGAGTCAGCGCCTTGCTGGCGGCCTCGACGAAGGCGTCGACGGGTACGCCGGACGCGTCGTTGTGGCCGCCCACAAAGTTATAGCGCGGGAACCCGCCGAAGCGGGCGGCAGCCGGGGCCGGAAGATCCTGACGAAAGTGTTGCGCGATATCGTACGGCATCTGGGCCGCTCCTCCCTTGGTTCTCATTGTTGGAGGGCCTCGACTGGCCCCCGCGTCTTAACATCAGGCCTTTTCTGCCATCCGCATGATCGTCAGGGCCACCGCTTTCGCCCTTGGGACGAGGGTATCGAGACGACAGTACTCGTCCGGGCTGTGGGCCTTGCCGCCGACCGGACCGGTGGCGCAAAGCGTCGGGCAACCGACTTGGGCCGTGAAGCCGGAGTCTGCGGAACCACCGGTATATTCTCCCCCAACCGTCCAGCCGAGATCGGCCGACCCCTCAACATACAGATCGAAGATCCGGCGGCTCTCCGGCGACATGGTCAGCGGCAGGAACCCCCGGTCCAGAATGATGCGGGTCTCGGTTCCCTCAAGGTATGGGGTTTCGAGAATCGTTCGGATCGAGGACCACGCGGCCTCCCTCGCCTCCATGGTCTTGAAGCGGACATCCACCTCCGCGGTACAGGAGGGAGCAACGGTGTTGACGGAGTTTCCACCTTTCACCAAGCCCACGTTTACCGTCGTGCCTGACTCGAAATCCGTGAGGGCGTGAAGCGCCTGGATCTTCCGTGCCATCTCCTCAATCGCACTAACGCCATCCTGGGGACGGGCGCCGGAGTGCGCGGCTTTGCCGATCACCTCAAAGACGAAGAAGGAAGCGCCTTTTCGGCCGGTTACAACGTTGCCGCTATCCCGCCCGGGCTCGGCGTTGAAGACGGCCATGGCATTCCTGGCTTCCGCCTCAATGATCGGGCGGCAGGCGGGGGAGGCGATCTCTTCGTCAGAGGTGTACAGGCCGACCAGCGGGAAGGGCGCGCCGCCCGCGCGATGAAAAGCCTCCAGCACGAATGTGTTCATCACCAGGCCGCTCTTCATATCCGCAACGCCGGGCCCGTAGGCGATGTCTCCGTCGACCGTGAAGGGCCGCTCCGACGCCGTGCCGTCCGGGAAGACCGTATCCCTGTGTCCCATCAGCAGGATCGGACGGTTGGCCGCGCCGGACTGGCCCGCGACCGTGGCCCGGAGCGCGTCGCCAAAGTCCTCGTTCTCGACCCGCTCCGTCGGGATACCGGCTTTCTCTAGATGAGCATCAAGCCGGGCGGCAACCGCATCGACACCGGCTTTGTTGTAGGAGCCTGAGTCAATGTTGACGAGATCGGCCAACAGGGCGGTCATCGCGTCCCGCTGCCCGTCCAGCCATTCGAGCACATCGTTTTGAGATGCCATGGTAGATCACTCCAGAAAGATGGCCGGAGCGTTGCACGCTCCGCATTGGCCGCCAAGAGGCCGGTGACGAGGGAGGTAACTAGGGGTCGGATTTTCGGCGCAGGAGCAGCACTGTCGCGAGCATTCCGGCGGCAAAAGCGAACGTCATCGCGATGAACCCGTCGTGAAAGGCCTGCTCTTGTGCCTTCAGATCAATCAGCGCCCGCAGATAGGAAAGGCTGACCCCACCTTCGACATCTTCCGGCAGACCCAGCGGGGCGAGCCTGTCCCTCAACGTCTCCAGAAGAGCGGAGGTGGCCGGGTTATTCGGCGCCTGTGTTTCTGACAGGATCTGGCCGTGACTGGCGATGCGGTCGTCGATCAGGATTGCAAGCGCGTTAACGCCGATGGCCGCACCGGTCATGCGGATGAAGTTCAGCGCACCGGATCCAGCTGGCACGAGTTCCCTCGGCAGCGCGCTCATGGCCCCGAGGTTGAGAGCTGGAATCACCACACCAAGGCCGATGCGGCCGAGCGCGACCAGGAAGGCAAGCCACCAGAACGCAGCGGCCAACTCCGCCCCGGCCAGAAGCCAACAGGACACGCCGAAGACGAACAGGCCGGACGTAATGGTGACCGTTGGCGGGAACCGTTGGGACAGACGGCCGGCGATGGGAAAGACGCACATGGCCACGATCCCGCCGGGCAGGAGCATCATACCGGCCTTGGTGGCGGTGAACCCCTGAACGGTCTGAACCATGACCGGGGTCAGGAACAGCGTACCGAACATGCCCGCGCCGAAGATGAAAGCGACGATCGCCGAGGCGGTGTAAGCCTTGATGGAGAAGAGCCGCAGATTGATCAGGGGGTTGTCGCTGCCGAGTTCCCTGAAAATGAACGTCGCCAAAGCCGCCATGGACCCGAAGAGCATCAGGGCGGCACTCTCGCTGGTCCAACCTTCCCGCTGTCCCTGTGTGATCCCGTTCAGGAAAAGCACGGTTGCCGCGGAGATCAGCAGCAGGCTCACCACATTCAGCCGGGGTTTCGGCGTATTCGCGTCCCGGCCGGGCAGATAAAGCCAGCCGAGCAGGGCCGACAACGCCATGATCGGGATGGGTGCTGGAAAGACCCAGCGCCAAGCGATCTCGTCGACGATGATCCCGCCGAGAACGGGGCCGATGGTGGGGCCGAACACAACGCCCATGCCGAACCAGCCCATGGCCTTGCCGCGCTCTTCGGGGGAGTAGACAAGGAACACAGTGCTCATGGATAGCGGTTGAATGATCCCCGCGCACAGTCCCTGGAAGACCCGGGCGACCACCACACCCTCGAAACTGGCCGCGACGAACCCGGCGAGGCAGGCGATGACGAAGAGCCCGACCCCACCCAGAAAGACCAGTCTCGGGCCGAACTTGCCCATCAGCCAGGCGTTCAGGAGCATCGAGACGGTCATCGCCGCCAGGAAGCCCGTCGCCATCCAATGGGCGCGGTCCTGACCGATGCCGTAGGCGCCCATGATGTCGGGGATCGCAACGTTAACCATGGTCGAGGTCATGATCATGGAGATCATGGCCATCATGGTTGTGATGGTGACACCCATCTTGCTGATCGGCCGGTTGCGGACGGTCGGTATTGCCGGTGCGGGGACTCCGGTTGGACCCGAAGGCGATGTCACACTCATTGGCCGGGGGACCCCGCAAGCGGCTCCGGCACTAGAAGAGACAGGGGCCAAGGGGCCGGGCGAGGCGCTTCAATGTCGATCACGACCATCATGCCGGGCTTCAGCGTGGCCTCAGGCTGTTCGAGATTGATCCGAAGTTCGATGCGTTGGGTCACCTTGGTAAACGTTCCGGCCTCGTTCAGGCGGGGCAGCAATGCATACTCGCTGTTGGCAGCGCGCCCGATCCGTTCAACCCGGCCGACGAGCGCATTGTCCGGATAGGCGTCGACGGCGATCTTGACCTTCTGGCCCACCTCGACCCGCCCCAGATCCGTTTCACGAACGTTGGCCTGAACCCAAACATCGTCCGGGTCGTGCAGGGAGAGGAGCCTTTGGCCTTCCTCCACATGTTCGCCCGCAATGACGAAAGTGCGACCGACGACCCCGTCAATCGGGCTTCTGATGGTGCGGTCGTCGATATCGATCTGGAGCCGCTTGCGCCTTGCGGAGATCTCGGTAAATCGGCTCGCCAGACGCTCGCTGTCGGCCTTTTTCACCGCTATTTCCGAAAGATCGGCGCGCGCTTCCGCCACCGATGCCTCGCTCATGGCAATCTCGGCGCGGGCCCGGTTCAGGTCCTGCCTCGCCTTAACGAAGTCCGTGCGGACCCGGTCCAGCCGTTGCTTCGACAACGTGCCTGAATTGGCGAGTGCGGTTGCCCGGTCGAACTCTGACTTGGCGTAGTCGAACTCCGTTTCCAAAAGCGTGCGCCTCGCCCGGGTCTCGTCCAACTCCGCACCGCGGCTCTTGATCCGGCTCTCGACACGGGCCAGCACCAGGGCGATCTCCGCGTCCAGGCGATCCATTTCCGCCAGGATCGCGTCTGCCTCGGCTTCGGTCTCTTCAAGACGGATGCGCGCTTCCCTGTCGTCAATCCGGGCGAGGATGTCTCCCGCAGACACAGGATCGCCCTCTTTAACCAGGCGTTCGATCATCCGGCCTTCAGCGTCACTGGAGACGGTGATCAAATCCGCTTTGATGCGGGCGTCTGTCTCGTGAACGTAGGTATAGCTGCTGCGGGTCCAGGTCACCGCGAACGCGCCCATGCCGACCACGACCAGGAGAGCCACCAGACTGCGTCGCCACGGAAACCGCGGGGCCGCCGCCGGTGCAATTGGGGTCGCTTGAAGGCCGTCCGCCGACTTCGATACGGGCGGATCGCCGGTATGAGGCGCCAACTTGTTCATATGAGTAGGTTTACACCGCAACGATGGAGCCGTCGAACCCTGTCGTCGATACACGGTCGTCGAGCGGCACGAGACCTTGATATCCCTGCTTTCCGGTGTTCGGCGTTGAATCCATTCGCCCCGGGGAGTATCTCGTGCCGGTGATCTTCTCTGCCTGGCCCCGCCCGCAGCCATTCACTCCTTGGGAGCCGTTTTCATGAGCGCCATTCTCGATGTCACCGCCCGCGAGATCCTCGACAGCCGGGGCAACCCGACTGTGGAGGTCGATGTCCTTCTGGAAAGCGGTGCGGAAGGCCGGGCGGCGGTCCCGTCTGGCGCCTCCACCGGGGCGCACGAAGCGGTGGAGCGCCGGGACGGTGACCCGAAACGCTACGGCGGCAAAGGCGTGCTTGCGGCAGTCGACGCTGTAAACGGCGAAATCTTCGATGCGCTGTCTGGCCGGGACTCGCGGGAGCAGATGGCGATCGACCAGGCGTTGATCGAGTTGGACGGTACACCGAACAAGGCCCGCCTCGGCGCCAATGCGACGTTGGGTGTCAGCCTCGCGGTTGCCCATGCAGCGGCGGCGGATGCGGATCTTCCTCTCTGGCGTTGGATCGGTGGTGCCTACGCGCATGTCCTGCCGGTGCCGATGATGAACATCATCAATGGGGGGAAACACGCGGATAACCCGATCGACATCCAGGAGTTCATGATCATGCCGCTCTCGGCGGACACGTTCTCCGAGGCTGTGCGGTGCGGTGCCGAGGTTTTTCACGCGCTGCGAAAGCAGCTTAGCGAGGCGGGTCACGATACCAATGTGGGTGACGAAGGCGGCTTCGCGCCAAACCTCTCGAATGCGGATGAGGCGCTCGGTTTCATTATGAAGGGGATCGAGGCGGCTGGTTATCGCCCCGGCCTTGACGTTGCGGTCGCGCTCGATCCCGCCTCCACCGAGTTCTATCACGACGGCAAGTATGTGATGGAAGGGGAGGGCGAGACCCTCGACAGCGGCGAAATGGTGGAGTTCTACGCCGATCTGTGCGGGCGTTACCCGATCGTGTCGATCGAGGATGCTTTGGCCGAAGACGACTGGGACGGCTTCCGGGCTCTGACACGTCGGATCGGCGACACGGTTCAGATTGTTGGAGATGACCTTTTCGTCACCAACACGGCCCGCCTGAAGCGGGGCATCGAGAGCGGTGTGGGCAACTCCATTCTGGTGAAGGTCAACCAGATCGGCACGCTGACAGAGTCATTGGAAGCCATTCACACAGCTCACCGCGCTCGGTTCACCACGGTCATCTCCCACCGGTCTGGCGAGACCGAGGATTCGACGATCGCCGACATCGCGGTTGCGACAAACGCGGGGCAAATCAAGACCGGGTCCATGTCCCGTTCCGACCGTATGGCGAAGTACAACCAGCTTCTACGGATCGAAGAAGCACTGGGTGCCCAGGCGGTCTACCCCGGCGGAGCGGCCCTAGGTCGTTAGTGCCGACCACATACTACATGTAGATGCCTTAGCATGCGAAGGTGAGTCTTCTTGGCAACATACTTCGCCAAGCACCGGATTCTAAAGAGATATTCACTTTCTGTTCACGTTGACCGCCGATTCGCGCGGTGATTCACTCCGACCTGGGCTTCGGGAGCCTATGGAGGTCGGACGGATGACGATCGGACGTGAATTGAAGAAGCGCCTCTCGGCGGTTGTCGGGCCCGTGCTCGGCGGCCTGCTGATTGCGTACTTCGCTTATCACGCCATTGAAGGTCAGCACGGCGTGCTCGCATGGGCGGAGATGAACAAGCGGATTGCCGTCGCCGAGAAAGTGGTCGCCGGTCTCGAAGAGGAACGCCGCATCCTGGAGCATCGCGTCTCCCTTCTTCATCCCGATAATATCGACCCTGATTTTCTGGAAGAACGCGCCCGTCTGCTGCTCGGCATGGTCCGCGAGGATGAGCTCGTGGTCACAATGGGTCCCGCAAGCCACGGGAATCGCACGTTTGGTGCGGTGCAAACAGCGTTATCGACACGATAATGCGTCGTAACACCTAATTAACTGAAATCAGATTAATACATGAATTTGTAAGGAATTCCAATTAACTAGGCCACTTGAAAAGTCCCCCCTTAATGTCGTAAAACACGCCGCCTGTTCGAACCGGTAGGTTCGGCACGCGCCTGTCACAGCGATCCGCCGAGTGGGGGCATCATGGCCGAAACGACTTCCAAACCGAAATCCCGGCGGGGTACCGCCAGCCGCAGCAGCCGCGCCAAGAAAGCGCCGGTGGCAACCGTGGACGAGCTCCTGGGCTACTACCGGGACATGCTGCTGATCCGCCGCTTCGAGGAGAAGGCGGGCCAGATGTACGGCATGGGACTGATCGGCGGGTTCTGCCACCTCTACATCGGTCAGGAAGCCGTGGTGGTGGGTATGCAGGCCGCCATCTCGGACGGCGACACGGTCGTCACCAGCTACCGTGACCACGGCCACATGCTCGCCTGCGGCATGGAAAGCCGCGGTGTGATGGCTGAGTTGACCGGCCGGATCGGCGGTTACTCCAAGGGCAAAGGCGGCTCCATGCACATGTTCAGCCGCGAGAAGAACTTCTTCGGCGGCCACGGCATCGTCGGCGCCCAGGTTCCGATCGGCACGGGACTGGCGTTCGCCCAGCGCTACCGGGGCGACATCAACTGCAGCCTGACCTACCTCGGCGACGGGGCCGTGAACCAGGGCCAGGTGTATGAGAGCTTCAACATGGCTGCCCTCTGGAAGCTGCCCGTCATCTACATCATCGAGAATAACAAGTACGGCATGGGCACCTCCGTTCAGCGTGCCGCGGCCGGACCGGCATTGGCGGAACGGGGTGCGGCATACGGCATTCCGGGTGCCGAGGTCGACGGGATGGACGTGCTGGCGGTGAAAGAAGCCGGTGACATGGCCGTCGCCCACGCCAAGAGCGGCAAGGGCCCCTACATCCTCGAGATGAAGACCTATCGCTATCGCGGCCACTCCATGTCCGATCCGGCCAAGTACCGGTCGAAGGAGGAAGTCAACAAAATGCGCCAGGAGCATGACCCGATCGACATGGTGCGTAAGCGCCTGTCCGACGCGGGCGTGGAGGACGACCGTCTCAAGGCCATCGACCGGGAGATCAAGGACATCATCACGGATGCTGCCGACTTCGCGCAGTCGAGCCCGGAGCCTGATCCCGCCGAACTGTTCACCGACGTGCTGGTCGAGGCCTGAGCGCCGCGCATCCCCGGGAGATATCAATGCCCATACAAATCCTGATGCCGGCCCTGTCGCCGACGATGACCGAAGGCAAGCTGGCCACCTGGATGAAGTCGGAGGGCGATACGGTCGCCGCCGGTGACGTCCTTGCCGAGATCGAAACCGACAAGGCGACCATGGAAGTCGAGGCTGTCGACGAAGGCGTTCTCGGTAAGATCCTGATCGCCGCTGGAACCGAAGGGGTCGCGGTCAATACGCCGATCGCCGTCCTTCTCGAAGAAGGAGAGGATGCCTCTGCCGCTGATGCTGCGGCGGCTCCGGCACCCGCGGCAGCGCCTGTCGAAGCGGCGCCCGCTGCGGCCGCGGCGGATATTCCGGCACCGGCGGCACCGGCCGTGGCTGTGATGGATGTCGATGAAGAGCGGTTCTTCGCGGACACCCAGAAGCTGACGGTTCGCGAGGCGCTTCGGGACGCTATGGCGGAAGAGATGCGCTCGGACGAAAGCGTTTTCGTGATGGGCGAAGAGGTTGCCGAGTACCAGGGCGCCTATAAGGTCACCCAAGGTCTGCTGCAGGAGTTCGGCGATCGCCGGGTTATCGATACCCCGATCACAGAGCATGGGTTCGCGGGCCTCGCGGTTGGCGCGGCCTTCGGCAAGCTGAAGCCTGTCGTCGAATTCATGACGTTCAACTTCGCCATGCAGGCGATCGACCAGATCCTCAACTCGGCTGCGAAGACGCTCTACATGTCCGGCGGTCAGATGGGCAGCCCGATCGTCTTCCGGGGCCCGAACGGCGCGGCATCCCGCGTGGCGGCCCAACACAGCCAGGATTATACCAGCTGGTACGCCCACTGCCCGGGCCTGAAGGTCGTGGCGCCCTGGTCGGCGGCGGATGCCAAAGGCTTGTTGAAGAGCGCCATCCGCGACCCGAACCCGGTCGTGTTCCTTGAGAACGAGGTTCTCTACGGCCAGTCCTTCGACGTACCGACGGATCCCGAGTTCGTGGTTCCGATCGGCAAGGCGAAGATCGTACGCTCGGGCTCGGACGTCACGATTACGGCCTTCTCGATCATGGTCGGCAAGGCGCTTGAGGCGGCGGAAGCACTCGCTGCCGAGGGCATCGACGCGGAAGTCATCGATCTCCGCTCGATCCGCCCGCTGGATACCGAGACGCTGATCAATTCGGTCATGAAGACCAACCGGATCGTGTCGGTGGAAGAGGGATGGCCGACCTGCGGCATGGGCTCTGAGATCGCGGCGCTGATGATGGAACGCGCCTTCGATCACCTCGATGCGCCTGTCGCACGGGTCGCCGGTGTGGACGTGCCGATGCCGTACGCCGCGAACCTTGAGAAGCTGGCGTTGCCGCAAGCCGAGAACATCGTCGAGGCCGCGAAAGCGGTCTGCTACCGGGCCTAGGGGGGACGGGTCATGGCTATTCAGATTTTTATGCCGGCGTTGTCGCCGACAATGACCGAAGGCAAGCTCGCAACATGGCTTAAAGCCGAAGGTGATCCCGTCGCCCCCGGTGATGTCATCGCCGAGATCGAGACCGATAAGGCGACGATGGAAGTCGAAGCCGTCGACGAAGGCGTGATGGGCAAGATCCTGGTGGAGGCGGGGACCGAAGGGGTTGCCGTGAACCATCCGATCGCTGTGCTCCTTGAGGAGGGGGAGAGCGCAGACAGTGTCGACATGGCCGCCCTTGGCGGCGGCGCCCCGGCGCCCGCTCCGGCAACCGACGCCGCTCCAGCACCCGAAGCGGCCCCAGCGCCTGTAGCCGCGCCCACCCCGGCCGCTGCCGCGCCGTCGTCAGGAGGCCGTGTGTTCGCAAGCCCGCTCGCGAAGCGTATGGCGCAACAGGCCGGTATCGATCTTGGTACTTTGTCCGGTTCGGGCCCCAACGGTCGCATCGTGAAGAAGGATGTCGAGGCGGCGATCGCCGGTGGCGCGCCCAAAGCCGCTGCTGCCCCAAGTCCGGCGGCAGCACCCGCTCCGGCACCTGCCGCGCCAACGCCGCCTTCGGCCGATGTCCCCGGGATGCCCGACTACGACGCGGTGCCCAACACGACGATGCGGAAAGTCATCGCACGGCGCCTTTCGGAGTCGAAGCAGTTCGCCCCGCACTTCTACCTCACCATCGATTGCGAGGTAGATACGCTTCTGGCCGTACGGAAACAGCTCAACGCGAAGCTCGACGACGGCAAGATTTCCGTCAACGACATGGTCATCAAGGCGGCAGCCCAGGCGCTCAAGAAAGTTCCGGCCGCCAACGCCTCGTGGACCGAAGAAGAGACGCGGATCTACAAGTCCGTCGACATCTCTGTGGCCGTTGCGATTGAGGGCGGGCTCATCACGCCGGTCATCCGCTCGGCCCACACCAAGGGCATGGCGGAAATCGCGGTGGAGATGAAGGATCTCGCCACGCGGGCCCGTGACGGCAAGCTGATGCCAGAAGAGTTCCAGGGCGGAACGTTCTCGATCTCCAACCTCGGGATGTTCGGCATCAAGGACTTCGCCGCCGTCATCAACCCGCCACAGGGTGCCATCCTGGCGGTTGGTGCAGGCGAGCAGCGGCCAGTCGTCAAGGATGGCGCGCTTGCTGTTGCGACGGTGATGAGCGTGACCCTCTCGGTTGATCACCGGGTCGTCGATGGTGCTATTGGGGCGGAGTTCCTTGCCGCCTTCAAGAAGTACATTGAAGACCCGATGAGCATGCTGCTGTAGGAGGCGAAGCGATGGCCGAAACCAACTTCGACGTAATCGTCATCGGTGGCGGACCCGGCGGCTATGTCGCCGCGATCCGCGCCTCTCAGCTCGGCATGAAGGCCGGCGTGGTGGAGCGGGAGCATCTGGGCGGGATCTGCCTCAACTGGGGCTGTATCCCGACGAAGGCGCTCCTGCGTTCCTCGGAGATCTACCACATCCTTCACAACCTGGACGCCTATGGCTTCGCGGCGAAGGACATCAGCTACGATGTCTCCAAGGTCGTGAAACGCTCCCGCGGCGTGGCCAAGCAGCTTTCCGGCGGTGTTGGGCACCTGCTCAAGAAGAACAAGGTCGCGGTTATTGACGGCCATGGGAAGTTGAACGGCGTCCAAGGCGGTCTTCGCAAGGTCGCGGTGACAAAGGACGGCAAGTCGGTCGGTGACCTGACGGCCAAGCATGTCATCCTGGCGACGGGCGCCCGCGCCCGTTCTCTCCCGGGGCTGGAACCGGACGGCAAGACCGTCTGGACCTACCGGGAAGCCATGGTGCCGGAGGCGCTGCCGAAGTCTCTGCTGGTCATTGGCTCCGGCGCGATCGGGATCGAATTTGCCAGCTTCTACAACGACATGGGCGCTGACGTAACCGTCGTCGAGGTCATGGACCGGGTGCTGCCGGTGGAGGACGAGGACATCTCTGCCTTCGCCAAGAAGGCGTTCGAGAAGCAGGGCATCAAGATCCGGACCTCCGCCAAGGTCTCGAAGCTCGAGAAAACCGCCAAAGGGGCGAAGGCCACGATCGAGGCCGGTGGCAAGACGGAAACCCTTGAGGTGGAGAAGGTCATCCTCGCTGTCGGCATCGTCGGCAATGTCGAGGATATCGGCCTCGAGGGAACCAAGGTGAAGGTCGACCGGGCTCATGTGGTGACCAACGAGTGGCTGGAGACCGGAGAGCCGGGCGTTTATGCGATCGGCGATCTTGTCGGCCCGCCCTGGCTCGCCCACAAGGCAAGTCACGAGGGTGTGCTTTGCATCGAGAAGATCGCCGGGGTGAAAGGGGTCCATCCGCTGGAGACTACCAACATTCCGGGCTGTACCTATTGCCGTCCGCAAGTTGCCTCCGTTGGTCTGACCGAAGCCAAGGCGAAGGAGGCCGGGCATACGGTGAAGGTCGGCAAGTTCCCCTTCATCGGCAACGGCAAGGCCATCGCGTTGGGTGAGCCTGAGGGCTTGGTGAAAACCGTGTTCGACGCCAAGACCGGTGAGTTGCTTGGTGCGCACATGATCGGCGCGGAGGTGACGGAGCTTATCCAGGGCTACGGCATCGCCAAGACCATGGAGACGACGGAGGCGGAGCTGATGCACACCGTGTTCCCGCATCCGACCCTGTCTGAGATGATGCACGAATCCGTCCTTGATGCGTACGGACGCGCAATCCACTTCTAAGGCTTAGTCGGCGGCGCCCAAAGGTGCCGCCCCGCCCAGAGGAGCCGGCATGAGCATCGCCGACCGAGCACCCCGTATCGGGGCCGCCCGCCATCCAGAGAAGGCCAACAAGCCGGACAATCCGATCAAGCGGAAACCCGCCTGGATCCGGGTCAAGGCGCCGACGTCGAAGACGTACAAAGAAACCCAGGCCCTGATGCGGGGCCTGTCGCTCAATACCGTGTGCGAAGAGGCGGCGTGCCCCAACATCGGCGAGTGTTGGTCGAAGAAGCACGCGACGATGATGATCCTGGGCTCGGTTTGTACCCGAGCCTGCACCTTCTGCAACGTGGCAACCGGGCGGCCGGATCAGCTTGATCCGCATGAGCCGGACAATGTGGGTGAGGCTGTGGCGACGCTCGGCCTCAACCACGTGGTGATCACCTCGGTTGACCGGGACGATCTCGATGATGGCGGGGCCGAGCACTTCGCGAGGACGATCCGGGCGATCCGCGATCAGTCTCCAGGCACGACGATCGAGGTTCTGACACCCGATTTCCTGAAGAAGGACGGGGCGCTTGAGGTGGTCGTTGACGCGCGGCCCGACGTCTTCAATCACAATCTGGAGACGGTGCCGCGCCTTTATCCTGAGGTTCGGCCAGGCGCCCGCTACTTCCATTCGCTGCGGCTTCTCGATCTGGTGAAGGCGTTGGACCCGTCTATGTTCACGAAATCTGGGATCATGGTCGGCCTCGGTGAGACACGGGAGGAGGTCGGCCAGGTCATGGATGACATGCGCTCGGCCGACATCGACTTCCTGACCATCGGTCAATATCTGCAGCCGACTGTGAAGCACCACGTCGTGGACCGTTTCGTTGAGCCGGACGAGTTCGAAGGCTATGAGCGGCTGGCCTACGGCAAAGGCTTCCTGATGGTCTCGGCGTCACCGTTGACGCGGTCGTCGTATCACGCGGGCGACGATTTCGCCCGGCTTCGGGCCGCCCGCGACAAAAAGCTTGCGGGGGAGGGGCAACCCGCTCTCGACACGCTGGCCGGATTGGTGGAGAAGGCTCAGCGAGACGCCGCCGGAGCGGCGCAGGACTGACGCAGAACGACCCGGACGTAAGAGACCGATCGCCAATGCCCACCCACGCTGAAAGACGGGTTGTCCCGTTCCGTCCGGACCAGCTTTATGACCTGGTTGCCGATGTGGGCCGGTACCCAGAGTTCCTGCCATGGTGCGTCGGTGCCCGCGTCCGGGAGCGCCAGGCGCGGCTGCTCGTCGCGGATCTGATGATCGGATACAAGATGATCCGCGAGCGGTTCACCTCCCGTGTCGAGTTGAAGCCCGAAGACACGCGCATTGACGTTTCCTACGCTGAAGGCCCGTTCAAGTATCTGAACAATCACTGGATTTTCCATGAACACCCGGAGGGGTGCGAGATCGACTTCTACGTCGATTTCGAGTTCAAGAGCCGGGTGCTGCAACGCGTCATCGAACTATTCTTCAACGAGGCCGTCCGCCGCATGGTGACGGCGTTCGAGACGCGGGCGTATGACCTGTACGACCAGCTTCCGGCCGATGGGACGGAGACGGGCAGAGCCTGAACCGTCAAAGGGTCAACGGATCATTGACAGCATTATTCGGCTTGGCGAAGGCTCTTTGCTTTCGCAGAGGGGGGAACAATGGCGTCGATCCAGATGGAATACCTTGGCGGTCCGGACGTCGAGGCGCTCGGCATCACGGATGACGAGATCCTGGAGGCGGTTGAAGGCGGATTGATTGCCGCCGGGCGCGGTCAGACCGTGATCGAGCCGCGCATGCATCTCGTGCCTGAAGACAACGGCAAAGGACACTTCAACGTCCTGCGAGGCTATGTGGCCCCCTTGGACTATGCCGGGATCAAGGTCGTCGGCGACTTCGTGGACAACTACAAGAGCGGTCTGCCCTCGGAGATGGGGCTCGTCGCCTTGTTTGACCCCCGGAACGGCACGCCCAAAGCGATCGTTGATGCGGCTGGTCTGACCGACATGCGCACGGGCGCGTTGACCGCACTCGGTGCGAAGTACCTGGCGCCAGAGAAACCGAAGGTTCTGGGGCACATCGGCGCACGGGGCTCGTCGTACTGGAACGTCCGGCTGCTGGATCATCTGTTCGACTTCGAGGAAATTCGGGTGCACTCCCGCCGGCCGGAGAGTTACCGGCCCTTTGCAGAGCGATTGAGCGCGGATCTCGGCAAAACCGTAACGGCGGTGGACGACTGGCGGACATGCCTTGAGGGGGCAGACGTCATGGTCGAAGCGTCACGCCTGTCGGAACCCAATCCCCAGTTCGAGACCAGTTGGGTCCGAAAAGGGGCGCTTGTGGTGCCTTACGGGACGATGAGCGCGTTGCCTCTCGACTTCGTCGATATCTTCGACAAGTTCGTGATGGACGACCTTGGTCAGCTTCAAGCGGGGCCTTTCGGGGCGCTGCGTCCGCACATCAATGCCGGCAAGATCTCCGAGGCGAGCTTTCACGCTGAAATTGGAGAGATCGCTTGCGGCGCCAAACCAGGGCGGGTGTCTCAAGACGAGACCATTCTTTTTTGGCACCGTGGCATGTCGACCAGCGACATCGCGTTGGCCGCAGCGATGTTAGAGAAGGGGCGTCGAAAGGGGCTGGTAAGAATGCTCCCCTATGCCTGATCAACTGCTTCTCGATGGCCGTTCGCTAACCCCGCAGACTTTGGTTAGGGCGGCGAGAGGGGCAACCAACGTCGCGCTCTCCCGAGACGGCATCGAGAGAATGAAGGCCAGCCGGGCGTTGATCGATGACGCGGTTTCGTCTGGCAAGCCGGTTTATGGGGTCACACGCGGACTGGGCGCCCGGGCGGCGGAGACCCTGGATCAGGAGGCGCTGGCCGACTTCTCCTACAGCACCATTCGCGGCCGCGCGAGCGCGACTGGCAATCCGTTGCCCGACACGGTGGTCCGGGCGGGAATGCTGGTTCGACTGAACACGCTCCTCATCGGTGCGACGGGCGCACACCCGGACATTGCAGATCATCTGAGAAACTGTCTCAACGCCAATCTGACACCTCTGGTAGGCGAGACCGGGTCCATCAGCGTAGCGGACCTGCTTCAGAACGCGACGCTGGCCATGGCTTTGATTGGCGAGGGGCCGATGCGGAGCGCCGACGGCGGAACTCTGGATGGTGCAGAGGCGATGGCGGCGGCTGGCATAGCACCGCCACGGCTGGGCCCCAGAGATGGCTTGGCACTGGCCAGTCATTCCGGTTTGTCGTCCGGCCTGTCCGCTGTCGCTGTGGTGGAGGCGCGCCGGGCGTTCGATGTGGCGCAGTCGGCCGCCGCTCTATCTCTCATCGGGTTTCGCGGAAACCTCACGCCGTTCGATCCGCGCGTGCTCGCTCAACGGCCCCATGCGGGCATTCAAAGCGCCGCCAGCGATGTCTTGCGTCTCCTTCAGGGATCGGTCCTTGAGGGGAACGCAAACGCACGGCGCATCCAGGACCCGCTGAGTTTCCGGAACATACCGCAGGTTCACGGTGCGGTCGCGGCGGCGCTCGACCGGGCCGAGGCCGATGTCACGGCGGAGATAAACGGTGTTTCCGACAACCCCGTTACCTTGGTGGATGACGGCGACATTCTCTCCTCAGGCAACTTTTTGGCACCGCAGCTCGGCGACTCTCTCGCGGGTTTAAGCCGGGCATATGTCCGGCTGGCTCTGGCACAGGTGGCCCGCATCTCAAAGCTCCTGTCGACTCGCTTCACGGATCTTCCGCTGTTTCTCGCCGACCCGGACTCCGGCTCCAACGGCTTGGCACCGCTTACCAAAACAGCGGAAGCGGCCGCGATGAGCCTGGCTCAGGCCGCGTCGCCTCAGCCGGTCTGGCCCAGTATCGGTGCGGACGGTGTCGAGGATGTGATGGCCGATACCTGGCATACGGCCGCGGCCCTTCGAGACGTCATCAATCATGGCACGACCGTAACGGCCGCGGAGATGGCGATTGCTGTCCGCGCCATTGAGCTTCGGGGCGACGAGGGGGCTTTGGGACCTACGCTTGAGCGGATACGGCTGTTGGTCAGGGAGCATGTTCCCGAAGTCGCGGACAACCGCCCATTGGGATCTGCTTTGGACGGTCTGGTGTCGGCGTTGCGTGAACGGGTCGCGGCCTAAACTCCCCCGACCGCGTCGGCCGGGGGAGGCTGCCTGTCCTCAGGGGAGGATGTAGGCGGTCTTTACCGTCGTGTAGAATTCGGCTGCATAGCGACCCTGCTCACGCGGGCCGTAGCTGGAGCCTTTCCGGCCGCCGAACGGCACATGGTAGTCCACCCCGGCGGTCGGCAGATTGACCATGACCATGCCGGCCTCGGCGTTGCGCTTGTAGTCCGACGCATGCTTCAGCGACGTGGTGCAGATGCCGGACGACAGTCCGAATGCCGTGTCATTGGCGACGGACAGCGCTTCGTCGTAGCCGGAGACCCGGATCACCGTGGCGACGGGACCGAAGATCTCTTCCTGATTCACCCGCATGTCGTTGGTGGTCTCGGTCAGCAACGCGGGCTGCAGGTAGAAACCCTCCTTCGACCGGTTCAACCGCTCCCCGCCGAACGCGAGGTTCGCCCCTTCCTTCTTGCCGATATCGATGTAGGAGAGATCGATATCGAGCTGGGACTGGTCGACCACCGGACCGATCTGTGTCCCGTCAGCAAGGGCGTCGTCGACCTTCAGCGCCTTCATTTGAGAGACCATCGCATCGACGAACCGGTCGTGAATGCCTTCGGTGACGATCAGACGGGACGAGGCCGTACAGCGCTGACCGGTCGAGAAGAACGCCCCCTGAACCGCACAGTTCACCGCGATGTCCAGATCCGCGTCGTCCAGAACCACCAACGGATTCTTGCCGCCCATTTCGAGTTGCACCTTGGCGAGACGCGCCGCACAGGTTGAGGCCACGTGCTTGCCGGTCTCGACGGAGCCGGTGAAGGTAACGGCGGCCACGTCTGGATGATCCAGGATGGCTTGGCCAACGACCGAACCACGTCCCATCACGAGGTTGAACACGCCCTCTGGGATGCCCGCCCGGACCAGCATGTCCGCGATCTCCCAAGCGCATCCCGGTACGAGGTCGGCGGGCTTGAAGACGATGGCGTTGCCGTAGCAGAGCGCGGGCGCGATCTTCCAGGCCGGGATTGCGATCGGGAAGTTCCAGGGTGTGATAATGCCGACGACGCCCATCGGCTCACGGGTGATGTCGATCTCCACACCCGGGCGGACGGAGGCAACCCGCTCACCCGCGATCCGCAGGGTTTCCTGGGCGAAGAACTTGAAGATCTGCCCGGCGCGGATCGCCTCGCCGATGCCCTCTGGCAGGGTCTTGCCTTCCTCCCGAGAGAGGAGGCGGCCCAGTTCATCCTTACGGGCCATGATCTCATTGCCGACCTTCTCGAGGATGTCGTGGCGTTGCTGCGGGGTGGTCCTTCCCCATGCCGGTGCGGCGGCTTTGGCCGCGGCAACAGCCTCGTTGACCTGCTCAGCGCTTGCGGACGCGTAGCTCGCAATCACGTCACCCAAGTCGGACGGATTGATGTTGTCGCGCCCGCTTGCGCCCTCGACCCAGCTTCCGGCGATGAAGTTCTTTCGCACACCCATGTGACGGGCTCCTCCATACGGTCAGTAATGCGGTTTTCCGGCTTGCACCGCTTGGCCGGGAGTATCGCTACCGCTACCGGTTTTGAAAAGCGTCGTAGCCGGAAGGTCAGACTTGCCCACTTGGATACTCAGGCTCCCAACGTTGCCAAGCTTTCAGAACGATGCCTACACTCGGCACCGAGGCGGCGTTGCCGTCGGTTAAGGAGCAAGAACAGATAACAGGGAGGGGTGCATGAAAGCGCTCGGGAGACTGTTTACCGTCGCGGCCGCTGCGGCTGCCATTGGCGGTCTGGCCGCACCGGCGGTTGCGAAAGACACCATTAAGGTTGCGGTACCATCGTTCCTGTCCGGACCGGCCGCCGGACCCTTTGGCGTGCCATCTCGAAACGGCGCCGAGATGGTCATCGACGCCATCAATTCCGGCAAACTGCCGGCACCCTACAACACCAAGGGTTTCGCTGGGGCCGTGGCTGAGCCCGACTTCATCGACGAGGCAGGCGGCAATACCAAGCAGGTGGCCGAATACCGGAACCTCGTCCAGAAGCGCGATATGGATGTGATCATCGGCTACATCTCGTCGGGTTCCTGTGCCGCGCTGGCGCCGGTTGTCGAAGAGCTGAAGCGTCTAACGGTGTTCGCGGTTTGTGGCACGCCCCGTATCTTTGAAGAGTCATCCCGGAACTACGTTTTCCGGACGATGGCACATGCGACGGCTGACAGTGTCGCGGCCGCGCACTACGTCGCCAAGATGTTCCCGGACGTGAAAAGCTACACGGGCATCAACCAGAACTACGCCTGGGGCCAAGATTCCTGGCGTGATTTCAGCCTCGCCATGGGCCATCTGATGCCTGACGCCAAGGCGTCCGACAAGCTGCAGTTCCCGAAGATCTTTGCCGGTCAGTATGGCAGTGAGATCTCCGCGCTGTCCCTCGACAAGTCTGAGCTCGTCCACTCCTCGTTCTGGGACGGCGACCTTGAGGGCTTCATCTTCCAGGCGACGCCACGCGGCCTGTTCAAGCGGAAGAAGGTGGTCTTCACAGTTGGCGGCACGGCGGCCTACCGGCTTGGCAAGAAGCTGCCCGACGGTCTGATCCTCGGGGCCCGGGGGCCGTACGGCATCCTCGTCCGCGATCGGAAGACGGCGCTGAATGAGTGGTTCGTCAACACCTACAAGGACCGCTACGGCACATATCCGTCAGGTCCGGCCTATCAGTACGGCCAGGCGGTGCTGGCGACCAAGATCGCCTATGACAAGGCGGCTGAGGCGGCAGGCGGATTCCCGACCCAGGATCAGGTCATCGCGGCCTTCAAGGGTATGGAGTTCGAGAGCTTCTCGACGACCGTGAAGATGGCGCTCGCCGGTGGTCACCAGGCCATCACCGAGCATGTCTATGGCATCACAAAGTGGAACGACGAGGATGCGGAGCCCGGTGCTGTCGACATCCAGTTCTTCCCCGCTGAGTGCGTCATGCCTCCGGACGGCCAGTCCAGCGTCGAGTGGATCGAAGGCGGCATGAAAGGCGCCAAGTGCTGATCCGGCACTTTACGGCGCCTACCGCTCATCTGGAGCGGGCAGGCTAGTAGAACCAACGTGACCGGCGGCCGGGAGAGTGAACCCGGCCGTCGGCCTTAATCTTCAAGGACCCATTGCCGGGGGGGGCACGGGCCGCGCCATGGACCTGTTCATCACCATTGTCATCGACGGGCTGGAGTTCTCCTCCTACCTGTTCATCGTGTCGGTGGGACTCACGCTGATCTTCGGCGTCATGAAGATCCTCAACGTCGCACACGGAAACTTCTACGCGTGGGGTGCTTACTCGGCGGCCTACCTGATCGGTGTCTGGTCGGAGAGCGGCTTCTCCGACATCAGCACGTTCGCGATGATCCCTGTCGCAACGATCGGGGTCGGCGTGGTGCTGGGTGTCATCCTCGAGCGCACATTGTTGCGGCACATGTACCACCGGGATGAGGTGGTGATCGTGCTGGCAACCTTCGCCACATTCCTCATCCTCGAAGACATTCTTCTGCTGACGTTCGGTGTTGATCCCTACTTCGCCTACCAACCGATGGTCGCGCTTGATGCGGTGGAGATCGGCGGGATCATCCGCGACGTCTACAAGCTCACCATGATCGGTCTGGCCATCGGCATCGGCGTCGTTCTGTGGTTCGTCCTCACCCAGACCAAATGGGGGCGCCTGCTCACCGCGGTCATCTACGATCGCGAGATGGCGACGACCATGGGGGTCGACGTCAGCATGGTCTATCTGGTGACCTTCGTGATCGGCGCCATGCTCGGTGCGCTGGGGGGCGCCTACATCGCCCCGACCGTTTCCGTCGCACCCGGCTTCGGCATCGATGTGATCGTTTTGTCCTTCGCCGTCGTGGTCATCGGCGGTATGGGCAGCATCCCCGGGGCTGTCATCGGGGCGCTCGCTGTTGGCATGGCGCGGGCGACGGCGGTCCACCAGTTCCCGGAGGTGGAGCTGTTCGTGGTCTTCGTCGTGATGGCCGTTGTCCTCGTCTTCCGGCCGGAAGGGCTATTCGCCCCGGCCAAAGCCCGCAAGATCTGAGGAGGTTACGATGGACCGCACCCGTGACCTCACCATGCCAGGCCTTATCGTCGGCCTGGGCTTTTGCGCCATCGCCGGGATCACGTTTCTGCCGGACTGGCTCGTCAACATCCTCACCATCTCCTTCGCCCGCGCGCTTGCGGTCGTCGGCTTGATGGTTCTCTGGCGGACCGGCCTCGTGTCGTTCGGTCACGCGCTGTATTACGGGCTCGGCGCCTACACGGTGGCGATCCTGGCCAAGGAGTTCGGGATCACGGAGTTCTTCATCTCCGTGCCGATCGCCATTTTGGTATCGGCCACCCTGGGCTTTCTCCTCGGGTTCATCATCCGGCGGTATCGCGAGATCTTCTTCGCGATGCTGAGCCTTGCGTTCTCGATGGTTCTCTACGGCGTGCTTGTGAAGACCGAGGTGCTGGGCAGCACGGATGGCTTCAATGTGCCCTCGCCAAGTTTCCTGGGCATGCGGTCCGAAGACGAGGTGGTCAACGACAAGATCCTCTATGTCGTTCTCTGCTTCGTCGGCATGGGCGTTGCGCTTGCGGTTCATCGTTATCTGAAATCCACCCTCGGTTCGCTAACGACCGCGATCCGGGACAATGAAATCCGGGTCGAATATCTGGGTTTCTCCGTCGCTTGGGCGATCCATGTGAAGTATGTGATGTCGGCGGCACTCGCCGGGTTGGGCGGAGCGATGCTGTCGCTCACCCTGGGGCAGGTCGATCCGGACAGCATGGTCAACTGGCCGGTCTCCGGAGAGCTTGTGTTCGTCACCATTCTGAGTGGACCGGGCAGTGTCGCAGCGCCCTTCATCGGTTCGGTGATCTTCGAGCTGATCCGGACCTACGCTTTCGAATGGCTGCCCCATGCCTGGCAGTTGATCGTGGGTGGAACGCTGTTGCTGATCATCTTCTTCCTGCCGGATGGCGTCTGGTCTCTCGTGCGGAAACTTGCCCCCCGGAAGGAGGCCTGAGATGGCGATCCTTGAAGCCAAAGGCCTCGGCAAGAGCTTCGGTGCCGTCGTTGCCGCCAAGGACATCAATGTCACGGTGGCACCGCACGAGATCATCGGCATCATCGGCGCCAACGGGGCAGGGAAGACGACCTTCGTCAATATGGTCACCGGTTATCTGAAGCCGAGTGAGGGCCGGATCCTCTTTGAAGGCGACGACATCACGGATCTGGAGCCGCGGACGATCACAAGGCTCGGCATTTGCCGGTCTTTTCAGGTTGCCCAAGTCTTCATGACGATGACGGTTTTCCAGAACCTTCTCGTCGCGATCGGTATCGCGGAGGGGACGGGGGCTGCCTCGTTCGCGCGCCTCGTTCGCAATGATACTGAGGAGAAGGTCTGGGAGGTGCTGCAGCGTTTCCAGATCGACAACTATGCGCATGCCGTGGCGTCAACGCTTCCGCAAGGGGTGCGGAAGCTCTTGGACATCGCCATGGCCATGGTCGCGTCCCCGCGCATCTTGCTTCTCGATGAGCCGACGAGTGGCATCAGTGTGGAAGAGAAGTTCGACCTGATGGACATCGTGATGGACGTGCTGAAGCGGGAGCAGGTGACCGTCCTGTTCGTCGAACACGACATGGAAATCGTCGCCCGGTATGTGAGCCGCGTGCTCGCTTTCTATCAGGGGGAGATCATCTGCGACGCTCCGCCGGACGAAGCCTTGGTGGACCCGAAAGTGAAGGAATTCGTGATCGGTGAGGAGTATCACCGCCGGGACGCCGGGGCGGCGGATGAGGTTGTCGCGGGGGAGGCGAGCCATGCTTGAGGCGCGCGACCTTGATGTAGATATCGGCCCGGTACCCGTCCTCCGCGCTGTCAGCCTGACGGTGGCGCCCGGAAAGATGTGTGGGCTGATCGGCCGGAACGGTGCCGGCAAGACCACGTTCATGCGGACCGTCATGGGGCTGCTGAAGGCGAAAGCCGGCGTGATTGAGTACGATCACGTGGATTTGCTGAAGGTCCGGGAGTTCAAACGCGCCCATATGGGGGTGGGTTATATGCCGGAGGACCGGCGTCTCGTCCCACAGCTCTCCGCCGAAGACAATATCCTCATTCCGGTACACGCAGTTGGGATTGAGGACTACGAGGACCGGCTTGCCTGGATCTACAAGCTGATGCCGGAACTGCAGGCTTTTCGCGACCGGGGGGCCACACAGCTTTCCGGTGGTCAGCAGAAGCTGGTCGCCCTGGCCCGCGCGCTTATGGCGGGCACCAAACTGCTGATGCTGGACGAGCCGACGGAAGGCATCGCACCGGTCCTGGCGCAGCGCATGGTGGCTGTTCTGACCGACCTCAAGAAGGAGGGGATTTCGGTTCTCATCTCGGAATCGAACGACACCCACCTCGCCGGGCTTCTTGACGCGATGTACGTAATCGAGCGAGGACAGATCACTTCGTCCAGCTGAGGCGGAGCACAAGAACAACGCGCCCGGAAGGTTGCGCCATGGGAGAAATAAACCACGTCCTCCGTTTCCTGAAGGATCGATTTGCGCCCGGTATCCGGGCGGAGACACCGCTGCCCGCCACCAACCGGGTGATTTACTGCAACACAGGCTCTGTGACGCTGTCCGATGGGACGTCCTTGTCGGAAGACCAGGCTTGGCACGGGGCGGAGAGTGTCTTCATCACATCCGCCGACCAGGGTGCTGAGCTTTGGCGGTGGGAACTCTCTCTGGAGAGCGACCAAGCCGTGACCGATTTGGGTAATGGCATCGCGTGCCGCCTGGAGATCGAGTCCCCGCTCGACGGACCCGATCCCACCGGGCAATGGCTCATGCGGTGCGATAGTGTGCGGTTTCCGGCCGAGGGGCAGGCCTTCCTTCACACCCATCAGGGACCCGGTATCCGATGCCTCCGCGAAGGCGCGATCCGGATTGATGTCGAAGGCGACTCAACGGACTACGGTCCTGGCGGTGCGTGGTTTGAAAGCGGTGTGGAGCCGGTGTTCGCCCAGGCAGGGCCAGATTCCTGCTCGCGTTTCATCCGGGTGATGATCCTCCCGGCGGATCTCAAAGGCAAAAGCTCGATCCAATACGTGAACGAGGAAGATCTGCCGAAGCCGAAATCACAGCGATACAAGGGGTATGTTGATGAGTGCATCGAACACTGAGGGGCGGGACGCCGAGCCCAGGCTGGGCGGTCACGTCCTGGTCGACCAGCTGAAGCTGCATGGGGTCGACATGGTGTTCGGCGTGCCGGGCGAGAGCTATCTCGCAGTGCTCGACGGCCTTCACGACGCGAACTCCGTCAAGACGATCATCTGCCGCCAAGAGGGTGGGGCGGCGATGATGGCGGAAGCCTATGGCAAGCTGACCGGCAAGCCGGGGGTTTGTCTCGTCACGCGCGGTCCTGGGGCGACGAATGCCTCTGCCGGGGTGCACATCGCCTTTCAGGATTCCACGCCGATGGTTCTGTTGGTCGGCCAAGTCGGCCGCGACATGATGGACCGCGAGGCGTTCCAGGAGATCGACTACCGGCGCATGTACGGGCAGATGGCCAAGTGGGTGGCCCAGGTGGACGATGCGGCGCGCTTGCCGGAGTACCTGAGCCGCGCGTTTCACACGGCGGTGTCCGGACGCCCGGGGCCGGTGGTCCTGGCACTCCCCGAGGACATGCTGACCGATACCGTCACCGTACCGGATCCAGCATCCTACCGGCGGGTGGAAGCGCATCCCGGTCCCGACAACATGTCCCAGTTTCGAGAGATGCTGGCGGCGGCATCTGACCCGCTGGTGATCATTGGCGGCGGCGGATGGGATGCTGAGGCTGTTGCTGATCTCCAGACCTTTGCGGAAAAGAACGGCTTGCCGGTCGGGGCGTCCTTCCGGTGTCAGGACTACTTTGACAATCGTCACGACAACTATGTCGGCCACGTCGGGATCGGGATCGATCCGGCCTTGGCCGATCATGTGATGCGCAGTGATCTGCTGATCGTGATCGGCTCCCGTCTGGGGGAGATGACGACCAGCGGCTACAGCCTCCTCGACATTCCGAAACCAAAGCAGCCACTGGTCCACGTCTATCCTGACGCGGCGGAGCTGGGCCGTGTTTACCAGGCGGATCTGCCGATCCATGCGGGTATGCGGGCGTTCGCCAAGGCTGCCGCGGCTATGGAGCCCGTAGATGGTAGCCGATGGGCCGCGAGCGTCTCGAAGGGGCGAGAGGCCTACCTCAAGACCCTAGCTCCCCTGCCGGTACCCGGCGACGTGCAGATGGGCGAGATCGCGGCCTGGCTGGACAAACGCCTGCCCGAGGACGCGGTCATCACCAACGGGGCTGGCAACTACGCCACCTGGATGCACCGCTTTTACCGGTATCGCCGGTACCGAACGCAGCTCGCCCCAACCAGCGGATCGATGGGATACGGCCTGCCGGCCGGTGTGGCCGCGAAGCTCGTCCATCCCGAGCGGATTGTCGTCAGTATGAATGGGGACGGCTGCTACATGATGCACGGCCAGGAGTTGGCGACGGCCATGCAGTATGACGCACCGTTCATCGGGATCATCGTGAACAACGGCATGTACGGGACGATCCGGATGCATCAGGAGCGGGAGTATCCGGGCCGGGTCAGCCATACAGCCCTTCAAAATCCGGACTTCGCTGCCTTGGCCCGGGCCTACGGCGCCCACGGAGAGACCGTAACGCGTACGGAGGAGTTCGAGCCCGCGTTCGAACGTGCCGTCGCGTCGGGTAAGGCGGCGCTCATCGAGGTGAAGCTTCATCCCGAAGCGATCACGCCGAAGACGACGCTGTCCGCGATCCGGCAGGCGGCGGAAACCCGTCTCGCCGCCGCCTCCGACTGACAAGGGGAAAGGGAGCGGGGGTGGATAGCTTTCCCGCTCCTACTCCTACTCCTTGCGGGTCTGGATCTTCACGTACGACCCTGGTGCGTCCTCGATCGCGGCAAGTTCCCTGTCGCCCGGAACCCGTGCTGGGACCTTGCCGCCACCCTGCCGTGTCAACCACTTCACCCACTCCGGCCACCAAGAGCCCTCGTGCCACGTCGCACCTTCAAGCCACTTCTCCGGATCTTTCGGTTTCCGGGTGTTTGTGTAGTAGCCGTATTTAGGTTTGTCGGCGGGCGGGTTGACCACCCCGGCGATGTGTCCCGATCCCGCAAGGCAGAACTTCGTCGTCCCTGTGTAGAGCCCGACGGCCTTGTAGGTCGCCTTCCACGGCGCGATATGGTCTTCCTTCGTTGACAGGATGAACGTGGGCCGGTCGTTCGACGAAATGTCGATCGGAACCCCGCACAGCTCGATCCCACCCGGCTCGACCAGCAGGTTCTGCTGATACATTTTCCGGAGATAGAAGCTGTGCATCGCCGCCGGCATCCGGGTCGAATCCGAGTTCCAATAGAGCAGATCGAAGGGAAAAGGATCCTTGCCCATCAAGTAGTTGTTGATGACGAAAGACCAGATGAGATCGTTCGCCCGCAGCATGTTGAACGTGGTCGCCATGGCGGAGCCGTCCAGGAAACCATCCTTCTGCATGCGCTCCTCAAGGGAGGCGAGCTGCTCCTCATCGATGAAGACGCCGAGTTCTCCGGCTTCCTCGAAATCCACCATCGTCGTGAAGAACGTCACCGCCTTGAAGCGATCGTCCTTTTTGGACTTCATGTACGCCAGCGTGCTCGACAGCAGTGTGCCGCCAATGCAGTAGCCGATGACGTTGGCCTCCCGCTCACCCGTCGCCTTTTCCATGGCGTCGAGCGCGGCCAAGGGGCCGTGAATCATGTAGTCCTCGAACGTCTTCGCAGCGAGGTTCTCGTCGGGGTTCACCCAACTGATGACGAACAGTGTGATTCCCTGAGAGACCGCCCATTTGATAAACGAGTTCTTCTCCCGAAGATCCAGAATGTAGAACTTGTTGATCCACGGCGGGACGATCAGCAGCGGCCGGCGCATGACGGTTTCCGTCGTCGGCGAATACTGAATGAGCTGCATCAGCTCGTTCTCGTACACAACCTTTCCCGGGGTCGTGGCGATGTTGCCGCCAACCTCGAAGGCGTCGTGGTCCGTCATCTTGATGTGAAGCTGGCCTTTACCGCGCTCAAGGTCGTCGAGCAGGTTGTGCAAGCCCTTAACGAGGTTCTCGCCGCCGCTGTCCATCGTCTCTTGAATGACTTGCGGGTTTGTCATGGCGAAATTGGACGGCGACATCGCGTCGACGAACTGACGTGTATAGAAGTCGACTTTCTTTGCGGTCGCGTCGTCGAGTCCGTCCGTATCGCGAACCGTTTCCTGCATCCATCGGGCGGTCAGCAAATAGCTCTGCTTGATGTAGTCGAAGACCGGGTTCTCCTGCCACGCCTCGTGCTTAAAGCGGCGATCGTCCTTGGCCGGCTCGACCGTTGGGGTCTCTTCGGCACCCAGGAACCGGTTCGTCGCGTTCTGCCAAAGCCCGACATACTGCTGCCAGAGTTTCATCTGTGCGGCCGCGACCCGGCTCGGATCGGCCATCATGCGCTGGGTTAGTTCCATGAACGCTTGCCCGACGTTCAGAGGGTCCGCCATTCCGGTTGACGCGGATGTCTCCTGTCGTTCCAGGAACTCCTTCGCGATCGTCTGGCTCTTACCGGCGATGTTCGTCATAACTCGCGAGAGTTCGACCGGATCGGGCAGTTTGACCGGCTTCGGATCGTCGCTCATGTCAGCTTCCCGTCGTTTATTGACCTATCACTTTGTTTAGCAAAGGCCTCGGAGGAGCGAAAGGCGTGAGAAATCACCCCTGTGCCCGGGGTCTCAGTTGGCAACGACCGGACGACAAGAGTCCTAGGTTTTTCAAAGCACTTGTGGTAAGTCCAAAGATAACGCATTAGGCATCTCGGGGCACATGCCATGAATAACGATGTTCTCAAGGGCTCGGAGTCTGTTTCCGGGACGGGCAAACGCCGGCGGTTTGGGACGGTTACGCTACTGCTCACGTCTGCGGTGCTCTTGGGAGGATGCTCGTCACTGCCGGACTACGCCAACCCGGTAGAGTGGTACCGCTCCACTGCCGATGCCGTCGGCGGCGTGTTCTCGGATGATGAGACGCCCGAAGAGAATCAGGCGGCCAGCGCAAGACCGCCGAGCGGGGACACCGGATCGTTTCCGTCCTTGTCGAGTGTGCCGCCAAAGCCGACGAACGCGACCCCGAAGGATCAGCGCGAAACCCTGCGGCAAGGTCTGACGGCCGACCGTGACGCGGCGAAGTATGAAGACGGTACACGGACGGAGCGCCAGACCGCCGCGGCCCAGTCTTCCCAATCCACGACCGCGCCAGCCGCTTCTCCGGCAACACCCGTAGCAACCGCGGCCACGACCACGGCACAATCCCGTTTGCCGAGCCGGGCCCTGAACGGAAACCGGTCCGCGCTTTGGCCGAACGCCCCCGTTCCGGCCTCATCCGCGGATGCGGCGACGACGTCAGGACGCGTCCCAGACGCAAATGCAGGTGCGGCGCCGAAGCCCTCGGGTGTGACGCCCAAGTTCGGCTCTGCCATTCCCGCGCGCGGAACAGCCCCAGCGCCGGCTCCTGCTCCTGCGGTGACGCCGCCGTCGACACCCGCTCCGGCGGTGGCGCAAAGTGTACCGGCGTCGACGATCGCTGCTGCGTCTACAGCGTCGGCACCCACACTCACGTTGCCGCCCGCTGGCGCGACGCCCACATTCGCGCCCAGCCAGCAAACCGCATTCGATACAATCCCGACGTCGCCGTCGGTAACGATCGACTACGACCAGTTGGGTTTGGCGGCGCCGGGCTTCCAGTCCCCCTCAAACCTGGGCCTTGCGCCGCAAGGCGGGCTGTCTGCCTCGGCCGCCGGGGAGGCGTTCCGTCTGTCGGCCGGGAGTGGGCAGCCGTTCGCAACGATCGGCTTCGGCCACGGCTCGGCGCGCCTGTCGGCGAAGGATAAGCAGACGATCAAGTCGGTCTCGCAGCAGGCGATGGAGGCGGGACGGTTTGTCCGCATCGTCGGTCACGCGTCCAGTAGAACCCGCGATCTCGATCCGGTTACCCATCAGGTCGTCAATTTCGATGAGTCGGTTAAGCGCGCCAACGCGGTGGCGGCGGAGTTCCGGCGTGCCGGCTTTCCGGCCGAGCGTTTGATTGTGGATGCGGTCGGCGATACCCAGCCGGTCTACGCGGAAGTCATGCCGCGGGCGGAGGCTGGAAACCGCCGGGCTGAGCTGTTCATCGAGTAGCTTCAATTCGTTCCACAGGCCGTCAAGACCGGCCTGTCATTCAAGCGCCGAATCAGCGACTATCGCTCCCCATTCACGCAAGGGAGCCGGTCCCCGATGAAATCGCCTTTGAATGTCGCCGTCGCGGGGCTGGGAACCGTCGGTGCTGAGACTGTCCGCCTGTTGATTGAACGGCGGGATGCACTTGCCAGCGCCGCCGGCCGCCCAATCAATGTTGTTGCTGTATCGGCACAAGACCGGACCCGAGATCGCGGCTTTTCGATGGATGGCATCGACTGGGTTGACGATGCGGCCACTCTCGCTACGCGGGACGATGTGGATGTGATCGTCGAACTCATTGGCGGCTCGGAGGGCGTGGCTCGGACACTCGTGGAAGGGGCGCTGGACGCTGGCAAGTCTGTCGTAACCGCGAATAAGGCGCTCCTGGCGCATCATGGGACGACACTGGCATACCGGGCCGATACCTCGGCGACGGCGCTCGCCTACGAGGCGGCGGTCGCGGGTGGTATTCCGATCATCAAGGCGCTGAAAGAAGGTCTGGTCGTCAACCGCATCTCCCGCCTTTATGGGATCCTGAACGGGACCTGCAATTATATTCTGACGACCATGCGGGAGAGTGGACGCGCGTTCGACGATGTCCTCGCCGAGGCGCAGGAACTCGGCTACGCGGAAGCCGATCCGGCCTTTGACATCGATGGCGTGGATGCCGCCCACAAACTGGCGATCCTTGCCGCCATCGGATTCGGGCGGAACGTGGACTTCGATGCCGTCCATATCGAAGGTATTCGTCACATCTCTCCGCTGGACATCGAGTTCGCCGAAGAGCTGGGTTATCGGATCAAACTCCTTGGCATTGCGGAGAATACGGAGGCCGGTGTTCAGCAGCGTGTTCATCCGTGCATGGTCGAGGCGTCGACGCCCATCGCCCAGGTCGAAGGTGTATTCAATGCCGTTGTTGCCGAGGGCGATGCCGTTGGCACCACGCTTCACTATGGCCGCGGTGCGGGGGCGGGGCCGACGGCGTCGGCTGTCATCGGTGATATCGTCGATGTAGCCGCCGGTCGCCGGTCGTTCTGTTTCGCCGTTCCCTCATCCGATCTGACGTCCGCGGGGGCCGCACCGATTGATGCCCTGACCGGTCGCTACTATCTGCGCCTCACGGTGATCGATCGCCCAGGCGTTCTCGCGGACATCACGGCTATCTTCCGGGATGAATCAGTCTCGGTCGAAGCCCTTCTCCAGCGGGGCCGCGATCCGGAAGAACTTGTGGCCGTGGTTCTGGTGACCCATGACACGAATGAGGCCGCGATTGGCCGCGCGCTCAAGCGGATCGGCGCACTGGATGTGGTCCGGGAGGACCCGCGCATGATCCGCATCGAATCCCTGTAACTGAGATCAAGAAAAGACCGGAGCACACATGTCAGACGAAGCCGCTACCGGCTCCCTCACGATGGACCGAAACCTCGCTTTAGAGGCTGTGCGGGTTACGGAGGCCGCAGCTCTTGCCGCCTCCAAACTCATGGGGCGTGGAGACGAGAAGGCCGCGGATCAGGCAGCCGTGGACGCGATGCGCAATGCCCTCAACAACCTCGAGATCGACGGCACGGTTGTGATCGGAGAGGGGGAACGGGATGAGGCGCCGATGCTCTATATCGGCGAAAGGGTCGGTAAGGGTGGTCCGCGTACCGACATCGCGTTGGATCCGCTGGAGGGAACGACCATTACCGCGAAAGGCGGACCAAACGCCCTGGCCGTCGTCGCCATGGCGGCCGAAGGCGGCTTTCTGAACGCACCCGACGTCTATATGGACAAGATTGCGGTGGGCGGAAACCTGCCGGAGGGCGTCGTGGATATCGACAACTCGGTTGACGAGAACCTCGGTGCTCTGGCGGAAGCGAAAAAGATGGCTGTTTCCGACCTCGTTGTATGTGTGTTGGACCGGCCCAGGCATCAGGAGCTGATCGCCGGTGCCCGCGCTGCCGGAGCAAGGATAATGCTGATCTCCGACGGCGACGTTTCGGGAGTTATTGCCACGTCCCAGCCGACCAGCGGCGTCGACATCTACATGGGCTCCGGCGGTGCGCCCGAAGGTGTTCTTGCGGCTGCCGCCTTGCGGTGTATCGGCGGCCAGATGCAGACACGGCTCCTGTTCCGGAACAATGACGAGAAAGGACGCGCCGCCCGGCTCGGCATCACCGATCTGAACAGGAAATACGATCTCCTCGACCTGGCGAAGGGCGATGTGATGTTCGCCGCGACAGGTGTCACGACCGGCACGATGCTGCGCGGCGTTCGGCGGACAACGGACGGCGCGTACACCCATTCGATCATCATGCGCTCCAAGACCGGGACAGTCCGGACGATTGAAGCGACCCATGATTGGACCCGGAAGCCGCTCTCCGAAGATCTGAAATCCTGATATGGACGGTGTCTCGGCAAACCGCGTGGGCGATTGCGTTCTCGGTGTCGAGAAATCCGTGACTGGTAAACGTTGGGTTTCACCCGGGAGCGGGCCGGATATCGAGCGGTTGGCGCGCGCCTTGTCACAGCGCCATGAATTGACGGACTTGGTCGGGCGGGTGCTCGCCGGGCGGGGCGTTGGTTTGGATGACGCCTCAACGTTTTTGAACCCGGCGCTCCGCTCATCACTCCCCGACCCCAGTCAACTCCAAGACATGAATACAGGGGCTTTGCGGCTGGCCGAAGCGATTGAGGCTGGGGCAAAGGTCGGTGTTTTTGCAGACTACGATGTAGATGGCGCCACGTCGGCGGCTCTTCTGACGCGCTTCATCCATAGCTTGGGCGGTTCGGTTTCCGTCCATGTACCCGACCGTATGACGGAGGGGTACGGACCCAATACAGCCGCGTTGCGCTCCTTGGCGGCGAAGGGGTGCGATCTTGTGGTCACCCTGGACTGTGGGGTGCTTGCCCATACGGTCCTGGAAGAAGCGGCAGCGGACGGCATCGACGTCATCGTCGTCGACCATCACATGGCGGAACCCCGTCTTCCGACGGCTGTCGCCGTCATCAACCCCAACAGGCTGGATGAGGACGGCAGTCTCAGCCATCTCGCGGCGGTTGGCGTCACGTTCCTTGTCCTTGTCGCGGTCTCCCGTACGTTGCGGGAGCGGGGCTTCTTCGCTGACAGAAAGGAACCTAGCCTCCTGCAATGGCTGGATCTTGTGGCGCTGGGAACGGTGTGTGACGTGGTGCCACTTCATGGCCTGAACCGCGCTTATGTGGCGCAAGGACTGAAGGTCATGGCCCGGCGGGGAAACACGGGATTAGCGGCGTTGTCGGATGTCGCCGGCATTGATGCCGCACCTGACGCCTATCACCTGGGATTTGTTCTGGGCCCGCGGGTAAACGCCGGCGGCCGCGTTGGCGATAGTGGGATCGGGGCGCGTCTTCTGGCGACGGATGACGCGGAGGAGGCGCGGGCATTGGCCGCCGCGCTCGACCGTTGCAATGGTGACAGAAAAGAGATCGAAGCAACCGTCGCCCAACAGGCAATTGCGGATATTGAGCGGCGGTACGGAACATCTGATGTCCTGCCGCCGGTTCTGGTCACGGCCGGTGAGGGGTGGCATCCCGGAGTAATCGGCATTGTGGCCGGGCGTCTCAAGGAAAGGTTTGGGTTGCCGGCCTGCGTGATCGCCATGGAAGGGGAGGACGGCAAGGGATCGGGCCGGTCCGTGCGTGGCGTCGATCTTGGTGCAGCGGTGATTGCTGCGCATCAGGCTGGCGTTCTGAGGCGCGGCGGTGGGCATGCGATGGCCGCGGGCTTCACGGTCGCGCGGGAACGGCTCAGCGACTTCGAATCCTTCCTCGTCGACCGTCTTTCCGCACCCTCCGTGGACTCTGGCCTCGCACCCAGCCTGATGGTCGATAGCGCATTGGCGCCGGGTGCCGCTTCAAGGGGATTGGTGGATGAGTTGACGCGGGTCGGCCCTTTCGGCGCGGGAAATGCGGAACCCCGGTTTGCTTTGACCGCTGCGAAGATCGTGAAGGCGGACATTGTTGGAACGGATCACGTCCGGTGCGTGTTTAGCGGTCAGGATGGTGCGAGAGTAAAAGGGATCGCCTTCAGGGCGCGGGAAACGGCCCTTGGCGATGCACTACTCGGCGGACGCGGTCACATTTACCACGTGACTGGCCATCTTCGGCCGGACGACTGGCAAGGCCGAGCTGGCGTTCAGTTATTCGTGGATGACATGGCCGCCGCCGGTTAGGCGGCTCAACTGTTTCCAAGGCGCTGCCGGAAGGGCCGCTTCAGTCTCCCGCTGCTGACAGATCAGGCCGGGTCTCCGCCGCGACCGTCGACTCGATCACGTTCGCGAGGTCGATGAGCTTGCCGCCGCCCTCTAAGTATCGCTCAATACTTTCATTAATCTCCGGCTCAATCTCTTTGAGCAGATCCAGATACCCTGCACGATACCAAGCATGATAGGTGACCGGCAGCGGCGTTGTCTTTTCCAGGGTGCTCGTTATCTCTTGAAGATAGCAGAGTAATTCCGGGATCTGATCGCGCCGCGGAATGTTCGACATATTCACTTCATTGCTTGTCTTGATCCCCTTAAATACCCCGTCTTCCAGAAACTCCAATATCAAGGGGTTGTTAAAGGACTCTATACGGGCTCTCGAAACGAATTCATTTGCTCGGAAGAAGCTCTTTATAGCCAACCCTGTATGCTTAAACATCGTGCTATATTCTTTCTTGTCCTGGTCATCTACGGAGAACCAGCTCAACGTCTCGAAGTCTTTGAGGTAGTGAATACCCTGCGATCCAATCTCGCTTTCGATCATCACATCGAGCCAACCATTATCGCCGGTCATCGACGGGATGCAGGGCATCCGCGATAACGCTTCGTGAGTGATGTAACCTGGAAAGTGTTGAATCGTGGAAATAATGAGGGCGCCCTCCAGCACAAACGTAAGGCCGCCATGGAGTCTGGAGAGCACCGCTTTACAACTGTTGAAGTTACCGCCGTCGACGAGGAAGAGTTCAAGGACACTTCTCGCGGCCAGTGAGGCGATGAAACGCTTCTGCGATATACGTTGTTTCGTGTCTGCCCAAGAGCGGACGCTTTTTATCATGTCTTTGTTCTGGGATGATAAGGCGAGATGCGGAACGGCCAGAACCTGCAAGCCTTCATCCCTCGCATTCCGCCAACATGTGGACAGCGCGTTACTTGATAGAATCGAGTCCGAGACGAGCAGGGCTACGTCGACGCACTTTCTCTTGGCGGTTAAGGCCGCAGACCGATGAAACGACGACATGATAGATGCGGCTTCGTGCCGACTTAGAAGCCCCTCGGGAAGATCAAGGAAGACTGAGTTTGAACTGATGGAAGGGACAGCCGCCGCCGCAGCTTTCAAAGCATGTTGTCCGTAGGTGCATGAGGCGAATACGATCTGATATCGGATTCCACTTTCCTTGAGATCCTGGAGTGCCTCTTCCAGGAATAGAATACGATCACGCACAAACGCATCTACATAGGTCTTCCCCCAAACCGGCACTGCAACCAGCAGATCATTGTTGGATGATGTACCTAGTTTCAAATCTTGAAAATTGAGGTTCATCCAACAAAAAAGTGCATGAATCTCCCGTGTTCCCGTAGAGTCTTCAAGGTCAATTGATTCCTCTGACAGATTGATTTGGGGTGCTGATTTATGCGCCCTCATCTCATCTGCGATAACAATAGGCTTGGTGTCATTGCCTTTTGGTATACGGGCCGTCCTATTGTTATAGATGCGCTCCAACAAAAGTGTAATTAGATGAGATTGAATATTCTTATTGGCCTTATGCAAATGGCAGGACCGATCCGCGTTCATTATCAGAACAGATTTTACCGAATTGTAGTATCGGGCATTTATGACTATCTCCGTGAATGGAGAAAGATACGATTTGTCTTCACAGTAGGCGATGGCATGGCTCAAAATATGGACTGTCTTCCCATCGTTTCTGGTGATGGGGTCTTGAGCGAGCAGTATCAAAGTTCTGTTTATCCAGCTCGACAGCGGTGCCTGGAGATTCAGAGCAATCCAACAGTTCACGAGAAACGAATCAGCTTCAATTGAGTCGTCCTCGGTCCGCACACCGATGGAGAACCAATGCATCCTCCGATGGTCTTCCTCAGCGTCTGCAAGGAGTCTTAACCCCTTGAGGAAATGTAGGGAAATAGGCTCTTTGACCAGAACTAGTTTTGACGCAAAGGGGATATGCATGCCCTACAGTCCCAGCCCAACATTCTACTTGGAGATTCTATCCGTCTTGAGAGCGCCGGGCAATTGAAGCCGAGGTGTTTAGCTCCATTAATACTGAGTACATTCATTGTATGCGTTTTATTGTATTATTTTTTGATTGAATCAGTTGGTGGAACCGAATGCCGTCGCAGCGAAATCGCTGGGTTTGCGGTGTGTGCAGTGCTTGATTTTCGTCCGCAGCCCCGGTAGGAAGAGCCTCCCTCTGCGACCCCTTCGTCTAGAGGCCTAGGACACCGGCCTTTCACGCCGGCAACACGGGTTCGAATCCCGTAGGGGTCGCCAAAATCTCCAATTAGACAGCGTTCTTCGCCCGACGTCGTAAGGCGACCGGGGTTCATGCACTGCGTTGGATTGTTGGCGAAGTTTTGGGGGCAGATCTAAACGCAAGATGAGGGGCTACGATACTCGCTATCCTCGCGCGATCGCCCGATGCTCGAGAAGTGAAGATAGGCGCACGAGGGGCCAAAGCAGAACAAGGTAGAACCCAGCCGCCATGACGATCGGGGTCGCGTTGAAGGTGACGGACCGGGCCATGTCAGCGGAGTAGAGCAACTCGGGAAGAGCGACAACGCTCGCGAGCGATGTCAGTTTGGCAACTTCCAGCGTATTGCTGACCAGATCCGGCAGTACATTCCGGATGGCCTGGGGCAAAATCACGTAGACCATGGTCTGGAGGCGGTTGAGGCCGGTAGAGCGCGCAGCCTCCGTCTGACCTTTGCCCACGCTCTCAATGCCCGCGCGGAAGATCTCTCCGTAGTAAGCGGAGGTGTTGAGCAGGAAGGCGAGGGCCACGCTGGCCAGCGCCGGCAGGTCTATTCCGGCGAATGGCAGTCCCGCAAAGATGAAGATCAGCAGGACAAGGGGCGGGAAGGCCCGGAAGAAGTCCACATAGACGATGACGGTCCAACGGACGGGGCGGGACTTGGCCGTCCCCAAAATCGCGACCAGCAAGCCGCCGAGGCAGCCGAGAGGGATCACAAGCGCGATCAACAGCAGCGTCATCCCGAACCCGCGCATCAGGAACGGAAACGCCTGAACCATGATGTCGAGGTTGAAGAAGTTCTGGATGATGAAGTCCATGATCCGACCCTGCTATTGCCGCTGCCAGGCGAACCGGGTCTCAACCCAGCGACCAAAGGAAACCACGGGTACGAAAAGAATGAGATAGGCGAGAGCGCCAAGAACAAGGGGGGAGGCGTTACCGGAGAAGGACTGCCCTGTCGTCGCCTGGTTCAGGATCTCTCCCACACCAACGACCGTTCCCAACGCCGTATTCTTCGTGATCGCAATGGTCCGGTTGGTCAGCGGAGGGATGGTCATCCGGACAGCCTGGGGCAGAACAACCCAGATCAGGGTTTGCCCAAATCCGAGCCCGGTCGACCGGGCGGCCTCCCACTGGCCCTTCGGCGTGGCGAGGATGCCGGCGCGAAAGATCTCGGCGGAGAACGCCGCAAGCACCAGGGTGAGTGTCAGCCACGTGACAGTGAAGCCACTGAGGCTGATGCCGACGCCGGGTAACCCGAAGTACAGCAGAAGGATGAAGACCAGCGGTGGCAAGGCCCGCATCGCATCGACGAAGATCGCGATTGGAATGTTGAGCACGGCGATGTTGTAGGCGCGGATCGCGGCCAGCGTGATGCCAAGGGCCAAACCACAAATCACGACGGCGATGGCGATCTGACAGGTGATGAGGAAGCCGTACGCGATCTCCGGCGCGTAATCGATCATGACCTCGATCTTGAGGAAGCTCTCGACGAAGCGGTCCCATTGGGAGAGCCCTTCGCTCATTGCCGGGTGATCCTGGAGACGAAGTCGCGGGTCCGCTGTCTCTCTGAGCTTTCGAAAATCTGCTCCGGCGGGCCGGATTCCACGATCTCTCCCGCATCCATGAACACGATCCGGTCCGCGGCCTCACGGGCGAACTGAAGCTCGTGGCTGACCACCACCATGGTCATGCCGCCTTCCCGCATGTCCCGCATGACCTTGAGGACACTGCCCACAAGCTCCGGGTCCAGCGCGCTGGTCGGCTCGTCAAACAGCATGACCCGCGGTTCCAGTGCCAGGGAGCGGGCGATCGCAACACGTTGCTGTTGGCCGCCAGACAGCTCGCTGGGATACGCACCCCCCCGGTCGCCGAGGCCAACCTGCTCCAGCTTGGCGAGGGCGATGTCATTCGATTCAGCCCGGGACTTCCCGAGGACCTTACGGAGGGCAAGGGTGATGTTCCCTTGCGCGGTCATGTGCGGATAAAGATTGAAGGATTGGAAGACCATCCCAATCCCGCGGCGCACGTGATTGAGGTTCACATCCCGGCGGGTGATGTCCTCACCGCCGACGAAGATCCGGCCACTCGTGGGCTCTTCGAGCCGGTTGCAGCATCGCAACAGAGTGCTCTTGCCGGAGCCGGAGGGGCCAATGATGAAAACCAGCTCCCGCTCCAACACTTCAAGATCGATGCCCTTCAGGACCTCTGTCGATCCGAAGGACTTCCGCAATTCTTGAATGTCGAGCACCGCGTTTGCAGTCATCAATCCTGTCCCATGAGCGTCGAACGCCGGACGAAGCCGTGGCCCCGTCCGGCGTCCGCCTTGTTCAGTTCGTTAGCCGCAGCTCGGCACGTGCGGCGTGCTCTCGTAGCTCTTGAAGCCCGGAGGGCCGAAGCCCGCACTGACGGTGACAGCAGCATCGCCCGGCTTGGGCGCAACACCGAACCACTTCTCGCTCATCTTTGCGAAGGTGCCGTCGAGCTTCATGCACTCGATCACGCCTTCAACCAGATTGCGGGTCGCCACATCGTCCTTCCGGAACGGCATGCCGAAGAGCTTGCCGGTGCTGTAGTTGTAGGACAGCTCCAGTCCCGGGTTCTTCTTGGCGGCCCAGGCCACGGACGTGTTGCCAGCCACGTTGGCGAATGCCCGGCCGGAGAGTACCGCCTGAATGGCGTCGGTTTGCGTGCCGTAGGACTGGATCTTCCAGCCAACCGTCGCCTCCAACTCGCGGCCCCAACGATCGTAGACCGAGCCTTTGTTGACCGAGATGACCTTGCCCTTGAAGTCCTCAAGCTTCTCGATCTTCGGGGCGCCCTTCTTCACGACGAAAAGGAAATCGGTGTTCAGGTAGCCTTCGGTGAAGAGCATGCTTTCGTTCCGCTCTTCAGTGATCGTGGTCGGGGCCACGATGAAGTCGTACTTGCCCGCTTGCATCGCCGGTAGAAGGCCGGACCACTGAGCCGCGGTGATGTTCATTTTCACACCAAGGCGTTTGCCGATCTCGTTCGCGAGGTCGACGTTGAAGCCCTCTACGCCGCCGCTCAGTGTCGGCATGGCATGCGGGGCGAACGTGCCGTCCAGGGCAACATTGTACTCCGACTTCTGAGCCAACGCCGGGAAGGCGCCAAGCGCGGTTGCGAGCATCGCGACCGAAAGTCCGGCTCCAAGTCTGTTCATGTTCTTCTCCTTCTACAGGGACGAAGGGGGTGGAAGACAGAAACCCTCAACAGTGCATCGAGAGCAGATCCGTCACTGCTCATCATTACACTCTTCAAGCCTCAACAGTCACACAGCAGAAATCATGCCGTTGAGAAAATATATTAAAATCAAACGATTGAGGTGAGTAAGATTGGACGCTTGCGGATCGGAATGCACCGATAACGCGCGCAGACGGATGAACTGCTGAAAATGTGTGCAGAGTATTTAATGCCTCGCCGTCAGTTCGTCTGTTGCCAATATCGATCCCGGAGCAGACGTTTGAGCAGTTTGCCCGTCGGCAGTCTGGGCAGGCTTTCTTGGAAGTCGACGGAACGGGGCACCTTGATCTTCGAAAGGTTGGCCCGGCAGAGAGACAGGATCTCCTCCTCCAAGGCGTCACCAGCAGCCGACATGGTGAGAGGTTGGACGACCGCTTTGACCTCTTCTCCGAAATCGGGGTTCGGGACACCGATCACCGCCACGTCGGCGACAGCCGGATGACTGAGGATCGTGTCCTCGATCTCTTGCGGATAGATGTTCACGCCACCGGAGATGATCATGAAGGACTTGCGATCCGTGAGATAAAGATAGCCCTCCTCATCAAGGCGGCCGATATCGCCAAGCGTTGTCCAGCCGTGCCGGTTCCGGCTCGCCGCCGTGCGTTCCGGGTCATTGTGATAGGAAAAGTCATGCCCCTCGGCGAAATAAACATCGCCGGTCTCGCCAATGGGCAGCTCCTCGCCGGCTTCGTCGCAGATCTTCAGGATACCGAGCATCGCCCGCCCGACGGATCCTTTGTGGTTTAGCCACTCTGCGGTGTCGATCGTACAGAAGCCGTTGTTCTCCGTGCCCGCATAGTACTCATAGAGGATCTCGCCCCACCACTCGATCATGCGCTCCTTAATGTCGACGGGGCAGGGGGCGGCGGCGTGTACGGCCATTTCCAGAGACGACATGTCATAGGACAGACGGACATCGTCCGGCAGGCGCAACATGCGGACGAACATGGTCGGTACCCATTGGCAATGGGTGATCCGCTCGTCTTGGATCAGGCGGAGCGATGCTTCCGCATCAAAGCGGTCCATGATGAACACCGTCCCGCCCATGTTGATCGTCACCATCGTGTGCCGAAGCGGGGCTGCGTGGTAGAGCGGGGCGGGGTTGAGATACCGTGTCTCAGCGCTGTAGCCGAACAACCGGCTCAGGAGGTCGACCTTCATTGTCCTTGTACCGGGCGGCTTCCCGGTCTGTGCCCATTTCACGCCTTTCGGACGGCCGGTCGTGCCGGACGAATACAGCATGTCCTCGCCCTGACGTTCGTCTGCGATGGGCAATGTGGGCTGACCTGACGAAAGAGACTCCCAGTCCTCGAACCCGTCGATCGAGTCCCCGACGACGAGGTATTGCATGTCTGGAGGGAGTTTTTTCCGGACTGAGGTCACCAATGCCGCATAGGAGGCAGAGGTGACGATCGCACGAGAGCCGCTGTCGACCATGATGTATCGGATGTCGTCGGCTGTGAGATGTGTGCTGACCGTGGTGTAGTAGAGACCTGCGCGGTCGGCGGCGAAGCAGATCTCAAGGAACTCGCGCCGGTTCTCCATCAGGATCGTAATGTGCTCTCCAGCTGTGATCCCGAGCTGCCGAAAAGCATGAGCGCCTTGGTTCGATCGCGCATCCAACTGGGCAAATGTCACCGTCTCGCCGGTCGCGCACATGGTGAACGCGACCTTCTCCGGTGTCCGAAGGGCGTGATGACTTGGATAGAAAGACCGGTCTTCCGTGCCATTCGTGGTCATATCGAATCCTTGCTGATCAGATGTGCAACCCGCTCAAGCAGCATCTCGGTGGAACCATCGGCAAGCGTGGCGATCCGCGTTCCGGCTAGGAAACGGGTGAACGGCTCCCGGCTGTCGAGGCCCGCAGCCCCCATTGCCTGCATCAGAGCCGGAACCTGCTGGGTCGCCATCTCCGTTGCGACGATCTTGGCTTGGGCGGCAAGCAGTTGGGCATCGGTACCGCTGTCGACCGCTGCTTCCGCGGCCGCCGTGAGGTGCCGGCTTGCCGCCAAAGCTGCGCTCGCCCGGGCCAACGGCCATCGCCATCCTTGATGTTCCCTCAAGGGCTTGCCGAACGTTTGGCGGGTCTTTCCATAGGCGATAACGCGGTCAAGGGCCGCCGCCACCATGCCATTGCACATCGCAGCCACGTACACCCGGGCGCCATTGATCTCCTGAAGAATTGCGCGGAACGCCTCGCCAGGGGGGGCGAGCATTTCATCCGGAGTCGCGAGGTAGCCATCGAAGCGGAAGCCGCCCACGCCGATGGCGTCCTGATCAGACATCGCGATGTCGTGGGTCCGCTCAACGCCGGGCCTGTTCGTGTCGACAATGAATGCGGCGACACCTCGACCGTCCCCAATGCCGGCGGTCTGCGCATAAACGATCACGGTCTCGGCATGCCGGGCATTGATGATCCATGACTTCTCACCTTCCAGCCGCCAACTGCCATTCACCGGCCGGGCGGTCGTGCGCATTGCGGCGGCGTCCGAACCCGCGCTCGGCTCAGTGATTGCGGTGCACGCTGTGCGCTCCCCCGACAGCAATGGAGGGATGAAGCGTTCCCGAAGACCATCCGCCGCGGCAACCGAGAGTTTCTGGGCCACGTTCTGCGTGTTCACGATCGACATGGCAAAGCTGAGATCCACGCGGGCGAGGATCTCGCAGCTTCGCGATTTGGCCGAGAACGGAAGGGCCAGACCGCCATAACTCTCTGGGACCTGGATACCAGTGAGGCCTAGTTTCGCTGCTTCCACTCGAAGAGAGGAAAGGCTCTGTGGGGTTTGGGCCGTCTGGCTAAAGACGGGAGCAACGGCATGAGTCGCGAACCGCTGAACAGACGCGACTAAGGCGCTCTCCGCTTCCTTGTGATCCATGGACCCATCCTGTTCGCGCGGCGGCTGGAACCGTCGGCTCTCTTAAGGTTGGCGCTCTATTGGTCGATAGTGTAGCGACTTGATACTGATCGGCATGAAGACTAATCGGAGCCGAACCGGATCGCCTATGTCAATTCCGCCCCTCCAACGCGCGCCGAACGAGGTTAGAGCTTTATCAGCCGCTGTTGATCAAGCCGAGCGGTTGTTGGCCGACGGCCACCTCAAGGAGGCGTGGACGGTTGCTCTCCCGCTGGCGAAGACACTTCCGTTGCGGGCCGATGTCTGGCGGATATTGGGGGACATCACCTGGTTGGGACGGGCCCAAGAGAAGAGTGCCCGGGCGTATCGGCGGGCACTGTTGATTGATCCGGGGGCGGGAACATCCCTCATGGGCATGGCTCAGTCATCCCACTACGTTACGTTCGCCGACCGGGACCTTTGGCGGTCGGCGATCACCACCTTGCCGATGGCACCACATCAACTGCTTGAGATCTGTATCGAGGGCTGTGCGGCTTCCGGCCGGTGGCAAACCGCTTTTGCTGCGACCCAACGCCTGTTGGACGCGGACGCGGAGCCTGTCGATGTTTGGGGCTCTTTGGTGACCCGTTTTACCGACGCAGGGAAATGGGCGGATGCCGTCCATGCGGCGCGGATCACCTCCGTTCTCTGGCCGGCGGCGCCGCGCATTCAGCAAGCGGTTGCCGATCTGAAATCGGCGATGGATTCGTGGTCGCCGGTCAATCAAGACGGCGTATCGATCGAACACACTTGGGCGGTTCTGCGGCAGGTGGCGGAGAGTGTTTCAGGTATGGCGCGGCGTCTTGGCCGCCTGTCATCCGTCTCGCCAGTCGAAGAATCGCTGGAGCCACTAGCGGGTTACATCTCACGGTCTGTTGTCGCGACGGCCAACCTGGGCGCGCAGAGAGTCGGTTGGGATCGCGATAAGGCCATGGCGGATGTCGTTCGGGCTTACCGCTACGACATCGCGCCAGAGGATCGGAAGGCGATTGTCCAAGTGTTGATGCGGCATTTCCCGGACCTTACCTCGGATGATCTGATTTCTTGCCCGCACTGCGGTGAGGGAAACCGTCTGGGCCGCCGGAACGCCTCGTTGATCAGCGGCGAAGCACGGGTGATCTTCGATTTGGATGCGATTACCGAGGATGTTGCGCCGTATCTCCCGGTGGAGAGCCCCACACCGTTCCATCTTTCCTTGATCATTAGCTATGTGTGCAAGGTTGAGGGCGTAACGCGGGATGTCGTTGAGTGCGGCAACTGCGGCATCGTCTATCTGAACTGGCGATATCAGCCCAGCGTGTTGAACCGCTACCACGAGCGGCGTGATATGCCGATGCAAGAGAGCGATGAGAGCCGGTACTACGGTGCCGCGTCGTACTATCCGTGGGTAAGGCGCAAGGCGAACCCAATCACCTGGTTGCGGTCAAAGATCGGGTCTTTCACAGGCATGGATGTTCTTGATGTCGGCGCGGGGGACGGAACCATGATGTGGTTCGCGCGCCGTCTTGGAGCCCGGGTTTCCGGCGTTGAGCCATCTGCCCCGTCCGCCGCGTTTGCCAGAGATGTCTTGGGCTTGAAGCGTGCGCGTGCGGGTTACTACGGACCTGAGGCCTACGGTCCAGCGTCGTTCGATCTGATCTATTCGTTTCACGCTTTGGAGCACTTTGAAGATATTGGGCTTTTCCGGGATGGGATCAGGCGCCACCTTCGCACCGGCGGTCATCTCATGGTGTCCGTTCCGTGCGTCGAAACAGACGATGCGGCTGTTTTCAAAGATGTTGGGAACAGCCATTTCATCGGTTTGCGCCCCGCCTTTTTGGTGAACTGGCTCCGCGCGGGGGGGCTTGAGGTCCTGGATTGCAAGGTCACGGATGGCCCCCGCAAGTCACTTGACCGGGATAGGGAACACGGCGGACCCCTTTGGAGTGGAATCAAGAGTGATCTTACCGTGTTAGCAAGGAAGCCAGGCTAACAGGCCGTCTCTTCCGGTACCGATCCAGCATCGGCCAGGGTCAGCAACCGCATGGGCCGGGAGATGTTTCGGAGGGTGTAGATGCCAAGGTCCCGCCATGGGATAGGGAGCGAGGCGCTAAACTCCTCGGATACGAGGATCGTTTGGCCGAGGTCTCCGCACTTTGCCTGAATGCGCGCCGCTTCGTTGGCGGTCCGGCCGATGACTGTGAAACTGAGCCGGTCCCGCGTGCCGATGTTCCCGTAAAGGACTGAGCCGATGTGCAACCCGATCCCGCAGTTCAGTTCAGGCTGCTCCTCGCGCACCCGTTCCCGGTTGTCCTGTGCGAGGTTGGCGATCGCTTGCTGGGCGGCATTGAGCGCCGCGTCGCACGCATCCCTGGCTGTTCCAAGCCGATCGATGGGAAAGATCGCCAGGAATGCATCGCCGATGAACTGAAGGATCTCACCGCCTGCTTCCTCCACGGGCAAGGCGGTGGCCGCATAGAACTTGTTGAGTTCCACCAGATAGCGATCCATTCCGAAGTGTTCCGCCAGCCGGACGGAGCCCTTAAGATCGCAAAAGCAGACAACGGCGTCGATCCGAGTGCTGTCACCCAGGTGATGGCGGCCCCGGAGAATCTCCCGGCCCGTACTCGGCCCCACATAGGTGTTCAACAGGCTTTCGGACGTCCGTTGAAGGGCGAAAACCTGCGTCAATCTCGCGAAAGGGCGCTGAACCGACATCAGAATGTCGATGTGGTCGTCGCTAAAGCCACCGGGTGAGAAGCTGGTCCAGCTCAGAACGTGATGTTCCCCGCCGACGAATGTAATCGGGTAAGCGAGATAGTCTGTTGCCCCCCGATCCTTCAGAACTTGCAGGAAGGGGTACTCGTTCAAGCCATCGCCATCTGCCAGTCGGCGCCGGATGGTCACGCCTTCCTCGAAGACCCGGTAGATGGGGCTGGTCAGAAACCGGCTGTGGGTGCGCGCCTCTTCCGGGGCGGTATCAACCACCACCCCACCTGTCTTTGTCCAGATGAAGGTCAGCCCCATGAGGGTCGGGTGGGGTGTGCGGACCAGGGCGGCGGCTCGCTCAATCGGCACGCCTTGCTTAAGGATCCTCTCCGCGACTTGCGCCAGAAAGTCTTCTGCGTCCCGGGGTTCCAACTCCTGGGAGATCCATGTCGCCAACGAGGTCATGACTGCGCGAATGCCAGACTATGCCGGAAATGGCTGACCGATCTCGGCGGCCTTGATCTGGAGTGCCAGATACTTCGAATAGATACGGCATTGCGAAAAGGCTCCGCCGGTGAACCAGAGACCCGGCTGACCCGTGACCATCCACATGTTCCGAAGCTCGCTGCTCGTCTCATCAAACCCCCAGATCGGTCCGACACGATCCGCGACAGCATCGCCGAAGTGTCTGCGCACCATATCAGCCAAGCCTTCATAACCGGTAGCCAGCACAACAAGATCCGCGGGCAGCAGGCTGCCATCGGCCATCTTCATCCCGGATTTCTCGAATCCCGCGACATCGCGGAACTGGACCAGCTTTATGGCGCCCGACGCGATCAGCTCGGAGCAGCCCACATTGAAATAGTAACCGCCACCGCGTTGCCGGTACTTCAGCGGCCAACCCGTTCCATCCTCGCCAAATTCCAGCTCAAACCCCGCCCGCTCAAGACCGTCAAGCAATGGGGCGTCTATTTTCTTCACCTGTTCCGTTACCAGCTTGTGCGCCTTTTTCAGAAGCGGCAGGGGCACGGAGAGGTTAATCAGATCCCTGTCTTCCATTGACGGACCGGGCCCGAGATAGACGCCGTCATACAACTGCGCGCTCGGCTCAATGTTCACCACCATGCTCGGGCTTCGCTGAACCATGGTGACGCGCGCGCCGTGCCCTTGCAGATCCTGAGCGATGTCGTGAGCACTTGTTCCCGTGCCGAAGACAATGACCGGTTTGCCGGACCAGTCGGAACCGCCTCTGAAGCCGCTTGAGTGAGTTACGGTCCCGCCAAAGGTCTCAAGCAGCGGGATATGCGGGGTTTTGGGACGGCCGCTGACACTCGTCGCCATGATGATGTGTCTGGGCCGCATGGTCCGTGTGCGCCCGTCCGCGGACTTCAGATGCGCTGTCCAACATGCTCTTTCGGTATCCCACTCGGCGCCAAGGAAACTGGTTTCCGTCCAGAAATTGATCTCCATTGCGTCGACATAGGCTTCAAGCCAATTCGCCACCCGGTCCTTTGGGATGTACTTCGGCCAGCCCGGGGGGAACGGCATGTAGGGGAGGTGATTGCTATGGATCTGGTTATGCAGCTTCAAGCCGTGATAACGGAGCCGCCAGTTGTCCCCGATCCGCTGTTCGCGATCGATGACCAGCGTATCCACGCCCAGATGGACGAGACGCGCCGCTGCAGTCAGTCCAGCATGTCCGCCACCGATGATCAGGACTGCCGGATCACGGCCTTCATAGGCCAGTGATTCTCGGCGCTCATCCAACCAGTTCGGGTCGTGAAAGCCCCGTTCCGTCTCGGCCGCGTCCTTTGCCTCCCGGTATCGCCACTCCTCGTGTTCCCGAAGGTCTTCCAATGCGGTCAGCAGCGTCCACGCGACGGGGATAGGCGCTGATAAGTCGGCGACTCGGAACCTGACCAAGGCCGAACCCCGCCCGCGTGCAGTTTCGAAAGAAAGGATGGCCTCAAGAACGTCAACGTCTGCGCGGGTTACCCTGGTAGGGGCTTGCCGTGTTCCGTCGATATGAAGATCCTGCAAATAGCGTTCGGCACCGGTCTGACCAAGAAGCGTTTCTGCAATGCGTGTGGCGCCGGAGACCGTGATCATTCGGCCTGTTAGAGCGAGAACATCCCGCCAGTCCGCATCCGAGGCGAACAAGGCCGAGAGCTTGGTCTGATCACCCGCATTGACGGTGTCCGAAAGGGCGCTGAGCCAGCTCTCGATACTCATACGGTCAGTCACGTCCTTAGCTTCGCCGCTGGTCATCCTCTTTCCGCAAGACTTGGAGTTGGCTTTAAAAGTGTATCCAACGCCGCTTTTTTAGATACCTGCCTACTTCTAGGGGAGCATACGGTTGTCACCTAAAACCAATCATACATTTTTTTATTCAGGTTATTCTTGCGACGACCGCCCGGTTTGAGTTCGATTTTATGGGCGACTGTTTTATGACTTGCTAGTCTTGACTGTCGGCCAAACAAGCGGAGAATGTTGCACGGGGCGACTTGAGAAGCGGTTCCATCGGGTATTGAGACAGCTAACCCGATGGTTCTCGAATTGGGGCGGAGCACGTGGCGTGAGGCTCAGAGTACTGTTTTTCTTCGCGTTTTCGTGCGTCGCACTCGCGCCGGTATTCGTCTTGGCCGCGTGGGTCATCGACCGGGAATATGCCCGCGAGTTCGAGATCGTTGAGGATACCCATCTCACGATCGCAAAGAATCTCGGCGCCGCGTTGGATCGATACACGCGGGACATCCGCAACGGGTTTGAGCTCGTGGCCTCTGCAGCGCTGTCGGACACGTCCGTCAGCGGGCTCGAAGACTTCATGAGTTCGCTCGATTTTGTTCATGTGTGTATTGCCGACCCCGAGTCGGGGCGCATCGTTCGGTCAGTCTATTCAGAGGACCGGGTTTGCCCTCCCGCAGTGCCGGAGAAGCGTCTGGCCGTGTTCCTGGATCACGCCGTACCGGAGAACACGACGTTCACCCCGGTGCTGCCGAATCCATCGGGTGATCCGACGCTCTATCTGGTGCGGATGTATGGCGATCAACTCGCCATTGGCGCTTTCTCGACGGACTACGTTGTGGAGCAAGGGCGCTCCATCGCCTTTGGCGAACGGGGGCACGCCGCGATCGTCGATCATACCGGCAGTCTTCTGGCGCACCCGCTGGAGGATTGGTGGTCGTCGATGAAGAACATCGCGCGGCTGGAGCCCGTCCGGCGCATGCTTGCCCGCGAGACGTCGACAACGGTTTTCTTCTCGCCCGCCCTCAAAGCCGACATGGTGGCTGGGTTCACCTTCGTCCCGACGACCGGCTGGGGCGTGATGATCCCGCAACCGCTTTCGGAACTCCGGGATCATACCGAGAGCTTCCTGTTCTGGACCATCTTGGTGGCGGTCGTCGCTGTGCTGGCAGCGGCCGCGGCGAGTTGGTTCCTGGCGTCTTACCTGACACGGCCGCTGTCTCTGATCGCCGGCGCCTCCCGTCGAATGTCGGAGGGGGAGTACTCCGTCACGATTCCGGAAGCGGGGGGTGTGTCGACGACCGAAGTGGAAGACCTGCGGCAGGCGTTCAACTCCATGTCGACGGACATTTCGGCAAAGAATGCCGCTTTGTCTAAGGCCTTGGAAGAGGCTAACGCCGGCATGCGGGAGAAGACGACCTTCCTGACCACCATCACGCATGAGATCCGGACGCCGCTGAACGGCATCTTGGGGATTGCGGAGGTGCTCCGGAACTCCTCGGCCACCTCCACCGCAGCCGAGCAGAACGAGATGTTCGAGATGCTGCGTGGCTCCGCAGACCGGCTGCTCACCATCGTCGATGATGTTCTGGAGATGTCCCGTATCGAGGCGGGTCAGGTGACCGTGCGCCGGACGCCAACCACGATCCGGCGACTGATTGCCGACATCATGGCGGAGTTCGGGGGGCCTGCGCGGGCGAAAGCACTAAGCCTGGACTCCGATATCGACGCCGATGTCCCGGACATCATTGAGTCGGACCCCACACGGCTCTACCAGATCCTCAGCAATCTCGTCGTCAACGCGGTCAAGTTCACGGTCCACGGCGGCGTCCACATTCGCGTGCGCCGGTCCGGCCAACGCGGTCCGGACGACCGGATCGTCTTTGTCGTCAAAGACACTGGGATTGGTATCGACCAGGAGAGCCTGTCGAAACTCTTCCAACCGTTCACTCAATTCCGGGGCCCCCGGGACCATCACGATCGCGGTGGGAGCGGGTTGGGGCTGTCGATATCGAAGAGCCTTGCCGATCTTCTGGGCGGCGATATCGAGGTTGAGTCGACCATGGGAGAGGGCAGCACCTTCAGGGTCTCTCTTCCGCTTGTTGCGCTATCGGAAGATCGGTCAACGGAAGAACGGAAACCAATTGTAAGGGTGTTTCCGGAGACGCCCGCAGGAGACCCGGCGAACAGCTCAAAGCCGCAGGACAAGCAGCCGGTCGACACGCCGAGGCCGGCGGCCCAGATCAAAGTTGAAGGAGAGAGTCACCGCATACTGGTGGCGGAGGACCATCCGACAAATCAATGGGTCCTGCTGCGTCAACTGGAAGGGTACGGATACGTTCCCGATGTCTACGACAACGGCAGACTGGCGCTTGAGGCCTATCGGCGGGGCTCCTACGACTTGGTTCTCACCGATTATCTCATGCCGGAGATGGACGGCGCGGAACTGACGGCGGCGGTGCGTAAACTGGACTCTGTGTCAGGCCGTTACACCCCCGTTGTCGGGCTGACGGCAAACGCGTTTCCCGAAGTGCTGGACCGGTGTTCTGAGGCGGGAATGGACGACCTGATGACCAAGCCGGTCACGGGTGAGGCGCTCCGCATGGTGCTGGACGGCTATCTGTCACCCGAAGCCAAGGAGGCCAGAACTGCTTTCGGCGACCGTGTGACCGAATTTGAAATCCATGATGAGAACGCGGAACATCCGGTCTTCTCCCGGGAAAGCTTCGATGAGCTGTTTCAGGGCGATACCATGGAAGGCCGGATCTGGCTTAGGCAGTTCCTGACACTAATGGATAGCCAGATCGAAGATCTCCGAACCGGACGGGTGAAGCGCGACGCTTGGAAGCTGAGTGCGGATCTCCACCGTCTGTCCGGCGCAGCGATCGCCGTAGGGGCGGAAGCTTTGGCCCATGTCTGCCGAGTCGCGCTGAACACTTTCCTTTCCCACTATGAGGACGATGAGGCGGACCGTCGGTTGACCCGGGTCGAGCAGGTGGCCTCCGCGACCGGAAAAGAGATCAGATCGTTTCTGTCGACCCTGGATACCGGGGGGCTGGATGACGCTTCTCTCGATCGGGCGCGGAGTGGTTAGGCAACCTGGTCCGCCTTAGTGGGAAGGAGCGGCATGGCGTCCGTGTGCGATCGCGCTTGAACCGGACGGGTACCGGAGCTATATACGCCGCTCGCCTTAGCGCGGACCGCGCGGCCCCTTCGTCTAGCGGTCTAGGACGTCAGCCTCTCACGCTGAAAACACGGGTTCGAGTCCCGTAGGGGTCACCACTTCTCTCCACAGTTCAGCCAATGAAACACCGCGGGATCGTGAACGCGGTGATACACACCGTGCGGCACCGCAGAGGTTAGCCGCGCTCGAAGATGTGGAACCGGGCTTGAGACTCTTCGGGGTAGGGGTGGGGTTCCTCGCCCAGATACCGGAAGTCCGGGGCTTCTGTCTGAACGGCGGCAACGATGTCCCGATGGAGCTTGTGCGCCCGGGGCGCCTCTCCGTTGAGGGACCGGGTTGTTTCCTGGCTTCGTGAGGAATAGAGGATCGCGTAGCGGGACGTGAACATGCACAGCCGCCGCACATGGGCTGCGAACTCGGCCTCATCGACGATGTGAAAAGAGACATCCATCGAGAGGGAGAGGTCGCACGACAGGAAGTGTTCGAAGTTGCCGATTGACCCCGCTGAGATCGGCGTGAATGTCATATCCGGCCGGTTGCCGAACTGAGACCGGCATAGACCGATCGACGAGGGGACGATGTCCAAACCCAGATAGCGCTCAACTTGGAGCATGGCTGCGATATGTCCATCTCCGCAGCCGAGATCAATCAAGCTGCCGATGGCGTGATCGCGAATGAAGTCATTGACGAACTCGGCCTTGTAGTGAGCGAGTTGACCACGTGAGCCTATGCCGGACCCCATGCCGACTTCGTAGCGTTTGGTCCAGTACGCCGTCGCATCCTTGTAGTCGTTGACGTCCTCAAGCAAGCCCATGATTGGTGGCGGCGCCTTCTACTCTGAATTGGTTGGAACCCAACTGTGCCGCGCCCCTATAGCACGCGGCACGGCTGGAGAGTCGTCATTTTCCTCGGCTCAGAGTGCTGCGGTCGCAGACTTCCAACAGCGGGTGTCACGCTTTGGTATGAATCACCCGTTGCGGGAACGGGATCTCAATTCCGGCTGAGTCCAAGCTTTCCTTGACCGCCTTGGTCATGTCGAAACGGCAGGCCCAATAGTCCTCCGCCTTTACCCAGAATCGAAGGTTCACCGTAACTGCACTGTCGCCCAGCTCCGTGATCATGGCTTCGGGGGCCGGGTCCGAGAGCGCGCGGCCGTCCTTCCGCAGGGCGTCCAGGACCACTGACATGGCCTGATTGAGATCCGCGTCGTAAGCCACCCCGGCCGCGATGTCCAAGCGGCGCGTCGTGTGGCGGGAGTAGTTGCTGATCACACCGCTGAAGATCGCCGAGTTCGGCACACTGATGTAGACATTGTCCGGCGTCGACAGCTCGGTCGCGAAAAGGCCGACTTCCTTTACCGTTCCGGCGGAGCCACCGGCTTCTACGTAGTCGCCCGTGCGGAACGGGCGCAGGAACAGAAGCATCAGGCCCGCCGCAACGTTTGACAAGGTTCCCTGGAGAGCCAGGCCGACCGCGATGCCGGCGGCACCGAGGACGGCAATCACGGAGGCGGTCTGGACGCCGAACTGATTGAGGACGGCGATCAGCGTGATCGCCAGTACCAGATAGCGGACGATACTCGCGAACAGGGGACGAACCGTTTCGTCCATCCATGTGATGTGCCGGAGAGACCGGCGAACGGCTGCCTGCGCCCACTTCGCAACCATCGAGCCTATGATCAGGATCAGGACCGCGCCGAGAACGTCGAGACCGTAGTCCGTCAGTATCTGAAGGACCTGACTTTGCAGGGTCGTGAGTGTTTCTCCGACGTTCATGTCCATCGCCCGGTGGCCTCCTTGTTCTCGGGTGAACGGCTTTTGGGCGTGCCGTGCACCCAGCCGGTCTCTCTCTCTCTTTATTGTTTTGGCGTTACGGGCACACGGCAGGCATGCGTGGTCCGTGTCAATGATGGGGCCAAACCTAGGGGGGCGGCACACGTGCCGACAAGAAAGATACGACTAGAAACAAAATGATTCCGTCAGTGCGTCGTTATCAGGACCCACGGTCAGACTGAAACCGGCTGATCAGAACGCGCCTTCCGAACGGGTGTCCGCCGCCACGTCTTCATCGCCGCGTCGCGTTAAAGCCTCGACACGGTCACGCCCGAAGACCTGGAAGAGAACGGGTGTCAGCACTGTGTCCATCACAAGAGCGCTGACCAAACCGCCGAAGATCGTGACGGCAACGGGATGCAGTACCTCCTTGCCGGGGGTTTCGGCGCCGAAGAGCAACGGAACCAACGCCAATCCTGTGGACAGAACGGTCATGGTGACCGGCGCCACGCGCTCATCGCAGCCTCTGAGGATGAGTTGACGGCCGAAGACCTCACCCTCATGAACCGCGAGGTTCAGAAAGTGGCTCACCTTCAGGATGCCGTTTCTCGCGCTGATCCCGGCAAGGGCGACGAACCCAACCATGCTCGCGATGGAGAGCGGCATGCCGGAGATCCAGACCGCCAGAACGCCACCGATCAGGGCGAGTGGAATGTTGGCCATGATCATGAGTGTCAGCGCGGTTGACTGGTACCGATTGTAGAGGAGGGTGAAGACGATCAGGATCGCCGCACCAAACAGAAGGGCAATGGTTCGCGCCGCCTCCTGCTGCTGTTTGTAGGACCCCTCGACGGACGTGAAGTAGCCCGTCGGCAGTTCGGCAACGGCCAGACGTTCTTCGATCTGGCGGACCACAGTCTCCATCTCATTGGGTTCCGCGTTCGCCTGGATCAGTATCCGGCGTCGGCCGTTCTCCCGATAGATGTTGTTGGGGCCGTCGGTGTCTTCGATCGCGGCAAAGGTGCTGAGCGGAACCTTTCCATTCGGGGTTTCGATCAAGAGATCCTGAAGGGAGACGGCATGCCGGGCCCTGTCGGCGATCTTGACCACCAGCTCGAAACGCCGCTGACCTTCAAGAATCTCTGAGACTTTTCGCCCGCCCGAGAGCGCTTCCAGCGCGTTGGTTACCGAGGCTGGGGTCACGCCCAGATTGGCGGCGCGCTCGTAGTCCATGATGACCTTGATCTGGGGGACCCGGACCTGTGCCTCCACGGAAAGATCACGAATGCCGTCGATATGGGAGAAGTCTGCCCGAAGGTCCTCGGCGAGGTTCCGCAACGTGTCCAGATCGTCCCCGAACAGCTTTACGACGATCCTGGTGCGTCCACCGGTCAACATGATGCCCATGCGATGGGACATCGGCTGATCCAGCATCATGCGGACCGGCAGAACGCCGAGCTTGCTGCGGATCGCCTCCCGCAACTCGCCGCGGCTCAGATCCGTCTTCGCGAAGTCCACATAGATGTCGGAGAAATTGACCCCTTCCACATGTTCGTCGAATTCCGCCCGTCCTGTCCGTCGTCCCACCATGCGGACTTCCGGCATTTCCAGCAGTAGCTGTTCGGCCACCCGTGCAATCCGGCTCGCTTCGACCAGGCTGATCCCCGGCCGTGACTCGATCAGCACGACCATCGGGCCTTCATTGAAGGGCGGCAGAAACACCCGTGGCAGGGATATCAGAGCGGCTGACGCGACCAGTGCGATCCCGGCGATGCCGAGGATCACCGAGCGGCTGTTGTCCAGCGACCAGGAAACGACACGCCGGTTCAAGCGTTTCACCAGGGCAAGAACGCGGCTGTCTTTATCGGCAGCCTCGCGCCCGGCGAGACTTGGAAGAAGGTAGTAGCAAAGGACCGGTGTTATCGTGACCGCGGTCAGCATGCTGGCGAGGATAGCAAGCACGTAGGCACTGCCGAGCGCCCCGAACAGCCGCCCCTCCAGCCCCGAAAGGAAGAAGAGGGGGACGACCGCCAACGCAACGATCAGCGTCGCATAGACAATGCCGCTTCGGACCTCCACCGACGCGCGGGCGACGACTTCCAGTGCGGAACGCGGCTCGGTCCGCCGCCTGTTCTCCCGAAGTCGCCTGAAGACGTTCTCCACGTCGACCACGGCGTCATCGACCAACGCGCCGATTGCGATCGCCATGCCACCGAGCGTCATGGTGTTTGCCGACTGACCCAGCGCTTTCAGAACCAGCAGGGTCACGATCACCGACACCGGGATGGCAATCACGGAAATCAGCGTTGCACGCACATTGCTGAGGAACAGGAAGAGGATGATCGTGACGAAGACCGCGGCTTCGAGGATGGCGTCCTGAAGGTTCTGGATGGACGCCTCGATGAAATCGGACTGTTTGTAGAGAACCTCGCCGATATCAATTCCGTCGGGCATCGTTCGTTGCAACTCGTCGATGACCGTCTCGATTTCCCGGACAAGGGAGATGGTGTCGACCCACGGCTGCTTCTTCACGGCGACGAGGATCGCAGGTTCACCCATGTAGCCGGCCTCGCCGCGAGGGAACTTTCGACCGAAATGGACGTCCGCGATCTGCCGCAGAAGGATCGGGTGCCCCTCCCGCTCTCCAACGACAAGGTGCCGAAGATCCTCCAGCCGGTTGGTCCGGCCAATGTTGCGGATGACGTATTCCTGGTTGCCCTGGTTGAGGAACCCGCCCCCGGAGTTCTCTGCGAAATGTGTCAGAGAGACCTCAAGCTCATTGAGCGAGACCCCCGCTTCCTTCATGAGGATCACATCCGGGGTTACCCGGTACTGTCGGACTTTGCCGCCGATCGTCAGAACTTGGGTGACGCCGCTCACCGCCATCAGGCGCGGCCGGACGACCCAGTCGGCGAGCTCCCGCGCCTGCATTGAGTTGACGTCCGCGCTCCGGATGGTGAAGACCAGGATCTCCCCCATCACGGACTGGATCGGCCCCATATGAATCTCGGCCGACGGCGGCAGGGCGCGGCCAAGCCTGTCCATCCGCTCCGTCACCGTCTGCCGGGCGCGGAAGACATCGACGTCCCAGTCAAACTCCACATAGACAATCGCCAGCCCGGCGCTTGAGGCGCTGCGGACTCGGATCACACCCGGCAGGCCCAGCATCGTGGACTCGATCGGGAAGGAGACGAGGGCCTCGACCTCCTCCGGCGCCAATCCCGGGACTTCCGTCATCAGGGTGACCGTGGGCCGGTTCACATCGGGCAGGGCGTCAACGCCAATGTCGCGCACCGTCAGGATTCCGAACACGATCAATGCGAAGGCCACACCGATCACGATCAAGCGGTTCTGAAGGCTCGAAAGAATGAGGGCTTTGAACATCCTCAGTCTTGCGGTCTGGGCGTATCAGGGCCAGGGCGGAGACTGCTCAACCAGCGGAGGGCCGATTTTGGCAGGAGCCCGGCTAGGAGAACGCTCAACGCGATCAGAACACCGCCCGAGATCAACAGCAGCGAGATGATGCGCCCGGTCCCTTTGAAAGCGTCGGTCCAATTCCCGGACGATGCGGAGGTCAGGTCCGGCATTGAGCCGCCCACCAAGACATCGGAGTCGTCGATCGTGAGATCGACGATCAGCAGATCGTCCACCCCGTCCGCCGAAACCGAGAACACCAAGCCGTTGATCCCGGGCCGGGGGAGCCATGTTGTCGTGCTGTAAATCCCTGGTGCGATCTCGGACAGATCGACAATCACGCCGTCCGCGTCCAGTTCCACGGTCGCGCCCTCGACCGCCGCGTTGGTGACCACGTCATCGAGGAATACGATCGTCCGGCTCCGGTCGACGAGAATGACCAGCTCGAAATTCTCCGTCATGGTCACGGCGCGAGAGGCAACTTCCTTCGGGGGATCCAAGGCCTCAAGGAGGTGGTGAGCGCCGCCTGCGCGGACGTCTCCAGCTGTTGCCCAGACGCTTGCCAATACGATCAAGGCCGCCAGTGCCCAGCGGGGCCAAAGTTCTCGATTGGCCGCCACGTCCATCATCTCACCGCACCTGATTGAGAACATGGGCACCGGCCGTTACGAGCCGTTCAGTGCTGTCGAGGCCCGAGACCACAAGAACCGTTTCGCCGTCGAGGGGCTCCGCGCTGACTTGGCGCGGCTCGAAACGCTCTGGGGTGACATGGGCGAAAACGATCTGTCGTCCGTTGGGTCCCCTGACCACGGCGTCGCTCGGGATCACAAGGCCCTCTGTTCGCTGCCCCGTGCGGAGATAGACCGTAACCGGTTGGTCGACGACCAGGGTGTCGTCACTGACCGCGATCCGGAATTGCAGGGGAATGGCCTGCTTCTCCAAACGCCGGCCCCGTCCGACATAGTTAAGCTTGTAGGAACGCCCATCCGCGGTGACGGCATGCGCATCCGTTACGTTGTCGATCTGAAGCCCGGAATAGGCGACCGCCTCCACCCAAAGGTTGTTGGGCTCCACGATCTCCCACAGCACCATGTCTTGCGTGACGACCTCTCCGATCTCGCCATTGGTGGCTGAGATGATGCCGGTTGCGGATGCCCTCAATTCTTCCACGCGATTGGTCGCGCTCAACACAGCGTCGCGTTGCTTTCGGAGCGTGTCGAGCTGCAGTCTCAGACTGAGGATACGCCCGGCCCTGAATGGTACGACCGGGAACTCGCGAAGACGGAGCAGCGAAAGCTCGGTCTTGGTGATTTCGCCTTCGAGCTGTGCCACCTGCGTAGCGATGTCGGCGAGCGTGGTGACAGGAAGCACCGGCCGTAGCAGAGCGATGGTCTGTCCTTGCGTCACCGGCATGCCGATAAACGGAAACACATTTCCTGCAGGCTCCAGGCGGCCGGTCTGGCTGGACTGCACGATCCCCGTCTTGATGCGGTCCACTGTGATGCGGCCGGCCAAACGCTCACCGACTTGCGCCTCGCCGCTACAGGGCAGGGCGGTCCGGATCATCATCAAACGCTGGGTCGTCTTCGGCACGAAGAGCGTGCCGTCCGGCATTTGTCTCGGGCTGTCGGTGATGGTCTTGAGCGCGCCGACCATCTTCTTCACCTGATCAAAGGCGGATCCGTCGACCTTGCCGCCATCGAAACTGCAGGCATCGTCGGTCAACGTGACGTCGGCTGCGATGGACGACTGGGTTGCTGGTGCTGCGTCCCTTCGGGAAGGCTGGTCGGTGTCGGAACGGTCAGGGGCCGTCCCGAAAGCGGGTGGCGTGCCCACCAAGCTCGCCGATGAGATTGCCCGCCCATACGGTGTCGGAAGCGGCGGGGTCTTCTGCTCCAAGATCCGGCGGGTCTGGAACTCGATCGCCTTCTCCATTTCCGGTGTAACCAACGGCCGTTCGACCGGGTCCGTCGGCGTGACCCCTAGCGCTTCAGATAGACGCAACGCTGACCAGGACGCCGCCGAATAGGCGAGGGCGCCAGCGTCAAAGAGCGTTGAGACTGTCGCATTGTAGGCTTCGCCAACGCCGGTATAGGCCCCGATCAATGTTCGGGACACAGGATCCTCGATCCGGTCAATAGGCCGGCTGCCATCCTCTTGCGACCATGCAGGGCCAACTGCGAGCACGGCGGTGAGCACGAGCACACTGGCACCCATATTGATTTGCCGGCCCCGGTCCGCCCCGCTATGGTCTGCAATACGTCGCAATAGTCGTGTCCAAACTCTGTAGAGGTTTACGATGAGCTGGGTAGTCATTACAGCGTTGTTTACAGGAGTATTGCTTGGCGATGTCGCGGTCGAAGTCTTTGCAGAGACTTCAGCATCGAGTTTCCTGTTGGCCTCGGACAATTGGTTCTGGTCGTTCCCGAGTGACCCGACCACGTCACATGCCGCAATGTCTGCTGAACAGACATTAAACGAAGACGAGTACCTGCGGCAACTTTGTGGCCCGGTAACGCCGTTCGTTGATTCGGTCGCATTCCGGGACGTGACGACCCAGTAACCATATCCCGCTGATGGGCGACCGGCGCCGGAGATCAACCGATCGATTGATCTCTTTCCACTGTGTTGGTCGTTGTCCGGTCGCCGCATAGAATCTCCCTATTCGACAATCGGAACGAAGCGCGCCTGAAGAGGCCTTTGATCAGGAACCTGCAACCGGATGACCGCCTTCATGCTGGCGTCCGGTTGGGCATTTGTGGTCCCGGAGAGGGTGCTCTTGTTACTCGCTTTCAACGTCACGGTCTCTTTTGAGCCGCTGATCAACAGAATGGCCTGAGCGCCGATCCGGTCGACGGTCAAAGGGTCTCCATAATCACCGGTCGAGACTTTTGCCTCTGAGTCGTAGATCCGGATTGAGATATCTGTTCCTTCGATCAGGAGTTCGACGTGATAGGGACCCGCGTCCGCGATCGCCCCGGCCCGTGGTCCCGGTTCGTGATCGGCGAGGCCTTTCAGGCGAGGTCCCTCGGCATGGGCGACCGACGACAGGCTTAGCGCGGCGGCCCCCAGTAGGAGCCACCGCCAAAGCCGGACCGGCTTTTTCGCGAGCCAGGAGCCTGCTTGCGCCGCTTTCCACGTCACAAAAGGGTCCTTTCAATCAGCCAATAGAGGCCCAGTAGGCCAATAAGTCCCGACAGTGCGTAGATCAGCGGCACATTCCGCTCAACGACCGCGGTTCCATCGGCGGCCACCTGCGGTTCTCCCGAACTTTGGGACATCGAGCGGAGTCCCCGTTCGACGAGTAGGAGAGCGGGCAGGAAGATCGCAATGATCGCAACCTGACCAATCTCGACTCCCAAGTTGAAGGTTACGAGTGCGGTGACCAAGGCCTCGTCAGGAAGGCCGAACTCCTTGAGCACACCCGCAAAGCCAAAGCCGTGTACCAGGCCGATCAGGAAGGTGTACTTCCAGCGGCGTTCCATGTTCCTGGAGTAGAAGTTCTCGATCGCTACAAAGACGATGGAGGCGGCGATCAGCGGTTCGATAATCTCTCCGGGGATATCGAAAACCCCAAGAACTGCGAGTGAGAGGGTGATCGAGTGGGCAACTGTGAAAGAGGTTGCGACCTTGATCACCGGCCAGATCCGGCTCGACCACAGCAGCACACAGATGATGAATGCAATATGGTCGAAGCCAATGAAGATGTGCTCGATACCGGAGTAGGTGTATTCAACGACGACACTCATCAGGCTGGGCGGCGGGCCGGTCACGCTGACCTCCGTCTCGTCCGCCGTCAGGATTGCCTGCGCAGCGTCCACATCATCGCCCAAAACCACGATCTGCCGCGCGGTTGCTTCCACATCCGTCAGGATGTTCGACTTGTAGACGATCTCCCCTGAAACCTCGGAACAGTCCCACGTCACCAACGTCGTGACATGATCGGCTTCGGCGATCATCTGGCCGATTGTCATCGGACAAGCTGCCCCATCGTTGCCAGTCAGTGCTGCATTCTCCTGGAAGTAAGTCCGAATGGGCGCTTCCGACGCAGCCAATGCGTCGGGCATCGCTTTGTCGTTGTCTGTATCGTGGATGCTGGTTCCGGCGACCTTGTCGACATCGCTGCCCTTCAACCGGATCTCTGCACTGAACTGCCGGTCCGCTCCGAAACTGAATAGTGTTGAAACCAGGTTTGCTTCGTGAGCTGCGGCCGGCATGAAACCCGCCATCACGCAGACCATAAAGGTTGTCGATGCCAACACCCGCATCGCTTGTCGTGTTCTACGCAAGACCATTCCATATCCCCCAGTTTGGCGCTCACAGCGTCAGAGGCGCCATCTTTGCCAGTTTGGCCGTAAACCACTCAAAACATTGATCGCAATAGATGTCGCTCGCTGTCATACCTTAGGTGTCGTTATCATGCGATTTGGCATCAGCTTACCCGTCTTGCGAGAAATCTCGCCGGTCCAGTCTTGAAGACTAGGTCTAGCCTGCTAACCGTCTTTACCTGTTGCTATCACCTTGCTGCGTGCATTGTGTAGGAGATAGCGACTCCATTGCGATTGCGCTTTCAAGTGTGCACTAGCAGCATTCTAAGCTGCAACAACAATCATTATGGAATGTCAAAAAATTACTACGTAAGAGTTTATTGGCAAGAGTATTTGAGTTGAATTACATGGAAGTTACTTTCCGCAAGAAAGCTCGAGTAAACCATATCGTGAAACACTCATAATTAAGTATTCAGAGCGCCACATTTTTCGGTGGCATTGAATGACCTTGTAGCCCTCTTGAGGCTCTTGGGGATGGGGACCGGAGCCCGGTCGGAAGCTCTAAGGCACGCGCATAAGTATGCGTGTCCATTGACTCTTACTGAAAACCGCTTCGATACTTTCCCCGCAACAAGCATGGGGAAACACCCGTGCAATTAGGGAGGACATGATGAGACAGACGTTCGTCGCCGCGGCGGCGGTGGTTGCGATTGGCCTTTTTGCGGCCGGCGATCTCCAAGCCAAGACCCTCAAGTTCCAGGCGAGTTCCCGGTCGGGTGACTGGGCGCACCGCTTCATGACCGACGGCTGGCAGCAGAAAGTCGAGCAGATGACCGGCGGCGATCTCAAGATCGAGGTCCTGCCGACCAAGGCTGTTGTCCCGCACCGTGAGACGATCGACGCGGTTGCCAACGGCATCTTGGACGGTGACCTCAACGCCGTATCGTACTTCGCTGGCCGCGATCCGGGCTTTGCGATCATTGGCGATCTGATCGCTGGGTACGACACGCCTGAGCAGGTCCGGGCCTTCTGCCAAGAGGGCGGGGGCAAAGAGGTTCTCCAGAAGCTCTATGACGCCCATGCGGACGGGAACATCCACGTTGTCGGTTGTGGCCCGTACAGCAAGGAAGCGCTGGTCTCCAAGGTTCCGATCAACACACTCGCCGACTTCAAGGGCGTGAAGATCCGCTCGCCAGAGGGCCTTGCTGCCGAGGTCTTCCGCCGGGTCGGCGCCTCGCCGGTGTCCCTGCCGTTCTCCGAGGTCTATACCGCGCTTGAGAAGGGCGTGGTTGATGCGGCGGATGCGTCGGCGTTCGTGAATAACGAAGCTTCCGGCATGCACAAGATTGCCAAGTATCCGCTCTATCCCGGCATCCACTCCATGGCGGTCCTTCAGTTCGTGGTGAACAAGGACGTTTGGAACGGCCTGTCGGATTCGGAGCGTGCGGTTCTCGAGTCCTGGTATGTGACGGCTTACACAACGATGCGTCGCCAGGCAGACCTTCAGGACCGTGACCTTGTCGCCGATCACAAGGCCAAAGGTGATCTGACGATCATCGATTGGACCACCGAGGAGCGGAAGAAGTTCCGTGAGATCGCGGTCGGCGCCTGGGAAGACTTCGCCAAGCAGTCGCCCTTGGCACGGGAAGCGCTGGATGCGCATCTCGCATATATGAAGAAGATCGGTCTCCTCGACTGATTTTTGGGCTCGTCCGGCGACGCTGGGGGGCGTCGCCGGGCTGGCGATCCGGAAGACCGCGCACTTCGGGTGCAACGACGAGATTGAGACGCATCGGGCTTTCGCCCGGTGAAGGGGGGCTCGATGACCGGCATCATCAATCGGTTCAGCCAGTTTACAGGGCTCGCCATCGGCCAGCTCTATCTTCTGTGCGCGGGTATCACGCTGTGGGAGGTTGTCTCACGCTACGCATTCAACGCCCCCACCCAGTGGGCGTTCGAGGTCGTGATGGTGCTATGCGCGACCGCTTGGATGATATCAGCCGGCTACATCACGCTGAAAAACCGCCATATCGGAATCACCGTCTTCTACCTGATGGCTGAAGACCGGACGAAATGGCGGCTCGATCTCTTTGCGCTGGTCGTCGGTCTGATTGCGATCTTCCTGCTGACCAACGACACGATGGACCGGGCGCTTAAGGCCATCGACAACGTTGAGCGTGCCGGCAGCGCCTTTAACTCCCCTGAGCCGATGATGCTCAAGACCGCCCTGTTTGTCGGTGCGGCGATTTACCTGCTGCAGATCCTGGTGAATCTGCACGGGCATTTTCAGAACAGGGTGATCCGCGGGATCATTGCCGCGATCGGTGTGGTGCTGGTCGCACGGCTGGTCCTTCAGGGGATTGGTCACTACGCGGAAGACTTCGTTCTCTCCCAGTGGGCCGAGCAGACGGTCAAATGGATCGCAGAAGTCGGCGATCCCCGCCAGATCATCAATCTGCGGGACTATGACATCGGCACCGTCAGCATCGGCATTGTTATCGCGCTGATCGCCCTGATGATGACGGGCATGCCGCTTGGCATCGTCACGTTGATCATCTCGATTGTCTGCGCGTTGCTGTTCTTCGGTCCGAGAGGCCTTTACCTGGTCTCCACCAATGCCTTCGGCCTGCTTGAGGCGTATCCGCTGGTCGCCGTGCCGCTCTTCGTGCTGATGGCCTCGATCCTGGAGAAGGCCGGCATCGCAGAGGATCTGTTCGATGCCATGTCGATCTTCGCGGGCAATCTGCGCGGCGGCGTTGCCGTGCAGACGGTGGTGGTCGCCGTCGTCATGGCCGCGATGTCGGGGATCATGGGGGGCGAGATCGTGATGCTCGGCCTCGTCGCGCTCCCGCAGATGCTGAGGCTGGGATACGACAAGAAGCTCTCGATCGGCACGATCTGCGCCTCGGGATCTCTGGCGACTCTGATCCCGCCGAGCATTGTGATGATTGTCTACGGTCTGTCCGCGCAGGTCTCCATCGGGGATCTGTTCATGGCGGGGGCGGTGCCAGGTCTGATGCTGGCGTCGTTCTACATCGTCTTCGTGCTGATCCGCTGCTACTTCGACCCAAGTCTCGCACCCACCGCAGAGGAGGTCGCGGCTCGAACAGGCGGTGACAACAAGCTGTCGACGAACCGGTTGATGGCGGTGGTCCTCTCGATCGCGTTGATCGCTTGTGTGATGGGCTCGATCTATGCCGGTATCGCGTCGGTCACCGAAGCGGCGGGCGTCGGCGTCTTTGGCGCGATCATCATCGCCCTGATCCGTTTCCGGTTTGACTGGTCGCTACTGCAACGGGCCCTGACACAGACCATGGGGACCGTTGGGACCATCATCTGGCTGATCCTTGGCGCGGTCAGCTTCGTCGGAATCTATAACCTCGTCGGTGGTGGTGACTTCATGCGCAGCCTCTTCGCGGGTCTCGACCTGCCGCCGCTGGGCATCATTCTGGTGATGATGGGGATCCTCGTCGTCCTCGGCACGTTCATGGAATGGATTGCCATCGTTTTCATCACGGTTCCGATCTTCGCGCCGGTTGTCGTGGACATGGCACCCGAACTTGGGCTGGACCCAGAGTGGGCCGCGGTTTGGTTCGGTGTTCTTTTCGTGATGAACATCCAGATCTACTTCCTGTCGCCGCCGTTCGGTCCAGCGTGTTTCTGGCTGAAATCCGTGGCCCCGCCGGACATCGAGTTGCAGGAGATCTTCATGGCCGTGATCCCGTTCATCTTCTTGCAGATCATCGGCTTGTTGTTTGTGCTGTTCTTCCCGGAGATCGCCCTTTGGCTTCCAAGAGCGTTGAACTAACGCGTTCCGCAATCGATCAGGAGATACGAGGATGACCCCGGATACCTCAGATGACAGCCGTCGTTTCGGTATTGTCCCCTCCATCGTTGGCTTTCTGATCGGCGCGGGCATCATCTGGCTGATGTTTCATCTCGCAACCGGCTTTGCCTGATCGGCAGCGCACTCGTAACGCTATCAAAACAGTCACTTTTCCATAAGGTAGACGGTGATAGGGTTCCGGGATGTTCCGGATACCCAAATCGCTGCGTTTGGCCTTGGTCAGCCTTTGGACTTTAGGCGTTTGCCTTGCGCCGGTTTCCGCCAGCGACCCTTTGCCGGTGGATCTCCAACTCGTACTCGCCGTCGACGTTTCGCGCTCCATGAGCCGGATCGAGCAGGTGACCCAAAGGGCTGGCTATGCCCAAGCCTTCCGCGATCCGGAGGTTCTGAAGGTCATTCAATCCGGGCCTTTGGGCAGGATCGGGGTGACTTACATGGAGTGGGCGGGCGTCGGTCATCAGTCGGTCGTCGTGCCATGGACATCCATTGAAGACCGCGCCAGCGCGGACGCTTTTGCGAGTGCGTTGGAAGATGCCGACTTCGCTTGGAAGCGCCGGACGTCGATCAGTGCTGCCCTCGTTTACGGGGCTACGCTCTTGCAGCAATCTCCGTTCGAGGGCGGCCGCTGGGTGATCGACATATCAGGAGACGGTCCGAACAACGACGGGGTTCCTGTCACCACCGCCCGCGATGCGGTCCTTGAGGAAGGTATCGTGATCAACGGGCTGCCGCTGATCCTGAAGTCCGCCAGAACCAGTTCGCTCTACGACGTCTCCAAGCTCGACATCTACTACGAGGACTGCGTAATCGGCGGAGCCGGGGCGTTCCTGGTGACATTGCGCGATATCTCCGAATTCGCGGCCACCATCAAACGTAAGCTTGTTCGGGAGATCGCCATGCCCGCGACAATCCCCGACAGCGAAGAGCCGCGCATCGAAAAAACCCAAGGTTTCCTCCAGACGGACTGTCTTATCGGCGAGAAACTCTGGAAAGCGGGCCGACCCGCCGAAGAGCGGCATGCGCAGAGCCGAGAAAGGGGTCTTGGCCGGTAGAGACTGGAGCGAGCGATCTTGGTGTGCCGGATTGCTGGCTCGGCGGTGTGGCGCGGTCGGCTTGGTGAGCTATATCTCCAGAACTTCCAAGGTCGTTTTTTAAAGGATGCGGACCCATGGGGCGTCTTTTCCAACTTGTTGCGGCAGGTGTAGCCGTACTCTCCCTGAACGCGATCGACGTTTTCGCGCAAACCCGCGCCGATCAGCCGGAGGAGGGATTCTATCGGTCCAGCCGACCGGTGGAAGTGGGGGAGAACCACATGGTGGTCACCGCTCACCCGACCGCGACAGCAACAGGGCTTCTCATACTCCGTAATGGCGGGACCGCCATGGACGCGGCGGTTGCGGTGCAGATGGTCCTTAACCTGGTGGAACCCCAGTCGTCCGGTATTGGCGGTGGGGCGTTCCTTCTCTACCGGGATGGGAAGACCGGCCGCCTGACAACCTACGACGGCCGCGAGACCGCCCCCGCGGCAGCAGATCCGAGTTATTGGCTGGAGGGCGGCGGTGAGCCGATGGCGTTCCGACGGGCCGTTCCAGGTGGGCTGTCGGTCGGGGTCCCCGGAACACTCAAGCTGTTGGAGGAGGCGCACAAGAAGCATGGCAAGCTGCCCTGGGCGGATGTTCTGACCCCGGCGATCGGCCTCGCCGAGGCGGGTTTCTCGGTTTCGCCACGGCTTGCGGCATCCGTCTCTCGCGCGATCGGATGGGGCCGGTTCACGGCGTTTCCCGAGACGCTGGCGTATTTCACCGAGAAGGGGGAGCCGCTTCAGGAAGGATTCCTCCGCAAGAACGAACCTTTTGCCTGGACACTTCGACTGATCGCGAACGGCGGGTCCGAGGCGTTCTATCAGGGCGGGATCGGCGCGGAAATCGTCTCCCGGGTGCGCAATGCGGAGATCAATCCGGGCGTCATGACCGAAGCGGATCTGGCCGCCTATAAGATCGTGGAACGCCCGCCTGTATGCGCGTCTTACCGTCGCTGGGAGGTTTGCGGCATGGGCCCGCCAAGCTCCGGTGGCTTGACGGTGGGGCAGATCCTTAAGCTGTTGGAGCCTTTCGACCTGGCGTCCATGGGGCCTGGGCCCGAAGCAGCGCATCTCATCGCTGAGGCGTCCCGCCTCGCGTTTGCCGACCGGGGCCGCTACATGGCGGATTCCGACTTCGTCCAGGTACCCTTGGCGGGCCTGCTGGATACCGATTACTTGGCGGAGAGGTCGAAGGCCATAGATCCGGCAAAGTCCATGGGCAAAGCCGAGCCGGGTGTCCCGCCAGGAGCGCCTGTGAATGGCAAGGACGGATCCAAGGAAAGCTCCGGGACCAGCCACTTCGTGATCGTGGACGGGCAGGGGGACATGGTCTCCATGACGACGACCATCGAGACGGGTTTTGGCAGCGGTTTGATGGTGGGTGGGTTCTTGTTGAACAACGAGCTGACGGATTTCTCGTTCCGCCCCGAGATCGACGGCCGTCCTGTCGCCAACCGGGTGGAGGGGGGTAAGCGCCCGCGCTCGTCCATGGCGCCGACCATCGTGCTGGAGGATGGAGAGCCTGTCCTTCTGATCGGGTCCCCCGGTGGCAGCCGGATCATCGGTTATGTCGCCCAAGCAATCATCGCCGTTTTGGATTGGGGCATGGACCCTCAGGCGGCTGTGGAGATGGGCCACGTCATCAACCGGAACGGCGGCACGGATCTCGAAGAGGGAACGCCGGTCGCCGACTGGGCTGTAGCGCTGGAAGCCAAGGGGCATACGGTCAAGGTCCGGAACCTCAACAGCGGTCTGCACGTGATCCAGCTCAAGGACGGAAAGTTTTACGGAGGAGCCGATCCGAGGCGAGAAGGATTGGCGATGACTGATTGATATTTCAAGACATTATAGAAAAAATCTGAGAGATGACATGAAAAGGGCGGCCATTGGCCGCCCTGATCGTTTTTCCGTCTGAACTGGCTTTACTTGGGAAGAGATCCCTCAACCCCTTCCACGTACCAGTCCATGCCCAGCAGCGCGCCATCGTCGAGCTTCTCACCCGCGGCAACCCGCTCTTTGCCGGACTGATCCTTGATCGGTCCCGTGAAGGCGAAGACCGAACCGTCTTTGATCCCGGCGATCGCGTCGTTGGCGAGCTTCTGAACGTCGGCGGGGATTGCCTTGTTCATGGGCGCCATCACGACCATGCCTGGCGCAAGTCCGTCCCAGGTGTCCTCGGAGGTCCATGTGCCGTCCATCACCGCCTTTGTACGTGCCACGTAATACGGGCCCCAGTCGTCGATGATCGCGGTGAGCTGAGCCTTCGGCGCGAACTTCACCATGTCGGATGCCTGGCCAACGGCCCACAGGCCGCGCTCTTCAGCAGCTTGCAACGGCGCCGGGCTGTCGGTGTGCTGAAGGATGATGTCCGCACCCTGGTCCATCAGGGCCTTGGCGGCTTCCGCCTCCTTGCCGGGATCGTACCAGCTGTTCACCCAGACGACCTTGACGGTCGCTTCGGGGTTCACGGAACGCAGAGCGAGCGTGAAGGCGTTGATGCCGCGCACCACCTCGGGGATCGGGAAGGAGCCGATATAGCCGATGGTGTTCGTCTTGGTCATGTTGCCGGCGATCAGGCCAGAAACCCAGCGGCCCTCATAGAATCGACCGCTGTAGGTGGAGACGTTGTCCGCGCGCTTGTAGCCGGTTGCGTGCTCAAACTTCACGTTCGGGAACTGCTTGGCGACTTTGACCGTCGGGTTCATGTAGCCGAAAGAGGTGGTGAAGATCAGGTCGTGACCGGATTGGGCCAGCCGGCGGATGACCCGCTCCGCATCCGCGCCCTCGGCGACGTTTTCGACGTAGGTGGTTTCAACCTTGTCGCCAAATGCCTCCTCGATGGCGAGGCGGCCTTCGTTGTGGCGATAGGTCCAACCGTGATCGCCGATTGGGCCGACATAGACGAAACCAACCTTCGTCTTGTCGGCAGCCTCGACAGCCGGGGCGGCGAGGAGACCCGTTGCGGCCACCGCCGCGCCGACAAGCGCGAGACGGCGGGTAAGCTTCATTACGGCCATGTTGTGCTCCCTGTACGTGGCTCGAGTGATGTTCGTGGCCCTTTCCGGGCGCTTTTCGGTCGCGTTACGCGCCCGACGTTTCCTCGTTGAGAGATCAATGCCCCGGAATGGCACCCGAGTTCAATGTTTCCCTGATTCAGTGGCCCGGATCGAAGATGCGGCCCAGCGCTCTCGGCGCGTCGAGGCTGTTGCGTCCCGTCCGGCTGGACAGGATCACCAGCACCGCGATCGTGGCGAGATAGGGCAGCATCGACAGGAATTGGGAGGGGATGCCCACGCCGATACCCTGGGCGTGGAACTGGAGGATCGTGACGGCCCCGAACAGTGCAGCCCCGATGGCCAACCGCCCAGGCAGCCAGCTTGCGAACACGACGAGGGCGAGGGCGATCCATCCGCGCCCCGCCGTCATGCCCTCCGCCCACATCGGTGTGTGGGCAAGGGACAGATACGCTCCGCCCAGTCCCGCCATGGCCCCGCCGAATGCAACCGCGGCCAAGCGGATCGTGCGCACCGGGTAGCCCATCGCTCGGGCGGCGTCCGGGTTTTCTCCTACGGCTCTCAAAACCAACCCGGCATGGCTCCGGTAGAGGAAGAAGTGGATGGCTGGGACCGACAGGAATGCGATGTAGACCAACAAATCATGGCCGAAGAGGATGGGGCCAATCACCGGGATGTCCGACAGCCCCGGGAGATCCAGGCGCGGTAGCCTGTCGACCGGCATACCCACGAAACCGGCCCCAAGTGCCGCGCTGAGGCCGATACCGAACAGGGTGAGGGCGAGGCCACTGGCCACCTGGTTCGCCAGCAGACCAATCGTCAGAACGCCGAACAGGCAGGCGGACGCCGCTCCCGCGAGGGCAGCGGCTAGGACCCCTGCATGACCGTCTCCCAGGAAGACCGTGGCGCCAAACCCGGCGACGGCCCCCACCAGCATCATTCCCTCGACGCCGAGATTGAGGACCCCTGACCGCTCGGCCACCAACTCTCCCAAACCAGCCAGCATCAGGGGCACCATCGCGCCGATGACCGTCAAGGCGGTGGGGACGATCCAACCAAGGTCGCTCATCGTGCGTCCCCCGTCAGGATACGGATGCGGTGTGTCGCGAAGATCGTGCAGCCCAGAAGCGAGAAGAGCAGGAAGCCCTGGAAGACCTCGGCAATCGCTTTCGGCAGACCGAGATCGATCTGCACCGCCTCGCCCCCGAGATAGGTCAAAGCGATCAGAAGGCTGGAGAGTAGGACGCCCACCGGATGAAGGCGTCCCAGGAAAGCGACAATGATCGCCGTGAACCCGTATTTCTGGGCAACGAATGGTGTGAGCTGGCCGATGGTGCCGGATACTTCGAACGCGCCCGCCAGTCCTGCGAACCCGCCGCCGATCAGCAGTGTCGCGATCACCATGGCCTTCTGGTCGACGCCGGCGAAGGCAGCGGCCTTTGCAGAGGCGCCCGCCAGGCGTAAGCGGAAGCCGGCCGCGGTCCGGGATAGGATGAACCAGACGATGCCAAGAGCGATGAGAGCAACGACCGTCTCCCAGCCGACGGGGCTGGTATCGGTGATGTTGGGGATTGTCGCCGCATCATGAAAGATCCGGCTTTCCGGGAAGTTGAAACCGTCCGGATCCTTCAGCGGGCCACGGACCGCCCAGTCCAGGGTCAGGGATGCGACGTAGACCAGCATCAGGCTCGTCAGGATCTCGTTCGCGCCGAAGCGGGTCTTGAAGACCGCCGGAGGCAGCGCCCAAAGCATGCCGCCCAAGATGCCAGCGAGGGCCATGGCGGGTACCAGCCAGACATGGTCCTCTTCCCAGAACGCGAGGCCCAGCGCGCCTGCGGCCAGTGCACCGATCAGAAACTGGCCTTCCGCCCCAATGTTCCAGACGTTCGCCCGGAACCCGATCATCAGTCCGGTCGCGCACAACATAATCGGCGTCGCCTTGTTTACGAGTTCTCCCATGCCCCAGGCATTGGAGATGGGGCCGATGAAAAAGGCGTAGAGCGCTTCAAGCGGGTGAAAACCCAGACTGCTGAAGAGGATTATGCCAAGCACGAGCGATAGGATCAGCGCCATGACCGGCGCGCCCCATTGCCACAACGGGGTGGCTTCCGGTCGTTTCTCGATTCGGATCCGCATCCCCTAACCCTCTTCTGCCGAGGCCGTGAGGGCATCGTGGGCGGCCGCCTCTTGGTGACTGCCGAGCATGAGCTTGCCGAACGTCTCCAGTGCCGTGGTCCGTGGGTCGAGCGCCTCCGACAGGCGTCCGGCGGACAAGACCGCGACACGGTCGGACAAGCCCATCAGCTCATCCAGGTCCTGGCTCAGAACAAGGACAGCGGCGCCATTGGCCGCACGGGCACGGAGAACGTCGTGGATGGCGGCAGCGGCCCCGGCATCGACCCCCTGGGTCGGTTGTTCGACGATCAGAACCATCGGCTCAAGCAACAGCTCCCGCCCGATGATAAACTTCTGAAGATTCCCGCCGGACAGGGACCCGGCCGTGTGTTCGATCCCTGGGGTCCGGACGTCGAAACCGGCAACGATCCTGCCTGCAAACCCGTCCCGTGCCCCACGATCGACAAGTCCGAGCCGGACGAGGTTCGCTCGGACGTCGGCCCCAATCATGGCGTTATCGAAGAGAGCGAAGTCGTGCACGGATGCCTCCCCGCGCCGGTCCTCCGGAACGAAACCGAGGCCCATCGCCCGCCGGGCTTCGAGGGGGAGGGCGCCCGCGGGTGCGCCATCGATCCGGATGCCGTCCTTGGGCTCGGTCGGTGTCGCACCCGACAGCGCGGACGCCAGCTCCGCCTGACCATTGCCCGCGATACCGGCGATGCCGACGATTTCGCCGGCGCGAACGTCAAGGCGGATGTCCTCCAGCGGCGTGCCCAGAGGACCGTCGGCCGCCCGGTGTGGAATGGTGACCGACAGCCGAACATCGCCGGGCGCACTGGAACTGCGGCCGCTATCCGGCATCGGCACATCGCCAAGCATCAATCGCGCGATTTCCTGCTCTTCGGTCACGCGGGGATCGCAGGTGGCGACCACGCGACCCCGGCGGAGGATGGTGGCCGTCCTGCACACCCGGCGGATCTCCCAGAGCTTGTGGGAGATGTACAGTATGGCGTGACCCTCCTGGGCCAACCGCTCCAGCAGACGGAAAAGCCCGTCCACCTCCTGGGGTGTCAGGACCGACGTCGGCTCATCCAGGATCAGCAGATCCGGGTTCTGAAGAATGCAGCGCGCAATCTCGATGCGTTGGCGTTCGCCTGCCGCCAGGGTCGAAACCTTGCGGTCAGGGTCGATCTCGATGCCGTAGGTCTCCGACACTGCCCTGAGACGGTCTCTGACCGACCCGACATCGGTCTCGTGAAGACCGAGGGCGACATTCTCCGCAGCAGTCAGACTTTCGAACAGTGTGAAGTGCTGGAAGACCATGCCGATCTTCTCCCGGCGTGCGGCCGGCCCGCCATCGAGAGCGGTCGGATCACCCAGCCACGCCAGAGTGCCGGAATCCGGCTCGGTCACGCCGTGGATGATTTGAACAAGGGTGCTTTTGCCAGCCCCGTTCTCGCCCAAAAGGGCATGGATCTCGCCGCCGAAGATGGAGAGGGAAATGACGTCGTTGGCAAGTGTGCCGGGATACTGCTTGGTAATGCCCTGCAATGCGAGCAGAGGTGTGGTGTCCGACTGTTCCGCCATGGTCTCGACTTACCCCCCGAATGTAGGAGCGATGCACGGCCCGAAGCGCCGGGTCAAGCGCCGCGTCGCCGAATGTCCAACGTCTGACGCTTTGGTGGTCAGTTGCCTCTGCAAGCACAGTGAAGCGGTGATGATGTGAGCAGCCCGGTAAGGCGACGGGCTGGCAATATCGGTCGGCCGTTCGGTACAAGCTGGAGCACGGGCCGGGAGCCAAGTGTCTTTGGTCGCGCTAGCTGTCAAAACTACCCTGTGGCCCTGAAAAACAATTAAAAGACAATTATATAAAATACAGATTGGATCATCTGAATATCTTGCTATGCCTCTGGAAAAGCCCCTGAATTGCACCAGATCAAGCGCGGAAACTGATTTTGAAGTTACGAATGCCTACGGTTCGTTGCGATGACGGTATGACGTCCCGTCGCTCCAACAGCGACGAAAGACGGCGTGGCGCGGATGTGAATTGGGAGCCCTCAAAGATCGCGGACGAGAACCTTGCCCGGAACGTTATCTGACCGCGCCAGCGTGTTTATCAAAGCCCGCCCAAACGGCGTTGACTCGATCTCGAACTGATCCCCCACCTTTGTTTCGATCCCGTCACTGAAGCTCAGCGTGGCCGTGCCGAAGTAGTGGATGTGGACATCACCGGGTCGGCGGAATGGCGCGTATTTGAAGTGATGATGCTCCAGGTTTGAAATCGCGTGGCTCATGTTCGCCTCGCCGGTCAGGAACTCTTTCTCCCAGATCACGTCGCCATCCCGGCGAAGACGCACCATGCCCCGAACGTCGTCGGGGAGGGGGCCGGTTCGGAGTTCGGGCCCCAAGCTCGACGCGCGAAGCTTGGAATGGGCGAGGAAGAGATAGTTCTGCTTCTCGGTCACATGGTCCGAGAACTCGTTGCCAAGCGCAAATCCGATACGGTGGGGTGTGCCGTCTGGGCCGATGACATAGATGCCGGCCACTTCGGGTTCCTCACCGCCGTCCAGCGCGAAGGATGGCATCACCAGCGGTGCGCCCGGCGCGGCGATCCAATCGCCGTCGCCTTTGTAGAACCATTCCGGCTGGACACCGATTGCGGTCCCGTCGGGCTTACCGCCTTCGAGACCCATCTTGAACATCTTCATGCTATCGCTGAGGCCGGCTTCCCCCGCGGCGAGATCGGCGTGCATCTTGTCGCGGCCCTCGGCGCTGCCAAGATGGCTTAGACCTGTTCCTGTGACGAGGCAGTGTGCCGGGTCCGGGTGATCAATTGGCGGGAGCAGTCTTCCCTCATCGGCCAATGCCGCATAGTCCAGCGTCGTGTCGCCGAGATGCCGGTTGGCCGCGTCGTCCAGCGAAATGCCGGCTGCGATCGCCTCGCTGGTCAGTGCAAGAACGCTCTCAACCCCATTCAGTACGCGAACGACCTCGGGGGACTCGACCTTCGCGACGTGGCGACTGCCGTCTCCCGACTTGAACTGAATGAGGTTCATGTCTGCCTCCCGACCCATGTCTGCTTTTCGTTTGCCGTAGCGGCTTCTGAAGGGCCTGGCAAGGGTGGGAAACAAAGCGGGGGAACAATCGGAAGCCCAACACGGTGGCCGGAAAAGAAAAGGGCCGCCCCGAGGGACGGCCCAGTTTGCTTGGAGGAAGTTAAATCAGACGCTGTAGTACATCTGGAATTCGATCGGGTGCGGCGTGTGCTCGAACGCGTGGATTTCATCCATCTTCAGATCGATGTACGCACTGATCTGGTCATCGTCGAACACGCCACCGGCGGTCAGGAACGCACGATCCTTGTCGAGCTCTTCCATGGCCTGGCGGAGCGAACCGCAAACCGTCGGGATGTCCTTCAGTTCCTCGGGCGGCAGATCGTAGAGATCCTTGTCCATCGGATCGCCCGGGTGGATCTTGTTCTGAATGCCGTCGAGGCCAGCCATCAGCATTGCCGCGAAGGTGAGGTAGGGGTTGCCCGCCGCGTCCGGGAACCGGACCTCGACGCGCTTGCCCTTCGGCGAGTTGACGTGCGGGATACGGCAGGAAGCCGACCGGTTCCGCGAGGAATACGCCAGGAGAACCGGCGCCTCGAAGCCCGGGATCAGCCGCTTGTAGCTGTTCGTGGTCGAGTTCGCGAAGGCGTTGATCGCACGGGCGTGCTTGATGATGCCGCCGATGTAGTACAGCGCCAGATCGGACAGATCCGCGTAGCCGTTGCCGGCGAAAAGCGGCTTACCGTCTTTCCAGATCGACTGGTGGACGTGCATGCCCGAGCCGTTATCGCCCGCGATCGGCTTCGGCATGAAGGTCGCCGACTTGCCATACGCGGCCGCAACGTTGTGCACGCAGTACTTATAGATCTGAAGCGCGTCGGCGGTCCCGATCAGCGTGCCGAACTTCATGCCCAACTCGTGCTGGGACGGAGCGACCTCGTGGTGGTGCTTCTCCACCTCGACGCCCATCTCTTCCATGACGGTCAGCATCTCAGAGCGGATGTCCTGGCCGCTGTCGACCGGCGGGACCGGGAAGTAGCCGCCTTTGACACCCGGACGGTGACCCAGGTTGCCATCTTCGAACTCACGGCTCGAGTTGTACGGACCTTCAGCGCTGTCGACTTCGTAGTAGCCGATGTTCTGGTCGACCTTGCTCTTCACGTCGTCGAACACGAAGAACTCGGCTTCCGGGCCGAAGAACGCGGTGTCGCCGATGCCCAGGCTGTCCATGTGCGCCAGCGCCGCCTTGGCGGTCGAGCGCGGGTCACGGCTGTACGGCTGACCCGTGGACGGCTCCAGCACGTCGCAGAAGATCATCATCGTCGACTGGGCGAAGAACGGATCCATGCGGGCTGAGGAAAGATCCGGCATCAGGTTCATGTCGGACTCATTGATCGCCTTCCAGCCGGCGATGGATGAGCCGTCGAACATGAAGCCCTCTTCCAGCGACTCCTCATCAATCGTGGAGACGTGCTGGCTGAGATGCTGCATCTTGCCGCGCGGATCGGTGAAACGGAGATCGACGTATTTGACGTCATGCTCCTTGATCATATCGAGGACGGTCTTCGCGTCGGACATGTCATTCCCTTCTTTCATTACATCGGCTCACGGGTGGGGACCCCGAGCCGTCCCTCCAAAACAAAAACGTCGGACCCGGCTCAAGCCGAACTCCGAGTGGTTAGGCCGGGCCTTAGATCGGCCCTGGTCCACCACTGCCGCCCATCCGGACGGCAGCGATTTCAGATCGCTTCCGGGCCGGTTTCCCCCGTCCGGATGCGAATGATCTCGTCGACGGTGGACACGAAAATTTTCCCGTCCCCGATACGGCCCGTCTGGGCGGCCTGCTGGATCGCTTCAACGGCGCGTTCCACCAGGCCGTCCTCCATGACGACCTCGACTTTGACCTTCGGTAGGAAGTCGACAACATACTCGGCGCCCCGGTAGAGCTCCGTATGGCCCTTCTGGCGTCCGAAACCCTTCGCTTCGGTCACCGTTATGCCTTGAATGCCAACTTCGTGGAGTGCTTCCTTCACCTCGTCCAACTTGAACGGCTTGATGATGGCCTCGACCTTCTTCATGGGATCGCCGGTCTCTCATTGTTTTGGCCTTGCTCAGAGGATCTGACGGCCTTGGACGCTCACGGAATTAGCACGCCGCGTGCCATCTGAACCCCGCCGCTGTATGCCTTGAAAACCCTTTGTTTCGCTGAGGATCGACGTCCTGGCGCAAAAGTCTTCTGCCGCAATTCAGTGCTACTGCACAAAATTTCAGCAATGTCATTGCATCGAAACTAGGCTAAGCAGGCGCGGATTCTTTTGACGGCCTCTAGGATGTTCTCGGTGGAGTTCGCGTACGAGAAGCGCAGATAGCCTTCGCCGAATGCGCCGAAGCTCGTACCCGCGATGACCGCGACGCCGGCGTCCTCCAGCAGCTTCTTCTGGAGGGTTCCGGCGTCCATTCCCGTTCCCTCGATGTTCGGAAAAGCATAGAAGGCCCCGCCGGGCTCGACGCAGCGAAATCCCGGGATCTGGTTGAGCTCCCGAACGATGACCCGCCGCCGCTCGTCAAAGGCGGCGACCATTTCGTGGACGGCATCCTGCGGGCCCTGCAAGGCAGCAAGACCAGCGAACTGCGCCGATGCGTTGACGCAGGAATGGCAGTTCACGGCGAGTTTCTCTGCATGCCGGATGACGTCCGCGGGCCAAACGCTGAAGCCAAGTCGCCAACCCGTCATTGCGTAGGTCTTGGACCACCCGTCAAGGAGCACAAGCCGATCCCGCAGTGACGGATAAGTAAGGAGGCTGACGTGCTCCCGGCCGTCGTAGAGCATCTGGCTGTAGATCTCGTCCGACATGACGGTGACATGCGGGTGCGCCTCCAGCCCCTCGACCAACCGGTCGAACTCGGCCTTTGGAACGACCCCGCCCGTCGGATTGGCGGGGCTGTTGACGATGATCAGGCGGGTCCGTTCGGTGATCTTGGAGAGAACCTCGTCCGCGGAGAACGAAAACCCGTTCTCTTCTTTGAGGGCGATCGGCACCGGCGTCGCGCCTGAAAAGCGGATGGCTGACTCGTAGATCGGAAAACCGGGATTGGGATACATGATCTCCGCCCCGGGCTCGCCGTAGATCATCATGGCGAAAAACATGGTCACCTTGCCGCCCGGCACCACTAGAACATGGTCCGGATCGACCGACGTGCCGTGGCGCGACGCGAGATCGTCGGCCACCGCCGCGCGGAGCTGCGGGATGCCGTTCGCCGGGGTGTAGCCGTGATGCCCGTCATGCAGCGCTTTCACCGCCGCCTCGACCACATGATCCGGCGTTTTAAAGTCGGGCTGACCGATCCCGAGATTGATGATGCTCTTCCCCTGTGCCGCGAGGGCGTTGGCTCGGGCGAGAACCTCGAACGCGGTTTCGGTCCCAAGGTGGCTCATGCGATCTGCAAGAAGGGTCATCTCAGCTCTCCGCCTCGATTTGAGGCTTCATATAGGCAAGGTGGACTTGGTTTTGTCAGTCGGTTGAAAGACCGGGAACGGAAGTCGACGGTACGACGTCCGCCACGGAGTCGGCGCGTTTGGCCAGCCAGTATCGATAGGGGCTAGGCATCAGATCAAAGGCATCTTTCACTCCGAGCTTCAGTGCCGCGTCCAATGGCCAGTTGGGGTTATGGAGCGCCTCCCGGGCGATCGCGATCAGGTCGGCCCGTCCCTCGCTCAAGATCTTTTCGGCCCGGTCCGCGTGGACGATCAATCCGACGGCCATCGTCTTGATCCCCGCCTCCCGGCGGAGCTTCTCGGCATAAGGAACCTGGTAGCCGTAGGTGATCCGACCATCACCCGTGACCGGGGGACCGCGCATGCCGCCCGAAGAGCAGTCCACAACGTCCACGCCGAGTTCTTTGACCCGCGCGGCCAAGACAACGTTCTCATCAGGACCCCAGCCTGCGTTGTCCTCGACTGACAGGCGGAGGAATAGGGGCTTATGGGCGGGCCAGGCGGAGCGAACGGCCTCTACGACCTCAAGGGCGAAGCGCATGCGGTTCTCGGCATCTCCGCCGTACCTGTCGTTGCGCCGGTTCGCGACGGGAGAGAGGAATTGATGGATCAGGTAGCCGTGGGCACCGTGGATCTCCAAAACATCAAACCCGGCCTTGTCGGCGCGCGCGGCGGCGGCACCCCACATGCCCACAAGATCCTGAACCTCGCCAAGCGAAAGAGCGCGCGGTGCCGGGTCCCGTTCATCATGCTCCGCGCTGGGCGCAACCAGTTCCCAGTCGTCCCAGTCTTCGAATTCTGGGGTGGGGGTGAGGGCGTGTCCACCCTCCCAGGGTCGGAACCGCCGGGCCTTCCGTCCGCTGTGCCCCAGCTGAATTCCGGGCGTGGCGCCATGCTCCCGCATGAAGGTGGCAAGGCGGGCAAAATGCGGAATGAAGTCGTCTTTCCAGAGACCAAGGTCGCCGATCGTGCCACAGCCCCGGCGGTCGACCTTGGTGCTTTCAACGAAAATGAGGCCGGCACCACCGACCGCAAACCGGCCCACATTCATGAGATGCCAATCGGTCGGATACCCCTTCACGCCGGAGTATTGGTGCATAGGGGCGATGACGATCCGGTTCTTCAGTGTCACTCCACGTAGATCGATGGGCGTGAAGAGGTTTGGACGGATGCCTGTCATGACGGGGCGGTGCTCCGCTCTTATTCTTCGGTTGGCTGCCGGGATGTGCCGTCCCATCCAAGCGCGACCTAGGGACCACAGTTCCCCGGAAAACGCAAACACGGCGCCAACCAAACCGCTGCGCCGGGTTGTCCCTACGCAATTGCGGGATAAAATCAATCTTGGAACCGAACCGGATGAGGATCGACGATGCTCTGGATCGAGAAGATTGCTGCAGACTTCACCAATTGGTTAGCGGATTTGGTCGCCATTGATTCTGAAACAATCGCGGAGATCCGTGAACGGGAACGCCCGACGCGCCACGAGCCCGCAGTTTGGTCTCAGAAGGAGCGGCAAACAGTCGTCCGTTTTGGCCGTTAACCAATGACCGTCGTCGCGGCTACGCAGTTCGCCTGCAGTTCCGATCATGCCGCGAACCTCGACACCGCCGAACGTCTGGTAAGGGACGCGGCAGGGCTGGGCGCCTCGGTAGTCCTCCTGCAAGAGCTGTTTGAAACCCCCTACTTTTGCAAGGATCAGGACCCCGCCTTTTTCGACTGGGCAAGGCCTGTGGAGGCCAATCCGGTGGCAGAGCGCTTCTCGTCACTTGCGAAAGAATTGGGAGTGGTGCTGCCTTTCAGCTTCTTCGAGGTGGCCAATACCAGTCATTTCAATTCGCTCGTCATGATCGACGCGGACGGAACAATCCTGGACGTCTACCGGAAGACCCACATCCCGGACGGGCCCGGCTATCAGGAAAAGTTCTACTTCAACCCCGGCGATACGGGCTTCAAGGTCTGGGACACGGCTGTCGGGCGCATCGGTTGTGCGATCTGTTGGGATCAGTGGTTTCCGGAGGCCGCCCGGGCAATGGCACTCCAAGGGGCGGAGGTCCTATTCTACCCGACTGCGATCGGCAGTGAGCCGCAAGCGCCTGAACTCGACAGCCGTGACCATTGGCGCCGGGCGATGCAGGGACACGCAGCGGCCAATATGGTTCCCGTCGTGGCGTCGAACAGGATCGGCGTCGAACAAGGCGTGTCCGCAGCAATCACCTTCTACGGATCCTCCTTCGTCGCCGATGAGACCGGCGCCCTCTTGGTGGAAGCAGATCGGGAAACGGAGCAGGTGATCTGCGTTGACTTGGACTTACCAAGAATCCGAGATACGCGGCGCGCTTGGGGACTGTTTCGGGACCGCCGCCCAGACGCCTACGGTGCGCTCGCCACACTGGATGGGCGTCTGTCAAAAGCCTGAGGCGAGGTCACGGAGTCTTCAAGCTCGGTCTCCGCAAATCCCAATGTTGTCAGGTCCTTGGGCCAGTCCAGATCCGCATGACGTAGCAGAGGTACAAGGCACTCCGCTGCATTCGCGCATCCGGTCGCGATTTCCGGCCACATGAGATAGTCGGCATAGGCCTGGAGATGGTCCAAAGGCTTGTGAAGGGCGACGGACAGCAGCCGGATGAGCAGCCCTTCCGTATCCGAGACGCGTTCGGCAGAGGGAACACGCTTGCTCCAGTCTCCGCGTCTCTGGCCGAAGCGCAGCGCGTTCCAAGTCGCGCCCAACGCGGCGAATACGAGGGGCGTGTCGTCGCGCCCGAACACCGTGTCGAACTCGTACCGCACCAAGGTTTCCCCATCCGGTGCATGGTAGAGGGTGCGCAATGCCCACAGGATTAGAAATGGTCCCTCGGGCAGGTCCGCAATGGTGGCTCCCGGTCGATAGACTGAGGCACATCTCAACACGCTCATAGTTTCCCCCAAGTCGGCGTTTCGATGTTCACGATCTTTACTGCAATTAAGAATAAGTCGCAATTGCAAATGTGAGATGCGCCTTAACCGTTGTGGGTCGCCGACCCTGGGGCTGACCGCCCGCGCGCGGCAGGCTATAGAAAATCAAACATGGAAACGGGGGAGATCGCGGTGGCCGGACGTCTTGAAGGAAAGGTCGCGCTGATAACGGGTGCGGGGTCGGTCGGCCCAGGATGGGGCAATGGCAAAGCCACTGCCGCCTTGTTCGCGCGGGAAGGGGCGAAGCTGGTCGGTTGCGATATCAATCCCGCAGCCGTCGAGGAGACCGCTGAGATCGTCGCGGCCGAGGGAGGCACTTTTCTTCCGGTCACATGTGACGTATCCGACAAGAGCCAGGTCGACACCATGATCGGCCGTGCCGTCGAGGCCTTCGGCCGGATCGACATCCTTCACAACAACGTTGGTATCGCGGTGGTCGGCGGCCTCCAGGATGTCGAAGAAGAAGAGTGGGACCGGGTCGACCGCATTAATCTCAAGAGCGCCTATCTCGTCTCGCGCGCCGCGATCGGTCCAATGCTGGAGAGTGGCGGCGGATCCATCATTCATACCGCATCCATTGCCGCGACCCGGTTTACAGGCATCAACTACATTACCTACTCGACGACCAAGGGCGCCTTGGTGCCGTTCTCCCGTTCCATCGCGTTGGAGTATGCCCGTCAGGGGATCCGATCAAATTGCATCCTGCCGGGACTGATGGACACCCCGATGATCCGGGTCGGGCTACCGGCGGCGTACGCGGACGGGGACAGCGACGAGATGGTGCGCAAGCGGAACGAACAATGTCCGACAGGACGAATGGGTGACGCCTGGGACGTCGCGTACGCGGCGTTGTTCCTCGCCTCGGACGAGTCGAAATACGTTACGGCGACCGAATTGGTCGTCGACGGCGGGATCACAGCGAAGATCGCGTAACCTCGGAACGGACCCGACGCGTCCAACCGATTAACGACGCGATGTGGTCCAGGGTATTTGTGAGGAGTGATCGGCAGATGCCGGAAACCAGAGCAAGCATAGCCGAGACGAACGAAAGAACTCTCCGCGCGATCAGCGAGGGCGAACGCGGCGCGGATTGGCTTTCGCATCCCTATCGGGGCTTCGTGGACATTCGTATTCCCGAAACGCCCGCGTTCGCGATGTACACGAACAACGATTGCACGGTCTGCCGGGACATCCTTTGGTTGGGAGAGTACGAGGCTCTGTCGCTTCGTCTGTGGACCCAGTTGGCCAGAGATAGTGACACGGTCTTCGACGTTGGGGCGAACACGGGCCTTTTCTCTCTGGCGGCCGCCGCTGCGAACCCAAATCTCAAGATAGCCGCCTTTGAGCCGCTGCCCGTTGCCTACCACCGCCTCACGATGAATGCCGACGTGAACGGGTTCAGCAACATCCACACCCATCAGTCGGCCTTGGGCGACAGGACAGAGACCCAGGCGTTCGAATTCAACCGAAAGCCCTATAGCCTGGTCCACAACGGCGGAAGACTGGTGGACGCTGCACATCAGCGAACGGGCCGGGTCGAAAGGCTGACCGTCAGCACAAAGCGATTGGACGATTTGGTGTCGACCACCCAGAAGCTCGGGCGGGTGCTGATGAAGCTGGACGTTGAGGGTGCAGAACTCAAAGCGCTGGACGGTGCTAGGGGCGTGATATCCCGATACCGGCCGGATCTGCTCTGCGAGATCTTCAACCAGACTCTACTGGATGGGCTGCGGGCGTATCTTCTGCCGTTTGGGTATGAGTTTCTTCATCTTTCTGAGTCAGACGCCCAGGTCATTCCGTATCAGGGCGGTTCATTTGCTCCGAAGAGCAAGACAGACAGAAATTGGTTGGTGTCCGCACGGAAGAACGTGCTTCAGACCGCGTCTTAAGCTGGCTTGGCGACGGCCCATGGCAGGGTCTCGAACCGTCTTGTCCACGTGTGGGTCCGGGCGTAACCGGCGACGCTCTCCCGCTGATCGATCCGACCTTTATCGAGTCTTGAACGAAGGTCCGCCAGAGCATCCCCAGCGTCTGATCCGTCGTAGCTGAATGTTGCCGTAGCGTTCTTAAGACCAAGCGGATCATCATCGAAGAGTGTCGACCGGTTTGTCAGAACACCGGCACCGCTGGCAAAGCCAAGCAAAACCGGTTCGTGCGCCCCATTTGGAAAACAGGCTCTAGGGTTCACAACGATCTTGGCCCGATGGGTTAATGCAATGCACTCGGCATAAGGCCGGTTGCCGAGAAACGTGAACTTGTTGCTAAACCCCAAAGCGCTTTCATCGATGCGACCCAAGACGGTGACCGGATGATCTTTCAGGGCTTCCAGAACCCGGATGCGCTGAGAGATCTTCGCGTAGAGTTCGATCACATGTCGCACGCTGTTGATGTAGCGGATCGAGTATTTCTCCAGCCCTCCCAGAACCCGCAATGTCGCATCCAGTGCTGTTATGCCGTCGTCCATGAGGGCCAAGCCGTCGACAACATGCCCTAGGACGTCCGGGTGGTCGGGAAAGAAGCTGTGAACCAACTCTTCGATCGAGACTTGAGGGTCGCAGTTTCCTACGAACAGCACCTCAATTTCCCGGTCGCGGAACGGAACGATTTCTTGTTCCGGGTCCGGTCCTCCGGCAGGAAACGCTATGAATGATGACCGAAGCCCCCGGGCCGGATCACTCGACCGAAGCAACTTCATCGTTGATACAAATCGCCTGTCGTTCAATCCCCACCGGGCGTTGGGGCCGGTCAGGATCATTCGGCTCAGATTGCGGTATGGGTCATCTGTGTAGTGATTGAACGACCGGATCTCCGTCAGATCGTGCTTTTCGAGCACCGCGTGGTAGGTGGTCCAGAAAGCCTTCCATCCGTAAATGTCCGGGAAGGACGTAACGATCATCGGATCGTCATGCGACAGCAGCCACGTCAAGCCACGCTCCATCCTGGTCATGACGACCGGGATGTTCGGCCTGGAAACCGGCCAATTGAAATCGGCGACGTCATGCCCGAGCGTCCGCAGCGCATGGCCGATTTCACGCCCGATTCCGGTGGCGTACTCCGGACCGTGAACGCGAACGAAGTTCAGGATGCGCATGTGCTGAGTATCGGCCAGAGTTGCTGAGAAGGAGGTGTCATCCCTCAATACCACGCTCGAGCGCGGCGCAAACGGCCGGAAGGATCATCACCAAGGAGACGATTGGTGAGCGCGACAGGGTTCGAACCTGTGACCGTCTGATTAAAAGTCAGATGCTCTACCAACTGAGCTACGCGCCCGACCGGCCGGGAAGCTAGGCGATGCGCCGTCGCGGGTCAACCGGAACGCTGAAGCAGTGGAGCGCATCATTCCAACCCAGGGCATTGCCGGAGGGCGGAGTTCGGATAGACTGGGGAAATCCCGCCCCTCAAGACCCCGATTGGAGCTTGCGATGTCTCTGCATCTTGTCGACGACAATACGGCCAAGGATCCTGTTTGGCAGGCCCGTGTCGATCTGGCGGCAGCCCATCGCCTTGCCTGCCTTCATGATTTGGAGGAGGGAATTGATAATCACTTCACGGTCACGGTTCCGGGTACCGAAGACCGGTTTCTGATTCTCCCGTTTGGTCTCCATTGGTCTGAGGCGCGGGCGAGCGACATGATCGTCTTCGATGAGAACGGCACGGTGCTGGAAGGGACGGGAGACGTTGAGCTGTCGGCTTACTGCATCCACGCGCCCATCCACCGAATCACGGGTGCCCGGGTCGTCATGCATACCCATCAGACCTGGGCGCTTGCGCTCAACATGCTCGAAGACAACCGGATCATACCGGCAACCCAGACAGCGGCCTATTTCGACGGGCGCACGGCCTACGATGATACCTACAGTGGGACGGCAGACTTCGCCTCCGAAGGTGAGCGTCTTGCCGGGCTGATGGGGGACAATACCGTGATGTTCATGAAGAACCACGGGGTCCTAACCGTTGGCGACACCGTCGGTCAGGCTTACAAGCGTCTCTACATGCTGGAGCGCATCGCCAAGGCCCAGGTGCTTGCAATGTCCACAGGCCGTCCGATTGCACCCCTGTCCCCAGATTTGGTGAGCCAGATCCAGACACCGGCCTCCCATGACGGCCACTCCCGCAGCGAGCGGGAAAGGCTTTACTTCGAGGCCATGAAGCGCGTGTTGGACCGGGAGAATCCAGGATTTTCAGAGTAATTTATCATTAACTTATTGTTTAATAGTCGCTGCTAGAAGGCCAAATTCGCTGGACATTAACGAGCGTAAAAGCGATTCTAATGTAACGAGTCCGGGCGCGGAGTGGATGTCGTGGGGTTGTTTGATTTTTTGAAGACCGATGCCGGGGCGAAAAAACCTGCTCCGACAAAGGAACAGGGCATTCGCTCGGTAAAGGCCAAAGGCAAACTGGATTCAGTTGGTGTTGTCAAAGTCGACAGCTTCTCTTTCAATGTTCGCGACTATAATATGAAGGGATTTCTTGTCGATCCTTACGACAAGGACATTTTGATTAAAGGTCAAAAGTTTCGATTTGAGATTGAGGTTAGCAAAGGCGAACACAAAATGAAGGGCCGGGGTGAAGCAGTGGTCACCAGGGTCGCGGATAGTGCGCTTGCGGCCGCCTTTACGATCACGCCATACGACAGCTAGAAGCACAGACGGACCCCATCACGAGTGGGACGGCCACAATGTGGCTGGTGTTGGCACTCGCACCACCGGAAACGCCCGGATATAGTCTCTCCTGCGAACAGGGAGCGTGCACTGTGGATGAGAGACGAAAACTTCTCGCAATGATCAAGCAGATCCGGAAGCGGATCTCGCCGGACGTTCTCGACCGCGCCCGACACGCCGCCAATCAAGAGATCGGGTACACGCCGCCGGAACCGGAGAATGAAGCTTCCCGGCTGTTTAAAATGGCCTTGGAGAACAGAGGGGCGCGGAGAACAGAAGTCCTGCGGTTTCTGGAGCGAAAGTTCCGCCACAAGCTGAATTGAGGTTGGCCGGGATCAGCGCCGCTGAAGAGCCAACACCGCGTTCGCAAGGCGCTCGTAATCGTCCAACGTGTTGTAGACCTGGGCTGAGATCCTGACCCACGACCGTCCGGCCATCTCCCGAACCGGAACCTGAACACCAAAATCGTCCAGGAGTTGGAACCGCAAGCCTTCGGCGTCTTCGGCCCCGACGTCCGACGGCCTGTCAAACGGCAATGCCACGGTAGCCATCGAACCGGTGAGACTCGCAGGCGCCCCCAACGTCGTCTGCCAAGCGGCCGCAATAAGATCGGCCCCTCTGACGGCGAGGCGATGGTTGTAGGTCTGCGCCTCTGCATCCCCAAGCCAGTCGCGGAGAGCCAGCGTGTCCGGCATCACGAACTGCGCCGACGCGTCACGGGTCCCGATCCAGTCGAATTCCGCAATGAACCCTGAGCTCCAGCCATGGGACGTCACGGGCGGTGTCGGCTCCCACGGCGCGTCAGGTGCAGCCCAAAGAAACGCGCAGCCTTTGGGCGCGCAGAGCCACTTATGACAATTGCCGGTGTAATAGTCCGCGCCGAGCGCTCCCAGATCGATCGGGACCATGCCTGGAGCATGTGCGCCATCCACCAGAACGGATGCGTCATGAGCTCGCGCCCGGGCGATCATCGCCTCTAGTGGAAGCAAAAGGGCAGTCGGTGAGGTGATGTGGTCCAGAATGACCAACCGCTTTGCGGTGCTTCCCGGTTTCCTCGGCGTTAGTCGGGCGAGGCCCTGTTCCACGGCCGCAAGGATCTGATCGTCGCTCTGCGCCGGAAAAGGCAGGTCTTCCACGATGACCTTGGCCCCCCGTCCTGCCACGAGACGCCATGTGGAGTTGGTGACGGCGCCATAGGTTTGGTCGAAGATGAGAACCTCGTCCCCGTCGCCGAAGTTCGCGCCAAACAGGACGGCGTTCGCACCCGTTGTCGCGTTCTCCACCATGGCAATCCTGTCGGGATCACCGTTCACGTAGCGGCCGATCGATTGGGCGGCCGCGCGCAAGAGGGGACCGAACTCCTTCCGCATGAAGCGGCTGGGTTCAGCTTCCATATGGTCCTGCCAGCGCCGTTGCTGTTGCAGCAACGCGATCGGGGCTGCCCCGTAGGACCCGTGGTTGAGTTGCGCAATTCCCTCTTCGAGCCGGAACAACGCCCTAACGTCTTCACCGAAAGACAGAGGGGGTTCGTGATCGAAGGAAAGGGGCTCAGGGGCGGATGTCGCTGACAGGTTCATGGCGGGAGTATAGGGTCCCAATATCAGTCGAATGCAAGCGTTTGGGGGAAAGAATGTTCGAAGGATTCGAACGCCATACCGTGAAAACGTCCGAAACGGAAATTGTCGCCCGCATTGGCGGGAAAGGCCCCGCTCTCCTGCTGCTGCACGGTTATCCCCAAACCCATGTCATGTGGCACAAGGTGGCCCCGGTACTGGCTGAGCACTTCACGGTCGTCACTCCGGACCTGAGGGGGTATGGCGACAGCGGGAAGCCGGATGGCGGGCCGGACCATGTGGCGTATTCCAAGCGGTCCATGGCGCAGGACAAGCGGGAGGTCATGCAGCATTTTGGGTTGGATCGCTTCCATGTGGTCGGCCATGACCGGGGCGGGCGTGTCGCTCATCGATTGGCCCGGGACCATCGGGATGCGGTGGAGAGCCTTACGGTCCTCGATATCTGCCCAACACTTCATATGTACGAGACCACTGACATGGCCTTCGCGCAGGCCTACTATCACTGGTTCTTCCTGACCCAGCCTTACGATTTCCCGGAACGCCTGATCGGCGCCGACCCCGAGTACTACATGACGAGGAAAACGGGCCTCGCCGCGGACCGGGGAAAGTTCGCGGCCGAGGCGCTGGCAGAGTATCTGCGCTGTTTTTCAAACCCGGAAACGATCCATGCGTCCTGCGAGGACTATCGGGCCGCCATTGGCATCGACCTCGTTCATGATCGGGAGGATCTTGAGAACCTGTTGAGCATACCCATCCTGGCCCTGTGGGGGGGCAAGGGTGTCGTGGGCAGAACCTACGATGTTCTTGATGTCTGGCGGCGGCACACCACGGGACCCGTGACGGGGCGAGCTCTGGACTGCGGTCATTTCCTTGCCGAGGAAGAGCCGGAGGAAACGGTGTCTGCGCTACTCGCCTTTCTTTCGACGGGTTCGACCGAAAAGATGTAAGGAAGGTAAGGCAAAGCTGGAGACGCAACCGGCCCGCGCCCATATGGTAGCGCGGCAGGGGCGCCGGATGGTGGTTGGGATTCGAGGTAGCGGATGATTGGCAAGCGGCCACCAGGTGGATACCGGGCGACAGTGTTTAGTCGCCTTCGCGGCTACTTCTTTGCCGGTGTTCTGGTGACCGCACCAATTGGTATCACCTTCTACCTCGTCTGGTTGATCGTCGGTCTGATCGACTCTCAGGTCATGCCGCTGATCCCCGCGCGGTACAATCCGGAGACCTATCTTCCCTTCAGTGTGCCTGGCCTCGGGCTGTTCGTTGCGGCTGTGGTTCTCATCCTGATCGGCTGGTTGGCGGCGGGATTGGCGGGGCGCTGGGTCATCGGTATCAGCGAACGCTTGCTGGCCAACATGCCGGTCGTCCGGAATCTCTACGGCGCCATCAAGCAGATCATGGAAACGGTGATGGCCCAGCAGTCGAACGCGTTTCGGCAGGTGGTTCTCATCGAGTATCCGCGCCGCGGCATCTGGGCGCTCGGCTTCATCACCGGCGATACGGAGGGGGAGGTTCAAAACCTGACCTCAGATACGTTGGTGAACGTGTTCGTACCGACAACACCGAACCCGACGTCCGGATTCCTGCTGTTCTTTCCGCGTCAGGACCTGCACATCATGAACATGACGATCGAGGAGGGGATCAAGATGGTCGTCTCCGGTGGCATCGTCACCCCCCCTGACCGGCGTCCGGCGGAACAGCAAGCGGTGCCGGTCATCGTCACAGGATCAGAGTCCGACCTTCCCGACAGACAATCGAAGGTCGGCTAAGCGGCCAGTTTCGCAAGATCGCGCATGATCTTGGTGACGCCGCGCACGCGCTTCTCCGGTTTCCCCCAAGGACGGCGGCATACCAGCTTGTGATCGGGCCGGAGCGTGATCGAGTCCACCCGTTCCGAGATGTAGCCAACAAGTTTCGCCGGGTCGGCGAACATGTTGTTCCTGAATGAGATAACCGCCCCCTTCGGCCCGGCATCGACTTTCTCGACCCCCGCCTTTTTGCAAAGACGTTTGATCGCGATGACGCGGAGCAGGTTCTCCACCTCCGGCGGCACCGGCCCGAACCGGTCCGCGAGTTCGGCTGCGAAGCCGTCTATCTCCTGCTGGTCCACCAGGATGGCAATCCGGCGGTAAAGGCCGAGGCGTACCGACAGATCCGGCACATAGACCTCCGGGATCAAGATCGGCGTGCCCAGCGCGATCTGTGGTGTCCACTCGTCTTCCGGCGCGGTCGCTTCGAACCCGCCTTCGCGGGCTGCTGCGACAGCCTCCTGCAAGAGCTGCTGGTAAAGCTCGATCCCGACTTCCCGCACGTGACCCGACTGCTCGTCACCCAGGAGATTGCCGGCTCCACGGATATCCATGTCGTGGCTTGCGAGGCTGAAACCGGCACCAAGGCTGTCCAAAGTCTGCATGACCTCCAGCCGTCGTTTGGCCACGGAATTCAACGGCTTGGAGGGATGCGTGGTCAAGTAGGCATAGGCCCGCGTCTTTGATCGTCCGACCCGGCCACGCAACTGGTAGAGCTGTGCGAGGCCAAACATGTCCGCCCGATGAATGACGATCGTGTTCGCGGTCGGAATGTCCAAGCCGGACTCCACGATGTTCGTGGACAAGAGGATGTCGAAGGCCCCGTCGGTGAAGCGGGTCATCACGTCTTCGAGTTCCTTGGCGGGCATCTGGCCGTGGGCCGTTCCGATCTTGGCTTCCGGGACAAGCTGCGCGAGCCGGTCGTAGACCCGCGGCAGATCCTCGATCCTGGGGCACACATAGAACGTCTGACCACCGCGGAAATGCTCCCGCATGATCGCCTCACGGATGACCATCCCGTCATAGGGCAGCACGAAGGTGCGGACGGCCAGCCGGTCGACCGGCGGGGTCGCGATCAGGCTCATCTCCCGCACACCGGTCAGTGCGAGTTGCAAGGTCCTCGGAATGGGCGTGGCGGTCAGGGTGAGTACGTGGACCTCGGTCCGAAGTTCCTTCAGCCGTTCCTTCTGGGCCACGCCGAAGTGCTGCTCCTCGTCAACGATGACGAGACCGAGGTCTTTGAAATTAATCGACTTTGCGAGAAGGGCGTGGGTGCCGACAACGATGTCGCAGTCGCCATGCGCCAACTCCGATTTCGTGGCGGTGGCCTCTTTGCCCGCGACCAGCCTGGAGAGCTGACGCACCTTGAGAGGCAGGTCCTGGAAGCGTTCCTGGAAGACCCGAAAGTGCTGGCGGGCGAGCAGTGTGGTCGGAACCACGATGGCGACCTGCCGTCCCTGCATTGCGACGACCATCGCCGCCCGGAGAGCGACCTCCGTCTTGCCGAAGCCGACATCCCCGCAGACGAGCCGATCCATCGGCCGGCCCCGGGCGAGATCGCCCAAAGTCTCGTCGATTGCTCGGGCCTGATCATCCGTCTCCGTATAGGGGAACTTGGCGGCGAACTCCTGATAGATGCCGGCTGGCGGCTCGATCGGATCTGATTTGTTGAGTTCGCGTTGGGCCGCGACGGCGATCAACTGGTCCGCCATGTCCCGCAGGCGTTTCTTGACCCGAGCCCGCCGGGCCTGCCATCCGGCACCGCCCAGCTTGTCGAGGACCGCGTTGGTCTCAGACGATCCGTAGCGGGACAAGACGTCGATGCTCTCGACCGGCACGAAGAGCTTGTCTCCGCCTGCATAAAGAAGCCGGAGGCAGTCGTGCGGCGCGCCGCCGATCTCAAGCGTTTCGAGCCCGCTGTACTGACCAATCCCGTGTTCCACATGAACAACGAAGTCATCCTCCGACAGCGCGGAGATCTCCTGCAGAAACTCCTCACCCCGGCGGCGCCGGCGCTGCGGCCGGGCAAGACGTTCGCCCAGGATGTCCGTTTCGGTGACGACGAGGACATCGGCGGACCGGAATCCGTGATCAATGGGCAGGATTCCGACACCAATCTCAGCGCCCTCAAGCCCGAGAAAAGCCTCCCAGGTGTCGATGCTGGTCAGTCCAGTGAGGTCATGCTCGGAAAGAAGGGTTAAGAGTCGGTCTCGCGAGCCGCGGGAGAAGCCTGTGACAAGAACGCGCCGGCCCAGGCCCCGCTCGCGGTCGAGGGCGTCCTTGGCCGCATCAAAGATGTTCACATCCGGGCGGCTCCGCGCCTCGGCAAAGCTCAAGCCGATACGTCCGCCACCCGGCACGATATCGCCCACGTCAGGAGCATCGAACGCGGTGAGAGTCGCGATCCGTCGCTGGCCGATCGCCTCCGTCCAGGTTTCAGAGGTGAGGTAGAGCGCTTCGGGCTCCAAGGGCCGATAAGGTGCTCCGTCCGTTCCGCCGGACCGCATCATGGATGCGCGCGCGTCGTAATACTCGCGAATGAGCTCCAACCTGGACTGGATTGCCGCCTCAGCCTGATGGTCGAGAAACACACTGGGGTCGTCGAGATAATCGAAAAGGGTCTCGAGACGGTCATGGAACAGGGGGAGCCAATGCTCCATCCCGCCATGACGGCGCCCGGCGGACACGGCCTCGTAGAGCGGATCGTTGGAGACATCCACGCCGAAATTCTTCCGGTACCCGGTCCGGAACCGCTGGACAGAGGTCTCATCCAACGTGATCTCACCCACGGGGCGGAAAACAACGCTTTTGCGCTTCTCGGTCGATCGCTGCGTCGCCGGGTCGAAGGCACGGATTTCTTCAATGTCGTCACCAAAGAAATCGAGGCGGACCGGTTCTTCCGAGCCTGTGGGGAACACATCGAGAATGCCCCCGCGCACCGCGTACTCGCCAGGCTCTCGCACTGTGGCGGCCCGGCCATATCCGTTGCCGTTCAGGAACGCGACGATGTCGTCGATGGGTCTGGGCGCATTCAGGGAAACGGCAAGAACCGAGTCCGCGAAGTATGATTTCGGACTGACTTTCTGAAGCAGTGCGTTGACGGTGGTCAGCACCACATCGGGACGGCGCGTGCCCGAGGCCAGGATGGAGAGGCTCTCGACCCGTCTACTGATCACTTCACCGTTCGGAGACACCCGGTCGTAAGGCAGGCAGTCCCACGCCGGGACCTCGAGGACGTCGGCGGCAGGCGAGAAGAAGGCCAGCCCCGCCTTGAGCGTTGCCATACGGGCATCGTCCCGGGCAACAACCAGGGGATGGCCGCCATCTTCCAGAAGGCGGGCGAACAGAAGTGAGTCGTATCCTTCAGGAACTTCAGCCAGCGTCGCTTGAACCGGAGGGCCTGAAAGAAGGTTGTTTAAATTCAATTTTTTAGTTCGGCATTCTAAAGTCGCGTATCATCTGGAGGATATCCGTCTGATACTCGTCAGGCGCATCCTCCATCCCGGAGATCCACTTGTAGAGCCGAGGGTCTTCGATCTCAAGCAGGTGCTCGTACGTATCGAGTTGAGTCTCCGACAACGTGTCCAAGTGCCGGGTCGCGAACGCGCCAAGCAAGAGGTCCGTCTCTTTCGTCCCGGTATAGCTGCTGCGGTACAAGAGCCGCTTGCGGCGGGCGTTAAGCGGGTCGGTGTCGGGTGCGCCCATTGTGTTCTCCCCTTGGGAGCGGTCCATACGCCCGGTATAAATTGGCTATGGCCAAATGTCAGCCCACCCGGGCGACGTGTCGCATCTATGGCGGCGGTCAAGATCAAGGTCGGTAATGCGTCCCGAAGTTCTCTACGCGCTGTTTGCGGAAGTCACCCGCCTCAAAGGCATTGGCCCGCGGCTGGGAAAGCTGATCGAAGGATTGGCGGGACCGCATGTTGTCGATCTGCTGTGGCACCTGCCGTCCGGGGTGATCGATCGCCGGTTTTCGCCCGAGCTCGCGTCAGCACCGGCGGGTGTGGTTTGCACGCTGACGGTTCACGTCGACGCGCACTATCCGCCGCGCAGTTCCCGGCAGCCGTACAAGGTCGCCTGCTCCGATGAGAGTGGGGGCTTCGAGATCGTCTTCTTCAACGCTAAACGCGATTGGATCATGCAGCAATTGCCACCTGGTGAGTGGCGCCTTGTCTCCGGCAAGCTCGACCGGTTCGACGACCGTCTGCAAATGGCTCATCCGGACGTCATCGCGCCGCTGGAGGAGGCGGATCGGGTCCTTACGGTCGAGCCCATCTATCCGATGACCCAAGGCCTCGTTCCGAAAGTCCTTCGGCGGGCGGTCGATGGCGCGTTGACCGCTGTGCCTGAGCTGCCGGAATGGGCGGATGGTCCGCTGGTGGCACAACGGGGGTGGCCAAGTTGGAACAAAGCGATCCAGGCCGTGCACGCGCCGACGGATGCGGGGGACCTGGAGCCGACAACCATCGTCCGGACACGGCTTGCCTACGATGAACTTCTGGCGAACCAACTCGCTTTGGCCCTGGTCCGGCTCAACATGAAGAAGAAGCGGGGTCAGGCGATTGAGCCTAAACCCGAAGATATGACGCGGGCCGAGAACGCACTGCCTTTCTCGCTGACCGGCTCTCAACGGCTCGCCGTTGCGGAGATTCTGGCCGATATGGCGGACCCGCACCGCATGCTTCGGCTTCTCCAGGGCGACGTTGGCAGCGGAAAGACGGCCGTGGCGTTTCTGGCGGTTGCTGCCGCCGCCTCCACAGGGCGCCAATCGGCCATGATGGCGCCGACGGAGATATTGGCGCGACAGCACCTGGAAACACTTGAACCGCTCTGCGAGGCCATTGGCCTGAAGGTCGGGATCCTGACGGGGCGAGACAAAGGGAAAGCACGTGCCGCCATTCTAGAGGCGCTTGAAGACGGCGAGATCGATTTGATCGTGGGCACCCACGCGTTGTTCCAGGGGGAGGTCGCCTTCCGCGACCTGGGTCTTGCGGTGATCGACGAGCAACATCGTTTTGGCGTGCATCAACGCATGACGCTCTCCGATAAAGGGCGGGGTGTCGATGTTCTGGTCATGACAGCGACCCCCATCCCGCGAACCCTCGTGATGACCGCCTATGGCGACTTGGACGTCTCGCGGCTGACAGAAAAACCCGCCGGGCGGAAGCCGATCGACACGCGAACCGTGCCGACGAGCCGCCTGGATGACGTTGTAGATGGGATCGGGCGAGCGCTCGAGGCCGGAACGAAAGCCTATTGGGTTTGTCCCCTCGTGGAAGAGTCGGAGGTCTTGGAGGTCGCGGCGGCGGAGGAGCGGTATCGCCATCTCCATGACCGGTTCGGGGAGCGGGTCGGGCTGATCCACGGCAAAATGAAGGCCGCTGACAAAGACCGGGTCATGGAGACCTTCGTTCAGGGCGATGTTGACCTTCTCGTCGCGACCACCGTGATTGAGGTCGGCGTGAACGTACCCGCGGCGACGATCATGGTGATCGAGCATGCGGAACGGTTCGGACTCGCGCAGTTGCACCAACTCCGAGGCCGGATCGGGCGTGGGGCGGAGGCGTCGACCTGCATCCTTCTCTACACCAATCCGGTGGGCGAGGTGGCTCGTTCCCGCCTCAAGGTCATGCGGGACAGCGAGGACGGCTTTCTGATCGCAGGGGAGGATCTGCGTCTAAGAGGGGCCGGGGAGGTCCTGGGCACACGGCAGAGCGGCTTGCCCAAGTTTCGCCTTGCCGATCCGGAAGTGCATGGGGATCTGATCGAGGTGGCCCGGGACGACGCCCGCCTCGTCGTCGACAAGGATCCGCAGCTTTCAAGCCCGCGCGGGGCGGCGTTGCGCACGCTGCTCTATCTCTTCGAGCGGGACGCTGCTGTCCGGCTGCTGGGCGGCGGGTGAGGGGAAGCGTCTACGCCGGCTTTCGCCCGACCACGTTCCAGACCGCCATCACGGTGCGTGTGGGATCGACAAGTTCCGAGTCGATCACGTGCCGCAACGAGACGATGTCGAAGTGGCTGCCATAGAGCTTCTCGATGTCCTCTCGCGTGCAGAAGTGAGTGAGACCGTGTTCCTCGAAATACCCGCCGGTGAAATTGTCGTAAGTGCTGTGCCCGACCAGCGTGCCGAACTGGCGGTCGGAGTGATCGTGGCTATAGGTCGAGGAGTAGAAGCAGCCACCGGGCTTCAGCACCCGAAGCGCCTCGTCCATGGTTTTTTCGAAAGCCTTGTGGTCGACGCAGTTCACGGCTCCCCGGTCGACCACCAGATCAACGCTGGCATCCGGCCAGGGCACGTCGGTGAAATCCGCAACCCGAAAGTCGCCGTCGAGCCCGTCCCGTGCAAACCTGTCCTGGGCGAACTTGACCGCGCTTGGGGAGCCGTCGATGCCCGCCACGTTGAAGCCTTCCCTGGCGGCGAACCACATGTTGTTTCCCGCACCGCTGCCGAATTCCAGGATCTTGAAGGATTTCCGGTCCGGCACGCCGCCGAACGTGCCGAAGATGAAGCCGACCAGCACGTGGTCCGGATAGAGGTTGAACTTGCGCCCCTGCCCGTAGAGGTCGGTCTCCCAGATGTCGTTCCAAGCGCCGTCGGTCATCCGGCCGTCTCCCGTCGTTCGGTTAGCGTCGAATAAAGCTCAAAGATCGAGGCATAGCTCGAGAAGGCACGGATCGAAGCATCATCGATCTCGACACCGTATTCGTCCTCCAGCATCACCATGATCCGCACCTGGGCAAAACTGTCCCAGCGGGGGTGGACACCGAGCGCACTGTCATCGGCGACGTCGCCGGGCGCACATTCCAATGCGGTGGACACAAGTTCAAGAGGGGGGATCACGCCGTGTTCAGCCTTTCGGAAGCAAGACTCTGCAGCACTTTCGCGTCGGTCTTGTCATTGTTGTTCTTGGGCAACGTGTCGATCTCGTGCAGATGGGCCGGTATCGCGTAGTCAGGCAAGCGCCGTGCCAGCGCCTGGCGAAGGGTCTCGGGAACCGTTCCCTGAATGAAGCCATGCAGCACGCCGGCTTCCACCACGGCTGCTGCTGCTTTTCCTGTTTCCAGACGGATCGCTTCCTCGACCTCCGCAAGCTCCAGACGATGTCCGTGGATTTTGACCTGCCGATCCCGGCGCCCCCTGAAATGCAGGTTTGGCCCCACATACTCCGCCAGGTCGCCGGTCCGGTAGACCGGCTGTGGTTCACCATTGACCTCAATGTCCGAGAACACCGCGGCTGTGGTGTCGGGGTCCCGCCAGTATCCTTCAGCGACCTGAGGTCCCGCGATCATCAACTCGCCGATGCCCTCGGACGGGCTGTCGAGCAACAGATCCATCCCGGGGATCGGAGCGCCAAGCGCCACGGTCGCCTCGTCGCCGGGCTCCCAGCCAGGCTCCAACCGGAGTGCCGTGCAGGAGACGGTCGCTTCGGTTGGACCGTAGGTGTTCTGAACCACCATTCCCGGGTTCGCCGCCTGAAGAGCCCGGGCGGTTGAGGCCATGAACGGCTCCCCGAGCATGTTGACGAACCGGAGGCTCCCCAGATGCGCGGTATCGAGTTGGCCCGCCTTGATCATCAGGTCGATGACACTGGGAACCGAATTCCAAACCGTCAGCTTGTGCCGTTTGATGGCGCGGGCGGGCATCAGCCGGTCCATCGGACCGCCAAGCGGGTAGAGCGCGGCGCCGGCGCACAAGGCACCATAGACATCGGTCACGCTGACATCGAAAGCGAGGTTGGGATGCTGGGACACCCGGTCTTCCGGTCCGATGCTCAACGAGCCAAGCGCCCAGTCGACGTAATGTCTCAAGGCAGCCCGTCCGATCTGCACTCCTTTCGGCTCCCCCGTCGATCCGGACGTGAAGAGAACGTAGGCGAGTGCGTCCGAGTGGACCGGTTCCCGCAATCGGGCGTTCGAAAGACTGGCTGGATCGAGGACCCGGAGCTCCGAGTGAAGGGCTTCTGCCAAATCCTCCCGCCCCTGGCTGTCGGTCACCACCACATGCGGCTCGAACCGGATGATTCTCTGCCGCCGGTAAAGGGCTGGAGTGTCCCGATTGACGGTGGAGTATGTCCCCCCGGCCATCAAGGAAGCGAGCATCGCTGCCTAGGCGGCGGGGCCTTGCGGAAGATCAATTAAGACACGGGGGGCGTCCGCGAGACTTTCCCGGATGTTCCCTGCCGTTCGCTCGACCAGTGACCGCAGATCGCCATACGAAATGGGGCCAGAGGGCGCCACGACCGCCGGGCGATCCGCATGGCGACCCGCCACCTCAAGGAACCGCGCGATCGGATCAGGTCCGGTCATCTGTCTTCGCGACCAGGGCGGTGGGATTGCGGCTCAAGAGCGCCTTTGCGATACGGTGCAGATCGGAAAGGGAGATGTTGACGCTATAACCGTAAGGCGCTTCCGCCCGCCCTAGCACACCTTCGGCCATGGCTATGTCCTCGGCCGGATTGAAGTCGTTGATGACCGGATCATCGCCCGCTCGGGCGAAGTAGCGGTAGTCGACCTGCCGGGATATGCCATCAGCGCCCACCACCTGCCGTTGGATCACGATTTCCTTGCGGTAGGGGACCGCGCACTCAGCCTCCATCTGATGAAGGAAGGTTGCCCCCTCATTAAAGCCGCAGCCGAGCTGCAGCATCTGAAAGCCTTCCCACCGCATCAGGTCCAAGTCGGAGTTCGGCCCAAAAGAGAGCGTGGCGTCGGAGCGCTGAAGGAGCCCGGCATCCGGTCCGATGCCCGCATGGCTGTGGATGGGGGACAGGCTTCGAATGGCCGTGGGCTGCACGCGAACATGCTCCGCCAATGTTCCCATTCCGCTCGACGGGCTCCGATCTGGATCAAAAGGCACGTCGCCGGGTCCGAAGGTGTAGGTCGGCACCACCAGTGTCCCCTGCGGGCCGATGGCGTCCATCAAGGCCGCTTGGACCGTCTCGATACCGCCGATGATCTCACCAAAGGAGATCAATCGCGCGTGGACCAGGACCTTGTCACCTGTCCGGACACCCAACTCCTCCAGGTGCTGTCGGAGAGCGGAAGCGTCGGTCTTGGCTATGGGCATGGCGTCGCTTCGTCTCGGGTCGGCATGAATTCGTGATGGAATTCTATCATTCGAGCCACTTCTGACAAAACGACTGGCGGCTGGAACCAAAGGTTATGTCAACATCCATCCGCCACTGACGTCGCAGACTTGGCCAGTGACAAAGTGGCCCTCCTGACTTGTCAGGAACAAAGCCAAGGAGGCGACATCATCCGGTGTGCCGAAACGCTTCATCGGCGTTGCCGCGCGGATGGCGTCATTGACGGCGGTATCCACGCCCTCCATCAGGCTTGTCTCGATCCGGCCCGGCGCCATGGCGTTCACATTGATGTTCCAGGGACCAAGCTCTCCCGCGAGGTGCCGGGTCAGCCCGATGAGCGCTGCTTTCGTGGCCGGGTAGTGGGCCCCCACGAAAGGGACATACGTCTGGCCGGAGACGGATGACTGATTGACGATCGATCCGAACCCTGCGGCTTTCATGCCGGCCGCGAACACACGGGTTGTGTTGAAAGCACCCGTCAGATTGACATCGACCACCCGTCGCCACTCAGTCGGGTCCATCTCCGAAATCGGGGCTGGCGCACCATCATGCTTCGGGGAGATGCCAGCGTTGTTGATCACGGTGTCGACGGGCCCAAGGGTGTCGAGAATCGTGATACCGGCCGCGTCCACAGCCGGAAAGTCGGAGACGTCACCTACCAGCGGGATGGCTTTGCCGCCTGCCTCAACGATCTGATGCGCTGTTTCCTCCGCGATCTCGGCAAGCGCATCGAAGACGGCCACAGAAGCACCCGCCGCCGCGAACCGGAGAGCAAGCGTTTTCCCGATCCCACGGCCGCCACCGGTGACGAGCACCACATGCCCGGCATGGCTTCCGGCATTCTCGGTCATGCCTGATCCTCCGATGAGTGGCAGCGCCCGGGTCCGTCTCTGATCAACGCTCGACGGCGTTGTCTAGCTGAATGATGGTACGACGGACCGCCTCCGGAATGGCGGCCTTCTCGCCGGTGCTGTTGATGATCAACACAAGAACCGCTTCACAGCGGCAATGACATCCATCGCCCCAGGTCGCGTAGTCCATGACCAAGCTGGTGCGGCCCATGGAAGAAACGCGGGCAGTGTTAACGATAGAGTTATATTTCCAAAGGCTTGAGATACTTGATTTCAAGTGATTTCATAACGGGCCCAGGCGTATCCACACTCAGGCGCGGCAGTCCGACGGCTTCCAGGTAAAGGTTCCGGGCCTGCTCGAACCAAAGAAGAAAAGTCGTATGGTTGGCGTGCCGGAAGGCGTCGACATCCTGCCATCGGACCGACGTCGGCACACCGACTCGCCAACCATCTTCAATACCGTGGCGGCGGATCATGTCGTTGGTTAGGGACACCTTATCCAAGGTCGGGTTCGAACCGTCCAGCAGGGGCGCGTAAACCATCCGAGGCTCAACCCAGCCGTGCCGCCAGCATCTCGAACGCTTTCAGCACCGTGGCTGCCCGCACCTCACCTCGGTCTCCGGGAAAGACGTGGTGCTGATGCTCGGTAACGCCGTTGCGGGCTGCGGTCGCGAAATGGACCAACCCCACCGGCTTGCCCGAGGACCCGCCTCCAGGCCCGGCAACGCCGGTAACCGCCACGGTCACGCCTGCCTTTGACCGTTCCAACGCTCCCTCCGCCATCGCCCGCGCGACCGGCTCACTAACCGCGCCGTGGGTTTCGATCATCTCCGCCGGCACGCCCAGCACCTCAGCTTTGGCAGCGTTGGAGTAGGTCACGAAGCCCCGGTCGACCACCGCAGAAGAGCCGGCAATCTCCGTCAGCGCGCCGGCGATGAGACCGCCGGTGCAGCTTTCTGCGGTCGCCACCATGGTTCCTTTGGATTTCGCGGTGTCCAGCAGGTCCGCAGCGGCCGATGTGAACGCGTCGGGAAGGATCGACATGGGAAATCTCCGGTCATGCGCACCACACCAACCCTGCCGGGTCTTGCGGCGTCAGAAAACACCTTTCGGCGCCGCCAGCAGTTGGATCGCGACGGTCACCAGCCCTGCATACACGCCCGCGATCATGTCATCCAACATCACGCCAAGCCCGCCCGACACCGACCGGTCAGCCCACGATGCTGGCCAGGGCTTCAGAATGTCGAAAACCCGGAACGCCAAAAACCCGAGCACCCAGATGGCCAGCGTGCCTGGCGCGCCCAGGAGAAAGGCGATTGCCAACGTCAGCCACTGACCCGCCACTTCATCGACGACGCAGCGGCCCGGATCTTCGATGCCGAGATCCTCGGCGACGTGGCGGCACGCGGGAATACCGCCCAGAAACACGAGAAAACTTGCGGCCAATAGGCCCAGTGGCCCCACAACCCAGACGATCACCCAGGCAAAGGGCAGGGCGGCGAGGGAGCCCCATGTGCCGGGCGCTTTCGGAAGCAGGCCGACACCGCCCCAAGTCGCCAGGAGAAATGACGGGGACCACCGCGACAAAGAGGGCTCAACCATTGTTCTCGCCGTCATCGTCTTGGCTGGGCAGGCGAACCGTCGCGGCAGCCTGGGCAGCGATACCCTCCTCCCGCCCCGGGAAACCCAAACGCTCCGTTGTCGTTGCCTTAACGGAGACACGGGACGGGGAGATCGACAGGATGTCGGCGATGCGTTGCCGCATGGCATCCCGGTGGGGACCGACCTTGGGGCGCTCGCAGATCAGGGTCACGTCCACGTGGACGATCGTGCCTTGGCGGTTGGCGACAAGCGTCGCCGCTTCCTCCAAAAACAGGGCCGAATCCGCCCCTTTCCATTTCGGATCAGAGGGTGGGAAGTGCGCGCCGATGTCGCCATCGCCGATCGCGCCCAGCAGCGCGTCCGTCAGGGCATGAAGGCCGACATCCGCATCCGAGTGGCCCGCCAAGGCTCGGGTGTGGGGGATCGGAACGCCGCACAGGATCACACTGTCCCCGGGCCCGAACCGGTGAACATCAAAGCCGGTACCGACCCGGGTCTCCAGCGTTTGGCTATGAAGGCGTGATGCCACTCTCAAGTCTTCCGAGGTCGTTATCTTCTGAAGGGAAGGGTCGCCGTCCACGATTGCCACGTCCAGGCCCATCGATTCCAGTGCGCCGGCATCATCGGTCAGCCCTGCATCCCCGAGGGTGGCATGGGCTTCGGCTATCGCCTGATAGCGGAAGGCCTGGGGTGTTTGCGCCCGGACAAGATCCTGCCGCGGGACTGTTTCTTTGATTAACCCGCCGCCGGCCCGCTTGATCGTATCCGCGACCGGCAAGGCCGGGATCGCTCCAGCATGGGTCTCCAACGCGGTCAACACCCGGTCAATGACTGCATAGGGGACAAAGGGACGGGCTGCGTCATGGATCAGGACCACAACCGGCGAGAGATCGCGAACGCCGTCGAGGCCATTGCGAACGGACTGGTCCCGTTCGGCACCGCCTGGAATGATATCGCCGGTCGCCAAGCCGTTGAGGGCCTCCGCCACGGCGGCCGCCTGTTCAGGGTCGGCCACCACTCTCACCGCATCAATGCCCGGGTGAGACAGCAGTGCCGTCGCCGCGTGGCGGAGAATGGGAATGCCCCCGATCTTCAGAAACTGCTTAGGGGTCGACCCGCCCAGGCGGCGGCCCGATCCGGCCGCCATCACAAGAGCGACGACGCGCATCTCATCGGGCTTTTCCGAATTGGTCATGATCGACGCTCGAAAGGTGCGGGGAAAGGGACACGGACTGATGGCACGGCCGGAGATCGAGAGCTAGTATTCGCGGGTCTTTTGGCGAAGCGTGACGTAACACGGCCGGACGGGCCATGGTGCGCGCGATGATATAGGTCCGGTTTGACAATGTCTCTTGCCCTGAACGCCACGGTTCTTGCGGCCCTCTTGCCGGCGGTTTGGTTTTCCGCCCGTGGCCGGTCGACGACCTCGGCGATGTTCGGTGCAGCGGTGGGGTTGGCGTTTGTGGGATCGGCCATGTGGTCAGCCTCGATCGTCGGCGACGCGTGGCGCAGCGGCCTCGGACCAGCGTTGTGGGTGTCGATTGCCGTAACCATCGCTGTCTATGCCGTCGGCGCATCCGTCAACCGTGTCATGGGCGGCCTTGCGGCTCTTTTGTTTCCCTACCTTCTGGTTCTTGCGGTCATTGCAACCGCCCTCGGCCCCGGGGAAACGGTGACGATCGACGGGGACGGTCAGGTCTGGTTCATTCTCCACATCGCCGTGTCCGTGCTGACATATGCTTTGGCAACGATGGCGGCGGTCGCCGGTCTGGCGGTATTCCTCCAGGAACGGGCTCTCAGGAGCAAACAGCAGGGATGGGCGAGTGCGGTCCTCCCGGCGATGATGCCGACCGAGCGGCTCCAGTTCCGCCTGCTCGCCGCGGCTGAGATCGTTCTGGGACTGGGACTGCTCAGCGGCATCGCCATCGAGTTTGCGACAGGGCAAGGCGTTCCGTCCGTCGACCACAAGACGATCCTGTCCGTGGGTGCTTTTGCCGTCATTGGGGTCTTGCTCATCGCCCATGCCCGGGCGGGTGTGCGGGGACGAACCGCGGCGCGAACGGTCCTGGTGGCCTATCTTCTGCTCACACTTGCCTATCCGGGCGTGAAGTTTGTGAGTGAGGTTCTGCTCGGCCGTTGAGGTGCGGGAGATCTGGGACTGGACATGCCAGCGGACTACGTTGACAGCCATTACAGCCGAACTCTGGTGGACGACTCGGTTTTTCCTGCGCTCGAAGAACGGCATGAGGTCGAGACCTGCGTCATCGGCGGCGGATTGGCAGGGCTATCCGTTGCCTTGAGCCTGGCAGAGCGGAACTGCGGCGTCGCCGTGATCGAAGCGAACAGGGTCGGGTGGGGGGCGTCCGGGCGAAACGGCGGCTTCGTCTCGGCTGGGTTCGCGCGTGGCATGGAGAGTGTCGCCCGGACCACCGGAACTGACAAAGCCAGAGCGTTGTTTGATCTCTCGAGGGCGGGCGTTGACCGGGTGCGGCGGAACATCGAGGCTTACGACATCGATTGCGGTCCGGTGAAATCCGGCATCCTCATGGCCTCGTGGTTCGATCGGCCCGGTGATTTGCGCGATGGCGTGGCCGCATCGAACGAAAGATATGGGACGCGGCTGGCATTCTGGCCGCGAGAGGAGGTGCAGAACGTCTGCAGCTCCCCACGCTACTACGACGGCATCTTCAATCCCGATGGTTTTCAGTTCCATCCCCTCAACTATACCCGTGGCGTCGCGCGGGCGGCGGACCGGATGGGGGTCCAGATCTTCGAAGGCTCGCCCGTTACCAGCATCCGTCGGACTGGTAGTCATATCGATGTCGGGACATCCAGGGGTTCCGTCCGCTGCAAGACTGTCGTGGTGTGTTGCTCCGGCTACATCGGCGGGCTGGTTCCGCGCCTGTCCAGGGCGACTTTGCCGGTTGGAACCTACGTGCTGCTGACAAAGCCGCTCGGTGCAGATCTCGAGGAGGCGATTCGGACGCAGTATGCCGTTGCCGATGACCGGATGGCGCAGGACTACTATCGGCCTCTTGAAGACGGGCGCCTGCTATGGGGCGGACGGATCTCAACCGAGCTGTCGCCGGCCCGTCTGGCGGAGTTGATGCTGGTTCAGATTGAACGGGTCTACCCACAGCTCAAGGACAAGGTTGTGCCGGACGTGGCCTGGCCGGGTACGATGGGATACGCAACCCACAAGATGCCCCAGATAGGGGAGCTCGAACCGGGGTTCTGGTACGCGCAGGGGTTCGGGGGACACGGCATGAACACGACGGCCATGGCGGGCGATCTCATCGCATCCGCCCTGGTCGATGGAGACACGCGCTGGCGGCTCTTTTCCGATTTCGGCCTCACCTACGCCGGCGGCATTCTCGGCCCGCCCGTTGCCCAAGCCGTCTATTGGTCCTATCAGATGCGTGATTGGATCGTTTCTCAGCGACAGGCCCGTCATCGTTCCGGGTGACTAGGCCGATCCCGTTGTCAGTTTCGGGTTGTCCGTTTCGAAGGATGCATTGGGCATGTCCAACGTCGTCACCCTCGGTATCGCCGGCCTCGGCACGATGGGCTGGAATCTGGCGCTCAATCTCGCCGATCAGGGCTTTACCGTGCACGGGTGGGAGCATCAGGACAGCCTCCGCGACCGCCGGCGGAACGCGGATCAGGGCATCGAGATCCATGAAGATCTCTGGGATCTCGTCGATATGTTGCCCCGGCCCCGGGTCATCATGCTGATGGTCACCGCGGGAAAGCCCGTCGACGATGTGATCTCCAGCCTCCTGGCCCGGTTGGACCGGGACGACATCATCATTGATGGCGGCAACTCCGACTATCTTGATACGGATCGACGGGTCCTCCGGTGCAGCAAGCATGGTTTCCGATACCTTGGCGTTGGCGTTTCCGGCGGAGCGGAGGGCGCGCGCCGCGGGCCGGCGATTATGGCAGGCGGAGATGAGAGCGCTTGGACCGCCGTCGAGCCCATTCTGACTTCAGTCGCCGCGAGAACAGGAGATGGCCATGTCTGTTGCGGCTACCTAGGGGGCGGCGGCTCCGGCCATCTGGTCAAGATGGTTCACAACGGCATTGAGTATGCCGACATGCAGCTCATCGCCGAGGTCTACGACATTCTCGACCGGGGGCACGGTCTGTCCACCGACGCGATCGCCGATCAGTTCGAGACATGGTCGACGGGCAAGCTCTCGTCGTTCCTGATCGATACCACCGTGAATGTGCTGCGAACCGTCGACAACGACACGGGACGGAGCCTTGTCCAGTTGGTTCTGGACAGTGCCGGGCAAAAGGGAACCGGCCGTCTGACCGTCGAGACCGCGATGAATGTAGGGGTGCCCGCGCCCACCATTGCGGAAGCGGTCTCCGCCCGGGCTCTATCGGCCCATGTCAACGAGCGGGTGAAACTCGCCGGCATGTACACGGAAGGGCCGCCTCGGGTGCGGATCGAGCCGGAACTGCTGGAGGATGCGCTCTACGCGGCAAAGCTAATCTCTTACTGCCAAGGGCTCTCGGTCATTGCCGCGGCTGCCCGGGCCAAGGACTGGCGGATTGATCTTCCGACCGTTGCGGGTCTCTGGCGGGCCGGCTGCATCATCAGGGCAGAGGCGCTCGGCGACATTCAAGAGGCGCTAAAGTCCGCACCCAATGGGCTGATGCTGCTTTCCCCGCATCTTCGAGAAGATCTGTTGAGCGCCCTGCCGAACTTGCGGAATGTGGTATCGGCATCTGTGGCGGCCGGCCTTCCGGTTCCGGCGATGGCATCGGCTCTGGGATACTTCGACTCCTTCATATCCGCCCGGTTGCCCGCCAATCTGATCCAAGGCCTGCGGGATGCGTTTGGTGCCCACGGCTACCAGCGTGTGGACCGCGCAGGATCTGTGACCTCGAAATGGGGAAGCCCGGCGTGATCATTGTGTTGATAGGCGTGTCGGGCGCTGGCAAGACGACGCTGGGCCAAGCCCTGGCGCAGCGCAACGGATGGCGTTTCGTTGAAGCCGACGATTTCCATCCGCCTGAGAACGTCGCAAAAATGTCCGCGGGCACACCGCTTGATGATGACGACCGGCGTCCTTGGCTGAACGCGGTCGCGGCTGAGATGGCGGCGGCGGCTGGGCGGGAGGAAACGGTCGTGGTGACGTGCTCCGCGCTGAAGCGCCGGTACCGGGACGTCCTCGCGGCGGCGGCCGATGATGTTCGGTTCATTCATCTTGATGGCGACTACGCTCTGATCCGCTCCAGGATGGAGACCAGGGCGCACTTCATGCCTGCTGCACTTCTGGACAGTCAGTTTGCCGCGCTCGAACGACCGGAGGTGGGTGAGAGTGTCCGTTCTGTCGATGTCTCGAGGCCACTCGATGATTGTCTCACCGCGATCGAGACCTGCCTCGCCGGTTGGTCATCCAGAGTAACCGCCGACCAAGGGGAGGAACTGGGATGAAAATCGGAATGATGGGGGCTGGCGGTGTGGGCGGGTACTACGGTGCTTTCCTCGGGCAAGCCGGGCACGACGTTTCATTCATTGCCCGGGGGGCACATCTCAAGGCGATCCAGGAACGTGGGCTGACGCTCGTCGGCCCCCGCGGCGATATCGCCTTGCCGGCCGTGACTGCCACTGAGAATGCCGCCGATATTGGCCCGTGCGATGTCGTTCTGTTCTCGGTTAAGCTCTATGACACGGAAGCCGCCGCCGAGGCGATCCGCCCCCTGATTGGGCCGGAGACCTTGGTCATCAGTCTGATGAACGGGGTCGACGGCCCGGAAAGGATTGCCGCTGTTCTGCCTGAGGCGGTGGTTATGCCGGGTGCCGCGTATGTCTCGGCCCTGATCACCGAGCCCGGTGTCGTGACGTACAAGAGCGACATGTCCTCCATCGTTTTCGGTGAGGCTGCCGGTGGCGCCAGCCCACGCGCTGAGGCGTTTGCCGCCGTGTGCCGCGAGGCAGGTTTCGACGCCCGGGTTTCGGAGAACGCGGTGGCGGATCTCTGGAACAAGTTCGTCCTTCTTGCGACCAACTCCGCGCTTACGGCTGGAATTCGAAAGCCAGCCGGTGAGATCTACACCGACCCCGATCTTCAGGATCTCGCGCGGGAGATGATGGCGGAGGTTGTCGCTGTGGGGCAGGCGAAGGGCATCACATTTGATCCTGATATCATTGAGAAGTCGGTGGCCATGACGCATTCGTTCCCACCGGGTATGTACGCCTCGATGTTCCATGACTTGGATCGGGGCAAGCGGATGGAAGTCGACAGCCTTTCCGGATATGTGGCCCGGGAAGGCGCGAAACTGGGCATTCCGACGCCCCGGCACCACACGATTTGGGCGATGCTGAAGCCGTATCGGGACGGCTCTGCCGGATGACCGGAGCGGCACCGAGGATTGATGTTCGCCGGATCGAGATCTTCGAACGCGGCGTCAAAATGCGGCTGCCGTTTCGCTATGGCAACGTGACGCTGAGCGAGGGGACCCAGGCCTTCGTCCGCATCGAGGTCGCCATCGAAGACGAGAGCGGAGGATGGTTGGCAGCGAAAGGCGTATCCGCTGAGCTCTTGGCGCCGAAGTGGTTCGACAAGTCGCCTGGGCTTTCGAACGACGATACCGTCGATCAATTGAGACAGTCCCTCTCGCTTGCTGCGAGCGCCTATGGCGAGGCACTGCCGAAAACCGCATTCGGTCATTTCTCGGAACGGTACGACGCGCAGATCCGCGAGGGACGAGCGGCCGGAATGCCGCCACTCGCAGCCGGCTTCGGGCCCGCGTTGCTCGACAAGGCGATACTGGACGGGCTGTCAAAAGCCGTGGAGCGGTCTCCCGCTGATGTACTTCGATCGAACCTGATCGGCGTGACACCGGACCTGACGGCCGATCTGGATGCGGAGGACGTCCGGGGCACCCTTGCGGAGATCCGGCCAGGTGGATCGATCGCCGCCCGGCACACGGTTGGCCTGCTGGATCCGCTTGTCGATGGGGACCGCGACGAGCCGGTCAAAGATGGGCTCCCGGAAACGCTGGAAGAGGTCATCGCCGCCTATGGGCAAACCCACTTCAAGCTCAAAGTCGGGGGAAACGCCGCCGATGACGCGGCCAGACTGGCCAGAATAGCGGGCGTTTTGGATCAACTCGACGGGCCATATGCGGTCACGATTGATGGAAACGAGCAGTACTCAGACGTCGAGGGCCTGACGGATCTTCTGGATCGGTGCGAGGCGGACCCGGCTCTGTCGCGGTTGATGGGATCGTTGCTGTTCATAGAGCAGCCTCTCGACCGGGGGGCGACGCTGACAAGCGATCTGTCCGCCATTGCAACGCGCTACCCTTTGATGATCGATGAATCCGACGGCGAGGTCGGTGTTTTCTCCAGCGCCCAGAAGCTTGGGTATTCTGGCGTATCATCAAAGAGTTGCAAGGGGTATTTCAAGTCGATTCTGAATCTGGCGAGATGCCGGAAATCCGCCCGTGAGGTGCCGGGCCCGAAGTTGTTCTTGAGCGGGGAGGATCTGTCCTGTCAGGCGGGGCTGGCCGTTCAACAGTCCCTGGGATTGGTCGACATGCTCGGCATTCGCCACGTGGAGCGCAACGGGCACCATTACGTGTTCGGCCTTCGGGGGCATCCGGAAACGGAGCAACAGGCATTTAGAGAAGCCTATCCCGGCCTTTACCAATGCGTAGCAGGGACGACCTGCCTGCAGATCCACGGCGGTCAGGTCGATACAAGCGGCTTGGTCGACCAACCGGGTTTTGCGAGCACGGCTGAACCGGCTTGGGGCGAGATGAGGCGCGTCAGGGTCGTCGAAGGGGGCTGACGAACAGCCGCGTCGATACCATCTGGTAGCCGTACCGGACCGCCAGGAGGAAACGATGCCCATCACCGATGTCACCCGAAGAGGTTTGATGCTTGGGTCCGCCGCGGTCCTGGCTGCACCTGCGGTGGCCCGCGCCCGGAGCCGGGTGGAACGCACAGACAATGCAACGTTTCGGGCCGAGGTGGTCGCAGACGGTCTCGAATCCCCTTGGGCGCTCGCTTTCCTGCCCAATGGCGACATGCTGGTCACGGAAAAGCCCGGGCGGCTCCGCATTGTTCGCAATGGAGAGGTCCTGCGCCGTCCCATCGGCGGCCTGCCGGATGATCTGGAGGCGGTCGGCCAAGGCGGGCTTCTCGACGTTGTCCCGCATCCCCGTTTCCAAGAGAACGGCCTCATCTATCTCAGCTATGCGGCCAGGTTCAATGACGGGCACCTGACCCAGGTCGCTGTGGGTCAGCTTGACGGCGGCAATCTGGTCGGGACCCGTGTTCTGCTGAAAGCCACACCCGTCGGCTACGGGGGCAGGCATTTCGGCTCCCGCATGGTGTTTCATCCTGACGGGACGCTCTACATCACCTTCGGCGAGCGGGGCAGCCCGAACCGATCCCAGAAGCTTGATGACTTCGCCGGGACCGTTGCGCGGATCAACGACGACGGCAGCATTCCAGCGGACAATCCATTTGTGGGCCGGTCCGATGTGCCGCCTGCGATCTACTCTTACGGTCACCGGAATCCCCAGGGTATGGCGCTGCAGCCGGGCACCGGGCGGGTTTGGCTGCATGAGCACGGCCCCCGCGGCGGCGATGAGGTCAACATCGTCCGGGCCGGGCGCAACTACGGTTGGCCGGTCATCACCCACGGCGTGAACTATGACGGCTCCGAGATCAGCCCCTTGACCGCCAAGGACGGTATGGAGCAGCCGGAGTGGTACTGGGTCCCTTCCATCGCACCGTCAGGCATGGCCTTCTATGACGGTGATGCTTTCCCGGGTTGGCAGGGCAATGCTCTTGTCGGCGCGTTGAGATCACGGCTGTTGGCCCGTCTGAGCGTGGAGGATGACAAGGTCGTCGCGGAAGAACGGATGCTGACAGACATGGGTGCCCGGATCCGCGATGTGCGCCAGGGTCCGGACGGTTTGGTTTATCTGCTGACCGACGCTTGGGACGGCGCGTTGATGACCCTCAGTCCGGTTGGATAGTGCCCTGAGACGAAACCTACTTCTTCCAGAGACCCAGGCCTGCCGCTCTTGCTGAGGCCTCGGCTTCCCTGTAGCTCTCGCCGTCGTTCGCCGGCACGGCCCAGCCTTCGGCGATCACCCTCAAGGACAGATCCAAACCGCCGACCTCGCATTTACCGACACCCTTCATCACCACAGTGCAGGTGACGACCCGCCCGGCAATCGTCTCCTCCAGGAAGGTTCGAGAGGCAGCACCACAGAGCCACGGCAAGCTGCCTCGGCGGCATTTCTGTCGCGCGGAGCGTGCGACGATGCCGTGGAGCCGCAAAACGGCCGTGTCGAACTGAAGGGTACCGCCGTCCAGGATGTCGGGCCGGCCCGACACGGTTTCCTCCGCACTGCAGGCGGTCAGCCCAAGGATGAAGGTTGCGGCGAGGGTGGGAATGAGACGCTTGATCATGCTCGGAATGTTAACACCCAGCCAAAGAACGGACGACCCTCTCAGATAGCCGGGTGCCATGCGCGTTGCCTGGGAACGGGACACCCGGCTAAGATCCCGCTCACGATGTCGGCCCGAAAGATGGGTCGCCGCCCGCCGATATGAATCTGGAGACGACTATGGTCGGCATCACCGACGATGTGCCCGGTGGCGCCCAGAGCAGCCCCAGGGAAGCCCAGGAACAGCGGGACGTTGAGCGCGTTTCGGTCATCCTGAAAGAGGCTCTGATCTTCCTTGTCCTGGTCATTGTGGGTCTCGCCACGCTTCCATTCGTCGTTGAAGCGCAGATGCTGCAGGATACCTGGCTGTCGATCTGCGCCGCGGTCGGTCTCGGCGGCTGATCGCCACACTCTCTCCATCGCTCAGACATTCTAGCCGTCCGGGAGGACTCCATGGCCCGAATCCTGGTTGGCGGGTTCCAACACGAGACCAATACCTTCGCGCCATCAAAAGCCGATCTTACTGCGTTCAAGAGCCCTGGCGGCTGGCCCGCCATGGTATCCGGGCCCGACCTGTTCGATGCCGTGTCCGGGATCAACCTGCCGATTGCTGGGTTCTGCCAGGAGATGGCCTCGCGGGGACATGATCTCGTGCCCAGCACATGGGCGTCCGCCAGTCCTTCAGCCGAAGTGACGGAGGAGGCGTACGAGACCATTGCCGGTCAGATCGTCGATGCCGTTCGGCGCGCTGACGGGCTGGATGCGGTCTATCTGTGCCTTCACGGCGCCATGGTGGCGGAGCGCTACGAGGATGGGGAAGGCGAGTTGCTTCGGCGCGTGCGGGACGTGGTCGGACCCGATATGCCTGTTGTGGCGAGCCTGGATCTCCACGCCAACGTGACCCCGGAAATGATGGATCATGCGGACGCGTTGATCGCCTTCCGCACCTATCCGCATGTGGACATGGCTTACACCGGTCTCCGGGTTGCCCGGCACTTGGACGAAACACTGAACGGCCACGCGATGCCGTGGCGGGCCTTTCGACAGCTCGATTTTCTCATTCCGCTGGTCTGGCAGTGCACCATGGCCGAGCCTGCTGCAGGGATTTACAAGCTCCTGGCCGAAGTGGAGATGGAAACCGGCGCGGTCTTATCCTTCACGCCCGGATTTCCAGCCGCCGACATCCACCACTGTGGGCCGGCCGTCTTCGGCATGGCGGATGATGAAGCGGTCGCGCAGATCGCTGTTGATCGGATTGCAGATGCTGTTGAGGCCGAGGAGAAGGCCTTCGCCGGGACCTTGTTCGATCCGGCCGCCGCTGTTCGGGAAGCCATGCGTCTCTCCGCCGGGAAGAGTCGCCCGGTTGTGATCGCAGATACCCAGGATAATCCCGGGGCCGGCGGAGACTCGGATACCACCGGGATGCTGCGGGCCTTGGTGGGGGAGGGAGCCGAGAATGCGGCCATCGGTGTGATGGTCGATCCCGCTGCGGCGGAGGCGGCTCACGCGGCTGGAATTGGGGCGGAGATCACGGTGGGGCTTGGCGGCAAGTCCAGGATCCCCGGAGATGCCCCGTTTGAGGCGAGTTTTCGGGTCGAGGCGCTGTCAGACGGTCAATTCACGGCGACCGGACCATTCTATTCCGGTGCCCGCATGCGCTTGGGGCCGAGCGCACGGCTCTCGATCGGTGGTGTCGAGATCGTCGTAGCCAGCCGCAAGGTTCAAATGGCCGATCGTGAGATGTATCGCTTCGTTGGGATAGCACCCGAGGAGAAGCGCATTCTGGTCAACAAGAGCTCCGTCCACTTCCGGGCCGACTTCGCGCCGATCGCTGAGGAGATCCTGATCGCGACGGCACCTGGTCCGATGATCGCGGATCCGGAATTGTTGGACTGGCGCAGGCTTCGTTCCGGGATCCGTCTGTCGCCAAACGGCCGCGTTCACACGGGCTAGAGGCGCACCCTCAGAAGGTTGGTGCGCCCTCCCAGGTGTCGTGGAGCGTCAGCCCGTCCGCGAGGCGCACGGACGGATGCTTCGAGCGGAGATAGATATGCTCCGTTGCCGAGTAGGCCGTTGGGTCATCAAGGCTCGAAACCCAAAGCGAGACGTGCTTTGACGGATCGTCATAGATGAAGGCGAGGACGGTGCCGCAGGTATCGCAGAACCCTCTGCGTGTTCCCGGTCCCGTTCGATACTCCGCGATCGCTTTGCCGCTGAAACTGACGGTCTCCAGACGGCACTGCACGGCGACCACATAGTGCGCCCCGGAGATTTTCTGACAGGTCGTGCAATGGCACCCGACGACTGCAGATGGAGGCTCTGAGATCGCGTACCGGATGGCGCCGCAGTAGCACCCACCACACGCCTCGAAACCGTCGTTCATGTCTCTGGGCCGTCGGCGATTGAGCCAGGATAGCGTGGGAGGTCATCCCCGAAGGAGAGCCATTCGGGCATGGACCGGGTGAACTGATGAAGTGCTGGTGCCACCCGACCCGGTGTGTCGAGCGCGGGGATTTGGATCTCGGCGATGTCAGCGCGTTTAAGTGGCTCAAAGAAAACCGTGCTTCCACAAATCCCGCAGAAGCGGCGCGCCCCGTTCTCAGAGTTCTGATAGGCGACGGTATCGCCCTTCAGATGCCGGAACTGGGCTGTCGGCCAGATGGCCCAGGCTGAGGTGAAGGATCCCGTAACGCCCCGACAGGTCGTGCAGTGACATAGTGCCGACTTCGCTGGCGGTCCCTCGACAGAGAAGCGGACAGCGCCGCAGCGGCATCCGCCCTCCAGCACCTCACCATCTTTGACGGGGTCGGTCCTGCCTCGCTCGTTTACCTCGTATCCGGGGCGAACGTGGATATGGGGGTCGACGCGGCACCAGGAGATCACATTGCCGAAGTGAACATGGCTTTCGGGATTGAGGCCGGACGGATCATCGAAAGTGGCTCCTGCGACATCGACCTCGTCGAGATCATGCATCTTGAAGGTCAGTTTGCCGCCGCACCGGCCGCAAAATGTTCGCTCGGCAAGATCACTGCGGTATCGGGATGGGGTTCCGCTGATGAAGGCGAAATCGGACGCGGCAACAGTCGACCACGTCGCATACGGGGCGCCGGCGGTCTGGGTGCAATCAATGTAATGGCAGTGATCAGAGTGAAGAATGGGACCGGTCACCCGCCAGCGGACATCACCGCAGAGACAGCCGCCCTCTTGGACCGGACTAGGGGATGCGGCTTCCATGTCAGCCGTCCAGCTCGATCCATGCGGGGGTGTGGTCTGACGCTTTAGGCTTACCGCGCGGCCCGGTATCGATCCCGGAGGCCACCAAACGGTCTGCCGCTTGCGGGGACAGCAACAGATGGTCGATCCGAAGCCCGTGGTCCTTCTGCCACGCGCCGCCCTGATAGTCCCAGAATGAGTACTTGTGAGGTTGTTCGTTGAAGACCCGGTAGGCGTCGATATATCCGGCGTTCAGAATGCGCCTGAAAGCCTGCCGCGATTCAGGTTGGCACAGGGCGTCGTCCGCCCAGCCTTCTGGGTCATGGACATCGTCATCGGTCGGTACAACGTTGTAATCGCCCGCCAGGACGACGGGGCTTTCCGTATCCAGTAACTCCCTGGCGCGGGCCTCGAGCCGGTCCATCCAGCCAAGCTTGTAGGGGAACTTCTCGGTTGCGACCGGGTTCCCGTTCGGCAGATAGATGGAGGCGATCCGGATACCGTCGACAGTCGCTTCCAGATATCGGGCTTGCTCGTCCGTGTCATCGCCGGGCAGCCGCGCCTCCACGTCCTCCAGCGGGCGCTTCGACAGGATGGCGACACCGTTGTAGGTCTTCTGCCCATGGGTTGCGACGTTGTAGCCCGCGTCCTCGATCTCCAGGCGCGGGAAGGCATCGTCGACGCACTTGATCTCCTGAAAGACGACGACATCCGGGGCGGCGCTTGCCAGCCATTCAAGGACATTCGGCAACCGGGCCTTGATGGAATTGACGTTCCAGGTCGCGATTCTCACCAACGCCTCCGTTTTCGTCGGGATGGGTCCGTCAGTCTGGCCGACGGGCGAAAGCGGAGTGTGGCGGACGCAGCCGCCGCCATGCAAGGGCGGGAATGGAGGTCCGGATCAGATCGAAAAAGAGGTGCCGCAGCCGCAAGAGGAGGATGCGTTCGGGTTCTCGACTTGGAAAAAGGCGCCGATCAATTCATCCACGAAGTTGAGTTGGGCACCGTTGAGCAGATCCAGAGACACGTCATCGACCACAACCTGAACGCCATGGTTTTCAAAGACATGGTCGTCTTCGTTCACATCTTGGTCGAACTTAAAGTCGTATTGGAAGCCAGAGCACCCACCGCCATTCACGGCGACACGCATAAACTGGCCGTCGCCTTTCGCCTCCATTTTCAGAAGCTCGGTGATCCGGCGGGCAGCACTCTCGGTGAGGCCGAACGTGCGGTCAGGGGTTTGCTGGGCACCGTCGGGCATGGCGCAGGCTCTCAATCATGGGCCCGCCGAATGCGGGCGCTTCATAGTCAAATGTAATCAACTCAATTCAGCCTTCAACAAACATTTCCGGCCGGCTGTGATGCTTATGAAGAACTGTTATCCGGCCCGACGGGTTGGAGAACGGCATGCCAAGGGCTTTCGGATTGCGGCGAATCGGGGGAATTCGTATGGTCCGGCGTCCAAGCCGGGGTGCAGATGACCACAAGCGTTGCCACACTCCGGTCCAACGTTGGATGACGACGATGAGCCTCCCGCAGATGATCAGCCCGACGACGGACGGGGCGTCAGGCTTGGCCGCCTACGCTGTCGACCCCCGGCACAGCCGAGGCCGGGTCCATGACGAGCCGGATGCCACAGAGCGGACACCGCATCAACGGGACCGGGACCGCATCCTGCATTCCGGCGCGTGGCGGCGGCTGCAACACAAGACTCAGGTCTTCGTTTATCACGAGGGGGATTACTACCGGACAAGGCTGACCCATAGCCTTGAGGTCGCGCAGATCGCCCGGTCGATTGCCCGGTCCCTTCGTCTGAATGAGGATTTGGCCGAAACCCTGGCTCTCGCGCATGACCTTGGACATCCGCCGTTCGGACACGCTGGCGAGGATGCCTTGGACGCCGCAATGGCGCCTTGGGGCGGCTTCGACCACAACGAACAAACCGTTCGGGTTCTGACTGTTCTGGAACAGAGGTATGCCGCCTTCGACGGGCTCAATCCCACCTGGGAGACGATCGAGGGTGTCGTGAAACACAACGGCCCTGTCGTCGCCACGGCAGAGAAACCCGTGCCGCCGACCGTGATCGCGCTTGACCGGTCTATCGACCTGCAACTGGACACATGGGCGAGCGCCGAGGCTCAAGTTGCCGCTCTTGCCGATGACGTTGCGTACAACGCGCACGACGTGGACGACGGCCTGCGGGCAGGGTTGTTCACGATGGAAGACTTGGCGGATCTATCGCTGATGAGCCCGATCGTCGCTGAGGTTCGGCAGGAGTACGGCGCGCTGACCGAAGGACGGCTGATCCAGGAGATCGTGCGCCGGCTGATTGGCGCCATGGTCGGCGATGTTCTCTCGGAAAGTCGGCAAAGACTGACCGAATCGGCCCCCGATTCGCCAGAAGCGGTACGGTCTGCGGGGCGGCCCCTTGTCTCGTTCTCACCTGCAATGGCTCGGAACGACAAGGCTCTCAAAGGCTTCCTTTTCAAGCGAATGTACCGGCATTACAAAGTAAATCGCATGGCGAGCAAGGCGCGCCGCGTTGTCCGGGAGTTGTTTGAGCTGTTCATGGAGGAGCCGAATACGCTTCCGCCGGAGTGGGTCAGGGCCGATGGCAGCGCGGATGTTGATGATAAGATCCGTGCCCGGCTTGTCGGCGACTATGTCGCGGGGATGACCGACAGGTACGCCATGCTCGAACACGACCGGCTGTTCGATAAGTATGCGAGAACCTGATTGCGGCACCGGCCGGAAGGTTTATGGCACAGGCATGAATGTATTCAGAGAGTTACGCGCGATTGTGATCGACGCCCTTGATGGCATGGGCGGCGACGGCACCGTCCCGCCAGGGCTCGATACCTCCCGCGTCACGCTGGAGCCCCCTCGCGATCCGAGCCACGGGGATGTGGCTACGAACGCTGCAATGGTGCTGGCGAAACCGGCCGGAATGAAGCCGAGAGATCTCGCTGGATTGCTTGCCGACCGTCTGGCCGGGCAGGGGCCATTTGCCTCGGCTGAGGTGGCGGGGCCGGGGTTCATCAATCTTCGTGCACAGGAAGGCATGTGGCGGGAACAGATCCGCCACGTCCTCCGTCTCGGAAAGACCTACGGCGACAGCACGCTTTTCTCGGGGCGCCGGATGAACGTCGAGTACGTGTCGGCGAACCCCACTGGCCCGCTGCATGCGGCGCACGCCCGGGGTGCCGTGGTTGGAGACGCCCTCGCCTCGCTCCTGGAGAAAGCAGGGTACGAGGTTTACCGGGAGTACTACATCAACGACGCCGGGGCCCAGGTGGATACGCTCGCCAGATCCGCCCACCTTCGGTATCGGGAGGCGCTCGGCGAAGACATAGGCGAGATTCCGTCCGGCCTTTACCCAGGCGAGTATCTGAAGGACGTGGGCCAAGCCTTAGCCGACCGGGACGGCCCTAAGTGGCAGGGCGTGGATGAGCCGGATTGGCTTCCGGTGGTCCGTGCGTTCACGATCGAGCAGATGATGGACGGTATTCGCGCCGATCTTGACGCTCTGGATATCCGCATGGACCGCTTCTCTTCCGAGCGGGCGCTCGTGGATGCGGGCGGCGTGGACGCCGCCGTTCAATCCCTGGAAGAGCAGGGCCACGTCTACACCGGTACTTTGGAGCCCCCGAAAGGCAAGGCGCCGCCGGAAGACTGGGAGCCGCGGCCACAGCTTCTGTTCCGGGCAACGGCTTTTGGCGATGACGTGGATCGCCCACTCAAGAAATCGGATGGCTCCTGGACCTATTTCTCGAATGACATCGCCTACCACCATGACAAGGTGAAGCGCGGGTTCCCCGAGATGATCGACGTTTGGGGTGCCGACCATGGCGGTTACGTGAAACGGATGAAGGCGGCCGTCTCCGCGATTACGGACGGCGAGGGCGATCTCGACGTCAAGCTTTGCCAGCTTGTCCACTTGCTGGACGATGGCAAGCCGGTGCGCATGTCGAAACGCGCAGGGACCTTCGTGACGCTTGCCGACGTGATCGACAGCGTCGGTGCCGATGTTCTCCGGTTCATCATGCTGACGCGTCGAAATGATCAGACGCTTGAGTTCGACTACGCCAAGGTGACAGAACAAAGCCGCGAGAACCCTGTGTTCTACGTCCAGTATGCTCATGCCCGGTGTCACTCCGTGCTTGGCCATGCGGCTGAGGCGATGCCGGGGCGGGACCTTTCACCGGGCGCTCTTGCCGACGTATCGCTCGACAGCCTGACGGATGAGGCCGAACTGGCTCTGGTCAAGCTGATGGCCACGTGGCCCAGGCTTGTGGAGAGTGCTGCTGACGCCCACGAGCCGCACCGGATCGCCTTCTATCTGGGTGACCTTGCGGCGGCCTTTCACGCTCTTTGGAACAAAGGGCGGGAAGACGCGGCACTCCGTTTCATCATCGAAGACGATGAAGAACGAACCCTGGCCCGGCTGGCGCTCGTGTCAGCGGTGAAGACGTTGATTGCAGGCGGCCTGGATCTGATGGGCGTTCGCCCGGTCGAGGAACTCCGGGCGTGAGTGAGGAACCCCGCATCGTCCGGCCGCCGGGAATTCCACGTCTTGATACGACAAGAGGCGACGAGATGGAGCCGCCGGCGGCGAACCAGCCGAAACCGCGTGCCACCTCCGCCCGGATGGCACCGCCGTCTTTCATCGAGGAGATCGAGCGGCCCGGACCCCCGCCAAGCATGGAAGAGGGACCGAAGTCATCTCGTGCTTTGACCGTGTTCGTTGCTGTCTTTGCGCTCCTCGCGTTCGGTGGGGTGGTTTGGTACGCCTACGATCAGGGGCGGCGGATCGGTGGCGAGGCAGCGGCACCGCTGATCAAGGCGGATCCGGCGCCAACGAAAATACGACCGGAGGAGCCGGGCGGGCTGACCGTGCCCAACAGGGACAAGTTGGTCTTCGACCGGCTGCCCGGCGCCGGACGGGACACGGCCCGGGTTGAACGGCTGTTGCCGCCGCCGGAAACGCCGGTGCCGCCTCCCGTTCCGGCAACACCGCCAGCACCTGTCGTCGAAGCGACCCGGCCGCCTCCGGTTTCCGTTGCCGGGGTGGTGGCTGCGGACATTGGGGGAGGATCGACAGAATCCGGGTCCGGTACAGTGGAGACGCCGACGGTTGCGGTACCGCCCCCACCGCCACCGGTCGTCGCCAGCCGTCCCGCCGCTATTCCACCCGCCCGTATCGAGACGCCGCCGCCACCGCCGCCGAACCCGCAAGCGACTGATCAGACGGTTTCACCAAAGGCTCCGGTCGCAACTGCAGCGCCCGCACCCGCCGCGCCTGCGCCGCCGTCCGCACCCGTGACCGTCCAACCTCAAGCACCGGCTGCAACGGCGACTGTTGTGGCGCCCGTGCCTGCTCCAGCACCACCGCCCCCTGCCGTGGGCGGCCCTTTCAACATTCAAATCGCGGCCCTGCGGGACCGTACTTCCGCCGAAGCGGAATGGGCCCGTGTCGTCCGCCGTTTTCCTGCCGAGTTAGAGGGGCTTTCCCTCACCATCAAAGAGGTTGATCTCGGCGATAGGGGCATCTTTCATCGGGTGCAGGGAGGATCGCTTCCGGAGGCCCGGGCACGGGCCCTTTGCGCAACCTTGTCGGCCGGCGGGCAAGCCTGCCTGGTCGTCCGTCGATAGGAAGCGTCCCATGGTCCAAGCCATTGTCTACGGTAGCAACGGTCCCGCGCTGAGTGCGGATGAACGTGCCTTCTATCGGGAGGCGGATCCGTACGGGTTCATCGTCTTCAAGCGAAACTGTGTAGACCGCGCACAACTGAAGCGCCTGATTTCGGACATGCGGGACGCGGTCGGCCGGGAGGCACCGGTCCTGGTGGACCAAGAGGGTGGAAGAGTGGTGCGCCTGGATGAGCCAACGTGGTGGCGTCCGCCGTCAGCGGCCCGCATCGGAGAGGTTTGGGAACGCGATCCGGAAACCGCGATCAGCGTCGCCCGAAGTGCAGCGGCGATAATTGCGGCTGATCTGGCCGACGTGGGCATTACCACGAACTGTCTGCCTGTTCTCGATCTGCGTCACCCAGGCGTTCATGATGTGATCGGCAATCGCGCCTTTTCAGTTGATGTGGACGTGGTGACGGCTCTTGGACAGGCTCAGTGCGAGGGCATGCTTTCCGGCGGGGTGTTGCCGGTGATAAAGCATCTGCCTGGTCATGGACGCACCCGGGTCGACAGTCATTTGGAACTCCCCCGGATCGATGCCGATCACGAGACACTCAGCAAAACCGATTTCGAGCCGTTTCGCCGCTTGTCGAATCATCTGCTCGGCATGGTCGGGCATTGCCTCTACCCCGCAATCGATCCGGCTGAACCCGCCAGCCGGTCCACGCTGATCCTGCGAGACGTGGTGCGCGGAGAGATCGGTTTCGAAGGCTTGTTGTTCACGGACGACCTATCGATGGAAGCCCTGTCCGGAACCATCGGTGAGCGGGTGTCCCGCACAGTCGCTGCGGGATGTGACATTGCGGTCCACTGCAACGGCCAGCCCGCGGAGATGGAGAGCGCGGCCAATGCGGCGACCCCCATGACCCCGCGCGCCATAGAGCGTGCCGACGCGGCGGCGCGGGCCCAAGACGCGGCACGGCGCGCGCGAGAGAACATTGATCTTGTCGCGTCTAAGGCATTCGTAGCCGAAACGCTGGCGGTCGCGCCGGCCGGCGCCTAGGGGGACGGTGTTGCCAGGGTACTTGGAGACTGTCCTCGTCCAGATCTCGGTCTGGGCCTTGCCAGTCATCATCGCGATCACGTTTCACGAAGCGGCCCATGCGATCACCGCGTCGGCTCTAGGGGACCCAACAGCACGGCTTCTGGGCCGCGTGACGCTGAACCCTGTTCCGCACATCGATCCGTTCGGGACCATCCTGCTTCCGGGCCTGATGTTGTTGCTGCCGGGGGCCATGATTTTCGGGTACGCGAAGCCGGTACCCGTCAACATCGCCCGGTTGGGGCATCCCAGGCGGGACATGATGCTGGTGGCCGCTGCCGGCCCCATCTCAAACATTTTCCTCGCCCTCCTCGCCGCGTTGCTGCTGCACGTGGGAGCAGACAGTGCGAGTTGGTTTTCGGAGTGGTGGGTTCAGACTCTTAACAACGCCATTCTGCTGAACCTCGTTCTTGCCGTCTTCAACATGATCCCCGTGCCACCGTTTGACGGCGGACGGATCGTGACGGGCCTGCTGCCGGAGGATCTGGCGGCACGCTACGCCCGGCTTGAGCGGATCGGCCTTGTCGCCGTTTTGCTGGTTCTGTTCGTGTTGCCCTATCTTTTGTCCCAAAGCGGCATCCGTTTTGACCCGGCACGGTATGTCATCTGGTACCCTGTGCAGGGCCTGATGGAGATGCTGGCCCGCGTAACAGGACACATTTAGGGAACTCGGCGCGGATGAGTGATTGGGAAGACACCAGCCCGACGTCAACGGTTGCTCCCCTTCCATTCGAAGAGGATGGGGAGACCGAGCGCCAACTATCTCTGTTCCTAAGCCTCGACGGCTGGGAAGGCCCGATCGACGTGCTGCTGTCATTGGCGCGCGAGCAGAAGGTTGACCTCGCACAGATCTCGATCCTTCAGTTGGTGGAGCAGTACATAGCGTTCATCCGCTCCGCCCAACGTCTCAACCTCGAACTCGCCGCCGACTATCTCGTCATGGCGGCTTGGCTTGCGTATCTCAAATCCAGGCTTCTCGTTCCCCAGGAACAAGAAGATGACGAGCCGAGCCCAGAGGAGCTTGCTGAAACCCTCCGCTTCCAGTTGGCGCGGCTTGAGGCGATGCGCGAAGCCGGAACGGCGTTGATTGCGCGGTCTCAATTGGGGGTCGATCGGTTTAAACGGGGTGAGGCCGACACCTCGATGGTCGAGACCCGGTCGGTGTTCGACCTGACACTGTTCGAGCTCTTGCGGGCCTACGCCGATCATAAGGTACGGACGGACAAACCGCCGCTCCGCATTGCGGCGACGGAACTGTTTGCGGTGGAGCAGGCATTGGAACGGCTTACGGGATTGGTTGGCCACGTACCGTCTTGGCGGTCACTCCTGACATTTCTGCCACCGGGCGTGCGCGGCTCCCTTATGATGCGCTCGGCTGTTGCATCGACCTTTGTCGCCAGTCTTGAGTTGGCCCGGGAAGGCAAGGTGGAACTGCGTCAGGACGGGATGTTCGAGCCGATCTATCTTCGAAGCGGAGACCGTCCGGTTGAGTGATCTTCCAACACCACCGCAGATCCTGAGCGATGATGATCTCGACGCGCTCAACCACGGCGCACGGCTTGTGGAAGCCGTTTTGTTCGCGAGCCCGGAACCGGTGAACCAGGACCTACTTTCCGGGCGGCTGCCCGAAGGGGTTCCCATCGAAGAGGTCCTGGCAAAGCTGGCTGAAATCTATCAGAACCGGGGCGTGACGCTGGTTCGCATCGGCAAGACTTGGGCTTTTCGAACGGCACCGGATCTGGCGGCGGAACTGAAGACTGAGGTCGCCGTGAAGCGGAAGCTGTCCCGCGCTGCCGTCGAGACCCTTGCGATCATCGCCTATCATCAGCCCGTGACCCGGGCTGAGATCGAGGAGATCCGGGGGGTCGCGCTCAGCAAGGGCACCTTGGATCTGTTGTTGGAGGCGGGGTGGATCCGCCCGAGGGGCCGCCGCAAGGTCGCGGGACGGCCGCTTACCTGGGGCACGACGCCGGATTTCCTGGATCATTTCGGATTGGCCGAGATCACGGATCTGCCTGGAATGGACGATCTCAAGGCTGCTGGTCTGCTGGACCGCCGACCTGGCCTCACCACCATTTCCATGGGTGAGGAAGAGGCGGAGGACGATGAGCCGGAGGAACAGCTCTCCATGCTTGGGGACCCCCTGGTCAGCGACGACGGAACCGTGCAGCCTGACCTCGAGCAGCGAGAGAGCGGGACCGACTAAGCACCTCTCCCTCCCGGTCCCGTCCGCCACGCTGAGGAGTTTTCTGAATGAGTGTTTCTTCCGATCCGGCCCCGGCCAACAACCGCTTCCCGACCGCCGCACTCCAGGCGATGGACGCGGCGCACCATCTGCACCCTTTCACCGATCACAAGGCGTTGTCGGCAGAAGGTTCCCGGGTGATCGTGAAAGCCGAGGGATCCACGCTGACGGACAGCGAGGGCAACCGGATCCTGGACGGGATGTCCGGCCTCTGGTGTGTGAACGTCGGATATGGCCGGGACCGGCTGGCGGAGGCTGCCTACGCTCAGATGAAAGAGCTTCCGTATTACAACGCCTTCTTCAAGACCACCACCGAGCCGGCCGCACGGCTCTCGGAGAAGCTGTCGGAGATCACACCGGAGGGTCTGGAGCGGGTGTTCTTCGCGAACTCCGGCTCGGAGGCGGTCGATACCATGATCCGCCTTTTCCGGCATTTCTGGCTGCTGGAAGGCAAGCCGGAGAAGCAGGTCCTTATCGGCCGCATGTATGGGTATCACGGCAGCACAATGGCGGCGGCGAGCCTGTGCGGCATGTCGGCGATGCATGCCCAAGCGCATCTGCCGCTGCCCGGGTTCGAACATGTCATGCAACCCGACCACTATCACCTCGGGCTGGACGGGGAGTCCGCCGCCGACTTCGGTCTACGAGCCGCGAAAGCATTTGAGGACAGGATCCTGGCAATCGGGCCGGAGCGGGTCGCCGCGGTTGTCGCGGAGCCGATCCAGGGGGCGGGAGGGGTGATCATCCCGCCGGAGACCTACTTCCCCGAAGTTCAGAGAATTTGCCGGAAGCATGACGTGCTTCTGGTGGCAGACGAGGTCATCTGCGGGTTTGGCCGCACCGGCCAATGGTGGGGGTCCGACACATTTGGGATCAGCCCCGATCTCATGACGATGGCGAAGGGTCTATCCTCGGGTTATCTGCCGATCTCCGCCCTGATGGTTGGCGCGCGGGTCAGCAAAACCTTGGTGGAGGAGGGAGGTGAGTTCTTCCATGGCTTCACCTATTCGGGACACCCGGTCGCCTGTGCCGTAGCGCTGGAGAACATCGCCATCATGGAGGAGGAGGGCCTGGTGGAGCGCGCCGGCCACGAGATCGGTCCCTACCTGCAGGACGGTCTCCGCAGCCTGGCCGATCACAGGATCGTCGGCGAGGTGCGCGGTGTGGGGATGATTGGTGCTGTTGAATTGATCCGGGACAAGGACGGTCCGGTCTTCTTTGAGCCGGAAGGGGACGTGGGGACCCGATGCCGGGATCATTGTTTCGCGAATGGTTTGGTCATGCGGGCGGTTCGCGATGTCATGGTGATCGCACCGCCGTTGGTCGCAACCCGCACGGAAGTCGACCAGATGATTGACCGGGCGCGCCGTGCCTTTGACGCTACGGCTCTAGACCTGGGGCTGTAGTGCCGCCAGCGGGAGGGTATGAGGCGTTTATGGTGCATCGCTTGATCGCCGTATCGGACGTGTTGTCAGGTCGGGCGATTGATGAATTTGGTCATCAGGAAGCGATCGTGTTCGAGAAATCCCCAATCCGCGTATAACCGGCGTGCCCGCGCATTGTGGGTTTCCACTTCAAGATTAAGCTTACGCACCCCTTCCTCGACGCAGAAGGTTTGGCAGAAGTCGAGGATTTGTCGGCCAAAGCCCCGCCCGCGCGCCCAAGCCTCCAGATAAAGCTCGTCAATGAAGGCGTCTTTGCCACCGGCCTCGATCGCGAATCCGATGGTGATCGATACGTATCCGGCGTCCCGGCCATCCACCTTCAGGATCCAAGCCCGAAAGTGACCGGGGTTGGCGAGACCCTCCCGAACCGCAGACTCGATGACGGCATTGTCAATCTCGTGTTTGTCGTAGCTGTAATAGTCGCGGATGTAGCCCTTAAGCAGATCCGAATCTGCATTTTCGACTGGACGAAACTCGAGCGTCATCGCCGTATTCCGGGTTTGTTGATCAAGGTCGGGCGGGCGGATTCTGGCTGTCCCGCGGCGAGGACCTTATGCGCCGGGAGGGCCTCCGATGGCAATTCGGAGCGCGCGCCAAACGCGACTTTTGTACCAACATTGACACGCCAGTATTGGGAGGGCTGAATTCACAAATGCCGGTGAGGCTCGGCACAGTGCCATGGAACGACAGAGGAGAGCGCCATGACCTTGTTTCCCAAAGGACGGCTGTCCCGCCGTCGCCTTCTCGCCGGTACCGGTGCCACCGCAGCCGGTCTGACGTTCCTCCCGAAATTCGGTCTCGCTGCCGAGGAAAAGCGGGTGAATTTCTACAACTGGGACACCTATATCGGCGAGACGACCCTGGACGATTTCAAGGGGGCCAGCGGTGTCGAGGTCAAGATGGACCTTTTCGCGGACAATGAGGAACTGTTCGCCAAGCTGAAGGCCGGCAACCCGGGCTATGACGTCATCGTGCCGTCGAACGACAATGTGGAGCGCATGATCTCCGCTGGTTTGCTGATGCCGCTCGACCACTCGAAGATTCCCAACTTCGCGACGAACGTGCAGTCGGCATTCAAGGACACGGCGTTCGATCCGGGCCGCAAGTACTCCATGCCGTACATGTGGGGCACCATGGGCTTCGGTTACCGGAAGTCCAGGGTGGATGGCGTGCCCGATACCTGGAAGTGGATGCTGGACAGCGACCGCTACTCCGGCCGCATCTCCGTCTTGAGTGAGATGACGGCGGTTCTGGGCGTGACCTTCAAGTACCTCGGCCATGGCATGAACACCAACGACCCAAAGATCGTGAAACAGGCCGAGGAACTGCTGATCAAGCAAAAGCCCCATATCAAAGTCTTCGCGCCGGACAATGGTCAGGATCTGCTGCTCTCTGGAGAAGTGGATATCGCCATGGAGTGGAACGGCGACATCCTTCAGGTGATGGCCGAAGATCCGGACCTCTCCTATGTGGTGCCGAAGGAAGGGTCCGTGGTTTGGGAAGACGCGCTTGCGGTTCCGACGGGTGCGCCGCATCCCGAGAACGCCCACGCCTTCATCAATTTCATCCTGGATGCGGACGCTGGCGCCAAGATCGCCGATTTCATTCAATACGCCACGCCGAACGCTGCCGCAAAGGCGCTCCTGTCGGACGATTATCGCAACAACCCGGCGATCTTCCCGCCGGATGACGTCCTCGCGGTGTGCGAGCCGGTGGTCTTCCAGGGACCGGACGTGGTTCGGATGTTCGACGAAACATGGACCCGGATCCAAGCCGCCTGATAAAGCGGGGCTGAAACGCTGGGGGGCGGGGGATCATGGAAAGTAGGCAGGGCGCCGGCCGGTTGTTCGGCGTTCTCTCCATGCCGCCCGCCTTTTGGCTCGTCGTCTTTTTCATTGTTCCTCTCGGTTTCGTCTGGCTTCTGAGCTTTGGCGAGAAGCGCGGCCTGATCGAGGTCGCGTTGACCTGGACGCCGGACAATTACTTGCGGGCGCTTGATCCGCTTTATCTTGGAATCTTCGTTAAGAGCTTCTGGATCGCAGGACTGACCACGGTGGTCTGTCTTGTCGTGGGCCTTCCGGTCGCCATGGGTATCGTCTTTGCCAGCCCGCGTTGGAAGCCGATCCTGCTGCTGCTGGTCATCCTCCCGTTTTGGACCAATCTGCTGATCCGCACCTATGCGCTGATCGCTGTTCTCCGGACCCGGGGGTTCGTCAACTTCGGCTTGGAGTGGGGGTGGGAGAAGGCGGACGCTTTCCTTTTCCTTCTTGGTTTCGGCCACCTTCAGCTTTTGGGGGAGCGGTTCGAGCCGCTGCCGCTCCTTTACAACAACACGGCCGTGGTCATTGGCCTCGTCTACGTCCATCTGCCGTTCATGGTGTTGCCGCTCTACGCGGGGCTGGAGCGATTGGACCGCTCGTTGATCGAGGCGGCGCTTGATCTCGGGGCCAGTCAAGCCCGGGCGTTTTTTACGATCGTGGTGCCGCTTGCCCTGCCGGGCATCATCTCCGGGATCGTGCTTGTCTTCATACCCGCACTCGGCTCGTTCCTGACGCCGGATCTTCTGGGTGGAACCGATAGTCAGATGATCGCCAATGTGGTGGAGCGTCAGTTCAAGAAATCGAACGACTGGCCTTTCGGCGCAGCGCTGTCGTTCCTGCTGATGTACGTAACGTTTGGGGTCCTGGCGATCCGGGCCGTGATGGAGCGCCGGTCGTCCGCAGTCGGGGAGGCGTCCCGATGATCGGCAACCGCGTATCGCCGGGACCGCTGGAGTACACCCGGAAGACCTGGATGCGCCTTACGCTGCTGGGAACTTTCGTTTTCCTGTATGCGCCAATCGTCACGCTGGTTGCCTTCAGCTTCAACGACAGCCGCCGCAACATCGTTTGGCGGGGCTTCACGACGAAATACTACGAGAAAGCGTTCGCCAATGAGGGCTTGGTGGAAGCCTTCGTGAACTCGATCTCCATCGCGGTGATGAGCACAGCGGTTGCGACGGTGCTCGGCACCCTGACCGCCATTGTGCTGTGGCGGTTCCGATTCCCGCTGAAGCCGCTTTGGGAGGGTGTCGTCGTCCTGCCAATCGTCATTCCTGAGATCTGTCTCGGTGTGGCGATGCTGGTGTTCTTCAACAACATCGGTTGGCCCCGGGATCTTCCCTGGCCGCTCAATCTTTCCCAGATCACGATCGCGCATGTCTCCTTCAGCTTCCCGTTCGTCGCGGTAGTGGTTCGGGCCCGGCTGGCGGGCTTCAACCGTGAACTGGAAGAAGCGGCGCGCGATCTGGGGGCGACCGAATGGCGGGTCTTTTGGGATGTTCTCATACCCTATCTGCGACCGGGGCTGATGGCGGGAGCGTTGCTTGCCTTCACCCTGTCGCTGGATGATTTCGTGATCACGTTCTTCACCTCGGGCCCGGACACGGTGACCTTCCCGGTCAAGGTCTATTCCATGGTCCGGTTCTCGGTGACTCCGGAAGTGAACGCGGCGTCGACCATTCTGATCGGGATGACCGTCGTGCTGACGGTTCTCGCCCTGTGGCTACAGAACAGAGCAGGCAAACGGGAGGGGCGCGCGTGACCGACCGTCCAACGATCATCGAGATCCGGGATCTGGAGAAACGTTTCGGGAGCGTGGCGGCGGTCGATACGGTCAATCTCGACATCCGGGCCGGTGAGTTCTTCGCTCTGCTGGGGCCATCCGGCTGTGGCAAGACCACGTTGCTTCGGATGTTGGCGGGCTTGGAGATCCCGACCGCCGGCTCAATCCTCATCGATGGGCAGGACATGAGCCGTGTTCCCGCCAACCGGCGGCCGGTGAACATGGTCTTTCAGTCCTATGCCGTGTTCCCGCACATGTCGGTGCGCGACAATGTCGGCTACGGCCTCAGGGTGGAGGGACGCCCGGGCACGGAAATCGCCGAGCGGTCGGAAGAGGCGCTGTCGCTGGTGAAACTGGATGGCTTGGGAGACCGGAAGCCTGATCAGCTTTCCGGCGGTCAGCGGCAGCGGGTCGCACTCGCCCGCGCACTGGTGAAGCGGCCTAAGGTCCTGCTGCTGGATGAACCTCTTTCGGCCCTGGACGCAAAGCTTCGGGAGCAGATGCGTCTGGAGTTGGTCAACCTTCAGGAAACGGTAGGGATCACCTTTATCGTCGTCACCCACGATCAGGACGAGGCCTTGGCAATGGCTGACCGGATCGCCGTGATGGACAAGGGCGTGGTCAAACAGATCGCACCGCCATCTGAGCTCTACGAGTTTCCGACGAACCGGTTTGTTGCGGACTTCATCGGCTCGGTGAACATGTTTGAAGGAACCGTACTGGCCGCAAGCGGCGGCGAGGTGACGTTGGAGGCGGCGGGCTTCGGCAGCCCGGTGACCGTTCGCCAGTCTAGGATGCCGGCTGAGCGCTCCGATGCCTGGCTTGCGGTGCGCCCCGAGAAGATTGAGCTGTCGGCGGAGCCGGTGGAGGCGGATATGAGCCTTGAGGGGATCGTCGAAGACATCACCTACCTCGGCGGCATCTCCGTCTACCACATCCGTGTCGGCGGGCCCGGCGGTCAACTGGTGAAGGCGCAAGAGGCCAATGTGGACCGCGTCACCGGTCGGCGGTTCACGTGGGATGACACGGTCTACCTCCACTGGAGCCGGGACTGCGCCATTGTCTTGGAGGAGTGATGCCTGAGGGGCTGAACGATGACGGGGTGCAGGATGACTTGCCAAGCATAGAAGATCTTGGGGGCAGGTCTCATCGGCTTGTCATGCAGGATGGAACCAGCGTGCGCTACGCGACGTTCGAGCCCTCAACAGCCGAGGGTGCGACCCTCCTCCTGCCTGGATATACCGAGTTCATCGAGAAGCATCTTGAGGTCGTTGGCGACCTTCTCGCCAGACAGCAGAAGGTCATCGTGCTGGACTGGCGGGGGCAGGGATTGTCGGACCGGGCGCTCGCGGACCGGCATAAGGGCCATGTGGCGGACATGGACCTCTTTCTGTCTGATCTGGAGGCGGTTCTGGACGCCTGCGGATGGTTTCAGGAAGGCGGTGTCCCGAACACGGTCGTCGGCCATTCCATGGGCGGACATCTTACGCTTCGCGCCATCGCACGACGCCCCGACATCGCCGACAAGGTCGTTGTCATGGCGCCCATGATCGACATTTTCACCGGACCGGCCCCCAGATGGCTGGCACCTCTTGTCATGGAGGCCGCAAGCTTCTTCGGTCTTGGGGAGCGCTATGTGCCGGGGGGCGGCGGATATGATCCGGAGTCACGGCCGTTTGAGAGCAACAAGCTGACCCATGATCCGGTCCGGTTTCAAAGGATGCACGACTACATCGTCCAGAACCCCGATCTTGCGATCTCCGCACCGACGTTCGGCTGGGTGCGGGCGGCGTTACGGTCTATCGAGCGTCTTAAGACGGAAGCGTTGAGGATCGCGCAGCCCGTTCTGATCCTCGGCGCATCGGACGAGGAGATCGTGGATAACGCCGCCCAGGTCCGGCTCGCCGCACAAATGCGGGATTGCCGGCGGATTGAGATTGCGGACGCCCGGCACGAACTGATGCAAGAGCGTGACGCGGCCCGGAATGCCGCGTGGGCGGAGATCGACCGGTTCGTTGGCTGGAGAGAGGGGCCGCGTCAATGAGGAGGGGGCGATGACGGTCCGAATGCCGGCGGAATGGGAGCGCCACGAGCGCTGCTGGATGATCTGGCCGGGGACATCATCGATCTTCGCGTCGAACGGAACCTTGGCACCCGCACGGCGGGCCTACGCTGCGGTCGCGGCGGCGATCTCCCGGTTCGAGCCCGTGGCCATGTGGACCAATGATACGGATTGCCCGGAGGCCCTCGACTTGTTGGATGGGCGCGTCGAGGTGGTCGCTGGTATTTCTGAAGACTGCTGGGTCCGGGACACTGGGCCAAGTTTCGTCAAACGGGACGGTGCGCTGTCGGCCGTCGCCTGGGCGTTCAACGGCTACGGATCGAAGTACGACCCGGAGGTGGATCGGCGGCTAGCGGCTGACATCGCGCTGTATGCCGGAGCGCCGGCGGTCACGACCGATCTGGTGAATGAGGGCGGGGCGATCCATGTGGACGGGCAGGGGACCCTGCTGACCACGGAAGATGTTCTTCTGAACCCCAACCGGAATCCCGGCGCGTCGAAAGAGGACGTGGCCTCAGTCTTCAAAAGCGCGCTTGGGGCGGAGAGAACCATATGGCTACCCCATGGGCTGGTCCAGGATACGGACACCGACGGTCACGTGGATACCGTGGCCGCGTTCACAGCACCCGGTCAGATCGTCGTTCAGGTCTGCGCCGACCGCAGCGACCCCAATCATGACCGGCTCCAGCGAAATCTGGATCGGTTGCGGGGCGAGACCGATGCCTCGGGCCGGGCCCTTGAAATCATCGAGATCGTCGGCCCCCCGACACAGCCTATCGATGGCGACGTGCTGTCACTGTCTTACATCAATTACTACTTGGCGAACGGTGGTGTCGTCGTGCCGGTGTTCGACTTGCCCTCGGATGTGGCTGCTCTCCAAACCCTGAAAGATGTTTTCCCAGATCGGGAGATCCTGCCGGTCCCCGCCCTGGATGTTTTTCGTGGCGGCGGCGGCATTCACTGCATCACCCAACAGCAGCCCGCGAAATAAAGCGGCCCGGCTCAGATTTCTCCAAACCGGGCCTTATCAATTCTGGCCGTCCGATTGTTTTCGGGAGGCTTGATTTCGGTCAGCTGAACGCCTGGAGACCCGTCTGCGCCCGGCCGAGGATCAGCGCGTGGACGTCGTGCGTACCCTCGTAGGTGTTCACGGCCTCGAGGTTCATGACGTGACGGATGACATGATACTCGTCCGACACGCCGTTGCCGCCGTGCATGTCACGGGCGACCCGGGCGATGTCGAGGGACTTGCCGCAGGAGTTCCGCTTCAGCAGGGAGATCATCTCCGGAGCACCCCGGCCTTCGTCCATGAGCCGGCCGAGACGCAGGCAGGACTGCAGGCCGATCGTGATCTCGGTCTGCATGTCGGCGAGTTTCTTCTGGACCAACTGGTTGGCGGCAAGCGGCCGATCGAACTGCTTGCGCTCCATCGTGTACTCACGGGCCTGGTGCCAGCAGAACTCAGCCGCACCCAGCGCACCCCAAGAGATGCCGTACCGCGCCTTGTTGAGGCAGCCGAACGGTCCCTTCAGCCCCTGCACGTTCGGAAGCATGTTCTCTTCCGGCACGAAGACCTCGTCCATGACGATCTCACCGGTGACCGACGCGCGGAGTGAGAACTTGCCCTCGATCTTTGGTGCACTCAGGCCTTTCATGCCTTTTTCCAGCACAAAGCCGCGGATGACGTCGTCGTCCGTCTTCGCCCAGACCACGAAGACGTCGGCGATCGGGGAATTCGTGATCCACATCTTCGCACCGCTGACGAGGTATCCCCCATCTACGGACCGTGCCCGGGTGATCATGCTACCGGGATCGGAGCCATGATCCGGCTCCGTAAGGCCGAAACAACCAACCCACTCACCGCTCGCAAGCTTCGGAAGATACTTCTGACGCTGCTCTTCGCTGCCGTACGCATGGATCGGGTGCATCACAAGGCTGGACTGAACGCTCATCGCGGAACGATAGCCGCTGTCAACGCGCTCAACCTCGCGGGCAACAAGACCGTAGCAGACATGGTTCACACCGGCGCAGCCGTAGCCGTCGATGGTCGAGCCGAGGAACCCGAGTTCCCCCATCTCGTTCATGATCTCACGGTCGAACCGTTCGTCCCGGAACGCGGATTGAACGCGGGGAAGGAGCTGCTCCTGGCAATAATCGCGGGCAGCATCGCGGACCATCCGCTCATCTTCGTCCAACTGATCGTCCAACAGGAGCGCGTCATCCCACTGAAAGTGTGGACGCGAGGCTTTCTTGGTGGGGGCGGGGACGATGACGGCTTCGGAGGCGCTCATAGCCTTCTCCTGATTTGCAAACCTGACACGGACATTTCAGTGTATATACGCGGAACGGACACGTTCGACAAAGACGAGATGTCGCGCCTCTGACTTTCGTCTCCGGAACGATTGAGCTAATTGCTTGTGGTGCCGTGGTAAAGCGGCGCTGTTACTGAGATTGGTTTTTTGGGAGCGTTTTTCTGATGGCCACCCGTCGCGGCGACGTCATCATCGAGTTTATTCCGGTAGGAAGCTACGTGAAGGTCACAGCCGTCTGCACTGTGACCGGTATTGAGGCCAGTATCGTCGGAAATCCTGCCGCAGGGGAGGTGGCGCTGAAACACGCTGCCACGCGGAAACTCGACTACGTTCTGAAAAAGCGGAATGAAAAAACGCGCCGACCAGGGGCCGGCGCGTCCGGATTAGACAAGACTGTCTAATATTACTTGCGGGATGACCCCTTCGAGCGGCCACCACGCTTAGCCGCCGTGCGACCAAGGCCGATCTTCTTCGCGAACTCCGAGCGCTGCGCGGCGTAGTTCGGCGCGACCATCGGGTAGTCCGAGGGAAGACCCCATTTCGTCCGGTACTCTTCCGGCGTCATGTTGTAGGTCGTACGAAGGTGCCGCTTCAGCATCTTCAGACGCTTACCGTCTTCAAGACAGACAATGTATTCCGGCGTGATCGAACGGCGGATCGGAACCGCCGGCTTCAGAGGCTCACTCTCCGGCTCAGCCGGCTTTTCAGTAAGCTTGTTGAGAGACTCATGAACCGTGGAGATGATTTCCGAAATCTGTCCGGCAGGCACCGTGTTGTTGCCGAGATAGGCCGCAACCATTTCCGTCGTCATGTGAAGCATCTCGACTGCGGGAATCTCTTCTTGGGAGTTTTCGTCGGTCATTCCAGTTTCCTACGACGGTTCCAGTAAACAATTGGTCTTTGGAGTAACGGCAGAGAAAGGGGCATGTCAAGGCGAATTGACGGAGAATTGAGAAAATAGAATCACTGGTGCTTAGCCATCACGCTCATAATAACAGAAATATAGAATTGTATATGATGTGAAACTGGTTGCCGTCCGCTGATTGTAGACGTGGTGCGATTCGTTCAGACATCGTCACAATATCTAGCGTACTGCTCATTATCTGATGTATATGCCGCTTCCAGCCTCCGTCAGGCCCCGTTGAAGGTTTCTTCGAATGACGCAACGTACGATCGCGGTCGCTTCAGATCATGCCGGGTTCCCGACGAAGGAGTTGATCAGGTCGGCGCTTGGCGAAAGCGGCTATCTGGTCTTGGATCTTGGAACGGACGGTCCTGGTTCAGTTGATTATCCGGATTTTGGATACGCTATGGCCCAGGCGATCGCCTCCGGAAAGGCCGAGACCGGCGTCATTGTGTGTGGAACGGGGATCGGAATATCGATTGCCGCCAACCGGTACTCTTGGATACGCGCTGCGCTGTGCCACGATGTAACAACGGCGCGTCTTGCGCGTGAACACAACGATGCGAACGTCATTGCGCTTGGAGCCAGAATCGTGGGCTCGGAAATCGCCCTCGATTGTGTCATGACGTTTCTGACGACGGCGTTTGCCGGTGACCGTCACAAGCGACGTGTCGAGAAGCTTTCGTTGCCGCCCGAGACCTCGGCCGGCCTCGGTGACAACCCATCCAATTAGGAGGCAATGACGGTCATGACGACCACAGCCATTTCCAGCAATTCTCTTTCGACGTCCGAAGAGGTCGGCTTTTTCGGTGAGTCTCTGGCAGACCGGGACCCTGAACTCTTCAAGTCCATTTCTCAGGAACTGGGTCGGCAGCAGGATCAGATTGAACTGATCGCGTCGGAGAACATCGTCTCCCGGGCGGTGCTGGAGGCCCAGGGCTCCGTGATGACGAACAAGTATGCCGAAGGATATCCCGGGCGCCGCTATTATGGTGGATGCGAATTCGTCGACGTCGCTGAACAGTTGGCCATTGACCGGGCCAAGGAGCTTTTCGGGTGCGCCTACGCCAACGTACAGCCTCATTCAGGCGCGCAGGCGAACCAGGCCGTCATGCTGGCTCTGCTGAAACCGGGCGACACGATCCTGGGCTTGTCGCTGGCGGCGGGCGGTCACCTGACCCATGGTGCGGCGCCGAACCTGTCCGGCAAGTGGTTCAATGCCGTCCAATACGGCGTGCGCCGGGAAGACGCGCTGATCGACTTCGATGAAGTGGAGCGTCTCGCCAAAGAACACCAGCCGAAGATGATCATTACAGGCGGGTCCGCCTATCCGCGGCAGATCGACTTTGCCCGTTTCCGGGAAATTGCTGACTCGGTGGGCGCCTGGTTCCATGTCGACATGGCCCACTTCTCCGGTCTTGTCGCCGGCGGGGCTCACCCGAGCCCGCTACCGCACGCCCACGTGGTGACCACCACAACCCACAAGACCCTGCGGGGACCGCGTGGCGGGATGATCCTGTCGAACGACCCGGATCTGGGAAAGAAGTTCAATTCGGCTGTGTTCCCCGGCCTTCAGGGCGGTCCGCTGATGCATGTCATCGCGGCGAAGGCCGTCTGTTTCGGTGAGGCGCTGCGTCCGGAGTACAAGGACTACACCGCCCGGATTGTGGAGAACGCTAAAGCGATGTCGGCGCAACTCCTCGAACGCGGCGTCGATATTGTCTCCGGCGGAACCGACACACACCTCGCATTGGTCGACCTCCGGCCCAAGGGGTTGACGGGCAGGGACACCGAAGCCGCCCTGGAGCGTGCAGGCATCACCTGCAACAAGAACGGTGTTCCGTTCGATCCCGCCAAGCCCATGGTCACGTCGGGCGTTCGTCTCGGCACACCGGCTGGAACGACCCGTGGTTTCGGTGTCGAAGAGTTCCGGGATATTGCCGACATGATCGGCGATGTCATGGACGCGATGGCCGCCAACATCAACGACACGGAGTCGGTCGAGACAGCGGTCCGCGGGCGGGTTCAAGACCTGTGTGCCCGCTTTCCGATATACTAGGGACGGTGAGGCGACAAAGCGTCCTCAGCTGCGGTCAGCAGCGGGGCAAAAATCGGGGGAATCCGCATGCGCTGTCCGTTTTGCGGCAACATTGATACACAGGTTAAGGACTCGCGTCCGACCGAGGATCACTCCGCGATTCGCCGTCGCCGCTTCTGTCCCGCCTGTGGCGCGCGCTTCACGACGTTCGAGCGGGTTCAGCTTCGGGAACTGACTGTCGTGAAGCGTTCCGGTAAGCGTGTTCCTTTCGACCGGGACAAGCTTGCCCGCTCCATTCAGGTTTCCCTGCGCAAGCGTCCGGTAGATCCGGAACGGGTGGAGCGGATGATCACCAGCATCGTCCGCCGCCTGGAGAGCACAGGTGAATCGGAGATCCAGTCCCCCTTCATCGGCGAGATGGTGATGGAGGCCTTGGCCACCCTGGATCCAATCGCTTATGTGCGGTTCGCGTCTGTTTATAAGAATTTCAGAGAAGTCAAAGACTTCGAGGAATTTGTTGAGCAAATTTCTCAAGACGATGAGTAATCAGAGCGCTCGATGAGCGGAGAGGTTGACCGTCACTGGATGCGCTCAGCCTTAACGTTGGCGCGGAAGGGGCTTGGCCGTGTGTGGCCAAACCCGGCCGTCGGGTGCGTCATTGTCCAGAACAACCGTCTCGTTGGGCGCGGATGGACTGCGCCTGGAGGACGTCCCCACGCGGAAACGGAGGCGATCGCAGCCGCGGGCGATTTGACCCGGGGGGCCACTGTTTATGTCAGCCTCGAGCCGTGCGCCCATACCGGCAAAACGCCCCCCTGTGCGGATGCACTGATTGCGGCCGGGGTAAGCCGGGTGGTGATTGCGCTCCGGGATCCAGATCCCCGCGTGGACGGCGGGGGAATTGCGAAACTGAAAGCGGCAGGGATCGCTGTGACGCTTGGGGTGCTGGAGGAGGAGGCGCGCCACGTGAATGCCGGTTTCCTGTCCCGCATCGAAAAGGGGCGCCCGTTCGTCACGGCAAAGCTGGCAACGACACTGGATGGGCGGATCGCAACTGGCTCCGGGCAGAGCAAGTGGATTACCGGAGAAGCCGCGCGCCGGCGGGTCCATGTCATGCGGGCGGAGGCGGACGCAGTTTTTGTCGGGTTGTCGACCGTTCTCAAGGATGACCCACAGCTCACATGCCGGGTCACCGGGCTGGAGGACCGATCGCCAGTTCGTCTGATCCTCGACACGCGCTTGGAGATCGACAGCACCAGCCAAGTTGTCGCCACGGCCGGCACCATCCCGAGTTGGGTGCTCACAACGGCCCCGTCTAAGGGTGAGCGGGCGCGGCGACTGATCGACGCAGGAGTGACGGTGATTTCTTGCCCGGAGACGGGCGGAAGGATCGACCTCACCGACGCCTTCCGTATCTTGGGTGACCGGGGGCTGACCCGGATACTGGTCGAGCCGGGAGCGCAGTTGCTGGCGGGATTGTTGGCCGCGAACCTGGTGGACAGCCTCGCCTGGTTCAGGTCCGGAATGGTCTTGGGAGGGGACGCGCTTCCCGTGACCGGCTCGTTGGCGATCTCGGAACTCGATGCGGCACGACGGTTCCGGCGGAGCGCTGAGGAGCGTGTTGGCGAGGACGTGCTGGAAACGTGGGGCCTTCGAGCCTAGTTTGTGGGCCATGTTTACAGGAATCATCACGGATATCGGCACCGTCCAGAGCGTCGAGCCGCGCTCCGACACGCGGTTCACCATTCGAACGGGCTGGCAGACCGCCGAGATCGCGCTCGGAGCGTCGATCGCGTGTTCGGGCGTCTGTTTGACCGTTGTCGATCGCGCCGATGACTGGTTTGCGGTGGATGTCTCCCAGGAGAGCCTGTCGCGGACAGGCCTTGGCAACTGGAAAGAGGGAACACGGATCAATCTTGAGCGGGCGCTCCGGATGGGTGACGAGTTGGGCGGACACATCGTCTCTGGCCATGTGGACGGCATCGCCACGCTGGTCTCCCTCGTTCCCGAGAACGGTAGTCACCGGCTGATCCTGGAAGTGCCTGAAAGCCTTGCGCCGTTCGTTGCTGAGAAAGGGTCGGTGACCCTGGATGGGATCTCGCTCACGGTAAACGAGGTCGACGGCACGCGGTTCGGCGTCAACATCATCCCGCACACGTGGGAGCAGACAACGCTGGGGGACCGTCGGGTCGGAGACCGCTTGCACCTGGAAGTCGACATGCTGGCGCGGTACGTTGCGCGCCTTGCGCAATTTGAGGGCTACGTTGCCGCACCGGCGACCCCCTCAGCTTAGGAAGCAGAAGAGAGATGACCGCGACCGAAAGCCTGTCGGACGTCTACCAGACCGCCTTGTCCTCTATTGAAGAAGTTGTTGAGGAGGCCAAGGCTGGCCGGATGTTCATCCTTGTCGACGACGAGGACCGGGAGAACGAAGGCGATCTTTGCGTTGTCGGGGAGAAGGCGACGCCGGAGGTCGTGAATTTCATGGCCAAGCATGCGCGCGGCCTCATCTGTCTCGCCATGACGCGGGAGCGGGTGGAGAAACTCGGTCTTCCGCTGATGTCGCCGAAGAACGAAACCCGGCACGAGACCGCGTTCACGGTTTCGATCGAGGCCAGGGAAGGGGTGACCACAGGCATCTCCGCCCATGACCGTGCACGGACGATTGAGGTTGCCATCGACCCGGAACGGGGACGGGAAGACATCGTCACACCGGGGCACGTGTTTCCTCTTGTGGCCCGGGATGGCGGGACATTGATCCGTACGGGGCACACCGAAGCGGTGATCGATATTGCCCGGCTTGCGGGCCTCAACCCGTCGGGTGTGATCTGCGAGATCATGAACGAGGACGGCACGATGGCCCGCCTGCCGGATCTCGTGACCTTCGCGCAGTATCACGGCCTCAAGGTCGCGACGATCGCTGATCTGATTTCCTATCGCCGGCGGTCGGAGACGGTGGTTCAGCGGGGTGTCGAAACCTCCTTCACCAGCAAGTTCGGCGGAGACTGGCGGATGATCGTGTACGAGAACACGATCAACTACGCGGAGCACGTCGCCTTGGTGAAAGGGGATGTGACGGGTGCTGATCCGGTCAAAGTCCGGATGCATGCCGTGAACATCATGGACGATGTCCTGGGCGACAGCAGCAGTGGCCGGGAAGGCATGGAAGTCCAGGCCGCTATGACGGCAATCGCGGAAGCGGGCCGGGGGGTCGTGGTCCTTATCCGGGAGCCAACGCCGACGTCGCTGTCTGATCTCGTCCGATCGCGTCTGGCACCTGAAGAAGGCGGGGCAAGTTCCGGCGCGGAGCTGCGGGATTACGGTGTCGGCGCCCAAATCCTTTTGGATCTCGGGGTTCGGAACATGGTTCTGTTGTCCAACACCAAACGGACGATTGTGGGGCTTGAGGGGTATGGGCTGACCGTTGTCGGACAAGCCCCGGTTCCGAGCTTGGGGGACGACTGACGATGAGCACCCCAAAGGTTCTGATTGTCGAGGCGCGTTTTTACGAGGATATCGCCGACGAACTCATGAAGGGGACCACCGCGCGCCTCAGCGAAGTTGGTGCGGGTTGGGACAGCATCTCTGTTCCCGGTGCATTCGAGATCCCCGGCGCAATCGCCATGGCGGCCGGCATGTCCGGAGATGGCGCCTATGACGGCTTCATTGCACTGGGATGCGTTATTCGCGGTGAGACCACCCATTACGACTACGTTTGCGGGGAGAGCGCCCGGGGTCTCCAGGATCTCGCGGTTCAGCGGCAGCTTGCGATCGGATACGGCATCCTGACGACGGAGAACCGGGATCAGGCCTGGGTCCGGGCGGCAGTCGACCAAAAGGACAAGGGGCGGGACGCGGCTGACGCCTGTCTCGCCATGATCGCGCTCAAGAAGAAGTTCCAAGCCCAATGACCGAGACCATGAGCCGGCAAGAAAAGGTGAAGGCGGCGCGAAGTGCTGCACGACTTGCGGCCGTCCAAGCGCTCTACCAGATCGACATGACCGACCAGGAACCGGAAAGCGTGATCGCCGAGTTTGTCGCTCACCGCTTGAAGGAGATCGAGCAGGCGGAAGAACTGGGTGCTGCGGATGCCGACCATTTCCGCCGGGTTGCCGAAGGGGCGTCTGCCGATACGGATGGCCTCGATACATTGATCTCGGCCGCATTGGCGGAGGGATGGTCGATCCCCAGACTGGAGTCCACGGTTCGCGCCATTTTGCGGGCTGGTGCGTTCGAGTTGAACGCGATGAAGTCAGTACCCCCGGCCGTGGCGATCACCGAATACGTCGACATTGCGCATGCCTTCCACGGAGGCAAGGAGCCGGCCTTCGTGAACGGCGTCTTGGACAGGATCGCCCATGAGCTTCGGGCGGACGAGTTCGGAGACGCACGCCAGGGTGGATGCTGACAGAGGATCGTGCTGTCCCGATGGCCAAGCTTGGCGAATTCGACCGTATCGCCCAGAAACTGGCACCGCTGACGGTGGGATATGATGGTGCGCTGGGGCTGACGGATGACGCGGCATTCCTGGAGCCGGCGCCATCTGGATGGGACGTCGTCGTATCTACGGACACCGTCGTGGCCGGTGTCCATTTCTTCGCAGACGATCCTGCCGAGACCGTTGCCAAGAAGGCGCTGCGGATGAACCTTTCCGATTGCGCGGGAATGGGGGCGACGCCCGCCCACTACACGCTCAATCTCTGCCTGCCGGAAAGCATCGGGGGCGTGGACGCCGACACCTGGATCGACGGGTTCACCCACGGCCTTGCGGAGGATCAGCAAGGCTTCGATGTCGTGCTGATTGGCGGGGACAGTGTGTCCACGTCCGGTCCGGCGGTCATTACGGTGACGATATTCGGTCATGTTCCGACCGGGAAAGCTTTGCTGAGATCCGCGGCACAGCCGGGTGACGACATTTGGGTCTCGGGGACTTTGGGTGACGCGTCGCTCGGGCTTCTGCTGCGCCGGGACCCCGCGTTGCCGGTTCCGGATTCGGCCCGGCAACATCTTGCAGACCGCTATCTGCTGCCTCAGCCGAGAACGGCGCTCGGCAGAGAACTGGCCGGGCTTGCCCACGCGGCACTGGATGTTTCCGATGGATTGATTCAGGACCTCGGGCACATCGCAACCGCCTCGGCGGCGCAGCTCCGGGTAGAGCGGGATGCGATACCAGTCTCTCCAGCGGCCCGGTCGCTGGAGACGGTGTGTGAGGACTGGATCGAGCGCGTCGTCGCAGGTGGTGACGATTATGAGATCGCATTCACCGCACCCGCAGATGTCGCAGGCGACATCCGCCGGGCAGCAGAGGGGCAGGGCGTTTTGGTCACGCGTATCGGAACAGTCTGTGAGACAAGCGAGAATTGGGGCGGCGGGGTGGTGCTCTTGGATCCGAACGGTGATACGGTCCCCCTTGGGCGAACCGGCTGGCGCCACGCCTGATCGCAGCCGAGCGGGACCCGGACATCAATGCAGATCGTTATCATTCTGGTGGTGTTGATCGCGCTCGCCGGCGGAGGCGTCTTTGGCGTTTCCATGTTCGCGCCAAACCTCCTGCCGCCGCCCGTCGCAGCCTTGCTCGGTGTGGCCCCGCCGGAAGGCGAGGAAGAGCAAGTCAAGGTCGAGGCGCCCATCTCGACTGTCCTTGTGGACATCGAACCCGTCAGCATCCCGCTGTTCCGGGATGGGATCGTCGACCGGTTTCTGATCATGCATGCGTTGCTGGAGTGCCGCCCCGAAGATCAGGCCTTGGTCACACAGAATTTGCCGAGGATCGTTGACTCCATCATCACATATGTGCACGCGTTGGGGGCTCTAGACATTGAGCCGGGCATCAAGGACCGTGGATTCCTCAAGGCTCGCCTGATCGTGAAGCTCAACGAGCTTTTCGGGCGAGACGTGGTCTTGGACCTGCTCTTCCAAAACCTGTTTGAGCGCACGACCCGCTAAGGGCCGTTCGCCTGACCGCGTCGAAAGCGACAGAAACCATGCTTCGGGACCCATCCGTCCGCAACGTTGTGCTTCTCGCCATTTGTCAGGCTCTGGCGATGACCGGCATGTCGCTCAACATGACGGTGACGGCTCTTGCGGGAAAGACGTTGGCCGCCGATCCCGCATGGTCCACCGTGCCGCTCGCGTTGCAGTTTGCCGCGATGATGGTGACGACCATGCCGGCGTCTCTCTTCATGCAGCGGTACGGCCGCCGTCCGGGCTTCATCCTTGCGGTCTTTGTCGGGGTGGCGGGCTCGCTCGTCGCGGCACAAGCGATCAAGGACGGATCGTTCGAGGCGTTCTGCGCCGGCTCCATGATGATAGGCGTCTTCCAAGGGTTCGCTTTGTTCTATCGCCATGCCGCGGCGGATACGGCGAGCCCGGCGTTCCGTCCGAAAGCGATCTCTCTTGTTCTGGCTGGTGGTGTCGTGTCAGCGGTCGCGGGCCCTCAACTCGCGAAGGAAACGTTCGATCTCTTCGCCCCGCTGACCTTCATGGGCAGCTTCCTGGCGGCCGCCGTGGTTCAGGCCATGGTCATCCTGCCCTTGCTGTTCGTTCAGATTCCCAAGCCGCCGCGTCAGCCCGAAGGGGCCGCCGCCGGGCGCCCGCTCCTTGAGATCGCGTCTCAGCCGAAGTTCATCGTGGCGGCGGTGGGTGCGATGCTCGGGTACGGAATCATGACGTTCGTGATGACCGCGACGCCGTTAGCGGTCATTGCCTGCGGTTTTGGGTTTGAGGAATCCGCCCTGGTCATCCAGTGGCATGTCCTGGGGATGTTCGTACCGTCATTCTTCACCGGCATTCTGATCAATCGATTCGGTGTGCTGCGGGTGATGCTGGCGGGTGTCGTGCTCTACATCGGGTGCGTTGCCATCAATCTCTCGGGGATCGAACTGGCCCAATTCCTGTCAGGTCTGCTGCTGCTCGGTATCGGTTGGAACTTCCTGTTTGTCGGCGGCACGGCACTTTTGGCGGAGTGCCACACACCGGAGGAGCGCGGGAAGGTTCAGGGCCTGAATGACCTGATGGTTTCGACGACAATGACCGCTTCGTCATTCGCGGCGGGCTCGCTCCATCACTACTTCGGATGGGCCGGCGTGAACCTGGGCGTTCTGCCGCTCGTGTTGATCGTTGGCGTCCTTATTCTCTGGCAAATGAGCCGCCCGAGACCGGCTGCCGCATAGTTGGCGGATAGCCTCGCGTTGCTGCGATGCAGCGCGGTTGCGGTCCAGAAATTTTCTTGTATCATCCGCGCGCTTTCGGAACGGGGGTGGGGCGCGGGAGTCTTCCGTGCGACCGGTCCGGGTGGAAGCCTTCATGCCGGTTGATGACGCAGTGGGACGGCAGTTCGCCGGGCCCCGTCGATGGTCGGTGTGAACGGGACGCACAACGACACAAAAGGAAAACCCAAAATGGATGATGTGCTCTGGTTCGTCATCGGTTGCGGACTGCTAGCCCTGGCATACGGCTACTGGGCGAGTCGCACCGTTTTGGCGGCGGACGCCGGCAACGAGCGGATGCAGGAAATCGCCGCCGCCATTCAGGAAGGCGCGTCGGCCTACCTCAACCGCCAATACTATTACATCGGCATCGTCGGTGTGATCGTTGCGGCGATCCTGCTCGCCACGCTCGGCATGACGGTGGCGGTCGGTTTCGTGATCGGCGCCGTGCTGTCCGGCATCGCGGGCTATATCGGCATGAACGTGTCGGTGCGCGCCAATGTTCGCACCACCCAAGCAGCCACTGTCGGCATTGATGAAGCTCTGGACATCTCCTTCAAGTCCGGCGCCATCACCGGCATGCTCGTGGTTGGGCTCGGCATTCTGGGGGTCGCGGGATACTACATCTTCCTGCTCGGAACCTACGACGCGACGGACCCGGCTGGCCTCCGCCATATCCTTGAGGCGCTCGTCGCTCTGAGCTTCGGCGCGTCGCTGATCTCCATTTTCGCCCGTCTGGGTGGCGGCATCTTCACCAAGGGTGCGGATGTCGGCGCCGATCTTGTCGGTAAGGTTGAGGCCGGCATCCCCGAGGACGATCCCCGGAACCCGGCGGTGATCGCGGATAACGTCGGCGATAACGTCGGCGATTGCGCGGGCATGGCCGCGGACCTGTTCGAGACCTATGCGGTGACCGTCGTCGCGACAATGCTGCTGGCCGCGATCTTCTTCGAGGCTGGTGTCGTCGCCGAGATGATGGCGTACCCGCTGCTCATCGGTGCTGTCTGCATCATCGCCTCTGTGGCCGGCACCTTCTTTGTGAAGCTCTCGGGCAGCAAGAAGATCATGACCGCCCTCTACAAGGGTTTCATCGGCTCGGCGGTCATCTCGGCGGTTCTGATCGGTATCGCAACCAACCAGACCATCGGCTTCGAAGATCCGATCGCCTTCACCGACGGTGAAGCGGTCACCGGTCGGCTGATCTTCTACTGCGCGCTGATCGGCCTTGCGGTGACGGGCCTCATCGTCTGGGTGACTGAATACTACACCTCGACCGAGTTCCGTCCGGTTCGCTCCGTCGCGGCGTCGTCCGAGAGTGGTCATGGCACCAACGTCATCCAGGGCCTTGCGGTCTCGATGGAGGCGACGGCGCTCCCGGCAATCATCATCTCCGGCGGCATCATCGCGGCGTATCTCTGTGCCGGCATCTTCGGTATCGGCATTGCCGCGACCACGATGCTTGCGCTTGCCGGTATGGTCGTTGCCCTTGACGCCTATGGCCCGGTGACGGACAACGCTGGCGGCATCGCGGAGATGGCGGAACTGCCGGATGAGATCCGGGAGACCACGGATGCGCTTGATGCGGTCGGCAACACCACGAAGGCCGTGACCAAGGGCTACGCCATCGGCTCCGCCGGTCTGGCCGCCCTGGTGCTGTTCGTCGCCTACACCGAGGACCTTCGCTACTACTTCCCCGACGTTGAGGTTGCTTTCGCGCTTCAGGATCCGTTCGTGGTTGTGGGCCTCTTCATCGGTGGCATGCTGCCTTACCTCTTTGGTGCGCTTGGCATGCAGGCCGTGGGCCGGGCTGCCGGTTCGGTCGTGGAAGAGGTTCGGCGTCAGTTCCGTGAGAACCCGGGCATCATGAAGGGGACGGACAAGCCGGAATACGGCAAGGCCGTCACCATGCTCACCAACGCGGCGGTCAAGGAGATGGTCATCCCCTCGATGCTGCCGGTGCTGGCTCCGGTTGTCGTGTACTTCGTGGTCAACGCGATCGCGGGTCAGGGCGCTGCGTTCACCACCGTCGGCGCGATGCTGCTGGGCACGATCGTGACCGGCATCTTCGTCGCTGTTTCCATGACCGCCGGCGGCGGCGCGTGGGACAACGCCAAGAAGTACATCGAGGATGGGAACCACGGCGGCAAAGGCTCCGAGGCTCACAAGGCCGCGGTGACCGGCGACACTGTCGGTGATCCCTACAAGGATACGGCCGGCCCCGCGGTGAACCCGATGATCAAGATCATCAACATTGTCGCGATCCTGCTTCTGGCGGCACTCGCCGGCTGATCGGGATAGAACTCGGTAACGAGAAACGCCCCGGAGTTTCGGCTCCGGGGCGTTTTCCTTTGGGAACCGTGAGGGGCGGAACCCTGTGACGGGGCAGCTGCTACTCGTCCGGGGTGAAACGCCCGATGTTGCCGATGAGCTGTTGGATCAGCGTAATCCGCTGACCGGCGGTCGGCGTCTCCCTGTTCACGATCTCGATCTCGCTGCCGTCTTCCTTGTCCAGGGTGCCGATGGCATCCACGACACCGGTATCGTCGAACGAGACGAAGATCACGTTCTGCTCCAGTGTCTCAGTCTCGAAGAAGGCGAAGGAACGGGTGCGGCGGCTGATGTAGTACCAGGTGCCATCGTCAAAGTTGGATCTGGAGGAGGGGCTTCCGATCAGCAACTCAACCTGTGTGCGGTCGGACCGGCCGGGCACCACTTCCGCCAGCGCGTCCGGATCGACGCGATTGCCATGTGTCTCGATCTCGCCCGTGCTGCAGCCCGCGAGCGCGAGGCCCGCGGCAACCGTGAGAATGGAGAGAGTCCGCCGGACCCTCTTGCATTCGCCTGCCATCAACGCCACCTCCCTGCGGTCCAAGTCGATCCTGTCCTGGCGTCGGATGGATCGCTATCAATGAAATCGGCCAATAATGCGACCAATCTGAGGTCTCATCGGGTCCGACGTCGCGGGGATAAGCCAGCGTGATCATGAATCTGTTCCGGCGTCGAGATGATAGCCAAGACATCGAAACACTGTATGAGCGGCTCGTCGATCTCTCCCGCGATGTCGCCTTCTATACCGAACTCGCCGTGCCGGATACCATTGATGGGCGGTTTGACACACTGTCAATTCATGTTCATGCGGTTCTCCGCCGGTTGAAGGGGCAAGGTGCCGTGGCCGATCGGGGAGCCCAAGCTCTTTTCGACCGCTTTATGCTCGATATGGACCAATCGCTGCGCGAAATGGGCGTGGGCGATCTGGGTGTTGGCAAACGGATCAAGAAAATGGGGGCGGCCTTTTATGGCCGTATGGATGCCTACGATCGCGGCCTGGATGCCGAGGCGTCGGCGGACGGCAAATCCCCCTTGGCCGAAGCGCTGCATCGGAACCTTTACCGCGATGAAGATGTGTCGCTAGAGGTGCTCCAAGCCTGTGCCGCACGTGTGGAGGCGCTTCATGCGGACATGGCGGCTCGTTCTGTCGAGGATGTGCTGCTGGGCCGTCTGTGACGGGCTCAGCTCGGTCACCGGCGGGCTTGCGCGCGTCAAAAATCTGAAACAGGGTGCCATCCGCAGCCCGCATTGATGTATTCGGTCCAGATGATGAGCGACCTTGAGTTCAGCCACCCCTTTGACACCGCCACACTTGGCGCGGAGCCCCAGAAACTCGACCTGGCGGCCTCTGAGTCAGACCGGACGGCTCTTGTGGAGCGGTTCGGCCTGGTCTCTCTGTCCCGGTTGTCGGCCTCAGTCGAAATACGCCGGGTACGGGGGCATGAGGGCGTGATCGAAGTCCGGGGAACGTTGGATGCAGCGGCAGAACAGGCATGCCGTGTGACCCTGGAACCGGTTGCTGAGACCGTATCGGAGTCCTTCCAGGAACGATTCGTGCCCCTGAGTGTCCTCTCCAATACGGACGAGGTCGAAATTGATCCCCTGTCAGAGGATCCTGAACCGTTTGAGGGCACAGTTCTGGATATCGGCGAGGTTGTCGCGCAATCACTTTCCGTGGCGTTGAACCCCTATCCGCGCGCTACCCCGGAAGACGAAGAGAGCGGCTCGGACGCCGTTTACAGGTTCGGCGATGATGAGGATGCTGGTAACGATGATGACACGCCTGCGGCAGACCATCCGTTTGCCGGCTTGGCGGCGCTGAAGCAGACCATGAAGAACAAGAAATGATGTACGTCTTGCGGCCAAGCGAGCAGTCGCCTATCACAGTTTTCGCCGTAACCCGACGCTTCCGGTTTCGGAAGCTCCAGCGCTTTCTCAGAGGCGTTGCCGCGCAGGACTGTGAAGGTTTCCGATCGGATGGCTGAGACACTCAGACTGGCCCTGGACGCCATGGGCGGCGACCGAGCGCCTGAGATCGTCGTACGCGGCGCCGATTTGGCGCTCGAGCGTATGCCCGACCTGCGCTTCGATCTGGTTGGTGATGAGGCGAGGATCGCCCCGCTCGTCGCAAAGACCCGCCGCCTTAAGACAACTGAACCTGCCATCATCCACACCACTGAAGTCGTTCCGGCGGATGAGAAGCCCTCGACGGCGCTGCGGACCCGGAAGCAGTCGAGCATGCGTCTCGCGATCGACAGGGTCGCCTCTGGGGACGCCAATGGTGTTGTGTCTGCCGGCAACACCGGCGCGTTGATGGCCATGTCGAAGCTGTCGCTCCGGATGTGCCCCGGCATCAAACGGCCCGCGATCGCGAGTTTCTTTCCGACAAGGCGCGGGGAAACCTGCATGCTGGATCTCGGCGCCAATCTGGATTGCGATGCGGAGACGCTGGTCCAGTTCGCGCTGATGGGCCAGGTGTTTGCCCGGATTGTTCTCGGGCTGGAGCGGCCGACCGTGGGCCTCCTCAATGTCGGGAGTGAGGAGCAGAAAGGTCACGAATTCATTCGGGAAGCGGCGACAACCCTCAGGGATACGGATCTGCCTTTTGAGTTCGTGGGCTTCGTCGAAGGTGACGATATCGCGGGCGGTACCGTGGATGTCGTCGTGTGTGACGGCTTCACAGGCAATGTGGCCCTCAAGACCGCCGAGGGGACGTCCCGGATGATCGCCCAGTTCCTTCGAGAGTCATTCCGGACATCGTGGCTCAGCCGTTTGGGATATCTGCTTGCGCGGAGTTCCATTGATCAGCTACGCAAACGCTTGGATCCGCGGCGGTACAATGGTGCGATGTTCCTCGGGCTCAACGGGGTTTCCGTGAAGAGCCACGGCGGAACCGACGCCATTGGCTTCGCCAACGCCATCGGCGTGGCTGCGGATCTGGTGCGGCACGGCTTCGTGAAAGAAGTCTCAGCCGAACTTGAAACGCTCTCATCAGGGACGTCTGTCGACGACCTCAACACCGAGGCATTAGCAACGTGAGTGGTATGTATCGATCTCTCCTGGTCGGCAGCGGCGCCTATCTTCCGCAACAGATCGTGACGAATGATGAGCTGGCGGAACGGATCGACACATCGGATGAGTGGATCCGGAAGCGGACGGGCATCCAGCAGCGGCACGTGGCGGCGGATGGCGAGATGACATCCGATCTCGCATTGGCCGCGGCCAAGATCGCCCTCGCTGATGCCGGTATGGATGCTTCTGAGATCGATCTGATCGTCCTGGCCACGACGACCCCGGATGACACGTTCCCCGCCACGGCGACCAAGGTTCAGTCCGCGCTGGGCATCACGCAAGGGGCCGCGTTCGATGTGCAGGCGGTCTGTGCCGGTTTCATCTACGCCCTTGCGACAGCGGACAACTTTGTCCGAGCGGGCCAGGCCAAACGGGTGCTCGTGATCGGGGCTGAGACCTTCACCCGGATCCTGGACTGGGAAGACCGCACCACCTGCGTCCTCTTCGGGGATGGCGCCGGTGCCGTGGTTCTTGAGGCGGAGACTGTTCCCGCCGGCACGAACCGGTCCTCATACGGTGTGCTCTCGACCCATCTGCACTCCGACGGCCGCGCGCGGGATGTCCTCTATGTTGATGGGGGACCGTCGTCCACCGGGACAACGGGACACGTGCGGATGAACGGCCAAGAGGTCTTCAAACACGCGGTCCAAAAACTCTCCCGGGTCATTGATGAGACGTTGGAGGCGAATGATCTTTCGGCTTCAGACATTGATTGGCTGGTGCCTCATCAGGCGAACCAACGGATCATCGATGCGATGGCCAACCGCATGAATCTGCCGTCTGAAAAGGTCGTGAGCTGCATCCGTGAGCACGCGAACACCTCTGCCGCGTCGGTCCCGCTGGCGCTGTCAGCAGCGGTCCGAGACGGTCGCATCAAGAACGGCGATCTGGTCTTGATGGAGGCGATCGGCGGCGGACTGGCCTGGGGAGCGGGCCTTGTCCGGATCGGCAGGCCGAATGGATCGGGCGAAGCCTGAGCCCGTTTCTGCACGGTTTTTTGTTGGTTTCCGTGCAGTTCAGCCTCAAAGACGGCATGCAATTACCTGTTATTCATCGATTTATTGACGCATCCCTCTTCAGGCCTTAGATTAAGACCGGGCCATAAGGGGGGAACGCTATGACAGACCGTACCGTGACGCGGGCGCAGTTAAGCGAAGCCGTGTACCAAGAGGTTGGGCTCTCTCGGAACGAGTCGTCCGATCTCGTCGAATCGGTGCTTGATGAGGTTTCGGAAGCGCTCGCCCGGGGTGAGGTCGTCAAGATCTCCTCTTTTGGCAGTTTTTCGGTCAGGCAGAAGGGGCAGCGGATTGGCCGCAACCCCAAGACCGGAGAGGAAGTTCCGATCCTTCCGCGCAAAGTTCTCGTTTTCCGGCCCTCTCACGTCCTTAAGAACCGGATTAATGAGAGCATGGGCGAGACCGAGGCCTGATCCAACCGATCGAGTGAGGACCCATGTCGGCTACGACCGATACGGAAAGCGCCCGTCGACACGGTAAATCGGCGGCCGCGTTTCGGACCATCAGCGAGGTGGCGGACGATCTGGACGTGCCGCCCCATGTTCTCCGGTTCTGGGAGACGAAGTTTTCCCAAGTCCGTCCCATGAAACGGGGCGGCGGCCGCCGCTACTATCGCCCGGAAGATGTCGCTCTTCTGCGCAGGATCAGGGAACTGCTTTACAGCGACGGCTACACCATCAAGGGGGTTCAACGGCTTCTGAAAGACGGAACCGGGCGGTCCTCTGTCGCTGAGGATGCGGTTGGTGAGGCGGGACCCACCCCCGCATTGGACCTTGCTCCGCCACCGGTACGTCAACCGGCTGAACTGGCGGTACCCGCACCCCGTCCGATCGCAACCGCACCCGAGAAATCAGACGTCATGTCGGCGGAGAAGCGGGACGAGTTGGAGGCCATCCTCAAAGAGTTGGAGAGCCTCAAGCGATCGCTGGATGATGCGCGGGGGGCTTAGCCCGTCAATCTGCGTCACAGCGTCCGTTGTGAAGGACGTTCTCCGGTTCACCGCGATCTTCTGTCCCTAACTGCCGCTCTACGGTTTTCTCTTCTGTCGACTCTGGTGGTTCGCGGTGGTGATACGGTCGAGTTCTTCAGACGACTTGTCGGCCATACTATCCCTCTATGATGAGGCATTTCCTGAAGAGGATCTGAAGCCACTCGTCATCCAATTGGTCGGCAGCGCGCTTGCAGAGTACTCATGGGTCGCTCTGCATGAGGACGCCGTGGTGGGACACCTCGCGGTGACACGGTGCGGAGTTGGCCAAGAGGACAAATCCATGGGGCTTCTTGGACCTGTGGCGATCCATCCGCGTTATCAAAGAAAAGGTCTCGGATCAGAGATCCTGAAACGATGCATCGAGTACTTAGTTGGAGACTCTGTTGCCCGCGTTTTTGTGCTTGGCGATCCGCAATACTATCGACGGTTCGGATTTCAGCCCGAGGCGCTAATTGATCCGCCGTATGAACTTCCGTCAGAATGGTTAGGCGCTTGGCAATCATTGGCGCTTTGTGAGGAGCCTGGTCGCGTCCAAGGGCGCCTCACAGTTCCCGAACCTTGGTCCGATCCAAGTCTTTGGGGACCATAATGGGGCGGTTCTGGCAATTCCGGGCATCGGCAGCCCAAGAGAGGAAGGACTTGGCTCTTGCGCTCCCAAGCCCGACTCCCTAAACCTTCTCGCACGGTCGGAGCGTAGCGCAGCCTGGTAGCGCACCATACTGGGGGTGTGGGGGTCGTGGGTTCAAATCCCGCCGCTCCGACCATCACCCCTAATCAAAAATCAGTCGTGAGTGTCCGAGTTGGATGCGCCGGGGGCATTCCGCTCCTCACGGCCACGCAGATTTGACAGGGGCCATCCCTACACGTCTGAAATAGCTGTCGAAACTCGTTTCCGGCCCAACAATCTGGTGGATCAGTTTGGCCACGCGGAACCTGCGCTCATGCACATTGAAGGGCGGGCCGTCGCTATTGATCGGCTGCGGCAAGATGCACCGCCAACCATCGACAGCAACCAGGGTGTCTCTAAAGACGAGGGCGCCGCCATACAAGAAATCCAGGACCACCGCCTCGGCCCGTTTGTTCGGCAGTTTGGCTAGCCAGTCCTCGCGATAGTTCTTGTCCATCACCAGTCCCCAGGCCATCCCGAAGCGGATGTCCTTGGTGAAACTCAGCATGGTGTTGTGTTCCTGGACTTCAAAATCCACGGCGCCGCCGCCGGTTGACCGAACCGGTACTATTCGATGCATGAATGTCGGTACCTCGGTTGCGCGCCAATCCGCTGGCGTGCTCGTGGTCACAACTTTCAGATACTCTTCGAGCGTCATCGCTGCCTTCCCCCCATCCAGATAGGACTATGGCGTGTGTTCCGAACCAATGTCCAGCGTGGGATCGGTCCCTGTTGGCGTGTCAATCAGAGAAGAGACTGGGTGAAGGGTGGCCCCTAAGATCCTAATCTAAAATAATTTCTTGATTTCTAACTTAGGCTGGTTTCGCGCTTCTCGCGGCGTTTGGCGATCAGGTGCCGGCCAGCCAGTGTCAATTTGCAGACGAGCCAGTCCGGTTTCAGCGGGTTCTCGAACCAAGGTTCCGCCCATCCTCTCTCAAGGCAAGCCCGGACGACCCGGCTGTCGACCCGCCGCCCGACCTCATCGAAGAGAGGCAGCTTGCCGCCCGGTTGATCATAACCGCGGTCAAGGTAGTTGATTTGAGCTGCCGTTGGGCGCGGGGGACTGTCCTGGGTCCCGGCTGGTTTCGTCCGCTCGGTCGTTGTCCCCACCATCCGCTCCCCGCATGCGGCGTTTCTTGATTCCGATCGTATGCTAGCGGGCGGCAGACGCCGCGTCACGAGCGCCCGCGGCCAAGGGTCGGAAATACTCGACCGTTTTCGTGAGACCCACCTCAAGGGGCACTGCTGGCGACCAATTGAGGGTCGTCTTTGCCTTCGTAATATCGGGGCGGCGCTGCATGGGATCGTCGGAGGGAAGCGGACGGGCCTCGATACCCGCGTTTGATCCTGTCGCTGCGATCACATGATCCGCCAATTCACGAACAGTGATCTCGTGCGGATTACCCAGGTTCATTGGGCCGGTCACGGAATCCTCACTGTCCATCAACCGGATAAGCCCTTCGACAAGGTCGTCGACGTAGCAGAAAGAGCGGGTCTGACTGCCATCCCCGTAGACCGTCAGCGGCTCGCCACGCAGGGCGGAGACGATGAAGTTCGAGACCACCCGCCCATCATTGGGATGCATGCGCGGCCCATAGGTGTTGAAGATACGGGCGACTTTGATCCTGAGACTGTGCTGGCGCCAATAGTCGAAGAACAGGGTTTCCGCGCAGCGCTTGCCCTCGTCGTAGCAGGCCCGGATGCCAATTGGGTTCACATGCCCCCAGTAATCCTCTGTCTGCGGATGCACCATCGGATCGCCGTAGACCTCGCTGGTCGAGGCTTGAAGGATCTTGGCCCCCACGCGCTTGGCCAGGCCCAACATGTTGATGGCGCCGTGCACGCTGGTCTTCGTCGTCTGCACCGGATCATGCTGATAGTGAACCGGGGAGGCAGGACAGGCGAGATTGTAGATCTCGTCCACTTCGACATAGAGGGGGAACGTCACATCGTGGCGCATCAGCTCGAAGCTTGGATGGCCTAGCAGATGGGCAACGTTGGCTTTTGAGCCCGTGAAGTAGTTGTCGACACACAGGACGTCATCACCCCGCTCAATCAGGCGTTCGCAAATGTGTGAACCAACGAAGCCGGCGCCGCCGGTAACCAGAACTCTCTTGTTCATGCCGCTCCTGGGTCTTCCGGACCTTGACTGCTGATTGGACAGGCATCTTCTAGACCCGTGGCCGCGCTGCCGCCACCCCGTTTGATAACTGGACCGCAAGTGTTGGCCGTTAAGGCACAAGAGCGCTCTGTTCAGGACGCAGGACGAGCGACTCGGTGTTCCCGGACACCGATTCCGCCAAGGACGTCCGTTCTCAATCCATATGGTTTCGAATGGGTAAGCGACACGAATCGTTGGGTTTCCACGATTCGTATTGCAACACCCCAACTAGACCCAGTAGAGTTGGCCTCATTCGACACTAGATCTTGGGTGAAGCACGGTGATCGTCGCCGACGACCCAGATCTTGTAGGAGGAGGGGACCATGAGCACAGCACAACCGAGCGTTTGGAATGAAGAACGCCTGGAGCAACTCCAGAAACTGTGGGCGGAAGGGCTTTCGATCACCCAAATCGGCAACATGATCGGCGTATCGAGAAACGCTGTTGTCGGCAAAGTTCACCGCATGGGCCTTCCGAAGCGCCAGTCCCCCATTGTCCGGTCAGACAAGCCGATTGAGCCGCGTCGCCGGAAGATGTCACCGGAGGCTTACGCGGATCTGGATCGGAACAAGTGCTCCTGGCCCATCGGGGATCCGCGTGATCCCGGCTTCCGGTTCTGTGGCGAAGCGGCAGAACCGGGTCGTCCGTACTGCAAGGCCCATTGCGCCGTGGCCTATACGACGAAATCCGATACCAAAGCGGCCTGATCCGGATGGACAGGGCGGCCTAGCTGAACCGGATATCGGGCCGTCCGTCCTTCAGAATGTGCTCGGCCGCCGTCACCGTCTTGGTGATGATGTCAGCGGCCGGGGCGCAATCGTTGATCAGATCGGCAGCCTCGCCGACGACGACGGCAGCGGTGTCGAAATCGGCGGCGGCCACCGCCTCGTTGTAGCCTGCGACAGCAGCTTCGCGGTTTTCCATCAAACTGCTCTCATTGCCGTGCCACCGCTCGGTGAACGTGTTCGCCAACGTCTTGAGGGAGTACGGCTTGGGCCAGTCGATTTCGCGGGCGATGTCGAGCACCGAACTCCGAAGCGTGTTGTCACCACTGGCGTGGATGACACGGTCCTTGCCGCCGTCCGGTGCCAGAGACTCCTCCGCTCCGTAGAACCGGGAACCCATAAGGACACCGTCCGCCCCAAGGGCGAGCGCGGCCGCCAGACCTCGGCCGTCCGCGATTCCACCGGCGGCGAGAACCACTGTTGGTGACACCGCGTCGACCACGGCGGGGACCAAAGGCAAAGTGGCGCGTGTCGCGCCATGGCCACCGGCCTCCGTACCCTGGGCGATGATGATGTCCGCGCCCGAATCCCGGGCGCGGCGGGCTTGCTCAACAGTTTGAACCTGACAAATCAGGCGGGCGCCCGAATCCTTGATCTTTCGGGCATAGGGCCGCTCGTCCCCGAAAGACAGCATTACCGCCGGCATGGCGCGGTCGATGGCCCGGTCGAGGAGCGACGGCGTCTTGTCGAGACACCATGTGATGAAGCCCATCCCGACCCTGGCGTTGCCTGCTGCTTCTATCTCATGGTCTATCCAGTCCGGATCGCAGTAGCCGCCGCCGATCAGGCCGAGCCCGCCCCCAGCCGTGACTGCTGCGGCAAGTCTTCCACCAGCGACACCCGCCATTGGCGCCGAGAGGATAGGGTGGTCGATCGACAGCATATCCGTCAGTCGGGTTTGGATCGCCACGGCGACCTCCTTTAGCAAACGAACTCTTGATAAACGGTAGTATGCCATAGCGGCTCACGCCTGCGGCATCCTGTTGCATGGTGCTGATCGACGCGTGCTACACCTCTAGCCGCATGGGACGGGAGATAAGCGAATGCGGCTCGATGGGCGGACGGCGGTTGTGACGGGAGCGGCGTCCGGTATCGGGCGCGCCATTGCCAAGCGGTTCGCGGAGGAGGGGGCGCGGATCGTCATATTGGACCGGAGACGCGATCCGAGAGAAGGCGACGGCGACACGCTTGCGGAGATCACGGAAGCCGGGGGCAGGGCGGTGTTCATTGACGGTGACGTCACCCGGGTCGACGACATCGTTGCCGCTGTTGAGGCAGCGGTCGCCATGACCGGACGCTTGGACATCATGGTGAACAACGCCGCAATCGGCGGCGACACGCCACTCCTGGAAACTACTGAGGAGCAGTTCGATACGGTCATGGCGGTCAACGCAAAAGGCGTGTTTCTCGGTTGCCGGGAGGCGGTTCGCCAAATGATCGTCCAAGACCCGATCGACGAGGTTCGTGGCCGCATCGTCAACATTTCCTCGCAACACGGCATGATCCGCGCGCCGAATGACTTCGCCTACGGAGTCGGAAAGGCTGCGGCCGTCTACATGACGCGTCAGATCGCGGGCGATTACGCGGCCAAGGGCATCGTGTGCAACGCTGTTGCGCCCGGGAAGATCCTGACAGGCAAGACCGGGCCTGCGATTCATCCCGATGCACTTGCCTACTCCCATTCGCGCACGCCCTGGCCAAGGCTCGGCCGGCCGATCGACGTCGCAAATGCCGCCCTCTTCCTCGCTAGCGACGAGGCGAGCTATATCACCGGAGAGAATTTGATGGTGGACGGTGGTTGGATGGCCAACTGATACGGACGACGCCCAACCCACACTCTAAGGAGTTTCCATGGAAGCCCGCGTTGCAGTCGATACGCCCACGGTTATTCGGCGAGAGGACTACACGCCGCCAGACTATCTGGTTGATACAGTGAACCTCGACCTGGATCTGATGCCGAGTGAGACCACGGTCACGGCGACTTCGGCGATGCGGCTCAACCCGGATTCTAAGGGCAATGTGAGCAGCATCTCGTTGTCCGCGCAGCACATGGAAATCGATACGGTCTCCGTGGATGGGGTTCTGCTCCCCTCTCAGGCTTGGCGCCATGATGGCGAGACGCTTGAGATCGGCGCACCGGAGGCGGAGGCCTTCGACCTGACCATCGTCTCCAGGATCAAACCGCACGAAAACACGCGCCTGGAAGGCCTCTACATGTCGGGCGGCATGTACTGCACGCAATGTGAGGCTGAGGGATTCCGCACGATCACTCCGTTTCCCGATCGACCGGATGTGATGGCCATCTACACGACGACCCTTCGGGCAGACAAGGCACTGTTCCCCATCCTTCTTTCCAATGGCAATCCGACCTCGGCGGGCGATTTACCGGACGGGCGTCACTTCGCGACGTGGGACGATCCTTGGCCCAAACCCTCCTATCTTTTTGCGGCCGTCGCGGGAGACTTGGGTGTCGTTGAAGACAGTTTCACCACCCGTTCCGGCCGGGAGGTCGCGCTCCGAATTTACGTGGAATTGGGTGAGGAGCATCTCTGCGGCCATGCCATGGAGTCCCTCAAACGGTCGATGCGCTGGGATGAGGAAGCGTACGGGCTTGAGTACGACCTGGATCTCTTCATGATCGTCGCCGTTTCCCATTTCAACATGGGGGCCATGGAGAACAAGGGCCTCAATATTTTCAATAGTTCTTGCATCTTGGCCGACCCCGAGACCGCGACGGATGCTGACTTCCGCAGGGTCGAGGCGATCGTCGCGCATGAGTACTTCCACAATTGGACCGGCAACAGGATCACCTGCCGGGATTGGTTTCAGTTGAGCTTGAAAGAGGGGCTGACCGTCTATCGGGAGCAGGAGTTCGTATCGGATACCCATTCGCGGGCGGTTCAGCGCATCGGTGACGTCCGGATGCTTCGATCGGCTCAGTTTCCAGAGGACGCGGGGCCGCTCGCCCATCCGATCCGGCCGGAAAGCTATATTGAGATCAATAATTTCTACACCATGACCGTCTATGAGAAAGGGGCGGAGGTGGTTCGAATGATCCGTGCGCTTGTCGGTGTGGACGGGTTCAGAAAGGGTATGGACCTTTATGTCCAGCGGCATGATGGAACGGCCGCGACCTGCGACGACTTCGTCTCAGCCATGGCCGACGCGAATGGTGTGGATCTATCGCATTTTCAACGCTGGTACGGACAGGCCGGAACGCCGGTTCTGACAGTCTCCATGAGCCATGACCCTGGCTCTGAGACACTAACGCTGACAGTCGGCCAATCGACACCCGCCACGCCGGGGCAACCCGACAAACAGCCTCTGACGATCCCGTTGGCGTTCGGCCTTATTGACCGGAATGGAGATGAGCTTCCCCTCGAAGGTATTGACGGTACGGTCGGCGATTCCTCAGCAACCACGGCGATCGTTCCAATTACAGAGACAGAACAGAAGATCATCGTAGAAAACGTGCCCAACGCACCTGTGCCCTCCCTCTTGCGGGGTTTTTCCGCGCCGGTAACGCTTAAAGCCGAATTGGACGATGACGCCCTTTACTTCCTGATGGCGCATGACCGGGACGCGTTCGTCCGTTGGGATTCGGGGCAGACCGCCGCTCTTAGAATGATGCTCTCGTCCGTGGACGCGGTCGCCAGGGGCGAGGTGATGCCTGCCGTGGATCCCCGCCTGATCAATGCCCTTACACGGACGCTCGAGGACGCGTCGCTCGATGCCGCTTTCCGGGCGGAGGCCCTTCGCTTGCCCGGCTCAGCAGATCTTGGCCGTGCTATGGAGGTCATCGACGTTGACGGAATCGATGCGGTCCAAACCGCGACCCGCAGAGCGGTCGGCCGCCAGCTCCGCGACGGTCTTCTATCAACATACAAAACGTTCTCGACCGCTCATCCGGCGACGGATTTCAGCACGGAGGCCATGGCGGAACGGGACTTGGCGAACGTTTGCCTCTCGTACCTGGTTGCTGGAGGGGAGCCGGACGACATCGCACTTGCAGCCGCTCAGGCACGGGAAACCTCGATGACAGCCGTGATGGCGGCGCTTGTTGCACTGAACGAGGTGGACGACCCCGCCCGCCAAACTGCTTTGGCGGCATTCGAGAACCGATGGATCGACACGCCCCTTGTTCTCGACAAATGGTTTTCCCTTAAGGCGGGCACGGGCCTCCCTAGGGTTCATGAAGACGTGTTGGCTTTACTATCTCATCCAAAATTCGATATGGGCCGGCCCAATCGTGTGCGTGCGGTTGTCGGTGCCTTCAGCCGAAATCAGGTCCGGTTCCATGAAGCGGACGGGCGGGGACACAGATTTCTTGCTGACATCCTCATCGATCTTCAAGGACGCAATCCCCAGGTCGCCGCCCGCCTGGCCCAGCCTTTGGCTCGCTGGCGCCGGTTTGATCCGATCCGGCAAGCGTCCATGCGAAAAGAACTGGAACGGATTGCGGCGACGCCGGATCTATCCAAGGATGTCTACGAAGTCGTCAGTAAGAGCCTTGCGTGACGCCCGCAGCCTTGTGAGGAGCTCAGGATGAGTGAGCGCATCATTGTCATCAATCCGAACAGCACGGTGGCTGTTACGGAATCCATGGACGCGGCATTGGATCCGTTCCGTCAGGCGGGCGGTCCGGAGATCGAATGCGTCACCAATCCGCACGGTCCGCCGGGAATCGAGTCCCAGCAACATGTGGACGATGTCTCCGCGCACATTCGGGACATCATCCGGGCCCGCGACAATGAGGCATCGGCGTTTGTTGTCGCCTGTTTCTCGGACCCGGGCATGTTCGCGGCGCGGGAAGTGACCCGGAAACCGGTTTTCGGTATCGCGGAAAGCGGCATTCTCTCAGCTCTTAGTCTTGGCAGCCGGTTCGGCATTCTGGCCATTCTCGGGAAATCCGTTCCACGGCACCTCCGGTATGTCAGATCGCTCGGTTTGGAATCCCGGCTTGCTGCGGATCTTCCAATTGGCCTCGGCGTGGTCGAGTTGTCGGATGAAACCCGGACGTTCTCGCGGCTGTCAGAGGTTGGCGGCACGCTGCGCGATGAGCATGGAGCGGATGTTCTGGTTTTGGGATGTGCCGGAATGGCGCGCTATAGGGCCCGGTTGGAGGATCAACTGGGTGTGGCCGTCGTTGATCCGTCGCAAGCGGCCGTCGGTATGGCGGTTACAGCGATCCGGTTGGGCCAGACCAACTCCACTCTCCGGGCAGCCTCGTGACCCTTCCGGGGCCCGGCAGGTTTCCGTATAGCGCAATCGTCGACAGGCCGGATTTCGATTGGCCGGGCGGGAAGCGCCTTGCCGTCTACATCGCGCTCAATCTCGAGCACTTTGCCTTCGGGGAGGGCCTTGGCGCCGAGTTGGCCCCAGGCGGCCCGCAGCCGGACGTCTTGAATTGGGCTTGGCGGGAGTACGGCAACCGGGTCGGTGTCTGGCGTATGCTCGACCTTTTCAGGCAGTACGAGATCCCGTTGGCCATCCTCGTCAACTCGGAGATCTATGATCACTGTCCAGAGGTGATGGATGCATTTCGCGCCCGGGGCGACGAGGTCGTCGGACATGGCAGAGCGAATGCGGAGCGCCAGGGCATTCTCTCGGAAGCCGAGGAAAACACCCTAATTAAGGAATCGACCGGCGTCCTTACCGAACAGGAAGGGCGTCCGCCGAAGGGTTGGTTGGGGCCCTGGATCCCCGAAAGTGCGATCACACCGGATCTTCTCGAGGAGAACGGCTACGAGTATGTGCTGGATTGGTGCATGGACGACCAACCCATCTGGATGAAGACAAGGAGTGGAGGCCGAATTCTGTCCATTCCCTATGCACAGGAACTGAATGATATCCCGCAGATTGTGGCGCGCAAACTCGAAGGAGAACAATTCGCCGATATGGTCGTTTCAGGCTTCAAACGTCAAATGATGAACGCCGAAAAACAACCAATCATATTTTCCGTTTGTCTACACGCATATCTAATGGGGCAGGCCCATCGACTGGAGTCTTTGGAGCGAATTCTTGATACAATTTCGCGTAATACGGAGAAGACATGGCTAACTCGTCCCGGCGACATAGCATTGGCATTCAAGGCATTGAGCGCTAAATAGTTAACGAATGAGGGGCCTGGAACGGGTTGCGGTTAACGATTTGTTTATGCTTATCCTTCAATGTTATAGTGATTGATAGGGTCGAGGTTCCGTCCTGTTCCCAACCCGCCACATGTGAGACTCGTGAGCGATACCACCGCGCAAAATTCGCTGGATAAGAAAGAGATGCAGGAGCTTCTTCTGCGTCATGGCGATTACCTGCGCGGGGTCAACGGCGGTAAACGCGCAGATCTCCGCGGAAAGTTTCTTCAGAACATAAAAGTACAAAAAGGCAGGCTGAGGGACTCACTGCTTTCCGGATGTGATTTCACAGGCTCCGACATGACGGGGACTGATTTTTCTAATTCAGATTGTTTTGGTGCCGTTTTTAGGCGGGCGAAGCTCGGGGGTGCCAACTTTTTCAAGGCCGATATCCGTGGTGTGAAGTTTACGGGATCAATCCTTCGGGGGGCGGATTTCCGGGATGCGGACATGCGGCCCGGGGATATTCGCGACAACAAAATGGAACGGGCCCAGTCGGTTGACCTGTCTGATGCTGTGCTCGACAACGCCAATCTTGCACGGGCGAATCTGACTGAGGGCGATCTGTCCAATGCGTCCCTAAAGGGTGCCAGGCTGTCGGACGCTGAACTCGTTGCGGTCAATCTGTCCGGTGCGGACCTTCGGGGCGCCAACCTTGAGAAGAGCCGCATGCAAAGTGCGGTGATGGCGGGCACGCGGCTGGAGGGAGCCAGTCTCCGGGGCGCCAACTTGACCGATGCGGTCTTACGGAACGTCGATCTCACCGACACGGAGCTCACGGGGGCGAACCTCACGGGATGCCGGGCGTTTCTCGGTTTGATCGATATGGACAACCGGATGAAGGAAACCATCCGGAGTCACATGCGGTGGCTCTCCGCGAATGGCGCGGAGGGAGAGCGGGCCGATTTCAGTGGCATGGACCTCACCGGAATTGATCTTCGTTGCGCCGATCTGAGCGTCGCGATCTTCAAAGGATGTGATCTGTCGAATGTGAACATGTCCGGCGGGTTTTTCACGATGGCCGACTTTTCCGGCGCAAACATGAGCGGCGTTCGAATGAACGATGCCGATCTCAGGGGGGCGAGTTTCCGAAAGGCGAACGTGAAGAAGGGCAACTTTGCCAATGCGAACCTTGGCTACCTCAACGTTGAGACGGAGCGGGGCGGCCGGCGTATCACTCGGATCCCGACGGCCATGCATGAGGCCGATATGACCGGGGCGATCTTCAGTGGTGCTGACCTTGAAGGTGCGCAGATGGTCGACGCAAAATCAGAAGGCGCCGACTTCACGAATGCGCGGATGCCCACTGAGAACGAATCGAAAAGCGCGTAGGGCTCGCGGCCGGAACACCGACTATGAGAATGCCTTGAAGGTTATGGTGGTGAACGTGTCCTTCACGCCCGGGAGCGTTTGGAGGTCGCTGTTCACGAAATGCCCGATGTCAGTCTCATCCGGCAGATAGCATTTGATGAGAAGGTCGAACTGGCCCGACGTGGAGTAGACCTCGGATACTTCTTCGATCTCGGTCGCCGCTGACGCGACGCCGTAGGCTTGGCCAAGCTCGCACTTCACTTGAACAAAGATCGTCTGCATTCGCCGACTCCAGCCTGTTGGTCGAAGGTCATTGTCTTCCGGCGAAAGCGGGCCGATCAAGGGGCAGGATGCCCCCGCGCCAAAGAAATCAGGCGGTCTTGCGGGACACCGGCCGGGTCAAGAACGCGGGGGTGAAATCCCCAAAGCCGACAACCGGTTTGCGTCCGTCGTCATCATCCTGGCGACGGGGAAACGCTTGAACCGTGCCGCCATTGTTGTGTTGTGTTGCCTCGGCCGGGACGACCGCCTCTGGCGCTGCGCTGTCACGGGGCGCGGACTTGCGGCGTCCGCGGCCACGCTGCGGCTTGTCATCCGACTTGTCATCCGATGTCTCGGCGGCGGAATTCTTTGGTCGATCGTCCTTGCGGCCACGGCCTCGGCGCTTCCTGCCAGCGCGGGCATCTTCGCCGGCTGCCTCAATGTCTGAGGTTCCGAGTGTCAGGCCACCAATTTCGTGCGCCGGAATGGACTTACCAATCAGCTTCTCGATCGCCGCGAGATATTTGGCGTCTTCCGGGGTCACCAAAGAGAAGGCGCGGCCGTCTTTCCCGGCGCGTCCGGTTCTGCCGATACGGTGAACATAGTCTTCCGGGTTCGTCGGCAGATCGAAATTGAACACGTGGCTCAAGCCCGCGATGTCGAGACCGCGCGCGGCGACGTCGCTGGCCACCAGGAGCCGGGCCTCGCCGTCCTTAAACTTCTGAAGTGTCTCCATTCGCGCCGGCTGAGACATGTCTCCGTGAAGAACCACGGCATCGAAGTTGTGGCGGACAAGAGATCGGTGGAGGACACCACAGTCACGCTTCCGATTGCAGAAGATAACCGCGTTCGTCACGTCCTCGGAATTGATCAGGTGGCGGAGCGCTTCCCGTTTCTCTTTGATGGAGACCCAGGATGCCTGCTGAACGACCGTATCCGCGGTTGAGGCGGGCGGTGCGACGGACACCGACTTCGGGTTCATCATGAACTGATCAGCAAGCCGGCGAATCTCGGGCGCCATCGTGGCCGAGAACAGCATCGTCTGCCGGATCTTTGGAAGAAGCCCGATGATGCGCTCAATATCGGGAATAAAGCCCATGTCGAGCATTCTGTCGGCTTCATCGATCACAAGGATCTTCACATCGGTCAGCAGGACTTTCCCACGCTCGAAGTGATCTAACAGACGCCCAGGCGTGGCGATCAGAACATCAACGCCACGATCAAGTTTCTGCTCCTGGTCGGCAAAAGAAACCCCGCCGATCAAGAGTGCCATCGAGAGGTTCGTGTTCTTGCCGTACTTGACGAAGTTGTCCGAAACCTGCGCCGCCAGTTCCCGTGTCGGCGCCAGGATCAAGGATCTCGGCATCCGAGCCTTCGCACGACCCGATGACAGAATGTCGATCATGGGCAGCGTGAAACCTGCCGTCTTGCCCGTGCCGGTCTGAGCGGTGCCGAGAATATCTCGTCCCATCAAAGCTGTAGGAATGGCTTGCGCCTGAATTGGGGTCGGCGTTTGGTAACCGGCGTCCGCGACTGCTCCGAGAAGAGCGTCGCTCAATCCAAGATCGGCGAAAGTCAAGATACGGTCCGCTCCGCGGATAAGGGTGGCGCGCTAAGCGGCCACAGTCCAAAGATGAGCGGATATTATGAATCCGCGCCGCTATGTCAATGAATCCCTCACTGTTTGTTAGGATAGTGGTTCTCCCTGTGGCGCTCCAGTACCTCATTTGTTGTCGCGCCGATGGAACGGCCGCTGTATTCCGGACCATCACTCACGACGACACAGAGGCTTTCGTGTCCGACGCCCCCCTCGTAATGCTCCCCGGTCTCCTGTGCGACGCCGCGCTCTGGCAACCGCAAATCGATGTTCTGGAGGACCAGCGGCCGATCGTCGTTCCGGATCTGTCCGGACAGGACGACATGGCAGCGCTTGCGGATCAGGTGCTTCGAGAGGCGCCACACCGCTTCGCCCTGGCAGGTTTGTCGATGGGGGGGTATGTGGCGCTCGAGATCATGCGCCAACAGCCTGACCGGGTCGAGCGATTGGCTCTTCTGGATACTCAGGCTCGCGAGGATCCGCCCGAACAGAAAGCCCGCCGGCGCGGTCTGATAGAGTTGGCTGGAAAAGGCAGGTTTAAGGGCGTGACGCCCCGGCTTTTGCCGATGCTGATCCACACCGAGCGCCTGTCGGAGCAGCCACTGGTAGACATCATTCTTGGGATGGCGGAGCGGATTGGAAAAGACGGCTTCATCAACCAGCAGCGCGCAATTCTGAGCCGGACGGAAACACTTTCAGTTCTGCCGACGATCACGTGCCCGACGCTCGTCATGGTCGGCGACGCGGACGTTCTAACGCCGCCCGAGGTTGCCGAAGAGATCGCGCAAGGCATCCCGAACGCCAACTACGTGGTGATCGAACACTGCGGGCACCTGCCAGCCCTGGAGCAGCCGGATGAAACCACCGAGGCCCTGCAGAGCTGGCTGGATCTTTAGAGGAACGTAATCCCGATGTTACGCGGCTTTGGAAGGCGCGACCGTGAGCCCGCGCTCTTCCGGAAGACCTAGCATCAGGTTGAGGTTCTGAACGGCCGCGCCGGAGGCGCCTTTGCCCAGATTGTCCAAGACGGCATAAAGCACAGCCTGTCCGCGCGACTCGTTGGAGGCAACGTGGATCTTGAGCTCGTTCGTGCCGTTGTTCCCCTCCGGATCAAGGCGCTTCGCGTCAATCGTCTCTGCGTGGGAGGCGACCTGCACGAACTGGCTTTCCGCGTAACGCTCCTCCAGGCAACGCCGGATCTGATCCGCCGTCGGATTTCCCGGCAAAGCCCAAAGGGCCAGAGGAACCTGAACCAACATCCCCTGATGGAACCGGCCGACACTCGGCGTGAAGAGGGGAGGATTGGCCAGACCCGTGTGAACCGTCATCTCCGGAACGTGCTTGTGTTCAAGCTCAAGAGCGTAAGTGTAGATGCTCGACTCTATCGGAGACTCCGCACCGGCGTCCTCGAAGGACGCGATCAGGGTCTTTCCCCCGCCCGAATAGCCCGATACGGCATTCACCGAAACAGGCTGGTCCGCAGACAAGAGCCCCGCATCCACCAATGGCTTGGTCAGCAGGATGAACCCTGTCGGATAGCAACCCGGATTGGCCACCCGGTTTGCACCCGCGATGATAGAGGGCTGGTCCTGCGACAGCTCCGGCAGACCGTATTGCCAGTCAGCGTGAACCCGGTGGGCAGTCGACGCGTCAATCAGCCGTGTTTTCCCACCGGAAAGGCTGGCCGCCTCCCGCGCTGCCGCGTCCGGCAGGCAGAGAATTGCGACATCCGCCGTGTTGAGCATCTCGCGACGGGCCTCGATGGAACGACGGTCCTCCCTTGCCAGGCTGATCACCTGTACATCGGGGTGCCGGTCGAGACGTTCCCGGATCTGAAGACCCGTCGTCCCGGATTCGCCATCGATAAAGACTGTCGCGGACATTGCCCTCGCTCCGCTGGGGTTGATTGAACCCAACTAAATACGGTGCCAATCAGCGCCGCACAACATTGAAAGGTGCGAACGCCTGACATCCGGCCATGATTTCGATGCGGTTCACATTGATGTTCTTGGGCCGGGAGGCCGCCCAATAGACCGCGTCAGCGACATCTGACGCCTGAATTGGGTCGATGCCTTTGTAGACGTCGCTTGCTTTGCCGGCGTCGCCCTTGAAACGCACCTCACTGAACTCGGTCTCTGCCAAGCCGGGCTCGATGTCCGTCGCGCCGATGTTCTTCGCGACCAGATCAGCTCTAAGATTTAAGGTGAAGTGACGAACGAAAGCCTTTGTTGCGCCGTACACATTTCCTCCGGGATAAGGGTATGCGCCCGCGACCGATCCCAGGTTCACCACGTGCCCGCCGCCGTTTGCGACCATCTTGGGAAGGGCGGCGCGGGTGCAGTAGAGAAGCCCCTTAATGTTGGTGTCGACCATGGTCTCCCAGTCTTCGATGTTGACCTCATCGGCCCCTTCGAGACCAAGAGCGAGGCCCGCATTGTTGACCAGGACCGTGATCGGCAAGAACGCCTCAGGAAGGGAGTCGAAAGCCGCAAAAACCGCGTCCTTGTCCTGAACATCCAGGGTCACGGTGTGACAGGGGTTTGTCAGCTCACCCTTCAGCGTCTCCAGACGGTCCGTCCGGCGCCCGGCGATGATGGTCTGCCATCCCTCTGCGTCAAAACGCCGGGCCGTTGCTTCTCCGAAGCCGGATGTCGCACCGGTGATGAACACAGTCTTTGTCATGTCACTTCCTCTCTCCGATGGGCCCGGCAGGGCCGTCATCCACACCTTTTTCTCGGATCCGCTCTTCGGTCTTCACCGACTGCCAGGCGGCTTCAAGCTCATCCAGGCTGGAGTCGGTAGGACTTTGCCCGTTCGCCGCCAACCGGTTTTCCACTTGGCGAAACCGCCGCTCGAATTTCCCGATGCATCGGCGCAGCGCAGTTTCCGGATCGATGTCGACCCGTCGCGCCAGATTGACGACCGAAAACAGAAGATCCCCAAGCTCGTCCTCAAACCGGTCCGATCGGTCCGGCAGGCCGTCGCCGTCGAGAACCTCCCGGAACTCAGCAATTTCCTCTTCGATCTTCTCAAGAATTTGGCGGGCCTCGGTCCAGTCAAACCCAACCCTCGCGGCGCGCTTCTGGACCTTCAACGCCCGCATCAGGGCGGGGTAGGCGGTGCTGACCCCATCCAGTGCGCTCGGCGTCCGGCCTTCTCGGTCTGCCAGTGCTTTGCGCTCTTGTGCCTTCTGCTCCTCCCAGGCCCGGCTTTGCGCCTCCGCATCGGCAATGCTCGCACCCGCAAAGACATGGGGATGACGCCGGATCATCTTGGTTGTGATGGCGTCGGCGACGCCCTCGAAATCAAAGGACCCTTCTTCCTCAGCCATCCGGGCGTGGTAGACCACCTGCAGCAACAGATCACCGAGCTCATCCTTGAGGGCAGAAGGATCTTTCTGGGCAATCGCCTCTGCGACCTCATAGGCCTCCTCGATGGTGTAGGGCGCGATGCTGTCGAAGGTCTGCTCAATGTCCCAGGGACAACCCGTTTCCGGATGACGTAGAGCGGCCATGACCTCGATCAGACGGTCTATGGCGGGAAGGCTCGGGTCCGGCGCGGTGCCGGGCGCGGCCTCGGTTTTATCGGCATCTTCGGTGGCGCTAGACATGGCGGCGGACAATAACGGCTTGAGCTGTCGGGCGAAAGCGCCGGAGGATGACAGCGATCACAACGGAGGCTTGGCGGCAGTCCTCGGACTCATTTCGTCGATGCCGTCTTCGCCATAAGAAGGTCCCATGTCATGGCGTTTATCTATGCGGTCCCGCGATTTCTGCCAGACGACGTTGTCCTTGACCTCCGCGCAACTCTGACCGGGGCTGGGGAGGAATGGATCAGCGCGCCCGGGCTCGGATCAGGGGCAGGACAAGAACACAAGGCGCCGGAAGCGCTTCACGCTGAGAGTTCGGCTTATCCTGGATGCTCTGAGATCATTGGGCGGTTGCTGGGGGATTTCACGCGTCCTGAAGCGCTGCTACTAAAGTATTTCGCGGAACCGGCCACACTCTCTCCGGCAAGCTTTCTGAGATTCGGCGAGGGGGCATCGACCGGCCCGCGGGTGTTGGACGCGTTCGGGCACCAACAGACCGGACCATCGCTTCGCGCCGATCTGATGTTGGTGATCTTTCTCAGCGATCCGGAAGCATACGACGGGGGTGAGCTGGTCCTGAACGGAGATCTTTCGTTCTCCCCGCAGTTCAAACCTCCTGCCGCCGCCGCGGTTCTATTCGACGCGTCCATTGTTCAGCGGGTAAACCCAGTTACGCGAGGCGCGCGTCTGACGGTTGAGTTCATCCTGGAGAGCCGCATCGCGGATCCGGTGATCCGCGAGATGAATGGCGACTTGCTGGAGTGCCTCAACATCCTGTCCGGTGAGAGCGCCGACGCTGAGAGCGAGCGATCGCGATATCTCATGACGAAGCTGGAGAAGGTGCGGGCGCGCCTCATCCGGCACCGCTGAGACTGTGTTATGCCTGTTTCGCGGCACCATTTTCGATCAACGCATGGACAGTATCCTCGGACAGCCCGGCTTCGCGCAGTACCTCCTGGGTATGCTCTCCCAAGCGTGGCGGGCCGCGGCGGTAGCTGGCCGGCGTGTCGCCGTACCGGATGGCCTGACCGACAAAGCGGAGCGTGCCTTCGGAGGGGTGTTCGAAGAGCGGGAAGAAGCCGATTTCGGACAGATGCGGATCGGTCAGGATGTCCTCCGGCCCCATGACGGGCATCGCCGGGATATCAATCTCGTCCATCAGGCTCAGCCAATCCGCCGTTGTCCGCCGTGGCACGACCTCAGCCACCGCCGCATAGAGCTCGGCGATCCGGCTGGACCGTTGTGCCGCGTCGGAGACCCAGGGCGCGTCGGCCATATCCTCCCGGCCCGTTGCCCTGAAGAACCGCAACCAGTGACCTGTTGTGTAGGGGAGAAGGGCCACATAGCCGTCAGAGGTTCGGTGGGGCTTGCGATGAGCATCGATGGCCCTCGCGTAACCGGTGTCGCCTTGCCTGGGTTCAAAGGATGCCCCCTGAAGATGCTCGGCCATGATAAAGGCGACCATGGTCTCGAACATCGGCACTTCGATGGTTTGCCCGACGCCAGCGCTTTCTCGATGAAACAACGCCATACTGATTGCCGCGAGCACGGTGAGACCCACGGTCTTGTCTGCAATTACGGAGTTTACGTACCGGGGCTCGTCCCCGTTCATGGCGGATAGAGCGGCGATCCCGCTCGCTGCTTGGATGATATCATCGTATGCAGGTCTGCCAGCGTAAGGCCCCGCCTCGGAGAAACCGTAAGCGCCGCAGTGGATCAGGCGCGGATTGCGCGCCCGCAGCACCTCCGGACCCAATCCCAGACGGCGCATGGCCGCTGGACGAATGGAACAAACGAACACGTCTGCGTCATCGACCAGTTTAAGAAGCGCGTCCTTTGCAGAATCAGTCTTTAGATCCAGAGATATGGACCGTTTGTTACGGTTGACGTTGAGAAAGACCGCGCCCATACCCGGGTTCTTGAAAGGGGTAAGGTTTCTCACCACGTCGCCGTCAAGCGATTCTACCTTGATGACATCGGCGCCCATGTCTCCCATGATCTGCGTCGCAAACGGGCCTAACAGAACGGAAGTCAGGTCCAGCACCCGCACCCCGGCAAGAGGGCCGTTCGCCTTTGGTGCCGTTCCATTCGCCATTTTGACCATCCCCGGAGATCCAGTGAGCACAAAAACAGAAGCACCGATCATAGAGACCGGTTTCACGGATCTGAACACCGTCGAGGAAGCGATCTCTCAGCGTCGTTCCGTCCGTGCCTTCAAGGCCGATCCTGTTCCGCTTGAAACGGTGGACCGCATCCTCGCCTTAGCGGGCAGGGCGCCCAGCGGCACGAACATGCAGCCCTGGCAGGCCCATGTCCTTACGGGTGCTGCCCGGGATCGGTTGAGCGATGCGCTTGTCAAAGCTCACTACGATGGCGCCGAACACAAGAATGAGTTCGAGTACTACCCAGCCTCGTTCTTCGAGCCCTACAAGGCCCGCCGACGCAAGGTGGGATGGGATATGTATGGCTTGCTCGGGATCGGAAAGGGCGACTTCGAGAAAACCAGAGACCAGCACGCCCGGAACTACATGTTCTTCGATGCGCCTGTTGGTTTGGTCTTCACGATCCACCGGGACTTGGAGATTGGAAGCTGGCTCGACTACGGCATGTTCTTGCAGAGTGTGATGGTTCTGGCCCGGGCCCATGGGTTGGAGACCTGCCCACAGGCCGCATTTGCGGGATATCACAAAATCATTCGGGAGCATGTGCCGGTTGGCGATGAGAACATCGTCGTGTGCGGAATGTCTCTGGGGTATGCGGACTGGGAGCCGCCGGTGTCTCAATTGATCACGGAACGCGAGCCAACATCGACCTATGTCAAATGGCATGCAGAATAAGAGCGTGATTAAATGACAGAACGCATGTCCGCGTGAGGCGGACCCAGTCGCCTGGACCAAAATCGCTGGACGGAACACATCCGGCGGCTTTGAATTCCGGAACCCTGGAGAGGGGGCGCGCAGGGCAAACGAATGAGTGATACGGCATCGCCGGACCGGTCGCGGGTCAGAATCGTCCTGTGCGACCGACGGACCCACATTATCAACTCGATAAAAACCGCGCTTAACCGAGAGGGGTTTGAGCGCGTTGACCTTGCGCGCACCCTTCCAGAGCTTCGTTCACAGGTTATGAGCGGTCTGCCGGACCTTATCGTCGCCGACGTGGATGTCGCGGAAGAGGGTGGCGGCGATACGCTGGAGCTGATCCGGCGGATGCGGAACGGTGAAGAGGGGCCAAACCCTTTCATCGTCGTCGTCGTCACAAGCTGGCGTCATGAAGCAACGGTCGTCAAACGCGCAGTCAATGCAGGTGTTGATGATGTCCTTCTGTCACCGATCTCACCGGGCCAACTGCTCGGCCGAATCGAGATCATGATCAAGGATAGAAAGCCTTTCATCGTTACAAGCGATTACATTGGGCCCGAGCGCCGGAAGGATCCGAAGCGGAAGAGTGAGATCCCAAACTTCGTCCCGCCAAACACGCTTAAAATGAAGATTGAGCGGAAGTCAGTGTTGCCCGAAGAGGTCAGCGCGTTGGTCGAAGAAACGCTCACGGAAGTGAATGTTGAGCGTTTGCGCCGAATTGGGATCCAGATCTCGTTCCTTGTCGGGCTGATCGACCCGGCACTCATCAATGGTCGAATGGATGATGAGATCAAAGGCTACATTCACCGTCTGAAGCAGACGACGATTGAGGCGATACGGCGTTTGTATGGTACGGAGTTCGAAGCTGTTGCGGTTTTGTGCGACTCCATGCTCAAAGTTGCTACTCGAATGGATCGTGCGCCGGAGGCCATTTCTCACGAGGACAAGCAGCTCATTGTGCCGCTCTCGCTGGCAATCACCGAGGCTTTCAATCCGGGCCGGGACCGCGAGGCGTTAATTGGTGAGATTGCAACCGCGATTGGCGGCTATCTTGAACGGGAAGCGGCGAAGCGCGCGATCGCGAATGCCGCGGCAACGACCTGATCGGACGCGTCGGCGAGGGGGGAAAGCCGAGTGAGTGGATCCAATAGCGACCGGGAAGCCCAACTGAAAGCGGCGCGGGGAAAAGTCGAGATTCTCATCGGCGACAACCGCGTCCATGTCGGGGAGAGCACGCGGATCGGTCTGCAGGGCTACGGATACAGAAAAGTCGATTTGGTAGCATCGACGGACGATCTTAAGAAAAGCCTGACCGGCGCTTCGTACGACTTGATTGTCATCGATATGAATCTTGATGGGGATCCCTCGATGGAGATCGTCCGCGAGATCCGTGCGGGTGACGTCGGCAAGAACCCCTTTGTCGTCATCATGGCGACGGCTTGGAAGCGCAGCGACGAGATCATCCGTGAAGCGATTGACGCCGGCGTTGACGACCTTCTGATCCAGCCCCTTTCCTCTGACCGGGTCATCGACCGGATCGGCTACCAAGTCCGTGCCCGGAAGCAGTTCGTGGTGACAGCCGACTACATCGGCCCGGACCGGCGCAACGACACTCAGCGGGACCAGGATACGAAAGACGGCTTCGAAGCCATGGATGTTCCCAACACCCTTCGCGACAAAGAGCAGGTCGGCAAGAAGGGCGGCAAGAAGCAATCATCCGAAGAGATGCAGGCCAAAGTGGACTCCGCGAAGCGGGACATCATTGATGAGCGTCTGCGGCGACTTGGTTTTCAGATGTCGTTTCTGGTCGATCTTGTGCTGGAGGCCATCCAGGAGGAAAAGGTCGACGATGATGCCAAGCGACACATGGTCAGGCTCGAATCCATGGCGCTGGAGGCCAAGTTCCGGCTTTCGGGGTCCCGGTTTGAGGGCGCGGAAGAACTCTGCCAATCCATGTCGACTGTCGCGCAATCCATTGCCGCCAATCCGCATGATCCGCCCAGGACTGACCGGAAACTGTTGAAACCGCTTTCGGCCGCCGTCCTGAAAACGTTCTACCCCTCCGCGAATGAGGGAGAGTTGGCCCGGCGCATCGCGACCTCGATCAAGAAATTCAAGGCAAAGCTCGAACGGGAAGGTCAGATCTGATTGGGCACAGAGTCCAATCCGTCCCCGGCAAACGAAAACGGCCCCGAACCAGTGTCGGGGCCGTTTCCTTGTGTGACTTAAGCGTCGTCAGCCGCAGGCTGCAACCGCCCGCTTGGCCATGACGGAGATCAGGTGAGCCCGATACTCCGCGCTGGCGTGAATGTCGGCGTTCAGGCCATCCGGTGACACCGAAGCTCCCGCCGCGGCGTCAGGCGTGAAGGAGCCGGAAAGCGCGCTCTCGATCCCTTCGGCACGGAAAACACCGTCCTCTCCCGCGCCGGTCACTGCGACGCGCACACCGTCCGCCGTCTTGGCAACCATGACGCCGACCAGGGCATACCGGGACGCTGGGTTCGGGAACTTCTGGTAGCTAGCCGCCGACGGCTTCGGGAAAGAGACCGCGGTAATCACCTCGTCCTCCTCCAGGGCCGTCTCGAACATGCCGGTAAAGAAATCGCCGGCAGACACCGAGCGGCGGTCCGTGTGGATCGTCGCATTCAACGCGATGCAGGCTGCCGGATAGTCGGCCGCCGGGTCGTTGTTCGCAATCGAGCCGCCAATGGTGCCCCGGTTCCGGACCTGAGGATCGCCAATGCCGTCCGCAAGGGCGGCCAGCGCCGGGATTGCCGACGCAACCTCGGACGAGCCCGCGACCGCGGCGTGGGTGGTCATCGCCCCGATCTTCACTCCGTCCCCGTCGACGGTGATGCCCTTCATATCGGACACGCCGCCAAGATCGATCAGATCCGAGGGTTGGGCCAGGCGTTGCTTCAAGGTCGGGATGAGCGTCTGCCCACCCGCCATCAGCTTGCCGTCATCGGCCGACTTAAGTGCCGAAACCGCGTCCGCGACGCTCCCCGGCTTGTGGTATTCGAAACTATACATCGTTCACATTCCTCCAGGAGGTCGTCACTCGGCCGCGGCAGCCGGGGCCGCGTCCTGAATTGCCTTCCAAACGGTCTCCGGCGTGGCCGGCATCGACATGTCACGCACACCAAGATCCCAGAGTGCGTCGACGACCGCATTGATCACAGCGGGCGGGGAGCCGATGGCCCCAACTTCACCGCAGCCCTTTACGCCGAGTGAGTTGTGGGCGCAGAGCGTGCTCTCCGTTCCGACCGAGAAGCTCGGCAGGTTATCGGCCCGCGGCATGGTGTAATCCATGTACGAACCGGTCACGAGCTGACCGTTCTCATCGTAGACACAGGTTTCCAGCAAGGCCTGTCCGATGCCCTGGGCAAGCCCACCATGGATCTGCCCCTCAACGATCATCGGATTGATGACCCGCCCCACATCGTCCACAGCCGTCATGCCGACAACCTCGACAATCCCGGTGTCCGGATCAATCTCGACCTCGCAGATATGGCAACCACCGGGGTAGGTGAAGTTGGCCGGATCGTAGAAGGCCGTCTCGTCCAGACCCGGCTCCAACTCCTCGTGCGGGAAGTTGTGCGGGACATAGGCAGTCAGCGCCACTTCGCCGAAGGCCATGGACTTGTCCGTACCGGCGACCGTGAAGTTGCCGTCCTTGAACTCGATGTCGTCCGCGGACGCTTCGAGCACGTGGGCCGCAATCTTCTTGGCCTTGGCAATGATCTTGTCCGTTGCCTTGACGATGGCTTCACCCCCAACGGCCAGCGAGCGTGAGCCGTAGGTGCCCATGCCGAACTGAACCTTGTTGGTGTCGCCGTGGCTGATCTCGATGTTCTCCATCGGAAGGCCAAGCCGGTCCGCGACCAATTGCGCGAACGTGGTCTCATGCCCCTGGCCATGGCTGTGGGCCCCGGTGAAGATCGTCACCGATCCCGTCGGGTGAACCCGAACCTCGGCCGACTCATAGAGGCCGGCGCGGGCCCCGAGGGAGCCAACAACCGCAGACGGCGCGATGCCGCACGCCTCGAGATAGGTTGAGAAGCCAAGGCCACGGTGTTTGCCGCGCGCGGCTGCTTCCGCCTTGCGGGCGGCGAAGCCGTCCACCTTGGCTTCCGCCATGGCGGCCGAGAGCGTGGCTTCATAGTCACCGCTGTCGTACTGGAGAGCCACCGGCGTTTGGTAGGGGAACGCATCCGACGGGATGAAGTTCCGCCGCCGGATCTCGGTCTGGCCGATACCGGTCTCCCGCGCGGCCCGATCGACAATCCGCTCGATCAGATACGTGGCTTCCGGACGCCCCGCCCCGCGATACGCATCCACCGGTACTGTGTTGGTGAAGATCGCCCGCACGTTGCAGTAGATCACCGGCGTCGTGTAAACGCCCGCCAGCAGCGTCGCATATAGATAGGTCGGCACGCACGGCGCGAAAGTCGATAGATAGGCGCCCATGTTCGCTTGCGTGTCGATCTTGAACGCCAGGAACTTGCCGTCCGCATCCATGGCCAACTCGGCATGGGTGACATGATCACGGCCATGGGCGTCGGTCATGAAGCTTTCGGAGCGTTCCGCCGTCCACTTGATCGGCCGGCCGACCTTGGCCGAGGCCCAGGTGACGATCGCTTCTTCGGCATAGTGGTAGATCTTGGAGCCGAAGCCGCCACCGACGTCCGGTGCGACAACCCGCAGCTTGTGCTCGGGAATCTGCAGGACAAACGCGCCCATCAGCAAACGGATGACGTGCGGGTTCTGGCTGGTGGTGTAGAGCGTGTACTCACCCGTTGACCGGTCGAACTCGCCGACGGCCGCGCGCGGTTCCATCGCGTTCGGGATCAGCCGGTTGTTGACGATGTCGATCTTGGTGACGTGGGCCGCTTTCGCGAAAGCCTCGTCGGCCTGTGCGACGTCGCCGATTTCCCAGTCGTAGCAGAGATTGTTCTCTAGATCGTCGTGCACCTTCTGGGCACCGGAAGCGAGAGCGCTCGCCATATCGACAACCGCCGGAAGCTCTTCGTAGGAGACCTCGATCTTCTCGGCCGCGTCCTTGGCTTCGGCGTAGCTGTCCGCGATCACCACGGCAACCTGGTCGCCCACGTGGCGAACCTTGCCCTTGGCGAGCGGCGGATGCTCCGGCTCCGCCATCGGCGTGCCGTCCTTGGAGTGGACTTGCCAGCCGCAGGGGAGGGAGCCGACCTGCATGTCCTCACCGGTGAAGACCGCCACGACACCGGACGCTGCCTTGGCAGCCGAGGTGTCGAGAGATGCAATCTTGGCGTGGGCGTGCGGGCTCCGCAGAATGTAAGCGTAAGTTTGTCCCGGACGATCGATATCGTCGGTGTAGTTGCCGTTACCGGTCAGGAAGCGGAAATCCTCGACGCGCTTGACCGATGCCCCAATGCCGCTGGGGCCGCCTGCTGTATCCGGCATGACCTCAGGCCCCCGCGGCCTGTTGGATCGACTTCACAATGTTGTGGTAGCCGGTGCAGCGACAGATGTTGCCTTCGAGCCATTCACGGATCTCGTGCTCGCTCGGCTTCGGATTTTTCTGAAGCAGGTCGACGGCACTCATCACCATGCCCGGTGTGCAGAAACCGCACTGCAGGCCATGATTGTCGCGGAATGCCTCCTGCATGGGATGCAGGGTATCGCCATCCGCAAGACCTTCAATCGTCGTCACATCCGCACCGTCGGCCTGGATGGCAAGCGTGGTGCAGCTCTTCACGCTGTCGCCGTTCATATGAACGACACAGGCGCCGCACTGGCTGGTGTCGCAGCCGACATGGGTGCCGGTCAGACGCAGTTGCTCGCGCAGAAATTGAACCAGAAGGGTGCGGCCCTCAACTTCGCCGCTGACCGACTTCCCGTTCACCGTCATCGATACGGTGGGCATATCCTGAACTCCCTAGTGACGTTCCGTAGCCCCTGTGCGGGGTCTTCGTGGATGGGACCATGGCCCATCGGCATGCCCGACGGCAAGCGCCGAACACCCCTCCGAGTGTCCTTTCGGGGGACGGCGAGGTCAAGCAGCGTCATCGCCGCATGAAAGGGTGTTTAGAGCGACGATTACCAGAGCGACTTGGCGGCCCTTTCAGGCCAGGCCTCGTCATAGGATTTGCCGCCGACTTCGTTGTCGGAGAGGGCTGCTAGAATCTGTCCTGGCGTTGGCAGCGAAGACGGGTCGATCTTCGCGTCCTCGGTCCACAATCCCGACCGAACAATGGCCCGAGCGCATTGGAAATAGATTGCATCGACCCGCATCACGACGACGGACCGCGGAGCTTTCCCGTCCACGGCGAAGCTCTCCAAGAGTTCCGAATCTGTGTCGACAAGGGCTGTGCCGTTCACGCGCAACGCGTTCCCGGAGCCTGGAATCAGGAACATCATGGCAACGCGCGGATCGCGTACAATGTTTCGCAGTGAATCGACACGATTGTTGCCGCGCCGGTCCGGCATCATCAATGTGCGCTCGTCGGCGACGCGCACAAACCCGGGAAGATCCCCGCGCGGGGAGCAATCCAGTCCTTCGGGCCCGACAGTCGCGAGGCCGCAGAACGGAGCGGCCTCGATGATCTGGCGGTACTCCGCGGTGACGCGGTCCACTTCCTTAACCAGAGATGTGCGGCCGGGCGATCCATAGATCGCTTCAAGCTCTTCGATCGTCTGAATGGCTGCCATCGCTAACTGCTCCGTTTACGAGGCCTTGAGGGCGGCCTCCAAGTGCGGACGGAAGTACTCCAGCGGCTTCGCCTTTGCGGCTTTTTCCTTGGCAGCCTCATCCCATTTCCGAAGCCGGACGGCGGCCTCGTAATGGGGGTTTGCCTCGAACGCCGCGATCTCGTCTTCAGACATTGGACCGCCCTGGAGACGAAGCGAGTTTACGGAAGCCGCGGACAAAGTGGCGAAGTAATCCTTATCCACCGCCGTCAGATAGCGTTTCGCATCCACATGAAGGCGGATCGGCTCTAGCACGGCATCGCCGTACCAGGACTGGAGATATTCGACACCCTTGATCTCGTGCTCCGCGTCGTCGTCCCGGTGCAGCGCGTCCTCGGCGTCCGGATCGATCAGATGGCCGATATCGTGGAGCAGGCAGGCCGTGACCAGCTCGGCGGCCTCACCGGCGGCATCCGCATGCGTCGCGCACTGAAGGGCATGGCCCAATTGTGTCACGTCAGGTTCATCGAAGCGGCTCGCTCCACGGAGGTGGAAATGGCTGAAAATCTCATCGACGGGGGACTGTGCCATGATCGGGACTCCCAAGACTGTCGCGATGAGAAGGAGATACCGTCGGCACCGGAGACCCGCAACTGGATGCGTTGGTGTATTGATCCAGACGACCTCAGTCCTCGTCGACCAGACGACCTCAGTCCTCGTCGACCAGACGACCTCAGTCCTCGTCGACCAGACGACCTCAGTCCTCGTCGAAATGATGCCGCCTGCCGTACCAGATCTTCTTTGCGAGCTTTCGCCGGGGCTCCGGCTCCAAGCGGTCGAGAAGGTCCACCATCGCGTCATGGACTTCGCCAACTGCCGCCCCCATCGCAGTCTCCAGGTTCCGCAGCGATGCGCGGTAGGCGTCGGCGTCGTAGGGTTCCTTCTTGAGCTGCTCGCTGACGTCCTGCCGCGCCAATCTGATGTTCCGTGCGATCGGCAAGATCCGGTCTTTTCGCTCCTCCCAGACAGCGTCGACCGCCGCTTCTCCGTCTTCGCCAACGATCCGCTTCAGCCAGCGCTTGGCCTTTTCCCCGATCATGTCTGGTCCGTGGCGTTCCACCATGCGCATTCCCAGTCCCATGCGGGGCCCGTCAAAGCCTCCCATGAAACCGCCGCGCCAATGACCGTGGGCGCTCCAGCCGATCGCCAATCCCCCGATAAAGAGATTGAGCGCAACGGACACAAAAAGGGCGATCGCAAGAAGGCGGGTGCGGGTCATCAATCCAGGCTCCCGAACGTGCTGTCCGTCAGACCGAAGGCTTCAAAGGCCGTGGTTGTGTAGAGATCGCCTGACAGCGCGAGCAGAGTGGTGTCGGCCGTTACCGTGTTTGATGAAGACGGCGGAACTGACAGGCCGACCGCGAGCCCAATGGATGCGGCGGCAGCGAGTCCCGCAAGAGGTCGCCAGATCGACCCGAAAGGCCAAAGGTCGGCCAACAGTCGACCGATCTTGGGCGACGCATCGGGTATCTTGGCCACGCTGACCCGAAGCGAGGCCGGAGCCCGCTCTGACGAAGCTGAGAGGATGAGATCATCGAGATGCCCTTCCTCGGCGAGGCAAGCCTTTGCATCGGCCGACTTTGAGGCCAATGCGCGTGCGGCGGCTCGGTGCTCCGCTGGCCAGCGATCGATGTCGCCGCCCCATGCCTCGGCCAGGCCGCGGAAACGGTTCAGATCCATTTCGGTCATGGCTCCTCTCCCATAAGCGCATCCCGTTGGTCGGCAAGGTGACTTTTCAGGGCCCGCCGTGCCCGACGCAACAAAGACTCGAACGCGTCTGCCGACAGGCCCATCGCCTCGGCAGCTTCGGGACCGGTCAATTCCTCGAAGTATGTCAGAACGACTGCCATCCGTTGCCTATCCGGAAGTGTGGCGAGCGCGTCGTTGACGGATCGTGCGCGCTCCCCGTCAGCGACAATCCGGGGCGCCTTCGGGGCATCGGGGATTTCCATCTCCGTTACGTCCGTTTGTGGGCGGCGCGCCCGGAGCAGATCGAGGCATCGATTCCGGGCAATCCGAAAGATCCAAGCGCCGACCGTTGAGGTCGGCCGCCAGCCACCGGCGCGGTTCCAAACTCTAAGGAATGTGTCCTGGACAACATCCTCCGCCGCCGCCCGGTCTCCGAGGAGCCGGACGGCGAAGCGGTGGACCGGGTCGAGGTGACGCTGCGCAAGCATGCGATAAGCCTCCGCGTCGCCGTCGGCAATCCGTGGCATCAAGTCCGCATCCGGATCGACCGACCGCATCCGCTCTTCCGTTTAGCCCAGAGAGTTTCTTCGAAGGCGGTTTGTTTCCGCCTACTCCTTGGGGCCCCACCATCCGGAGAACCAGCCCCGGCCGTGGGCCTTGTGCTTCATCTTCTCCATCATGGCGTCGACTTCCTCGCGGGAGAAGGCGCCGTCGCCGTCGCGGTCGACACGCATCATCATCGGGTGCCGCGCACGGGCGAACTCCTCGGCGCTGACGGCACCGTCACCGTCCGTGTCCATCATCGTCAACCTGCGCTCAGCCATCCGGGCACGGATCTTTTCGTGCCTGGCGGCAAGCTCCTCCGCGGAAAGGGCGCTGTCGCCGTTGGTGTCGGCTTCCGCAAACTCGCCCTTGCGGGTCTCGAAGATCTCGGCCTGCGTGACCTTGCCGTCACCGTTCTTGTCCATCGCCTCGAAACGCTCGGTCACCATTGCCTGCATGGGGCCGGGGCCGCCCCACTTACCGTGCGCTTGCACCAGGCTCGCGCTGAACGCCGTGACAACAGCGGTGGTTGCGAGGACGGCCACGGTTTTCTCGAATCTCATCTTCATTGCTCCGATCTGGTCGGGAAGGGGGGAATCGCTGCCTTGACAGCGATATGTCTCCAACGGCCGGGAGGGCGTCCTTCCGTCGCATCGGACGAAACTTTTTTCGATGGCGCCCGACGCCTCTCATTTCTTGGGTTTCATCGGCGCTCAAGGATTGGCTAACGTTGGTCCCGATCAAGAAACGACACTCTGGGGGAGCAACTCATGGCCGCGTCCGACAAGGTCATCATCACCTGCGCTGTGACTGGCGCCATCCACACGCCGACGATGAGCCCATATCTGGCGATCACCCCGGACGAGATCGCGGAGCAGTCAATCGCCGCGGCCGAGGCCGGCGCCTCCATCCTCCACCTCCACGCCCGCGATCCGAACGACGGCAAGCCCACCCCGGATCCGTCGGTGTTCATGGAGTTCCTGCCAAGGATCAAGCAAGCGACGGACGCGGTCGTCAACATCACCACAGGCGGCGGCCACGGCATGAGCCTGGATGAGCGGCTCGCCGCCCCGCGCCTTGCCAGCCCGGAGATGACCTCGCTCAACATGGGCTCGATGAACTTTGGCCTGTTCCCGATCCTGGATAAGATCAAGGAGTTCAAGCACGACTGGGAACCCCAGATGCTTGAGAACAGTCGGGATTTTATTTTCAGGAATACATTCAAGGACATCGAATATATTCTTAAGGACCTAGGTGAAGGGCATGGCGTCCGGTTCGAGTTCGAATGCTACGATGTCGGTCACCTCTACACGCTGGCGCATTTCCTGGAACGCGGGCTGGTCAAACCACCGCTGTTCGTGCAGACCATCTTCGGCATTCTCGGCGGGATCGGGGCCGACGAAGAGAACCTGATGCACATGCGCCGGATCGCAAACAAGCTGTTCGGCGACGACTATCAGTGGTCGGTCCTCGCGGCGGGACGGCATCAGATGTCGTTCTGCACCATGGCGGCGATGCTGGGCGGCAATGTCCGGGTCGGCATGGAGGACAGCCTCTACATCGCCAAGGGCGAGTTGGCGGAGAGCAATGCCGCCCAGGTCGCCAAGATCAAACGGATCGTCGAGGATCTGTCGCTCGAAGTCGCCACCCCGGCGGAAGCCCGGGAAATGCTGGCCCTTAAGGGTGGCGACAGGGTCAATTTCTAACGCGCTTCGACCAGGTCAACCGAACGCATAGACGTCCATCGCGAGCGTGCCGTAGGTGTGGCTGGTGTGGAGGCGCCGCGCCGTCTCCGGCCCTCCCGCTCCCATGGCGGCATATAGCGGCAACAGGTGTTCGTCCGTTGGGTGGTTGCGCTCGGCGTTCGGCGCGCGCCGGCGGTAATCCAGCAGCGCTTCCGTGTCGGCCGCCTGGAGGCGGTCGTGCATCCAATCGCCAAAAGCCACCACCCAGTCTTCCGCGTCTGCATCAATGTTGTCGCGGCGGACTTCGTGGAGGTTGTGCGTAAGGCTGCCAGATCCGATGATCAACACGCCTTTCAGCCTGAGGTCCGCCAGCGCCTCACCCAGAGCGAGATGAGATGAGGGATCGGCATCCGGGTCGATGCTGAGCTGGATGACGGGAACTTTTGCCTCGGGATACATCAGCATCAAGGGCACCCACACACCGTGGTCGTAGCCTCGATCCTCGGCAATGGCAGAGTGACCAGTCGCAGCGAGTGTTACGATAACCTCTTTGGCGACATCCGGTGCACCGGGGGCCGCATATCTCAAGGCATAGTACTCCTCCGGAAATCCCCGGAAATCATGGATGGTTTCCGGATTATCTCCGCCCGTGACCTTAAGCGCCGGGCTTTCCCAATGTGCCGACAGGACCAGGATGGCGCGGGGCTGGCCGAGGGTTTCGCCAAGCTCCGACAGGAACCGTCTGGCTGGCCCCTCTGTCAGTGCGAGCGTCGGTGCGCCGTGAGAAACAAACAGAGCCGGAAAAGCAGTCTGTTCGGGGGTCGCGGTCATTGGGCTTCTCCTGTCGTGTGTTGGAAAGGGCAGGCTGGCATGGCAACGCCGGCGCAGAGAGGTTCCGCGCCGGCGTCGGCTTCTTGAGTGTTACTCGGCCGGCTGGACGACCGGGTTGGCTGTTTGGCGGACCTTCGACAGGGCGTAGGCGCCGTCACCGATCAGAACCTGGGCCACCGAGGTCGCAATCAGGTATGCCGGAAACTCCCAGCCACCGCCTGGGTTGGAGAAGAGCCAGCCGTTCGCACCGTGCGAGAACGCGATGGAGCCGATCAGGACCGGGATCAGAGCCGCGGCGACCAGTCTGGTCTGAAAGCCGGCGATCAGCAGCAGACCACCGACCACTTCCGCGAAGATCGTGGGGTAGGCCAGCAGTTCTGGAAGACCGAGGCTGCCGAAGAAGGCGGCGGTGCCCGCCGGCGTGAACACGAAGATCTTCAGCAGGCCGTGGGCGAGATACATCGTGCCCAGGGCGATACGAAGGACGAAGGCTGCATTGTCGGCATTGGCAACGGCATCGAAACGATTGGTGTTCATGATCTTTCTCCCGTGTGGAGCGTCGAGCCCCAGGTGGTGGCGCCATCAGCGCCGCGTGTCATGACAAAGAGATAAGGATGCTGTTTCAGATGATAATAAGGTGGATGTGAGATATACTGTCCCGAAAATCGGGATAGTAAGAATGAACGATCTAGGCCACCTCCGCACATTCCTCGCCGTCGCTAAGGCAGGCAGTTTCGCTGGCGCCGCTCGGGACCTAAGTCGGTCTACAACCGCGGTCAGCCGCCATTTGCAGGATCTGGAAGCCGAACTCGGCACCCGGCTTTTCAACCGGACTACAAGGCGGGTCACGTTGACGGAGGCTGGCGAGATCCTGCTGGCCGAGGGGAGCCGGCTGATCGATGACGCAGACGCCCTGGCCGATAGGCTGGGTTCTCTTCAAACCGGTGCGCGCGGCCTGTTGCGGGTGACCGCATCCGCTTCGTTCGGGGCCCGGCACCTCATTCCGGCGGTTGCGAACTTTCGGCGCGCTTATCCGGATGTGACGCTGGACTTATCCGTCACGGACAGACGCGTAGACTTGGTGGAGGAGGGGGTCGATGTCGCGCTCCGGGTTGGCCGCGTCGACGGCGGATCTCTTCGCGTGCGCCGTCTTGCCACCGCCCGTCTCGTGATTGTGGCTGCACCCCGCCTTCTCGATGGTCTTGATTTCACGCCTACCACTCAGACGCTCGACAGACTGCCCTGCCTGATAGACCGCAATCTTTCCACGACCGACCGTTGGCCGCTGGCGGACCCGGGCCAAGGCACGACGCTGGTGCCGATCACCGGCCCCATCACCCTGGACGATGCGGAAGCCGTCCGGACATCGGCGGTTGAAGGGCTGGGTCTTGCACTGCTGCCAAGCTTTCTGGTGGGAGACGATGTGCGCGCGGGGCGGTTGCGGATCGTTTTTGCCGATGAGGTAACTCTGGAGACGGATCTGTCTGTTCTCTACCCGGAAACCCGGGCACCGGCGGCAAAGGTGAGGGTCTTTATCGACCACCTCGTTTCCGTCTTTCGAGATCCGCCCTATTGGGACAGGGATCTGTTCTGATCCTCCGCCTGAAACGTGTTGAGTGATTATGGGTTTGCTCGAATTCGCTGCCCGCCGGGCGGACACGCTCCTATAGTTGGCTCATGGAACGGAAACTCGCCGCCATCCTCGCCGCCGACATGGTGGGCTACAGCGCCCGCATGGGAGCCGATGAAGTCGGCACGCTGAGGCGGTTGCAGTTGGCCCGGATCCAAGTGGTTGAACCCGAGATCGCCGCGCATAACGGGCGCCTTTTCAAGGTCATGGGTGATGGGTTTCTGGCGGAGTTTCCAAGTGCCATTGACGCTTTGAGTTGTTCCGGCGGCATCCAGCGGGCCCAGAGGCGCGCCAACGCCGACCGCTCCGAGGTTGAGCGGGTCGATTTCCGCATTGGCCTGAACTTCGGCGACGTGCTCGTCGAGGAAGGTGATGTCTACGGGGATACCGTGAACATCGCCGCCCGGCTGGAGACGTTAGCTCCCGAAGGCGGGATCGTCGTGCCCGAGGACATGCGCAACCATCTGCAAGGCAAGTCGGCAACCGTCTTTGAGTACATGGGTCCCCAACGCCTCAGAAACGTTCCGGATCCGGTTGTCGCCTTTCGCGTCGCCACGGACGTGGAGGAGGGGGCGCTATCCAGTGAAACCGCCGCTCTCGGCACGGCGCTGAACCGTCAGCCGGTTCTGGCGATCCTCCCGTTCGACAACAGAAGTGGTGCGTCTGACGACATGCATCTCGCGGATGGGATCACGGAGGATCTCATAACAACCTTGTCCCAGATCGGCCATCTGACCGTGATCTCGCGAAACTCGGCCTTCACCTATCGGGGCCGAGAGGTTTCGGCGCGGCAGGTCGGCCGGGATCTGAATGCGGACTACATGTTGAGCGGCAGTGTACGTCAGTCTGGAGACAAGTTGAGGATCACCGCGCAACTGGTTGATACAACGACAGAAGCACTTGTTTGGTCTGAACGGGTGGACCGGGGTATGGAGGACATCTTCGCGGTTCAGGACGACATCACGTTGACCATCGCAAACTCGCTCCAGGTGGAGCTCGCGGAAGGGGAACAGGCGAAACTCCGCTACACCACCACCGATAATGTGGAAGCCTGGATCGCCTTCACCCGGGGGGTCAGTCATTTCAGAACCGTAAGCGCCGATACCTATCGCCAGGCCCGCGCGGCGTTTGAGCAAGCCTTGTCACACGACCAAAACGCCGCGCAAATCCACGCGATGCTGGCGTACACCCATGCGATCGAAGGGCGGTTCTTCTGGACTGAGGATCGAGAGCGGACGCTGGATCTCGCGAAAAGTCACGCGGACAAGGCTCTGGCACTCGACGCGGATTGCAGTGATGCCTACGCGGCTCTGGGCTACTGGCATATGTGCTACCAGCGCCTTGATGAGTCCTGTGACGCCTACGGCCGCGCGGTCTCACTTGCGCCAGACCATGCCGACATTCGCGCGCTCTATGCCCTGGCGCTGACATTCGCGGAACGGGCGGATGAAGCGGTCCGGGAGGCTCAGATCGCCATCCGTCTCAATCCTCTGGATCCCGGCTGGTACCAGGGCGTCTTGGGCCATGCGTATCGCTATGCGGGACGGGTCGACGATGCGATTGCCGTTCTGACCGACTACAACTGGAGAAGCCCAGGTTTCGGCTTGGTGGATCTCGTTCTGGCACACGCTGACGAAGAAAGGATGGACCTCGCCAAAGTACGAGCGCGGGAGTTGCTTGCGGCTCGGCCGGGTTTCACCATCGAGAACTGGAGCCTGACCCAGAATGTGAAACTGACGGCACGGCTGGAGCGGGATCGCCGGTCACTTGAAGAGGCAGGGTTGCCGATCGGCGAGGCTTCGTGACGCCCATGCATTGAGGAGACTTGATATGAGTGACAGTGATTTGAACGGGCCCATCCTGCGGCTTTTCGAAGTCGTAACGAAGCCAGGCTGCGCCGAGCCATTGCTCAAGAGCTTCGCAACCACATCCGCCGACGTGGTGAGAAACGAGCCGGGCAATGTCGGCTACTTTTTCGGCAGTGTTGTGGAAAGCCGCGACGACGGCGTGATATTCGCGTCGGTTTGGGAAAACCTCCGGGCGGTCAAGGACCGGTTCGGTAACGACTGGCAGACGTCGTATCTGCCCGAAGGGTATGAGGCCATGATCGAACGCTGTTCCGTTCGGCACATGGACCTGAGTGGCGGCTGGCACGTGAAGTGAGGGAACCGTCTGCTAGATGGTGTGAGACATCAAAAGTCTCGAAGTTCCAATATGATATCTGATTTCTCATAATATATATTATGCGATCTATGAAATTGAAACATTATTACCATCTAACGATAACAACGATCTAGGCATATATATCTCGCCTCCTCTCTCAAGAATGCCTCTCAACCGGAGGGTCCAGATCTTGAGTCAAGGAGAAATATCGGGGTCAAATAACTTTAAATGCAGTTATCCACATTTGGAGAATTCATCTTGTTCGGCGGACCTGACCAAGAGGCTTGCCGGAAATCCTCACTATAGGGAGGCCAGACAATGCCAGCACTGAACTTCAAGCAGGAGTTCGCCGAGAAGATCGCGGACGGCAGTAAGACACAGACCGTTCGTAAGCCTCGCAAGGATGGTCGGCCGCATGCCAAGCCTGGTGACAAGATCAACCTCTACACGGGCATGCGAACGAAGGAGTGCCGATTGCTATGCGAGGCCCGCGTCACATCAGTCCGGCCAGTGACGTTGGACGGGACAAGCATGACCCTTGGTGGTCGCGAGATGCGCCAGGGCGAGGGCAATCAATACTTCGACCCTGAAACCTTTGATAACGACTTTGCCAGAGCGGACGGGTTCGACGAATACATGGATATGGCGGCGTGGTTTGACGAAAGGTACGGGCTTCCGTTCAAAGGCGTCGTGATCCAATGGGATTTTATCAGGTAACCGGCTGACGGACGGCGACACCATCGACTTAGCGGTGCGGCGGCGTGGAAGGCAGACACGCAGGACGACGGTCTAGGAGTGCATGAGTCCGGGATATGGACGCACTTCCCGAAAGATCGTCAGTGGCCCTGAGGGGCGCTGATGGTTGGGACATGAAACTGGCGGTTCGAATCCGCTCTTGCCTCGCCGGAGTAGCGCCCGGCCCGCACCGCTAAGTCGATCGATCAACAAGGGGGAGCATCAATGCCCAGCTATCAAACCGCGCACGTGATCGAAGCGTGCAAGCAGCGGCTTGAGCAAATCGACGAACACCGAGCGGCGCTGAAGGCCGAGATTGACGCGTTGCCGTGGTGGCGCCGGCTGTTCGCCGACACCGGAAGTTTCGCGGGCTATCGCATCGCCGGTTGGTGGGATGAAGGCTGTTGTCATCAGCTTTTGGCCGCAGCGCGAGCGATCGACACAGATCGTATCGACCTGACGCTTGAGGAAGTCGACGCAGTCGCACAACGGCTTGAGGCTGTCGCCCACGACCTGGACGTCTCGCCGGAGATTGTGGGGCGGATGGAGGCATTCTTGGATCAAGAGAGAACGGAGGGCCCCATGACCAAGACCAGTGAACTAGCCGCCGATATGGCGGACGAAATCGACCACGGCGCGCGGTGCGAGATTTCGCATTTGAAAGACCGCCTTGCGGCAGTTGAGCGCGAGAACGCGGTGCTGCGGCGGGTAAATGACAATCTGCACAGAACACTCATCCGCCAATTCAAATGGCGCGGGGGTGAATCATGACCCGCGCCCCTGCCCTAGCGGCCGCCCTCGCCTGCATCCTCGCGACGCCGGCGGCCGCACAGCCGGAACAATGCGCCGATCGAGAGGCGCTTGTGGAGCACCTCAAGGCCAAGTTCGGGGAACACCGGACAAGCCTCATGCTGGACAACCGCGGACGAATGATTGAACTGTTCCGCAACCCCAAGACCGGCTCTTGGACCCTGCTCATGACGCCCCCAGGCATGCCGTCGTGCTTGGTCCTGGCGGGGGAGCACTATGCGGGGGACCGCGAGGAACCCGAAGGCGAAAGCTCGTAATTCCCTCTTGATGCAAAATGCATTACATCGTACTATCATGCTCGCTAGATAATGCGAAACGCGAGGCGATGGTGAAGACGTTAGATGTAATGCGGCGACGCGCCAAGCGGTTTACACGCCGCGGATTTCTTATCGGTGCGGCCGCTGGATACCTCGCGACGGAAAGCATCTCGCAATTCGTCGTCGATCCGTTGCTTGAAGATGATTCCTCGATTCCTGATGCATTCCGCAGAAAACGGGTTATCTACGAGCCGCAGCGCATGGAACGCTTAGACGCAATCGCCACCGCGCCGATGCGCGAAGCCCTCGAGGCGTGGCGGATGCAGTCGGTCGGCCTGTCTGACGCCGCACTGACCCGAGCGACCTTCACATCCATATCGGCCGACGGTGTGCGCCGGCAAATCGACTGGCAGACGCCTCGCGCGGGCTGGATCTTGTTTGAAGCGCACGTAGCGCCTGGCACGTTGATGATTGAGCAGCCGGACCCGGAACTAGGCGCATCGGCTGAAGAGCGGTTGACCAGGGCCGCTATGACGGGCGAACCGCGGCTTGACCTGGTGCATTACGAGCCCGTCGGCCGCGCACCCATCCTATACTATGGTCTCGCCCTGCCCTATGCGGACGGCCGAGTGATTTCCATCACTACTCCGGCCGATCAAGAAAGCGACGCGCTTGTGCCTTCGCCGCCTCTTGCGACGTAAATCCGAGCATCCGCAGCCCGCCGGGTTTGTCCCACGTGACCGTCGCAGCCAAGATCTCTCCGTTGTAGCGTTGTCCGACGCTGTCGACCTTCTCCGACATTTGCCGCCGCACGAGGAACCACGAGGGGGCGCCGTAGCGGGCGTCAGCGTAGAGCCTGCCCACAAGGGGCAGGTGCGCTGTCAGAAGGCGTGTGGCCACGCTACCGCGCGCCTTGGGGTCTGCCACCATGCCGCCGTTAAAGACGCACACGCCGCTGATGCCGTCTGCCACCGCTCGGGCCTCGCCCTCGAATGTCATTTGAGGGTCGCCCGGAAACATGCCGTCGCGTTCGATCGTCTCGCGCAGGGTGTCGGCGAACACATAGGGCACCGACATATAGGTGTAGAACGGGTCGCCGCATTGCGTGGCGATCACCGACAAGCCTTCCGGCTTCAGGTCCGGCGAGAAGGCGGGGAACAGTTCATAGTCCCACTGGCGCTGAAGCCCTCCGGCCGTCTGTCGATCGTCGCCGATATGCAATTCAACGTCTTGCTCGCGCAGCATGTCGCGCAAGCCTTTCAAAAACTCAGATATCATCGCACAACGCCTCCCATGCTGCATTGTGCGCGAGAATCTCGTTAACCGTCTCGGGCGTGTCCACACGGGAGAATGTCAGAGGCCCGAACGCCGTGCACGCGGTGTCAATCACGCGCGTATCGCTGGCGCAGCTCGTCACGAGCAGCGCGGCCCCGAGAATCCAAAATGCGGGCTTGATTGGCACGCCGCACCCTCCGCTCTTGTTCCGTCAGTGAATCCGCCCGCTCGGCGTCGCGCCCTGCCTGTTTCAAGTCGCGGCGCTCCAAGTAGTCGAGTGCCGCATTGGCGAGGCTGATGACGCCGAGCAAGCCCCGGGCGATCGCGTTAAGCATCGTCCGCGTTGCGGTTCTTGTAGACGTTGCCCGCCAAGAAATTCAGGACGCGCAAGGCGACGTTGAGCACCTTGTCGTCGGTCTGCGTTGGCGTGAGTGCGGTGATCGCGGTGCACGCCGCAATGACGCCGGTCACGGCGGCAAACCAGTCGCCAGCGCTGGCGCCGGTCACAAGATCGATAACGCTGGAAAGGTCCATTTTGTCCTCGTCAGTAGGTGTAGAAGATGCGAGGAAGCCTCGCGAAGTGCGTGCGCCGGTCCAGGTGCACGAATGTCTTGGCGAGCCCGACCGACCAGTCCCGTCTCAGGGCCTGCTCTATCAGCCACCACAGATCGCGGGCGCTTGGGCGCTTGATATCGACCGCGCATGTGTCCGTCTGGTACTTGCGGTTGCCGATCAGGTGCAAACTGTTCGGACTGGCGGCATAGCCGCGTGAAATGGGCCAGTCGTTGTGTTCCGACGTGCGGCACCCGCTCGTGACTGCCATCGGACGGCCGTAGGCTTCGCGGAATGCTTCCAGTTCGCCGAGGAATCCCGGCTCTAGTTCAAGCCGCCCGGTCGTCGGGCACGCGAGTTCGGCGCGCGTGAAATGCCTTGATACGCGCTCGCTCATGGCACACCCGCCACGGCGCGTAGAAACAGCCACCCGAGCGGCATGACCATAATCCCGAGCACAAAGCCGGAGGCGAACGCCAGAATCTTCTCTTGATCGTTCATAGCAAGGTGTTCGCCATTTCGCCCGCGCAAGCGGCGTACCCTGCGAGGTCTACATAGTCGTCGGGGTTGTGCTCGCCGGAGTGCGTGCGCGCGATCTTTAAGAGCGCCATCATCAAGGCGACGTCGCACACCGTCAGCGGTTCATTTGGCCGGATGCGGAGATACGCGTCCCACAAAACGGCGATATTCTGGTGATTCATAAGTTTATCGCCGTGCGTTTTCTCCCGGTCGCCGTCGACCGCTTCAGTCGCCGCCGCCAAGATTTCACCCGCTCGCATCGCCATACCTTTCCTCTAATCGCCGCATCGAAATCGCGTGGTGGTCGGTGATGCGGCCGGCGTAAATTTCGAGTTCCCACGCGCCCCACCACCAACCCGTTGTCGATAGTTTGGCGTAGTCTTCCACGTGCCCCTCCGGGAGCGCGGTCCCGAGGTTTATGCACGTTACGCGTTGGTCCAAACCGATCTTGGCCACACTCGCGATTTCTCGCCGGTGCGTGTGGCCGACGACCCAGTCGTGGACGGAATCTCGCGCAATGATGTTTGTCGAGGTCTTGCCGCCGACCGGCTTGCCGTTGAGCCCGGTCGGGATGTGAACGAAGCCAACGCCGCCTAGCATGTACGGGAGGCGGTAAGGCGAATAGGTCCAGCCCGCGCCGGTGATTACCTCGTCGAGATAGGACTGCATCATGCCGACGACGTGCGGCGCCTCATCCTCGTGCGTCCAGATGCGGTGCTCATGGTTGCCGAGGGTGATGTGTTCCTCGGGCTTGAAGCCGTCCCCCCCTGCCCTCGTCATATGCGGCCATGAATTCCTTGAGGCTCGCCATGTCCTCTTCGAAGACCGGTTTGGCGCGGCCGGTGTACGTCTCGTTGGAGACGTGAGAGTTGAGGCTGTCGAGGGTGGCAATGTCGCCTATTTGCACCACGACGTCGGGCCGTGTGTCCGCAACCCAACGCCCGAGCCATCGGGCTCGATCTTTCGGGATGTCCGGCGCGTCGTGCACGTCGCCGATCGCGCAGACCTTAAGCCGCTCGCCGGTCCGCGGGGGTGCTGTCGAAACGCGGACGTTGAGCCGGATCTGTTGCGCGTCCATAACGTCGTGCGCTTGCTCGGTGACGCGCTGAGAATTGGAAATCGGGTGTCGGTATCGAGACCACTCGATTTCATTGGAGCACTTGGTTGCCCAGCCCGACAGCGTTCGATTGTTGAGCCCGAGGTCCTGCGCTGCTTTGGAGATCGCCCCGATTTTTCCGGCACCCGGCGCCACGCCCCGAGGTGAGAAGCCCGCGGCAAGAGCGGCGTGCAGCGCGTCTAAGCGGCGCTGATGCTCGAATGCGTCAATCGGTGGGGTTGGCATCAAGCCGTTCCGTTACCGTTTCGGGCTCTCGACCATGTGCGTCACCAGCCGGTCGACCTGGCGCGCAATGTGGTCGTTACTGGTGCGGAGTGCGGCGACGTCGCTCTTGAGGTCGGCGATCTGCACTTGAAGCTCTTCAACCCGGTCCCAAACGCGGCTGCGTTGCCCAACCTGGAATTGCCGGTTTTCCGACACGACGGCCTGTAACTGCCGGATGTCTTGTTGGTTGGCCGTCGCGAGGTTCTCAACGCGGATAAACCCAGCCACTGCACCGACGAGTACAACGGCCGTCGTGATGATGTGCCCCGCCGAAATGTGGCGATCGAACCGCCACCCCTGCCGTCGTTCCGCTGTATCTGGCATCGGGCACCCTTTCGTGCACAAGATGTGGTGTTGTTTTGACATGCACATGTGCATTGGTCAAGTGCATATTGAGTTGTCATTGCACATGCCATATGTGTTGGTCATGACTCGCGAACTGATGACCAACCGTGTGGTGCTGATGATGTCCGACAGCGACCTTGAAATGGTCGCCCGGTTCAAAAGCACGCAAGACGACAACCCCTCGCAAGCGGAGGCGATCCGTCGTCTTCTCTATCGTGGCGCCGAGGCGCAGTCCGACCACGCGGCCGAACTCAAGGGCCGCCTGGACGGGCTCGAAGCGGATGTAAACGCGCTGCGGCGGGTGTTGGGGGTTTAGCCGGTCGTATGCCGTAGCGGGGTGACTTCGAAGAGCCCCGGCTGCTGATCGAAGTCCGCCATCGCGGGCACCACCGGCAACTTGAGTTGGAACCAAAGCTGTTGTGCCGCCCTCACCCCGAACGCGTGCCGCGCTTCGGTGACTTGGCGGAGGCGGACCGATTCCGGCACGTTGATGTCGTTCACCTCGACCACTGGCGCCGCTTCGTGCCGGCGGCCGTAGAAGTGGTCAAAGAGGACTTGGTAGCACTCCCGCTTGTAGGCGAGCACCTTCTGCCGGACGTCCTCGTTGCGCACGCGGTTTTCATCAACACCGAACAGCCAGCCGTTGATGAATTCCAACGGGAGGCAAAGCGTCTCACGTGCCCCGCCGGGGGTAGCCATTCGTATCACACGAATTGAGCTATTAAGTATGCAGTCCCTCTTTATCCGCTCAAACTGCCCATGCCACCGGAGCCCGAGGCTTTCACAGATCGGCTTCACGGCGACATAGATGCCGTCTTCCTGCTCAACTGCGAACAGGGTGTCGTTACGGAAATTCACGGTCACGACGTTGTCGGTCATTCGGGGCAACTCCCTAGTGGGCGCGGAGTGCGTCGAGGTAGTCGCGCACCCGCTCAAGCAAGATCAGGTCGGTTTCGGCGTGCGGACCGTCGTCGGCGTGGCCCGCCGTGTTCAAGGCGAGGATCACGACGTCGAGGACCCCGGCCGCATCTGCAATCGTGTTGATCGGAAGCCCAGGAAGGGCGTGTTCGTACATGGCGTTGAACCGGACCGCCGCTTCCTCAGTGTTCGCCGCATAAGCGGCTTGCATTTTCACCGTCAAGAGGGACGGCGGGGTGTAGACAGAATCAGGCATGGCAGTTTCCCGTCAGACGATTGAGTGACACAAATGTGCACTAAAAAGTGATGACATTCAACCCCTCAATTGACGTACAACGAAAGCCGCCTTATATTCTGGTTATGGACCGCGTAACCGACAGATTGGCGATCAGAGCGCCGGTAAGCTTAATTGAAGCCGTCGAGGACTGGCGCCTTAAGCAATACGATCGCCCTTCGCGCGGCGAGGCTGTGCGGCGTCTCATCGCAATGGGGTTAGACGCCCACGCTGCATCCCGCCCCGGAAGCAAGGACGTCTACCTCCGCCTCCGGCAAATGGAGGACGGCTTGAGCGCGCTCACCAAGGCGCTAGCGTCGAAGAACCCTTGAACCACACCCCCGCGAGGCGCATGTTATTCGCATGATGCGGGTTGCGTTAATTGCTGTCGTTTGGCTGGCGCTCGTTGCGCCGGCGGGGGCGCAGCAATACCCCTTCGGGTCCGTCGGGGCCTACGCTGATGACTGCATCGACTTCGCACGGGAGCATGAGTCCGGGGGTAGAGGCTACTCAGACGATGCGATGTTCTGCCTTTCGTATATGCGCAGCTTTTTCGACGTCTACACGTCTTTCCTTCTCCGCTGGCCGTCGTGCCCGCCACCTGAGCTTACGATGCCCGCATTCATCGGAACGTTTCTGGACTGGTCAAGCCGAAACACCGACCAGTGGGAGCAGCCTGTAATTCGAGGCATCGTCGCCGCCATCACCGAGGCTTACCCGTGCTAGAGCATGTCTAAGGTCGCCGAAGCCTGCGCACACGTTACCGGCCACGCCCTGTCGTGGGGCATCGGCGGCGCGTGCTATGCCGCGTGGGGCCTATGGGGTGTTGCCGGGTTTCTTGCGGTCGTCGTCACGGTTTTTCTGATACTTCACCCGCACCTACACCCCCACCCACCGCCATCGCTCCTGGAAGTCTGGTGGAAGAACCGGCGCCAGAAGGCCGCGCTACGTTCGATGCGGCTCGCCCCGCCGCCGCGGCGTCTGACACACCGCCGAGGAACCGGCTGACAACCCCCATCATGAGCCGCCCCGTTGGCGTCTGCCCCAACACTGAGTTAAGCCACTGAGCCGCGCCGTAGGACGTGCCGGAATGGTTCACCGCACCCGCCCGCCGGTTCGTGGCCAATAGTGCCACGCGTTCGAACTGCCGCAGCATGTCGAGTTCTTTGCGGGAGAACAGAATCCGCATCATCGTCACGTTGTCGGTCATGTTCTTCCGCAGTTCTTTGGAGAACCGATCCCCCGAGAACTCAAGGTTTCCTGCTGCGTCCCTCGTGTTGGAAAGGCCCGACCGCATCAGCCGGATAACACCTTCTTCGCGCAGCCCCGCCCACTCTGGCGAATCCGCGCCCAACACCTGGCGCAGCCGTAGAGCCGTAGACCCGGCCCCCTTCTTCAGCCCGATGCCCGACGCTCCAAACAACAGCCGAAGAGCTTCTTCCGGTGGCATCATGCCGCTGTTGACGTCCTCGCCGATAATGTCGCGGATGAACGGCGCGTCCTTGTTGTCGTACTTCGACTTGTACTCGCGCCAGAGAGACCGCGCCGATTTCAGTGAATCAATCGTCGCCTTGTCGCCGGTGATCAGGGCGCCTTCCATGGCGTCATCTACGAAGCTGTCAAAGCGGTCCATGACAGAGCCAAGGGCCACGGCCTCGCGGGCATTGGCCGAACTCCGCTCCGCTGCGCGCCGCGCGCCGCCTAGATCCTGTCGCCACGCCTCCAAGGCTTTGAAGTCCACGCCCTTCACGGTGGTGCCGCCCGGGCCTTGGGTGAGCCCCTCGAGCCGTCGCACGTAGTCCAGCGCGCGAGAGTTCACCTCCGGCGACGGGAACTGTCGGGACACATCGTCGGCCGTCGCCTTCAGGAAGTCGCCCAATGCCGGCGCGTCGACGCGGGCTCGCGCTGTGGTCGGATCATAGGCTTTCCGCGCGGCGCTCTTGAGGGCGGCCGCGTCACCGGAAAGCCTTTCCTGGACGCCGCCCATGCCTTCCCCGGGCGCAAGGCGGCGGCCGGTACCGATCTGGTCCTGTATGGCCTCCGCGTTCGACCGGAGGGCCTCTTGCTGCGCGGCGCGGTGCGTTTCCATAACGCTCTTGGCTCCGTCGCCAAGAATGCCTTTCTGCGCCTGGTCCTCGAAACGCTGTTGCGTGACGTCCCGGGAGATGTCGCCGCGCGACAGCGGCACCTCGACTGGAAGGCTTTGGGCGTCTGCCAGCTTAGCGGCCGCGGACGGCGTTACCGCGTCTTCGGCCTGTTTCTGGAACTGTTCCAGCCATTCCGGCGACAGGCTTTCCGGGTCCACGCCAAGGCGCTTCAACGCCCGCTTGGCGTCGTCATCGAAGCCCTTGCCCGGGGTGTAGCCACCGCGGGAGAAGATCGAATTGAAAAGCGGCGCAACCACCCGGCCGATGACGGCACCGCCGGTGCCAAAAGCGCCACCCACCAGATAATCCGTATTGTCGTGTGGCTGCTTTGAGCCTGCGGTATCGGCAAGCCGGTCCTGAATATGGAGGCCGCCCGCAGCACCCGCTCCGGCGCCGATATACTGGCCAAACGGCAAGACCTTGCCGAGAACCTTTGCTGAGCCCAGCGTTGATACGGCCTCAATGGCACCGGTGGTCATAAGGTCGTCCATGTCCTGCGACGATAGACCCGGGCGGTTCAGGTAGTACTTGCCCGGCTTTACGCCGTGGCGCTTGCCCCTGCCCTCGTCTACGTCGACGTAGACGTTGCCGAAGCTATCACTTGTGCCCTGCCAGTCGTCATCCGTCGCCGTGGACAGGATGTCCAGCTTTTGCAGATCCGAGCGGCCCAACGACATGCGGGAGCGCGACACCCCGCGGGGCGTCATGAACGCCGGTAGTTCCGGGTAGTCGTACTCCCGGCGGTCGTCGCCGGTGATCAGGTTGCGGGTGAAGTTGGTGACGCCCTCGACCGCGTCGGCTGCTTTGCCTAGTGCGGACTCTACAAAGCCGCTACCTTGGTTGAGCAGTTTTTCGCGATAGAGTTCAAGCCGCCGGCGCGCCAGCGCGACTTTCGCCTGTTGCAACTTGCCGCCGGCCGTTTGCTGTTCCATCAGTTCTGCCCCCAAAACCGATCGTAAAACCAAAGCACTTCTTCGGGGCTCATGGATTCAAAGCCATTCGTGAGCAAGTAATCATCAAGCGTGGTCTGATCCATGCCAACAAACCTCTGGGGGATTGCAGCCTTAGAAGGCGCCGGGGTTGCGTCCGTGCTGGCGCCCCCGATCAAGGCGTCGATTTCGCGCTGGGTGGCGTCGTCGATGATTGGGTTCTCCGCGATGTATTTTTCGCGTGCGTCATACCATCCGATATCAATCATCTTGTCGGGGCTGGACCGGGCATAGTCTCGCGCCAGCAAAGCTAGGGCTTGCTGCCGCTGGGCAACACGACGGGCGAAATCCAGGATCAGGCGGTTCCCTTCCGGCGTCCGCGAAAGCCCAATGGTGGCGGCTTCCATTTTCTTCATTTCGGTGTCACTGACGGCCCCCTTGGTCAATGCGATGGTGTCCATCACAAAGCCCATCCCTAGGCTTCTGAACGCCTCGGCCTGTGCGGTGTCATCAGTGACGCCGAGCGCCTCGAGGTCGACGCCCAAATACTTGCCGTATCTCTTTAGGAACTGCGCCCCTTCAGCCAAGGCGCCGGTGCTCAAGCCGTCCAGCATTTGCTCCGCGCGCCGGATGCGGCCAAGGGTGTCGGCGGCGCCGGATGAGGCTTTTTGCAGGGCAAGAAATTCTTCACCCAAGCCCTTCCCCACCACCTCATTTCCCGCGCTCACGCGTTTGTCCGGGTGTACGTTGATGTTGTTGGTCGGCCGCCCGGCCTTTTTCAGCGCCTTCTGGTATTCGAAGACGTTCGGGAACCCGGCCTCTCGCGCGGCGCGCTCAATGGCGGATTCCGCCACGGGCTTCGGGTTGTAGGCGACACGCTGGGACCCCTGGTAGAGCGCCGCACCCGGGGCTAGCGTGTGCATCTTTTCCGGTTGCCGAGCCTTTGCCGCGGCGGCGACACCGGCGTTCGGGTCACCGCTGTCAATCAGGTAGTTGGAATAGGCCAGATCAGGCTGATCCAAGCCGAACGGGTTGCCACCCACTGTTGCGAGGGAATCCGCCTTCAGGGTCGGCCCGCCGCCTTGGGCTAGCGCCTCTTTCTGGCTCATGCCACCGTTGACCACTCGACGCGCGGCCTCTTGGTTCGCCGCAAGCTTGGCCTTCGCCTCTTCCGCCTTCGCATCCTCTCGCAACCGCGCCCCGACCTGATCAAGTCCGGCGGCGAGGCTGTTGATCGGGTTTGGCTCGTAGATGGTGCCACCCGACACGGGCACCATCCGGCCACCGCGAGCGGCCATGAACGGCGCCATGTACTGGTCACGTTGGGCGGCAATCGCCAGCGGCCCTACCGGTTGCACAGGTCGTCTCATGCGGCCGCCTCCAATTTGGAATCCATCATCGCGCGGATGCGCCCGCGTGCCTCTTCATCGCCTCGGATCATCTCGGCAATCGCTGGGCCATGGGTGGCATAGTGGACAAGCAAGGCGTCGCTACCGAAGTCGAGAAGCCACCGGCGGAACTGGCGCCACTTGGGCGATTGCTCGCCGTAGACCTCGCGGGCAACCCAACAGAAGGCGCTTACCATCGCCGCGCCGCCGCTCAGAAGCCCGCCAAGATCCATGCCCTGCCGCTGCACCGGCACCCGTTGCACCTGCCCCATAGGCGTTTGACCAAGGGCACCCATGCGGATGTTCAGCTTCCGCAAATCGTCGTTGTCCTGGTCGATGAAGTCTTGATAGGCCAGATCCATATTGGCCTGATCCAGGCCTTGAATCCGGTCGCCGATGCCCATCATTGCAGACGTCCACGCGAGGTCCGCGTTCGCACCCTGTTGCGCGGCGTTCATCCTCCTGTCCATGTGCTGTGCGTCCAGTGCTGCGTTCTGGAACGCCACCGCCTGGTCGACCGCCTGGTTGCTCTGCTGCGCTGTGAGGTCCCGCCCTGCGTCTTGCTGGCCCAAGCCCGCCGCCGTGGTGAACCCAGTGTGGCGCAGTTGGCCAACCGTGTTTCCGACCCGGTCGATAAAGTTGCGATCGCCCTCCGCCGTGGCCACCCCGTGGCGCGACCCGCCGAACGCACTCACGCCGGCCGCTTGGGCGTTGCGCTGGTTCTGCGTGATCGTGTGAGCTCGAGCCATATCGGAGACGGTGTTGTTGACCACCGTGTTCTCGTAGGGGTTCATGTAGCCCCCCATGAAATCCAAGCCCTGCCCCGCCGATACGTCGGCGATGGCGCCCCGCTTGACCTGCGGCGCGGCAGACAGCGCCATGGACTGAGCCACGCCGCCGCCGAGGTCCGACGTCCGCATGGCGTTCATGGCCGCGGTGTGGTCCGCGTTGTGTCCCGCCATTCGTTGCTCGGAGTTCGGCACGTAAGCCTTATTTGCGATCGTGCCCGCGAGCGTCAAATTCTCATTCGCGAACTGCTTGTATTCGTCCGGGATATCGGACCGAATCGTCTGGGTGCCACCGCCACCGCTGCCGCCTACTTTGCCACCCATTACAACGCCCTCCAAAGTACGACCGCGCCCTCGTCATAGTCAGGACACTGTCGGCGCCATCCCCGGCGCCCGTAGATTTCGCAGTAGTCGCACCCGCGTTCGCGTGCCCATGATTCTATCACGCCTTTTAAGTGCATTACATCTTTCATCCGGCCCGCCGCCAGGGCGAACAGGCACACCCGCGCCCGCGGATACTGCTCAACATGGGTAACAACGACGCTTTCGCCCTCACACCACAATTGCATGTCGCCAGCCACAATCGCTTTGCGAATGTCATCAACGTTGTGTGTCGGCAGTCCGCGCGCCAAGGCTTCCGCAATGAGCGGCTTTGCCTTCCGCCACGTCGCCTTGTTCAACGCTTCATGCCGGTTGGGGTGATGTCGACACCAAGCCGCCCGTTGCGCCATGACAGCGGCGACGACGTGCTTTCCATCTTCACCTTGACCACGCGGGCGGTCATGCGTGTATCCAGCTTGGTCGTGCTCGAGCCGACAGTACCGGCGACAACCACCTTATCGGTGCCCTGCGGCCATACCCGGCCTGTGAGCGTGATAGTGACGCCCCCGACAAGATCATGAAACTCAGGCACAATCCGGTTGATCCGGTAAAGCGTGTCCCCGTCGCCGACGTCCGCGAAACCGCTTTCGACGTAGGCATTGATGGCGTCGCCGTCGCCGGTCGTGCCCCGCTCGTGCAGTTTGACTGACCCGTCGGAATGGGCGGCAACAGGGAATTGCAAGACACCCCGGTCAGCCCATGCCGTGATTCCGTAGGTGCCGACCGTCCAATGGCTCTCGACATAGTTGTAGGCCACGTACCGGGCGTTTTCGCCGGTGGCGAGGTCGGGGAAGAACCACCAAACCTCGTTCCATTGCGAGTTGAGTGCGGCGTAAATCATGTCCTCTTGCGCCGGCGCCAACAAATCAAGCATCCACTCGCGCACCGGGCATTGAAGCACCGTCGGCGCTCCGCCGTTCCACATGAAGAATTGCCGAGACGACGACAACCAAAAGACGGAACCACTGTCGCCCGCGCGCACGGCCGCATTGGGGCCGATCAGCCCGCACCCGGTGCCGAGAAGGTCGAAGCCGTAGACGTAAGTCGCATCTCTCAAGTACCGGGCCTGATAGAGCGCGGTATCCGTCCAGATCAGGGATACAAACGGCATGGCCATACCGGCCTGAATCCGGTTCCCTTCCGCCAAGAGGATGTCGCCGGCCGTGTTCGTAGCGGCGGCCGTCCAATCGTTGGTCGTGAATCCGCCTTCCTGCGTGGCCCAAGCGACCTGCAACGGGTTGAACGTCGACGTCAGCGCGTCTTCCGTGCCGAGGGTCATTAGAAACCGCTCGGGCGTCGTAATGTGCGCGATCGATTTCGCCGGTGCGTCCGTCGCCGCGATTGCGGCCGCCGATTGGCTGACGTTGTTCTGCCACCGGAAAATCGCGGACTCTTGGTAGTTGGCCAGAAGGTTCTCGCCGTAGTTGGACAGTCGCCAGACGCGGGCGCGGAGGTCGGTTTCCGTCGATGGGAGGGAATAGAGCCCGCTCGAGTACGTGCCCGTCGAATAGCCCGACGCGACCGCCGTGACCTCGCGGCCGGTGTTGATTTCATATTTCCATTTGGTCGACCCGCCGCCCCCGGCAACCGTCGACGTCGCCGCGGTGCGGGCGGTCACGGTGTACGAATTGGCGTCAACGTAGGTGATCACGAATTCATGGTAATACTCATAGGTCGGCGTGCCGCCGCCCGTCGCGGTCGACGTGGCGGCCGTGGCGACCTGGATCTGGTAGGCGTCGTCCGTCAGCTTATAGACGCGGTGCGTCGTGTTGAGTGACCCGGCCGCGATGCCGCCGGTCGCCGTCGCGCTGGCGAACGTCACAAACTCGCCGCTCGCAAGCCCGTGGGCCGTGTGGTTCACAATGACAAAGTCGGAATTCTCGACCGTCTGGAACGGGTCGCTCGCGTGCGTGCCAGCCGCGCCAAAGGTGATGCCGCCTACCGCGGACGCCGCCTTGAGGTAGGCCGTGTCTCCGTCGATCATCCCGTGAGCCGTATGCGCCACGGTGACGGTGGCTGACGTGTTGGTGGTCGAGAACGGGTCTGTAAGCGCGCCCGAGGCGTCGCTGTCGTCGCGGATTGGCGTGATGTCGTAGAGAGACGCCGCGCGCATGACATAGAGCTTCGCATGCGTGCCGATCGCGACGAGCTTCGCGCCGTCGATTTCTTCCCACGAGTGCGCCGCCCGGGCCTTCCCGGCGAATGTGTCTGCCGTCGCGGTTTCGTGCCCGCCCATGACCTGGGGCTGGCCCTTGCCGTTGATCACGCGGAATCGGATCTTGTCGGCGTCGATCCATTGACCTTCGGAGTCCAGCGACGCGGCGTCCTTGACGACGCCGGGGGCGAAGTTGATCGCGGTCAGCATCAATCTCTAGCCACCCACAAGCGGCCGCCTTCATCCCAATCATAAGCCTTGCCGTCCGTCGGCTTTGCGACCGGCGCGGCCCATAGACATGACGTATCGTCCAGTAACCACGAGTCGTAAGGCTTTGGCGGGATAAAGGCGTCTTTGCCCGCGTCGTATGTGAACCCCTTGCCCGCGAAGTTTTTACGCAACGGCGCGCCCTCTGGGTGAACGCCGCCATGGGTCCGATAGCTCGTTTGGACCCACGCACCTTTGTCGGACAAACCGTCAATAAACTCTTGGTCTGCAACAATCACGTTGACGACGACGCCGCCCTCTACTCTTGCAAAATGCGCCATAACGCCCTCTACGCGGTGAATGTGCCGGAAGTCGTGAAGGTGTGGATCGTGTAACCGCCAGCACTCGAGACCGTGCCGCCCGACCCTTTCTGTGCGCCAAAGTACCGAATGATGACGACCCCGGACCCGCCAGAGGCGCCATCGGTTGCGGTGGCCCCACGCCCGCCGCCGCCACCACCGCCGGTGTTTGCACTTCCTGCGACAGCGTTGTTGCTGGCGCCAGTGCTGTCGCCACCGCCTGCTCCACCACCACCTGCTCCACCGGCCGAACTTCGGGCGGTAGGGTGAGATGCGCCACCCCCGCCGCCGCCGCGGGCGACAGCCGTTCCTGTAATGCTTGACGTGACACCGGCGCCGCCTACGCCCCCCACGTCAGCCGAGCCCGCCGCACCTGCGGCCCCTGCCCCGCCGCCGCCGCCGCCGGACAAGCCGCCGGTATTGTCACCGTCCGCCCCGGCGTAGCCTTCGCTTGCGGTCCCCGACCCCGCATTGCCACCGCTTACGCGGGGGCCGCCGCCGCCGGACCCACCCGTCTTTCCTGCGTTCGCTCCATTACCGCCGCCGCCGCCGCCGCCGCCTGTTGACGTGACGGTGGAAGGCCCTGCGAAAGTGGTGTCATTGCCGTCGGTGCCAACCGCTCCCGAGCCGCCCGCGCCACCGGCGCCAATAGTGATGCTGTAGGCCGAGCCGCCGACAACAGTCATAGCGGCCTGCGCAGAGGCGCCACCGCCCGAGTTCTCGCCGCTGACATTTGCACGGTAGCCGCCTGCGCCGCCGCCGCCGCCGACGTCCCAGCCGCCGCCGCCGCCGCCCGCGACCACGACATATTCAATGGCGTAACTGCTCGGCCAAGTGCCCGCCGCGGCGTTCTTGGCCACGGCGGCGAATCCCCAAACGCCGCTGGCCGCCGTTACGGAGGGGGTGACGGTGAGGCCGATGACGCCACCATTGCCGACGTGCTTTCTAGGCATCGTCGATTTCCTCATAAGAGGCGACGACTTGGAGATCCCCATCCGCACCCGCGGTGATCCTGATACTGTCACCTTCTTCAAGGTATAGCGTGCCCGGGAGTAGATCGATCGACGCGTCCGCTGGGACGCTAATTGTCCGGGCAAAATAGTACTCTGTAGAGCTTCGGCACAGAGATGCGCTTACATCGGCCGCTGCCCCACCGTCAATATTCGACACCACGAGCAAGTTAACTTTTAAGAGCTTGTCAGAACTTGACGCGTTCGACACCACGTCAGTTGGCGTTGTTGTGGCAGAAAGTACCGAGGTTTTGCCAAGAATACTTGACACGTTTACAACATTGGGGGCTGCCATACTATCCTCCGAATACGATCGACATGGCGATCGATTTTCCTGTCGTCATCCCATTAATGGTCAACGACTCATCGGCTCCGATATTGTTTGTCGAGATTGTGATGCCCGCCCCCGCCGACAGTGCCGCGCCCAGATAGCGCGCCGTCGTGTCCGTCGCGGAGATCAGCACGGCACCCGTCGACGCCGGGATGCTCGCCGAGCCGATAGCCGCGTTGAGTTGCGTGACGTTCACGCCGTCAGTGCCGTCCGTGCCGGTGGCGAGACCGGTTATCTTTTGCGAGTTGAGCGCCACGGCGGCCGTTGGGGCGCTCAGTTGGTCAAGCCGGAAGATGCCCCCGAAACAGTCGGTGCCGTTGGAAATGACCGGGATAAGCACGCCGGGGGGCACCGTCGCCGTTGTCGCCGACCCCGAGCACGTGACGGTAATCGAATACGTTGAGCCCGCGTTGTAGCAGAGATAAACGCCCTCGATGCTCGGGACCGTGACCGTCGGGGCCGAAGTCAACCCACCGTCGGTGAAGTAAAAGCCCATGTTCCGGGCCTGGTTGTCCGTCTTGGCGGTCGTCGTGAGCGTGACGTTACCGGTAAGGCTGACGGTCTCGACACCGGACGCCAGCTTTTCCAAAAGCGTGATTGCCTGGTTGACGCCGTTGGTCGCCGAGATGCCCCATGAATTGAGGTTGTCGCCAAGCGACTGGCGCGGGATGCCTTGATCGGTGTTGCCCGTGATGCTCATGCCACTACCGCCCTATCCGTCACGCGACGCCAATTGGTGCCGTCTGAGAACGCCAGCACCGCGCCGCCTGTTTCGTCGCTGACGTAGATCACGCACCCGGACGGGGTGACCGGGGGGAGGTCCGAAACTGTCCGCGAGTTAAGGCGGAGGATTTCGCCCTGCGTATATTTCGTGTCTTCAATGTTGAGCATCCACGGCGTGAGCACGCGGACAAGTTGCTGGCACCATTCGAGGACTTTCGTCGGCGAGCCTGGCGCCGGTGCGTTCGGTAAGACCGTCATGCCACCACCACGTCGAGTTGAGTCTTGATCGGTTGGCCGGAGAAGCGCGCCCGCGCGTCCTGGCCCTTGAGAGAGGCGATCGCGCGGTCGTACAGCCCGAGCCACGTCGAGAGGCGCGCGTCGTCTTGGAAGTACGGCGCGGACCATACAAGCGTGCCGTACACGTAGACGTCGGGGTGGCTGGTCAGCAGCCAATTGGTCGTCTGTGTGTCCGACAGCGCCGGGAGGTTTTGCCGGTAGAACAGCCGGATGTTGTAGGTCGTGTCCGGCAACGGCCGGAGGTACATCTTTGAGCCAAGCACCGCGAACGCCACCGGTTGGCCGGTCGTGCTCGTCGGGTAAGTGGATATGAGGTCCGAAACCGTCTTGGTCTCAAGCACCACCGCCGGGTCGGTGCTCAGCGTGACCGCAACCGCTTCCTTGTAGTCCGTCGGCAAGTCGACCGTTTCGCTTGTTGCGGATAGAGGCGCCTCGGTTTCTTGGCTTCGGAATTGGCCGTCCCGGTTAAAGTTCGCTTCAAAGAACGAAATCCAATTCGCCACCTGCGCTTCGGATACGTCGGTACGGTCGATCTCCGCCGTGATCGCGGTCTTGAGCTCAGCAAACGTTGAAACAGCCATCTCTCTCCATCTCGTCGAAGACGGCCGCAATCGGCCATTCGCCGCTCGCCTGTCGGCGAACACGCATCGAATTGAAATACAAGGACCGGTCCCGCTCGCCGGTGCCGTAGCGCCAATGCGCGTTGGTCTCGGGTAGCATTGCCCACGTGGGCCGTCCGAGCGCGCCGGCGAAAGCAAGTGCCGCGGTCGGCACGCCGACGACGGCGTCCAGTTCCGTAATGAGCGCGGCCGTCCAATCCATGTCCGGGTCTTCCGTGACCCACGGAATGTGAAAGACGTTGTCCAGCGCCGAGACGTCCGTTTCCCGGTATTCCAGCGAAATCAGGTTGACGCCGGCCGGTGCCCTCGCCGCGATCTCTTCAATGGGCGCGTGCCGCTGGTCGCGGTCCGCCTCAAGTTTTCCACCCGTCCAGGCAACCCCCACGCACGGGCCGCCGATCGCGTCCAGAAGCGCGCGGATGGCAATCCGACGGGCGTTGTCCGCTTCCAAGAATGAGCCGCCTAGGACGTCTCCCGGGCCGTGCCACGTGTGTTCCGGCACCGCCGACATGCTGATACGCTCGACACGCGCTAGGCTGTCGATTTCAGCAAGCCACGGCTTGTGGTCGAGCCCAAGCGTCGGGTGCATTTTGACCGTCGGAAACGTCCGCCGGATCAAGCCTCCCATGCGCGGGGTGCACTCAAAGTGCACCTGGTAGCCTTCGGCCTCTGCCTCCGCGATGATTGGCGGCAACGCCTGCATGAAGAAGACGTAATCGCCGATGCCCTGCTCGCCGTAGATGATGAGATGATCGCGCTTGAACTCTAGCGTCTCGCCGTCCGTCTCCGCGTGCTCGCGATACCACGTTGAGCCTTTGTATCTGGGGTCTGCGGAGTCCTCGACCCCGCAACCCTCGACGTCCGCCTCGCGCATCAAACGCCAACCGTCGAAGTCCTCACGGCGCAGCTTCAACATGCCGAGGGTGCGCTTGGCCTCGCCCATGAATGGGCGGATCTTCAGCGCCTTTTCGGCGTATGCTTCGGCCGCCGCATACTGCCCGAGGCGCATGTGCGCAAGCGCGCAATTGGCCGCCGCGTCGGCATTCCGTTTATCCAGTTCTAGCGCCCGCTCGAAGCGCTTGAGTGCGGCCGGGTAGTTCCCCCAGTCGTCGAGGATCCGACCCATCAAGTTCTGCGTCGGCGACGCCTTGGGCGCCTCCGCGCCTGCCCTGGCCGCGAGTGTGAACGCCATGCCCGGGTTGCCCCGGTTGACCAGTTCGCGGGCTACTTCGTAAAGCGCTTCCGGGCTGTTTGGCTCCCGGTTGAGAACCACATTCCACGCCGTGAATGCTTCCGCGCGCTTCCCGGCGAGGGTCGCCGTGCGCGCGATCTCTAGTGCATCCATTCGGCACTGATAAACTTGCGGTAATCCGGGTCGCGGAGCTTCTTGGTCACGAATTTCGTAAAATCGCGGTTCATGGTCGGCTCGCCCGAGTCAATGAGCCACTGATACAGCGTCGTCAGCGGCACGCTCGCGTAGCGCCGCCATTCCTTGTTTTTGCTCGTGCCCCACCCTTCCGGGTCCATGCTGCGCAGCATGGTGTTGTTCTCAATAACCGACGTCGCGTCCTGAATATCGATGATCCGCCCGGTGTCGCCGTTCTCATCCGGCACAAAGTGCGTGGTGATTCCGGTATGCGGGTCGTAATCAAGAATCTTCGACGACATGAAACCTCCAAAAGAAAACGGCGCCCGAGAAGCCCCGAGCGCCGTCTAGTTCTGTCGCCTTACCTGTTAGGTAAGGTCGGCGACCTTGCCGTTTGCGGCCTCGTTCTTGGCCTTGAGCGTGTATTCGCCGATGATGTGGCGCTTTTCGCTGTCGCCGGTCTTGGCGAGTTTTTCGGTCTTCCAAGACCGAAGTGCGCACAGTTCCCACATTTCCGGGTCGAGCACGAGCGCAGTGGCGTTTCGGCTGAACCTGTTAGGAATAATTGCGTGCTCACCGAAGTCGCTCACATATACATCTGCGGCGGCAATAATCTTCGCCTGTGCAACCTTCGGGTTATCCCGGTACTGCGTCGCAATGCCGGAGAAGCCCGAGGCGGTCTGCTTATTGCTCGCGCCGACCATGACAACGGTCGGGTCGCCACCGGCCGACCACGTGGATTGCAGCACGCTTTTAAGCTGCGCCTCAGTAAAGGCGCGGCCGGTGCCGTCCGTCGGAGCCGTTGTCCGCGCACCAGCGGCGGCCGGAGGCGTGGTGCCGTCGGTCGCGTCGTCTTTGTTGGTGCTGATCCACGATTCCATACCCGCCATCGTGCGGGCCGTGGCGGACGTACCGGCGTCGGCTTTGGCGTTCCGCGTAACCGCGAATTCAAGGTCACGCTTTACCTCTTTGCCGCGCTTGGCGAGCTGGTGCGCAAGTTCGGTTTTGCGCCCCGCCTTGTCGACGGCGTCGGTGGTCCCGGACACCTGGACGGTCTTCTTGAGAATCTGCGTGTAGTTGCCCACGCGCACCGTCGGGGTGATCGTGTTGGGGGCGGAGTCGTCACCGTCGAGATGAGCATTGACCGCCGCCGCGTCGAGCGCGTCGGTCTGCCACTCGTGGTAGGTGTTGGACGCCTTGCCCTTGCCGATCATGGAACACGCCGGAGTCTCCGTCGGCGAAATATCCCAAATCATGTTTGCCAAGTCCTCGCGATCGCCCGCGATGTCATACTTGGTCGTCGTTCCGGTAGGAACAGCCATTTTCTAGTCCTCCAAGACTTGCAAGAAGGCGGACGCGGCGTCATCGACGCTTCCCGACTTCTTAAGTTTCGCACGTGCTTGCGCGACAGCGGAGGATTTGGGCGAAGTCGTGGCTTTTGCGCCTTTAGACTTGAACAGTTTCGGAGCGTTCTGGACTTTCTTTGTCACTTCTGGCTTGGCCTTTTCAATGTCCAAAGCCCTCCGCACAAGAGAAAGCGCGCGAACGGCCCGGTGGTCCAGGATGCCGCCGATTTCCTCGGGCGAGTATCCCAAAACCTTCCCGGCTTCCATGAGCCCATCGACCGCCTCTTTCTTGAGGGCGCCGCCCTCGAAAAGAGATGGTTCGACTTGCTCAAGTCTCGCCATTTCACGCTCACGCACCGCGGCACGCTGTTGCCCTTGGCGTTGCTGTTGCTCTGCCAGAGCGGCCTGCCGCTGCTGTTGCCGGGCGTCCCACTTGGCCCGCTCCCCCGGATACCCTAGCGGGTCATCCTCGGCGAGCTTGACCCAGTCGGGTTCCTGCTCCGTCTGTTCAAGCATCAGGCGCGCAACCTCGGCGCGCTCTTGCTCCAATTGCTGCCGTGCGGATGCAACGTCTTTGGCCAGCGTGTCGCGCTCGCCTTTAAGATCCTGCATCTTCCGGGTGTAATCAGACTGGCGCATGTAGCCTAAACGGTATTCCTCGGGCGTTACGCGAACGGATTGTCCGTCGGCAACCTCGAATTCGAGATATTCGGCGGGTTCCTCGCTTTCACCGTCGGAGTCGTCGGCGTCTTCGCCTTGATCCGATTCCGCGCTTTCCGTTTCCGCCTCGTCAGCGGTCTCTTCAGCGCCACCCTCGGCCGTGTCATCACCTTCTGCGGCCTCGGGTTGGGGTGCCTCTTGCTCGAAGTCTTCGGCGGCCAGAAGCCCCTCAAAGCGGGATACAATGTCCCCGCCGCCGGCGCCTGTTGCGCCGGTCGCTACGTCGTCCATGGAATCCTCGAAGGTTGTTCCAGAATTGGCGGAATCCCTGGCGGGTTGTTCCGCGTTTTACCAACCGAACCAGCCGCGTTTTTGCACATCGCGTGCAGCGGCCAGTGATTGGATATCGTTCGCGGCAAGCTTCCCGCTCACCACGTAATCGTCGAAAAGGTCACGCACTCCGCGGAGCACGTTGATCGCCGCCAAGTATTTGACCCGGCGGGCGTCGTCTTGGTCCTTCAGGGCGTGTTCAAGGAACGCGTTTTCCAGCACCTCCCACGCCTCAACAAGCAAAGGCTCATCAAGCAACCGCGCGGCCGCCTCAGCGCGCGCGATCCGCTCGTCATCCGTCATGGGGCGCTGCATGTGCTAGGCGCTGTTGTCCACGTTCGCGGCGCGCTGGCGCAGGATTTCCATCGTGCGCTCCTTGCCCAGCGCGTTGCCTTCCCAGTCGGTCGCCTGATCAAGCAGCATATTCGGGTCGCTTCGGGTGTTGGCGTAGGGGTGAAACGCCCATTGCACGCCCTCGGGCGGCGCCGATCGCAGCGAATAGGAGCCGTCGCCGTGGTCTTCGAAAAGATCCATGGCCGAATGGCTGTTACCGGTGCCCCAGTTCGCGCCGCCGAGCGACGTCTGCACCGACATGATGTCGTGCATGTTGTAGGCGCCTTGTGGGGTTGATGGGTCCGTCGGCGCCGCGCCGCCGCCCTCCGTCGCGGTCGTGGAGTACACCCCGCTCGGATTGATCGGCACAATCTGGTTTGGCATGGCCACTGTGCCGAAGTTCGGTGATGCGCTGGCGCCCTGCCCCTGTGTCTGCACGTCGTTTGTCCAGCCGCCGCCAAGCAAGCCGTAGGTGGCCGCATTGGACGGGCTGCGCACCTGGTAGCCGTTCAAGATGCCACCGGCGAACGACCCGATGATATCGTTCCGCTGGTCGTCGCTCAGTAGTCCGCGCTGCTGCTCTGGCCTGTAGACCGGCAACGACGGGTCGATCGGCGCGTTGATTGGGTACATTGGCGTCGTCATCGGTCGCCCTCTCTCTCTTCGTGCACACCTTCGCGCTTCCGGTACTTCCGCATCAGCGCGCCTCTATCTGGGTGCCCCATCCAATTCAGGACCAAGTCATTCAACTCAACGTCATGATGGGCGCAAACCGGAATCCATCGGTTTCCCGTGGCGCAGCATTGCCATTGGTGCTTCGCCTTGTTGGTGCAGCCTTCAACGCCGCAAGTCTGCCGCCGGATTTCAAGCTCGGTGTAAGGCTGCGCCCGACCGATGCGCACTAGTCGCTCACGTTGATGTTGCCTTGGCCATCCGGCGACCCGGCGCGCATTTTCAGCATTTCCAGGTCGGCCTCTTTGTCCAGTTCGTTCTGTCGGAACGCGTGGTCGAGCTGCATTTTCTCGCGGTCAAGCGTGGCTTGCATTTCCATGCGCTCGCGGTCGACCTGCGCCGCGAGTTCCGCCTTGAACTGCTCAATCTGAGCCTGATTTTGTGCCTTCAACTGCTCAATTTCGGCGTGCTGCACCGCCTCGCGCTCCGCCTGTTGCGCCTTCATCTGCAACTCGGCTTGCTTCATCTGCATCTCAGCCTGCGCCTTCTGCGCTTCCGGCGACGGACCTTGCGGCTGCACCGGTTGCTCGCCCGGATCTTTGAAGAACGCGTCTGCCGCCGGCATCCCGGCGACGTTGACCATGCGCGACAGCGTGTTGTGGTATTCCTTCATGCCGACCAGCGGGTTGCCCGGACCGGCCTGCATCAAGATCGCCTCTTGCTTCTGGGCGATCATGTTGAGGATTTGAATCTCACGGTCTCGCGAATTGACGCCCAATCCGACATTGACGGACACGTCCATGTCAGTGTTCCACTGTCGCGGATCGACCGGCACCCATCCGCCGGTCAGCCGCACCGTGCGTGCACGGTCCTGATACCGGGCGACCGTGCGGAGCACGAGCCGAAACAGCCGGGTAAATCCTGTCTCCGCGAACACGCGGGCCATGAGTTCGACGCGCGACTTGGCGGCTTGTGAGGCTTCATTGACCGCCGTGGCCGACTGGTTCTGAAGCACGTTCGCGTCGAGGCCACTGGACAGCGCCGTGACGCCGGTGCGCCCCTCAATCTCGTCATCCAGGTATTGCAGCATGGGGAAGGCTTTCGCGCCGTCCCAATTGTTCTGTACCTGCTGGTAGTCCGCGATGTTCTTAGTGCGGATGATCGAATCCGGCGCCTGGTTCATCACGTCGTCGATTTCGACGCCCGGACCGACCAGCCGCCGCGGGTACAGCGTGTGGTAAAGCCCGTCCATCATCATCCGGCGCAAGACCGTCTTGGCGCGTTGTAGGTCGCCGATCTGATCGAATACGCTAATGCCGTGGAACCGGTGCGGGTGGATGACGCACGTCAGTACCGCGAAGGGCACGTCCGGCGCGTTGTCGTGCTCGAGAATGATCGGCGCCGACGGGTTGCCGCCAAAGACCACCCGGCGCCACTCGCTCACGTCGTCGCCGTCGTAGTCGAGTTCAACGTATGCCTCATAGATCCAGTGGCGTTGCCGGCTCTTATCGATGTTGCCCGAGTTCGCCGTAAATTCCAGTTCGTCGAAACGCTCGCGGGTTTCCTCGTGCCAATCGTCGTCGCCCTCGTCTGGCAACTGATCGATTTTCGCCCGGTCATAGCCCGCCTGGATCAATTCCGACCGCGTGCGCACCACCCGGTGACACATGAAGTCGGCATCATCCAAAGACTTCGCACGCCGGTTGATTAGGAATTCCTCGGGTGCAAGCACCTCGAGGCGCACCCGCCCCTGTTTGTCTGTATGCTTCGCCGTAATCCGGTACGTGCCGTCCTCGGCTTGGTCGTAATCCTTGATTTCGACGTCGTCATCTTTGATCAAAACGACCAAGTCGTCGTCTGTGAGACCTTCGTATTCGGCTTCCGTCGCCGTAATCGTCTCATCCCACGAGACCTTCGCCACGCCATTTTTGTGCAAGAGCGTGGTCTTCATCCAGTCGTGGATGAGGCGAAACCCGTCGTTATCCTTGAGGATGCACCAATTGACGTATTCCGTTGCTTGTTTTGCAACCGCTTCGTCTTCCGGCCCGGTCGGCTCGAATTTGACGATATCGTCCGACCCAAGGAACGTGCGCACAAGCGCCGGCATCAGGCTTTCCACCGCCTCGAATACGTCGCGCGACACCAGCTTGGACCGGTCCGCGCGCTCGTCGCCGTAGGGGTCTCCCTCGTACCGGCGGATGGCCTCCGCGCGGTTGTTGGACAGTGCGTCGTCGTCGTATGCCAGCGCGTCGCGGATGTGGTTTGCGACCAGCGACGCCAACTCATCCTCGGACATGGTGGCGCTCTTCTTGCGGCCCTTGCCCTCGGTGTCTGGTGTCGCGGCGGTCGTGCTCATTGCGTGAAGCCGCTCGGCACGTCGAGGTCGTTTACTGTGAGCGTCTTCGGCGGCCGCCCGCGGCGCGGTTTCATCGCCTCGATAGCCTCGCGCAGCTCGTCAACGGTGGTTTCGAGTTCTTCAACCCGTTTCACCAGCCGGAAGTATGTTTGTTGGTTCATGCAATCCAATCCGTTCGCATCTTGGGGAGCGCCCGCCCTTTGATCGGCGCGGCAAACCTCCGCATCATCACCGCAACGCGGCTCGCGGACATGAGATCGTCGCGTTCCTTGACGATCAGCCCGTCTTTCCGGTGGTAGAGCCGGAACTCCTCCCACCAGTCCTCTAGGTGGCTGAAAACCTTGAACCGCCCGGTTTGCATCCGCGACAACATTTCCGAGATGCCCGCCTCGGTTCCGTACCCGCCCGCCTCGTGCGTGGCGTGCTCGTGGTGCATGTCCAGCCCTTCGGCTCGGTACTCTTCGGCGAGCTGCTTTCCGCTTGCCTTGTCGTGCTGGTAGCCGTCATGCGGCCACGTGAACAGCGTGCCCCATGGGCGGAGCGCCGCAGCGTGGACAATCGCCGCTTCTTGCCGCTTTCGGTACGTCTTGGTCACGTAGACGCAGTCGGCGTCCCGGTCCCATGCAATCGCAACGGCGGCCGTCGGGTGGTCCCAACCGAAATCAATGGCGCCAAGCTGCGGCCAGTACGCCGGGATGTCGAAGGCTTCGACCCGGATGTCTTCCTCCGGCACCGGGAACACCCGGCCAGACCCCATGATCGGGATGCCTTTGGTCCGCGCCTCGCGCTCGTGCTCGGGGTACGACGCAATAATCCGCGCCCGCTCTTCCGGCGTGTAGTGGTCAACATCGTCGATCGTCATCGATATGACCTGACGATCCGGGCTTTCTTCCAAGAGAAACCGCGAAACCACGTCGGACATACCCTTTAGCGGTGTGAACGTCAGCCACACCGGGCCGCCCGCGACGTTGGTCCGCGTCAGCCCTTCGGTGTAGATCGGCAGCGGCGGTTCCTCGTCAAACCAGACGAAATCGACCGTGTCGCCCTGGAATTTCTCCCGCCCCTGGTTGTAACTCTTGAACACGACATGGCTTACGCCACCGCTAACATGCCGCACCCGGACACCCGCCTTAAGGCCCGTAATCCCCATCGCCGCCGGCGTCTCGATTATGTCGTCCAGCGGTATCGAGCCCGTGCCTAGCGCGCCCTCACGACCGATCAAGAGCCGTTGGATTGTGTCGCGCACCACTTCGCCGGTTTCCCCGGCCGCCCACCCCACACACGGCCGCGCGAACTTCACGCCGTCCCACCACTCGGGATATTTGCCCGTGAGGTGGTAGGCCGCCTCCTGCGCCCCTGAGAACGTCTTGCCGAGCTGGTTGCCCGCCATGAACAACCGCTCCCGGGCCGGGGCGGCGTGAAACTCCCGCTGTCTAGTGTACGGACGGTAGTTGTGTAGGCGGTTCGTCCGAACCCGGCGCGCTAGTTCCGCCGTCAGTTCCGCCCTCGCCAATAATGCCGCTGATTTCTGCATCAAGCGCTCTAATCCGCTCCAACAACTGGTCGTTGGTCATTTCTTCCAAAGGATTGACGTTGATATTCACGTCTTTTGGCAACAGAGATGCACAGACCTTCAAGTACTCAACCGGCTTTTCTGTGCGGGCCTTAATAATTGCGGCCTCACCGTGCTCCTGAAAGTCATTGTGGATCGCCTCTAAGAAGGCTTCGCCAAACTTGTTGCGCACGCCCTTTGGACGTCCTTTCGGGTTGCCGGACTGGCCCGGTTTCCAAACGTTCTTTTCTGGCGCCTTAGACAGTTTGCGGCGCGTTTTTCTCTTGGGGTGATTCGTTGGTGTACCTTCATCGCCATCACCCGCCACCAGTCAATCCTCCAAAAACAGAACCAGAAAACAAAAAAGCCGGGGCGCCCCCGACTTTTTGCAGCCCGCTCTACGGGGCTTAGAAACGACACCCGAGGGCGCCGCTGTCCGGCTGCTTGCGTTAAGGCAACCGGGGGGAATCAAAACGGCGGGGATGAGACCCCGCCGTCTTTGTGGCCCAAACCTTGCCCTGGGTAAGAGACGCGGGGTGACCGCTAAAAAACGGACACACTAGGCCACGCCCTTTATCTCGTGGTTTGTTTCGGACGTCAACACAAAATGTGCGACTCACTCAATCCCACGAAATTCTGCCAGCTTGTCCAGACCATCTTTCACCCGCACCGGGTTGCGCACAGGCTTGTCCTGCACCGCGAGGTCAATCACCGCCTCGCGCAGCCGCGCCGGCATCGCACGCACCGCCTCGCGGTACGCCCGTTCGTTCCATTCCTGCGCCTCGGAGATTGCGCTGTCCGCATCCGCACGCACGCCAGACGGGTCATACGCTGGCGTCACCTGCCGCCGTAGCCCCGCCGCCTCGTGGCACTGCGCCAACCACATCCCCGCCTCAAACCGCCGCTTGCAATCCGGCTCCGACCCGAGGTGCCCCCGCTCTAGCGCGCGGTGGAGTTCGGTCGGCTCAACGACGTAGGCGGCATCCACGGTGGCCATGCCCGGCCCAGGTTCAATCGGCCGCACTTCGATGCGGTCGTGGCGGTGGCGCTCCCGGGTGCCGAAGTCGGAGTGTTGGGGGTTGGTCATTGGGTGACCTCCCCCCGTATGGCTAGAGCGGCCAACGGGTTCCGCACAACTTGCCGAAAAAACGGGTCTTTCTCTTCCCGCCGCACAATCTCGCGGATCTCCCCCCGGGTCTCTTCTGGTAACGCGCCCCAAAGAGCCCAAGCACCCGTGCGCCGCGCCTCCGCGACAATCCCCGCCGCCACTTCCTCGCCATACATGAAACACGCCATCAGTCTTCCCCCTCTTCTATTGGACGGACTTCAACAATTCGGTGGAGGTCGCGCAAAGGATAGCGGTAAAGGAATTGTTCCTTTCCGCTATGTTTCACAACGGTGTATGTTTCGCCTTCTACCTGTGCAGCCGTTGCGTTCTCATGGGCCAGCATGTCCCCGGTTGATTTTCTTTGAATGTAGACCTTCATCTTTCGCGCCCTCCACTCAAAACGGGATTTCGTCGTCGAGTTCCTCGTTCTTGAACTCGATGCTTTCCACCTTCACGCCGCCGAACGCCTTAGCGGCCGCCGCGATAGTTGCCGTCGCGTCTTTCGACAACGACCGCTCAATCAGTTCGATCACCTGATCGATCGTCCACACCTCGACCGCCCGGCCCGCCTGGATCGCGCGCGGGTAATCCGCGTTGCTCGGCACAATCGCGATAACGACGCCGTCGGCCCGGCGCCCTTCGACCACGGCCGAATGATCCAGCGGAGCGATGCCTGCCGCAGTCGCGGCTTGGTCAAGCGCCTGGTAGCCGTAGATCATGCCCAAGCCGTGGGCCTCGAGGCCGCGGACGTCGTCTTCCTCCCAGACAGCCCGGTTGAACTTCTCGCGCTGAGACTGGAACCGTTGCCGCAGTCCCGGGTCCGGGCAGACGGCCTCTAGCCGTCCGGGCCCCCATTTCCGATCCATCTCCCGAGACCAGCCGTCGACCGCCTCGACGGTCTGCCGGCTGATTTCGTACCCGGCTTGTGTCCGGCTGGTTGGTGGCGTGGTCATCTACTTCCCCCTACTTTCAGCGGCAAAAATGCGGCAACGGCGAGACCGGTTTCGGAACAATTTCAATATCTTAGAGGTTATTTGGGCCACTTTTCGCCCGGCGCGCGCCGCTGCTTCATCGCGGCCAGCCATTCAATTTTCGCCTTGAGCACATCCGCCAGCGCCGCCTCCATCGTGTCCCCGTCCCCGATGCACCCGGGCATCTCGGGGATGGCCGCCAAATACCCGCCGCCTTCATTGAGTGGGAGCGGCTGAATAACTACTCCGTGGCGTGTGTCAGTCATTTGAAGCCCTCCAATTTCCGCCGCTAAGCCGTTGATTTTGTTCCGAGATGGGAATGTGCAGGGCGGTCATTTCCGCAGCCCTCCGCGCAGTACGTCCGCTGCGACGTAGGCACCGCCCCACGCTCCGAATGTGAGGTTGGCCCAGTCATCGAACGGGGTGCCCGCCGCCGCGAAGATCACGCCCGAGAACGCCGCGGTGTAGAGCACAGCGAAGGCGACCGCGCGCCGTTCAATCCAGGCTTTCATGCCGCACCTCGCGCGCGCCCATACCCGCCATCCCGCCGGTAGGTGGTGAGGTGGTGCACCTCCGCCGCCTCAGAGCGGCGCGTGGTGTACCACCACCACCACCACCGGGGGGTATGGGGGGTGGTGGTGGTGGGAAATCCACCACCTAATTCGTGGTGGTGGTGAAAGGTGGTGACAGGTGGTGGATTGGCACACGTCTTCATAGTACAGTCTCCCCTACTTCTACCGTTCTGGCGGTGTTCCCGTTCGGGTTTTTGACGGTCCCGTACTTGAGGGCGCCGCCTTCAATCCATGTTTTCAAAAGGTGCTGGATGCGCTTTTTGTCGGCGGCCGGGTCCATGTCACAGACTTCGGCAATGAGATTCCCGACCCAGTCACGGGCCTGCGGACTACCCTTGCGGCGCGTCTCAGACGCCGACCGGAGGTGTTGTTGCACTATCGCGAGGTGCTGCACGGTAATGCCGTCAAACATGCCCGGAGGCTCATACACGGTCACAACGCCGATGCTGTCACCGTCTGGATATAGCGGCGTGCCGTTGCCAAGTGACGTTGAGACGAGACGCCGGAAGACGGCCTTGTCGTGGTTCGGCACGAGGTTGGATTTCTCGCCAACCCCGAAATAGAAGACCCCGCCGCGCTCATCCTCGGGAATGTTGTGCCGGGCTGCTATGTCCGCGGACACGCGATTGATGACCCGCTGGTGCCGCACCGCACCGGTGATCGCACTGCCCCCGCGCCCGCTGTCGGCGTCGGCTTCCGCGCCGTTTAGCTTGCGGGTGTGGTGGATCAGCTCGACGGAGCAATTGCCGTCCTCGGCGACATGGCGCCAGACCTCGCAGACGCGAGCGACGTCGCCGTTGCTGTTCTCGTCGACCTCGTGCGTGTGCACGAGCGGGTCGATTATGAGAACGTCGATTTCTTGCGCCTGGATTTCAGCGGTGAGATCATCGACCAGCGGCACGTTGATGCGCACACCCTCGCGGAGCTTTTGCGCGACCACGAGGTGGAAATCGCGCCCGCTGTTGAGGAATAGGCGATTTCCTATTTCTTGCGGTTGGACGCCGTATTCTATCATCACCGCCAACACGCGCCGCTTTAACTCTTCAATCGGGTCTTCACTATTGAAGTACCAGACACGACGCTTTTTGATTGTTTGGCCGCCGTTTAGCAGGTCGCGCCCGATTGCCATGGAGACGGCTTCGAGGATCGCGTTCGCGGACTTCCCCGCACCGCCGACGGCGATGGTCGCGGTAAGGAATTTACGGATGTAGTGCATCCCGTAAATCCAGTCCCGCGGCGGAATGGTGCGTGGGTCTTCCCACTCGAAAACCGACGCCTTGATTTTGTCCTGATGTTCGGCGCCGGGTGGTGGCGGCGTGTAGGATGGTCCGTTTTGGCCCGCGGCGGGTGCACCGCCGGGCGGCCGCGGGGGCACCGGCGGCATGGTGCCTCCCATCTCTTCGCAGATCTTGCCGAGGTTGCGCGCGTCGAGGTGCCCGGCTGGCGAGCGCCCCCAGTGTTGCCACCGCTCGGCGACCATGTTCGCGTCGTACGCAGGATTACGAGCCGCCCACGCGTCGAAGACGTCAAAGCCGTTGCCATTCCCGCCGGTCGCGTTGTAGACGCACATCCCCAGGCGGTTAAATGCGTGCCAGTCGGGGGCCCCATCGTTGGGCAACCGGTCGAGATACTCAGCAACCCGGCCCGCCGGCATCGTGACGGCCGGGGTCCGCATAATAGAGACGTCTTCTTTTCGGTGCGCGATGCGGCCGGATGATATAGGGCCCCCGTAGTCGCTTCCCCCGCCACCAGGCTTATGGATGACGCGGGCGTCTAGTTCGGGGCGTTCGTCCAGGAAATCGCCGTCAACGGCGAAGTCGTGGACGTTGTGCCCGTTCAGGGCGCCGATAAAGTAGGACTGCGAGAGTGTCCAGGACTCGCCGGTCAGAACGCCGCCCAGAACACCGTTCAGGCGCGAGACAAGGCGCTGATGCTGTCTAGGGTCCGCCGGTTCCGCGAGTGGGCAGACAACCCGCCAGCGTGGCGAGTGCGCGGAGTGCGACGGCGTGGTGTAGACCAGCGCGGAAATATTCGCGTCCTCGAGACGCATCGCGGCATCCATCACGCTCATCTCGCCGGCGTCGTAGTCCCCGATAATGAATGTGATTTCTTGGACGTTTTCGTTGCCGCGCCCTTGCCCGGCTGCGAGTTGGTACCCGCCGATCAGCGGCAACAGGTTCTTTGAAGCCGCGCGCGGCGTGGTGACGATCGGGCGCAGATCTGCGAGCCGTTCAATGACCACATTGCGGTAAACGTCGGGCGCCGCGACACTGTCAAAGAGGGTGAGGTTCAAACTGTTGCCCCCGTGTATCGGACAACCCGCTCGCCGATCCACTGCACGACCGGCACGGCCATAGAGTTCCCGAGCGCTTTGTATCGGGGACTATCCGCCGCCGGTTTGCCCCGGTACTCGATTGCCGTGTAATCGTCGGGGAAGCCTTGAAGCCGCTCGCACTCGCGCGGGGTTAAGCGGCGGACGCCGAAGTGGTGCGCGACAGCCTGTGTCCTTGAATGCGTTTTCAGCGTGTAGGCGGCGTCATCAACACGCCAGAAAGTACCGCTTGGACCAACATTCGGGTCAAACTGTGCATTGTCATGGATGGCGATTGCGTGCCCGGTGTCCTTCGCGCCTAGCGGCAACGATTGATCAATAGCGGCGACAGGGTCTTGCCTGGCGTCAAACGCAATCGCCCCGCCGTCTAGGTCGAAATCGGTTCCGAGGCCACCGCCAACAGTGCGGCGGCTAGGGATGGTGGGAGCGACTTCCCCCGCTTCTCGGCGCGGCGCAGGATGCCCTTGCAGGCTTTCGCGCTCAAATAGTACCGCTGCGGCATGTCGCCAATCTCCAAGGTGTGCGACAACGAACACACGGCGGCGTCGCTGTGCCACTCCGAAGTATTGAGCGTCAAGCACTCGGTAGGCGAACCCATACCCGAGTTCAACCAGCGCCCCGAGGAAGGAACCAAAGTCCCGTCCTCGTCCGCTAGACAGGACACCGGGCACATTCTCCCAAACCACCCACTTGGGGCGGTGTTGCGCAGCGATTTCAACAAAGGTGCGTGTGAGACCCCCGCGGGGGTCAGCAAGTCCGTGCCGAAGTCCCGCAACGCTGAAGGACTGGCAGGGTGTGCCTCCGACGAGAACATCGAGGTTTGCATCTGGCCATGTCTCCCATTTGGTCATATCGCCGAGGTTCGGAATATGCGGGTAATGGTGCGCGAGTACCGCCGACGGGAACGGATCGATTTCAGAAACGCCGACAAACTCAAAGCCCAGCGGCGACCATGCGCACTCAGCCGCGCCGATGCCGGAGCAGACGGACAGCGCCTTCATATCGCCGCCCCCGTCACCGCCGACTTGTAGAGAACCATCACCGTTTCCGGCTCAAGGTCGGCCAGTTCGCAGACTTCGCGGAAATCCCGGTTCGCCGGGTTAAACCAAGCGTGGGCCTGTCGGATTTCAGCGCCGAGGCGTTGCGCAGAGGGCGACATGCCCGGGATGTTGGCATCCGGTGGTGCGGCGACGTCTTCAAGCGCGCGCTGGATTACGGCAATCCACATCATGCGGCGGCCGTTGTGCGGTGCGCGTTGTTGCTCGGTGGCGCGGAGAGGAAGGAGGGTCATGCCCCGTCCTCCTTCTCCTTGACGTGGAAATCAGGACACGGGCGCAGGAGTGGACAGTGGCCGTACTCCGGTCGCTGGGCGTCGCAATCCGTGTCACCGTCCTCGAAGATCAGGAAATTGGCGCATTGCTCGCAGCTTTGCTCGCTCATGCCCCGTCCTCCTTCTCCTGGGATGCGGGGCGAGGCTCACGGCGGCACCGGCCTTCTTCGGCACACTTATCCGGATCTGGACAGACGACAGCGTGCCGACCTGCTGGGCAGCGTCGACTAAAACTGCGCCGCAAGTCCCACCGCTCTTCGTCGTCCAGCAATCCATCGTCCATCGGCTGAGCGATACCGTTGAGCCACTCGACGATCCGGCCCAACGCCTCATGGCTGGGGAGTTTCCCCCTACGAATGTCAACAATTGCCGTTCGGCAGACCCCGGCGGCTTGTGCGGCCGCACCTATGCCGAGAGCCTCGATCCGCTCATTGAGTGCATCCTGAACAGGTGAAATGTCTGGCATTGAGATCATTCCCCGCCCTCCCCCGCCATCTCGCGATTAAGCAGGTCAAGGAACGCCGTCAGCGGAATCACCGCGAGCGCGGGCCGCCGGTCGGCACCGATCACGAGCGCGTCGGCCTCGCCGAGCCATTGGTAGATTTGCTTGAAACCGTCGGCGCGCTTTTTGGCCTCAAGGCGCCATTCGATGCCCTCGCAATCGCGGAGCACCACGTCGTCTTTAAAGCCGTTTGCGGCGCCCGACAGCGGCACCCGGAAGGCGTCTAAATCTTGCTCACGAGCGGCGTTGACAATCTCGCGCTCAAATCTGGCGCCCTTGTCACGTTGCGATTTTCCCATTTGCGGGTTCCCCAAAAAGAGCACCCGGCGCTCAGGGGACGCCGGGTGCAGTTAACGGGAGGTTCCGGGTTTGCCCGCCCGGACGGGATTCGTTGCAGATCGCTCATCTTGAACACTGCATTTTGCATCACTAGCTATGTTAAGGGGTGCCGCGGACGACGCGGCCACCAAGTCCTCAAGGGACAAATCGAAGCCGCGCGCAGAAGCCGCCGCTAGGATTCCCTGCCAGTGACGTGTAGGAATAGATGTGCGTTGTCGCCATGCGGCAACGGTCGGGCGAGGCACGCCTAAATCGGAGGCGAGAGCGGCGATTGTCGGCCATTGGTCGATGATGTCGTGAGCGGTGGTCATGCATGCTGTTTAACGCATTCTGCATTAAAAGGTCAAGACACTTGCAAAGGGTTGTACCATACGCCAGTGTGCATGCATGGGTATGCAGGGGGTCGAAGCGTTGAAGGAAGATAAGGCGGGTCAGTCAGCCCGGCTCAAAGAGTCGCGTCTAGCGGCCGGTTTCGAAACCGCATCAGATTTTGCCCGGCACGTCGGTGTGCCGGTTCAGACCTATTTGACGCATGAGGGTGGATCTCGCGGTTTTAGACTGAAAGTCGCACAACAATATGCACCACACCTGGGCGTGGACCCCCTTTGGCTGCTCACCGGGAGGTCAATAAATACTCAACGAACTGAGGAGCTTACGACCCCCATTTCGCCAGTCCGAAAAGTACCTGTTTACACATGGGTGTCCGCTGGTAGATTTGGTAGCTCTGACCCTATGGATTCAGAGATTGAGGGTTTCATGGATTTTGCCGACGCACCGAATCGCGCGTTTTGCTTAAAGATAAATGGCACGTCTTTAAATCGAATTGCGCCAAACGGTTCTTTTATATTGGTCGACCCTGACGACGCGTCGTTGCGCGACGGGCTTTATTACGTGGTGAGTGTCGACGGCGAGACAACTGCCAAGAAATACAGAGATACGGACGGTCCGATACGCCTCGAGCCGGACTCTACAGACCCGCATGAGACGCTGTATCCGGCCGAAGAGTGGCAGGTTGTGGGCCGAATCGTTCAGGTCTCTAGGAGGGTGTGATTTTTTTTGCGTTGAGATAATGCAAAATGCATTGACATGCTGAAATTGTGCAGTACTGTATATAACAGAACAACGCAATTTGCAGAGACAACGCGATGCGCACCATCTCAAAGGACGAACTCACCAAAATCCTCGCCGCACACGTCGTATGGCGGCGTGGAGAGAAAGAGGGCCAGCGCGCCGACCTGTCCGGCGCCAACCTGATCGGAGCCTACCTGTCCCACGCCAACCTGCCCCACGCCAACCTGACCGGCGCCAACCTGACCGGCGCCGACCTGATCGGAGCCTACCTGACCGACGCCAACCTGACCGGCGCCAACCTGCCCGGCGCCGACCTGTCCGGCGCCAACCTGATCGGAGCCTACCTGATCGGCGCCTGCCTGTCCGGCGCCGACCTGACCGGCGCCAACCTGTCCGGCGCCAACCTGTCCGACGCCAACCTGACCGGCGCCGACCTGTCCGGAGCCTACCTGACCGACGCCAACCTGTCCGGCGCCAACCTGTCCGACGCCAACCTGACCGGCGCCGACCTGTCCGGAGCCTACCTGACCCACACAAAAGGGGTTGTCGATCTTGGCTATCCCGACGGCTGGCGCGCGGTTGGCTGGTGGCGGGACGGCGAACCGTGGGTGCGTGTGGGGTGTCGGACAAAGAGTCTTGCTGAAGGTTGCGAATATTGGGCCAACAAAGACAACCGCCGCGAGGTCGTGGTCGCGCTCGATTATTTCGAGGCAGTCGCAGCCATTCGCGCGGAAACCCCTGAGACGGAGGCGGCGTGATGGAATTTAAAGAGTCAAAACTAAGGAAAATTCTCTACGACCACGCCGCGTGGTTGAATCGCGAGGGCGGCAAACGCGCCCACCTGCGCGGTGCCGACCTGCGCGGTGCCGACCTGTCCGACTCCGACTTGGCCTACGCCGACTTGGCCGACGCCAACCTGTCCAACGCCTGCCTGCGCGGCACCAACCTGACCGGCGCCGACTTGGCCGACGCCAACCTGGTCCTCGCCAACCTGTCCGGCGCCGACCTGGTCCTCGCCAACCTGTCCGGCGCTCATCTGATCTGCGCCGACCTGTCGGGTACCAACCTGCGCCGCGCCAACCTGACCGACGCCGACCTGACTGACGCCTACCTGCCTGGCGCCTACATGCCTGGCGCTATCCTGACCGACACCGACATGACCCGTGCCGACTTGCGCGCCGCCCTTCTCCCCAAAGGCTTCACTTTACCTAAATCCCCCAAGACGGAGGCGGCGTGATGCAATACACAACAGAAGCCCTCGTAGAAATCCTGTCAAACCACGCATTGTGGCTGAAGGGTGAAGGCGGCGAGCGCGCCATCCTGTACGACGCCGACCTGCGCGGCGCTGACTTGACCGACGCCAACCTGGCCCGCGCCAACCTGGCCCGCGCCAACCTGTCCGGCGCCGACCTGTCCGGCGCCGACCTGCATGGCGCCGACCTGCGCTGCGCCAACCTGATCGGCGCCGACCTGCGCCGCGCCAAACTTGTCGTTGCCGACCTGACCGACGCCAACCTGACCGGCGCCGACCTGCGCCGCGCCAACCTGGTCGTTGCCGACCTGACCGACGCCAACCTGACCGGCGCCGAACTGTCCCACGCCTACCTGACCGGCGCCATTCTCCCCGAAGGCTTCACGCCGCCTGAAACCCCCGAGACGGAGGCGGTCTGATGCAATACACAACAGAAGCCCTCGTAGAAATCCTGTCAAACCACGCCTTGTGGCTTACGGACAGCAATCAAGGCGAACGCGCCGACCTGTCTGGTGCCGACCTGACCCGCGCCTACCTGGCCGTCGCCGACCTGACCCGCGCCTACCTGGCCAACGCCGACCTGACCCGCGCCAACCTGTACGACACCGACCTGTCCGACGCCAACCTGACCTGCGCCGACCTGTCCGGCGCCAAGCTGACCGGCGCTAACCTGTCCTACGCCGACCTGAGCTACGCCGACCTGATCGGCGCCGACCTGCGCAGCGCCGACCTGACCGGCGCCGACCTGACCCGCGCCACCGGCGTTGTCGATCTCGGCTGCCCGGATGGCTGGCGTGCAGTCGGCTGGTGGAAAGATGGCGAGCCGTGGGTACGCGTGGGGTGCCGGACAATGAGCCTGGACGAAGGTCGTGCGTACTGGGCCGACAAGCCCGAGCGCCGCGAGGTGGTGGCTGCCCTCGACTACTTCGAGGCGGTGGCAAAGATCCGCGCCGGAACCGACAAGGCGGAGGCGGCGTGATGACCCGCGAGTTCCTCGCCACGCTGGTCTGCGACCTTATCGGCCTGCTCTGCATTTTCCTGTGCGTGCCGACCCTCGTCATCCTCGCATTTGTAGCCTTGGGAGTACCGACGCGATGACCAACCCCTTCGAAACCCACGGCATCCGGCACTTGTCGGCGTCAAGCATCAACAAGTTCGTCGGCTCGCCCGCTGCGTGGTGTCTGTCGTACCTCTTGAAAGAGCGCGAGCCGACCAATGCGGCAATGGCCCGCGGCTCGGCGATTGAGGCGGGCATTGCGGACGCTCTGTTTAAGCAAGCGGAAGACCTGGAGCGGGCGCAGAAAATCGCCCTCGCCTCTTTCGACCGCGAAATGGCGCTGTCCGCTGAGGCAACCGAGAAAAAGGTGAAAGAGCGAGCGACGATCGCTGACAGTGTCGTGCATGGCGTTGCCGCACTTCGCCGCTTTGGAATGCCCGACAAGCCCGAAGGCCGCCAGCACAAGATTGAGGTGGACGTCGGCGTGGAAGTGCCTTGCATAGGGTATCTCGACTTCAAGTATCCCGGCGACATTGTCGACACGAAGTCGACCGCGCGCATCCCGTCGCAGATCAGCGACACGCACGCCAGACAAGGCGCGATCTACCAGCACGCGCACGGCAACCATGCGGTCCATTTCGCATATGTGAGCTCAAAGCGTGCGGCGGTCTTGCCCCTCGAGGACAGCGCCAAGCACTTCGCTTCTGTGTGCCATATCGCGCAGACAATGCGCCGGTTTCTGGCGTTGAGCGACGACCCGCGCGAACTCTGCCAATTGGTCGCGCCGGACTACTCAAGTTTCTACTTCTCGTCTCCGAACACCCGTGCGGCCGCGTCGCGCGTGTTCGGCTACTGACACCAGCGGCGACAGGAAAAGAAAATGGCACTCAGTCAGTATCAACAAGGTGATCCGTCTGCTTCGGGCGATTTTGCCAAGCGCATCGAGTACAACGCCAAAGCTGGCCGCGTGTATCGCGTCGACCGGGTCGAGACCGCCGCCGGGTTTGAGAATGTCAAAACTGAGATTCCGATGCCCTTCGGCGTGGCTTTCGATTTTGAGGGCGTCGACGTGGGTTGGGCGCATTTCGCGCCGGGCACCGCGCCAAACCTGCAATTCGTCAAGTTGAGTGACGTTATGGCGGACAAGACTGCCTACCCCGCTCAACCGTCGCCGCAACACTCCGAAGGCTTCCGGGTGCGCATCTGGAACTCCGAGGCGCTCGGGGATGAGCCGCGTGAGTTTTCCAGTACCGCCCGGTCGGTGCGTGCGCAGCTTGACACGCTGCACACGCAATGGACCGTCGACAAAGACGCGCACCCCGGCAAAGTGCCGTGGGTCGTATTCACCGGCGTCAATGCCGAGACCAACAAGCACGGCACCAACTATGCGCCGATCCTTCAAATCACAGAATGGGTAGACGCGGCTGTATTCCCTGCCGTCGCCGCTACCCCGGCAACCGCCCCGGCGCCCGCAGCGCCGGCACCCGCCCCAACGCAGACGCCGGGACCGGCACCGGCGGCGGTTGCCCCAACCCCTCCGACGCCGCCTGTTGTGGCTGCGCCACCAGCCGCGGCACCGGTGCCCCCTGCCCCGTCAGCGGCACCCATGCCGCCGTCGCATCCGGCGGCGTCTAACCCTGCTGCCCCTGAGTTTGGCCCACCGGCGGGTGCGTAACGTGGACTTGTCCGCCGCACCCGTCCGTCTTCCCGGGGACTTGAGACCATATCTCGACCCCCGGGAAGATCCGGCCCGCATCGCGCGGGAGAACGATCTGCGGATGATCCGCACGCAACTATGGGCACTGTGCGCGCTTTGCGCTCGGTCGCCGGAGCCGGAAATGCGCGAGATGGTCGGCGCGTTGAAAGACGTGTGGCTTGATTATGGCGCGGGCGCCTTGGCCGGCGTGTACGAGGATTGACGGGGTCCGCAACCCCGTCGCCAAAAACCTGAAGCACAACCGGCCGTCGGTTGTGCCCTCCCACCGCGGGAGACGTGAAGTATTCGAGCGGTGCCCAAGATGCGGCGCGCCTTGTGATTCACCGCCTTACGCGGATCAGACGCCGGACGGCCTGGTCTGTGAGTGTGGGCGCAGGTTTGAAGGAGAGTGAGAGATGGCAATTCATATGATTGAGGACTATGCGCAAGCGTGGGGCACGAAATCTGGCAGCGTTGCCGACCCGAATTCAAGGTCCGGTGTGGTCGTGTTTACGGAGACAGAACTGTGATCGACAAAAACGCACTCATCAGAGCGACCCACGGCGCACTGACGCCTCACCAGTCGCCGCACGCTGGCGTGCTCAGTCCGCGCTACGTCCCGACGAAACAGGAACTGACCGCGCACGCCATCCGGCATCACGTGCGGCTAGAGATTCCTTTGCGGGACATGCATGGCGGTCCGTTTGACCCGGTGCAGTACAACCGGGTGGCCGACGATCTAGAAGACTTGGCGCGTTCTCTTCGCGAAGTGGCGGGGGACTATGAGCGGGGACTTGTCGGACGCTTGCGGAAAGTGATGACAGCGGCCGCTCATTTCAACAGTCTTTGGCGCGGTGGAAGTGGATGTGGGCGGGGGACTAAGTAAATGCTTGACGCAAACAGAAGGATTGACAATAATACAGTAATAGATGTTGGGGGTTCTGCTTGGTCTTCTACTAATATATATTATGCGATTGACTGTTACGTGGATCTGGGCGTCGCTCATAGACGTGAGTATGTCCCTCCGCCTCAACCGGAATAAAGCCGAGGCTCTCCCAGAATGCGGGTCCTTTCGGTGTCGCGGCATTCACCTTTATCAGGGCGCCGGATTGTGAAGCACACCGAATCAGATCAGCCACCATCAGCCTGCCCATACCAGATCGTCGATGACCGGGTCGGACGTAGAACCGTCTCATCCGCATGGTGGCACGGTCATATGGGTCGATTGTCAGCCCGCCAACTCCAGCAAGTCTGTTCGTGGACCGTACTATCAGGAGCCTCTCACTCGCCTTGTCGAACCGGCATACGTTTTCGCGCCAGTCATCAACCAGACGCTCAATGAATCTGAAGCCTTCTTGGAGCGCATCGGCTTGCAGGTCTGAGAAGTCTGTTGGCAGATCATCAATCACGTCATGAAGGCTGACGGCATCAGGCTTAGTCATCATTTCCAACCAAGAAAGTCGCCTATACTCGAAACGAGACTGATAAATCTATCTTGGAGTGCATGATCTTAAACTGTGCCTGGCAGAACAGGCCACGGCAAGACCGGCTTTCGGAACCCTTGGCGCGTTGTAGGCAGAGATGCACCTTTAGCCGATCTCTGCAGGGATTTCTCCGGCGTCCCGACTAATTCAATCGAGACGAGCGTGAGCCGCTTAGGCGGCCAGAAAGCCAAAGTTCATCGAAGCGGTGGCGATCACCTGATCTCTACGCCATCGAATATACTTCGATACAAATGACGGGCCGGACTCTCAGGAAGGAGGTTCCTGAATGTCCGGCCGTCGTTCCGTCAATCAACTCGCGCGGACGGTATTGAGGAAATCCGCGACTTTCTCATTCAGGTTTGCGGCTTGAGAACTCAACGAATCCAAGGCTCCGACAACACTGTTCGCCGCATTGTCCGCTCTCACGGCCACATGGCCCATACGGGTCATGCGTTGGGTAACCTGTTCCACATCATCCGCCGCGTAGACAGCGCTTTGGCTGATCTCACGGGTGGCAGCATCCTGCTGTTCAATTGCCGCGGTCACACTGGTGATCCGCTCCTCGATCTCGGTAATGTGACCGTTGACGTCCGTGATTGAGTTCACCGCCTTCGATGTCCAACCTTGAACATCCTCAATGGTATCGGCGATCTTGTTGGTGGCTTCCTGGGTCTGGTTGGCGAGAGACTTCACTTCGTTGGCAACCACCGCAAACCCTTTGCCCGCCTCACCCACTCTCGCGGATTCGATCGTCGCGTTCAGCGCCAACAGGTTGGTTTGTTCCGCGATTTCCTGAATCATCGTGACGATGGCGCCGATGTTGCCCACCGCATCTTCCAAAGCTTGGATTTCATTGTGAGCTTCCCGGACTTTTCCGGTCGCGGACGAAACTGTTTTCGTCACCTCCGTGCTTTGGACGGCAATATCCTGGATAGACGCCCGCAACTCGTCTGATGCCGTTGCGACGGTTTGCACATTGCTGTTGGAACGATCTGCAGCCGTGGAGACTTGCTCCGCCTCGCCACGAGTCTCATCGGACACCGATAGCATTTCCTGCCCGTCCTTCTGCAGCTCGTCGATCTGATCGACAACCTCGGTAAGAATGACGGCGGCCTCGGCTTCGAATGTTGCGGCAAGCTTGTCCATGGCTTCGGCTTTCTCGATCGCCGCCCTCTCCTCAGCCTCCTGTTGTGAGAGGCGCGCTTGCTCGGCCAGCAGCTGTGCTTCGTTCGCCATGGTTACGGATTCATCCGACTTCTCGAATGCCTGGACCATCCGACGGGTCAACCACATCAACGTGATCGCCTCCACGATGAGGATCGCGGCGTGGAGCAACACGCGGGCCAGTGACATACCGTCCGGGAACACCGCTGCGGGGAGGAAGAAGTTGAGGGTCAAGTGGTGTACGGCAACTGTTAGCGTCGCAAGTAATATGACGCGCCAGTCACACAGGACGGCGAGCATGGCGAGTGTCGCGAAGAAGTACATATGCATGTCAATCTGCCACGCGTGCCCAGTCATATCCTGAACAATGATGGCAGGCATGCAGATGACAGACACGGCCAGCACGTATCGCGTGGCCTCACACTCTTTCCAAGCAAACCAAGCTGCGTATGCGGCGCCAACGGCCAATGCCGTCAATCCGCCTTGGACCAATAGATTTGCATTGACCCAGAAGGTCAGCAGCAAAACCAGAGGTATGTGAAGCGCAAGAAAACCTAGAAGGAACTTTGCTCCGCCGGTCCGAAGGCTCGCTAGTTCTGTCATGACAGTGCTCCTTTGTTGGAGGTCGCTAAAGAGTTGCGCGGTAACTCACCGGCCCCGCGTCTATGTCTCGTTGATGGCTCAACGTGCCAAGGCTGATTGAAAGACGTGCGTCCCGTAGGATTGGCGGAGATTGGTTGGAAACAGCTGCCGAGCCGTACCGGATCCATGATCAACCAAGCACCGGGGAGCCTGATCTCGGAGCTTTCCTTTGGACCGCCAAAATCAGCGATGACGAGGTTGTCCCAAAGGCCGATCCGGACGAGGCGAGCGTTCCCCAATCGGAGAGACTCCAAAACGTCGATGAACGGTGTTCCAGGTGCGAATAGAACCGCAAACTGCCTTGCTTCTGACGGCGCTTTCACCATCGCTGCCGCAGACCAAGTGTCGTGCCGATGAGCAAGATCAGCGCAGGGACCAAGGCCCTAACACCGCGAAACTCAGGTTCTGGCTTGGACATGAGCTGCTACTTCAGTCGGGAGCCCGAAGAAACCGAAGGACGCAATACAGCCGACACACTCGGTCATACGCTCTTTCTTCAGAACGAAGTCAGCGCCAGAAACATGGGCTGCTCGAAGGAAATACGAAAGGTCGCCCGCTGCGCGATGTTTATAGAAACGAGGACCGCTGGTTAACGAGATCACCTTTGTTCTTGGAGAGTTGCTCTTAACTCTGCGGATGAATTCCAAACCATCCATATGGTCCAGGAATATCTCTGTCACGACGACGTCCAAGTCGTTGTTATCCAAGATCGCAACCGCCTCGTCAGTGGTTCTCGCGCACCTGATCGCGTCGCAATGCGGCGAAATCAGTTCCGTGAGTGCTGAAGCATCTTCTTGGTTTGGATCGACAATCAGGACTTGGCCCACGAGCGCCCCTCCGGAGGTCCCCAGTACAACTCTTCTGGTCCATTCGCCGTAACGATGCGAATTGGTTGGTTAAGCCGCCCACGCGGTCATTAACCAAGACGGAGTGTCTCCTTTGTCTTAACTAGAAGATATTCGTAAGAGTCCTTACGTGAAATCACTTATATCAATATCGATAGGGGTTTCGTTTAGGATTTATTTACAAGTTAGGAATCCTGGATGAACCGCAGTTGCTCCGCGGTCCGTCAACGGGCGTTGGGGCTTAAGCGAAAATCTGTTTCAGAAGGTCCATCAGACGGGGAATATCGACCGGTTTTTCGAGGACGGCGGTCGCCCCAGCATCAATAAGTTCCTTGGTGGGCTGCTTGCGCGCGCTTATGACAATCACGGCAACCCCTTTGCCTCGAACGGCGTCCAGGACATGTCTGCCACTTTGCCCGGGCAGGTTCATGTCCAAGAGCATGCATCTAGGCGTCAGTATGTCAGCTGCCAAGAACGATTCTGCGTCCTCAAACAGCATTGTCTCAAAGCCTGAAGCTCGCAGCAGGATGTCCAAAGACGCTCTAACGCCATCATCGTCTTCCACGATGACGACAGCGTTCTCGAGGTTGGTGCGATCAACGCCCGCGTGAACCATCAAACCAGTGTCCGCAGATGCAACGGTAAACTCCTGTGCAACACAAGGGTTTACCTCAGTCAAACACGAGCGGAAATTGGTAGTACTACGTATTGATCACCGCTTCTCGGGTTTCGGTCCGATACCGAGTTCCAAAGCCATTCGGACAAGGTGGGAGAGGCTATCGGCCTCCATCTTTTTGGTTAGGTTCCGCCGATGCACTTCAGCCGTTCTCGGTGAAATGTCCAGATCTCGAGCAATCTCTTTGTTCTGGAGCCCATCGACAAGCAGTCGTAGGACTTCGACTTCCCTTTCCGTCAACGCCTCGAACCGCGCTCTGAGTTCTGGGTCCGGACCTGGGTTCGCATCGATAGTCCGGACAATAAGGCTGGAAAGCGTATCGGGAGAGATCGGTTTCTCGACAAAGTCACTTGCGCCGGTTTGCATCGCCAGGACGGCCGATTTGATCTCTCCATACCCTGTCATCATAACCGCTGGAAGATGGGGAACTGCCGCTTTCATTCTGGCGAGCACTTCAATTCCATCAATGTCCGGAAGGCGTAAGTCCAGCAGCACACACCCCTCTGTCGTTGGGGTCAATGCGTTCAGGAAACTCTCTCCGTTCTCATAAAGCGTCGGCTCAAAACCTTGCGTCTTCAGCAAGAGCACAAGCGATTGACCTAGTGCAGGATCATCTTCGACAACGTGAACCGAGATTGTCATGAAAGGTCTGCCGGAAGAGCAATAACGAATGCAGCTCCAGGGCTATGGTTCAGATCCAGCGTGAGAGTCCCATTGTGGGCCTCGATGATGGATCGGCTGATAGAGAGTCCGAGACCTGTCCCACCTGGTTTTGTCGTTGAGAACGGTTCAAACAAGTCGTCTACGATGGCGGCATCAATGCCCGGACCGTTGTCAGAAATCCGAACCTCGACGAAGTCGTTCAGGTTGCGAGTGCGCACAAGTACAGAGGCTTCGTCACTCCCATCTAAGGCTTCAAAGGAGTTCCGAATGAGATTTACCAGGACCTGTTGAATTTCCAATCTGTCGAGAGGGCATTGCGGAAGGTTTTCGGCATAGTCTCGCACGACAGTCACATGATGGGCCGCGCCACCCTCCGCTGCCACGACAGCTTCTTCGACCAATACATTTACATCGTTTGGAACGAGTTCTATATCTCCCTGCTCGAAAAGGCTTCGAACACGTTTCACGATGTTGCTGGCCCGGTCAGCTTGGTCCAGAGCATCGCCTAAGATTCCTGAAACAGGGTCGTCAGCGGTAGCTGGCTTGTGGAGGTTCTTGGCCGCATGGAGATAGTTGACTAAAGCCGCGAATGGTTGATTAACCTCGTGTGCGATCGAAGCAGTTAATGCCCCAAGTGCGCTCGCCTTTGATGCTGAAGCGATCTGTCGGCGAAGCATTGCCAAGCCCCGATCACGCTCCGATATCGCAGCTTGTGCCTCCATACGGTCCGTAATGTCGAGGATCATGCTGTTCCAGAGCGTACCACCATCCTCGAGACGGCGCGGCTGCCCTCTGCCTTCAAGCCACTTTAGACTGCCGCTAGGCGTCCTGATCCGCCAAGTATGGGTCCAATGGGTTAGGTTCTGGGCGGAACTCATTACGGACATCTGCATATCCGGAAGGTCTTCCGGCAGAATCATACCCCACAGGACCGTCGGATCATTCTTCAGAACGGTGGCGTCCACTTCCCATATGGCAAGACAGCCATCACTCATATACTCAATGAAGTCTGTTCCGTCCGCGTTCAGCACATACCTGAAGACCGCTCCAGGAAGGTTGTCAGCCAGATCTCTGAAAAGCGTGTCTGCGCCGTAAACAGAATGATCTTCTGAGGCCTTGTTCCGATCCTCATCTGACATCGTTCTGTCCCAGGATCCCGATATGCACAGCTGCCACCCTCGAGCACAAATCCTTTTCAAGTCCAGTTAATCGAGGCCTGTAGTAATATCAACCATCATTTATGGACGTGTATTCGTTTCGAGTTAATACATGTCCAACACCCTGCAAACCAATTTCAATCCAGCGTCGAGGCAAGATCTTTAACTAGATAGAGCTCAAAAGTTAACGGGACATTCGTAAGCGTGCGAACGCTATAAGAATCCGATCTTGTGTTTAGATTTTGATGGTTACTGGAGTATTATCTGGATTGAGTTTTCATACAGCAGATAGCGTAGTGTTGGGGCTAACGAGTCCGCTAAGAGGCCGCCGGCGCTTGAAACGTCTCCGTAGCCGCATTCTGAGCCAACTCGTTGCCGGCCTCGAGCGCGGCTTGCTGTTCTGCCCACATGCCGGCGTAGATGCCGCCGGACGTCAAGAGGTGCGCGTGCGTCCCCCGTTCCGCGATTTCGCCGGCGCGTAAGACAATGATCTCGTCGGCATCCACCACCGTGGACAGCCGGTGGGCGATCATCAACGTCGTGCGCCCTTTGGAGACCTCTGAGAGACTTCTTTGGATCTGCTTTTCAGTGTGGGTGTCCAATGCCGACGTTGCTTCGTCAAACAAGGAGATCGAAGGGTCTTTCAACAGCGTCCGCGCAATGGCAACCCGTTGCTTCTCGCCACCGGACAGCTTCAGGCCCCGCTCACCAACCGCCGTCTGGTATCCGTCGGGCAGGCCCATCACAAAGTCGTGGATCTGGGCGAGCCGGGCCGCCTGCTCCACCTCTGCGGGGCTGGCATCGGGCCGTCCATAGGCGATGTTGTAGTAGACCGTGTCATTGAACAGCACGGTGTCCTGGGGGACGATCCCGATGGCGCGCCGGAGACTGTTCTGATTGACCGATCGAAGGTCCTGGCCGTCGATCTCAATCGCGCCCTCGGTGACATCGTAGAACCGGAACAGCAGGCGCGAGATCGTCGATTTTCCGGCACCACTGGGCCCAACGATGGCGATCGTGCCGCCTTCGGGGACCTCAAAGCTCACACCCTTCAGGATTTCGCGCTGGGGGTCGTAGCCGAAATGAACATTTCTGAAAGCAACCCTGCCCTGGCTCACGACAAGATCGGGCGCGTCTGGATCGTCCACGACCTCCCGCTTCTGATCCAGAAGCCGGAACATGGCCTCCATATCGGTGAGGGACTGCCGGATCTCGCGATAGACGAAGCCGAGAAAGTTGAGCGGCAGATAGAGTTGCATCAGGTAGGTGTTCACCAGAACGAAATCACCAACCGTCATCTTCCCGGCGGCAATCCCCTGGCCCGCCATGATCATGACGGAGGTCAGCCCGACCGCGATGATGCCTCCCTGCCCGATATTGACCAATGAGAGGCTGGTCCGCGACTGCACGGCCGCATCCTCGTACCGCCGGAGGGAGCGGTCATACCGGCTCGCTTCATGCTCCTCGTTCGCGAAGTATTTGACAGTTTCGTAGTTCAAGAGACTGTCGATCGCGCGGGTGTTCGCTTTCGAGTCCATCTCGTTCATCGTTCGGCGGAACTTCATCCGCCACTCCGTCACCCACATGGTGAAGGCGATGTAGCCACCAATCGTGACGAACGTGACCGCCGCGAAGGTCCAGTCGAACATCCACCAAAGAATGCCGCAGACCATCAGGATCTCGAGCAGCGTCGGCAGGATGTTGAAGAGCATGAACGACAGCAGGAACTCGATGCCTTTGACACCGCGTTCAATGGCCCGGCTGAGGCCGCCGGTCTGGCGGTCGAGGTGGAACCGAAGCGACAGGGCGTGAAGATGCCGGAAAGTTTTCAGCGCGACCGCCCGGATGGCACGCTGGGCAACGCGGGCGAAGAAGAATTCCCGCATTTCCGCGAACGCCTGCTGCAAGACCCGCGCGACGCCGTACCCAATGAGAATCCCGACCAGTGCCGTGACGGCGAACCCGCCTTCCTGACCGATCAGGTCCACGGCCTCTTTGTAAAGAAGGGGGACGTAGACAGTCGCAATCTTGGCCAGGATCAAACAGACCATTGCGGCAACGACTCTGGCCCTGATGCCCAAGGAATTCTTGGGCCAAAGATAGGGCAAGAGTGTTGCAATGGTGCCGAAATCGCCCTTCACGCCCGGAGGCGGCGGGGTCATGTCTGGCGCATGGCGTGGCGGCATGTCTGAACTCTCATTGGGCCGGTTCCACCAAGAATATGGCGGTAACCGATGCAGAGGACATAGGCGGACGTCTGCATTAAATCAAACGAAAGCTTGCTTAAATATCCACCGGTCAGATGGCGGAGGCATCCCGGACCATCTCATAATGGGGGATCCCGTCTTCGTCATATGGACCGACGACCGCCTCGTATCCAAGACTTTCATAGAAGGCTTTCAGATAGGCCTGACCGCCCAAACGGGTCCGGTTGGTACCCCATAGCCGCTCAACCTCCTGATGGGCTTTGTTCATCAGAACGCGTGCCAGCCCACCACCGCGCGCGGACGCTGCGACCACCACCCGGCCGACGGCGGCTTCGGCATAGTAGTTACCCGGCGCGAAGAGCCTGGCGCAGGCGATCAGGCCCTCCCCGTTTCTTTCCGCCAAAAGATGGGTGGCCTCCGTGTCCTTCCCATCAATGTCCGGATAGAGGCAGGTCTGCTCAAGCACGAAGACATCCTGCCGGAGTTTCAGGATGGCGTGGACGTCGGTGCCGCTAAGAGAGCTGAATGGCTCGCATCGCCAATGGATTGTCATATGAAAACGCCGTTTCGGATTTTGGAGATGGGCATGTGGACGGGCTCAGCGCGCGGCGGCGTGGCGTTCTTCGATCCCAAGACGCGCACGAACGATCTGACTTAACGGGACGAGGACAAAGCCCCGGGACTGTACGGTCTCCATCCAAGGGCCAAGCTCAAGCAGCGTGTTGTCGCGGGGGTGCCCGATGGCGATTGCCGTGCCCGTTCGGCGCGCGACACGCTCCGTCTCTTCCAAGCGCTTGCGGACTTCGGCACGGCTGTCCGTATCGTCCAGAAAGATATCGCGGGTGATGGTCGGTACCGACAATTCCGCGCCGACCAACCGGCCGGTGCTTCTTGGGCTGGTGAGCGAATCAAGAAACAGGAGTCCCCGCCTCCTCAGTTCCCGCATTACGACCCTCATGCCCAGGGCGTTGGCGGTGAACCGGCTGCCCATATGGTTGTTGAGCCCGATCGCCTGCGGGACCCGGTCCAGAGCATCGGATACACGGCGCTGGAGTTCTGTCTCCGTCAGTGCGGTCAACAGTGCATTGGGCCCGGGATCGGCCGGACCGGACGGTTCCATCGGCATATGGAGAAGAATCTCATGCCCCGCGGCGCGGGCTTGGGCGGATTGAGAGGTTACCGTTCTGGCGTAAGGCAGATAGGCGAGCGTCAGCGGTGCGGGAAGGGCCACTGTCCGGTTCGACCGCCGGACATCCAACCCCAGGTCATCCATGACGATCGCGATCATGGGCTTTTGCCGGTGACGGACCGGTGCCTGGGCGACCGACTGCCACCTGTCGCCTGCAAAGGATGACGGGGCCATGCCGTGGTCAGAGCCAATCGCCCCAGAAAGACGGTCTTCTGATCCAGCGCCGTTGGCGACAAGTACAGGGCGGCCGACCTTATCGGCCGGACCAAGATCCGAGCCAAGATTGGCGAGCACGGTCGCGCCAATAGAGAAGCGTGGCGCCAATGGCGTCTGGCGTTCGTTGCCTATGCCGACAACAGGTGTAGTAGCTGTCTTAACCGGCCGGGCCGGCAGGCTTGCGGAGGACTGTTGCTGGACCCGTGCAACCGCGACCGGAAGAGTGTCTGAAACGATCGTGTCTTCCGTCAGCAGCACCCCGATGCCGAGACCAGAGGCGAACAGAACGCCGCCAGCGGCAACGGCGGCCAAAGCCCGTTGCATACCGACAAATGATGATTTGGCGCCCGCCTCGCGCCGACGGCCCGCCCCGTCCCGCGCGGCGGCGAGAGTCGCCCCCGGAGAGGAAGATTGCCTAGTGTTCACGGTCCGCCCCATGGGTCTTGGTTTCCTCGCCGATCGAACCGTGTCATAGGGTTCCGCCGGTAGCGGCGCAAGGCATGCTCCGCCAGTCTTGCTTCCGCCCTTCCAAACCACTTGATATAAGGGTGGATGGATCTTCCACCCCGACATCAACTTCGTAGTGTAACCGGCTGAAAATGTTTCTCCTAGTCGATAATTACGACAGCTTCACCTACAACCTCTGGCACTTTCTGGGAGAGCTTGGGGCCGAGGTTGTCGTCCACCGGAACGACAAGATCACTGTCGACGCGATCGAAGCGATGGCGCCGGACGGCATCGTCATATCACCTGGACCGTGCGATCCGGACCAGGCGGGCATCTGCTTGGAACTGGTCAATAGGCTGTCTGGAAAGATACCGATTTTGGGCGTCTGCCTGGGTCACCAGAGCATTGGACAGGTTTTCGGTGGCCTGATTGAACGAGGCCCCGCCCCTATGCACGGTAAGACCAGCATGGTGCGCCACGATGGGCGCGGGATCTTCGAAGGGCTGCCGGAGCGGTTTGAGGCGACCCGCTATCATTCTCTCGTCGTCCGCCGCGACAGCTTGCCAAACGTTCTCTCCATCACTGCCGAATCGGATGATGGCGTTGTCATGGGCGTGCAGCATGCGGAGCATCTGACGTTCGGCGTTCAGTTCCATCCGGAGAGCATCGCGTCGGAGAATGGGCACCGGCTTCTCGGGAACTTCATGCGCATTGCCGGGCAGGCCCCCTCACCCATTCGGCCGGTTCATGAGCTTGAGGCTGCGTTGGCAAGGGCCGGGACATGAGCGGCGACATCACGGACATGAAGGCGCTGCTCGGTCATGTGGCTTCGGGGCACGCCCTGTCCGAGGACCAAGCGGAGGCCGCGTTCGACATCATCATGTCGGGCAATGCCACGCCGTCGCAGATGGGCGGCTTTCTGATGGCGCTGCGTGTTCGCGGGGAGACTGTCGCGGAGATCACGGGTGCTGCGAAGACAATGCGGTCCAAGGTCTTGCGGGTTCATGCGCCGGACGACGCCATCGATAATGTTGGTACCGGCGGCGATGCATCAGGCACCTACAATATCTCCTCTGCGAGTTCCTTCGTGCTGGCAGGGGCCGGCATGACGGTGGCCAAGCACGGCAACCGCGCCCTGTCTTCAAAGACCGGTGCCGCGGATGTGCTGAGCCAGTTGGGCATTAACGTGGATTGCGAGGTTGAGCAGATCGAATCCGCTCTTCGCGACGTGGGCATCTGCTTTCTGATGGCGCCCCGGCACCACAGCGCCATGCGCCATGTGGGGGGCACGCGGGTCGAGCTTGGCACCCGGACGATCTTCAACCTCCTGGGACCACTCGCCAATCCCGCTCTGGTGAAACGCCAGCTCGTCGGCGTGTTCTCAAGAGATTGGGTTGAGCCGGTTGCGCGTGTGCTCGGTAATCTCGGCTCCACCCGAGCGTGGGTTGTTCACGGCTCGGACGGGCTCGACGAGGTGACGACAACCGGACCGACCCATGTGTCAGCCCTGGAGAATGGCGCCGTCCGGTCGTTCGAGATCCATCCGGAAGAGGCTGGTCTTCCCTTGGCGAAGCCGGAGGATCTGAAAGGCGGCGATCCCGAGGTCAACGCAAAGGCTCTCCGCGCCGTCCTGAACGGTGAGAAAAACGCCTACCGCGACATTGTTCTCTTCAATACGGCGGCCGCCCTTGTTATGGCCGAAGCGGCACCGGATCTGAAAGCAGGCGTTGAAATCGGGATCGAGTCGATCGACAGCGGTAAGGCCGTGGCCAAGCTGGACGGCTTGATAGCCGCGACGGCGGGAGAGGCTGGATGAGTGATGTCTTGGCGGAAATCTGCCGCAACACGCTCGAAGAAGTGGCCCGGAGGAAGGCGACCCGCAGTACGGGAGACCTGACGGACGCCATTCATGCCGCAAGCGCGCCGCGAAGTTTCATTGACGCCCTCAAGAAGCGGTCGGCGGATGGCTATGGCCTGATTGCTGAGATCAAGAAAGCCTCTCCGTCAAAAGGCCTCATACGCGCTGATTTCGATCCGCCGTCCTTGGCCAAGGCATATGCCGCGGGCGGGGCAACATGTCTCTCTGTCTTGACGGATGTGAAGTACTTTCAGGGGCATGACGACTATTTGGTGCAGGCGAGAGCGGCTGTGGACCTTCCGGTGCTTCGGAAGGATTTCATGCTCGACCCGTGGCAGATCAGGGAGTCCCGGGCGCTTGGTGCCGATTGTATTCTGATCATCGTTGCGGCCTTGTCGGACTCGCAGATGCGAGAGCTTGAAGCCTGTGCGCACGAACTGGGCATGGATGTTCTGATTGAAGTCCACGATGGAGAGGAGTTGGACCGCGCTCTGGAGCATTTGTCTTCCCCGTTGCTCGGCATCAACAACCGCAATCTCAAGACGATGGTGACGGACCTCGCCGTGACGGAAAGCTTGTCCGGGCGCGTTCCGCAGGACCGTCTGCTGGTGGCTGAGAGCGGGCTCAGCAACCCGGATGATCTCGCGCGCATGGCGCAGGTTGGCGCCCGGTGTTTTCTGATTGGGGAATCGTTGATGCGGCAGCAGGACGTCACAGCCGCGACACGGACACTGCTATCCAATCCCGTGGCACGGGTGGCGTAGCCGGCCGATGTCAGAGCTAACTCACTTCGATGCTGAGGGACGCGCCCGCATGGTGGACGTGTCCGAAAAGGCGGTCACAACGCGAACGGCAACCGCCAGCGGCCGGGTCCGAATGCAGCCGGAGACCCTGGCCCGCATACGGGATGGCGGTATTGCCAAAGGGGACGTGCTCGGCGTCGCAAGGCTGGCGGGCATCATGGGAACCAAGCGGACCGCCGATCTGGTTCCGCTGTGCCATCCGCTGCCCGTTACCTCGGTCGAAGTCGATCTTGTGTGCGCCGATGACCGCCCGGACGTGGATATCACGGCGACCGTCAAGACAACCGGCAAGACCGGTGTGGAGATGGAGGCTTTGACGGCGGTGTCCGTAGCGGCGCTCACGGTCTATGACATGTGTAAGGCGATCGACCGGGGAATGGAGATCCTGGACATCCGGTTGGAGTACAAGGCTGGCGGCAAGTCAGGAGACTGGGCTCGTGGCTGACCTCATGCCGGTTTCGGAGGCGCTGGACAGGATCTTGTCTGCGGTCCCGCTCATGCCGGCAGAAGACGTCGCACTAACTGACGCGCTTGGCCGTGTGACCGCTCTGCCCGTGACGGCCCGGCGGACCCAGCCGCCAAAGGCGGTCTCCGCGATGGACGGATATGCCGTTCGGGCCGTTGACGTGGCGACGGTTCCGGCGACATTAACTCGGATTGGGTCCGCTCCGGCCGGTCACGGATTTGAAGGCAGTGTCGGCCCGGGCCAGGCCGTGCGGGTGTTTACCGGCGCCCCTATTCCTGATGGTGCCGATACTGTTGTAATCCAGGAGGATGTATCCGCCCCGTCCGAGATGGATGGGGTCGACATAGAAGTTCGTGAGACAGCCGCTGCGGGAGCCTTTATCCGGCCGGCAGGCTTGGACTTCCGTGAAGGGGATGAGCGTATCCCCGCTGGACAGGTCTTGAGTGTCCGCGATGTCGGTCTGGCCGCTGCCATGAACCGGCCTTGGATTTCCGTCCGCCGGAAGCCCCGCGTCGCGATCCTTTGCACTGGCGACGAGATTGTGCGTCCGGGCGATCCAATCGGACCGGATCAGATCGTCACTTCGAACAGCCTGGCGCTCCATGCGCTCATCACAGCGTTCGGCGGGGCCCCCATCAATCTTGGGATCGCACCGGACACGGTTGAGGGCCTGCAAACCTTGGCCGCCGGCGCCAGAGGGGCGGATATGATCGTGACGACCGGTGGCGCGTCCGTTGGAGAGCATGACCTCGTTCAATCAGCCCTCGGCAAAGACGCATTCGGGCCCGACGGCCTTGACGTCGCCTTCTGGCGGATCGCCATGCGGCCCGGCAAGCCGTTGATCTTTGGGACCCTCGGTGGTGCCGCAATGCTTGGTTTGCCGGGGAATCCGGTCTCGACGATCGTCTGCGGCGCCATCTTCCTGGTCCCTGCCCTTCTTCGGATGCTCGGCGTAACCGGAGACGGTGGGGTTGAGGAGCGTCTTCCATTGGCCGTGGACATCCAGGCGAACGATCGAAGGCAGGACTACGTGCGGGCGACGCTGTCCACGGATCACAACGGCCACCGAGTCGTGACCCCATTTCCGAAACAGGACAGCTCAATGATGTCGGTTCTCGGCCAGTCCAATTGCCTTGTTGTCCGTCCCCCTCATGACCCACCGCGAGCCGCTGGGGAATCGGTGACCATCCTTCGTTTCGCATCGGGATTACAGGGTCTCTAGCCTCCGTTTCCAATGCCGCACTACCGGCACGTCCGGCTCTCTACTGCACCTGGCTCTAGGGCTCATCGCTGCAGAACCGTTGACGCACTGTGTGAACAAGAGTAGAACATGAACCGCACGTTCGATGTTCGTTCGCGTGTATGTATGGCGTATTTCAGCAAGGCACGCCGTTGAGACACAAAGTGCGAACGAAAGCCATCTGAACAGTTTTAACCGGGGGGCGGTTCATGCTGACGCGGAAACAAGCGGAGTTGCTTGTCTTCATCAATTCGAGGCTGGAGACGACTGGCGTATCGCCGTCCTTCGATGAAATGAAGGATGCTCTCAGCCTCAAGTCCAAGTCCGGAGTTCACCGCCTGATTACGGCATTGACCGAACGGGGCTTCATCCGGCGTCTTCCGCACCGGGCACGGGCTCTGGAAGTTCTGAAGATGCCGGATAGTGCGACGGCCGCGGCGCACGCTCTCGATATAGCGCCACTTGGGATGAAGACGGACGATGACTCGGACGGCATGGCGCGGTTTGGCAACCCGGCACATGCCGACCGTCCCGCGCAACGTGGGTTTTCGCCGAACGTCATCCCGGGCAACTTCCCGAAAGCGGTTCCGCCAAGAGAAACGCCCCCACCCGCTGAGCAGGAAGGTATCTCGCTTCCCTTATACGGGCGAATTGCTGCGGGCACGCCGATCGAAGCGTTGAGGGATCACAGCGCAACAGTGGACGTCCCCGCCTCTATGGTCGTCGGCGGGGAGCACTACGCCCTGGAGGTTGCAGGTGATTCAATGATCGAAGCCGGCATTCTCGATGGCGATACGGCAATCATTCGCCGCTGTGATACGGCGGAGAACGGAACGATCGTTGTCGCCTTGATCGATGATGCCGAAGCGACGTTGAAGCGCCTGCGGCGTCGGTCTCAGGCGATCGCGCTTGAGCCTGCAAACCCCTCTTATGAAACAAGAATTTTCCGTCCTGATCAGGTGAAGATCCAGGGACGGCTGATTGGCTTGATGCGCCGATATTGAAAGGCGGCCGCGAGGCTGCACGGCGTCAGATCTGTATACGAAAGAATGGGTGCAGCGCGGCTACCAGGATTGCGCTGTGCCGAAAATCCGGCTGAGATCGGCGACATCGACGGCAGGCTCGCGACGTTTTCCAGAGAGGACGAACATACGTTTTTCCTCATGCGCCTTTTCAATGGCATTCGTCCGGATCCTGCGGCGATTGTCCGTCGAGATTTGATTGAACATCATCTCGGCCCACTTCGTGCGGCCTTCGTCGTTGATCTCATCCGCCGCTTTCCGGATGGCCACGTATGCGAGACTCTTCGGCCCGACAATCTCCTGAACGGAGGTTGCGAGAATGTTCATCGCGCGCTGCTTGATGTCAGACAATCAACCCGCTCCCGCGAAATCCCAAAGAGATCTTATCCACACCGGCGTAATAACCGATTCTGTAGTCTGGTTAATCGACAGGACATATGACCTATTATAGCGGACACGGCACCAAAAGGAAGACTTTCGATTCTTAACCATTTGAGATCGTTCAGGTTAACGAACACACTCTTCAGTATAGTAAACTTCCGATCTCCTCAGAATGCGCCGGAACGACTCTTGGCTGAGCCGCATCGGCGATGAAGTGCAATGCTGCCGGCCCCCCACTCCTGAGTGCCGTGACATCGACCAGAGGAACGCCGGACGGACATCCTTGCGTTACACGGAAGCGCACAATGACCAAGTCGGCGTGGTCACAGTCCTCCAACCGGTCGGACGGCTTATCAATGACAGCGATCCGCCGGCCCGACAGAACCAGAATGCACCCCGTCGCATCGCAGGCAATGTCATCGCGTTTGGCGGCAATCTTTCGCCAACGCCAGGGCTGTTTCTGTCCCGCAGCTCTCGCCCAAGCCTCGGCGACGAATTGGGCCTGTCGGTCACCGGACACTGCCAGCACACCATCATCCAGTTCCACGCCGACAAGTGCGTGACGGTCGGAAAGCAGAATACGGGATCGATGGTTCCAATCGTGCAGCCCAACAAGCACGGCCACTGGCAGTATGACGAGTGCGAACAGGCGCCATGGCGTCCGCCACAGACAAAGCCAAAGCCCTGCCGCCACAAAAAGGATCATGGCGCGGCTTGAAACCGTTGGGATGGTCACGACGGCATGAGGCCAATCGGCAACTGAATGAGCGATCCACAAAACAAGAGAGATTCCTTTGCCCATGATAGTTGCTGGGACGCTATCCAATCCGAAAGGGTATGTGATGAGCGTTAGAACGCCGGCGGGCATCACCCAGAAAGCAGTCAAGGGAACGGCCAGCAGGTTCGAGATCACCCCCCAGACCGCGCCGCGATTGAAGTGGTAGAGAGCGAAGGGCATCGTCGCGGCGGTCGCGACAAGCGAGGTCAGCATCAGGGTCATGAAGTAGAAGCGGATCCTGCGATCCCATCCCCCGTCTTCGCCAGGTTTCCTCTCCCAGCGTCCAAGGGCCTCGTAGACGGCGACCAGGGCGACCACGGCCGCAAAGGACAACTGGAAGCTCACCGAGAACAGAACCTCGGGCCTGGCAATCAGGATGACCGATGCGGCTGCCGCCACAAGACGCATTGAGATCGCATTTCGGCCTAGAAGCACGCCTGCGATCACGACGGCGGTCATTAGGAAAGCGCGCTGCGTCGGGACCGTCGCGCCCGAAAGCAGGAGATAGGCGAAGGCGAATACAAGGGCTGCGACTGCCGCGCACTTCTTTCCGTCGATGCGGAGGGCCACTGGAGGGCACAGAGCGATCAGAAAGCGGGTTGTCCCAAACACCAAACCGGCCACCAAGCCGATGTGCAGCCCGGATATGGCCAGGAGGTGCGCGAGACCGGAGTCGCGCATCGCACCGAGATCTTGAGGCGGTATTCCCCCTCGAATCCCCGTTAAGAGAGCCGCCGCCACCCGTCCCTCGACACCGGGTACAATGGTCATAATCCGCTCCACGAGGGATTCCCGTGTGGCTTCCACTCGTTGCCACACTGTTTGTCGGCCCCCTCCCGCGCTCAGGACCATGGGAGACCCGATGGCGAACCCGGTTGCCGACAGACCCTGGAAAGCCGCCTGTTGTGAGAAATCGTATCCGTTTGGCAGCACCGGGCCGGGTGGCCGCCGTAGAACAGCCGGGAGCTGGACCCTGTCGCCCGGCCGCACCGCTGATCCGGTCTTCATCAGTCGTACTCTGACCGCCACGCCGTCGGCGATCCGCTGTCCCCGACGGTCCAATGCGGCGTTAACAAGATGGAGACGTTTGCCCTTGTGTGCCGGCTCAATGGATTGAACGGTTCCCGTTATCTCGACCTTTGTCGGGTGCCCGACCGCCGGAGCCGCGGCTGCCCGGGAGCGAAAGTCCATCGCAGTGACCCCAACCGTCGTCCAGAAGGCGGCGGCCATGATCAAGGAACCGATCACCCCATTCTCCAGACCGAATTTGAGCCGGATCGCCCCGCCAAGCGCGAAAGCGATTCCAAGTCCCGTCGCGAGGTCATGGTCGTTTGGGATGCCCAGCCGGGTGGCGCCTCCCACCGCGATGAAAACCGGGATCCATAGGACCCACCGCTCCCGTTCTGCGAGAAGCTTTGCCCACAGGATCAGGGCGATTTGTCTGGTGGTGCTGAAGGTACGGCGGCGTCTTCGGGTTGGGTGCCCATCACCTCGCCAATCCGGGAACCCTGTGCTAGACACCGACCCGGCCTCCGACGGTCGACATGCGAAAGCATGAACTCTACAACCCATAATCGTGGATCTCCACTGGAATGAGCGTCGTTACCCGCTTTGCTCCCTCCCCGACCGGCTTCCTCCATATTGGTGGCGCGCGGACGGCGCTGTTCAATTGGTTGTTTGCCCGGCACCACGGCGGAACCTATCTGCTCCGCGTCGAGGACACGGACCGGAAGCGGTCTACTGATGAAGCTGTTCAGGCCATCCACGATGGTTTGGACTGGCTGGGTCTCGGCGGGGATGGCCAGACCGTCTATCAGCATCAACGGGCCGGACGGCATGCCGAGGTCGCAAGAGAGTTGCTCGCCAGCGGCGGCGCCTATCACTGCTACTGCACCCCCGAAGAGCTTCAGGAGATGCGGGACCGCGCAAAGGCGGAGAAGCGCCCTCTCCGCTATGACGGCCGTTGGCGCGACCGGGACCCGGCGGATGCACCCGACGGCGTGCCCCCTGTGGTCCGATTGAAGGCGCCTCGGGACGGAGAGACGGTGATTGAAGACATGGTCCAAGGCACGGTCCGGGTCGCCAACGAGGAACTGGACGACTTCATCCTGCTTCGGGCGGACGGAACGCCGACTTACATGCATTCCGTTGTCGTTGACGATCACGATATGGGCGTGACCCACGTGATCCGCGGGGATGACCACCTCAATAATGCCTTCCGGCAAGCCCAACTCTTTCGGGCGATGAGCTGGGACCTTCCCCAGTTTGGGCATATCCCCCTGATCCACGGACCGGACGGCGCCAAGATGTCCAAGCGGCATGGTGCGCTGGGTGTGGACGCCTACCGAGACATGGGAGTTCTGCCGGAGGCGCTGCGGAACTATCTCCTGCGTCTTGGTTGGGCCCATGGGGATGACGAGATCATCTCCGATGAGCAGGCGATTGAATGGTTCTCGATGGACGCGGTTGGTCGGTCACCGGCGCGCTTCGACATGAAGAAACTGGAAAACCTGAATGGCCACTATCTCCGGGAAAGCGGTGATGAGCGCCTCGCGTCGGAGGTCGCTGCTCTGCTGAAAGGCCGGGATGGGTTGGTTCTCGACGATATTGGCATTGCCCGGATCAAGGCAGGATTGCCGGGCCTGAAAGCGCGCGCGAAGACCCTTCTGGAACTCGCGGACAATGCGGCGTTCTATGCGGCGACGTTACCTCTTTCCTTCACGGAGAAAGCGTCGAAACTCCTTGAAGGGGACGCCGCCTCAATTCTACAGGCCGTTCTGGATGTTCTGCCGGATACAGAGGCGTGGTCGGAGGAGTCCACAGAGGCCGCGGTAAAGGCTTATGCTGAGGAGGCGGGGGTCAAACTCGGGTCGGTCGCGCAACCGCTGAGGGCCGCGCTTACAGGATCGACCACAAGCCCGGGGATTTTCGAAGTGCTGGCTGTACTGGGACCGGCGGAATCCCGGGCCAGGATCAACGCCGTTTGCGGCAGTGCAACGTAACGCCTAAACTCCGTCGCAACATGCGGCGGTCCGGGGGGATACCCCGCAAGACTTTGGACCAGAGGGAGGGACCATGACCCAGAGCAATTCGGGGACGTTTACCCTGACCGACAACGGCACCGGCGAGAGCATTGATCTGCCGGTCATGCGCGGTTCTCTTGGGCCGAGCGTCATTGACGTTCGTAAGCTCTACGCCCAAACGGATCACTTCACATATGATCCGGGCTTCACCTCAACGGGCTCATGTGAGTCCGGGCTGACCTTCATCGATGGCGATGCGGGCATTTTGCTGCACCGCGGCTATCCGATCGATCAATTGGCCCAGAACAGCGATTTCCTGGAAGTCTGCTATCTCCTTTTGTACGGAGAATTGCCGGACGCGGCCCAGAAAGCGAAGTTCGACTATGATGTGACCTACCACACCATGGTCCATGAGCAGCTGATCAACTTCTACCGCGGCTTCCGCCGGGACGCGCATCCGATGGCGATCTTGTGCGGTGTTGTGGGCGCTCTGTCCGCGTTCTATCACGACAGCACGAACATCCATGATCCGCACGAGCGGATGGTGGCCTCGTTCCGTCTGATCGCGAAGATGCCGACGATCGCGGCAATGGCCTACAAGTACTCCATCGGTCAGCCGTTCAACTATCCGAAAAACCAGCTGAGTTACGCTGAGAACTTCCTGCACATGCTCTTCTCGGTTCCGGCCGAGGAGTACAAGTGCAGCCCGACTGTTTCCCGGGCCATGGACAGGCTGCTGATCCTGCACGCGGATCATGAGCAGAATGCATCGACCTCCACAGTCCGGCTTGCTGGCTCTTCGGGGGCCAATCCGTTCGCCTGCATCGCGGCCGGCATTGCCTCTCTTTGGGGCCCTGCACACGGGGGCGCCAATGAGGCTGTGCTCGTGATGCTGAACGAGATCGGTCACAAGGATCGGATTCCAGAGTTCCTGGAACGAGCGAAGGATAAGGACGATCCGTTCCGGCTCATGGGCTTCGGCCACCGGGTCTACAAGAACTACGACCCGCGCGCGAATGTGATGCGGGAGTCCTGTCACGAAGTTCTGGCGGAACTGAACCTTGACGATCCGTTGCTTGAGCTTGCGATGGAACTGGAGAAGATCGCCCTTGAGGACGACTACTTCGTCCAACGGAAGCTGTTCCCGAACGTCGACTTCTATTCCGGCATCGTGTTGAAGGCGCTCGGCTTCCCGACCAGCATGTTCACTGTCCTGTTCGCCGTGGCCCGCACGGTCGGCTGGGTCGCCCAGTGGAAAGAGATGATCGAGGATCCGACCCAGAAGATCGGTCGGCCCCGGCAGCTCTACACGGGCCCGAGCCAGCGCGACTTCGTGCCGGTCGACAAGCGGTAATCGCCGCTTTCCAAAGCTCGGATACAGAAACGGGCGGCCTTGGCCGCCCGTTTTCGTTTCTCAGAGGCTTGGTGACCTTGAGGCACTCAGTCCCCCATCACGACTTTTCGACCAACTCGATGAGGTAGCCGTCGGGGTCCTTGATGAACGCGATCACGCTGCCGCCGTGCTTCATCGGACCGGCGGGGCGCGGAATCTCAACACCCTCTTTCTCCATCTGCTCGCACGCGCCGTAGATGTCCGGCACCGCGATCGCCAGATGGCCGAAGCCGCTGCCTTGGGTGTAGTCCTCTTCCTGACCCCAATTGTAGGTGAGCTCGATCACCGTGCTGCTGGTCTCTTCGCCATAGCCGACAAAGCACAGCGTGAACTCGCCCGTTGGGTACTCTTTCTCCCGAAGCACCTGCATGCCCAAGTGCCTGGTGTAGAAGTCCTTTGATTTCTCAAGATCCTTCACCCTGATCATCGTGTGAAGAAATCGAAACTTGCTGGTGTCCATGAGACCCGAATGCTCCCGTCTGCGGATGGTGCCGGTCCGGGTGGACCGGCGGCCCGCATTATGGCTGAGCGGCAGGGGGCTGGTCGAGCCCGGCCAGAGAAGCAACCACCCTGGCCATGCGGTCCGCCGGCGGCTCTCCGTCCGCGATCAGCTTTTCCCTGATTTCCCGGCCCGCCTCGATCTGCTCTTCCCGCGCCCGCTTGTCGTCGATCAGTCGCTGCACAGCAATGGTTAGGGTATCCGGCTGGCACTCCTCCTGGACGTAAAGCGGTAGGATCTGCTTCTCCAAGAGCCGGTTGGTCAGGATGACCGAGTCGCGGTTCACCAGCATTTTGGCGACGATCGCCGACAACCAGCCCACCCGGTAGGCCACGACCGTGGGCACGCCGGCGAGAGAGAGTTCAAGCGTCACCGTACCCGAGGCTGCCAGGGCAGCGGTTCCCGCAGCGAACGCATCGAACTTCTGATCGGTGCCGTCCACCACCAGAGGCTCACCACGCCAGTCCGCGACACCCCGTCGGACGGCGTCGGCCACCACGGGAACAGTGGGGACGACGACCCGCATGCCTGGATATCGCGTGACGATCCGGTCGACGACCGGACCAAAGACCGGAATGAGCCGCCGGACCTCTCCAGGCCGGCTGCCCGGCAGGATCAGCAGGACTGGGGCGTCCGGCTCGATCCCGTGACGCGCCCGAAACCGCGCTCCGTTGCCCTCGGGCTGAAGGGCTGAGGGGTGACCGACAAACGTCGTTGGGAGGCCGTGCCTCTCGAAGTAGGGCGGCTCGAAAGGGAACAGACACAGAAGATGGTCCAGAAACTTCGCGATGACCCGCGCCCGTCCAGGCCGCCATGCCCAAACCGTCGGCGGCACCATATGGACGAGCGGAAAGGAGACCCCCCGCTTCGCCCGCTGAGCCCTTACCCGCTGAACGACCCGGAAGGTGAAGGCCTTGCTGTCGATCGTCAGGAGGATCGCCGGTCTCTGCTTGAGGATGTCTTCCGCCGTCTCGGCAATCCGTTTCAGAAGGTGGCGAGCATAGGGAAGAATCTCGAACACGCCCATGACGGCCATTTCCGAGATTGGGAAAAGGCTGCTGAGCCCCTCTCGGGTCATTTGCTCTCCGCCGACACCGGCAAATCGAACCCCATCGCCGTATCGTGCCCGCATCGAGCGCATGAAAGCGGCTCCAAGCGCATCGCTCGACGCCTCCCCGGCAATGACGTAGACGAGCATGCCGTCTCCGCCGCCTGTTCCCGTAACTTCAGGCATCGTCGTGGGGCGGGTGCCGGGGGCCGGCATCAAGATTGGGTCCCCTCACCCCGTGGATGAACAAGCCATGCCGCTCCGCTTCCGAGACAGCGGCGTCCTTGTCGACGATCAGCGTCCCTTCGCCCTCTATGGCGATCCCGCGGAAGCCGGCGGCGGCCGCCCGCCGCACAGTCTCATGCCCGATGGTCGGCAGGTCGGCCCGTTGTTCCTGACCTGGCTTGCGGGCCTTGATGAGAATGGGACCTTCCGCACCTTCCCGTTTCACCGAACCGGCCCGGTCAAGCATGGCGTCCGTTCCCTCAATGGCCTCCACCGCCAGCACAAGGCCTTCCTGAACCGCAACACCCTGCCCAACGTCAACGGCCCCCATGGCCGCCAAGACGGCCAGGCCGCGATCGATATCCTTTTGAGCGTCCGGATCGGGTTCGGCCCCGGCGATCGGTCCGAAAGGCGCCAGCCAGCCGCCCAGAACATCCTCAACGCCAATGACACGAAAACCGTCCCGCTCTATCTCGCCAATAATCACGGAGAGCAGCCCATCGTCCCCCATAACGCGGGTTCCGGCGCGGGCCAAAGCGACGACGGAGCGGGTGTCGAGCGCGAGTTCGGAGAAAGCCGGCCGGCGCATGGGGCCCGCCATGACAACCTCGGTCACGCCCTCGTCCCGAAACTTGCTGAGGGTGGCGCCGGTGGCTCCCAGGCGCATCCAGGCGTGGGGGAACCCATCGACCGTGTCCGGGTCCGTCTGGCCCTGGAAGGCAACCAGAAACACCCCGCGCCCCCCGGCTGCCGCGACCTCGGCGATCCGACGCGGCAGACGGCCACCACCCGCGACGATGCCCAGCTTGCTCATGCGATCAGCTGCCGTCGCCCTTTGGGTGGCACAGCGCCCTCGATGAGTCCTGCGTAGCGAACGCGACGATCTCCATCACGGCCTCATGATCGGAGAACTCGTTGGCCACTTCGTCGAGCCGTTCCTGAAAGGTGCCGTCGCTCGCGAAGAGCAGCCGATAGGCTTTTCGGAGGGCGTTAATCTGTTCCCGGTCAAAGTTGCGTCGTTTCATTCCAACGAGATTGAGCCCGGATAGACGGCCGCGCTCGCCCATAACGGTGCCGAACGGGATCACATCATTCTCCACGCCCGTCATGCCGCCGATCATGGCGTGCTTTCCAATCCGCACGAACTGGTGAACGGCACTTAGGCCGCCAATGATCGCGAAATCCTCAATGATTACATGGCCGCCAAGAGTGGCGTTGTTCACCATGATCACGTTGTCCCCGATCAGGCAGTCATGGGCCACGTGCGCACCGACCATGAAGAGCCCGTTGTCGCCGACCTTGGTCAGCATGCCCCCGCCCTCGGTACCCGGGTTCATGGTGACATGCTCCCGGATCATGTTCCCGGAGCCGATCTCCAGGCGCGACGGCTCGCCGCCGAACTTCAGATCCTGGGGACGGTGGCCGATCGAGGAGAACGGAAAGATCTGCGTGCGGTCACCGATGGTCGTCCGGCCCTCAACCACGACGTGGGAGTGGAGAACAACGCCATCGCCAAGGGTGACCTCAGGGCCGACCACGCAGAAAGGCCCGACCTGAACGTCGGTGCCAATTGTGGCGCCGGGGTCGACGACGGCCGACGGATGGATGGCTACCATGCCTGAAACCGCGACGCTCACTGGTCGACGATCATCGCGGAGAAGGTGGCTTCGGCCACCAGGACGCCCTCGACGTGGGCTTTTCCGGAGAACTTCCAGACCTGACCCCTGTTCCGGATCTTCTCGACCAAGACTTCGAGACGATCACCGGGGACGACTGGCTTCCGGAACCGGGCATCGTCGATCGTCATGAAGTAGACGAGCTTACCTTCCGCCTCCTCACCAAGTGTCGCGACGACCAGGCACCCCGCAGTCTGAGCCATGGATTCGATGATCAGGACCCCAGGCATCACCGGCCGCGTCGGAAAGTGACCGCCGAAGAAGTTCTCGTTGATCGAGACACTCTTTATGCCGAGGGCCTGCACGTTCTTGGTGATCGACTGTATCCGGTCGACCATCAGAAAAGGATAGCGGTGGGGAATAAGTTCCATAATCCGGAGAACGTCGATGGATTCGATCATTTCCGGTTCCGCCACCGGAGAAGCTTCCGCCTCGCTCATGACTGCGTTCCTACTCCGTCTTCTTTGGCCTTCGCCCCAAGGCCTTGATAGCGGCGATCTGACGCCGGAACTCATCAATGGGAACCGCCGGCGCCCCCCCGACCTTGAGGCCGGCCTCAAGACTACGGGTAACGCCGGCCGTCGCCGCAATCTGAACGCCATCGCCGATTGTCAGGTGTCCCCCAACACCGACTTGACCGCCGATCACGACGTGGTCACCGACCTTCGTGCTACCCGCGATGCCGACTTGTGCAACGATGATGCATCCGCGACCGACGCGGACGTTGTGACCCAACTGCACCAGATTATCAATCATGGTCCCTCGACCAACGACCGTGTCAGGACCACTGCCACGGTCGATCGTCGAGTTCGCCCCGATCTCCACATCATCTTCGATCAAGACCCGGCCTAACTGCGGCATCTTGATCGGGCCCGCTTCATCGAACTCGAAACCGAATCCAGGCTGGCCGACACGGGCGCCTGGATAAATGAAACACCGCGCCCCAATGAGGGCGTGACTGATGCTGGCCCCCTCTCCGATCCGGGTGTCCTCACCGATCACCACGGCTTCCCCGATCACGGCCCCGGCCGCAATCCGGCATCTTGCACCGATAGACGCCTTTGGGCCGACGACCGCGTTGGCGTCGATTACCACGCCATCCCCGATCTCGGCGCTCGGGTCCACGACGGCAGACGAATGGATCCCGGAGGTTGGAACAGGCTCCGGGTAGAAGCGTTGGGCCAGCTTCGCAAACGCCCGCCTTGGTCGGTCGCTCACCAGCAGCACGGGTCCTTCCGGAGCCCGGTCGACCAGATTTTTCGGCAGTAGAACAACGCCAGCCCGGCTTTCGGACAACATCGGCACGTAGCGTCTGTTCTCTACAAAACAGAGTTCGCTCGGTCCGGCCTCACCGATGGCTGCGATGTCGGTTACCGGAAATGCCGGATCGGCCCCTTCCGGTAACGCGACCCCCGCGGTCGCTGCCACCTCTTCGAGTGAGAATGGGCCTTTGTTCTGAAAGAAACGAGGATCGGCCACTGCGCGCCCCTAGGCTGTCAATCGGTTCAGAGACGACGCACCCTATCGGTCTGTCAGACCGGGATCATCTTTTCTTTTCGGTCAGCTCAATCGTGACTTTGGGCTGTTTTGCGTCGAGGCGGGCCAGAGCGATGTCCGAGATATCGAGCTTCTTGTCGGCAAGCACGATGTTGTTGTTGTCGAGGATCGCCCCGACATTTGCTTCCTTGGCAAGGTCGGCGACGATGCTGATCAGGACCTTGCTGATCTCGTTCATTGCCTGATCAAAGGCGGCGTTCAGCGCCCGGCGTTTCACTTGAACATCCCGCTGCGCCGAGGCGACGCGGTCCTGGAAGTCCTTTGCCCGCGCCTGAAACGCGTCCTGCGCCAGAATCGCACGTTGTTGCTGGAGCTTCTGCTCTTCCTGGCGCATGGTGCGCTCAAGATCGTCGAACTCCTGCTGGTAGGCTTTTCTCTGGGCGTCGATCTGTGCCCGAACCGCTTCGGCGGCTTTCGATTGATGCAGAACACGCTTGAAGTCGATGACTGCGATCGAAACCGGTTCTATCTGAGGAACCGATTGGGCGTTAGCCGGTACCCCCACCAAGAACAAAGCAAAGGCAATGGCGGACAGGACCACAGGCGACCTGGTCCCGACACGGTTCATGATCTGACGGGCGGCCCGAATAAGGCTAGAACCGTGTGCCGAAGCTGAATCGGAAAATCTCGGTTTCATCGAACTCTTCCTTCAAGAGGGCCTGCGCCAGATCCACGCGAATAAGACCGAATGCCGTCGCCCATGCCAGTCCCACACCGGACGAGGCGCGAATGGCAGAGGAGTCGAACAGATTCTCACCCGTTTCGTCGATTTCCCAAAGGCTGCCGGCGTCGGTAAACACAAAACCCCGGAGACCGAGATCGTCAGGCAGACCGAGCGGGAAACCCAACTCGATGGATCCTACATAGTAACGGTTTCCGCCCAGTGCATCCCCGGTGTCTGTATCCCGGGGCCCGACACCCGTCCGGTCGAATCCACGCAGATCCGCACCGCCGAGGAAGAAGCGTTCGCTGATCGGGATATCTTCATCAAGGCCTTGGATCGCGCCGCCCTCGGCTATGAACGACAGGACGAGGTCCTCACCGAACGGGACGGGCGTGTGGTAGCTGCCTTTCACCACACCGCGCACGAAAGACAGATCACCCCCGAGACCAGCCAGATCCGTCTCCAGACCCAGCAGGTATCCCTCAGTCGGGTTGTTTCGGCTGTCCCGAATGTCATAGGTCAGTCGCTGAGTGACTTGCGAGACGGTGGTCTCGCCTTCCTGATCCGCGATGAACCGGGAGGCGTCGCTTTGCACATCCGTAATCTCGGTCTGACGGGCGTTGTAGCCGATCACCTGACGAAGATCGCGGGCGAGATCATAGCCAAACCGGATGCCGCCGCCGATGCGCTTTTCTGAGAACGAGCTGTCGTTCTGGCGGTCTCTGGTCGTGCGGAACAAGTCGATGCCGAAACTCAGATCGCGTTCCAGGAAATACGGCTCGGTAAAGGAGATATCGAACTGCGTGTTTCGGAGAGATCCGGAGAACCGGGCCGCCAGATCCTGGCCCCGGCCCAGCAGATTCCGTTCGCGAATGCCGATATCACCGACGAAATCATCGATCGTCGAGAACCCGATACCGAAGGAGATCTCTCCCGTCGATTGTTCTTCCACGTCGACGTTGATGATCGTGCGGTCGGGGCTTGATCCCTCGACATTGTCTACGCTTACCGATCCGAAGAACCCGAGGTTCCGGACCCGGCGTCGAGAACGGCGGAGTTTGGAGGTGTTGAAGGCATCGCCTTCGACAAGCTCAAACTCCCGGCGAATGACACGGTCTAGCGTTCTGACGTTCCCAGTGACGTTGATCCGTTCAACGAAAACCCGGGGGCCTTCGCTCACCGCGAAGGTTATGCCGATCGTCCGGGCGTCCCGATCCTGATTGGGTACCGGCCGGACGTCGACAAACGCATATCCAAGCGTGCCGAGTTTGTCTGTGACCAGATCGACCGTGTCTTCAACCAGACCTGCGTCGTAGTCCTCACCTGGCGAGAAATCTACAAGAGGTACGAGGTCTGCGGCTTCCAAACGGCGCAGACGAATGTCGAAGTCGATCTCACCAAAGGTGTACCGCTCGCCCTCCTCGACCGTGAATGTGACCACGAACGCTTCCCGGTCCGGGGTCAATTCCGCGACCGCTGATATCACGCGGAAATCGGCGTATCCCTCTTTCAGGTAGAAGCGGCGCAGAAGCTCGCGGTCGAAGCTGAGGCGGTCCGGATCATATGTGTCCGTGGTCGTGAGCAGCTTGTAGAACGCATACTCTTCAGTTTGGATCTCGCCGCGCAGCTTTGAGTCACTGAAGACCTTGTTGCCGATGAACGAAATGGCCCGGATCTGAGTGAGGGGGCCTTCGTCGATCTCGAAGATCAGATCAACCCGGTTCTGTTCGAGCTGCACGACCTTCGGCTCCACCCGGGCGGCGAACCGCCCGCTGAGCCGGTAGATGTCCAGAAGCCGTTGTACATCCTGCTGCACCCGGGTCCGGGTGAACACCAAGCGGGGCCTGAGTTGGATTTCGGCCTCAAGATCCGCGTTCTTGAGACGCTTGTTCCCCTCGAAGGCAATCCGGTTGATGACCGGGTTTTCAACCACGTTGACAACGAGCGACGCTCCCTCCCGGCGAAGCGTCACATCGGCGAAGAGACCGGTTCCAAACAGGGCTTTGAGCGAGCGGTCCAATAGGACCGTGTCAAAGCGATCCCCAGGTTGAACGAGCATGTAAGAGCGGACGGTTTCCGGATCGATCCGCTGAGTGCCGGAAACCTGGATGTCGGAAATTGTGGGCGTTTGAGCCTGGACTTGGCCCGTGGGCACGGCGACGGCGACCAGCGTCACAACCGCAATGACAGAGGCAATCAGAAAGGATCTCAGGATCAGCACCGACTTCTCATGTTCATAATCCGCAACCGACCGACCTGCATCTGCTTCCCGCAAGACGGCCGCGACACCTAACACGCCACGTGGCGCGTTGGAATAGGAAACGGCGACAATTCTTTGGAATACAGACTATTTTGCCTGCTGACGTTCTAGCTTGTGAATAAAGATCCGAGATAATCGAACACCCGAAGCTGAGCCAGATCGTTCCAGGTAACGAACAGCATCAGCGCAATCACCATGGTCAAGCCCGCGAGTGACGCGTACTCCCGGACACGTTCGGACAAGGGGCGCCGCTGGATTGCTTCGATCGCGTAGAACATGAGATGTCCACCGTCGAGAACAGGGATCGGAAACAGATTGATCAGGCCAAGATTGATCGAGAGGATCGCCATGAAGATGATCGTCGTCTCAAGCCCGCTCTCCGCCACGGTACCGGACATCTGGGCAATCCTGATCGGCCCGCCCAGTTCCTCGGCCGTGCGGGAGCCGGTGATGATCTCGCCGACGGCATCCAGAGTCTGAACCGTGATCGAGCCCGTATCCTTCACGGCTTCCAGAAGAGATGCGAACACGCCGAAGGTCTTGTTTTCGACCAGGAGGTTGTGAACGCCGATCCGGCCAACCTGGATCTCGGAGCCGTCCGGCTGAGTTTCGGTGACAGCATCCGGCACAATAGTTCGGGTGAGGGTTTGGCCACCCCTGTCGATCTCAAGGGCAAGTGACTGGGATGGGCTCGCCCGCACGATGTCACGCAGTGCGGTGAAGCTCTCAACCCCCTCGCCCTCAACCGACAGAACAATATCGCCCGGCTCCAATCCCGCATCGTTTGCGGCTCCATCAGGCAGAACCGTCCCGAGCTGGACAATGCCTTCGGGCGCATCGACAGGGACTTGCTTGCCGACGGTGACGTAGACGCCAGCAAGGAGAACGATCGCGAACAGGAAGTTGGCGGCTGGTCCCGCAGCCACGACAGCCGTACGGGCACCCAGGCTCTTGTTGTGGAAGGATCTGGCGAGATCCTGTTCCGTCATGCCCGATTGATCTTCCTGGGTGGCACTCGCCGGGTCCGCGTCGCCGACCATCTTGACGTATCCGCCCAGCGGAATGGCAGAGAATTTCCAACGGGTTCCAGCCTTATCGTACCAACCGAAGATCTCCGGCCCAAACCCGATTGAGAACGCCTCAATACCAACACCGTTCCGCCGTGCGACGAGGTAGTGCCCCAACTCATGCACGAAGACAAGGAGGGTGAGAATAACCAAAAACGGGATCACCGTGTCCCAAATGCCAAGCAACAAATCCATGGATGCGTCAGAGTCCCGTATCGCGTCGACAGACGTTACTTAGGCGTTCGCCAAGCTACCTGCAATCTGAACGGTGGATTGCGTGCCGATCTGCTCGACAATCGCCTCAGCACCCCGGCGCGCGGCGGCGTCAATGGCCAAGACATCGTCGATGGTTTGACACAGGGGCGGCTCCATCATCTCCAGCACCCGTTCGACCACGTCGACAATCGCCATGAACCCAATGCGCCCGGACAGGAAGGCGGCGACGGCGACCTCGTTCGCGGCGTTGAGGACCGCAGGGGTCCCGCCTCCGGCCACGAGAGCCTCGCGGGCAAGGCCAAGAGCGGGAAATCGGCGGAGATCCGGCGCTTCGAAATTCAAAGAGCCCAACGCTGCAAGATCCAGCCGTTCCGACGGTGTCTCGATCCGGTGAGGCCAGGCGAGGGTGACCGCAATCGGCGTGCGCATATCCGGTGTGCCCAGTTGTGCGAGGACGGAGCCGTCCACGTACTCGACCAGACCGTGGATGATCGATTCAGGGTGTACCAACGCCTCGATCTGCTCCGGGGGCATGGCGAACACGTGATGAGCCTCGATGATCTCGAGCCCTTTGTTCATCATCGTCGCGCTGTCGACGGAAATCTTGGCGCCCATTGACCAGTTCGGATGCTTCACCGCTTCCGCCGGTGTTTTGGACGCGAGTTCAGAAACGGGCGTCGTCCGGAACGGCCCCCCTGAGGCTGTCAGAACAATCCTGGCGACGGCAGGCCGGTGCTCTTCATGCAAGACCTGAAAGATCGCGTTGTGCTCGCTGTCCACCGGCAGCAGTGTGGCCCCGCACCGCTTTACCTGAGCCATAACCACGTCGCCGGCGGCCACAAGGGACTCCTTGTTGGCAAGGCCGACAGTTGCTCCCCGTTCGATGGCGGCCATGGTGGGCGCCAACCCTGCAAAACCGACGATTGCCGACATGACCCAATCGGAAGGCCTGGCCGCCGCGTCAACGATCGCCGACGGACCTGCCCCAACCTCTATGTCGTGCCCGGCGACGGCATCCCGCAGGGCGTCGAGCTTGGATGGATCCGCGACGGCGACGAAAGCGGCGCCAAGCTCACGAGCCTGGGCGGCGAGCGTCTCCACATCGGAGCCGGCGACAAGAGCTTCTACCCTGTAGTCATCGCGCGACCGCCGGATGAGGTCCAAGGTGCTCTTGCCGACGGACCCTGTGGAGCCGAGAACCGTGACGGATCGTTGTTCCTTCTCCATCCGCCCTCTTTCCCTCAAGAACCCGCTGTGAGACCGAGCAGGACCGGGTCCATTTGCGAGACGATCAACGCGGCAACGGGCAGCGCTGCAAGCTGGCCGTCCAGTCTGTCAAGCAACCCGCCGTGGCCTGGGATGAGCGCGCCAGAGTCCTTGACTTCGAAGCGCCGTTTCACCGCGGATTCCACGAGATCACCGAATTGGGCGACGATAGCAATGGCAGCTCCGGCAAGCGCGAGCCACCAAGGCTCCTGGAAACCGTAGAGGATTGCGGCGCCAAATCCTAAGGCCGTCGCGGCAAAAAGCCCGCCATATCCACCGGCCCAGGTCTTATTCGGGCTGATGGACGGGGCAAGCTTCGCGCCGCCAATGCTTCGACCGGCGCCGTATGCCGCCACATCCGTTACCACCACCGTCGAGATGACCCACAGTGTGACTTCGAGGCCGGAAGGGCCGACATGGCGCAGCCAAAGGACCGAGATACAGGCCAGCGCGATCACAAATACCCCGCTGGCAGACCAGAGCGGTGCCGACCAACGCGCCAAAGACCCGATGACGAGAACCGCACCGGAGAGGCAGACCAAAAAAACCAAAGCCGTGAGCGGCTCTACGAACTGGCTAACGGCCACGGCGCTGAAAGCCGCGACCACGCCGGCGATTGTTGAAGGGGTGCGGGCACCCGATACCATTGAGCCCCATTCCCACGCCATTAGCGCCGCAGAGGCAAGGATCAGAACGGTAAACGGTGATCCGCCCCACCACAGCACCAGAAGCACCGGTGGGATGATGACGGCGGACGAGAGCGCGCGCCGCCAGAGATCATGAACGGGTGAGACCGGGCCGCTTCCGGGGCCCGGGCTTTGCCCACTCTCGGGCACAGCGGCTGTCATCCCGCAGCGGCGCCGAACCGCCGCTCACGCTGACCGAACTCGTCGATCGCCGCCTCCAAGTCGGGGCGGGAGAAATCCGGCCAATAGGTGTCGACAAAAACAAATTCAGTATAGGCGCACTGCCAAAGCATGAAGTTGGAGATGCGCTTCTCGCCGCTTGTCCGGATCAAAAGATCCGGGTCTGGAATCCCGGTGGTCTCCAACCGTCCTGCGAGCGTCGCCTCATCAATCGACTCCGGGCAAAGACGACCGGCAGCAACATCCTTTGCCAAAGCCCGCGCAGCATTCGCGACTTCGGCCCGGCCGCCGTAACTCAGAGCGATCGTCAGATTGAGGATCGTGTTTCCTTCGGTTGTCCGCTCGGCCTGCTCAATCAGGGCAACGATGTCGTCGTCCAGCCGCTCACGCTCGCCGATCACACGGAATCGGACCCCCTGCTTGTGGAGTTCCGCGATCTCACGGCTGAGATAGCTTCGGAGAAGCCCCATAAGGTCGCCGATCTCCGCCAGCGGGCGTTTCCAGTTCTCCGACGAGAAGCCAAAGAGGGTCAGATAGCCAACGCCGAGATCGATGGAGTCCCTAACCGTTCGTTTCACCGCTTCCGCACCGCGATGGTGACCGGCGGTCCGTGGCAGTCCCCGCGCCCGCGCCCAACGGCCATTGCCGTCCATGATGACGGCAACGTGGAGTGGCGCCAGTTCGGCGCGGGTATCTGCGGCTAGTTGCATCCGGGTCAGACCTGCATGATCTCCTGGTCCTTGACGGACAACGTTTCGTCGATCTTGGCGACGTGCGCATCCGTCATGGACTGGATTTCCTCTTCGTACATCCGTCGATCGTCTTGGCTCAGCTCACCATCCTTCTCGGCCTTCTTCAGGTCGTCCATGCCGTCGCGGCGGACGTTCCGGACAGCGATACGCGCGTTCTCGGCATACTTCGATGCAACTTTGGCAAGTTCGCGGCGCCGTTCTTCACTTAGATCCGGCAGCGGTACCCGAATGAGCTGTCCGTCCGTCTGGGGATTAAGGCCGAGATCCGCCTCTCGAATCGCCTTCTCCACCGCTTTGACCATGCTCTTGTCCCACACCTGGACCGTCAGCATGCGAGGTTCTGGTACGCCGACGGTACCGACCTGATTGACCGGCATTTTGGCCCCGTAGGCGTCGACCATGATTGGCTCCAGCAGCTGTGCTGAGGCCCGGCCGGTCCGTAGTCCCTGAAATTCCTTCTGGAGCGCCGTGAGCGCGCCGTCCATCCGGCGCTCGATATCGTCTAGGTCGGGCTCAGGCATCGTCTCCCTCTTCGTCAATGATCGTAAAGCGGCCTTCGCCTTGGATAACCTCAGCGAATGCACCGTCATTGTGGATCGAAAAGACGAGGATCGGAATGCGATTCTCACGGGCGAGCGAAATTGCGGACGCGTCCATCACCTTCAGATCACGGCGAAGGACGTCCATATAGCTCAAGCGGTCGTACCGGCGGGCGTCTTCGACCTTCTCCGGATCGGCGTCGTAGACACCGTCGACCTTAGTGGCCTTCAGCATCGCGTCGCACCCCATTTCGACCGCGCGAAGTGCCGCGGCCGTGTCAGTGGTGAAGAACGGGTTCCCGGTACCGGCGGCGAAAATCACCACCCTTTTCTTCTCCATGTGCCGGACCGCGCGGCGCCGGATGTAGGGCTCGCACATGGCGGACATCTCGAGGGCTGACTGAACCCGCGTCTGCACGCCCAGGCGTTCGATCGCGGCCTGCATCGCCAGCGCGTTCATCACGGTCGCCAGCATGCCCATGTAGTCGGCCGTGGCCCGTTCCATTCCGGCGGCGGCCCCGGACACACCGCGGAAGATGTTCCCGCCGCCGATGACAAGGCAGACCTCGACGCCGAGATCGACAACGCTTTGGATTTCCCGGGCAACCCGGTCGACCATCTCCGGGTCAAGGCCGTAGCTTTGCGAACCCATCAGGGCTTCGCCGGAAATTTTCAGGAGGACCCGGCGGTACTTCGGGCTGCTCCGGTGTTCGTGTTTCAGCAACGCCATCACCTGGTCCTCCTGATTGTCTAAGCCGATTGCCTCCGTCTTCCCGATCAGCTGGCCAGCTGAGCCGCGACTTCGGAGGCGAAGTCTTTCTCTTCGCGCTCAATGCCCTCACCGAGCACCATGCGCGTGAAACCGGTGAGCTCGACAGGAGCGCCAACGTCTTTCGACACGCCCTCGACGACCTTGGACACCTTGGTCTCGTTATCGATCACGAAGGTCTGCTCCAGCAGAACGACTTCCTGATAGAACTTGCGAATCCGGCCCTCGACCATCTTCTCGACGATCTCGTCCGGCTTGCCGGAGGCTTTCGCCTGATCGATCAGAACCTGACGCTCACGATCGACCGAGGTCGGGTCGAGATCATCGACGCTCAGGCTCTGCGGGGCGGTTGCGGCGACGTGCATCGCGACCTGCTTGCCGAGTGTTTCCAGCGCCTCGCCGGAGGCGGAGGACTTCACACCCACGAGCACACCGATCTTGCCAAGGCCGGACGCAACCGCGCTGTGCACATAGGAAACGACAACGCCTTCCGGGACCTCAACGATCTCGGCACGCCGGATGGACATGTTCTCGCCGATGGTCGCGATATTGTGGGTGAGCTGCTCGCCCACGGTCCGGCCCGTTTCCGGATACGCGACCGACTGAAGACCTTCGATGTCCGTGCCATGCTCCAGCACCAAACCGGCGAGAGTCCGGGCGAACGCCTGAAACTCCTCGTTCCGGGCGACGAAGTCGGTCTCAGAATTCACCTCGACGACCGCCCCCTTGGAGCCGGACGTGGCAACGGCGACCACACCCTCGGCCGCAACACGGCCCGACTTCTTTGCAGCCGCGGCCAAACCTTTCTTACGGAGCCAGTCGACCGCAGCCTCCAAGTCGCCGTCCGTCTCGTTCAGCGCCTTCTTGCAGTCCATCATGCCAGCGCCGGTCTTGTCCCGGAGCTCTTTCACCAGAGCAGCTGTCACAGCCATCTTGTCACCTCTTCGCGAATGGCGGCGGGGCGCCGAGGGGTCGCCCGCTCATGAAAGACCACCGCGCATCCGTGCGGTGATCCGAAGTCATCAAGCGGGTCGTCTCAGATCACCGGACCTGCCCGCTTCGTTATAAGCTAACGGCGGCTCCAGAACGAGGAGCCGCCGCCGCTAACCAGACGAATGCCGGTTCCTCAAGCGGTTGCGGACTCGCTCGCTTCCGCTTCCGGGGCCGCAGCCTCTTCCGGAGCTGATTCTGGGGCTTCCGATTCGGCTTCTTCAGCCTCGGCCAGAGCCGGCTCAACCGGTCCGTCTACGCTTTCGCCAACGTCTTCGCCATCGGCCATCAGCTCAGCCTGAAGGCCGGAGAGAACCGCATTGCCCACCAGCTCACAATAGAGAGTGATGGCCCGCATTGCGTCGTCGTTGCCCGGGATCGGGAACGCCACGCCCTCGGGATCGGAATTGCTGTCGACAACCGCCACGACCGGGATACCGAGGGTCTTGGCCTCTTGGATCGCCAGGCTTTCCTTATTGGTGTCGATGATGAAGAGGATGTCCGGCAGGCCACCCATCTCCTTGATGCCGCCGAGCGCGCGCTCCAGCTTCTCCTGCTCGCGCGTGAGGTTCAGAAGCTCTTTCTTGGTGAGTCCCTGGACGCCCCCGGCCATCTGTTCCTCAAGATCCTTCAGACGCTTGATGGAGTTGGAGATGGTTTTCCAGTTCGTCAGCATGCCACCGAGCCAGCGGTGGTTGACGAAGTACTGACCGGTGCGGCGTGCCGTGTCGGCGACGGTGTCGGCGGCCTGGCGCTTGGTGCCGACCATGAGAACACGGCCGCCCTGCGCGGTCACATCGCGGATCGCTTCCAGCGCCCGGTGCAGCAACGGCACGGTCTGCTGAAGGTCGAGGATGTGGATGTTGTTTCGGGTTCCGTAGATGAACTGCTTCATCTTCGGGTTCCAACGACGGGTGTGGTGCCCGAAGTGGACGCCGGCTTCCAGGAGCTGGCGCATGGTAAAGGTCGGTGCTGCCATCTGAGGGCCTTCTCTTTTCCGGTTGTGCCTCCACGAACCCTCTCAAGCCGGAGCCCGAGACCGGAGCGCAGGTAACCGAAATCGCCGGCGCATGTTCGTGTGTGAAGTAAAGTGCGGCGGGTCTTACTCCCAATGGGGCGAGAACACAACCCCAACCCAGCATCCCCAATGAATAGGTAGGTCGCCGCGCCCCGAAACTGGTCCGGTTCGTGCTTTTGGTCCGGCTAAGACCAGGATTTGCCGACCGGAGCGACCGCCATGCCCTTCTCCTTCCGCCGCTACATCGCCTTGAACGCCGTTCTTTGGCTTCTGACGCTTCTGGTGGCGATCACGCTCCCGGACTTTGTCGCCGCGAGCACTCCGAAACAGATCGGTGCGAAGGTTGCCGCAGAGCTTTGCCTATACGACGCCCGCCCCCAGATGCGCCTCGCCCCATCGGACGCCAGGTCCTACGCCTCTTTCGCGAAGGTTGATGGCGCGGTCGCAGATCGCCGCATGCCTAACGTCGTCGCTTTCTTCCAGAAGCGCGGTAAGAAGGCTCAGTGCATCAAGAAAAAGCCAAGCGGGGCGTTTGTGTGTGCCGAGGTGACGTCCGTCAACGCCTCGCTCGGCCAGGGGCGGTGGCAGCTCTGCCCGCCGGGAACCCCCTGGCCCTAATTCACAGATACCGAGAGTGCTCTATTCCGCGGCTTCCGCTGCACGGTCGGCGCTGACTTCGGTGACGCCGATCATCGAGTCCCGGGTGATGATCGCCGCAAGCTCGGCTTCGGACATGCCGTCGGTACCGTCCGGCCGCATGGGCAGAACCATGTAGCGCATGTCGGCCGTGCTGTCGTGAACGCGCACTTCCCGCCCGGCACTAATTTCCGTCCCAAATTCTGATAGGACCTTTCTGGGCTCCCGGACCGCCCGTGAGCGGTAGGCCCGGCTCTTATACCAATCCGGCGGAATGCCAAGGATCCAGCGCGGGTAGCACGAGCACAGGGTGCAGACGACCATGTTGTGGACCTCTGGCGTGTTCTCAAGCACCACAAGGTGCATCGGCCCGATGTCGTGCCCGATTTCCTCGATCGCCGCCTTGGGATCGGAGATCAGCCGGGCCTTGTAGTCCGGATCGACCCAGGCCTTCGCGACGGCAGCCGCACCATTGGCAGGCGTCCGGGCGTCCATATCCTCCACCTGACGACGGATGTCGTCGGCGGTCAGATGGCCCTTTTCGATCAGGAGTTCCCGGACCGCCTCTTCCATCAAGCGGTAGTAGGTCATCGTATCGTCCGCATCGGGACGATGGGGATGATGGTGATCGGGATCGTAAGGGTGGAGATGGTCGTGGCCATGCCCATGCCCATGTTCATGGTCGTGATGATGGTCGCCGCTCATGCCGCTGCCTGCCCCGCATCGGGTTCAAGCCAAAAGTCGTAGATCTCGATTTCCATGGTGTCCTCCGCCGGCCCGTCATAGTCGGGCCAGACGTCCTTCTGCCGGAATCGGACACGGTAGAGGGTTTGCGCCGGAAGGCCGTCGAGGCCGTAGGCGAGCTGTTCGGGGTTCGGAAAATCCCCGCAGATGCGCTCAACCTCTCCGCTATGTCCCCGGATGTACGTCGGGGTGCGCACATGGGTTGGCGGCACCGGAGGATACGCTTCCCGGACCTTCACCCGTTCACCGACGGCGAAACGTCCCATCACGCCACCTCCTTGCCATCAGGATAGCGGGCCTTGACCTCTTCCATCTTGCGGCCGAGCTCGTCCGGCGTGAACACGCCCCGATCCAGCAGCGACGTGGTGATCGACTGAATCCAGCGCTCATAATAAGTCATCTTCTCATAGGCATCCGGCGGCAGTGCCTCGATACCCTTGCGGAGCTGATCCACAGTCATAAAGGCGAGCTTGTTCGAGCAAAGACGCAGCAAGGCGTCCACCCGCTTCTCCCAAAGAACGTAGTCGTGCTCCTCCCGGTCGATCTCTCCGGCGGGCAGGCCGCCCATATCGTGCACGCCGCGTGCTGTGAAATCCCGCTCCATGGGCTTGTCCCTCCCCTTTGAATGCTCTGCGAACGATGTCGAAAGAAAGCCACTGCCGCAAGCCGGGTGGCCGCTCTTCACTTAGGCCATATGGCCTGTTCTCCATCGAGCGGGAAGACCGGGCGCGGGAGATACTGCCAATCGAAAGTCGAAAGATTGGGGGACGTCAGCCCCGGCACATCGACCTCGATGATCCGCTCTGGCGGGAACATGTGGGAGAAGCCAGCCCTGAAATGGCCCCGGCTCTTGACCACCATGGAGCGGGCGCCATCCGGATCCAGACCGAGGAACTTCATGTAGTCCGGGCTGAGGCATTGCGTTCGCTTCGAGATACAAACCACTGTAATTCCGCCAATTTTAAGGGCGGCCGTATCGCCCAAATCGACGGTCTTACCCGCGACCATGCCGTGGGAGCCGACAAAGACCCCATCGGACAAAGCCAGGACCTCCGCATCGACGTCGAGCGGCTCGGACCGCGCGTCTGTCTCTTCCGAGTTTAGCGTTATCGACAGCTTGGCCCCTACTCCGGCGGTCTTCGCGGCCTGGACAGCCGCCCGGTCGTAGAAGACGGCCATTAGGCAATCGGTCACACCAGCCTCGAGGAACGCTTTCAGGATGTAGGTTGTGTTTCCCCGGCCACCGCCACCGGGATTGTCCGCCGGATCTGCGAACAGAAGCGTCGGTGAGGTCGTGTCGTCAGCAACCGCTTTCGCTTGGGCCGTTGCCGCGTCCAGCGCCGTCATCCGGGGAACGTAGCGGTGCCGGTCCGCCCATCCGGCCGCAGCCAGTTCCTCACACAACCGGTCCGCCTTCATCTGATCGCCGCGCGTTGTCACGATCACCGTCATTCCGTTTTTCGGCGTATCGCAGAAGGCAAAGCCCGACAGGATCGTGACGTTGAGGACGTCCGCATCGATCTTCGTTTGGCCAAGACGGATCAGATCGCCGTACGGGTGACCCTCAGCCGTGAGTTGGGTGACCGACGGCGCCACGAGCGGAAGGCGGATGCGGGACTTGGCGGTCTTGACGCCTCCGACCAGCTCGAGCATCGCCCGGGCCGCCTCTTCTCCCCGTTCCCGGAGATCGACGTGAGGGTTCGTGCGGTAGCCGATCATGAGATCGGTCGCCTCCATCATCTCATCGGAGACGTTCGCGTGCAGGTCGAGGGTCGCGATCACCGGCACCCCCTCACCTACAACCCGGCGAACGAGTGCGAACACCTCCCCGTCCGGGTCGTGGGTATGAACGGCGCATGCCCCGCCATGTTGGCAGATGTACACCCCATCGACCGGCATCAGAGCCCGCAGCCTTTCCTCGGTCTCAGCCAGATATTCGTTGAAGAATGCTTCTTCGACCGGTCCCGCAGGGGTGGATCCGATGACGAGCACGGGTGCGTCCTCCCAGCCCCCGGGACCGCCGGTTTCCGCGTCCATCACCGAATAGAATCCGGGAATGCCGAGATGGATGCTCGGGTGCTCGGCCCTCGCCTGCTCCCGGATCGTCTCCCCGGCGAACCACATGTTTTCTTCGAAGTCCTGGCGGCTGCACGGCATCGCGAACCGGTTGCTCTCCAGATTGAACCCTAGAATGGCGATCCGTTTCCGCTGGGCCATGGCTGTCTCATCCCGCTTGTCTCACATCGAAGCTGGATCACAGCATCCGGGCCCGCCAACGTCAAAGCGAACAGACGTGAAAGTGGTCACAGGGGCCTATCGTTAGTGTGAGTTGCAGAACCCCTCGTCTTTTGGGCAAGGTCACCCCAGCCACGACCGAATGAGCGGGAGAACGCGATGCGGGCTGCGATCGCAACCATGAACCTCTGGGCCGTCCTTGCCGCCCTAGGCCTGGCCGGATCGGGGTTTTGGTATGTGGGCAGTGCGACCACAGAGAAGCGAATGGTGCTGTTCGGCATCGCGCTTCTGCTTGGCATCACGCTGTATCACGCCTCCTTCGGGTTCACGTCCGCCTGGCGCCGTTTCATCGTGGAGCGGGACGGCAAGGGCCTTCGGGCGCAGATGCTGATGCTGGCAATCGCCGTGGCGTTGTTCTTTCCCGCGCTGGCTATCGGAGAGGTCTTCGGCCAACGGGTCGGTGGGTTCGTCGCACCCGCGGGCACGTCCGTCTTGGTTGGGGCCTTCATCTTCGGGATCGGCATGCAGATGGGCGGCGGTTGTGCCAGCGGCACCCTTTTCACCGTCGGCGGTGGCTCCACCCGGATGCTGATCACGCTGCTGTTCTTCGTCATCGGCTCGGTGATTGCAACGGCCCACATGGACTTCTGGCTCGATCTGCCGCGTTTCCGGCCCTATTCGGTGGTCAAGAACTGGGGGCTGTGGCCCGCTTTGGCGGGAAACCTGGCCCTCTTCGGCAGCATCGCCTGGCTCGCCTGGTACTTCGACAAGGACCGCCGCGCGGAGGCCGACACCCTAAAGGCGGTCAGAACCGACCGGGGCGTTGGCGAGTGGATCCGGGTTGCCCTTCAGGGCCCTTGGCCGATCATTTGGGGAGCGGTTCTCTTGGCCGTCCTCAACTTCGCGACCCTGGCCATCGCCGGCCGGCCATGGGGCATCACCTCCGGCTTCGCGCTTTGGGGGGCGAAGCTGTTCGATACGGTGGGCATCGGGGTCACAGAGTGGCCGTACTGGTCAGGTGGGCGCCTCCGTTCCGTCGAGCGTGACCTCGTCTACAATCTGACCTCGGTCATGAATGTCGGGATCATGATTGGCGCGTTCCTAGCCGCGGGACTGGCCGGAAAGTTCGCGCCCACATGGCGGCTCTCCCGGACCGACGTGCTGACCGCGGTGATCGGGGGCCTGATGCTGGGCTATGGTGCCCGCCTCGCCTTCGGCTGCAACATCGGCGCGTTCTTCAGCGGCATCGCGTCCGGCAGCCTGCATGGCTGGCTCTGGCTCATCGCAGGCTTCGCCGGCAACATCATCGGCACCAAACTCCGGCCCTTCGTGGGGCTGTCGCGGGTTTAGAGGCTACTCCTCGGGGGCCTGTTCTGTTTCCCATGGCCATATCCACAAGTCCCGCTGGACGCGAACAGAGGCCGGGTCTTGAGGGGGCGCGCCACGGGCGTGGGCGGCGCGGCTAACGAAATCATCCAGTTTCGCCTTACGTGTTTCTAGAGCCTCGCGGTCCCAAGGAGAGAGGTGGCGCAGTTTGACCTCGCGGGCGTACCAGAGTTCGAACAGAGTCCGCCAAATGGGCAGAAGCCGCAGGTCTCCATTGTGCACCACAACGTGCTCTAACGCCGACACGACATTGCCGATCAGTGCGTTAGTATTGTCATTTGCGGAGGGAAAGGGCGGCCGCGAGACGACGACTATCCTCGGCATCAACCAGGCAATCATTTCGTCGTTGAGACGGTCGAGCGACGGCGTGCCCCCAGAGATCAGTACTCGTTCCAGTTCTTGGGAGAGGTGTTTTGCGGCGTCCTTTCCGTCGTGAACCTGAAGCGTATGAACGACCAACCGAATGGCCCATTCCAGCGTGTCTGCAGGCATCCCAGGCAAGCTACGGAGCGCAAATGCGATCGCGTTTAGATGTTTGGTCCCATCCTCAAGAAGTGTTGGAAGACTGCAGATAAAGGCGAGACCAATCCGCCGTTGGATGGGCTCCGTCGCATCAATTGAGACGGCAACATCCATCAATGCCTGGACAAATCTAGCGGCGCTGGCGACATCTTTTGTTTGGTCAAGCCAGCCAACGAGCAGATCGACATGCTCGATGACACGATCCTGATAAATCTCAACAGTGTTGGCGGGCGGAAGAAGAGTGGCTCTTACTCCCGCAATCTCTTCAGTAGCAGGTAGTGAAAGAACATCAGCGGCAAGATCCTTAAGCGCCGATGAAAGGTGTTCATCGAACGCATAAGCTTCTCCAGCGAGAGAGGCCGTGACCAATCCCCATTGAAGCTGCCCAGATAACGCTTTGATCTCGACCGATTGACAGGCCCCTGGTTGCGTCTCTGACGGGCGCGCAACCGCGCCCAAACCCGGTACCGTCTCCCAAGCGAAGACGGGCTTCGGCTCTGGACGATGGTATCGTTGAAACCGAAGGCGCTGCTCGATCTCCGTGCGCTCGGCCTCCAGATATGGCTCGGCCCCCTCCCATTGCCGTAGATCAACCGAGAAGGCGTCCTGATCCTGACGAGGCGCTGCGGCACCATCGCGGGCCATCCGTTCAGCTCTTTTCATCTGAAGTCGAGCGACACCCAGATTATATTCCCAGTCGATGTTCCAGAAAGCTCGATTGGGGGACCCTCGGTCGACATAATGCTCCAGTAGGGCAAGCCATGCCCGCTGTTCTTCAATCATTCTGAGGTCACCGGCCGTGACAACAATGTCAGCTATTCTGCTTTGAATATTTGCGATCGTGCTGATCGAGATCATTGTCTGACCGGGTCTGTAGAACCGGGCATCATCCGGTCGAAAAGAGTCGATCTGCGCGCGCGCCCAGTCAAGGATCTCGCGATTCAGCGAAACCATGGACTTCGGCCCATTGGCAGTCAGCAGGTGTCTTATGAGATTATCTATATTCGGTGTTTCAGCCCTCTCTGACGAAAGGCTGCGGAAGATCGCCCGAATGGCATCTTCGGCGAGACTTGCGGGGACACCCTTCGCATGCCCAACTACAAGTCCTATTTGCTGAGTTTCGGTTTGGCGTCTCTCCAAACTTATACTCTCTACTCTACGAAGTAGTTCAGGGATGCTACAGAGAAATGCATTCCACAGAGCTTGGCTAGATTGTTTTGGCGCAGATAAATCATCCAAGATCAGCGCAAGATCTTAAACCATAAATGCACCATCTCTTGGATATCTTGGAACCAATGACCAGGAATCAAATCCTTCAATTAGAGAAGCCATTTTTTCTTTGGATTCATTGGTACTATACAAAAGTAAAGATGGTAAATAGGACCTTCCTAGACTCATTCCTATTTCAACAATAACGCTTTGTGCAGACCGTGTTGGTTGATCGAATTGATCAAGGATTTCTGGATAAATGAGAGATGGAAGTAAATAGATAGAAGATTTATTATTCTTTTCTGTTTTACTCATTGACTCACATAAATCTGATAGTGGAGCCGATGCACTCGTTTTATGAAAAGGAAAGTAGAATGTTACGAAAAGAAAAAAAACGTAAATCCAGAAAATCATTTTGTTTCGAAACCATTTGTACATAAAAAAACTACCTTTATTCTAATGTTATATAAATAATGATCCTAGTGATACACTTTCGATATATTCCACCGTCCACAAAGAAAAATTTATCGAATTTTCTTTTCCCATGTTCATTATGGAGAAACACAAAATGATTTGGAGATTATCATGACACATCGATTCCCTTTTAAAGCAAGCAGCCATCAGTATCAGAACATAAAGACCGATAACTTCAGTACGGCAAGACGCCTCGAGTTTTTTGTCAGGCCTAATGGACTAATTCGTGCAGATATTGACCTTACAGTATTGATTAAACCCTACCAAAGCAGGTTAAACGAAATAAAGCCTCTTGAGTCCAATCTATTGGAATTTGAACGGTCCGGGAGTAAGGGCTTTGAGTATGTAAATTTCTTAGTAAAAGCTTTGAGCACTCGCGGAAAAACCACTTTCATGGCGATCACTATAAAGCCTACATGGGGATAGTGTATATCCCGCCTAGGCACTCACCGCCCCCTTAGGCTCTTGACGACCCCATGTAGGGTCCGGACCTCCTGGTCCGTCAGGCCTGCGCGGTTGAAGAGGTTGCGGAGGTTCCGTTTGATCGTCGGCGCGAGCTCCGGGGGAAAGAGGAAGCCGCTCTCCTCCAGTGCTGCCTCGAAACGGGTGAAGAAGAACTCCCGCTGTTCGACCGTCGCGGGGCTGTCGGAACCCGGTACCGCGACCGCCGGCGTGTCGCTGCCGCTTTGGAACCACTCGTATCCCATCAGCAGTACCGCCTGGGCGAGGTTGAGAGAGGAGAAGGACGGGTTGAGCGGTACCTGAACTACCGCGTCCGACAGGACCACATCCTCATTCACCAAGCCCGATCGCTCTCCACCGAAGAGGATGCCCGGCCGCCCTCCCCCGGCGATCCGGGACCGGCACTCAGCGGCGGCGGCTCTCGGGGTTAGCACGGCTTTCACCATATCCCGGGGCCGGGCGGTCGTGGCGAGGACGTAATCGAGGTCCGCTGTCGCTTCCGCGGTGGTCTCAAAAACCTGTGCCCGCTCCAGCACCACGTCGGCGCCGGATGCCATGGCTGTTGCTTTCGGGTTTGGCCAGCCGTCCCTCGGGGCGACGAGACGCATTTCGATTAGGCCGCAGTTCAGCATGGCTCGGGCACAGGCGCCGATGTTCTCCCCAAGCTGCGGGGCCACCAGTATGACGGCCGGTCCTTGACCAAAATCGGCCCCCTCCGGCACTCCCCGTGTCTTGTCCGTTCCCGCCATACGCCGTATCCGTCCGATCAGCCGAGTGCCGTCACCTTGTCGCGGACCATCTTGTAGACGAGCCCGTCCGCCAGGGCCGACATGGACGCGTCGATGATGTTCGGCGACACACCGACCGTCCGCCAGACATGACCATTGGTGTCCGCGTTCTCGATCATCACGCGCGTGACAGCGTCGGTTCCGTCCCCACCGTCCGGCGGGGGAAGGATGCGGACCTTGTAGTCGACAAGCCGGACGGTCTCGACGATCGGATACGCTTCCACCAAGGCCTTCCGGATCGCGGTGTCGAGGGCATTAACCGGGCCGTTGCCGACCGCGACCTCGTGGAGTCGGCGCTCACCCACGCTGATTGTCGCCGTGGCCTCGCTTTCCACCACGAGGGTGCCCTTGGCATTGAACCGGCGCTCATCCATCACCCGGAAACGATCAATCTCGAAATAGGCCGGGACGTCTTCCAGCATGCGTCGCGCGAGAAGCTCAAAGCTGGCTTCCGCACTGTCATAGGCCCAGCCCTGGAACTCCCGTTCCTTCACAACCTCGACCAACCGCTGGATCTTCGGATGCTTCTCATCGATCTCCAGCCCGATTTCCCGAAAGCGGGCCAGGACGTTGGAGCGGCCGGCCTGATCCGAGACCAGGATCTGTCGCCGGTTGCCCACGGCCCCGGGTTCCACATGCTCGTAAGTCGTGGGATCCTTTTGCACAGCGGAGACGTGAAGCCCGCCCTTATGAGCGAAAGCGGAGGCGCCGACATAGGCCGCATGGGGGTTAGGCGCCCGGTTGAGCCGCTCATCCAGAAGACGGGAGAGCCGGGTCAGGCCCCGAAGTCCCTCCTCCGTCAGGCCCGTCTCCATGCCCATCTTCAGCACAAGGCTTGGAATCACGGAGACGAGGTTCGCGTTGCCACAGCGCTCCCCCAGGCCATTGATGGTGCCCTGGACTTGGCGCGCACCCGCCCGGACGGCGGCGAGGGAGTTCGCAACCGCGTTCTCCGTGTCGTTGTGGCAATGAATGCCGAGGTGGTCCCCTGGGATGTGCCGGGCCACGTCGTCGACGATCCGCTCAATCTCATCGGGCAACGCGCCGCCATTGGTATCGCACAGCACCACCCACCGTGCCCCCGCCTCGTAGGCGGCTTTGGCACAGCCGAGCGCGAACTCGGGGTTGGCTTTGTAGCCGTCAAAGAAGTGCTCGCAGTCGAACATTGGCTCCCGGCCACGAGCCGCGACATGGGCGATGCTGTCGCCAATCATGGCGATGTTCTCTTCCCGCTCGATCTCCAAAGCCACGTCGACATGGAAATCCCAGGTTTTGCCGACGAGGCAGGCTGCGGAGGCCGCCCCCTGCAGCACGCCTGCGAGGCCTGGGTCGTTGCCCACGGACCGCCCCGGACGCCGGGTCATCCCAAACGCTACCAACGTCGAGCGGGCCAGCTCCGGCGGAGCCGCGAAGAACCGGTCATCGGTGGGATTGGCACCGGGCCATCCACCCTCAATGTAGTCTATCCCGATGTCGTCCAGGGCCCGGGCAATCGCGATCTTGTCGGCCACGGTGAAATCGACGCCCTGTGTCTGGGCACCGTCCCGCAAGGTGGTATCGAAGAGATGGACGCGCGCTCCGGCGAGGTCCGATGTCATGGCTCAAGCTCCTGGTCCGGCCGCCCCGTCCCCCATGGCGCGGCTCCGGCGTCCCGGGGTTCTAGCGTGCACGGACCGGAATGCAAGGGATCCGGCGCACCCTAAACCAATCGCTTGCGCCCGGCGGCAGAATCCGAAGACACTCGCCGGGCATCGGCCAACCAAGAGCCGAGACAGTATTGTCCGCGCTAGCGCTTGGCACCGCAGCGCGGATTGAGGCGACCGAAACGACGTTTGGCGTACCTTGGGAGGGAACCGGAGTGACCATTCGCACTCTTTCAGCCGCTCTTTGCATCGGAATTCTGCTGCCCGGCCAAGCTTTGGCCTCCACGGGCATGTCCAGAGGCCTCGACGCTTTACCCATCTTGCTGATCGGCCTCGCGGTCGGCTCGGCTGCGCTCCTTTGGGCACGGCGTCGACCCACTCGGCGACCACGGCGGATCGCGGGGAGACCGGATTGAGGTTTTCCGCCGCTCTTTCCACTCGTTGGTCGGTACGCCGGCTCCGCTCCGCCGGTCTGTCGCTTCTTCTGCTCTCCACCTTGGGGGCCTGTTCCGCCGTTGGGTCGGCAGCGGTTTCGGCGGTTGAGGTTACGGCGGATCTTGCCTACAGCGCCGGTAAGGCCGTCGTCGACGGCGGTGCCTGGGTGGTTGGAGAGACCGCAGAAGCGATCGCGGATGAGGATGGAAGTGGTCTACCTGACGAAAGCACCTTCGCCGAGGGCGAAGGCGGCCCTGATGGACCCAAAGAGGTTGACGATGCACCGACACCTGTCTCATTGCCCCTCGTTCCAGCCAGGACTTCCGGTTTCAGGGCGCAGATTGGTGTGTTCACGGAGGAAAGCGAGGCGGATTACTTCACTCAGTCCGTAATCGACTCCTATGGCTGGCTGATCGATGGCCGTAACCGCTACGTGGTGCCGGAACAGAAAGGCAGCCGGACCATCTACCGGGCGCAGGTGGGAACCTTCGCGGAGCGAACCAGCGCCTGGGATCTCTGCCAGTTACTGCAGTTGGACGGGATCGTGAAGTCCTGTCTTGTCGTCCGCGCCGAGGAGTAGGCGCTTCCCTGGACCTAAAAGTAGTCCAAGCGGACGGCGAAGAGTTTCTCGACCTTCTTGATGGCCTCATAGGTCGAACATAGAACCACGCGGTCGTGTTTCTGGATCACGGTAGAACCGCGTGGCGGTATGACCTCACGCCCCCGAATGATCGCGCCGAAGATGACGCCACCGGGTAATCCACTATCTTTCAATGGTTTACCGACAAGTGGTGATGTCTCGAGCGCTTCAGCCTCAATCACCTCCCCGAAGTTCTCCCGGAGGGTGTAAACGCCCCGGATTCTTCCCCGGCGAACATGCTGCAAGATCGAGGAAACGGTGAGCGATCGCGGGTTCACCACCGCATCGATACCTAGCGTTGTGATGAGCGGCGCATAGGTATTCTTGTTGATCAGAGCCACCGTTCGTTGGGCCCCAAATCGTTTCGCCAGCAGCGAGCCGATGATGTTCACTTCATCGTCGTTGGACACCGCCACGAATGTCTCCGTCTTGGAAACATTGGCCTCCTCGAGAATCTCCTGATCGAGCGCGTCGCCATTCAGCACCAGCGTGTTCGATAGGGATTCGGCGACGAAACGCGCCCGCTCCGCGTTGTACTCGATGACTTGGGCAGTCACGCCCGCATGGTCCGCTTCGATCTCTTCGGCGAGTGTCATGCCGATGTTGCCACCACCGGCGATGATGACGGACCGGCCCTCCTCTTCCTCATGACCGAACGCGGCCATGACGCGGGTCAGATGATCGGAATCGCACACGAAGTAGACGTCGTCGCCCTCGAGAATCTGATCATCCGCCTTTGGCACGATCCCGCGGTCGTTCCGGATGATCCCGACAATCACGATCGAAAGATCGGAAAACAGGCTGGTCAACTGGCGGAGCGGCGTGTTGAGCAGCGGACACTCCGCGTCCGCGCGCACGCCCACAACCCGCACCAGCCCGTCGGCCATCGGGACCACATCGAAGGCACCTGGCACCTGGAGGCGGCGTCCGATGGCCCGGGCCACCTCCCGCTCCGGGGAGATGATCACGTCGATCGGCATGTTGTCGCGGCTGAAGAGTTCCGCCCAAATCGGCTGGAGATAGTCTTGTTGCCGGACACGGGCGATCTTCGTGGGAACATCGAACAGCGAGTGCCCAACCTGACACGCCACCATGTTGACCTCGTCGGAGTATGTGACGGCGATCAGCATGTCCGCGTCGGCGCAGCCGGCCTGTTCCAGAATGTTCGGGTTGGATGCGAGGCCTTGGATGCCGCGGACGTCCAACTGCTCGCCGATCCGGGCGACGAGCGAGGCATCCATATCGATGACCGTCACATCGTTGTTCTCGCCCGCGAGATGGCTGGCAATGCTGGTGCCGACCTGGCCGGCGCCGCAAATGACGACTTTCACCTGGGTCAGCCGCTCCGGACGGCGCGTTCGCCCTGGGTAACGCCGAGGGACTTCAGCTTCCGGTGCAATGCGGAACGCTCCATGCCGACGAAATTCGCCGTCCGGGAGATGTTGCCGCCGAACCGGTCGACCTGGGACAGAAGATACTCACGCTCAAAGAGTTCCCGCGCCTCCCGGAGCGGCATGCCCATCAGCTCAACGCCCCGGTCGAGGTTTAGCGACGCTGGAACAACACCGCGGATCTCCGGGGGCAGCATGTCCGAGCGGATGGTCTCCCGGGCACCGCCGGGGGCCATGATCAGCAGCCGTTCGACCACGTTGCGGAGTTGCCGGACATTGCCCGGCCAGTCATAGGCCTGCAGCGCCGCGAGTGCCTCATCCCCGAGCGGCCGCAGAGGCATTCCGGCAGACTCGGCTGATTTCTCGAGGAAATACTGGGAAAGGAGGGGGATATCCTCCCGCCGTTCGCTCAACGCACTGACCCGGACGGGAACCACGTTCAGCCGGTAATAGAGGTCCTCTCGGAACCGGCCGGCGGACATTTCCTGCTGGAGATCCCGGTTGGTGGTTGCGAGCACCCGCACGTCCACCGAGACCTCCCGCGCCCCACCGACCCGCCGGAATCGTTGCTCCTGGAGAATCCGGACAATTTTGCCCTGAGTCTCAACAGGCATGTCCGCCACTTCATCAAGCAGCAGCGTGCCGGCGTGGGCCCGCTCGAGCGTGCCGACCGCGCGGACCGTTCCATCTGCGGGCACCTCGACCCCAAGCAGGCTTTCCTCCAGCCGGTCTGGGTTGAGGGTTGCGCAGTTGAGGACCACGAAAGGCCCTTCAGATCTGCGGGAGCCCGCGTGGATCATTCGGGCCACGATCTCTTTGCCGACACCGGCGGGGCCCGTGATCAGAACCCGGCTGTTTGTCGGCGCGACGCGCTCGATCGCGGAACGAATCTGTCCAATGGCGCCGGAGCGACCGATGAGATCGGTTTCCGGACCGACCCGGCGGCGAAGTTCCGAGTTCTCGCGCTTCAGCCTGCTTGCTTCGATCGCACGCTGAACGAGAAGCAGAAGCCGGTCGGCTTTGAAGGGCTTTTCGATGAAGTCATAGGCGCCCTGCTTGATCGCCGAGACCGCCGTCTCAATCGTTCCGTGACCGCTGATCATCACCACTGGCAGATCGGGATACTCGGCCCGGGCGGCCTCCAGAATCTCCAATCCATCCATCCGGCTGTTCTGAAGCCAGATGTCCTGAATGACCAAGCTTGGCAAACGGTCGCGAAGAGCCGCGAAGGCTTCCTCGTCGTTCCGGGCTTCCCTTGTTTCGAAGCCCTCGTCTTCCAGGATTCCGGCGATAACCATACGGATATCGTCTTCATCATCGACGATCAGGATATCACCGGCCATCTGGCGTCCTTTCGGCGGATCCCGGGGGAACATTCGACAAGGGCGTCTCCTCGGACCCCCGCTCAGCAAAGGTCAGGGTTACAATCGCCCCGCCTCCAGGCCGATCCGATAGCTCGATCCGGCCTCCGTGATCTTCCATGATTTTCTTGACGATGGCCAGCCCGAGACCGGTCCCTTTCGTCCGGCTCGTAACGTAGGGCTCCGTCAGTCTGTGTCTGTCGGATGACGGTAATCCGGTCCCATTGTCCGCGACAGAGACGGACAGCGCGGATGGCGCGGCGGAAACGTTGACGTCGATCACACCCGGTTCCGCTTGTCCTTCGCCGGATAGACGCGCACCGACCGCATCGATTGCATTCTGGAGGAGATTTGTCAGGGCCTGACGAATCTGGCCCGAATCGCAGGTCAGTGGATGTGCCTCCTCGGTGCCCTGAACCGTGAGGGAGATCTCCGGATGCGCGCCCCGCTGGAGCGCCACCTGCTCTCCGACGAGACGAGAGAGATCCTCGGACCGGAACGTCGGCGCCGGCATCCGGGCGAAGTTCGAGAACTCGTTCACCATCCGTCCGATATCGGTGACCTGCCGGACGATGGTATCCGTGCAGGTAACGAACGTTTCCGGGTCATCCTCAATCTGTTTCAGGTATTTCCGCTTCAGGCGTTCCGCAGAAAGCTGGATCGGCGTCAGCGGATTCTTGATCTCGTGGGCGATCCGCCGCGCCACGTCGGCCCAGGCTGCCAGACGTTGTGCCGAGAGCAACTCGGTGATGTCGTCGAACGTCACCACGTAACCGGTGATGTAGCCATCCGCGATTTCTGCGGCGACCCGGGCAAGCAGAACCAATCGGCGGTCTCCGCGTCTGATCTCGATTTGCGACTCGGCAAGGCGTTTGGGCTGTTGATTGACCTGCTCGAAAAGGGGGGCGAGTTCCGGAACCAGCGCGGTCATCCGCTGGCCGGACATGGTGGCGACGGACATGTCGAGAAGATCCGCCGCGGCCCGGTTCGGCAGATCAATCAAACCCGCACTGTCCAGGCCGACCACACCGGCGGAAACACCTCCCAGGACGGCTTCCGTGAAGCGCCGCCGCTCATCATCGATCCGGGCCGCTTCCAGAAGATCCCGGCGCTGTGTCTCCAGCTGTTCGGTCATGCGGTTGAACGCGAGGCTAAGGGTGCCGAGTTCGTCATCGGTCTGGACGACGTTGACCCTGGCCGAAAGATCCCCTTCCCGGACCTGCTCCGCCGCTTCCGTCAGTGAAACGACCGGGGCTGCCAGGCGGTTGGCGAGGGTGAGCCCGATCCACACAGCCGCCATCAGGAGGAGAAGAGCCACGACACCGAAGGCGATCAGGAAGGTCAGTTGGATATCGAACCGACGTCCCTCAATCGCGAGATACTGGTCCACCGCCTCCGTTGTCCGGTCGAGTTTCGTTAGGATTGAGGGGTCTACGAACCGGGCAACGAAAAGATAGGTCTCGATATACCGGTCCAATTTGACGATCGCCCGTATTCGGTCGTCAGCATCGTTGGTGAGAATGGCGACCTCACCATTCCGGGACTGGATAAGGGTGTCGATCGGCAGTCGGTCAAACTCAAAGGAAAAGCTGAGCGCGGTGCGGGCAAGCACCCGCCCGTTCTGTTCGAACACAACCGCGTCCGTCAGGTTCCTGTAGGCCGCCTGAGCCCGGACGATCTGAGTGAAGTGTGCCGGATTGGCGAGAAGCCTGTCCAGGTCCCGGTTGAAGCCCGCGGCCAACGCCAACGCATCCGCCCGGATCGATTGACGGTGCTCCGCCAAATAGGATTCGGCAATTTCCTGGGAGCTTTTGACCGCCGTGCCGACGCGTTCGCTGAACCACTCCCGGACGCCGTAGTCGAACATCAGCAACGAAAACAGAGAGACAAGAATGGTTGGGGCGACCGCGATCACACTGAACAGCAGCGCCATGCGGACATGCAGCCGGGAACCCGCCAGCCCTTTCCGCCTCTGTACCCAGATTCTCACCAGACGATGCGCAACCAACGCACCCAGGAGCAGCAGGAGAGCGATATCGAGGTAAAGCAGCCCGAGCACGAGACCCGGATCAGGTCCTTCGGGGCCGGCCCGCACGAATGTTAGAACCGTTGCGAGACCGGAGGCAGCCGCAAGTACGGCGGCCGCGACGGCAGCCCGCCGAACGCCGCCAGCCCGTTCCCAGATCGCCAGAAGAGCCGCAATGAGCCGATTGCTGCCGCGTTGGCTCTCGCCGACGGCCGCACTGGACGTCATCTCATGCCGGGACGAATCTTCGAAACTCTCTCGTGTCGTCAAGACGTTGGTCCCGCGGGTGAAGATGTCACCTTAAGCCGCGAACCACCGGAATGTCCAACTCTCGAATCTTTTTTCGGAGCGTGTTTCTGTTCAAGCCCAGCATTTCGGCTGCGCGGAGCTGGTTGCCTCTTGTTGCTTCCAGCGAAAGAACAATCAACGGGCGCTCGACCTCCCGGATGATGCGATCATGAAGACCCGATGCGGGCAGGCCGCCCTCATGAGCCGCGAAATAGGCCCGGAGATGTCTGTCAACGGCCTCCGTCAGGTTTTCACTCGCGCCTGACTCGCCCGCCGCCTCAACAACCCTCGCCTCAACCAGCTCCTGGTCGATGACGGAAACGCCGATCACTTCTTCCGAGTAGAGCGCGGCCAAACGCTTCACCAGGTTTTCAAGCTCTCGGATGTTGCCGGGCCAGGCGTACTCCGCCAAACGGTCGTAGGACGGCTGAGACAGGGATTTGGCCGGCAGGCCTTCGGCCGCCGCTTGGCGCATGAAGTGGCGAACGAGATCGGGGATGTCTTCTTTCCTCTCCCGAAGAGCCGGAAGCCGGATTGGCACGACATTCAATCGGTAGAAAAGGTCCTCCCGGAACATGCCCTGGCGGATGAGTTGCCGGAGATCCCGGTGGGTTGCGGCCACGATGCGCACGTCTGCGCGGATCGGAATACGGCCGCCAACGGTGGTGTACTCGTCCTCTTGCAGAACCCGAAGCAATCGGGTTTGCGCCTCCAACGGCATGTCTCCGATCTCGTCCAGGAACAAGGTCCCGCCCTGGGCTTGCTCGAACCGTCCGGTCGAGCGCTGTGTCGCCCCCGTAAATGCCCCCTTCTCGTGACCGAACAGCTCGCTCTCGATCAACTCTCGGGGAATGGCAGCCATGTTCACTGCGACAAAAGGGGCTGTGCGGCGCTTCCCGTAGTCGTGCAGGGCCCGCGCTACGAGCTCCTTGCCGGTTCCGGACTCCCCGGTGATCATCACGGTTAGGTCGGTGCCCATGAGCCGGGCAAGCACCCGGTAGATCTCCTGCATCGGCGCCGACCGGCCGATCAGGGGAAGTCCCTCCTCGGAACTGCCGTTTTCAGTCTCGCCAATGCTGGACGTATCGCCGCCCCGCGTCGGGCGAAGCGCCTTCTCAACCGAACGGATCAACTCCGAGAGATCAAAGGGCTTGGGCAGATACTCATACGCCCCGCGCTCACTGGCTTTCACCGCGGTGAGCAGCGTGTTCTGCGCGCTCATGACGATCACCCGGAGGTCGGGCCGCAAACGCCGGATCCGGGGCAAGAGATCCAGGCCGTTCTCATCCGGCATAACCACATCGGTGATCACCAGATCCCCTTCGCCGGCCTCGACCCAGCGCCACAGACCGGATGCGGTATCGGTGGTCCGCACATCATGGCCGAGACGGGTCAGTGCCTGTGTGAGGATGGTCCGGATCGAACGATCGTCGTCAGCGACAAGGATCGATGCGGGGGAAAGCGCCATTATACACTCCCTCCGCCTGTGCTGAGAGAGGGCATCGGCGTTTCCGCAGACACTTGCTCGGCGATTGGGAATGTAAGCCGAAAGACCGTGCGCCGGGGAGCGGGTTCAACCTCAATGATCCCGCCGTGGTCGGCAACCGCCTTGGCCACAAACGCCAAACCAAGTCCCGAGCCGTTCCGTTTCGTTGTGATGAACGGCTCAAACAACGTATCGATCAGGTCTTCGGGAATTCCGGGCCCGTTGTCCTGGATCGCGACTTGGAGCGGCAGATGAAGGCGTCGGCCCGAACCCGCCACCGCAACCCGCATCCCATGCCGGTAGGACGTGGATAGCTTGATCTCGCCCCCGTCCTCCGGCACCGCCTCGCACGCATTCTTGAGCAGGTTCAACAGCACCTGGATCAGGATGTCCCGGTTTCCCAGGACCGCCGGCAGGGAAGGATCGTACCGCTCGATAAACGTGACCGAGCGGCCAAACCCTGTTGCAGCGATACGCCGGCAATGGTCCAGCACTTCATGAATGTTGATCGCTTCCCGCTGGATCGGACGGTCGTCGGTGAAGATCTCCATCCGGTCTACGACACGGCAGATCCGGTCGGTCTCATCACAGATCAACTGTGTCAGGGGAATGTCCGGCTCCGAGGCGTTCTGTTCAAGCAACTGCGCCGCCCCCCGAATGCCGGAGAGCGGGTTCTTCACTTCGTGTGCGAGCATCGCGGCCATGGCCGTGACCGAACGCGCCGCCCCCCGGAAACTGAGTTGCCGCGCCATTTTGTCCGCGATCGAGCGTTCCTGGAGGGTGAGCACGAGCCTGCCGGTCTCATCCGACATTGGCGCGATCTGCACGTTCACCATCTTTGAGCCGACCCGAGGGCTCTCAAGGATCAGGTCGTAGTCGGACCGGCTAGCGCCATCCAGCCGTGTCTGCTCGATCATCCGGAAGATCGGGCTGTCAGCCGGAACCGCTTCTTCCAGCTTCATACCCATCAGTAACGCGGCACTGCCGTCGAGAAAGATCTCGGCTGCGGCGTTCACCATGACGATCTCGTTCTCGTCATTGATCGCCATGACAGGGTTCGGGAGCGCGTTCAAGACCGCGTCGCCGGCAACCGCCACCCCGTCTTCGGGGCTTCTGTTCCGCTTCACGCGGGGGGTCGCGACGGTCGCTCCGCTTCCTGTTGTCATGCAGCCTGACGCTCCATCAAGGGGTCGAAATATCGGCCGATGGCACCGAACACCACATCCGGATCCATCGTGTTGTTCACGGTTTGCCGGAACGCCGCCGAATTCGGCAGGCCGGCCGCGTACCAACCGATGTGCTTGCGGGCCATTCGAAGGCCCTGGTTCACGCCGTAGTGGGACAACATCGCGTCAAGGTGACGCCCCATAGCGGCGCGGATCTCGGGGAGTTTCGGGTCTGTGGGCACCGGTTTACCGGTCAACGCGGCCCCGACTTGAGACAAGAGCCAGGGCCGTCCCTGCGCCCCCCGGCCGATCATCACGCCGTCCGCCCCCGAGGCCTCCAGGGCCGACGTCGCATCGGCGACCGAGCCTATGTCGCCGTTGACCACGACCGGCACCGACACCGCATCAACAACGGCCCGAACCGCCTCCCAGTCCGCGGAGCCCTTGTACATCTGGCAACGCGTGCGGCCATGGATCGTGATCATCCGGACACCGGCCTCTTCGGCGATGCGCGCCAGCCTGGGGGCGTTCCAGTTGGTATCGTCCCATCCCAAGCGGGTTTTCAACGTGACGGGAACATCAACAGCGTCGACGACAGCCTCAATGATCCGGCCGGCAAGCACCTCGTCCCGCATCAAGGCGGAACCAGCGAGCTTGTTGACGACCTTCTTGACCGGGCAGCCCATGTTGATGTCGATGATCGCGGCGCCGCGATCCACATTCAGCCTCGCTGCCTCAGCCATGGTGGCCGGGTCCCATCCCGCCAACTGAACCGCCATCGGGAATTCCTCGGCGCAGTTCGTGGAGAGCTTTTGCATCTCTTCCCGGACTGCGCGGAGCATCGCGTCGCTGGCGATCATCTCGGAAATCACAAGGCCAGCGCCGAAATCCCGAACCAAGGATCGAAAGGGATGGTCGGTCACACCGGACATTGGCGCGAGCAAAACCGGAGCATCCAACGCTATGTTTCCGATCTGAATGCCCATTTTTTGATCATTTTTCCGAAATGGTGAAACCGTAGGCAATTTAACGGCTGAAAATGGAAACGCAAGCTTGCTTAATGCCGCATCCTTCTGATTTGCTCCTTCATACATGAACAATCATGAACAGGAGGCGGACCATGTACCGACGCACGATCTTAAAGACGGCTGCGGCAGCGACCGTTGCTTCCCTGGCTCTAATGCCTGCCGCCCAGGCGGAGGTGAGCTGGGATTTGCCCCTCGCCTGGCCTGACGGCAACTTCCATGTGGAGAATGCGAAGACCTTCGCGGCCGAGGTGGAGAAAGTCACCAACGGACGGGTGAAGATCAATATCCACCCAGGCGGCTCCCTCGGTTTCAAAGGCCCTGAGATGCTCACCGCTGTGCGTGACGGCCTCGTTCCGATCGGCGACATTCTGCTGAACCAGCAGGTCGGTGAGGCGCCGATCCTCGGCCTCGAGCCTCAGCCCTACCTCGTCTCGGGCTTGGATGAACTGAAGACCCTCCACAAACACTTCCGCCCGGCGGTGGACAAGGTGGCGGCGGACTTCAATCAGAAGGTCCTCTACATGGTCCCCTGGCCGAAGCAGTACGTTTACACCAAGAAAGAGGTGGACACGCTGGACGGGCTGTCCGGGATCAAGATCCGAACCTACAACCGGACCACGACAGAGGTCTTCAACGCCATTGGCATGACGTCGGTGCAGCTTCCTTGGGGTGAGGTGGTTCCCTCTCTTGCCGCGGGCACCATCGACGCGGTGACGACCTCGGCGAGCTCCGGTGTCGACGGCAAGTTCTGGGAGTTCCTGACCCATATGTACGGCACCAGCCACGTCTGGTCGTCGAACGTGGTCGCGGTGAACCTGGATGCGTGGGCCAGCCTGTCTGCAGAGGATCGTGCTGCGATCGAGAAGCTGGCCATGGATCTTGAGCCGAAGTTCTGGGACGTCAGCCGTGCCGAGGACGAGAAGAAGGTCAAGATTCTCACCGATAACGGCGTTGTCGTCGGGACCGTCACACCGGGGATGATGGCGGGCATGCAAGATGCCACGTCGAACATGCTCGGCGCTTTCCTGGACAAGAATCCCGACGCCAAGCCCGTCGTCGACGCCTTCTTCAAGGAAGTCGGCCGGTAAGGCAAAGCCGACTCTCTCTTCTCTCAAAAGCTCCGGGTGAATCCCCCGGGGCAGGAGGCGCGCGCATGCGGACACTCCTTGCCTTTATCGACGGCACAGCCCGGATTGGGGCTTATGCCGCCGCGATAATGATCTTCGCCATCGCATCCCTTATCGTGGCTGAAGTCATTTGCCGCGCGCTTCTCAACATCTCTCTCAGTTTCGCCTGGGAATTCAGCGCTTACTGCATGGCCGGCGCTGTGTTCTGTGGGGCTGCCTACACTTTGAGAACCGGTGGACATGTTCAGGTCCGGCTTCTCAGTAGTGCGGTAAGTCCCCGGTTCCAACATTGGATGGAGGTCCTGGCAACCGCCGTTGGTGTCGTTGCCGCGGGCTTTCTTGCGCACGCCTTGGTCACCTTTGCCTGGTTGAGCTTCCAGAGAGGTGCTGTGTCCCCAACGATCGATGCGACCCCTCTGGTGATCCCGCAGTCAGCCGTCGCCTTTGGCGCGCTGCTGTTCGCCATTCAGATGGCGGCGCGTCTGGTTCGCCTGCTGATCGGTGAGCCGGCGGATGATGAGGAGCCACGGCGCTCCTTCAGTGTGGAGTAGGAGCGCGCTATGACCGTCGTCATCGTCATTACCGTTGTCGCCGTCCTTGCACTTGCTCTCGGCGTCGGGGTTTGGGTTGGGCTGGCGCTTTATACTGCGGGCATCGTCGGGTTGGCGCTGTTCCGGAACATGCCGATCGAGAAGCTGCTGCCGCAGCTTTCCTGGAACGTGGTAACGACGCCCGAGTTAATCGCGCTGCCGATGTTCATCCTGATGGCGGAGATCCTGTTCCGCTCGAAGATGTCGGACTCGCTGTTCACGGGGCTCGCGCCCTGGACCACCAAGGTTCCCGGCCGCCTTCTCCATGTGAATGTGCTCGGCTGCACCATGTTTGCCGCGATCTCCGGCTCATCGGCTGCGACGGCCGCGACGGTAGGGCGGATCACACTCACGGAGCTCTTCAAGCGGGGATACAACAAGGACCTCGCCATGGGCTCCTTGGCCGGTGCCGGGACACTTGGATTCCTTATCCCGCCATCAGTCATTCTGATCATTTACGGGGTTTTGGCTGAGGCTTCGATCCTGAAACTCTTCATCGCCGGTATCGTTCCGGGGCTGACGCTTGCCTTCGCCTACATGGCCTGGATCGCCTTCCGGGCGGGCCTTAACCCGTCTCTTGTACCGTCTGAGGACCTGAATGCGACCTGGATCGACCGGTTCGTCGGCCTCCGCCACCTATGGCCGGCCGTTTTTCTGATCCTTGTTGTTCTGGGGTCCATGTATGGCGGCTTCGCGAGTCCCTCGGAAGCCGCCGCGATCGGCGTTGTGGGTGCCCTACTGGTCAGTGGCGCGCAGGGAACGTTAAACCTCGATACTTTCGGAAGGGCGGCCCTGGGGGCTGTCCGGACCACCAGCATGATCGGTCTGATCGTGGTGGGAGCCTACTTTTTGTCGATCGCCATGGGGTTCCTGGGTGTGCCCCGCGCCATCGCCAACGGGATCGCATCGCTTCATCTATCCCCTTTCATGCTGATCCTGCTGCTCCTGGTCTTCTACGCGATCCTTGGCTGCGTGCTTGAGGGCCTGTCGGCGATCGTGATGACATTGCCGATCACGCTACCCCTCGTGCTGCAGGCCGGATTCGACAAGATCTGGTTCGGCATCTTTCTGGTGATCGTTGTCGAGATGGCGCAGATCACGCCACCGGTCGGGTTCAACCTCTTCGTCATTCAAGGCATGACGGGAGAGCCGATCGGGCGTATTGCCTGGGCGACCATTCCGTTCTTCCTGATCATGGTCGGGTTGGCGATCACCATCACCCTCTTCCCCGGTCTGGTGCTCTTCCTGCCGGAGAACATCACCTTGCGGGGCTGATCCGGCCCACCCACTGACCCATGATCCGACTTCCGGAGCATTCCCATGCCTGAATTGGCCCGAGCCCGCCTCGCCGTCGACGTTGGCGGCACGTTCACCGATGTGGCCTTGGAGATCGGTCCCGACCGCACCACGACGAAGGTCTTGACGACCCCGCAAGCCCCCGAAGATGGCGTTCTGGCTGGTGTTGATCTAGCGCTGGAAGAGGCTGGGATCGGCTACGCGGATATCTCAGTGCTTATCCACGGCACCACATTGGCGACCAATGCGCTGATCGAACGAAAAGGCGCCAAGACCGCGCTGCTGACCACCGAAGGACTGCGCGACAGCGTCGAGATGGCGCAAGAGAACAGATTCGAGCAGTACGACATCAACATCGACCGCCCGGCCCCGCTGGTGCCCCGCTATCTCCGGTGGCCAGTGCGGGAGCGTCTGAACCTCCACGGGGACGTGCTGATCCCGTTGGACGAAGATAGTGTCCATGCCGTTGTCCCTGAGGTTCAGAAACACGGGATCGAGGCCATCGCCATCGGCCTGATCCACTCATACGCCAACGGCGAACACGAGCAGCGTGTGGCGGAGATCCTGGCGAAGGCCTGCCCCAATGTCGCGATCACCCTCTCCTCGGAAGTCTGCCCGGAGATCCGGGAGTACGAGCGTCAATCCACCGCCTGCGCCAACGCGTATGTCCAGCCCAAGATGGCTGGCTACCTGACACGCCTGAACGCGGCGTTGGAGACGCGCGGGATGACGTGTCCGTTCCTGTTGATGACCTCCGGGGGTGTTTTGACCACGCTGGAAACCGCTGTCCGCTTTCCAATCCGTCTCGTGGAATCCGGTCCGGCGGGCGGCGCCATCTTGGCGACGGAAATTGCCAAGGAATGCGCGCTCGACGATGTGGTGTCGTTCGATATGGGCGGCACCACGGCTAAGATCTGCCTCATTGATGGCCTCGAGCCGCAGATGACGCGGACCTTCGAGGTCGGCCGTGTTTATCGGAATCTGAAAGGCTCGGGTCTTCCGGTTCGAATCCCGGCCATTGAGATGGTCGAGATCGGTGCGGGTGGCGGCTCGATCGCCCACGTCGACGGGATGGGAAGACTCCAAGTCGGGCCGGAAAGTGCGGGCTCGGAGCCCGGCCCCGCGTCCTACGGCAGAGGTGGCACAGAGCCGACGGTTACCGATGCTGACATTCTCTTGGGCAAGATCGATCCCGATAAGTTCGCTGGCGGGCGTGTGAAACTTGATCTGGCCGCGGCCGAGAGTGCCATGGCAACCGGCATTGGGCAGAAGTTGGATATGTCCGGGGATCTGGCAGCCTTCGCCGTTAACGAGATCGTGGACGAGAACATGGCAAACGCGGCGCGTGTCCATGCGATCGAGTGGGGCAAGGATATCTCGGCCCGGGCGATGGTCGCGTTCGGCGGGGCAGCCCCGTTGCATGCTTGCCGATTGGCCGAGAAGTTGGACATCGGCACCATTGTCGTCCCCTCAGGGGCGGGCGTCGGCTCAGCCATTGGTTTCTTGCGGGCACCGATCGCTTATGAGGTGGTCCGGAGCCGGTATATGTCCCTGGCCGCTTTCGACGCGGACGGTGCCAACGCACTCATTGAAGACATGTCATCGGAAGCGCGGGGGATCGTTGAAGGCGGCTCCGGCAGATCTGATCTTTCCGAAAGCCGTCAGGCTTTCATGCGCTACATCGGTCAGGGGCATGAGATCGTCGTGGACCTGCCGAACCGTCCTTTGACCCAAAGCGACAGCACCACCCTTAAGGAGGCCTTCGAGTCGGTCTACGAAAAGCTCTATGGCCGCGTTATCCCGGGACAAGAGCCCGAGATTCTGAGTTGGACGCTGACCGCAAGAGCCCCGATGGAGGAGAGTGTCCCTGATACCCCTGCGTCCTCAACCGCCCGGTCCGTTTCCGACCCGATTGGACGTCGATCGGTTTGGGATGTTGGTTTGGAGGCCTTTGCGGAAGCGTCTGTTTACGAACGCGGCGCCCTGGAACCAGGCGCGCGGGTCGATGGTCCCTGTCTGATCGTTGAAGACCAGACCACGACACTCGTCACCGCCGGGTTCAGCGCAGAGATTGACGGCCGCGGCTACATTGTTCTCAACCGGAATGACGGCAAAACGGGAGGCGCATGATGACCGGAGTAACCGATAGCGGCTCGGCGCTCGACCGGATCCGGATGCAGATCCAATGGAACCGCCTTCTTGCGGTCGTCGAGGAGCAGGGTCAGACCCTCATTCGGACTGCCTTCTCCACCTCCGCCCGCGAGGCGGGAGACATTTCCGCCGGAGTCTTCGATACCCGGGGCCGCATGCTCGCCCAGGCCGTTACAGGCACGCCGGGACATGTGAACGCCATGGCGGCGTCCGTTGGGTTCTTTCTGGAGAAGTTCCCGATCGAGACGATGGCTGAAGGGGATGTGTTTCTGACCAATGATCCCTGGAAAGGGACGGGCCACCTCAACGATTTCACCATGGTGACGCCGACATTCATGGATGGGCGGTGCGTGGCCCTGTTCGCCTGCACGACCCATGTGGTGGATGTGGGCGGCCGCGGCTTCGGGCCCGATGGGCGCCAGATCTACGAGGAAGGCATCCAGATCCCTCTCTGCCGGTTTGCCACCAACGGGGATATTGATCCTCTGCTGATGGAGGTGATCCGCACCAACGTCCGTAACCCCGTGGAGGTCGAAGGAGATCTTTACTCCCTCGCCGCCTGTAACGAGGTCGGCGGCCGGCGCCTGGTGGAGATGATGCGGGAGTTCGGGCTCGAGACCATTGATGGCCTGGGCTCACACATCATCGACAGCTCCAGGAATGGCATGCTGGACGAGATCCGCGCCCTCCCCCGCGGGACATGGCACAATTCCATGCGGATCGACGGCTATGAACGGGAATTGGATCTCGTCCTGGCGCTGACGGTGTCGGACGATGGTATCGACCTCAACTTCGACGGCACCTCCGGTATCTCCTCTTTTGGCATCAACGTGCCAAAGACCTACACTGAGGCCTACGCGAGCTTTGGCGTCCGCTGTGTCATTGGGTCCAGCATTCCCAACAATGCGGGCTCCTTGGGGCCTGTTGAGATCCGTGCCCCTCTTGGGTCCATCGTAAACGCCCCCCATCCCTGTGCGGTGACGGCGCGCCATGTCATTGGGCAGATGCTGCCAGATGTGGTGATGGGGTGCCTTGCCCAGATCATTCCGGACCGGGTCCCGGCGGAGGGAACCTCCTGTCTCTGGAACCCGGTGCTTTTGGGCGGACACGGCCTCGTCGATGCGGAATATGGCAATGCACGGCCGTTCGCCATGAATACCTTCCACGCGGGCGGAACCGGTGCCCGGCCCGGCAAAGACGGTCTGTCCGCCACGGCCTTCCCCTCCGGCGTCCGAAACACGCCGATCGAGGTCAACGAAACGATTGCCCCGCTGATCTTCTGGAAAAAGGAGTATCGGGCAGATTCCGCCGGTCCCGGCACCTACAGAGGGGGTGTGGGACAGGTGATGGAAGTCAGTCACGCCGACGGCGCTCCTTTCGCCATCTCCAGCATGTTCGACCGTGTGATCCATCCGCCGCGCGGCCGGATGGGTGGCGGCAACGGAGAGTGCGGCCGCGTCTCGCTAGGCTCCGGCGGGATGCTGAAGGGCAAAGGCCGGCAGACGATTCCGTCGGGCGACAAGCTTGTGATTGAGATGCCGGGTGGCGGTGGTTTGGGCTCGGCGACCGAGCGCACGCCTGAGCTGGTTGCGGACGATGTGCGCAACGGACTTTTGACCATCGGCGCGGCGAAAACAGACTACGGCGTGATTGTCGATGAAACAGGCCATCTCGACGCGGCGGCGACCGCCGCCCTCCGAAAAGGAGGCGCTTCTCCGGCCGCTGATTAACGAACACCGGAAGACCGGTTCAAGCTGTCATCACTGACCTCAGATTCCCTGACTCGCCTTTTCCGAAGGTCGACACATTTTCCTTCGGAACTTTCGCAGTAAACGCCCAAAAGAGGCGCCGACCGGTCCATGGGGTCGACGATCCGGGGCCAAGGGAACAGGGATGGATCAGTTGGGTGCGATGCGCGCTTTCGTGCGCGTGGTGGACAACGGCGGTTTCTCGGAAGCGGCACGTCAGCTCGGTGTCGCGGTATCCTCTGTGACACGGCAGGTCAGCGGCCTGGAAGACAGCCTGGGTACTCGCCTGCTGTTCCGCTCAACCCGCAGCGTCACGCTGACGGATGCGGGACGCATCTACTACGACCACGTCCTTCGAATTCTGGCCGAAGTGGATGAGGCTGACCGGTCGATCTCAGGGATGGATTCCTCACCAACCGGGCTATTGCGGATCACCGCCCCGGTCGCCTTCGGCCGACTTCACATAGCACCTGCCATGTCCAAGTTCACGGAGAAGTATCCGTCGGTAGAGTTGGATGTCGTTCTGACCGATATGGTGATCAGTCTGGTTGACGACGGCATCGACATCGCGATCCGGATCGGCCAACCTGCCAGTTCGAGCCTGATCGGCCGGAAGCTGGCCCCTCACCGGCGGGTCGTTTGCGCCAGTCCCGACTATCTGAAACGCCACGGCCAACCCACGTCACCAACAGAACTCGCCGAACATGACTGCCTGATGTTCCGCTATCTCGGCCGGCGTGAGGTTTGGCGGTTCGGGCGGCAGAACCAGGATGGTCTGGAAGAAATCCGCGTGCGGGGAAAGCTTCGCACCAACAACTCAGAGCTTCTCCGCGCGTCGGCCCTAGCCGGAGCGGGCATCATCATGATGCCGACATGGCTCATCGGGGACGACCTGCAGAGGGGAGATCTCGTGGAGCTCTTGCCGGATTGGGACCCAAACCCCGCCCCGCTCGATACCGGTATCCACGCGCTCTATCTCGCCAACCGGAAGGCTTCACTCAAGGTCCGGGCCTTCATCGACTTTCTGGTGGAGCACTTCGGCAGGCCCCCATACTGGGACCGGCCAATCAATGAACGTGCGGCGTCCAGACCCACCATTCCCCCGGCTAGGCCGCTTTAGGACGTGCTCTTTGTGCCTCCGGAAGCTGTTCCGTACCAATTGATCCAATGACCGTGGTAGTCCGCACGGCCCAAGAGCCATGAGCCCCCGTCCGGCCAGACCTGTAACGACACAGCGGCCCCGGGCTCCCGGCCGTCCGGCTCAAACCTGAGCCATGCGATTGGCGCGTCCTGCGACGCCGTATCGCCGAACTGATCCATTGTCCTCGTGAACGCGGCCCGGTCTTCCTCCCCTAGGTACTGCCAGACAATGGAGTGGTAGACGATCGTCACCGCGCCTTCCACGCGATCGGCCAAAGCCTGTTGAATGAATGTGACCGCGTCGCACCTCTGAATGTCTGGACGCAAGGCGGACGAAACGGCAATCGCGGCCTTCGTCCGTTCCAACCGGGCCGACTGATCCGCCCAAATGAAGGACAGAAGCCATTCGCGGTCCACGGGTGATTGGAGATCCAACGGCGACTGGTCGCAGCCCCGTCGGCCGACAACCTCGACCTCACCGGTTGGCGGAGGTGGGCCGTCCCACCGGGGTGTCAGTAAAGGCTGTGCGTCGATATCTCCCCAGGAGAAGGACCCGTAACGGTAGCCATACCTGTCCCACCCCATGTTGAGACCGGCACTCGCCCCGATCTCAACAAGGGAGAGAGGCCGTTTGAAGTGCTCTGCGATGGTCAGGAATCCGGGCATCAGGATCGCGGAGCGCAGCACCTCATTGGTTTGAGGCGGATGGTCCAAACGCGTCAACACCGTATCCTCGTTCCCGGAAACCGCCGCTGCGAGACCGCGCCAAAGATCGTCGTCGTTGAGCTTGGATGAGGCTGGCGGATAGGCCCGGGAGAGAGCGCCGGCCGCTCCGGCCAAGACCAAACCGTGGAGCGCACCGGCAAATCGTAATGGGACGGCGTCATCGCGGGCCGTCTCCGGGCTCCAGCGCCGCAACCGCTCAAAAACCGGCCCATCCGCCGACGCGAGGTTCTTCGCCACCACCCGGCAAAGCTGGGCGGTGAGCGGTGAGCCCATGCGCTCGCAGGCCTCTGCCTGCCGCTCAAAGATAGCGTCCATTGTGTCAGTCAAAGGGAGACCCCCGCCCTACCGGGGCCAGACCCTTGGGAAGGTATCTCCCTCGATCCGGTCTCCGTCGGAGAAGGAGAACGGCGGCAGAAGCTCTTTCACCTTTGGGTTTTCCACAAAGGTGCCCGGCCGCGCGTCCCAAACCGCGTCATCCCCCAGATACCGGAGCGCCAAGCCGCGGCGGCGTCCAGTCGGTGACGCGTTCCCCGGTGCGTAATGGAGCGTCAACGGGTGGTGAATGATCACATCCCCCGGCTCCACCTCCCAATGCAGGAATGTGTGCTCGTCCGAGTCCAGATCGATCTCGGGAACGGGCTCCATCCCCATCTTCGCGTAAATGTCGGCGAAGCCCGAGCCCTTCGCGAAAGAGGCTGGTGCAAACATCTTACCCCAGCGGTGAGAGCCCTTCAGGTAGACGACCACGCCGGATTCCAGCGTTGCCCTGTCGAAGGGGACCCAGATCGACATCACGTCGTTCCCCTTTACAGGCCAGTACGGCAGATCCTGGTGCCAGGGCGTCGGCTCTTCTGTCTGTGGTTCTTTGACCAGAAGCTGGTCGTAGAAGAAGTGCGCCGTCGCCGCATCCATCACCTTGGCCGCCAACTCCGGCATCGGCGAGTCGGCCATGAAGGCCTTGAAGTCCGGATCCCGGCGCCAGACGAAAAAGTCGCCGTAGTAACGCCCCGTCTTCCCTTTCGGCGTGTACTCGACGGACGCTGAGCCGGGAGCCGCAAGAATCCGGTCGATGGCCTCCCGCATCCGCTCTACCCATTGGGTGGGCACGACATTTCGGATCACGGCGGCCCCGTCCTCATGATACCGCTCAACCTCTTCGGGGGTGATTTCGCGGGCGAGACGGCTGGGCATTTCGTCGATCGCCATTGTTTTTCCTCCACTGTCCCTTGCTTTTGTGCGCTGCGTGCATCATTTAACCGGCGCGGGCGAGAGCGCGCATCCCCATTTTCCGTAGATGCGAGAAACCCGATGCAGCTCCGCAACATCGCGATCATTGCGCATGTCGACCACGGCAAGACCACGTTGGTGGACGTCCTGCTCCGCCAATCCGGCGCTTTCCGGGACAACCAGCAAGTTCGCGAACGCGCCATGGACTCCAACGATCTGGAGCGGGAGCGCGGGATTACGATCCTTGCCAAAGCCACATCTGTTGAGTGGAAGGGCACCCGTATCAACATCGTCGACACGCCGGGCCATGCGGATTTCGGCGGCGAGGTTGAGCGCATCCTGACCATGGTGGACGGCGTTCTGGTCCTGGTCGATGCCTCCGAAGGGCCGATGCCACAGACCAAGTTCGTACTGGGCAAGGCGCTTGCACTGGGGCTTCGCCCGATCGTCATGGTGAACAAGGTCGATAAGCCGGAACAACGCGCCTACGAAGTACAGGACGAGATGTTTGACCTTTTCGCGGCTCTTGACGCGGATGAGGGGCAGCTCGATTTCCCGACGCTCTTCGGCTCGGCCAAACAGGGCTGGGCCGCTGAAACACCGGACGCGCCGACCGAAGACATGTCCGCGCTCTTCGATCTCGTGGTGCGTCATGTACCGGCGCCCACGGTCAACCCGGATGCGCCCTTCCGGATGCTGGCGACGACGGTCGAGGCCGACCCCTATCTCGGCCGCATTCTGACCGGCCGGATCGAGAGCGGGACCATCAAGCCCAACATGACCATCAAGGGCCTGTCCCGCGACGGTGCCTTGTTGGAGCAGAGCCGGGTGACCAAGGTTCTGGCGTTCCGGGGTCTGGAGCGTGCGCCCGTCGATGAAGGTGCCAGTGGCGACATCGTCGCGATCGCCGGTCTTTCAAAGTCGACCGTGGCCGATACGTTGGCATCGACTGATGTGACCGAGCCCCTGGCCGCGCAACCGATCGACCCATCGACAATCGCGGTCACCTTCTCCGTCAATGACAGCCCCCTCGCGGGACGTGACGGCGACAAGGTGACCTCCCGCGTCTTGTGGGACCGTCTCCAACGGGAGGCGGACGGTAACGTCGCCATCCGGGTTTCCAACACCGCCGAGAAGGATGCCTTCGAGGTGTCCGGCCGGGGTGAACTTCAGCTCGCCGTTCTGATGGAGCAGATGCGCCGGGAAGGCTACGAGATGTCGATCTCGCGCCCCAGGGTGCTGTTCCGCTCCGACCCGCAGACCGGCCAGCGGCAGGAGCCGTTGGAAGAGGTGGTCGTCGATGTGGACGAGGAGTATTCCGGCGCGGTCGTTGAGAAGATCAGCCAAAGGAAGGGCGAGCTGCAGGAGATGCGCCCGTCCGGTGCCGGGAAAACCCGTCTCGTCTTCCTCTGCCCATCCCGCGGCCTGATCGGCTACCACGGTGAGTTCATGACCGACACCCGCGGGACCGGCGTCATGAACCGCATCTTCCACTCCTATACGCCGTACAGGGGACCGATCCCGTCCCGGCGTGTCGGCGTTCTGATCTCATTGGAGATTGGTAAGGCCGTGGCCTATGCCCTCTGGAACCTTGAGGAGCGGGGTGCGCTCATGGTGGCGCCGGGTGAAGAGGTATACCCGGGCATGATTCTCGGTGAGCACAACAAGGGCAACGACCTTGAAGTGAACCCCCTGAAAGCCAAGCAGCTCACCAACTTCCGGGCGGCGGGCAAAGATGACGCGGTCGACCTGACACCGCCGATCCGGATGACGCTTGAGAAGGCGATTGCCTATATCGACGACGACGAATTGGTCGAGGTCACGCCGAATGCAATCCGTCTCCGGAAGCGGTACCTGGACACGCACGAGCGTAAGAAGCAGGCGCGCCGCGCAGCCGACGGCTGAAACGCCAAAGCGTCCTCAGTCACGATCTGAGATCACAAACTCGCGGACCTCATCCGACAGATGTCTGTCTGTCGGCTGACGGTCCTGTGTTCCCAGTCGATGCAGTTTGATCAGCACGTTGGACTCACGACTGATCGGGTACATCCCGCCCTCGGAGAAGGCGGCACCAGCGGACGGGAAACGCTGAACGATGCGTTCCGTTGCGAACACGCCGCCGCTCGACATCACCTCAATCAGCGCGAAGTGGTCGAACCCAACATCGTCCGACGCTGACGTTGTGTCGTCTTCAACGTGACCCTCGGGTGCACTATGGGTCGCCAAGGTTTCGGCTGGGTCATTCTCCCCGGCGGATTCATCCTTGGCGGGCTGTCCGGTAGCGTCGGAGGCTTGGGCGGCCAGGATCCGGTCAACGGCCGCATCGTCTTCCTCCCCACACGGCAACCTCTCCTCGGCGTCCATCTGCCGGAGCGGACCGGCGGCATCCCGCGCACCAGACTTGCCGCCGTCGGTAGCCTTGTGGACCGTCGCGTCATCACCTTCGGTCCGCGTCGACGCTTTGCTGGGGCGAGCCGAAGATAGTGCCTCGTCGATGAGGATCTTAAGGCCCTTCGCGTCCCCTTTTTCCGGGTCAAGGACGTCGCGCCTCAGGGCGAATACCAAGCCGTCCAAGTCGTCGAACGAGATCCTGAGGTCCTGGGCCGTTCCCTTAGGGGTCGCCGCGCTGGCCGTGACAACGGACATGGCCCGCGCAAGCGCGTCGGCATCGTTCAAGTTCTCAATTCGGATGAAGACGGCAACCGGTGGACCACTTTCCGCATCGTCCGCTTCCGAGCCCTGCTCGCGGAAGGAATCAATGAGCGGGGGGAGATAGAGAGCGAAGTCCTCTGCCTCCGTCTTGCTGTCCACGACGAACATGCGGCCTGTATTGATTGCACGCTCATGAAGGATATCGCCTGGAATGTAGCCGACCTGATCAATCGGAACCCCCAGCCCGCGGCTGATCATGGACAAAAGAGCGCCGCCCGGGAGACCGCTTTCCTTCTCCAGTTCCTGAGCCATGCCAAGGAGGACCAGCGCCAGTCCCAAGCGCTCTGGGTCACTTGGCGGTACCGCTTTCGCTCCGCAGTTCTCGATCGCGAGACTGATAAGGCCGGCGAAATCAAACTGCGCCTTCCGGATCTGCTCTTCCTTCTCTTTGGAAGCCGTGACCTCGGCAAAATCCTTCTGAACCTGTGTCTCTTTCGGAGGGACCGCCGGTTTGGGCGCCGGTGGGGCGGACGGCGTGAAAAGGTCGACCAGATGCGGTCCTAGATCCCGGCGTAACAGCTCCAACACCCGGTGGGCCGGATAGGCAGCAATTCCCCCCATCAGAAACAGGAAGATATTGCGGTCGATCAGCACATGCCCAAGGAATGCCGCCAGGATCAGAAAACCCAGCACACTGGACGAAATCACTGTGACCGCAAGTGTCAGCGAGAAGCCGCTGTGCCGGACGAGCCAGAAGAGACCGTCGAACAGCCCGGCGGACTTCTTCGCGCTCTGCAGCTTTCGGGCATGGGCACCACCCGGCCCAGCAACGACGCCGGGCGCCCCCGCTTTGGCCTTGTCGGCACGGGCCATATAGTCCTGAGAGTACTCCTCCAGGATCGTCACATCGCCGATCTGAGGGCCGTCCAGAATGGAGCGGAGAACCCGCACGCCGGCGGCGGATCCGCTTTCCTTATCCAGCCACGCGCGCGCAGCCGAGATGGCGGCGTTCCGGCCGCGCGCGTCGAAGACCTCCTCGACATCCCACCGCCCCCGCCGGAGCACATGGACCGAGTACTCAAAGTCAACCACAGCCGCCCAATCCGACGCATCGATCGAAACGTTTTATACAACAGGTATAGAACAATTCTTACTTACAATCCTAACGGTAATTGCATGATCGGAAATAAACGATTACCGACCATACCGTGCCCCGCATCACCATTGGCGAAGCATACCACAAGAGGCTATTAGTCCCGTCAAAACCGATCATCAGGGGATGAGACGATGGCGCGATATCTCAAAACGGGCATTGATGAGGACGAGGCCGAAGCGGCGAACAAGAAGGTTCGGGATATCGTCGAGGCGACGCTGGACGATATCCGGAAACGCGGCGATGTCGCGGTCCGGGAGTACTCCCAGAAGTTCGACAATTGGGACAGAGAGGATTTTCGCCTCTCCGAGGGTGAGATCAATGCCTGCCTCGGCGAGATGACCGCCGAGCAGATCTCCGATATCGAGTTCGCGCAGGAACAGGTCCGGAACTTCGCACAGATCCAGAAGGAAGCCCTCAAAGACGTCGAGGTCGAAACGCTGCCGGGCGTGGTCCTTGGCCACAAGAACATTCCCGTAAACAGCGTCGGTTGTTATGTGCCCGGCGGCAAGTATCCCTTGGTCGCTTCGGCACATATGAGTGTGGTGACCGCGGGCGTTGCGGGCGTTCCCCGGATCATTGCCGCCTCACCGCCGTTCGAAGGTCGACCCAACGCGGCTGTTGTCACCGCGATGCACCTGGCCGGCGCGCAAGAGATTTACTGCTTGGGCGGCATTCAGGCGGTTGGGGCCATGGCACTCGGGACTGGATCGATCGGTTCGGTCGACATGCTTGTGGGGCCGGGCAATGCCTTTGTCGCGGAGGCGAAGCGTCAGCTCTACGGCCGGGTCGGGATCGATCTGTTCGCCGGTCCGACGGAGACGTTGGTCATCGCGGACGAAACGGTGGACGGAGAGCTTTGTGCCGCGGATCTATTGGGACAGGCCGAGCACGGGCCAACCTCTCCCGCCGTTCTGCTAACAAACTCCGAGAAGCTTGCCCGTGACACCATGGCGGAAGTCGAACGGCAACTGACAGTCCTGCCCACAGGCGAAGTGGCGGGCCAGGCGTGGCGCGATTACGGGCAGGTCATCGTCTGTGAGGATGAAGAGGAAATGGTTCGCGAAGCCGACCGGATCGCCTCGGAGCACGTCCAGGTGATGACCCGCGACCCAGAATACTTCCTCAACAACATGACAAACTATGGGGCCCTGTTCCTGGGCGCTGAGACCAACGTCTCCTATGGCGATAAGGTCATCGGAACGAACCACACCCTACCCACTCAGAAAGCGGCGAAATACACCGGCGGTCTGTGGGTCGGCAAATTCCTCAAAACCTGCACCTATCAACGAGTGACGGAAGAAGCGAGCGTGATGATCGGCGAGTACTGCTCCCGCCTATGCGCGATCGAAGGATTCGCGGGACACAAGGAGCAGGCTGACATCCGGGTCCGCCGGTACGGCGGCAAGAACATCGCCGGCGGCGGAGACGCGGCATGACGGATCGTGCGATGCCGAAAGTCCTTCCGAGCTTTCAATTGGATGGCAAGACCGCCCTTGTGACCGGCGCTGGCCGCGGGCTGGGTGAAGGATGCGCGCGCGCGTTGGCGGAGGCCGGGGCGGACGTCATTCTGATGTCCCGAACGGCGTCCGAATTGGAAGCGTTGGCCGATGAGATCCGGCAGGCCGGTGGCAGCGCGCGGACAGCGGTCGCCGACCTGATGGCGCTGGACGACACGCTGGCAACGGTCGCCGGACTTGGCCCCGTCGACATCCTGGTCAACAACGCGGGCACCAATAAGCCGCAGCCGTTCGTGGATGTCTCCGAAGATACGTTCGATTGGATCATGGATCTGAACGTCAAGGCCGTCTTTCGGATCAGCCAAGTCGTCGTCCGGGACATGATCGCCCGCGGAATCCAAGGGTCCGTCATTCACATGTCCTCTCAGATGGGCCATGTGGGTGCCCCGAACCGAACGGTCTATTGCACCTCGAAACACGCGATCGAGGGCCTGACAAAGGCGATGGCGGTGGAACTCGCAACCCATAAGATTCGTGTCAATGCGGTCGGGCCGACGTTCATCGACACACCACTGACCCGCCCCTTCTTCGAGAGTGAGGAGTTCAAGCAGGACACTCTTGGCCGGATCGCATTGGGCGAAGTGGGCAGGATCGAGGATGTGGCGTCCGCGGTGCTGTATCTCGCGGCACCGGCTTCTCGAATGGTAACGGGCACCTGCCTGCTGGTGGATGGAGGCTGGACGGCGCGCTGACGCCGGTCAGTCCGCCGCCTCCCCTTCGTCTGGGATGCCGTCGAGCCATTTCGGACGCGGCCGCTCAAACGCCACATGGTCGCCAAAATGAAAGACTGTCGGCTGAAGCGTCTTCACATCCTGGTCTGTGAACACACGCGCCGGCCCGTCCACATGCACAAAGCGCTCGTGGCTCTCCACCCACTCGGTCGCCGGCATCAGGGTGCTGCCCCGGGTGACGATGTCCCAAATGAAGTAGTGGTGGGGAATGATGACCTTGGCGCCCAGGCGTCCGGCAATTCGGTCCGCCGCCTCGTAGGTCAGGATATGCCGGGATTCCTCAACCGGCAGCAGAACGATGTCGACCTCCCCGAGGGCCTCCCAAACATGCGGGTCCGGGTCCGCCCGATTGTCGCCCCAATGCAGGATGCGCAATCCTCCGGTTTCGATCAGCATGAGAACGTTGTCGAATGACCGGGGATTGTTCGGCGGACGCACGTCCACGCCGGTCAGCCGATGGGTCAAAGCCGGCCAATCGTAAAGGCTCTGCGAGCCATCGGTCGCGTGTTTGTCCGCGAGGCCGGTAATCGTCACGTCGTGGAAGGCGAACGTGCCGATCATCCGATCCAGAGACATATGGGACTTCAGCAGATGAAGCGCGTCGTGATCGAAGTGCGCGTGGGTCGAGATGCCGATATCGCATTCGGTCAGGGGGAAGTCGTAGTAGTACCAGTCCCACTTGCCCGATGGGTGGTTTCGCCAAGGGTCCACGATCATGCTGATCCCGCCCGGTGACGTGATCCGGAAGGCCGATCCGGCCATATAGGCGATCTCGACACCCTGGGCAGGTTCTGTTTCCGGCCGGTCCCGCTGAACGCGGATCATCTCATTGTGGTTCTCTGATTGTTGCCAAGAGTTGAGGCCGTCATTGATGGACGCCATTGCTCATTCTCCTGAGTGGGCCGGTGAAAGGACTTGAAAGGCTTAGCGGGACGCAGGGGTGTCAACGACTTTGATGAGCCGATGCGCTTCGTCAGTCTCCTTGGATTGCACGCCTCAGATCCGAAAGATCGACAGGTTTCATAAGGACTTCAGTGATTTCCACCCCATGGGCCTGCGCAGATGCCTTCAGCCCTTCGACATCCGATGGAACCTCACCGCTGAGGATGATGGCCCGGATCCCGGGGGCGGCGTTTCCAACCAATCTTAAGAGGGCCTGGTGATCCAATCCCGGGATATTGAGATCAAGGAGAACGACGGACGGAACCGGGTCTGACAGCGCTGCCGGAATCTCCCCGGCCGACATTGCCGAGGAAAAACTCCCGGGCAAGCGCGTGACAACACGCTGGAGCAGCTTCTGAACGCCGGGGTCATCATCAATAACAGCCACATGCAGGCTCACGACGACGCCTCCATGTCAGCCTCGACCGGCAACCGAAAAGCCACCCGTGTCCCCTCCCCCTCGGTACTTGAAATGATCATACCTTGCCCGGCATCGGAAAGAAGGGCTGCGAGGCGGTTCAGTCCCAATCCAAGACGTCCGCTCTTTGGGTTCGAGAACGGCTCAACGGCCAACTCCATGGTCTCTGGCGACATGCCGGCGCCATTGTCAGTAACCGCGAACTCGACGAAAGCCCCCGCGGCGACCGCAGACAAGACGATCTTGGTCGACCCAGCGAGGACCGCGTTTCGCGTCAGTTCCACCAGAAACAGGCACAAAACATCGAGTGGAATTGCCACGGTCAGAACGTCGTCGGCGCTCTCCACCTGGATCTGGGCTTTATCGGACTCCATATCTCGCGCGACGGTTCCCAGTGCTACCGGCACAAATGCCGATTCGTCGAGTAGAGCCGCCCTTTGCATGCCCGCGGCCTGTCCTAGGCGCTGTGCAAACGTCGAAAGCCCGTCCAGCGACTCCTTCAAGAAAGAGAGATCCTCCGACTGTCCCACTGGACCCTCGGACAAGAGATCCGCCCGCCCCTTGGCTGCAAACAGAAGATTGTTGATGTCGTGGGATGTTCTTCGAAGAATCCGACGGGTGGTCGCCTGACGCGGGTCCGTCGGAGATATCTCAATTGTATGTGCGTACCGGCTCGCGTTCTCTTGCACCGTCGCTGTTTCCTCATGAATTCCCATGGCCTTGCCCGAAATCCGAACGATATGGTTACAGTTAATTCGTAAAGGCGTATAGAAACACGGTAACGACGTTGCGTCCGAGTGCAACATAGAGGAGTGGGTGGCAATGCGGATCGTACTGGCCGACGATCACCGTCTCGTGCTTGAGGCGCTCGACAACTATTTCAAGCAGATCCAGCCAGACATCCAGATCATCGCGGAAACGGACTTCGACGGCGCCTTCGAGGCCGTGAAAGCTTCCGATTGGGTCGATTTGGTGGTTCTGGACATAAACATGCCCGGTATGGACGGCTTGGGCGGTCTTGAGAAAATGCGGGAAGCGTTTCCCGGGCTGCCGGTTGTTTTGATCTCCGGCGAAACCACAATTGAGACGGTCAACCGTGCAATCGAGTTGGGAGCCGCGGGCTTCATTCCCAAGGATCTAGGTGGATCCGCAGCCATCAAGGCCCTGGAGCTTATTCTGTCTGGGGAAGTCTACGTTCCGGCCAAACTGATGGCGTCCAGTTCCATCAAGAAGTCAGAGGACCAAGCAGCTCCGGCTCAAGAAGGTGCGGCGCTCGCCTCGCTCACCCCGCGGGAGCGGGAGGTCATGGGTCTCCTGATCGAAGGAAAATCGAACAAGGAGATCGCACGCGATCTTGGCTTGAAGGACATTACCGCCGCGTTCCATTTGAAAGGGGTCTTCCGGAAGCTGGAAGTCTCAAACAGAACCGAAGCCGTCATTACCGCCATAAGGCTTGGCTGGCAGGTCTAACAGGGAAAGGCCTCCATGACAGATCTGGGCGTGCGGTCGGCAGACGAAGTGCTGGCATTGCGGGCCGTTTTTGATCGTCTGGATCAGGGTATCGTTGCGTACGGTGCCGATCTCCGCTTGATCGTTTGCAACCGCAAAGCAAGAGAGATCCTGGGATACTCCAAGGACGAGCCGGCACCGGGTGACCACCTTGAAGACATTGTTCGCAGACGCATTCGTCAAAGCGACTTTGGTGATATCGCCGACACAGATGGATACATTCAGGACGTTGTCGACCGTGCCAAACTGAACCGGGCCTATACCGAGGTTCGCCGTCTTCCGGACGGCACGGTTCTGGATGTCCAGTCCGAACCATTGGACGGTGGCGGGTTCATCTCCACCTACATTGATGTGACGGACCGGGCTCGGACGGAGGATGCCCGGCGTCAAAGCGATGAACGCTACAGGTTACTGATCCAGGCGATGCCGGTTGGCATGGCAATCGTTCAGGACGGGATCATCGCCTTGGCAAACCCGGCGATGGCGCGAATACTCGGTGTCACGAACGTTGATGGCCACCGCATGGACGAGTTCATCGCGGGCACGGATGAACATCCGCTGATCCTCGGCGATGGTCCCGTCACCGCCCGCGCTCCGACACCGCCAATCGAGCTAAGGCTGATCTCTTCTAGTGGTGACCTTGTCCCGGTGCTGGCGTCACGGACGGCCGTTCATCAGGACGGCCGGCTGGCAACTCTCTTTATGTTCGGTGACTTGACCGCGCTGAAGCATGCCGAAGCCCAACTGGCAGAGAGCGAAACCCACGTCAAAGAGATCACCAATGTCCTCCCATTTCCCCTCACCCGAATTTCCCCGGATGAGCGGTTCCTGTTTGTCAATCCGTCCGGTGCCGCCTGGTACAAGAAGAAACAAAAAGATGTAATTGGCAAGAAAGTTGTTGATGTACTGGGAGAGGAATTAACTGCAAACCTCCGTTTTCATTGGAATAAGGCGTTCCAGGGGAAGACATCGGTCTTCGAGACGCGGGCGAGCTATCCGGACGGACAGGACCGCGATGTTCGGATCACTTACCTGCCGAACGCGGATGAGAACGGACACGTCAAGGAGATCATCGGCTTTGTTTACGATCTGACTGCGCTCAGACGAGCAGAGGAAGATGCGGATGTTGCCCGGCGCCGGCTGGAAGAAGCCGTCCAGACCGTTGAACATGGCGTGGCTGTCTATGATGAGCAGGATCGCCTCATCGTCTGGAATGCTGCCTTCAGTCAACTCAACGCGAGAATTGCCGACAAACTGCGGGTGGGCGCCCAATTCGCCGATCTGCTGAAGGAGATTGTCGCGACCGGGCAGGTTCCAGAGTCGATCGGCCGGGAAGAGGAATGGATGGCGGAGCGGCAGGCTCAGCATGGCTCGACCGAACCACAGGAACGCATGGTGTCCGATGGTGAATGGTACCGGGTGACGGAGAGGAACACGCCCTCAGGCGGTATCGTTGGTATGTGGACCAACATCACCGAACTAAAGCACCGCGAGCGGGCGCTCCAGATCAGTGAGCAGCGCCTTAAGGCCATCATCGACCAAACGCCAGCCGGCGTCGTCTTGAAGGATGCCGCCGGTCACATCCAGTACATAAACACGCTTGCAAGCACCTGGTATGGCGTCTCTGCGCACCCGTCATCTACCCTGGGGACACTTGAAGGTCTGGATCCGGTCGATGGGCCTGCGCTGACCGACGAAGAGTTGGGGGTTCTGGAAACCCGAGCCGGGATGGAAGTTGAGATCGAAGACCGTTTCGTTGACGGGTCGCTACATAACCTGACCGTCCGGCGGTTCCCCGTGATCGGACCAGACGCCCAACCGATCGGTGTCGGTACCATGAGCATCGACGTGACGGATCAGCGCAAGATTGAGCAGCAACTGCGAGAGTCTCAGAAGATGGAGGCCATCGGCCAGCTAACCGGCGGTATTGCGCATGATTTCAATAATTTGCTGACGCCCGTCCTGGGGAATCTCCAACTCCTGGAAGATGGGGTGAGTGATAACCCCGAAGACCTGGAACTTGTCACGGAAAGCATCGCGGCGATCCAGCGCGGTGCGGAGCTCACCAGACGGCTCCTTGCGTTTGCCAGGAAACAGCCCCTGGCCCCGCAACCCATCAACATCAATGAGTTGGTGGAGTCCATGGACAGCCTGATCCGGCGGACCATCGGTGCAAACATTGATCTTCGCGCGGTGGCGGCCGTCGACCCGTGGTTTGCGAAAGCGGATCCCAACCAGCTCGAGAATGCTCTTCTCAACTTGGTCATCAATGCCCGCGACGCAATCAGCAGCACGGGTAAGGATGGCACCATCATCATTGAGACGGAGAACGTCGTTCTAGACGGCGGCATTCCGGGGTGGGACGGGCTTCTCACAATCGGCGACTACGTGATGCTGTCCGTCAGCGACAATGGCATCGGGATGACCCAAGACGTGCAAGACCGCGTCTTCGAGCCATTCTTCACGACCAAAAGCACCGGCCAAGGCACCGGTCTCGGTCTCAGCATGGTGTTTGGTTTTGTCAAACAGTCATCAGGAGCCGTCAACATCTACTCTGAGGCCGGACAAGGGACGACCGTCCGGCTTTACTTTCCCCGGTCCGCGAGCACCGAAACCCGTCGCCTCACCCAAGCGGAACGCACAGCGAAGCTGCCCAGGGGAACAGAGACAATTCTGGTGGTTGAGGATGAAGGCCGGGTGCGGGATTTCGTGGTCCGTGCGCTTGAGAAGCTCGGCTATACCGTCATCGCCGCGCAGGATGGGCCCACAGCCCTTTCGCTTCTCGAAGACCAAAAGCTGTTGAGCCGGCTGTCTTTGCTGTTCACCGATATGGTCCTTCCAGGCGGCATGGACGGCACCCAGATCAAGGAAGCCGTTCGCGCCCTCCGGCCAGACCTGCCGTGTCTCTACACCTCAGGATACTCTGCCGCTCTCCTCAATCGGGCTGGAGGAGTTGACGATACGCCTTTGTTGACCAAACCATATTCTCTTCAAACACTTGCAACTGAAATCAGATCTGCAATCGAGGAATCCGATAATCCATCACCAGCCTGAGTGATCACGTAACCTGCACATTCTTGTTATATCAGCTTGTCTCGAGCCTATTTGAAAAGGTAGGATCGTGGCATTGAAGTGTGTTGTTTTACGAAGGATTGCCGATGGATGGCTATCCGAGTGACTGGCTCTCCGCGGACATCGACTCGATCACGTGTCTCCGTATGACCGATAGCCGTGTTGTGGCTGCCGATACCGAAGTATCCCCGTGTCAGGAAATCATCATGGATTGGGTCCGGCAGAACTCCGGCCCGAACGGCTTCCCGTTGTTTCGGCATGTTTGGAACGCCGGCCCCGATTGCCTTTGTGATACCGGCTACCTGTTAGAGTACGACAGCAATCGGCATGATTTTGTCTACAAACGCATCGGTCAGGGCGCCGCCTGTTACATTCGACCGGAAATGCAGGACCGCTGCGTCGGCGATCTGCCTGCTCCGACGGGCTATGCGCTGAAAAGCCAATACACGAAACTGCTGGCCCGGCCGGAGATTATTCTTACAGAGATGGAAATTGCGGCTGGAAAAGCACTCCAGTCCTGGAATCGCCTCGTTGTCCCTCTGCTGTCCGCTGACGCTGGTGCCGAGGATAAGGTCCAAGGGTTTTTCGTTCATTGTCAGCTCATGACTTCTCGCACCGGTAGCGACCTTTTTCGTCTTGTGGAATAGTCCAGGCGACGGCCATTCCCTTTCTTCATTACGGTGATATCTCCCCTGCGCTCGGCTCAGGCGCAAAGGGAACAGATCCATGACGGAACGCACAACGATCGGTCGGTTGTCGATCGAGAATGACCTCTTCAAGTTCATTTCCGAGGAGGCCCTACCGGGTTCCGGTGTTGATCCCGATGCATTCTGGGCAGGCTTCGATGCCATCGTTCATGATCTTGCGCCAAAGAACCGTGAATTGCTGGCGGTGCGGGAGGGTCTGCAAGCCAAGTTGGATGCTTGGCACAAAGAGAACCCGGGCAAGCACAGCGATATCGACGGCTATAAGGCCTTTCTCACCGAGATCGGCTATCTGGAGGCGGAGGGACCGGACTTCTCCGTTACAACATCGAACGTGGACGATGAGATCGCGCACGTCGCCGGGCCTCAGCTTGTCGTTCCGGTCATGAATGCCCGTTACGCCCTGAATGCCGCAAACGCCCGGTGGGGAAGCCTTTACGACGCCCTCTACGGAACGGATGCGATCTCCGAAGATGGTGGTGCGGAACGCGCAGGCGGCTACAACCCGGCGCGCGGCGCCAAGGTCATCGGTTGGGCCCGTGCCTTCCTGGATGAGGTCGCGCCTTTGAAGGACGGCAGCCACGCCAACTCCACCGGCTACACGATATCTGAAGGGGCTCTCCAGGTCGCTCTGGCAGATGGAAACCAGACCACCTTGGCGGATGGGAACAGATTTGCGGGTTTCCGCGGCTCGCCGGATTCCCCGGAAGGCATCCTGCTCGTCAACAATGGGCTCCATGCCGAGATCGTTATCGACACGAGTCACGCCATTGGAAAGACCGATCCGGCCGGCGTCGCGGATGTCGTCGTCGAATCAGCCCTCAGCACGATCATGGATTTCGAGGATTCCGTCGCGGCGGTTGACGGGCCGGACAAAGTTCTCGCCTACCGGAACTGGCTCGGACTGATCAAAGGGGATCTGGTGGAGCGGTTCAGCAAAGGCGGGTCGACGGTCACCCGCGAGTTGAACCCGGACAGGACCTACGCCGGGCCGAACGGCGGGACGCTGACCTTGCACGGCCGCTCGTTGATGCTGGCGCGCAATGTCGGGCATCTGATGACCAACCCGGCGGTCATCGACGGCGACGGCAATGAAATTCCTGAGGGTATTCTCGACGGTGTCGTGACCTCTCTCATCGCTCTTAGGGACGTGAAGCAACCGGGAGCGATCCGCAACAGCCGGACGGGCTCGATCTATATCGTCAAGCCGAAGATGCACGGCCCCAAGGAGGTGGCTTTCGCCAACGAACTCTTTGGTCGTGTTGAAGACCTCCTCGGTCTGCCCCGGTTTACCCTCAAGATGGGGATCATGGACGAGGAGCGGCGGACCACGGTCAACTTGAAGGAATGTATCCGCAACGCCAAAGAGCGGGTCGCCTTTATCAACACCGGATTCCTCGACCGGACCGGTGATGAGATTCATACCTCGATGGAAGCGGGCCCAATGATCCGCAAAGCCGATATGAAGGGTGCCGCGTGGATCCAGGCCTACGAGAACTGGAATGTGGATATCGGGCTCGGCTGCGGCCTTCGCGGCCATGCACAGATCGGTAAGGGCATGTGGGCGATGCCGGACCTGATGGCCGCCATGTTGGAACAGAAGATCGGGCATCCCAAAGCCGGTGCCAACACCGCATGGGTCCCCTCTCCTACCGCAGCGACACTGCACGCGACGCACTACCACACGGTCTCCGTCGCCGCGGTGCAGGACAGCCTGGCGAGCCGCGACCGAGCGAGCATTGACGACATTCTGTCAGTCCCGGTTGCTCCCCGTCCGAATTGGACGCCGGAGGATATCCGGAACGAGATCGACAACAATGCCCAGGGCATCCTCGGATACGTGGTGCGCTGGATCGATCAAGGTGTGGGATGCTCCAAGGTTCCCGACATCTCGAATGTCGGCCTTATGGAGGATCGCGCGACCCTTCGGATCTCTAGCCAGCACATCGCTAACTGGCTTCACCATGGCGTCTGCTCGGAAGATCAGGTCATGGACAGCATGAAGCGAATGGCGACCATCGTGGATGGCCAGAACGCGAGCGACCCGACATACGAGCCTATGGCGCCGGATTTTGATGGGGTCGCCTTCAAAGCGGCCTGTGATCTGGTGTTTGAAGGGCGCGCCCAGCCCTCCGGATACACCGAGCCGGTTCTGCACCGCCGGCGGCTGGAAAAGAAGGCCGCATAGTCCGGCATAGACTGTTGCCGAAGGCCCCTCTGAGGTATGCAGAGGGGCCTTACGCAACATATCGGCCTGGTTAATCATGGACACGGTGTTTCCCGTCACGGACCGGCGGATCATCCTTCACGTCGGCTGCGGCAACCAAAGCACGGAAGTTCTGCCGCCCCTCGACTTCGAGAATATCTGGCAAGAGGTACGGTTGGACATCGATCCAAGCGTCAATCCGGACATCGTCTCCTCGATTGTGGATCTGGACGGTATTCCGGACGAGTCCGTCGATGTTCTCTTCTCCAAACATAACCTGGAGCATCTCTGGGCCCACGAGGTGCCGGTGTGTCTGCGTTCATTCCATCGCGTATTGAAGCCAACCGGGTTCGTCATCATCAGGGTCCCGAACATGAAGTTCGTGGCGAAGACAATTCTGGAGCATGGGCTGGAAACCCCGTTGTACCAGGCTGAGATTGAGGACCGTCTGATCCCTGTTCGCGCGCTTGACATGGTTTTTGGCTGGGACCCCTTCATCCGGGAAGGGAACCCGCACATGACCCACAAAACCGGCTTCACCGAGGAAACCCTGAACCGCCACTTGGCGAACGCCGGCTTTGACGGCCATCAGGTCACGGTGCGCATGGATGATAGGGAACTGGCGGCCACGGCGACAAAGCGGACCGAGGGAAACATCATCCACGACCTTAAGGGAACCGGCAAAGAGACCGGTGCGGTCTAACGGTCAATCCTGACTGGGTGCGGCCAACAGCGGTCTCCCAAACCCAACGCATCCAACTGTTTCTCCTCATCGGCGCGGTCTCCCTCTTTACATTGACCGGTGGGCGGGCGCCTAATTCCGTCAGCAATCAGGGCAAGCGCGCCTCTGAGTGCCGCTGCAAGGAGAAACGATAAATGAACCTTAAGTTGACGGGCATCGCGTTAGCGATGGGCGCCTTCACCGTTCTTTCCGGACCTGTGTTGGCTGCAGGCGACCCCGCATCCTGCAAAGTGACCCGCTTCTCCGATGTGGGTTGGACGGATATCACCTCGACGACAGCCGCGACGTCCGTTGTGCTGGAAGCCCTTGGATATGAGCCCAAGACGCAGATTCACTCGGTGCCGGTGACTTATGCCAGCATGAAGAACAACGATATCGACATCTTTCTCGGCAATTGGATGCCGTCCATGGCCGGGGACAGCGATCCCTATACCAAAGACGGAACGGTCGAGACCGTTGCCATGAACCTGACCGGCGCCAAATACACCCTTGCCGTGCCGAGTTACGTGGCGGATGCTGGTGTGAAGTCCTTTGCGGATCTCGCAGCGCAGAAGGACAAGTTCGATGGCTCCTTTTATGGGATTGAGCCGGGGAACGACGGCAACCGCCTGATCCAAGACATGATCGACAAAGATGCGTTCGGCCTTTCAGGCTGGAAGGTCGTTGAGTCGAGCGAGCAGGGCATGTTGAGCCAGGTCGCCCGGTCGGTGCGTTCGAAGGACTGGGTCGTGTTCCTGGGCTGGGCGCCTCACCCGATGAACAGCAACTTCGAGCTGACCTATCTTTCAGGAGGTGACGACTACTTCGGCCCCAACTTCGGCGGAGCGGACGTCTACACCCAGACCCGTGCCGGTCTTTCAAAGGAGTGCCCGAACCTGGGCGCCTTCCTCAAAAACCTGACGTTCTCTCTCGACATGGAGAACCAGATCATGGGGATGATCCTCGATGACGGAATGGACCCGGAGAAGGCAGCACTGAAGTATCTGAAGGGTGATGCGGCCATGGTGGATGGATGGCTCAACGGCGTGACCACAATTGACGGCAAGCCCGGCCGGGCCGCCGTGAAAGCGGCCCTCGGCTTCTAACGCCTTGCCGGAACGGGCCGGATCCTTCTTTGGCGATCCGGCCCGCCCCTCACCCGAACACAGCCATTTCCCGCTACGCGCACCCGCCTGGGCCAGAGCATGGATCCCGTTTCCACGTTCATCGAAGACAACAAACTCACCTTCGGCCGCTATGTGAAAACGGCGACCGAGTGGCTTACGGATAATTTTCATGCCGAGTTCCGGGCGTTCTCGGACAGTCTCGCCTGGGTGATCGAGGGCTTCATTTCCCTCTTGTCGGCCATTCCACCGATCATGCTGATCCTCGCGCTGGCCGGTCTGGCCCACTGGCTTCACCGGCGCATCGGACTTACCGTTTCCGTCATCATCGGTCTGCTGCTGATCCTGAACCTGGGGTATTGGGAGCCCACGATCCAGACGATCGCCTTGGTGCTCTTCTCCACACTGGTCTGCATTGTCATTGGTGTGCCCATCGGCATTCAGGCTGCACACACCCCGTGGTTTGGGGCGGCGATCAGACCCGTGCTTGATCTCATGCAGACCATCCCAACCTTCGTGTATCTCATTCCCACGCTGATGCTGTTCGGATTAGGAGTTGTGCCTGGATTGATCTCGACGGTGATCTTCGCAATCCCGGCCCCGATCCGGCTGACGGCATTGGGTATAGAGAGCGTACCTAAACCGTTGCTGGAGGCCGGAACCGCCTTTGGCGCCACCCGAACGCAACTCCTGTTCAAAGTTGAGCTGCCGCACGCCCTGCCGACGATCATGGCGGGCGTTACCCAGTGCATCATGCTGTCACTGTCGATGGTCGTCATCGCGGCGCTGGTTGGTGCCGACGGGCTCGGCAAACCCGTCGTTCGCGCCTTGAACACCGTGAACATCGCCCAAGGGTTCGAAGCGGGACTGGCCATCGTGGTGGTGGCCATTCTGATGGACCGCCTCGTGCGGCGCGCTGATCCTTCGAAAACCGGTAAATCTCCCTCAGGACAAAAGTCATGAGTGCCGTCGCCTTCGATCATGTGGACGTCATTTTCGGCGACAAGAACGGGCGGGCGCTCACCTTGTTGGACCAAGGCCTCGGGCGGGAGGAGATTCTGGCGGAGACCGGCGCGGTTGTTGGCGTCCGCGATGCCACGCTGTCGATCGAAGAAGGGGAAATCTGCGTTCTGATGGGGCTCTCCGGCTCCGGTAAGTCCTCCCTCCTCCGCTGCATCAACGGCCTCAACAAGGTCAGCCGCGGACGCATTCTTGTGGCGCATGAGGGCCAACAGGTCGACATCGCCGCCACCGATACCAACACCCTGCGCGAGATCCGGATGAACCGCGTCTCCATGGTGTTTCAGCAATTCGCCCTGATGCCGTGGCGCACCATCCGGGAGAATGTCGGGCTGGGACTGGAACTCCGGGGCGTTTCAAAATCGGAGCGGACCAAGGCGGTTGAAGAGAAGTTGTCCCTTGTCCGTTTGGAGCCCTGGGCGGACAAGCGCCCGGATGAACTCTCCGGCGGCATGCAGCAGCGGGTCGGCCTTGCCCGGGCGTTAGCAACCGATGCCGACATTCTGCTGATGGATGAGCCGTTCTCCGCCCTTGACCCGCTTATCCGGGAGCATCTTCAGGATGAACTTCTGGACCTCCAACGGGCACTCCAGAAAACCATCGTCTTTGTGAGTCATGATCTGGACGAGGCATTGAAGATCGGGACCCGCATCGCGATCATGGAAGGCGGACGGATCTCGCATATTGGAACCCCGGAGGAAATCATCACCACGCCTGCGGACGACTATGTCCGGGCCTTCGTCGCCAATGTGAACCCGCTGAACATTCTGAAGGCGAAGACGATCATGCGCCCTGTCGAGGAGGGCGACGGCGCCCCCGATACAACGGCGACCGTTACTTTGGACACCCCCATGCGGGAGGTGCTCGACCGGGCGAAACAAGCCGACGTCCTCACCGTCGTGGACAGCCAAAGTCAGCCAGCCGGCGTGATCCGAAAAGAGGACATTTTCGCAGCACTGAACCGTCGCCCTGGAACCTTGTCAGGTGAGGCTTAAGGCGACGCCTCGGCTTTTGTGTCAATCACCAGGGTCGCATCGTAGCCCTGTACCGATTGCGGATTGACCACCAGGCCGGACTCTTTGAGGGTCCCGATAATCTCCCACAACCCGTCCAGCGCTGCCTCGGCGGCTTTGCGGGTGCTGTAGCGGGTCACCATGACCCGAGCCCCCTCCTCCGACTTCAGTACGGCGAGGTCGAGCAGCCCTGGCACGTTCCGGAAACTGGGTTCGAGCTGACGCATGAGGGATGTCGCCCGCTCCATGTCCTCTTCGCTTCCGTTAAACTCCCAGATCCTCACATGCATGGGCGGCGGCCCTCATTTGTTGTTCTTGTGGGCGCCATCGTATCTGAGTCGCAAAATTCAGGCGACATACCCCTGAGTTAGATGGATCTGGCCTTCTCCCGCAGGATGAATTTCTGAACCTTCCCCGTCGAGGTCTTGGGCAGATCACCGAAGACGACGGTTTTCGGCGCTTTGAAGTGCGCCATGTTATCCCGGCAGAAAGCGATGATATCCGCCTCGGACGCCTCGGCATCCGGCTTCAGGGTGACGAACGCGCACGGCGTCTCCCCCCACTTCTCATCCGGCCGCGCGACGACCGCGGCTTCAAGAACAGCCGGATGACTGTAGAGCACCCCTTCGACCTCGATCGTTGAGATGTTCTCTCCCCCGGAGATGATGATGTCCTTCGAGCGGTCCTTGAGCTCGATGTAGCCGTTGTCGTGCATCACGCCCAGGTCGCCGGTATGGAACCAGCCCCCCTCGAACGCCTTCTTGGTGCCGGTCGGGTTCTTCAGGTACCCCTTCATGACGATGTTGCCCCGCATGAAGACCTCACCCATGGTCTCGCCGTCTGCTGGGGTCGGCGCAAGTGTTTCGGGGTTCGCGACCATTAACCCGTCCATAACCGGATAGCGCACGCCCTGCCGCGATTTGAGAACGGCCTGCTCGTCCATTGGGAGGCCATTCCACTCCTCATGCCATTCGCAGACCACGGCGGGGCCGTAGACCTCCGTCAGGCCGTAGACGTGCGTGACCCGAATGCCCTTCGCCTCGAGACCGGCGATCACCGATGCCGGCGGCGGAGAGGCCGCGGTCATCATCTCGACAGACTGCGGGAAATCCCTCTCCTCTTCTCCTGTCGCGTTGACCAACATGCTCATCACGATCGGCGCGCCGCAAAGATGGGTCACGCCATGGTCGGCAATGGCATCGTAGATCGGGCCCGCCGCGACGCGGCGCAGACACACATGGGTGCCGCCCAGCATGGTGATGGTCCAGGGAAAGCACCAGCCGTTGCAGTGGAACAGGGGGAGGGTCCAAAGGTAGACCGGATGGGATTTGAGCCCCCACACCATCACATTGCCCATGGCATTCAGGTAGGCGCCCCTGTGATGGTAGACGACACCCTTGGGATCCCCCGTCGTGCCAGAGGTGTAGTTGAGGGCGATCGCATCCCATTCGTCATCGGGCATGATTGGGACGAATGACGGATCCCCGCCTGCGAGGAAGACCTCGTACTCCATCTCCCCCAGAAGATCGCCGCCAGGCCCCTCGGGATCAGCGATATCGATCACAATCGGGTTGGCCTTGGCGATGGACAGCGCCTCCCGGATGGTGGGGGCAAACTCGGTATCGGTCAGGAGAACTTTCGCCTCTCCATGGTCGAGGATGAACGCGATCGTTTCCGCATCCAGCCGGGTGTTGAGCATGTTCAGAACACCGCCGGTCATCGGCACCCCGAAGGCTGCTTCGACCGCTGCGGGGGTGTTGGGTGCCATCACGGAGACGGTATCGCCCTTGCCAACACCCTGTGCGGCTAGAGCGGACGCAAGACGGTGGCAGCGGTCCCGGGTCTCCGACCATGTCCAGCGAAGCCGGCCATGAATGATCGACGGTCTTGTGGGAAAGACGAACGCCGTCCGCGTCAGGAATGACAGAGGGCTGAGCGGCACATAGTTCGCGGGTGTTTTGTCGAGATCCGTCTCAAACGGATGACCGGACATAGGCGCGTCTCCCAGGCGATCTTTTCAGCTTTTCCGCACCGTAGCCGTGGCGATGGCCGCTTGCAACGGGCGCTCCTTTCCTTTCCCAGAACCCAGTGTCATCCTTTTGTTATGAGCATCGACGTCGACCATTTCGAAGCCCTTCTGAAGGCCCGCCGGGCGGAAACGGAAGCGCTGTTGAACTCAGCAGCCGAGAGTGCCGCCCCTGTGACACTCGACCAAACGCGGGTCGGACGCTTGTCCCGCATGGACGCCCTTCAGCAGCAGGCAATGGCGCAGGAAACGGAGCGTCGGCGAAAGCTCGACCTCATGCGCATCGATGCGGCCCTCGCCCGGATCGAGGCGGATGACTACGGATGGTGCGTGACGTGCGGTGAAGAGATACCAGAGGCGCGTCTAACCTTTGATCCGGCGGCGCCGACACGCGTGGACTGCGCCAAGGGCTAGTGCGCCCCTAACGCTGTTTTCTATCTTTTGAGGCTTCTTTACGCTCGGCATCACGCTGTCTCGCTTCCGCGCGCTGATCGCTCGGGGCCCCACCCTCTGTTCTGTAGGGTGACCGGCCGAAGGGCTGACTGCGAATGGCCTCAACGTGACCCGAGTCCCAAGGGCGGTCGGAGACACGCTCGATCCGCTCTTCAACCCATTCCTCTGATGCGGTCACACCTTTGTAAATGAGGAAGTGGAGGCCGAAAACGAAGCTCCAGCCCAGCATGAGCCAGAAGCTGCCCCAACCGTCGAGTAGAAGGACATCAACGATCCCTGCCGCCAGCATCCCGGCACCGAAAAAGAGTCCATGCCGCGGAAATAGGGATGCGATGGTCCCTGCCGCCGAACCGATCTTCCTCTCCAGTGTCCCGAGATCTTCCATGATCGCTCAGAACAGCTTCCGGCGGGGCTTATCCTCCGGCGGCCGCGACGGCAACGTGGGATAAGCCCGCGCGATGCGCACGAGCCGAAGGCTGTACCGAAGCAGGCCGACCATGACCGCCAAGAGCAGAAGCTGATCGAACATCGCCATCTGTTTGGGAAAACCAAAGATCGCGACCGTCCCGATGACCGCAAGGGGGGCTGTCGTGATCCACACCGCGGAGACCACCACTTTGGTTACCGCCAAAACGGCAGCGGCGGCGACAATTGTGACGCAGTACACCCCTGCCACGGCCGATGGACCAAAGGGCAGCTTCCCGGCGAGTGAGATCACCGTGAGAACCAGAAAGCACGTAGCCAGCAGGACCGAATAGAAGAACAGTTCGCTATGGGCCTGCTCCCGGCTCAACGCCTCCACGCGCCGGGTGTAGGGCGTGGCCTGATCATCCCACACATACCGCCGGATATAGCGCTGCCAATCGATCATCGCGTGGTCGTTCCGTTGGTCCGTCTCAGCCGTCACCCACCATCTGAGCGGACGGTCACAGATGCCATATGCGCTACAAAAAACGGAGCGCAAGGCCTCTGCCACCGCTCCGTTCCTGGCGACCGCCCTAAGGCCGCCGCGTTATTCGCCGCTGACGTGGCGTCAGCTGTTACCGCCAAGAACTTTCTTGGTCTTTTCCTCGAGCTCTTCGTCGATGGACTTGTCGAGGTCGACCTTGAGGCGCTCTTTGCCCTCCATGCGGTCGCCTTCTTCTTCCGGCCATTCCAGCGTCATCAACGGATACCGGAGATCACGGGGACCGAAGAGAATGACAAAGCTCTGCAGCCACACGGAGATGCCCGCGAGAAGCGCGACGACTAGGCCAATCACCAGGATCGTCTTGATGATCCAACGGTTGGAGAGACCGACAAGCGAGGCGGAGACTTCACCGATTGCCCAAGAGTCGTAAGCGAAGATCGACGCGAAGTAGATCAGCACCAAAGCGAACGGGATCAGGAAGATCGTGCAGCCGATCATTTCGGTCCACGCCTTCTTCCGGAACGCCAAGCTCTCACGCACCAAGTCCACCCGGACGTGGGTGTTGTTGATGTAGCCGTAGCCCAGGACCATCGCGAACAAGGCGGTGTGCACGTGCCACTGCATCTCCTGCAGCAGCGTGCTCTGGAACATCACGCCGAACGGTCCGGCCGCTTCGATGATGTCGATCTGGAACTTGCCCGTCTTCCGAAGGACGACGTCAAAGACCGTGAACAACACCAGCGGCACGAACAGAAGCGACGAGACCTTGCCCGCCCATTCAACGATGGTGCGAAGGAACTCAACGACACTGTTGAGCGCTTCTGCAGTCCCCCGGCTCAGGAACGAGCCCTGCCCGCCGGATTGGAGTGTGGAGTCGTCGGATACCATTTCCCTCTCCTTTCCGAACTCAGCCGTGGACCACGTGCATCAGCCACAGCGCCATGCCCGGGAATGCCAGCAGCATGACGACGCCGATCACCTGAAGCGTCACGAAGGGGATGATGCCCTTGTAGACATCGGTGATCTTGATCTCCTTGGGCGCAATGCCCTTCAGGTAGAACAAGGCGAAGCCGAAGGGTGGTGTCAGGAACGATGTCTGCAGGTTCACCGCCACCAGAATGATGAACCAGACTTTGAGGTCTTCGGACGCAACGTGATCACCGAAGTCGAGGCCGGCGACGAGCGGCGCGAACACCGGCAGGACGATCAGCGTGATCTCAATCCAGTCCAAGAAGAACCCGAGGAAGAACACAACGCCCATGATCAAGAACAGGAGGCCCCAGGCGTCCAGGCCGGCACGCTCGATGATCAGATGCTCGACGATGTCGTCACCACCGAGTGACCGGTAGACATAGGCGAAGCAAGTGGCCGAAACGATGATGAAGAAGATCATCGCGACCGTCTTCGCCGAGGTCTGGCAGACCGCGTAGATCGTGGACGGGTTCAGACGCCGGTTGAAGGCGGCGAGCAAGCTCGCACCGAAGGCACCGACGGCTCCCGCCTCGGACGGGGTCGCCCAGCCGAGCAGGATCGAGCCCTTGATAAGGGTGATCAGTGCCACCGGCGGGATGAACGCCCGCAGGATCAGCGGCCCCATCTCACCCTTTGGCACGTTGAGAAGGTGGCCCGGCAGCGGGGGGGCGATCTTCGGATTAACGCCCGCGACCGTCGCCACGAACACCAGGTAGAACAGCGCCAGCGTAAGTCCGGGGACAACCGCGGCCATGAAGACGTTACCCACGGAGACCTGCAGCAGGTCCGCCATGATGATCAGCATGATGCTGGGTGGGATCAGAATGCCCAGCGTGCCCGATGCCGCGATCACGCCGCAGGAAAGCGCGTGGCTGTAGCCTTGGCGCATCATAGTCGGAAGCGCGAGTGCGGTCATCATTGTCACAGAGGCGCCGATGATGCCGGTCATGGCGGCCAGGACCGTGCCCATAATCGTCACCGCAAGCGCGAGCGCGCCCGGGACGCGCTTCAGGAGCACCTGCACGCAGTAAAGCAGATCGTTCGCGATACCGCTTCGTTCCATCATGACGCCCATGAAGACGAAGCCCGGCACGGCGACAAGAACGAGGTTCTCCGCGGCACCGCCCCAGATGCGGGGCAGGAAGTTGAAGAACTCGATCAGCGAGAAAACTTCGAGAGAGTAGCCGAGCATCCCGTAGACGAACGACAGTCCGCCCAGGATGAAGGCCACCGGATAGCCGCTGAAAAGCAGGATCGCGAGTGTAAGGAACATCAGGATCGGGAGATATTCCTGCGCTGTGTAGAGCAGCGCCTCGCTGAAGCCGATCTCGTCCTCGACCATGTAGTAGATCGTGGTTTCGTATACGAGGTAACCGGCCCCCAGTGTCACCAATAAGATGATACCGAGAAGGACCGTGCCGGCGTTCAGGAATCCTCCTGACTTGCCGCTCTCCTCGAGGTTCGTGTCCGCCATGATCTGGACCGCTCGCTTTTCAGTTCCGGAGTCTGGTTCGAATGAGTTGACCGGAGCCCGACAAGGCGGGCTCCGGTCTCAAGTCCTGGGAAGGACCTGACCGTTGCTTACTTCAGGTAGGAGCCCTTCATGGACTGGGCATCACCCCAGATCGCATACTGCTCACGGAAAGCGAAGTAGCTCTCAGCGAACTTCTTGAAGGTCTCGTCCGTCTGGGAGTCCTCGGCGACAACGTCGACCCAGGCCTTCTCAAACGCGGCAAGCTGATTGTCGTTCCAACGCTGAACAACCACGCCGTGGTCCTTCTGCATCTTCTGCATGGCGGCCGGGTTCAGGGCTTCCGTCTCGGCGTACGTGTACATGACCTCGTTGCCCGCGGCGACTTCGATCATCTTCTTGTACTGGTCAGGAAGGTCGTTGAACTTGGTCCGGTTCATCAGGATCTCGGAAACCGAAACCTGCTGGTGCCAGCCCGGGAAGTAGTTGTTCTTGGCGATCTGATAGAAACCGTAGTCGATGTCCATGTTCGGCATCGAGAACTCGGTCGCATCGATAACACCACGCTCAAGCGCGGGATAAATGTCCGCACCGGCGAGGAGCTGCGTGGACACGCCCAGCTTCGTCATGACCTTCGCGCCGAGACCGAAGAAGCGCATCTTCATGCCCTTCAGTTCGTCGAGCGAGCCAACCGGCTCTTTAAACCAACCGGAGGTCTCCGGGCCGATGGCCAAGCAGTCAAACGCAACCAGATCGTGCTTCGCATAGATCTCGTCCCGAATGTCGTTGCCGCCGCCGAACCACTTCCAGCCGATGAACTCACCGATCTGCGGGCCGAACGGAACCGCCGTCATGAACGACAGGCCAGGATATTTGCCAGTGTGGTAACCCGGCGTGGTCCAGCAGGACTCGACCGAGCCCTTGGACGCGGCGTCAAAGCACTCAAGCGCCGGAACGAGGGCGCCCGGCTCGAAGAACTTCACCTCGAACTTACCGCCGGACATGGCGCTGATGTTCTCTTCAAAGCGCTTACCGGACCAGCCAAGGTGCGAAACGTTCGAACCCCAAGCCGACTGCATCTTCCACTTGACGCGCTTCTGTGCGGACGCGTCGCCGGCGGCACCAAGAGCCACCGCACCGGCCACGGCGGCGAACGCCAAAGTCCGGAAAATAGTTTTCGTACCCATCGAAATGAGTCCTCCCTAGTTCGTTCACGCGACGACGTGGCCCAAAGGGCCGCGACGCGCTTCCCCAAGTGTGGCGACCCACCGTCGCCGAGTTTACGGGTGTGCCAGATTTGCCACTCCCATGGCCCCGGAAGTTGTCCTTCCGGATTTTTTTGCCGGGGGGGCTTGAAACCCCTTCACCGGTCGTTCGTTTCAGCGAGCCTACGACAGGCGCAGGATCCATACAATCCCACCCGTTCAACGGAAAGGACGTATCACCGAGACCGAAAGGTTCACGATTCCGACGCATTAAGCAAGGGAAAGAGGTCCCGTTCACACAGTTCCGTGAACATGCGCGGTGGGACCTATTAAAATTCAGTGGATTTACGCGAACCTATTCAACCATACGAATACGTACTTGCGCACAGGGTTTCACGTTTCGATGTGAAACCCCTAATAGGAACGCGGTAACCCGAGAACGTGCTCGGCCAAATGCGCCAGGATCAGATTCGTAGAGATCGGGGCGACCTGATAGAGCCGGGCCTCGCGGAACTTTCTTTCTACGTCATACTCTTCCGCGAAACCGAACCCGCCGTGCGTCTGCAAACAGGCTTCACCGGCCGCCCAAGCAGCTTCCGAGGCAAGCATCTTCGCCATATTCGCTTCCGGACCACACGGCTCCCCGTTCTCGAAAAGACGCATGGCCTTCTCCGCCATAAGTGCGGCAGCTTCGGTTTGCGCGTAGGAGCGGGCGATCGGGAACTGAATTCCTTGATTCTGGCCAATGGGCCGACCGAATACCACACGCTCCTTGGCGTATGCGGATGCCGTGTTGATGAACCATTTTGCATCCCCAAGGCTCTCATGCGCGATTAGGATGCGCTCAGCGTTCATCCCGTCCAGGATGTAGCGGAAGCCCTTGCCCTCTTCGCCAATCAGGTTCTCGGCGGGGACCTCGAGATTGTCGAAAAACACCTCCGTCGAGGAATGATTCACCATCGCCCGGATCGGACGAATTTCGACTCCATTTCCCAACGCCGACCGGAGATCGACGATGAACACTGACAAGCCGTCTGTCCGCTTGGCCACCTGGTCCTTTGGCGTTGTCCTGGCCAGCAACAGCATCAGATCCGAATGCTCAGCCCGGGATGTCCAGACCTTCTGACCGTTGACGATGTACTTGTCGTTCCCCTCCTTCACCGCGGTGGTGCGGAGAGAGAGCGTGTCCGTGCCGCTGGTCGGCTCGGTAACGCCGAATGCCTGCAGCCGAAGCTCGCCACTCGCGATCTTGGGAAGATACGCCTGCTTCTGAGCCTCGCTGCCGTGCCGCAGCAACGTGCCCATGATATACATCTGCGCATGGCAGGCGCCGCCGTTGCAGCCGGTCTCATGGATCTCCTGCAGGATCGCCGCCGCCGCGGATAGCGGCAGCCCAGCACCGCCGTACTCTTCGGGGATCAGCACGGACAGATAGCCGGACTCGGTCAGTTCCTGGACGAACTCGGTCGGGTACGCCCGGTCCTTGTCTTTCTCGCGCCAATACTCTCCGGGGAACCGCGCACAAAGCTGACGGACCGCGTTGCGGATCTCTGCGATCACATCGCTATGGCTGGAATGATCGTCCGGCATTTTGGGCACTCCTTAGGCATTCGTCAGGTTGGGGCCGGTCCGGCCGGAACATCGCACAAAAGGCTGATATCGCAAGACCTGTGGGGCGCGAGGCCCTGTCCGTGACAATATCCCTTCTGTTAACCGTCGGCGCGGCTCCGACCGCCGGACACCGTCGGCAATGGATGGAGAAGGCTCATGGCCATCAACCGCCTCACCGTATTCCTACCTGCAGCATTTATGTTGCTCGCTCTAACAGTCCAGGGACCCGCACGGGCGGACTTGACCATCCGCCCCTTCTCGTTCGTGGCGTTTGGCGACATGCCCTACCGGCTGCCGAAGGACGACAAGCGCTTCGCAGAGCTCATCAAGGCCATCAACGGGCGCGAGCCCGCTTTCACGATCCATGTGGGCGACATCAAGTCCGGCGGCACACCGTGTACGGATGAGGCCTTCCAACGAATCAAAGATCATTTCGGTACGGTTGACGGCCCGCTGATCTACACCCCCGGCGACAATGAATGGACGGATTGTCACCGGCGCAAGGCCGGGCGTATGGACCCTCTGGAGCGGCTCGACACCCTTCGCCGCATGTTCTTTGCCGGCAACCTAAGTCTGGGGCGACAGCCAATGCCCCTGGAAAGCCAACCTTCGGCCGGCGGGCCTGCACAGTATGTGGAGAACGCCCGCTGGCGGCATCAGGGTGTGCGTTTCATCACCGCCCATGTTGTCGGCTCCAACAACAACCGGGATCATCGCAAGCCGAGCGCTCTTGCGGAGTTTCGGGCGCGTGAGGCTGCATCAATTGCTTGGATCAGAGACGGTTTCGCCATGGCTACGGCGGAAGGTGCCGCAGCGCTCATTCTGATCATTCACGCTGACCCATTCGAAGGCCGGGACGGTGATGCGAAACCGTCAAACAGATCGGGGTTCAAACGGACACTGGAGGTGGTGAAAGCCCGCAGCCTCGCATTCGGCAAACCGGTGTTGCTGATTCATGGCGACTTTCACACCTACAAAGTCGACAAGCCCTTCCGCGACGAAGACGGCGAGGAGATCCGCAGCATCACACGGCTGGAAGTTCCCGGCAGCAAGACGATCAAAGCGGTGGAAGTGACGCTGACGCCCGACGACTACGAGATCTTCAGCTTCAGGTCGTTCGGCAGGGACCGCTGAGGCCTCTTCCAGCTAAACGTCCAGACGGCGCCCTTCTTCCGAGGAACGGTAGATCGCCTCAACAATCTCAACGTTTCGAAGGTAGGCGCGACCGGTGTTCGGAGGTTCTTCCCCGGCCCGCCAGGCTTCAACGATCGCTGACTGAGTCGCCCGGACACAGTCCCCACCGAAGCCGACGCTCGGGACGACATAGGCGTGGGGTACCTCAATGCCTTGATGCGGTTTCAGGAACAACCGGCCAAAGCCGTCGAGGCGAAGAACGCCTTCCGATCCTTCCAGCCACATCTCACCCATTGTCAGGCGGGTATTCTCGGCCGTGTGATCGTTCAGCCGGTTGGCATCCAAAACCCCGGTACTTCCCCCATCGAAGGCGAAGAGGACATATCCCGCGTCCTCACCCGCGATCACCGGATTGATCCGCCGAAGTGCAGCACTCACGGAACGAACCTCTCCCATCAGACTTCGGAACGTATCGACGAAATGGATCCCGGTCTCATGGATCAGGAATCGGGGCATCTTCTGAAAGTACGGTTGCCGGGCAAGGTAGGCGTCCGGCCCCTGCCCGTCTCCGGGCCGCATGCGAAACGCAACTGAGTGCAGTGCGCCAAGGGCCCCTTCGTTGATCAGGCGCCTCGCTTCCACAAACCACGGCATGAAACGGAAGTTCTCATGGACGGCAAGCGCGATGCCGCCCTCTTCGGCGACGTCGACCAGCGTTTGGGACTCCGCCAGTGTCGGCGCCAGCGGTTTCTGGCAGATGACATCCACGCCCCGCCGGGCCGCCAGCCTGACGATGGCTTCGTGCGTATCCGGCGGCGTAACGATGTCCACGACGTCCGGGGCTGTGGCCGACAGCATGGCGTCGACATCCCCAAACGTTTTCGCACCCTTGTGATGGGATGCCGCTGCTTCAGCCTTCGCCGCGTCACTGTCGCAAACGCCGACGACTTTCGCGATGTGCCCCAGGCGACCCCAGGCGTCGTGGTGGAACTGCGCGAAATACCCGCATCCCACAATGGCAACCCGGAGCGGCGCCCCGTCCCGGCGTGTCACAGCGCGCGTGCCCGGTCCCGCAACAGGAACTTCTGGATCTTCCCGGTCGAGGTTTTCGGCAACTCACCGAAGATGATCGTCCTCGGCACCTTGAAGCGGGCCATATTGTCCCGGCACCACTGGAGAACCGACTCCTCATCCAGATCCTCATGTCCGGGAGCAGGTGCGACGAAGGCGCATGGGGTCTCCCCCCATTTCTCGTCAGGCCGCGCGACGACGGCCGCCTCCATGATCTTCGGATGCTTGAAGAGCACGTCCTCGACCTCGAGAGAGGAGATGTTCTCGCCGCCGGAAATGATGATGTCCTTCGACCGGTCCTTAACCTCGGCATAACCGTCGGGATGCTGAACGGCCAAATCCCCGGAATGGAACCAACCGTCCTTCAACGCGGTCTGTGTCGCTTCGGGGTTCTTCAGGTAGCCTTTCATCACCGTGTTTCCTCGGAAACAAAGCTCCCCAATGGTCTCGCCGTCCCAGGGCACATCCTCTCCGGTCTCCGGATCGATGACCCGCATCCCCTCAAGGGTCGGATAATGTACACCCTGCCGGGACATCCTGCCCGCCCGGGCGTCGACATCCAGGTCGTTCCATTCCGGCGGCCACGCACACACATGGCTCGGGCCATAGGACTCCGTCAGGCCGTAGAGGTGGGTCACCTTGAAGCCCATGGCCTCCATGCCGGATATCGTCGCACTGGCGGGAGCCGCTCCGCCCGTCGCGATCTCAACCTCATGGGAGAAGGAGCGCTTCTGATCCGCCGGGGCATGAATCAGCATCGTCAGCACGATCGGTGCGCCGCACATGTGGGTGACCTTGTGGTCGTCGATTAGCTGGAAAATAAGCTCAGGCTCGACACGGCGGAGGCAGACATGTGTCCCACCGACCGCCGTCACGCCCCATGTGTAGGTCCAGCCGTTGCAGTGGAACATTGGCAGCGTCCAGAGGTAGCGCGCCTGCTGGTCCACACCAAAGGTGATAGCGTTCCCCATGGCGTTCAGGAACGCGCCCCGGTGATGAAAGACGACACCCTTCGGATTGCCCGTCGTTCCCGATGTGTAATTGAGCGCGAGCGATTGCCATTCATCGGTCGGGCGGATCCATTCGAAGTTGGGGTCACCCTCCTCCAGGAACGCCTCGTATTCCTTCTCACCGATTGAGGGGCCGTCCGGCGCCAGGATGTCGTGGACATCAATGATGGCTGGCGGGCTGTCCATGCCTTCGACCGCCTCCGCGACCACAGTGGCGAATTCCCGGTCGACGAGGATCAGCTTCGCGCCGCCATGTTCGAGAATGAACCGGATGGTTCCTGAATCCAGCCGGATGTTCAGCGCATTCAGGATCGCACCCGCCATGGGCACGCCGAAATGTGCCTCCAGCATCGCAGGCGTGTTCGGTGCCATAACGGCGACGACATCGCCCGTCTCTATTCCACGCTTGCTGAGCGCCGACGCCATCTTAAGGCATCGAGTTAACATATCCGAATAACTTACTCTTATATCGCCATGAATGATCGCCGTCTTTTCCGGATAGGTCCAGGCTGACCGGACGAGGTAGTCGCAAGGCGTGAGCGGAGCGTAGTTCGCCGCATTCTTCTCAAGCCCAGTATCGTATTTCGAATCCGTCACCGATCACGTTCCCTTTTGTCGGGTTGCGCTGGCTCATCGTTTCCCCGAAGTTGCAGGCCGTCAAGAACACGCGAAACATCAGAATTGCCCAGTGCCTGACAGTCGTCAGCCAGCATGGTGCCAAAAGGAGATCCGACATGCAGATCGACATCTTTTCGGACGTGATCTGTCCGTGGTGCCTGATCGGCAAGCGGCGCCTTGAGCGTGCCCTGGCCGCTCGGCCCGACGTCAAGGTAGAGATCCGTTGGCGCGCCTTCCAACTCAATCCCGACATGCCTGCCGGTGGCATGGATCGCACGGACTACTTGGATACGAAGTTTGGCGGCCCCGAGCGCGCCAAGCAGGTGTACGACAACATCCGGAACATGGGTCGTGGCGAGAAGATCGATTTCCAGTTCGAGAAGATCACCCGTACGCCAAACACCGTAAAAGCCCATCGGGTCATCAACCGGGCGAGCAACGAAGGCCGGGACAGCGACGCACTCGTGGAGTCCCTGTTCTCCGCCTATTTCTTCGAAGGCGTCGATCTGTCGGACGACCGGCAACTCGCGGAGGTCGCGACGGTGGCCGGATGGACAGTCGAGGATACCCTTGCCTATCTCGAGTCTGACGCGGGCATCCAGGATGTCGCGGCGGAAACCCGGTTTGCCTACGAGAATGGCATCAGTGGTGTCCCATGCTTCATTGTCGACCGCCGGTACGCGGTCGCCGGCGCGCAGGAGCCGGAAGCCTTCTTCCCGCTGTTCGACCTTGGAAAAGAGGAACTCGAGAAACTTGCGGCCACCGGCGCCTAGCCACCGGCGGCCAGCAAGTCAGGTTCGGCAGTGGCGTCAGACGATTTTCGTCGTCGCCATCCAGTCCATGTAGGCGTCCCTGGCAGCCTGAAACACTGGGCCGGGCTGCATGTCCCGGTCCTCGAACCGGTTGAGAGCCTGGACCTTTCCGTAGTTGCCGGTCACGAAGATCTCATCAGCATTCTGCAAATCTTCCACGGTCACGGTCTCTTGCCGGACTTCAATCCCGGCCTTACCCATCAGATCAATGACGCGGGCTTTGGTGATTCCGTCTAGGAAGGTGCCGTTCGGCTTCGGCGAGATCGCAACGCCGTCTTTCGCCAGCCACAGATTGGCATGAGCGAACTCCGCCACATTGCCGTCCGGGTCGAGAACCACGGCCGCCTGATATCCCCGCTCAACCGCGTCTTTCATAGCGCGCTGCGAGTTCGGATAGAGCGCGCCTGCCTTCGCATCCGTCGGTGCCTGGTTCGGCGCGTTCCGACGATACGGCGACAGGCAAGCCCCGCCCAGGACCGGATCGGGCAACGGGAGATCGATGATGGCCAGGGTAAACCGCGTCTTGTCCGGCTCCGGCAGGAGCAGGCTTTCTTCGGCGAACATCATCGGCCGGACATAGTAGTCCCGGTCTGTCGGAAGGCGGCGGATGCCTTCTACACACAGATCTTGAACCTCTTCGGCCGTCATTGTCGGCGTGAGCAGCATGGAAATGGCAGACCGGATAAGCCGTGCGCAGTGCTTGTCCAGGTCCGGCGCGCAACCTTGGACCGCGCGCGCACCATCAAACACCGACGTACTGCTCCAAAAGCCGACATCCGCCGGGCCGACGACTTTCGGCTGCTCCTCCGACCACGTTCCTTGCCAGTAGTACAGATCAGGCATGTTTTCCCCCAAAAGATCCTTTTCTCCAATTTAGGTCAGCAATACTGACATAAAATTCCGCGATCCGCAGCCGAAATCGACACCTCTGACCCTTGTCCTATGAATTGTAGCAGCCTAAGTCGGTTCAGGCCCCGCAGCGGGATGGGCTTGTCTCACGCGGACGAGACCGTTAAACCGCAGCCCTCGAACCGCAATGTGGACCTCCATGGCCTATGCGATTGGACTAGGGACGAGCCTGTTCGTCTTCTGGCTTTTGATGTCCGGTATCTACAAGCCGTTGCTAATCGGCTTGGGTATCGCGTCGACGCTGTTTGTCGTCTGGCTTGCCCGCCGCATGGACGTGGTGGATGAGGAAGGCGTTCCGATCCAGTTACGCTTCCGGTTCCTCGACTATTGGGGTTGGCTCGCCCGGGAAATCTTCAAGTCCAACATCGGTGTCATAAAGATCATCCTGTCGCCGACCATGGCGATCAGCCCCACCATGCTGCGGGCAAAGACGACACAGAAAACGAATGTCGGCCTCGTCACCTACGCCAATTCCATCACGCTGACGCCCGGCACGGTGACGGTGGAACTCGAGGATGGGGAAGTCCTCGTGCACGCCCTCACCGAAAGCTTTGCCGATGACGTTCTGGCGGGCGACATGGACAGGAAGGTCACGGACCTGGAGCGGGGGTCGCCATGACGTTGTGGATGGCAGCGACCGCGGGCATCTTGGTTGCCATGCTGATGGCGATTGCCAGGGCGATCCTGGGGCCGTCCCTCTACGACGGGGTCCTGGCGGTCAACTCGTTTGGGACCAAGACGGTACTGCTGATCGCCCTGCTCGGCTACCTGAACGACAGACCCGAGTTTCTGGACATCGCGCTGCTGTACGCGCTGGTCAACTTCGTGGGCACGATCGCCGTCCTGAAGTTCTTCCGGTACCGGAACTTGGCGCGGAGTTCCGCTGATCCAGACACTGAGGAGACTGCATGATGGTCGACCTCGGCTTGGACATTCTGATCGGCGCGTTCCTGATCACCGGCACCGTGCTCGTGCTGATCGGAACGTTGGGTCTGATCCGCCTTCCCGATTTCTACACGCGGCTGCATGCGGCGGGCGTCACCGACACGATGGGTGTCGAGTTGATGCTGATCGCCATGATGATCCAATCGGGTTTCAGTCTGGTCACGATGAAGCTCATCTTCATTGCCTTGTTTCTTTTCTTCACCAGCCCGACCTCGACCCACGCCATTGCCAACGCGGCCTGGACCGCAGGCTTGAAGTCCAAGGGCGCACCTGACGCGATCCGGACGGCGGAGTCCGCAGGGTTGAGCGAAGAAGAATCGACGAAGGAGGGCCAATCATGATCCTCATCGTTGATCTCGCTCTGCTCTTCATGCTGCTGGTCACGGCGATCGCGATTGTTCGGGTTCGGCACCTGTTCGCCGTGGTCATGTTGGGAGGCATTTTCAGTCTGCTGTCCGCCGGGCTCTACGTCGCGCTGGACGCTGTCGACGTCGCGTTCACCGAGGCGGCGGTCGGTGCTGGCATCTCCACCGTGCTGATGCTGGGGACCATGACCCTCACCCGGCGGATCGAGAAGACACCGGACCGGATCTCTGTCGTGCCGCTGGTCGTCTCGCTGGCGATGGGGGCCACAATGATGTGGGCGGTCGCCGATATGCCGGCTTTTGGTGACCCGAATGCACCACCCCAGGTTCACGTCGCGCCGGAATACATCATTGGCTCCCGTGACGATATCTCGGTCCCCAACATCGTGACCTCCGTTTTGGCCAGCTACCGCGGGTTCGACACCCTTGGCGAAGTCGCTGTGATCTTTGTCGCCGGGATCGGCGTCACCATGCTGTTGTATGGACGGCGCCCGCGGCGGCCTCGCCCAGACGTCTCCCAATCTCAGATTTCGACGCCCGAAGGAAAGTCCGGGTCATGAGGCATCATCTCGTCCTCCGTGTGGTCTCCAAGATCCTGATGCCGTTCATTATTCTGTTCGGTCTGTATGTCCAATTCCATGGCGACTTTGGCCCGGGCGGCGGGTTCCAGGCTGGCGTGATCGTGGCCGCCGGCGTCATTCTCTACGCATTGGTTTTCGGGCTCGAAACGGCGCGCGCCGCGGTTCCCGACCGTGCCGTTCTGATCCTGGTCCCGCTCGGGTTGCTGATCTATGCCGGAACCGGATTCGTGACCCTGTTTCTCGGGGGTGGCTACCTTGACTACGACGTCCTTGGGTCAACCCCGACAGCCGGCCAGCATCTTGGGATCATCGTCATTGAGTTCGGCGTTGGGGTAACCGTGGCCTCTGTCATGGTCGCGGTGTTCTACGCGTTCGCCGGCCGAAGCGATGAAATCGAAGACGGGGATTGGTGACGATGGAATCCTCGCTGCTCGAATTCCTGATTCCGCGTCTCAATTACGTCGCCGTTGTCCTGCTGATGATGATCGGCCTGTATGTCGTCATCTCGCGGGGCAATCTCGTTAAGAAGATCGTCGGGCTGAACCTGTTCCAGACGTCCGTCTTCATTCTTTATATCTCGGTCGGAAAGGTCGAAGGCGGTACCGCGCCGATCCTGACGGGCCAGCCGGAAGTCTTCTCCAATCCTCTGCCTCATGTGCTGATCCTCACGGCGATCGTTGTCGGGGTCGCAACCACGTCAGTCGGTCTCGCCCTGGTGGTTCGCATCCGAGAGGCCTACGACACCATTGAAGAGGATGAGATCGAGGATGCTGATGAAGCCGCCGATGCAGCCCTTGAGGTGAAGTCGTGAGCGGCGGCGCATCCGTCGGGATGATCCAGCACATCCCGATCCTCCAGGTCGCGATCCCTCTGATCGCGGCCCCTCTCTGCTCCCTGATCTGGCGCCGGGATCTCGCTTGGCTGTTCACGTTCCTGGTGACGATCGCGGCCTTCCTGATGTCGCTGCACCTGCTCGACCGGGCGTTGGTTGAGGGTCCGTTCGTTTACGAGCTCGGGGGATGGCCGCCGCCGTGGGGCATCGCCTATCTAATCGACCCGATCAACGCGACGGTGCTGCTGATCGTCTCGATGATCGCGGTCGTGGTGCTGCCGTTTGCGCGGAAGAGTGTGGATGCGGAGATCGACGAACGGTCACAACCGCTTTTCTACACCGCCTTCCTCCTCTGCCTGTCCGGACTGCTGGGCGTTGTGGCGACCGGAGACGCCTTCAACATCTTCGTCTTCCTGGAGATCTCGTCGCTGTCGACCTACGTCCTGGTCGCGATGGGCGCCAAGAGAAGCCGCAAGGCGCTTTCCGCAGCCTACAACTACCTGATCATGGGGACGGTCGGTGCCACGTTCTATGTGACCGGCATTGGCCTCTTGTACATGGTGACGGGCACCCTGAACCTGGTCGACCTCGCCGAGCGGATCCCGGCAATCGGGGAAAGCCGGGTTGTCGAGGCCGCCTACGCCTTCATCGTGGTGGGCATCGGGCTGAAGCTCGCCATGGTGCCGGTCCATACCTGGCTGCCGGGCGCCTATGCCCAAGCCCCGTCCATGGTCGGTGCGTTTCTGGCAGCAACGTCAACGAAAACAGCGATTTATGTCCTGGTTCGGTTCACCTTCGACGTCTTCGGGCCGGACTATGACTTCGGTCTTTTCATCCTCGACAAGGTGTTGCTGCCCCTCGCCCTGGTTGGCATGGTCGCCGGCTCTGTCGTGGCCTGTTACCAAACGGATCTGAGGCGCGTTCTGGCGTATTCGAGCGTGGCGCAGGTTGGTTACATGATCCTGGCCATTTCGCTCGTCAGCACGGCTGGATTGGCGGCAGGTGTACTGCATCTGTTTAATCACGCGCTCATGAAGGGTGCGCTGTTCCTGGCGCTAGGCTGCATCACTCTCAATACCGGCCTGCTCCGCGGCGGCGCGGTCACAGTCGAGGGTATCGCGGGGCTCGGGCGGCGAATGCCGCTCACCATGGGGGCGATCGTCCTTGGCGGGTTGAGCCTGATCGGCGTGCCCCTGACGGTCGGTTTCATCAGCAAGTGGCTGCTGATCGAGGCCACAATCGCCGACGGTCGCTGGTGGCTCGCCGCGATTATCGTCGGCTGCTCTCTGATCGCTGTGATCTACGTCTGGCGGATCGTGGAGGCGGCCTATCTGCGCGCGTCCGATCCGGATGTCGAGGTGCGGGAGGCGCCGCTCAGCATGCTTGTCCCGGTTTGGGTGCTTGTGATCGCCAACATCTGGTTCGGCGTTGATGCGACGACCACCGTTTCGATTGCCCGGCAGGCGGCAGCCGTCATTCTTGGAGATGCGCCATGATGTTCGGCCTGTCTCCGGAAGCCGCCGTGCTCGCCGCGCTGATCATCCCCTCGATGGGAATCGTGGCGATCTATGTGACCCACTGGTGGCCGAACCTGCGGGAAGCGGCGACGCTCAGCACCGCGATCATCCTGTTTATGGTTGTCCTCGGGCTGCTCCAGCATGTTGCCGACGGCGGAAGACCGGAAGTGACGCTGTTTGAGGTCATGCCCGGCCTGCCACTCGCCTTCTCGGTTGAGCCGCTGGGCATGCTGTTCGCGACGATTGCCTCGGGGCTTTGGATCGTGAACTCCCTTTATTCCATCGGCTACATGCGGGGGAACAACGAGAAGAGCCAGACACGGTTCTACATGTGTTTCGCCGTCGCGATCGCCAGCACCATGGGCATCGCCTTCGCCGGCAACATGTTCACGCTGTTCGTCTGCTACGAGGTTCTGACCCTGTCGACCTACCCCTTGGTCACACACAAGGGCGGCCCGGAGGCGAAATCGGGAGGCCGTGTCTATCTCGGGATCCTGATCGGGACCTCGATCGGCCTGCAACTCGTCGCGATCATCTGGACATGGGCGCTCGCGGGCACGCTGGATTTCACGGTGGGCGGCATCCTGGCGGGCAAGGTCGAAGACAGCCTTCTGCCGATCCTGCTCGCGCTTTACATGTTCGGCATCGGCAAGGCGGCGCTGATGCCGTTTCACCGTTGGCTGCCCGCGGCAATGGTGGCACCCACCCCGGTTTCCGCCCTGCTGCACGCTGTCGCCGTTGTGAAGGCGGGCGTGTTCACCGTCCTGAAAGTGGCGCTCTACATCTTCGGCGTCGACCTTCTCGCGACCACCGGGGCCAGCGACTGGCTCGTCTACGTGGCGTCGTTCACGCTCATCGCGGCGTCGGTTGTTGCGTTGACGAAAGATAACCTGAAGGCCCGCCTTGCCTACTCCACGGTCAGCCAGCTGTCCTACATCGTGCTCGGTGCGGCTCTGGCCACGTCGTTGGGCGTTCTGGGGGGCGCGCTGCACATCGCCACCCATGCCGTTGGCAAGATCACGCTCTTCATGTGCGCCGGCGCGATCTATGTCGCGACCCACAAGACCGAGATAAGCGACATGCAGGGCCTGGGTCGGAAGATGCCGTTCACGTTCGGCGCCTTCTTCATCGGTGCCATTAGCATCATCGGTCTGCCGCCATTCGCCGGGGCGTGGAGCAAGTGGTATCTCGCCCTTGGGGCGGCGGATGTCGGGCTGCTCCTGGGAGTCGCGGTGTTCATGGTGAGCTCACTGCTCAACATCGCCTACCTGATGCCCGTCGTTGCCAAAGGCTTCTTCCTGCCGCCGCCTGAGCCAAAATCTGTCGGTGCGGCCGCTGCTCCCGGTCATGGAGATCACGAGGAAGAGCATCACGGAGCGCCGTTCCTATGCGTTCTGCCTCCGTGTCTGACCGCAGCCGGCTGCTTGATCCTGTTCTTCTACGCGGACGCCGTCGTGGCGTTCCTGCGCCCCATCGTCGAGTGAGGGTGGACATGACTGACCCCCACGCGCCCCACACCGATACAGCCGGCACTGGCTCCGGCGGGCCAATCGTGGCCATCGTGGATCGGATGTTCGCTAGTCCGACCCGGCTTCTCCAAGGCTTGGGCGTGGTCTGCGCCCTTCTGGTGGTCGCCGACTTCACCTACCACAAGCACTTCTACATGGACTTCCTGTACACGCCGCTGATCTATCCGGTGCTCGGGATTGCGTTCATCGTGGGCATGGTGATTGTCGCTCGTGTGCTACGGGCCCTGGTTCATCGGCCGGAGGAGTTCTACGCCCCCTACGGGATCGACGCTGAAGAGAACGGACCGGACGCCACAGGCCGGAACGACAGTGCGGAGGATGGCCGCCATGGCTGAGGCGCTGCCCCCGTTCTTCCCCTACTTCATCGGTGCGGTGCTGGCACTTCTGGTACCCAACGGCCGCGCCCGCTCGTCGTTCATGCTGCTGATCCCAGTTGTTGGCGCCTGGCTGCTGCTGAATGCTGAGTACGGGAATTGGTGGACGGTCCAGTTCGACGATATGTCGTTGATCCTTTTCAGATTGGACGGGCTCTCCTTCATCTTCGGGCTCGTCTTCAATCTCGGGGCGTTCATCGCGATCCTGTACGCTTGGCACGTCAAGGATCCGGTGCAGCAGATCCCAACGCTGCTTTATGCCGGGGGCGCCATCGGCGCGGTCTTCGCAGGCGACCTGGTCACGCTTTTCATCTGGTGGGAGGTGACGGCCGTCACGTCGACCTTCCTGATCTGGGCACGCCGAACGGAGGCCTCGTTCCACACCGGTCTCCGGTATCTGATCATTCAGGTCCTGTCGGGTGTTCTGCTGCTTTCCGGCGCCCTGATCCTGGTGCGGGATACGGGTGCGACCGGTTTTGAGGCTATGACCCTGGAGGGTATCGGCCCATGGCTGATCTTCCTGGCCTTCGGGATCAAGTGCGCCTTCCCGTTCCTGCACAATTGGCTCCAGGACGCCTACCCGGCCGCGACCGCCACGGGCACCGTGACGCTCTCTGTCTTTACGACCAAGCTCGCCGTTTATTCGCTGGCCCGCGGCTTCCCCGGAACGGAGATGCTGATCTGGATCGGGGCTGTCATGGCGGTCTTCCCGATCTTCTTCGCCCTGATCGAGAACGATCTCCGGCGCACACTCGCTTACAGCCTCAACAGCCAGCTCGGCTTCATGGTCGTCGGCGTGGGCATCGGAACGTCGCTGTCCTTGAACGGAACGGCTGCGCACGCCTTCAGCTCCGTTTTGTATCAGGGCCTGCTGTTCATGAGCATGGGCGCCGTCCTGTATCGGACCGGCACGACGAAGGCGACGGATCTCGGCGGTCTATACCGCTACATGCCGCTCACGATGGTCTTCTGCCTCGTGGGCGCCCTCAGCATCTCCGCCTTCCCGCTGACCAACGGCTATATCTCCAAGAGCCTTGTCAAGAGTGCGGCGTCGAAGGAGGGGCACGCGCTCGTCTGGATGGCCCTCATGATCGCATCGGTTGGGGCGGTCGCGCATTCCGGCATCAAGATCCCGTTCAGCGCCTTCCTCGCCTCCCGAAAGACTTATGGTCCCGAGGTGAAGGAGGCACCGGCACATATGCTGGCAGCGATGGGACTGACGGCTGCGCTCTGCGTCGCCATCGGGCTCTTCCCTCACGTGTTCTATGGGATGCTTCCGCATGACGTGGCCTATCAGCCTTACAGCGTGACCCACATCATCACCCAGCTGCAGTTGCTCCTGTTCGCTCTGCTAGGGTTTGGGATTTTGTTTAAGATCGGGCTTTATGTTGCTGATGTAAAAGGGATTAATATCGATTTCGACTGGGTTTACCGGCGGTTCCTTCCACCAGCTTCTGCCGCCATCGGACGACTGATCGATGGGATCTGGCAGGCGTTGACCGGGACGGCGAAAAGCCTGGTTCGGTTTGTGATCGAAGACTTGGGCCGTCTCGCGGGACAAAATGGCCTGTTCGGACGATCTCCCCGGCCCGGCACGTCCGTCGCTTGGGTGCTGGTCGCCCTCGTGATCGCGCTGGCCGCCGCCTATACCGCCTAACCTCAATCAGTTAGCGGAAGAAACATCCGGTCGGTGAGGTGCGTCGATGGTGGCGCGACGCGTTCCAAGATGCTAAACGCTCGACTAACTGACTCGTATCTGACGAAGGATCGGCCGCCATGCAAATGACTGGCGAAGAGACGATTTCGGCTCCGCGTGACGTGGTGTTCGCGGCGCTGAACGACCCTGACGTTTTGAAGCAGTGCATTCCAGGCTGCGATACGCTCACCAAAACCTCGGATACCTCCTTCGAGGCCAAGGTCACGGCGAAGGTCGGGCCGGTCAAGGCGAGCTTCACAGGGGCCGTCACCCTGTCCGATATGGATCCGCCGAACGGTTACACCATCTCAGGTGAGGGCAAGGGCGGCGTGGCCGGCTTTGCCAAAGGCGGCGCTAAGGTTTCGCTGACGGAAGCCGACGGCGGCAAGACCGCACTGGCCTATGAGGTAGACGCACAGGTCGGGGGCAAGCTCGCTCAGATCGGCGCCCGGCTCATCGATTCGACCGCGAAAAAGATGGCGGGCGAGTTTTTCGGTAAGTTTAATGAGATTGTGTCGGCACAGGCCGGTGATGCCCCCGCGGCTGCCGCTCCTGCCGAGGAAGCAAAAGGAGACGATGGTATGGACCGTCCGAGCCATGTACCCGCAGAGAATGTCTACAGCGGCATGCCGCCGATTCTGATCATCGGGATCGCCGCTTCTGTCGTGGCCCTGGCGCTGTTCATCACCCAGGCTCTCTAAGGCGTACAGACCGGCGGCAATCACATCGTCCGCCGGAGCCGACTATCTTTCTGGCGACAGGCTGAGACTGAAATCGGCTTGACGTAACCGGCGTTTCCGCGAACCGTCTGTCCTTAAAGCCGTTTATCGGCAACTGGGGAGACGCACGTCATGGAAACAAGAGCCGCGGTTGCGCATGCCGCCGGAAAACCACTCTCAATCGAGACCGTCACGCTGGATGGGCCCCGCGCAGGTGAGGTCCTGGTGGAGATCAAGGCCACCGGCATCTGCCACACGGATGAATTCACCCTGTCCGGCGGCGACCCGGAAGGTATTTTCCCGTCCATCCTCGGGCACGAGGGCGCCGGTGTTGTGCTGGAGGTTGGCCCAGAGGTCACCTCCCTGAAGCCGGGCGACCATGTCATTCCGCTCTACACCCCAGAATGCCGGACCTGCGAGTACTGCCTCAACCCCAAGACCAATCTGTGTCAGGCGATCCGGACCACCCAGGGCCAGGGCCTGATGCCCGACGGGACCAGCCGGTTCAAGATCGGCGGCGAGACGATCTACCACTACATGGGCTGCTCGACCTTTTCGAACCACACAGTTCTGCCGGAGATTGCCCTGGCGAAGATCCGGGAAGACGCGCCCTTCGACAAGGTCTGCTACATCGGTTGCGGCGTTACCACAGGCATCGGTGCGGTCGTAAACACGGCAAAGGTGGAGCCGGGCTCAAACTGTGTGGTCTTCGGGCTTGGCGGTATCGGCCTCAACGTCATCCAAGGTCTTCGGATGGTCGGCGCCAACATGATCGTCGGCGTGGACCTCAATGAGACCAAGAAACCGCTCGCCGAACAGTTCGGGATGACCCACTTCGTCAATCCGAAGGAAGTCGAAGGCGATATCGTCCCCTATCTTGTTGATCTAACGAAGGGAGGGGCCGACTACAGCTTCGAATGTATCGGCAATGTCACCACGATGCGGCAGGCGCTGGAGTGCGCCCACAAGGGATGGGGTGAGAGCATCATCATCGGCGTCGCGGGCGCTGGTCAGGAGATCTCAACCCGGCCGTTTCAACTTGTTACCGGCCGCTCGTGGCGGGGAACGGCCTTCGGCGGTGCCAGGGGACGGACCGACGTGCCCACGATCGTTGACTGGTACATGGACGGCAAGATCGACATCGATAACCTGATCACCCACACCATGCCGCTCGAAGACATCAACAAGGGCTTCGATCTGATGCATGCGGGCGAGAGCATCCGGAGCGTGGTGATCTACTAATGACACCTATGAGGGGCGGCCCAATGCCGGTACGGCCGCCCTACTCCTCCCCTTTTGGCATCAAACGGTGAAGAGCAAGCGCGAGTTCCGCGACGGGCTGGGTCTGTAGGAGAATTGTGCCGGGGCCCGTAACCCGGGTCGTGAACAGCCCTTCGCCGCCGAAAAGCAGGTTCTTGACCCCTTTTTGAAGCTGGATGTCGTAGTCGCAGCCGGCCGAGAACCCGACGAGACAGCCCGTATCCACCGTCACAGACCGGCCAGCCTCAAGCTGCTTTTCGATCAGCGTCCCGCCTTCGGTCAGAAAGGCGAGGCCGTCACCCGACAGTTTCTGAAGGACGAGGCCCTCCCCCCCGAACAGTCCCGACGAAAGACGACGGGTTAGGGCAATCGATACCTCGACGCCCCGCGCACTGGCCAGATAGCCGTCGCGCTGGCAGTAGAAATCGCCGGTGGCGCTCAGATCGATTGGCTTGATCTGGCCGGGCATGGGAGAGGCGAAGGATACCGTCCGGCGCTCCGAGGCGTTGTTGGTGAAAAAGGTCATGAACAAGGTCTCACCCGAGAACTTGCGCATCAGGCCGCCGAAGAAACCGCCGGGCATCTCGGTGGACATCTCAATGCCGTCCTCCATCACCACCATGGTGCCGACTTCCGCCTGAACCGCCTCACCCGGGTCAAGCGTGATGGTCAGCATCGGCGAATGATCGCCCTCGATGACGTAATCGATCACATCCGCCGCCATGGTCCACTCCCTCAGACAAACAGAAACCGCCGCCGATATCGGCGACGGTCTCAATATGGCCTATGGCACGCCGTGTCCACGCGGATAAACCGCAAGAAGCAACCGTGAAGGCTAAGGGCGGAGGATCAGGCGTTCTCTTGAAATGCCTCCATCGCGGCATTCAGCGCATTGATGGTGGCCGGGAGGCCGCCATAAACCGACATCTGCAGGATGACTTCCGCAATCTCCCGCTCCGTCGCACCAACGGCCAAGGCGTTCTGGATATTGATCTTGAGCTGGGGCCTGGTCTGACCGCCCATGGCCGTTAGAGCCGCGACCGTCGCGATCTGACGGGTCTTTAGATCGAGCCCGGGCCGGGCGTACAGGCGACCATAGGCGAATTCCACCACAGTTTCGGAGAAGTCCGGCAGAAGATCGTTGTAACGCTCTCCCAGGATACCTTCGAGGTCCGGGTTGAGATCGGCGAGGACGTCCCGCCCTTTTTCGAGTGCGGTACCGGTCATGTCCGTTCTCCCACGGCGCAGCTAAGGTCAGTCGGCTTCAGCGTTCCGTCGAGAACCCCTTGGAACATGTCGATCTTGTTGGTCAGGAGAGCCTCAACCGCAGCAAGGCGCCTCCGTTCCTCAGCAACCTTCTCACGATGGATCTCCAGCATGTCGAGCCGGTCGGCGACGGAAGCAAGCCCATCCTCCCGCAGCGAGGCATAGCGGGCCATGTCGCGGACCCCCATACCCGTGGAGCGGAGAACCTGAAGGAACTCCACCCACTGGAGATGATCACTTGAATAAGTGCGCCGGCCACCCGGATCGCGGTCCGGCGATGGCATCAGGCCGATCTTCTCGTAGTAGCGGAGCGTGTCGGTCGACAGCCCGGACCGTTCTGAGAATTCACCAATCTGCATATTCAACTCCTGCCAAGATCGAAGTCTCCGGACGGTAATGGATGGAGTGCACTCCAGCTCAATAGGGAAAATGAGAAAAATCGCTCCTTTTCCCAACAAACAAGAAACCGCCACCGGAAGACGGTGGCGGTTTCAAAACCTGCTTAGCGAGGTCCGACGGGACTGCCGGCCCCCGGTTGCTCAGTGATCCATGGACTGAACGATCTCCTCGCACATCTTCTTGGCGTCGCCGAAGAGCATCATCGTGTTGTCGCGGAAGAACAGCTCGTTATCGACCCCGGCATAGCCCGAGGACATGCCGCGTTTGACGAACAGGACCGTCTTCGCGTTCTCCACATCCAGGATCGGCATGCCGTAGATCGGTGACGCCGGATCCGTCTTCGCCGCCGGGTTCGTCACGTCGTTCGCACCGATGACAAAAGCCACGTCCGTCTGAGCGAAGTCCCGGTTGATCTCCTCCAGCTCCAAGACCTCGTCGTAGGGGACGTTGGCTTCGGCCAGGAGAACGTTCATGTGGCCGGGCATGCGTCCCGCGACCGGGTGGATCGCGTAGCGGACGTTCACACCCTCTTTCTTGAGGATGTCCGCCATCTCGCGAAGAGCGTGCTGCGCCTGAGCGACCGCCATGCCGTAGCCCGGCACGATGACGACGGACGACGCGTTGCCCATGATGAACGAAGCATCTTCCGCGCTGCCGGACTTCACCGAACGGTCGCCGCCGGGACCACCGGCAGCGGCCGCCGCCGTCTCTCCGCCGAAACCGCCGAGGATGACGTTGAAGAACGAGCGGTTCATGCCTTTACACATGATGTAGCTGAGGATCGCGCCCGAAGAGCCGACAAGCGCGCCAACCACGATCAGAAGCGGGTTCCCCAGGGTGAAGCCGATGCCGCAGGCCGCCCAGCCGGAATAGGAGTTCAGCATCGAGACCACGACCGGCATATCCGCACCGCCGATCGGCAGGATCAGCAGGAAGCCAAGCGCCAGGGAAACCGCGAAAATCAGCCAGAACGTCGTTTCATTCTGATCCTGGACCAGGGAGACGATCAGGCCCAGCAGGATGATCCCCAGGGCGAGGTTCAGCATATGCTGGCCTGTGAACACCAACGGCTTGCCGGTGATCAGCCCCTGCAGCTTGCCGAACGCCACAATGGACCCCGTGAAGGTCAGCGCGCCGATGGCAAGACCCAGTGACATCTCAATCAGGCTGCCCATCGCGATGTCGCCCGGGATGCCGATGCCGTAGGCGTCCGGCCGGTAGAAGGCCGCCGCCGCCACGAAACAGGCTGCGAGACCGACCAGGCTGTGGAACGCCGCCACGAGCTGCGGCAGAGCGGTCATCTCGATCTTACGGGCGATGAACGCGCCGATCGCGCCGCCGACCACGATACCGATCAGGATCGTCTCGTAGCTGACGACGTCCGGCATGGCGAGGGTCGTGAAGATGGCGATCGCCATACCGGCGATACCGTAGTTGTTGCCTTGGCGGGCACTCTCCGGAGAGCTGAGCCCCCGGAGCGCCATGATGAAGCAGATGCTTGCGATCAGGTAGAGGATCGCGGACAAGTTCTCGGTCATATCCCGCTCCCCCTCAGCGCTTTTTCTTGAACATGGCGAGCATGCGCTGCGTCACCATGAAGCCGCCGAAGATGTTGACCGAGGCGAGTACCACGGCGAGGAAGCCCATGATCTGGGCGAAGTCGACTTCGGCCGGGCCCGCCGCAATCAGCGCGCCGACGATGATGACCGAGGAGATTGCATTGGTAACGGCCATCAACGGGGAGTGGAGTGCCGGCGTCACCCGCCAGACCACGTAGTAGCCGACGAAGCATGCGAGCACGAAAACCGTCAGGCCGAAGATCAGCGGATCGACACCGCCTCCCTGACCGCTCGCTTCAACGACTTTTGGGGCCGCTTCCGCGGCCTTTGCGGCGGCGGCGGACGCCTCGGTGTCGAGCGTCTTCGCCAAGTCAGCCAGATCGCGCGCAATTTCCGCGGCGCGGTCGGCAAAGTCGGTCGATGCCATCGCTTATGCGCTCCCCTTGTCTTCAGATGTCTTAGGCTTTGATGCCGCTCGGATCGACGGCGTGGCGGCCGTCGCCTCCTCCACCTTGGCCTTGCTGGCACTCCGGCTCGGCTTCGCCCCCGCATCTGCGGCGGGCGCCGGTTTCGCCGCTGCCGTCTTTGCTGCAGCCGGTTCCTTGGCCGCCGCTTTCGGAGCGGCCGCTTTAGCGGCCGGTTTGCGAGCGGCTGGCTTCTTGGCCGCAGCGGGCTTCGCCGCCGTAGCCGCTTTCGCGGCGGCGGCCGTCTTGGGGGCCGCAGCCTTTGTAGCAGCAGCCTTTGGCGCGGCAGCCTTCGCCGGAGGCGCCTTCTTGGCTGCTGCTTTCGGTGCCGCCTTCGCCTTTTCCGCCTCTACAGCCAGGACGGAGGGATGAACCACGGCCCCGTCAGCCGTGACCATCGAGCCTTTGATGATCTCATCCTCACGGTCGACCTTCAGCGACTTGCTGTCTTTGTCGATCATCGGAGACAGGAAGTTGAAAAGGTTCTTGGCGTAAAGCGTGCTGGCATCCTGCGCGACCCGGCTCGGCACGTTCGCATGGCCAACCAATGTCACGCCGTGCTTCGTCACGATCTTCCCGAACTCGGAGATCGGGCAGTTGCCACCCTGCTCGACGGCGAGATCCACGATCACGGATCCCGGCCGCATTGTCTTCACCATATCTTCAGATACCAGGACGGGAGCGGCCCGGCCCGGGATCAGAGCTGTGCAGATGACGATGTCCTGCTTCTTGATCGTCTCCGCAATGAGCTCCGCTTGTTTCTTCTTGTACTCGGCACTCATCTCCTTGGCGTAACCGCCAGCGGTCTCGGCCTGCTTGAACTCCTCGTCCTCGACTGCGACGAAAGTTCCGCCAAGGCTTTCAACCTGTTCCTTCACCGCAGGGCGGACGTCCGTGGCGCTGACAACGGCGCCAAGACGTTTCGCGGTCGCGATCGCCTGAAGGCCTGCAACACCGGCTCCCATGACAAGGCACCGCGCGGGCGGCACAGTGCCCGCCGCCGTCATCATCATCGGGAAGGCCCGGCCGAACACCGCGGCGGCATCCAGGACCGCCTTGTACCCGGCCAAGTTCGCCTGGGAGGACAGAACGTCCATGGACTGAGCCCGCGTGATCCGCGGCACCATCTCCATGGCGAACGTCGTGATCTTCTTGGCCGCAAGCGCATCCATGAGCGCGCGGTCCTTATAGGGCTCCATGAGGCTGACCAGCGTCGAGCCGCTCTTCATCATCGCCACTTCGTCGGCGAGACCGTCGACAGCGGCACCCGGGCCAACCGGCTTACGGACCTTCAGGACGATATCGGCGGACGACAGCACATCCTTAGCGGTCTTCGCGATCTTTGCCCCGGCCGCTTCGTAGGCGGAGTCCGGGACTGACGCGGAATCACCGGCGCCCGTCTCGATCAAGACGTCGAGGCCAAGGCCCACAAAACGTTTCACGGAGTCGGGTGATGCGGCGACCCGCTCCTCGTGAGGGCGTCGCTCCCTGACGATGCCGAGCTGCATGGCTCACTCCCTCTCAATTCGGTATGCGTTCAACAGAAAACGCACACAAGGCGGCGGGACAATGCCCCGTCGATCAAAAATACGCAATCGCTCTCGGGAACTAAGTCGAGAAGACAACCGTTCCACCCCCGACCCAATTAATCCGACAGAGGCGCCCTATGGCAACGCAGCGCGACGGCGATCCAACTCGATGGACCTGAGGTCCGTCGCGGCGGTTTCTTCCAACCGCGTCAGCGCAGTGCTGCAGGCGACCGGCTTGGAGACCGCACCCTCGCCCTTCATGGTCACGATGTCCGGACGACACTGTCCATCGACGACAACCCGCAGTTGGCGCCAATCCTCAAGCGTTGCCGACGCCAACCCCTCGTACCAGGCGTCCCGCTCCGTCTCCGTGTCGAAACGGTCCCGCCGCAGACGGATCAGCATCTGCGGCGGGTAGGCCCGCGCATCTTTGCCACCTTCCGCATCCTCCACCGTCGCGATCTGCAATGTGAGCGGCTCCCGGTCCAGAATCCGAACGAGAAGCGGCTTGATTGATCGGGGATGGATCGTTGTCACCCGGCGATAATGGTCTGCCAAGAAACACGTGATCCGGACTTCCTTACCGAAGCTCTCCAACGGGATGATCTCCGGTGTCCGGATTGTCCGTTCCAGGCCCGACTCGCCCCGGACGCTGCAAACCGCCCCCACCGGTTGGGTTTGCATCAGCGTCATCGGCACAGGCTTCGCCGTTTCGGTGGGCGCCTCCACCGGCAGATCCGGCAGGGCGCACCCCGCCAGCAGGCCACCGGCAAAGAGGATACCGGTCATTGCCGCCGACCGACTTCGCGGCACCGAACACCAGCCCCTCATGCGCTGCCTCCTTTGGGTTGATCCGTGTCGATCCAAATCGTTACCGGCCCGTCGTTGATCAGGTGAACCTTCATATCGGCCCCGAATTGACCGTGCGATACGGGGATTCCCATCCCCTCCAAATCCTTTGCCACAACGTCGAGCAGAGGAACCGCCTGATCCGGCTGAGCCGCGGCAGAAAACCCAGGCCTGTTCCCCCGGCTGACATCGGCGGACAAGGTGAACTGACTGACAAGAAGAATGCCACCGCCGATATCCGTAACGGACCGGTTCATCCTCCCCTCATCATCCTGGAAGATCCGCATCGCACCGATCTTGCGGGCGCACCAGGATGCTTGAGACGACGTATCGTCCCGCATCGCGCACACGAAGACCAACAGGCCACGGTCTATGGAACCGACCGTTTCTTCCGCCACGTCGACCCGGGCCTCAAGAACCCGCTGAATCAGAACCCGCATAACGCTACACTCTCCTTGTCGTCGAATCCTAACCGTCGACCTCGAGACTTCAAAGACCTAGAACGCCGGTGATAGGGTAGCGCCGACACGCAGAGGAAGATCGAATGAAACCTATCTATGTCGCTGTTTTGCTTGTCTTGGCGGCTCTACTTACGAGCCCCGCACCAAGTGCAATTGCACAGTCGGCGACGGCGCCGGCGGAATCCTCGACCTATCCCCCACCCGACGAGCTCGATTTTGGCGACACGCCCGGCGGTGCGGCCTCAGGCATCGAGCAGCAGGAAGACAGTTTGGAGAATGTGAACCGGGCCATATCGGCGTTTAACAGGTTCCTTCGGCAGAACGTCCTGGACCCTGTTGTCCGGGTTTACAGATCGGTGACGCCAGATCCTCTCCAGCAGGCGTTGTCAAACGTCGCGACGAATCTGCGGGAACCGTTCAACGTCCTGGGCTCCATCGTCGCTGGTGATGAGGAAGGTGCCGTTTCTTCAGGCGGCCGGTTCCTGATCAACACGACCTTGGGCATCGGCGGGATCCGGGACGTCGCGACGAAAGCCGGGCTTGAATACTGCCGGGAAGATATCGGACAAGGGCTCGCCTCCCGCGGGGTTGAGGCAGGAACACCGATTGTCGCCCCCATCATCGGGCCCACGAATGTCCGCGATCTTCCGGGTGATATCGTTGAAGTGCTGATCAGCCCTCTGCCGGGCGTCGTGACCATCGCCCAGGCAGGCGTCGAATACGCGGATAGTCAGGAGGCGCTCGAGGCGCTGACGGAAGGGTCCGTTGATCCCTACATCACCGAGCGGGACGCCGCCGCGCAGAACCGGCTCTATCAGGTGGATGTCCGGTGCAAGCTCCCAAAGAAGCAGAAGACGACCGAATGACCGCAGGCCCCGAGGAAACGGCGCAGCCGTCGCTCTTCGCGCGAGTTGTCGGACGCCTCCTGTCCTGGTTCAGGGAAGAGTGGCGAACCGCAAGAAAGCTGGAAGGCCGTGTCCGTGATGTGAAGAGCGAGGCCCGCGCCTTCAGGCGCGCAGCACTTCGCGGAGATGGCTCAGATCATACCTGGCCGCCGTGACATAGCGGTGGTGTGACACCGTCGGTTTCACAAATCTGAGGTCCGTTTGTCTCGCAGAAGGTTCCGGTTTCTGACATCATCTGTGATACGCTTGAGTAATTAATGGTTCGTGTCATCTATGAAAGAGGAACGCAGAATGCTGTCCCGGTTTCGATCAAATCTCCTGGCCGCCGCCATCCTTTCGACCTCCGTTGCCCTCACCTCTCCCGCCCTAAGCGCATCGGCATCCCCATCTGATACGCAGACCACGATATCGGGATACATGTACTCATGGGTCTCCTGGTTCGGCGGCGTTCTCGGCTATGTCGACGCGTCCATTGACGCGGAGATCGCGAAAATGCGCGACGCCCTTGTGGACGACGCGACTGCCTTGGAAAGCCTGATCGACCGCACCGGTTTCTCGTTGGATGAGGTCAGGATCGGCATGGGGCCCATCCCGACGATCGGACTGGGCATCTCCTACGAGCGGGACATCACCGACGAGGAACGGGCGGATCTCATCAAGCACATCGAGACCTCCGGGGATGTCGGTGCTGTCGAGAAGACGCTGGTCTACACGCTTCTTGAGATTGCTGATGGAAAGCATGCAAAGTCTGAGGGCGTGTTTAGTTTGAAAGGCTTGGATGTGGACGTCGATCTCATCCCGGGTATCACCCTCATACTCGGCAAAGATGGCGACGGCGCAGAAGCGCCTGATCCCGATGTCGCGCCGGCCCCAGCCGCCGCCCCGACCACGCCGGTGGAGACAGCACCGACGCAAGGCGGCTGACGCCCTCCCCTAAAGCTGGGACGGACTGGCGGTAACGTCCAAGGCACGTGTTCGCATCCGGACCAGAACCGGTCGTCCTGGGTCTTGTCAGGGGGAACGCCAGTCTGTCCAATCACGCTCACATGCCGTGCTGGGAGATCGATCATGAAGACGAATGTGCGCGTCGCCGTTATTGGCGGCGGGGTGGTTGGGTGCAGTGTTCTTTTCCACCTGACCAAGCTTGGTTGGAAAGACGTCGTCCTGATCGAACGTGATGAGCTGACCTCCGGCTCCACCTGGCACGCCGCGGGCGGCATGCACACGCTGAACAGCGACCCGAACGTCTCAAAGCTCCAGGCCTACACCATGAAGCTCTATCACGAGCTGGAGGAGATCTCGGGCCAGTCCTGCGGCATTCACGTCACCGGCGGCTATATGTGCGCGGGTACGCAGGAGCGGCTCGACTTCCTCAAGACGATGCGCGCAAAAGCGAAATACATGGGTCTGGAGTTCGACTTCGTCGATCTGGCGGAAGTTGCCCGGGAGCATCCCCTTGTCGATGTCTCCCACTTTGCCGGCGCGGTTTGGGACCCGAACGAGGGGCACATCGATCCTTCCGGTGTGACAAATGCCTACGCCAAGGCGGCCCGCATCCAAGGTGCAGAGGTGTACCGCCACAACCCTGTCGTGGACATCAAACCCCGCACCGACGGGACGTGGGACGTCATCACCAAGAACGGGACCATCCACGCCGAGCATGTGGTGAACGCCGGCGGCCTCTGGGCCCGGGAAGTTGGCCGCATGGTCGGCATCGAGCTGCCGATCATCGCCATGGAGCACCACTACCTCCTGACCGAGGCCATCCCCGAAGTTGTGGAGCGGGAGAAGGAACTGCCCCACCTCGTGGACTTCGAGGCGGAGATCTACACCCGTCAGGAGGGTCAAGGCTTCCTGGTCGGCACCTACGAACAGCAATCAACCCCGTGGTCTGTGGATCAGACGCCCTGGGATTTTGGCCATGAGCTTCTACAGCCAGATCTCGAGCGGATCGCCCCCAGCATCGAAATGGCGTTCAAGCACTTCCCGATCCTGGAACGGACGGGCATCAAGCAGGCGATCAACGGTCCGTTCACCTTCGCGCCCGACGGGAACCCGCTGGTCGGTCCGGTGCCCGGGCTTCGGAACTTCTGGACGGCATGCGGCGTCATGGCCGGGTTCAGCCAAGGCGGCGGCGTCGGCTTGTCTCTGGCGGAATGGATGATCGAAGGCGAGCCGTCGACAGACATCATGGGCATGGATGTGGCCCGCTTCGGCCCCTTCGCCTCAAAGGGCTACACGTATCACAAGGCGCAGGAGTTCTACCGGCGCCGGTTCAGCATCGTATACCCGAACGAGGAACTGCCGGTCGCAAGGCCGCTCCGCACCTCCCCCCTCTACGATATCCAGAAGTCGAAGAACGCGGTGTTCGGCGCCGCCTACGGCCTGGAGGCACCGCTCTGGTTCGCGCCGGAAGGGATGGAGCCACATGAGAAGCCGACCTATCTCCGCTCCAACGCCTTCGAGCCGACGGCCGCCGAGTGCAAAGCCGTGCGCGAGGGTGTCGGCATCCTGGAGATCACCAACTTCGCCAAATACGACGTGACCGGCCCGAACGCCGAGGCATGGCTGTCCGAACTTCTGGCCAACCGGATGCCGCGCCAGGGACGGATGATGCTTTCCCCGATGCTAGCGCCGACCGGCAAGATCATTGGCGATTTCACGATCGCCAAGCTCTCGGATGAGCATTTCATGATCTTCGGGTCTGGTGCTGCCGAGAACTATCACATGCGCTGGTTCACCAACCGGATGCCCGACAGCGGCGTGTCGGTTCGCCCACGCCGGGTCGACCTCGCTGGCGTCTCCATCGCGGGACCTAAGTCCCGGGAACTGCTGGGCCGGTTGTCGCACGGACATCAAGACATCTCGGCGGAAGGCTTCAAGTTCCTCGACTTCAAGCCGCTTCACTTGGGCATGATCGACGCGCTTGTGGGCCGGATCACGTTTACGGGTGACCTCGGGTACGAAATCTGGGTCGAGAGCGACTATCTGCGGACGCTCTATCATTCACTGTTCGCGGCGGGTGAGGATCTGGGACTTCGAGACTTCGGCAGCCGGGCTCTGAACTCGCTCCGTCTGGAGAAGAGCTTCGGGGGGTGGATGCGGGAGTACCGCCCGGACTACACCCCGCTCGAGGCGGGGATGGACCGCTTTGTCGACCTCCGGAAGAACAGCTTCGTTGGCCGGAAAGCCGTCATGAAGCAACGCGACGAAGGGGCGAAACGGAAGCTGATCACCCTGGAAATCGATGTGGATCAGGCGGACGCCATGGCGGATGAGCCGATCTTCTTTGACGGCGGGGTCGTTGGCTGGGTCACCTCTGGTGGCTTCTCCCACCATACGGGCAAGAGCCTCGCCATGGGGTATGTGAAGGCCGAAGCGGCGGAGGGTGCCGATGGCTACGCCGTGGAAATCCTCGGTGACATCCGCCCGGCGAAACGGTTGGCGCAACCGATCTTCGATCCCGAAGGCTCCCGCATGCGGGGCTAATTCTACGGAAGGCAATGGACGCCGGGCCATCACGTTGCTGTCGAAATCGGCGGCGACGGTCCGGCGTACTATGCCGCGTTTGGCGTTGCGATCGCGCCTTCCCACCGACGACCGTATCGTTACGCCCTTCCGATGTCGGCCAAAGACCCTGTTCCGATGCAGCAACAACGGGGGACGGTGCGCAGCTTGCAAGACGCACAGCACAAAGCGCAGTGAGGCGTCCTACGACGCGTGGCGCGGGCAAAACCCAGCTACCTGTCACCGAAGCTCGGAACAAGCGTTAGACGACGGTCGGCGTCAGTCCGCTTCGGCCTCGCGCTTCCGCTCGATGAGAACGGAGATCAGGATCGAGATCTCGTAGAGCGCGATGATCGGCAAGGCCAGCAGGACCTGGCTGATCACATCCGGCGGGGTCAGGATCGCAGCGGCAACGAACGCGATCAGGATGGCGTACTTCCGTTTCGCCCGGAGCCCTTCGACCGACGCGATCCCAACCTTGACCAAGAGAACGATCAGCACCGGCAATTCGAAACTGACGCCGAACGCGAAAATCAGGCGCATCACCAGCGAGAGATACTGGTCAACTTTCGGCTCAAGAACGATTGGCAGGGTGCCATCACCACCCGGCGTCTCGAAGCCCAGGAAGAACTGCCAGGCGACCGGAATGACGATGTAGTAGACCATCGCGGCACCCATGGTGAACAACACGGGCGTGGCGATCAGAAACGGCAGGAAGGCCTGTTTCTCCTGCTTGTAGAGGCCGGGAGCGACAAAGCCCCAAATCTGGATCGAGATGATCGGGAACGATATGCAGGCCGCCGCGAAGAACGAGACCTTCACATAGGTGAAGAAGGCCTCGTGCATGGCCGTATAAATCAGACGGCGCCCTTCCTGCCCGGCCGTCACATCGTAGAGCGGCTGTACCAGAAACTCGAAGATTGGGGCGTGGAAGGCGTAGCAAACGAAGAACGCCACGATGAACCCGCCGAACGAGACCATCAGACGCGTCCGCAACTCGATCAGATGATCCAGCAGCGGCATTTTCTTCTCTTCGGCTTCTCCCGTTGCCATCTCTTACGCCTCACCAGCAGCCGCGGTCTTCGGCCGGCTCTCGGAGGGTGTATCTGCCGGCGCGCTGGGCGCGGCGTCCCCCGCGTCCGACGGACCGAAGCCCGGGAGTTCCGACTGCGGCACTGACGCCGTCACCTGAGCCGTTTCCGTCTTTTCGATGCTTGGAGCCTCTTCGCCGATGGTCGGCTCAGCCGTTTCCTTGTTCACCACTTCGGCCGCTTCTTTCGCCGATTTCTCAAGGTCCACGGCGGCAGACGTGAGTTCGCCGTCCGCGCCGAACTCCTCTTTCAGCCGTTCCGTCAGCTTGTTATCCTTGATGTCATTGACGGATTTGCGGATCTCGTCGATCTCAGCCTCGCGGGCCGCCTCTTCCATCGTGTTCTGGAAGTCACGGGCGACGGAACGGACCTGTCGAATCCAACCGCTCACCTGCCGGATAAAGCGCGGCAAGTCCTTCGGGCCGACCACAATGATGGCCACGATGGAAAGCAGTAGGAGTTCCTGCCACCCGAGATCGAACATACGACGCCCAATGACCTAGCGATAACACGGCCGCCCCCTCGCCTCGCGAACGAGGTGCGATAACCCAAGGCCGACCGTCGATTCAGATCAGCCCTTGGCGACCTGATCGCTGTTCGAGGTGCTAGCGGACTTGGCTTCGTCGGAGTTCAACGACTTTTGATCGTCGTCACCCTTCTCTTCGCCGTCCTTGAGGCCCTTCTTGAAGCTGTTGAGGCCCTTACCGAAATCGCCCATCAGCCGCGAGATCTTGCCGCCCCCTCCGAAGAGGACGAGAACCACGACCAGAACGACTAGCCAGTGCCAAATGCTGAACGTACCCATCTATGCGCTCCATGATTGGGGTGGACCCCACGCCCAAGGTGGCGGCGACTATACGCAGAAACGAAACCCCGCCGCAATGGAACATGGTGTCATGTCCGGCGCGGACCGTCAGCCGCCGCTCGCAGCGAACGCGAAAGCCTGGTCCAGATCGATGTCGACGGACACCCCGGCGCCGACCTGCGGGAGAAAAAGCCCCGGGATTCTAGCGTGGATGTGATCGTCACCGATCAAAGCCATATCCGGCACGTCCAGATGGATCAGGCTGGTCCGTCCGAGAAGACGGGACTGCATGACCGTCGCCTGAGGCTGCTCCTGGCCGTTCGACATCCGGAGACGCAGCGCCTCCGGGCGGACCACCACCATCGCGTCTGATCCCTCCGGCAAATGCGGCGCCGGAACCGGACCGAACGGCGTGATGATGGAGCCCTCATGCACCTGACCGGCAAAGCGGTTCACGTCCCCGAAGAAGGCTGCCACGAACGCGCTTTGCGGCCGGCACCACAAAACCTCCGGGCGGCCGGACTGCACCACTGCCCCGTCCTTCATGACCACGATCCGGTTGGCCATGAACATTGCTTCTTCAGCATCATGGGTGACCAACAACGCAGCGGCATCGGACTGTTTAAGGATGTGGAGCACCTCATCCCGGACGCTGTCCCGCAAGCGCGCATCAAGCCCGGAGTAAGGTTCGTCCAGAAGGACCACCGGCGGCTCCGGAGCCAGAGCACGGGCTAAGGCAACGCGCTGCTGTTCTCCGCCGGACAGCTCATGGGGATAGGTTGCGGCGTAGCGTTCCATGCCAACACGCTCGAGAAAACTCATCGCGCGGGTCCGCCTGTCTTCCCGCGCCACGCCGTCCAGTCCGAAGACGACGTTCTCCAGAACGCTCAGGTGTGGAAACAGCGCGTAGTCCTGAAAGACAAACCCGATCTGCCTTTTCTCTGGCGGTAGAACGCGGCTTTGGCTGGCCACGGTGTTTCCGCCGATCCGGATTTCGCCGGCGTTTGGCGCCTCCAGACCGGCCGCCAGTCGGAGAACCGTGGTCTTACCGCAGCCGGAGGGGCCAAGAAGGCACACCACCTCCCCGGGCTTCACATCGAGGCTGACATCCGAAACCGCAAAAGTGCCGTTATAGGCATGGCTGACCTTGTCGAACACGAGGGCGTCGGTCATGGGGTAACGGCTACCAAGCGAGATTAAGACTGATTCTCATCTGCGTCGGATACCGAAGCGTCGTCCGTTCCGCAAGCGCTCATTGATCCCGGACGCCTGTCCGGGATGACACAGAACCATCTTTTTCTGAGTGTCGAGGCGCGGAGTTAGCTGGCCTGCCCTAGATACTCCCGCACGGAGACACCTCCGCCAGCCGCGGTCTGCAGCGTCTTGATCACCCGGCCCGGGAACATCTTCTCGGTCATTTCCTTGATGGCCGCATCGGCGCCGCCCATGGGTGCGACCAAATCAATCAGCCACATGATTTCCCCGGACGTCCATTCGGCCGGCGTCAACCGCAGCCGCCCCGACGCGAACCGCTGATCGACCTCAGGCGAGACGAACGCCCAGGAGGCGTAGATCGCCGGAATCGGGCCACGCTCCGTGTCGCGCCGCCACAGACGCATCTGACGCCGCCCGATGGCCGGCATCACCAGCCACTCGAGGTCCGATAGGAACAGATGTCTGTGCGACGCGCTCTGACCCATAAGGACGATGATCTGCCCCAACAGATCGGTCATTTCGACCCGGGTCGCGCCCTCGGTCTCGTCCGTCATGCCATCCGCCCCCGGAAGTCCTTGATTATCGTTAACAAGTGAGCCGATTGCCGAAGATATAGTCAAGTCCTACGAATAGGTTTGCGCCGCCTATTGATGCGATACGACCAATTGCGTCATCGGGCCGTCCGGGTAAAGTTGCCGCCCCTTTCGTCGATGGACCGCGATCATGACCAACAGACGCCCTTTAGCTCCCGAGACCCTGGCGGCTCAAGCGGGCCATTACGTGGATCCCGTTACAGGGGCTGTCACGCCGCCGATCCACTCCGCAACAACGTTTGCCCGGGACGAGGCTTATGCCCTGCCCGACAGCTACATTTACAGCCGAAACGGCACCCCGACGTATGATCAATTGGAAACCCTGTTGGCGGAGTTGGACGGGGGCAGCGCGTCGCGGGTCTTCGCGTCCGGTTTGGCCGCAGTCACGGCCGTGTTCGAAACCGTTCCGACAGGCGGTCATGTGGTGGCGCCGAAGGTCATGTATCACGGCACGCTACAATGGCTCCGCCGGATCGAGGCTAAGGGCCGTATCCGGCTGTCGCTGTTCGACCCGACCGACCCGGCCGCTCTCGCCGCCGCCATTCTGCCCGGCGAGACGGATCTGGTCTGGATCGAACCGACACTGAACCCGACTTGGGATGTGATTGATATCACCGCCGCGGCCGATGCTGCGCATGCGGCAGGCGCCGTTCTTGCCGTCGATTCCACCTGTTCTCCGGCCACGACGACCCGCCCAATCGCGGTGGGTGCCGATATCGTCTTTCAATCCGGAACCAAGTACATCAACGGTCACTCCGATGTTCTGGCGGGCGTTCTGACCACGCGGGCGGCAGATGATCGCTGGTCGGAAATTGAGACTGTCAGGACCTTGGCGGGTGCGACGCTTGGCCCCTTCGAGGCTTGGCTGATGCTGCGGGGCCTGCGAACGCTCTTCGTCCGCTTCGATCGGGCTTGTGAGAACGCCATGGCGATCGCCCGGCATTTTGAGGGCCATCCTAAGATCCAACAGGTCCTCTATCCCGGCCTTAAAAGCCATCCCGGGCATGATATCGCCGCCCGTCAGATGACAGGCGGTTTTGGCGGAATGCTGTCCTTGCTCGTCAAGGGAGGTGCTGAGGAAGCCCTCACCGTCGCCGGCGCACTGGAGGTCTTCGTCAGGGCGACGTCCCTGGGTGGCGTGGAAAGCCTGATCGAGCACCGCTACTCGATCGAGCCGCCGGGCACGCTGACGCCCCCGAACCTGCTCAGGCTATCGATTGGAATCGAACGGCCGGACGATCTGATCGCCGATCTGGATCAGGCACTGGAACGGCTCTAACGGACTGACCGGTATCGACTATGGCGCACCGAGATAGTGGTCGCCTTGGTTCAACCCCCCGATGTCGTGGGTGACCATCTCACGGACCAAATCGGAGAACGGCACGGTCGGCGACCATCCGAGTTCCTGTTTGGCCTTGGTCGGGTCACCGATAAGCCGGTCAACCTCCAACGGGCGGTAGTACCGGGGATCGATCCGAACCCGAACCACACCAGTATCCGCATCCACGCCGACTTCTTCCAATCCGTGACCCCTCCAAGCGATCGTGGTGCCGATCACCGAGAAAGCCGCGACCACGAACTCCCGAACCGAGTGCCCTTCCCCCGTCGCAATGACGTAGTCATCTGGCGTGTCAGCCGTCGTCATGCGCCACATGGCGTCGACATAGTCGCGGGCGTGGCCCCAATCGCGGATGGCGTCGAGGTTGCCAAGCCGGATCTCTCCCAGACGGCCGTGGTGGATGTCCGCAACGGCGCGGGAGATCTTCCGGGTCACGAAGGTCCCGCCCCGGCGCGGGCTCTCGTGATTGAAGAGAATGCCGTTGGAAGCATGGATGCCGAAGGCTTCGCGATAGTTCGCCGTCGTCCAGAACGCGTACAGTTTTGCCGCCGCGTACGGGCTTCTGGGGGCGAACGGTGTCGTCTCTCGTTGGGGAGGCGGGCTGCTCCCAAACAGCTCCGACGTGGAAGCCTGATAAAACCGGGTCGTATCCTGCAGCCCCAAATGGCGGATCGCTTCCAGAATTCTAAGGGTTCCCAAGCCCGTCACATCGGCGGTCAGCTCAGGCGAGTCGAAGCTGACCGCGACATGGCTTTGTGCCGCCAAATGATAGATCTCGTCGGGCCGAACCCGCGCGATGAGGTTCAGAAGGCCCGTCGGATCCGAGACGTCACCGTAATGTAGGTGAATCCGCGGCTCCCAAGCGACCTCGTCGCCGTCTTCCGGCATGAGGAGATGGTCGATCCGGGCGGTGTTGAAGCTGGACGCCCGCCGTTTGATCCCGTGAATCTCATACCCTTTGCTCAACAGCAACTCGGAGAGATAGGAGCCGTCTTGGCCGGTAATCCCGGTGATCAGGGCTTTTTTGTTCGAGGCCATGCAACCGTTCTGTCAGAGGGCGGCGCGCGCCGACAAGGCTTGCCGAGGGTCGGCTCATCTAGGGGGCGCCTGGGCACGTGTCAACCATGCCTCAAGCCGCGATACCGGTCAGTCGCCGCGATAGCGATCGTAGCCGAGGCGCGAACAAAGAGGGGCATAAGACGGGCTCTCTACAATATCCTGGTGGTCGTTCGGCGGAATCGGACGCCTGGGTATCTCGCTGACATCCGCCAGCGATCGGCCGCGGCCACTGTCTCCAGAAAGACGTATCCCGGGAAACCGGTCGCGATATGCCCCATCAAACGGGATATCCAGAAGACCGCAAACCTCGCGGAGCCAAGGGTCCGGATCCCGGACGAATGCCTCGTACTTTAGGCACGTCAGTCCAGCATAGGTTTCCAGGAAGCCAAGGTAGTGACCGCAAACAGTCTCAAAGGTCATGTCTGCGGGGATCATGTTCCCTGCCCGCATGCTCAGGAACATGTCGAGCGGATCGCGGACTGTCGCGACTGAGATTACCGAACGAACCTCTCTCAGGCTGGCCAGGAGTCTCGGTCCATATGGTGCGCCCAGAAAGAAATCGGCGTGGCTATGATCCCGGAGCACAAGCGTCTTACCTCCGGCTTCGCACCTCTCTGCTACCAGGCGGATGCGGTGCGAGAAAAGTGCCGCGACATCCGCTTCGGACATCCCGAGCCCACCGTAACGCCCCACGAACTCCTGAACGGGGTCGAACGGATTGAAAACGTTCGGACGCACTTCCGTCGGGTGCACCTCACTCAAGAGCACCACGGCGGGCATGGCCGCGATGCATCGGGAGATGACCGTGCCACCGGTGCAAGCCAGGTGATGAAGGGTTCTGATCGGTTGTTCTGTCATCAGTACCGGTTGAGGAACGCTGTCCGAGCGGGTGCTCCACCAGAGTAATGCGGCTTGCGCGATACCTCGGCAATGTTAATGTTCGCGCCCTTTTGGGGCCCCGGTCGCCCCCACACCGGCGCCGGCCACCGGAGACCCTGCATGCCGCCCCACACGGCTTCGAAAGACCCGCCCTGGATCGTTGTTACGACGATCAATGCGGCCACACCTGCTCTTGAGCAGTTGATGAGCACCCACGGTCAGCACGGCCGAATCGTTATCGTCGGAGATGTGTCGACGCCCTCCGAATGGGAGCGGGCCAACGTTCACTATCTCTCTGTAGACAAACAGATTGAGCTCTTTGGCGAGGCCGCAGCCAACGCGCCGCGCCGCCACTACGCCCGCAAGAACTTTGGGTATCTCTATGCCTTGAGCCAGGGCGCGACAGCCGTTCTCGATACCGACGACGATACTTTCGTCGAGGCCGGTTTCGGGCATTCGGTGACACCAGACGTCCTGGGCAGAAGCGTTGGTTCCGGCGGCTGGATGAATTGCTACGCCTATTTTGCGGATGGTCTGTTGTGGCCACGGGGCCTGCCACTGGATGAGATCGGGACCGCCCCCCAGGCCCTGGACGCGCCCGGGCCACAGCGCTGCATCATTCACCAGTACCTGATCGACGGGGACACGGATGTTGATGCGATCCACCGCCTGGTGTGCCCAAATGAGAACGTTGTCTTCAGCCGGTCAGTCAGCCCGGTTGTCCTCGAGAACCGGACGATAACCCCCTTCAACAGTCAGAACACCGTGTTCTTCAAGGCAGCGCTGCCGCTCCTTTATCTGCCCAGCCATTGCTCTTTCAGGATGACGGACATCTGGCGATCCTTCGTCGCACAAGGGGCGCTTTGGGCGAGCGGACATAACCTTGCGGTGTGCCCGCCAACCTCACATCAGGTCCGGAACCCGCATGACTTGATGAAGGACTTCCGGGACGAAGTGCCGGGTTATCTGGAGAACAAAGCCATCGTGCGGGCGATCAGCGAGAAGGTTGATACCCTTACGCAAGCCAGCCCTGCGGCGGCGGCGCACACGCTATGGACCCATCTTGTCGAGATTGGCGTGTTGCCCAAAGACGAGCAGCCGCTTATCGACAACTGGTTCAACGCCCTGTCCGATTTTGGTGCCTGAAACATGCCGAAGCACGCGATCATCACCTGGGACCGCAGTTTTCGTAACTTCTTCCATCTGCTGCCATCCTTGGCGGAACAGGATTACCCGATGGAAGAGGTCGAGGTGATCGTGGTCGAACAGATGAGCCGATCGCACGCGCTTCAATACGCCGGGAAGGAAGAGTGTGCGCCTGCTGAAGAGGTGATAGCCGGGCTTGAGGGGAAGCTGACTTGCCGCATTGTCTATCTTGATGAGGATGATGGCGTCTATCACCCCGGCCGGCTTCTGAACCATGGTATCCGGCTGACCACCGGGACGATCGTGTCCACCATGGACGCGGACATTCTGGTTCCTCCGGATTTCCTCACGCTTCTCGACCAACTTCATGCGCGCGGCCCCCGGGTCGTCAACATGCAGCGGAGCCAGGCGCCCTTTGCCTGCGGCACGACAAATGCGGATTGGAAGAACCAGATCATCGACTTCGAGCTGGTACGCAATCTCTGCTCGGACGGCTGGGCCCCAATCCCGAGGGAGGTCGCCAACAAAGCCCCCCTGATCTCCGCTCCACGGACCCTCTGGGAGCAAATCCAGGGATATGATGAGCATCCGATTTTCTCGACCGCCTACACACTCTTCGGGCGCGATATCTCACTCCGCTTCAAACTGCTGATCGGAGAGGATTGCGAGATCCCGCATCCGAGGCGCTGCATCCATCCCTGGCACCCAACGGAAGTCGACCGAAAGGGTGACGCCGCCAAGGTCCTGTTTGAAGCGCAGACGATCATGCTCCGCTGGTCGGAACAGCACAGCAAACACGACCGCGAAGAGCGTACAGTCTTCATGGATCGGTTCTACCAACAGAACCGGGCCGTCATTGATGATGCGATCGCAATGGCGGAGGGGCGGCAAAAATCACTGTTAGCGGGTGCGCGGCCACTGAATGCAGAGGGCGGCGTCGGCTGAGAATGCGGATCCTGCTGATCGTCCCGGATACCCCCAACCACTTCGTCCTGGAGATCGGCCGGGATCTCGGACGCGCGCTTCAAGAAATCGGCCACGAGATTCGGGAGTGGCGTTGGCCCACGGGCGATCAGGGTCTCGATGAAAAACGGATTGAAGACCTGGGGAGCGGACTAAACTGGGCGCTTGCCGGTTCCGAGCCGATGCTTGTGTCCTGCTACGGCAAGATCATCATGGCGCCGGTGTTCCAGGAAACCGTTCGGCGATCCCTGCGGGCCTCCAGACACAACGATGTTCCGCACTTCGAGTATTTCATGGACGATCCGTGGGACGCGTTGATGCTTCTAGACGCCATGGGCCCCCGGTCGACCATGGGCCTCGTCGAACGCCGGTTCGTCCAAATGGCGGAAGCCGTGCGATCGAGCGGCATAGGCACCCGGCCCATTCAGACCAGCTTTGTTCACTTCCCACAGGCCGGACCGGAGCCTCGAGACGGCAGCCCATCCGCCTCGAACCGGGACATCGACTATCTCTTCCTTGGAAATCTCACCCCGGTCCCGGACGCCGCCGCCTACGCGGCCGACCGGTTTGGACCAGGGACGCACGAGGCCTCACTTTTCTTGCACATGATCGAAGAGGCCCGGCCCAATGAAGAAACGGCTTTCGAGACGCTACGCCGGATGGCCGACCCGGCGCATCCGCTGTCTTTACTGACCTCAATCCGTCTTCGCAGTCGCCTGGAGCATTACTTTCGCCAAAGACGGAGGGCGGAAGTCCTGCAGGCGCTCGCTGATCTTCCGGTGACGGTGGCCGGCCCGACCCCACCAACGAGTATCGGCTTCGAGCACAACTTCACCTTCATCGACAGCCCATCCAACGAGGCCTATGGGCAGCTTCTGTCTCGGGCAAAGGTGGTCCTAAACGTGCGTCCTTTCTTTCCTGAGACATGCCACGAAAGGGTCTTTTATGCCCTGGCGAACGGAGCAGGGGTCCTAACCGATCACACCGACCCCCTCCAAACGGAGCCGGACGCTTTCGGGTACTTTCTCGGCTCTCACGCCCCCATCCAAGACGTCGAAGACGCGGCAAGGGCGCTGTTGGAGCGGGTCTCCAGACCCGGCGCTCCGATGCGGGAGATGCAGTCGGTCCTCCGGGACAGGCACAGCTGGCGGGCACGGTTCGAGGCCCTTGGAAGCCATTTTCGGGTCACCGGAGATTTTGGGGGTGACGGTGGCGTCGATTAAGATCGCACACCCGCCATCAACTGTTGGCAACTGACGAAAACACGCCTAATCGTGCGGGCGTCATCCTTTATAGGGCGTCGGTTACGGCGTGGGATCCCAAAGTCTTCATGAGCCATCCAGACAAGACCCAGACAATACCCGATCAGATTCGCCAAGCCATGCAGGCGATTGAGACGGGCGCTTCTCAGCAAGCCGATCGGGTGCTGGGCGGTTTGGAGACAAAGGCACCCAATCTCGCCATCGTCCATTATTTGCGCGCGCGTTTGTTGTTGAACGCATCGGACAAAGCCGTCGGTGACGCCATGGCTCCGTTGCGCAAGGCGCTACTGCTTGATCCGGGGAATGGGACTTGCCTTTCGACGCTGACCCAAATCTCGAGGGCAGCCTTGGATGATGGTGTCTCAATCAAACGAGCTCAAAGGGCTGTTGTCGTGGGCCCCAAAGTCGCGGCCAACCACTTGGCCGTGGCTGCGGCGGCCATCACCGCCGGCGAAATGAAGACGGCGCAGACTGCCTTGCGCCGGAGTCACTGCGTCGACCCGGCCGCCTCCGACACCATGGAGGCCATGTACCGGCAGACCCGTGACCCGGATATACTGCGGAAGCTCGGCGTCCTGAGCATCGACGACTCGCCCGGATCAGACTTCGTCGCGACGTCCGTTTTGGATCTTTTGTCCAAAGATGATCCAGCGGGCGCTGAAGAGGACACGTTGGCTCCCGGCATTTTCCAGGCCGCAACACAAGACCTCAATCTCGCCTTGGCGGTTCATTTCATGCTTGCAGATCAGGACAGGATTGGCGCCGCTTGGCGACTTCTGTCTGCCGCATGCGAGCACGCCTCTGGCAAGACACCAGCCCGTTTGGGACCCGCGACTGCAGTCGCGGGGTACGGTGCGATGAACGCCGGAAATCTCGACGACGCCGAAATCCTGTTCCGGAATGCCGCCGCGTTTCTTGCTGGGTCTGCGGAAGAAGAGTCCCTCTTACGATATGCAGAGACTTGCGCTCCGGAGCGCCCAGACAGTGTCGGAGAGGACTCAGAGCCGCCAACATCCGATCTGGATTGGTATCGACGCCCAAACGGGAACGGCAGTGCCCTTTTCATCGGCGTTGATGGCGGTGAGTTGGAGGCGCTGAAGAACGATCTGGCAATCAATCTTTGGGAGACAGACCATCCCGCACTCCACATTCATGTAACCAATCCGGTCTCGTCGGAGTCCCTGGACGAGATCGCCGACCGGTACGGATGCGCGATCACCACTGAAGTTACGGATGGCACTCAAAGCGGCGATGTGGATCGGAATCTCTTTGCACACGCCCTCGCCGTCTGTTCTGCGGAAACCGCCCTTCGCCATGGGCACTACCGCCGCGTAGTGATCGTGGACCCAACTCTTCAGTGGTTCCCGAGGCTGCGGCAGTTGCTGTCCGCCAAGCTCCAGGGCGACTTTGCGGTGACGGACCATCCTTGGAGATGCCCCGAAGACCGTTTTGATCCCGATGTGATCGTTGTTGGGGCCGCACCCACAGCACAGGCTTGGCTCCATGCGTCTGCGCACAACCTCCGGAAACAGATCGCCGATGGCGCCACGGCACCAAGTGTTTCCGGAGCCCTTTTCGTTGGCTGGTTCCATCTCGTGAGGAAATCGGGCCTTCCGGCGTTCCGGAATCTTCTACCCCTGTACAATCGCCTTTACCGGCCAAGAGAAAGCGCCCGGTCCAATGGACAACGTCCCGACGCGGCCTCGTTGCTTCGCGGCGGGCGGACCGCCGTGCTGAACGGCGTTTGCCGTGCACTCATGTCCAAAGAGAGACACGCGTGCGTCGTGGACCTTCTTTCATCCTCGGACGGAAGGTCACCGGCAGAAACGGAAACAAGAACGCTTCTCGCAATCTCGCTGTCTAAGGCTGGTCGCTGGGATCAGGTGCACCCGCTCTTGGACACCCTGGAGCGGAGCAGGATGCTCGAAGGTCTTCGGGCGACCGCCCAGATCGGCCTTACCCACGCCAAAGCGAACCGGCGATATGTGTTGAGCCTTCCGAGACCGGCAAACCAGGTGGACATCACCGGCATCGACAATTCTGACATTCAGTCGATCGGAACCGCGTTTTCCGAGAAGAGCACACTGAACCAATCGCCCTTCGTCTACCGGATCGCGGGTGGTTTGTTCCCAGCACCCCGCTATGACGCCTTACTGAAAGCTTGTGCCGAGGCGGAAGAGAGTCCCGATACCCTCCCCCCGGCACTCGAAGAACTGCTGGCCACCTTGAGCACCAATGCGATGGTCGACACGGTCGTGCGATGTCTGGGTGTCGAGGACCTCCGCCAGGAGATTGAAGCGTCTGGAGGCGGTCTGGTCGCCCGTGCAAAGTACAGAACCTACAAGAATGGCTACAGCCTGGGTCCCCATCGTGACGATCGCCGCAGATTTGCATCCCTTGTGGCGTATCTGCCGGAACATGACGACCGACCCGATATCGGGACCACAGTGTACCGGTCCAAGACAACGCCGGAGGAAGGCGACCACGGCCTTCACAAGCTCTTCGAGGACTTCGAGGCCGTTGATCTCTCACCATATGTGCCGAACAGCGGCATCATGTTCCTCAACTTCGGAAACGCCTATCACGGTGTCGCCCCGATCCGGGAAGAGATCAGCCGTAGAACGCTGTTATGCACGCTCTATCTGATCGATAAGCAATCCGGTTCGGATCAGGAGCAGTACCTGGACGACTGACTCCGTCGCTCAGTGTCTACTTCCCCTTTAAACCGAGGGGCGTCCGCGCTATGTCGTGACCATCCCGCCTTCGTTCCGGATTTCCCATGACCACGGACCTTCCTGTCTCCGTCGATGACACCCTCGCCATGCTCGGCCGGGGCAACTACGTCTCGGACAACAGCCTCGCGACCGCCCTGTTTCTCGCTCTGAAGCTCGGGCGACCCCTTTTTCTGGAAGGCGAGGCCGGTGTCGGCAAAACCGAGATCGCCAAAGTTCTCTCCGAGACACTCGGCCGGGAGCTCATCCGGCTTCAGTGTTACGAGGGCTTGGACGTCTCTTCCGCGGTTTACGAGTGGAACTATCCTCGGCAGATGATCGAAATCCGGATGGCTGAGGCATCGGGCTCCGCCGACCGCTCGGCGCTAGCGACGAATCTGTTCAGCGACGAGTTTCTGATTAAGCGGCCCCTGCTCCAGGCTTTGGAGTCCCAGGGTGGCGCGGCCCCGGTATTGTTGATCGACGAGTTGGACCGGACGGATGAGCCGTTTGAGGCGTTCCTGCTTGAGGTCCTATCCGACTTCCAGGTGACGATCCCCGAGATCGGGCCGATCAAGGCGGAAACACCGCCGATCGTCATCATCACCTCTAACCGGACCCGCGAGATCCATGACGCGCTGAAGCGCCGGTGCTTCTATTATTGGGTCGATTACCCGAGTGCGGCGCGCGAGTTCGAGATCCTGAAGGTGAAGGCGCCGACGGCACCGGAGGACCTTTCCCGGCAGGTGGTGGCGTTCGTTCATGAGCTGAGGAAGATGGATCTCTTCAAGCTGCCCGGCGTTGCGGAGACAATTGATTGGACGCATGCGCTGATCCAGCTCGACTATCTCGCCCTGGACCCGACCGCCGTCGACAATACGCTCGGCGTGCTGCTCAAGTACCAGGACGACATCGCGAAGATCCAAGGGAGTGAGGCAAATCGCATCCTGGATCAGGTGAAGACCGAACTCACCATGACGCTCTGAGCCGGAAAGGCCCGGTCTTGAACAAGATGCCCCAACCGCCGCGACCGCCCGAGCCGCCGGAATTGCCGGCGTCGGGCGGCGGCCGGCTGGTTGAGAACCTCGTCCACTTTGCCCGGGTCCTGCGCGCGGCAGGGCTGCCGGTCGGCCCCGGCAAGGTCCTGGACGCGATTGCCGCCGTCCGGGCTTGTGGCATCACGGACCGAAGCACATTTTACTGGGCGCTCCACGCGGTTTTCGTCAACCGGCGGGACCAGAGAGAGATCTTCGACCAGGCCTTTCATATCTTCTGGAAGAACCCCCGCATCCTGGAGCGGATGATGCGGATGATCCTGCCGGAGTTCCGGGCCGAGGGTCAGAACGAGGACAAGAACGAGACCAGCCGCCGCATTGCCGAAGCGCTCTCTCAACCGCAGACGGCCGAGCCCGGTGTCGCAGGCGGGGAAGAGGCGACCGAAGAACGGGTCGAACTCGACGCTGTGATGACCTACTCCGACCGCGAAGTCCTTCAGGAGATGGATTTCGAGAAGATGTCGGCGGAAGAGATCCGCCGGGCCAAGCGCGCGATCGAGACCATGCGCCTTCCGCTGACAGAGGTGCCGATCCGCCGTTTCGCACCCTCCCCTTTGGGCTCGCGGGTGGATCTTCGGGCGACCATGCGGGATGCCATGCGCAAAGGTGGCGATGTGGTTCGCTTGGAGCGGAAGCGGCGGAAGACCCGGACGCCGCCCCTGGTCATCCTGTGCGACATTTCCGGCTCCATGAGCCGTTATTCCAGAATGCTGCTGCACTTCATGCATGCGCTGACCAACGACCGGGACCGCGTTCATACCTTCCTGTTCGGCACCCGGCTGACCAACGTCACCCGCTACCTGCGCTACCGAGATGTGGATGAAGCGTTGGACCGGGTGACGGACGCGGTTGACGACTGGTCGGGCGGCACCCGGATCGGGCAGTGCCTGCACGGGTTCAACCGGGATTGGTCCCGGCGGGTGCTGACGCAGGGTGCCATGGTTCTGCTGATCACCGATGGGCTGGACCGGGAGGCCGGGGTCGGACTGACGGAGGAGATGGAACGGCTGCACAAGTCCTGCCGCCGGCTCATTTGGCTCAATCCCCTGTTGCGCTGGGACGGCTTCGCGCCCAAATCTTTAGGGGTCAAGGCGATCCTGCCGCATGTGGACGACTTCCGAACCGTTCATTCCCTCGATAGCTTGGAGCAGTTGGCCCAAGTCTTGTCGAAACCGGCCGGGCGTCGACGCGAAGGCATGGATGGATGGCTCCGTATGCTCGCCGATATTCAGCGGGAGCAGGCTGCCGCATAAGGAGGCTGCGATGACCGATCAACTCGAAAGACTGGCCCAGGACGATGTCCTCGGGACGACCGCCGCTTGGCGCTCTGAGGGACGCGATATTGCAATCGCGACCGTTGTCAGCACCTGGGGAAGCTCGCCCCGCCCGGTCGGCAGCCAACTCGTCGTTGACGGCTCCGGCAATATGGTGGGCTCGGTCTCCGGCGGGTGTATCGAGGGCGCCGTGGTCAGAGAAGCCCTTGAGATCATTGAGGCCGGCGACAGCCGTACGCTGGACTTCGGCGTGTCGGACGAGCAGGCCTGGGAAGTCGGTCTCGCCTGCGGCGGCAACGTCCGGGTCTACGTGGAACGCCTGGAAAGGTGAGCATCACATGAAGACGGAGATCCTCGACGCGGTTCTGGCCGCGCGGCAGTCCAAGACACCTGTGGCCGTCGTCACCCGCCTCGACGGTGGTGCGCAGGCCGTGGTTTACGAAGACCGGATCGGCGCCGACGATATTGGCCTGGATGCATCAGCCATCACGGAGGCTCAGGACCGAATTCGCGATGACAAAAGCGGGACGATGGCGGATGGCGCTCTGTTCGTGCATGTCCATGCGCCCGCTCTCCGGATGATCATCGTTGGCGCGGTCCATATCGCTCAAGCGCTCGCTCCGATGGCCACGATTGCCGGGTATGCCGTGACGATCGTCGATCCCCGGGCCTCCTTCGCGAGCGAGGACCGGTTCCCCGGCGTCACCTTGAGCGATGATTGGCCGGATGAGGCCATGGAAGCCCTGGCGCCAGACAGCAAGACGGCGATCGTTACCCTGACCCACGATCCGAAACTTGACGATCCAGCGCTACATGTGGCGCTGAAAAGCTCTGCCTTTTATATCGCTTGCCTCGGTAGCCGGCGAACGCATGCCCGACGTATGGAACGGCTCCGCGAGGCGGGATTCGACGAAGGTACCTTGGCGCGAATTCACGGCCCGGCCGGGCTGCCCATTGGCGCCGTATCCCCGGCGGAGATCGCTCTGTCGGTCATGGCCGAGCTCACGTCCGTGAAACACGGCAAACCGGCGCTGGTCGCCGCTGCATAGGACTGCGTCCGATGGAGTTCGGCGAGATACCGACCGACACAGCCGAGGGCGCCATCCTCGCGCACAGTCACCGTCTTGAGGGCCGCGTCCTGAAAAAGGGACGAACCCTCAGCCGTGACGACGTGCGCGACCTGCTCGCCGCCGGGCATAAATCCGTCGTGTGCGCACGCCTGACAGATGCCGACATGGCGGAGGATGAGGCGGCAAATCTGCTGGCGGATGCGGTTTCCGGTGGCCACCTCACCAGAATCGAGGCCTTCACCGGACGGGTGAACCTGTACGCCAAGGAAGCCGGCATCGTGGTCTATGACGAGGGGCGCCTGGATGCTTTCAACCTCGTTGATGAAGCCATCACACTCGGTATCGTTCCACCGTACCAAGCGGTCGCCCCCGGACAGATGGTCGCCACCCTGAAGATCATTCCGTTTGGCCTGCCCCGCTTCGTCGTGCAGATCGCCCGCTCCCTCGCGGAACGGGCGGAGCGTCTTGTCCGGGTGGCCCCCTACAGGCCCGCGAAGGTCGGCCTCATCCAAACCACATTGCCTGGCATGAAGGACAGTGTGCTGGACGGAACCGCCAGGGTTACGAGTGATCGCCTGTCGTCACTTGCCAGCGAGTTGGTGGAAGAAGTCCGGGTCCAACACAGCGAGGCGGCGACCGCGCGTGCCATCGAACGCATGCTGGTCAAGGCCGTAGATCTTATCCTGATCGCCGGTGCGTCGGCTGTCGTTGACCGTAGGGATGTCATCCCGGCATCAATAGGACGGGTTGGGGGCACGGTGACCCACTTCGGGATGCCGGTGGATCCCGGTAACCTGATGCTGACCGGTAAATTTGGCTCTGTCCCCGTGTTCGGAATGCCCGGATGTGCCCGGTCCCCAAAACTGAACGGATTCGATTGGGTCCTTCAGAGAGCGATCGCAGGCCTTCCGATCACACCGAGCGACATTATGCGCATGGGGGCTGGCGGCCTCTTGAAAGACATTCCGACACGCCCCCTGCCCCGGGCCAAAGCCGAGCGGAACAGCGCCTCCGAAACGGAAGAGGCTCCCGGAACGGAGGCATCGCGGGCCCCAAAGGTCGCCGCGATCGTCCTCGCCGCGGGCCAGTCGCGACGCATGGGCCGCAGCAACAAACTTCTCGCTGAGATCGACGGAATGACCATGGTCCGACGCACGGTCCGGAACATAGCCGCGTCCAGCGTTCTAGAGACCGTCGTCGTCACGGGCCACGAACGGGAAAAGGTCCTGGAAAGCCTTTCGGGACTGGTCGTTCGCGACGTCCACAATCCCGACTACGACGGCGGATTGTCGACGTCTCTCGCAGCCGGCCTGTCGGCATTGGACGACGACGTGGATGGTGTGATCGTCTGCCTTGGAGATATGCCTCGGGTGACCTCGACCATCGTGAACAAGCTCATCGCCGCCTACGATCCGATTGAAGGCCGGGCCATATGCGTGCCCACACAGAACGGAAAGCGTGGAAATCCGGTTCTCTGGGACCGGCGATTTTTCGCGGATATGGGCCGCGTATCCGGCGATGTCGGCGCCCGGCATCTCATCGGTGCCCATGCCGAGCTGGTCGCTGAAGTGGAGATGAACGACGAGGCGGTGCTGATCGACATCGACACACCAGACGCGCTGGCCAAGTTCGGGGGCCGCACAGCGGATCGAGACCCGCCCGGAGAGGCTTGATGTCCGTTGATGCGCTTTATCAGGACAAGATCCTGACGCTTGCGAAGGCTGCAAAATCGCGGTCACGGCTCGAAACTCCGGACCACTCGGCACGGGTCGACAATCCGCTTTGCGGAGATCGCGTGACCGTCGACCTCGCCATGAATGACGGGGCGCACATCTCGGAATACGGCCACAAGGTTCAGGGGTGCAGTCTTTGCGAAGCGGCGTCGGAAGTCATCGGGGCGCTGGTCGACGAAGAAGGGTCCGGCATGACGGGCGCCGAGATTGCCGAGGTCAAGGACGGTCTTGCGCGCTATCTGTCGGGACACGCGGATCGTCCGCCGTGGACATCCCTATCGGTGTTTGAGCCGGTCCGGGACTTCAAGTCCAGGCACAAATGCGTCCTGCTTCCGTTTGAAGCGGTCGAGAAAGCGCTAAAGGATTAGAAGAAGAGAAGACCCAGAACGGATCAGCTAAGAATGTCGATCGCCTCTTCCAGGGCCTCGTCCTGGACCCGGATCGCCTGAAGATTGGCTTCGAACTGTGCCGTGGCCCGGACCTGTTCCGTAACTTCCCGGCCGATGTCCACGTTCCCCCGGAACACCGTCCCGTCTTCGGCCGCATCCGCAGCACTCGGATCGAAAATCTGAACCGCCGACGGATTAGCCAGGGTTTGTCCGGATCGGACAGCGCCGCTTGTGGTCGTGGTGTCTTGGGCTACGGTCGGCCGGAACACCGGAGTGCCGTCCGCATTGATCCGCGTCGGCTCTTCGCCGACTGCCGGGTTCGGGCCGGAAACGCTCCGAATGTTGGCGATGTTGTTCGCGGAGGATTCAAAGCGGTTTTGTGCCGCCAGCACACCACTCAATCCAGCCGTGATACCCGTGATCGACATGCGTCTCTCCATGCACCACCTAATTTAGATGGGGACCGGCCTTCCCCATTTCCAGCCGCAATATAATCGAAGAGTCTTAAAGAAACCTCAATGCCGTGGCGGAAGGGCGTCAATGAATGCCGCTATGTCATCGACGGCGCCGCGGTCAAACAGGTCAAGATGGTTGCCGTCCTCGAAGCGCTTGAAAACCTTGGGCTCGGTCGCGGCCTGAAACAGCTCGACACCGTGCTCAAACGGAATGATCCGGTCGGCGTCTCCATGCAGGATCAGCACCGGGCTGTTGATGTCGCCAATCCGGTCCAAGGAATCGAACCTGTCCTTCATGAGGGTGCGGACAGGGACGTACCAGTACTGGCCCGCAGCCACATCGACGACGCTTGTGTACAGTGCTTCCAACACCACGCCTGCAACGGAGAACTCCGTGGCCATCTTTGTCGCGACACCAGAGCCGAGCGACTCCCCGTAAAGCACCACGGATGACGGCCTCACACCGGCCGTCTCCAAGCCACGGAGAGCGGCGCGGGCATCGGCGTAGAGCCCCTCTTCCGACGGACTGCCCGGGTTGCCGCCGTACCCCCGATACCCAACCAGAAGCAGTCCATAGCCGCGGTCGATCAGGGGATTTGCCTTGTAGCCACGCCCTCCGATGTTGCCACCGTTGCCGTGGAAGTAGACGATCGTTGGCCGTCCGTCGGACGCCGGGCTGTACCAGGACAGCAGCGTAAGCCCATCCTCGGTATCGACCCTGAATTCCTCCATATGTCCGAGATCCGCGGCGAAGCGGTCTGGCGTCGTCGGATTGCCCGGAAACAGCATGCGCCGCTGCATGGTGTACAGACCCGCGACAAGGACTAGCCAGACCCCGATCGAGACCAACAAAGACTTGACTGCAAATCCCACCGCCGAACCCTTCCGCCGTGCCAACCGGATCAAACGCCTCATTTAGGTCAAATCTGTGTATCATGAGAGCGTTACGCTGATCCTCTCCTTTGGAAAACAAAGATCGTGTTGCAAGCGTTGATGACTTGGGTGCGGCCTGCAGCCGCCATGATCGCGGTCATGGTTGTGATGCTGCCGTCGGTGCCCGCCGACGCGGCGCGCGTCCAGTGGTTTGTCGAGGTGCTGACAGATCCGATCAGCAAAAAGCCGATCCTTGAGGTCCGGGTACTGAACCGAATGGGTTTTCGGTTTCACCTGAGGCGCGGTGACGACAACAGCATATGGGGGCACTTCAGGCTTCCCCGTTCCCTGCGCGACGATCTCGCCCGAGGCCAGTTGCCGGTCTACTGGATCGACGAGCACGATAAGAACGATCTCAACAACTTGAAGGAGCTGGAAGTCGGCTCGCGCCCGACGCTGTACCGTCGGGACGGCAAGGGCATTGACTTCATCATGTGGGGAGCGCCGACGCCCGGGTTCATTCCGCCGGTCCTCCGGCAGATGATGCTCGGGGAGAACCTGTTCATCTCCTACAAGACCTTTGCCGGAAACGCTGGGACGGCGGAGATCCCGTTGACCCGGGCGAATGACGCCATCGCCCAGTTTCTGGGGGTGGACCGTTTGGACAAGACCGACGATATGGCGGAGCAGGCCTCCACTTTCGAGGTCATTGCCCGGCGCTACCTAGCGCTCTGTGACGATATCCGTTTCTCCGGCAATGACGCAGCCTTCGCAGAGTGCCGGGACCGGTTCGTGACGTGCAGCGAAGCCCCGGATCAGGACGCCAAGTCCTTCAAAGACTGTCTGGGTTACCGTCTGGAATAGGCGCGCGCCGCGGGCCAAGTTGCTCCGGCGGATCAGACCGCGATGTCGATGATCCGAATGGCCGTCTCTTCTCGCCGGCTACTGTCGTTTGCGACCGTTCGGAACGGATTTGGGAAGGGCGCGCCCGCGTTGCTATCCCCTCTGGAGTCGCCAAACGGGCTAAAGCCGAACGTTCCAAAACCGCTCTCAGCGGAACCACCGTCACCGGAACTGTTGTCAACCGTCGCGGATTGCTGGAAGCCACTTGTCGCGTTCCCGTTCTCCGCCCCGGAGCCTTCCGGTGCGTCCACGGTCAGGTCGGCCTCCCCGGCGGAATCCGGATCTTCACCGTTTGCCAGGGCTTCCCGCTCTTCGGCCTGCTGCCGCGACAACTCAGCCTGTGCCGCCTGGATGCCTGCCTGCGCCTGCGCGGCGACGTTCCTGTCCTGGGCAGATGGCTCCGCCGGGGCCAATGCCGCTCTCACGACGATCGTCAGTTTCTGAATGGTCGCTTCGGGGTCGCCTTCCACCGGGGCGCTGTCGATCTGCACCTCACCGCCGATGGCGTAAAGCTGACCGTCGGGGCCTCTCTGGAAGGTGTAGGTGGGTGCACTGGCATACTGACCACCCACGGCCGCATGCGCCTGCTCGTGCCGGCGAACCTCCGCGTCACGCTGCTGGAGTTCCCTCACGACCGCCTCTTCTTCCTCGGTCAAATCGTTCGGGCCTGTGCTTTCGGACTCGGACGTCTCCTCACTCTCCTCCAAAGCCTCTTGAGCCGGTGAGCGGTCAGCACTGCCTGATGCTGGAGCAGATGCGGATGCCTGGGCCGCAGTCTGGGTACCCAGGTCGATCAAGGCACCATTCAGGCCACCGGATCGTATCCCCCGGCCCTCGTTCTCCGTTTCACTGGTCGAGGTCCGGCCCGGAAGTTCGGGGATGATGGGGCGGTCTTCGTCACGTTGAAGGAAAGTCGAGCGGCTGGTCGACAGACCACTGCCAACACCACGCGCCGCGAATATCCGCGTTGGCGAATCTTGGAGGTAGTTCAGGGAGTTGCCGGTAATCCCAATCATACGGCGCGGATTCTTCCTCGGTGTCGGGTTTCTCCCGGACTCCGCCCCAGTTTGCAGCAAAACCAGAGCACGCTTCTCGTAATGTACACATTCCGCTTGGCGAATTGAAGGTCTGGAGCCGGAATGGGCCGCGCCCAGAAAGTATCTCACGCGGTGTTGAAGCACCTCAGAGATCCCAAAGGATCCCGGATTGCGGCCTGGATTACCCCTGGCTTTGCGGATCGCGCCCGCCTAGTCTCGGCGTAACCTTCGGACTGGCTCGCGCCTCTTCCGCCCTTCTACAAGGCTTCATCGTCATGCCGCTGCTGAGCATTGCCGCGCCGGCGACCTTCGTCGTGCTCTGGAGTTCCGCGTTCATCTTCGCGAAGCTCGGCATGCCGTACACCGAGCCGCTTACATTCATGGCGTCGCGCTTCGTTCTGGTGTCGTTGGCGTTTCTCGGGCTGGCCCTAATTTTCCGGGCACCATGGCCACGCAGCCCAGCCGAGATCCTTCACATCTCCGTCGTTGGTCTGTTGGTACACGCCATCTACCTGTCGGGCGTCTTCGTCGCCATTTCTTGGGGGTTCCCAGCAGCGATGGCTGCGCTGGTGCTCGGCCTCCAGCCGGTCCTGATCGCGATCCTGAGCGGCCCCTTTCTTGGCCAGTCCCCAAGATTGCTGCAATGGGTCGGCTGCGCCGTCGGGTTCGTGGGGGTGGTCGCGACGCTGGCGGACAGGGTCGACCTCACTGGCGCCGATCTTTCGGGGGCGCTGATCTGCGTTGTCTCGCTCCTCTGCATCTGTGCCGGAACGCTCTACCAAAAGCGGTTTTGCGCCAACATGCCGCTCCTGGCCGGAAGCACGATCCAGGCGATTGTCGCCACGTTTGCAACTGGGGCCTGCGCGATTGCGTTCGAAAGCCTCATCATCCGACCGGAGCCCCCCTTTCTCTTCGCCATGGCATGGCTGGTGATCGTCGTCTCCATCGGTGCCTTCAGCTTGCTGATGATCATGATACGCCGCGGCGAGGCGACGAAAGTGGCCAGCCTCTTTTACCTGGTGCCGCCAACTGCCGCGGTCATGGCATGGGCGGTGTTTGACGAGCCGCTGACACCCTCCGTCCTCGCCGGTATCGGTGTCGCCTCAGCAGGCGTGGCCATGGTCGTGCTCGGTGGAGAACGGACCCGTTCCACCTAGAAAGTCGCTGTCCGGGTTGGCAACCGGGCCGAATGAGCCTAAATCGCTCCTTTCCAATAAACAGATCCGTCCCGTCGGACCCCGTCTCGCGATGCGAGATGGTTGCCGATCAACGGTATGAGGTTCGATGTTCCCAGCGAAACCACCCCTCTGGATTCTGGTTGCCGTCACGGCCACGGGGCCGTTGGCGTTGAACCTGTTCATTCCCTCGATGCCGGGGTTGGTCAGCGAGTTCGGGGCCGACTACGCAACCGTTCAGCTGACACTGACCCTGTATCTGGCGGGGGTTGCCGTGGGGCAATTGGTCTATGGGCCCCTATCGGATCGCTTCGGGCGCCGGCCGGTTCTTCTGTTGGGATTGGTGGCCTTTGTCGGTGCTGGTGTTCTGGCGGCCGTCGCCCTCTCCGTCGAGTGGCTGATCCTGGGCCGCGTCCTTCAAGGCGTAGGTGGATGTGCCGGAATGGTGTTGAGCCGGGCGATCATCAGAGACGTCTATGACCGGGATTCGGCCGCAAGCGCGCTTGCATACGTAACCATGGCAATGGCGGTCGCCCCGGCGATGGGCCCGGCCATAGGGGGATTGATCGACGGCTTCTACGGCTGGCGTTTCGGTTTCGTCGTCGTGGTGGCATTCGGGGCGCTCGCGTTGCTGGGGACGTGGTGGCGTCTTCCGGAAACCAACAAAACCCCGATTGAGCGGATCGACGTCTCTGGCATGCTCAAGACCTATGGGCGGCTTCTCCGGTCCGTCCCGTTCCTGGGCTATTCCATGAATACGGCTTTGTCGATCTGCGCGTTCTTCTCGCTGCTCGCTGGCGCGCCGTACGTGATGATCGAGATCCTTGGGCATGAGCCGCATGTCTACGGCTTCTATTTCGTGATGGTGTCCTGCGGATACATCTGCGGCAACTTTGTCGCTGGACTGATCTCCAAGCGCTTGGGGGTCGACCGCATGATCCCGCTTGGCGTCGCCGTCTCCACAATAGGCGCCAGTGCCATCCTTGGTTTCTCCCTGGCGGGAATCGTGTCTGCCGAAGTGATCTTCTTTCCGTTCATGGTCGTCGCGATCGGCAACGGGATCAGCCAAGCCAACGGGATCGCGGGCGCCATCAGCGTCGATCCCAAGGTTGCGGGTGCTGCCTCCGGCCTCCTCGGTTTTATGCAGATGACCATCGGCGGGCTGGGGACCATCCTCGTTGGGTATTTCCAGGATCAAACCGGGCATTCAGCCATGGCTTGGATGATCTTCATCGCCACCGTCCTGTCATTCGGCGCCTACTGGATCGCCGTGACAAGCTCACGCCCCACCGGTCCAAGTCTTCATCCGGCGGGTGCCGACTAGACGATGAAGCCCGATACGAACGACGCAGTCGCGCTTTTCAACTGGGTTGTCGACGGTCTTGAGGCAGCGACGGAGACCGGAGATGGCGCGTTCCGTCACTTCGCCCTGGCGACCAACGGTCTGGACGGCGCCCCAGCGGTCCGGACGGTTGTTCTGCGATCCGTTGAGGAAGACTTGAGCGCGCTTACCGTTTTCACCGACGGCCGCACAGAGAAGATCCGGGAAATCAACGCGGACAGCCATGCTTCCGCGATGTTCTACGATCCCGACGCACAGGTTCAGGTCCGTGTCACCGGCCGCGCCACGATCGTCTCGGAAGGTCCCGAGGTGGACGCCGCCTGGGACGCAACGCCCCTCCCCTCCCGGAAGTCCTACATGACCATCGCCGCCCCTGCGACAGCGCTGGCGTCGCCTTCGTCAGGGTTGCCCGATGGACTGGACGGCCGCGTCCCAACTGAAGCCGAGAGTGTCGCCGGGCGGGCACATTTCACGTTGATCCGCCTCGCCCCAACCCGGGTTGAGATCGTGGTGCTGGACCGGGACGGCAACCGAGGTCTTTCCGCGACACGCAATGACACGGGCGTCTGGCAGTTTCTTTGGCGGGTGCCCTGATCCGAGGCTGCTACGACAGCGCCTCAAGCTTCAACGGCTGGGAGTCGCCGAGCCAGACCACATGGTCGGTATGGTCAGCCATGTCGTCTCCGGTCTGGGCGTGAACAAACACAATCAGCCCGTCCCTGTTTAAAACCAGCCATGGCAAGAGGTCCTGCAACTGCTCGGGCTTGAACGCGACCTGATAACTCCACATGGGATGCGGCCCCACCGGCTTCTCATGGAAGCGGCCCATGTCGATGTCGAATGACGCCTCAATCCGTTCCCGAAGGGCGCGCGCCTTCTCCGTCGTCTCTGCATCGAAGTAGACATGCGCGTGGTAACTCTCGATCACGGGTCCGGCCATGAGGTTGCTCCTCTTTTGAGGCGGTTTCGAAGGAATGTCCCTAAGCTGGGGCTCCGTCCAGAGCGGGTCAATCGCTTCCGGACATGTCCGGGCTGCGGTAAGTGACGTCCCCGCCCTCAGGTGGGTCCAATAGGACCCCAAGCGAGGCGGACGGCGAGCCAAGAGGAGCCATGGTCTATCTTCCCGCCATCCTGATGGACATTGGCACACTCCTCGCGCTTCTGAGCATTGCCGGAGCAGTCGCGGTTGTGTGCGGGTTCCGGCGGACGGCACTGGGCCTGCTCGGGATCGTTTCGATGAGCTTCCTCGCCCTGTTCCTGTTACCGGTTGGCGCGTGGATGAATGCGCCCCTGGAAAAGGCTTTCGCGCATCAGCCTCCCCTGGGAGACGACGCCCTCGTCGACGGGGTTGTCGTATTGGGCGGCGCCACCCGACCAGCCATGTCCAAACACACGGAAATCCTGGGTCTTGCGGAAAGCGCGGAGCGCCATGTGGCCTTTGTCGGCCTTGCCCGCCGCTTCCCGGACGCCCGCCTGGTCGTATCCGGATACCGGGAAGCCCCGGCACCTCGGTGGATCATGGCGTCGGCCGGTTTGAACCCTGACCGGATCGAAGTAGAGGATCGGTCCCGAACCACGGCAGAAAACATCACAGAGATTCTGAGGACCATCCGTCCCGCCTGTGGCGAGCGATGGATTCTGATCACCAGTGCGGCGCACATGCCCCGCGCGATCGCGTTGACCCAATCGAACGGTTGGCCCGTCATTCCATGGCCCGTGGACTATCAATCCATCGGCGCCAAACCGGCATTTGTTCCGCGAAAGATCTCCGACTCGCTGTCGGCGGCGGCATCGGCCGGACACGAATGGATCGGATTGCTGGCCTACCGCATGCTGGGAAAGACGGATCGGCTCTGGCCGGCCCCTCTGGGATCCGAGCCTTGTCGCCTACCCCGCTAGATCTCACTTTATGCTCAGAGGCCACGCTGGCGTGTCTTGGGCCAACGGTTGCAACGGCACGCCGACTGACGCAGCCTATGGACGGCAGTTCATGGTTTGACCGGGAGCGATCCGATGGCAGCAGTCCCCCCGATTTGCAATTTCGGCTGGAAGGCCGTCGATTTCAGCCTGGAAGGCGTTGACGGCAAGACCTACACCCTCGCCGACGTCAGGGGACCGAACGGCACGCTTGTGATGTTCATCTGCAATCACTGTCCCTTCGTGAAATCCGTCGCCGGACGAATTGCGGAGGAAGCGGCGGCGCTGTCTTCCCTCGGCATCGGTACGGTCGCGATCATGTCGAACGACACAGACGCCTACCCGGCTGATTCCTTCGACAACATGAAGATCTTCGCCCAGCAAAACGGCTTCGGTTTTCCGTACGTGATTGATCGAACCCAGGAAATCGCAAGGGCTTACGACGCGATCTGCAAGCCGGATTTCTTCGGCTTCAACGGGAATGACGCGCTTCAGTACCGGGGGCGGCTTGATGAATCCAGGACCACCCTAGTCCCCAACGCCCGGCGTGACCTCTATGAGGCCATGAAGCAGGTTGCCGAGACCGGAAAGGGGCCGGATCCCCAGATCGCCAGCATGGGCTGCTCGATCAAATGGCGGGCGGCGGCCTGAAGCCTCGGCCAAACGACTGATTAAACGGGGCGTCCCTCGATCGGATACTGGGGATCGTTATAGCCTGGCGTTGACGGGTGACCCGTCGTGACCAACCGGTCCACGAGGGCTTCGTCATCCGGCGCCCACGGATATTCCAGCGCCTGCCGGTACGCTTGCCATTGCTCCATTGTCCGGGGGCCGGCAATGGTTCCAGTGATGATCGGATTGGCCAGCACCCAATTGACGGCGAAGCCGATCGGTGTCCCGCCCTTGGCCTCGGCGTGGGTTTTGATCTGCTGGGCGATTTCCAAGCTCTCATGACGCCATTCGGTCTGCATCATACGCTTGTCCTGCCGCCCAGCGCGTGACCCCTCATCCGGGGTGACATTCGGTTGGTACTTGCCCGTCAGAATGCCCCGGGCGAGCGGGCTGTAAGGGACGACGCCGAGACCGAAATGGCGGCAGGCGGGCAGATGCTCCGTCTCCGGCATCCGGTTCATGGCATTGTAGTAGGGCTGACTGACAATTGGCCGGTCCAAGCCCAGGGTATCCGCAATCCGGCAGATCTCCGCAACACGCCAAGATCTATAATTTGAAAGCCCGTAGTAGAGAATCTTGCCACTACGCTTTAAGTCTGCCAGAGCGCCGACCGTCTCTTCCAGGGCCGTACTGTGATCCTCTTTATGAAGATAGAGGATGTCCACAAAGTCGGTCCCCAACCGCCTTAAAGAATCCTCGCATGCCTTGATGACCCATTTGCGGGACAGACCACCCCGGTTCGGATCCGCGCCCATAGGGTTCGCACATTTGGTGGCAAGGACCCAACGGTCACGGTCTTCCTTGATGGCCCGGCCAACGACTCCTTCCGACGCGCCACCATTGTATGCGTCTGCCGTGTCTATGAAATTGATACCCGCCTCGCGCGCATCCGAGATGATCGAAGCGCTTGTCCGCTCATCCGTCGGCCCGCCGAACATCATGGTCCCGAGACACAGGCGGGAAACCTTCAGTCCCGACCGGCCGAGCTTCCTCATTTCCATCTCGCCCTCCCCAATTTTCCGGCAATCGTGGCGCGTCCTGCCGCTGTTGTCAGCCGCGGCTTTGAAAAAGACCGGCCGCCTTTGCGATCGCCTGTTCAATCGGACCGGTGTTGAGGAACGGCACAACGTCCCTGCCCTCAACAGTGAAGGCTTCGGCCCGGGCCACCCGCCGTTCGATATCCTCCCGGGTTTCCCGACCGCGTGCGGCAAGTCGCTCTCGCAACACATCCGACGGCACGCTGATTGAGAGAACCCGCATCGGGGCCAGCGTCTCCCTCGCCGTGTAGATCACGCCGCGGGAAACATTGAGGATCACATTCCGGCCGGAACCCAAGACATCGTCTACCGACCGGGGTACGCCGTAGAACAATCCATGCGCCGCCCACCACAAGGCGTAGGCTCCAGCGGCGCGGCGCTCCTCGAAAGTCGCCACATCAACCTCGCTGCTGTCCTCACCGCCGGCACCGGCCGTTCGCGTGATCTCACGCCGTTGCACCACCGGCGCGTTGTCTACGCCCCGCTTGGCGAACAGGTCCTCGGCGCCATAGATCAGTGTGTCCTTGCCGGACCCGGACGGTCCGACGACGAGCCATAGTGTACCGCGCGCGTCACCTCGCATCCGATCTCAGCTCCATTTTTCGACGAATGCCTCGGTGGTGAGGGTTTGAAAGTCGCCTAGCCGATCCCGGAGTTGCTGATGCGACCAGTTCCACCATTCCAGATCCATGAGCTTGTCCGCCAGATCCTTTGGAAACCGTCGCTTAATGGGTTTTGCCGGAACACCGGCAACAACGGTGTAGGGGTCCACATCCTTCGTCACAACGGCGGCCGACGCGATGATGGCGCCGGTACCGACACGGACCCCCGGCATTACGAGGGCGCCGTGACAGATCCAAACGTCATTGCCAATGCTGACGGCGTGCGCCCGGCGCCATTGAAAAAACTCCGCATCATCCTCACCCAGATCATAAGCCGCCGCCCGATAACTGAAATGGTGTTGGGAGGCCCGCCAGGTCGGATGGTTCCCAGGATTGAGCCGAACCTGGGCCGCAATCGAACAGAACTTCCCGATCGTCGTGTAGATCACATTGCCGTCGTTCACGATGTAGGAATAGTCATCCATCGTGCTCTCCACGATGGTTGTCCGCGCGCCGACTTCCGTCCATCGGCCGAGCGTACTGTCGGCGACCCGCGCCGTTTCGTGAACGGTTGGAGTCTCTGATAGCTGCTTGGCCATGCGGCTGGATCCAATCGCTGTCGTGTCCGGTGGTGGCGGACGGAGCAGAAAGCCCGTCTCGCACTTTGGCTATGGCGGAAAGTGTTACGGTTTCAATCTTCTGCGGTTGATGATTGAGGGGGTTTTCTCCTTCAGGCGACGCTCCTATTGTGCGGCCCATGCTGACCCCGCTTAGTTTCCCTTTCGGCGAAGATCTGCCCGAAGGCAGTGGCTTGATCGAAGTCGCCCCAGGCATTCACTGGGCGCGCCTGCCTCTGCCCTTCGCCTTGGATCATGTGAACCTCTATTTCCTTGAGGATGGTGATGGCTGGACGGTTCTCGACACGGGAATAGCGTCTCCCAAGACCATCGGGATTTGGGAGGCGTTGCTGGATGGACCCTTGGGCGGCCGGCCGGTCACCCGGGTTATCGGCACCCACTTCCATCCGGACCATGTCGGCCTTGTGGGATGGCTGCTGGACAGATTTGCGCCCGAGTTCTGGATCTCACGGACAGAGTGGCTGAACGCCCGGATGACGTGGCTGGACACGTCGGAAGACTTTGCCGCCCAGATCGCGAGTTTCTATGGACGCACGGGCCTCGACGGTCAGATCGTCGACGGCTTCCGAGACCTCGGAAATGTCTACCGCCCTTTGGTGACACCGATCCCGGCCCATTTCCAAAGGATCGGGCCGGAAACCGTGTTCGAAATCGGCGGCCGCCGTTGGGAGCCCATATTTGGCGCCGGCCATTCTCCAGAGCATGTATGCCTGTTTGATCGGGACGCGGGCATCGTCCTCGGAGGTGACTTCCTGCTTCCGAAGATCACGCCCATCGTGGCGGTCTGGTGGAGTGAGCCGGAAGCGGATCCATTGGCCGACTATCTTGCGTTTCTTCACACGTCCCGGGACTTCAGCGCGGACGTTACGGTGCTGCCCGCCCATGACCGGCCCTATAAGGGATTGGACCTACGGATCGACGCCCTTGTCTCTCATCACGATGAACGGCTGGATGTAACCCGCCAAGCCGTCACGACGCCCGCGACGGCGCGGCAGGTCATGACGCAGTTGTTTCAGCGGGAACTGGATCTCCATCAGACCCGCTTCGCCATGGGCGAATCCCTCGCCCATCTCCACCGCCTGATGCAGATGGGCGACGTTCGCCGTTACGCGACGGGCGACAGCCCATACCTTTACGAGAAAGCGGCCTAATCCTCCATCACGCCAAGGCCGATGTAAGTGCCTCGGCGGCCACCCGGTTCGCCTCATCAGCCGCTGATACGATGCCGGTAAGTGGGAAGAAGGCGTGGATGGCCCCGTCGTACTCCGCCACGGAGACCATGTTGCCGGCAGCCTTCAGCGCGTCGGCATACGCCCGCCCTTCATCCCGCAAGACGTCGCATCCCGCGATGACGACATGGGCCGGTGGCAGATTCGACAGATCAGCGGCCAGGAGCGGTGAGGCGCGCCAGTCCTTCTGGTCCGCCTCATCCCGGAGATAGTATTTCCGGAACCACAGCATCGTTTCCGCTTCCAAGATTCCGTATCCGGTCGCGAACTGCCGATAGCTGTCCCCCTCGCACCGATAGTCGACAAGCGGGTAAATAAGAGACTGATGACGGATGGTGGGACCGCCGGCATCTCTTGCCATGATCGCGACGACTGCTGCCAGATTTCCGCCGGCACTGTCGCCGCCGACCGCGATCCGATCCGTATCGACACCAATCTCCGCTCCGTGCTCTGCGAGCCAGATCAGAGAATCCCAACTGTCTTCAACAGCGGCCGGAAACCTGTGCTCCGGCCCCATCCGATAGTCCACGGAGACGACGATGCATCCAGCAAGCTGGCAAAGATTTCTCCCAACAACATCATGGGTGAAGAGGCTGCCGATGACGTGTCCGCCGCCATGAAAGAACAGCAGGGCCGGGTTCGCCCGGGACTGGTGCCCCTCCGGCCGGTAGATGCGGATCGGGATATCCCCTGCCCGTCCCGGGATCATCCGGTCTTCCACCTCGGCGACCACCGGCGGCGGGGCCTTGCGCTGACCAACCGCCCACTCCATCTGCTCGCGCGCGGCGACAGGATCGAGGTCCTGGACGGGCTTGAGGTTGAGGGCCGCTACTTTCGAAAGATACTCGGCGAACTCGGCGGACAGACCGGGTGCAGGGGTGTCTGACATGGGAGGCTCCCGATGCGAAAAGGGGCATTGGATGCCAGATGCAAGCACGCCCTGATCCGGTCGGCAATTATCCTGTCCCGGTCTGGGTGATCGCGGATGGTCAGCGGGCTAACGTCCCAGGAACGGGACTAGCCACTCAAGGACGGTTTCAGGCGCCTCCTCGGGCAGGAAATGACCGCATCGGACAGGTCCCCCAATCGCCGGAACCGTTCCCCATTCCGACCAGGTCGCAAGCGCGTCGCCGACATCCCGGCCATCCCGGTGCCCCCAAAGGACCAGGATGGGGCACTGTATCTTTCGACCGGCCTTCATATCGGCGGCATCCATCTCCCAGTCGATCCCGGCCCCGGCCCGATAGTCTGCGCAGCACGCAGCGATCATTGCCGGGTCCCTGAAGGCGGCTTTGTACGCATCCATTGCCTCATCGGAGAAGGCGGCCGGGTCCGCAACCCAGGACTCAAGCGTATAGACGAGATACCGGTCCGGATCATGGGCGATCATCCATTCGGGCAGCCCCTTGGGCTGTGCCAGAAACTGCCAGTGATAGGCGGAGATGGCGGATTCGGCCGTCAGGTCCCGCCACATGACGCCGGTCGGCACCACGTCCAGAGAGACCAGATGCGTCGTGCGGTCCGGATGATCGAGCGCGAAACGATAGGAAACCCTGGCCCCGCGATCATGACCGACGATCGACGCCCGCTCCTCACCCAAGGCATCCAAGACAGCCGCGATGTCCCGGGCCATGGCGTGTTTGCTGTAAGCGGTACCGGCGTTGTCGGGTGCCGGACCGCGGCTGCCGCCGTAGCCCCTCAGATCGGGGATGATCACCCTGAACTGCTGCGCCAGAACGGGGGCGATGCGGTGCCAGCAAACCCCTGTCTGGGGATAGCCATGGATCAGCACGACAGGTTTGCCGATACCCTTTGTGCGGACGAGAATCCGCGCCTCATCCGTCTCAACGAATTGTTCATTGAAGCCGTCCAGCATGTCCCTCGCCTCATCCGGTTGGTCGTCTCCGCGCCCTCTGGCTTAAGGAATCCGACAGCGTGAGGGAAGCCCCGTAGACGCCGGGGATTGAGGCCGATAGCCTCCCGGCCGACAGACAGACATGGGACCGAAGATGCCGCAACCGTACTTTCCTCCCCCAGGCGACGACTGGGAAACCACTGCCCTTTCCGACGCCGGATTCGATCCAGCCGGCCTCTCCGCCGCCGTCGAATTCGCGGTCGAGAAAGAAAGCGCCATGGACCGGGATATCGGTAGCGCCCTGCATACCCACTTCTCCGAACCCCTGCCGGGCGGCGCCATTCTGGGTCCCACGAAGCCGCGGGGCGGGCCGAACGGGATCATCCTGCGCCACGGACGCATCGTTGCCGAGTGGGGTGACACCAACCGGGTCGACATGACGTTCTCTGTCGCCAAGAGTTATCTCGCCATCCTCGCCGGTATTGCCGTCGACACCGGGCTGATATCGGATCTCAAGGCACCCGTCGCGGACACGGTGAAGGATGGCGGTTTCGACGCCCCTCAGAACGCCGGGATTACCTGGGAGCACCTGCTGCAGCAGACAAGCGAGTGGGAAGGCACGCTGTTCGACAAACCGGACATGATCGACCGGAACCGCTCTCTTGCCACCGCACCGGGTGCTGCGTCAAAGAAAGGCACCTTCCGTGCTCTTCAAACGCCTGGGACCTATTGGGAATACAACGACGTGCGGGTCAATCGGCTTTCCCTATCGCTGCTGCGGGTCTTCGGCCGGGGATTGCCAGAGGTGCTGCGAGACCGCGTGATGGGGCCAATCGGTGCATCCGACACCTGGGAGTGGCACGGTTACGAGAACTCTTGGATTGAGCTCGGCGGCGCCCGCGTTCAGTCCGTATCCGGCGGGGCGCACTGGGGCGGCGGCATCTTCATCAGTACCCGTGACCATGCGCGGATCGGTCTGCTCATGGCCAACAAGGGACAGTGGGACGGCAAGTCGATCGTCTCAGAGGACTACGTGGGCCAGGCGCTGACACCCTGCACGCTCAAGTCAGACTACGGCTACCTCTGGTGGCTGAATACCGATCGAACCCAAGCACCCTCGGCGCCTCCCACCAGCTTCTTCGCCAAGGGTGTGGGTTCCAACATCATCTGGTGTGATCCAGACCTTGGCTTGGTTTCGGTTGTGCGTTGGCTGGACCGCGACAGCCTCGACGGATTTGTGTCCCGCGTTCTTGCAGCGATGCACTGAGGTCACCCGTCAAAGAAAATTCGGAATTTGTATAAAATTTTATATAGGGTGTTGCAAAACCACCCCACCGTTCCCACAAATTGACGATGACCAACGAGGTTATCGAAGGTCGTCTCAGCGGAGATCGGGCACTCCCCCCCCAGCCCGATCTCCGCTACCCCCCCGAAAGCCTTCGGCGGCCCCTGCGGCCGCCGTTTTTCGTTCCATCAAACAATCCCCAACCAAAGTCGAGGGGTTGCCCCTGGCGAAGCGACCTGTGAAAGTCGCCTCACGACAAGGGGCCCTGGCATGTATCGACTTAGGGATTTCGGCAGTTTCTTTGTGGGCGGCAGAACGGTTGCCGTCGACGGTCACCCGATCCGATCCCTCCAGCTCACCAATGAAGTTGCGATCGACTACGACCCCAACGGCCAGTTCCTGATCGAGCAACTGTACGTGCAGTACTTCATTCCGGAAGCGGTCCGAAGCAAACTACCCGTCATCCTCCTGCATGGCGGCGGCATGACGGGTGCCTGCTGGGAAACCACGCCGGATGGCCGCCCAGGATGGATCAATCATCTCATCGAGGCAGGCTTCCCGGTTTACGTCATCGATATGGTCGAACGCGGCAGATCCGGTTTCTGCGCCGTCCCCGGTGTTTGGACCGACGACCCGATCGTTCGCACGGCGAGGGAAGCTTGGGGCCTGTTCCGTTTCGGTCGGCCGGAGGATTTTGACGCCGGCGAGCCATACCCCGGCCAGAAGTTTCCGCTGGACGCCATGGCCGCGTTTCAGCGCCAGTTCGTACCGCGCTGGCTGTCCACCTTTGACGCCCAGGTGGCCGGGGTTCAGGCGGCCATTGAGCAGGTTGGACCCTGTATTCTGATCTGTCACAGCCAAGGCGGCCACGTGGGCACGACGGCCGCCGTCCGATCCAATGGCCTCGTCCGCCAATGCGTCGGGCTTGAGCCGTCCGGCTTTCCGGACCCAGAAGATATCACCCGCGCGTCCGTTGCGGACACGGAATGGTGTTTCCTTCTCGGCGACTTCATCGAGCACTCGAGCACATGGACGGCGGTGACCGTTGCCATGCGCAAAACGATCTCCCAACTTCAGAAGAAGGGAGCGACAGCCTCCATGATACGCCTGCCGGATGAGGGATTCACCGGCACCACCCACATGATGATGATGGATACCCACTCCGGCGACATCGCTGACTGGCTGGGCGCGAGACTGTTGGACCGCCAAGCTGAGCTGAAGGGTGCAAACGACGCCTAGGCGCGAAGAACACTCTCCACGGTCGAGGCTACGGAAACCAGCCGGTCATCGCCCATGGTTTCCCCCATCATCATGAAGCCGACCGGGGCCTCCCCCGGCTTATGGCACGGGACGGTCGCCGCGCACCGGTCCAGGAAGTTTCCGACGTTGGTATTCCGCAGCATCAGCATGTTCTGTGTGTGGAAAAGGTCATCGTCGGTCTCAAGCGGCGCCAAGGGCGGCGCCATGATGGCCGTGGTCGGCATCACCACAGCGTCATAGGCCCGGGTGATTGCCGAAACCCGTGTGCACAGATCCGTCCGTGCCGCCAACGTGTCGATGTAATCGGCCGCCGACATCAACGCACCGCCATCGATCCGCGTGGCGACCCTGGGGTCGCACCGTGCCCGTTCGCGAGCCATCAGCTCCCGGTAGATCGCATTGGCTTCCGGCGCCACCAACCCGCCGGCCGCAGAGATCTTGGGAATCTCAAGCAATTCCGGAAGCGACAGATCAATGATTGCGGCACCGGCCTTCGACAGCCGGTCGAGAGCCCGGGAAAAGGCAGCAGACACGTGATCGTCGAGGTCATCGAGAACGAAATGCTGAGGTACCGCTAGGCGGAGGCCCGCCAGCGGCATTGGCGTGATGTCCGAAACATCCTCTCCTGCCATGATCTGATCTACGGCCCGGCAGCACGCGATTGTGGGCGCAAGGGGCCCAATGGAGTCCTGGGAGCCCGAGAGCGGGAACGCGCCGTCCAGTGGAACCCGCCGGGCGGTTGGCTTGATGCCGGCAAGCCCGCAGAGACCGGCGGGAATGCGGACCGACCCACCGGTATCCGTACCGATCGCGGCCGCCGCCATGCCGTCCGTAACGGAAACCGCCGCGCCGGCGGATGATCCGCCCGGAATTCTCCCAGTCGCCCGGTCCCAAGGGTTTCGCGGCGTATCCGTATGCGGGTTGATCCCGATACCGGAGAACGCAAACTCCGTCATCGTCGTCCGGCCCATGATGACGGCGCCGGCCGCCCGTAACCGTGCCACGATCGGGGCGTCTGCGGTCGCCGCCGGCTCCCCGTCCCGTGCCACAGATCCGGCCAAGGTTACTTTTCCGGCGACATCAAAGAGATCCTTGATGGAGATCGGCAGACCAGACAGGACGGACGGCACAATGCCTGCCGCACGCCGGGCATCGGCGGCGCGGGCCTCCGCCAAGGCGGCCTCCCGGAAAACCTCCCGATAGACCCGTTTTCCCTCTCCGTCAGGGTCATCAATCCGGGCGAACGCCTCCTTGGTCAATGCCTCTGAGGTGGTTGTTCCGGCATTCAGGGCGGCTGCGAGGGTATGGATCGGCGCTCCGAGAGTCATGTCAGCTCACCACCGGCAGGGTTTCGATGTCATAAGCATGACTGATCACCCGATTGAGCACCGGGTCGGTCAACTCCATTTCGAAGCGGCTGCCCGCCCGGATGCCGCCGATGGCCGGCAGCGTGCCCATGAAGAGAACCGTCCCGGCCGGCAAGGCGCTTCCCCCTCTCGCCGCCAGAATGTCCCGGGGCGACCGCACCGCGGTCAGCGTACCTTCCTGGTAGAGCACCCGCTCCCCGTCGATCGTCGCCCATGCCTTGAGCTGCAGTTTGTCCCAATGCGCCTCAACGTCGGAGAACCGCCAGCACTGACTGGCAACCGGTTTCCGGCAAAGCTGCTTTGAAACGGCGATTGAGTACGCTTCTACCTTCCGGTCGGTGTGATCCGAGCCGACGGTCACCCAAAGATCCGCCCCATCGGAAATCAGCACCGTCTCCACTTCACCGGAACTGTCTTCTCCCAGCACCTGAATTGCGTCGTCGGTGGTCACCGCGTCCGCAGCGCACCGATAGAATGTTGGGATCTGGCTGGGACCGGCGATGCCAATAGCCGCGAGCTCTTCGATATGGTGGCGCAGCGCGTTCGGGTCCCGGCCTGTCCAGCCGCCGATGACAAGACTATCGACAGCGACCTCAATGGCGGTGCCATCGGGTGCCTCCAGATCCAGGATCGTTCCGGCCTTGGGGTTCATCATGCCTCTCCCACCCTCTCAACGCTTTGCAAATCCGGCCGGTGACCGGAGTTGGGACGCCGCGACCATAGGCGCCAGAACGGCCGAGCGGAAGGCCTTCGAAGAAGCTACCCGCGTCCGCAAAGGTAGGCTAAGAGAGGGGTCAGATTTCCACGAGGGGACAAATCGGTGCAGGACCGTGAAGAACTGGAGAAGCGTCTGGAAGAGCTCCGCCTGGAGCACAAGGACCTGGATGACGTGATTGCCAGAATCGCGGACACCGCCCCGTTCGACCAGATCCAGGTACAACGGCTGAAGAAACGAAAACTGGCTCTGAAAGACCAAATTGCCCGTGTCGAAAGCGAACTGCTCCCCGACATCATCGCCTAGGTAGTGGTTAGACGCTTCCTTCGGCTACGCGGCCAGTCAGCTGTCCAGATCACCCGCGAATTTCCGGATGACAGCTCTCAGCCCCTCCATCAACTCGATGCCGATCGACCCGCCGTCTCCCGCCATGGACGCGCGGCTCACCGCCTTAAGCGCATCAATGTGCATGTTGATGACGTCCATCTCGGTGTCGCCGATGGTCTCGGACAGATCAATGTATTTGCAGGCTGAATCAGAGATGTTTCCAACAAGCTGAAAACCGAATGTCCCCGCTTGCCCCCGCAGGTCATGGAGATATCGCCGGATGGCCGCAATCTCCTCGTCCTTGGTTTCCGGATCCTCCTGGGCCATCGAAAAATGCATGTCGATGCGTTCGATGTCCTGCTTGTAGATGCGCTTGAAATCATCGCTGAGGTTGAGGACGGCCTCCTGCGCACGATCCAGCATCTGATCGACGCTGGCCCCGTTTAGGACCTTAACGCGCTTCGCGATCGGATTCGCGTTCTTGATGACTTGATACTCGCCATCTCCCGCTTGCGCCATCGACACTTCCGATCAGTAATCAGTCGGTCCGCCGACGTTTGTCCCCCATGTACAGAGGGTCCTGGCGGCGTCGCCTATCGGGACCGAAATACGTCCGTGTACGGACAAAGTTTCTAGGTGATTCAATAATCGAAACTATCCGACGATACAACGCTTTGGCTGATATGGGTTTAGCCAGAAACTCGGTCATGCCGGCATCCCGTGCCTGCAGGATCACTTTCCGTATGGTGTTGGCGGACAGCACGATCACCGGGAGTAAAGGGTCCGCCAGCCGTTGGTCCTTGCGAATGGTCTTGATGAGTTCCAGTCCGTCGCCGTGATCCATCTCGATATCAGTGATGATCAGGTCAATCTGACGGTCACGGAGTTTGCCGAGGGCATCGGTCCCGCTGCGGGCCATTACGATCTCGCCCACATTCATGGACTCGAGACAGTGATGCAGTACCCGAAGCATGAATCGGTTGTCGTCGACGATCAGGACTTTAAGATCCTTGAGGTTGTAATACTTCATTCCGCGACAACGAATCTCACACTTTCAGACCTTTCATCCTTCTACCCCACTCGGGACAGTATCGCGACCCCCACGCTTGACCGGGAAGTATCGGGCGATCATATCTCCGTCTTTCGCAACAGGAGGTTAACGAGCTATGGGGCAGAAGAGCACCGCCGCTCCGAAGATCGGCATCGTGATGGGCAGTCAGTCCGATTGGGAAACCATGCGGGGCGCCTCCGAAACCCTTGAGACGCTGGGCATCGCCCATGAGTGCCGGATCGTCTCCGCGCATCGAACCCCGGACCGCATGGCCGACTATGCCCGATCGGCGCGCGACCGGGGGCTCCATGTCATCATTGCCGGAGCGGGCGGCGCGGCGCATTTGCCCGGGATGGTGGCTGCACAGACGACCCTCCCCGTCTTTGGTGTTCCCGTGGAGAGCAAGGCCCTCAACGGCATGGACAGCCTCCTTTCGATCGTTCAAATGCCAGGCGGTATCCCCGTTGGCACGCTCGCAATCGGCAAACCCGGCGCCATCAACGCAGCCCTTCTAGCGGCATCGGTTCTTGGCGCAACGGATGACGGGGTTGCGGAGGCTCTGGACGCCTGGCGCCAGCGGCAGACGGATGCAGTGGCGCTCGAGCCGGTTGATCCGGAGCGCTGAGCAATGCTGGCGCCCGGCTCAGTCATCGGCATTCTTGGTTCAGGTCAGCTCGGCCGCATGACCGCCCTCGCCGCGGCAAACCTCGGCTATCGTGTTCATGTCTTCGCTCCCGACGCCAACGGTCCCGCCCATCAGGTCTGTGACTCCTACACCCAGGCCGAGTACGGGGACACGGACGCCCTCTCAGACTTCGCTGCCGCCGTGGATGTGGTGACCTACGAGTTTGAAAACGTGCCGGTTACTGCCGCCGAAACCTTGGAAGAGAAAGTGGCGGTCTGTCCGGGCCCCGAGGCTCTCCGCGTCGCGCAACACCGGCTGCGGGAGAAGGCTTTCGCCGGGAACAACGGTGTCGATACGGCAGCTTTTCACCGGGTCGCCTCTCCGGCGGATATCACCCGCGGCTTGGAACGTGTCGGCCTGCCCGCACGCCTGAAGACCTGCCGCCTCGGCTATGACGGCAAAGGCCAAATCCGTCTCATGGGCGGGGAAGATCCCGAGCGCGTATGGTCTGAGCTCAACACTGATGAAGCGATACTCGAAGCCGAGATCCCGTTCGAGCGGGAGGTTTCCGTGATCGTTGCGCGACGGCGGGACGGGACGACCTGCCCGTTTCCGGTGGCTGAAAACGAGCACCGGAGCGGCATCCTGCACCGATCAGTGGTCCCGGCCCTTGCGGCTGAGGAGGTACAAACCCAGGCGATCGCCGCGGCAACCACACTGGCCGATGCGCTGCAGATTGTGGGTCTGCTGGCGGTGGAGTTCTTCGTCACGAAAGACGGCGCCGTTCTTTTCAACGAAATGGCCCCCCGCCCCCACAACTCCGGGCACTGGAGCATGGACGGCTGCGTCACCTCACAGTTCGAGCAAGTGGTGCGCTGTGTCACCGATTTGCCGTTCGGCGCAGTCGACGTCATTGCACCAACGGAAATGACAAACCTTATCGGGGACGATGTGCACGCATGGCCCACGTTCTTGCAGCAGCCGGACACCAAGCTGCATCTCTATGGCAAGGCAGAGAGCCGGCCCGGCCGCAAAATGGGTCACATCAATAAGATTTCACTTTAAGTATACTTCTTAACTATCTGAGATAATTCATCGGCTGGCGCGCGGGACTCCTGCCCTCATGCGACCGAACGCATCAAGCGCCCGCATGGCCGGGGCGCGGAAACGCTCCAGGCCGCCGGTCAGTCGCCCGGTGATCTTTGGGATCCGCATGACGTCAGCGATCCGCCGGTCGAGAAACGACCAAGTCGCCTCATGCCCCGGCGAGCGGTCGTCCAGCCAATAGAGGAGTGTTGCCGAGTAGACGGCCGCAAGCAGACCGCGCTTTGTGTAGAAATTGAAGTCGGTGGACGTATCCCCAGCCGCCCGCCAGATCGCATCGACGGTCCGGTAGAGGCTCTTCGGCCCGATGTCGATGGCGCCCGGCATCGCGATCGCCGACATGGCGCGCCGGATCGCCTCTTTCTCCAGTTCAACGAGTTCCAGACGGGTCCGAACCGCGAGAATGATCCGCTCCCGGACTTTCATGCGGGAAAGATCCATGCCGGCCAAGGCGTCGATCATCCGCCGATCCGTCCAGGCAATGTAGGCCGAGACAGCGTCCTTTGGCCCACCGGGGCAGAGACGGTCCACATCCGACGGCGTCAGGCCGATGTCTTGGGCGGCAGCATCGAGGGCGATCCGACTCCAACCGTCGAAAACCACGTGGGGAAGTGCAGCCTCAATCTGCCGGTCCATATCGCCTGGGCCTCCGTCATTCCCGGCAGTCGACTTCCTGGCGGTCTTCATGCCGTGTCCTCCTCATCACCGGGCGCGGCCCTGGCGGCCGCCAGCAGTTCATCCGTATATCCGAATCGGCGCATATCGATCATCCGTTCGGGGTAGAGAACCCCATCCAGGTGATCAAACTCGTGCTGAACGACGCGCGCATGGAACCCCTCAGCAATGCGGTCGATCCGGGTGCCTGTCCGATCCACGCCGGCGTAACGAATCCGATGCCACCTCGGAACCTCCCCCCGCATCCCGGGGATGGAGAGGCACCCCTCCCAGCCGAGTGAGACGAGATCATCAAGCGGCTCAACGGTGGGGTTGATCAATTCCGTAAGCTCCGTGGCGCCGTCATCACCTTCCCGGTCTGCCCGGTCGGAGGGCACCTCGAACACCATAACCCTAAGTGGAACAGCGACTTGTGGGGCAGCGAGGCCGACACCCGGCGCATCGCGCATCGTCTCTACCATGTCATCCAGAAGTGCCGCGATCTCAGGTGCGGTGGGATCGGAAACCGGGTCGGCGACGCGGGCCAACACAGGATGGCCCATTCGAACGATTGGTCGGATGCTCATGTGTGGGATATATCCCGCGCTCAAGGTATCGTAAAGCACCGCCCCCGCCCTACCCCTGCGACAGATTGAGCGGATCCGTCAGAAGCGGCCGCTGCAAAGGGAAAACAAAAGCAAAAAGAACGCTTTTCTTACGTCGTCCGCTATGTTAACTAGCAAGCAATCGGGGATCGAGACTCCCCTTTATCTTTTGCGCCCAAAATTTTGGCTCGCCGCACGAGGAGGTCGATTTCCGTGCAAGTAACCGTCCGCGACAACAACGTCGATCAAGCGCTCCGTGCGCTTAAGAAGAAGATGCAGCGGGAAGGCATCTTTCGGGAGATGAAGCTGCGCCGCAACCACGAGAAGCCGTCGGAGAAGCGGGCGCGTGAAAAGGCGGAAGCCGTCCGTCGCCATCGCAAGCTGATGCGCAAGCGGATGGAGCGCGAGGGCTTCTAGTCCCGCTCCAAGGATTGAGCCAATGAAGGCTCCACGACCGGCCGCCCTCTTCGAGGCGCGGCCTTTGTCGTTTAAGGGACGCTTATGCGTTAGCCGACGACGCGGCGGGCTTGGCTGAGTGTTTGGCGACCGCCTTTTTGAGGGCGGCGCGCGCCAGCAGACGGGTGGTGTCCAGTGTCGGTACCGCCGCATTCGCATCGGACACGACAATCGGAAGTTCGGTACAGCCGAGAATGACCGCGTCCGCGCCTCCCGTCCGCAGTCTTTCGATCACTGAGAGAATGGCCTCCGTCGACTCTTGGCGGACAATCCCTGGCACAAGCTCCGTCATGATAATCCGGTCGACGAGATCCCGATCCTCCGGCGATGGCCGCATCACCTCAATGCCGAGCGGAGCGAGGGCGTCCGGATAGACATCACTGTCCACAAGCCACTTGGTCCCGAGTACGCCTAATCGCCGAAACCCCCGATCAACAGCTTGCGTGGCGGTAACGCGGGCGATATGCAGCCACGGCAAAGGGGAGTTGGGCTCCATCCGGTCGAAATCCTGGTGGATCGTGTTGTCCGGGCAGATCAGGAAATCCGCTCCAGCCCGATGCAGGACCATGGCGGATTGGTTCATGAGAGCCGCGACGCCCTCCATATCCCCCCTCTCCAAACACGCGACGTAATCCGCCAAAGATGGGGTGTGCATCGTGATTTCGGGGTGGGCGTGGGGGCCCAGCACGTCAGGCGCTTCCTGACAGATCGTGCGATAGCAGAGGGACGCCCCTTCCGCCGAGCACCCCACGATGCCGATGTGTTCAACCAATTTGACGGTCCTTTCGGGCGTTCCGGTCTTTGGTCAATGATGGGCAACCGGCCCACACAGCTCAAGCAACCACGCCGTCGCGATTGGAATCCATGACCGTCCGTGACCGCAGCAATCTCTGATCCGCATCTTGTCGGTTCGTGGAACTGTACCATTTGCCCAAGGGACGGGGGTTGCCTCCCCATGCTCAAACGGAAAAAACGGATACATCCTGATGAACGATTCCGTCACCTATACGCCGCCGAAGGTCTGGACCTGGGACACCGAGAGTGGCGGGCGTTTCGCCAGCATCAACCGGCCCATCTCCGGCTTGACCCATGAGAAAGAGCTCCCGGTTGGGGAGCACGCGCTCCAGCTCTACTCCCTGGCCACGCCGAACGGTGTGAAGGTCACCGTAATGCTGGAGGAGCTTCTGGCCGCCGGTCACACGGGCGCCGAGTACGATGCCTGGCTGATCAAGATCGGCGACGGCGACCAGTTCGGCAGTGGCTTCGTTGACATCAATCCGAACTCAAAAATTCCTGCCCTGCTCGACCACAGCACGCCGACGCCGACCCGCGTCTTCGAGTCCGGCTCGATCCTGCTGTATCTGGCGGAGAAATTCGGTGCGTTCCTGCCCACGGATGCCGCAAAGCGGACCGAGGCCCTCAATTGGCTCTTCTGGCAGATGGGCAGCGCGCCGTATCTCGGCGGCGGCTTTGGTCACTTCTACGCCTACGCGCCGGAGAAGTTCGAGTATCCGATCAACCGCTTCGCCATGGAGACCAAGCGCCAGCTCGACGTCCTGGAAAAGCGCCTCGCCGACAACCAGTACCTGGCTGGCGACGAGTACACGATCGCTGATATGGCGGTCTGGCCGTGGTACGGCGTTCTGGCACAGGGCAAGATCTATGGTGCCGGCGAGTTCCTCGACGTTGGCATCTACAAGAACGTTCAGCGGTGGACGGCTGAGATCGCGGACCGCAAAGCGGTGAAGCGCGGCCGCGTCGTAAACCGCGTCATGGGCGAAGAGAACGAGCAGCTTCATGAGCGGCACAGTGCCGCCGACATTGACAAGATGGGTCTCTAAGGGGCTCCCGCATCCAGAACAAGCGAGAGGCCGGCACTGTCGTGTGCCGGCCTTTTGCGTTGGATGACAAACCGTGCGCCCTCCGCCACCCTGAAAAGAAACGCTGGGGGAGACGGCGATGCAAAACTTTGATCAGAAGGTCGTGTTGATCACCGGAGCCGCCAGCGGCTTCGGCAAGCTGCTCGCAGAGAAACTGTCGTCCTACGGCGCCCGGCTGGTCCTCGGCGACATTCGACAAGATGCCTTGGACTCAGTTGCAGGCGCCCTTCCCGGCCCGATTGCCATCCGGCCGTGCGATGTTTCCAACGAGGCGGAGGTCACCGCCCTTACCGCGGAGGCTGTGTCGGCCTTCGGTCGCCTGGACATTGCCGTGAACAACGCCGGTATCGCCCCCCCGATGAAGAGCCTGCTCGACACGACCGAGGCGGATATGGACCGGAACTTTGCGGTCAACACCAAAGGCGTGTTCTTCGGGATGAAACATCAGATCCCGGTCATGCTGGACGGCGGTGGTGGATCGATCCTGAATGTGGCGTCACTGGCCGGCCTGAACGGGGCGCCGAAGCTCGCATCCTACGTTGCCGCCAAGCACGCCGTCGTCGGCCTTACCCGAACCGCGGCGATCGAGTTTGCCCGGAAGAACATCCGGGTCAACGCCGTCTGCCCGTTCTACACGTTGACGCCGATGGTCACCGAGGAAGCCACTCTGAGTGATCGTCTGGAGATGCTGGAAAAAGGCTCACCCATGAAGCGTCTAGGCCAGCCCGAAGAGGTCGTGGCTACGATGCTGTCGATCATCGACCCGGCAAACAGCTACCTCACCGGCCAGGCGATCGCTGTCGACGGCGGTGTGAGCGCGATCTAAGCGGCAGCGATCTCCCAAGGGGGCGTTCGGCCGATCTCCTCCAGCAGAAAGTCGATGAGAACCCTGACTTTGACCGTCAGCACGTTCGATTTGGGATAGATCAGCCAAAGCGCGGTTCCATCGTCCACGGCGAAGTCCGGAAGCACGCGCACCAGCGTCCCATCGGAGAGTTCCCGGTGGACGATCCATTCCGAGTTCACCGAGATCCCTGCCCCGGCGATGGTTGCGACCTTCTGATTGCAACCGTCGTCCAGGACCAAGCGTCCCTTGGCCTCTCTCGGCTCAAACCGCCCCTCCTCCCCGCCCGGCCCGATGAGGCGTTTCGGCCCGGACTCGCGAAAACCGACAAGACTGTGATGACGGAGGTCACCTGGATGCGATGGGACACCGTGCTGGTCGAGATAGCGCGGCGAGGCGCATAAAATTCGCCGGTCATCCGCGAGCTTGCGGGCTTTCAGGCTGGTGTCGTTGAGGGCCGAGTTTCGGAGTGCCAGATCGAAACTGCCTTCAATCAAGTCGAACTGCGTATCAGACAGGCGAAGATCCAGACTTAAGTCCGGGTAGCGGTTGAGGAAAGCGGGCAGAATCGGAGCGATATAAAGTTGCGCAAACGAGCTGGGGGCAGCGAAACGAAGCGTTCCGGTAACCTGCCCACTGCCATGGCCCAGCGCGGCACGCGCGGCATCCTCTTGTGCCAGGATCTCCCGTGCGTAGGGGAGAAAGTCCGCGCCCTCCAGAGACAGAACGACTTTGCGCGTGGACCGGTGAAGGAGATCCGCGCCGAGCATGGTTTCCAATTTAGCGAGGCGCGCGCTGGCGACCGCCGGGACCATCCCTAGATCCCGCCCCGCGGCGCTGATGTTCAGTTTCTCCGCTGCGAGAACGAACAGCCGGACGCTAAGCGTGTCCATCTAATTACCCCATAATTCCGAATTATTAATTCTGGTCTGTCTTATTTATACTGGATTCACAATCAATATCTTCTCCGTGACCCTCAATCCACCCGGCGCAGGACGCTGGATGTCACGGAGCACTCCCCATGAGAGCCATCGGATACACTTCAGCCGGCCCAATCGATGCGCCGGACTCTTTGATCGAGATTGATCAGCCCACACCGGCGTTGAACCCGCATGATCTGCTGGTGGAGGTCCGCGGCCTGTCCCTCAACCCCGTCGACGTGAAAGTCCGCGCCGCGATGGGCCCCGAGACCGGAGCCAAGATCATCGGCTACGATGCGGCCGGCGTCGTCCGAGCGATAGGGGACGCGGTCACGAGCTTCAGCGTGGGAGACGAGGTCTTCTACTCTGGAGACATCACGCGGCCGGGCACGAACGCCGAACTCCATGCTGTGGATGAACGGATCGTCGGCCGCAAGCCGAAGTCCCTGGACTTCGCGGAAGCCGCCGCCTTCCCTCTGACGTCGATTACGGCGTGGGAGATATTGTTCGACAGCTTCAAGATTGCCGAAGGCGTAGGCGACGGCGACTCACTTCTGGTGATCGGGGGCGCTGGCGGCGTTGGCTCCATCCTCATTCAGTTGGTGAAGCAACTGACCAATCTCACGGTCATCGCGACGGCCTCCCGGCCCGAGACCATCGCGTGGGTCAAGAAGATGGGAGCTGACTATGTGATCGATCATCGCCAATCGTTGGTGGATCAGATCGCCGCCCTCAACGCCGCTCCGCGCTATGTCGCCGCCCTTACGGGCACGGAGCAGCACTTCCCGGCGATCCTTGAGTTGATCAAGCCACGCGGACACATGACGCTAATCGATGATCCAGCGTCACTTGATATCATGGCCGGCAAGTTCAAAGCTCTGACCTTTAGCTGGGAGTTCATGTTCACCCGTTCGATGTTCCAGACCGAGGACATGGCGCGACAGCAAGATCTGCTCAACCGCGTCTCAGACATGATCGATGGCGGACACCTGATCTCCACCATGTCCAAGAACCTTGGAAAGATGAGTGTGGATGTTCTCAAGGCAGGTCACGCCGAGCAGGAAAGCGGCCGGGTGATTGGAAAGAACGTCCTCGAAGGGTTCTACTAGGCTCGCCATCACAGCGGCGCGTGCCCCCGGCCCAAGGGGCGCGCGCGGAGGCTATCCCAGGCCCCCTACCCTTCCTCGACGCGCTCGTCGTAAGCGGCCCTCGCAGCCGTAACCTGGGGAAAGCTGTCATTCGCCCACGCGACGACACCTTTCAGCACCTGAACCAAGGACAGCCCAAGCGATGTCAACTCATAGGATACAGCCACCGGCGGTCCAGCTTTGACGGTCCGTGACAGATACCCATCCCGTTCCAAACTGCGCAGGTTTTCGGTCAACACCCGCTGGGTTACATCACCGACAGCACGCCGGATCTCGTTGAACCTCAAAGCACCGTCTTCCAGCGACAGAAGGATCAGGACTTGCCATTTGCCGGTGACCTTCGCGAACACCTGCCGAATTGGGCAAAGCTGAGCATCGGCGGCGGTCGTACAGGTGATCGGAAGCATTCTCGACCCAGTCGGTATCCATTTCGTATCAGGTATCATTAAACACCCCAGGTCCGAGCCAGGACAACCAAGGACCCCGCGTGGCAGGTGCTTGCGGCAAGCTGGCCCCGGCCGGGCACTTGGTCTACCGTGCGGTCTCCCTGTCCTATCTCATTGGCAAGATCGTGATCGAAATCGCCCTCGCCGCGTTTGCGACGTTCTTCGCCACGATCGGCCCCTTGGATGTGGCTGTGATGTATGCCTCGCTGACAGCCGACGCGTCCCCCAAGCAACGGACGTCAATGGCGATCCGGGGCACCATCATTGGGTCGCTGATCCTGCTGGCGTTCGCGGTCTTCGGCGACGCGATCTTGAACCTGTTCGGGATCTCCCTGGCCGCCCTCAGGATCGGTGGCGGGATACTCCTGCTGTTGATTGCCATTGATCTGGTCTTCGCCAAATCATCCGGCGCCTCAACCACCACATCGGACGAAACCCACGAGGCTGAAACCAAATCGGACGTGTCCGTGTTTCCCCTCGCCACGCCTCTCATAGCGGGCCCCGGCGCCATGGGTGCTGCCGTTCTGCTGATGGCGGAGGCGAAGGGTGATCTCGCTCACTATGCGCTTGTGCTCGGCGCCCTGATCGCAGTTCTCTTATCCACGCTCATCTGTCTGCTCCTTGCGGGGCAAGTCCAGAAGTTGCTCGGCCGGATTGGCGTTCAGGTCATCGCCCGGGTGTTCGGTGTGGTGCTGGCAGGGCTGGCCGTCCAGTTCATCCTGGACGGCGTGACTGAAAGCGGTGTTTTCAGCCTCGCGACGACCCATGGTGTTTGGAGCACCCTTCTCGGCTAGACGGGTTGGCCCCACCAAATCCACTATCCCAGAGGCGCTTGCCAACCTTAGCTCTCCGCCCTGAGGTCATCCATCGAGCCATCCAGAACCGGCCTTAGAAAGTATCGGTCGTACCTGACAATACAGCCAGTCTTCTGCGCGTACTCGAATGCCATAAGACAGTCCGCGTCTTCCGCACTTTTGGTCCTGTACACTTCGTAATCGGCCAGAGAGGGAAAAGAGAACGCCGCGAACGCCAAGTCGTTGGGCCCCTCTTTCGGAAGGAAGTAGCCGTGATGCTGGCCGCCAAACTTCGCCACCAGTTCGATCCACGCCTTCGCGTAGATCTCGAACTCGGCAGTCTTGTTTGCGTCGATCTGATACGTGATGTGGCAGGTTATCATGTGATCTCACCTCAAAATGGCTGTGATGCGGGAAAAAAGGCGGCCCTGCGTCCGCGGAAGCAACCGACCGTATAATTCCGACAACCGCAAACACAGGCGATCCGGTCACGAATCCTTCAATGATTTCAGACACCAAAGAAACGTACTGTCCATTGGAGGTCGAGCGCCGCCGCATGATCGGGACGAACCCGCCGACCGCGGTCCGTCAAAGCAATCCAGCGCGCGCCGCGAACGGATCCCAGTCGGCGTCATCGTGCCAGTCATACTCGGTCCCTTCCGCCATTTCGTCGGCAACCTCTCGACCGAACAAGCGGGATACCGCCGCCAGAGCCATATCCATCCCCGCAGACACGCCCGAAGAGGTGAAGAACTTACCATCCTCGACCCAACGGGCCTGCCGAACCCATTCCACGTTCGGCCCCAGGGGAACGGTTGCGATGAAATCTAATTTGTTGGTGGTCGCCTTCCGCCCGTCGAGGACGCCGGTCATCGCCAGCAAGATGCTGCCGGTGCAGACCGTCATGACGAGATCCGCGCGTTCCGACGTTTCCACGATCCATGCCGTTGCGGCCTTACTCTAGGCGACATCCAGGGCGCTGTCTCCACCCGGAATCAAAAGAAGATCGTAGTCTGTTCCATCCGCAATGGTTCTGTCGGGCACGATGCGCTGGCCGTGACGGGTCGGAAGAGGGTCAGCCGTCTCCGCGACCAGCGTGATCGAAATCTTGTCGAACAGCCCGCCGAGCATCTCAATCGGACCAAACAGATCCAGGGTTTGGATCCCCGGGAAGACCAAGACAGCCAAACGCTTCATTTCATATCCTTTGAGAAGGCACCGAAGGCAAAGCAACCTCATGCGCGGCGCCCGTGTTCCAAGCGTTGGAACCCATCCCAGAGGCCAAAAAAACCAGCGCTTACCGGCTATCGAAGAGCAAATCCGGACGGCTACCGTCCGTCGTACGGTCGGCCTAGCGGACGATGCTGCAGGCGAGCGGATTTTCAAGCTGCCGTTTCGAGTTTCTGAGCCGCAAGAGAAAGACCGCGACCTCTACCCGTTCAATCAACTGAGTATCAGAGTCTATCTTCAAAAACTCGGCAACCTCGTCGGTTCTCGTGATTGAGGGCGTGTTGCGGAGAACATTCACACGCCGCAGCTCGGATGCCAGAAATTCCGCATAAATCTCCGCGTTTGCGAGATCCAGGGACTTGGTTTTCATCGTCATCTGTGCCGTCTCAACCGATGTTGCCGACGATACAAGACTGGCGAGCCGGCCGGCACTCGTAAAACAACAAAATACAACGCCGTCAGACGCGTTTCCGAGACGGCCGTTGATGGCGTCTTCGCTCTAAAGGAACCGCGAGAACGTCGCCCAACCAAGTGGCCCTCCACATTGGCGCAAGAGAAACACAGCCGCCTCCGCCCGCTCCACAAGTTGATCCGGCGTATCCTTCGCGAGGAACTCAGCGATCTCGCTGCTTTCTGAGATTGAGGACGACTCTCGCAACTCGTTCAGGCGCCGCAGTTCCGCCTCGAGAAAGGACGCATAGATGTCCGCGTGTTTCGGATCCATCTGCCTGATTTCTCTTTTCATTTTGGACTGCTGTGACCGGCCAATTCACGCCTCAAGGCGATCAACTCAGGTGAGGTATTTTGTAGTATCGACATTGGTGGAGGCGTGTGGCCCTGTAAAACAACAAAATACAACATCTCCTGTTCACCGGAGGTCTTCTTACTGAACAGAGATGATGCATCGGCCCATCCGACGGTCTCTGCCAGGCTTTCCAAGTGTTCGGGCAAGCTTACGGATTGAAACAGCGTCATCTCACCAAGATTTAAGGAGTCAGCCGCTTCAGCATGGCCCCATAGAAATGAAACGACTTGGTGCAAAGGAGATCAAAGCGGTCAGGCGCAAACTCGGCGTTTCCCAACTGCAGATGGCAGCAGAACTTGGTGTAACCCAGTCTGCGGTAAGCGCCTGGGAGAGCGGCCGTCGCAGTCCGACTGTCGCCATGACCTCCCGGATCTCGGCACTCGCCAGCATGGACCCCGCGGTCGTCGCTGAGCGGCAGCTTGTAACCCTGATAGAGAACTCCTACAGCCAAGCACTGTTTCTGGCGAACGGCCGCGCCCTCGCCCATGGCACCTGCTCCAATCTGAAAGAACTCTGCCGGCCAGGCGGTTCAGGAAACGATCAGCTCCTTGCCAACCTCGCCATCATCCGTGCAGGCGGCTTGTTCGATCTCCGCGTGTCCCAGGCAAAAATGATGGTTGAGTTGGCGCCGGGGCAGAGTCTAGGCGCTCTGTGTTCGCTGCAACTGCTGGCAACCCACGGCGCTGTCTGTCACGCCGCCTTCGAGCCGGTGCCCTACGACTTCTACCTTGCCTACAAGCGCCGGAAGAACGGTGACACCGCCTGCGTGGCCTGCGCCATGAGCGATTGCACGCCCTTTGCGGTCTCGCCGGACTAGTCGCAAGGTTGCACTAAGTTGGGAAGTGTTGGTGGCATTCGAACAAGCGGACTTGCTCTGGCTCCCTCAGGGTCTTTGACGTGACCGTCCAAAGGTAGCCTGCTGAGGTCGTCACAGACTAACGCCGCACGGAAGCCCAACAAAACCACGCATTAGCGTGGCGAGCCCAGGCTACTCCAGCAGACCCGTCGGCCGATCCATCGCTGTTGAGATCACAATCCGCCATCGGGTGCGGCGATTACCTTCAAAATCCGAATACTGATTACTTATTCAGCCATCTTATTTGTAAATCGATGGCAATCTACCTTTCACGAACAGTCGATCACCAACCGGCCGCAAAACCATCCGCTGGAACACAGTCACATCACGGCCGTTGAAGCCACACGGCCGGAAGCGAGGAACGACGTCATGAAGTACGAAGGTTTCAGGACATTCAAAACCGAAAAAAGCGAAGGAATCCTGACGGTTACCTTTGACTTCGGATCCGTCAATGTTCAGGGCCAGGAGATGTTGGCCGATCTGAACAGTCTGGCCATGCGTCTGGAACGGGACCGGCAGACCAAGGTGGTGGTCTTCCAGTCCGCAAACCCGGAGATCTGGGTCTGCCACTATGACACGGAGCTCCTGAAGGACATGTCAACGGAAGCGGTCTCGCGGGAGGACGCCACGTTGCTGGATCTCCAGTCCGTGTGTGAGCGTCTCAGCAAAGTCCCCCAGGCAACGATCGCGAAGTTGGAAGGCTTTGCGCGTGGCGGCGGGCATGAGCTTGCGCTTGCCTTGGACATGCGTTTTGCAGCCCGTGGGAAGTTCAAGTTCATGCAGATGGAAGTCGGCATGGGGATCCTGCCTTGCGGCGGCGGCGCGTCCCGAATGGCGCGGCAAACCGGGCTTGGCCGGGCGCTGGAAATCATCCTGAGCGCGCGAGACTTTGACGCCGACGAAGCGGAAGCCCTCGGCACGATCAACAAGGCACTCGATCCGGCGGAAATCGGTCCCTATGTCGACGCGTTGGCCAAGCGGATCGCTCAATTCCCGGCAGAGTCGATCAATGCCTGCAAGCAGGCGGTGTATGAGTCGATCGACAAACCCATTGATGAAGCGCTGAAAGCGGAAGCCTATTGGCTCTATCAGGCGACGAGTAAGACGCCGGCAATCAAGCGTTTCACGATTGCCGATGAGCAAGGTCTGGAGCACGACATCGAGAACCAGCGCAATTGGAATGACCTCGTCATGAAGGTTCAGGAAATCAACCACTGACCTTTGTCTGGGAACAGGTCGAACCGGTCACCGCGGGCGCTTTGGTCTGCCCCGGCAACCGGATGACAGGAGGAGCCTTTCAAATGGAAGCTCAGGCCTTAAACGCAGACGCACCGCAAGAGTTCCAGCGCATCAACCGTGGATACAACACGACCTTCCGGCTCAATCGGTTGAGTTTGGGATTGGTGGTTCCGATCGAGGCCCATGGTAGCAACCCCGTGCCGGAGATGGATCGCCATCTGGAGCGCATTCTATTAGCGGAAGAACTGGGATTCGCGGCGGTTTGGCTTCGGGATGTTCCGTTCAACGTCCCGTCTTTTGGGGATGCCGGGCAAACGTATGACCCCTTCGCCTACCTGGGGTACCTGGCCGGGCGGACTGACCATATTGCCCTCGGCGTCGCCAGCGCGATCCTTCCCCTTCGGCATCCGGCGCATGTTGCCAAGGCCGCATCCACTGTTGATGTGCTTTCGGATGGCAGACTTATTCTGGGCATCGCATCCGGTGACAGGCCCGACGAGTATCCCGCCCTCAATCAGGATTTTTGCGAACCGTGGGGAGCGTTTCCGGGCAAGCGTCGACTACATCCAACGGGTCTGGGGCGATTATCCAGAGTTCGAGAGTTCGTATGGATCCCCCGGGTTTGGCATGGACATGCTGCCGAAACCGGTCACCGGACGGGTGCCGCTTCTGATCACGGGCAGCAGTCAGCAGGCCCCCGACTGGATTGCCCGGAACGGCGACGGATGGATGACATATCCCCGGAGTGTGGAGGCCCAGGCGCGTGTGATCGGCGAGTGGAGATCGCGGGTCGACGTTGCTGGCGGTCCACCGAAACCAGCCATGCAGTCCCTTTATGTCGACCTGGTAGATGATCAACGGAGCGTGGAACCAATTCATCTCGGTTTCCGCTCAGGGCCCGGCTTCCTGATCCAATACTTGTCCTCGTTGCGGGACATCGGGATTAACCATGTCGCGCTCAATCTCCGTTTCAACACTTCTGACGTAGAGACCACCTTGCAGCGGTTGGCCCAAGAGGTCCTGCCGGCACTATCTGAATAAGGACGCAAGACGATGACAAAGACAGTTCTGTTGACCGGGGCTACGGATGGGATCGGTCTGGAGGTCGCGAGACTGTTGGCGAGAGACGGTCATGACCTGCTTCTGCATGGCCGGAATCCAGCCAAGCTGAAAACCGTTTCAGCGGAACTTGCTGAAGCCTCGCCCGGAACAAGCGTAGCGACATACGTTGCGGATATGTCGAGCCTCTCTGAGGTGAGAGACATGGCCCAGGCCATCACCGCAAACCACAGCCGCCTGGACGTTCTGATCAACAACGCTGGCGTCTTCCGAACCCAACCCCCGGTGACCCCGGAGGGGATGGACGTCCGGTTCTTGGTGAACACTCTATCGCCCTATGTCCTGACGACCGGTTTGTTGCCGTTGATGGGTCCCGGCAGCCGGGTGGTCAACATTTCCTCTGCCGCTCAGGCCCCGGTGAACGATGACGCGCTCCGCGGCCAGGTAACCGTACGTGACGAGTTCTCCGCCTATGCGCAAAGCAAGCTGGCCATCACCATGTGGACCTTCGCGTTGGCGGCGAAGCTTGGTGAGGACGGCCCCGCGTTTATAGCCGTCAATCCGGGCTCGTTGCTCGGAACAAAGATGGTGAAAGAAGGCTTCGGCACATCCGGAAACGACATCGGCATCGGCTCGGACATCATCCTACGCGCCGCGCTATCCTCGGAGTTCGACCACGCCTCGGGGCGATACTATGACAACGATGCCCGCCAGTTTGGGCCCCCTCACCCAGACGCTCTAGACGCTAAGAAATGCAGCCATCTGATCGCGGTGGTCGAGGATGTCGTGGGAGGGGCGCGGCCTTAGCGCAGAACGTCCGGTGACGGGTCCACCGTGTGAGCCCATCATCGTTGAGGACGTTTCTTATCGTGCCGTTCTATCGCCGAAATTATAGGCGCATGGCACGTCGTGACAGACAAAGGCCGTGTCCTAGGACGAGGTTTCCCGGGCTTTGTGAGAAACGCCGAGTTGGGTGATCAGCAGACACGCGCCGATAAGGGAGATCCCCTTCAGGAAGTGCGCTTGCTGGTTCAAACGCATGATCTCCCCTTCCATGTAAAGCATCCCATATCCGTGAACCACGACCGTTACCGGGACCAGGAAGAGGACGAGCATCCAAGCGCCAAGGCGCGGCCGCCAGTTGAAGAGGATCATGGCTGCACCGGCGAGTTCGACGACGCCCGAGACCAGAATCAGGAATTCCCGATACGGGATCGCTTCATGCATCAATCCCAGATAGTAAGGGATGTGCGTAAAGTGCGTTATGCCCGATATAAAGAAAAGTGATGTAAATAGAAGCCGGGAGAGCAACATCAGCTTTCGATCATTAGGAAGGGCCTCTTCTGAGATCATAATGATTCCCCTTTTTCATTCACCGATGATTTCTTTCTTTGTTTCTTCTCGTCCCTTCCGACCATCTTTATGTGTCGGAATACACATTGCAGAAGTCACCCTTGTTCACGGCAGATCGCTTCAATCGGTCTTGTAGGCATTCGCAGATTCTTCAAGCGCCTGTGCCGTGCGCACATTTTGTTTACTCCATCCTTATTATGGATAAAATATATCCGCAATAAGGATGGATTGGAAGGTTCAATCAATGAAGAAGGTTTTGATCGGCATCATGCTGTTGGTGATCGTCGGATACGGTGGACTCATATACCTCGGCCATGCCTCCCGCAGCGGCACTGCTCCAGGGCTTGCCGACGGACGTTTGGCTGACTGTCCGTCAGCGCCGAATTGCGTATCCAGTGAGGTGGATACTCCCGAGGACAAGCGGGTGCCTCCCTTACCCGCAAGCGTTTGGTCCGGTCTGCCCGGCGTAATTGCCGCCCTGGGTGGAACTGTGACGGAGACGACGCCCGACTACCTCGCAGCGGAGTTCACATCGGAGACCTTCGGCTTCGTTGACGATGTTGAGTTCCGTCTTGCAGATGGCACAGTCCACATCCGGTCAGGCTCCCGTGTTGGGTACTCCGATCGGGGCGTCAACGCCGCGCGTGTGGCCGACATCAGAGCGAAGCTTGGCAGTTAATGGTCTTGGGAAGCACGAGAGATGGTGATTGGAAAGGGAGTCGAATGGGCGGCGCACGCCTGCGCAATTCTTGCGCTTTTGCCGCCTGAGTCCTTGCTCCCGAGGGAGGCTTTGGCAGAGTTTCTCGGTGTGCCCCCGCCCTATCTGGCCAAGCAACTTCAGGCGCTGAGCCGGGCCGGCATCGTGGCGGCCCAAACCGGCGTCGCCGGGGGCTACCGCCTTGCAAGGCAGGCGGAGCAGATCACCTTGTGGGACATCACCGCCGCGGTGGAAGGGACCACCCCGAGTTTTCGCTGTACAGAGGTCCGCCGCAACGGTCCCTGCGGTGCGTCACCAGCCGAGTGCCCGCGGGCATGTGATATCGCAGCAGCGTTCCACCGGGCGGAGGCCGGATACCGGAAAGCTCTTGCCACGGTGTCCCTTAGCGACGTGGTCGCGGGCGCGGCCCGCACGGCCACGACCGACCGAAAGCAGCGCATCAAAGCGTGGCTCGAACAGAACGCCGCTCGCCGTGGTTAGGCTCAGACGGGGGTGGTCAGACGGGGGTGGTCAGACGGGGGTGGTCAGACGGGGGAGGTCAGTCTGGCGAGGATCTTCGGTATCAGTTCTTCAGCCATGCTCAACGCAGCGTCGATCCTTGCAATTCGACGTGCTCCGGGACGAAAGGTGAGAAACACCGGATAGGGGCGAGACCGGTAGCCAGGGAGGCAAGGCACAAGCCGTCCATCCCGTAGTGCGTCGGCCAACATGAACTCGGGCAGGAAAGCGTAACCATGCCCGGCGATCGCCAATTCCAGCAGCACCGAGAAGTCCCGGACGGCGATATCCCCCCTCACCTCCATCGTCACCTCCGATCCCGACGTCTCAAAGATCCATTGGCTTTCGGGCCGCCTGCCATGAAACGTGAGACACGGCGCGTCGCGGAGGTCTTCAGGGTGGCTTACAGGGTGCCGGTCGGCCACATCAGCCGTGGCCACAAGGCGGATCTGCGTCTCCCCCAATCTGCTCGCAACAAGGCGATCGTCGACAAAGGACCCAATCCGAAATGCCAGATCGGTCCCCGGATCCTGCATGTCCTCGTACTCATAACCGGGGCGAACGACGAAGGTGAGGCCCGGATGGCGCGCCCTGGCCACTGGAAAGAGTTCGGACGCCAGGATCTTCGCGAACTCCGGCGTGGTCGCGACGGTCACCTGTCCCGAGACCCCGCCACTTTCCTCGCGGGCGATGTCTTCAAGCAGATCGACCTCAGCCAGGATCGACCCGATGCGCTGGCTTAAGGTCTCGCCGACCGGTGTCAGCTTTACTGAGCGGGCGCCGCGTTCAAGGAGGCGGACACCGAAGTGGTCCTCAAGTTGGGACAAGTGGCGGCTAACACCCGACTTCGCCATACGGAGATGGCCCGCTGCCGCCGTCACGCCGCCGAGCCGCGCAACCGTGTGGAAGCTGAGAAGGGCTGGAAGCCCAAGCGTTCTTAAATTTTGAACCATCTGTTCTATTCTATCGCACTGTTGCTGAATTAGGAAGCTTCCTACCTTCATCTCATGCAGCGCCCACACCCGCGTGAGCGCGGATCAGGAGATGAAAAATGAACATACTTGTCACAGGAGCGAGTAGCGGATTTGGCGAGTTGATCGTGACCGATCTTGTATCGGCGGGTCATCGGGTCGCCGGAACGGTTCGGGACCCCGAAGGCCGGAATGCAAGTGCCGCCGAACGGCTGCGGGCGAAAGGAGTTGAGGTCATCGACCTCGATGTCACGGATGACCAGTCCGTCGAGGACGGCGTTGCAGCAGCTCGGGCCGTGCTCGGCGAGCTTGACGTGCTGGTGAACAATGGCGGAGTCGGTGTCGTCGGTTTGCAGGAGAACTTCTCCGCCGCGGACCTCCAGAAGGTCTTCGACGTCAATGTCTTCGGTGTTCAGCGAATGACCCGCGCCGTTCTGCCGGCGATGCGTGCCCGAGGATCCGGCCTCATTCTGAATGTCTCCAGCCTGTTGGGGCGGGTCACGATCCCCTTCCTTGGACCGTACAACGCCACCAAATGGGCGGTTGAGGCGCTGAGTGAAAACTACCGGGTGGAGCTCAGCCAATTCGGTGTCGACGTGGCCGTTATCGAGCCGGGTGGATTCCCGACCGCGTTCTTCGAAGGCCTTCTGCAACCGACATCCAAGGATCGCGACCCGGGTTACGGAGAGATGGCCCATGCGCCGAAAGCGATGCTGGAAGGTATGGGCGAATCTTTGGCCGCCAACCCGGCGCAGACGCCACAGATCGTTGCTGATGCGGTGCTGAAGGTCATCAACACCAAACCGGGTGAGCGGCCGTTCAGAACCGAGGTCGACCGGAGCGGGATGGCCGATCCGATTGCTCCCTACAACGTGCAGGCCGAAGCGGTGACGGAGCAGTTGTTTACCGCCTACGGGATGGAAGGAATGCTAAAGCTGAACACAGGTGCCGCCAAGGCAGCCTGACCCATCTTGTCGGCCGGCGCGGGGCTCTTCAGCTCTTTGCCGGCCGACAGATCATTCGTGCCATTCGGGAGGGGAATTGTGACACACCCGGCATTAAGCAGTGACTCGGTCGCCGTGATTACGGGCGGCGCCTCGGGCATCGGGTTGGCAACCGCGGCCATATTCGCCGGGCTCGGCATGCGCCTCGTCATTGTCGATCGCAGCCACGGGAAGCTCGCAGCCGCTGAGAGCCATCTGCGGGATGCCGGTGCGGCGGAGATCATGATCTCCGATGCCGACGTTTCAAACCGCGGGAGCCTAGAAGCGTTAAAGGTCGAGGTAACTGATCGCTTCGGCGGAACCGACATCCTGATGAACAACGCCGGGATCGGCGGCAAGTCGTCATGCCTCGTTGCATCGGAGCAATGGGAAACAATTCTTGGCGTGAACTTTCACGGCGTCCTGAACGGGGTTCAGGTCTTCGGCCCGGACATGGTCGCCCGCGGCCGACCTGGCGCCATCATCAACACGGGCTCCAAGCAAGGGATCACCACCCCGCCCGGAAGCCCGGCCTACAACGTTTCCAAAGCAGCCCTCAAGGTCCTCACAGAGGCGCTCGCTCACGAGCTTCGGAACACCGAGAACTGCCGCATCACGGCCCATCTCCTGGTTCCGGGCTACGTCTATACCGGCCTGACCGGGTTGGACCGGAACGGGGCGGACGCCAAACCCGCAAGCGCCTGGACGGCGGAGCAGACCGCCGGGTTCTTGATCGACAGCCTCAACAAGAACGACTTCTACATTCTGTGTCCGGACAACGATGTGCCGCGGGAGTTGGACGAGAAACGCATTGCGTGGAACACCGGCGACATCATCGAAAACCGCCCTGCTCTCAGCCGATGGCATCCGGACTACAAGGCCGAGTTCGAGGCTTTTGTTGCGTCTGGTCAGTAGACCGGCGGTATCTTGCGCTCCCATGTGCGACCGTCTTGCAGGCGACGCAATCTCCCGTTTCCCGGAAACGCATCTGCCGACCCATATGCTAGGCGTACTCGCGCACCTTGGTGGTCCATTCCGGGGCTTTATGCTTCTTCCAATAGGCCTCTTTCAGCGTTGAGAAGATCGGCCCGACCGTCCCATCACCTACTCTTTTTGCGTTGATCGTCGTGATCGGCATCAACCCGCCCGCTGTGGACGTCACAAAAACTTCGTCCGCGGCCTCAAGATCGGCCGGAGTGAGGATACCGGCCGAGCACGGAACATCGATCTCGCCGCACAGGTCGAAGACGGTTCGCCTTGTGATCCCTTGCAACACACCCCTCACAGGCGTGGTCAGCCATCCGTCCCGGACAGAGAAGATGTTGAACCCCGGCCCCTCGGTGACGTTGCCATCGCCATCCAACAGGATGGTGGTGTCACCGCCAGCCCCGTAGGCGTGGTACAGACCCTGAACCATGTCCAGCCAATGATAGTTTTTGACGGAGGGGTCGACGGAGGACGCCGGAATTCGCGTCGTCGGGCTGATCACTGCGTGCAAGCCCCGCTGCATCTGGGATGGATTTGCGATTGATCCGAACGGAATGGCGAACGCCATGAACCGGTTCACCGCGTCTCTTGGATCTCTGCTGAAACTCGGCGATGTCCCCCGTGTGCAGACCATCTCAACGTAAGCGTCTTTCAGCCCGGAGAGGCCGACACAGTTGTGAAGCACTGTCTCCACATCGTCCTTGCTATAGGGAATTGTCATCTGAAGGGCGTCGATGTTCGAAAAGAACCGTTCCAGATGTAGGTCCAACCGGAAGAACGCCCCATCCCAGGTATGGACCACATCGTAAGTCGCATCCGAATGCAAAAACCCATAGTCCAGAATAGAGACCCTGGCTTTCGACACCTCGAAATATTGCCCATCCATGTAGGCGATACCGGGCGGATAAGCCTGAGGATCCGTGTGGTTTTCAGATAACGCTGGAAGGGCCATGGCTTTTCCTTAGTCCCGCTTTATCGTCCGCCCTCCTTAGCATCCCAAAGTATCAGCGGCGAGATCGCCAAGTCGCGTCGACCGGCACAGAGCCAGTCTCATTTTGGCTGTTGGCATGTGGGCGAACCGCCAAAGGGACTGGGGCTTCAAGCGCTCAAATCTTGGCCCGGGAAACGCCGACTTCTTCGAGTAGCCATTCGAAAAACAAGGACCTCGGTCCCGCGTCGGGCGGTCTGTTGTCGACATGAACCGCCCAGAAACCGTCCGCTGCTTCCCGCTCCACGGAACGAACCTCAATCAGATTGCCGGATGCCAAGTCACCCTGAGCAATGAAGCGCGGAACGACCGCATAGCCCTTCCCGGCGATCGCCGCATCGATCGCCAGGGCGGTTTGGTTGAAACTGACTGATCGTGTGTGCGAACTCTCCCAGCGGTCGCCAAGCAGCACCCTCCAGTACTTGTGGCTGTCTTGAACCAGCGGCTTGTCCGCAAACCATTCGATACCATCGTTCCGGCTGGGAAGAATGGTCACGGATGGACCACAAACAATCACCAGTTCCACCGGTGAAAGCGCCTCTACAACAAGGTCATCACCGGTTGGTTTCGCCCCCAGCCGGACGGCGATGTCGACGGCCTGCGTGTGAAAGTCAGCTACAGCCTCTGTTGCCACCGTGTGCACCTCAATGCCCGGATTCTTCTCAAGAAAGTAGGGAAGCCGGTGGACGAGCCATTTTGATGCGAAGGATGGGGGAACACTCACCGTTATCATCCGAGAACCGGCGCGCAGGTCCTCGGTTGCCTGATCAATCGCCGCCAACCCCCTCGCGATGCCGCTGTGGTACCGCGACCCAACCTCGGTAAGCGCGACCCCTCTCGGTAACCGTTTGAAAAGACTGACACCCAAATCAGCTTCCAGCCCCCTGATCGACTGGGCCACGGCCCCTTGAGTGACGTTCAGTTCCATAGCCGCGACACGGAAGTTCAGATGACGCGCGGCCGCGTCAAACACCCGGAGCGCGTTCAGTTTTGGGTCTCTGATTATGTTTCTAGACTGTAGTAATACTACTGCCCCGGCAATGAGAAATGATTGGTCCGCGGACGTTCATCCAACTACCTCCAAAGATGATCAGAACGAGGGGAGGTTTCGATGAGTGTCACGAAAGTCGCGGTCATTACCGCCGGCGGTAGTGGAATGGGGGCAGACTCTGCGCGCCGCCTTGCGCAAGACGGCTTTGGGGTCGCAATCCTGTCATCGTCAGGAAAAGGAGAAGAACTGGCGAAATCCTTGGGAGGTGTCGGCGTCACAGGCTCCAACCAATCGAACGACGATCTTCAGGCCCTTGTGGATCTCGCGATGGATACGTGGGGCCGCATCGACGTTCTGGTGAACAGCGCTGGACACGGGCCCCGTGCGCCGGTCCTGGAACTGAGCGACGGGGACTGGCACACCGGCCTAGACGTCTACTTCATGAACGCCGTTCGGCCTACCCGGCTCGTAACCCCGATCATGGTGGCGCAAGGGGCGGGCTCAATCATCAACATCTCGACATTCGCAGCGTTCGAACCCGACCCCGTGTTCCCGACATCCGGCGTCTTCCGCGCGGGTTTGGCCGCATTTACGAAACTGTTCGCCGACAAATATGCCGTTGATAACGTCAGGATGAATAACGTTCTCCCTGGCTTCATCGACAGCCTGCCGGAGAAGGAAGAGTTCCGGTCCCGTATTCCGATGGGTCGTTACGGCAGCTCGGCGAATGAGATTGCATCCGTTGTCGCTTTCCTCGCATCGGAAGGCAGCGGGTACATCACCGGACAGAACATCCGGGTCGACGGAGGAATAACCCGTGCGGTCTGACCTTGCGCTCCCGGCGATCAACCGGGACACAGTGGTCTTTGTGATCAAGTGGGCTGCTTCTGTTATTCAGATCATGGGTTACGCTGCGACCGCCTACGGCATTACCCCTTGGAATCTTTATCTGTTCCTGTTTGGCGTCGTCGGTTGGTTCGCGGTCGGCGTGCTTTGGAACGATCGGGCCATCATGTTGATCCATATCGCGGCTCTGGCAGCGATGATCGCGGGCATGACGGCCTAACGGCGCCTTGGGCGGCTGTAGACAAGACCAGCGCTGCGGCGGGTCTAATGAGGCGGTAAGCCTTGGTGACACAGGAAGTGCGGCGCTCCCAGCGGGACGGAGCGCCGAATTCCCACTCGTTGCGCAGACGCTTCAGACGTTCATCCCACCGTCGATGATCATCAGGGCACCGGTGATGAATGAGGACTCAGGTCCAGCGAGAAATGCCGTCAGCGTCGCAACCTCGTCCGGCGTACCATGACGTCCGAGCGGAACCATCTGATGCAAGCGCTGCCCCAACTCGCTCTCCTCCGGGTTCATGTCCGTGTTGATCGGGCCCGGGACGACGGCGTTGATGGTGATTCCTTTTGGCCCCAAGTCTCGACACCAGCCTTGGACGAAAGCATTGGCCGCCGCTTTGCTTGCCCCATAAAGCCCAAGGGTTGGCGCGAAGAAACCGTTCGCGATCGTCGCCGTGACGACGATGATCCGTCCGCCCGCCTCCATATGCCTCGCCCCCGCCCGCACAACATCCAGCGTTCCCCTGACATTGACGCCGAAGACCGTCTCATAGTCCTCGTCTTCGATGGCCTCGAGGGGCTTCATGATATTGACCCCGGCATTGTTGACGAGGATGTCGAGCGCTCCTTCGTTCTGGATGACATCGTCGACCGCCAAGGCTCCCGCACCGGGCTCCATGGCGTTCGCCTGGATGGCCCGCGCTTTGCCGCCTGATCCCACTATGGCGGCAACCACGTGCTCCGCATCGGTCTTTGATCCGCCATAGGTGATAACGACTGATGCGCCGTCGGCGGCCAGGCGTTTCGCGATCGCCGCACCAATTCCTCTGCTGCCGCCGGTCACCAATGCGATCTTTCCATCAAGCGATTGGCTCATCCTTAGGCTCCGATCTCATCGTGAAGAATGACGGTCTTGCCGAATGTCTGCGGGGAGGTGAAAGACGCGAACGCGCTCGGCGCATCCTCAAAGTGAAACTGCTGATTGATGGGGATGGAGATGTCATGGAGCGACACCGCGGTCACAAGGCGCTCAAGCATCGCCCGGGAGCCAACCATCACCGGGAGAATCCGGGCCCCGCCGACCAGAACGTCCAACAGGTTGATCGACGGCCCTTCGAGCCCCTTTAGACCGATCTGCATGACCCGGCCTCCGTAACGGCAAGCTCTGATGGTTTGCGCGATGGAGGGCGGCCCGGCCGTCTCCAACGCAACGTCGACACCCGCCCCATCGGTCATATCCCGGACCTTGTCCGCCCAGTCAGGATGTTCCCGATAATTGATTGTGAAGTCCGCACCGAGTGCTTCTGCCCGCCCCAATTTCTCATCACTGGATGACGTGACCCCAACCCGTGCCCCGGCTGCCTTGGCCAACCGCAGGGACGTCAAGGAGACTGTTCCGGTCCCCACGGCCAACACGGTTTGCCCCGGCATCAAGGGAGCCATTTCAAACAAGGCACTCCAGGCCGTCACCCCGACGCAGGGCAGACATGCCGCTTGGGCGAACGACACAGTGTCGGGAAGCCCCACCAAAGCGGCCTCTTCGATCACCACGTCGCTCGCAAGGACACCGGGGCGCACCTCGCCAAGAGCCCCAATGGCCATGCTCGGGTGGAATGGACCGTCCTGGTGCGATGGGTTGAAGCAAATCACCACTCGGTCGCCTTCCGAGAAGCGCGTTACCCCCTCGCCGACCTCCGTGATGACGCCAGCCCCGTCTGAGGCAGGAATGATTTCATCCGGAAGCGGGAGCGGCGATTGGCCCATCGCCGCCATGATATCTCTGCTGTTTAGTGAGTTGGCCTGGATCGAGACCCGGACCTGTCCTGGTTCAAGATCGGCGGTGGGCAGGTCCTTGAGGGCAAGTGACTCAAGGCCGTAGCCTGGCTTCAACGTCCAACACTGTCTCACGCGGGTGACCTTTGTTGTTCAGCGGAAAGCCGGATGGTATCAACCGCGCACCATGTTACAATTACGCACTAATAAGTAACTTGGTGCTCTCAAAGATACCGTATGCAAAGGACATAGAAGATATGCTTCCAATTACTTGTTCGGATAAAGTCGAATCCGACGCCTGCCCGATCCGAAGCGTATTGAGCAATGTAATGGGCAAGTGGCGGATGCTGATTTTGCTGTCTTTGGAAGATGGTGCACTTCGATTTGCCGAGGTTAAGGCCACCGTCGGCGATATCACGCAACGTGTCCTGACCGAGAACCTGAGGGGACTGGAGCGTGATGGACACATAACGAGAACGGTCTCGACCGGGCGTCGGTTGGCAGTGTCTTACGAGCTCACGGAACGGGGCGAAGATCTGGTCAACCGGTTCCGGCCCCTCGTTTTCTGGGCCCGGGACAATATGGACGGCGTCAAACAAAGCCGAACCGAGTTTGAAGCCCGAGACGCTACCTGACAGCGCTTAGGAACCGTCTCGACGGTTCTGAGCTCCTGCTGTCGGGGCGCCGGTGTTGATAAGCCCGCGTGTTGCGGTCGACTCACAAGCGCGCGACGCTGAAAGTCTACCGGACCGCACGGTTCATGCCGCCATCTGAGAGAATGCTCTGCCCGTTGATGTAGCGCGCATGCTCGGAGGAGAGAAACACGCAAGCCTTCCCGATCTCCTCGAAGGTCGCTGTGCGCTGCGCCGGTATCGAGGTCCGCGCGAACTCCGACAGAGTCACATTCTCGCAAAAGCCGGGCATCAGATTGTTCATACAGATGTTGTAGCGGGCATACCGGTCTCCAAAGAGCTTCGCAAAACTGTGCAACGCCCCGCGCAGCATGCTCATCGGGTATGGCGCCCGGGGCTCAACGGTGTTCATCGAAGAGATGTTCACGAAGTTTCCGCCGCCCTGTTCGACCATAATCGGCGTGACAATCCGGGCCAGCTTTACGACGTTCAGCACATACATATCGAGGCTCTGGTGCCAGAGTGAATCTGACAGTTCGAGTAAAGGGCCATCAAACTCCGGATCGAACCCAACAGTCTTTATCTCTTCGGGGACCGTCCCACCGTGGCCCATGTTGCTGACCACAACGTCAATGCGGCCGTATTCACTCATGGTCTCGCGGACCATTGTCTGCAGGTCATCTGTTTCCAGAACAGATCCGCTACGTCCAATACCGCCGAGTTCCTTTGCAAGCGCGATGCTTCGGTCTGAAGGCGACATGAGGGACACCTTGTACCCTGCCTTCGCCATTTCGCGAGCACAGCCCGCACCGATCCCCTGCCCCGTGCCTGTCATGAGCGCGACTTTCACATCCGACATTGACCAGCTTCCCCGTAATATGAATTGAGTTCATGTCCCGGAGCCGTAGCTTCTTTTTTTAAGCCAAGAAAGCGAGTTTATCTCCAATTGATATGAGGTATTTTCATATCTATGCGGGATCTTAAACATCTGCGGGCCTTGCAGGTATTCGATGCGGTGGCGGGTCATTCAAGCTTGACTGAGGCTGCCCATATGCTCGGCGTATCGCATGGTGCCGTCAGCAAGCAGGTCGCCCAGCTTGAGACGTATTTGGGTGTTTCATTGCTTCATCGACATGTGCGGGGCGTCGAATTGACCGATGCCGGCAAGCAATTGCACATGGCCACGCGACAGGGCTTGGGCGCTCTTGAACTCGGTGTCCGGAGTGTCCGTCGAGTACCGGACAGAAAGTCGATAAAGATCTCCCTCTCATCCTCCCTGGCGACGAAGTGGCTGGTCCCCAGACTTCCAAGCTTCCGTGCCAAGCATCCGGGCATTGCCATGTTTCTCGACACCAATGACAAGGTGATCGAGTTTGATGACAGCGAGATCGACGTCGCACTTCGTTTTGGCGTTCGGGGGTGGGGCAATCTCTACGACGAACTCATCGCCGACGAAGATCTCATCGTCGTCGCGTCGCCAACGTTGGTTTCAGATTCGAGACTGCCGTTGACGCCCTCCGAAATCACTCGTCTCCCGCTGCTTCATGATCTCTTCAATCCGGCGTGGGGTGACTGGTTCGATCTGGTTGGTTTGGGCCGGTCGACGCTTGCGGCCCAGGAGCTGATGTTCACCGATACCGCCGTATTGATCGCAGCAGCCGTTGACGGACAGGGCGTAGCCTTGGCGCGGCGCCTTCTTGTCGAGGACGACCTGGCCGCCAACCGGCTCGTTCGACTTGATCACTCGGCTGTTTCAACGGAAAGATCGCTCTACTTCGTTTGCAGACAAGGCGATCAGGACCGGGCAGCGATCCGGTCTCTTCGCAACTGGTTGAACGATGTCAAGCGCAGTGATTGATCAAGCGGATAGCCAACCGCAAGTCTTAGAAACCCCAATTTCACAGTTCGCTTGAACAATTTGGGGCGCTCACATCAGCATCGTGAACGACCCAACCGCTGATGGCTGCCGCGACGACCTAGGACCGGGGAGCGACTTGAGAGATGAACCCAATCCTGAAAGGCACGAGCCTGGATCCAAAGTGGCTGATTGGAGGTGCGGCAATCCTGATTGTCGCGTCGCTCTACGCCCAATCACCAGAGGAACATGAGCCATTCTTTGAGGGAAGCGACCTCACCGAGCTTCAAGGCGAAGTGGACAAAAGTGAATATAGTCGTCCTGAGCGTCGTGCCTTGACTATGGCGGCCCAATTCAAAGGGCATTGGCACTTGGACAGTGACTGCAGCAAAGACGCGCCCTACATCACAATCGATGGCACATCGATCCTCTATAACGCCGCGCCCAGCGAAAGTATCCAGACTGAGACCCTGAAGCTCGAACGATATCGACTTTACCAGATCAAGCCCGATGCGTTCGTTGTTCTCCAGACACGTAACTCTGAGAATACAGTCCGTTACATGGGCATAAAGCTGTTCGAAGGCGACTACGTTGTATCACATGGATTCACAGACACGCCCATTGAGGGAGCTCAACTGGATGGGGACAGTTTCTATCTGCACCGCTGTCCGAGAACGAGCTGAGCTTAGCCAAAGAGCCTTTCTGGCGGGTGCCGCTGTCATACACTCCGACAAACAAGCACGGACCACGCTCTTCGCTGCGGCATGCCCAATTGCAAAGGTCCAATCAATGAACGTTGACACCGTGGGGATGCATCACCTGCCTTTGGGTATCTTCAGACACAGTCACCCTAAGAGGCCCGGACATTGTAACCATGTGACTTCACTTGGTCGTAAAGTGTCCGTGTGTCCAGAGGGTTAACGGAAGAGGCCAGAATGCGGAGAAATCCATTGAAGCGCCTAGTCGTCCTTGGGTTCGCTCTTGCGTCAATCATGATAGCCGGAAGCCAAACATCTTCAGATGCCCAGACAGATCCGGGTGGGAAAGCCGTTAGCTACTCCAATTCAAATGAAATTCCCGAGTCCGCCAGACCCAACGACGCAACAATTTCCCTTTATGAAGCACGCCGCAGGAATTTTATTCGCCGCAGAGCCAGTCAGAACCGGATGTACAAGGTTGATCCAAAAGGCAATGCAGTGCCTTTTGAAGAACGTCTGACTACAAGCAGTAACCGGATAGAGCGGGAACTCTCTCAAGGCTTCATCCTCAGCTATCTCTACTATGCAGATGGATTTCTAAAATATAACGGAACGTCACCCAATGGGAGATTTCGAAAAGATATAAATGATGAGACAGTCTTCTTCACACACTCAACAGGAAAAAGCATCGTATCCTTCATCATGGCGCATGCCATATGCGAAGGTTTCGTCACATCGATAGACGAAATCATCGACTGGCCAATGATGAGAGACACCCTTTATCAGGGACAAGTCCTCCGAGACCTATTGGACATGAATGCTGGCGACCAACACACCGTCAATCGGCGAGCCAACCGTGTGATGGGCGCTGAACGGCATCACCGGGACATGGGCGTGGATACGATTGCCGCCTTGCTGAAAGGCACCGAACGACGCGGCTCCCAGGTCTTCTATAACAATGTTCTGAGCGACATCATCGCCAACTACATCGCCTTCAGGGCCGGCCCAAATTATGACGCGCTAATGCGGTTGGTCTTTCAGGACAAAATCCGGATTGAACATCCAGTATTTTACGAGAAACACGCAAGAACACTGACAGATGGAAAAAGGTCACCTTTCTACGGCCTACCGGAAACACAAGCCTCTTACTCCTTTTTCATGACGCGACTCGATTTTCTCCGTTTCGCCGTGGCCTTGATGAAGGATTACCAAGAACAGACTTGCGTCGGAAATTATCTCAGAGAAGCTCAGGCCAGTGCAAAGAGCTGGTACAAATTCGCCCCAAACGAGGATAACTCTCAGCTCTGGCTTCACCGGTATGCTCGAAAATATGGGGCTCAGTTCTATTTTGATTTCCAAGGGATGACGAACCGAAACATTCTCGCTACGGAGGGTTTCAACGGTCAGAACATCATGATCGATATGGACAACGGACGCATAGTTGTCACCAACAGCGCGGCAACCGGTTGGGACCAGCGTACTTTCATCCTGGACGTCATCAAGAATGGCCAACTGCCAGACTGACCGGCTGCTTCTGCGGAGAAATCGATCTGAAACAGCAACAAACGAACACGGCGTCCTCTGGATCCAAGACCGCCGTACCCGTTCTGTTGCTATTGTGAGATTTTAGATCGGAGACTTGTTGTCTATCCCCTCCCTTGTCCCACCGTTCTTCCGCATTGCTTCATCCAAAGAACGGTGGGTTGACTGGCTGATGGCGTGATCACGCCATCGCGCCGCCTGATCTAGATGCGGGATGGGTCGGAAAGAGAGAAGAGCCAGATGCTTGCAACAGCAAACCCAACACCCGCGATCTGATAAGGGCTGAAATCTTCGTCGAAGAAGAGTGCCGCGATCGCGGACAAAGCAACAACTTGGCACATGCTGGACAAGACAGCGCCCCTGCCCAACCCATCCGTCAGAACCCGGATGTAGGCGACGTTGCTAAGAACAAACACCGCAACCGCGAAACCCAGGACCGCTCCATTGCCAGTGTCCACGAAGCGCTTCAAGAGAACGCTTCCGATTGTGAAACCAGCACCGGATGCGGACAGAAATACCCAATAGAGCGACACATCATGGCCCTTTCATTGCTCAACTGCAGGCTCAGGCCGCCAGGCTCTTTGAGATGCGCTTCCGCAACACAAGAACATCGCCGGTGTAATAGGGTTGGCAGGGGTGCTGCCGAACCGGCGTCTGCGCGCAGATCTCGAACCCGAACCGCTCGTAGAGGCGCAAGGCGTCGACGTTCTGGCCAAAAACCTGAATGGTGAGAGCCGGGTAGCCGGCTTGCTCGGCCATGGCAACGACCTCTCTCAGCAGCGCCGTTCCAATTCCATCGCCTCTCTGGCCTGTCCGCACGGCAAGCGCATTCACGAACCACGTCCCAACTGAATGCGCCTCGAGCTCAACAAAAGGGGCGATGGGCGCGGGCAAACTGTCCGGATCATCCTGTGGCATGTCATCAATGGGGTATGACAGCGCCATCCCCAGAATGTCACCTTCGCGCTCTGCGACGATCGCATTCAAGAACGTGAACCCTCCACTCGTCCGGCTTGCGCGCGCAATCCCAACATCGAGCGGGGACTCTCCGTCTTTTGCGCTCATCGACCATAGCCACGACGGGATGCCCTCACCGGCGATATCAATGAGCCGTGCCAGGGACTCGGCATCTTCGACTTTGGCTTTGCGGAGTTGGAATGCTGCGGTCTTCGTCATTTGAGTCTCACCTATCTATGGAGACGTGACAGAGCTAACGCTCCACCAACGCCTTCGTGTTGATGTCTGACGAAAGGCTAGACGTGCACCGAGAGGGACTGAACTGGCCTCACGGTATAGGCGTTGATGTTTTTTTCTCACTATTTTACAGAAGATTAGCGGAACGACTTTGGTGAGATCGAACAATTGGCTGCGTCAACTGAACTTACGGTACAGTCAACTCGGAGGGTTCGATGGCAGATACGCGGACGGTCATTCTCGACATCGCCGAAGTTGCCGTGCTGGAAAAAGGTTTTGAGGCGACTTCTATCGAGGAGATTGCCGCGGCCGCGGACATCTCCCGTGGCGGGTTTTTCTATCATTTCAAAGACAAGAACGCGCTCGCCCGCGCACTGATCGAACGCTACATCGCCAATGAGGACCGTCTCTACGACGACTTGTTCGCGCGCGCCCGGGAACTCAGTGACGACCCGCTCCACGCGATGCTGATCGGCTTGAAATTGCTCGCCGAGCTCTTGGACGACATGCCGAACGGCCATCCTGGATGTGTGATCGCGTCCGCAGCCTACCAAGACCGGCTGTTCGATAGTGGTATCCGGACTCTCAACCGAAATGCGATCCTTGGATGGCGCGCTCGCTTCCGAGCGATGTTTGCTGAGATTGCCGAGAGGTATCCGCCTCATACGGAGACGGACCTCGATGCCTTGGGCGATATGGTCTCAAGCGTTGTCGAGGGTGGGTTAATTCTTGAACGCGCCCTCGGTGAGCGGGGCATCACAGGGCAGCAGATCATGCAGCTAAGGAGCTATATCAGGCTTCTTTTCTCGACCCGATAACGAACTGCTTCAGTCCATCGACGGTGACCCGCAAGCTGCATTCCCCTGATAGCCTCACGCCCGGTCAATGCCCTCCACATCGCCGGCCATTGCGTTCATAAGCACGTCAGTGAAGAACGAGACCGCCTCGTCGTGGTCGATCAAGTTGGCCGAACCGATGATGGAGTATCCCTCGCTCATCGTCAGAAACAAGGTCACCGCTTTCCGTCGACTTTCTTGCGTCGTTGAGGAGAGATTCAGATGCTGCTCAAGCGTTGTGCCCAATCGCCGGTAGTGATGGCCTAGAAGGTTGGCCAAAGCATCGTGTCTCGACGCGATCGCCCAGAGCTCCCGGAAGACACGGCACATGTCCGTCATCTCCCGCCCATGTTCCAAAACAACCCTCGCCAGCCGCTCCACTGCCGCCCGGTCTTCCATCGGTCCAAATTCCTCAAAATGGGCCAACAGGATCGAGTTGCAGTCGCCGAAATAACGGTCTGCGATTTCCGCGATGAGATCATCCTTCGACCGGAAATAGTACTGCACATTGCTGAGTGACATTCCGCATCGCTCGGCAAGCCCCCGCATGGTCACGCCTTGGTAACCAACGTCGGTCAGCAGCTCGAGAGCGTTCGCCATGACGAAATGGCGTTTGTCGATGCTCTTCCAGTCTTGGGCGGACGTGCCCTTGGCTTCCGCTGGCATGGTCAAAACTCCCATTGACAGTATAGGTCAATTGACCTAAACCGCCATCCAGAATTTAGGTCAAACGACCTACCCCGTTGATGGAGGTGATTGTGGACGTCCTTAGAACACCCGATGAGCGGTTTGAGCACCTACCGGGTTTCAACTTCGACCCTCATTACATAACGGAAATCCCAGGATATCCCGGCATCCGTACACATTATCTCGATGAGGGAGGTACTGACGCCGCTGAGGTGTTTCTTTGCCTGCATGGCGAACCGACGTGGAGTTTCCTCTATCGCAAGATGATCCCGGTTTTCTCGCGTAACGGCATTCGAAGCGTCGCGCCGGATCTGATTGGATTTGGCCGTTCCGACAAGCCAACGGATGAAGACGCTTACTCATTCAAATTCCATCGCGACTATCTGCTGTGGTTTATCGAACGCCTTGATCTTCGGAACATCACCCTGGTTTGTCAGGACTGGGGTGGTTTGCTGGGATTGACGCTGCCAATGGCGTTCCCGGACCGCTTCAAGCGTCTTCTGATTATGAACACGGCCCTCATGATGGGGCCGGTCGACAGCCCCGCTTTCGACAAATGGAAGGCGGACGTTACGACAGCAGAGGATCTCGACCTCTCCTGGTTCATGCGGAAGTACGAGCCCGTCATCTCGAAAGAGGAAGGCGACGCCTATGCCGCCCCCTTCCCCGACCGCCGTTACAAGGCCGGCGTCTATAAGTTTCCTAAGCTGGTCGGGACGGATCAGTACGGCATCGAGGTCTCCCGAAAAGCGGCCGCGTTCTGGTCAAATGAATGGACTGGCCAGTCATTCATGGCCGTTGGGATGAAAGACGACATGCTTGGCCCGCCGGTGATGCCGCGTATGCGCGAGTTGATCAACGGGTGCCCCGCTCCGCTCGAGGTTCCCGAAGCCGGACACTTCGTCCAAGAACACGGTGAGACCGTTGCCGAACGCGCTCTGGCGTCCTTTGGTCTCAAGCAAGTGTAGCGAGCCCGAGAAAATGAAAATCCTGAACTTGGTTTTCCACCCCGATCTCAGCTCATCCTGGGTGAATCGAGCGTGGAAGAGGATCCTTGAGGAGAGCGGGAGGATTACGACATCCGTCGATATGTACGGCCGTTATCCTGATTTTCAGATCGACGTGGAGCGCGAGCAATCCGCCTTGCTCGCCCACGACAGGGTCATCTTCCAGTTCCCAATGTACTGGTACTCCGTCCCACCGCTTCTGAAGAAATGGTTGGATGACGTCCTAACCTACGGGTTCGCTTACGGCAGCAGCGGAGACAAGCTCGCAGGAAAGGATTTACAAGTGATCGTTTCCGTTGGCGGACACGCACATTTCTACTCCGGCTTCGACATCTACGCGACAGTCCATGAGCTTATGCGGCCGTTCCAGCTAACCGCCAATCTATGCAAAATGAACTACATGCTCCCTCTTTGGATGTACCGGGCCGATGCGGCGGACGATCAAACGATCGAAAAACATGGCCTGGAATGGGCGGCGACAATTCATGACCCTCTGCGCGGGGACGCGAAGGCCTATCTTCGCAGTCTGCCCGATGGGAGCGATTGAACTCCGGGCCTTCCAACCCTTCGAGTTTGGCGCAAAATCCAGCGGAAGCAGGCGTCGCCCCCCACTCTAGAGCTATAGAATACATCTCTGTTTTTATTGACATTCTCTAGATTGCCGCTTGGAGGCCCAGCCGCTCCAAGCGGCTCTTGTCGGGCGGCGTTTCCTCCATTCGACGGTCCGCATGTTCCGAGCAAGAGGAGATACTCAGAAAAAAAATCGAATAATTCTCCGGCTGATTTGTTTCCTGCGTAGGTGCCCGGGAATCGGTGCCCTTCAAGAATCAGCGGAGGAAATGAAAATGCACTTGATCAGACTCTTCTTCACCATCGCTGCGCTTGCGCTCGCCGCATCTACGGCACACGCAAAGGACTGGGCGCTGGATGGCAGCCTTTCGAACGTGTCCTTCGCATCCATCAAGAGCAACGAGATTGGTGAAAACCATAGTTTCAGCGATCTCTCGGGAACTGTCTCCCGGTCTGGTGAGGTCAAACTGAACATCGGTTTGGCGTCGGTGGAGACGTTCATCGACATCCGAAACAAGAGGATCATCGAGCACGTTTTCAAAGACGCCGCGACGGCAACGGTAACGGCTGAAATTGACATGGCCGAGCTTGAGGCGTTGGAGATCGGCGACGCAACAACGCTGGAAACCACAGGCACTCTTTCGCTGGTCGGCATTGAAACCGAGTTGGACGCACAACTCTTCGTCATGCGCCTGACCGAAGACCGGGTGATGGTGACGACCGATGGAATGATCATGCTCGGCACTGAGGATGCGGGCATTGACGCGAGCATTGACGTTCTGAAGGGTCTGGCCTCCCTGGAGAGCATCACACGGGTTAGCCCGATCACCCTGCGGCTGGTGTTCAACGCGACTGAGAAGCAAAGCTAGATCGAAAAGGGCCGCCCCCCTCGCCGCTTGCCCGTTCGAGCGGCGAGCCCGGTCCGGCCACGCATCATGGTTGTTCGCATTCCTAGCCGGGGGCAGTATCGCGGCCCGGTCTCAAAACGGCACTACGGATAGATGCCCAGGATCACTTCGCCCTCGGACATGGCCACTGCCATTCTGCCCGTCATGACATCCGTCTGGCGCTTTGCCTTGTCGTTGAGCGGTCAGCGTGACTTGGCCGATGATCTTACTCAGGCAACTGTCCTGAGAGCGATGGAGAGCCACGGTCAGTATCGCGACGGCAGCAACCTGACGGCTTGGTGCATCACGATTTGCCGTTCGATTTGGTTGAACCAGATGAGGGCACAGGCCATCCGCAAATCTCAGTCCCTGGCGCTAACCCCGGACGTTGAGGACCTGTCGAGCACGGATCGCGCTGAGACAAACTATTTCGCTCGAGAGGTTATTCAGAAGGTTCTGGAGCTTCCGGAAGCGCAGAGAGAGACGGTCGTGCTGGTCTATGTCGAAGGGTTTAAGTACACAGAAGCCGCCCAGATACTCGATGTCCCTCTCGGCACAATAATGAGTCGACTGTCGACAGCCCGAGCCGCCCTCAAGCATCTGGGCGATCTCAAGCCCAACCTCAACGCTGTTGGAGGCCGGTGAATGCCCCGCTTCAGTGATATCGAACTGAGGGCCTTTCTTGATGGCAACGTTTCAAGCGATCAGGAAGCCGAAATCCTAGCCGCCCTGGAGGGTGACCCGGATCTCGAACGCCGCCTCATGAAGATGGACCAGACGGCAAATACTGTGTCGGAGGCGTTTCAATCGGTGACGCCAAACCGCCCAGCAGAGGACTTCTTGCCCGCACCAAGTGGCCGCACTCTTAGCGTTTCTCCCAACGTCCGCCTTTTCGCTGCAGCTTGCGTCGGTGGACTGTTGTTGATCGGGGGATACTTAGGACTATCAACGGCAAACTCCGACATACGGCCTTGGATGCACCAAGTCGCCGCCTATCAGGCGCTGTACAGTGCCGATACCATCTCCATGGTGGCCCATAGCCCGGCTGAGATCGCTGAACAGTTGGCGCGGTCAGAGGCGGCACTCAAAATCGATCTGAACGGCGACACCCTGTCAAAGCTCTCTGGTTTGGCGCTGAAACGCGCGCAGTTGCTCGCGTTCGAAGGACAGCCACTGAGTCAGATCGTTTTTGCCGGCCCTGCGGGGCAGCCGATTGCTCTTTGCGTCTTCAAAGACAGCGGCGGAACGAAAGAGCGAATTACCTATACCCGCCTTGAGGGACTTGAGAGTGCCAGCTTCAGCGTCGGATCCTACAGTTTTCTGCTGATTGGCCCGGTCGACAAGATGGCCATCGAGACCTACGCGCATCAGATCCGAAAGATATTCACTTAGCTAAAAGTCTTTTCCGGGTCAGAAAACTCACTAATCCTTCAGCGCCCAAAAAGGCGCCACTCGATATTTTCACCTCAGCAACATTGAGTCTTCTTGCCGTTTAGTAAAAAACAGTAGCGCATCGCCAAATGGCGTCTGTTTGTTTTAAACTATGGTTTTCTATGGCTGGATCACCTAGCTAGAAATCCGTTAATTGGTCTTAGCTCTACCTCAGGCTGGCAAGGCCAATTCCTGTTGCTGCGAAGCCGCCGTCGACGTTCAGTGTTTCACCATTGATGTAACTCGCCCTGTCGCTGCACAGGAAATGGATCGCGCTTGCCAGTTCCTCCTCCAGTCCATAGCGGCCAAGGGGAATGGCGTTGTGGTAGTCGGCACGGATTTCCGGCGTGTGAACCTGTTTGGCCATGGCCGTTTCCACCGGACCGGGTGAGACGGCGTTGACCCTGATGCCGAGTACCCCGAGCTCGGCGCCAAGCTGTTTTGTCAAATGGACCAGAGCGGCTTTGCTGGTTCCATAGGCCACCCGCAAGGTGGAGGCACGCGCTCCGGATATGGACGTGACGTTGACGATCGCACCGCCACCGCCGGAGAGCATCAGGGGTGCAAAAGCCTGGGTACAAAGAAAGGCCCCACTAAGATTGACATCCAGCACCCGGGACCATTCCTCGAACGTCGTCTCGAGGACCGGCTTGAACACCGCGATCCCGGCATTGTTGATCAGGGCATCAACGCGGCCATATCGCTCCATAATCCCATTCGCGGCCGCAGCGACCTGCTCTGGACTGGATACATCGCAGGTCATCGCGATCGCCTCTGAAGGCTGGTCCAGCGCCTCGTGCGCACGGGCCTGCATGTCCGTGTCGACATCCAGCATGGCCACACGCCAGCCCTCGGTAAGGAAATATCTGACCGTTGCGAGACCGATCCCGCGAGCGGCACCTGTGACAACTGCGACCTTTTTCATCAGCTATCCGCCTCTCGAATTGTGAGCCAGGAGAACCCCTTGGGCTGGCGGTACTATCAACATGTGTCGGCAGCGAACAAAGCCCATTCGTCCCACCGCCCAGAGGCTAAGAGGAACAGAACTCGATATAGCCCAAGACACGTCAACTAGAGGGAAGTTTCCTTGGGGTAACACCCGTAAGCCTCCCAACGCGATCGAGCCGTGGGTGTCAAAAAAACGTCACCTCCAACCATTGCAAGCGACGTACAGACATGTGAGGTTTTGGTATTCATTCGCGTCAGCGTTTCGCTAATTTGCCCCCTGTATCAGACTAATTTTGTTTGTTTCTTTTATTACAAAATCGCTTTAACAAATACTGTGAGACAGTTTTCTCGAACCTTACCTCTTTCTCTGTATATTCGATCTTGGCAGGCAATATACTCGCGACAACCGTTTGTTTGTTTCTAGCCCAGTCCAGTCAATCCGTATCGCCGAAAAGACGTGAGCTGCATACGGTCGAACACGCGTGATCCATATCAAAGTCGCTATGGCAGATAGGTGATACTCCCTACTCTCTAGTAAGGACTTGGATCACCCAAGCTCAGGTCGCGGCTTGATAGCGATCATTACATGACTGGATCGTCCGTATGCATATTGCAGTTTGTCGCCGTTTCGCCTGGGCCATCGCCATGGCGTGTATCTGGTCGGCGTTGGCTCTCCCCGCCAATGCAGGAGACTCCGCTAACCAGTTGGCCCAATCATCACTCGAGGCCCCAAAAGGGCGGGTGATCTTGACGATAACCGGCGCGATAAAGCACACGAACGCGGACGGCGAGGCCCGGTTCGACCGCGAGATGCTGGTTGGATTGGGCCTCCACGAACTGACAACGAGTACGACTTGGACAGCGGGAACTTCGGTCTTCAAAGGCGCGCTGGCAAGCGATGTGATGGACGCGGTCGGTGCGCACGGTGACACTATTCACGCCACGGCTCTAAACGATTATGAAGTCGAGATACCGGTATCGGATTTCGCCAAATACGGTGTCGTGTTTGCTCTCTGGAAAGATGACCAGGAGCTGACGGCCAGGACAAAAGGGCCCATCTGGCCCGTTTATCCCCGGGATGACTATCCGGAATTGCGCAATCGGGCCTCGGACAAAAAGTGGATTTGGCAACTTGTCAGAATGGAAATCCGATAAAGCGCGAAGTGGCGGGGCCAAGACGGGACTACTGCTCGCGACTGTTGGTTTGTTTTTGGTTAGCGCCTTCATTGGCGCGGTTTTCATGATGCAACAGTTCAGGCCTGATCAGGCCGAAGTCCGCGGTTCGGGACTGTGGCTCGCGACCGAAGTTGATCGCGAACTCCTGCGCCTGACCAGCGTCATCGGTCGCTACGCGCGTGGCGACCGGGACGTCACCCACGACGATGTAATGCTGCGTTTCGACATCCTGTGGAGCCAGGTCGACAACCTGCGTTCGGGATCACTCGGCCAGCACGTTGTTTCGATTTCGGAAGGCGAAGACGCGATTGATGGCGTGGTGTCGTTGCTGGACAATATCGAACCCGCTTTGCAGCAACTGGCGTATCGCGATCTTTCTGCCGGCCAGGCTATCATTGATCAGATTGCCGTAATGATAGCGCCCATTCACAAAATGGCGCAGCGGGTCGATAAGTGGGAGCAGGAGTTCATCATTGAACAGACGCGGTCGGCCAACCGCTCCTTTTTTCTGTTGGCGTTGATCATCGCAGCAACGAGTGTTTTGGGAACCGTCCTGCTTGTTTTTCTGTTCCGGGAAAACAAACGCGCCAGGGACGCCGAGAGTCGGGTTCGCCAGATCAACCAAACTCTCGAGCAACGGGTTCTGAACCGTACGCGCGATCTGGAAGTGGCCGTTCAGATTGCCGACGAGGCAAACGCCGCGAAATCCGATTTCATGGCCTCAATGAACCACGAACTCCGCACCCCACTGAATGCGATCTCCGGCTTTGCACAAATGCTGGTGCAGGAGACTTTCGGTAAACATAGCGATCCGCACTACCTGGATTATGCAAAAAGCATCCATGACTCCAGCCAGCATCTGATCGAAATCGTTGGAGACGTTCTGGATCTGTCGAAGATCGAAGCTGGCCAGCTCGAAGTAAAGGCGACCAAATTTTCGCTTCATCCTGTCATTGAAGAATGCAGCCGATTGATCGGTGACGGATCGCGGGTCCACTCGAACCGGGTAACGACTGAACTCGCCGACGACACCACTACGCTTTTTGCCGACCTCACACTGTTCCGGCAGATCATGCTCAATCTCCTATCCAATGCCGACAAGTACACGCCGATGGATGGTCTGATCACTGTGAGGACGGAGCGGGGCGCGGGCAACGAGATCATTGTCCGCATCTCCGACACGGGTGTTGGGATCGAACCTGAGGACCTGATGATGGTCCTGGAGCCCTTTGGACAGGCGCGAGCAAACTCGCAGGTGGCCCATGAGGGAACCGGTCTTGGACTACCAATCGCAAAGAGCCTCATTGAGGCACACGGTGGACGCCTGGAACTGGAAAGCCAGGTCGGCACAGGGACGACCGTCACTCTCGTGTTCCCGAATGAATGAAACTTGTGGTGATCTGTCTGCAACGGGATAATACTAGATCATCTTACACATTGAAAAATGCGTCTGGTTGCAAACACAAGACAGTTCTCAGTATTTATCAACAAAAGTGGCGTCTCCGAATATTGTAGACACCACATGATTTTTTATATTCGTTAATCGTTATACTACTTATATTACGCCAGATTGAACCAAAAAACTCATCCTATTTCATTTAGTGACTATATCAAAAAGCGAATTTTTAAAATGCATGCGCAATTAATAATTCGCCTCCCTAACTTATTTATTAATCTCTACTCTTGTTGAGTGTTATGCTTGCAATGCTATTGTACTTATTACATGCCGAATTACGAAAAAATCAAGAATAGCCTAATAGCACCAAAACCAGCGATATTGTTGGAAACGAAAGTACTGTTGTGATTAGCATCACAGGGGAGGTTCGGCGAACATATATGCCGTGTGCTTGAGCTAAAACAAATGGCCCAGAACCGATTGGCAAGGCCGCTACCAATATGGCTACGCTTGCCCAGAGAGGGTTCGTTGGAAAGAAGAACAGAATGAATAGGGAAGTCAAAGCAGGTTGAACGACCAATTTAGCGGCAGTCATGGACGCAAGTTCCATCCCACCATCTCTTAAAGGTTTGCCGACAAGATAGAGACCGATAGAAAACAGTGCGCAGGGTCCGGCGGCGGCACCAAGGATATCTAAATAAGTCGCAGCAAATACGGGTATCTCGATCTCAGCCCAAGTCCATACTAAACCGGCGCATGGTGCCCAGATCATTGGATTACGGGCGAGAGCGCCTGCCACTCGCCAGAAAATGGACATCAAACTGCTGTGTCGTCTAAGCGATAATTCAATTGGTATAATTGCCAAAGCCACCGACAAAACCGAAACTACCATCGCGATAATTGCTGGCAATGCGGCATCGGGTCCGAAGGCAGCTATTGCTAAAGGGATCCCCATATATCCAGTGTTCGGATAGGAGGAGTTTAAACCATGCAGAGCGGCCTCAGCACCATTTAGACGAAATGCAATTCGGCCTATGACACTAAAAACGACCCATGTTGCAATTGAGGCACCTGCAAAGGCAGCCAAGAATGAAGTGTTATAAACCCGCTCAAGGTCGACCCGCGCCATTGCTCCGAACAACAGGGCGGGCAAGGCAACCCAATAGACAAATGCGTTGAGTGCTTCGCTGCTTTCCGAGCCAAGCACCTTTGCCTTTCCACAGATGTAGCCTGTCGCAAGAATGGCAAACACAGGCAGCACTATGTCAAGAAGAACTTCCAAAATTCTGTCCAGATCGATCGCAAAACTATTGTTCGCATATAAACTGGATTGAGACAGTCTCGATTCAAACTCAACCCCGGCAAATTATATGCTTCTAACCATAATATTTTCAGCCTAACAATTATGCTTAGGGTCAATTGGAGACCATCTCGAATACTGAAGAATAGGTCCGGTTATGAGCATAAACCAGTCAGCAGTATCGACAAAAAAATACGGCGTTCCCAATCTCTGAGGACGCCGCATGACTTTTTTTAAATGTGCTATAATTCCCTCGCTTAGCGCTTGGCTAATTGGTGTCTCTATATCCATTCAATATTGCTTTGATATTTGAGCATAGATCAAATCTGTAAAAGTCTTATGAGACAAATTCACAGTGCCTTGTCTTTTTTAGCCTGTGTTTCCGCTCGTCGCAGACAACATAACCGCCATATCGGCTCGTCAGCGTCAGGCCAGGAACGGACTAGGATTGTGATCAGTTTCGTCGATTGCTTATTAAACAGCTGATTTACTCAGCGAACGCCGCCACCCGTTTGGCGAGAGCCTCGTTTGCCTCGGCATAAGCCGGCTCGATCCAATCGGAGTTCCAGAACCACAGGAACCCGCCACGATCGACCTCATGTTGAATCGCTCTAGTTCCACCATCAATTGGTTCCAATAACCAGCGATGATCGTAGGTAATGATCGCTGGGATGCCACCGGTCTGACGCAACTCCCGAAATGGTTCGACCGCTCTGACGGTGTTTGTCATGTCTAGAAGGTCTCCGGAAGGAGTCTTCACCGTGGTGGGTAGATCTGCGCCAACTTCGTACCGTCCCTGAACTTCGACGACCGTCGGATTCCATTCCGAATAGGCTTCAGTGTCCATCAAGACAGCCCAAACCGCGTCCGGCGGAGCAGCAATATCGATCTCGACATGAAAGGTCTTCGTCGTCAGAAACGAAGAAACTGTAAGTAAAGATAGGATGGGAATGCCAAATTTTAGACTTTTCTGAATCATTTGATCCTCGAGACAAAAGTTGGCGTTATTCGCATTCTTTCAAGCGGTTGTAGCAACATCGAAAACAGGAGTGCTGCGCGGCGATCACGATTCTAGAACTTCATTATGGGCGGTCCATGATCACCTCGCCAAGTCTTGCTCAGAACGCCCATGCTTCAGGAAGCTTATTGTTTGTCGAGTCACCACGATTGTGTCTACCTCAGCTCAATTTCAGAGCAAACCAAATCCAGCAAGTTCCGTCCGATTGCGAGCATAGACCAAACAGCAGTACTAACGAAAAAATACGGCGCTCCCATACCCTGGGTACGCCGTATAAAATATTGATTTTGTTGTTATATTTCTGATCAGCGCTTGGAGAACTGGAAGCTCCGGCGGGCTTTGGCCTTGCCGTACTTCTTCCGCTCGACCACGCGCGGGTCACGGGTGAGGAAGCCGCCCTGCTTCAAGACCGGACGAAGGCCCGGCTCGTAATAGGTCAGCGCCTTTGAGATGCCGTGGCGAACCGCACCGGCCTGGCCCGATAGGCCGCCGCCGCTGACGGTGGCGTACACATCGAACTGGTCTTTACGGGCCGCGGCCTCGAAAGGCTGGGCGACGATCATCTGAAGGACGGGGCGCGCGAAGTAGGCCGCCCCCTCTTTGCCGTTGACCGTGATCCGGCCGGAGCCGGGCTTGATCCAAACGCGCGCGATCGCGTTCTTCCGCTTGCCGGTGGCATAGGACCGGCCAAAGCGGTCGATCTTGGGCTCAACCGGCGCCGTTTCAACAACGTCTTCCTGCAGCGCGCCCAGGGCGTCGAGGCCTGCCGGGGCCTCGGTCTCAGGGGTCTCCGTCTCGACCGACATGGCTTACCTCTTGTTCTTCGGGTTCATGGAGGCGACATCCAGCGTCTCGGGCTGCTGCGCCTCATGCGGATGCGCCGTGCCGGCGTAGACCCGCAGGTTCTTCATCTGCTGACGGCCGAGCGGGCCACGGGTGATCATCCGTTCCACGGCCTTGGTAACCACCCGCTCCGGATGGGCGCCGTCGAGGATCTTGTCCGCGGTCCGGGACTTGATGCCGCCCGGATAGCCGGTGTGCCAGTAATAGGTCTTGGCAGTCCGCTTGTTACCAGTCAGCTTCACCTTCTCCGCATTGACGACAATGATGTTGTCGCCGCAATCCATGTGCGGGGTGAATGTCGGCTTGTGCTTGCCGCGGAGATAGTTGGCGATGATCGAGGCGAGCCGGCCGAGGACAACGTCCTCCGCGTCGACGACCCACCACTTCTTCTCGATCTCGCTTGGCTTGGCTGTGTAGGTCTTCATGTTGCTTGCCCAGCGCTGCGATTGAAACAGGGGCGCCGGGCCCAATGACCCGGCGGGAGAGCGGTATAGGCCACACGAATGGGCGGGAAGCAAGCGAAAATTGGCTTTATATCGTGATATTTAGATATGGGGTACAATAATACCGCGCTTTCTGGTGCGAGGGTTTTCTTGGCTCATCGAGCATCCGGCGGCGGGATCGAGTAGGTCCCCGTCACATGGCACACCGGGTCGTCCGGCTCTCCTTCGGACCACAGTGACACCTCACCGTAGGCGAGCCTCTTTCCGCACTTGATCAGCCGCCCTTCCCCCAGAATGTCGCCGGGACGCGGGCGCCGCAGAAAGTTGGTGTTTAGATTCGTCGTCACCGCCAGCTTGACCGGCCCAATGCGGGACAGGACGCAGGCGTACATCACCACATCGGCCAAACCCATCATGGCCGGGCCATTCACGGTCCCACCAGGCCGCAGCAGATCCTCCCGGTAAACCAGCCGCGCGATCGCCGTGCCGTCGCCCACCATCTCGAACCGAATGCCGAGAACGTCTACGAAGGGCAGCTCCTCCGCGGCGATCCGCTGCATCTCCTCAAGGCTTACGCCGGGCAAATCGCCTCTCCCATGCGATCGGTGACCTATTAGGGCTTTTCCTCTGGGGTGGGCGCGCTAGGCTCCCCGCCATCCCGATGTTGCGGAGGCTAAGGATCCCCCCATGACAAGTCATCTGTTTTCACCGCTGGAGATGCGCGGGCTGACGCTCGACAACCGGATCGCCGTTTCACCCATGTGTCAGTATCTGGCGGACGACGGCTCCGCCAATGATTGGCATCTGATGCATCTTGGCCAGCTTTCCATGGGGGCCGGCGGGCTGCTGATTACCGAAGCAACGCACGTTTCGCCCGAGGGACGGATCACGCCGCGATGCCTCGGGCTCTATTCGGATGAGAATGAGGCTGCGTTGAAACGGGTTCTCGACTTCTGCCGGACCCACGGCGTGGCCAAGCTCGGCGTCCAGCTCGCCCACGCGGGACGGAAGGCTTCCAACCGGGTCCCGTTGGACGGCGGCGGCGGATTGCCGGCGGATCATCCGGACGCGTGGCAGACCGTTGCCCCGTCTTCGATCGCGTACGGCGATTGGCCCTCACCGGTGATGCTTGATGACGCGGGTCTCGCCAAGGTTAAGGCGGATTTTGTGGCGTCAACGGAACGGTGCCAGCGTCTCGGCGTCGATGTCATCGAACTCCACGCCGGTCACGGCTATCTGCTGCACCAGTTCATCTCCCCCCTCACCAACCAGCGAAACGATCAGTATGGCGGCCCAACCGAGAACCGGATCCGCTTCCCCCTGGAGGTCTTCGAGGCCTGTCGCGCCGTCTGGCCGAAAGACAAGCCCATGGGCATCCGCATCAGTGCGTCGGATTGGGTCGACGGCGGCTGGACCGTCGAGGAAACCATCACCATGACCCACGGGCTCAAGGATCTGGGCTGCGACTTCGTCGACATCACCTCCGGCGGATTGGACCGGCGCCAGAAGATCGACGTGGGACCCGGCTACCAGGTGCCGTTCGCTGAAGCGGTAAAAGCGGCGACCGGCATGACGACCATGGCCGTTGGCATGATCACGGAGGCCCAACAGGCCGAGGACATCATCGCGGACGGTAAGGCGGACATGGTCGCGCTCGCCCGCGGGGTAATGGATGACCCGCGCTGGGCGTGGCACGCGGCCCAGACGCTGGAAGCCGAGACGGCGTACCCGGACCAGTACATTCGCTGCCGGCCGGACCTCTGGCGAACCTCCGCCGGTCAATGGGCGGCGCCACGCAAGTAACGTCTCCAGACGCCCAGGAAGGGAATTCCCGATGACACGCGAGATCCGGAGCGAGACGGCTCCCCTGAACCGGGTGTTGATGAAGCACCCTCGTGACGCTTTCCGAGATCAGCAGACGGTCGACGCCCAGTGGGAGAGCCTCAACTATCTCGGCCGGCCCGACTTCTCCGAGGCTTGCCGGGAAACCGATGGGCTCGCCCGCACCCTCGCCGACCGTGGGATCGAAATCGACTGGCTACCGACCGACGACAGCGTCGGCATCGACTCGATCTATGTACGGGACAACGCCATCGTGACCCCACGTGGGATTGTTCTCTGCAACATGGGCAAGGCGGATCGGGCGCCTGAACCCAGAGCCATGGCCAAGTGGTTCCTTGAAAACGGCCTCCCGATCTTGGGGGAGATTGAGGGCGACGGGCGGATCGAGGGTGGCGATCTCGTTTGGCTCGACGGCGATGTGGTGGCCGTCGGTGAGGGCTACCGAACGAATGCCGAAGGGATCCGGCAGCTCAAATCCTTCGTCGAGGACACGGCCGCCGACGTGCTGACGGTACCCATGCCGCACTGGAACGGTCCAAGTGATGTCCTTCATTTAATGTCATTTATCAGCCCCATCGGTCGAAAGAAGGCCCTTGTTTGGTCACGCATCATGGCCGTGACCTTCCGGAACTGGCTGCTGGATGAAGGATGGGATTTGATCGAGGTTCCCGACGACGAGTACGACGCCATGGGCTGTAACGTCCTGGCCTTGGCACCGGATGTCTGTTTGATGCTCGATGGCCTCCCGGGGACGCGCGCGCAACTCGAGAAAGCTGGGTGCGAGGTGCTCGTCTACAAAGGCGATGAGATCAGCCGCAAAGGATGTGGCGGCCCGACGTGCTTGACTCGTCCTTTGATACGCGCCGCATCTTAGTGGAAATTCAATAGCTTACCAGGATTCGAATCCGCAAACGCTGGCGCGCCAGAAAACGAATCGTGGGGGCGACACTACCGCTATCGTTTGTCAAGAGAAACTAAAAACCTTGAAAACAAGGTGATGGCATCTCGATTCGGGCAATTCTCTCGAACTCATCCCACAGATGGCACTGAGTCATAATGCGATTCGAATGCGGGAGGCCTTAGGCCGGAATTTCCCGAACCGGCGCGCCGCCCGCCCAGGCGGCGATGTTTTCTACCATCTGAGAGTAGAAAATCTTATATGTCTCTTCTGTTACATACCCAGTATGAGGCGTGATGACGATGTTCTCCAAGCGCCGGAAGGGATGATCAACCGGCAATGGCTCATGGTCGTACACGTCCGTTGCGGCCCCTCGAATCACACTGTTCTCCAAGGCTCGGATGAGGGCTGACTCATCGACGATCGGTCCGCGCGATGTGTTGATCAGGTAGGACGTCGGCTTCATCAACGAGAGTTCTTGACTGCCCACGAGGCCGCGCGTCCGGTCACTGAGCAACTGGTGTATCGAAAGGAAGTCGGAGCGCTTGAACAGATCCTCTTTGGACACATACTCCACCCCCACTTCCGCGCACCGTTCAGGGGTGAGATTCTCACTCCACGCGATCACGGGCATGGAAAACGCCGGCGCAACTTTCGCTGTCAGCGCGCCGAGGCGCCCCAATCCGAGGATCCCCAGGGTTTTGCCGTGAAGATCGACGCCGATCCGGGTCTGCCACTTCCCTTCCCGCATCATCCGGTCGTCGTGGGGCGTGTTCCGGGCGCAGGCATGGATCAGCCCCCACGCATGCTCCCACGTGGCGTAGCCAGACGACTGTGTACCGCAGCAAACCACGCCGTTTCGGCGGGCTGCGTCGAAATCGACGGCCTTGTTCCGCATGCCGCTGGTGATGAAGAGCTTGAGATTCGGGAGGCGATCAAACAATGCGCCAGGAAACGGTGTCCGCTCCCGCATCGCGCAGACCACTTCGACGTCCTTCAGGCGCTCTGAAAGAGGGTCAAGGTCGACGAGATTGTCGGTATAGACGACGGTTTCGAAGCCTTCCAGGCTATCCCAGTCCGCTAGATCCAGCGCACTCTCGGCATAGTCGTCCAAGATCGCGATCTTACGCATTCCCTTTTCTCCCGTCATTCGTGTTCTCCGCGCCCTCCTCGTCGAGAACAGCGGGCCACCTTATCTGTCACTACAGAGCGCTTTCCTCGTCACCCCGGGGCTTGAGATCGAGCGACGCCGAGTTGAGGCAGTACCGCAAGCCCGTCGGCTGCGGGCCATCGGGAAAGACGTGTCCCAAATGTGAATCGCATTTGGCGCAGTGCACTTCGGTCCGCGTCATGAAGAAACTGCGATCCGTCTGAGTACCAACTGGCGCCCCATCGATCGGTGCCCAGAAACTCGGCCAGCCTGTCCCGCTCTCGTATTTGGTCTCGCTGTCGAACAGCGGAGCGCCACAGCAGATGCACGTGAAGACTCCGTCATCCTTGGAGTACGCGTATTTTCCGGTGCCGGCCCGTTCGGTGCCGTGTTTTCGGGTTACACGGTATTGTTCCTCGGTCAGTAGTGCCCGCCATTCCTGATCCGACTTTACGATCTTCTCCATGATCCACTCCACTTGGTAGCGCTAGCTACCATTCTCGCCATCTGTAAAAACAGCGATTTACCAGATGTTTCTAAGATAATGTATAACCTTAGGTTCCCCGACCAAGTCCATTAAACACCGATGATTCTCATACCTACTTAAGAATCGACTCGAAGCATACTTTTCGTTTCACTTCAAGTAGGTCATACCTTCCTTCTCTCCATCACCACGGTTCCGTCATCGATCAACGAGTCGATCTCAGACTGGCCATACCCCGCTTCTGAGAGTATGTCCTCCGCATGCTGCGAGAACTTCGGCGGAACGGAGCGGATTGACCCCGGCGTGCGGGAGAATTTGATCGGAATTCCCCAGCTTCTATATCCGTCTTTGGAGACCGCCATCTCTCTGTGGATGGTGTGCGGGTGCGACATGACCTCTTCCGTATCACGGACGGGTCCGACAGGTAGTCCTGCCGCCAACAGACGGTCGCACAGCGCGTTCCCATCCACATCCGCCAGCACGGCCTCAAGCTCCGCCCGAAGGGCATCCTTGTTCGCACCGCGATCTGCATTGGTCAGAAAGCGTGGATCTTCGCCGAGTTCCGGGCGTCCGATTTCCTGACAGAGACGGCGCCAGGCACGGTCATTGCCACCGGCGATGAAGATATCGCCCGTCCGTGTCGACAACTTTTCGTAAGGGCTGATATTGGGATGTTGGTTCCCGGAAAGCCCAGGCACTTTCCCGGAGAGATAGTAGTTGGGGACATGCGGGTGCATCAACGACAGCCCACAGTCATAGAGCGTCATGTCGATGTACTGCCCCTGCCCCGACCGCTCCCTTTCCAGCAGTGCCATCAGGATGGCGTTCCCTGCGTAGAGCCCCGTGCCGATGTCGACCATCGCCAGTCCGAGGCGGGTAGGCCCACTGTCTGGCGCCCCGTTAATGGAAAAGTGCCCGACCATGGCCTGGATGATGCCGTCATAGCCGGGGAAGCCCCCATAGGGCCCGTCCGCGCCGAATCCCGAGATACGGCAATGCACGAGGCTTGGAAACCGCTCCTTCAGGACCTCTTCGTAGCCAAGCCCCCATTTTTCCATGGAACCGGGCTTGTAGTTCTCGATCAGAACGTCCGCCCCCTCCAGAAGGCGCAGTAAGACGCTCTTGCCCTCCTCGGTGCGCAGATCCAGCCCCATGGACCGCTTGTTGCGGTTCACTCCGATGAAGTAGCTGGCGTCCCCTTCGTGAAACGGCGGTCCCCAATCGCGGACTTCGTCCCCTTGCGGCGGCTCAATCTTGATGATGTCTGCCCCATGATCGCCAAGCATCTGGGTGCAGTACGGCCCCCCAAGAACACGTGTGCAATCAACAACCTTGATGCCGGACAGGGCGCCGCCGGGCTTCGTCTCTGCGTCGGACACGGAATACCTCCCCTCGCGGCCCGCCATGACCACGAGCCTGCTTTGCCATCCTATCTAGTCCGCAGATCTATGTGTGCAAATGGCATCGTGAAGGTGCCGGGAGCAGTCTTTCAATCGGTCCGCCGAACCCAGGGAACGAGAAAGACGAGGCACGCGACGAGGAACAGCACACTTCCCGCAAAAGCCCAAGGATCCCCGTAGCTTGCGACACAGAAGCAGACTGCCGAGGCGACGAAGAGCAGCCAGCCCCAGAGCTCCACTCGACTGTTCTTCACGCGGCGTTCCGGCCGAAGACACGATCGGCGAAGCCGGGATAGATCTCAGCGATCTCGGCGGCAACCCTCCCCCGAATCAGGGCGAGCGTATCGGTGTCCGGAACCGGAGTGTCGGGAACATCCCCCACCGGCATGTCGAAGTCGAAGCCCGTCTGATCGCGGATCTCGTCGGCGGTATGCCCCGGGTGAACGCTCTCCAGGCGAAAGCGGCCGGCTTCCCGGTCGAACGAGAAAAGGCAGCGATCCGTAATCAAGGCATAGGGGCCGCCCGGCCGATGGGTTCCGGGCTCGGATGTCCCGGGAGCGCTGATGAAATCAACCTTCTCCACCAAAGTGCGTGGGGTGTGTTCGAGCCGGAAAAGGATCACGCGGGGCACCACGAAATACATGTAGGAGGATCCAAAGGACCCGGGAAACCGTGCCTTCGGCTTATCGTAATCCCCCACCGCGACAAGGTTGATGTTCGCCTGCCCGTCGATCTGCGCGCCGCCCAGGAAGAACGCATCGATCCGCCCCTGCCCCGCGCAGTCAAAAAGCTCCTTGCCGCCGTCCGTGAAGAAATTGTTGTCCTCGGAACCCAGGACACTGACACGCATGCGCCCCTCACTTCTGGCCCGGGCGAGCAGCGCCGCGGCGCCCGGCACCGGCGATGATGCGCCGACCGCCACATGGTCCAGTCCGTCCAGCATGCGCGCGATCGCGCCGATCAAGATCTCTTCTGGTGCGATGTCTCCAACGGCGGCGCCGTTCCCAGTTCCGGCCGCACTCACTCCGCTGCTTCCCGCTGGCTTACGATTTCCGCGATGTAGGCCGCGGCCCCTTCTTCCGTGCGGGCCATATCCATGTACCGCGAGATCTCAGAGTCGTCCGCGTCGTAGCCGCCGGGTATGCCCAGCGGCCACGCCCCTTCCGAGGCTTCCGCGAGGGCATTCACATAAAGGCCTGGGATCGTACCAGCCACCGTCTTGGGATCGGAAAGCAGATCCTCATCCACAATGCGCTCCGCGGTCACGAGAGAGGCTTTGGAGGCATGCGCCATCAGCATCAGCTCACGCCGGACACCGACCCAGACATTCCCGTGCTTGTCAGCCAAAGGCGCATGAAAGACCGCTAGGTCCGGCTTGATGGCGGGCAGATAGACGATCTTGTCACCGGGTTCGAACGGGTTTTCCCCAACGATCCAGTCATCCCGGCGAGCCAGGACGTCACTTCCCAGGATGCCCCGTAGCGGCATGAAGGGAATCCCCTTCTCCGAGGCTTGGAGGCCCGCATGGATCGCCGGACAGGTCGCATCCCGCATCCGGACCGTGCCTGCTTTTATGGCGCGGGTGAAAGCCGGAGCAAGCCCATGCTCCCCCATGGTCATGGCGGCCGTCTCCACCGTCCCGACCGCCCCCGACGCGATCAGCATATCCGCCTGCAGCCCCAAGGCCGGAACCCCAACCAGATGCAGGTCCCGGGCGCCTGAGCGGATCAGCGCGCGAACCAAGGCCAGGGCGCAATATGAGTAGTCTGGGGGCAACGCGATCTTGGCGCCGGACGGTATCCGGCCAGCCAAACCCTCAACGGTCTCGATGGTCGCGCGCATGAGCCAGTCTCCCTCATTCATCTTTATGCCGGGCGTGAGATCCTAGCGTGAATGTCTGCGCCAAGGATATCAGGTTCCGCTCGCCTTCAGGCCGCCCCCTACTCTTCCCAAGGTTTGCCGCCCACATAGTGGTTGAAAGCAACTGCCGCGAGGAACCCGGCATCGATCGGGAGGGTGATCCCGGTGATTGCCGCAGCCGCAGGCGAGCACAGGAAGTGAATACCGTCGGCGATGTGTTCCGCCTCCACGAACATCTTCAGGGCTCCGGCGTTCCGGATCATGTCAGGATCCCGGTGGCCGCTCTGGATTCTCGATTTGACGGCTGGGGTCAGGGTGTAGGTCGGGGCGACCGCGTTTACGCGCACACCGGCCCGCCCGAACTCGACCGCCATGTGCTCTGTCAGAGCCTTAACCGCTGCCTTGGAGGGGCTATAGGCGGGGAGCGGAAACGGATGATAGCTGGTGATGGACGCGATGTTGACGATGGATCCCGTCCCCCGGGCGACCATCGCGTTCCCGATCCGGCGGGAACACATGAACGTCCCCCGGTAGTTGATCGCCCAGAGCCGGTCGTGGTGCTCAAGATCGATATCGGCAGTCGTGACCGCGTTCTCCAGAATTCCAGCGGAGTTGACCAGAACATCAATCGGCCCCAGGTCCGCTTCGATTGCAGAAACAACGGCGTCGATTGCGCCATCGTCGGTCACGTCCAGAGGCCGGGCAACCGCCGAGCCACCGTCGGCGTTGATGTCGGCCGCGACCGCCTCAGCCCCTTCCGCATTCGCGTCGCTGACCACAACACGGTCACCATCAGCGGCGAGCTTGCGCGCCGTCGCTTCACCGATCCCGCTTGCCCCGCCCGTCACCAGGGCCACCCGTTGATCCGCCATTGTCCGCTTCCTCTCTTTGGTTTGGAGGCGGTATGGCCCCCTTTGTTGGGCAAGAGACTAAGGATCTATCGGCAAAAGACCAGGGATCGAGCGCCCGCGACTGCCGAGCCGAGTGGTCGACCGGAAGGAGGGTTGGCGCTACGGTTGCGCAACAAGATCAAACAACGGACCCAGAGACATGGATTTCGAGGAAAGCGCCGACATCACCGGGATCAGGGACCTGGTCATCAGGCTCTACGAGGACGATATCTCCCGGGTCATGCCCGAAGCAGAGAAGACGGGTGTCTTTCCCCGCGATCTCATCGGACGCATGGGGGATGCGGGCCTCTTCGGGGCGGCCTTTCCCGAGAGCGTCGGAGGCAGTGATCTCGGATTTACCGCCGTTGCCGCGATCTCCGAGGAGATATCGCGCCTGTCGCCGGGTCTCGGCTATGCCATGAACATGCAGGCGATGACCTGTCCGTACACGATCTACAACTGGGGCACCGAAGAGCAGGTCCGGCGCTTTGTTCCGGATCTCATCAGCGGCCGGAAAATGGGCATGTTCGGTCTGTCCGAGCCTGGTGGAGGGTCTGACCCGGGCGGGGCGATGAAGACGATCGCCAAGCGGGACGGCGACGTCTACAGGCTCTCAGGCTCCAAGATCTGGATCACCTTCGCCGATCAGTGTGATGCGGGTGTCCTGTTCGCCAGGACGGACCCGGATGCCGGACGCCGGGGCATCTCCGCATTCATTGTGGAGCCGAAATCGGGGTCCGGATTCGACGCAAGACCGATCCCCATGCGTCCGCTGTCGAACTGCCTCCGCTCTTGCGAGATTTTCCTGGACGACTTCGTTGTACCGGTCGAGAACCGCCTGGGACCTGAGGGCGATGGCTTCAAGGTGGCGCTCAATGCGTTGGAGTATGGTCGGCTGACGGTTACGGCCCGGCTCCTGGGGCTGGCCCGTGCCTGCTACGACCTGTCGGTGGACTACGCCCGGGAACGCGTGGTCGGCGGGCAGGCGATCGGCCACTACCAGATGATCCAGCACCCGATCGCGGACGCCACCGTCAACATCGACGCCGCCCGGCTGATGTTGGCCCAGATGGCCTGGCTGATGGACCGGGGGGAGCGGTCAACCCGCGCCGCGTCCAGAGCGAAGTACTTTGCGTCCAATGTCGCCCAACACGCCGCAAGAACTGCGCGGGAGGTCTTCGCTGCCTACGCCCTTGCGGAAGAACACCCGATCCACACGCTCGCCGCCTATGTGGACATGCTGACGGTTGGCGAAGGCACACCGAACGTCCAAAGGGTGCTGATCGCCGAGGACGCCCTGGGCTTCAAGGATGCCAATCGCCACCCCATCAAGAACCGGGCGAGGGCCTTGGCCGCCGAATAGCCACCTCGGATTTGTCGCCCGCCCTGTCCGGAGGTAGCCTTTGCACCGAGGCGTTTCTGTCCTGGGGCCGGCCCGATGCGCATTGTCGGCATACTTCTGTTCCTGATTGTCGTCTGGATGGTCGCCGATGTGGCACCACTCCCGCCGCCGCAGCCGTCCCCGTCTGAGGCCGTATGTCGGGAACCTGTTCCCGCACCCCAACGTTGCGGCCTTCCGAAAGCCTGGGTTCCCACCGGTTTGGAAGAAATGTTGGACAAGCATGCCATCTGGCACGAAAGCGGCGGAACCGTCGGAGCGCGCGCATCGCTTTGTCATGCCGACCTGTCTGGCGCGGATCTGTCCGACGTCTCCTTGGCGGGCGCCGATCTTCGGGGAGCGGTCCTCTCGGGTGCCACCCTCTCCCGCGCGGACTTGGGGGGTGCGGTCCTAGCCGGTGCAGACCTACGGGCCGCCCATCTCGATAAAGCCAGTCTCGCTGGAGCGGATTTCCAAGGGGCCAATCTGTCCGGTGCGGATCTGTCTGATGCGGATGGCGCCTCGGCCGTTCTGTCCAACACGCGCCTCGACGGTGTAACGGCGAAAGGCGCGAAGTTCTTAGACGCCCGCCTCGACGGAGTGGCCGCGAATGGGACTGACCTCGCAGGCGCGTCGCTGACCTCCGCCTGCCTGCTGGACGCGGACCTGAGAAACGCCAACCTGCGGGGCGCCGACCTCCGGTCAGCAATGATGTTCGATGCCACGTTGGACCGGGCCGATCTATCGCGGGCCGACATGACGGAAGCCGACCTTTCGGGCACCCGATTGGGTGCGTCCCGCCTGAACGGCGCCAATCTGACCAGTGCTCTTTGGGAGGCAACGGGACGCCCTGACCCGGGGGGCATGACAAGCATCGAAGGGATCGGCAGTCTCACCTACCGCGCCGGCAACGGAGACGGATTGGCAGCTTTTCGCGCAGCGTTGGCCGACGCCGGTCTCGAGGACTCGGAACGTCAGGCGACATACGCCCTTCAGGCGACCCGGACGCGCCATCTTCTGGCCGGAGACCTTCAAGACAAGACCGTCGCGGTCGTCCGAACCATCTTGTTCGATCAAACGGTTGGATACGGATTGGAGCCTTATCGGGCTTTGATGGTCCTCCTCGGCCTCATTCCAGCGTTCGCCCTCGTCTACGGCGTTGTCATACATGCCCAACCTTCGTGTCTCGGCGTTCCGGGAGCCATTGTGGCTGTATCCCCGCGCGGCACCGTATCGATGGACGATGGACAAACCCCGGCCCTGCAGGCATCCGCGGAGGTCACTGTATTGCGACGGCGCTGGTTGGATGCCTACGCACTCGGCCTCTATGCATCGCTGCTGTTCAGTTTGCGGATCGGACTAAGAGCCGACCAGCCGAGCCCCGCATCTCTCCTATCCAGATTGCAAGCGGAACCGTTCGAGACACGCGCCATTGGATGGGCGCGATGCATCGCCGGCGTTCAGTCCATCCTTGGTCTTTATCTGCTGGGGTTATGGTTACTCGCCATCATGGCGAGGCCTTTCGGATAACTGGTTAATTGCTGTCCAGGCTTGCGCAAGCCGCCACGAGGGCCGCCACCTCTTCGTCCAGAAGTGGTTTGCCGTCGATCTCCAGCCGTCCAGAGCCGATGTCATATGTAACGGTCCCCGCGTTGACCTCGGGGATGAGAACGCCGACGCCGGTATCAATGCCGAACGACTCGAGCAGATCGAAACTGAGACTGATGGTGATCTTCTCAGGCCCCTTGTATGCGGTTGTCCCGGCAAGATCGGCCGGCACCACAGGATTGCCGCGCACATCCACCCCGGGTTTGTAGGCCACATCGCCCCGGGCCACATGACGGACGGCGCGGCGGCAATCCCGTTCATCAATTGAGACCTCGACAGCCTCATCCGATGAATGGACGAATCCAGAATTTGTAGAGAGAAATACGGGGACAGTGAGACAAACCACCGCCACATGCAACGATAAACATCTAAAAGACACCATCATCCAGGTCTCCGGAACGATTGAAGGCTCAATCGTCTGTTATAGACCCTAGAAGGACAATTTATATGGTGACGGCTATGATCAGTTGCCTTATTGTTTGGATCGTTAACAAAAAGACCGCGCCGGTATACCGGCACGGCCCGAGTTTAGGGAGGAAACGCCATCAGGCGCGTATCGCGACCAAACGCGATACGTAGAAAGTACGTGTCGCAATGCAAAAAGGCAAGATCAGGCACGGTCTTGCCTTTATTTTTTTCGCATTTTTTTTGCGGATTGGTGATTTTGGTCACAACTGATGAAGAATTAATCAGTTTCTGCCGTCACCGATATCAACTCAGTTTAGTTCGTTTGCCATTTCCCTAAACGAAATCAGATCCGCATCCACCAAACCGTACACGACTCCCCAAAGAAGCATGGCAATCACCGTCGCTGCCGCGACCTTCTTCCCGAGGTTTGGCGCGGACGGCGCACTTGTAGCGTGCCCAACTTCCGGCTCATCCGGGACCCGGACGCCCACGGGCAGCGCCATGAAGAAGACCAGCCACCAAAGAAGAATGTAGACGACCACGCCCGATGCGATATCCATGGACTAAACTTGCTCCAGCTCGACCAAGGTCCCGGCGAAATCCTTAGGATGCAGGAAGAGAACCGGCTTTCCGTGTGCCCCGATCTTCGGCTCACCGTCCCCCAGGACCCGTGCGCCACCCTCAGACAAACGATCCCGGGCAACGATGATATCGTCAACTTCGTAGCAGACGTGGTGCATTCCGCCGGACGGATTCTTCGCAAGAAACGCGGAAATGGGCGAGCCCTCTCCGAACGGATGAAGAAGTTCGATCTTCGTATTCGGCAGTTCGACAAAGACCACCGTCACGCCGTGCTCGGGAAGGTCCTCCGGCTCGGACACCGTGGCACCAAGGGTTTCCCGATACATCGCTGACGCTGCAGCCAAATCCGGTACGGCAATCGCCACGTGGTTCAACCGGCCAATCATCGGCTCTTCCTCCCCTGCCCTACTCTAAACCTGGACGACATGGACCGTCGTGACAGGCCGCTTTCCCGTATCCGACCTGACGACCCGCCTCACAGCCCGTTCCACGGCCTCCCGGACCGCTTCCTCGGTCCGATGCGCCGGACGGATACCGCCCACCATTTCGATCACCATATCGATCGCCTCGTCCTCAAGGTCTTCCGCTTCGTCTCCATCCTCGACCACGCCAAGAAAAGAAACATGGGGGTCGCCCAGCATAATGCCCTTCTTGTTCAACACCACGGAAACCGACGCGGTGCCGTTGAAGACCATGCGCCGGCGGTCTTTTAGTACGTCACTCTCGGCGGCCCGCAGCTTCTGCCCGTCCAAAGCCAGACCACTGGTCGGAACCGTAGCGATGGTGCCGACATTTCCGGGGGCCAACCGGATGACCGTTCCATTTCCGGGAATGACGGTCTCCTGAACCTGACAGGACCGCGCCAGCGATGCATGCTCCAACAGATGGCGCATGCTCCCGTGGACCGGAATAGCGACCTGGGGTCGCATCCGCTGATACATCTCGACCAACTCGTCCCGGCACGGATGGCCCGAGACGTGGACGTGATGCTCCCGCTCGGTGACGATCTCGATGCCGCGGGCGGCGAGCTTGTCCTGAACCCGGCCGATCGCCTGTTCGTTTCCAGGAATCTCGCGCGACGAAAACACCGCCGTATCCCCGCGCTGGAGCACGATTTCCGGATGCGCATCGTCCGCGATCTTGGACATCGCAGCCCGGGGCTCGCCCTGGCTGCCCGTCACCAAGAGAACGACCTTGTCCCTCGGCAGGAAACCGGCGTCCCGTTCGCTTACGATCTCCGGCAGATCCATCAGATAGCCGTTCTCCCGCGCAACATCGTACATGCGCCAAAGAGAGCGGCCGACGAGCGCCACGTGCCGCCCGACCTCATTCGCGGCCCTGACAACACTGTCGAGGCGGGCCACGTTTGAAGCAAAGCAGGTTACGGCGATTCGCCCCGTGCGTTTTGAGAACAGCTCAACAAAACTCGGACGAAGGTCCCGTTCGGACCCAGCACGTCCCGGCTCGTGCACGTTCGTGGAGTCGCCGACCATGGCGAGCACTCCCTCATCGGCCACCCGCTGGAGAGCCTCCCAATCAGTCTCCCCGCCGATGACCGGGTCCGGATCGATCTTCCAATCACCTGTGTGAAGAACGGTGCCAACCGGGGTCCTGAGAACAAGGGCGTTCGGCTCGGGCACCGAATGGGTCAGGGTCACGAGTTCGATTTCGAACGGGCCGACGGTGAACGTGCCCGAAAGCGGGACTTCGATCAGATCGACCTGGCCCAAAAGGTCCGCGTCCATCAGCTTCCGGCGGACAAGGGACGCCGTGAAAGGCGTGGCATAAATCGGGCATCTCAAGCGTGGCCAAAGATAGGGCACCGCGCCGATATGGTCCTCATGGGCATGGGTAAGGACAAGCCCCGCGAGATCCTTGCGCCGTTTCTCGATGAAGCTTGGGTCCGGCATCAGGATGTCGACACCCGGCATCCTTTCATCCGCAAAGGAGATGCCGAGATCCACCATCAGCCACTTGCCGCCGTAGTGATAGAGATTGAGGTTCATCCCGATTTCCTCGGACCCTCCCAACGGCAGGAACAGAAGGTCCTTCGGATCAGCCTTGAATGCGGCCATCGGGTCTCCAATCAGCGCATGAAAGTGCGGCGGTGGATCAGCACCAGGCCGCGCAAGGTCAAGTCATCGTCGACATGATCGATGGCGTCGGTCGACTTCGCGAACAAAGGCGCCAATCCACCCGTCGCGACGACGGTCATGGGCGCTCCGTACTCCAAGCCGACACGTTCGACAATCCCCTCAATCAGGCCGATATACCCCCAGAATATGCCCGCGTGCATCGCATCGATGGTGTTCTTCCCGATAACCTTCTGAGGGTCATTCGCGCCCTCCGGGCGTTCGGGCGGACGGATGGCGATCTTGGGGAGCTGCGCCGCCGCACGGTACAGCGCTTCGAGCGACAGATTGATCCCGGGGGAAATGATGCCGCCGGCATATCCGCCGTCAGGGTCGACCACATCAAATGTCGTCGCCGTTCCAAAATCGATAACGATGAGCGGCCCGTCGTAACGCTCATGAGCGGCTACCGCGTTCACCAGACGGTCCGCACCCACTTCGCGGGGCCGGTCGATCCGCACCGCAATCCCAAGATCTACGCTTGGATCCCCAACCATTGCCGGTTCCCGGTCCAAGTGGCGGCGGCAAAGGGTCTGGAGATTGAAAGTCGTTTCCGGAACCACGGTCGCGATCATCACCGCGTCAATCTGTTCCCGCTCCAGACCGTCCAGGGCAAAGAGTTGGGTAAGCCAAACCGCATACTCATCCGCCGTACGGGACGCATTTGTGGATGTACGCCATGCCCCGAGGCGGGTATCGCCGTCATAAACGGCAAAAGTTGTGTTGGTGTTGCCGCAATCGATGACCAGCAGCATGTCAGCCTCCTGCCCGAACGGATCCGGCGCCAATGGGGCCTGACAGAGAGACATCACCTGCCGCGTGTACCGTCTCCCGACCATCGTCGCCTCGAAGCCGCAGCAACCCCGCGTCCGTCACGCCCTCAAACCGCCCAGCAATGTCTCCTTGCCCGGTTTCGACCGAGATGCGCTCACCGATCCAGAGCCCGTGGCGGCGCCAGGTTGCAAGCGCATGCTCGGCACCGTCTTGTTCCCATGCGGTGAGCTGACCGTCGAGTGCCTCCAAGATCCCCGCAAAAACACCATCAATCCCGGAATGACCTGACGCAACCTCATCAAGATGGGTCGCGCCCAACCGAGTCCCGTCCGGGTGAGAGGCGATGTTCACGCCGATACCGACGACCGCCGCCATACGCCCGCTCACCATTTCGGTTTCCAGCAAAATGCCGGAGATCTTGCGGCCGCCAACCAACACATCGTTCGGCCATTTGATCCCAATCCGGCCCCCAAGATCCCCGTTTGTCACCGTGATCAGACTCTCCGCCAACGACGCGGCTGCCATAAGGGACAAGAGCGGCCATTCCGGCGTCGGCCGGTCTGGGGCGATGGCCGCACTCATGTAGAGATTCCCTGCAGGAGAGGCCCACGCACGCCCGCGTCGGCCTCGGCCACCTGTCTGAATATCGGCGCGCACGACAAATCCCGGGGTCGCGCCCGCGCGAAGCAGATCTCTTGCAACGTCGTTCGTGCTGCCAACCTCAGGGATATGGTGGACCGCCCAGGCGCCAACCGTCTCCGAGACGGCTGCCAGCGTGCTCGTCAGTGAGCCCGTCGGCCCCGGCTTCATCATCACCCGAGAAGTGTCTTCGCCGCCGTTTGCGCCATGTCGACGATCGGGCCCGGCATCGCGAAGAAGAAGAGCGTGATCACACCCGCAACCGTCATCACCCAGCGTTGAACCGGCGCCATCGTCCGGTCCAGCGGCTCGACCGCGTCATCGAAGTACATGATCTTCACGATACGGAGATAGTAGAAGGCGCCAATCACGCTGGTCAGAATGCCGACCACAGCCAGGATGTAGAGCCCCTCAGCCACCGCCGCCGCGAACACGTAGTACTTTCCAAAGAATCCCGCGAGCGGCGGAATGCCCGCCATCGAGAACAGGAAGACCAACAGCGCGAGAGCCATGGCGGGGTTCGACTTGGAAAGACCGGCAAGATCCTGAATGCCCTCGACCGCGCGACCGCCCTGCCGCATCGAGAGGATGCAGGCGAACATGCCGACGTTCATGAACAGATAGACGGCCAGATAAACCAAAACACCCATCACGCCCTGCTCATTGCCGGCGGCAATCCCGACGAGCAGATAGCCCATATGGCCAATGGAACTGTAGGCCATCAGGCGTTTGATGTTGGTCTGCACGATCGCGGCAAGGGCGCCTAGGGCCATGGACAGGATCGCGACCAGGGACAGGATCTGCTGCCACTCACCCTTCAACTCCATGAACGGGCCGATCATGGTTTGAAGGAACAGCGCCACAGCCGCCACCTTCGGAGCGACGGCGAAGAGCGCCGTCACTGGCGTGGGCGCCCCCTCATACACATCCGGCGTCCACATGTGGAATGGAACAGCCGAGATCTTGAATGCGAGACCCGCGATCAGGAAGACAATACCAAAAATCAGACCAATAGACGGACCGGCTGGCCCCAAAGCCGCGAATACTTCGGCCAGCTTCGTGAACTCGGTTGTCCCGGCGAAGCCATAGACCAGCGAGCAGCCGTAGAGCAGCATGCCCGACGAGAGCGCTCCGAGAACAAAGTACTTCAGCCCAGCCTCTGTGGAACGGAGCGAATCCCGCTGGATTGACGCCACGACATAGAGCGACAGGCTCTGTAGCTCGAGGCCGACATAAAGAGCGATGAGGTCGTTCGCAGAGACCATCATCATCATGCCGAGGGTGGCGAACAGAATCAGGACCGGGAACTCGAACCGGTCCACCCGCTCCGCCTTCAGCCAGTCGAGTGACATGATGATCGCGAGGCCGGAACCGCCCAGGATCAGGATCTTGGTGAACTGGGCGAACGGGCCAACCGCGAAAAGATCGAAGAAGACCGGCTCTTCAGACGTGCCGCCGTAGATGAGCACGAGGATCGCGGTGACGGCGAATACGCCCACCGTCATGTACGCGATCTCCGACATGATCCGGGGACCGCCTCGGAACACACCGATCATCAACAGCGCCATGCCGGCGACGGCCAGGAACATCTCCGGGATCGCCGGCGCCATGACCGGAAGCGTGTTCGCCTCCATCGTACTACCTCCCTCGCCCGCGCGTCAGCGCGACACAAGCGCGGTCGAGCGTTCCAGGCCCGCACCGTGCTGTGCAATCAGGTTGTCCACCGACGGCGCGATCGGATCCAGGAACGAGGACGGGTAGATCCCCATCCACAGCACCAGAATGATCAGCGGCGCGAATATCGCGATCTCCCTCGGCGAGAGATCGAGCATGGATTTGAGGTTCTCTTTCTCAAGCGCACCGAAGATGATCCGGCGGTAGAGATAGAGCATATAGACGGCGCCCAGGATCACACCCGTAGCGGCAAAGAAGGCCAGCCACGTACTCGCCTCGAACGCCCCCATCAAGACCAGGAACTCGCCCACGAACCCGCTGGTCCCTGGCAGGCCGACAGATCCCATGGTGAAGATCATGAAAACGAACGCATAACGCGGCATTCGGTTCACCAACCCGCCATAGGCCGATATGTCCCTTGTATGGAGCCGGTCATACACCACACCCACGCAGAGGAAGAGCGCGCCGGACACGATGCCGTGGCTCAACATCTGGAAGATCGATCCCTCGATCCCCTGTTGGTTCAGGGTGAACATGCCGATCGTCACGAATCCCATATGGGCGACGGAGGAGTAGGCGATCAGCTTCTTCATATCCTCCTGCGCCAAGGCGACGAGAGAGGTGTAGATGATCGCAATGGCACTCAGCGTGAATACCAAGGGGGCGAAGAAGACCGAGGCTTCGGGGAACATCGGGATCGAGAAGCGGAGGAAACCGTACCCCCCCATCTTCAAGAGCACGCCCGCCAGGATCACCGAGCCCGCGGTCGGCGCCTCAACATGCGCATCCGGCAGCCAGGTGTGCACCGGCCACATGGGAACCTTCACGGCGAATGACGCGAAGAAGGCCAGCCAGAGCCACCGCTGCACCTCCGGGTCGAACGGATGCGCCATCAGCGTCGGGATGTCGGTCGTCCCCGCCTGGAAGTACATCACCATGATGGCGATGAGCATCAGGACAGAACCGGCCAGCGTGTAGAGGAAGAACTTGAACGCCGCGTAGACCCGCCGCGCGCCGCCCCACACCCCGATGATCAGGAACATCGGGATCAGCACGCCCTCGAAGAAGATGTAGAAGACGAAGATATCCAGGGCGCAGAACATGCCCACCATCATCGTCTCGAGCACGAGGAAGGCGAGCATGTACTCGCGCACCGGCGTCTTGACCGCTTCCCAGCTCGACAAGATGCAAATCGGCGTCAGGAAGGTCGACAGCAGGACGAAGAACAGCGAGATGCCGTCGATGCCCATCTTGTAGCGGATGTCCGTGCCGGGGATCCAATCCACGTCCTCGACAAACTGGAAGTCGGCCGTCGTCGCGTCGAACTCGACCCAGAGCAGCAGCGAGAGCGCGAACGTGATCCCGGACGTCCAGAGCGCGACCCACCGGCTGTTCCGGGCGACGACCTCTTCCTCGCCCGGTGTCAGTAGGATGAAGATCGCACCCGCGAGCGGCAGGAACGTGACGAGAGAGAGGATAGGGAAATCGCCGCCCATCAGCTCAGGCTCCGTAAACCAGAACGTACCAGGAGACGATCGCCACCACTCCGATCAGCATGGCGAACGCATAGTGATAGACGTAGCCCGACTGGAGCTTCCCGGCCTGCCCCGCAAACCGGCGGGTCAGGGCGGAGATGCCGTCAGGCCCGTAGGCATCGATGATGCCTCCGTCACCCTGTTTCCAGAGAAAACGGCCGATCGCCATAGCGGGACGCACGAAGATCGCGTCGTAGAGCTCGTCGAAGTACCACTTCCTGAAGAAGAAGTTGTGGAGCCACGGCACAGCCGCCGCTGTCTTCGCGGGCAGTTCCGGCATCCGCATGTAGTAGACATACGCCAGAGCGATGCCGGAGAGACCCGCTGCCGTGGGCAGCAGCTTGACCCAAAGTGCCACGTTGTGTGCTGCCTCCACGGTGTCATTCTCCGGCAGAACGAAGATCGCAGCCCCCCAGAACGCCTCCCGGCCGTCACCCACGAACCAACCGTAGCTAAGCCCACCTGCCAGTATCGCACCCGCCGCAAGGACATAGAGCGGGATCAGCATGATGTTCGGGCTCTCATGGATGTGGCTCATTACCTCCTTCGACGCCCTCGCCTCGCCATGGAAAGTCATGATCAGCAGACGCCAGGAGTAGAACGCGGTCATGAAGGCCGCGATCGTGCCAAGCCAGTACGCCATCATGCCAACATCGCTGTGCCGGGCGTAGGCAGCCTCCAGAACCATGTCCTTAGACCAGAAGCCGGACAGCAGCGGGAATCCTGCAAGGGCCAGACTGCCGATCCACATCAGCGCGTAGGTGTAGGGGATCTTCTTCCAGATCCCGCCCATCTTCCGCATGTCCTGCTCGTCCGACAGCGCGTGGATCACCGATCCGGCACCGAGGAACAGCAGCGCCTTGAAGAAGGCGTGGGTGTAGAGGTGGAAAATGCCGGCTGAGTATGCCGACACACCGCAGGCGAAGAACATGTAGCCGAGCTGCGAGCAGGTCGAATACGCGATCACCCGTTTGATGTCGAACTGGGTCAGCCCCACCGTCGCCGCAAAGAACGCCGTCAGCGCGCCGACAACGGTGATGACCATCAACGCATCCGGCGCGTACTCCATCATCGGGGACAGCCGGGCGACCATGAAGACGCCGGCGGTGACCATCGTTGCCGCATGGATCAGCGCGGAGACGGGAGTCGGGCCCTCCATGGCATCGGGCAGCCAGGTATGGAGGCCGAGCTGTGCCGACTTGCCCATGGCGCCGACAAACAGCAGCAGGCACAGGATCGTCAGCGCGTGACCTTCAAAGCCAAGGAAGGAAAGCGTGGTGTCCGCCTTTTCCGGAACGGCTGCGAAGATGGTGTCGAGTTGGACCGTGTCAAACAGCAGATAGACACCGAAAATCCCAAGCGCGAAGCCGAAATCGCCCACTCGGTTCACGACGAAAGCCTTGATGGCCGCCGCGTTCGCGGAGGGGCGCGTGTACCAGAACCCGATCAGCAGATAGGAGGCTACACCGACCCCCTCCCAGCCGAAGAACATCTGAACCAGATTGTCCGCCGTCACCAGCATCAGCATCGAGAAGGTGAAGAAGCTGAGATACGCCATGAAGCGCGGTTTAGAGGGATCGTGGCTCATGTAGCCGATTGAATAGACGTGGACCATGGTCGAAACGACCGTGACCACGACCACCATGACGGCAGTCAGCGTGTCGTATTTCAGCGCCCAGCTCGCCTCCATGGTGCCGGAGGAGATCCAGGTGAACAGTTCTACCGTGTGGGCATTGCCGCCAAGGGCCACGTCGACGAAGCCGATGATGCCGAAGATCATCGACAGGCCCATCAGCCCGCAAGTGACGATCTGCGACCCTCGGTCCCCGAGCTGCCGGCCGAAAAACCCGGCCAGAATGGCGCCCAGAAGCGGCAGAAAGACGATGGCTGCGTACATCCGGTCAGCCCTTCATCATGTTGATGTCCTCAACCGCGATGGACCCGCGGTTTCGGAAGTAGACGACGAGGATCGCCAAACCAATCGCGGCCTCGGCGGCGGCGACGGTCAGCACGAACATGGTGAAGATCTGCCCCACCAGGTCTCCCAGGTGGGTGGAGAAGGCGACAAAGTTGATGTTGACCGCGAGCAGCATCAGCTCGATCGACATCAGAATGATGATCACGTTCTTCCGGTTCAGGAAGATCCCGAAGATCCCCATGGTGAAGAGGATGGCGCCGACCGTCAGATAGTGGGCGAGACCGATCTCAAGCATCAGACCCCACTCCCCTTCTCGACGTTCACGACTTCCACCGCGGCTTCGCGCGGACGCGCCACCTGCTCCGCGATCACCTGGCGGCGCACGCCGGCCCGCTGACGCAAGGTCAGCACGATTGCGCCAATCATCGCGACCAAGAGCACCATGCCGGAGGCTTGGAAGAGGTAGAAATAGCGGGTGTAGAGGACCTGACCGATGGCGTGGGTGTTCGTTGGACCGCCCGTATCCGGCACCGGAACGCCCATTTGTAACTCAGGCGCCGCCGTCCACGCTCCAAGCACCAGAACCAGTTCACAGACCAGGATCACGCCGATCAGCGCCCCGAGCGGGAGGTACTGCATAAACCCTTGTCGTAGCTCGACGAAATTGATGTCGAGCATCATCACGACGAAGAGGAAGAGGACAGCAACAGCCCCCACATAGACGACCACCAGGATCATCGCCAGGAACTCGGCGCCCATCAGCACAAAGAGACCGGCCGCGTTGAAGAACGCGAGAATCAGGAACAGGACCGAGTGCACCGGGTTCCGGGAGGAGACGACCATAACGCCGGACGCGATGGCGACGGCCGCGAACAGATAGAAGGCTAGCGCCTGAATAATCATTCCCGGCACCCCCGCCTTGGACTGGTGGTCTTTTCGATCATGGACACGTGCGGTCCCCCGTCCCCGTCTTCTCTTGCTTCACCGTGCGCCCGCGTCCCCCGATCGGCTGGCACACTGCCGGTCCCACCTCAGCGGTACGGCGCATCCTTTGCCAAATTGGCGCCGATCTCGGCCTCCCAACGGTCCCCGTTCGAGAGCAGCTTGTCCTTGTTGTAGAACAGCTCTTCCCGGGTTTCCGTCGCGAACTCGAAATTCGGCCCTTCAACGATCGCATCGACCGGGCATGCCTCTTGGCAGAAACCGCAGTAGATGCATTTCGTCATGTCGATGTCGTAGCGCGTCGTCCGCCGCGAGCCGTCGTCGCGGGGTTCCGCCTCGATCGTGATCGCCTGGGCAGGACAGATCGCCTCGCACAGCTTGCAGGCAATGCAGCGCTCTTCCCCATTCGGATACCGGCGGAGCGCATGCTCCCCCCGGGATCGCGGGCTGATCGGCCCCTTCTCATAGGGATAGTTGATCGTGACCTTAGGCTTGAAGAAGTACTTTAGCGTCAGCCACATGCCCGACAGCAACTCGGACAGCAGCAAGCCCCGCACCGTGCGATCCATCGACGACATTGTCTCACCCTCTCCCGAGCGGTTGCTGCATCAGGACTTGTCTCATCACGGCCCTCACCCTCCGACCGGCGTCGGCACGATGTCGAACGCGACCAGAACGCCGGACGTCACAACAACCCAGATCAGCGACGCCGGAAGGAAGACCTTCCAGCCAAGGCGCATCAACTGGTCATAGCGATAGCGCGGGAACGTCGCTCGTACCCACAGGAACACGAAGAGACAGAACGCAATCTTCAGAAAGAACCAGATCGGCCCGGGGATCCACGTGAAAGGCGCCACGTCAAAGGGCGGCAACCATCCCCCGAGGAACAGGATCGCGGTCATCGCGCTCATCAGGATCATGTTCGCGTACTCTCCGAGGAAGAACAGCGCGAACGTCATTGATGAGTATTCGACGAAGTATCCGGCAACGAGTTCCGACTCACCCTCCGGAAGGTCGAACGGCGCGCGGTTCGTCTCCGCGAGTGCCGAGACGAAGAAGATCACGAACATCGGCAGCAGCGGGATGGCGAACCAAACGGTTTTCTGCGCCTCGACGATCGCCGACAGGTTCAGCGACCCCACGCACAGCAAAACGGTGATGATCACGAAGCCGATCGAGACCTCATAGGAGACCATCTGTGCTGCCGACCGAAGCGCACCAAGGAAGGCGTATTTAGAGTTGCTGGCCCAGCCGGCCATGATCACGCCATAGACGCCGAGCGAGGAGATCGCGAAGAGGTAGAGAACGCCCACATTAATGTCGGCGAGAACCATTCCTGCGTCGAACGGGATCACCGCCCAGGCAATCAGGCTGAGAATGAATGTCAGCATCGGCGCGAAGACGAAGACCAGCTTGTTGGAGCCAGCCGGAAGGATCGTCTCCTTCACCAGAAGCTTCACACCATCCGCGATCGGCTGACCAAGACCGAAGGGCCCGACCACGTTCGGGCCCTTACGAAGCTGAACGGCGCCAATCACTTTGCGCTCGAAATAGGTCAGGTACGCCACCGCCACCAGAAGGGGGACGATGATGGCCAGGATCTGGGCCAAAATGATCGCCGTTGGAAGGACGTAGCCGTCGATGAAGGTCATTGTCATCGCCTCGTCACCCGTCCGTCCCCGTCTTCGCCGCCTCGCCGGAGACGAAGACTTCCGTGCACTCCGCCATCGTGGCGGAGGCACGGCTGATCGGGTCGGTCATGTAGAAATTCTCAATCGGCGAGACGAACGGCGCGCTGTCCATCGACCCTGAGGTCCCGAAGTCGCCCCATTCTGCTGGCTCCAGCGTGTCGACGGCCGCGAACACCGGATGCGCTTCAAACAGGGCGGCGCGCAGATCCTCAAGCGAGTCGTAGGGGAGTGCTGTGCCCAGCGCCGCAGAAACGGCCCGGAGGATCTTCCAGTCCTCCCGCGCCTCACCTGGCGGAAATGCCGCCATCGAAGCGACCTGAACCCGGCCCTCCGTATTCACGTAAAGCGCATCCTTTTCGGTGTAGGCCGCCCCGGGCAGGATCACGTCCGCCGCGTGGGCCCCTCGATCGCCGTGGTGTCCCTGATAGATCACGAAAGCTTTCTCGAGACGGCTGGCATCGACCTCGTCGGCGCCGAACAGCCAAACCACGTCGATCTCGCCAGCCTCGGCGCCCGCTAGAATGCCAGCCACATCGCGGTCGCCCTCTCCCGGAACGAAACCGACGTCCAAACCGCCTACCCGTCCGGCAGCGGTGTGCAGCACGTTGAAACCGTTCCAACCTTCAACCGCATTGCCCTCTTCATCCGTAGACGGGGCGACAATCATGCCCGTTGCATCGGCAATGCTGCGGGCCGCGGCAAGGACCGCCGCACCGTCGGCCCGGCTGAGAGCGCCTTGACCGACGATGATCATTGGACGCTTGGCTTCCTTCAGGGTCTCCGCGAAGGGATGCGAGCCGTCTGCGATCTGCGACAGCGTCTCGGGACCTGCACCGAGCATGTCCACGTCAAACGTCAGATCGACCGCCGGTCCAACCGCCGCGATCGCAACATCGCCCCGCATCCAGCGTTTGCGGATCCGTGCATTCACCAGCGGTGCTTCCCACCGGGGATTGGTGCCAACCAAAAGGATGGCATCCGCCTCCTCAATCCCGGCGATCCCGGAATTGAAGATGTACCCGGCGCGCGTTCCTGCATCGAGGGCCGCACCGTCCTGGCGACAGTCGATGTTTGACGATCCGAGGCCGGACATCACGGATTTGAGCGCGAACAACGACTCTACGTCGGCGAGGTCGCCCGCGATGGCGGCGATGCGGTCTCCAGCCTTCCCTTTCATCGCACCCGCGATGGCCTGGAACGCCTCGTCCCAGCTCGCCGGGGCGAGTTTGCCGTCCTGGCCACGGACAAACGGGCGATCGAGCCTCTGACGCTTCAAGCCGTCACAGGCGTAGCGCGTCTTGTCCGAGATCCATTCCTCGTTCACGTCCTCATGGAGCCGCGGCAGAACCCGCAGAACCTCAGAGCCGCGGGTATCCACCCGAATATTGGAGCCGACCGCATCCATGACATCGATCGTCTCGGTTTTCCGCAGCTCCCACGGCCGGGCAACAAAGGCATAGGGTTTTGACGTCAACGCGCCGACAGGACAGAGGTCGATGACGTTAGCCGACAACTCGCTGGCGATCGCCTTCTCAAGATACGTGGTGATCTCCGCCTGCTCACCCCGGCCGAGAAGGCCCATATCCGTCACACCGGCAACCTCGGTCGAGAACCGGACGCAGCGTGTGCAGTGGATACAGCGGGTCATAATCGTCTTGACCAGCGGCCCCATATGCTTGTCGGAGACCGAGCGCTTGTACTCGTCGTAGCGACTGAAATGGTGGCCATATCCCATGGCCTGATCCTGAAGATCGCACTCCCCGCCCTGGTCACAAATCGGGCAATCCAACGGATGGTTGATCAGAAGAAATTCCATCACGCCGTGGCGCGCCTTCTCCACCATTTCCGTATCGGTGCGGACCTCTTGCCCCTCGGCCACCGGCATGTGGCAGCTTGCCTGGGGTTTCGGCGGTCCAGGCTTCACCTCGACCAGACACATGCGGCAGTTGCCGGCGATCGACAGCCGCTCGTGATAGCAGAAGCGCGGAATCTCATAACCCGCCGCCTCACAAGCCTGAAGCACGTTGGCGCCACGCGGCATCTCGACTTCGATGCCGTTGACCGTGAGCTTGACCGTATCCGTCATCCTATCGCCCCCGCTCACTCGGCCGCTTGCATGATCGGCTGACCGGTGCGGCGCGCCTCGATCCGGCGTTCGATCTCCGGTCTGAAATGCCGGATCAGCCCCTGGATTGGCCATGCCGCCGCGTCACCCAACGCACAGATCGTGTGACCCTCAACCTGCCGGGTTACCTCTTCCAGCGCGTCGATTTCGCTCTCCTCGGCCTCGCCCCGCACCAGGCGCTCCATCATGCGCCACATCCAGCCGGTGCCCTCGCGGCAGGGCGTACACTGACCGCAGCTCTCGTGCTTGTAGAAATAAGACAGCCGGGCGATGGCCTTCACCACGTCCGCGTCCTTGTTCATCACAATGACAGCCGCGGTGCCGAGACCGGATCTCACACCCCGCAGGGAATCGAAATCCATCGCGATATCATCGCAAATCGACTTCGGCAGGAGCGGCACAGACGCGCCACCAGGAATGATGGCCTGCAGGTTGTCCCAGCCACCAATCACGCCGCCCGCATGCTTGTCGATCAACTCCCGAAGCGGGATGCCCATTGCCTCTTCGACGTTGCACGGCTTGTTCACGTGTCCGGAGATGCAGAAAACCTTCGTCCCTTGGTTCTTGTCCGGACCGATCCCGGCGAACCACTCGGGGCCGCGCCGCAGGATTTCAGGCACGACGGCAATGCTCTCAACGTTGTTCACCGTGCTCGGGCAGCCGTACACACCCGCGCCAGCCGGGAACGGCGGCTTAAGCCGGGGTTGGCCCTTCTTGCCCTCAAGGCTCTCAAGAAGGGCCGTCTCTTCGCCGCAGATGTATGCGCCGGCGCCGCGATGTAGAACGATATCAAAGGGATATCCGCTACCGGCCGCGTCCTTGCCCAGCAGCCCGGCATCGTAGGCCTGATCGATCGCCGCCTGGACGTTCTGCGCCTCGTTGTAGAACTCACCACGGATGTAGATGAAAGCCGTGTGCGCCCGCATCGCATATCCGGCGATCACACAACCTTCCAGCAACTTGTGCGGATCGTACCGGAGGATATCCCGGTCCTTGCAGGTCCCCGGCTCCGACTCGTCGGCGTTCACAACCAGATAGTGGGGCCGGTTGGGATCCACCTGCTTGGGCATGAACGACCATTTGAGGCCGGTCGGGAAGCCCGCACCACCGCGCCCCCGAAGGCCCGAGGCTTTCACTTTCTCGACGATGTCCTCAGGGCTGTTGTTCTTGAGGAGTTCAGCCGTGGTGCTCCAGTCGCCCCGCTTGCGCGCGCCCTCAAGTCCCCAATCGAACCAACCATAGAGATTGGTGAAGATGCGATCCTCGTCCCGCAGCATCACGCCTCTCCCGTGCTCTCGGCGGCAGGTGCCGGTTTCCGTTCCACAACACCATCGGTCGCCTTGAGCGACTGAAGGGCCGTCGTTCCTTCGTTATCAGATCCGGTCCGCCCGGACATGGACCCGACCGGCGGCGGCGTGCCTGCCTTCAGCGCATCCAAGAGGGCGGCTGTCTTGTCGTAGTCCAGATCCTCGTAGAAATCGTCGTTCACCTGAAGGATCGGCGCGTTCACGCAGCCGCCCAGGCATTCGACTTGAAGGAGGGTGAACTGACCGTCCGCCGTGCTCTGATGGTTGTCGAGGCCAAGCTTGTCCTTAATGCACTTCATCATCTGGTCGGAGCCGCGCAGCCAACACGGTGTCGTGGTGCAGGCCTGCAGGAACCATTTCCCGACCGGCTTCAGGTTGTACATCGTGTAGAAGGTCGCGACCTCCAGCACCCGAATCCGGGCCATATCGAGCTTTGCGGCGATCACGTCGATCGCCGCGAGCGGGATCCAGTTTTCGTGCTGCCGCTGGGCGAGATCCAGAAGCGCCATCACGGCACTCGCCTGACGACCCGCCGGGTACTTCGCGATGATGGCGTCTGCCTTCGCCTCATTCTCCGCCGTGAAGGCAAAGGACGCCGGCTGCTGCGCGTCGGGCGCAATCTGATCGGCAACCGAACTCACCGGTCGATCTCCCCAAAGACGATGTCGAGCGAGCCGATGATGGCCACCGTATCCGCGAGCATGTGACCGCGCGACATGTAGTCCATGGCCGCCAGGAACGCGAAGCCCGGCGCCCGAATCTTGCATCGGTAGGGCTTGTTGGATCCGTCGGAGACCAGGAACACGCCGAACTCACCCTTCGGTGCTTCGACGGCCGTATAGGTCTCACCCGCGGGCACATGATATCCCTCGGTGTAGAGCTTGAAGTGATGGATCAACGCCTCCATCGAGCGTTTCATTTCACCCCGCTTCGGCGGCGACACCTTGTTGTCGGTCGTCTTGACCGGGCCTTCAGGCATCTGCTCGATACACTGCTTCATGATCCGGAGGCTCTGGCGCATCTCCTCCACCCGGACGAGATAGCGCGCGAAACAATCGTTCGTCTTACCGATTGGAACGTCGAACTCCACCTCGTCATAGGCGTCGTAGGATTGAGATTTCCGGAGATCCCACGGAATGCCGGAGCCGCGGAGGCATGGGCCGCTGAATCCGAGATCCAGCGCATCCTCAGGCGGGACCACGCCGATGTCTACGGTTCGCTGCTTGAAGATCCGGTTGCCCGTCAGCAGGGACTCCATGTCGTCGATGAAGGCCGGGAAAGTCTCCATCCACTCGGACATATCCTCGAGGAGGCCCGCCGGAAGGTCCTGGTGAACCCCACCGGGCCGAAAATAGGCGGAGTGGAGACGCGCACCGGATGCCCGCTCGTAATACTCCATAAGGACTTCACGTTCCTCGAAACCCCAAAGCAGCGGCGTCATCGCGCCCACGTCCAAGGCGAACGTGGTGAGGTTCAGGATGTGATTCAGAATGCGACCGATCTCGGCGTAGAGGACCCGAATGTACTGGGCCCGCTTTGGCACCTCGATCCCCAGGAGCTTCTCCACCGCAAGCGCGTAGGCATGTTCCTGGTTCATCGGTGAGACGTAGTCCAACCGGTCGAAATACGGCACCGCCTGCAGGTAGGTCTTGTACTCGATGAGTTTCTCGGTGCCCCGGTGGAGCAGACCGATATGCGGGTCCGCCCGCTCCACGACCTCGCCGTCCATCTCAAGCACAAGGCGTAGCACACCGTGCGCCGCCGGATGCTGCGGGCCGAAGTTCATGGTGAGCGGCTTGATCTCCATCTCAGCCATCAGCCCTGCCCTCCCTCGGCCGCGTCTTCGACCTTCTCATCGCCTGGAAGCATGGACCGTGCGCCCTCCCAAGGGCTCAGGAAGTCGAATGTACGGAAGTCCTGGGTCAGCTTGACCGGCTCATAGACGACACGCTTCTGCTCATCGTCGTAGCGAACCTCAACATTGCCCGTCAGCGGGAAGTCTTTCCGCATCGGGTGCCCCTCGAACCCGTAGTCGGTCAGAAGCCGACGCAGATCCGGGTGATCGGAGAAGAAGATGCCATAGAGGTCCCAAGCTTCCCGCTCGAACCAATTCGCCGACATGAACAGATCCGACACCGACGGCACCGGCATGTCCTCGGACGTCGCGACCTTAACCCGGACCCGGAGATTGTGACGCACGCTCAACAGGTTGTAGACGACGTCGAACCGAGGGTCCCGGCTGGGATAGTCAACACCGCAGATGTCCATCAGCCCTTTGAACATGCATTGGGGATCGTTCTTGAGGAACGTCAGAACGCGGACCACCGACTGCGGACGGGTCCGAATGGTGAGTTCATCCTGCGCCCACCCAATCTCCATGACATCGTCGTCGAGCTTAGCGGCGACGTAGTCCTTTAGATCGGACGCGAGCTCCGTCGGCTTGCGTGCCATCATCGTTCGCACCTCCGGCGATCGGTCATAGCGGGGGAATCCGACATCATGTCCGGGTCACCGAGCGATCGTTGCAGTACGGCGGATCTTCTTCTGCAACTGCATCAGGCCATACAGAAGCGCCTCGGCCGTCGGCGGGCATCCCGGAACATAGACGTCCACGGGAACAATCCGGTCACAGCCGCGAACCACGGAATAGGAGTAGTGATAGTAGCCGCCACCGTTCGCGCAGCTGCCCATGGACAGAACCCATCTCGGCTCCGCCATCTGGTCGTAAACCTTGCGAAGGGCCGGAGCCATCTTGTTGGTCAGCGTGCCTGCGACGATCATCACGTCCGATTGGCGCGGGCTCGGCCGGAAGACCATGCCAAACCGGTCCAGATCGTACCGGCTTGCCGCCGAGTGCATCATCTCAACCGCGCAACAGGCCAGGCCGAACGTCATCGGCCACATGGACCCGGAGCGCGCCCAGTTGAAGAGCTTGTCGGCCTGGGCCACAACGAAGCCCTTCTCCTTTATCTCGTCGCCAACGGCGCGGAGAATCGCGTCCTGATCCGGACCCGGCGGTATGGGGCGGGAAAGATCCATGTCCCGCGGCGTGTTCACTCCCATTCCAGGGCCCCTTTCTTCCATTCGTAGATGAAGCCGATCGTCAGGATCCCCAGGAAGATCATCATCGACCAGAACCCGAAGAGCCCGATCCCGCCAAGCGAAACCGCCCAGGGAAAGAGGAAGGCAACCTCAAGATCGAAGATGATGAACAGGATCGCGACCAGATAGAACCGAACGTCGAACTGGCCCCGGGAGTCATTGAAAGCCTCGAACCCGCACTCGTAGGCGGAGACCTTCTCTGAGTCAGGCCGTTGTGTCGCGATAATCATGGACGCGATCACCATGACCGCGGCAAGGCCGACGGCCACGCCGATGAAGATGAAAATCGGCAGGTATTCCGAGAGTAACGAGTCCATTTATCACCCCAGTCCGTCCAAGAGCCCAACACCACGGGACGAAGCGGCGCCACTATAGTCACTGCGGCGTCCCCTGGAAAGAGCGCCTCAACGCCAATTGCTGCGATGCGATGAAGCATCGCATCCCTGAATAACGATATTTATTCAATTGATTGGGCAATCCGGTGAATCTCGAGTGGCTAGACGCTAGCCGAGGCGTCCGCGAGACCCGGCGCCCGATCATGGGAGGGTGGCAGCCCGAAACGCTTGCGGTACGCCCGGGAGAAGACTTCGGCATTGTCATAACCGCAATCGGCAGCAATCTCGGAGACCGCCAAAGTCGTGTTCCGGAGCATGTCCCGCGCCCGCTGAAGACGGAGTTCGACGGAGTAGCTTCTCGGCGACATCCGTAAGGACCGTTTGAACAGGCGCGTCAAACGCCAGGGAGGCACGCCGACCCTCGACGCGATCTCCGACGGCGACGGGCAGCGACTCGGGTTTGCCATCATGATCCGGACGGCTTCTCTCACAACTGGAGACACCGAACCGCCCACCGCGGACATCACCTGACCGGGGAACATCGGCTGATAGGTGAGAACTTCCGCGACCCGCCCGCTCACCGCATCCCCCGCAAAATGACCAATGAGCCCCAGCGTCATGTCGAGGGTGGCCACACCTCCGGCGCTCGACGCACGGGGCGGAGAGACGTCAAACAGCCGGTCAATAAACAGGCTGTCCGGGAACTCCCTGTGAAATCCCCCGATCGCTTCTGGATGAGCCGCGGCGGGCCGTACGCGAAGCAGTCCAGCCTTGGCGAACACCAAAGCCCCCGTATCGACGCACGCCATCAGCGCCCCGAGGCGGTCCTGGCGGCGAAGCCATGAAAGTGTCGGGCCCGTGGCGGAACGGCCGGGGCGGTACGAAGCCAGCAGGATCACCACATCCTGCTTCTGGTCCGGCAAGGTGGTTGTGTCCATCGGGATACCGCTCGAGGACCGGCGGACTTGCCCGTCATCAGAAACCATCAACCAATCAAACCGGTTCTGGCCGAGTTCCCGGTTGGCAATGCGCAGAGGCTCCGTGACGAGCGTCAGAGAGAGAATCGGAAATCCGTCGGCAACATGAAGACACACAGTGACCATGGACGAAGTGTAAATTGATCTCAAAATATTGTCGTTTGAAATCAAACGCTGCACATCTCCCGACACCATACTTGGTTCTGTCGGGCTGGGTTCCCCGCCCCAAGCATCAACGGACTGAGACCCCCAGAGGAGTGCGCGCCATGAGTATCGCCAGCCAATCCCCGCCCGCCTTCTGCAGCCCGGCAGAGTGGAAAGCCCGCACGGATCTGGCCGCCGTCTTTCGGATTCTGGCGCATTACGGCATGTCTGACCTTGCGAACGGCGCGGTGGCAGCCCGGGTTCCGGACCAGCCGGATCATTATCTGGTTCACCCCTATGGCATGTTTTGGGAGGAAGCGACCGCATCCGCCATGGTCAAGATCGGCCCGGATCTTGAGCCGGTTGATCCGGCGGCACCGTGGTTGAATGACGGCGCCCTTAACCTTTGCCGTTGGATCTTCGGATCCCGGCCTGAGGTCATGGTTTTCGTTCACGGCCACGACGAGGAGGTCATGGCCGTCGGCTCCATCGAGGACGGCTTGCTCCCGCTAAGCCAACCCGCCGTCTATCTCGGGAACATCACGGGATACATCGAGTACGAATTCGATGAGGATGAGGCGTTCAGCCGGCACCTTGTCGAGATGCTGGGACAGCATCAGATCCTGATCAGCCGGAATCACGGCTACTACGCCCTCGGCACAACGGCGGCGGAAGCCTTCTTCAGGGCATACTTTCTGCGGCAAACCTGTTCCGCGCAGATCAAGACGCTATCAATGGGGCGACCGCCTCATGTCATCGACCCGCAGAAAGTGGCCCGATACCAGGACCAGATGTCCGCATCGGAGCACTACAACTACGATGGCCGAACGGAGTGGCCCGGACTGATCCGGCAACTCGAAATCCGGAGCCCGGATTACAAGACATGAGTAATCCCGCCCGGCGGAAGGCGGCACCAGGCCGACACGACCAAAAGATATCAATTTGGAGGTAAGTGGCGGGAGTGACGGGACTCGAACCCGCGGCCTCCGGCGTGACAGGCCGGCGCTCTAACCAACTGAGCTACACCCCCGCAGAACCGGGTGATCCCCGGCAATGGGAGAAGTGGTGTAATCCTGGGCCATGGGTGTGTCAAGCACGTTCGGGAACGCTAGCGGAATGCGGCAACCCATCTGAACAGGATGGCGCTCCTCACGATTAGCGGCAGACAATACAATGGTTTTTTGGTGATATTTCCGAGTGTCAGCAGGCAAGATCATTACAAGATACAGCACGATGTGAAATGGACCGCCGCCATGATGACCAATGAAGATTACGAGCGGCTCAGAAAGCTATTCGGAATGCTGTCCAGCGACAGCGACGGGGAAGTACTCAACGCTGTCTCCGCCATTAGCCGGATTTTGAACGTCTACGGAATCACCTGGTCCGAACTGCTGCTGCCCCGGAAACTCGTGAACGTCCGGGTATCCTCAAAGGACGATCTTCCACTCGAAGACTCCGAACAGCGTCCGCCAGGCCTTGCCGAAGCTTCCGCCCAACAGATGTACGCGGCCCTCATGTCGAGCCCCAACGTGGACATCGAGACCAAGCGCGACATTCGCGACTACCGGGACGCCATCGAGAACAACCGCGTGTCGGAGAAGATCCGCGCGGATCTTCAGGCGATGTACAACTACGCCATTCTTCTGGGTCGTCGAATCTGAGTTCGAGCCTTACGGTGTCGGGATCAACCCTATCGCCTGCGGAATGACAGGATACCGTATCGTGCAGGTGGTGGGCGCTGACGGGATCGAACCGCCGACCCTCTCGGTGTAAACGAGATGCTCTCCCAGCTGAGCTAAGCGCCCCAACCTTGTCTGCATCACTTCATGGACCAAGGTCTGGCCCAAATGACTGACGCCGGCCGATCCCGTCTTGGTGAGATCGAAGCCGGCGCCGGTATTGTAGCCGAACTGCTTAGTTCAGCGAATCCTTCAGGCCCTTACCCGGGCGGAACTTCGGCAGCTTCGACGCCGGTATGTTGATTTTCTCGCCAGTGCGCGGGTTGCGACCCTCGCTGGCTGCGCGTTCGCTGACGCTGAAAGTGCCAAAGCCCACCAACCGCACTTCGTCTCCCGACTTCAGTGCATTGGTTACACAATCAAGCATGCTGTCGACCGCACGGCCCGCATCGGCTTTGGAAAGATCAGCCGCTTCGGCGACCGCGGCGACGAGTTCGTTCTTGTTCACGAGTGCCCCCCTCAGAGACGAGAGTTATGAAGTCCTTTGCCCCGCCCATCACTTTCGACGTGACGACCGACAATGTGCGCGCACTTTAGATCGCGCTCGCCGCCAGCGTCAATCGCCATCCGGCTGAAAACCCAAGGTTCGTGCGGCTTCCAGCCCATTAAGTGGCAAACGGGTACCGCTTTCGCCATTCAGCCCGCACCCCGCCTTGCGGGATGCGGCTGAACTGCCAAACCGGTTAGACGGTCAAATAGTTTGTTGCTGGTTCGAACCCTATTTCGGGTTTTCAGTGGGTTACGACCCCACCACGCTCCTCGGCCGGCTCTGATTTTGGCAACGATTCCACCGACGGTTCGTCCGAATCGGGCTCAATCTCAATGGACACCGGCTCCGAAGACAGAGCCCTGACAAGGACTTCGTCCACGGTCGTTACGGGTACGATTTCGAGGCCGCGTTTCACATTATCGGGGATCTCCGCGAGATCCTTTTCATTGTCCTTGGGAATCAGCACCGTCTTGAGGCCACCGCGCAGGGCCGCCAGAAGCTTCTCCTTAAGACCGCCGATCGGCAGAACACGGCCCCGGAGCGTGACTTCACCCGTCATTGCGACTTCACGCCGCACCGGAATGCCGGTCAGCGTCGAGACAATCGACGTCACCATCGCGATACCGGCTGACGGGCCGTCTTTGGGCGTGGCGCCTTCCGGAACGTGGACGTGGATATCCACCTCCTCGATCTGCTTCTGCGGAACACCGAACAGACGCAACCGGCTCTTCACAAAGCTCTCGGCCGCCTGGATCGACTCCCGCATCACGTCGCCAAGCTTACCGGTCGAGATCACCTTGCCCTTGCCCGGTACGGTCACCGCTTCAATCGACAGCAGCTCGCCGCCGACTTCGGTCCAAGCGAGGCCCGTCGTCACGCCGACATGATCAACCTCTTCCGCCTCACCGAAGCGGTAGCGGCGAACGCCCGCGAATTTCTCGAGATTGCGGCGTGTGACCACCACCTTCTCACGGCCCTTCATCAGGATTTCCTTGACCGCCTTACGAGCAAGGTTCGCCAGTTCCCGCTCCAGGTTCCGGACGCCGGCTTCGCGGGTGTAGTAGCGAATCACATCTCGGATCGCGTCGTCGGAAATCGTCCACTCCCCCTTCCGGAGGCCGTGGTCGCCGACCTGCTTCGGGATCAGGTGACGCTTGGCGATCTCGACCTTTTCGTCCTCGGTGTATCCGGACAGACGAAGGATCTCCATCCGGTCGAGCAACGGCTGCGGCATGCGCAGCGTGTTCGCTGTCGTCACGAACATGACGTCCGACAGATCGTAATCCACTTCCAGATAGTGATCCTGGAAGGTGGCGTTCTGCTCGGGATCCAACACCTCAAGAAGGGCGGACGACGGGTCGCCCCGGTAATCGTTGCCGAGCTTGTCAATCTCATCGAGAAGGAACAGCGGGTTCGATGTCTTCGCCTTCTTCATGCCCTGGATGACCTTGCCCGGCAGAGAGCCGATATAGGTCCGCCGGTGGCCGCGCACCTCGGCCTCGTCCCGGACACCGCCCAGCGACATACGCACGAAGTTCCGGCCGGTCGCCTCCGCAATGGACTTGCCGAGCGATGTCTTGCCGACGCCCGGAGGGCCCACGAGACACAGAATCGGGCCTTTAATCTTGCCCGTCCGCTGCTGGACCGCGAGATACTCGAGGATCCGCTCCTTGACCTTGTCCAGACCGTAATGATCCCGGTCGAGGACCTTCTGCGCGAGCTTGAGGTCCTTCTTCACACGCGACCGCTTCTTCCACGGAATAGCCAGAAGCCAGTCGAGATAATTACGGACGACAGTCGCCTCGGCGGACATCTGGCTCATATTGCGGAGCTTTTTCATCTCCGCGAAAGCCTTCTCCCGCGCTTCCTTGCTGAGCTTGGTCTTCTCGATCTGCTCTTCGAGTTCGGCCAACTCATCCCGGCCGTCTTCCGCCTCACCGAGTTCCTTCTGAATGGCCTTCATCTGCTCATTCAAATAGTACTCGCGCTGGGTCTTCTCCATTTGGCGCTTCACGCGGTTGCGGATCCGCTTCTCCACCTGGAGAACACCGATCTCGCCTTCCATGAAGCTGTACACACGCTCCAGCCGCTCCATGACGCTGCCGAGTTCCAGCAATTCCTGCTTGTCGGAAATCTTGAGCGCGAGATGGGAGGCAATCGTATCCGCCAGCTTGGCCGGATCTCCGATCTGATTGACCGACACCAGGACCTCGGGCGGGATCTTTTTGTTGAGCTTGATGTATTGCTCGAACTGAGCGACGACCGCGCGGGACAGCGCCTCCACCTCCTGGAGGTCGACCTCGCCGTCTTCGATCATCTCGGCATACGCCTCGAAGAACTCCGGGTTGTCCCGATAGCCGTGAATCGCGGCCCGGGTCGAACCCTCAACCAGCACTTTCACGGTCCCATCCGGGAGTTTCAGGAGCTGTAGAACTGTCCCGATCGTCCCGACCGAATACATCTCATCGGGGGCTGGATCGTCGTCGGAGGCATTCTTCTGCGTGACGAGAAGGATCTGCTTGTCCTCCTTCATCACGTCCTCAAGCGCGCGGACTGATTTCTCCCGCCCGACAAAAAGCGGGACGATCATATGGGGGAAAACAACAATGTCGCGCAGCGGAAGAACGGGGTACGTCACATAGCTCTCGGGCATGCTTGCTCGCTACCTTGTCCCCTCGTGGTCGATTTACGTGCGGCGAAGGGGATCGGCCGCCGCGCGTCACCCAATGATTTGGCGCGGGCCCCGGGCGTGTTCAACCCGCCAACGGGGCACTAGCCGTGTCAGGCGCTGGTGCCGACGTCCTCACGACGGTCGGCATGGACCTTCATCGGCTGTGCGCCGCTGTCCACCACGTCCCCGCTGATGACGATCTCCTCGACGTCTTCCATCGTCGGAAGGTCGTACATCGAGTCCAGCAGAATGCCTTCCATGATGGAGCGCAAACCCCGGGCGCCGGTCTTCCGTTCGATCGCTTTCTGAGCGATGCCGGAGAGTGCGTCCTCCCGGAACTCGAGCCGGACATCCTCCATCTCGAAGAGCCGCTGATACTGCTTCACCAAAGCGTTCTTCGGCTTCGTCAGGATGTCGATCAGCGCTTCCTCATCCAGATCCTCAAGCGTCGCCACAACCGGCAGACGGCCGACGAACTCGGGGATCAGACCAAACTTCAACAGGTCTTCCGGCTCCACATCCCGGAGGATTTCGCCGGTCCGCCGGTCGTCCGGCGAGCGCACATCGGCGCCGAAGCCGATCGAGGACCCTTTCGACCGGTTGGAGATGATCTTGTCCAACCCGGCGAACGCGCCGCCGCAGATGAAGAGGATATTCGTGGTATCGACCTGGAGGAATTCCTGCTGCGGATGCTTCCGGCCACCCTGTGGCGGCACACTCGCGACCGTTCCTTCCATGATCTTGAGGAGCGCCTGCTGCACACCCTCACCCGACACGTCGCGGGTAATCGACGGGTTGTCGGACTTCCGGCTGATTTTGTCGACTTCGTCGATATAGACGATGCCGCGCTGGGCCCGCTCGACGTTGTAGTCCGCAGCCTGTAGCAGCTTCAGGATGATGTTTTCGACATCCTCGCCGACATACCCAGCCTCTGTCAGCGTCGTGGCGTCCGCCATCGTGAACGGAACATCGATGATGCGGGCCAAGGTTTGCGCCAACAGCGTCTTGCCACAGCCGGTCGGGCCGATCAGCAGGATGTTGGACTTGGCGAGTTCGACGTCGTTGCTTTTCTGACCGTGTGCCAGGCGTTTGTAGTGGTTGTGCACCGCGACCGAGAGGATCCGCTTCGCATGGCCCTGACCGATGACATAGTCGTCGAGAACCGTGCAGATGTCTTTCGGGGTTGGGACGCCATCACGGGATTTGACGAGCGTCGACTTATGCTCTTCCCGGATGATGTCCATGCAGAGCTCGACGCACTCGTCACAGATGAAGACGGTCGGTCCGGCGATCAGTTTCCGAACCTCGTGCTGGCTCTTGCCACAGAAGGAGCAGTAGAGGGTGTTCTTGGCGTCGCCACCGCCGGAGTTGCCGCCACCTGTCTTGCTCATAAGAATACGTTCCAGTCGGTATCAGTCGAAAGGGAATGTTAGCCGCTCGCCCCGACGTCACACAACGCCAAATGAGACGCTTTGCGGGCCCGGTGCGACACGCAAGGGCCGTGCCGACCACCATTTGGCCGGCACGTTTCCAGAACAAAGCGCAGCGCGCGATCCGTCACGGGTCTCATCGGCCCGCTCAGCTCAGGGCTCACTCGGACCCTTCGGATTCGTCCTTCGGACGCTGGGTCACGACTTCGTCGATCAGACCGAAGGCCTTAGCCTCATCGGCGGTCATAAAGTTGTCCCGCTCCATGTTCCGCTCGATGGTCTCGAGATCCTTGCCGGTGTGCTTCACGTAGATCTCGTTCAAACGGCGTTTCGTCTTCAGGATCTCCTGGGCGTGGATCTCGATATCCGTCGCCTGTCCCTGATAGCCGCCGGAGGGCTGATGGATCATCACCTTGGCGTTGGGGAGACAGAATCGCTTGCCTGGAGCGCCAGCGGTCAACAGCAACGAGCCCATGGACGCCGCATGGCCCATACACACGGTCGATACCTCGGGCCGGATGTACTCCATCGTGTCGTACATCGCGAGACCGGACGTCACGATCCCGCCCGGCGAATTGATGTACATGGAGATGTCCTTGGTCGGGTTGTCCGCCTCAAGAAACAGCAACTGCGCGCACACCACGCTCGAGACGGCGTCGTTGATCGGACCGACAACAAAAATGATCCGCTCCTTGAGGAGCCGGGAGTAAATGTCGTAGGCCCGTTCGCCCCGGTTGGTCTGCTCGACCACCATCGGGATAAGCGAGTTCATGGTGATCTCGACCGGATCGCGATCAAACATTCGGAAGAATCTCCTGGCTTCGGGCTGGGTGCCCGCCGGGACAGCCGGCGGGCCGTGACGCGGAAGCACCAATGGGGTCGCCAATGGCGCAGACCCTGAACGTGAGGCCTTCGACCGCTCCGATCAAGCGTCCTTCTTTTCCTCCGCCCCGTCTTCATCCTCATCGTCGGCACGATCCATGGCGAGAAGCTCCTCACCGGTGACCGTCTTGTCGGTGACCGACGCCATCTCGACGATGAAGCTGATGATCTTGTCCTCGAACATCGGGCCCCGGATGCTGTTCTGGGCCTCGGCATTCTGCTGGTAGAAGTCCATCACCTGCTTTTCCTGACCCGGATAGCGCTGCGCTTCCATCTGAACGGCGCGCATCATCTCTTCTTCGGTCACGGTGATGTTGTTGAGACGCCCGACTTCCTGAAGCAGCAACGCCAGCCGAACCCGGCGATTCGCGATCTTGGCGTATTCCGCCTTTTCCTCATCGTCAAAGCCCTCATCAGCAGCGGGCTGGGCCTGGGCCTGGGCCTGATCATTCGAGTGATCGTGGTCATGATCGTGGTCGTGATCATGGTCGTGATCGTGCGAATGATCGTGAGCGGCACCTTCGCCCCGCTCCTGCTTCACGGCGCGACAAATCGCCTCGTACTCCTGATCGACGAGGCCCTGAGGCACGACGAAGTCATGTGCGACTTCGAGTTTGTCCAGAACCTCACGCTTCAGGCGCGACTTGGCGGCAGCGACGAACTCGCCCTCGATCTGGCCTTTGACGGCTTCCCGAAGAGCGGCCAGATCTTCCATACCGAACAACTTGGCAAAGTCATCGTCGATGGTGACCGGCTTCGGCTCGCGGATCTCCTTGACCGTGGTCTCGAAGACCGCCGGCTTGCCCGCAAGATCCCCCTGCGGGTAGTCCTCGGGGAACGTGACCTCGACGTCCTTCGACGCGCCCGCGTCGAGGCCGATCAACTGGTCCTCGAAGCCCGGGATAAAACGGCCGGAGCCAAGCTCAAGCTGGAAGTCCTCGGCCGAACCGCCTTCGAACGCCACGCCGTCGACCATGCCTTTGAAGTCGATCACGACGACGTCGCCGGATGCACTGGGCCGGGCCTCTTCGATGGGTTCCGAAGATTTGTGTTGCTCGGCAAGCCGATCGAGACCGGTGCCGATTTCATCATCGCTTGCCTCTGCCTTAAGCCGCTCGATCTCCAGGGTGGAGAAATCGATCGGTGTGATCTCCGGCATCAGCTCGAGGCTGAGGGTGTACTCGAGGTCCGCGCCGTCATCGAACGCGGTGATCTCGATCCGGGGTTGCGCTGCTGGGCGCAGGCCGCGGTCATCAAGTGCCTTTTGGCTGCTTTCACCGACCGTCTTCTCCAGCACCTCGCCCATCAGCGCCTTGCCGAAACGTTTTTTCAGAAGCGAGGGCGGAACCTTGCCCGGCCGGAAACCCGGCAATCTGACGGTGCCCGCCAGTTCGCGAATGCGTCCATCGACCTCCGCGTCGATCGCCGTCGCCGGGACGATGATCTTGAACTCGCGCTTGAGGCCTTCCGAGAGAGTTTCCGTGACTTCCATCTGACGTCTCTTATTCCTGGGAGGAGCGGCAGCCGACTGCCGAAGCGGACCATATGCTGGTGCGGGTGAAGGGACTTGAACCCCCACGGCTTGCGCCACCAGAACCTAAATCTGGCGTGTCTACCAATTCCACCACACCCGCGGGGTATCTGATCCGGCTCACACGGGATTCCCGCCTGTCCGGATAACGAACGCGCATGGCTAACGGAAGGGACCCCACGCGTCAACAATTGCCGACACGGCCGGTCACTCCTTGGCGAGCGCCTTGATCCGTGAAGACTGGGCGATCCGGCCTTCCGAGGTATAGCCCTCGCTGTTCGCCTCGATCTCTCCGAGGTGATAGAGGTAGTTGATCATGACGCCAGCGGACTGCTCGTAGCCCTTCTGGGACCGGTCCGCCATCCAATTCAGCCGTTCCATGCGGGCGCCGTTGCTGAGATGGAAATGCGCCACCGGGTCCCTCGCCCCGCCGTCCTTCCGCTTCTCGCGGGTCAGATAGCCAGCCGCATACTTCAGCACAGGCGTTTCGAGTGCCGCCGCGATGCTTTCGGTGTCATGCCAATCTGACCGGCCAAGAAGGTCGGCGATCATGCCGGTATCTGTGTCCTCGGCCGAAACGGTCTGCAGCAGCTTACGTTCCGCGGCGGTCAGGGTCGGTGCGGTGCCGTCTTCAATGACCTTCGACATCCATCGGCCGAGCCCCGGCAATGGCGACAGGGTCGCGAAGGTTTTCAGGTTCGGGAAGTCATGGCGCAGCATCTCGACGACGCGTTTGATCAGGAAGTTGCCGAAGCTGATCCCCGCCAACCCTTTCTGCGCGTTCGAGATCGAATAGAAGATCGCTGTGTCGGCGGAGGCCGGGTCGCTCTTCGGCGCATCCTCGTCCAGGATGGCGTCCACGCTCGCGGCCATCCCCTCGACCAGGGCGACTTCCACGAAGATCAGCGGCTCATCCGGCATGTTCGGGTGGAAGTAGGCAAAGCACCGGCGGTCGCTGTCCAACCGGTTCTTGAGATCCTGCCAGGACCGGATCTCGTGCACCGCCTCGTAGGCGATCAGCTTTTCGAGTACCGCGGCCGAACTGTCCCAGGTGATCTGCCGCAGATCCAAAAGCCCTACATCGAACCATGCGGCAAGCATCTCCCGCAGATCGCCAACCAGTTCAGCAATCACCGGATCACTCTTCGCCGGCCCCAGCATTTCCGCGCGCATATCGACCAGGAACTTCACGCCTTCCGGCAACGCGGTAAACCGGGTGAGCAAGCGGCGCCAACGGGGCTCCAACGCACGGCGAAGGGCCGCTTCGGCCTTCAAGCGCGCGGCCCGGTCGCCGGACGCCTCGCGGACCGCGTCCATCGCCTTGTCGACCATCTCGGCGTCAACCGAGAAGTCTGTCGCCATCAGTGAGACAAACCGGGACCGGCCGACAGCATCCAATCCGAGATAGACCCGGCCGAGATCCGCCGCCCGAGCCCGCGCCGCAACCTCATCCGCTTTCATGGCGAGGCAGGCTTCCATGTCCCGACGCACCCGCTCCAAATCCTCATCCGGGAGATCAGGGCGCGGTGCGCTGTTCAGGTAGATGCGCGTCTGATCGGACAGTCCGGACCACGCCCGCCTGATGTTGCCGAGCGTCCGGTCGAGCAGATTTGGAGAATCGGTGTCGATGGCCATGGGAATCATTGAAAATGGGAACGCCAGTCGGTGCAAGCGGACATCAGGGCTGTCACATAAACGTCAAAATTATTGTGGCAATACGGCACTAGGCATGCCCTGGAATGCGTCCATTACGTCGCCAATGGCACGAGGCATGTCCCCGGCCAAGAGATTTCCACCGATCGCAGCCGCTGCTGCCCCGGACAGCCAGACCGCCGCACAAGCGGCCGGAAAGGATGGCACCCCCTGCGCCATCAGGCCCACGATCGTTCCAGCCAGAACGTCGCCTGTTCCCCCCGTCGCCAAGGTGGGCGGGGCATTCTCGTTGATGGCCGCAACACCCGCGGGGTCCGCGATCACCGTATCCGGTCCCTTTAGAACGACCACGCCGCCCAATCGCACGGCGGCGGCGCGAGCCCGGCTGAGTTTGCTGCCCGTCAAATCCGGAAACAGCCTTGCAAACTCTCCTTCGTGCGGGGTGATGACCAACTCGGCTCCGGGGCCAGCCACCAGTGGTTCGGGCTGTCGCGCGGCACAGGTCAGGGCATCCGCATCCAGCACCACGGGCCGGCCGGACGCCACAACACTTTGCAGGATCTTCGACGTACGGTTTGTGAGGCCGAGGCCCGGTCCGGCAAGGACGGCGGAAATGCGATTGTCCTTCAGCCGTTCTGAGAATCCGTCCCCGCATGCGTCGTCCACAATCAGGGTCTCCGCATCGATCGCGTAGGCCGCTCTCGCATCGGGCGGTGCTGCCACGCTAACGAGACCCGCTCCAACGCGGTGCGCTGATGCCGCCGACAGTCTCGCCGCCCCAGTCATTTCGCCGCCACCGGCGATCAGAGCATGCCCGCGCGTGTATTTGTGATCGCCGGTTTGCCGTCCAGCCAGCCTGTCGCGCCATAGATCAGGATGATTGGCCGCAACCATCGCTCCGGCCCCGTCGGTCGTTGCCGGCGAAATGCCGATGTCGATCACCCGGATGGCGCCGCACAGGTCCCGGCCGGGCATCAATAGATGTCCCGGCTTACGTCGATGGAATGTCACTGTCAGATGTGCCGGGGCGGCGACTCCGCGAACCGCACCTGAATCACCGTCAAGACCGCTTGGCACGTCAACAGCGACATTGATGAGACTGTTCGTCGAAACGCGTTGGGCGAGATCTTCCAGCGTCTTCGCGACCTCCCCGGTCACGTCCTTGGACAACCCCGCACCGAAGACCGCATCCACCACCAGTTCAGCCCCCTCAAGCGCACTGGGGGTTAGAGGAACGACTGTTCCCGGCCATCCGACGAAGGCCTCCGCCGCGTCTCCCGACAGTCGCTCGGATGCGCCCAGCAATGCCAGCGTCACAGGCCAACCGCAGGCCGACAGAATCCTGGCGACAACGAAGCCGTCCCCCCCGTTGTTGCCCGGCCCGGCCAGCACCGTCACGGGCCTGGGCGCCCACCGCAAACGGATCGCGTCGGCGACACCGAGGCCCGCGCGCTCCATCAGAGTGATCCCAGGTGTGCCCGCCTCAATCGTCGCCCTGTCGCAGGCCGCCATCTGCTGGCTGGTCAACAGCACTCTTGTGTTGGGGAGCCGGGGTTCGACGGCCATTGGTATCTCCACCCTCGCGTTTCGCCACGACTGTCACCAATTTAGAACAATGTGCAGCAGGCGAGAACCTACTGTATTCCTGTCAGACCACATGAATTTAAGCTGAGAAGAATATGAAATTATTATCAATTCTTTGGATTTTGACAGGATTGATCGGTGCGGACGCCGTCGCAATGGGCGCCTATGGCGCGCACGGTCTGGCTGGAGCCGATCCCGCCGCGGTCGATCTCTATGACACGGCGAACCGGTATCACATGATCCACATCGCACCGCTGGCGATTGCCGCAACGCTTCTGACGATAGGCGGTGCTCCACGCGTGTCGGCGGTCGCCTGGGTCCTTCTCGCCGGGGGCATCGTGCTGTTCAGCGGCTCGCTTTATCTCGCCGCGTTGAGCGGGACAGGAACGCCTCTTGCCCCCGTGGGCGGCATGTCGTTCATGGCGGGCTGGCTGGTGCTCGGTGTCGCCGGAGCCCGCGTGGCAAAGCGTCATGGAGCGCTAAGCTGAAGAGCACCCGCCCATAAGCCCGTCAGGCGTTCAGAAACAGGAAAAGTGGGGCGAGTGATGGGACTTGAACCCACGGCCTCCAGAGCCACAATCTGGCGCTCTAACCACCTGAGCTACACCCGCCACCGGATCCGGGGCCAGCCCCGGGACGCGATTAGCTACGTGAAAGCCCAAAGACGGTCAAGCGAAACGCTGAAGAAATCCATCACGTCCGGCCAAAGCGGCCTGCGAGTTTGTCCGCGGCGGCGTCCAACACGCCGTCCTGCTTGGCAAAGCAAAACCGGATGAAGCTGTCCGGCCCTCCTTCCTGGAAGAAGGCACCCGCCGGGACGGCCGTTACCCCCACTTCCGTTGTGATGTACCGGCAGAAAGCGACGTCATCCCCGTCGAAGCCCAAATCGCCAATGTCCACGAACAGGAAGTAGGTCCCTTCGCACGGTACTGGCCGGAATCCCGGGATGCGCTCCAGCGCCACCGCCAGTCTGTCCCGTTTCGCCTGCATGCCGTCCCGAAGACCATCAAAGTACGCACTGTCTTGGGAGAGCCCGAAAGCGACCGCCCTCTGCAGGTTCGGTGCTGTCGTGAACACAAGGAATTGGTGTGCCTTGGCAATAGGTTGCAGCAGGTGCTCGGGTGCCGTGAGATAGCCCACTTTCCAGCCCGTCAGAGAGAACGTCTTGCCTGCAGACCCGATGCGGACGGTCCGTTCCCGCATGCCCGGCAGCGACATGATCGGATGATGGCGCCTGCCGTCGAACGCCATGTGCTCATAGACCTCATCGCAGACAACGTAGGTGTCGTAAGACCTGGCCAGCGACGCGATCTCGGACAACTCGGCTTCCGTAAACACCTTGGACGCGGGGTTCATGGGCGTGTTGATCAGAATCAGCTTGGTCTTCTCTGAGAACGCGGCCTTCAGCGCGTCGACGTCGAGGGCCCACTCCGGCGGCCTCAAGGTAACGATCTTCGGAATGCCCCCTGCCCTTCGAATGATCGGAAGGTAACAGTCATAGAGCGGCTCGATCAGAACCACCTCGTCACCCGGCTCAATCAGCCCGAAGAAGGTCGCAGCCAGCCCCTCGGTCGCGCCCGTGGAGACCATCGTCTCCTTCGCCCAATCCACGTCCAGGTCATAGAAGCGTTTGTTGTGTGCCGCGACGGCTTGGCGCAACTCCGGCACCCCCATCATCGGAGGATACTGGTTGGGCGGATCGAACAGGAACGAGACCGCCTGCTCCAGGACAGGATCCGGGCCACGGTCATCGGGAAAACCCTGTCCGAGATTGATCGACCCGTGTTCAATCGCCAGCCGGTACATAACCTCGAAAACGGTCGTCCCGTAGGACGAGAGAAGACTGTTGGCGGATTTCATCGGCCGGATCCGTTCTTGATTTCGAAGGGCTCGCCGCCGCCGAAGGCATTGAACGTCCCAACTTGAAGGCCCCCTCACTCGCCCGAAATGTCATGCCGGTCAAGGCCTCCCGCCCGGCGCCTTGCCGCTTGCCCCTGCCCGGTCGAAGCCGCATGACCTGCGGCGGCGGCGGCGCTACAAGTCATCCTGAGCCTGCGAACCTGAGCCGTTACAGGAGATCCATCGATGCCCACCATCGATCCCAATGATCCGATTGTGATCCTGACCGGAGCCGGGATCTCCAAGGAATCCGGCCTTGATACCTTTCGGGACGCGGACGGGCTTTGGTCGCAGGTCCGGATAGAGGACGTGGCAACGCCGGAGGCTTACCGGCGGAACCCCATCGCCGTTCACAAGTTCTACAATCACCGGCGGGCCGGTCTGCTTGACCCGGCCATCCAACCAAATGCCGCCCATCAAGCCATCGCCAGGCTTCAGGAGGGGTGGCCCGGCGGCGTGCTGCTCGTCACCCAGAACATCGACGACCTCCACGAGCGAGGGGGCAGCCACGCCCTTCTCCACATGCATGGCGAGCTTCTCAAGGTCCGGTGTGAGCGGACGGGCGAGATTTTCGAGTGGCCGGAAGACTGCGGGCTTGAAGCGCGGAACCCCACAACGAACGAAGCGGGCACGCTGCGCCCCCACGTCGTCTGGTTCGGCGAAATGCCGTTTTACATGGAGGAGATCGAACAAGCGTTGTCCGGCTGCGGTCTGCTCGTCTCCATCGGGACGTCCGGGAACGTCTATCCGGCGGCGGGATTTGTCCAACAGGTCCGCATGACCACGGTGGCCCACACGCTGGAACTCAATTTGGAACCCTCCGAAGGGGCCAGTCTGTTCGCGGAGGCGCGCTACGGACCGGCCACGGAGATCGTTCCTGCCTTCGTGGACGAGTTGTTGGCGGCCGTCTGACGGTCAGGTCAGTTTCCCGTCTTCGTCCCCGTCTGCTGCCAACAGGGTACCGATGTCCCTTGGCGGCGCATCCGCTGCGTTTTCCACATAGAGCGTACGGCTGGGGAACGCGAACGCGGTATCCGCCTCCTCAACGATCTGTTTGATCTTAAGCAGTAAACGTTCCTTCACCTCCAGCCACTCGGTCCAGACGGTGGTTCTGGTGAAGCAATAGATCATCAGATCAATGGAGCTGTCGTTGAAGCTATCCACCCGCACGATCGACGTTGCGTTGTCCGGAGGAACGAACGCCGGGTCCGAGCGGATATACTCTTCTATCCCGTCACGAACGGCTTTCAGTTGCGCGGCGGTGGAGCGGTACTCAAGCGCGATCATCCAATAGATCCGCCGGTGCCGCAGCAGGCTGTAGTTGATGACCGCGTTGTCGGACAAAGCTGCGTTCGGCACATAGACGGGTGCCTGATCAAAACGCCGGATGCGGGTGGAGCGGAAGCCGATGTCCTCCACGGTTCCTTCCACAAGGCCTTGAACAAGCACCCAGTCGCCGACGACGAACCGTCTCTCCGCCAGGATCAGGAGGCCCGCGATCATGTTCTTGAACATGTCCTGGGCGCCCAGGGCCACGGCGACGCCCAACAGACCCAGACCGGCGAGCACCGCGCCGACATCAATGCCCCAGACTTCCAGAACAGTGGCGGATCCAATGAAGGCAACGGCAACCCGGGTAGAGCGCCGCAGCCAGGGGCCCACGGGGATCTGAAGCCGTTTCTCCACATCTTCGAAGACGAAGGCAAAGGGCGTGACAAGGCGGTAGAGCGTCCAGAAGATCACCCCGACAAGCAGGGTCTGCAGCACCCGGTCGACAAAGATCTCCGCCGTTCCCTTTGGATCAAGGTAGGCGGCCGCCAACGCCAACCCGACAAATAACGGGACCACGGTCAGCGGGGCTTCGAGGGCGTGAACGACCGCGTCGGCCCGGGTTCTCGCAACAGCGGTCAACGCGGAACGGATCCGCCCCGTCACAAACCGGGCGAGCCACGGACGGGTCGCCATCGCCACCGCAACGATGACGATCGTCGTCAGGAACCGGACGACATCGATCCCGAGATAGCCCTCCGCCCAGATCCGCTCAGCGGCCGCGATCCAGACGGCGATGTCCAGGCTCTCAGCCAAGAGCGATACGTCCGAAAGATGTCCTAGCCATGTCCGAGCGCTCCACTTTCGACTGCGGCATCCCGAAGAAACTCAAACAAGGGCTCCCAGTCACTCATAAAGGCAGCGTCCCGCCGACCCGCCGTCTCCACGAGTGCCAAGCCGGAGGCCGACGCCTGGGCGTAGCGGGTTGAGTCCCTCAGCACGGTCACGGTTGGGAAACCCAGATCGGCCAAAAACGCCTCGAGCCGCTGCGCCGCCCGGGTCCTTGCACGGACACGGTTTCCCACGAAGGCAACGGCCCGTTTGTTCTTGCGGATCGGTTTTAACTCTTCGAGCTGTTCAACGAACCGGCGGGCACCATCCTCATCGAACGCGGAAGGCAGGACCGGGATGACGATCACGTCCGCTTGCTTCACCACGTCGCGAACGACTTTCTGTTTCATCGCCGCCATACAGTCGACAACCAGCACCTGGGTGGAGCGCAGTACCTTTCGTCCCTCCGCCAGATCAACGCCTCGGATCTTGGTCGCCTCCGCAGGACGGCGTTCCAGCCAGTTGAGGGAACTTTGCTGGATGTCCAGATCCCCAAGCGTCGTGGCGAAACCCCGTTTCGCATACCAAGCGGCGATATGCGTCGCCAACGTGGACTTGCCACTTCCGCCTTTGGTGTTCGCAACCGCGACCGTGAACATTCGGTGTGTCACCTCTCAAGTGTCGAGGACCAAAAAAGGACGGTCATACTCCCTGGTCCAAAGGGCCTAGCGCGGGACGTCGACCGTCTTCTCGGTTCCGCCGAAGCCGTGAACGCTGTCGTGCGCCCGAACCGTTACAGAACTGACGTTTTCCGGAATTTTCACACCGTCCAGGCTTCTTGTGAAGGGCTGCTCATTGACATGCGGATGATACAAAACCCGTTTCCCGTAGACCGTGCCATCCGGCCCGACAACCTCCCAGGCGTCGGCATAATGGTCCCATCCCGTGTCAGCGTGACGGACCGTGACCGAAAAGTAATAGCCGTCCCCGCTTGGGGAGATGATGACGTTCTCGACGTGCGCTTCTCCGGCAGACGCCAGTCTTGCACCCCCGAACAAGATGGCGGCAGCAAGCAGCACAAACAGTCTCATGAGGATCTCCTGACTAGGCCTCGTCGACGGGGCGCGGCGTGCCAGACTCGTCGATGGCAACAAACGTGAACCGCCCTTCGGTCACCAGGACTTCATCCAAGCGATAACTTCCGGCGCGGGTGACCCAAGCCTCGATCATCACAGCGATGGACGAGCGGCCAACCCGTTCGATATGCGCATAGCAACAAAGGATGTCGCCGACCTGCACGGGTTTGTGAAAACTCATCGCATCAATGGCCACGGTGGCCACGCGGCCATTTGCGCGTTGAGCGGCGGCTGTCCCGCCAGCAATGTCCATTTGGCTGAGTACCCATCCGCCGAAGATATCGCCGCTGGGATTCGTGTCCGCCGGCATGGCGACGGTCCGGACCTGAAGAGAGCCCTTCGGCCGCCGGGGCTGTGCGTCCAGCCGTTCCTCGCTTGTCGCCATGAGACACCAGATGTTGTAAGTTTCCGCTGGAAGCCTACACAATACCTTTGAAACCAATTCATCGCGAGACCGTACCCGACACATGAGCGACCTCTTCGGAAACACCGCAGCCGATCAAAGCGGCGCCTACTCCGCCAAGGACATCGAGGTTCTGGAGGGATTGGAGCCGGTGCGCCGGCGGCCAGGCATGTACATTGGCGGGACGGATGAACGGGCCATGCATCACCTCGTCGCCGAGGTGCTGGACAACAGCATGGACGAGGCAGTCGCCGGTTTCGCCACCCGAATCGAGTTCCGGCTGACCGCGGACAACGAGATTTCCATCCAGGATAACGGCCGGGGCATCCCGATCGACCCCCACCCGCGATATCCAGACAAATCCGCGTTAGAGGTGATCCTGACCACACTCCATGCCGGTGGGAAGTTCTCCGACAAGGTCTACGCGACCTCCGGCGGTCTGCATGGCGTCGGCGTATCGGTGGTGAACGCCCTGTCCGACGACCTGCGGGTCGAAGTGGCGCGGGACAAGCGGGCGTGGTCACAGCGTTATAGCCGCGGGCACCCCACAACGCAGATCACCGACGAGGGTGCCGTCTCCAACCGGCGTGGCACGCGGGTCACTTTCCATCCGGACCCGGAGATTTTTGGCCCATCCGCCCGTTTTCGCCCGGCGACGCTCTATCGCATGGCGCGGTCAAAGGCCTATCTCTTCAAAGGCGTGGAAATCCGCTGGCAGTGTGATCCGTCGCTGATCAAGAACGACGATCCAACCCCTGTTGAAGCTGTGCTTCACTATCCGGGCGGGCTTGAGGATTTCCTGGCCACTTCTGTGGAGGAGCGAGCGACCATTCCCCCCTCACCGTTCGCAGGCGACGTCTCCAGCCCCGATGGCGAACGGGTGGAATGGGCGGTGACTTGGCCCGACGACAATGACGATGGCTTTCTCAACGCCTACTGCAACACCATTCCAACACCGAACGGCGGCACCCACGAAGCGGGACTGAGAACCGCCCTCACCCGGGGCCTCAAGGCCTATGGAGAGTTAACCGGTGCCGGCAAGCGCGCTGGTGCGGTTACGGCGGACGACGTCATGTCCGGCGCTTGCGTCATGCTGTCGGTCTTCGTGAAGGACCCACAGTTCCAAGGACAAACGAAAGAGAAACTCGTCAGCGGCCACGCCACCAAACTGGTGGATCAGGCGGTGAAGGACCACTTCGACCACTGGCTCTCGGCGACGCCGGAGGTTTCCTCCACCCTTCTGGAGCGGATCTGCGAGCGGGCGGAGGACCGGCTCCGCCGCCGTCAGCAGAAAGAGGTCAGCCGCAAAACGGCGACCCGGAAACTCAGGCTCCCAGGGAAACTCGCGGATTGCTCGCGATCGGACGCCGACGGCACCGAGATCTTTCTGGTCGAGGGTGATTCGGCCGGCGGCTCGGCAAAACAGGCCAGGGACCGGGCCACCCAGGCGGTGCTGCCGCTTCGGGGAAAGATCCTCAATGTCGCCAGCGCGTCCGCAGACAAGCTTCGTCAGAACCAGGAACTGTCGGATCTGACGCTGGCCCTCGGGTGCGGCTCGGGCTCCCGCTATGACGGAAACGCGCTGCGGTATGACCGGGTCGTGATCATGACGGACGCGGACGTGGACGGGGCGCACATCGCCTCGCTGCTGATGACCTATTTCTACCGGGAGATGCCTAAGCTAGTGGAGGATGGCCACCTCTATCTGGCGATGCCGCCGCTCTACCGGCTCACCCAAGGCTCCAAGTCGGTCTACGCCCGCGATGACGCCCATAAGGACGAGCTGATGCAGTCGGCGTTCACCGGCAAGGGCAAGGTTGAAGTCAGCCGTTTTAAAGGCTTGGGTGAGATGCCGCCGATGCAGCTCAAGGAAACGACGATGGACCCGAAGACCCGGCAGCTCCTTCGGGTCAGGGTGCCCAGCACGATCGTGAGCGGTGTGCTTGCCGAAGAAGATGGCGAGGAGCGCCGGCGGACCGCCGACATGGTGGAGACCCTGATGGGCCGGAAAGCGGAACTCCGGTTTCAGTTCATCCAGGACAACGCCCGTTTCGTCGAGGACATCGACGTCTAACGAACGGTCGCCGGTCACTCGGCCATAATCCAGAGACATGGCGCCGATCGGAATTTGTGGATTGGCCCCCTGGAATGCTTGATGTTTAGCGTCTTCCTCATCTTCTAGACGATGAGGTGGTGTCATGACCCTCGCCTATATGGCTGAACCGGCCGAACCGGAAACAGTGGCAGAGCAATTCGCCCGGGACGGCTACGCGTTCCCGAGGCGGATCATGAGCGAAGACGCCGCTTTGGCTCTTCGGCAAGAGTTCGAGGCTATCGAAAGAGACCACCCGAATCCTCGCAAACCGTTGGTTGCCTACACCCGGTCGAGCGCGCATTACGTGATCCGGTTCATCTCCGACATCATCAGCGACCCGCTGATCCTGGATCCGGTGAGTGAGATCCTCGGTCCCAACCTCATGGTCTGGACGGCGGACATCTTCGCCAAACCCGCACGATCGGAGAAGTATGTAGGCTGGCACCAGGACATCACCTACTGGGGCATGGGCGAGACGGACCATGTGGTCACCGCTTGGATCGCCCTGTCCCCAGCCACAGTTGAAAGCGGCTGTATGCGGTTCGTCCCAGGCTCTCACAAACAGTCCGTGGTGCCGCATGCCGACCGGCCCGAAGACGGTGCGATGCTGTCACGCGGCCAGGAGATCGCCGTCGAAGTGGATGAAAACGACGCAATTCCAGTGATTCTGCGCCCGGGCGAGATGTCTCTGCATCACGGCCGCATGTTCCACGCAAGCGGGCCGAACCACTCGGACGACCGCCGGATCGGGCTTGCCATCCGCTACATCAGGCCGGATGTGGCCCTGGACGACGGTCACCTGGATTTCGCCACCCTGGTCCGGGGCGAGGATACGACCGGCAATTTCCGTCATCTGGCCGGGCCCATGCGGGATTTTGACGAGGTATCGCTGGACCTGCACGACCGGGTGACCGAGGCCCAGGAGGAATACCTCGCGAAGGGTGCCGACAACTTCACCTACAACCGGTGACCGTCGAAAACCTCATTCGGCAAGAAGGCCCAACGATTTCCGGGCCTTCTTGGTCAGCCCAGCGGCAACAAGCGTATGGGAATCAGCCAGATAGGCGGCAAGCTCCGTGGTCTCCAAACCAGGCTCGTCGTACATCTGGATCCAACTGAACCCGCGGGATGCGAGGTAGGGTGCCGGGCGCAAACCCGTCTGCTCCCGAAGGATCTCATAGGATAGCTCTGAGACCTTGAAGCTCACCGTCGGTCTGTTCACGGGCTTACCCTCTTCTCGGACCCATCCGACGATCGCGAAGACTTTCCCTCCGACTTTCCAGACGTCCGAGTCCCCCCACTGCACGACATGGGTCGCGGCCGGCAGAGCGGCACAGAGGCCGTTTATCTCATTCCGGGAGATCACCGGCACACTCCCCTAAGCGCCAAGGACGGATTCGGGCGGGGTGTAGTCCATGCCGTGCGCCTCGGCGACGGCTTTGTAGGTCACCCGGCCCCGATGCACGTTCAGCCCCTGGAGAAAGTGCGGATCCTCATAAAGCGCCCGGTCCAGCCCCTTGTTCACCAAGGCCAGCGTGAACGGCAGCGTCGCGTTGTTAAGCGCGAATGTCGACGTCCGGGCAACACCGCCCGGCATGTTGGCCACACAGTAGTGGATGACCTCTTCCTCCACATAGGTCGGGTCGGCATGGGTGGTCGCCCTGGAGGTCTCGAAGCAGCCGCCCTGATCAATCGCCACATCAACGAGGACGGAACCCCGCCGCATGCCTTTCACCATCTCGCGGCTCACAAGACGGGGGGCGGCGGCGCCCGGCACCAGCACTGCGCCGATCACAAGATCCGCGTTCGCCACATACTGTTCGATGGCGTCCATGGTCGAGTAGATCGTGTTGAGAATTGGCCCGAACTGGAGATCCAGCGCGTAGAGCCGCTCCAACGAGATGTCGATGACGGTGACCTTGGCCTCAAGGCCCATGGCCATCCGGGCGGCGTTCGTGCCGACCACGCCGCCACCAACAATCAGTACGTTCGCGGCGGCCACGCCCGGGACACCGCCAAGCAGCAGGCCCGAGCCGCCTTGCGCCTTCTCAAGACAATGGGCGCCCGCCTGGATCGACATGCGGCCGGCCACCTCGCTCATGGGCGCCAGAAGCGGAAGCCCGCCGTGGGCATTGGTCACCGTTTCATAGGCGACCGCGATACATCCACTCTCGACCAGGCCTTCAGTCTGCGCCAGATCCGGGGCGAGATGCAGGTAGGTGAAGAGGATCTGCCCTTCCCGCAGCATCTTGATCTCGGAGGCTTGCGGCTCCTTGACCTTCACGATCATGTCGGCGGTGGCGAATACTTCCCCCGCGGTATCGACGATCCGGGCACCGGCGGCCACGTAATCCGCATCGTCGAGACCGATGCCGTAGCCGGCATGGGTTTCGACGAGGACGTCATGCCCCCGGTGAACCAACTCCCGCACGCCGGCCGGAACCAGTCCGACCCTGTACTCGTGATTCTTGATTTCTTTCGGCACGCCGATCCGCATAAGCACACTCCCACGGGATGAGAAACGCCCCCACTCCTTGACTATGGGGGACCTTGGAGCGGCTTAAAAGAGATAGACGGCAACTATTGAGACTCAACTCCGCGCGGCATCCACACAGGCTCGTGCGGCCATGTCGACGATGGCATCCGCGTTGAGGCCATAGGCCTCGAACAGGTCCGGAATGTCGCCCGACTGACCGAATCCGGTCACCCCGAGCGGGTACACCCGCCGCCCCGTCGCCGACCCAAGCCAAGAGAGCCCGCCCGGATGACCGTCCTGTACGGCAACAAGTCCCGCGCGCTTCGGGAGCATCTCCATCAAACCATCCACATGCGCGGGTCTGCCGTCTCTCAAAGCGGCCTGCCAGTCGGTGAACAGCCGGTCCGACGAGGTGACGGAGAGAATGCCGACATCCGTCATGTCTTCCGACAGTATCTCTGCCGCCTCCATCACCTCCGGCGCCATGGCACCCGAGAACATGAGGGCGACATCGGAGTCCGGCCCCGGTTCCCGCAGCCAATAGGCCCCGGCCACGACCGCGGCCCTCTGATCCTCCGTCAGCGTCCGGTCCGGCTGCTCCAAACCCCGTGTCGACAGGCGCAGATAGAGGGAGCCGCCGTCGTCTTCCTGCATGTAGCCGAAGCCCCACCGCATGATCTCGGCGAGCTCATCCACATACGCCGGCTCAAACGTCACAAGGCCCGGCTGCCCCATACCGACGAGCGGCGTGGAGATCGACTGGTGGGCGCCGCCTTCCGGGGCCAAGGTCAGACCGGACGGCGTCGCCACCACCATGAACCGCGCGCCCTGATAGCAGGCGTAATTGAGGGCATCGAGCCCCCGCGCGATGAACGGATCATAGAGGGTTCCAACGGGCAGCAGCCGCGTGCCGAACAGCGGCCCGGACAGGCCAAGCGCCGCCAACATGATGAAGAGATTGTTCTCGGCAATCCCAAGCTCAAAATGCTGACCGCCGCCGTGCCGCATCCACTTCTGGGCGGAGGCCACATGCTCTTCCCGAAAAACGTCGTTCCGCACATCGAGGCTGAAGATACCGCGCTGGTTCACCCACGGACCGAGATTGGTGGATACCGTTACGTCCGGCGAAGTCGTCACGATACGACTCGCCAGGGCGGAGTTACCCCGGCTCAATTCATGCAGCACCTGACCGAAGGACGCCTGGGTCGACGTCTTCTCCGAGCGTCTCGGCGCGATGCTGTCGGGAACGTCAATCTTCTCCGACTCATATACCCGGCTGCCGCCCTGATTGAATGAGGCGCCGGAAACCCAGGAGCGGACCTCGTCAGCGTCAACATTCAAGTGGGCGAAGGGATTCCATTCATCCCCTTCCGGCACCCCGAGGGACGTCTTCCACTGTTCCATCTGATCGGGGGTCATCAGGCCGGCGTGGTTGTCCTTGTGCCCCGCCAACGGTGTGCCCCAGCCTTTGATCGTATACGCGATGAAGCAGTGGGGCGCGTCGGAGTTCACGCCGTCGAATGCCTCCAGGACCGCTTCCATGTCGTGGCCGGCGAGATTGGTCATCAGCCGATGAAGGGCGGGATCGTCGTGTTCGTCCAAAATGGCCTTGATACCAGCGGTCCCTGCGAGATCGTCGCGCAACCGCTCCCGCCAGACGCCGGGTTCTCCCGCCTGACCCTTGAAGGTCAATGCGGAGTAGAGATCGTTCGGGCAGTCATCGATCCACTGACGAAGCGCGTCGCCGCCCCGCTGCTCAAACACACGCTCCAGGAGCTTGCCGTATTTGAGCATGACGACGTTCCAGTCGACCGTCCCGAAGAACTGGCGAATCTTCTGAAACAGACCATCGGACACAACGCCGTCGAGGCTCTGGCGGTTGTAGTCGATGATCCACCAGAGGTTCCGGACGTCGTACTTCCACCCCTCCAGCATGGCCTCGTAGATGTTGCCCTCGTCGAGCTCCGCGTCTCCAAGGATCGCGACCATTCGTCCGGCGTCTTCGGCATGACGATCCGGATCCTGGATGAGGTTATGGAGGCGGACATAGTCCTGAACCATCGAGGAGAAGAGCGTCATGGCCACGCCAAGACCGACAGACCCTGTCGAGAAGTCCACCTCGTCCGCATCCTTGGTCCGCGACGGATACGACTGTGCCCCGCCAAAGGCCCGGAAACGCTCCAATGCGTCCTGGCTTTGACGGCCCATCATGTATTGGATCGAGTGAAAGACCGGCGAGGCGTGCGGCTTGACCGCGATCCGGTCCTGAGGCCGCAGGATGTCGAAGTAGAGAGCGGTCATCAGCGTCGTGATCGACGCGCAGGACGCCTGGTGGCCACCAACCTTCAAGCCATCCCGCGAGGGCCGGACATTGTTCGCGTTGTGGATGGTCCACATGGCGAGCCAGAGGACTTTCCGCTCCAGCTCCTTCAACATAGACAGGCGATCGGGCGCACCCGCGCTAATGTGGCTCTCCGGCATGATCGGTCTCCACCGTGATGACGGGCCGATCATCGCGTCCCGGGACGCGCCTGTCGACCGTCAGATCGTACCCACTGTCGGGACCAGCCCACCTTCCCGTTCGATGAAGGCAGCGATCTCCGCCACCCCCTTACCGTCCTTCAGATTGGTGAAGATGAACGGCCGGTCGCCGCGCATCTTCTTGGCATCTCGGTCCATCACCTCAAGACTGGCGCCAACCATGGGTGCCAGGTCGATCTTATTGATAATCAACAGATCCGACCGGGTGATGCCAGGCCCGCCCTTCCTTGGAATCTTGTCACCCGCCGACACGTCGATGACGTAGAGCGTGAGATCCGCCAGCTCCGGGCTGAAGGTTGCGGCCAAGTTGTCGCCGCCGGACTCGATCAGGCAAAGCCCCGCCTTCGGGAACAGCTTCGACATGCGGTCAACGGCGGCCAGGTTGATGGAGGCATCTTCCCGAATCGCGGTGTGGGGGCATCCGCCCGTCTCCACGCCCATGATCCTTTCAGCAGGCAAGGCACCGGTGCGGGTCAGGATCTCCTGATCCTCGTGGGTGTAGATGTCGTTGGTGATGACCACGATGTCGTGACGCGGGCTCATCTCCCGGCACAGACATTCCAGGAGCTTCGTCTTGCCGGAACCGACAGGGCCGCCGATGCCGACACGGAGCGGGCCATGGGCCGAAGGGCCGGGAACGGGGGTGGAAGCGGAGGAAACCTCGACGGTCATGAGCGGAAAAGCCTTGTGTTCTGGGTTTCGTGGGCGAGGACCAACAGATCAATCATCACGGACGCGGAGCCGATATCGTCTCGATCCGCATCCTCAAGATCCGTCGCCGTTCGGACGATAAGAGGTTCGAGGGATGCCGTCACGATCTGGCCGTCCGTTTGGCCGATGACACTGAGCCGGATCGCGGCGGAAACGGCGTTGGCCACGAAACCATGGAGAAACGCCATCATTGCATCCCGCCTCGGGATGGCATGCGCCGCCGCAGCGATACCAAGAGCAACGGGATAGGAAACGCGCTCCAGATCAAGCGCATCAGCAGCGGTATCCAGTACAGGAGAGGGCCAACCGGTTCGGACTGTCTTCAGAAATGCCGCGCCTTGGCCCAGGCTTTCCAAAGCCAGCTCCGGCGCGCCGAAAAGGCTAGCCGACACGTCGGCTGTCTCCGCAACTGCGGCCCAATCCCCGGCCTCGACCGCGCGGTGGGTGCTCGCCACGATAACGGCATCGTTCCGCGCCGAGCCATGCTCGACAGCCGCCGCGACCCAGGTTTCGAGGCTCTTGCGGTCCGTCACCAGCCCGCATTCCTCAGCCGCTTCCAGGCCGTGGCTGTAGGCAAAGGCGCCCACCGGAAAGGACGGTGAGACCCAGGCCAGGAGGTGCAGAAGTTTCTGATCAATCATGGTGGTGGTGGTGACCATGGCTGTGTCCGTGGGAATGCCCATGGCCATGGCCGTGGTCGTGGTCATGCCCGTGGTCGTGGTCATGCCCGCCGCCTTCGTACGCCCCGCCTTCGGGCTGAAAAGGCGCATGGACGTCGATCACCGTACCGCCAAGGCCTTCAACCATCTTGGCAAGGACATGGTCGGGCCGGATCCGGATGGAACGCTCCGAGATCTGGGCGGGTACGTGCCGGTTACCCAAGTGCCAAGCGAGCCGAGCGAACAGCAAGGGATCGTCCGCCCGAACCTCGAGAAGGTCCTCCGGAGCGGCACGAACACCGATCCAGCCGCCCCCCTCAAGCGAGAGGCCGTCTCCCTCACCCATCGCGACGGCACGGTCGAGGTCGAGGAGCACCGGCTCTCCGCCGTCGGTTACAAGGCGGATGCGCCGGCGGTGCCGAGCGTCGAAATCGAGCGTGACCGTATCCGACGCGTCCCCCGGCCAGGCTCCCGCCGCTGCATGCAGAACCGCGCGGCGCATCAGAACAGGAAGTACCGTTGCGCCATCGAGAGGACCTCGGCGGGCTCACACGTCAGCAACTTGCCGTCCGCCTTGACCTCATACGTCTCCGGGTCGACCTGGATGTCTGGCTGAAGCGCGTTCAGCTTCATCGCCGCCTTGCCGATCCCACCCCTCGTGTTTGAAACCGCCACCGTCTCTTTTGCAACGCCCAGCGCACCACCTATCCCCGCCTCGTGCGCCGCACCGCTGACGAAGGTGACGGCCGAAGCCGATGTCGAGCGGCCGAAGGCGCCGAACATGTCACGGTAGTGAACCGGCTGCGGCGTCGGGATGGAGGCGTTCGGGTCCCCCATGGCCGCCGATGCGATCGTCCCACCGACCAGCACCATGTCAGGCTTCACGCCAAAAATGGCCGGGGACCACAACACGAGATCGGCCCGTTTCCCGGTTTCGATGGACCCCACATGCGCGGACACGCCCTGGGCGATCGCCGGATTGATCGTGTACTTCGCGATATAGCGGCGAACCCGGAGGTTGTCGTTGTCTCCCGTCTCGCCATCCAGTGCGCCGAACTGCCGCTTCATCTTATCGGCGGTCTGCCAGGTGCGGATGACCACCTCACCTACCCGGCCCATGGCCTGACTGTCGGACGCCATGATGGAGAACGCGCCGAGGTCGTGGAGAATATCCTCAGCCGCGATGGTTTCCTTGCGGATCCGGCTTTCGGCGAAGGCCACATCTTCGGGGATGCGCGGATCCAGGTGGTGGCAGACCATCAGCATGTCGAGATGCTCATCCACCGTGTTGACCGTGAAGGGCCGCGTCGGGTTCGTGGACGACGGCAGAACGTTGGCCTCCCCACAGACCTTGATGATGTCCGGCGCGTGGCCGCCGCCGGCCCCCTCCGTATGGAAGGCGTGGATCGTCCGGCCCTTGAAGGCGGCGATGGAGTTCTCCACGAAACCGGACTCGTTGAGCGTGTCCGTATGGATCATCACCTGGATGTCCATGGCGTCGGCAACACCCAGGCAGCAGTCGATCGCGGCAGGGGTCGTGCCCCAGTCCTCGTGCAGTTTCAGCCCGCAAGCACCCGCCACGACCTGCTCTTCAAGTGCCGCGGGCATGGCCGCGTTGCCTTTGCCAAAGAAACCAAGGTTCATCGGAAAGGCGTCGGCCGCCTGTATCATCCGGCCGATATGCCAGGGCCCTGGGGTGCATGTGGTTGCGTTGGTTCCAGTGGCGGGGCCGGTGCCGCCGCCCATCATCGTGGTCACACCCGAGGCCAAGGCCTCATCGATCTGCTGGGGGCAGATGTAGTGAATGTGAACATCCAGCCCCCCGGCGGTCAGAATCTTGCCCTCACCTGCGATCGCCTCGGTCCCGGGCCCGACGATGATATCCACGCCGGGCTGGACGTCCGGGTTTCCGGCCTTGCCAATCCCGACGATACGTCCGTCCTTCAGGCCCACATCCGCCTTGATGATCCCAGTCCAATCGACGATCAGCGCATTGGTGATGACCGTATCGACCGCGCCGTCCGCCCGCGTCGTCTGCGCCTGCCCCATGCCATCGCGGATGACCTTGCCGCCGCCGAATTTCACCTCCTCGCCGTAGCTGGTGAAATCCTTCTCCACCTCGATGAAGAGCTCCGTATCGGCGAGGCGGACCTTGTCTCCGACGGTCGGGCCGAACATGCCCGCATAGGCCGCCCTCGACATGGTGGCCTTGGTATTGCTGCCGCCGCTGCTGGCGACCGCCCCGACGGGGCCCATCACCGCCTGATTGAAGCCGTAGACCGTTCGCGTCCCACCATAGGGGACAAGAGACACGTCCCGGGTCTGGCCCGGCTCAAACCGGACGGCCGTCCCAGCCGGTATGTCGAGCCGCTTGCCCTTCGCCGCCTCGCGATCGAAGTCGAGGCCCGGATTGGTTTCCGCGAAGTGATAGTGACTGCCCACCTGAACCGGCCGGTCACCGGTGTTGGAGACAGTCAGGACAGTTCGGTCAGCACCTTGGTTAAGCTCGATCTCGCCGGAACCGGGGAGGATTTCACCTGGCTTCATGGGTCCGTCCTCCCTCAGCGAATGGGGTCGTGGACGGTGACCAACTTGGTCCCGTCGGGAAAGGTGGCTTCGACCTGAACTTCGTGGATCATCTCGGCGATCCCGTCCATCACCTGATCCTTACTGATGACCGTGGCACCCGCCTGCATCAGATCAGCGACGCTGCGCCCGTCGCGCGCGCCCTCGACCACATAATCCGTGATCAAGGCGATGGCCTCAGGGTAGTTCAGCTTGACCCCGCGCTCCAGGCGCCGGCGGGCGACCATGGCCGCGACCGACACCAGCAGTTTGTCCTTTTCCCGAGGGCTCAGATTCATCGCCGCCGTCTCCCTGCCGTTTAGCCGGAGCGTGACGCCGATTGCCGAGTTTGTCGAGAATTCAAACGCTTGCACAATTTATGGTCAGATGGACCAAATCTTGGGCATGCGGTTCGGATGTCCTAAAGCCGTCGATCGAACGAGCGACCAAACGCTTCCAAAGGACTTTCGGACGGCTGCCGCGTCTTGGCCGACCCAGCGAACGACCAGCGGTCCAGACTCGAATGTCGCCGCAGCGCCGAGGCAATCCGTGTCTCTGGTTCCGGGCAGACGAGTTCGTATCTCTTCCAGGAGACCGGGAGAGTACTCACCGACCCATACGAGCAGGCCGGTCGCCGTCGCGGCGTTCAAGGTCGATGAGGCCCCCAAAGAGGCTTCCAGGTCCCCAGCAAGCCGGAACGCATCCGTCCAGAGGCGCTGACCGTCTCGTCGGATATCAACACGGTCGCTGAGAGCCCCCTGCTTCAGGCTTTCGCCCATGGAGGTCCGCCCGAAGTAGAGGATCTCCCCAAAAAGCAGAGCGGAGCCGGGGTTCAGATCAATCGTCGTTCGCCGGTCGAGCTTGGCGCCATCGAACAGGATCGTGCCTTGCGGCAGAAACTCGAGGGCTCCGCCAGCCCCGACAGTCAGCGCCACATCCAGCGACGCTGTTGAGCCATCGGACCGGTAAACCTTCTCCGCCGCCTGTCCCGTTACCAGGGCTGAGCCAGCCGGGGGTACCCGCACATCGATCCCAACATGGTCGCCACCCGCGATCCCACCCGCGATGTTCGCGATCACGGCGGTCGGTGGCTCACCGGGCTCAGGATACGGCCGGAAGAAGCGCGTCGGCGCCTCTTGCCTCAGGACATCCGGACGACCGTCGGGACGGCCGATCTCAAGCGCGCTGTTCGACCTATAGCGCTGGATTCTCGGAGGACGCTCTCCTGTACCGACGGAAGCCTCTTTCTCCGTGACCGACATTGAGAGCGCTCAGCCTTGATTAAGCCGCGGCCGGGCGACGGCGACGGCGGCGGCCTGGCTGGCTTGGACGCCGCTTCAGCCCCTCCATCCCATCGGCCGACTTGGGACGGTCATCCCGGCGGCGTTGGCCGTTCCGGGGGCCCTTGGGCTTGGAATCCCGTTTGGGCTGCTGCCGCGCATCGGAAGCAGGCGCAACGGAAGCAGGCTTAACCGACGCAGACGCGGCAGAAGCAGAACCCGCCGCATTGGCGGGTGCCGCATTGCGGCCGCCGGGCTTCTTCCGCCTCGGGCGCTGTCTTTCACCCTCGCCTGCTCCAGCGGCCACTCGGCCCGCTTTCCGGTCAGACCGCCTCTCATCACCGCCGTCACGACGCCGCTCATTCCCATTGGCGGCTTTCGCGGTCGGCGGCTTCGGACGGCTATGCTTCTTGCGGTTCGCTGCGGGCGCCGGCTCAGGCCGCTCCGTCTCCCCCATCGTGGGGATCTGGCGGCCGACGATCTTCTCAATGTCTCGGAGATAGGCCACTTCCGTGGCATCACACAGCGAGATCGCGATGCCGTCCGCACCAGCCCGCGCCGTCCGGCCGATCCGGTGGACATAGCTCTCCGGCTCGTTGGGGAGTTCGAAGTTCACCACATGGGTCACGCCATCCACGTCGATACCGCGCGCGGCGATATCGGTGGCGACGAGAACCCGCGCCTCACCCGCTTTAAAACGGTTCAGCGCCGTCTGCCGGGCGCTCTGGGATTTGTTCCCGTGAATGGCATCGGCGGCGATCCCCCCGCCTTCCAGCCATTGGGCCACACGGTTGGCCCGGTGCTTGGTCCGGGTGAACACGATCACCCGCTCCATCGCCTCATCCTCCAGAAGGGCGAGCAGCAGGTCCCGCTTCGCCTTCTGGTCGCCGTAGATCACGTGCTGCTCGATCCGGTCGACGGTGACCACGCCCGGCGTGACCTCAACCCGGACCGGGTCGGACAGGAAGTCGGCCGCCAGCTTCTGGATCTCGTTCGGCATGGTGGCACTGAACATCAGGCTCCGCCGCTCGGCCGGGAGATGGCCCAGAATCCGGCGCACATCTCGGATGAAGCCCATGTCGAGCATCCGGTCGGCCTCGTCCAGGACGAAATCCGTCACCTGGTCCAGCATCACATGGCCCTGCGCCACCAGATCCAGCAGCCTGCCAGGTGTGGCGACGAGAATGTCGACACCCCGCGCCAAGGCCTTCACCTGGGGCATCTGCCCGACACCACCGACAACCACGAAGTGGCTGACGCCCATGTAGGTACCGTAGGCCTTGATGCTGTCGCCGATCTGGATAGACAGCTCCCGCGTCGGCGCGAGGATTAGAACATGCGGCCGCTTCTTGGCTCGGCGCGGAGCACCCGGCTGGCACAGGCGGTGGAGGATGGGCAGCGTGAAGGCCGCCGTTTTGCCGGTTCCCGTCTGGGCCACGCCCAGCACGTCGCGCCCGTCCAACTGCGGCGGAATCGACTGCTCCTGAATCGGGGTCGGATTCGTGTAGCCAGTGTCGGACAATACACGAAGGAGCGGCTCGGCTAGGCCGAGCGCGTCAAAAGTCATATCTGTCAAAGCGGAAGTCGTCTTTCTCGATACCCCGGCGCGTCACGTCGCATGACGGCTTGCGGCGCGGGGGCCTTACGTCTGATGCCCAGCTTCAAGGGGCGGCGACGAAGGTTACAGGGTTGTTCCTGGTGCCGTCTCTCCATGACGCTTTTCGACAGAGCCGAAGCCGCCAACGAGGCAGGAACTGGCGTTTACATGGAGGGGGAGAGAGCCTCTGTCAATCTCCAAGCCTTCGCAGGTGCAAAACAAGCGTCAACCGAGACTCATCTGCCACACCCGCCAGAGCGGACACCTCAGACAAACCGGAAGACGAACCCTGCCCAGATGATCGCGATGACCAGCGGCCCCCAAAGCGGCGTCCCCATGATCGCCAACCATGCGAGGAAGATGAACGCGCTGCCGATCAGGCTGATGAACAGCCGGTCTCCGCGGGTGGTATCGATCGCGAACACACCACGTCGTGGCGCCCCGCCCGGCGACCGAAGCTCCCATATCGTCATGGTCACGAGACACGTGATGATAAATGCGAAAAACGCCGCCGTTGGCCATGTCCAGGCCATCCAGCTCAGACCCAGTCCCCCGCTCATGACAGGCCCCCTTTCCGAACCGCCAACACGCTACACCCGCCCCAAGGCAAAGCCCTTGGCGATGTAGTTCCGGACGAAGTAGATCACGAACGCGCCGGGTACGATGGTGAGCGTACCCGCGGCCGCCAACAATCCGAGTTCGTATCCCGATGTACTCGCCGTTCGGGTCATCGTCGCCGCGATCGGCTTTGCGTCCACCGCCGTCAGGGTCTTGGCGAGCAGAAGTTCTACCCACGAGAACATGAAGCAGAAGAACATCGCCACGCCGATGCCCGCCGCGATGGTCGGCACGAAGATCCGGAGGAAGAAGCTCCAGAACGAATGACCATCCACATAGGCTGTCTCATCAAGCTCCTTGGGAACGCCGGACATGAACCCTTCCAGGATCCACACGGCGAGCGGGATGTTGAACAGCATATGCGCCAGTGCCACAGCAATGTGGGTATCGAACAGCCCGACCGCCGAGTAGAGCTGGAAGAACGGCAGTGCGAAGACGGCCGGTGGCGCCATGCGGTTCGTCAGCAACCAGAAGAACAGATGCTTGTCACCGATGAACCGGTACCGGGAGAAGGCATAGGCTGCCGGCAATGCCACAGCCACAGAAAGCACCGTGTTTATCGTGACATAGACGAGAGAGTTCACGTAACCCATATACCAGGTCGGGTCCGTGAAGATGACCACATAGTTCTCGACGGTGAATTCCTGCGGGAACAACGTGAACGAGCCCAGGATCTCGTTCGTCGTTTTGAACGACATGTTGATGAGCCAGTAGATCGGCAGCATCAGGAACAGGATGTAGAGCGTCGGCACCAGCCATCGGGCATGCTGTTTCATCGTCTTATCCCTACTGCTGCTCGCCACGGGTCATGACCGTGTAGAAGACCCAGCTCAACACGAGGATGATCAGGAAGTAGATCAGCGACATCGCCGCCGCCGGGCCAAGGTCGAACTGGCCGAGGGCGATCTTCACCAGATCGATGGAGAGGAGAGTCGTGGAGTTGCCCGGACCACCGCCGGTCAGCACGATCGCCTCGGTATAGATCATGAAGCTGTCCATGAACCGCAGCAGAAGGGCGATGGTCAGGACGCGACGAAGCTTCGGAAGCTGAATGAAGCGGAAGATCGCCCAGGAGGACGCACCGTCGATGCGGGCGGCCTGATAGTACGCATCCGGGATCGAACTCAGCCCGGCATAGGCCAGCAGCACGACCAGCGACGTCCAGTGCCAAACGTCCATCAGGATGAGCGTGAACCACGCATCCTCTGGCTGCCGGGTGAAGTTGTAATCGAAACCGATCGCGTTGAGCGTCCGTCCTAGAAGCCCGATATCCGGCAGCGCGAAGATGTTCCACATCGCACCTACCACGTTCCAGGGGATCAGCAGTGGCAACGCCATCAGGACAAGGCAAACCGATACCCACGGACCTTTTCGCGGCATGGCCAGCGCGATCGCCACGCCGAGCGGCATCTGGATCGCGAGGATCGTGGCCGTGAAGAATAACTGCCGGCCGAGCGCGTCGTGAAACCGCTCGGAATGAAGCACCTGCTCGAACCAGATCACCCCGGCCCAGAAGAAGGTGTTGTCTCCAAAGGTCTCCTGGACGGAATAGTTCACCACGGTCATCAGCGGGATGATCGCGTTGAACGCCACCAGCGCCACCACCGGCAGCACGAAGAACCAGGCCTTTTGGTTCTCTGTCTTGTTCATCGCCCTCTCCTACTCGACCATGCGGCCGTCGGCGTAGACACGCGTCTGCGCCGGATCGAACGCCAGATGCGCGCTCCCGTCCGGGATCGTCTCGCCCTCATCAACCAGAACTTTGATCATCGCGCTGTCCGTCCGCGCATCCACGATCCGGTACCGTCCGGCATCGCTGACCTTGGAAACTGAAACCGGCAGTCCGGTATCAGCGAACCTCACAAACTCGGGCCGGACGCCGACCTCAAGTTTGGCCGAACCTCCAGCCCACTGTCCTGCATTGGCGGTCGCGATGGCCTGACCGAAGACGACGGCCTGGCCGTCGCGAACCTCACACGGCATCACGTTCATGCCCGGTGAGCCGATGAAGTGCCCGACGAAGGTATGTTTCGGCGTCTCAAACAGAGAGACCGGGGTGCCGATCTGGACCACCTCGCCCTTGTCCATCACGACAACTTCATCGGCAAACGTCAGTGCCTCTGTCTGGTCGTGAGTGACATAAATCATCGTTGTTTTAACGCGTTGGTGCAGTTCTTTAAGTTTTGACCTCAATTGCCACTTCAGGTGTGGGTCGATGACGGTCAACGGCTCGTCGAACATGATGACATTGACGTCCGTCCGCACGAGGCCGCGCCCCAGCGAAATCTTCTGCTTGCCATCCGCTGTCAGGCCCGCGGCCCGCTTCTCGAGCATGGGCGTCAGCTCGATCATCTCGGCGATTTCGCGGACACGGCTGTCCACATCGGCCGCCGCGACCCCTCGGTTGCGCAGTGGAAAGGCCAAATTGTCGTAGACCGTCATCGTGTCGTAGACGACGGGGAACTGGAAAACCTGGGCGATATGACGATCGTCGGGGGCGGCGTCGGTGACATCCTCACCGTCGAAGAACACCCGCCCCTGCGAGGGCCTGACCAGTCCCGAGATGATGTTCAGCAAGGTCGTCTTGCCACATCCCGATGGCCCGAGAAGCGCGTAGGCGCCGCCATCGCGGAAAGAGACGTCGAGCTTCTTCAGCGCCCAATCTTCGTCGGACGATGGATTGGGTACGTAGCTGTGACCGAGGTTCTCGAAGGTGATTGTCGCCATGGATGCGCTCCAGTTCGCGGGACCGTCAGGCGGCAACGAGACGGTGATCGGCGTCGAAATACATCGCGCGCGAGACGTCGGCGAAGAGGCGGGCGGTTGCCCCGACCTCAAAGGCGTGAATGCCGTGGGCCTGGGATACCCACGTGTCCTCACCCAAAAGGAAGTGGATCGTGCTTTCGGAGCCGCTTAGCTCCGTCACGAGGACAGGTCCTTCCAACGGGACGGATGCCTCCCCCAAGGAGTCCGGTGACAGAAAATGAGGCCGGAGACCCAGGGTCAGGGGGCCGTCCGGATGGTTCGCGAGAGCCTCCGGCGAGGGCCAGCGGGCGGCGTTGCCCAACACAATCTCCCCACCCTCCTTTCGAACGGCGGCCGTGTTCATCGGCGGCTCTGAGAAGACCTGGGCACTCACAAGGTTGTCGGGACGGCGGTAGATGTCGCCGGTGGGACCAAATTGCGCGACACTCCCCTCAAAGAGGGTCGCGGTCTGTCCGCCGAACAGAAGCGCTTCGACCGGTTCCGTCGTCGCATAGACAACCACCGCGTCCCGGTCGGCGAAGAGGCGCGGAAGCTCGTCGCGCAACTCCTCCCGGAGTTTGAAATCGAGGTTCGCGAGCGGCTCGTCCAACAGAACGAGATCCGCGTCCTTGACCAGCGCGCGGGCCATCGCTGTTCGTTGCTGCTGGCCCCCCGAAAGCTCCGAGGGGCGTCTGCCAAGCATGGGAGAGAGCTTCAGCAGCTCCGCCATCTCGCCGACCCGGCGCTTGATGTCCGTTTCCGCCACCTTCGCCACCCGGAGCGGGGATGCAATGTTCTCGAAGACGGACATGTTCGGATAGTTGATGAATTGCTGATAGACCATCGAGACATTACGGCGCTGAACCGCCATCCCGGTGACGTCCGTGCCGTTGAAGAACACGCGCCCCGTCGTCGGACGTTCGAGCCCGGCCATGAGCTGCATCAGCGTGGTCTTCCCAGCCAGGGTCGTCCCGAGCAGGACGTTGAACGTGCCCGGCTCCAGGGTCAGGTCGGTCGGATGAATGTGAACGTCGCCGCCCACAGTCTTACCAACGGCCTTGAGCTCTAGCGACATGGCTTTGATCGGCTCCGCACAATGAGGTCTCTAGAAAAATCGGGGCACCGCGGGCGATGCCCCGAGTTCTGGCTGCCGACAGCCGGCCGCGTGACGCGCCCGTCGGCAACCACCCGGCCCTTATGGATGGGCCGGGTAGTTTTCACATCAAACGGGGATCAGTTCGCCCAGCGCTTGATGAGTTCGTCGTAGGAGATGGTCTCACCCTGGGGCTTTTCGTTGGCGAGTTTCGCCTTCGCACCACCCTTGCCGAGCCAATCTGACGCGCTCTTCTCGTCGTTCAGACGCGGGCCACAACCGCCGTAGGTGTTGTTGGCCTTGTCCGCCCGCTCCATGCGCGCCATGACCTGGTCCATCTCGCCGGCGAGCCGGTCCATGGCCTCCTGCGGGGTGAACGCACCAGAGTTCACGTCACCGATCTGCTGCCACCAGAGCTGTGCCAGCTTCGGATAGTCGGGAACGTTCACGCCCGTCGGGGTCCAGTTGACCCGGTCCGGGGAGCGATAGAACTCAACCAAACCGCCGAGGTTCGGCGCCCGGTCCGTGAAGGACTGGTGGTTGATGTCGCTGTCGCGGATGATCGTGAGACCAACGTGGCTCTTCTTCAGCGAGACCGTCTTGGACACCACGAACTGAGCGTAGAGCCATGCGGCCTTACGCCGGTCAACCGGGGTCGACTTGAACAGCGTCCACGAACCGGCGTCCTGATAGCCGAGCTTCTGACCCTTCTCCCAGTACGGACCGTGCGGGGACGGCGCCATCCGCCAAAGCGGCTTGCCGCTGTCATCGACGGTGTTGTTGCCATCGCTCTTCGGCGCGACCATGGAGGCCGTGAAGGCGGTGTACCAGAAGATCTGCTGGGCGACGTTGCCCTGGCTCAATGCCGGCAGCGACTGATAGAAGTCGTAGTCGGCCGCACCCGGAGGCGCATACTTCCGGAGCCATTCGTCCCACTTGCGGATCGCGTAGACGGCAGCCGGGCCATTCGTCCCGCCACCACGCGTAACCGAAGCGCCGGCCGGGTTGCACGAACCCGCTTCCATCCGGATGCCCCACTCGTCTATCGGCTGACCGTTCGGCAGGCCCTTGGAGCCCGCACCGGCCATGGAAAGCCAAGCATCGGTCATCCGCCAGCCGAGATCCGGCGCACGCTTGCCGTAGTCCATGTGCCCGTAGACGCGAACACCGTCGATTTCCTTCACATGAACGCTGAAGAACTCGGCGATATCCTCATAGGCGGACCAGTTCACCGGAACGCCCAGGTCGTAGCCGTACATCTCCTTGAACTTTGCCTTGAGTTCCGGCCGCTGGAACCAGTCGTAGCGGAACCAGTAGAGGTTCGCGAACTGCTGGTCGGGAAGCTGATAGAGCTTGCCGTCCGGACCGGTGGTGAAGGACTTGCCGATGAAGTCATCGACGTCCAGCGTCGGCAGGGTTACGTCCTTGCCCTCACCGGCCATCCAGTCGGTCAGGTTGACCGCGAGCTGCAGCCGCGAGTGCGTGCCGATCAGGTCGCTGTCGTTGATGTAGGCGTCATACAGGTTCCGGTTCGTCTGCATCTGGGTCTGAACCGCTTGAACCACCTCACCTTCACCGAGGAGCTGGTGATTCACCTTGATGCCGGTGATCTCCTCAAACGCCTTGGCGAGGGTCTTTGATTCGTACTCGTGGGTCGGAATTGTTTCCGACAGCACGTTGATCTCCATGCCCTGGAACGGGGCCGCCGCGTTGACGAAGAATTCCATCTCCGCCATCTGTTCGGCCTTGGAGAGGGTCGAGGGCTGGAACTCGGAGTCCACCCACGTCTTCGCCTCGTCCATCCCCGCGTGAGCCAAGGTAGGCAGCGCGACCAGCGCCGTGGCCGCGAGTGCGGCCATTACCGTCTTTCTCATTGCCGTCTTCCTCCCTGATGGAACAGCAACCGCGATCATCAAACGAACTAAAACGAACGTCAATCGCAAATTTTCACTTTCAATTTCGGGGAAAAATGCCGAAAATCTGGAAATAGGCGTGTTCATTTCGCACATGCGAAAGAAAACGAAAGGTCAAAAAGTGGCGGCTTCCTCGCCCCGTCAGCACGATATTCTTTGTCTCGCAAAGCAGCATGGCCGCGTCGAGGTCGATGGCTTGGCGGCACACTTCGATGTGACGCCTCAAACCATCAGGCGCGACCTGAATGAGCTGTGCGAAGACGGGCAACTGCAGCGCGTTCACGGCGGCGCGGTCTTCCCCACCGGGGCCGCAAACTACGCCTATGAGCAGCGCCGGCAGATATCCGCCGACGGCAAACAACGCATCGGCGCACGGGCCGCCGCCCTCATCCCGGACCGGAGTTCGGTTATCCTGAACATTGGCACCACGACCGAGCAGGTTGCGAACGCCCTGCTCCGTCACGAGGAGATTCTCGTCGTTACCAACAACATCAATGTTGCCAACATCTTGAGGGAATCGCCCACCGCGGAGGTCATCATTGCGGGCGGCCGGGTGCGCCGTTCCGACGGTGGTGTGATCGGCGAAGCGACAATGGATTTCATGAAACAGTTCCGGGTGGACTTCGCCGTCATCGGCGCATCCGCGATCGACCTCGACGGGACCATCCTCGACTACGACTACCGGGAGGTTCGGGTCGCGCAGGAGATCATGCGCCACGCCCGGCAGACGATCCTGGTCGCGGACCGCATGAAGTTCGAGCGGCGCGCGCCGATCCGGATCGGTTCCCTCGGTGACGTGGATATGTTTGTTACGGACGAACCCCCGCCCCCATCCGTCGCAACGCTTTGCCGGGACAGCGGGGTCCGGGTAGAAGTCGCAACCGATGTGCCCGCCGTTGCCGTACCCGACTCGCCGAGGGTCGCCTGATATGTCCAAGTCAGAACAAAACGCCGCCACCGAAGTGGACGTCTTCGTTATCGGCGGAGGTATCAACGGCTGCGGTATCGCGCGGGATGCCGTCGGGCGCGGATATTCCGTCCGCTTGGCGGAGATGAACGACCTCGCCTCCGGGACATCCTCCTGGTCCACCAAACTCATCCACGGCGGCCTGCGGTATCTCGAGTACTACGAGTTCAGGCTTGTCCGCGAAGCCCTGATGGAGCGGGAGGTTCTTTGGTCCCTCGCACCGCACATCATTCGGCCGATGCGGTTCGTCCTGCCGCATCACAAGGGACTGCGCCCCGCGTGGCTGCTGCGTCTCGGGCTGTTTCTGTACGACCATATCGGCGGCCGGAAGCTCCTCCCGGCAACGAAGACCCTGGATATGCGGTCGGACGCCGCCGGCGCTCCGCTCAAGCCGCTCTTCCGGCAGGCGTTCGAGTACTCCGACTGCTGGGTCGACGATGCTAGGCTCGTGGTTCTCAATGCCCGTGACGCCGCGGACCGCGGTGCTGACATTCGGACCCGGGAGCGGGTAACCGGTGTCTCGAAAGACGGCGGTCGCTGGACGGTTCAGGTTCGGAATGAGGCGTCCGGCTCGGTTGAAACGATCCTGGCAAAGCTGATCGTCAACGCGGCCGGGCCTTGGGTTGATCGGGTGCTTTCAACCGCAGCCGGCAAGAACGATGCCCGCAATGTCCGCCTGGTTCAGGGCAGCCACATCGTGGTCAATAAGGTCTTCGAGCACGACCGAAGCTACATCTTCCAGAACGCCGACGGCCGTATCATCTTCGCGATCCCCTACGAGCAGGATTACACCCTGATCGGTACAACTGACCGGGACTATGAGGGCGATCCGAAGGATGTGGCGATCACCCCGGAAGAGACCGCGTATCTGTGCGAAGCCGCGAGCGAGTACTTCGCTGAGCCGATTACGGAAAGCGACATCGTCTGGACGTATTCCGGCGTTCGGCCGCTCTATGACGATGGCGCCGCCGCGGCACAGGCCGCAACACGTGACTATGTGCTCCGCGAAGAGGGTGATCCGGACACGGGCGTCATGGTCAATATCTTCGGCGGCAAGATCACGACTTACCGCCGCCTTGCCGAGTCCGTTTTGGAGCGGATCGAAAGCGCGCTCGGTGCCCGGGGTCCCCGTTGGACGGGCGGCCCAACACTCCCGGGTGGGGATTTTCCGGCAACGGCGTACACCGAGACCTTAGCGGCACTGCAGAAGGACTATCCGTTCCTGAGCAGGAACCTCGCCGACCGGCTGCTCAACCACTATGGAACGCGGTCGCGCGCAATCCTTGGCAACGCAACGTCGCTCGATGGCCTCGGTACGTGTTTCGGCGCGGATCTCCATGCCGCTGAGGTCGACTATCTGATCGACCAGGAATGGGCCACCTCGGCGGACGATATCCTCTGGCGGCGCTCCAAGCTCGGGCTCAAGATACGCGGCGACGCGGCAACGGCGCTGGACACCTATGTTGCCGACCGGATCGGCCGCGACCGCCGCGCCGCAGAATAGGTCAGAAGAAGGCCTCCTCGAAGGGGCCGCGCGAAGGGGAAGGCAATGTCGGGCTATATTCTCGCCATCGACCAGGGGACAACATCGACCCGGTCGATCGTTTTCGACGACAAGTTTTCTGTCCGGGGGATCGGGCAGCAGGAGTTCGAACAGTATTTCCCGGACAGCGGCTGGGTTGAGCACGAGCCGGAGGATCTCCTTCGCACCACAATCGATACGGTCCGGTTGGCGCTGGCTGATTCGGGGCTTTCGGCGGGCGATGTCGCCGCGATTGGAATCACCAACCAGCGGGAAACGACGCTTGTCTGGGACCGGGCGACGGGCAAGCCGATTCATCGCGCCATTGTCTGGCAGGACCGGCGGACCGCGGACGTTTGCCGCGCTCTCAAAGAAGCAGGGCATGAAGCGACGGCGACGGAGAAGACCGGTCTGCTGCTAGACCCCTATTTCTCTGGCACCAAAATCGCGTGGATGCTGGACAACGTCCCCGGCGCGCGCGATGCGGCGGAGCGGGGGGAGCTGGCGTTCGGAACGGTCGACACATGGCTGATCTGGAACCTGACCGGCGGCAAACGTCACGTTACCGATGCCACGAACGCAAGCCGAACCCTCCTCTACGATATCCGGCGTGGCGCTTGGGACGATGAGATGCTCGCCATGCTGCGGGTTCCAGCCTCCATGCTGCCGGAGGTTCTGGACAGTGCCGCCGCCTTTGGTGTGACGGACGCGGCCCATTTCGGCGCCGAGATCCCCATCCTCGGCGTTGCCGGAGATCAGCAGGCCGCGACCGTCGGGCAGGCGTGTTTCGAGCCAGGCATGATGAAGTCGACCTATGGCACCGGCTGTTTCGCGCTGCTCAACACCGGGGAGACGCCGGTTGCCTCAACGAACCGGCTGCTGACGACGATTGCTTACCAGTTGGACGGCAAAACGACCTACGCGCTCGAGGGGGCGATCTTCGTCGCGGGTGCGGCGATCCAATGGCTTCGCGATGGCCTCGGCGTTCTGGATCGGGCGGATGCCTCGGCCCAGATGGCGAATGCCGCCGATCCTAACCAGCAAGTCTACCTGGTTCCCGCGTTTACCGGCCTTGGCGCGCCCCATTGGGACCCGGACGCGCGCGGGGCGATGTTCGGCCTCACCCGGGGAACCGGCCCGAACGAGTTTGCGCGCGCGGCCCTCGACTCCGTCTGTTTCCAAACCGCCGACTTGATCGACGCCATGCGGGCCGATTGGGCGGCGGGCGGCGGCGCCGAGACGGTATTGCGGGTCGATGGCGGCATGGTTGCCAATGACTGGCTGATGCAGCGGCTGACCGACGTGATCGCAGCACAGGTAGACCGGCCGGTCGTACTGGAGACGACGGCACTTGGGGCCGCATGGCTTGCCGGACGGCAGGCGGGTGTCTGGCCGGACGTTGCCGGTTTCGGGGAGAGATGGCGTCTCGACCGGCGGTTCGAGCCGGCCATGGACGCGTCGACCCGCGAAGCTCTCAAGGCAGGTTGGCAGGACGCGGTTTCCCGCACGCTCAGCAACCGCTAGAGACAAACCTCAGACGAAAAGCGGCGTCTTCTCGAACCGCGTCACGTCGACAAGGCCGAGGTCGGATATCCGAAGCTCGGGTATCACGACCAATGCCAGCAGCGAGTGTTGCATGTAGGCATTGTTGAGCATGCAGCCGCAGTCCCGCATGGCGGCCATCATCCGGTTGGCCTTCCCCGCCACGATGTCCGCTCGCTCGTCAGACATCAGCCCTGCGATCGGAAGCTCGACGAGCGCCAGCTCCCTGCCTTCGGACACCACTACGATGCCGCCGCCCACCTCGCCCAGACGGTTGGCCGCCAAGGCCATGTCGGCCTTATTGGTGCCGACAACGATCATGTGATGGCTGTCATGAGCGACCGTTGACGCCATCGCGCAGTCCACGGTGTAGCCGAAACCGCTGACGAAGCCGTTCACAACGCCGCCGGTTCCCCGATGCCGCTCCACGAGAGCGATCTGACAAACGTCCCGGTCCCGGTCCATCGCGACGAGACCGCCCGCCACCGGCAGATCGACCTCCAACGCCCGGGTTGGCGCCTGATTCTCGATCACGCCGATCACCCGCGCCCGGATCTCCGCCGCGTCCAGCGGGGCTGCGATATCAAAGTCTTTGGCAGTCAGCGTCCTGCCCAGCCGGACCGTGCCTTTCGCGGTTCCCGGGTAGTCGAAAGGCGGGAGCTCCGCGATCAGGCGCCCCTTCTCCGCGACAACCTCACCCCGGGCAATGACCATGTCGATGGGCAGCGTGGGCAGGTCGGACGTCAGCACGATGTCGGCCCTTCGGCCTGGGGCGATCGCTCCCAGTTCCCGCTCCATACCGAAGTGTTGGGCGGTGTTGAGCGTCGCCATCTGAATGGCCGTAATTGGCTTCAGGCCTTGGGCGATCGCGTGGCGCACCACCCGGTTCATGTGGCCTTCCTCGACCAGCGTTCCGGAATGGCAATCATCCGTGCATAGGATGAAGTTCCTCGGGTCCAGACCATGCTCGGTCACCGCCTTGATCTGGATCGCAACGTCGCACCAGGCAGAACCAAGGCGCAGCATGGCCCGCATCCCTTGGCGCACCCTGGCAACCGCGTCCTCAACCCGGGTGCCTTCGTGGTCATCCGCGGGCCCTCCAGCCACATAACCGTGGAACGGCAGCCCCAGATCCGGTGAGGCATAGTGCCCGCCGACGGTCTTACCGGCCGCCTGCGTCGCAGCAATCTCCCCAAGCATTTTCGAATCACCCGCCGCGACGCCCGGGAAGTTCATCATCTCGCCAAGCCCGACGATGTTGGGCCAATCCATGGCTTCCACCACCTCTGCGACGCCCAGCTCCGCCCCGGGGGTTTCCAATCCGGGAGCGGAGGGCACACAGCTCGGCATTTGCACGAAGACATTGACCGGCAGGCCGGCCGCTTCGTCATGCATCAGACGGATCCCCGGCAGGCCTAGAACATTCCCAATCTCATGCGGGTCCACGAACATGCTGGTCGTTCCATGTGGAATGACCGCGCGCGCGAACTCCGTGACCGTAACCATGCCGCTCTCGACGTGCATGTGCGCGTCGCAGAGGCCGGGCACCAAGTACCGGCCGTCGGCTTCGATGACCTTTGTGTTCTCGCCAATCGCATGAGAGGCATCGGGGCCGACATAGGCAATGCGCCCCGCCCCCACAGCGATGTCCGTCCCGGAAATGATCTCCCCCGAGTAGACATTCACCCACCGTCCGCCACGGATGACGAGATCCGCCGGCGTGCGGCCCATGGCGATGTCGATCAGGCGGGCGGCCACATCTTTCCAGGGGGAGATGGCAGTCATGGCGCAATCCTTTCCGGCAAATCCTGCCCGATCGCGCCGACAACCAACCGATCATTTCCCGCGTTTGCTTCGCTGGGACGCTCGGCGCGATCGGCCTTGTCATGCCTATGGTGAGAGTCGTCCGCCTCTCACGCAATGGCTTTGTTACGGCGGATCAAAGACGCCTCTACGGCGCTACGGCTCTACCATCAGCCTCAATCGAGATTCCCTCCGAAACAAGGTCTATGTGCCGGTTCGCAACAATGGTTCCGCCGTAGATCTCCGCGCCGCGCCAACCAATCAGGTGGTTGTCACCAAGCGCGATATGCGCGGTGCCGAGGCGGAACTTGTTCTCCACATGACCGATCGCTCTGGCGTTGGGATTGGTTCCGAGACCGAGTTCCCCAATCTGCCGGGTTGCATCGTCCGCCTGCTCAAGAATCTCGGTCAGACGGCGCGCCGCACTTCCGCCAGAGACATCCGTCAACCGACCTGCCCGGAATGTCAGCCTGATTGGGTCTTCCAGAAGACCCAGCTGCGGCCCACCGCCGCCCAGATAGACGACCTGCCCGAAGGAATCCGCCACGAAGACACCTTCCGCCGTCCCTTCCTCCGGCGACAACATCGCCTCGCCACTGGGGAATGAGCCGAAGCCGGTATCCTCCTCCGCGAAACCGGTAAGCGGGAGACAGGGTCGGCACACGCCAACTGAAAGATCGGTTCCGTTAGCGGATGTCACCCGAACGGTCCGCGAGTCAGAAACTGCATGTGCCAATGCTCTGGTGCGTTTGAGAAGATCATCCGGATCGGCGAGAGCCGCACCGCCCACGAAATCAGCAAGTGGCGCATTGTTTATGAGGACCTGCCGGTTTCCAGCGGCAAACAGGGCCGCGCTCAGGTCGTCATAGGCGCGCGGGAAGCGGATGCTTGTCGCCACGATCGACAGGGATGCCTTCTCGGCGGCGGCAATCACCGGTGCAGGGTGCCGGTAGTCGGTCATATCGGCTGGGGTCGCAATCACCGCCGCCGTTACCGAACCCGCACCCGCCGCATCAGAGGCCGCGACCAGAGCGTCGATAAGTTCCGGAGCTTGGTCGGAACTCCCGATGACCAGCACGTCTTCGCCGGAACGGACATTCGGTGCGGCCAGATTCCACGCCGCCCGCCGGAGCTCGTGGAATGGAAGCACGGCCGCCACTACCAGCCCCGCGTTCCGGGCGCTCCCTTAAACGGGCCGACAACCTTGTTGGTGATCCAGCCGCCGTAGAAGTCTCCCTCCTGCGGCTGAACCCGCTCTTCGCCCACGAAGCAATCGTCGACCAGGGTGGCGTAGAAGGCGAGAAAATCCCTGATCTCCGTGAAGGCAGCCGTTGGCCTGGGATAGCTCCACGCTGCCCGTTCCGAACGCCGGTCGTCGACCGAGATCGTCCAGTACTGGGCTTCACCCTTAAACTCGCACCAACTGCGGCCCGGGACCGGCTCCAATAGATCCATCCGAACATCATCCGGCGGCAAGTAGAAGACCGGCGGATGGCTCGTCTCCAGAACACGAAAACCACGCGTCGTTTCAGCGACGACAGTGTCTGCGACAATGACTTTTAGGCGTTCCGACACCGCCTCAAGACAGGGCGGCCGAGGGTAATCCCAGACGGACTCTTGGCCGGGGCCAGGCTCGATCCGCTTTGGTCTCGCGAACATCTACTCTGGCCTCCCTCAAACCATCCGTACGCCCATACTCGCGAAACCTAATCGGGACGGAAGCGGACGTCACCCTATGAGGTGTCAGCAACAGTGTCGCAGGTCTCGACGGTAGCAGCCTTGGTGTGCCTTAGTCTGTATTGGACGTGACGATCGAGGTTTCTGGGGATCCGCTATGACGATCAGGGAGACGTTTCCGGAATCGGTGGTGGAAGATCCCAATGTCTGGATTCCCTTGTCGGACGGGGTTCGGTTAGCCGCGCGCATTTGGCGGCCCGAAGGCTCGGACAACGCGCCGGTCCCGGCGATTCTTGAGTACCTGCCGTATCGCAAGCGCGACGGAACCGCCGTACGCGACGCGACCACCCACCCCTATTTCGCAGGGCATGGCTATGCGTCTGTCCGCGTGGATATGCGGGGCAGCGGCGAGTCAGACGGCTTAATGTGGGACGAGTATCTCAAGCAGGAACAGGACGACGCGCTTGAGGTGATCGACTGGATCACCGCGCAGCCTTGGTGCTCCGGCACCGTGGGCATGATCGGGATCTCATGGGGCGGGTTCAACGGCCTGCAGGTCGCGATGCGGAGGCCTCCCGCCTTGAAAGCCGTCGTCTCCCTCTGCTCCACGGTCGACCGTTACGCCGACGACATTCACTACAAGGGCGGCAGCCTTCTCCTGGAGAATGTCGGCTGGGCCACGCAGATGCTCGGCTACTCGTCCAGGCCACCCGATCCCGCCCTCCTCGGGGAGGCTTGGCGGGACGTCTGGCTCCATCGACTGGAGAACCAGCCGTTCCTGGCGGAGACATGGTTCGAGCATCAACAGCGCGACGACTATTGGAAACACGGGTCCGTTTGCGAGGACTGGTCAGCGATCCAATGTCCCGTCCTTGCCGTAGGCGGATGGGCCGACGGTTACAAGAACGCTGTTCCGGCTTTGATCGAGAAACTCGACGTTCCCGCCAAAGGGATAATCGGCCCCTGGATCCACAAGTATCCGCACTTCGCCGTTCCCGGACCCCGGATCGGCTTTCTTCAGGAATGCGTCCGCTGGTGGGACCGGTGGCTAAAAGGAATCGAGAACGGCGTTGAGGACCTGCCGGACTACCGCGTGTACAGCCAAACTGGCTGCGTTCCGGCCTCAAGCTATGACGAGCGACCCGGTGCCTGGGTGGCGGAACAAGTTTGGCCGTCGCCGAACATCCATCCGGTGTCCTGGTATCTCGGTGACGGCTCCCTTGTCCCGGAGCGGACTGGTGGTGTCACCCTTCACCATAGAGCGCCGGAAGATACCGGCGAAGCGGGCGGCGAGTACTTCTGCTGGACCGGAGAGGACCTGCCCCCCGATCAGCGTGTCGATGACGGCCGGTCTTTGGTCTTCGACACACCCCTCCTGACAGAAGACTTGGAAATCGTCGGCGCGCCGACGCTCAGGCTCCGTCTTTCGGTGGATCGCCCACAGGCCAGTCTCGCGGTAAGGCTCAGCGATGTTTTGCCGACAGGCGAAGTCCTCCGGGTTTCCTACGGGATCCTCAACCTCTCTCAACGAAACGGGGCGGACGCGACGGAGCCGATGGTCGCGGGCGACATGACCGATGTTGAGATCGTACTCGATCACACGGCACATCGTTTCGAGCCAGGGCATCGGGTCCGGGTCGCGGTATCGACAGCCTATTGGCCCTTGATCTGGCCGTCGCCTGAAGCCGTTTCGCTATCAATAGATACCGGCGGGAGCGCCCTTGTCCTGCCTGTCCGGCGGCCCGGCGCTGGTCAACCGGCCGTCGTCTTTGAGCCGGAGGAACAGGCGCCGCCGCTGCCGAGACGGATGGTCCGTGCGCCGTCCGGCAAGCGCGATGTCTCAAGGGACCATGTGTCCGGCTGGTCAACGACGGTGTTCGAGAACGACGCCGGGGCGTTCGAGGATACGACCATCGGGCTTACGACCGGGACGGTCATGCGGGAACGATTTGAGATCCACCCGGACCGCCCGCTGTCCGCCCGGTATGAAGGTCACCATACGCACACTCTTTCCCGGAAGGACTGGTCCGTCCGGACGGAGTCTACGACACGCCTGACGAGCAACGCCGGATCATTTCATCTCTCCGCACGCGTCGACGCTTTCGAGGGGGATGTGTGTGTTTTCACCAAGAGTTGGTCGTCGTCCGTTCCCCGGCGCTACCTCTGAGCCTCTTCGTCATCCGCCAATAAATGGATTCTTGAATGAGATATGTCGTTGTTACGGCCGGTGCGGCCGGGGTTGGCCGCGCCATTGCTGAAACCTTCCTTGAGGCGAGCGACCGGGTGGCAGTTTGCGATGTGGACCCGGGCGCAATCGCGCCCTTTTCAGAAGCCCACCCGGGCGCGATCGCGCAAGTCGCCAACGTCACAGACGATCAAAGCATGGCCGGGTTCTATGATGACGTTCGACGGGTTTGGGGCCGGGGCCCGGATATCGTCTGCGCCAATGCGGGCACCGGCGGCCCAGCGGGACCGATCGAAAGCCTTGCCGTCGAGGACTGGCGCGCCTGCGTTTCAGTCAACCTTGATGGGGCCTTCATCACCATCCGGCATGCCGTTTCCGAAATGAAGGAACGCCGGGAGGGTCTGATCATCCTCACGTCTTCGACGGCCGGTCTCTTTGGGTATCCTCTTCGAACCCCCTATGCCTCAGCGAAATGGGCGGTGATCGGCCTGATGAAGAGCCTCGCCATGGAACTGGGAGGTTTCGGAATTCGGGTTAACGCCCTGTGTCCCGGCGCCGTCCGCGGCCCGCGCATGGACCGGGTGATCGCAGCCGAGGCACAGGCAAAGGGGGTCAGCGAAGAGAAGGCCCGGGCCGCCTACACGACAGGCGTGTCCCTCGGCACCTGGATCGATCCCGAAGAGATCGCCGCCATGGCGCTCTATCTAGCCTCCCCAGCCGGCCGCAAGATCTCCGGTCAGGCACTCGCCATTGACGGGCACTCGGAGACACTGGCGCCGCGATGAGTTTGGTTGCCACCGGCTCTTGACTGTCATGAATTCGACAGGATTGTCCCGCAAACGATATTCGGGGCTTCCGAAGCCCGCCCGGCTGTTGTCTAATCGTTCAGGAACAGGGGGTAACGGCCATAATCACCCAAGAAAAATTGGGGCATGGCCGAACGAACGGGACAGGGAACACGTCGACATTTGAGGTCCGATCCCGGCCGACTTCGCGTCGGTGGGACCGAGTTGGCACCGATCCGATCTGGGAGATGAAAACGATGGATCAGGACAAGATCAAACGTCTTACACATGAATACGCCACCGGAAAGGTGGGTCGCCGCGGTTTCCTGCGCGCGGCGGCAGCCATCGGCCTGACGGTCACGGCGGCCAACACGTTGCTGTCGAACACGGCGAAAGCGGCGAAGAAGGGCGGCCGGCTGCGCGTTGGCATCGGCCATGGCTCGACCACGGATTCGCTCGATCCGCAGACGTTCGAGAACGGCTTCACCACGAACATGGGCTATGCCCTCCGCAACAACCTCACCGAGATCGATAACAACGGAAAGTTGGTTGGTGAGTTGGCGGAAAGCTGGGACGCCTCCCCTGACGCCAAGGTCTGGACCTTCAATCTCCGCAAGGGGGTCGAGTTCCATAACGGCAAGACCATGACCGCAGCGGACGTGATCGCGTCGATCAACCACCACCGGGGCGATGATTCCAAGTCGGCGGCGAAATCGATCGTCGACCCGATCGAGGATGTGAAGTCCGACGGCAAAGACAAGGTCGTTATCACGCTTAAGGACGGCAACGCCGACCTGCCCTTCCTGGTCAGTGACTACCACATCACCATCATGCCAGAGAAAGATGGCGGCGTGGATTGGCAGTCCGGTGTCGGTACCGGCGGCTACGTGCTCGACAACTACGAGCCGGGCGTACGCTTCATTGGTAAGAAGTTCGCCAACTACTTCAAAGAAGGCGCCGCCCACGTGGATGAGTACGAGCTGCTCACCATCGGCGACGTGAACGCGAAGCAGAACGCGCTGACCACAGATGAAGTCGACGTCATCGACCGGCCTGACCTGAAGACCATCAAGCTCTTCAAGCGGCGCGGCGGGGTGGACATCGAGCAGGCGACCGGCACCCGGCACTACACGATCCCGATGCGGACCGACATGGCACCGTTCGACGACAACAACATCCGGATGGCGCTGAAGCATGCGTTCGACCGGCAAACGCTTGTCGACACGATCCTTCAGGGCTACGGCGCGGTCGGCAACGACCATCCGATCGCCCCGTCCAACCCCTACCATGCCTCTGACATCCCGCAGCGGGTTCAGGACACCGACAAGGCAAAATGGTACCTGAAGCAAGCCGGCCTCGACTCATTGACCGTCGACCTGTCGGCGGCGGATGCGGCGTTCACGGGTGCGGTCGATGCAGCGGTCATCATCAAAGAGCACGCCGCAAAGGCCGGGATCACCATCAACGTGGTGCGGGAGCCGAACGACGGTTACTGGTCCAACGTCTGGATGAAGAAGGCCTGGTGCATGTGCTACTGGGGCGGCCGCCCGACCGAGGATTGGATGTTCACGACGGCATACGCTGCGGACGCCAACTGGAACGACACATTCTGGAAGAACGCCCGCTTCAACGAGCTGCTCCTTGCGGCCCGCCGGGAGCTCAATGAGACCGAGCGCGCGGCGATGTACAAGGAAATGCAGATGATCGTCCGCGACGATGGCGGTGCCGTCGTTCCGATGTTCGCCGACTATGTGTGGGCGAAGTCGAAGAAGGTCGAGCACGGCCCGGTCGCCTCGAACTGGGATCTTGACGGTAGCAAGATCTCCGAACGTTGGTGGTTCGCCTAAGAGCCTAGCTGCGGGGGCGGCGGAGAGATCCGCCGCCCCTCGCCGCCTCTGGCGGACACAACGTCTTCCGCTGTTCGCCCGACATCGGGATTCTACTCCCCATGCATGCAATTCTGAAGATGGTGATCCAGCGTCTGGCCCTCGGGGTCCTGACGCTGTTTGTCGTATCGCTGCTGATTTTCTTCGCGGTCGAGGCTTTGCCTGGTGACCTCGCAGAGGAGATCCTGGGCCAGGCTGCCACACCCGATACAGTCGCAGCCTTTCGAAGAGAGCTGGGTCTCGATTTACCCCCTCATGTCCGATACTTCGAGTGGCTTGGCGGCATTCTCACGGGCGATATGGGTAAGTCGCTGGCAAATCAGCGCGAAATCTCGGAACTGATCGGCGTGAGGCTCTGGAACACGTTGTTCCTCGCCGTCATCGCCGCGGCGATTTCCGTCCCTCTCGCCCTCTTCCTCGGTGTTCTGGCGGCACTCTACCGCAACACGCTTTACGACCGGTTCGTGAACGTCTTCACGTTGAGCTCGATCTCCACGCCGGAGTTCTTCGTGGCCTACATCCTGATCTTGTTCATGGCGGTCAACTGGGGCTGGTTCCCCAGCATCTCCAACATCAGCCCAGGCCTTGGCTTCTGGGAGCAGGTCTACCGCTCCATGCTGCCCGCACTGACCCTTACGCTGGTCGTCGTGGCGCACATGATGCGCATGACACGGGCGGCGATCATTAATCTGCTCGCAAGCCCCTATATCGAGATGGCCACATTGAAGGGAATCAAGCGCAGCCGGATCATCATGCATCACGCGCTGCCGAACGCGTTGGCGCCGATCATCAACGTGGTCGTCCTGAACCTCGCCTATCTGATCGTCGGTGTTGTGATCGTCGAGGTGGTGTTCGTCTACCCCGGCCTCGGACAGTTGCTAGTCGATTCTGTATCCAAACGGGACCTTCCAGTGGTGCAGGCCTGCAGTCTGATCTTCGCGATGACGTATGTGCTGCTGAACCTGCTGGCGGACGTTCTATCGATCCTCAGCAACCCGCGCCTATTGCATCCGCGCTGAGGGAGGATCGGATCCATGACCGCTAATGCGATGAAACTCTTCCGCACAGCCCCGCCGACTGCACTCTTCGGGTTGATCGTCATCCTGCTCTACATCCTGGTGGCGTCATTCGCGACGGTGATCGCCCCCTATGGCGAGACGGAGATCGTCGCCTCCGAGTACGAGCCCTGGTCGGAGGAATACGTTCTCGGAACCGATAATCTCGGACGGGACATGCTCAGCCGGATGATCTACGGCGCCCGGAACACCGTCGGTATCGCGCTGATCACCACGATCATCACCTTCGTGGTGGGCGGGTTCTTTGGCTTGATCGCGGCGACGCTTGGGGGCTGGGTCGACATGCTGCTTAGCCGGATCGTCGACGTGATGATGTCCATCCCGTCCCTGATCTCCGCTCTTCTGCTGCTGACGATCTTCGGCACCTCGATCCCGGTGCTGGTCACGATCATCGCGCTTCTTGAGGCGACCCGCGTCTTCCGACTCGCCCGGGCGACGTCCATGAATGTCGTTGTCCTGGATTTCGTTGAAGTGGCCCGGCTACGGGGTGAAGGGCTGATCTACATCATCTCCAAAGAGATCCTGCCCAACATCACAGCCCCTCTTGCCGCTGAATTCGGGCTACGGTTCTGCTTCGTCTTCCTTTTTATCAGTGCGTTGAGTTTCCTCGGACTTGGCCTGCAGCCACCGACGGCGGATTGGGGCTCCATGGTCCGTGACAACGCCACTCTCATCACTTTCGGCGACATCACACCGTTGATCCCGGCAGCAGCGATCGCGCTGTTGACCGTCGCGGTCAACTTCGTCGTCGATTGGTTCTTGCACGTCTCGAGCGGGTTGAAGGAATGAGCACCACCAGCACCGGCGAGAAGGGCGACATCCTTCTGCAAATGATCGGCCTCAAGATCGAGGGCCGGGTCGACGAAACCTGGAATGAGATCGTTCACGGCGTGGATGTGACCTTGAGGCGTGGCGAAGTGCTGGGCCTCATTGGTGAGTCCGGCGCCGGCAAGTCCACGATCGGCCTGGCGGCGATGGGCTATGCCCGGGACGGCTGCCGGATCAGCGGTGGCGAGATCCAGTTCGACGGCGTTGAACTCACAGGAGCCAGCACCGAGGCCCGGCGGGCCCTTCGCGGGAACCGTATCGCCTATGTCGCCCAGTCTGCGGCGGCATCCTTTAATCCGGCCCATCGCCTGATCGATCAGTACTGCGAAGCGCCGGTCCAGCATGGCGTTCTCTCCCGCTCGAATGCGGAAGGAGACGCGATGGACCTTTTTGAGCGTCTGCGCCTGCCGAACCCGGACACCATCGGCTTCCGTTATCCGCACCAGGTATCCGGTGGCCAGCTTCAACGGGCCATGACCGCGATGGCCATGTCCTGCCGGCCCGATCTCATCATCTTTGACGAACCGACAACCGCGTTGGACGTGACGACACAGATCGAGGTGCTGGCGGCGATCCGCGACGTGGTCGATCAGTTCAATACCGCCGCCATCTACATCACTCACGATCTTGCCGTGGTCGCGCAGATGGCCGACCGGATCATGGTGCTGCGCTACGGCAATCTGGTTGAGGAAGGCGACACCCGGTCGATGCTGGCTGAGCCTCAGCAACAGTACACATCGGACCTGCTGTCCGTTCGCTCCTACCGCCGGGATGAGCGGCCACGCCCGGAGGGAGAGGCGCCGATTCTTCAGGTCAAGAAGGTCGACGCGGCCTACGGCAAGGTTCCCGTCCTCTTCGACGTCTCATTCGACATTCACAAACGCCGCACGGTCGCGGTCGTTGGTGAGTCCGGTTCCGGAAAGAGCACGACTGCCCGGGTCATCACCGGCCTGCTGCCGCCTTCCGTGGGAGAGATCGTTTACGACGGTAAAGTCCTTCCGCCGAGCTTCAAGCAGCGGAGCAAGGAACAGCTCCGCAAACTCCAGATGATCTATCAGATGCCGGACACGGCACTGAATCCGAAGGCGCGCCTGCGAGATGTCATCGGCCGGCCCGCCAGTTTCTATCTCGGCCTCACCGGCAAGCAACTGGAGGAAAAGGTCCGGGAGCTCTTGCGCCTCGTCGAGCTTGAGCCGGATGACTACATCAACCGGCGCAGTACTGAGCTGTCAGGCGGACAGAAGCAACGGATCTGTATCGCCCGCGCGCTTGCGGCTGAACCGGAAGTCATCATTTGCGACGAGGTCACCTCGGCCCTGGACCAGCTTGTCGCCGAAGAAATCCTGAAGCTTCTCCAGCGGATGCAGGACGAGTTGGACTTGTCCTACATGTTCATCACCCACGATCTGGCGACGGTGCGCGCCATAGCGGACGAAGTGGTGGTCATGCAGCACGGAAAGGTCGTCGAGTCCGGACCAAAGGGGGAGATGTTCACCCCGCCGCATCACGACTACACGGACCTTCTGCTGTCTTCGGTCCCGGAGATGGATCCGGATTGGCTCGACAACCTCCTGGAAGACCGCGCCCGTCTCGCAAGCGAAGGCCGGGTCCTCAAAGCCGCCGACAACTGAGCGGCGGACTTACCGCCGGGCGGCCAAAATCCGCTCGGCGATCTCCACGAACCCGGCGCCACCCCTTGCCGAGGCGATCCAGCGAGGTTCCGCATCTAAGCGTCCGATAAAATCACGGACGTTCGCGACACCACAGCCGTTGGTGAAGTACCCGAACATCGGTGCGTCATTTGGGCTGTCGCCGCAATATACGACCGCCGCTTCGTCTCGCTCCAGGTTGAGGCCCAGAATCTCGTCCGCGAAACGGCGGGTCATCGTCAGCTTGTCGTGATCTCCAAACCATCCGTTAACGTGGATCGAGGAGATCTTCGCGACGGCACCCGCCTCTTCAAAGATCTGCTTGATGCGCGCCACCGCGTCGTCCGGAAGACGTGGCACGTCCTCGCAGAAATCGATGGCGAGGTCGACCATACGGAAAGGTTGGTCTGCGGAGACGGCAGCCCCCGGAACCTCAGCGAGCACGCGCTTCCGGATCTCGTTCAGTTTGTCCGCCTGCTGACGCCGAACGCCCTCATCCACTGCGTGGGCGCGGATCATCCGCTGTGTGTGCGGATCGTAGCTGAAGTAGAAGGCCCCGTTCTCGCCGATGACGCCGGATACCGGCCAGAACCGGGCAACCATATCGCACCACCCCGCCGGCCGGCCGGTGACGGGCGCGATGGAGAGGCCGGCATCGTGGAGAGCCTCAAGCGCCGCATAGGCGGATGCGGTCAGCCGACCGTCCGTCGTCAGGGTATCGTCGATATCGACCAAGACGAACCGGATCGATGCCGCGACCTCGTCGGGCATCTCCGCAATCGGCTGCAGGGTCGGTTGATCCGGTCTCATGCGCAGGGCTTGGAAGAGCGAGGGAGGGTCCGCTTGGCCCTCCCCAACTAAACGCTCAGCCTTCTTTTGCGTAGTTCGACGGGAACAGAGCGCGCTTCGCCGCCTCATCCATGTCGGTCTTGAACGCGTGCTTGTCCTTGATGGCAACAGCCCGCTGGGCGGCGGGCCGGGACGTCACCTCTGCGATGAAACGCTGGAGGTTCGGGTACTTGGCAGCCCCATCCTCACCGAGAACCAGCGGCGTCATCCGTGCCCAACCCCAAAGCGCCATATCGACGATGGTGTAGGTATCGCCCAGCATCCACTTGTTCTCGCCAAGCCGCTTGTCGACGATGGCGTAGTGCCTGTGCGCCTCATACTCGTAGCGGTTCTTGGCGTACTCGTTGTCCGGAGCAGCAACACGGAAGTGGACCGACTGGCCAGAGTACGGACCGATACCGGATGCCACGAACATCAGCCAGGAAAGCAATTCAGCACGCTTGGTCGGCGTATCTTCGGGCAGGAACTTCCCCGTCTTCTCCGCGAGGTAGAGCAGGATTGCATTGCTGTCGAAGACCGTGATGCCGTCGTCGACGATCGACGGTGCCTTGGCATTCGGATTGATGGCGAGATAGGCCGGTTCGTGCTGATCGCCCTTGCGGGTATCGACCGGGATCGCCTCGTAAGCGATCTCCGCCTCCTCGAGGAACAGCGCAACCTTCATCGGGTTGGGGGCGAGGTTGTAATAGAACTTCAGCATGTCGGTCTCCGGTTTCGAACAGCCCACGTGGGACGCGGCGGGACCATACACCGCCGTGCGCCAGAATCCATCCAATGGACGATGACGATTACGCGATGGAGTTTTGCCGGTTCGAGGGCTTATCTCTTGGGCTCATAACCCCCGGCAACGCCGTTCTTTGAGAACACGAACTGCCAGACTTGCGACACCCGTGTGGAGAAGCTTGGGGCTACGGAGAGCAAGTAGAACCGCCACATCCGCCAGAAACGCTCATCATACTTCAACGGATCAAGCGCGGGACGCGCCGCCAACGCCCGGTCATGCCAGGCAAGCAGCGTCGGCTCATAGTTCGGTCCGATGCTGTGAAGATCCTCGAGCGCCATCCTCCCGTTGGCCGACGCAAAAATTTCCTCAAGGGACGGGAGGTAGCCCCCGGGGAAGATGTAGCGGGTAAGCCAAGGATAGTCGAAGCCAGACGAGTTGATGCCAATGGTGTGAACCAGCGCCAGCCCGTCGTCATGCAGACATCTGCGGAGCATGTCGAAGTAGGCGGGAAAGAACCGTCTGCCAACATGTTCAAACATGCCGACAGAGACGATCCTGTCGAAGCTGTCCTCAACCAGCCGGTAGTCCTGAACCCGAATCTCAACCGGAAGCCCGGCACACCAGTCCCGGGCATGCTTTGCCTGCTCGTCGGAAACCGTGATGCCGACGACACTAACACCGTAACGTTCCGCTGCGAACTTGGAGAGACCACCCCAGCCGCACCCGACATCCAGAAGCCGCATGCCCGGCTTCAGTTCCAGTTTTCGGCAGATGAGGTCGAGCTTTGCGATCTGAGCCGTATCCAGATCGTTCGCCCCGGCTTGCCAATAGGCGCAGCTGTACTGCATCCAAGGGTCCAGCATCCGGGAGAACAGGTCGTTGCCGGTATCGTAGTGGGCCCTCCCGATCTCACAGGATCGCTTCAGGCTGCCTTGGGGCACGATCTTCGCCCACATGACCTGCAGGATGAGCCTCAAATCCGCCCGGTCGGTGTTGATCAGGTCTCTCGCGGTGTAAATCTTCCGGAAGAAAGCCGCGAGATCATCGCAATCCCACCAGCCGTCCATGTAGCTTTCGCCAAGAGCCAGTCTGCCATTGGCGAGCAGACGCCGGAACAGCCGACGGTCGTGGACCTTCATGTCCCAGGGACGGGAGCCGTCCACCTCAATGCCCGTCGGTTCAAGTAGCCGCTTAACTGTGTCCTCGTGTGACATCACGGAGCACGCCGGTTAAACACCAACCCCCACAAACATCTACAAACTTGAATAGGATAGCATTCGGAACGTTGAGAATCGAGTACCCATACGCTCCGCGTCGAGGCTACGCCGGCGGTTTTGATCTCTTTGGCGTGGCCGTGGCGGTGTTCGGCTAACCCCGCAGAACCCTGGAAAGACGGCTTCCAACGACTTCCATGAGCCAGAGGGAGAACACCACAAGCACAAGGGCGACCAGAAAGCGGTAGTCCCTCAGCTCCGCGAGCATCTTCGTCAGCTCAGGCACCTGCTCGTGAAGCCACGGCAATTCCCGCTTGAGGCCGTTCCGGCGGAGCAGACGGCCGAGCAAGGCCCAGCCCTCCCACCAAGCGGCGAAGGCCAATCCGCCTGTGATCAGAAGTGCCAGACCGTTTGTTACAAGACCGCGCCCGGTCATCGGCATCTCTTGGTCCGCCATGTCAGAGCACCTCGATGCTGGAAGGCTCGACCTGGAACAGCAGCATCTGCCCCTGCTTCCGCACCTCGCCCGATGCCCGGATGTAGAGCGATGTCCAATCCAGAACGGCGTCGGAAACCGCCTTTCCGTCCGGGCCGACCAGCAGCAGATACACTGGGTCCCCGTCCTCCTGATAGACCACGAAGAGCGGCGGCACACCGCCGATCAGGCAGAGATTGGCACAGGCCATGTGAACCTTGCCTTCGCCCGGCTTCATGGCGCCGAGGTAGCACTTGCTGTCAACGATCTCACCATCAAGCGTGAACTGGCCTTTCGCCTCCGGATCGGCGACCGCGAAATCACCGAGCGCGGCTGCATCCTTGTCAGAGGCGGGCTTGATCGCACGCTGGCTCAACTGGATGAGATCCACCGCACTATCCCGGATTGTCAGGATCCCCTTGATCGTGACCGGTTTTCCGTCAAGTGACCGGGCCTTCTTATCCACACCCCGTTTTGACTGACCGGCGAGCACGATGGCCCTGCCTTCCGGATATTTCTCGCTCGGCGGGACATGCACCGTCGGATGCGGGTAGGCCTTCATGATGCCGGTCACGGTTTCCGCCGGGAACACGAGCCGGCCGGGTCCGGGGGGCTGCTGCGAGAGCGCCCAGGCCAATCCAGCACCAACGACAAGCCCGATCCCGATCACCGACATCACAAATGCAAAGACCATAAGGCCGGTCGGCTTGGGCAGATATCCGACAAAGAACGAACCCGGATCCGGCTTCGGTTCCGGAAAGGAGACGCCATTCGTATCGGTCATGCCGGCTCTCCCAACACAATGGGTTTCGTCCAAGTGCCCGGCGGGTTTGCAGACGGATCTACCAGCACCCGGTCACCCTCCAGGTGAACATTGTAGGTGGGCACCACCTCGGTAAACGGCGGCGGCGACGCCCCCCGCTCCGGATCGTACTGGAAGCCGTGCCACGGACAGGTGATGCATCCGTCGATAACCCTGCCCTCACCCAGCGGCCCGTTCTGATGCGCACACAGGTTTGAGATGACCGAAATCTTGTTGCCGTGCCGGACGACAGCAACCCGCTCACCGTTTGAGAGCACAGCGGTCCGCGCGCCGTCCGCCGGCAAATCCTGAACCCGGGCCACCGCCTCCCATTCATGGTCGAGAACGGTTGCGGCCTTGGCCTTGTCGTGCCGCCGCTCTTTCAGGGCCGCAGCGATGTGGAGGCCGACGACCAAGACAACACCGCCAATAACCAGCGCCGCGTAGACCGGGTTACGCTCCGACTGAAGAAGTCCGAGGATCACGTGCAGGACCACGGCCGTGTAACAGACGTAGACCCCCATGTGGAGGGCCTTCCAGATTCCAGCACCCAGGAAGGACAACCAGAAATCATGGCTGGTCGCCGCCATCACAAAGAGGATGCCGAGCGCCAGAATTCCAAAATACTCAAAGGGAAAGCCCAGCCAGGATGAGACGTTGGTGTTGCTGACAAGAAGTGCGGTCCACGACTCCACCGGTGTGAAAGCCTGATACCAAGCCTGAACGTTGGCCGCATGCGCCAGGGCCACAAGGAACAGCATCACACCGAAGTGCCGGCGATTGTAGAGAAGCGGCAGAAAGCGCCGGTCAAGCCGCGCGAGAGGCCCGATAATCAGGATGATGTGGAGCAGGATGTACGCGCAACTCCCGAAGGCGCGGATGCGGAGTTCCGGCGTGCCCACTCTCTGAACACCCATCTCCTTCAACAGCCCCGGCGCCACGTTCATGTAGATCGCGAGATACGACACGATCCCGATGATCAGGATCAGGTCGTAGACGAGCTTGTAATTGCTCCAAAGAACCGGGCGGAACTTCACACTCATTTCAAGCTCTCTAAAATGGTCCCATCAAGATCGAAGGGTTTGTCCTGCCTCAGGCTCAGACCAAAGATCAGGGACAGCGACAAGATCACCGCGATGAGAATCCAGATGACCATGTGGGCGGACCGGTGAGGCGCCTGCATCATTCGCCCCTTCTCTGTTCGAGATGGAACCAGCGCCAGAGCACCAACGGCCAGAGACCGATGACGCCCGGCAGGACGAGGACACGGAAAAGGTAGACGCCGCGGGCGGACGGCTCCACCCTGTCAACACCTATACCAAGAAAAACAACGGCCACGGCCAAACCGGCCCAGCCGTACCACTCGGCGAGAGTGACAATGAGGCCAGCCGCCTCCAACAACCCTTGATCGACAAACATAGACCCCCCAGCCTAAGCCGTTGTCCCTTATACTATATCAGATGACGACGGATACTGTGCTCGTTGCGCAAAGATGTCGTGTCACTTCCGGAAGAGTGGCTCGCCAATTGGAAAGATAGCGTTCGATGACCAGCCGTTCGACCGCCACGGCGATCTGTTTTGCTGCCATCACCGCCGTGTGTTGGCTCATGTGGTCGAACGACACCGCCTCGGCAAAGGGCCGCCACGAGATCGTGAAGGGACTTGTTCCGGGCCTGCCTCTGGAAACGGCGTTCGAAATCCGGTCCGACTTGGTGCGCCTTGACCCGCCATGGGATTTCGGACCGATGCAAGGCATCGGGCTCCTGAAGGGAACCGCGTTCGCAGGCGCCGTCGCTACCGTTTTTCTGCAATCCAGGCCTGGTGAGATGACAATCCGCCAAGTGCTGATCGATATCCGGGACGACGGCGCCGTTACCCGTGATAAGGGCCGGGTTTTCGCAGAGCTGATAGAGCGGTTCGGGAAACCTGAGAAGATCTGCCGTATGCCCATGCCTCCTGGATCCGGCAGGGAAGCCGCTGTCGCCGCCGCCATCTGGCGCGCCGGCGGTATCACCACACATTACCGGCGACTTGATCACAGGATCCCCGGCCTTCTCTACTTTGCCCCTGACCTGGAGCCGTCCGTGCTGGATCGTGAATTGGACCGGCGGAGGATCAGCCGCCGCTCCTTGCCCCGGCGGCTTCTGGTACGCCAGCATTTGAGTACGGATCTGGACTTGGTACAGCCCCTGTCCTGCCCCAAATCTGACCGGTGACGTGCGTGCAAACGAGAGAACGGTCAGCCATGTCGGACCTTGCCGGAAAAGTCGCCATTGTAACGGGCGCCTCCGCGCCCAGGGGCATAGGGCGCGCCACGGCGAACCGCCTCGCACGGGCAGGAGCCACGGTCGTTGTCACCGACATAGCGGGCAGCTCACCAGACGTCGCCGGAGGAACGGACCGTCGCGCGCTGCTCGATCACCTCGTGGCTGATGTCGAGGCGCTCGGCGGGACGGCGCTCGCCCTCGTCGTTGACGTGACTAACCAGAACGAGGTCAGAGCGTGCGTCGCGGATACCCTTGGCCGGTTCGGACGGCTCGACATTCTCGTCAACAACGCCGGTTCAACCGCAGGGACCGGTGACTTCCTCAAGACCACAGCCGCCCAATGGCGAACCAGCTTCGAGGTCAATCTGCTTGGTACAATGATGTTTTGCCAAGCCGCCATCCCGGTCATGCAGCAAACCGGGGGCGGATCTATCGTCAACGTTGGGTCAACCGGCAGCCTCGGCGCGGAAGCCGGTTTCGGTGCCTACACCGCGATGAAGCATGGGGTTATTGGTCTGACCAAAACCATTGCGGCGGAGTTTGGACCTGACAGGATCCGCTGCAACGCGGTCTGCCCAGGGTATACGGACACGGACATGCACGCGGCGGTCAACGCCCGACTGGCATCGGAAACGGATGCGTCGCCTGCCGAGGTGGCAGCCAAGCGGTATGGTTCGGTCGCCCTCAGGCGCGCGGCGGACCCGGACGAGGTCGCCGCTGCCATCGTCTACATGGCCGGACCCCAATCATCGTATGTCACCGGGACAGCTTTACCGGTCGCCGGCGGGCTTTCCTTCGGCCTTTGAGCCAGACCCGCGCCGGTCCGGAGCCCGCCCCCTAAAGCGGCGGCTGGTCCCAGCCTCTCCGGCGGCAGGCGGCCTCAACCGTGTTTCTGAGGAGACACGCGATCGTCATCGGGCCGACGCCGCCGGGTACCGGGGTGATGGCGCCTGCGACCTCGGCGGCCTCTGCGTAGGCCACATCGCCAACCAGGCGGGTTTTGCCCTCTCCGAGATCCGGTGCCGGCACCCGGTTGATGCCAACATCAATCACCGTCGCTCCAGGTTTGATCCAATCGCCCTTGACCATCTCGGGACGGCCGACAGCCGCGACGACGATGTCGGCCTCCCGGCAGGTCGCGGCGAGATCCTTTGTCCGGGAATGGGCGACTGTCACCGTCGCGTTCGCCGCCAGAAGAAGCTGGGCCATGGGCTTGCCGACAATGTTCGACCGCCCAACCACGACCGCCTTGGCGCCCGATAGATCGCCGAGCCGGTCTTTCAGAAGGAGACTGCACCCGAGCGGTGTGCACGGGACCAGCCCGGCCCCACCGGTCGACAGGCGGCCAACGTTCACCACATGGAAGCCATCCACATCCTTGTCCGGATCAATCGCGTCCAGGACCTTCTCCGCCGCGATCTGCGGGGGTAGCGGGAGCTGAACCAGAATGCCGTCCACCTCAGGATTGGCATTCAACGCCTCAACCAGGTCCAGCAGGTCTTCTTCACTGGTTTCCACGGGAAGACGATGCTCAAGCGACCGCATCCCAACTTCTTCGGTCTGACGTTGCTTGTTCCGCACATAGACCTTGCTCGCCGGGTCCTCGCCCACCAGCACGACGGCCAGCCCCGGGACCTTTCCATGGGTATCGGACAGCGTCGTCACGGCGCCCTTAACCGTTTCCCGCAGCCCTTCCGCAAAGGCCTTACCGTCAATGATGTCCGCTGCCATATGACCCTCCCCCAAGGGTAAGAACACGGCACAAACGACGTCTAGACGCCGGTGCCGCTCCGTATCGTCGTTCCTATCAGATCACTCAGTTCCTCCGGGTCGCCTGTCAGCCGAAGTGTCTTGGTGCGGCTCGTCTGCCCTCGGACGATCGCGATTCCGCTCTTCGGGGTTTTCCAGGTCTTCGCCAGCAGCTTTATGAGTGCCTTGTTCGCACGCCCATCCTCGGGAACAGCGGTGACGGATGCTGTCATCCACGCGACCCCGTCTTGGTCCGCCGCGACCCCCAGGATCGCATCTCGTTTCGCATTCGGTGACAGACGCACGCGGAGCAGCAGGCCGCTGCCATCCGGCAGGCACTCTATCGGACAACGGTCCATCCGCTGCCGCACTAAGCCTTAAAGGGCGTACTCGAAGAGCAGATTGCGCACAAAGGTGAGAATCAGGACCAGAACGATCGGGGAGATATCGATCCCGCCAAGGTTCGGCATCAGGTTCCGGATTGGCCGCAGAGCCGGTTCCGTGACCCGGTACAGAAAATCCATCACCAGATAGATGAAACGGTTCGAGCCGTTGATCACGTTTAACTGAACCAGCCACGATCCGATGATGTAGATCAGAAGCGCCCAGATATAGAGGTTGATCACCGTATCGATGAGAAGGACGAGCGACTGCATCGGACACCTTGCGTGAGAGATAGCCCGGCTCAAACCGGCGTTGGAAACCTACTCGGCGCCAACCGTTCCGACAAGGGCCACCAAGTGCGGCGAAGCGGTCCAAGAGAGGTCCGGAGACGCGGGCAAACCCGGCGGGTTGTCTCTTGCAAACAAAAGATCGATGGATTAGATCATCGCTCTCGCGCGCCGGCCGCTTCGGCGGGCGTCCGACACGGTGGGGCGGTAGCTCAGATGGGAGAGCGTCGCGTTCGCAATGCGAAGGTCGGGAGTTCGATCCTCCTCCGCTCCACCAATCTCGGACACGCATTCGATCACGGCGATGGAGTGCGCCGCGCGTAATTCCTCAGCGAACAGCCTTCGGAATCGCCGGACGGTTTGTACACGCGAACCCTACCGGGGCAGAACCGCTTCAATCGCTGACGCCACCTTCGCGGAATTGGGCTTGGTCATGGACGAGAACCACGCCACCGCCTCGCCTTCCGGGCTTACGAGAATTTTATAAAAGTTCCAACGTGGCCGGGACATATAGCCCAGTTCTTCCGCAGACCACTTGTAGAAGGGGTGCGCGCCGTCACCCTTCACGACCTGCTTCTCGGTCATCGGGAAATCGACGGAGAAATTGACCTCGCAGAACTGCTTGATCTCAGCTTCCGAACCCGGCTCCTGACCACCGAAGTCGTTCGACGGCACCCCAAGGACAATCAGCCCTCGATCCCGATACGTTTCCCACAACGCCTGAAGGCCTTCGTATTGGTAGGTGAATCCGCAGTGAGAGGCGGTATTGACCACAAGAACAGCCTTGCCCCGGTAGTCGGAGAGCGGCAGCGGCTCCCCGTCGATCGATGTGAACGCGAAGTCGTGTGCGGAATTGGCCGACACCGGCTTGGGCTTAGAGGCGAAGAACATGCAAATCCCGAGGGCCAAGACGGCAAGGAGAAGAGGACGCATCGAACGCTCCGTCGATTGGTTCGAACTCAATACGCATCGAGGACCACATATGGATGATCCCGGCCGTCTGCCACGTCCCCACACTATCCACGCAGCAGAAGGATCAGAATTCCACCAACCACAAGCAGAATGCCAAAGAGTTCCAACGCCGTCGTTTTTTCCCGGAAGATGAACACCGACGCGATGAACGTGAATACCAACTCGATCTGGGCGAGCGCGCGCACATAGGCGGCGTTCTGAATGGTCATTGCCGTAAACCAACCCGCCGACGCCGCCATACCCGACAAGCCGACCAGTCCGGCAACCCGCCATGCCTTGATGACTTCCCAAAGTTGGCCGGGTTCACGAGCCCGCATGAAGATGATCATCAGAACGGTTTGGAAAACGGTGACGCAGGCAAGCGTAAACGCGGCCGGCATCAATGGCTCGTCCGCCCCCAGCGACAGCGAGGATGCTCGGTACGACACCGCCGATATACCAAACAACGCGCCTGATGCGATGCCGATCAACGCGGGCTTGTCGGTCATCGAGGTCAGCAGGTTCCGCCAGGACAGATCTTGCTTGGCCGCCGAGATGACCATCACGCCGACCAGGCTGACCATGATGGCAATGATCGCCCCGCCCGACAGGGGGTCCCCCAGGATGACGATCCCAAAGACAGCCGTCTGTATTGGCTCGGTCTTGGAGTACGTCGTACCGACCGCAAAATTCCTGAGCGAGAACAGATGCACCAAGAGCTGGGTCGCGCCGATCTGCGCCAGCCCGCCGATGATGCCGTAGATGATGAAAGGGGTGTTGGGTTCAGGCCAGGGAAAGCCACCCCAAAGATGAAGAATCCACACGTAGGCAATGGCAAAGGGAAACGCGTAGCCGAAACGCGCGAATGTCGCCCCCGTGGTGCTGAGCCTGCCCTTGAGATGCTTCTGGAGGGCAGAGCGGACATTCTGTAGAAATGCGGCGGCGATCGTTATCGGCACCCACAACTCAAACATCCTGCCCCCCGGCTCGCTATGATTTCGGTTTAACCGATTAGGCCCCCTAACCCCGCGCCGTCAATGGAGCACTTCGGGCTACTCGAAACGATTTGCCGTCATCAAATTTGCGTATTGTCACTCTCCAAAAGCAACGATTTCGGATATACTATTATTATTAACAAACGTTAACCAAAGGGCCTTGTTTCGTTTTGGACACGTCGGTTACTTATTTATTCTATCCTGTCGTAATACTGGCAGCCCTGTTTGCGGCGCTTGCCGCATTTCTAGTGTATCGGAACTATAGAATTGGGAGTGGTTTCAGAAAAAAAATCCAAGAACTGCAAAGCCAACTTTATATTTTCAAACAGTTTGAGCCGAGTTCTTACGACTGGATCTGGATGCAGGACGAGAATCTTCGTTTCACCATGATCTCACCAAACTGCGAGAAAGCTGCGGGTCTAGACGACGCTCAGTCACAGGTAATCGGTAAGACACGCCGGGAAACCTCGCCCGAAGGCGTCACGGAAGCGCAGTGGGCGGAACATGATGCCCTTTTGGCGGCACGGAAACCTCTCCGGGATTTCAAGTTCTGGCGCATCACCGAGTCAGGGGAGATTTGCTACGTCACCGTCTCGGGTGATCCGATATTCGACGAAGACGGCGTCTTTCGCGGCTATCACGGCGTTGGCAGCGACCGCACGTCGATCGAAGTTGCATCCCCCAAAAAGGAAGGCGCGAAGCTGATGTTCCGGCCGGCAGTCGAAGCGCTGACGGACGGGATCTGTTTCTGGGATCAGGACGACCTGCTTGTGATCTGCAACAGCGTCTTCCGGCAACAGTCAGGGCGCGCAGCGGACGTGCTCCGTCCGGGTGTGCGGTTTGAGACATTCCTGCGGGCGCTCTACGACCGGGGGGAGCTTCCGGATGTCACCGAGGACCGGGAAACATTCGTCAAGAACCGCTTGGCCGAACGCGGATCCTCCCGGCGTGAGTATCGCTACCATATGCGTGATGGATGGTATGTCGTTGAGGACAACAGGACCGCGGATGGCGGCCGCTTTCTGATCTCAAAGGACATATCCGCCATAAAGACTTTGGAAGGGGAAGTGTCGGCAGCGACCGAGAAGGCGCGGGTTGCGATTGAGCAGGCTCAGATCGCAAATCGGACCAAGCTGGAGTTTCTCGCGACCATGAGCCATGAGTTGCGGACCCCTCTCAACGCCATCCTCGGCTTCTCAGAGGTCATTCGGGACGGGTCCGGCAAGAACTCCCAAGCCCGGTCCAAGGAGTACGCGCAGCTCATTCACGACAGCGGCTCGCACCTGCTGCTCTTGATCAATGACATCCTGGACGTCTCACGCATTGAGTCTGGAAACATGGACCTTCAGGAAGTTTACATCGGTCCCGATCAAGTGATCGGAAGCTGTGTCCGCATGATGTCCCATCGCGCGGAACGCGGCGGTGTCCGCCTGAAAAGCGACCTGAGGCTCAATGATGTGGTTCTTCGCGCGGATGCGCGGGCGATAAAACAGGTCGTCTTGAACCTTGTCTCCAATGCCGTGAAGTTCACGGAGTCCAGCGGCTCCGTCCTGGTGACCAGCGACAGGGTCGACGGCGGATTTGAGATTGCCGTAATCGATACGGGGATCGGGATTCCCGCAGAACACATCCCGGACATATTCGCCCCGTTCAAGCAGTTGGAAGACATCAACGTCCGCCGCTTCGAGGGTACGGGTCTCGGGCTCTACATCAGCAAGCGCTTGGTTGAGTTGCACCAGGGCCGCATATCGATCGAGAGCGAGGAAGGCGTGGGAACAACCACGCGGGTCTTCCTCCCGAACGAGCGAAGCGTGATCCTGGATGACAGCGACAAGCCAATTGAGACGCCTGTTTCGGCGGCAGCCAGGGGACGCGCGACCGCGTCTGCAACGATTGAGGCGGTCGGAGACGACTGACGCGTTGGCCCGGAACGGCTGCTAAACGGCAGTGAGCCGTCAGACCGAAGAACGCTGTATGTGGCAATCCGGTCGCTTGAGAACATCCGGCTGGAGCGCCAACCCAAGCCCGGGACCGGCTGGCGCTGTGATGCGTCCGTTCGTTACCGGCGGAAGTGCGGTTACCAGCGCTCCGTACCAGTCGAAGTAGAAGGCTCGCACCATTTCCTGGATAAAGCAGTTCGGGACATGCATGGCGAGATGGGTCGACGCGGCGAGAACAACGGGCCCTGTGCAGTCGTGAAAGGCCACGGGGACGTGCCAGGTCTCCGCCATCGCGGCAACCTTTCTGGCTTCTGAGATTCCGCCGCACCACGCGATGTCCATGATGATCAGGCTCAGCGCCTCCAACTCAAGCAACTGACGGAAATCCGACCGGCTGCCTCGGGTCTCACCCACGGCGATCGGGGACTTCGTCGCCCGTGCCACCTCCCCCAGACTGGCGAGGTGATCCATGAAGACCGGATCCTCCACCCAAAGCGGGTCGTACTGCTCCAGGGCCTGGGAGATTCGGACCGCCTGGGGACGGTTCCACATGGAATGAAGCTCAGCCATCACGTCGATGCGGTCACCGACCGCGCGCCGGATCTTCTCGAAGGGCTCCAGCGCCGATTTCAGATCGGCCGCGCTGATCATCTGCCCCCGGCTCGCCTCCGCCGCAAAGTCGAACGGCCAGATCTTCATGGCGTCGATGCCCATCTCCAGCAGGCTCTCCGCCAACTCATCCGCGCGGTTCAGGAAGGCATCCAAGTCCTCATAGGGCCCCGTATGCCGGTCCAGGCCGAAGTTCGCGGTTCCCTGGGTGGGTTCCTGGCGCACATATCGGTAGCCGGCGCAGGTGTTGTAGACCCGCACATCATCGCGGGTTGATCCGCCCAGCATCTGATGCAATGGCCGCCCAGCCGCCTGCCCCCAAAGATCCCACAACGCAATGTCGACCGCGGACCGCCCGCGCATCTCCGCACTGGCGCCGACGAACCCCACATAGCCGACCAGATGGGCCTGATGCCGCTCGATCTGCTGGGGGTCTTTGCCGAGAAGATAGGGTGCGATGATCCCGTGAACATGCGCCTCCGCCGACCCCGGTCCGTAGAATGTCTCGCCAAGGCCAACCAGCCCCTCATCGGTATGAACCTGAACCCAGAGGAGATTCGGGAACTCCTCGATCCGGACGGTTTCAATAGCCGTCACCTTCATGACGCGGGGCCCTTCAACTCGACACCGTTGCCCTCGGGATCCGGGAAGTAAATGGACAAGCCCGCCCCTTCCGCGCCGAATCGGTTCGCTGTGGTTCCAGGCTCCACACCGTGTGCGGCGAGATGCTCCCGGATCGTGGCGTCATCGAACGGCTCAACCCGCAACGCCACATGGTCCATGTTCGCCCCAGCAGCCGGCGCCTCGCCGCCGCCAGGGTTCCGCGTGATATCCACCAGATCGATCATGCTGGTTCCGGCGCGGAGATGCCAAAGACCAAGCGGTTCGTTGTGCCGCACGATCGTGCAGCCGACGACATCCAGATAGAACGCTTTCATCGTCTCGATATCGCGGGCGCGGATAACGACGTGATCGATTGCCTTCAACGCAAAAGGCGGGGTTCCAGTCATGGAAAGCCTCCCAAAGGGCCCGGTTTTCCCTGAGTCTGCCCCGCACAGACGCCCATGACAACGCAAACGAGGTCAGACGGCGTCGCCCATTGCTTTCAGATCGTTGCCGTCATACCAGATGTCGTTGGTATCGCTGGCATACCGGAACCCGTCTGGAACAGACTTGGCGCCGTTCTCGATGTAACGGCTGACCAGTGCCTCCCGGAAGGCAGGCAGAATGACGTAACGGTCTTCCAATTCGACCGTCGTGCGGGCGTCGTCCTCCGAGATCATAACCTCATGCAGTTTCTCGCCCGGCCGGATGCCGACGATCCGGTGCGGCAGCCCAGGGCCAATCGCATCGGCGACGTCCACGACCTTCATGCTGGGAATCTTCGGCACGAAGACCTCGGCACCCTGCATCTTGCCGAGACATGAGAGGACAAAATCAACGCCCTGGGAAAGCGTGATCCAGAACCGCGTCATCCGCGCGTCCGTGATCGGCAGGTGGTCCGTTCCGTCGTCCACCAGCTTCTTGAAGAAGGGAATGACGCTGCCGCGCGAGCCGATCACGTTGCCATACCTGACCACCGAAAAACGGCAACCGTCGGCGCCGGCGAGATTGTTGGCCGCGACGAAGATCTTGTCGGACGCGAGTTTCGTCGCGCCGTAGAGATTAATCGGGTTCGCCGCCTTGTCGGTGGACAGGGCGATGACCCGGCGCACCCCAGTCCGCAGCGCCGCTTTCACCACGTTCTCAGCGCCATAGATGTTGGTCATGACGCATTCGAAGGGGTTGTACTCGGCGGTGGGCACGTGTTTCAGCGCCGCGGCGTGAACGACGTAGTCAACACCCCGCATCGCCAGTTCCAGGCGGTCCACATCCCGCACGTCGCCGATGAAGTAACGAAGCGAGCGGGTTTGAGACGGATCGAACTGCTGTGCCATCTCATACTGTTTCAGCTCATCTCGTGAGAAGACGATGCAGCGCCGCACCTTGTGCTTGGCGAGAATGGCACCGACGAGTTCCTTACCGAACGAGCCGGTCCCTCCCGTGATCAACACGGATTTGCCATCAAGATCGATGTGGCCTCGATCGAAGGAGAAAGGCGGGATGGTCATGGACGGAGGACCCTTTGATTAGACGGTGTTGAGAAGCTGCTGCTTACCGCCGCCATAGACTGAATTGTCGCACCCGGGAAATCTGACCGTCAATCAAGCGGGCCTAAGACGCCGAGTACGACTGCCAAAGCTTCCACCACCCGGTCGACATCCTGTTCGGTCATGGCGGGGAACAGCGGCAAGCTCAGACAACGGCTGTAGTAGCGCTCGGCCCCCGGCAACGAGACGGCGCCATAGCGTTGCTGATAGTAGGGTTGGAGGTGGACAGGAATGTAGTGCACCTGGGTTCCGACGCCCTTCTCTCTCAGTCGGTACATGACATCGGTCCGTGTCGTCTCAAGTCCCTCAAAGTCGATCAACGCAACCGCGAGGTGCCATGCAGGCTCGCATCCCTTTGCGACTGGCTGTGCCCGGACCAGACCATTCGTTGTCGCAGAAAGTTTTTCCAACTGAAACGCGTACCGGTTCCGCAATCGCCGGCGCGTCTGGACGAAACGGCCCAGTTTGTCGAGTTGGCGTATGCCGAGGGCGCACTGAAGGTCCGTCAGGCGATAGTTCCATCCGACCTCCTGCATCTCGTAGTACCACGGCGCGGGCATCGGTTCGGACCCGTCCCCGGAAGTGCCATTAGCCCGTGTTTCGAATGCCAGATCTGTATTCACAAAACTGGCCGGATCACGGGTCATGCCGTGGTTTCGCAAGCGTCGCAGCCGCGCCGCAAACGCCGAATCGGCCGTCGTCAGCACGCCCCCTTCTCCGGTCGCGATGGTCTTCACGGGATGGGTTGAGAACACCACCGCCCGGCTGACATCACCCGCACCGACCGGGATCTGGCTGTCCCCGCTTCCGTGAGAGGCGCCGAGCACATGGCAAGCATCCTCGATCATCGGGACCGTTGGAAAGGCGGCGGTCATGGCGGCCATATTCACACAATGACCTGTCAGATGAACGGGGAAGACGGCTTTGACGGTACCGCCTGAGCTTTCGACCCGATCCATGGCAGCCTGGACATGGCCTACGTCGGTAAGCCCCGTGTCCGGGTCCACATCACAAAATTCGACCTCTGCCCCGACATAGCGGGCCGCATTCGCAGTTGCCAGGAACGTAACGCTGGGAACGATCACATGGTCGCCCGGGCCGAGATCGAGAGCAGCGGCGGCGAGATGAAGCCCTGCCGTGCCGCTGGAGCAGGCAATCGCCTCCGGCGCGCCGACGGCCTCCGCAAAGGCGGCTTCGTAGGCTTCGACGGTCGGGCCGGTGGTCAGCCAATCGCCTTTCAGGACATCCACCACGGCGGCGACGTCATCGTCGTCCACCGTGTGACGGCCGTAGGGGAGAAATCCATGGTCGGATGACACGGGAGCGCCTCGTCAGTTCTCGCGCAGCGCGTGATCAAAACTGCGCGCAAGGGGGGCGACCAGATACTCGAACAACGTCTGGTCCCCGGTGCTGATCACCGCCATCGCCGGCATGCCCTGCAGAAGCTGTATTCCGGACTGCTCCTCCAGGCTCTCCCGGTCGAGCACGATACGGCCGAGATAGTGGGGGGGCACGCCCTGCTCTTCGATCAAATCAGGTGAGACATAGACCAGAATGCCGTCAATCGGGATCGTCGTCCGTTGACTGAGGGACGTCAGCCGGACCGACGCGGGAGAGCCGATGCGAACCTCGTCGATGTTCTGCGGATCGATCTGAACTTCGACAACCAACTCATCCGCATGCGGTACGATGCCGAGGATCGGCTCGCCGGGCCCAACCACGCCTCCTTCGTTGTGAAAACGAAGGCCGTAGACCCGTCCGGCGGCAGGGGCCCGGATGCTTGTTCTGAACAGGGCATCCTCAGCCCCGGCCAACCGGTCAACGAGATCGGCCAACTGCTCCTGAACCCGGCGGAGTTCCGTCTCTACGTCAGAAGCCGCCTTCTCCCGAATGTTCACCAACTGGAACTCAGTCTCCGCGATGGTCTGCTCTGCCCGTGCCGCCAGCGCGGTGCGGTTGCCGATGCTGCCTTCCAACTGGGCAGCGGTTCTCTGCAGCGACAGTAGCCGCGGCTTCCGCTCCAGCCCTTTCTGATAGAGGATCCGGACCGCGTCGATCTCCTCGGCGATGTAGCCAAGCTGTTTTCGGTCCGCATCCTGTTGGGCGTTCAACGCCGCAATCTCTTCGCGTGACTTTCCAATCCGGCGGCGAAGAAGGGAAACCTGGCTTGAGCGGGCGGCCATTCGGTTGGCGAAGAGCCGCCGCTGTCCGGCGATGATTTCGTCGACCGTGGCGTCTCCAGTGCGGTTCAAGAGGGCGTCTGGAAACAGGATCTCGTCATCCTCGTCGCGTTCGGCCAGCAGACGAGCCTCCGCCCCCTTGTTCGCGAGGAACTGCTGTTCAAGCAGGTCGACTTCCATGCGGCTGCGCGTGGGCTCAAGTTCCAGCAGGATCTGGTCCTGCTCCACCAACATGCCGTCCCGGACCAGGATGGACTTCACGATCCCGCCTTCCAGGTGCTGAACGGTCTTCTGATTGCTGTCGACCTGCAGATTGCCTTGGGCGATGGCCCCACTACCGAGTGGGGCCAGCCATGCCCAAACCGCGAACACGCCAAAAAACAACGCAATGATGAGCACGCCGGCGAGGGTCACACCGCCCCATCTCTTTGGGTTGGAGCGCTCGTCGTTGTCGAAGCCGTACTCGTCGAGCGGATCGATCGCAGAGCTCATCCTCGACCGTCCCGGCCTGCCGGTCGGGCAGAAATCGAGTCAATGGACTGAACGTTCAAGGCGCCACCCCCTGCATTCGCCACTTGAGGGGCGAGAACCCGGGTTCTCGGTGCCGCTTCATCCATCAGGGGCGGCGGTACGGGATGACGCGGCGGCCGCTGCGTGACCGGATCAGGAGCCGGTGCGGAAGGCGGTGGCGGAACCGGTTGCGCTGAGGCGGCCACAGGGCGTGGCTGCGGCGGCGACGGGGGTGGCGGTGGCGCCACGCGCTGCGGTGCGCTCGGCTGTACCGGCGGCGGCGCTTGGACAACGGTCGGCGGCGTCACGGGCTGCCGAGGCGCCGCTTCCGGCTCACGATGCCGCGCCCGGCCGCCGCCGAACCGGCCCGGCATTCCCGGCGGCCGGGGAATGGACTCACGCGGCGGCTCAAGGTCCGTGTTGGCAACCGGCGGTCTGGCAGGCGGCATTGCCGGTGCGGCACCACCGCTGCCGAGATACGGAGTCGCAACCCGCCGACCCGATGGAGGCGGCGGCGGAGGCGGTGCCAGCCTTTGTCCCTGGCCGGGAACCGGCGGCGGAGGCGGTGTCCTCGTCTGAGGCGGCTGCCCTCCTTGAGCGGCCCCCTGGGCGGGGGCGCCAGCGCCCCCTGGCTGTTGCGGCGGGTTTGCGAAGGCCTGTTCAAGCGAGGCGGCTACCAAGGGGTCAGGACGCCCCGGCGTTCCCTGATGACGGGCCGGCTGCGGTGCCGTCGGAAGAACCTCTTCCCGGGGGCCGAACTTCTGGACCATGCCGTTCTGGAGCACCAAAACCTTGTCCATGTGAGAGACGGCATGCGGCCGGTGTGTGATCAGAATGACGGTGATGCCGCGCTTCTTCATCGTATCGATGGCGCTCATCAGGGCGTCATCCCCGGACGCATCCAGGTTCGAGTTCGGTTCATCCAGGACAAGCACTTTCGGGTCCCCGTAAAGGGCACGGGCGAGTGCAACACGCTGTCTCTGGCCGCCGGAGAGGATGGCACCCGCGTTGCCGATCTGGGTGTCGTAGCCGTCCGGCAAGCGCAAAATCTGTTCATGGAGGCCCGCAAGCTTTGCGGCCGCGACGATCGCGTCAGGATCGGGGCTGTCCGACAGGCGGGCGACATTATCGGCAACAGTGCCTTCGAACAGTTCGCTCTCCTGCGGCATGAAGCCAATATGCCGGCCAAGCTCGTCCGGGTTCCAGGCAAAGGCATCGGCCCCGTCGAACCGCACACTTCCGACGGTCGGCCGCTCCACACCAACAAGCAGCCGGGCGAGGGTCGATTTGCCTGCGGCGGACGGGCCGATGACGCCGAGCGCCTCCCCCGCTTCAAGCGAGAACGATATCCGCTGAAGAATGGGGCGGGTCGTCCCTTTCGGCTGGTACCCGAGGTTCTCAACCGCGAGCTGGCCCGTCGGCGGCGGTAACTCCATTCTGGATATCCGGGACTGCGCCGTGGCCAGCGCAGTCTCGATCGTCCTGTAGGCTTCGACGGCGTCCGCGAGGTTCCGGGCTTGGCCGATCCCCATCTCCACGGGCTGCAGCGCCCGGCCGAGAATAAGGACCGACGCGATCATCATGCCGGGCGTCATCACGATATCCGGGTCAACGATCTGCAACACAGCGACCGACATGATGGCCATCTGGATCAGCATGCGCATGGATTTGGATATCGCCTGGAAGACGGCGACCCGGTCGCTGGCCTTGCTCTGAAGGTCCAGCACCATGTCGTTCTCACGCCGCCAGCGCCCCAGAATGGAGCGGCGCATGCCCATGCTCTCGACCACAGCCGCATTTCGGACGGCCGAGTCCGCCGCCTGATAAGCCCGGGTGGAGTGTTGCTGAGCCTCCGCCAACGCCGTCCGGGTCACCCGGTCGTTGACCAGGCCCAGGATCAACATGATCACGGCACCAAAGACAGCCGTGATGCCCATGGCTGGGTTCACCCAAAAGATGATGATGATGAAAACCGGGACCCAGGGAACGTCCAGCATGGTCAACATGCCCGGCCCCGTCAGGAAGGTCCGGAGTGTCGCCAGCGCGCGGAGTGGGTTGCTGTTCGGCTGAGCACCGCGATCGAGTGCGTCGGCAATCAGCGAGGACAAGAGAACCGGGCCGATGCGGCGGTCAATCCATCCACTGATGCGGACGAACGCAAACGCCCGGATCGCGTCGAGCGCAGCCTGTACGGCAAGGGCCACGACCGCCATCAGAAGAAGCAGGAACAGCGTCGACTCGCTACGGCTCGACAGGACCCGGTCGAAGACCTGGAACATGAAGATGGGCATTGTCAGCATCAGCAGATTGACTGCGAAGCTGAACATGCCGGCCGCGAAAAACGCCGTGTAACAGGCGCGCAGCAAGCGTCCGACGGTTATCGTCTTGTCCGGTTTCGCCATGCGTTCGGTTGCCGTCGCCGCTGTCGCCAAGGTTAACGGCGGGAATCTAGCATGTCCCGTGCCAAACCGCGATCAGGCACGGGCGGACCCGCCGTCGAAGCCCCGGATGGGTCGGTCCGAATTAGTCTTTCGGACTCAATCCTCTGTAAACTTCGCGAGGTCGATATCGCCGTGACGGAACGGGACCCAGTACTTGGTCTCTGTGTTGAACTGAATGCCGTAGATGTTCTTGCAGAACACCTTCATGGGCGGGGTCTGCCCCTCGGCTTCGGTCTTGCCCACGTCAACGAGCTCGGAGCCTTTGAAATGCTTCTCCCACGCGGCCGCAACGTCCCCGCGTTCGCTCTCTGAAAGATCGTTGACCGCCATGGCGAGATCCCATGTCTGCTCAAGATCGTTCCAAAGGTCGTCGAGATACGTCCCCATCACTCGTTCCTGTCTTGTGCCGCTCGAAAACATTGCTCAGGTCGTCAGGGCCTTATAATGGATCGGTGACGGTTGGCGAAGTCCAAAAACACCGCTCTTTCGCGCGCGCGCTGACAACAAGGCCTAGCGGGAAGGACGGGCGGCGGCACCGACCGAGATACTCCGCCTCTATGAGAAGGACCCCAAATGAAAGGATCCCAGACGTCCGGACGCCGCGCTGCCGGCTCAGACGGTCACGTTGGACGGGGGCCCATCGTGATTGGGGGAACCGGTGGTTCCGGAACACGGGCCGTCCAGCGGGCCCTGGAGGCCGCCGGGGTTTTCATGGGCACGCGCCTCAACGATTCCGGCGATGCCATGGACTTCGAGCCGTTCCTGGACTCAGTCATAAACGACATCCTTCTTGAGACGCGGTCCCTTGCTTACGATCCCGAAAGCCTATCTGCCGGTCTCCGTCAGCGCGTCCACGGGGCGTTCCGGGCTGCACTGAATGATTTCCGTTCCGATCTGCCAAGTGACGCCGAAGGCTGGGGATGGAAAAACCCGAGAAGCATGTACGTGCTGCCACTTCTCGCGACCCAGTGTCCCGGCCTTCGTTTCATCCACTTGGTGAGGGACGGCAGAGACATGGCCATCAGCGAGAACAAGAACCAGCCACGCAAGCACTACGCCGCCCTCTTCAATGCGCCCGAGAACAAGGATGACCCGCTGCAGCCGGATCCCGAACTTTCGATTCGGCTTTGGGCGCGGGCGAATGGCGACACTGCAGCGTTCGGAGAACGGGTTCTCGGTCCGGCCTATCTCCGTGTCTCGTTCGAGCAGCTTTGTGCAGCCCCCGTCCGGGAGATGACACGCATTCTGACCCACGCCGGGCTGTCGGAAGCGCGAATCAGCGCGAAAGTCGATCGGTCGGCGGAAGAAATCAGCGCCCCTGGCTCCCTTGGCCGGTGGCGTACCCTTTCGGACGAGATCCGGAAAACGCTTTGGGCCATCGCTGGGAATGAGTTGTCTTGGTTCGGATATCCGGAAAGCGCTGGTTGATACCGCTGGCGCCGCATTGTCGCTCCCAAAGCCGAACTGTGTTAAGTTCCGACCGTGCCCTGTCGAAGCTTGCCTGCAGGCAACCTCCGGGCCCAACCCGATCCCTGAAGCCCGATGACCGTCAAGAACCCCCGAACGCCATCCAGACCGGCCACCGGCGTCTTTATCCTCGGCATGCACCGAAGCGGAACGTCAGCGCTGACGAGAACGCTGAATCTCCTGGGTGTCGACCTCGGCACAAATCTGATGGGAGCAGCCGCCGACAACAACGAGGCTGGCTTCTGGGAACATCAGGACGTCGTCGATACCCATGAGCGCCTTCTCGGCGATATGGGTTACGCTTGGGATGACGCGCGCGCCTTGCCTAAAGCCTGGGAAACTGGGACGGCGGCGGCCTACGCCCGGGGCTCCTTGGTCGAGGTTCTCCGGAAGGAGTTCGAGACCAGTAAGCTCTGGGGTGTAAAGGACCCGCGCCAGTGCCGTCTCGTCCCGCTGTGGATGGCGGCCGCATCGGAATTGGGCGTTCGCCCCGCATTTGTCATCATGCTCCGAAATCCCCTGGAAATCGCCCGGTCTCTCAGCCGCCGTGATGGTCTGCCTGCGGGGCGGGCCCTGCTCCTGTGGATGCGTTACACGCTGGAAGCGGAACGCGAAACACGCGGTGAGAACCGATGCTTCGTCGACTACGACGGTTTGATGCAGGATTGGCGTGCCACCGCAGGGACGATTGAAACAGCACTCCACCTCGGCCTGACCTTGGACGACGCCGAGTCTGCGGCTGCCATCGACAGTTTCGTCTCACCCCGTCTCCGTCACCACACACTTAACACCGATGAGCTACGCGACACCCGGGCTCTCGCGGAATGGGCGGGACGGATTCAAGAAATCCTTAGTGAGTCGGCACCGGACGGACCGGATCTGTCCGGCCAACAGGCTTTGGACCGGATCCAGGAATCGCTCGACCAGGCCGCCTTCTATTTCGACGATGTCGTGAAGGATTCCGCCGATCGGGAACGCCGCCTCACCGACGAAATGCGGACACTTCATGAGCGGGTGCACGAGAAGGAGATCGCAGTCGCGGAGCGGGATCACACAATGGAGGTCCGTAGCGAACAGGCTACGCAGCAGGCGGACCTCCTAAGGACCGCGATCGAGGCTAAAGGGGAACAAATCACCTTCCTGCAAGGTGTGGTGGTGGAGAGAGACAACAAGATCTCCCTCGACCGGGAGCATATTGAGGGCCTGAAAGCGCATATCCATGGGCAGGCCAAGAACTACGACGCTCAGATCACGTCGCTGAACGGCGATCTGGCCGATGCCCGCAACCAGATCAAACTGGCGGAGAGGCGTGCCGAATACATTGAGCAATCCTGGTCCTGGCGATTGGCGCTTCCCCTTCGGATCACCGGTAGAAGCTGGCAGAGCCTGCTCGGCTCCCTTCGGCTCAGGAAGCACCGCCTCTATGTGAACGGTCTTACCAACATCGAACACGGCGACGGCGGCAACTTCGTCGCGACGGACTCGGATTGCCACGTGTTCCTCGGCTCGAACAAAGGACGATTGCCCGCCGGATGGGTGGAGTTCACCTACGAGGTCGACAGCCCGCACTTCCTCGCCCCATCAGTGTTCGCCGACGATGGGTACGGCATCTCTGAGGCGGGACGCATCCAGTTGCCGCCCACACGGGGCGGTCGCGTGACCACGCCCATCCGCCTGCCGAACCGGACGATCGCGCTCCGTTTTGACCCGGTCAATCAACCGGGACCGTTCTCAATAAAGACTCTGGAGATAAGGGAGCTAAATGCACTGGGGCTGGCGACCTCGGTCCTGTTGCGGAGGGCCCGAGACGATGTCGGCGCCGGTGGCGGCTTTCTCGGAATGCTACGGATGCTATTCGGCGAATGGCGGTCAAAGGGCATGTTCGGTGTCAAATCGGTTCTGCGCCGCGAGGCGCTGGAACGGGCCTTGGACTATCCGACTTGGTTCAAGGCGTTTGGCCATATCGGCGCGCTCGATCGCGCCGCCATGCAACGTCACGTGGCGACATTCGAGGAAAAACCCACAGTCCTTGCCGCTGTCCGGGTCGGCAAACACGACCCAGCGATGGTCGCAGAGACAGTTACATCCCTCAAAGACCAGATCTACTCGGATACACGCATCGTTCTTATTGAGACGGCGGACGTTTCCTCCCAGAACCGGCACGCGAACGCGACGCTCGCCGGGGGTGATTCACGAACCCAGGTGTTGGAGAATCCGGACTCGGCCACTCTCCCCGCTCTGATGGCGAATGCAATCGGGATGACGTCCGCTGACATCCTTGTTCTCCTGGAGCCTGGGGACAGGCTCGCGCCGCAGGCAACCTACGCCTTTGCGGCCAAGTTGGCCTCCGATGACGCTGTTTCCGTTGTTTATGGCGATGAGGACACATCAGACCGGGCTACCGGCACGCCCGAGCCATCATTCAAGCCGGAATGGTCTCCCGACCTCTTTCTGTCCCGCAATTATATGGGCAACGGTGTCGCTCTCCGTGTCCGGGACGTCGAGACCGCGGGAGGCCTGCGGGACGGCGTGGAGAACGCCGAGATATACGATCTGATCCTGCGTCTTGCGGCCGCAAGCGGCAGCCGCGCGGTCGCCCATGTGGCCATGGTCCTCTGCCATCGGCGTTCTCAAGCCATCTCCAAGACCGCAGTCGCCTCCGCCTCCCGCGCTGTCGAAGAGCATCTTCAGCGGACCGGTGTTTCCGCGACGATTGAGGCTGGGCGCACACCGGACAGCCGCCATGTGGTCTACGCCCTGCCCGCCACACCACCCAAGGTCAGCTTGATCGTTCCGACACGCGATCGGGTCGAGCTTCTGCGCATCTGCGTGGACGGTGTTCTGGAGACGAACAATTACCCAAACTGGGAAATGATCATCGTCGACAACGGCAGTGAGGATCGCGAAACCCTGAGTTACATGGCGGAGCGGGCAAAGGATCCCCGTATCAGCATCCTCCGCGATGACGGGCCCTTCAACTTCTCACGGCTCAACAATGATGCCGTTGCCATGGCCAAGGGCGACATCATCGGCCTGCTGAACAATGACATCGAGCCCATCCACGCGGACTGGCTGACCGAGATGGTCAGGCAGGTCATCCAACCGGGTGTCGGCGCGGTTGGCGCGAAGCTCTATTACCCCGACGACACGGTTCAGCATGGCGGCGTGATCGTCGGTGTGGGCGGTCTTGCCGGGCACTTCCACAAGCATCTGAAACGCGAGGAGCGGGGTTTCGACGACCGCCTCATGCTCGTGCAAAACCTTTCAGCCGTGACGGCCGCCTGCATGCTGGTGCCGAAAGCGGTGTTCGAGGAAGTTGAAGGTCTCGACACCACCCACCTCGCCGTCGCCTTCAACGACGTGGATCTGTGCCTCAAGATCGTCGAAGCGGGATACCGGATCGTCTGGACGCCGTTCGCGGAGCTCTATCACCATGAGTCGGTTAGCCGTGGAGACGATATGGCCCCCGACAAGATCGACCGGTTCCGCTACGAGGTTCAAACCATGCAAGCCCGATGGGCAAAGCGCCTGAAGCAGGACCCTTACTACAGTCCGAACCTCGCACTGACCCGGGAGGTCGTGGAACCGGCCTTCCCGCCGCGGTACGACCGGCCCTGGGAGGCGCACTTCGAGGTCTGAGTGGTCTCACCGTGCCCTATTGAGCCGCGACCGCCAGCTGCCGTGAAACCAACTTCGCGTAGAGCCCCCGCGCGGCCAGCAACTCGTCATGGGTACCCGCTTCCACCAAACTGCCTTGATCGAGAACGGCAATCACAGTGGCGTCCCGAATGGTCGATAGGCGGTGCGCGATGACGATCGTCGTTCGGTCCTCCTTGAGACGCTCGAGCGCTGTCCGGACCGCGCGTTCGTTCACCGCATCCAAATGGCTGGTCGCCTCGTCCAGGATCAGGATCGGAGCGTCCTTGAGAAACGCCCGGGCGATCGCCACCCGCTGGCGTTGCCCACCGGACAGAGCCGTTCCCCGTTCTCCCACCATGCCCTCCAACCCGTCCGGCAGGACCGCCACCAGATCCTGTAGAGAGGCATTGGCGATGGCCTCGGCGATCTCTTCGTCCGTTGCGTCCGGTTTGGCGATCCGGATGTTCGCCGCCAGCGTGTCGTTGAAGAGATAGGTATCCTGGGAAACCAACGCGATGCGGCTCCGGAGGTCGTCGAGTTCGTAGTCCCTGAGGTCCGCGCCGTTCAGGGTCACCCGTCCGACATCCGGGTCCCAGAACCGCATCAGAAGCTGGGCGGTCGTCGTCTTGCCCGCGCCGGACGTGCCGACAAGAGCGACAGTGGCGCCAGCCGGGATTTCCAATGATAGATCCGCGATCGCCGCCCGCATGCCGCCGGGATAAGCGAAGCTCACACCCTCCAGCCCCATGGACAAACCGGAACCCTCCGACGGTTGACGGGTTCCCTCTCCCACACCGGGGCCGTCCCTTACCGGGACAGGCTCGTTCGCAAGGCCATAGATCCGCCGTGTCGCTCCCAAAGTGTCAGCAAGCTGACTTCCGAGTTGAGCGATTTCAGAGACGGGAAGGAAAGCCGCCATGGCCAGAATGGTGAGCAACGGCAGAAAGCCGGCATCAATCGACCCCGCTCCCGCCAGAACGGCACCAGTTGCAACGACCGAAAGACCGCCCAGCCCCGTAAGCGCTTCAATCAAGCTCTTCTGAAAGGTCGCTTCAGCGAAAAACGGCAGCCGAAACTCTACGTGGCTCCGCGTCAAAGCTTCAAACTGTGCTCCGCGCCGTCCTTCATGCTGGAAGGAAACGATCTCGCCAACGCCCTGAACTGTATCCACGGCGAATGCCGCCAGTTCACCTTCCGCCTCACGCGCGCGGCTGCCAAGCCGCTCAACGGCCTTTCGCGAAAGCATGGGGCTCGCGGCCACCATTATCAGAAACGGTGCCAATGCGATCGCCAACCAGAAACTCTCGGAGCCAAGCGTCAAGAAAACCACAACCGGAACAAGAACGGCCACGACCGCCGGCGCCATCGTGTGGGCGAAGAAGTACTCGACCAGTTCCACGTCTTGCGTCGCCAACCCCATCAGGTCTCCGGTTCGACGGCGAACAAGATACGCGGGCGCCAGCCTGTCCAGGCGCCGAAACGTCTCTACCCTCATTTCCGCCAACAGTCGGAAGGCCATATCATGGGCCAACCACGACTCCAGCCAGTGAAGCAGTCCTGCTATTGGCGCCGTGAAAGCCAAACCGATCAGAAGAGCCTGTACTGGGCTTCCGTTCTTGAGACCCAGGATAACCAACGCGCTCAGGACGCCCACACCAATGAAAGCAGCGACTCTGAGGATACCGAGCACTACTGTTGTCGCCAGAAGGCCCTTCCACGGCATTGCGAGCGTCATCAATTCACGGAATAAACCGAACCAGCCAAGCCCTTCGGCAGCAATGATCCCCTCGGTCGGTGCCGGTTTCTCTAATCCGAACTCCTGGGCGCGAACCGGACCATCAACATCGGCCGTTTCGTCGATGATGACATCGTCTTCGGCGCTCTCCTGCGCCTGCTCCGCCATAAGGCCGGCGTAAATGCCACCACGGGCCATCAGCGCATCATGAGGACCACTCTCGACCACCCGTCCTTTGTCGAGAACGAGAATGCGGTCGCAGTCGATAATGCTCGACAGGCGGTGCGCCAGAATCAGTGTCGTCCGCCCCCGCATGAGCCGGTCCAGCGCTTCCTGGATGACGGCTTCGTTCTCCGCGTCCACGGCCGACAGCGCTTCGTCCAGGACAAGGATCGGCGTGTCCCGCAGCAACGCCCTGGCGATGGCTACGCGTTGACGCTGACCGCCGGAGAGCTTGATGCCTTTCTCTCCGATCACGGTGTCGTAGCCATCGGACAGACCGGCGATGAAATCATGGATGTTGGCCGCGCGTGCCGCCTCGATCATGGCCTCCTCGGAAGCCTCAGGATCCCCCATGCGGAGGTTCTCGGCGACCGTGCCGTGGAACAGGAACGTGTCCTGGTTGACCACGGAAATCATGCTGCGCACCGCCTCGATCGGGAGGTCCCGCAAGTCGTGGCCGTCCAGCGTGACCCGGCCGTCGACCGGATCGAAGAACCGCAGAACCAGCCGCACGACAGAGGATTTCCCGCACCCGCTCGGCCCCACAAGACCGATGCGCTCCCCCGCCTTTATTTCGAAATCCAGGCCGTCGTGCACGATCCGGTCCCGGCCTGGATAGGCGAAACGAACGTTCTCGAACGCAATGGTGGGCTGGAGAGGCGGCGCATTGACTGGCCGGGCCGGCGCCGTGTCCGCGACAGGCGCCTCCGCTTCCAGAATGTCATAGAGGCCATAGGCGGCTGAGCGGCCAACCATGCCTTCATGCAGGACCGTTCGGAGATCCCGCATGGGGCGGAAGATCTCAACGCCCATCATCATGATGATCAGCAAACCGCCGAGGTCCAACAAGCCCCCGTCGATACGCCACACGCCCACCGCAAGGCCGGCCGCAGCCCCACAGGCGATTGCTGCGTCTGTCAGCCCACGGGCCATGACGTTGGTACCCAGGACCCAGAGCGTCTTCCGCGCCAGGTCCTTTGCCTTCACCTCCAGCGAGGCGGCGCGGCTCGCACTCTGCCCGAAGGCCTTCAATGTCGCGAGACCCTGGACACTATCGAGAAATTCAGCGGCAAAGAGGCTGTATGACGTCTGCCGCTTGGCCGCCTGTGAACCCTCTCTCGCATGCCAGAGAGCGGGCGCAAAAATCGCAATCAGTGCGAACGCCAACATCGTCGTGGCAACTGCAATATCGATGAATGCGATGAACCCGAAGATCAGGACCGGCGTCAGGAAGGTCACCAGCAACTGCGGCAGATACTTGCCAAAGTAAGTCTCTAACTGCTGGATCCCGTCGACCAGGGTCAACGTGATATCGCCGGACCGCCGGCCCGCCAGAAATGCCGGGCCCAGTTCGGTGATCTTGTCGTGGACCGACCGGCGGAGACGCACCTGAACCGCCGCGGCCGTGTGATGTGCCATCATTGCCCGAATGTACTCAAAGCCAGAACGGGCAAACATCACGACCGCCGCCGCGATCATGGGGAAGAGGAGTTCATCGACTCCGTCACCTGCAAAGATCCGGCCGATCAACCAGCCGAGGATCGCGAGCCGCAACAGCCCGAACAAAACACCAATCAGTCCAACGCCCACCGCCGCAGCGATCCGCCACCGCAGCCCCTCGGTGAACTTCCAGAGCCGTCCTTCCCAATGCATCGCACTCTCCGCGAGCAGTCCCGGTTTAGAAGAGTATAGGAACCCAACCGAAACCACACACGCGAGGGTTTCTTATGGGGGGTATGAGCCGCTTTTGTCATATGGGGCAACAGGATGCCGAAGCCATCCTCAGGCGTATTCCCAGACGCAAAAAATTCGCGACTATACTTGATGCGGAGGATTGCGCAAGGCGATTTTTTGACGCTACAGTAACCCCGCTTAATGTAGGTGAATCTCCATGGGAGGAGTGAGAATGACGGAAGCAGAGCGGATTGAATCCCTTCGAGTACGCCACGCGGATCTGGACCGTCAGCTTGAGACTGAGCGACAGAGGCCTCTTCCGAGCGACGACGTGCTTGCTGGGTTGAAACGCCAGAAGCTCGCCATCAAAGACCAGATTTCTCAACTCGAGCACGTCTAACGCTCGACCCGCGCGGGAGGGCTCGGCCCAACCAGCGCAAGTGATCGCAGGAAAGCGGTCTCCAGAACCTGTCGGTCGCGGCGCTCGAGTGGTCGGGCGTCGCGGGGCGGGTTCTTTCATTTTTTTGCCCTGCTGTTTTGTGATGTGGTGCGTGCCCTATGCCAAACGTTCGAGTGATCGATATCGGCCCTCTGTTCGACGGCCCGCCAGAAGGCCGTGGGGCAACCGATCGGGCCCTTTGGGACGCATTCCGGGAAACTGGCAGCGTCACCGTGGTCAACGTTCCGGACGGGGCACGCCTGGCCGACCGTGCCCGGGATGCATTGCGTTTCTATGAGTTGCCGGACGAAGCCAAAAGAGCTGTCGGGCGACGCACCGTACGTCCTGACAGCCCCCTCTTCTACCGTGGCTATCACGCGAGCCTGGATCACGGCTGGGCCTACAATGAGATCTTCGACATCGGCTCCGAAGCGCCGGTCCCCGGCCCGGACTTGCCCCGCTCCGACGCGCTGATCGAGCACACCCCCTGGCCCGATCCGGCCCCGTTCCCGGAGTGGCGGTCGACCGTCCGGGCGTACTACGACCAGATGGACCGGATCGCCCGGGCGGTGATGCTGTCCGTGGGCCGGTCCTCCGGGTTCGACGACGCAGCGATTGCCGAGAGGCTCAGGGGTGCGAACTCCACCCTGCGGCTGATCAACTACCCAGCCAGACCGGAGGGCGCGGTGCCCGCCGACACGGCATTGAGTGCGGAGGGACAAGCCTTGTCGGCCCGACGGCATACCGACCAATCCGGGCTGTCGCTCCTTTGGCAGGCCCAACCCGGCCTTCAGGCGGAGGCCCCGTCCGGTGACTGGTATGACGTGCCGCTTGTTGACGGCGGGATCTCGGTCCATCTCGGGGATATGATGGGGACCCTGACCCGGGGGGCGGCCAGACCGACCCCGCACCGGGTGCTGAGCCGCCACACCCCGCGTCAGTCCATCGGATTCTTCCTGGAACCCGCGTTGTCGGCGCCCCTCACCCCCGCAGACGTCCCGGTGGACGAGACAACCGTCCGCGACACCTACGCCTGGGCGCTGCTCGCAAAGCTCTCCACCTACCCCCAATACAAAGGGCTGTTTCAGTCACCGGAGTGAGTGCGGGTCGTCCCGTCACCAAAGATGCGCTCGACACGGGATCTGACGGTGTGGAGCCGGCCGATCGCGTCATTGATCCGCATTTGCCCGGCAGAGTCCTGGGGCTCCGCATCAGCCAAATCCAGAAGAATGAGAACCATCGCGTCACCATGGTCGATATGGCCAGTCTGGAAGGCATCCAACGCCGCCTGGCTGAGGGCCCTGTCCAACGTGCCGCAGTCCCCATCCGCTTGCCGCTCGGCCAGGCGCTTGGCGCGGGTCACCACAGCCTCTAACAAACGCCGATCCGCCGCACGGTAAGGCTCCCCCTTCTCTCCGGTCAGAAGATCCGTCGCCAGGAATAGCGCGCAGGCGCCGAGATCACGCCGCCCCATGACCCAGTCGAGCACGCGCCCCTGCACGTCGAGACGGACCGCTTGCGGAAACGCCTCCGCGCCAACCTTCCAATCCACGAACCAAGCCGCGAACTCCGTCAGGCGCTGGGCACCCGCCCAATCGGAGGGGGGCGCCCGGTAAAGAAAGTGATCCAAGAGGCAAATCCGCGTCACCCGCCACTCAATCGGTATCTCAGCATTACCGTGCGCCGTCGCGATTTGCTCGGAGAGCAGCAGTATATGGAGAGCGGTTCCTACATCGCTGGTCATCACCGCGAGCTTTTCCCAACGCGCCAAAATGTCCCAAAACTCGCCCCCCTCCAATGCCTGCCCCCGAAGAACTGCGAGGACACGGGCAAAATCCAGGTCACTCAAATGGGTCTCCGGGAGACCCCCAAGGGCCGCTTCTAACTCTCGAACCGTTTGCGTCATGAGTGCGCGGTCAACGGCTCCCTCGCCCGGTCCGGCCGTTGCTTGCCTAGCCCCAATCCCTGCCTCAAAACTCCGGAGAAATCCAAGCGCCTCCCGTCGGTCAGTCTCGGTTATGTCGAAGCGCACACAACTCACGTCGGCTTTGGCTGTAGAGTGCCCACTGCACATCGAACTAAACGAAAGCAGAAGTACGGATAAAATCCAGAATCTCATTTCTACTCCAAACCACTATTTCAATGATAAGAAGGCCATTAATCTGAAAATTATTTTATATTGAAATCACTAAATATAGAGAAAAACACAAAATTCAAATAATAAACTGCGCGATCAAATCTTCACTGAGTTAAACATCAATCGATATTTTGATAGCTAACTCCAATTACGAATTCCAAAAGTCTTTGTATCCTGCACAAACTTGGATCAGGGCGATCTCTGCCGATCAACGGTTCTCTCGAACCCTCCCGCCGGGTATTCGCGCAGTGCCCATACCCCCTACCGCCCCGCCCCGGGGGTTTGCTAGGCTCGCCCTCCACACCAAAAGAACCCCCGGGACGGAAACGATGAGCGATCAGGACATCACGGCAGCCGATCTTGAGCGGCTGGCCGAGTGGGACACGCCGACCATTTGCAACGGGATGGAGGCGCTGGATCCGCGCTGGCGGACCACGGGTTTCAGCACCAAGCAGTTCTTCTGCCCGCGTCCGGAGCTGAAGCCGATGGTCGGCTATGCCCGGACTGCGATGATCCGTGCGGTCACGCCGCCCGAGGGCACGCCGGAAGAGGTTCGGGCCACCCGCGCCCGCTACTATGAGCATGTGGCCGAAGCTCCCGGCCCCACCATTACCGTCATCCAGGATCTGGACCCGGCCCCGGGCTTCGGCGCGTTCTGGGGTGAGGTGAACACGGCGATCCACAAGGGGCTCGGCTGCCTGGGCGTGATCACCAACGGCTCGATCCGAGACCTCGACGCCTGCGCGCCGGGCTTCCAGCTCCTCGCCGGTCAGGTCGGTCCGAGCCACGCCTGGGTCCATGTCACCGCCATCGGCACGCCGGTAAACGTTCACGGCATGGCCGTCCGTCCGGGCGATATCATCCACGCCGACCACCATGGCGCCTGCGTGATCCCGCCTGAGGCGGTCAAGAAGCTGCCGGACATGATCGATCTGCTGACCCGGCGGGAAGCCGTGATCCTGTCCGCGGCACGGGCTGACGACTTCGATGTCGAGAAGCTGAAGGCCGCCATGGGCGAGTCCGCCGAAATCCACTGACGGAGAGCGCCAGCCATGGCTCCCAACAAGAAAGTCATCTTGGTCATCCAGTCCATCCGCGAGGAAGGCATGCGCCTGATGGAGTCGCGGGACGACGTCGACGTCCGCGTGCTCGACAGCTCCGACGAAGACGCGATCATTGCCGCCATCCCGGAAGCCCACGGCATCACGGTGCGGGTCGCCAAGATTACCCGTAAGGTCATCGAGGCGGCGCCGAACCTCCAGGTCGTAAGCCGCCACGGCGTGGGCTACGACGCGGTGGACGTGGCCACCTGTACCGAGCGGGGCATTCCTGTGGTGATCGCCACCCGCTCCAACGCCGCTTCGGTGACGGAGCAGGCGATGAGCCTCTTGCTGGCGCTCGCCAAGCGGACCATCGAGTACGACCGGGAAACCCGCATCGGCAATTGGCGCATCCGGGAGAACCAAAAGGCGTTCGACATCGAGAGCAAGCGGCTGTTGATCGTGGGTTACGGCCGGATTGGCTCCCGCGTGGCCCGGGCGGCACAGGGGTTCGGCATGAACGTGTCAGTCTATGACCCCTATGTGGCCGCCGCCACGATCGAGGCGGCCGGCTGCGCCGTCGTCACCGATTTCAAAGCGGCGTTGCCGGAGACGGATGTCCTGACGCTCCACTGCCCGAAGACACCGGAGACGGCGAACATCGTCGATGCGGCGGCGCTCGCCGCGATGCCTAAGGGCGCGTTGATCATCAACTGCGCACGCGGTGGCCTGATTGACGAAACGGCCCTCCACGACGCCCTCGTCTCGGGCCACATTGGTGGTGCGGGCTTGGATGTGTTTGATACGGAACCGGCCGCCGCCGACCATCCGCTCTTCGGGCTCGACGCGGCCATCGTCAGCCCCCACAGTGCGGGGGCGTCGCTGCACGCCTCCATGCGCGCGGCGGAGCAATGTGTACAGAATGTCCTCGACACCCTGGACGGAAAGCTCGATCCAGGCGTGGTCGTTAACAAGGAGGTGCTGGACCGCTAGTGTCCGCCCCTCCTCTATCCGCCGACGCGCGTCCCCCCAACACGCGCCGAGGCGCCCCTCGGAGGCCAAGATGTCTATTTCGGAAAACTTGGAAACACGGCCCAGTGTCTGCCCGCTGGACTGCCCGGATACCTGCAGCCTGTCGGTCACGACGGACGGCAAGTCGGTCCTCAAGGTCCGTGGTTCCGCTGGCAACCCGTATACCGCCGGTGTGATCTGCGACAAGGTCAGCCGCTCCTATCCGGATTTCGTTCACGGCTCCGCCCGCCTGACGACCCCGCTCCGCCGCGTGGGTGCGAAGGGTGACGGCGCCTTTGTCCCGATCGGGTGGGACGAGGCACTGGACGCGGTCTACGAGGGCTTCCGCAACGCCATCAGCATTTACGGTCCCCAGTCGATCCTGCCGTTCAACTATGCGGGGCCGCATGGAGAGCTGGCGGGCGGCTCCATGGACCGGCGTTTCTTTCATAAGCTTGGCGCGAGCCTGCTGAGCCGGGGCCCCTTCTGCGGGATCGTCCGCGGCACGGCCTACACCAGTCTTTTTGGTGGCGCGCCCGGCATGCCGCCGGAACAGGCAAGGCACGCAGACTTGATTATTGTCTGGGGCAACAACGTCACCGTCTCGAACCTCCACCTGGTGCGCACCATCAATGCGGCCCGGGCGGACGGTGCGAAACTGATCATCGTCGATCCCAAGCGCACCAAGATCGGGGAGCAGGCGGATATCTTTGTCCAGATCCGGCCGGGCACCGATGTCGTCCTGGCAATGGGCCTCGCCGCGGAGCTGGAGCGGCGTGGCGCATTCGACGACGCGTTCATCACCAAGCATGTCGCGGGCGTCGACGCCTACATGGACCAAGCCCGCAAGTACGCGCCCGAGGACGTGGAGCGTATCTGCGGCGTGTCCGCCGAACTGCTGGGCTCGTTGGCTGACTACTATCAGTCGGCGAAGGCTGTTGCCTGCTCCATCGGCAATGGGATGGAGCGCGGGCGCAGCGGCGGCTCCGGACTGCGGGCGGCCATGGCGCTTCAGGCCCTGACCGGCAATCATGGTCGCCTTGGTGCGGGCGTCATTGCCAAGTCCGGCCTGTCCTTTCCCAAGACCACAGCCAAACTTCAGCGCCCGGACCTGGTGCCGGAAGGGACGCGGACGATCAACATCGTCGATGTCGGTGCCGCCCTCCTGGACCCTGACCTCGACCCGCCGATCGCGGCCACCTTCATCTACAACCACAATCCCGTTTGCACCCACCCGGACCAGAACCGGATGCGGCGCGCCCTGTCCCGGCCCGATCTGTTCGTTGTCGGCTCGGACGTGGTGATGACGGACTCCCTCGCCTACGCGGACGTGATCCTGCCCGCCGCCAGCCACTTCGAGTTCGACGATGTGTACGGCGCCTATGGTCACCACTATCTGCAGCGGGCCGAGCCAGTGATCCCGCCCGTGGGCGAGTCCCAGCCGAATACGGAGATCTTCCGAAGGCTGGCGGCCCGGTTCGGGTTTGATGATCCGATCTTCAAGGAGAGTGATGCCGAGCTGATGGACGCGGCGTTCGACCCGTCCGACCCAAGGCTTGAGGGGCACCGGCCGAGCACGCTGCCGTTGGACCGGGCATTTGCGATGAACACGGCTGCGGGCGACGCCCTCATCATGTGCGACACGGTGATGCCCGCGACGCCATCCGGGAAGATCGAGCTCTTCTGCCAGGATCTTGAGGATCGCTTCGGCTACGGCGTGCCGAGGTTTGAGCCGGTTGAACGGACGTACCCGCTGACCGTGATCTCTCCCTCCTCGTCCAAGCGCACCAATGCGACCTTCGGCGCCAGCGATCACTCCCAAGGCATGGAGATCGTTGAGATCCATCCACAGGATGCGGCCTCCCGGGGTGTGAAAACGGACACAATCGTCCAGCTTCGCAACGAGCGGGGTGCGGTTCATCTCAAGGCGGTGGTCACCGATGCGGTTCTGCCGGGCGTGCTCTATACGCCTAAAGGAACATGGCTCGGCACGAGTCCGACGGGGCAGACCATCAATGCACTCCTCAGTGCGGACATCCGCACCGACATCGAGGACGGCGCCTGTTACAACGAGGCCTTCTGCGAGGTCGAGACTGTGACGCAATGATGGGTCGCCGGGTCAGACCGGCGCTCATTAACAAACAATCAAAACAAGATGTTAGGGAGTGAATCATGAAGACGCGCCTTCGCGAGGTCTGGGGACAGGGCGGCCACGCCGTCAATGGCTGGCTGTCCATTCCCAACACGATCACCGCCGAGATCATGTCGAAGCAGGACTTCGACTCCATCACGATCGATCTTCAGCACGGGCTGATCGACTACCAGACCGCGCTGGGAATGCTGCAGGCGATGTCAGCGGGGTCGGCAACGCCTCTTGCGCGGGTGCCCTGGAATGAACCGGGCATCATCATGAAACTCCTGGATGCCGGTGCGCTTGGGATCATTTGCCCGATGATCAACACGGCGGAAGATGCGGCGCGTTTCGTCGGCGCCTGTCAGTACGCCCCCAAAGGCTACCGAAGCTCCGGCCCGACCCGCGCGCTGATCGTTCACGGCCCGAGTTACTTTGACGAAGCGGACGACACGATCGTCACCATGGCAATGGTGGAGACCGTCGAGGCCGTCGACAATGTGGAAGCGATCGCCGCGACGCCGGGTCTGTCCGGCATCTATATCGGGCCAAGCGACCTCGCCGTTTCCATGGGCAAGAAGCCGGGCCTCGACAGCACCGATCCGGAAGTGGTCGCCGCGATGGACAAGGTTCTCGCCGCCGCGACGAAAGCGGGCATCAAGACAGGCCTTCATTGCCTGTCGCCGGCTTACGCGAAGGCGATGTACGCCAAGGGATACGCCTTCGCCTCGCTCTCTAATGACGTCCGGATCCTGTCGGCCGCTCTTTCCTCGACAGTGGCGGAGGCCCGCTCGTGAGTGCCGCCGCCATCCGGGAGAACGGCGGTCAGGTCCATGTGCCCGCCGACACGATGGTCCGGCTTGCGACCAAGACGTTCTCGGCCGCCGGATGCAATGGCGACGAAGCTGCCCGGATCGCCGAACGCCTCACCGGCGCCAACCTTCGTGGCCATGACAGCCACGGCGTCATCCGCATCCCGCGATACGTTCAGTGGATCGATGAAGGTGTCCAGATCCCCAACCAAACCGTCGACGTGATCCTGGACGGCGGTCAGATCGCGGTGATCGATGGGAAGTTCGGGTTTGGACAGTCGGTTGGGGAACAAACGGTCGACATCGGCATTGCCAAGGCCAAGGAGAACGGCCTCGCCGTGACGGCCCTCAGGAATGCCGGGCACCTTGGCCGCATCGGCGATTGGGCGGAGCGGGCAGCCGCCGCGGGCCTCGTCTCCATCCACATGGTGAATGTCCGGGGCAGCCTGATCGTCGCCCCGTTTGGCGGCATCGACCGGCGGATGAGCACGTCGCCCTTCTGTGCCGGTATCCCCGATCCGGACGGCCCACCGCTGGTCCTCGACATGGCGACCTCAACCGTGGCCGAGGGCAAGGCGCTCGTCGCGCTGAAAGGCGGCAAGGCACTGCCCGACGGGTCGATCGTGTCGGGAGACGGCTCGCTGACCGCCGATCCCTCACCGCTCTACGGGGAAATCCCCGAAGGCCAGTATCCGGATCCAAACAAGGGCCCGGGGGCGCTCACGACCTTCGGCATGCACAAGGGGTCCGGCCTCAATTTCCTGATGGAGATGATGGCGGGAGCGCTGGGCGGCTCGGGTTGTGCCGGCACGTTGAACGAACCGAAGCGACGGTTCTGCAACGGGATGTTTTCTCTCTATTTCTCGCCGGAAGCCTTCGGTCATGCCGACGACAGCTTTGTCGCCGAGGTCCGGTCCTACGTCGAGTTCGTGAAATCGTCCCGTCCCACCGCACCCGGCGGCGAGGTGCTCGTTCCCGGGGAGAAAGAGCGGGCCATGATGGCGGAGCGCTCGGCGAATGGACTGCCGCTCGCACCCGAAGCCTGGTCCGATATTCAAGCGACTGCGCGCAAACTGGGGATCAAGGACCCGTCGCTGGATTAGGCGGTCGGCGAGACCCAACAAACGCCCCATCATTACCGGGAACCAACATCATGAGTGAGCCGCACCGGCTGGAAGCCGCCCCATCGACCGTGCACTGGGGTTACTTCGACGCGGACCTTCCGCCTGTCCTGGAGGTGAAGAGCGGTGATGAAGTTGTCTTGAGTTCCCTCTCAGGGGACGCGTCCGTGCTGCCGGGTCCCGGTTTCATGGTGCCGCAGGCTCTCCTCGACATTCATCAGCAGGTTCCCAAGAAACTGCCCGGACATTTGCTGACAGGGCCCGTGCGGGTTTCGGGTGCTAAAGCCGGACAGGTCCTTCAAGTCGACATCCTGGATGTCCGGCCAACGCTCGACTGGGGATACACCTATTGCAGCCCGTTGAAGGGCGCGTTGGCCTACGACGACATCGAAGACACTCTGGTGCACACGCGCCTCGACGCAGCGGACGGAACGGGCACTTTGCCCTGGGGCCTCTCCCTTCCGCTCTCGCCGTTTTTTGGGGTGATGGGAGTAGCCCCACCCCCGTCATGGGGCATGATCAGTTCCATCCAGCCACGGGCCCACGGCGGCAATCTCGATAACAAGGAACTGGTTGCCGGGACGACTCTCTATCTCCCGATCCATGTGGATGGCGCGCTGTTCAGCGCGGGCGATGGCCACGGGTGCCAAGGCGATGGCGAGGTGTGCGTCACCGCGATTGAGACCGCACTTGAGGGCCGTTTCCGCCTGACGGTCCGGGACGACATGTCCTTGACGATCCCTCATGCGGAGACCGATTCCCATTTCATGACGATGGGCTTTGACGAGGATCTGGACGACGCCGCCAGAATCGCACTCCGGGAGATGATCGCGCTGATCCGGGGGCGGACCAATCTCAGCCAAGAACATGCCTACATACTTTGCAGTCTGGCCTGTGACCTGCGGGTCACCCAGATCGTCAACGGTGAGAAGGGCATTCACGCGATGCTGCCGAAGTCCGTGCTGGCTTAAGGATACGGTATGGATTGACGCGGCTTATCTTTTGAAAACAGCTGGCTATCTTGCTTCAAGGATGCGACTTCCCAACGCCATCTCTTGTCGTTTAAGGCCATACTGTAGATCCGGGATGGCTCAACGGCGGTGGCAGGCTTTGAAGCCAGATTTCTGAACGACGCCTCCTCCTTTGCACGCCGGCATCCGCAAAAAAACCGCGCCGAAGATACCAAGGTCGACGAAGAGTCTCTGCAGGGTTCCGGAGATCCTGGCCCGCGACCGCAGCAGACTCATCAAATGAAGTGCAAAAAACAATTCTTGGGTTACGCTTAAGCACAGGTCGCAGCCATACGGGGGGTACGGCAGTAAGTGCGGCGTTCTGTTTCGCGTCCTCTGATGCCAAGTACCTCTGGTCCGGCTAACGGCTGCGGATAGGGCCAATCAAGAAGCCCTTCCGAACCAACTGGAGGAAGCATGTCAACTCCCAATGAACCAAACGGGTTGGTCGCCACGGCCGGCCCCATGAAGGGACTACACGCGGGCATGGGCATCGCCGCCAAGGCGATGGTTTTGTCTTTCGTGGTGTTCACAGTTCTGAATGTCGACTTCGCCAGCGGCATCTACTCAGCCATCCGCGGTTGGATCGAGGCGTCGCTGAGCTGGTACTACATCATGGTCGCGATGATCCTGATGTTCGTGTGCATCTATCTGATGTGCTCGCGCTTCGGGTCCATCCGTCTGGGCGATGATGATTCCCGCCCCGAGTTCAGCAATTTCTCATGGTTCGCCATGTTGTTCTCGGCGGGCGTGGGCATCGGCATTCTGTTCTTTGGTGTCGCCGAGCCGATCTTCTACTTCGACAATTCCGGCGGCTTCGGGTACCCGAACAATCCGCACGCGGACGCGGCCGGCGTGACGGACATGAATACCCAGCGCGCGGTCTACGCCATGCGGGTGACCTACTTCCACTGGGGATTCCATGGCTGGGCGATCTACGTGATGATCGGCCTGTGTCTGGCGTATTTCGGGTTCCGGAAGAAGCTGCCACTGACCATGCGCTCGGCGCTGTATCCGATCATCGGTGACCGGATCTATGGCCCGGTCGGTCACGCCGTTGATCTCCTTGCGGTGTTCGGAACGGTCTTCGGTGTCGCCACCTCCCTCGGCCTTGGCGTGAACCAGATGGCAACGGGTCTGAACGTGCTGTTCTCGATCGACCCCGGCATCACCACCCAGATTGTTCTGATCGCCGTCATCTCGGTCATCGCGACACTGTCCGCGGTTTCCGGCGTGGGCAACGGCATCCGGATCATCTCCGAGTGGAACATCTGGCTGTCGGTCGTTCTGTTGGCGTTCTTCCTGTTCTTCGGCCCCTTCGAATGGCTGATGGGTTTCTTCGTCACCTCTCTCGGCGACTACATCTGGAACGTAATCCCGATGGGGTTCTGGACGGCGGGCACGCCTGAGAACCAGGCCTGGCAAGGTGGCTGGACCATCTTCTACTGGGGTTGGTGGATTTCCTGGGCACCGTTTGTCGGCATGTTCATCGCCCGCATCAGCCGGGGCCGGACGATCCGTGAGTTCATGGTTGGCGTGCTGTTCGTCCCGACGCTGATCGCGTTCTTCTGGCTCTGCATGTTCGGCGGAAACGCCATGTACATGGAGCTGGTCGCGGCCGGCGGCGTCGGCACCGCGGGTATCGTGGATACAGTTATGGCCTGGAACCTTCCGGGTGCGCTGTATGGCACGATCGAGCGGTTGACCGACATTTCGGTTCTCTCCTGGATCATGTCGGCGCTGGCCACGTTCCTCTTGGCGACGTGGTTCATCACGTCCTCCGATAGTGGAACGCTGGTCATCACCACCATGCTGTCCATGGGCGATGACAACCCGCCGCAACGGTTCCGGATCGTCTGGGGACTGGGTGAAGGTTTCGTCGCCGCGGTCCTGCTCCTCGCGGGCGGTCTGACGGCGCTTCAAACCGCATCAATCGCCGCCGCGTTGCCGATCTCCGTGATCATGCTGTTCATGGCCTATGGGGTCGTGAAGTCGCTTCACGAGGACAGTTCGGCCGCGGAGGAAAGCGATCAGGCCTATGCGCCAGACGGCACATCGCTTGCCCGAGAGTTGCGAACTTAGCGGCTTGGCCGCTCTATCCCGCCCGGTAGAGCCGGGTAGGACGAAACGATAGCGAAGGCCCGGCCAAATCGGCTGGGCCTTTCGTTTGTACCGCCTGGGCCCTGAGCGGGTAAAAGACGGCGCCGAAGGCGGTTGGCCAACAACGTCAATCAGACTTTTCCGGTTATAGCGCTTACCGAGCGGCCTATTCCGATCGGTGTTTCCATGGATCCGGACGCTTCTGGCCGGGATCGACGTATCAAATACACCAGCTCACGAAATCGTGAACAGCTTCGTGATATTGCCGGACTCCGGACAACCTTTCTCGCACGGGCGGATGGGCGGGTGATGACTCTCTGCGCATCCCATAGTCTGCGGTCAAAAGTAATTATGGTTAATAAATCTATAAAATCGTTAATTTTCCGAGAATTAGAGAACGGAACTCTTGCATAAAATTTAACCTTTCGGATTGTTTTGATCAAATACTATATTTTTGAGAAATTTCCTAAATATAAATCACGCTTTCTGCTCATCTGCAGACTTACACCCTGATAATAATAATACTGTTGACGGTTAAAATCGGGCTTTTCTAAGATTTACCTACGAACGAACAACGAAATTCAATTGATCTCAGTCGAAACAATATTGAAGGAGTATTGAGAGATCGTGGTTGTCTTCATATGTCGCGAGTTACATTCGAGGGACCCATAGAGATATGGATGTCCAAAGCCATTACTGGACCAACCTCAAACGTAACTAAGTAACACGACGGGACTGAAGAGAACGCAAAACGCCACACGGTCTCTTGTGACCTGGTTGGGCTGTACAGCGCGGCCGAACAGCAGATGAAAGGAGATTGAAGATTTCAAGGCAGAGAGCTCGATGATCTCGGCATAAATTCAAATGTTGAGGGGTTCTTTGCACAGAATTCATCGCGTGCGATGGGTAGGCCTGACATCCCAGGACGACGGTCTGCAAATCAATCGCAAATGTCATATCAACATCAATTGAGGTCTCCCGGAAGTATGACTGACCAAACGCTTGTCTAATGGTTGATTTGCCTCTGGTCTCCGTGAGCGACCGGGCGGAGGATTTACCGCCCGCGCTCACGGTTGATATCTGAAAGCCTGATCTGACCCGGCTGACGATCTGACGGTGCGCAAGAAACAGGTCAGGCGGTCAACGGTGTGCCGATACCAGCCATCGCGCGCCGGTACCCTTCCTGGATCTCGGACGTCCCTGCCAGGGCCGCCTGCTCCAGCACCTTGGAGATCGTGGGTGACGCCTCTCCCCCGTGAACCCGCAACACGGGTTGGTCCAGCCAATCGAAGAGTTTCCGCTGTGCCTCATCCGCCAGGAGCTGCCCATACGAAGCGGTTTTCGGCCCCTGCTCCACGATCATGAGCGAGTTGGTCTTTCGCACGCTGGCCGAGACGGTGTCCCAGTCAATGCCTACAAGATCGAGGGATCGGAGATCAATCACCTCCGCGTCCACACCCAATGCGTCGGCCGCCTCGATCGCCTTCTCGACCATGGCCAGATAAGAAACCACGGTGACCGCCTCCCCGGTGCGCCGGACCTTCGCCTTTCCGAGCGGGATGCGATAGTCGAGGTCGGTGGACGGCCCCGGTCCTGAGGTCGCGTATAGATCCACGTGCTCAACGACGAGAACCGGATCCTCACAGTCCAGCGCGCTGTTCATGAGCCCGACATAGTCGAATGGGGTGGTTGGCGCCACGATGCGCCAGCCGGGGAACAACGCATACATACCCGTCGGGTCCATGGAATGCTGGGAGCCGTAGCCGGACCCCATGGCCACCTTGCCCCGCAGGACCAGCGGCATCTTGAGGGTATTGCCGAACATGTGCCGGACCTTGCCGATCTGATTGAAAACCTGGTCGGCGGCGACGAGCATGAAGTCCGGGTACATGAACTCGACGACCGGACGAACATGCCCGTCCATCGCCGCTCCACCAGCCAGCCCCGCGAAACTCTGCTCGCAGATCGGTGTGCCAAGAACACGTCCTGGAAAGCGGTCGGCAAGACCTTTGGTCGCCCCATTCGTCCCGCCTTTCAAACGGTGAATGTCCTCCCCCAGGCAAACAATCCGATCGTCCTGCTTCATCCGATGCGCCATGACATCCGAGACCACATCTATGAACTTCCGTTCCTCAAGCGCACCGGAGAAACTTTCGACCTCTTCGAACCGCGCACCATTCAACTCCGAGAGATCGCCACGGAGCCCTTCATCCACTCTCCCCGTATCCGGCCAAAGGCTCGAGATGATACGGCGGCGGTTGCCATCGGGCTCCGTCAGGGTTCCGACGACCGACCTCATCGTCTCAACCGACCGGTCTCTGATAAGAGCCGCTTCCTGATCCGTGAGGTACTTCTGCGCCTTCATCTCCTTGACCATTCGGTCGATGGGATCTCGCGCGCGCCACGCCGCCTCGTCTTCTTTCGTCCGATAGCCAAAGGCTGAGCCTGGCAGGGGGCCGTTCTGATGGAAGTACCGGTAGCAGAGGGCCTCAATCACCGTCGGCCCGCCCCCCGACCGCATGATCTCCGTCGCCTTCTCCATAGCCAGCGTGGTCGCCAACGGATCCATCCCGTCCACCCGGAAGGAAGGAATGCCAAACCCCGGCCCCCGGGACGACAATCGCGTCTCGGCTGTGACCTCTTCGGGATGGGTCGCCACCGCGATGTGGTTATTTTCGATGAAGAAGCAGAGCGGCAGTTTCCACGCGGCGGCCAGATTCATGGTCTCCGACACGGAGCCGATGTGGACCGCACCGTCGCCGAAGAACGTGACCATCACGTCGTCGGTACCTTGCATCTTGCGGCTGAAGGCGGCGCCCGCGGCGAACGGGACCCCGCCGCCGACGATGGCATTGGTTCCGGTCACACCTGCCTCGGCCCACCGGAGGTGCATTGAGCCGCCGCGGCCAAATGTGAAACCCGGCTCGAGCCCCATGATTTCGGCAAGTGTTTGGCGCAACAGATCAGGTATCGACGCGTCTTCTGTGGATGAGAGCGGATCAATGTCCCGCCCATCGATCACAGCCCGGATGGCCTTGGCGAGGAACTGATGGTGGGCCCGGTGAGAGCCGTTCACCTGGTCGGTTTTTGTCAGCGCGGCCATGGCGCCGACGGCCCCACCTTCCTGACCGATCGAGGAGTGGGCAGGACCATGCACCAACCCCTCCCCCGCAAGTTCCAGAACAGACTCCTCGAAGGCGCGGATGAGGTTGAGATGATGGAGCATGGCCAACAAGCGATCCCGGCCGGCCGCCTTCCAATCGTCCGGCGTGCTCCGGATCTCCTGCCAAGGGACTCCGCTCACGACATCCAGAATCTCGGGCATGACTAATCTCCGATTTTCTCGGATGCCTCTTTCTTGTGGCGAACCAGCGCCATCAGGCGTCGATCCCGCCAAACCTGCCGATCGACAAGGCCGTCCGCCGGCAGAACCTCCCGCCGCTGCGCCTCGAAAGCATCGACCATGGGGGCATCCCAATCCTTGGTCTGTGCCTGCTGCTCGGCGATCTCCAGATACGGCGGGCCAAGCCGGTCGATGTAGTCCCGGATGCCGCCGGGCGCGTTGAGGTCGATGGTCTCGAACGGTCCCATGAACGACCACCGGTAGCCCAAACCGTCTTTGATCGTCTTATCGAGATCGTCGGCGGAGACATATCCCCCGTCCACCAGCTTGAACGCCTCCGCCAGGACCGCGACTTGAAGGCGGTTGAGGATGAAGCCGTCGATCTCCTTCTTGACGGTGATCGGGGTCATGCCCGCGTCGCTCATGATCGTATGGGCCTGTTCCACCACATCGGCGTCCGTCCAAGGCGTGGGCGCGATCTCAACCAACGGAACCAGGTAAGGCGGGTTCACGGGGTGCGCCACCAAGCAGCGGGCGCGCCCCTCAAGTGTCTCGGTGAAGGTGGATGCCGGGAATGTCGATGTGGAGCTGGCAAGAATGGCGTCTGCCGGGGCAAGACGATCCAGCTCGGGGTAGAGCGCCCGCTTCACCTCCCGGTCTTCGAAGACATTCTCCTGCACCCAGGCGACGTCGCCGACAGCGTCCGCCAGATCCGCCGTGAGCCGGATCCGCGCCCGCGCTTCCGAGGCAGAAGGGATCAGTTCGTTTGCTTCAAGATCCGCAAGGTTGACGTCCAAAAGGCTCGCGGCCGCCTCCAAACCCTCCGCGTTCTTGTCATAGAGTGCGACGGTCGCGCCCGAGCGGACGAACACCATAGACCACGCACGACCGATCAGACCGGCGCCGACGACAGCAACCTTGCGGGACATGCCCGTACCTCCCTTGGTGTCCGGCTCCCGGCGAGCGCCACCGGACAGTTTTCGTGATGGCCGCAGCGGCCACGTATTGTTTCCAGGATGTCAGTCTAGGAGGACGGTTGCGGCTTGTAACCCCTCGTTCGCGAACGAGTGCGCCCTTGCGAAGCGCGGAAACGCCGGGGCATGATCCGGAAAAGTCCAGCTGGAGGAATCGAGATGACGGCCTTGCCCGAGACGATGACCGCGATTGAAATCGAACCGTTCGGGCCACCCGAGGGGTTGAAGCCGACGACACGGCCGGTTCCGACCCCGGGCGAGGGCGAGGTTCTTTTCAAAGTGGATTACGCGGGCGTCAACCGGCCGGATGTGATGCAGCGCCAAGGGGGCTATCCTCCACCACCGGGCGCGCCCGACATTCCGGGCCTGGAAGTCGCCGGGACGATCGTGGCGCTCGGGCCAAACGTGACGGGATGGAACGTCGGCGACAAGGCATGCGCTTTGGTCTCAGGCGGCGGATACGCGGAGTACTGCACGGCACCCGCACCGCAGTGCCTTCCGGTCCCCGGCCCTCTGTCCATCGAAGAGGCGGCTGGTCTGCCGGAAACCTACTACACAGTTTGGACCAACGTCTTCGATCGCGGGCGCCTGAAAGAGGGCGAAACGATCCTGGTCCACGGCGGATCCAGCGGCATCGGCACAACGGCAATCCAGCTCGCCAAGGCCTTCGGTGCCCGGGTTTTCGCGACAGCGGGATCGGCGGAGAAGTGCAAGGTCTGCGAGGATCTGGGGGCGGAACGGGCCATCAACTACCGGGAAGAGGACTTCGTCGAGGTCATGAACGAACTCGGCGGCGCCGACGTGATCCTGGACATGGTTGGCGGCTCCTACATTCAGCGGAACCTGGACACGCTGAAGGTCGAGGGGCGGCTTTGCCAGATCGCGTTCCTGGAGCCACCGGTCGTTGAGAATTTCAACTTTCTCAAAATGTTGGTCCGGCGCCTGACGCTCACCGGCTCGACACTGCGGCCCCGGACCGTGGCTCAGAAGGCGGAGATCGCCGAGAGCCTCAAGGCGAAAGCCTGGCCGCTTCTGGAGAAAGGCGACATCCGGCCGATCCTCTTCAAGACCTTTCCTCTGGCAGAGGCGGCGGAATCCCATCGCCTGATGGAATCAAGCCAGCACATCGGCAAGATCCTGCTCGACTGCCGGACCTGATATCCGAGGCACAGGGGCGTCAGATCTTGTTGGTTGTCGGCACCACGACGATTTGTGCCACGTCCACGGAAGCGGGCCGGGTCAGAGCCCAGACGATGGCGTCCGCGATGTCCTCTGGGTCGAGGGTGCCATCGGCGCCGTCATAGAACGCGCTTGCCTTATCCGCATCGCCCTTGTGCCGGGCGGTGGCGAACTCCGTCCGAACGAGGCCCGGCAGAACTTCCGTCACCCGGATCGGGTCGGTCTTGTAGTCGTGCCGGAGCACTTCGGTCAGTGCACGCACGGCAAACTTGGAGGCGGTATAGCTCGCACCACCGGGGTAGGTTTTTAGGCCGGAGACGGAGCCGAGGGTCACCACGTGCCCCTCACCCCGCGCAATCATCCCCTCGATGAGCGCCCGGCAGACGCGGATGGTTCCGGTGACGTTGGTATCGATGACGCTGGCAAGATCCTCGACTGGGGTCTGGTCGAAGCGCTGCCGTCCTCCCGCATCATGTCCCGAGCAGACGACCACGGCATGAACGTCACGCCAGTCCGACGGAAGGGCGGCCTCAAACCCGGACACGGCGTCAGCATCCGTCACATCCATTGCGACAGGCAGCACAGAGGCACCGTGACGATCTGCTAAGGCGCCCAAACGCTCCTGCCGACGTCCAGTTGCGATGACACGGGCCCCTTCCGCGGCCAAGTATTCGACCGTCGACGCGCCGATCCCAGAGGTGGCGCCGATAACCGCGACGACCTTGCCGGTTAGATCCATCCGTTTCTTCATCACCCCTCGCAATCGATCGGTTTCAGCCGAGTTCGGGCAAGTCCTTCGGATAGAGCCCCTCCCGTAACTGCTGCCAGCTTGTCGCATCCGGTGCCGACATCAGGCCCCCGGTGAGTTCATGGGCGAGGTAGGAGCGCCCGTCGAGGCGGGCCTGATGCCCGCCCGCTTCCCGATGCAACATGGTTCCCGGAACGTGGTCCCACGGCATGCATTTCACATACATTGAGAAATGGGCCTCTCCGGTCAGCAGCCGGAGATACTCGTGACCCGCACAGCCAAGCCGATAGTGCTCATCGACGACATCGTCGGATCTGGCCCGCGTCTCCTCCCGCAACGGAGATGGCAGGAAGCGGAAGTTGAGCGCGCCGCGCATGGCATTGGTTTCTTTCGGCGGCAGCACCGAAAGGCGCCGGAGCGCCCCATCGGGACCATGCTTCCACGCGCCGCCGCCCTTCTCTCCGCCAGCCCAGCATTTGCCGAGCGGGTCATGGATCACCCCGAGAACCGCTTCGCCGCCAACAACGAGCGCGACCATCACACAGAAGTACCGGCCGCCATTGGCAAAGTTCCGGGTGCCGTCGACCGGGTCGACGATCCAGACCGGCGCCTCTCCCCGCAAGGCGTCAAAGAGAGACGGATCGGCGGACGCCGCCTCTTCACCAAGCACGCGGGACCCTGGCAACATCCCCATCAGTGCCGGCGTTAGAAGCGCTTCCGCCTCCTCATCGGCGATGGTCACCAGATCCTTTGGCCCCGTCTTCTCCCGCACCTCACCGGCTGCCAGGCTCTTATGGCGCGGCATGATAACCTCAGCCGCCACCTCGTCGATCAAGGTGGCGATGCGGTCCGGTGTCGGGACAGACGTCATGGTTTGTCAGACGGGCCTCAGCCCTCGACGACGCCCATGATGTCGCTCTCCCGCATGATCAGGAAGTCCTTGCCGTCGATCTTCACTTCCGTGCCCGACCACTTGCCATAGAGGACCGTATCGCCGACCGAGACATCCAGCGGCGTAAGCTTGCCGTCGTCCGCGCGCGCGCCCGCGCCGGCAGCAACGACTTTGCCCTGCATCGGCTTTTCCTTGGCGGTATCGGGAATGATGATCCCGCCCGCGGTGGTGGTCTCGGCCTCAAGAGGCTCGACAAGAACGCGGTCGTGCAGCGGCTTAAAGCTCATGAGTGGTCTCCCGGGTCTGGCGTGAACGTCTGTGGTTGGTTGGCGGGTGTCCTAGCACTTGGCGGGGCCGAGCGCGAGACCCTAGACCCAATCCGCCATTACGCATCCGCTGTGGTGTGAAAGCGCCGCTCGAACCGGTCCGCATCGGCGGGGTCGAGATCGACCTGAACGCGGATGCTCATCCCATCGCCTGAGCGGTCCCGGACTGTGCCGTTTTCATGAAGCCACGCAAGCGCCGCACCATTGCCTGCGTCCAGGGTATAGAAACGAACCAAACGCCCCTGATTGACCCGCTCGTCTATCGCGTCGAGGAGAGCGTCGCAGCCCTCTCCGGTGACGGCAGAGACAAGAACTGACGGCTCGTTCCCCAGAAGGCGGATGCGGAGTCCCTCCTTTAGTTCATTCGAAAGCAGATCCGCCTTGTTGAGAACCTCGATCGTCGCGTTGTCCAGACGGTCCTGATCCACCTCCAGGTCGGCAAGCACGGCGATGACATCCTGGCGCTGAGCCTCCGTATCCGGATGGGAGATGTCGCGGACATGAAGCACCAGATCAGCATCCAGCACCTCTTCCAGGGTTGCCCGGAATGCGGCGACGAGGTGGGTCGGCAGATCTGAGATGAAGCCGACGGTGTCTGACAGAATGATCGTCTTCCCGGAGGGCAGATCAATCTTCCGCATGGTCGGGTCGAGCGTTGCGAACAACAGGTCCTTTGCGAAGACCTTAGACTCCGTCACCCGGTTGAACAGCGTCGACTTGCCGGCATTCGTGTAGCCGACAAGAGCGACCGTCGGATACGGAATCCGCCGCCGCGCGCTCCGGTGAAGCTCGCGGGTCCGTTTGACCTCGTCCAACTCCTTGGTGATGCGTGTGATCCGCTCACTGATCAGGCGCCTGTCGATCTCGAGCTGGCTTTCGCCAGGCCCGCCGAGAAAGCCGACACCGCCCCGCTGCCGCTCCAGGTGGGTCCAGGACCGGACCAGCCTGCTTCGCTGAAAAGTGAGAGAGGCGAGTTCGACCTGCAGCCGGCCTTCGTGGGTCCGCGCACGGGCACCAAAAATCTCAAGAATTAGGGCGGTCCGGTCAATGACCTTACACTTCCAAGCACGCTCAAGGTTCCGCTGCTGAACAGGGGTCAACGCGCTGTCGACGATAACGACCTCGATCTCCAACGCCTCGATGAGGCCGACCATACGCTCTACGACGCCGCCGCCGAGAAGCGTGCTTGGTTTGGGGCGCTTTAGCGAAACCCATTCGGCATGGGAGATCTCAAGCCCGATCGCCGCCGCGAGACCCACCGCTTCCTCAAGCCGACCGTCCGGCTCCCGGGCACCGGCAGCCGGTTCCTCCCCGGGCCGGGGTGGGATGTGGGGATGCAGAACGATGCCGCGGCCCGACGCGTTGGGGCCGTTCTTCTCTTGGCCGGATTCAGTCCCGGCCGTCATCAGAAACGCTCATTCAGTCGCCGTCGTCATCCTTGCCGCCCTCAAAAAGCTGGACGGGTTGTGCTGGCATGATCGTCGAAATCGCGTGTTTGTACACCAACTGAGAGTGCGCATCACGACGAAGCAGCAGCGAGAAATTATCGAACCAGGTGACGATACCCTGAAGTTTCACCCCATTGACCAGGAAGATGGTGACGGCCGTCTTGTTCTTCCTGATGTTGTTCAGGAAGACCTCCTGAACATTTTGGGTCTTGTCCGTGGCCATGGCTTAGCCCTTCTCGTGTTCCTATGGTGGTCGACAGCCTCTCTCCGGCGCCGACTCTTCGCACCTGCACAATACGCTGAATGCGAGCCCTGTATATAGGGTCGAGGGAAAAAAACTCAACGAGTCATGGCGTCCAGCAAACTGTCGCACCCCTCGAAGCGCGCGTGAGGCATCCAAGCCTCGAGCCCTTCTGGGTGCGCCGCGAGATCGCCAACGAGAATCGCCTGACATCCCGAGCGGTGGGCACATTCCATATCGACGACGCTGTCCCCCACGTACCAAATGGCCCCGTCTTCCTGAACGTCCATCTGTCGCAGCGCATCGTGAATTGGATCGGGAGCCGGTTTATCCGATACGGCATCGCCCGCGCCAAGAACCGGTCCGAAATACGGGCCCCATCCCAGGTGTGCCACTTCGGAACGGAGATAGGAGCCCGTCTTGTTACTGACGATGCCGATCGGCAGATCGATCTCCTGAAGGTGATCCAGCAGCGCTTTCGCCCCGGGCATCGGCCGCAGGGCCGCCAGATGGCTTTCCTCAAACGTCCGGTAGAAGAGCGCCAGCGCCTCTTCCCACCGGTCACCGAAGAGAACGGGGAACGTATCCCTCGCCGACCCTTTGGTGCGGCGGCGCACCTCCGCCTCGCCCCATGCCGACTGGCCCATGGCGACCAGCGTCGTATCCAGCGCGAGCGTGATGGTTCCCCAGTTGTCGACCAGGGTACTGTCCCAGTCGAACAGAATGGCTGCAGGTTCGGTCAGGCTCATACGATGGACCGTCAGGCGCTGGCCGCGACGTCGGCGTCGGTCCCGGTATCGGAAATGCGCATATGCTCGAAGTAGGCCTCCCGCATTCGGAGGCTCATGGTGCCTGCGCGGCCGTTGCCAATCACCGTGTCATCAAGTTGGGTAACCGGGGTCACGAATGAGGTCGCGCTGGAGACGAACGCTTCCCGAGCGTCCTTAGCTTCTTCGACCGTGAACTTCCGCTCAACGAACGTCAGGCCGTGCTGCTCCGCCAAGGCCAGGAGTGTCAGACGCGTGATGCCGTTCAGGATTTCGACATTCGCCTGACGCGTGACCAGTTCGTTGTCCTTCGTGACGATCCAAGCATTGGTCGAGGTACCTTCCGTTACGTAGCCATCCTCATCGACCTGCCAAGCCTCGTACGCGCCCGCCTCGCGCGCCGCCTGCTTACCCAATACATTAGGAAGAAGACTTACAGATTTGATATCAGGGCGTTTCCATCGAATGTCGGGAACCGTTATCGCCTTAACACCTTTATCGATCCAATCCGCGGATGGCGGCGTGATCCGCTTTGCGGTCATCACCACGGCCGGTGCCACGTCCTTCGGAAAAGGGTGATCACGGCGCGACACGCCTCGGGTCACTTGCATGTAGAGGAGGCCCGTATCGATCCGGTTCTGGCGCACCACCTCCCGCATCACCTGCTGCAGGGCGGCCCGGCTCATCGGCCGGTCAATTCTCAATTCATCGAGTGAGCGGTCCAGGCGATCCAGATGCGGCGCCTCGTCGATCATCTTGCCGCCGTACACGAGCACCACCTCGTAGACACCGTCGGAAAACTGATAGCCCCGATCTTCCACGTGAACGCTCGCCTCCCGATGGGGGACGTAGCGGCCATTCACATAGGCAATCCTCGACATGGGCTATCTCCAATCTTTCGGTGCGCTGAACCTCCACTAACACCGGAAAGCGTCCGGCGAAAGAGGCTGCTGCGACGCAGCATCGGCGGCACCGGCGTCGCGCCAACGCAAACCTCGAAAGCGGTCTTCAACGGGGCTGTGTTGGGCCATCCGCCACGAGGGGTACGAACCGGACGTCAAGCAGTCGCTCTTCGGAAACGGCGGCACCGGAACGGGTAACCCGGACGACGCACTGAACCTCGTGTTCACCGCCGACAGGGACGACCATCACGCCATCGTCACCCAACTGATCCACCAGACGGCTCGGGACGTCCGGAGCGGCGGCCGTCACGATGATCCGGTCGAAAGGTGCCTGCTCCGGCCAGCCCTTGGAGCCATCGCCGAGCTTCACGACGACCTTGTGAAGATCCAATCGCCGAAACAGCTTCTCGGTCGGATCCAGCAGGGCCGCATGCCGCTCGATCGTGTAAACCCGGCGCGCCAATTGGGCGAGGATCGCCGTCTGGTAACCGGAACCAGTGCCGATCTCCAGCACCTTGCTACGGTCCGTCAGACGAAGCGCCTCGGTCATGAAGGCAACGACGAAAGGCTGGCTGATCGTTTGACCGGACTCGATCGGCAGAGCGGCATTCTCGTATGCCCGGTCCTGGAACATCTCCGGCACGAACAACTCGCGGGGTGTCCGCTCCAGGGCGGCCAAGACGGCGGTGTCTGTGATCCCGCCACGCCGCAATTCCATCAGCAAACGGATCTTGCGCGCGTCGTCACCGCCGGCCCCGGCAGCCTTGCCAGCACCGTTGTCAATTGCGTCCTTGAAAGGCGCGATCACGCGAACGTCGTCTCCAACCCTCCGAGCAATCCGGTCGCGGTCAAATCCAGGCTGACAGGCGTCACAGAGACGCATTTGTCCGCCATCGCCGCGAGATCCGTGCCCGGCACCCCCTTGTCTTCCGATCGGACTCCGCCGATCCAGTAGTATGGCACGCCGCGCGGGTCGATGCCCCGCACAATGACATCCCCGACTTTGCGGCGTCCTTGAATGCAGGCCCGCACCCCGGCCACGTCCCCCGGAAGAACGGGTGGAAAATTGATGTTGATCAGCGTGTTCTCCGGCCAGCCCCGGGCTGCGAGCTTTTGGATAATGCCCGGTGCCCACTGCTCCGCCGTTTCCCAAGGAACGTCCTCATCCCGCTCGAAATCCTGAGACAGGGCGATGGCCGGCACGCCGAGAATCGTCGCCTCCATCGCCGCGGCGACCGTGCCGGAATAGACGATGTCCTCGCCGAGATTACCGCCCCGATTGATGCCGGAGAGCACGAGATCCGGTTGCCGGTCCTTCATGAGCTCGTTCACCGCCAGCAACACGCTGTCGGTCGGTGTCCCGTCCACCGCGAAGGTGTTCGCGCCATGCTCCCGGATGCGAAGCGGCCGCCGGATCGTCAGCGAGTGACCGGTCGCGCTCTGTTCCGTCTCGGGTGCCACGACCCAGACATCGTCCGAGAGCGATCGGGCGACCCGGATCAGGACCTCAATGCCCGGCGCGTAGATCCCGTCATCATTGGAGATCAGAATCCGCGCATGTTTGAGGTCGATCGGCCTGTCCGGACCGACCGCTCCATTCCCTGTTCCCGTCATGTCAGCTCTCCGGCCGAAGGACGTCGAGGCCGCCCATGTAGCTGCGAAGCGCCTCGGGCACCGTCACCGAACCATCCTCGTTCTGATACGTCTCAAGGATGGCGATCATGGTGCGACCGATGGCGAGACCCGAGCCGTTCAGGGTGTGAACCAGTTCCGTCTGCTTCTCACCCGCGCGGCGGAAGCGCGCTTTCATGCGGCGGGCCTGAAAGTCGCCGCAGTTCGAGCAACTGGAAATCTCACGATACTGACCTTGACCATCATTCTGGCCGGGCAACCAGACTTCGATGTCGTAGGTCTTGCGGGCACCGAACCCGGTATCCCCGCTGGAGAGTACCATCACCCGCCAGGCGAGACCCAAACGGCGCAGGATCTCTTCCGCGCAGGAAAGCATGCGCTCGTGCTCGTCATTGGAGTGGTCCGGGTGCGCGATAGATACCAGTTCCACCTTGCTGAACTGGTGCATCCGGATCATGCCCCGCGTATCACGGCCAGCGGCCCCGGCCTCCGCCCGGAAGCAGGGTGTGTAGGCCGTCATCCGAAGAGGCAGTTCATCCTCAGCGTAGATCGTGTCGGCACCGAGATTGGTCAACGGCACCTCAGACGTCGGGATCAGCCAGAAGTCCCCCGTGGTCTTGTAGAGGTCCTCCTCGAACTTCGGAAGCTGGCCGGTGCCATACATCACGTGGTCGCGCACCATGACCGGCGGCACGGTCTCGGCGTAACCAAACTCCGAGGTGTGCGTATCCAGCATGAAATTCGCCAAGGCCCGCTCCAGCCGCGCCATATGGCGGCGAAGGACGACGAACCGGGCACCGGAAAGCTTCGCACCCGCTTCAAAATCAAGGCCCAGCCCCTCACCCAGCGCGACATGATCCTTCGGGGTGAACGCGTAGTTCCGCTTCTCACCCTCTGACCGGATCTCAACATTAGCGCTTTCGTCGGGACCGTCCGGCACCTCGGCTTCGAGAAGGTTCGGGATACCGGCCAGCAGCTTCTCAAGCTGACCTTCGGCTTTTTTTTGCTCATCCTCCAGCGAGGCCATCTTATCCTTGATGGCGGCAACCTCGGCCATCAATGCGTCGGCACCTTCGTGATCACCCGCCTTCTTCTTGGCGCCGATCTGTTTCGACGCCTCGTTGCGGCGCTGCTGCAGGGTCTGCAACTCCGTCACCGCTTCCCGCCGCACCCGGTCGTACCCCAGCGCCACGGACGCGGACGCGGACAGACCCCGGCGGGCAAGGGCTTTGTCGAATGCGTCCGGATCGTCTCGGATCAGCCTGATGTCGTGCATAGCGGCACCGGTGGTTCGGTTGAAAGGAGCCGACGTTATAGGAGGCCGCATGCCCGGCGGCAACGCCGGGGCACACGCCTGATAATCGTTCTAGAAAGACAAGCCCGCTGCGATTGCCTTATTCGGCGGCGACGCGGGCCGAAACCAGCTCGGACAAACAGTCATCGGCGAGCGGTTCGATGGCCGTGAAATCCCGGTGGGCAATCCACTCCTTCCGCTTGAAGCGGCGGATATGGTTGTCCACGTGGCACAGGCTCAAATAGACGATCGTCCGGCCGAACGGGCTGATGTTCGGTGGGCTCGCGTGTACCAGGTTGGCGTGGAACAGCAGAACCGATCCCGCCGGTCCGGTCGGCGCGACACAACCGCCCGCTTCCGCCAACTCGGTCACCTTGTCCCGCGATAGGGTCCAGAGCGGATAGCTCGTCGTTTCCAGGTCATGTCCCGCCTCGAACGTGCCGTCCTTGTGGCTCCGGGGGAGGAACATCAGAGGACCGTTTGCCGCCGTCACATCGTCCAGGAACAACGCGATGTTCATGGCCCGAGGCTCCGGCATCAGGTCGTCCCGGTGCCACGTCCCGAAGTCCTGGTGCCACTGCCAGACCTCGCCGTCGAAGGCCGCTTTTGCGTTGATCTTGTACTGATGCATGTAGACTTGGCCGTCCAGCAACTGCATCACTGGCTCAACCAGTCGCGGGTGCCGCCCCAAGCGTCCATGGGCTTCGTCATAGCGGTGCGCCGCGAACGCCGTCCGGGCGACGCCGCTCGATTCCCGCCAGACCTCATCCCGGTCCATCGTGAACACAGCCTCTGCCGCGTCTTTGAGGACCTTGATCTCGTCCGGCGAGAAAACACTCGGCAGGAAGACGTACCCTTCCCGGTCAAACTCTTCGAGCTGCTCGTTGGTGAGCTTCATGACGCCCTCCCTCTTCCACGGCATGTTTTCTTAGGCTCAGGCCCGGGCAGAGCCGACCGTCAAGCCGCCGCATACGTATAGAATCTGCCCTGTCACAAAGCCAGACCGGTCATCGAGCAGAAACGATATGGCGTTTGCGATGTCGTCGGGCGTGCCGAGGCGGCCAACGGGGATACCGTCGATGATCTTCTGCGTTCTCGGGTCCTGGGATGGATTGACCGCCCGCCACAGGGGTGTGTCGATGCTGCCCGGGGCCACGCAGTTCACCGTGATGCCGTCCTTCGCCAGCTCCAGCGCCCAGGTCTTGGTGAGTCCGTGCAGCGCTGACTTGCTCGCGGCGTAGGCGGTGCGAAGCTCCTTGCCCAACGCGGCCCGGCTGGAGATAGAAGCGATCCGGCCCGATCCGAGATGTCGCATACCAGGGATGAGCGCTTGGCCAACCTGCATGGCGACACGAACGTTGAGCCGCATCACCGCATCGAAGTCCTCCAAGCTCTGCTCTTCGGCGGGTGCCGGTTTGACGTGACCCACATTGTTGACCAGACGGCCGATCCGCCGGCCATCCGATAAGGCCTCATCCAGCGCCGCCGCGGTCGCAGCCTCATCCATCAGATCCACTTGGATATATCCGTGATGCGCGTCGTGATCCGGCGCATCCCGGTCGAGGATGAGAACGCGATATCCGTCCTCTGTAAGCCGCCGGCAGATCCCGCCGCCAATGCTGCGGGAGCCACCGGTCACAAGTGCCCACCGGCCATCCGAGGCCTCGCGTCCTCCGCTCATCAGCCGGACACCGCCGGTACGACGCCGGAGGTCGCGGCATCCCCCGCGCCGAGGATGGCAAGGAAGAATGGCACCATCGCTCCCCACGCGACCACGAAGGCGATGGTGCGGGCGACCGGAATACCAAGCGTGCAGACGATCACATGGGCAACCCGGGCCCAAAAGTAGGTGACGGCCGCCAAAGCGGTTTCCTCATTGGACACACCTGCCGCATGGGCGACGAGGACCAAGGCCCCGAACGGGACCAGGTTCTCAACCGCGTTGCGGTGGGCTGCCTTGGCGCGGTTGTACCAACCCTCGTCTTCCGACGGTGCCGTGTATGTCAGGGTCGCGACCGGACCGTGGCGGAGGATCGCCACCAGCACGTAAGGTATCCAAAGCACGGCGGTAAGCGCCGCACTCCAGGCAAGCATGGTCAGTTCAGTGGTCATGAGCGTTGCTCCTCCCGCGCGCCGTCCGGCCTGGTTCGCGAGAGGGCGCGGCCCTCAGGACAGCCGGTTCAGACGCCAGTCGTACTCGGTTCTTTCGATCTTTCCGGCTGCTGCGAGCCGGTTCGCCAGATCCGGTTCAGCATATCGCCTTAGGTGAGCGAGAACCATCTCCTCCGAGCCGCCGAAGTCTTCGATGAACCAGTCGTAGATGGAGGAGACGACGACGTTCCCATCGTCGAAGCGGGCGCCCCTGGGGTCGTTGACATAGCCCCGGGCCGCAGCGTCCAGATCCGTATCCATCGCCGCCGCCGTCCAGGCCGTCGGTTTGAGGTTGGGGCAGCCGATCGACGCGCAGTTGACCGCATAGTGGACCCGGGGGTCCTGCCAGATCGGACGGAGAATGCGGTGCTCGATGTCGTTCAGGGTGAGCGCTTGCCTCTCGATTTCGACGACTTCGATATCCCAAGGGCCTTTCTTGGACAGAAAGCCGCCCTCCCCCTCAATGTCGCGAATGCTCTCCACAGGATAGTGGCGCAGGACCAATGCGATGGTCGCCGCATTATAGAGGTTGATCCAGAACGCCTCCTGCTCATCCCGGCGCAAGGATGAAACCGGGGTCGCGGCCCAGGCGGCGATCATGTCGTCTAGGGCCTGCTTCCCGGAGGCCCCAACTCCGCCGTAGTCGAACGCCATCACACCGTTGGGCATAGGCTTGGTGAAACGGCCGAGGAACTGGGTCCAAGCCTCGTAGTCCAAAGTGACCGTGCTGTTCTGGTCGTGGGCCGTCCAGCGGTCCCAAAGCTCGGCCGACGGGGCGAACAGACCGGAAAAGGATCGAAATCCCGTCAATCCGAACATCGCCGTTCCAGCGACTGCCGTCTTCAGGAGTGTGCGTCTGCCAAGCATCAGTCTGTCAGTCCTCATGGACCTCTCCGGTGGATCCTGTTCGATAGGCGCAGATGTAAGGAGACAGGCGCGCTCAGACGAGATCCAAACGGGTCACGCACCGTTCACGATATCGCGCAGCCATTGTGAAACGGCCAGTGGATCATCGACGATCAAGCCCGATATGCCGGAAGCGGCGAGAGCCCTCACCCTTTCAGCCGTGATCGCCCCAACAGGCTGTTCAGTCCCGGGACCACCGGCTGTGACCCAGATGGGCATCCCTACGGATTGAGCACGAGCCATCGCTGCCTGGTCGCCGTCCCAGATCCGGATCGCGTCGACCCCACCCGCGACAAAGGCATCGAAATCGGCATCGTTCTTATAGAACGCCAATGTCCGGGCCTCCGGCAGTACCGACCGCACGTCTGATAAGAGGACTGGATCCCGTAACCCGAAGACGGCGTTGGACGCCATCTCGGATGCCCAGACGATTTCCGCAATCCGCTTCACATCAGCCGGGGCGAGTTCGGGCTTCAGGTCCAACAGAACCCCGATCCCGCCGCCAGCAGCGGTCCGGAACCGGGCCGCGCCCAAGACATCCGCTAATCTGGGAACATCCACGCGGGCCCGCCGCGCGATCGTCTGCACTTTCTCAAGCGTTAAATCGGCAATGACCTGTGCGTCACCGGCAAGGCGGGAGAGGTCCGGGTCGTGGGCACAGACGAAGATGCCGTCTTCTGTGCGCCGAACATCCACCTCGACCATGTCCGCGCCCGCGGCGACCGCGGCTTTGACGGCAGCGAGTGAGTTTTCCTGCTCGCGCTTGGAATCTCCCCGGTGCGCGATCACCAGCGGCGGCGAAGCGTCAGACGCCATCATCGTGTCCCCGAAAAACGGACCATCCTGTCTCGGCCGCCAGATACTCAAGCGCCTCCGTCCCCGCAAGACTGTTTCCATTCGTGTTGAGACCAGGAGACCAGACGGCGATCGAGGCTTGCCCCGGCACGATGGCCAAGATTCCGCCGCCGACACCGCTCTTCCCGGGAAGCCCCACCCGGTAAGCGAAATCCCCGGACGCGTCGTAGTGGCCGCAGGTCATCATGACCGCAGCCACCTGCCGCGCCCGTTTCTCCCGCACCACCCTGCGGCCGGTGACCGGGTCGACACCACTGTTGGCAAGGAACAACCCCGCTCGCGCCAGATCCACACAACTCATGGCGAGAGCGCATTGACGGAAGTAGAGCCCGAGAACCGTATCAACGTCGCATTTGAGGTTCCCAAACGACGCCATAAAATGGGCAAGGCTGGCGTTGCGGTGCCCGGTTGCCGCTTCGGATGCAGCCACTTCCCCGTCGATCTCAATCCCTTTGTTCCCGGCGAGACCCCGAACGAAGTCGAGGAGTTCCGCCGTCACAACGTCTGTCGGGCGGTGGTCGATCAGGACATCCGACACGGTGATTGCGCCCGCGTTGATGAACGGGTTTCTCGGTATACCGCCCTCATTCTCAAGCTGCACAATCGAATTGAAGGCTGACCCCGACGGCTCCCGGCCGACGCGCTTCCATAGATCGTTTCCGACACGCCCCAAGGCGAGGGTGAGTGCGAAGACCTTTGATATGCTCTGAATTGAGAACGGCTCTTCGGCATCACCGACTGTCGAGACCGCGCCATCAAGACCGATCACAGCCATGCCGAACTTGTTTGGGTCCACGCGCGCGAGGGCCGGAATGTAGTCAGCGACCTTGCCTACTGATAATCGTGGCTCGATTTGGGCCCGCACGCGGGTCAGAATATGTTTCGACTGAACCAAGGTTCTCCTCCAGGGGCGCTCCGAGAAAGGGCGAGGACTTTCATGACGTACTGCCTCGGCATGCTGTTCCAGGACGGCCTCGTGCTTGGATCGGACAGCCGCACCAATGCCGGTGTCGATCAGATCGCGACCGTGCGCAAGCTCGCAACGTTTGTCGAACCCGGCGAAAGGATGATCGCCATCCAGACCGCTGGCAATCTGGCGACGACCCAAGCCGTGGTCACAGAACTGCGTCAGGCCTGGGGCAGCGGTTTCGCGGGTCTGGACATGAAACTGGCGCCGACCCTGTTTGAGGTTGCCAGGATCGTGGGCGACAAACTGCGCGCCGAGTTGGCGCGGGAGGAGTCTTTTGTCAGGCCCTATGGAGACCCAGGGGCGACCTTGCTGGTTTCAGGGCAAATCAGCGGAGAGGCGCCCCGGCTGTTCCAGATCTACACCGCCGGGAACTTTATCGAGGCGTCTCCCAGAACCCAGTTTCTCCAGATCGGCGAGACAAAATATGGGAAGCCAATCCTGGACCGGGCGCTCCGGTACGAGATGGATCTTTGTTCGGCCGCAACACTGGCGCTCTTGTCTTACGACGCCACGATCCGAAGCAATCTCTCGGTCGGTCCCCCCATCGATCTGCTGATCTATGAGGCGAATAGTTTCTCTGACGTGGGCAAGCGCAAGTTCACAGAGACGGATCCGTTCTGGATCAACCTCCGCCACGCCTATGCCTCCGGTCTGGAACAGTTGGTCAATGGCCTCCCCATCCCGGACCGGCCCGGCATACCGGTTGGGTCTGACGCCTCTTCTGCGAGTGTGGCCACCATATGAACACCGAGACCTTGTCCGCTGTTGTTGATCGGGTCTTGGCCGATCCCTTCCTGATCGCACTGCCGGTTGCGGCAGTGTTGCTCGTCAGCATTGCCGCCGCCGCTTGGCGCGTCTCATGGCGATACTTCTATGACGACGAAATGCCGAGACCAGACGGTATGGCCCGGCTGCTCTTCGGGCTCGGCGCCCTGGCGATCCCGCTGCTTGCCTCCCCTGCCGTATGGATGTCAGCGGTGGCGGCATATCCGGGAGACTCTTTTCACACCCTCAACCTGCCCGCCCAAATCGGGCTGGCGGCGCTGACCGCCTTGATGCTGCTCCTCGGTTTCCAACTGACTTTGGCGAAATCCATACGGCTGGCCGGCAGCCGGACCCCGGCCGGGCGGCTGTTCGTGGGTATCCTGGATGTGGGAGGAACCGCAGCGGCCTTCATTCTGCTATGGGGCCTCTCCCCACAGCTCTACTACGAGTACTACAAGCAGGTGATCCCGAACCTGCCGTCACAGCTGGTGATCCGAGACCCGTTTCCGGTGTTCGAGGTTCTTGAGCGTGCGATGCTGAGAGCTGATGGCTCTATCGCCGATCACCTGACGGGTCTTGCCTTTCTGTCCATCTGTCTTGCGGCCCTTGCCCCGCACCTGATGGCCTCCCAACGGCGCATCGGCATTTCAACGTCCGGATGGCCGCCGCCCTGGGGTCTCGCCCTGACCGGCGCGATCCTCACAACAGCGGCCCAGCTGAATGGGTTGCTGGGCCCGTTCGTCTGACCACTACTTCAGGTCAAAACACGACAACTTAATTCTAAAACCGACACCAAGTAAAAGTGTCGTTATCGAAACTACGCCTTTTTGCGATGGCGCTAAGACGGAAACGATGAAATTCGCACCCTTTATCATATTGATTTATATTTAATATTTCATGCCCTATTAGTTTCAGATAGTGTCCATACCTAGGAAAATGACGCCCAAATGCCGAAATACTCCTGAAGAAGGCGGGAACGGAATACTTGGTCGCGTGTAGAAAAGCATCGGGGATCCAAGACCGGCAAAGTCGCGGCTCTTGGCACCCACCGTAGAGTGGGGCGGTTGGAGGAACGAGATGACAATCATCCACATTGCCGACGAGCTGGCATCGGGACCAGCGCTGGACGGGGTCGGACCGTCGAAGATCTCCTTCGGTGCGCGGGTACGGAAGTCTCCGTACTTCAATTCCACCCTGCAGTACGGGGCGAAGGCGTTCAGTGTGTACAACCACATGTACATGCCGCTTTGGTACGAAAGCCCGGAAGCCGATTTCCAGGCACTGATCGATGGCGTGACAGTCTGGGACGTCTCCGTTCAGCGACAGGTGGAGATCGTGGGGCCGGATGCGGGTGCCTTCATGGCCCGGGTCTCGCCGCGGGATCTTTCCAAGATGCTGCCGGGCCGGGCGCGGTATGTGTTGTTTACGGACGACAAAGGCGGTGTGCTGAACGATCCGGTGGTGCTTAAGCTCGCCGAGGATCGGTTCTGGCTTTCGCTTGCCGACAGCGACCTGCTCCTGTGGATGCGCGGCCTTAACGCGGCTTGGGGACTGGATGTTGTGATCCGGGAGCCCGACGTGTCGCCAATCCAGGTGCAGGGACCGAAGTCGACCGATCTGATGGTGGCCCTGTTCGGTAGCTGGATCGAGGACATGGGCTACTACCATGTCGCCGAAACCACCCTCGACGGCATTCCGCTCGTCATCTCCCGGACCGGATGGAGTGCGGAGCGCGGCTACGAGGTCTATCTGACCGACGGTTCCAAGGGCGACCAGCTTTGGGAGCGTGTGTTCGAGGCTGGCCAGCCGTTCGATGTGCGCCCCGGTGCGCCGAGCACGATCCGTCGTATCGAAGGGGGGATCCTGTCCTACGGCTCCGACATTACGGCGGACACCAATCCTTACGAGCTCAATCTTGGCCGTCTAGTGAACCTTGACCGGCCGGACTGGTTCGTGGGCAAAGCCGCCCTCACCCGCATCCATCTCGAAGGCATCAGCCGGCGTCTCGTCGGTTTTGAGATCGATGGCGCGCCGATCCCGGTGAACGAGCATCCGTGGAGCATTCGCTTCGCCGATGACCGGACCGACAAGATCACCAGTGCCGTTTACTCGCCACGTCTGGACAAGAACATCGCGCTCGGTTTCGCGCCGATGGATCTGTCGATGGAAGGGACCGAAGTTACCGTGGAGATCCCGGGCAACCCGTTATCCGCGCGGATTGTCCCGGTCCCGTTCTATGACCCGAACAAGGCCATTGCCCGATCCTAAGGACCGAAGATCGTCCTAACGATCGAAAACCTTTCTCAGGACAGAAAATCGGCCGGGTGTTTGACGCCCGGCCGACTTAAAGCTTCCGACCGTTCAGACCGCCGCGAGCCGATCCAGGGCCGCGGCGAGTTTGTTTCTGCGGGCCTGTTCCTCGGCCAACCGTTCGCGGTTCTCTTCGACAACCTCTTCCGGTGCTTTGGCAACAAAGCCGGGGTTCGAGAGCTTCTTGTCGATTTTGCCGATCTCCGCCTCTGTTTTGGCGATGTCCTTCGTCAATCGGTCCCGCTCCGCGCTGATGTCAATCACATCGGCGATCGGAAGGATGATCGTCGCCTCATCCAAGACGGACTGAACGGAGCCGGCAGGAGCCTCTCCATCATCAATGCCAATGGAGCCGAGGCGCGCGAGTTTGAGGACAAGATCCTCATGCGTGTTGAGACGCGCGCGGGAAAGGTCATTCGCCTCCTTCAAACGCAGGTCGATCTTCGCCGCCGCCGGCACATTCATCTCCGAGCGGATCGAGCGTACCTCGGTGATCAGGCGGACGACCCAGTTCATTTCCTCCGCAGCACCGGAGGTGTCCTTGGGCGCCTTCGACCACGGGCGATTTATCAACATGCCCTCACCGCCGAGGTTCTCCCAAAGCTCCTCCGCCAGATAGGGCATGAGTGGGCTTAGCATGTTGAGAAGCTCGCCCAACGCCCAGGCGGTTGCCGCCTTGGTCTCCGCCGCGTCCTCTCCGCCAGCGGCCAGGATCGGCTTGGTGAACTCCAGGTACCAGTCGCAGAACGTGCCCCAACCGAACTGATAGAGAACGTTTGCCGCATCATTGAAACGATATGCCTCAAAGGCTACGGAAACAGCTTCCGCCGTCGCGGCCACCTCGCCCACGATCCAGCGGTTTACGGTCTGCTTGCACGCCGCCGGATCGAAAGACGGGTCGAGCGCGCAGCCGTTCATTTCCGCGTATCGCGCCGCATTCCAAAGCTTGGTCGCGAAGTTCCGGTAACCCTCGATCCGGCTCTCCGCCAGTTTGATATCCCGCCCCTGTGCGGCCATCGCCGCCAGGGTGAACCGGAGGGCGTCACACCCGAATTTGTCGATGAGGTCCAGGGGATCCATCACGTTCCCCTTGGACTTGGACATTTTCGCGCCCTTCGCGTCCCGAACGAGGGCATGGATGTAGACGGTCTTGAACGGCACCTCGTCCATGAAATGGATGCCCATCATCATCATCCGGGCGACCCAGAAAAAGATGATGTCGAAGCCGGTGACCAGCACATCGCCGGGGTAGTAGCGGTCAAGCTCCGGCGTCTTGTCCGGCCATCCGAGTGTCGAGAAAGGCCAAAGAGCGGAGGAGAACCAGGTATCCAGCACGTCCTCGTCTTGGATCAGGTCAACCGCCTCGCCGTAGTGCGCTTCCGCAGCGGCTTTGGCATCGGCGTCGGACATCTCCACAAAAACGGTGCCGTCAGGGCCGTACCACGCGGGAATCCGATGTCCCCACCAGAGCTGCCGGGAGATGCACCAGGGCTGGATGTTCCGCATCCACTCGAAGTACGTGTTCTCCCAGTTCTTCGGCACAAAGACCGTCTTGCCCGTCTCCACCGCCTCGATCGCCGGTTTGGCTAAGGTTGCCGCGTCGCAATACCACTGGTCCGTCAACCACGGCTCGATCACCACGCCGGAGCGGTCTCCGTGCGGCACCACATTGGCGTGATCCTCGACCGCCTCCAGAAGGCCAAGCGCCTCCATGTCGGCCACAACCTTCTTTCGGGCGTCCTCACGGCTAAGCCCCTGATACGGCTCCGGCGCGTTCTCATTCACCCGCGCACCCGCATCGAAGATGTTGATCATCTCAAGGCTATGGCGGCGCCCCACCTCGAAGTCGTTGAAGTCGTGTGCCGGCGTCATCTTGACGGCACCGGTTCCCTTCTCGGGATCGGAGTATTCGTCAGCAACCACGGGAATGCGCCGGCCAACCAACGGCAGGATGACATGTTTGCCGACGATGTCCCGATACCGGTCATCCTCCGGATGCACCGCGACACCTGTGTCGCCCAGCATCGTCTCCGGACGCGTCGTTGCAACGACGACATACCGCCCCTCATCGCCCTCGATCGGATAGCGGAAGTGCCAGATTTTGCCCTTCTGCTCGATCTGTTGAACCTCAAGGTCCGAAACTGCCGTCCGAAGCTTGGGGTCCCAGTTGACGAGGCGCTTATCGCGATAGATCAGACCTTGCTTGTGCAGATCGACGAAGACTTTCCGAACGGCGGCCGATAGTCCCTCATCCATAGTGAAGCGTTCGCGCGGCCAGTCGGCTGACGCGCCGAGCGAGCGGAGCTGGTGGATGATCGTGCCGCCGGACTCGGCCTTCCACTCCCAAACCTTCTCGACAAAAGCATCACGGCCAAGATCACGGCGGTTTATCTGCCGCTCAGCCAGTTGGCGTTCCACGACCATTTGGGTCGCAATTCCCGCGTGGTCTGTACCCGGCTGCCAGAGAACGTCCTTTGCCGCTTTCCGCTGATAGCGGATCAAAAAGTCCTGGATCGAGAACGTCAGCGCATGACCGATATGCAGACTGCCCGTGACGTTCGGCGGCGGCATCATGATCGTGTAGGGAACGGCGCCGGACCCTACGTCGGCAGCGAAGGTGCCGGCCTCCTCCCAACGGGGGTAGTGTTTCTCCTCAATCGCCTTCGGATCGTACGTTTTCTCAAGCATGCCTGAACCTCACGAGCGCGCCGTGCCGACGCGCGATTGGCTACCGAATATCATCGGGGGACCGTGTTTTAGGGCAAGCGCCGGGGAAACGCCAGACGATGCTCAGATGCAGCGTCTTCCGCATTGCCGTGCGGGAATAGACGCACCAAAAGGCTGACGAAACCTACCAGGGATCGCGGCGCTGAGACTGGAGCACCAACCGCTCGATCTCTTCACGAACCAGGCGTTCAACCATCATCGGCAAGTGCTGATCGAGCCATTCCTTCAGCATCGGACGCATCAGCTCGCGCGTCAGCCGTTCGAGGGTGACCGTCCCATCCCCAATCGGGAGCTGCTCGTAGTCCTCGTAGAGCTTTTCATTTAGGCGAGCGAACGCGTTCGCGGTCTCCTGAGCCTGCGGCGCGGACACGAGACCGGGATGATACGTCGGTTGCGGCGGCGGCGGAGGCGGGGGTGCGGCCGGTGCCGGTGGCGGTGGCGGAGGAGGCTCGTAGGCAGGCTCCGGCTCGGGCTCAGGTTCCGGCTCGGGTTCCGGCTCAGGCTCCGCTTCAGAAAACTTCTGTTCCTCGAAAAGCGGCTCCGCGTCCTCGGTAAGTTCCAGTTCCTCTTCGGGTTCCGGTTCTGGCTCAGGTTCCGGCTCAGGTTCCGGTTCTGGCTCCGGCTCTGGTTCGGGCTCCGGGTCCGGGTCCGAAGACATGTCGACGGTTTCGGTCTCCTCCTCCGAATCCTCCGAAATAATCCGGCGGATCGACGCGAGGATTTCCTCCATCGACGGTTCTTGAGCCGTATCTGTCATCCGTGCGGACCCAACCACATAAAGTTGGCCAGAACAGTACTCGACGGCCGACGGTGTTTCCAGACACCGGTCATCAAACGGTCACGCACAGCACAATGCCGTCAGGGCAGGCCGCTCGCCGGCGTGGTGCCGTAAAGTCGTTTTTCGGTCTCTAGATACGGGGTGTTGAAGTCATAGAGCTCGACCGGAAGAGCCAGATTGGACGCGGTCATCCGTCCGACCGCCGTAAGAAGCTCATAGGCTGCAACCAAGGCATTCCGCTGTGCAGAGACGAGATTCACCTGGGCATCGAGCAGTTCCTGCTCCGCATCGAGCACATCGAGAACCGTTCTGGCACCCACGGTCGCTTCCTGCTCGACACCTTCCAGTGCGACTTGTTGAGAGTCGACCTCGGCCTGCAGCGCGTCGATTCGCGCGAGAGCCGTTTCGTATTCCTCGAAGGACCGTGCGGCCACATCGACAACGCTCCGGCGGACAGACTCGACGAGAATCCGCTGCCGATTCGCCTCTTCCTTGGCCGCGCGGACCTGGGAATAGACGATGCCCTGCTGATAGATCGGGATCGTGAGCTGGGCCTCAAGCGTCACCGACGTGCTCTCGTTATCGCCGCCGCTTGTGTCGTATGACTGGTCAGCGGAGAACACCAAATCGGCACTCGGCAGCAGCGACCCGAAGGAGCGATCGATCTGGTCGATCGCGGCGACTTCCTGGAATTTTGCCTCGACGAGCTGAAAGTTGCTCTCCGTCCCCACATCCACCGCTTCCTCGCGGGAGGCCGGCAGCCCTGGCGGCGTAGCCGGCTGGGTTAGGCCGGCTGGGACGATGCCCACCACCCGCTCGAAGATCACCCGACCATTGGTCAGATCACCCGCGGCCTGTGCCCGGTCCGCCTCGGCGCGGGCAACACGGGCTTCCGCCTGTGCCACGTCCGTCCGCGTCACCTCACCGACAGCAAAGCGGTCCCGCGTCGCTTCGAGCTGTTTGATCAGCCGCTGCAAGTTGCTGACTTGGAGATCGAGGACAGCCTCGAACCGGATCACGTCCACATATGCCTGCGCCGCACTCAGCAGGACCGTCTGTTCGCTATCGAAAAGGCTGGCCCGCTCCGCCTGCACCAGCGCCTTTGTCCGCCGAACATTGGCCGCCGTGGAACCACCAGTGTAAAGCGGCTGAGAGACCGTCAGATTGCCGGTCGTCGGAAAGGAATCCCCGTCGGAACTCGTGTTGGTGTCATTGTTCTGACTGTCCAGCGAGGTGTATCCGCCCGTCACGTTCGCGGAGACAGTCGGCAACCAGCCGCCGCGCGCCTGGGGCACCCCTTCGTTCGTTCCGCGAAGATTGGCCCGTGCCGCCCGCAGATCCGGATTGTTTGTGTAGGCGAGCGCCAGTGCCTCATCGAAAGTCTGAGCCGACGCGGGCAATCCTCCGACAGCGACACCCGCCGCCACTCCGAAGGCCAGTGCCATTCCGACCACGTGCTGACGGACCATTAATCCCGCTCCTTCCGGATGAGAGCCAAAACCCAATACTGGTACCGCTGAAAAACGGCGGTTCAAAAGACGAAACCGGCTGTACGGCGAAAGCCGGGCAACAGAGGAACGGAGGCATCGAACAGGATGCGGCGCGCCGAGCCGTCACCGGTCTTCTCGACGATCATCGCGCGGCCTGGCTCCCCCTCCTCCCGATAAATGACGGCAACGAGCCGTCCATCCGGAGACAGTTGGTCAACGAGATCGGCCGGAACAACCTCTATTCCGCCATCGACTACGATTAGATCGTAGGGCGCCTGCGCGGCGTAACCCTGCTCCATCTCGCCGGCAACAGATGCTGCATTATCCAGCCCCAGCGTCATGAAGGTGTCGTTGGCACGCTTGGTGAGCGCCTTGTCGCTGTCCAAAGAGACAACAGTGGCGACCAGCCCCGATAGAATGGCGGCCGCGTACCCGGTCGTGCCGCCAACAACAAGTGCCAGATCGGACGCTTCCGGCTGAGCGGCCTGAAGCAGACGCGCCAAAACCATCGGCTCCATCAAATGCCGACTGTCACCGATGTGAAGATCCTCATCCACATAGGCGATCCCGGTCATGGCTTTCGGCACAAACGCTTCCCGCGGCGTGTTCTCAAACGCCGACAACAAGCCGTCATCGGTGACCTTGTTGGTCCGGATCTGACTCTCAACCATGTTATGGCGAGCAGAGGAATAGTCGTTCATCGGCATCCCAACCATCTCGTCGCGGCCGCAAAGACGCATGCGCCACAATGACAAGCCTTATACTGTCGAGACAGGGTTAAGACAATCGACGCGGCGGCATCCGAAGCGATCAATGAGCCGGTATTGCCGCTGCGCCACGGGAGGCGGCCGGAGACACCGGACCTAGGGTTCGATTGAGCGCGGCTGGTGGACGATCCGCCCCGTCGAACCCGGACCTTGTCAGGCTACGAGTCTGGGATCGCCGATACCCTACGCGGCTTCGACCAAAGCATCCTCAGTCAGTGTCGCGGTCCGTTCGTGTCTTGGCCGACGCGAATTCGATCTCCACGCGGGTCCCTTGACCTTGCGTGCTCTCTATTTTGAAACTGCCACCATTGAGTTGTATCAGCGATTTTGAAAGGGGCAGACCAAGTCCCGTGCCTTCCGCTGTCTTCAGAACGGTATCGCGGGCCTGCTCGAACGGTTTCAGTATTCTCAAGAGGTCTTCCTGCCCGATTCCAACCCCATCATCGACTATGCTTATTTTTAACCCAGCGGACGGTCGATGCTCTGCACTGACCACAATGTGCCCGCCCGCCTCCGTGAACTTCACCGAATTGGCAATCAGATTTAACAGCACCTGCCTGATCGATACCCGGTCCAACCAAACTCTCGGCACCTCTTCCGAACAGACAAAACGCATGTTCAGACCTTTCTCACTCACCGTGAGCCCGACAAGACTGTCAACTTCCTTGAACACGTCGGCAAGATCGACCCATTCCGGTTGAATGCGCCTCCTGCCCGCCTCGATCTTCATTAAGTCCAGAATATCATTGATGATGACCAGGAGGTGCTGCCCTGCAAACCTTATATCCTTCGCATACTCGACATACTTCCTGTTACCGCTTGGCCCAAAAGACTCTTCTGAAATTATCTCTGAGAATCCGATGATTGAGTTTAAAGGCGTCCTTAACTCATGTGACATATGAGAGCCCGTCCACAAAGTCATTGAATCGTTGGAATCGTTTGTGATTCACTATCTTGTAGCGATTGATGAGGGAGCTACCAGATGTGGACGAAAGAAAACCGTGCCCGTTATGAGCGCCGGGGCCTTCGGTACCCGAGTGATCTGACGGACGAAGAGTGGTCGGTTCTGGCGCCGTTGATCCCGCCGGCCCGGCATGGCGGCCGCAAGCGGTCGGTTGACGTTCGCGCGGTGATCAATGGCTTGCTCTATGTTCTGGAGACCGGCTGCCCGTGGCGCCATTTGCCGAAGGACTTTCCGCCGAAGAGCACGGTGCATGGGTATTTCGATCTGTGGGCCTGGGACGGCACGCTCGAGCGGATGCACGATACGCTCTATGTGGCGTTGCGCGAGGCGGAAGGCCGAGAGGGGCAACCGAGCGCCGCGATTATCGACAGCCAAAGCGCCAAATCGGCGCAAAAAGGGGGGCGTCGCTTGACCCGATCGGCTATGACGCGGGCAAGAAGACGCGCGGCGTGAAGCGCCACATCCTCACTGACCATGGCGGACTGCTGCTCACGGCGGTGGTGCATCCAGCCGACATTCAGGACCGCGACGGCGCGGCCTTGGTTTTGAGCAAGCGGGTGCGGCGACGGTTTCCATTCATCGAGGTGGTCTTCGCCGATGCCGGCTACCAGGGGCCGAAAGCCGCCAAGGCGGTGGCCAAGACCGGGCCCTGGCGGCTGGAAATCATCAAGCGGAGCGACGGCGCCAAGGGCTTCATGGTGCAGGCCAAGCGCTGGATCGTCGAACGCACGCTGGCCTGGATCTCGCGCAACCGAAGGCTCGCCCGAGACTTCGAGGCGCGGGCGCGAACCGCCACCGCCTTCATCTACCTCGCCATGATCAAGATCATGGTACGCCGCTTGAAACAAACATGAACTTTATGGACGGACTCTGACCAAGAAACTCATCCTTTGCCGTATTACTTTTCCGAAGGCGCCTGGAGAAAATCGACTCCCTTACGGCAATAACTGAAAGAAGAAGAACAATGGTTATCGCTATTCCTGTAAAACTTGAGGCGAGCCAGCTTATATCAGATTCCAGTTTCCCAACGAAATTGACAGGGACACCGATGGCAACAATGAGTAGGTAGTCTTCCAATTTCCGATAAGTGTATAGCCTCTCAACCTGATCAACGACGCTGGTTTGCCTGTAAGAACCAGTGGGGCGTTTCTCCAACTCCTTCCATATTCTGGACCCACTAATATCCTGGCCGGGACCGAGCTCGCCATAGTGAGAACGGGAGCGTATCCGTTTGTCCAGGCCAACAATGGTTGCCGAACTATTCTCACCAAGGTCCAGTTCCTTGAAGAATCGAACCAATCGGTCGACGTCAATCGCAATGAAAATCACACCATCGAAATTCCCATCGGGATCTTCCAGACGTTTTACAGCCCGAACCACAACTTTGTTCGAGTTTCTTCCAACATGCGGCAATGAGATGTATAATTCATCAGTGTCATTCTTCTGAAAATGCTTAAAATATTCCCTGTCCGCCGCGCTGGATCCCGGCCGAATAACATAACGAGAGTTAAAAGTAGGCGTTCCATCCCGATCAATTAAGGTTAGATGCGAGAAACTCCTTTCATTAATTGGTGCAATATCGAGCAGATTTTTAATTGATTCGACGTTTCTATCTTCATAATACTGATTTCGAACAAGCGTCAGATAAGATTCAACGAAATCAAATATATTAATGACTTCTTCTTCAAGAATAGTTGAGATTAAATGCGCTCTTTCCTGCACTTGAGCCCTTCTATTTCTCGACTCGTTTGAGAACACCCAGTATGCAGCGGCAGACACTACTATCACAGATAGAATAGCGCCAACAATTACGGAATTCTCAAGAATCCATTTTTTGTAGTCACCGCTCTTCATTCGGTTCCGCGCCATGTGAAATTTGAACTGATATTCGTCGCGAAATATTCTTCGACTTTTAGTTATAACTTGTTAACAAACGGTTTAAACTAACGCAGAAGTTAGTCGATTCCAAATGTTACTTTCGAGTTTTCTCAAGCAGGGATTGGTAAATTTTTGATTTTTCTTGTCGTAAATAGTATTTCATACTTAGCGATAATTTCATTTTGATTTATCGTGATTTAGTTGTCGCGCGTGACGCTGGTCAGTTCAATGCAGCACTCTGCAGGGCATGTCTGAAGCCGACCTCCACTGACCATTTGTTCGGCTCCCACTCTTCTTCAAAGTCTCACCAGCCTACGGTGACAGCGTTTGAGAGGAAGCCTCCATCTTAACTCTCAACAGCCTCGAAGCATGCGTGTCGGGCTGTTCGGCCGAATTCGTCATGTGCGCGGCCAGTCTCTCGGCCAGGTGATCGTTATCGAGTGTTGCCGACATCATTTCCAGCGTGCTTCGATCACGTACCGATTCAGACGGGGTGCCGTGCGCTTCTCAAGCCTTCGTGGTGTCAACGGACGCAGCCTTCTGTCACCACTGACGCGTTGAGAACACAAAGCCGGACGGGTCCGGGATCCGCGAGCGGGCTATCGTCAAATGTCGAGCACACCACCCAATGATGAGCTTCGGAAAGGCGCCCCGAGCGGTTTGGCCGCCCCTCTGTTCATGACCGGAGCGGCGGCGTTGGTGGCCGCAACCACGTTGATTGCCAAAGCGCTCGGTAACGGAGCCTCGGGAGAGCCCTTGCCGGGTTTCATGATCAGCGCGGGCCGGTTCGCTTTCGCCTGGATGATACTGGTGCCGGTCGTCATTTGGTTTCGGCCCGGCTTCCGGGGTGCGCGTTGGCGGTTTCATGTGGGCAGGGCCGTGTCCGGTTGGGCGGCCGTTACCTGCATCTTCACGGCGGCCGCGCTGATGCCACTGAGTGATGCAACCGCGATCAGCTTCCTCAATCCATTGATCGCAATGGTTCTCGCCATTCCCATCCTTGGTGAGCGGGTCGGTCCCTGGCGGTGGGGTGCGGCCGCCATCGCCGCTGTTGGCGCCGTCGTCCTGATCCGGCCGGGCATGGAAGCCTTCCAGCCGGCCGCGTTGATCGCTCTGGCGGCGGCCGTCTTTGGCGCGGCGGAGGTGATCTTCATCAAACTTCTGACAGGAAGTGAGGAAACAGCAGGGGAACCCGCGATCCGGATCCTTTTCGTCAACAACTCGATCGGTGCGGTGGTTGCTTTGGCGGCGGCATCCACCGTTTGGGTGTGGCCGTCACCGGAGCAGTGGGCGCTGCTGGCAGGCCTCGCCGTCCTCATGGTGATGGCGCAAACCCTGTTTCTTCAGGGCATGAAACGCGGAGACGCCAGTTTCGTGATGCCGTTCTTTTACTCTGCCCTGGTCTTCGCAGCGCTGTACGACGCCTTGGTGTTCGGAGCCATCCCCGTCCCACTCTCAATCGCCGGCGCGGCATTGATCGTTGCGGGCGCCGTTGTCTTGGCTTGGCGCGAAGGGGCGAGGAGGCAATAGGCCCAACCGCCCGGCCGGTCAGGAGAAAGCGGGCATCACCTTGTCGAGAAAACGGTCCAGAGACGCCCGTTTCCTCTCGGCCGGCATGCCGCTGTCGATCCAGAACGAAAACTCGTCGTAGCCCAGATCCTCGTAGCGCTTGATGCGGTCAATCACCTCCTGGGCTGTGCCAATCGTGAGATCGCGCCGTAAGTTTTCTGGCGCCATCATCGCATTCGATTGAATCTCTTCGTCACTCAACTCCTGGATCAAGCCCTGGGAGACCGGCCGCTTATTCTGAAACCAGGCGCCGAAATAGCAGTAAAAACGGCTCAACAGACTTGTCCCCTCCGCCACATCATCATCATCGGCACCGACATAGACGTGGTGCAGCAGCATGATCTTCGGCCGGGGGCCGTCATACGTGCCGCAGGCATTGGTGAACCGCTCCATCAAAGACTCAATCTCCGTATCCCCCTGCCACAGCGGCGTCACCTGTACGTTAAAGCCGTTGTGAACCGCGAACTCATGGCTGCTCGGGTCCCGTGCGGCGACCCAGATCGGGGGGCCGCCGTCCTGGAGTGGTTTCGGTGACGCGGTGCTCTTGGGAAACTGAAAGTACTCACCTTCATGGGCTAGGTCGCCGTCCCAGAGTTTCGGAAGGAGGGGCGCAATCTCCCGCATACGCTGCCCGGCCTGCCAGGCATCGAGCCCCGGCATCAGGCGTTCGTACTCGTAGGAGTAGGCCCCCCGGGCGATCCCAAGTTCCAAGCGACCGCCCGTCACCAGATCCGTCATGGCGGCCTCACCCGCCAGCTTCACGGGATGCCAGAACGGCGCAATGACAGCGCCGGTACCAAGCTTCACCGATTTGGTTTGATGCGCCAGATCCACAATGGTCAGGAAGGGATTGGGCGCAATGGTGAACTCCATACCATGATGCTCGCCGGTCCAGATCGCCCGCATACCACCGTCGTCCGCCATTTTGCAGAGGGTTATGAACTCCTCATGGAGGCTCTCATGCGGCTGTTCTGGAGAAAGTCTCTCCATATGGGCAAACAGGGAGAAATCCATACTCCTAGACCTCCATTGTCGGGCTGTTGGCGGACGGCACACGCGCGGTGGCGGTGGAGAAAAACGAGTGGAGCGCCTCTGTGACCATGACGGGATGGGTCATCATCGCCATGTGGGCGGCATCGGGAACGATCACCAAGTCGGCGTCCGGCACCAGGGCAGCCATCGCTCTCGACATATCGGGGGTGGAGTTCGGCTCTTCGGAGCCGGTCAAGAAAAGCGCGGGGCACTGGAGTCCGGAGAGCTCCTCGTCCGGCGGACTGTCGGATTTCGCAAACAGCTGATACGCCACTTTGTATGCGCCGGGGGTGGCGGACGTCAGCCAGTCACCGCAAGCGCGTGCTTCCGGGGTTTCCAGGTTGTCCCCAAACCATCGTTTCAACGTCGGCGCCGGATCGGCGACGTGCGTGGAGGACAGGCTCGATGCCCGCTCCATGACCGCAGCACGGGCATGGGGCGTTCTCCTGTGAACGGCGTTCAGGGCCGCCATCGCCCCGACCAAACCGGGACGGCGGACGGCGAGCGCCATCGTCACTAGCGCGCCGAGTGAGTGCCCGGCGACGAAGACCGTCTCTCCCAAGGGCGTGAGGGCATCGCACAGATGATCGGCCAGGATTGCCAGAGACGGGAGTGTCACCAGTGGCTCGCTGGCGCCATGCCCCGGAAGATCCAAAGCGTGGATCTCAAAAGATCGGGAAAGCACCTCAATCTGCGCGCCCCAACTGTCCGCGGTGAGACCGACACCATGGATCAGAACCAAGGGAGGCCCCTCACCCGCCATTATCCCGCGCAGGCCAGCGCCATAGTCAACTCGTGGACGGGACGCCCAGTGCATGTTTCGACGCTTCCCAGACCTGATTTCGATTGCGGTTCCGTTGCAGGGGCGCTGATGGCCCTAGGTGCCCTTTCGAGCCCTGGAAGACCTTCGGCGCCGACGATGTCCGCCACGGTGCGCCGCGCTTGGATCTTTGACAAACGATCAAAGTCATGGCTAAGGCATAAGCCTTACTAATATCCAACTTGATCATATGGCTCGGAAGACACCACCCCTTACCTGGTTCCGCGCGTTCGAAGCGGCCGCTCGACGTCTTAGCTTCACGGGGGCGGCGGCTGAACTCGGCATGACCCAGTCCGCCGTCAGCCAGCAAGTCCGGCTGCTGGAGCAACGCCTGGGCACCCTGCTCTTTCGCCGTCTGGCCCGCGGAATTGAGCTCACAGACGAAGGACGCCGTCTTGTTCCGAAGGTGGGTGGCGCAATTGAAGCCCTCGACCAGGCAACGCGGGATTTCGAAACGGGGATGGACGACCCGGATCTGACCATCGCCGCCTCGGTCAGCTTTATTCAGTGGCATCTTGCACCGGGTCTGCCCCGGTTTCGGAAGCGGCACCAGATGCGGTCCATCCGACTGATCAATACGACTTGGCCCGATGAGTTCCATCGACCGATCGCCGATGTCGAGATTCGTTTCGGATCGGACGCCCTGGTCGGCAAAGGGGCGGTACGGCTAAAGCCCGATGAGTCGGTCCTGGTAGCCGCCCCCGGACTGGTGAGCGACGTCGCGCAGCTTCAGGAACTTCCTCTGATCCAACCGGTGGGCACCGCCGACACCTGGGAAAGATGGTCCAAGATCACAGGCGTCGATGCCCAACCATCGCCGGGATACCTGGTCGATTCACACGGTCTCGCCGTCGATCTCGCGTGCCGTGGTGCCGGGGTCGCACTGACCAGCTCCCTCATCGCGCGACCATGCTTGGCGGATGGCTCGTTGACCCGACTGGACACGCCGGCGATTGAGAGTCTGGACGGATACTTCCTTGCGGTCTCGGACGGTGGGAACGCCATATCGGCCGAATTCGCGCGTTGGCTCTTGGATGACGTCGCCGCGCCAGGCCAAGGAGCGTTCTGAGCTGGACGAGATCGAACGGCTTCCCGGTGCGAGCAATCCATCCAAAGAGGTCATCACTCACTGCGAAACGATCGGTTCCTCATGCCGTCAGAGCCACTTTGTGATAGAGTACAAAGTGGCTCATCAGACTTCGCGACTGAACCGTCCGACGGACAATGATTAGACAGCGATGATTGCCGGCATCGGCGGTCCCGTCATCGTCCTGTCATCGGGAAACCGACCGGCACGGGAGAAATCGTGTGAAGACCTTTGTTGGTGCCGTCATGGCCGCATCGATTGCCATTCCCGCGCTCGCCAGCGAGCCCACGTACTCTGGCTTTCTCTCCAACTACGATAACTTCGTGGACGGCCCTGAGGGTGGGGTCTCCAAAGTATGGATCAACCCGCGTTTCACCTTTCCCGACGATCTCAAAGGCTACCAATCCCTCTATTTCGACCCGATCGCCGTTAAACTGTCGGCAGACGGTGCGAAACGTGGTGTTGACGTTGCCGAGCTAGCCCAACTCGCCAAGACACTTGAAGCGAAGATCGCCGAAGAACTCTCCTCTGGCGGCTATAAACTTGCATCCAAATCCGGGCCCAAAAGCCTCCGGTTTGTCGTCGCTTTGACGGATGTGGAACCTTCGAACCCTGTCCTGGACACGGTCACAAGCGTTGTGCCCTTCGCAAGGGTCATGTCCTTCGCAAAGTCGAAGATCACCGGAGAGCACAGCTTCACGGGATCAGCCTCAATCGAGGGGCTCGCGATCGATATGGGAACGAACGAAACCGTCTTTGCTTTCGTCGACAAGCGTGCAGGCGACAAGGGGATCTTCGGCGGCGTCGACTCAATGGAGGACGTTCACGAGGCCTTTGAGTTCTGGGCCGGCAGGCTTCGCATCGTTCTTGACGAAGCCCATGGCAGATAGGCTGTTGATGCGGGTCTGATATCTGGCGGTTCTGGTTTGGTGTCCGAAGCCACTAGATGCCTGCTTGGTACGCCGCCGATTTGTAACGTCGAAAGCATGCGTTGGTGGCCCGGAGACCAAACGCCACCGCCATCCGTCAATCGTCGGTCGTGTAAACCGTCACCGGCTCCGATTGTCCCCGGATCGGCAGGCTTCCAGCCAGTCTCAACGCCAGCGACCGGACATCCTGTGCCGTCGATTCGGTGATCAGGATCGTCGTTTGGGTCTCTTTGTTGAGGGCTTCGACCCGAGCGGCTCTGTTCACCGCGTCCCCATAGACCGTATACGACAAGCGGCCCTCAGCCCCGACAGCTCCTGCAACCACCCGCCCGGTGTTAATGCCGATACGACTGCTGATGGGTTGGCCTGCAAAGGTCTCAACCAGAGCACACCGCCGCATCTTCACCGCCGCCTGACATGCGCGCTCAGCATGGTCATCGGCTTCGACCGGCACATTGAAGATCGCCAGAATCGCATCGCCATGGAATTGGGCGACCACACCACCTTCGGCCTCAATGATTGACGTCATTCGCGAGAAGTACGCGTTCATGACCTCGACAGTTCGCACGGCGCCAAGTTGTTCGGTCAGACCGGTGAATCCCGCGATGTCACTGAAGAGGATGGTCGCCTCCGCTTCGATCGGCTCCAGGCTTCCATCATCCTTGATCAGTTGTTCGGCGATGTATGACGGAACGTACCGGCCCAGGGTTTGGCGGATGAGTTCCCTCTCGGCGAGGCCGTCCACCATGCCTTCGAACGACGAGACCGCTTGGTTCAGTTCCAAGACGCGGCTCCGCGGCAGCTTGGAGACCTGCTCGAATGCCCCTGCCTCGACGACTGACGAGGCTGTTGCCAGGGCACGTATCGGACGTCCGATCGCCCGGGCGACAAAGATCCCCAGCCCGACCGCGACAACAATGACCAAGGCACCCGCTCCGGCCGCGATCCCCATTCTGTCGAAGACCTCATCCGCTTTGTGTGCATTGATGTAGGTCCCGATCGTCAGAGGCTTTGCCCCCATATCGTCAAGTGTCCGATGGACGAAAACATACTCCCCGTCGCCAATGACGATGCTGCCGCCACCGAAACCTTCTCTCTTGGCTCTTTCTCCGATACCGAAATCCAGTTCCTCGGTATCCCAGATGCGTTCGAGAATTGGGTCTCCAAGATCGGTCAACGCGACCAGCGAAGACTGCCCTTGATAGATGGAGGCGGCCGACGGGACCGTCGCCGCGTCCAAGGGGCGCCAGCCGATCATCATGGCATGCGCGAGGATCGCGTCCCGGCCGAACAGAATGAAGGCGTTCTCGTCGATGCGGCTGAGAGACCGCGAGAAGTCCGACACCGACAACGTAAACCGAAGGTCGCCAAGGGGGCCTTTAGGTCCGACCAACGGCATTTGATAGACGATCGCCGCCGCGTCGAGATGCTTGATCCAGACCGGTGGCCCCCAACCTTCTCGTTCGCCGCCGCCTGGTTGGCCAACCGCATGAGGCTTCTCGGCCATCTCATGGTCATCCCGGATCACCTCAGAGTACCCCCGCGTCAACCCGAAGTGCTGTCCTTCCCGAGTAACCACCGCAATCTCTAGCGCAATCGGAGTCGTCTCGAGCACCGTCCGCAAGAACAACTCGGTGGTTTCCGGAACGGGTTGCTCAATGTCGACGCGACCGTCTTTGATTTGCGCCCCAACGTATCGGGCCTTCTGTTCGACGGTCCGAAGGCGGGATTCAAAGTCGTCGGCCATGCTGCCAACGAAGGCGCCAAGGTTCTCCGTGAGGAGGTCGCTGGTGTTCTTGACCGCGATGGTCAGGCCAAGAACAAGAGCCAATCCCGTGCCGACCGCGCTCAGTCCGCAAAAGCCCGCGAGCAGGATAGTTCGAATAGAAAAGGACACGCGCCCGCTTACCCCCACCCGTTCCACTACTCCGCCTTCACAGGCTTGTGCCGAGCACATTGACCTTCAACGGCTCTTTCTGACCCGATGCAAAGAGGCTTCCTTGCACACTACCTTCTGCGGGACCGCTTGTTGGCTACGCAGACACCCCACTCCGTATCGTCGGACACAAAGATGGCCCCCAAAACGGGCTTCCGGGAACGCGTTGTGGTTCCCACCAAGAATGGCTCCGTACAATCGCGGAGCGACTGTACAATTCGCTTGACCGGCAATCACCCCTGTGCGAGCTAAACCGCCCTTCTGGCCCGGTGGCAGAGTGGTTATGCAGAGGACTGCAAATCCTTGTACGTCGGTTCGATTCCGGCCCGGGCCTCCATCGCATTCAATGACCAGCTGAGCGGTCATCGGAGTGTCGCGAAAGGGTTTGCACACCCCCCGGCGGGCTGGTATACACCGCCGTCCGTTGTTCCCCGGTAGCTCAGCGGTAGAGCAAGCGGCTGTTAACCGCTTGGCCGGCGGTTCGAATCCGTCCCGGGGAGCCACTTTCTCCATATCAAATTGGTTCGATGTCTTCGAATGCCTTTAGCGGGCCGAGGTAGAACCTGACGTATGCCCAATCCATTCCGCTTGGATTTGGGTCACGACCCCTCGATCCCGGCGGCAGTTGATGCCCCGTTGTCCCCGCTTCGGCGCATGATCCAACGCTGTGTCTGCGGTTGGAAAGGCACGGGAGCGTCGGTGAGCGTCTCCCATTACTTGTCGAGCGGCAGATCCGGCATCCGGAACATCTCCTCACCTGTGTGTTGCTTTGATGGTGCTGTCGAACCCTGCCGCGACCCGGCCCAGACCGGGCGTTTCTCCAATCTGTTTGCGAGGTATAGGGTGCCGCCAGCCTCGGTCAGATGCTGGATCAGCCGCACGTAGCCGTTAGCGATATCCTGAGGCATCTCCATGAACGACCGGATGTTGATCGCCAAGTCGATGGCGTTTGCCAGACGGTCCGTGGCGTGTGCCGGGACGAGGGTGAAATCCGTGTCGGCGGTCGTCAGCAGGCTGGTGTCGTTCCCCAGCAGCCGAAGCCGGCTGTCCGGGAAGAGCCGCTGCAGATGCACGACCTGAACCGCCAGCACTTCGGGGAGATCAACGATCACGATCCGCGCCATCGGCCAGATCCGGTGGATAGCAGCGGCAAGCCCGCCATAACCGCCTCCGATCTCAAGGATCACAGAGGGCGGCTTCGCGACGTGGGACATGATGTCGTCAGCAAACCAAAGAAGTTGAAGCGTGTTGAGATCGACCGTCCGGCCAAGCGACGGCAAACGGACCAATGGCGGATCGCCCGCTATGGTCCGGTCATGCAGGTCCAAAATCGATTCCATCCGGCCCGTTCTCGCCAGATGCCGGACCACTACCTCCGCATCCCGAACAAGACTTTCCGCGTCGAACGTCAGCAGCGGCACGAGGTTTCCTTTGAAGTCCGGAGCATATGGCAGCACGTCGGGCCGAACCCGTCCCCTCTCCCGAACGCCCAAAGCGTGGAAGTTGTTGTCGTCAAATCCGATGGTCAGCCCATTGGCGCGGTACGACTGCCAAAGCGCGTCCGTGGCGATCAGGCGCTCAAAGTCCGGACGAAACCGGTCCCAATGCGTACCGTAGTGATCGGAGGTCCGCTTGGTCCCCAGATACCAGTCCATCAGGGCGGCGAGCATTCGATCCGTCGGCCGGGCGCCCGGCGCCGCAATCGGAGTTCCGTTCATAGCCGTTCCAGCGAAGTCTCTGGCGCCCCTTTTGGAACAACCGGGGTTTTGTTCCCGGGCAAGCCTTAAGCCGGGAACCTTACACATGCCTTACAACACCCTGGAACCGAATTGACGCAACCTGTTCTGCGGCGTGTTCCCAGCGGTGACTCACGGCCGGACAGGACACTCTCACGGAACCGAGCTGTATGGCCCGGGCCGGCGCGACAAGGAACTGACGAGAACCGACCAACTCGCGCTTGCGAAGACCGCCGAAAAAACATAGGAATCGCACGAAGTTCCGTGATCTCGGGGTGTAGCGCAGCCTGGTAGCGCATCTGCTTTGGGAGCAGAGGGCCGGCGGTTCGAATCCGTCCACCCCGACCATCGCGCACAAGGGGCCCGCGCGACCCGCGGTGTCCCGACGTTTGGAGGTGGAGATGAGCGTTCGAATCTATCAGCCGACGAAGACGGCGATGCAGTCTGGCCGCGCCAAGACCCGGCAATGGATTCTCGAATGGCCTCCACAAACCCGGCGCATTCCCGAGCCGTTGATGGGTTGGGTCAGCGCGGGCGACACCAAGAATCAGGTGCGCATCCCGTTCGAGTCGAAGGAAGAGGCGATCGCTTTCGCCAAGAGCAAAGGGCTCCCCTACCAGGTGGTGGAGCCGAAGGCCCGGAAGCTCCAGCTGAAGACATACGCGGATAACTTCGCGATCAAACGCCGGTTCGCCTGGACTCACTGATCAACGCCGAGATCCGTCTGACACGGCGGCGCCCTCAACAGCGGAATGACCTCGGCCCCGTAGCTCAACTGGATAGAGCAGGTGCCTTCTAAGCATCAGGTTGCAGGTTCAAGTCCTGCCGGGGTCGCCATCCGCTTGTTGTGAGCCCTCGCCGAATTCTCGGTGAGTTTTCTTGAGACAGCATCGAGACTGACGTGGACCGGCCATCGACCACGGATCAGAAGAAGAAATCGTCTTCACCGATGCGGACGGTCTCAACACCATAGAAGTTAACGCGCCCGTGGGGCGTCAGGACGATGTGGTCCGCCGCCAGAACGCCAGCCTCGACGACCAAGACATCGTCTCCGCCGCCGCCGTAGAAGATGTCATCACCAGGACCGGCAGAGACGGTGTCGTTGCCCTCGCCGCCCCAAAGAAAATCGTCGCCGCCGCCGCCAATCAGAAGATCGTCCCCGAGGTTGCCGAAGAGGCGATCGTTCCCGGCATTACCTTCCAACCAGTCGTCATTCTGACCGCCGTAGATGTGGTCGTTGTCCTTGCCGCCATACAGGGTGTCAGCGCCGGTATTGCCGAACAGGACGTCGATCCCACGGTTACCGTAGACGACGTCGTCCCCATCGCCACCCGAGATCGCGCCGTCGCCGTCACCGCCGATGATGACATCATCGCGAGCAGACGGCCCGTAGAGGGCTTGAAGTTCCTCGATGTCCTGTGCTTGGGGCCGCCACCAGGGCACGTTGGTGATCGACATGACCGTGTCCACGGGGTCCGCCCTGTAGTTGTCCGCAAGTCCCAAGACATGCCCGATTTCATGGACCGCAACCCGCGCGTTGTTGAGGCTGTCGTGGGTCTCCAACCCCACATAGGCGACGTTGGCCCAGGTTTCGGACGGATCGGTGATGACCACCGCCAGACCGACGCTCTCCTCCAATCCCGGGAAGACGACTTTCACTTCGTCCAACCGAGCCACCACCACGTCGGCCGCGGCGCCGGGTGTCTCTTCGACAAAGGTGACGTTCAGAAACTGCTCATAGCTTTGGAAAGCCTGACGGATGAGGCTGCCGGAAAAATCGACATTCTCATTGAGCGAGACCGAGATTGTCTCCGACTGCCACGAAAAACCCAATAAAGGCATGGATAGCCACACCTCCGCCTAGAATTCAAACAAGCCATCCGAAACATCAGCCTTCGGACTTGTTGCTTATTCTGACGGTTTTTATTGGAAACAGTGAATTTTACTTCTAAATGAAAGAAAGAATAAGATCATTTAAGAGACGCGATTTGATTACCCAACACTAAACAACTGCAACTTTGAAATATATTATCCAAAAACAATAACGACCTATACTATTTATTATTCTCCAAAAATTTGAAATACTGACCCCATTTTTCTTGCTTTGCAGGATTGATTTTTTGTTTTCTATTATCTGAAAACTCTTTGGCGTAACTTGGACATTGCAATCAAAAACTAGGATCTATCCTATTCATCCAGCGCAAACACTCCGAAGCACAACTTGACACAGATGCTGTCTCGGCTCGTGTTACTCAGACTCAGGGCATCGCGGCTTTAGCCTATTGGAAGGCAGGGTGAATCACTTTGTCTCCAACCTTGAGGCCAAGCCGTCGCACCGTGCCACCTGCCAACTCTAATGTTGCTTTGACCCGCCTGCGGGAGGTGATCGTTTCTGTCGAGAACGGCACCGTTCGCTCCACGATGTGCTTCACCACGCCTTTTCGGTCAATGAACAGCATGTCCAGAGAGATCGGCGTGTTTTTCATCCACATCGCATGGACCGCTTCGCGCCGATACAGGAACAGCATGCCCCCATCGGGTTCGAGCGACTCTCGAAACATCAGCCCCTGGCGAAGTTGCTGATCCGTTCGGGCAATTTCGACCTCGAAGTCATGACCCGATCCGTCCTTCGACTCGATCCGAAGCCCTTCCGTCTCGAACGTCACCTGCGCCTTGAGGTCGCTTTGTCCGGCGCCCAGGAGGGCAGCGGCCAGAACAGCGAACGCGATGGCTCCCCGTGCGAGGGTTTTTCCGATCATGCGGTCACCCTTTCGATGATCTCTTCGACCTCACCACGAACCTCTCCGGGCCTTGGCACATCCGCGAGGGTTGTAAACCAATGGTCCGGCGGGTTTCGCCCGCGGCTGTGTGACCACTCCAGCGCCCGCAAGACGGTCTCCGCCGCGAACGGAAGCGGGACGGATGGGTCCCTACCCGTCAGGGTGGCCCAAATTCCTGTCCACGCCCGCGCCACCGACCACGGGTTGTACCCGCCGCCGCCGACGACAAGGACCCGCGGCGCCAAGTGTCTCAGTTTGTCGACGGCTGACCACAACGCGCCATTCGAGAGGGAGAGCTTGCTCTGTGGGTCGTCTTCCAACCCATCGGCCCCCGTTTGGATCAAGATGGCATCCGCCGCGAACCACCGTCCGAGCGGCACGATCGCATGATCGACGATTGCCGCCATCTCGCTGTCGTTGAACCCTTGCGGAACCGGTAGATTGCGGGCCATGCCGCCGGCACGATCTTCTACGGTCCCTGTGCGCGGCCATCGCCCGGACTCGTGAACCGAAATGGTCAGAACCCGTTCATCGTCGTGAAACGCGTCTTGAACACCATCGCCGTGGTGCGCGTCCAAATCGACGTACAGCACCCGCTTCAATCCGCGATCCAGCAACTCCAGGATTGCCAGCACAGGATCATTAAAGAAACAGAAACCGTAGGCCATGTTGCGACGCCCGTGGTGGGTGCCACCGGCGAGGGAGTGAATGACACCGCTGTCCGAATTTGCGAGCACACGGGCCGCCAGAAGGCTGGCGCCGGCCGACGTGGCCGGTCGGGAGAAAATCTCCGGGAACACCGGATTGCCGTCTCTGCCGATGTTGTACCGGTCACGGACATCCGGCTCGACCCGCCCTACTCTCTCCGCCTCCATAACCGCTTGCACATAGTCCCGGTCGTGGTAGCGCACCAGTTCATCCACGCTGGCCATCGGCGATTCGATGTAGGCGTCGTCGTTTAGCCAACCCAGCGCCCGGGCGAGATCCACAACGGGGGTGACCCGTTGGATGGATAACGGGTGACGCCGCCCATAGCGGCTTGTCCGGTAGATTTCGTTGGCAATCATGATCGGCCCCGACGTCAGCCGTTCTCTTGCCAACTGCAGTATTGAGTCCGCTTTCACCCTGTGACCGGCCTTTCTTGACAAGAACGTGTGCCGCTCACCTTTCCCGATCAGTCGGACGGTGTCCATACGCGGAGCCTGAGGGCCGACCAATCACGCAAGTAGTACACTCCCATCTTACGGTTGAAGAATCGGAAGGAGCTTCTACAATCCCATTTACGAACGATTAGCAACGTGGCTTTTCACTTAAGGTCCCTCAAATCCTGCCCATACCCTCAATTTGTTTAGCATTCGACTAAAAACCATAACTAGCGATGTAACAGTAAGAGATTTATGATAAAGTCCTCCTGATTATTGGGGATAAGCACACAAATTATCGGGTGAACTACATACGCACATCACCCGATATTGGTATAACTCTTTATGGTTACGCGAATGATCCTATCCAACCTCATAGACCGCGCTATGGAGACGAGCACTTTCTCGGTTACTCTCGCTGACGCGACGCGACCTGACGTTCCCTTGAGCTATGTCAATCCGGCTTTTGAGACCCTGACCGGCTACACCGCTGGTGACGCGTTGGGCCGGAACTGCCGTTTTCTTCAGGGACCAGAGACCGAAGCCGCTTCAGTTCATGCGATTTCCAATGCGATACGAGAGGCCCGCTCGGTAACCACAACCCTTCTGAACTACCGAAAGAACGGCACCAAGTTCTGGAACAGATTCCAGTTGTCTCCGGTAAAATCCGAGGAAGGTAATATCATCGCCTACTTAGGTGTGCAGATTGACATGACCCACGACTTGTCGATTTCGGCGATTGAGACGGAGCGTCAGAAGATGGAGGCATTGGGCCGCCTCGCGGGCGGCGTCGCGCACGAAATCAACAACGCGCTGCAGCCCATCAGACTGTGGGGCGACATGCTGGACGGCATGATCCCGTCCCTGCCGGACTCTTTACAATCGGACGCCCGGATCTGCGTGGACGGCATTCGCGAACACTCTGTCTTCGCCCGGGATGTAGTGGAGCGGATACTGGCGTTCGGCCGCCGCGCAAAAGACCAATCGGAGCCCGCGGATCTGGTGGTGCGCGTCGAAGACGCGGTCGGATTTTCCCGCTCTCTGCTTCCCGGCGGAACGACCATCACGACAGAACATGCAAAGCCGGAGGACGGGGTCCAACCTCAGATATCCGTCGACCGCACGCGCTTCATTCAGGTTTTTACCAATCTGGTCATCAATGCATCCGATGCCATGGATGGACGCGGCCGGGTTCATATCGCCAGCCGGATCAGAAACGTCGATGGTGTGGAGGCGGGGACCCTTGGCGTTGCCGCCGGGCGCTACGCTGCCATCACCGTCGCGGACACGGGCCCGGGAATTCCGCCCGAGATTCGCGATGACATCTTCGATCCCTTCTACACGACGAAGTCCGGAGGCACGGGGCTCGGACTCTTCACCGTGCAAGGGATCATGCGCACCTGGGGCGGCGCGATCACGCTGAAACCCTCAGTGGGATCCGGCACGGTCTTCGAAATCCTCATCCCGTTGCATACGGAAGGAACGGCCTGATGGCACAAATTCTCCTGATTGAAGACATGGACGGCGTGCGAACCGCCGTGTCGATGATTCTGTCTGGTGCGGGGCATTCGGTCAGCACCGCGTCGGACGGGGGCGACGGCCTGACAAAGGCCGCCGATGGATCGTTTGATCTGGTGGTGACCGACATTCTGATGCCGCACGTGGACGGGACTGAGGTCATCGTGAAACTGAAGGCGAAGTCACCGGCGCTCCCCATTCTTGCGATCTCGGGGGGAGGCGCGAACGTTCCCGCCGAAGAGGCCCTGCGGCTCGCGCGGGAACAGGCGGATTCGGTGCTCACGAAGCCGTTCTCGAAGGCCGAAATTCTGGCCGCCGTCGATGATCTTCTCGGCAAATCAGCGTGATCGAAGGAGCTGGGGTATGACTGCGTACATCAAGGGACTCAGCGTCCAAGCGAGAATCTACAGCTTGGTCATTGTCCTTCTGGCCATCATGGTCATCCTGTCTGCAACGGCACTGCAACGGATGGCGTCGATCGGCGGGAAGCTAAACGACATCGCCAAGGAAGACATTCCCCTGACCGAGATGCTGCAGAAGATCACGGTGCATCAGTTGGAGCAGGCCATTCTGACGGAGCGGGCCATCACCGTCATCGAAGTGGAATTGGTCGGCGGTGAAGCGACGGAAAGCGTCGCCGATATCCGTCCAAGGTTCGAGGCGCTCGCCAAGCAGGTCGACCGGGAAATCATCGAGGCCGAAGAGCTGGCGGAACATGCGATCACGCACTCTGTTTCTGAGGCGACATCCAAGGAGTTCGAGAAACTCCTCGGGCTGTTGAAAGAGGCAGAGAAAGAGCACGCGGAGTTTGATCACCTCGTGCTGGACCTGTTCGATCTGGCGGAGGCCGGGGGGAACGCGGACGAGCTGCACGCCCTCGAGAAGGAGATCCACAAGGTCGAGGAAAGCTTGGACAAGCATCTCGAAGACATGCTTTTCGAGATCTCAGCCTTTACGAGAGCGGCTGGTGAGCAGGCGCTTCAAGACGAGCAGGTCGGAATCGTGCTCATCGCGGCGGTATCGGGCGGCGGCCTGATTGTTTCAATCGTTCTCGCGTTTTTCCTGACCAGAAGCATCACGCGGCCGATTGGATCGGTGACCGGAGCGTTCAGGAGCCTCTCGGACGGCGATCTGACCATCGAAACCGCAGAGCCTTTTTTCCACGACGAGATTGCGGAGCTGACCGAAGCGCTTGAAGTTTTCCGCCAGAAGTCCGTCGCGGCGGAGAAGGCCGAGGCACTGGAGAAGGAGAACCGCACCCGCAGGGCCCGCCGCCAGGAGGAGCTGAACCAACTCATCGGCATCTTCGGTGCCAGCATTGGCGGTATCTTCGACCTCGTCGCCCGCTCAACCGAGGACATGGCAACGCAGAGCCGCACGGTGGAAGCCGACGCCAGCAGCACCCTCGCCTTGTCCGAGGATTTGATGGAACAGTCCCACCGCACGAGCGAGAACGCCCAGTACCTCAGTGCCGCGACCGAGGAGATGGTGGCCTCGATCCGGGAGATCACAACCCAGGCGGTGATGTCTCAGCAGATCGCCGCCGAAGCCCTGGGTGAGACCGACAAGACCACGCAGCAGGTTCATGAGCTTCGCGACGCCGCGCAGAAAATTGGGCAGGTTGTCGAACTCATTACCGATATTGCCGAGCAGACCAATCTCCTGGCGCTGAATGCCACCATCGAGGCGGCACGGGCCGGTGAAGCAGGCAAGGGTTTCGCCATCGTCGCCAACGAGGTGAAGAACCTCGCCAGCCAGACCGCAAACGCCACCTCCGGCATAACCGGCCATATCGAAGAGATCCAGTTCGCCTCTTCCAACGTCGCGACCGCCATGGGATCCATCGCCAGCATCAATGGCCGGTTGAGCGAGTCTGCAACGGCGATCGCCTCGGCGATCACCGAGCAGGAGAGCACGACCGAGGAGATCTCCCGCAACATTCAGGCGGTCGCCGACATCGCCGGTACGGTGTCCGAACGGGTGACCAAAGTTAAGGAGCAAGCGGAAAACTCGGAGCGCCTGTCTTCCGATCTGGGAGACGTTGCCGATCGCCTGAAGAATGAGGCGGGGGGACTGAGTGGCGAGGTGGAGACCTTCCTGGGCGCCATCCGCAACGTGGACAAGAGCGACGACAACCAGTTCACGTCCTACCGTGCCGACCTGTCCGGGACGGTCGACGTTGGCGGGCAAACAACAACCGTCACGATCGCGGAGATCTCAACCTCCCACGTCGCGGTGACGCCGACCCTGTCCGCGCCTGCCGGGACTCAGGCCACGGTTCAAGCAACCGGCATTCCGCATCCGCTGAGCGCACGGGTTGCGACAATTGAGAATGGACGCTCCATCCTCCAATTGCCGCTTAACCTGGACCAGCTCGAAGCGATGAAGCAGATGCTGAATGGCCTGAACCTGCCGCGTGTCGCGTAACGGCGCCGCCGGCAAGACCATCGATCTTTCGGCGCGCCCTTGCCAATCCGCATAGGCGCGCCCATAGTCTGACCACCACGCAGGGGAGCCGATTGTCGGCTGAGAGGTCCCACTCCGGGACGACCCTCGGAACCTGATCCGGTTAAGACCGGCGGAGGGAGGCGGTGGGCCGACTTACGACTCATCGGGACGATCCGTCCCGCCCAGCACAGAAGACAGATCGTCAAGCGCCGCTGACCGTTCGTCTCGGGCGTATCGTTCTTCTTGTTGCGGGCTTGATTGCAGCCTGGTGGGTTCTGGTGCGCGTGACCGGCGCCCCGCCTTACATTCTGCCGGGGCCGATGGATGTGGCCACCGCCTGGGACACCCATGCCACCCGGATCCTGGAACACGCAGGCACGACCGCGCTGGAGATCGCTCTCGGGCTCATGATCGGTGTTGTCGGCGGCGGACTTGCCGCCATGACCTTGTCTGCCGCGCCCCGGACACGGGCATGGCTCTTGCCAATCCTGGTTATCAGCCAAGCCATTCCGGTCTTCGCACTCGCCCCGGTCCTCGTGCTCTGGCTCGGTTACGGTCTCGCCTCGAAGGTCGCGATGGCGGCCTTGATCATCTTCTTCCCCGTTACCGCCGCCCTCTACGACGGTCTGCGCAGGGTGGAGCCAGTCTGGGTCGACAGCGCGCGGGTTCTCGGATACCGCGGCACCGCCCTTCTCTTTCGCGTCCGGCTGCCGGCCGCCCTGCCCGCCTTCGCGACCGGTCTCAGAACCGCGACCGCGATCGCGCCCATCGGCGCCGTTGTCGGAGAATGGGTCGGCTCCAGCGCGGGACTTGGCTACCTAATGCTTCACGCCAATGCGCGCCTGCAAATCGACCTGATGTTCGCGGCGTTGAGCGCTCTCGCGATCATGGCGGTCGGTCTCTACGCCGCCGTCGACCTCGGTCTCCGATGGGCGATGCCCTGGCAGACCGGAGAAGCCCTTTCCAAATCCTGATCCCCAACCGGAGACTTTGATGCCCAAATACGCTCTACCCGCTGCCTCCCGCCGATTGGCCCTGACATGTCTCGCGGTGCTGACCGCAGCCGTCGTTGCGGTCGCGCCCGGCCGTGCCGTCGCAGCCGAGAAGCTGACCGTGCTTCTGGACTGGTTCGTCAATCCGGATCACGGCCCGCTTTATGTCGCTGTGGAGCGCGGATACTTCGAGGCGGAAGGTCTCTCGGTGGAACTGATCGCCCCGGCAGATCCGAACGATCCGCCAAAACTGGTCGCCGCTGGCAAGGCGGACATCGCCATCTCCTATCAGCCGCAACTCCACCTCCAAGTTGCGCAGGGGCTCCCGCTTGTGCGGTTCGGCACCCTGGTCTCGACCCCGCTCAACACGTTGGTCACCCTCGCCGACGGGCCGATTAACTCGCTCGCCGATCTCAAGGGGCGAAAAGTCGGCTACAGCGTCGGCGGCTTCGAGGACGCGATCCTCGGTGCCATGCTGGCCCCCCACGGCCTCAGCCTCGACGACGTGGAGTTGGTGAACGTCAACTTCTCCCTCTCCCCCTCCCTCATCTCCGGTCAGGTCGACGCGGTCATTGGTGCCTTCCGGAATTTCGAACTGAACCAGATGGACATCGTTGGCCGGCCCGGACGGGCGTTCTACGTCGAGGAAGAGGGTGTGCCGCCCTATGACGAACTGATCTACGTGGCCAACACTGCCTCCCTGGACGATCCGAAGCTCGCCGCCTTCCTCCGGGCCGTCGAGAAGGGGGCGCAGTATCTCGTCAATCACCCCCAGGATGCTTGGGAGCTTTTCATCAAGGGGCGCGGCGATCTCGATGACGAGCTTAACCGGCGTGCCTGGCGGGATACCCTTCCCCGCTTCGCTCTACGGCCGGGCGCAAACGACGCGGCACGCTATGAGCAATTCGCAGACTTCCTCGTCGAGACAGGCCTCATCCCGGAAGCACTGCCGGTAGAGCGGTACACCGTCAGCCTTGGCGGCGGGAAATGACCTCCGATCTCCGGTTCCGGGATGCGATGACGCAGGATCTGCCGGCGATCGTCGACCTTCTTGCCGACGATGCTCTGGGACGGAAGCGGGAGGCACCGGGTCTCCCGCTTCATCCGGGCTATGAGGCCGCATTCGAGGCCATTGATCGCGATGGGAACCAGCGCCTCCTGGTCGCGGAGAAAGACGGCAAAATAGTCGGCACGCTCCAGATCAGCTTTCTGCCCGGCCTGTCGCACAAAGGCGGCTGGCGGGGCCAAATCGAGAGCGTGAGAATTGCAGCATCCCTCCGCGGAACCGGAATCGGCGGACGGTTCTTGGAGCATGCGATCGACCTGTGCCGGGAGCGGGGCTGCCATCTGGTTCAGCTCACGACTGACAAACAAAGAGACGATGCACGCCGATTCTATGAAAGCCTCGGATTCGTTGCGAGCCACGAAGGCATGAAACGGCCTGTCTGACACAGTGGTCGCTGAGAGTTACCGCCCCTCGTGAGAGAAAACCGCCGCGATATCCCACAGCCGGGATACCGCGGCGTTCAAGTAGCCGAGTGGCGCGGACCAGAAACCGCCGTCAGGGCAACGGCGGTGGCTCCGAACTTCCCAAGAAGCCTAGATCAAGGTTGTCCGGACAGGTCGCGCCCGCTCGACGGGGCAACTGGGGCCGACACCACAAAACGTCCATCGGCTGATAAAGGTTAACGCCGACCGCAGCCCTCACTTAATAATGCTTCGTTGCACTTCATTCTTGCCGGGTTAGAATGAATGCACGAAGTGTCTGACACTTGAGGGCTATGTGAGGCGATGGACACACTGACTGCGATGAAGGTGTTCTGCTCAGTGGTGGAGAATGACAGCCTCGCCGGGGCGGCGCGCGCGCTCAATGTGTCGCCGTCGGTTGTCAGTAAACAACTTTCCGCGCTCGAGGATCGGCTTGGCGTACGGCTGCTCAACAGGACAACCCGGCGGGTCAGCGTGACCGAAGTCGGGTCCGCCTATTACGACCGCTGCAAGCGCATCCTCGCCGATGTGGATGAGGCGGAGGTCGCGGTCTCCCGCGCACACACAGCACCGCGCGGTCTCCTCAAGATCACCGCACCGGCAACCTTCGCGCACCGTCACGTCGCCCCCCACCTGACCGCCTTCATCGATCGGTACCCCGAGGTCGAGGTTCAGGTTCTGGTGAACGACCGGATCGTCGATCTGGTGGACGAGGGCATCGATCTCGCCATACGGATCGCCCAGTTGAAGGACTCGAGTCTCATCGCCCGGCGGCTCGCCCCGAACCACCGCGCCATCGTCGCTGCTCCGTCTTATCTCAAGACCTGGGGCACGCCGAAGTCCATCGAGGACCTCGGGGACTATTCGCTGATTACCCACCCGCCGGGCAACGCCATCAACGACTGGCATTTCGTGGTGGACGGAAAGCCGAAGATCATGCGCGCGTCAGGCGTCCAGGCGTTCAGCAATGGGGATTCAATTCTCTCCAGCGTGCTGGCGGGTGGCGGCCTGGCGATGCTCGCCTCGTTCATGGTGGGTGAGTACATCAAGGACGGTCGGCTGGTATCGGTGCTCGATGAGTATGTCAGCGAGGACGTCCCGATTTACGCGGTCTATCCATCGAGCCGCCATCTCTCGCCGAAGGTTCGGGCATTCGTGGACTTCCTGATCGAGACCTATGGTCCCCGTCCCTACTGGATGGCAGCGTGACCTCCGCCTCAAGATCCAGGGCGACCGCGGCGCCGCATTGGTTTGCGGTTTTGATGATCTGTTGCGTCGGCCTTTGGGGCACCGTGCCGGCCGCGAACGCCTCCAACGACCGGATCTTCACGGGACTGGACGAAACGGAAGAAGAAATCGCGCTGTTCGTCCTCGGGAACACGCTGTTCACGTTCTATCACGAGATCGGCCATGCGCTGATCCACGCTTTGGACTTGCCGGTCGTCGGACGGGAAGAGGACGCGGTCGATGGCTTTGCCGCCGTCATGATGATCCCGGACGAGCCAGACGATTTCATGGACGCCCTGGTCATTTCCGCCGCCGACGGTTGGCTGCTCTACGCGGCCGAGATCGAAGAGAAAGGCGGTGACGGCATCCCCTTCTGGGCCGAACACTCGCTGGACGAGCAGCGGTTCTTCTCTACCGCATGCCTGATCGTCGGCTCCGATCCGGAAGGGTTTGCGGACTATGCCAGCGACGTGGGTCTCCCACGCTCACGGACGGAGACGTGCGAGGTCGACTTCTATCAGATGCGGCGGGGCTGGCGGCGTCTCTTGGCGGATCATTTGGTGGAAACCCGTGGCCAGGGCCGCGGGCAGGTCTTGATCGCCTATCAAAGGCCCAAGACCACGGCGATTGCGGACCTCCAATCCTTTCTCGAACGGTCCGGCATTCTCGAAGCGGCGGCGGAGGCCATCAACACTCTGATCCATCTGCCGTCCGACATCCCGGTCACGGTCTCCTCGTGCAATGTCGCCGGCGCCTATTACATCCCGGCCCGCCGGTCCGTGGTGCTCTGCTACGAGCTGATCGCCGAGTTTGAGCGCCTGATCGTTGAAGATATTCAGCGGGGCGGCTGAGAGAACCGTGCTCATCTTTCGGAGCCGCGCGTGACGTCGGGCTTTCTTCGCACTGTGGGGTTCCGGCTGGAAGCAGGCCTGCTGCTGGGGCTAATCGGACTCGTGCGTCTGCTGCCGGTTCAGATCTCATCCGCCCTGGGGGCCGGCGTTCTCCGGGTCGTCGGTCCCTGGTTGCCTCCACACCGGATCGGACGGCGGAATCTGGAACGCGCCTTTCCGGACCTATCGCCCGCTGACATCGACAAGATTCTCAGCGGCATGTGGCAGAACCTCGGCCGTACCGCGGGCGAATTCGTCAAGCTGGACACGATCGCCCAAAATCGGGACACCTTCGTCGCCCCTTTGGATGAGAGTCCGATCGCCGAGATTGTCGAAGCGGGCGGTCCGATCATCTTCGTCTCCGCCCACATGGCGAACTGGGAGATCCTTTGGCTGGCCTCAACCCTGGTCGAGGGGCCGATGGATTTCGTCTACCGGGCGCCCAACAATCCTTTTCTCGCGTCTCTCTACCGCAATAGAGGTCCAAACCCTGAAAGCCGGCTGATCCCGAAGGGGCCGAAAGGGGCCGTTGAGCTCCTGAAGTCGCTTCGCGCCGGACGCCATCTCGGCATGCTGGTGGATCAGAAACTCCGCGAGGGGATTGCCGTTCCCTTCTTTGGCCGGGATGCGCTGTCGACGGACGCCTACGCCCAGCTTGCCGTCCGGTTCAAATGCCCGGTCGTCCCCACACGGATCGAACGGATCGGACCGGTCCGTTTCCGTATCGAGCTAAGCGACCCGATCTTGCCGCCAGACGGTTCGGATCGGGATGTGGCCGTCCAGGAGATCGTTTTGGAGACCAATCGCCGGATCGAGGACTGGGTCCGGGAGCGGCCGGAACAGTGGCTTTGGGTGCACAAACGCTGGCCGGATTGAGTCTGCCGCCGATGGGCGACGACAGTCATTCCCAATGGACCCGATCAAATTAGCCCGCATCCCTTGGGCATTGATCCCTGATGCGGCTAGAGTCGCGGGAGCGACGATCGCGCTGGAGATGTCATGGCCATCCTGTCCGTTCTCGACCAATCGCCCGTCCGTACCGGCGGAACGCCCGCTGATGCGGTGCGGGAGACCCTGGAGCTTGCCCGAGCGGCGGACCGGCTTGGTTTCACGCGTTACTGGGTGGCGGAGCATCATGCGGCAGGCGGCCTCGCTGGCAGCGTGCCGGAGATTTTGATTACACGGATCGCGGCGGATACAGTTGGCATCCGGGTCGGCTCCGGCGGGGTCATGCTTACCCACTACGCACCGCTCAAGGTCGCGGAGACCTTCCGGATGCTGGAGACGCTCTATCCCGGCCGGATCGACTTGGGACTGGGGCGGGCGCCCGGTTCCGATCAACGGACGGCCTACGCGCTTGCCTATGCCCATCAGCCGGTGGGGCCGGAGTACTTCCCCAATCAGGTCAGTGACGTCCTGGGCCATCTGACCGACAGCCTCCCCGGCGACCATCCTTTCGCGGCCGTCACGGCGCAGCCCACAGGAGAGACACAACCGGAGCCCTGGCTGCTCGGATCATCCGACCAGTCGGCCCAGGTTGCGGCCCATCTCGGGACTGCCTTTTCCTTCGCGCATTTCATCAACGGTGACGGCGGCGATCAGGTCATGGAGATGTACCGCCGCCGCTTCAAACCATCAGATTGGATGGCTGAACCGAAGGGGAGCATCGGCGTCTTCGTGATCTGCGCGGACACCGAAGAGGAAGCGAAGCGCCTTGCAACCAGCCGGGATCTTTGGCGCGTGCGTCTGGACCAAGGGCACATTGAACCCATCCCGTCGGTCGAGGAGGCGGCAGCCTACACCTTCAGCGAGGCGGAACGGGCGCGTGTTATCTTTCATCGCCGACGAAACGTCATCGGCACGCCGGAGCAGGTGAAAGAGCAGATCGACAATCTGCTCGTCCGTTACGGCGTCGATGAAGCGGTCGTGGTCTCGATCACACACGATTTCCGGGCCCGGGTTCGAACATACGAGTTGCTTGCCGAGGTCTATGGCTTGGCGGGCAGGCAATCCCCCCCATTGGCCGCAGAGTAGATCCGTTTCGTCCCGGCCCCATGCTTGCCCCGTCCGGCCACCCCGTGTTCACATCCTGCCCAAACTCCGGGAGGCACCCATGGCGATAAGCGACGAGGCGAAAGAGAAACTGGCGGGGGTCAGCACCGCAACGCTGACGACCCAAATGTTCAAGCGGGGATTCCGTAACGTCTTTCTCCAAGGCGTCGGACGTCTGACCAGCCATGGCCGTTCCATGGTCGGCGAGGCGTTTACGCTCCGCTATATCCCGGCGCGGGAGGATCTCGACCATCTTGGGGTCTTTCAGGACTACGACCACCCGCAGCGGAAAGCAGTCGAAACCGCCCCGGTCGGCAGCGTCCTGGTGATGGACTGCCGCGGCGACGCGAGCGCGGCGTCGGCCGGCTCCATCCTCGTTACCCGCCTTCAGATGCGCGGGGCGGCGGGGCTCGTCACGGATGGCGGGTTGCGCGATTCTCCAGAGATCGCCGGTTTCGACATCCCGTGTTTCATCGGCGGCCCGTCCGCGCCGACCAACCTGATCAAGCACCACGCCCTCGAAGCGTTGAACGAGCCGATCGGCTGTGGCGGCGTCCCCATCTATCCCGGCGACATCATGGTCGGCGATCGGGAGGGCGTTGTCTGCCTGCCCGCCCATCTCGCCGAAGAGGTCGCCCACGACTCCGCCGAGCAGGAACGCCAGGAGACATTCATCCTGTCAGAGGTGAAGGGCGGTAAGGCACTTCGGGGGGTCTACCCGCCAAACGAGGAGACGAAAGCCCGGTTCGAGGCGTGGAAAGCCGAACAAGATAAATCGTAGAAAGCTAAACCAATAAAGAAAGAACGACTGGAAACGCCATGTTCTATAGAACTATTTCCTTGGAATTCGGGGATGACGTCGCGGAGCTGACGCTGAGCCGGCCGGAGAAGCTCAATGCCTTCACCGCCGAGATGCATGAAGAGCTTCGGGACGCGATGACGAAGATTGAAACGTCCGAGGGCGTCCGCTGCCTCCTGATCACCGGAGAAGGCCGTGGCTTTTGCTCGGGCCAAGACTTGTCCGACCGCGTTGCCGACACGCCGGACCAGCGCCGCGATGTCGGTGCCTCGCTTGAAGCGAACTACAACGCGCTGGTCAAACGGCTGGCAGACTTGCCGTTCCCAGTCGTCGTGGCCGTGAACGGGGTTGCGGCGGGTGCCGGAGCGTCACTCGCCCTCACCGGAGACCTCGTCCTGTGCGCCCGCTCAGCTCGGTTCATCCAATCGTTCTCCAGGATCGGCCTGATCCCGGACGCTGGCGGTACGTGGATCTTGCCGCGCCTCGCAGGGCACGGGCGGGCCATGGCCATGGCAATGCTGGCAGAGCCGGTCTCGGCCGAGCAGGCGGACGCGTGGGGCATGGTCTACAAGGTCGTCGACGACGACGCCCTCATGGACGAAGCACGGACGCTGGCCCGTACCCTGGCCACCCGTCCGACGGTGGGTCTGGGTCTCCTGCGGAAGGCGATGCGGGCGTCCCTGGACAATGACTTCGAAACCCAGCTTGCCCTTGAGGCTTCACTCCAGCGGGAGGCCGGATACACCGACGACTATCAGGAAGGCATCAAGGCCTTCCTCGACAAGCGCGAACCAAATTTCCAAGGAAAGTGAGCCCGTCCGTGACGGTCACCATCTGGCACAACCCGCGATGTTCCAAGTCCCGGCAGACACTCGCTCTTCTGACAGAGCGCGGTATCGAGCCGGCGGTGGTCGAGTACCTCAAGACACCGCCGTCCGTTGACGAGATCGCCGACGCCTTGAAGCAGCTTGGCATCGGCGCTCGCGACTTGATGCGCCACAAGGAGGCACCGTTTCGGGATCTTGGACTTGGCGATCCAAGCGTTCCGGAGACGACGCTGGTCGAGGCAATGGCAAGCCATCCCATTCTGATTGAGCGACCGGTCGTTTTCTCCGGCGGTAAGGCCGCCATTGGGCGGCCGCCGGAAGCCGTACTCGAGATTCTTTAGGAGGACTGAACCATGGCACATGTCATTGGCATCATTGGCCTTGGCAATATGGGGCTCGAGTTCGCGGGCACCCTGGTCCGCGCAGGGAAGACCGTCGTTGGCGTTGATCTCTCACCCGATCGCCGCCGGATGGCGGCAGAGAAAGGGGCTGAAACAGTCGACAGCATCGCCGACCTTTGCGCCCGCACAACGGAGATCATCCTGTCGCTGCCGGAAGCGAAGCATGTTCGCGCCGTCGTCGAAGGGGACGGTGGCATCCTCGCATCCGCCCAACCGGGTACGGTCGTGGCCGACGCGTCGACATCGGAAGCCGATGTCTCAAGGGACTTAGCCGAGAAACTAGCAGCGGCAGGGCATGCCTTTGTCGATGCGCCGGTCAGCGGCGGCCCACATGGTGCCGCGGCCGGGACGCTGGCGATCATGGTCGGCGCCACGGACGAAAGCTTCGCCAAGGCCAAGCCGATGTTGGAGCCCCTGTCGGGTCTCCTGGCGCATGTAGGGCCGGTGGGTGCCGGAAACGTCGTGAAGCTGGTGAACAACCTGATGGCGGCCACCCATCTCGCTCTGTGCGCCGAGGGCGTGCGCCTCGCCGAGCGCGGCGGGGTGAGGGCCGAGGATCTGCTGACAGTGGTCAACGCCGCCTCGGGCCGGTCACTGGTGACCGAGATGATGTTCCCGAACTGGGTGCTGTCCGGCACCTTTGGCTCGGGCTTTGCCGCCGGTCTGATGCGAAAAGACGTACGGCTGGCCCTCGAGTTGGCGGACGCAACGGAGACCGAGATGCCGATCGCCGGGACATCCGGAAAGATCTGGGCGTCCACCGGGGACCAGGTCTCGGACGATGAGGACTTCACGAAACTCGGACAGCTCCTCCGGGAAAGCGGGTGGTCCGGCAATGGCTGAGGCGGATCCCCTCCCCGGTCTTGACGGGGCGCGGTCGGAAGAGGCGGTCCCGACCCTTCTGGCGCCCTGGATCCCACCGGGCCAGACGGTCGGCAGCCTGATCGGCGGGACGCTGGTCCCCGGCCGCGGTGACGAGATCGAACTGGTTGATCGTTCCACCGGCAAGCCCTTCCTCCGCTACCGGGACGCCGGACCGGAGGTTGCGGCAGACGCCATGACAGCGGCGGAAACCGGCTTCCGGGAGTGGACGGCGTTGTCGCCCTCGGAACGGGGTCGGCGTCTCTGGGCGGTTGGGGCAAAGGTCCGGGCACATGCGGAGAGGCTGGCGCGCTTGGAGACCTTGTCGGCGGGCAAACCCATCCGGGACACGCGGGTGGAGGTGGCCAAGGTCGCCGAGATGATGGAGTACTGGGCCGGGTGGGCTGACAAGATCCACGGCGACGTGATCCCGGTGCCCACGACCCATCTCAACTACACCCGGCGGGAGCCCTATGGCCCCGTGGTCCAGATCACGCCGTGGAATGTGCCGATCTTCACAGGCGGCTGGCAATTGGCGCCCGCATTGGCGACCGGAAACGCGCCCGTACTGAAACCGTCCGAGCTGACGCCGCTGACTTCCCTCGTCCTTGGTTTCCTGTTGGTCGAGGCGGGCATCCCGGCCAATGCGGTTACGATCCTGCTGGGGTACGGTCACACGACCGGTGCGGCGGCGATCTCGCACAAGGCCAACAGGCTCGTGGTGTTCGTCGGCTCCCCCGCTACGGGGGCTCGGATCGCCGAGCAAGCCGCCCGCAACGTGATCCCCTGCGTGCTGGAGCTTGGGGGCAAATCCGCCAATATCGTCTTCGAGGATGCGGATCTGCGCCTCGCAAGCCTGGGCAGCCAGGCGGCGATCTTCTCGGCGGCGGGTCAATCCTGCGTCGCGGGCTCCCGCCTTCTGGTGCACCGCCCGGTCTATGAGCGGATGACAGCCCTGGTCGCGGAGGGGGCGGGCCGGATACCCGTCGGCGACCCACGGTCCGAGGCGACCCAGATCGGGCCGATCGCGACCGCCCGGCAGTTCGCCCAGGTGGACGGGATGGTTCAGGCGGGTCTGTCGGCGGGCGCAACCGCGCTGACCGGTGGTGGTGCGCCGGAAGGTCTGTCCGCCCCTGACGGCGGTTTCTTTTTCGCGCCGACAGTTCTGTCCGGTGTCTCTCCCACCATGGAGATCGCGCAGGAGGAGGTGTTCGGCCCCGTCCTCGCCGCGCTAGTTTTCGATGATGAGGACGAGGCGATCGCACTCGCCAACGACAGCCGCTTCGGGCTGGCGGGCGCTGTCTGGACCCGGGACCCCGCCCGCGCGCACCGGGTGGCCGCCCAAGTGGAGGCTGGAACCTTCTGGATCAACGGCTACAAGACGATCTCAACCATGTCGCCTTTCGGCGGCTTCAAGGCGTCCGGCTACGGCCGGTCCAGCGGCAAAGAGGCGATCGAGGCCTACACCCGCACCAAGAGCGTCTGGGTCGAGACCGCCGCCAACCCGGCGACCCCGTTCGGCTACGCGCCGGACTAGAGCGGCGGGCTTCCGCTATTCTGCCGCCGCTTCATTCGGCCGGGCGAACGCGGCTTCCATTTCGCGGCGGACGCCGACGGCGTGGTCTGTCTCGTCGATAACCACGTCCGTCCATTTCAGGCGCTCGCCCTCGGCGACGTCGCGGGTGAGCTTGACGTTGTGGGCGAGGCCCAGCGGCAGATAGCCTTCCGCCAGGGACGCGTCGGCCGCTGTCTGCTTGCCCCAGACACAGAAGCCGCCCTCCCCGTCCAGCATTTCGCCGGACTTGAGCGGCCGCTTCGCCGTCGCCACCACGTCGGAGCGGAAGCCTGTCGGGCTGCCCGTCGGTTCCCCCCTGAGCGCGGCACTCGCGACCGAGATCCCAAGCTCCAGGCCGATCATATGAGTCGGACGGTACAGTGCGGCGTACCGGAAGCTGCTGTCGGGGAGCATCGAGTATTCCTCGAAGCAGTACGTCGCGTAGTCCGTCTCCCCCTCGATCACCACGTAGGTGCCGTACTGGATGTGATGCTCCACCGGCGTGCCGTCGCGGTTGAGGGAGGAGACCACCTCCGTCGTCCCCTCATGGCTGACGGTACCGCCCGCGGAGGCGGGCTTGCAGACCTCCGCCAGCGCGTAGGCGGACGCGGCCGGGAAGCCGAGGCCATCCGGTTGCGGTGTGAGGCCGGTGGCGTTGCAGACCGCCGACATCTCGATGCCGGACTTCGTCCCGTCGATGAAGCTGTTGAACATCTTCGGGTTCAGGCGCCCGCGTTTGACGACCTCCAGGTCCCAGCCGAAATAGTCCCAGACCGTATCGGGGGTGGAGCGATGGTATTCCGGCAGATACCGGGTCCCCTTGCCCGCCGTGATCACCTTGAAGCCGCACGCGCGGGCCCAATCCACATGCTCCGCGATGAGAGCGGGCTGGTCACCCCAGGCAAGGCTGTAGACGACGCCCGCCTGTTCCGCCTTCCGGGCCAGAATGGGTCCAGCGACGACATCCGCCTCCACGTTGACCATGACCACATGCTTGCCGTTGGCGATACCGGCGAGACAGTGGCGGATGCCCGCAGCGGGATCGCCCGTCGCCTCAATCAGCACATCCAGATGCGGGTTCCCGATCAGCCCCATCGCATCGTCAGTGACGAAAGTGGAGCCATGGGCGACCGCGTCGTCGAAGGACGTGGCGGCATAACGCTCCGCCTCCCACCCGATACGGTCGAGCGTCTCCTTCGCCTTGGCCGGCATCAGGTCCGCGATGCCGAGGACATGAGTCCCCTTGGTCAGGCGGGCCTGGGCGAGATACATCGCACCGAACTTGCCGGCACCGATAATCCCAACCCGGACAGGCCGCCCCTCTTCCGCGCGTTTCTCCAGCATCCGAGACAGGTTCATGCGCATATCCTCCCGTGGCGCCGTCTTATGCGGCGCTCAATCGTTTATCGGCCAAACGGTCTTGGCGGCGGGCGCCTACTCCGCCGCGTCCGCGAGATCGGCTGGCAGTTCCACACCGGTCTGGCTCGCGATGATGCCGTAATGCTCCACCCGGCGGTGCCGCGCGAAGTTGAAGACGGTCTGCTTGCCCATATTCGCGAGATCCAGGTCGCAGGAATAGGTGATCAGCTCATCATCCAGGCTCGACGCCAAGGCGACGATCTCGCCGGATGGCTGGATGATGCAGGACCCGCCGATCAGCATGCAGCCATCCTCGATGCCCGCCTTGGCGACACCGACAACGAAGGCCGAGTTCATGTAGGCGTTGGCCTGCATGGTCAGGTGGTTGTGGAACATGCGGAGGTGGTTCGGCTCCGGCGCTGAGGTGTTCACGTCCGGCGTATTGTAGCCGAGCATGATGACCTCCGCTCCCTTCAGGCTCATGACCCGGTAGGTCTCCGGCCAGCGGCGGTCGTTGCAGATCGCCATGCCCATCACGCCATTGTTCATGCGCCATACGCCAAAGCCGAGATCGCCGGGCTCGAAATACCGCTTCTCAAGATGCTGCCAGGGGCGCTGAGGCTCGTACTCCGCGTGACCCGGCAGGTGAACCTTGCGGTACTTGCCGACGATCTTGCCTTCGCCGTCCACAAGGATCGCGGTGTTGAAACGGTGCCCGTCCGGCGTCAGCTCCGCGTAGCCGAGGTAGAAGCCGATGTTGTGCTTCTTAGCCTCGTCGAACAGCGGCATCGTCTCTGCCGACGGCATCTCGCGCTCGTAGTGGTGGTCCATCTTGGAGATATCTTCCTCGTAGTAGCGCGGGAAGAACGTGGTCAGCGCCAACTCGGGGAAGACAACAAGATCGCAACCCCGGCCGGCTGCCTGGCGCATCATGTCCACCATACGGGCAACAGCACTCGCGCGGCTCTCATCGGGCGCGATCGGACCCATCTGGGCGGCGCCAATGGTGACGATACGGCTCATGGCAAATCTCCTTCGACGAACGGTGCCGGTTCTTGGGGTTGGGTCATTCGTATCACAGGTTGTCGGGCTTCCGGTATGTCGTCCATCCGGTCAGGCGGCCGTCCTCTGCCGCGTCAAGGTAGATGCCGTCCCGCCAGCGGTAGAGCGTGGAGCAAGAGATCTCCGGAACGCGCTGGTCGCGGATACAAAACCGCCCGTCTTCTTCAACTTTCCACCGCCCTGTAAAGCGCTGGGCACGCCCCCCGGCGGAGGCGTCGCGCCCGACATAACGGCCGTCCTCAGCGTAGCGGATCTGGGCCGTGTAGCCGCCTTCGTAGCTCGTCATGGTTTCGATGCGATTAATCAGCAGCGCCCTGACCGCTTCCGCGTCGAGACGGCGATCGGCGGCGCGGGGAATATCCTCGACCGTCATCAGCGCGCGGTGATCGTCTGCCCCCGGGACCACGCAGGTGGCAGCGGAATCCGGGTCAGCGTCAAAGAGATAAGTCCGGATGCAGTCGCCCCACCCGTAGTCGAAGCCAACCGTCCAGGCGCCATAATGCCCGCTGGCATAGCTCGGATTGTCGAGGACGAGACCATCCAAGTTGACCCGGGACAAGGCTTCTCGAACCCCACCCCCTCTGTCATCCCGTGCTGGTTCGTCGTTTGTCGCCACATCCGCGCCCGATTCCGGATCGCCCGTGAACAGAGCGATGACAAGCCGTGTGCCGCGGACATTCTCAATCAACCCGGCGAGCTCCAAGTTGTTGAGGAACCGGGTGCCCGCCGCCCGGCGCCGGTTGTACCGGGTTGCAAACCGGCCTGCCGCCGCCGGGGCGGCCGCGATGATACCGTCGAAACCGTGGGCAGGCTCTGTCGCCGCGACAAGGGCGATCCAGGCGCCCATACCCTGCCCGGCCACGAACACGCGCCGGTACCCTTGTTGCCGGTAGCCATCCGCCACCTGCCGGAGATAGAGCGGGTATCCGGCCACACGGACCCGATGGGAGGGATAGTTCAGCCGGACGATATCCAGCCCCGCCTCATTCATCCGTCTGAGGTAGGGCGGCACGTGCCGGGTTGTCTGGATCAGGCGGCCCGGGTCGTAGCCCGGAAGATAGAGAACGATCCCTTCTGCTTGATCGGGACCGATCAGCTCCGTGCTTTCAGCGGTCGGCGTGTCGAGCCAGTCGCTTTGCAGCAGGAAGGCGCCCGGCTGGCGCCAAACGATCTCACCCCGGTACGCGAAGACCCAGCAGCGCTGCCCTTCGCCCAAGGGCCGTCCGCAACTCTCAAGCCACGTCGGCAGATCCTCTTCGGCGCATCCATCCCGGTCGCACCACGTCGCCTCCGACCAGTCCCCTTCCGTGGAAACCAGGAAGAAACCAGGGCTGGGGGCGGCAAGATACTCCTCAAAATGCTGGCGGGTCAGCTTTGTGAACAAGACATCGCCAGCCCCGATATCCGCTGCGACCTTCGACAGATCAAAGCCACCGCCCGGAACACCAAGGGGGGTGGGGCGGGCTCGGGACGGTCTTGACCGGGGCAGCGGCACCGCAGCGTCCGTATCCTCGAAACTGTCGCCATCCGTCTCCGGCTCAATTGCGACCGGATCGGCAACCCGGCTTCCCGGAATGCTCGGGTCCGACTGAACGTTTGTCCGGCCACGCGCCGAGCCCGCCGCCACGGCGACCGGTGGCGCAGATGGGCTCGATGGCCCGGCGTTGGGATTTGATGATCCCACCGGTTGCGCGGACTCGGCATTAACCGTCTCTGAGGGGGCGTCGCCGGAATTCGGTGCCGGGGCCCCGTCCGTCGACGTCTCACCCTCCACGTCCACCTGCAATCCGAGCGCCGCCAGGGTTGGCGGATTCTCGATGATCTCCCTGAGATCGGCGATCTTGAGGTCCTCACCGGTCGCCTTGCAGCCGGACAGAAGTGCCACGCACAGCAGCATCGCCACTGTGGCGCCACATCGCGTCACACCTTGCCCGGCCTGCTGAAACAGAGCCCTCACACCGGCCTCCGGCGATCGATCAAGGCCGGTCTCAGACGAGCTCTCCGGAGACCGGGTTGAACGGGGTCGGGAAAACGCCGCGCGGAGCGATGTAGTCGTAAGGATCCCGTGCGATGAAGCGGCCCCAGCCGGGCTCCGCGTCCACCTCTCCATCATTCCAGATGACACGGCCGCGCGAGATCGTCGTCACCGGCCAGCCGGTCAGCGTCTTGCCTTCGTAGGGCGTGTAGTCCGTATCGTGGTGGAGCTTGTCCTGAGTCACTGTCACCGCTTTCTCCGCATCCCAGATGACGATGTCGGCGTCGGCACCGACGGACACGGTCCCTTTCTTGGGATAGAGGCCGAACAGCTTGGCCGCGTTCGCCGAAGTGATCGCGACGAAGGTCTGGAGGTCGATGCGTCCCGTCGCCACGCCTTCCGAGAAGACGATCGGCATCCGGGTCTCAAGCCCGGGCACGCCGTTGGCAATCTGGTTGAATGGCGCGTTGTCGCCCGCCCAAAACTTTCCGTCAGGGGTGTGCACGTTGTAGGGCGCATGGTCCGAGGTCACGACGCCAAGCGTCCCAGAGCGGATGTAGGACCACAGAGCCGACTGATGCTCTTCGGTCCTGGGCGCGGGAGAGCAGAGGGCCTTCGCCCCCTCCCGGCTCGGCTTGTCGAGATCATCTTCCGTCAGCACGAAGTACTGCGGGCAGGTCTCGGCGAAGATCTTCAGCCCGCGTTGCTGGGCCCTCCGGATCTCCTCCGCCGCTTCGGCACAGGTGACGTGGAAGATCTGGATCGGCTGGTCCATCAGTTCCGCCAACGCGATGATCCGGTGAACGGCCTCGCGTTCAACCACCGGGGGCTTGCACCAGGCGTGATACTTGGTGCCGGTCAGTCCGGCGGCGAGCAGCTTGTCGGTCATGTACATGATCGCGTCGTGGTTCTCCGCGTGTACTGTGACCAGCGCCTCGTTGGATCTCGCGACCTCAAAAATTCTCAATATTTCAGAATCATCGACGCGATTCTTCGGGTAAGTCATGAAGAGTTTGAGCGATCGGTGCCCCTCCCCGATCAACCCAGGGAGCTCGGAGACGACGGCGTCACTCGGATCATTGATGATCAGGTGGAAGGAATAGTCGATGCAGGCCTTCTTCGCCTTCTCGTGATAGTCCCGCAGCATCGGCGTGATGGTGCTGCCCTTCTCCTGGGGGCAGAAGCAGATGATCGATGTGGTGCCCCCGCAAGCCGCCGAGCGGGTCCCGCTCTCGAAGGTCTCCGCGTTCTTACCACCGGTGCTGGACGGCTGTTCAATGTGGCAATGGCTGTCGACACCACCCGGCATCACGTAGCGGCCGGACGCGTCGATCTCGCGATCGGCACCCGACAGGCTTTCGGCAATCGCGACGACGCGCCCATCGCGAATGCCCACGTCGGCCTTCACCATGTCGGCTGCATTGACGACGGTGCCGCCTTTGATGATCAGATCGTATTCACTCACGATCGTCCCCCTTGTGATCGAACGTTCAAATGCCGGATTTGGGTCGAGCTTACTCGGCTGCGGAGGCAAGGACCATGGGCGCCATCTCGTCGATGGACCGGTTGGCCCAGTCCCTCTGGCGGACACCCGCGACGGTCACTTGCTGCATCTCGTTTAGCTTAGCCCCTGTCGCTTCGATATCGACGGTAAGGACCTGTCCGTCGTCCACGACCTGCCGGCCGTCGACCCAAACATCCTTCACCGCCCGGTCGCCCGCGGAATACAAGAGGCTCCGGATCGGGTCCCTAAGGGGCTGCATGCAGGGGTTGGTCGCATCGACCAGGACGACGTCCGCCTTCGCACCCGGGATCAGTTTGCCGATGTCGGTGCGCCCGATTGCCGCCGCTCCGCCGACGGTTGCGGCGTTGAAGATCTGCTCCGTCGTCGCGTTGGTGAAGTCACCGGCCATAAGGCGGCCTGCGATCATCGCGACCTCCATCTCATGCAGGAAGTTGTGGGGGAAGGTGTCCGTCCCCAAACCAAGCGGGATCCCCGCATCCATGTACCGGCCGATATGGTTGAGCGCGATGCCCCGGCGCCAGAAAACGTTCGGGCAGTGGGCGACGGCGGCACCCGACCGGACAAGACGGCCGAAGTCATCGGCCTGCGGCCAGTGCAGCCAGGGATGGTCGTTCAGGAAGATGCCGTGGGCGACGATCGTGCCCTCGCTCAACACACCGATATCGTCGAGCCACTCAATCGGCGTCATGCCATGACGGCGGGTCATTTCGTTGAACTCGACAACGCTTTGGGCCGCATGGATCTGCATGGTGATCCCGCGCCGGTCGGCTTCTGCTTTGCTTTCTTTGATCAATTCCGCCGTGCAGGTATCGATCTGAGCAGGCCCGACCATGCCGGAAAGACGGCCGGAGGGGTGCGCATCCGCCGCGTCCACGGTCGCCATCGCCGCCTCCATCGCCCGCTCACCCGCCGCTGGGTCCCAATCATAGACAACCGAGTGTCCGTCTTTGGTGGTCCAGGTCGCCGACCGGTACATGGGGCACAGTACGCCCCGGATGCCGGTCTCAGCGATCTCGTCCACCCACGTGTCACGATTGCCGGACAGGTCGCAGAACGTGGTCACACCGGACTTCAGCATCTCCCAGACCGCAAACCGGGTGGCATAGGTCGCGCCCTCCGGCAGCATCCGGAAGACCGGCATGTATTCGTATAGGGACGATTGTCCCAGTCTGGGGCTGCCCAGCTCCTCATTCAGGCCCTTGTTGCCGGGTTCCGAGGACGGGTGGGAGTGGATGTCGACCAATCCAGGAAGCACGATTCGTCCGGTACCGTCGACGACTCTGTCCGCATCTCCTGAGTAACCATCGCCAACGTGAACTATGCCCTCACCCGAGAACGCGACATCGACCCCCTTCCGGTAGACATGGCGGCCGCCGTTCGGCGCATCCTCGTCCACTTCCCAGGCCACCACCCAGTCGGCATTCTTGATCAGGGTCGTACCGGTCACGACAACTTCCTCCAGACGATGATAAATGAGAGGCTGGAGTTTGGCGAAGTACCGTCATCCCGTCCATGGTATGTGCGTTCCTCGATGCAGGAGGTCGGCGAATGAAGCTCAACAATCGACTTACGCGGAACCAGACCCTTGTTCGGAAGGCTTTGGCAGACAGCACGAAGCCATTGACGGCGTACGCGATCCTGGACCGTTTGCGCGGCAGCGGCGTTCGGGCGCCCGTACAGGTCTACCGGGCGCTGGAACGCCTGGTTGCGATGGGTGAAGTCCACCGGCTGGAGACACTGAACGCCTATGTCGCCTGCGCGCACGACCACCACGCACCGGGTGCAGCACCCGTTTTTGCGATCTGCCGGGATTGCGGCGAGGTCGTCGAACTGGATGACCCAGCCCTTCGGGACCGGATCGAGACAATGGCCTCCGATCAGTCGTTTCAGCTCGACATGCCCACACTTGAGCTGCGCGGCGTCTGCGCGGACTGCTCCGACGACGCGGCCGAACCGGCGACCAAAATCTGATCCAGGCGTCCGACGGCCTCAGCGGCCTGATCAATCAGCCGGTCCATAATGGCGGCCACAGGCTCACGACGGTCCGCGAATACCGCCGCCTGTCCCATCGATAGAATGCCTTTGTTCCAATCACCGGACTCGTAGGCCTCGGTCTGGAGCGTGCCCCGGACTAGCGGGCGGTAGTGTTCGAAGTCCGTCTCGCCCGCCGCTTCCAGTGCGGCAATCGCGCGTGTCGTTTCGTTCTCCAGTCCCCGAAAAGTGTTGCGCATGCTGGCCAGCACCGTGATCGACGCGGTCTCATCCGCCGCAACGACCCGGGCCTTCACCTCCGGGTGCGACCAGATCTCGTCAGCGACAAGCATCCTGGTTCCCATCAGCACACCCTCCGCCCCGAAGCTGAGTGCCGCCGCGATCTGACGCCCGTGGCCAATGCCGCCGCCTAGAACAACCGGAATATCGACACTTTCCGCCGCCACCAGTCCTTGGACCATGGTGCCGACCATCTTGAGGCCGGGGTGCCCGCCGCACTCCATGCCGACAACGCAAATCGCATCGAGATCAAGCTTCCGCGCGGCCGAGACGGCATGCCGAACCGCGGCGACCTTGTGCATGACAACGGCACCTGCCTCCCGGATGGCGGGGATGAGGTGCGCGGGCGGCTGACCAGCTGTCTCGAAGTGTCGGACACCGGCCTTCAGCGCGATATCGAGATGACCGGCCAGCATCTCGTTCTCTTCGGGCCGCATGGACATGTAGAGGTTTGCGCCCACCGGCGCGCCACCCGTCAGCTCAAAGGCTTTCGCTACTTCCTCCCGCCATCGCCCCGGATCGCGAAACGTTTTGGCGGTCATGAAGCCCATGCCGCCCGCATTGACCGCTGCCGCCGCGTACTCCGCCGTGCCCAGCCACATCAAACCGCCGCACAGGATCGGATGGCGGATGCCAAACACATCCGTGATCCTGGTCTTGAACAGTTGATCCCGCATCCGAAAGCCCCCCAAACGCTACGACGTCGTCTTAGGAAGGATCAGCGCGTCGAGCGCCACAGCACCCTCCCCTTTCGGTTTCACGATGAACGGGTTGACGTCGACCGTCTCCAAACGCCCGGCGTTCTTCGCCGCGAAGGCGGAGAGCGTCACCAACGCCTGAGCCAGCGCATCGATGTCCGCCGGTGGCGCCCCCCGGACGCCTTCCAACACTTTGTATCCTTTGATCTCCCGGATCATCGCATGCGCCTCGTCCAGGCCGAACGGCGCCAGGCGGAAGCTGACGTCCTCGAGGACCTCCACCAAGATGCCGCCCAGCCCGACCATGACGACCGGCCCAAATACAGGATCGTCCGTCACACCGATCACGGCTTCCACCCCGCCGGAGATCATCTCCGCCACCAGGATACCATCCAATCGGGCGCTCGGCCGCTCATGCCGTGCCCGGTCCACAAGTGTTTCATAGGCGTCCCGCACCGCCTCTTCACCCGAGACGCCGACGATCACCCCGCCGATCTCCGTCTTGTGGGCAATGTCCGGAGACGCAACCTTCATGACCACCGAACCACCGAGAGCCTCTGCCGCGGCAACCGCTTCTTCGGGCGCGTTGACAAGCGTTTGGCGGCTTACAGGCAGTCCCGCCTCGGCCAAGATCCGCATCGCCTCATGCTCCGCCACGGCGACGTCCGGCACATCAGGCATGTCCGCACCGGACGGCGGCGGCAGGACCTGTCTTGCGAAGGTCTGGCCGAAACGCATGGCCGCGCCGGCAGCGACGACGGCACGCGTCGGATCCTCGAAGATCGGATAACCGGCGTCTTCGTAGACGCCCGCCAGATCTTCGCCAACGATGATGGACAGCACGATCAGCCGGTCCGGCCAGTCCTTGCGGAAAGCGCCCAGCGTGTCGATCAAGGTGTCGGCGAAGTATCGGGACCCGGCCACCATGGTGACGAACGCGATCACGGCGTCATACCCGCCCTCCTCGAGCATCACGAGAAGCGAAGACGGCACGATCTCCATCTGGTTCAACGCCTGACCGGTGACGTCGACCGGATTCCGGGCGACGGCGAACGGCAATGCATCGCGGATCTTTTGCTGCGCGGGCTCCGGCATCTCGGAAACGTCCAAGCCAAGATCGGAGGCTGCGTCCGCCATCTGGACCCCGACGCCGCCCGAGATCGTCAGAAGCCCGATCTTGTCCCCCGCCGGGAACCTGCCGTCACGGGCGACATAGGCGATATCCAGCATCTCGTCCGTCGTGCTCGCCCGGAAGACACCGTACTGCCGGAACAACGCGTCATAGATCGCATCCGCCCCCGCCAAAGCGGCGGTGTGCGATCCGACCGCCTCGGCACCGATCTCAGAGCGTCCCACCTTCATGAATACGATCGGCTTGCCCTTGTCCCGGGCCTTTGCAAGCGCCGCCCGGAGAGCGGGTCCATCCCGGACACCCTCAGCATAGGCACAGATCACGCGAACACCCGGGTCCTCAACCAGATAGTCGATGCATTCCGGTAACTGGATATCGCTTTCATTGCCGGTTGTGATCCAATAGCGGGTATCGATCCCGCGCAGCCGGGCGATGGAGAAGAGGTGACTGCCGTAGGCCCCGGACTGACTGGCAATCGCGATCGGTCCCGGCCGAGGAGCGAGTTTCTCGACACTCGAAGAAAATGTGGCGATGAAGCCGGTTTCCGCATTGAACGTGCCGAGGCAGTTGGGACCCAGCACTCTGATCCCCCGCCGGGCCGCGACGTCGGCGAGACGGAGTTGCTCAGCCGCCCCTTCCTCGCCCATCTCCGCGAAACCAGCGCTGAAGATCACGGCCGCCTTCACGCCTTTCGCGCCACAACGGTCCACGGCGTCCACGACCGCATTCATCGGCACGGCGATCACCGCGCAATCGACAGACCCAGGGACATCGTCAATCGACGGATAGGCCTTCAATCCCTGAACCTGTTCGCGCCTCGGGTTGACCGGGTAGATCGGCCCCGCGAACCCGGCATCCAGCATGTAGCGGAGTGGGCGGCCGCCAATCCGTCCAGGGTCGTCGGACGCACCGATGATCGCAACGGATTTCGGGTCAAGCAGAACACGCAGGGGGTGGACCGAACCGGGTCCCTCATCTCTTGCCATCTCTAGTCCTCAAACGGTCGCGACTGGGGTAGCCGGCGAGCCAACGGCCCCCGGAAGGCGCAACGGGGGTGCGGTAAGGAGGAAGCGCGACCGTCCCGCCTCCCGAAGCCACTCGGCCAACTCGGTCAAATACCAAAGCTCTCCCAGGTTCACGCCAAGCTTGAAAAGGCAGAGCTCATGGAGCGGCAGGAAGGCGGCCGGCTCGTTCGCTCCCTCCGGCACTCCGCCGTGAACATCTTCAACGCCGTAGCTGTCTGCGATCAGAGCGACAATCCCAGAGTCCCGGATCCAGGCGTGGATCCCCTCGTCCCGACCGTCCAGAACAGCACAGGCCGTCTCAAGACGGTTCGCGTCCGGGTCTTTCTCCATATCCAGGATCACTTGGGCGAAGCCGGTGTGAAGGCAGACCATGTCCCCTTCCTCGACCACGATCTCATCGGCTTTGAGGATGCCCGAAAGCGTCTCCCAGTCGACAACCGTCCGGCCCCGGCCGAGATGCTTCTCGAGGTCGATCATGACAGCGCGCCCCTGCACACCCTTTTGCGCCATGTTCTCCACGCCGAGGCGTCGCGCGTTCGAGCCTTCGAAGCGCGTGAACTCATCCGCTTCGGCAACCGCGGACGGCGCGACTATGTGCTCCCCCGCGCGCCAACCATTGTAGAAGACGAGCTCCGCCTCACCGTCGCCGTCGGCGTCGAAGCGCGAACCGACATGGCAAAGACTGTCCCATTGAGTAGAGTACTGGAGACAGATGAGTGCTGCGTCGTCGCAGATCACATCCGTCAGGCGAGGATCTTCGTGGTGAAGAGGAAAGTTAAAGTTCGCAAGCCCGCCCCGCTGGGTACTGAACAACCGGGGCGGAAACCGTCGGGGATTGAGCAGGCGCTTGCCGGGATAGTCCAATGGCAGGCTGAGGCAGAAACTGTGCCCGGCCTTAACCTCGGCAACGCCCTGCAGAACCTTCTCCGGCGTCAGCAGATTGAGCCGGCCGAGTTGGTCGTCCTCGCCAAAATCCCCCCACGTTGATCCTTCCGGCCGATTGCGCCAGCGTTTTGCCATTGCCTCCCCCATTGGTCTTTTCTTTTTGCACCGTCTCTCGCGCGGCGCGCTGGATTGTCAGGGGGCGGCGCGCTGGGCGCAAGCGTCGATAAGGACGCCCCCGAAGTTAAACACCGCCACAGTATAGGGTTAAATGTCGGACTGTTCGTTTACATAAGCTCAGCATACCTCTGCTCACAACTTGAGAACGTAATTCACAAGCGTTTCGAAAAAGTCTTAACAACCACAACAAGGAAATGATGTTTTCGGTTGTTGATTTGACTTGCTTCCTCGGCTACGAAATTCAGCGCCCGGACCCTGGGGGAATCACAGTTCGGTCAAATCCGGTGTTTGTAAGAGTGGTGTGCACTTGCGGTCGAGTTGACCGTTGGTCGGGTGGGATAGCGAACTGAGATTGGGTTTGGTCGACATTGAAGGGACGCCTGGCAACTGTCAGGCAATGGGTTTGGTCCGGATAAGCGTCGGTCGGAGCGCTTCATCCTTTCGTGTTTGGGGCTTTTGCATAACATGACGTTCTCAATCCGCGCCAAATTGGCAGTGCTAAACGTTCTCGGCGTTTTGGGCGTGATGTCCATATCGGGCGAGATGATTTATCTGACCTACACCGACCTACGGGACGCACGCCTCGCCGAGGCCCGGGTCGCGGTAGACAATGCCATTGCGGTTGCGGAAGCGAACGGCGCCGGCTCCCCCGATGCACGCGATAGTGTCATGGCAACGCTGAAGTCCATGCGGTTCGGCAACGGCGGGCACATGATGGTCATGGAACCCAGCGGAACCATGGTCATGCATGCCCTGTCCCCCGACTTGAACGGTCAGAATGTTCTCGGTCAATCGGACGACGCGGGCAACACCATGTTCGCCGATCTTCTCGCTCGTGCCTCCGAGGGCGCGGAGGACACACCGGTGGAGTTCGCCTGGCCACGATGGGGGTCTGACGAGCCCGTCGACGTGATGGCAACGGGGCGGACGGGACCAGGCGGGCTCATCTACGCGGCGGCCATTTATTCCGACGACATTCAAGAATCCTTCATGGGCAGCTTCATCCGGCAGTCCATCATGTTCGTCATGTACGTGATGATTGTTGGCGGTGTGGGCTTCCTTGTCCGCCGCTCGATCGCGCGGCCGCTTGCGGAAATCGTCTCGATGATGGGGCGTGTCGCCGCCGACGACGTCCGGACGAAGAACCCGCACTCCGAACGGGACGACGAGATCGGCGAGTTGGCGCGCGCCCTCGATATCTTCCGCATGACGGCCCTTCAAAAGCGCCGGCTCAACCGCCAGCAATCGGCGGAGGAGCGGGCACGGGAGCAGCGCCTGTCGCAGCTTGAAAGCAGTGTGGATCAGTTCAATCAAGACATCACCAAGATCGTCGATGATCTGACGAGGGCGGCGGATGAGCTGAAAGGCTCCGCGACGACCCTGACGGACGCGGCAAGTGACACGTCCGTGAAGTCCAACGCCGCGGCGGACGCTGCCGGTCTTGCCGACGAGAATGTCCGGACTGTGGCCCAGGCGGCGGAAGAAATGGGTCAGGCGCTGCGGTCCGTCATGTCGGCACTCGACGTTGCGATCGAGGAAGCGGGCGTCGCCTCCCAGCGGGCCGAAACGACGGATCGTTCGATCAAGGAGCTGTCCAGTGCCGCCGAGAACATTCAATCGGTTGTCGGCCTCATCAACGATATCGCCGAGCAGACCAACCTCCTCGCGCTGAACGCCACGATCGAGGCGGCGAGAGCCGGTGAGGCGGGCAAAGGCTTCGCGGTCGTCGCGAACGAGGTGAAGTCCCTGGCCAGCCAGACGACACAAGCGACAGGCGACATCCAGAACCAGGTCAATGGTGTCCGCAGTGCAATCGAGCGGACGCTTGACGAGATCCGCGGCATTGGCGCCTCGGTTGGCTCCGTTTCGGGCAGCACTCGCGACGCCGGAAATGCGCTCCGGGATCAGCTCGGCAGCATCGAGGACATCACGCGCAACGTCTCGGACGCGTCCGACGGCACGCGGGATGTCGCCGATAACATCGAGCGTGTTCGGGAGTCTACCGACCGAACCAGCACGGAGGCCGGATCTGTCCTCGGTTCGTCTCAGCATCTGGAGGAAGAAGCCAAAGTTCTTCAGGGCACGGTGAACTCTTTCTTCGATCAGGTTCGGGAGGCGATGAACACCGACCGCCGCCGCGACGACCGTCACACGGCGAACCTCGAAGCCCGGATCGAAGCCGACGGCATCAGTGCCACCGCCCGCATCGTGGACATCTCCCCCAAGGGCGTGCGGCTGACGGACCTGTCCCGGGCGATCGGCCAGGACGAGTTGGTCGAAATCTCTATCCCGGGCGTCTGTGACGATCTCCCCGCCCAGGTCGCTTGGACGACCGGCAGTGCCGGATCGGACTTGCTGATCGGCATCACTTTCGATGAGCCTGTCGACGAGAGCCGCATTGACGCGGTGAGCAGCGGACTTCTGCGTGAAGCAAGCTGACGACACCCCCCCAACAGAAGACCAAACGCCGGCGTCCGACACGCCGGCGTTTGCGATTCCGTGGGGCATCGTCTGGCATGTGCTGGGCATGATGCTGTTCGTCTGCATGGACGCGGTCTCAAAACATCTCGTTCAAAGCCTGCCGGTCGCGCAGATTTTGTGGGTTCGCTACGTCTTCTTCGCGGCGTTCGGTCTCGCCCTCGCCCTTCACCTCGGCGGCTTTGCAGCCTTAAGGGCCAAGGCCCCGATGCTCCAAATCACACGGGCGCTGGCTCTGGTCATCGAAATCGGCCTCTTCACGCTGAGTTTCCGTTACATCGCACTGGCGGACACCCATGCCATCGCCGCGATGACCCCGTTGTTCGTGACCGCGTTGGCTGTCCCGTTTCTTGGCGAGAAGGTCGGCATCCGCCGCTGGACCGCTGTCAGCATCGGGTTCATCGGTGTTCTGGTGGTCATCCGGCCGGGCCTTGGCGTTTTCGAGCCGATCTCCCTGCTCCCGCTCGCAGCAGCCGCGATGTTCGCGATCTATCTTGTGCTGACCCGCATGGCCGCCCGGTACGACGGTGTCGCGACGTCGGCCTTCTGGACCGGAGCGGTGGGACTCATCCCACTCAGCTTTGTCGGGCCGTTCGAGTGGGTCGCGCCGACACCTGAGCTATGGATCTGGCTTCTGGTCGCCAGCGCGTTCGGCATTGCCGCCCATACCTGCGTGATCCGCGCGCTTTCCCTCTCGGAAGCCAGCGCGCTTCAGCCTTTCAACTACACCATGCTGGTTTGGGCAGCGTTTCTCGGCCTCATCGTCTTTGGCGAGTTCCCCGACGTGCCGACGCTCATTGGTGCCGGCATCGTGGTGGCCAGCGGGCTCTATGCCTGGCACCGGGAACGGGTACGCGCCGGAGATACCGGCTAGCGGCCAAAAGCCGCGTGCCTCTTGCCCGGAAAGCGCCAGCGGCGCTTAAATCCCAGTCGCTACGTTTTCAAAGCCTGCAGGAGCCCGTCATGAGCAACGCCGCCGTCATCGACCGTTTCGCCGAAGCCTACGGAAGCGACAGCTACGCGCGGATCCCACTCCCGCCTGAGGCGGCCGAGCAGATCTTCTTCAATACGGATCAAGAGGATGAGCGCGTCTGGATGCCCATCGGGGAAGGCATCTATGCGCGGCCCATGCTGTTCATCCCGGTGAACGGCAGTTGGGTCACGATGATCCGGGCGGATACGATCGGCGTTGTCAGCCGCCATCGCCATCCCGCTCCCGTCACCGGCTACACGCTGGAAGGGGCGTGGGGCTATCTCGAGCATGACTGGATCGCGAGACCGGGTTCCTTCCTTTTCGAGCCCGCGGGGGAAACCCATACGTTGGTCGTGGATCCGGACGTCGGCCATATGAAAGCCCTGTTCCACAACTTCGGTCCCCTCGTCTACGTGGATGAGAAGGGCGAACAGGTCGGCTACGACGACGTCTTCACCCGCATGGAAAAGTTCAAGGCGTTCTATCGGGAGAACGGCCTTGGTGAGGACTTCGTCGACTCACTTGTACCCTGACGAGAAAAGGGCCGAGCGACGCAAGAATAGAATAGCCCGCTGAGACCAAACCGGCGGCGATGGGAGTGAATGCCATGGCGATGATGACGAGCTACAAGATCACCGATTTCGGCGGGCCGATCACAGCCGTCGAGCAGCCGGTTCCGGAACCGTCCGGCACCGAGGTTCTGGTTCGCGTTACCCGATGCGGTGTGTGCCACTCCGATATCCATATCGCCGACGGCTTCTACGACCTCGGTGACGGCAAGAGGCTGTCTTTGGGTGACCGGGGCATCAACCTTCCCCGTGCCATGGGGCACGAGGCGCTTGGCGTGGTGGAGAAGGCAGGACCGGACGCGGATGACGCGCCCATCGGCGAGACGCGGCTCGTCTATCCGTGGGTCGGGTGCGGCGAGTGCTCGATCTGTGAGGCGGACAAGGAGAATCATTGCGCCAAGCCACGGTCTCTCGGGGTGTTCATGGATGGCGGTTACGCGGAGTATATCCTGGTCCCGCACCCGAAGCATCTCGTTGAGATTGGCGACATGGACCCCTCGGTCGCAGCACCGTTCGCGTGTTCGGGACTGACGGTATACGGCGCCTTGAAGAAGGCCTTGCCGGTCGAGGATGATGAATGGCTGGTGATCATGGGGGCCGGCGGCCTGGGACTGATCGCCGTTTCCATCGCAAAGGCGATGGGCGTCGCCAACGTGCTGTCCTGCGACATTGACCCCGCCAAGCTGGACGCGGCGAGAGAGGCCGGTGCGTCAGCGACCCTCAATACCGCCGACGGCGATGCGGGAGCCGGGCTCCTCGCGGCCGTCGGGGGAACGCCTCCGGTCGCGGTGCTCGACACGGTCGGCTCAGAGGCGACGTCCGGTCTTGGCATCGGCGCGCTCATCAAAGGCGGCCGCTACGTGGTTGTCGGCCTCTATGGTGGAGGGCTTTCACTGGCACTTCCCAGCATTCCACTGCGGGCCATCTCGATCATCGGATCATACACCGGCAATCTGCCGGAACTCCGGGAGCTGATGGCGCTGGTACGCGCGGGCAAGGTCAAACCCATCCCGGTGACGGAGCGTCCGCTGTCGGAAGCCGGTCCCGCGCTTGAGGATCTCCGAAAGGGCGGCGTGGTTGGCCGGCAGGTTCTTGTAAACGATTAAAGATCCAGACGACGCGAAGCGAGGGATAGATGGACTTTCCAGTCACCATGGATGTGTTTGCGGCCTATGTGGTGGCGACAACGATCCTGCTCCTGATCCCGGGGCCCACAATCATGCTCGTGGTGAGTTATGCCTTGGCGCGCGGGCCAAAGGCGGCAGCCGCCACCGTCGCCGGCGTTGGGCTGGGTGACTTCACGGCGATGACCCTGTCCTTCCTGGGACTGGGCGCGCTTCTTGCCGCATCGGCGGAGTGGTTTGTTGTCCTGAAATGGGTCGGTGCCGCCTATCTCGTCTGGCTTGGGATCAAGATGTGGCGGGCCCCGCCGGTGTTGGAGGAAGTCGACGCGGCCGCCACCGGCAAGGACGGGCGACGGATGATGATCCACTGCTGGATCGTCACCGCTCTCAACCCCAAGGGCATCGTCTTCTTCATCGCCTTCGTACCCCAGTTCATGGATCCCGCAGGCCCGGTGCTGGCCCAGTTCATCGTCTTCGGCGGCACGTTCCTGGTGCTCGCGGTCCTGAATGCGTGGGCCTACGCCTGGCTTGCGGCAAGCGCGCGGAAACGGATCACACGGCCTTCCGTTCTCAAGGTCGTCAATCGTGTGGGTGGCTCACTGCTGATCAGCGCTGGCTTCCTGACCGCTGCCGCCCGCCGGATCGCATGACGGGCGGGAGGCATTCAGAGGACAACGGAAAGCGCCCGCTTCAGGGACAGGCGACCATCGACGTCTACACAGCCCAGGCCGAAACCCTGCTTCCCGCCTACCAGGACCAGAAGGGAGAGGCGGATGCCCCTAACTGGTGGCGTTTCGTACCAACCGACGCGACAGACGCCGCCGATATCGGTGCGGGTTTTGGCTTCGACGCCCGCAGGCTGGCGGCCAGCGGACATCGGGTTGTGGCGGTGGAACCCTCGGAGGGCATGCGCCAAAGGGGACAGAGGCTCGATGCTGAGATGTCGAGCCCGGTTAGGTGGATCGACGACCGGTATCCAAACCTGGACGTCTTAAGCGGTCTTGGCATTTCGTTTGGCGTGATCCTCTCGACCGCCGTGTGGATGCATTTGGCGCCTGATGAGCGGGTTGTGGCCATGCGCCGGATCTCCGCGCTGTTGAGGCCGGGCGGACGGTTTGTTCTGACGGTGCGCCACGGCCCCCCTCCGGAGGGCCGTCCCATGTTTTCCGTCCCCGCAGAGGAAGCCGAAGCGCTTGGAAGGCAGAACGGGTTGGATCTCCACTGGTCGGGCAGGGTCGAGGACCGTGCCAGGCGCGAGGGCGTTTGGTGGTTTCGGACAGTTCTGGACAAGCCTGCCGCGTCCTAACGGTTGGTTTTCGATCACTGGCAGATTGCATCCGGCACACCACCATGCCATCTCGGTTCCATGGGTAACAAAACCGTCTTGTCGGTCGGACCGTCCAACACGATCACGGATGTGGCCGGAATCGCTGTCGGCAACGCCGAGGACCCGGTCGCACGAACCGGTGTCACGGTCGTGCTTCCGGATGCGCCGGCACTGGCTGCCGTGGATGTGCGCGGTGGCGGGACCGGCAGCCGGGAGATCCCTCTGCTGTCCCCCGAAGCAACCATCGATCGCGTCGATGCGATCGTCCTGTCCGGCGGTTCGGTCTTCGGTCTGGATGGCGCGGGGGCTGTGGTGAGTGCGCTGGCGGAACAGAACCGGGGCCTCGCGATCGGCGGCGCCGTTGTTCCCATCGTCCCGCAGGCCATCCTGTTCGATCTCGCCAACGGCGGCGATAAGAACTGGGGAGAGACGCCGCCTTATCCAGACCTCGCCCGGCAGGCACTCTCGAACGCGGGTGCGCCCCTTAAACTCGGGACGGCGGGGGCCGGCTACGGCGCAAAGGCTCATGAGATGAAAGGCGGGCTCGGCAGCGCCTCCATTGTCGATCCCGTGCTGGGTATCACGGTCGGCGCCATCGTCGCCGTGAACTCGATTGGCTCGCCTCTCATTCCCGGAACCCGGGTTTTCCAATCCTGGTCGGTTGAGCGCGACCGGGAATTTGGTGGCCTTCGGCCTGACGGGATCACCCCCGACCTTGATCAGGACGGCCTTCGCGGCACCGGCCCCGGCGAGAACACAACGATCGCCGTTGTCGCTACCGATGCCCGAATGACGAAGGCCGACGCCACCCGCTTTGCCATCATGGCCCAAGCGGGCCTCACCCGCGCGATCAGACCCGCGCATACCCCGTTGGACGGCGATATGGTCTTCGCCCTTTCAACCGGACGGATCGAGCTGGCCGATGACCCAAGGGCACTCGCACGGGCCGGCACGCTTGCGGCGGATGTATTGAGCCGGGCGGTCGCGCGCGGCGTATATGAAGCGACCGGCTTCCACGACCTGCCTGCCTGGCGGGATCTTGAATGATGACGATGCCCCCAGAAAAAACCGACTCCGAAGAGCAACCCGGACGGCCTCGTCGGCGAACCGTCGGCATCACCGCCCTCCTCACTTTCGGAATTGGAGGCCTGGTCACGTTGGCGGTGACGGGTGTGGCCGTACTCGGATTTTGGGTGGCGTCGACGAACACTCGGACGCTGTTGGGTGACCGGGCCGAAGCCGCGATCGACGCCATCGAATTCTCGATCGATACATACCTCCAGCCCGTCGACCGGATGGCGGCACTCGTCGCCGAGATGGTCACCGTCTCCATTGAGGACGGCACCCCAATCAATACCAACGAAATCCTGGCGATGAACCGGTTGGTGCCGAACATCCGCGGCGTCGGAATCTTCTACCGCGATGGCCGTCAGGTCCTCATTGGACGCGCCGAAGGTGCCATTCGCGGGCAATGGGACGAGGACGACGGGATCCATTTCGGATTCGAGCACTTCGACAAAAAGCCCCTTCCCCGATGGATCGACCCCATTCACAGCGACGTTGTCGACGACACGCTGATCATCGCCCAGCATCCGATCATCATTGATGGCCGGGTGGAAGCCTTTGCGGCGAGCGTTGTGAAGACCAGCGCCCTATACGGCTTTCTGAACACGCAAGGCCTCCCCGAAGCGGTGGGGTTCATCCTTGTTGAAGACCGCGTCATCGCCCATCCAAAGCTCGCCCAGGACGCCTTTCGGGACCAACTCTCGGACGAAACCCCGATGCTCCGACCCGCCGACCTTGGGGATCGGGCGCTACAGGAGTATGTGAACGGTATCGGCGACGAAGCCTGGATCGCCGTGGATGTCGGCGACCTGGACCTACAGGACTTCGAGTTCGGGGACAGCATCATCGTTGTGTTCACCCGGACCATCTATCGCTACGGGGAGCGACCGTGGATCATCGGCGCCTATCTCGACCCGGACGATTCTGAAGCCGGGACAACCGTCACCCGTCTGTCGGCAGGCCTCATCACAGCCTCGGTCCTCGTCGCACTGACGGTCATCCCTCTCATCCTGCTGGCGCGGCGCATGCGACGCCCGATCCTTGATCTCGCGACGGCGTCGACCGCGATCGCACAACTCGACATCGACAAGGTTCCGACCCTGACGAAGTCGGGCATTCAGGAACTTGACCGAGCCGCAGATGCCTTTGGCCGGATGACGAACGCGATGCGGTCCTTCGCGACCTACGTCCCCCGAACACTCGTTCTCAATCTCTTGGAATCAGGCGAGACTGCCTCTACCAAGTCACAGACCCGGGCGGTCACCGTTCTCTTCACGGATATCGTCGGCTTCACGACGCTGTCGGAGGCGAAAAGTGCCGCAGACACGGCCGAGTTGCTGAACCATCACTTCCAGCTGCTGAACGCGTGCATCGAGGCGGAAAACGGAACGGTCGACAAATATATCGGCGACAGTGTGATGGCCTTCTGGGGCGCCCCGCTTGATCAACCGGACCATGCCGCCCGCGCAACCCGGGCTGCCAAGGCAATCGTTCAGGCGATCCATCAGGACAACGAGCGGCGAAAGGCGAACGGAGAGCTGCCGATCCGGCTCCGCGTCGGCCTTCACAGCGGCGAGGTTTTGGCGGGCGACATCGGCTCCCCCGGCCGTATCAACTACACCGTCGTCGGCGAGACCGTGAATACGGCAAACCGCCTGGAACAGCTTGGCAAGGAAGTCGACCCGGATGCGGAGGTGGTCATTCTTGCCAGCCGGTCCGTGGTTGAGGCGGCAGATCCTGCCGCGTCGTTCGAGCCGCAGGGAGAGAGAAACCTGCGCGGGTTATCGACGGTTTTCGACGTCTATAAACTCGGATAGACCGCCCCCGGAAGTCCGAATCCGCAGAAAACCTTGCCGATCCGGCAGCGGTAAGCATCTGAGTCTTCAGTAGTTTCCAGTCGCATCTCACCATTCGGGTTGACCGTCCCGGCAGCGCTCGCGGCTGGCCCGACCATTGCGTTGCACATCCCAACGGCGGCCGTTCGCCGGGTTTGGTGGTGTTGGGAGTGTGACATGGGCCTTGAAACGTTGCCCCTCTCCGCGCGCGGTGACGCGCTTCGTGAAACCTCGCTGCTCAACAGCACCGTTCTCGACGCCCCGCTCTCAAAGGACAAGGAACCCCGGCGCAAACCCAGGAAACCCCTGTCGCCGATCCTCGACCAGATTATCCATGGCGGTCCGAGCTCGACCCTCAACGTCTCCCGGATTACACGGGCCATGCGCGGCGGCAAGCCGATGTTCGCGAACGGCGCCCTCAACCGCTGTATTCTTTTCAAGTATCCGAACTTCGAAATGGAGTTGGAGGACGGCACGAGCTTCGACTTTGGCAGCCAAGACTGCCAACTCTCGGGCGAGCGTCCGGTCGAGACCGCGATCTACATCCCCAATGACGAGGAAGCGCCTGAGGACGGCGGTTTTGCCATCTACATGCGCCAGAAGGGGGCGGAAGAACTCCTGACCCGCTGCCTTGGCGTCGCCGAGGAGATCAATCCCGTCGCGGTGGAGCACGATATCGAGATCCTGCATATGATCGACGATATCCCGAGCCTGGACCCTTTCCTTCTCAAGACGACGTGTGAACGGGACAAGATCCACATCGACCCCGCCTATCTGGCGCTGGCACATGGTGAGGAAAAGGCCATCAAGCGGGTGATCGGCGACCGTGTCAGGCCAATCGTCAACAAGGCCCTTGGCGCGAACGCCGAAGAGCACCATGAAAACAGGCTGATCAAGGCAATCTGGGATCCCACGGTTCCCGACGCCAAGATCTTCATCGAGGCGTTGAAGATCGACGGTGGCGAAGTGGAACGCGTCTTCGGCGCCTGGAAGGGCGTTTCCTTCTATCAGAACCAGTTCAGTGAGATGCGTGGCCGGATCGCCATGCTGATGAAATGGTTCAAGTCGCCCCAGTCGATTCCGATCGATATTCAGCAGAACAAGCACTTCGCCGAACAGCAGGTCATGTACAAGCTCGCGGTGATCGACAAGCTCAAGAACATCATCCGGAAGGTTCAACAGATCCTTCAGGACCTGGATGATTGCTACATGGCCTTCGTCGACGACGGCGATCCCATGCCGCTCCGGACATTTCTGATCACGTCACACACGCGCTACTGGATTCTGGGATTCTGCTGCAGCGCGCTGTCTCATTGCTGCAGCCTCTTCGACCGGCGGTTTGGGCGGCGCGGCCATGCGCGTCTCAACTTCGCGGAGATCAACGAGATGCTGACGCATATGGATGCGACGCTGCAGAGCAAGAACGACCTGGAATACTTGGCCTAATCCGTTACCGGCGTGGCCTTAAAGCTCGACCACAAGGCCGTCATATCCAGGCTCTACCGTGGGCGGGCATGCCGCCAAGGTCTCGGCATAGTCGAGCGAGGCGTGCATGTGTGTCAGCACGGCGCGTTTCGGCTCCGCCTTCGTCACCCATTCCAAAGTCTGTTCGAGCGTTGAGTGAGCCGTCGCTTTCTCGCGTCGGAGGCAGTCCACGATCCACAACTCAAGCCCCCGGAGGTCCGCCAACTCCGCATCGCTCAAGACCGCCACATCGGTCGAGTAGCCGAACCGCCCGTCAAAAACAAACCCAAGGCTTTCACCGCTGACGCCGTGGTCCTGTCGCCGGACATCGATGGTGAAGGGGCCGATGGATACACGCCCCTCCCCGATCTCTTGCGCATCCAGCAACGGAACGTGATGGGGCGCACTCTCGGGGACACGCTCGAACATGTAGTCAAACCGCCGCGACAAGGCGTCGAGGGTCGTCCGGTCCGAGTAACACGGGATCGTCCGCTTCTCGAACCAGTAGAGGGGGCGCAGATCGTCGATCCCGTTCGTATGGTCGGCGTGGGCGTGGGTGTAGAGAAGCGCGTCGATCCGGCTGATGCCCGCATCGTTCAACTGCTCCCTCAAGTCGGGGGACGTGTCGACAAGCAGGACAAACCCGTCCTTCTCCACCACGATGGAACAGCGGCGGCGGCGGTTGCGGGGGTTCGTCGGATCGCATGCTCCCCAATTGTTGCCCAGAAACGGAACTCCGACCGACGCGCCACATCCGAGCATCGTGACGCGCATCAGCGGTCCTCCGGCGAGGCGATGTTCCGGTCGACCTTGTGGAACAAGCGGAAGAAGTTATCCGTCGTCGCGGACGCGCAGTCTTCGACAGACATGCCCTTCAGGTCCGCCAGCGCCGCGTGGGTATGGACAACATAAGCGGGCTCATTCCGTTTCCCGCGCTTGGGGATCGGCGCCAGAAACGGGGCATCCGTCTCAACGATGAGCCTGTCCATGGGGAGAGCCTGGACAATCTCCCGCAGCGCATCCGCCTTCTTGAAAGTGATGATGCCGGAAAGAGAAACGTAGAACCCGGCAGCAATGGCCCGCTCCGCCAGCTCACGGCCGGAACTGAAGCAGTGAAGAACACCCTTTACCGGGCCAGCGGCCGCCGCTTCTTCAATGAGTGCCGCCGTGTCGCCGTCCGCCTCACGGGTGTGGACCACGACCGGAAGTCCCGTCTCCTGCCCGGCTGCGAGCTGGGTCCGGAAGCTCTGCGCCTGCTGGTCTCGCGGGCTCCGGTCATAGTGATAATCGAGGCCGGCTTCCCCGATCGCCACGACCTTCGGATGGGAGGCCGCTTTCACGTACCAATCGACAGGCAGGTCCGGCTCTTCCGAGGCCCGGTGCGGGTGGGTGCCGGTCCCCAGAAAGACCGACGTAAACCGCTCGGCGATCGCCAGGTTCTTCTCATGATCCCGGCTGCTCTGAGAGATGGTGACCATCCGGGCGACACCCGCCCTCTCGGCACGCGCGACGACCTCCTCGATCTCATCGGCGAAGGTGTCCACGTCCAGGTGACAGTGGCTATCGACGATCGTTGGAAGGGCCATCTCAGGCGTCCGCCGTTTCCTCGACATGGCGCGGGAAAACGGGGCTCGGCTTGGGCAAGGCGGTTCCCGCCACAAGCGCATGGGCGCGGTCCAACCTCTCAAAGCTCCTTGCGTCCGGTGCCACGGAAAGCTGGTCCAGCATCTTCGCCGCCGACTCCGGTACATAGGGCTGGGTGTGGATCGCCAGATGACGGATCGTCTCCGCCAGAACCCACAGGACCGTCGCCATCCGGTCCGGGTCGGTCTTGCGCAGCGCCCAAGGAGCCATCTCGTCAACATACCGGTTGGCGGTACCCACCACGTCCCAGATCGCTTCGAGCGCGCGATGAAAGGCCTGGACCTTCATATGCTCCCGGACGGTCGGCAGAAGGTCGCCCGCCCGCTTCAGGATGGCCTCGTCCGCGTCGGTCAATGGACCGGGTGTGGGAACCGCTGCCCCGCAGTTCTTGGCGATCATCGACAGAACCCGCTGCCCGAGATTGCCCAGATCATTCGCGAGATCCGTATTCTTCCGCCGGACCATCGCCGCATGCGAGAAGTCGCTGTCGTTGCCGAACGGCACCTCACGCAGCAGGAAGAAGCGCACGGGATCGAGGCCGTACTTATCCACCAGATCCTGCGGAACGATGAAGTTGCCCAATGACTTGGACATCTTCTGTCCCTCGTTCGTCCACCAGCCGTGCGCGAACACCCGACGTGGCGGCTCCAGCCCGGCGGCCATCAGGAACGCGGGCCAATAGACCGCATGGAAGCGGAGGATGTCCTTGCCGACGAAGTGCACGTCAGCGGGCCACATCTTTTTATACTCTTCGCTGTCCGTTTCCGGGAAACCGACCGCGGTCATGTAATTCGTCAGCGCGTCGAGCCAGACATAGAAGATGTGGGCGTCGTCGCCCGGAACCGGCACACCCCATTTGAAGCTCGTGCGTGAGACGGACAGGTCCCGCAAGCCGGACTTCACAAAGCTGACCACCTCATTCCGGCGCGCAGGCGGCAGGATGAAGTCCGGGTTGGCTTCATAGTGTGCGAGAAGCGGTTCCTGCCACTTGGACAGATCGAAGAAGTAGCTTGGCTCTTCGACCCACTCCACTTCGGCACCGGTTGGCGCCTTGCCGTCCACCAACTCCGTCTCGGTGTAGTACGCCTCGTCCCGGACCGAGTACCAGCCTGCATACTTGCCAATGTAGATGTGGCCGTTGTCGATCAGCCGCTGCCACAGCGCCTGACACGAGCGGATATGGCGGGGCTCGGTTGTCCGTATGAAATCATCGATCGAGAAGTTCATGACCCCGCAGAGATCACGGAAGTTCTGGGACACCGTGTCCGTGAAAGCCTTGGGATCGACGCCCGCGGCTTCGGCCGCCTTCTCCACCTTCTGGCCGTGCTCGTCGGTTCCGGTCAGGAACTTCACCTCATAGCCGTCCAGCCGCATGAACCGGGCCAGCGCGTCGGCTGCCAACGTCGTGTAGGCGTGGCCGATATGGGGGCTGTCGTTCACATAGTAGATCGGCGTGGTCAGATAGTAGCGCGGGGCCATCGGCTCTCTCTTTTGCTCGGGGCCTCTTCACCTACCGGGCGGGTGCGGAGGGATCAAGCCGCCAATCGGCTAAACAAGGTCAGCAGCACGTGTTTCTTGTCGAGATTGAGCCCGCCCGCCGCCGACAACAGACTTTTCGCATCGGTCAGTCTCTTATCGGCCTCAGCCAGCCCATGCCGCCGGACGACCTGTTCGATCGCCCCGGACTCCGCCTCGAAAAGAGGCCGGCTCTCTCCTCTCGCTTCAAGCCTGATCGTCCGTTCCATCCACCAGGACAGAAGCGCGGTCCCGAGCTCAAATGGATCTTCGCCTTCCTTCGGTGTTCTGGACCATTTGTCGGCAAGACCATGAACGGCTTTGATGTTGAGCGCACCGCCGGTGCCGAGAATGCCAAGCGCATCGCCAAGTAGCGTGAACCCATCCCCCGCGACCAAGTCGATCGCGCGGCCGGCCGATCCCTCGGACGCAGCAACGGCGAGGCGCAGAGCCCCGTCGTCGGCATCGGGCACCTGCATCCGGACCACGTCCGCTACTTCGTCATCGGACAACGGAGACAAACGGAGCGCGCGGCTGCGCGACCGGATGGTGGGCAAAAGCCGGCCGGGCGCGTGACCGACAAGCAGAATCAGCGCGTTCTTCGGTGGCTCCTCCAACAGCTTGAGAAGAGCGTTGGCCGCGTTCCGGTTCATCTCATCGGCGGAATCCACGATGACGACACGCCACCCGCCAAGCCCGGCATGGAGCCGCATGAAACCGCCGAGCGTTCGGACATCATCAACGACGATCGCACCGCGAAGCTTCTTACGCTTCTCATCAAATCCCCGCTCGATCACCAGAAGATCGGGGTGTCCGCCGCTGGCGACCTGACGAAACACCGGATCATCCGGGTCCATCTCCAGGGATGCGGAAACCGGCCCGCCGAACAGCCCGGCCTCCGCTTGCTCACCGCGAAGAACGTGCCGCGCAATCCTGAAGGCCAGGGTCGCCTTGCCGATCCCTCTCGGCCCCGATATCAGCCAGGCATGCGGCATCCGGCCCGACGTCCAAGCCTCCACCACCGCAGCCTCGGCTTCAGCATGGCCCACCATGCTATGGGCAGCACGAGGACCAGTCGGCTCCGTGTCGTCAGTGGCCACGATCAATCCACCTTGCCAAGACGGGCCGCGACAACCGACCAGATCTGGTCCGCAACAGCATCCGCATCCTTGGATGCATCAACGATGGCCACCCGCTCCGGCTCCCGCCGCGCGACAGTGAGAAATCCTTGGCGCATGCGCTCGTGAAACGTCGTGTCCATGCGCTCGAACCGGTCATCGATGGGCTGTCCGGGTTGCGCGCGGGACGCATCGCGAACATGGGCGCGGCTCAATCCGATCTCGACCGGCAAGTCCAGAAGAAGGGTCAGGTCCGGCACCGTATCGCCGACCACCATATCGGTCATGGTCTCAATCGCATCGGACGGCGCCCCTCGGCCGAACCCCTGATAGGCCCGGGTCGAGTCAGCAAACCGATCGCACAGAACCCAGGCTCCCGCCTCAAGCGTTGGCCGGATGAGCCGGTGGAGGTGATCCTGGCGGGCGGCGGTTGCAAGCAGCGCTTCGGCCAGCGGATCCCACCGACCGTCCTGCCCGGAGACGACAAGCGCCCGGATCTCGTCCGCCCCGGGCGTCCCCCCGATTTCCCGCGTCGTGGTTACGTCAATCCCGAGAGAGCCGAGCCGGTCCGCAAGCGTCCGGATCTGTGTCGACTTCCCAGCCCCCTCGCCCCCTTCGAACGTGATGAAGCGGGGCCGCTCACCGAAACTCGCCGTGGCAACGCTCACCCGCCGCCCCAGACGAGGAACTCAAGGGCCGCACCAACCCGGCCAAAAACGCCCAGCCGCTCAATCGACGCTCCAGCAACGAGAGGCAGCTCAAGGGTCGCCATCTCCGGCGCCTCAACCACCAGTGTCGCCATGCGGGTCCCGGCCGTGATCGGGGCGGGGATCGGTTCCTGGAAACGCACGGATACCTTCATGTCGCGCCGCGCCGACCGCCGCAGCGTGAGCGTGATGTCCTGCTCCGGGATCAACGGCACCCGCGCCTGATCGCCAAGCCAGACCAGACCATGCTCAACGGCCTCCCCCTTCTTGAAGAGGGTGACGTTGTCAAACTCCCGAAAGCCCCATTCCATAAGCGTCTCGGACTCCCGGGACCGCTGACGCGCGCTCTTCAGGCCGTTGACCACCAAGATCAGCCGCCGCCCGTTGCGCTCCGCCGATGCGGTCAGACCGTATCCCGCCGCCTCCGTGTGCCCCGTCTTGAGACCATCCGCCCCCATGTCCTTGTAGAGGAGCGGGTTCCTGTTCCCCTGCTTGATCTCGTTGTAGGTGAACGAGGTCTCGGAATAGATCGAGTAGAACTCCGGGAAATTCCGGATGATCTTCGTGGCGAGCGTGGCGAGGTCCCGGGCGGTCATCCGATGCTCCGGATCCGGCCAACCGGTCGCATTCCGGAACGTGCTGTTTTCCATGCCCAGTTCACGGGCGGTCCGGGTCATCTCCGCCGCGAAGGCTTCCTCGGTACCGGCGAGATGCTCCGCCAGCGCAATCGCGGCGTCATTGCCGCTTTGGACGATGATGCCGCGCAGGATGTCGTCGACCTTCACGCGTTTGCCGACCTCGACGAACATCTTGGAGCCGCCTTTGCGCCAAGCCTTCTTGCTGATCGGGATGGTGTCTTCCAGAGACAGGCGGCCATCCCGGAGCTGCTGGAACGCGATGTACGCGGTCATGATCTTGCTCATGGATGCCGGCGGCATCGAGGCATCCGCATCTTTCTCGAACAGCACCGCACCGGTGTCATAGTCGAGAATGATGGCCTCGCGCGCGCTGGTCTGAACATCCGCCGCGACCGCGGAGCCGACAGAGATGGCCATTCCAGCCGCGGCGATCAGGGCCGCGCAAATGATCTGCGTGAAGCGTTCCTGTGCGCCCCGAACCGTTCTAGAACTCAACAGCATCATTACCGACCTCAGATGTCTTTGCTGGCTGATCCCCAGCCGATACCGGCGGGAGAGGTTAACGTGCCACGAAATCATGAAAGCAATTGGGCCGAGCGTCCATGCCCTGAAAAGGACCAGCCCCCGGTCAGTCTGCGACGATCCGGGCGCCGGGGTAGCCGCGGCTGATCACCTCCTGCAGGGCCTGATCAGCGCTCGCCACCACCGCGAACGGGCCGAGACGCACGCGGTACAGAACCCGTCCCGCACGTGTGGTCTCAGAGATCCGGATCGGTCCGACGTCGCCCAGGCGCCTCTGCAGTCGTTCCGCATTGCCGACGTCTCCGAAGGCGCCCGCCTGCACGAAGAGCTTGCTCGGCTCGGGTGAGCCTTGCACGACCTCGCCTTCAATGCTGCCGTTGCGCGCTAGGTCGACCGCCGACGTCCCGGTGCTTGGACGGGTCGAGGGTGTTTCGATCACGGGGCCGGTTGCAGTGCCGCCGATGCTGCTCACACTCACCGATGCGCGCGGCGCCGCACTAGGTGCGGGCGCGACGGCCGCTGTCGCAGACGGCCTGGGCGCGTAGCTGACCTGAACGGACGAGCCGCCGCTGATCGAAGCCAACTCACGAGGCACTGGTGTGCCCGTCTGGGAAATCAGCTTGCGGCTTTCACCCGGCAGGATCTCGACCCGGACCCGGGCCGTGCCCTGACGCTCAAACCCCAGAAGCTGAGCCGACCGCCTGGACAGATCGATGATCCGGCCGTGGACGAACGGCCCCCGGTCGTTGACCCTCACCACCAGGGACCGCCCGTTCTCCAGGTTGGTGACGCGGGCCGCCGTGGGCATCGGCAGTGTCTTGTGGGCAGCCGTCACGGCATTTTGATCGAAGATCTCGCCGTTTGCAGTCTGCTTGCCGTGGAAGTTGGGCCCGTACCATGACGCGATACCCGTCTCCACGTAGGACCAGTCCTCCTTGGGGTAATACCAGACACCCTTGATCTGATACGGCTTGCCGACCTTGTACCGGCCGGGCGCCTCGGGCGACTTGCCGAAATCCCCAATCACCTTGGTCGTGTTCGCGATGAACTCGGTCTCGGCACATCCTGACAGAGCGACCGCCGCCGCCGCGATGGCGATGCCCGCGAGAGTGGTGCGCAAGGAACGCTTTTGTCTCTCAGGTCCTGCCGCCGGGAAATTCAAGGTCCACCCCATCTTGGCACCACCAGCAATTCAACCGCGATATTTAGTGAAATTACGGTTTCGCGAGCCGATCGGCAAGTGTTCCGACCGCAAGTGCGAAATAAGTGGACCGATTCCACTTCAGGATCACGCGATAGTTGTTGTATGCGAGATAGGCCGGTGACAGCGCGGACTTTTGCGGAACGATCACCGAGCTTTCCAGGTTCCGGGTCGGAAGGGCGCCGCCACCGAGTTTGCGGACGCCGAGCGCTTCCCAGTCCCGCATCGATTTCTTTTGCTTTGTTCCTGACAGCGCGCGGTCGAACGATGACGGCAGGGCCACCGGCCGACCCCATGTCTCATCGCCGCGCCAGCCGGACCTGGCAAGATAGTTGGCGATGGAAGAGAAGACGTCCGGCAGGGATGTCCAGATGTCCTTGTCTCCATCCCCGTCCCCATCGAGGGCATAGGCGTGGAAGCTCGACGGCATGAACTGGCTCTGCCCCATCGCTCCGGCCCAGGACCCCTTCATCGACTGCGGTGAGATATGGCCCTGCTCCAGGATCTCCAAGGCGAGCAGCAGTTCTTTGCGGAAGAACGCTGAGCGGCGTCCGTCATGCGCAAGAGTGGCCAGAGCCGTGATCACCGGAAAACCGCCGGTGACCCGGCCATAGCTCGTCTCGATCCCCCAAAGCGAGACGATGAACCGCTTCTGAACGCCGTACTTGGCCGCCACCTGATCCAGCAGCGCGCCATGCTTCTCCAACAGCTCCCGCCCCCGCTTGACCCGGGCATTGGTCACGACGCGCTCAAGATACTGGGTGAAGGTCAGGCGCCCCTCCGGCTGCCGCCGGTCCAGCTCGATGATCCGGGCAATCGGTTGAATGCCGTCGAGGGTCGCCTTGATGATGTTCTCTGAAATCCCGCGTCCCCGGGCCTCGTCTTTCAGATCAGCCAGCCACGCGTCGAACGGCCCGCCAGACTGGGCCACCATCGAAACGGCGGGTAGCGGTTCAAGATGCGCGGCCGCACCGGGCGCTCCGGCAAACGCGACGAGACCAGCCGCGATCGCAACACTTCCGGCGCGAAGCCAACCGAACATTCCATCCTCCGAGGGCGATAAAGATCGTCGACTGTGTTTCAGCGCCGTGACCGCGGCAAGGCCCTGCCCACAGTGCCGTCTTTTACCACCTCATTTTCGGCCCCGCAGACACGTCAGATGACCTCCGTCGGCCCGAATCAGGCGCGAAACCAAATGCGGAACAGCGGGATTGAGTGATGGGGCTGGCTGCGTTACATCCCTCTCATCCCTGCGCCAACGTGCAGGTCGATTGCGGATGGGTGGCCGAGTGGTTGAAGGCACCGGTCTTGAAAACCGGCAGGCGGGAGACCGTCTCGTGGGTTCGAATCCCACCCCATCCGCCATGACTATTTTTCTCCGTTATATTTCAATGTGTTGGGTGGAGAATTGTCTAACTTTTCGTCTGAGTTAGACAATTGTTGTTCGCTATCTGTGCCATACGTCATTGCCATCGCTTGTGATGCCAACCGTGTCTGATCGGCCGCAGCAGTGTAACGGGAAACCTCGCGGTCGGTCTTATGCCCGGTGATTGACTTAATCTCCTGATTGCTGCATCCAGCCTCCGCAAGACGCCGTGCGGCGGCTTTACGTAGGCCGTGGGCACTACAGTGCTTAAGACCGGCTTCGTTACATTGCTCACGAAACCAATTTCCGAACCCCGCAGGAGTGAATGGTTTGCCGAAACTCGTTACCAGAAAAGTTGATGACTCTGGGGAAGTGAGGGCGATGACTTCCTTGAGTATTGGGTGAATAGGGATTTCTAGCGACGCGCCGGTCTTTTGCTGCTGAAGCTGGATCCGGTCTTTCACCACATGACACCAACCCATGTTGACCGCATCGGAACGGCGCTGGCCGGTATAGAGCATGAGCGCCAAGGCGAGGTAGGGTTTAGTACCGATGTTATGTCTGGCTTCGAAGAGGGTAATTTCTTCTTCCGTCCACGTGTGAAAACCATCGCTTTTGTTGGCATAACCACGCATTCGAATCGTTGGATCGTCTTTGCGCACACCGAGATCGACAGCAAGGGTCATGAGACCCCTTAAACGGTCCAACAGATTATTGGCTGCGGAGGGAGTTTCGTGCATGGCACCTATGATCGCTTTGATGTGTTTGCGCTCTATTGATGCCACAGACTTTTCACCGTGCTTTTCGCGGAAGCGCTCCAATATTCCCCGGTATGTCTTCTGGGTGCTGGGTCGCAACCCTCTGAAATCAGGAGAATTATAGTAGACTGTGATCAGACTATTGAAAGATCCAGGTTTTAAATTGCTAGTGCCTGGCTGGGCTGTAGGCGCGACGATGCCTTCAAGACACGCTTGATATTCCCGCATAAATTCTGGCGTCCACGGGGTGTGCCGAAAATAGTGACTCGCCTGACCCTTTCGACGAAATCTCACGCGGACTTTGCCGTGCCTGTCTCTAAACTGGGAGCAATATTTTGGAAGCGGTCTGCGGCTCATTGATCGAGCACCTCATCCCACTCGTTGCCGTCTTCTGTGCGGGCTTGGTCCCGCTCACCAAAGAGCAGCGTTGCACCGCTCGGGGTCAGCTTGACGCCCGCAATGCGCTCAACGCCGATACCAGCGGCAAGCGCGGCTTTGATAAGGCGCGTCAGGTCTGCTTGAGTACACGGCGAGGTACGGCGTGCCATTTCACAGCCCTGCTGAAGAATGAAGTTGCAGATGCAGCATGATTTTCTCCATCACTCGTCTCCAACTTCCGCCTTGAGCACCCGCATACAGTCGACCATCTCGACAAGATCCGGATCGGCGACCACCCGGAAGTATTCTTCCAGCCGTAAGCCGTGGGCCTTCTGACTGAGTTTCGGGTCGGCCATTACCCGGGCGTTCAAGGTGGCGACCTCGTCAGCAAGGAACCGGTCTGCCGCAGAGAGAAAGGCGATCATCGTCTCGGCCCGGCTTGGGGTGAGCTTGATTTCGATCTGCTGTCTCATCCGATCCTCTCCGCCATTCGGCCGGTGGCCATGTCAAACTCCGTGTGGAGCTGGTTCCAAAGGCTTGAAGCCTTGGGGTTGGACTCGATCTCAGAGCGAGATTTGACCCCGCATCGTTGGCGGACCAAAACGGCGGCGGCGTCGGTGCTGTCCACGCCAAGCCACTCCTGGAACTGCTTGTCCTGACACAGCATCGCGATCCTGGTCGCTAAAGGGGTTGGCCGAGTCCTGTCAGCCCGCTCGGGCTCGGCTGGGGGGTGAGAGGCGGCAACCTCGGGGGGTGAGGCTGGGCTGCCCTCTGGGGAACTGTTCAAAAGCCCAAGCGCGACCGGCGGCTGAATGGGCTGGCGCGGCACAGTCATGCGGTCAGGCTCCCGCTTTGTCGGCGAGGGCCTTCATGCGGTTCCGGATCTCCGACAGGGCCGCCCGGTCCTCAGCGGATATCGAGTCGTCGAAGGCCGCTTTCTCAAGTGCCGGGTTGGCATCGAGGAAGACTCGGGCTTCAACCGGGGTTTTGAATTGTTCTGCTACCGCGTCAATGGCGAGCGCGTAGGCATCCCAACCGAGATCGTTATTCTCAAACGGAGTTGCGACGTGCGCCTTGTGGCCGCTCATGTCTCGGCGTCTTCGGGTGGGCTCTGCTGGCGCCAGATCGAGCTGGCCCGCCGCTTCAGCAGGCTCGGCGGACTCTTCAACCATGTCGACCGTGACCGTTTGGTCGATCACGACCGGATCATCCGCGGACTGCTGGCTCGGCTGCGGGTTTACTGGCCCGCGCATATCGGCAAGCGTGACCCGCGCAGAGCCTCCTTGCGAAGCGGCTGGGTTCTCAGGCTCGGAATCGTAGTCGTGCACTTCTTCGGAGATCCCGACGCCCCCCAGCACATCGGGGAATGCGTCTCTCAAGGCAAACCCCCGCGCCCTCATTTGGAGCATTCGCTTTGGATAGTCAGTCCATGGGCCGCTCTTGCCCCAGAGTTTCGCCTTCTTCGCGTCCACGACTGAAAACCGAGAAACAATTGGCGAAGGTCTATAGCGCCGTTTCACGGTGCAGACCGCGACCATGCTGTCGCCGTCTCCCTCAAAGACTTCTTCGATGTCCTCTAACAAGCCGGAGCTGCTGACCAACGCCAGCGCCGCGTCACCGAAGACCGATGGCTTGCCATTGATCACGGCAATCTGAGTCGCCGCCTGCATCGGAGGCAGACCGATCTCCATGCCATGCATGACAGCAATCAAGATCTGCTCTGCGCTCTTGAATTTGAACATCTGAGACGCGTGCATGATGGTGGCGAGGCGGAACGCCTGCTCAATGTCCTGCGGCACGATAGCGTTCATGCTGCCACCGGCGGCCAAGACTGGTCTCGGCGCGGGCGTCGCCTTCTTTTCTCCGGTCTTCGCCGGCAAATTCGCGTTATACAATTCCATCTCCTCACCTCACCTGGATGCCACAACCGCACTCCGCGGCCGTTTTGATGAATGCTCAAGCCGCTTCGTGGGGGGCCGTGCCCATCGTCTTCGTGCCCATCGTCTTCGTGGGCGTCGTCGGCAGGCTGTCCAATTCGCCACCGCGGGCGCCAAGCGCGACGATCATCATCGATCACCCTCCCCTTTGGCTGGTTGACCGTTGAGCGGCGCCTGCGCGCGCGTCCAGCGTTCGAACGCAAACTCACCGGCCTCATGGCGGTGCTCCAACCGTCGGCGAGCCCAAGGCGGCAGGCCGATCTCCGAGACGTCCTGATCGGCCTTCGGCCAGATACCGCTATGCAGGCACCGGGCATACTCCGCCCGGGCCTTCATCATTTCGATGTGGCCCCACTTGAGATCCTCATCCGGGATCTGGACCAGACGGGACTCGTACGGAAATTCCTTCTCTTGCATGAGCAAGAGGAAAACGGGGTCGTCGCACAGACCGCACCGCTTGATGGCGTCGATGTAGTGTGCCGCGCGCAGGTGATAGCTGTAGCGGGCGATGGCGGCACTGATCTCGTCCGCTTGAATGGATCGTGCGGTCTTGTAGTCGACAAAGTACCGGTATCCCGGATCGGGCATCCAATCGAGGCGGGCACGGCACCGAATACCGAACTCCTCGTCATCCCAAACAAGCGTGACCTCTGGGCACCCGCCGGCCTGCCGAAGCGGCGTCATAGCCTCCTCGTCCGACCAGAGCGCTTCGCGCATCTCCTCGATGTTGCGCATCCAGCCCGTGGAAACGCGGTCTTCACCAGCGCGCACCGTTATCCAGGGAGCATTGGTCTGATAGGTGCCGCGCACCTGGACCTTGTATCCGTCGCGATCGATCCCCGCCGCCACCGCCAGTTCCTCGATGATCAGCCGGTGTGCGATCCGCCCGAACTCGAGCGCGGGTGTGCGCTTGCTCTTCTTCGGGCGGGAGGCATGGAACTTGTGGGGAGACGATCCCAAGAACGCGATGGTGTCGGACGCGGACAGTGCAGCATCACTGAGATAGACACCCCACTTCAGGTCGCGATAGACGCCAGGTCTCAACCGCCTCATGCCGACCGCCCGCCAATCGAGGCGTCCGAAGGCTTCCATGGCGGGTTCGGATTAACCCACACCAGCTTTGGCGTGCCGCGCTTTTCGACGAGCCTCCTGGCCGCTTCCATCCGCAGGAACCGGCGCGCGAAGCCCATGGCGCGACCGAGACCGGTGCCGAAGTTGTATCCGAGCGACAGATCCTCATAGTAGGCCATGTACTGATACCCTGCGCCGTCCCGGAACTCTGCAACCATGACCGTCGGCTGATCGGTGTCGACCACCAGCACTCGACCGCTTTGACCGAATGCGCCGATGACGCGGAGCACCGTCGGGAAATCGGACTGTCCAACCCACCCAACCTTCATCCGATTGCTCCCCTTAAGACCCCGAGGCCGCTGACCAAGACGGTGATCAAGATCGGTACCACCCCGATCTCAAGCGCTGGCTGCGCGTGGTTGTGCGGCTCCTTGGCGATGCGCGTCGGCCTGCTCATCGGGTCAACTCCGAGCCGAAGGCATGGGCGATGACGGCGATCAGGCAAATGGAAACGACCAGGACCGCACCCTCGAAGATCGCGGAGAGGATCGGCCGCTCGGTGGCCAGCCGGTCTTCCCACTCGGTAATGCGCTCAAAGAAGGTCATGGCTGATTGACCTTGGGCTCGGCTGCGTCGGCCTTGCGGCGCGCTTTGATGAGAGCCTTCGCCAACGCTGTCGCGTATTCCACGGCGAGCGATGCGGCATCATCCGGCGGCATGGACTGACCCAGAACCCGTGCGCCGGTCAGCAGACCAGCAAGGGCATGGCCTGCAAGATGGTCGCGCAGGTCTTCCATAGAAGCTCGCATCACGCCGCCTCCGTCTCGGGGGATTTAGGTAAAGTGAAGCCTTCGGGGAGAAGGGCGTCGGTCAGGCAGGCGTCGGTCAGGCAGGCGTCGGTCAGGTTGGCGCCGCGCAGGTCGGCGCTGCTCAGGTCGGCGCGCTCGCCTTGATTGCTGTCCGTAAGCCACAAGGCGTGGTTTGACAGGATTTCTGCGAGTGCTTCTGTTGAGATATCCCTCATCGCTTAGTCCTCCGCTGCGCATAGGGGTGCGGTCCGGACCTCTTCGGGAGGGCAATGGGGGCGCCCACAGGCCCGGACCGCGGTCAGGCGCGGCGGCGAATGCGCCTGATCTAGTGAAGCACTCAATGGTGTTCGTGGTTTGCGAGAGATGCGATTTTTGGTAACTTGTTGCCGGGGCAGCCCTTTGGAACCGCTGCCCCGGCGCGACCCCGCGCCCCCTTTCACACGAGCACGAGGAAGACGAGATTTAAGATTGAACCGATTGGGAGTACTTGAGCCATGTCGCGCGAAGGACTCGGGCGGGAGCAAGCCGCCGCCGACCCCGCCGAGAGAAACCAAGCAGGGCCCGATACCCTTCGACAAAGGGAGTCCTCCGGGCGTACGGCCCCCGACGGGCTCGAAGGGCTGAGGACTGCCGCAGATTTGTGGGGAAACGCAGAGCGATCCGCGCGCTACCATGGTGCCAGGGCAGGTTTCTTCGAAGGCGTCCACAATTGGACGATGTTTTTGACGACCATCGCAGCCGCTGGTTCCGCCAGCACCCTGATCGGTCTTTTCGGCATTCCCGATGTCTTGGTTGGTGTGGCGCTCTTCGGCATCACATGCCTGACCGCCGCAGATCTCGCATTGTCCATCAACGCAAAGAGTCACCTGCACTTGAGCCTTCGCAACACGTTCATCGATCTGGCGACAGACATTGACCAGGCCGAAACGGATGAGGCCGCCATCAAAGAATGGCGTCGGGCATTGTTGCAGGCATACAGAAAGGAACCGCCTGCGACCTACCACGCGCTCAATGCGCTTTGTCACAACGCCGTCGCCGTTTCGATCGGGGCACCTCAGAAAAGCTTTATCAAAATCGGTTTCTGGCACCGGGCCTTCCGCCACCTGCTGACCTTCAACCAGGAAACCTTCCAGCAGACCGACGACAAAGCCCGCGTCTGAATAACCACGTGCCATCCCGGAAGGCCGCCTCTCATCTCGGGGGCGGTCGCTTAATTCCGATGAGCGAGACGTGTTCACGAAAGCGTCGAGCCGGTGTTTGGCGCTGGTCAGCGCGGCGATCCGCTCTTGGTTTTCAGGCGAGATGTCGCGGGTGTCGTGATGGATCTTGGTGCCGTCGCTACGCCGCTGCGCGTGTGTGTAGTCCAGCATTTGGATGCCCCATCAATCTTGTGATGGGTGATTATTTATTGGATATTTTTATCCCGTCAATCCTAAAAATAGATATTTTTATCTACGACTCTGCCTGTCCTAATTTCCAACCAGGTAGCCAACGCTAAAAAAAAGTGACGCCCAAACCGCCAGCCCAAAAAACCGAGCCAGGTGTCCTGACACAGATAGCCTCCGCTGAGGGAGAACCTCTTCCGCTAGCCGCCGAATGCGCTCAGACATTTTTTGTCCCGTTTTACTAATTTTTCCTACCAATTAATTCTATTTTAGGTTAATATTTTACTGTCACATCCAATCCTATGTCAATAAATAGCATAAGGAATGACTATGGACCAAAATATGCAGGACAAACTTGGAATTATCAGAAATTTTATTAAAGAAAGAAATTTCTCGCCAAGCCAATTCGCAGTCCGTGCAGGCCTTGGATCACACAATACCGTCTCAAGAATTTTATCTGGCAAACCAGTAAGCAAAGAAACACTTAAATTATGTTTATTAGCCCTTGATAAAACATTTTATCTAGATCAATTGAGACTAAATAATAGATCGTGGTGTGAAGATGATATAAACCAAATTAGATCAGACTATAGTTTTTCAAAAAAAATAAATATTCCATTTGATGATAGTGTTCTTTCTGGAAAAAAGGCCAATAAGATTTTAACAGAACTAAGTCGACATAAAAAAATGTCAACAAACACGATAGTCAGCACAGTAAATCATTTTAGAGAAATTATGGATGGTGGACCGGTACATGTTTATAGCCGCGCTAAACACTCTAATTCTTGGATTATTGAGCATTGGTCGCCTGTAAAAACGTTTGATAACGGTAGGGATTATAGTGGTTGGAGTTGTTTTGATGCTACGCCAGACGAGTGTCTAAGAGATGATTTTATAAATGATCTGGAAAATGCGTGTCGTGTAGCTGAGCCGCGTCTCGCATTTCTCCACCGTCGGCGGATAATGCGAGACAGCGGCGGACACGTCACATCACGTACTTACGGACGAATAATGAGCGGGATTGAACGCATCGACGGTTCGACGGAGATCTGGATCATCACGATTTATAAGGAACCGAGTGCGATGTTCCACCTCTTTCCTGATCTGAAAATTGGTTGACCAAACCATAGCAACTTGCGCCCACGAATTTATGTTTGGCCAATAGTGGACTGGTAAAAGATTTTGGTTTGCATAACCATACATTTTCAGGGGGAAAGCGCTCTCAAGTATTGATGGAAACGCCGTCCCTAAGCTTATATCGTAATTATCGCGGTCGGCTATCGACATGGCGAGAGTGCATGCGTACCACGATAACCGCTTTCCCCTATCCCATGACTTGATACCGCCACGAGAAAAGACCCGTCCTTTAGTCCGTATGTGATCATGAAGCCCTGATTTAATTCGTTGAAATCCGATGGAGGCGGGATTGTCAAAGAGATATCGACCGCTTTCTATCTCCTCCATAAGATCGGCTGTATAAAAAGTACGCCACGCGATCGTGGCGGAGAGCTTGTGGTTCGCATCAAATATACCCAACCAACGTGATGTAGATTGGTTTGTATATTTTTCGTCAAATTGCGGTGATACTAAGCTGCCATCCATTGTCATGTGTTGGCACCACTCCCGCATATTACTTGAAATCACAAAGTGATATCCGGACTGGGCTAAAATATTAGTTACCAAGCTGATAAGGCAGTCTTGTTTGATTCTGTTCATGATAACTCTCCATATTGGTTCTGCCGTGATCCGGCAAGCCCAGTATGGTTCTAAAATTTTTTTGGAAATCAACTTCTATGGATTTTAGAAGTAATACCGGCTGCATAACCCTCAGCACGCAATATTCGATCTTCGGACTTATCATCTGGATACAACATAGCCTCAGCGTAAACTGCCGTAATAATTTTTGCCTTAGCATCGGCGGGTAAGTCTTCTTGAAGTCTATTAAGGCGGTGTTCAATTGCTTGAATGACGTCGGTGAGCACTATAGTATCCAAATGGCCAATTCTTGGCGCAAAATCTGGTTGGGCCGCAATCAGCACTTGTTCAAGGTCTATATCCAACCCAGCAATGAGGCGACAAGCGTGCGTGAACGAAGGATCCGTTCCCTTTTCTAAGACGCCCTTGACAACACCTCTGCCGACATTGCACCGGCGCATGACTTCAGCTTGGCCGATACCAAGGTCTTGGACTCGTTGACGGACAAATTCAGACAAGACATTCATTCGCATTGGATAATTTTATCAGATTGGGCTGCTGTTACATCCGGTTAAAAAAATCCTTGATCATCGGATAAATATATCCATTAATCCGCCTATGATGATCTCAACGACACAGCTTTTGTTGCTGGCGAACGAATTTTGCCGGGCTACGGGGCTCTCAAAGCGAACGGTAAGTGCTCGTATGGGTGCTTCAACAAACATGCTAAGGCGCCTTGAAGAGGGGCACGGCTGTAACATCAGGACAGTCGAGAAGAGCTGGGTTTGGTTCGCAAGTAATTGGCCGAGTGCATTTGAATGGCCCGCCCAGGTGCCGCTACCACCTTCGAGCCTTAGCGACAAAGGTTTTGATTGAATGGGAAAGGTGCTCCTCTTGTCGACGTTTTCGGCATTTTCTGTGACTAGCCATCACGTGGGCACACGCCGCGCGAATCGCAAGGTTACAAGGATTCGGAGTTTCGAACTCTGTCCTGAGCATGGGTGCCTACCCGTGCACGTCGGCAACGACGTGATTTCCTCCCTGTTTAACTCCCCGGTTGGCTTCGGTCAGCCGGGGGTTTCTTTGGGAGGGCCTAGTGCGTGAGGGCCTACTACAACGAAATCGACCCGGCGGTCGCGAAAGTCTTCATCGAGGCGACGTGTGAAGCCATCGACGGGGGTTCCGACATACCAGATAGCCCCACGGAACCAACCATTTTCTTCTCCATCGTCTCCAACGAAACGGCGACATTATGACTAAGGATCGATGGTCAGACGCCCAGATCGAAGACGTCATGAAGCGGTGTGAGCGGGGGGAGTCTTTGGCGGCGATCGCCGCCACCATCGGCCGAACGCGCGGTGCCGTATCCGGAATGATCAACCGCCATCGGAAACGGATGAAGAAGCCGGTCCCGACGGCCGATGAGAAGAAGGCCGCCCCTGCTGCGCCGTCTATACGGAAGCGAGTGGAGGTGCCCACAGCCCGAAAGATCTGTTGCGAGTTTCCGGGCCCAAACAAATGCCGCTGGCCGTTCGGTCACCCCGGAGACAAGGGCTTCCGGTTCTGTGGTGCGCCAACCTCTAGCGGCCAACCTTACTGCGAAGCCCACAAGGCGCGCGCCTACGTCAAGCGCTCCTCTGACACCGTCGAGAAAGACGCCTGATGGTTAAGGTCCTCCGCATCTTGATCGGGATGTTTTCGGTGGCGGTGGGTTGGCAACTGACAGCCGCACACCGACCTCGCCCACCCCCGCTCGAAACTCCGCCGAATGGCTCCGGCCGGGCGCATGACAAGGGGTCATGGTCGGCCCAGCGGGGAACGGCGAGGTAGCTGCCAGTCCACATGACTGGCCCCCAGCCCCGTTGCCGGTATCGGCGCGGGGCTTCCTGGGTGCAAGCCCAAAGAAGACAGGGCTTCTTTCCCCCCCCCAATCGCTGCCCCGTTCCCCCCGAACATGCAGCCAACCTGGAGGGCCAAAATGGCCAAAACCAAATCAAAAACAACCGAGGTGAACCGCGCCACTACGGTCGCTGAGATCAACGAAGCCGCGCAGTTCTTCTTCCGCGCTCGCTTCGATACGGAAAAGGAGATCAGGCGCCTGACCGAACTGCACATCAAGCCCTTGAAAGACGACGTCAAGGCGATGAAGCAGGACGCGAAAGGCAGAACCGGGATTCAGTTGGCTGATTTGAACCTCGGCTACAAGGTTTATGAGAGGGATAAACTCACCCAAGAGTTCGATGATCCGGATGAGGCCAACGATGTCCGGACCCATCTCTCACTTATCTTTCAGGGCCTGGGTCGCGGCGGTTCGCTCGACCTCTTCGACGATGTCTTACCGGCGACAGAGGGCAAGGTTGTGGACATCGCCGGGGCCAAAGAGGCCAAGAAGGCGAAGGCCGACCCGACGGGCTTCGCGTTCAAGGATCTGGTCGCCGCGGACGACGTCAAACCAGCGCGAGTTGAGGGCCACGAAGATTTCAACGAGGGCTTTAGTCCCAACGATAATCCCTACGACACTGGTACCCGCAACCACTTTGCCTGGGTAATCGGCTGGCATGCTCAGCAGGGTGGCGCGGCGTTCAGAGACGGTGCCAGTAAGGGCTCCAACAAGCATAAGCGAGGCAGCCTGGAATGGGATGCATGGCGCTACGGCTGGGAATCTGAGAGCGCAGTCGCCTCCGCGCAAGGCAAGACCAGTGAGGCCACGGCCGAAGTGGCGGCAGGCGCGTGAGTATCCTTGCTTTAGACCTCGGCACAAAGACCGGCTGGGCGGTGGCGGATTCGTCCGCCCCGCCTCTGCCGGCATGGAAGTCCGGCAACGACGATGCTGGGGGTGCCTCTGCATTGCGCTATTACGAGTACGGCATTTTCAATGGGCCTGCCGCAGACCACGGAAAACTGTTCAGTCGGTTCGCGTCATGGCTGGAACGCACTATTGAGATCTACGACATCGACCGGATCGCGTTCGAAGGTAACGTTTTCGGTGCCGGGAGCATGAAATCCGCCAATGCCGTTATTGTGCTTGTCGGTCTCACCTCCCAGACGATTCGCACATGCTACGAGCAAAGCCTGTCCCACACGATGCTCATGCAATCGGTGGTACAGAAGCATGCGGTCGGCGTTGGCAACGACAGCCAGAAGCGCCTCCGGAAAGAGCGTTTGAAAGGTTTAAGGGTCGAGGACCACAACACAGGCGACGCCATCTTTGTGTTGAGTTGCTACCTCCAAAGCATCGCCGCTCGTCGGTCGGCTTAAGCGGGGCGGAGACCGATGTACGCGCCCCTCCCTACCGGAACATTCGGCACCATCATCGCCGACCCTGCGTGGCAGCTAAAAACGTGGTCGGCAAAGGGTCAGGGCAAATCGCCATCCAAACACTATCAGACGATGTCTCTCGACGACATCAAGGCTATGCCGGTTCAGGAGCACGCATCTCCCGATGGCAGCTTGCTCGTTCTTTGGGTCCCGAACAACATGATCGACCAGGGTTTGGAGGTCGTCGCCTCGTGGGGGTTTCAGTACTCGACGAGCGGCCATTGGCTCAAACTGAGCCACACCGGCAAGAAGCTTCACTTTGGGACCGGATACCGGCTCCGCGAATGCACCGAGACCTTTCTGATCGCGACGCGCGGACGCGTGCCGAGGGGAAGCATGCGGGAGCGCGGCGTCATCATCGCCCCCGCCCGCGAAAGCGGCCGTAAACCGGATGAGCAGTACCGCTTAGCCGAAGCGTTGGGGCCGGGCCCCTACCTTGAGCTCTTCAGCCGTACGACGTGCCCTGGCTGGACCGTCTGGGGGGACGAGGCGGGCATGTTCGAATACGCGCCAGGCGGCGTCACAGCCCCGTTCCTGGGTGCACTGGGGGGCCGGGCATGAACTATGCGCCACCGGTGCCCATTGATCGCCTAGAGCCACCGAACAACCTCGAAGCGGAGCAAGCGTTGTTGGCAGCCATCTTTGCCAGCACCGGCACCCTCGATCGCGTGTCGGATCGGCTCACGCCGGAACACTTCTTCGATCCAGTCCATGGCACGATCTACCGGATCTGTCTCTCATTAGCGTCAAAAGGCAAGCCCACCACCCCGATCACTGTAGGACCGATCTTCGAGAGCACGGAACACGGCCGGGAGGTCGGAGGCGGCATGTATCTCGTCCGGCTCCAAGGTGCAGTCGTCACCGTGTTCAACGCTGTCCACTACGCCGAACAGATCCGCGAGACCTACGCCCGCCGCGCGATGATCCACACCGGTGAGCGCCTTATCGCTGAGGGACACAGGGTCGACGAGGAAGCAAGCTTGGCGGACCAGCTTCTCGAAATCCAGACGGAGTTCGACACGCTCGCCAAAGCAGAAGACCCGGAAAAAGGCTTGGTGCACGCGGCCAATACCATCGACCTCGCTCTTGACCAGATCGGCGAGTCCTACAAACGCGGCGATGGCTTGGTTGGCCTTTCAACGGGGTTTAAGCGCCTGGACGATCTGACCGCGGGTTTGGCGAAAGGCAGCCTCATCCTCATCGCGGCACGGCCCAGCATGGGCAAGACCTCACTGGCCCGCACAATGGCTTTTAGACTTGCGGAATGCGGGGTCGATGAAGAAGATGAGCGTCGGCACATTCTGTTCTTCTCGCTTGAAATGTCCGCCGAAGAACAGCACTACGCGCTCCTGAGTCTGCTGACAGAGATTCCGGCAACACGCATCCGTCGCGCAGATTTCCGTAGTGGTGAGTTCGACCGGATTATTGAGGCGAGCGAGACCATTCGGCGGTCTCATCTCTGGATGGATGAGAGGCAGGCACTGCGCCCATCCGACATCCGGCGCTCAATCAGACGCCTCGGCCCTCGCAACAAACCCTCCTTGGTGGTCATCGACTACCTGCAGCTCATGCGGCCCGAGAAGGACCGCATCAGCCTTAATGAGCGGGTCAGCGAGATCAGCGCGGCGCTGAAGGGGATTGCCCGGGAGTTTGACGTGCCGGTGATCGCGTTGTCTCAGCTCTCCCGCGACGTGGACAAGCGCGAAGACAACCGGCCGATCCTGTCCGACCTGAGAGATTCTGGATCCTTGGAGCAGGACGCGGATAACGTCTTTTTCATCTATCGCCATCACAAATACCTGAGCCAGCGCGAGCCGATCAAGGGCGTCAAAGAAGCGGTCTCCACCTTCTCAGAACGCCACGCGGACTGGGCACGAGATCTTGATGAATGCGCGGGCAAGGCGGACGTCATTGTCGCAAAGAACCGCATGGGACCGCTTGGAACCTGCACCCTCCGGTTCGATCAGCCGACCATGTCTTTCCATGAGCTGGAGCAGCACCAAGACCTGCTCGACGACCTGGGAGGGGTCTGATGCCCGATTTACCCTACCTGCCCATGTTTGTGACCGACCTGCTCGGCGACACCATGGATTTAAGCGCTGAGGAATTCGGCGCGTACCACCTGTTGCTTTACGCACTATGGCGAAATCGGTGCCGTCCGATTGATGCCGACCCAACCAGATTAGCCGGACTCTGCCGTGTTTCTGTGCGCCGCTGGAAGCAGAAACTAGCGCCAAGACTGCTGGAATTTTTTGATCAGGACTTGCTGAAGGCTGACCAAAAAATACAGCAAAAACGCCTCAAAGCTGAATGGGATAAACGGAGCAAAAAAACTGAACAACAAAGCGAAGCCGGGAAACGTTCCGCAGAAGCTAGAGCACTGAAAAACAACAAAACGCCTTCAACGGACGTTGCAACGGACGAACCACCTCCGTTGCAACGAGACTGTGAACGGAACGCTGAACGGGAACATCAACGAAAACCCAGAAACGTTGCAACCAGCTTAGAACTTAAGAAGGAAAGAGTCCTAGCTGATAGAGTCTTCAATACCCGCGCGCGTGATCCGGCCCCAGCTCGCGACAATCCATCAGCCAGCACCCAACCGCCCGCAATCTCGCCGGACGACGTGGCTGCGCTGAGCGAGAGGATTTTGGAGATCACCGGAGCGAGCTACGAGACCCACTCGAACTGGCATTTCCTGGGATCGACGGTGCAAGGGTGGCTCTCGAAGCACTCACCGGAAACCATCCTCTCTGCGGTCCGGAAGGGCATGGCGAAGGCTACTGAACCACCCAGAAGTCCAAAGTATTTCAACCCCATACTCAATGAGATCGCCGCCCTGGAGCGGGGTGAGACGCTTGCACAAGCGGGGCCTGTGGAGCCCAGGAAATCGGCCTTGGAACGGGTGCTGGAGAACCGGCCAAATTTCACGAAAGAACTGCTCGCTCTACGCAAAAACGGCGGCGATGTAGCCGCCGAAAACCGCGCCCTGGAGATCTTGGGGGAGGCTTGACTTGGCAGATGACACGAACGCTTCGGAGCCGAAAAAAATCCCTCTCGCAAGCCTCCGGCACGCCAAGCGGTCCCACCAGTTCCAGGGCGCGGCGAAGCCGTCAGTCACCGAATGGCTCGCCGTCTGCCGGGAGTTTGACCGGCTGTCCCCCTACCGCGTCACGACGGTCGAGGAGCGGATCCAGATCGTCTCGGACAGCTTGTTCGAGGCGATAGTCAAGGTCCACGACCTGCAGCTTGAAAAAGCGAAGCGTGCCCAAGCAGAAATCACGCGGGCAACGACGACCAAAGACGCGATTGAGTATCTCCGCCAACACGTCGCGGACTTGGCGGATAACCCCGCAACCGGTGTCGCCGGTGTCGTCGGCCGCGTCGTCAAACACAGCCTGGAAGCACTGCGCGACAGGGGCAGCATTTCAGACGAGCAGTACGACGCGGGTGCCGCGTTGCGCGAGGCCGTTGAGCGGTCCGGACAACCCAGCCTGAACCTCTACGATGGCATCCCACCGCCCCCGACGTTCTTCTCCGGCTCTGTCGGCACACAGCGCCTCTCCGCAGCCTCGATCGCGCGTGAGGCTTGCGAAATTCTAAAGCCACAGGAGCGTGACCTGTGCCTCGCTATCTGCGTCATGAGCTGGTCCCTGCGCACCTTTGAGAAACGCCGGCAGATAAACCGCGAGACCGCGCTGCTCCGCCTCCGTAAGGCCCTTAACAAGCTGGTCAAGGCCGGGGTGGCAGATCGGGTCGAGCAGTCGCTGTCGGACGACGTGTATGGGGCCGCCCGCTAGTGGATACTCAATTCTTACGCTTCGCTGGCGCAGATGCATTCGCGAGACAGCACTTGGAGCCAGTCGGATGAACGTCCTGTCCGTCTGTTCCGGCATCGGTGCGCCGGAATGTGCGTGGTCGCCGCTGGGCGAGCGTATTTTCATGATCGCTGGTCAGAAAGGCTGCCGTTAATGCAAAAAATCGAAAAAAATCCAAACGGCGTCCAGCGGCATGAAGGATAAATAAGTCATTGAAATTACACAAAATTATTAGGGATCAAATTTAGGCGTTGACCCGTGCCGCCACGTAGGCCATGTTTCGTTTAGTAGGGGTTTTGCGCCCAGAACTAAGTAAAGTCTTTCCCCTTGAGCCGCCAGCGACATGCTCGGCGGCTTTTGTTTTGCGGACTGCCCGGCGGCAACTCCCTACCCCGCCAGCACCCGCTCAACGGTCTTGCCCTCCCGCTCGATGACCTGGAGATAAGCGAGGATGCAGTCTAGTGGACGCTGCCGCCCACTCTCCCAGTTCTGAAGTGACCGGACATTAAACCGATACCGCTTCGCGAACTGGGACTGAGATAGCCCTGTCGCCGCCCTCGCCCGCTTGACGATGGCGACCCATTCGCCGCGCTCAAGCTCCGCATCATCGTAGGGCTGTGCATCCGGATCTGATCGTGCAGCCGCCTCGACCTCGTCGTCAGTCATGGCATCCAGGCGCGCCCTCTCCTCCGGTGTAGGAGGGCGCGCGTCCGCTAGGGTGTAGGTCTTATCGGGCATTGTACCGTCTCCTTTCACGGCGGGATGCCTTCCGCGCCGAGATGATCCTTGTCGTGTCACCCCAATCGGCGAACGTGACCGACAGTAGGTCGCTGTATACCTCGCCGATGATTGTATACCGGTCCTCGCCATAGTCTCGGCGGACATCGGCAATGATCAGCGGATTGTTGCTGGCAAACACCGAAATCGCCGTTTCGAACGCGACGCCATGCTTTTGGATGTTGGCGGCTGCCTTCCACGCGTCCCAGGAGAATTTCAGTTCGTTTTCCATGAGCTGAATATACGCTTTCAGCGTATAATTTACAAGTGAATTATACGTTTACAGCGTATATTATGTCAGGAAAAATGCTGTTGTTTCAGATACAAAAGCCTGATTGATAGATCAACACCTAGTAACAGAGGTTCGCGCGCGCCGCGTGGCGTCGCGCATTGAGGACCTGGCTTCGGTCAGGCACGGCCCCGGCAGAACGGAGATGCAGAGCGCATCCGGCCGGGGCCGTTTGATTCTGGTCCCGTCAAAGGCGGGGCCGGGGTGTTGGAGCACCCCGAACCGCGAGATAAAGCCTCGCCCGGCAGAACCGGCCGCCACCCTGCAGGGCGAGCCGATCATGCGGTGGAGGATTGATGTCTCGCAAGACAAACTCGCCCAACGAAGATCTTTTTGAATCGGTGGTTGCAATCGACGGTGTCGTTCCAAACCCCCGGAACCCTCGCATCCACGATGAAGGGCAGATTGAGAAGCTTGCCGAAAGTCTTCGGCATTTCGGACAGACCAAGCCGATCTTGGTACGGCATGAGAACGGCATGATCTGCGCCGGAGAGGGGATCTGGCAGGCTGCCCGCTCCCTTGGATGGTCGGAGATACGCGCGCTCCGCTGGCAGACGGATCAGGAGACCGCTGACCGCTTCATGGTGGCGGATAATCGGTTGGCGGATCTGTCGTACCATGATCCAGACCGGCTGGCCGCGTTGATCCGGGACGTCCGCGAGCATGAGTTCGGCGCTCTCGGTTTCGAGGTGGCGGACGCACAGCATTTGTTGGGGCTACGCGTCGGCGAAAGCGATGTCCGCCGCATTGAAAGCGGTCCCGTACAGGATCAGTTCTGGATATCGGTCCGTGGTCCCCTCGTCTCTCAAGCAGCGGCCCTGTCAAAGCTCCAATCCCTTATGGAGTCCGTTGACGGGGTTGAGGTGGATCTGGGAACCGTTACCGGATGAGCAGGGCTGCGATGAGCAAGGCGCTGGGGCGACGGGCTGGGAAGACCAACAACCATCCGCGTTCCATGAATGCGAAGGCCGATCTGCGTCGCGAGGTGCTGGGGGCGGTTGGTGCCGATCAGGCCGTCGTATTCGACGCGTTCGCCGGGGACGGAGAGATGTGGCGGGCGGTCTGGAAGCATGCGGCGGGTTATGTGGGGTGCGATTTGGAGCGCTTTGCGGATGAGCGTTCAGCCTACGTTGCAGACAATCGGCGGGTATTGCGGGCGATGGATCGCGAAACGCTCCGCGCATTTACGGTGTTTGATCTGGATGCGCACGGGAGCCCGTGGGAGCAAGCGGCGATCGTGGCGGACCGTAGAGGCATTGAGCCCGGCGAGCGCATCGGGATGGTGCTGACAGAGGGCTCGGGGCTCAATCTGAAACTCGGCGGGTTGCCGATGGCGCTCGGAGAGTTGGCGGGGATGCGGTCCGTCGTGGGCGGTGCCAAGGTCCAGGATCTGATTATAGACCGGGCAATCCACGGCATGTGTCGCCGGTTTGGCGGTGCGGTGGTGCGGGACAGGTGGCAGGCCCGAGGGAAATCGGGCGCTGCCGTCCGGTATATCGGTTTGGTCCTAGAGCGGTAGCTCTCCACCGGCATTCAGTTCGCCTCGCACGATATCGAAGAAGCGGGGTAGTTCGTTGTAGGCCCGCCCCTCAAATGTCGCGCCGCCCTTTTCTTCCGGCCGGAGCTCGTGGCCGTGTTCGAAGAGCCATTGGAGCCGGTCAGCCTCCCGCCCGAGGTTGGAGGGCGCGAGCCCGGCAAGCGGGTTGTTGGAAAGTCGTCCCCATTGCTTAAACCAAATCGCGGCACCGGCCCGACGCGCGTTGGCGATGCCCTGGCCGATCCATTCAGCCTTACATTCGCGGGTATCCTTGCCCGAGCCGCCGCCGAGCAAAACCCAATCAATGCCGGTGTAATCGTGCGCGTCGATGGCCCCCACGATGGGCTCGACGGATGCAAACGCGCAGAAGTCCCCGACACGGTCCTTGATCCCCCGCAGGGTGTCGAGCCGGTGCGTGACCCGGTTGTCCTCGCTTGAGGTGCCAAACCAGAGGGTCGGCGGTATTCCCGTGTTGCCGTATCGGCGTGCCAGCCAATCCGACATGGCGTCGGGTCGCTTGGTTAAAATCTGCCAGATAACGCCGGGCCGGGCTTCGTAGGCGTCGAATTGGGCGTCCCGGAAGTCGCTCGGGACGTTGGGGTGAAACCAGTCCGACATGGAGTTGGAGAAGCAGAGATAAGGCCGTTGGGTGCCGTCCGGGTCGCGTTTGGGCGTGGCGAATGCGAGATTGTTAAGGGCGGCTGCATGCGTGTTGATGAGGCCGGTCCAGTGGATCTTGCCCGCCTCGCTCTTGGATACCGTGCCCCGGTAGCGGGCAGAGATCCGGTCGTTCGGGTGGTGCGACATCCGCCAAGCGGTGTATTTCGCGTAACAGAATGCGCAGCCCGCACTTACCTCGCTGCAGCCGCCAACGCTGTTATGGGTGCCGTCGCACCATGAGATGTGAGAATTCGCTGTCGCCATATCGATATCCTTCAATGGAAGGTGACGGCGGGGCCGCGTTCGACCCCGCCGGTTGATGGATCACGCGTTGCCGGTACCGGTGACGGTCGGTGCCGGAAGGCTTTTGGCGGTTGCCTCCGCCTTCTGTGCTGCGTAGCGCTGGCGTCGTTCATCCCGAAGAGCTTGAATTTTCCTGTCTTCGGCTGCTTTTTCTCGCACAGGCTTCTGAATTGCCCGGATCTGCTCGGTATACCTATCGATACGGCCTTGAGCTTTCTGCCTCGCGCTATCGGTCTTGGCCTTCGCCAGATCGTTTCGCGCACGGGTTTGGTGCGCCTTGAGCGCCGCCACGCTGGCTTTCACCGCAGGTGCGAGGATTTCAGATGCCAGCCCCACGCTCGCTGTCGTGGTGCCCTGGGTTTGCAAGATCAAAAGGGCTTGGCATCCATCGAAGGTAACGCCGAGCCCGCCATCGGCTTCGGACTGCTCATCGGCCTTCGCAGCGTAAACCGACACACTGTTGTGTTCGCTTAGCCCTAGGCGCTTTGCGATCTCATTGATGAGTTTGGCCCGTTGCAACGGGACGCTCACACCCTCGAAGCCGTCAAGATTGCCTGCAAAAACCCCGGACCATTGGGCCATGTGTGGGCGATAGTCGACTCCGGCTGTCGGTTCGTCGCCTCTTGGGCTCTCGGTCTGAAGCTCCAGCGTCAGAGACTTCTGGTATTGCAATCTCGCGCTCTGGCGGGCGTGATCAAACTCGATATCGACGTGGCCGCAGCCGCCGGATCGAAGGAAGCCGAGCAAACGGCTCACGCGATCGGCGTAGATTGTAATGCCACGCTTTGCCCATGACGGCATGTCGGGCCCGACTAAGGCGCGTTGGACCAGCACCGAGCCGCTACCGGATGAGGCGATGGCGATGTGGCGTGGTCCGTCAGCCCTCAGGCTTATAAGCCGCCCGATGTGACAAGCCGCGCTGAGTGCGGACACCGAAACGGTGACGGCCTCGAAGGCTTCGGGCGGGAGGGTTTCGAGGGTGGGTTTGTTCGTGGTTGGATTGGTGGTAACAATGCTCACAGCGTGTCTCCAAGAGCGTTTTGGTTTCGCGTCAGACCGGGGAAGGGGCGGGCAAGGCTCTCTCTCCGGTCGTTTTATATATAGGCTCACTCGCCCGATGCGTCAAGAAAAATCGTTCAAAATCAAAGATCTAACGCGCATTCGAGGATTGATGCGGGTTTCAGCGGTTGTGGGGTGCTGAAAGGATGCCGATGCGTCCCCCAGTCCATCGGCCTTTCGGATGGCGCTCCGGCAAGGCCCGGCGACGCACATATGATAAGGCCCGTCCCAGCGCGAGTGCGCGGGGATACGATGGGAAGTGGCGGCAGGTGCGCGCGGCCGTCCTAGCGGCAGAACCGGCATGCAGGTTTTGCGGCGCGGATGCGGAGGAAGTTGATCACATCGTGTCGGTGCGAGAGCGGCCCGACCTGAGATTGGAACGGAGTAATCTCCGCCCACTGTGCCGTTCGTGCCACAGCGCGCGCACCGCGCGGGACCAAGGGTACGGTGCGGCTCGGCGTACACAGCGCCCCTGACCTCTCCCAAAGGGGTAGGGGGGTCGAATCTGCTCGAGATGGGCCGGGCCGTGGACCGTGTCGGGGTACATTTTTCACACCCGCGAAATTAAGGGGGGGGGGGGGTTCATATCGGGAGACGTTCGTCGTGCCAGCAGGAAGGCCCCCGAAACCCACGAGCCTGAAGCTGCTCCAAGGCAATCCCGGCAAGCGCCGCCTAAACAAGGATGAGCCGGAATTTGATCCAGCGAACCCGGCCCCCCCGGAGGTTCTCGACGAAGAGGCCAGGACAGAATGGTATAGGCTGATTGGGGGGCTCCGACGATCCGGCGTGCTGACCGAGTCGGACACGGCCACTTTCGCGGCCTACTGCATGGCTTTCTCACGATGGGTTCAGGCTGAAAGGGCGTTGCAGCGCATGCGTGAAGCGGACCCGGTGATGAACGGTCTTATGCTCAAGACGAGCAACGGAAACATTGTCCAAAATCCGATGGTCGGGCTGGCCAACACGGCGATGCGTGACATGGCGAAGTTTGCCGGTGAACTCGGGATAACCCCCGCCTCCCGATCGCGCGTGACAAAAGGCAAACCAACAAGCGCCACCGGCAACAGGTTCAGCGGCTTCTAGATGCCGAGACCTCGAAGACCAGCGCCGCACCCTCACGTCGAGGCCGCGAAGACCTGGGCGCGCGACGTGCTGTCTGGCCGCATCATCATGGGGAAGATGATCAAGGTGGCGGCCGCTGCCTTCCTGGACGACCTAAAATGCGCTCGTCGCCGGGGATCACGCTTCATCTTCGATCCGACCAAGGCGGAACGGGCGTGTGCGTTCATGGAACTCTTGCCGCACACCAAGGGAAAGTGGGTTGCCAACCAAGAGCCATTCAAGCTTGAGGCTTGGCAGTGCTTCCTGGTGGTCCAGTTGTTCGGCTTCCTGGAGCGGTCAACCAAGTTGAGGCGCTACAGAACGGTCTTGCTGTTCGTCGCGCGGAAAAACGGCAAGAGCGATCTTGCGGCCCGAATTGGCCTCTACATGTTCGTTGCAGACGGCGAGTTCGGCGCTGAGGTCTATTCTGGGGCGACCAGTGAAAAACAAGCTTGGGAGGTCTTCCGCCCTGCCCGTTTGATGGCTCTGAACTGCCCGGACCTCGCTGAACACTTCGGCATAGAGATTAATGCCAAGAACCTAAGCACGCTAGAACGCGCCAGTCGATTCGAGCCTGTAATCGGCAAACCCGGTGACGGCGCCGCACCCTCCTGTGCAATCGTCGACGAGTATCACGAACACAAGACAGACGACTTGTTCGGGACGATGGAGACCGGCATGGGCAGCCGGGAACAACCCCTAATGCTCGTCATCACAACGGCCGGCAACGATGTTTCGGGACCGTGCTACGGCATGGTTTCAGACGCCCGAAAGGTTCTGGCCGGTGTCACAACCGACGACCGATTGTTGGCCCTCCTCTTCGAGCCTGACGAAGACGATGGCTGGGATTCGGATGAGGCGCTACTGAAGGCGAACCCCAACATTGGGGTATCAGCAGGCGAACAGTACCTGAAAGACCAAAGAGACAAGGCCGTTACCTCACCGAGGCTGCAAGGCAGATACCGCACCAAACACGTCAACCAGTTCGTCGGAGCTCGGAACGCCTACTTCAGTCTTTTCGATTGGATCCAGTGCGGTGATGTTACGAAGACAGTTGAGGATTTCCATCACCTACCGGCGATCATAGGGGTCGATCTGGCATCGACAGTCGACATCGCCGCGGTCGTCCTGCTCGTTCTGCTCGGTGACGACCGGTATGCAGCATTCGGCTTCTTCTACATTCCGGAGCGCCAACTCAAGCTGCCGGGAAACGATCACTACAGAGAATGGCACACCAACGGCCGATTGATCGTGACTGATGGCGACGTGATTGATCTGACCCGGATCCAGGACGACATCGAGGAGTTGTGCAAATGGTTCGAGGTTTGGTCGGTCGGCTACGACCCGCTACAGGCGACGCAGATGGCCGTCACCTTGAGCGAGCGGGGGATTCCCATGGTTGAAGTCAGACCGTCGACGCTCACCCTCTCTCAGCCAATGAAGCTGCTGGACGGTTGGATGATCAGCAAAAAGATCATCCACAACGGCTGCCCAGTCATGACGTGGATGATCAGCAATGTCGTGGCGAAGGAAGACGCGAAAGACAACGTCTATCCGCGCAAAGAACGGCCCGAGAACAAGATTGATGGGGTGGTGGCGCTGCTGACTGCAATGGCGCGGCTTCTGGCCCTCTCAGCGGAGCGCGAGGAAGAGAAAGGAAGCTACTTGGACCATAGCGACTTGTTGATCCTCTCGTGAGCGACCAAGACTACAGTGGGTTGGTTGGAACTCTTTCGGCAAGCCCGGCTGAAAAGCCGCCTACCCTGGATCAGCCGGCAAAGAATTCTGTCGGATTGAACGAACATTATCCTTGGGCGGAAGAGCTGTTCATCGGGTCAAGATCCGATGCCGGGGTGAATGTCTCCGTTCGCCAAGCCGTGCAGGTCATGGCCGTTGTGGCGTGCTGCAGGGTAATTGCCGAGGGCGTGGCACAACTTCCGATCGGACTGTTCCAGCCGACAGAAGATGGCAGATGGCGAGAGCCCGTGCTGCGCCATCCAGCACTGAAGTTGCTGCGAAGGCGCCCAAACGAAGTGCAAACACCGTTCGGTTTTCGAGAGACGATGATCTGGCATGTCATGCTCTTTGGGCGGTTCGTCGCTTGGATAAACCGGGCAGCCGATGGGCGACCGCTTGAGCTTATTCCTTTGCTGCCCGGCCAGTATCACTGTGACACACGGAACATTACCAACCATCAATGGTCCGTTCAGTTCGATGGCAACCTCGTCCCCGTGAAGCGCAATCAAATTTTTGAAGTCTCAGGACCACAGATCACGTTTGGCTGCCCTATAGACCCGCTGTTCATCGCGAGGAATGTTCTCGGCCTCGCCATCGCAACAGAGCGCACCCACTCCCTGCTCCACCGTAACAGCGCCCGGGTTGGCGGTATCCTGACGCTCGATGGTCAATTGAGCCCGGAAGGAAAGGAACGGATGCGCGAGGGGTTTCTCAACCGCTTTCAAAGCCAGAACGAACAGTTCGGCGTCGTCGTCCTCGATATCAACACGAAGTTCCACCAACTGACCATGAGTGGCGTCGACTCAGAACACATCGAGACGCGGCGTCTTCAGATTGAAGAAGTCTGCCGGTGGGCGCGCGTCTTCCCTGCGATGATCATGCAATCCGAGAAGAACCAGTCAAACGCGAGTTCGACACAGTTCTTCCGACAGCACGCAACCCACTCTCTGTCGCCTTATTGCGACCGCTTCACACAAGCCGCGTACCGAGACCTCCTCTCCCGAGAGGAGCAGGACGACGAGTGGGAGTTTGAGCTCGACATGTCGAAGATGATCCGCGGCGACGCGCAAGCCCGGGGTCAATACTACAAGGACCTCGCAGAGGTGGGCGCCATCGCACCCAATGAAGTTCGTATTCGGGAGGGGCTCCGCCCGATGAAAGGGCTCGACGAGCCCACACGGCCGCTCAACCGAAGCGCCGGCACCGAGCAGGAATCGGAGGATGACAACGATGACGACCAGATCAGCGAGGACTGACCTCCGTGGTGAGGTTTTCCCCGCCAAGGCCCGGTATGACGACCGGGCCATATTTTTTGCGCGATCTCAAGGAGCCCGGTTTGAGAGCCGTGTGAACAACGGAGTTCACGAGATTGAGCTCTACGACGAAATCTCCCCTTGGGGTGTTGATGCAAGATCGTTTCGAAATGCCCTCAAGGGCGTCAAGGCTTCCCGCATCGTACTCCGCATTAACTCCCCCGGCGGCTGGGTGCACGAAGGATTCGCGATAGCAAACGACCTTCGAGATCATCCCGCCACGGTCGATGTGATCGTGACAGGTCTTTGTGCCTCGATCGCAACTGTCGTAGCGATGGCTGCTGATAAGGTCTACATGGCCCAGGGAACACGGATGATGATTCATCGCCCGTGGGGCTTTGTGGTGGGTGTCGCGGACGAAATGAGGCAGTACGCAGATCTACTCGATGCGTACAATCTGGACATCGCTAAGGCTTACAACGCGCGCATGACGGTGAGCGAGGAAAAGATCCTCGCACTCATGGAGGCTGAAACGTGGTTCACCGGGGAAGAAGCCGTCGCGATCGGCCTTGCCGATGAGCTTCACGAGAGTGACGCCGATCTTTCGGCGAAATTCAATCTGAGCAGATTCCGCCATGCGCCTGACGAGATGTCGGCGCATGGCACACCGATCCCGACGACCACTCGGGATCTTGAAAAGGCACTGCGGGATGCGGGCCTTGGTCGGGCGGCAGCAAAGAAGACTGTCGCCAACTTCACCCGAGCAAACGTCAGTCAGCGGGACGCTGAGGGCAAAAACGCTCTCGCCACAATTCTGGCCGACCTCCGGTCCGCCAGCTCAACCCTCGAACGACTTACCGAGGGGCAGGAGATTTGACCCATGTCTGCGACTAGCACAGTCTTCAATCAGACCAATCCCGACCCAGATCAGGGAGACGAAAAGATCCTCGACGCGGTTCGCGCGGAAATCAACAAGATCACCAAAGACATCCCGGAACACCACAAGGCGGTGATGCGGGAAATCAACGGCATCCGCGACAAGGTGGAAGCCTCCAAGGGAGAAACAGACGCCTTCCTTAGAGAAGAAATCGCAAAAGTGACGACGGCGGTTTCCACACACCAAGACGCAATGGAAAAGCAGGTTGCCGATCTTCGGGTCGCAAACGACGAAGCTGTCCGGATCGCACAGAGAGCAGGACTTGGTGGCGGCGGCAACGCCGGGGCGAATGCAGATCAAGTTCGCGACGCCACACTGTACGAGAACATCATTCGAGCCCGCGGACAGCCACTGGATATCAGCAGGAAAGCGACTGCCAACGATGTTGACCCGGCCCGCTACCAGGAAACGCAAAGGTGCTTCGACACTATGCTCCGCACGGGTCCGCAGCACGCTCCCCAAGAAGTGCGGAACACCCTGCACACGGGATCGTCTCCAGATGGCGGATACTGGATTCTGCCTGAGATGGCTCGGCGTATTCTTGAGATCGCGCAGGAATACGATCCGATCCGATCGTTGGCGACAATCGAGGTCATCGGCACCAGTGAGATACAGTTTCCGGTAGACGATTCAGAAGCGGAAGCGCTGTGGGCCGATGAAACGTCGAATAGGCCGGACACAGCGGGTGGCGAGGTCGGCCAACAGACCATCGCCGTCAATGAACTCACCTCCAAACCGAAAGTCTCAAAAACACTTTTGGAAGACGGAATGTGGGACGTCCTCGGTTGGGTGACCCGCAAGGCCGGCAACGCATTTGCGAAGAAGGAAGGCAACTCCTTTATCCTTGGCAATGGCGTCAAACGTCCTCGGGGCTTGCTGACTTACCCGGCCGGTACCGGCCGCGGAAAGGTGGCGCAGTTTGCCAGCGGCGCAGCCGCCAGCATCACGTCTGATGCGATCGTCAAACTACCGTTTCAGCTGAAAGACCCCTATTCCGCAAATAGTTCCTGGCTGATGCAGCGCGCGACGGTCGCCAGCGTGATGCTGCTAAAGGACAATGACGGTCGATACATGTGGCAGCCGAACATTCAGATCGGCCAGCCCGCGACATTGGCCGGGTATCCGGTTCGCACAGCACCAAGCATGCCGGCTTTGGAGGCAGACAGTCTGTCTGTTGCCTTCGGCGATATCCGTGCGGCCTACACCATTGTCGATCGGCTCGCGATGTCCATGCTCGTCGATCCCCTCACAGCTGATCCCTTCGTCAAGTATCCGACGCGCAAGCGCGTTGGCGGCGACATCACCAACTTTGAAGCGCTGGTGATCCTCAAAACCACCCTGAGTTAACGGCCTCAATGAGGCAGGCATGGGAAGCCGGACTGGGCGGCCGCTCGGTCCGGTCATCTCTGTATCCATCCACAGGAGCCCCCCTAATGATAGATATCCATCACAACCACGCCGTTGTTCCTCTCACCGCGATTGTGGTCGCGACGAGCGATGTAACGCCGAATACCGCCGTGGACCTTCAAGGTAATCGCGGCGTCGATTTCGTCGTCTCTGTGGGCGCCTCGGGCGACACCTTATCACCGAGTGTCAAGATTGAGCTGATCATCGAGGCAAGCGAGGACAACTCCAGCTACACAGCGGTAACCTCGGAGCATCACGTCAACGTTTCTGCCGCAGGCGGAACTGTCAACCCGGACGGATCGGGGATCGTTGCGACGATCGACGGAGCCGACCTTGATGAGCGTGTCTATCGCGTCGGCTACGTGGGCGGAATGGGCAGGTACGTTCGCATTCGTGCGGTTTTGACGGGATCCCACTCAAGCGGAACGCCGATACAGATATTTGCGATCCTGCACCCGCAGATTGTTCCGGTGAGCTGATCGACGGTCGGGCCCTTCAACAGCTTGAGAACACGATAGGAGACATCATCATGGACACAGTAACGGTCGAATTGACCGAGCCTTTCACCTGCGCAGCTGATGGGTGGGAGATAAAGGAGCTCCAACCAGGCTCACACTCCGTCACAAAGGCAGCAGCCAACAAAATCGTGGAGCAATGCGTCGGCCGGATAGTGGAGAGCGGGCTGAAATCCGATCAAACGCACTCAAGGAGAGACCCGGTCCCGCAAAACACAGAGAGCAACACCAATCGCGACGGCAAGAAAACAGATGACCACGACCTCGCCTATCGCGTTGTAAAGCGGGATGCTGGCAACTGGTTCGATGTGATGGGCCCCGAAGGTAAGCCGATCAATGACAAAGCCATCGCCACGGAAGATGAAGCCCAGAAGCTCGCCGACCAGCGCAACAAGATTGCCAAGTAGGCAACGTCATGAACTCAGTCGTATCGGTCGTTGAGGCGGCAGGGAGCCGGCGCTTAACAACCGTCGACCACGTGACGTCGGAACTCCGCATCGTCGATGCTGCAGACACTGCCGCCATTGAGCGCTGGATCGATCAAGCGTCCTCGGCGATCGAGACGTTTTGCAGCCGAGTCTTCGCCGCCGAACGGGTGATCGAGACCTTCGACCTTGTTCCGGGAGATGCGACACGCCCGAAGTTAGTGTTGAAACGCTATCCCGTGTTCGAAGTGGTCTCCGTCATCTGCGACGGCGCTCCGGTTGACCCTGACGCCTACAGGACCAACCGTGAGAATGGCATGCTTCGGCTGAAGAGCGGCTTATGGCGCGGCTCTGAGATCATCGTCGACTACCGAGCCGGTTATCGCCTGCCTGGGGAAATAGCTGAGACAGAGGCACCAGACGCTTCTGCCCTTCCGCTGCCGTCAGACATTGAGTCTGCCACGATCCAGGTGGTGAACGCCAAGAGGCATGCGAGCCGCAGAGATCCGCTCATGCGGGCTGAAAGCTTGGAGGGCATCTCAAGCATGACATTCGCCACGGCCGGTACGAGCGGCCTGCCCCGACCCGTGGAAGCGGCGCTGCAGCGCTACAAGGCCGTCCTATGACCAGTCTTATCGTAGAGCGGTTCAGCACTCTGGTGCGACAGCGCGGCCGCGTGATGACGTGGCAACCTGCAGACCATACGCCGCTAACATTTTATGGCTTCGAGGCGGATACAAGCACCGATGCCGATCCCGCTGATCCGGATCAGCACACCCTTCAAATCGTCGCCGAAGCGGAATCCTGGTCAGGAGCCGAACGGCATCCCGAGTCCGGAGATCTAGTCGAGATTGACGGCAAGACGTTCATCGCCGCAGAGGTCGCCTTTAAACGAGTTGAGAACCATCTATTCAGGATTGACCTATGGCTACAACCGACCGGTATCCGTGAATGGGGGATACGTGTTTGGAGACTGACCGAGGCAGTAACCTTCCTGCGCGAATCTGAGGCTCTCGATAACGAGGGCGGCTCAACCGACTCTCTTGAAGAGGTCGCGACTGTTGCGGCGATGATTCATCCCAAGTCTGGAGGTGAAGAGTTCATCTCTGGCCGTATCAAACCAAAAGCCAAATACAAGATGACAATCCTTAGGCGTACGGACCTTAATGAAGACATGAAGGTCAGATGGGGCGACTACACACTTAGCGTTGTTTTCATTGGTCGAAACAGTGACACAGAGAAATTCATGAACTTGGAACTAACCATGGATCAAGCATGAGCTCCGGTATCCGCGGGGTAACCAAACTGCGCCGCACGTTCCGCCGCCTTGAGACGGAAACTGTGGAGCCGGTCCGCAAGGCCCTGCGCGACGGGGCGGAGGCGATCAAGCTCGACGCCGTGGCCCGTGCGCCGATCGATGACGGCGATCTGGTGCGCGCGATCGACCACAAAATTTCTTCAGATGGCTTGACCGTGGTCATCGGGCCGGGAGCCAAGGCCGCGGAAATCGTGCGCCGGCAGCGCGGGTCCGCATTCGCCACCCGAACGGCGGATCGCCCGGTGCGCCTGTCCGCTCGGAACAAAGACCTGCTGTGGCAGTTCTACAAAGGCTATTGGCACGAGTTCGGGACCAAGGGATCGCCGAAGCACAACATCCCGCCGATGGCCGCCAGGCCATTCATGGGCCCGGCGTACCGGGTGAATGAAGGGTACCTGAAAGCCGAGGTATCACGGGCGGTGAAGGCCGCGCTCGCCCGTGCTGTGCGGGGCTAGGCGATGGTTGACCGCTTCGGCGCGGCTCGGAAGGCTGTCTACCAGGCGCTCCACGATGGGATATCCGTGCCCGTCTATGCCGGGACCGCACCACAGAGGGCCGAGTATCCATATGTCACCATCGACCAGTTCGACGTTTCCGACGCGAGTGGTCTGACCGCCCCCCGCGACCGGCTGTTTGTGAATCTCACCGTATGGTCCACAAAACGAGGCCATAGTGAGGTCGGCGCAATCCTTGAGCTGATCCAACAGACGCTCCACCGGAAGCGCTTGCCAATGGACGAGGGGTGCATGGTCAAGATGACCATCCGGTCCCGCGTAACCCGCCCGGATGCAGACGGTGAGTCCTTCATGGGCACCGTCGTGGCCGAGGCTGTCCTTCAGAACTGACAAGACCTCCAAAACGGAGTTGCGCCCATCCCGCGCCTTGGGCAAGCGCATCCGGCCGTCATTGGCCGAAACACTAGGAGTCCATGAAAATGGCTGTTGATAGCAATGCCGGAACCAAGATTTTCATTGGAAGCGTCGCAGACGAGACCATCGTCAGTCAGGCGGATTTCGAGGGTCTGTCCTATGTCGAGATTGGCGAGATCGACAGCGCGGGCGGCTTCGGCGACACCGCATCGACTCAGAACTTCACGGCACTGAGCGACCGCCGGGTCCGGAAGATCAAGACGACTTTCGACGCCGGAACGATGGACATCACGTGCGGATACGATCCGAGCGACGCCGGGCAGAACGCGCTCCGAGCCGCGCTCCTCAAGGACGACAACTACGCCATCAAGATCGAGTTCGACGACGGCACAAGCTCGGGCACGACCTTCTATTATCGGGGCCTGGTTACTTCGGCGAACATCGACTCGGGTAATGCGGAGAACGTCATCCGCCAGACCTTCCAGGTCCAACTCAACAGCGCGGTTGTTCAGGTCGCGGCCGCCTGATTGGAGATAAGCAATGACGAGTAATCTCAACGGCGACAACGTCGTCATCGAAACCGCCGGCAAAACCTACACCCTGAAGCCCACGCTGAAGGCATCAATGCGTCTCGACAAAGAGCTTCGCGGATTCCAGCAGGGTCTTCGCGACCTAATGGCTCTGAAGCTTCATACCGCGTTTGTTATCGTGACTGTCGGAGCGGGCATCCGGGGAGAGGACGACATCAAGAAAATGCAGGAAGACCTTTATGACTTCGGCATTGTGAAGCTCTCGGGGCCCTGTGCGGAATACCTCGGCATTCTGATGAACGGGGGAAAGCGGCCAGATGAGAACGAGGGCATTGCTTCGGACGATGAGGACGACGCGGGAAACGACTGACCCAGGAAGAGTACTGGACCCAGCTCTTTGAAATCGGGACCGGGGTCCTCGGGTGGACGCCGAAAACCACGATGAAGACCCCGATCCCTCATATCCTAACAGCGTATGAAGCAAGGGTGGAGTGGGTCCAGAAGACCTCTCCCATGGGCCTTTTCGGCGGCAAAACGAAACCAAAGGAAAAGACCCGAGCGGCAAAAGACGCGGAGTTGTTCACGTTCCTTCAGGCGCGCTCAATATGAAAAACAAAGAGAGAACACGAAGCGAGGGCGCCCCAATTTGAGGCGCCCTCTTTCGTGCATGCGTCGGTGAGTGGTACGATTATGTACTGACGGACATCGATAACCTGTTGGAAAATATAGCTCCCCAAAACTGGGGAGCCATATTGGCCGCCGGTCGCTCGTGTTGGCGAGCAGGGCTAACTCGTTTCCAAGGTTTTCACCGGAACGGGGGAAAACCTCGGCAATTCGGGCTGCCGAGATCTCGGCAGCTATATTTTTCAGAGACTTGCGCGCCGCTTCATCTCTACAAATCGGTTGACCGACAACGGATGGTGGGTGGCTCCGCAGTTTTGCGGAGCTAGATTTTTCAGGGAGTTAGTGGCATCAAAGCCGCCTTTAGGCTGTTTGGTGCTATCGCGCCATGCCACGCCCCTTTGACTGCGAGCAATGTGGCTCCTGCATTTTCAGGAACCTCTGATTCCATTAGTCATTTTGCGGATTGCACGATGGCTCCTCAGAATTGAGGGACCAGCCTTACCAGCAAGTTATTGATAAACAATGCTGCTGAAAATTCAGCAGCCGAAAGAATCGCGCCGACGCCATCCTCTGCCGGTCAGCTGCCCGGACGTGGAGCTTGGCCAGGGTCTCAAGCGCCCCCTCGATGAGCCCCGAGACGCTGTCGTGGTTGTAAGCCGCCCGGCCCACCGCCTAAACCATCACCGTCACCCCGCTCAACCGAGCGAGTGACCCCAAGGTAAACAGCCCTCTTTCTTCGGAAGGGGGCTGTTTCCGTTTCAGGAGGTATTGATGGCAACAGCTGAACAGCTCTTGATCCGGATCGATGCGACCACGGAACAGCTACGCCGCGAGTTGAAGCGTGCGGATCAGGCTGTTGCGGGTTTTGAGCGTGGTGTGAAGCAAAACTTGTCCGGCCTGGACCGGGCTTTACAGCAAACCAATGCCGGCTTCATTGCGGTGCGTCGAGCCACAGCCGGGCTCGCGGCCGCCTTCGCCGGCTTTAAGGCGGCGGGTCTGATTAAGGGCTTGGGTGACAGCGCTGACCAGACGCGGTTGTTGCAGCAACGCATCAACAATCTGGCAAGAGACGTCACGGCGTTTGATCGGCTTGCGGAAAGCGCCAACGACCTTGGCGTTGACATCCAATCGGCTGGCGACTCCTTCGCCCGGTTCTCAATTGCAGGCCGGCAGGTTGGGCTTACGACGGAAGAGGTGATCAAGCTCAATGAGGTCGTACTACAGCTTGGCAGAATCGGTGGCGGGTCTACGCAGCAGCTAAACGCCGGCGCGATCCAGCTGTCCCAGGCCCTGGCCAGCGGACGGCTTCAGGGTGATGAGTTGCGTTCGATCCTGGAGAACATGCCGCTGCTCGCTGAGCGTTTGGCGGACGAAATCGGTGTCGGCATTGGCCAGCTCCGGGAGTTGGGTCGGCAAGGCGAGTTGACCACAGATGTTGTGGCCGGGTCGCTTCTGCGTGCGGCACAAGACGTCAATGAAGAGTTCAAGCGGTTGCCTCGCATCATCTCACAAGCGGAGGCGGAGTTATCCAACGCGCTGGATGGGCTGACGGTAGAGATCGACGAGGCTTTTGGGATCTCGGACTCGGTCAGGCGCGCCTTGGTGAATACCGCTGACCTAGTCTTCGATATCGCACGAACCATCAGGTTCATTCGAGGGGAAGAAAGTCTTTCAGACCTTCGGCTAGAGCTCTCAGAAACAACAGATCAAGTATTGAAGCTCAACAAGGCAAGAAGCGACGGTAAGAACGCGGAATTCATTGAGGGCGTCGGGGTAATCACCGATGTCGAAGGGAAACTGAACGATCTTTACGAAAGACGGCGAGCAATACTTGAGAAGATCGCCGTCATGGACCCAGGGCGACGCCGGGATTTCTTCGATAGCGACGCTGGCAGTTCAGGCAGCGGTTCGTCTGGTGCAGACGAGGTCCGTGTCCTGGCTGAGGTCAGCGACGCCTATGGCGTTCTGTCCAGGCGGATAGCGACAGCCCAACGAGAGATGAACATCTACACGGCAAGCGGCCTGGAGTCGCTGGAATTCGAGCGCCTCATGCGGGATGCATTTGAGGCATCGGAGGCCGCAGCCAAGGCTTACAACAAGGCGAACAAAGAGGCGATTGAGAGCGGGCAGCTTAGATCAAAGAGCGTCGAAGATTTCCTTCCGTTTGCCCGTGATGCGGTCCTTGTCGAGGACGAGCTGAAGCGCGCCTTAGAGGCCGGGGCAAAGGCACGGAAGATCGCCAACGACAATATGCGCGCCGGCGAAGCCATCACGCGCGAGGTCAGAACAGCCGAAGAAGCGTATGCGAATGAGGTTGAGGATCTGGAAAGGCTTCTTCGAGCGGGCGCAATCAGCCAAGAGACGTTCAACCGGGCGGTGGCGGAGGCCAACCTGTCCCTTCGTGAGGCACAGATCGAAGCGAGCGCCTTCGCCTCCGCAGTCAATGACGCTGTCAGTCAGATCGAAGACAACTTCCAGGAGTTGTTCGCCGATATCTTCGAGAACGGCCTGAACGGTTTCGAGGATTTCGCAGACGGCATCCTGGACATCTTCAAGCGCCTTGCCGCGCAGATCGCCACGCAGTTCGTGATCGGGGACATCCTTGGCTTGGGCACGCCCACCGGGCTCCTAAGTGGCGGGGCCGGTGTAGCGGGGGGGCTCGGGTCTATTATCTCGCCTACGTCCGTGCTGGGCGATCTCCTCGGCCTTGGTGGTGGATCTTCGTCTGGGTCGTCCCTTTCAAACATCCTCGGGATTGGGCGCCACGCCACCTCTTTCGGTTCCGCCCTGGCGAATGGACAGTTGTTCAACCTTGCTCCAGCAGTTCAAGACTTCGCCTTTTCCTCTGCCGGCGCAACACTTGGTCTGTCCGCGCCGCTGACTGCTGGACAAACGCTTGCGCTCTCCGGGCCCCTCGCGGGGTCGTCCCCGGCGGCTCTGGCCGCGAATGGCCTTTCGGCCGGTGGCGCCCTCACCTCGGCGGGTAACACGGCGGTACTCGCGGCATCGCAACTCGGGTCTCTTGCTGTAGCGCCGCCGCTGGCGTTCCTCGCCCTCGGCTTCATGGAAGCGCTGTCCAACACGTCGTCAGGCCCTGCCGTGGGCACCAACTTCGACACGGCAGGTGGGCGGATCTCGGGCTTCCGCGTTACCACGGACAACGGGGGCTCGTCCGAGCTTGGCAACGCGCTCGGCGAGGCCATCCAAGCGGTCGTAAACTCCGCCCTGGACCGTTCCGGGGGTAGCCTGGTCAACGGTGCTTTCGACGGCGAGGTCGGATTTGCCAATGGCCGCTTCGGGTCCTCGATCATCATGCCGGGCATCGCCAGCCAAGATTTCCGGGGCTACGACTCCACCGGGATCTTCGGGATCACCGACGATCTGCGAAAGAATTTCGGGCGCCGGGGCACGGACGAGGAGTCCATGTGGGGCGCGATTGTCGACTTTGTTTCTCGCAACTTCATCGACGCCCTGGACCGGGGGTTGATCGACGGCGTGTCGGACGAGGCCGCCGCCACGATGAGGATTGGGTTCGGCAACCTAGCCCGCGCCGCCGCCAACGGATTTACCGAGGCGGACTTTGAGCAAGCAATCGCGGACATCGACTTCATCGCTGGGTTTGACGTGCTTGCCGAGGGCCTGCGGGATGTTGCCGACACAAGCGTGACCGCAGCCGACCGGCTGACCCTGGCCGCCGAGAGCCAGGAGGCGTTCAACGCCAGCCTAGAGGCGGTCCGTTCCGGTGCGCGCACCTCGGCGGCGGAGTCGGGCTCCCCGCTGGCCGGGATCTCGGATTTTGTGGATCAGGCCGTCCGGGTGTTCGATCCCCAGGGGCCGTTGTCCTTCCAACTTCGGATGCTGCTTGAAGGCAATCAGGACGGCACCGTATCGGAGAGCTTGACCCGGCAGATCGTATCCAATGGCCGTTTCGGGTTCACAACGGACCCCACCGTTGCCATTGGTGCCGGACCGATCAATGGACGTGGTGGCCGGGACATCAACCTGGAGCCGAACGCCGACCAACTGTTTTCGATCCTTGCCTCCAACATCAACGACGACGCCGGGTTCCAGCGGCTTGGGCGCAACGTGACCAGCGGGTTCCAGGAGACCCTGCGGGGCGATCCAACCACGCTGTTCCAGCAACTGGGCGACTTCGATCTCTTCGGGGTCAACTTCATCAAGAACCTCGACCTCTCCTCCGTTGAGGAGGCCGTGTTCGATGTGTTCGGTCCGGACGGCGAGTTCGTCACGACGTTCCGGAATCAGTTCGAGCGCGCCGGGGATCAGGTCGACTACGTGTCGCTCACCCGCGATCTGGTCAATACCCTGATCGAGGCAGGCGCCCAGGTCCCAGATGATCTGCCGGTCGACCCCTTCTTCCTGGATGGCCGGGACCGTGTGGTCGAGGCGCTGAACATCGCCAAGGATCAGGTGGAGGCCTACTTCGCGGGCGTGACCGAGACCATCAGCGAACAAATCGATGGGCCGCTTGCGCTGTTCGAAGAGATCGTTCCGGCGGTGTCCCCGCTGGTGACGCAATTCGAGGAGATCAAAGCCCAGGTCGAGGCAACGGTCCCGGACTTGGAGGCCCTGAACAAGGATCTGGCCGCCTTCGGGCAGGAACTCATCAACGTGGGCCAGATCACCACCGACGCCATCAACAGCGCGCGGAACGCGACCCAGGACGAGTTCCTGGCCGGGTTGGGTATCGGGGTCAGCAGCGACGGCACCCTGTCGGGCTCCACCATCGACTTCGGCGGGATCGGCACCCTGGCCGAGACCATCAAATCGCTCGACCTCAACAGCGCGTCCCTCTTCGAGGTGGACGAGCGGGGGCTGTTGCCCCAGGTCCAGGGGCGGATCGACGATCTGCTCGTGGAGGGCATCAACGCCCTGCTTGGCCAAGCGGAGTCGTACAGCGACACGCTCGCCCAGATCGAGAACGTGTTCGGGGACCGCATCGCGGGGCTTCTTGGCATCGTCGGCGACCAGTCTTCAGGGCCCGCCAACGACAACACGGATCTCGTGGAGACGGAGGCGGCGGTACTGGCCTACGAGACCCAGGCTCTCATCGATGCCGAGCTTGAGCTGATCGACACCCGTCGGGCAGAACGCGACGCGATAGAGGAGACGGTCGACAACCTGCTCTCAAGTGTCGGCAGCCTACGGAACGCGAGTGCGGATCTCCGGATGGATCGGAGCCTTTCAACGTTGTCGGTGGCCGACCAACTCGCTGAGGCGGAACGCAGGTTCGAGGACGCCTTCGGTTTAGCCAATGACAGCGACCCGACCGATGATGAAAGTCTCGCCGCGGCGACCGAACTCGGAGGGCTGGGGCGTGAGTTTCTGGAGGTGTCGCGGGCATACAACGCCTCGACCGACGCCTATGTCGAGGACTTCAACCGGGTAACCTCGGCGCTGGACGCAACGGCGAACACTCAAGAGACCATCGCGAACCAGCAGCTCAACCGGCTGACGGAGATCCGCGATCTACTCGGCGATTGGGCGGAGGGCAATGACACTCCGACCTACGTGAGCGCCGGGAATGGCCAGTATGTTGGCACCGGAACCGGCGGCCTCCCGGCTGGATATGATCTTGGCTACAACCCGTCCCGCGCGGTGGAGATCTATCAGGCGCTTGACGCCGCCGGGCTCCCGCTACCGGACGGCTTTGGCGAGGGGCAGTTGACCGCCCTCCGTCAGTCGAACGCTGGTGTCGATGCGGTGGTTCGGAGCATCGTCGGGTTTGCGGACGGCGGGATCATGACGTCAGCGGGTGCCGTCGACCTGATGCGGGGCGGTATCGCCAACGACGCACACCTTGCCGTCTTCGGCGAAGGCCGGACGCCGGAGGCGTTTGTGCCGCTACCCGATGGCCGGCGCATCCCGGTGGATCTGCGGATGGCGACGGAACGCCGGTTCGACGACCTCCACCGGATGCCGACCTACAGCCAAACCGGAGAGCCAGGGCTCGGCAATAAGGAGCTTGCCGCCGCGGTTCAAAAACTCACGGCTGAGATCTCCGGCCTTCGCGCCGAGAATGCCGCACTATCATCTCGTCTCGCCAAGGTATCGATGACCGGTGCAATTGAGATCCGCGACGCGGTCACCGCTGGTAATCATCAGCGCGCGCGGATGGTCGGCAGCACCCAACTGATGCAGGCTGCGCCCAAGCCCCGCAAGGTTGGCTGATGCTGGCCTTGGAGATAGCAGCGCTGGACGCGACGGGTGTTCGGCGAACGCTTCGGTGGGCTACTGGCGCGGGAATGACAACGAAGCCAAGCGATCTTCCGGCAAACACCACATTCTTCCCCGGCGTGATCCAGCCGGGCCGTATCACCCGGTCACTGTTCCGGCCCACCGGCGAGACCTTCGGCACATCGGACCTAAACTTCGGGGTTGTCGAGGTCGCCAATGACGGCGACTGGGACCCCTTGTTGGGATGGGCTTTCGATGGCCGAACCATCACAATCCGCCGCGGCTCCGTTGGTGATCCGTTCCCGGCCGGGTGGACGGAGGTTCTCACTGGCCGGATTGACGGCGTGGAGTTCGGTCAGCGGACGATCACGTTTTATATCCGGGACGCCCAAGCGGACGTGTTCGAGGCGCTGCTGACCGAGGAGACCTTCGCGGGGGACAACACGCTTCCGGCCGGTATCGAGGGCACGGCTGACGACGTCAAAGGGCTTTATAAGCCCGTCGCCTACGGCACGGTCAGAAACGCCCAGGCCACCAATGTGAACACAGCGCTGTTCATCCATCAGCATCGGGTGCCGACTGATCTGTCCGTGGCCACGTCGGCAGTATACGACCGGGGTGTTCTGTTAACCCAAGAGGCCGACTACGGCGCGCTCGCCGACATTCAAACCACGACGCCGTCACCCGGCGCGTGGAGGGCTTACGAGGGCTCCCATACCGAGGGCGCATATCTTCGCTTGGGCTCGCGGCCCGACGCCCTTGTGACCGTGGATTTAGCTGTCGGCACCCCCTCAGAACGAACCGCAGCCCAGGTGCTGCGCCGGGTTCTACTCGACGCCGGGGTCGACAGTGCCGCCATCTCAGGTGTCGACGCCCTAGACGCCGTCGTGTCCTACGGTGTCGGCTACTACAACACCGAGAGCGAGACCCGCGCCAAGGACGTCTTGGAGATCGTTGCGGCTTCCGTCCACGGCTATGTGATCGCCAAGCGCGACGGCACGTTCGCAATGGCCCGCCTGTCGGCGCCCGCCGGGCAGTCCAAGACGACGTTCGGGGTATCGGACCTCCTCGACCCCTCAAACGCGCTCACACGCATCACCGGGCCGATCGAAGGCATACCGGTCTACCGGGTCACTGTCCGCTATCAACGCAACTGGACGCCTCAAGAGGGCGAGGAAATCGACCGCTCAAGCGTCAGCCAAGCCAGACGTGAGTATCTCCGTCAGTCGTATCGTTCAATCACCGTGACGGATGACAAAATCAAGGCACGGCATCCGTATGCGCGCGAGATCGACATCGAGACGGTGATCGACACCGAGGCTGACGCTACCGAGTACGCCGGCTTCCTGTTGTCGCTCTACGGCACGCGCCGCGACATCTACACAATCAAGCTCGATGGCCCTCGCGCAGGCGGGGTCGACCTCGGCGACGTGATCACCCTCCAAGTCCCGCGCTTCGACCTCACCCGGGGTAAGCAATTCGTCGTGACCGGGATTGACGAAGATCTTGGCGAGAACACCGCAACCATCACGCTCTGGGGATGACACATGGCCAGCACCCTCCTATCCACGCAGGTCACTTCCGATGGCACGGCCGTGACCGATGCGGCTACGGACTTCGGCAAAATCACGGCGCTGAATATCCAATGCAAGTTCACAGCCGGGTCGGGCGGTACGAGCTTCAAGGTCTACCTGCAGACGCGCGTGGACGGCTCCAACTGGTATGATATCGCTTGCTTTGCCTACACCAATGCCGACGCGGTGCAATATCAGTCCGTGAACGCCCAAGCGGCGGTTCTCACGCCGGTGGCACTCACGGACGGCGCACTCGCGGACAACACCGCCGTCTCGGGCTTCATTGGTGACGCGCTCCGGGTCAAGCATGTGACCACCGGCACCTATACCGGCGCCGCTGTGGTCGTCGCGGTCGACGCGAAGAACTGACCCCCATGGCCAACCTGATCATGGCGTTCCCCAACTGGTTGGACGCCGCGGCTCCGTACGCCGCCGTGTCTCACACCGGCGGCGTCTGGAGCGCTGATCTGCCGTTTGCGAATGCGCTCAACGGTAATTTTGCGACCAAGGCCCAGACCGCCGATACGCACGTGCAGCACATGGTGCGATGGATTGATCTGGGTGTGGAGCGGTCCATCCGTGTTGTGGCCATCCCGTGGTTCGAAGGTGTGACCAAGAACCTGAGAGCCCGTCTCCGCGTGTTCTCCGCTTATGAGGATACCGGCTCGTCGGTATTGGGGGACACCGGCACCATCGAGGTTTACGGCGAAGTCTTCCCCAGCGGCGCGCTGGCGACGTGGGATGAGCAGTTCGTCGACGGCAAGTTCACCGCCGAGGAACTGGATCTTTACAAGGTGCCGTTCCTGCATGTGTTCGACACCGCCGTGGTCGGCCGGTACTGCTATCTTGAGCTGATCGACACCGGTAATGCGGGTGCGGGTGGTGCTGGTTATGTCCGGTTTCCCCGGCTCTATGTGTCACCGGGTTGGCAGCCTTCCATAAACGTCAGTGCAGACGGCGCGTCCGTTGTCATCGAGGACCGGTCGATCACCCAAGAGGCGCTCGGCGGAACGAAGTTCTTTGAGCAGTTGGACAAGCGGCGCATCGCGCGCCTCTCAATGGGCGTGCTGCCGCAAGACGAGGCATTCTCACGCGCCCTGGACATGCAGACCCGCCTTGGCCGGACTGGCGATCTGTTCTTCTCGCTCGACCCGGCAGACAGCTCAAACCTGCACCGTTGGTCGTTTGCAGCCCGGATGCGGACACTCTCGCCGGTCGAGACGGCTTTCTACAACCACGCCTCGACCACTTTTGAGTTGGAGGAAGTCCTATGACGGACACGCCCAGCACTTGGGACGGCATTGTTGTGAACTTCGATAACCTAGAAGGTTACGCGTGGTACAACACCATCATCACCGTCAACAGCAATCCTTATCGCCTCCTGCATGGCTACATGGTGGCCGGGCTGCGGGAGATGGACGCAACAATCACCGAGTTCGGCGGCAAGCTGACGGCCACCTCGTCGACATCGGCGACCATCGGGACCGGCTCGCAAGCCCTCACGGTCGAGACCGGCAAGGGGTTCGCGGCAGGGCAGATCATCACCGCGTACCAGACCGACGACAGCACGAACTACATGGTCGGCACGGTCGACAGCTACAACAGCGACACCGGGGCGCTGACGTTTACTGTGGCGAGCGGCGACACGGGCGGGTCCGGCACCATCGCGGCCTGGACGGTCGCAATCACGGGCAAGAAGGGCGACACCGGGACCGACGGCACGATGGCCGGGCCCGAGTCATCCACGGACAACGCGGTGGCCCGGTTCGATGGTACGGGCGGATCGACGGTGCAGAACAGCCCCGTGCTGATCGACGACAGCGGCAACGTGGCTGGCGTCGTGGCGCTCACCATGAGCGGCACGCTGACAGCCGGGGAGGCTCTCTTCCAAGAGGGCTCCGAGTGGAAGGTGGCCAACACGAGCAGCCCTTCGGGCGTGTCCGGGACCCAGGCAGCCATCGCGATGAAGGACGCATCCGAGGTCTGGATCGTGGCCAACGGCGACGTGACGCAGCCGATCTCGGCCCCCACGTCCGGCTACAAGGCGTCCATGACCCTGATTTTGGAGCAGGACGCCACAGGCGGACGGGCCTTCACCATCACCGACGGCTCCACCGAGGGCACGTGGATCGGGGCGGAACCCTCCTGGGGCAGCCTCACGGGCAACACCAAGACGTGGGTTTCGGCGATCTATCGGTCGGACGGCTCCCTTTACCTCTCACAGATCAGTTGAGGTCGGCATGTCTGATATTATTCCCTTCGCCACCGGCGACACCAGCGACCCGTATTGGTCCGATGTGTCTCTCCTTATTCAGCCGACGAGCACAATAATCGAGGATCTATCCCCACAAGGATTGACGCTCACCGCGCACGGTGATGCGGACAACATCCCGCGAGGTGTCGTCGACCCTTCATCGCCGACTGGATATTCGATCTATTTCCCCTCGGCAACGTCGTCGACAGACGGATACATTGGTGCCGGGGTTGGAATTCAAGCGACGCTTGGATCCGCATCGACGCTTGAGTTTCTCTTTCGGTCCGGATCGACGGCAAGCCGGGGGATCGTCGGCGCGATTGGCTGGAACGTGGGGTATACGACCGGCCTCCGCGGCTTAAACAATTTCACGGTCAACCCGCCAATTGGCACACTTACGATTGATGGTGTCACCTGGAATTGGGTCGTCATACAGCGTAACGGCGGCCGTGTCACAACCTGGATTAACGGCACCGTCGTCGATGCCGGGAGCAATAATGGTGGCCCGGTGGGCGGCTCCGGAAACGAGCTCTTCATCGGCCGTGACGGCGGAACCTACTATCTCCAAGGCCACATCGCGCTCATGCGGATAACTCAAGCAACGCGCTACAAGCCAGATTATTACGCAAACGTCTTGCCGTTCCCGACAAGCTAAGAGGGCTTAAAGATGCTGACACACACCATCGTCGACCGAGCCACGAGCGCGGTTGTGCAGGCCCGCTTGGCCAGAACCAAGGCCAACATCAATCACTGGCTCCGACCGGTTTGGACACCCGCACAGCGGCTTGATCCAGGCTCCCTGGTCCCCGGCTGTCCTGATCATCTCGCGGGTCGAGCCATCCTCGTCGATCAGTATGCCGAGCCGCCTCTGACCGCCTCCCAGCGGAAGGGCGACCTCCTGGCCGTCCCTACGGTCGACCTAGTCGCGGGCACGGCTACCTGGACCTGGGCAGTGGTGGATCTCACCACTGAAGAGGTCGCTGACAAGGTGGTCGAGCTACGAGCGGCCAAATCGGCGGATGTGGACGCGGTCCTCGCGGTCAAGATCGCCGCCGGTTACACCCACACGGACGGCCACACCTACCAGATCGACCCAGCCTCTCAGGCGACGATGATGGCGGTTCGGAGCATGATCGCGGACGCGCTCCCCGGTGCCCATGACGGCACATGGCGGGACATAACCAACGTCAACAGGCCGATGAGCGAGGCGGAGGTGATCGCGCTGTTCCAAGGCGCGGCGGCCTACGTGTCGAGCCTCCTGCGGGCCGGTCACGCCCACAAGGACGCCATCAACGCCCTCAATACCATCTCGGCCATTGAGACCTACGACGAGACCATCGGCTGGCCATAGGCCGCGCACTAAACACCCCCTGACCAGCCCCCGCCCCCCGGCGGGTTTTTTGATTGGAGAACGACATGGCGGATCAAAGCCGTGAGCACTGGCACCTCGACAAACGGGTGCCGCTGGCCCTGATCCTATTGGTGCTGACGCATACTGGTTTTGGCGTTTGGTGGGCCGCCACCAAGGATGCCGAAAACCGATATCTCACCGGGCGCGTGGATCGCCTGGAAAGCTCCGTTTCAAAGAACGACGAGCTTGTCCGGACCATCGAACAGCGGCTGGCCAAGATCGAAGCGTATTCGGCGGCCCAGGCGGACGCTACGCGGGAGCTCTTGAAAGCCTTCCGTTCGGGATGGCCGGGGGAGCGGTAACGGCCAAAACCCCGACCTTGAAACACCTCCCATCACCTGACTGGAGAAGCCCTTCAATGACCACGTATTCCGACCATTTCACGGTTGCCGAGCTTGCCTGCCCGACGTCCGGGCAGATCACGCTGGCGGATGGCTTCATTGATGATCTTGAGGCACTGCGCCGGGCCTATGGACGACCCATGGCCGTTACGTCCGCCTGTCGATCGGGAGAACACAATGAATGGCTCCAAGCCCGAGGATATGCTGCAAGCCTGAACAGCCTCCACCTGATCGGTAACGCCAAATACGGCACCGACACCTGCGCCGTCGATATCAAGCGCCCGGCCGGTGGAGATTTGGCACAGCTGATTGAGATCGCTCTGTCCACGGGCTGGTCGGTGGGGCTGGCCAAGACCTTCGTCCACCTCGATCGGCGCGAGCGTTACGCCGGTCTCCCGCGGACGTTCTACACCTACTGACCCCACTCAGACTTGAACTGACCCAACCGCCGCCGCATCCGGGCCGGGGCGGGCAGGGACCGTGCGCCCGGATTCAGGAGATCGACATGAAAAAAGTTTTGGCTGTCGCCATTGTGGCGGCGGGGCTCTCTGCGTGTGCGGAGTTGGCCGTTATCGGTGGCTTGGCGACAACGGCTGTGGGCGCGTACTGCGCCGGCACGTCCGACGCGGCCAAGGAATGGACCCGCGATGTCTTCGCGGCGGGGGAGAAGGTCATCGCGTGCGAGGATGCCGAGTGATGGAGCGGACACGCGATACCGGCCTGACCGTGGCCGTCTCCGTGGTCGCCACCTGGGCGTTGGGTCTGGCGGTTCCGGACTACCAGATGCCGCCCGAGGTGGCCGCTGGGGTGGGGGCGATCATCGGCCCCATTCTGGAGGACGTTCGCAAGCTCCGCCGAGCAGCCTTTGCCCGATGGCAGAGCCGGATTGAGGGGGCGGCCGATGGAGCGTGAACGCTTCCCCCTCGATCTCGACCTTCGCAAACTGCAAGGCAACGAGTGGGAGTTAATCAGCCCGTTCCGATACTGGTGTGAGCGCTTGGGAGCGTGGATCGAGGTGCCGAGGGGGTTCCGAACGGATCTGGCGTCGGTCCCGTGGTTTGGTCGATGGTTTGTTTCCGTCGATGGCGATCACACAAAAGCGGCGATTGTTCACGACTGGCTCTATGTCTCCGGCTCCGCTGTGGATCTCCCCCAAGTCACCCGCCGCGACGCGGACCAAATCTTCCTGGAAGCGCTGACCGTGCGGGGCGTGCCCGCCTACAAGCGCAACGCCATGTACGCAGCTGTCCGAATCGGTGGTGGCCGCATGTTCCGGGACGATTAGGTGAGCGAACACTGCCCGGTGTCCTAACGGTCTGTGCCCTCAGCACCCCGAGTTACCCACCCAATGCAATCTCCAAACGGCCCCGCGCTTGTTGACAGATATAATCGATCGTGAAAGCCGCTTGCCCGAGCGCGGGAACCGACCAAGGAGATGGCAAAATGAGCGAAGAGCGCACCGTTCTGGGTGGTAACTATGCTGTAGCACGCTGGAAGCAGGGTCGTGACGCGTGGAACGCGTGGGTCGACGAACATCCAGAAGCAGATATCGCCTTTTACAACGTCGAGTTTGGGCCGCATGCCCCTGAAAACGGGGGTATCGACTGTGGTGGGTATCGGTTTCCCAACGGGAACGTCTTGTTCGTTGGAGCGCAGTTCGGGGATTGGTCCGTCTGGTTCGATGAAGCGCAGTTCGGGGATGGGGACGTCTGGTTCACGGGAGCGCAGTTCGGGGATGGGAACGTCTCGTTCCGCGACGCGAAGTTCGGGAAAGGGGTCGTCTCGTTCGATAGAGCGCAGTTCGGGAAAGGGAACGTCTCGTTCTGGGGAGCGCGGTTCGGGGATGGGGACGTCTCGTTCTATGGCGCCTCAATAAATGGTCCGATGCATTTCACGCCAAAGGAATTCAAAGGCGACTTATCGTTCAGGACCGCGCGCTTCGACGACGTGCTGATCCTACAGGGCAACTACTCGTCACCGCCCGACCTGCGAAGCACGACGACCAAGGGGCATGTCGATTTACACGATTTGACGATTGAAAAAGCGACAAAGGGTCAAAGCAACACGGGGCGACAAACTCGTGCAAAATTTGGGCGATTGAAGGAGCTTGCTGAGGGTAATCGCCATCATGACGCAGCGCTGAGGTTTTTTGCTGAGGAACGGCGCGCATTAAAACGCTCCGGAGACTTGGGTAAGGGAGCATTGTTTGAAACCATATACGACGGGCTATGCGATTACGGCCAATCGATTGGACGCCCATCCTTATTCTTGCTAGGTAATTTTATATTATTCATCATTGTCTATTTTGGAATAGCAATTCATGAGACCAATTCTGAGATTGATAGAAATTATATATTTTGTTTGCTCGCAAATTCATTTTTTGCATCTTTCAGTAACGTCATACCTTTCTTGTCTACGGCGTTTGAGTTCCAACCGGACATATTTGCAGATCTCTTTGGTGAGCCGATACCCTTGACCGTAGACTTGGCGCGATTTGTTCAGGGTGTCATCTCTCTGTTGCTTTTGTTTCTGATCGGTCTCGGTCTCAGAAACCGGTTCCGGATCTGACCGCGTCGGTGGTGGCTGGATGTTCCGGGGACGACTAGCCCCGCAGATCCGGAAAGAACACAGCGCACCGGTCGAATCCCTGCCCGGTGCGCGAGCAACCCTCAGCCATTGCGACCGCTATGTCTGGAAGTGGTGTGTCAGACCCGAAGCGCGCCACCAGCGTCGCATACCGCAACCGGCCTCGCCTGTCGCAACGCTGACAGGCGATCTGGATCGTTCCGAGATGCGCAAGGTCTGAGAGGGGGCGGGCGCCGGTCATGATCTAAACAGAAACACCCCGCGGCATCCGCGGGGTGTCATAGATTAATTTGTTTGCTTAGCGCTAAGCCGCCTTTTTGCTGGAGCTAGATCGCCCAGAGAAGTTGCCCCAATTTTCGTAAAGCGCTGACAGGTTCCTGATGCCATCACCCAACTCTTCGAGTGCCCTTAAGAAAGCTCTATCAACCAGACTTCTATCTGGCATGTGCATTCCCCGTCCTCCCAGTTAAGCGTCGCCTGCCCCTCAAGGTCGACACCATGCAGCACAAAGACCCGTAATTTGACTCCGATTACAAGACACTCAGATGGAGCCAGCTACGTCCCCGTTCGAGTTCGAGGTTCATGCCACTCGCCGCAAGTTGAGCGGCTGGTCTGACTTCAGGGGATAATTCCGCCCGCACCACCTGGAAAGGTCTGTTCTTCGGCTCACAGACCCGAGAAACCACCGAAAATCAGCCGAAACAGGATCCTAAACCCATTTCTGAACGCAGAGCAGAAAATCAGGCGTTACTTCGAGGTGTCCAGGTGTCCTGTTCCTCCTCCTTTCACTGGGTCAGCTAGATCAGCTTGCTGCGATAGACTGTCGGAACAGGATTCGGCGCGGACAGGATCTCGACCAACCGCCAAATCACTTTATCGCCGTCGTTTAGCTTTCGTGTGGCGAAGGATTGAAGCGGCATCGGATTCGGCTGGAAAGTTCCACTGGCGTCGAAAACGTAGTACTGCCAAACGGAGTATCGGGGGTTTCCAACCATCGACTCCGTCAAGAAGTACTCCCCGGCACCGTAGACCGTGCCGCTTGTTTTGCTGGTCACGCCATTTGGATAGTTAGCGAAGAACGCGGTCACGCTCTCCTTCATGCCGCCATTGGTCAGCACATCCGTGTTCGACAGGTATCCGAAATTATTGGCTTCTCCACCCGGGTTATGCGTCGCTTCATCCAAGAGAGACTTCACGGTCATCCCTTGCGTAAACGGAATATCGGACTGATCATAGAAGATCCCAACCACTCTAAGAGAAACACCCATAACACGCTCCTTTCTCGACCGGGATTCTCGTTACCCGGAAGTACAAAATTAAACTGATAATTTTATATGCAACCATCTGGAGTTCCGCAAGAACTTTCTAGTCTTGAGACCGTTTGTGATGATCATGCCATCAAGGGCTGATTGAGCCGCATTTTTGGGCCCGAATATCGCTGATCCGGGCTGATTTTCTGGATTTCGGGCTGAAAGAAATAGCCGCCGAGATCTTGGCAGCCCAATTTCTGGCGGTTTTCCCCCGTTCTGGTGAAAACCCCGGAGACGAGTTAGTCCGGCTTGCCAATTCGGGCGACCAACATCAGACATAGCTCCCCAGTTTCGGGGAGCTACAAATTCCATTGCGCTACATGGATCTTTACACCCGCCATTGTAGGAGTTTTCCCCCGATCTGGCGAAAACCTTGTCTCACAAACCCGTGCGGCAGATACCTGGAATTTCCGGGCAACCGCTTCCGCAGCCGCACTTGGCGGTAGCAGAAACACCAACCCCTTCTTCTTCAGCAACAGACTGACCGGGTTGTAGTAGGCGTAGTCCACGGTGATGCGCGAGGGCGTTTCCGCTACGGCGGGTGTGAACCCTGTGGCCCCCACGATCATCGCCGCGGCTGCGGCAAGCGTGCCAACGCCCAGAACGACCCGTCGACGGGCCTTGCTGAATTCAGAAACAGTCTTCGATTGAGTACTCATCTCGTCACTCCTTACCGCGACCGGTCTTTCCCGAGAGTCGCGTTGGTGGCGAGGCTCGGTTTCAGGTCGTCGGAAGGAGGGCGCAAGTCCTCAGTCGCCGGTTTATTCTCTTTCAGCTAGTGCTGAAAAAGAAAAAGACCCGACGCTCTGAGCGGCGGGCCTCCGACCCACTCGCTTTAGCAGGAATTTATAAGGCGCCCCCGCAAGCTGAGCCTCAAATCGGCGCCGTCAATATTGGTAGGTTGGTCGTTTCCGGTCGTCAACTACTTTTTTTCGGCCCTCGTCTTCATTAATCGCCGACGGCCACATAACCGACCTTATCGGCGGCGAGTTCCGTAAACCACATATGCCCGCCCGGCCCGGGCGTTATCCGGTGTTGAACCGCGTTCTTGGTCGGCAACGTGAAGGTTGTCGTTTTCTTCGACGGGGTGATCCGCTGGATGATGTCCGGCGTGTTGAACTGGACCCAGAGATTCCCCTCTCCGTCAAAGGCCGCACCGGCGACCAAGCCATCTTCAACGCCGGTCGGATATCGGACGAATGCTCCCTCCGTGGAGATGTAACCGTACGCGTTGCCGCGTTCCTCGGTGTACCAGATCCGGCCATCCGGACCCGTAAAGACCACAATGGGCCGCGCGTTCTCAAAGGGGATCGGGAAACGAGTGATCTCACCGTCCGGCGTGATCCGTCCCACATGACTGCCTTCCAGCTCCGTGAACCACATGTTTCCGTCCGGTCCGGCCGCAATGTAGATGGGCGTTGCAGGGGTGTCGTGGATCGGGAAAAGGTCTATCGTCCCTGTCGCCGGATCGAGGCGACCGATGACGTTGCCAGCTTTACCGCTCCACCAGATGTTGCCAGCGGGGCCGACGCCAAGCCCGTGGGGACCGGCACCCTCCATCGGTATCTTGAACCTCTGCCGGATCTTCCCGTCGAGGCCGACTTCGACGATCTCATCGTTGAACTCGAGGCTGACCCACATGCGGCCTTTGGAATCGAACTCCAAACCATGAGGGCCACTTCCGTCCGGAAGATCGAACATCGTCATGCCACCGTCGGCGGTCACCCTCACCAAGCGGGCTTGGGTTTGTTGGGAAATCCAGATGTTCCCATCAGGCCCGTGGGTGATCTCGTGGGTACTGCCCATCTTGCCGGGGATATCGAACTCCACGACCGTGCCGTGATCGTCGGCGTGCGACGCCGTCACCAGTGCGATGGCCGCCAAAACAACAGTGGCCGAGCCCGTCAGCACACGATTCGTATGTCTCATGGCCATTGGCACCCCCACGTGCTGTTGACACACGCTAACAGACATTTCCCAGATAGGCGGCCGATCCGCCCCCGATTGACGGCAGAATAGCCAAACTTCCGCCCAATTGGAAGGTGGATTGCCGTTGTGACAGCCTCCGCCGCAGCAAATTTGCCACCTCGGCCGCCTTGGTGGTCGCCTGGCACCCGTTTCCAGCCCATTTTGGAGCGGTTCGGGCGCACGTTGCCTGTCGTTCGCCCTGTGCCGACCACGTCGACTGTCAGCATGGCACTGGCTCTCTTGGTCGCAGATCGTCGATCATGTCGAGGATCCGCCGGAACAGGTCACGTGGCACCGTCACCTCGGCCATCTGGAAGGTGGCGTAGCGGGCGTGGGTGACGACTTTCGCGCCGATCTTGACCACCTTCTCGCGTATGGTGGTCAGCGACCAGTTTTCCATCTCTTCCGGCAGGGCCAAGGTGCGCAGGAAGTTGGAGAGGTTATAGGCCAGTGCGTGAAGCTGGAGCCGAACCGCGTTGGCCTTCATCGTCCGGCAGGACAGCCGGGTCCAATTCACCGCGTTCTTGCCCTCCTTGATGTACTGCTCCGCCCTGCCTCGCTGATTGTAGAAGGCAACCACGCGGGCGGCGGGACGGGTCAGGTTGGTGACGACGAAGCCGATGCGGGGATACAGTTCGCCGGGATGCCATTCCACCTTGGCCACCACGCGGCGCTTCCGGCTCCATGATCCGGCCTGATAGCTGAAGCAGGCGTGGAACCGCTGGACATGCTTCGGCGGGCGACCGACGGGGCGTTTGAGCAGATGGGCGATGTGTCCCTGGAGGACCGCGTTGGCCTTGAGGCGGATGGTGTACTTGTAGCCCTCGGCTTCCAGGTAGTCGTAGAGATCGGGCAGGGCAAAGGCGGCATCGCCCCGAAAGAACCGCCGCTTGGTCCTGTCGCGATACCGCGCCACCACAGGCTCCAGCACCGAGCGCCAGTCATCGGCGCTGTGGACGTTGCCGGAGCGCAGCATGGTCCGTTCGAGGTCGCCAAACTGGTTGAAGACGAACAGCGGGTGGTAGCAGGTACACCCGAAATGCCCGTTGTAGGCCGTGCCTTCCTGCTCGCCATGGGTGGGGCTGACGCTGCTGTCCATATCCAGCACGACCACGTCGGTCGGTCGGCGGGCATGAACCGCGTCGATCCATTGCCCCGAGAGATCGGCTAGGGCGGCGAGATTGTCCTTGCCGGTCAGCTCCTCGGTCTCGAACCGCCCCATCTGGCTGGTGGAGGCAGCTTCCTTCGTTGCCGCCCGACCACCGACGATCCAACGCATCGCCGGATCATGGCCGAGGCGGTCGGCGTCGTTGACATCCTCATACCCAGCAAGCCGCCCAAACACCGATTGGCGGAATTGCGCTGACAGGCTGTGGCGGTTGTTCCTGCCGGTCCGGCTGTCGGCCAGTACCTGTCCAGCAATCTCGGTCAGACCGAGGGCATCATCGAGTTCCCGGAAGGCGAGTAGTCCGGCATCGGAGGTGATCCTGGAGCCGTGGAATTCCAACTTGAGGCGACGGTCGAAAGCGACCCGCAGATCGCCCGATTCCGTTTCACCCGCCGCCATCTCCATATCCAGCCCCTCAAATCGTCAGCACTGCGTTGATTTTGATATCATATTCGACTGTCACCGTCAGGAGTACTCAGCGTCATATGGGAAATCTGGGCCAACCTTACTGACACCCAAGTTCCGCCCCGCTTTGAAGAGCGGGTTGGCATGATTCCGCTTTCCTAACCAACATTGGAGATAGACATGAACGTCGACGATCTTCGTCGCGCGGGCGATGAGTTTGCGCGGGAGCACGACTGTGCCCTTGTGTTTGGTGACGATCGGGCCGCAATGCTGAGGCTGCATCAGAAATGGGGCCATCCCGAGTTTCCAGGCTTTCGGCCAGATGTAAACCCGGAGGGGCAGACGATCATCGTCTTCCAGGACGGTGAACCCATCATGACCTACGCCTCTGTGCCATATGCCTTAGACGGGGACCTATGCCGGCACATTGAGCGTTGGGGGCTCTTCCCAAGCAACAGGGACCAGATCCGATTGAGTGACGGCGCTCGCGATATCGCCGAGCACGTCACCGACCTCGCCATCTTCAACGGCGGGATTGTGGCAGACCCGGCATACCGGAAGACGGCGGTCGTCCGCGCCCTTGTGACCCTGTTGCCGGTATTCGGCCGATATCTCGGATGCGAGAGATGGGGGGCCGAGCACACATGGTTTCTGGTGATGGAGCGGATCGCTAAGAAGATGGGGTCGATCGGCGATCGGTTCGGCGGGGAGAAGCTGGCGGGCGATGTTAGCTGGATGCGGGACGGGGAGATCTATCGGGGCAACCGCTACCTGGGTTACACGAGCCGCGAGCGGGCGGAGCGGCAAGCCCTGGAATTCATCAACCGACTGGGCGGGTGACGCTGAGAACGCGCCCGTCTGGATAGGGCAGCGCAAGCGCGAAGTATTTGAGCAAGTCGCCCGAGGGTTTCTCGTATCGGCAAATGCTGAGGTGTGGCTCCTTTGCAAGGGCGGCTAGGGTCATCCTCTCTTCTGCAAAAATGCCGAACGCCGGATCGTCCTGCTCGATCATGAGTGTCTCGGGAGGCATGGGGCGACCGAAGAGCCGCTTTCCGTTCTCTTCCCCTTGGATCTTGATCCGCCGACGCCCGTCATTGCCCTCATAGGTCATGGTGGTCTTCGTCAGGACCGCCGGCGCCAGATCGTCAGAGCCCTCGCGCCAAGCCGCTAAGGCGCTGCGCATCTCCGGGGTCGCAATCTCGTCAAATCGCTCGACCATGATTGGCTGGTAGATACACCGTCGGCGTGTCTGGCGATCTTCTTCCAACATTGGATCGATCGCCCCGCGGCTGACCGCTTCCGAAGCGGCAAAGCCAATGGCACTTCCCGTCACCAACGAAAGGACCTGCCGTCGAGATGGCAGGCGTCGCTTTTCCCGAAACTCCGCGATCGTGCTGTTCTCGACGATCCGTCTCAACGGGTTCTTCATGCTTCGGTCTCCCTTGTTAATCCATCGACTTAGCGGTGCGGGCCGGGCGCTACTCCGGCTTCGGCTCGGCACCCGCTCCGTGCGCTGCCTCCGGTTGCTCGCGAATTTGTTTATCCGGGCCAAGGCCCGAACCGCGCCAGTGCGTCCCCGTGCAAGGCTTTATCCCGTCCGGCCATGTAACGCGTGTCTGCTTTCCACGCCGCCGCACCGCTAAGTCGATCAGTTGGCCAGTCTCATGCCCCGTCTTCCCCGTTCACTTGGGAGGCAGCCAAGGCCCGCCTCATCTCGACAAGCTTTGCGTCGAACCCGTCGAGGGCGCGGGTTAGGTCCGGAATCGCAGCTTCAACATGACCTATTCGGATAAGTGCTTGTACGGCAGTCCAGAAGTCAGCCTTCCGAATGATCCACTCGAAGTCTGGACCAATAACTCGCTTGAGCCGATCTATGATTGCCTGATTGAAGCGTATCGCTTCCTTGAGATTGCCGACCTCGACCTGGGCCGCCAAACCGGCCTTCAGGTCCGCCTCCACGGCCACACGGGCGAGCTTCCGAGCCTCGCCCGCGATCTCTTCCCTATCGCGCGCACTTTTGGCCGTAGCAGCCCTCAGCAGGGCGGCCAGAAAACCCGCTGACGGTGGCTCCGGCATCAATCTGTATTGGGCCTTCTTGGCTATCCGCACCCCGCCGCTCGGGGACACTTCCAGCACGCCCCATGCCGGTGGTATGTCTGCACCGTTAGTGAGCCCCTTGGGCGTCGCGAGGTAGAACGAGTTGCAGAACCGCGCGATTGCGTGCGCCTTGTTGGGGTCCTTGAGTTCGCTGTTCAGGTCGCCCCGACTTATCTTTATCTCAATAGCACGACGCTCCAGTCCTTCCGATGGATAAAGGTTTAGGGCGACGGCGTCCGCTCGTCGACGTCCCGCGTGCCCCGTCGAATCTGGGACTTCGAACACGATGCACCACTTCGGCAGCGTGTAGTGAGACGCGAGGGCGGCTTTGATTTCCGAAGCCTTCATGCCCCGTCCTCCTTTCCGGAACAGTGGTCCGGGGCTTCTCCGGCGGTAAAACCGGCAGAATCGCAGACGTTTTCCCAAAGCTCGGCGGCGTTCTTGACTTCGCGGTCCGGCGACCACGCGAACGGGACGGCCAGGACCAGGACCACAAGCGCCAGGGCACCAACCGCCCAATTCAGGAGCCACAGCCCCATGCCAGTCGCGCGCCTCATCTGGCGCTGTATCCACCACGAGTATTTGGAGGTGTCGGAGTGCGGGTGTAGCTCGCGCCACAAATCGAAACGCACGTTGCCGGTCATGTGCCGATCTCCCGGAAGCTGAGGCGGGGTCGCCGCGCCTTGATTGCGCGAGGTCCCCACCCAAGGCGATAGCCCTGGGCGACCAGTCGCCGCGCCTCACGCTGGATCTCTCGCCCTCTTCCGGATGCGACCAACAAGGCTCCCAGCCCGAACCCCCACATGCCGCTCATGCCTTGGCCTCCATCCCCCACCGCCGCCGCAGCTTGGCGAGCTTGGCGCGGGTGGCAGCCTCCAGATCGACACCACGGGAGCGGGCGAAATTGAGGAGCGTGAGGTAGACGTCGGCCATCTCCTCGGCGATGTGATCGTCGTTCTCGGCGCCGTCCCGGATCTGCTTCTTGAGGGCGTTCAGGAGTTCGCCGACCTCCCCCGCAAGCTCGTTGCCGAAGTAGAGCGCGCGGGTGGTGTCGTCCTCCAGGATCGTCATGTCGGCCTTGTTGGCGATGCGCTCGGAGATCTCCCTAGCCTCCCGCTCCACGCTGGCGGACGGGGCGGGCACTCCACCGTCGTCGGGGGGCGCACCAACGTCTAGCCGGACGGGCGGGTGGCCATCCGCTAGGAGCGACAGGTGGACAGGGGCGCCAGCGATCAACCGCTGGATCTCCTCGGGCGTTGGCTCCCAAGCGGTCACCATGACGGTGCCGTTCTCAAACTCCTCCCGTCGTGCCATCAGTGGCGCAACATTCTCATCGGCTAGCGTTAGACGGAGATTGGCGCCTTGGATGCGTTGCGGGATCATGCCCCGTCCTCCTTCTCCTGGGGGTGGCGGGGGAGATGCCGACCGGCCACCAGGGACACCTCCTCGACTGACAGATCAACGGTCTCCACGCAGGGCGGGAGTGCCATCTGGCGGTATGCCTCAAGCTCCGCGTCCGTGAGCGTGAGCCGGTCGTCGATCATTGGGAGCCCTCCTTCATGAAGGGGAGGGTCCGTATCAGGCTCTCGGCCCATGAGCGGGTCCGCTCGCGCTCCGCCTTGTCGCGTCGATTCAGGTACGCGAGCCTCGCGGTTGGCGACACGCTGACCAGGGCGCCGTAGTGAGCTCTGGACATCTTGTGGCGGTAGCTGTCGTCGCTGTGGAAGCGATTGGCGATGTTGTCGGGTTTGGCCACGTCCGCGAGGAAACAACGGTCGTCGGAGGCCCAACCAACCGCTAATCCGCCCTTTGCGTAGCCTTGAGACAAAACGTTTTCCGACGCCTCCGCCCCGACAACATTTTTCAGCATCGCCCCCGCGACAGGTGCCGAGAGAGCGCCCAGACCGAGGCGGCGGAGGAGACGGCGCCATTCGGCGTTGACGAGCGCGCTCATTGACAGGCTTTCAAAACCGCGTCCGTGATCGCCGGCGCGGTTAGACAGTCCCCCAAAATTCCCCTTTGGTTTCAATGGGGCCGTTTTCCAGGTTAGACAAGCCAACTCACTGAAAAATAACAGTCTCGGTAATCCCACCCCATCCGCCATTTCGTTCTTTGCGGGTAGCCACCGCGTTAACCCGACCCGCTGGCTCCGGGTTCGAACGTCCTCCAGATCCAGCCGCCTATCCGCCGCCGCCCGGGTTGACGATCTGCCGCACGAAATGGTTTTGTCGAGCGACTGGTTTGTAGCGGCGGACTCCTGTCGGCAGGGTACGGGTGATCCGTGACGACGGACCGATCAGATACGTGACTTGGCCGAGATCGAGGGGCGGTCCGCTCAGATCTCACGCCTCCTTTGAGGATTGATTGCACCGTGCCACACCACGACGCTTCAGGAGACCTGCACGGCAAGGCGCTTTTGGTGAAGAACCAGAGGACTGAGGTCATCTCCCGCAACATCTCATTCGGCGAAGTCTCACACCGGCACGTGATGTGTATGACGGCACGCTGGAGACGGTCTCAATGACCACCGATTCGACCCGTGCGGAGAATCCTTTCCTCTCAAGCAAGCGTTATCTGATCGTCGACGACGAGCCGTTCACCCGTCATGTGATGGCCAGTGCCTTTCGCGGTTTCGGTTGCCGTAAGCTCGTATTTGCCGGTGACGGCGTCGAGGCCATCCGCAAGCTGGAGAACGCCGGTGAGCGGATCGATTTTGTGCTTTCCGATTACCGAATGCCGAGAATGACCGGCCTGGAGTTGTTGAAGAGCATTCGGACCGGCGTTCGTGGCATCTCCAACAAGACCAGCTTCGGGCTCCTGACGGGCTACTCCGATCGTGAGATTGTCGGTGCCGCCTTCCGGCTCGACGTCGACTGTTTTCTAACCAAACCGATCTCCACCAACTCGCTGCGCGAGCGATTGGAGCATTGTCTCAACCAAGACCGGGCCCTGTCCTCCCCCGCTCAGTACGAAGCGGTGAACGTCGATCTGGACTTGGAAGCCAGCCCCTACAAGTCCGAGGAACCGGAACCGATCGGCGTTTCCAATACGGCTCCGAAAGGACGAACCGCCACCTCAGGCACGCCTTTGGGACAAGTGCGCACCGGGTCCGTTTTGACACGCGATCTCAAAACGACCGGTGGACAGCTCATACTCGCGGAAGGTCAGGTCCTCTCGGAGCGGCTGATCGGGCTCCTTCGTCAGCTCAGCGACATCGACCCGTCTGTCATGAGAATCAACGTTTCCGCCCCTGAAGAGTGATATCGCTCGGGAGGTGTCCCGGCCACGGGGCTAGAGCGCTGGACCCTAAGCCCAGCCTTCGACGTACATGATTTCCATGTTTCGACGCTGGGAATCCTGGCGGAGAGTCATACTTACTGATACCGCCCCAGCTTCTGGCGACGGTCGTGACTGGACACTACAATGGTTGGGACCTAGCTGTTCTCGGGGGGCTTTTCGAGAAACCCGGGTCTGGCCATCACGCCGTCTTTCGGATGGATGGGTAGAAGTGTATGCTGCGGGCCGAAACGGGGGGCTGGATCAGATACGTTGGTACATTCAAGCAATGACAATCCAATGCCTGTGACCGAGCCCATTCGGATCATCCCGGCGCCCGAAGCGCCGGAAAAGACTCTGTCGAACATCCAGATCGACTCCGTCCTATTCTTGGAAATGGGGGCGAGCGAAGCCGATCTTCTGGTCGAATGGGACCGGATGGGGCGCGTTCCTGGCTACCGGGATGTTGCTGAAGTCGTGTTTCCCCAAGGCGCGCTTCCAATCCCCGCCTTTCGCCATGAACAACACCGGGCGTTGGCTGAGCTTTGGAATGAGATCCAGCAACCGGACCGCTTGGTTCCCCTTCGTGAGTCTTTTGACGTCATGGATCTGTTCGGATCCGTGGCTCATTTGACCTTGGTTCAAGAGATCGACGATGGAACGGACTTTCATTACCGGGTTCAGGGCAGCGCGATCGCCCATCGGCACGCGCGGGAAATGACCGGCAAGCGCATGTCCGACTACGGCGGAGGCCCGGCCCTTCTCCATGGCCCTCTCTATCGGCGGGTGATTGACGAACGCCGGCCAATCTACTGCGAGCATTCCATCCCCTCGCCATCCGGCGAAACCGTCCAGCGTTGGTCCCGGATCTGCGTACCCCTTCTTGGCCCAAAGGATGGTGCTCACTTCGTGTTGAACTCCGCAGTCAATACCGAGTTGGATATCGTCCAGCGCTGACCTTACACGGCCGATCTCAGACGAGCCGGATAGCGTTACTTGTCCCCGGGAGCGACGTTGGACGATTGATTGCACGTGCAAGCGGCGCGATTTTCAGCCAAAAGCCGCTGTAACTCTGAGCATACAAGCAACAAAGATTCATAATTTGTTCAGATTGACCCGTTATTCTTTATACCTCAAAGAGACTTGAAACTTGCCCACGGCATTGGGGCGGACGGCTGAAACCGTCGATCGGGCGCACGGCCCACGGACCTTCGCTCCAACAAGGACGGATCGATGAAAAGGATTACCAGCGGAGCGGCGATCGCCCTCGTTTTGCTTTGGGCGATGATCACCACGCCAGCGACCGCTGAGCCCAGCGACTGGGAGAAGCTTCAGCTCAAATCGGCCGTCACCCGCCACATCGGCTCGCACTCCGAAGATGGGACGTATTTCTTCGTCAAACCGGAGACTGTCGAACTGCTGGAACTCAGTTTCGTGGCAATGCACCCGATAATCTTTCAGCATCCGAACGGGATGTTCGTCCTGTGCGCCGACTTTAAGAACGAACAGAAGAACAAGGTCCTGATTGATTACTACGTTCGCGAGATTGAAGGCTCCTACATCGTCCTCGCCTCGGTCGAAGGAAAGAGGTCGTTGCTCATGCGGCTGGCGGAGCGATTCAGGCTCTAAATTCAGACACCTGACTGACCGGACCTCCCTAAGGGTGCCATTGGACCGACCTGGATCAGCGACGAACAAATGCTAAAGAGCCGAGATCATTTTGGACGACCAAGATACTCATACAAAGGAATGACAACGGCTTGATGTCGCTTATGTTGAACAAGAACAGATTTTACATTCTCCTCCCAATAATCAGCGTATTACTTGGTGTGCTGTTTGTTGGTTTTTTGTTTTCAATACATGTTGCGAAAGAGTATGAGAGTCATAATCACCGAATTCGAATGATTGAATCGGTAAATAGTCTCGCATCAATCGCCCACGATAATCACGCTTCCTTACTGACAGAAGACACTGCTGAGGTCGGCTTTGCGCAGGTCATCACCAAAGACAGCTTACTTTATGATGTTGTTTCCGCACTCACCATCGATATGGGTACCGTGCTGTTGGCAATTAGGTTTGACGACTCTGTATACATGCACTCGAGAGGTTACCTTGAATCGGATTTTGAAAACTTCTCTAGCATAGTGAAATCGGGGAGCATCAAGGATCTGCAAGAAGCATATGGCAGTGATCAACACTATATTGATCAAATCTCTTTTGGGACGAATTTTCCATCGGAACTCACAGTCGTCTCCTCCATTGAACCCGCGCCCTTTATTCTTGACTTCGTGATTAACAAACTGTGGATCTTCCTGCTCGGCGTACTATTTATCTCAATGTTCATCGCTCTCGTCGCCTACCATTTCGCGCAAAACCGATATGACGAGGTGTTGTTCGAGCGGACTAGACTGAGCGATTTCGCGACATCTTCCTCAGACTGGTTTTGGGAGATGGATAGGGACCTTCGGTTCTCCTACTTCTCATCTCGGTTCACGAAAGTAACGGGCGTGCCGACCTCCTTGCTTCTCGGCGTGACGCGGGAGGAGAACGGCAATCCTGGAGCGTCCCCGGAGGATTGGATCAGACATCTCGATGATCTGAAAACGCGTCGCCCATTCAAGAACTTCATTCACCCCCGAACGAAGCCCGACGGGCGGGTCGTGTGGCTGTCCATCAATGGCACGCCCGTGTTTGAGAACGGAAAATTTCTGGGCTACCGCGGTACCGGTTCCGACATCACCCGGCAGCGGGAAATGGAGAATCAGCTAACCGCCCTCAAAGAAGAAGCTGAGCGCGCAAACATGTCGAAGTCCGAGTTTCTGGCAAACATGAGCCACGAACTGAGGACGCCGTTGAACGCCGTCGTCGGGTACTCGGACGCCTTGAAGAGAGAGATGTTCGGGTCTCTCGGAAGCGAGAGGAACACCGATGCGCTCGCAATGATTCATCAGGCTGGAACGCATCTCGCCGAGCTTATCAATGACATACTGGATATCTCGCGAATTGAGACCGGATCCATTGAGATTCAGGAAGATGAAGTGTCCTTGGCGAACATTGTCGCTGAAGTCATCGTTATGGTTCAACGCAACGCCAAGGACCGACAAATCTCGATCGAAACAGATCTACCGGCCGACCTGCCACTGCTTCTTGCCGACCGTCTTCGTCTGAAACAAGTGCTGCTCAATCTTCTCAACAACGCCGTGAAATTCACACCGAATGGCGGGCGGATCTGCGTATCGAGCGCCATCGACATCAACGGGGATCTGAGTCTGGAAGTCACCGACACAGGCATCGGCGTGCGCGATGAGGACATTCCTTTGATCTTGGAACCCTTCGGTCAAGTCGCGAACGCGATGAGCCGGGAGCACGGCGGTGCTGGACTCGGCCTCCCAATTTGCCGATCATTGATCGAACTGCATGGTGGAGAACTGGCGTTCGAGAGTGACTTTGGCAAAGGAAGCCGGGTTCGTGCCACGTTCCCGGCCGCCCGCGTGATACCTGAGCGGCTCCGCGCGCACCTTGCCAGCTAGCGCGGACCATGCGGCGATGGCTCATTCGACCCTCTAGTCGGCGAATGTCACCCCAACCGCTCGGCTGATCTGCTTCTTCACATCGTTCACCGACACCGGCTTGACGAGATAGCCGGACACTTTCAGCTTCCGCGCCATCATGACCTTTTCCTGATTGGCGTCAGACGTAAAGAACACAACCGGTGTGCTGGCGAGTTCCGGCTGATTCATGCCGCGTAACTTCGTAAGGAACTTGATCCCGTCAACAGGCTCCATGTGGATGTCGCACAGGATCAGGTCAGGCCGGATCATCAAGGCCTTCTTGAACCCTTCACCGCCGTCCTCGGCCTCCGAAATCTTATTGATCCGGAGACGGTTCAGGATCTGAAAGATGATCTTTCGGATGTAGGCCTCATCCTCAACGATCAGGATTCTTAGGTTTTCCGGTGTGACCATGAGATGACCGTCATTGGAGATAGTGTTTACACAGCGGTTCGACTTCGGTCTGCAGTTCGGCATAGGTGTCGGGGAGCACCTCCGCAAACATCTTCGCGGTTTCCGGATCTTCCGCATCCAGCATGTCCTGGATATCGCCCATGATCTGACCCACACGCCGCGCGCCGATCGACAGGGATGCGCCCTTCTGCGCATGTGCGATCTTGCGGGCCTCGATGTGATCGTCCTTTGAGAGGGCGTCATCCAACGCCTCAATCCGCTCCTTGAGGGAGCCCAGAAACTCAACAACGAATTTAGCCGTGCCAGCATCGAACGACCCGAAACTGTCTTCGAGTTGCAGAGGGTCAAAGACGTCCGGATCAACACTCGGCACTTCGGGTGCCAAAGGCTCGAGGGACTCGAAATCGGGCTGTTGGACGCCGCGCAATGGCAGCGCGTGCTCGAGATGAGAGAAGAGGACGGCCTCGAGCTTTGCCATCTCGATCGGTTTGCGAAGATAACCGTTCATACCGGCATCCAAGCACTGTTGCTCCGTTTGGGGCAGCGCATCCGCTGTCAGTGCGACGATCGGGATCGCCTGTTCCACACTGTGCTCAGCTTCGGAGGTGCGGATCGCTGTTGTGAGTTCGAACCCATCCATCTTGGGCATATGAAAGTCTGTCAGAACCATGCCGTATGGATGCTGACCATAAAGCACGAGAGCCTCTTCGCCATTCGCCGCGATGTCGTGCGCGAAGCCTAGGCGGCTCAGAATCCTGCGGATCACAATCTGATTGGTCTCGTTGTCCTCGGCCACCAGAATCGCGGCCCGGTGCTCATGCGCCGTTGCCATGTCGGGCGGCACATAAACGACCTGCTCGATCTCGTCTGAGATCGCATCGTCGCCAATCTCTGCCTTGCCAAGAGCGACCGCCGCCATGTGCCAAACCCGCCTCAAGCGGACCGGACAGGTGAGCGCGCCCTGCAGCATCATGTTCTCCCGGTCGAGCTCGTTCGCCCCCAAGGTCGATACGGCCGCATGGTAGGCCGTCAGAACGACCGGAAGACCGGAAAGGCCGTCCATTGCACTAAGCCGGGCAACATACGAACGGATGACGTGAAGACCCGGTTTCGCGTTGACCAACACAAGATCCGGAGGACCTCCCAATCGCGCGAGAGCGTCCTCGAAAGAGGGCGTGTCAGAGAAAGCCGTCAGCGCCGTCTCCACTCCGGCGAGGCCACCACTCCTGAAGTACCGGCAGAGAATCTCCCCTTCCCGCGAACCGTATCCCATCAAGAGAACACGCGCGGGCGAGATGTCATGGTCGGGCGTCATAGCCGGCTCGTCGACCTTGAGCGGCAACTCGAACCAGAAAGTTGACCCGTCGCCGGGCGCGCTCACAACGCCGATTTCGCCGCCCATCAACTCGCAGAGGCGTTTGCAGATCGACAAGCCCAGCCCCGTTCCGCCGTATTTCCGGGAGGTCGAGGAATCCGCCTGAGTGAATGCACTGAAGAGCTTGCCTTGTTGATCAATGGAGAGACCAATTCCGGTATCGACGATCTCGAAGCGGATACGAACCTCACCGGAGCCGTTTGGATCACCCCCGACAACCGTCATCCGAAACTCGACGGTGCCCTCTTCGGTGAACTTGATCGCATTGCTTGCCAGGTTCAGCAGCAATTGACGAATGCGGTTGGGATCTCCTGTCAGCCGGCTGGGGATGGCCGCATCGACGTCGACGAGGAAGTCGATCGACTTCTCCTCCGCCCTTGGGGCCATGAGGTCGGCTGTAGACTCGATCACATCGATCAGATCGAAGCTGATCTGTTCGATATCGAGCTTACCCGCTTCAATCTTGGAGAAATCCAGAATGTCGTTGATGACCGTCAGCAAGGCGTCCGCCGACTGCCGGATCGTCTTGGTCATGTTCCTCTGATCCGCCGTTAGACGGGTCTGATCCAGGATCTCGGACATGGACATCACGCCGTTCATCGGTGTGCGGATTTCATGGCTCATGGTGGCGAGGAAGTTGGCCTTCGTCTCCGCGGCTTCCTCCGCGGCCTCGCGAGCCGCCACCAACTCCAGTTCCATGGCCTTGCGGTCCGTGATGTCGGTGTAGGTGATCACCAAACCACCGTCCGGCATCCGCTTGCTGAACACCTCGTAGGTACGCTCCCCACCGATCACGATTTCCATGGGCGTATCGCCCCCGGCGGTCAGTCTTTCAAGGCGTGCCGAGACCTTTTGATCAAGATCCCCGGAGCCGTAGTCGCCCCGCTCCGCGATAAACCGGATGATGCTCTCCAACCTCAGTCCTTCGACGAGGAACCCTTTGGGGAACTTATAGAAATCATTGAAACGCTCGTTCCAGCCAATGAGCCGTAGGTCTTTATCGTAGGCTGAGAGGCCCTGGATCATGTTCTCCTGAATGCCGGCCAGCATCGCATGAGACGCGCTCAACTCTGCGGTTCGCGCTTCGATCGTCTTCTCAAGGTCTGCCTGGTGCTTCTCCAGTTCCGCGTTCTTCTCAGCGAGTTCATTGGTGAGCTGGTAGACGGACTTTTCCAGCATGATGGCGCGGAGGTTCGCGGTCGTCTCGGCGTCGAGCGCCGCATGCCCGGGCGGCAAAGGTCGGGACGCCGTGATCCGGCAGCCGCCTTCCGCCCCCTTCTCCTTCCGGACCGTCTCGCAGCAATGTCTAAGAGCCCGTCCACAAAGTCATTGAATCGTTGGAATCGTTTGTGATTCACTATCTTGTAGCGATTGATGAGGGAGCTACCAGATGTGGACGAAAGAAAACCGTGCCCGTTATGAGCGCCGGGGCCTTCGGTACCCGAGTGATCTGACGGACGAAGAGTGGTCGGTTCTGGCGCCGTTGATCCCGCCGGCCCGGCATGGCGGCCGCAAGCGGTCGGTTGACGTTCGCGCGGTGATCAATGGCTTGCTCTATGTTCTGGAGACCGGCTGCCCGTGGCGCCATTTGCCGAAGGACTTTCCGCCGAAGAGCACGGTGCATGGGTATTTCGATCTGTGGGCCTGGGACGGCACGCTCGAGCGGATGCACGATACGCTCTATGTGGCGTTGCGCGAGGCGGAAGGCCGAGAGGGGCAACCGAGCGCCGCGATTATCGACAGCCAAAGCGCCAAATCGGCGCAAAAAGGGGGGCGTCGCTTGACCCGATCGGCTATGACGCGGGCAAGAAGACGCGCGGCGTGAAGCGCCACATCCTCACTGACCATGGCGGACTGCTGCTCACGGCGGTGGTGCATCCAGCCGACATTCAGGACCGCGACGGCGCGGCCTTGGTTTTGAGCAAGCGGGTGCGGCGACGGTTTCCATTCATCGAGGTGGTCTTCGCCGATGCCGGCTACCAGGGGCCGAAAGCCGCCAAGGCGGTGGCCAAGACCGGGCCCTGGCGGCTGGAAATCATCAAGCGGAGCGACGGCGCCAAGGGCTTCATGGTGCAGGCCAAGCGCTGGATCGTCGAACGCACGCTGGCCTGGATCTCGCGCAACCGAAGGCTCGCCCGAGACTTCGAGGCGCGGGCGCGAACCGCCACCGCCTTCATCTACCTCGCCATGATCAAGATCATGGTACGCCGCTTGAAACAAACATGAACTTTATGGACGGACTCTAAGGAGGCCGAGCGGCATGTCGCCGATCTCCGGCCCGTCCAGACGGAACTGAAATGCCGGTCGGATGGCATCGTCAGCGATCTGAATGGTCAGAGTGGCGCCAGACAGTCTTGCCTTGTTATCCCGAATAATCTGCGACCAGGCCGTTGCGAAACGCCCCGCCTCGACTTCGGGAAAAATCTAGATGGGTAGAAACCAAGTAAATCTTCTGCCTAATGTCGGCAAAACCGCCCGACTCCAGCATTTGAATCTCTGCTAAATTAATCATTTTCACACTTTATAACTATACAAGAAGCATCATCGTATGACTTTCCGAACCGCCGGACAATCTCCGTTGATGAATTCTCGGGCTTATCCGTTAGCAGAGCCGGATAGTCCTCAAGTCGAAACGATGAAGACACACCATCACTGTGCAGGACCAGAACCTCGCCAACTTCCAAGGTGTCGGTCTGCACATGGGCGGTCCGCATTGCTAGTCCCAACGTTCCGGGCCGGGAGATCAGTCCGCGTGGCCTCCGTCCCAGTATCCGACCGACAATGTTTCCGACACCGACGAAGCGTACCGTCATGTCCGCGTGACTGATCGAGCCGATTCCGACCGCAGCCCCGATGGTCCCTTGAAGCTCGGCGTGGAGACCCGACACCAGTTCAGAGACGTTGGCCGGCCCTTGGGCCTTTACCCAGTTGGTAACCAATGTGCTGGCTTCATGAGCGGGGGCGCCATGCCCCAGGCCATCGGAGACGATCGCCAACATGTCGGTCTCGCGGTCGAATACGATGGCGGCATCACCGCTGACAGTCTCCCCGGGGTACGGCTTTACAGCGACAGAGGACGAAAGCGTCGGCACCGGGCTACCTCCGCCAGAGCCGGAAGGTGGCGCGGGTCCCCTTGCCGGGCTCGGTATCAACCTCGAACTCGTCCACAAGACGCTTCACACCGGGCAAACCGAGGCCAAGGGTTCCAGAGGTGCTGTACCGGTCCTTCATCGCCGCCTCGAGGTCCGCGATGCCCGGTCCATTGTCTACCGCGGCGACCATAACGCCCTGCTTTGTTCCGCGAAAGGCAGACTGAAACTCGAGATGCCCATGGCCGGCGAACTTGAGAATGTTCCGGCCAATCTCCGATGCCGCCGTCACGACCCGGGTGGTCTCCGCATTGTCGAACCCCCGCCGCAGTGCCCACGCACGAAGATTGGCAAGAGCGATGCTGAGATCCATGTCGGATCTGATCGAACACCGCTCCATATTGGAGGGGTCGCTTGGAGCGCCGGACGTCACGGCACCACCCGTTCGGTTGTGCCTAGTAACTCCAGGGCATGTTCCACCGTCCGCGCCGCCAAAAACCCTTCGGTCTCCGCCTCGAGTTCCGCCAGATTGGCGGCCACTCCCGGACGGAGCCCCACAAGAATTGTCTGTGTCCCCATGAGAGACGCCATTTTGGCGACACCACGGAGAGCCTCGAAATCATAGACATCCATGATGTGAATGCTGGAGAGATCGATCATGAGTGCCCGCGCCCGCGTCTTCTGTATGGTCGCCAGCACGTCTTCGCCGAATTGACGCAACACCGCGTCGACCAGATCCACTTGGACGGTGGCGACGATGTTTCCATCAATGAGCGTAAGTGAGACGCGTTCGACGCCGGCGGTCACGGCCATCTCAACCCTCCGATCGGTCCGTCACCTCGACGCCGATCGACGCGAATGCGCCCTGAAGCGCATCTCTCAACGTTGCGGTCGTCCGCACGTCGCCGGTCTCGATGCCCAGATCAACGATCGTTTGGGCGATCGCAGGCGACAGCCCCGAGATCATACATTCGCATCCCATCAGCCGTGTCGCCTTTGTGATCTTGATGAGATGATTGGCGACTGCCGTGTCCACCACCGCGACGCCGCTGATGTCCATGATGAACACCCGGGCCCGCGTCTCATCAATCTTCGACAGGATGGCCGACATGACATCCTGAGCCCGCTGAGAGTCGATGAAGCCAACGATCGGCAACAGCAGAATGTCGTTCCAGATTGCCGTCACGGGCGTCGACATCTCCATGATCGCCCGGTGCTGGGAGTCGATCTTCGCCTCGGTGATCTTGCGTTCCGTAACGTCGGTCGCGAATTTCACGACCTTGTAGGGCTTCCCCGCGCGGTCCAGGAATGGCGTGTACGACGCTTGAAGCCAGACCTCTTTGCCGTTCTTGCCCAACCTCTTGAACTCGGCGGTCTGGCTCTCACCTCGGCGGAGCGACTCCCAGAACGCTTCATACTCGTGGCTCGACGCGAAGTCGGATTCTACGAAAATGCTGTGATGCTTGCCCGCGATCTCGTCCAGGCCATAGCCCATCATCGAAAGGAATTTGTCGTTGGCCGAGAGGATGGTTCCGTCAACACCGAACTCCACCACGGCTTGAGAGGCAATCATGGCCTCCGTCATCTTCCGCTCGGTGACGTCGGTTGCGAACTTGACGACTTTGTAGGGCTTGCCGGCGGTGTCGAAGATCGGGTTGTAGGATGCCTGGATCCAAACTTCCCGGCCGTCTTTCCCGAGACGCTTAAACTCCGCCGCCTGATACTCCCCGCGGCCCAGAGCATTCCAGAACTCTTTGTACTCCGCGCTTGCCGCGAACCCGGGCTCCGCGAAGATGCTGTGTTGCTTGCCGACAATCTCGTCGAGTTCGTACCCCATCATTGCCAAGAAATTCGCGTTGGCGGTAATGATGGTTCCATCCGTTTCAAACTCAATCACAGACTGGGACCGGTTGATCGCGTCAATCTGGCCAGCGTAGTCCGCGTCACGCGCTGCTTTCTGCGCCGTAGAGGATTTTGCTCGCCCGCTCTTTGTTTTCTCATTCATCGTTCAACACATCCCCATATGTGCCTTATCAAAGACAAGGAGCCTTCTTTATTATTATCCCGAGAAAGATTGATTACTCCTACAGACACTACTCACTTAGCTAAATCTTCCCCACACCCACAGTCTGCCACAAGCAATCCCAAGCCAGCAATGAAAGTAGTTGCTACAAAGTCGCAAAACATCAGTATTTTATTGGGGTTAACGAAAACCGAAAAACGTCAACGATTACCCGGGCTGTTTCTTAAGAGATTCATAACAGTCTCTGCTCCCAATCAGCGCGGGAGTGCTATTTTATTCCATTGGCCGCATTCGTTGGTAATCCACTCTCACAACAGCCGACTGTGCATGCGCTCATTGCAATGGTCGCCGCTCCCGTGATCAAACACCGGGCGGCGGCATACCAAACCACACCCGGGTTCCCCATGAAGCAAAGACTGTACGAAGTTGAGTCCTTCTCTCCGAAGATGCTGAAGCGGATGAGCAGCGGCCCGTTTGAGATAGACGGAACCCACTATCTGCTTAGGGACATCTTCTATATCCCGATGAAGCCTTCGGATTGGGAACGGGTACGTCGTTTCTGGGAGGAAACCGACGAGACATCCGAGGCGTCAAAGCATTGGCTGAAGGAGTCGCTCGGATACATCTATATGTACAGCAAGCGTGACTCTTGCCTGATGGCCGCAGGTCTGTTCCACAGCGGCTACGTCGGAACCCTGATCGACGGAGACGCTCAATCAACGAACATGCAAGTGAGTAGCGACCGGCAGAGAGAGGTTTTCGCCAACTTCATGGAGCACTCGGCGCCAATCATCCGGTCCTGGTATCCGATGCTCCCAAGTTCCGTGGACTTCTATCACCTTGAAAAGAACTTTCTCGTCGCTCAAGAGTTGGCGCGGCATTTCGACGATGATGCGGCGGGCTTGAGCGTTCTAGAAGTCGGTGCCGGCGGGTGTCTGCTTTCCTTGTTCATGCAAAAACTTATGAACATCTCCGCCTACACCATTATCGATCTGCCTCTGATGGTTCCGCTGGGCACGGCCATGATGAACCACTTCGCCCCGGACAAAGCGGTATCGCTCCCGAACGACACAGTCGCCGACGCATGGCTTCGGTATCAGGTAGCCGATGCCCCCAACGTCGATCCGGACACCATTGATGCGGCGATCAACATCACCTCCTTTCAGGAGATGACACATGATCAGATCGACCGGTACTTCGATCTCATTGGCAGCGCGCTCAAGCGCGGCGGGGTGTTCATCTGTGTGAACAGGGACGTCAAACTGAGTGTGTTCCTAGACTATCCTTGGGAGAAGATCGGCGGTGAAATCATCGTCGACGACTTGGATCCGACCTCCGGGTTTCACCGGGACAATCAGGTGATCTGTCGACGGGTCGTGCGTAAGTCCTAGGCCGGGCAGCCTGCCGGGATCTTCCCACCATCTTATGGGTGAGAACGGAACATCATGGGCTCTCTCTCAGACGAAGTGGAACGCGCCCTTGCGGCCGGCGACGCGGAGGAGGCGTTCAGACTCTGTCTTGAGAACAACACGTCCTGCCTTCACGGCACGAGTATCGAGCGTCTGCGCGCCGTTCGCCGAAACCAGCCGCCGTTCCTGATGATCGCGATGCGGCGGTCTGGCTCCACCTTCATCGCAAAGTCCGTCCAGGTCAGCGGCGGCTACATCAATGTCCCCTTCAGCCGGATCGCCGAAGACGATCTGTCGCTGAACCAGCGCTTGAGCTGGCTGAAACTGGGCGGCGTCATGTCCCGCGTACATTCTCGCCCGACACCCGAGGTGCTCAACGCCATTGCCTCCGTAGGCGGGGTAAGGGTTCTGCTTTTGGTGAGAGATCCGGTGGACGCAGCGTTCTCCCTCTTCGTCAGGCGCCGTTACAACCCGAGGCAGTTGGATGAAGATGCGTCCGAAATCTCAGCAACTCGCCAGAAGACGCTCTCAAGAGACCATTTCATGGCGTTCATTGAGCCGGCCATCGACGACTACCGGTCTTGGCTGGCGGAATGGGACGCCGTCTTCCCGCTCGAGTCCGTCGAGTGCCGGAGGGCAGATTATGCGCGGTTCTACGTTGACGTGAGAGCCGGGTTCTCCGCCCTACAGGCCTATCTTGGCCTTCCAGGACCGATCCTCCCGCTGGAACGGGGGACGATCACGAACTACCAAAGGGGCATGACCGAAGAAAAAGCCCGGGAATACGCCACATGGCTGGATGAGCTCCGCTAGGACTTTCCAGTCACCTCGTTCCGGGACGCCGAAGGGTCGTCAGCCCATCTGTTCCCTTGTCTTGAGGAACCGGAGTGCCGGCCACGTCTCCTGGGCGTGCTGGAGATGCCAGCCATTCCGGGCGAGGAAGACCGGCAAGCCGTCGTGATCGTCCGCCAGATCGCCGTTGTGGGCGTCCTGGAACTTCTTCAGATCTGCCGGATCGTCTGCCTCCACCCACCGGGCGGTATGCAGTGCTGCTGTCTCGAAGGTGACGGGCACGTCGTATTCCGTCCGGATCCGGTCGGCGAGGACATCGAACTGGAGCGCGCCGACCACGCCAACGATCCAATTGGTTCCGATCCGCGTCTTGAAGACCTTGGCCACGCCCTCTTCCGCCAATTGCTGGACCGCGCGTCCGAGATGCTTGGCACGGAGCGGGTCCTTCGGACGCACACGCTGGAGAAGCTCGGGCGCGAAGCTCGGGATGCCGGAGAAGTGAAGCTCTTCCCCCTCCGTCAGCGCGTCGCCAATGCGAAGATTGCCGTGGTTGGGAATGCCGATGATATCGCCGGGATACGCTTCTTCTGCCAACTCCCGGTCCCGTGCAAGGAAGAGCACGGGATTGTGGACGTTGATCTGCTTGCCCGAGCGCACGTGCTTCAGCTTCATGCCGCGCTTGAAGTGGCCGGAGCAGATGCGGGCGAAGGCAATCCGGTCCCGGTGCTTGGGGTCCATGTTCGCCTGAATCTTGAAGACGAAGGCGGAGACCTTGCTTTCGGCGGGGGCGACGCTGCGTTCCATCGTCGGATGCGGGCGCGGCGAGGGTGAGTACTCCGCCAAACCCTTCAAAAGCTCCCGAACGCCGAAATTGTTGATGGCACTGCCGAAGAAGACGGGGGTCTGGTTGCCTTCCAGAAAGCTCTCGATGTCGAACGGCTGGCACAGGCCCCGCGCCATCTCGACCTCTTCGCGGAGTTGGGCCACAGGGGACGCGCCCAACAACTCATCCAGCTTCGGATCGTCGAGGCCATTGCAGGTCAGCCCCTCATCCGGCGCGTCGTGGCTGCCGCGCTCAACCAGCAGCAGCCGGTCGCCGATCAGGTCGTAGCACCCCTTGAAGGCCTTCCCCATGCCGATCGGCCAGGACGCGGGCGTCACTTCAAGCTGCAGCGTCTGTTCGATCTCATCCAGAAGGATGAAAGGATCCTGCGCTTCCCGGTCGAGCTTGTTGACGAAGGTGATGATCGGCACGTCGCGCAGCCGGCAGACCTCGAACAGCTTCCGGGTCTGCTCCTCGATGCCTTTCGCCGCGTCGATCACCATCACAGCGGAATCCACCGCGGTCAGGGTGCGGTAGGTATCCTCGGAGAAGTCTTCGTGGCCCGGTGTGTCGAGCAGATTGAAGGTCCGGCCATCGAACTCATAGGTCATGACCGAAGACGCGACGGAGATGCCGCGCTCCCGCTCAACCTTCATCCAGTCCGAGTGCGCGCGCCGCTGCTCCCCCCGCGCCTTGACGGCACCGGCCATCTGAATCGCCCCCCCGAACAACAGGAGCTTTTCGGTTAGCGTCGTCTTGCCCGCATCAGGGTGCGAGATGATGGCGAAGGTCCGCCGCTTGGAGACGTGATCCTCCAATCCAGCCATGAGAGTCCGTCTCCGGGAAGGGACCGGGTGCCGCCAAGAAGGCGCGTCCCGACCATGAACAAACCGACGCTGTATATATGGCCACGTGATGCGGAGGGAAAGCCCGATCCCCCGGAGACGCCCTAAGGCCAAAAGAAACAATGACAAATACGGGTCATTCGCTCGAAACCGACCACATGGTCGTCGGTAAGCGAGAGACGAAATCAAACTCTCCCTATCTTCGGATCATCGAACAGTGACGCAAACCTGCGAGCGTCCCGCTCGACCGCGCCGGACACGTCGACCGGCGGCGACGGGAACGCTTTGCCAAGTATGGAGGTTAAACATGGCTGCCGTTGCCCGAGTCCCATCATCCCCGATGTCCGTGACCAGTCTGATTGTCTCCATGGGCATGATCGCCGTTGGTAACGGTTTCCTGTTTGCGTTCATTCCGCTGAAGCTGGCGAGTGCCGGGTTCGCGCCCTGGGTGGCCGGTGCCATGATCACCGCCATGTCCCTGGGCGGTGTCGCGGGCTGTTTCCTGACCGGCTACCTCGTCCGGCGTGTTGGGCACGCGCGGATGTTCGCGGCCTTCGCGGCGGTGGTGAATCTCACCGTCCTGATGATCGCGTTGGAGACGGATGCCACGCTGTGGCTGATCTCACGCATCCCCTACGGCTTTACCGTCACCGGCCTTTTCATCGTGGTGCAGAGCTGGCTGAACCATGCCGCCGAGAACCATTGGCGCGGCCGGGCGGTGGCCGCCTTCTACATGACCTATGTGCTCGGCATCGGGCTTGGCTCCTACCTCCTGTCGATCGTGTCGCTGGATGGGGCGGAGGGGCCGATGCTGGCGGTCTTCTTCATCACCATGGGCATTCTTCCGGTGGCGCTGACCCGGCTTGAGACACCGCCGCCACCCGCTTCGATCTCGATCGCCCTCCGCTCCGTTTGGAAGATCTCACCGGTCGGGCTGATTGGGATGGTCGCGGTCGGCGGGCTGACGCTGCTGGTCCAGGGCTTCACGCCGATCTTCGCGGCGGCGGAGAACTACAGCCAGGCCGACATCGCCCTCCTGATGATGCTGATGCAGGGAGGCATGATCCTGGTGCAGTTCCCGCTCGGCGCCCTCTCCGACCGGATGGACCGCCGCTATGTCCTGATCGGAGCCTGCGCCCTGATCTCGGGAGGGGCGGCCCTGGCGACGACCCTGCCTGGCGCGTCGCTGGTTATCCTGATCGTCGTTTTCGCGGTCTGGGCCGGTGCGACGGAGACGATCTACTCGGTCGCTAACGCACACGCCAACGACCGCGCGGATCCGGAGTACTATGTCTCCCTCTCCAGTACGATGCTGGTGGTCTGGTCGGTCGCAGGCTTCATCATCCCGGGTCTCGCGACCGCGCTGACCCCGGTCCTGGGACCCACCGCCTTCATGTATCTGACCGTGGTGATCGCGCTCGGCTACGCCGCCTTCGTCGCCTGGCGCCTCACCCGCCGGGACGCGGTCCCGGTCGAGGATCAGGAGACCTACCAGCAACTCAGCGCCCAAGCCCCGGTCAGCGCCGAGTTGGCCCCGCTCCCGCCTGAGGAAACCCGTTAAGCCTGAAGCGCCGCTGCCAAAGCGCCGAAAAGAAAAAGCCCGCCCCGAGACACTCGGAGCGGGCTTCATTTTAGGAAACTCGGCGGATCGAGCCTAAAACAGGCCTTCCACATTGCCGTCCGCGTCGAGGCCGATCTTGGTGGCGGCGGGGACGCGGGGCAGGCCCGGCATGGTCATGATCTCGCCACAGACGACCACGACGAACTCCGCCCCGTTGGACAGCCTTACCTCGCGAACCGGCAGCGTGTGGCCCGTTGGCGCGCCCTTGGCGTTCGGGTCGGTGGAGAAGCTGTACTGGGTCTTGGCGATGCAGACCGGGAAGTGGCCGACGCCCATCGCCTGGAGGTCGTCGAACTGCTTCTTGGTCTTCGCATCCATGGAGATGCCGTCGGCCCGGTAGACGGTCTTGGCGATGGCCTCGACCTTTTCCACCAGCGGCATCTCGTCCGGATAGATCGGCTTGAAGGCGGCGGTCCCGCCTTCGACCATGGAGACCACATGCTTGGCCAGCGCCTCCGTCCCTGCGGAGCCGTCGGCCCAGTGGGTGCACTCGATCGCATCAACGCCGAGGGGGGCCAGCGCGTCGCGCACCGCCTCGATCTCCGCATCCGTGTCGGTGATGAAGCGGTTGAGGGCGACGACCACCGGCACGCCGAAGCCTTTGGTGTTCTCCACATGCCGGGCGATGTTCGACACGCCGGCGCGCACCGCCTCGATATTCTCGGCGCCAAGGTCTTCCTTGGCCACGCCGCCATGCATCTTGAGCGCGCGGACCGTGCCGACGATCACCGCCGCATCGGGGCTCAGGCCAGCCTTCCGGCACTTGATGTCGAAGAACTTCTCGGCCCCGAGATCGGCGCCGAAGCCCGCCTCCGTCACCACATAGTCGGCGAGCTTGAGACCCGCACGGGTTGCCATGACCGAGTTGCAGCCATGAGCGATGTTCGCGAACGGCCCGCCGTGGATGAAGGCCGGGTTGTTCTCCAGCGTCTGGACCAGGTTCGGCGCCACCGCGTCCTTCAGCAGCACCGTCATCGAGCCGTCAGCCTCGAGATCGCGGGCGTAAACCGGCTTCCGGTCCCGGGTGTAGCCGACGATGATGTTGCCGAGCCGCCGCTTGAGATCGTCGAGATCCTTGGCGAGGCAGAAGATGGCCATCACCTCCGAGGCGACGACGATGTCGAAGCCATCCTCCCGCGGGAAGCCGTTCGACACCCCGCCGAGGGAGCCCGCGATTTCCCGCAGGGCCCGGTCGTTCATGTCGATCGCACGCTTCCAGGAGATCCGGCGGCTGTCGAGGCCGGTGGGGTTGCCCCAGTAGATCGAGTTGTCGATCATCGCGGCCAAAAGGTTGTTCGCCGCCGCGATCGCGTGGAAGTCGCCGGTGAAGTGGAGGTTGATATCCTCCATTGGGACAACCTGGGCGTAGCCGCCACCGGCCGCCCCGCCCTTCACACCGAAGCACGGGCCGAGGCTCGGCTCCCGCAGGCAGATGACCGCCTTCTTGCCGATCCGGTTCAGCGCGTCGCCAAGACCCACGGACGTGGTCGTCTTACCCTCACCCGCCGCGGTCGGGTTGATGCCGGTGACCAGCACGAGCTTGCCGCTGGGCTTGCTTTCCAGGGACGCGAGGTAATCCAGGTCGACCTTGGCCTTGTAGTGGCCATAGGGCTGAAGGTTCTCAGCACCGATGCCGAGGCCGGCGCCGACCTCCAGGATCGGTTTCATGGTTGCGGCGCGCGCGATCTCGATATCGGACTTGACCATCTCGGTGTGCTCCCTGGCCCCCGGCGGGAAATTGGTGCGGGTCGTTAAACGCCGGAAGACGGCCCCACCAGCCGACCCCCGATCAGTACGGGAGCGACGGTCGCGCTTTGAGGCGATGCGGGCTCTTCATTTTTCGACACCCACTCGCCAAAGGCCGTCGTTGCGCCATAGGGATGGACAATTGGGAAAGGCAATTGGGACGAGAGTCCGGATCGTCTCAAACGTTGTCCCTGGTGGCGCCGAAGACCTCCTCGAACGCCTCCCGCATCGCGGAATCGACGTCCGGCATGCTCACCACATGTCCCAGATCGGCGAGGCTGGTCACCCCATGCTCGGCAATCCCGCACGGAACAATGCCTTCAAAGTGGTCCAGTTCGGGCTCCACATTGAGGGATACCCCGTGGAACGTCACCCAGTGGCGGACCCGCACACCGATCGCTGCGATTTTGTCCTCCCGCAACGGCTGGCCGAGGTCGGTCCGCCGGACCCAGATGCCGACCCGGCCTTCCCGCCGCTCCCCATCGACGGAAAAGCGCTTGAGTGTCCGGATCAGCCACTCCTCGAGATCATGCACATACCGCCGGACGTCCCCGCCCCGGTTGCGAAGGTCGAGCATCGCGTATCCGACACGCTGTCCCGGGCCGTGATAGGTGTATTGCCCACCCCGTCCCGTCTCATGCACAGGGAACCGCGAGGGGGTCAGAAGGTCATCCGACTTTGCACTGGTACCGGCGGTGTAGAGCGGCGGATGCTCCAACAGCCAAACAAGTTCGGGCGCATCACCGGCGCGAATGTCCGCGACCCGCGACTCCATCCCGGCAACAGCCTCTTCGTAGCCGACAAGACCATCAGTAATCCGCCATTCGACGGGGTCGGCCATGTCTGGGATTCGCTGAGGCCCAGCCCTGCCGTCAGGGTCTGTTAGGGGTGTGCCGGTCATTGAAGGGCCACGACTCCAGTTTTCGGTGAGAGCACTTGATCTCCGACGTTGGACTTGCTACATCCCCGCGTCCGGTGACGAGCCGGGGTTCTACCAAGATAGTGCGGTCGTGGCGGAACTGGTAGACGCGCAGCGTTGAGGTCGCTGTCCCAGAAATGGGGTGGAAGTTCGAGTCTTCTCGACCGCACCATCATCTTCATTCTTCCCGGATGACACTGTTCCGGTCAGCGAAAAGCCTTCGCGACCAGGAACGCTCCCAGTGCGAGCAGCGCCCAAAAGAAGACCCGCCGGAACATCGCCTCGTTCAGGCGCTGACGCACGCGTTGGCCGATCCACATACCAGCGAAAGCCGTCGGCAGCCCGGCGAACGACAAAACGCCCAACTCGGACGGCAACAGCCCCCGGCCGGACATGGCAAGGGCCAGCGCGACCGTGGAGATGGTGAAACAGATTCCCATCGTTTGGACCAAGGCGTCCCGGTCGAGGCCCAGCGACTGAAGATACAGAACGCCCGGGATCACGAATGACCCGGTCAACCCGGTCACGAAACCGGTAACACCGCCGATGACCGGGGACAGCCAACGCTCGTGCGGGCTGGTATCGGGGATCTTTGGAGCGAGCAGGCCATAAGCCGACCAGAGCATCAGGAGGCCGCCGAAGATCGCTGACAGCATCACCCCGTCCGAGCGGGCCAGAATGCCCGTACCAATCCAAAGACCGACGACGACCGCGACCAGCAGAGCCCAGAACCGCGCCAGAAGCGCCCGCCCCTGGCCTCCGACAACCGCCTGCCAGACATTCGTCGCGAACGACGGAACCAGCATCAGAGCGATCCCGGCCTTGAGGCCGACCGTCACCGTCAGCAGCGCGAGCGACACGGTCGGCAAACCAAGACCGACGATGCCTTTGATCAACCCGGCCAGGAGAAAGATCGCGCCGACGACAGCAATGTTCTCGACAGTGATCTCCATGAATGCCGCGCGTCCCTACTCGGCAGCCTTCGCCGCGGCCTCCGGATTGCGGAGCGCCTCCAGAAGCTGAGCTTCCCGTGATTTGACGGCCTCCAAGTGCCGGAGCTTCACATGGCCGAAGCCCCGGATCTGCTCCGGCAGACCGGCCAGATCGACGGCAACCGCATGACTTTCGGGTGTCAGCCGTTCGACGATCTCGTCCACCACCGAGACATACTCTTCGATCAGGCGCCGCTCCATCTGACGCTCCTCGGTCTTGCCGAAGATATCCCAGGCGGTGCCACGAAGGCCTTTCAGCTTCGCGAGGACCCGGAAAGCGGGCAGCATCCAGGCGCCGAACACCATCTTCTTCACCTTGCCCGTATCCGGGTCGGGACGGGCAAGAAGCGGCGGGGCAAGATTGAACTCGAGCTTGTAGTTCCCCTCGAACTGGGCCGACAGCTGCTCCAGGAACGTTCCGTCCGTGTAGAGGCGCGCGACCTCATACTCGTCCTTGTAAGCCATCAGCTTGAAGGCGTACCGGGCGACCGTTTCCGTCAGGCCGGACAGGCCCGGGGTCAGGTTGGCTTCCGCCGCTTCGACCTTACGAACCAGCGCCTCATATCGGCCGGCGTAGGCTTTGTCCTGATAGTCTGTGAGGTAGGCGATCCGCTTGGCGACGACCTCCGCCAGTGTGGTCGCGATCTCGCGGTGTGGCGGTGCGGCCTTCTTCGGCTCGGCCAGCTTGGCCACGCTGTCGGGATCATGGGCGGCCCGGCGGCCCCACAGAAAGGCCTGCTTGTTGAAACCGACGGCTACCGCGTTCAGCTCAACCGCCTTCTCGATCGACTCATGACTGAGCGGGACGAGACCAAGCTGCCAAGCATAGCCCAGCATGAAGAGATTGGACGCGATGCTGTCGCCGAGAAGCTGGGTCGCGATCCGTGTCGCATCCACGAAGTGACTGGAGTTGTCCCCCGCCGCTGACCGCAACGTCTCCCGGATCTTATGCGCCGGGAACGTCATGTCCGGGGTGTGGGCGAAGTGGCCGTTCATCTGCTCGTGGGTGTTCACCACCGCCACGGTCCGGCCCGCACTGACCTTTGCCATGTTTTCATAGCCGGACGCGGTGACCATGTCGCACGCCAGCATGAGGTCCGCGGCCCCGGCGGCAATGCGCACCGCGTGAATGTCTTCCGGCTTGTTCGCGAGGCGCACATGGCTGACGACCGACCCGCCCTTCTGGGCCAAACCGGTCATATCAAGCACCGTGACCCCTTTGCCCTCGATATGGGCGGCCATGCCCATCAGGGCCCCGATCGTGACGACGCCAGTCCCGCCGATGCCGGTGATCAGGACGCCGTAGCTCTCCTCAATCTCGGGAACTTTCGGATCGGGCAGAACGGGGAACAAATCCGGCGTCTTTTCCGCCTCAGCCGCCGCCCGGTTCTTTCGGATCGAGCCGCCGATGACGTTGACGAAACTGGGACAGAAGCCCTTCACGCAGGAATAGTCTTTGTTGCAGGAGGACTGATCGATGATCCGCTTGCGCCCGAACTCGGTTTCGATCGGCTGAACGGAGGCGCAGTTCGACGCCATGCCACAGTCGCCGCAGCCCTCGCAGACCTGCTCGTTGATAAAGATCCGCTTCGGCGGGTCGACCATCAGGCCCCGCTTGCGGCGGCGGCGCTTCTCCGCCGCGCAGACCTGATCGTAGATGATGACGGTCGTGCCCTCGACCTCCCGCAGCTCCCGCTGGATGGTGTCGAGTTCGTCCCGGTCGTGGACCGTGGCACCCGTGGGCCATGGGGTGCCGATGGGATACTTGTCCGGCTCGTCCGTCACGATCCGGAGGCCGCTGATCCCCTCCGCCGCCACCTGTGCCGCGATCTGGGGCACCGTGAAGGCGCCGTCGGCAGGCTGGCCGCCGGTCATGGCGACCGCGTCGTTGAACAGGATCTTGTAGGTGATGTTCACGCCAGACGCGACGGCAGCCCGGACAGCCAGAAGGCCCGAGTGGGTATAGGTCCCATCACCGAGATTGGTGAACACGTGCTTGGTATCGGTGAACGGCGCCTGCCCGATCCAGGGCGTCCCCTCCGCCCCCATCTGGGTGAAGGTCTCCGTGTTGCGGTCCATCCAGACGGACATGAAGTGGCAGCCGATGCCGGCGGTGGCGCGGCTGCCCTCCGGCACCTTGGTCGAGGTGTTGTGGGGACAGCCCGAGCAGAAGTACGGCGTGCGAAGGTAATCCGAGGAAGGCGTCTCCAACGCCTTCTCCTTCTGCTCCAGGAACGCAAGGCGGTCCTCAATCTCCCGGCTGGTGAAGAAGCGGCCAATCCGTTGGGCAATCACGCGGGCGATCCGGGCGGGCGTCAACTCATTGCTCGACGGCAGCACCCAGTCCCGGTTCTCGTCGAATTTGCCGACCACACGCGGACGGTTTGCGGGCGGATCGTTGTAGAGCTGTTCCTTGAGCTGGTTCTCGATCAGCGCCCGCTTTTCCTCGACGACCAGGATCTCTTCCAAGCCGTTCGCGAATTCACGAATGCCGGAGGGCTCCAGCGGCCAGGGCATGCCGACCTTGTAGATCCGTAGCCCGATCTCCGCCGCCAGCGCGTCGTCGATCCCGAGATCCTCCAGCGCTTGGCGGACGTCGAGATAGGATTTGCCGGTCGTGACGATCCCGAACCGGGCCTTCGGGCTATCGAGGACCACCTGGTCGAGGCGGTTTTGCCGGGCAAACGCCAAGGCGGCATAGAGCTTGTACTGATGCAGCCGGTGCTCCTGATCCAGCCACTCGTCGGGCCAGCGGATGGAAAGCCCGTCGGCCGGCATCTCGAACTCCGGCAGCCTGATGTCGACGCGATGCGGATCGACTGTGATGGAAGCCGAGCTGTCCATGATCTCCGCGGTCGTCTTGAACCCGACCCACAGGCTCGAGAAGCGGGACATGGCGAAGCCGTAGAGGCCGTAGTCCAGGGTTTCCTGCACCCCGGCGGGATTGAGGACCGGGATCGACGCATCCATGAACGCATACTCGCTCTGATGCGGCAGCGTCGACGACTTGGCGACGTGGTCATCCCCCGCAATCGCCAGCACGCCGCCATGGGGAGACGTACCCGCGTTGTTCGCATGCTTGAAGACGTCGCCGCAGCGGTCGACGCCTGGGCCCTTGCCGTACCAGATGCCAAAAACGCCGTCGTAGTTGCTGTCCCCGAACAGGGTCGTCTGCTGGCTACCCCAAACGGAGGTGGCAGCGAGATCCTCGTTGAGGCCGGGCGTGAAATGGATGTGGTTGTTGGCCAGAAACTTCTTGGCACGCCAAAGCTGCTGGTCGTAGCCGCCCAATGGGGAGCCGCGATAGCCCGAAATGAAACAGCCGGTGTTCAAACCGGCTGCCGCATCGCGCTGTCGCTGGACCATGGGAAGGCGGACCAGAGCCTGAATCCCGGTCAGGAAAATTCGACCGGACTCTTGGGTGTACTTGTCGTCCAGCGTGACGTTGGCAAGCGACATGAGTTCCTCCACACCGGCTGCGCGCCCCCAAGGCCTCCCCGCGTCCGGTCTTTGGTCTGTGGGTGTGCGTGCTCGCACATGTTATTGGAAGGGTAAGCCGTCTTGACCTAATCGACAATCAACCGAGATCGCTTTCCTGACAGCACGCAATCTCATTTCCCGAAACTGTGAATTCATGACTTTGATGACCCCAGAATCTCAAAAACACGACATTTCCGGTCTGCTTTCATGACTGCTGTCGACCGCTCAAAGCCCGTTGGCTGGCTGATTCCGACGCTTCTGATCCTCGCATCGTCGACGAGCGTGATGTCGACGGACCTTTATGCGCCGACGCTACCGGACCTGCCGGGCCTGCTCGACACCACGCCGACGATGGTGAAGCTGACGATGAGCCTGAACCTCGCAGGCTTCGGTTTGGCGCAGCTCATTCACGGTCCCCTCGCCGACCGGTTCGGACGCCGTCCGGTGATCATCGGCGGGCTCGGTTCCTTCACGCTGTTCAGCGCGCTGTGTGCCATGGCGGGCTCGATCGAGATGCTGATCGGCGCCCGTGCGCTTCAAGGCATGGCGGCCTGCGCCCAGTCCGTTGTGGTGATGGTTGTGATCCGCGACCTCTGGGACGACAAGGGGGCGGTCCGGATGCTGGCGATTTACGGGATGGCGATTTCGCTGACCCCGGCGCTGGCCCCCACGGTCGGCGGCCTCATCCACGTTTGGATCGGATGGCAGGCGAACTTCTGGCTTCTGACGATCGCCGCCGCGACAGTCACGGCCCTCATCATCCGCTTCCTGCCCGAAACTGGGACGCCCAACCCCGGCGCCCTCAAGCCGATGACGCTGCTGCGCACGTATGGCGGGCTTCTGGGCAACGTCAAGTTCACGGCGCACACGGTCATCGGCGGGGCGACACTGGGCGGACTGTTCGGCTTCATCACCTCTGCACCATTCGTGATGGTCGATATCGAGGGCGTGCCGATCGCCTACTACGGCTTCTATCAAGCCAGCAGCGTGCTGTTTTACGCCGTCGGAAACGTATTCGCGGCGAAGCGGGTCGACACTGTGGGCGCGGGCGGAATCCTGAAGGTCGGTGTTGCGGCCCAGCTTCTCGGCGGTCTGATGGCCGTGGCCATGGTCTATGGCGAGGCCCACCGTCCCTTCGCCGTCGTGGCCTGCATGGGCACCTTCGTCTTCGGCATGGCCCACGTTTTTACCAGCAATCAGGTGCTGGCGCTCAACCTCGCCCCCGGCGGTACGGGTACGGCGGCGGCCCTGCTCGGGTCCATCGGCATGGGCGGGGCGGCCCTCGGCGGATTCTTCGTCGCTGTGACCCATGACGGCAGCGCATGGCCGCTGGCGTGGGTGTTGTTTCTCGGCGGCGCGATCTCGGTCGCCGGTTACGCGATCGCAAGGTCCCCCGCGGGTTCCAGTCCTCCGGAAGAGGCGTCCGGATAGGGTTATCCACTGCCGGATCGAGACCGAATCCCGCCGGTCTTGCAGCGGGATCGGCCCCTTGGTAGTCGACTTAGGACCGTCCCAACGCCCGAGCGATGATGACCGACGCCGATACCGTTCGTGCCCGCCTTCGCGATGTCTTCGGGTTCGACGCGTTTCGCCCCGGCCAAGCCGAGGTCGTCGATAGCCTTCTCGCCCATCAGGACACGCTGGCGGTTATGCCGACCGGGGCCGGTAAGTCCCTTTGCTACCAACTCTCGGCCGTCCTCGGCGAGGGGATGACCATCGTGGTCTCTCCACTGATCGCCCTGATGGATGATCAGGTTCGCAGCCTCGACCTGAAAGGCGTGCCCGCGGCAGCCCTGCACTCCGGCAAGACCCGGGAAGAGAATATGGATGCCTGGCGGGATGCCCGGGACGGCATCGTCAAACTGCTCTACATCGCGCCGGAGCGGCTGATGCTGGATGGGATCACCGACGCGCTCTCGCGGATGAACGTGGAACGGGTGGTCGTCGACGAGGCCCATTGCGTCAGCCAATGGGGCCATGCCTTCCGCCCCGAGTATCTGGCCCTGCCCCGGTTGCGGGAGGCGATGCCCGGCATCTCCTTCGCCGCCTTCACGGCCACGGCCGACGACGCCACCCGGACCGACATTGTCGAGCGCCTGTTGGGAGAGGATCCAACGGTCTTCGTGTTCGGCTTCGACCGCCCAAACATTTCCGTCGCCGTCGCGGAGAAAGAGGCCCCCCGCCGCCAACTGCTCGATTTCATGGAAAGCCGCCGGGGCGTATCCGGGATTGTCTACTGCCTCTCCCGCAAGGGGGTGGAAGAGACGGCAACGGCCCTATCCGACAAAGGGTACAACGCACTGCCCTATCACGCGGGCCTTCCAGCGGAGGTTCGGACGGCCCATCAGGAACGGTTTGCCCGCGACTCGGGTCTCGTGATGGTCGCCACCATCGCGTTCGGGATGGGCATCGACAAACCGGACGTCCGCTTCGTCTTCCATCTGGATATCCCGAGTTCCGTCGAGGCGTACTACCAGGAGATCGGCCGTGCCGGCCGGGACGGCGAGCCGGCCGAAGCGATGATGCTTTATGGCTTCGACGATATCCGCCAACGCCGCCGCTTCATTGACGAGAGCGACGCCCCGGACGCCCAGAAGCGGATCGAGCACAGGCGCTTCGACGCGCTCTTGGGCCTTTGTGAAACCACGGAATGCAGACGGAGATCCCTGCTTGCCGTCTTTGGCGAGACCCAGGAGAAGGACTGCGGCAACTGCGATGTCTGCCGTGAGCCGCCAGTCGTCCTCGATGGCACGGTTCCGGCGCAAAAGGTCCTGTCGGCCGTCCTGCGCACCGGCCAGATGTTCGGCGCGGGTCACATTGTGGACGTGCTCACGGGCGCGCGGACGGAACGGATCGAAAGCCTTGGTCACGACGCGCTGCCGACATTCGGCGTTGGGACGGAGTTTGATAAGAACGGCTGGCGCTCCGTCGTCCGGCAGCTTGTCGCCCAGCGGGTGATCGAAGCGGATGTCGCGGGCTACGGCTCCCTCTTCATGACCGAGCGGGGCCGCGCGGTTCTGAAAGGCCAGGAGGAGGTCCGGCTAAGGCAGCCTGCGAAACGAAAGGGCCGCAAATCCAGAGACGGCGCCCGGCGGGCCGCGCCCGTCCTATCGAACGACGATGCCCCGCTTATGGCCCGGCTCAAATCCCTGCGCGCGGACATCGCTCGGGAATTGGGCGTGCCTGCGTACACGGTCTTTCACGACCGCAGCCTCGCCGAAATGGCCGAGCGCCGGCCGGACTCGACCGATCAGCTCGCCGAAATCCATGGGGTCGGTGCCGCGAAGCTCGACCGGTTCGGCGATAGGTTCCTGACAGCGATCCGTCACTTCGCGACAGAAGAAGCGAGCGCGACTTAAGGCTGCTTACTTGTAGTCGATCCGCGCGCCGGAACACGTGTCGCCAGGATCAATCACCGCTTTCAGAACCGTGCGCATGCCGGAGCCTTCAAACGCTTTGGAGAACTTCAGTTCCTGATCGGTGGTGCGCAGAAAGACACCGTGTTTCTGGCAGACCAGCATCATGTCTTTGAGAAAGGCCTTTGCCTCATCTCTGGTTAGCACGTTTTTTTTATGTTCTTTGGCAAGATCGCCTAACAGGCTAGGATCAATCATCGGTCACTGTCCCCGGCTGGATCAACAATGCCGAGACTAGCACTCGATCAAGTCCTGAAGAAGCCGGGTCGCATCATGACCTGGCACGCTGGCGTGCGGAACCGATCCCACAAGTCCTCCGGCCGGGACGATTACATCACGGTGGTTCCGCCTGAGATGGCGCCGTTCCTCCACCACATCGGCTCAACCACAACCGTCTATGACTTTCTGGAGCAGTTCCTCGACGACCTGATCGAGGAAAAACTGTATGGCGACGAGGCGGACCCGGAGGATTCACTGCCCCCGGTCCTTTTTGAGCTTAGGGGCTACTTCGTCAAATTCCTCGAGTTCTCGGTCCGAGAGATCGCCACGCCCACCCGCCGCTTGTCCTGGGAGGACAGGCTCCGCGTTGCCCCGCCGCGATGGCTGATCCTGGCGAACCGGAATGTCCGCTCATCCGAGCGGTGTTACGTGGATTTCGAGCATCTTCTCGACGTCTCGGAGAGGGTGGCGGAGCGGCATGCCCTGAAGCTCGACCTCGAGATGGCGAAGGACGGTTTTCGATCGATGCTCCGGCGGCGGGAACAAGCGATGGGCCGCCCGCCGGACTGGTCTCTCCTGGATGTCGTTCCGTTCCGCTGACAGTCCCGTTCCGGACGCGCGTACCGCCGCACTCGCCTTTCCCGCTCAGTCGATCTACGGTTAACCCGTTGTCCGCCACACGATGGGACCAGCCTGATGTCGACCGCGAACGAAACCCTCATCCCGAATGATCTCGAACCCTATTGGATGCCGTTCACCGCGAACCGGCAGTTCAAAGGCAATCCGCGCATGTTCGTTGAAGCGGAAGGCATGCATTACCTCACCGCCGACGGTCGGCGGGTTCTGGATGGTACGGCGGGCCTTTGGTGCGTGAACGCGGGCCACCGCCGGAAGCCGATCATCGATGCGGTCTCCAAGCAGGTGGAGAAGCTGGATTTCGCACCAGGCTTCCAGATGGGGCATCCGCTCAGCTTCGAGTTCGCCTCCCGCCTCACGCAGATGATCGAGGGTTACTCCCACGTGTTCTTCACGAACTCAGGCTCCGGGTCCGTGGATACAGCCCTCAAGATCGCGCTGGCCTATCAGCGGGCCATCGGCCAAGGATCCCGCACGCGCCTGATCGGGCGGGAACGCGGCTATCACGGCGTCGGCTTCGGCGGCATCTCGGTGGGCGGCATCGTTGCCAATCGCAAGATGTTCGGCCCCATGCTGGCCGGTGTCGACCACCTGCCCCACACCCACAATCTGGAGGCCAACGCCTACACGCGCGGGCAACCGGAGTGGGGAGCGCATCTTGCGGACGAGTTGGAGCGGATGGTCGCCCTCCACGACGCGTCGACCATCGCCGCGGTCATCGTGGAGCCTGTCGCCGGCTCAACCGGGGTGTTGATCCCGCCGAAGGGCTACCTCCAGCGACTGCGCCAGATCTGTGACAAGCACGGCATCCTGTTGATCTTCGATGAGGTGATCAGCGGCTTTGGGCGACTGGGAACGTCATTCGCCACGGAGTACTTCGGCGTGAAGCCTGATCTCTTCACGACGGCCAAGGGCATCACGAACGCCACCGTCCCGATGGGAGCGGTGTTCGCGCGCGATGGCATCTACGACGCCTTCATGAACGCACCCGACGGCATGATCGAGCTGTTCCACGGCTACACATACTCGGGCCATCCGCTGGCATGCGCGGCGGGTTTGGCCACGCTCGACATCTACCGGGATGAAGGGCTGTTCGAGCGGGCGGCAGAATTGTCCGGGTACTTTGAGGACGGGGTTCACTCACTCAAAGGCCACAACCACGTCATCGATGTTCGGAACCTGGGCCTCGTCGCCGGGATCGAATTGCAGGGGATCGAGGGCAAACCGACGGCCCGCGCCTTCGACGCTTTCCTCAAATGCTATGACGAAGGGCTTCTGATCCGGACCACCGGGGACATCATTGCCCTGTCGCCGCCCTTGATCGTCGAGAAGGAACATATCGACATCATGGTCGACACGATCGGCAAGGTGCTGAAGACGGTTCACTGAGCCCGCGTGAGGCCCCGTCAGGATCGTTTCCGGACGGGGTCGGCACGAACCTTGCTTTCAATTCCAGTGTTGGTTCAACACGACGATTCGCTTTGACTTTTCGGCGTCTCGCGGTCAATACGGGATTGAAATTAATATGTCATCGGCGAAACAGTTTGTGCCGAAGCTCGCTCTTTTCCTGCTCGTTGCCGCCGTATTGGTTGGCTGTGCGCGGGAAGTTGTCGACCGGGTCGATACCTTTCTTGGTGCCGCAAGCCCGGAGTTCAATCCTCCCGAACAGGCTCCGACCTACTGCTATCGGACCTTGGGAGAACCGAACTGCTATCGGAGACCGCTTCCGGGAACGGAAGCCAACCGACTGGTCGGTTTCGACGGCCCCGCGCCGCGAGCGACCTCGGGCACAGGTCCGTTAAGCCCCTGACACGGGCTGGCTTTCGGGTCGCGGCGTAGCCGGAGCTGAAACCATACCGATGGGTTCAGTTTCGGGCGCCGCCGTTACCGACACGGCCGCCCTCATGCCGGGGGGCGTGCGTGTTCGGACGGATGGCGGGAGCTACCCCGGCGACAAGGGTGATCGTTGTTTCAGCGATCCTTTTATATGGGGTGACCGGGCTGACCTCATCGGTCAGCGCCCAATCCCGCCAGACTTACACGGAAGCCCTGGGCTGGTACCTCAAATCGGCGGAAGCCGGGGATCCCCGTGCTCAGTTCTATTTCGCCGTCGCCATTGAGCAAGGTGCGCACCCAGGCCGGGAGAATGCGGAAGCGCTGACCTGGTACCAACGGTCCGCTGAGGGCGGCTTCGCGTTGGCGCAATACCGGCTGGCGCAAATCCTTCAGTTCGGCGAGGGCATCGCTGCCGATCCGGCCGCGGCCCGAAAGTGGTATCTGGCGGCGTCCGAATCTGGTGTCGCCGAGGCCCAATACAATCTGGCCATCATGCTGGAGCGCGGCGCGGGCGGAGGCCGGGACGCCGCTGCGGCCATCAAGTGGTTCGAGCAGGCAGCAATCGGTGGCGTCGCGCCCGCCCTCCTCTCTCTCGGCGTGCTGATCGGGCGGGGAGACGGGGCAGAAGCGGACCCTGTCGAGGCGCTCAAATGGCTGATCCTTGCCGATAATGCCGGTCTCGCCGCTGCCTCGGAGGTTCTCGATGCGGTCGCCGCGACGTTGAGCACGGAAGAGCGTGCCGACGCCGCGAAGAGAGCCACGGCATGGGCATCCGAAACCTCCAAGTAACCCTTTTCCGTTATTTGGGGTCGGCCTCCAGATCCGCGCCGTAGTCCGGATCGTCGAACGGCAGATCGTATTGCAGGTCCTCTTCCAGTTCCGCCCGAGGGTCAAGTTCCAGCATGGCTGAGGTCGTCCGCCCCATCGCGACATAGGGGCCCTGCTCTTCCGAGGTCGGCGCTGGCCGCTGGGTCATGCGGTAGAAGGCGAAAGCGGCAGCTGCAAAGCAGACGGCGGCGCTGAAGACGAACATGCCGCCGGGGCCCATAACCTCCATCGTTGCTGTTGCGATCATCGGGCCGATCGACGAGCCGAACCCGTGCGCCATAAGAAGGCCTGCCGCTGCTGGAACCAGGTCGGACGGGTCGATGAAGTCGTTCGCATGGGACAGCGCCAGCGGGTAAAGGGCGAAGATCAGGCCGCCATACAGCGCTGCCGCCACCAACATGGAGAGAAAGCCCGCCTTGATGGAGATCACCATCAGTACGGCCAACCCACCCGCGACTGTCAGTGTGATCGCGATGACCGTCCGTCGGTCGAGATAATCCGAGGCCTTGCCGATCGGGTACTGGATGACCACACCCCCAAAAATGATGACGGTCATGAAGGTCGCGACCTCGCTGACCGTCAGGCCGACCTGGGAGCCGAAGATCGGCCCCAGACCCATGATGCAACCGAGCACCAGACCCGATGCGAAACTGGCAACGACCCCCAGCGGCGAGATGGCGACCAACTCCCGGAAGCTGAAGGCGGAGGGTGCGACCTCGCCGCTGCCAGCGGACCTCGCAAGCGTCAGCGGCACAAGCGCCAACGAGAACAGGATCGAAGCGAGGCAATAGAGAACGAAGCTCAGCGGATCATCCATGTTGAGAAGCTGCTGCCCGCCCGCAAGTCCGACATAGACCACGACGGTGTACATGGAGAGCATGCTGCCCCGCCCCTCATTCGAGGTCGCGGAGTTCAACCAGCTTTCCGCCACCATCAGCACACCGGCGGTGCAAATGCCGGTCAACAGGCGGAGGACGCCCCAAGCAACCGGGTCCACCAGGATTGGGTGACCAATCGCGCAGGCGGAGATAACGGAGGCAAAGGCGGCAAAGGATCTTACGTGGCCCACCCGCTCGATGATGCGCCCACAAACAATCGCCCCCACAAACTGACCAAGGAAGTAGGCGGACGTCACCAGTCCGATGACGAATGTGGGGAATCCTTCGCCCACCATTCGAACGCCCAGCAAGGTCCCGAACAGACCATTCGCCGTCCAAAGAAGGGCGACGCTCAGGAGCAGCGATGCAATGGACCGTGTGCCGGCACTCATCATCGGATTTGCCTCATTGATGACAGGCTGAGAGATGTATCATTTCGTCAGCAAAGCTATTGGCCTAAGCCCGACCGAAGCGGCGAAAACCAGCGGATGGGATGACATTTCAGACAAGATTCCCTATCTATCGATAGGCATGAGTTCGACCACCAACCCATTTGACATTCCTGCAAGGAAGACCGCCATGGCCGGGCCTAAACGAGATCAGATCCTAGATGCTGCGGAACGGATGATCCGGGACCGGGGCTTCAATGGTGTCAGCTTCCGTGATCTGGCGCACGATGTCGGGATCAAGTCGGCGAGCGTGCATTATCACTTCCCGACCAAAGCGGATCTTGGAGCAGCGGTGGCGCGACGGTACACGGAACGGTTCGTGGACGCGTTGGGAGATCCTGAAGACGCTGACGCCATCCCAACGCTCATCGAGGCGTTCCGAACCTCTCTCGCACGGGACCAACTGATGTGCCTGTGCGGCATGTTGGCGGCTGAGTCCGGCGGCCTTCCCGACCCGGTCGTGTCGGAGACCCGACGGTTCTTCGAGCGCACAGAGGATTGGCTTTCGGCCGCTCTGTCCGCCAGCCCCGCCTTGGGCGACCCGACGGCCGCGTCCCGTTTGCTGGCGGAGCTGGAGGGGGCAATGCTTGTTGCCCGGGCCCATGGCGATGTCAGCGTCTTCGATCGTATCGTCGCCCCCCACATCCGGCAGCCCGAGACAGCACACGAAACCTCGCCTGAAAGGGCCGGCGGATGAGCGGACCAGACTATCTCGTCGCCCCCGACCCGGACGACCCACGCCTGACAACATCGGTCACCGGCTTTGATCAGGAGGGCCGGCCGACCGTCATCTCGGTGGTGACGGAGAAGCCGCTGACCATCTATCTCAACCGCCAGGAAATCGTCACGGCGATGACGATCGGCGATCATCCGGACTATCTGGCCGTTGGCTATCTGTTGAACCAGAACATGCTTCTCCGGGACGATGTCATTACCGGCATCGACCATGACGAGGACCTGGAGGTGGTTGTCGTCCGCACCGAGCGCGAAACGAACTACGAGGAGAAGCTGAAGAAGAAGGTGAGAACCTCCGGCTGCGCTCAGGGGACAGTCTTCGGCGACCTCATGGAGCAGATTGAGGGGATCGCCCTCCCTCAGGACGCGGTGCTCCGGACCTCGTGGATCTACGCGTTGTCCCGCGCCATCACCCACACGCCAAGCCTCTACCTCGCCGCCGGTGCCATCCACGGATGCGTGCTGTGCCGTGGGGATCAACCGATCCTCTACATGGAAGATGTCGGCCGCCACAACGCCGTGGACAAGATTGCCGGCTACATGATGATCAACGGGATCGACCCGGCGGATACCATTCTCTACACGACCGGGCGGCTGACCAGCGAGATGGTCATCAAGACGGTCCAGATGGGCATCCCGATCCTGATCTCCCGCTCCGGCTTCACGGCCTGGGGCGTCGACCTCGCCCGGGAAACCGGCCTGACCCTGATCGGCCGGGCGAAAGGCAAACGCTTCATCGCGCTGTCGGGAACGGAGCGGATCATCCGGGACGCCACAACCGACATGGCCGCCGACGCGGACAGCGTGGACTGATGACGGACGCCGCAGCCAGCCAAGGAAACGCCAAAACGGAAACGGACGTGATGGGCGTCGTTCTGGCGGGAGGGCTGTCACGCCGCATGGGCGGCGGCGACAAGAGCCTGCTCCCCCTATCCGGACGGCCGATGCTGGCCCACGCAATCGACCGCCTGCGCCCCCAAGTCAGCCAATTGGCCCTGAACGCAAATGGAGACCCTGCCCGGTTTGCCGAGTTCGGCCTGCCGGTCGTTCCTGACATCTTAGAGGGGCACGCGGGCCCGCTCGCCGGGGTTCTGACCGGAATGGACTGGGCCAAACGATCCGCACAGAGCCCAGCCTGGATAGCGACAGTTGCCGCCGACACACCTTTCTTTCCAACGGATCTCGTTCCGGCCCTGCTCCAAGCGGCAACCCGAGCGGGCGCGCCCCTGGCCGTCGCCAGTTCCAACGGCCGCCGCCATCCAGTCTTCGGCCTTTGGCACACAGATCTGTTCGACGACCTGCATAACCATGTGTTCGCGGAAGGCGTGCGCAAAGTGGATCGGTGGACCGCTCGCCATCAGATTGTAGAGGTCGCCTTCGAAGCACCCGGCATTGACCCCTTCTTTAATGTGAATATACCCGAAGATCTGACTCACGCTGAAACAGTCCTCCGTAGAAATTTGTAAGCAGACAAAAGGCATTAGGAGATTGTTAACGGATCATGGTAATACTTAACTCGAGTCAATGAGCGGGCTTGAGATGGGCGACGAGAGCTTTTTGTCGGAATTTCAGATCCGTTGGACACGCCGAACGGTGGTCCCAGCCGATTGCTTTACGCCCGAATCCTACATCAAAGAACTCGGCATGACTCAGGTTTGCGGGCGGATGTTCGTCATACGCGTGTATTATCCAGGGCCGCGGTTCGAATATGTCTATTGGGGTGAGACGATCACCAACGTACTCGGTCACGACATGACCGGCACCGTGTTGGAGCGGGATTCAGGCGGCGGTTTTGGCCATCTCTACTGGCGGGACTACACCGAGGTGCTGAGCACAGGCGAGCCATCGTTCATTGAGGGTCAGTTTCAGTACAACAATGGCGACGTCAGGACGTTCCAGCGCCTGCTGGTCCCAATCTTCGGTACCAACGGCAAGGCGCACCACATGGTCGGGCTTGCCATTCACGACGATCTACCGGACCAGTTGTCACACTTGAAGGCGACGAAGGCCGACTTCGATCATTTCATCATGACCAGCCGCCGGCCCGCTTTCACCAACCAGGACGAAGACCTGGATCTTGATATTGTTGCTATCTAAAACCTTTGATGGCATTATGAAAACCTTAAAGAATTCTTAAAATTTAATCGCTTAACAGCCTTTGTTGACAATCCGCTGTGAGTTCATGACTATGCGGATGGGAGAGGCGATCTATGATGTTCAGAGTTGGCCTGCTAAATCTTGTTCTGGCGTGCTTGCTTGTCGGGTGTGGGGAAGAAATTCCACCGGATCCGAACCTGCGCACGGTCACCATCCGGAATGAGTCTTCGACCGAGGCGAATGTCCGGATCAAGCGTTGGCATCGTGAGTTGACGCGCGTCAGCGCCGGCGATGTGGAAACGATCGAGTTCATCTCTCCGAACATCGTCGTCAATGTTGAGGCCCAAACCCGGAAGCAATGGGACAGTTGCTGGTCCTCAATGCGCGTCGGCGGCACCTTTGTGGTCTACGACGATACGGAACGCATCGCCTGCCGCGTTGAGTGATCTACATCCGGGTCTCCGCTAGATGCGAGAATGACGTCCCGGCCGAATCTCCTGAACCCACGGGCTCCCGCACCTTCAGAGACGGACCGGATCAGGCCGTCCCGATCTTCGGGTATGAACCCAGCCAACCGGCCGATACCGATCCGGAACATCATGGGGCTGAGGGCCGCACCGGGCCCGACGAGTGAGACGGACGCACCCTCCGGCGCAAGGGCCAGCAGGCCACCCCACGAGCCATTGACGATCGCAGTTGGCGTCAAGATCAGGTGACGGCATTGCGGGATCACGCGCACAGCCGCGAACGATGGCAGATCGCCGGGCTCTCTCGGATCAATCTCGAGAACGGTTGCACCGGGCATGATCTCATCGATCCGCGGAAATCGGCCGACAATGACTGTGCCCGTCCCGTCGGACACGGGCCGAAGGCCTTTGCCACCCGGTAGATCCGTTTGACGATTAAGCCCGGCGTTAATGGCCGCCAGGCCAATCGCCCGCTCGTAGGGATTGAGGCTCGTCGCGAACATCGCCAGATGCCGAAGGGACTGCCCCGCAAACGTACCGGCATCGGGCGTCACCCGGGCCCCGTTCCGACCAAGGGGAGGTGTTGCCGCCAAGCCCGAACCGCCATCCTCGGAAGCGACGACTGTCCAATTTACCGCGCAGACGACCGTACCGGCCCGAACCTCCGGAACCGTTTCGGCCATTTCCGCCAGAAGAGCATCGGCCGCCGCCGGATCACCCTGCATTCAGACCTCCAGTTCACGGCTCATGAACACGGCTGGAATGGATACCTCTTCGGTGAAAGCAACCATGTCCCGGCGGTCCACCAAGAAACCGACCGCGCTGTAGAACGTCTCCGCCGGCAGGCTTGAGACACACTCCAACCGCCGGATCCCCGCCTGGCGCGCGGCCTCCATGGAATGGGTCATGATCTTCCGTGCGGCCCCCTTTCGAAGATGATCTGGGTCCGTCGCAAAGTGCCGGATGTGCCCCACTCCGACGACCGAGCTCAAGTCCGACGGCGCATACCCGGTCCACCCCCCGGCGGCAATCACGCGTCCCTGCTCCTCTGCGACATAGTATGTCCCGCTTTCCAGAAGCTTCGGGTTGGCTTTGGACATTAACGGCAGGGCCACGGATAGAAGCTTTTCATCGTACCAGCCACGAAACAGATCGCCGTAGGATCGGGAAATCACGTCGTCCAGCACGGATCTGTCTTCCAGCGTCGCGGTCCGGATCTTCATGGTTGCCTCCGATGCCGCCGAACGATCCGAAACCGGCGCGGCACGTCTCCGAGAACCCTATCAGACCAACCCCTCATCCAGAACCAGAGCGGCAGCCCCCCGCGCCCAAATCTCGTCACCCCACGGATGGATCTCGAGAGACGGCATTGGCCTCGGCATCGCCTCATTCGCGTCGCCAAGCGCGCCTTGAAGAGCACTGAAGAACGCCTTGGCCGAATGCGTTCGAGCACCAGAGAGAATGACGACCGCAGGATCCAGGACGTCGACCAGATTGGCGATGCCGATGCCAAGATACTGGCCCGCCCGCCGAAACACCGCAGCCACATTGGCGTCACCACCGTCGGCACGCGCGATAAGCGCGTCCATCGCATCGCGCATGCTCCGGTGACCGGCCGCCGCGGCCCCGCCGTCGAAGATACTCGCTTCCCGCACGATCGCGTAGTCGGAAACATAAGCTTCAATGCACCCGCGCTGCCCGCACCGGCACAACGCCCCGCCCACAACCAGTTTCGTATGCCCAAACTCCGCACCGAGCCCGCGGCTTCCCCGGTAGAGGCGGTTGTCGACGACCAAGCCCATGCCCACACCATGTTCCACGGTGACGACGAGAAAGCTGCTGTGATGCCGCCCGACACCGAACCATTTCTCAGCCAGCGCGATCAGGTTGGCGTCGTTGTCCACGTGGGCACGAAGACCGATTTCGGCCTCCAGCAGCGCCCGGAAAGGCGTCGGTGATGCGTCGAAAAGTGGGCTCCAGTGTACGTCACCCTCAGGATAGCCGACGTAACCGGGCACACCCACGCCAACCCCTTTGACATCGCCCGTCTCGACACCGGACTTGGTCACGACCGCACGAATGCAATCAGCCGTCGTTCGGACGATGTCGGCGGTCTCCATCGTGTCGATCGGGGCTTGGGTGAGATCCGTGCCGATGATCTCCCCCGACATGTTGGTCAGAGTCGCTGAGATTTGGTCGAGAGACAGCTTTACGCCGATCGCGAATCCCGCGTCGGGCTCAATCTCAAGCAATGTCCGAGGCCGGCCCCGCGAAGGCTGACCGACCGTTTCGCCAGCTGCCCCGTGCACGTCGGCCAGGCGGATCAGACCTTCATCCAGAAGATCCGCCGTAACCGAGGTCACGGTCGCAGGACTGAGGCCTGTGTGATCCGTGATCTCGACACGGGCCACGGGACCACGTTCCCGAATGATGTCAATAACGCGCTTACGGCTGGCTTGCCGAACCGGATCCGCAGCCGGGCGGGGACTGGGACCGCGCGTGTCCACCGCCGGACCTACCGGAGATGCTTCGGCATTTCGCCGAGGATGATCATGCCCAGGACATCATCCTTGGAGACCTCTTCGGTCTGAACGGTCCCCACAAGCTTGCCGTTCTTCATGACGGTGAGGCGGTCAGACAGGTCGAAGACGTCATGGATATCATGGCTGATCAGGAAGATGCCGATCCCCTCAGCCTTCAGTTGCTTGATCAGGTCGGAGACCATGGCGGTTTCTTGGACCCCCAAGGCCGCCGTAGGCTCGTCCATGATCAGGACCCGGGCATCGAAGTACACCGCACGCGCAATCGCGACCGACTGACGCTGGCCACCGGAGAGGGCCGAGACCGGGGCGCTGAACTTTCGGAAGTTGGGGTTAAGACGCCCCATGATCTTCCGCGTCTCCGCCTCCATCCTGACCTCGTCGAGCAGGCCTGACCCTGTTGTCAGCTCGCGCCCCAAGAACAGATTGGCGGCGGCATCGAGATTGTCCGCCAGAGCGAGGGTCTGATAGATCGTTTCGATGTTGTGCGACCGCGCGTCCCGGGCGGACCGGATCTTGGCCACATTGCCGTCGATATAGATTTCCCCGGCGGTTGCCTGATAGGCGCCGGACAGGACCTTGATCAGGGTCGACTTACCGGCGCCGTTGTGGCCGAGAAGACCGACAACCTCACCCCGGTGCAGGTCAACGGTCACCCCGTCGACCGCCTTGATGCCTCCGAACGCGACGTGGATGTCCCGCATCTCGACGAGGGGTGTTCCGCTCCCGGCGCCATTGGCTGACGTCCCGGCGTGTGTTTCGGCGTGTGTCATCTGGTCCCTCCCCTCAATCCGTGATCCGGCGGCGGTAGACCTGATCCACAAAGACCGCGAGGACCAGAACGCCACCGATGACGATGGACTGCAGCGACGTGTTGATCCCCATCAACGCCATGCCTGACTGAAGGCTCTGCATCACCAGAGCGCCTAGGATCGCGCCGTAGATCGTTCCAACGCCACCCGCGAGGGAGGTTCCCCCGATGACGGCGGCCGCGATCACCCGAAGCTCATCCAAGGTGCCCAGATCATTGGCCGCAGACTGAAGCCGGGCGCTCGCGATCACGGCGGACAAGGCGCAGAGGACACCCATCAGCGCGAAGATCCAGACCGTCATCCGGCGGGTATCGATGCCGGACAGGTTTGCCGCCTCCGGGTTGCCGCCGATGGCGAAGATGTAGCGCCCAAACTGTGTGCGCCGCGCGACAATGGTCATGATCAAGGCGACGAGAGCGACAATCACGACCGGGATCGCGATCCCATGGACAAGGTCGAGACCGTCTTCGGGGATGTCCCACCCCCGTGCTTCGGCCAACCGGTTGGCCGCCCGTTCCGGGACGGGATAGGCGTTCATTACCGCGACGAAACCCAATACGGCGACCACCATGGCGAAGGCATTTGACCACTCGGCCCAGACCGGCTTCAGCGGGAACTGGAACGCGATCCGCCGCTGGCGTCCGGCCAGGATGGCCCAGAGACCCAATGCGACCATCACCGCCCCGAAGACCCAACTCATCGTGGCGCCCAGCGTTCCGGCGACACCACCGCCCAGCATCACGAAAGTCTCGTCCAGCGGGGCGATGGTCCGGCCCTGAGTGACCCACCATGCGGCACCCCGCCAGATCAGGAGGCCGCCCAAGGTGACGATGAAGGCCGGGACACCCAGATAGCCGATGACAGCGCCCTGAAGCCCGCCCATCACAGCACCCAGGACCAGCCCCAACAGAATGGTGAGCCCCCATGTCATGGGATGATTGAAGCCGACCAACTCCGGCATGATCTCGGTCTGGAAGACCCCCATCACCATGGCGATCACGCCGAGCATCGAGCCGACCGAAAGGTCGATGTGCCGGGCGACGATCACAAAGACCATTCCCGTGGCCATCACAGCAACCGACGCCGTCTGGACCGAAAGGTTGAAGAGATTGCGCGGCGTCAGGAAACGGCCGCCGGTCGCAATGTCGAGAACGATCCAGATGACCAGCAGGGCGCCGATCATTCCGACGAGGCGAAGATCGACCTCCATCGCGCGCAAGAGGTCCGCGGGACCCCGCCGGGTGGGCGCAGGTGCCGGTGATTCCGTGTTGGCCATTCTATGGCTCCCGGACGAGGGATATAAGATGTGGGATGCTGGAACTTCCTGTGCGGGCGGCGGTCACCGCCCGCACAGGAGTCACCTTCGGCGCAAGTTCAGCGGCCGTTAGTTGCAGGCCGCGACGGACCCGGCCTTCACACCTTTGCAGACCACGTCCTTGCCGACCCAGCCCGCATCGATGACGACGCCGAGCTTATCCTGGGTGATGGGGACCGGCGCCAAAAAGACGGAGCTCATCTTGATACCGCCCGGGCTGGTCCATGCCTGCGCACCGCTGACCTTCGACATGGCCGTGCCTTTCGCCAGCTCGACCGCGATCTCCCCGGCCCGAATGCCGAGTTCCCGCGCGTCTTTCCAGACGGACACGGTTTGGGTGCCGAGTGCGACGCGATTGAGAGCCGCATGGTCACCGTCCTGACCGGAAACCGGAATGCCGTCGAGGCCCTGTGCCGTCAGTGCAGCCACCACGCCGCCGGCCGTGCCATCGTTGGATGCGACCACGGCGTCGACCTTGTTATCGGCGGCGGTCAGAATCTGCTCCATGTTTCGTTGGGCGTTGGCGGGCAGCCAGCCGTCCGTGTACTGGTTGCCGACGACGGTGATGTCGCCCTTGTCGATGGCCGCCTGCAGGATCTCAAGCTGGCCACCGTGCAGGAAGTCCGCGTTCGGATCCTGGGGGCTGCCCTTGATAAAGACGTAGTTGCCTTTCGGCTGGGCGGCGTAGACCGCACGGGCCTGCATCCGGCCGACCTCGACGTTGTCGAAGGTGATGTAGAAGGCATCCGCGTTCTCGATCAGCCGGTCATATCCGACGACGGGAATGCCTTCCTGAGTAGCCTTCACGACCGCCGGCGTGATGGCCGAGGCGTCCTGAGCCAGGATGATCAGCGCATTCGCACCGCGCGCAATCAGGCTTTCCACATCCGAGAGCTGCTTCGCCGTCGAGCTTTGGGCATCAGCACTGATGTACTCCGCCCCAGCGGCTTCGAGGGCCGACTTGATGGCCGCTTCGTCGGTCTTCCACCGCTCTTCCTGGAAGTTGGACCAGCTTACGCCGACGACGATATCTGCTGCCGAGGCGGACAGCGGCGCCACGGCCGCCGCGGCGAGCAACGCGGTTCCGGCCAGAATTTGCTTAATGATGCGCGTGTTCACTTGGGTTCCCTCCCGTTAGTGGCTCTATGGCCGATTAAATTCATTTAATTCGGAGACTGAAAAATATGTTGTCCCAAACCGGGCACTTGGGTCAACATCTTATAAATCCGATGCCAAAGTCGGAGACTGTGGCCAGCGTTCGCGTCCGGATCGGGACATCACACCCTCGCCCGCGATCGTTCTTGAGCCAATCGGGGGGAATACAGAATGACCAGCACGTACTGCGCACCTGCCAATCGTATTAATTCGGCATGCAAAATTTTTGCCCGTCATCGGCGCTCAACAATGCTTGGTATCCTCGCGCTAACCCTCGGCGCCTGCGCCACGCCTGCTGAAACGACACGCACCGCGGAAGGCAACGGAGGACAGGGCTCCTTCGGGACACCGGTGTTTGAGGAATTTGCGAGCGCCGCCGGGTTGGACCATACGTATCAAGCGGATGCGGATTTCGTGGTCGGCGGCGGCGGCGCGGCCTTCGATTGCGACGGCGACCGGGATGCCGACCTCATCCTCGCGGGGGGAACCGGGTCTGTCGCGCTTTTCCGGAACGTCACGGGCGATCCCGGCATTGGACCGGACATCACGTTCAAGAGGGTCACCGCGTTCCCGGCGACGCTCGGCGCCGAGGCACGGCGCGTCACAGGCACCTACGCCCTCGACGTCGATGGGGACGGCATCGTCGACCTCGCTCTGCTGCGGTTCGGCCGGAACAGGTTCCTGAAAGGGTTAGGCGATTGCCGGTTTGAGGTCGCAAACGCCGCATGGGGCCTGACTGACACCGGCACCTGGAGCACGGCTCTCGCAGCGACGTGGCAACCGGGCATGAGCCATCCGACGATCGCGATCGGGAACTATGTGGACCGCTCGAAGCCCCTCGAGAAGACCGGCAACTGCGAGCCCGGTCTGATCGCGCGCCCGGCCCCCGGCGGCGTCGGCACACGACCGCAGTACGGGTCAGTCCAAGACATTCGACCGAGCCATTGTCCGCTTTCCATGCTGTTCGTCGACTGGCGGGGTGACGGCCGGCCCGATCTCCGCATTTCCAACGACCGGCAGTACGCGGACCCCGACGGAGCGGAGCAGTTGGTCCGCCTCGCAGGGAGCCGGGCCACCCCCTACTCCGCCGCCGACGGTTGGGTTTCGGATAGAATCTGGGGCATGGGCCTCGCCGCCACGGACATCGACGGGGATGGCCATCCGGAAATCGCGGCCACCAACATGGCGGAGAACCGCCTTTATACCCTTGCCAAGGCCGGACCCTCGCCGCGCCCCACTTTCGAGGACAGGGCCTGGCCGCTCGGGGCTTCCGCTCAGCGCCCCTATAGCGGCGGAGATCCACGGCCCTCGACGTCGTGGCACACGACCTTCGCCGACTTCAACGCCGACGGATATCAGGACCTCCTGATCATCAAGGGCAACGTCGACACGATGAAGCAGTTTGCCGCCTACGACCCCGACTCCCTGCTGCTGGGGACGCCAGAGGGACGCTTTGTCGAGGTTGGCGATCAAGCCCGGATCGACCTCAACACGATGGGGCGCGGCGGGGCGGTCGCGGACTTCGATCGGGACGGGTGCCTGGATATCGTGGTCGTCAACCGCAACCAGCCGGTCAGTTTCTTCCGCAACATGAGTTGCCCTGACAAGACCGCCGGGAACAGCTTGTCTGTTCGACTGATTGGCACCGATGGCAACACGCGCGGTGTGGGGGCCCGGCTTGAGCTTGAGGCGGACGGCCGTTTGCAGACGAAAGACGTCACCGTCGGCGGCGGTCATGGCGGTGCCAGCCTCGTACCAACCCACTTCGGATTGGGCTCGGGCGACACGGCACGCCTTCGGGTCCGTTGGCCAAACGACGACCTGTCATCTTGGTTTCAAGTGCGCGCCGGCAATCACTACGCCTACCGGCAAGGGGCGCCGAAGCCCCTCGCCCAATGAAAGCGGACAACAAGACACCGGAGCCATCGGCATGACCGAAGACATCAAACCGTACAGAACGCGATACCCCGACCTGGCCAACCGGACCGTCTTCATCAGTGGTGGCGCCACCGGGATCGGAGCCGCGATCGTCGAGGCCTTTTGCCAACAGGGCGCCGATGTTCACTTCATCGACATTGACCAAGCTTCCGGGAACACCCTTGCGAAGCGGCTTGAGGCCGAAACAGGCAACCGCCCCAGCTTCTCCGTATGCGACGTGACCGACACCGCAGCCCTGGTCGCCCGCATTGGCGAAGCACATGCTACCGGAAGCGGGCTCGGCGTGCTCGTCAACAACGCGGCCAACGATCTGCGAATGCCGGTCGACGCCGTGACGCCAGATGACTGGGACCGTCTCCTATCAGTCAACCTGAAGCATCAGTTCTTCGCCGCCCAAGCGGCGGCCCGGTACATGGCAGGAACAAAGGAAAGTTCGGCGGCTGGCGGCGCGATCGTCAACTTCGGCTCGATCGCGCCGATCATTGGCGTGCCCAATCTCGCCGTTTATAGCGCTGCAAAATCAGCGGCGGCCGGTCTCACCCGGTCACTCGCCCGGGATCTCGGCGCCTCCGGCATCCGCGTGAACTCCGTCGTGCCCGGCGCGATCCTGACCGACCGTCAGCGCCGAGATTGGATCAGCCCGGAGGACGAGGCCCGCATCATCGAGCACCAATGCCTGAAACGCCCGATGGTCGAGGCGGATGTAGCTGAAATGGTCCTCTTTCTGGCCTCGGAAGCCTCACGAGGTTGCACAGGGGCAGAGTTCCGGGTTGACGGAGGCTACTTCTGATCAGACGTGTCGTTTCTGTATCGCTGCGCCCACTCGGCACTGACGTCGTCGGCCAGCTTTGCCACCCCCGGCCGAACGCTTGAACGGTCAGGTGCTGGGACCCCAAGCGCCTCGAACATCCGGATAAGCGCGCCTGCTGGATCCGCAGAAAGCTCATCGTAGGTGATCCTGTGCGGCTCAATGCCTTGCTCATCGAACCAGGTCTCCCATGCCCGGTCCAGTTGCTCGAGTTCCGCGACCTGTTGCCTGAGGGCCCCAAAATCGTAGACCGGCTCTTTGGGAGGCGAGAGACGTTCGAGCTCCGAACCGTCAGGTGCCCTGTGCCAAAGTCCACTCTGCCGCGCCTTCTCCAGAGAAATGGCCTGATCGAGTTTGTCCGTCCGTGACAGGTGGACATAGAGAAGCCGCCCGAAAGCCTGCTGGAACCTGTCCTTATCTGTGGTCCGCCCCGGAAAAAGGCGGTCGAGGATCTCCAAAAGCTCCCCTCGGTTCTCTCCCATCAAGCGGAAGCCGAAAAGGGGTGTGCCGTTGGTGCCGGCTTCGATGGCCGCTTTCAAATAGGCAGCTTCAAAAGCGGCCTCTCCGATCTGCGCTGGTTCCGGGACACGCCAACCCTCGGCCCACTCACGAATGTTTTGCCTACGATAGAAAGAGTTCGGCCGTCCGGCCCTGCCCGTCGAGGTGAGGAGATTGCAGAGCAGCGTGCTCCCCGTTCTCGGTGTGCCGCAGATAATGTATCCATCAAACATGCGATCTCGATCCTTCCCGAAGGCCGGTGTTTGCTCGACACATAGCGGCAAGACCGGTTTCAGAACATGGGGTGCTGAAAGGTGACCACGATTTTTGTCGATGCAGACGCTTGCCCGGTGAAAGATGAGGTCGTCCGTGTGGCGAGCCGGCATCAGGTCAGCGTCTACATCGTCTCGAACGGCGGAATCCGTCCTCACCCGGACCCTTTGGTCGAGACCGTCATAGTCCCGGAGGGGCCCGACGTGGCCGACCAGTGGATCGCCGACAGGGCCGGGCCGGGAGATATCTGTGTGACCGGCGATATTCCCCTGGCTGCCCGGTGCGTCGAAGCGGGGGCGCTTGCCGTCCGCCACGACGGCCATGTCTGGGACGACAAGAACGTGGGCGGCGCCCTGGCAACGCGGGATCTTATGGCCGACATCCGTTCCGCCAACCCATTGGGCGTGGCGGGTGGGGGCAAACCGTTCAGCAAGGCGGATCGGTCCCGGTTTCTGGGCGCGCTTGAGACCGTGGTCCGCCGTTCGAAAGCCCGCCCACCATCCCCGTAACGCGAACACAGCCGTCTCGAATCCCACCGCCCGGGCCGGTTTCTTCCCGGCGACCGAGGTGCTAGCGTTTCCGAAAGAAACAAAAGAACGTCATCGACAGGGAGGGACGCATGCGGCCCGATCATCTGAAGTTCGGCATCTTCCTCGCACCGTTCCATGCGATGGATGAGAATCCGACACTGGCCATGTCCCGGGACATGGAACTGCTGGAGCATCTGGACCATCTCGGCTACGACGAGGCCTGGGTGGGTGAGCACCATTCCGGCGGGTTCGAGATCATCGCCTCCCCCGAGGTTTTCATCGCGGCGGCCGCCGAGCGCACGAAGCACATCCGGCTCGGAACCGGTGTTGCCTCCCTGCCCTATCACCATCCCTTCATGCTGGCCGACCGTATGGTGCAGATCGACCATATGACCCGGGGCCGCGTCATACTGGGCATGGGCCCGGGCGCGTTGTCCGGCGACGCGTTCCGGATGGGAATCGACCCGACCGATCAGCGCCGGATGATGAACGAGGCGATCGACGCGATCGTGCCACTGCTCGAGGGCGAGCAGATCTCCATGAAGACGGACTGGTTCGAGCTTCGGGAAGCCCAGCTTCAGCTCCGGCCATATCAGCAGCCCGGCATGCCAATGGCGGTTGCCTGCTCCCGTTCGCCCGCCGGGGCGCTTGCTGCGGGCAAACATGGGCTCGGCATGCTGTCGATCGGCGGCACCTCGGACGAGGCGTTGGCCGCGCACGCGAACAACTGGCGGATCTGCGAGGAGACGGCGGCAGAGCACGGCAAGACGGTCGACCGCGCGAACTGGCGGGTCGTCACCATGGCCCACATCGCCGAGACCCGAGAGGAGGCCAAGAAGAACGTTGAGTTCGGGCTGGAGCACTTCGCCCGCTATTTCCGCGAGATCGCGTCCTTCCCGATCGTACCGCCGGGCATCACGGAGCCCTACACCTACCTCACCGAGAACCAGATCGCGGTCATCGGCACTCCGGACGATGCGATCCGGCATGTGGAGAAGCTTCTACAAGGCTCAGGCGGCTTCGGTGCGTATCTGGAGTTGGCCCATAACTGGGCGGACTGGGCGGCGACGAAGCGTCACTACGAGCTTATGGCGCGCTACGTGATGCCTTACTTCCAGGCCAAGAACGATCTCCGGCGGGTAAGCTATGCCTACAGCCACGAGAACCGGGAACTGTTCGTCGGCACAGCCCAGAAGGCAGTGGACGCCGAGATCCAGAAGCAAAAGGAACGCGAGGCCGCGAAGGACGACACCGGAAAACCGGAAGCGGCTGAGTAGGCGACACGCGACTGCTCAACCCATGAAAAAAAGGGCTCCTCCCGATGGAAGGAGCCCTTTGTCTTGGTGGTCAGCCGATAGGCGCCAATCACTCCGCCGCGATCAGGCCGGAACGGGCATCGTCTTCAATGTCGATCTGCATGACGTCGTTGAACTTGTTGAAGAACGTGCAGAGCGCAATGCGCAGGGTCAACTCGACAATCTGCTCTTCGGAGAAATGCTCCCGGAGCTTGTCAAACATGGTGTCTCGAACCCGGTTGTGGTCCTCCGTCACCTGCTTGGCGTAATCCCGCACCAGATAGTCCAACGGCTCAAAATCCGGCACCTCGTCCTCAAGGATCGCGTCGACAGACTCACGGCCGATGCCATACTCCATCAAGCGCGGAGCGTGATGGGTGACGCAGTACTCGCATTTGTTCACCGCCGAGACGGTGACCAAGCCAATCTCGAGATAGCGCTTGTCGACAATCGGGCCGTCAGCCATCTCCAGCAGCAAGCCCATGATGTGCCGCAACGCCGCCGGGCGGTGGGCAAACACTTTCACCTGGTTCAGGAACGGGCCGTAGTCCCGCGCAAAGCGCTCATAAACCGGCCGGGCGTCCGCCGGAACCTCGTCAATCTCAACATCTCGCACCCGGGCCATGGCGCACCCCTCCTCTTCGCGTGTCCGGAAGCGGTCGTGCCGTCAGCTCGCGACCGCCAAGTGAGGCGTGGCATACCCGTAGACCCGGTCGCGTTCTGCGATCAACCAGTCGACCAGGGCTGCCGGCGCGTTCCGTCCGGCTGCCGCCTCTGCGTCCGGATTGTAGTTGGTGTTCGTGTTGACGTCATAGACGAAAGTGTCACCGTCGGCCGTCGTCGCGAACTCGACACCCGCCATGTGGATATCGTTGAACGCGAGGAAACGTTCGATCCGGGTTTGCAGCGCCGGGTCGATGCGCTCAATGATCTCGAATCTCGGACGGGCCGGTGCCGCGTCGATCTCGCAGACGTCCGCCGGGCAAAGCTCGAAGCCCTGGCTTGTGTCGACGCGAACCGCATAGTGGAATTGGCCGCCGATGAACTCGGCCCGGATGATCGTCCGGTCTGCTGTCTCCACGTACTGCTGGACCAGCGTGATGCCGTCGATGGTCTCGTCCAAGCCATCGCTCTCGATCAGATCCAACAGAGGACCGTGGTCTTCGAACAAACGAACGCCGAGGCCTTTGCCGCCCCGGTTCGGTTTGACGATGACGGGGGCATCACCGAATGCCTCGACCGCTTCCCGCAGCGCGGCTTTGCCGACCGCCGCGATGGTGCGGGGCGTGGGCACCGCGTGGGCGGCGAGAGAAGCGTATTGAGCGGACTTGTTGACCTCAAGCGACAGCGCCCGGCTGCCGTTGATCACCTTGCGGCCGTGGCCTTCCAGCCAGTTGAGGACGACGCTGGTGAGTTCAGGCGAATACCGATGGCCGCGCGTATGGGAAGACGCGCTCATCCGGTTATAGAAGATGCCTTCTGGCGGCGGTGCGGAAAGGTCGATCGACCGCTCGACGAGGTTCCAATCCTCGAACGTCTCACCCCGCGCCTCGAACGCGTCAGCGAACGGCGGCAGCCACTCGGGGTTCTCGTGAATGACATGAATGGTTGGACGGTCGCTGGTCATCGGTAAAGCTCCCCCTCTCCGCGCCACGAATTCCGTGAGGGTGAGATTTAGACTTACCGATCAGTTCCACAACCGCCTTAACGGGCGATGCGGAGCACATCAGTATTGCCTCTGGAGAAACAATCCGATTGTGCGGTCAGGCACCGATGTAATCGGCGATCAGCGTGATCTGTTCATCCAGCATATGGCGGCCATAGTGAACCTGTGCCCCTTTCGCCTTGGCGGCTTTCAACAATGGGGTCTCCACAGGGATCATGATGATCTCCGCGACAAGGTGCTCCGGCGAGATCAGGCCGGTCTCCATCGGAAGCGGATCCTCGTCATGGAGGCCAAGTGATGTTGTGTTGACGATGATCTCCAAACCGCGCGGGTCTGCATCCCCGGCTTCAACCGGCACTGAGGGATAGGCGGCCTTTACCGCGGTTGCGAGTTCCTCTGCCTTGTCCCGGGTGCGGTTGTGGATGACCAGTTTGGAGACGCCTTCGCTCGCCAAGGCAAACGCGATCGCTCGGCCCGCACCGCCCGCACCAAGTTGCAGGACGGACTTCCCCGCCGGCTCGAAACCTTGGCACCGCATGCCTGCGATGAAGCCCTTCCCGTCGAACATGTCGCCGCTCATGCGGCCGTCGGGGTCAAACCGGACGGCGTTGGTCGCCCCAATCAGGCGCCCCTGCTCTCCCAGTGTGTCGCAGAGCTTCATGATCTCGACTTTGTGGGGGACGGTGACGCAAAGACCGCCGAAGTTCGGCATCGCCTTGAAGCCCTCGACCGCCGTCGGCAACTGCTCCGGCCTTACATGGAGCGGGACCATGATCGCATCACGGCCGGTTCTCTCGAACATCTCGTTGAACACCATCGGCGCGCGGACGTGGTGAATCGGATCGGCGATGATGCCGAAGACTCGGGTCTTGCCAGTGATGTCGAGTGTGACGGGCATGACAGCCTCCCTTTCCGGTTTCCGGGGGCCTTCTTTGGGATCAGCCCGCCTTGTCCTGCAGATACTTAGGCTTGCCGCCGCCCGCGTCGATGCGCGGCCGGTTCGGCTCCACCTACGTCAGCGCCGTCACCGGACGCATGGTTTCCATCGACCGACGCGCCAAGCGCTGATAGTCCGCCGTGCCGGCACGCTTCCAGTCAATCTCCTTGTCCGACATCTCGCGAATGATCTTGGCCGGTGTGCCAGCGACAAGTGTCCGCGCGGGAACCTCGAAACCCGCCTTGACGAAGGCGGACGCGGCGACAAACCCGCTTTCGCCGATAACGGCACCATCCATGACCACCGCGTTCATCCCAACCAAGGCGTTCCGGCAAACGCGGCAGCCGTGGAGGACGGCGCCGTGCCCGATGTGGCCGTCGACCTCGATCACCGTCTCCGTGTCCGGGAATCCGTGCATGACACAGGTATCCTGAAGGTTCGACCCGGCCTCCATGATCAACCGCCCGAAGTCTCCCCGCATAACGGCGCCGGGGCCCACGTAGCAGTTCTCCCCCACAATCGCGTCGCCTATCAGAACGGCGGTGGGATGGACAAACGCAGTCGGATGGATGACCGGCCGCACCCCATCGATCTCGTAGACAAAAGGCATGATGGATTCCCGTTCGTTGGAGAACGCAACCAACTTATGATACACATGATCAAAATCAAATATGTGATTCGTATCATGAATTGAATTTCATTTGTGAAGAATCGATAATATCTATTTGACCATAAAAGAAAAAATTGTCGAATATATTTGATACAGAAAATCCAGAAACCGCGCGCTTGAGGGGGAAGACGTGGACGAACAAACGAAGACACGAATGGTGACCGACGTCCTGTTCGCTCGGGACCGGGCGAGCCGGGCCATGGGCATGCGCATTGTGGACGTGGCACCGGGTTTCGCCAAGCTTACGATGCCGGTCCAACGCCACATGGTCCAAGGACATGGTAGCTGCCACGGGGGTGTGATCTTCACTCTAGCGGACAGTGCGTTCGCCTTCGCGTGCAACGGCCGGAACGTCACCTCCGTCGCGCAGTCCTGTGACATCGACTTCGTCGCCCCAGCCAAGCTCGACGATGTATTGGTCGCCGAAGCTCAGGAACGGCATCTCGGCGGGCGGTCCGGCGTCTACGACGTCACGGTCTCCCGGGAGGCCGACAGCACCGTCATTGCCCTCTTCCGCGGCCGGTCCCGGGCGCTTCGCGGCTACAACGTCCCGAACCTTGAAGAAAACGCGGCAACGGGGGGAGCCTCATCATGACCTTGACCAGCGGGCTTGACCCGATCGAAACGGCAAGCCGCGATGAAATCACGGCCCTTCAGACGGAACGGATGGCGTGGACCCTCCGCCATGCCTACGAGAACGTCCCGCACTACACCCGCAAATTCGATCAGCATGGCGTCCACCCAGACGATTTCCAGGAGATCGGGGACATCGCGAAGTTTCCCTTCACCACCAAAGAGGATCTACGCGAAACCTATCCCTTCGGCATGTTCGCCGTCCCGCGGGAGCAGATCACCCGCATCCATGCCTCCAGCGGGACAACCGGCAAACCGACCGTCGTCGGCTACACGGCGCGGGACATCGACAACTGGGCGGACCTCGTAGCGCGCTCCATCTATGCCAGCGGCGGCCGCCCGGGCGACATGATCCACGTGTCATACGGTTACGGCCTCTTCACCGGGGGCCTCGGCGCTCATTACGGCGGGGAGCGCCTTGGCTGTACGGTCATTCCCATGTCCGGCGGGCAGACGGAGAAGCAGGTCGCGCTCATCCGCGACTTCCGGCCCGACATCATCATGATCACCCCGTCCTACATGCTGGCCATGGCCGACGAGATGGACCGCCAGGGACTGAGCGCCGAAGAATGCTCCCTCCGCATCGGGATCTTCGGCGCGGAGCCCTGGACGGAGAACATGCGCTCAGCGATCGAAGACCGGACAGGATTGAGTGCCGTCGACATCTACGGCCTGTCCGAGGTCATGGGACCCGGTGTCGCGAACGAGTGTGTGGAGACCAAGGACGGCCTTCATATCTGGGAAGACCACTTCTTCCCCGAAACAATCGATCCAGAGTCCGGCGCTTCGGTCGCCGACGGCGGCTTGGGAGAGTTGTGCTTCACCACGCTCACCAAGGAAGCGCTTCCGATCATCCGCTACCGGACACGGGATCTGACGCGTCTGCTGCCCGGAACCGCCCGGACCATGCGCCGGATGGAGAAGGTCACGGGACGGTCCGACGACATGATGATCGTCCGCGGCGTCAATGTCTTCCCGACCCAGATTGAAGAGCTGATCCTCGCGGACAACCGGTTGGCGCCGCATTACCAGATCGAGCTTCGGCGTGACGGCGCTTTGGATTCCATGACAGTACTGGTGGAAGCGGCACCCGATGCCCCCGTCAGCACCCGTTCGGAGGCAGGTGGCGCTCTTTCAGCGGCGATAAAATCGATGATCGGTGTAACAGCCGCGGTGGACGTTCGCGACGAGGGAGCCGTCGAGCGATCGATCGGCAAGGCAAAACGCGTCGTCGACCTTCGAAAGCTCTAGGGACGGACCGATGGCCGCGTCACAGCCTCCCAACCCGCCTTCGGCCCTGCTCGCCCGCGTCCTGGAACAGACCGAACTTCGGGCCAAGTCCGCGATCGTGACGGCGTTTGGTGACGTTGTCCTGCCCCGAGGCGGCAGCACGTGGCTCGGCTCCGTCATCCGAATGCTCGAGCCATTGGGCATCGGCGAACGGGTTGTGAGAACGGCGGTTTTCCGCCTCGCCCAGGACGGCACACTGACCGCGAGCCAACGGGGACGACGGAGCTTCTACGCGCTTACGGAGATCGGGAGATCCGCATTCGAGAGGGCGGAAAGCCGGATCTATGCCTCTGCCGTCTCCGCGTGGTCGGGGGATTGGACGCTGGTCATCCTGACCGGCGGGTTGTCGGGCGCCCGTCGCGACGCGGTCCGGCAGGACCTTGGTTGGATGGGGTTCGCGGGCCTCTCTTCGGGCATCATGGCCCGCGCTGGCTCCCACGTCACCTCAGCGGAAAGGATCGTCCGGGAACACAAGGCTTCCGGTCAGGCGGTCGTTCTATCGGCGCGGGCCGACGATCCGGATGCCCTCACCCCGATGCGCTCGCTGGTCGCGGATGCTTGGCCATTGGAAGATCTTGCGCGGGACTACGCCGCATTTCTGTCGGTGTTCGGTGACGTCCGAAAACGCCTGGAGCACACAGAAGAGCCGTTGGAACCATCCTTGGCCCTGTCTTTGCGGCTTCTGTTGATCCATGGCTACAGGCGGATCCTGCTGAAGGATCCGGATCTCCCCGTCGCCCTTCTTCCCGCAGGGTGGCCTGGGACGTCCGCACGGACGCTGACATCAGAGCTCTATAAGACGCTGGCTCCGCTCTCGGAGGCTGCCGCAGACAAGCTTCTCGAAACCGAGGACGGCCCGGCCCCGCCGCCAACACCCGCCACATCCCTGCGGTTCAGGGGCGGTGACGGCCAGGAGAGTGCGGCTTAGTGCTGGGCGGCACACCCGTAGACGGCCTTTCGACCGTTCCATAAACTTCAATTCCGTTCGCATGCATACGGTTTAAGTCATGGCTGTCCAACGTCACCAAGTCGCGATCATTGGGGCTGGTCCCTCCGGCCTTCTGCTCGGCCAACACCTTCTCAAGAACGGAATCGACGCCGTCATTCTGGAACGCAGAAGCCCCGAGTACGTGCTGAGCCGCATCCGGGCCGGCGTGCTGGAACAGGGAACCACGGACCAACTCCGGGCGGTGGGGTGCGGCGACCGGTTGGATAGCGAAGGGCTCGTTCACGGCGGTTTCGATCTGTGCATCAACGGCTTCCGGCATCGCATAGATCTGGAAGCGGGGACCGGCGGCAAGACCGTGAGCGTCTACGGCCAGACCGAGGTCACCCGCGACCTCATGGATGCGAGAGCCGCCGACGGTGGGCTGACGGTGTATGACGCGGACAGCGTGGCACTCCACGATCTCGACGGCTCCAGAGCGCGGGTGACCTACGAAAAAGACGGCCAAGCGCACGAGATTCATGCGGACTTCATCGCCGGATGCGATGGTTTTCATGGGGTCAGCCGGCAGTCCGTACCGGACACGGCTTTGGGAACGTTTGAGCGGGTCTATCCCTTCGGTTGGCTCGGCGTTCTGGCGGACGTTCCACCCGCCTCCGACGAGCTCATCTACGTGAAACACAGACGCGGATTCGCTCTCTGCTCCATGCGATCTCCCACCCGGAGCCGCTACTACATTCAATGCCGGGCCGACGAGCCGGTCGATGCCTGGACCGACGACGCCTTCTGGGACGAAATCAGAGACCGGCTGGATCCGGAAACAGCCGAGTCCCTGGTGACCGGACCATCGATTGAGAAGAGCGTGGCCCCGCTTCGGAGTTTCGTGGCGGAGCCCATGCGCTTTGGCCGGCTGTTCTTGGCCGGGGACGCCGCCCACATCGTCCCGCCGACGGGTGCCAAGGGGCTCAACCTTGCGGCAAGCGATGTGCACTACCTGTCTCGGGCGTTGATCGAATACTTCGGCGAGGGCTCGTCCGCCGGTATCGACACATATTCCGCCCGCGCCTTGGCCCGGGTTTGGAAAGCGGAAAGGTTCTCCTGGTGGATGACCACAATGCTCCACCGCTTCGATAGTGACGACGGGTTTGCCCGCCGCATTCACGACGCCGAACTGGCGTATCTGGTCGACTCTCCGGCGGCTCAGGCCGCCCTCGCAGAGAACTATGTCGGCCTGCCTTACTGACTTTAAGGTCGGTTAGTCGTAGGCGGCATTCAGCATTCGGCTTTCTGAATCACGTAAGACCATCAAAACAAAATCCGAATCGGAATATCATCGAACAATATGCGAAGTCTTATTGGATTTTGATTGATGTTCGACAGGCGACCCCCTACTTTCAGACTCGGTCACCCAATGACCCTAGGGGCCTAATTATTCCGCCCGAAGCGATGGCCGGCCCCAGCTCCCGAAACGCGTCAAACCGGCCATCGCCCCTTTCCTATCCATCCCGATAGATGCACCGAACATCGGTGATTTTCACATAACCCATTATGATTATGCCTATTTTATCCCCGAACCACAAAACCTCTGACTTAATGAAACGCGAAACGTTTTTTCGGTTGACGAATGAAAAGTATAATGCCATTTTCACCATAGATCGCGTGACGATCAACCCAGTGGGCTCTCACAAGGAGCTCCGAGCGATGGCCGGTCCCTCACCATCCCGAATCGCCTCAACCCGGCCATCGCTCTTTTTTCTTTTCACATTAAAATCTGAAAGTGCGGCAAGCCGATCTGACGCTTGGTCAGTCCGTCCTGGTTTCGCTTTGCTCGGTCGCGTTCGCCGCATCCACCAGCCATCGGGCGACCCGCCGCGCGGCGGCCGATATCGGACGGCCTTTCGGGGTGCATAGGTAGTACCCCGCACCGGCTCCCCGCATCGGACCGAACGGCGCGATCAGGGTTCCGCTGGCAAGCCTCACATCCACGAGCGGGCTTCTCCCCATGGCCAGCCCAAGTCCGCTCTCCGCCGCAGCCAGAATTTGTTCCTGCGACTCAAGGCGCACAGCTTTCGACGGATCAGGCGGCGTCAGCCCGTGAGCCGCGGCCCACTCCTCCCATTCCTGGGGGAAATAGTCATTCACGATGACCCGCATGCCCGCGACGCTGTCGGGCGACAGCGGTTGCGTGAAGGTTTTTACGAACTCCGGAGACGCGACGGGCATCGCCGTTTCAGACATCAGGAAACTGGCGTCCATCTCTGGCCAACCGCCAGCACCATGGCGAACAGCCAGATCGACCTGTTCTCGCTTCAGGTCTATCCGGCGCGTGGTGGTGACGAGCTGAAGATCGATCTCAGGGCGTGCCACCTCAAATGCCGAAAGCTTCGGGATCAGCCAGAAGATCGCCAGGGACGGCGGCAGCGTCAGCGAAACACGGGTACGGTCCTGCCCGCCCATAAGCGCGCGGGTCGCCTCCCCTATTCGGCCCAGTGCTGGGTCGATATCCTCGAAGTACCAGCTGCCCGCCTCCGTCAGAGAAACCCTGGAGCCGGCCCTCTCGAAGAGGGAAACGTGCAGGAAGTCCTCCAGCTTGCGAATCTGATGGGAGATTGCTGACTCCGTCAGCCCGAGTTCCTCCGCCGCATCCCGAAACCGCCCCCGGCGGGCAGCGGCCCGGAAGGCGCGCAGGGCGGCGAACGGCGGGAGGATGTCATTGGGTTCGGCCATGCCTCAGTCTGGCGCACCTTGAATTTTCGTCAAGGTAGCTTGCGTCCAATTCTCTCGTCTTTAGGGCGGCAGTTCCCAACTCTTGGTCATGAACGAACCGCCCGGCGCCGCCTGAGCCCCGCCGTGGCCCTGATAAGGAGAGAGGACAATGTCCGCAGTCGCTCTTGCAGATACCGCCGTCGCCCAGGTGCCCAGCGTCACCGCGACCGTGAACCAAATCGTTCCAAAAGCCGAGAAACCAGCGGTCTTCGCCGTAGCACCGGAAGACGGTGACAATACCCGTGCCGCTGAGTACCAGCAGGTCGAGGTCGAGGTGCATGACGCCCGCGCGATCGGTGAGCCGTTGTCGGTCGACGACCAGGGTTTTGATCTCGTCACCAACGAGACCGAGGTCGAGGACTTCTATGACGACGAGGAAGTCACCCGCGTCTTCTATCCCGAGGTTGAGGCCATTTTGAAAGCCCGGACCGGTGCGAAAGAGGTTCTGATTTTCGATCACACCCGCCGCGTCGATACCGGCCATCAGGACGGCGGTCGCAAGAACAACGCGCGCGGCCCGGTCCGGACGGTTCACAACGACTACACCGAGAAGTCAGGCCCCCAGCGGGTTCGTGATCTGGTCGACCCGGCGGACGTGGACACCTGGCTGGACGGACGGTTCGCCGTCGTGAACCTGTGGCGGACCATCGCCGGTCCCGTCGAGACCGCGCCCCTCGCCATTGCGGACGCCCGGCACATGGGCCCGAACGACTTCGTCGCCACCGATCTCGTCTACAAGGATCGGGTCGGAGAGATCTATGACGTCGCGCCGAACCCGGAGCAGAAATGGTACTATGTGCCTTGGCTCCAGCCGCATGAGGCGCTTCTGATCAAGTGCTATGACAGTGCCACGGACGGGACCGCGCGGTTTACAGCGCACACCGCCTTCGACGATCCGACGACCCCGGCCGGCGCACCGCCGCGGGAAAGCATCGAAGTGCGGGCCCTGCTCCGCTTCTGATCCAAAATCAGCAACCGGGGGATGCGATCAGCACCCCCGGTTGCTTGCGTTTCGGCATGCCCTCTTGCGCGGAGGATTTCGCCGGGCCAGCCTCTCCCAAAATTCGGATCGGGGAGGATTGGCATGATCGAGTTTCAAAGGGTGGGCATGATTGGCGCGGGGCTGATGGGTCATGCCTTGGCTCTGGTCCACGCTCTGGGCGGCAGTCAGGTGCGCCTTCAGGACGTTTCACCGGAGCAGCTCGAGCGCGCGCCAACCCTTATCGCAGAAGCGCTCGACACACTGATTGAAGCCGGACTTGTCGAGGCAGCGGAGAAGAGTGCTGTTCTGGCGCGCATCCACCCGACACCCGACATCGCTGAAGCCGTTGCAGACGCCCAGCTCATCGTCGAAGCCGTCGTTGAGAATGTGGAGGTCAAGCGAACCGTCTACGCCGCGATCGACGCGGCAGCCCCGGCGGATGCGATCCTGGCGTCGAACACCTCGCACCTGGATCCCTTCCCGCTCATCCCAGACGCCCGCCAAGCCACGTCGGCCATCACGCACTGGTACACACCGCCCTACATCCTGGACCTGGTCGATGTCTGTGCCGGACCTAAGGCGGATCGCTCGATCGCGGAACGGCTTCGGGACTTCTACCTCGCCATCGGCAAGAAACCCGTCGTGTTCGACACAGTCCTGCCGGGTTACATCGCCAACCGCCTCCAAGCGGCGATGAGCCTTGAGATCTACCATCTGATGGACGAAGGCCTGGTGACCGCCGACATGGTCGACGACTCGATCAAGTACGGTCTCGCGTTGCGGATGGCCACGCTCGGGCATCTTAAGAAAGCGGACTTCACGGGCATCGACATGATCCGTCGGGCCATGGCGAACGGCATGTACGAAGCGCCTGCCCCCCGCCCGACCAGCCCCTCCATCGAGAAGCTCGTGGACGATGGCCGCCTCGGCGTGATGGCCGGAGCCGGGTTCTTCGACTACGGGGGCCGAAGCCCGGAAGAGCTCTTCAAGGAGCGGGATCGTGGTTTGCTGGCGATGAAGAAGCTGGTGGACGAAATCGAAAAGAAGCATCCGCTCTGACGTTTCCTCTTTCCTGTCTGGTCCGGAAGGACTCGCGCCATGCCCCGCTCTTTCGTCTGCCTCACCTACGACTTCGACGCGTTGTCGATCTGGATCGCGCGCGGGATGACCTCTCCCACGCCAATCTCGCGGGGGGAGTTCGGACTGGTCGGTGTTGAACGGATTCTGGACCTGCTGAGGGAGCACGAGATCCCCGGAACGTTCTTCATTCCAGGACACACCGTTGAGAGCTTTCCGGATCACGCGAAGCGCATTCGGGATGGGGGGCACGAAGTCGGTCATCACGGCTGGACCCATCGCCGACCGAACGACCTGGACCGGGAGGAGGAAGAGCAGGAGCTGGTCCGTGGGATCGAGGCAATGGACCGGGTGTTGGGGTTACGCCCGGACGGCTACCGGTCCCCCGCCTGGGATCTGTCGCCGCACACGCTCGATTTATTGATGGCGAATGGGTTCAAGTACGACTCAAGCCTGATGGGGCACGACTATCTGCCCTATCGTCCAAGAAGAGGGGATCACACGCCATTGCTGGAGCCCGCCGTTCTTGGCGAGCCCGTCGATCTCATCGAACTCCCAGTGGCATGGAGCCTCGATGATTTCCCTGCGTTCGAGCTGTCACCGACCACCGGCGGCGGCATGAACCAGGGCCTGCGGGGGTGGAAAGACGTCCTGGACAATTGGACGGCCGACTACGACTGGATGCGCCGGAAACTCGACTGGGGCGTGGTCATCTACACCTTCCACCCTTTCGTCTCCGGCCGGGGCCACCGGATGCTCGCGATGGAGCGGTTGATCGAGCACCTGAAGGCCGGCGGCGCGGAGTTCGTCACCATGCGGGACGTGGCAGAGGAAGCGTCGACGCGGCTCGGTCCGTTCCACTCAGGTTGAGCGGTCCCGTCTACGCTTCGGCGGCCCGCGGCTCGGGTTTTGGCGCCTTACCGGTCATGCCCCCCATAATCATCGACATGATCCGCACCCTCAGAAAACGGGGTGCCATGGCGAGGTTGTAGCCCAACAGTTTCGACAGCAGGCCGGGCCGGATCGTTCCGCTGGACCCGAGCGCACCGACAATCCCTCGCGCGATCTCCAAGGGCGTTGCGGCCGAGCCCATGACTAGGCCCGCCCGTGCCGCAAAGCCGGTGTTCACAGGCCCGGGGGCGACCGACAGGACATGAACGCCATGGGGGCCGAGTTCAACGGCCAGTCCCTCCGCCAAGCTCTGCACGTAGGCCTTTGTCGCGGCATAGTGTGCCGTCCAGGCATTGCCTTGAAACCCGACGATCGAGCCGAAAAGGACAAGCTGTCCGGCGCCATTTCGGACCATCTGCCCGGTCAGATCATGGGCCAGGGTCAGGACGGCGCGGCAATTGACGTCGAGCATGTCCACTTCGCCATCGAGGTTGGAAGAGACAAAGGGCCCGGAGGTACCGTAACCGGCCGACAGCACGCCAATGCCCGGCCTTTCCTCCGCAATCACCTTCCGCACCGCCTCAAGCCCATGTGCCGTAGACAGGTCGGCCACGACCGACCGGACTTTCACACCAGAAGTCGAACGCGCCTCCTCCGACGCCCGATCCAAATGATCCTTGCGCCGCGCCACCAAGATCAGGTCGAAGCCTTTTTCCGCCAAACCAAGTGCGGTGGCCCGGCCGATTCCGTCCGATGCGCCGGTTACCAGCGCACTCTTGCCAAACTTCGCGAGACGACGGGGTTGTGTTGGGCGTTCGGTCATTGCGCGACCTCCACGGTCAGTTCCACGGACGACCCGGCCACCTCGAACGATGCTTCTGAGAACGTCGGTGCGCGCAGCGTCGGGCGGACGTTCCGGGAGACACCCCACGCCTCCGTGGGAATACCGAAGAAGTTTGTGTCGGTCTTCTGGTTGCCGTTCAGGTCGTGAGACACCGCGATTGCGTAGGTGCCGTCGGTCACATCGGCAAAGCGGCAAACCGCCGACTTATCACTCGGCGCCACCCACACCGGTTCTATCGGGCTTACCCCCATCGGGAAGGTGTCCGAAGAGCGGTGCAATGCGCAGCCGATCTTCCCGTCGTTCGTTTCCAAACCGCTGACCCTGACGGTCAGCTCGGCGGAAAACGCAGGCGCTCCAGTCAGTGTCGCCACCGCAACAAGACCTGCTCTGATTAGGCTCAACCTCGTCATAAGGACCTCCAGCACGATGTCCGATCCGGCTCCGAGCGTGTTGGCTCCGACGCTCATCTACGGCCTCGAACACAGTTGGGGATTAAAGTAGACGCTGTCAACCTCGCAATTGAAAATCATCTAGCTGGCTTTGCTTTAATCGCGGGAAAGCGCCCGCCAGAGCAGCAATCAGTCTTAGAGATCCTTGGTAAGAACCGTGTCTTCCTTGAGGGTGGCTTCCCAGCGGCTGATTAAGGCGTCGCCCGCCCCCTCAAAGCTGTCACTCAGGAACTCACAAGCTGACATTCGGTCGACGCGGAAATGCCGGAGGTCATCGCGTAACTCGCACCACCCCACCAACATGGCCGCATCGATGTAGTAGATCAGAACCAGCGGCCAGACGATGCGGCGTGTTCCCTCCCCGTTGGCGTCCTCATAGGCGATCCGGATCTTTTTCTCCCGGCGGATAGCAGCACGCAGGTCCGCCATCTCCACGGCGGGGGCTGCCTCCACCCCCCATGACGAGGCAAGCAGGCGCCGGACACCAGGTGCCGCGTCGTTCAGCTTCCGGAAAGCCCGCCGCGCCGCCTGCCATAGGTCGATGTCACCGGTCCGCGCCACGAGGCTGAGACCGACGGCCACGGCTTCGGCCTCGTTGGTATCGAAGTTGATTGGGGGAAGATCGTATCCCTTGCGCATGACGTAACCGACCCCGGGTTCGCCAACGATCGGGGTCCGCATGGCCTGAAGGGCAGCAATGTCCCGATAGACCGTCCGCTTCGAGACTTCCAACTCCTCGGCAATTTCCCGCGCAAGAAGCGGCCGGCTCGCCTGACGAAGAAGCTGAATGATTTTTAAGAGTCTGGTGGTCTTGCGCATGCCTCTCTCCGACTGTTCCGGCAGGCTATCAAACCGCCACTGACAATAGGGTGGCAACAGCCCTCCGGTATCCCTCGCACAGTCCGAACGCGAGGAACGAGGCATGGCGCAGCAAACCCATATGACACTCTCCCGGAATGCCGGGGCCGCCCTAGTTGTCGTATCCGCCGTTGTATTCAGCACGGCTGGATCCTTCACCAACGGTGTCGCGGCCGATGCCTGGGGGATTATCTTCTGGCGGGGGCTGGCGGCGGCCGGGTTCACGTTTGCCTATCTGGCCATGACCGGCGCGCTGATAGCCGAGATACGGTGCTTTGGCACCCCGGCGATCCTGGCGACGGTTCTCATGGCCATGGGGACCGCCGCCTTCATCCCGGCCTTCAAACTCAGCAGCGTCGCGAACGTGGTTCTGATCTATGCGTCTGCTCCGTTCTTTGCCGCCGGACTATCCTGGATCGTCGTCGGCGAGGCACCATCGAGGCGGGTCATCGTCGCAAGCCTTGCCGCGTTTGGCGGTGTTCTGGTCATTGTTGCCGGATCTCTCGGAACCCCGAACCTGCTGGGTGATGGGCTCGCCTTGGTGATGACCGTGATGATGGCTGGCGTGATGGTTGTCTACCGGGCGAGGCCGAAGACAACGGCGGCACTCCCGGCGGCCCTGTCCAGTGTGGTCCTCTTGCCGATCGCTCTCGTCGTCGGACAGCCTTTTCTGACACCCGGTTCGGATCAGCCGGTGCTTGTTGTGTTCGGTCTGGTGTTCGCAATCGCCTCGGTCACCCTGTCGGAGGGCGCCCGCCGCTTGCCGTCCGGGGAAACCGCTCTGTTGTCGGCGCTCGAGGTTCCGCTTGCCCCAATCCTCGCGTGGCTGATCCTTGCCGAGACGCCGTCGGTTCAGGTGTTGGCGGGTGGGGCGATCATCATGGTCGCCGTCATCTGGTCACAAGTGAACGGAGAGAGCCGGAAGGTGAAGAGGACGACCGCCAAGCGGGCAGAAGCGACCTCCTAACGCCGTCACTTTCGCAAGGTTTTCAAGGCTTCGCCGATCTGCTCAAGATCCGTTGCGACATCCTCGTCCGTCACCCAGCCCATGGTGCCGATCCGGATCAGACGGTCCTTCAGATCCTCGAACCGGGTGCCGGCAATGATACAGTTGTACGACGCCGCAAGCTCCCGCGTCAGGGCGGGGGCGGAGATGTCTTCGGGCGTCTTCACGACCACCAGCGTGGGACTGGCCGACCCACTCGGAAACACCGAGAAGCCGAGCGCTTCCAACCCCGTTGTCAACGCGCGGTTCAGGCGGGTGTGGCGCGCAAGAGCCTCGTCCACGCCCTCTTCGCCGATCATCGTCAACGCCCCATCCAGCGCGTTCAGCATCGCCACAGGGGCCGTGTAGGTCGGCTCCCCCTTCTCTGCCATGGGCTTCACCCGGCGCCAATCGAAATAGCCGCGCGGGCCGCGGTCCTCCCGCTCGATCACGCGCCATGCCTTCTCGCTGATGCTGGCGATGCCGAGGCCGGGCGGGCACATCAACGCCTTCTGGGACGCGGAGATCACGACGTCGACCCCCCACGCATCCGCCTTCAGTTCCGCGCCGCCGAGCCCACTGACGCTGTCGGTGACCAACACCGCATCGGTCTCCGCCACGATGGCGCCCAGGGCCGCCAAGTCGGTGAGAGAGCCGGTCGAGCTTTCACTGTGAACGCTTAGGACCGCCGCATACTGCGTCTCGCGCAGCGCCTTCCGGATACCCTCGAGATCGATGGGAGCACCCCGTTCGGTCACCACCTCATCCGCCTCCGCACCGATCCCCTCGACAAGACGCCGGAACACCGGCCCCCACTGCCCGTTGGTGGCGATCAGCGCGCGTTGACCCGGCCCGAGAAGGTTCACCACCGCGGCTTCCATGGCGCCGATGCCGGTGGAGGCGAAGAGGAACGGCGGGATGCCCTCGCGGCCGAGGATCGGTTGCAGCCGCGTTTGAATGGCCTGGAACCGTGCCAGGAACTCGGGCCCCCTATGCGCCACGATCGGCCGCGCACCGGCTTGAAGAACCCTTTCCGGGACCGCCGTCGGGCCCGGCAGTCTCAGGCGGTAGGGTTTGCCGACGGCGAGAGCAGGCGCATGGGAGGGCGCTTGGGCGGAAGCTTGATGACTCATGAGACGGCCTCAATGGATTGGATCCGCTTATCGAAGCAGCCGCACCCCGCTTTCGCAATCCCGTACCCGGAAGCCAAGCGACACCCGCATTTGCGGGACGAAAGGCCAACGGCGTAAAGTCTTACGAACCCTCCACCCCACAAGGAGACGGACGATGGGCGGACTATCGGACAAAATGGCAGCACTCTTCGGCGATGACATTGAGCTTCCCCCGGTTCCGGCTGGCATGTCGGAGGCCGAGTGGTTCAGCCGGATCGAGTTGGCCGCCTGCTATCGTTTGGTTGACCACTACGGCTGGACCAGCATCGTCTACAACCACGTCACGCTGCGGGTGCCGGGGTCAGAAGACTTCCTGATCAATCCCTTCGGACTGCGGTACGACGAGATCCGGGCGAGCGACCTGATCCGCATCGACAGCGAGGGCAACAAGAAGTCCGAGAGCAAGTGGCCGGTCAATAAGGCGGGCTTCGTTATCCACTCGACCATTCATTCGGCACGGGACGACCTCCACTGTGTGATCCACACCCATGAGAAGGTGTCACAGTCCCTATGCGCGCTGGATGCGCCGTTGGTCCCGTTGACCCAGGAGGGCTGCCAGTTCTACGAGCGGGTCGGATATCACGACTTCGAAGGTATCGTTCTCGACGGCAGCGAAGGGCCGCGCCTGATCGCCGCCCTGGGTGTCAAGAACCACACGCTGGTGCTGCGGAACCACGGCCTGATCACAGCGGGCGAGGACTGCGCCTGGGCCTTCGTCCGGCATCATGCTTTTATCCGGAATGCGAAGGTGCAGTTGGCAGCCATGGCGGCGGGGCAGTTGAACCGCATCACCGATCCCGTGATGGCAAAAACGCGGGAGCAGTTCGAAGGCGGTAGTGCGCAGGCTGATGCGCTCGTCCGGCACCCGGAGTGGCCCGCACTCCTGCGTTTGATCGATCAAAAGGATCCGAGCTGGAAGATGTAGCTAGCGCCCGTCCCCACCAGGTTTAGATCTGGACCGGTTCAACGGCGCAGACTAGCGTCGCCGACGTCGATCCTGGCGGGGAACAGACCATGGCGCGTGCGACCCATCTGATACTGCTGCTTCTGCTTGGCGTGTGGCTTATCGGGGGGCATGCGCCGCCCGCAACGGCTCAAGTCGGCCTTCCGACGGGAGAACAGTCCTCGACGGCTCCGGCTCTTCCCGACCCGCTGACACCGGAAGCGGTCCGGGAGATGGTATCCAGGCTTTCCGATGGAGAGTGCGGACTCTGTTGCTCCAGCGTCTCGATGCCGTGGCTGAGGCCGAGATGGCTACGGCAACGGATCAGGGCCTTGTCGACTTTGCTGAGAAAGCGACGGTTGGTGTCTTCGACTCCGTGGCCAATGCGGTGTCGCTGTTGCCCCGCCTCTGGGACGCGCAGAGCCGAAGTTTCGAAGCGTTCTTCGAGCGGATCGGCAACAGCGGGATATGGATCCTGGCAACCGCGATGGCCTCGGGCGTGGTGGCCGGTCTATTGGCGGAGCGGCTATTCCATCACTTGACGCGCCGTTGGCACGCGCAGGCGGTCCGCGATGACGGTGAGTCCCTCTGGGGGGCGATCAAGTTTCTGTTCAGGCGGTTCTGCAGCGACATCATGGGCGTGCTGATCTTCTTCTTCGTGGCCCCGATTGTCGCAAGGACTGTCGCGGAGACCTTCTTCAGCACGTACCCGCAGATCGAGGAAATTCCAGCCTACGCTTTGCTGATCTGGACCAATCTCATCGTGATCCCCCGGGTGGCGGCCGCTTTCTCCCGGTTCCTACTGGCGCCGCAGAGACCGGAGTTCCGGATCGTTCATACGGACGACTGGAGCGCGCGTTATCTCCATCGCCATCAGGTTGGCCTGTTCATCCTCATCGGCTTTACCATCGCGATGTTCTCGTTCAACACCATGAACGGCGTGGCCATGGGCGAGTCACGACTGGGTTTCTGGCTGAACCTCGCGATCCACATCTATATCGGCTACATCGCGTGGCGCACCCGATCCGGCCTTGTAACGATGATGAGGGGTGCCGATCCCGACGTCACGGCGATCGAGGAACGGGTCGCGAAGGCCTATCCCTGGTTTGTCGTCGGCGTGTCGGCCGGGACCTGGTACCTCGTCGAGATCATTGTCGCGTATGGGGAGTTCACGCTTCTCGCGGGCGCGCCGCATGTTTGGATGATGGTCCTGCTGATCATGGCGCCCGCGATGGACACACTGATCCGTGGTCTCGTCCGGCACCTGGTCCCGCCGATGACCGGCGAAGGGCATCTTGCCGAACAGGCCTATCTCTCCACCAAGAGGAGCTATATCCGGATCGGCCGGGTGATCGCATTCGCCATCGTCATCATGCTGATTGGCCGAGTCTGGGGCATTGAGTACCACAACCTCGCAGCGGCCGGCGTCGGCGCCCAGGTTGCTGGAAACCTGCTCGAGATGGTGATGATCCTGGTCACCGGATACCTCGTCTGGGAAGTGATCTCCCTTTGGATCAACCAGAAGCTCGCGGCTGAGCAAACGGCCGCCGGGATCGAGGTCAACGAGGAGGAGCCCGGCGGAGGCGAAGGGGGCGGTGCGGGCCAATCGCGTCTGTCCACCGTGCTGCCGCTTCTGCTGGTGGTGATTAAGGTCGCACTTGCGACGATCTTCGGCCTGATCGCACTGGGGAGCCTCGGGATCGATATCACGCCGCTGTTGGCCGGTGCGGGTATCGTCGGCCTCGCGGTTGGCTTCGGCGCGCAGAAGCTGGTCGCGGACGTGGTCTCAGGCATCTTCTTCCTGATCGACGACGCGTTCCGGATCGGCGAATACATCGAGGCGGAGGGAACCGTCGGGACGGTCGAGAAGATCTCGATACGGTCCATGCAGCTCCGCCACCACAAAGGGCCGATCCACACCATTCCCTACGGCGAGATCCCGAAGCTGACCAACTATTCCCGCGACTGGGTGATCATGAAGCTCAAGTTCACCGTGCCGTTCGAGACCGACCCGAACAAGGTGAAGAAGATCTTCAAGAAGATCGGTCAGGAGATGATGCAGATCCCGGAGTTCGCGGACGACCTGCTGCAGCCGTTCAAATCCCAAGGCGTCTTCGATTTCGACGACGTGGGCATGATCATCCGGGGCAAGTTCATGGCGAAGCCCGGACGCCAGTTTGTGCTTCGTAAAGAGATCTACAACCGGGTGAAAGCCGCATTCGAAGAGAACGGCATTCCCTTTGCCCGCCGTGAGGTTCGTGTGGCCATACCGGGGCTCGAAGACGCCAGTGCGTTGACCGAAGAGGACAAGGCAGCGATCGCCGCCGCCGCGACACAAGCGGTTCAGGACCAAGAGGCAGCGGCGGAGGACGGCAAACCGGCGACCCCCTAAAGGATCCGGGTGCCGAACTTCGCCAGAGCCGCCTCCGACAAGGTCAGCCCGAGCCCCGGCTCTTCGTTGAGGGTCAGCCAGCCATCGGCGATCTTCGGCGGGTTCTCGTAGAGCTCCGCCTGAAGCGGATCCCTCTCCGGATCGGTAAAGGACTCCACGATGCGTCCTGCTGGCGACGAGGCGACAAGCGGCGCATGGATGAAGCAATCATGGTGGGGGGCGACGTCTACATGATTGAGCTCGCAGAGTGCCGCAAGCTTCCGTCCCTCGGTAAAGCCGCCGAACATGGTGCAGTCGAACTGGAGGATCTGGATCGCCTGTTCTTCCAGCATCGCCCGGCAGCCATAGCTGGTCAGCTCACTCTCGCCGCCTGAAAGCGGGATGGCGGTCTTCTGCGACAGCAGCTTCAACTCGCGCCGGTCGTCAAACCAGCGGACCGGCTCTTCCAACCAGACAGGGTTCAGCGGCTCCAGCAACCGCGCGCCCTCGATCGCGGTCTTGAGGTCCCAGGCGCGGTTGACGTCGATCATCAGGTCCCGGTCTGGTCCGATCACATCCCGGACAATCTCCATCCGTTCGATGTCCTCGGCGAGGTTGAGACCGCCGACCTTCCCTTTGAAGTCCCGGTGACCTTGCGCCACTAGCATCTCGATCTCGTCCCGGAGTTCGGCGTTGTCCTTGCCGTCCCGGTAGTAGGCGCAGGTCACGTAACACGGCACCTTGTTCCGGTAGCCGCCGAACAGCCGGTAGAGCGGAAGGCCCGCCGCCTTTCCGACAATGTCCCAACACGCCAGATCCACCGCGGAAGAGATCCGGATCAGCGCCTCCCGGCCCCAACCCCGCTCCGCGGCGAGACGCGTTGACGTAAGCCCGAAGAGTTTCTGGTAAAGCGGCTCCGGTGCCAGCGCATCCATTCCAAGGATCTCATCGGCGAGGCCGTCCTTCACGACCTTCGCGATCGGGGAGATGTCGGTGTAGCTGGTGGCGAGGCCGAACCCCTGAATGCCGTCACTTGTCGTGAGACGGACCAGCAACTCGTTGGCGGACGGAACTTTGAAGAGGCTGACCCAATGGGGCCGCGTTTCCCCCGGGGCGGTCAGGACGTAGAACTCAACTTGGGTGATGGTGCTGGTCATCGGCGGGATCCTGGCTGGTCAGGTATTCGGCCAACATACTCCCGCAGCACCCGGAAGAGATCCAGCGGTCACATCGAGCCAGTCATTGCTGACGGGCCGATGTTCCGGCGAGGTCATCAAGGATCGGGCAGTTGGGTCGCCCGTCTCCATGGCACTGTTTCACAAGGTGCGACAGCGTCGACCGAAGACCCTCCAACTCCCGGATCTTCTGCTCGATCCGCTCCAGATGCTCTTCGGCGACCCGGCGGACGTCAGCGCTCGCCCGGCTCCGGTCCTCGTAGAGTTGTAGAAGCGCGCGGCAGTCCTCAATGCTGAAGCCGAGCGACCGGGACCGGGAGAGGAATGCAAGCTTGTGCACATCCTCCGGCGAGAAGGCGCGATAGCCGTTCTCCCCTCTTGTCGGATGGATGAGACCAATATCCTCGTAGTACCGGATCGTCTTCGACGGCAGGCCGGTTCGGTCGGCAACATCACCGATGTTCATTGGCGGTCTCCTCGCCCCTCAAGTCAGCAGACCGTAGCGCAATCACGCTTGACCTTCCAGTGACTGGAAGCCTGATGCTCGCCACTGTACGAGAAACCGAGGCCAAGATGAGCGCACAGGAAACCCTCGCAGAGGCAGCCGTTATCCGGGATCCCGTCTGCGGCATGACCGTGGACCCGAACGCCGGAAAACCGAGCCACGAGCACGACGGCCGAGTGTTCCACTTCTGCGCCCAGCGGTGCTGCGACCGTTTCGCGGACGAGCCGGAGTCCTTCATCACAGACACTTGCCCGGTCTGCGGCTCCGATGTGGACCGAGCCTCGACCCCGTTCATGTCCAAGCACCTGGGCCAACGTCTCTACTTTGCCACCGAAACCTGCCAGACAACGTTCGACGCGGATCCTGAGCCGTACATGCAGAACAGGCCCGGGGTGGACGCCCCGCCGGCCGGCACCCTTTACACCTGTCCGATGGACCCGGAGATCATTCGCGACCATCCGGACGACTGCCCCATCTGCGGTATGGCGTTGGAGCCGATGACGCCCAGCTTGGATGACGGGCCCAACCCGGAGCTTGTCGACTTCCGCCGGCGGCTTTGGATCGGCGCTCCCCTCGCCCTCGGGGTGTTTGTGCTGGAGATGGGCTCTCACATTGGTGTGCCGTTTGCGACCTGGCTTGGGCCGGACGTGCACATCTGGCTTCAGTTCCTTCTGGCAAGCCCGGTTGTTCTTTGGTTGGCGGCGCCGCTCTTCAAACGAGGCTGGTCGTCCATCACGAACCGAAGCCCGAACATGTGGACGCTGATCGCGATCGGGACCGGGGCTGCCTACGCCTTCAGCCTCGTTGCGACACTGGTTCCAGACGTTTTCCCACCGGCGCTCAGGTCCGAGCATGGCTACCCGCCCGTCTACTTCGAGGCGGCGGCGGTCATCATCATTCTCGTGCTGCTCGGCCAGGTGATGGAGTTGTCGGCTCGGGACCGGACGGGCGACGCCATCCGCGCCCTCCTGCGACTGGCACCCAAGACCGCCCGGCGCGTCGTCGGCGACCGCGAAACGGATGTGCCGCTCGACACAGTGGTCCGGGGCGATCTCCTCAGGGTCCGGCCAGGCGAAGCGGTTCCCGTGGACGGACGCGTCGAGCAAGGACGCTCCAACGTCGATGAAAGCATGCTGACCGGCGAGCCGATCCCGGTCGAGAAATCTTCCGGCGACACCGTCACCGGCGGCACGCTGAACGGAAGCGGCTCTTTCATCATGCGGGCCGAGCATGTTGGCGGGGAGACGGTGCTCTCAAGGATTGTCGATCTTGTCTCGAAAGCCCAACGGAGCCGAGCCCCACTCCAAAGCCTCGCCGACCGGGTCGCCGGGATCTTTGTGCCCACCGTCGTTCTGGTTGCGGCCGCCGCCTTTCTCGCATGGCTTGCTCTCGGACCGGCTCCATCCTTGTCATTCGCCGTTGTTGCAGCCGTCAGTGTCCTGATCATCGCCTGCCCTTGCGCATTGGGACTGGCGACGCCGATGTCGATCATGGTTTCCACCGGCCGCGGGGCGGGGGCGGGCGTTCTGATCCGCGACGCGGAGGCATTGGAGCGGCTCGCGTCAGTCGACACACTCGTCGTGGATAAGACGGGCACGCTGACGTCGGGCAGACCCGAAGTGACCGATATCCGGGCCCTTGATGAGATCGATGGCGACAGGCTACTCGCCTTGACCGCGGCGTTGGAGCGGGCCTCTGAACACCCTTTGGCCAACGCCATCTTGAGGAAGGCGGCGGAGGCCGGCGTCGAACAATTGGAGGCGGAGGCTTTCGAGGCGGTCGTCGGCAAAGGTTTGCGCGGAAGCGTGGAGGGGCGCCGCCTGTTGCTCGGGACGGAGACGTTTCTCAATGAGGAAGGCGTTTCGACGACGGGCCACGAGGCAGGCGTAGAGGCCCTTCGGCGGGAGGGAAAAACCGTCGTCTTTCTCTCCGTGGACAACCGGATCGCCGGCATTATCGCGGTGTCGGATACCATCCGGCCCGAAGCCCGCGCCATCGTCGCCGCCCTTTCCCGGGACGGCACCCAGGTCGTGATGGCCACCGGCGACAACGCAGAGACCGCAAGGTCGGTCGCCGCAGCCCTTGGCATAGAAGCCATCCACGCGGGTCTGACGCCTCAGGATAAGGCGGACTTGGTCGTGTCGCTTCAGTCTGCGGGGAACCGGGTCGCCATGGCTGGAGACGGCGTGAACGATGCCCCTGTCCTGGCCGCGGCGGATGTCGGCATTGCCATGGGCGGCGGTGCGGATGTGGCGGTTGAAAGCGCCGGTATCACCCTCTTGAAAGGCGATCTCCGCGGGATCGCCCGCGCCCGGTCGCTTGCCCGGGCGACCGTCTCGAACATCCGGCAAAACCTGTTCTTCGCCTTCGTCTACAACGCGGTTGGTGTGCCGATCGCGGCGGGCGTGCTCTACCCGTTGCTCGGCGTTCTGCTGTCCCCCATGATCGCCGCCGCCGCGATGAGCCTGTCGTCCGTCTCCGTGATCGCAAACGCTCTCCGCCTGCGTCACCAGCGACTGGAATAGGCATTGGAAAAGCCTTTGGTGGTCCTCATTGAACAGCGGTGAACAGCCGCTCCCCGCCTATCGAAAACGAGTTGATTGCCCGTTGCCCCTGCTCTGACCGGAGCCAGTCGATGAATGCCCGGCCGGGAGTTGCGTCCACATGCGGATGGCGGTCCGGCGAGACCAGGATGACGCCGTATTCATTGATCAGGCGCGCATCCCCCTCGTGCAGAACAACCAGGTCGCCTTTGTTACCGAAACTCAGCCATGTACCCCGGTCAGCGAGCGTGTATCCGTTCATGGCCGCGCCGATGTTCAGCGTCGCCCCCATGCCGGAGCCGGTTTTCCGGTACCAGGTTCCTGAAGCCTCTTCCGGGTCACGGCCCGCCGCCGCCCAAAGTTCCCGTTCCCTCTTGTGAGTGCCGCTCTCATCCCCCCGGGAAAGAAAGATCGACCGGCTGTCGGCAATCCTCTTAAGGGCAGCCGCAACGTCGCCGAGGCTGTTGATGCCGGCCGGATCATCTCTCGGACCGACAATGACGAAGTCGTTCACCATGACCGGGTGGCGCGCTTCGCCGAACCCTTCTGAGACGAAAGCCTCTTCCGAAGGCTTGTGGTGGACCAGAAGGACGTCGGCATCACCGGACTTGGCGAGACGGATCGCAGCACCCGTTCCCACCGCGACGACCCTGACCGTGATACCGGTCTCCGCTTTGAAGAGTGGTAGAATGTGATCGAACAGACCCGAGTTCTGGGTCGACGTCGTCGACGCCACCGTGATGACCGGCGAGTCCGCTCGGCCTGACCCTCCATTACCGAACAGAATGAGCCCGGCCAGGACCGTAAGGACCGCGAGGGATACGATGCCGACCGGGCGCCGTTCCCCGCTCATGAGCCACCCCCGTCCGGGCAGTCGGAGCGCCGCCACCAAAGAAGCTTACCCTCCAGAAAGTCACGGGCGAGATCGTTTTCCGGCTCTTCAAAGAAGGGCCCGGCCGCCCGGAACTCCTTGATCCGTCCGCGATGCAGGAAGATCACCTCATCCGCCATGCGGCGCGTCTGGACGAGGTCGTGACTGGACATGATGATCTTGGTACCCGCCACCGCGACCTCATTGATGATGCTCTCCACAAGATAGGCGGCGGCTGGATCCAGGCTGGCGGTCGGCTCGTCGAGGAACAGCACTCTCGGCTCCGTTGCCAACGCGCGGGCTAGGGCAAGGCGCTGCTGCTCACCGAACGAGAGGGCGCGCGCCGAGACATTTGCCAACCGGCCCAGACCCGTCCTCCGGAGGAGCGCGTTGCGCCGGTCCGGACGGTCTCGGTGCGGAACACCGCGGAGGGACAACGCGAAGTCGATGTTTGCCGCCGCCGACCGCCGAAGCATGACAGGACGCTGAAAAACCATGGCCTGATAGGGTTTGGCGGACTCAGGCGAATGCCCACCCCAATCGACGCTCCCGTTCTCCGCCGGAACCAACCCATGACAGAGCTTCAAGAAGAGGCTCTTACCCGCCCCGTTGGGTCCGATCAGGAACGTCTTCGACGGTGCGGGACCGATCGTACAGTCGAGATCCTTCAAGACGCGTTTGCCGCCGCGGGAAAGACCCGCGCCCCGCAGCGTAAGCGGCAGAATGTCCGGGACCGACAAACTCACACGGGGCTCCACCGTTCCCCGACCGCTCGCAGGGACTGCGCGAGAAGGTTCAGGATAAGCGAGATGCTCAGGAGGATGAGCCCCAAGCCCAAAGCAAGCGCAAGATCACCCTTGCTCGCTTCCAGGGCGATCGCAGTGGTCATCACACGGGTCATCTGGTCAATGTTGCCGCCGACAATCATGACCGCGCCGACCTCCGCGATGGCGCGCCCGAAACCGGCGAGGACGCCCGTCACCAGAAGGAAACGACCGTCCCAAAGCAGTACCGCCAGGCACTGCAAAGGCGACGCAGAGAAGGACTCAAGCGTTTCCCGGTACTCACCCCACAGGGCCTCGAGTATCTGACGTGTCAGCGCAACGACGATCGGCAGAACAAGGATGACCTGCGCGATGATCATGGCCGTAGGCGTGAAGAGCAGGTTGAGCACGCCGAAGGGTCCCGATCTGGAGAGAAGCAGATAAACGATCAAACCAACAACGACGGGCGGTAGACCCATCAAGGCATTGAACAACACGATCAGGAAACGCCGCCCGCGGAAATCGCTCAGCGCGATCAGTCCGCCAATCGGCATCCCCACCAAGGCGGCGATGAAAACCGCCGTAACAGTTACCTTGAGGGACAGAACGATGATCGCCGCTAGATCCTCGTCCCCGCTCGCGATCAGGTGGAAGGCCGCGGTGAAAGCGTCGATGAAGGCGTCCATGCCCGGTGGGATTTCCTCGGAAACGAAAACGGCATCTACCGCGGCGCGCGACCGCGTGCGAGGGTGATGCTGCGGCCACTTGAGCGGGGTTTCAAGCCCGGACGGGTCTCAGGTGTCGCATCGCATATCCGGTCCCCTCACCCTGAGGTCACCCTTCATGCTGTCCGGCATTCACACCGCGCTTGTAACACCGTTTGATTCCGATCTCGCCGTCGATGTCCAGGCTCTCCGCGCCAGTGTCCGTTACCAGATTGAGAACGGCGCAGCAGGACTCTGCCCGTTAGGCGGAACGGGGGAGCCCCTTTCCCTCAGCCTGGATGAGCACCGTTTGATCATCGACACGGTCATGGAGGAAGCGACACGAACACGCACCGTCCCTGTGACGGTCGGCTGTCTCAAAGGCGGGCAATCAGAAGTCCTGGAGATCGCCAGATACGCCGCAGGTGCGGGCGCCGACGCGGTGATGATCGCACCGCCATACTTCTATGGCCCCCGCGCCGCAGATATACAGGGGCACCTGAATGCGGTCGCAGACGCCGTCGATCTGCCCATCGTCTTTTTTCATACACCGGGCCGCAGTGGCATTCGGCTGGACGCGGACACAATTCTCGGGCTGTTCGATGCGGTGCCGGCCATCAAAGGCATCAAGGACGCCTCCTCGGACGCAATCCTGGCAGCCGAGCTCATCCGTGGCGCGCCGGAAGTCGCTTTCCTGCAGGGATTGGATGAGCTGCTTCTCGCTTCCCACGCCTTGGGCGCGCCGGGCGCGATCGTCTCCCTAGCCGACTTGATGCCCGGGGACCTCGCCGCTCTCTGGCAGGCTGCCAACGACGGTGACATGGCACAGGCGCGCGGGCGCCAACTCGACCTTCTGCCGCTCTGCCGCGTGATCTATAGCGAGCCCAATCCCGGCCCCTTGAAATTTGCGCTCGCGCTTTCCGGACGGCCCGCAGGCGGTTGCCGCCCACCGATCTACAGCCCGACGGAAGGGTGCCGCCGTCTGCTTGAGCGGCTGTTGGGGGCGAACTGAGGGAATGCAGGTTTAGCTCCCTCGAACCGGTCTTTTGAGTATTCTAGATCGAATGCCCAACCGTTAATGCGTTGAATCCAGTTTAAGTCTGTAACGACTCAGTTTAGACAAAATTATCTTTGATTTTACTCTGTATGCACGACACCCATAACGAATTCTTAACCAAATATCTGCATAACCGGGTACATGAATGATTCTGCCTCAGCGTCAAATGATATTGGCGTCCCGAATTCGATGACCTCGCCGGAGGAGCCTGTCCAGTCCACCCTTAGCTTCTTGGCTCAACGGGGGTGGCGGGGAGACGACGACTTCTTCGCCGCGTTGGCAGCCCACTTGGCCAGGGTCCTCGCGGTGGACTACGCATTCGTGGATCGCATTGTGCCGGATGCGCCGGAACGCGTTGCAACCATCGCCCTTTGGGCAAAAGGCGGAATCGAAAAGAACTTCGACTACGACCTTGTCGGGACACCCTGCGAGAACGTACTCGGCCAGGACATCTGCTTCTACAGAGACAACATTCAGGGTCTGTTCCCGAACGATGCGCTCTTGGTCGACATGAATGCGGAAAGCTACGCGGGCATTCCCTTATGGGCGAGTGACGGCACGGCGCTGGGCCTGATCGCTGTTATGCATACGAACCCGATCAGCAACAGGGATACAGTTGAAACAGTCTTGCGGATGGTGGAACTCCGGGCATCGGCGGAGTTGGAGCGGCGGCTTCTGACCGACGAGCTTGCCGAGAGCCATCACCGGGTTCAGGACTTCGCGGACGTCTCGTCGGACTGGTTCTGGGAGACCGACGCAAACCATCGCTATGTCTGGTTTTCACCGAACGTCGAGGAAGTCGCCGGCGTCCCGCCCGAGTGGCACTACGGCAAAACCCGTCAGGAGATCGGCAGCCCAGACATTCCGAAAAAGGACTGGGACGCGCACCTGGAGATGTTGAGTAAGCACCTTCCCTACAAGAACTTCGAGTTCAAACGCCGGGGGCCGGACGGCGATAAATGGCTACGCTCCTCTGGAAAGCCGATCTTTGACGCCGATGGCGTCTTCAAGGGATACCGGGGCACCGGCTCGGACATCACTCCCGAGATCACACGTCGGCTCGCGCTCGAGCAGGAACTGCGCACCGCCAAGGAGAACGCGGAGTCGTCAAACCGGGCCAAATCCACGTTTCTTGCCAAGATGAGCCATGACCTTCGAACCCCGCTCAATGCCGTTGTCGGGCTTGGCCAGATGATGGAGCAGCAGGTCTATGGCGAGTTGGGGCACCCAAAATACCAGGAGTACTCCCGCGATATTGTCTCAAGCGGTAACTACCTTCTGGAACTCGTCTGCGACATCCTCGACATGTCACGGATCGAAACAGGGCATATCAAGATCGACCTCCAGGATCTGAAACTGAAATCAGTGATCGACGAGGTCATATCCATCGTCATGCCGGCGCCGTCGGACAATCATCCCAGGATCGATAACCTCGTCACGGACAGCGCGATCTCCGTGCGGACGGATTTGAAGGCACTGCATCAGATTCTGGTGAACCTGCTGTCTAACGCGGCGAAGTTCACGCCCGCCGGCGGGCGGATCACCGTTAGTGCCGCCCCCACGGATGATGGGGTCCGAATTGTCGTACAGGACAATGGCATCGGCATGTCGCCCGAAGCGGTCGTGCGCGTGGGCGAGCCATTCACCGGAGCCCAGGACGCCTACAAGGCCGCGACAACCGAAGGCACCGGGCTCGGACTATCGATCGTGACCGGCTTGCTGGAACATCTCGGCAGCAATCTCGAGATCAGCAGCGACCTCGGACACGGCACCACGGCCAGCTTCACCCTGCCCCTTGCGCGCTAGCGCCCGGGTTGATCACAGCCGTCACACAACCTCTTCGACCGTGGCATGGCCTTCACCGGCATAGCGGGTGGCGATGTAACCGATCAGAGCACCAACGAGCGTGCCCTCGGCGACGAACCAGAAGGGAGAGTTGTATGCACTATCGGCGCCGACCATGGCCTGCATGATCCCCTCGAATGACTCGAAGGCGAACAGCGTCAGGACGAAATTCATCCACGCGCCCACGACAGGTGCCCGGAACCACCAAGGCATTGGCATCATCAGCACGGGATGCCGGGTGTAAACGCCGACCATGCCGATGAAGGCACCGACGGTGACGTACCAGAACAGGACTCCCCAACGGAGCATCCATGTCGCTTCAGGATAGAATGTGGGCAGGGTAATGAACCCGATCAGCCCCACGCCGAAGCCAACCAGCTTTCCAATAACGATCCTGTTGGTGAGAGAAGGATAGGCTGCCATCTGAACCTCCCGTTCAGACTGTCGTCCCCCTCATGTTCCCGATTCTTATGTGACCTCACCGGCATCCGCATTCAAGTGACGTGAGATCACTCGAATACGGTGAGAGGCTCCGGGCTCACCCCTCACGGCAGGCTCAGGATCAGCTTCAGGACGCCGCCGACAATCGCCAGAGCCCCGACGCCGACACACCAGAACAGAATGAACCATCCAAGGCGGCTTAGGGCGTTGGGGGACGCTCTTTGGGGCGGGACGTCCGCCGGGACGGGGGATTGATCTGGCATCAGTGATAGCTCTCACCCTCCCGGACCTTCCCCCAGAAGACGCGGTAGAGATAGATGGTGTAGCCAATGATCATCGGCAGCAGGACCGACGTGCCGACGAGCAGAAAGGCAAGGCTCTCGTCCGGTGCGGCCGCCTGCCAGATCGTGATGTCCGGCGGCACGATGTTGGGAAAGATGCTGATGCCGAGACCGATGAAGCAGAGCAGAAATAGCCCCAATGAGAAAAGGAATGGGCTCAACTCCCGGCGCCGGGACAGACTCCTCACAAGCCCCAGAATACAGGCCGCCGTCAGCAGCGGGACGACGGCCACATAGAAGATCGAGGGGACCGAGAACCAGCGTTCTTGAAACTCCGGATGAAGGAACGGAGTCCAGAGGCTGAAGACCCCGATCATGAAAATCATTGCGCTTCCGGCAATCCAGGCCATGCGGTAGGCGCGCTCCTGCAACGCCCCTTCGGTCTTCAGGATGAGCCAGGTGGCGCCCAAAAGGCTGTAGCCAGCCACCAATCCCAATCCGCAAGCCAGGCTGAACGGCGTCAACCAATCCCACTAACCGCCGGCATACTGCCGGTCCGCCACCTCGATCCCCTGAATAAGCGCGCCCAGCACAATGCCCTGTGAGATGGCGGCAACAAGGGAGCCGGCCGTGAACGAGAAATCCCAGAGCGGCTTTGCCCGGACCGTCCGCCAGCGGTACTCGAACGCGACCCCCCGGAAAATCAGACCCAGCAGCATGGCGATGATCGGGGCATAGAGGGCGGGTAGGATCAAGGCATAGGCGAGCGGGAAGACAGCGTAGAGCCCGCCACCGCCAAGGATCAGCCAAGTCTCGTTTCCATCCCAAACCGGCGAGATGGAATTCATGGCGACGTCCTTGCGCTGCTCTCCCCCCAGGAAGGGGAACAGCAGTCCCACGCCAAGGTCGAATCCGTCCAGGATCACGTACATCAGGATCGCCGTTGCGATCAGAAAGGCCCAGACCAGGGGGTAGTCGAGTTCCATCAGTCCTCCTCCCCCTATTCCGCCGGCTGCGCGCCAGAGGCACCGTGTCCCCGGTTGGGAAACGGCCCAACCGCCGTCCGGATCGGAGGCCCGCCGGTCAGGTCGTCTTCGCCAGTCACCGGTGTCTTGGCGAAGAGGCGGAACAGGTAGAAAACCCCAGCCCCGAAAACCAGGAAGTAGACAACCGCGAACACCGCCAAAGACGTGGCGACGGCCGGAACCTCAATCGGTGAGGCAGAATCGACGGTCTTGAGCAGGCCGTAGACTGTATAGGGCTGCCGACCGACCTCCGTGACGACCCATCCCGCCAGAACGGCGACGAAGCCGGAGGGACCCATGATGATCGCCGCCCTGTGGAGCCATCCGGCCTCGTAGAGACGGCCCTGCAACCGCCGCATAAGCGACCAGAGGCCAATCGCAACCATGCCCATGCCGATCCCGACCATGATCCGGAAGGACCAGAAGACGATCTCCGCATTCGGCCGCTCATCCTTCGGCCATTCCTTTAGACCCGGCACCTCACCGTCCAAGTCATGGGTAAGGATCAGGCTGCCGAGTTTCGGGATCTCGATTTTGTACCGGGTTTCCTCGGCCTCCATGTCCGGTATCCCGAACAGGATCAGCGGCGCGCCTTTCTGAGTCTCGAAATGCCCTTCCATCGCCGCGACCTTGGCGGGCTGATGTTCCAGGGTATTGAGGCCGTGCATATCCCCGGCTACGACCTGGATTGGTGCCACGACGACCGCCATCCACATGGCCATCGATAACATGAGCCGTGCGCTTTCGTTTGTCCGGTCCCGCAAGAGATGCCACGCGCCGACCGCGCCGACCACGAACGCTGTCGTCAGATACGCCGCCAGCAGCATGTGAACGAGGCGGTAGGGGAACGAGGGGTTGAAGACCACCGCCCACCAGTCGACCGGTATGAACTGGCCAACCTCATTGATCCCGTAGCCGGTCGGCGTCTGCATCCAACTGTTCACGCTCAAGATCCAGAACGCGGAAAAGAACGTTCCGAAGGCGACCAAAGCAGTGGCGAGAAAGTGGAGCTTCCGGCCCACCCTCTCCATCCCGAACAGCATGATCCCGAGGAAACCCGCTTCGAGAAAGAAGGCCGACAGCACTTCGTATCCCATCAGCGGGCCAAGAACTGGTCCGGTTTTGTCCGCGAACACGGACCAGTTGGTGCCGAACTGGTAGCTCATGACCAACCCGGACACGACGCCCATGCCAAAGGCGACAGCGAAGATCTTCAGCCAATAGCGGAATGTGTCGAGGTAGACCTGACGTCCGGTCCAAAGCCATAGCCCCTCCAAGACCGCGAGATATGACGCAAGCCCGATGGAAAAAGCGGGAAAAATGATGTGAAAGGAGACCGTGAACGCAAACTGGAGCCGGGCGAGATCGACGGCAAGCGGCATGTCCATGGAGGCCTCCGGCGGAGCGGTTACCAGTTTTCCGGGTTCAGTCTCAGCCCCGCTCAAGATGTCATCAAGGCCTATTTGGTCGCAGGCGGACCAGCGCCGTCGGCACTGGCCGTGAGGCGCTGATCATTTCCATCGCCCGCCCGTATGGGCCGGCCCCTGCCAGGCGGCCCCCATGGGCCCGGCCACCGCTCCGGGTCCGTTTAGGCGTGGCCCGTCTTAAGGAATGAATTTGGACGTTCAGTCGAAACCTAAAACGTACTATTGTATTAAGTGGGATGAGAGGACGAAATCGGTTGAAATCATCGAATCCTAAGATTCACTTCTGCGTACCACGGCCCATGGTAACAAGAACGCAAAGCGCCACGTCACGCCGGTGTCCGTAGTACTCCAACGATCAAACGGCCGATTTCGTCTGAGAGAACGGGGAGGCATAGCCATGCTCTGGTGTCGGACACCTGCGCTTATTCTTTCTATTTTTGTATTTTGCGGTTTTGGATTCTGGAGTGCGGTGACCACCAATGCCCATGGCCGGTCGCTGGATGACATTCGCGCCTCGGGTGAGTTGGTCGTCGGGGTCGACATTCCCTATGGGGTCATGGAGTTCATCGGTCCGGACGGCAAACCGGCGGGAATAGACATCGACATCGCCAGCTCCATTTCGGCCAAACTTGGCGTGACCCCGAAGTTTGAGACCATTCCATTTGGCGAGTTGTTCGACGCGCTGAACGAAGGCCGGATAGACCTTATAGTCTCTGCCGTAACCATCACGCCGGATCGCCAGAAAACGATGCTGTTCAGCGTGCCATATCTGAGCGCCAACACTGTGTTGGCGGTTTCGAAGGAGAACTCCTCAGTCACATCGATTGACAGTTTAAAGAACTCGAAGATTGGCGTTCTAGAAGGCACGCTGGGCGAAACACTTGCGAATGAAGCCGAGACTTTCAAAGACGACGAAGTCGTCGCCTACAAAAACAATGACAAAAGGATTGAAGATCTAACCGCTGGCAAGATTGACGCGGCCATCGTCCACTTCCTGATCAAGACCGATCTGCCCGTCAGGATCATCGGCCAGCCGCTCCGGCAAAACTTCTATGGCGTTGTTGCCGAATTGAAAAATGTCGACTTGATCAATGAGGTCAACGGAGAACTTCGGGCAATGAAGCGTGACGGTCGGCTTGATGCGATCAAAGACAAGTACGTCAAGTAAGACGAAACAAGAGCTGCTTGCCTTAATGCCATGACCCAAACACCACGAGAGATGGCTTTCTGTCATTTTGCCGGATCGTGGGGAGTGCGACCGTGCGTACGGTAGACATGGGCGGACTGTCTCTGGGCGCGCGGGCAATTCTCAGTGTCTTTCTCGCAATCGCGCTTACATTCCCGATTTTCATATACATCGGAACATCCAACATCCAGGACGCGGCCAAGGAGTTCTTTGTCGACAGGGCGATATCATTATCTCGGATGCTTGACGCCAATGTGCGAAACGAAACCGAACTTCGAAATCGGGAACGCCTATGGGACAACCTTCAGAAAACTATCTGGTTGAGTCCCGACGTACTTTGGATCGATGTTTATCAATCTACAGACTCCGGCTTCATTGAGATTCTTACGACGAACCCTGCAATCAAGTCTGACTATGAAACATCCGAAATCCTAAGCAGTCTTCCCAGCGACCAGGTATACTTCAGATTCTTTGAAGAAGATGACGGTGAGCGATTGCGGCTCGTAGCGCCAATTCATCAAGGCAGACAAGTCATTGGTGCCTTTGAGATCTGGATGACGTTAGAAGACATCGAGAACAGAGAAACAAATCTGATCACTGTTACATTCGTCGGCTACACCGTATTCCTGCTTTTCTTTGTCCGGTACTCTACTGGCTACTTCATAGAAATGTCGTTGGCCCAATCAAGAAGCTCACGTCCGTGATTCGGCAGATTTCCGCTGGTCGAATGAACGTGAAGGCGGAAAGTGTCGGCAACAACGAGATCTCAATTTTGGGCGACGCTCTCAATGAAATGTCTGAAGCACTGTCGGATCGGAACCGTGAGCTTTCGGACGAACGCCGGGAACTTCAGGACGTCAACGCACAGCTAAAGGAGAACCAGGCCGGACTGATTGAAGCACTTGCCGCCGCTGAAACGGCCAATCGGTCCAAGACGGAGTTTCTTGCAACGATGAGTCATGAGTTGAGGACGCCGTTGAACGCCGTGATCGGTTTCTCCGAAGTTCTGACATTGGAGACTATAGGAAATCTCAATGAAAAACAGAAAGACCGTATTGGCCTCATAAAAGAATCAGGGATTCATCTGCTTTCTCTGATCAACGACATTCTGGACGTCTCCAAAATCGAGGCCGGTAAGTTCGAACCACACTTTGAGATGGTCGATGCAAAGGAGGAACTCCTCAAATCGGTCAGATTTGTTGAGAACAGAGCCGAGTTGGCAGAAGTAAAGATTACTGCGAACTTGCCCGACGATCTCTCACCGATCCGTGCCGACCGCCGACTGTTCACGCAGATCTTCATAAACCTGCTTTCAAACGCCATCAATTTCACGCTGCCCGGCGGCTCCATTGATCTTTCGGTATCCCGCACTGCCGACGATGGTCTGGTTTTTCAAGTTGCCGATACCGGCATCGGAATTGCGGAGAAGAACCTTTCAGAGATTACAAAGCCGTTTGTCCAAGTCGACAGCGTCGCGCACAATACGCGGCAGGGGACGGGATTGGGCCTCTACTTGGTGAGTATGTATACAAGCCTGCACAACTGGGAACTCGACATAAAAAGCACCGTCGAACAGGGAACAGTTGCCAGTATCAGGATACCGGGACCGTCCGAGCAGTTGACATCGTAACGCCGCGTATCCCTCCACCAGACCGGGTCGGGCAGCGGCGCGGGCCAAAGACTGGCAGACGACAGGCAGACAGGTGTCATCAGCGCAACGCATGGGGGATCCAATGTGTCGGTGGTTGGCCTACAGGGGGGCTGAGATCTTTCTGGAGGATATGCTCTACAAGCCGGAGCACTCCCTCATTGATCAGAGCCTGAACGCGCGCGAGTCCGTCACCGGCACAAACGGCGACGGCTTCGGCATCGGTTGGTATGGCGAACGGCCCGAACCAGGTCTCTTCAGAGAAGTGCTCCCCGCTTGGAACGACAGCAACTTGCGAAGCATCGCCGCTCAGATCCGCTCCGGCCGGTTCTTCGCCCATGTCCGCGCGTCGACCGGGACTGCGACCAGCCGCCCGAACTGCCACCCTTTCACCCATGGCCGCTGGATGTTCATGCACAACGGCCAGATCGGGGGCTACGTGACGGTCCGCCGACAGCTTGAAGGCGAGATCCCCGATGAACTCTACCGGTCCCGGCTGGGGACCACGGACAGCGAGCTGATCTTCCTGATGATGCTTGCCGCGGGACTGGAGGAGTCACCACTCGACGCGGCCCGAGTCACTCTGGAGAAGGTCATCGCCGTTCAAGAGGAACACGGTGTGACAGCACCCTTCCGCTTTACAGCCGCGATGACGGATGGCGACAGTCTGATCGCTGTCCGGTTCGCCAGCGACCCGCATCCTCCCACCCTCTATGTCGCCGAAGAGAATGACCGGGCAATTGTTGTCTCGGAGCCTTTGGACGAGGACGGTGGCGTCTCCTGGAACGCCGTACCGCCCAATCATTTCCTGGTTTGCAGCAACACCGGGGCATCGACCGTCCCGATCTGACCCGGATTGCCCGGTTTGGCGCTGTCAGGACTGTGGGCTACGCTTGTGGCAACAAGACCGAACAACGGTCGCCAATCAAAGCAATCCGGGAGGATCGGATGAGCGTCCCAGCCCTCAAGTTCAGCCATGTGGGTGTCTATGCCCACGATCACGTCAAGCTCGCATCGTTCTTCGAGCGCGTCCTCGGGTTTGTCGAGACGGACCGGGGGCACATTCCGGGACGCGGCGATCTGATCTTCTTGAGCCGGGACTCGAACGAACACCATCAAATCGTGATCATGTCCGGGCGGACCGCTGATCGGGACACCAAGCTGATCAATCAGATCTCGTTTCGCCTCGACAGCCTTGAGGCCCTTCAAGCCATGCACCGGCTGATCCAGGCGGAACCCGAGGTGAGCAACATCAGCCCGATCAACCACGGCAACGCCTGGGCGATCTACTTTCTCGACCCGGAAGGCAACAGGATCGAGGTCTTCGCGGATACCCCCTGGTACGTCTCCCAACCAAAGTCCGATCCGATTGATCTTGACCGTCCCGCCGCGGATATCCGAGCCGAAACAGAAGCAATCTGCCGCGACCTTCCAGGCTTCAGAAGCGCTGAATCCTGGCGCGCGGAGCTGAAGGCGAAGATCGAAGCCCGCGCCTAGCGTCCTCTGGACTGGGATAGCGCTATGGCAGGGGGACGGACGACCGTTGCGATCATCGGGGCCGGACCGGTCGGGCTGACGCTCGCCAACCTGCTCGGCCTCCACGGCGTGGCGGTCCGGGTGCTGGAGCGAAACCCGACGCTCTACGACATCCCGCGCGCAATCGTGCTGGACGACGAAGGTGCCCGCACGCTTCAAGCTGCCGGGCTGGACCACGTGTTCATGCCGATGACCCGTCCGGCAGAGGGCGCGAGATACTACGACGCGAACGGAAACCCCTTCGCCGAAGTGGGCGCAGGAGAAACCCGTTTCGGCTTCCCAAAGCGAAACTACTTCCATCAGCCAGATCTCGAGCACGTGCTGCTCGACGGCCTGAACCGGTTCGAGCATGTCACCGTGTCTTTCGGCTCCGACGTCACGGGGTTCGAAGACCATGGTGACGGCGTCAGGCTTACCCTTTCGGATCAGTCCGGAGAACAGACCGTGGACGCCGAGTGGCTTGTCGCATGCGACGGAGCCAGGAGCCGAAGCCGGAGCGCCCTCGGCATCGAGATGGAGGGTGAGGCGTATTCCGAGGATTGGCTGATCGTCGATACCATCAACGATCCCGACGAAGAGCCTGTCTCAAAGTTCTTCTGCCGGACGGGACGGCCCTATGTCAGCATCCCGGCCCCACGCGGCGGGCGCCGGTACGAGTTCCGTGCCGCCCCCGGCGAGACGGCCCGCACAGATCTGGATTGGGAGGCGATACGCGCGCTCCTGGAGCCGATCCGGACCATTGGCCCCAGCGATGTGCTGCGGAAGACCGTCTACACGTTTGAGGCCCGCCTTGCCGAACGGTTCCGCCAGGGACGGGTGTTGCTGGCCGGGGATGCGGCACACCTCACCCCTCCGTTCGCAGGGCAAGGTATGAATGCCGGGCTTCGCGATGCTCACAATCTCGCCTGGAAGCTTTGGCTCGCCACAACTGGGCGTGCGTCATCGGCATTGCTGGACAGCTACGAGGCGGAACGCCGGGGGCCCGCCACTGCCATGGTCCGCCTCGCGGTGGCCATGGGCGATTTCGTCATGCCAAGGGACGCGGCGGATGTGGCCTTGCGGGACATGGCGGTCGCCTGGATCGACCGGTTTCCCGAGGCCCGCGACTACATAGTCGGCATGAAGTTCAAACCCCCGCCGCGTTACGATGACGGTGTGTTTGTCGACCTGCACGACCAGCCGTTCACGGGCTCGATGGTGGGCAGCATGATGCCTCAACCAGTCGGGCTACCGCCCATGGGGGGCGGTGGGCGCTTGGATGACCTGATGGGGACCGGATTCTCGCTGATAACGGTGTCGCCTGAAACGGCGGCCATCGCGATGCAGCAGCGCACGGAGCTGTTTCCGGATCTCGCCCCAAGCCTCGTCCGGCTTGGACGGGAACCGGGAGCGGCGGTCGACCTCGTCCTCGCCGGCCAGCGCGCCGCGGCACCGTTCCTGGCGCACCGGGACCAGACCCTTTTGGTTCGCCCTGACCGTTATGTGACCGCCGCTTTCTGGCCCGGGGATCTGCCGAGTGTCAGCCAGGCGTTCCAGGAGCTGCTCACCACGACGCTGTAACGAAAACGGCCCCCACGAGAACGCGGGGGCCGTCCAAGGGTCTCTCCTGAGACCGGATATCCGTTAGCGGGAGTAGAACTCGACCACGAGGTTCGGTTCCATCTGAACCGGGTAGGGAATGTCTTCAAGCTTAGGCGCACGGATGAAGGTGCCGACCATCTTGTCGTGGTTCACATCGACATAGTCGGGAACATCGCGCTCGGTCGAGGCGACGGCTTCGAGGACGAGGCCCATCTGCTTCGACTTTTCCTTCACCTCAATCTGATCGCCGTCCTTGACGAGGAAGGAGGGGATGGTCACCCGGCGGCCGTTGACCTTCACATGGCCGTGGTTGACGAACTGACGGGCGGCGAAAACGGTCGGGACGAACTTCATCCGGTAGACGACCGCGTCGAGCCGGGTCTCAAGAATACCGACAAGGTTCTCGCCCGTGTCACCCCGGCGGCGGACCGCCTCGGCGTAGTACTTGCGGAACTGCTTCTCGCCGATGTTGCCGTAGTAGCCCTTGAGCTTCTGCTTGGCCATCAACTGGATGCCGAAGTCAGACGGCTTCTTGCGCCGCTGGCCATGCTCACCCGGGCCGTATTCCCGGCGGTTGAGCGGCGACTTCGGCCGACCCCAGAGGTTGACGCCAAGGCGCCGGTCAATCTTGTGCTTGGAATTCTCACGCTTTGCCATATCGGCTCTCCGCTTGTCGCGATGGTGTTGTCCCGATCGGGCGTGTTCCGGTGGAAACCGGGCCGTGGACAGCACGTTGGCCGTCCCTCTCTCTCGGGAATGAGCACGGCACTATACGGATCGCGAACCCGAAGTCAATTGAAGCGGGCCCGGGGCGTCAGGCGAACCAGCAGACCTGATTGACCGACTTGTCGTAATGGCCGCTGCATCTGGCCCGATAGTGCCGACAGAGTTTGCGGAGATCGGGGTCGCCGTCGGCGATCCGCTCGCCACCGAGTTGGGTGCGGAAGAACGCGCCGACCTTGTGGTGCACGATCCGCTCTTCCATGACGAGGCACTGCCCCATCCTGGTATGAGCGTGAAAGTACCAAAGCCCCGTGCCGGTGAAGGCGACGAGGACGACAAGCAGGGCGGCATAGGCGTTTCCGGACATAAATCCTATGTAGCGGCTTCGGCCACGGTCGTCAGGCCCGGAAAACGGATCTCACGCATTCGTCAAACCAGTTGCGAAGCCACAGCCCTTTAGAGGTCATGCACGTCCATCACGCCGGGCAGCGATTTGACGGCAGCTCGGAGTTTCGGGTCGATCCTGAAGCTGTCGCTCAGCGCGATGTCGACCTGCTCTGTTGGTGTTTGAACAGCGATACGGATGGACCCCTTGCCACGCCCGTACTTCCCAAGAATGGACGCGAGATGCGGGACCGGGTCCGGGGAGGTCAGAAAGATCTGGAGCCCCGCCGCGGATTTGGAGGCGGCCGCGTCCAGCGCCTCGATCTTCGTCGCGGCAAGCCGGGCAGTTCCCTCATCCAGACGCGCATCTGCCCGCAACATGACCGGCTGGCCGCTGTCCAACAGCTCTCGGCTGGTGGCGAGAACCTCCGAGAATACGACCGCCTCGAAGACCCCTGCCCGGTCCGTCATCTCGATGAAGGCGTAGCGGGAACCCTTCTGAGAGGTCCGGACACGGTAGTTCACGACGATGCCCGCCAAGTTCAGTCTCGCGCTTCCTTTGTTGGCGGCGAGCGTCATCTCGATCTCGTTCGACTGGACGACACCGATCTTTTTGAGCGTGCTGTCGTACGCGTCCAGCGGGTGGGCGGAGAGATAGAAGCCGAGCGCATCGAACTCGTGGTTCAGCCGCTCCATCGTCGTCCATTCCGGCCGGGACTCCAACCGGATCCGGTCAGCGCTTTCGTCCCCGCCGCCTGCAAACAGGCTCGCCTGGTTCGACGATCGGGACTCCGACGCCGCATTGGCATGGCGCAGGATGACATCCGCCCCCTCCACCAGTTCCGCCCGGTTGCCGTGAAGGCTGTCGAAGGCGCCAGCACGGACAAGGTTCTCCACCAGCCGCTTGTTGATCTGGCGGGTATCGACCCGGTTGGCGAAGTCCGACAGGTCTTTGAACGGCTTCTCCTGGCGCTCCGCTACCAACCATTCCATCGCCGACTTGCCAACGTTCTTGATCGCGGCAAGCGCATAGCGAACGGCGAGGTCACCCTCCTCCGTCTGCTCAACGGAGAACGTGTCCTCGGACCGGTTCACATCCGGCTTCAGAAGCTTGACACCCGTCTTCTGTAGCTCCTGGCGGAAGACGTTGAGCTTGTCCGAGTTGGCCATGTCATAGGTCATCGACGCGGCCATGAACTCAACCGGGTGGTTGGCCTTCATATAGGCGGTTTGATAGGAGATCAGCGCATACGCAGCCGCATGGCTCTTGTTGAAGCCATAGCCCGCGAAGGCCGCGATCTGATCGAAAATCTCCGACGCCTTAGTGCTGTCCACGCCGTTGTCGACGCTGCCCTTCACGAAGGTCTCGCGCTGGGCATCCATCTCCGCCTTGATCTTCTTACCCATCGCCCGGCGCAGAAGGTCGGCGCCGCCCAGCGTGTATCCGGCGAGGACCTGGGCCGCCTGCTGAACCTGCTCCTGGTAGATCATGATGCCGAAGGTCTCGGTCAGCACCGGTTGCAGCTTCGGATGCATATAGTCCGGCTGCTCCTCACCATGCTTGCAGGCGATGTATTTCGGGATGTTCGCCATCGGCCCCGGACGATAGAGCGCGACGAGGGCGATGATGTCCTCGAACCGGTCAGGCTTCAGCTTCCTGAGCACGTCCCGCATGCCGGAACTCTCGAGCTGGAACACGCCGGTGCTGTCGCCGCGCCCTAGCATCTCGAAGGTGGGAGCGTCGTCCAGCGGCAGGGTATCGAGATCCAGATGGATGCCGCGTTTCTCCAAGAGGCCCTGCGCTGTGCGGAGAATCGACAGAGTCTTCAGACCCAGAAAGTCGAATTTCACCAGACCGGCTGATTCAACCCACTTCATATTGAATTGGGTCGCCGGCATGTCCGAGCGCGGGTCCTGATACAGCGGCACAAGCTCATGCAAGGGCCGGTCACCGATCACCACGCCCGCCGCGTGGGTTGAAGCGTTCCGGTAGAGCCCTTCAAGCTGAAGCCCGAGGCGCAGCAGATGGGCGACTTGCTCATCATCATCCCGCTGGCGGCGAAGCTCTGGCTCTTCCTGGATCGCCTGGGCCAACGTCACCGGATTGGCCGGGTTGTTCGGGACCAGCTTGCAAATCCGGTCCACCTGCCCGTACGGCATCTCCAAGACGCGCCCCACGTCACGCAGCACTGCCCGGGCCTGAAGCTTACCGAAGGTGATGATCTGGGCGACCTTGTCGCGCCCGTACTTCTTTTGGACGTAGTCGATGACCTCGCCACGGCGGTCCTGACAGAAGTCGATGTCGAAGTCCGGCATCGAGACGCGTTCGGGGTTCAAGAACCGCTCGAACAGCAGCCCCCAGCGCAACGGGTCCAGATCGGTGATCAGCAGGACCCAAGCGACCACGGACCCGGCCCCAGATCCGCGCCCCGGCCCGATTGGGATGCCGTGCGCTTTACCCCATTGAATGAAGTCGGCGACGATCAGGAAGTATCCTGGAAACCCCATCTGGGTGATGATGCTCAACTCCATGTCGAGTCGGTCCAGGTAGGGCTTCGCCGCCGCCTCCCGCGCAGCCTCATCCATATCGGCGGTGTAGACATGGGCGTCGAGGCGCTTGCGAAGCCCAGCCTCCGACTGCGCCCGCAGCTCCGCCGCCTCGTCCCGCCCGCCCTCGGTCGCATAGGGCGGGAGGATCGGCGCGATCTTCTTCGGCATGTAGGCGCAGCGGCGCGCGATCACCAAGGTATTGTCCACGGCCTCGGGGACATCGGCGAACAGCTCCCGCATCTCTTCCGGCGACTTGAAACGGTGGTGGGGCGTCAGACGGCGGCGATCATCCCGCCCAACTTGGGTTCCCTCCGCGATGCAAAGAAGCGCGTCGTGGGCCTCATACTGATCGGTTGCGGGAAAGAAGCATTCATTCGTCGCCACCAGGGGCAGATCCAGATCGTAGGCGATGTCCAGGAACCCGCTCTCCGTCTTCCGCTCTTCCGGCAGGAAATGACGCTGGAGTTCGATGTAGAGACGGCCTGGAAAGAGGGACGCCAACCGGCTGGCCATGGCGCGCGCGTCGTCCTCCCTCCCCTCCAGCAGAAACCGGCCGATCGCCCCCTTCGGCCCGCCGCTCAACGCGATGACGCCGTCGGTCGCACCGTCAAGCGCGTCCATTGGGACCTGTGGCATCTCGGAGCCGTCGGTTTCGAGGAAAGCTTGGCTGACCAGCTTCATGAGATTGAGGTACCCGGCCTCTGTCGCAGCCAGGAGGACGAGCTGATCCGGCTCCGGCGAGATGTGGGACGTACCGCCGACGACTTTGAACGGGCGGGTGTCCGGTTCGGCCTCGCGGGTAATCGCCAACTGCACACCGACGATGGGCTGAACCCCGGCGCCCGACGCCGTCACCGCGAACTCGAGACCGCCGAACATGTTGCCGGTATCGGTCATGGCCACGGCGGGCATCGCCTCGGCCTCGCATCGCTTTATCAGGTCCTTGACCGTGATCGCCCCCTCCGCCAGCGAGTACGCGGTGTGGACACGGAGATGGACGAATGACGCGTGGGACATCTGTAAGCCATGGGTTCTGCGGGCGATACGACCAGATTATTGTTCAGACACTAAATATTGTCTTCCTTGAAAGTGGGCGCACAACTACTTGCGCACAGAGGATGAATAGTTACCCACAACCTGCTCACGACTTCCTCCACACCATGGATCACCGACTCGGCGGAAAGCCTGACCGGAGGCCGGTCAACGGCGAGAGGCAATGCCCTGGATCGAATTGACAGCTTGGGCGCCCCTCCTATGATCGCCGCGTCCGTTCGGATGGCGGGAGGAAGACTTGGATTTCGAGCTCGGCGAAGAGAGAACGCAGATTCGCGACATGGCGCGCGCGTTCGCGACGGAGCAGTTTGCGCCCAACGCGGCCCGCTGGGATGAGGAGAAGATATTCCCGGTCGATGAGCTTCGTGCAGCCGCCGAGTTGGGCCTTGCCGGGATCTACGTTTCGGAGGATGCGGGGGGCAGCGGCCTCGGTCGGCTCGATGCGGCGATCGTCTTCGAGGAACTGGCGGCGGGGTGCGTGTCAACGGCCGCCTACCTCTCCATCCATAATATGGTTTGCTGGATGATCGACCGGTTCGGCGATGATCCGGTCAAGCAGCGCTTTCTGCCCAAGCTGATGAGCATGGAGCACATGGCGAGCTACTGTCTGACGGAACCGGGGGCCGGCTCCGACGCCGCTTCCCTCAAGACGCGGGCGCCGCGAGACGGGAATACACACTACAGCCTCACCGGCGCCAAGGCCTTCATCTCCGGAGGGGGCACCAGCGACGTGTACGCGGTGATGTGCCGGACCGGGGACGATGGTCCGAAAGGCATCTCCTGCCTGCTGGTCGAGAAAGGGGCGGAGGGGCTGTCCTACGGCAAGAACGAAAAGAAGTTGGGTTGGAACAGTCAGCCAACCGCCGGTGTCCTCTTCGAGGATTGCCGCGTGCCGATGGAGAACCGGGTCGGCGCGGAAGGCGACGGCTTCAAGATCGCCATGACCGGTCTCGACGGCGGTCGGATCAACATCGCTGCCTGCTCCCTTGGCGGCGCACGGACCGCGCTTGAGGCAGCCCTGTCCTACGCCCGGGAGCGGAAACAGTTCGGCAAGCGCCTCGACGACTTCCAGGCCATCCAGTTCAAGCTGGCCGATATGGCCACCGAACTGGATGCCGCCCGACTTATGGTTCACCGGGCTGCCGCCAGTCTTGACGCCAAAGCGCCAGATGCCAGTAAGCACTGCGCGATGGCCAAGCGTTTCGCCACAGACATCTGTTCCCGAATCTGCGATGAGGCTCTCCAGATCCACGGTGGCTACGGCTACCTGAAAGACTTCCCTCTGGAGCGACTTGTCAGAGATCTGCGGGTTCACCGCATCCTGGAAGGAACGAACGAAATCATGCGGGTCATCATCTCCCGCCGGCTAATCGAAGAAGGCACCGTTCTGTGAGTGACGAAATCTACTTTAAAACGCGGGGCCCCATCGGCATCGCGACCCTCGACCGTCCCCGCACGCTCAACACGCTGAACCAGCCCATGGTCCGGGAACTCCGGCAGCAATTGGCCGCTTGGGCGGAGGACCCGGCGATCAAGGCGGTCGTGATCGAAGGGGCGGGCGAGCGCGCGTTCTGTGCGGGCGGCGACGTGGTCACGATGCGCCGCAGCATCGTCGAGGAGAACGGGGGGGCGCCGAGCGAGTTGTCGCGGACCTTCTTCTACGAGGAATACCAGCTCAACCACGAGATCCACACCTACCCCAAACCCTACATCGCGCTCATCGATGGCGTGACGATGGGCGGCGGTGTTGGTCTGTCGGTCCACGGTGATTTCCGGGTTGCGACCGAGCGCACCATGGTCGCGATGCCGGAGACGACCATCGGCCTGTTCCCCGACGTCGGCGGCGGGTGGTTCTTGCCTCAATGTCCCGGAGAGACGGGCACCTATCTCGCTCTGACCGGTGACCGGTTGGATGCGGCGGGCTCCCTGGCACTTGGCGCAGCGACCCACATGGTTCCCTATGACCGGCTTCCGGGCGTTATGGCCGCGCTGGAGGGGGCGGACTGGTCGGGAGAGGCTGCGGAGGTCGTCGACTCTATCCTGAAGGCCCATGCCGGCGACGTGAAACCCGGCTGGTCCCATGACGGCGATCGCGAAATCATCGATCGGTGCTTCGCCTTCGACACGATGAAGGAGATCGTCGATGCGTTGGCCGCCGATCCCTCCCCATTCGCCGCCCATGCGTTGGAAGAGATCCGGGGCAAATCACCCACGAGCCTTGCGATCACCCTTGAGCAGCTTCGCCGGGGCCGCGCGGCCAAGACCATGGCCGAAGTGATGACCATGGAATACAGAATGTCTCAACATTGCGCCGCCGGGCACGACTTCATGGAAGGCGTCCGCGCCCTGCTTGTGGACAAGGACCGTTCGCCGAAATGGTCCCCAGCGACGATCGAGGAGTTGGACCAGGCGGCGGTTCTCGCGCACTTTGATCCACTGGACGGGCGCGAGCTAACTTTCGACTAAGCCAAACGACAAAAAAGACGCAAAGCGGGAGGATCACCGATGACCACGATCGCCTTTATCGGACTTGGCAACATGGGCTTGCCGATGGCCAAGAACCTGTTGGGCGCGGGATATGCCGTGACGGGGTTCGACCTTTCCACCGACGCGGTCAAGGCACTGGCCGCCGCCGGAGGGACGGCCGCCAGCAGCACGGCGGATGCCGTAGACGGGGCGGACATCGTCGTCACCATGCTTCCGGCGGGCCCGCAGGTTCGAGCGGTCTACGGAGCGGATATCCTTCCGAACGCTAAGGCGGGCGCGCTGTTTGTCGATTGCTCCACCATCGACGTGGAATCCGCCCGTGATGTCGCGGCACAGGCCGAGAGCGCGGGATTTGAAATGATCGACGCACCCGTTTCCGGCGGTACCGGCGGTGCGGAGGCCGGAACGCTGACCTTTATGATTGGCGGCACGGATCCGGCGGTCGCGAAGGCGCGCCCGCTCCTCGACGTGATGGGCAAGACGATCGTCCATTGCGGGGGCGTCGGAAACGGCCAAGTCGCCAAGATCTGCAACAACATGATCCTCGGCGTTTCCATGAATGCGGTGTGCGAGGCCTTCGTGATGGCGGAGCGCCTCGGCCTTGACGCACAGACACTCTACGACGTGACGTCGACCTCTTCGGCACAGTGTTGGGCCATCACAACGTACTGTCCAGTGCCCGGGCCGGTACCAACATCGCCGGCAAATAGAGACTACGCGCCGGGCTTTACTGCAGCAATGATGATGAAAGACCTGGGACTTGCAGAGAAAGCCGCAGAAACTGCTGGTGTCGACTCAAAACTTGGAGTGGCCACTCTTGAACGCCTAAAGAATTATGTCGAAACTGGTGGCGGAGATGCGGACTTCTCGGGGATAATCCGAATGATACGCGGTAATTGAGTTGCGTCGAAGTTGAGACTCACGTTACACCATCTCGGATCGTATAGTCGTTTAACCGTGATTGGACGTTAAAGGTATAAATGGACGGCTCAAATACAGATAATCCGGACAGCGGGGAGCTTCGGGAACTCAGGATTGAGTATCTGGAGGCCACCAAACTTATTGAGCGTCTCCACCGGCAATTCCTTGAAGTTGTAAAGACTGAGCTTGACCGCCGCGGCACCGAGGACATCAACAACATTCAAGCGTTGATCCTGTTCAACATCGGGTCCGAAGAATTAACGGTCGGCGAGTTGACGAACCGGGGATATTACCTGGGTTCCAACGTTTCCTATAACGTCCGAAAGATGGTTGAGAATGGCTACCTCGTGCAGGAGCGCTCGACCCATGACCGGCGGTCCATCCGGGTGCGACTTTCGGATAAAGGCCTGGATCTTTGCGGCTTCGTCGGCGAGATGTTCGAGCGGCACGCCGTAGCCCTTCAGAAATCGGAAATCGGCCAGGGAGACCTGCGGAAGGCGGCGGACGCCTACCGGGACCTGGAGCGCTTTTGGATCGGGCTTCTCAACTTCAATCTTCGTGGCGGACCGGGTCTCTAAAGGCCCTAGCCGACGCCAAGCCAGACACCACAAGAACAGCACACTGGGCGGATGGGACCGTACCGGCCCTCGATTGCTGTGGCGTCCCGCTGCCCACGACCGTTTGAACGGCGTCGACAGACCGGCGTGGTGGCGATATACCCGCCGTTCATGCCTTCGCCGAGACCGGAGGCTTCGACGGAGAGAGACATGCGCCTCAGCGAGTACTTCCTTCCCACGCTGCGCGAGACCCCCAAGGAGGCGCAGATCGCCTCCCACCGGCTGATGTTGCGCGCCGGTATAATCCAACAGGCGAGCGCGGGCATCTACTCCTGGTTGCCGCTGGGGTTCCGGGTGCTGAAGAAGATCGAACAGATCGTCCGGGAAGAACAGGACGCGGCTCTGGCGCAAGAGATTCTGATGCCGACCATTCAGTCGGCGGATCTGTGGCGAGAGAGTGGACGCTACGACGACTACGGTCTCGAAATGCTGCGCATTAAGGACCGTCACGACCGGGACATGCTGTACGGCCCCACGAACGAAGAACTGGTCACCGAGATTTTCCGGAACCACGTCCGCAGCTACAAGAGCCTGCCGCTGAACCTCTACCACATCCAGTGGAAGTTCCGTGACGAGGTTCGCCCGAGATTTGGGGTGATGCGCGGGCGCGAGTTCTTCATGAAGGACGCCTATTCTTTCGACGTGGACAAGGAAGGGGCTCGCGCGTCCTACAACCGGATGTTTGTCGCCTATCTGAAGACGTTTGCCCGGCTCGGCCTCAAGGCGATCCCGATGGTCGCCGACACCGGCCCCATCGGCGGTGACATGAGCCATGAGTTCATCATTCTCGCGGACACCGGCGAAAGCGAGGTCTTCTGCCACAAAGACTGGCTGGAGATGGACGTCCTCCAGCATGACATCGACTACCGGGCGGATTTGTCGAACGTTGTCGACGCATTCACGTCGAAGTATGCGGCAACGGATGAGATGCACGACCCGGCCGCCTGTCCGGTCCCCGCCGAGGACATGATCACCACCCGGGGCATCGAAGTCGGCCACATCTTCTACTTCGGTACCAAGTACTCCGCCGCGCTGAATGCGGCGGTACAAGGCTCCGACGGCACCGAAAGCCATGTCCATATGGGTTCCTATGGGATCGGCGTCTCCCGCCTTGTTGGCGGTATCATCGAGGCGAGCCATGACGACAACGGCATCATCTGGCCCGAGTCCGTGGCTCCGTTCCGGGTGGGTATCATCAACATCCGCGTCGGCGACGACGCCTGCGACGCTGCCTCCCAGTCCCTGTACGAGAGCCTCGGCAATGCTGGAGTCGAAGTGCTACTCGACGACAGGGATGAGCGGGCCGGACCCAAGCTCGCCAACATGGAACTGATCGGCCTGCCGTGGCAGATCGTCGTCGGTCCCCGGGGCATCAAGGCAGGTGTGGTTGAGTTGAAGAACCGCAAAACCGGGGAGAGCGAGGAGCTATCGCCGGAGGCCGTGCTGAACCGGTTTGCCGGCTGATGCCATTGTGTATCCCCCCACGGCCCGAAGCGTCGGAGTGAGGCGTCCATGATCTTCGGTGCCTTTGAGCGCATGGTGGCGATGCGTTATCTGAGATCGCGCCGCCAGGAAGGCTTCATCTCCGTCATCGCCGGGTTCTCGCTGCTCGGGATCGGATTGGGCGTGGCGACATTGATCATCGTCATGTCCGTGATGAACGGCTTCCGGATCGAACTGCTGGGCCGGGTGCTGGGATTGAATGGCCACGCAACGGTCTACGGCATATCCGGTCCGATGGCCGACTTCGACAACATCGCCGTCAGGCTTGCGGACGTTCCGGGGGTGATGTCGGTCACGCCGCAGGTCGAAGGCCAGGTCATGGCGACGGCGAACGCGATTGCCGGAGGGGCGGTTGTCCGGGGCCTCCGGGCCTCCGACCTCGCGACGAAAAGGGTCGTCGTCGAAAGCCTGATGGGGGGCAGCCTGCGCCAGTTCGAGGGCAACGATGCGGTGATCGTCGGCACCCGTTTGGCGCAGCGTTTGAGAATTCTGCCTGGTGATAAGATCACACTCATCTCTCCGATCAGCGCGCCCACCGCATTCGGCAGCGTCCCGCGTCTCAAGGCCTACACGGTGCTCGCGACATTTGACGTCGGGATGTTCGAGTACGACAGCACGTTCATTTACATGCCGTTGAAGGCCGCGCAGACCTTCTTCCGAAGCGGGGAGACCGTGAACGCGATCGAGGTCCGTGTGGCGACGCCGGAGCGGGTGGATCTCTTCCGGACGGACCTATCCCAAGCGGTCGGCGCTGACCGCCGCGTGGTCGATTGGCAGCAGCAGAATTCCAGCTTCTTCAATGCGTTGCAGGTTGAACGGAACGTCATGTTCCTGATCTTGACGCTGATCATCCTGGTCGCCGCGTTCAACATCATCTCGTCGCTGATCATGCTCGTGAAGGATAAGGGGCGGGATATCGCCATCCTGCGGACCATGGGCGCCTCTCAGGGGATGGTGACGCGGATCTTCTTCCTCACCGGAGCCAGCATCGGCGTCACAGGGACCATCGGCGGCTCGATCCTGGGGGTCGTCTTCTGCCTGAACATCGAGCAGATCCGACAAGCGCTGCAGTCGCTCACCGGGACGGAACTCTTCTCGGCCGAGATCTATTTCCTCTCCCGGCTGCCAGCGGAGATCGACACCGCAGAAGTCATCGTCGTGATCGCCATGGCGCTGGGTCTTTCCTTTGCCGCATCGATCTATCCGGCGTGGCGGGCCTCCCGCCTCGATCCGGTGGAGGCGCTCCGGTATGAGTGACGGAATGACGAGTCAACGCGCCCCGTCCCTCGAGCTGCGGGACATCACCCGCACGTTCCACCCGGCGGGTGAAACACTGACGGTCTTGGATGGCGTCGATCTGACCCTCAAAGCCGGAGAGATCACGGCGTTGGTCGGCCCGTCCGGCGCCGGCAAGTCGACTTTGCTTCACATCGCTGGACTTTTGGAGCCACCGACGTCCGGTGACATCCTGATCGACGGCGTGGCATGCGGCACGCTGTCCGACTCCGAACGGACCCTGTTGCGCCGGGATGCCATCGGCGTGGTCTACCAGTTCCACCATCTTCTGCCGGAGTTCTCGGCGCTGGAGAACGTGGTCATCCCCCAGTTGATCAAAGGCCTGCCAAAGAAGGAGGCCCGCGATCGCGCCCTCCAACTCTTGGAGATGGTCGGGTTAGAGGATCGCGCTAAGCACAGACCAGCCCGTCTGTCCGGCGGCGAGCAGCAGCGCGTCGCCATCGTCCGCGCGATCGCAAACGTGCCCCGGGTTCTGCTGGCCGACGAGCCGACCGGCAACCTGGACCCCCACACGGCGGAGGCGGTCTTCGGCCAATTGAGAGCCATCATCGCCGCCACCGGAATCACGGCACTAGTCGCCACTCACAACCTTGAGTTGGCCGCGAAAATGGACCGCGTTCTGGAGCTGCGCGACGGCAAGACCGCCGATGTGAAGATCTCACCCTAAGCACACCCGCGCCGTTGGGAACGCCTTAATACAACATATTGCCGCCAAGTCCGTCACGTCCCTAAATATGGGGCTGCAACCGGATGTTTTCGGAATTCTGTTTCTTTGCGTAACCCTCCCTATTGAATTCCGACCAGTCGCACTAAATAATCTATGGTTATAGAACAGTATAGTTGCTTTAAACAACGGTTGTAGGGAGATTAGTTTTGCCTAGAAATCTTATCCATCTATTTGTTGTAAGCCTCCTCTTTGCGGCACATGCCGCCACGGCTGATGCAAAGCCACTGGTCGGGGTTGCCTGGTACGGCAAGTCCGGAATGGCCAAGGCCGTTCTGTCCGGTGTTCAAGACCGCCTTTCCGAAACGGCCCCCGGGATCGAGTTGGAAATCCGGGGTGAATTGGCCGGTGAGGCCGAGCTTGCGCGTGCAGCCCAAGACTTTCAATCCGGCGGCAAGGACGGGATGATCATCCTCCGTTCAAGCGGCTCCGCCTATCTGGCAGAGAACCCGCCTGCAATCCCGACCTTTATCGGCGGAAACAATCACCCGGTCGAACTTGGCGCGGTCGACAACCTGACTTCCCCAAGCGGGAACGTTACCGGGGTCACCTACTACATTCCGCTCATAGGCCCGCTTGAGAGCTTCATGGCCCTGGCGCCTCAGGTCGATTCTTTCCTTCTCGTCAGCCAGACCGGTTACTCCTCCTCGCCCATTGACGGCAAGGGCACGATGGCCGCATGTGACGCATTGTCGATCACATGCAAGCAGGTATTCGCCACGGGCGCGGATGAGGTCGGCAAAGTCGTTTCAGAAAACATTGCTGATTTCGGCGCCGTCATCCTTGGCAACCAAGCGGCGGTCTTTTCCCATGCGGACGCGGCACTGGCGGCCGCCGGCGGCAAGCCTGTTTTCTCCTACGCCGAGAAAGGGGTCTCGGCCGGCGCTCTGGGCGGTGTGATCGCGAACGACCACAAACTTGGCGAGATGCTGGCTGATTCGCTGGTCGATGTCCTCGTCAACGGTAAAGCCATCAAGGACGTCGATATCAAGATGGATCCGGAGCCTATTCTCATTATCAACATGTCCACCGCCGCAAAACTAGGGATCGAACCCCCAGCGGAACTCCTGGGTGTCGCGACATTGGTCGAGTAGCACCCTCGCCCAATCAGAATCCGGCCCCCGGTCTTCCTCTTCCTGTGCCCGTCCTACGCGTTGGTGATTGGGCAGGTCCAGGAACAGTGCCCGGGGGCATCCGATCACATCATTCATTTGATTAGATGGCCGCGGACCGATGCTTGAATCCTATAAAAAGTCAGATGGCGCCCCTTATTCGCAAATGGTGGAGACCAGACCGAAAACGCCACCCCCGCCCCAAAACACCCCGTCCGTTCTCACGCTGAGCCGGAAGATCATCGCGGCATTGGCTGTGGCGGTCTTGGTTGGCTTGTCCGGTCTGGTTCTGATCCTGACGGAGATGCAGAGGTCGAACCTGATTACACTCGCCGAGAAGAGTAACCGGGACATTTCCGAGATGCTGGCTGTGCAGCTCGCACCGGCGGCGAAGTTCAAACAGAAGAAAGCCTTGTTGGCCGCTTTCGAGAAGATCGACTCAGACAAGGCATCCACTCTCACGCGCGCGATTGTATTCGATCCGAAGGGCGCCGCCGTTCAGGAGTTCCGTTCCGATCGATATACGTCCTTCGATTTCTCCTCCGTCCCCGACCTGAAGGGTCTAACGAGCGGCGGAACCAACTCCTTTATCTCCGCTTCTCAAGATGATCATCAGACCGTGGTTGTACCGATCACCTTCGGACGAACGAACGAACAAGTCGGCAGCTTGGCCATTGTCTGGAGCCAGACCGTGCTGCACGAGCGTGTCTCCCACGCGACCCAGGCAGGGATTGGCGTCGCGGTCATGACGCTTGCGCTTCTGCTCGGGTTGATCGCCATTTTGCTGTCCCGTCTGATTCTGAAACCGTTAAATGACATCACCCGCGTCATGTTGCTTCTATCGACGGGAGACAAATCGGTCGAGATTCCCCACACCGACCGGCGCGACGAGATCGGCGCGATGAGCCGGGCCGTGGATATCTTCAAATCCAATGCGCTGGAGGTGGATCGTCTGGACGAGCGGAACCGGCTCGCCTCGGCAGAAGCAAAGGAAACCCAGAGCCGGTTGATGGCGGAAACAGCCGATGGTTTCGAACGCAGCGTGAAGGCAAGCATCGACAAGATCATCGGGGTTTTGGATCAACTGAGCCTCAGCGCCAACTCGCTGCAGGATCGTGCGTACCGCTCCTATAAATCCTCAACTGCGGCCGCAGAGGCCGCTTCCACAGCAGCGACCTATGTGGACTCCGTTGCCGCCGCGGCGACGGAGTTCTCAGTCTCAGTTCAGGAAATCGTCTCTCAAGTCTCAAACATGGACCGGATGAACCAGAACGCGGTCGGCTCCGTGAGCAAGGCGATGGGAACCATCGAACGCTCGGCGAATGCGGCTGAAAAGTCGGGAGAGATGGTCGGCATCATCCATGAGATCTCCGATCAGACCAATCTCCTCGCCTTGAACGCAACGATCGAAGCCGCCCGCGCGGGTGAGATCGGCAGGGGATTCGCCGTCGTGGCCAGCGAAGTGAAGAGCCTCGCCAATCAAACCGGCGGAGCCACGAACGAGATCTCGGAGCTGATCGGCAGCATTCAGTCTTCCACCCGCGAGTCCGTCGGCTCTATCGAAGGCGTGAACAAGATGATCAACGACATGAGCCTTGCGTCCGGATCGATCAGCGAGGCTGTCGAGCAGCAAAGCACCGCTACCCAGGAGATGTCTCAGAGCATTCAGCAGGCTGCGGATGGAACACGAAACCTCCACGGACACATTGCCGACGTCAGTGATCTTGCCAAGGAAGCGAACGAAATGGCCGGCGACATGTCCACGGCGATGCGCGATGTCTCGGAGAGTGCGAGAGCACTCGGCGAGCAGGTCGGTACATTTCTGCTTCAGGTCCGCAAGTCGGCTTGACCGGCAATCGGGGGCGTCAGACCACTTCCCAGGGAAACGTATCGAGGCGCTCGCACCCGCTCTCTGTCAGAACGACCTGGGTTTCCAGCTTGACGCTCTCGGACCCCTCCTCGGCGATCAGGGCCTCCACACACATCACCATGTTCTCTTCGAGAACAGCGTGGGCGTTCAGGTGGAAGTCCACATGGGGCAGGACCGACGGCCACTCATCGCAAAGCCCGCAGCCATGGGCGACGACCGTGTAGCGATAGTCGACGTGTTTTTCCGGTATGCGCCAAGACTTCTCGTTGAACTCGGCCAGAGTCATCCCGGCTCGGAGGATCCCGAGATTGTGCTCGATCTGATCCCGGGCGGTTCGATAGAGGCGGCGCTGTGTCTCGTTCATCGCGGTATAGCCACACGTCCAGGATCGTGAGATGTCCGCGCAGTAGCCGTAGGGTCCGACCATGTCCGTGTCGAAGGCGATCATCTCCCCTTCCTGGCAGGGCCGGTCGGAACATTCCTGATACCAGGGGTTGGTATTGGGACCGCAGGTGACGAGCTTGGTCTCCATCCAATCCCCGCCGGAGCGCGCATTCTCGAAATGGAGGTGGGCCCAAAGCTCCTGCTCGGTCACCCCCGGAACGGAGTGCTCGTAGAGACGCGCCATGCCAGCCTCGGCCACCCGGATGGTCCAGCGCATCAGTTGAAGCTCGTCGTCAGACTTGATGGACCGAGCCAGCTCCAGCACTTCCATCCCGTCGATGATCTCAAGGCCCTCGGCTTCCAAGGCGCGCGCGCCGTGTGGGTCGAGTTTGTCGACCGCAATCCGCATGTTGCCGCCACCGTGCTGCCGCACCTCGTCGGCGATCTCCGCCGCCCAGCGCTTCGTCGCCTCGTCCACCCGGTCGCCCGCGAACATGAAGTTCCAGGCCACGGCCCCACGGACCTCGTCCACAGCGGCCCGCCCATCGGACAGATGGAAGCAGTGCTTGAACTCAAACATGATCCCGGGACCAGTCGTATTGATGAGCGCGTACCGGATCGGGTTGTGCATCGTCCAAACTTGCATGTTCGTGCAGTCGAACGCGTAGCGGATGTTGAGCGGGTCATAAAGAAGGGCGGCGGCGCACTCGTATCGCGCCAGATACTCCCGCACACGGCCGATGCGGTATTGCCGCGCCTTGAGCACCGTGTCGTGCGGAACCGGGCTTTTCAAAGGCTTATCGGACCCCTCCTCGTTCAGGTACAGCCGCTTCCTGTCGCCGAGAGTCATCTGGTCCATGTCGCCCGCACCCGCCCTGATTCACCTGAACGAGATCGTCGAATTGACACGTTTGAAGAACAACGGCAGAAAATTTTATGTCGCATAAGATTTTCTTTTTCAGGACGGTGAAACGTGAAGCTGCCTCCTCTCAACGCGTTGAAAGCGTTCGAAGCCGCTGCCCGGACCGGCGGGTTTGTTTCGGCTGCACTTGAACTTGGTGTTTCCTCGGCGGCCGTCAGCATGCAGGTGCGCAAACTGGAAACATTTCTGGGCAAGAAACTCTTCTTGAGAGCGAACAACCGGATCACGCTGACCGATGCGGGCCGCTCGATCTTTCCCACGACAGCTTCGGTGATGAGCGAATTGTCCGCGATGACCGAACGCATGCTGGAGGGATCCGCTCCGGCAAGGCTGGTTGTGAGCACGCCGCCGTCCCTCGCGGAGCGATGGCTTGTTCCAAAGCTGGCTGACTTCCGGCGGCTGGAGCCGGACCTGGCGATCGACCTGAGGATCGAGGAGGACCCGGTCGATCTGCCGCGCCAGCATGTGGACGTCCGGATCAGCTATGGCACCGAGCTGTACCCGGAGTATCGGACCCGGAAGATCTTCCAGGACCGGATTCTACCGGTCCACGCGCCGGGATTCGCCGCGTCGTTCGGCGGAACGGAGGACCTTGCCCTGATGCCGGACGAGTATCTGATCCACACGGAGTGGGGCCCGGAGTTCGGGACATATCCGCGTTGGAGCGACTGGTTCGCAGCAGCGGACATTCCCCGTCGCCCCCTCCCCGGCACCGGCCTACGGACAGATACGATGAGCATCGCGCTGACCATGGCCGCACGCGGAATGGGCGTTGCGCTGGGCCACCAATCCGTGGCCGCGGCCGATCTCATATCCGGCGTCCTCATCGCGCCGAGCGCCATTGCCTTGGAGATGCCGAACCAGCACTACGCCATCACGACCCAGGCGAAGGCTGGCGACCGGGTCATTGACTCCTTCGTCGATATGCTTGTCGAGGAGATGCCTTGAACCGTTGCAACTCCTGTTGTCTTCCACATTTCACCGAGATTTAGATCTATCCCGCGAAGAAGCAGACATATTTCTAAGGGCAACGTGAACCAATCCTTATAGGCTGTAGCGCCAGCGTACAAGTTCACACCTTATGCCCACATTCTCCTTGCAGAACGGACTAACAACTATTCGGCCAAGTTGCGCTTTTGGGACATTTCTTGAGAGTTGAGAGCGCGATACCACGAGGTGCCTTCCCTTCAGCGTACCAAGCTCCTGCAGTTGCAACTCCGGTCATATCTGTGCCCAGAAACGATGCGCCTCCAAGATTAGAACCAGTTAGGTTCGCGTCTGTTAGATCCGAATTGTTTAAAACCGCTCCAGCAAGGTTAGCTCCGGCCAAGTTGACGCTATGTAGGACCGCATCCCGAATCTTGGCCCCCTTCAAATTCGCGCCGCTCATGTCCGCTTCAGTGAATCTGGCTCTACCCAAATTCACGCGGACAAGAATTGCGCGGGAAAGTTCGGCGCCGAAACCGTTGGAAAGGTACAAATTGGCCCGAGATAAGTCCGCAGCAATGAGTTTTGTGCGCTGCATATTCACTTCTGTAAGGTTAGCTCGAACCATACTCGCCCGAAGCAATGATGCTTCAGAAAGGCTTGCACCAGTCAAGTTTACCTTAACCATAGAAGCTTCTGTGAGTATGGCTGAGGAAAGGTCTACCGAACTTAGGCGAGCTTGATCTAGTTTCGCACGATAGAGGTTAACACGTTGGAGATACGTGTCAGTCGAGCACATTGGATCGCGGCTGAGGTTTAGTCCTATCAGCTCTGTTCTCTTCTTAAACGGCCAATGGACCCAGTCAGGCCACCATTCGTATTTGCCACTATTCAGATACTCTAGAGCCTCACGTTTACCGCTATTGCCACAAGCTGGGGTGGTAACAACTTGCCATGCCCGGACTGTTCTCTCCTCAGTCCGATCATTCAGATCAAGCAAGAACGCAAAGCTCGCTATGAGAAGGCCAGTAGCCGCAACGAGGACGCCGTATGGCTCAGTGTCAACCACCGCCTGGTGAAATCTCGACTTTAAGGTCTGGCGCGGCGGCAACTGCTCACTCGCATGGTTCTCTCTGCGGGCCTTAGTTCGATCAAGGGTTTGTCCCAGAGCGTCATCTCCAGTGTGCTTGCTAACTCGCATAAAAAAATATTTACAAGATGCATCGAAAGATCCATCTATTAATTTACAAGATTGTCGCACCAACACTTCAAAAGTGTAGACTGCCTATTTTTCTCAGCGACACACCAGTCACAGATCATCGCGCCGAGCGCCATTGCCTTGGAGATGCCGAACCAGCACTACGCCATCACGACCCAGGCGAAGGCTGGCGACCGGGTCATTGACTCCTTCGTCGATATGCTTGTCGAGGAGATGCCTTGAACGACGCCTCTAAAATCGCGGCCACATCATCCGGGTGACGGCGAACGTCGTCATCTCGATGTAGAGGATCATCAGCCCAAGGATCGCGTAGCGTTGGAAATCACCGGCGAGGCGGGAGCGAATACCGAGTGTTTTCCGGGTCCAGGATGCCAGCTTGGACGTCACGAAGTCGATGCGCCGCTGCTCCCCCGCCTGCCAGCTCTGCAGGGAGATGAGCATGATCACGGAGGAGATGCTGAAGAACCACGTCAGATAGAACAGGAACCCGATCAGCGTCGGATCGCCCCAGCGGAGATACACGCCGATGGTCACGGCGATCGCGCAGATGGCGGTGAAGTAAACCAGAACACTCCACTGCATGCTCTTGGCGTAGCGGATGTTCTCCGCGGACTGGCGCCACAGGGTCAGGAACTCCGCATGGGTCAGATCATCCAGCAGGCTGGCCTCTTTGCGCTCTTCCTCGGGCGGATGAGGCCGATCTCGAGTCGGCTGCTTCATGGCATGCATCTCCGTTTTCGGGCCGTGCGCGTCGCCAACCGCCGACGCGCCGGCGACCGTCGTATGAGCGCTTCGGGTGCGATCTGACGGCAGCCTCATGGGTCTAGTCTACGGCGGCGGTATACCAAGCGTCGGCGGCGAAACCGCCAATGACGGCGCCCCCAACCCAAACCGCCGTCTCCATGACGTAGTAAGCCGTCGCACCGACAGTTCTGACGGTCTGACCCAGGAGCATGCCGCCCGCCTGAAGCGAGGGCGGGCCATAGCCACCCGTTGCCGCCGCAGCACCACCGTAACCGCCCGCCGCAACACCGGCCGCGGGCGCAGCGGGCGCGGTTGCCGCCGCAGGAGCCGTCGCGGCGGCAGCCGGAGCAACGGTGCCACCGCGCATGGCGTAGGCGATAGCCGGCGTGATCAGGCCGTCCGTCACGATTTCGGCAATGATGATTCCGGTGACCACTCCAGCGGTCACGGCGACGGCGCGATAGGGATCAAAGACGCTCGGCGGAGGGGGCGGGGTATCCTGAGCCGCCGCCGGCATCACGAGCCGGCTGACCACGAGGCCGATCATCAGCGTGAAGAGCAGATTGCGCATGAGACCCTCCCTTTGGAAGTACACACAAATGCTATCATGTTTCTCTGGATGGAAGGGTGTTACCGGCTGGATGCCGGGTCATTGATCCAGCGCAACAGATCACTCGCTGAAGTATTGGAGCGTTCCCTCCGGACAGCGGAGCCAAATGGACCGTGTCTTTCCCTCGCGGATCAGCTTTGGGCCGATAGGGTCGATCAGAAACCTTTGGCCCGGCTCCGGATTGGTGAGGGAGAAAGCCGGAGCGACCACGACTCGACCGCTCTCGACCCGGTACGAAGCCCGCGACATGACGTAGTCACGAACCCCGGTCGTTGAGCCGAGATTGGGCAAAACGCGCCAGTACCGGCCATCCCGCAGCACAATGACCGCCGTCCCACCACACTTTGGGGACGCCTCCTGCCCTTGGGTTACACCCCACACACCTTCTTCGGCACCGGCCCAGGCGAGTGCAGGTGCCAAGATGAGTGCGACAAGAACGGTCAACGTGATCAAAGACGGGCGAAGCATTGTCGTTTCGCCCTAGCGTTTCGCTGATTTCGAGAGCGCGGCCGACGCCCAGCGCTGTGGCTCATCCGTCTTGTAGGCGTCGGAGAAAGCATCGATGCCGGCCTGGACCGCTTCGGGAAGAGACACATCCTCCCAAGCCTGGATCAGGGCTTTCTGATCGCGGACCGCCTTGGGTGCCGAGGCCAGAATGCCCGTCAGAATGGGCTCCGCGGCATCGGATGCCGAGGTGCCGAGCGCATCGACGAAGCCCCAGGCCTCCGCCGTTGCGGCATCGATGGTCTCTCCGGTCAACAAGAGACGGTTTGTGCGTCCCCACCCGATCAAGCGCGGCAGAAGGGCAGCCTCGATGACGGAAGGGATGCCGACGCGCACCTCCGGCATGCCGAATGATGCCGTGTTGGAGGCGACCCGGATATCGCATGCCGCCGCAAGCTCCATCGCCGCAGCAAGGCAGGCCCCACCGACTTCCGCGATGACCGGAACCGGAACAGCCCGAACGTCGGCCATCAGCCTGTGAAGGCCGGTGATGAACGCGCGCGCGGAGTCGGGATTGAGTCCCACCAGCACCCGAAGGTCGGCCCCGGCCGCGAAGCTCCTGCCGCCCGCCCCGGTGATGACCATCACACGGAGGTCCGGGTTATCGCTGAGATGTCCCACTGCCTCCCGAAGGGCAAGGATGAGTTCGGGCCCGAGGCAGTTCGCCTTGTCCTGACGATCGATAACGACCCGGCCGACGCCGTCCGCGAACGACCAGCGGGCAAACCCGGTTTCGGCGGTGCCGATCACCCCTTCGTCTGACATCCCGGTCCCGCCCCTATTCCAAAGGTTCTTGTCCGAAGTCCCGAATGATGGCCCTGACCTTGTCGGCCGCAACCTCCAAATCGGCCTCGTCCGTCCCGCGCAGCACCAGGGTGGTGCCGAAGGTCCCGGCCCGGAAGTAGGGATAGCTGCCGATCTCGATATCCGGGTGTTGGGACTGAACCTCCCCAAGGCGGGCGGCGACCGTTCCCTCCCCGATCGTGCAACTGATGGAACGGGACAGCATTTTCGCCCCGCCGGTCAATGTCGGCAGAAGCTGGATCACCATGGATTGGAAGATGCGCGGCACGCCCGCCATCACGTGAACATTCTCGACCGTAAAGCCGGGCGCGGCGGAGACGGGGTTGTCGATCAATGTTCCGCCGGCAGGGATGTTAGCCATCCGCAGGCGCGCTTCGTTCAGTTCAATCCCGCTGTTCGCGTAGTGAACTTCCAACCGCCGGAGCGCCTCCGGATGCCGCTCCACCGCGCGGCCGAACGCCTTGGCGATGCACTCGCAGGTGATGTCGTCATGGGTCGGGCCGATGCCGCCGGAGGTGAAGACATGATCGAACTTGCCCGACAGCTCCTGGATCGTCGCGACGATCTCCGCTTCGATGTCGGGGATCACGCGGGCTTCCCGCAACCGAATGCCCGCCTCCGTCAGCTTCTCGGCGAGATAGGCTAAATTGGCGTCTTTCGTTCGGCCCGACAGGATCTCATTGCCGATGATAACGAAGGCGGCAGTCACCGTGCTGGCGGGGGCGGTCGTGTCGGTCATGAAGTCTCTCGAGAACTGGGGCGCTTGAACCGGCGTTGGCCGTCCCGCGACTGTCGCTGTTGCCGGGACACGGGCCGCGCCGTTAGAGATGGCCGCAAGATGACCGAAGGACCATAACCGTGCAACTCCCCTCCCCGATGATCGAAGGGCGCCTCGTCCGCCGTTATAAACGCTTCCTCGCCGATGTCACGTTCCCCGACGGCGAGACGGTGACCGCCCATTGCCCAAACCCCGGTGCGATGATCGGCCTCGATGCGCCCGGCTCCCGGGTATGGCTGTCCCGCTCCGATGATCCCAAGCGTAAGCTCGCCCATACCTTCGAATTGATCGAAGTCGACGGTGGGCTGGTCGGCATTCACACCGGACGGCCCAACGCCATCGCCACGGAGGCGATCGAGAGCGGCGCCATCCCCCCTCTTTCGGGATATCCGAGCCTCCGGCGTGAGGTTCGGTATGGGACCAACTCCAGGATCGACATCCTTCTGGAAGCGGAGGATCGCCCGCCGTGCTGGGTCGAGATCAAGAACGTTCATCTGAAACGCGATGATGGCCCCGCTCCAGGAGCGGCCGAGTTTCCGGATTCCGTCACCAAGCGCGGCGCAAAACATCTTGTGGAGCTGTCGGACCGGGTCGCGGCCGGCGACCGGGCGGTCATGCTCTACATCGTTCAACGATCAGACTGCGACCGCTTCACGGTTGCCGGTGACATCGACCCGGGCTATGCGGCCGCCCTTACCGATGCCAGGGCCGCAGGCGTGGAGGTTCTGGCCTACGACTGCGATCTCACGACGGCCGCCATCGCGGTGCGCAAGCAACTGCCTTTGGATCTTTAGGCTGAAGAACGACGGAAACCAGGGCCGAAATCAGAGCGTCTCGCGCAGCCGGGCCATCCGCTGATCGCATTCCGCCCGCATCCGAATGGTCGCGGAGATCGCGCTGTACATGGAAACGCAGAACGGCACCATGTAGGTCAGCAGCATTTTCGCCACATCCACACTCCCATCGGCCAGGATGCGGTCCCCTTGATTGATGGCAAGCAGGATGGTGCCGACAACCACGGCGACGATCACGGCCCTCCGCACCATCGGAACGGAGACGATGTCGTTCTGAAAAACGGTCCGCATTCCCTGGCGGAGCGCTCCTTCCATAGTCATGTCTCCAGCTTGGCGGCATTCAGGTAGGACCTGTGATATTGGTCGCCCGGAGGATCAATGTAGTCCCCAACTGGTAACGATCCCGTAAACGGGGCCGGTTTCCCGGTCGCGGACACTCAATTCAGGCTTGGTTCGAGGACCTACGAAGGGCTTGGGCGCTCCCCGGGACGCGGTATCACCGCCCGTTGGCCAGCCGATCGCCTTGACGGAACCGTTACGCGCCCACACATTTGCACGTTATCGTCAAAATCGCATATCGCGAATCTCAAAGGAGCGGCCGCAAGTGATGTCAGGCGATCCGCAAAGGCAGGCAGCGGACGATCCTCGGCGGATCGAGCTGCATCAGAACGAAGCAGACTTTGAGGGTATGCGAAACGCGGGGCGGCTCGCGGCGGCGACACTCGACATGATCGCAGCCCACGTGGTTCCCGGCGTGACCACCGAGCGGCTGGACGATCTCTGCCACGCCTTCATTCTCGAGAACAACGCCCGGCCGGCCCCGCTTGGCTACAAGGGCTATCCAAAGTCCATCTGCACCTCGATCAATCACGTCGTCTGCCACGGCATCCCCGGTCCCCGGAAGTTGGACGAGGGGGACATCGTCAACATCGACGTCACGGTGATCCTGGACGGCTGGCACGGCGACTCCAGCCGGATGTACCCGGTCGGCAAGGTCGGCGTGAAGGCGCAGCGCCTGATGGACGTGACCTACGATTCCATGATGCGCGGGATCGAGGCGGTGCGGCCCGGCGCGACGCTGGGTGACGTCGGCCACGCCATCCAGACCTACGCCGAGGCCAACCGGTTCTCGGTCGTTCGGGACTTCTGCGGACACGGGCTTGGCCGGGTCTTCCACGCGGCCCCCAGCGTTCTGCACTACGGCGACCCCGGGACCGGTCCGGTGCTGGAACCCGGCATGTTCTTCACCATCGAGCCGATGATCAACACCGGCAAACACGCGGTGAAGATCCTGCCCGACGGGTGGACGGCCGTGACGCGGGACCGCTCCCTCTCCGCGCAATTCGAACACTCTGTGGCAGTGACGGATGATGGGGTGGAGATCTTCACCCTGTCCCCGGCGGGGCACACAAAATCGCCCTACGTCTCCTGATCTGATCCAGAACACCCCAAGCCCATCCCTAGCCTCCGCATGGAGCAACAGGGAGGCTCGGGTGCGCGTTCCCAATCAACCGTCCAAGCCGGATCAGAGCAACACACCGGATGATGCGGCAGCCGATCTTCATTCGGGCCATCGGGAGCGTTTGAGGCGCAGATTTCTCTCCGGTGGCGCGGATGCGGTCGCCGACTATGAGCTGCTGGAACTTCTGCTGTTCTCAAGCCGCCCCAGGAGCGACGTCAAGCCCCTGGCGAAACAACTCATCTCCCGATTCGGCAACTTTGCGGCTGTTATCAGCGCGGACCCGGCGGAGCTCTCAGCCGTATCCGGCATGGGGGAGGTCTCGATCGTGGCGCTCAAGACCGCCCAGGCGGCGGCACTCCGGCTCATCGGCCAACCCCTCATAAAGCGGCCGGTCCTGTCTTCATGGGATCAACTCGTGGACTACTGCCGGGCGGCGATGGGGCACAGCCGGGTCGAGGAAGTCAGGGTCCTTTATCTGGACCGCCGGAACCGGTTGATTGCCGACGAAGTACAGCAACGGGGTACGGTGGATCAGGCCCCCATCTATCCGCGCGAGTTGGTTCACCGGGCCCTGCAGATTGGTTCCTCCGCGGTGATCCTGGTGCACAACCATCCGAGCGGGGAGCCCACACCATCGGCCGCGGACATAGAGATGACCCGCCAAGTGCATCACGCCCTATCGGCGCTCGGCATCGCGCTCCACGATCATCTGATTGTCACCAGTTCCAAACATGTGAGCTTCAAACAGCTCGGGCTTCTATAGATCTGGAGCCTTCTAGGGGTTTGGAGGTTTGGGCTGCTCGCGCAGTATCAGCGTGCCAAGGAAGCCGGCCCCGCAGAAGACCGGCAATACAAGAAGCGCCCAGATATAGGCGTCGACCGAGTAGATCCGGGCACCGGCGTCCATGGCACCATCCCACTGAAGATCGAGGAGCCAGCCGATAAGCGGCTGAAGCACCGCTCCACTGCCGACCACGAACATGTTTACGAAGCCGATTGTGGCCCCGCTGGCACCGGCTGGCGTATGCGCGCGGGCGACCGCGAAGCACAGCACCATCGAGGACGACCCCGCCCCCTGCAGCAGCAGGCATGTCACCAGCGCTGGGGTCGGCATGTCCGCGAAGAGGACCACTGCGGTCGCAAAGACCGTCGAGATCGCCGTGCCGACGACCAGGAAGATCATCCGGCGCCCTGCCCGGTCCGACAGCCAGCCCGAAAGCGGCGCGCCAACCGCCCACCCGACGAACATCAGTGACGTGAACTCCGCTGCGGAAATCTTGTCGATGCCCCGGATCTCAACCAGGAACGGCACGCCCCAAAGGCCCGCGTAAGAAAGCATCGCCCCCGTCATGGAGCCACCCACGAACGCCGCAAGCCAGACCTGGGGGGTGCGCATTACCGTCATCAGCCCTTTGCGGATGGACTCCGACGTCTCCGACCCCGTTCGGTCGGGGTGGTCCCGGACCGTCAGCCAAAGAAGCAGGCCGAGGACCAGGCCCGCGATCCCAACAAGCAGCATGGACTCGCGCCAACCGACCGTTTCCACCCCCCAGCGCAGGGGCGCCTGCCCAAGAATGCCGCCCGCGACCCCCATCATCTGCGCCCATCCGCCGAGCGAGGCGAACCGGGCCGGGAACCACATGGCCGCCATGTTGAGGGCTCCCGCGAAACTGAAGGCACAGCCCGCACCAATCAGCACGCGCCCCGCATAGGCAGTCCAGACGTCGGTCGCGGCTGAGAAGAGGATTGCTCCGCCCCCAGCCAAACCCGCAGCACCTGCAATCAGAACCCGGGGGCCCCACCGGTCGATCATGACGCCCACAGGAATCTGCAGACCCGCATAGGCGTAGAAGTAGACAGCGGAGAGATTGCCGAGGATCGCGGCACCGACGGAGAAATCCCGCATGGTTTCCTCGACCATGACGGCGGGTGCCACACGGAGAATGAAAGCGTAGAGGAAAAAGACGGAACAGAAGAACCATCCCGCAAACGCCAATCGGCGAAGGGTCACGGACGGGCCGGGCAGGCTGGAGCCGGACACGGGCGCTTCTCCTCGAGAAGACGATGATCAGGACTGAAGAGCTGCGGCGCGACCGCGTCGCTCCAGAGACCATACCCGACTGTTACCGAGGGTCCAGCGCCTTCCCGCCGGCGGATCACACCGTGCCCGTCCGGCACCCGATCAGTACCCGCCGCGGCGCGCCCCTCCCGCCCATCAATCGCTGGGATGGGGCGGCTACGACATCTCAGGCCTTCAGGAAGCCTGCTCCTCCACCGAGGCCGTCTGGGCCTCCTGGAAGAAATGCTCCCCGGAGTTCATCACACAGGTCGGACCGCCCGGCAGCGTTACCGTCAACGTCCAGGAACCCGTCTCATGATTGCTGAACATCTCCAGCAGGTTCCCCTGTGCGTCGAGCATGAGGCTCGATCGGTGTTCTCCGAACTTTGCATCCAGGTGGGACACGACATCATCCCGCATGGCGCAAGCCTGACGCCGGGTCTGGGCGTCCAGCGGAGTGGAAACAACGGTGAGCACAACCAGTCCAGCCGAAACGGCAAGGATGCTGCCGTGCAAGAAACGTGTAGCCCGATGTGTCATCGCGTGCTCCTTTCTCAGACCGTTCAGGGTCCTCCAAGCACTTTCTGTGCCGACTTTTATATGGTGCATTCAAATTGTAAAAAAAGAACAAACGACTCTCCGATGCTTGGTATTAAGAAAGACAACAGGATGTCTTCAGAGTTCCAGGAGTGTTTAGTTCGTTAACATATCGACATAACGAGATTGGTAACTTATTGAATTCAAGCGAAGACAGGTCCTGACCTCCCGATTCGTCCATTAACGATCATATCGTCCTGTGATTTCTATGGTTCATATTCAGAACGAAACAGGACGGAAGCGAGTGTAACTGATCCGCAACACTCCTTTGCAGGGCTCGCGGAACCTCCGGATATGGCGAATCGCATAGCTGCTCGCAAAATGGGCAGATGCGCAAACCGGCCCCAAGCGGCCTCGAATGGGATCGTAGTGGTGCTTTCTGCCGAGCCGCTTCGCCCGTGCGAGGTGTCTGCTATTGTGGCCGGCCTGCACGGAAGCCCGGAGTGAAATGATGTCACGCGCCACGCCGATCCCGATCGCCCGTCCGATCGATGCCGGGTTCGATCCCGAACGACTCTCCCGGATCCGCCCCTGGATGCAGGGTTGGGTGGACAGCGGCCGCTTCCCTGGGGTGCAGGCGCTGATCGCGCGTCATGGCCAGATCATCTACAACGACTGGGTCGGCCAACGGGATATTGAGAACGGACTCCCGTGGGAACGGGACACCGTTGTCCGCATCTACTCCATGACGAAGCCGATGACGTCCGTGGCGCTGTTGATGCTCTACGAAGACGCGCTCTGCCATTTGGACACGCCAGTCGATGTGTTCCTGCCGGAGTTCGCGGACGTGCAGGTCATGGTCCCGGGAGCGACATCCGTCGATCAGACGCGGCCGGCCGAGGTACGACTGACCCTTCATCATCTGCTGACCCACACCTCCGGGCTCACCTACAGCTTCAACGAGGGACCGCTCGCCGCCGAGATGGCGTCGCGCAAGCTCGACTTCGGGAACAAGCCCGAGACCTTAGCCAACACAGTGCAAAGGTTGGCGGAGTTACCGTTGGCATTTGAGCCGGGCGAGCGTTGGAACTACGGCGTTTCGACGGATGTGATCGGCCGCGTGGTTGAGGTGATTTCCGGCATGCCGTTGGATCGGTTCTTCCAGGAACGTCTCCTGGACCCGCTTGGTATGTCGGATACCGGCTTTGACGTCCCGCCCGAGCGCCAAGACCGTTTCGCGTCCTGCTACGTGAAGACGGATGAAAAGCCGCTCGCCCTTCTCGATGCAGCCTCCAAGACCGTCTATCGCCAAGGCAATGTGAACCTGTTCTCGGGCGGCGGCGGCCTTGTTTCCACGGCGGAGGACTACCTCCGGTTCGCCGAGATGCTGCGGGCCAAAGGCCAGTTCAATGGAGAGCGTTTTCTGGCGCCGAAGACGGTGGAGATGATGACGCGGAACGGCCTTCGCGGAGATCTGGCGTCGATGGGACAGCCCGTCTTCTCCGAGGTCAGTTATGACGGGGTGGGCTTCGGCCTCGGCGTTTCCGTCACCCTCGACCCCGGCCTCGCCAAGACGGCTTCAAGCAAAGGAGACTTCGGATGGGGCGGCATGGCGTCCACGATGTTCTGGGTCGATCCCGAGATGGATCTGTCCGCGATCTTTCTGACGCAATTGGTGCCCTCATCGACCTATCCCAACCGGAAGGAATGGCGGGCGATGGTCTATTCGTCTCTGACGAATCCTTAAGGGTCCAGCCGGAATCGCAGGCCTTACCTTGTTGCCGGGAGACGCCGCCATGATCTTTGTAATGCCCGGAACCAGCCAGGTCGGACAGCTCACCATCGAGGCGCTTCTCGCCCGCGGCACGCCGGCGGCCGGGATTGCGGCGGGTGCCAGACGCGCCGACGCTGTCGCTCCCGGCGGCGTGCAGACCCGGCACGCCGACTATTCGGATGCCCCGTCAATGGAAGCCGCCTTCGCCGGGGTGGAGACCTTGATCCTCATCCCAACGAAAACGCCGCCCGCCGCCCGCTGCGTAGAGTATGACAATGCCATTTCAGCAGCATCCAAGGCCGGTGTGAAACGGGTCATATTCCTGTCCATTCTGACAGCCACGGCAGACTCGGTTTCGGCCATCGCCCCGTTCATTCTGTTCGCCGAGAACCGGACCCGGAACTCCGGCATGGATTGGGCGATCCTGCGTATGGGGCTCTATATGGAGCCCGTCGCCGATTGGGTGCCCGAGCTTCTGGAGATGGGCTGCCTGCCCTATCCGGTCGCGCGTGGACGGGCAGCCTATGTGACGCGGGATGATGTGGCGCGCTCGCTTGCCGCCGTGGCGCAGAACGCGTCCTGGGATGGCGGTGTCTATACGATTGCCGCACCGGAAGCGGTGACCATGCCGGAACTCGCAAACGCCATCAGCAAAGGATGTGGACACACAATCCCCTTCCGTCCGTGTTCGGAAGAGGCGTTCGTTGAGATTTGCTTCAAGGGGAACGAGACCCCGTTCATAACCACTGTTCTGCTGTCACTCTACCGAGCCATCGAGCGGGATGAGTTTGATGTATCCGGCTCGGACGTGGCACGCCTAACAGGGAAACCGGCTGTTTCCGTCGACGCGTACTTTCAGTCTCTGCAAAACGCGGCGCCGCAAGAACAGTGAGCGGGCACCCGAAGGCGGTCGATTTTAGACCGCTGGGTTAGTATTCCACCTTTCCAACCTGGAATTGTTTCGACACACATCGATGCGCCGAATCAGAGCCGCCAAAAAACCCCATAAATCGTTACAATCATATAACTAGATATTTTTATTGTGTTAATTTATTGGTCAGATCTTCGATTTTGGATTACGACACACAAAGTCATTTTTTCTTTCAAAGCGCGTATTCGAGACGGCGTGACATGGTCTGGTTCAGCCGCACTTCCGGCAGGAAATCCCGCGTAGAGGAACGGTTTCGAGCCGACGGCGTGTTCGTTTTTCTCAAGGATATCCGGCGTCCGGCGATCGACCTCTCTCTCGGTGGCGTTGTGTTCGCTGATCCGCCGCCGGGCTTGAGGAAGGGCGCCAAGGTTGTTTGCTCTCTGATCCTGCCGATGGCGATCGGTGAGCGGGAGATTGCCTTCTCAGGGATCTTTGTGCGCGTCACCGAAGCCAACGCCGCAATCCAGATCGACTTACAGAACTACAACGTACTGATGAGCATTCGTCAGTTCATCATGAAGCAAAGAAACGAGGCAAGGGTTCAAGAATCCAAGTCTTATTGAAGAAATTCAGCATTCATTCCTTGGGGGATTATTGGGAAAAATGATTAGACTCACTCTCGCAATAGCCATCTTAATGGCCGCCCCGGTCGCCGCGGAAGCGGAAACCCGCAGCATCGCCCAGATTCAAACCAATTTGGACCACGTCTGGACAATGATCGCGGCGGCGCTCGTTTTCTTCATGCAGGGCGGTTTTCTTTTGGTCGAAGCGGGCCTGGTTCGATCCAAGAACTCGATCAACGTCGCCCAAAAGAACATCGCCGACATGGTCCTCGCCATCGTGATCTACGGGGCGTTCGGCTACATGTTCATGTTCGGCACCAGTTGGAACGGGTGGTTCGGCCTGGAGGCGGATCTGTTCATCTTCGATCAGGTCGAGGACTGGACCTTCACGTTCTTCGTTTTCCAGGTGGTCTTCTGCGGCACCGCCGCGACCATCATGTCCGGAGCGGTTGCGGAGCGGATGAAGTTTGCCGGCTATCTCGGGATCACGATGGTCACAGCAGCGATCATCTACCCGATCTACGGTCATTGGGCGTGGGGCAACCTGCTTCATGGTGACAATACGGCGTTCCTCGCGGATATGGGCTTTATCGACTTCGCCGGTTCCACCGTCGTCCATTCGATTGGGGCGTGGATTGCCTTTGCCGGATGCATCGTTCTTGGCCCCCGGATTGGCCGTTTCGACGCCAACGGGCGGCCCACGCCCATTCACGGACACAGCCCGGTGCTGGCGACCCTCGGCGCCCTGATCCTGTGGATCGGCTGGATTGGGTTCAACGGCGGCTCAACCACGGCCGGCACCCCGGCCATGGCGCACATCATCTCGAACACCGTGATCGCCGGGGCCATGGGCGGTGTCGCCTGTATGTTGGTTTCCCGGTTTCTGGATGGCGTGTTCCAACCAGACCGCTCGATCAACGGTGTGTTGGGTGGGTTGGTCGCGGTCACGGCGGGCTGCGATGTCTTGAGCACACAGGGCGCTGTGTTCGTCGGCCTCACGGGTGGGATCGTTCAGCTCTTGACGGGCCGGCTGCTGACAAACGTGTGGAAGGTGGACGACGCGGTCAGCGCGATTGCCGTTCACGGGTTCGCCGGTGCTTGGGGGACAATCTTGCTGGCGGTGCTGATGCCGTCCGACCTTTTGGCGACGGAGACCCGTCTTGGCCAGATCGGCGTGCAAACCATTGGTGTGCTGATCGGCTTCGTCTGGGCGTTCACCCTCGCCTACCTGACCTTCTGGCTGATGGACAAGACGATGGACGGCGGACTTCGGGTCTCCCGCGAGGACGAGCTTGTCGGCCTCAATGAGGCGGAGCATGGCACCACTCTCGGCACCGGCGTTCTGCTGAACCACATGCTCGAGCTGTCGAGTGGTGAAGCGGATCTGTCCATGCGTCTTGAGGAGGGTGGATCCGATGAAGCCGGTGAGTTGGGTTTCGCTTTCAATCGGATCATCGAGAACGTTGACGGCCTGGTCGTCGGCATCAACGAGAATGCGGAGGAACTGCGGCAAGCGGCGGAGAGCATGTCTTCGGTCGCCGAGAAGGTCCGGTCCCAGGTGAACGAGACCTTGGACAACGCCAGCACCTCTCAGGAGGAATCGTCCGAGGCGGCGCGCACCATCAGCGCCATCTCCGTCACCCTGTCCGAATTGCTTCAACAGGCCTCGAGCATCTCCCAAAGCTCAGAGAACCTGAGGCATTCGATCGACAACGCATCAGAGGGGGCTGACACCGTGCGGGAGGCGATCAGCTCCATCGAAACCACCGCCTCGGAAACCAAGGAAGTCGTCAGCCAGGCGCACGCGCGCGCGGATGATGCCTCATCCAGCGTGGACCGGCTGTCGGGTGCGGTGTCCGAGATCGTGAAGGTGCTCTCCTTCATCCAGGAGATCGCCGCACAGACCAACCTTCTGGCGCTGAACGCGACGATCGAGGCGGCGCGCGCCGGCTCATACGGCAAGGGTTTCGCTGTCGTCGCATCCGAGGTTCAGAACCTGGCCCATCAGACGTCGAGCGCGGTGGATGAGATCAACGGCACCATCGCGCGTGTTCAGGAAGAGGCCCAAAGCTCGGTCGACGTGATTGGGGAGATCGCGTTGATCACCTCGAAGATGGGGGACGCGGTGGGCACCATTACCGAGTTGATCGAGCACCAATCCACGGCCACGGCCGAAATCGCCGACCGGATGTCCTCGGCGAAATCGGAGACGGAGCAGGTCACCTCCCGCATCCGCGACGTTGCCCATTCGATCGAGCTGGTGACCGAGAAGGGCGCGGTTGCCTCGGCCGCTGCCGAGACGGCCGCTGGCAGTATGGACCGGGTCCGAAGCTCCGCGATCGAGGGGCGGGCGGCCGCCGAAGAGGCATCGACCATGTCCACGTCCGTGGAAACCGTGGTCACACGCCTGACAAGTCCGGTCTCCAGCCTGGGAGGATCGACGAGAACAGCCGCCCCCTCCCCCTCGCAGGCGTAAGGGAATGATCAGGCGGCGTCCGGGACGATGATCGGTTCGGGCGCCGCCTTGCCAAGGATCATGTCGGCCGCTTTCTCGCCGATCATCATGACGGCGGCGTTGAGGTTCGCGGAGATCATGGCGGGCATGATCGACGCGTCGACGACGCGAAGGCCCTCAAGCCCGTGAACCCGGAGCTGATCGTCCACCACCGCCGCTGGATCGGACGTTGGCGCCATCTTGCAGGTTCCCATCACATGATAGGTGGTGTTCCCCCAGCGCCGGGCTGCATCCAACAGCTCGTCATCGGACTGGAGGTCCGCCCCCGGATAAACCTCACCGTCGTAATACCGGGCCATCGGGCTTGAGTGCATGAGGCGGCGGGCCAGCTTCATGGCTTCGATGGTGAGGCGGCGGTCGGTTTCCTCGCCAAGATAGTTCGGCTGGATAACCGGCGCATCGAAGGGATCCGAGGTCACGGCGCGCACATAACCGCGGCTCTCCGGGCGATGCTGCCACGCGGCGATGGTATAGCCGGGATGGTCGTCGAAGACCCCGTGTTGCCCGTTCTTGAAACTCGCCGGCGTGAAGATGAACTGAAGATCGTTCGACTTGGCGACCGGGTCGGAGTGCCAGAACCCATAGACCATGGTGGCGCTCAGGTTGAGGATGCTCTTGCCGCCCGTGAAGTACTTGGCAATCTCCCCCAACAGCCGGAGGCCGTTGGAACGCTCGTTCAGCGTCTCGACACCTTTGACACGGGCACAAAGACGGGGGGCATAGTGATCCTGCAATTCCTCCCCGACCCCCGGAAGGGCGTGGCGCACATCGAGCCCGAGCGCGCCGAGGCGCCCCGGATCACCGATCCCCGAGAGCTGCAGCAACTGCGGGGAGTTGATGGCCCCGCCACTGACGATGACCTCCCGCTTCGCCTCTACCCTGCAAGCCATGCCGTTCCGGCCACCACGCCGGAAGGTGACGCCCGTGGCCCGTTTGCCCTCCAACACAATCCCGGTCGCGTGGGCGTTGGTCTGGACTGTCAGCGTCGCCCGGCGGCGTGCGGCCTTGAGATAGGCCGTCGCCGTACTGACCCTGCGTCCCTTATGGGCGGTCCGCTGAACATAGGAGATCCCCCCCTGCACAGCGCCGTTGTAGTCGGTGTTGCGCGGGATGCCGATCTCGCCCGCCCCCTCGATGAACGCATCACACAAAGGGTGCTGGTAGTTGATGTCCGCCACCGCGACGGGACCCGAACGGCCCCGAAAGGTATCATCACCCTCCCCCACTCTGGTTTCGCAGCGGATGAAATAGGGCAAGACGTCCGCATACCCCCAACCCCGGTTCCCCCGCTGGGCCCAACCGTCGAAATCGAGCCGCTGGCCCCGGTTGTAGATATGACCGTTGATGGCACTGGAGCCGCCGAGGGTCTTTCCCCGGGGCACCGGGGTTGAGCGCCCGCCGGTCCCCTCCGACGGTTCCGCCTGGTAGAGCCAATTGAGTTTCGGATCGACCAGGGTCTTGATGAACCCCGCGGGGATGTGGATGTAGGGATTCCAGTCGGACGGCCCCGCTTCCAGCAGACAAACGCTATAGCGCCCGTCCTCGGACAGTCGGCTGGCCACGACGCAACCGGCGGAGCCCGCTCCAACCACAACGTAGTCGAATGTCCCGATGAGTTCTTCGGCCGCCCCGGTCACCAGACCCTCCCCCGTACGGTCTATTGTTGGTCGCGCACCCTAGCATGCGGACTGGGGAGGGCTGGAACCTCCCTAACGCGACGAAGCAGCCCGGCAGATGGCAAGGAAGTCGTCGGACTTAAGGCTGGCACCGCCGACCAGCGCGCCGTCAACGCCATCCAACGCCATGATCTCTTCCGCGTTCCCGGGTTTCACCGATCCGCCGTAGAGAATGCGCGTCGCCGCCGCGGCGTCTCCACCAAGACAATCGGACAAGATTGACCGGATATGCGCGTGCATGGCGGCAATGTCGTCGGTGGTCGGCGTGCGCCCGGTACCAATCGCCCAAACGGGCTCGTAGGCGACCACCACCGTATCCGCCGACGCCCCATCCGGGAGAGAGCCGCGCACCTGCCGCTCAACCACGGCGTCCGCGTCACCGGCGTCCCGCTCCGCCTCGGTCTCACCCACGCAGACGATCGCGATCAGGCCCGCCGAGAGCGCTGCGGATGCCTTGACCTCAACCTGCGCGTCGGTCTCGCCGTGGTCCGTCCGCCGCTCAGAATGCCCCACGATTACCCAGCCGCAACGGGCGTCCGCCAGCATGCCAGCGGAGATATCGCCTGTATGCGCTCCAGTCGCGTTGGGATGGCAATCCTGTCCGCCCACGCCGATCCGCCGCTCTCCAACCGCACCGACAACAACGGATATCAGGATGGCCGGTGGACAGAGCACGACCGAGCAGCCGAGCCCGTCGGCCCCTGCGGAAACAGCCGCGGCAAGCGCCTCGCCATCGTTCCGGTGCATGTTCATCTTCCAGTTTCCGGCGACAATCGGCGTTCGTGACATGGCACTGTCTCCCTCAGATTCCGATCCCGACGCCTGCGGGGATCGGCGCCGAGGATTTCCGCCCGCTCTAGCACGCGAAATGCCCGGCCACCATGGCTTCCTGAGGAGCGCAAAGCGTTGTTGCCGGGCAGGCCCCCGAAAACCTATAGTGCGCGCCACATTTTCGTCGTCGGTCGCCGCTATGCCGACACGATCCGGATCGCGGAGAAGCCCGGGACCGGCACCCAACAACCGACCGAAAAGAATAGCGATGCTTCAATTCATTCGTTCCCGGATCGGGTCGATCTTCGTCAAAGCCCTGTTCGTGCTCCTGATCGCAAGCTTCGCGGTGTGGGGAATCGGCGATATTTTCTACGGTAACCGGGCGGGTGAGACCGCGATCGAAGTCGGCGACGTCGAGATCACAACCGTCGAAGTGCTTCAGGAATTCGACCGCCAGCGCCAACAGACCGGTCTCAACATCTCGGCTGAAGACGCCGTCCGTTTTGGGTTCCTGGACCGGTCCATCGAGCAGCTCGTCAATGCGGGGCTGTTCACCGCGGAGTCGAACGCGCTGGGGCTTACGGCGGGAACGGACGTGTTGCGACAGGCGATTGTCGACACGCCGGCCTTTAGGGACGAACTCGGTCAGTTCAGCCCCTTCCGGTTTGAACAGATCCTGAGCCGCGTCGGCATGACCGAGCAAATGTATGTGTCTTTGCTTCGAAATGATGTGACCCGGGGTCAGATCGTCGCGGCAGTGGCCAGTGGCGCGACGGCGCCCAAGGTTCTGACCGACACGCTGTTCCGTTACAGGAACGAGCAACGGACAGCCAAGGTGGTGACGATCACCGCGGACTCAATCGGCGATGTTGAGGCGCCGGACGATGCGGCACTCGCCAGCTTCTACGATGACCTCAAAGAGGCCTACGAGATTCCGGAAAGCCGTTCGGTCACCTATTTGACGCTGTCCATCCAGACGATCGCCGACAGGATGGAGATCGCGGACGAGGATATTGCCGAAGAGTATGAGGCGGGCGGCGATCGCTGGCGGACTGCCGAACGGCGCGCGGTCCGGCAAATGGTCTTCGACGATCAGGCAACAGCGGACGCCGCTGTGGAGCGGATCCGTGATGGAGAAGACTTCGCGGCGGTTGCCCAAGACGCTCTGACGCTGGGTGCGGACGATCTTTCTCTGGGCGAGGTTACTCAGGCTGACTTTCCGGACGCGGCCTTGGCCGATGCGGTCTTCGCCATCGACGAGGGCGCCATCACGGACCCTGTCGAGAGTGCCTTCGGGTGGCATGTCCTTTCCGTCGACGGCATCACCGCCGAGACCGTCCGGCCACTGGACGAGGTGAAAGACGCGGTCCGGAACGAACTCGCGCTCGATCGCGCATTCGAGGAAGTGTCCGAGTTGTCTGTTCAACTGGAGGATCTGCTTGCGGGCGGGTCGACCATCGAGGAGTCAGCGCGGAGCCTGAACCTCGAAGCAGTGACGGTGCCGGAGTTGAACAACCAGGGCCAGGACCGTAGCGGCCAGCCGGTCGAAGGCCTTCCGACCGGCCAACCCTTCCTGGCGGCGGTTCTTGATCTGCCGGAGGGGACGCCTAGCGAGATTCTGGAGACGGCCGACGAAGGTTTTGTGGTCGTGCGGGTCGATAAGATCACGCCTCCGGAGATCCCGGCGCTCGACGCCGTGCGGGATCAGGTTGCCGACGACTGGATCGCGGACCGCAAACGTCAGTTGGCGGGTGAGCAGGCGGAAGCCCTGCTCCGGGCGGCGGACGCGGCGGGGAGCCTGGAGGCGGCCGTCGCGACGCTTGGCCTCGCGGTCATCCCTGAGGGACCGTTCACCCGCAGCGGCAGCGGGTTGGCCCCTGGGCGGGCTGAGACCCTGCCGGAAGTCGCGTTCGAGCTGTCCGTCGGTCAACGCGGCATCGCGGAAAGTGATGAGTCGGTTGCCGTGGTGGAACTTGTCGAGGTTCTGGCCGCCGATCCGATCGCCGATGCACCCGCGCGCACGCAGTTGGCAACAAACCTGGGGTCCGACATCGACTCCGACTTGTTCACCGGCCTTCTTGAATCCCTCCGGAGCACTTATGCGGTTTCGGTCGATCGCGGGGTCGTCGATCAGGTGATTCAAAACCAAGGTATGATGCACGGGCAGATGCAATGACCGTATCCCCCGATCGAACCCGCTTCCGAGAGCTATACGAAGCGGGAACCCCTCAGGTCGTCTGGACCACACTCGTCGCGGACTTGGAGACGCCGGTATCGGCGATGCTCAAACTCGCGGACGGCCGCGCGAACGCGTTTTTGCTGGAGTCCGTGGAGGGCGGAGCGGTCCGGGGCCGCTTCTCCATCATCGGCCTGAAGCCGGACCTGATCTGGCGGTTCAAACGCGACAAGGCGGAGATCAACCGGAATGCCCGGATCGACCTGGATGCGTTCGAGCCGTGCCGGGAGGATCCCGCGACCGCCCTCAGGGCGTTGATCGAGGAAAGCGCCATTGATCTGCCGGACGGCCTGCCGCCCATGGCATCAGGGCTGTTCGGTTACATGGGATATGACGCGGTTCGGTTGTCCGAGAATATTCCCGACAGCAATCCGGACGATCTCAAGGTTCCGGACGGCCTTTTCGTGCGTCCAACAGCGATCTGCATTTTCGACCGGCTTGAGGACATCGTGACGCTGGTCACGCCCGTGCGCCCCCGGGACGGCAAGTCGGCGGATGTTGCCTATGATGAGGCCCAGGAACGGCTGGCGGATCTGGTGGCCGACCTCCAGCGCAGCCTGCCCTACCGGCGGGAGGGCGGTGGTGCCGTTGGAGAGCTTCCCGCGCCAAGTTCGAACACCACACGGGAGCGCTTCCACCAGATGGTGGAGAAGGCGAAGGAGTACATCCTCGCCGGAGATGCCTTCCAGATTGTGCCCTCACAGCGGTTCTCCGTTCCGTTCGAGTTGCCGCCGCTCGCGCTCTATCGGTCATTGCGACGGCTGAATCCCTCGCCTTTCCTCTTCTTCTTCGACTTCGGCGATTTCTCGATCGTCGGCTCCAGCCCCGAGATCCTGGTGCGCCTTCGGGACGACACCGTAACCCTTCGGCCCCTCGCCGGCACACGCCCCCGCGGCGCCACATCGGCCGAGGACAAAGCGTTGGCCGAAGAACTACTGGCCGATCCGAAAGAGCGCGCAGAGCATCTGATGCTTCTGGATCTCGGCCGGAACGATGTGGGCCGGGTGGCCGAGATCGGCAGCGTCAGCGTGGTTGAACAATTCGTGATTGAATATTACAGTCACGTCATGCACATCGCCTCTCATGTGGAGGGTACGGTCCGCCCCGATCTGGATGCCGTCGACGCCCTCGCCGCCGGCTTTCCCGCCGGGACGGTTTCGGGCGCGCCAAAGGTCCGGGCGATGGAAATCATTGATGAACTCGAGTCCTCCCGGCGCGGTGTTTATGCTGGCGCCATCGGCTATTTCGCAGCCAATGGCACCATGGATACCTGCATCGCGCTCCGAACGGCCTTGATCAAGGACGGCACCATGTATGTTCAGGCCGGCGGTGGCGTGGTCGCGGACAGCGACCCGGAAGCGGAGTACCAGGAATCGGTGAATAAGGCCCGAGCCCTCTTTCGCGCAGCGGAAGAGGCCGTTCGGTTCGCGGCGCGGACCGGCTGATGAGTGTGGAGATCGCCAATACGGTCGAGCGGGAGCCTGCGGGCCGGCTCTCGATGCTGCCCGACTGGATGTACGCGATCCGGGAGTTCGATTACGCCTATCGTGCGGGATCATCCGGGGGCAGCCCGGCCATCCGGTCGCATATGAAGATCGTTCGGGACTCCCTCGCCAAGGCTTTTGCCGCAAACCCGGACGTCATTCCGCCAGCGCCGAAGACACGGCCCGTTCAGGCCCATCTGGAACGCGCCTTGGACAACGGCCTCGATGGCACCATGCGGTCCATGGTCAAGGCGGTGGAGAATCTGAAAGGCAGCCTCTCCTGGGAAATCGGGTATGAGCGCATTCCGAGGCACCTGGAGACCAAGTACGCCTATGCTGATCTGATCGGTCCCCATGGCCCTGTCGTGTGGCCATCCTTGACGTTGGGGCTGGTGCTGTTCGCGCCGCGCACCACCTATCCCGCCCACAGTCATGAGGGTATCACGGAGAGTTACCTGTCGCTGTCCGGCTACTGGAGCGAGAACGATACGGGCGTGTATGCGCCGGGCTCGATGGTGCTGAACCTCCCCGGTCACACGCACACGATCACAACTGCTGATCGGGAGCCGGTGCTGCTGGCCTATGCCTGGGTCGGCACCCAGGAAAAGCTGGCGAACCCGGGCATGAAGTTCAGCCGCCGGGCCAACCGCGCTTCGCCGAGCCGGAAGAAGAAACCAGTCAATCCGGCCGCTTAAAGCTGGTTCGAAACCTCGATCAGGTTGAGATCCGGGTCCCGCATGTAGACGGACAGGATCGGGCCGTTCGCCCCCGTCTTCTGGACGGGACCCTCCAGGATCTGGATTCCCAGTTCCGCCGCCCGGGCCGCGACGCTGGCAACCGGTGTCTCTGTTAGGAAGCAAAGATCTCCCGAACCGGGCACCGGGTTCTCGGCTTTCGGCTCCAGCTCCCGCCCGGCGATGTGGAGATTGATCTTCTGCCGACCGAAGCCGATCGCGTGCCGTCCCTCACCGAATGGTGTGTAGGTCATGCCGAGGAAGTCGCAATAGAAGCGGCGCGTCGCATCCAAATCCCGGACCGTCAGGACAAGATGATCAAGAGACGCGATGCTGATCTCATGACCAACCGGGTGGCCATTGCTCTCCGACATCCCTACTCCGCGGGTTGAGGGGTGGGATCGGCATTCGCCGATGCCGCCGACTTGTCCGAGGCTGACGCTGGAAGGGCAGCCGCCGCGATCACGCCAACGACGGCCAAACCCGCCAGCGTCACGATCAGCCAATAGAAGCCGCCGGTTGCCGCAAAGATCCAGGCGATCAGGTAAATCGACCCCGCCGAGATCCCAAGGGTCAGCAGGAACTTCACGCCAAACGCCGTCCCGCGCCATTTGGGCGGGGTGTAGCGAGCGAAGAGACTGTTCTCCGTCGGCACCGCCGTGGTGTTCGACAGGACCATGAAGACGGCTACGGGGAAGAGAAGCCAACTGTCCAGGCTGGCCGCGACCAGCAAGAGCGGGATCTGAAGGGCCCAGCACACCAGATATACCCGCTTCAAACGGAAGCGGTCCGCCAGCCAACCGCCCAGGATCTGCGCGCCGCCCGAGAAGATGTAGATGGCCGACACAAGGGCACCGATGCCGAGGATACCCTCGCCTAGGAACCCGCCCATCGTTTCGTTCAACCACCCGCCGATACGGATCTCGAACAGCTTGGGCATCGCCGTTTGGGTCGCCTGATAGATCAAACCGGAGCATGCCACCGTGATCGCCAGCACGATCGCCGCCCGCTTCATGTCGCCGGTACTCGCCTCCGACGGCATGGCTTGGGCACCCGCACGGTCGTCGGCGATATCCCCCCGGCCCCAAACCGCCAGGAGCCAAACACCGGTGGCGATCGAGACCATCCCGGGCACGATGAAGGCAGCCCGCCAGGACACCCAGTCGGTCAGGGCCGCCGCCGCGAACGACGCGAGCCCGACGCCGAGGCTGCCGAACACACCATTGATGCCAAGCGCCTTACCCCGGTTCTCGGACCGTCGAACGACCCAGGCGATGCCGACGGGGTGATAGATCGCCGCGAAAGTCCCCATCAGCGCGAGACCGGCCGCGATCTGAAATGTGCCATTCGACAATCCGGTCAGAATGCAGGCAACGCCGGTGCCGATGAAAAAGACCACCATCATGCCGACAGCACTCCACCGGTCGCCGAGATAGCCGGCGGGCAGTGCCATGACCCCGAACATCACGTTGCCCAGGAACATCAGTGGCAGCAGCTCGTGATACGGCAGCCCGAACTCCCCCTCCAGCGCCAAGACGACCGTGGGGAAGATCAACATCAGAAGATGCGCATAGGCATGGCCGACGCAGGAGAACATCAGCGTCAGCCGCGCGGATTTCGCGGACATGATCAGGCTTTCCGTAGGCGGAGCACGAGCGTCGCCCTCCGCAGAACCTAAAGTATCGCACCGCGACCGATATGACGGCAAGCCACGCCCCAACACGGCAGCCATGCCCAAAGGCGGGTTAAAGACCCTGCCCGGGCATGCTATCTCCCTGTGTCCGACGAATCCCCTGGGAGCGGCCTCGTGGAAGATCTCGCCTACTCAGACGACTACATCCGGAACATCCTGTCCTCCGTCCGAACGATCGCGATGGTCGGCGCCAGTCCTAACTGGAACCGGCCGAGCTACTTCGCCATGAAGTATCTTCAGGCGAAGGGCTACAGGGTCATCCCTGTCAACCCGAGGGCTGCGGGTGAGACGATCCTGGGAGAGACCGTGTACCCGGACCTCGCCAGCCTTCCGGTCCCCGTGGAGATGATCGACATCTTCCGGAACTCGGCGGCGGCGGGGCCGATCACCGATGAAGCATTGGCGGAGACCAATGCGGAGGTGATCTGGATGCAGCTCGGCGTCCGCAACGACGAGGCAGCCGCGAAGGCTGAAGCGGCTGGCCGGAAGGTCGTCATGAACCGCTGCCCGAAGATCGAGTTCTCCCGGCTTTATGGCGAGTTGTCGTGGCACGGCTTCAACTCCAACGTCATCTCTTCGAAGCGCCGCCCAGTGGGCAAGGCATCCACCGGTACACCCGCCAACGACGATGTCGAGGTCAGCAGGACCCCGAACGCTCCGCCCGTGGCGGGTTTCGAGACCTTGTCCATTCATGCGGGCGCATCCCCCGATCCGACGACGGGCGCCCGATCCACGCCGATTTTTCAGACGACGGCCTACGTCTTCGATGACGCGGACCAGGCGGCGTCTCTCTTCAATCTCCAGACGTTTGGCAACATCTACTCCCGCCTCTCGAACCCGACCACGGCCGTGCTGGAGGAGCGTCTCGCCAGCCTTGAAGGCGGCCGGGGTACGACCTGCACCGCCTCGGGCCACTCGGCACAGATGCTCGCGCTTTTCGCCTTGATGAACCCGGGTGACAGAATGGTGGCCTCCACCAAGCTCTATGGCGGGTCCATCACCCAGTTCGGAAAGACCTTCAAGAAGTTCGACTGGCACTGCGACTTCGTCGATCTTGAAGATGTGGATGCGGTCAAAGCCGCCGTCTCAGCACCGAATGTGAAGGCCCTTTTCGTTGAGAGCCTCGCCAACCCGGGCGGCGTGATCACGGATCTGGACGCGATGGCCCAGATTGCGAACGAGGCTCAGATTCCGCTGATCGTCGACAACACCATGGCGACCCCCTATCTGTGTCGCCCGATCGACCATGGCGCGGACCTGGTGATCCACTCCACCACGAAGTTTCTCTCCGGCCATGGCAATGCCATGGGTGGTGCTGTGGTCGACAGCGGCCGTTTCGACTGGGGGGCGACCGACAAGTTTCCGTCTCTCGCTGAGCCGGAGGCCGCCTACCACGGCCTTTCGTTCTGGGAGACGTTCGGCGATCTCGCCTTCACCACCTACGGCCATGCCGTCGGGTTGCGGGATCTCGGGCCAACCATGGCGCCGATGAACGCCTACCTGACGATCACGGGTGTGGAGACCCTCGCCCTCCGCATGGCGCGGCACGTCGAGAACGCGTCGGAAGTCGCAACGTTCCTGGAGGGCCACGACGCCGTCAGTTGGGTGAGCTACGCCGGGCTGCCCTCGAGCGCCTACTTCGAACGCGCCAAACGCTATCTGCCCAAAGGGGCCGGTTCGGTCTTCACGTTCGGGGTCAAAAGCGGCTACGACGCCGGGATGAAGCTCGTGGAGCGGTGCAACCTCTTCAGCCACTTGGCCAACATCGGCGATACGCGCTCCCTGATCCTGCACCCCGCGTCGACCACGCACCGCCAACTGACCGAAGAGCAGCGGGCGGCGGCCGGTGCCGGGGATGACGTGATCCGGATCTCGGTCGGTCTGGAGACCGCGGCCGACATCATCGCGGATCTGGACCAGGCGCTGTCCTAACGGACGGGGCGCCATGCGGTCATTTGTGCTGCATGGCGTAAACGCCATCCCATTCCGGCCCTGGCGGATTGGCAAGAAGAAGGCGCGCCCGTTCCGCCATCGCGACCGATGCTTTGTCTTCTGGCCAACGGCTCAAAATCGTCTCAAATGCGGCAACGGCCTCATCGAATGATCGATGACGGTAAAGGCCGAGTGCGGCTTCGTACGCGTCCCGAAGGGCAAGCGTGTCCGCCGGCACCTCCCCTTTGCGGCCCAGGAGCTCGCAGGCTGTGGACGCGCCAGTGCGGCCGGTCACGATGATCCAATCAAGCACCCGCCACTCAAACCCATCACCGGCCCGTTCCCGCAAGGTTTGTGAGCCGAGTATCTGCGTCCCGAAGGTCTTGTTCACCCCTTCAAATCTGGCGGCGATGTTCACCGGGTCGCCAACAACGGTGTAGCCAAACCGGTGGGTCGAGCCGATGTTTCCGACCAGAACGTCCCCCAGTCCGAGTCCAATCCGCATCCGGAGGGGCACTCTGCCCTCGCTCATCCACTCGCCTCTGAGCTGTTCCAGCCTGATCTGACAGTCGATTGCCGCGTTGCAAAGATCCCGGGCAAAGCTCTCCCGCATGACCGGCGCGTTGAAGAGCGCCATGACGGCGTCTCCGATGAACTTGTCGATCGCGCCCCCGTTCCGCTCGATCTCCTCCGTCATTGCGTCGAAATACTCTCGCAGCTCATCGACCAGGTTGATCGGGTCCATCCGCTCGGCAATGCCCGTAAACCCTTCGATGTCCGAGAAGAAAATACCAATCTCCCGCCGCTCCACGGACAGCTTGGCCTCATCCCCCTTTGCCACCAGGCCGCGGGCCACCTCGCTCGGGATATACCGCTCCATGGAGCGGAGCCCGGATTTCATCCGCTCCACGGACTGACCCAGGACCGTGATTTCCCGAACGATGGATTGCGGCGGTTCACGCTCGGTGAATTCCATGAGGCCAATGTGCTCGATGTCGCCTGTGATCCCGACAATGGGCCGTGCGATCCGGTTTGCGATCCAAAGACTGACCGCCGCGACGATCAGCACCAAGACAAGGGCGATCCCGGCGATCCACGCAATCCGCTCTTCCGCCAAATGGAGGAAGTCATCCTCGGGCGCGATCACGGCAATGTTCCAGTTCAGCCCGCCGTGAAAGCTCAGGTCATAGAAACCGGTGTAGTAGGTATCGTCCCCTTTGATGACCCGGTTATCCATGAACGCACCGACGCGGAGCTTCCCGAGGCCGTGGGTCAGACCGGGAATGGAGGCGTTGATCACCGCCTGGGCATCCACCGTGGCAATGTCGTCGCCGATCGGTCCAAGCAGGACCTCACCCCGGTCATCGATGATGAAAACCCGGCCGCCGGACCCGAGTTGCACATTCGTCAGCCAGCGCTCGATATCATCCAGTGGAATATCGATGTGAAAGACGCCGACCGGCCCTTCTGCCTCATCCGGAATAAAGGGCACGAAAGCGGAAATCCCAGTGACGCCGGACTCAATCTGCCGGGGCCGGGTCCAGGCCAGCGACTGGGTCCTCAGGCCCCGTTTGAACCAGTCCGTCTTCTCGTATTCCGTATCGATCGCCTGAGGGGGCTCGAACGATTTGTCCACGGAACCTTCCGAGACGACATCCTCTTCCATCACCTCTTCACCGAAGGCGTTCGGAAACGCTTCATCAACCTCGACAAGGCCTTTCGGGAGGCGGCGGGCCCGGGCGTAGAGGTTGATCCGGTGATCGCCATATCCGATCACCGCGCCGGGTTCGAGGAGCAACGCCATGGCGGTTAACTGCTCCTTCAGCCGAAGCTTGATATCCAAGCCATCGCTGACCGATGCCAACAGCCGCTCTTGGTGAAACGCGTCCGGAATGCGCTGCAACTCGGATTCGACAGCCGATGCCACACCAATGGAAATCGTCTTGAAGTGATCCTTGCCAAGGTCGTTCAGGACAACATGCGTCTCTTCAAGCGCAACGGACGCAACCGCCGCCATTGCAAGGGCGGTGGACCCGGCCAACAGCCCCAGCAACGTGGTTCGAAGACCGATGTGACGGGGTGGGAACGACACGCTGAGACCTACCGGAACAGTCTTGAGAGTACGACAACAGCATACTCATCTCTAAGAGCCCGTCCACAAAGTCATTGAATCGTTGGAATCGTTTGTGATTCACTATCTTGTAGCGATTGATGAGGGAGCTACCAGATGTGGACGAAAGAAAACCGTGCCCGTTATGAGCGCCGGGGCCTTCGGTACCCGAGTGATCTGACGGACGAAGAGTGGTCGGTTCTGGCGCCGTTGATCCCGCCGGCCCGGCATGGCGGCCGCAAGCGGTCGGTTGACGTTCGCGCGGTGATCAATGGCTTGCTCTATGTTCTGGAGACCGGCTGCCCGTGGCGCCATTTGCCGAAGGACTTTCCGCCGAAGAGCACGGTGCATGGGTATTTCGATCTGTGGGCCTGGGACGGCACGCTCGAGCGGATGCACGATACGCTCTATGTGGCGTTGCGCGAGGCGGAAGGCCGAGAGGGGCAACCGAGCGCCGCGATTATCGACAGCCAAAGCGCCAAATCGGCGCAAAAAGGGGGGCGTCGCTTGACCCGATCGGCTATGACGCGGGCAAGAAGACGCGCGGCGTGAAGCGCCACATCCTCACTGACCATGGCGGACTGCTGCTCACGGCGGTGGTGCATCCAGCCGACATTCAGGACCGCGACGGCGCGGCCTTGGTTTTGAGCAAGCGGGTGCGGCGACGGTTTCCATTCATCGAGGTGGTCTTCGCCGATGCCGGCTACCAGGGGCCGAAAGCCGCCAAGGCGGTGGCCAAGACCGGGCCCTGGCGGCTGGAAATCATCAAGCGGAGCGACGGCGCCAAGGGCTTCATGGTGCAGGCCAAGCGCTGGATCGTCGAACGCACGCTGGCCTGGATCTCGCGCAACCGAAGGCTCGCCCGAGACTTCGAGGCGCGGGCGCGAACCGCCACCGCCTTCATCTACCTCGCCATGATCAAGATCATGGTACGCCGCTTGAAACAAACATGAACTTTATGGACGGACTCTAAGCTGGCCCGTCTTCAAGTACCGCGGGTCGCGTCATGTCAGATAGCGCGCCTCCAACGACGCAATGAACGCCGCCTCGGAGAGCGAGGAACCCGTCGCACTGACCAGAATGTCGTCGGTCGACCGTGATGAGCCATGCTTGTGCACATTCTCAATCAACCACGCCAGCAGGGCTGAGAAGTCGCCCTTGGAGAGTTGCTCGTGGAGCCCGGGCAGCGCAGCGCTCGCCGCCGCGAAGAGTTGGGCGGCCGCCAAGGCCCCGAGCGTATAGGTGGGGAAATATCCGATCGAACCGGCGTACCAGTGAATATCCTGAAGGCATCCTTGGCGATCATCCGGCGGGGTTACGCCCAGCAGAGCGTGCAGCCCATCCCGCCAAGCGCCTGGAAGGTCGGACACGGCCAGATCGCCGGACAGCATTGCCCGCTCCAGATCGAAGCGAAGCATCACATGCAGCGGATATGTGACCGGGTCCGCATCGACCCGGATCAAGCCTCTGGAGACACGGATCGAATGGGCCCGCAGCGTCTCCGGTGACCAGGCATCATCGCCGGGGTCGCCGCCAAACACCTCCCGCGCCAGCGGGGCGAGAAAGGTGAAGAAGGCGGGTGTCCGGCATGCCTGCATCTCCATCAGAAGCGACTGACTCTCATGGAGGACCATGCCCCGGGAATCGCCGACGGGCTGTCCGCGCCACTCCACCGGCAGCCCCCGCTCGTAGAGACCGTGGCCCGTCTCGTGGATCACGCCGAGCAGACTGCTCGCAAAGCTGTCGTCCTCGTACCGGGTCGTCAGCCTGACATCATCCGGAACACCCCCCGTGAAAGGATGTGCGGAAACGTCCAGGCGCCCATGCTGGAAGTCGAACCCCATGGCCGACATGACCCGTATGCCCAGCGTTTTCTGCGCGTCAATTGGGAAGGGCCCCTTGGGCAGCGGCTTTGGCGGGCCGTCCCGGTCCTGCCGGTCCAGCACCTTATCAAGGAGGCCCGGCAAGACCGACCGGAGACGAGAGAAGATCTCCTCAATATCAGCCGACCGTCCGTCGGGCTCATACTCATCCAAAAGCGCGTCATAGGGCGAGCGGCCCAATGCCTCGGACTTTGCGGCGGCGGCCTCCCGGATCAGGCCGACGACCTTGTCCAGCGCCGGCGCTACGGCCCGGAAGTCGTCTTGCTGCCGGGCCTCGACCCAAGCATGCTCACACGATGACGTCTCACGGGCGAGCGCATCGACAAGATCGCTGCTCAACGCGGTCGCGTGCGTATGGCGCCGACGCATCTCGGCCAGATTGGCTCTCTGCCATCCTTCCAGGCCATCGGCCTGTTCCGCTCCTGCAAGAAGGTCGGCGGTCTCCGTCGCCGTCACCATCTCGTGCCGCACGACGTCCAGGGCGGCGATCTGCTCCGCACGGGCCTCAGCGCCGCCGCCGGGCATCATCGCCTGCCGGTCCCATGAGAGGACCCCGGCAGCACCGCCCAGTGCGTCGAGGCGTCGAAAGCGTTCTTCCAACCGGCGATATGCATCGAGTGACATGCTACTGCGCCTCCTCACGCGCTTGGGAGCGATGATAGAGAACAAAGATGACCGCCAGAGTGATGGCCAACAGGAACCAGGTGATCGCGTACTGAAGATGCTCGTTCCGGACCGTGACTTTGGTTGTCGCGCCAATCGGTAACGCGCGGGGACCGTCTGGACGAAGGGCATCCACGTAGTAATTGGCTGAGATATCGAGACCCCGGGCCGTGGCCATCTCCGAGATGTTGATCGACATCCAGATCTCGTTCCCAGGCTCATTGTCGGGCACGAAATACCCTTTAAGCCGATCCTGACGAATGATGCCGACCACCTCGACGGGACCCTCAGTCAACGTCTCCGGCCGCTTCACAGGCTCCCGCAGGTCCGACGGGACCCAGCCCCGGTTCACGAGAATGATCCGGTCGTCGGCCGCAAGGCGGAAGGGGGTCAGAACATGAAACCCGGCCGTCCCGTCAAAGGGCTGCCCGGTCCTTTGAAGTTCCTTGTCGTGTAGGAACGTCCCTGCAAGCAGAACACGCCGGAAACGCCATTCTCCGAAATCGTCGACAGACAAAGGAGGGGCCACAGCATCCGCGTTCGCCCGGGTCTCGAACGTTTCGATCAGCTCTGTCTTCCAGGCAAGCCTCTGAAGCTGCCAGACCCCAAGCGAGATCATGATCAGCACCGCCGGAATGGTGAACAGGGTCGGCCAAAGCTGAAGACGCATGCCAAACACGGTCGTGTCTCTCACCGGCCCGGAAACTGCCGCCCGACGGACCGGTCACGTCGCAGCGGTGACCGCGCGGAGGCGCGGGTTCAAAGCGCTCGGCAGACCCAGTTCATGGCCCCGGTTCTATTCGCCGAGAGACAAGTGCTTGAACTGAAGGCCGACGAGCGCGCCCTTATACACTCTCAAAAGAAAAATACTGCCCCCGATCGTCACCACGCCCCAAAGCAAAGCCTGAACCCAGACCGGCGGACCGAACACGGTCTCGACGAAGATCGCCAAGGGCACCAAAAGCGCGCCCAGTGTGAAGATCACGAACACCGCCGGCCCGTCGCCCGTGTCGTGCTCCCGCAAGTCGAGACCGCAGGATGTGCAGGTGTCGGAGACCGTTAGCACACCAGAATAAAGGGCGCCGCGGCCACAGGCCGGACAGCGCCCCCTCATCGCGGACATCACAGGAGAGGAGCCTTTCGGTGCCCCGGTGGACATTCGGTCCCCTCTCCCGCTGTTTCGAGCTAATGCCCCCTGCGGATCAGCCGCCCCACCAGTAGATGCAGACAAAGAGGAACAGCCAGACCACGTCAACGAAGTGCCAATACCAGGCCGCCGCTTCGAAGCCGAAATGGCGTTCCGGCGTCAGATGACCGGCGCGGGCGCGGAACCAGCAAACCGTCAGGAAGATGGTGCCGACAATCACGTGGAAGCCATGAAAGCCCGTCGCCAGGTAGAAGGTGGAGGAGTAGATGCCATCCGTGAAACCGAACGCGGCATGACCGTACTCATAAGCCTGAAGGGCGGTGAAGATCACCCCGAGCATAATGGTCAGGCCGAGGCCCAGAATCAGGTCTTTCCGATTGTTCTCAATCAGAGCCGCGTGCGCCCAAGTAACGGTCGTGCCGGAAAGCAGCAGGACCAGGGTGTTCATCAGCGGCAGGTCGAACGGATTGAACGTCTCTACGCCCTCTGGCGGCCAGACACCCCCGCGCGGGTAAAGCGCGAAGTCGAAGAAGGCCCAGAAGAAGGCGACGAAGAACATCACCTCCGAGGCGATGAACAGGATCATGCCGTACCGCATGGCGATCTGCACAACGGGGGTATGGTGCCCCTGCCATACGGCTTCGCGGACCAGGTCCCGCCACCAGTAAAACATGGTTGCCAGCACGAGGATGAGACCGGCGATCATCACCATGTCCCCCATCGGCTTGTCATGCATGAACATCACAGCCCCGATGGCGAGCACAAAGCCCGACGCGGCGCCCATCGCCGGCCACGGGCTGGGCTCGACCAGATGGAATTGATGCTGTTGCTCGTGTCCGCTGCTCATTATCCAGGTTCCCCCAGTCTTTCGCGATCCTGTCTAAGCGATCTCTCGCATGGCCGGATTGGAAACGGTCCCTAGTTCCATCGACCTAGTTATTGGCCTTCCCGGTGTCGGTCTCTTCCGATACCGCACTCACCTGCCGCTCCGCCAGAGCCGATTGATCCGGCGAGCGGTAGAACGTGTAGGACAGCGTGATGGTGGTCACGTCGTCCATCTTCGCATCTGTCATGATGTCCGGGTCGATGAAGAAACTGACCGGCATCTCAACGCTTTCACCCGGCGCGAGGACCTGCTCCGTGAAACAGAAGCATTCCACCTTGGCGAAATGGAGCCCCGCCTTCTCCGGCGTCACATTGAACCCGGCCGTGCCGACGATTGGCGCATCCTCGTCATTGCGGGCGGTATAGAAGGCCAACGCCGGCTCACCGACACGGACCTTCATCGTCCGCTCCACCGGCTTGAAGGACCACCCCAGATCGGGCGCCGTCGCCGCGTCAAACCGGATCGTCATGATCCTCTCACGGGTCGCCGCGGCAACATCCGTCGGGGCGGCCTCGGCCACCTGAGGGGTGCCGCCAAAACCGGTAACCCGGCAGAAGAGGTCGTAGAGCGGGACCGACGCGTAGGACAACCCGACCATCGCAACGACCACAGCGGCAACCGCGCCGGCGGTCCTGCGGTTCTGAAACTTGAGCGGGCTCTTATCCTGATCGGCCATGACCTAGAGCATCCGAGCGATGGTGATCACATAGAACAATACACAGCACGCCACGATGGCAGCCAAAATCGCCAAATTCCGGCCACGGCGCTGCTTATAGAACGTATCCCGGTCGAGCGACGGGTCGTCGGACTTGCTGTCCATTACAGCCCCCATCCCGCAATCCTCAGGTAGTGATCCGCCGCCACGGCGCCGAACAGCGCGAAGAGGTAGAGGATCGAATAGGCGAAGAGACGCTGGCACCGCCTGGCACTGGCCCGCCGCCGGACGTCCACCGCCATCCAAAGAAAGATCGCGCCGAGGGGGATCGCCGAGAGGCCGTAAACAAGGCCCGCGAACCCGAGGACCCAGGGCAACAGAGAGACCGCCCCCAACCCGGCGGTGTAGAGGACGATTTGCCGCTGGGTTTCGGCCGTCCCCGACACGACCGGGAGCATGGGCACACCGGCCCGGCGATAATCCTCGTCCCGGTAGAGCGCCAACGCCCAGAAATGCGGCGGCGTCCACAGGAAGATGATCGCAAAAAGGACCAGCGGATAGAGATCGATGCTGCCAGTGACGGCTGCCCAGCCAATGACCGGCGGGAACGCGCCCGCCGCACCGCCAATCACGATGTTCTGGGCGGTCCGGCGCTTGAGCCACATGGTGTAGACGAAGACGTAAAAGGCAATCGACCCCGCCAGCGTCGCTGCCGCGACCCAATTGAGGGCCAGCCCCATGACCAAAACGGAAAAACCGGAGAGGATGACGCCGAAACCAAGCGCTTCATCCGCGGACACACTGCCGGACGGAATGGGCCGTCGGCGCGTACGCTGCATGATCGCGTCGATATCGCGGTCGAACCACATGTTGATGGACGCGGCCGCCCCGGCCCCCGCCGCGATGGCAAACACGGCGATGGCGGCCAGCAGCGGATTGATGGTGCCGGGCGCCACGAGCAACCCGACAAACCCGCTGTAGACCACAAGGGTCATCACGCGCGGCTTCAGCAGGGTGGCATAGGCCCGGAAAACCTCAGACGCCGAACCGGCGGCAGAGGCCGCCGGCTGTCCGATCGGGTCAATGGAAAGCGATTGGTCTGTCAACGGGTCTCTCGATGTTTAGCGCAGTCAAACACGGCCGCGCCGAGGACGTTCCCCGGCGCGGCCGCCGCCTGGCGTCACTTGACGCGCGGCAACTCGTTGAAGGTGTGGAACGGCGGCGGGGAGGACAGCGTCCACTCCAGCGTCGTTGCCCCCTCACCCCAGGGATTGTTCTCGGCCTTACGCTTGGCCTGGAACGCTTCCCAGATGAGGTAGATGAAGACCAGCGTGCCCAATCCGGCGAGGTAGGAGCCGTAGGACGCGACCTGGTTCCAGCCGTGAAGCGCGTCCGGATAGTCGATGTACCGGCGCGGCATGCCGGCGAGACCCAGGAAGTGCATCGGGAAGAAGGTCACGTTGACGCCGATGAACGTCATCCAGAAGTGCACCCGCGCAAGCACGCTGGAGTACGTGTAGCCGGTCATCTTGGAGAACCAGTAATAGAACCCGCAGAAGATGCCGAACACCGCCCCCAGGGACAGCACGTAGTGGAAGTGCGCGATCACGTAGTAGGTGTTGTGCAGCACGATATCGACGCCCGCATTCGCGAGGACCACACCGGTCACGCCACCGACCGTGAACAGGAAGATGAAGCCGATGGCCCACATCATGGGCACCCGGAACTCGATGGAGCCACCCCACATCGTGGCGATCCACGAGAAGATCTTCACGCCCGTCGGCACCGCGATCACCATTGTGGCTGCGGTGAAGTAGGCCCGCGTGTCCACATCGAGGCCGACCGTGTACATGTGGTGCGCCCACACGACGAAGCCGATCACACCGATCGCGACCATGGCGTAGGCCATCCCGAGGTAACCGAACACCGGCTTCTTCGAGAACGTCGACACCACGTGGCTAACGATGCCGAATGCCGGGAGGATCATGATGTAGACCTCCGGATGGCCGAAGAACCAGAACAGGTGCAGGAAGAGAACCGGGTCACCCCCGCCGGCCGGAACGAAGAAGCTTGTCCCGAAGTTCCGGTCTGTCAGCAGCATCGTGATGGCGCCCGCCAGCACCGGCAGCGCCAGCAACAGCAAGAAGGCCGTGATCAGGATCGACCATGCGAACAGCGGCATCTTGTGAAGCGTCATGCCGGGCGCGCGCATGTTGAAGATCGTGGTGATGAAGTTCGCAGCCCCCAAGATCGACGAGGCACCGGCGAGGTGCAGCGACAGGATCGCGAGGTCCATCGACATGCCCGGCGTACCCTCTTTACCAGAGAGCGGCGGGTAGATGGTCCAGCCGACACCGGCACCGCCATCTGCGAAGACGGAGAGGATCAGCAGGATGAATGCCGGGACGATCAGCCAGAAACTGATGTTGTTCATCCGCGGGAAGGCCATGTCCGGCGCACCGATCATCAACGGCACGAACCAGTTGCCGAAGCCGCCAATCAGCGCGGGCATGACGACGAAGAAGACCATGATCAGGCCGTGAGCCGTCACATAGACATTCCAGATATGGCCATCAGGCGCCCCGCTGGCGTCGGTCATATACTGGACGCCCGGATCCTGCAGCTCCATCCGCATGTAGATGGAGATGGCACCTCCGATCAGGCCCGCGAAAATGGAGAAAATCAGGTAAAGGGTCCCGATATCCTTATGGTTCGTGGAATAGACCCAGCGAGTGATGAAACTCGTGGGCACTCCGTGATCGTCGTGCGCGGCCGCTTGAGCCATTCTCTCTCTCCCGTCCGAAAACCGTTACTGGCCCGCCGGCGCGCCGGCGGCGGTCGCCACGGTCACCGATGCGTCAGCCGATGCGAACCGATCCTTCGCACCCGCAAGCCAAGCCGCGTAGTCCGCCTCCGAGAGCGCTTCGACCACGATGGGCATGTAAGCGTGTCCTGTACCGCAGATCTGGTTGCACTGGCCGCGATAGACGCCCGGCTCATCCGCGCGGAACCACGTCTCGTTCAACCGGCCCGGGGTGTTGTAGGTCTGCACCAGCAGAGAGGGCACGAAGAACGAATGCATGACATTGTCGCTGGCCAGCAGGATCTGGATGTTCTTGCCCGCCGGGATCACCATTCTGTTATCCACCTCCAACAGACGGAGCTGGCCGTCGGCGAGGTCCCCTTCGGCGATCAGATAGCTGTCGAACTCAATCTCATCGTCCGGATACTCATAGGTCCAGTACCACTGGCGGCCGGTGACCTTGATGGTCATATCCGGCTCGGCGATCCGATCCATGTAGTACAGGTGCTTGAAGGACGGCACCGCGATCACCAGCAGGATCAGGACGGGAATACCGGTCCAAAGCACCTCGATCAGCGTGTTGTGAGAGGTTTTGGACGGGTTCGGGTTCTGGGACGCCCGGAACTTCACGCAGACGTAGACCAGAAGGCCCAGCACGAAAATCGTGATTAGCGTGATGATCCACAGCAGCATGGTGTGAAACTCGTGGATGCGGTCCGCGACCGGCGACGCCGCCGGCTGAAGCCCGAGTTGCCAAGGCTCAGGTTGGGCTGCCATTGCGGACGTCGACAGAACGACGAACGCCATGAGCGGCAAGAGCGCATGCCGCGACGCACCCGCGGTCATCCGTACCAGACGAAACATGGTTTCTCCGATCCAATATTTGCGGCACGAGGCCGGATCCATTGGCCCCACGCCGGATCTCTTGGCGACGTTATTACACGAGGCGATCAGCAAACCCAAGCCGTTCGCGGACAAAGTTTTCGCAGCGCGACGGAAGGTCGCCCCCGGATAAGGGTCTTTATCAACGTGTCCGTACCGGAAGGAACTCATTCATCGTTACGGAGTGGACTAGCGAAGGCGGCCTGGAGCCCATATGTTCGGTGAAACAGGTTCTTAAGGGTGAGTGTTTCATGTCCACGCTGTCCGTTGCCGACGACCTCTTCCATGTCCGGGCTAGAATCGACCCGGAGCGCGCCCGCCAGATCGTCGCGGACGCCTTGTCCGGTGCGGATGATGGGGAGTTGTTCCTCGAGTACAGGCAGACCGAGGCGCTCGCGTTCGATGACGGGCGTTTGAAGACTGCTTCGTTCGATACCTCTCAGGGCTTCGGCCTTCGCGCGATCGCCGGAGAGGCGCGGGGGTATGCGCAGGCCTCGGAGCTCTCCGAAGACGCGATCAAACGCGCCGCCGATACTGTGAAGACCGTATCGTCCGGCCGCTCCGGCACCCTCGCGGAGGCGCCGGTCGGGACCAATCAGGCGCTCTACACAGACGCGAACCCGCTGTCTCAGGTGCCTTTCGAGGACAAAGTCAGCCTTCTCCAGGAGATCGACGCCTACGCCCGCGGCAAGGACCCGCGCGTCAAACAGGTGACCGTCTCGCTTCTCGGATCCTGGCAGGCGGTGGAGATCATCCGGGCGGATGGCCAGCGAACGGCGGACATCCGGCCTCTCGTCCGACTCAATGTCGCCGTCGTGGTCGGAGACGGCGACAAGATGGAGACGGGCTCTTATGGCTGCGGCGGCCGGGAGGCCTATGCCCGCTTCATAGACCCTTCCAATTGGCAGGCCAATGTGGACGAGGCTTTGCGAATCGCGCTCGTCAATCTCGATTCCGTGCCCGCACCAGCCGGTGAGATGGAAGTCGTCCTCGGCCCCGGCTGGCCGGGCGTGATGTTGCACGAGGCGGTCGGTCACGGCTTGGAAGGCGATTTCAACCGCAAGAAGACCTCCACCTTCTCGGGCATGGTGGGTGAGCGGGTCGCCGCCCCGGGCGTGACCGTCGTTGATGACGGCACGATGCCGGATCGCCGTGGCTCCATCACCGTCGATGACGAAGGCACACCCAGCGGCCGGAATACGCTGATCGAGGATGGCATCCTCGTCGGCTACATGCAGGACCGGCAGAACGCGCGCCTCATGGGCGTGAAGCCGACCGGTAATGGGCGCCGCCAGTCCTATGCCCACCATCCCATGCCGCGCATGACGAACACCTTCATGATGCCCGGCAACCACGATCCGGCCGAAATTCTGGGCTCGGTCAAGAAGGGTCTCTACGCGGTCAACTTCGGTGGCGGTCAGGTGGACATCGTCAGCGGCAAGTTCGTTTTCAGCGCCAGCGAGGCCTACCTGATCGAGGACGGCAAAGTCGGCCCGGCCGTGAAAGGCGCGACGCTGATCGGCAATGGCCCGGACGCCATGACCAAGATCACGATGATCGGCAACGATCTATCCCTCGATGACGGGATCGGAACGTGTGGCAAGGACGGTCAGGGCGTACCGGTCGGTGTTGGCCAGCCCACACTTAAGATGCGCGGGGTCACGATCGGCGGCACGAGTGTTTAAGAGAAGATTAACAAACATATACCGTCATATCTAAACGCAATTTTCTATATCCCTATTAAAACAATCTTAACTCTACACACTCAAAACATCCCTTAACGGAAGTTTTGGGTGGCATCTTCTATGCGTGATCAAACGGAAGCGACGCCGACTGTTGAGATCAGTCTATCGGTCATGATGGCCGTTGCCCTCACGCTGATGGTCGCATGGCCTAGTAAGGACCCGCTGGCACCGGTTGCCGTCGTGTTTCCGCCGTGGTGGTCGGAAGAGGCTTCCCTTGCCGCAATTGTCCACGCTGGCGGTAGGCCTATTCAGTTGGGTAGCAGCGCATCGGTTGTAATTGCGGCATCCTACGATGAAGGATTCCGGGATCGATTGAGGGCCGGCGGATCATGGTTCGTCGTCAATCCGTTTGCCGCAGGGTGTTTCGGGCTGACCGCCCGGGATTTGGCGGGCGGGTTCACATCCGCGTCTCGATCAATCCCCGCGAACGAAACGGCCCTGAACCGGCAAGCCTCTTAAGGAGAGGGACATGAAACAGATCGCAAACATGCGCGCGAAGACGGCTATTCTCGTTCTCGGTCTCTTGGGGCTTCACGTCCCGATCGTCCTTGCCATCGGCCTGATGCGTGGCGATGACTGGATACCGGGCACAGCCCTCGCCGCTGCGGCGTTTATCGTCCCCTTGGCGCTGTTTTTCCGGAACCGGACCGGGCTCGATACGCGGCTGACCATCGCGGTCGCCATGATCGGGTCGATTTCAGCGATCGTCTTCCAACTCGAAGGTCATCCCTGGCAAGTCGACGTGCATATGTACTACTTCGCCTCACTGGCCGTTCTGGTCGCCTTCGCGGACATCCGGGTGATTTTGATCGCAACGGTTACCCTCGCCCTTCATCATCTGGTTCTCAATTTCGCCCTTCCAGCAGCCGTGTTTGCCGGCGGCTCTTCACTCCCGCGGGTCATCATGCACGCGGTAATCGTGTTGATCGAAGCCGGGGTCCTGATCTTGGCCATTCAGGCTCTGACAAACGCTCTCACCGCATCAGAGGAAGCAGCCAAGGAGTCCGATGAAGCCCGGGAGGCACAGGCTCAAGCAGCGGAAGAACGTGCCCGCCTTGAAGCTCAAGCCGCGGACCTTCGTCGGCAAGCAGTAACCGAGGTCGCCGACTCCTTGGAATCGGAAGTGGGTCAGATTGCCGACACCCTCTCGCACGCCGCATCCAGCCTGCACGACAACGCGGAAATGCTGAACCGGTCGATGCAGGAGTTGTCCAGCACCTCGGACGCCGTCGGTCACGGCACGAACTCGGCCATGGAGCGTATCCGGACGGCCGCCCAGGCGTCGGAGTCTCTGACCCAGGCCATCTCGGCCATCGGCGATGAGGTGGACGGCGCGACGGTCGTAACCCGGGCGGCTGTGACCCAGGCAGAGAAGACCGACGCGACGGTCGCCGGTTTGGCCAAGTCCGCCGAGAAGATCGGGGACGTTCTGCAGCTCATTCAGGACATCGCCGAGCAAACAAACCTGCTGGCGCTGAACGCGACCATCGAGGCCGCTCGAGCGGGCGAAGCCGGTAAGGGGTTTGCCGTTGTGGCGACCGAGGTGAAGAACCTCGCCACCCAAACGGCGCAAGCCACCGAAACCATCGCCAAGCAGATCTCGGAGATTCAACGGGAAGCCGGCGATGCGATCACGGCGATCCGGGAGATCTCGGAATCAATCGGCAAGATCGACCAGATCGCGACTGGCATCGGCGCGGATCTTCGGACGCAGATCGACGAGACACGGTCGATCACGGCGGAAGTCAACGAGGCCGACCAGCAAAGCGTTCTCGTCGTCGACGGCATCTCTGCCGTGACCGAGAACGCCCACGCAACCGGCGAAGCAACGACCGACATGGTTCAGCGGTCCGATGCGATGACCAGCCATGCCGACCAGCTCCGGCAGAGTGTGGCCGGCTTCATCGGACGCCTCCGGGAAGCCTAAGCACGGGGGTCAAACAGCCGTCCCGGCTGCCGCCTTCGGCTTACGGCCAACCACGATAACGTCCCGGGCGCCAGAGATCCGGGCCGCAGCGGCGGGCGGAAGGCGCCCGCCGACGTCCGGGTTTTCGATCAATGGATCTGGCCGGAACCGTCGCGCCACAACCTCAACGAAGCCCGAATACTCCATCAGCATGACCAGGAGAACCCTTGGCAGCGGTCGGATGTGCGTCGGATCAATGTGAAACGTTTCCGCCCCGACCTGGAGCTGACCGGGGTCCGGCGTCTCCAGGGCAATGGCCCCTCCCGGCCGGAGAACCCGCATCGCTTCGGCCAAGAGGTCGAGAATGCTGGCATGGGGCAGATGCTCGACAACATGCACCGATGTGATGAGATCGAGGGACTCCGCAGGTGTTAGCGCCAGCGCCCGAAACAGATCCCCAACCCGCGCATTCAGACCCATTGAAGTCGCTTCCCGAACCTGGTGCCGGTTGAGATCGACACCCCTGGCCGGGATACCCATGCCCGACAGCACCTCCAGTAGCTCACCCCGCCCACAGCCGAGATCCAAGGTGTGGAAGGAACCCGGATCGCCATGAGGCGTTTGGGTAAGCAGCGACGCCGCCACCTGGCGGTAGACCTGCATACGCTCAATGATCTCCGCCCTGGAGCCACGAAACCGTTCCTCCAAAGCCCGGTAGAACGCCGCATCGAGACCGGATCCCGGCACGTATTGCTCGAGCAACCGGATCCGGCGTTCCAATCGGCGCACACGGGCCTCAGCTCCTCTTTTGGTGCTCGGTCGCCGCATCCTTCAAACCCCAGGCGGCGTTTCGGGTGCGGCCTGCCGTCGGCCGAGGGTTGTTTCCCGGTGGACGATGTAGAGCCCAGCGCCGGAAACGATCCCCGCCCCCACCAACGTCCAGGCATCCGGCAGTTCCGACCAAATGAGCCAACCAAACAGAACCGCCCAGATAAGGGCCGTGTACTCGAACGGCGCCACAACCGCGACCTGACCGAACCGGAACCCTTGGGTCATGAGAAACTGACCCAGCCCACCCAACAAGCCTATGATCACCAGCCACGGCCAATGGGCGGCCGCGGGCTCGATCCAGACGCTCGGAGCCGTTAAAGAGCCGAACAGCAACCCGGCAATCGTTACGTAGAAAACAATGGCGCCGCTGGTCTCCGTATCCGTCAGCCGCCGCACAAGCACCATCGAGAACGCGAAGGACAAGGACGCCAACACGGGCAAGATCGCTGCTGCCGCGAACACGCCCGTCCCGGGCCGAACGATGACCAACACGCCTATAAAGCCGACGATCACGGCACTCCACCGGCGGACACCTACCGGCTCCCCCAACAACGGCACCGAAAGGGCCGTAACAAACAGTGGGGCGGCGAAGGTCAACGCAATAACTTCCGCCAGCGGCAAGAGCGACAGGGAGTAGAAGAACAGGACCATGGCCGTCACACCGGTGATCGCTCTCAGCAGATGACCTACGGGCCGCCGGGTCAGCAGCGATCTCGGACCACCGGTGCGCGCGACTACGGCCAGCACAAAGACGAGCGCGAAGCCGCACCGGAACAGGATGAGCTGGAAGGTGTGATAGTCGTCCGCCAACCACTTGATGACCGCGTCCAGAACCGAGACCACGAAGATCCCGGCAATCATGAACGCGATACCGGACACATTTGAATTGGCCGCCGAGCCTGGATCCTGGCGACCGGCGGACAAGATCTCAGTACCGTTCTTCGTTGAAGACAGGGTCGACGGACTGTGCCCAGCGGCCGGCATAGGCCTCCAGCATCTTCTCCGCCGGGGTGATTCCGGACTCCGCCGTTTCCCTTAGCGTGTCCAGGAAGCCCGTCTCGTCATTCCCGGCACCGTCCAGCCGCGCGCGCTTGGCCAAACCGTGATGGGCAATCTCCAGCACCCGCTTCGCCAGATCCTGAACCGTACCGTCGCGGAACGGCGTCTTGAGCGCGGTCCGGGGCACTTCCGCTCGAAGATACTCGTGGTCCGCCAGCGTCCAATCCTTGACCAGATCCCAAGCCGCTGACTGGGCCTCGCCGTCGTAAAGCAACCCAGCCCAAAGGGCAGGCAGGGCACAAAGACTGCGCCAAGGGCCACCGTCGGCGCCGCGCATCTCAAGGTACTTTTTCAGCCGCACCTCGGGGAAGCTGGTGGTCTGATGGTCGGTCCAGTCGCCCATGTAAGGCGTCTCACCTTCAAACCCTTCAAGGGTGCCGCCCATGAAGTCCCGGAAGCTCTTCCCGGCGACATCCATGTACTGCCCATCCCGGAACACGAAGTACATCGGTACATCAAGGAGATAGTCGACATACCGCTCGAACCCGAAGCCGTCCTCGAACACGAACGGAAGAATCCCGCACCGGGCGGGGTCGGTGTCGGTCCAGACATGGCTTCTGAAGCTGAGGAAGCCGACGGGCTTGCCGTCAACGAAAGGTGAGTTCGCAAACAGTGCCGTCGCCACCGGTTGAAGCGCCAGACTGATCCTGAACTTCTCGACCATGTCGGCTTCATCAACGAAGTCCAGATTGGTTTGCACCGTGCAAGTCCGGGTCATCATGTCGATGCCGAGCGAGCCCACACGCCGCATCTCGGCACTCATGATGGTGTAGCGGCCCTTGGGCATCCAATGGATGTCCTTGCGCTCCCATTTCGGCTGAAAGCCGACCCCCAGCATGCCCACACCGATCTCATCGCCGATTTCCTTCACCTCGGCGAGATGGGTGTGCACTTCCGAGCAGGTCTCGTGGATCGTCTCAAGCGGCGCGCCGGAGAGCTCGAACTGTCCGCCCGGCTCCAACGTGATGGCGCACCCGTCCTTTGACAGCGCGATCGGATTGCCGTCCTCGAGGATCGGCTCCCAGCCAAACCGCGTGAGACCTTCCAACAACGCTCGAATGCCTTTGGGACCGTCATAGGGAAGCGGACGGAAGTCACCCAGGTCGAAACCGAACTTCTCGTGCTCCGTGCCGATCTTCCAGTCTGACCGTGGGGTCACCGCCGACGCCAGATCCTCGACGAGCTGCGCCTTCGAAGTGATCGGATCACCCTTGGAACCTGGGGGACGGGACATGCGGCGGCCTCAACAGAGATGACGACGAAGGAAACTTGGGGGGATAGGATTTAGACTCTGTGGCGTGGAATGGAAGGGAATACCCGCCCCGTCAAGTGGAACCAGTGCCGTTCCAAGAACACAAGGACGTGCCCTAGCCGCCGGAGACCGGTTGGTTCGGCCTGTCCGTTCGCCAATCACCAACAAGGCTCTGCCATACCGCCAACATCGCCAGGGCGGCCGTATCGGCCCGCAACAGGCGGGGCCCCAGACTGACCGGGCGGACGAACGGACACCCCCTCAGCAGGGTGAGCTCGGAGGGATCGAATCCCCCCTCGGGGCCGATGAGAATCCCCGATCTATCGAATGTTTCCGCCTCATCCCCCGACAGGACTGCGGCCATCGGCTCCCCCGCGCCGGTTTCATCACCGACGATCAGCGGGCGGTCCTTGGGCCAGTCATCCAGCAGGCGGTCGAGTTTGACCGGAGCGTCAACGGCCGGAATCGTGAGACGATCCGTCTGCTCCGCCGCCTCCACCGCATTCGCTTCGAGCCGTTCTATGTTGACCCGGTCCACAATCGTTCGGCGGGTAAGAACCGGCATAAGGCGGGCGGCACCGAGTTCCGTGGCCTTCTGGGCAACGAAATCGATCCGGGCGCGTTTGATCGGCGCGAACGCGACCCACACGTCCGGCTCAAGCCGCTGCGCGCGCGTCTGCCGAATCAAGGTTAAGGACGCCCACCCTTTGCCGATGCCGTCGACGCGGCCGAGCCACTCCCCGTCCCTGCCGTTGAAGACAGCCACCTCAGCACCCGCCTTCAGCCGGAGGACGGAACGGAGATAGTGAGCCTGGCCGGAGCCGAGGCCAATTGTCGCCCCCTCCGCCAGATCTGGCTCAACGTGGAGCCTTGTCTCGATGCCGTCGATCATGGCGGCAGCCGCCCTCTTGTCCGTTCCGGATATCGGGTTTATGCAGCCTCTACCATGTCCGCAAGCGATATCCGGATCGGGGATTGGGTTGACCGCTGGCTGCCAGAGCCAGCTCGCCCTTATGCGCGCCTGATGCGCCTCGACCGTCCGATCGGGACCTGGCTCCTGCTTCTGCCATGCTGGTGGGGCCTGGCGATGGCCTCCACCGCGATCCCCGAACTGTTGGAGCCTAAGGACGCGCTCTATCTCGGCGCGTTGTTCGGCATCGGCGCGATCGTGATGCGGGGGGCCGGATGCACCGTGAACGATCTCTGGGATCGGGACTTCGACAAGAAGGTTGCCCGCACCGCCACACGGCCGATCGCCAGCGGGGCAATCTCGGTCAAGCAGGCGTTCGTCTTTCTGGCGGCACAACTCGCCGTCGGGCTGATGATCCTGCTGCAGCTCAACTGGACGTGCTTTTGGCTGGGCGTCGGCGTTCTGGCGCTCGTGTTCACCTATCCCCTCTTCAAACGGTTCACCTACTGGCCCCAGGCGATCCTGGGCCTCACCTTCAATTGGGGCGCGTTGATGGGCTGGGCCGCAGTCACCGACGGCATACACGAGGGCGCGCTGATCCTCTACGCGGCCGGGTTCTTGTGGACGCTCGGCTACGACACGGTCTATGCGCACCAGGACAAAGAGGACGACGCCCTGATCGGTATCAAGTCTTCGGCGCTGGCCCTCGGCAAGCGGACCAAGCCCTTCATGATGGTCGTCTACCCTGGCACACTGATCCTGATCTTCATGGCGCTTCAACAGGTTAGCCTTCCCACCGCCCCGACGTTCTGGCCCTTGTTCCTGATGGCGGCCGGGCACATGGCTTGGCAGATCTGGCGCGTGGACATCGACCGGCCATCGGTGTGTATGATGATCTTCAAATCGAACCGGGACTTCGGACTGGCCGTCACCGCCGCCATCGCCCTAGCAGGATGACACCACACGCCCTGCCCTTCGACGCCGTCCGGTTCATCACGGAAAACACGGCACCGGAACGCCCGTCACTGGTTCCGGAACTCGCGTTCTACACCGCGTCCGACGCCCTTCCCTTGTGGGAGATGACCGAGAGCATGCTGGAGCGCGAGGGCTTACCGCCGCCATTCTGGGCCTTCGCCTGGGCGGGCGGACAAGCCATCGCCCGGCACATTCTGGATCACCCAGACGTGGTGCGGGGCAAACGGGTACTGGACGTCGCGACCGGCGGCGGACTTGTGGCCCTGGCGGCTCTTCAGGCGGGCGCCCGGACGGTCGTGGCGAACGAGATCGACGTTTTGGCCGGCGAGTCCATCGCCCTCAACGCGAAGCTCAACGGTCTCAACCACGGTTTGGTGGTCAGGATCGAAGACATGACGGGTGATGCGGCGCCAAGCGTCGACGGACAGCCCTTTGACGTCGTCCTTGCGGGTGACGTCTGTTACGAGCGCGGGATGGCGGAAAACATGACAAGGTGGCTGCGCGGTCTGGCTTCGAACGGGGCAACCGTCCTCATGGGTGATCCAGGCCGGGCCTATGTGCCAACGTCAGGTGTCCACGAGATCGCCCGCTACGATGTGCCGACAGACTCGAGGCTGGAAGATCGAGACATCCGATCGACCGCTATCCTGCAATTGGAGCCAGCTTGAGCCCGCCTAGATCAATTTCGTGAAGGTCGTTGGATCCTCGGTGTCGGCATTGGTCTCGTACCACGTCTCGACAAAATCCTTCTGAACCGCAGTATCGGGCTCGGTCTCGTAAGCGTCCGTTAGGTCGCGAGACACGGTATCAAGAGAGATCTTGCGGCTAACAACGTCGTAATCCGCCCGGCCAAACGTCGCGACGGTCTTACCGTGCAGCAGTGCCTCGAACCCAACGCCGCTGTTGACCGTCACGACCATTCGAGCGTGGCGCAGGACATCGTGAATGCCGACCGTCTCTACCCAGTGACAAGGATAAGTGTCGGCAATCTGCTTCAGCGGCGCCATCGATTCCCGGTTCATCGGATGCCCTTTGACGACCACAGGTATACCCCGACTCTCGGCCCATTTCAGGGTCAAGGCGAGCGCGTCGGCGACGCTGACGTCACTGTGCAGAACGATGCTTTCGTCATGGGGAATCTGGCACGGGAAGAACACGAACTCCTCGGCCGGTGGCTGGAATGCAGCGACCTCGCCAACATCGAATTTCGTAAGTCCGGCCTTGGTCCGCGCAACCAACCGGTCGAAAGCCGGATGAGCAGCCCGGCCAGAGATGGGATGAATGGGATAGAGAGTCGCACTCGCTCCCCAACCTTCCGGATCCACCGAGAACACCGTCGGAACGACGGTTTGCATGTAGAAGCGGATCCTGTCGTCATCATCTCCCCACTGAAGACGGGTCTGATGAGGCACATATATCCGCTCAGCGTTCTTGGCGTACTTCTCCGCTGCGGATCGTGTGATTTTCCAGTTGGGCAGTTCCACGACCCGGAGATCCGGTGCGGAACCCCGCAATGTGAGCGCCAGTGTTTTTGCAAACCGGAGCCAGTGTGCCCGGATCGGCGGCACCTCGCCCCGCTTCTTCGGAGCCGGCCCCGGCTTGAACGTTAAATCCAGCCGGGGCATGAAGATCACAATGCTCACGTCGGAAGCCGTTCCACGGCGGCGAGGACTGCGCACTGTTCGGTCATGCCAGGTCCCGCCCCTTCCCCGTGTCAGGCAGCGTCGAACTTCTCTTTCAGGCCGGCGAACCCCGCCTGATACACCCCGGAGACGATGCCTTTAGCCTTTTCCTCATCGATCATCGCTTCAAACGCGGACGACCAGTCAACCGTCGACGTGCCATCACCATTGTCGGAGACCTTCAGGGTCGATCGATAGTTCGATACCGGCAGCGGGCTTTGGAGAATCCCGTAGCTGTACATCATCGCTCCTTCATCATGGGAGATCAGGTGCTCTGATATCTGCGCGCCGTCGGCAAGGGTCAGGAGCCGCACGCTGCCGCCTTGCTGCTGATCGGACGAGGTGACCGGACCGATCCAGCCCGGCGTGCCATGGAAATCTCCGATCACCGCCCAAACATCCGCGGCAGTGGCTTTGAGGGTGAGCCGTTCTCGTACGACTGACATCGATCTTCCTCCCAATTCTTCATCGCCTGAAGCGACGATTGTTAACGGCCAAATCTAGCGAGCCGCCCCAACCGCCGAAAGAGGCATGGTCTCGTTGGTTGGACTGCGGAGAAGGCCGGTTGGCCATCAGGTGATGGCGATGTCCAGCCAACGGAACGGCGTTACCGACGCGACATCTCCCGGCCGAAGCAGTATCGTGGTTGTGTCGGCCTCAACGATTGCCGGCCCTTCGATCGATTGACCGCGCCCCAGCCCGTCGAAATCATAGACCGGCACCGACGTCCAATCCGTCAGCATGACACGCCGCTCACCCACAGGCGTGGCGGCGACCTCCGACTCAACTTCCGGCTCGCTCGGCGGTGCTGGAAGCAGGCCCGTCGCTGCGACCTTCGCGTTCACCAGCACAGGCTCCCGATCCGGCAGCGCGTAGGTGTAAAGCGCTTCATGCCGGGCTTCGAACGCCGTCTTCAACTGAGCCGCCGCCTCGGAGCTCTCGAAATCCACGTCACCCAATGGGACATCGATCTCGTAGATCTGCTCGCCATACCGCATGTCCGCCGCCCACTGGGTTCTGATGTCACCGTCGAACCAGCCGGCCATACGGTCCGCCGCGTCCTTCTCCATCTCCTGGAAGACGGCCCTGAGCGCCGGCACGTCCAGCGAATCCGTCTCGCTGAGATGGGTCCTGCTGATCTCGTAGCGGAGATCCGATGTCAGCATGCCCCACGCGGACAGAACGGAGGCGACCCTGGGAACCACGACCCGACCAAGATCAAGCATCCGCGCGAGTTCCGTGACGTGAAGTCCGGCAGCACCGCCAAATCCGAACAAGGCGAACCGCCGGGGATCAACCCCGCGCCGGACCGTTGCGAGGCGGATACCTTCAGCCATTTGCGTGTTCACCACGCGATGAACGCCCGCGGCGGCTGTTACGGCATCGACCCCGAGACGGTCACCGAGGTTCCGAAGGACCCGGCCCGATGCCTTTGCATCCAGGGGATCCCGCCCGCCGAAGAATCCGCCCGCATCCAGATACCCGAGGACCAGGTTCGCATCCGTCACCGTCGCGGCAGTCCCGCCCCGTCCGTAGCACGCGGGCCCTGGAACGGCGCCGGCACTCTCCGGCCCGACCCGGAGCAGCCCTCCCGCATCGACAGACGCGATCGATCCGCCGCCCGCACCAAGGGTGACGATATCCAGGCTCGGAAGAGCGATCCTCTCGCCCGCGACGCTACGGTCGGAAGACAAGGCCGCCTCGCCCGCCACGACCATGGAGATATCGGTGGATGTCCCTCCCATATCGAAGGCGACAAGGTTTGATGTCTCCAGCAACCCGGCCGCATGCCGTGCGCCCGCCAGGCCTCCGGCCGGTCCCGACAGCACGGTCCCGGCGGCAAGCCGTATGGCCTCCGCGATGGGGGAAACACCCCCATGCGACAGAACGATCAGAGCGGGTCCCGCGTACCCTTCATCCCTCAATCGCGCTTCCAGCCGGGAGAGGTACCGGTCGAGCGCCGGGCCAACATAGGCGTTCACCACTGTCGTCGAAACGCGCTCGTACTCCTTGATCCGGGGCAAAACCTCCGACGATCGGCTGATGTAGATGCCCGGCAACGCGGCCTTCAGCTTCTCTTCTGTCGCCCGTTCGTGGTCGGCGTTCTTGTAAGCGTGGAGATAGCAGACCGCGACCGCTTCGATCTTGGCCGCCCGCAGGGTTTCGATCGCATCGTCCAGCGAGCCCGAGTCCAGGGGCGTTTCGACCCGCCCGTCCGCCCTCACTCTCTCTTTGACACCGAGGCGAAGATGGCGGGGGACAAGGGTCGGTGCCCGGGGTGCCAACAGGTTGTAGCGATCCGGCTTCAACCCTTCCCGCATCTCCAGCACATCCCGATGGCCTTCCGTCGTCAGCAATGCCGTCCGCGCGCCCTTCCTCTCCAGCAGCGCGTTCGTCGCTACCGTCATGCCGTGCACGATCCTGTCGGTGGACCGGAGCATGTGCTCGAGTGAGAGCGCCAACTCATCCGCAAGAAGACCCAATCCGGCCATAACGCCGAGCGACTGATCCTCAGGGGTGGAGGGCGATTTAGTGAAAGTCACCGTCCCAAAATCATCGACGGCGACCAGATCCGTGAAGGTGCCACCCACATCTATGCCAATCCTGTATTGCATGGCAGACATCTACGCCCCGCCTCCGCTGCTTTCGCAATAACGCCGCCACATCCAGCGATAGGCCGCCTCCAGATCCCGGACATGCGTGACCGGGTCCATCAGGTTGGAGGCGCGCAGTTTCTCGCGCAATGCCCCACGCAACCCCACCAACCGGTCCGGAGATTGCGCAAGCGACACCGCCGCCCTGACATAGTCGACGGCGTCGGTCACAGAGAGATCCGCAATGCCGGTGCGGACCAACTGAATGTGTGAATACCGCTCATGTGGCATCCTCCCCGTCAGCGCTACGACCGGTGCCCCCATCCACAAAGCCTCGAACGTTGTCCTCCCTCCGTTGAAGGGAAAGGTGTCGAGTACGACGTCTACGCCATTGTAGACCTCGAGATAGGACTCTGCGTCGACCCAGCCCATGAAGGAGAGCCGGTCGGCCGGCCCGCCGACAGAGCGGAAACGCTCTCTGAAACGGTCCTGCCCGTCAGGTTTGTCGAGCCCCCGTCCCTTCAGCAGAAGACGCGCGGTCGGCAACGCCCGCAGTATCTCAGCCCACGCGGAGAGACTTCGATCGTTTATCTTGGCCGGATTGTTGAAGCTTCCGAAAGTGATGTAGCCGTTCGAAAGAACAGGCGGTTCCGTCGCCGGACGGGACTCTGCGATGTCGGTCGTAACCGCATGACCACCTGGCAGGACGACGACGCGCTCACTCGTCCAAGGCGGCGGGCCGATATCAGCGATGAACTCCGGTCCGGTGAGCATGTAGTCGACGGCGGAAAGCGCGGTGCTTGGAGACTGACACAAGTACGCGGTCTGGACCGGTGCCGGTTTCCTAGCCAGCACCGGCAGACGGTTGTCCACCCAATGCCCCATGAAGTGGACAAGGATATCGATCCGGTCCGCTTGTATCCGCGCGGCGGCCTCGTCATCGCTGAGCCCGTGAATATCGACCCAGTTGTCGACAAGTCCCGCGAGATGCCGGGTGACCGCATCGGGAACGGGCACGTGAGCGTACGCGGTGACGTGCACTTGAGACTTGTCGTGATGCCTCAGCACAGGTTCCAGATAATCTGCGAGAACGTGCCGGTGCAGGCTGGGACCGATGTAGCCCAGACGAAGACGCCGGTCGGGGTCCGGATCCGTCGCCGCGTCCAACCGAGAGACAGCCGCGTCGAAAACCGAACCTACGGCTCTGTAGCGCGCCATGACCGCGTCCGCGTCCAACGCATCGTCGAATGTTGCTGTCACGAGAAAGGCACTCATCCGCTGGAAAACAGACGACGGATCCGTCGACTGACGAACGGCACTCAGCAGTGTGGCGGCAGCTTGTTCGAGTTGTGCGGATTTCAGTTGAGCGAGCCCAAGAGCCAGCAGACCGTCAGCCGACAGACCGGTCGAGGCGGCCGCGCTCGCCAACGGCTGAACCGCGTCCTCATACCGTCGGCCGTTAACGAGGGCGCAGCCGAGCGCCTCCTCGGCTCGCGCCCATTGAGGTCTCAGTTCCAGTGCCCGGGAGAAAGCGGCGATCGCCTCGTCCCAGCGTTCGCTCTGTTGATGAATGGTACCGAGCAGGTATTCCGCTATTGGATGAGATCGACCGGAACGGCGAAACTCCTCCAACCGCCCAAAGGCCGTCGCGATGTCGCCTGCCTGGATCAGGTAGTTCGCCTCGCCAAGCCGCCACGCGAGACTGCTGTCCCGGTGTTTGAGTTGTCTTTCAGCCTCAACGAGATCGTTGCTCGCAAGCGCGGAGAGGAAGGCAGCGTTGTCGAACTCGGTCATGCTGGGTTGTTGCAGAATTGGGATCGCTGGAGCGAGCAAAAAGGTGACTAGCGACGGCGGGCGCTTCCCAAGAGCATGAATGCAGGCAGCCATCAAGCATCAACGGGCGACCTCGCTCGAGACGTTGCCTGGCGTTTCCCGCCATGCCGGTTCCGCGCCGAGACTTCTCCTGCTACATCGGTACCGATTCGAGATTGCAGCGGCTGACGTTTGAGGTCCATGCAGAGCCATCTTCCACCGTCCCTGCGAGACCGGCTGCCGCTCGCTCTCAAGGCGTTCTCGCGTGGACAGTTTGAGGCCGCGGTCACGGAAGCGCAGGGTCTGTTGGTCGAGTTTCCGGCCGCGCCGGTTCTTTACAATCTCCTGGCTTCCGCTCTGTCTAAGCTGGAGAAGGGAGAACGATCGGCACAGGCGTTCGGTTACGGGCTGATCGCCGATCCACGGGACAGCAAACTCTACAATTCGGTCGGCACGGCCGCCTCCAATCAACATCGCGACAGCCAGGCCACGAAGGCGTTTCGCCGGTCGCTTTGCCTGAAACCCGACGACGTCACGGGATACCAGAACCTCGGTGCTTTGGCGGAACGGGGCAGCCACCTGCCGGCCGCCTCCAAAGCCTACGATCGAGCCGTGTCGATTGCGCCGGACCAGCGCGGCCTCAAAGACAGGCGGGCTGAGGTTCGCATCCGGTGGGTGAACATGCTGGCGAGGCGGTGCGATTGGCACGCTCTGGAACCGCTCGCTCCGATGGTGGAGGGGCTTGGCCTTGAAGGGCCCGGGGTCAATCCGTTTCCGTTCCTGGCGCTTGAGGACGCCCCTGCACGCCAACTGAAGCGCGCCGCCAACTTTGCTCAAACGGTCACGCCACCAAGCGCCGTATCAACGTTCTCGGTTCCGGGAGATAGGCCGGACCGCCTCCGCATCGGCTACTTCTCATCCGACTTTCATGACCATGCCGTGATGTACCTCGCCGCCGGGTTGTTCGAGCGGCATGACCGCGGCCGCTTCGAGATCATCGGCTATTCCTATGGCCGGGACTCCACGGATGAAAACCGGCGCCGGGCGCGAGGGGCACTGGATGTGTTCAGAGAGGTGCGGGGTCTTTCGGATGAGCAGATTGCAGAGCAAGCGCGGACAGACCGCATCGACATCGCCGTAGACCTCAAGGGGCACATCTCAGACAGCCGCGCGCGTCTCTTCTCGCATCGGCCAGCGCCGCTCTCGGCCACATATCTGGGCTACCCGGGAACCACGGGTGCGACCTACATCGACTATGTCATCGCCGACCGGGTGGTCGCGCCAGAAGGATCTTCCGCCGTCTTTTCCGAGCAGATCGTCCGCATGCCGAACTGTTATCAGATCAACGATGATCAACGGTACCGGCCAACCGGATCTGCGTCCCGTTCCATGCATGGCCTGCCGGAAGACCGGTTCGTGTTCTGCTGCTTCAACGACCTGTACAAGGTGACGGAAGAGACCTTTGTCGATTGGATGGCCATTCTTCAACGGGTCGATGGAAGCGTTCTTTGGCTGCTCAACTCTCGGGATGATGCGGTTCGCAATCTGAGTGCCTATGCAGCGAAACGCGGAATTGATCCCAGCCGGCTGATCTTCGCGGAGCCGGTGCCGAATCCAGATCACCTAGAGCGGCTGGGGCTTGCGGACCTTGTGATCGATACGTTCCCTTATGGTGCCCATACAACAGCAAGCGATGCTCTATGGGCCGGGGTGCCCATCGTCACGCGAACGGGTGAGGGGTTTCAGACCCGGGTTTGCGCCAGTCTTCTGACAACCGTCGGACTCGAAACGTTGATTACACGCTCCCGGGACGCCTTCCGAGCACTCGCCGGAGACCTGGCACAGAACCGTTCCCGATTGGATGAGATAAGGAAGTACCTGACTGAGACGGTCCGAACCACACCGCTCTACGATACGACCGCGTTCACCCATGACCTGGAGCGTGTGTATGACGAGATGCACCGAATCTATCGCAGCGGGGAGCATCCCCGCCCGATTGACGTGGCAACTCTCATTGAGGGCGTTTGACCGTCGCCTTGCGGACCCGCCGGGGCGGCAGCCCTTCGACCCGGTCGGCCGAACGCTGCTTTCTGGACCGGTCTTGTGGGTCTCCCCAACCGCCGCCACCGCCGGACTGAACCTCAAAGGACGTCATCGGTGGCACGGGGATCCCTTCGCGTTTGGTCGGAAGTGTCATTGCGGGGCCTGTGGGCGGACACATGCGGTAACGGTGAGGTGCGCCCGGCCCGCCGCCCGCCCGTCCCATTGCCGGGTGGCGGGTGCCTTCGCCAGCCGTGTTGCAGACCGCCGGCGCGGTTGTTTCCAGCTTTAGGGATAGCTCACACCCCGACCCGCCGATGTAGCGGCCGTCCCCTCCGGACCCAGGCCGGAACTCGTGCCGCCCGAAGAACAAAGGGAAGCGCGCTTCCGCGACTTCGACGGACCCGAACTTTAGACCGCCGACGGTGTGCCACTCCCCGCCGTTGTGCCAACCGTCTCCACCCGGTGACGCGCCGCCCCCGGGCCGGGCATGGAAGAGATGCCAAATGAACGGCTTGCCTGTGTTGGGATCCTCACCTTTAAGCGCGATGCGGAACCGGCGCCCCCATCCCGCCATTGCCCGGTCCGGGCATGCGGGGGCGATGGCATCGACGATGGCCTCGACGATGTCCTGGGAGCAGTGGGAGGTGCAGAGCGTCACAGGAGCCCCAGGCTTCGCCCAGACCACAGTGCCCTCTTTCGCCGTCACCTCAATGGGCCGCATGGAACCGTCATTCTTGGGGATGTCGGAATCGAGCAGAAACGCGAAAGCCATCGCCACCGCAGAGCGCATGTTGGCGTATGACGAGTTGAGGAAGCACGCGACCTGCGGGTCGGATCGGGATAGATCCACATGCACACTGTCACCCGAGATCGTCACACTGGCGCGGATCGCGATATCCACATTGCCGCGTCCGTCATCATCCAACAGGGCTTCACCCTCGTAGACACCGTCCGTCCAGGTTTCTATCACAGCGCGGGCACGCCTCTCCGACGCTTCGAGGATCGCGTCTGTCGCGGCCGCCACGACGTCGGCGCCGAACTCCTCGATCAATGCCAGCACACGCCGTTCCCCCAAGCGAACGGAACCGATCTGCGCCGCCAGATCGCCCTGGAAATCCCGCGGGTGACGAACATTCGCCGCCAGCATCCGCGCGATGTCCTCCCGCTCCACGCCCTTCTCCCAGAAACGGAGCGGCGGTATGCGAATGCCTTCCTGCCAGATCTCGGTCGCGGCGGCGTTGTAGGCGCCGTGAGTCGCGCCGCCAATATCAGAGTGGTGGGCGCGGTTGACCGTCCAGAACACCGCCTTCCCGTTCGCGAAAACCGGAACCACGGCCGTCACGTCCGGCAGATGACTGCCGCCGAAATAAGGATCGTTCAACAGGAATACGTCGCCCGGATGCACATCGTCTCCGAACGCGTCGATGACTGATTTCGCCGCCCAGGGCATGGCACCCACATGGACCGGTATGTGCTCCGCCTGGGCAACCAACTCCCCGGATGCCCCGTTGATCGACGTGGAAAAGTCCCGGCTCGAGTTCAGGATCTGGGAATACGACGTCCGGAGCATCGCCTCCCCCATCTCGTCGACGATGCCGACCAGACGATGCTGGATCACGGAGACGGTAATCGGATCGACCATGAAGCACTTCCTCGCCCAACGCCGCTACCGGATGGCGGCGCGCCATCGTCGTTCAAGGGAACGGACGGAGGCAAGGCAAAGCAGCCCGGACAGCAACTCCGGCAGAGCGATCCCAGCTAGGCCGCGCGAAGGCGCTCCAGGAAACCATCCAAAGAGTCTCGAAGCCGGTCGGCACAGTCGTTCAACTCATTGACCTGACCAGAGAGATCTCCGGAGTAGGTCTTCGAAGTTGAAGCATTCTCGCCGACAACGCCGATCTCGCGGCTGACCTCCTCTGCGCCCGCAGCAGCGCCGGATATGTTCCGCGCGATCTCGTGCGTGGCTGCGGACTGCTCTTCGACTGAAGCGGCGATCTCGGTTGTCGAGGCGCTGATGTTCTGGATGGAGGCCAACACGATATCGATCGCACCAACAGTGGTCTTGGTCGACGCCTGCATGTCCGAGATCTGTGTGGTGATGGTCTCCGTCGCCTGAGCCGTCTGGGTCGCGAGGTTTTTCACCTCGGTCGCGACAACGGCAAAGCCTTTGCCGGCGTCCCCCGCCCTCGCCGCTTCGATCGTGGCATTTAGGGCCAGAAGGTTGGTCTGCTCGGCGATATCGCTGATGAGTTCCACAACTTCACCAATCTGTCTGGCGCCGACTTCCAATTGATTGACCGCATCACCCGCACGGCCGATTTCGGTGTTCGCCCGGTTCGACATGTCGGAGGCGGAGGTGATGCGCTGGCTGATCTCATCGATCGCGTTGGAGAGTTCCGTCGCGGCAGCGGCCACCGTCTGGACATTTGTCAGCGCCTGCTCGGACGCCGCGGCAACGGTCGTTGCCCGAACGCTCGTACTTTCAGCGGCCGTATCAAGATAAGACGCAGCCGAGCCGATCGTTGCCGCGCGGTCACCCACTTCGTTCGTGACGGATTTGACAGATTCCTCCAGCGCGTCGGCCATCGCGAGCGTGTCCCTCCGCCGGGACTCCGCCGCTTCCGCCTCCATCGCCTGACGCTCCGCTTCGAGGCGCTTAACCCGTTCCGTCTGTATCTTGAAGCGGGTGAACGCATCCGCAAGCTTACCGATTTCATCCTTGCTGCGAATGTTGACGGCGACGCTCGTATCTCCGTCGGCCAGCGCGGCGATGGCACCGGTGACCTGCCGGAGTGGATTGGTTATCGCCCGTAGCGCGAATACGACCGCCGCGCCGAAGGCCAGAACCGAACCGCCCACCGTCAGTGCCACGGTCAACCACAAGGCCAGAACCTCATGCTCATCAGCCGTTTGGGCAGCTCTAACGGTAAAGGACGCAATCTGATTGAGCACGGCTTCCACATCACGGTCCAGGGCGTCCGCCTCTGCCTCGATCGTCGCTACCAGGGCGCGGGCTTCGTCGTACTTCTGATCTTCGACCAGACGGAAGACGGTGCGGGTATCTTCGTCGAACACCTTGTGGGCCGTCGCGATTGACTCAAGCTCGCCCCTAAGCGCCAGAAACTCCTTTCGGCTTTCGGGATTGCGGGCTTCGCGGATCGCGTCTTCTGCAAGGCCCAGCGCCTGCTCCAACTCGAGATTCACCTTCGCGGCCAATTCATCAAACTGCCGCGTTGCAGCACCGAACACGGACAAATTCCGGTCCGAAACGCCCGCAGCCCGGAGCGCACGCTCCATCTGAATCGTCTGCTCCAACTGGTGTGCGGTTATGTTGCCGATCAGGCTGCTGAGCGGCAGGTCGTGTGCCGCGATCTCGTGAATCTCTTCGCCGATGCTTTTCAGCTGCCAGATCGCCACACCACCAACCGCGACTGTCGAGGAAATGGCCAGAAAGACCACCCCGATGACCTTGGCTAGGATGGAGTTCGATATTGACATATCGCGACCATCTCCCATGTCCGATGAAGCACTATTAGTTGCCGATAAGAACGATGAGCCATCTAACTATACAAATGGTGTGAACGAAACCTTAATTCGAATAGCTTTTGCACAATCATTATTAATGCGCGTTAACGAGTGATTGTCACATCTCTATAGCCATATTTTTGCAACGCACTACATCCTTTGATACTCAACCGCTGAACGACCGAGCAATAGCTTTCCTGCCTTGTGGCGCCGTCTTCATCGGCCTACGCTTTGAAAAATCAACGCAATCGGGGGAAGTCATGGCGAAGATAGCGATCGTGACCGGAGCGGGTTCCGGCGTCGGCAGAGCGGCGGTCATCGCCTTGGTCCGCGAGGGTTGGACCGTCACATTGGCCGGGCGGCGCAAGGATGCCCTTGAGGAAACCGTCTCCTTGGCCGGCGCGGATGCGACAACCAGCCGCACAGTGCCGACCGACGTTTCAGACCCGGACTCAGTCGCCGCTTTGTTTAAGGCGGTGTTGGAGAAGGATGGACGGGTCGACATGATCTTCAACAATGCTGGCGTCAACGCACCCGGCATCCCGCTTGAAGATCTGACGGTTGAGCAGTGGCGCCAGGTGGTCGACATCAACCTCTCGGGCATCTTCTACTGCACCCAAGAGGCGTTCCGCGCCATGAAGGCGCAGTCACCGATGGGGGGCCGGATCATCAACAACGGATCGATCTCGGCGCACGCACCCAGGCCCCACTCCTCGCCCTATACCGCCACCAAGCATGCCGTCACCGGGCTGACCAAGTCGACGGCGCTGGACGGCCGCAGGTACGACATCGCCTGCAGTCAGATCGATATCGGCAACGCCGCGACGGAGATGGCGATGCGCATGGCGAAAGGCGTGCCGCAGGCGAACGGGGAGACGGCCGTTGAGCCGTTAATGGATGTTTCCCGGGTTGGCGACGCGGTGGCTTACATGGCCAGTTTACCGCTGGACGCAAATGTCCAGTTCATGACTGTGATGGCTACGAAAATGCCCTATATCGGTCGCGGGTAAGGCTGGCTCGGGGCATTGAGGGTCGGCCGATAATCAATCGGAGGACCCAATGTCCCAACTCTCGTCCCTCGCCGTGCCGGAGGACTTTCCGGACGCGCCTGATGCGGTCGAACACATCATCGTCCCGCGAACCAGCGACATTGGCGGGTTCGAAGTCCGGCGCGCGCTCCCCTCGAAAGAGCGCCGCATGGTCGGACCGTTCGTCTTTCTCGATCAGATGGGTCCGGATGTGTTGGTGGCGGGTCATGGGATGGATGTGCGGCCGCACCCCCATATCGGACTTGCCACGCTGACCTATCTTTTCGACGGCGAGATCTGGCACCGGGACAGCCTCGGCTATGAGATGCCGATCCGGCCCGGCGCTCTGAACCTGATGACGGCGGGCCGCGGTATCGTCCATTCAGAGCGGTCAGGCGTGGAGACGCGGCCGGTTGATCATCGGGTTTTCGGCCTGCAGTCGTGGATCGCCCTCCCGAAGGCGCGGGAGGAGGACGAGCCGGGCTTCATCCATCATCCGATGAGCGATCTGCCCACTTTGAATGCCGAAGGCAAGAAGGTTCGGGTCGTCCTGGGCAGCGCTTACGGCGAGTCCTCGCCGGTGGTGACACCATCCGAGACGATTTATGTCGACATCCAGATGGATGCGGGCTCCGTCCTTCCGGTGCCGGCCGATTGGGAGGAACGGGCTCTCCATGTATCGGAGGGTTCGATCGATGTTGGCGGCCAACGTGTCGACGCGGGAACACTCGCCGTGCTGAAGCCGGGTGACGCCGTCACAGTGCGTGCGCGGTCCCATACCCGCGTCATGATTGTCGGCGGAGAGCCTCTGGATGGCCCGCGGCATCTCTGGTGGAACTTCGTCTCTAGTTCCAAAGACCGCTTGGAACAGGCCAAGGCGGATTGGAAGGCCGGCAAGTTCCCGGTCGTTCCGGGCGATACGGAAGAGTTCATTCCGCTGCCCGAGTAGGCGCTTGGATGACAGCCGGCGCCTCAAACGATCTGGGCGCCGGTTTCATCCACCCCACCATACAACCAGGCGACCCCGTCATACGGCCCGCCACCCTTGCGGCCCAGGAACAGGTTCCGGAGTTCAGCCGTCACACCGGACGCGTGGTAGACATCGCCGTAGAACCGGGCCGTCAACTGAACGCGTCCCGTCCGTAGGTAGCGGTCCGCCTGATAAGCGCGGAAGGCTGCCGGATAGTGCTCTCCATGGCTTGAGACCTTGTTCGCGAGACACACCGCATCCTCAATCGCCATGCAAGCTCCTTGCGCGAGATACTGCAGCATAGGGTGCGCGGCATCACCCAGGAGCGTGACCGGCCCCCGGCTCCATTCCCGGACAGGCTCCCGGTCGCACAAAACCCACATCCGCCAGGATTCGATCCTCGAGAGCAGATCAAGCACAACCGGATGCTGGCCCGCGAACTTTGCGTGAAGTTCTTCTGGGTCTCCGTACTCGTTCCATCCCTCCTCATACCGGTCGGAATGGAACACGGCGACGATGTTGAAAAGCTCGCCCCGCCGCAGCGGATAGTGGACGAGATGCGTCTTTGGTCCTGCCCAAAGCACGACATCGTTCGTCGGCACGCCGTCCGGCACGTCAGACATCGGCAGCACGGCGCGATAGGCGATGTGACCGGAGACCCGCGGCGGCCCATCGTTCACAACATGGCCCCGGACCGTCGACCACAGCCCGTCGGCACCGATCAGCCCGGGCGCCTCAAGCGATCCAGCGCCGGAAACCTCGACCATCACCCGGTCACGCGCCGACTGGATGCCCTCAATCTTCCGGTTGGTTTCCAGTACGATACGGCCGTCCGCCTCGCACGCGTCCAACAGAACCCTGTGAAGATCAGGACGGTAGATCACCGCGTAGGGATGGCCAAAATGCTCGGCGATCCCCTGTCCTAAGGGAACCCGGGTCACCTCACCGCCGTCTTTCGCATCCCGCATCAGCAAAGAGGAGGGATGTGCGGCCATGTCGGAGACTGAGTCCTCCAATCCGAGGACCTCGAACATCTTGAAGACGTTCGGTCCAAGCTGGATGCCCGCGCCAACCTCGCCAAAGGTCTCCGCTTGTTCAAGAACCCGAACCCGGCGATCCGCCAGCCGCGCGAGAGACAGGGCGGACGCAAGCCCGCCAATACCGCCACCCGCAACAATCAGTTCGTCCGTCTTTGCCGTCATCGTCCTGATGCCTTCACCCTCATCGGGTCAGCCGATATGTGTGTCCGCTCGCCAACAATCGGCATGATCTTCTATGATCACCGCCGGTTGGACATACGGACTTGCCCATAGGCACCCCATTCGCCCGCGGGTGCATCTTGAGGAGACGGCGAAATGGCGGTCAAGCTTGGCATCATCGGATACGGGATCATGGGGGAGAGGCTCGCCCGGGCCCTCGACCGGCATGATCGGACGGTGGTCGCCCCCGCCGGCATCTGGGATCCCTCGGAAGCGGCAATGACCCGTCTCGCATCCGACCTTCCTGAGATGCCGCGCCTCGGCTCGGCGGAAGCCGTGATCGAGGCCGCCGACTGCGTCTACATTGCCTCGCCACCACAGGCCCATATCAGCCACGCGGAAGCCGCCCTGGACAGCGGCCGGGCCGTGTTCTGCGAGAAGCCCCTTTCCGCCGACAACGCACTGGCGGAGCGCTTCGTCTCCCGGATTGAGGATAAGGGCGAGCGGTTCGCGGTGAATTTCGTCTTCGCGTCATCCCTTGCGGTCGACCAGATCAAGACATGGATCGCTGAGGGTGCGGTTGGTCCGGTACGCAGTCTCGAGATTGAGATCGGCTTCCGGATCTGGCCTCGACCGTGGCAAATGGACGCCTCGGGCTGGTTATCCCGGCGGGCGGAAGGCGGATTTACCCGGGAGGTCGTTTCCCACTTCCTTTTCCTGACCCGCCGGCTTGTCGGACCTCTCAGCCTCGGCTCCCACGCCGTGACTTATCCCGACGGCGACGTTTCAGAGGAGTCGATCACCGCGGAGATCGATGCCGGCGGCGTCCCGGTCAGTCTCAGCGGCGGCGTCGGTACCACGGAGAAAGACGACCATAATCTTTGGGTTCTGCGGGGCGACAACGGATCGATCCGATTGAGGGATTGGTCAGTCGCGGAGCGGCTCGGACCGGATGGCGAATGGCGACAGGCGTCCGACGCGATGCCGAACGAGAAGGCACGCCCGCTTGTCCTGCAACGGCAACTCGACAAGGTCGCCGCGATGACGTCGGGCGGGCCGCAGGATTTGGCGACCGCCCGGGAAGCCCTGGATGTTCAGCAGATTGTCGAAGCCATCCTGACCGAGGAATGATCTCGGTCGCCAGGGCCCGACTCTGCTGCTCTGTCGGGGTCAGCGGCCGCCTTTGGGGTGAGCCGAGTGAAGATCGGCGCTTCCGATAATCCGATCGGAGGGGATCAACAGACTGACGGTCGTGCCTTCGCCCAATCCGCTCTCGATCTCGAGACTGCCGCCATGGCGTTTCATGATGGTGTTCGCGATGGCGAGGCCCAGACCCACGCCCTGTTCGCGGGAACGGATGGCGGCTTCGCTTCGGGCGAACGGCAGTATCACCCGGTTGATCTCATCGTGGCTCATCCCCCGGCCGTTGTCCGAGACCGTCAAACGAAGGTTTCCTTCGCCATCCAGCCTGTGACCCAGGACAACGCTCTGCCCCTCGTCCGAGTACTTAACGGAGTTCGCAAGGAGGTTGAGGATCACCTGAATCATGCGCCGTTCATCGACATAGATGACCGCAGGCACGTTCGATCTCTCAACGGAGATCTCGATCGTCTTTGCAGAAGCGGACTCCCCGATCAGTGCCATCGATCGTGCGAAGAGGTCGTCGACCATCACCACCGATTCCTGGATCGCCCCGTCGTCAAAGGTCATCCGGCCGAGATCCAACACATCGTCGATAATCGACAGAAGATGGTTCGCGCTCTCGTTGATGTCTTCGGAGTACTGTCGGTAGGAGACCGGGATCTCACCCAGAAGTTCGTTCTTCATGATGTCGCTGAACCCGATTACCGCGTTCAACGGTGTTCTGAGCTCATGCACCAGGTTCGAGATCAGCGCGATGAATTGCTTGGTCCGAACCTCCGCGGCTTCGGCGTCCGACAGGCTGGAAACATCCCGCAGACTTTGAACCGGCAAGACGACGATGGTTTCTTCGTCCGCATCCTCTAACGCATGAACCGTTGAGGCGAGAGCCGGCCGGACATTCCCCTTGCCGACACTGACCTCGACCGGCCGCCACTCCCCCATACCCGGCAGGGGCCGCAACGTGATCAGTTGAGGTGTCGACTCGGGAAGATCCAGGAGAACGCTGGCCAATGGCTGACCGACACACTCTGCACCGCCGGCCTGCTCGAAGGTCAGGGCGAACGGATCGTTGGCGGCCGAAATGATGCCGTTGCGTACCGAGATCAGCGGCATTGCCTCGGTCAGTGCGTTGGAACGGGCCGCGTCGTTGGCGTCCGCTTCGGACATCGACGACTGCTCCCAATCCGGGGTCCCCTCATCCCCCAAGCGGCCGCGATCCGAGTCATGACTAGCCATCGACCTTCATCCCCTCGGTTGATGCCCCGTCAAACCTGGCACGAGAAAGATCCGCCCCCCGGAAGTCCGCTCCCCGAAGGTCGGCGTCGGTGAAGTCAGCCTCGAACAATACAGCTTCCCGAAGATCACAATCGCGGAGGCTTGCCCCCGCGAAGTTGGCACCCGAAGCCCGGAACGGAATGCGGCGCTCAACATCTCCTTGAACCAGGAACGGCCTGCACACCGATCCGTCCAGCACCGCACCACCAAGCTGGGCGGACATCAGGCTCGTTCCGCGAAGATCGGAGTTGCTCAAATCGCAGCGCCGCAGGTCCGCCTCGGTGAGGTCCGCCATCTCCAGATCAACGCTCTGCATAGGCGACTGATAGAAAATACAGCCGTAAAGGCCCGCTGCGACCAGAACGGCTTTCTCGAGAAACAATCCCCTCATGTCGAAGCCGGAAACGCTCAGCCGTCCGCCCTCCACACCGCCGGAATCAACCCACTGCGCGTGTTCCGCCAGGGCGACCGTGATGTCGAAGCTGCCGTCTTCCGGATGGGTAAGGATCTTCCCGCCCAACGAAGAGATCTCTTCCAGCAACCTCTCGTCAATGATCGCCCCCCGGAAATCGGCGTTCTTGAAAGAGCAGTTGTCCAGGTTGGCGCCGGTCAGCACCGCGCCGCGGAAGTCGGCATTGTCGATCCTGCTCTTGGACAGGGTCGCCCCTTCGAGATTGGTGTTCCGGAAGACCGCGTTGCGTATGTCTGCCCCTTGCAGATCGACGCCCGTCATGTTGGCGCCGGTGAAGTCCGCCCGCATGGCCATGCTGGTGCCGAACTTCGCGCCGGAGAGGTCCGCATCCCGAACGATCGCGCTTGTGAGGTCCGCACTTCGGCTGTGAGAGGTCGCCTCGTAACCTTCTTCGGTCGCGACCGCCAGGATCGCCTCCCGCATATCCGCCCCGCGAAGGGTCGCCTTCACCAACGAGGCTCCCCGGAACCGGGCGCCCCGAAGATCCGACTTATCGAGCTTCGCCTCATTCAGCACGCCCCGGGTCACATCCGCGCCGAAGAAAACCGCCTCTGTCAGGGAGGTTCTGATCATCTTGGAGCCGTGGAGCGAAGCCCCCGTGAAATCGGCGCCGTCGAGTACGCGGCCGCCAAGATCGACGTTGCCCAAATTCATATGGGAGAATCGCCCACGACGTCCGCCGGGTTTTCCAAAGGCGAAGCGCTCGTGGAGTCCCACGATCCGCGAGAGCTCCAAGGAGCTGGGCGCCGCGTTGTCGACACCTTTTCTCCGCTCCAGCTCGCTCATGCCGAAGTCTACTCCCGGTCCCGGCAATCTCGACCGTTCGGACCAATAGAGGGCGTTGGGTCTCTATTTATTCGGCGTTTTTGCAGTCTTTCATGCCGAGCCGCAGGGCAGACCAAACCCTACGCCTATACAATAATCCAACTCCTACCCAAACATATACAGATATACGAAAAGTCGAAATCTCCGCTTTAATATCCCGGCGGGGGCGTAAAACGATTCGCGTGTTTTTCAATCAGTCTCGCCATCTGTATCGTTGTGCGGTCTTGGAGATGACCGCCGATGATCTGAATGCCGCAGGGCAGGCCATCCTTGGTCAGACCTGACGGCGCCACCGTGCCCGGCAGGAGTGACACGCCGGGCCAGCCGGCCCAGAAGAGCTGATCGATCGTCGACTCCGGCTTGCCGTTCACCGGAATCGTCCGGTCCACCCTCTCTCCCTCCTGGTCATGGGGAAACGCAGCGGAGGCGGCCGTGGGGCACAGCAGAACATCCCAGTCCTCGAAGAATGCGGCCCACTTGTAGCGCATCTTGTTGCGGGCTTCGTCGAGCGCGATCCAGTCCCGATGGGTAATGGTGACCGACCGGTCGACGAGGGTCTTATAGCTCCTGTCAGAGGGGTCGGAGGCGGCCGCATTGGCCCGGTGCTGCTCAAAGACGGCGTCCGCCACACGGGCACCGGTCGCGGCCCTTAGGAGTTGGGTGTAGATCTCGTGGGATTCCGTCGTATCAATGTCCGGACGGGCGGTATCGCTGATGCTCGCCCCCGCTTTCGCCAGCGCGTCAACGGTACCTTGAAGCGCGTCCGTGAGCGCATCATCCTGGGCGCAGTTCTTGTCGGTCAGCATCACGGCAATCCGCATCTCCGACAACGCCCGTGTCCGGGGTTGGGGCAGATCAAGGCGCCATCCGGCGTCTGACAGCGGGTCCCCTCCGGCCATCGCGTCCATAGCGACTTCAAGGTCGTCGGCAGAGCGCGCCAACGGCCCGATGCAGGAGATATCCGTCGGTGTGACAACCCCGTTCAGCGTGTGCCCGTAAGGGGAGATCACGCCCCAGGTCGGTTTGTGGCCGAAAAGACCGCAATAGTGTGCCGGGTTCCGGATCGACGCCCCGATGTCCGAGCCAGCATCCAGCCCCGTCAATCCCGCCGCCAGCGCTGCCGCCGATCCGCCGGAAGACCCGCCTGGCGTCCGGCCCAGATCCCAGGGATTATTGGTCGTGCCGTAGATGGGGTTAAAGCTCTGCCAATCGGAAAGCAGGACCGGGACATTCGTTTTCCCAAACAACGTCACGCCGGCCGCCTTGAGACGCTTGACGGACAGCGCGTCCTCTTCGGCGATCGACTGGGCGAACTCCGGCAAGCCCCACGTGGTCGGCATCCCGGCGACGTCGTAACTCTCCTTGATCGTCATCGGCACACCGTGAAGCGGCCCCCAGACTTCGCCCCTTGCGAGCGCGTTGTCCGCTTCCCGGGCCCGATCCCGCGCGCCCTCCCGGTCAAGGACGATGATCGCGTTCAGGGCCGGATTGAACCGGTCGACACGTGCCAGAAAGTGTTCAAGGGCCTCGACACAACCGATTTCCTTTTCCCGGATCATCCGGGCGATCTCAACAGCGGGCAGGAAGGAAATGTCAGTCATGGATGGGCCTCATTCAGTTGCCTTGAGGGCGGCGGATGATTCCTTGGGCGTGGGCGAGCCTGACCGCTCGCTGGACGCGGATCAAGGTTTGGCGGGACGGATTGCCGGGACCAGCCAGAAAAGCGCGATCCCGATGACGCAACAAAACGCGCAGACGACGAAGCCGGTCTCATACCCGCCCGTCCAGTCGTAGAGGGCACCGGTGAGCCATGCGCCTCCCCCGGCTCCAAGACCCTGGCCCAGATTGATTGAACCGTAGATCGCACCGAGCCCGCGTCCCGCGAACCGTTGGGCGATCATGGTGGTCAGGATCGGGCCACGCGCACCCATGCTGAGTCCGAAGCAGATCACGAAAACCGGAATGAACAGGAAACTCCCGGTGATCAGGATCATCCAAAGCGCGCCGATCCCCAGGATGGTCAAGCAATAGCTAACCGTGGCGACGACCCGGCGATCGAACCTGTCTGCCGCGATGCCTGTTGCCGCCATGCCAATGAAACTCAGCATTCCGGCGCTGCCGAAGGCTCCCGCCGCCTCAAGATCTCCGACGCCCTGCTCCACCAGAAAGGCTACCGTTTGGAGGCTAATCCCGAAGACACCAACCGCGGTGAACCCGAATATTGCGAAGAATGCCCAGAACGGTAGGGTCTTCGTGACCTGCCGAAGGGTCGGTCCCGCCCCTTCGCCGCTGATTTTCGTCCGGCGGGGGTTTCCGTCCGCTCCCGCCATGATCCGGCGCCAAGGCAACAACAAAGCGATCGGAAGAAGTACCGCGAAAAGAACGGCAATCGCACCGTAAGCGCCCCGCCAACCGAAGTTGTCGATCGCAATTTGGGCATAGGGCGCCATGATCAGCGTACCCATACCCATACCGGCATAACCGATCGCCATGGCCGTCGCGAGGTTCCGATCGAACCAACGGCTGATCAGGGCTTGCGCGGGCACGATCCCGACCATCGATGCGCCAAGTCCCCCGAGCAGGCCGACGCAGAGATAGAGTTGCCAGAGTTCGGTTATGTATCCCGCGATGCCATAGCCCACCCCCAGCATCACGAAACCGAGGAAGTATATGAAGCGGGCCCCGAACCGGTCGAAGAGCGCACCTGCCATCGGGGAGCCCACTCCATGAGCCGCCATGTACAGGGCATAGACCGATGCGAGGGCGCCGCGGTCCCATCCAAGGTCCGCTCCGAGCGGCAGCAGAAAGACACCGTAGGACTCGCCCGTGCCGCGGCCGATCGCTGTCGACACAACACAGAACAGCAGAACACCAATCGCGGCGAGGCCACCCCCGGCAACCGGCGAGACGGGCGATGTCATTGGAGGATCCAACTCAAGAGAGACATCGCAGCCTAGATCAAGAAACCTCCGTTGGAAATTCCTTTGCTCACGCTCACACCGAACAACATTCTTTTTGTTTCAGCACCATAGCGAACACCCTGAACCTTGCGCCGGCTGACGGGAGTCACGGGTGCCGATGGGTCATCAGGTGTCCATTTCCGGCAGTCTTCTGGCGAGATAGTCGGCGTAGTCAACCGGCTTACGAAGATACTCCTGGTCGAATAGCGGACTAGTGATGACGAAGTCCGCAGAGGAGCGGTTGCATGCCAGCACCGTGTCATAGACGCCGCATAGGCGAACAAGCGCCTTCACGTCCACGTCGTGCGGCATGGATGTCATCGGATCCACGAAAAAGATCAGTACATCGAGTCCGCCTTCAGCGATCAGAGCCCCCATCTGTTGGTCGCCCCCCAACGGGCCACTCTTGAAGACCGTCACATCAAGCCCGGTCGCTTCGGCGACCAGACGCCCGGTGGTCCCGGTGGCCCAGAGGCTATGCCGGGCAAGGCGGTCCCTATGCACGCTTACCCAGTCGCGCAATTCGCCTTTTCGGGCATCGTGGGCGACGAGCCCGATCCGTTTCGTGTTTTCCATGGCCCTATCTCCCGCCGGATCGCCGCGTTCACGTTGCCCCTAGATAGGCCGCCACCTCCGGGGCCAACGGGATCGCCGGGAGGGCACCGTGTCCGGTCGTTGTTAAGGCCGCCACGACGTTTGCATATCGAGCCGCTTCCAGCGGCGTGTCTCCCGCGACCAAGCGGGCGAGGAAAGCGCCGCCGAACGCGTCCCCCGCTCCCGTAGAGTCAACCGCGTCCACTTCGAGAGGGGGGATACGGGAAATCTTGTCGCCGAACGCCAGCACCACCCCCTCCGCACCGCATTTCAGGGCGACGATCCTCGGCCCAAGACCTTTGTAGTAAAGCGCGATGTCGTGACTGTCCTCGATACCGGTCAACAGCCTCGAATCATCCAAGCTCGGCAGCGCGATGGTCGACCGGGCCATTGCCGCGTGCATCACGGCCCGGGCCCGGTCGAGGGGCCAAAGCCCAAGCCGCAGATTCGTGTCATAAGAAACATCGACCCCGGCGGACCGTGCGACTTCAATAGCCCTGAAACCCGCATCGCATGCCGATGCCGATATCGCCTGGGTGATACCGGATAGATGGACGATGGACGCCGCCCTCAGGACGTCCTCCGGAAGATCGTCGGGGTGCAGCCGGCTGGCCGCCGAGCCAGCTCGAAAATAGGTGAAGGCGCGGGCCGCCGGATCCGGATCGACGAAATAGGCTGCGGTCGGCGCGGATGGGTCCCGGATCACCAATCGTCCGTCGACACCCTCCCGGTCCCAGAGAGCCGCGATCTCATCTCCGAACCAATCCTGCCCCAGTCGTGTGACCATGCCGACACTGGCACCCTGCCGGGCCGCGGAGATGGCCAGGTTTGAGGTGTCTCCTCCAACACCCTGGAGAAACCGGCCGTCCGCTTGACGGGTGAACTCAGCCATCGGCTCGCCAATGGATAGGATCGACACTGGCTTGGTCGTCATGGTGCCTCTTGCTTGCGTACTCTGCCCGCCTCGAGCCTAGCAGAGGTCGCTTCCGGGTCCATGTCCGGTGTCTTTTCGCTGGACAGGGAACGCAGGTCTATAGTTTCGATGAATAACCATAAATAATATACTCTATACATTATTCGTGCATTTATCTGTTATGATTCCTAAAGCCCCGTATTGATAGTAAATATCTTAGTAATGTGCATATCATATCGAGAGTTGGAGTGGTTGGTTGCGAACCTCTCGCACTGACGGCAATCAGGACAAGTTACTCGCAGAACTCGCCAGTGGCCTCATGCCCGGTAAGCGCGGGGCCACGGATCATCAGGGAATCCCCTCAAGCAGCGCCGGCGATCAGGCATTCACCCATTTCGTCCGATTGGGACTCCGGATCGCAAGAAAACTACCGCGATTCTTTGAGTTGCCGCACCCAACGGCGCCTGGAATGAGCTTCATCGGCGCGGAGATCGATCCGTCGGTCTACATACCAGGCTATCCCGGCGAGAGCACCAGCGCGTCGGGGCGTGGCCTTCAACGCATGCCAGGGATCCTGTCTTGTCTCGGCGAGGCGTCAGAGACGCTGTCCCAGCAATTATGGGGAGACGAGACTTTCGTGGAGGGCCGGACCGCGCCAAGCCTGATTGGCATGAATGACAGGGGGCGGTCATTCATGTTGGAAGCGGCGGGCCACAAGGCGCAGGGCGCCGCCCATGCGATATCTTGGCAGCAGATCATAAAGCTGCGCGATCAGACCCGTTCCTGGGCGCCTGCGACGCTCTGCTACCGCTACCCCCAAACCACCCGGGTCAGCATCACCCCCCGGGTGCGGGCCGGTACGGGCTGCGGCGCCGGGGCAACCCTGGACGATGCACAGGCGCATGGAATTCTGGAGCTGATTGAACGCGATGCCGTCGCCCTTTGGTGGCTCGGGGGACGGCAGGCCCGGCGGGTGCCCCAGTTCATCAAGGACGCATCGGGGGCCGACGCGATGATTGCGCAACTGCGCCGTCGAAAGATCGACCGGGTTCAATGGCTCCTCGATCTGACGACCGAGTTCGGAATTCCCACAATCGCGTCGCTGTCCTGCGACAGGAGCGGCTCGACGCTGGCCTGCGGATTTGCCTCCCGGCTTTCTTGGGAGGCAGCGATCCAAGCGGCGATCCTCGAAATGTGCCAGATGGAGTTCGCGGTCCACATCGTCCTGCTGAAGAAAGCCAGGGAAGGCGAATACGCCTTGTCCGGCGACGACTGGACCCACCTTGCCCGCTGCCGGGACATCGTGGTCTCGCAGATACGCCCCTTGCAGGAAGACCACGCAGCCCCCGCCCGCGCGCAAACCGAGCGGAGCGCCGACATCATCGAAAACCCGCCGATGGCCGGAACGAAATCGAGGCGGCTGGCGGCTCAACTCGGCATGTTTGGCTATGAGACGTTCTTCCTGGACCTGACCCGCGAGGCATTGGGCGTTCCGACCGTCAAAGTCTTTGTCCCGGGCCTGCAGCCGCTCCCGTCGTCCTTTGGCACCCGGCGTCTCCACGATCAGGTGCACGCAACCGGCGGCGGGCCGGGGCTCAAGAACGGAATAGACCTGATCTAGACCGCACGCCAGGGCATGGAAATTGGTGTTTGCAGGATCGGTAGCCTCCGGGAACAATCGCCGCTGCCGCCCCACTGCGCCGGAGACCGACTGTCATGCGCCATCTGTACCGTTTCGTTGGCCACATTGCCCTGCCCGCCTGCGCCGGCGTGCTGTTGGCCACACTGAGCCCAGCCCCGCTCCACGCAAGCGACCCGGTTTCCGCACTGACTGAAGCGAATGCCGTCGCCCGGTCGGTGTACGCCGCGAACCGTTCGTCCCGTTTGGAGAACAGTGGTGCGGTGATCGTCGTCGCTTTCGACGACCTTGTCCTCTTCCGGGGTGGCAAGGAGGTCGTCCGGGAGGGCTTTACGGCCCCTGTCTACCATCGGCTCAAGGAAGTGGCACACATCCCCCTTGGCATCGCCACGGCCGCCACCGCAGGCCTGGATATCGCCGGAGACACGACATGGCGCCAGGAGTTCGAGCTGCTCACGGACGCAACGGAGAAGGCTCTAGACGGACTGGATGATGCCGGCTTCTCCGCCGCCCAGGCCGCACGACAGAAACGCATCCTTGAACGCTCGCTGAGCTACATGGCCGATGCTTTGTCCAGGGAGACCCTGCTGCGCGGAGAATTGGTTAAGTATGCCGAAGAGGTGACCCCACCGGTGATGGTGAACAGCCGGGAAGCAGCAGAGGTCCAATTGGACGGCCTTCATGCCCTATTCGGTGCATGGCGGCAAAGTCATCTCGCCGACGATGCGATCGGCGATCTCCGTGTGATGGTTCTGGGGGCGAAGATGCCGAGACCCGGCAACCTTCAGTTCGAGTACTTCGTTCGGGTGATGGGCGACGACGCTGTCGGCAGACGCTTGGTCTATGCGGAGGGCATCTTCGATCCCGATGGGGCGATGCGGTTGCTTGGCACCATTCTTCAGGATCGCACTGTTGCCACGCTGATGTTCGGTGAGACGCTTCGGCTGGACCGGGATCTGCTCGCAGACGATGCAGCCGTTCATCTGAAGAAAATATTCGGCCGATGACGCAGCGCCGTCGCCGGACCGCCGTACTGCCCGCTTTCCGATGCGGCTGACCGGCAAGGCATCATCGCTCGCCGTCCTGTCGTACGCGCAAGTCGCGGCGATGTCGCTTTGGTTTTCGGCGTCGGCAGTCCTGCCGGCCATAGACGCGGAAGTCGGGTTGTCCGACTTTCAGAAATCGATGTTCACAAGCGCTGTCCAAGCCGGTTTCGTTGCGGGCAGCCTTACGAGTGCCTTTCTGGGGTTGGCCGACCGGATCGACGCCCGCCGTTTCTTTACGGTGTCCTGCCTGATCGCCGCGATCGCGAACGCGGGCATGCTGCTGGTGGAGCCGACCTCGCCGGTGATCATGGTGCTGCGGTTCATCACCGGGATGTGCATGGCGGGAATCTACCCCGTCGGAATGAAGATGGCGGCCGGTTGGGCCAAAGGTGACATGGGGCTGCTCGTCGGACTGCTGGTCGGCGCGCTGACGTTGGGATCCGCCTCCCCGCATCTGGTCAACGGCCTGACGACCCTGGACTGGCGGCTGACAATCGCCATCACGTCCCTTTTGGCTTTCAGTGCCGCGCTTGCCATTCAGTTTGTGGGACAGGGCCCCATCGTCACGTCGGGCACCCGGTTCGACCCACGGTCGGTCCTTTGGGCGTGGCGGATCCCCTCCCTCCGCCTCGCGAACCTCGGCTATCTCGGTCACATGTGGGAGTTGTACGCAGTCTGGGCCTGGCTGGGCATCTTCTTGGATGCCAGCTTTCGGCTGGCCATGCCAGATGACGGCTCTGCGGGAAGTTGGGCAAGGATCGCCACCTTCACGGCGATCGGTGCCGGGGCGGCGGGCTCGCTGTTCGCCGGTTTCATGGCGGACCGGGTGGGCCGGACGACGGTAACGGTTGTCGCGATGGCGGTCAGCGGTACCTGTGCGGCGACCGTCGGCCTCTTCTTCGGCGGTAACCCGTGGCTCTTGACCGTGATCTGCGTCATCTGGGGGGTCAGCATCATCGCTGACTCCGCTCAGTTCTCTGCCTCCGTCGCAGAACTCTCGAACCGGCATCTGGTCGGAACCATGCTGACGCTTCAAACCGCGATGGGCTTTCTGCTGACGCTGATCACGATCCACCTGATGCCGACGTTCGTGGATCTGCTGGGCTGGACCTGGGCCTTCGTCCCCCTGGCTCTGGGCCCCGCCCTCGGTATCGTTGCCATGCTGAGACTTCGGGCCCACCCGGACGCCGTCAAGCTGGCGGGGGGCCGACGCTAACGGTGGGTCAGCCGTTGGCGGGTTTGGGCCAGAAGCGCCGGGCCTTGGAGAACGCTTGCCACGCGGCCATCAAGTCCGGGTCCGCGTCGACCATCGCGCGGCCGTGCCATCCGATCAGAACACCCCCTGCTTCGAGGACCTCCGGCCGCAACCGGGCGGGTGCATCCTGGGCAAGCAGGCCGACCTGGCGGCGGGCCTCTTCGTAATCGTTGAGATAACCGAGCATGTCCTGTAGCCGGGCGGCCAGTTTCGCGAACGGCTTGGCCCGTTTTCTGTCGTAGAGGCCCATGTGGAACTCGGACAGGTACCGCATCTTCTTGAGGCGGAGCCGAAGCTCGTGCCGGGCTTCGACGTTTTCCTTGAGCATGCGGCGGCCGATCTTCCGGGTTCTGGCGAACCTCTTCTCCAGTGCCGAGGCGGCGAAATCACCCAGACGCACCAAGTGATCGCCCGTGCCCGCGCTCCGCAGATCTTCCCGGAGCCGGCCTGCAAGGAGAAGGAACCGCGTGAAGCGCGCCGAGGCGACGGCTTCCCGCGCACCCGCCCTGCCCGCGTCACGCCGCTTCATCGCCAATTCCGCCAGGCGGGAGAGCGCACCCTGGTCGGGCAGTCCGCGTGCGACCGGCGCCAACATGTCTTCCAGGAAGACGTCCCATTCCCGCGCCGCACCAAGAGCCCCAGCGAGCCAACGAGCCTCCGCCGCGACCTCGGCGATGTCGTCTTCAGGAACCAGTGCGTTGAACATCGACAAGGCCGCCCGTAACCGCCGGATGCCGACCCGCATCTGATGCGGCCCTTCACTCAACTCGCTCAACAGAATGACAGGCTCATTACCGGCGATCTGGGTGATGCAGCTGCCAAGGATCTCGGCCGCCGCCTCGCCGAGCCGCATTCCCGACTCAAGTTTAACCGGTTTGGCTTTCACCGGTTTCGGCTCTACCGGAGCACTCAACCTCTGACCGCGCGCCGCCTTCGACAGAAAACCCAGCCGGACGGGAACCGTCTCATGAACCCTGAGGGCGACATCGAAAAGGGTGCGGGACGAGCCGTCGGCCAACTCCAGTTCCAGTTCGGCAAGCGCTTCCGTGCGGCCGTCCGCCCGGATTTCTCCCTGGTCGAGATCCGCGAGGATCTCTGAGCACTTGCCGTCGGGTGCTGTGAACTGAATCCGCCGTTCGGTTCTGCGGAAGTCGGTCTCGAAAACCGGAGACAACCGCTCCCAGATTTCTGGTTTGCCGATGACGGAGCGGATCTGCGGGTCCGCAAACGCATCAAGGACCGGCCGATCCCCGGTGATCGGCGCTTCGTCCTCGATCCTCTCAGAGAAACCGCTGTTCACGTGCGCGCCCATCTTCGCCGTCTGGATCATGCGGCGGCCCACGCCCCGAACACGAAGCGAAATGTCGGCCGCCTCCAAAGCGCCGTCGGGCGTGTCAAAGTAGATGGACCGAAGCCGCTGGCTGACGGATTTGGAGCGAGTCCCACCCGCCGCCCCGGCGTCGGAGGAAGACGGCGACAGAATGGGCAGCCGACGCAGTTTCGGAATCTGTGCCGGCTCGATCGTCAACCTCAGCTCAAGTTCCTTCGAACTCATGCGCTTGGTCCAACCTCGTCACGTGGTGTGGTGAAGGACATGAGCGTACCACCCTGTCGTACGGCGCTGCTCCAGGACTCGGCCTGGAGGCCGATCAACGCCGCCGCACCGGACGGGAACTTCGTCAGCATCCGTTCCCGGTCGCGGCCATCATCAGCAGTGGTCATCCGAGTAGCAACAGCCTCCATTACCGGATTGTGACCGATAAATGTCAGATTTGCTACGTCACTCGACATATTACTCAAAACATCCACAAAATCGGCAACACTGGACTCGTAGATCCGGCGTTCAAACCGAACGAGGATCGATGGAAACAGGGGCAGAAGCACCCTTTCCAGCGTACTGACGGTCCTTTTCGCCGGAGAGCACACAACAAGGTCCGGGACGAGCGATGTCCGCCTAATCTGCTCCCGCACGACAGCCGCCGCGTTCATGCCCCGCTTTGACAGAGGACGATCGAAGTCGTCGAGGGTTGGATCATCCCAACTTGACTTGAGGTGACGCAGAAGAAGCAGTCGCCGTTCCACCTTCGACCTTCCTGAAATCCAATTCTCACCACAATCAACAACATATGGGCAGAGATAGACGACGACGAGAGCTTTATCTTGTAAACTACTGATTCGTGGACATCCGTTGGGCTCAGGCGGGCACCGGTTCCGCGAAGACGGGGGTACGGGCGTTGCGAGGACGTCCGAAGGGGTGGAGGCGGACATCTCTAAGATCGAGAAACTATCTGCTGGCTACGGGGGTCAGGGAACCCTCTCGCTGGGCGACCGGGTCCACACCTCAGTTGCTGCGGACGGAACGGCAAACGCGTCTGCTGAGGCGGGACCGGCACCACGAACGGATCCGATGTCGGCGGTGAACGTCCGGTTGGCGGGCCCCTCCGACGCCGATGCCATCGCAGGTCTTTCGCAGGAGCTGCTGGCGTTTTACGGACTGCCTTCCAAACACCCGCGCGCCTATCTCGGGCACATGATCCAGAAACATGCGCTGGTGGAGAACTCTGCGCTGGAGGTTTTGATCGCCACACGGCGGGATCGAACCCTCGGGTTTCTCGCCTATTCCCACTACTTCGCAATCGCGGCCTGCCGGCGGAGTTTCTTTATCCAGGACATCTTCGTCACCCGGCGGGAACGGACCCGGGGTACGGGACGGGCGCTTATGGGCGCGCTTGTCGACATCGCGGCTGAGCGGGGCATCGACCAGATCGATTGGACGACCGATCCCTGGAACACAAAGGCGAAGCGCTTCTACGATTCCATGGGCCCGCTCCTCAAGGGTGAGAAGATCTTTTACCGGATGCTTGACCCAACGCCCGCCGCCCTCGACCCGGAAAACAACGATTGAGCGTTCACCGTCGCGAGAGCGGTGCCCATTCGGAGGTGGATCGCACCCTTAGCCGGGTCTAGTCTCCCGCGTTCCGGCGGCAACCACGCCGCCCGGAAACGTGAATGGGCATTGGGACGACGGTAATGGATACGCGCGACGGCTTCATTGATGCGATCGGCAGAACCCCCCTCATCAAGCTGAAGGCCGCCTCGGAGGCGACCGGGTGCACCATCCTTGGGAAGGCTGAGTTCCTCAATCCGGGGGGCTCGGTGAAGGACCGAGCGGCACTCGCGATCGTCAAGGACGCCGAAGAAAAGGGTGACTTGAAGCCGGGTGGCGTCATCGTCGAGGGAACCGCAGGCAACACGGGCATCGGTCTGGCACTGGTCGGAAATGCGCGGGGCTACCGGACGGTCATCGTCATGCCCGAAACCCAGAGCCAGGAGAAGAAGGACATGCTCCGCCTGTGCGGGGTCGATCTTCATCTGGTTCCAGCCCTGCCCTTCCGGGACCCGGGCAACTATGTCCGTGTCTCCGAAAGCATGGCGAAGGAACTCGCTGAGACGGAACCGAACGGGGCGATCTGGGCCAATCAGTTCGACAACGTCGCGAACTGCATGGGGCACTACGCGACCACCGGCCCGGAAATCTGGGATCAGACCGAGGGCAAGGTAGACGGTTTCATCTGCGCTGTGGGCACAGGCGGCACGCTCGCAGGGGTCGGCATGGCGCTGAAAGAGCGGAATCCGGACGTCAAGATCGGTCTCTCCGACCCGATGGGTTCGGCCATCTACGGCCACTACGCCAACGGTGAGCTGAAAGCTGAAGGCTCGTCGATCTCGGAAGGGATCGGGCAAGGCCGGATCACCAAGAACCTGGAGAAAGCGATCGTCGACCTTCCGTTCCAAGTGACGGATGAAGAAGCGCTGCCGGTCATCTTCGATCTGTTGCAGCACGAGGGGCTCTGCATGGGTGGGTCGACCGGCATCAACATCGTGGGCGCCATGAAGATGGCGAAAGCCCTCGGACCGGGGCACACCATCATCACGATCCTGTGCGATTGGGGACACCGTTATCAGAGCAAGGTCTACAACCCGGCCTTCCTCCGCGAGAAGGGATTGCCCGTTCCCGCTTGGCTCGACTGACATCTCACATTCCTGACGGACATCAATCATGACTTTCGCCAACCCGTCTTCTCTGGTCTCAACCGAGTGGCTCGCCGGGAACCTCGACAACCCGTCGGTCCGCATCGTCGACGGTACCTCGCACCTGCCCACCGCGAGGCGAAATGCGGATGAAGAGTTTCTGGAGCGGCGGATTCCAGGCGCCATTCGCTTCGACATCGATGACGTGAAGGACCCGGACAGCGCCCTCGCCCATATGATGCCCCCGGCTGAGATCTTCGCGGCCAAGGTCGGGGCAATGGGAATCTCGAATGAGACGCTGGTCGTCGTCTATGACGTCTATGGCCTCCAGTCGGCGGGCCGGGTCTGGTGGATGTTCCGCACCTTTGGGCATAGCAAAGTCGCCATCCTCAACGGCGGCCTTCCGAAGTGGCTGGACGAGGGCCGGGCGACGGACAGCGGACCGGTGACGGCGCCGGGTGCGGTCTCCTACAGCGCCGCGATGGCGGCCGGGAAAGTGCGCGACCTCGACGCCATGAGATCCAACATCGACAGCAAGGCGGAGTTGGTCCTCGATGCCCGCGCCGCCGGACGCTACACAGGGGAGCAGCCGGAGCCCAGAGCCGGAATGCGGTCGGGGCACATCCCCGGCAGCCTCAGCCTGCCGTTCACGGATTTGGTAGAGGGGCCGCATCGTGAGATGAAATCGGCCGACGACATCCGCACAGTTCTGTCCGATGCGGGCGTCGACCCGTCCCGCCCGATCGCAGCGACGTGCGGCTCCGGTGTTACGGCTTGCGCCATTGCCTTCGGCCTTCATCTGATCGGCCATGACGATGTCGCGATCTATGACGGCTCCTGGAGCGAGTGGGGTGCTCGGGACGACACACCGGTCGCCACCGGTTCTGAAGCGGGTTGAAACGACGAATGGTCCAGAGAAAGGAAGATGTGCTCGCATTCAGGCCGATTGAAGACGGAGATGTAGATGCCGTCGTCGCTCTCTGGCGTGAGTGCGGCCTTGTTGTCCCAACGAACGATCCGGTTGCCGATATCGCCTTCGCCCGCGCGCAGACAAACGCGGAGGTTCTGCTTTCCGCAACCCCGGATGGGGACCCGACGGCAACCGTGATGATTGGACATGACGGCCACCGGGGCTGGATCTACTACGTCGCCGTCTCGCCCAGCAGTCAGGGAAAAGGTCTCGGCCGCCACGCCGTCGCCGCCGCGGAAGACTGGCTGCGCGCACGAGGTGTCGGAAAGATGCAGCTCATGATTCGGGACACCAATGAAAAGGTCCGGGATTTCTATGCCGCGATCGGTTGGACCCAAGAGCCCCGACTGGTCATGTCCAAGCGGCTTCGGCCGGTGCCCGAGGTTCCGGGCCCTCTGACCACACGCGTCACCCGCCTTGAAATGTTGGAAAGACCCACCCGGCCGACGGTTCCGGCACCGGCGGGGCGCATGGTCTCCCTTCAGAAGTTGGACAGCCCGACAGTCTCTTTCTACCGCTGGCTCAACGAGACGGTCGGCCGCCGCTGGACCTGGGTCAACGTCCGGGCATGGAGTGACGAGAAAGTTGCCGAGGTGATCGCCCAGGCGTCGGAAGAGGTCTACCTGCTGTCGGTCGGCGGCGTTCCGGCCGGGTACTGCCATATCAGCCGCGCGGTGCCGGGTGAGACGGAGATCTCCTATTTCGGTCTGTTGCCGGAGTTCATTGGGGCGGGGCTTGGCTGGTACTTCATCAATGCCATGATCGACATCGCCTGGCTCGGCGAGGTGAAACGCATCTGGCTGAACACCTGTGACCTCGACCACCCAAGGGCGCTTGGGAACTACCAGCGGGCAGGCTTTGTGCCGTTCGGCCAGTTCGAAGAAACTTTGCCGGACCCGAGAAACTTCGGACTGCCGTGGCCCGAGGGTCGCGCCGGAGCGTCCAAGGGCAACATGGCTCCAGTCTCAGGGGATGACACCGTTGTCCCGATAAGACTGAAGGACCCGCACTAGCATCTCACGGGTATCGACCACCCCGTGGAAGCCGTGCTGATGCAGCTTCACGGTTGACACCATGTCGTGCCAGTCGACCCGCCAGAGAAAGTGGCCGTAATCCCAGTCGGCGATGTCTTCGCGGCGTACGCCGCGCAACCCGTGCCGTGAGACCATGGCGTCCCACACCGTGTCTTTGTCCGCCATGGCCGATCGAAGATCCACCGTCCGCACATCGCCCACCTCCATGTCGAAGAAATCCGCGACGAGCGGCCAGACATCCACCCAGCGGAAGTAATCGCCGTTGATGATGTTGAAGGCTTCGTTCGCAGCGGCCGGGTCCGTCGCGCACCACGCCATGCAGCGGGCAAGCAGATCCACGTCGGTCGTCTGGGAGATGCTCTCAAAGCAGGCCCGGGTTCCCGGAAACCGGAGCGGTTGGCCCAATTCCTTGGAGATCTGCGCATAGGCGACCAACACACCGATCGAGTTGTGCGGATACCCCGTCGAGAAGCCCGACAGGAGATGCGGGCGGGTCGCCGACCATGTCCACGTGCCGTCCCCGGACGCCTGACGCTCCGCCAAGAGATCCTGTTGGTCGTAGTAGAAGTTCGAAACCAAGCTTCTCGGCGCGTTTTCCCTTGCACAGATGTCGTAGGGTCCGAGATGGCTGCCGTACCACTTCGCGCCATGAACCACGTGCATATGGCGGAGCCCCGGGGCCGCTCCTTCCAAACCATCAAGAACGTTCCGGAGCATATCGGTGTTGATCCGAGCCTCCTCGATCGGGTCCGGCGAGGGGTTCCGGCCCGCATAGAAGACGTGCGTCACATCCTGTTGCTGTGACAGCGCATCAAGTGTTCCGGCCCGATCGGTGAGGTCGAGCGGAAGATGCCGGTAGCGGGGCCAGTCTTCACCCGCTGGACGGCGGGAAACACCGAGGACGGACCATGCCGGATCGGCCAGCAAGTGCCGGGCAAGTGCGGCGCCGGTGATACCGCTGACCCCGGCAATCAAAGCAACTGGCATTGCGCACCGCCTCCCTCTCCGTCGCGCCAAATGAAGCCGCTGGAGCAGATCATCTTGCGCTTGGGTCACTTTGCGATCAAAGCGAAGGTCGTGAGTCTGCTCTATCTATTTGTTTTAGAGGTGCACTCACAGCGGTCACTGAATCACAGAGTGAGTCAGTAACCGCTGATCTGGTTCTAGCAAAGACGGTTAAGCCCAAAAAGCAAGCGGGGCGTCTCGCATGGTGCGATCCGCCCCGCTCCAGCGCCCCCCGTTCCCCCCGAACGCGGTCGCAGCCTGATGGTTCCTCTACGCTTATCTCCGGCCTTAGTGCGCCAGAATCTGGCTGAGGAACAGTTTCGTCCGATCAGACTTCGGATTGGTGAAGAACTCTGCGGGCGTATTCTGCTCCACGATCTCACCCTGGTCCATGAAGATCACACGGTCGGCGACACGCTTGGCGAAACCCATTTCGTGGGTCACGACGAGCATGGTCATGCCGCTTTCCGCCAGCTCGACCATCACGTCCAGCACTTCCGAGATCATCTCCGGGTCGAGGGCCGAGGTAGGCTCATCGAAAAGCATGATCTGCGGGTTCATGCACAGCGACCGCGCGATGGCAACACGCTGCTGCTGACCGCCGGAAAGCTGGCCCGGATACTTCATCGCCTGCTCGGGGATCTTAACCCGCTCCAGGAAATTCATCGCTGTCGCTTCCGCCTCGGACTTCGGGGTTTTGAGAACCCAAATCGGGGCCAAAGTGCAGTTCTCCAGCACGGTCAAGTGCGGGAACAGGTTGAACTGCTGGAAGACCATGCCGACGTCGCGGCGGATGGCGTCGATGTTCTTGAGGTTGTTGTCGAGGGTCACGTTGTTGACGACGATGTCGCCCTTCTGGTGCTCCTCAAGCCGGTTGATGCAGCGGATCAGTGTCGACTTGCCGGACCCGGATGGGCCGCAGATGACAATCCGTTCCCCCTGATGGACGGACAGGGCGATGTCCTTCAGGACGTGGAACTCGCCATACCACTTGTTCACACCAATGAGTTCGATGACGACCTCATTGCTGATGGCGGACTCGACATGTCCCTCGTCTTCATTGGTTGTGGCGTCGGCCATGCTCATATCACGTACTCCTTGTGTATCACTGTAAGCGCGGGCGTCGGGGGGCTATCGCCGCCCCGTACCCTGGCCAAGCGTTCGTTCAAGATACTGGCTGTACTTCGACATCGCGTAACACAGCACGAAGAAGACAGAGGCGCCGAAGACCAGCGGCTCCTTGTGTAAGCCGTTCCATTGCGGGTTCGCACTGACCGCCTTCAGCATCAGCAACAGGTCATAAAGGCCGATGATCGACACCAGCGTCGTGTCCTTGAACAGGCCGATGAAGCTGCCGACGATGTTCGGAATCATCAGCTTCAGAGCCTGCGGCATGATGATGAACGTCATCATCTTCCAATAGTTCAGACCGAGCGCCTGGGCGGCCTCGTACTGACCCTTGGGGATCGACTGCAGTCCGCCGCGGATGTTCTCTGCCGAGTAGGCCGCCGCGAAGATACAGACACCAATGATCGCCTGGACCAGCTTCACCAAGGTCGTCCCCTCCGGCAGGAAGAGCGGCATCATGGTGACGGACATGAACAGGATCGTGATCAGCGGAACCGACCGGAACAACTCGATGAAGAGCGTACAGGCCACCCGGATGATCGGCATTTGCGACCGGCGCCCGAGCGCCAGCACAATACCGGTCGGCAGCGAAGACGCCACACCGATGCTGGAGATCACAAGCGTCAGGAACAGCCCACCCCAGAGGTTCGTGGAAACCCCGGGCAGGTCCCAGGAGGCCTGGTAGGCGATACCGATGATCCAGAGCAACCCGAAGACCGCCATCAGCGGATACTTCTGAACGCTGTCGTGCTTCTTGTCGAAACCTGTCAGTTGCAGGATCCAACTGCCGATCCCGCGCCCTGTGCCAAGGCAGAGCAGAACGTGGACCGAATTGAAGACGAAGGTACCGACCGCGAGGCCGACCATGAGCTGCAGGAAGAGACCCGCCTCGCCACCGGCGAAGAGGTGACCGGCGAGGAACGGATAGACCAGAACCGCGGTACCCGCGATCGCGATCTTGCCGGTGACACGCGGCATCCAGAACGGCGCTATCCAAAGGACAACGAGGATACCAGCGAGATCCACCCGCCACTGCAACTCATCCGGATACCGGCCGTACATGAAGCCGTTCATCCAATGGCCGACACCGGCCCAGCACGCCCCCTCACCCTTGGTAATGTCGAGACATTCGCGGTGAGAGTTCGCGGACCACACGGCATTCGTGACGGCCCACTCCCACATGAACAGTGTGAGGGAAACGATCACGTAAACGGAGAAGAGTGTCAGCAGGGTGCTGAAGACACCACTGAACAGATTTTTGCGAAGCCAGCCGACGACACCGACGGTGTTCGGCGGCGGCGGTTGGCTCGGTTTCGGGCGAAAGACGGCCTCGGTCTCGGTCGCGTCCAGGTTAGCCATGATCAACGCTCCCTCAACTGAACGAGGCTGTTGTAGTAGTTCAACGCACCGGAAATCGTCAGGCTGACCGTCATGTAGAACAGCATGACCATGGCCACGATCTCGATCGCATGGCCGGATTGGTTAAGCGAAGTCTGCATGAAGACCGAGACGAGATCCGGGTAGCCGATGGCAATTGCCAGCGACGAGTTCTTGACGATGTTCATCCAGCTGGAAATCAGCGGCGGAATGACCGCCCGCATCGCCTGCGGGATGATGATGAGACGCAGCGTCTTGTTCGGGCTGAGGCCCAGCGAATAGGACGCCTCCGTCTGGCCGTGGCTGACCGAGAGAATACCGGCACGAACCGACTCACCGATGTGGGCGGAGGTGTAGATCACCAGCGCCACGAACAGCGCACAGAAGGCCGGCGGCACGCTGGCCCCGCCCCGGAAGTTGAAGCCTTTGAGGACCGGATAGTCGAAGTCGAGCGGCATGCCCGTAGCCAGGAACACCACACCCGGTAAACCGACCATAATGGCAATGCCCGTCCACAGCATCGGGAACTGCTCGCCCGTCTCGTTCTGACGCTTCTTGGCCCAGACGGCCACGGCATAGGTGATCACAATCGCAGCCAGAACCGCGATCATCGTCAGCTCAAACAAATCGCCCGGCACCGGTGCGGGGAAGTAGAAGCCCCGGTTGTTGAGCTCGAACATCTCGAAAAGCCCGAGGCTCTGCTTCGGTCGGGGCAGAAGCGAGAACACTGCCAGGAACCAGAAGATGATCTGGAGAAGTAGCGGCGTGTTCCGCAGAATTTCAACGTAGCCGGACGCGATTTTGGCCACCAGCCAGTTTGGCGACAGCCGGAGAATACCGACAAAGAAGCCAAGGACGGTCGCGGCGATGATCGACACAAACGACACGATCAACGTGTTCATGATGCCGACGATGTAGACCCAGCCGTAGCTGTCGCCCGCTTCATACGGGAGCACGTGCCACGCGATGGAGAAGCCTGCCGACCCTGCCAGGAAGTCGAAACCGGCGCTCATCCCGCGCTCTTCGAGGTTCGACATGGTGTTGGTGACCAGATACCAGACGGTCCAGCCAAGCAGCACAAGCAGTGCGATTTGATAGAAAACGGCCCGGAAGCGCTGATCGTTCAAAAAATCCAGCGCGGAGGGCGAACGCTCCGAGGTTTGTCCGCGGTCGACGACGGCCATTGGCTCAATCCAGTTCAGAATGCACGTCGGTCAAAAAACGAAGCGCCCGGCCGATCGCGAGGACCGGCCGGGCGCGGCCGTTAGGCTATGCTCACCGGAACGGCGGCGAGTACATCAGACCACCTTCGGTCCAGAGTGCGTTGGCCGAGCCGGCGCGCGGAATGCCGATCGCCAGTTCACCCTTTTCACCCATGTACTTCTCGTACACTTCGCCGTAGTTGCCCACCATCTTGATGATGTTGTAGGCCCAGTCCTTGCTCAGCTGCAGACCCGTGTGCAGCTCGCCCTCGACGCCCAGCATACGGGCGATTTCCGGGTTCGGCGGGCTGGAGCGCATCTGGTCGACGTTGCCGGAGTTGATGCCATACTCTTCAGCGGCGACGAGAACGAAGACCGTCCACATCACGACGTCGTTCCAAAGGGAGTCGTTCTGACGAACGACCGGGCCGAGCGGCTCTTTCGAGATCGTCTCGGGCAGGATGATGTGCGCGCCCGGATCCGGGAACGAGGCCCGCGCGGAGGCGAGGCCGGACTTGTCGTTGGTGAAGGCGTCACAGCCGCCCTTGAGGTACGTCTCGTTACGAACGTTGGCGTCTTCGAAGACGACCGGCTCGATCTCGAGGCCGTTGGAGCGGCTGAAGTCGGTGAGGTTCAGCTCGGTGGTGGTGCCGGTCAGCACGCAAACCGTCGCACCCTTGAGCTCAAGAGCGCTGGAGATGCCGCTGTCCTTCGCAACCATGAAGCCCTGGCCGTCGTAGAAGTTGACGGTCGTGAAGTCGAGGCCGAGCTGCGTGTCACGGAAAAGGGTCCAGGTGGTCGTCCGGGACAGGACGTCCGACTCACCGTTTGCCATAGCGGTGAAGCGAACGGCGCTGGTGACCGACTGGTACTCGACCTTGTCCGGATCGCCGAAGATCGCTGCCGAGATGGCGCGGCAAACGTCAACGTCGGAGCCGAACCAGGTGCCGTCCTGGCCGAGCTGATAGAAGCCCGCCGAAGGAGTGCCGACCTGGCAACGGAGAATGCCCCGCTCCTTGACGATGTCGAGGGTGCTTTGTGCCGAGGCCGTGCCGACGGTAACCGCCGCCGCGAACAACCCAACACCAAGACCCAGGAGGCTCAGTTTTTTCATCGTGGTGCCTACCCTGCTTTCGTTACTGTAAAAACCTACCGGGCGCCCCGGTTACCAAACCGTCAGCAATTGCCGCGCCAGCCCTGAACGCCCCCGAAACCCAAGGGTTCGCGCTCAACTTTCCAACATTTGTGCCCGCATCGTGATCACTTTGATCCGGTCACTGCCGAAAAGGTGAGCATCTCCCTCGTGGTCAGGCACATTCCAACACGCAGTTGCGCTCTTTGGCAAGGCTCCGGGCGCTTCTCCTGGAATGTCGCCACACGACGAAAGCCGCGCTAGAGTCCAGACGCCATGAGGAAATCCTCAGAGCCACAAAACAAATCACCCCACTTCGGACGGAACAGACCATGTCCTCACACATCGACAAGAAGAAAGTCCGCACCCGCCTGACGCATGCGGGACGCCATCCGTTCGACAACCACGGCTTCGTCAATCCGCCGGTCTATCACGCCTCCACGATCCTCCAACCGAACCTGGAGACTTGGGAAAAGGCCCGTCAGCCGAACTTCGACGGATACCGTTACGGCAGAATGGGCACACCGACATCAGATGCCTTTGAGGAGGCAGTTGCCTCTGTTTACGGCGCGGATGGCGCGGTCGCGGTCTCTTCGGGCCTCGCGGCGATCACCAATGGCATGATGGCGGTTCTCTCCGCGGGCGATCACGTGCTGGTCACCGACAACGCCTATTTCCCCACGCGAAAGTTCTCCGACGGCTTCCTCGCGCGCTTCGGGGTCGAGACCACCTACTACGACCCCATGGCAAGCCTCGACGATCTGGCCGCCCTGTTTCGGCCAAACACCAAGATGGTCTTTGTTGAAGCCCCCGGCTCGCAGACTTTCGAGGTCAGTGACATCCCCGCCATCGCGGCCCTTGCCCATGACAAGGGATCCGTTGTGATGATGGACAACACCTGGGCGACACCGCTGTTCTTCGACGCCTTCGCGCACGGGGTGGATATCGCCATCGAGGCCGTCACGAAATACATCTGCGGCCACTCCGACGTCATGATGGGAATCATCGTCGCAAACGGCGAGTTGGCGGAGAAGACCCGTGCGATGGCCAAGATGCAGGGGAACTGTTCCGGGCCGAACGATCTCTACCTCGCGCAGCGCGGTCTCCGGACCATGGGCGTGCGCATCAAGCAGAATGAGGCGAATGCGGTCGCACTGGCGGAATGGCTGGCGGGGCGCCCGGAAGTCGATTGCGTGCTCCATCCCGCATTGGAAAGCTGCCCGGGTCATGAGATCTGGAAACGGGACTTCACGGGGTCGAGCGGCCTGTTCTCCATTGTGCTCAAACCAGCGCCAAGAGCCGCCATCGCCGCTCTCGTCGACGGCTTGGAGCTCTTCGGCATGGGGGCGTCCTGGGGCGGTTTCGAAAGTCTTGTGCTCCCGGCAAACCCTGCGGCCTCCAGAACAGCGACGGAATGGAAAGAGGAAGGCCAGCTTCTTCGAATTCACGCCGGACTTGAGGACATCGACGACCTGATCGCGGATTTCGGCGCGGGTCTCGATCGCCTGAGCCTTGTCGCAAAGGCCGCCGCCTAAGCGCGGCAAGGCTGGCTGGTCCGGTGCCCCCTCCGCCACCCCGAATCCGGATCCTGATCGGGGCCAGTGTGGCACTCGGCCCCGGAAAGGTGTCTTTACTGGAAGCGATCGCGGCAACCGGCTCAATCTCGAAGGCGGCGAAATCCATGGGCATGTCGTATCGCAGGGCTTGGACCCTGGTCGATGCCATGAACCGGGATTTCGTCTCGCCTTTGGTGGAGAGCAGCACGGGCGGACGGGGCGGTGGCGGCGCGGCATTAACCCCTCTCGGCGAAGAAGCCGTCAGCCGTTACCGATCAATCGAAACCCGCGCGGCCGAGGCCGTCGCGCCGGACCTTGCCGACTTCGCCCCACTTCTGGCAGTGGACGACAGCTAGGTCACGCCTCGGGGTCGAGAATGATCCTCTCCGTTGTCGCGACAATCTCCCTCTCACCCTCCGGCAGGATGTCGCGAATATAGTCCCGGTACTTCCATTCCGGCTGTGGCGGGGTGTAGTCCGGTCGCGGTGCGTAGGGAGATGGGGTCGCCGCCTCGACCTTTGGAATGTAGCGGGGACAATTCGGGAAGATCGCATTCGCCGCGACTTCGACCACGAGCTTCGCCCCGTGATGCTGGGCGACGCGCGCGGGATCGTCGATCAAGCGGGCGGTCCCGCTGACCCTGAGACGGGCACGCTTTCCCTCGAACTGGACGAACAGGAGCCCGACGGACGGCGACATCAGGATGTTACCAAGGCTCCGGTACATCCGGTTCCCGTCATAGTCCGGGAACTCCAACGTGGTGTCCGACGTCACCCGAACGAAACCCGGCTCTCCCCCTTTAAAGGAGCAATCGACGCTGTCGCCATGTGCCGTGGCCAGAAAAAAGAACGGCAACGCGTGGATGAAGGCCCGGTCCTCTTCATTGAAGGCGTCTCGTTTGCGGTTTTCCTCCAGCCGGTCCGCGATCTCCCGCCCATCGAATCTGTCCTGAAGCGTTCGGCTTCCTTCGTGAAACATGCTCATCCCACCATCTCCCCTGATTCCGTCCCGCGTTGACCGTCGCAGGCGGAGCGCTATATTCGACTAGATATAACGCCCTGTATCCTTCGAGTTTGTATGAAGATTAGACGCTTCAGTCTCATCACGGCCATTCTCATCGTCGGCCTCCTGTCCCTGATTGGGAGGGGAACGGCGACGGCGGAAGGGCGGGACGTTCGGTTGTTCGCCGCGGCCAGCACAGCATCCGTGATGACGGATCTTGTGCCGCTCGCGCTCGAACGAACCGGTTTGCGGATCATCCCCGTAACAGCGGCCACCTCGGCGCTGGCTCGGCAGATCAAAGCCGGAGCCCCTGCGGACATTTTCATTGCCGCCAATCAAGCCTGGATGGACAACCTCATCTCAGACGACGTGATTGCCGCAGAAGATGTCCGGCCCCTGATCGGAAACCGTCTGGTCGTCGTGTCGCCCTCGTTCGAAGCGAGAACCATCTCCGGCCCCGCCAACTTCCTCTCAGCCCTAGGGACTGGGAGATTGGCTCTCGCCGACCCCCGGGCGGTGCCCGCTGGGCAGTATGCCAAGAGCTTGCTGTCCGGGCTCGATCTCTGGGAGGACGTGGCGGGCCGGTTGGCCCCGGCCGCGAACGTCCGCGCCGCATTGGCACTGGTCGAGCGGGGGGCGACCCCGCTCGGGATCGTGTATGAGAGCGATGCCAAAGCCTCCTCTGCGGTGACTGTCGCCTGGACGCCTTCTTCCACCGTTCAGCCCAAAATCGTCTATACGGCAGCACCGACCAAGGCGGCGCGTGAGGCCCCCGCGATTGCCCGGTTGATGCGGTTTCTGGTGTCGGGCGAAAGCATGGCTGTCTTCAAGGCACACGGTTTCCGGCCCCTCTAATCGTATCGACCAGCGAGGTTGTTTGCTTAACCCAGTCGAAGTCGAAGCCCTGGTTCTCAGCCTGAAGGTTGCGGCCCTGGCTGTCGCGGTGTCCGCGCCTGTCGGCATCGCGGTGGCCTATGTGCTGGCGCGACTCGACTTTCCGGGCAAAATCCTCGTCGATGCGGTGGTGCACACACCTCTTGTCGTGCCCCCGGTCGTCGTGGGCTATCTGCTCTTGCTGGGCTTTGCGCGAACGGGGCCGATCGGCGCTTGGCTCCACGACGTCTTCGGCGTTTCCATCGCCTTCACCTGGCAGGGGGCCGCCGTGGCATCCGGGATCATGGCCTTCCCCCTTCTCGTTCGCGCCGTCCGACTGTCCCTGGAAGCAGCAGACCCGGGATTGGAAGACGCGGCGCGAACCCTGGGGGCCGGCCGGTCTCGTGTGTTTCTAACGATCACTTTGCCCTTGGCGCTTCCAGGAATCGTGACCGGCATGGTGCTGGCGTTCGCCCGCAGCCTCGGCGAGTTCGGAGCGACGATTACGTTCGTATCGAACATTCCCGGCGAGACACAGACCCTGCCGTTGGCGCTTTTCTCCCTCTCCCAAATCCCGGGCTCGGAGGCGGCAGCGGCGCGGCTCGCCGTGTTGTCGGTCATCGTCGCCGTGCTGGCTCTGATCGCGTCCGAAGTCCTTGCCCGGCGGGTCCGGCGACAGACCGGACAAATTGCCGGAGACGGGGCATGATCGCGATCGATGTGGAGGCGCGGCTGGGCGCGTTCGACCTCAAGGCCGACGTGACCGCACCCTCCGCCGGCGTCACAGCGTTGTTTGGCCGATCCGGGGCGGGCAAATCTTCGCTCGTCGGCTGTGTCATGGGCTTGGTTCGTCCCAAGCGGGGGCGGATCGTTGTTGGTGAGAGAACACTTTTCTCATCGGAAGATGGGATAGACGTCCCAGTATCCCAGCGGGGCCTTGGGACCGTTTTTCAGGACGGCCGCCTGTTCCCCCATATGAACGTCCGCAACAACCTTCTCTATGGGGCCCGGTCCCGGGGTCCTGAGGCAAAGCGAAGGGCGGTGTCAGCGTTCGATGAGACCGTCGAGCTTCTCGGACTTGAGCCGCTGCTGGAACGCAGACCGCTACGGCTGTCAGGCGGCGAACGCCAGCGGGTCGCGATTGGGCGGGCGCTGCTTTCCGCCCCGGATCTGTTGATCATGGACGAGCCCCTCGCCGCACTTGATGCAGGCCGCCGCCGCTCGATCCTGCCGTACCTTTCCCGGCTCCGTGAGACCCTGTCGATCCCCATCCTCTACGTCTCCCATCAGATGGATGAGATCATCCGGTTGGCGGATACCCTCGTGCTGATGGACCACGGCAAGGTCGCCGCGACCGGTGCAGTTGAAGACCTCACGGCCAGATTGGACCTAGAGCCGCTTCTGGGGCGCTACGAGGCGGGTGCGGTCCTCTCCGCAACGGTGAAAGCGCACGACACGGCCTATGCGCTGAGCCGCCTCGCGTTCGCGGGTGGCGACCTGCTGGTGCCGGCCGTCGACTTGCCGGTGGGATCCTCCATCCGGGTCCGGGTCCGTGCACGGGACGTCACCGTCGCCCTGTCGGCACCGGAGGACGCCAGTTGGACGAACGTCATCCGGACGACGATTGAGGATGCCCGCATCGACAGCCGGCCGGATGTGGAACTCGCCCTGAGGCTTCCCGACGGCGCGCGCCTGAGGGCACGCGTCACACGCCTGACCTGGGACAGACTGTCCTTGGCACGGGGAACCGAGGTCTATGCCCTGGTGAAAACCGTGGCCATCGACCGAACCGCCCTTGGCCGGGTCGAGGCGGGTTGGCAGGCGGAGTAGACGTTCAGTTGACCGGCGTCAGCAGCGGCTTTCCAGCGAGATGGGCCACAACATTGTCATAGACCACCATGCCCATGGCCATCCGCGTGTCGTGGGAGGCGCTGGCCACATGAGGGGTCAGAACAACGTTCTCCGTCATCCCCAAAAGGGCCTCAGGCACGTTCGGCTCATCCGGGAAAACATCGAGACCGGCCGCACCCAGGCGTCCTTCCTTCAAGGCCGGGATCAGTGCGTCCATATCGACGACGCTGCCGCGCGCGACGTTGACCAGCAGTCCATCCGGTCCGAGCGCGTTGATGACGCCTGCGTTGACGAGATTGTTTGTCTCCGCCCCACCCGGCGTGATGACGATCAGGATCTCGCAGTCCCGCGCCATTTCCACCAGATCAGCGTAAAAGGTGTACGGCACATCGTCCCGTTTCGTGCGCTTGTGGTAGGCGATCTCCATTTTGAAGGCAGCACAGCGCGCCGCGATCTCCATGCCAATTCGGCCGAGACCGACGATCCCGACCTTGGAGCTGTGGACCTTATGCACGTAGGGGAAGTTCCCTTCAGATACCCACCGGCCCTGCCGTGTGTAGATATCCGCCTCGACGATCCGGCGGCGGGTGGCCAGAACCAAGCCAAGCGCCAGGTCCGCGACGCAATCGTTCAGCACATCCGGCGTATTCGTGACCTTGATCCCACGGGCCGTCGCGGCCGCGATGTCCACCCCGTCATACCCGACGCCGAAGCTTGAAATCAGCTTGGCCTCAGGACAGGCATCCATCAGCGCCACATCACAGAGGCCCGGTGTGCAGATGGCCTTTGCTTTTGGGCCGAACTCCGCAAGCACCGCATCCGGATTTTCCGCCTCGGACAGGACATGCGGCGTGCAGATCTCGGCCATCCGATCCAGCGCCGGTTGATACCAAGGGTAGTTGATAATGACGTGCGGCTTGTCGGACACGGAGACCTCCCTGCGGTCGCGGTCAGTTTTAGTGCGGGCCGGCTTTGGCGTCAGAACGACGAGCCCGGCTGTTTCAGAAACTCAATTTCCTCAGGCGTGCTCTCGCGGCCGAGGACAGCGTTACGATGGGGGAAGCGGCCGAAACGGGCAATCACTTGCCGATGCTTGTCGGCATACATTTCGACATCCGGTAGACCGGTGTCCGCCATAAGCGGAACCACACGCTCTTGCGCGGCGAGATCTTCCGCGTGCTCCAAAGGGAGATACGCGAAGACGCGCTGCTTCGGCGATAGCGCCTTGTCCCATCCCAGGTCCAGCATGCGCTCGCATAGGGCTAGTCCGGCTGGATCGCCGGCGAATGCGCGCGGGTCGTCCCGGAACAGGTTCCGGGAGAACTGGTCCAGCACAATGATCAGAGCCAACATCCCGCCCGGCGTTTCGGCCCAACTCTCAAGGCGCCCCGCCATTGCGTCGGCGTGCAGGGTACCGAAGCGTGATCTTAGATCCGCGTCGAACGCCGGGTCCTTCTCAAACCATTTCTTCTCTTCGATCTCATCGAACCAGAAGTCGAGTATGTCTTGTGACTCTGCCATGCCGCCCCCTTGTCGCGAGACCATATAGAAAGCGACCGGGTCTTGGAAACGGTGCAGCAGCGCCATACCTCCGGCTCGCGATCGCTCAGATATTCGTGATCAGTCAAAACAACCTTCGAAAAGACATTTTCCCGTCCCATCTGGGGGATGGAGGCGACATACCGGAGGAGTTTTTATGTCTCATCGTCGTTCGGCCGTGATCTCAAGGCTTGCCTTCGCCAGTCTCGCCATGGGTGCCCTCGCCGCGTGTTCCGGCCTTGTCGCCCATCGCGGTACATCGTTTCACGATACCGTCGCCCGCCGCGACTTCCTGACCGGAGCCGCGGGACATTCGGCTGTTCTGGTGCAGACCGCAAACAGCCCTTTCCAGGAGGGTGACCGGGAGACCGCGGCCGTTACGGCGCGTCTCTCGGAAGGAAAAGGGTTCGGCATAAACGTGAAGTACACGGACGACCCGACCGAGGCGGCGCAGCCTCACTTCCGGATCGTGTACGTGTTCGATACCACCTTCACAACCACGGCTTACGATGTGTGTTCGACGGACCCCAAGCGGGTCAAGCTCGGCTCCAATGGCGACAAACTGAGCGTCCAGGCGGTGTTCTGCGCACGGGAAGAGCCGATCGCCGAAGCCCGGGTTTCAGCCCCGACACCGTCGGGTGGCTTGGCGGATCCGGCGTACGAGACCATCGTCGCAGCCGCGATTGAGGAGCTGTTTCCCATCGACCAGTTCGACCGCGACAAAGAAGGCGTCTTCCGGGTCAACTGACAATCGGGCTTCGCCTTCCTACATAGAGACAATGGGTGGACCGGGCGCGTCTCTGGAAAGCACGCGCCCCGGGCCTCCCACCCCAACGCCCGACGCGGAGATCGACCTTGCTGGCTGACATTGGACTGAAGCCTATCGCGGCTCTTCTCGCCGCCGTTGCCTTGGCCGGATGCGGTGCGACGACGGTCCAAACAACCACCGACAGCGTGTCCGCAGGAGGCCGTCTCGCCTTCCTCGAGACCGCGAGCAAATCATCCGCCGTGCTGGTGGATGTGGTCCGGCCGTCTTTCCAGGCTGGCGAGTTCGAGACCGCCTCGGCAACCGCGCGCCACGCGACCGGCAGCGTCCCGGGCAAGGATGTGCGCTTCACAGCAGACGCATCGCTAGTGCGCCATCGCGACTACAGGATCATGTTCGCGTTCGATCCCTTGCCCGGTGCGACGGGGAATGAGATCTGCCGCGCCCGAGCCCAGCGCCTGGATACGGATCGCCGGCAGAACGGAACCCGGCTGTTCGCGGCCTTCTGCTATCGGGGCGAATCGATCGGCGGCGCCAAGGTGTCGGGACCTGATTTGCAAGGTCCGAACGATCCCGCCTACGCGAAGATGGTGAAGACGGCGATGTCCGCCCTGTTCCCGGCGGCGGGTCCGAACTCGGCCGACATCGACGACGGTCGCACGCTGGACTCGATCCAGCTCTCCCCGCGGCCGAGGTTCCGCTTCAACCCATTGGACGGCATCATCAACTAGCGCCGGGCTGATCTGCTTCCGTTTCACGCTCCAGGATCGCGACGAAGAACCCATCCGTCCCATGCTTGTCCGGCGTGAGGCGCAGCCATGGCCCATCCGTCTCGGGGCACGGTGCCCCGCCACGTCGTTCCACCGTCTCAGCCCACACCGATGTCACGTCCAACGGCTGGAAGGGTATGGGACTGCGAGACAGGAAGGCCTCAATCCGGTCCTCATTCTCTTCCCGGAAGAGGGAACAGGTGACGTAGATCAGCCGCCCGCCCGGTGACGTCAGCCGTGAAGCCCGGTCCAGGATGCGGTCCTGAAGGGCCGTCATCTCTGCGAGATCGTCCGGGCCATAACGCCAGCGCGCGTCCGGATTCCGCCGCCACGTGCCGAGCCCGGTACAGGGTGCATCCACCATCACCCGGTCAAAGCGCCCGGCAAGCCGCTTGAGACGCCGATCCGCGCGTTCGGGATCCAGGACCCGCCGCTCCACATTGTGAAGCCCAGCCCGTTTTGTCCGGACGGCCGAGCGCTCAAGCCGCCCTTCAGACGTATCGCACGCCAGAACGCGTCCCTTGTTCTTCATGTCAGCGGCCATGACCAGTGTCTTACCGCCTGCGCCGGCGCAATAGTCCGCAATCTGCATGCCGGGGCGGGCATCCGCCAGCATGGCGGCGATCTGCGCACCTTCGTCCTGGACTTCAATCTCGCCCGCCTTGAATGCGGCCAGCCCGTCGACCGGTCGCCGGGCGGCGGACCGGAGACCAATCGGAGAGAGCGGCGTGGCGATAACGTCGAGACCGGCTTTCCCAAGCTTGGCCACGATCGCGTTCCGGTCCGCGGTTTTCGCCGTGTTGAGACGGAGATCGAAGGCCGCTTCCTCCAGCATCGCCGCCATCGTGGACGGAAATCCTGTACCAAGGGCCTTCTTCAGCGGCTCGACCGCCCACTCCGGACACTCCCAGCGCACCGCTTCCGGCATATCATCAGCGTTCAGGCTGGCGCCATCGAGCGCGCTGGCCATCTCAGCCTCGGCCGCATCCAACGATTCGGGGGCGTGATCCGTCCCAGAGAATGCCGCCTGAACCCCCTCAGAAGATAGGGAGTCCGTCAGCAGCATGTCCGCGATGATCCGTTGCCGCGCGCCGACACTGACCCATCCGGCTTTTGCGCGGATCCACCAGTCGAGCCGGGTCCGCCGCCGCAGCACGCCGTAGACCCGGTCCGCTACCGCGTTCCGGTCCTTGGAACCGGCGTAACGGCGGGTGCGCCAATAGGCGGCGAGAACCCGGTCGGCCGGTCTCGGGTCGGTATCGATTTCGGCCAGAACCTCAATCGCGGCCGAGAGTCTTCCACCTGGAGTCACGTTGAGGGTCCGCTACAGATTGGGCCGGTAGTTCGGCGCCTCTCGGGTGATGGTCACGTCGTGGACATGGCTTTCCCGGAGACCCGCATTGCTGATCTTGAGGAACCGCGCGTTGGTCCGCATCTCCTCGATGCTGGCGCTGCCCGTGTATCCCATCGCGGCCCTGAGACCACCAATCAACTGGTGAATCACGGTCGACGCGGGCCCCTTGTAAGGAACCTGGCCTTCAATACCCTCGGGGACCAACTTCAGGTTATCGGACACCTCTTCCTGGAAATAGCGGTCCGCCGAGCCTCGTGCCATGGCGCCGAGCGAGCCCATGCCGCGATACGCCTTATAGGACCGGCCCTGGTAGAGATAGACCTCACCGGGGCTTTCCTCCGTCCCCGCGAGAAGAGATCCCACCATCGCCACATCCGCACCGGCAGCAATCGCTTTGGCAAGGTCGCCGGAGTACTTGATGCCGCCGTCCGAAATCACGGGGACGCCGGCTTTGTGGCAAACCTCGACCGCATCGACGATGGCCGTGAGCTGCGGGACACCGACGCCCGCAACCATGCGCGTCGTACAGATCGAGCCCGGGCCGATACCGACCTTGATTGCGTCGGCGCCCGCATCAAGCAGTGCCTTCGCACCCTCGGACGTCGCCACGTTGCCAGCGATGATCTGGGTGTAGTTGGACAGCTTACGAACCTCTGCGACTGCCTTGAGAACGCCGTCGGAGTGGCCATGTGCGGTGTCGACAACCAGGACGTCCACCTCGGCATCGAACAACGCCTCCGCCCGTGCGATCCCGTCTCGGCCGACGCCGGTTGCGGCCGCAACCCGAAGCCGCCCCTTCTCATCCTTGCAGGCGTTCGGATAGTTCTGCGCCTTCTCCATGTCCTTGACCGTGATCAAGCCGATACAGCGGTGTTGATCATCCACCACAAGCAGCTTCTCGATCCGGTGCCGATGCAGAAGCCGGCGCGCCTCGTCCGGGGTCACGTCCTCGGTTGCGGTGACGACCCGCTTGGTCATCAGGTCCTTCACCGGTTGGGTATTGTCGGTCGCGAAACGGACGTCCCGGTTCGTCAGGATACCCACCAACTTATGGCTCTTCCGGCGCACAACGGGGATGCCGCTGATACGATACCGGTCCATCAGCGCGAGTGCATCGGCGAGCGGCTGGTCGGGGTGGATGACCACAGGGTTTACAACCATCCCCGCCTCGAATTTTTTGACGGCGCGGACCTCAGCGGCCTGCTGGTCAATCGAAAGGTTCTTGTGCACGACCCCGATGCCGCCGCTCTGGGCCATGGTGATCGCCATCCGGCTCTCAGTGACCGTGTCCATCGCCGATGACAACAGCGGGATACCCAGCTCGATCTCGCGGGTCAGCCGTGTCCGGGTCTCAACCTGGGCAGGCAACACGGAAGAGCGGCCGGGCTCCAGGAGCACGTCGTCAAAAGTCAGAGCTTCGCGGATTTCCATGATGCCTCCGATCCGAGCGGTGGCGCGCGACTATACACCGGGCTCTGCCATCGGCAACTCGGAAGTCGTGACACTCAGACGACAGTCCCGTAAGGCGAGGCAAACCGGCATGAATCGGGATTATTCGTCCTCTGATGCCAACTCTTCACGGCGCCGAAAGCCGGTCGCGACCACATAAGTCTCAGCCGAGTCGGCTCGGCTCGCCGGTGGCTTGGCATGGCGGACACTCTCAAAAGAGCGCTTGAGCGCGGCCAGGAACTCCCGTTCTCCGCCCCCTTTAAAGACTTTGGCGACAAAGGCACCGCCCGGGGCCAGGACCTTTTCCGCGAAATCCCACGCGGCCTCGCACAAGGCAATCGTGCGCAGGTGATCCGTCGGGCCATGCCCGGTCGTCGGGGCGGCCATGTCGCTCAAGACCACGTCGACACCAACGGCTCCCTGTTGGCTGACCCGTTCAAGAAGCGCCTCGTAGACCTCATCAGAGAGGAAGTCGCCTTGCATCACGTCGACATCGACGATTGGGTCCATCTCCAGGATGTCGAGCGCCAGAATCCGTCCGCGACCGCCCCGTACCACCCGCTTCGCCGCGACCTGACACCAGCCGCCAGGCGCCGCCCCAAGATCGACGACGAACGATCCCGGGCGGAGGAACTTGAACCGGTCATCGAGCTGCAAGATCTTGAACGCCGCCCGGGAGCGGTACCCGAAACGCTTTGCCTCGGCGACGTAGGGGTCGTTCAACTGCCGCTGCAGCCACCGGGCGGATGAGTTCGACCGCTTCTTAGCGGTCTTCACCCGGACACTGGCCATGCGGGTTCCGCTTCCGGATCCCGAACCACGCCGTCCCCCGGCACTCTTTCGATTTGTGCTCATGGGCGTTGGGCTACCACACCGGCCGACGATTGTCTTCTTGGGGCGTCAGGGCCGCGCGATCTGATCGCCCGCCTGCCGCAAAAGGCCGAAGAGGATTCCCTCGCGAACCCCGCGATCCGCGACGCGAAGCCGCCCGACAACCCATTGCTGGCAAATCGCTTCAAGAATGGCGCAGCCCGCCACGACAAGATCGGCGCGGTCCGGGCCGATGCAGGGCTCCGCCGCCCGGTCACGGTAGCTCTGCGCCGCCAGACGCCGGGCCAGAACGGTGACTTCCTCGAAGTCCAGGAACATCCCGTCCACCCGATCCCGGGCATAGCGCCGCAAATTCAATCGCAAGCCACCCAGCGTCGTTACTGTGCCGGACGTCCCCACCATCTGCACGCTTCCCTCGGCCACACGCCGGCTGATGCCGTGGTCCTCGTCGAAAGCGACAAGGTTGGATCGGACTTCCTCGATCATGGCATCGTAAGTCTTCGGATCGAACCGGTCGCCGCCATACCGCTCGGCCAAGGTCACCACCCCGATGGGAATGGAGATGACCGCCAACCCTTGTCCGAAATCGTCATGATCAGCCGGACGCCAGGCCAGCTCCGTGCTCCCGCCGCCGATGTCGAACACAAGCGCATTGGGGATCGCCGGATCGAAGAGCGGCACGCACCCGGCAAGCGCAAGCTCAGCCTCCTCCTGGTTGCTGATGATCTCGATCTCCAGACCCGTCTCCCGCCGCACACGATCCATGAAGACGTCACAGTTCCCGGCCAGGCGGCAGGCCTGTGTCGCGACACCGCGGGACAGGGTCACCCGCCTCCGCTCCATCTTGTCGGCACACACACTGAGGGCGTCGACGGTTCTGTCCATCGCATCGTCCGAGAGAACGCCCGTCGAGCCTAGCCCTTCGCCCAACCGAACGATCCTGGAAAAGGCGTCGATGACCCGGAATCCGTCACCCTGTGGCCGGGCAACCAACAGCCGGCAGTTGTTGGTGCCGAGATCGAGGGCCGCCAAAACCTCGCCGGACGTCCGCGCGTGGGATTGTGCGCGGTCCGATGTTTCCCTTTGTCCGACGCGGTCACCCCGCGACCGGCCCTGCCCCCCATTCGAATGCTGGGAGCCCGCCGGTTTCTCGCGATGGCGGCGCCGTCCGGGCGTGAAAGACCCGGCGGTCGCCATTCGGCACCCCTCTCGGCCGGCCCGCCCGTGAACAAAGTCTCGGACGTCAACTCCCGGCTCTCATCTTTACTGGCCATCCGGTTGGCGCGAGGAGCCGCCCCCGCCCGCCGTCGACACCAGAGTGTTTCGATCAGTTGGGTGAAGTGTCGCGCACGGGAACGGGCTTGTCACGCCTCTCGCCGGAGATTCTTCGAAAGACGCCAGCACGCGCACCGCCGGCCCGCGGAGACCGCGCGGGCCGCGAACAGGCTTGCATCCAGGGGACGGAGATTATATGTACGGCTCCCCGTGACGGTTTGGGGTCTCCCAAAGCGTCCGAGTACCGCTCCGAGCCAAGCCTTTTCCAGAGATCAGGCCCCGGTTCCGGAAACCCGGTTGGGGGATCGTCTAGCGGTAGGACTACGGACTCTGACTCCGTCAACCCTGGTTCGAATCCAGGTCCCCCAGCCACTCTTCTCCTGACATTTAGGTCTCTCCCGAGTGATCACCTGCGATCGGGAAATTGCGTCGCCTTTTCAGGAACTTGGCGCGACGACCGTCACCGAGTATGCACCCAGAGACTCACACAGTGGCAGAACTTCGGCCCACATGGCCCGAAAGTCTCTCCTCCCCATTTCCGTGGTACATTGAGATATCGATTGCTGGCGCAAATCATCAAGCATTCGAAGCCCTCGACAGTAAGCCGTGGGCCCAACATTTGGAGCGGCAGGGTCTAGCTGAATCCAAGTTTCTGCTTCTGGGCATCCCAATCGATAGGGAGCGTCACGCCAAGTGTCAGCTTCTTCGCCGACAGCTCAAGCGGCTGACGTCCATCGAGGACCGATCGAACGACATCGGGAGCAAGGAATCCGAAGCGGACGATGCGCGAGAAGTAGGATGCGCCAACACCGACCTCAGCTGCAATCTCAGCCATCGAACGTCCATCGCCGACCAGGATCAGATCACGGTAGCGCTGCGCCTGGACCAGCAATCGAACCAGCGTCGGATCCGGCTTTCGATTGACGACATTGGTTCCGTTGATGACGAGTGCGTGTCCCTTGCCGATCCGACGCATCTTTGCCGGAACACGCATAGTGAACTTCTGAGCAGTTTCACTGGCCGCATAAGGGGTACCGGGGCTGAAATCTGGGTCCGTGATGACCGGGGTCGCATCCGATCGCAGGTGCAGCTCGATTCCGTCCACCATGACCGTGATGCGCGATACCAGCGCTAGCAGGATGGCTCGGCGCTTCTCGAAGGCCAGCGTCCGCCATCGTGAAGCGAGTTCCGCAGCGGCCCGAACTGTTCGGCGTCGCGCATCAAGACTCAAACCGTCGGCGCCCGCCTCGTGCACGGCGCCCTCGTCCGACAGGACTTGGATCACCTGATCCTGCACCAGCGCCTCTAGGTCGCCGGCCGGCAACCGCCATCCCGCTTCGGATTGTTCCCCTCGGACCAACGGCGCACTGACGTAGTAGCGGTATCGTATCCCACGCTTGTTCGCATGGGTCGGGGTCAACCGCTTGCCGTTTCCGTCGAACACCAAACCAGCTAGGAGACTCGGTGCAGTTGATCCGGCGCCCGTCGCGCGATCGATCCGATTGCCAGCGACCAACGCTTGCACCTGCTCCCAGATATCGCCATCGATGATCGCCTCCTGCTGCCCCGGATAGACAGCACCCTTGTGCTCGACCTCACCGTGGTAGAGTCGATTCTGAAGCAGAAGATAAAGGGCACCTCTGCTGAACGGCTTCCCGCCGGTTACACGGCCTGCCTTATTGACCCGTCGCTTGCTAACATAGCCGTCGCGGTCCAACTCGGCCTTCAGGTCATGCACCGACCTCAGCACAACATACCGTTCGAAGATGTGCCTGACGGTCTTCGCCTCGTCTTCCTTGACGACCAGTGAGCGCCCCTGCAGATCATAGCCAAGAGGCACCGGGCCACCCATCCACATGCCCTTCTTCTTGGACGCAGCGATCTTGTCGCGAATGCGCTCTCCAGTGACTTCGCGCTCGAATTGGGCGAAGTAGAGCAGTACGTTCAGTGTTAGCCGCCCCATCGACGTGGTCGTGTTGAACTGCTGCGTGACCGAGACGAAGGACACGCCCTTGCCATCGAACGCCTCGACGATCTTGGCGAAGTCAGCAAGCGAGCGCGTCAGCCGGTCGACCTTGTAAACTACGACCACGTCCACCTTGCCGCATGCAATGTCTGCAAGGAGCCGGGCCAGCCCCGGTCGCTCCATCGTCCCGCCCGAGAACCCGCCGTCGTCATAGTGCGCTGGCAGCGCTGTCCACCCCTCGTGCTTCTGGCTGGCGATGAACGCCTGACAGGCCTCGCGCTGGGCATCGAGGGAGTTGAACTCCTGCTCCAACCCCTTTTCCGAGGACTGGCGGGTGTAGATGGCGCAGCGCACCGATGCCTTAGCCATCAGCATTCTCCCCGGCAGTCTCGGTGCGCTTGGAAGAACGCTTCTCCAATCCGAAGAACCGAGGTCCCGACCATCGCGTCCCGGTGATCTCGCGAGCGATCATCGAGAGAGAGGTCCAGCGTTGCCCTCGCCACTCGTAACCGCCCTCAACAATGAGCACGTCGTGCGTTTCGCCGCGCCATTCCCGAACCAACCGGGCACCCGGTTTGACGACAATGGCAACCGACTGCGATTTGGTCGTCGCAGCGTCAGCTGAGCTGCCGAGAAGCCGCTGTGTCGACCGGCCAAGTCCGCCGAGCGCTGCTTCCTGCAGCTTCCAGGCAATGCCGAGTTCTAGAAGCTGTCGGCTGATCCGGGCGGGAGGTTGGCTCCGGTAAAGGCGCTTCCACTCGCCCCGCAACGCGGCGACCTCCATGCCCGCGAGGGCATGGAGGCGCTCCTGAAGACTCTGAAGATTCATCATCAAGCCCCCGCTTCGACCACCCGATAGACTTTTCGGTCTTCGATCATAGTCAGCTTGACAGCGATGCTGCGCTGTCGGAGCCGGGTGAGCGCGGCCCGTACCGTGTGCGGCTGCCAACCAGTCACCTTGACCAGGTCTTCGAGTGAAATGCCCTTAGGCTTTGCAACTGCCTCAGCGATTAGACCAAGCTTTCCAGCAATTGGCTTTGCCGCAGGTTTACCGTCAGAGGCATGGCCACAGGAGTCCTTTGCGGCAACTGGCCTGCGCGCAACTCTCGCAGTTGCAGCTCGCCGGTTGCGAGGCTTATTCGCAGCGATGTCGGTGACTGACGCAGTCGTCGCGGCCTTGGTAGCAGCGATGCGCTTGGTTTTACGGGCCATGTCGGGTCCTCCAGTTCGGTACCGCGAAGGTCGCGGCGCTCCCACCACCACAGGCCCGGAGTTAAACCGGGCGTCTGCGATTTGGCGGGCTGGAGGCCTGTCGCCTCGTCCGGCCCCAGCAATGCTTGCCGTGTCCGCGCAGTCCAGCAGAAAGAGCGTGCGTCGCTCTAGAATTCGAGACATGGGTCCGTGAAAGTGGATCGGGCTGACCGTTGGGACGCAGCCATCTCAAGGCTTTGAGGAGGTCGATATGAGACGGAAGAGATATACACCAGAACAGATCATCGGGATGTTGCGTGAAACGGAGTTTCATCCTCAGAAAAACTCTTGTGACAACCCTAGGACGATTTTGGGAAAAGAATTCTTATAATCCATTGATTCCGGAGAAATGGAGAATAAGAACCGTATTAGTCTTCGCGAGAAGACCAATCTTTCTCAGCGATACTGCGGGCCATTTCTTCTTGCAACTTAGCGCAGATAGCTTGTGCTTTTTTAGACCACTCCTCAGCTGCTGGGAGCGGAGGAGGCGGCTCAGCAGGATGGGTATCGCCCTCACCGAACAACTCATACAACATGATCCCGACTTCAGAAACTGTGCCGAAACGAATAGTTTCGGTACCATCCTCCGTGACATGGCGGAACGCCCCGCCACGGACCTCCTGCGGATTTTTCGGTATGAAAGGTTTCTGCTGATACTGAGCGCTGAACCGGGATGCACCGATCTCGGTCAAGAGGCCTCGCAGGCTGCCACGGTCCATCAGAGCCGGCATGAGTGCCTCGCCCTTAGTACGATGGACGTGAGTTTGATTCGGCATTGCCCAGATCTCGTCTTCTATCGCGATGGCCGGGATCGACAATACATGCCAGTCATCCGACGCGTTCAGCAAATGATGGGTGAGATCCTCAGGGTGAACACGATGGCTAACGAGAATGATTACCCCGTTCGATTTGTCGTTCAGCCGCTGGATGACTTCACCGTCGAACCACTGGATCAGTGCGTTCCGCGCGGTGCCCTTCCAGGCAATGCTGGGAGGGATGGGATCATCGATGATGATCAAGTCCGCCCCCCGTCCAACCTGAGACTTTCCGACAGTCCCGCTCATCCTACGACCGCCAGCATGCATCCGAATCTGCCCGGAGCTAGTCGGAACTGTGAGATTGGGAAACACTGCCCGCAACCGCGGTGACGCGATCAGGCGATCAACCGCTTCGTTGAGATCGGACGTGAGTTCTCGAGTTCCGGCCAAAGAAAGGACTTGCTTGTCCGGATGGCGACCCAATAACCACAACACGAAGGCGACCGATGCAGTGTGCGATTTGAGGTGACGTGGAGGAACGTTGATTATCAACCGTGTGATCTCACCTGTCGTACACCGTGCCAATGCGCTAGCCATCAGCTCAATATGCCAATATCTCTAAGAACGCCCGAAAGGGATGACGTTCACGGAAAGCGAACCTGTTGAATGCCGCAAAGTTGAAGCGGTAGTGCCGGAGTATCAGTTCAGCCTTACTGAGCGTCACCTTAGGCTCCCTTGCTCATCAGCTTGAGAAGCTCGCGCTCAAGTTCCGCTTCGTCCTCGGGAAGGATTTCAAACGCGGGAGGGGTTTCGGCTTTCTCCAGAATGTCCCGAACAAGGTTGATCGATCGGATATCTCCTTTCCCGGCTTTATGGGCCAACGCCAAGAGCATCGCATCAAGCAGCTCATGCTCCTCATGTTGCTCGCCAACGCGAATGGAAACCTTGCGACTCACAATCTTGTTTAACCGATCAGCCAGTGATTTCTGGTTTGCGGCTTTCTTTGGACGCCCATTGGGATTCCCGGATTGGCCAAGCTTGAACCGATACTCTTTGGGCGGTTTTCCATAGCCAATCTCATATTTGCGGTCAGTCATCATCGTCCTCCCTCGACTTTCCGCAGAGGACTGGATGCGCTCGAACTCCGACGCTCAGCGACATCGCTAAACCGTTCACCAGTGTCTGCTAGGGTGGCGGTCTCGCCGGTCTCGGATTGCCAGCGCCGGATCGTGACGTCGACATAGCGGGGATCCAGCTCCATCAATCGCGCGACGCGGCCCGTGCGATCGGCCGCTACTAGGGTCGTGCCGGACCCGCCAAACCCGTCTAACACGACGTCGCCGCGGCGCGTGGTATCGAGGATAGCGTCGGCGACCATCGCGACCGGTTTCACAGTGGGATGGAGCGCGAGCTCTTCCATACGGCCGGGACGGAACGTGTTACCGCCGGGATAGTTCCAGACATTAGTCCGGTTGCGTCCATGCTTGCCCAGTTCAACATTGTTGATGTGATTGGCGGTACCCACCTTGAATACGCAAACGAGCTCATGCTTCGATCAGTAAAGCGAGCCCATGCCGCCATTGTCCTTGTTCCAGACGCACAGGTTCTTAGTCTCGGAGTAGATAACGCGGGCCACGCTCAACAGCTCGTAGATGTGCCGCCAATCCATGCAAACGAAGTGCAAAGCGCCATCGACGGAGTATTTGTTCAGATTGGTGAGAACCGACCCGAGGAATTCAGAGAATTCGTTCGAGGACATCTCACCACACGCCATCGCAAACTCGCGATGGCGGACCTTCCCAAGACCGGAAACGTGGCCCTCAATCGGCACGTTGTAAGGCGGGTCAGTGAATACTCCGCGCGCCCTGTCGTCGCCCATAAGATCCGCAATAGCGCTACCATCTCGCACGTCGCCACACATGATTCGGTGGCAGCCCAGAACCCACTGATCCCCAAGCCGCGAGACCTCCGGTTGTTCGCAATCCGGCTTCTCGACCGTTTCCTCGGTGGGCGCCCCGTCGAAATCAGTCTCCAGGAGGAAATCAATCTCTGCGACCTCAAAGCCGGTGAAAGTGAGATCGAAATCCGCATCGAGCTCAAGAATTGCTTCGAACTCCATGGACAAAACCGCCTGGTCCCACGAACCATCTTCTGCAAGGCGATTGTCGGCGATCGCGTAGGCCCGAACTTGTTCCTCAGAAAGGGCATCGACTAGAACTGTTGGGATCCGATTCTGGTCGAGTTCAATCGCCGCTGCGACGCGGACATGTCCGCAGATAATGGTTCCATAGCTGTCGATCAGGACAGGCGCGATGAATCCGAACTTCCTGATGCTCCGCTCGATTTTCCGGCGCTGCTGCCGGAAGTGCTTCCTGGGATTGGCCGATCGACTCTTGAGAGACTTAGGGTCACGATATTCGATTTTCAGCTGTTTTATTTCGGGGCTTCCGGATGCGAAGCCCGAACAAACAGGAATACGGGCTCCTAGGTTGCTAATGCACCGTGGTGGTGCCGCTCCTAGGGACATCCCGTCCCCTTCAAACGCTCGCATGGCCGAACCGGCTTCCCACCGCACGTGCATCCCGCACGGACCATACTCGCGTTCTAGGTCTGTGACTCAGATACCTGTCTCAGAATTATCTGACAAGCACCAACCAACTTCCGGATATCACTGAGTCACAAGATGCCTTCCAACCACCTGAAGTGAAAGGGGAAACTCTACAAAGAGAATCAGGCTCAATACCAGAAGCCGTTCACCCATGACCCAGCCGAACGAGTGAGAATCTGCCAGGCGTTTGATCCAATCCAAGATTCCCTCCAACCCAGCAGTCGCCCTATTTTGGCGACGTCACCATTGACCTGGGTCCGTTAAGTGGGGGCCCGGACTGACATTTAGGTTCTGGTTGTGTCGCGGTTTTGAAGAGTCGATCTGAGCCGGAAAAGCTACATGCGAGGACAGATCATCGGGATGCTGCGGGCGTTATCACCCCTTCAGGCGACGAGCGTGATGTAGCAAGAGACCATCTTAGGATTATGCAACGCCGGCAATGACTTGCCATTGAGCCAGTGCCGCAGCGCGATGGATCTTCATATGGCGTCGAGAGATCAAATGCCGCTGGAGGTTGAAAGCATTGTGGACGACAGCACGAGCGGAAGGAAATCTCTGCGTCGAGCCCGGACGCTTAAACCCGATCCAACAGCGTTCTTGGCGTCTGATCGGCCGGCGCGAATTCTCCACGCGATTGTTTGATCGCCCCCCGATGCCGTGGCGATCGCCTAGGTAAAGGTCTCGCAATACCGCGCGATACGACCCCAACTTGTCGATCGTGATCGAAGTCAGAGCAGCGCCCTGCCTCTTGAGGATTCGCCTCACTCCCTTCATCGCGGCTCGTTTGTCACGCCGCGGCTCGACGAGAATGTCCAGAACTCACCCCCCTCATCAACGGCGCGCCAGGGGTACATGCGGCGACCACTAATCGAGACAAACATCTCATCCAAATGCCAGCGGTCATCCGCTCGAGATCGACGGCACTGAAGGCGTATGGCATAGGCGACCCCAAACCCTGCCCTACATTCGGACGTATTCGTAGCTCACATCGATCCCACGTTCCGCCAGCAAATCTACAACGTCAGGGCGGCTGAGATTAAAGTATAGATACAGCCAGATCACATACTGAGTCACATTCGACAGATACCAAAAGTGGGTGTCGGAGAACGGCTTGATAGAAGCACGATACCGGCCACCACTATCTCTTCGACTGTGCGGTGCCAGTGTCCAGATGAGCAAGATCACAAAACCCAATACCTAATCAATTCCTGCCAACCTGAACCAAATTTTTCTGTCTCTGAAATAGAACCGTTTCACTTTTTCATACACATGCTTACCATGAGGCGTCAACCAATTAGCGACAACGGCATTATCAAAAAAACTGATCCAATTCTAAAAAGACTTCCAAGATCCGTTTCGAATATTTTTGGTTATCACTCCATTTAAGCTCCAATCACTTCTAACATTTTTCTCTTACCCCATAATACAAAATTGGTATTTGGCAACAATTTCTCTGTCCAAAATTACTTCCCGTCCACTCTGATATGTATTCTTCTGTATCTAATCCACATTGAGCACTATCAATCCACGGCGTCTCCATCTCTCTAAGAGTCCGTCCATAAAGTTCATGTTTGTTTCAAGCGGCGTACCATGATCTTGATCATGGCGAGGTAGATGAAGGCGGTGGCGGTTCGCGCCCGCGCCTCGAAGTCTCGGGCGAGCCTTCGGTTGCGCGAGATCCAGGCCAGCGTGCGTTCGACGATCCAGCGCTTGGCCTGCACCATGAAGCCCTTGGCGCCGTCGCTCCGCTTGATGATTTCCAGCCGCCAGGGCCCGGTCTTGGCCACCGCCTTGGCGGCTTTCGGCCCCTGGTAGCCGGCATCGGCGAAGACCACCTCGATGAATGGAAACCGTCGCCGCACCCGCTTGCTCAAAACCAAGGCCGCGCCGTCGCGGTCCTGAATGTCGGCTGGATGCACCACCGCCGTGAGCAGCAGTCCGCCATGGTCAGTGAGGATGTGGCGCTTCACGCCGCGCGTCTTCTTGCCCGCGTCATAGCCGATCGGGTCAAGCGACGCCCCCCTTTTTGCGCCGATTTGGCGCTTTGGCTGTCGATAATCGCGGCGCTCGGTTGCCCCTCTCGGCCTTCCGCCTCGCGCAACGCCACATAGAGCGTATCGTGCATCCGCTCGAGCGTGCCGTCCCAGGCCCACAGATCGAAATACCCATGCACCGTGCTCTTCGGCGGAAAGTCCTTCGGCAAATGGCGCCACGGGCAGCCGGTCTCCAGAACATAGAGCAAGCCATTGATCACCGCGCGAACGTCAACCGACCGCTTGCGGCCGCCATGCCGGGCCGGCGGGATCAACGGCGCCAGAACCGACCACTCTTCGTCCGTCAGATCACTCGGGTACCGAAGGCCCCGGCGCTCATAACGGGCACGGTTTTCTTTCGTCCACATCTGGTAGCTCCCTCATCAATCGCTACAAGATAGTGAATCACAAACGATTCCAACGATTCAATGACTTTGTGGACGGGCTCTAAGAAACAATGATTGATGCAAAACTCATGTAGGATTTGTTCCGTGACAAACTCTACTGTCTCTACCAGGGCGCGTTCCGGGACAAGCACTAACCCAGGACACCGATCGCGAGAGATAAATTGCCTACCGTCGATTAGAAGATAAACTGATCCAAAATCCTGTAAGACTCTCGACAAGTCAGGCCAAACAACATCCAGATGACCAATAACATCCTGATATACTTGAATAAAATTGTTGTATGACGATTCGTAATCCGCATTACCAACACTGCAAAGACCGCGTTTTTGACATAGAATCCCTATGTCATACAGCAGTCCGACATCCAATCTTGGGTTACTCATATCAACCACAGATGGATTGCGGCTGTGGCGGCAAGAATCCTCAATAACATCGAAAATAAACTCAAAACACTTTTTTGAGACACTAAGAGTCCGTCCATAAAGTTCATGTTTGTTTCAAGCGGCGTACCATGATCTTGATCATGGCGAGGTAGATGAAGGCGGTGGCGGTTCGCGCCCGCGCCTCGAAGTCTCGGGCGAGCCTTCGGTTGCGCGAGATCCAGGCCAGCGTGCGTTCGACGATCCAGCGCTTGGCCTGCACCATGAAGCCCTTGGCGCCGTCGCTCCGCTTGATGATTTCCAGCCGCCAGGGCCCGGTCTTGGCCACCGCCTTGGCGGCTTTCGGCCCCTGGTAGCCGGCATCGGCGAAGACCACCTCGATGAATGGAAACCGTCGCCGCACCCGCTTGCTCAAAACCAAGGCCGCGCCGTCGCGGTCCTGAATGTCGGCTGGATGCACCACCGCCGTGAGCAGCAGTCCGCCATGGTCAGTGAGGATGTGGCGCTTCACGCCGCGCGTCTTCTTGCCCGCGTCATAGCCGATCGGGTCAAGCGACGCCCCCCTTTTTGCGCCGATTTGGCGCTTTGGCTGTCGATAATCGCGGCGCTCGGTTGCCCCTCTCGGCCTTCCGCCTCGCGCAACGCCACATAGAGCGTATCGTGCATCCGCTCGAGCGTGCCGTCCCAGGCCCACAGATCGAAATACCCATGCACCGTGCTCTTCGGCGGAAAGTCCTTCGGCAAATGGCGCCACGGGCAGCCGGTCTCCAGAACATAGAGCAAGCCATTGATCACCGCGCGAACGTCAACCGACCGCTTGCGGCCGCCATGCCGGGCCGGCGGGATCAACGGCGCCAGAACCGACCACTCTTCGTCCGTCAGATCACTCGGGTACCGAAGGCCCCGGCGCTCATAACGGGCACGGTTTTCTTTCGTCCACATCTGGTAGCTCCCTCATCAATCGCTACAAGATAGTGAATCACAAACGATTCCAACGATTCAATGACTTTGTGGACGGGCTCTAAGAAATTCTTCCCCTTTCAGAGAATTTAGGCACGCCAGCATGCTGAAGAGTAATGGATCTTGGGAGATAATTTTTGGCTCTCCGAACTCATTCCCGGCAAGCGCTGCCAGTTTTCTACGAAGATCATCGCAGACTTGCTCACTTGTTCTCAAATAAGGTAACGGAAAAATACTTCGCATACTGAGAGTAAATCTCGCCCTTCTTTGAGCGTATGTTATTGAGATCGCACGATACTATTTCCGACAATGCCTGCATATCATGCTTCTCGCTTCAAGTTCGAAGCCTCGAAAGAAGGCAAACTGACAATCATCACTCCCCAAATATTAGCCGAACCACTGAATCGGAGTATGATTCGGTACCGCCCCCCCTCCTGTAACGACTATTCCACCACAGATCACCCAAGCGTGCGCCACAACTTGGCGATTCTCGTTATGACGCACACCGAGATATAGAGTCGTATTGAATTTTCTTCGTCTCAGCATGTTACGTGCTGCGAGGGCTTGAGGAAAACAAACGACATCGAACGGCAATCGCGATGAGGCGCGTGAGATTGATTTCGCCACACTGGCGACCAATGCACCCTCATGCTCCGAGAGGCATGCGGCAGGCTGCTTTAGAGACGGACGCCCCATCATGGAGCGGTACATTTTGAAAGGGAGAAACTTTACGCACGCACATACAAACAACAAAACACAAACTGCCTCGAGAAAAAGGACGATCTCCAGCCTGCCGGAAACATCCCAAATCGAAGGAACTGGCATTACTCTATCCACAGGCAGTCCAGTTTTTCGAGTTCGCTCAAAAACGATATAACGTCCTTTTCTATTTCATCTTTAGGGCCATTATAGCTATTGCAAAGCTGCGCCACCAATTCAGCGACCGGTATCGGCTCCGCTATCTTGTACCATATAACTTTTCCCATACTATCCAGGCAAAAGTACTGCGCCTTCTCAAGATTAAGAAGAACCACCTCATCGTTTAACTCAGAAAAAACTTGGTTTTTCCCCTGACTGACTACAACATCCAGAGAAACTGTTGACAAACCTTCCTCCCACGAACGTCGCCGATCCGCGAAAATTGCGCGCCCTTTCAGAATCTGGTTAAGGTATTCCTACCGCAAAGGCAAGATCTTGACGAATTTGCCACTTCCAGGCATCTTCTTGGCGCGGATCGTGTTCGGTTATCTCTACAGAATATGTCAACAATTAGTTGGGGCCTCCCAAATGGAAACGCCGGAGAAGAAAGTATTGATCGACGGGTCTGAAAACAAAAAACAAGACAAGCCAAACTGGACACCGCCATCTGTAACCAGACTTTCCGTACCTAACGACACATTCATGATGTTTGGAAGCAGCGGCGATGCCTTTGGCGGCAGCATGCAGATGTAGCCCATGCTTGGATTTATGATCGCCGCCTGGCAAGGGGTTGAAGCGGAGTATCAAAAGATCGCCCAATCTCTGATGGGCATGTATTGGGGAGCAGGCCGTCCCCCTCTGTATCGCTTGCTCCCAAATGTGGTGGTGATGCAAAGCAAGCCGGATACGTTCTGGGAAGACGCGCTCTACTCGAACATCCAGGAAAGTGAGTGTGGACAATTTTTGCTCTGCGGGAACTTTGACCTTTATCGACGTGACGAGCTTTCCGACGCATTGGGAATGGACCACAAGAGCTCCACAAATGCGGCACTCACGATGGCAGCATGGCAGAAGTGGGGCCGTGACTGCGCAGCCAGGCTGCAGGGTGACTTTGGGTTTTCCATATACGATAGATCGACTGGAAACATACATCTTGTCACTGATCCATTCGCTCAGAAAGCAGTCTACTATTATTGCAAAGATGGAGTTCGCATCGCCGCGCCGACTGTACCGCTCCTGTTAAGTAATCGGCTCGTCAGACGGGACCTAAATCTTGAATACATAGCGCATTTCATGGCTGACAGCGCCTCGGCTGAAGAAACAATATATCAACACATCAAGCGGGTGCGTTGGGGTGGAGAGATCATTCTAAAGGAAGATGGAGCCACGGAATTCCGCTCCTACTGGGAACCCAATACCACGCGCCACATCCACTTTAAGAATGAGAACGACTATGTCGAAGCGGCGAAGGAGATCTTCGACAGAAATGTACTCGATGCCGCACGATCAAAAGGCCCCATCGTCTCCACGATATCTGGTGGATTAGACGCGTCTGGACTGGTTGGCACGCTCGCTCAGAGCAAACCAAACACACCCATTCATGCTTTCAGTTGTAGTTTGTCGGATGCAATCGAAGACTCTGGCAATCCGCAGTTTGACGAGTCTTCCGAAGCGGCTGCAAGTTGTGACATTTGGGAGAATGTTCACTATCAACACGTTTGGGTGAAGGAAAAAAGTGGCTGGATTGATCCATCATCCTGGTTTGGCATTACTGGATGTATCAATCGTACTCCGTACCAGAGTGATCTCACCATAGGGGCGTTTGAACACGCTGCTAAATTGGGTGCCAAAAAACTGCTTAACGGCGTTTACGGAAACCTGACCTTAAGTTATGACGGTGCATTGGCGCTTGCGTACTGGCTTAAAACTGGGCGTTTGGACAAGGTTCTTCTGAATCTGCCAAATGCGCACAAAGACTTTGCTAGCGGCAGGTTTTCACGCAAGTCTTTTCTTTGGCGGATGGTCCTTGCGCCAAACCTACCCATGCCAATTAAAAAGCGAGTCAGAAGTCTTTATGGTTTTGATCCAGAATTTCCATGGAGAGACAATTCACTTGTGAACCCAAGATTCGCCAGTAACGTTGACTTGGATGGCAGAATGCATGACGTGTGGGGGGGCGATCCTGCACGCGAATGGTCCGTTGATACACGAGACAATCGTGTCAGGATGTTCACAACCCATATGCCGCTTGCTTCGGATATTCTGGAACCCTTGATGCATCGGTACAATGTATTGTTTGCCGACCCTTATGCGAAATCAAACTTGTTTGACTTTTGCCTCTCAATTCCGGACGAACAGTTCTTCAAGCGAGGCGTTACACGCCGCTTAGCAAGGCGGGTTTTAGCAGGCAGGATTAATCCTCATACATTGAAGAAACCTGTTCAAGCAATGGGCGGTGGAAACCGGTTTCGCAGAATGTCATCTCGTCGGAATGATATGGCGGAGCAGATTGCCAGAATTGAGAAGAGCGATGCTGCATCGCGCGTCTTAGACGTCCCCAGAATGAAACAGTTACTGGCTGATTGGCCCAAAGATAGTGAGTGGTATGCCAATCGGCATGCACCAAGGTTACAGGGATGGGCATTGCCACTAGCAATTCACGCGGGGCAGTTTATTCGCTGGGCCGAGGGCGCAAATGAGTGAAGTTTATCAGCCAATTCATGCCAATAAAGTTGCTCTTTCAAGGGTCGCGGTGCTCGCAGAGTCTGGCCATTTGACCCGCATTCTAGATTCAGTAATCCAAAAACTTTCTTCAGACCCCAAAAACCTCGTTCTGATTCTAACCAAAGCGCAGATACTGCGTCAGTTGGGACGTTTAAATGAAGCTGGAGAGCTGTTCGAGGAAATCGGTTATTCGTACGAAGCCTCTCTCATGAAGGGAGAGATACCCTCTTGCGCGCCTAAGCAAAACCTCACACCTTTCGTACTTGCGTCGAATCCACTGCCATCTTCCTTAATCGCACGCATAGATGCTGATTACAGAGGCTCCAATGAATTACTATGCCAGGATATAGTGGATGAGATTTTCGATCACGAACGTGACTTCGTCGTGAACGTGGGTAAGAGATTTTTTGATAATTTTCAGTTCACGGGAGCGGATGGACGTTATTTGAGCTACCGGACAGGCGATTACTTCTTCGCGCATCGGGACGACGGGCCTGAGGGCTCCGACGAAGCATTCAGAAAACTAACTGTTATTCATTATTTGGAGTTAAAACCTGGGATCCGGGGCGGGAATGTTCTTTTGCATGACAAAGACTGGAGTGGATGGACACTGCTGTGTCCAAAACCAGGCGATGTTGTTTGCTTTCCCTCAAGCTCCATCCATGAAGTAACGCCTCTCGTAAGCGACGGGGTTAGGTATCAGAGCGGAGATGTTGTTCGGATTGCGATGCCCCTTTGGTATCGGATTTAGGTGTCCCTACACAGAGTCGACACTTTTAGTCGCATACAACGCAGGCGCTAGAAACGTTAGAAGTGTTCTCAGTTCGTTTGTCTGAGACGCATCAACAATTTCCGACAAAGAGAAGTCATCGGCGCTTGAAAGAGTTTCCAATGCACTCTTTAGCCCCTGTTGTTGCTTTAGCCTATAGGCGTGGCCCCGTAAAAATAGGATCATCGTGGATCCAATATCCAGCCATTGCAGAGGAAAATGTATCGATGGCTTTAGCCGTCGCACCCATTGGTCATGTGATAAGGGTTGTCCCAAAGACGGCCAGGGAGCGAAAGATGACCCCACTTGGTTAAACTCCGCAGCACATTGAAGATAGCCGTTGCTCTCAAGCGATTTCTGATACGCTTGCAAACACAGTGTTTTCATCTCTCTCCAACTGAGGTGGTCAAAATCCGTGACAGAGTCGAAGTCAGTTCTTTGCCTCTTGTGCATTAGCAATGATAAACCCTCGTCGAGACGCTGTTGAACCGGGACGATTTTCTTTGACAGTACCAAGCTCACAGAGAAACCTGGTGATGCAGCGACATGGTAACTGGGCCCAAAGAAGCTAAAACAATCACCCGCGCCATATTCATATTGTGTAGCGTTCGGAAGTTCATTGGGAATGATATCATACTGATAGTGGAGTTTGCCAAGGTGGTTGTGTTCTTCGGCATCCCACAAGTAAAACTTTTTTCGTCCCGGTCCGAAGTTGTAATGAGTAACGCTCTCATATTGTTTGTCATTGTGAATTCCAAAAGCGGAATATTCGTATTGGCCCGCAACCAAAACCAATTCCCAAGGACAATTGGTTGTAGAATCGATTTTCCTTCTCTCCTTTACCTGAGATGCGGCCCACTCATCATATCCGGAAAATAGACGCTCCATTGAGTTAAGTGTGAGATAATAACTGTTGGGACCAATCCACTTCTTGACCCATTTATCTACACATGTATGCTCGTGGCTTGATGTAGCCCACCCCGTCACAAACGAAGCTGAGTAATCTCCGAGCTTCATGCCGTCATCGGCACGATAATAAAGTCGAGTACGCTTTCTTGGTGAAACCGAACTCAGTGTTGCGTTGATCGCATGGTGGACAATTAGACTAGGGCTCGCCGGCGCTTTGAATGCATTCCTTACAACCCCCGCAGTTTGATGCTTTTGTGTCGCCGCACCAAGATCACCAATCGCTTCGGGAAGCTGCTGAGCAAGGATTTTATCCATTTACGAAGACTCTCGAAACAAGTGCCTAACCACGCAATCTGATTCTTTCGATTACAGACAAAACCGATTCGACACCCTGGCCTAGATCATCCATTGGCCAGTCGACTTTCATCTGCCAAGCCCGGTATTCACGCATGAAGGACACAAGTGTATTGATCGTACGTTGAGCATCGTCCCGTGCCCAAGGCAACAAACGACACTGCCGTTGCCATGATAGGATGGTTAAACCGTGTGGTCCCTTTAAGGGAGCGGGTATTGCTGGAGCTGTTGCGGCATTCTTATCGCGTAGCAGGATCAGTCCATCCAGTTTTGCCGGTCTATTGTGGAACCACTCGGGTGCCAATAGGTAGTGCTTACTGCCGCCTTGAAGCGTTGCCGCATGGTCAGCCCATCTTAATCCCAAAGAGCTCAAGCTATCCCGCCAAAGCCGGAGAATGGGCATCACGGGCTTAACGATCGTCTGATCAGGGCTCCCCATCTCCATAACGCAGTGTTCTTCGGCTAAGAACTTGAAGCCTCGTTGGGACATTGCGGCGATGAGTGTTGTTTTTCCACGTCCCGAATTTCCTAGAATGGCGTAAGCGCGACCATCGACCACCACAACACCAGCGTGCAAAGAACCCAATCCCTTATATAGGTGCAGGAAAGGCTGCACCGCTGTATGTATCGGAAGTCCCGCATAGTCTATGCAAGAGTCTTTATAAGGCTGAACAATGACAACGCCGTCTCTTTTGACGTGGTATCGGGCAATGTGCCTGTAGTCGATGAACGTTTCTTCTTCACTACTATTGTAGCGCTGAAATTCTGACTCACTGATGCTCTCTGGTGGAGGAACGCTGCCGAATACCACATGGATGTCTGGAGATCGATTGATAGGCGCATCCCACTTGGGAGCGCCAACAATCTCGATCTCTGACCTCACAAGCCAGTTGCAAAATGTCAGGTCTGCAGCGGAACCGGGCATAGAATTCCTGTACCATCATCGAACGCCTGGTCAGAGTGTGTATCAGCATCAGCTATTAAGTTCCATCGATTGGATGGACAGATTTTCAATGATGTAAGGTAGATTTATGGAGGCGTTGACACACAAATATATGATTGATCCTAATGTTTCTAACTCTGATGTAGGTGTATAGGAACGTCTACATTTATTAGGTTCGAACGATATTTAATTTTCTTTGAATTTTCTTCGATAATTGATATCATTTCCATTTGGTATCATTCATTATCGGCGTTTCAGAATTTAGCGTCGTTTTTTTGCGGATGCACAAAACACTACAAGCCACGTTGTTCGCCTTTTCGATCGGCTCTTCCTGAAGAAACCTGCTCATTTATGCGACCGCGACGTCCTAAGCGCATGCTGGATGACGGTCGGCGGGAACTGGAAATGAGTGTCCGAGATCGGATCCATCGGATGATCATAGCGTCAGTCGCGTCCACCGACGCCCCTGCGACTATGGTCCTGTGACAATGGCACTGTGACAATGCCGTCCCAAAGCGATGGGGGAGCTAGCTTTGGTTCAATCCGTATATGGTCTTAAGGCTTTTCCAGGCGGCCGCCGCAGTAAGGTCCGCCAACGGACCTGCAATCATTGGGCTGGCGTCTACTCCGCGTTCAATCACCTCTGTCAGCGCCTTGTGCACACCACCTCCAGTCGGAGAGCACCAAACAATGCGGGGATCGTATGATTCCAGGTCACGTAACCCCTCGACGTGCGCAAGAACCGAGGGCAAGCCCATGGACAGTGCTTCCACAGCGGCGACGCCGAGCCCCTCATACCGCGATGGCATAAGGAATACATCAGCCGCCGATAGGATATGTTCCACATCGGGCCGGACGCCGAGAAAACGAACACGGTCCTCGATACCGAGGTCCTTGGCCATTTGGCGCTCCGCATCCTCTTCTTGGCCAGTCCCTACATGCAGCATTACGCCGTCTATGCCCGCCTCGCATAATGCCGCCAGGCCTTCGATCGCAGCAGAGTGGTTCTTCTGGTGCGAGCAAGATCCGACCACGGCGATCGCGATCTGGGTATCCGCCACGTGCAAATCCGCCCGGGCTAAGGTTTTCTGATGCGGGGTCGCAGGAGAGAACCGGTCATGATCAATCCATGTTTCCAGAACATCGCAAGTATTACCGAAACGCGCTTGTTCATTCTGTGCGACCGATGGCGACACCGCGAGCATTCGGCACTTGAGTATCACGCGCATAATGGCTCGTTGCAGATATCGGCGAATCCGCAGGTTCCCCGAGAACATAAAAACATTGTGGATGGAGCGTACGACATGCGGGTGTCGGCTAAAGTAGGCTGCGAGCGCAAGCCAGAACGATGCGCGCTCGCAATGAATGTGAACAACATCAGGGCACAAACTGCGGAATTCGCGCCACACCGCTAGAACGAAGCTTGGGTGCCTGCGGAACGGCACATGATGGACGGTGAAACCCGCGGCCTCTAACCTCGGCGCGAAACTGCCGACCAACTCCTCGCCGGTAGAAACAACATGATGGTTAACATCGCCCTCCGCCTCAGGTCCAAGCATCTCCAAAAGCCGCTCGGCCCCCGAAGCCTCGAGCTGAGCAAGAACATGCACAATGACGGCGCGATCCTTCATTCTTGAGCCCTCGTTGGCGCACGATGATATACGTACCCGCTGCCGCGTTGCCGCGTGACCTGTCCGTAGCCTGACGTTTAGGCACCGTATCGATAGGGTCGGTTGTTTAGAAAAGCTTGGTGAAGCCGCTATGGCCCTCAAGAAAGTTGGTATTGCAGCGCCTGCCGACCTCAGTCAACTGTCAGCCGTACTTGGAATCTATCCGCAAAAGCTTCCGCGCGGGCTAGGCGGAAAGGTGGTGGTGCCGCTGATCGAAGGGCTATTGGAAAAGGGCCTAACCGTCAGCCTATACACCTATGACATGGAGATCTCCGAGACGATGTGCTTCGAGGGTGACGGTTTTCGTGTCTTCGTCGCTCCATTCCGCAAACGCCACAGGATGCGAGACCTTATGGCCCTCGAGCGGCATCATATGTCAGCCATGATCGAAATGGACGAACCTGATCTGGTTAACGCCCATTGGGCCTACGAGTGCGCCCTTGGAGCCCTCTCCACAGGACGCCCAACCCTAACGACCTTGCACGACTGGGCGCCGTCGATCCTTTACCACAATCCGTCGGCATACCGGGCTGGTCGGCTTGTCATGTTCGCTCAAGCCCTTCTCCACAATCGCCAGCGCCACCTCAGCGCCGTCAATTCCACGATCGCCAAGCGGGTCAAAAAATGGACGGGACGCGACTGCCGGGTCATTCCTGATGCCATCCTTGCGCGAGACTGTGTCCTGCGGCCCCCTCCCCTGTCCCAACGACCGCGTGTTCTTGCGATTAATCAGGGATTCTCACGCCGCAAGAACGTGAAGACCTTGCTTCGGGCAATGCCGGCCGTTCGAGCTGATATCCCGGACGCAACACTGGTGTTGGTTGGCGCCGACTTCGAGCCCGGTGGACCAGCAAACAAATGGGCGCGAGCGAACGAACTTGATCGAAGCGTGGAGTTTGTCGGCGAGGTCGATCATGAGACCTTGATTAAGCAGTTAGATAAGGCGGCAGTCTTGGCGCATGCCGCCGTCGAAGAAGCGTTTGGCATGGTTATGCTCGAAGCGATGGCGCGAGGCTTACCGGTTATCGCAGGGCGCGGCGTTGCCGGGCCGGAATTCGTCTTGGATGCAGGACGCAGCGGCCTCTTAGTTGACCCACGATCGCATCGGGCACTCGCGCGGGCGATCAGCGATCTTCTCGGGGATCAAAAGAAGTGGGCCAGCGTTGCAAGGGCCGGCCTCGACCGTGCTCAAACGATGTTCAGCGCCAAACGGGTAACTGACGAGTACATCTCCGCATACCGAGAAGTGTTGACCTAGCCGCCGACATGATAGGCGAACAACCAGGCTGGATGACACGCCAGAACAACACATCGCGCGCAGATGACAATAGTTTCCTCAAACTAGGGGATTACCTCAGTTGCCTATTGCCTGGTCTTCCAAGATCGGCCGGACATATTCCGCAAGGATCAATCCTCGAACGCGGTTCGCCTCCGCGGAGGGGTGCAGATCGAACCGCCGATCAAGCACATACTTATCGGCAAGCACGCCTTGCGCATCTGCGAGCGAAATATCGACCACGAGATGACCATCTTTGAGAAGAGTCGACGCAAAACGTTTCCAAGCAAAGCGCGTTTCGGCGCCGTAGTCTGGGAGCTGCGCCACTATCGCAACTTGACCTCGTTCTTGAGAGATCGCGATGAACCTGTTCACAAGTGCCGCGTAGAGCGACCACGCATCCGCGTCCAGTTCCCAGGCGGTCGTTACACTCGCAAGGATCCATTGGTAGAACAGCCACCTACTCAGAACCTGGTCCAGAAGAGTCTTCACACGATTGCTGCAGAAGCCATCCCTCATCACCTTGCCATCCGGCAAACGCACGTATCGCGGCGTGGAAACCGCCATCCTCGAACTGCAGTCAGAGCGACGAACATGATTGCCTGAGGTAAGCAGGATATTAATCTCTCCCGCCGTATCCCGCCCGCTCTCAAGGATCGCGACGGCTTGATGAACACCATAACCAGGCTGCCCGAAGTTCCGAACCTCGGTCGCCGATAGGGCCTCGGCTAGTACTGCTGCGACGGTCTCTTCGTCTTCCACCCCTTGACCAAACGTGAAGGACCCGCCGAACAGGTTGATGCGGGTCAATGGGTCATCAACCGGTCGGGGCGTCACCCTGAAACCGTCGGCACCGATCGTGTAGATGACATCGTAGATGGCACGCCCTGAGGGATCCGTGAGGTTCGCGGCATAAACATTCGGTCTTGTTTGCAAACCGATATCGGTGTGCCGATGGTTCAACACGGGCGATACAGTGTTTACTGGTGTGACCAGCGCGGTCGCAGGACGGAAAATCCAACGAGTCGCGGCCTCCGTTGCCGCGAGCGCGACGCAGGTCGATGCAAGAACAACAAACAAAGCACGATAACGCCTGAGCAATAACGCCATGCACGCAGCGAAAACCCCGCCCGCCAAGAACAACAATGAAATACTTCTTTCATCAAATGAAATCTTAAGAAGAGAAACAGTCAAAATGGAAAAGACTAATGAGAACAATATTCTCATGGCATTTCCTCAAACCCGCCCATTCACAAAACGATAAGAAGAGTGATTCCAGGTGTTTGACCAGCTTTTTCTCTACTATGTATCCTTAGATCAAGCTGCGATGGGCGTGAAACCATCCATCATCTCTCCGCCAACTACCAACCGCTCCTGGCATGTGCCCTATGCATGAGACTGAAGTAGAGGCGGGCGCGCGTCACCATATACCAACTCAGTCCGCACCTATCGTCAGCGCAGAAGATACTGGGCGATCATCGCCTGCGTAAGACAGTTCGGGCGATTTTGCAGCAGTTCTACCGCGCGGGCGACTGCGTGGGTGATGGTAAACACCGAAGGCTGCGGAACATGTGTGGCATTCAAGTGGTTACGATCTTTTGAGAGCTCCTCTACCCAGCGGGTCCAATAACCTTAGGGAATCAAGTGCTTAATTAGTGTGGCCGAAATCAGAAAGACTATTGCTGCTGGCAAACCCCGCAGGCAGAAGAACCGGGACTTCGTTCGTGTTCGATCAAGCCATTTTTCTGGACCTGGTCGGATGAACGCTCGGATGAGTTCGCCCGGTGAAAGTAGTCCAGAGAGGTTCCCGCCTAGACGAAACCCAATAGTCACGTCGGAACCGATCGGCTCAGGGACTAGCTCTCCCGGCCAACGCTGGTGATATACACCAGAGTCTATAGCGTCCAGTAGAGAGGTGCCGCCCGTAATTTTCACCCTAAACGCAGCCTGTTATCTGACAAGGTCGGAGGACGATCGATTTGAATCTGTTTTCGAGCAAGGGGTTGGAGACTTTGCGTCGTGTCCTCGCCGAGAGTACCTGCGACCAACGGAGCTCGTGGCCGGACATTGATTGGCGAGCCGTTGATTGGAACGCAACCTTTGACGCGGCTCAGAGGCACCGTGTCAAAGGCATTCTGGCCTACGAGATCTGCAACGGGCGGGTCGATGGCGCACCAGAGGATGTCCGCCACGCCGCTAAGAGCATTCGGCGCCTAAACGCTTTGTCCGCCGAGCGAAACGCACGTCAATTGGGAAGGCTTAAAGAAGCCGCTGCCGCGGCAAAACTGCAGCTGCAAGAGTTCAAGGGCAACGCCCTTGCCGATTGGGCCTATCCCGATCGGGCGTCACGCGACGGGGGGGATCTGGATCTACTTGCGCCAGTGAAACAGGTTCCAGACGTTCATGCCGTGCTCAGGGACCTAGGTTACCGCTCATCCTTCGGCGATGTACTTGTATCGGGCCGATCCAATGACGTCTTGGTATCTGCAACGCATACGATGGAGTTCGCCGCCCCAGCGGATGGCGTCACGGTGGAGTTGCATTGGCGCTGGACCCGAAATCGCCTTCTCCTGCCATTCGACACGGGCATCATGTACGGCGGAAAGTCAGGGGACCAGGCTGTCGAGATGTTTATCTATCTTTGCGTCCACGGCGGCCTGCACCAATGGTGCATGTTGAAGTGGCTTTACGATATCCATCGTTTGATGTCGGTCCGGATTGAAAGTCCTATCGACTGGCGAGCCGTTCGTGCGCGAAGCCGCACGCTCAAGGTTGAGAGATGGATTGCACTCGCCGTGCATCTTTCGGAGGTTGTGTTTCGCACGCGAGTCCCCGAAGAACTCCGAATGCCTCGCCCAGCATCACTTGTTTCGAAGTGTTTGGGAGAACTCGCCGCCAGTCGTCCTTCGCCGGGTGCACTTCGACCTGGGCCTCTTTCCAGCCTGACGATGAACAGAGCATTGGCCTCTTCGGCGAGCCATTTCTTGAAGATTTTCGGGCATGAGGTCGTGGTGCCGACGGCGGCTGATATCGCAAGCGCAGTAGAACGCGGTTGGGATCCCCGGCTCGCCTATGCGATCCGGCCATTCGGCTATTTGGCTCGCGCGTTTCGCCGTACCGGCTCGGGGACCTGAACAGCCCTTCAGCGCCGTCGCAGCCCGTCTCTTTTCCCGGTGTCTCTAGTGGTGAGGGTTTGATGCCCAGCGGTTGCAAGGTTCTATTCGGCGTGGCAGAGAATGCCAAATCCGCTTTGCTTTGTCGCTTGGGCCCCTGATCGGAATGTAACTCCCCGCTGTCTTGGAGACCGCCGCCCTCGGCCTGCTTGTTCTGGTCCCGACTGCAGCGTTCCTACTGCTATCAATGATCTGGTGGTCACCGCTGATTGTTGCGGCGCTTCTGGCCGCTGTGATTGACGGACACTTTGGCCTAAAGCTGGGTATCTCTACAGAGTTCTTCCGTGTCGCAGCGCTGGATATTCTCTCCGTAGTGGCTGCGATTGCTGCCGGTTTGCGGTTGCTGTCAGGCGCTTCACTGAACGCACTCCAGGTGTGTTGGCTGATCTTTACATGCATCTTGGCGGTCAGTTTTGTTAAGGGCACGTTGGCGTTCGGCCTTCAAGCCGCAGGCTCCTACTATCGACCGTTCCTTTATCTCACCGTGTTCGGATCCTACGCACTCACGTTTCCCTGGACGTCATCTGCAGTCGACTGGTTCGTCCGTATCTTGCTCGGAACCGCCGCGCTGATTGCCATTATGTGCCTTGTCCTTTGGGTCACTCCGGGAGCGCTCGACCTAGGCTTCACCGATAACGCACGCTACGCATACCAACAACGCCGCGTCCTTCCGGCTGCAAGCTCTTTCTTCCTTGCGCAGGTCGGGTTGATCGCGATTGGTGCGCATTTGCGCAACGCAAACTCAATCCCATTGATTGTAATGGGCGTCGTATGTCTGTTCCTCGTCGCCCTGCTGTTTCACCGTAGCGTCTGGATCACCGCACTTTTTGGATTGGCAGTTCTCATTATTGCGCAGCCCCGGGTGCTGGCCTCCTATCTGGCGGTGCTCTCAATGGCGACGCTGGCCGTTGTGGCCGTCAGCGGAGCTTTCGCGGCCTTCGGCGGGGATCTTTGGTCAAGGCCCTTGCAGTCGGCAGTTGCTGAGGTGTTCTCTGACCAAAGCTCACTCGATTGGCGCGTAACGGGGTGGCAGATCTTAGTGGAACGCAATCTGGAGGCAGGGATCGGCACCATACTGTTCGGGGCCGGCTTCGGGGTCGGTTATGACCGCTTCATTGGGCTCTCGGAAGTGGATGTCGCGCCGCACAGCTTATACGTAACCTTGTTCATCAATGCCGGGGTGCTTGGCGTCTTCGCATGGGCCGCTTTTACCGCGTTCCTCAGCATTGGCCTTCTACGGGCCGTGCCAACATCATCACGATACTTTAGCGGGCCGGTGGGATGCGCGCTGGTCGCCATGATGGTTTTCTTCGGAGTGCCTTACAACATCCCACCTGAGCAAGGCTTGCTGATTGGCCTTCTTGCAACGATCGCATCTCACTCCACTACGCGCCAAAGCGCCGGCCAGACCGCCCATCTAAGAACTCAACGATGACTGAACTGCGCCGAATTGTTGCGGTGCTTGCTTGCCATTCGCGCTGCGCCACAACACTTCAAGGCTTGGGGGCACTGAAAGCCCAAGACTTACCTCCAAACCTCCAGGTCGAAACGGTCCTCGTCGATGACGGGAGCACGGACGGTACGGTCGACGCTGTCCGCAGCGCGTTTACCGAAGTACGGGTTCTGTGCGCAGATGGATCGTTGTGGTGGGCGGGCGCCATGGCACTTGGTGTAAACGAAGCCGTTGGCATGCAGCCGGAATTTGTCCTCTGGCTGAACGATGACGTTGTCCTGGATCGCGACGCCCTGGAGCGATTGGTGGTCGCGGCGGATGCGGTATTCAAACGCGAAGGACAAGCCGGCATCATCGTAGGCGCGACCCGCCAAAGTCGCTTCGGCGTGACAAGCTACGGAGGCCAAAGGCGAGTCGGTCGGCATCCATTGAAGACTGTCTTGATTGAGCCAGACGGTACACTCCAAGCATGCGATACCTTTCAGGGAAACGTGGTGCTGGTTCCGACCCAAGTTCTCCTCGCTCTGGGCGGTATTCCTGAAATACTGAAAGGTGTCCAGGGAATGGCGGACACCGAGTTCGGTTTGCGAGCCCGAGCTGCGGGCGTTCCGGTCATTCTGACGCCCTCCATCGTCGGCACGTGTTCACTGAACACCAGCGTTCTCGAGTGGAGACGACCCGAACTCACCTTGTGGCAGAGGTTTCGAAGTGTCTTTGGCCCAAAGGGATTTCCGATCGGCTCGACCATCTGGTTCATGCGACGCTATGGCGGATGGCTCTGGTGGTATTGGCTCCTCTCCGTCTGGGGGCATGCGTTTCTCCAATCCTTATGGCCGGCCCGGCAACGGGCGTCTCCGTGGCGGTTGGCAATGATGGTGGGGGTTGTCGCACCCTACCGAGCTCGACAGATTGCGGGTTTGTCGGCAACGGAAGACTTGCAGGCGACCGTTTATTTCGGCCCGGGCCTAAAGCAAGGCTGGCTGGCGGAGTCTGTGGCTGCCAGCGCGATTTCTCTGCCGACCTCGGTTGGCAGAAACTGGTTCTGGCCGGCGGGACGCGGGCGGCGGATCTGGACTTCAGGGACGCTGGGCGCAGTTTTGGGCGGATCTGAAGCCGTACTCCTTAGCTTCCACGTCCACGACCTTTCGGTCTGGTTCGCCGTATTGATGCGGCGGATAACGGGTTGGCCGAAAGTTTTACTCTACGGTCACTTTGGTCTTGATCGCACGACGGCAAGCGGCCTGAGGGCCGTTTTTCAGAGTTTTCGGCGGCGCTTGCGCATCTTGCTTGCGAAGAATGGCGACGCAATCCTGCCCTATACTTCGTCAGGAAGTGAAGCGTGCTTGCGGGCGGGCATCGATCGGGATCGGATCTTCGTGACGCACAATAGCGTCGACATTGAGAGTATCCGAAGAGCCTGCGGTCAGGTCGACGACGGTACATTGCAAACGGTGCGCGATCGGATCGGTCTGCCAGCCAAACCAATGTTCCTGATCGTCAGCCGGCTCTATCCTGCCAAGCGCGTGGATCTCGCCATCGACGCGATAAACGAGTTGGGTCGAAGAGGCCATGACTGCACGCTCGCTATCGTCGGCGACGGCCCCTCAAAGGCTGGGTTGGTCAATCAGGCCCTGAACGATCCGCGGGTACGATTCTTGGACGCGACTTCCGACGAGACAGCCTTAGCGCCCCTCTTCAAACTCTCGACGGCACTTCTCCTGCCTGGTGCCGCAGGGCTCGCTGTGGTGCATGCTTTCGGGTACGGAGTCCCTGTCATTCTCTGCCCCGCCGACACCCATGGACCAGAAGCAGACTACATGGTGGACGGCAAAAACGGCCTGATGAGCGACGCGCAAGATTCATCATCATTGGCCGACAAGATGACCCAACTGCTCGAAGACTCAGATCTCCAACGCCATCTCCGCCAAGGTGCAAGCAAAACCGCCGATGGTTTAGGGGTCCAGCATGGCGTTCAGGCGATCATCGATGCTGTCATGTTTGTCCGGGACAAGGCATCGGCTGTGTATCCAAAGACAACGACGCCCTCAAAATGAGCCGGGACACGCTGATCAAGGTCTCTCGTCGCCTTGAGGATTGGACGCTACCGGAACGCATGTGAGTTCGGCGATTTGTGGCTCGTACCCTTAACGTTGACGGTCTGCCTCTTGACCCCGGGGCCTTAGATCTGAGCAAGAGAACAGGTCTGGTTTGAAGAATAATCGATCAGCTTCGACCGCCAGTTTCGTGCTGGGTCGTCGATCTGGTGAGACGCGACAGCAACGATCTCTTGGCAGTTGCTTGTTTCCTGACTATCAAAATCGGCATGGTCGACTTTCCATTGATAGTTCACGGCGTGTGTTAATTAGACGACCCTTCAGAGGCGCTAAAGAAATGCCATCGAGCAATCGCTCCTGGTGGGAGAAATTCGGAGGTTTATCCGTTTTTCGCTTTTGAAGGTCGCAGCATTGACCTGTCCCGATAGGAGTTCATAGAAGCCCAACGCGCGTTGGAGCCTGCCGGGTTCGAGGTCGGTTGTCATACGAAAGAACCTGATGCGTTGACTGAGCTGAGCAACTCGGCGATGCACTGGCCGGCGCTCAGACAGTGCAGGCATTGCGCAATCTCCTTCGCCAAGGCGGGTGTTTGCCAGGTTTAGGAAGGCGATCAATCTTCGCTCGGGCGCCAGAGGTCCTGATCAGGTGTCACGTTTCTTCCCACACGCGCCAAGGCCCGATATCGTCTCCCACCTCTGGGGCAATAGTTGGCAAATCATGGATGGCTGCTCATGGTCCGCTTTGTAAGCGATACTGAAAAGGCTGCGAGCGGCCACTGAACTCAGTACGACCGTCGGGCAGTTGGTTAAAGCGCCGGAGCGGCCGTCGCAGGTGCCTTTGGAAGGTGGGTCATGCGCGTCTTGATGGCGCACGAACAGTATCGACGACCAGGCGGCGAAGACATGGCTTTCCTGATGGAAGTCGCTCAACTCCGTGAGCGTGGTGTGGCTGTATCGACCTTGCAGGCTGACAACAGCGAGATTATCGGCGATGGCACCGCGCGGGATGCACTGAATGCGATTTGGTCACGCAAGAGCTACGCGCGGATGGCGGAGGCAATTGATCGCTTTCAACCGGATCTCTTGCATGTACATAACTTCTTCCCAATCCTTTCCCCATCAATACATGCGTCGGCAAAGGCAAAGGGTATTCCGGTGGTGCAGACTCTGCACAACTACCGCCTGATATGCCCGAATGCGCAGCTCATGAGAAACCGAGAACCGTGTGATCTCTGTGTTGGTCGTCGCGTGAAGTGGCCTGCCGTTCGCTATGGCTGCTATCGCAAAAGCCGTCGCGCAAGCGCCGCTGTCGCAGCAATGACCGGCGTCCACCACGTTCTGGGAACCTTCCAGAAAGATATCAACCAGTTCATAGCGCTGACCCACAGTGCGGCCAACATCTTTGTGGCAGGAGGATTGCCGATAGACCGGATCGCCGTAGTTCCCCACGCAGTCAACGACCCTGGCGCCCGCGTCGACTACAAAGATCGTCGTGGGGGTCTGTTCGTTGGCCGTCTGAGCGAGGAGAAGGGCCTGGACGTTGTCCTGCGTGCCTGGCACGAGATCGAGGTGCCACTGACAATCATGGGGGATGGTCCCGAAAGGCCTCGCCTCGAAGCCATAGCACCGCCGAACGTCCGGTTTTTAGGCCATCAATCGCAGGATGCCGTCTCGGACGCAATGCGGTCGGCGGCTCTTTTGGTCTTTCCTTCCCTGTGGCGGGAGCCCTTTGGCTTAACTGTTGTTGAGGCGTTTTCTCATGGGCTTACCGTTTTGTCGGCTCAAGGTGCGGTCGACGACCTTGTAGTGCCCGGTGTGACGGGAGAACGAGCGCCTCCGGGAGATTTTGCTGCGTGGCGTGACATGGCAACAAAACTGTTTAGCGAACCGGACCGACTAAACGCACTCGGTCAAGGAGCGCGTGCCGAATATGAAGCGCGCTACACACCAGATAGGGTGGTGGCCCGTCGGCTGGCACTCTACGAACAGCTCCTTTCAGCGTGACTGAGGGATCCGTGACACCGCAGAGGATCGATATACTTACGGCCCCGATCGATATGCTCACCCTGGAGCAAGCGGTGTCCAACATCGAAGGTTGGATCCGCACCGACGCCCGAAGGTATGTCTGCCATGTCGATGCTCGGCTGGTGCTGGCGGCCCGCGACGACCCGGACGTTCGCCAAGCCCTGGCGGGCGCCGGCATATCCGGCCCCGATGGCATACCACTGGTCTGGATCGGACGCGCGCGCGGTCACGCCGTAGGTCGGATCTATGGTCCAGATTTCATGGAGGCGGTATTCGAGGCAACCTCGGCTTGGAAGGATCGACGTTGTCGTCATGTCCTTTTCGGGTCGACACGCCAAGTCGCTGAGCGCCTTCGAGAGCGTTTAATCGCTCGCCATGGAGATCGCTCTGACATCGCCGTCGTTGCAGCGCCATTCGGCGAAGAGAGCGCGCTAGAGAGTGACGAGATCTACGAACGGATCAACCTCTTGGAACCCGACATTGTATGGGTAGGGCTAGGAGCGCCTCGCCAAGAATTATGGATGGCTCGAAGCCGGGACCGCCTCGCTGCACCGGTTTTGCTCGGCGTTGGCGCAGCGTTCGATTTCCTCTCGGGAAACAAGAGACAGGCGCCGAAGTGGGTTCGCCGCTCGGGGTTGGAATGGTTGTTCAGATTGGCCATGGAACCAGGCCGTCTCTGGTCGCGTTACAGCGCTACGGTTCCCCGTTTTGCTTACTTGGCAATTCTTGAGCAGATGAAGCGCCGTCCGTAGGTACTCGGGATCTACGACGGGGCATGGCCCATGACTGCCCAACGGCAACACCGAGGATGGTCATCCATACTGTCGTTACTGCCGGGATCTGCAAACTGAAGTCGACGAGCGCGTGGGTGGACACCAGACCACACGCCGCTAGCCCCGCGCCCGGGTAGGCTAAATCCCGGCGACGCACCGCCAATCCACGAACACACAATCCGGCCAGCCATGCTAAAGAGAAGAGCACCATTCCAGCGGCGACCAAACCCAACTCTAGAGTTAGTTCCAGGTAGCCGTTATGCGCTTCTGTCCAAATCTGGGTGACAGTATAGGGGCGCGCCTCGGCAAAGACGGGCGCAAAAGATCCGAGCCCATGTCCAAGCCAAGGCCTCTCGGCAATGAGTGCTACAACGATCTCATACACCCGGTGACGGTCGTCCGCGCCTGCGATCGAATACCAGACGGTTGATAAAGCGAAGCCCGCTATCGCCCATCCGAGCACGAAAAGAACAAGCAAGGTAGCGATCGCTCGCGCTCTCGCAGCCCCAGGCTCCGTCACAGCGACCAACATGGTGCCACCGAAGACCAGAAGCCCACAGGCCACAGCGACCAGCCCTGCTCGGGAACTGGTGGCGAGAAGAGCGGTTAGCAGTACCAGAACAACTGCCGCATACCCGAGAAGACCGGACCATTTGAGTCTCCCGAGCTGTCCCCTGGAACGGCTGAAATAGAGAGCGAAGGACGCACAAGCGCACAGCAGTCCGAGGCCCAGATAAGTAGCGAAGTGGTTAGGGTTGATGAAAGTACCCGTCAATTCGCCCTGGTAGGCGAACTTCTCGCGGCCCAAGACTGTGTCTCCACCAATGGTTAGAGCAACCAGGCCATACAATGCGTAGAGAGCTGTCGATACGAGAATTATATCGAGCAACAGGCTCGCGCGCCCACGAGAGCGGCCATACTGAAGAGCAATCCAGAATACCGCCCCATACACCAAGAACAGCATCAGTTCTGTCCGTGCAGCGCCAAGATCAACAGCGACGCGCCCCACGAAATTCGCTGGCTGCGCCACCGCGGCGGCGGCCACGGACCAGACCGGATGCGACCAACTGTCCGGTAGAAAGGTAGAGGTCTGTAGGACGGCCCAGGCGAGAGACAGCCCCACGAGAGTGGCGGGGGGTGCCAAGGCCCTATAGAGGTTGCGGGGGATTATGCTTCGGTTCGTATTGGCCCAGGGAATCAAAAGCACGAGAATACCGACTGTGACGGCCAAGACCGACCAACTCCATGGTCGATTTGCACCAAGCGGCAGAGGGCAAATTGAAATCACAGCAGCGAAGGCCCAGAAATGAATAGTTCGCCGGACCTGCATCCCCCGCTCCAAAGTGACTCTTCATGAGATTGGCCCAATCAAGACACCCACTGTGTACGAGATCAACAAATCTAACTGTAGGTCGGGCGCCCAAATGGGGCTGAAGGCGGAAAACGAACGATGAGCGGTGCGTTCGTCACTGCCGTACGGTGGAACTATCTGCTCCAGTTTGCCGGTCTAATTTTGCGTATCGGCTTTGCGGCCATCCTAGCGCGTCTGCTCGCACCAGAAGACTACGGGCTGGTCGCTGCAGCAGTCGCGTTGTTGCGGTTTCTCGAATACATTCGCGATCTTGGACTGTCATCCGCGCTTGTACAGAGCCCCGAGCTCGACACAAAAATTGACGCGCCCGTCGCCTTTCTTTTCTTGGTTTCAGCCCAGACCATCCTGGTTGTTGGGCTACTATCGGCGATGCCGCTGCTCAGCGCCGGTCCATTTCAGTCCATCGGCGCCAACGGCTCGATCCTACTTGCCCTGGCGGCATTTGGGATCGCGAGCGCGGGCGGTCAGGTTGCCCGCGCGATCCTTGTTAGACGCATGGAATTCCGACGCATCGCCGGCATCCATCTCCTTTGTTTGGGGGTCGGTCAAGGCTTCGTTACGATCCCGCTTGCCGTGCTGGATTTCGGCGCTTGGGCAATCGTTTGGGGAAGCGGTGCGCAGTCCGTCCTTACCGCCTTACTGTGTTGGATGGCGGCTCCACATCCTTTGCTGCCGGCCGCTTGGCCATGGCAGCGCATCAGACACCTGGTCGTGCTGAGTGGCAGGTTCTCGGTTCTACGGATCATGGATTCTGCCGGGTTGCACATGCTGCCGTTGTGGGTTGGTGGTTTGGTGGGCGTCGTTGGCCTCGGCTATTGGGATCGGGCCTGGATCCTGGCCGTCGTTCCAGTCGAGATGCTTGTGGCCGGCGCCGCCGGAGTGCTTTTCCCAGCATTGAGCCGGATGCAATCCGACTTGGACCGATTGCTTCAGTCCTGGCTGAGCATGCTGACCCTTTTCGTGGCTACGCTGAGCGCTGTTGCCATCGGCATGTCGATCGCTGCGACAAACCTTGTCGCCGTCATCCTCGGGCCCGACTGGCTAGGCGTTTCGGGGCCACTTTCGGTACTCGTCCTATGGATGACGGTTCGGTCCGTTACTCTAGCCAACGGGCTGGTTTGCGAGGCGGTTGGGCAACTAAACCTTCGGGCGTTGCATCAATGCGGGTATTTGATCGCATTGTGCCTCTGCCTCGTAGTGTTCCGGCCAGATACGGCGATGGCCGTTGCGACGATCCTCCTTGCGGTGGATACGGTGGCCCAAATCGTTCTGCTGGCCCTGATGCGTCGGGTCGTGCCACACCCACCCCTCATCGCGTTTCGGCGGATCGGCGTCGCCTTGAGCCTGTCGGTGCCGGTCGCCTGTGCAGCCCTGTTGGCCAGCTACGGCCAACTCATTCTAGGACCAGCCGGCACTCTAGTTTTGCAGATAGTCGCCTGTGCGCTCGCATTGCTTCTTGGTATCGTTTTGCACCCGTCGCGCACGCTTCGCCTGGAGTATGACCGCCGTGTATTGGCGGAGTTTCTCGGCGTCCCACTAGAATCAGGTTCTTTCCTGAGCAGTCTCAGGAGTTGGCTGAGGCGCTAATGCAGCACGCGGCCCGCTAGACCCTGTAGGGAGGTGTCTGTATACATCGTCCTTGCGATCTCTCTCGGTTCCTTTGGATGGCCACGATGTTGATGCGCTTTGTGTATCCTGGTTTGTTTGTAGCTGCGGCCTTGATAGTAACCTTCGTGGGACCGGCGAGTGCGCAGTCACAATCCCTCCCCCCGGCGCTACAAGCGGCGGTTCAGTCGGGTTCGGCGGATCAGGTCTCGCAAACCATTGCATCGCTAAGCGGCGGAGATCCCTCTGTTGCCGCTGCGTTGTCAGCACAAGTCGTAGGCGCGGCCGAGCAGTTGGTTGCGTCCAACCCGCAGGCCGCCATGGAGGTAGCCAGCGGAGCCGTTAACGCGGTCGGCAGTACCGATGTGCAGCAATCCGCCCCTGACGCGACACAGACGGTCTTGGTCACCGCTGCTCGGATTTTTGTTTCGCCAGCAGCGTCCGGGGCATCAACCGACGCGGCGGCGAGCTTGGCCCAACAGACTCTCGCGGTGGCCACGCAGACCAACCAAGCGACAACGATCGGCCAGATCTCTGAGAACGTGGTGGCCTTGGCCGAGCGCGTTCTGCCGAGCGATCCGACAACGGCTGTCAGTTTGGCCGGTGTGGCCGTCGATGCGATCTCACCAACCGAGGTCACCAACGCTGTCCCGCCGCAGTCATCCAATGTTGTGACCACAGCATCGCGGATCATCGTTTCACCTGCGGCGCAACAAGCTGCGCCGGACCAGACCGCACAGATTGCCTCCCAGACGGTCGCGATCGCGACAAGTCCATCCGTTTATGCTGCATCGCCGGAAGCCGCTGTACAAACAATGGCAAACAGTTACGCAGCAGCTACCAGTCCCGAGGTTACTGCAGTTTCGCCCGAGTCGCAGAACCAGGTACGGGATACACTGGTCGCGGCGCGCAGTTCGAACACGCTGAGTTCTGAAAACAGCGCGAACCCCGCTCAGGTCACTGCGATTCTTGGCGATGGCTCTACAAACGACTTGCCGACAACCCAGACGACAACCACCACAACGACCACCACCACCACGACGGAGACAACAACGCCGGCAGTGTCAGCAGATTTTGGAACACCGACGGTTCCGGCACTGAACGAAACGATTGCGGTGACAAACGCCAGCTCATCCTAGGATGTGGGTCTAAAGCCTCGATCTCATGTTCGCATGGTCTCTTCCCGCGTGGGTTCGCACGGCGTTCTCTGGGTTCATGGCCGTGGACGTCCCCGCGGTGCCCTCTCAACTACCAGCAGACACCCGGGTCTATGCCGTCGGCGACATTCACGGCGAAAGCCTCGCTCTGGACCGGATGATGGAGGCCATTGCCCTCGATATTGAGCAATCCGAAACGGTAAACACCAACATTCTAGTGCTTCTCGGTGACTATATTGACCGTGGAAGAGACAGCAGGGGCGTGATCGACCGGTTGCTTGAAATCAAGAATGGGTCGACTGAACCACGATTTCTTCTTGGTAATCACGAACAAAGCCTGCTGCGCTTTCTCAGCGATCCCCATGATGCGGCAGACTGGCTGTCTTTCGGAGGTCTATCTACAGCAGACTCGTATGGAGTCCGGTTGCCCCCTCCGCAGAACTCGGTTGATCTGGAGATATTTTGTGATGCATTGGACGATGCAATCCCAACGAGTCACCGCGACTTTCTGCAGTCGTTGGAGCACTTCGTCGTTCTAGGAGACTATGTCTTCGTGCATGCGGGAATTCGACCACGCCTTGCTATGTCAGATCAGCGAATTGACGATTTGCTTTGGATCCGCGAGCCGTTCTTGGCCGCTCGGCATTTTGAAGGGCGATGCGTCGTCCATGGACACACGATTGAATCGGATCCGGTCGTCCTACCTCATCGGATCGGGTTAGACACCGGTGCCTATGCATCGGGTGTCCTATCTGCAGTTAGGCTTGAGGGAACGGATGTCCGGGTACTCCAGGTCACCACACGGCCCTAGAAACAACTAGTCCCCTGTAGAAGAGGTCATCTGGAGAATCTCTCAGCGGTCAGTTTGGCGAGGCGATGGCGAATATCGGCTTGCGCCTCAGGCCATGGCGAGAGCGCTACGATCCCGATGTACCCTGCACCAAATCGATGGAGGTTCCCTGCCAGCCCCGACGGCTCCCAACGCCAATGCCCGTAAGCTTGAATGCCGAAAGCATCGCGTGACGGGACATCCATGTAAGGCCAGAGCGCTAGTCCCGCTTCCAAGCGTGGATAGATCAAGTGGTAGTCGAAGGCGCCTGAGTAGACTGATAAACCCCATGCCTTTGCCGCGGTTATCAATCTTCCGCGCCCATAAAGATGGTAAGCGTATCGGTACCAAGTCCAACTGTCGAGAGGAGCAGTACTCAAGGCACGCTCGTAGGACTTAAGGACGGAATCCATTTTCGCGTGACTGGCATCTGTCTCCACACGAAGGTCCGCACTGCCAATGCGTGCTGCCATGAGATGTGCTTGTCTGGTGACATTTGACCCAGCACTAAACTGAATCAATCGGCGTGTCAGGGCATCCGCGGGCGTAGCCTGGCCGTCTGCTCGGCGGCTGATTGCTTCTACGCCAGGGGCCGCCAACGCCAGGACAGACTCGACGACCGCCGACGGCGCGGCCAGCAGGATAAGGATCAGCCCAAGAATACCGGAGAACAAAGAAGCGCCTGCTTGCAAGCGCCGTGACGAAGTTTTGTTACCGCGTGTAGTAACCACGGTAGCGCCCCATGTAGTAGCCCACGTCCGCATAGCCGTATCGACCGTCTCTGGCCGATACGATTCGGGTCAGTAATGTGCCCGACACCCGAACATGAGCGTCTGAGAGCATTTTGAGCGCCGCGGTCACGCTTTCCCTCGGGGTTTGATCCCAACGCACGCAAAAGACCGTACGATCGGTCAGTCTCCCAAGAATCTGTGCGTCGGCTACGAGAAGAGCCGGAGGACTGTCGAGAATCAAAAGATCGTAGGTCTTCTTGAGGTCACTCAGAAGGTCTGCGAGCGACTCAGCCTCCATCACGTCGATACCGATCTTCTCTGCGCTGGGTACGGTAGGAAGTATGTCGACGACGCTGTTTGGGTCTTGAGTTACCACCTGATCCAGTAAGGACCGATCCTCAAGGACCTCACGCAAACCCATTGTTGGGGAGATACGCAGCGTCTTGGCGATTGAGGGACGCCGCAGATCCGCGTCGATCAGCAGGACTTTCGAGCCGAGCGCCGCAGCGGTCCTGGCCAGCGACAGTGAGGTTGAGGTCTTCCCCTCCTCCGGGATCGCCGATGTCACCAGGACGATCCGTGGGTCACCACGGAGATCTTGGTTCTTCAACGCAAACCAACTGATCCGGCAAGCCTCCGCAAAAGCGGAGTGCGGCTTGCTTGCGAGATAACTGTCTAGGCCTCGCCCCGGCAGCGTACGAACCTGAGGTAACTGCCCCAAGACCGGGAGCCCAGTCAGTTGCTCCAACTGTTCTCGCGTGCGGACGGTCTTGTTGAATATCTCCAGAAGGAGCGCGATTACGACTCCGGCGAGCAACCCAACCATACTCGCGGCAACGGTCATAAGCATCGGTTTTGGATGGGTCGGCGATCGCGGCGGTTGCGCCTCAGAGATTATTCGCGCGTCCGCCTGCTGTATGTCTTCCTGACTTCCCGATTCCTTGAAGCGTGAAAGGAACGCTTCATAAAGTGCGCGGTTCGCTTGGGCATCTCGCTCCAATTCTCGCAAGCGAATCTCAGCATCATTTTGCTCAAGTATCACGGATTCAAGATCTACGATCTGATGCGCCAGTGCAGCTTCTCGGTCCCTTAGCACCGCAAGTTCGTTTCTAAGGCCCTGGCCTAGCCGGCCAATTTCCGTGTCAATTTTGGATCGGATTTCCGACTGCTCTGCCCGGACTTTGGCCATGGTGGGGTGACGATCCCCATATCGCACACTGAGGTCGGAAGCTTCTCTAGCGAGAGTGGCCTCCTGTTCTTTGAGGCTTTGGATCAGACTAGATTCCAGAACCTCGCCCACGGCCTCGAGACTCCGACCGGACTGGCGCAACTGTTCCAAGCGTGTCACCAAAGCCTGCTGCTCAGCGCGCCGAGCTTGTGCAACAACCAACTGAGAGTTCAGTTCGGCCAGTTTCTGCACAGTTACCAATCGCCCATCGGTGTCAATCAGGCCCTGCTCACGACGGTATTCAGCTACGGCATTTTCCGAGTTGTTGACTGCTTGTCGGAGATCTTCCAGTCGATCGGTTAGCCATGACGTCGTTCTCCGGATCGCATCAAACTTCGCTTCCAATTGGGCGGTTACATAATGCTCAGCGATCGAGTTGGCGATGGCTGAAGCTTTGGCGGGATCTGTTGACTGAAACGACACCTCTATCACAACGGAGCGTTCGACCGCCGTCGCCGTGGTACGGGCAACGACGCCGTCGACCACCGTGCGCCGCAAACGGTCTTCGCGCAGGCCGGCTGGCTCTTCGATGGGCGCGTCGGCACCAACAATCGCCTTCCACGCACCCGCAAACAGGCCGGACAAGCCGTCGAGCACGCCAGGCTCTCTTGCTGGATCCAAAAGCGACGGGTTAAACTCCGGGTCTTCAAACAAATTCATAGAGTTAGCGACCCGCTCGGCAAGTGTGCGTGAGCCGATTACTTCAACCTCGCTTGCGACAGCCAAATAGGCAGGAACGCGGCTAATCATGTATTGCTGAATATCCGCGAGTGACGAGACCCGGCCGTCTACCATGACCTTCGTGGTTGCTGTAAAAACCGGGGTTGCATTGGACGTGACTATCCAAGCGCACAGTCCGGCAAAGACGGTGGTGCCGGCCAAAAGCAGTCGACTATGCCAAATCGTCCGCAATGCGCGGCTGACATCGGCTGAAGGCGCCGTTGGACGGTCAGGCCCGACTGCGTCACCTTGGTCTCGAATGGGTGCTTCAATGTTCACCTGCACCTCCTCGACGGACGCGTTCCACGCGCGTTTACCATGCACCGCGTCCCACAATCACTTCATGAACAGTGCGGGCGAGAATATGAACATCAAGCCAGATTGACCAGTTGCGCACATAGTAGCAATCGAGTCGTTGCTGCTCATCGGCCGATTGTGTGCTTCGTCCCGAAATCTGTGACAACCCCGTAAGGCCCGGCCGAACTTGATCACGAAGCGCCCCAGCATCCTCTGTAATCGTATCACGATGATAGGCAGGTAATGGTCTGGGACCAACGAGGCTCATATCACCATGCAAGGCGTGCCAAAGCTGTGGCAATTCGTCGATGCTGAAGCGCCTCAGAAAAGCACCGATCCTGGGCAGGGTGCGTGGATCTTCGCGCAGCTTCATGTGCCGGTTCCATTCCTCTCGGGCTTGCTCCGACTCTGCCAGTAATGCCTTCAACCGTGCGTCCGCATCTCCCACCATGGTTCTCAATTTGATCATTTCGAAAGGCCGCCCTCCGCGGCCATAACGCCGCTGGCGAAAGAGCACGGGGCCATCTGGCGAAACGATCTTGATGGCGATCGCGGCGACGGCGACCAGCGGGAAAAATGTGACAAGTAGGAGAGCCGAAAGGGCGATATCGACGATGCGTTTGATCATCCGATTCGCACGTTGGGAAAGGTTCCGACGCATCTCCAAGCCGAGGTAGGTGCCTAAATCGCGTGCCGAGACCCATAAACACTGCACATCTGCGATCGATGGAACGATTACCAAACGACCATAGGGCAGTTCGTCAATGATGGACGGAAGCGGGTCGCCCTGAGGCGCGACGATGATTGCCAACTCCACATCCGGAAGCGCTTCCCGATCCAACTCATTGATATCGGCTTGATGGATACAACGACAACCAATGGTTGGATTGTCGGCCATTGCCGCTAGGACCGCGGCACGGCGTTCCAATGGACCGATAACGACAACCGGTACCCCCCAAAGCTGGCGCACGATAAGCAGGTGACGGCACAGGCCGTCCCAGAGCGGGATACAAACCAGCGACAGACTGGCGGCTATCAAAAGCGAACCGCGCGACCACTGATCGTCATGCGCCAGATGATCGATCAGAAAGACCAGAGCGAACATGATCCCGGTAGCGCTGACACGCGCTCTAAGGCGTTCGACGGCGGTCATTCCATAACCGGGATAGAGACCAGCGAGCGCGTAACCGACTGGAAAGAAGAGAACGAGCGCGTGGACCTGTGCGTACAGCGAAACATCAATCCCAATCGGGAACCAGATGCCCATGCCAAGCCGTAACAGCGCTCCCATCAGGAGAGCGCTCTGCAACACCGCGATGTCACCAAATGCGAGCATCATCGGTACAAGCCAGCTTCGCCGGTCGCCACGACGACGAAGCAGGTCTTGATTGGAACGCGAAGAGTACGCCGCGGCTGTCACCGTCGGAAACCTCTACAGGTGAAAAAGCCTGGAACAGATACCGCGAAGGCATACCCTAAATTCGAAGCTCCGGCCACGCTAGATTCGGTTGCTGATGTGTCGATTGCTAAGACTGGATGGGCCTTCGCCTCCCTGCTACACTCGATTGCAGCAATATTCACGGAAATTACTGGTTTCAGTATAGTTTTGTCTCCCTGAACGGATCTACCAAACCACACAAGTTATCAGTGTTGCTTGAACTTCTCGGTTGTATCTTGCATACCTCTGACCGTGTCGTGCGATGATGGTTCCAAAGAACAATCCGTCGAGTCTCTCAAGCTTTGCATTATGTTGAAGAACTGCGTAAAGATCTGACATTAGTCTCAGCATGGAAGCTACTGGCAAAATGCAGCAACTTCGATCAGCATTCGCCCTCCGGGCTGGGTTCCTAACCGTTCTTGCTGGGCTCGTTTTTTCAGACGAAGCGCACGGTCAGAGTCTTCTGACCGACGATCCAGAAGCGCCGCGCCGCCAGCAAAATGCCTCCAACGTGGCGGCGGAGATTGTCACTCAGCCGATCACGGACACTCAAACAGATGAAGAACGTGTCCACGACAGCTACAAGCCGGAAGGGATTGCGCTCGGCTCCTTTCTTCTGTTCCCGGACTTCTCCGTTTCGGAGACCTACAACAACAACATCTTCGCTGCGGAATCAGATGAACACGGCGACTTCATAACGAAGGTAAAACCGTCCTTCTCGCTGCGATCACAGTTCGATCGTCATCTGCTGAACTTTGCTGGTGAGGTCGAGCAGTTATTTTACAAAGACAACACCGACGAGGATCGGCTCAACGGTAGGGGGGCCATTGAGGGCCGATTTGATGTGGGGTCATCCACCGAGATCAATGGCTACGCGACGGTCGCTCGCCAACACGAGGATCGGGGTAGCCCGGACGACGTCAACGGCGAGGAGCCAACGCCCTACAACATTTACCAGACAATTGGGAACGTAAAAACAGCGTCGGGACGCTGGTTGTAAACGGTCGAGGGACGGCAGACGACGTTCGACTTTGATAACGTGAATACCTCATCTGGTGTTGAGATCGACAATGACAACCGGGATCGCACGGAGCTTGGGGCGCGCGCTCGCGCCGCCTATGAGATGTTCCCAGGATACTTCGCCGTCGGCGAGATTGGGGGAAATCTCCGAGAGTACGATAGCGACGAGAATGCCGGCGGCTTCGACCGTTCGAGCGATGGCTTCTACGCACACGGCGGCATTGGTTTGGATCTTAGCCGGTTGGTTCGCGGGGACTTTCTAGTCGGATATTTCTCCCAGGACTACGACGATGCGGCCTTGTCGGATCCGAGTGGCGTGTCCGTACAGTCGGTGTTCAACTGGACACCATCAAAGATGACATTAGTGGTTGCCAGTCTACGGAGGGATGTTTCGGAAACCACCAATACAGCCGCTTCGGCGATCATCCGAAGCTCGGCCTCTCTTTTGGTACGCCATGAGCTACGGCGGAACTTGGTTTTGTCCCTCTCCGGGCAGGCGAGCTATGACGAATACGATGGTGTGGACGGCGACTCGTTCACTCATGTGACGCGTGGATCAGCGACTTACGCGTTCAATGAAAGAGTCTATTCATCCCTGGAAGTCATTTATTCCGAGCGGTCGGTGGATGGCACGGTGACAACTCCATACGACCAGTTGACTGCGTCTATTAGGTTTGGAATCCGCATGTAGGCGCACTATGTAAGTGGAGATCTGGGCCGAACTGAAAAGTTGCCTGAACGATGGAGACCAACGTGCGGGCGTTTGGCCGATTTTTCATGATTTGTGCGATCTTGGCGCCGACGATGGCCTGCACGAATGTTGGGTTACCGTCGCGTGAAGCCCCCGTCGCCGTGGCTGCGCCAGACACAAGGTACATACTTGAGCCAGGGAATCAGGTCCGCGTGACCGTCTTTGACGAGCCGTCTATCTCCGGCGATTTCGTGCTCGACCCGCAAGGGACAATAACACTACCGCTCGTCGGCGCAGTGCCGGCTGCTGGAATCACCGCTGATGCGCTTGCGGCGCGCATAGCGATGACGCTGGTGAACGCTTCACTTTTGCGAGATCCACAAGTCTCGGTGGATGCTCTAACGTTTCGGCCGTTTTACGTACTGGGCGAAGTCCGGCAACCTGGTGAGTTCGTCTACAGCCCTGGCCTTACCGTTTTAAGTGCGATCGCCAGAGCGGGCGGCTATGACTATCGAGCCAGGGATGATGCCGTGGTCCTCGTCCGCCTGGAAGGTGGCCAGCAAGTGACCTACTACGCCACCGAAGAGACTCCTCTACTGCCAGGCGATGTCGTGAAGGTGCTGGAACGCCTGTTTTAGCAGTTGGTGCGGCAGGATGGACGCGTCCGAGACTCGACGCCTGCGGAATGTAGAACCCAAGAACGTCGAGCTGAAGAAACTGCTAGCGGACGCGCACCTGGGGAACGCAGCGTTGATGGACCTGCTGTGAAGAAACCGGGAAAGCCCTCGGCGCGGCGCACTGCCGTGGGCTAACTCTTTGGGCATCGCCAGTACAATGCAACGCTGATCGCTGAACTTCATGTCGGACCCGCTAGCACTGGACGATGGTATGAAATCCTCAACATCGTCGCCGACGACAGCTGGGAGTCCCCGGGCAAGATACTGGACAAACAACCGGCTCATAAAAACTCACAGCCCACGTGACCCGAAGCAAGGGCGTAGGTCAAACTACTCTAGACACCATACTCGTTCGCAACTTTGTACTCCGTCTCTACCCAAGTGTATGACACCAAGGTTCTTCCGCGCGTCAATCCAGTGTCTGATCGTATGGTCGAATTGAACGAGAACAGCATGGTCGCTCGCCCCGCCAGACTCTTGGCGGCGGAGGTTGACGGTGAGACGGTCATCATGGATGTGGATGATGGTGTTTATCTCGCCCTTGATGCTACGGGCACCGAGATCTTTAAGTTGCTCGAGACACCGTGTCGCGTCAGCGATCTGGTCGATCGGCTATCTGAACGCTATTCAGGCACTCGCGCCGAGATACAAGCCGACGTTCTAGTGTTTCTGAAGGACCTTCAGCTCCAGAACATCGTCACCGTTCAGTAAGTAAGAGCGGGATTTCGCCCAGCTACCTTAACCACCCGATCAGTCCACCCTCATGTCACGCACCAAATCCGTGACCAGAGAGGGGTCCTGATCCGCTTTCTCAAGCCAGTAGTCACCGATGACCAGGACGTCCAGGTCGCATCCCATGAAACAGCGGAATGCATCTTCGGGCGTGCATACGATAGGCATGCCACGAACATTGAACGAGGTGTTCACTAGGACCGGGCAACCTGTCCGTTCTTCAAATGCAGCAAGCAACCGATGAAACCGAGGATTCGTTTCCGCATCGACCGTTTGGAGGCGCGCGGTGCCGTCCACGTGGGTAACAGCTGGGATCGGCGTCGATACCCTTCCCTCACCTGACGCCGTCAGGGGCGCTTGTGACGCTCCGTTACACTGCTCGGTGACTGGCGCGACCACCGCCATGTAGGGGCTCTCTGCGTCGAATTCGAACCATCTCGATACACGTTCGCGAGGCACTGAAGGGGCAAACGGCCGGAAGCTTTCCCGATACTTGATCCTCTGATTGAGACGTTCCTGGACTTCCAGGCGTCGCGGGTCGGCCAAGATCGAGCGGTTGCCAAGCGCGCGCGGCCCGAACTCCATACGACCTTGAAACCAGCCAACGATACGCCCGTCTGCCAGCGCCTGCGCCGTCCGGCTCATGGCGTTCGCCTCCGTGCGCAAGTGCGTGAACCGGCCTCCGACTGCTGTCAGTCGCTCGCCAATCTGCTGGTCAGAAAATCCCGGTCCCAAATACGCGCCCAACATGGCATCGCTGGTGGTCGGTCCGGGTCTTTCGGCACCACAGTGCAGATGGTACACGGCCAAAGCCGACCCCAGCGCCCCCCCTGCATCGCCCGCCGCGGGCTGCACGAAGAGTCGATCGGCAACTCCGTCTCTGAGCACACGGCCATTTGCCACACAGTTGAGCGCGACTCCCCCGGCAAGACAGAGATCGCGACACCCGGCTTCTAAAACGGACGCTCGCGCGAGAGAAACGACGATTTCTTCTGTTACCCGCTGTATCGACGCAGCCAAATCCATATAGGCAGGGTCAATCCGGCTGTCGGGAGTCCGTCGGGGAAGCCCAAACAAACGCTCAAACCGAGCGTTGGTCATCGTCAATCCCGTTGCGTAGTCAAAGTACTGCATATCGAGGCGGAAGCTACCATCCGGCTTCACATCGACGAGATTGTCCAGGATGGTTTGCACAAAACGCGGCGTCCCATAGGGCGCCAATCCCATGAGCTTGTATTCGCCGGAGTTGACCTTGAAGCCGCAAAAATAGGTGAAAGCGGAGTAGAGCAGACCAAGCGAGTGTGGAAAGTGGATCTCCTTATGGATCCCCAAGTCACGACCACTCCCGAACCCGGTGGTGGTCGTCGCCCACTCGCCAACCCCGTCGATCGTTAGGACAGCGGCCCGATCAAATGGGGACGGATAGAAAGCGGAAGCGGCGTGACTAAAATGATGTTCGGAAAAAAGCAGCCGGCCACGATCCTCAAAATCGGGATCCAGAGCGTTTAGGTTCGTTCGCAGCAAGTGTCGCTGGAACAATTTCTCGGAGAGCCACACTGGCATGGCCGTCGCAAACGACCGAAAACCCCGCGGCGCAAAGGCTAGGTACGTCTCGAGTAACCGTTCGAACTTTAACCAAGGCTTCTCGTAGAAGACGACCCAATCAATCTCTGACAGACGACATCCCGTCTCTTCAAGACACCAGGCAATCGCGTTGGCCGGAAAACTCGCATCATGCTTGATTCGGGTGAACCGTTCCTCCTGAGCTGCGGCCTTGAGTCTACCGTCCTCAATCAGCGCGGCGGCAGAATCGTGATAGAGCGCCGAAATGCCCAAAATACGCACGACCGCGACCTCAAAAAATGGTGTAGATAAACGGCGCCACAGCGGATTTTTGCCCGAACATCAGAAGTGCGCCAAACAGTCCTATGACAAGAAAGATGGGGATCATCCAAAACTTCTTGCGTTCTCTGAGATAGAGTAAAAACTCGAGAAACGTACTCATAACGCTACGCCTATTGAACACTATTGCGACCGTCTAGATACTGCAAAAGCAAACGCGAAGGGGCACTAGGGTTGCCCTTGGAACCACTTCAGAATTGCCGAAACATTGTGCCGTCGCGCAACGTCGTGTCCCTGCGCACGATCCAGTAGCTCCGAGCCTCGTGATCGTATCGCAAACAAAGCGGGTCTCGCGCAACCAATCGCCGCCCGATGCCCATAGGACAAAAAACTCCAAAGAAAATCACAGCGAGAATAAGCGGCGACGTGATGTCGTGGAGCTTTCGCCCTATCCATAGCCAAACTCTGCTAGCCGGATACAGCAGAGTTGGCCGGAACACGGCCAAGAAAAACAGGGCTGTGCCACCTCCAAGGGCCCACCAACTCGGCGCCCCACCCCCCGCCAACAAAGGCCAAACTGCGGCTAAAAGAAACACGACACTGAACACGAATCCAAAGCCCCGCCCCCCGCGCTGCCACTCTTCGGCAGTTGATGGGGGTATCGATGCAGTACTCGACTTCGGTTCCTTCATCACAGTCGAATTCCCGATCTGATCACGCAGTTTATGTAACGTCGCGATATGAGGAGACAAACCAAAATCTGGATGGACTTCAAGACTATGCCTTGAGCTCAACGGATAGCACCGACACACCTTCCGGCAGTCCGTCCGAGGAAACACAGCGGCAGGTCAGCTCACATAACGCCGACGACACACTTCCATTGAACCAATGACGCGGCCCGATCGATCTGCATATGGGATCGGGCGATCACAGGTAGGAGTCCGATGTTCTGTTCATGAGTCTGGTGCCAACGCGATTGGCCCCCCTGATTCCGTCGCGATGATCGAGCATGTGATAGAGGCACGCGGACTGAGTCAAAACACGTTAAACCTCAGTTTTGTGTCGTCCGGGCGAGTGTCACAGTATTTGGGGCGCAAGCGGCCACTTTGCCTTGGGATGGTTAGAGGCATGCATAAGACCTATCGAACTGCAACCGACATGTAGATCGTCGAATATCCCCTTAAGACCAACACGCATAAAGGTTACTTGGTCATAAAGTCGGTTAGACGGAAAGCGCGTCAGCTTTCACAAAGAAGCGGCATTGGTTTCCCTGATCTTACCATTTCACCTCCCTGTTCTCGGTTATAGAAAAACCATCCTCAAGTCGCTGAGACACTGGCTCGGGAACGAGTTCAGGAACGGGATCGGAGGCTCAACTCATTAGGATTCCCTGTATTTTCGTCGTTATCAGGGACCTTGCCGTTAGAGCACGGTTCGCCCTCGCCTGCCCGCACAGCCATTTTTCTTCATTGTCACATCTTCGGCTGATCGTCGCCCGAACAAAGCGGCAGACCAGCGCCGGCCAACGTTCCTGTGACAATTCCCCGCTATCGTTCATGAGTCCTTAACCGATGTGGAGCGACCCTAATTGAGGGTGAGACCGAACCCCTCAAAAGGTGTCCACTTCGCCATGTTCGACTTGGTTATAGATCGCGAACTTCCACGCCCGGTCGGTGCTGATGACCCGATGGCTCGGCTTTGGGACGAGTGGGACAGAAAGCGGGCCGGGGCAATCGCACTCTGTCGCGAAGAGTTCGACCCCTTTGCCATCCCTGAACTCGTCGGGCGGATCAACATTGTGAAGATCGAGGCGGGTCGGCCGACAAGGTTCACGTTTCGATTGTTTGGTTCTGGGATGGATGATCCGTTTGAGAGCGAGATGACCATGCGGTCTGTCGGCGAGATATCTGAGCCCAACTACGCCGACCTGGTCCAACGAAGTTATCTACAAGTGTTTAGACTGAAACGGCCGTTCTTCGCTGAAATCAAGGCAGACATCGGCAACGGAGATCTGTTCCACTACTGCAGGCTGGTTCTACCCATGAGCTCTGATCGGGGCACTTACGACACTCTCTTGGTCGCCTCCCTCAGATATGCGGATGACTACCACGTCCGCGACAGTCCATCGAAGATCGGTCAGCTTGATGGGTTCCGGTACCCAGAAGTGACACCTGACGCAGCCCACAGGTGGTCTGAGCCAACACAACGACCATGCAGTTCGCCACAAAATCAGTAATCTCGATCGACGCTGGTCTGATCTCCCCTCGCCACGAAAACCCCCGCCGTGCCGCGATCTTGGCTCAATGAGCAATCGTCACGAATGTGGTTTTCTCCTCAATCACCCTCTTGGCGGATGGGAGCCACCGCCTGAAAGTGTGACAGCGCCTATTGTCAATCCACATCGCCTGATCCAGCGACTGAATTGCGCGTTGTCCAAAAGGGGAAATCAGGACCATGACCGAGACCAAAGCGAGTGTCGTTGAGATCAACGGCGAAGACATCGTCGAGACGGTTCGGGCCGCCCTTCAATACATCGCCGTCTATCATTCACCGGACTATCTCGCGCAACTCATTGACGCCTATCACCGGGAACAAAGCGCGCCGGCGCGGGCGGCCATTGGTCAGATCCTGGAAAGCTCGCGCCTTGCGGCGATCGGCAAACGACCGATCTGTCAGGATACGGGCGTGGTCAACGTGTTCGCAAAGATCGGTCAATCAGTCGTCATCAATGCCGATCTCACGCTGCCGGAACTGGTGAATGAGGCGACCCGGCTGGCTTACCTCGATGCCGGCAACCCCTTGCGGGCGTCGGTTGTCGAAGACCCCATCTTCGAGCGCAGGAACACACGGGACAACTCTCCCGCCGTGACGCATGTGGAGGTTGTTGTCGGCAACACAATCGAACTCCTGGTCGCGGCGAAGGGGTTCGGTTCTGAGAACAAGTCCCGCTACACCATGTTGAATCCCGCAGACTCGGTCGAGGACTGGGTCGTTGAGACAATGGAAAGTCTTGGCGCCGGATGGTGTCCGCCGGGGGTCATCGGCGTGGGTGTCGGCGGGACGGCGGAGAAGGCCATGCTCATGGCGAAACGCGCCATATTCGACGAGATCGATATGACGCACCTGATCGCCCGGGGCCCTTCGAGCCGCGAGGAAGAATTGCGGCTGAGACTCTTTGACCGGATCAATGGCCTTGGCATCGGCGCCCAGGGACTTGGCGGCATGACCACCGTGGTCGACGTGAAAGTGGCCAGCTATCCGACACACGCAGCCTCCAAACCCGTGGCCCTGATCCCGCAATGTGCCGCAAGCCGGCACGCCAAAGTGACACTGGACGGATCCGGTCCGGTCTATTTGGACCCGCCAGCACTCGACGCCTGGCCGGAGATCAAAGGGTCTGCGCGCGACGCCGGCCTCAGACGTGTCGATCTATCGCGGCTGACCCGCGAAGAGATGGTGGAGTGGAAACCGGGCGAACGGCTGCTCTTGTCGGGCAAGATCCTGACCGCCCGCGACGCCGCTCATCGACGCATGGCCGAGATTCTCCAACAGGGCGGGGAGTTGCCCATCTCGCTCGATGGACGGGTGATCTACTATGTCGGCCCCGTCGACGCCATTGAGGGTGAGGCAGTTGGTCCTGCCGGACCGACGACGGCATCACGCATGGATCCGTTCGTGGGGATGACACTGGGCCATGGCCTGCTTTCCATGATCGGCAAAGCGGAGCACGGCCCGGAAGCCATAGAGGAAATCCGCCGCCACGCCGCCACGTATCTGATCGCCACCGGGGGTGCTGCGGTCCTGGTCTCAAAGGCGATCCGCTCGTCCCGCCTCCTGGCTTTCGAGGACTTGGGCATGGAAGCCATCCGAGAATTTGAGATCGAGGACATGCCGGTCGTGGTCGCCGTGACGACCGACGGAAAGTCAATCCACAGTCTCGGCCCGGCTGAATGGCGGGGCCGCCATACGCCCGTCGCACCGGTAACGGCGTAGGCATGATATCGCCATGGCTGATGGTTGGGCTCACCCGTCGAAGAAGACGGCCTCACCCGGTCCGCGGCTAAGCTGCCCGTAATTTAAAGGGCGCGCCCGGTTGTCCGTGTCCCGATACCGTTGGCAGCCCCGCAGTCTTCACCAACCGGCTTCGTGCAACAACGCCGCCGTTAGAGCCGCGTCACCTTGTATCCGGCCCGGGGGAAGTGGACCGCGACGCGACCGATGCCCGGCTCTTCCCGCAATACGGAGACGGTTTCCCGGTCGGCGAAGCGAAGGAGACCCTCGGTCGGTTGTTCACCGCCATCCAGGTCCGGATTGACCGAAACACGCATGCCCGGCGTCAGCCCCTGCGGATCGCTCGGATCCCCGCCCTCCTCGCTGGTCGGTTCGCTCTCGGCGGCGATCTGTAGTGCCGCGTCGGCATCGAGAGGGGTCGACTTGCCATGGCCAAAGGACTGGATGCGGGCCTCCCACGCCTCAAGAGCCGGGAACTCAGCCAGGAGAGAGGCACCGTCCGGCCAGCGGCCACGGAGGAACCAGATGACGTGATACGCGGCCGCATCCGCCATACCCGGCGCTGAGCCGGTCAGGAACCCGCCCGTTCGGACCAGTGTGCTCTCGATCCAGCCACATTGTGTCCGGGCTTGGGCGGCGAGATGGGGCAACTCGGCATTTGCAGCCGCCAGACTGGCCGCCCAATCCGGGCCGAAATAAAGCCGGCCCCGGTCTTCCGCGAAATCCTGCGGCAGCCCGTCACCGGCCGCACCCAACACGATCTTGACCGCGAGATCGAAGAATACGCCGTCGGTCCAGCGACTGAGCGCGCGGGCGAGGCCGAAGCTGCCCTCCGGATAGAAGGAGGGGTCCGGGTGGCGCCTTTCCAGTTCCTGGATAATGCACTGGCTGTCGCAATAGATATCGGCACCGATTTGCATGACCGGCGTCCGGCGGTACCCACCTGTAAGCGGCGTCAGCTTGGGTTTCGGCGGCAGCCGGGGAATCTCCACCGAGCGCCAGCTAAGCCCCTTCAGGCCAAGCGCGGTCCTCACCTTCTCGGCTACGGGTGAGGCGGGATAGTTATGCAGCAGGATCTCGGACATAGGCGGCCCATTCGGTCGAGCGATTTTGATCGTGGAAACTAGCAAACTATGCGGCCATAGCCAGATCACGGATGCGGCATCCAAGACACAATCCGGAAAAGTGCGATCCTCATTGCGCCACCCAATAGATGACGCTCATCGGTCAGAAGTGATCCCGCGCGCCCCCGCCGTGCCGACTAGAGCGGTCACATGGAGAAACGACTTCGGGGACTGCGAATTGGGTCAAGGTATAAGGATTCCCGTACGCAGGAACTGCCGTCCAAACGGCTCAGACGACTGACCCAATAGAATCACAGATTGATCGATTCAAGCTGAACCCGTCGGCCAGCTGAATGGTTTGCCGTGTCCCCGAGGCTACCAACTCATGAATTCCGGTCCGGGTAATCGATGGAAAACACGTAATTAAGACGAGCACCTTCATTTTTTTATCGCGAAAGACGCGTGCAGAGTTATAACAAGTTACTCTTGTGATCGTAGGAGGGGGATATGATCAAAGGTCGTTTCTTCAATATCTCGGCTGTTATGTTGCTCGCAGTCATGGCGAGCGGGTGTGCAGACGGAAACCGTACATTGCTCGCGCCGGGCTTGCAACTTACCGGTGACCTTAAAGAGTGCTTCGAGATCGCCGGGTCGCTTGGCAGGGAAAACACCACCAGCGATGTAAAAGCCATCGCTGGAATGACGCTGGCAGGTGCGACACAGGAAACGTCGAAAGCGCTGGATGTACTGCTGTCATGCGCTGTCGGTCCGGTCACCAAGAAGAAGCCCAAGATCAGTGACAGCGACACTATGCAAACCAAGTATGAGTACTACGGCAATACGCTCAATGACATCTCCGATGAGGCCAAACGCAACGAGTTCCGGCATTTGCGCGGCCACGCGATCGTCGCCTTGATTAGCCGTTACGGCGCGTTCAATGCCACCGGCGAGGTCGGAGACATCGTCGTCCCATTACCTGATCTCGAACCGGATGACGCTGCGGACATCATGAGCGCGATCCATGAAGCCGAGTACGAAATCCGCCGGTCGAGCGAGCGTTTCGATAGAGCAACGCTCGATGCCCCTTATCAATTGCGCGATACGGATTTCGAAAACGTGAACAGACGATATCAACTGTTCCATCGGATTCGTCGGGTTGGCGCTGTCGCCGAGCTGGCGGCAGAAGCCGCGACGCCGACCGGCCGCCGGACTCTTGGATTTGCGCGGGCATTGGTTTCCGTCGTCGCCACCCCAACCGCCGGTGGCATCGCAGATCTCTACGCCAGGGCTAAAGCCGGGATTGAAAAGTTGGCGATCCTCAACCAACTCGCGCCCGCCTATTTGGCCGATACGAACACAATCCTTCAAGCCCGTTTCGATGCGGTTGTAGCGGGTGGCAAAGTCACGCGTGCCCATTGGGAGCAATGGGATGCGCACATCCACGACTCCTGCAAACGACTCGCCAAGACGGCCGGCGTAAACATGGATTGCACGCCCGGCGACTACTCAGGTTCTTAATGAGGATCGTGAAGTATGTCTGACGACCAAAAAAACGTGCAGGAACCGCCGTCTTCGTCGATGCACACATCCGACAACGAGGAGACGTTAAAACTTGACCCGATGCCGGATTTCACGGCGGAAGACTACAAAGCTTTCTCCGAAAGGGTCCTGGCGGACGAAGAAACGTGGATTTCGGCTCGTCGGGAAGAATTGAACATCAAACGGCGTAAAGACTCCGGCAGAATGGCCGACGGGTCTTACGCCATCGGCGGCCTGGTTGGCCTGGCGCTATCCGGGGGCGGTATCCGTTCCGCGACTTTCTCTATCGGGGTGATGCAAGCCCTAGCTGCTCACGGCCTGATGAAACACATCGACATCCTGTCGACCGTATCCGGCGGAGGTTACGCAGGATCGGCGCTATCGTGGTGGTGTAGCAAACACGTCCACAAACATAGTGGCAATGTCGACGACGCGTTTCCGTTCGCGGCCGTCAACGAGTCCGGGAAGCTGCCGGAGCCGGATCAGCAAGATGACCTCAAGGGTTGGCACCTCATGCGGTTTCTCCGCGAACACGGAGACTACCTGACAAAGGGCCGTAGCATCGGCCTTTTCATGGGGTTGGCCATCGTGATCCGCGGCATCGCACTCAATCTCGCGGTGTGGTTGCCGTTGTTCATCGTCCTAGCATCAGTTGCCTACACTTTCGAATTGCCACAACGGATCGTCCCGTTCATCGAGGAATACTGGCCTTGGGTCGCACTCTTCTTGATCGTCTTGTTTCTCGGCTATTCCCTGTCGACGTACAGAAATTCACAGAGTGAATCCATATACCAAACACGCCGGAAATTTGAATATTACACTGGCGTTATATTACTAATTTTGATATTAGCGGGCATTTACTTTGGCATCGAACGTATCATCAACTCCGATTACCTGAGAGAATTTGCAGAGATAGTCGACTTTCTTACTGGCAGATTCGGTCAAGCAGGTTGGACACTTGCTCTCATTGGATTGATAATCGGGTTCCGAAGCTTCACCAATCCTGGCCCGTTAGCGGCACCAACAAGGATGGTGGCTTTCGGTGCGCTGATGCTGGGTGTCTTCGTTGGCGTATTCCAGTTGGGCCGTGATCTTGAGCATTTGGTGAGGGAGCTTCTGCAGCCGCTGCCGTGGTTAAGCTCATTCCTGTTCGTTCAGGGTGACGGGACAGCAGCCGATCAAACGGCGGTACCGCCGGTCTTCCAAATCTTATCGACTTTGGGCGTATGGATCACGCTTGCGGCGGGTGTGATGTTCTATCTGTACGGCACACGCAAACATTCCCGGCGCCAAGTCAGATTTGCTCTGGGATCATCGGTTTTGATTCTCCTCATCATCATCGGGACCGTGTGGCTAACCTACACGGTTGGCGTGCCGTGCGTGGGGCACAATCTGGCCTTGATTTGGGCCGCGTTGGCCGGGTTCTCCTTGGTCTTCGGTGTCTACGTGAACATAAACTACATTAGCCTGCACCGCTTCTACCGTGACCGGCTGATGGAAACATTCATGCCCGATCCCTCGGCCGTGAAGGAAAACAAAGCCACCTCGTTTGCGCGTATTGCGGACGTCGCCCGTCTCAGCTCCTTCAAGACCTCTCAGGCGCCGTATCACATCATCAACACCAATGCGATCTTGGTGAACAGCGAGAACAAGAAGTTTCGGCTTCGCAAGGGAGACAACTTCATGCTGTCGCCCTTGTACTGTGGTGGTAACGCTGTGGGCTGGCAAAAGACCAAGGAGTACATGGCAGACCGCTTAACGATGGCGACCGCCGTAGCCATCTCCGGGGCTGCGGCCAACCCCAACGCGAATGTGGGTGGGGAAAAGGGTCTGACGACAAGCCCGCTCGGCGGCTTCCTGATGTCATTGCTGAACATTCGCCTCGGCAACTGGGTGCCGAACCCGAAGTTGCCTGCCCTATACCAAGGCCTCTTGAAGCCCAATCACTTCCTGCCGTCCGGTTTTTACGAGTTGTGCAAGCTGTTCGGGATCAAGAAGGGGTTTCGGGAGGAGAGTCTTTTCATTGAGATCAGCGACGGTGGCCACTTCGAGAATACGGCGATGTATGAACTTTTCCGCCGCCGTGCGCGCCTCATAATCTGCTGCGATGGCGGCGCCGATCCGCATTTCACCTTTAGCGACTTGAACACCTGCTTGGACCGTGTATCGGAAGATTTTGGCGTAAAGATTTCGCTACCGAACGGAGGCCTGAACAGCATCGTGCCTTCTGTCAAACAGCCCTTCCCGGCCAACGCCTTAACAACTGAAAAGCCCTACCTCGTGTGCGGCATCACCTATTCGAACGGTGACACTGGAACTCTGGTATTCATCAAGACGGCGTTGGTCGAAGGCTTGTCACTCTCAACACTATCGTACCGGAGCAATGAACCGGAATTCCCGGATGAATCGACCATTGATCAGTTTTTCAGCCCGATGCAGTTCGATGCATACCGGGAATTGGGATTTGCTATCGGTGATCTCGTGCTAAGCGACAAGAAACTGATCGATGATGGGTCTTTGGAAGATTTTATTGGGACGATCTGACCGGTGTCTTTTGGATCTCGACAGCGCGTCCAGTTCGCCATCTTGATCAACGACCACACTCACAGGTGATTGTCTCATACAGCTAGGCACACTGACCCGCCTGGTCCGGACAGTGTTAAGACGCTGTGCGGAAACGTGAGCCTCGTTGGCGACACAACGAGTCTTCCCTGGGAGGGACAGGCTACGACCCGTCGACCGCGAAGCCGCTGCCTGCTGTTTTGTAGGAGCCGCGGGGTGGTGCGAATACGTCGATGACAGCCATCCCTTCGTCTCCTGCCTCCATTCCATGGGGCACGCCGCCGGGGGTTAGCCAGAAGTCGCCCGCCTTGACTGGAACCCGAACCCCGTCCTGGATGCGGATGCCATGGCCCGACAGGCAGATGCCCCACTGCTCTTCGGGATGATCGTGGATGACGCCCACTGAACCCGGCTCGAAGCGGACAATCGACAGCATTGCCTGGTCGCCCACGAAGACCGAGGTCTTGATGCCCTCGGCAAGGTCGCGCGGAATGCCGCCTTCGAGTGTTGTCGTGTTGAAGAAATGGTCCTGAACCATGCCTGCCTCCCTTTTGAGCTAGATTTGGAACTCGGACTGGTCGACGAAAGCGCTGAGCCTCAGCCAAAGAGAGGCGGCGTTCGAGTACATCGGGAAGTGCCCGCTGTTCTCGATCTCGGCCAGTTGGACGCCCCGCCTCAGCAGCGTGCCGAGATAACTTAGAGACCGGTTCCGGTCTCCGTAGATGAACATGCGCGGGCATTCGAGGCCCAGGAACCGGTCCATGAGCCCGGCGTTGTCCGACAGGTCCACCATGGAGCGGAACACAGGCGCCACGGACCCCGGTTGAACCTTGTGAGCAAGGGTCGAGCCGAACAGCGCGCTGGAGAAGGCCTCCGCGTGCCAGGCCCGGTCCGCGAAGTCCTTGAGGAACGCTTCGGGGCTCTCGGAGGGGAAGTCCACGATCTGCCTGCTGAGAAAGCAATCCTCCGGTGCGACGTTCCCTTCGATGTTCGAGAAGCTGGCGACCCGCGACTTCAGCTCATCCGCCAGCATCAAGGCCGTCAGGCCGCCCATCGAGTGACCGGCGAGATGAAACCGCTCGATTCCATAGTGCGTGAGAACAGCCTTCGCCGTCTTCACAAGGAACGGAACTCCAAGTGCCGTGGGATCGCTGCAGCGGCTCTCCCCAAATCCGGGCGCGTCATACGCCAAGATGGAACGGCCGCTAAACCTCGGATGAAGGGCCATGTCGGCATAATCTTCCTTGGTCGAGCCGAACCCGTGCAACGGCACGATGGGCATTCGGTCGCCCTCTTTTCTCATCACCGCGAGGCTCACGGACACGCCATCAATCTCAAGCGTGATCCTGTCTTTCCGCAGCCCGTTGTCCTCTTCCATCGCACCCTCACGCGCCCAATCCGACGGGATCGTGATGCGGCGACAGCCGCGACGGAATTGCTGTATGGGCAAACCAGCCTTGCCGCGCTGGGCCGCTCTGGGCCGCCTTGGGCTCCTCCGGGCCGCTTGGCCTCCGATGCGAGGCCTTGCTAGGGTCTCCGCCAGTTTCTGAGGACGATACGCACCCGCCGGTGCGTCCAGGACACGGTGTGATGGAGCTCTGGCAGCTAAGGTACTTTGTGGCCGTTTGCGAAGCTGGCAGCCTCGCCAGAGCATCTTCGCGCCTCAACATCGCGGCACCAGCCGTCAGTCGGGCCATAAAGTCGCTCGAGGAGGGACTTGAGGCTCGGTTGTTCGACCGGGACGGCCGGGGGATGCACCTCACCGAGGCTGGACGGACCTTGCTGGCGAGAGCGACGTCTATCCTCCGGGATGCGGAACTGACCAAACAGGAGGTGTCCGCGACCGCCGCCCGTTTCTTTGGGCACGTCACCGTCGGCATGACACCGTCCGTGGCGGCCATGATCGGCAAGCCGCTGATAGACGTGGTCCAGAGCAAGTATCCGGATGTTCGGTTGCGGCTGCTTGAAAGCTACAGCGGATACTTGATCGACTGGACACGCACAGGCTCTCTCGGGCTGGCCATCGTGAACGGCGCGTCCCCCGAAGGCTCCCGTATCGTCTCCAGGCTGCTTGCCGTGGAACGGCTCTTCGCCGTCGGACAGGCTGGCAGGTTTCCAGGCCCCACCCACGGCACATCACTCCGGGAGCTTGTGGACGTCCCCCTCCTCCTGCCCTCCGGCCTTCATTCCATGCGAGAGCTGATCGACGACGCCGCCGGTAAGTTGGACCTTGGCGCCACGACAAAGGTCGAAGTCGACTCCGTTCATGTCTTCAAGAGCCTGGTCGAAGAAGGTCCTTACGTTGGTATCCTGCCTCTCGGCGCCGTCATTCAGGAGGTCGAGGCCGGACGCCTTTCGGCGGCCCCCGTTGTCGATCCGGAAATCCGAAGCGAGACACGCGCGGTTCACGCCGTCGATGCGCCTCTGTCTCCCCTCGCTGCCGCACTCCTCGGCGAGATCGACGCCATCTTCGAGCGGATGAAAGTGTCGGACCCCTTCGACATGTTCCTGGAAGGCTGAATTGCCTGAAAGGTAATTCGGCGCGTCCGTCTTCCCCACCACACTGCCCCACTACCCGAAACTGGATGGGCGATATGATGCGGTTGGGTGCGGACATTGGCGGGACGTTTACGGACATCATCCTCGTCGACGGGGACACGGGCCTGTTTCAGCTTGGAAAGGTTCTGACCACGCCGGAGCAACCGGATGATGCCGTCATCGACGGTCTCGGCCAGGTTCTCGGGGCATCCGACGTCTCTGGCGACGCGGTGGCGCATCTGCTTCACGGCACGACCCTGTTCACGAATGCCCTGATTGAACGGAAAGGCGCACGTACCGCCTTGATCGCCACCCGCGGTTTCCGGGACGCGATCGAGATCGGCCGGGAGCACCGGTATGACATGTACGATCTGCGGCTGAAGCGCCCCTCGCCCATCGCGCGGCGCCGGCATCGGTTCGAAATCGACGAGAGAATCCTGAGTGACGGCAGCATTCGGACGCCGTTGCGGGACCAGGATGTTCGGGAGATCGCCGAGCGCTTTAGGGAACTGGAGATCGAGGCGGTCGGCGTTTGTCTGATCAATTCCTACCTTAACCCGGCGCATGAGATCAGGATCGGCGAGATCTTGGCCGAGGCCGCCCCCGGCATCCACGTCACCCTGTCGACCGACATCTCACCCGAAGTCCGGGAGTTCGAGCGAACGTCCACGACCCTGTGCAATGTCTATGTGAAGGACATCGCGAAACGGTATCTCGGGCGGCTGGAAAAGCGGACCCGGAGCGCCCTTCACAACGCGGCCAGCCTCTACGTCATGCAATCCAACGGAGGCCTGATCTCCGCCGGTCAGGCCGCCGATCTGCCGATCAGACTGGTCGAATCCGGGCCTGCTGCCGGTGCACTGGCCGCCACTGCCTATGGCAATCAGCTTGGGCTTAGGAACCTTCTGTCGTTCGACATGGGCGGCACCACGGCCAAGGCCTGCCTCATCATCAATGGCGCCCCCCTGATCACGCCGGAGTTCGAAGTCGACCGCCAGTACCAGTTCAAAAGGGGCAGCGGTCTTCCCGTCAAAATCCCCGTCATCGAAATGATCGAAATCGGGACCGGCGGGGGATCGATCGCGTCCGTCGATGCGCTGAAACGCCTCCGCGTCGGGCCGCATAGCGCGGGATCTGTTCCGGGGCCTGCCTGCTATGGCCTCGGCGGCGGCGAACCCACAGTGACCGATGCGGACCTCATCCTTGGCTATCTCGATCCCGCTTTCTTTCTGGGCGGCGACATGAAGCTCGACCGCCTGAAGGCTCAGGCCGCCGTCTCCCAATCGATTGGAGATCCGCTTTCCTTGGACACGCTGGAGAGTGCTTGGGGCATTCATCAAATGGCGAACGAAGCCATGGCGTCCGCCGCGCGCATGCATGCAATCGAACGAGGCCAAGAGATTTCCCAGTTCCCGATGTTCGCCTTCGGCGGCGCCGGGCCGGTGCATGCGTATGGCGTCGCCCGGATCTTGAAGACCCCGAAGATCATTTACCCGTTCGGTGCTGGCGTCATGTCGGCGGTGGGCTTCCTCACCGCACCTCTCAGCTTCGACTTCGTCCGCTCGGCACCTAGCAAACTCGAACGCCTGAACTGGGATAGGGTCAACGGCCACCTTGCCGAGATGGAGAACCAGGGCCGACAGGCATTGGCAAGCGCCGTCGATCCCGAGGATGTCAGGTTCGAACGGTGGGCGGACATGCGGTACCGGAAACAGGGGTCCGACATCCGGGTTGAGGTACCGCTCGGCACCCTGGGCCCCGAAAGCACCGAGAAGATCACATCGGCATTCGAGACCGCCTATAGGGCGCTCTATGGGCACACTGTCCCCGATACACCGATCGACGTCATGTCCTGGCGGGTTACCGCGATTGGCCCCAAGCCAAGCTTGGCGCTACCGAAGACAGGGCCCGGTGGAGACGATCCCGTCAAAGGCCACCGGGCGATCTACCTGCCAGACCAGAACGGCTTCGCCGAGGTTCCAGTGCTCGACCGATACAAGATCGGCCTGGGCCATGCCTTCGAAGGCCCTGCGATCATTGAGGAACGGGAATCGACGGTGGTGATCAACGGACCCGGCAAGTTTCATCAGGACGCGCACCGCAACCTCATCGTCGATCTGGAGGCGGGACAATGACCGGGCAGACGATCGACCAGATCACCCTGGACATCATGTGGGGGCGTCTGATCGCAACTGTGAATGAGCAGGCCGCAGCGCTGATCCGCTCGTCCTTTACATCGATCGTGCGGGATGCGGGGGACCTGTCCGCGTGTGTTTTCGATCGCCGAGGGCGGATGGTCGCACAGGCGGTGACCGGCTCGCCGGGTCACATCAACTCGATGGCGACCGGGATGGAGCACATCGTGAAGCGCTTCCCGGTCGATAGCCTTCGCCCGGGCGATGTCATCATAACCAATGATCCTTGGATCACCGTCTCGCAGCTAAACGACATCACCATCGCAACGCCCGTTTTTCACCGTGGAAAGCTCGTGGCGCTATTTGGCAACTGCTGCCACGCCCTCGACATCGGCGGACGCGGCCTCTCCGCCGACGCCCGGTCAATCTATGAGGAAGGCCTGTTCCTTCCCATTCTCAAGCTGCATGACGCGGGACAGCCGGTCGACGCAGTCTACGAGATCATCAGAGCCAACGTTCGGACCCCGGATGAGGTCATCGGAGACATTCACGCCCAGATCTCCGCCAACGAGGTTGGGGCCCGTCAGCTCGTCAGCTTTCTGGAAGAGTTCGAACTCACGGATATCGAGGCGGTCTCCGATGCGATCATCTCCCGAACCGAGACGGCCATGCGCGACGCGATCGCGGCCCTTCCCAACGGCACGCATGCCTTCACGACAACGATCGACGGGTATAAAGATCCGGTCCATCTGACCGCTGCCGTGACCATCAAGGACAGATCCATTCTCGTCGATTACGAGGGGTCGTCCCCCGGCGTCGATATCGGGATCAACGTCGGCTTCAACTACACCGTCGCCTACACGACCTACGGTGTGAAATGTGCCATCGCGCCCGAGATCCCAAACAATCACGGGGCGTTCCAGGCCGTCGAAACGCTGGCTCCCATGGGATCCATCCTAAACGCGAAGCCTCCGTCCGCTGTCGCCGGCCGGCATACGGTCGGCCATTTTCTCCCCTCGACGATCATGGGCGCGCTGTCGGATCTGCTGCCGGGCCGCGTGATGGCACCGGGTGCAGACAGTCTCTGGAACACGCATTTGAGCGGGTTCGATGCGGATGACGACAACCCGTTCTCCTTCACCTGGTTTTCTACCGGCGGCACCGGCGCACTCCAGGGACAGGACGGGCTCTCGGCCACCTCCTACCCAAGCGGCGTTGCCGGTGTGCCCGTGGAGATCATCGAGGCGCTGACGCCCCTCGTCGTCCGGCAACGCTCCCTCCGCGTGGATTCCGGTGGGGCGGGCGAGAACAGAGGCGGTCTTGGCCAAGTCATGGAGGTCGAGGTTCGAACCAACCGGCCCTACCACTTCTCGGGCCTCTATGAGCGATGCAAGTTCCCGGCACCCGGACTGTTCGGGGGCAAGCCGGGGGCTTCGGGGTCTGTGTCGTCATCGGGTGGCGAGCCCGTGCAACCCAAGATCAGCAGCACACTCCAATCCTCTTCCGTGCTCACGCTCGCCATTCCGGGGGGCGGCGGCTTTGGCGATCCAGCCAACCGCTCCAAACAAGCCGTGAAAGACGATCTGCTCGACGGCTACATCTCACCCGAGGCGGCGGAAAGGGATTATAACTGGAGCGAATAGCCTCCGGGATCAGCTCCAGCGAACGGCCCCGCTCTTAGTATCCAATCCGTCGACTTTCCAATGAAGAACCAGGTTGCGATTTGCAGTCCAAGTCAGTCTCCGGCGATGCGGGGGAAGCCACGGCCTTTGTCTGTCAGCACTATCGTCATTCCCGCAGAACAGGGCCTTTGAAATAGGGCAACTGCTCGACGCGTGGTGTCCAGTCACCCGACGTCAGGAGTGCATCCAGGTGCTCCGCGACGTCTTCCAGGCGGCAGAACCAAACGTCCCGTTCCGTCCGGATCTTTTCGAGCCAGGCGTCAAACTGGCGCCATCTGGCGAGGCGGCCGGTCAGAAACGGATGGACGATTGGCATGAAGAACCCGCCCGCCTCATACGCGGCTTCGAACTCCTCCCAGAATGCGGCGAACCCTTCAGAGGGCGCCTTGACCGGCATCATGTAACCGATCTCCTCGAAATGGGCGAAGGGCGGCCAGTCATCGACGCCCCAATGGGTCGGCATCTCCCAAAGCGAGCCCTCGGCCGTCCGCATCTGATAGGGAATGTCATCGGCCATGAGCGAGGACTCGTAGCTGAACCCATGCTCAATCAGCAGATCAATCACATCCTGGGTAATGTTGTAGACGGGCGCACGGTACCCGCGAGGGCTGCGGCCGGTCTGCCGTTTGTGTACCTCAAGCGCCCGCTCGAACCAGGCCCGGTGACCGTCCTTGGTGACAATCGGATCTTCATGAATATAGCCGTGATGCCCGATCTCATGGCCCCCATCGAGGATGGCCTCGACCGCTTGGGGATATTGCTCCATGCACCAGGCCGGGACGAAAAATGACTGCCGAAGCTCCAGCCGGCGGTATGTGGCGAGGATGCGGGGAATGGCGACGGTCGGGCCGTAGCGGCCCATGCTTATCGGATAAAGCCTCTCGTGTGAGTCATCCGGCCGGGCCACATGGATGAGACTGTCGGCGTCCATATCGAACGTGATGGCGACGGCGCATTTGGCACCATTTGGCCAGGGAATGGGATTCTGGATCATTCGGAACCTGCCTCTTCAGTTGGGAGCGGTGACGAAAACGAAAAACCGATAACCAGTGCCTCCAGGACCCGCGTTGGAACCGGCCGGACCCGGCACCTTTTCCGACAGGGGGTGAGGCCTGCCCATACCCCGTGTGACAGCATCTACCTCCGGTTACCAGAGCGGGCTTTAGCCATCCCAGGAACCACTCTAGAGTTGAGGGATGACCAGGGATGCATTTCATCGTTTGTTTGGCGCGCGCGGCCTTGTGGTCCTGCCCGTCATCCATGTTCTTGATACGCCGCTCACCCTTCGCAACATCGCGACACTGACCGCCGCCGGGGCGCCCGGTTGCTTCCTGATCAATCACGACTTCGAGGTGGAGCGGTTCCTGCCGATCATTCGCGCCGTCCGGACATCGCAGCCGACCCTATGGATGGGCGTTAACTTCCTCGCTGTGACCGGGCGGGACGCCTTCCCTGTGCTGGGGGAGTTGGAACGCGAGGGCTGCCGTATTGATGCTTACTGGGCAGATGACGCGCGGATCGATGAACGTTCGGAGGCGCAAGTCGAGGCCGAAGAGATCTCAGCAGTGCGCGCCGCCAGCGGCTGGACGGGGCTGTATCTCGGCGGCGTGGCGTTCAAAAAACAGCGCCCGGTGGATCCCAGCCATCATAGAGCGGCGGCCTCCAAAGGCGCCGGCTTCATAGATGTGGTCACCACATCGGGCCCGGCGACTGGACAAACGGCGGAAGCGTCGAAGATCGGCGAGTTTCGCGCCGGGTTGGGCGATTTTCCCTTGGCTCTCGCCTCTGGTGTTACGCCTGAGAACGCGGCCACCTATGCGGACGTAGACGCTTTCCTTGTCGCAACGGGGATCAACCAGCCGGGCGATTTCTGCAACATCGACGGCACGCGTCTGAAGGACCTGCTTCGGGTCACCAACGCGCTTGGAAATCAGAGGACAAAATGACCAACGCCACAGCCGAACGTTCATCAGACAAGGGACCACGGGATGATCGTTGGTATCTGCGCCTGATGGCGCCAAACACAAAGGGCAGTGGGTTCGCCTGGCTCGATCCGACTTCAATCTACATCAACGGCTCGGCCTTTCATGACCTGTTAGATGATCTTGCAGCCGATTTGAAAGATGTCCGCGCCGATGTGGTCGGTGGGCTGGACGCCATGGGATTCGTTCTGGGCTCGGCTTTGGCGGCGCGGATTGGCGTCGGATTCCTGCCCATTCGCAAGGCCGGAAAGCTCTGCGTGGATACCGACAAGGTGGCGTTCACCAACTACTCTGGGCGTACCCAGGATATGGAGATGCGAATTCCCGCCTTCGCACCCGGCACGCGGGTTCTGCTGGTCGATCAGTGGATCGAAACCGGTGGCACCATGGAGGGGGCGATCAGCCTCGTCACACGCCAGGGGGGCATCATTGCCGGCATCGCCTCAATCGCCATGGAGGATAATGCCGTGACCGCAGACTTTAGGGCGCGATACCTCGTCGCGACGGGGGTTGTGCCGGGGTCCCGCTGGCAGACGGAGTGCAACCGCCAGGTCCTGAGCAGTTTTGCCGACTATGCGCCAGAGATGGCCTTTCCGCGTATCCCGTCGCCTAGTCCCATCGATGCCGGTTAGAGTGTGTCACATCTGACCTCCCGGCCTGCGTTCACGTGGCATTTCTGTCGATCACATGCACAGGAAGCAGTCATATCTTCGCGATCGGGTTAGAGTATCCCACGGGAGTGAAATGATCCTGGCGGATGGCCTTTCATCCGCCGAACCGCCGACCCGAAATCCTAACCGCTAACTCGGATAAAGAGCATGCAACGCAAGACCGACTTCTACATCAATGGCGCTTGGACGCCACCGACTAAGCCGAATGAGTTCGAGGTGATCAATCCCGCTGACGAGTCCCCCTTCGCGGTGATCTCGCTTGGCTCCCAAGCGGATGTCGACAAAGCTGTCTCAGCCGCGCGTGCCGCTTTCGACGGATGGAGCCAAACATCGCGCGAAGAGCGGGTCAGCAAACTGGAGGCGCTTGCGGAGATCTACGAACGCCGCTCTGGGGAAATGGCGGAGGCGATCTCTTTCGAAATGGGAGCGCCGAAGAAGCTTGCCGTCAACGCCCAGGCGGCCGCCGGGCTTGGCCACATCAAGGCCTTCATTCGTGCGCTCAAGAACTTCACGTTCGAGCGCGCGCTCCGGGAAAACACACCCGACGAGTACATCATTCATGAGCCGATTGGCGTCTGTGGTCTGATCACGCCGTGGAACTGGCCGATGAACCAGGTCACGCTGAAAGTCGTGCCCGCGGTGGGTGTGGGCTGCACGGTGGTGCTGAAGCCCTCCGAAATCGCGCCGATGTCCTCGCTCCTCTTCGCGGAGATGATGGATGAAGCCGGGTTCCCTGCCGGTGTGTTCAATCTGATCAATGGCGATGGACCGACCGTCGGTGAGGCGATGAGCCATCATCCGGGCATCGATATGATGAGCTTCACCGGATCGACCCGGGCTGGCGTTGCCGTCACCAAGGCCTCGGCCGAAACGGTCAAACGGGTGGCTCTGGAGTTGGGCGGCAAGGGGGCGAACATCGTCTTTGCCGATTGCGATGTTCCAAAGGCGGTGAAGCGCGGCGCTCTGCATTGCTTCAACAACACCGGCCAGTCTTGCAACGCCCCGACCCGCATGTTGGTTGAGCGTTCCGTTTACGACGATGCCGTGGCCGTGGCGCGGGAGACGGCAGAGAAGACACAGGTGGGCCTGCCGAGCGAGGATGGAAACCATATCGGCCCGCTGGTCTCGGAACTCCAGTTCCATAAGGTCCAAGACTTGATCCAGGCCGGTATCGACGAGGGCGCCCGGCTTGTGGCCGGCGGCACCGGACGTCCGGAGGGTTTCAATCGCGGGTATTTCGTGCGTCCGACCGTCTTTGCGGATGTGAACAACGACATGCGGATCGCCCGGGAAGAGATCTTCGGTCCGGTTCTGTCGATGATCCCATTCGACACGGAGGACGAGGCCGTCGCGATCTCCAACGACACAAGCTACGGGCTGACCGACTACGTCCAAAGCGGTGACAACGATAGGACCCAACGTGTCGCGCGACAGCTCCGGGCCGGCATGGTTCAGGCCAATGGCGCCGGCCGCGCGTCCGGAAGCCCGTTCGGCGGGTACAAGCAGTCCGGTAACGGCCGCGAAGGCGGTGAGCACGGCTTCATGGAGTTTCTCGAAGTGAAAGCCGTGTCCGGTTGGACGACAACCAGCTAAGCAACGGTCGTTGTAAGAGAGATGACCGAAGTCGATCGGTGATCAGACCGGCCGGGTAACGCGGCGCTTCACGACTTCCCGTGAAGCGCCGTTTTTCTTCGTGCTCAATCAACCGGATACCTCTGCCAGGTCATGCGCCAGATTGACGGCGCACCTGAACGCTTTCCAGAGGCTCCGTGCAGAGGCTCAGTCCGTTCTGCGGACCCCGGTGGACCGGTCGAAGATATGCACGGCGTCCGGTTTCGCGGAGAAGGTCATGGTGGTCCCATGCGCCGGCTGAGCGTGGACACCCGGCAGGCTCACCGTGATGTCCTCGCCCGTCCCCTCCAAGCGTCCGTGTAGAAGGGTGTTCGCGCCCAGGGGCTCCACCATATGCACCTGTACCTGGAACGGCCCGCCCTCGGCCGCGATCAGATGTTCCGGCCGGACGCCCATCTTAACAGGCCCGTCCGTCCCTTTTGCGGTTGCAACAATGGTTCCGCCCAACGCAACTTCGCCGGATTGGACCTCGGCATCGAAGACGTTCATGGACGGGCTGCCGATGAACTGTGCGGCGAACAGTGTGCGCGGTGTCTCATAGACTTCCAGCGGTGTCCCGATCTGCTCCGCCACGCCGCCGTTCATCACGATCATCCGGTCCGCCATCGTCATGGCTTCTACTTGATCATGGGTCACATAGAGTGAGGTGATGCCGAGTTTGGTCTGGAGTTCCTTGATTTCGAGGCGCATTTGCACCCGGAGCTTGGCATCAAGGTTCGACAGCGGCTCGTCAAATAGAAAGACCGACGGCTCCCGCACAATCGCCCGCCCCATCGCCACACGTTGGCGCTGCCCCCCGGAAAGCTGACGCGGCTTGCGGTCCAAGAGCTCCGACAACTGGAGAAGCGTCGCGGCCTCCTCGACCTTGGCATTGATCGTTGCCTTCGGAAGACCGGCGATCTTGAGGCCGTAGCCCATGTTCTGACGCACCGACATGTGCGGATAGAGCGCGTAGTTCTGGAACACCATCGCGATGTCCCGGTCCATCGGTTCCTTGTCGTTCGCGCGCTCACCGCCGATCAGAATGTCACCGGATGAGATCGTCTCAAGACCGGCCACCATCCGAAGCAACGTCGACTTCCCGCACCCCGACGGCCCGACAATGACGATGAATTCACCGTCGGCGATCTCCATGTCGATGCCGTGGATGACATCGACAGAGCCGAAGCTCTTCTTCACGGAGCTGAGGGTCACGGTCGCCATGCTCTACTTCTCACTGTCAACGAGGCCGCGAATGAAGAGCCTCTGCATAGAAATCACGACAATCACCGGGGGGATCATCGCCAGGATAGAGGTCGCCATGATCACCGGCCATTCAGCCACGTCATCGCCGGAGGGGAACATCTGCTTGATGCCCATGACGATGGTGTTCATTTCCGGATCGGTGGTTATCAGCAACGGCCAGAGGTATTGGTTCCAGCCGTAGATGAAGAGAATGACGAACAACGCCGCCACGTTCGTTCTGCTCATCGGCACGACGATATCGATGAAGAACCGCATCGGGCTCGCGCCGTCGACCCGCGCCGCCTCCGCCAGCTCATCGGGGATCGTCAGGAAGAACTGACGGAACAGGAACGTCGCCGTCGCCGACGCGATCAGCGGGAAGATCAGACCGTAATAGCTGTTGAGCATGCCGAAACCGGCGACAACCTCGAACGTCGGCACGATCCTGACTTCGACCGGCAGCATCAAGGTCAGGAAGATGAGCCAGAAGAACATCGAACGGCCGGGAAACCGGAAGTAGACGATGGCAAACGCGGACAGCAGCGAGATGATGATCTTGCCCACCGCAATGCCGATCGCCATCACCAAGCTGTTGAACAGCATCGTCGCGACCGGAACGTTCACGCCGGAGAAGAGTGCAGCCGTATAGTTCTCCCAGAACTGGTCACCCGGCAGGATCGGCATCGGCGGGCTAACGATTTCCGGCTGGGTCACGGTAGAGGCCACGAAGGCGAGCCAGATCGGGAAGAAGATAACCAGCACACCGATGATCATGAACACATGGGTCAGCCAAAGACCTGCCCCACGCTTCTCGACCATTCCCCCAAGATCGCCAGCCATCAGTAGTGCACCCGCCGCTCGATGTACTTGAACTGAATGACGGTGAGCAAACCGACGACGATCAACAGGATGACCGACTGGGCTGCGGACGATCCCAGATCCTGCCCGACAAAGCCGTCGGAGAAGACCTTGTAGACCAGGATTGTGGTGCTCTGCTGCGGGCCGCCGGCGGTGATCGTGTGAATGACGCCGAAGGTTTCGAAGAACGCGTAGACGATGTTCACGACCAGAAGGAAGAAGGTCGTGGGCGATAGCAGCGGCAGCACAATGGTGAAGAACCGCCGCCAGAAGTGGGCGCCGTCGATTGCCGCGGCTTCGATCACAGAGCGCGGCACAGCCTGCAAGGCGGCAAAGAAGAACAGGAAATTGTAACTGATGCGCCCCCAGGCGGAGGCGACGACGACCAACCCCATTGCCTCGCCGCCGTTCAGAACATGGTTCCAGTCATAGCCAAGTTGTCCGAGGTACCAAGACACCACACCCACACGGGTGTTGAACATGAAAAGCCACAAAACACCGGCGACGGCAGGTGCCACCGCATAGGGCCAAATCAGTAGGGTTCTGTAGACGCCGGATCCCTTGATCAGCCGATCCGCGATCACCGCCAGGAAAAGGGCGGGAACCATGGAGCATAGAGTTACAAGAATAGAGAAGACCGCGGTCGTGAAGAACGACGCGCGGTAGAACTCATCCGTCAGCAAAAACTCGAAATTGCCGAGCCCGACGAACCGGGCCGACAGGCCGAACGGATCGGGAATAAAGAGCGACTGCCAGATCGCCTGACCCGCCGGATAAAAGAAAAAGACGGCCGAGATCAGAACCTGAGGGGCGATTAACGCAAGCGGCAGCAGCCAACCACGGAACGTGACGCGTTTTTCCAAGGCTTTCGACCTCGCGGGCGGCAAGGCGGGTCCTGAGACCCGCCTTGTCCTAGTTCAAGAGGATTACCGGTTGGCGGACTCGAACCGGCGGAGAAGCGCATCACCCCGCGCCTTCGCACTGTCCATCGCCGCTTGGGCAGTCTTGTCGCCGGACCAGATCGCCTCCAGCTCCTCGTCAATGATCCCGCGGATCTGATCGAAGGAACCAAGCCGCAACCCCTTGGAGTTGGCAGTCGGCTGCTTGGCCGTCATCTGAATGACCGCGATGTCCGTGCCCGGGTTCTTGTCATAGAAGCCGGACGCGCGCGTCGCGTCACCCGCCTCAGCCGTGATCGGCAGATAGCCCGTGTTCTGGTGCCAGGCCGCCTGAACGTCAGAGGTGGAGAGGAAGCTCAGAAACTCGCCAACGCCCTTGTACTCAGCCGCATCATGCCCGGAGAGGACCCAGAGGGAAGCACCGCCGATGATGGTGTTCTGCGGCGCGTTGCCAACACCTTCCCAATAGGGGAGCGGGCGCACGTCGAAGTCGAACTTCGCCTCGGCCTTGATCCCGGCGTATCCGGCCGAGCTCTCCGTGAACAGGGCACAGTCGCCTGCGCGGAAGTTCGCACCGCCTTCGTTCCGGCGGCCGGTGTAGATGAACTTGCCGTCCTTCGCCCACTGACCCATCGCGGTCAGGTGCGCGACCTGCGCCTCACCGTTCAGCATCAGCTCCGTATCCAATCCGGCGAAACCATTGTCCTTCGAGGCGAACGGAACGTCGTGATAGGCGGAGAAGTTCTCAAGATGAATCCAGCTCTGCCAAGCCGTCACCAGCGGGCACTCCTCGCCGCCGGCCTTGAGCTGATCCAACACAGCACCGACCTTCTGCCACGTCGACATGTCCGTGTCCGGATCCACACCGGCGGCCTTCATCGCGTCACGGTTGACCCAGAGCACCGGTGTCGACGAGTTGAATGGCAGAGACAGCATCTGGCCGTCCGTTGTCGTGTAGTAGCCCTTAACGGAGCCGATATACGCATCCGGATTGAACGCGGCGCCGCTGTCGGCCATCACTTCGTAGACCGGTTTGATGGCGCCACCCGCGGCCATCATCGTGGCCGTGCCGACTTCGAAGACCATGAGAATGTGTGGCTGCTCACCAGCGCGGAACGCCGCAATACCGGCATTCAGTGTTTCGGAGTAGTTGCCCTTGTGGCTCTCGACGACCACGTAGTCCTTCTGGCTCGCGTTGAACTGTTCAACCTGGCCCTTCACCAACTCACCGAGACGTCCGGTGAAGGCGTGCCAGAACTGAACTTCCGTTTGCGCGGTTGCCGCCAGCGGCGACAGGACCGTCCCCGCAAGGGCCAGACCGGCGATGATTGTCTTTCTCATGGTAACTCCCTAGTGCTTTTTACCAGCGCATCGAAAGGTGTCAGCTTCAGGCAACCGACAGGGGTCTACTCGCGCAATGGCTGTTTCTACGAACAAGTAAAATTGTACACAGCCATCACCTCAGTGCAAGGACCCGTCTGATACGCGAGAATGATGCACCGAATCTTTTCACTCGCCAGGTTGCTTCTCACACTTATACCGGAGCGCTGGCCTACTATCGTTTGTCGATAATTTCAGTTTCATCAAACTAATGTTATTCATCTCCTACATCTTCAAATCATATATTTGCGATTAAAACGTGCAGGAAACTCGGGACGGCCACCCCAATTCATGAATACAGCGACCACCCGGGCGATCTGCGATGCATGGGCGGTGAAGTCAGCGCTTTTGGCCGCTGACCGTATCGAAACCGGTTACGCAGACGCATCCAACATGGGCTTTGATTTCGAGGCGCAGACACCGCAGCAGATCGTCAGTTGATCACAAGGCCGTCTACGCGCATCAGGAGGTGCTTCACGTTCGTCACATGAGCGTCCAACTCGGCAACCGCATCATCGGTTCTCTCTGCCGCGCACAGATCCAGTATCCGTCGGTGTTGATCAATCGAGCGTCTGACCCGGTCCGGGTCCCTTGGCAAATGATGTCGCAAGGCGCGCAACTGGGCGGAAATTCCAGTGTATGCCCGAATGAGAAACTTGTTGCCTGTCGATGCAACCAGGCTCTCATGGAACATCCAATCCAACTCGTCGCAAAGCGCAAGGTCGCCATCTTTCAACGCCAAGGCGGCACGGCTGACCAAGGTGCTGACCTCGGCGAACACATCCGACCGTGCTCCGGCAAGACCGATCCTGACGGCGCCTGTCTCGAATACCGCTCGGGCAGCACAGATATGGTGAAGGTCACTCTCCGTCAGACTGAAAACGAACGTTCCACTCTGCGGCTTGATAATCACCAGACCTTCGTTCTGGAGCTGCAGCAACGCCTCCCGTACTGGGGTGCGGCTGACGCCCAACTCTTGCGCAATCGTCTTGTCATGGATCCTGCCGCCGAGCGGGATTTTGCCTCCGACGATGAGCGACCGGATCTGATCGCAGATGCTCGCTGCCGACACCAAAGGTACGGACGGTTTTCGATCCTTCGAGGGTCCGACGTTCATCACGATCTGAACACTCCTACAATTGGCGATTCTAATATACCAATTCACGCCTCCCACCCCAAGACGGAGCATAAATCAGGCCGTTCAAGCCAATCATGAGCGACATGAGTTTGACCTCGACCCTAAATTGATATATCAATTTGTCATCACATAGAGATGGAGCGGTCATGCGAAATGTACCGGCGGATGGCTTGGCAATCTTCGTGAAGGCGGAATGTGATACCTGCGCGATGATCGAACCCGTATTGGCGGCGCTGAAGGGGGCGGACGTGGATACGGTCATCATCAGCCAGGACGACCCCTCGTTCCCCGCATCCGTCCCGTCGGTCGACGATACGGCGCTGGAGCTTTCGTACCGTTTCGATGTCGAGGCTGTGCCGACGATCGTAAAACTGAAAGACGGCAAAGAGGTCGACCGGACGTTCGGCTGGCATCGGGGCGAATGGGAAGCGTTGACGGATCTGACCGAGTTAGGGCCCGGTCTTCCCGATCAACGGCCTGGATGTGGATCGCGAACCCGGGAGCCTGGGGCCTGGGAAAATCTCGTGGCGCGGTATGGAGACTCGGGCATCGGAGCGCGCGCCATCAGCCTCGGGGAATGGGACGACGAGATCGAAGCCTGCTTCGAGCGGGGATGGTCGGACGGCTTGCCCGTGGTGCCGCCGACGGACGCGCGGATCCTCCGCATGCTGGAAGGCACGCGGCGCCCCGCTAGTGAGATCATCGGCGATGTGCCGCCCAATCTAACCCCGATTACCGTTGAGAAAGTTGCCATCAACGCCGTTATGGCCGGATGCAAACCGGAGTATCTGCCGGTCGTCCTCGCCGCGCTTGAAGCAGCGCTGATGCCAGAGGCGACGATGCACGGCGTCTTGTGCACGACGTGCTTCTCGTCCCCGATCCTTGTGGTCAACGGCCCGATTGCCAAGAAGATCGGCATGAACTCGGGCATCAATTGCCTTGGGCAGGGAAACCGCGCTAACGCAACAATCGGACGCGCTCTGCAGCTCATCATTCGGAACGTCGGCGGTGGGCGCCCGGGTGAACTCGATCGAGCGGTGCTGGGGGGACCGGGAAAGTACACCTTTTGCTTTGCCGAGAACGAGGACGACCCAACATGGACGCCGCTGAATGTCTCCCGCGGCTTCGGAAAAGATACCAATACGGTCACACTGTTTCAGGGTGACGGTATTCAAGGCTTCATTGACCAACGCTCGCCCACACCGGAGGAGCTGACACAATCACTGGCCAGGTCGTTGATGGCGGTTGGCAATTGGAAGCTCTGCGAATTCACGAACGCCATGCTCGTGCTCGTGCCGGAACACTACGCGATTTTCCGGGATGCCGGATGGGACAGGGAGCGTATCCTCACCGAGTTGCATTCGGCCCTGCGCCGTCCAGGCTCGGACGTGGTCCAAGGCGCCCATGGGATTGGCGAGGGCGTCAGCGCCGCGCGCCTGGACGACATGGTCGATAAGTTCTGGCCGGAAGGCCTTCTCATCGTCCACGCGGGTGGTCAGGCTGGCCTGTTCTCGGCCATCTGCGCGGGCTGGACAGGTGGCCGTTTCCGGGAAGAATCCAAGACCGTGACAAAGGAGATCTTGCTATGACCATTTCGCTTCGGGATCCCACAGGAGAGACCGCCTCGGCGCTGCGCGATCGCGTTTTGCCGTTGGATGCTTTGCAAGGCAAGACCATCGCCCTCATGGATATTTGCAAGATGCGGGGGGACGAGTTCATCGACCGGCTAGAGCAGCTCTGCGCATCCCGGGACATCAAGACCCGGCGCTTCAAGAAACCAACGAACACGCGCGTGGCTCCACGGGAAATGATCGACGACATAACCGAGAACTGTGATGCGGTTGTCATCGCGCTGTCGGATTGTGGATCTTGCACCTCATGTTCCACCCACGACCTGAACGATCTCGACCGGAACGGGCTCACAGGGGTGAGTGTGCTGACCGAAGAGTTCCGGAATGCGTTCGAGTCACAGAAGTCCGCTATCGGTCTCGATGCGGCATCGGTCTACGTGCCTCACCCCATGCAGAACCGGACGACGGAGGAACTGCATTCGTTCGCGGACGCCTTCTTCGACAAGATCCTGGGTGAGATTTGCCGCGCCGGAACCGGGATGCAAAGCAACGCCGCATCCTGATCCGTCCACCTCCTCATACGTCCGCCCGATTGATCTGCTGTCGAGCGGACGTCCGTTTGGCCGGTCACGCCCGGTGTGGCACAGACGCTCTTTCGTCCAGGCACTCCTTTAGCGCCCTGTCCAGGATGTCACAGCCGTGATGCAGATCGTCCTCCGAGATGGTCAGCGGGGGGGCGATGCGCCAGATGGCTCCCCGTTCCTTCCGGAGCTTGATGTTCATCGACAAGCCAAGCTCATAGCAGCGCCGCGTGGTGAGAGCGCCGAGTTCGTGATCCGCCTCCCGGCTCTCCCGGTCCTTCACCAACTCCAAACCGAGAAGCATTCCTTCCCCCCGGACATCACCGATACAGCCGTACTTCTGTTGCATATCGACGAGACGCGATTTCAGGATCGCCCCCATCTCCAGCGCCCGGCTCAACAGATGCTCGCTTTCGAGGGTCTCCAGCACCGCAAGCCCCACCCGCGCGGGCAAAGGGTCCGCGACGTGGCTGGTGTAGAAATTGAAACCTTTCTCGAAGAGGTCGTCCTCGACCGACGCGGACGTGACGGTTGCGGCCAGGGGCAGCCCGGCGCCGAGCGTCTTGGACATGGACATGATGTCCGGCACGCAGTCGAATCGGTCCGCCGCGGTCTTGGTGCCCAAGCGCCCGAACGCGGTCTGGGCCTCGTCAAACACAAGAACCATGCCCCGCTGATGTGCCTCTTCCTTAAGCGCTGCGTGATAGCCCTCAGGCGGGACGATGATGCCGCCAGCACTCAGGATCGGCTCCGCGATGATCGCAGCGCCCTCCCCCCGGGTCTGCATGTCGAACATCTCCAGGCCGACCTTCATGCAGGTCTTGTCGCAAGCATCCCGGCAATGCCTGATCGGACAGCGGTACGCGTTGGGTTCCGGCATGGCGTAGGAGCCTGGGGTGGCCGGGCCGTATCGCCGCCGGTCGCTGGCATAGCTCGCCGAGCTGGAACCACCGGTCACACCATGCCAAGAGCCCCCCATGGCAATGACTTCATGACCGCCAGTATGCATCTTCGCCATACGAAGAGCCGCTTCGTTGCTCTCCGAGCCGGTGTTGACGAAGAGCGAGCGTTTCAACGGGGCGGGCATCCAACCCGCCAAGGTTCGAGCCAACTCCGCGACCACATCGGGGATCATCCCGGAGAACAGATGGTACGCCGTGCGGCCCGCCTCCTCGACCGCCGCAACGATGGCGGGATGGTTATGGCCCAACGTGGCACACATCTGACCGGAGGTGAAATCAAGAACTTTTCGGCCCTGATCGTCTGTGACCCAGCTGCCCTCAGCTTTGACAAACAAACCGTCGAGCCGATCCCCGCCATACCTAATGAGGAACTCGTCGCGTGCGTCCCTGAGCCTTGGGTCCATTGATCCACCCCCATCAATCCGATTACCTCGAGCAAGGCGAAGTCTCACAGATTACCAACGACAAATGTACCGCTTTGCGCCACAGGCCCGTTCATCGCCGGGACCGAAGATCGGTGAATGCCTCTGTTCCCACCGGCCCGGTCGGTGATTAGCTAGGGACCGATCGGTTCTTGAGGACCAAGTGAAGGGAACGGACATGAGTGATCGGGTGGCGGTGGTTACCGGAGCGGCACAGGGAAACGGTGCTGCCATCGCGAAAGGGCTGGCGCGCGCCGGTGTCAGCGTCGCACTTGCGGATATCCGGACGGAGGGGTTGGAGGATGTTCACAATGAGATCCTTGCCGACGGCGGGGCCGCGTTCTCCGCGACACTCGACGTCTCCGAACCCCGCTCCGTGCAGGACTTCGCGGCGACTGTGCGGGACGCGCTTGGGCCCGTGTCCATCCTAATCAACAACGCAGGAATCATCGCCCGGAGCCCGATCGACTCACCCACATATGAGGAGGACTGGCAGCGGATTTTCGCCGTCAACGCCGCCGGCCCCCAGATCATGGTGCGCGCGTTCCTGTCTCAGCTAGAGGAGACGTCTGGAAGTGTCGTGAACCTTGGATCCATTATGTCGGTAGTCAGCGCCAGCGGTGTCAGTGCCTATGCCGCCAGTAAGGGGGCTGTCGCGCAACTAACCAAGGCCCTCGCAAACGAGCTTGCGCCGAGGGGAATTCGGTTGAACGCGATCCTGCCTGGCGTCATCGAAACACCCATGACGGAAGTGACCCGCAACAACCCCGACGCAATCGCCAAGTTCATCACCCACACGCCGATGGGCCGGGTGGGCCGGCCGGATGAGTTGATCGGCCCGGTGTTGTTCCTGACATCCGACGCGGCGAGCTATGTGACCGGCGCGCTTCTTCCGGTCGACGGCGGCTACCTTTGCGCCTGAGCGGCGGTGTGGAGTTTCAAAGAATGTCCCGAGAAATCTACGACTGTGATGTCCTGGTGGTCGGCTCCGGCGCGGGCGGCCTCGCAACGGCTGTTTCGGCCGCGCACCGGAACCTGAAGACGCTTGTGGTCGAGAAGGAGCCGGTCTTTGGCGGCACGACGGCACGGTCCGGCGGCTGGATGTGGGTGCCGAACAACGCGCCGGCCCAGCGCGCCGGGATCGAGGACAGCGTCGAGAAGGCAAAAACGTATCTCCGCCATGAAACCGGCGAGCACTTCGACGAACCCCGTGTCGACGCGTTCCTGGAGGCGGGGCCCAAAGCCGTCGACTTCTTCGAGCAGGAGACCAGTCTGACATTCGATCTCGGCCCGACCTTCGCCGACTATCACCCGAAAGCACCGGGCGGTATGGATGCTGGCCGGTCCATCGTCGCCCAACCGTTCGACGGCCGCGAACTCGGCAAGGAGATCAAGCGGCTTCGCCCACCCTTGTGGGAGATCACGTTTCTCGGGTTGATGATCGGTTCCGGCAAAGAGTTGCTGCACTTCTTCAATGTGATGCGGTCACCGGTCTCAGCGTTCTATGTCGCGAAACTCTTCATCAGGTTCCTGCGCGATATGGCGTTCTACGGTCGGCCCATGCGGTTGATGAACGGCAACGCCCTGGTCGGCCGGCTGGCGAAATCATGCTTCGACAAAGGGGTGCCGATTTGGACACGGTCCGCCGTCAAGCAGCTTACGAGGAACGAGCAGGATGCGGTCACGGGTGCGGTGATCGAGACCGCGAAAGGAACCGTGGAAGTTCGGGCCGCCAAGGGTGTCGTCCTCGCTGCCGGCGGGTTTCCGCAAGACCCCGTCCGCCGCAAGGCGATGTTCGGTCATACGGATAGTGGCTACGAGCATGCCTCGCCTGCGCCCCCGGGCAACACTGGCGACGGCCTGAGGCTCGGCGAAGCGGTTGGCGCCACGGTCGAAAGCGACCTGCCGAACGCCGCAGCTTGGGTGCCGATCTCGCGCCCGCCGCGGGGAGATGGCACGCTCGGCACCTTCCCGCACTTCGTCGACCGCTCGAAACCAGGGGTTATCGCCGTCACCCGCTCAGGGCGCCGGTTTTGCAACGAAGCCGACAGCTATCATGATTTCGGCCAGTCCCTCACCCAGCGCATCGCCGAAGAAGGAGGAGAGATCTGTGCCTTTTTCGTTTGTGATCATCGGGTCCTTCGCAAGTACGGCCTCGGCTATGTCAAACCGGCCCCGGTGCCGTTCACCCGTCATCTGCGCTCAGGGTATCTCTTCAGCGGCGCCTCGCCCGCAGCGTTGGCGGCCGAGATTGGCGCCGACCCCCAACAGTTCACGGAAACCATCCGCCGCTTCAACGAACATGCCCAAACGGGAGAGGACCCCGAGTTCGGCCGAGGCTCAACCTCCTACAACCGGTCGCTGGGCGATCCCGAACATAAGCCGAACCCTTGCGTCGCGCCGCTGAATCAAGGCCCGTTCTATGCCATCAAAGTGGTGATGGGCGATCTCGGAACCTTCGCCGGGTTGCGGTGCAATCAGAACGCCCAAGTCCTTGGCGAGAATGGGCAGCCGATCCGAGGTTTGTATGCAGCCGGGAACGACGCCGCCAGCATCATGGGCGGCAACTACCCAGGCGGTGGCATTACGCTCGGCCCGGCCATAACCTTCGGCTACATCGCAGCCCGGCACATGTCCGGCGGGAATGCCTGATGTCCCAAAGCGATCAGGCGGACGCGTTTCCGGGAACCATTGCCACGCCTTAATCCTGATCTGTCTGCAGGAACCGGCCTCGGGCGATGGACACTTGGGCTGCCAATTCCGCCAGAGTATTGTCCCGAACGGCGGTCAAGATGATTCCGGTCACCGCGAAAGCCCCCGCGTCGTTGCCGAGCAACCGCTCCAGCAACGCGACCTGCACCCTGTTCGCACCATCACCGAGCATCAGTTGCACGGAGGTCGGCGCGCCTTCTTCCCATATCGGCTGTCCGACGATGGCCACCTTTGGTTTGGGGACGAGGTAACGCGGGCCGCGTCCCATCGAGAAGGGGCCAACCATCAGCGACCCATCCCTGACAACCCCAAGCAGGGCCGTCATCCGCGCCGCTTGCCGAAGACGGATGAGAACCGGCTCAGCCGCAGCGGCGAACATACCAAACCCGTGGGCCGACAGACCGATGCGGCAGGCATCGAGTCCACGCCGATAGAACCCGTCCGGCCCGCGGCCCAGCAGTCCGGCGGCCTCCGCCTGGGCGACAGCCCGGTACCCTGAAGTTGTCGAGAGGCCCGAGAGCCTGGAGAGAGGCAACGGCCCGGCATGGAGGCCCTGAACCGGGGCTGAGACCAGGGAGTCCAAGATCTCGAGGGCGCGTGGATAGGTATGCTTCCGCTCAGGCATCGGGCTGCCCGCGTTCGATCTCTGTTGCGTCGCGACGGCGCAGACTGGGTCCTTGCGACAGCACGGCGTCGTCCGGCAGATCCCAGCGAACATGCAACTCGGCCCACAGATCGGCCTTCACGCTCCGTGTTTCCATGCCGCGCGGCAAAACCACCTGGGTCGGTATCTCGATGCGTCGCGGGACGGGACGGCCGTTCAATATGTCCATGGCCGTTTCCAAGCCTCGCGCACCCATGGCGGCCGGATAGTCGACCGCGGCCATCGGCAAATGGTGGTGCAGGGCCAGTTTGTACATCCGGTTCAGATCCCCGCCGGTGTGGGCCGGGACAGCCGGGCCCTTCTCCAGAAAGTAACGAAGGGATCCAACCCCTTGGAGACCGCTGTCGCACCATACCCCGTCTGGAGGCCGGGAGGTTTGGGCAGAGAGCCGGGCAGCAGCCTCATGCCCCCCTTCCTCCGTCCAGCCGGTATACGTCACAGCTTCGACCGTAATGCCGGGAAACTCGGAGAATGTCTCCAAGGCTGCCGACTGGCGCCGGATCGCCGGGCTTGTGCCTTCGAGCCCGGACAACAGCCAGAGCCGGCCACGACCGCCCAGGTGTTCGGCAAGCCAAAGCGCGCTGACATGACCAATGGTCCAATCGGAGGCGGTCACAAAGGACACCAGACACGAGGCATCGCGCGGCCGCCGGTCCACCGCGACGATGGGCAATCCATCGTGGGCGAGCTCGGCAAGCCGGTCGGAGAGTCTCGCATCACCCGTTGTCGTCGCACTGATCAGCAGGAGGTCAATGCCGTCCCGGACCATGGCATTGACCTGTTCGAGCTGAACCGCCAGGTCGTCGTTCGCATCCTCGATACGGAGTGACGTGATCTGGTCACCGAAAGTGCGGTGGGCGTACCGCACACTTTCAATTAGTGCCCGTCGCCAATGGTTGGACCGTGATGCGTTGGCAAAGCCGAGGTGGAAAGGAGCGGTCCGCCGAAACCGGTCGGTCTCGAAAACATCGACCAGTCTCGGATCCCAGACATCGCGTCCGATGGCGACATCATCGGTCATCGCGTTAAAGGGCATCACGACTTTGGATGGATCGTTCTGTTGCGATCGGGCATAACGCGAGTCGATCGGCGTGAAGGCCCATTCCGTCGCCTTCGGCCCCAGGCGAAGAACGCCGTGATCAACGCGTTCCAGCCAACCCTCACGCACCATGGCCCGCAAAAGGGCGAACCCAGTCGCCCGGCCCAGGCTCAACGCATCCAGTATGTGACGCGTCTGCAAGGGTGTGTTTAGACCATCGAACAGCGACAGGATGGCCGCTGCCCGAGAGATGTTTGACGGGAGTTTCTTAGCGTCGGTCGGCACTGAATGACCCGCAGCTCACCTTTCGCTCCGTCGAATGTAAACAGCCGCCGCCAGGACGATCAACGCTCCCTTGATGACAAGCTGCAGTTCAATCGACAGCCCCAGGATCACCACGATGTTGAACAGCGAGACCAGGATCAGAGCCGCCAGGAGAACGCCAGGCACACTGCCTTTTCCTCCGCTCAACGCCGCTCCGCCGATGACGGCCGCCGCGATGCTGTCGAGCTCATACCCCCGCCCCGTCCAGTTATCGACGATGCCGACATAGCCGACGAGGAAGAGCCCGGCGATTGCCGCCAGCACACCGGAGATCGTAAAGGCGGCGATCACAAGGGGTCGGACCGGGCTCCCGGTCATGCGCGCGCTGTCCGGATTGTCGCCGTAGAGCTTCAGACGGCGGCCGAATACCGTGTGCTGAAGTGTCCAGTGTGCCCCGAAGGCAACCAGCAGCAGGGCGATCAGGGCCACGGGGACACCGGCAATGTCACCGGTCGCCAGCCATCGGAAAGTCTCCGGCAACGAGCCGCCGGGCGCTCCCTTGGTGTAGGCAAAGCGGACACCTTGCAGAACGATCATGGTTGCCAGCGTCGCCAGGAACGGGGTGACATTCCGGTAGGCCACGAGGTAGCCGTTGATCGCTCCAACGCCGGCTCCCAGCAGAATACCGATCGCGAAAATCACCACGGTCGAGTCGTTCAGGCTGGTTGAGAGCACCGCCGCTGTCGCCATGATAGAGGCGACCGACAGGTCAAGGCCCCGAACGATGATGACGATCATCTGGCCGATGACGACGAAACCGAGGGGGGCAGCCTGGACCAGGATGTCCGACAGGTTCGCTGGCGAGAGGAACCGCGGCGACAACATCGCCGTGATCGCCCAGACAGCAACCAAGAAGCCCGCCAGCGTTAAGAGTTCGCGGCGTTCGCGGCCCCGGACGGTGAGTTTGTCGGCAAAGACGGTTGCTAAGGTCATGTCCGCTTCCTCCCCGCAAAGAAGGACACCGCGGCGATGACGATCAGACCTTCGGCAATCCATTGGTAGAAGCTGGAGATGTTCATGAAGTTCAGAACATTCGCCAGCAGCGACAGCAGAATGACGGCGAGCGCGGTGCCAAGAACACCTCCATACCCGCCCGCGAGCAGCGTCCCGCCAACAATGACCGGGGTGATGGAACGAAGGTCGAAACCGATACCCGCCCTCGGATCCCCAACGCCGAACCGCCCGGCGATATAGATCGCCGTCACAGCGGCCAGGAACCCGGAAAGAGCGAAGACGGCGACCCGCGTGCGGTTGACAGGCACGCCCGAGATCGCGGCCGCGTTCGGATCATCACCAATGGCGTAAATTCGAATGCCGAACCGCGTCTTCCAAAGCATCACGCCCGCCAGGAGATAGCAGACGATGACAAACATCGTGCCGTAGGGGACCGGTCCGAAGCGACCATAGACCAGGTCCTCAAAGAACAGCGGCACCATGCCCGACGGTTGGCGGGTGATCAGAAGTGCGCATCCGGCCAGAACGGTCGAGGTCCCGAGCGTGACAATCAAGGGGTGCACGCCCACATAGGCAGTAATGGCACCGTTCGCCGCACCAATCGCCGTGCCGAGGACCAGCACCGCCACGACCGCCATGGCGAACGTGTTTGGATCGCTCCCTGCGATCGCCGCAAACACCACGGCGAGGAAGCCCAACGCCCCCGCGTAGGACAGATCGATACCGCCCGAGAGAATGACGATGGTCTGGGCAAGCGCGATCAGCGCGAGGGCCACCATCTGGTCCTGAACATTCGCGATGTTCATCACCGAGGCGAACCGGTCGGAGACCGTTGCGCCCAGGACGAACAGGCCCAGGATCATGGCTAGGACGACGAGATGAACGGGCTGGGCCCGGGTCATGCGCAGGACGTCATGCATGGCCAGATACTCCATGATGAGATGCGGTTTCGGCTGCGGCGACTGCGATGATCGCTTCCTCGGTGATGGCGGATCCGCTCAGATGGTCCGCTATCTCGCCGTCGCGCATGACGTAGACCCGGTCGCAGAGTCCGACGATCTCGATCAGTTCGGAAGAGATGACGAGGACCGCCATACCGTCATTGGCCAGTTTGCGGATCGCTCTGTAGATCTCGGACTTTGCTCCGACATCGACACCGCGTGTGGGCTCATCCAGCAGCATCATCACCGGCTCGTTCTCCAGGATGCGGCCAAGCAGGATTTTCTGCTGGTTACCGCCCGAGAGAGCCGTGATCGGCAGGCCGGGATGGTCGACAACAACGTTGAACTGGTCGATCAGGGGACCGGCGCGCTCCTCCTCCAAGGTGCTAGGCAGGTAGCTCGACGAAGCGCCCGCGCCGAGTGTCGTCGCGGCCAGGTTCCAGCCCACCGAAGAGGCGCCGAACAGCCCATCGTCCTTACGGCTCTCGGTCAGCAGAACCATGCCGCGGGCAAGACTTTCAGCGGGCGACCGTTGCTCGTATGGGGCGCCCGCGAGATGGACCGTCCCACTCGACCGTTCCGCGCCATAGATCGCCAGCGCGAGTTCGGTGCGGCCGGAGCCCACAAGGCCGGCGAGGCCAACGATCTCTCCTTTGTGCACCTCAAGCGCAACTGCAGGAGAGTCCGGCGTGACCCTCAGGTTCTCAACGCCAAGCAAGGCTGGGCCAATCGAGGCGGCGTCGGCCTTTGGCGGAAACAGATCGCCGAGTTCCCGGCCGACCATGGCAGCCACGACCTTGTCGTGCGTGTAGTTCTCGATCGGGCCTTGGGAGGTAACGACACCGTCCTTGATTACCGTGATGTCGGAGCAAACCTCGAAGATCTCGTCCAGACGATGTGAGACATAGACAATGCCGATGCCCTTGGCCCGCAGATCCTTAATCAGCTTGAAGAGGTGAGCCGTCTCGTTCTGAGACAGGACGGCCGTCGGCTCATCCAGGATGAGGACTTTGGCGTCCGTGCGCAGCGCCTTGGCGATCTCCACCATCTGTTTGTCGGCAACGCTGAGCCGGTCGACCGTGATGTTGGGGTCCAGCGTGATGCCAAGACCCGATAGAAGCGCGCGCGCATCGGCGACAAGCCGTTTGCGGTCGATAAGCCCGAGCAGGCCGCGAGGCTCGGCTTCCAAAAAGATGTTCTCCGCCACGGTCAGCGCGCCGATGGTCGAGAACTCTTGATGGATCACCGCGATCCCGGCGGCGAGGCTCTCGCGCGGCCCGCCCCACACCGCAGCCTGCCCCATGAACTCAACTTGGCCGGCCGTTGGGCTGTAGAGACCGGTGAGGATCTTGATCAGGGTCGATTTGCCAGCGCCATTCTCGCCACACAGGGCGACCCCGGCCCCGGGATAAATCTCGAACTCGATACCCTTCAGGACTTCGTTCCGCCCGAAGGCTTTTGAAATCTCTCTTGCGGCCAGAACCGGCTGTGACATTTCCCCCTCCCCAGCATTCCTTCCCAAGCGATCCCCGTCGCGTTCCCCGGCCGGCGGCATCGGCCGGCCAGGGACGTTCGGTTCTTACTTCGGATAGACGGCCTTGAAGGTCGTGGGGTCGTAGTCGGCACCCACGCCGCTCGACATGATCACCGAGCCCGGTTTGTCCATAAGCGCATAGTCGGCAGTGAAAACGTCCGCTTTGACCGACGCGGTCTCATGACCTTCGGAGACGACAACCTGCTGGTTGACCTCGATCCGGCGGGGAATGCCCGCACCGCGCAGCACGTCGAACAACACCTCGAAGCCCTTGGCCCCCATGGCGGGCGGATAGTCGACGCCGACCATCGGCACATCGTGCTTCACGGAGAGCTGGTACATGGCGTTGAAGTCGCCGCCGGTATGCGGCGGGATCTTGCCGTTCTCATATCCGGCAGCCAGGAAGGCCTCGATCGACCCGGAGCCCTGAAGACCGCTGTCCGCCCAAACGCCCGAGATCCGATCGCCGTACTTCTGTATCAGCGCCGACATGATGGTCTTGCCGTTGGCCGGCGACCAGGAGGTGTACTGCGTTTCCAGAACCGTTATCTCCGGAAACTGATTGAAGACCTCCATGGCGGCCTTGATGCGGTTCTCAGCAGGTGACGCCCCGGCGAGACCGCCAAGCATCACCACCTCGCCCTTACCACCAAGCTTCTCCACCAACCATTGGGCCGAGATGCGGCCAAGCGCCTGGTCGGAGGCGGTAACGAAGGTGACATGGTTCTCTTTGGAGGTGACCTCCCGATCGACCAGCACCACTGGCACGCCGCGCCGTTTCGCACGGCGAACAACCGGATCAAGGGCTTCCGCCGTCGCCGGGCTGATCAGAAGAATGTCGACGCCCTGCGCGATCAGATCCTGGATGTCGGCCGCCTGTTTCGAGGGATCGTCGTTGGCGTCCGTGATGATGAACCGCTCGATTTTCTCGGCGTTGCGTTCAGCCGCAGCCTCAATGCCGTGCAGCATCGCGACCCGCCACGGGTTGGAGATCGAGGCGTTGGAGAAGCCGATCACATAGGGACCATCCTTCTTGTACTCCGAGGCGTCGTAGATATCGATCGTGCCCGGGTTCCACAAAAAGGTCCTGGCGACACCCTCATAGTCCGCATGGGCGGTCGCCGCCGTCAGACCGAATGCCAGGGCTGCCCCGGCGACAAGTAAGTTACGCATGGTCGTCCTCCGTCGTTAGGCGTGGCCGATGGCCCGCCTTTGTTGTCTTTGCGGTGGTGGGAAAGGCGCGGAACGCCGCGCCCTATTCGGCGGCGATCAGAAGCGCGTCCATGGGAGCGACCGCCGTGTTCGGTCCCTTCCAGATCACGCCGTCCTTCATGATCATCGCCAGGTTCTCGCGTTTCTGGACCAAGGAGACGTCCTGGGTTACGTCGCCTTTCACAAGGATCAGGTCGGCGAGAAAGCCTTCTTTGATTTGGCCGAGGCTGTCGGCCATGCCCATAAGCCGGGCGCCGACTGAGGTCGCACAGCGCAGTGCCTCCACCGGGGAGTAGCCGAAGTACCGCACAAAGTGCTCGATATCCCGGGCGTTCGTGCCCATCGGCGTGACGGCGAACCCATAGTCCCCGCCCACCACGACCGGAATCCCGCGTTTGCGGATCTCGTGGTAGGTCGCGCAGCAAGCCTCAAACTTCCGGAACAGACCGAGATCTGCGGCAACGTCAGGCGTGATGCCGACGGCTTCTCCCTCTTTGGTCGCGTTATGGACCAAACCGAACGCCGGGCCGACAAAGGCGGTGTCCTTAACCGATTCCAGCGCGTCGAGTGCCTCCTCGTCCGCGAAGTCGCAGTGATAGATGCAATCGATGCCGTGCTTGACCGCCATCTTCACACTCTGGGAAGAGCGTGCATGGGCAGCGGTCATCTTGCCGAAGGTTTTCGCGACCTTCACCAGGGCGGCAACCTCCTCATCCTCGGTCGGGGTGATCTCCGCCCGGGCATGGCTGACGAACTCGTCGCCGGAGATGTTGATCTTGAGGGTGTCGACACCGTCGCGAACACATTCCCGGGCCACGCGACGCATCTCGTCGGCGCCATCGGCGATCAGACCGAAGCTTTCCTGATGAATGTTGCGGCGGCGCTCGTCACCGAGGCCAGCAGTGGTCGTGATCTCGGGGCTACCGGCACGCATACGAGGGCCGACAATCATGCCTGCGTTGATCGCGTCACGTGCCGTCACGCCTAGCAACGGCTTGGCGGAGGCCGCCTCAAAGATTGACGTGAAGCCGTGACTTAGCAGCAGTTTGCAGTTCTGCGCCGTCAGCAGCATGTGCTGCTCGGCCGTGATTCGGCCCAACTCTGGCGGCTCATTGATTCCGGTGAAGCTCGGGTGGCAGTGGCCTTCGACCATGCCCGGCATCAGGGTCATGCCTGAGCCGTCAATCTCTTGGCCGGCAAGATCGGCTGGGACGTCCGTTCCGTCGATAACCTTGCGAATGGTGTTGTTCTCGACCACGACGGTAGCCGGACGGGCAGCGTCCGCTACCCCATCCCAGACCATCGCGCCTTTGATTGCGGTGGTGGTCATCATGTCCTCCCAAGACAGGCGTTTTCTTTTGACCGTACGGAAACGACCGTCAGGGTTCGATGCCCAACCACATCGAATATGACCACATATTGGACTAGTACATTATGCAGTGATTTTGGCGCAGGGATGTGGATTGCCCACGCTTTGAGGCCACTGAATCCGCGGTGAGGAGACGACCGCCCAGCCATAAACGCGCGAGCGGGTAGGCCTGCCTGGGTGCGGGCTGTCTTCGATGGCGCTCAGACCGCCGGGCATTCCTGGTACCAAAGATTTCCCAGGTGTCGTCCATGCTTCTCCGCCCCGAATGAGGCTGCGTTCACTTTCTTGTGCGGTCCAGCCGTACCGCATGGAAACCGTTTCAGGATGGGAATAGGGTCCGCCCCGATAATTTCGTTACCGGCTACTCCTATGAGACTTTCAGTCGACGGCTGGCGTATCGACCGCGCCACACGCCAAGCAACCAAAGATGACATCACGGTCTCTTTGTCCCCTCGGGCGCTGAGATTGCTTGACGAACTGGCAAATGCCGGAGGGGCGGTTCTGCAAAGAGCTGAACTCTTGGATCGCATTTGGCCCCATGTGACTGTGAGCGACGAGAGCCTCTCCCAGGTTGTGTCGGAACTTCGCCGAAAGCTCCGGAACAGGGCATTGATCCAGACGGTTGCGAAGACAGGGTATCGGCTGACAAGACCCGTCATCCGGCCTGTTGAGGTAAAACCCGGATCCAGACCCAGCCCCCGTTCCGCGCCGACAAACCTGGAAGCGCGTGCACTTTGCCTAGAGGCGCGTGCCGAGATGGTCCGATGTGGTCAAGGCTCCATCGAACGGGCGGAGCAGCTCACCGCTGAAGCTGTCGACATCGCGCCGGACTGCGCATCCGTTCGCGCGGAACGGTCGATTGCTCTGGCCAGGGCAAACACATACTGGTCAGAGGGCAGGCGGATACTTAGCGAGGCGCACACGGAGGCGGAGATCGCGGTTTCACTTGATCCGTCCTCTGCTCTCGCCCAATCCGCCTTGGGATATGCGCATGCGTTGTTCGGGCATTGGGAAGCGGCTGAGGCTGCGCACGCAATCGCTCTCGCGCGCGGCGACCGCGACCCACTCATCCTGCATAACGTCGCTTGGTACTTGATGTCCCGTGGCAAATGGCGCGCGGCCATCGCCTACTTCGAGCAAGTGGGAGATCTGGAGCCCAACAACATCAAAGGCTTTCTCATCGCCGCCCAACTGTCTTCGGGACACGATGCGCTCCGGTCACGACGGAATGCCGAACGGGCCTTGAGGCGTGCCCGCGCACGGATAGAGGTCGACCCCTCAGATCCGCGGGCACTGACGGCGTCGGCAGTGTTGATGGCCCTCCTGGGAGAGGCACAGGCCGCTTACACATCGATGGGACAGATCGATGTGCAGGCGAGCAGCCAGGCCATCTATCATGCCTCCGCGATGGCGCTCATCGGAGAAACCGATCAAGCGCTCCGGCTATTGGAAGAGCTTTTTGACCATGGCTGGCGGGACGTGTTCTGGCTGGATGCCGATCCGGGCTTGCGGGCGCTCAAGGAGAACCCGAAGTTCCGCCGCATGCGCCATTATCTGACGGCGGCCTAACAGGATTCAGGTTTCTTTCAGATCTCTTTCAGGACCTTCCTGATCACTGGAAATACAAAACGGCATGGATCACGCCACAACGGCGTGACGTTCAAAGAAGGATGAAACCATGCCACTTTCCATCAACGCCACCGCACCGAACTTCAAAGCCGACACGACTGAGGGAGCGATCGACTTCTACGAATGGCTCGGCGATAGCTGGTGCGTTCTGTTCTCCCACCCCAAGGACTTCACCCCGATCTGCACCACGGAAATCGGGGCGGTCGCAAAGGTGAAAGGCGAGTTCGATCGCCGCGGCGTGAAGCTCATCGGGCTGTCTGTGGATCCGGTGTCGGATCACGTTCGCTGGTCTAAAGACATCAACACCGCCACGGGGTACAGCCCGAACTTTCCCATGATCGGGGACCCGGACCTCAGCATCGCCAAGCTCTATGGCATGCTGCCCGAGGATGCTTCCGGCGCCTCCTCAGAGCGGACCGCCATGGACAACGCGACGGCCCGGACGCTCTTCATCATCGGACCCGACAAGAAGATCAAACTCACGATCTCCTATCCGATGACAACTGGCCGCAATTTCGACGAGACTCTCCGGGTGATCGACAGCCTCCAACTCACCGCACGTCACCAGCTTGCGACGCCTGCAAACTGGGTGAACGGCGAAGACGTCGTCATTGTTCCGGCCGTCAAAGACGAAACCGCCCGGGAGCGGTTCCCTAATGGCTGGAAGAGCCCGGTTCCCTATCTCCGGCTCGTCGGTATGCCTGCGTGAAGCCCTGACTTTCTTCACTGAGAGATCAGATCCCCCGAGAGGGTCAGGCCTATTCCCACCTCTACTAGAAGCGTGGCGAATGGGACTGATCCTCTCACTCCCTACAAGCCATATGGACAGTGTTGCCAGACCCCGGGTCATCAGAGCCTCTAAGGGCAAGCGAGGCGGCGTTGCGCTCTATCCTCCTATGTCTTGGAAAAGCAACGTCATTGCCATCGCCCGCTTCGCGGCTGTACGTAGATCAGTGAAATTATTCGGATTTCAGATCTAAGGCAGATGGCAAGAAAATCTGACAACGGCGGCCGGTTGGATGATGCGGCCCGCGCGGGCTGGCTCTACTACGTCGCGCAGAACACTCAAGACGAGATCGCTGAGAAAATGCGCGTCTCGCGCCAGTCGGCGCAGCGTCTGGTCGCGCTTGCGATGCGGGAGCGGCTGGTGAAGTTCCGTCTCGACCATCCGATCGCTCATTGCATGGATCTGGCCGAGCGTCTCAAGGACCGCTACGGGCTCACCTACTGCGAGGTAACCCTGGCAGATCCAAGTTCGGACGACCCGGCCCTTGGGATCGCCCAGGTCGCCGCCGACGAGATGGAGAAGATACTCGGCGCGGACCAGCCGGTGGTCATGGCGCTCGGCACGGGGCGGGAGATCCGTGGTGCCGTGGAGCAGATGTCACCGATGCGGTGCCCGCATCACAAAGTGGTTTCCCTTGTCGGCAACCTCGCCCCTGACGGCTCCGCCAGTTTCAACGACGTGATCATGCGGATCGGCGACACGGTCCAGGCGCCTCACTATCCCATGGCTGTTCCGGTGATCGCGACGTCAAAGCAAGAACGGGACGTTCTGTGCTCTCAGGTTCCGATCCGCAGCAACATCGAACTGGCAGAGAGCGCGGACATCGCGTTTGTCGGCATAGGAGAGGTCGACGATTCCCCGCCCCTGCTGACCGACGGGTTCATCACACAACAGGAACTTCTGGAGCTTCAGGGTGCTGGTGCGGCCGGCGAGATCGTCGGATGGGCATTCGACGATCAGGGAACGCTGATCGAAGGTCTGACCAATGACCGTGTCGCCAGTGTTCCACTGAGCAAACTGGCCGACCTTCCTGTCATCGGTGTTGCGAGAGGCGCCAAGAAACTGAGGGCCATGCGCGCGGCCCTTGCCGGACGCTGGGTCACCGGTCTCGTGACCGACGAGGCATCGGCGGAACTGCTGCTCTCCTGAGACTCTCCCAGAGAGTTCTTTAAGTAATTGAAAAATATAGAAACCTGGAGATCGAGCCGGATGAGCGCTCCTGACTCGGGAACAGATTTATGTTGACAGTTCGATCACACAAAACGAAGATTTGCCCAATAATATAGCAAATGCTCAATCCGTAAGGGGAGGTAACAAATGAAAACGTGGGTACGTGCGTTCCTGGGTGCGACCGCCTTGTCCTTGGTAACGACGGCGGCTGTTGCTGAGAAGTTGACCATCGCGACGGTCAACAACGGCGACATGATCCGGATGCAGGGTCTCACCGACGACTTCACGGCCAAGACCGGGCATACCGTCGAGTGGGTAACGCTTGAAGAAAATGTCCTGCGTCAGCGGGTCACGACCGACATCTCCACCAAGGGTGGGGCGTTCGACATCATGACGATCGGGATGTACGAAACCCCGATCTGGGGTGCAAATGGATGGCTGGTTGCGCTCGACGACCTTTCAGCGGACTACAACGCCGGAGACATCCTTCCCGCCATGGCTGGTGGGCTGAGCCACGAGGGCACGCTCTACGCGGCGCCTTTCTATGGCGAAAGCTCGATGATCATGTACCGAACCGACCTCATGGACGCTGCCGGCCTCAAGATGCCGAAGGCGCCTTCGTGGGCCTTCGTTGCCAAGGCGGCCCGGGCGATGACGGATCGCGACGCTGGCATCAACGGGATCTGTCTGCGCGGCAAAGCCGGTTGGGGTGAAGGTGGCGCCTTCATCACGGCCATGTCCAACTCGTTCGGCGCCCGTTGGTTCGATGAAGAGTGGAATGCGCAGTTCGACACCCGCGAGTGGTCCGACACGCTGAACTTCTACATCAACATGATGACCGACTCGGGCCCCGCCGGGTACGCCACGAACGGCTTCAACGAGAACCTGTCGCTCTTCCAACAAGGCAAGTGCGGCATGTGGATCGATGCGACCGTCGCAGCGTCGTTCGTGACCAATCCGAAAGACTCGACCGTCGCCGACAAGGTTGGCTTCGCGTTGGCCCCGGACAACGGCCTTGGCGTCCGTTCCAACTGGCTCTGGGCCTGGGCGCTGGCCATCCCCGCGGGCACTCAGAAGGAAGCTGCGGCGAAAGAGTTCATCGAATGGGCCACGTCCAACGGCTACATCGAACTGGTCGCGTCCAAGGAAGGCTGGGCCAATGTTCCTCCGGGGGCCCGGACGTCGCTCTACGAGAACCCGAACTACAAGTCCGTACCGTTCGCGCAGATGACGCTCGACTCCATCCTCTCGGCGGATCCGAACAACTCCACCGTGGACCCGAGCCCGTATGTCGGCATCCAGTTCGCGGCCATCCCCGAGTTCGCCGGAATTGCGACCGAGGTCAGCCAGGAGTTCTCTGCCGCCTATGCCGGGAAGCAGTCTGTTGAGGAAGCGCTCGCGAAAGCGCAGGCGCTGACCAACGACGCGATGGAAGCCGCCGGCTACCGCTGATCGGCCCTTACGCCGGCGGGTAGGACTTTCGTCCCTCCCGCCGGCTGACACCCCGCACTCATACGTTCACCGAGACTTTCCACCCGAATTCGGCGGAGGAGAACGGTCCGATGGCGACAGAACACTCGCGTTCGATCTCGCGGCTCATGCTGGCTCCGGCAGTCATTCTGCTGCTGGGATGGATGCTGGTTCCGCTCACGGCGACGCTCTACTTCTCCTTCAAGAAGTATCTGCCGTTGCGCGGCGGCGACCTCGGATGGGTCGGCTTCGAGAACTATGTCCGCTTCGTATCCTCCAGCTCCTTTTGGCCGGCGGTCTCCACGACGCTGATCATCGTCGGCGGCGTTCTCGTTATCACCGTCATTCTCGGCATTCTTCTGGCGCTGCTGCTTGATCAGCCCATGTGGGGTCAGGGGGTGGTCCGCATTCTGGTCATCGCGCCGTTCTTCGTCATGCCGACGGTTTCCGGTCTGGTCTGGAAGAACATGTTCATGGACCCGAACAACGGCTTCTTCGCGCACCTTTGGCGGGCCGTTGGGGCGGAACCGATACAATGGCTGAGCGAGGCGTCTCTCCCATCGCTGGTCCTGATCGTGTCATGGCAGTGGCTGCCGTTCGCAACCCTCATTCTGCTGACCGCCATCCAGTCTTTGGACAGCGAGCAGATTGAAGCATCGGAGATGGACGGCGCCGGCTGGTTCAGCCGTTTCTGGCACATCATCCTGCCCCACCTGTCCCGGGCCATCACGGTCGTTGTGCTGATCCAGACCATCTTCCTGCTGTCGATCTTCGCCGAGATCTTTGTGACCACCGCGGGGGCGTTTGGCACGAAAACGCTGACCTACCTCATCTTTCAGCGGGTTCTGGAAAGCCAGAACGTCGGTCTCGGCTCAGCGGGCGGGGTCTACGCGATCATCCTGGCAAACATCGTCGCGATCTTCCTGATGCGGGTCGTCGGCAAGAACTTGGATTCCTAGGGGAACCGGCATGGCGCGCGCTGTCTCATCAAGACAAATGATCCTGAATACCGCCACGGCCTGGACCGTAGGGCTTCTGATCTTCTTTCCGATCCTCTGGATCATCGTCCTGTCATTCAAAACGGAGGGGGATGCCATCCGGACGCCGGTCGAGGTTCTGACATCCGCGTGGACTTTCGAAAGCTACGGCGTCGTCCAGGAACGCTCGGACTATTTCAAGCACTTCTTCAACTCGGTGTTGATCGCGGTTGGCTCGACCATCGTTGGCATTGTCGTGGCGGTGCCGGCCGCCTGGTCGATGGCTTTCGTCCCGTCCAAGCGGACGCGCGGGATCCTGATGTGGATGCTGTCCACCAAGATGCTGCCCGCGGTCGGTGTGCTGTACCCGATCTATCTCGGGTTCATCGAACTGCGGCTCCTGGACACGCGGACGGGCCTGATCGCCATTCTGATGCTGATCAACCTGCCGATCATCGTTTGGATGCTCTACACCTACTTCAAGGAGATACCGTCCGAGATCCTGGAAGCCGCCAGGATGGACGGTGCAGGGCTATGGGCGGAGATCGTCCACGTGCTGACCCCCATGGCCATTCCCGGTATTGCGTCCACCATGCTTCTCAACGTCATCCTGGCGTGGAACGAGGCGTTCTGGACCTTGAACCTGACCGCGGCCAAGGCGGCCCCGCTGACCGCGTTCATTGCCAGCTACTCCAGCCCCGAAGGTCTGTTCTACGCGAAGCTCTCGGCCGCATCGACGATGGCCATAGCACCGATCCTGCTGCTCGGTTGGTTCAGTCAAAAACAGCTTGTGCGCGGCCTGACATTCGGCGCGGTGAAGTAGGAGACGATCATGGGACGCATTCACCTCAAGTCCGTGACCAAGAGCTTCGGCGAGATCGAGGTCATCTCACCCCTGGATCTGGACATTGAAGACGGAGAGTTCGTGGTGTTCGTCGGCCCGTCGGGCTGCGGCAAGTCCACCTTGCTCCGTCTGATCGCCGGTCTTGAGGATGTTTCCTCGGGCGTGATTGAGATCGACGGAACGGACGCCACCGATACGCCGCCAGCCAAGCGCGGCCTCGCAATGGTTTTTCAGTCCTACGCGTTGTATCCGCACATGTCCGTGCGGAAGAACATCGCCTTTCCTTTGAAAATGGCGGGCGCCGATCCAGCCGAAATCACTCGGAAAGTCGAGGCGGCATCGAAGACGCTGAACCTCACGGACTACCTTGACCGTCGGCCGGGCCAGTTGTCCGGCGGTCAGCGCCAGCGGGTCGCGATCGGACGCGCGATCGTGCGCGAGCCCTCCGCCTTCCTCTTTGATGAGCCCCTCTCAAATCTCGATGCGGCTCTGCGGGTGAACATGCGCCTTGAGATCTCAGAGCTTCATCAGCAGCTCGGCACCACCATGATCTATGTGACCCACGACCAGGTGGAAGCCATGACCATGGCCGACAAAATCGTCGTTCTGCAAAGCGGCCGCATCGAGCAGGTCGGCTCACCCATGGAGTTGTACCGCAACCCCGCTAACCTCTTCGTGGCCGGGTTTATCGGATCTCCCAAAATGAACTTCCTCGAAGGCGATGCTGCGGCGACGCATAACGCGAAGACCATCGGGATTCGTCCCGAACACTTCGATATCTCGCGGGAAGCCGGCGGATGGGAAGGCGTTGTCGGCATGGCCGAGCATCTCGGTGCCGACAGCTTCTTCCATGTGAGCCTCTCGAACGGATCGCACCTCAATGTACGCGCGCCCGGTGAGGCCGAGTTCAAGCACGGTGATCGGATTTTCGTCACCCCCCAAGCCACAAAGATCTACCGGTTTGACGATCAGGGTAAGGCGATCGGATGAATGCATTCGCATTAACCCGCGGGCTTCCAGAGGCGCCGCGCGCCAACATATCCGTGCCTCAATACAAGCGTTCGACGATCACACCGGGGATTGTTCACATCGGCGTCGGTAACTTTCACCGTGCGCATCAGGCCAACTATCTGAACCAACTCTTCAATCGTGGCCGCGACCTCGATTGGGGTGTTCTCGGAGCCGGAATCCTGCCCGCCGACGTCGCCATGAGAGAGGCACTTCTGGCGCAGAATTGCCTTAGTACGGTGATCGAACTGGACCCTGCCGGGAACCGGGCGACGATCAACGGCGCGATGGTTGATTTCCTTCCGGTCGACCCGGAAACAATCGTTCAATCCCTGACGCGCGCCGAGATCCGTATCGTGTCTCTGACGATTACAGAGGGCGGCTATTTCATCGATGCCATGTCCGGCGGCTTTGACGCGGGCCACCCCGACGTGATGGCCGATGTGGCGGACCCGGATCATCCCAAAACGGTGTTTGGGATCGTCCTCAAGGCGCTTCGGGTCCGGCGTGCAGCCGGACTGAGCCCGTTTACGATCCTTTCCTGCGACAACATCCCGAACAACGGTCAGGTCACCCGCAACACCATGGTGGAGATGGCGACGCTTTCCGATGGCGGCTTCGGCGCCTGGATCGCGCAAGAGGTCGCCTGCCCAAACAGTATGGTCGACTGCATCACACCGACGACGGGGCCGCGAGAGCGGGCGTTGGTTCTGGATGAGTTCGCGATTGAGGACCGTGCGCCCGTGGTTTGCGAGCCTTTCAGGCAGTGGGTCCTGGAGGATCACTTTCCGCTGGGCAGACCTACGTTGGAAGAAGTCGGCGTTACCTTCGTCGATGATGTGGCGCCCTACGAGCTCATGAAGCTGAGGGTTCTGAACGGTGGACACGCGGCCCTGGCCTATGCCGGGGCCTTGATGGGCTGCACGTTCGCACATGAAGCGATCGCCACACCCATGATCCGCGGCTACCTGGATGCCCTGACGTCAAGGGAAGTGATTCCAACACTGGACCCGATCCCCGGTGTCGACTTCGAAGTGTACTCGTCGGCCGTGTTGGAGCGATTTGGCAACCCGCTGATCGGCGACACCATCGACAGGTTGTGTCAGGACGGCTCAAACCGTCAGCCGAAGTTCATCCTCCCAACGATCGTCGACCGGATTGCTTCCGGATCTTCCATCGAGGGCTTGGCCTTGGAAGTCGCCCTCTGGTGCCGGTATTGCGCCGGGTTTACAGAGAACGGCTCCGCCATTCCCATCAGGGACCCAAGAGCCGACAAGCTGCGTGACAATGCGCAGCTTGCAGAGACCGACCCGGCGGCGTTCGTTCGGGACGAGGAGATATTCGGCGCGCTTTCGGGGAACGTCGTCTTCCAGGACGCATTCGAGCGGGCCTCTCGAAAGCTCCGGCAGTTGGGTGTCATCGAGACCCTGCGTTCCTACATCGCAAACGGATAAGATCCGGGAAAGCGCGATCGATGTATCTGGTTTGCGGTGAAGCCCTGTTCGACATGTTTATGGAGCCTGGAAGTGGCGGCGGGGAAACGCGTTTCGATGCCCGTATGGGCGGATCCCCGTTCAACGTCGCGATCGGTCTCGCGCGTCTCGGCGCGAACGCCGCCCTCTTGACCGGTATCTCCCGGGACGCGTTGGGCCAACGCCTGGTATCGGCGCTGGAGCGAGAGGGGGTCGAAACCCGCTATCTCATCCGGAGCGGTCGCCGAACCACGCTTTCAATGGTTGGGATCGATGAGACGGGCCATCCGGACTACGTGTTCTATGGCGTAGGCTCCGCCGACTGCGGCGTAAGACCGGTGGATCTGCCAAACCTCGGGCCGGAGATAGCGGGGTTTCACTTCGGATCCTATTCGACCGTCGTGGAGCCGGTGGCCGATGCTCTGGCTCAAGTCTTGGCAATGAACAGGGACAAGTTTGTGTCGCTGGACCCCAACGTGCGCCCAACCGTGGAACCTGATTTGGACAAGTGGCGGCAACGGACCGCCGAGTTTGCCGCCCGGTCCAACTTGATCAAGATCAGCCGCGAGGATCTCGACACCCTCTACCCGAACCTGTCATCGGAACGGATGGCGTCTGATTGGATCGGCGGCGGCGCCGACTTGGTGATCGTCACGGACGGCAGCAAACAGGTATCCGCCTGGAGCCGCAGGGGTCTGGAGGTGCGCGTCGAACCGCGGAAGACCCCTGTCATCGACACTGTTGGTGCGGGTGACAGCTTCCAGGCGGCCACGCTTGCAATGCTCATCGAGACAGGTCACGGCGATCCATCGAAAGCGGTCGCCTCTCTCGATGTGAGTGGGCTCGTCACGCTCTTGAGTTACGGATGCGACGCCGCGGGCATGACATGCGGACGGCGGGGCGCTGACCTGCCCCGGCGAAATGAACTGAATGGTCTCGGCAAAGGGCAAGCGGCCTCATGAAGGCCACTGTGTTCGGCGGAGCGATGGTCGACTCGATCGCCTTGATCGACAATGACCGGGTTGAGCGGATGTCGATGCGGAACGCTCAGAGCTCCTTCCTATTGGTCGAACAAGGTCAGAAGGTCGAAGCCAGCCTGATCTCGCAACACTGTGGCGGGGGTGCCGTGAATGTCAGCGTCGCTCTCGCCCGGATGGGATACGAAGCGTCCCCGGTGATCAAGATGGGGCGCGACGACCGTGCGGCATTCATCCGCAGGCGCCTCGAAGAGGACTCCATTTCGGCTCGATGGATCCTTGAGCACCCCAACCTCGCAACGGGATCCTCCATTCTGATCTCATCCCATGAGAAGGATGCCGCGATCTTCACCTATCGGGGGGCCAATACGTCCCTGTCGCTTGATGATCTCCAGGACGAGATGTTCGACGCCGATCTGGTCTACGTCGCCGGTCTCAGCAACGAGTCCTCGGAGTGCTTTCCCGATATCGTCAAGCGGGCGAAAGCCGGTGGCGCCATGGTCGTGGTCAACCCCGGCATCCGGCAACTGACAAGCAAGATGAACGCCTTTATCGGTTCGCTCGCGAACATTGATGTCCTGGCGATCAACCGGAAAGAGGCCGAGGCCCTCTTACCGCGGCTTGCGGTTCAGTTCGGCGATCTTAAGGAGTCCGCGGCGGCCGGTGCTGAGGACGGTCAGCCATCGCTCTTTATCGAAGGAATCTCGGCGGCCGGCTTTCACCTTCCGTTGGCATCGTACTACGCGGTCCTCCAGCGCATGGGCTTGTCGGGCCTTCTGATCACCAACGGCGCGGACGGGGCCTACTTCTTGGAGGGCGGCGAGGCCGTTCATGTCCCGGCCAAACGCGTGGAAATGGCAGGCTCGGCTGGGGCCGGCGATGCGTTCGTCTCGACGTTCGCAGCGCGGAGGTGCCTTGGCGATCTACCCGAGACAGCGCTCCGGCTGGCAACAGAGAACGCTGCTTGTGTGGTCAGTCATCCCGACACTCAAACCGGGCTGTTGAACTCCGAAGAGTTGGTCCGCCGCTCAGGCGGACAATAGCCCCACTGCAAGATAGGACCGGCGGGCGCTGGGCCCGCCGTGGCCTCAGTTGAGCGGCGGCGCAAACTTGGTCAGATTGATGCCGCTGACCGCAGACTTGTATTCGTCGATGCTCGGCGTCCGCCCCAGGATCGTGGACAACACCACAACCGGCGTGGAGGCGAGCAACGACTCCCCCTTCTTCTCGTCGGAGTCCCCGACGACCCGGCCCTGGAACAGCCGTGTCGACGTCGCCATGACCGTATCGCCCTTGGCGGCCTTTTCCTGGTTGCCCATGCAGAGGTTACAGCCGGGACGCTCAAGATAGAGGATGTTCTCGTAAGCCTTCCGGGCCTCCGTCTTGGGAGCCTTGTCGTTGAACTCGAAGCCAGCGTACTTCCGGAGAATGTCCCAGTCGCCTTCCGCTTTCAGCTCCTCAACGATGTTGTAGGTCGGCGGGGCGACCACGAGCGGTGCGTTGAACTCAATGGTGCCGTTCGCCTTCTCGAGGTTCCGAAACATCTGAGCGACGATGTTCATGTCGCCCTTGTGGACCATGCAGGAGCCGACGAAGCCCAGATCGACCTTCTTGTCGCCACCGTAGTAGGAGATCGGCCGGATGGTGTCGTGGGTGTAGCGCTTCGCCACGTCGATGTTGTCGACATCCGGGTCGGCGATCATGGGCTCATTGATCGCATCCAGATCGACGACGACCTCGGCGAAGTACTCGGCGTTGTCGTCGGGCCTCAGCGCGGGTTGCTCACCGGATTTGATCTCCGCAATGCGCTGGTCGGCCTTGTCGATCAGGCCCTGGAGCATCTTCGAATCGATCTCCATGCCCTTGTCGATCATGACCTGGATACGGGCCTTCGCAATCTCCAGCGACTCGATCAGCGTCTCATCGTTCGAGATGCAGATGGAGGCCTTGGCCTTCATCTCGGCCGTCCAATCTGTGAAGGTGAAGGCCTGATCGGCGAGAAGTGTGCCGATGTGCACTTCGATGATCCGGCCCTGGAAGACGTTCTCACCGCTGAACTGTGCCAGCATCTGGGCCTGGGTCGCATGGACGACGTCGCGGAAGTCCATGTGCTCGCCCATCTTGCCCTTGAAGGTGACCTTCACGGACTCCGGCACGGGAATGCTGGCCTGTCCGGTCGCCAGAGCGAGCGCAACCGTTCCGGAATCAGCGCCGAAGGCGACGCCCTTCGACATCCGGGTGTGGGAGTCACCGCCGATGATGACCGCCCGGTCATCGATGGTGATGTCGTTCAGCACCTTGTGGATCACGTCCGTCATCGAATGATAGACGCCCTTCGGGTCACGGCCTGTGACGAGGCCGAACTTGTTCATGAACGCCATGAGCTTAGGCGTGTTGGCCTGGGCCTTCCGGTCCCAAACGGACGCGGTGTGGCAACCGGACTGATACGCACCATCCAGGACCGGGGAAATCACGGTCGCGGCCATGGCCTCCAGTTCCTGGACGGTCATCGGGCCCGTCGTGTCCTGGGAGCCGACGATGTTGACCTTGACCCGGGCGTCGGAGCCGGCGTGGAGAACCGTGCCTTCCGGGACGCCGACCGCATTCCTTTTGAAGATCTTCTCGACCGCGGTCAGACCCCGCCCCTTATGGGAGACGACCTTAGACGGCGCGAACACTGGCTTCGGCTCCACCCCAAGCGTCTCCGCGGCCAAAGTCTGGAGCTTCTTTCCGAAATCGATCGCGTAGGAGCCGCCGGCCTTCATGAACTCGACCGACTGTGGCGAGAAGGACGCGTCCACGTCGGTCAGCTCCTCAGAGCCGTCCTCATTGCAGAGCTTCTTCGTCTTGGTGTTGATGGTCAGCGTCGTGCCCGTCGCAACGGAATACTTCTCCTCCAAGACGGGGTTGCCGTCGTTGTTGATGACGACATTGCCGTCATCGTCGACTTTCTTAACCCAGTTCTTGAGATCGATGCCGATGCCGCCGGTCACGCCGACGGTGGTGAGGAAGATCGGCGAGATGCCATTGGTGCCGGCCACGATGGGGGCGAAGTTGACGAACGGCACGTAGGGACTGGCCTGCTCACCCGTCCAAAGCGCGCAGTTGTTCACGCCGGACATGCGCGACGACCCCACACCCATGGTGCCCTTCTCAGCGATCAGCATGAGACGCTTGCCCGGATGCTGGATCTTGAGTGCCTCAATCTCCTTCTGGGCCCGCTCCGAGATGAAGCTCTTGCCGTGCAACTCACGGTCAGCACGGGAGTGTGCTTCCGCCCCCGGGGACATAAGGTCGGTGGAGATATCGCCTTCCGCCGCGACATAGGTCACGACTTTGATCTCTTCATCGATCTCCGGAAGTTTCGTGAAGAACTCCGCGTTGGCGTAGCTGTGCAGAATATCCTTGGCGATCGGGTTGCCTGCCTTGAAGGCTGCTTCCAGGCGATCGGTATCCGCGTCGCAGAGGAATACCTGCGTCTTCAAAACGTCGGCTGCCGCGGCAGCAATCTCGGCGTCATCACCCAGCGCGAGATCCAGCAGCACCTCGACCGAAGGCCCGCCCTTCATGTGCGAGAGGAGTTCGAACGCGAATGTTGGCGTGATCTCCGCCACATCCGATTGGCCAAGAATGATCTCTTTGAGAAACGCCGCCTTAACGCCGGCAGCACTCGTTGTGCCGGGCAAGGTGTTGTAAATGAAGAACTTCAATGAGTCCGTGCGATGCGCGTGACCGGTATCTTTGATGTTATCAATCAATTCTTTGACGAGTGCGCCGTCATCGATCGGTTTCGGATGCAAACCCTGCGTTTTCCGTTCCTCGATCTCCGCCAAGTAATCGGTGTACATGCTCATGTCATTCTCGCAATGCTGGGTGTTGCCGAAGTTCGGGCGATGTATCGCCAAACCTCGAAGTGGTCATGTCAAAACCGCGCTGGACTTTGGATGTAGTTTAGCCCGGTTCAGCTTGCAAGAAGAATCGAGTTTCTTGATAAACCGCCGTTTATTCGGCCTTACAAGGGCTTAATTGGCCCAATCCGCCCGAACGAGACACAGTCTTGATAGCCTTGAAAACTCTTAACCACATTGATCCAAGCGTTCAAAATCTATAATTACTGAGGTTAATATTGCCGTAATATTTCAACACATTCGTAGTAATACATAAATATTTCATTGCTGATGCGATAATCCCGCGCTCTCGATGCTGATCATGACCTCAATGACATGATCCACTTTCCGCCCATCGTTCGAGCACGGCAACTCCAGGTACTGGGCGTGAACATGGTCCCGGCCGACCAGATTGATCGGCCCGACACACCAGCCGATCTTGCTTTGAAGCAGGGCCTGCTCGAAGAACTCCATCGTGCTTTCGGTGACGGCCTGATCATAGACGTCTGTTCTAGCCTTGCCTTGAAATGACCGGCCGGTCAGCTCGTCCACGTTGGTACCCGAAAGGCGGCAGATCCAATTGAATGGGTTGTACCGGATCTCGAAAATGCAGATCCAACCGTGCCATCCGGTGAAGTCGTAGAAATCGAAATCACCCCATGACGGCAGGTCTCGCCCGCTTTTCTTTCCGTGCCACATCTCGACGAGGTCTGCATAGGGGCCAAACGCATCTGACGGGGTGTCTTTGGCATAGTGATAATACGACCATGCATCTACGCGCTTCCACAGCACGTCTTCCGATGGTCCGTCATACGCAACTTGATGTTCAGCCATTGCCGGATCTGGGCTCCGCATCACCCAAATGACGTGGTGTGATAAGGGCGAACGTCAAATCCGGGGATCGTCGACAAGAAGATCGAATCGTCTGGGCAGAAGCGACTGATGGAACCAGACCGTGAAGTTGTAGATTGAGAACACAGGCAGACCCGTTACTTTTCGAACGTCCGCCGCATAGGGCACCATGTTGGTGCATTCCAGCACGATCGCACCAATGCCTTCATTGTGATCAACCAGGTCTTTGGCGGTGGCGATCATGTCTTCACGGCATGCCGCAAAGTCGATCTCCGCATGGTCGTCGAGAATGCCTGTCGTGAACTCCCGTCCGCCGTCGGTTCCGACAACGGGAATTGACGACGGATCACCGACACCCGCAGCCAAAAGATGCGCGTCCGTCAGTGTGTTCTTCGAGATTGTGATAACCCCAACCCGCTGACCGGGCGGGAGCATCGCTTGCACCATGGGTATCTGCATCAGGGATGACGTCGCAACCGGCACGGGAACGGCTGCGGCGACCTTCTCCTGAACCAGGGCCAGAAAGCCGCAATTCGTCGTGATACCGTCGCAGCCGCTTGCCACCAGATCCTTCGCAGCGGTGATGAAGTTGTCGGTCAGAGCAAGAGGATCCTTCCGCACGACCTGGTCCGGAGACGCCCCCGGAACAACACGGTATTGAACCGGAAACGGCCAAGTCAGCGCATTGCCCATGTCTCCATGAACACGTGGGAACTGCGTCTCCAGCATCATGATGCCGAGCGTCGCCCCGTAGACCGTCTTTCCGCCGCGTTGGATGTTCGCCATCATTTACCTCTGAGCCTGGTCAGCCATATCGGGCATGTAAATCTGCGAGTAAGCCTCTCGCACGGTTTCCGTCGCTTCTTCCGTGCTGGTACGGACATGGTCAGACAGAAGCCGCATCGCCCGCCCGGCATCCCGTTGGGCCACCGCGTCCAGCACCTCCGAATGGGCGGAATGGGTGATGTCCAACTTACTGCGCATCGAGACCCAGCGGACGAAACGGATTCGTTCATACAAGGTCTCAATCGCCCGCGTCATCTCCGGATTGTGGGCGAGGCGCACCAAGCTGAGATGAAACTTCTCATCCAAGCGAACGATCTCCCGTGCCGGGGCGTCGGGGGTGTAGTGCGGCATGATCTCCGCCTGCAGCGCCTTTAGATCCTCGATCTCTTCATTGCTGGCGCGCACCACGGCGAGCCCGACGGCCGCACACTCAACCGCTTCCCGCAATTCGTAGAGATCGACGATCGCCTCGGGACTCAAAGACCGGCAATAGAAGCCTTTGTCCTCTTTCCGGATCAGCAGACCCTCCGCCACAAGGCGGTTCAGACCTTCGCGCAGTGGCGTGCGGCTCGCCCCCAACTGTTTGGATAGAACGCTTTCGTTCACGCGTTCGTCTGGCCGGATTTCGAAGTTTGCCGCCATCTCACGGACTTGCTCGTAGATGCTGTCGGCGCTTGTCGCCACGTCGGCCTCCCCTACTCGCGCTTTGGAACGTTAAAGTATCCTGGATCGCGAGATTCCTGTGTGGACACTTCGGTATTTTAGCCTGTATACAGACTGGAACTCAACAAGTCTGAAGGCCTGCATACCGGATGGAAGCCGGATCCGGGCGCTCGCTGGGGGGCGAAGACAGACGATGACCGAGGGTCAATCCGGAACCACGTCCACCATCTCCAGTCTGGAGGTGACCATTGTTGAGCTTCCTGTCCGATCCGCTCGAAACCACGGCATCGGCGCCATTGCCGGCAAGATCCGCAATGTGATTCTAAAGCTCACGGCTGACAGCGGCTCAGTCGGTTGGGGCGAGGCGTCTCCCTGGCCCGCGTTTGCCGGGACGGCCGAAGCGACGGCAGCAGCACTGGATGTTCATCTGCGTCCCCTGATCGTGGGCAAACCAGCCTCCCACGTCACCCGAATCATGGCACAGGCCGATCTGGCTCTGACCGGTCATCCGGATGCGAAAGCCGCCTTGGAGATGGCTCTCTACGACCTCATGGGGCGTGAGTTGGGGGTCTCGGTCAGTGATCTGCTGGGAGGACGCTACCGGGATGAGATCCCGCTGAGTGTCTCGATCGCCAACCCCAACTTCGATGAGGATCTGGCGCTCGCCGAACGGGTTGTGGAGGACGGCGTCCGCCTTCTGAAGCTCAAGACCGGTGTCGCGGGACATCCCTTCGACATGATGCGTTTGGAGACCTTGAAGAAGAAGTACCCGGAGGTGGACGTCCGGGTGGACTACAATCAGGGATTGACGCCCCTGGAAGCCATGCGGTTCGTCCCAGAGATCGACAGTCTGGAGCCCGGGTTCATTGAACAGCCCGTTCGGGCCCAGAACTGGCAAGCCATGAAGGACCTGCGCACCGTCATCCGGGCGCCGCTGGTCGCGGATGAGAGTGTTTTCTCCCCAGCCGACGCGTTGCGGGCGACCAAGGAAAACCTCGCTGACGTCCTGAGCATCAAGATCATGAAATCGGGTGGCATGCGGCGCGGACAGGAGATCGCGGGCATTGGCGCCGCGGCGGGAATGGCTTGCTACGGCGGCGACATGTTCGAGACGGGCCTCGCTCATCTGGCAGGCACGCATATGTGCGCCGCTACCCAGAACATCTCGCTCGGGTGCGAGTTCTATCAGGCGACCTACTATCTGGAGACCGATCTGCTCGCTTTCCCATTCCCGGCAACGAACGGGCACGTTACCGTACCCAAGACGCCAGGCTTGGGGATTGACCTGGACGAAGAGAAACTCCGATTTTTCGCTGCCAACTGATACGGGATCCAAAAAACAGCAATTCATTAATACCAAAGAACCTTGGACATCATAAGAATGCTCAAAGAACTGAGCGTAGAACTGCAAACAAACCAGACAGGAGGGTGAAATGAAGCACACCAAAGTACGGCAATCCGCGATTGCCCTGGCTTTTGCAACGGGCATGGTCAGTCTGTTCGCAGGTGCTGCAAATGCAGAGAAGTGGGATATGCCGATGGCGTATTCCGCGACCAACTTCCACTCGGCAACGGGTGCTGAGTTCGCGAAGTGCGTCACCACCGGAACCGGCGGCGATATCGAGATCGTGACGCACCCGTCCGGCTCGCTCTTCAAGGGTGCCGAGATCAAGCGGGCGATCCAGACTGGGCAGGTCCCGATCGGAGAGCGTCTTCTCTCCGGCCACCAGAACGAGAATCTGGTTTTCGGCGTCGACTCCGTGCCGTTCCTGGCCACCTCGTTCGACGATGCCGCCAAGCTTTGGAAGGCGGCCAAGCCTGTGATGTCCAAGATCCTGGACGAGCAGAACCTGGTTCTTCTCTATTCGGCGCCGTGGCCGCCCCAGGGCCTTTACTTCAAGAAAGAGGTCAACTCGGTTGCGGACATGCAGGGCCTCAAGTTCCGGTCCTACAACAACACGACCTCCCGCCTTGCCGAGTTGACCGGCATGCTGCCGGTGACGATCGAGGCGGCGGAAATCAGCCAGGCGTTCGCGACCGGCGTCGCTGAGTCGATGGTCTCCTCCGGCTCCACCGGTTACGACCGGAAGGTCTGGGAAAGCCTGACCCACTTCTACGAGGTCGACGCCTGGTTGCCGCGCAACTACGTGATGGTCAACAAGGACGTCTGGAACGGCACGTCCGAGGCGAACCAGAATATTATCAAGGGCTGCGCGGAGCTGGCTGAGTACACGGCCCTCTACCGCTCCATCCACTACACCCAGTTCACGCTGAACGGCCTGCGCGCCGGCGGCATGACGGTGGGCCCGGCCGGTGACAAGCTGAAAGCAGACCTGCAGAAGGTCGGTGAGACGATGGCCAATGAATGGCTCGCCAAGGCAGGTGCCGACGGCAAAGCGATCGTCGATGCCTACAAGGCGATGAAGTAAGCCTTTGGGGAGGCGGCCGATACCGCCTCCCCACCCTCTTGCAGCACCTTGCTCAGCTTCTTTTGACCTGGGGGAGATTGGCCATGTCAGTCGTTCGATCGGCGCTTGACCGCCTATACTTCGCATGCGGCGTCGTGGCGGCGCTCTTCCTGATCGCGATCCTGGTTCTGATCGTCATTCAGATGCTGGCACGCTGGACCGGCGAGGTTTTTCCAGGAGCGCCAGACTATGCGGGCTACTGCATGGCGGCCGCGTCCTTCTTCGCGTTTTCCTACGCCCTCAATCACGGCTCCCACATCCGGGTCAGCATCCTTCTCAACGCGGTTAATCCCGGCGTGCGGCGGTTCCTCGATACATGGTGCTTCGCGATCGCGACGGCGCTGGGCTGGTACTTTGTCTACTACGCCAGCAAGGCCGCCTATTGGTCCTGGAAGTTCAATGACATCAGCCAGGGACAAGACGCCACGCCGATCTGGATTCCGCAGATGGCCATGGTGCTGGGCAGCATTGTCTTCGCCATCGCACTGACCGATCACCTCTTCCACGTAATGCTGTCCGGCAAGGACCGTATCGAAGCCGATACGGTTGATCAGAGCCACGGCGAGTAAGGGGACGAACCATGGGTGAGTTTGAGCTTATCGCGATCTTCCTGTTCGTCCTGTTCCTGTTCCTGGGCACGGGTATCTGGGTGGGTCTTGCCCTTCTGGGCGTTGCTTTCGTCGGCATGGAGATGTTCACATCCCGGCCCGCCGGCGACACGATGATCACCACGATCTGGGGGGCATCATCCTCCTGGACGCTGACAGCCCTGCCGCTGTTCATCTGGATGGGCGAGATCCTCTACCGAACACGATTGTCGGAGGACATGTTCCGGGGTCTAGTCCCCTGGCTGGCCCGGCTGCCGGGTGGGCTCGTGCACACGAACATCGTCGGCTGTACCGTCTTCGCCGCCGTGTCAGGCTCATCAGCCGCGACGTTGACCACCGTTGGTAAGATGTCGATTCCCGAGCTGCGCAAGCGGGAGTATCCGGAGCACATCATCATTGGCACGCTCACCGGTGCGGCGACGCTCGGCCTGATGATCCCGCCGTCGCTCACGCTGATCGTCTACGGCGTGACCATCAACGAGTCTATCTCGAAGCTCTTCATGGCGGGCGTTCTTCCGGGTCTTGTCCTGGCCGCCATGTTCATGGGGTATGTCGCCGTCTATTCCCAGATCTCGTCCAAGTTCAAACCGCTGGCCGAACCGGTCATGTCTCTCAAGGAGAAGATCGCGAACTCGAAGTTCCTGATCCCGGTCATCTGCCTGATCCTGGTCGTGATCGGGTCCATGTATCTGGGATACGCCACCGCGACGGAAGCCGCGGCCTTTGGTGTGATCGGCTCCCTCATCCTCGCGGCCAGCCAGCAATCCCTCAGTTGGTCGACATTTACCGAGAGCCTTATGGGCGCGACCCGGACATCCGCGATGATTGCCCTGATCCTGGCCGGTGCGGCCTTCCTGTCTCTCGCCATGGGCTTCACCGGCCTGCCAAAGGCGCTGGCGGAGCTGATCGCCAACCTGGAGCTGACCCGCTTCGAGCTGCTGATGGTCCTGCTGATCTTCTACATCATCATCGGCTGCTTCCTGGACGGGATCTCTTCGGTCGTGCTGACCATGGCCGTGGTCGAGCCCATGATCCGGCAGGCCGGTATCGATGTGATTTGGTTCGGCATCTTCATCGTCGTCGTGGTCGAGATGGCGCAGATCACGCCCCCCATCGGGTTCAACTTGTTCGTGATGCAGGGCATGACCAAGCACGAGATGGGCTACATCTCCGTGGCCGCGTTCCCGATGTTCCTGATCATGGTGGCGATGGTGTTCATCCTGATCGGCTTCCCGGAACTCGCGACATATCTGCCCGACAACATGCGGCAGTCGGCCAGCGGGTAACGCGAGGACATCGACCAAGGTTGAACGGTCGGGGCGGGTGAAAACCTCGCCCCGCTGCAATCCGTCAGCCCTGGCCGCAGACGTGCTCAACGCCCATGACGGGCATCCGAGCACGACACGAAAAACAAAGGTGAACACATGAACGGCGCACAGATCATTCTGAAGATGCTCGAGTTGCATGGCGTCACGCATGTGTTCGGCCTCCCAGGCGAGACGACGATCGGCTGGTACAAGGAGTGGCGCGCCCACTCCAACATCGAATACGTCCTGACCCGCGATGAGAGAACGGCCTCCTATGCGGCCGAGGCCTACGCGAAGATCACCGGCCGTCCCTGCGTTCTGGAAGCGCCGAGCCCCGGCGTGACCCACTGCACGCCCGGGATCACCGAAGCGTTCATGAGTTCCGTACCCGTGATCTATTTCAGCTCCGACATTCCCATCAACCAGGACAAGAAGCATGGCTTGACCGGCGTCGACCAGACTGCGCTGTACGACAGCATCTGCAAAGAGTCCTTCGTCCTGACCAACGCCAAGGAGATCCCGTTCCTTCTGCGGCGGGCCTTCCGTGTCGCCACCTCCGGCCGCCCGGCACCGGTCCATATCCGGGTGCCGATCAACGTCTTCCACGAAGAAGCGGAGGTGACAGACCTCTACGCGGAGGCGGAGTACAGCCGCTATCCGGCTCATCGCCCGGTCGCCGATTTGGGCAAGATCGCGGAGACGGTCGGCCTCCTCCTCGCCGCGGAGAAGCCCGTCATCGTCTGCGGCCAGGGTGGCCTGATCTCTCGGGCCTCGGACGTCATCCTGGAACTGGCGGAGTTGCTCCAGATCCCCGTCGCCACCACGACACCCGGCAAAGGCACGATCCCAGAGACCCACCCCTTATCCTTGCGTGTCATCGGCGCGCGGGGCGGGATGGACTACTCGAACAGTTATGTGCGGGACGCCGATACGATCTTTTTCGTCGGAACAAACACCGACTCAAGTGCCACGGATCACTGGAAACTCTACGGCGATCCGGCCACGAAGACCTTCATCCACCTGGACATCGCCGAGGCGCATGTCGGGAACAATTTCCCGCTGAAGGTTGGTCTTGTTGGCGACGCCCGGGCGACGCTCGAGTACATGGTCTCCTCCATCAAGGCGGAGCACCCCTCCCTGGCGCGAACGGAGATCGACCTCAACCCGATCAAAACAGAGGCACTCAACGCCGTCTTCAACTCGAACATTCCCATGCCTGAGGGTGTGGTCTCCCCGGTCAAGCTGACCCAGGCGCTGGATGAGATCCTGCCGCCTGACGCCATTGTCACGGCCGAGCCGGGTGTCAGCGCGATCTATCCGTCGGCCCTGCTGTCCGTTCGGGAGGCGGGCCGACGATACATCACCAACTATTCCATGGGGGCGCTCGGCTACTCCGTCCCCGCCGCACTTGGCGCGTCCTACGCCTCCGACGGACCTGTGATCTCCTTTACCGGAGACGGCTCTCTCGGTTTCGTGCTGGGTGACTTCGAGACCATCCGGCGCAGCGGGAAGAACGTCACCATCATCCTGACCCGGAACGACACCTTCGGCTGGATCCGGGGCGAGGCCATTTTGCTGGATGACGTGGACGAGCCGTTCACGACCGACTTCGGCCCGGTCGACTACGTGAAGGTCGCCGAGGCATTCGGGTTCAAGACCGCCCGCATCACGGCCGAGGATCAGATCAAGACGACCCTCAGCGAGGCAATCGAACACAACGGGGCCAACTTCATCGAGATCATGGTGCCGTCCCAAGACAAGATCGTGCCGTTCGTCCCCGTATGGGTCGCGGCCGCGAAAGAGAAGAACCTGCCGTACTTCTATTGAGACGCGGCCGCAGGCAACCAAGGCGAGACTGGATATGGAAGATCGGGAACACGTTGTCGTCGTCGGTGCGGGCATCGTCGGCGTGTCGACCGCCATCTGGCTCCTGCGGGCCGGGCTCCGTGTCACCATCGTCGACCGGCAAGAGCCGGGGGAAGGCACGTCCTTCGGAAACGCCGGCGTTCTCGCCTCCTGTTCCGTCGCCCCCGTAACGGCTCCCGGCCTGGTCGCCAAAGCACCGAAGATGCTGCTGGACAACGACTTTCCGCTCTTCCTTCGCTGGTCGTACCTGCCGAAACTCGCCCCTTGGCTGCTGAAGTATCTCGCCCACGCGAATGTCGACGACACACGGCGCATCGCCCAGGGTCTCACCCCTCTCGTCGCCGACAGCGTCGAGCAGCATGAAGCGCTCACCAAGGGCACGGACGCCGCCAAGTGGGTGAACCGATCCGACTACGTGTTCGCCTACAAAGACCGGGCTGCGTTCGACGCGGACGGGTTCACCTGGGACCTTCGGAAACGGGCGGGTTTCACACCGGATCTGATCGAAGGCGATGCTGTTCGCGAGTATGAGCCGCAGTTGAGCGAGGAGATCAATCTCCTCGCGGTCATGCGGGATCACGGGTTCGTCGCCGCCCCGGGACCCTACGTTAAGGATCTCGCACAGGAAGCGCAGAAACTCGGCGGCGAGTTCAAGAAAGCAGAGCTGCGCGACGTTTCGTTCAAGGACGGCATGGTCTCGGAACTGATCCTGGACCAAGGGCCTCTGCCCTGCGACCGGATGGTTCTGGCGACCGGCGTGTGGTCCAAGCCGCTGGCAAAGAAGCTGGGTCTGAGTGTGCCGCTGGAATCCGAGCGCGGGTACCACATCCTCTTCGAGCCGCCGGAGGAGAAACTCCGGGCACCGATCATGGTCACCACCGGGAAATTCGTCGCCACACCAATGTGGAACGGGCTCCGCTGTGCCGGCGTGGTCGAGTTCGGCGGGCTGGACGCGGGGCCGTCTGAAAAGCCCTTGGCTCTTCTGCAGAAAGTCGTCCGGTCAACGTTCCCGAGGATGAACCTCGTTGTGAAGGACAGTTGGCTTGGACACCGGCCCGCCCCCTCGGACAGCCTGCCGATCATCGGCGAGGTCAATGGGACCGGCGTTTTCGCGGGCTTCGGCCACCATCATGTCGGTTTGACCTCTGGTCCGAAGACTGGGCGGATGATCGCGGACATGATCACGGGAACCAGGACAAATCTCGACCTGTCCCCCTACGCGCCGGAGCGGTTCCCAAGCTGAGGCTCAGGAGGCCTCGACCATCAGCGAGGCGTTGCCGCCGGAAGCGGTTGTATCGATGCACAGCGTCCGCTCGGAGACGAGACCGCAGACCTCATTCCGAGACGTCAGCAACGGCACGATCGGTCCCGGTCTTTCGGCAAGAGCCCGACGAATGGATCGAAGCGCCTCATCATCCCCCTCGGCAAAAACCGCATCCAAAGGCGCAATCGATTTGAGTGCGTCGCCGTCTTCCGGTCGGTCCGCACCCACGTCGTTGCCAAACCGCCGCGCGGCGGTCATCTGGTGCCGCAGCACGCCTTCATTCCCGCCTGAGACGTCACCGAGGCAGACCACCCGGCCACGAGGCCCGATCCTGTACCGGTTACTCTCCCCCGTCGGCCCCGGAAGATCCGTTTCCTCCAGCTTGACCTCATTTACCGATAGGGCGTCCGGCTTTTGAAACCGCCGAAGATAGAGCGGCCCGCCCGCTTTCGGACCGGTGCCCGACAAACCTTCCCCCCCGAATGGCTGGGAGTTCACGACTGCGCCGATCTGGTTCCTGTTGACGTAAATGTTGCCCACATGGGCCGCCTCGACGATCTCCTGAACACGCTGGTCGACCCGTGTATGAATACCCAACGTGAGGCCGTAGTTGCGGCCATTGATGGCGGAAACCACGCCATCGAGTTCACCAGCCTCAAAGGTCGCGACATGAAGGACCGGGCCGAACATCTCCCGTTCCATCTCGCCAATACCCTCAACGGCGACAATCGCGGGGGGGACGAAGTGACCGCGATCCGGCGTGTGCGGCAAATCCATTCTGGCAATCAGTTTCCCGGCGGCTGCTTTCCCGTCCACATATCGGATGAGGTCGCTGTGGGCATCCCCGTCAATGACCGGCCCGATGTCGGTCGACAACAGCCACGGGTCCCCCATGCGAAGCTCCTTCATCGCCCCTTCGAGCATTCGGAGGGTGCGTTCCTCCACGTCTTTCTGAATGTAGAGAATCCGTGTGGCCGAGCATCGTTGGCCCGCACTCTGGAACGCCGAGATGACGACGTCGCGGACGCCCTGTTCCGCAAGGGCGGTGGAGTCGAGGATCATGGCGTTGAGGCCGCCGGTCTCCGCGATCAGCGGTGCCGCGGGGTTGGCGTGCTCTGCCATGGTTCGGTTGATCGCCTGGGCGGTGGCGGTGGATCCGGTGAAGCAAACGCCCGCCAGACGCGGATCCGAAACCAACCTTTGTCCAACAGTGGGCCCGTCTCCAGGCGTTAGCTGAATGACCCCCTTCGGCACACCCGCCTCGATCATCAACTCAACCGCCCGGTGGCCCATCAGACTGGTTTGTTCCGCCGGTTTCGCGATCACCGCATTGCCCGATGCGAGCGCGGCGGCAATCGGTCCTGTGAAGATCGCGAGGGGGAAGTTCCAGGGCGATATGCAGACGAAGACACCGAGCGCCTCGCAAGGTCCTCCCGCCTCCAGCCGTTCGGCTTCATCGGCATAGAAGCGGAGGAAGTCGACAGCTTCCCGGACTTCGGCAACCTCGTCCAGAAGCGTCTTTCCGGCCTCACGGGTGGCCAGGGCCATGAGTTCAGGCGCGTTCGCCTCGTAGGCGTCGGCAACCCGCCGAAGGGTGTCAGCCCGGTCCGAGACCGGCCGCCTGGACCACGCAACCTGTGCCTCAACCGCCGCAGAGAAGGCCGCGTCGACCTCCGACGGCGTCGCGTCCGCCACCGATCCGACGGTGTCGGACGTGTCCGCGGGATTGACGACCGTTCGCTCCGGTGTCGTGACGCTTCCCGTCCCGCTGCCGGCGACAATGGCGCCGGCGCGCCACCGACACTTCTGGAAGCGGTTCCGCTCGCGATCCAACATCTCCACCGCGACCGGGTCGGTCAGGTCCCAGCCCTTCGAGTTTTGCCGGTTTGGACCGAAGAGTTGGCTGGGTTGCTTGATGCTTGGATGCGCGATCGCGTCTCCGAGTGACTCGACGGCGGCGAACGGGTCCGACGCAATCTCTTCCGGTGATACCGCATCGTCCACGATCTGGTTCACAAAGGAGCTGTTCGCCCCGTTCTCCAGCAACCGGCGAACGAGGTAGGCGAGGAGATCCTCATGCGCGCCGACCGGGGCATAGATCCGGCATCGAACGTCATGCTTCTGTCGCAGCGTCTGGTACAGAGCCTCCCCCATGCCATGCAGTCGTTGGAACTCGAACGATGTCGTGTCGTCGGCCATGGCCATGACAGCGGCGACGGTGTGAGCGTTGTGGGTGGCGAACTGCGGATAGAGGCGGTCCGTCATCCGAAGCAGCTTCCTGGCGCAGGCGATGTAGGAGACATCGGTGTTCATCTTCCGGGTGAAGACGGGAAATCCCTCCAGACCCAGAACCTGAGCCCGTTTGATCTCCGTATCCCAGTAAGCGCCTTTCACAAGCCTGACCATAATCCGCCGGTCGAGGCGCCGGGCAAGGTCGTAGAGCCAGTCGATGACGTGTGCCGCCCGTTTCCCATACGCCTGCACAACAACGCCAAAACCGTCCCAGCCTTCCAAAGCGGGGTCGGCCAGTGTCCGCTCCAGGATATCGAGCGACGGGTCCAACCGGTCCGCCTCCTCCGCATCGATGTTGAGACCGATGTTTGCACTTTTGGCCAGCGTCAGAAGCGCGCTGAGCCGGGCTGCGATCTCCGGCTCCGAACGGTCGCGCTGGGCCCATTCGTAACGCGGGTGAAGCGCCGATAGTTTGACCGAAATGCCAGGGTTCAGGCGGAGGTCATTGTGTACCGATGCTTGCGCGATCCGGCCGATCGCGTTGGCGTATGCCAAGTGGTAGCGCTGGGCGTCCTGAGCCGTGCGCGCCGCTTCCCCCAGCATGTCGTACGAATATGTGTAGCCTTGGGCTTCGGCCTCGGACGCCCGGACGACCGCCGCATCAATGTCCTGGCCGAGCACGAATTGCTGTCCCATCTCCCGCATCGCGCGGGTGACCGCGGACCGCACCACCGGCTCCCCAAGACGGCGGACGACGGTGTGAAGTGTCGGGACGAGCCCAGCGCTATCCTCCTCCTTCAGGATCTTGCCCGTCAGCATCAGCGCCCAGGTGGAGGCGTTCACCAAGGATGAACTCGAATGACCGAGATGCCGCCCCCAATCGGCGGGCGCAATCTTGTCCTGGATAAGCGCGTCGATCGTCTCCGCGTCCGGCACCCGCAACAACGCCTCCGCCAGACACATGAGGGCGACGCCCTCTTTGGTCGACAGCCCATACTCCCCAAGGAACTTTTCCATCAGGCCGGGCTCGCTGTGTTCACGGATCGACCCGACAAGCGATGCCGCATCCAAGGAGATTTTGGCGCGTTGGTCCGTCCTCAGTCCCGCCTCGGCAAACAGCCGGCGCACGGCAGCGCCTTCCTCCTCGAGATAGCTCGCTCGTATTTGGGAACGCAGGTCCGGGGCGTAGGTCATGTCGATCCTCACTCTAAGGTGTGGCTCGATTATCCTTGATTTCACTAAGTCAATCAGACCGAATGATCTTAATATTCCGAATTAATCACTGTATTTTTGATCTGTATAAGGAAATTTCTCTAAGTTATAATGAGCAATGAGTGATCTTGACGCTTATGATCTGAACATCCTTCGGGCGCTTCGCGAGAACAGCCGTATTACGGTCACGGACCTGGCCGCAAAGGTCGGTTTGTCGAAGACGCCATGTCACAATAGGATCCGCCGGTTGGAGCGGGACGGCTACGTCCTCGGATACACCGCGGTCCTGAACCATGCGAAGCTGGACGAGGGTCACGTCGCCTTCGTCCAGGTTCATCTTTCCGATACGACCGAACCGGCCCTGCAGGCGTTCAACGAGGCGGTCAGAAGCGTTCCCGCCGTTGAGCAGTGCCACATGATTGCCGGTGGTTTCGATTACCTTCTGAAGGTCCGGACCGCCGATATTGGGGCGTATCGAAAGACGCTTGGGGAGACCATCGCCAGCCTCCCCTTCGTTTCCCACACATCGACCTTCGTCGCCATGGAGAGTGTTAAGGAACCCGGGTCAGTGGCCTCCATCCAGCCTTAGTGACAGCCCGTCACCCCACCAGCAGACGCATCAGTTGGCCGCGCCCGCGCGGCAAGGCGCCCAACCCGCCGGACAGACCGGCCGCCACCGACGTCAGCACGCCCAGCGCAATCGGCAAGAAGAAGACGACCATGCCCGGCGCCCAATCGACACGAATTGCGCCAGCGACGATCGCCCAACTGGCCAACAACCCGGCACCGCCCCCAACCAAGGCTGCGACAAGACCCGTAGCGGCCGTCTCGGCAAGACGGGCGAGTGCGATTTCTCTCCGGGTCGCACCGACAACCGACAGCGCCACCGCCTCGCGGCGACGGGAGTCAACGTCCGCCGCGACCGTCGCTGCCAGGGACAGCGCCCCTGCCAGCAAGAGGGCGGAGGCGATCAGGAGAGTGCCGAGAATGGCCCCCTCGACCACTTCCGTCGCTTCGACAACCAGCTTCCGCACATCGATCGACGTGACGTTCGGCGCGAAGTCGACCAGTTCCGCATTGAACGCGTCCAAGCTCCCCGGGTCCTCGGCCTGAAGAGAGACAATCCACCCATGCGGCGCATCACGGAACGGGTTCGGCGTTGCAACCACCAGGAACTCGGGACGCATTGTCCGGTGATATTCCTTGCGGATGTTGGCGACACGGGACGTGAACACCCGTCCGAGCACGCTGTAGGTCAACTCGTCCCCAGGCTTCAGATCGAAGGCCTGCATCACGTCTTCTTCCGCCGAGACCAAAGGCGGGCCGTCGTAGTCCTCCGGCCACCACTCTCCGGCGACCAACTCTGATCCGGTCGGTCCGGCTGACCAGGAGAAGCTGCGGTCACCTTCGATCACCCAGTCCTTGTCTGGGTTGACCAGTGCTTCTTCCACTGGGACGCCATTCACCGCCAACATCCGCGTCCGCATGAACGGCGTCGCCTGCAATCCGCCCAACGCCGGGGTTTCGGCAACGATTTGGCGGATGCGTTCCACTTGCGGGGCCTGAACATCCAGCAGCACAAGATCCGGGGCCTTCTCGGGGATCTGCGTCCGGAACGCGCTATCGAGGGATTGTTGAACCGCGATGACGCCGGTGATCCCCGCGATGCCAACGCCGAGGGCAAGCGTTCGGAGCATTACTGCTCTGCGGTTCGCCATGCCCTGTTTGCTCGCAAGAGCTATGAAGCTCTCCGCTGGCAGACGTCCGGCGATGCGGGCGGCCAACGCACCGAGAAACACCAGGAGAGCCGAGACCACCGAAAGTCCCGCCGCCGCCGCGGCCGCCATCACTGGGTTTGGCAGCCCGATGATGGCAAGTCCGGCGGCGGCCGCGACACAGGCTGCTGCAACCGCTGAGGATCGCCGCGTCGGCCCAGCGCCTGGCACGTCCTCCCGCATCGCCCGCAAGGGTGAAAGATGCGCGATCCCCGACAATCCGGCCACCATGGCGCCGGACAGGCCCAATGCCAGCGTGGCCGCGACAAGGACAATGCTTGGGCCCATGTCGCCGAACGACCAAACCAGATGGAGTTGCTCTGTCAGCACATCCAGAAGCAGCCAAGCCCCGACCACCCCAAGCCCCAACCCGAAGGTCAGCGCGATCAGGCCCGCCACAGAGACCAGAACGACGTGCAGTGACACCACGGTTGACGCCGTCGCGCCGGAGAGCCGGAACTGAGCAATGGTCCGGCTGCGCCGGCCGATCCACATGGCGACTGCCGCCCAAGCACCGGTCAACCCGATGGCGAAGGCCGCAAGACCCGAGACCCCCAGGAATGTGGTCGTCCGTCCCGCAACCTGACGGACCCGCTCCGCCGCATCATCCGGGCTTTGAAACTCCCAGCCGCGTTCCGGTTCCACGGCCCGGACGGCTTCCAATCCCTCCGCCGGGGCCAGGCCTTCAGGAAAGCGAACCCGGGCTCGATACTCCATCAATGATCCGCGCCCGGCGAGACCGGTTGCCTCCAGAGAGGCGAAAGGGATCAGGACACGCGGCCCCAACATGAACGTGCCTGCGGACAGGCGGTCAGGCTCCCGGGCGATAACATCCCGGATCTGAAAGGACACCTCCCCGACTTGGATGGTGTCGCCCAGACCAAGACCGAGTTGGGTCAGCAACGTCGGCTCGACCACGGCACCCGGAACACCGTCCCGAACGGCGACCACGGCTTGAAAGTCCCCTGAGCTCATCAGTTCGACGGCGCCGATCAGGGGATAGGCGTCATCAACGGCCTTCAACTCGACTGTGACGCGCCGGGAGACGGAAGCCGACTCTGCTCGTGCGGTCGATCGTAGCTCCACCACCCGCGACAGCGCGCCGATCTCGCCGAGCGCTGCCAGGGTCCCTGGGTCCATCGGTTCGTTCACGACGGTAACGGCCACATCGCCGCCCAGGATGCGCCGCGCGTTATCCTGCATTGCCTGGGAAAGCCCCGCGCTCAACAGCCATACGAGCCCGAGCATGGCACCTGCTATGGCCACGCAGACCATGAAAAGACGAAGGCCGAGAATACCGTGACCCAACTCCGCTCTCAGAAGACGCAGAACGATTCCGGGACCACTCGCCGCTGTCGTATCCGCCGACATCTCAGGAGACAACCAGACCATCCTCGATCATCAGCGTCCGGTCGCACCGCGCCGCCAAGGAAGGATCATGGGTGACAAGAATAAGGGCGGTGCCGGATGTCCGCGCCAACTCGAACATGGTTTCGATCACGACAGCGCCGGTTCTTTGATCAAGGTTGCCGGTCGGCTCGTCGGCGAGAACCAGCCGCGGCGACGCAGCGAAAGCACGAGCGATCGCAACCCGTTGCTGCTCGCCACCCGATAGGGCGGACGGCCTGTGGCTAAGCCGGTGTCCGAGGCCTACGCGTTCGAGCGTGCGCGTCGCGACCGTATCCGCATCAGCCCTGCCCGCCAGCGTCAGCGGCAAAGCGGCATTCTGGAGGGCCGTCATGGATGGCACGAGATGATAGGCCTGAAAAACAATCCCGATATCGCGCCGGCGCAGAAGCGTGCGATCCCGTTCGCTTTGCTCGGCCATATTCTGGCCCAGGACGTGCGCGTCCCCGCTGGAGCTTGGCTCCAGTCCACCGATCACAGCAATCAAAGAGGACTTTCCCGACCCCGAAGGTCCGGTCACGGCCACGATCTCACCGGATTGAACGATCAGGTCGATCCCGTTCAAGACAGGCACCTCCCCCTCCGGTGACGGATAGGAGAGCTTAAGCTGGGACAGATGGACGACCGGCTGTCTGATGACGTTCATGGCCCCTCTTCGGCACGCTGGGAACAACGATGGCTCCCGTCGATATAGGGTCGACGCGCCGAGGGAGAACCATCAATTGCTCCGGAAAGCCGATATGTGGGCCTATGCTGCCTCTTCAGAGCGTGGTTTCGAGGCAAGCGGTGGGCCCAACAAGGACCCCAGCGCTATCCGTTGGCAACGCCAGGGACGTTGACGTAGAGCGCGTAGAGGGAATGGCTGGAAGCCATGAAAAGGCGGCTGTTCGCGCGTCCGCCAAAACACAGATTGGCGCACCGCTCCGGCAGCGCGATGCGCCCGATCGGTTTGCCGTCGGGGGCGAAGATCATCACACCGTCCAGCTCGGCAGCCCCCATGCCCCAGCCGCACCAGAGATTGCCCTTCACATCGATGCGCAGGCCGTCAGGCGTTCCGGGCCCGGCGTCGATCACAACCCGTTTTCCGCTGATCGTCTTCCCATCACCCGAGACGTCGTATTCCAGGATCTTGCGGGTGGGCACGCCCCGGGATTCGACGATGTAGATCTTTGACTCGTCCGGGGAGAAGGCGAGGCCGTTCGGTCCCAAGATATCGTCGGCAACAATTGTTGCGGTACCTGTTTCCGGATCGAGGCGGTAGACGTTCTGCCCCAACTCCGGCTCGGATCTATGACCTTCGTAGTTGCCGAGAATGCCGAACACCGGATCGGTGAACCAGATCGATTCGTCGGACTTCACGACAACATCGTTGGGGGAGTTCAGACGCTTTCCCTCAAAGCTGTCGATTAGGACAGTGACGCTGCCGTCGTACTCGGTCCGGGTCACCCGCCGGCCGCCGTGCTCGCATGTAACCAGCCGTCCCTGACGGTCGCGGGTCTGGCCGTTCGCGAAATTGGAGGGCTGGCGATACGCGGACACCTGCCCCGTGACCTCGTCCCAACGCAGAATGCGGTTGTTCGGGATATCACTCCAAAGAAGATACCGGCCATCACCGAACCAGATCGGCCCTTCGGACCACCGGCAGCCCGTATAGAGCCGCTCCACGCTGGCCAGCGGGAGCTTCAGCGCATCGAAGCTCGGGTCCAGCGAGATCACGGACGGGTCTGGATACCGCAACGACGGTTTCCATTCGCTGATTTGGTTGGTGTCGTCGGACATTGTCACTCACCCGGGCTGATGGAGGACGGATCTTCGTCCGGTCAGGTCACCGGACCCGGATTGAATAGCGCAAGCTGGTTGGAGAGACCAAGGCGTTCGGCACACGTCTTCTCGCCACTGGCAACAGCGAGGATCTTCTCGAACATCTCCAAGCCCATCTCTTCAAGGCTCCGGTTCGCCGAAATCACCCGGCCCGCATCGATGTCCACCAGATCATGCCATCGCCTTGCAAGGTCCGTCCGGGTAACGACTTTGATCACCGGCACTTCGGCCAGGCCATAGGGCGTTCCGCGGCCGGTCGTGAAGACATGGACATTCATCCCCGCCGCGAGTTGCAGCGTGCCGCAGATGAAGTCGGAGGCCGGTGTTGCGGCGAATAGAAGACCTTTTCGTGTGGCCCGTTCGCCTGCCGGCACCACGCCGGACAGGGGCATTGAGCCGGACTTGCTGATCGAACCCATCGCTTTCTCCGCGATGTTCGACAGCCCGCCCTTCTTGTTGCCGGGGGTTGTGTTGGCGCTGCGGTCGGACTGCCCCGACTCCAGATAGGCATCGTACCATGCCATCTCCCGGATCAGGTCTTCGGCGACATCCGGTGTAGCGGCGCGCGCGACCAGACGGTCGATCCCGTCCCGAACCTCCGTCACCTCCGAGAACATGACCGTGCCCCCGGCCCGCACGATCGTGTCCGCGGCGATGCCAAGAGCAGGATTGGCCGTCACACCGGACAGCGCATCACTACCGCCGCACTGCATCCCGACCACCAGATCCGAGACCGGACACGTCTCCCGCCGCCTTGCATTCAAGGTGCTCAGATGACGCTCTGCCGACTGAAGGATCGAGGCAATCATCGCCTCGAACCCAACATGTGTTTCATCCTGGAGTGTGACGAGGCTTGTATCCGTCTGGGCCTCCGATGCGTCGCCCGGTATCTGAAACATGTCGGGAAACAGCCGGGACGGCTGCAGCTTCTCACAGCCGAGACTCACAACCATCGTCGAGCCCGACAGATTGGGATTCCGGGCGATGTTGTGCAGGGTCCGGATCGGCACCGCCGCACCCGGCGCGTCGATGGCAACACCGCATCCGTAGGTGTGATCAAGGGACACGACATCGTCGACGTTCGGGTACTTGGGAAGGATTTCCCGCCGGATCCTGCCGACCGCATGTCCAACAACGCCGGAGACACATTGGACCGTGTTGGTGATGGCCAGAATGTTCCGGGTTCCGACGGTCCCGTCCGGGTTCCGGAAGCCTTGGAAGCTGTAGCCTTCCAGAGACGACAGCTCGGCGGGCGCGCCGGACGGCATGGCCAGTTCGGAGAGAACCGGCGGCGACGGCATCTCCAGGTTTGACTCCTTGACCCAGGCGCCCGCGGGGATCGGCTCCGCCGCGTACCCAATGACCGTGCCGTACCGGAGGACAGGGTCGCCCGTCCCAAGGTCCGTCAGCGCTACTTTATGCGCTTGCGGGACCGCCTCGGTCAGGGTTAGCCCGTCAACCTCGGTTCCGTTCGGCAAGCCACCGTCATTTGCGACGACGGAGACGTTGTCGGCCGGGTGCAACCGGATGAGGCGTGGCTGGTCAGCCATGGCTCAGCCCTTGCTGACCTCATGGTTCGCCAACCGCTCCAGCGCGCGGACCATGCCTGAGTGGTCCCAGGCGGCACCGCCGTTCGCCGAACACGCGTTGAACAGCTCCTGCGCCGTCGCCGTATTCGGCAGGGACACCCCAAGTTCCCGTGCGTTGGAGAGTGCGAGACTAAGGTCCTTCTGATGCAGTTCGATGCGGAAGCCGGGATCGAAAGTCCGCTTGATCATGCGTTCCGCGTGCACTTCCAAAACCTTGGAGGATGCGAACCCGCCCATCAGGGCCTGACGCACCTTCTCAGGGTCCGCGCCGGCTTTGGAGGCGAAGAGGAGCGCCTCGCTCACCGCCTCGATGTTGAGTGCGACGATGATCTGGTTGGCGACCTTGCAGATCTGACCATCGCCGATACCGCCGACATGGGTGATGTTCTTACCCATCAGCTCGAAGAGAGGTTTGACCCGGTTGAACCCGGCCTCCGTGCCGCCGCACATGATTGTCAGGCTGGCTGCCTTCGCACCGACCTCGCCGCCGGAGACCGGCGCGTCCACATAATCACAGCCAAGCTCCCCGATCTTCGCCGCGAAGGCCTTGGTGGCGAGCGGCGAGATCGAACTCATGTCGACGACACACTTCCCGCTGGTGAGGCCGCTTGCCACGCCCGCCTCGCCGAACAGTACGTCTTCGACATGCGGCGTGTCGGGAACCATCAGAATGATCGTGTCGGCGTTCTCCGCGACCTCCTTTGGGCTGGAGCACACGACGCCGCCCGCCTGCGCCAAGTCGTCGGGAACCCCGCTCCGGGAATGAAGAAATACCTGATGCTGGGCCGCGATCAGATGCCCGGCCATGGGTGACCCCATGATGCCAAGACCGATGAATCCTACGGTGCTCATTCGCCCCTCCAAAACCTGAACTGCTTAGTACCCCGAAGTGGGTGTCCCCGGCATGCCGTCCCGCATGGCGGACAGGATCTGTTGCGATCCGGACGCGATGAGACGCGCATCCGAGGAGATCGTCACGAACTGATACCCCATCTCGATCCGTTTCAGGGCAGCTTCCGGTGTGCCGTTGTGAATTCCGGCAACTTTGCCATGTTCCCGGGCCTTCGCGACGATCAACTCGATCGCTTCAGCCGCCGGCGGATCGACGTCGTCGAAGGTAGGACGGCATCCCAACGCCAGCGAAAGGTCCGACGGCCCCACATAGACGGCGTCCAAGCCTGGGGTCGCCAAGATCTCCTCCAGGTTATCCAACCCTGCCCGGGTTTCGATCATCGCAAACACAACGATCGTCTCGTTCGCATGCGACGGGTAGTCCGCACCGCCGTAAAGAAGGGCCCGAATGGGGCCGAAGCTGCGGGTGCCGAGCGGCGGGTATCGTGTGTAGGAGACAAGCTTCTCCGCATCTTCACGCGAGTTGACCATGGGGCAGATCACGCCGTAGGCGCCTGCATCAAGAACCTTCATGAGGTGTGCCGGATCAAGCCAGGGAACCCGCGTCACCGGTACCGTCTCGGTCGTTGAGATGGCGGTCAGCATGGACACGGCCGCCTGGTAGTCGACCACACCGTGCTGGAGATCGACGGTCAGCGAGTCCCATCCCTGATGCGCCATGGTTTCGGCGGAAAACTCGTGCGGCACGGCCAACCAACCGTTTACGGCGGCACCACCGGATGCCCAGATCTGTCGAAGCCTGTTCGCCCTCATGATGTTCCTTTGATCTTGCCTTGGAGATCGACTCTACAGTCGACCATCGCATGACTGTCGAGAGGTTCAGCGCCGGATTGCCCGCGCCATCAACCTTCCTGAATACCCTCGGCACAGAATGGGCCACCTTGAAAGACGGCGTTCGCATCGTCGATCGACGGCCGTTCCACCTCGGCTTCGACCGCCGCGCGGAATCTTTCGGCGCTGTCTCTCGGCTGCCATCCCAAGTAGGCGACCTGACTGTTGTCCCACCAGGACGCCGGATTGTCGGACGCCCCATAGATGATCGGACAGCCAAGCTTCGGCACGGCGAAAATCCGCTCAAAAAGCAGGATCAGGTCGTCATAACTGAGCCAGGAAGAGAGCGACCGGTAATTCGTGGCCTCCGGAAAGCACCAGCCGATCCGGATACTCGCCGTCTCAATGCCGAACTTGTCGAAATACATCCGGGCCAAGGCCTCACCAAACACCTTCGAGACCCCATAGAGACCGTCAGGCCGGGTTGGGGATTCCGCGTCCAGCCGGACTGTCTGAGGATGAAATCCAATCGCATGGTTTGAGCTGGCAAATGCGATGCGCGGTGTCACAGAAGCCTTACGCGCGCCCTCGTAGAGGCTGTACATCGCATCGATGTTGGACGCCCGAATGATGTCCCAAGGTGCTTCGACGGATTGCCCCGCCAAGTGAACGATACCGTCGCACCCCTCCACCAGTTCCTCGACGGCCGCCCGGTCGGTGAGATCACAATGAACAATCTCCTCATTCGGTCCCGCAGCGGTTAACCCGTTGAGGTCGGTCAGGCGGATGGTGTGTGCCAGATGACCCAGCCTTTGCCGGCAAAGCGTTCCCAACCGACCGTTCGCGCCCGTGATCAGTAGTCTCTGGAGCATGCTGCGTTCCTTACGTGTCCATACTGAGAAGCGCTTGCCGCGGCAGGGTGCCGCGTCACGAAATCCTGCGATGGAACAGACAATAATGAAATCGATTTTATATCTGCAGCCAACGCCACCCCAGATCGGTCGAAGAGAGCGCGGAGCCTTCCGCGCTCTCTTCAGTTTCTACGTTACTTCGTGTTCTGAACCGCCTCGAGAAGCTCCGGACCATGCTTGTCCTTGAAGCCCGCATAGACGGGATCCATCCGGGCCCGGAACGAGGCGACATCAGCCTCATTCACTTTCATGCCCTTGGACTTCAGTTCTTTCAACGCGGCAGCGCCGACCTCAGCCGTGAGATCAATCTCATACGCCTGAAGGCGGGCGCCTTCCTCGACGAGTGCTTTTTGTTGATCCGCGTTCAAGCCGTTCCACGTGCCCATGCTGATCGCAACGATCCCCGGAGGACGGAAGTGCTGGGTCATCGAGAGGTAGCTGCTGACCTCGTAGAACCGGTCGTTCAGCACGTTACCGGACGCATTCTCGCCCCCGTCCAGCACGCCCTGCTCAAGCGCAGTGTAGAGCTCGCTGTAGGACATCGGCGTGGCCGAGCCGCCCATCGCGTTCACGGTGTTGACCATCAGCGGGCTTTCCATGACGCGGATCTTGAGGCCGTCCATATCTTCCGGCGTGACGATGGGCCGGACTTTGTTGAAGACGTTCCGGTAGCCGTTGTCGAACCAAGCCAGGATCTTGAGACCACGCGCTTCGGCCAGCTCGTTAAACTTCGCACCGACCGGTCCGGAAACCACCGCTTTGAAATGCTCGGTGTCACGGATCAGGTACGGCAGGCTGAAGAGATCGAACTCGCCGACAAAACCACTGACCGGCGCGGTCAAGACCTGAGCCATCTGAATGCTGCCCAGCATCATGCCTTCGATGTAATCCCGCTCACCGCCGAGCTGGGCACCATCGAGAACCTCGATCTTCAGGCCAACATTCCGAGCCGCGATCTGATTGGCAAACCACCGAAGGGAGACGTTGTGGTGGTGCGACGGGCCGGTGACGGACGCCACGCGGATCGTGGTGTCGGCAGCCATCGCGTTTGACGTCAGTGCTCCCAAAGAGAGAACCGCCGCCGCCCCGATGCCTTTCAGCATTGACCGTCTAATCATCTTGTTACTCCTCCCGTTAGAGATTGATGTTTCCTGCGTTTACCGGCGAAAGGGCCGGCATTCCTTCCCGCCACGTTTGGCGGCGTGTGCCGGGCACCTCAACGTTGCACGGCAAAATCGTCCGGCTCGGCCAGAACGAGTTTGTTGAGTGGGTGAACCCCGTCTTCCGTGACGGCGACGACGACCTCGATCCGATAACCGCCGCCCGGCAGGTCGTGGAGGTCGAGCTTGACCGCGAGGGTCATGCCCACTTCCAGCTCGAAGTCGCTGTCGGAGCTGAGGTTCGGCGGCTCGACCACGTCAAGACCCACCGCATGGCCAACGCCACGCAAGCCTTTGGCGTAGGGTGTAAAATTCTGCGCAAACCCGTGGGGTTCGAGCTCACGCAGCAAGGTATCGAAGATGGAGCGGGCGGTGATACCCGGGCGGATTGTCGGGATCACCTTCTTCAAGGCCTGATGCCCGACAACAAGCGCGCGTTCCTGCTCGGGGTCGGCGCCGGGCATCAGAACGGTGATGCCGCCATCGTTGCAGTAGTGGCCAATGGCCGGATTGAAATCGAGCATCACGAACTCGCCGGGCTGGATCTTCCGGTCGGTCGCCCGCCAGGCGGGGTAGTTCGTGTTCGGCCCGGACATCACAACGGTCGCCGAGCCGATGTCCGCGTTCATGCGGCGGGCGATATTCTCCGCCAGACCCGCGACCTGGATCTCGGTCATGCCGACCTTCACGGCCTTCGCGGCCTCTTTCAGAACCGCGTCATTGATCTCGGCGGCCTCTTCCATCAGCGCAATCTCGGCCTCGGATTTGATCTTCCGGAGGTCCAGCATGATGTCGTCCCGTGCCTCGATGGAGGCTTCGGGAACGGCGTCGACGAGCTGCTCATAGATCTCGAACGGCAGAATGTTCTTCCCGATCAGCGCAATCTTGCTGGCGCGCCCGACGATCGGCTTGAAGACCTGGGGAAAGTCCGAGTACGGGCGGTGAATGCCGCGCACATCCTCGATCCAGCACATGTCCTTCGCCGCGTAAGCGTTCAGCCGCCCAAGAAAGGCGACCGGCGCTTCGTCGCCCACGATCAGAACAAGCTGGGGCGACTCCTCGATGACGTTGATGGGCTTGTAGTTCGTGACATACGTCGAGTGGCCGGACCGGTACTCATCGGAATAGATGATGAGGGCATCGTATCCTTCGGACTTCATCCGGCTCCGCAGCTTCTCGGTCCGTTGCTGCAACTCTTCACGCGAAATTTCCACGGCGGATTTCCTTTTCTGGGTTCAACGTCAGCGGCCGAAGATGCTCGGGACCGTCATGATGATGGCGGGGAACACGGCGCACAGGAGCAAGATGGCGATCAGCACGGCACAGAAGGGCACCAATCCCCGGAACGCCTGGGAGATGCTGATGCCGGCGATGGCGCAGCAGATGTAGGTCAGGATCCCGACCGGCGGCGTCACGGAGCCGATCACAACCGCCATGACCAGCACGACGCCGAAGAAGACCGGATCGATGCTCAACCCGAGGATCACCGGCAGAAGCACCGGGGTGAAGATGATCAGGATCGGTATGCCTTCGATGAAGAGCCCGAGGATCAGGATGAAGATCAAGATCAGAAGGAGAGCGATCGTCGGATTGGTCGAGATACCGCCGAGAACGCCAAGCACAGCGGCCCCAAACCCGGCCCAGGCAAGCAGCCATGCGAATGAGGTCGCCATGGCGATCAGGAACATGGCCGCAGCGGTGGTCACGGCGGCATCGACCAGAAGCTTCGCCACCAGCTTGAAGGTGAGCGTCTTGTAGACGAACGTGCCGACCAGGGCAGCGTAGGCGACAGCGACGACACCGGCCTCGGTTGCGGTGAAGATGCCTGAGAAGATGCCACCCAGGATGATCACCGGCATGGCCAGCGCCCATGCGGCACCCCGGAACGCGGAGATTACGGGCGGCAGCTCACTTCTGGTCGGGGCTGGATAATTTCGTTTGCGGGCGATGACGTAGGCCATGCCCATCAACCCCAAGCCGACGATCAACCCCGGGACAAAGCCGCCGAGGAAGAGCTGCGCGATCGAGACGTTCGCGATGGACCCGTAAATGACCATCATGATGCTGGGCGGGATGATCGGCCCCATGGCACTGGATGAGGCGTTCACCGCGACCGCGTAGTCGGCGTCGAACCCGTTCTTCTTCATGGCCGGGATCATCATCGAGCCCAAAGCCGAGGCGTCGGCCGTGGCAGACCCGGAGATGCCCGAGAAGAACATGCTTGAGACGATCGAAACATGGGCGAGACCGCCGCGGATATGGCCGACAAGCGACCGTGCGAACGCAACGATCCGCTCAGTGATCCCGCAGGCGTTCATCAGTTCGCCGGCGATGATGAAGAACGGAATGGCCAGAAGCGTGAAAGAGTCCACACCAACGAAGGCCCGGGTGACGATGCTGTTGATCGGCAGTGTGTCGTCCACCAACAGCGTGGTCAGGGCCGCGATGCCAAGCGCAAAGGCGATCGGCATGTTGATCAGCAGCAGAACGAAAAAAGTCAGGAACAGGACGGTGAGCATCGCTGATCAGCCCTCCCGTTCCTGAGTCGACAGGAAGTATCGGACCAGTCGTTCCGCGCAGATGAGGAATATCAGCGCCATGGAGATGGGAATGGCGATGTAGATCCAGGACATCTGCAGACCCAGCGCCGGCGAGCGCTGGAACATGTTCATGTTGATGACCGGGTAGCTGGCGTAGATCACCGTCGCCGCGAAGCCGCCGATCAAGGCGCTGGTCAGGGCTTCGAGGCCCCGCCGCATCGGCGCCGGCAACAAGTTGACGAACAGATCGACGCCCAGATGGATACCGCGCGACAACCCGATCGCCCCGCCCAGAAAAACGATCCAGACGAAGCAGTACCGCGCAAGCTCCTCCGACCAGGGCAGAGGGGCTGCGATGACGTAGCGGAAAATGACCTGAGCCAACGTCACGCAGATCATGACGACAGAGATCACGACGATCGATGCTTTCGCGACGCTAATCAGCCCCGACAGCACAATTGAATGCCCTTTGGCCTCCACAGCAGGAACCTCCCATTCGCTCCTCTATGGGAGCTTGTTGTCCTACATGAAATCGATTTCACGATTTTCATGGTTACGAGTCAAGACCTTTCTCTTCACAGGGTTAAGCAAATGATATAAGAGATCTTTACTGATTGTCAGACCAGCATGACCGCATCGGAAATGGGAAATCGTTTACAGGAAACGTCAACTCGTGTGCGTGTGACGGATGTCGCCAGGCTCGCCGGTTGCGCGCCCGCGACTGTGTCCCGGGCCCTCAACAACCCGGACAAGGTGTCGCCCGAAAAGCGGGAGCGCGTCGAGCGTGCGATGCTGGAGCTTGGCTATGTCCGCAATCATGCGGCCCGCGCACTGCGGTCCCAGCGCTCCAACATGGTCGGCGTATTGATACCCACGCTTGACTACGCGCTTTATGCCCGCATGGTCGGGGCCGCGAACGCCCGCTTTTCCAGGGCCGGAATCTCGACCCTGATAGCAACGTTCAACTACGACCTGGACGCGGAGGTGCGAGAGGCGAAGCTTCTCCTCGAACGCGGAGCCGAAGCGCTGATGCTGGTTGGCAGCAAACATCGGCCGAAGCTTCATCAGATGCTTGATCAGTCAGGCGTACCCTTCGTCTGTACCTACGTCTCGAACCCCAAGAGTTCTCATCCGACCGTTGGCTTCGACAACGCCGCCGCCGCCGCAAAGCTAGCTCAGCATCTGGTGCATCTCGGGCATCGGAACATTGGCGTAATCAGCGGCATGACCAAGGACAACGACCGGACCACAGAACGCCTTGAGGGGATCAAGGCGGAGCTTCAGCGGCACTCGATAGAACTCGAGCCATCCATGGTCATCGAGAGCCAGTATTCGATCTCAGATGGCCGGAAAGCTTGTGCCACCCTCCTGTCCCGCAACGAGCCGAGGCCAACCGCGATTCTGTGCGGCAATGACGTCCTGGCCCTGGGTGCGCTTGTCGAGTGCCGGGTGCGCGGCCACAAGGTGCCGGACGAGATTTCGATCGTCGGGTTCGACAATCAGGAATTCTCCATGCACTCCAATCCACCGCTCACCACGATTGACGTGCCGGCGGAGCAGATGGGAATGACGGCAGCGGACTACATCCTCGGCAACCTTACCGGGGAGCCTAAAAGCCTCCACAATCCGGTCGACGTTGAGCTTATTCTCCGCGAGTCCTCGGCGCCCGCCGCTGACGGGCCGACGTCGAAGGACTCCTGACCGGAAGCCGATCAGATGTCCTGGCGCTGACCCAACCAGACTTCCTGAGCCTGGGTTTTGATGATCGCCACCCGCTGCCGGACCTCGTCATCGGTGATGGAGCTGACCGGATGGTCGATGACCACCGGACGCAGTTCCGGCATCCCGATCGCCACGCGGGTCAGGCGCGTTTCGTTGACGAACTCCGTCGTGATGATCGGGGCCGACGGGATACCCCGATCCTCCAGCGCAACGGAGTCCCGGATACAGCAGGAACAACAGGACCCGCAGTCGCCGATGGCCGTCAAGACGATGTCGTTCTCATTGGCGATCTGATCGATCAGTTCGGCCGGTGCATCACTGGAAAAGCCGTGTGTCTTCACATAGTAGTTCACCGTTGCGAAACCGATCTCTGCCGACAATGCCTCAGCGGAGCCACGCAGCAGCTTGTTCGCGTTCCATTTGGAATTGTCGAGGATGCCGAGACGAAGACCCTCGAGCGTGTTCTTGCGGTTGGCCAGCGGCCGGGAATCGACAGCCACTTCACCACGAGGATCAAAGATCGTAACGGACCGAAGCAGGTTGCTGTTCGCCATCATGTCCTCCGGGACTAGAGTTTGCAGAGACCGTCGGCGCAGTCGGCCGGGTCGAGCCCTTGGGTCTCATCGATGGCCCGCAGGGCCGGCGAATTCATGTGGCCCCATCCGGGGATGAAAGCCGAGAAGCGGCCGGCGTCACCACCGATGACGAAGAGATGGATCCGGTCTGGACTTTCCACGATTGGAATACGGCTGTCCGGTCCCCGCTTGTACCACTTGGGCAGATTCCGGTTGTAAACCTTGCCATAGCGGTGTTCCCGCGAGATCGCGTCAAACCGGTTTCCAGAATGCATCCAGAGGTAGCTCTTGATGTCGTTCCGGGTCCATCCGTGCTTCGCGATGGTGCGGGCATGCTCCAGCCCCAGCATCACCGTGCAATGCCCGCTCAACACAGCCGTGTTTGAGGCAACCGTGCTCATCGCGGAGCACATCGTGTCGAGAATGCCTTCAGGGTCGTTGCACTGATGATCGGTCACGCTGTGTGGCGCTTCCGCAGCGATCGCGAATACCGTCGACGTCTCTGCGTTGTAGCCCTGTTCCACGTGGTAGGGCGCAAGCGGGCTGGCTTCCTCATGCTCGCAGATGCAGTAGCTGTATTTGGCGGGGTTACCCAAAGTGCACTTGTCGAGGTCAGGCGCCCTGCCCCCGCCGACATTCAGCATGATCAGACGAATGGCCCGGCCGATCGTTGCGTTGGCGCGGTTCCCCGACCCGAAGGCGTTGGCGCCGCCGTTCATGCCGATCTTGCGCGCGATCGGGCCGTTCACGACGACCAGCGGCGAGGCCATGTGGGTCGTCGCCTGAACACCATTCAAATTGAACTGGCGTTCCGTAAGCGCCAGCATCGCCGCCCGCACCACCGGCGCGTATTCAGGCTTGCAGCCCGCCATCACCATGTTGATGGCCAGAACCTCGCGGGTGAGCGCTCCCCAGCGGGGCGGGATCTTGCACTCCACGAACGCCGGGTCGCCACCCAGCGCCGCGACGACGGCATCGACCGTCTCGCGCGTCGGCGGCACGACGGGCAAACCGTCCGTCCATCCGCGCTCAAAATACTCTTCGACCAGATCGTGATGCGAGAGTGCCACGATGCCGGCGTCCTCGATCGACAAGGTTTCGGCGGTGCTCATGCTGATCTCTCCATCTCATTGCGCGGATGATGAGGAGAGAGTACGTGCCACGATGCGATTATAGCAAAATCATTCCTATATCAGTTATTATTCCATTTTATGCATCAACGGAGTCCCAAAGGTCCACGACTGTCTCCATCAGTCCCATAGCCGCAGGCGACAAGGTCCGGTCCTTCAGCCAGACAATCCCGACATCCAACGCGATCCTGGGGTCTCTGACGCGAAGACGGACCAGTCCGTTGCCGAGAGGACCGCCGATGGCTGCCGAGGGCACCAGCCCGACCCCCGCTCCCGCACGCACAAAACTCAAAAGGGTCGGGATCTGGGAAACAACGACGGCATGCCGCAACCGGATACCCCGGGCCGCCGCGGTGCTGTCGAGAACCCGCCTGGTCTGTGCTTCAGCCGGAAGCGAGACCAGCGCCACCTCGGAGAGTCTGTCGAATTCGACAGCGTGGTCCGGGGACTCCGCAAGGGGATGCTCTTTTCCGGCGACAAGATCGAACTGCCCCGTGCCGAGCCGCCGTGTCTCCATCGTTTCCGGGGTGTCGACAAGGTAGTTGAGGCCAAAGTCCGCGACCCCCGCCTTCACGTCATCGATGACGCTGCCGTGGATCCCGTCCCTGACCTGGATCTCGATGCCCGGACGGTCCTGCCGATAAGCCGCGATGGCATGGGGGAGGATGCCATTCGCCAATGAAATCGTACTGCTGACGATCACCTGACCACGCTGTTGTTCCGCCAACTCCCGCATGCTCTCCACGGCGATCCGAAGATCGCTCGTGATCCGCTTCGAGACGGCAATGAACTCCCGCCCGGCTTCTGTAACCCGGACGGTTCGCGTCGACCGCTCAAACAGTTGAACACCCAGAACATCCTCAACCCGTTTGATCGAGCGTGTCAGGGCGGGCTGGGACATGCGCAAGGATGCTGCCGCTGCAACAAAACTCCGGTACTCCGCCACAGCCAATACGGCTGCGATCTGGCGGGCACCGATATCAGGGATGTGACTCGGGTCCATTCACCGATTAATGCATTCAACGGAACATGTTTGAAGATCCGTCTTAACAAGACATTGGTCCCGACGGACCTCCCGCTTGCCAGCACCGCGGCAAAACGATTTGGTGCCCCGTGGGACACGACGCCAGCCAAGCCGCCCGGGAGCCTGTAAATGATGGATGCCTACCGCCTGACCGCCATTGAGGCCGCCTCAGAAATCGAGAACGGGAATCTAACCCCCGCCGATTTGGTTCAAAGCTGTCTCGACCGTGCGGCTGTGACCGAAGCGGATGTGAAGGCGTGGCAGTATCTGGGAGCGGACGAGGCCCTGATGGAAGCGCGTCTGCTGCAAACGGTCAGCGCGTCGGGCCCACTCTACGCCATTCCGTTCGGTGTGAAGGACATCATCGATGTAGCGGGTATGCCGACCGGTTTCGGGACGCCGATCTACAATGGCCACGTCTCCCACAGATCGGCCGGGTGCGTCGCCCTGCTGGAAGAGGCGGGCGCGGTGTGCCTCGGCAAGACCGTGACGACGGAGATGGCCCACTACCATCCGGGAAAGACGCGTAATCCCCATCGACCGTCACACACGCCCGGCGGGTCCTCCAGTGGCAGCGCGGCGGCGGTGGCATCCGGGACCGTACCGATCGCACTCGGCACCCAGACGACGGGTTCCGTGCTCCGTCCGGCCTCGTATTGCGGGGTCTTCGGATTCAAGCCGAGTTTCGGAGACGTTGTCCGCTCGGGCATGATGGAGTGCGTCTCATCGTTCGATACGGTGGGGTGGTTCAGCCGCAGTGTCGCCGACCTCGAATTGGCGCGCTGCGGCTTGCTTCGCTTACCTTTCTTACCCTTGGCGGAGGTGGACGTCTCCGAGCTTCGCATTGGTGTCTTCCGCAGCCCGGATTGGGACAAGGCCGAGCCCGCATCCCAGACCGCACTTTTGAGAACCGTTGAGGCCTTGTCCGCAGCCGGCGCCCGCATCTGGGATGTTTCCCCTCCCGGCGGCTTCGAAGACCTCGCAGCCCACCACCGGACGATCGCCGGGTTTGAGTTTGCGCGGGCCATTACATGGGAAAGAACCCAGCACGCGTCGAAACTCAGCCCGAAACTGGTGAATGGCCGTTGCGAAGACGGCCTGAAAACGCGCTACGAAGACTATGTTGCAGCTCAGGAGGCACTGGTGGCCGCACGGGCTTTGTACCGTTCACTGATCGCGGACCTCGACGCCCTGATCACGCCCGCAGCCATCGGCCCGGCACTTGAGGGGCTGGCAGTCACCGGAGAGCCCGTGTTCAACACAGCTTGGACAGCCCTACACGTGCCGGCGGTATCGGTTCCCGCTTTTAGGGACGACACGGGCTTGCCCATCGGCGTTCAAGTCGTGGGCGCGTTCCGTCAGGACGGGCGTCTGCTGGCGACGGCCCAAGCGATCTCTCGCGTTCTGGATGTCGAAACCGTGCGGCCAGTCGGCTGATATGCGGCCGCACGGATTTCCAGATAGCGTCAGCCGAAAACCGACCGTACCGCCAGATTGGGCAGCCACAGGACAATGGCGGGAACCAGCATACACAGGACAAGCACGCACCCATCCGTGATCAGGAAGGGGAACGACCCCCGCATCACTGTCGTGACCGGCACACCGGTGGTGCCGCTGACGGCAAACAAGTTCAGCCCGACCGGCGGAATGACAGCCCCCATCTCGATACACAGCGCGAACAGGATGCCGAGATGGATTGGGTCGATGCCAAGCGTGATCGACACTGGATAAATCACCGGCACAACCAGCACCAACACCGCCACGCCCGTCAGGAACATGGATAGCATCAGCAGCACGCCCATCAGCAGCCCCAGGAAGGCAATCGGGCTCAATCCCAGCTCGGTCACCCACTCTGCGATATCCTGCGGCCAACCCTGGTTCGCCAGCAGAAACTGGAAGATGCCGACGCCGCCGAGAACGAAGAACAGGATAGCCGTCAGGTTCACCGCCCGCTGGGTCGCGAAATACGCTTCCTTAAAGAACCGGCCCCGCAGGGCGAACGCGCCGTATGCCAGAGCATAGGCGCACGCGGCGGCACCGGATTCCGTCGGCGTGAGCACACCCCCGTAGAGTCCGCCCAGCACGATCACGGGCATGAACAGGGCCGGCAACGCGTCAACGGCTGCGTCCCACAGCTCCTTGAGCTTGAACTTGTTCGCAGGTAGGGCCAAGAGTGCGGCCATCGTCAGTACGATCACGGCGTCGCTGATCGCCAGCATCAGACCAGGCGTCACACCGGCGAAAAACAGCTTGATGATCGACTGTTCCGTCAGCACGCCGTACAGGATCAGCGTGATGCTCGGGGGGATCAGGATAGCAATGCCGCCACCCGTGGCGATCACGCCAGCCGCCATCCATTTCGGGTAACCCCGCTTCAGCATTTCGGGATAGGCCACCACGCCCATCGCGGCGGCCATGGCCGTGCTTGAGCCGGAGATCGCGCCGAACATCACGGCGGCCAGGATGGTTGCGTAAGCGAACCCGCCAGGGAGCCAGCCAATCAGGGCATCCGCGAACCGGAACAGCTTCTTGATGAGACCCGTGCGCTCCATCAGGAAGCCGGCGTACACGAAGAACGGAATCGCCATCAGCGTGTACTTGTTCACGAAGCTGAAGAACGACCGGAAGATGGCGCTCTCGCTCAGCAGCGGGTCGTAAAGGATATAGGCGACCGTGACGCCGGTAAGGGCTACGGCAATGGGGGCGCCAAGCGCCAGCAGCGAGAGGAGCGCGGTTCCGAGAAAGGCCATGACTAGATCTCAACCCCCTCTTCGACCGGTGCCCACTCGTACACTTTCTTGCCGAAGATCGCGCGAATATCCTGATAAAGCTGGAAGAATGCCACGATCGCCATCGTGACGAATGTAATGATAAGGGCGAGCTGAAACGGCCAAATCACGAGAACCATGGAGGTTGTCGTCCGCTCCATCATCATCGACCGTTCAACGGTCGGGATCCCCCAGTAGGCCAGCGCGGAGTACAGCGCGAGCGACATGGCGGTGATCAGGGCGCGGATGGACAGGACCAACTTCTCCATGCCCATGTCTTCGAGGGTGTCGACGACGAAGCTCACCCGGAGATGGGAGCGACGGGCCTGAGTGACCGCGAAATACAGAAACACGGACGAGACGATGCCGTAGGTGACCGCGTCCTGACCCCAGTCGTAGACGACGCTGAAAACATAGCGCCGAAACACTTCCAAGATGGCCAAGCTTGTCCCAAGGAACATGGCCAGGATTGCCAGATTGCCGATGACATCATCCAGCAAGTAGCGAAACAGCCGGTAGACCCGGTCGAAAATGCGATCCATGCCAGCCCCCGATTGACCAACGCGTCCGGCGCAATACCCGCTTCATGCACCGGCATCAAAGTAAAAAAGCGGCCAGCCTCCAGGGACTGGCCGCTTGAAAGCGTCGGAGACGCTTACTTCTTACGGTACTTGGCGAACAGCTTGCCCATCTCGGCGCAATTGGCCTGCTCGAGCTGGCTGGAACCGGTCGGGTACTTCGCAACCGCGGCCTTGGCCTCCTCGGCGAACTTGTCGACCCACTGGTCGGCACCGGACGGCGTGTTGGCCTTGATCCAGTCAGACGTGGCGGAGCCGAGTTGCTTCGCAAGGACACCGGCTTGCTGATCGCTCATCACGAAGATGCCGGGTGCACTGGCATCGGTCGTGCCGAACTTGTCGATCAGCATCTTGTCGTTGCAGAAGTTCGCTTCCTTGGCGAGCGGCAGAACCTCTTCGGTGATGATCTTCTGGATGATCGCCTGATGCTCCGGCTTGACGCCGCTCCACCACTTATTGGACGCCGCCAAGTAGTAGTAGTCGCCGACGATGCCGTTCACACCGGCCACCGAGAAGTACGGGGCCTGTTCCTTGACACGGTTCCAACCGCCGAGGCTGGTCAGAAGGCCGTCGATGACGCCGGTCTCAAGCGCCGGCGGGACGTCGCCGAAAGCCATCGTGGTCGGGTTGGCACCGAACGCGCCCAGCAGGGCGTTCTCAGCCGGGCCCATGGACCGCATCTTCTTGTTGGCGAAATCATCCGGCGAGATCAGGCGTCCATCACGGCCGCCGACACCCATGTAGAAGGACAGGTGAGCGGTGCCGAACATCTTCACATCGTGGATGTCGTTAAAGCGCTTCGCCAGCATCTGATAGGTTTCGAAGTTATCGAGCTCGTTGATCGCACCGGGGGTGGTCAACAGCATCGGGCCAACGACGACGTTGGCGTACGGATCGACCTGAGCGGTCTTGCCGAACTGGCCCCAGGCCATCTCGAGGTTACCCTCGGTCATGGCTTCGATGGCTTCCGGGATCTTGTAGAGCGAGGAAGACACGAAGATCCGGACGCTGCTGCCCGGGATCTCTTCTTCAACCCGGTCCTTCAAGCGCTCCATGGCGATGGCTGCCGGGTGCGGCAGGCCAGCCGTATCGGATGCGACGCGGATCGTGACTTCGGCGCTGGCGCTTGACGCGACAAGGGCGCCGGCCATGGCGACGGAACAGCCGAGGGCCGTCAGGCCACCACCGGCAATTCGGTTCAACCAGGATTTACTGTTGGATGACATCTAGGCGGTCTCCTTCCTTGGATACTGCAGTGAGCACATCTGCTTCGTACGGATCTTTGCGACAGTGATCTGTCCGCTTATGCCGAGCATGCATGGGAGACTTGCATCAGCCGCATAGGAAAACAAGGGATGCCGGGGCGATGATTCCTTAATTTGCTTCAAAATTCCGGCATCCGAAACAACACCGCCCGGCACACCATGAGCACCTAGTCATTTGAGGCAAGAAAGTGGCGCTGAGACAGCGTTTTTGACGCGCGCCGAACGTTGGGGAATGATGCGCCGATCGGCTTGTTTACAGCGCGATGGAGAGACCAATGGCGTTCAATCACATCCAGGTAAAACCACTCACGGCCAGAATTGGCGCCGAGATCGAAGGGGTCGATCTTTCAACACCACTGGATAGTGAGACGTTTGACGAGGTTCGGGAGGCTTTCCTGAAACACTGCGTCATCTTCTTCCGCGATCAGGAGCTGACCCACGACAGCCAGAAAGCGCTGGCCCGCCGGTTCGGCGATTTGCATATCCACCCAGCGATACCAGGACCGGAAGGCCACCCCGAAGTCATGGCGATCCACACGGACGAGAACTCCACCTACATCGCGGGGGAACGGTGGCATTCCGATGTGTCCTGCGATGAGGAGCCGCCGCTGGGGTCCATGCTCTATCTGCATACGGTGCCGGAAGTTGGCGGAGACACGCTGTTCTCCAACATGTACGCAGCCTACGACGCCCTATCGGACAGGATGAAGACGTATCTGGAGGGCCTCACCGCGCGCCACGACGGCGAGCCTCAGTATCGCGGCCGCTACGCGGACAAGGGTGTGAACGACGTAGGAATGGTCTACCCATCGGCGGACCATCCAATCGTCCGCACTCACCCTGACACGGGCCGAAAATGCCTGTTCGTCAATCCGATCTTCACCATGCGGATTAACGGAGTGCCCCGCGTGGAAAGCGATGCGGTGCTGAAGATGCTGTTCGAGCATTGCGCCAATGAGGATTATCAGGTGCGGTTCCGTTGGCGGCCGGGCTCCATCGCTTTCTGGGATAATCGCTGCGCGCAGCACCTGGCCATCTGGGACTATTATCCGAATGTCCGGTCGGGTTTCAGAGTAACGGTCAAGGGCGACCGGCCTTACTGAGACCGCCCCGTTTTGGTCGGGACGCCAACCGGCGAATAGTCCGAAAGACGAAAAGAGCCTCGCGGACCAACCGCGAGGCTTTCTGTTTCGGAGAGCAGATAAATGGCCGCCAGCGTGCTGGATGACGGCACACACATGTCCGGCAGAACGCTATTCCTTGGCGGCCAGTTGATACTTCGCCTTCAGCCATTCTTCCACGTGATAGGATCGGACGATCTTGCCGTCTTCGACGGTATGGATGTCGATGGTCATGATCTTGAAGCTCTTGCCCTTGGGCTCTACGCCAAAGACTTTCTTGACCGGCGTGCCGGTCGCGATTGAGCGGACAATGTACCGGTTCCCATCCTGCAGGATTTCCTGAACGTCCCAGGTCAGGTTTGGAATGGCTTTGCCGAAGCCGGCAAGGGTCTTCGTCATGCCTTCTGCGCCCGCACCACCTCGCGGTGTGGGGACGGAGACCCAATCTTCGACAACAACCTGACGAACACGGTCGCCAAGGTCTTCACCTTTGGGATTGCTCAGCAGATCGGAATAGAACGCCTCAACCACGGCGCGGTCGCTGGCCATCGAGGGGACGGAAAAGACAAGAGCCAGGCCAATGGCGAGGCAGGCAAGAACGCGGGTCATATTGGATCCTTTCAGTTGGAGCGACTGTCTCGAAAGACGATGCCCAACTTCATTTTTATTCTGTAGATCAGAAATAATTCACAGACTGTAAGTTTTAACCTAATAATATAACATGCATGCCCGCGACCTCAGATTGCTGTTCCTGTTCGCCGAGATTGTCCGCTCGGGGTCCATACGCGGGGCCGCCGGAGCGTTATCCCTGTCGCCGCCAGTAGTGAGCACGGCGCTTCGGGAACTGGAAGATCTTGTGGGCACCACACTGATCCGCAGGACGACCCGAAGTCTCGATCTGACTGAGACAGGCGCACAGCTCTTTGAGGAGGCCGACGCCATGTGCCGGCACGCAGGTGCGGCCTTGAACGTTGGCGCCCAAGGCCGCCCGGTACGGGGAACACTGCGGCTTACCGCCCCCGTCGAACTCGCATCCACTTGGTTGCCATCCATTCTTGCGGCCTATCGGGCCTGTTGGCCGGACGTTCACCTATCCATCGAGGCGACTGACGTGCTCCGGGACCCGGTGGACCGGATCGATCTCGCCGTTCGGGCATCGTTTCAGCGAAGCCATGAAGATGCGGCGGATCTTGCCCCGGCACCGTGTGCGGTCTTGCCGATTGATCTGGTATGTGCCCCGTCCAGAATGGCAACCGGGTCATTGGAGGAGCGCTTGCGACAAAGCGGATACATCAGTGCCAAGAACCGGCCGATTGATGTCATTCCGGCGAGAACGTCAAAGGGCGAAGACGCGGATGCAACCGTCCCCGTGACATGCAATACCGACGACCGGCTGACGGCGAGAGCGCTGGCATTGCAGGGGTTCGGCGCGGTTCGCCTGATCCGAAACACCATCGTCGAGGACATTGAGGCGAACCGTCTTGTTCGATTGGCCCCCGACATCGACTTCGGTGTCGTCGCGGTGCAACTGGTCCCCTCCGATCCGCAGCCTGCTCCGGCCGTTCTCGCGTTCATGGCGCTCGTCTCCGAGGAGCAGGGCTAAGCTCGCCCCCGCTCGTTCCGGCCGCTCAAGCTAGGCCCATTCGGATGTGCTTACCGAGCGACTGACGGATTGTCCTCGGCAGCTCCTCTGAGCAGATCATGACCAAATGGTTGGGATGTCCGAACGGCAATCCGTCGAATGTCACCAGTCCGGAGCCCGCAAGGCTCGATGGAAGCAGTCCGACACCCAGTCCGTTCGAGATCGCGGAATGGATCGAGGGGAGGCTTTCACCAGAGAAGACTATCCTGAAGTCTTTGCTGGAATTCGCGAGGTGCTCCCTCGAAACCGTGCTCCACCAACAGGCCCGGTCGAACGCGACGATCGGTAGCGCGCCTTCGCGGTCGTATCGAAACTCGGCGCTCGCCTGCCAGATCAGGGGGTCCGATAGAAGGCGCTCCGCACCCGCCGGAACCTCATCGGCCTCAAAGATCGCCGCATCCAGCGAGCCGGTCCGCACCGCCGCGGCGAAATCGTCCTCAATCGACGAGAACACCTCAACGACGACAGACGGATTGGTCCGAAGAAAGCCCGCCAGCGCCCGCGACAAACGCTCATGGTTATGGCTGTCTGGCAGGCCGATCCTGATCTGTTGGACTGGCGGCTCATCCCGCAACGCGCTGAGAGTTTCATCCAGGGTCGCCAGAACTTGCCGCGCTGTCGTCAGGAAACGCTCACCAGCCGCCGAAACGATCACGCCCCGCCCGTGCCGGACCAGCAAACGCTGCCCGGCAAGACGTTCCAGATGTTTGACCTGCTGACTGATTGCGGCTTGGGACCGTCCTGAATGCGTAGCCGCACGCGTCATACTGCCCGCCTCGCAGACGGCGACAAACGTCCTCAGAACGTCGATGTCCAAACCAGCCATAGATATTCGAATATCTTATGTCTCTTTTCAAATCTACCAGTTTCACAAATGAACGATTGTCCGCCACCTTTTGATGAACGAAGCAAACGCGGACTCTTGTGTCATGAGAGAGACTCTGGATCGGTTGTCCTTCAAGCCCCCCTGGACTGCGCTGGGTGTGCTCTCGGCACTGGCGCTTTCCGCCGTCTGGCCGGCGCAGGCTGCGGACGCCTTTCTTTTCATCATCGGCGGTTTGGTGACCATCACACCACTCGTCTTGCCAGGCATCTTGATCGCAGCCTGGATCGCGGCCAGTGGCGCCGGGGACCGGGTCGCAGATATTTTCACCCGAACCGGCATTGGGGGTATCGCCCTGGTTGCCATCGTCGGGGCGGTCGTTCCGGTCTGCGGCATCACGGTGCTTCCGTTGATGGTCGGTTTGCTCGCGACGGGCGTGCCGCTTGCACCGGTCATGACCTTTTGGCTGGCCTCCCCGATCACCAGCCCGACGCTGTTCGCAGCGACCCTGTCGACCCTCGGTTGGGAGTTCGCCGTCGGGAAGTTGATCGTGGCAGTCGGGCTCGGCGTGTCCGGTGGCATCGCGACGGCCGCCGTCAGCCGGAGCGTTTGGGCGGTCGCTCCCCTCCGTCCCAACGCGTTGGTGGGCTCGCTGGGTCAAACCTGTGGGATGGAGAACGCGTCGTTTCAGCCGCGCATCTGGCGGGAGCCGGTCCGCATGCAGCGGTTCTGGCGGGAGAGCGTCGCGACGGCCAGGCTCATTCTGATCTGTCTGGTACCCGCGTTTGCGGCAGAGTTCGCTTTGAACGCCGTGCTGGCGCCGGACAGCCTGACGTCGATCCTGGGCGCCGACAGCATGTTGGCCATTCCAGCCGCGGCGGTCGTGGGGGCGCCGGCCTACATCGATGGGTATGCGGCCCTCCCCCTGGTCCGGGCTCTCCTCGAAGCGGGTATGAGCCCCGGCGCCGCCATGTCCTTCATGATCGCCGGTGGCGGGATGAGCATATGGGGCGCACTTGCCATCTTCCCCGTCCTGAAGATACGGCCGTTCGTCCTGTTCCTAATGATCGCTTTCACCGGTGCCGTGCTCTCCGGCTACGCGTTTGAGGCTGTCATGGGATAAGGCCCGCCGCTTGGGGCAGACCGTCCCGCTGGCCTATCGCCGCCCCCCTTGCACGATCCGGTCGAGGATCATCGCGCAAAACAGGATGGAGAACCCGGCGAGGATTCCTTGGCCCACATTCGCGTACTGAAGGGCTTCCAACACATCCTCACCAAGCCCCTTCGCACCGATCAGCGAGGCCACGACGACCATAGCGAGGGACAGCATGATGGTTTGGTTGATCCCAGCCCGGATCGACGGGCTTGCCAGGGGAAGGTCGACCTTGGTGAGGAGGTACCATTTGCTGGCTCCGAAAGAGACTGCCGCCTCCCGCACGTTCTCTGGCACACCCCGCAATCCAAGCACCGTCAACCGCACGACCGGTGTGCCACCAAAGATCATGGTGGTCACGACGGCCGCCGGTTTCCCGGTGCCGAAGAAGGCGATGACGGGGATCATGAAGACGAACGCGGGCATGGTCTGCATGAAGTCCATGATCGGCTGGATCACCGAATAGAAGCGCGGACGCCTTGCCGCGAACATGCCGAGCGGGATGCCGATGGCGATCGAGAGGCACGCCGCCGTTCCGAGCAGCGCCAGGGTGGTCATCGCCTTATCCCAGAACCCCAGCAGTCCCATGTAGGCCAGGAAGGCACCGGACCAGATCGCGGTCCGAAGGCCCGCCGTCAGCCAGGTCAGCAGAATTATAAGGCTCGCGACCACGATCCAGGGCGTGCTGACCAGCACCAGTTCCAAAGCGTCGAGCAGCAGTCGGATGCCGTAGGTGATGCCGTCGAAGAGGGCCTCGCCATTAGCGACCGCGAAGGCAAAGAACGCCTCAACCCCGGAGATCGCTGATCGACGCAACTCAGGATCCGTCGGGAACTCGGTCAGAAGGCCGAACTTTCCCGGAAAGCTGTAGTGCACCATGGCCGTTATCACGATCACAACCATGAACGCGGCGCTGAAGATCATCTGGGAGATCGGCAAGCCGGAGCGGATCGACCGGTTCGACAGCCACTCGGAGAACCGGGCCTCCAGCGCCCAGTTCGCGACCGTCGCTTGAGTGGCTTTAGCCAGGATAAGGATGACAACACCCGCCAGGGCTATCCAGATGCCTTGGTCCGCGAGTGCTTCGGCCTCAGCCCGGATCCCGCCGATGTTAGCTTCGAGGGATTCCACCGTGCGCCTGTACACGTCCGCCTTGTCGGACCCGCTTTCCACGGCTGCCGCAAGCTGTTTCCGCCGCAACTCCAATGTGCCTTCAATGGAGGCGATCCGCGCCATGGCCTCGGCGGCAAGATCGCCGAACAGACCCCGGGCGATCTGCACATAGGCCAGTGTCTCGATGATCAGAAACGGCAGCGACCATGACCAGAGCCCCCGGGCACTGAACCAAACCGGACCAAACAAGCCTGCCACAGGATTGAAGGTCGGCGTGAACCTGGAACTCTCCCCGATCTTGTCGAAGTTCGAGATGTAATAATCCGGGTTGGTTCGGACGAACGTGACGATGTTCTGCCGCCGCTCTTCCGCGTAGGCGCGGGCCGCCTCGGACTCGGTATCGTGGAGGGGGGTTACGGTCTGCTCCATCACGATACCTCCGTGCCTTCGATGACCGTCCGCAAAATGTCGGCCCGGGTAATCACGCCCACATCAGCGCCATTGTCTTCGACGAGGATCGCGCCGTCGGCGTCGATCGCCATGTTGATCAGTGTGCTGAGGGTCTCACCCTCTCCGACGCGCGGCGCGTCGGGCGGTAAGGGCCCATGTTGTTGGGTATAGGCGTCAAGCGGCTGCATGACCGCGTGCGCCCGCACCACTTTGAGACGGGAGATCCCGGCGACGAAGTCGGCGACATAGTCATCGGCCGGATGCATCACGATGTCTTCGGCCGTGCCGATCTGAACAACCCGGCCGTCCCGCATGATCGCGATCCGGTCGCCGATCCGAACCGCCTCGTCGAGATCATGGGTAATGAAGACCGTGGTCTTCTTGAGGGTCTGGCTCAACCGGATGAACTCATCCTGTAGCTGGCGCCGGATCAGCGGGTCGAGCGCGCTGAACGGCTCATCCATCAGAAGAACATCCGGGTCGGCCGCCAGCGCTCTGGCCAAGCCGACGCGCTGCTGCATGCCGCCGGATAGCTCATGAGCGTATTTCGAGCCCCAGGCGCCAAGCTCGACGATGTCAAGGAAGGCGGCCGCCTGCCGCATCCGCTCATTCTTGGAGACCTGACGGATCTCCAGCGGCATCGCCACATTGTCCAAGACCGAGCGATGAGGCATCAGGGCGAAATTCTGAAACACCATTCCGATCTTTCGGTTGCGGAACGCCTGCAGCGCCGCCTGATCCAATGCCATCACATCGGTGCCTTCGATCAGGATCTTGCCGTCGGTGGGCTCCAGCAACCGGTTGAAGTGGCGAACCAGGGTCGACTTGCCGCTGCCCGACAGGCCCATGACACAAAAGATTTCACCGCGGTTGACCGACAGACTGACGTCAGCCACGCCGACAACGGCATTGTAACGGGAGAGAACTTCTGCTTTTGACAGGCCATCCTGGCGGATCGCGTTGAGCGCGCCCATCGGGTCGGCGCCGAAGATCTTCCAGACATTCGAGATTTCAATAACGCTGTCGTCGCTCATGGGTAGTGGCGTCCGGCTGCAGAGAGGGAACGGGTTTCGCGAACACGGTTAGCGGCACCGGGCTGACCGGTGCCGCTTCTTCGTCAGTCGTGTCGGAGCTTAGAGCCCCAACCAGGCATCCACCCGGTCGGTGTTGGCTTCCACCCATTCCTTGGCGACATCCGCTGGCTCCCGCCCCTTGCCGCTGATCTCATAGGCAAAGCCGCTAACGTCGTCGGCTGTGAGCGAGAAGTTCGCGAAGAACTCCGCGATGGCGGGAGACCGTCCCTCAAGAGACTTCGACCAAGCGATCTGGACGTTTTTCAGAGCGTCCTTGGTGGCCACCTTCGACTTCTTGAACCAGTCGGCGTCGTCGGACGGCTGGATCATGACGTACTTGGCCGGATCGTAGGTCGGCTCGGTCAGCATCTTAACGTCGAACATGAACCAGACGGCGTGGGGTTTGTAGCAGTAGAAAGCGTACCCCTCGTCCTTAGCGATGCTGTCCTTCACCCGTGCGGTTTTCACACTCTCTTCGGCCCGGACCGGCTCGATGAAGTCCATCAGACCGTAGTCGCGGACCTTCACTTCGTTGACGTTGGCCGACGCCCAACCCGGGGCGCCGATCCACATCTCGCCCTTGCCGTCGCCATCGCTGTCCATCAGCGCCGCCACGTCCGGCCGCCCAAGATCCGCGATATCCGTGATGTTGTTGGCCTCGCCGAAGTTCTTGGAAACACAGAAGCCCTGGTTGCCCTCATACGGATTGGACGAGAGGACGACGGTTCCGGCACCGTCCACGTACTTCTTCGTGAAACTCTCCTGATTGGGAAGCCAGACATCGGGGTGAACATCGATGTCGCCTTTCCCCTGATCCATAGCCTGGAAAATGGTGGCATTGTTGCCGGGCACCATCTCCGCCTTGCCGCCGATCCGCATTTCCACGACCGCGGCCAGCAGATGCGCGATGGCCTGGGCGCCGGTCCAGGACGGAACCCCGATCTTGACCTCTTCCGCCGCGAAAGCCGGTGCAGCGAACACGCTCATCGCGGTTGCGACAGTCAAGCCTCTAAGACTGTGCTTCATTGTATTCTCCTCTGTTCGTCCGCGCCGATCTGGTGCGGGATTATTTTTTTGGATTCACAAGTTTCTGTTTTTTATTGGGAAAATACGGTTGCTGAAATCGACCCCGCCTTGTCGGCGTCTCGCCGCAACACCCCTCGAAGCTCTGACCCCTCTTTCCAATCAGACCCCTTCTTCAGCCCCTCCCGTGGCTCGACCTAAATCATAGGGCATCGGCGCGTCTCCGGCCAAGTCGTATGTACCCAAACAACCAAGAATCTGCGCCTTTATCTGCTCGAGTTTTTATCAACACTCTTGTTCCTTCTCCCCTTCACTACAGTAACGAAACTAATCCCCGGGCCGGGCCCTCTCGATTTACTTTGTCCACAGGCAACCATCCGAAAACGGGTGACTGGCGGCAATGGAAGCGGAGACCGCCAGACCAAACCGCCCAAGCAGGAGATCTGACGCTGGTCGGTGAGCGAGATTGGTGCTCCCTTAGGCTATTGATTTAGATAGAATTTTCCCCTCCCAGCCCGACGACGAAATGGTTCAATTGGACTTGATTTAGCTCTAGTATCAGCGCCGATTCTTGCCACCCCGTCCAAGAAAGAACATGAGATGAATGATCAGATGGAGCGTCCGGATACCTTCGTTTGTCACAATGGTGACAAAGTGGAACTTCCGTTCTCCGATGCGGAGTATGCGCGGCGGGTCGCCACGCTCCGGGACATCATGGACAGCCACGACATCCCAGCGGTGGTTCTGACCTCGATGCAGAACATCGCGTACTACTCCGGCTTTCTGTACTGCAGTTTTGGTCGGCCGTTCGGCTGTGTCGTAACGGCGGACGCATGTACCGTCGTCTCCGCGAACATCGACGGTGGTCAGCCCTGGCGGCGGTCGCATTGTGAGAACGTCATCTATACCGATTGGCAGCGGAACAACTTCTGGCGCGCGGTCGCCGCGCTTGCCGGTGGCGCCTCCCGGGTCGGTGCCGAGTTCGATCACCTGACCATGGCCGGTCGTTCGACCATGGACAGTTTCCTCGGCAGCCCCGAGCTTGTCGATATCGCCCCGCCGACCATGGCATCGCGCATGTGGAAATCTGATGAGGAGATCGTCCTGATCCGGGAGGGTGCACGGGTTGCCGATGTCGGCGGGTTCGCCATTCGGGACGCCATCAAGGTCGGCACGCGGGAGATCGACGTCGCCATCGCCGGGCGGGACGCCATGGAGCTGGAAATCGCCAAGAGCTTTCCGGGTAGCGAGTTGCGTGACACGTGGGTCTGGTTCCAATCGGGGCTGAACACGGACGGCGCGCACAACCCGGTGACGACAAGGGCCCTTGAAGGCGGTGACATCCTCAGCCTCAACACCTTCCCCATGATCTCCGGCTACTACACGGCGTTGGAGCGGACACTGTTCATTGGTGAGCCCGATGCCGCCAGCCTGAAGCTTTGGCAGGCGAACGTCGCGGCTCACGAATTGGGGCTGTCGCTGATCCGGCCGGGCATCTCCTGCGCGGACATTTGCGCCAAGATCAACCGGTTCCTGGTTCAGGAGAACCTGCTTCAGTACCGGTCCTTCGGATACGGGCATTCCTTCGGCGTGCTCAGCCACTACTACGGCCGCGAGGCAGGCCTCGAGTTGCGGGAGGACATCGACACCGTTCTGGAGCCGGGCATGGTCGTCTCCATGGAGCCGATGCTCTGGGTGCCGGAAGGGACCGCGGGCGCCGGCGGATATCGGGAGCACGACATCCTTGTGGTGACCGAGACCGGTGCGGAGAACATCACCGGCTTCCCGTATGGACCCGACCACAACATCGTTGCCGCCTAGCGGAGCACTCGACCAAGACAAAAAGAACAGGACCGCCGAGCAGTGCTGGGCGGTCCTGCTTCAACACACAAACACGCGACCGACCCTTAACCTGGGGAAAGACCGCGCAGCCTCTCGGACCGGCGGCGCAGCAGTTCGATCGTCGTCAGCAGCGCGATCGAGACGCAGACAAGGATGGTCGCCACGGCCAGGATGGTTGGGCTGATCTGCTCGCGAATGCCGGAGAACATCTGGCGTGGGATGGTCCTCTGCTCCACATCGGCCAAGAAGATTACGGCCACCACTTCATCCAGCGAGGTGATGAAGGCGAAAAGAGCGCCGGAGATCATGCCCGGCAGAATCAGCGGCATGATCACCGAGAAGAACGTCTTCACCCCATTCGCCCCCAAGCCCTGGGATGCCCGAATGAGCGACCGGTCAAAGCCCGTCAGCGTTGCTGTCACCGTGATGATCACGAACGGAACGCCCAGGGTCGTGTGGGCCAGGATGATCCCGAGATAGGTCTTGGTCAGCCCGACGTCGGAGTAGAAGAAGAACATGCCCGTCGCCATGATCACCAACGGCACGATCATGGGGGAGATCAACAGCGAGGTGATGAGCTGACGGTACGGCATCTCCGGCCGGGAGAGGCCCAGGGCGGCGAGTGTGCCCAGGGTCGTCGCCAGCACCGTTGAGCAGATCGCGATGAAGAACGAGTTGCGGGTCGCCCGGATCCACTGGGCGTTGTTCCACATGTCCGCCCACCAGCCCTCAACCGCGTCGGGCGCGGCCATGCCATTGTAGACGATGTCCTGATACCAGCGGAGTGAGAAGGCTGCCGGGTCAAGATCGAACATCCCCTCAGTGAAGGTGAAGTACGGCTCCGCGTTGAAGGACAGCGGCACGATGATCAAGATTGGGGTGATCAGGAAGACGAACACGCAGGTGCAAATCGTCAGGTACGTGTACCGCCATACCTTCTCGAGCGACGAGGCATAGGGCGGCAGGCTCTTCATCCCCAGGAGCGGCAATCCGAAAATCAACGCGAAACCGATCATGGTGGCGATGGATTGGGTTAACCCGTACACCAGGAAGCAGCCGACGATCAGTGCCAGATGCGTCTTCTGAATATCTTTCGTCACAGACGTCATCACACGCTACCCAAAACTCAACTTATCGACGCCGACCAGCTTGTTGTAGAGCCAGTACAGGACAAGAACGGCGACCAACAGAATGGTCCCGAGTGCGGCACCAAGGCTCCAGTTAAGCGAGCGCTGAATGTGATAGGCGATCAGGTTCGATATCAGAATGCCGTCCTCACCACCGACCAGGGCGGGTGTGATGTAGAAGCCGATCGACAAGATGAAGACCAGGAGCGTGCCGGCGGCGATGCCCGGAATGGTCTGCGGGAAATAGACCCGGCGGAAGGCTGTGAGTGGCGTCGCCCCCATGGATCGGGCCGCCCGCATGTAGCTTGGCGGAATGGTCTTCATGACCGAGTAGAGCGGCAGGATCATGAACGGCAGCAGGATGTGGACCATCGATATGACGGTTCCGGTCCTGTTGTAGATCATCTGTATTCGACCATCGTCGCTGAGGATGCCGATCGCGACCATCACATCGTTGATGACACCCTCCGTCTGGAGGATTGCAATCCAGGCGGTTGTTCTGACCAGGAGCGACGTCCAGAACGGCAGCAGAACCAGGATCATCAGGAGGTTGGACGTACCCAGCGGCAGTGTCGCCAGAAGGTGGGCCACCGGGTAGGCCAGCAGAAAGCAGAAGAACGTGATGATCGTGGACAGCCACAGCGTCTTGATGAAGTTGTTTATGTAGATCCGGTACAGCTCGTCCGCGCGGACCACATTCCCCTTCTCATCGAACTTGCTATCGAGGGCGGCGAGATAGAACGCCGAGGTATAGTCATTGGTAACCCGCTGTAGGGCCAGCCAGATGGCGGGGTCATCCCACTTCTTGTTTGCCTTGAAGAGGGCTTCCTTATACGGGCCCTCCTCGATGCGCTTCAGCTTCCGAGCCGTGGAGGTGAAGAGACTGCGGCTTCCCGGGATTTCGTAGTTCACCCGGGTCGCGAGATTGCCGACCGTCCGGCCGATCTCTCGCTTCGCGTGGGCTTCCTTCATGTCTTTGACGAAGATCTCGAGGATCTCCTCGCTGGGGATGCCCTCCCCGTCCCACTCCTGGATGGCAACCGCGAAATTCGGAAGGACGTCGCCGCCGGTGGGATTGTGCATCGACCGGAACAACATCTGGCCGATCGGAATAACGAAACTAATGACGAGAAAAAGAACCAGCGGCGTGGTCAACAGGAATGCCCGCCATTTCAACCGCCGGGTCGTCCTGGCCAGCTTCTGTTTCAGCGCGACGCCGTCATTGCCGAGAATGACGTTGCTGTCACCGCTGTTCATAGACATCACTGCCATCGCGCACCCAAATCAACAAAGCCGAAATCAACAAAACCGGACTGCGCGGGGGAAAAGCCCCCCGCGCGCCGAACCGGTCGTTAGCCAGCCAGCCAAGCGTTGAAACGCTCGTTCAGCTGGTCCTGATTGTCGGCCCAGAAGTTGAAGTCGTTCTGGACAGCATTGCTCAGGTTGTTGGGCGCCGTCGGCATCTGCGGGCCCATGTCGATGTCTTTGTTGTGGTACTTGCCGACCATCGGAGCCGACGACTTACGCGCCGGGCCGTAGGAGATGAAGGACGCCTGATCCGCCAGCGGCTTGGTGCCGGTGGAGAACTTCAGGAAGTCCAGCGCGAGGTCCTTGTTCTTCGCACCCTTCGGGATGACCCAGAGATCGATGTCCCAGATCTGGCCGTCCCAGATGATCGTGAACGGCTTGTCCTCGCCGGCGACCGCGTTGAAGATCCGGCCGTTGTAGGCGGTGGTCATCGCGACCTCACCGTCGGCCAGAAGCTGCGGCGGCTGCGCACCGGCTTCCCACCAAACGACCGAGTCCTTGATGGTGTCGAGCTTGGCGAAGGCACGGTCGATGCCAGCCGACGTGTTCAGCACCTCATAAACGTCTTTCGCCGGAACGCCATCGGCGATCAGCGCGAACTCGAGGTTGGCTTTCGGACCTTTGCGGAGACCGCGCTTGCCCGGGAACTTCGCCAGATCGAAGAAGTCGGCCATGGTCTTCGGGCCGTCCGCGATCTTGGAGTTGTCGTAAGCGAAGATCGTCGACCAGACGATGTTTGCCACGGCACAGTCGTGCAGCGTGCCTTCGATGAAGTCCTGCTCGGCTGGCGTGCCGTCCGCACCGTCGGGCAGCGTCGACGCGTCAATCGTCTCGAGCAGACCTTCGTCACACGCGCGGATCGCGTCGGACAGCTCAACGTCGACGATATCCCAGCTCACATTGCCGGCCTCGACCTGGGCTTTGATCTCAGCGGTGCCGCCATTGTAGTCCTCGGACTTGATGACGTTGCCGGTCTTGGCCATCCAAGGCTTGTGGTAAGCCTCGATCTGCGACTTCGTGTAGGCGCCACCCCACGAAACGACGGTAATCTCACCGGCATGGGCCAGCGAGGTCCCCGCCAAGAGACCGAGGCCGACGATCGTCGACCTAAGTAGTTTTGAGGATTTCATTCCCTGCCTCCTGTTGATTCACTGCCGCCCGTCTTTGCGGGCGAACGGCTTTAGCACCAGAGCAACTGCCAGGGGCTGGTGCACCCCCCTGTTCACGCATCAAGATCCAGCGCTTTGCAGTCGCTTGAGTTCCAGCCGATCCGGACGACCTGGCCTTCCTGAAGGTCGTTTCGGCCGGAGCTGTTCCGGACCTTGACGATGAATTCGTCGTTATGGGCCACCTTCATCCGCACACGGATGTGGTCGCCGAGATAAATCAACTCTTCGATCTTCCCGTCGACGATGTCATCCATCGACTCCGGTGGATCGATCTCCACCCGCTCGGGCCGCAGGGACAGCGTGGTCCGGTCCCCGACACTGGAGACATTGACCTTCTCCGCGGAGATTTCACCGCCGCCATCCACCTGCACCCGGCACGTGGTGCCGTTCAACGCCGTCACCGTTCCGGGCAGCGTGTTGTTCTCGCCAATGAACTGGGCGACGAAGGCGTTCTGCGGGTTCTCGTACAGAACGTCCGGGGTGGAGAGCTGCTGGATCACGCCGTCGTTGAAGACCGCGACACGGTCCGACATGGTCAGCGCTTCCGTCTGATCGTGGGTCACATAGACCACGGTCACGCCGAGACGCTCGTGGATGTGCTTGATCTCATACTGCATCTGCTCACGCAGTTGCTTGTCCAGCGCGCCAAGCGGCTCATCCATAAGGACAAGATCCGGCTCGAAGACCAGCGCGCGGGCCACAGCGACACGTTGCTGTTGACCGCCCGAGAGCTGCGCGGGCCGACGGCCGCCGAAGCTGCTCAACTCAACCATATCCAGGGCACGCTGGACCTTGGCTTCAATCTCGGACTTGCTGGTATTTCTGACCTCAAGAGGGAAAGCGAGGTTTTCCGCCACCGACATATGCGGGAAAAGCGCATAATTCTGGAAAACCATCCCAATGCCCCGCTTGTGGGGTGGGACCATGTTGATACCGCTGCCGTTGAGATAGATCTCGCCGTGCGTCGCCGGCTCAAACCCGGCCAGCATCATCAGACACGTGGTCTTCCCGGAACCCGAAGGCCCCAACATTGTAAGGAACTCGCCTTTAGCAATATCCAAATTAAGGTTTTTTACTACGAGGCTTTCACCGTCGTAACTCTTTTGGACATTCTCGAAACGAACGATTACTTCCGCATTAGACGCATCACTCATTGAATGAAACGCACTCCCAGTAAGCCAAAACCTAAACCTGCCCGATCACCAATAGTGGCAGTACCACATAGTCGACGACCGTAGCCTGGTACCCTGTCACGTTTTTATGCCGGTCTTGGCGCCGGATGGTGTTTCAGTTCCCTCCGTTTCGCTTACTGTGACGTCCCTGGTGCGCCAAACACAAGTACATTTTGTGATAGGTATTAACGCGGCTTCAGATTCTCCGCGTTACCCTGGACAGCGGCCTCGTCAGGTCATGCTCCGTATGGTTGGATGACGGCTCCAAAAGCGTTTGAGATGAGAATCATGACCGGGAACAGCTACGACACTGGCCGCCTCAATCTGCCCTTCGTCGGGCATGCCACTTTCGGCAAGAAGCCGCCGTGCCTCGATTGGAACGCGATCGATGCGGATGTCGCGATTCTCGGTGCGCCCTTCGACTTCGGGACCCAGTACCGATCGGGTGCCAGGTTCGGACCGCGCGCTATTCGCGAAGCGTCGACCCTGTTCTCCTTCGGTCACGGTGGCGCCTACGATTTCGAAGACGATGTGACCTATCTGCCTGTCGATCAGGTCAGCATTGTTGATCTAGGGGATGCGGACATCGTTCATACGGACACGGTGAAGAGCCACGCGAACATCGAGTACGGCGTCCGCTGCATCCTCGAAGCCGGAAGCCTGCCGGTCGTCCTCGGCGGCGACCACTCCATTCACGCTCCCTGTATCCGCGCATTCGACGAGCAGGAACCGGTTCACGTTATTCAGATCGACGCTCATCTGGACTTCGTGGACGAGCGGCACGGTGTCCGTTACGGCCACGGCAATCCGCTGCGCCGCGCATCGGAGATGGACCACGTGACCGGGTTCACCCAGATGGGCATCCGGAACGTCTCCTCATCGAACCGCCAAGACTACGCGGATGCGCGGGCGGCTGGCTCGACGATCCTCTCCGTCCGCCAATGCCGTAAGCTGGGGCTGGAAGGCGTTTTGAGCCAAATCCCAGACGGTGTCCGGTACTATTGCACCATCGACATTGATGGCTTCGACCCCTCCATCGCCCCCGGCACCGGCACGCCAAGCCATGGCGGCTTCCTCTATTACGAAGTCCTTGAGATCCTCCAGGGCATCACGAAGAAGGGCGAGGTTGTTGGCCTCGATCTGGTCGAGGTGGCGCCGGACTACGACCGCGACGGGACAACCGCCTTCCTGGCGGCGCAGATCCTGATGAACTTCCTCGGCTTCATCTTTCACGCCAAAGGCAAGAGCGCGTGACGGACCGGCAGCAGAATGAGCGGGTGTCACCGCAGTGATGAGTAGGGCCACAGAAGAGGTCGAAGTCCTCGTCGTCGGTGCCGGGCAAGCCGGTATCGCGATGAGTGAGCACCTCGGACGGTGCGGCATCCCTCACCTCGTTCTGGAGCGGGACCGGGTGGCCGAGCGCTGGCGATCGGGCCGCTGGGACTCCCTGGTCGCAAATGGACCGGCCTGGCACGACCGGTTTCCAGGCATGGAGTTTCCGGACGCCGCACTGGATTCCTTTCCGACAAAAGACGCCGTCGCTGACTATTTCGCCGCCTACGCCGAAAGCATCTCCGCCCCGATCCGCTGCGGGGTCGCGGTGGACGAGGTTCGGCGCCGAACGGGACAACCCGGTTTTGAGGTAAGGACTTCGGAGGGTGTTATCACCGCCCGGTACGTCGTTGCGGCGACCGGTCCGTTTCAGCATCCGGTGATCCCGCCCCTTATCCCGCAGGACGCGGGCATCGACCAACTTCACTCCAGCACCTATCGCAATCCGGAGCAGTTGGCAGACGGCGCCGTCATCGTCATTGGTGCGGGGGCGTCAGGCTCGCAGATCGCGGACGAGCTTCTCCGGTCGGGCCGCGACGTCTACCTCTCGGTCGGCCCGCACAGCCGGTACCCGCGGCGCTACAGGGGGCACGACTATTGTTGGTGGCTCGGGGTTCTCGGCCTTTGGGATATCGAGGCCCCAGCACCCGACACGGAGCATGTCACCATCGCCGTCAGCGGTGCCTATGGCGGCTTTACCGTCGACTTCCGGGAGTTCGCAAGCCGCGGCATGACGCTCGTCGGCAAGACGATCAACTACGAGGATGGAAAGCTAACCTTCGCAGACGGTCTCGAGGACCTGATCCTGAAGGGCGACGCGGACTACCTCTCGGTCCTCGACGCGGCCGACGCCTACGTCACCCGCAACGGCCTGGACCTGCCCCAGGATCCGGCCGCACGGGCGTTCAAACCGATGCCGGACTGCGCGACATCGCCCATTCTCGAGCTCGACCTCGCGACAGCCGGTGTCTCGACCGTTCTTTGGGCGACCGGGTACACACAAGACTTTGACTGGCTCAACGTGAATGCTTTCCAGGAAGACGGTAAGCCGGATCATCAACGCGGCGTCGCGTCGGAACCCGGTATCTATTTCCTTGGACTGCCCTGGCTCGCTAGACGGGGGTCATCCTTCATCTGGGGTGTGTGGCACGACGCGCAGTACATCGCGCATCATATCGCGACCCACCGGGGTTACATGGCCTATCACACGGATAGAAAAAACAGCTCACCGGCCGGCTGACCGGAAGACCAGATCCCCATCCAAACCTCACGTTTTTTTGAAGCCCCATTGGATCTCAAAAACCAGCGTGGCGCGCTTTATCTGTTAGCCGGACACAGTCAAAGTCTAGGGCAATGTCGTATTTGAGCCAGTCTATGAGCAAGAGACTCAAGAACTGCGTCTCTGCCCGAGCTAACGCTGTACACTAAAGAAAATGCTCCAGGACAAACACTGGTGCTTAAGTTTGGGGGAACGCTAGCATGTTGATACGGCACGAGGGCGCGCGCCTCGGGTTTCAGCCACGTATTCGCCGCTCCGCATTTTTCGAGGCGGCATGGCGGCACGGATGCCGGAACTTCTCGGTCTACAACCGGACCTACATCACGGGGACGTTCTCGGATCCAGACGCAGAGTACTGGAGCGTCGTGAACGACGTGGCCCTGTGGCCCGCCATGGGGGAGCGGCAGGTCGAGGTTTCCGGCCCGGATGCGGCGGAGTTCGTTCAACTTCTGACGCCTCGGAACATGGCGAAGTGCGCCGTCGGTCAATGCCGCTACGCGCTGATCACGGCAGAGGACGGCGGCATCATCGGCGATCCGATCATCCTGAAACTCGCGGATGACCGGTTCTGGCTGTCCACAAGCGACGTGGACCTGGAGCTTTGGGCGAAGGGCGTTGCGGTCAACAGCGCGTTGTCGGTTCAAGTCCGCGATGCGGGCGTGGCCGTCCTGCAGGTTCAAGGTCCCAAGTCCCGCCAGCTTCTGGTCGAGATGTTCGGTACCGTCATTCAGGACCTGGAGTACTACCGGTTCTGCACCGTACCGTTCGAAGGGTCGGAGCTGATCGTCTCCCGGACAGGGTGGAGCGGTGAGCTCGGCTATGAACTCTATCTCTCGGATGAGAGCGTGGCGGACGCGCTGTTCGATCGCCTTCTGGATGCCGGGCATCCCCACGCGATCCGGTTAGGTGCCGTCTCTCAGGCCCGCAGGATCGAAGCCGGAATGCTCTCTTGGGGCATCGACGTGACGCCGGAGGAGAACCCTTACGAAGTGGGTCTCGGCCGTCTCGTGGATCTCTCGATCGAGGCGCCGTTCATCGGCAAGGCAAGTCTGACCCGGCTGAGCACGCAACCCCCGTCCCGGCAGCTTGTCGGCCTGAAGCTTTCGGGTCCTCGGCTGGCGCCGAACGAGACGGCGTGGCCGCTCTTCGACGACGGACGGATGGTGGGGCAATTGACCAGTCTGGCCTACTCGCCGCGCCTCGAGACCAACATCGGCCTCGGGATCGTGGATGTCTCATCGAGCCAACCCGGCCATATGCTGGAGGTCGAGACCTGGAACGGCGACGAGCGGGCTGTCGTCAGCGCCCTGCCCCTGATGCCCAAGCCCCAGTAGCTCAGCCGCCATTTCCGCCCCCAAACGAAGAAGCGCCCCGGTGTCTGGGGCGCTTCTGTCAGTCACGCGGGCCGGCAGGATCAATCCGGCAGGAACACCGATGTGATCTCGGGGAACATCAGCATGATGGCCAGCACCAGGAGCTGGATGCAGATGAACGGCAGGAAGCCCTTGAAGATGTCCGTGAGCTGGATGTGCGGCGGGGCGACGGACTTCAGGTAGAAGGCGGCCGGCCCGAACGGCGGGCTCAGGAAGCTGACCTGCATGTTCACGCAGAACAGAATGCCGAACCAAACCGGGATATGCCTTGGATCGATGCCGCCGAGGAGCCCCATTTCCGCCGGTGCCATCTTGGCCACGATCGGCAGGAAAACCGGCATCGCCAGCAGAACGATTCCGACCCAGTCCATCAGAGCGCCCATGAACAGGAAGATCGCCATCATCATCAGGATGACGCCCATCGCCGGCAACTCCAGCCCGAGGATCGAATTGGCAACGAAGGTGGGTCCTCCCGCCACCGAGTAGGCACCAGCGAGGGTCGTCGCCCCGAAGGTCACCCAGATGATCGTCCCGGTGGACCGCAGGGTTCGCTGAAGGGATTCGAGGAAGAGCTGAACCGAAAACTCCCCCCGCGCCCAAATCAGCAGCAGCGTGCCGACGCAGCCGATCGCCGCCGCTTCCGTGATTCCGGTGATGCCGCCGTAGATCGAGCCGAGGATGGCGGTGACCAGCATCACCGGCGGCAACAGCCCCTTCAACGCGCGGATCTTGTCCATGAACTCGACTTCCCGCTCGTGCTGCGGCAGCGGTGCCAGGGCCGGGTTCAGGCGTGTCCGAACCATGATGTAGATGATGTAGAAACCGCCGAGCATCAGACCCGGGATGATCGCCGCCTTGAAGAGCGCGTGGATCGAGGTCTCCGTCACAACGCCGTAGATGATCAGCACGATCGACGGTGGGATCATCGTCCCCAGCGAGCCGGAAGCGCAGATTGTGCCGATGGCGAGGTTCTGATCGTAGCCGAGCCGCAGCATCTGGGGCAGCGCGATGAGCCCCAGCAGGACGACTTCGCCGCCGATGATCCCGGACATCGCCGCCATGATGATGGCCATGATGGCCGTGACGATGGCGATACCGCCGCGCGTCTTCGATAACCAGACATTCAGCGCGCTATACATGTCGTTTGCGATGTTGCTCCGCTCCAACAGCATCGCCATGAAGATGAAGAGCGGGACGGCCAGCAGCGCATGCTCGATCGTGATGTCGTACATCCTTTGACCAAGGATGAAGAACCCGCGCTCGCCGAACTTCCAATACGCGACACAGACGCCGAGAAAGCCGGAGGCCAGACCGAGCGGCACACCCACCGCCAACAGAACGACAATGCCGACAAGGAGCAGGAGGGAGACTTCAGCGATTCCCATGATGATGCTCCTAAAGGTCGTCTGTTGGGTCGTGCGTTTCCTTGGGCCGGTTCCAATCGACGATCAGGTTGTTGATCGTCTGAACCGCGAGCCAAGCGCACGCGACAAGAATGAGGGGTTTCATAATGGCCGGGATCGGCGGGTTCCACGCCGACCCGTAAAGCTCCCAGGTGACGAGTTTGGTCCAGGCGTTCTTGGCGTACCCAACGATCACCGCGTAGCAGAAGATCAGGATACAGAGCGCTGAGAACGCATCGCAGATCCGCTGCACCGGGCGGGAGACCATGTCGTAGACGATGACGACCCGGATGTGGCTCCGCTGCTGCATCGCGTAAATGCCCGCCAGCAGGAAGATGACCCCGCCGAGCCACCTGGACAGCTCTTCAACCCAAAGCGTCGGTTTGCCGAAGACGTAACGGAGCACGACTTCGTAGAACATGATCCCGACAATAAAGGCTACGACGAACATCAGGATCGACGCCATGTAGAGCGTGCACCGGTCGATAAAGGTGACCCTGTACCCCTCGTCGCCATCCTTCTGGTGGATGGTCCGCGCCAACATCGGAACCAGCTTCGGGGAGATGAATACAAACCAAAGCAGAGCTCCGAGCGTCAGCCCGCCGACCCACATATACGTTGCTGTCGTGAACTTATCTTCCATCGTCGTTCCCCCCTGACGCCGACGGCCGTGCCCGATGGGCAAACGATGGCGGCGGGGGCCGGTCCAGAGCCCCGCCGCCACGCATGATCAAGACCTACTGAAGGAGGCCGATCCGCTTCATGAAGTCGACATGGCTGTCGACAAGGCTGCGCGCCTCAGGGGTCTTGTCGCCCCACTCTTGCCACTTCGCCTGCGCGGCCGTCCGGAAGGCTTCGCGGTCCGCAGCCGACCAGTCGTAAAGCGTGACGCCGGCACCGGACAGTTCGGCCGCCGTCTCACCCATCGAGACCTGGAAGCTGAGCGAATTCTGGAACGACAGCTTCTGCATCGCGACTTCCAGGATCCGCTTCAGATCCGCCGGGAGGCTGTCGTAGACGTCCTTATTCACCGCGAGGTGGTCGGACGGCATCGAGTGGAAGCCGGGATAGGTGGCGTGCTTCACGAGATCGTAGATGCCGAGAGACTTGTTGGTGGTGATGTTGGACGCATCCGCGCCGTCGATGATCTTGGTCTCGAGCGCAGTGAAGACCTCGCCGAAGTCCATGACGATCGGGGTCGCCCCCATCTCTGCGAAGATCTCCGTCTCGAGACCCGGCGGGGAGCGGAACTTCCAGTCCTTCAGGTCGGCCGGACCCGCCAGCGGGCGCGAGGAAGACATGGTCTCCTGACCGGGAATCCACCAGCCGATCAATTGCATGCCGTACTTGTTGTAGATCGCCTGTGCCTTCTCAAGGCCGCCGCCGTAATACAGCCAGGAATACTGTTCCCAAGGCGTGTTGTAGCCGCCCATGACGTCGCCAAGAAACTGGAAGGCCGGGTTCTTGCCGGTCTGGTAGCCGCCGCCGGTCATGTCACCGTCTAGGATGCCGTTTGCCGCAGCGTCGAAGGTCTCCGTCGATTTGACGATCGACGAGGAATAGAACATCTCGATCTTGAGGCGGCCGCCGGACATTACGTCGACGTCATCCGCGAACTGGGCCGCGTTCTGACCATTCAGCGACTCAGCGCTGAAGTGGGTCTGAACCCGGAGTGTAAAATCCTGGGCCGCGACCGCACCGGCCGTCCCGAGAGTGAGCGCGGCTACACAAGCCGCATATTTGACGAGCTTCATTTCCATCCTCCCTATGATCACGCTACCGGTGCGTTCGTGTTCCGGCTTTCGCGCGTCGTGCCAATCCATGCACTATAGTTATGCTAACGCTCTTGATTTGATGGGCGCAATAACCCCAATCGCTGCAGGATGGTCCGAGTGTGTTTCCAGTTTTCCTTTGATTGAAGGCAACTGACGCCCCATCACCCAGCATCACCGCAGCCATGGGTACGTAAAGACACCTACGCATAGGCAATGAAGAGCGCACTACGCCCGAAGGAGGCTCTTCAAGTCAGACGATGGGTCGGCGAGAACTTCGGCGGACGGCGAGATCCCGGCACCGATCAGGCGGCGCGCCAGCGCATATGTCTTCGGCTCATTGATGACCTCAACGGCAACAAGCCCATCCGGCCCGAATGACCAGAAAGACTCCGCACCCGGCTTCTGACCAGGCCGTTGAACGACCGAGGCATCGGCAGGACTCAATCCAACGATCTGAATCATGTCGTCGAACTGTTGAGACCAGAACGTCGGCACCGGATCGTAGATCTTCTCCGCCCCCAAAATGTTCTCGGCGACCGTTTCAGCCTGATCGATGGCATTCTGAACGCTCTCCAGGCGAATACGGTTGCCCCGATATGGGAACGACGCGCAATCGCCCGCCGCCCAAATGCCGGGGACGGATGTTCGCCCGTGGTCGTCTGTGTGGATCCCGTTCTCAATCGCGAGTCCTGCTTTCTCCGCCAGATCGACCACGGGCTCGGCCCCAATCCCGACCACCACCAGATCCGCGTCAATCCTGCGGCCGTCTGAGAGTATGGCCCCGGTTGCGGCAACTTCCCCCGTCACCTCCGCGAGGGCCGCTCCCTCCAGCATCTCGACCCCACGCTCGGTATGCCGGGACCGCACGGATGCTGACAGTGCCGGTGTCGCGACCCGCGCCAGAACCCGGGGTGCGGCCTCCAGAACCGTGACGGATAGCCCCCTGTCCATGGCCGTCGCCGCCAACTCCAAGCCAATGTATCCGCCGCCAACAATCAGGATCTTTCTGCCCGGCGTCAGCTCAGTGCGAAGATGGACCGCGTCATCGACGCTTCTGAGCGTATAGAGTCCGGACCGCCCGCCCGTCAGCGCCGGTGGCAATTGACGCGCCGACACGCCCGTCGCCAGAACAAGATGATCGTAGGCAATGGTTTCATCCCCAGCCGACACCGTCTTCGCCGAGGGGGCTATGGCATCGACCCAACAACCGAGGCTGACCTCGATCCCCTGCCCCTCATAGAACGTTTCCCGATAGATCGCGTCGTGCTCGGCGCCGTCTTCGGCCAGCAGAAACTTCTTCGATAGGGGCGGCCGATGGTAGGGAAGCGAGGTTTCCCCGCACAGGAGACGGATGTCCCCGTCGAACTTCAACGACCGGAGTTTCCGAGCAAGAGACGCAGCCGCCTGCCCGCCTCCAACGACGACCACCCGGCTCATGGTTTGCCTCCTTCGGACGGAAGGGCGGAAAGGAACGCCTCGAACCCGGCGTCGTCGATCCGTGCCACTTCCCCGGACGCGGGAAAACCACCCTCGTTCACCGCGTCACGAAACGCGGACAGGGCGGCGCGTCGCTCCTTCCGCATCTGCGCTTCAAGTCTATACAAACTGCCGAACGCCCTTGCATGGCGCGGCCGGTCCGGTTGCTCCCCGCAGATGTCGTTCTGGAAGAGATAAATCACGTCGCCGCCGCCGCCGGAGCCCAGCGACATGGTGACAAGCTTGGTCCGTCTGCTGATCTCCGCCATCACGCGGTCCGGGATGACCTCCGCCTCGACAGAGAAAGCGCCAGCGTCTTCCATGCGCTGAAACGCCTGCCAAAGCGAAAGTGCCTCTTCTCCGGTGCGACCAATCGCCCGGAGACCGCCATGCCATCCGGACTTTCTCGGGACCAGCCCGAGATGACACATCACGGGGATGTCTTCGCGTGCCAGCATCTCCACGATATCAGGCCCCCGTGCGGTGTAGATGGAGTCAGCGCCGTCCTTCATCGCCTTGAAGGCCGCGTTCAGTACATCCGTCGCGGTCGGGTAGTCCGGCAAAGCGATCGCCGCGGTGAAGAACAACTCCGGCGCCCCGTCCCGTACCGTCGAGGTGTTCTGGGCGTTACCCATGATCAGGTCGATACCGGCATCCGCTGCGGCCGCCGCCTCTTCAGCCGTATTCGCCGTCGTCTGGGTCAGCTTTCGCTTGCCTTTCAACGCGCGGAGATCCGCAGCGGTATAGTTCCGGCGCGCAGGTTTGGCATCCCAGGTGTAGATGCGTTTCATCGTTCGACCGTTATCGATGTGACCGTTCCACGGCTTGATCTTAACGCCGCGATCCCAGGAAGCGAGCCAAATCCGTTGCGGTTGACGACCCGATAACGCCTATGCATCAACCAGTTAGCCACAGCCCGGAACAACATCTCCAGCGAATGCGATGCGGATCACATGTCCGCCCCCGCCCAGGCTATGTTTTCTAAGCCTTATTCTTAAGCACTCGCAGAACACGATCGCGATTTTCCCGGAGCCACTCGACGTAACCGACGGATTGGATCTCTTGGCCTGGACCTTCCGTAACGTGAATGACCGGTTGAGACGCTAAGTATGTACCCCTCGCCGCATTTTCCTCCCACTGTATCAAAAGGTCGGCCCGCCCATCGCCGGTCCAGTCGGCCCGCCCCAGATACCGCCCGTACCGATACCAGGAATCTCGGCCTTCATTGCGGAACGTGATCGAAATCTCTTCATCTTCCAGCGTTGAGAGCGGTCGTTCATCCTCATCGAAGCCATTGGCCATCTGCATTAAAGAGACAGGTTCCTTGATGTCGTTCCAATGATTTCCGCTCCGAAGAGGGTGATGGCGCCAATCCAAGCGCTCCCAAACCGCGGCCATAGGGGATTGCTCGGGGAAGTCATCTCTTTCGTAGGGCGCAGCCAGCATTTTAAGAACCCAAAGCACACAAGGGTTGCGCAACCAATGATCCCTGTTCTGATCTGCAAACCTTAGTTTTTCTTCGTCTTCTACTGTTTCAGCAAAGGCCCAACAGTCCGGCGGATGAAGGCCGGAGTTCGGAATATCATCGTTCGAGCCAATAAAGCTCTCCAGTTCCTCCACGAACCTTGGGTTGTCCATCGCACCGGCCGAATGAACCAGTGTCAGCATGATGGCCACAGCGATGACCATCGCTCCTCGAACGTAACCCCAGACCGCAGTCATCGCCCAATCGGACGCCAATCTCGTATCCACGACGTCATTATCCACGCGTCTAATCTGTCGCTTGGCAGGGTCTCGGTTAGGAAGCACAGGCGGGTGATATGAATGTTTTTCTATTCATGATTGCAATGATAAACGCGACCCGGTGCCGAGACAAACAAAATCCGTCGCCGTCTGGATCTTTGGCGGCCGACCCGCCGGGCGCTTCATCCCCCCTACTCCGCCGCCATTGCGCTTGGCGCCAGGTGGGCCGGAGACGGGTTCGCACCGGGCGGCAAAGGGCGTTCGACGAAGTAAGCCGGGTCCCGTTGTTGGCGGAGCATTGCGGGGATCATCTCCCGATAGGCCGCAAGAACACCTTTGTAGGGGGCCGGACAGTCGGCCTTCATCTCCTCATGCAGGGCGGGCAGCGCGTAGAATGGAACCATCGGGTACATGTGATGCTCCATGTGGTAGTTCATGTTCGAGTACACGAACCGGAAAAATGGGTTCATCAACACCGTTCTGGAGTTGAGCCGATGGTCCGGCACATCCTCCGCCAGCCCGGCATGCTGTGTTGTCGCCAGGAGATGGTGCAGCCACGAGCCATAGAAACTCGGCAGGCCCACGAGCATGACCGGCAACCAACTGCCCGACGCAATCGAAATCGTGACCACGCTGCCGAGAACAGTCAGATGTATCTGGGCAGCCATGAACGCCTTGGGGCGGTCGGCTTTCACCAGGAAATCCCTCTCGTCGGCGGTTAGACGGCCAAGGGCGAGCCGCACCATGCGCAGCACTTCCGGCCAACCGGCGCGGAGGTAGAGAAGGTTCAGGAGTTGCGAGAACACCGCCGGGGGCCTCGGAAAGGCGATCTCCGGGTCCCGCCCAACAACGATGGTGTGCGTGTGATGGCGTGTGTGGCTCCACCGCCATAGATAAGGGTTCTTAAACGCCATGAAGGAGGCAAGCTGGTAGAAGATCTTGTTCAGCCAGCGTGTCTTGAAGACTGTGCCGTGTGCGCATTCGTGCCAGCGGCTGTCGGCGCATGATCCGTAGAAAATCCCGTAGACGATGGCCGCCGGAAACGCCCACCACGTTCCCCACGTCAGAACGAGGGCCGCTCCACTGATGCCGAGGAAGCCAAGCCAGAGGCCATAGTTGATCAGCCCCGCCCGGTCGGACCGCGTCAACAGCTCCTTCATACGCGCGCGGGGGACCGGCGTGCTGTACCAGTCCCGCGGCGAGAAGGAGACACCCGGCTCGGAACCTGTGAGGCTGTAATCGCGGATATGGATGCTTTGGGTCATGGCCTGTCCGCCAAACTCGTTGTCGCGCGAACGCTGGCCCAGTCGCCCGTAACCGTCAATCAGATGATGATAAAATCTATCAAATCCATCAAAATAGGCCGGACTGTCATGATGTTTTCTATCAGATCGACGATATGCCAGACCGCGTCACACTAAAAGATATCGCTGAGCGAGCCCGGGTCGGTGTCGCGACCGTCGACCGGGTTCTCAATGCGCGGGCGCCCGTTTCAGAAGCGACAGCCGCCCGCGTACTCCACGCGGCGGAGGCTCTTGGCTACCACGCCCAAGCACTGATGCGACGCCGTATCGAAGAGCGGGCGCCCGAAAAGACGTTCGGCATCATCCTCCAGAAACAGGGGAAGTGGTTCTACCGATCCCTTGCGTCGGAGATCAGGGCGGCGGTGAAGGGTCTCCCATCTGTTCGGGGCACCGCCGTCATCGAGTATGTTGAGAGCTTGTCTCCAGAAGCCATCGCCCTGGCGATCCGCACGATGCGCCAGCGCGCGGATGCAATCGCCGTCGTATCGCTCGACCACGCAACGGTGTCCGCCGCCGTCGACGAGTGTGCCGAAGCGGGTGTTCCTGTCGTCGCGCTGCTCAGCCAACTCAATGCACAAAAGATCTCGGGCTATGTCGGGATCGACAGCCGGAAGGCGGGTCGTACCGCCGGTTGGTTCATGGCGCGGCTTGCTGAAAGCCGGGGAGAGGTCGGAATCCTGATCGGCTCCCACCGGTACCGCACCCAAGAGGACCGGGAGGTCGGTTTCAGAAGCTACCTCCGGGAGAAGGCCCCGGGGATGCGTCTACGGGACTCCGTCGTCTACTTGGACGATGCGGCCGTGGCTTATGAGGCGGCCGCCGAGGTTCTGAACGCGTCCACCGAGCTCCGCGGCCTCTACCACTGCGGCGGTGGCGTGGAGGGCGTGATTCAGGCCATGACAGAAGCCAAACGTCAGCATGATGTCATCTTCATCTGTCACGAGAAGAGCCCGGCGGCGACCCAGGGACTGTTGGACGGAACCGTCGATTTGGTCATTGCCAATCCGCTTGAGGAAATCGCGGAGTCGCTTGCCGCCACATTGGTCAAGGTCGTCAGCCCATCGGACGGCGCGACGCTCGGGCTGTTGGATGGGACAGTTCCCTTCTCCCTCGTCACTTCAGAGAATATTTGAGGCGGCACCGGACGCGTCTAGGCGTGTACAAGATCCTGATCGAGTTGCTCTAGAAGGGCATTCCACTCGACGTTCTGATTCCGGATCCATATCAGGAACTTCTCCACGCAGGACGTCGTTTCCGCTCCCTTCGGACACACAAAATAATAACTGTAATCGGTCGGATAAATCGGGCCGAACGGACAGACCAAACGGCCGGCCTGAAGATCGCCACCCGCAAGGCCAACCCGGCCAAGCAGAACGCCGGAACCAGAGATCGCCGCGTCGATCGCCTGGTCCGCATAGTTGGTGAAACGCATACCTCTCTGGCTGTTCAAACCCGTCAGCCCCGCCGCCTCAAACCACTGTGACCAATCCGGGGCGCCGGGGAACAAGCTGGTGAGGCTCTCGTCGTGGATAAGAGGGGCACGCTGGATGTCAGCGGGGCTCTTAAGGTCCAAACGCTCAACAAGATCAGGGCTCGCGAGCGGCAACACCATCTCGTCCCAAAGCCGCTCGTGGTAGACATCATTATCCGGTTTTCGCCCAAAACGGATGGCCACGTCAGAGCCTCCGCCGCCCAAGGAGATCATGTCGAACGATGCCTGAAGATGCACCGCGACCTCCGGATACTGGGCGGAGAACGTATTCAGTCTCGGCACCAACCACTTGGCGGCGACCGGCCCGCTGGATGTCACGACAAGCCCCGGATCGGATAAGGCGCGCGCCTGCTCGACCGCCTCGTGAATCTTCACAAATGCTTCAACAAGCCCGGAACGCAACGTGTTGCCCGGAACGGTCAACGTCACGGACCTCGCCCCCCGGGTAAACAAGCTCAGGCCCAGATCTTCTTCCAAACCCCGGACCTGCTGACTAACGGCTGCGGGTGTGACGCCAAGCTCTTCGGCAGCGTGCTTGAACGACCCTCTCCGCGCGGCTGCTTCGAAGGCGCGAAGGGAACTGAGCGGGGGTAGGCGGCGATGGGGCATTGCGAGACGACGACCAGACGAGATTCCGAGACCGGGATTTTCCGGCTACTCAATCTGATGTTTCGTTGGCGATCTTCAACTGCTGGAATTACGGAAGTGCCCCGGCGCACCGGCAAAGCGTGATGACCAAGCTGGACTAAGCCATAGGCCAAGAAATCATCGTTTGTCCCTACAGGGGGTGGGGAACATTTCACTGGCGCAAACAGAAACCGCAGCCAGCTTCCCAAGGAGCCCCCTGATGTCCGGCAACAACATCGAACTGCTTACTCCCGACAATTCCCAGATCATCTTCATCGATCACCAGCCGCAGATGGCCTTTGGTGTTCAGTCGATCGACCGTCAGGTTCTGAAGAACAACACCGTCGCGCTCGCCAAGGCGGCAAAGATCTTCAACATCCCGACGACGATCACCACCGTTGAGACCGAGAGCTTCTCTGGCCACACCTATCCCGAACTGCTGGCCGTGTTCCCCGAGACGCCGCTGCTGGAGCGGACATCCATGAACTCCTGGGATGATCAGAAGGTTCGGGATGCGCTGGCGGAGAACGGCCGGAAGAAGGTCATCGTCTCCGGCCTTTGGACGGAAGTCTGTAACAACATGTTCGCCTTCAGCGCGATGGCCGGCGGTGGTTACGACATCTACATGGTCGCCGATGCATCCGGTGGCACCACACAAGAAGCGCATGACTACGCGATGCAGCGGATGGTCCAGGGCGGTGTTGTTCCCGTGACCTGGCAGCAGGTCCTGCTGGAGTGGCAGCGCGATTGGGCGCGGCGCGACACCTATGACGCCGTCATGGATCTCGTGAAGGAGCATTCCGGCGCGTACGGCATGGGCGTCGATTATGCCTACACCATGGTCCACAAAGCGCCGGAGCGCGTGAAGCACGGCACGCGGATCGACCCGGTCGCAGCCCCGATCGCCGTAGAGTAATCCTCCCGGCCCGGGGGCTTCGGCTCCCGGGCTTCTTTTCCTCGTATTACCGCCCGTTTCGACGCGCGGCCTTCTGGCCGGGCGAGCCGTTTCGTGCGTCCCGACACAAGGTACACACCCATGACCAATCTCTTCGATCGCCGCCAGGTCCTCGCCGGATCGGCCGCGTTCTTGGCCGGTGCCTCTGCCTTTGGCCCCGCTTTCGCCAGCTCCCAAACGGCGGACCTTGTTCTGCTGAACGGGCGTATCACCACCATGGACCCCGCACGTCCGGATGCCACGGCCCTCGCGGCGCGCGGAGGCTCGTTCATTGCGGTTGGCTCCGATAGTGAGATGAGCGGCCTGATCGGTCCGTTCACGCAAGTGATCGACGCCAAAGGCCAGCGGGTTATTCCGGGTCTGAACGACAGCCACACCCACGCCATCCGAGGTGCGGTGAACTACAATCTGGAAGTCCGTTGGGACGGTGTTGACAGCCTGGAGGAGGCGCTGCACCTGCTGCGTGTTCAGGCGGAGCGGACGCCTAGCGGCCAGTTTATCCGCGTCGCTGGCGGCTTCAGCGAATTCCAGTTCAAGGAGAAGCGCCTGCCAACGGTGGCAGAGCTGGATGCCGTGGCTCCGAACCATCCGGTGCTGATCCACCACCTCTACAAGCTGACGCTTCTCAACACGAAGGCTGTCGAGTACTTCGGCTACGACACGCCGGGGCACCCGACCTATCCGGGCGGCATCATCGAGAAGGACGCAGGCGGAAATGCGACCGGCCGGGTGCTGGCCGCACCCTCGGGCCTCGTGATGTACAAGACCCTGTCCGCCGCGCCGAAGCTCTCCATCCGCGACCAGATCAACAGCTCGCTGCAATATTTCGACGAGTTGAACAGCCTCGGCATCACCTCGCTGAGCGACGCGGGCGGCGGCGGCATGGAGTTCCCGGATGCGGATCCCTACAAGGTCATTCGGTGGATGCATGGCCAGGATTTGCAAACAGTCCGCATCGGCTACCACTCCTTCCCGCAAGTGAAGGACCGGGAGCTGTCCGACTACGAGACGTGGACAGCAGAGACCCGCGCGGGCTCCGGCGACGACATGCTGAAGTTCGTCGGCGCGGGCGAGAACCTCGGGTGGGCGTCCTACGACTATGAGATCTTCGCCGATGCGCGCCCGGACATCGATGCGGACGCCGAGGAATATCAGGCCAAGGTCATGACCGTGCTTGGCGAAGGCGAGTGGCCGTTCCGCCAGCACATCACCTACAACGAAACCGGCGACCGGCTTCTGCCGGTGTATGAAGAGGTGGCCAAGGGTGCCGGATTGACGCCCGGCTGGTTCGTCGACCACGTGGAGACCTTCTCCCAGAAGAACCTGGAACGTATCGCGGCACTCGGCGGCGGCATCGCGCTGCAGAACCGTATCCAGTTCCAGGCTGAGGACTTCATCGCCAACTATGGTGCCGAGGCGCTCAAGAAGACGCCGAACTTCCGGGCGATCCTGGATCTGGGCGTGCCGGTCGGCGGTGGCACCGATGCGACACGGGTGACTTCGTACAATCCGTGGTTCTCGATCCAATGGATGACCACCGGCCTCTCACGGGGTGGTCTGCCGATGTATGACGACGCCAACCTGATCAGCCGCGAGGAAGCGCTGCGGATCTGGACCACCGGGTCAGCTTGGTTCACGGGCGATGCCGGCCGTAAAGGCCAGATCGTCGAAGGCCAGATGGCGGACTTCACGGTTCTGGATCGCGACTATTTCGCGGTGACGGACTCCGAGATCGCCAAGCTGAGAGCGGATCTCACCGTTGTTGGCGGCAAGGTCGTCTACGGCAGCGGCGATTTCGCCCAACAGGATCTGACCCACATCCCGCCGATCAGCCCTGATTGGTCACCGGTCATCCTGCAGAAGAACGACGCCTAACCACCAAGCAAGCCATGACCCAGGCCGCCGGACCTATCCCGGCGGCCTCCAAATCATACCCTAGGAGGCACCCTATGGCCGATCTCATCCTGTTCAACGGCCGCGTCACAACAATGGACGTAGATCGGCCGGACGCGCAGGCGGTCGCGATCACCGACGGAAAGATCTCCGCCGTTGGCTCCGACACTGACATCATGGCCAACGCCGGGACAGCCGAGACGATCGATCTGCAGGGCCGGCGGGTCATCCCTGGCCTGATCGACAGCCACACCCACATCATTCGCCAGGGCAACAACTTCGCCATGGAGCTTCGATGGGACAACGTTCCATCTCTGGCGGATGGTCTGGCGATGCTGAAGGCCCAAGCGCAGCGAACGCCGGCCGGGCAATGGATCCGGGTTGTCGGCGGCTGGTCTGCCGACCAATTCGCCGAGCGCCGGCTGCCGACGATCGACGAGATCAATGCCGTGGCACCGGACGTGCCCGTCTATGTCCTGCACCTCTATGACCGGTGTTGGCTGAACAAAGCCGCCCTCCGTGCCCTTGGCATCGATAAGCATTTCTATGAGCCGTTCGTTTCCGGCCGGCTGGAGCGGGATGACAACGGCAACCCAACGGGCCTCGCGCTGGCACGCCCGAACGCCCAACCGCTCTATGCCCTTCTGGACATGGCGCCGAAACTCGATTTCGAACAGCAGATCCTATCCACCAAACATTACTTCCACGCCCTGAACGGCCTGGGGCTGACCTCTGCACTCGACTGCGCGGGCGGCTTCCTGAACTACCCGGACGACTACGGCGTGATTAGCGAGTTGAACCGACGGGGCGAACAGACTGTCAGGATCGGCTATCAACTCTTCGCTCAACGCCCGTTGTTTGAGCTGGATGACTTCAAGCGCTGGCACGACATCGTCAAACCGGACCAGGGTGACGACTATCTTAAGTGCGTGGGCGCCGGAGAGATGCTCGTCGCCTCCGCTTACGACTTTGAAGACTTTTCATATCCGCGTCCGGAGTTGCCGAAACGAATGGAGGGCGACCTGCGTCCGGTTCTGGAGTTCCTGCTCGAGAACCGCTGGCCGATCCGTTTCCACTGCACCTACGAAGAGAGCGCTCACCGGCTGCTTTCCGTTCCTGAAGACGTGGGCCGCGACAAGGGGCTGGAGGAGCTCAACTGGATCTTCGACCACGGCGAGACGATCTCCGAGAGCACGATGGAATGGGTCGCCCGGTTGGGCGGTGGGATCTCCTACCAGAACCGGATTGCTTTCCAGGTCACATCGTATCGCGACCGGTATGGCGAGGATGCGCTTCGGGATGTCATGCCGGTGAAGAAGATGATGGCATCTGGCGTGCCGCTCGCCGCCGGAACCGATGCGACGCGCGTTTCTTCCTACAATCCTTGGCTCGCCATTCACTGGGCGGTCTCCGGCAAGGGCCGGGGCGGCGACGTGATCTGGTCTGCCGCCAACCGTTTGAGCCGTGACGACGCCCTCCGGCATTGGACCGCGGCCGGTGCGTGGTTCAGCCGGGAGGTCGGAAAGAAGGGGCAGATCGCGCCGGGCCAGTTGGCGGATATCGCCGTGTTGGACCGTGACTACTTCACCGTGGCCGAGGACGAGATTGTCGACATCACCTCGGACCTGACGTTGAGCGGCGGAAAGATCGTCTACGCCAAAGGGGCGTTCGCCGATCGTGGTCCGGCCCCCCTGGCCGAGTTGCCCGACTGGTCGCCGATCCCGGTCTTCGGCGCACCGGGCGCGCCTGCGACCGGCGACGCCATCGCCGCGGAGTGATGAGACACGCGGAACGCCCCAACGGCGCGTTCGCGTCTCGATGGAGGAATCAATGCACTGGAAACCCTACGTGATCTCGTTGGCGGTCGGCCTGGCGATGTCGACGCAAGCCGTCGCTGAAACCCTTGAGTTCGAGGGACAGGTCGAGGCGTTTCAGCGTGCCGAGCTGTCGAGCCGGTTGGACGGCGTCGTGGCTGAGATTCTCTTCTCCGGGGGGGAGCGGGTTGAAACCGGCGCCCCGCTCATCGTGCTGGATAAAGCCGATACCGAACTGGCGGTCGCGATCGCACGGGCGGAGGTCAAACGGGCGGATGCCGCACTGGAACATGCCCGCGAAGAGGTTGCGCGGGGCCAACAGCTCACTCAACGGGGCGTCGCGACGCGGGTTCAACAGCAGGCCCAACAGCTTGCGTTCCGAACCGCCGAAGCGGATCTCGCCATCGCCCAGGCCGGCCTGCGTCAAGCCCGCTTAAACCTTGCGCGAACCGAGATTACAGCACCGATCGATGGCCTGGTCAGCCGGCCCGGAACGGCGGTGGGCGCCTTTCTCGAAGCGGAGTCCGGCGCCCCGCTGGGTGAGATCCTCCGCATTGATCCGGCCCTTGTCGCGTACCGGGTTCCTTACGGAACGCGCATGGACGTGATGACCAGAACCGGCGCCACGACGCTGGAGCAAATGTTCGAGCGCGTCAGCCTCCAGATCGTGCTGCCGGGCGGGCAGCCCTACCCGCACACCGCACGGCCGGACTTCGCTTCCGCCACCGTCGACCCGACTGACGGGACGCTTACCGTCTGGGCCAGCGTGATCAACCCTGACGCCGTTCTACGCCCCGGCATGCGGGTAAGCGTCCTCTCCTCCATCCAAGGGACCACCGAATGAGTGCGACCACCGCAGCCGCTCCGCCGTCCGCAATGGCGCCATTCAAGCGGCGTGCCTTCGCCATTCTGTGGATCGCCACGGTAGCCTCCAACATCGGCACCTGGATGCATGACGTGGGTGCCGGGTGGCTGATGACAGAGCTGGCCCCGTCCCCGATGCTGGTCGCGGCCGTCCAGGCGGCGACGACCTTGCCAATCTTTCTGTTCGCGTTGCTCGCCGGAGCGGTCGCCGACATCGTCGACCGGCGGAAGCTCCTGATTTGGGTGAATGTGATCCTCGGAGTGGCCGCTGCGCTTATGACGGTGCTGGTCCATCTTGAGATGATGGGGCCGGTGTTGCTTCTGGTGTTCACGTTCATCTTCGGCACAGGGACAGCGTTCATCGCGCCCGCGTGGCAGGCCATCGTGCCGAAACTCGTGGTGCCGTCGGAACTGCCGTCTGCCGTCGCCCTGAACTCGATGGGGATCAATATCAGCCGCGCGATCGGCCCCGCTCTCGCCGGATTTCTGATCGTAGCCGCCGGACTGTCCGCACCGTTCCTCGTCAACGCGTTGAGCGTGATCGGCATCATCGCGGCCCTCTGGTGGTGGCGGCCGACAAAGACCGAAAGCAGCGGCCTTCCTCCGGAGCGGATCGGTGGCGCCATCTCTGCCGGCCTCCGCTACGCGGCAAACAGCGGACCACTGAAATCGACACTGGCCCGGGCGGCTGCATTCTTCATCTTCGCGAGCGCCTTTTGGGCCATGTTGCCGCTGGTGGCGCGTGAGGTCCTGTCGGGAGGGCCGACCTTCTACGGCATCCTTCTCGCCGCCGTCGGCGCTGGCGCGGTTGCTGGAGCCTTGGTGCTTCCGAAGATCAAGGGACGCCTCGGCTCGGACAAGCTGGTGGCTGCGGGAACGCTCGGCACGGCGTCTGTCCTGGTTCTGCTCGCCGTCGTGGACAGCCAAGAGGTTGCCATCGCCGCCGGCGCGCTCGCCGGTCTTTCCTGGATCGCCGTGCTCTCCAGTCTCAACGTCGCGGCTCAGTTGGCACTTCCCGATTGGGTCCGGGCGCGAGGGCTGTCCATCTTCCTCACCGTCTTCTTCGGTGCAATGTCGATCGGCAGCTTGATCTGGGGCCAGGTCGCGTCTGTCTGGGGTATTCCCAATGCGCTCCTGATAGCCGCCGCGGGTGCCGTGCTGATGATCCCGGTCACTTGGCGGGCCTCGCTCCAGCATAAGGGCGGGGAAGGCCTCGCGCCGTCGATGCACTGGCCCGAGCCGATCCTGTCCCAGAACAGTGTTCCCGACGGCCCGGTCCGGATTCAGATCACGTACAGCGTTCCCGCTGTGAGCCAGGATGGTTTTCAGACCCTTATGGCTGAGCTAGCGACCAGTCGGCGGCGCGGCGGCGGCTACCAGTGGTCACTGATGCAGGACGCCGCCGATCCGTCCCGATTTGTCGAAACATGGTGGGAGGCGTCCTGGCTTGATCATCAGCGCCACCATCGGCGCGTGGCAGAAAGCGACCGTCTGCTTCAGGAGAAAATCAAGGAATGCGTCACCGAAGGGACACAGCCTGACGTCGCTCATTTCGTGATGCCGTAACCAGACATGATTTAGGATTGTGGGTCGGCAAAGGGACTGATACTCGCAGCCCATATCTCCTTGTGGCGGGTTGGAGGCGTGGGTCCCCATGACGTTGAGCAAGTGTGAGACTACCGAGGACGGCAGAGTTATCCGGCTTTCCTGGTCCGACGGACTTGAGGCGCGGTTTCACGCCTTTTGGCTTCGGGACAATGCGCTCGACCCGGAAACCAGAGCACCCGGCAACGGCCAGCGCCTGATCACCATCTCAGAGGTGAACCCGGATACCGCAGCGTCCGACATCTTCGTGTCCGACAATGTGTTGACGATGACACTCCATCCCCTCGACCGGACAGTCACCTTCTCCGGAGACTGGCTGAGACAGCACGTTTATGACCGCCCCGCATCGGCGGACACAGTTCACGCCGATGCCGGTTTGGTCACCTGGGACCGGAGCACCTTGTCCCCCGACGACGCTACAAGCGACGCCACCGCCGTCGACACCGATGACAAGGCACTCCTCGATTGGCTTGGTAAGGTCCAGCGGTACGGGGTCGGGCGGCTCACCGGCGGATCGGTCGAGCCGGGCGCCCTTCTAACGTTGGCTGCCCACTTCGGCTATGTGAGGGAGACGAACTACGGCCGCTTTTTCGAGGTTCGGACCGAGGTGAACCCAACCAACCTCGCCTACACCGGCCTCGGGCTCCAGCCCCATACCGATAACCCTTACCGCGACCCACAGCCGACCTTGCAGATCCTCTACTGCCTGGAGAACTCAGCCGCGGGCGGGGAGAACCAAGTTGTCGATGGCTTTCGTGTTGCGGAGCGTCTTCGGGAAGAAGATCCGTCGGGTTTCGAGCTTCTCTCCGGGTACAGTGCAAGGTTCGAGTATCGTGGCTCCGACGACGTCCACCTGAGCGCGCGCCGCCCGATGATCGAGCGTGCGCCGGATGGGGACGTCATCGCCGTGCGGTTCAACAATCGAAGCACCGCCCCCATTACGGACGTCCCGTTCGATCAAATGCCCGCCTACTACGCGGCCTACCGCCGTTTTGCAGAGCTGGTGGATGACCCGGCAATGGCGGTCTCATTCAAGCTCAACCCGGGTGACAGTTTCATCGTCGACAACACCCGGGTCCTGCACGGCCGCTCAGGTTACGCTGCGACCGGCGGCTCGCGGTGGCTCCAGGGGTGTTACGTTGACAAGGACGGCCTGCTGTCCACGCTTGCGGTGCTGGAGGCGCGGCACCGCTAAAGCTGACAGAAGGGTTGTTGGCCCTCCTCATCCGAGACGGTTGATCGGGACTTTCAGCATCGGATTGCCATCGCCGTCCGTCGGCATGTTGCCCGCGCGCATGTTCACCTGGAGCGACGGCAGGATCAGCTTCGGCATCGCGAGTTTCGCGTCCCGCTCGGTCCGGAACTGGACAAATTCCTCCTTGGTCTTCCCGCCGCCGACGTGAATGTTTGAGGCCTTCTCCTCCGCGACCGTGGTTTCCCAAGCGATCGCCCGGCCCCCGGGGCCGTAGTCGTGGCAGATGAAGAGCCGCATGTCGTCCGGCAATGCCAGAACCCGTTGGATGCTGTCATAGAGCGTGGCCGCATCGCCCCCGGGGAAGTCCGCGCGGGCCGAGCCGCCGTCCGGCATGAACAGCGTATCCCCAACGAACGCGGCGTCTCCCACCACATGGACCATGCAAGCCGGTGTATGTCCCGGCGTGTGCATGGCGAAGGCCTGCATCGTCCCTATGGTGTAGCGGTCGCCGTCCTCAAAGAGCTGATCGAATTGAGAGCCGTCGCGCTGAAACTCCGTACCTTCGTTGAAGATCTTCCCGAAGGTCTCCTGCACCTCCATGATCCCCCGGCCGATGCCGATCCGCCCGCCGAGTTTTTCCTGGAGGTAGGGGGCGGCGCTTAAGTGATCGGCATGGACATGGGTTTCGATGATCCATTCCAGCGTCAGACCCCGGGCCTGGATGGCGTCGATGATCTGGTCAGCCGCATCGTATGAGAGCTGCCCGGCCGGATAGTCGATCCCAAGAACGCTGTCGTAGACCGCACAGGCTGAAGAAGCGGGGTCGGCCACGATGTACGTTATCGTGTTGGAGGCCTTGTCAAAGAAAGCCTCGACCTCCGGGCTCGCAGACATATCGACCGGATACTCAGACATTTCTCGCCTCCCGCGTTTGCGACTGGCGCCACTCTGGCCGCCTTCGGTTGATGGTTTCACGCCCTCTCACATGGCTGCAATCCGAAATGGGTCCAAAACAATGACCTTATCGGCCCCATAAAATCTATCTATCAATTGGTAGAATGAAGAGTTTTTGGTGCAGCCTGTATCTTGTCACTGCGCTGTCTCTCGACCCTACCAAAAGACACAGTTATCGTTACGCACAACCACATGCGCACATCCAGGGCAGGAGACGCACAATGTCGTACTACGATCTCGGACCGTTCACGCGCGCCGTCACCACAACCTCCGAGACGGCGCAGACCTGGTTCGACCGCGGCCTTAATTGGACCTACGCCTACAATCACGCGGAAGCGGTCTCCTGTTTTCAGAAAGCCATTGAGGCAGACCCGAGTTGTGCGATGGCGCATTGGGGCGTGGCTTACGCCACCGGCCCGAACTACAACCTCCCCTGGCACCTTTATGATCCCAAGGGCCGGGCGAAAGCTCTGGCCGCCGCGTACGATGCAACCCAGGCCGCACTTGCCCAGATCGGCCATGTGAGCCCGGTTGAGAGAGCGATGATCGAGGCGTTGACGGCGCGCTATCCCCAGCGGGAGCCGATCGACGATCTCCGGCCCTGGGATAAGGCTTACACCAATGCGATGCGCGGGGTGCTTGAGGCATTTCCCGACGACATGGAAGTCCGCTCCGTCTTCGTCGAGGCGATCATGAATGAGACGCCCTGGAAGATGTGGGACCTGAAGACGGGTGAGGTTGCGGAGAAGGCTGGAACTGTCGAAGCCAGAGAGGTTTTGGAAGACGCGTTCAAATCCATTCCCGCGAGCTGGGACCACCCGGGACTGCTGCACCTCTACGTGCACCTGATGGAGATGTCGCCATTCCCGGAACTGGCGTTGCGGGCGGGAGACCGGCTGCGCACCATCATGCCGGACGGCGGCCACCTGACCCATATGCCGACCCACATCGACGTCCTCTGCGGGAACTACCGGGACGTGGTCGCCTACAATCAGCAGGCCATCATCGCAGACCGGAAGTTCCTGGAGCGTGAAGGTGCCTTGAACGTCTACGCCATGTACCGGACCCACAATCATCACTTCGCCATCTACGGCGCGATGTTCCTTGGCCAGTACACACCTGCGATCGAAGCGGCCCAGGAGTTGATCGACACAACGCCGGAAGATCTCCTGCGGGTCCCCTCACCGCCGATGGCCGACTTTATCGAAGGCTACCTCTCAATGAAGCAGCACGTGCTGGTACGCTTCGGGAAATGGCGGGAGATCGTCGATCAGGAGATGCCGAGCGATCCGGACCTCTACTGTGCGACGACGGCAATGATGCTCTACGCGAAGACGGTAGCCTATTCCGCCATGGGAGACGTAGAGTCGGCGGAAACGTCGAAAGCAGCGTTCCTGGCGGCGAAGGTCAAGGTCCCGGATACGCGCCGGGTCCACAACAACACCGTGGAAGATCTGCTTGAGATCGCCGAGGCCATGATGAACGGCGAGCTTGAGTACCGGCTCGGCAACTACGACGTCGCCTTCGACCATCTCCGCCGATCCGTCGAGTTGGATGACGCGCTCCCCTACGACGAGCCTTGGGGCTGGATGCAGCCGACCCGCCATGCGCTCGGCGCCCTTCTTATGGAGCAAGGCCATTACGAAGAGGCGGAAGCGGTCTATCGGGCCGACCTTGGTCTGGACAAGACGTTGAGCCGGGCGTGCCAGCACCCGAACAATCTGTGGAGCCTGCATGGCCTCCATGAGTGTCTGACGCGCCGAGGCGAAACCGTTGAGGCCCCGTTGATTAAACAACAGCTCGATTTGGCACTGGCCCGCGCGGAAGTGGAGGTGCACGCGTCCTGTTATTGCCGGCAGAAACAAGCGGCGTAACGCGGCTCAAGCAAGCGCATTTCGGAACGGCGTCAGTCTGAGGAGAGACCCGAGAAGGCAACAGCCAGAATTCGGTCAACGAGTGCGCCATCCTCCGCCAAGGGTAGGAAGATCCGCGAGATGGTCACGAAGTCGCGGTCCTTCCAGTCGACCGTGCCAAGTGACGACGCGATGCACGGGTCCTGGGCGACCTTGACCAGGAAGTTGAAATCGTCGGGCGTCAGGCCACGGATGTCGTAGCCAGCCCGTGCCGAAACGCCGGTCGCATCGAAGCCATATAGCCGGGTGAGCTCCGTTCCCCAAAGCCTCACCGTGCAATCGAATGGATCGTGGACGACCTAATCAAGGGCCACATGACCAAGCCAGGGCCGGAAGTCGGCCATCGAGAAATCGGACCAGGCGGGCAGCTCTGTTCCATTCCGCTTCGAACGCCAGAGCGCCACGACATCACCACCGACATCCACGTCCGATGGTGCCACATCGAGAGCGTAGAACTTATGGTGCCATGACTTAGGCGCAGCCATTGGGTCCTCGTGACGCCCCAGGAATAGGGGATAACTCTATGTTACAGAAAAACGACAAGCAATTAGGTCGAATACACCTGACAAAGCAGCCATGGCGCAACTCAATGCTCGCCCCTGCTGGTCAAGCCAGTCGCCTAGGTATCCTTGCTGATTGACGCGCCGGAGATCCAACCGCCGCCCAAGACCCGATCCTCGTCTTCGGCATATATAACGGCCGCTTGACCCGGAGAGATCCCGAACTGGGGTTCCGCAAGTCGGATCTCCAAACTTTTGCCGCTTGCCCAATTCAGCGACGCCGAAACCGCCGCCTGTGCGGAACGGAGCTTCACCATGACAGGCTGACCCTGAGCGGGCGCCGCTCCAAGCCAGTTCACGTCGACAGCCTGGACCACATCGCGGCCAAGTGCAGACCGGGGGCCAACGATGACCCGGCGCTCCCCTGGATCAAGACGCACCACATAGAGCGGGTCCGTATCCTCCGTCCCATCCGGCAGACGGCGTCCTCCAACTCCTAGGCCTTTCCGTTGGCCGATCGTGTAGTGGACGATGCCTTTGTGCGTCCCCAGAACGGCGCCATCGATATGGACTATCTCGCCCGGATCCGCCGCTTCGGGGCGCAGCTTGGTCACGATATCGGCGTAGCGGCCGTTCGGAACAAAGCAGATATCCTGGCTATCCGGCTTGTCGGCGACATCCAGCCCGAAACGCCGGGCATGGCTGCGGGTCTCCGCCTTCGACATGCCGCCAAGAGGAAACCGGAGATAGTCGAGCTGATCCGGTGTGGTGGCGAACAGGAAATAGCTCTGGTCCTTGGACCAGTCCGCACCCCGGCGAAGTTCCGGACCATCCGGGCCGTCCGTTCGGCGAACGTAATGCCCCGTGCACAGCGCTTCGGCGCCCAGGTCCTTCGCCGTCGTCAGGAGATCCTGAAACTTGACGGTCTGGTTGCAGCGAACGCAGGGGATCGGCGTTTCACCCCGAAGATAGCTGTCCGCGAAGTCGTCGATGACCTGTTCCCGGAACCGGCTCTCATAGTCGAGAACGTAGTGGGGAAAGCCCAAACGCTCAGCGACCTGACGGGCATCATGGATGTCCTGCCCCGCACAGCACGCCCCCTTTCGGCCCACGGCGGCGCCGTGATCGTAGAGTTGGAGCGTGACGCCGACGACGTCATACCCCGCCTCCGCGATCAGGCCAGCGGTGACCGAGCTGTCAACGCCACCCGACATGGCCACGACCACACGGGTCTCGCCCCGGGGCTTGCCGAGCCCAAGGTCGATATCCGGCGGTGCGATCGTGTCAATGTGATCCATGACGGCCATATATCGCCGGGGGCGTCCGGGTACAAGCAGATGGCTCTCGGAAATCCCTCAGAGTTCGGGCGCGCCGTCCCACCGTTCGGGGATATCGCCCACCGTCTGCAGCATCACATCGACAAGGCTGCGCCCCAGAGCCTGGGACCGCTCCGGCGACCAACCGACAGATGGCATCGGCGCGTTGGCGGTATCCTTGAACGGCATCTCCAACGTCATGGCCGGTGCCCGGAACCAGTTGGAAAGATGCCCGGTCGACGTTGTGAGATTGCCCTTGCCGGGTTTGGCTTTCGGATATCCGTGCTCGTTCTGGAAATCGGGGTTCAAGGCCTCGAATGTTGTCCGGAATGTCTGAAGAAACGCCAGAAGCGCCTCCCCCGGATCAGGCATGCCCTCGTATCCCGCGATGAAGTTGTAGGGGAGAGCCTCATCCCCGTGCGCGTCGAGACAGAGGTGAAGGCCGGTCTCACGCATCTTCTGCCGAACAAGGAAGACCTCCGGGCTTCGTTCCATTGAGGGTTCCGCCCACTCGCGATTGAGGTTGCTGCCCACGGCGTTGGTCCGAAGGTAGCCCCGGGTGCTTCCGTCCGGGTTCATGTTGGGCACGGCGCGCACCACCGCCCGGTCCAGGAGCGCCCGCGAACTGCCGTCATCCGGATCGAGAAGGCGATCGAGGAAGCCTTCCATGAACCACTCGGCCATGGACTCTCCCGGATGCTGGCGGGCGATGACCCAAAGGTTTCGCTTTCCAGCCGCCGGCTCCCCGGCGACGACCATGTCGATGCTCCGGCCATCCAGCGATTGTCCTAAGACCTCGACCGCGCCTCGCGGCTGGGTCTGACAGCGCGCGATTAGATCGCCGTGCCGTTCAAGCGAGTACGGAGCAAAGTACGCAAACCAAGCATTCGTCGATCTCATGGTGTGACGGATCTCCAGCACACCATTTGCGTAGGCGGTCTCGGGTTCTCGACGCCAGGATTGACGGTCCTCCGACACAGCGGCCGTGTAACCTTCCCAGCCGCGGGGATAGCTGGACTCGCCCGCATTCATGATCCTGAGAACCAGAGAAGTGCCGACGGGCCCGGGCACCCGGAAATGGAACCACTGGAAGAACGTGTCGCCCGCATGCTTCCTGATCTCCAGCCGGATATCGTTGGCCTGCTCGGCGGAGACAACGGTGATGTTTCCACTGTCGAAAGCGGCGGACACGGTGATCATGGCGGCTCCTGCATGGGTCACGAAGACCCTGGGGTCGGAAATGAGGACAAGGGACGGGGCGAGAGCCCGCCGCTATAGATGGGCCGGGCCTAGGGGTTTGAAAACCGATAAAGCTCAGCCGGATTGCTGACAAGAATCCGTTCCCGATCCGACTCGCTTGGCGCCCAATCCAGAAGCTGGTCAAACAGATCCGCGTCATCTGGCGGATCATCCATCAGATCCGGGTGCGGCCAGTTGGAGCCCCAAACCATTCGTTCTGGCGCCCATTCCATAAGCCGTCGGGCCAAGTCGGAAACGGCGGGGTCACGGGGATCACCGGCATCGGACGACTCATAGGGGCTTGAGAGTTTCACCCAGGTCCGTCCCCGGTCGATCATCCGTGTCAGAGCCTTGAAACCCGGCTGATTGGGGTCTTTCGACGTCAGGAACATGCCGATGTGGTCGATCACGAGTTGGCCGGGCCAGTCTCTCAGCCGGACTTCTACTTCGTGCAGGTCAGACCCATCCATCTGAAGTTCCGCGTCCCATCCGGCGTCGAACACCCTGCCCGCCAGCCGGTCCGCTGCATCCCAGTCCAAGAGGCGCTTATCAGGCGTCATCAGAAAACGCATTCCGATAACACCGGCGTCAGATAGATCCCGCAACTCTGTGTCCGAAACGGCGGCATCGACGACGGCAATCCCCCGTGCGGCATCCGTCTCCCACGCCCCGGGTGCAGTCCGGAGTTCGGTGATCCCGTCAACGAGGCGTCGGTTGTCCGTCCCGTACTGGGATGGCTGAACAAGAACGACCCGTGTGGTTCCGAGACGCTCCTGCAAGCCGCGGTAGCTCTCCGGCAGACGGTCTTCCGGCTCGACGGACGCCGACGAAGCGAACGGAAACCGCGCCTTGGGTCCGTAGACATGGATGTGGGTATCGCACGCGCCGACCGGCACAGCGATTGCTGGTGTTCGCGAGGGCTCGCCCTCGGCTTCTTCAGTTTGGCCCGCTTCGTGCATTAACCCTTCCGACCCCCGTCCCAGAGACGGCAAACACACTAGCCCGGCAAGAACGCCGGGTCATCGGAGAGACGAGAAAATGAGCCTTTCCAGCCTCGCAAATCTTGAGAATCTGTCGGTTCTCAGCAATTTCAGTCGGCCCGGCAACGTTGGCGCCAATCAAAGCGGAACTGTTGATGAGACGTCGTTTCGCCAACAGATCAAAGACGACAACGGCTTGGCCATCGCCAACGGGCTTGCCAGCAAGTTGCGGGGCCTCGACAGCGAGTTCCATGATCTGACCGCTGGTAAAGCTGGCGCGCGGATCGGTCTCGCAGCCGGAGAACAGGCAACCAGCCTGATCGTCGAGGTGAAGGTCACCATCTCCCAAGCGCTTGAGCCCGGCCAGTCGACCGAAGAGCACGCTGCACTCAACGGCACGTTTCGGAACTTCCTGGAGTCGCTTCGGAACTCGCTGATCGACGCGGATTTCGAGGGCGGCAACGCACTGCTCGATCGGATCGTCGGCGCCGCAGAGGGCGACGAGGCGCAGCCGAAACGGCTGGAAGACGCCTTCAACGAACTCCTCGGGGAACATATTGCCGATCCGGAGGCCGCACAGTCGGCATATGATGCCGTTGCTGAGTTCGAAGCGATGCTTGGCCGTGTCGTGGAGGCCCTCGCCGAGGATCTCGCCGCGATTGAGGAACGGATCGCCGCCCTGTCCGCTCAGCGCGAGACGGTCGAGAGCGGCTTGTTGGGCGGCCAGGAGGACGACTTTGTGCCGACGGAGGCCGCCGCCGCCGCCGCCGAGAACCTCCGCATGCTGGCGCAGCAGCCCTTCGGGCTTTCGAACCAGTACCCGCAAGTGATCGGGGCTCTGCTCGACGGCTTCCGTTGATCGGACTCCGTCCCTAGCGCGTCGGGAACACACAGCTCCGTCAGGCACTGGCATGACGACATCCATCCTCACCAACGCCCCAAGCCTTCTGGCTCAAAGAAACGTCAACACGTTTGGCCAGTTTACCGCCGACCTCGGTAGGCAAGTTTCCTCCGGCCAGCGGGTTAGCACTCCGGTCGACGATGCCAGCAATTTCGCCATTGCCCAGGGACTGAGAACGGACGTCCGCGCCATCGACTCGTTGATTCAGGGTCTTGGAAACGCAAAGGGCGTCGCCGAGGTTGGCCTGGCCGCCGCAACGACCACATCCGATCTTCTCAACGAAATCCGGGCGAAAATCGTCCAAGGCGTCAACGAAGGGCTCACCGCTCAGCAAAGAACGGTCGTCGACAACGATTACCAGAACATGCTGAACCGGATGCGGCAGATCCTGGAGAACGCCGTCTTCAACGACACGAACATCGTCATCGAAACCGCAATACCGTTTAACACGATCGTTGGGCAGGTGAACGATCAGGACGTGCTGTCCTCCGTTGACGGAGACAGGCTGACCTTGCGCGGACAGCGGTTGGATCTCGCGTTCGCTCTTCTGGACCAAGAGGATCTCGCCAGCACGGCGAATGCCCAGAATGCCCTGACGGCCTTCGACAATGCCGCCTCTATCGTCGCGGTCGCCCTTGGCGAGTTGGGCGACGACATGCGGGAAATCACCTACCAGATCCAGCAACTTGAGGGGCTTCGGGACGAGGTTGAGACCGGCCTGGGCAACATCGTTGATGCGGACCTTGCACGTGTTAGCGCCCAGCAACAGTCCGCGACCGTTCGCGACCAACTCGCCCAGCAGGGTCTGAATATCGCAAACCAGTTTCCAAACGTAATCTCTGGACTCTTCCCTGGCGGCTAATGCGGCTCGCACAGTGTTGGAACACGAAGTGGCTCAACCTCCCGTGGCGTGTCTCTCACCGCCAACGCTGAGCCCCAAACGGCATCGGCCGGCCCGAAGGCCGGCCGACGTATTGATTCCGGGAGCAATACCGACTACGCGCCGCTGCTCTCCTCGGCCGAGAACGGCTGCGTCCGGCGCCGGACGCCCGTGGCCGCAAAGATCGCATTCGAGACGGCCGGGGCCACCGGCGGTGTGCCCGGCTCACCGACACCGGTCGGCGCTTCGGCCGACGGCACGATGTGGGTTTCCACAACCGGCATGTCCGTGATGCGCATCGGCTCGTAGTCGTGGAAGTTGGACTGATCCACCTCCCCGTCCGTTAGCGTGATGCTGTTCCGGATGGCATGGCCGAGGCCGTAGCCGATCCCGCCCTCCATCTGGGCGGCGATGTTATCCGGATTGACGGCGACGCCGCAGTCGACCGCGCAGACCACGCGCTCGACCTTGAATTCACCATCCTCATCCATCGCGATCTCGGCGACCTGAGCCACATAGCTCCGGAAGCTCTCATGGACGGCGATGCCCCGGGCCTTGCCCTTGGGCAGGGGGGAGCCCCAACCAGCCTTCTCGGCAGCCAGCTTCAGCACGCCCGCGTGCCTCGGCTTGTCCTTCAGGAGGCCCAGGCGGAACTCGATCGGGTCCTTGCCCGCCGCGTTCGCCAGGTCGTCCATCATGGTTTCCATGACATAGGCCGTATGGGTATGCCCCACGGCCCGCCACCAGAGCACCGGCACGCCGACCTGCACGGAGTGAAGATCGCCATGGAAGTTCGGGATGGCGTAGGGCGTGCCCTCGACCCCCTCGACCGAGGAATGATCCACGCCGTCCTTGACGTAGGCGCCCTCGAACGGTGTGCCGGTCAGGATGGACTGCCCGACGATGCGGTGCTGCCAGCCGACAATGTTGCCGTCCTTGTCGAGACCGGCCCGGACCTTGTGCATGTACATGGGCCGGTAGTAGCCGCCCCGCACGTCGTCCTCCCGGGTCCACTGGATCTTCAGCGGCTGCTTCTTGCCCCAAGCCTTGGCAAGCTGTGCCGCCTCACCGACGATGTGGCTGTCGTAAATCGCCCGGCGACCGAAGGAACCCCCAGCCCACACCGTGTGGACCCGAATGTTCGGCAATTCGACCCCCAGCACGGCCGAGGCGACATACTGATCGACCGTCTGGAGCTGTGAGCCCGTCCAGATGTCGGCGGATTTGCCGTCGAACTCGATGACCACATCATGCGGCTCCATCGGCGCGTGGGCGAGGAACGGGAACTCGAACTCACCCTCGACAATGGTCTCCGCCGCCGCGAGCGCGGCCTCCGCATCGCCGCGGTTGCCGTGCATCGGCGCACCCGGCTGATCCATCAGCGCACGGTACTCCGCACGGAGCTCATCCGTGCCCCGGCTTTCCGCCTTGCTGAAGTCCCACTCAATCTCCAGCGCGTCCTTGCCCTTGAAGGCGGGCCAGGTGCTTTTGGCCACCACAGCCACGCCGGCGGGGATCTGGATGACATCGACGACACCGTTAACCGCTTTGGCGGCGGCGGCATCGAACGACTTCACCGTCGCACCAAACTTCGGCGGCCGCGCGATCGCGGCGACCAACATGTCGTCCCGCTCCAGATCGAGGGCGAAGATCGGCGCACCCACCGTCTTGTCCTTGACGTCGAGACGCTGAACGTTCTTGCCGATGAACTTGAACTGGTCCGGTGACTTGAGCGCCACCGTCTCCGGCACGGTAAGACCGGAGGCTGCTTCCGCGACATCGCCAAACGCCAGGGTCTTGCCGGAGCTGTGCTTGATCACACCGCCCTCGACCGTCACCTCGCCCTCAGGCGCGCCCCAGTAGGCCGCCGCCGCGGAGATGAGCATCGCCCGCGCGGTCGCACCGGCCTTCCGGTACTGCTCATAGGAATTGAAGATCGCGCTTGAGCCGCCGGTGCCCTGATAGGGTCCCCAAGACAAGTTGTTGTAGAGGGCTGCGTTCGCCGGCGCGAACTCGACCTTGATCTGGTCCCAGCTCGCATCAAGCTCTTCGGCGACGAGCGTGGCGAGGCCCGTCGCGACCCCCTGCCCCTTGTCCAGGTGCTTGCTGAGCACGGTGACGGAGCTATCCGGTGCGATGACCACGAACGGTGTGATCTTGCCGGCGGAATGGCCGCCTGCCCGCGCGGTGCCTATCAGGCTGCCACCGATCAACAGGCCGGCACCGGCGCCACCGAGTGCTACCATAAACGTCCGGCGTGATGTCTCGACCGCACCGAAACGGCCGCCGAGATCTTGTGTCGTCAGACCAGGAAACATGGATCAGGCCTCCATCAGCTCGGACGCGCGATGAATCGCGCCACGGATGCGGTGGTAGGTAGCACACCGACAGACGTTGCCTTCCATGGCGAAGTCGATGTCCTCGTCGGTTGGCTTCGGCGTTTCAGAAAGAAGGGCTGCCGCGGCCATGATCTGACCTGCCTGACAGTAGCCGCACTGCGGCACTTGAAGCTCGTTCCAGGCCGCCTGGATCGCTTCCGCCGCCTTGCCTTGAATACCTTCGATCGTGGTCACCTCGGAGTCGCCGATGGTGTCGATCGTTGTCACGCAAGACCGCGTCGGCTCGCCGTCGACATAGACGGTACAAGCACCGCACATCGCAATGCCGCAACCGAACTTCGGACCCTTAACGCCAAGCTCGTCCCGCAAGGCCCAAAGCAATGGCGTGTCTTCATCAACGTCGAGCGATTTCCGCTCTCCGTTGACCTTGATGGTGAACTGCATGTCGGAACCCCCTCCTACGATCACCGCCGGGACATACTGATCCGAGTCAGCACCCCGGCCCTATAAGAAAGGTGGGGGAGATCGGTGCGGGGTTACAGAAGCGATCCTTCACAATGTTTGCCCAATCCTCCGTCTTGGGTTGTCGCCATGGGTAGGGCACCCCCATTGTTCTTTAGGTCTTGGCCAGCCACGAGGGATCTCGGCCTGCGCGACGAAAGCGACTGCGACGATGAACGAAAGACCCCAATTTTCCCAGGATCTGATTGACCGAATTCACGCTCACGCCCGTGCGGAAGGCCCTAATTCCTCTCCGGTTCCCAATGTCGGCGTGTACCGGGCCGATCACCAGACGGAGTGTACGCCGGTCATCTACGAACCGTGTGTCATCTTCGTTGTCCAGGGCTCTAAGCGCGGCTATCTCGATGGTCATACCTTTGAGTACAACCCCTCAACCTACCTTGCCTTTTCCTTGCCGATGCCGGTCGAGGCGGAAATCCTGGAGGCGTCTCCGGATAAGCCGTTCCTGGGTCTCGGTCTCAAGATCGAACCGGCGGAGATCAGCGATATTCTGCTGCAGCTCGGAAGTGAAGCGCCTGCTTTACCGGTATAGCCCAACGCCATCGCCTCATCTCCGCTGACCATTGAAATCAAGGACGCGTTGGAGCGGCTTGTGGCCGTCTTCGACAAGGGGCCGGAAGCCCGCGTTGTTGGCCCGCTCATCCGGCGGGAGTTGCTTTATCGCATTCTCGTGGAAGAGCAGGGTGGAATGCTGGCCTCCGTTGTTCAGCGGCACAGTCATTTCGAGCGTATCGGCGGAATTATGCGTCAGGTCCATGAGGATTGCGCCTCGCCGCTCAGCACCGACGCGATGGCCGATATGGCGGGGATGAGCAAGACGAAGCTGCATGAGACTTTCAAAAGCATCACGTCGATGTCGCCACTTCAGTACGTGAAGTCGATCAGACTTCATCAGGCGCGGGTCCTGATGTTGAACGAAGGAATTCCGGCCAGCACCGCCGCCTTCCGGGTCGGCTACGCCAGCGCCTCGCAATTCAGCCGCGAGTTCAAACGCTTCTTCGGCGTCCCGCCCAGCCAGGTCGCGGCGGCACCGGACTACTCCCGCCAACTCGGCGCGGTCATCCGGCGTTTCCCATCCAGGGTCAACACAGCAAGCTGATCTTGAATGCGTTGCCTTGGGGGCTAGCTGGCCAACCCTCGTTGATCCATCCAGGTATATGTCGGTTCATAGTATGCCCGGAGCGTGTCCAGCATTCCGGCCATCTCTTCTTTGACAAACCGCCCGACGGCGATCCGTGTTTGACAAGTCAATATTATCCTCATTCAGCAGTCCGTTTAGGTGTGGCCGATGCTCATGGAGTTGATTGTAGTAGGTTCTCAACAGATCACGCTGCTCGGGCGTCACACCATCGTGCAGCGCGTCGGCCCAAAAAGACCAGTCCTTCATTGCCCCAGGAATCGGCGCAAAAAGGACCGAAGATTCACCGCAAATTCCAGAAACAACCCGATCCCACATCTCCCACCTAGCATTCTCTAACAATAAGATGCGAGAACTCTTGCTTGGGTTCTTGTTGTGCTCAAGCAGTCTATCAAATAAGATATTAGCGTTAGAGACGGGTTTGAATGTATCTGTATCGGCAAAAAACTCCACCATTCTTTCTTCGGCAGACCATTCGCTCTTTCTACGAATATTACTCTCCGAGAGATAAAATGCGGCAATACTTTTCTGAAATTCAATCGGATCTCTTATTGTACAAACAATTTTGTACTTTATTTCTGTCGATTTTGAAAACATTCTACAGATATTCAAAAAATTGACAATCTTACTCAAATTCTGAAATTCCATAAACTCCGATGATATTATCACCGTTTTACTCATCCTCCTCGACATTTCAAATAATGAAAGCACCATGTTAGAAACAGCGGGTTCTGGTATAGGAATCCTATTCAGCATATGCCAACGAAATTGTAGAGAAAGCGGACTTCTCATGTATTCGTATCTCTGATTTTTTCTATCATAGTAATAATCTCTCCCCATATAGATCGAATTTGGGATCATTGGCCAGAGAAATGCCTGCATCGTGGTCGTCGATGTTCTTTGAGTGCCTATGTGGAAAACGACCTGAGGCTCCGAATGTTGTTCAATCTCGTTCTCAACAAAAGACCTGGCACATAGGAGGCTTTGAAACTCGCAAGAGTCAGGCACTCTCTCCGAAATAGGAATCATGTAGATGCCTTTGAAAACCGTATTCTCTGAAAACTTAGAGAAATCAGAATGATAGTGACTATTAATCTACCACCTCGCTACAATTTATCGCAACCCAAAATAATAAAATTATATTTTGTTTCAACTCATCGGCATACTCATGCTGTTCATAGATCGAAATGACGTGTGATTCTCTCCGGTGTCTGCCGCCAATCAAGGTTGCCTCATCTTGCAACCACTTATTCCCGCCAACTCGGCGCGGTCATCCGGCGTTTCCCATCCGGGGTCAACACGGCGTCCCGATCGTCAAGGCCGACGCGATCCCAGAGTTTGCAGGTCACCGGCTTGTGCTTCTGGTCCAGGCCCTCGCAGTAGTTCGTGTATTCGCACGACCGGACTTCGGCGCCCCGTCCGAGGCGCATCTTCAGAAACCAATCTGGGTCTGCCAGCGACTGACGGGCAGCACCGATGATGTCCGCCTGCCCCGCGGCCAAGATGGCCTCTGCCTGATCGAACCCATGAATGCCCCCGGACGCGACAATCGGCGTGTTGAACCCCGCGTCCCGAACTGCGCGGCGAACTGTTGTTGTCGCGGCGATGTTTCGACCAAAGGGTCCGAAGCTGTCAGAGATGTAGGCTGGCATGCACTCATAGCCGCTGCGTCCCGTGTAGGGATAGGCCGCCCATCCGACGCCGGGTTGCTTTGCATCCTCGAACTTACCGCCGCGCGAGAGGGACAGCACATCCATTCCGGCTCGGGCGAACTGTACGGCGAACCAGGCCGCATCGTCCGGGGTGTTTCCGCCCTCGATCGCTTCGTCGGCCAGGAACCGGGCACCAACACAGAAACGCGTTCCGACGCGCTCCCGGACCGCTCGATAGACCTCCAGCGGCAATCGGACCCGATGGTCTCTCGCCCCTCCGTATCCGTCGGCGCGATCGTTCCGGGCGGACAGGAAAGACGCCATTGTATAGGCGTGGGCGTAATGAAGTTCGACCCCGTCGAAACCGGCCTCCTGAGCCCGCGCCGCCGCGTCCGCGAAGAGCCCAGGCAGGTGCAGCGGAAGGTCCCGGATGTGGGGGAAATGAAGGTCCGTGACCCGTTCCCGGTAGCCCATCCGCAGGGATTCAAGGTCACGGAGTTCCAGGAGCCCATCAAGCTCAGCATCCGGCAATGCGGCAAGAGTGGCACGGACGTCCCCCTCTTCCGCGCTTTCCATACCCAAACGCTGCCTTAGCGCGTCCGTCACGACCAGGAACCGGTCGAAGAACTTGGCGGGATCCGGCCGGCGGCGGATCGCGAGGAAATCGATCAATTGGATCAGCAGCTTGGTCTCGCCGCCACTCGCCTCCCGAACAACCCGGACAAGATCCTTCAGGCCCGGAAGAAACCGGTCATCGCCGGCCCGCAGAAGCGGGCCACTCGGAACATCACGGATGCCTGTTGCCTCCACCACCAGCGCGGCCGGCCGACCCCTGGCGAACCGCTCATACCAGACGAGAACGGCATCCGTGACATACCCCTCTTCGGTGGCGCGCCATGGCACCATTGCGGGAACCCACGTCCGATGGTTCAGACTCAGGGGGCCCGCTTCGATCGGCGAGAACAGTCGGGAGGCGGCGGCCTCCTCGGCGCTCGGCCAACGACCGGGAGCGGGCGAATAGCGGATGCGTTCGGCGGGTTTCCACATGCTCTGGACTGTCACCAATCTCGAGGTCCGACGCAAGATCGGCCCTGAGCAGCCGCGACCGGCCTAGCGTTTCCAACGGGCGGCGGCCTCAGCATCGCTCTCCCGGCTTTCGACCCATCGGTCGCCTTCGTCCGTATCTTCAAGCTTCCAGAACGGCGCGTCCGTCTTCAGCCAGTCCATCAGGAATTGGCACGCTTCAAACGCCGCCCCGCGATGGGGCGACGCACAGATGACCAGTACGATCCGGTCACCGGGCTCAAGCCGCCCATAGCGATGGATGACCAGACTCCCGGAAAGGGGCCACCGGCGGTTTGCCTCCGCTTCGATATCGGCGAGGCTTTTCTCCGTCATGCCTGGATAGTGCTCCAGCGTCAGCGCTGAGACGCCGCTTCCGTCATTCCGATCGCGCATCAACCCGGTAAACGTTGCGATCGCGCCGATGTCATGGTTGCCGGCGCTCATCGCCGCGATCTCGGCGCCGATGTCGAAGTCTTCAGCCTGAACCCGTATGCTCATGGTCGCGTCACCTGATCAGCCGCCCGTCACCGGTGGGAAGAACGCAACTTCATCCCCTGCTACGACCGGGTGATCCAGTCCGACATAGTTCTGGTTCACGGCAGCGCGAACGGCTGACATTTCCCTAAAGGCCTCGGCATGTCCTGGCGAACGGCTGGACAGCCACGTCACCAGCTCACCCACCGTCGTCACCTCTTTCGGCAACTCGAGCGTCTCTTCACCTACGCCGACACGAAGCCGCAGCCACGCAAAATAGAGAACCTTCACAGACCGACCTCGCTGAAGGGTATGAACGGAACCGTCGTCCCGATATCGACCTGCTCAACGGATTCCGCAAGCTCAACGAGTCCTTCCGAGCCGACCATTGACGACAAAACACCCGCACCGTCCCGTTCAAACTTGGTCGCACGGAGCATGGGGTCCGACCGGTCATCGGATGAGGCAAGAGAAACACGCACATACTCGCGCCGCCCGACCTTCTTTCTGTACCGGAAATCCGCCCGCACGGGATAGCGGCGGGGATCGGAGACGGCCTCGCCGGAGAGGCGTTGGATCAGGGGACGCGCGAGGGCGAGAAACGTAACCATAACGGCGACAGGATTGCCGGGCAGTCCCACAAACGGAACACCGCGGACGACACCGAGGGCAACGGGCCGGCCCGGCTTTATGGCGAGGCGCCAAGCATCGATGGCACCCAGCGCGGATACGGCTTCCTTGACGTGGTCCTCGCCCCCCGCGGAGACACCGCCGGACGTCAGCACCAAATCGGACCGGGCGGCCGCGTCTGCCAATGCCGCTTCGATGGCCGAACGGTCATCCGGCAGGATGCCCATGTCCTCGACCACGGCGCCCAGACCGGAAACCAAAGCCCCCAGCGTGAAGCGATTGCTGTCAAATATCGTTCCGGGGCGACGATCCGCACCAGGATCCGACACCTCGTCCCCGGTGGACAGGATCGCGATCCGAAGCGGTGCCCGGACCGTGACGGCCGAGAGCCCCACAGCAGCGGCCATACCGATGTCTTGGGGACGGAGGCGTCGGCCGGACCGCAGCACGATCTGCCCCTTCCGGACATCCTCGCCTGCGAAGCGTCGGTTTGCCCCTCGTTTCAAACCCGAGGGTAACGCGATGCGCTGTCCGTCGACTCGCACATCCTCCTGCATCATGACCGTATCCGGGCCATTGCCGTCCGGGCCAGTCGGCATCGGCGCGCCGGTATAGATACGGACCGCCTCACCGCGCTGCTGCGGACGGCTCAGGGGATGCCCGGCCGCGGCGAGCCCGCCAACCGGCAAGATGGTCTCCTGATGTCCTGAAAGGTCGTCGAAGTAGACCGCGTAGCCGTCGACGGCCGCGTTGTCATGTGGCGGGATATCGGTCTCCGAGATGAGATCATCGGCCAGAATGCGGCTCAGTGCGTGTCTCAACGGGACAACTTCAAGCGGCGCGGACGGAACGACCCGTTCCATCAGCATCCGTTTGGCATCTTCCAGGGACAGCAGTCCATCGCCGAACGCGAAGCAGTCATCGGTAAGCTGCGCCATCTCAGCCCGTCTCCACGCTCGCAACCACCGTCCGCTTCCGCAATCCGGTTATCTCGACGATGAAGTCCGCGATGGCTTCGACATCATCGAGATCAAGAACCGGCTTCCCCAAGGCATCAACCGGACCGTCGGTTGCGACCGCCAGAATGCTGACGTCATTGGGCGCAAGCAGCGGCTGGCCGACTGACGATCGCCAGACTTCCAGTTTGGAATGTTTCGCCGACTTGAAACCTTCGATCAGAAGCAGGTCCACATCGGACATGTGGGGGACCAACGCCTCTGGGTCAGGTTCCGGCGTACCTCTGTTTTCGTGCATGAGAGCCCACCGGTTCCGGGATGTGATCATAACCTCGGTCGCCCCTGCGGCCCGATGTTCCCAAGAGTCTTTGCCGGGCTGATCCACATCGAAAGCATGATGGGCGTGTTTCATGGTCGACACGGCATACCCCCGTCCAACCAAGACCGGCAGGAGCCGAACCACAAGGGTCGTCTTGCCGCTGCCGCTCCACCCTGCAATTCCAAAGATCCGCATCACGCCCTCAAGGTCCAGATACCGCGATATATCGGCACATCCCGTCACAAAGAAAGAGGCAGGAACACAATAGCGGGAAGTTGCTCAGAAATTCCCCCATGACCTGATGCGCCCCCTGGGCCAATCCGTTATAAGACCTTGTCCGTTGTCTCAATCGAGCCGGACTTTCCCGCCAACCGTCAATGGTCGCCGCGCCACAACAGGCCGCGCGGCGTGATGGTCGTTACCGCCGGTTGGCGGCGCCGATACCGCCGCGAGGAGGCCGAAAGCAGTCGATGATCGTCGGGCTCTGGAAACGATCGACCCGCGCGGTGCTGAGATACGCACTTCGCACCGGCCTTGAGTACGGCGTCATTACACGGTCGTTGGTGCTGGGGGCGTTGGTCGGTTTCTCACCGACTGTGGGCCTTCAGATCGTTCTGATCCTGATCGTCGCGTTCTTCTGCCGGATTTTGAAACTCTCCAAGTTCGACGTCTTCGTCGCGAGCATTGCGTCGATGGTGGTGAATCCGCTGAATTTCGTACCGGTCTACGGTCTTTACTACTTGATCGGTTGCGCCGTGGTCGACTGCAGTCTCGAGGTCGACTTTGCGGCGATCGACAACATGTTCGACTTCATCGAACTCGGCGGCTCTGTTGCGGAAGCGATCGCGATCGGCAGCATCCCTTTTGTCATCGTCGGCTCCACCGGCGCTGCTTGGCTTGGCATCGTGATCGAAAAGATCCTTCATGCCCGTTTTGAGAAACGGCGACAGATGAACGGCCAGGGGAACGGCCGCGGGAACGGCAAGTAACCTCTCGGCTAAGCGCGATCCCGCCAAAGACGCCAAGCTCCTAGAGCATAGTCGATCCCGGACCAAGCCGTTACGAGCGTCGCCGCAATAAGCAAACCCTCCGCGATCGTCACGCCAAGCCCGGCATCGAGACCCGGGATCCCGAGACCAATTCCGATCACACAACCGAACTGTGCCACCGCCTGGACGATCGCCTTGATCTTGCCGCTGGTGCGAGCGGCATACGTCACCCCCATCTGCTGGGTGAAGATCCGAATGTAGGAAACGACGATGTCCCTGGAGAAGATGAGGGCGACCATCCAAACCGGCATCCAGCCGACGCTCATGAAGCCCAGAAAGACCAGAGCGCGGTAGAGACTGTCTGCCATCGGGTCGATGATCTTTCCCAAGGCCGACACTGATTCAAAGCGGCGCGCAACGATCCCGTCGGCGAGGTCAGTGAATTCCGCGATCACCATCACCGCCAAAGCAACGATCATTGCCTCGAGCGATCCAATGTGAAGGGCCACAATAACAACGGGTCCGGCCGCGATTCGCGCGATGCTCAGCGCGTTCGGCAGCCAGTCAACCACTCGCCGGCCGGACCGGACCGGCGTGGTGGTGGCCTCGTCACCCGATGTGGCGTCGCCTGTCGGCACGCTTTCCTCCCTAACCGTCGGCGTGGAAGTGATCGTATATCTTCCGTGCGACAGTTTTGCTTATGCCGTCCACCGCTTCCAGATCCTCAAGTCCCGCCCGTGCGACACCGCGCGCGGATCCGAAGTGAAGCAACAGGGCTTTCTTCCGTTTTGCGCCAATTCCGGCCACTTCGTCCAGTGGCGAGGTTCCCATGGCCTTCTGACGCCGGCCCCGGTGCGTTTCAATCGCGAATCTATGCGCTTCATCGCGGAGCCGCTGCAGGAAGTACAGCACCGGGTCCCTGGGCTCCAGGGAGAAAGGTGTGCGATCGGGCATGAAAAACCGCTCCCGGCCCGCATCCCGGTCAGGGCCCTTGGCGATGGCCACCATTGGGACATCATCAATCCCAAGCCCTTCGAACACCTCCTGAGCGGCGGTGAGCTGGCCGGCTCCGCCATCAATCAGAACCAGATCTGGCCAACTCCCTGTGATGTTGTCCGAGTCTTCCTTCAACGCCCGGCCGAACCGGCGCTCAAGCACCTGGCGCATCATCGCATAGTCGTCGCCTGAGATCTGCGCCACAGGCTCACCGGCCTCCGAGTTGCGGGCCGCAGACGCAGGCTCCGCCTCTCGAATGTTGAACTTCCTGTACGCGTTCTTCCGGAAGCCCTCCGGACCCGCCACGATCATCGCCCCGATCGCGTTCGTTCCCTGAATGTGGCTGTTGTCGTAAACCTCGATCCGCTGTGGCGGGCCATCCAGACCGAAGGCTACCGACACGCCCTCCAACAACTTTCGCTGAGACGCGCTTTCCGCCATGCGGCGTGCCAGGGCATCCCGGGCGTTGTCGATCACATGGTCCACCAACTTGCGTTTCGCACCGCGTTGGGGCCGGAGAAACTCCACACGGCGTTCCGCCCGGACCGAGAGAGCCTCCGTGACAAGGTCCATGTCTGCGACCTCATGGCTTATCATTACACTCTTCGGCGGTGTCTTGTCGTCATAGAACTGCCCAAGAAACGCTCCCAGAACTGTCGCTTCGTCTTCGGCCTTGTCGTGGCTGGGGAAGTAGGCGCGGTTTCCGTAGTTGCTTCCGCCGCGGAAGAAGAAGACCTGGACACAGGTCGTCCCACCCTCGGAGGACAACCCGATGATGTCGGCGTCTTCCACCCCCTCAACGTTGATGTCCTGGTGGGCTTGTATCGCGGTCAGTGCCCTGATCCGGTCCCGGTAGATGGCGGCCGTCTCAAAATCCAAGCCGTCGGCGGCCGATTGCATGGCCGATGCGAAACGTTCCTGGACCTCTTTGCTGCGCCCGCCGAGAAACGCTTTCGCCGACGCGACCTGATCCGCGTATCCGGCCTCCGAGACGAGCCCGACGCAGGGGGCCGTGCACCGCTTGATTTGGAACTGAAGGCAGGGACGGGTCCGGCTCGCGAAGATCGAGTCAGAGCAATTCCGTACCTGAAACGCGCGCTGCAGGGCGGTGATGGTCCGATTGACCGCCCCCGCCGACGCAAACGGCCCGAAGTACTCCCCTTTTCTTGACCGTGCGCCCCGATGCTTAACGATTTGCGGCCAGTCGTGGTCGCCCGTCATCAGAATGAACGGAAACGACTTGTCATCCCGCAGCAGAACATTGAAACGCGGCTTCAGTCGTTTGATGAGATTGCTTTCGAGAAGGAGGGCCTCGACCTCCGTATGAGTGGTCACCACCTCCATGGCGTGCGTTTCGGACACCATTCTAAAGATTCGATGGGACAGCTTTGCCGGATGCGCATAACTGGTGACCCGGCGCTTCAGATTGCGTGCCTTGCCGACATAGAGAACGTCTCCGGCGTGATCCAGCATGCGATAGACGCCGGGCGATGCAGACAAACGCCGCACCTGATCCTGGATCACAGCAATCCCGCGTGAGACATCGGGCGGCGGTCCGGAAGCCTTTCGCCGACGCTTTCCGGCCTGTTCTACGGCCCCGGAATCCCGTTCGGTAGCATCCCCGGCCGTTTGCGTTTCAACCGTCTCACTCATGGTCCTACTGTCTGCACCTCAGTTCAGGAGGTCAATCGACCGAAAAACCCCAGAATCGATAGGTAATTTGAGGCATCAATCATCCACGATCCCTGTGGAAAACCATGTGTGAAACCCTTGTGCGTTGCCGTCTGCATCGCAGGAATCCGGCGTTTTCATGACAATGCCCAAATTTTCATCACTGTCTTTAATACATTGTTTTTATTGAAATTTCCATAATCGAATAATGTCCTGCACCAACTGCTTGTCATCCGGGTTTCGCAAGAATGACAGGATAGTTCCGCATCATGACAATTCACAGGCCGAACGCGCGGGATCACCTCGATTCTTAACTGACGCCGCGCGCCGGAAGGTCGCGGAACCGGGCGGGAGGGACGCTCCAGACCGGCGAATCAGTCCTCTGGAACCCCGTCTGTCATGGGCGGCCATTGCAAATGCTGGCCACCGTCAACAGCAATCATCTGGCCCGTGACGCTGTCCGCCTTAGCAAGCCATGCAACAGTGTCGGCGATCTCCTGAGGCCGGACACTTCTTTCCAAGAGGACCATCTCCGCCTGACGCCGAAACTCGGTCACATCCTGGCGCGGACTCGGCATGGTCGGCCCCGGCCCCACACCATTGACGCGAATTCGCGGTGCAAGATCGAGGGCCATGAGACGTGTCAAATCCCAAAGTCCCATCTTACTCAAGGTGTAAGACATGAAACCGGGGGTTGGGTTCCAGACACGCTGGTCAATGATGTTGACGATCGATCCGCGGCAGGTATCAGGCAGATAGCGGACAAAGTCCATTGAGAGCAACGCCGGTGCGCGGAGGTTTGCCTCCATATGAAGGTCCCAGCTCGCACGGGTGCCGTCCCTGGCCGAATCCCGCTCAAACACCGACGCGTTGTTAACCAGGAGACCCAGAGGGCCGAGGGCGTGGACCGCGGCTGGAACGACTGCCCCGACCGCTGCTTCATCCCCGAGATCCGCGCCGACCGCGACGGCCTTGCCACCCTGCGCCCGGACGGCTTCCACAACCTGTTCCGCCTCGTCTCCGGATCGGCCGAAATGGACCGCCACCGCCCAGCCGTCACCGGCGAGCCGCTCGACGATCGCTTTGCCGAGACGCTTGGCCCCGCCGGTCACCAGTGCCGTTCTGGGAGCTGCCCCAAACGCGGGGTCAACGACCGAGGGGTCCGTATCCCAATCGCTCACCCGGCCACCGCCACGGAAAGCGTCTCGAACGCGACGAATTGCTCGGAGATGAACAGGCAGTACGCGATGAAGAACACGATCGCGATGCCACGTCCGAATGACTTGAGATAGACCGCACCCGCCACGAAAACGCCGGTCACGAAGACCATGATCCAAAGGTCTATCGACAGGATCTCCGGCGGAACCGGAATCGGCTGGACGATCGCAACAACGCCCAGAATACCCAAGGTGTTGAAGATGTTGCTGCCGATGATGTTGCCAAGTGCCACGTCCGAATGCCGCCGGATAGCCGCCACAAGGGTGGTCGCCAGTTCCGGCATGGACGTGCCGATGGCCACGAGCGTGATCCCGATCACGGTCTCGGAGATACCAGCGGAAATCGCGATGGCGATCGCCCCTTCGACCAGAAGCTCTGCCCCGATCATCACGCCGATCAGGCCGAGGATCGTGTACAGCACGCTCCGCCAGAGATCGGAGGGGACATTGTCGATCTCCTCGACTTCTTTGGCGGCGAGGCTGTCCTCTCCGGAGCCTCGGCGGCGGTCATCCCAATAGGAGTAGACGAAGAATGCCACGAGGCTGACGACCATGATGATCCCGTGCGGCCGTTCCAAATGCCCGCTCATCATGAGTGCGACGAAGAGGATTGTCGCCGCGGCCAGCGCCATAGCGTCCCGGCGGAGCGAGGCCCCCTTGCAGAGGAAAGGCGCCAGAATGCCGACGGTCCCGATCATCAGAAGGATGTTGGCGATGTTGCTGCCAACCACGTTGCCGATCGCAATACCCGGTGAGCCGTTCATGGCAGCCTTTACGCTTACCAGAAGCTCAGGTGCGGACGTGCCGAACGCGATCACCGTCAGCCCGATGACATGCGGGCTGATGTTGAGACGCCTGGCCGTGGCCACCGCTCCCCGGATCATGAAATCGGCGGCGAAAAACAGTAACAAAAGGCCGCCGCCGACCATTGCGCTCGACATCATTGCATCAGGACTCCCGTGCCGACCGGCGTGCGACCGGCCCCTCCCGATATATTCGTACGGATTGGCAGTATGTGGGGTCTTGCAGTCGAATTCGTAGCCCCGACGACTCTGCTAATTTGTCGATACGGGTCCCTTCGGCGGCCATGACGGTTACCAAACGCAGGGTTTCTCGGTGACGCGGGTTCATCGGCGACCGCTGCCCGGACGGCCCGACGCGCCACGGCGACCTTTCCGGCCCTTGCCGCCCTGTCCTTTTGCGGGCGGGCGGCCGCTTGGCGGCTGAACGGGCGCCTTGATCCGAACCACGGCGCCTTTCGGCAACGGTTTGCCGTCCTCGGTCATACCGAGTTCCGCTGCTTCCAGGCGTTTGATCTCATCCCGTAGACGGGCTGCTTCCTCGAACTCCAAATCCGCCGCGGCGGTCCGCATACGGCCCTCGAGCTCCTGGATGATCGTCCGGATGTCTTTCCCGACGAGTTCACCCTCTTCCTCGCCCGTGTCGACGGTGACGTGATCGCCGCGCTCGTAAACAGACTCAAGGATGTCCCCGATCTTCTTCTTCACGCTCTCCGGCGTGATGCCATGCTCGGCGTTGTACTCAAGCTGGCGGTTTCGGCGGCGCTCCGTCTCACCGATCGCGTACTCCAGGCTGGAGGTCATGCTGTCTGCGTAGAGGAGCACCCGCCCATCCACGTTTCGCGCCGCCCGGCCGATGGTCTGGATCAGCGACGTGCGCGACCGGAGATACCCTTCCTTGTCCGCGTCCAGGATCGCCACCAGCGCACATTCGGGAATGTCGAGCCCTTCCCGAAGAAGGTTGATGCCGATCAGCACGTCGAACACACCCAGGCGGAGATCCCGGATGATCTCGATCCGCTCCAGCGTGTCCACGTCGGAGTGAATGTAACGAACCTTGATCCCGGCCTCGTGCATGTACTCGGTGAGCGCCTCGGCCATCTTCTTGGTGAGCGTGGTGATCAGCACCCGCTCGCCGCGGGCGGCGCACTCCTTGGATTCGGCGATGACGTCATCAACCTGGGTGCCGGTGGGGCGGATGATGCAGACAGGGTCCGTCAGGCCCGTCGGGCGGACAAGCTGCTCGGTGAAAACACCGCCCGTCCGCTCCAACTCCCAGCCGCCCGGCGTTGCGGACACAAAGACGGTCTGGGGCCGCATGTCTTCCCACTCTTCGAACTTCAGCGGGCGGTTGTCCATGCACGACGGTAGCCGGAAGCCATAGTCGGAGAGTGTACTCTTCCGGGCGAAGTCACCTTTGAACATGCCACCGATCTGCGGGACCGTGACATGGCTCTCGTCGACGATCAGAAGCGCGTTCTCGGGCAGATACTCGAAGAGTGTCGGCGGCGGCTCTCCCGGATTCCGGCCGGACAGATAGCGGGAGTAGTTCTCGATACCGGCGCACGACCCCGTCGCCTCGATCATCTCGAGATCGAAAGTGGTCCTCTGCTCCAGCCTTTGCGCCTCCAGCAGTTTGTTCCCGGCATACAGCTCATCAAGGCGCTTCTTCAGTTCCGCCCGGATCAGTTTGACCGCCTGCTGCAACGTGGGTTTCGGCGTTACGTAGTGGCTGTTGGCGAAGATGCGGACCTGTTCCAGATCGGCGGTCTTCTGACCGGTCAGGGAGTCGAACTCCAGGATCGACTCAAGCTCGTCGCCGAAAAACGACAGACGCCACGCCCGGTCCTCCAGGTGCGCTGGAAAGATCTCCATCGCATCACCCCGGACGCGGAAAGTTCCGCGATGAAAGCTCGCGTCATTGCGCCGGTATTGAAGCTCAATCAGGCGCCGCATCAGACCGCTTTGGTCCACGGAACTGCCGGCCTTTAGCTGGACAACCATGTTCCCGTAGGTCTCGACAGCACCAATGCCGTAGATGCAGGAGACCGAGGCCACGATGATCACATCGTCCCGCTCCAGCAGCGCGCGGGTGGCGGCGTGGCGCATCCGGTCGATCTGTTCGTTGATCGTGGCTTCTTTCTCCACGAACGTATCGGTGCGGGGAACATAGGCTTCGGGCTGGTAGTAGTCGTAGTAGGAGACGAAATACTCCACCGCGTTGTTCGGGAAGAAGCTCTTCATCTCCCCGTAGAGCTGGGCGGCCAGCGTCTTATTGGGCGCCAGGATCAGGGTCGGCCGCCGGATCTCCTGGATCACATGGGCCATGGTGAAGGTCTTGCCGGACCCGGTAACGCCAAGAAGGACCTGATCCACCTCGCCCGACCGCACACCTTCGGTCAATTCCACGATGGCACCCGGCTGATCGCCCGCCGGCGCAAACTCCGAGATCACCTCGAACGGTCGGGTCGCGTCCTGGGCGGAAACACCACTCTTTAAGTCAGGCGCGACCGAGCCATGCAACGCGCCGCGCGTGAGGTGCTCCTGGCGCTCGGCCTGCATCTCGGAGGTGCTGTTCGGGAAAGGGACGACGTGGCTGCTCATGATCGCCTTATATAGGCGGGTCGACCCCGCTTAGGAACCGGGGCCGCCACCTTTTGCGCGTTTCGGAAACACGGGTATCACACGTCCGCCACACCCCGCGCCAGAACCACCTTTGGCAGCCCCTCCGTGCTGAGCCGCCAGAGAAGCCGCGCGGTATCCAAATCGTCTGGGCTGGAGTAGTTGGTCTCCGCCGCTTTATGCATGGTGGTCAGACAGTCGAAGATCGCGATGTCGCCGACCTCGTACTTGTGCCGATACACAAAGCGGTCGTCGGTCGCATGTATCTTGTATCGGGTGATCAGGTCGTCCGCGTCGTCCTTTTCCATCCCGTCGATGGCGAACGGGGACTGACCAACACCGTAGAGCGCTTTCTGTCCGGTGACAGGGTGCGGCATGACCAGGGCCCGCTTGACCGGATCATAGCGCTTCGCCTGCTCATCGGTCTTGATCGGAGAGACTGGGCGATCACCTGCCGTCACCTTCGCTGCGCCATAGTAATGGTGCGCAATGCTGTTCTCGGCCCGGGTCTTGTCAGCGTCATCGAGGGCGTCGTAGGCGCCGACCATATCGCAGAAGAGTGTCTCTCCCCCCACCTTCGGCGCCTTCTTTGCGTAGAGCATGGTCATTGTCGTGGGGTGCGGCCTGTAAGACCCGTCCGTGTGCCAATGAGCGGCGCCGTTACGGACATTCTCGTCCTTGTCCTTCTCCTGGGTGTTGCCGATCGCCATCATTTCCGGATAGCCGGGCATCCGGAGGTAGTCGAGCACATGCCGGATGAGACGGCCCCACTGCTCGCCGAAACGGTAGTACTGCCCTTCGTCAAGGTCCTGGTTCTTGATGACGATCATCCGGTGGCGATAGAGCGCGTCCGACAGATCCGTCATCAGGGCGTCGGACAGGTCGGTTCTGAGGTCAACACCATCCACCCGGGCGCCCAAGGGCGCCCCTTCGATCGGCGTGATTGTCCACATGACGGCCTCCCGTTGGTCGTTTCCTCCGCGATTGAGCCTTCACACGAGGCTCTTGATCGCTATTTTCACCGCAATCCCATCTGCCGGCCAGCCCTCAAGACCGAGAGGGCTGGGCAAACCTTAGCGGAGACCCCCGTGAGCGCGATCGACCTGCTGACCACCCGCCGATCCGTCCTGGCCCGAAACATGGCGGAACCGGGACCGAGTGAGGACGAACTGCAGCAGATCCTGGTTGCGGGAACCCGAGTCCCGGACCACGGGAAGCTCGGTCCCTGGCGGATTCAGATCCTGAACAAGGACGCGCAGCGCCAACTCGGCGAGGTGGTCGCCAAACGTTTCGTAGAGGTCCAGGGCGAGCGCGCAAACGAGAAGATGGTGGAGTTCGAGCGTGACCGTCCCCAACGCGCACCTGTACTTCTGGTCGTCACCTCCAAACTGACGGTGCCCCACAACATCCCGGAGCTGGAGCAACGATTGTCCGGCGGGGCGGTCTGCATGAACCTGCTCAACGCCGCGCACGCTTTGGGCTATGGCGCCCAATGGCTGTCCGAATGGATCGCCTACGACGACGAGATCAAAACCACCCTTGGCCACGATGCGGACACGGACATCATCGGGTTCATCTACATCGGCACACCCACGGAGCCGCCAAAGGAGCGGACCCGGCCCGATCTCACCGACGTGGTCAGCGAGTGGACGGGCGCCTGAGGACCGGCACCCGCCTTTTTCTCCCTACCGGTCGATCCCAAGCATCCGGCGGTTCGCCGCGTCGTCGGCTCCCCCATCCGCAAAATCGTCGAAGGCCTTCTCGGTCACCCGTATGATGTGGTCGGCGATGAAGACGGCCCCTTCCCGCGCGCCGTCTTCGGGATGCTTAAGGCAGCACTCCCACTCCATGACCGCCCAACCGTCGAAATCGATTGCGGCAAGCTTCGAGAAGATGGCCGCGAAGTCGGCCTGACCATCGCCCAGCGATCTGAACCGCCCGGCACGGTCCACCCATGACGCATATCCGGAGTAAACACCCTGGCGTCCCGTCGGATTGAACTCCGCGTCCTTCACGTGGAACATCTTGATGCGATCGGCGTAGATGTCGATAAAGTCGAGATAGTCCAAGGCCTGAAGCACGAAGTGGCTTGGATCGTAGAGGATGTTGCACCGTGTGTGCCCGTCGACCCGCTCCAGAAACATCTCGAAGGTCGTGCCGTCAAAGAGATCCTCGCCCGGATGGATCTCGTAGCAGACATCCACACCCGCCGCGTCGAAGGCATCTAGGATCGGACGCCACCGGGCGGCAAGCTCGTCGAATGCTGTTTCAATCAAGCCCGCCGGACGTTGCGGCCAGGGATAGACGTAGGGCCATGCCAAGGCGCCTGAGAATGTCGCATGGGCGGTCAGGCCCAGGTTGGCTGATGCCTTGGCAGCCATCATCATCTGATCTACCGCCCAAGCCTGCCGGGCTTTCGGGGCGCCCCGGACATGAGGGGCGGCAAACCCGTCGAAGGCCTCGTCATAAGCCGGATGAACAGCCACCAACTGGCCCTGGAGGTGAGTAGACAGCTCCGTGAGTGTTACGCCGGCCTCACTCAGCGTGCCAAGCACGTCATCACAGTATCCTTTAGACTCAGCAGCCTTGGAGAGATCGAACAGGCGGGCATCCCAGCTCGGTATCTGAACGCCCTTGAAACCAAGCCCGGCCGCCCAGCGCGCGATCGCATCAAGGCTGTTGAAGGGGGCTTCGTCCCCGGCAAACTGCGCCAGAAAGATGGCCGGCCCTTTGAGTGTCTTCATGTCTCCCTCCCCGACGTCGCATTCGTTTCTCGACTAACGGGAGACTGTACACGGAATGTGTCTTGGGTCACCGAGCATAACCACTACGGACGTCATTAAGTCTGGTGGGGAGGATTCAACGAAGCGCGATGGCGATTACTTGTGCAAGGACTGAGGCCAACTATAAGGCGTATGCAATCGATTTCATTGGTTTGTCGAAACGATCATACTCAAGAACAAACGGTAAATTCGGCTGCTAGATGGACCCGCAGCGTCTCTTGTAATAGTCCAGTCCGAAAACCCGAAGAGCAGCCGCCCTGCTGCCAGATCTGGGTTTCGAAACGATACACTGGCAAAGCGTGTCCAAGTCTAGCTGCTCGCGGACACTGATGTCCGTCAGCGCATCCCAGACGGCCGTTTCGAGGCTCAGGGTCGTCCGGACACCGTCAAGCGTGATGTTTCGTTTGACCCGCTTTGTCAGATTAAGCTGGCGGTCGCTCAATCCCGCCAAGTAGTCCGACTTTGTTGAATCCATTCTTATCTCCATGGCCTGGGATAAATGCAGAGTGCCTGACGTTGCCCCGGGGGTGTTCCGCCGCCCCGTCATTGGTTTCTCGTATTTCGAGAAAAGCGCTGTGATAGACCCCAGGGTCCTCAACTGACGACGTGTCTATATCGCACTATGTTGCATGTCGAGAAAATAAACACAGTTGTCCTAAGTCTAGAATCGCGCTTCCATGCATGTCGAAATGATTTAAATTTCATCGTAAAGATGTCAGATCTGTTTGAAATGCATCCATTTGATTTCTGATCTTGCCTTATCTCGGCCTACCAATCTGAATGGGAGACTTTTCGATCAGCCGCCCCATGAGTTACATAATACTTATAGAATTTTTGAGCAGACTTTAAGTATTTATACATAAAATTTAAGAGATATTCCTTGGATGTCGGAACTTAACCGCCGTCCGCTAGAAGGTTTCTTTGAACGGCCGAAGGTCCACCTCGAAAGACCAAGCGGAGGGATGTTGTTCGTGGATCGTCCAATAGGTATCCGCGATGGCCTCCGGGCTCAGCATCCCGTTCTCGCCCATTCGGTCCTTAAGAGCCGGATTGCGGGACAGCAGGCGCTCCCCCTCGATGCCACCGTCAATGATGAAATGCGCGACATGGACCCCGGCGGGCCCGAACTCCCTCGCCATTCCGGCGGCGACGGCCCGCAAGCCCGCTTTTGCCGAAGCGAATGGAATGTAGGGCGGTCGGGACCGAAGTGACGCGGTCGCGCCGGTGAACAGCAGTGAGCCCTTTCCGTTTGCCGACAGTCGCTTCAGAGCCTCCCGGCCAACCAGCAGTCCGCCCAGACAACAGACCCGCCACGCGCCCTCGAAGAAGTCAGCGGACATGGTCAGCGTATCGTGAGTGTGGGAGTTGCCCGCGTTGTAACAGACGACATCCAAGTCCCCGGCAAGGCCATCAACAGCGCCGAACAGCGCTTCGACGTCACCTTCCTCAGTCACGTCCACGCGATGTGCTGATGCGCTGGCACCGCCGTCCATCAACGATTTGACAATGCGGTCCAGTTTCTCCGGTGTGCGGCCGGCGACCGCGACATGACGGCCTTGCGCAGCAGCTTTACGGCAAAGAGCGGCACCCAATCCATTCTCCGCACCCACACCGACGACGACAGCGATCTTCTGGGACATGTGCGGTCTCCTTGCGAGGGCTCGGCGCCGGCGCCGCTCAAGACACCGGTCTTTCGATGGAAATCCAGTTAGCCCGATCTAACGTGCTGACCAGGATGGGCGGTTCACATGACGATCTGATCTCTGATCCAGGACTTGACGCGGAAGACATCCATGTCCGGTGTCGCATCCGGCCAGACGAGCCACCAACCGGCGCCATCGCGGGCAACCTCCGGGCCTACGGGGACAAGCGTGCCGGACTCCAGTGCCGCATTCACCAAGGGGCGCCACCCCAACCCGATACCCGCACCGGCCAGCACCTCATGCATCACGGATGGATAATGGTTGAAGCGGACCCGGGCAGGTGGGGGCGTCCGCCGGACACCGCACAGCCGGAACCACACAGACCAGGTCATCCAAGGGCGGTCCCCCTCGTCCATGTGAATGAGTGTTTCTCCAAGAAGGTCCTCCGGTTGCGAGGTCGATAGCTCCGGACGTTCTTCGACCAGGCGCGGGCTGGCGACGGGCAACACGACCTCGTCAAACAGGCGCATCGACTGATAACCGGGCCATGTTCCCCTGCCGTGGCGGATGGCGACATCAAAACCGCCGCGATCGAACTCCGGATCCCGGTCGATGATGGCAAGGCTGATGGTTCGGCCGTCCATGGCCGACCGAAGCCCCTCAATCCGAGGCATCAGCCACTGTTGGCCAAAACCCGCATGGGTCGCGAAGGTTAAGGGCTGTGTCTCTTCGGTCCGGCGCAGCGCTTCCACCACTGTCGCGATGTCGCCAAATCCGGTGTTCACCGCATGCCAAAGCCGGAGCCCGGCGGGCGTCAATGTCACCTTGTTGTTGGCGCGATCGAACAGTGTTTGGCCGATTGCTTCCTCCAGCCCCCGGATGTGCCTGGTCACCGCAGGCTGGCTAATCCTGAGTTCCCGCGCAGCCCGTGAGAAGCCGCCGAAACGACCAGCGGCTTCGAAGACGGCCAGGGCATTGAGTGACGGCAGGACATGCCGGATCTCAGTCATAACGTAAAGTCATCGCCAGCATGGTTTTTTCAGGGCTGTAACGGGGAAACGCCTAACCCCACGCTATGGGAGTGTAGAGTGATTCTGGGGGCGCTCGCCATGATTTCCGCAGTTCTTGATCCGAAATCCGGCCATCTAGCTGTCTCGGCTTCCGATGGCCTGTCACACCTGCCGGCCCTTTGGCTGCGGGAGCGCAGTTGCGCGGATGATCAGATGGATCTGGTCAGTCACCAGCGACTCTATGACCCCACGGCGCTGCCGCACGATCTCGCCATTGTGTCGGCGGAGGTGGACGGCTCCCTCTCGGACATGCTCAACGTCACTTTTTCGGACGGCCACTGTTGCGCCTTTGATCTCGAAGACTTGGCTGTGGAAGCGGGTCTCGTTGCAGATCCAACAGCCATCCCGCCGGCTGAAGCGTGGACGGCTACGACGGCACCTGAGATCCGGGTCTCGTGGCATGACCTAGACCGGGAGGACGTGCTCCTCGGACTGCTGGAGGGCTTTTTCAGGTCCGGTTTTGCGGTTCTTCAGAACACCCCGACAGAAGAGGACTCCCTGGCCACGATCGCTGAGCGCTTCGGCCCAATCCGCGAGACCAACTGGGGCCGTTTGTTCAACGTCAGGACCAAACCGGCTGCCACCGATCTGGCCTACACGGGCCTTGCGCTCGCTGCGCATACCGACAATCCCTACCGGCGATCCGTCCCGGGCATTCAATTCCTTCACTGCCTCGAGAACGGCGCCATCGGAGGCGAAAGCCTGCTGGTTGATGGAATGGCCTTGGCGGAATGCCTCCAGGAGGAAGCGCCGGAGGAGTTTGAGGTCCTGAGTTCGCTCGTCGTGTCATTCCGCTACAACTCCCACACGGTCTACGACCGGCGGGACGCGCCGCTGCTGGATCTTGGCCCCGACGGAAGCTTGCGCCATATCCGGCTGTCCACCCGCCTCGACTTTACACCGGCGGCCGATCCGGAGACGCTCGAGTTGTTCTATCGCGGGCGACGGCGGCTGATGACATTGGCCAGCGACCCCAGGTTCACCGTTCGCTTCAAGATGTCGCCGGGCGATTGTCTGATGATGGACAATCATCGTACGCTCCACGGCCGGACAGCATTCGCCGCTGCCGAAAGCCGGTTCCTGCAGGGCTGTTATATCGATCACGATGGTCCGGAGAGTTGCTTCCGCGTTTTGGGACGTGACCGTCGCCGGGCGTCACGGCAGGCTGGCAACTCAATCGCCGCGTAACGGGCGGTACACTTGGATCAACCCTCACCGGGCCGGGATAGCGTTATGAGTGTCGTTTCCTTCACCAAGATGAGCGATGGGACCAAGGCGGACTATGATCTGCTGGCAAAGGAAGAGGATCAGTTCCTCGCCGGCCTCGCCGACCGCATTCTGGATCATCTCCGTCTCCTTGATGCCTCGGCCGGAGGGTATCAGATCAGCCGCTTGGACCATTCACTGCAGTCCGCCTCTCGTGCCGAGGACGATGGCGCGGATGCCGACTGGATCGTCACCGCCCTGTTGCACGACATCGGTGACATGCTCGCGCCGATGAATCACGACTCGATGGCCGCAACCATCCTGGCCCCTTATGTCCGGGCGGAGTGCACATGGGTTCTGAGACACCACGGCCTCTTCCAGCTCAAATACTATGGAGAGCATGTGGGCCAGGACCCGGATGGACGTGACAAGTTCAAGGATCACCCCAACTACGACGCCTGCGTGACGTTCTGTGAGGCGTGGGACCAGACAAGCTTCGATCCCGACTATCCGACCCGGCCGCTCAGTCATTTTGAGCCGATGGTGCGGTCGGTTTTCGCCAGAGAGGCCTGGGATGCCGAGGTGATCCAGGAAGGCGTTTCCGCCCCCTTGGCCGGACGCACCGCCGCCGAGTGATGCGCTAGCGATACTTACGCCGGATCGTCTGGCGTTGAACGCCTCGCTTCTCGCCTGCCATTAACGAAGGCCTGGCAACAGTGTGTCAGACGGCCGTGCTGTCCGGCATCCGGAACGGGACGACGCAGAGCCTGATGGACGCAGAGACTCCGCCCGGACCCAAACACGCTTTCTCGACTCAGATCATCTAGAGCCGATCGCGCGGTGATTGGATCACTTGGTGGGCCCATAGTCCCGCGTTAGCCTGCCTTAACTTGTTGTTTTACAGGAAAATTCACAGCCGTGCTGGATCGTAGACTGATCCGGCAACGGCTGTTTCGGCTCTGGGTATCCAAGAACACCAGGGATCACGCGAACTTGCTGTGACGCCTACCCAATCATATAACAAGGCAATTCGCTGAAAAAGTTTCTTATAGAAAGGTGATTTTTAGATTTTCATTTAACACTCAAACCCTATATGAGATTCTAAGTGCTGTTGACGGAGTCGAAATGTAGGACTGAGCCCCAATAGGCTGTCCGCCAAACCGAGATCGCTGAGGTCAGATTCACTGCAGAAAAGCAACGGACCGAACGCTCAAGCGATCGAGACGAAACATCTCCGCCCCAACCAGAACGGGACGGCCACATCAACTCAGAACGGAGTGTTGTTGGATGATGGTAAAGAGACGGGGCCGAACGGCTACTTCGGGTAATGGACGCGAGATACCAGCATGGAAGCTGCCGCGTTTCGTGATTGCGGAGGGTCTGATCGCCGCAGGAATCCTTGTTCTCGTCGTTGCGATGGTGAGTCCGCGTTTTGCCGAGCTTCTCAAAGACACAAGAGGTGAGCACAGCGTCAGTCAGACGAAAACGCCGGCAACGGATTTGGACCGGATTCTTGTCAACGCCGGCCGGTATTCCAGCGAGACCGAAGAACTGGACGCCTTGGACAGCAGTCCCCTCGGCGTGAAACGATGGAACGCTCCCTACACTCCCGATGGGGTCGTCTCAAACGATCCTTGGGGCCACAGCTACCTCTATCACCACGATGACCGCCGCTCGCGTGTTCCGGGGCTGGGCGCCGACGGCGCGCTGGGTGGACCTGGCGACGCAGAAGACTTCATGTCCTAAAGGTCTAACGCGACGGCGGACTATCCATAAGATCCGTCGTTGGGCGTGGCTGCCACCACGCCCTTAACGACCACTGCCGATAGAAGATGGGATTGCCAGGGACAGCCAGAGCATCCCAATTCCTTCCCCTACTCGGAGCCAACCAGCCGCTTGCGGGGTTCCGAGTGCGTATCGTCGTTCTCCTCGCTCTGTGAAGACCGACCAAGGGTCTCGGACAAGACCCAGTCCAACATATTTCGCATCCGGCCGAGGCCGGCCTGGGTATCCGCTTCGCAACGCGCCACCAGGACATCCTGAGTGTTCGACGGACGAAGCAGCCACCACCCCTCATCCGTCGTCACCCGCAGACCATCAAGTGTGGACACCCGAACGTCTGGAACGGCCTCAAGCAGTTTCCCAGCGCCTACCATGACCGGCGCCTTCAGGTCCTCATCGCACTGGATACGGATCTCTGGCGTGTTAAGAAGCGTCGGTAACTCGTCGAGCATTGCCGCAAGCGGCTTTCCCGAGATTTGCACGGCTTCCAGCAGTCGGAGGCTGGCGTACAACGCGTCGTCGAAACCGAAGTACCGATCGGCGAAGAAGATGTGGCCGCTCATCTCACCGGCCAACGCGGCGCTGAGTTCTTTCATCTTCTTCTTTATCAGGGAATGCCCGGTTTTCCACATCACCGGAACGCCGCCTGCGGCCTCAATGTCGTCGAGCACCGCACGGCTCGTTTTCACATCGGTAATGACCGTCGCACCCGGCATCTCTGCAAGCATCGCCCTCGCCAGGATCGCGAGAAGCTGATCGCCCTGCACGATGCGGCCCATGTGGTCGACGGCGCCGACGCGGTCACCATCACCGTCGAAGGCCAGTCCAATGTCCGCGCGTTCCTGAATCACCGCGGCACGCAGTTGGCTGAGGTTCTCTGGCACGGTCGGGTCCGGATGATGCGATGGAAATGTGCCGTCCACCTCCGCGTTGATCAGCACATGGGAGCCCGGCAGACGGCGGATCAATGCTTGCACCATCGGGCCCGCGGTACCGTTGCCGGTGTCCCAGACGACTTTGATCCGCTTGTGCACCTCGGATCGAGCAATGAGATGGTCCGCGTAGATCGCGCCGAACGTCGCGACCGGCACCATCGCACCGCGCCTTCCTGCGGGAACGGCCGTGTCCTGCTCTCCCGACGCAAGTCGCCCCAGCGCCTGTATGTCGTCCCCGAAGAGCGGCTCATCGCCCATCACCATCTTGAAGCCGTTGTAGGAAGATGGATTGTGACTGCCGGTGATCATGATGCCCGCATCGGTCGGCAGGAGCTTTGCCGCGGCATAGAGCATTGGCGTCGGGCACAGCCCAACGTCGAAAACGTCCACGCCGCCGGCGGTAATCCCTTCGATGAGGGCTCCGTGAATGGCTGGCGAGCTCAAGCGGCCGTCCCGGGCAACCGAGACTGACGCATATCCCCGCTGCCGCATCATCGCGGCGAAGGCATGTCCGATCACCGTGCCATCCGACACCCTCAAGGTGTCGCCGACCACGCCCCGGATGTCGTAGGCGCGGAGGATGCTCGGATGCAGATGTTGCTTCTGCATAGCTCTCTCCTTCTGGAAAACCGTTACCGTCAAACAACAGCGAGTTCGGCGGGACGCTCTTCGCGTCCGTAGACATCCTCGACACGGACGATGTCGTCCTCGCCAAGGTAGTCGCCGATCTGAACCTCAATGATCTCGACGGGCTCGGCGGTGAAGTTCTCCAGCCGGTGAACCGCCCCTTTCGGAACAAAGACACTCTCGCCCGGATGGTAGACATGAACCTTGTCGTCCACGGTTACCGTCGCCGCACCACGGGTGACGACCCAATGTTCACACCGATGATGATGATATTGCAGCGAGAGCTGGCCACCGGGCACGACCCGGATCCGCTTCACCTGGAAACCGTCGTCCTGTTCAAGGCTTTCATAGTCGCCCCAGGGGCGGCTGACCCGAGCACCACGCTCCACTTCCGTCGCATTCCGTGCCTTGAGCGCGTCAACGATCCGGCGCACCGATTGGCTGTCGCCCCGCTTGGCCACAAGCACCGCATCTTCGGTCTCGACAACAATGGTGTCTTCTGCGCCGACTGCGGTGACCAGCCGATCGCCCCCGACCAGAAGCGTGTCGCGGCAGTCTTCGGCAACAGCATGTCCAACGGTTGCATTGCCGTGCGCATCCTGAGGTGTCACACGCCAGATCGCGTCCCAAGACCCGACGTCATCCCAACCCATGTCGACCGGAAGCACAACGGCCGCTTCCGTTTTCTCCATCACCGCGTAGTCGAACGAGATCGACTCGGCGGTCTGATAGATGGTCGGGTCAAGATGCAGCGTTCCAAAGACGGTCTCACCCGCCCGGACAGCGGCGTCCGCGGTCATTTCAAGCACCGGGTTCAGCGACCGGAACTCCGCCCGGGCTACGTCCGCGCGCATCATGAACATGCCGGCGTTCCATAGATTTCGCTCATCCCGGATCATCCAGGCGGCCACATCCGCCTCCGGCTTCTCGATGAAGCGGGATACGGGGTGCGCCCCGCAAATCACGAGATCCGTGTCTGCCCGGATGTAGCCGTAGGCGGTGGAAGCCTCGTTCGGCCGAATGCCAAGCGTAACGACCCGTCCAGACTTCGCCGACGCCGTCGCCGCGGCCACGGCTTTCAGAAAGGACGCCTCGTCGGCAATCAGATGATCGGCGGGTGTGACGAACAGGACGTCACCACTCCGTCGCGCGTCGACAACCCTTGCGGCGGCGGCGATTGCGGGCGCGGTGTTCCGGGCGCATGGCTCGGCAATCACGACGTCCAGCCGGGCGCCGATGGCGGCCGCTTGTTCCCGGGCCGTTGCGACATGCTGCTCACCCGTGACGAGAATAGCCGGCGCGAACATGATCGGGTCGGAGACGCGCTCCAGTGTGTGCTGAAGAAGCGTTCTGCCACTGTCGTCGATCGACTGGAACTGCTTCGGCATATCCGGCCGGGAGAGCGGCCACAGCCGGGTTCCCGAACCACCACACAGGATCACGGGGATCACTCGGTTTGTTGTCGGCATCATGTTCATTTCGCTATCCTCCTCGGTCCTAGGCTGATCTCGGCGTTCGCCGCATGCCAGGAGAAGAGCAATGGAGATGCCATATTGGTGAAGTTCTTAAATATCTGTTTTTATTATATCTTCTGAAACCTAACGAAAAACGTCGAGCCGTGATTCGCGCTTTGCAATGTCGACTGCAAATGGCTCGGATCGCAGTGTCCTGGAATGGGAGTCGCGCAGGTCTGAAAATCGACCCCGGCCCCAAGAAAAGAGACGGGGGCGGCCTGAGCCGCCCCCGCCGGGACATCGTTGGAAAGCTTGTGGGGGGATGGGGTGAGGCGCTTTACCAGCAGATGCCCTGATAGCTCGGCCGCCGATCCGTGCGGCGCTCCAGCCGAACCAGATCAACAACCTTTTGATGTTCATCACGACGGTCGACGAGATCCCGGAATGTATCGGTCGCGTGGGAGACGACCAGGATCTCCGGTCCGCCGATCATCTCTTGGGCACTATCGACCAGGACCGTGTCGAGCTTGTCCAGAACCGAGGCTAGGTGCGGTGCCGCCTTGGCCAGGTACTCCGCCTGGGAGGCCACGTTCCGGGACACGGCAAGGCTCTCATCATAAGCCTTAACGGTGTAGCCAGCGTCCATGAGTTGGGCCATCAGGATCAGCGTCGGGCTTTCCCGAAGGTCATCGGTATCCTTTTTGAACGTGACGCCCAGGAAACCGACCTCCGTCGCACCGCTGGCTTCGATGAGGTTGAGCGCATGCTCAATCTGGGCGGTGTTCGAGTGCGTGATCGAGCGGAGCAGCGGCGTGTCCACGCCGGAGCGGTCGGCCAGCGCGTTGATCGCACGGACATCTTTGGGCAGGCACGAGCCACCGAACGCAAATCCCGGCTTCATGTAGTAGGGGGACAAGTTCAGTTTCGTGTCCTGGCAGAAGATGTCCATGACGTCGTGGCTGTCGATGCCGTTCGCCTTGCAGACCCGGCCGACCTCGTTGGCGAAGCTGACTTTCAGCGCGTGCCAGGTGTTGTCTACGTATTTGACCATCTCGGCGGCTTCGATCGAGGTCTTGATCATCGGTCCCGGGATGCCTTCGTAGAGACGGGCCAAGGTGTCTGCCGCCCGGTCGTCGGACGAGCCGATCACGGTCTTCGGCGGCGCGAAGAAGTCGGCAATCGCCGTGCTCTCCCGGAGGAACTCCGGATGAAAGCAGATCCCGAAACCTTTGCCCGCCGTCTTGCCGGACGCTTTCTCGATGCGGGGGATGACGGTATTGCGGGTCACGCCCGGGGCGATCGTGGAACGGATGACCACGGTGTGATAGCCGTCTTTCTCGGCGAGAGCGGCACCGATCTGATCGGAAACCGCCTCGAGGTACCCGAGATGAACAGAACCATCCGGACGCGTCGGGGTACCGACGCAGACCATCGTGATGTCGGTGTCCAGCACCGCGGCATAGAGATCTGTGGTCGCGGAGAGCAACTCCTGCTCCAGGCCCGCGTTGATCAGCTCACCCAGGCCTTCCTCCACGATCGGGGAAATGCCCTCGGATATGTTGCGCACCTTGTCGGTATCCACGTCGACACCCACAACGGGATGGCCGAGGCTGGAGAAGCATGCGGAAGAAACGGCGCCGACATAGCCAAGGCCAACGATGCTGATCGACGCAACAGCCGCGTCGAAATGGGGGACCGAGCGAAGCTCAGCCAGGGCCGCGACGTTGTGGCGGAGAGCGGGGGAAATGATGTTCATCGGAACCTCCTCAGGGTCTGTCCTCTTACCCCCCTCTTCGCAGTCCCTGTGCCAACTGATACCAATCTATATTTCTGTTAATTTTCAATTGTTTAATCGATGATCACTTGGACTGTTTCGCGGGGCGTGTCCCATTGCGATTTGCGTTTCGCGAGCCCCGGTTGCGGATCGCGAAATGATGCTACCCGCAGTCTCCGCCTATTCGTGGGCAGCCTGGCTGCCATCCCACGCAAGCTTCTTGCGATAGATTGTCGATGCGCTGATTTCCAGAAAAGCAGCAGCACGTGGAATGTTGCCGCCGCAAATTCCGATCGCACGTTCGATGGCGCGCCTCTCCACGATACGCAGAGGCTCGATCCCTGTGGATCCAAGGTCAGCCTTGCGGCCTGGGCTCGTCATCTCCCTGGGGTCGCCGAGAGCATTCGACGGCCCCGGGACCGGCAGGTGACTCTCGGAGGCACCACCGCGAATGTCGCTGGGCAGCATGTCCGTCGTGATCCGGCAATCATTGCAGAACACCACCATCGTCCGGATCACGTTCTGAAGCTGACGTACATTGCCCGGCCAATCGTAAAGCCGCAGCGCGCGCTCCACCGGCGCGTCGAAGCCGTCGATGTCTTTTTCCTCCTCTTTGGCGAAACGCACCAACATGGCGCGCGCCAGCTCCAGAACATCCCCGCCCCGCGCGCGAAGGGGCGGCAAGCTGACTGGCACAACATGCAGGCGGTAGTAGAGGTCCTCGCGGAAGCGGCCGGCCTGGACCTCCTCCCAAGGGTCGAGGTTGGTGGCACAGACGATCCGGACATCGACCTTGCGTGTTTTGGTCTCGCCGACCCGTTGCACGACACCGGATTGGACGAAGCGGAGGAGTTTCGCTTGGAGATCCAGATTCATTTCGCAGATCTCGTCGAGAAACAGCGTGCCTCCATCCGCCCGCATCGCCGCGCCTTCGCGATCCGACGTAGCACCCGTGAAAGCGCCCTTCACATGGCCAAAGACTTCGGCTTCCATCAGGTTGTGCGGGATGGCGGCGCAGTTGATCGCCACGAATGCGGCGCCCGCGCGCGAACTACGCGCATGCAGCGCCTCTGCACAAACTTCCTTCCCGGTACCGCTCTCACCGGTCACAAAGACGGTGACGTCCGATTTCGCGGCCGCATCCAGTGTCTTGTTGACCGCCATCATGGCCGAAGAGCTGCCAATGAAGGCGCTGTCCTGAACGGGCAGGACCGTCCTTGGCGGGATGCCCGGGACGGTTGGTAGATCCGTCCGTGTGCGGCTCAGGACGTCGCGAACCGCGTTCACGAGGCGGCGGCCGTCGAACGGCTTGACGATGAAGTCCGACGCGCCAGCCTGCATGGAGCCGACAGCGGCATTCACGGAACCCTGGCCTGTCATCATGATTGTCGGCACCTGGGCCCTGCGTTCGCGGAGATGCTGGAGGACATCAAGGCCCGTCATGTCCGGCAGGTTGAGGTCGAGTACCATCAGGTCCGTTTGATTGGTCTTTAGGATCTGCATGGCGGACTCTCCGGTGGAGACATGCGTGACCGTCGCCTCCTCCGATTCAAGGAACGCGTTGTAGAGAATGGCCTCCGGATCGGAGTCTTCGACCAGAAGAATGTTCGGTGAGGTGTTCATCGACTTGGTCCTCTCGTTCGGTCCTTAGTCTTGGCGGGCGACGGCGTCAGGCGACGCGAGGGCCCGCCGGGCTTTCTGAGGGAGCTTGTCTTGAGCGAGGCCGGCATATCCCGGGTGGCAGCTTGCCCAGCGCCACGGATGCATCAACACCTGGACCACCGCCCCCGGCTTTGCCCTCCGCAACCCGTCCAAGATCTGTTCCCCGTTCAGGCGGGAGTCGGTCAGGTAGACGAACGTCTTACGGTCGACGCCATAGGTTTCCGGGTAGTACGCGGCGTGCCGAAGGCCGACATCCGCCATCCGAACCCGGGGCAATGACCGGCGGTAGCGCCGACCATCCAACAGCACGTCGATATCACCGGAGAAGCCGAGGCGTTCCCGTTGTGGGTCATTGACGAGATGGGACAGCCTGCCGCCTTCCCGGAAGTCGGCGAAACTGAAGCGGTTGTGCGCGCCGGTGCGCTTTCCGAACGGTGAGCCGTTGGATGCTTCGGACTGAATGGCCAACCCGCCCCCCCTCAGATCGGCGAGCGCCTTTGCCAGCCATCGGTCCATCCGCAGATCCAGGAAGACGTCCATCATCAACGCATCGGTCTGGTAGCCGATCTCATGACCCATGCTTTGAAGCGCTTTGAGACGGGGCAGCAGATCCGGGTTGCGGGTGTACTGTCCGGACGTGCTCATCGCTGCCGCAAAGCCGGAGCCGAGATGCACGAAGAAGGTGCTGCGCACACCATTCGCGGCGGCGAGCGCACCAAGATCCGCAGAACTCAGCATGGAATGGTCGATGTCGTGGCGAACCAGGACATTGACGCGCTTCGGATCCACACCGTTCCGCGCGATCTCGTCAAAAGTTACGGTGCGATAGCGCGAGCCGGACAGCTCTGCAAAGATCCCGGTCGGGTCCATGCCTTTGCAGTTGTAGCTCGTGGCCTCGGCGATGAAGGGTTTGGTTCCGGAAGCCTCAAGCGGCACCAACTCCATTTCCACAAGGACAGCCGACCGCTCGATCCCCGTCGCTGTGCCGGAGACCATTCTTGCCTCGCCGGTCAAGACGACGCGTTGCCCAAGATCCCGAATGACGATGGCACCGCGGGCAAATGCACCCGCATCGTAGTAACGGCCAAGCGAGCCGGACACGCGGCCCTTGCCGATCGAGCGCCCTTGGCCGCCGATCATGTCGCAAGGACGATCACGCCGGGCATGACAGACGATCGCGAAAGCTGGTGGCCCATTGCCCTCAGCCGCCAGCCCGGAGAGCCGGAAACTGATCTCCAACTCGTCGACTTTCTTCCAACCGCTGCCGGGGCCCGCAAAGATCATCTGACCGAGCTTGGCCCGATAGGTACCGTCGGAACCACGCATGGCGAGGCCGACAACGCCCGTACTGGGCATCGAGGCAAAGCGGTCCTTCCACACCGCGGACGGAGCGACTTGCGTGCCTCCTGCCGTTGGTTTTGCTGGGGCGGAGAGTGCCGGACGCGCCTTCGGAAGCGGCGGCGCGATCTTCAAGACCGCGGCCTCGGCCTTGCCGGTCGTGGTCTTCTTCGGCTTCTTGGCCTTCGCAGGCTTTGCCCGACTGTCGACAGCGGCAACGGCCTCAATGGCCGGTGCGGCACCGAGATCGGCGACAACGCCGTCCCGGTCATCGCGCACCGACCAGGGGACGGCCCCGTCCGTGGCAACCAGATCGATCGGCGCCATCCGGCCCGCCTCTTCGATGATGAAAAGGGTCACCATGGTGATGTCCTTGGCACGGCAGGCGTGACCGATGGCATCGTTTGGTTTGAAACTCCGGTACTCCCGGCTGATCCAGCCTTGAAGGCGTGGCTCGGTCGCGCCGCGCAGGCGCCGCAGCTCACAACCGTCGGCCGTCGACCGAGCAATCGCCCGCATTCGACCGCCATCCGGCAGATCAACGAGCCACGTGTTGTTCGCGGCCGAGATCTGACCCTTCAGATCCTCGTGCAAGTGGAACCACTGCTCGAACGTCCGCTCCTTGTTGGACACGAGCCGGTCGATTACCGCGAGCCACTTGCCTGGACGATACGCCAGCCGGCGGTCGTGACGCGTCTTGGTGTCGACGTGGAACATCCCGCCGTCGATCCGCTAGCCCCAAGGCTCCACCGACGCACTCTCCATCATCGAGCCCACGGCTTCCCGCTTGCTCCGCGCATAGTCCGAGCCGTCGATTTCCACCGTGTTGTGGGCACGGGTGCTCTTCATATAGGCACGGCGGGGATTGGTCTCGTCGTAGGCGAACTTGCCCGCATCCACGATGATCGGCATGCCCCGCTCAAACAGCTCAATGGAGAGGTGATCCGGCTGTTTGTGCGCGTGGCTGTGGTAGGAGCCCATCATGAACAGCATGGAAGCGACCGAGGCGTCGGTGTTCCACATGCTCCGGACCGTGGCGTAGCCGGTCTCGGGGAAGGTCTTCAGGATGAAGCAGTCTGGATCGTAGGACGTCGGCGAAATGCATGCCTTGGGTGACGTCGCGATCAAGTCTGCCGGCAGCGGCTCTTCACGCTGGTCCGTGTCGCCATGGCGGACGACCTGACCGTCCGGAAAGATCAGCCACTTCTTGTTGTCGATCACCCGCTCCAAGAGCGACTTGGTCACCTCAAGATCGTCGTACCAGCCGGTTGAGAACAGCCTGTCGAAGACCTTGTGCATGAAGAAGTGGTACTCGGCGGAGTGCTCCATATGCACCGCTTCGGCACCAAACTGACCGCGGACAAGGGCCTCCATCTGCTCGGCGATATACCCGTCCGCGTTCTGGCACAGGCGATAGCTGGGCACGGTGCGGCACAACGCAGCGAGACCGTGGATCTGGAAGGTGCCGTGGTTGCCCGGGTTGATGAAGCTCGGGTCCAGCAGGCGCTCCACATGCAGATGCCCGACAGCCAGGAGCAAAGCCCGCTCATCATCGGACAGGTTGAGTTTGCCTTGGTAGGCGCGGTCGATCATGTAGGCCAGCTTCATGGCCCGCTGACCGGCGGCGATGTCGTACCAATTGAACTCGTTGGGCTGACCCTCGACGAGGCTGAATCGCGTCCAGTCCGCGATCAGATCATAGGCAAGACGGCCCGCGAGCTGATCGCCGGTCTTGTCATGATGAAGCATCATCGGCTCCACCATCTTCCAGGCGTTGAGGTTGAACCGCCAGTTCCGGTCGAACTCCCGCCGCTCCCAGGTGAACGGTGTGGTCAGCGGGACCGGCGGGACATCTTCCCGCTTGGGCCCGACGAAACCATTCAGGACCGTGTTGGAGATCGCCTGAACCGGGTTCCGGTACGTGGCTTGATGGAGGTCCTTCAAACGAACCTCCGTGACCTCGTTCCTGTTCCGCTTGATCGCTTCGTGAACCTTGGCTTCGTCACAGTCTCCTTTTGAGACGGCGACGCGGGCTACGACCGACGCGGCGTGGATGTTGGGCCAGTCGAGACCCTCCCAATGGTCGCCACTCATGGTCGCCCGGGTTGACCGGACAGCCCGGCCGATAATCTCGCAAGGGCTCGGCAAAACCATGGGGATGGCTTCGGTCTGAAGCGGGGTCTTCTTGCCTGCCAAGGCGTCACCGGACATCGAGAGGGCTGCTGTCAGGACCGCAGCGGTGGCTGAAACAGAGCGAAGGAACCGGCTCATCGTTGCGTCTCCTCAGTCTTGGAAATCCAAACTCGGCAGCTTTCGCCGACCAGCAGAGTGACCTGCCCCTCAATCACTCGGGCACCGGGATCACGACGGTTTGTCGGGCAGAAAACCCCGTCCCGGCGCTTGGCGACCGTGCGGTGCAGCTTGTCGTTGTCTGACAGGAAGCGGGCGAGTTCCGCCGAGATCTGACGCGAGAACGCAGAGCCGAAATGGTAGGCGTCCTTGAAGTTCTCGTTTTTGTCCGTCCAAGCCGAGTAGAAGTCGAAGTCGACCACGGGCGCCAGGGCAGCCAGCCGCTTCCGGTAGGAGAAATTGACGCCGGTCCGGCCGAAGTCTTCGATGCGGACCTGCATCTCGAGTGGCGTCGGCGGGATGAAGAAGATCAGCGAGATCCCATTCGCTTTCGCGTGGGCTGCGACCCGCTGAAGCTCATCGAAGTAGCTCTCTGCAAACTTGAATGTACGCCAGTCGGAACGCGCCGCGATCTCGATTTGGGTCTTCCATTTGCGGGCGCGGGCCGCCGCTCGGGCATCCTGGGCCGCACTGGCGTTCGCCTTCGTCGAGGCCGAGGCGGCCGACGCCATGATGGTCCCGAGGTTCACGTCGCGAGCGGCCGCGATCCAACGATCGATCGGGGCGGGCACGGAGGCTTCCAGGACGTCGAGTGCCACGGAAAAGACGTCCATGCTGGAGTAGTAGCGCCAAGGGTCGTCGATCCAGACCCGCGCCTCCAACACCTGGTTCTTGCCACGCTTGTAGCGCTCGCTGAACATCCGCAGCGGCACGCCGATAACCGCGCCTTTGAGCGCGCCTGTTGCTGCCGCATCCCAATAGGCCGAAAGCGCTTCAGGCATCGTGCCGCCGCCGAAGGCGTAGTTGTAGACGCCAGGTAGCCGGACGCTGGTGAAGTACTTCTCTCTAAGGGCACGGGCCCGGCTGTCACCGAGGATGACAAAGGGCTCGCGGCTGCGCAGATATCGGGCGGTCTTATAGAGCTGAGCGTGGCGGTCGACAGCCACCCGCTCTTTGTGGAGGCCCAGACTGAAGGTCTGATCTCGGTCGATCGGATCGATGGCGACATTGCCGAGGATCGGCAACGTCCCAATTGCCAAAATGCAAAACACAATGACGGCGTACACTCGCAATTTCGCAGGATGTCGCATGTTTGGAGCCCTCCAAGCGTCTTTCGACGTCTGTAGGGCCATTTCCGTGCCAAGTTGACTTGCGAGTTCAGCGTTCCTTGGCGGGTCCACAAACATAAAAGAGGGCCCCGTTTCCGGGGCCCTCTTCTCATCCTTGCGCCGATGTGAGGGATGGTGAGGAGGAGGTTCGGCGCAAAGACAATCCTGGTGGGAGCGGCTGTCAGCTTTCCCGTGTGAGTGTGAGCGAACACCACTTACGGCCCCGCTCACCTTGGGCATCAAAGCGGTTCTCTTGGAACCGGCCCTTCATCCAAAAGGTCTTCTCACGATCCCAGTGGTAGCGGCCGTGCAGCATGACCTCACCGGTATCGTCGATCGTTCCGGCGAGGGTCTCGTAGCCATCTTCTCCCGGAGTTCCGCGCTCCCACGTCATCTCACGGCCGGAGATCTCGAAGCGGCGCTCGGATTCAAACCGGTCGCCACCGCGCTCACACACGATCAACCCGGCCCACTGACCCGACCCATCAAGTGCGTGCGCACCTGAGAGTGGGAGGGGGGTGGCCAGCAGCAGAACAACGGCGGCCCCCAGTCGCATGATGTTGTTCATCGCCGACCGCTCCCCAGCGTTAGATGAGGTACTCGACGGGATCCGGGTCGGACCCGCCAATCAGACCGACAGAGTCGCCATCGTCATCGCCGGATCCACTATCCCCGCTGTCTTCAGCGTAGCTGGCGTCGACAGCTCCATCGTCGTTGGAGCCCTCATCCGCGTCGCCATCAGAGGTTTCGTCCTCATCGTCGGAGTCCGCGTCCTCTTCGTCGTCAGAGTCTCCGTCCTCGTCATCGTCGGAGTCCGCGTCCTCTTCGTCGGCGGAGTCTCCCTCCTCTTCATCGTCGGAGTCCGCGTCCTCTTCGTCATCAGAGTCCCCGTCCTCTTCGTCATCAGAGTCCCCGTCCTCGTCATCGTCGGAGTCCGCGTCCTCTTCGTCATCAGAGTCCCCGTCCTCGTCATCGTCGGAGTCCGCGTCCTCTTCGTCATCAGAGTCCCCGTCCTCCTCATCGCCAGAGACGTCGTCCCCGCCTGTCGAGCCGACCAGGGAGTCTTCATCATCCTCCCCGTCGCCGTCCTCTTCCTCATCGAGAAAGATCTCTTCCAGCAGACCGATGAAGTCGTCAGCCGAGAGGTTGTCCGTGGAGAAATCCTCAAGCGTGAAGGAGTCGCCCTCCTCTCCGCCAGCGCCGGAGAAGTCGATGACGAGGTTGTCACCACTTTCCTGGAGGCTGCCGCTGATCACCGACCAGTACGTTTCGAAGGCGGTCACGTCGATCAGATCGTAGCCGTCTTCAAAGCCGATGATGAAGTCGGCCCCGCCATCCACTTCAGCGATGTAGATGTCAACGTCGCCATCAGGGCGGCCGACCTTGCCGCCGCAGAAGGTGTCGTCGCCCGCTCCCCCTTCGAAGGTGTCGGCACCATCGCCGCCGTCGAGATGGTCAGCACCATCGCCGCCACTCAGAGCGTCGTCACCCCAGCTGCCGCGCAAGGTGTCGTTGTCGGCACCGCCGTCGAGCGTGTCGTCCTGTTTTCCGCCGTCGAGATGGTCGTCGCCATCGCCGCCGGACAGAACGTCATTGCCTTCTTCGCCGTAGACCTTGTCGTCACCGGATCCGCCATCAGCGACATCGTCGTCGCGACCACCGTAGATCCGGTCCGCATCGGCCCCTCCGGAGAGGGTATCGTTTCCGCGGTCGCCGGAGATGGTGTCTTTGCCCGAACCACCGTCGACGCTATCCGCATCGCGCCCGGCGTAGATCGAGTCATGACCGTCGCCACCGGAGAGCGTGTCAGCACCAAAGCTGTCGCTGATGGTGTCGTTGCCCGAGCCTGCATCGACAAAGTCGTCGTCCTTGCCGGAGTCGATCTCGTCATTACCACTGCCAGCCGAGATGACGTCGTTTCCGAAGTCGCCAGAGATGGTGTCGTTGTGATCGCCGGCCCGGATCGTGTCGTCGCCCTTGCCGCCGTTCAGGAGATCCGGGTGGCTGCCGCCATCCAGAACATCATCCCCCTCACCGCCGCTCAGCGTGTCCTGCTGATCACCGCCGTTGAGCGTGTCATCGCCCGAGCCGCCGAAGAGCTGGTCGTCATGAGTGCCACCGTCCAGTGAGTCGTCGCCGGTGGACCCGGACAGGGTGTCCGCCTGCTCGCCGCCAATCAGGGTGTCGTCGCCCGAGCCGCCGAACAGATGGTCGTCGTGTTTGCCGCCGTCGAGGTAATCGTCGCCAGCACCGCCATCCAGACTGTCATTGTCATGGTTACCGAAAATGGTGTCGTCGCCATTCTCGCCGGAGATGGTGTCGTCACCCTTGTTTCCGTTTGCAACATCGTCGCCGCTGCCACCCTTGACGTCATCGTCGCCAAGACCGCCGGAAAGCAGGTCGTTGTCGGTGTTGCCGAACAGTGTGTCGTCGCCGGAGCCCCCCTTCAGGGTGTCCGCACCGGAGCCGCCATGAAGCTCGTCTTCGTCGTTCTCACCCAAGAGGACGTCATCGCCGTCATACCCGATGAGCGTGTCGTCACCGGTGCCGCCAACGAGCGTGTCGTCGCTGGATACGAGTTTGTACTCCTTCAGCTTGTCGTAGTCGTCACTGGTGGTGATGTCGAATTCCTGACCATTGACGCTTGCCGTCCAATGGATGGTGTCGTCGAGGTCGAGGCCCAAGGCATCCTGGTCAACCGAGATCCGAACCTCACCGTCCGGATCGACCTTAAGGGTACCGTCGACAACCGTCTCGTTGATCACCTCGCCGTCGGACAGTGTCTGGACCGTGAAGGTCGTCGTGCTCCCATCCGTCACCACAACCAGGCGCGTATCCCAATCGGATTCCGCATCGTCAGATGAACGGGCGGTCTGATCTTTGTCGATGGAGACTTCAAGGGAGACGCTAGACGTGCCGGGGTCGTTGAAGACCCGGCCGAAGCCGTCCTCATCGTAAACCTGGAAGCGTGCTGCGAACGTCGTGGAGTCGTTGGTCACTCCGGCATAGGACAGGTCAAAGCCCGGATCGTCGGCCTCGGAGACCACGTCGCCTTGCGCATCATTCGTGCGGACGACGTTTCCGTCGATTACCGTCGCATTTGCATTGCCGTAGGGACCGTGGGCGTTGAGCACCTCGGCGTTGGCGGAGCCGATGTCGACCGTGAAGACACTGTCGTCGAAGTCCTTGTCGCCGCCGTTGAACAGGTCTTCAAACCCGATGGTCAGCGTGCCTTCATCGATGTCGACATTACCGACGGTATGGATCAGGCCGACGGAGCCATCGCTCTGAACCACGTGCCCATCCGCGTTGAGGCCAATGTGCTCGCCATGACCGGCCGTGTGATAGGTGTGGTAGCGAACAGTCGTTTCGGTACCATCAGTCCCGACATGAACCAGTTCGGGGTGGGCGCTCTCGAGTGTCGCCGTTCCGTCCGTCTCCCGGTCCCGGAACTCGTAGGTTCCCTCACCCATCCGGCTGTAGTTGTTATAACTGAAGCCGTTGGAGACGATGAAGAAACCGACCTGATCGCCAGCGTCCAACTCCAGCGGATGCTCGGTCACACCGGGTTGGAGGTTACCGCCACTGCCTTGGTTCGACGCGTTCTCCCAGATGATCTGGACGTCCGTGATCTCTTTGGTCTCCGTGTCGACCTTGTAGACGCCAAAAGAGTTCCGGTAGCCCGCCGTTTCGCCCTCGAAGATCACCCTGCCGCTGTAGCTTTCAGAGATCGAGATCGTCTCAAAAATGCCAAGGCCGGATCCGCCACTGCCGTGCAACTCGTCGGCGCCGCTTCCGCCGTTCAGCGAGTCGTCGCCGCGGCCTCCGAAGATCTGGTCGTTACCTCCGTTACCGCGGAGCGTGTCATTACCCGAGTATCCATCGATGACTTCGGATCTTGTCGAGCCGGACAGATGGTCGGCTGCGTTCGTTCCCGTTACGGGAGCAATGGGGGCGGTGGGCATAGCAGCAACTCCTCGTTGGCTTTCAGCACGTCGATTGCGAGGACGCGGGCATTCCCCGCGCAGTGCCCTGCTCCGCATGCCACATGCCAACTGGGTGCAGCGGGTGGAAAAGAGAAAAAATGCTTAAAAACAATAGACTAGAGAGAGTTCGATGATCAGCGCAAAGACGAACGACGTGGCATTCTGCAAGTGCATTATGAAGCTGGTTTGCGGGGTGATTTGCATTCTGGGAATTCCGCTTTCCGCCACGGTTGGCGCCACGGCGAATACGACATCAAGCTCAGGAACACCTTTGATACCCAAGCCCGGACTGGTGCTCGTCGACCCTGAGGCCCGTTACCAGTCAATGTCGCTTTGGCCTCTGACGGAGGTCGAACGGCTCTGTGCATGGAACGGCGACACGCCGGTTCCGTTACCCATCCACGGTCTGGAGGCACGCACGGGCTACGGCACAGATCCGAGCGCCCGTCCTTTTTCCTTCGCCATGATGACCAGGGCCGCTGCCTGGCTGGGCTTGAGGAACCAGAAGGCCGCAGCCGAGGCCATATCTGGCTTGGATACCTGGGCGAGATCCAAGGCCCTGTCCGATCTGTCGATCACCGAAGATCAAAGGAACACAAAAAGCATATATGCCCTTAAGGCGTTTCTGATGGGCGTGATCCCCAGCTGGGCAATCCTCTCTCGTACCGCAGCGGCAGACCAAACTCGAAAGAGCCGGATCGATCAGTGGCTGGGAGATCTCGTCGTGGCCTCGAACGTCGGTACGGGTGGAACCTCTTCACGAGACAAACACCTCGACTGTGCGGGGAATGAAGGACACCCCATTTCCGCACCGTCCAACTGCAACAATCATCGCTACCTCCGGGATGCCATTGCGATGGCATGGGGCGCATATCGTGGAGATGAGACCCTGTTCGATCAGGGTCTGGTGCGGTTTCGAATTGCTCTTCAACAAATGCGCCCGGATGGCAGTCTGCCGTTCGAGACGATGCGGGGCGCCAGAGCGCTTTGGTATCAACGTCATGCTCTTGCGTCTCTGACGGCGATCGCGCGCATGGCATCGCTCCAAGGGTACAACCTCTTTGACCTGACCATCGACGGAAAGAACCTCGCTCTCGGGGTCCGCTATCTGGAGCAAGCGATCCTTATGCCCAAGATTGTGCTGCCATATGCGTTCGCGAACTTCATACCGGGGCCTAGCCAAGACTGGCGACGGCAGGACCTCGGCTTTTTGAGCGTTCGCTCAAAGCGGCACTACATGGCGTGGACGGAGTATCTTGCCGGCAGGTTCTTATGGACCAGCCCAAATTTGATCTCCCGCGTTCGGCTTTCACGGCCGCTAATCGACGAATACTCCGGTGGCAACACGTCCTGTTTGGCGGCAGCGCGTCCAAACCCGCGTTAGCGGTCGAGAGCACCGCACGGCCAGTGCAAGACGGGTTGCAATTTGCGAAATGCAAAGCGACCGGTCGTCGGGAAAACGGCTGAGAACCGCGGTTTTCACGCGCCACTTTCATGGCATGTCGATTGCCCTTCCCGCCCCGTGAGGACGGAGGCGAGTGCCATGGATGAGAAGCCGAAGAAGTGGACGTGGATCGCGTTCTTCAAGATCTACGTCTATCTGTCAGTCTGCTTCATTCTGATGATGGAGGTGGACAACGCCATCTTCGACCCGAAGGTCATGGCGTTCACCGTGGCCCTCGGAACGCTTGGCATCTGGCGTTACGGATGGTGGTTCACCCATTTCGCCCGGGCGCTCATCTACGAGTACCGCGTCTATCCCAAACTGCAGAAGCAGGCCAACCAGATCTGGGAACAGGGATACCGCCCCCGGCACGTCCATTTCATGATGACCACGTTCCGGGAAAGCCGGGACATTACGGAGCCGGTGGTTGAAGCGATGTGCCGCGAACTGCGGGACAACAACCTTCCTGGGACCATCTGGCTCGGCTCCGGTGACCGCTCCGACGAAATCATTATTGAAGACTACTTGAAGCGGTACCACTCGGACCTGGATCTGGAATTCGTGTGCGTCCGTCAGAACGTGCCCGGAAAGCGGTGCGCCATCGGCCTTGTGCTCCGGGCCATGAACCGCCTTGGCATCGGCCGCGACGACATCATCGTCTTCATGGACGGCGACTTCATCCTGGAGCGCGGGCTGATCCGCAAATGCGCCCCACTGTTCGTTGCCAATCCGGATCTCGAAGCCATGACCACCGGGGAGAAGGTCGTGGCACACGGCCCGAAATGGATCGACGTCTGGCTGAAGATGCGGTTCGCCCAGCGGCACATGGTGATGCAGAGCCATGCCCTGTCGAACCGGGTGCTGACACTGACCGGCCGGTGTTCGCTGTTCCGCGCGAAACATCTCATGAAACTGGAGTTCATCCGGACACTGGAGGCCGATCACCTCGAGCACTGGCTTTGGGGAGACTTCCGGTTCCTATCGGGCGACGACAAGTCTACCTGGTACACGCTGCTTCGCTGGAACTCACGCATGCTCTACGTGCCAGACGCGACCGGCTACACCGTCGAGCACATCGAAGGCATGGGCATCGAGCGGATGGTTCAGAACTTCCGCCGATGGTCGGGGAACATGCTGCGCAACGGCTCGCGCGCTATCGCCCTGGGCCCAAGACGTATGCCGTTCTTCATCTGGTGGTGCCTTGTGGACCAGCGGATCTCCATGTGGACGATGCTGATCAGCCCAGCCACCGCCGTGGCCGCCATGGCATTGGTCGGCGTCGACTATCTGATCTCCTACACAATCTTCATCATGTTGACGCGTATGGCGCTGTCGATGGTCATCTATAAATATTCTGATGAAGTATTCATCGCCTTTCCCTTCATTCTCTATTTCAACCAGCTTATCAATGCTGGTGTGAAAGTATACTGCCTCTTCAGACTTCACATCCAAAAATGGTCGAACAGAGGAAATCAATCAGCAGAACATGATGTGAATTTCTTCTACAAATGCAAAGAATGGTTCGCGTTTTACATCACAGCCATTTACGTTTCCGGCCTTTTTCTCTTCGCGATCGCGATGGGAAAGATGCTCGCTTTTCCAAACAAACATCACATCAGCTTCCTTTTCTCCTGAACTCCGAGACGACGACCCGAGAGGAGATGGCCATGAACGCCACCGATACCTTCGTAGAGCGCCGCCGTAAGCGCCGCCACACATGGCCGGAACTGTTTTCGGTTATCGACGGGCAATGGATCCCCGTTCGAAACTGGTGCCGCTTTGGCCTGGGCTTGGACGAGACGTATCCGATATCCCTGTCTCACAGGACGCGGCCGGACCAAGCCATCGTTCAGGTCGGTGTGATCCACGAGGCGCCGACCCGCCCTTTCCCGGCCCTGATCGCTCGGCGCGACACCATGCGGGCCCCTTTGGCGGTCGCGTTCTCCAACGACATGCCCGAGGTGAAGGCGTTCTTCGATCGGCTGTACCTGTGGCGCTACCAGTGCGAGATGGCGATCCACTGGATCCGCTTCTGGTCGATCAAGCGGCATCTCTATGCCAGCGGTATCTCCGATGAGTTCGGCGTTCCGGTCGAGGCTGTCAGCAGCGTGTTTCAAGAAAACTGGAAGCCATCCCCCGAAGTCGCCGACGCGATCCTGGAGCACATGCGCGCGGTTCTGCACGACAACCGGCCGAGCCTGAAGGCCGAGGACTTCATGAACGATCCGGCATTCGTCGTACGCCGGACAGCGGTCTGATCCTGCATCGCAGAATGCGAACCGAAACCACTGGCAGATCACCCAACCGATTGATTTTCACAGATCTAGGGTTGGCCCTTGGATTGCGGTGGCAGAGGTGACGCCACGTTTGGAGACAGGTTATGGGACCTTTCCTTTCAAGATCAGCTCTGCTCGCCGCCACGGCGGCAAGCATGCTCATCGGGGCCGCCTCTTCAGCACCAAGCGCAACCGCATCGACATTGGACGGAGCCTGGATCGGCACACTGCGTTGCACGAGCTCGGGCAAGCCGTGGAGCTCCAGCCGCACGGCACGCATGCACGAAGGCATGCTGTTCTACGTGCAAGGCAAGGACGGACAGGACGGTTTCGAGACCTGGCAGGGCCTCGTGGATCCGGACGGTGAGATCATGATCTACGGCCGGTATCGCTGGAAGGTCGAGAAGTACGTCTGGATGAAGGGCCGCATCAAGGGCGGCACCCTTAAGGCGGCGGGCCAACGCGGGCCGCGGCGCTGCTCTCTCCTCATGAAACACGGACGCGCCGGCTGACGGCGACCCAATCAAACGCATCAAGCCGGACTGGAGGCGACCATGGTCTTCTCATCTTTGGAATTCATCTACGTGTTCATGCCCGTTGTGTTTGCGGGCTACCTGGTTCTCCGCGCGATGCGGTGGGAGACGGGGATCATGCTCTGGCTGATCGGAGCGTCCCTGGCCTTCTACGCGAACTGGAGCGTGCCGTTTCTGACGCTTCTCGTTGCGTCGGTCGTGATCAACTACGCCTTCCATCTGCACATAGACCGCTACAAGGACAAACGCGTCCTGATCGGCGGGATCGTGCTGAACTTGGCGACGATCGGGTACTTCAAGTACGCGCTATTCTTCTCCGGAAACGTCAACGCACTGCTGGGCACGAGCTTCGATCCGGGCGACATCATCCTGCCGCTTGGGATCTCGTTCTTCACCTTTCAGCAGATCGCCTTCCTGGTGGAGACGTGGCGGGGAGACTTCGCGCGCGGCGGCTTCCTGCGGTACGCGTTGTTCGTCGTGTTCTTCCCGCAGCTCATCGCCGGGCCGATCGTGATGCACAAACACACCGTGCCCCAGTTCAATCTGGGCCGGTTTGCCAGCGCCCTGCCGCTCAACGTGTCCGTCGGCCTGACGCTGTTCCTGATCGGGCTGTTCAAGAAGGTCGTGATCGCCGACACGGCGGCGGCCTATGCGACACCGATCTTCCAGCTCGCAGACGCGGGCCACGCCATCCCGTTGGAGATGAGCTGGACAGCGGCTCTCGCCTACACCTTCCAGATCTACTTCGACTTCTCCGGCTACTCGGACATGGCCCTGGGTCTGGCCCGGTTGTTCGGCATTCGTCTGCCGATGAACTTCAACGCGCCGTACAAGGCGACCAGCATCGTCGACTTCTGGCGCCGCTGGCATATGACCCTGTCGCAGTTCCTGCGGGACTACCTCTATGTCCCGCTCGGCGGCAATCGGAATGGCAAGATCCGGCGTTATGCCAACCTCGGCATCACCATGCTGTTGGGCGGTCTGTGGCATGGGGCAAGCTGGAACTTCGTGGTGTGGGGCGGTCTCCACGGCATCTATCTGATGATCAACCACGCGATCGTGGCGAAGTTTCCGGGCTTCGCGAAATCCAAGTCGCCATTGTCGACCTGGACGGGACGCCTGGTGACGATGCTTGCCGTGATCGTCGCCTGGGTCTTCTTCCGGGCGGAGACATTCGAAGGGGCTTTCGCGATCCTTGCGGGCATGGCCGGTATGGCGGGCACAACGGCTGCGGCCGTCGACGGCACGCTGGGTGGCCTCAACGCAGAGGCGTGGCTCCGGCAATGCGCCGAGGCGGGCTGGTTGTTCGTGATCCTGTTCGCCTTCGTCTGGTCGATGCCCACCTCGATCGAGCTGACGTCCCGGTATCGTCCGGCGCTGGGTGCTGCCCGCTCCAAATGGCTGGACTGGCGGCGGAGACTGATCTGGCGTCCTTCGGTCCGGTGGTCGATGGCCTTTGCCGCAATCGGTCTGATTGCCATCGCCCAGCTCTACCGTGCCGGTGAGCTCAGCGAGTTCATCTATTACAACTTCTGAGCTGGGAGCGGACGATGAAACGAACCCTCGCCCCCTACCTTGCCATCGCCGGGGTGACCCTCGCGGTGGGGATGGCACCGATGCTGCTGAACGCGGTCGTAGACCCTTTCAACAAGAACGGGATCGTCGAGCTGGGACTGCAGAAGGAGAAGCTGGCGACGAAGCGCCACGGCCAGCTCTACAAGACCATCGCCTATCCCCGGCGGGAGAGCGCCTATGTGGTCTTCGGGGACAGCCGGAGCCGGGCCTTGAGGGAGAAACTCTTTCGGGAGTCTCGTTGGGGCCAGGATGTTTTCAACTTCTCCTTCGGCGGCGGCACATTCCCGGAAATGGTGGACAGCTTCTGGTACGCCGCCCGGTACGGGCACCTGAAGGGTGTGGTTTTGGGCGTGCCGCTTCGGATGTTCACCTCGGCGTACAAGGGCGGAAAGAACCAGATGCCGGAGGCGGTTCGGATCGCCGGATCGGCGCGCGAGTACTACACCAGTCTGGATGTTTCCTCGCTCGCCCTGGATGTGCTCGAGCAACAGTACAGGGATGAGGCCAGCGCGATCCGGGAAGTCGGATCCGTTCTCGGACAGTTGTTCGGCGCCGGTATCCGCCCGGCTCACTCGGCCGAGCGCCCAAGACAGATCCTGCCGGCGACGATCATCCCCCCCGCACGAACCGTTGAAACTGAAGAGGCGACCCGCACCGATCGTGGCGAGCTGGAAACGACGGATAACGCGGTAACGCCGATGCCGGCCTTCGACAGGGAGAGCATTCCCGCTCCCTTCGTTGCGGCCGATCCGAGCCCGCAGACCCCGCCCTTACCACAATCTGCGAAGCGCGCCCGGAAATGGCACCAACAGGTTACCAAGGCGGCCAAAAGCGATTGGGAAAAGTTTCAATCCTCGGAGGCCTACTACGAGGCGCTGGAAGAGATCATCGCGTTCTCCCGGAAGGCCGGGATAAAGGTCCTTCTCTTCATTCCGCCCACGCCGATCGACATGCAACGAACCCTGATCACCTACGACCGGATGGATCTCGCGTTTGCGCATCGGAAGCGGTTGGCGGCGATGGCGCCCGTCCTGGACTTCGATTTCCCGAACCCGCTGACCGCAAAGCCGGAGAACTTCAACGACGCGTTCCACTTCCACGCATCGGTCGCCCGGGAGATCGCCCACGAACTGGTCCGCCAGTTCGGCGTTTCAGAAAGGTCCGAGGCTTGGATCTCCAAGCGTCGTCGGCTCATTCAGTGTCCGGCGCCCGGTGACGCTGCCGGTCAATCCGTGAGCCTTCCGGGCGACACGCCGGTGACGCTTGGCCGGAACTGCCTGGTCTGGGGATAACTCCCTCCCCGGTTCCGTTTCGCATCCCGGTTCGCGATTTGCGAACCGGGAGAATGCCGCCAGTACTTTTCTTCAATATTTACAATATCTTACAGAATATCGTCGATGGCACATCGATTGCTGTAATCCCTCTGAACCGTTTTTGGGATTGCCGCGATGCTTCAAGCGCGCATGGAAAAGCCAAGTCAAAGACTGCACTACCGTGTGACGGCACCCCTGCGTATTGCCATCGACGACGTGGAGTACGCGACCCAGAACTGGAGCATCGGCGGCTTCTCCGCAACGGTGGAAGGGCCGGACCGGCGGCCCGGCGAACTCTTCGATACCAAGATTACCGTCCCGTTCCAGGGCTTCGATATCAGTTTTGACCTTGAAGCCCAGGTCGTCCGGTTCGATGACGACACGCGCATGCTCGCCGCGAAATTCACGGAGTTGGATGATCGCGCCCGCGATCTGATGGAGCATTTCGTCGAGAACATCGTGCGCGGCAGCATGACCTCGGCCGAAGACACGATCCGCCGGATCGACACACCCGTTACGCCGGTTTCGACCAAACCAGACAAAAACCCGATGTCGGAACAGCCGGTTCGCCGGTGGCCGATCAAGCGGATCAGCACCGCGGCGTTTTATGCGTTACTGGGCCTTGGACTGTTCTCCTACATCGCGATCACGATCGTATCGCTCATGACGTCGATCGAGGTGGAAAGCGCGGTCGTGACGGCCCCGATTGAGACCATCCTGGCGTCGACCAGCGGTGTCATTGTGGATGTGCCTGTAGACCAGGGTGCGCTTCTGCCAACGGGTACGGTGATGATGCGTATCCAGGACGCAAATCTGGAGGAAGCGATCGAACGGGGCCGGATCAAGGTCCTCGGTGCGGAGGCTGCGCTGGAAGAAACACAGTCGGCGTTCGACCTGGCACTGGGCCGCCTGGATGACCAGCTTGTCCAGGCGCAGCATGCGGTGGAACTGGGCCGCATCCGGGTCCGGGATCTGGAGCGGCGCTCCAAGGTTGCGGACGAGCAGCTTGCGAGAACCCAGCTCCTCCGGGATCGCGGCCATATGCTTCAGTCAAAAGTGGACCAAGCGGCGGCGGCGGCCTCTCAACTGAGGGCGGAGTTGGAAGCATCCCGTGCCGATGTCCGCCTGAAGCAGCAACTCGCCAGCCGGGCCGCCGACGGTCTGCTTCTGGGGCCGGAAGGTGTCGACGACAGCCTCTTCGTTTTGAACGAAGCTCTGCGCCAGAGGGAACTCGCCCTGGACCGGGCGCGCATGGCCCTCGAGGCATTGGCGCAGCAACGGGACCGGATCTCCGTCCGTGCACCCGAGGAAGGCCGCATCATCCGTAAGCTCAAGTCTCTCGGCAGCGGTGTGAAACGGGGCGAGCCTGTGGCGCTTTATGAGCGCGCCGTGGCCCAGCGGATCGAAGCCTACCTGACCCATGAAGAGCTTCTGTCGATCGATGCGCGCAGCCTCGCAACCGTATCCTTGCCGACTGAGAACCGACGGCTGGAAGCGCGCATCGTGACGATCGACCGGGAGTCGGCCTATGTGGACGAGCACAAGTCCCGGTATCTGTGGCGGGACGACGACACCCGCACCATCCGGGTGACGCTTGAGACCGAAGGGCTGACCATTTCCGGGCGCCCTGGCATTCCCGCGATCGTCTACTTCCGGAAGTTCGGCCCGACAGAGCGGATTGCCTCCTGGCTCGGTTTCTCCGGAACGGACGATGCTCCCTCCCCCACGGACGATGAAGACGACGCGGCAGTCGCACTATAGAAATTCGGCTTTCACAAGTGCGGCTGGTCTGGTCATCCGCAGCCCCCGTTCTATCTTCCGGGCGACCTGCGAGAGGACCGAAGAATGCCGCTTTCCAACCTGAAGATCGGTGACAACCCGCCGGACGAGGTGAACGTCGTCGTCGAAAACCCGCTGGGCGGGGAGCCGATCAAGTACGAGATGGACAAGGAGACGGGCCTTATGTTCGTCGACCGGTTCCTCCACACCGCCATGTTCTATCCCGGCAACTACGGCTTCATTCCGCATACGCTCTCGGGTGACGGCGATCCGACCGACGTTCTGGTCATCGGACGAAACCCGGTTGTTCCGGGCGCCATCATCCGGGTCAATCCGGTCGGTGTTTTGATCATGGAAGATGAAAGCGGCCAGGACGAAAAGATCATCGCGAAACCGATCGCCAAGCTGCACCCCTACTACGACAACATAGAGAGCCATGAGGATATCCGCCCGATCCTGCGGGAGCAGATCGAGCATTTCTTCGCCCACTACAAGGACCTGGAAAAGGGCAAGTGGGTCAAGACGAACCGATGGGGCGATGCGGACGAAGCAAAAGCCATGATCGTTGAGGCGATCGACCGGGCGAAAGAGACGGCTTAGTCCGGGACGCCCCTCCAAAGCTTGAAGACATCCTTTCGCAGTCTGCAAATCGCGAACGGGCGCCAGCCGTCGCAAAATGCGGCGGCCCAGCCGCCTAGGCCGGATCAATTATCTGATTTTAAACAATTTTCTTCCTCAGTACGTTCGGCATGCCGCTTGCTGTTTCCCTACTAAGACACCAGCAAGGAGCTCCGGCAATGGCACGTCTCTTCTCAAGGCTCATCGTTATCCTGTCCGCGGCAACACTGATCGCGTTGGCGACGAGCGCACGCGCCGGCACTCTCACGACAGACCAGCGCGTGGCGCTTCAGATGAAGCTGATCGACTACATCGACGAGAGAACCATCGACGGCAAGTTCCTGCATTTCGATGCGGACCGGAAGGAGACGACGGCTCTCTATCCCGCCCATCTGCATCCCCGGATTATTCCCATCGACGACATCTACTTTCTGTGCGCGGACTTCCGGGATGTGGACGGAAAGGCCGTTGAGGTCGATTTTGTCGCCCGGATCGTCGATGGGGACGCCCGCATCCTGCAGACAATGGTCGGCCAACGGTCTGTTATCCGGGCCCTGAAGAGGGCGAAATGACCGTCGCCCCCGCATCGGTGGCGGATTGCAGCCCTGGCGGAGCCGGGACAACCGCCCGGAGCTTCTTCCCACGTTGGGGATTGTCGGCGCGTTTCCTCGCGGTCGCCTTGCCGATTTTTCTCATCATCAACACCGTTCTGGCCGCCACCTACCTCAATCACCGGGCCTCGGTCCTCGATGAACAACTGGCCGCGGAGGTCGCCGCCTCTACCGTCCGGATGTCGCAAGCGCTTCGGCCGCTGATGAACCCGCCCCAACCCAAGGCCATGAAATCCGTGGTTCGCGCGATGGCGGGCAACCGAAGCTTCTCCTGCGTGCGGCTGTCGTCGGGCGATACCCAGGTGCTTGCCTGGCCGGATCCCGGCTGCATCGACCGTGGGGCGCCGGAGCATAAAGTCACGGTGCCAGTCCTTTCCTCGTCGGGCACCCGCGACCATCTGACGATCGTCTACTCGCCGGACTGGACCCGCAGGGCACTCAACCGGGATCTGTCCCTTTTGTTCGCATCCGTCGCGGTGGCTGGCCTCATCGCCTTTGTCGCCGCCGTGACCGCGCACCGCTGGCTGATTGGCCGGCCGGTCGACAGCATCATCGCGGCGATCGACGCACGAACCGAAACGGGGCAAGCCGCCTTGGTCGAGGCGAAAGCTCACGGGGACATGGCCCGGGTTATCGATGCCTACAACGCCATGGTGGAGACAGAGACGGCGAGCAAGGCCGCGCGGCATCATGCCGAAGAGAATGCGAAACAATCCCGGGCGGCGGAGGCCGTCGCCGTTGCCGCGAGCAAAGCGAAGTCTGAGTTCCTGGCAACCATCAGCCACGAGATCCGAACGCCCATGAACGGGGTCCTGGGCATGACCGAGCTGCTTTTGGAAGAAGAGCTTCAAGAGACACCGCGCGCCTACGCGGCGACTATTCAACGGTCGGCAGATGGGCTGTTAAGGCTGATCGCAGACATTCTGGACTACTCCCAACTGGAAGCAGGTGCGGCAACGCTCATAACCGCACCCTTCGATGCGCAGGAGGCCGTCCAGCACGCCGCGATGTCCCTCGCACCGTTGGCAGACGCCAAATCTCTTGCCCTTCACGTGCGGACAGAACGCGTTCCGTCTGGATTGGTTCTGGGCGATGGCGACAGGGTCGGGCAGATCGTGACCAACCTCGTCAACAACGCGATCAAGTTCACGGAACACGGTGGGGTGGAAGTCATCCTGGACTATTCGGAGGGTGGTGAATCTAAGCTGACGATCGACGTGAACGACACGGGTATCGGGATCGAAGATGGCAGTCTCAAGCACCTGTTCGATCGATTTGCCCAGGCGGAAAGTGGTCACTCTCGGCGTTATCAGGGTGTCGGACTGGGCCTTGCCATCTGCCGCGAGCTGGTCGGCCTCATGGGGGGAAGCATAACCGTCGCAAGCCGTCCCAACGCCGGCTCCAGCTTTCGGGTGATCATCCCGGTGGAACCCGCTCCCGCCCGACAAAAGAAGACCGGAATGGTTCCCCGCCGCGCGCAAGAGGCCCGGCGCATCCTCTTGGTCGAAGACAGCCCAACGAATCAGTTCGTGGTAACCGAGATGCTCAAGTCCGACGCCATGGCGGTTGATGTGGTGGACAACGGCGCGGATGCGGTGACGCAGTGCGCCAAGGAGCAGTACGACCTCGTGCTTATGGATATCCAGATGCCGGGCATGAACGGTCACGAGGCCTCCGACGCCATCAAGGCAAACCTCAATCGCGGAGCGCCACCCATCCTTGGCTTGTCCGCCAACGCGTTCCCCGAAGATCACCTGGCATGCCGGGAGGCCGGCATGGTCGGACTCCTGACCAAACCGATCCGCAAGCAAGTGCTGATCGAAGCGATCGACCGTGCCGTCTCCTGCGAGAGAACAGCCATGCGGCGGTAAGTCGATCCGCACCCGGACCGGCCCCGGCGCTCTCCGGAATTGGGAGGCTGACGCATAATGCTTCGCATTTTGCGAATGACAGGCCCGTACCGACGCCCAACCGCGCGAAGTAGGTCCAAAAATTCCGTTGTTTCAGGGCTTTAGAAATTCCCCAACCCGTGTGCCAAGACGGCAGGGCATTTGCAAGTTTGTGCCGACACTCGGTATCCGGAAAGGACATACGATGCGACTAACAACCCGACTGGCCCTGATCGGCATCCTGGTGACCACGCTGTCGGTTCCGTTCGCGAGAGCGGCGGAGCCCCTCCCCGACCCGACCGGGCGAACAGTTCTGACGGTGAGCGGCAATGTCTCCGAGACAAATGACGCGACGGTGGCACGCTTCGACATGGAGATGCTCAAGTCCCTTGGTGTCGCCCGCGTAACAACCTCCACCGCTTGGACCGAGGGTGTGTCCGTCTTCGAAGGCGTACGCCTGTCGGATGTTCTGGACCGTGTTGGCGCGTCGGGCGACACGCTCACCGCCATCGCTCTCAACGACTATTCGGCGGAATTGCCGTCCGAGGACGCCCGCACATGGCCGGTCATCCTTGCGTTCAGCCGGGACGGAAAAGCGTTGTCGGTGCGTGACAAGGGGCCGCTTTGGATCGTTTACCCCCGCGACGATCACGCGGAGTTGCAGTCTGAAACGCACAATGGAAAATGGGTCTGGCAACTCAAGGCGATTGACGTGAAGTGATGCTCGACGGACGCTTCATCGGTAGGCTCGTCCTCGCAGTCGCGATGATCGCGTTCGTGGGCGGGGCCGCAAGTTCTCTCTGGACGCTCCGAACGGCGGAAAAGTTGCCGTCGAGTGTCCAGGAGAATGTCCTTTGGGGCACCACACAGGCTCAATTCGAGATCTATCGGACCATCCGGGCAATCAACAAACTGGCGCTGGAAGGGGCCGGCGACCCGGCACGCTCCGAGCCCTTGGCGGATAATGCCCGTCACAGATTCGACATTCTGTGGAGCCGCGTCGGGCTGTTCCGCGAGGGCAAGATTGGAGCGTTCCTCAAGGAGCTGGAGGAGTACGAGCGAACCATCGCGCAGATCGATGTCGTCCTCGACACCGTCGATGCGAGACTTCCGGACCTCGAATCACTCGACCAACCGAGCTTGCGGTCCATCAACGACACGTTGGGCGAACTGCGGCCCCTCTTCCAGACATTCACGCTGTCCGCCCTGCGGCAACAGGAAGCCAGTCAAAAAAACCTTGCGGAGGTCCGCACGGTGGCCATCCGCCAGCTTCTCATCTCGCTGATCGGAACCATCATCGCGGTGGCCGGTCTGATCGCACTTGTGACCTGGGAAAATGCACGGTCACGACAAGCGCTCGCCGCCGCCGAAGCCGCGCGGATCGAGGCTGAGGCCGCCCGCGAAGAAGCGGACAAGGCGAACCGGGCAAAATCCGAGTTCCTTGCCATGATGAGCCACGAGATCCGGACCCCCATGAACGGGGTCGTCGGCATGGTGGAATTGATGCTGGCGACACCCCTGACCCCGGAGCAGCGAAACTACGGTGACAATGCGCGCGCTTCGGCCGACGCACTGCTTGGCGTGATCAACGACATTCTCGACGCCTCCCGGATCGAAGCCGGTGGGATCGGCATTGAGAGCATGGCCTTCGATCTTGTCGAGGTGGTCGAAGGGGTGATCGATTTGCTCGCCCCCCGGGCCCATGCCTCGGACATCGCCATCGGTGCGGTGTTTGACCCGCGCCTGCCCGCAACGGTACAGGGCGATCCGATCCGGCTGCGCCAGATCCTGCTCAACCTCGCCGGAAACGCGGTGAAGTTCACGGAACAAGGTGGCGTGTCTCTGCGCATCAGCCCCGCCGATGAAACAGACGGTATCAAGTTTCAGATAGAGGATACGGGCGTCGGAATTGCGGAGGAGAACCTGGGGGACATCTTCCGGCCATTCACGCAGCTCGATCTGTCGTACACCCGGCGTCACGGCGGTACCGGCCTTGGGCTGACGATCTGTCAGGCGATCGTTGAAGCCATGGGCGGGACCATCTCGGTTGATAGCAAGGTTGGACGCGGCAGCCGCTTCACGGTGACCCTCACGCTCCCGGCGACCACGAAGGAGAGGATCACGTCTCTGGAAGCGGACGAACGGTCCATCATGATCGTGAACCGGAATACGGTGGCGGCCGGCAACATCGCCGGTCAGTTCGCCGCATGGCGCGCGTCTCTGGTGGTTGCGCCGAGCCTTGAGGACGGACGGGCGGCCCTGGACGGAGGCTTTCATCCCGACATCGTGGTTCTGGATGCTTCAGTGGCCGGCCCCCGGCCCGTTGACGCACTGCATGACCTGTTCGGCGGTCGCAATGCGTCGGACTTCGATGTCTACTTGATGCTGAAAATGGGGGACGGTGCCGAGGCGTTCGGGAGGTTGGGCGGCAGCCCATTCGCCGGGTATCTTCTGGATCCTCCCCATCTCGCGACGTTGAAGAGACTGGCGACCAACGGCTTCCTGGAAGAGCGAACGGCCGCGCAGAAGACCGACCGGAGCCCCGCCGAGTCGGCAACCCTCATCCCTCAGTTGAAAGGGGCCCGCGTGCTACTGGCAGAGGACTCCCAGACCAACCAGTTGGTGGCCCGGACAATCCTTGAAGGCGCTGGCTGCCTGGTGGAAATCGCCGAGGATGGGGTCAAGGCGGTCGCCGCGGCCATGGAAACACGCTACGACCTGATCCTCATGGATTTGTCGATGCCGAACATGGATGGGTTGTCAGCCACCCGTCACATCCGATCGGAGAGCGGCCTTTCCTCCAAAGTCCCAATCATCGCTGTCACCGCACACACCATGGCGGAGGATCGCAAATCCTGCCTGGACGGCGGTATGGACGACGTTCTCGGCAAACCCTACCGTCGCGCGGAGTTGGTAGGCGTGCTGGCACGTTGGATCACCCGTGGCACCTCAGACCACCACCCAACCACCTCTCTCACCGACCAGGGTGACGCCGTGAATATGAAACCGCAGGGACCCGAAGATGGTCCAGCCGTCCTGGACGAGGGCGTCGTTGCTCAACTCGAAACAGACATCGGCGCGGAGCGGGTGGTGGAGTTGGTCGCGGTCTTCGTCAAGGAAACCGAAGACAGGGTCGTCCGCATCCGTGAGGCCTACGCCGATGGGCGTCTGGAGGACTTGTCCCGCGAAGCCCACTCCATGAAGTCAAGCTCCGGGACATTCGGCGCCATGGAACTGAACGGGTATGCCGCGTCGCTCGAAGCGATGTGCATGAACGGCACACACGATGGCCTGCCTGAAAAGATCGATGAAACGTTGGCCAAGGCGGAAGGCGCCATGACGGCGTTCCGGAACCGGTACCCGCATCTTGCAAAGGCCGGATGACTGACGAAGAGCTGGGTTGACCCGCCTAGGCCGCGCCCTGGCTTTTCCAGGTAAGCTTCTTGCGGTAGATCGTCGAGGGGCTGATCTCCAGAAGTGCCGCCGCCTTCGGAATGTTCCCATCACAAAGGTCGATCGCGCGTTCGATGGTACGTTGCTCAGTCAGCCACAACGGCTCGATTGTCGTTCCGGTTTCGTCCGCGACGGCTGTACCCGGGGACATCATGTGGGCGACGGGGGCGGCCGGAGCGCCGACACTCCCCAAGGGCCGCGCCGACGGAGCCTGACGGGCCGTTGAAACCGGGGGCGGCAGCATGTCGGCGGTCACCGCGTCCCCGTCATGCAGAACAACGATGTTGCGGACAACGTTTTGAAGTTGGCGGATGTTGCCTGGCCAGTCGTAGTTGCCGAGCGTGCTCTCCGCCTCCGCATCGAACCCTTCGAACGCCTTTCCTTCTTCCTGCGCGAAGCGTTGCAGGAACGACCGGGCGATCTCGAAAATGTCGCCTTCCCGGTCCCGCAACGGCGGTAGCTGGATGGGAATGACGTGAAGGCGGTAGTAGAGATCCTCCCGGAAACGGCCCTCCATCACCTCCTGCCAGGGATCGCGGTTGGTCGCACAGACGAAACGAACGTCAACCTTCCTGTCTTTCGAAGACCCGACGGGCTGCACGACGCCGGTTTGAATGAACCGGAGGAGCTTGGCCTGAAGGTCCAGGTCCATCTCGCAGATCTCATCCAGGAACAGGGTGCCCTTGTCCGCTCGGACGGCGGCCCCTTCCCGATCCGATGTGGCCCCCGTGAACGCGCCCTTTACGTGACCGAAGATTTCGCTCTCCATCAGGTCCCGGGGGATCGCAGCACAGTTGAGAGGAACGAACTGGGACTGTGAGCGCGTGCTCTGCGCGTGAATGGCCTCGGCGCAGACCTCCTTACCGGTGCCGCTTTCGCCCGTAACAAAGACGGTCGCCTTCGACCGGGCCGCGGCATCAATCGTCCGGTAGACCCCCTGCATGGCGAGCGAGCTGCCGATGAACCCGTGATACTGATTTCGCCCGAACTCGGATTTGAGCGTTTGGACGATCTGGGTCAGTTCCTGGCGCTCTAACGCGTTCCGGACCGTGACCTGGAGCCGGTTCGCGTTGAAAGGCTTCACGACGAAGTCGATGGCCCCGGCCTGCATGGCCTCGACCGCTGTGTTGATGGAGCCGTGGGCGGTGACGACCACCGCCGTCACGGGCACACCCCGCTCTCTCAGATCGCGCAGAACATCGAGCCCGGTCATGTCCGGCAACTGCAGATCAAGCAGCACGAGATCGGGAACCATCTCGGTGATGGTCTCGATCGCGTCTCGCCCGTTGGAGACGTGGGTGACCTCAACCGGCTCTCGGCGCAGGAAGTCGGTATAGAGCTCGGCCTCGGAGTAGGTGTCCTCGACCAGAACGACCCTGGATTTCGATGTCTTTGTCATGGCCGAACCATGGTCGGGAAGCCGAAGCGACGCAAGACTTCATGCGCGGCTATTGGCACATCGATTGCGCTTTTCCGGTCACCAGCATGTGAAACCAAGGAATTCGAGGGTTGGTCCAATGCAGAATGCGAATGAACCAAAGAATCGCCTCGCAATTCGCAAGCCGACGGAGAGCTGACGATGTCGATGGCCTTTGCCAGTAAATCAGATCGCCGCCAAGACCGGCGTTATCGCAACGAGATTTGGATCGAACTTGACGGCGTCTGGCGCCGGGCAGCGGATTTCTCGCTCGGCGGCATGATGCTCCGACCGGGCGTGCCGAACCTGTCCGGAAACGAGGCGCATCTGGCCAAGCTGTCCCGAGATCCCTGGAACGAGGATGAACCATCGGCGCTGGTCAAAGCAGTCATCGTCCGGGATTCCATGAACGAAACCGGTATCCGGTTCGCAGGCATATCCGGTGAGGCCTACGACGTTATCGAATCCGCCCAGCGCGGTGGACGACGGAGAGGCAGCGATCCCGCGGTCCGAACATCTCCGACAACGGTCCTGTTGGTGGAGGATGGCGCGGACATGGCGAAGCTCTACCAGACCTATCTCGAGACCGAAGGGTATGTGGTCGAAGTCGCGGACAGCATCTTCAACGCCTGGGAATGGGTCCAATGCACCAAGCCGGATGTGACCGTCATTGACCTCGGGCTGCCCGATGGGTCGGGCTTCGACCTGCTGAGCGCCTTCCGGGATCACCGGATCGTCGCGGATGCGATCGTCATCACGGGCGACAACCGATCGAACACCGCACGGCGGGCGGCCGATCTCGGCGTTCAATCCTTTCTAACGAAACCAGTTGCCAAGGCGGCATTGACGGAAGCCGTCGAGGCGATCGTCGGCCGCGCAACAGCCTGACCCTCAGCCGGAGGACCCAAGCAATGAGCCTTATCGTAAAGAACATGTCAGAGCAGACACGGGAACTGGGTTGCGGCTGCGGTCACGCGTTCCGGTTGGGCAGTTTATCCGCCTATGTGGAGTGCCCCCGGTGCGGCGAGACGGAAAGTGGGCCTAGCCTCGCCATGACGTGGTGGACGGCTCCCCGTCAGCCCCACTCTCTCGCTAACTAGAAAGGTCTGGAGGAGTGTTTGAAATGGACTCCGTAGCCGATGCCATACCCCAGGAATGGACCGTCCTCTCTGAAACCGAACGTTTCAGCGGCCCAAGCGGACTGTCCCTCAGCACCCAGTCCGTCCGGTTGCCCGATGGCAAGGTGATCGATGACTACCACAGGATCCGATTACCGGATTTCACCGCGATTTGTGCCCGAACCTACGACAACCGCATCCTGGTCCTTCGGCAGTACAAGCACGGTGTTGGCCGGCAAATCCTCACGCTTCCGGGCGGTGCGGTGGACCCGGGTGAAACACCGCTTGAGAGCGCGCAGAGGGAACTCTTGGAAGAGACCGGCTACGAGGCCCCCATATGGACGTCGCTTGGCCGCTTTGTCGTGAACGGCAACCAACGGATCGCGGAGGCTCACCTCTTCATGGCCACAGCCGCCCAGCCGGTTCGCGAGCCCGATAGCGGCGACCTCGAGACGATGACCCTTGAGAGAATGACGCTCGGGGAGATGGGCCGCCTCTTCGAGGCCGGCGAGTTCCCGATCCTCGCCCACGCTTCGCTTCTCGCGTTGACCGGCGTATCCCACGGCGTTTGGGACCCCCGCCCGCGTCTGTCGAACTGAACAAAGGCTACTCTTCCATATCGCAAAAGGGTGCGTTTCGGTGACCCCGGTTGGTCAACCTCGGTTGCGCTCCGACATTCGATCAAGACCGATATGGAGGATGGGACATGACCAAAGCGATCGACATAGCCTTCACCCCCGCCGTGAAGGAGGCCCAGAGCCGGAAGGGCTCCCGAGCAGCGTATGCGGAGTCGGAATTTGGCAGCACAATCGACCCGAACCTCCGTGCCTTCATCGAAAGCCGGACCAGCCTTTACCTCGCGACGGCGAGCGCAGATGGCCAACCTTACATTCAACACCGGGGCGGTCCCGCCGGCTTCGCCAAAGTCATTGATGAGAAAACGATCGCCTTCGCCGACTTCCGGGGGAACAAGCAGTTCATTTCCTTGGGCAACCTCAGCGAGAACCCGAAGGCGTATCTGTTTCTGATGGACTACGCCAACCGTCAAAGGATCAAGATCTGGGGTTCGGCAAAAGTTGTCGAGGACGACCCGGAACTGGTGGCGTCTCTCTTCCCCGACGGATACAGGGCGAAAGCGGAACAGGCGATCTTGTTCACTGTTTCGGCTTGGGACGCCAACTGCCCGCAACATATCCCGCAGATGTTTCCAGCTCCCGATGTGGCGCAGGCGATCGCGGAACGCGACGCCCGCATAAAGGAACTGGAGGAGCAGGTCACAGCGCTCTCAGCGTAAAGCGGTTGTGTGACTCAGACACCGGTGCTCCGCTGTGGAAATCGCGTATGATCCGGTCGCGGGTCGCAATCATCACAGGGCCCGCTCAAAGAAGGAGAGCGGCGGATGGCGGCAACGCGAGCAGCCGAGGCGGGCCCGGAGTCTGTTGACGGTCGGATTCTGACCGAGCAACTCCAGTTCTATTTTGAGCAGACCAAGGACGCGGTCTTCGGACATACGGCCATTGGGCTCTCAATCATGTTCCTTTTGTGGAACGGTGGCGCGGACCAAACACTCCTGGCGGTGTGGACCGGGCTCATGCTGACGGTCGCCGTGGTCCGCGTTCTTATGTATCGGAACTTCCCGGACGAGGGCACCGAGAATGCGGATGCGACGCCATGGGCTTGGCGGTTCCGCGCCATCTCGCTGGCCTCCGGTGGCACGTTCGGCCTCCTGCCGGTGCTGTTCCTCGAGACCGAGAACTTCGTCACAACAGCCCGGATCCTGTTGATCTTTGCCGGCCTTGTCGGGGGGGCACTGGGCACCCTCTCAGCCTACGCCGCCTCGTTCCGCCTCTACGTCTACGCGCTTCTGATCCCCCTCGTCGTCGTCATCGTCGCCTCGGGCGACTGGGACTTCATCGTTGTCGCGTTTCTATTCGTGCTCATGGCCGTGTACTTCGCCCGGTTCTCCCAACGGATCGAATCCGCGCTGGTCAACCAGATCCACGAACGTCTCAAAAACCAGGACCTGATTGAGCGGATTACCCGTCAGGGTGACGCGCTCAGCTCAATGATGGAGTCCTTGCCCAACGCCATTGCGATCATCGACGCAGACGGACGGTTTCTGCACTCGAACCACCGGGTGAAGAGGATGTTCGATCTGCCCGAAGAGCTCGACATGGAGAACCTGACGAGCAGCGGCTTCAATGTTTATCGGGCAGAACGGGGCGATTTCGATCACCTAGACCCGAAAGAGTTCCGGCGGCAGTCCGACTACTGGGCGCGCTTGAAGGTCGGTGGCGAGGCGTTCGGCTATGAGCGGACTCTCAAGGATGGACGTGTTCTGAGGGTCGATAACCATCCGATGGTCGACGGGGGATGGGTGCGCTCCTGGACCGATATAACCAAGCGCAAGACGGTCGAGGCCGAGACCAACCGATGGAGCGGCCTGCTCCAGTTGACGCTCGACAACATCGATCAAGGCATCTCGCTTATCGACAGCAATGGCGACCAGGTCATGGCGAACAGCCGCTTTTGCGAGATGCTGGGTCTGCCGGCGGATTTCATGCGCCGCAAAGTGCCTCATGAAGAGATCATCAGTCTTCTTCGGGATTCAGGTGAGATCGCCGACATCTCGCCGGAGCTGGATCGCCGGCTCCGGGCGTGGATCAGCGGTGAGAACCCAGATCCTCGTATCGACTACGAGCGTCGGCAGCCAAATGGACGCTGGCTTCACGTTGCCACCATGCGGGTTCCTGCCGGCGGTTTCGTCCGGACCTTCACAGACATCACCGAAAGAAAAGAGGCAGAGCAGCGCGCCCAAGATCGTCATGAGATGCTGGAAGTCACACTCGCCAACATTGATCAGGGTGTGATCATGCGCGACGCAGAAGACAACATTCTGCTCTACAACAACCGTCTGTCCGAACTGCTCGATGTCCCGACCAGCTACTATGAAAACAACGCAAGTTCCGAAGATCTGGCGCGCTATCACGAGAGCCAGAAAATCCCGGGAGACAGCAATGCCGGCCAAAAGGCCAAGGAGTGGCTGGACAGGAGGAACCGCGGTGAACCCGTCGACCGGATGGAGTATCAGCGCCAAAGCCTCAATGGCGGCTGGCTGCATGTGATTTTCCAGGCGCTGCCCGACGGACGCGAGATGCGGACGTTCACGGACATCACCAACATCAAGTCCGTCGAGAACGAGCTGACGGAGAAGACTCGGTTCCTGGAAACGGTGCTTGATTCAATGGAACAGGGCATCCTCGTCACCGACCAGGAGCAGCGGATCACCCTGTCAAACCAGCGGGCATCGGACCTCATCCAGGTGAGCCAAGCCTTTCTGGAGACGAGGCCCTCTTTCGACGAGATGCGCTTCGCGCAGCAGCAGAACAACGAAGATCTCAACGAAGACGATCCCGATGTCCGCCGTTACATCTCGTCCTGGATGGCCTGGGTTGCGGACCCGGACTTTCAGCGGAACTTCTATTGGGAACGGCGGTTGCCGAGTGATCAGTGGCTGGCGATCTCGGGACGCAAGCTACCGGACGGGGGAACGGTGCGGACCCTGTCCGACATCACCATCCGCAAGCTCAACGAGGACCGGCTGATCCAGGCGCGCAAGGAAGCGGAGCGGGCCCGGGACAACGCCCAGGCAACGGAGGAGCGGACCCGGGCAATCCTGCAATCCATTCCGGTCGGCATTTTGGTCTACAGTCCTGATCAGCGGATCGACTTCTGGAACAAGGCCTATTGCGACTACACCGATTTCTCGTCGGACGTTCTTGAGGCCCGTCCCCACTTCATCGACTACTCAAAATACATCTTCGACGAACACAATCGCGGCAAGGACATGAACCTGGACAAGTTCATGGACTATCGGCGGCGAACCTATGGCTCGGACGAGAAATACGTGGCCGAGTTTTTCTTTGACCGGCCCGGGATCGATATCCAGTACATCGTCTCCGCTCTCCCCGATGGCGGCCGCATCAACGTCATCGTCGATATCTCACCGCAGAAGGAAGCGGAGCGATCCGCGATTGAGGCGCGCGATGTGGCAGAACGGGCGGCTTTGGCGAAGTCCTCTTTCCTCGCGGCGATGAGCCATGAGATCAGAACGCCCATGAACGGTGTGTTCGGAATGCTGGAGGTTCTTGAGCGGACGCGGTTGGATGAGGATCAGAAGTCAATCACCGGGACGATCCGGGAGTCGGCCAGCGTCCTTCTCCGGATCATCGACGATATCCTGGACTTCTCGAAGATCGAGGCGGAGCGGTTGGAACTCGAGGCGGTCCCGCTCGTTGTTCAGGATCTGACAGAGTCCGTTTTCACGACCGTTTCCACAGCGGCGGAATCAAAGGATCTCGATCTGTCGCTTGATGTGGATGACACGGCACCCAGTGTCATATTGGGCGACCCGGTTCGGCTGCGGCAGATCCTGCTGAACCTTGTCGGCAATGCGATCAAGTTCACCGATGCCGGGGCTGTGACCGTGGGTGTGACGGGGTACCCCCATGACACCGATCCGTCGATCACCTGGATCAGGTTCGAGATCTCGGACTCAGGCATTGGGATCGCCTCCGAGCGTTTGGACCAACTGTTTCAGCCCTTCCAGCAGGCGGAAGCGTCGACCACCAGACGGTTTGGGGGAACGGGTCTCGGCCTGTCGATCTGCGAGCGTCTTGTGACGATCATGGGTGGCAGGATCGGTGTGGACAGCAGCGTCGGCGACGGCACGACCTTCTGGTTCGAGATCCCCGCGGAGCTTTCGGCGGTCCGGCCAGTTTCGCCAATAGATGACGTGGATCTGTCGGACGTCGCGATCCTTGTGGTGACCCGGCCGGGCCCGCTTGGCGAGCAAATTGCCAAGACCCTCTCACGACGGGCCGCGACGGTAGAACACTCAACGGACGGCAAGGTCGATCCCGCCCCATTCGATGTCGTGATCGCCGACGGACGACTGGGTCACGTTGCCATCACCATGCTGATGGGGAGCGGGTCCGTCTTGGATGAGCAGGACGTGACCGGAGCCTTCTGGATCAAGGGTGTGGAGATGAACATACCCCGGGTCGTCGCTCTCAACCGGCCCTTGGGCAGAGACCAGTTGATTGGCGCCGCCGCCGCAGTCCTCGGGCGCGCCAGCATGGTCCAACCGGCCCGCGCGAACGCTGAGCAACTCCCGGAGCCATCGATCGCCGCGCCGACGGTTGAGGAGGCCATCGCTGAGGGCCGCTTGATCCTCGTCGCAGAAGACAACGAGACCAACCGTCTCGTCGTCCGGCGTCAGTTGGCGCTGTTGGGCTATGCGGTCGAGACCGCGAATGACGGTGTCGAAGCGCTCACGATGTGGAGAAGCGGCAGGTTCTCGTTGGTGCTGTCAGACTGCCATATGCCCAACATGGACGGCTATCAGCTAACGGCCGCCATCCGGGAGGCGGAAGCGGGGACCGATAAACGCACCCCCATCGTCGCATTGACAGCGAACGCAATGGCCGGAGAGGCGGAGCGGTGCCTGGCCGCCGGCATGGACGGCTATCTCGCGAAGCCGGTCACGCTCGGCATCATGAGCGATACCCTCAGCCAGTGGCTCGGAGGGACGACACGCGAACCCGCAAGGCTCGAGACTGAGCAGGAAACCGCGCCGGAGGAGGCGACAGACATGCCAATCGACCTCAGAGTCATAGAGGAAATATTGGGCAGCGCAGACCCGGACATGGTTGCGAGCATGCTGGATGTCTTCCAGCGATCCTATCAGTCGCTGTCCGAGAAGATGGAGGACGCTGTCACATCCCACGATGCGAAAGCGCTGCGCGAGGTCGCCCACTCTGCAAAAGGGGCGGCGGCGAGCGCGGGCGCTACCAAGCTCAGGGATGCCCTAATGGAACTGGAACAGGCGGCCATTGCGGAAGACTGGGCGAAAATCGGAGAGGATTGGTCGTCCGTGTCGCAGGAAGGCGACATCGTGATGCAGCATGTTGCAAGCTTAGGTGTTTCGTAAATGCTTGCCGCTCAATACTATCGAGCGCGATGACTGCAACGCCCGCTACGGGGAACAGACGTGTCGACCAGCCAGATACACGCGGATAAGGCAATCATGGTGGTCGACGATGAGCCGACACAGCGGATGGCGGCAAGCCTCATCTGTCGCTCTCTTGGTATCCAAACCATTTTCGACCATGAGAACGCCCGTGACGCGCTGACGGATCTTGAGGGTGAGGCCAAAGCAGTGGACCTCGTGATCTGCGATCTGGATCTGCCGGAAATGGATGGCATGGAATTCATTCGGCGGATCGGACAGATGTCGGCAAAGCCCGCCATCCTGATCGTGAGCGGACACCCCGCATCGGTTCTCGACAGCGTGGAGACGATGGCGCGTGCTTATGGTCTCACGGTCATGGGCAGCGTCGGAAAGCCGCTCACAAAAGCTGTGTTGGAGCCGGTGCTCGACCAGTTGGACGCGCTTGAGATAACCATCCCAAACCACCCAGGCATGTCAGCGGCGGAATTGGATGGCTATATCGACGGTGGCCGATTTGAGCCGTTCTTCCAGCCGCAAGTCCAGCTCTCCGATGGGCGGGTCCAGGGTGCGGAAGTGCTGGCGCGGCTGATCGCGCCGGGTGGTGCGGTGTACGGGCCAGACGTGTTTCTGAGCCGCATCGAAGAACGTGACATGGCCGCCGACTTCACCCTCGGCATTATCGAGCAGGCGCTTGAGATGGCGCATCAGTGGCCCGAGCATATGCAATCCGTGACCCTGTCCTTCAACCTGTCGCCGGCCATGATCGATGATCTGTCCATCATGGGCGCCATTCTGGAACGCATTGATCTGGCCGACACAGCGCCGGAGCGGCTGATCTTTGAGGTTCTGGAAACCGCGATGGCCCAGAATCCGAAGGTTTTCATGGAGAACGCGGCCCGTCTCCGACTGCGCGGTTTCGGCCTCGCTTTGGACGACTACGGGCAGGGCCACTCGACCCTGGACCAGTTACGCAGGCTGCCGTTCTCTGAGTTGAAGATCGACCGGGCGTTCGTGACGGGCCTCAGCACCGACGCCAGCAAACGCGCCATCGTGTCGAACACCATCGCGATGAGCCGTGACCTGAACCTGAAAGTTGTCGCCGAAGGTGTCGAGACGGAGGCGGAGGCAGCCATGCTGAACGAGTTCGGTTGCGATCTTGCCCAAGGCTTTCTCTACGCGGATGCGCTTAACGCCGATGAGTTCGCCGAGTTTGTCGGACGTTGCCCAGAGTTTGAGACGGCTTGATCATTGAAAGGCGACAGTTGCGCCTAAAGCTCGATGACAATCTGCTCCAGCACTTTGTCGAGTGCTGATAGGTCGATAAGCCGGTCGACGATCCTCTGGTCCAGCTTGTATCCGGCATCCAGCACAAGCTGTCCGTCTGACATCCTGATCGGCTCAGCGAGAACCGCGCCCTCCCGAACATCGGTCAGGTTCACCTTCATACGGCGGCCACCGTCCTCGGAAACGAAGTCACGCGCGCCGTCCCCATCGACCCTCGCCCGGCCGTCGGACGACCACCCGTCTTCATAAGAGACTTTCGGGTCGTCGGCGTCGTAGGAGGACGATTGGCCAATATCGCCAGGTTCGTCATGGTCGACCGCGGTTGTGCCCCCTCGCGCCGCGAATGAGTCGTCGAACTCGCTCCCCATTCCGACTTCGCTCGCCAAATTGATTCCTGCCTCAACCCAAGGTGCGAGCGCCGCAGGCCGGTCGTCGGCAAGAGCGTGATAATCTACTGGTGTCTTCAAGGGCCGGTCCGTCGCCATCACTTGCGAGATGCGCTCCCGGATTGCGCGGGCCGAGATCGGCTTGATTAGGAAACAGTCGACGTCGAATGAAAATGCCGACGCGACCACATCTTTATCCGAGTAGCCGGTCAGCAACGCGAAAGTGGTGTGCCGGGAGATACCGGGCACACCCATACGGACGGCCTTCAACAGATCCAGTCCGTTGATCTGCGGCATGCGCACGTCCGAGATGATCAGGTCGATGGCATTCGTCGTCGTGGCCAGAAAATCCAATGCTCTCCGGCCATTGGATTCCGCATGCACCGCCGCACACTCCAGGTTTCGAAGCGATTGGGAAATCAGTCCGCGCACGTAATCTTCGTCATCCACGACGAGGACATGCAGGTCCCGAAAATCGAACCCGGAATAACGAGTCTTCCGAAGCATACCCGTCCAATGCTCCGACCCCACCGAAGACTTATCCGGTGGCGTACGGCCCCCTCAAACCAAACCGACTCAACAACAGTTTCGACAATACTGATTCACGCCGCTGCTTGCCAACTACAGGTTCTAGGAAGACCGATCTTTCGCAACGGTCCGGCCATGGTGTCGATCGAGAAGAGCGCCAGACGACAATCCACCCCTCTCAGGTCCCAAAACGCGGCATAGCGCCTCCATACCGGCGGTGTCAATGATCGGAGTGCAGCAATGCCGACAGATGGAGACCAGACAAACGCCATGACGGAGGTCGCCCTCGCCCTTGCGATGGGGTTTTTCTCAATCATGGTGCTGGCCATGGTGTCCATGGGCGCGCACAGCCAGTCCGGGACACGGACCGATACAGTCTTGAAAGACGGCGTGTCCATTGCAGTCAACAAGGACGCCTCGCCGAGAACACAGAAGGCGGAGGGGAAATCTCCGTCTCCGGTGGCCTCCGACAGCCTCTTGATCCTTCACAACGGCCGGATTCTCGACGTCACGCTTTCCGATGTCGACGTGGAGAGCTGGTCACCGGGAGAGGGGCCGGTCGTTCTGGCTGTTCCCCCTGCCGTGAGCATGGCCCAAGTGATTGCCGTTCGCGAGCGGCTCACACGCCTCAATCCAACGGTGACCGTTCTGGATCAAAAATGGTCCGAGCGGCTCGCCACCCTGAACTGACGACACTGAGCCAGGAGAACGAAGATGCTACGCGTCAAGTCAACCAGCCGGGGCAAGCTGAAGCGCGCCGCCGGTCTCGCCACCACCGCCTTGTGCGCCTTGGTTCTGGGAGCGCTTGCGATCTCCAGCGCCGATGCGGCGACACGGGCCGAGGTGAAGCGCATGATTGTTGAAGAGGCGGAACGGACCGTCGTTCCTCCCGCACTGGCGCTGGCTGTTGCAAAGGTCGAGTCTGACTTCCAGTACAAGGTCGAAAGCCACAAAGGCGCGCGCGGCGTGATGCAGATCATGCCAGCCACCGCAAAAGGCGAGTTCGGCGTGCACGCAGATGAGCTGTGGGACGCGCGTCTGAATGTGCAACTGGGGATCGACTTCCTCGCACAGCTCTATGAGATGTACGGCGGCAAATGGGAACTCGCCCTGTCACACTACAACGGGGGAACCCTCAAGGGCGGTCCCGGCGCGAACGCGCGTCCTCATGGGTACACGCGCAAGTACGTCGCGGACGTCACACGATGGTGGCAGCGCTATGCGGAACAGCAGGGCGTCTGGGGCACCATGATCGCCGATACCGGCACCAAGACAGATATGAGCCCGGCGCCAGTCCTGGTGGCTTCCGCCACCCCGATGCCGCGACCCGCTCCATCGCCGTCACAAACTGTCGTGGCTCACGACCGGCCAAGCGGCGAAGCGGACCCGAAGCTCCACGACGGTATCCGGATCGAATACCACAAGACGATCATCGACGATCCAGACCCCAACGAAACCGGCCGGACCAAGCGGAAAGCGGACATTGTGGTCGCACCCGGTTTGCAAGCGCGGAACGGTGTCATCGCCCTCGCGCCGAACGCAGAACTCACGGATGCGGACTTCGGCGGCCGGCTGGAAGTCGAGCGCGCCAAGGAAGAGGCCCGGATCGCCCGCAAGCGTCTTGCACAACGGCAGGCAGAGTTGGAGCGTGTCCCCACCATGGTCGTCCCCGAGTATGGCCCGCCGGTTGTTCGGTACGTTCCCCGCGCAACGGTTCGCTGGGCATCCGACGATCCCTGGACACCGCATGCCCGAAGCGGGTTCGCTCAACGCTTGGCCCACGCCCGTCGAACCCTGGATGACTTCGCCGACCTGCGGCGGCCAGCAAACCGCCTGTGATCAATCACTAGAAGCAATCCGAATGGTACAGACCATGGGGCCGGCGCCACAGCCGGCCCCTTCTTTTTTTCGCCGTCGGTCCATCCTAAATTTTCACTCAATCGAAATGATCGCGCTATGATCGACGAACATACGAAGGATACGACACGCGGGAGCATCGCATGAACGATGGAGTCGTCATTCTCAATCGCGCCGGCGCACAGGGAAGTGTTGTTGCGGACTACTTAAAAGTGGTCGATTCCGGCCGCGTTTTCCGTCGGGGCGTGGATGAAAGGCTTGCACGCATCGTTGCGGGGTCGACGGCAGGTCAGAACCGAGATCTTCCGGTCCTACATCTCAGTCTTCTCATTGATGCGCTCAACGCCGCGGGTTTTTTGGGGTCCGCCGGCCGTTGGGAGTTCTTTCTAGGGATGGAGCGGGTCACGAAGGCCGTGGTTCAAGCGGCTGTTTCGGATCGCATCAAAGAAGAAGAAGACTGGTCAAGCTCCGCATGGTCCCAAACAGAAACAGGGTTGAAGACCGTTCATGGAGGGGAAGACTTCGAGATTAGCTATGGCTACATCCCGACCCTCATCGCGTTGTTCGAGTTCCTGGTAGGCATGGAGGACGGCAGGCACTTCCAGGCCTTCGACGACATCTTCGAGAAACTTGGCAGAACCCCCGGGGACGATCGCGCAATCAAGGACGCGAGTAATGCCATCGCGTCGAAGTTTCGGGACTACCGGACCCGGCACATCGAATGGGCGGCGAAACAGGAGAAGTTCGACCGGATCTCGAAGTTTCTCGACGAACGCGCCGAGAAAAGCAGGTGGCGGATCGATGACCAAAGCATTTTCGACTTCTGGATCCTGCATTGGGAAGGGAAAGGTTTCAAGGAGTACCGGACCGTCATGACCGCCTTTATCGACTTCAAACGGCTGCTGGCCACCAGCGCCCTGGCGATGGCAAGTGAGACCGCAACGCCGCTTGGCACGGACAAGGATTCGGGTGAGATCGACCCGGAAATGGACGAGAGGGCGGGAGACTTTGGAGAATGGAGTAATCCATTGAGCCCCTTCAGCGAAGCTCCCTTGAACCAAGTCAACTTCTTCAAGGGTGAGAGTGAGAATGCACCGTTGAGGGAGTTGATGCGGCTAGGACCCGACGCCGTTGATCTTCCGATCGCCTTTTTGAGGCTGGAAGCCTTCTCTCCCATACAGTCGGAGATCGTCGCCGACCTCCGCTTCAAGAGGGGCGCAGACGCCGTGGCCTCGCGCCTGAGTTGCTCCCAGGCCCAAACATACGACACGCTGTCGATCGGATACGACCTGGCCGCGGAGCATGTTGAACGTGTACAGCGGGCAACCCTGCATGCGGTCGCGGATGGCGCACTGGAAGGCGGAATCGCGGACGAGGCTGAACGCGCCTTCCGGGAGTTGCGTCGCAAAGGTTTCGGCAAATCCGAAATCGACGAAGACGCGAGGGAGACGTTTGAGGTTGCAGCGGATCTCATCGTCCGCATTGGCGCCAATCTGAACGCATTCCGCCGCCGGCTGGATGCGCTCAAGACCAGAGACCCGGACCTGAACGTCAGGTTCACCGATGACAGCAAAGCCTTCTCCAACCACTTTGCGACCATGTACGGAGACGCGTCATGAGCGAGTATCGTATCCCTGACGACGCGGAACGGGCCGAGCTTGCCGCAGGTTTTGCCGCGCGGGAAACCGCCCGCGACCTGTACGACGCGAAACTTACCGCAGACGAGACCTTAAGCACTGGCACGCCTGTCTCCATGAGCGGTCTGTTCGCATATGCCTCTGGGACCGGTCTGTACCCGGATACCGAGATCGAGGGGGCATTGGCGAAGAGCCCGTCTCTGCGCGCCGCCTACGGCAAGATGTTGGCGGCCAGGTCAGTCTTCCAGTTTGAAGAAGCGCGGGCGGCCAGCGATGGCGGACCCATTCCCCGTATCGGCCAGGGATGCGCGATCCGGTACGCGGACAGTACCGCCGAGCCCGACCAGATCTACGTGATTATCGAGATCGATGGCGACAAGCCACCACCGAGCCAACTGGTGCTGACAGACGCGGAAGATGTACATCACCGGTTTGCGCTTCCGGCCCCAAGGCGCGGGATCATTCAGATGCTTGTCGCCCGGGCGTCGGATTTGATTACTCTGCTGTCGCAGCCCACGCTAGAGATCCAGCTCCTCCAATAAACCCCAGATTCCCTTAGTCCAAGGCTCCAGGAGCCGCCTCATCCCCGGTTGCTTGCAGTAATCGGGGATGAGGCGTTTCGTGTGCCTACAGCAAGAGTCGTCTCTGACACCTCCATAGCCATGTCGTGGGGCGACGCTCAGCAGCGAGCGAAGCCCCCGGACAGGGAAACGGGGGATGTCATGAGCCGCAACAAGCCAGTCGAGATCGTCAACCTAGACGCCCTGGATCGTCTCCTTCTGAACATTTTGGGGGATGTGCGGACGGAAGGCATGAGCCGCTGGTTTGTGACCCGTAGCCGGCGGCACATCCGCAGCCGCCCCCAACTCCTTCGGCGCTTTGCACCTCAACATGCGTCGATCGGGACTTGGCCGGCTTGGGTTCACGAGAAACTTGCTGCTCAAGAGACGCTTTACCGGTACCCGGCCCACCCGGAGTTCACAGACGGGAACACGGAACTCCACGAGCGTCTCCGCCGCCTGGCCCGTTGGATCAAGGCCCTTGAACACGTTCACGACGCAGCGCTGGAGAAAATCAATCCGCGCTTTCAGTTCTGCAGCGACGATCAGCACCGGGCGGAGATGGAGCTCAAGTCGCTTCTGAAACGCCCCACCCTCGAAGACGCCGAGATGGCCGCCGTTCGCTGGTACGGCGGTCTCAAGAAACGGTTGGAGATCTATGAGGAAGATTGGAATACCAAGGATCACTATAGGTTCGACGACGGCTGGCGGGTTGTGCGTCTGATGACCGTCCAGTCACTGGAACGTGAAGGTCGGATGATGCGCCATTGCCTCGGCGATGGTGGCTACGATGCCTGCCTCTCCTCGGGTCCATTTCAGTTCTACTCATTGCGGGATCCCAAGAACCGCCCTCACGTTACGCTCTCCCTCGTGGGCAATCGCCTCTCCGAGATGAACGGGTTCGCGAACAACCCAGTCACCGGCAGGCATCGTCTTCGGGTTGCCATGTTCCTCAATGCTTGTGAGGTTCAAGCACCGGAATCCCCGGAAGTCATGTTTCGGTCCAGCATGGATCACAACGGCCGCGCTTACATCGTCCTGCAGTAGCGCTGTCTAGTGGATCTCGGGTTCCGGCGTCCGGTCTACCCCTGCCAGAATATCGAAGTCACAACCTTCATTCGCCTGGGAGATGTGCCGTGCGTAGAGCGCGCCGAAGCCCCGATCGAACTTCCAGGGTGGCGGGGTCCACGCCGCTTTCCGCCGTGCCATCTCCTCGTCGGAGATGGCCAGGTGCAGCCTGCGGCCGGGGACATCAAGTTCCACCGTGTCCCCATCCTGGACCAGAGCCAGCGGCCCGCCGACGAAACTCTCCGGCGCTACGTGGAGGACACAGGTGCCGTAGCTGGTCCCGCTCATGCGCGCATCGGAAATCCGGACCATATCCCGGACCCCTTCCTTCAGGATCTTTTTCGGGATCGGCAGCATCCCCCATTCCGGCATCCCGGGCCCGCCCTGCGGACCTGCGTTCTGGAGGATGAGGACCGAGTCCTTCGTGACGGGGAGGTCCGGATCGTCGATCCGGGCGGCCATATCGTTGTAGTCCTTGAACACGATCGCGGGGCCGGCATGTACCACCAGGGACGGGTCACATGCGGAGTGTTTGATGACCGCACCGTCGGGGGCGAGGTTGCCTCGGAGAACGGCGAGCCCGCCCTCGTCCGACAGCGGCGCACTGCGCCGATGGATCACCTCTTCATTCCAGACGTCCGCCCCCTCCAGTGTCTCGCCGAGGGAACGCCCGGATACAGTCAGGCAATCGAGATGGAGATTGTCTTTCAACTCCGACAGCATCGCCCGAAGGCCGCCCGCATAGTAGAAGTCTTCCATAAGATACTTGCCGGACGGCCGGATATCGGCGAGCCAAGGCGTCCTTCTGGAGATCGCGTCGAACTTATCGAGATCGAGAGCGACACCGAGCCTGCCCGCCATCGCGATCAGATGAACCGCCGAGTTCGTGGACCCGCCGAGGGCAACGACCGTCGTTACGGCATTCTCGAATGCCTGCTCTGTCATGACCTTGTCCGGCGTCAGATCCTCCCAGACCATCTCCACGATCCGGCGCCCGGAAAGACTGGCCATGCGGGAATGGTTCGCATCCGCCGCCGGAATGGCACTCGCCCCCGGCAGTGTGATCCCGATCGCCTCGACAGCCGACATCATGGTCGCCGCCGTGCCCATGGTCATGCAGGTGCCGGGCGCGCGGGCGATGCCGTCCTCGATCTCCTCCCAGTCCTTCTCGGTGATGTTCCCCGCACGGAGTTCCGCCCAATACTTCCAGGTGTCACTGCCCGAGCCGAGCGTGTTGCCCCGCCAGGTGCCCCGCAGCATCGGCCCGGCAGGCACGAAGATCGTCGGCAGTCCCATACTGGCCGCGCCCATCAGCATCGCGGGCGTGGTCTTATCGCAGCCGCCAAGCAGCACCGCCCCATCCGCCGGATAGGACCGCAGCAACTCCTCGACTTCCATCGCCAGGAAGTTCCGGTAGAGCATCGTTGTCGGCTTCTGAAACGGCTCCGATAGCGACATCGCCGGCATCTCAACCGGGAAGCCGCCCGCCTGCCAGACCCCGCGCTTAACTTCTTCGGCCCGCTGCCTGAAATGGGTGTGGCAGGGATTGATGTCCGACCAGGTGTTTATGATGGCGATGACGGGCTTGCCGGCCCAATCCTCGCGCGCGTAGCCCATTTGCTTTGAGCGGGATTTGTGGCCGAAGGAGCGAAGGTCATCGACGCCGTACCACTTGGCACTCCGCAGCTCTTCATAGGTCTTGCGCGTCATGTTCCCCCACCCGTCTCCAGTTTCCTTTTGGCGGACAGTGAAGGGTCGGAGGCCGTCATCGTCAAGATGGGCAGCATCGAAACGAGCTCCCGCCGCCATTGCCGCCGGTCCGAGAGACGGGAATACTGTGAGGGATCTCGAACTGGGTTCGGACACGCTTGAGTGACGCAGGATACCGACATCGGCGACGATCTCCTGGCGCGCGGCGCAATCGATGCGGCCGGGCTCGCCCGGTCCCGGGCACTTGAGAAGGAGAGTGGTGAGCGGCTCCATGTGGTGCTCACCAGACTGGGGTTGGTCGACGAGACTCTTGTCGCGGACCATCTGGCCCAACGGCTATCACTCCCCCGTGCCTTATCAGGAGACTTCCCCCAGGAGCGGGTTGCGGACGGCGCGCTGAGCATTCCGTTCTTGCGGCAGGCGCGGGTCGTTCCCCTGGCTGAGAACACGGATACGCTTACCGTAGCGATGTCGGACCCGCTGGATGAGAGGACCGTGCGCGCCCTGGAAATCTCCTCGGGCAAGGTCATCTCGATATGTGTCGCCACGGCAGCCGACACGCTTCGGGCGCTCGAACGGCTTTACGGAGCCGGCAACATGGCGGACCGGCCTGCGGATCCCTCCCGGCCTCCGGTACAGGATTCCGGCCTCTCCGATATCGGCTCTGACGCGCCCGCCATCCGCGCGGTCGAAGACCTGGTGGAGCGTGCGTTGGCGAACCGCGCGTCTGACCTGCATCTGGAACCGGTGCCAGATGGCCTCCGGATTCGCCAACGGGTCGATGGTCGGTTGATTGCGCTGGCGGACAGCCCCCGGGACGACATCGCCCGAATGATCGTCGGGCGGGTCAAGATCCTGGCGGGGCTGGATATCGCGGAGAAACGCCTGCCTCAGGACGGGCGTGCGACACTGACCCTTCAGGGACGCCCTGTGGATCTCAGAGTCACGACAGCGCCGACAATCGCAGGTGAAGGCGTCGTCATTCGTCTGCTCGACGCGGCCGCAACCCCCGACGGGTTGAACAGTCTCGGATTGTCGGCCGCCACCGCTGCGGGACTGGAAAGCGTCCTGGATACGCCTCACGGCATGGTTCTTGTCACCGGCCCCACGGGCAGCGGCAAAACAACAACGCTTTATGCGGCCCTTGCCGCCCTCAACCGGGTCGACCGCAAGATCATCACCGTAGAGGATCCGGTTGAGTACCGGTTGCCGGGAATCCAGCAAATCCAGGTGGCGCCACGGATCGGTCTCGGCTTTGCCAACGCTCTCCGATCCATCCTGCGGCAGGACCCGGATGTTGTCATGGTCGGTGAAATCAGGGATGCCGAGACGGCACGGCTTGCTGTTCAGGCTTCGCTGACGGGTCACCTCGTCCTTTCGACGCTTCACACCAACGACGCCGTCGGCGCGATGGCAAGACTGCTCGACATGGGGATCGAGTTCTATCTGCTGAACGCTGTGGTCCGGGCCGTCTTGGCGCAGCGTCTGGTCCGGCGCCTATGCCCTTCGTGCAAAGAACCAGCCGACGATGTGTCCGCCGCGGAGGCCTTGGGTCTGAGCGGTGAGGCGCTCAAAGGTGTCAACCGCGCGGTCGGGTGCCACGTCTGCAACGGCTCCGGATATCATGGAAGACTGCCGCTGACAGAGTTGCTTGTCCTGAACCGGGAGATCCGGGATGCGATCGCAGAGGGCGCCCCTGTGGACACCCTGGCCATGCTTGCCGCAGATGCCGGCATGACGACGATGCTTGAGGACGGCCGGCGTGCAGTCGCCTCCGGAGAGGCGGCGGCCGAGGACGTTCTCGCGGTGGTGCGGGCTTCCCAAGGATGACGGACATCGGACTGGAGGCAGCCGGCATGCCGGCGCGAGGGGCAGCGGCACCGAGAGATCTGGCGATGTTCTTTCGCCAGTTCTCAACGATCCTCAACGCAGGACTTCCCGTTGATCGGGCCCTCGACCTGCTGAGCCGGGACCGGGAAGACAGAACCACGGCGAAACTGGCGGAGCCACTTCTCCAACAAGTCAGGATGGGCACCCCCCTTGCCACGGCGATGACGCGCGAAGGAGCGCTTTTCGGACCGTTTGCTGTTTCGGTTACGAGAGCGGCCGAAGCGTCCGGGGACCTGGGACATGCCACCGGAACCCTTGCTGACCACTTTGAGCAGCGGGCCGCGCTCCTGGACGAAATCCGCAGCACGTTGACCTACCCGGCAGTTCTCTTCGCAGCGTCCGCGCTTGCCGTGATCGTCTTGTTCGTCGTCGTGGTTCCGCAGTTTGAGCCGTTGTTCGATCGCTCGGGCGCCGACATTCCAACGACAACGGCCACCGTGCTTGCCATATCCCGCTGGATGGTTGCGTGGGGCGGGTGGACGGGGATCGCCATCGCAGTCCTGGTCGCCGGGCTGATGCTGCCGGCGGCAGCCCCGCTGCGCGACCGTTTTGTCAGCGCATCGCCCCTCATAGGTGCCTTGAGAAACCGCGCGGATGCCGCCCGATGGGCCCGCGGCCTTGCAACCCTGACAAAGGCCGGTGTTGGTTTGCCAGAAGCCCTGTCCATTGTCGCCGACGCCGCGCAAAGCGGGCCGATCCGGGCCGCAGCGGTCCACGTCGCGAACGCCATACTGCAAGGCCGGAGCCTGGCGGGTGTTATGGCGGAAACAGGGGCCTTCCCCACCGTTGCCGTACAAATGGTCCGTGTGGGTGAAGAGACCGGCCGCCTCTCGGAAGTCTTGAACTCCGTCGCGGATCTGATCGGTCGCGATGTCAAAGGCCGGACGAAACGGCTGGTCGCTTTGATAGAGCCGGTGCTGATCTTAGTATTGGGTCTTGCCGTCGCCCTTGTCGTGATGGCCTTGCTGACGACCGTAACCAGCCTGAACGAGGCCGTGACGTGAACCGACCGCAGCATCTCGCGAAGAGCGACACATCGCGAAACGGGCGCAAGCAAGCCGGCTTCACGCTGCTGGAGTTGTTGGTGGTGCTGGCGGTCCTCGGCCTGGTAGCGGCGTTGGTCGGGCCGCGGCTGATCGGCGTTCTCGACCGGGCGAAGGGCGACATCGCGCAGGTGCAGATTGAGACCCTGTCGACCGCGCTCAAAGTCTTCCGGTTGGATGTCGGCCGTTACCCCACCGCCGCAGAAGGTCTCGCGGCGCTGACCGCCCGGCCCTCAGGTTTGGAGTCTTGGAACGGACCCTATCTGGAGGGAAACGTCCCAGAGGATCCCTGGCAAAGGCCCTACCTCTATGAGGTTCCCGGCAAGGACGGTAGCCCCTACAGGATCGTCTCTCTCGGCGGAGATGGGCAGCCCGGCGGCGATGGGGACGCGGCGGACGTCTCAGGCCCGTGAACCACGGGAGGCCAGACCGGGAGCCCGGCCCAGCCCCAGCATCCCAGTCGGGCTTCACCCTGATCGAAGTCATCATCGCCCTTGTCGTTACCGCACTGTCGGTTGCCGCACTGGTATCGGTGATCGGAACAAGTCTCGATGTCGGGGACCGTCTTGACACCCAAGACAGACTGGGCATGACGGCAAGATCGGTGCTTGCTGAGTTGGGTACCTCCATCCCGATCGGCCCTCTTGCCGAAACCGGCAGTCAGCAAACACTCAACGGCGAAACCGCTACGGGTGAGACGTGGCAGGCGATCCTGACGCGCAAGGCCTCGGCGACGCCCCTCGTCTTTCCGGTGGAAGTGGCGCTGTCCGTTATGGTCGGAGACGCGTCCTTGCGTCTCTACTCCATCCGGGCGGTGGCACCTCCCGTTCCGGAGCACACGCGATGAGATACGTGCGATGTGCGCCCAAGCGGCCGGTGCGTGAGCAAGAGGGCTTCACCCTGATCGAATTGATCGTGGGTCTGGCCGTTCTCGGGATGATCACCGCCGTCATCGGCTCAGCTCTCAACCTTGGGATCGTCGGCACGGACCGGACGGCAAACCGCATATCGGAGTCCCGTGATTTGAGAGGGGTTGAGCAGGCATTCACGACTGCCCTCGCCCAAGCAAGGCCCTTCCGTGAGTTGGACGCACCCTTCCCCGTGGTCCGCTTTGAGGGTGGTCCGAAGACGATCACTTTCTTTGCTGATTCGCCGATCGGCCCGCAGCGGCATGTGTTCGAGTTGTCCGATGAGGGTGAACTGATCCTGCGCATCGGCCGCACATCTGTGGTGACCCTGCTCACCGACGCGGAAGGCAGCACGTTCACTTTCTGGGGTGCCAAGACACCCGCCCAGGATGAGGGTTGGACAGATGAATGGCGGGGGGCGCTGGAGATGCCCACGCTCGTGCGTTTGCACTTGCCGAGCGGGCGTCTGCTTGTCGGGCGCCTCCGGATCGAACAGCCGACACTGTGATGCTGCGGAACGCCAACCAATCTGGCTACGCCACCTTGCTCGCCCTTTGGGTACTGGTCGTGTTCGGCGGGATCGCGACCCTGACAATAAGCTTGATCCAGGATGAGACCGACCTGGTCACCGCGCACACAGGGCGCCTTGCGGTAGAAGCCCGGGTCGACGGTGCGATCGAAGCTGCAATCCCGGATCTGGTGGCGCCAAAGAGCCGCGACCGGGTGCTGAGCCGGGGCGGGACCATTCCCGTCGACATCGGCGGACAATCTCTTTCGGTCGAAGCGATCGATGCCTGCGGTCTTGTCGACCTGAACACAGCCTCGGAGATGGTCCTGCGAAATCTCCTGACCGAACTGGAAATCGCACCGGCGGAGATCGTTTTGGACGGTCTTGCAAGTGTTCGCAGGCTCGACGGCCCCCTTGAGACGACAGCACAACTCCGAGGGTTGCCTGGCCTGGAGCAGGCGGCGGCGGACCGTTTGGCGGACAACACCACCGTCTTTTGTCGGATTGGTACCGTCGACACCGCCTTTGCGCCGCGGGCCGTGCTTGCCGCACTCCCTGGAATGACCGGTGGACACCTGGATCGGATTCTCTCATTTCGCGCGCGCGGCGAAGACCCTGAGACTAATCTGAGCGGATCACTGACCGGTACGGCACCCGGGCCCGGGCATACCTGGCGGCTGCGGGTATCGGACGGCGATGGGCCCGGAACGCGGGTTGAAAGAATCGCGACCGTCCAGATCACCGGTCAACGGGGCCGGCCGTTTGTGATCGTCGACTGGCAGTAGACCGAGTTCCGGCGCAAATGCCTTGATGCGGGCTTGCTTCCCGCCCCGTTCCGTCCCCACACTGCGGCCAACAAGCAGATCGGCCGGGAGGAAGCCATGGGGCGGTATGAAGAAGTCTGGCAAGCGGCACATGACGACCCGGAACAATTCTGGGCGGACGCTGCGGAAGCCATTGACTGGACGAAGCGCTGGGACCGCGTTCTGGACGCTGACAAACCGCCCTTCTACCGCTGGTTCGATGGAGGTGAGACCAACACCTGCTGGAATGCCGTAGACCGCCACGTCGACGCGGGCCGTGGCATGCAGGCGGCCATCGTCCACGACAGCCCCGTTACGGGCACCAAATCCGTCCTCACCTACGCGGAACTGAAAGACAAGGTCGCGGCGTTTGCCGGTGTCTTGAGAAAGTATGGCGTTGGATATGGCGACCGGGTCATTGTGTACATGCCGATGGTCCCGGAGGCACTGATCGCCATGCTGGCCTGCGGGCGGATCGGCGCCATTCACTCAGTGGTGTTCGGTGGGTTCGCGGCGGCGGAACTCGCGAAACGGATCGACGATGCGAAGCCCAAGCTGATCGTTTCCGCCTCCTGCGGGATCGAGCCCGGCCGCGTCGTCGCCTACAAGCCTCTGCTGGATGGGGCGATCGAGCTGAGCGCCTCCAAGCCCGAAACCTGCGTCATCCTGCAAAGGGAAATGGAGACAGCAGCGTTGATCCCGGGCCGGGATGTTGAGTGGTACGATGCGCATGAGGGCTCGACCCCCGCAGACTGTGTCCCAGTGCTGGCGACCGATCCCTGTTACATCCTGTACACCTCCGGCACAACGGGCATCCCGAAAGGTGTTGTCCGGCCGACCGGCGGGCACGCGGTCGCGCTCAAATGGTCCATGCCGAACATCATGGGCGTCGAGCCGGGTGAGACCTATTGGGCGGCGTCGGACGTCGGCTGGATCGTCGGCCACACCTACATCGTCTATGCCCCGCTGTTCCACGGCTGCACCACCGTGGTCTACGAAGGCAAGCCCATCGGCACGCCGGATGCCGGCGCGTTCTGGCGGGTCATTTCAGAGCACAATGTCGTCGCCATGTTCACAGCACCCACGGCCCTCCGCGCGATCAAGAAAGAGGACTCCGAAGGGGCGTTGGTCGCGCAATACGACATGTCCAAGTATCGGGGTCTGTTCCTTGCGGGTGAGCGGTGCGACCCCGACACGTTCAAGTGGGCGCAGGACACGCTGAAGGTTCCGGTCGTGGACAACTGGTGGCAGACGGAGACCGGTTGGCCGATCGTGTCCAACTGCCTTGGCCTTGAAGAATTGCCGTACAAGGCAGGCTCCCCCACGCGGCCGGTTCCAGGCTACGACGTGCGAGTGCTGGATGACGCCTGCAACGAGGTCGCTCGCGGCGATATCGGCGCCATCTCGATCAAGCTGCCGATGCCCCCGGGCACGCTGCCGACGCTGTGGCAGAACGATGACCGGTTCGTCGAAAGCTACATGGCGGACTATCCAGGCTACTATAAGACCGGTGACGCCGGCTTCATGGATGAAGACGGCTATCTTCACGTCATGACCCGCACAGACGACATTATCAATGTCGCGGGCCACCGACTCTCCACCGGCGGCATGGAGGAAGTTCTCGCTGCGCATCCGGACGTGGCGGAATGCGCCGTCATTGGCGTGGCGGATCAGCTCAAGGGCCAGGTTCCGCTCGGCTTCCTCGTTCTGAAGAACGGCGCCAAGCGAAGTGAGTCAGAAGTCGTCCAGGATGTCGTCCAGATGGTGCGCAACGAGATCGGGCCCGTGGCGGCATTCAAACAGGCGACGGTGGTTCAGCGGCTGCCGAAGACCCGGTCGGGCAAGATTCTGCGCGGCACCATGCAGAAGATCGCGGACTCCCAAGAATGGGCCATGCCAGCAACGATCGACGACCCGGTGGTTCTGGACGAGATCAAGGTGGCACTCGGCGACATCGGATACGCAAAGGACGGCTGACCTCTATGGTCTCAGACGATATTTCTCGTATGCATCCAGCCGTTCCTGACGAACTGAAGACGCGATTGGTTCAAGATCCGGCCGACATCGGGGCGGTCTGGTCGCTCGCCAAACTGAAGTCGAAGTCGCCGGAGGAGTTTTGCGGTGTTGGCGCATTTCTCAACTGCCTTGGTGGTTCATCTAGAGCAATGGCGATCGCGGCGGCGGCCTTCCGTCATGCCGCGACCGATCCCGCTTGGCTGGAACCGGCGGCAATCCTGTCAGGACGAATTGCGAAAGGACGCTTGTCGCGCCTTGGGTGGTTGCGGATCATAGACGTTCTCGAAGAAGCCGACGGAGAAAGAGCCCTACCCTCCCGCCGTCTCGCGGCTGCGCTGGTGGCAAACATGTTTCAACACCCCTCGGAAGCCAGTTTCGAGCGGGTGATAACGACAAAAGCCAGGTCCTTCACGATCCGAGAGATCATGGAGATCGTTCAACTTGGGTCAAAGTTCAAAGACGATCGAACGCTGCCTCTCGCGCGCGGTCTCATCGACCACTATCGGGCCGCGACATCCGTATCCCATCGTGGCCGTGTGGCGATGGCGCGGCTTTTCCTCTACGCCGTGCTTTCGATTAGAGGGGCTGGTGCGGTCATCGCCGCCGAGAAAATGATGGGTGACCCGGTGGTCTCGGAGGTCTTTGAGGCCGAGTACAAGGGCCTCTGTCTCATCTGCATGGGCCGGGTCGCCGAGGGGATCGCGTTGAAAGACGCAATGCCGGACGGACTCGGCCTTTTGTTCAACGGTGTGCGTCTCTATCCCCATCCAGATACTGTTATGTCCCTGCTTCGAGACCAGACGGTCGACCCGGACCTTGCTGTAAGGAGCGGACGGCCGACGAACATCGGTGTCTTCATTTCCTGTGATGAAGTGTACTTTCGGGCCTTCTCAGCTCAGTACCTCAAGCACTTTTCACCACCGGCCGGCATCCCGACGGAGATCAACTTCCTCGTCAACGGCACACTTTCAGAGACGGAACAGACGGAAGCGGCTGCAATCAGCTCCTGCCCATTGCGGTTCCACGTCGATCCAAGGCTGTCCCCGGACAAGACCTTCTACACACTGCGGCGCTTTCTGGATCTGCCGCAGCACATCGGAGACTACGGTCTCGCTGTGGTCACGGACATCGACTCCCTGGTCGATCTGGACAGCGATGCGTTCAAGCGTGTCGCGTTCAACAACAGCTTCGGCTGGTACGACACGGCTGTTGAGATACCGTGGCTCAGGCACAACTGCTCCCTAGCCTATTTCTCGAACACAAGGCTAGGGGCGTGGGCGACCCAGTCGATCGCCGCGATTGCCAAAGCGATTTACAAGCCAAGACGGGACGGGCGCACTTGGTATTGCGATCAGGTCTGTCTTGCCGCCTTTTGGGATGCGCTCGGCGATGATATCCGGGGACACGTCGCGCACTTTCAGCCCGATGCCGCAAAACAGATCCTGAGGAGTTACAACGCTTTGTCCCTGGAGGCTGGGGCACGGATGAATGCGAAGCTCTCCTCAATGAAAGAGACCGTCACCCAGTTGCGGTGACGGTCTCCCATTTGGCCTGTTCAATCACTCGGCGGCGGCAGGTTCCGACTTGGACCAAGCGTTCGGAGCAAACGCATCGTCGACAGGGGTGTCGACCACATGGTTGGTGTAGTTGGAAATGGTCTTGAACGCCAAGCCAACGACAACTTCCAGCACATGGTGCTTTTGGTAGCCGGCCGCATAGAACGCATCCAGATCCGCTTGATCCACCCAACCACGCTTATGGAAGACTGCACGGGTGAAAATGCGGAGCGCTTCCAGCTTCGCGTCGGCGATCGGCGTGTTGTCACGGAGGGACTGAATCACGTCTTCCGGCAGCTTCTGACGCTTTGACATGGTGGTGTGGGCGGCCATGCAATAGGTACAGCCGTTATCGTGGTTGGCCGTGATCAGTACCACCTGACGTTCCGTCGGCGTAAAGTCGGACTTCTCGAAGATGCCGCCGATGGTGGTGTACGCTTCGGTCGCGACAGGAGACTCGGCCAGCCCGCCGATCAGGTTCGGCACGAAGCCGTACTTGCCTTTGACACCTTCAAGGATCTTCTTCGAACCCTCGGGGGCCGTCTCAAGCGTATGGATGGTGAAGTCGGACATGCAATCTCTCCTTGGCCGGAACTGAACAACTCGCCCTCGGATATCGGTCATGCCGACGAAAAAACAAACACCTCCCGACACATCTGTTTATTGCGATTACGGCAATAACAAACCTGTGATCAAGGATATTCCCCTGTATTAAGGCGATGATTGATGGCCTCGATCACCGGAAACAGGTCAGCGACTCCGTCGATCACGTAGTGCGCGCCCGCCTGAGCTAACCGCCGTGTCGCCCGGGCGCGAAGAACCGCTTTCTCCTCATCCGGCAGCACCTCCCAGTCGGTGTACGACAGGCCAACCTCGTTCCCGGTGACGGCAACGCCCACGGTCCACATCCCCGCGGCAAGGCCCTCTTCAATCCCCGGAACGGTATCATCGACCTTCACACAGGCTTGGACGCAGGGCGCCCCAAGGTCGATCATGTTCTTGAGCGCCATATCAGGGTACGGCCTGCCGCGAAGGCCATTGCCCGCGGCGACGCATGATGACGGCGCGTAACCGGCGGCAGCCGCCAACCGCTCGTTCACCGCACTCATCGCCGCGTCGTAACCCGTGTTCGCACCGATCGCGATCCCCTCGGCATCCAGCCGCCGAACAGTCTCCACCACACCGGGGATCAGACCGGCATGGTCTTCCAGAACCGCCATCTGGAGAGGCTTGAAGCGCTCGTAGACCGCATCGACATCCGCCTCGACGGGGTCGTTCCCTCTAGCGTCACGCCAACGGGTCCGGACCGCGTCCATGGCAAGGATCTGTGCTACATGGTCCCGCTTCTCAGCACCCATGGGGGCCCGCGCCTCCGCCAGGGTGATCTCAACGCCAAACTCTGCGAACGCCCGCACGAACGAGGCAACGGGTGCCATGCAACCAAAATCAACGGTGGTCCCCGCCCAATCGAAAATGACCGCGCGAACCGGTCCCGTGTATCGACGGGTGTAGCGATAGCTCATCGTGATACTCCTTACGCCGCAGCCGGTTCCGAAGGGGCCGGGGCCCGGTTGACCACACCCATTTCCGTAAGCGCGGCGTCGATCGCAGCAACCGCAGCCCTCAAAGAGTCGGGCCCGATGCTCCCGATACAGCCGACCCGGAACGTCTCCGCCACCGTCATCTTGCCAGGGTAAATGATGAAGCCCTTGGCTTTGATCCGGTTGTAGAAATCCCCAAAATCGAACGATGGATCGTCGGGGCTGTGGAAGGTCGTGATGATGGGCGCCTGAAGGTCATCCGGTATCAGCGCCTTGATCCCGACAGCCGCGAGCCCATCCACCAGCGCCCTATGATTTGCCCGATAGCGGATACCGCGCGCGACGACCCCGCCTTCGGCCTCATGAGCGGCCAGTGCCGCGTCGAGAGCAGCCACGACATGTGTGGGCGGGGTGAACCGCCATTGCCCAGTCTTCTCCATGTACGACCATTGATCATGGAGATCGAGAGACAGGGACCGGGCCTGTCCCGCACTTTCTTCCAAGGCAGACCGGCGCACGACGACAAACCCAGCACCGGGGACACCCTCAAGGCATTTGTTGGCGGAAGAGATCACGGCGTCGTAGGCGATCTCGGCAGCGTCCGTCGGCAGCGCGCCGAAGGTGCTCATCGCATCCACGATCAGCCTGCGGCCAGCCTCGGAGACTGCTCTGGCGATACCAGGCAGCGGGTTCAGGATGCCGGAGGTGGTCTCGCAATGGACCATGACCACATGGCTTATCGCCGGATCATCGCCCAGCAGGCGACTCACCTCACCGGGATCCGGTTGGGTGTCTTCGGCAGTTTCGTAGACGACCGTATCGATGCCAAGAACACGGGCCGTCTTTACAATCCGCTGGCCGTAGGCCCCGTTCACCAACGCCAGCATGCGCCCGCCCCGAGGGACAAGGCTTCCGATCGCCGCTTCAACGAGAAAGGTCCCGCTGCCCTGAATCGGAACGACTTCATGGGTCCCGTCGGCATTGGCGACCGCCAGCAGCCGGGCCCGAACCCGTTTGGTGATCGCCCGGAAGTCCGCGTCCCAGGACCCCCAATCACGCAGCATGGCCTGGCGTACTTCAGGGGTCGTCGTCAGCGGGCCTGGCGTTAGCAGGATCGGATCGTTGGTCATCGACTGGCCTCCCAAGAGCAGCGAATGACCGTCGAATACGGGGAAAGGAAGCCTTTCACAAATTAATATTAACCTCATAATCATTAATTTGATTTATACTATAGTGATGGCACTTCCTTTCAAACAACTTCAGGCGTTCCATGCCGTCGCAACGGAGGTGAGTTTCACCCGTGCGGCCGCGCGCCTGGGCGTGACGCAGCCGGCAGTCACGACGCAAGTGACACGGTTGGAACAAGCAAGCGGGGTCCGGCTGTTTGAGCGGAGGCGATCGGGGCCTGAGTTGACCCCGGCGGGCGCATCGCTCTTGGCCGTCACCCGAAAGATCTTCCGGTTGATGGACGATGCGGAAGAGGCGTTGCTGGCGTCCGCCGGCCTCCGGTCCGGCAACCTGCATCTCGGCGTCGACTCCCCGCACTGGTCGATGGATCTCCTGGCCCGTTTTACCGAAACCCATCCCGATGTCCGGGTCGCGACGACAGTCGGCAACGCGACCAAGGTTCGAGACGCATTGCTGGCGGCCGAAGTGGATGCGGCTGTTCTGACCGTGACCGGCGACAGCCTGCCGGAGGATGCGAGGATCCTCCGCTTGCAACCCCAACGCCTCAGGCTGATCGTGCCGCAAGGTCACCGTCTTGCAACGGAGGCGCCGGTGCACCCGCGCGCCCTGAAGAACCAGCGCCTCATCCTGCGGGAGCCTGGGTCAGCGACCCGCGCGGCTTTCGAGAGTTGGCTTGGTCACGGTCCGCGTTCCGGTGATTTGGAGTTGGGCGGACGAGACGCCGTCAGGGAAGCCGTGGCTTCCGGGCTCGGCATCGGCGCCGTCGTCGCCGGTGAGGAGGGACAAGATCCAAGGGTTGTATCCGTTGATATGTCAGACGGCGAAACGGATGCCTCCATTTGCCTTGTCGCACTGGCGGATAGGGCCGACTCTCCGGCCGTTGCGGGATTGTTCAGATTGGCAACCAGCAGCCCCTGATCTCTCAAGATCCCGCGACCAGTGGCTGCAAAGGCTTCCGCAACACTCTCTCTCGGCCTATATCGGGAACGGGAGACCCTTTCATGAACGACCCCCTAGTCCCCTGGGCACGCGAGAAATTGATCCGCCGGAAGGAGCAGTGGGCACGCGAAGGCCGCTCCGCTCCAAGCGGGAAGGCCTCGGTCACCGAGTCCGATGCCGTTGCCGCCCGCGTGCCGAAAGGCCAGCACAAGGTTCATGACTGGCCGGTCCTGGATCTCGGCTCAAGTCCGGTCGTCCCGCAGGCAGATTGGTCGCTGAGTATTGAGGGGTTGGTGGAGCGGCCGACCCGCTATTCCTTCGAGGATCTGGGTACAATCCCAAGATCGGAGCGCACGGTCGACATCCATTGCGTCACCTTCTGGACCCGGCTCGACAACACGTTCTCCGGCGTCTCCCTGGACGATATCCTCGCCGAGGTCCGGCCCCGGCCCGAAGCCCGGTTTGTGCTTGTGAAGTCCTATGACGGCTACAGCACCAATCTGCCCATCGACTATCTTCGGGAGCCGGACAGTCTTCTCGCGACCCACTGGAACGGCGCCCCCCTCTCCCGCGATCACGGCGGCCCGGTGCGGCTGGTCATCCCGTCTCTGTATTTCTGGAAGAGCGCCAAGTGGGTGCGCTCGATCCGGTTCATTGAGCGGGACATAAAGGGCTTCTGGGAATCTCGCGGCTATCACATGCTGGGCGATCCATGGAAGCAGCAGCGCTACAGCAACGACTGACTACAGCACACCGATCGCGCGGAGTTCCCGCGCAAGATCTTCCGGCAGCTCTGCCTCATCACCTTCGAGCCTCGCCAGATCCGCGGGCGCATCCTTTGCCTCAAGATACCGCCACCCCTGAAACGGCCGGAACGGCCGACGCTCCACCCGGATAAGGGCGTCGTCCAACACCAAGCCGCATTTGACCTGACCGTCGATCACCCCTTCGTCGAGGCGCACGATCCTTTGCCGGGCGCGAACCTCCCGCCGGATGACCCAGTAGAGTGATCCGCCATCCAGAACCTCATCGTCCCGGCGCGGCCGGTTACGGGTCCAATGAATGGAGACAGGCTCCAATCCCTCGGCCGCCTTACGCGCCCGAGTGGCGATCTGATACCGCTCAAGCTCATCCAATGCATCTATGCCAACACAGAGCTTAAGAAGATGCACGGTCATGGCAGATACCCGAGAAACTGCCACCAGAAATAGTTCAGCGGCATCAGCGGAAAGATCCCAATGGCTGCTGTCGCCAGGGCCATTCTGGCGCCCTCCGCCATCGAAACGCCCCCAAGGCGCAACCCGACGATCAGCGGCGGCACCTGAAATGGAAGCAACACAGTCGAGAAACCCAGTACCGGGACCATCAGTATGGTTTCGAGCGGAAGGCCGGACGCCGCCGCGAGATCTCCCGCGATCGGCGTCATGATTGCAGGCACGCCCGGCATCGTCGAGGCGAGTCCCAGCAGCACGGCCACCCCCGTCATCTCCGCGAACGCGAGCGCCGGTGCTTCGGGGTCTAAGGGAACCACGCTTAGCATCGCTGCACTCATGGCCGCCCCGAGCCCGCTTTCGGCGACCAGCGCGCCGACGCCGAGAATGCCCGCCACGTAGAGCAGCGGCGACATCTGCATCTTGTCCCTGAACGCATCCGGCGGCACAAGGCCGGGCCATGGCAGCAGGCAGGCAAGCCCTGCGGCAAGCGAAATCCAGGCAGGCGAAATCCCGTGGATCGCATCCGAGCCCCAAAGGATCAGTGCCGCGATCAGCAAAATGGTCAAACGGCGTTCGTCCGCGCTCATCGGCAGCCGGGAGTGCAGATCCGCCCCCTCGCCCTCATCGGCCGAGCGGACCGCAGGTTGGTCGTTGTAGAACCAGACTGTGACAGCCCAAACGACCAAGGCCTTAAGAAATCCCAGCACCGGAAAGTGCAGCACCAGGTAATCGAGATACAGGATCTGAATGCCGTATTGCTGTTCCGCCGCACCGATCAGCACGTTGTTGGGAACGTTCGCCGGCAGGATCGCAGCCGAGCAGAGATAGGAGGAGAACAGAACCGCAAGCACCATCCCGGTTCGCCCCCGGCTCCCCTTCTCAAACCCCAGCACATCGGCCAGTGCCATAACCACCGGCAGCAGCAGCACGATCCGGCCCATGGTCGAGGGCATCAGGAAGGCGAGGACGATCGACACGATGATCAGTCCGCCGATGATGGTTCCGTAGGATCCCGACAGCACCGTCAAAATGCGGCGCGCCAAGCGCCTGCCGAGCCCTGTTCGCTCGACCGCGACCCCAATGACCATGCCGCCGAACACAAGCCAGAAGGCACCCGCCGCAAAGCCGGAGAAAACGACCGACGGCTCGGAGACCGAGAAGATCATCGCGACGAGGAAGAATAGAACCGCGACCAGATGTTCCTGGAGTGCTCCTGTGGCCCAAAGCCCGATGGCGAGAACAACCAGCGCGGCCGGCGGGCGCAAAGCGGGTTCGAGAGCCGGGATACCACCCATGCCGACGGCCGCCGCCAGACAGAAGATGATGATCGCCGGAAGCGACGCTTTTATCTTTGCTGGACTGATTGCGCTGTCAGCCGATCCGGACTTTGCATCGACCCCGGGGCTTCCGCTCAAGGGGCTGCCTCCGGCTCAAAGGCGACAAGGTCCACACCCTCTTCAACCATCGCCCCCTCGGCCACGTGGACCGCCGTAACGATGCCATCCGCCGGTGCGGTGATCGCATGCTCCATCTTCATGGCTTCCAGCACCAAAAGCGTGGCACCACGGGCAACCTGTTCCCCGTCGGAGACCGATACCTTGACGATCCGCCCCGGCATGGGCGCTTCCAGGCGGCCGGCCCCACCTTCGCTGCTGCCGGAGGCTCCGACAGGATCGATCCAGACATACTGGGCCCGACGTCCATCCGAAGTGACCATGGCCCGTCCGCCTAACGCGCCCGCGCTGACATGTACCCGACCGAACAAGCGCTCACCATCGATGGTCAGATCCATCTCTCCATCTCCAGCAATTGTTCCGGACACGGACCAAGACTCTTCCCCTTGCGAAACGATGAAACCCATCTCGGAGTTCGCGACCTCATACCGCTCCTCACCATTGGGGCCGTCAAGAAGGGCGGTCGTCGAAAGAGCGCCGAAAGGCGTCCAACCATCGGATACCTCCCAGGGCGAGGACGGTTGTTTGGCAGAGACAGCGCCACGCCGATGCGTGGCGACCGCGACGGCGGCACAAAGCTTCAGCCGCAGATCATCGGTGCCTGCCTCCGCCAAATCGCTCGCATGATCCTCAATGAACCCCGTATGAACATCACCTGCCCGGAAGGACGGGTGATCAATGATCCGGCCGAGATAGTCGATGTTGGTGTTGAGCCCGGCAACTTCCGTTGCGCCCAGGGCACGATGGAGGCGGTCGATCGCCTGCTCCCGGTCACTGCCCCAAGCCATGACCTTAGCGATCATCGGGTCGTAGTGGATACCGACCTCGTCAGCTTCCCGGACACCCGCATCAATCCGAACACCGCCCACCGCGTCAGGGAACCGAAGCCGGTCAAGTCGGCCCGTCTGCGGCAGGAAGCCCTTGTCCGGGTCCTCGGCATAAAGGCGCGCTTCGATCGCGTGGCCGGTCACGCCGATATCCGCCTGCGAGCAGGGCAATTCCTCACCACGGGCGACCCGGATCTGCCACTCAACCAGGTCCGTCCCAGTGATCAGCTCGGTCACCGGATGCTCTACCTGAAGACGGGTGTTCATCTCCATGAAGTAGTACCCGTCCGCGTCCACGATGAATTCGACGGTTCCCGCCCCCGCATAGCCGATCGCTTTCGCCGCGGTGACGGCAGTCGCTCCCATTTTCGCCCGAAGCGCATCGTCCAAATCCGGGGCCGGAGCCTCCTCGACCACTTTCTGATGGCGTCGCTGGACCGAGCAATCCCGTTCATGAAGATGAACCGCGTTGCCGTGACTGTCGGCGAAGACCTGAAATTCCACATGGCGGGGCCGGAGCAGATACTTCTCGATGATCATCCTGGAATCACCGAAAGCGGCGTCTGCCTCCCGCTGGGCGGCGGCGATTACCTCGGCGATCTCGGCTTCCGTATCGACCCGGCGCATGCCCTTGCCGCCACCGCCGGCACTCGCTTTCAGAAGAACCGGATAGCCGATCCGGCCCGCCTCGGCGACCAGCGTGTCGAGCGACTGATCTTCGCCCTGATAACCTGGGACGACGGGAACGCCCGCCTCGACCATGATGGCTTTTGCACCGGCCTTGGAGCCCATGGCTTCAATCGCGCTCACAGGTGGGCCGACGAAGACAAGCCCCGCGTCCTGGCAGGCCAGCGCGAAAGCCGCGTTCTCCGACAGAAAACCATATCCCGGATGAACGAAATCAGCTCCAAGGCGCAGTGCCGCATCAATGACCTTCGGGATATCCAGGTAGGATTCCCGTGCTGGCGCCGGGCCGATGCAAAGTGCCGTATCGGCGGCGGCCACATGGGCAGCGTGCCGGTCGGCGTCGGAGTACACGGCTGCGACGCGAAGGCCCATGGCCCTCGCGGTTCTCGCGATCCGGACGGCGATCTCACCCCGGTTGGCAATCAAAAGCGTTTGCATGATGTCCTCGGTAGCAGCCGACGGCGTTCGGCGCCAGACCCCAAACCGTCCTAGGTCATCCAAGCCGGACGACGCTTCTCCAGAAAGGCTGACAAGCCCTCACGTCCCTCATCGGTCGCCCGCTGACGCGCGATCCGCTCAGCCGATTCCCGTCTTACGTCTTCGTCAATGTCCTTACCGGCAACCGCAGCGACCAGTGCTTTGGCCGCACGGCTGGCCATCGGCCCGGCCTTTCGCAACTCGGTGAGAAATGCTTCCACAGCCTCATCGAGTGACCCCGGATCCATCACCTGATGCACCAAACCGATGTCCCGGGCGGTTGCCGCGTCAAACCGTTCGCCTGTCTGAAACCAGCGGCGGGCCTGCCGGGCACCAATCGCCTCCACGACATACGGACTGATGGCTCCGGGGATGATCCCAAGTCGCGTTTCGGAAAGGGCGAAGATCGCGCCAGAAGAGGCGATGGCCATGTCGCAGCAAGCGGCAAGGCCAACAGCACCTCCGAAAGCATGACCGTTCACGCGGGCGATTGTTGTTTGCGGCAGTGACCAGAAGGAGTCCATCAGGGCCGCGATCGCCATAGCGTCCTCGATGTTCTCGGCCTCGTCCCGGTCCGCCGCCCGGCGCATATAGCCGAGATCTGCACCCGCGGAGAACGCCTCCCCCGCCCCGGTGAGAACGATGGCCCGGACGTCGTCCCGTTCCGCCAGGGCCCGGAATGTCGCAGTCAAATCCCGGATCAGAACGTCGTCAAACGCGTTCCGCACATCTGGCCGGGTCATCGTCACCCGGACCACATCCGGCGCGACCGCGTCGACGGCAACGGTTTCCGGGCGCTCAAGAGAAAGGGTCATCACGGCCTCCCGCCGCTGGTCTCAGACAGGTCCTGTATCTGGCTCGCCGGCGATCACGCCGCTTACGAGGTTTTGTTCGTACAACGCGCGCTCATCAAGCCAACCATCCGCTGGTTCAATGGCCGACACCAGTCGATCCACGCGGCTCTCCAAGGCCCGTCTCGCCTCTTCGGCGTCGGCCACATCAATCTCCTCAAACCGGAGCGTATCGCCCGGTCTCAGGCGACCCATTCTCGGGATGTCCGCGGAGATGACCGTCCCGAGCTTCGGATAGCCGCCGGTCGTCTGATGATCCGCAAGAAGCACGATCGGAAGGCCATTGCCCGGGACCTGGATGGCACCGGTCACGATCCCGTCGGAGACGATGTTGAAACCACGCGCATGCTGGAGCGCTGGGCCATCCAGACGCATCCCCATGCGATCCGCGTCCCGCGTGACAGCATAGTCGGCGCCAAAGAACGCCTCGATGCTGGCGTCGGTGAAGAAGTCGCGTTGCGGTCCCAGGACGACGCGGATCGGCCCCGTTTCCTCCCGCCAGCTCCGGTCACGCAGCCGTACCTCACCCCGTGGATCCGCCGAGGTGCGAGCCAAAGGCAGCTGGTCACCGGACTGAAGGGCCCGTCCTTCCAGACCACCGAGAGATGCCCGAATGTAAGTCGAGAGGCTGCCGTAAACCTGGGGCAGATCGAACCCGCCCTCCACCGCCAGATAGGCGACACCACCCTCAGGCAGGCCACCGACACTCAGCGAGCGGCCACGCTCAATCCGGATGCTGCGTTGGGACTCCAGACGAACTTGCTGATCACCCGAGACGATGTCGACCGTCGCATCCGTGCCCGTCAAAGCCACCCGAACACTGTCCGCCTGCACAACAAAGCTGGGCCCCATCATCCGGAACTCCAAAGCGGCCGCGTCCGCCGGATTGCCGACCAACTCATTCGCCAGCCGGAGTGCCACCGGATCCAGCGCGCCGGAAACCGGAACGCCCAGGTGTTGAACGCTGGGTCGCCCAAGGTCCTGTATGGTCACACCGAAGCCGGGGTTCTGAACCAGAAGAGCGCTCACAGCTCGAACTCCTCGACATCCGGCGTCCATGTGCCCGCCGTAACCGTCTCCCGGATGCTCTCGTATTCTCCCTGGTCGACGGCGTAGAACAGGATCTGATCTCCCGCATCCACAAGGATCGGGTTGTCCCGATGGGGGTCGTAGAACTCGACCGGAGTCCGGCCGACGAGGTGCCATCCCCCCGGGCTCTCGATCGTGTAGATCGTGGTCTGCCGCTGGGCGACACTGACCGAGCGGGCGGGCACTTTAACTCTGGGTTCGACCAGACGTGGGACGTCGAAGACCTCATCCAGAACCCCGAGATAGGGAAACCCCGGCAGGAACCCCATCATGAAGACATCAAGCGGCGTTGTTGTGTGAGCCTCGATCGCGTCCGCCACGGACAGGCCAATGGTTTCTGCGAGCCCGTCGAGGTCGGGACCATGCTCTCCCCCATAGCAAACCGGGATACGCCAACGGCGCTTCACGCCGCCAACTTCCGCATCGACTTCCAGCAACGCTTCGATCCGGGTCCGGAGTGCGGCACCGCTGACCGCCAACGGATCGTAATGAACCATCAGAGACCGGAAGGTTGGAACAATGTCGACCACACCCGCCACCGCCGCAGACCTGAGAGCAGACCCAAGCACCGTGACCCGGCGATTGATCTCCCGGTCGATCGTCTCACCGAACTGAACGACGAGGGCCGTATCGCCAGCTGAAAGAAAAACCGGATCGGCCGTTGTCGCGCTTGAGTTTGGGCTGGGCATGGACCGATCCTCGCCAAAGGCTCTAAGGTCAGAGGGGTCGGACGCGGTGACCTCTCCGGTCATCGCTCCGCATTTCGGGAAGGCGCTTACGAAAGACGACGACAATGCGCAAGGTCAACCTCAACGCGGACATGGCCGAGGGACATGGTGCCTGGGACATCGGCGACGATACCGCGATGCTGGATATCATCACGTCCGCCAATGTGGCGTGTGGCTTCCACGCAGGCGATGCGAACGTCATGGCCAGGGTCTGCAGATCCGCAGTGGAGAAAGGTGTCAGTATTGGCGCCCACCCAGGTTTCAACGACCTGTGGGGCTTCGGCCGGCGGCGGATCGAGTCCTCGCCGGGGGACATCGAAAACATGACCGCCTACCAGATCGGCGCGCTTCAAGGCATCGCCCAGGCGGCTGGCACGCGGGTCACCCATGTCAAACCACACGGCGCGCTGAACAACATGGCATCGGAAGACGAGACGCTGGGTTTGGCGATTGCGCGCGCGATGAAAGGCGTCGACCCCTCCATCATCCTGCTGGCGACCACCGGCTCCCAGCTCTACCTGGCGGGCGAGAAGGTCGGCATTCCGGTCGCCTCTGAGGTTTTCGCGGACCGGACTTACGATGACCACGGCAACCTCACCAGCCGCAAGCGGGACGACGCGATGATTCGCGATCCCGAGGCTGCCGTCGCCCATGTACGAAGCATGGTGCACGACGGTGTCGTGATCTCCACCTCCGGCAAACGGGTCCCCGTCGTCGCTCACTCGATCTGTGTTCACGGAGATGAGCCGACCGGGCCTGCCGTCGCAAGCGCCGTTCGGAAGGCGCTTGAGGCCGACGGTCTCGCCGTTGTGCCCCTCCCCGACGTTCCCCTCGACTAGACAGGCAAGACCATGAGCCGACAGGACGCAATCGACCTCGCCCAGGCCTACTACGATGACGGCCGCTTTCTAACCGACCTTCGGCGGCGCGTCGCCATACGGACGGAAAGCCAACTCCGGGAAGAGCGGGAGGATGAGCTTGAGGCCTATATCACTGAGATCACCGAGACACTGACGCCACTCGGCTACACCTGCCAGCGCTTTGACAATCCCAGCCCGAAAGGCGGACCGTTCATCGTCGGCACACGGGTCGAAGACCCGTCCCTGCCAACCGTCTTCACCTATGGCCACGGCGACGTTGTTCGCGGCATCGATGAGGCTTGGCGGGACGGCCTGTCACCCTGGGAGATCACGATCGAGGGTGACAGGCTCTACGGCCGCGGAACAGCCGATAACAAGGGCCAGCACAGCATCAACATCACCGCCCTGGCCTCGGCGATCGAGGCGCGGGGCGGCAAGCTGGGCTTCAACTCGACGGTCCTGATCGAGACGGGCGAAGAAACCGGGTCACCTGGACTGCACGAATTCGCGCGGCAACAGAAGGAGCTGCTGGCAGCGGACGTGCTGATCGGCTCCGACGGCCCCCGGGCAAGGGCGGACCTGCCGACGTTGTTCATGGGCTCACGGGGGTCGTACGCCTTCGATGTCACCGTGGATCTGCGGGAGGGCGGACACCACTCCGGCAACTGGGGGGGCCTGATCGTCAACCCGGCGATCGTGCTTTCGCACGCCTTGGCAAGCATTACCGACCGGCGGGGCCAGATCCGTGTGCCGGAATGGCGGCCGACAACCCTTACCAACTCGATCCGCATGGCTTTGGCAGGCGTTGAGGTCGACGGCGGAGAAGATGCGCCGGAGATCGAGCCGAATTGGGGCGAGGAGAGCCTGACCCCAATCGAGCGGGTCATTGCCTGGAACAGCTTCGAGATTCTCGCCTTCACCTCTGGCAATCCGGAGAACCCGGTCAACGCCATCCCGCCGCGCGCGACCGCCCGGTGCCAGTTGCGCTTCGTCGTCGGCACCGATCCGGATGACATCGTGCCCGCCCTGCAACGTCATATGGAGCGGGAAGGCTTCGACATGGTGACGGTGACACAGGCAGATCGCGGTGTGATGAACGCGACGCGGCTCGACCCGGACCATCCTTGGGTGCGGTGGGCTGCAGCGTCCATGGCGCAGTCTTCCGGCAAGAAGACGACGGTTCTGCCTAACCTCGGCGGCTCCCTGCCCAACGATGTGTTCAGCGAGATTCTTGGGCTGCCGACCCTCTGGGTCCCGCACTCCTACTCCGGCTGCTCTCAGCACGCACCGGACGAGCATGCGCTCGGCTCCATCATCCGCGAAGGCCTCGGCCTGATGGCTGGATTGTTCTGGGATATGGGGGAGCCGGCCGGTGCGGGCGGCCCGCCGCTCTCAAGCGGAGCAGCGGAGTGACACGGAAGGTCCTCTCCGCGGAAATCGCCCACGAGACCAATACGTTCAGCCTGGTGCCGACGACGCTCGAGGATTTTGAGAACAGGCTCTTTCTGGACGATCCCAACGCGATTGCAATGGCGCTCAAAGGGACAAACACGGAGATTACGGCGCACATCGACGCGGCGGATGTGTACGGATGGGATTTGCGTCTCGCTCTAGCTGCGCAGGCCACCCCGGGCGGTAAGGTCGAGGACAAGGCGTGGCACGCGATCCTTCAACGTTTGGATCTGGCCTTGGCCGAGGGCGGATATGACGGCGTCATCCTTGGCCTCCACGGCGCCATGGTCTCGATGGAGCACGATGATGCGGAAGGCGCCTTGCTTCAGCGTATCCGGGATCAGGTCGGGGAAGATGTGCCGATCGTGGTAACCCTCGACCTGCATGCGAATGTCACCGACGACATGGCGCGCCTTGCCAACGCCATCCTGCCGTTCCGCACTTACCCGCACATTGATCAGGCGGAGATTTCCAGGGTCGCAGCGGACATCCTGAACCGCGCCATGGAGGGGGAGATCTCTCCCCGATGCCTGGTCGCACGGCCCGCGTCGTTGCTGGGCTGCAATTTCGGGCGTACCCAGGAAGGACCGATGGCGGACATGCTGGTGCGGGCGGAACGCATCACCGCGTCGGATCCCAATGTTCATGCCATTGGGATCTCTTCCGGCTTCCCATGGGCTGACGTTTCATTTGCCGGACCCTCCGTCGCCGTGACGTATGAAGCCGGGCATGCCGCCTCAGCCTGGGAGACCGCTTCCGATCTCGTTCAAATCGTTTGGCGGGAGCGGGCGATCGATACGATTCCGCTGCTGTCCCTGGATGATGCCGTCCGACGTGCCACCGCTGTCAGCCCCTCGACAGGCCCCCTGGTCATCGGAGACACGACGGATAATCCGGGCGGTGGTGCCTATGGGGATAGCGTCAGACTGCTCGAAGCACTGCTTGCGGCCGGCGTGGAGAACGCCGGGCTCGCCGCCGTTCGAGACCCGGAGTGTGTTGAAGCCTGCTTCCAAGCGGGGGTCGGTCGATCCGTGTCGCTCACTCTTGGATCGAAGGTCGACCCGGCCGGCTACGGCCCGCCTCTCACTGTTGAGGGGAATGTTGCCGGGCTTGATGACACCGGTGTCTTTGTCGCCCACGGCCCGATGTGGGCGGGGGTGTCCTTCTCCCTGGGCCGGTCCGCGTTGGTCCGTATCGGCGGGATCAGCGTGGTTCTCTCAACGCACAACATCCAGATAACGGATCGGGCGACGTTCGAGTTGTTCGGGATCGACCCCGCCGGTCTGGCTGTGATCGCGGTGAAGTCCAGCCACCATTTCCGGGCGGGGTTCGAGCCGATTGCGCGCGAAGTGATTTTGGTCGACTCCGGTGGCCTTGTGTCGCCTTCGTTCGATCGCTTCGATTACACAAACCTTCGGCGGCCAATCTGGCCTCTGGACCCAATGCCGGAGGATGCGGCTTAGGCTCCTACGAGTTCGAAGGCGGCACGAACGCACCCGTCATTTTGCAGTTCTTGAAGGTGACGCCGTCCATCTTGCATTCCATCAGATTGGCGCCGCTAAGATCCGCCTTCTGGAACTGGGTGTCCGTCAGGCGTGCGCCCTTAAGGTCGGCGCGGGCGAAGCTGGTCCCGTTCACGGTCGCGCCGCTCAGGTCCGATGGCCAACTGCTGCGCACCTTATGGGTTTTCGGGTCGAGCACCGGCATCGGCGTCATGGTCGCGCGGCGCAAAGTCGCTTTGCTGAGATCCGCTCCCTTCAACGAGACGGCACGCGCATCACAGGCGGTGAGATTGGCCCCACGAAGCAACGCCCTGTCAAACCTTGCAAACCGGAAGGAGCACTTGGACAGATTGGCACCCGTCAGATCAGCATCCGTGAAGTCGGCGGCACTCAGATCCGCGCCGGAGAAGTTCTTGCCACTCAAATCCTTTCCCCGAAAGTTGGCGCATTCCCCCATGGATCCAACAGACGCAATCCAGAGGAAGTGCTGATAGACCATCTCCCGCACATCGTCCGGTAAAGCCTCCTGGCCTGAAACGATGACGCAACCATCGAGCTTCGCGCGTGACAGGTCGGCGCCGACCAGCCGAGCCGACCGCAGATCCGCACCTGCAAGGTCCGTCCCCACGAGGACGGCCCCTTCAAGATTGGCATCCCTGAGATCGGCCTTGGCGAGTGTCCCCTCATCGAATCGCGCGGAGGAGAAGTTGGCGCCCCGCAAGGTCGCCTTAAACAGGGTCGCCTGCTGAAAGTGCGCGCCGCGACCACTCGCACCGACGAGATTGGCGTTTCTCAAGTTCGTTCGGACGATCTTTGCGCCGTCGAGGTTGGCCCCTGCGAGTGAGGCTGACTCACCCGCATTCTTATGGATGGTTGCCGCCTCAGCCGGTCGGAAATCGGTGTCGGTTAAATCGGTTGTTGAGAGGATGGCTTCCTCCAGATCGGCTCCCCGGCAGTCCGCCCCCACCAAACTTGCGCCGCGAAGGTCAGCCTTGGATAGATAAATCCCTGACATCTCTGCATTATCGAGAAGCGCCCCCTCCATCATCGCCTGCCGGAAGTCCGATGCGACCAAGATCGCCTGCCGCATATCCGCGCGGCTGAGGGTTGCGCCGCTACACCGGGCGTACCGCAGATCCATGCGACGGCCACCAGGCTCCTCGGCCAGGAAGCGCGCATGCTCCCGCAACTTGTCCATCACAACGTCTTGGCCGACCTGCATTCTGCCGAGTCCTGCTCCCAAGCATGAACAACGCTGTTAAGGCGTTTGTCGAAGATTTCATATCGTTAGGCACAACTACACGGTTTCCAGCATGTAGCCAACAACATCTCAGTAAGTTTACGCGGTCCGCCTCAGACTCTTTCTCAAATCATGGTAAATAATTTCGACTAGCAACTTAAATACAGACAGTAAGATATTACCCTATATCTCCCAATCGGGCTCCGGAAGTATTGCATTTTCCGTGATTGAATTTGAGAAATCAATGCCCTCAGCTTTGCTGCTCGACAGATCGGCCGAGGTGAAGTCAGCCCCGGCGACCTGAGCGCCCGATAGGATCGCTGTCGTCATATTGACCCGCTGTAAGCGGGTTCCGATCAGCTTAGCGCCCGAGAGATCACAAGCTCGATACGTCATGACGCGATGGGTGTTGGGGTCGAGAACCGCCATGGATGACAGCGTTCCCCCGTTGAGCACCGCGTCGGAAAGATCGGTCTCCCGGAACGACGCTGCGCGAGCGTCACAGCTCATCAGGTTGGCCCCCGAGAGATTGGCCTGGTCGAATTTGGCAAACCGGAAAGAACAACCGGAGAGATCAGCGTTAGAGAGATCCGTGCCCCGGAAATCCGCGGCACTGAGATCGGCGCCACTGAGCGAGATGCCGCTGAGATCCATACCTTGGAAGGATGCCGGCCGACCACGGGTTCCAATCGAAGCGATCCAGACAAAGTGGTCAAAAACCATGGTCCGGAGTTCGAGCGACAAGTCTTCCTGACCGCTGACCACCGGGCACCGGTCGAACTTCGCCTGGGACAGATCGGCGCCGGTCAGACGGCATGACCGCAAATCCGCGCCGGACAGATCCGTGTCGACCAACACGGCACCCTCAAGGCTGGCCTCACGGAGATCGGCATTGGCGAGCGTGCCTTCCGTGAAACGTGCATTGGTAAAGTCAGCGCCGCGCAGGCAAGCGCTATCCAGTGTCGCGTCTTCGAAACGCGCTGACTTCGCCCGGGCACCGGTCAGGTTGGCTTTGTGGAGATTGGTCCGCACCAGGGCGGCGTTTTCAAGATCGGCATTTTCTAGGGATGTCGGCTCACCCGCCTGCTTTTGAATTGTCGACAGCCTGGCCGGGCGAAAGTCCGTATCCGTGAGATCCGTTGCCGCTAGGATCGCATCCTCAAAGTCCCCGCCGCGACAATCCGCACCAATCAGGCGGGCGGCGCGGAGATCCGCGTTGGACAGTCGAATACCGGCCATCGATGCCGATGAAAGGTCGACCCCTTCCATACGGGCCCGTCGCAGATCGGCACCGATCAGCAGCGCCTTTCGCATATCCACCATTGGCAGGACGGCACCCGGATGCTTGGCGTTCCTAAGATCCAGCCGACGGCCTTGTGAATTCCCTTCCAAGTACAAGGAATGGGCATGAAGTTTGGTGTGGATTGAGGACTCTTCGGGATCCAAACGCGCCTCATCGGTTGAAACCCCGTTTGGACTCACCGCCTTGGTCGATTAGTTCCAAAACGAAACGGGGTGAAAACCCTTAGATAAGTCTGCCAGCCGATGGTCAATAGCTGATCGTCGATTTGATGCGGGACAAACCGCTCCGATCAGCTTTCAAACACGATCTGGCAACGATCCGCAGCATAGCGGGTCATACCGTACTCGATCGGCTGGCCATGGCGGTCAACGTTCAGGCTGGTCGAGACGAGCACGGGTCGGCTCCTGGGAATGTCCAGGGACGCCGATTCCTGCGCATCCGGCATGCGCGCGGTCACCTTGGTAATTCTGCGCGTGTAGTCCCCGCAGTCATAACTCTCAAACACTTTAGAGATGGAGCGAAGGTCCAGGTACCGGTCCGCAAAGTCGGGAAATCGTTGTGACGGCATGAGATGGGTCGCGACCGTCAAGGGCCGGTCGTCCACGACACCAAGAGTTTCCATCTGTACCAGCGGAGCCCCGACCTCCATCTCCAGGGCATCCGCAATGGCAGCGTCCGCCCGGGCTGGCCGATGGAACAAGAGTTTGCCGCTTGGTGCGCGGCTCTGGCCGCTTACCACTTCTGAGAAACGGGTCCGTCGGCCCACAAGGTAGTCAACAACGTTCTCCCGAACGAAGGTGCCGCGCCCCTGCTCCACTTTGATCAGGCCTTTTTCGGCGAGTTCGGCCATCGCGCGTCGAACGGTGTGGCGATTTACGCGAAACTGCTCTGACAGCACCTGTTCGGTTGGGACCTGATCCCCCGGCGGCATGGCGCCAGACTCAATGGACTCGGTCAAGGCCGCCTCGATCTGCCGCCACAGCGCGACACCCGATTTCCGCTCAAGCACCGATGCGATCTCCCGTCACTGAAATTTCATGATCGTGCCCCTTTTCCATGAGCACGGACGAGAGTAGCTTAGATGCAGAACATATATACGTCTAGACGAAATTTGCATTGGTCGATACGACGATGAACGCGCAACCGAACAGTGACAGAAGCGACGCAAGGGCGAGATGGATGTCCATTCTGGCCAAGTCCGACTTCTCGGACTTTGAATCGCTATGGTCCAACCTGCCCTCCAAACCTGACTGGAGCACCATCAGAACCCCGGAAACGGGCATGGTCATGGTGCGGGGCCGCACCGGTGGTGGCGGCGCCCCCTTCAATCTCGGTGAAATGACCGTCACGCGTTGCGTGGTCAGGTTGGACCAAGGGCCGACAGGGTTTGGCTACGTCGCAGGCCGCAACGCGAAACATGCCGAACTCGCCGCCGTGGTCGACGCCATGATGCAGGTCGCCTCCCGCCGGGAAACGCTGGAGCAATCACTGATCACGCCGCTGGAACTCTGCGCATCCGCGCGTAGAGAGAAACGCAGCCGAAAAGCCGCGTCGACAAAGGTCGACTTCTTCACGCTCGCCCGGGGAGACTGATCGATGAATTCCATCGTTGCGCCGTTGGAAGACGACGGTCTACGGGCAGGTTTTGAGGACCCCGTCCGCGATGCGCAGGCAGCCTTCCGACTGATTTTGGAAGCGATGTCGCGTCCGGGGACCATCGTCACACTTGGGCTGTCGATCGACCCACCCGCCGGCCTGTCTCGTGCCGCAGCAGCGGTTTGTCTGGCCATGGCGGATGTGGACACACCCATACACCTGGACGCGTCGGCAAACACACCGGCGGTTGAGACCTTCCTGAAGTTCCACACGGGTGCGTCCATCACCAAAGATCGCGATGCTGCCCTTTTCGGGCTTTGCAATGGCGCTTCGGCCAGAGTCTCAGGTCTCCAGCTTGGCACGGACGAGCATCCGGACCGGTCCGCCACGCTGATTGTTCAGCTAGACGGCATCGACGTGGACGGTCCACTGCAGCTTTCGGGCCCTGGCATCAAGACGGTGCATTCGATCGGACTAGCGGGTCTCAATGCGAACTTCTTCGAGGCACGCGCCGGCTTGGCCAAGGTCTTTCCACGAGGTCTCGACGTGATTTTCGTTGCCGGCGACAGATTGGCCGCGTTGCCAAGAACGACGGTCGTCGACACGTCCCGTTCCGAGACGCGTTAAGGAGGTAAGCATGTACGTAGCTGTCAAGGGCGGCGACAAAGCGATCGAAGCCTCCCAACGTTTGTTGGCGGAGGAACGCCGCGGAGATACCCGCGTACCCGAACTTGGTCTCGGTCAGATCAAGGAGCAGATGGCGCTCGCGGTTGATCGCGTGATGACCGAAGGCTCTCTCTATGACCGGGATCTGGCGGCGCTCGCGATCAAGCAGGCCCAGGGTGACTTGGTAGAGGCGATTTTCCTTCTTCGGGCCTATCGAACCACCCTGCCACGGTTCGGCTACACGACGCCCATCAACACCGCCGAAATGGTGATCCGGCGCCGGATTTCGGCCACCTACAAGGACTTGCCGGGCGGGCAGGTTCTTGGCCCAAGCTATGACTACACCCACCGTCTTCTGGACTTCTCCCTTGAGGCGAACGGCAGCGACAGCACCGTCGCGAAAGAGGCGGACTCGATGGTCGAGGACGCCATGCCTCGCGTCACCGATCTCCTGGATGGTGAGGGACTTATCGAGGCGGACGGAAAGGCCGAAGACGAAGGCGAGCCGTTCGATCTCACCCGCGACTCAATGACGTTTCCAGTCTCCCGGGAAACACGGCTGCAGAACCTCGCCCGCGGCGATGAAGGTTTCCTGCTGGCGCTTGGCTACTCGACGCAACGCGGATACGGCCGGAACCACCCGTTTGCGGGCGAGATCCGGATGGGGGAGGTTGCGGTCTCTTTCGTCCCGGAGGAGCTCGGGTTTCCCATCGAGATTGGCGAAATCACCGTGACCGAATGCCAGATGGTCAATCAGTTCAAGGGCTCTTCCTCTGTTCCTCCGCAATTCACCCGGGGTTACGGCCTGTCCTTCGGACACTCGGAACGCAAGGTCATGGGCATGGCCTTGGTTGACCGGGCGCTACGCAGCAAGGACTTCGGAGAAGCGACGGACGCACCCGCCCAGGATGAGGAGTTCGTGCTCTATCACTCCGACAATGTGGAGGCGTCAGGCTTCGTCCAGCATCTCAAGCTGCCGCACTACGTGGACTTCCAGGCCGAGCTGGTAACCGTACGCCAGCTGCGCGCCGAGATTGACGAAGCGGAATCCGCCGCCAGAGAAGCGGCTGAATGACGGGGCTGACATGACAGATCAAATGACAGCGGAAATGGCCGAAACAGTTGCCCCCAGGAGTTCCGGCGGGGCTCAGCACGGGGTGGAGCGTATTGCTGGATATAACTTCGCCTATCTGGACGAGCAGACGAAGCGGATGATCCGGCGCGCGATCCTGAAAGCGGTTGCCATCCCTGGATACCAAGTCCCATTTGGCAGCCGCGAGATGCCCTTGCCGTATGGCTGGGGCACGGGGGGCATCCAGGTCACCGCGTCGGTCATCGGACCAGACGACACACTGAAAGTGATCGATCAGGGAGCGGACGATACGACCAACGCCGTCAACATCCGGCGCTTCTTCGCCAAGACGGCGGGCGTGGCGACCACAGAGAAAACGGTTGAAGCCACCATCATCCAGACCCGTCACCGGATTCCGGAGACGCCGCTCAGCGAGAATCAGATCATCGTCTACCAAGTCCCGATCCCGGAACCGCTGAGGTCACTTGAGCGGCGGGAAACCGAGACCCGCAAGATGCACGCGCTCGCCGACTACGGGGTCATGCACGTCTCGCTTTATGAGGACATCGCCCATTTCGGACGGATCACAAAGTCCTACGACTACCCCGTGATGGTTCACGACCGGTATGTCATGGCGCCGAGCCCAATCCCACGTTTCGATAATCCCAAGATGGACCAGATGCCGGCTCTTCAGCTTTTTGGCGCCGGCCGGGAGAAGCGCCTCTACGCGGTCCCGCCCTATACCAAGGTGAAGAGCCTCGATTTCGACGACCATCCTTTCACCATCGAAACCTGGGAAGAAAGCTGCGCTCTGTGCGGTGCCACGGACAGCTATTTGGACGAGGTCATCCTCGATGATGAGGGCAACCGGATGTTCGTGTGTTCCGACAGCGACTATTGCCGCGAGCGGCGGGAGGCCGGGCACGTCGGCAAAGGACCCCAACCCAGAAAAGATGAGGCCGCATCACCGGGAGACGCGCAATGAGCGAGACGAAGGGACCGCTCCTTCGGGTCGAGGAACTGACCCATCACTATGGCATTCATCTCGGCTGCCGGGACGTGGATTTCGAGCTGTATCCAGGCGAGGTGCTCGGCATTGTCGGTGAGTCCGGATCCGGGAAGACCACCCTGCTGAAAACCATCTCAGGTCAACTCCGGCCAAGCGAAGGCCACGTCGCCTTCAACACCCGGACGGAAGGTCTGCGCGATGTCTGGGCGATGTCTGAGCCGGAACGCCGGATGCTGATGCGGACCGATTGGGGGATTGTCTACCAGAGCCCGCGTGAAGGCCTCCGGATGAACGTCTCCGCCGGCGCCAATGTGGGGGAGCGGCTGATGGCGATCGGCCAGCGTCATTATGGCAACATCCGGTCAGAGACTGTCGACTGGCTCGAGCGCGTAGAGATGGACCTCGGGCGGATCAACGACATGCCGGAGACGTTCTCCGGCGGCATGCAACAGCGCCTTCAGATCGCGCGGAATCTCATCACCAAACCGCGCCTCGTCTTCATGGATGAGCCAACCAGCGGTCTCGATGTATCCGTTCAGGCACGCCTGCTCGACCTGATCCGGGGCCTGGTTTCGCGGCTGGGAATCGCGTGCATTGTGGTCACCCATGACCTTGGCGTCGTCCGGCTGCTGTCGAACCGGCTGATGGTCATGCAGAACGGCAGCGTCGTGGAACAGGGGCTTACAGACCGAGTGTTGGACGACCCCCAGAATCCCTACACCCAGCTTCTCGTTTCCTCGATCCTTCCTGTTTAGGAGAGTGCCCGTGTCATCTGACAAAGAAATGATCCGGGTCTCCGGGCTGACAAAAAGCTTTACCCTGCACAATCAGGGCGGCCTCCGCCTTCCGGTCTTCGCCGATGTTGAGCTGACGGTGTCTCAGGGCGAGTGCCTGATCCTGACCGGGCCGTCCGGTGCCGGGAAGTCCACGCTGCTGCGTTCTCTCTTCGCGAACTATCTGCCCGAGTCGGGTTCGGTCTTGGTCCGACATGGGGATGAGTGGGTGGATCTCGTCAGCAGCGCGCCTCACCGCATCATGGCGGTTCGGGCAGAGACCCTGGGATATGTCAGCCAGTTCCTCCGCGTCATTCCGCGCGTCCCAACCCTCGACTTGGTCATGGAACCGTTACTCATTCGTGGTACAGACCCGGATGAGGCGATGGAGCGGGCGGAAGCCCTCCTTGATCGTCTCAACATCCCGACCGATCTACGGCGGCTGCCTCCGGCGACGTTCTCCGGCGGCGAGCAGCAGCGGGTCAACATCGCCATGGGCTTTGTCCGGAACGATCCGGTCCTGCTTCTGGACGAGCCGACGGCATCGCTGGACGCGGCGAACCGGCAGGTCGTTATTGAGTTGATTGATGAGGCCCGGGGCCGCGGGGCCGCGATCGTCGGCATCTTCCATGATCCCGCGGTTCGCGCGGAGGTTGGGACCAGGGAGTTCAACATGACAGAGGTTCGGAAAGCCGCATGATCCCCGATCCATCAGAGTTCGTTCTGACCAACGGCCGCATTGTCCTGGACGATACGGTTATCGACGGAACTGTTGTCGTTCGGGACGGCGTCATCGCCGAGGTCGACGAAGGCAGGAGCAGCGTGGCCGGCACCGTCGACATGGACGGCGACTACCTCGTCCCAGGACTGATCGAGCTCCACACGGACAATCTAGAGAAACACGTGATCCCGCGTCCGAGCGTTCAATGGCCGGCCATGTCCGCGTTGCTCGCCCATGATGCGCAGGTCAGTGCGGCAGGCATCACCACCGTGTTCGATGCGATCGCCGTCGGCGGCACCCTCAGCGACGACGTACGGGACAAGATCATGTCCTCCAGCGCCAAATCGATCCTGACGGCGAGAGAACAAGGTCATCTTCGGGCCGACCATTATCTCCACATGCGGTGTGAGGTCTCCAACCCCAATGCGCTCGCGTTGTTCGAGCCGTTCATGGACGACCCATTGGTCAAACTCGTCTCGCTGATGGACCACACACCCGGGCAGCGCCAGTTCGTTCGTATCGATAAACTCAAGATCTACTACCAGGGCAAACACGGTCTCTCCGACAGCGAGTTCGAGGATATGATCGTCGAGCGGAAGGCGCTGCAGGAGAAGTACTCGGACAAACACCGCCGCACACTGGCCGAGGCGTGCCGGGAGCGCGGGCTCGTTACCGCAAGCCACGACGACGCCGAAGAAGCCCATATCGACGAGGCGCACGAACTCGGCCTGACGATCTCGGAGTTTCCCACCACGCTAGAGGCTGCACGGGCAGCAAGAGCGAAAGGCATGACTACGATCATGGGAGGCCCCAACGTTGTGCGCGGCGGCTCGCACTCCGGCAACGTCTCAGCGGGGGAACTCGCGGAGGAAGGTTTGCTGGATGCACTGTCCTCGGACTACGTCCCGGCCAGCCTGATCCACGGCGCTTTCATGCTGCATGACGATCATGGTTTGACCCTGCCCGAGGCCATCGCGACAGTCACCAAGAACCCCGCGCAGATGATCGGTCTGGACGACCGGGGTGAGATCAAAGCGGGCAAGCGCGCGGACCTCGCCCGTGTCCGGCGGATCGACTGCGGCACGCCAGTTGTCCGAAACGTCTGGCGCAGTGGCCGCCGGGTAGCGTAATCAAGCTGACTTGAAGACGGCGCCGCGTCTCCCAAATCGTGGAGACGCGTCGGCGTGGCGCGCACCGTTTCCCGGAGACCCCATGCAAGAGGACCGCTCCCCCGTCTGGCACGGCACCACGATTCTGTCCGTCAGGAAGGGCAACCGTGTCGTCGTCGCCGGTGACGGCCAGGTCACCCTCGGACAAACAGTCATCAAGTCCCAGGCCCGCAAAGTGCGCCGCCTCGTCGATGGCTCCGTCATCGCTGGGTTCGCCGGCGCCACAGCGGATGCTTTCACGCTGTTTGAGCGGCTTCAGGAGAAGCTGGAAAAACACCCCGGCCAGTTGACGCGGGCCTGCGTCGAGCTTGCAAAGGACTGGCGGACCGACCGATACCTCCGAAGACTGGAGGCCATGATGGCCGTGGCGGACCCGAGCACATCTCTGGTTTTGTCAGGCACGGGCGACGTTCTTGAGCCGGAGGACGGCCTGATCGGTATTGGCTCCGGCGGCTCCTACGCTCTCGCCGCCGCGCGCGCCCTGATCGACAGGGACGACATGGATGCTGAGGGCATTGCCCGCAAAGCGATGGCAATCGCCGGTGACATCTGCATCTACACCAACCATTCGGTTACCCTTGAGGCGCTAGACATCGACGGCTGAGGCGGCCGCTTTGGCTCAACTCCCCGCGCGCCCAATCACCCGTTCAAACGGACCCGTTTCATGACCTCCTTCACCCCCCGCGAAATTGTCTCCGAACTCGACCGGTTCATCGTCGGTCAAGGCGACGCCAAACGCGCGGTCGCCATCGCCCTCCGCAACCGCTGGCGGCGGCGTCAGCTGCCGGAGACACTCCGGGAAGAGGTTACGCCGAAGAACATCCTCATGATCGGACCCACGGGCGTGGGCAAGACCGAAATTGCGCGCAGGCTCGCCCGCCTCGCGGAAGCCCCGTTCCTGAAGGTCGAAGCCACCAAATTCACCGAAGTCGGCTATGTGGGCCGGGATGTGGAACAGATCGTCCGCGACCTTCTTGAGGCGGCCATCACCATGGTTCGGACCAGGATGCGGAAAGAGGTGACCCACAAAGCGGAACTCGCAGCCGAGGACCGTGTCCTGGACGTGCTTGTCGGCGAAGGTGCCAGCCAGGACACGCGGCGGAAGTTCCGTGACAAGTTGCGGGACGGTAACTTCGATGACAAAGAAATCGAAGTCGACACCCAGGACAGCGGTGTGCCCGGAATGCCGACCTTCGACATTCCCGGCATGCCGGGTGCCCAGATGGGCATGCTGAACCTGAACGACATGCTGGGGAAAGCCTTCGGCGGCCGGACCAAGAAGCGCACAATGACGGTTGCCGAGTCCTATGCGGTTCTGCTGGACGAGGAAGCCGACAAGCTGCTCGACGAGGACAAGATTGTCAGGATCGCCATTGAGTCGGTCGAGGAGAACGGCATCGTCTTTCTCGACGAGATCGACAAGATCACGGCCCGGTCTGACCGCCAGGGCGCCGATGTCAGCCGGGAGGGTGTCCAACGGGATCTTCTGCCGCTGATAGAGGGCACCACGGTTGCGACGAAAAATGGCTCGGTGAAGACAGACCACATCCTGTTCATCGCCAGCGGGGCATTCCACCTCGCCAAGCCGTCCGATCTGTTGCCGGAGTTGCAGGGTCGCCTGCCCAACCGGGTGGAGCTGAAGCCGCTCGACCGAGACGATTTCCGCCGCATCCTGACCGAGCCGGAGAACAATCTGATCCGCCAGTACACCGAGCTTATGGCGACCGAGGAGGTCACACTGGATTTCGAGGAAGGGGCCATCGACACGCTTGCCGACCTAACGGTCGAGATCAACGCCACAGTGGAGAACATCGGCGCCCGCCGCCTTCACACGGTCATGGAGAAACTGCTGGACGAGATCAGCTTCACCGCGTCAGACCGTCAGGGCGACACACTGGTGATCAATGCGGACTATGTGAAGGAACGGGTCGGCAAACTTGCTGGTGACGCGGACCTCAGCCGGTTCATTCTGTAGTCTCGACGAGTGCTACCTGATGGAACCCGGCCAGTTTGTGGATGTTGAGGTCGTCGGCGGGACCTCAAAGCTTGAGCGGACGCTGAACCACTTGAGCCGGGCCGCCGCGCACTGCTCGATACCGGAAGGTGCCGTTCTCGAGTTCGGCGTCTACAGCGGTGCCACCATCTCCCACCTCGCGGGGCTGTTTCCGGACAGAACCCTCTACGGCTTCGATAGCTTTGAAGGGCTGCCGGAGGAATGGGTCACCTCAGATGTGCAGGTTGGGCCAAAGCTTCGGGTCGTACCGAAAGGTCATTTTGGGCGGGACGACCTGCCGCCGGTTCCAGAGAACGTCACCCTCGTCAAAGGCTGGTTCGAGGACACGATCGCACCGTGGAAGCACACGATCGACCATATAGACCTGCTCCATATCGACTGCGATCTCTACTCATCCACCAAGACAATTTTCGACGTACTGAACGGCAACATCGTTCCCGGTACGATCATCGTCTTTGACGAGTTTTATCCGTTCGGCGAGCTGCAGTGGTACCGGGCCTGGCGGGAGGGTGAGCACAAGGCCCTGGTCGAATGGCTGCGTGACCATGATCGCGCGGTTCAGCCGCTATGCCGAACCGACCACGAACAGATAACCTTCAAAGTCATCCGCTAGCCACCACCGCGGTCCCCGGCGACAGCCTTATCCCGTCACGGTGCTGTCCACATGATGGTGATCGGTGCGCGCCCGGGACGGTCCATGACGGCAACGAAACGCCATCCGAGGGCGGCGTAGAAGGCCTGCCGGTCCGGCGTTATCAGGAAGAGGCGGCCGTGTCCGCGCAGCCGGGCCTGTCCCTCGACGGCCCGCACGAGGGCTGAGCCGACACCCAGTCCGCGACAGGCCTCAGAGACATAGACACCACCGAGCCAGGGATGCAGATCCCTCCGCTCTTCAAGGTCTTCGTCGACGAGCATTGCTCCGCCAACGCATTCGTTACCCATCCGGGCTATGAAACCCGTCTGGCTTTCCGTCTGAAGGGTCCGTTCGATGCGGGCGATCCTTCCCCCAAGCGTATCCCCTGGACCACCCCATTGGCGAAGACCCCACGTCGCATAAAGGATCAGGGCTTCCCGGTCCTCGCCAAGCGGCTCCAGTGAGAACGCCTTTGGCTCAATTCCCGGGTTGCCCGACATGGCGTACCCTTTCGAACGGCGATGGCCCGGCCTTGACGGATCAGTCCAGCGACACCGGTCGCGCCTTCGCCACGCGATCGAAGGCGACAAGCGTTTCCAGGACGGCAGGCATCTCCGCCATGGGCACCATGTTGGGCCCATCGCTCGGCGCGCTGTCGGGGTCCGGATGGCATTCCATGAAGACGGCCGCCACACCAATCGAGACCGCCGCCCGCGCGAGAACGGGTACAAACTCCCGCTGGCCGCCGCTACTGCCGCCCCGCCCGCCAGGCTGCTGAACCGAGTGTGTTGCATCGAACACCACCGGATGACCTGTCCGCGCCATCTCCGGAAGGGACCGCATATCGGATACTAGAGTGTTGTATCCGAAGCTGGCTCCCCGTTCGGTGAGCATCACATTGTCGTTGCCAGACCCTGTGATCTTCTCCGCGACCCGCGCCATGTCCCAGGGGGCGAGGAACTGCCCCTTCTTCACATTCACGACCGCACCCGTGTTCGCGGCCGCAATCAAGAGATCGGTCTGACGACACAGAAACGCCGGGATCTGAAGAACATCGATCGCCTCCGCGGTCGGCGCGCATTGTCCAGCCTCATGGACGTCCGTCAGAACGGGGCAGCCAAAACGCTCCCGCACCGACGCCAGGATATCGAGCCCCTGTGCCATGCCAATGCCCCGTCCAGCATCGAGGCTGGTCCGGTTGGCTTTGTCGAACGATGACTTGTAGATCAGGCCAAGGCCGAGCTCGCCGCAGATCTCAACCAGGGACGCGGCGGTCTCATGCGCATGGTACCGGCTCTCGATGGCGCAGGGCCCCGCAATCAGAACGAAGGGACGGTCGTTGGCAATCGAGAGATCGCGCACCGCGACCGTCTTGGCGTTGGCCATGAGGCCCTCCAACTCAGACGAGACGGGACTGGTCGACGGCCGCCGCCACGAACTGGGTGAACAGCGGATGCGGCTCGAACGGCTTGGACTTCAGTTCGGGATGGAACTGGACACCGACGAACCAGGGATGGCTCGGCAGCTCCACGATCTCCGGCAGGGAGCCGTCCGGGGACATGCCGGAGAACTTCAAGCCCGTCTCTTCAAGCCGGTCCTTGTAGTTGACGTTCACCTCATACCGGTGCCGGTGCCGTTCACTGATAACCGGTTCATCCCGGTAGATGGAACGAACGAGGGTGCCGTCGGAAAGCGCGCAGTCATAGGCCCCCAGGCGCATGGTGCCGCCCAGATCATCGTCCTCACTCCGCGTTTCACGCTCGTTGCCGCGGGTCCATTCGGTGAGCAGGCCCACGACTGGGTCTTCGCACGGACCGAACTCCGTCGAGCCGGCCCCATTCAACCCAACGAGGTTCCGGGCGGACTCGATCACCGCCATCTGCATGCCGAAACAGATCCCGAAATAGGGTACCCGGCGCTCGCGCGCAAAAGTGACCGCGTTGATCATGCCCGCCGTGCCGCGCTGGCCGAAGCCGCCCGGCACCAGAATGGCGTGAACATCTTCAAGTCTTTGGGCCGCGTCCTCGCGCTCGAAAATCTCGCTGTCGATCCAGGCGAGATCGACTTTGACATCGTTCTCGATACCCCCATGCACCAAAGCCTCGGCAAGGGATTTGTAGCTGTCGATCAGGCCCGTGTATTTGCCGACGATCGCGATGCGAACGGTCGCTTCGGGATGATGAAGCGTGTTGGAAATGCGTTCCCAACGCGAAAGATCCGGCTCTTCGTCGGACAGGCCGAAATGCCGGCAAACGGCTTTATCCAGGCCTTCTGAGTGGTAGCTGAGCGGGACGTCGTAGATGGTATCCACGTCTTGCGCTTCGATGACGGAGTCGAACGCCACATTGCAGAACTGTGCAATCTTCCGCTTGGAGCCCTCCGGAAGCGGCACCTCCGCCCGGCACATGATGATGTCCGGCTGGATGCCCAGGCTCTGAAGCTCTTTGACGGAGTGCTGCGTGGGCTTGGTTTTCAACTCGCCCGCCGACTTGATGTAGGGCACCAGCGTCAGGTGAATGAAGAGCGACCCCTCACGCCCCAGCTCGTTCCCCATCTGCCGGATGGCCTCGACGAAAGGTAGGCCTTCGATGTCGCCGACAGTGCCGCCGATCTCACAGAGGACGAAATCCTCCCCATGGAGATCGCTCTTCACGAACTGCTTGATGGCATCCGTCACATGGGGAATGACCTGGATCGTCTGGCCGAGATAATCGCCGCGGCGCTCCGCCTCCAGGACCTGCATATAGATCTGGCCGGTGGTCACGTTGTCCGTCCGCCGGGCGGGAACACCCGTGAAGCGCTCATAGTGACCGAGATCCAGGTCCGTTTCCGCGCCGTCATCGGTCACGAACACCTCGCCATGCTGGGTCGGGCTCATGGTGCCGGGGTCGACGTTCAGATACGGGTCGAGTTTGCGCAAGCGGACGGAATATCCACGGGCTTGCAGCAACGCAGCGATCGCGGCGGACGCGAGTCCTTTTCCGAGGGAGGAGACCACGCCGCCGGTGATGAAGATGAACCGAGACATGGACCCTCCCTATACGCCAAAGTTGGGCGCACGCAAACGGTATCGTCGGGGCCGCAGAGAGGTCGGCACCGAAATGGTATGGTTAATGTATCGACTGGCTCCGGAAGCCGCCGATTGGCTGACTTTACTGAGAGGTCGGCGCCTGGGGGGCAGCCGGTTCGACCGGAGCGGTCTGGATCTGAACATCGTCGATGATCGACGTCGGGCGTCCGCCGTCGGCGAGAATCGCAAGCAGCATGCTCATGCCCATGAAACAGGCCGCGAGAATCGCCGTGGTCCGGGTCAGCAGATTGGCGGTTCCCCGGGCACTCAACAGGCCGCCCATACCGCCGCCACCGGCTCCCCCGCCGCCGCCGATGCCAAGGCCGCCGCCTTCGCTCCGCTGCAAGAGAATCACGACGATGAGCGCGGCTGCGATCATCAGATGAATGGCGAGGAGAACTTCGATCATCTTACCCTTCCGGCTGACCCTCAATGATATAGGGCCGGCAGGGTTTCTACACAATCGGGGCCGGAAGCGCCAGTCCGACTTGCCTCGCAGCCCCAATCATCAGTCGGCCCCTGCAAACTCAACGAAGGCGCCGATGTCCAAAGGCCTTGAGATGGCATAGCCCTGGACGATATCGAAACCCAGATCGCGCAGGGTCATGACCTCGTCCTCCGTCTCGGCCCCCTCACCTACGCTCTTCATTTTCAAGTCCTTAGCCAGCGCCGCCGTCGAAGCGATCACCTTCTGGGCAGACTGGTTCGACGCGCAGCCTCGAACAAAAATCTGATCAAGCTTCACCTCGCTGAACGGGATGGAGCACAACCGGTCGAGCGAAGAATGCCCGGTGCCGTAGTCGTCGATAGACAGACCGAACCCTTTGAGACGCAAGCGGGTCAACGCTTCCAGGGCGACGGCAAAGTTCGCGATCGTCGCTGTTTCCGTCACTTCCCACGTGATGTGTTTTGCGGGGACCCTTTTCGAGAGGACGGCATCGCTCAACTGATCGGTTGTGCTGGATAGCGACAGGCATGCGGCGGGAACATTCACGGAAAGCGTCGGGAGCGTCCCTCCGGACGGCCATGCCTGAAGGACCGAGGCAACCTTGTCCGCAATCATGGTCGTTACACGGGCGCCGAGAGCGGTTTCCGCCTCGACCAATGGAATGAAGCGGGACGGTGGCATCAACGAGCCATCGTCGTTCCGGAGCCGCATCAGCGCCTCACCGCCCTCGATCCGTCCGTCCAGAAGGTTGGCCTTGGGCTGGATCTGAACCTCCAGCGCTCCACCATCCAAACGCTCCAGGAACTCCGCCCGCTCGAGAATGCCGCTTAGAGGTGCGGCGCCACCGGACCGGCCGATCTCCCTGTTCCGGCGCGCTTCGAGGAGTTTCTGGATCTTTAGGCGCGTGACCGGCTTCTCAAGCGAGCCGAGAACATGGAGGCCGTTCTCCTTCGCCACCCGGCCGGCCGCCCCCAGGATCGCCGGATCCTCCGCGCTGACCACGATGATCTGCGGAGGAGACTGGATTTCCCCCACATGACGCAGCAGCTCGATACCATCCATCACCGGCATCTGCAGATCGGTAATCAGGAGATCAATCTCGGCATCCGCCATCATCAGATCGAGGGCTTCCCTCCCGTCTGCGGCACCCTGGACTGACGCCACCCCCATCGTCGTTAGAGTGCGGGTCAACAGCTCCCGCTGAAGCGCCTGGTCCTCTGCCACGAGAACTTTCAACTCACCCAGGTCCAGGCCCATCCGCCCCCCATTCCGGCGTCAGCATCCCCATGCCGGATACCGTCCGTCTTGTTTCAGTTCCTCGGCGGTGCCGCGCGGGGCCACATCCTCTCGTTTCTTGGCACTCGAAACCAGAAAAATGACGAGCATGGCTCGACCGACTGTAACCTTCTCCTGGACGCAAATCCGTTTCTCCGGATGACCGTGTATTCTGGCATGCGCCACGAAAGGTGAGGAGTGTCATGTCCGAGCTAGCGAACGCAATCCGCCGGGAAGACAAGCTGTTCACGACCCCGTCTCAATTGAGGCGGGATGACTATTCCAAAGCAGATCCTTTCGTTCGGGCGGCGCTGGCCGAGAACAAACGAAACGGCATGATCCTGGCTGTGCGGACGCGGTGGCTTGCGATGGCGATCGTCGGCGTGATGGTGCCGTTCCTGAACCCGACTTGGGAAGCCATCTATTACGAAGTCGGGTTGCTCATCTATGCATTCCTCGGATGGCTGCAACTGAAGTCAGCAAAGGTCTCGCAGTCCCGGCGGGAGTTGCTGCTGATTTATGTGGACTTGGCCTTCCTGACCTTCCTTCTGGTCGTTCCGAACCCTTTGAGAACGGAAGTCTGGCCAACAGCGTACCAGTACCAACTCGGCGAATTCGCCTACTTCTTCATCCTCCTGGCCGGTGCGACGCTGGCTTATTCCTGGCGCACTTTGTACGGGTTCGCGATCTGGACCTCTATCCTCTGGATGCTTGGTGTTGCTTACGTTTACTTCCTCGGCACCCAAATCCCGGAGCTGACGGCCAAAACGCTTGAAGCCTTTGCGGGTTATGAGCGGATCCTGCAGACCATCGACCCGAACGATCTCAACTTGTCTCAGCGTATCCAGGAGACCGTCGTCTTCTCGATCGTCGCCTGGATCCTTGCGATCAATGGCCGCCGCAACACGGAACTGCTGTTCCGGCAGGCGGGCGTGGCTCGGGAACGCGCCAATCTGGCCCGGCACTTCCCGCCAACCATCGTGGACGAGATGGCAGAACGGAACGAGCCGCTGGGCGCTGTCCGCTCCCAGGAGGTGGCCGTGATGTTCGTCGACATTGTCGGCTTCACGCGCATGGCCGAGCGGCAAAGTCCGGAGGAAACGGTCGCCCTCCTCCGTGAGTATCACGCCCGTCTGGAAGCGAGAGTGTTCGAGCACGGCGGCACCTTGGACAAGTTCCTGGGCGACGGGCTGATGGCGACTTTCGGCACACCGACACCGGGACCGGAAGACGCCTCGAATGCCGTCCGCTGCGGCGACGCCATCCTGAAGGATATCGAGGCCTGGAACGCGGTCCGGGCTGAGAGTGGCGAAGCCCCGGTCCGGGTATCGGTCGGGATTCACTACGGCCCGGTCGTCCTGGGTGACATCGGGTCGGCGCGTCGTCTTGAGTACGCCGTCCTGGGAGATGCAGTGAATGTTGCCAGCCGGCTTGAAGCGATGACCCGGGAACTGAGTGTGAGCATGGTCGTCAATGGCGCCCTGGTGGATGCTGCCGCCACCAATGACCAACCGGAAACCGCGGCCTTGCTCGAAAGCCTTAAGGATGAGGGTGCTCACGAACTCCGGGGACGGGATACCCACCTTCGGGTTTGGACCAACTGAACGACCGAAGCGGTCCAAGTAAACTCCAGACTGCGTAACCCGCTAGACCAAGTTTCTCCGTTGCGTTCTAATGAAACCGGTGAGGGAAAGGGTTTCGTGCGTTGGCGTCGGGTGATGATGTAACGCTCCGTCTGTCGGTCGATGGACATGAAAGCATCGCCTACTCCGTCTTTAAGGTCGTGGGCGAGGAAGAGATTTCTTGTCTGTTCGAGTTCGTAATCGACTTCACGGCACCCGTTCCTTTTCAAGATCTGCCCACCTTTGTCCACCGCTCGGCCACACTTGAAATCGCGCGGGCCGGGCACGCTCGAACGATCGCCGGCATGGTGTCGGAGATCCGGGAGTTCGGCGCGTCTCCGGACCGGCGTTTCATTCTCCGCCTGACGCTGTTGCCCCGGCTTTACCGGTTGAGCCTGTCCAGACAGAACCAGGTCTTCGCGACCGAGCGGGCCATGACGGTACCGGAGGTGATTGAAGCCGAGTTGACCGCAAATGCGCTGACCGGCCTTGCCGTGCAAGGCATTGCAGGCCGGTTGGACACAAGCGACTACCGGATGCTTCTGGACGACGGCTATCCAGAGCGCGAGTACATGGTTCAGTTGAACGAGACCGACCTGGACTTCATCTGCCGCTGGGCGGAACGGGACGGAATCTTCTTCTTCTTCAGAGTGGAGAACGGCAAAGACGTCGTGATCTTCGGAGATCGTAGGGTCGTCTTCGACGATGAAGGTGTGACGCTGCCATCGCGAAGCGTAAGCGGGCTCCTGGATCGGCAAGAATCCGCCGTGCTCCACTTCAATTCGACGGTGAAGGCGCTCCCGAAAAAGATCATCCTGCGGGATCACAACTACCGGCTACCCAGTGTGCCGCTAACGGTCGAGGCGGAGGTTGATCCGGAAGGGCATGGGACCGTCGTAGAGCACGGCGGTTACTTCTCTACCGACAAGGAAGGCCGGAGACTGGCCCAGATCCGGGCGGAAGAGATGCTCTGCCGTCGGCGCTTGTTCTCAGGCACGAGCAACTTCGTCGGCATGATGGCGGGCGGCCACTTCACGTTGCAGGATCATTTCCCAACGGTTGTGGATGGCGCCTATCTGGTGACAAAGGTCTGCCATGAAATCACCCGGACGACGTCAGAGATCGCCAATCATGCTGATGCGCCGTTCGAGACCGCCTATTCCAACAGCTTCGAGTGCATCCCCAACAGTGCGGAGTACCGGCCGGAGCGCCGGACGCCCTGGCCCAAGATGCCCGGCCTGACCAAAGCCAGAATTGACGGGGAGTCGGACGGGAGGCGGGCCGAGTTGGATCATGAAGGGCGCTATCGCATCCGTCGCAATGCCGATATGCGCTATGTGGCGGACGGCCAAGCGTCTTTGCCCGTGCGGAAGGCGGAACCCTTCGGCGGCGATCAGATCGGCATGCACATGCCACTTTTGAAGGGTACCGAGATCGTGCTGAGCCACGTGAACGGTGACCCGGACCGGCCCATGATCATCGGGGCCATCCCAAACACGCTTCATCCCAGCCAGGTTACCGGGAAAGCCTCTCACAAGAACCGCATCAAGACCCCGTCTGGCGTGACGATGGAGATTGACGACGGCTACTCACTGCGGAGTGACGCGAACCCCGGCCGGGATGGTGATGGGGCCTTCAGGTTTATTGTGCCGGGTCAGGATGATGACCGTGATGTCCGCACTTACATGCGTTTGGGCAAGGCGGACAGCGATCAAGACGTCAAATACTTCGACAAGACCCAGTTCGAGGACGCCGTACCGGATCACTGGCCGGATGATTTCAGTGACTTGATCACCGATGGCGCCACGTTCGCGACGAACGGCTATCAGACCAATCTGGTTGGTCGCTCCATGGTGGAGGTCATCAAGGGCGCGAAGTTCCAGTATGTTGAGAAAGGCGTTAGCGTCTTCTCGAACGGACCCTACTCCGTGACGCTCGGGAGCACTGACACGTTGCCGAGCAGTCCGCTCCCGCCTTTGCCGACAATGGATATCGGATCGAACATATCCAAGCTGATCTCGCACCATGCGAGTTTCGCCGACCCGATTACCGGACTGCCGACGAATGTCAGGATTGGGACCGGCGTGGTCGTTGATCTGGCTCTGGGCAACAAAGTGTTGATGACCGCGGGCGCGAAACAGACTGTCACGCTGGCGGCCACCACCGATGTGTCGATGGCTTTGAAGAGTTCTTACGACATGTCGGTGTCACAGGCCGTCTCGGTTTCCGGATCCATGAAAACCTCACTTGGCTTGAATGCGGATATGGCCGCATCTGTCGACTACAAGTGGAAAGGTTCGTTGGGTGTCGAGGTTACAAACGCAAGCACCAAGACCATCCACGACTCCCAATGGACAAAGGAGGTTTACCCGATCGTCACAAGCCTCGCGATCAACACGTTCACAGGCATCATCGGGACCATAATTCTGCTGCTGGGAGGGGCCGCCGGGGCGCTGGGCCTGGGGACCATGGCGGCAGGTGTCGCGTACAGTGCGCTCGCCAATAAATCGCTGGTGACGAAGGAACGCCCGTTCGTAACAACGAACCCCCTCAACGCTGCGGGTGCGGCTGCGCTTGGCGGTAGTACCGTGATTAACGCTCTGGTCACCGTACTTCAACTGTGTGCGGCAATCGCGGGCGTCATCTACGTCATCGCGATCAACCGGAAAGCTGGGAAACCATCTGACCCGGAGGACGAGGCCGCCAATCAAAGCATGGACAGCACTGAGAAGTCCGCGTCGGGTGCCTCCGGAACAACAAACGCCGGAAGCAGCACGGTCCTTATCGAGGCCTGTAAAGTGTTTGCCAAAAGGGCTGCCGATCTTGCGCGCTCATCGGTCAGACCAAAGATTTCGCTGGTTGCCGACCCCAAAAACCCCGAAGACGTCGGCGTCCTCCTTGGCTTTGACGGCACCAACTATATTCATATTACTCCAACAGGAATAAATATTGTCGCAACAAGTATCGATATTCAGTCGCCCTTTACGAATCACTTTGGAATGCTCACCAATGTTGGAAATATGGACGTTTGGGGGAGAGCCAGCACCGGCCACGTTCAAACGAATTCGCTGATTTCCGGTGTTGTCAGCAGCCCGAATGGGCAGTTCACGGGCTTTTCCGGGAAACAGATTTCCGAAGTGGCGCTCGTCCCGCCGCCGGTCCCCAACTTTCCACCGCCAGTGCCTAAACCCAGGCGCACGGAACCAAAGTGACGGGCTGAGTAACCGGCATGCGGGTTCGCAACGAGACATTCCTCACTTTCGCGCCGGTCGTCGGACGTGTCCGCTATCCGGCATACTCTCTGACGATCGTCGTCAAAGGCACATATGCGATCTCCGATAACGGAACGCTGACGGCGCTGCCCGTAGCCCAGCAACCACATCCGACACCGGGCTCGGTTGAGGACAAAGGTGAGGGGCGAAAGATCCGGCATCCCTCAGATATGGCCTATTTTAAGCCGGCCGGCGAAGTCCTCGTTCGGGCGACCGCTCATGCGCCCGACGGCGGCCCAGTCGACAGCCTCGACGTTGGCGTGCGGGTTGGGGACGCTATCGACAAGACCCTAAGGGTCTATGGCCGCCGCCGATGGCAACGGGATGAGGACGGGGCTGTCCGCCCGTCTATCCCCACACCGTTCGATGCCCTTCCGATCGTTCATGAACACGCCTTCGGCGGCCCCTCTGAACCTGCCAATCCTGTTGGAACCGGGGCTCAACCCGCGCCGAACCCCGGTTTTGAGATTCACGAGTCCCAACTCCACCCGTCGCGCATAGAGTATCCGTCCAGTCCTCTGACCGCGTTCGGTGACAAGCCAACCATCGCCGCGCTTGAGCCGATTGAGCCGGAATGGGAACCGAGGCGAAGCCTGTTTGGCACAATGGATGCCAATTGGCGCCAAACGCGCGCGCCCTGGCTGCCGGAAGATCTCTCTTGGCTGTTCTTCTGTGAGGCGCCGGCCGATCAGGTCCTGTCTTCGGGTTACTTCAAAGGTGATGAGGTCCTCACCCTGAAACACCTTCATCCAACCGTGCCCAACCTCACCTGCCCCTTGCCGGGCCACCGGGTGCGGTGTGCGGTCGCTGCAACGCTGGACCACACCCCCTTTACCCGAGAGGTCCCGGTTAATCTGGATACGATCTTTGTGGATATGGGCCCGAAGACGATATCGCTGGTCTGGCGCGGACTGGTGGAGGTCGACGGTCCCGAATTCGCCTGCATCGAGGACATTCTGATCGATCTCGAAGAAGCGGACCAACTTCCCCTATCCGAAACTGAACTAACAGCAAAGCTCGACGCGCTGATCGCCACCCCGTCGGAATCCGAGACGTCGGACGAGGAAGCTGAGGCCGAATTGAGCCAAGCCCTCACCAAGGCCGTAGACGACCTTCGGGCCGCCAACCCTCCAAAAGAGATCATGGACCTCATCGACAGCGGCAAGGACCCGCTTGAGATGGTCAGAGACCTTGAACAGACCATCCGCCGCCTGCTGAAGGAAGCCGGCGTCGATGTCCCACCGACGCCTTAACATCCAGTCAACACAGGCGGGATGATCGGCAGGAGCGTCGCCGCAGACGGGGACTGAGAAGTCGCCATTGCCAGATCATGCGTCGCTGGATCAAAGCGCAACACAGTGTCGCGCACGGATCTGCTCTAACTTATTGATTTGGCGACAAACTCGCAGCCGATATCGGATCACAAAGCGACCCGACATCGGCTGATTGTGCTCTAGTCCGTTGTGAAGGTGTATGAGAACGAACCGTCGTCGGCGACACCGATCTCAAGCCCGGTCGCCGCCTCCTCATCACCCAGCCGGGTGAGGATCTCCGTCGAGATCTCAGGCAGCAGTGTCCGGTTGATGATGTGGTCGATGTTCCGGGCGCCGGTCTCGACTTCCGTACACCGCGCGGCGATCTGAGACACCACAGCATCCGTGTAGCTGAACGACATCTTCTGGCTTTCGCCCAGCCGTTTGCCAACCCTGTTGAGCTTGATCCGGACAATGCCTTCCATGACCTCGCCGAACAGCGGGTAGAACGGCACGATCTGCATCCGGGCCAGAAGGGCCGGTTTGAAGTGGCGGCTCAACTCCGGCCGGATCGCTTCGGTCAACTCCGCGACGGTCGGCTTTGGATCCCTCATCCCGAGTTCCGTGATCGTGTCCGTCGCGAGGTTGGAGGTTAGGAAAACGATCGTGTTCTTGAAGTTGATCTCCCGCCCCTCACCGTCCGACAGGGTGCCCTTGTCGAACACCTGGTAGAACAGGTTCATAACTTCGAGATCCGCCTTCTCCACCTCATCCAGAAGGACCACGGAGTAAGGGCGCTGGCGAACGGCCTCGGTCAGTACGCCGCCTTCGCCGTAGCCGACATAACCCGGGGGTGAGCCGACAAGCCGAGACACCGTGTGCTTCTCCTGGAACTCCGACATGGCGATCGCGGTCATGAACCGCTCCCCGCCGAAGAGCAGATCCGCGACGGCCGTGGCCGTCTCCGTCTTGCCGACGCCGCTCGGTCCGACGAACAGGAACACGCCCATGGGCTGGTCAGGGTTGTTGAGCCCCGCTTTCGCGGCCCGCATGCCCTCGTCCAGGGCCGTGATCGCGTGGTCCTGGCCCTTGATCCGGTCCTGCATCTTCTCGGCGAACTCGAGGATCTGGCTCGCTTCATCCTTCACCATGGAGCCGAGCGGAATGCCGGTCCACTCCGCGATCGCCTGGGCAACCGCGTCCGCAGTGACCTCGTAGAAGACCAGTGGATTGCCGTCCTGAACAACCGTGAGCTCTTCCCGTGCTTTTGCGAGTTCGGCCCAGAGGGCGTCGGCCCGCGAATCGGCGGAATTCTTGCGCTCCGGAACATAGAAACCCTTTTTTCCACAGGCCGCAACGGCCAATAGAAGGTATTTATATCCAATTTTAGATAACTTGGCTATTCTTTTGTGATCACTTAATCAGCAAAAATTGAACGTCTTTGAATCATCTGCCTTAGAATGAACAATCAGGCGATCAGTGCATGAAACGCCAAATCAATCGTCCTATAGTCGCAAACTACTCTGCGAAAGACAATCGATTTCCGATTATGATCGGAAAAATAATCTACTCAGAAGCGAGTGAAAACCGTAGCCTGGAATGTTCGATTATGTGTTTGAATCGTCAGGGAGCAGACGATTGCGAAGGTTTTTGGCAAACGTGACCGGCTCTTTCTTCACATCCACCTCGTCCACGGTTTCCCGCAGAGATTCGGCAACGTGCCGGCCAGCATTCTCCACCTTGGGACGCGCCTTGTTCCAAGCTGCGGACGCGACTTCCGCCGCCTTCCGTTGAACATCCGGATTCTGAGCAACCCGCCGAGCGGCATGCCATAGAAGGGATTTGATCACCATTGACGCCTCCAAAGCCCAATATGGGGCTTGGGGCGTAAGGAGAACAAGGTCCGTCTCAACCTCTGTCTTCTGTCTACGAACCGGGCACCGTGCCTTTTGGCAACCCCATGCAGTGCCGCGCGATCGCCCCGGGTGTTGTCAGCCAGATCTCGTCCCGATGCGAAGTAATGTGCGTCAGGGCCCTGCGAAGCGCTCTGAGCCGGAAGGGCTGGCCAATGACAAAGGGGTGGATCACCACGGTACAGACCAACGGCCACTTGGCGGCCTGAAGAAGCATCTCATCGAACTGATCGACAATCATCGACTCGAACGCCCGGGCGTCATGCTGGCGGAACACCATGGCAGGACTGTCGTTGATCTCGATGGAGTACGGAACGGAGAGGATCGGGCCGGACCGGGTTCGCATCCAAAACGGCTGATCATCCGCCGGCCAATCCATCACGTAGCTGTAGCCGTCCTCTTTCAGAAGATCGAGCGTGACGGGCGTCTGCGCGAGGTAGGGTCCCAACCATCCCTCCGGCCGGGTACCAAACGCGCCGGTCAGTCCTTCCGTCGTCTCCCGGATCAACCGCGCTTCATCCGCCTCGAACAGCACATCCTGGCGCTCCGCATTGGTCCGGCCGTGGCCGACCACCTCGTCACCCCGGGCCTTGATCCGGTCAATGATTTGCGGGCACTCGTCGACAAGCAGCGCATTCAGATTGTGCGACGCGGGCAACTCAAACTCATCCAACAGATCGAACAGATACCACTGCCCGACCCTGTTTCCGTAGTCGCGCCACGCAAAGTTTCTTGTGGTTTGGGGAGCGCCGACCTGCGCGCTGTCCGACCCGAGCCCTTTCAGAAACCCGAAGACCTCGATGTTGTTGCAGATGGCGACGGCAAGCCTTTTCCCGCCAGGCCAGTCGTAGACGGGACGCTCTGGGAGCGGAACGTAGTCATATCGGTCGTGCATGGGCAGACGCATTCGTTCCTCTCCAGACCTACAACAAGGAAGGACCCAAACTTGACAAGGGTCCCGCACCGCCGTCAATTCGACAGCGTTTCTGAAGGCAATACGGGAGTGGCCAATGCGGCCCTGGTCCGGGATCATCAGTGAGGATGAGGACAAGCGCTATGACGCCGCCGGTTTCGGGCGGCCGTCGGGTATTGGCAGCAGGCCAGCGCTGCTGATCATCGATGTTCAGTACAGAACGGTTGGGACCCAGCGGGTGCCCTATTGGGATGCGATCAAGGAGTATCCGACGGCGTGCGGTGATGCGGGATGGTCCGCGGTCGACAACATCGTGCGGCTGTTGGAGGCGTTCCGGGCGAACGGGTTTCCCGTGCTCTATCCCCACGTCGCTCCAAAGAACGCGGCGACGGACAGCGGGCGCCTTGCGGAGAAAGTCCCGGCGATCATGACCGTCGATGCCAAAGGGTACGACTTCGTCGCCGAGATCGCGCCCGTGGACGGCGATGTGCTTCTGCCAAAGAAACACCCCAGTGCTTTCTTCGGAACGCCGCTTGCCAGTCACCTGATCGATCTGCAGGCGGACACATTGTTCGTAACCGGATGCACCACAAGCGGCTGTGTCCGCTCGTCCGTCACCGATGCATTTGCCTACAATTTCAAGGTCGTCGTACCCGAAGACGCGGTTTATGACCGGAGCCCGACCAGCCACGCGGTGAACCTGTGGGACATGAACGCCAAATACGCGGACGTCATGACGACGGACGCCGCCCTGTCTTTGCTGATGCCCAAGTAAGAAGACCCATTCGGGTCCGACTATCCAAACCGCTCCGCCTGCGTGTCCAAATCAGGCGAGACCGTATCCAACCGCCATGGTCCCATCTGCCCGACTGGGGGGCGAGGCATGAACGGCGGGATCGAGGCATTCGACTACGTCATCATCGGGGGCGGATCGGCTGGCGGGTTCCTGACGCTGCGGCTTTCCGAAGACCCGGAGTGCCGGGTCCTGTTGCTGGAAGCGGGCGGTTCGGACCGGCACTGGTCTGTTGTGATGCCAGCGGCAGCCCGTCACAACTTCACCGGCGGGCCTCGGAACTGGTGTTTCAGCACCGAGCCAGAGCCCCATATGGACGGCCGCCGGATCTTCCAGCCGCGCGGAAAGGTGCTGGGCGGATCATCCTCTCTCAATGGCATGGTCTACGTCCGCGGGAATGCCAAGGACTTTGACGGCTGGGAAGAGGGCGGAGCCGAGGGCTGGGCCTACGACGACGTCCTTCCCTACTTCCGGAAGCTGGAGCGGTATGGCTGGGGACCGGACACCTATCGCGGCGCGGATGGGCCGGTGAAGGTCGAACGGCTCGGAAACAATCATCCGCTGGAGGACGCCTTTCTCAAGGCGGCGGTGGAGGCTGGATACGGGAGAACGGACGACTACAACGGTGCGAACCAAGAGGGAGTGTCGGAGTTCGATGCAAACCAGTCCGGTGGACGCCGGTGGGGCACGGGACACGCCTGCATACGCCCCGCCCGGGCCCGCCGGAACGTCGTGGTCCGAACACATGCCAGGGCAACCAAGTTGCTGATGGAGAATGGCCGGGCCCTGGGCGTCCGCTATCTCCAGAACGGCCAGGAGCGAACGGTCTATGCGGGCCGCGAAGTGGTGCTGTCGGCGGGCGCCATTCAGTCACCCCATCTTCTCATGCTTTCGGGGATCGGCCCGGCCGACCATCTCCGCACAAACGGCATTAAGCCGATCGTTGATCTTCCAGGCGTCGGCGAGAACCTGCAGGACCACCTGGAAGCGCATCTGAAATTTCGCTGCCCCCGGGGCCGCTCCAAGAACCACCTCCCCAAGCGGCATCGGATCGTCCTGCTGGGGCTCCAGTGGTTTCTGTTCCGCACCGGCGAGGCGGCAACGACACAGAGCCGGGTTGGAGGCTTCCTCAGAACCGATCCGTTCGTCGACTATCCGGACATGCAGTACCACTTCTGGCCCTACCTGCTGGACGGCTGGTCCCCCATGCCGAACGATGACGGATACACATTCTCGGTCGGGCCTGTTCGCGCGGAGTCGCGAGGGTGGGTTCGGCTTGCATCCAACGATCCGACGGCGGCGCCGATCATGCGCCTCAACGGGCTATCAACCGAAAAGGACATCGACGACTTCCGGAAAGCGGTCCGGATCACCCGGGACATCGCGCGCCAACCGGCCTTCGACGGTTTAAACCTTGGTGAGATCTCACCGGGTGCGGGCGTCACGTCCGACGACGATATCGACGCGTATGTCCGCCAACACGCGAACAGCGCCTACCATCCCTGCGGGACGTGCAAGATGGGTACGGATCCGATGGCCGTCGTCGACCCGAAGCTTCGGGTCTATGGCGTCGAGCGGCTCCGGGTTGTTGACGCGTCGATCATGCCGACCATCACCAACGGCAACATCAACGCGCCCACCATGATGATTGGTGAGAAAGGCGCCGACATGATCCGGCAGACGCCGCCGGACGCCTAGCGCCCGTCAGTCCCAGTGCTTGAAGGTCACCCCGCCCGGTTTCTTGATCTGCTCGACCAGCGCGATCTCCCAGACGAGATAGTCGTTCATCGCCTTCTCGATCTCTTCCTTGTTCGAGCGGTCATAGGGCCGGTGATAGACGTCGTCGGTGGGAGACAACGGGTCCCCCATACCCGCGGCGAGCGGCAGCTCGGCGGCTTTCCACGCATCAAGACCGCCGACGAGGACCGAAGCCTCAAGACCGGCGGCCTGCAACTCGGCTGCCGCCAGCAGCGCCTGACGATCATCGGGCGCCATGACGATCACGGCACCGCCCCCCAGCGCTGCCATGTCCTCGGACAACCGGCTCCGGATGGCGAACCGCGCGCCTTCGGGATGGGTTTCCCGATGCGTCAGGCTCCGCGAGAGATTGAGGAGCGTGGCCCCACCCTCCATCGCGGCCTTCGCCGCCTGCGCACCCAACGTAGGAACATCCCCGGGCAATCCACCCAGCATCAATGGCGATCGCGGACCCGTCTCCAACCCCAGCCCAGCCGCGAAATGGTCGAGGACATAAACCTCCTGCCACCCAAGTTGTGCCAGCCAGCTGGCTGTCATCAGCGCGCGGACCTTCCGGTCATCGAACAGCACGACGCGGGCGCCGCGCACGGAGATGTAGGCATCTGTCGACTGTACAAGTTGGCCGCCGGGCGCATGACGGGCGCCAGCCGGGTGTGCTGCGGCGAACTCTTCAGCCGTTCGCACATCCAGGATGTAGAGGGTTCGGTCAGTTTCGCTCCCCCAAGCCTTGATCTGATCAACTGAGGCCCGGCGAATGCCAAACCGGCTGCCCACGGCCTCAGCACGGGAGACGGCCTCCTCCTCGGTTGCGGGCGTTACGGAGGCGATGTGCTTTTCGTTCCCGTGCTCCAGCGTGTGGCCGGCCAGATGCCAGCCCATGGTGCCGTTCTCCAACGCCACGACCTTGTTCGGAATGCCCGCATTGATGAGCGACTGGGCACCGATGATGCTGCGTGTGCGCCCCGCACAGTTCACGACGACGGTCGTGTCGGGGTCCGGCGCCACCTCGCCAATGCGATAGACCAGTTCCGCGCCGGGCATGTCGATCCCGCGGGGAATGTTCATGACGCGGTACTCGCTCATCGGCCGGCTGTCGACGACCACGAGCTTCTCGCCCCCGTCCATCATGGCCTTGAGTTGGTCTGCCGTGACGCGGGGGGTGCCGTAGGCGTGTTCCACGAACTCACCAAAGGCTTTGCTGGGAACATAGAGACCGCTGAAAAGCTCATACCCGGCCGCGGCCCACCCTTCCGTGCCACCGTCGAGCACTGCCACGTTCGAGTATCCAAATCCGGCGAGGCGCCGTGCCGCCGTCTCAGCCAATCCCTCGCCACCGTCGCATAGGACCAACCGGGTATCCCGGCGGGGCACCAGATCGCCGATCATCAACTCCAGCTTGGACAGCGGAACGTTCCCCGCTGACAGGAGATGGCGCGCGCCGAACACCCCCTCCTCCCGAACGTCGATGAGCGCGACCTCGCCATCGCCGTCCAAAAGGGCAAGCAGGGCCGTCGCGTCGATCATCTCAAATGCATCCGCCATGGGGCGTCCTCCCAAGTCTCATCGGCGCGGTTAACCCGCTGCCTCCAGTTCCGCCTCCGCCGCGAGCCACCGCTCCTCGACATCGGCAATTTCCTTGTCCAGTTCCGCCTTCTTCATCGCGAGCTTCTGAACCTCGGCTGTCGATTTCTCCCAGGTCGCCGGGTCTGCCATCGTCGCCATCAGCGCTTCCCGGTCTTTCGTCAGACGCTCCAGCCTCTTCTCGGCATCCTTGGCGGCCTTCCGTACTGACGCCATCTGTTGCCGACGGTCCGCCGCCGCCTTTCGCGCGTCCCGGCGCCCCTCCCGCGTGTTCTCGGCAATAGGACCGTCCGGTGCCAGCCTATCGGCGGCCTTGTCCGAATTCGTGCTTCGCTGGTCCCGCACCCATTTCCGATAGGCGTCCATGTCGTCATCGAAGGGCCGGACCGTACCGTTCGCGACCAACCAGAGCCTATCCACGGTCAGTTCCACGAGACGCCGGTCGTGGCTGATCAGGATCACCGCCCCCTTGTAGTCGTTCAACGCTTGAACCAGCGCGTCCCGCGCATCGATGTCCAGATGGTTGGTGGGCTCGTCAAGGATCAGGACATGAGGCCGGTCATGGGTCACCAACGCAATCGTCAGCCTGGCTTTCTCTCCGCCGGAGAGGTGCTTCACCTTGGTCGTCTGCTTGTCCTGGACGAGACCAACATTGCCGAGCCTCGCGCGAACCCGGTCCGGCGGCTGTCCCGGCATCAGCCGGGCCATATGCTCGGTCGCCGTATCCTCGGGCACCAAGTCCTCAACCTGATGTTGGGCGAAGAACCCGATGCGGAGCTTGGCCGCCCGGTGCCCGTCCCCCGACATCGACTGCAAACGGCCGGCGATCAGCTTTGCAAGCGTCGACTTGCCATTGCCGTTCTGCCCGAGAAGCCCGATCCGGTCGTCCGCGTCGAGCCGCAGAGAAAGATTCGAGAGAACCGGCTTTCCCGGGAGGTAGCCGACCGACGTCTTATCGAACGTGACCAGCGGCGGGGGCATCTCTTCCGGCTCCGGAAAGCGGAACACGGTCGTCGGTTCGCTCACGGCGGGCGGAAGGGTGCCCATCCGCTCCAGCGCCTTGATGCGGGATTGAGCCTGTCTGGCTTTACTGGCCTTGTATCGGAAGCGGTCGATGAACGCCTGCATGTGCTTGCGCTGCGCCTCCTGCTTCGTGCGCTGCGCTTCCAGCAGGGCCAGTTTCTCTTCCCGCGTCCGCTCAAACCGGTCGTAGGCGCCGGTGTAGTAGGTGAGCTTCCCCCCCTCAAGGTGCAGGATTCCGTCGACTGCCTTGTTCAGAAGGTCCCGGTCGTGGCTGACGATGATCATGGTCTTGGGGTAGCGCTGAAGATGCGCTTCGAGCCACATGGTGGCCTCAAGATCCAGGTGGTTCGTCGGCTCATCCAGGAGGAGCAGTTCCGGCTCGGCGAACAGCATCCCAGCGATCGACACCCGCATGCGCCAACCGCCGGAGAAGCTTGAGAGGGGTTGCTCCTGCATCTCGGCGCTGAAACCGAGACCGGAGAGAATTCGCGCCGCGCGGGCCGGGGCCGCATGCGCGCCGATGTCCGCAAGCCGGGTTTCGATCTCGGCGATCCGAAGGGGGTCGTCCGTCACCTCCCGTTCGGCCATCAAGGTCGCCCGGTCGTGATCGGCGGCCAGCACCGTCTCAAGCGGCGTGGCGGAACCGGCCGGGGCCTCCTGGGCCACCATCCCAATGCCGGCGTTGTCGTCACCCACCCCGGTGACGCCGATTGACCCGCTGTCCGCCTGATACTCCTGGGTCAGCAGTTTCAACAACGTCGACTTACCAGTGCCATTCCGGCCCACCAGTCCGACCTTATGGCCGTCCGGAATCGTGGCCGAGGCCTCGTCGAACAGGACGCGGCCGGCAATGCGAAATGTCATGTCTCGGATGACGATCATGCGCGGCGTGATAGCATTCGAACCCGATCCCGCCAATCCGGCACGACATGACAACCGACAAAGCGCCCCCGACACAGTCCCATCCGATGCGCGGTATCCTCTGCATGATCGCGGGAGTCGCTGTGCTGGCGGTGAACGACGGCATCGCCAAACACCTCACGGAAACCTACTCCGTCGGTCAGGTATTGGCGCTCCGCGGCACGGCCGTCGTGGTCCTTCTCGTCGCCTCTCAGGCTATTCTGGGACGCCTTGACCGGTTCCGGGTGGTACATCGGCCGCTTCAGCTGACCCGTGGCGGGCTGATGTCGATCAGCACCTACTGTTTCGTCACCGGCCTCGCGCTTCTGCCGCTCGCGGATGCCACAGCGATCTCGTTCGCCGGACCGATCCTGACGACGGCGATGGCAGTACCTCTCTTGGGCGAAACGGTGGGCTGGCGGCGCGGCCTCGCGGTGTGCGCAGGCTTTGCGGGTGTTCTGGTGATGCTTCAACCGACCCCGGACGCCTTTCAATTGGCGGCACTTGCACCGCTGGGGGCGGCATTCTTTGGGGGTTTACGCGACATCGTCACCCGGAAGCTCGGCAGCACCAGCGACGGCACCCTGTCCATTCTCCTGGTGTCCACAACGATGGTGACAGCCCTGGGCTGGGGTAGCTTCCTTGTCGGAGACTGGGCGCCGCTCAACCTGGACGACCTGGCTTTCATCATCATCAGCGGCATTCTTGTCGGCTTGGCCCAGGCCCTGACGATCGAAGCGTTCCGGTGGGGCGAAGTCGGGCTCGTCTCACCGTTTAAGTACACCGGCCTCGTCTGGGCGGTGGTCATTGGCTTCATCTTTTGGGGCGATTGGCCAACCGGTACGACGTGGATCGGTGTCGGCCTTGTGGTGGGCAGCGGGGTTTATATCATGCGCCGGGAAACCGCTCTGGCCCGCCTCGCCAAGACAACGGCCGAAGACAACCGCTCCGGGGAGCCTGCTTGATGAGTTCCGCGTTCCTCGACTGGACAGCCCTTACGACCATCGACGCCCAGACGCTCGACCCGGACCACAGCATCGCCGTGCTGCCGATGGCCGCCATCGAGCAGCACGGCCCGCACCTGCCCATCGGCACGGATCTGTTCATCAACAACGGCATCCTCGATGCGGTCCAGCCGGTCTCCGGCCTGGATGTCGACATCTACCGATTGCCACCGCTGACGATCGGGAAGTCGGATGAGCACCAGTCCTTCGCCGGAACGCTCAGCCTGTCGTCCGCCACGTTGGCCAATACGGTGCTTGAGATGGCCAATGGGCTGGCGAATAGCGGGGTGCGGAAACTTCTGATCTTCAACAGCCATGGCGGAAACCCGGAGGTTATCCGCATCTGCACACGGGCCCTCCGGCAGCGTTTCCAAATGCTGGCGGTCGAAGCATCCTGGGGGCGGTTCGGGCTGCCGGACGGGCTGATGCCGGCGGAAGACGTGGCGCACGATCTCCACGCGGGCTTTATCGAAACGTCCATGATGCTGCACCTAAGACCGGACCTCGTGCGCCGCCATGCCATTGCGGCCGTGGAGCCCAAGTCCCGGGATTGGGAGGAGGATCACGAGATCCTGATGCCAGAGGGCGTCGTTTCGTTTGGCTGGCAGACCGAGGACCTTCATCCCTCCGGCGTCATCGGCGACCCGTCGCATGCGACCGCGGAGGCAGGCGCGGAGATCATTGCCCACTGCGCGAAGACGGTCGGTACCGTCCTGGCGGACATGGCACGATTTCGCTGGACCTAATTGGCCCGGCAGCGGAGTTCAGGGAACAGTTTTCGACCAATCGCCAGCCGCTTCACGATCTAGGTCTTCACGGGCGGCGAAGTATCGCCCCAGATGCTCCTTGAACGTTGGAAGCGTGAACGGCTTCACAAGGAAATCGTTGCAGCCCATGGACAGGGCCTGAGAGACGAGGTCCTTGGAATGGGTCGCCGTCATCATCACGACCCAGGTGCTGGATTCTGTGTTTCTGAATTCACCCAGGACCTGCAGCCCATTCACATGCGGCATCAGGATGTCGCAAAACAGGATGTCGTAGGTATTGTCGCCGAGATAGACCAAGCCTTCCGAGCCATCGCTCGCACTATCGATCTCGACCTCGATCTTCAGCTTCATGAAATAGATTTCGATCATCCGGCTGGCGAGCGGATGATCGTCGATGATCAGAACCCGAAGCGGCGCTTCATTGGGCGTTGCTGAACCGAGAGTTGGCACAGTCTCTCCTTTGCCGACACCCAAGTGCTGGCGCGCAGGCTCACACTTAGGTTGTTACGGAGGTACAGACTCACAAGTCCTCAGGCAACCTACTCAGCTTGTGCTCTATGACTGAGTGGGCTGGACCGCCCCAACAGCGACTGCCATTGTCCGCTCATGCTGGCCGCAATGCCAACCAAACCATGAGCCTGGAAGCACCACCCCCGGGTGGAAGTGCCGCACCGTTTCGGGATGCGCTGAACAGCCGAACCATTCTCGGCGGAAGCGTGGCCTTCCTTTTCGCCGTGACCGGACCGCTGGCGATCATCCTGTCGGTGACCCGGAGTGTCGGCCTTCCCGAAGATGTAACCATGGGATGGATCTTCGGAGGCTACGGCGTCTGCGGTTTGGCCAGCATCGTCTTCAGCTTGCTCTACAAACAGCCCATCGGGCTCGCCTGGACAATACCGGGGGCGGCAATCCTGCTCTCCGCTCTGGATCACTTGAGCTTCGCTGAAGCGGTCGCCGCTTACCTCGCGTCCGGCCTGCTGATCGCGATGCTGGGGGTGAGCGGTTGGATCGGCTGGTTGACCGAACGAACACCGGTGCCGGTCGTCATGGGCATGGTTGCCGGTGTCTTCCTGCCAATCGGACTGGAGGTCGTCACGGGCTTCGCCGTCGACCCCACCCTGGCCGGAGCGACGGTTGCAGGGTTCGTCCTGTGTGCTCTCATCCCCCGGATCGCACGCGTGGTTCCGCCCGTCCTCGGCGCTCTTGTCGCCGGCGCCGCCGCAATGACTTTCTCTGGCCAGATCCCCGCCGTTCCAGCCGGGACGGACTGGCTTGTGCGCCCTGTCGTCTTCGCTCCGGACTTCACCATCCGGGCCATGGCCGAGTTGGTGCTGCCGCTCTCCATCTCCGTCCTGGCGGTTCAGAACCTCCAAGGCTTCAGCGTCCTGCGCGATGCCGGCCACGTTCCTCCGGCCAACACGCTCACCACTGTCTGCGGGTTCGGCTCGTTTGTGACAGGGATCGTCGGCTCGGTGCCAATGTGCGTCGCGGGCCCGTCGAACGCGATCATGGTCTCAATGGCCGCCCAGCCTCAGCGGTATGCGGCGGGCATGGTTTTCGGCGTGCTGATGCTTTGTTTCGGGCTGTTCGCGCCGATCACTGTGGTCGTTGCATCGGGACTTCCAATCACCTTCATCGGAGTCCTGGGCGGTCTGGCGATGCTGCCGGTCTTGGGCAGCGCCTTCCGCAGCGCCTTCTCCGGAAAGCTTGAGCGGGGGGCGTTGATCGCGTTCATGGTGACCGTCTCGGGCATTGAGCTGCTCAACATCGGCGCCCCATTTTGGGGGCTTGTGTTCGGATACGTCACAAGCCGCTTCCTGGACCGAGATTGAGCGCTTGCGTCCCGGGGCCCGCTCGTTCAATGAGACGGGGTCAATCTGCTGGTCCTGGGGGAACGCATGAAGACCAATTACGATGCCGTTGTGATCGGGGCCGGTGTGATCGGGGCCGCCGTCGGACTTGAACTCGCCCGCTCTGGCAAGTCGGTCCTCAACATCGACAAACTGCCGACCTCCGGATACGGCTCCACCAGCAATTCCTGTGCGATCATCCGGGTCTACTATTCAACGTTAGACGGCACCGCGATCGCCTATGACGGCTACTTCTATTGGAAGAACTGGGGCGACTACCTCTCCGTCGAGGACGAGGCGGGAATGGCCGAGTTCCGGGAAACCGGCACGCTGGTGATGAAGACCGCCGCGAACAAAGGCATGGCGCAGAGCATCCCGTTCTTCGACACCTTGGGCATCACCTATGAGCATTGGACGCCGCAACGCATCAACGAGGCGTTGCCGATGGTGGATCTCAAGCTCTACGCGCCGCCGAAGCTGATGTCGGACGACGCGTTCGGCCAACCGACCGGCGGCAACATCGACGGAGGCGTCTTCTTCCCGGCCGGCGGCTATGTGAACGACCCGCAACTCGCAGCACACAACCTGCATCGGGCGGCGGAGGCGGCAGGCGGCACCTTCCTGTTCGGCCGCACGGTCGTCGAGATACCGGTAAGCGGGAACAGGGTCCAAGGCGTCGTTCTGGACGACGGAACACGCATCTCCGCCCCTGTCGTGGTCAACGTGGCGGGTCCCCATTCGGCGGTGATCAACGAAATGGCGGGCGCTCAAGCCGACATGACAATCACCACGAAACCGGTTCGCCAGGAAGTGGTTCACGTCTCCGCCCCCGAGGGGGTGGATTTCGACCGCATCGGCCTCGTCGTCTCGGACAATGATATTGGCTGCTACATCCGGCCGGAGACGGGGAATCATATCCTGATCGGCTCGGAAGATCCGGAGTGTGACCCGCGCGAGGTCGTCGACCCGGACGACTTCAATCGGGGCCTCACGGAACAGGCCGTCACTCAGGCCTACCGATATGCCCAACGGGCGCCAGCACTCGCCGTACCGAGAAGCCCGAAGGGAGTAGCCGACCTCTACGACGTCACGGACGACTGGATCCCAATCTACGACCGCTCCTGTGTCGACGGCTTCTACATGGCGGTCGGCTCCAGCGGAAACCAGTTCAAGAACGCACCGGTTGCCGGGCGGATGATGGCGGAGTTGATCGACTACTGCGAGGGCGGTGCGGACCACGACGCCTCACCCATGCCGTTCCGTCTCCGCTACATCGATCACACGGTCGACATGGCGACCTTCTCGCGGCGGCGGGAGATCAATCCGAACAGCTCGTTCTCGGTTCTCGGCTGACGGATCGTGGACCACTGACCGTGTCGGAACACGCACTCGACAGGCTGTCGATCGCGCTTTGGGCAGTCAATCTGTCCCAAACGCTCGACGATGTCGCCCATTGGGTCGATCGTGTCGAGGCGGTTCTCGAAGAAGCGGCGGAGGCTGGCGTCGACCTACTTCTGATGCCCGAGTATGCGGCGGAGCAGTGGTTGTCTTTCAAACCGAACGGTCTCGCACCCCAGGACGAGATCGGTTGGATGGCGGACCGGGCGGAAGAAGCAGCGGGCATGCTCGACGGACTCGCGAGCTCATACGGTGTCGCATTCTTGCCGGGAACCATGCCTCGGCGCACAGAGACCGGCACCTTTCGGAACCGGGCATCGCTCTTCCTGCCGGACGGGCGCCGCGTTGATCAGGATAAGCTCTGCCTGACCCCATTCGAGAAGGACCCCGAGAGCTGGTCTCTTGAGGCCGGCAGGTCTTTGTCGGTGACATCGTGGCGGGGACTCCGTATTGCCACCTTGGTTTGCCTGGATGTCGAACTCCCGGCCCTGGCCGCCCGGCTGGCTCCGATGCGGCCGGACCTCATTCTTGTTCCGTCGATGACGGAGGGCTTCTCCGGTCAAGCCCGCGTATTCGGTTGCGCCCGGGCGCGTGCCATTGAGTTGATGAGCGTGGTCGCCGTCACCGGCGTTGTTGGCGTGTCACCGGGCTCGACGCAGAACCTGGACAACGTTGGCGGTGCCGCCGTCTTTGTTCCGGCGGAACCGGACCTGGGCGACGACGGCGTGATCGTCGACACGGGCCCTATTGAGGGTGATGCGGATGACGGCCCCAGGCTGGTCATCGACGACATACCGATCGACACCATCAGAGACCTCCGCGCCGGCCGCGCGCAGGTTTGGCCCGGGGTTTGGTCCGCCGACCATATCGAGATTGAAGAGCCCTCATGATCGAGCCCCAGCACCCAACCTTGCCCAGCCGCTTCAGTGACCTATCCTCGACCCCGTCGAGATTTGCCAGGCAGACCCCGCGCCGACCGACCAAGGAATGACCGCCTCATGCCGCTTCACGTCGCGCTGAACCACCGTACAAGCTACACCTACGACCGCCGGGTCCAGCTCGGCCCGCAAGTCGTGCGCCTCCGCCCCGCGCCACACAGCCGCACACCGGTCGTGAGCTATGCGCTGAAGATCGAGCCCGAGGGCTACTTCATCAATTGGCAGCAGGACCCCTACGGCAACTATCTCGCCCGGATCGTCTATCCGGAGAAAGTCGACCATTTCTCAGTCGAAGTGGATCTGGTCGCGGACATGGTCGTCCACAATCCGTTCGATTTCTTTTTGGAGCCTTCCGCCGAGTCCGTTCCATTCTCTTATGCGCCGGAGCTGCAGAAGGATCTGGAGCCCTATCTTGAAATGCAGGATGTGGGGCCAAAACTGCGCGCTTGGCTCGCCGCGATCGAGGATCCCAAGGATGTTCATACGACGGACTTCCTCGTTGGCCTTAACCAGCGTCTGCAGGAAGAGATCGGGTATGTCATCCGTATGGAACCCGGCGTGCAAACGCCGGACGAAACACTGAGTCTCGCCAAGGGATCGTGCCGCGACTCCGCCTGGCTGCTTGTCCAGATTCTCAGGCATTTCGGCATCGCGGCCCGTTTCGTGTCCGGGTATCTGATCCAATTGGTCGCCGATCAGAAGTCTCTGGACGGGCCAAGCGGAACCGCTGTCGACTTCACGGACCTTCACGCCTGGGCTGAAGCGTACCTGCCGGGTGCGGGCTGGATCGGGTTCGACCCGACCTCCGGCCTTCTGGCGGGAGAAGGCCACATCCCCCTTGCCTGCTCCCCAAGTCCCGGTGCCGCCGCGCCGATCACGGGTGCTGTGGAGCCGACCGAAACGACGTTCGGCTTCGACATGTCGATCCGGCGGATTCTCGAAACACCACGGGTGACGAAGCCCTACAGTGAAGAGCAATGGGCTGCGATAGACCGGTTCGGCAACGATGTGGATGCCGAGCTGAAGGCAAACGACGTGAGACTGACGATCGGCGGAGAGCCCACCTTCGTTTCGATCGACTTCCCCGATGAGCCGGAATGGAACACGGAGGCGGTTGGCGAAACGAAAAGGGCACGCGCGGCCGATCTCATTCTCAGATTGAAGGAACGGTTCGCACCGGGCGGGTTCCTTCATTGGGGACAAGGTAAGTGGTACCCGGGTGAGCAACTTCCCCGCTGGGCCTTCTCCCTCTATTGGCGGGGTGACGGTCGGCCGATATGGACGGCCGACGACGCGGTGGCGGACGAGTCGGTCGACTACGCCCCGACAGCCAATGACGCGCGGCTCCTCCTGCGCGGTGTTGCCGAGCGCCTCGAGGTCTCACCGGATGCGGCTACGGCTGCGTATGAGGACCCATGGCACTTCATTGAGCAGGAGCGGAAGCTTCCGGAAAACCTCGACCCGGCAACAAACAAACTCGACGATCCGATGGCCCGGCACCGGCTCGCACGGGTGTTCGAACGAGGGCTTGGAGAACCTGCCGGCTACCTGTTGCCGGTCCAGGTTTGGCAGTCGCAGGATCAGACCCGGAGGTGGATGGCCTCTCCGTGGACAACGCGGAGCGGTCATCTGTTCCTGATCCCGGGCGACTCACCGGTTGGCTTGAGACTACCGCTCCCGTCTCTGCCTTGGATTCCAGCGGCCCAATATCCCTTCATCGTTCCCGCCGACCCGGCCGCCATTCCGGTCGGACAATTGCGGGATCCCAGTCCGCTGCGCCGGCCGCACTTGGAAGCCCGCCAGGCGCGCGGGCTTCAGCCGACCGCGCGCGCGCCCGAACCGATGCGGCCCCAAACCATTGCAGGGACGGATGACGGGGTCGCCGTTCGTACGGCGTTGGTTGTTGAGCCGAGGAACGGAAGACTGTGCGTGTTCATGCCGCCGACCGAGACGGTGGAGGATTATCTGGACCTGCTGGCCGCGGTCGAAGACTCGGCGGCCGCCCTCGGCACACCGGTTCATGTAGAAGGGTATACGCCGCCACACGATGCCCGCCTCAACATGATCAAGGTCACGCCGGACCCGGGTGTGATTGAGGTGAACATCCACCCGGCCGGCTCTTGGGCCGATATGCGGGACATCACAACCGCTCTCTATGAAGAGGCGCGGCAAAGCCGGCTCGGAACCGAGAAGTTCATGCTGGATGGGCGTCACACCGGAACAGGCGGTGGCAACCATGTGGTCCTCGGCGGCGCTACGCCCAAGGACAGTCCCTTCTTGCGGCGGCCCGATCTGCTGAAGAGCCTGATTGGTTACTGGCAGAACCATCCGTCTCTCTCTTACCTGTTCTCGGGCCTGTTCATCGGCCCGACCAGTCAGGCCCCGCGCATTGACGAGGCGCGGCTTGATTCCCTCTACGAGATGGAACTCGCGTTCGCCCAGGTTCCGGCTCCAGGCACGGGCGAGTGCCCGCCATGGCTGGTCGACCGGATCTTCCGGAACCTGCTGATCGATGTCACCGGCAACACTCACCGCGCAGAGATCTGCATCGACAAGCTTTTCTCGCCGGACGGACCGACGGGGAGGCTCGGGCTTGTAGAGTTCCGGGCATTCGAGATGCCGCCCCATGATCGGATGAGTCTGGCGCAGCAACTCCTCCTACTGGCGCTTGTCGCCCGGTTCTGGAAAACCCCCTACACCCGAAATCTGGTCCCCTGGGGGACACAACTTCACGACCGTTTCATGCTGCCCCATTTCGTCGAGGCAGACCTGGCAGATATCGTTGCGGATATGAACAGCGCCGGTTATCCGGTCGATCTTGAATGGTTCCGTCCTCATCTGGAGTTTCGTTTCCCGCGATTCGGCGCCATCGACTATCAGGGCATCCATCTGGAGCTTCGCCAAGCGCTGGAGCCGTGGCATGTGATGGGCGAAGAAGGGATGTCGGGCGGCACTGTCCGGTTCGTGGACAGCTCGATCGAGCGGCTTCAGGTAGCCGCAACCGGGCTTACGCCGGGCCGCTTCGAAGTTGCCTGCAACGGCTGCCGCGTTCCCATGACATCGACGGGCCGTCAGGGCGAGTCGGTCGGCGGCGTGCGGTTCCGGGCGTGGCAGCCGGCTTCGAGCCTGCATCCGACCATCGGTATCGACGCGCCACTGGTGTTCGATCTCTACGACACGTGGAGCGGCAGGGCCGTTGCCGGATTCACCTATCATGTGGCCCATCCCGGCGGCCGGAACTTCGATACCTTCCCGGTCAACGCCTACGAAGCGGAGAGCCGCCGCCTGTCCCGGTTCCAGGATTTCGGTCACCGAACGGGCGACGCGCCGCCACCGAGAGACGTTGGTCGACGGGAGTTTCCCTTCACACTGGACTTGCGCTGGTCTTAGGCCGACGATCCCTCCCTCGACCAAGCCTGGACCTCTCATCGAGGTCCGAGGGACGGCGTACCAAGGTATGACGCTATGGACATGAAGCGAGCGGAAGAGGACCCGGACACGTCCGCGCGGACGCCGCTTGCAGCGGAGATCGCGCGCTACCGCCCTCGACCGGATCACAGGGACGAGATGGTGGATGCGGACGGTACGATTCGCCCGCACTGGCGCCATCTCGCGGATCATCTGTGCCATATGCCGGAAGAAGACTGGCGGTCCGCCAACGACAGCGCCGAACGCCTGTTGGTGGACGACAGCGTGATCCATCTGGCCCGGGACGAGGAAGACGCGACCCCGCATCCCTGGCGCCTGGATCTGGTTCCCTATCTGCTGTCGATGGAGGAGTGGGCGGAACTCGAACGCGGCCTGGTTCAGCGCGCAACGCTGCTGAACGCCGTGCTCGCCGACCTCTACGGTCAGAGAAAGCTCTTATCGAATGGCGTTCTGCCCCCGGCCCTCATCTACGGAAACCCCGAATTCCACAGGGCCTGCCACGGTATAGAGCCGCCCCGGGGCACCCACCTCCATTTCGTCGCGTTCGATCTGGCTCGGGGTCAGGACGGGCAGTGGTGGGTGTTGAGCGACCGGACGCAGGCACCGTCCGGTGTGGGATACGCGTTGGAAAACCGTATCGTCACCTCCCGATGCCTGCCGGATCTGGTATCCGCTGCCAACGTACAGCGCTTGGCGACGTTCTTCCGGTTGATGAGTGAGCATTTGATCGGCCTGACCCGCCGGGACGACGCGCTGGCCGTGGTGCTGACCCCGGGAGCGGCGCGGGAGAACTACTTCGAGCACGCCTATCTTGCCCGCTACCTTGGTTTCACCCTGGCCGAGGGGGGTGACCTGACGGTGCGCGACGACCGCCTGTACCTCAAGACCGTCGAGGGTCTGCGCCCGGTCGATCTTGTTTTCCGGCGGACCTCGACACGCTGGTGCGACCCCCTAGAACTCCGAACGGATTCCAAGATTGGCGTGCCAGGGCTCGCCCAGGTGGCGCGGTCCGGCAACGTCGTCATCGCGAACGCGCTGGGAAGCGGACTTGTCGAGACGGACGCGTTACTCGGTTTCATTGCTCCGCTTTGCCGCTCGATCTTGGGCGAAGATCCTTTGATTCCCAGCGTTCCCACATGGTGGTGCGGCCAGCAATCCGCCAAGGATCACGTGATCGGCAACATGGAGCGCATGATCATCCGACGCACGGTCGACGATCACACACTCCTCTCCCCCGGCCGCGACACCACCGTCGGCGCCGAGCTCGATGAGCGCCGGCGGGCCGCCTTGATCGAACGGGTTTCCGCCAAGGGGCATGAGTTCATCGGCCAGGAGCCTTTAACCGTATCAACCGCCCCCTATTGGGGACCGGACGGCAAGTTGCATGCAGCACCCTTGACGCTCCGGGTTTATGTGGCAGCCACCCGGCAGGGATACCGCCTGATGCCGGGTGGTCTCGCCCGCGTGAACGCGGACCGGCCCTACCCGGCACCGTGGCTCAAATCCGGCGACGTCACGAAAGACACCTGGGTCCCGTGGGACGGGGCTGTTGAGCAATACAGCATGCTTGAGCAGTCTCGGAGACAGCAGGGTCTGCGTCGAAGCGACGACGGCCTGCCGAGCCGGGTTGCCGATGACCTCTACTGGCTTGGCCGGTACGCCGAGCGGGCAGAGCGTCTTGTCCGGCTCCTGCGCAGTCTGGTCGACCGCCTCAGCGGCGACAAGGGAGCCGGAACGGACCCTCGCGATGTGGCCAGAATGTTGAGCCTGCTGGTCGCCCACGGTCATGCACCGGCCGATCTGGCGGAGCGGATAAACACCCTGTCGCCCCGCGCCGTCGAGCGGGAATTGGCGCGGATCGTCTCCGGCGACGATGCCCAAGATGGCCTGGATGCGATCGTCGGGAATGTCCGGCGGATCGCTGACCTGGTCCGGGAGCGTCTGTCTGTCGACACGTGGCGGATCATCGAGGATCTGACTCAGGCGGAGCGCAGCGCCAGATTCCGTCACGGGGTGGAGACGAGTGACGCCGGGCGGATGCTTGATGGTTTGGTGCTGCGCCTTGCTGCCTTCAACGGCATGGTCATGGAGAACATGACACGGGGTCTCTCCTGGCGGTTTCTCGATCTCGGACGGCGGATCGAGCGGGCGCGCGGTCTGACCCGTCTGACCCGTGATCTGCTGACTCAAAGAGAGGACAGTACCGGTGCTGCGATTGAGCTGCTGCTGGAACTCGCGGATAGCTCCATCACGTATCGGACCCGCTACCGGCTGTCGCCAACGCTTGCGACCGTGCTCGACCTCCTCTTGATGGACGAGACGAATCCGAGATCGCTGATGCGGCAGATCGAGAGCATCGAGGAGCATCTCCAGCATCTGCCGCGCATCACCGCCGGGCCAGCGCTCGACACAGCGCGGCGTGTGGTCCTGGAAGTCGCAACGGAAGTCCGCCTTCTCGACGTAACAAAGATTGCCGATGGGGTCGCCACAGGCGCCAGGGGCAGCTTCCACCGCACCTTGACTGGACTCGAGGATCACCTGGGCGCCTTGTCCGAGGCGGTCACACGAGGGTACTTCGTCCATGCGGCCGCCAAGCGTGCCGCGGGACCGCGAGCCAGCGGGAGCGAGACGTGATCTTCGACGTTCGCCATCGGACCACCTTTCGGTACACGGCCGCGGTGGATCTGTCGCACCAATTGCTGCATCTGCAGCCAAGATCGACGGAAGCGCAGTCTGTTACCCGGTCGGAACTCGTGGTCTCACCCGATGCGGCCGTCCGGCGGGATGGCCAGGACTACCACGGCAACCACATCACCCATCTGACCGTGCAGGCCCCGCACACCGAACTGGTGATCGAGCACCGTGCGACGGTCGACGTGAACCCGCCGCCCCCCTATCACCTATCGCTCAGCGAGAATTGGGAAGGGGTGGCCGACCGGCTTGCCTCTCCGGCCACGGCCGACGCCTTGTCGGCAAGCCAGTACACCTTGGATTCCCCACACGCCGTTTGGACGCCGGCCGTTCGCGAGTTCGTGGATGACGTGGCCGTGCCCGGCAGGCCGGTCCTAGACCTCGCCATGGCTCTGACACGGCGGATCTTCGAAGACTTCACCTACAAAGGCGGGGTCACCGATATCTCAACCCCGCCCGATGAGATCCTGGAGCATCGTTCCGGCGTCTGTCAGGACTTCGCGCATCTGTCCCTATCGGCGCTGCGCAGCCTTGGGCTCGCGGCCCGCTATGTGAGCGGATACCTCCTCACCCGCCCCCCCGAAGGACAAGAGAAGCGGATCGGCGCGGACGCATCCCACGCCTGGATTTCTGTATGGAGCCCGGACCTCGGATGGATTGATTTCGACCCCACCAACGGGCTGATCCCCTCGAATGAGCACATCACGGTCGGTTGGGGGCGGGACTACGCCTGCGTCAGTCCGATCAACGGCTTGATCGTTGGGGGTGGGGCGCAGACCGTTCAGGTCGCCGTCGACGTCGCACCTGCTGCCTGACGGCTGGCGTCCTCAATAGAATTGAACGGATACGGTGCCCAACCCGTCGATCTCCGCCGAGACGGCAGCCGGCTGATCCAGATGGACCGTTTTTACGATCGAGCCGAGCAGGACAAACTCACCAGACATCAGCGGCCTACCCTGCTCCAGCCTCAGATTTGCGAGCCACGCCAGAGCGGCCATCGGGTCGCCCAGGATATCGGCGCCCTTGCCCTCACCGACAACCTCTCCATCCACGGACATCCGGCCCGGTAATGACAGCAGGTCCAGATCCCGCCACTCCGTGACGGGCGCTCCAAGGACGGCGCCCGCGTTGAAAAAGTCGTCCGCGATCAGGGTCGCCGCAGGCATGGACCGGAAATCAACATAACGGTCGTCGACGATTTCGATCGCCGGATAGAGCGCCGTGACGGTCTCCCGGACCGTTTCCGCCGTCCAAGCCGAACCGCCGCCGAGCAGATCCGCACCGATCTTCGCCGCAATCTCACACTCCACCCCCACCCGATGATAAGCATCGAGCGGCAGATGGACGGATGTCGGATGGATCGTGGCGGTAAAGATCCGGCCCGCACAGGGATGATCAATCCCGAGATACTCCTGCATCACCGGCGTCGTACATCCGATCTTATGGCCGCCGAGGGGGCCGTACCCGGCCTCCATCAAGATCTTGTGCAGTTCATGCTGTGTCTTGTAGCCATCCTTGATGTCGGTAGGTGACACGTCATCGGGAAGCGGAGCCGTCTTCTCCCCACCGAGCCGCGCCCAGGACAGTTTCAGTGCGGCACTGCTATGTGAATCGCCAATCATGATCCGTCCCGCGCTGCCTTCAGGATGGATGCCGCCGCGTCGGCCAGAACCTGGCATCCGGCGACAATGTCCACCTCGTGGCTGTCTTCGGCGAAGTCGTGGCTGATGCCGCCGATTGAGGGAATGAACAGCATCGCACACGGCAACTTCTCATGCAGGATCATAGGATCGTGACCGGCCGCACTTGGCATGGTCCGCCACTTCCCCGAGGCGTGGCTCTCGGCTGATGCCGCGATATGGCGCTGGAAACCGTCGTCCATGTTCGACGGCCGGATAACAGCGCGGCCGCTGATGATCTCGGCCCTGATTCGGCCGCGGCCATCGATTTCCGCGACCAACTCGTCGAGGATCTTCTCGAACGCATCGAGGATCTCTTCGCTCTGATCCCGGTACTGAAGGGTCAATTCCGCAAACCCTGGCACGATCGACGGCGCGCCCGGCTCGATCACAATCCGGCCCATCGTCCAGACCGTGGCGGGGTCGGCGACCTTCGGAAACTCCTGATTGATCCGGTGCGCGAGCTCGTAAAGACCGGTTGCGGCATCCTTCCGACGGGCCATCGTCGTCGTGCCCGCGTGGTTCTGCTCACCATGGAAACGAATGACCTTGGACCGGATGCCGACGATCGCGGAGACCACGCCGATCTGCTCCTCCGCCTCTTCCAGATAGGCACCCTGCTCAATATGAGCCTCAAGATATCCGACGTATCGGCCAGGCTCGAATTTCTCTCTTGGCACATCGGTCAAACCGGCGGCCGCAATGGCGTCCGGCAAGCGGGTTCCGTCCTTTCCAACCGTCGTCGCCTCAACCTCCGGGTCGAGTGTGTCGCACCAGGACCGGCTCCCCAGGCAGCTCATGAACGTGCCCTCTTCGTCCTGCCAGGACACGGCATCGACGCCCAGACCAGCGGTCTCGGGGTCTTCGGATAGCGCGCGTGCGATCTCCAGCCCGTAGATGACCCCTAAGGCTCCATCGAGCCACCCGCCCCGGGGCTGGGTGTCCGAGTGCGAGCCAATCAGAAGCGTTGGGCCATTCTTGTTCGATTTGCCGAACACATTGCCGACGCCATCAATCGAGGAGGTCAGGCCGGCGTCCTCAAAGCGTTTGGCCAACCATCGCCGCCCCTCCATGTCCTTCTGGCTCAATGCCGGTCGCACGACCCCCGTCTCTACAGCGCCGATGGCACGGAGATCGTGAAGGTCTTTCAAGAGTCTGGCGGGATTGATGGCTGGCATCGGGCGCTCCGTTACGCGTCGGTCAAACCCCATCCTAAGACGACGAGCGCGGCGTATTGAAGTCCCAATAGCAAAGACCGCGCACACCCGATGATGTACGCGGTCTCGCCTTCATGATCGCGCGGAAGGCCGGTGGAGGGGATCCGGCGTCCGCGGCTCAGTCTTTGTCGATCAGGGAAGCTTCTCGACGTTGACGCCGATGGTGATCGCACCAATCGCATTGCCGCCATCAGCAATGGTCATGCTGACCTGAGACAGGAAAGCCTCGGTGGAGTCGTCGAACTCAACCTCATCGATGAAGACCGACCCGGCACCCGCGCCATAGGTGTTCTTCCACTTGGCCTCGTCGCCCTGCATGTAGTCGGAGGTGACGTCGGACTGGCCGACGTTCAGGCCTTTGTTGTCCATGACGAAAACTTCCGAGAACAGGCCGCCGCTCTCGTCTTTCTTGGCCTTGAGGAACTTGGAGAGATCGTTGCCGAGCGTCTCGTCGATCAGCGGGCCGCTGCCACCGGCTTTCGCCTCAGCGCGCCGCTGCTTGTCCAGCGTATCGATCGCGCCGGCATCAAGCGATGCGTGCTTGTCATTCTGCGCCTTGATGGCCGCGATGATGACCGGATCCGAGAGCCAGCTTTGGATCTTGCCGTCAATAAGCTCGCGGATCTGCGGCTCGAACTCGTTCGCATTTGCCGATCCAGCGCCAACCGCCATCAGAACACCCATGGCGGCAGAAAGGTACCAACGTGCCTTCGTCATAGGATTACTCCTCGATCTAACCCAGTAATTTTCTGCTGATAACACCCGGAAAACCCGATCTCCGCTGCGTCAGCTGCCCCCAATTAAAGTGGTTGTTCTTAAGAAATCACTAATCGAAAACAGATAAAAACCACCATTAACCAAGGCACATGAGGAGACATCGGGATGCGTGTCGCACCAAAGCTTGCCGCCGGCTTTGCCGCCGTCGTGATACTCACAGCGGGAGTCGGGGTCGCCGGTTGGGTTGGACTATCCCAGTACTCATCTTCAGTTAATGAAGCCGACGAAATGCTTCGTGTCGAAGGCAAACTCTTTGATGTGCGGGCCAAGGTCGGTACGTACCGGAACGCGCCCACGGAAGAGGATGCGGCGGTCATCCGCGAGGAGTTCCAAACGATCTCAGCGCAGCTTGAACAGGCTGGGCGGACAACCATCGCCGCCGAGATGGGAACGATGTCGGCGGCATTCGGTTCGGTGGAGCAGGCCCTCATTGCCCGCCGTGAGGCGATCGCCGCCGTATCCCGCGTCATCCAGTCTCTTCGGGATTCGGCCAACACTGTGGTCGGATCGGCCGAGATGGCGAATGCGGAAGCCCGTGACGCAAGAAACGCTGCCGGTGAGGACCGGCGCGCCCGGCTTGAGAGCAACACTGTCGCCCAGGCCCTTCTGAACTCATCCCTCAAGACGCGGCGCGCCGAAGCGCTTTATGCCGCCACGCCAACGACAGAGAACGAAGATCTGCTGAAGGATGAACTGAAGGCGATGTTTCTGGCCGCGATCAAGCTGAAGCGTTTGTCGACCGGGACACGGGCGGAAAAGGCAGCGGCTCAGGTTGCCCGTAACGTCGCGAGCTATCGGGCGGCGATCTCGGCGCTGATCGACGCGTTGCCAGGATCCACCGCAGAGACTGAGGCAAAACAGGCACTTGAGGCCTCATCAAAGAAGATCAACGCGTTTACGGGCGGGATCTCAAAGATGCTCTCCTCCGCCTATAAGCGGGCGGACGCGACAGCGGCGGACGCTTCGACCACCCTCGACACCTCATTGGCCTCATTGTCAGCCGCGGCCACACTCGCGTCCTCAGCGGACAATCTCTATGTGGCGACTCTGCAGCTGATCCAATCCGACGGCGATATGAGCCTGGATAGTTCGGTTCGCGATGCCCTCGATACGGTCAAATCCTCAAGCGCCGGCCTTGAAGCGCTCGTCGGTGTGAATGAGTCCATTGATGCGGCCGTCGCATCGTTCGAGACGGCCTATGCCGGACTTCTGACATCGTTTGAGGCGGAAGTCTTGGCCGTGGAAGCGATTGAAGCCTCGAAGTCGACCGTCCAGACGGAAATCGAGACCGTGGTCACCGCTGTCGCCAGCAGTCGTGAGAACCGCAAGAACACAGCACAAGCAACAGCGATTGGCGGCACCATCCTGGCAGCGGCGCTTGCGGCCCTGATTGCCTTCTTCCTCAACCGTGGACTTGCGCAGCCGATTCAGCGGATGACAGGCGTGATGCGGGAAATTGCTGACGGTAATCTTGAACTGGAAGTGCCCCATGGCGACCGGAACGACGAGATCGGCGACATGTCGGCGGCGGTCTCCGTGTTCCGGGAGAACGGCCTCCGGATCAAGCAGATCGACGAGGAGCGGGAACAGAGCCGGATCCGGGCGGAGAAGGAGAAGGTCGAGGCCATGGCGGCGCTGGCTCGCGAGTTTGAGCAGAGTGTCGGCGGTGTCGTCTCCGAGCTTGTTAACTCCGTTGATGATGTGCGGCGGCGCGCCAGCGACATGGCGGGGGCCTCAACCCAGTCCGTGAGCACGACCAACGAGGTCTCGGACGTCTCCGCCCGCTCGAGCGACAGCATGATCGCTGTTTCCGGCGCGTCGGAAGAACTGGTCGCGTCCATCAGCGAGATCAGCACCAAGGTGGCCGAAGCCGCCCGGATGGCCGCCAATGCAAATGGCGAGACGGAAAGCAGCAACAAGCGCATCGAAGGTCTGGCCGAAAGCACCCGGAAGATCGGCGAAGTGGTGACCCTGATCCAGGACATCGCAGAGCAGACCAACCTCCTGGCGCTGAACGCGACGATCGAAGCGGCCCGCGCAGGCGATGCCGGCAAGGGCTTTGCGGTGGTGGCATCCGAGGTGAAAACCCTGGCAAACCAGACCGCGTCCGCTACCGATGAAATCCGGAAGCAGATCGAAGAGGTGCAGCAGGCGAGCAGCGAGGCTGTCCACTCGATCGGCGCAATCTCCAAGGCCGTCGGCTCGCTCGACGAGATGAATACGGCCATCGCCGCAGCGGTCGAAGAGCAGGATGCCACAACACGGGAAATCGCGCGGAACACCCACACGGCCGCGGATGACGGCAAGCAGCTATCGACCGGCATTCAGGAGATCGCGGCGGCGGCTCAGGAGACAGGCAACAGCGCCAACTCCATGCTGACCACGTGCGAGAGCCTGACCGAGGCGACCAACCGGATGAAAAGCGAGGTGCACCGTTTCCTCGACAACATCCGCGCGGCCTAGCGCTCAAACAGACCTCCGGCCCCGTGCCGGCCCGCGCCCCGTCGCTTCAGTTTGGCGGGGCGCTTTTCGTTTCTAGTACGAAAGCCTGCGCCTCTTCATGACTCTCGAAGATGTGCGGTGCGACCTTTCGGGTCAGAACGCTACCCAGTTTCAAGCGCATGAAGGCGCTGGTGGAGTAGCGCGACACCCGGTCGTAATGCGTTTCTTCCAATGAGCGGACCATCTCCGCGTAGCTGTCGGCGAGAGAGGGGTCGATCCGGAAAGAACCGTAATTCACGACCACTTCCACCCGTCGGCCGATGGGTGCGCACCGCGCGATGACCGCGTCCTTGATCGCCGCGATGTCCGTTTCGGTTCGGACCTGCAAATTCTCGAAGTTGAGGAAAAGAATGTTGCGGTCCCGATCGTAGGAGATCCGATCCTCCAGCCGAACATCGAGAATGCTGTCGCACAGCCCCATCGACTCATCGCCGAAGATCCTCAGGTCCATCATCCTTGGGCCCTCAATCGCCGGAGTAAAATCCATCTGGGACAGGATATCCCGGTCGAGGTCCACCCCCGGCGCGATCTCCGTCAATACGGGGCCATCCGGCGACTGGGTGAAGACGCATCGCTCAGTCACGTAAAGGACCGGCTGCCCCCGTTCGGCGGCGCGCTGTCCGTTGAAGGTGATCTGCTCAACGGCCTTGATGAACTTTCTCGCCCGGCCTTCCTGACGGATCTCAAGACCCTCTGACGAGATCGATACATCCAATCCCCCGGCTGTAAAGGTGCCGGCAAACACCACCCGCCGTGCGTTCTGAGAGATGTTGATGAAGCCTCCCGCCCCGGCCAGTTTCGGGCCAAACCGGCTGACATTGATGTGTCCCGCCGCATCGCACTCCGCCATCCCGAGACAAGCGAGATCCAGGCCACCGCCATCGTAGAAGTCGAACTGCTGGTTCTGATGCAACACGGCGTCCGTGTTCACCGCTGCGCCGAAGTCGAGGCCGCTTGCAGGCATGCCGCCGACAACCCCGGGCTCCGCGGTAAGCGTAATGAAGTCCAGCAACGATTCCTCAGCAGCCACTGCTGCGACCCCCTCCGGCATGCCGATGCCCAGATTGACGATGCCATTCGGCGGCAATTCCATCGCGCAGCGGCGTGCGATGACCTTTCGCGGGCTCATGGGCATGGGCGGCACGGATTCGAGCGGCACCGCAATCTCCGAGGAATAGGCGGGAGAGTAGGCGGTGGCATAGGTCTGATGGTGGTTCTCCGGCTTCGCCACGACCACGCAATCGACCATGGCGCCTGGAATCACCACCTGGCGCGGGTTGAGAGAGCCCTGGCTGGCGATCCTCTCGACCTGGGCGATGACGATGCCGTTGCTGTTGCGGGCCGCCATGGCCATTGCGAGATTATCGAGGGTCAGCGCCTCCCGCTCCATGGAGATGTTGCCGGACGGATCGGCCGTGGTCCCCCGGATCAAGGCGACGTTGATTGGGAAAGCCTTATAGAAGAGAACCTCCTCCCCTCCCGCCTGGACCAGTTCCACGAGGTCCTCGGGTGTGGCGTCATTGATCTTGCCGCCGCCGTTCCTCGGATCCACGAACGTCCCGAGGCCGACTTTGGAGAAGGTGCCCGGCTTTCCGGCCGCGATGTCGCGATACAGATGGGATATGCACCCCTGCGGCAGATTGTAGGCTTCGATCTTCCCCGAGGTGGCCAAGGCGCCGATCTTGGGGATCAGGCCCCAATGGCCGCCGACGACGCGCTTCAGAAGCCCATCACCGCTCAACCGGTTGAGACCTCGTTCCTTGCCGTCGCCCTGACCCGCAGCGAACAGGAGCGTCAGATCCCTTGGCTCACCGGTCTCCGCAAACCGCGTGGCGAGGCCTTCGAGCAAATCGTCGGGTACCCCGATGCCCACGAATCCGGACGTACAGATCGTATCGCCCGACTGGATGACCGAGACAGCGTCGGCCAACGTAACGGTCTTGTCGAAACTCGGCATGATCCCTCCCCGGCCGTTTTTTCTTGAAGGCTAACCGAGGATGGGTGGAGCAGCCTACACCGCTGCTCTGATTTCAGGCCGACATGGCAATCGATGTTGGGCGGATATCCGAGTTGGCGGGCCGGAAGGCCGGGTCGCGTTCGCCCCACACTTCCAACTCGTCATAGTCCGGGTGGCGCGTGGCGAGGTCTGCGATTGTGACGATGTGAGAGACCTCCTCGAAACGGAGGGACGTCTTAGTCCCCCGGTCCGTCAACCGGTTGTAAACAGCTGCGATGTGATGAAGCGCGTTGATGCAGAACCCGAAATCCCAGTACCGGGAATAGGCGGATCCCAGGAAACGCCGTAGCGGTAACGGATCCTCCCGGTCGATGAAGTAGTCATAGGCCTCTTCGTATTCGTCGAGATGCTTGCGGATCACCATGATTAGGCGGCGCAATTGGATGGATGTCCGTTGCTTATGCATCTTCAACTGCTCCCAGCCGAGAGAGCCGCCGATCATATCCACCGGTTCCGAGTCCCGGGTGTTCAGCCAGCGGATGAAACGCGCGATCACGCGGCTGCTTCGCTCGAACTGGAATTCGTAGTAGCCGATCCCCTTCCATCCGGTGAACACGGCGTTCGCCTGATGGGACTGGATCTTGAAGGCCGACATCAGAAGCGAGGCTTCCGGCAGCCACGGACTCCAGATCGCATCGAGGAACCGCTCGACCGACTCATTCGTGCTGCGCTCGCACCCCTCCGGCATGGCTTTCTGAACAATTGGCCTCAAGCGCCGGGCCAGGCGTTCACGGATCCGCTTTTCATCGGAGGGGGCGATCGCGACATAGGATTCGTGGAGCGGCACCCCCTCGATATCGCACTGGCTCTTGAGCAAAAACGGATCGAGTGACGGCAGCCGGTCGATCAGCGTCAGAACCCTGAGATCGTGCACCGACGCTTCGCTGGCAAGGTCGAGGCCGATGCCGACATGATTCTGCAGCAATCTGAGAAAACCCCGTTGGCGCAGATAGATCGCGAAGCCACCCCCATATTTGTTCTTCTCGTCATCGGGAACGTAGACAGCCGTATCCAGCGGACGTTCTTCCAGGCCGAAGTTCTCATCCTGGTCCGGGTCGTCGTAGGCGATGCCGCGCGCATTCATCGGGAACTTGAAAAGGATCGAGCGGTTAAGGCTCGTGGACCGGAAGAGACGCTCTTCATCCCGGAGGTCGTCACCGCACTGAAGCGCGTCGAGCGTGACGTTGTGTCCGCCTTGCGCGATGTGATCCAAGATCGGATTGATCGACCCCATTGGGCGCTCCTCTTCTCTAGAGAGGAAGGAGCAACCTGTATGCCGTTGAGATCAGCAGCGAGAACCATTCCGTTACTCGCTTAACCAATTGATTTTATATCATTAAACCATGGCGAGATTGCAAAACGCCAATCGTTCTGCAGCCCAAAGAGCAAACCGTTCACGTCATTCTGCGAATGAGCCTGTCGGCTTGGCCCGCTATCGATTGAGGGACGATCACACAGGCGTTACCCTCCCCCCACCCAATCACCAGGAGGTGGATGTGAGCGGTCATCAATCGCTTCAGGAGTTCTTCGACAGCCCGGCCGCGATGGCCGCGGACTTCAATCTGAGCGCGTCATACGCCGAGCCTGTTACCCCCGAAGAGCTGATCGACATCGCACCCGAGGCCGACGGCATTCTTCACAGACTCCATTTCAACTATCCTCCCCGCCACGGGCCCGCCGACCTTCGGGCCATCATCGCCGAGCGTTACAAGGGGCTGAGCGGCGAGGGCGTCTTCCCGGTCAGTGGACTCGACGAAGCGTTGGGTCATCTGTTCGTGACGATGATCGAACCCGGCGACCGGGTGGTTGTCCTCACGCCGTGCTATCCGCCGCATCTGAAGGGGCCCGCATGGCGCGGAGCCAACGTGGTGCGCTGGGCCGCAACACCCGAAAGGGATTGGGTGCCGGACCTGGACCTTCTGGACGATCTGCTGAAGACACCGACAAAGCTCGTCATCGCGACTTTCCCGCAAAACCCGACCGGCTTCATGCCGGATGACGCCTACGCCACGCGGTTGGTGGAAATCATTGAGGCGCGTGGTACCCGGCTGATCTCAGACGAGATCTATGCAGGCCTGCCGGATGACGGAGATCTTTCCGGTTCCGACCTCGTCAACCGGTCGGAGAGGGTCGTTTCCATTCATGGCATGTCGAAAACGGTCGGCAGGCCCGGGTCGTTCTCCAACACGAACGGCCGCTGATCGAACGGGCAACCCGCATTCGGGCCAACTCCATTCAGGCGGCGGAGAGCTTTTTCGCTCAACACGCCAATCTTTTCCAATGGACCACCCCGGGGAGCGGTGTCCTGTCATTTCCGCGTTGGACCGGCCCCGGCGGCGCCAAGGCCCTAAGCGATCGTTTGGTCACAGACGCCAAACTAACCCTGGCACCGAGCACATGCTTCGAAGCCGGGGACAGTCACGTGCGCATCGGCCTAGGCCGCCGGTCCGTACCGGCGGCCTAGGATCACTTGTCTGAATTCCTGTCGACGGCCCTGTAGAGGGTCCTGTTGGGCTGTCACAAGGACGCCACTACTCCGCAGCCTGGGGCAGGCGGTCCGCGCCACCGCCTGGGGCTTTGTAGAAGCTGCCGTCCTTCATGATGGCCGTGAAGTTGTCCTTGTGCTGAAGGATCGACACGTCCTTCGAGGGGTCGCCGTTCACCAGAATCAGATCGGCCAGATACCCTTCCTTCACGATCCCAACGTCCAGTTTCATGAGCTGACCGCCGAACTTCGTCGCGGCCGTAATGGCCTGGAGCGGCGTGTAACCGAAAAGCTTTACGAAATGCTCCATGTCTCTGGCGTTCGTGCCGATGGGGTTCCACGCAAATCCGTAGTCGCCGCCGGGAAGAACACGCACACCACGCTTGGTGAGTTCGATCATGTTCTCGACACCCTTCTCCCCCTCGAGCCGGAAGAAGTTGGCGACCGGATGATCGTAGTCGAGGCCGTAGTCCTTGCCTTCGCCCTGGCCGGTGATGTGGGCCATACCGATCGTGGGCGCGACGAAGATCTCATCCTTTGCCGCCTCCAGCATGTCGAGCGCTTCCGCGTCCGAGAGGGTGCAGTGGTAGAGCACCTTCACCCCGTTCCGGAGACACATCTTCACACTCTCGGCGGACCGGGCATGGGCCGCCACGTTCTTTGACCGGCTCTTCGCAACCTCACATACCGCAGCGACTTCGGCCTCGTTCATAACCGTCTCATGGGCACGGGCGAAGGGAATGAACTCATCGCCCGAGGGGTTGATCTTGAGGGTGTCGACACCCTCCCGAACCATCTCCCGCGCGGTCTTCCGGAACTCATCGGGGTTGTCGCAAACGATCGCGAAGGTTTCCCGGTTTATGTGCCACCGCCGGACATCACCGAGACCGCTGGTGGGCGTCATCTCGGGACTGGCGGCCCGCATGCGGGGGCCGGGAATCTCGCCCGCATCGATCGCGTTGCGGATGACAACGTCCAGCCGTGCCTTGGCCGCCGCAGCGGAGAAGATTGACGTGAAGCCCTGATCCAGCATGACCCGGGCGAATTTCATGCTTTGAAGGGTGTGCTCCTCCGGCGGAATGTCGCCGAGGCTCTCAAGATCCGCGGTATTGCAAAACGAGATGTGGGCATGTGACTCAATCAGCCCCGGCATCAGGGTCTGGCCGTGACCCTCAACCACCTCGGCACCCGGCGCCTGAATCGACCCCGGCCCCTTGGACACGGTCTTAATCCGGTTCCCCTCGACCAGCACATCGCCCCGGAACGGCGCGCCACCCTCGCCGTCAATGATGCTCACATCGCGAAAGATCGTGCCTGACATTTTCCAACTCCCCATTCGAGTGCCGCTGTTCGAACGCGGCTTCCGGACCGGCATCTCCGGTCTCCCCGAATGAGTGTAGCGGCTTTCGGCGTGAAACCTAAGACAGCGCGTCGATCTGTTCGTTAGAAAGATTGCCGGGAACGATGGTGATCGGGATACGAAGCCTTGTAGCCCCTTTGCCAGCCACCCAACTCACGAGAGGTCCCGGCCCGTCGTTGCCCGACGCCGTCGCCAAAACCAGGATCGAGATGCTGGGCTCCTCGTCGATCAGCGTAATCAGTTCGTCCCGGGCCGAGCCTTCACGGACATAAACGGTGGGGATCTGGCCGGAGATGTCGTGAACGAGGCTTGAGTGGCGGCTGACCAGCTCCTCCGCCTCCGCCCGGCGCTCTTCACGCATGATTTCACCCACCCCCATCCAGTGCTGGAACTCCATAGGTTCCGTCACCCGCAGCAGGGCGACCCGGCCGCCCGTGTTTTTGGCGCGTTGGCTCGCAAAGCGGATGGCGACCGCCATCTCCTCGGTGTCGTCGACAACGACCAGAAAGACACGCGGAGGCAGCGTGTCGGTCAACCGACGCCCATGCCCAGCGTCCGACGTTCCCTCGCCTTCGACAGGCTCGGTATGGCTCGTGTCCATTGTCCCGGCTCCCCTCCCGACGCCCGATCATTCACACCGAACCGGTGCGCTGACTCGCCGACAGTCAATACTGCCTCAAATATTACGGAAAATCGACGCTGCGAGCCAGCCCGAGCCGATGGCGATGAAGATGGCCGCCACACCGTACAGCCAGCTCTGGTGCTGGGCCGCATCGAAGACGAAGGCATCAAACCCAACTTTCTCGACAACCAAAGGGGTCGTCTGGGCCTGCACAAGGCTTCCGTCGCGGATCAGGTAGACAACAGCCGTGTAGCGGCCGGTCGGCAGATTGGCGGGAAACTCGATCTCTGTCCTGAAAAGTCGGCCCAGCATCACGGAGATGTCGCCGACCTCCTCGCTATAGACGCCGCGGGCTTGCTTCCGGCGAACGATCGCCGTTTCGAAATCGCGCTTCTCCTGATCGCTGAGTGAGTCTCCGCCGTCGATCAGGTCGAAACGAAGGTAATCCGCACCGATCTGCTCGCTCGCCAGGAGTGCCGTCCCGGCAATCTCCTCCAGCGGCCGGCTCGCCGAGACCGCATAGAAATTCGGCACACCGTCGAACAGGACGGACTCGGTGTTCATCCACATGCCGAGCACCCGGGATTTCCGGCGCACCGCGATTTGTTCCTTTGGTCCGAAGACGGCGACGACAACGTCACCCTTACCTTCGATCGCCCCGAAGATGATCACCTTGGTGCCGACGAAGCTTGTGTTGATGGCCACATGGTGACTGGATAGATCGGCGAGCAGTTGTTGCGCTCGTGCTGCTCCGCTCGACATCATCCCGACGGCCATCATCACGATGGCGAAGAAGCAAGCCCAGCGGGTGCTCATACGGCCATGCATCGTCCGCATCCCCCTCATGACGCCACCGGCGTCGCGATGGAGAACAGGTCGTCCGGCGTCACCACCAGTTCGAACAACAGCTTGCCGCAGACCGCGATCACCATCAGCGCGAGAAGGCCGCGAAGCTCCTCTCCCCGGAGCCGTCCACCCGCCCGGCTTCCGAACTGCGCCCCGACCACGGCGCCGACCAACAGCAGCAGTGCCAGGATGATGTCCACCGACTGGGTGCCGACCGCGTGCAGCAGCGTGGCGTTCGCGGTGACGAAGATGATCTGGAACAGCGACGTACCGACGACCATCCCTGTCGGCATGCCAAGCAGATAGATCATGGCGGGCACCATGATGAACCCGCCGCCGACACCCATGATCGACGCCAAGACGCCGACCAGAAAGCCGATGCCCAGCGGCAGAATTGCGCTGATGTAGAGCTTGGAGCGCCGGAACCGCATTTTGAACGGCAGGCCGTGGAGCCAGTTGTGTTGGTGCAGCTTGCCCCGCCGGGGGCCTGCTTTCCGGGAGCGCAGGATCGCCCGGGCACTTTCGACCAGCATCAGCCCGCCGATAACCCCGAGGAAGACGACGTAACAAATACGGATGACGAAATCGATCTGACCAATGGACTGGAGCACCTTGAAGATGCCGACCCCGGCGGTGGAACCGACGAAGCCGCCGATGATCAGCACCACGCCCATCTTCAGATCGACGTTTCCGCGCCGCCAATGGGCCATCACCCCGGAGACGGAACTGGCAACGATGAGGTTGGCGCCGGTCCCGACCGCCACGGCAGGCGGCACACCGACGAAAATCAGAAGCGGGGTCATCAAGAAGCCCCCGCCGACACCGAACAGGCCGGAAAGAAAGCCGATTCCACCCCCCATCCCCAGTATTAAGAGGATGTTCACGGACATCTCCGCGATGGGCAGGTAGAAGTGCATAGTCACCCGGTGAGATCGGCGGACTCAGGGCAGCGGGGTCACCCGAGATGGGTGCCCCGCCAAGGTCCAAGACGGTGATACCTCTTTCGGGCTCTGAACGCCATGGAACGTTTTGCCTCAAATCCCAAGAACGCTTCACATGAGGTTGAGCGCTCGCTGGACGCCGATGCTATAGGCGCTCATCACACGCCAGGTTCTGTTGCTTTGCCCTTGGCTTTCCAGCCGAGAATGCCGCCCTCAAGACGATAGAGCGGCCGCTCGTCACCGGCGGCCCGGAGAAGAGCGGACGCCTGTCCGCACCGGACCCCGCTTCGGCAATGAATGACAACGTTCTTGTCGTCGTCAGCGACCACGGCGCCCGGGTCGAACCGGCTCAGCGGAAGAAGCGTCGATCCCGGAATCCGCTCGGCTGCGAATTCGTTGTCTTCGCGCACATCGAAAAGGACGGCGTCGCCGGCCTGAAGCCATGCCTCGAGCGTTTCGGCATCAATGAACGTGATGGGGGCGTCGGACATGCAGGTCTCCTGGGTCGGCGCGGGAAATCAAACCTAGTTCGCAACATAGGTTTCCTGTCGCCCGACACAATCGGTCATTCCGCAAATCACGTGCGGCGGCTACGGTCTGTAGGGTTCCGAACGCCGGGGGAGAGCGATGACGGGCTGCGACAGTCTCTGGACCGGGGTCACTCTGGCAACGATGGCCGACACGGATGAGCCCTACGGCCTCATTCGAGATGGTGCGATCGCCGTGACCGGCGGGAAAATTGATTGGATAGGCCGGAGGAACGCGCTGCCGAAAACGCTCTCCGAGGGCGCCAAGTCGACCACAGATCTCGATGGCCGGTTGCTGACACCCGGATTGATCGACTGTCATACCCATCTGGTCTACGGCGGGAACCGGGCCCGGGAGTTCGAACTGCGGCTTGAGGGCGCCAGTTACGAGGAGATAGCGCGGGCGGGTGGCGGCATTCGGTCCACGGTCGCCGCGACACGGGCGGCAGATGAGGAAGCACTTCTCGCCGCAGCCCTGCCGCGACTCGACGCGATCCTGTCGGAGGGGGTGACGACGGTCGAAGTGAAGTCCGGCTACGGCCTCGATCTCGAAACGGAGCGACGGATGCTCCGCGTCGCGCGCCGACTTGCCGACGAACGGGCCGTCTCCATCAAGACCACATTCCTGGGCGCCCACAGCCTCCCGCCGGATGCTGAGGGTGATGCGGACGGCTACATCGACTTCGTCTGCAGGACCGTTCTGCCAACGCTTGCGGAAGAAGGTCTTGTCGATGCCGTAGACGTTTTCTGCGAACGGATCGCCTTCACAGTGGCGCAGAGCCGCCGTGTTCTGGAGACCGCCAAGACGCTCGGCCTGCCGACAAAAGCCCATACCGAACAGCTCAGCCATCTTGGCGGCACTGCGCTCGCCGCCGAGGTCGGTGCGATGTCGGCTGACCATTTGGAATGGGCCGATGGGTCGGACGCTGCTGCCATGGCTGCGGCTGCTACCGTCGCCGTCATGCTGCCGGGCGCGTACTACTTCCTTAGGGACACAAGACCGCCTCCCGTCGAGCTGTTTCGGGAGCACGGTGTCCCCATGGCGGTGGCCACCGATTGCAATCCGGGCAGCTCACCCCTCACCTCGTTGTTGCTTTCCATGAACATGGCCGCAACCTTCTTCCGTCTCACCCCCCACGAAGCTCTGGCCGGGACGACGCGGCATGCGGCGCAGGCGCTTGGGATATCCGGTTCAGCCGGAACGCTTGAGGTCGGCAAGCAAGCGGATTTCGCGATCTGGGATGTGTCGGAGCCAGCGGAGTTGGTCTACCGGATCGCATTCAACCCATGCCATCAGACCGTAAAATCGGGTGTTGTCCGCGGATAGGGCTCGGCAGCCGCGCTAGCTCGCGGACATTCCGTCGCGGAGCGCGTCCACAATCTGAGCCTCAAGAGCGACAAACCGGTCGGATGTTCGGACGGTGTAAGGACGCGGACGCGGAAGATCGATGGCCACGTCGGCGATGAGGCGCCCGGGCCGGGGGCTCATCACCAAGACACGGTCCGCAAGGAAGACCGCCTCCGCCACGTCGTGCGTCACCAGGATCACGGTCTTCGAGCGGCGCTGGCAGATCTCCGCCAAAAGCTCCTGCATCTGCTGACGTGTGATCTGGTCCAGCGCGCCGAACGGCTCATCAAGCAGCAGCGTCGACGGATCGGGCGCCAAGGTCCTCGCCAGAGCCGCGCGCTGGCGCATGCCGCCTGAGAGAGTGGCCGGATAGTGGGTCTCAAACCCCTCCAACCCAACCTCGGCAACAAGGTCCCGAACGAGACGGTCCCGCTCGGCCCGGCTTGACGACAGAACGCCGAAACCGATGTTTCCAACGACTGTCCGCCATGGGAACAGGGCATCCTGCTGGAAAACCATCCCCCGTTCGGGGGCGGGTTCGGAGACGGTCTCCCCATCCACCAGAACGCGCCCGCCGCTTGGCACGTCCAATCCGGCAATCAGACGCAGCAAGGTCGACTTGCCGCATCCCGATGGCCCGACAACCGCCACGAAGCTGCCTTTGGAGACTGTAAGGTCGACCGCTTCAAGCGCATCAACACCTGACTGATGATCCGCAAGGCGTGGCGTGGTTCCCTGAAACCGCCGGGAGACGGATGTGAGACTGATCTCGCTCATCGTGCCCCCGCCCTCTTTCCAAGCTTCCCTACCGGGACCGGTGCGCTCAAAAACGAAAACGGCCCCGAACGGGGCCGCGTCGTGGAACCGGTCAACCCTGTGTGGAGGGTCAGATCCGCTCCTTGACCTTGAGAACCTGACGGCCTTTGTACATGCCGGTCTTCAGGTCGATGTGGTGCGGACGGTGCAGTTCACCCGTGTCCGGGCTCTCAACATAGGCGTCCGCCTTAATCGCGTCGTGCGCACGCCGCATGTTGCGCTTCGACGGGGTCGTTTTTCGCTTGGGAACGGCCATGATCTTAATCCTTGTCTCGGCATCCCGCCTGTCGGGACACCGCGCGAGCGGGCGGATATACGCGTTCCGGGGGCTAGATGCAAGCCCCTCGGGCGCCTTTCGGCAGTCTCTTTACCGGTCGTCCCGGATTTCGTGGACCCAGGCGTTCGCCTCGATCTCGACTTTCATTCTGGGGTCCACCAGGGCTGACACCTCAACCAGCGTCGATGCGGGCTTGTGCACCCCGAAATACCGTTGCCGGATCGGGTTGATCCTGCCCCGCTCGCTGATGTCTGTCAGGAAGATCTGAACCTTGACGATATGCTCCGGCATGCCGCCAGCACGGCGGAGCGCCCGGTCCACCGCGTCCAGCGCAATCTCGAACTGATCGACCGTGTCCTCCGGGATCGTTCCGTCCGCCTTCATGCCCACCATGCCGGAGATCCAGATCGCGGGGCCGGAGCGCACCACGTGGCAGTAGTGGCTGACCGGCTCCAACAGACTTGGGATCATGTGACGCGTGATCTCGGACATGGCTTGATCCTCCCGCCGCTAGCCGTCCAGTTTGGCCCGGAGAAGGTCGTTGACCACCTGCGGGTTGGCTTTGCCCTGGCTCTTCTTCATCACCTGCCCGACGAAGAAGCCGAAGAGTTTCGGCTTTCCGCCTTTGTACTCGTCGACCTTATCCGACTGCTCCGCCAGGACGGAGTCGATGATACCTTCGATGGCGCCGGTGTCGGAGACCTGCTTCAGCCCCTTCTCGTCCACGATGTCGCCAGCGGACTTGCCTGTCTCGAACATGTCGACAAAGACGTCCTTGGCGATCCGGCCGGAGATCGTACCGTCGGAGATGAGGTCGACCAGACCGCCGAGCCCCTCCGCATCCACCGGACTCTCCGCCAGCGGCTTGCCCGCCTTGTTCAGCGCGCCGAAGAGCCCGGTGATCAGCCAATTGGCCGCCAGTTTAGCATCCCGCCCCTTCGCCAAAGTCTCATAGAAGTCGGCCGTCTCCCGCTCTTCCACCAGGATGCCGGCGTCGTAGAGCGACAGCCCGTAGTCGGCGATGAACCGGGCCTTCTTGGCATCCGGCAGTTCCGGCAAATTGGCACGGATGCCGTCGACCATCGCCGGGTCCAACTCAAGCGGCAGAAGATCCGGGTCCGGGAAGTAGCGGTAGTCATGCGCATCTTCCTTGCTGCGCATTGACCGGGTCTCACCCCGGTTCGGATCGAACAGGCGGGTCTCCTGCTCGATCTCGCCTCCGGCCTCAATAATCTCAATCTGGCGCGTTGCCTCGATCTCGATCGCCTGCTGGACGAAGCGGATGGAGTTCACGTTCTTGATCTCGCATCGGGTGCCAAGCTCCGCACCCGGCTTGCGGACCGACACGTTGCAATCGCACCGCATCGAGCCTTCCTGCATGTTGCCGTCGCAGGTGCCCAGATAGCGAACGATCGAGCGAAGCTTCTTGAGATAGGCCCCCGCCTCTTCCGGCGAGCGGAGATCCGGCTTCGAGACAATCTCCATCAGCGCGACACCGGACCGGTTGAGGTCGATATAGCTCTTCGACGGATGCTGATCGTGTAGGGATTTGCCCGCGTCCTGCTCCAAGTGCAGCCGCTCGATCCCAATGGTCTTGGACACACCACCGGACAGGTCGATCTCGATCGAGCCTTCGCCGACGATCGGGTCTTTGTACTGGCTGATCTGATAGCCCTGGGGCAGGTCCGCGTAAAAGTAGTTCTTCCGGTCGAAGACGCTGTGCAGGTTGATTTCCGCGCCGAGACCGATGCCTGTCTTGACCGCCTGCTTCACGCAGACATCGTTGATGACGGGCAGCATGCCGGGCATGGCCGCATCAACCAGGCTGACCTGGCTGTTGGGCTCCGCCCCGAAAGTCGTGGACGCGCCGGAGAAGAGCTTCGCTTCGGAGATCACCTGGGCGTGCACCTCAAGGCCGACAATCACTTCCCATTCGCCGGTCTCACCGTGGAGACGGTATGCTTCGCGCGGTTCGTTCTGGCTCATCTCACGCCCCTCCCGCCCGGATCGCGGGCACGGCCGAGAACCCGGCCGCCTGCTCCAGCGCCTCTCCAACCCTGAGGACGCTCACCTCGTCAAACGGCTTGCCGATGACCTGGAGACCCAATGGCAGTCCCCGGCCACTCAACCCGACCGGCACGGACATGCACGGCAAACCCGACAGGCTCGCCGGGACTGTGAACACGTCGATCAGATACATCGCCGTCGGATCATCCATCTTCTCGCCGATGGGGAACGCGTCGTTCGGCGTTGCCGGCGCCAGGATCGCATCCACCGTCTCGAACGCGGTGTCGAAGTCACGGCGAACCAGGCTGCGGACCTTCTGGGCCTTCAGGTAGTAGGCGTCGTAGTAGCCCGCAGACAGCACATAGGTGCCGATCATGATCCGCCGCTTGACCTCGGCGCCGAAGCCCGCGGCTCGGGTCGCCTCATACATGTCGATCAGGTTGTCCCCGTCTTTGCGGAGGCCGTAACGGACACCGTCATATCGGGCGAGGTTCGACGACGCTTCCGCCGGTGCGATGATGTAGTAGGCCGCCAGCGCGTACTTTGTGTGCGGAAGAGAGATCTCGACTACCTCGGCACCCGCCTCCTTGAGCCAAGCGACGCCCTGCTCCCACGTGGCATCGATCTCAGCAGGCATGCCGTCAGCCCGATACTCCCGCGGCACGCCGATCTTGAGACCCTTGATCCCCTGACCAAGCGCTCCGGCGAAGTCCGGCACGGGGAGATCGGCAGACGTTGAGTCCTTGGGATCGTGCCCGGCCATGGCACCCAGCATCAGCGCTGTGTCCTGCACGGACCGGCCCACCGGGCCCGCCTGATCAAGCGAGGAGGCAAACGCGACAATCCCCCAGCGAGAACAGCGGCCATAGGTCGGCTTGATCCCCGTCACGCCGCAATAGGCGGAAGGCTGGCGGATCGAGCCACCTGTATCCGTTCCAATGGTGGCCAATGCCGAGCGTGCGGCGACAGCCGCCGCCGACCCGCCTGACGAGCCACCGGGGACCAGCGGTGTCTCCGGCGCGTCCGAAGCGCGCCAAGGGTTTTGTGCCGGACCGGCCGCGCTCGCCATGTTCGAGGAGCCCATGGCAAACTCATCGAGGTTGAGTTTGCCGAGCATCACGGCACCCGCATTCCAGAGATTGCTGGTCACGGTCGACTCATAGGTTGGCGTGAACCCGCCCAGGATCTTGGAGGCCGCCGTGGTCTCTGTTCCCTCGGTGCAGAATAGATCCTTCACGCCAATCGGCACGCCGTCGATCGGACCTGCCGTTCCGGCCGCACGGCGCGCGTCCGACGCCTTGGCCATCTCCAGCGCCTTCTCGGGTGTTTCCGTGATCCAGAGATTGAGCGCGTCCGTCGCTGACATCGCGTCGATATAAGCCTGGGTCAGCTCGACCGAGCTCGTTTCTTTCTTGCCGAGAGCGTCGACCGCCCCGGACAAATCCAAATCCAGAAGACCGCTCATCACTCAACCACCTTCGGCACGGCGTAGTAGCCGTGCGCCGCTTCCGGCGCATTGGCGAGGACCCGGTCGGGATACGCGCCGTCGGTTACCGCGTCCTGGCGCACCGGCAGGCCGTGTCCGGTGACGCTCGCGAGCGGCGGAACATTGTCCGTATCGACTTCGCCAAGCTGCTCGACCAAGCCCATAATGGCGTTCAGTTCGGTGGCCATGGCGTCGAGTTCCGTATCCTCGACCTTGATTCGCGCCAAACGCGCGATGCGGGCCACGGTTGCCTTGTCCAGGGACATGAGTAAAGGCTCTCCGGGTTGGGAAATCCGGGCGCACCAATGGCGCCGCGCTGGGACGCTAGGTATCATCCGCCCATGCCGATCTGCAAGCCCACCGACCTCCGCACGCTCATCCCCGAACCGCTCCGTCTTCTGGGCATCGATCTGGGAGACCGGACCATCGGGCTGGCCATCTCAGACGCGGGATGGCGGCTGGCAAATCCGCTTGAGACACTGCGCCGGGGCAAGTTCAGCCGGGACGTCGCCACCCTCGCTGATCTCTTCCAAGAGCGGGAGGTCGGCGGCCTCGTCGTTGGCCTGCCCCTCAACATGGATGGAAGCGTGGGTGTTCGCGTTCAGAAGACGCGCGACTGGGCCAAGGAACTCCTCCGGCACCACGACCTCCCCCTGATCTTTCAGGACGAGCGGCTCAGCACGTTCGAGGCGGAGCAGGCGATGATCGCCGCCGATGTATCCCGGAAGAAACGGGCGGGCCGCATCGATGCGGCAGCCGCTGCGGTGATCCTGGAAGCGGCTCTCGCAGAGATCAGCCGCTAGCCGCCGTTAGTCAGATTTTTTGCTGTAGCAGAAGTCGCAGTGGCTGGCGCCGCCCATGATCGTCTGCGTCCGCTCGAACGTGATGGTCGGATCGTAGCCTTGAATGAACGTGCCATCCCGGTTGCAGGACAAGAGGTGGCCGATATGGCCGATCCCCATCTCGCGATACATCTCGGCGTATTTGCAGCGGGTGACGTTGAACCGGTAGGTGTCGTCGCTCGCCTCAACGACGTCCATCTCAAGGGCGCCGTTCGCCTTCCACTGAGGCATGAGCGCAGCGAAGCTTGCGATGCTGGTCTCGCCATCCCTGTCCGCATATGTCTTGCCGTGGGCGATCGCCGCCTTTTCGATCGCGGCGCCCAGAATCTCCTGCGCCTTCGCGTCGCCGAGCTGGGCCGCCATCTCCTCGTAGATCGGTTTGATGACCGTCGCTTCGATCCGGCGCAATTCCAGGATCGGTAAGTCTTGGCTCATCCACTCACTCCCCACCATGCGCGCCGCTACCAGGCGCTATAACCGCCATCCATCAAGAGATCGCTGCCGGTCATGAAACTCGACTCATCGGACGCCAGGAAAACCGCGCCCTTTGCGATCTCTTCGGACCGGCCGAGGCGGCCCATGGGGTGCATCGGTCCCCACTTCTCCTCCGCCGTCTCCAGATCCCCGAAGCGGAGCGACAACCGATCGGTCGCCACGCCGCCAGGGGACAGCGCGTTGCAACGGATGCCATCGTCCACATGATCAAGGGCGACCGCCTTCGCCAATTGAAGAAGACCGCCCTTGGCCGTGCAATATGCGCCGGACCCCATGTAAGCCACCCGGCCCATCTGGGAGGCTGTCAGGATGATTGATCCGCCACCCTCCGCCTTCAGATGCCGGATGCCGAACCGGCAGACCAGAAAGCACCCGGTCAGATTGATGTCGATCGCCTTCCGCCATTCCTCGACCGGAAGATCGCCGATCGAATGCCGGGGTGTATTGGTGGCGGCGTTGGCGACCAGAGTCGTCAATCCCCCCAACGCATCGGCCGCCTTGTCGATCGCCGCCTCGACGGACGTGGGGTCGGATACATCACACTGGATTGCGACCGCACCCTCCCCGAGATCGGCGGCGACGGCCGCGGCCTTGTCATGCTGTAGATCGGCGAGTGCGACTTTGGCCCCCTCCGCGACAAAGGCTTCCGCGATCGCCCGGCCGATCCCCTGGGCCGCGCCGGTAACGAACGCTTTTCGCCCTGCGAGACGCATTGCCGCCCCCTATTTCTTGTCAGTGCTGAGAATGCTCTTGGACAGGGACCGCTCATCCCGGAGATCCCACCGCCCGCTCTCGACCTGATGGAAGAAGTCGGCGCAGAACTGGTTGAACATGGCCGGCTCCTCGATGTTCATGGTGTGCCCGGTCTTCGGCAGCACCACGAGGCCAGAGGACGGGATGAGGCGTTTCATCAACAGCCCCGGATCCAGGCACGGCTCATCCTCGTCACCGGTCATCACCAAGGTCGGAACGGTAAGAGCCGCCATTTCCTCGGTCAGGTCGTAGAGCGACGGCCGGCGGCTTTGTACGCCGCGCATGGTGTTCGCCGCACCAAGCGTCGAGTGCTCGCAGAGTTGCTCCTCGAACTCCGCCCAGCCGCGCGGGTCCTTGTTCTGGAACTGCACACGTGTCGGACCGAGAGCATAGTCCTTGCCGACAACAGCCATGGTCTGCTGCTCGATCTTCTCTGCCGTGGCCATGGTCTCGGCGCGGAACTGCTCCCGCTTATCAGCCTGTGCGCCGTAGCCGCATCCGGCGACCACGAGTGACAGCGCCCGGTCCGGGTAAGCGAACCCGAAATGGAGGGTCGCGAAACCGCCCATGGAGAGACCCACCACGTGCGCCGCCTCGATCTCCAGACCGTCGAGCATGGCCCGGATGTCGTCCCGGGCCCGCTCCTGACTGTAGCGGTCCCAATCCTCCGGCACGTCCGAGGGCGGATAGCCACGTGCGTTATAGGTGATGCAGCGGTAGCGGCGGGAGAAGAACCGCATCTGCGGCTCCCACGCCCGGTAGTCACCGGCGTACTCGTGCACGAAGATGACCGGCGTACCCTCGCCCGCCTCCTCGTAATACAGCGCAACCCCATCATCCGTCGTCACATGCGGCATGGTCTACCTCCCCCTCTACTCTCATCTAACTTGGTTAGTAGAAGAGGCTAGGCAACCACAAGGCCAGATCCGGGAACACGATCAGCAGGACGACCATCACGAACATCGCCCCGACATAGGGCAGCGCGCCAATGATCACGTCGGTCATCGTGCCCTCGCCCCGCACACCGTGAACCACATAGAGGTTCACGCCGATGGGCGGGGTGATCAGGGCCGTCTCCAGAAGAACCGTGATCAGGATGCCGAACCAGACCGGATCGAAGCCCAAGGCGACCACGATGGGGACCACCAGGGGAACGGTGGTCAGCAGCATCGACAGCGTCTCCATGAACATGCCCAGGATCAGATAGAAGACGACGATCAGAATCAGCGTCTCCATCTTGGACAGACCAAGGCCCAGGATGAAATCCGTAAGCTCCCGGGTGAGGCCAATCGCAGCCAGCACGAAATTGAGGAACACGGCCGCCAGGATGATGATCATGATCATCGCGGTGGTCCGCATCGCCCCCTCGAACGCTTCCGTCAGCATCTTGATGCTGAGTGACCGGTTCCACGCGGCGAGACCAAGCGCGAACACAACGCCGAGCGAGGCCGCCTCTGTCGGCGTCGCCACGCCGCCATAGATCGAGCCGACCACCACGATGAAGATCAGAAGCGGCGGTATCAGGTCGATCAAGGCCTTGAAGCGGTCCGACCAGGAGCTGACCAGCCGCTCACCGCCCCACTTTGGCTGATACGTGCAGGCGATGATGGTCGTGAGCATGAAGAGCCCCGCCAAAACGGCCCCCGGAATGAAACCGGCGAGATAGAGCTCGGGCACAGACGTATCCGTCAGCAGCCCGTAGATGATCAGATTGATCGACGGCGGGATTAGAATCCCAAGGGTGCCGCCGGCAGCCAGCGTGCCGAGAAAGAGACGTTTGTTGTAGCCGCGCCGCTTCACCTCTGGCAGGGCGACGGTTCCGATGGTCGCGGCCGTGGCGACACTGGAGCCCGACGTGGCGGCGAAGATCGCGCAGGAGCCGATGTTGGCGTGCATCAGCCCGCCGGGCAGCCAAGACAGCCACTGTGCCACCGCGTTGTACATACGCTGCGCGATCCCGGCCCGCAGGATGATCTCCCCCAACAGAACAAACATGGGGATGGCGACCAGCAGCACGTTGGTGCTGTTGATCCAGGTGACCTCGCCGATCGCGCGGTGGAGCGGCATGAAGGAGTAAAACTCGTCGAGGGCGAGGCTGAGAACGCCAAGGGCAGCGGCCACCGGAACGCTTGCCGCGATCAGGACGAGAAGGATGACCAGGGTTGTCGCCAGCATCGGTCAGCCTCCCGTGCCACGATTGCGGCCGGTGGGAATGTGGAGCTCTTCCTCCATCTCCTCCTCGACCCCGCGGACACCGGCGATGGCTCCTATGGCGTAGAAATTGCCGCTGAAGAGGTGAAGCAATGACCGCACCAGCAGAACGATCAGGACCCCCAAAAAGAAGACCAGACCGACAACCCAAAAGAACTGCGGCAAGGCGAGCGGCGTCTGCAGCGGCGTGTTCGCGGTGGACGTGCTTTCCCAGGATTCGACCAGAGTGTTGATGGCGTTGTTGGTGACGACGCCCATGTACGCGCCGAGCAAGGTCAATGCGATCACGTCGAGCACCGCGCCTACGGGACGCGGGAGCAAATTGTACAAAGCATCAATCCGGACATTGGCGCGGTGCAGAACGCAGTACGCGTATGCCCACGTCGTGCTGATGGCGAAAAAATAACTTGAGACTTCATCGGAGTTACCGATCGGCGCGGAAAGGAGCTTTCGCGAGATCACATCGGCGGTCACAAAGAATGCGGCGGCCAGCATCATCGCCCCGCCGGCCCAAACAGCCCAGCGCGCGATGACGTTAAGACCGTCCAACAGACGGTCCAGAGTTTCGCCGATCATGGCGGTCCTTTCGACGACAAATGGAAATGCGAAGGGCGGCGGGCGAGAAAAACCCGCCGCCCCGCAATGACTGGCGTCAGTTCGCTTTCGCGGTCACGCCGGCGACCTTGCCGATGGTCGCATTCCAGTTGTCGACGCAGCCGTCCGCCTTGCAGCGGCTGGCCCAACGCGGCAGCACCAGATTCTCGAGGATCTCCTGACGCTTGGCGACATCGGCCGCCGACGGCTCGACCAGCGTCATGCCACCCGGATCACCCAGCGGGCAGGGTCCCGAAGTGTTGCAGGCGATGCCCATGCCGTCATTCTCAGCGTTCGCGGCCCACATACGATCCTCAAGCGCACCGATCTCCTTCATCATGAAGGCCTGGGTGTCACCATTCATCTTGTCCCAGGTCTTGTTGTTAGCGGCCAGAACGGCAACCGCCCAGGACAGCGGCAGCTTGTAAGCCGTGTTTACGACCTGCCACCACTTTGCATTGTAGGCCGGCAGCGTGCCGGTGATCCCGCAATCGGCAACGCCCTTCTCCAGCGCCGGAACAACCTCGGCGAAAGCGATGGTGACGCTGGAGGCACCGAGACCCTCGATGAAGTCACCGAGCGTCGTGGAGTAGGTGCGGATCTTCAGGCCTTCGAGATCCTCGATGCCCTTGACCTCGGGCTTACACCACATGTTCTGGCTCGGGAACGTGTACATCATCAGCAGCTTCGCATTGAACTGCTTGTCGAATTCCTGCTCCAGGATGGGCTTGTAGGCCGTCGTCACCTTCCGGGACAACTCGATCGTCGGCGCCACACCAGCGAGATCGACGCCCTCGATCACCGGGCTGTCAGAGGCATGGTAGCTGGTGAGCGCGTGCGCGAAGTCGAACACGCCCGACTTCAGCAGCCGCATCGGCTCATAGCCGCTCAGACCGAGTTCCGTGTAGGACTTGATGTCACCGAGAACGTCGCCGTTGGAGGCGGCCGGCAGGGTCTTGGACCAGAACGGCTGCTCATGGCTCTTGTAGTTGTCCAGGTTGCCCCACGTTCCGACGACACTGAACTTCCGCTTTTGAATCTCGGCCGAAGCCGGACCGGCAAGCCCAGCCGTCAGCATAAGAGCGGTGCCTGCCGCCAAAGCGGTCTTCAAGATATGCCGCATCGAAGTCTCCTGTTCGCGTGAAGAAGATCGGATGGGCGCTCTTTGCGGCGCCTGCCCGAAATGAAGCCGCAAGCATGACGCGATGCAACACCAAGGATCAAGCTACGATTAACCGTAGACTGCCGGATTTCTGGCCGCAAAACTCAAGCTGTAGTCTGATATGACTGTTTATGTGCGCTACTTTTTCCAGGTCGGCAGGTCGGTAATCAACATCCGCCCGGGGGCATGCGTGATCACGAGTGGCACTTCTGCTTCCTGAATCACATTCTGCGGCGTGACACCGCAAGCCCAGAAGACCGGGATCTCACCGGGCTTGAAGTCGGTCGGGTCCCCCCAGTCCGGCGTGTCGATGTCGCTGATGCCGATGATCGACGGATCGCCGACGTGCACAGGCACGCCGTGGGTGTGATCGAAGCGGGATGTGACCTCCACCGCACGGATGGCCTGCTCGTGGGTCATCGGCCGCATGGACACCACCATGCCACCCTTGAACGGCCCGGACGGCGTGCAGGCGATCGATGTCTTGTACATCGGCACCACAGTGCCCCGCTCGATGTGGCGGAGGCCGATGCCCGCATCCATCAGGGCCTGCTCGAACGAGAAAGAGCATCCGATCACAAACGCGACGGAGTCCTCGTTCCAGAAATCGCGAACGTCGCTCGGCGTGTCCATCAGTTGGCCATGGCGGTAGAGCTTGTAGGCCGGGATATCGGTTCGGATATCAATGTCCTCTCCCAGCATCCAAAGGTCTGGGTTGCCGGTGTCCGAAACACCAACCAGCGGACAAGGCTTCGGGTTGCGCTGGCAGAACCGCGCGAAGTCGAGCGCCAGATCCTTGGGCAGGATCACCAGATTTCCCTGAGTCCGGTCCGTTGCCATGCCCGCGGTCGTCCCGGTGTAGTTCCCGGTTCGAAAGATCCGCCGCAACTCCCCCGGATCAGCGGCTGCCAAATCGGTTGGAAAAACCGACAGATCGTCGTGGGTCTGTTCCAGCGCCATGTCACTCTCCCGAATGCGTCGGCAGAGGCTCGCATTTTCGCGGCTCCGGCGAAAGAGGAAGCCGTCAGCGCCGGTGGTGCAGCGTGGTCGCGACGACCGCAGCGACGGCCATCCCGACCAGGAAGGCAACGACGACCGCCCACGGTCCGGACATCCGATCGGCAACGGCCCAGAGCGTCAGGCAGAGTGAGGCGTAGGAGGACTGGTTGACCCGTGCCGCCAGGAGGGCGCGGGCGGCGAACACCCCGCCGTAATGGCCGCTCAACATCCACACATTGGCGCAGAGGTTGGTCGGAAACCCGAACAACACGCCTGACCAAAACGGCGCCAAATGGGGGCCGACAGTGGCCGCCCCTGCGATCACACCCCCGGCAACGCTTGAGCGGAGGAGAAGAAACCGCCAGCCCGCCGGAACCTCGACCGACTTGATGTCAGGTGTCCCGGACGGCAATCGTCCAATGCGCCAGGAAAGAATTGCGGAAACGAGGATCGAAAGGCATGCGATCCAGATCGTCGTCTCCACCCACGTCAGTATCCAAACACCGAGGCTCCACGCGGCGGACCCGCCAAGCAGAGCCGGAAAAAAATACGTCACCAACAAAAGACGCGCCGTGACGGCGGAGAAGATCAGAACAGGGCCCGCAACGGCAAAACCGAACAAACCGGCCTCCGCCAGGAATGCGCCGTCCACATCAAAGGACAGGATGAAAAAACCTGGCCCGGCATTCAGGGGAATGGAGATCAGCACCCCTGTGAGAAGCGGGCCGAGACGCAAGGCCAAACGCCCCGCCGCGACCATGACAGAGGCTGTAGCCGCCCCTTTCCAGACGACCGAGAACAGGGCCGTCGCCAATGCGCCGCTCATCATAAGCTGATCCGTTTAGGCAGATACCTCAGGCAGCATCGGTTCGCTTGGACCCATGGCTTTCGAAGAACCGGCTGACAGCGTCCTGATGGATGGCCGCAGCCTCGTCGAGAGCATCGCCTCGCGGGGCCGGATCGTGTTCGAAGTGGCCGAACGTGTCCTCCCCCCGGACGAGGCTCGCGCCAAGGCGCCCCTCCCCCATGAACCGGACATGGGTGGGAATGTAGCTGACGCCGATACCAATGCGCCGGTCGGACCCTTGATTGGGGTTGGACGCATGGATCAGATGGGTGTGGTGGAGAGAAATCGATCCAACCGGCACCTCAAGCGCCACCGCCTTTTCCTCATCGAACTGTGCGGCGATGGTCTGGCCGTTGGACAGCAGGTTCTGTGCGGACTTCTCTGTCTTATGATCCCGCTGACCGATCGTGTGACTGCCCGGGATCGCCATCATGCAGCCCGTCTCCACCGTTGCCGGAGACAGCGGGATCCAGGCGGTCACATGCTCATAGGGGTGGAGATTGAAGTAGGTCCCATCCTGGTGCCAGCTTACGAAGCGGCCGTCGCCCGGCTCCTTAACCCAGCAGGTCAGGTGGTAGACGAGCAGGTTCCTGCCGATCAGCCCTTCGACCACATCCAGAAGCCCCGAATGCCGGACCAGTGCGTCCATCCACGGATAAAGGAGATGGGTTTTGGCGCGGACGAAACCCGGCATGTCGCCGATCTTCTGACCGGCCGCCGCCTCAACGGCCTCAAACTCCGCCCTCAGATTCGCGATTTCCGTCTCCGAGAAGACCGGAACCGGGCAAAGGAATCCATCCTGCCGGTAGGACTCGACTTGTTCGGACGTCAGAGCGGAGACCATGGAAGAACCTCAGGGCTGGGCGAAACAATCACCGGAGCCTCCCCCGGAACCGTCCACCACGCAAGGCGGTCGTTCCTCAGGTCCTGACGACGAATTCCATCCCGCTTTGGTTCCCGACCCAGAGCCCGGGCTTTGTTTTCCGAAGACTGATCATCAATTGCCCAACGGCGACGTCGATCCAATCACCCCGCATGCGAACGATCTTGCCAGGCATGGACTTGTCCGTGTCCGTGCAGTCGACGGTTACAGCATCATCAAGACGCATCGCGTCCTCCTATTGGCAATTCGGGTGAGAGGCTGCTGAAAGTTGATGACAGCCGCAATCGCGCGGCGGAGAAACCATTCGCCAACCTATGCCGCCCCCGCCCGGTAGCTCAGCGCGTTGTACAGATCCTCGGTGAACAGCGCTCTCTCCCCGGTCTTGAGGTTCCAGATCGACCGGCGATGTCCGGCGAGATCCCCGTGATAGACATGCAGGCCGTATGTCGGTGCGACGCTAGGGTTGGAGATGGCGTGAACATCCTCTGGCCCCAAATGGATCACGTCTCCCGGGCCGACGTTGCGGGTCGGCTTGGAGACAAGGCCGCCGTCTTCCGCAACATCCCACAGATGATGAACCTCCACCCCGTCATACATCCCGACGACGGCCGTCATGCCGTGATCGTGGGGCGGGCCGCCGACTTCGGGGAACTGTTTGACGAGGTAGACGCTGACCGTCTCGTCGGAGAACAGAACCAATTCGTCCCGCCCTTCTTCAACTTTCGGGACCGCAGCCGCAACCGCGGCGGGATCGGACACAGCCTCCCGCATCAAGGCGACCAACGCCCCATCCGGATCCGGCGTTCGCACGGCCTCGCGGCACCGCTGGATGAACCTGTCCGTATCGAATGTCGCCGTTGAAGACTGTGCAGACTCCATTGCCGCGCCCTCCCCGTTCAAGAGTTAGAACTACTTTTTCGTCGCTTCCGTGCCGCGAATCGCCAGCTCGAGATTGCGGAGCGTCTGCTCAAGCTCGGTTCTTTGGCGGTAGGTCAGATCTTCATATCCAAGCGCGAAACGGATGCCCTCGGCCCGATCCTTCAAGCGCTGGAGCCGGTTGTCGTCCTGCACGACGGACCCCCGACGTTTCCGGAACGTGCGCGTCTCAACCTCCCAACGCCGGTAGTAGCGGCGCTTTTTTGCCTCGAGAAGCAGGTCATAGGCCCGAGCGAGATCGTCGATCGTCACACTGTCCGGCGACCGTCGACGTGCGCTCATGCGGTCTACTCCTGTTTCACGTACGGATTGCGTCCACCCCGAATCATAAACCGGATTGGGACGCCGACGAGCCCGAAATCGTCCCGCAGACCATTCACAAGGTAGCGGGTGTAGGCTTCTGGCAACTCTGTCGGCTGGCTGACGAACGCCGCGAAGGTCGGAGGACGGGTCTTCACCTGGGTCATGTAGCGGAGCCGGACGCGCCGGCCCTTGGCGAGCGGCGGCGGATGCGCCTCCGTCTTTTCCTGGAGCCAGCGGTTGAGTTTGCCTGTGGAAACCCGGGCGTTCCACGTGTCATAGACCTCGAACGAGGCATCGAGCAGATCGTCGAGCTTCCGCCCGCGCTCAGCCGAAATGGTGATCCACGGCAGGCCTCGAACCTGAGGCAGCGAGATTTCCAGGCGGTCCCGGAATGCTTTCACAGCTGCCGATTTCTCCTCGACCAGATCCCATTTGTTGAGCGCGATGACCAAGGCCCGCCCTTCCTCGACCACCTGACGGGCGATGGTAAGGTCCTGCTTCTCCAGCGGGCTCGTGGCGTCCAGCACCAACACCACCACATGGGCGAACTGGATCGCGCGCCGGGTCTCTCCCCCTGACAAACGCTCGATCTTCTCCGTCACGCGGGCCCGGCGCCGAAGCCCGGCTGTATCGACCAGGACGACCGGCTTGTCCCGCCATGTCCACTCAACCTCGATCGCGTCACGGGTGATGCCCGCTTCGGGGCCGGTCAGCATCCGATCCTGGCCGATCAGGGCATTCAGCAACGTCGACTTGCCCACATTGGGCCGCCCGACGATCGTCAGCCTCAGAACCCTGGGGCGATCGGCATCGGTCCAAACGGTCAAGCCTTCCGGATGCTCTCCATCCTCGCTCAACTCGAGCGACGCAGTTCCGTTGTCGTCCGCGTCATCCGTATCATCCTCTTCCGGCAGAACCTCACGAATTGCCTGATACAGATCGGCCAGACCCTCCCCATGCTCGGCAGAGATGGGGATCGGCTCCCCAAGTCCAAGCGAGTAGGCATCATAGTACCCGGCATTGGCGTCCCGCCCCTCGCTCTTGTTGGCGACCAGGACCACCCGGTCCTTCGCCTGGCGCAACCAGCGTCCGAAGAAATTGTCGAGCGGGGTCACACCGGCCTTGGCATCGATCAGCATCAGGACGACATCGGCCTCGGCGATCGCCGCCTCGGTCTGCGCGCGCATCCGCGCTTCGAGACTGTCGTCGTTCGCGTCTTCGTACCCAGCGGTATCGATCACCCGGAAGGTGAGATCCGCGATCCGCCCATCCCCCTCGCGGCGGTCGCGGGTAACACCGGGCGTGTCGTCAACAATGGCCTGACGCCGACCGATCAAGCGGTTGAAGAGCGTGGACTTCCCGACGTTCGGCCGTCCGACAATCGCCACGGTGAGCCGGGACATCGCCAATCATCCCGCCCAGTCAACGATAGGCCACGACGCGGGCGTCGTCGGTCAGGAAGTAGATGGTGCCATTGGCCACGATCGGCGCCACATAAACCGGATCATCCAGATCGATGAGACCCAGGATTTCTCCAGAGTAGGGGGAGATCGCGAAAGCCTCGCCGATGGAGTTGGCGACGATCAGCCGATCACCGGCCAGCGTCGGCCCGGCATAGTAAATCGGCTGCTCCCGGTCCTCGGGATCCTCGAACGCCGGCAGACGCTGTATCCACTTCACCCGGCCGTCCCGGCGTGTCAGGCAAATGACCTCTCCGCCGTTGGAGACCACGTAGATGAACTCGCCCGCGATCCAAGGCATGTGGACGCCGCCGATCTGCCGGTCCCATACCCGCCGTCCGGTCACAAGATCCGTCGCGATCATCCGTCCGCCATGGCTGATCGCGACGACGAGCGTATCGTCGACCGCGGGGTTGCCGCGCACGTCCGACAGCCGGGCTACCGGATCAAGGCTGCGAAGCTGACTTAAGCTATCCACCCAAAGAAGGCGGCCGTTCTCCACCCGCAACGCGTATATCTCGCCGGACGAGTACGGGATGATCACGACGTCCCCGGCCACCGCCGGGCTAGCACCGCCCAAGAGTGCTGAAATCTCGGCGATCCCCGTGTGCGACCAGAGCCGCTCGCCTGTCGACACATCAAGCGCGAAGGACTGATTGTCGATGCTGATGACGAAGACACGGCCGTCCGCGACGGTCGGCGCACCCCGGATCGGTGCGGGGAGTTTCACCCGCCACAGCTCTTGGCCACTCTCCAGATCAAGCGCGATCGTCTCACCTGAGCCGGTCGCGGCAAAAACCCGCGCACCGTCCGAGGTGATGCCGCCGCTGAAAACAGCGTCCTCTTCGTCGCTCGGCCGGGTATCGAAGTCCCAAAGCTCGTCGCCGTCCTCTGTCGAGAGGGCGCTGAGCTGGCCCTCGGCGTCCAAGACCAAGAGGCGGTTGCCGACCACGATTGGCGAGGACAGCAGACTGGTCTCATCCTGCGCGCCAGCACCGATATCCCGCGACCAAGCCTGATCTATGGCCGTCGCAACGTCCACATGCTGCATGACATGCTGCGCATTGCCGCCCGGCTGCGGCCAGTCCGGATTGGTATAAGGCCGCGGCAGCCGGACTTCGAGGCCGGCAATCTGCGGATCCTCTTCAAGCCCCCGGTCGAACAGCATGATGGGGATGCGCTCCCCCTCGATGATCGGATCCGTGTCCGTCTCGCCAAGAAACCCCGTATCGCAGGCAGACAGCAGGAGCAGCAGGCCGGCAGCCATGGGGCGCAGGAGCGGGCGGCCGCCGTCCGGTCCAGTCGAACGTCGTGATGCGGGCATTGCGCTCAGCCGCCGATGGCGCGGCGGAGTTCGGCCGCGCGGGCACGCAGAAGTGCCGGCGTATCAGCCCCGTCGATGAGGGTTTCGAGGACCGTCGAGGCCCCGCCATTGTCACCCGCCGCGATCAGCGCGAGCGCCCGCAACTCGATCGCGGTGTGGCGCCAGGGACCGTCGCCATCGGCCAGCGTTCCGACCAGCCCGTCAACGGCGGCTCCATCCCCGCCATCCAGCGCCAGCCGCGCCGCATGAAGGCGGGCGACGTCCCGATAGGCGACTGGAACTGCGGTGTCCGCGATGATCCCTTCGTAGAGGGTTCGCGCCGCGTCCGCGCCGTCGGCTTTGATCGCCAGGTTGGCGTCCCGGAGACGCGCCAACGCCGCGTATCCGCCGCCGCCGTCGCGAACGATGGCGGACAGCTCAGCCCGCGCGCCCTCGACATCGCCGTCAGCCGCCTTGCGCTCCGCCGACTGATATCGTGACGACGTTTCTTCCTTCTGGGACTGTTGCCATTCCCGATACATCCGGGAGCCGCCAATCGCGAGCACGATGGCGACCGCCGCGGCGATCAGGTAGATCCCGTATTTGTTCCAGAGTTTAGCCGCACGCTCCTGGCGCAGCTCCTCATCGACCTCTTGGAATATGTCGGCCAACGCCGTCTCCCGCTTGGGTATCCGCTTCCCCCGCTCTGACGGCGGAACCTATCCTCGCGTCCCCGCGAAATCAAACGGCTTCGGCATGCGGGACGGGGTTTACGTTCTGAGCCTTTTGAGGAAGACTTTCAAAGGAAACGCGACGGGCCGTAGCCGGACGGTCCGTGAGACGAACGGGCGGGAGGCACATGACGGAAGTGATAAGGCTCAAGGGTCGGCGTCAGAAAACGCGCGGCCCGTTCTTCGACAAACGTGAGCTGGGTCAGCTTTTGTCCCTCTACAGCAGCCGGGTGATCAAAGGGGAATGGCGGGATTACGCCATTGATCACCGCGACGACGGCGCTGTTTTCTCGATCTTCAGGCACACCCACGAGCATCCGCTGTTCGCCATCGCTAAGCGTCAGCAGCGGGGCCAGGCGAAGCCCAACTTCATTCTGTATGAAGGACCGAGGAAGGTGGCCTCGTCAGCGTCGCTGATGGAGTTGATGTCCCGGTTTGAAAGGCTTCCCCGCCTGGTCTCCGGCTAAGGGCGGCACCGGATTCTCCTTTCGGCAGGAGCGTGTCCGGAGTTGATCGTTTCCTGGATCACACACCACCGACAGCGGATCGCGCGTCGGCCAGATACGCTTCCGCCACGCTTGGTTGGTACACTCACGAAAATGTTCCTGATATGTTCTCATCTCGATCGGCGGGAGGAGAGCCCCATGGGACGCATGAAGGACCAGGCGATTTCGCGGGAAGCGACCAAAGGGCGTCCCGCTGCCCTCTCGGACCTTGCCCGCGCGGGCGTCGGCGTTTTCTGCTGGTGCAACCGCTGCGGCCACAATGCGGAAGCGGCAACAGCGATGCTGATCGCCGAGTTGGGACCGGATTTCGCCGTGCCCGAGATCGGCAGCCGCATGCGGTGCAGTGCCTGCGGCTCGAAGGATGTGGCAACGCGGCCGGCCTGGCCCTCCCAGGGCCGGATCACGCGGCACGATTGACCCGGCGGCACGATATGCCGGGCGGCGGGCCGGCCGGGCGGCCGTGTTTTCGAGGCCAGATTCCCGGCGACTCGGCGGAATCCCAACGGATGCCTTTGGGCGAACCCGATGGCATGCGGTTTGCTGGCAATGCTGCGACAGTCGAGAACCGTACCGAAGGGCGACGCGCCACAGAGGCCCCCGGGCCGAAAGGGTCAACGCTCTCGATATCGGAGGAACCAGTATGAAACCAGCCCTGGACACGCGCTCGCATGCGACCGAACAGGCCGCCAATGACGACAATGCGGAAACGACGGGGTTGAAGGGTGACACTGGAACCGGAGCCGAGCGCCGGCGCGATCCCCGCATTGTGGCACCGATGACGGTCATCATCGGCGATGTGCCCTACGGCATCCGGAACTGGAGCCTCGGCGGCGTGAAACTGGATTGCTATGCCGCTGGCTTGGGGCCAAGTGACCGGACACCGCTTCTGATCCTGCTTCCGACAGCCGGGCCCGCATCACGACTCGCCGCGAATGCAGAGGTTCACAGGATGACATCAACCGACCGAACCACAGTGCTCCGGTTCGATACACTCGATGCGCTCGCCATTCGGGCGCTGAACAGGTATTTCTTCGAACGGGCGGCGAACGACAGGATATGAGCAGTCGGGTACAGGTCAGCATGACGCACAGACGCGGCGCGGACAGTCTCCAAACATTTAGCGACAGCAAGGCGCGCGATCCGTTCTCTCCCCCGGAGGAGGAACGGGAGAAGCCCTCTCTGTCCGCCTTCCCAAGCCTGAAGATCCGGAAGCCGGAAGAGCGGGCCAAGGAAATCGTCGACCACCTGAAGGACATCATTCTCAATCCTGGCCGGGTCGACGGCTCCACCGGCATGTCCTACTCGGACTGGTCCAAGACCGCCCGGATCGAGATCACGCAAGCCATCCGGGACGCAGAAGCCAGCATCGCCTTCAAGGAGATGATGTCAGCCCACCGGATTGGCGGCCTCTGTGTGCGCATCGCCTTCCTGCTGCTCGCCTCGGTCGCGTCGTTTGTGGCCTTCTGGTACGGCATCGTCTTTATCTGGCAGACATACGGCTACCTTTGGGGCATCTCCGCCACGCTATCGTCGGCTGGACTGTCCATCGCGTTCGTGTTCGCCGGCCTCGTTTGGGGCTCGGAAGAGGACGACGACAAGAAACGCGAAGTGGAAGACCGGTATGCGGACCCGGACGCGATCCGCGATCCGTTTCGCCCTACAGGCCGACGCTGACCGTCCCTCCCAATCGTTGATCTCACGCAAAAGCTCCGGCTCCGCATTGATGCGGACTTTTGGCTTGCGGACACGCGCCCCCCGCTTGCTATCGTCACGTCATCAAGAAACGCGGGGGAATGCGGGATGAAGCTGGACCTGTCCGGAAAGCGCGCGCTGATCACGGCCGCCGGGGGCGGCATCGGCCGGAAAACGGCGGAAATGTTCGTGGACGCGGGCGCCAGCGTCTTCATGTGCGACATCGACGGCGACCGGGTCGAGGATGCCCGGGCCAAGGTCGACCGGTTGGACGGGATCGTTGCGGACGTCAGCGACCCGACCGCCATCGAAGTCCTGTTCGACCGCGCGGTCGGGCACCTGGGCGGCCTCGACATCCTCGTCAACAACGCGGGAACCGCCGGACCGACCCTGCCGGTCGAAGAGGTTCCGCTGGACGACTGGCAGAAGTGCCTCGACATCAACCTGACAAGCACCTTCCTGGCGACGCAGCTTGCAGTTCCCCACCTCACGGAGGCGGGTGGCGGATCCATCGTGAACCTGTCCTCAGCCGCGGGTAAATTCGGCTTCCCCCTCCGCTCGCCGTACTCGGCGGCCAAATGGGCCATCGTCGGCTTCACGCGAACGATTGCGCTGGAACTCGGCCCCAAGGGGATCCGTTGTAACTGCATCCAACCAGGTGCCGTCGAAGGAGAGCGGATCGACCGTGTGATCAAGGCGAAGGCCGAGGCATCCGGCATATCCGAGAACCAGATGCGGGACGAATTGGTCTCCATCACCGCACTCCAGTCCTTTGTCGGCGCGACGGACATCGCGTCGATGATCCTGTTCCTCTGCTCCGACGCGGGCTCCAGGATTTCCGGTCAGGCGTTGAGCGTGGACGCGGGTCTCGAAGGGCTGGCGTAGTCCGAACTCGGCGGACGTTGGGAGCAGGGTGATGACCTCGATGACAGGATGACGCGGAACCTACAGGGCGCGCTCTGGATCCTCTTGTCCTGTCTTGCCGCAACGGTGATGACCACGGCGGTCAAACTGTCGGCCGAGGCGATCGCCTCCCCTCAGATCGTTTTCCTGCGGTGCCTGATCAGTCTCGGCCTTTTTCTGCCGTTCCTGATCTGGCAGGGCCTTGGCGTCCTGAAAAGCCGGCACCGGGGGCGGCACCTGCTACGGGCCTTCCTTGGCGCGGTGGCGATGAATGCGGGCTTTCATTCCCTGGCCCATTTGCCGCTAACCACCGCCTCCGTTCTCTTCTTCTCCACGCCGCTGTTCCTGACAGCCCTGGCCATCCCGATGCTGGGGGAGACCGTGGGATGGCGGCGCTGGGGGGCGACACTGTTCGGGTTCGCGGGGATCGTCGTGGTGATGCGGCCGGATGTGGGTGAGGTCCACTACGCGATGGGGCTGGCACTTGTGAGTGCGGGACTGTTCGCGGTGATGCTGCTGATGGGCAAGCAGCTCTCGCGCGAGGACCCGCCCGCCACGCTGATGACCTACTTCATCGGCATGACGGTTCTGGTCACTTTCCCGCCCGCCGTGCCGGTATGGACATGGCCGGAGGAAGCCATGTGGGGCATCCTCTTTCTGGTGGGTCTCGGCGCCACGCTGCGGGTGTATTTCGATATCAAGGCCTACGCCATCGCCGAGGCGAGTGCGATCGCACCCTTCCAATATATCCGGCTCATCACCATCGCGATTGCGGGCTACGTCGTCTTTGGTGAGATACCCGATGGCCCAACAGTCGTCGGCGCGCTGATGATCATTGGAAGCTCCGTCTACATCGCCCAACGTGAGGCACGCCTCAACCGGGATACAGGCGGCAACAAAGGCGCGGCGACCGGGGGCGACGGGTAGATCGTGCTACGGTGACAGACCTGAGCAGGCGGCCGTTCCCTGGCGCCACATGCTGAGGAGGGATGTGATGCTGTCGACCAACCTGTCCCGGATACCCCTTCTACTGATCCTGGCCTGCACCCTCTCCGTCAACGCGCCAGCGGCCGCACAGAGCACCACGACGGTCCAGGCCTTTCTGGATCGCCTCGATCGCGTCCGGGCGACCGCATCCATTCCGCTCCTCAGGCAGGATCCTGCCCTTGCGACCGTCGCCAGTGATCTAGCGTCGGGCATTGCCGCAGGCGCCATCAGTCTGACCGACCCGACGGCCAACACTAACGTCATCGAACGAGCGGCGGGCAGAGGGTACGCGGCCCGGGCACTTTCCGTGCTGCTGGCAGCGGGTGCGCGCACGGACGAGGCTGCCATGTCCGAATGGCTCTCGTCGGAGGGCAATGCGGCGTCGCTTCTATCAACCCGGTTCCAGCACATCGGTGTTGTCCGTGTGGACGTTGCCGTGCCGACCCCGAACGGCAGCGCCCAGCCCCTCTGGATCGCCATTCTGGGGGAACCCTTGGAGCAGCCCGTCGCGGACGCGGCACCGAGGTTGCTTGACGCTGTCATTGCCCACCGGCGCGGTCGTGGCCTCCCCCCGCTGTCACGACATCCGGTGCTGGACCGGGTCGCCAACGCACATGCCGCCGACCTTGCCCGGCGAAACACGCTCGACCACTTGGACGGGCGCGGACGGGATCTGCGCGCCCGGCTCGATACTGCGGGCTACCCGATCGCGCTGGCCGTGGAGAACCTGGCAGCCGGGCGATCAGATCCAAGAGACGTGGTGGCGGCATGGGCCGCGAGCGACGGCCACCGGCGCAATCTCGGTCTCAGCGACGTCACGCAAGCGGGGATCGGCTATGTTCCGAACGCCCTGCGGCGGAATGGGGTTCTTATGCCGGATATCTGGGTGCTGATTCTGGCCCGTCCGAGCCGGTAGGCGTCCGACACGTCCAGACCGGTCGCTATCGAGTCCGAGACGCCGCCGCCTCGTCCAGGCGGGCGATCCCCTCCGCCAACCAAGCCAGAAGCGGCGTCCGGTCTACCGAGGTTGCAACACGGACTGCATCGGGCTCGGAAGACTGACACGGTGTCACCACGCTGCGCCCGAAACTGGGCCCGGGTGCCACATCAATGTCCACCCGCGCCCAAATCACCTCGAACCACTCCGGGTGCACTGTCCACGCGAGGGCGACGACGTCGTGGAGGGCGCCGCTCGCCTCCATGTATGGCGCAAGCATCGCCGCCGTCGCCGCGGAAACCGGGCCGGGACGGTTCGAGACCATTCTGATCCACTCAGGATCGGCACGAACCGTCCGGGTCACATCCAAACCAACCATCAGCACAGGCAGCCCACTGCCCATGACAATGCTGGCAGCATGGGGGTCGACATGGAAATTGAACTCGGCCGCCGGCGTGACGTTGCCGTGATCCGCAGATCCGCCCATCACAACGAGATCCTCCAGCCCACCGTTGACCGGCGTACCCGAAACGATGGCAAGCGCGACGTTGGTCAGCGGACCGACGGCCACGAGCGTCGTCTGGCGGGAGGTGTCGTCAAGGTTTGTGCGAATACGATCAACGGCGTGCCCAACCTCCAGCGGGCGAACCGGTTCCGCCAATGCGAGCCCGCCAAGCCCGTTGTCCCCGTGGATATTTGAGGCATCGATACCCGGCGCCAGGATGGGACGGCCGCAACCGCTGTAGACCGGAACGTCATCGGCGCCGGCCAGATGAAGAAGACCCCTTGCATTGCGCGTGGTTCCATCCAGCGAGACATTGCCCGCGACCGTGGTGACGGCTTGCAGATCGAGCCGTTCCTGTTCCGCGACCGCCGCGAACAACGCAAGCGCATCATCAATCCCCGGATCACAATCCAGAAAGACTTCCCGGCGTCTGATCTCTGCGGACACGGCGATGCGCGCTCCTGGTCGCGGGGCCGGGGTTGCGTGCGGCCGTCCATCACTTTATGTCGTGTGCGCCACGATTGGGAGAGCGCGTGATGACCGAGGAAGAGATTCGCAAGGTGGAGACCTATCTCCGCCAGACATTCGGCAACAAGTCGATCTCGGTGAAAGCGCGGGCGCGTAAGGATGACTCGGTTGAAGTCCTCATCGACGACGAGTTCATCGGCGTGATCTTCAAGGACGACGAAGATGACGATTTATCCTATGATTTTCACATGACCATTTTGGGGATGGATCTTCCATAATCCCAGAGGGGGGTGCCCGGTGTTGGAACCACAGGCGCCCGGGCGGAGGAGATGGAGAGGAAAGGTCGTCTGAAATCCGGCCGCGTTAGCGCGGATCTGGCTGGATTGGCGGCTTTTTTGGCGCTGTCATCAATGGTCTTGGGCGGCTGGATTCTCTGGGAAAGAGACCAATCGCAATCCCGGGTTCAAGATCTTTCCCGCCTCGCAGACCAGATTTCCGCACGTCTTCAGGAAAGCCTGGATTTCCGGTTCAACAGCCTGGAAATCCTCGCAAAGACCTGGGCCACCAGTGGCGGCCTGACGGAGTCGCAGTTCAGGGATCGGTCCCTTGAGCTGCAAGACGCGATCGCCGGTTTCGTTGCGTTGAACTGGCTCAACGCGGATGGGGTCGCGACGTGGGTGGTTCCGCTGGAGCGCAACCGGGCTGTCATCGGCGTTGACCTTACTCAGCACCCCGTCGCGGGCCCCCTCGTCATCGCGGCACGCGACACACAGACCACGACAGTTACGCCCTGGATCGAGTTCATCCAGGGTGGCGCCGGTGTGACCAGCTACACGCCGATCGTCGAGGACGGGACGGTCGTCGGGTTCCTGAACGGCGTCTTCGACGTCGATCATTTGGCCCGGGAAGTTCTGGGTCTTGATCAGCTTGAGGGCTACGGTGCCTCTTTGTCGACGGAGACGAAGGACCTCTTCGTTTCTTCGGAAATTGCCGAGTCGTCGATTGTCGTTCCTCGCGAAATCCAGCTTCCCGGCCGCACCTGGACGTTGAGAGTGCATGGAGAGGTGGAACGCGCCACCGCGCGGGCCGCCTTGTTTGTGGGAATCCTGACAGCATTGGTTATCGGCTTTCTCGTCCGTTCCATCCGTCGCCACGACACTGCCATGGATGATGCCCGGCACCGGTATGCCCAGATCGTCGCAGCGATGTCGGACTGGATCTGGGAAACGGACAAGGACGGCCGGATTATCTACGTATCCGAATCCGCCCCCGACTATGGGCCGAACAGCCCCTACATCGGCCTAACCCGGAAGGAGATCGCGGGCGAACGCTACGACGCAGAGCTCTGGCGCCCGTACGATGACGCGTTGCGGTACGGAAAGCCGCTCGCCCGCTTCGTCTATCGCCCAAACGCGGTTCCGGGAGACGATCGGTCTATCGAATTGAACGGGCATCCGATCTTTGACAACAGTGGCGCGTTGACAGGCTTCCGGGGAACCGCCGCTGACGTCACGGAACGGGTTCGCCTTGAGCAGGAACTGGAGCGCAACCGCAATCTGCTCTACGCGATCATCGACAAAGCACCGATGATGATCTCCGTGAAAGATGAGACCGGCCGGTTCACACTGGCGAACCAGATGATGGCGGAGATGTTCGCCATCGACTCCAACCGTCTCGTGGGAACGACCGTATTCGACCTGTTCGACACGGCGACGGCCCGGCAGATCGATCAGCGGGACCAGCGGGTTCGGGAACGCGCGGAGTCGGGACCGATCATTACTTCAATTGTCCCGACCGCGTCCGGTGACCGGCACGTCATGTCGACACGGGTGCCGCTGTTTGACACCGAGGGCAACGTCAAGGACCTCGTAAACTTCTCGCTCGACATTACGGATCTGAAGGCGGCCGAAACGCGGCTTCGCGAGGCCAAGGAAGAGGCGGAGGTGGCGAACCGATCGAAGTCTGACTTCCTCGCCAACATGAGCCATGAGTTCCGGACCCCGCTGAACGCCATCATGGGTTTCTCTGAGCTAATCACCAGCGAACCGTTCGGACCCGTCAAACCAGAGAAGTACCTGGACTATGTCCGGGACATTCACGCATCCGGCGGCCATCTGCTGGAGCTCGTGAACGACATTCTGGACATCGCCAAGATCGAGTCGGGAGAGCACGGCATCTTCCCGGAGTTCCTCAACCTGGAGCAGCTCATGGCATCCGTCGACCGGCTCGTCAGCGGCCAGGCAATGACCCGCCGCGTGACGATCAAGACGTCGGCGGCCGCTGACATGCCTCAGCTTTTTGCCGATGCTCGGGCGCTGCGGCAGATCCTGCTCAATCTGATCTCGAACGCGGTCAAGTTCAGCCATGAACAGGGCCTTGTCGAGATCCGCGCCGACGTGACGGACAACGGCTGTATCCGGATCCGGGTGATCGATCAGGGTATCGGCATCGCTCCGGATGCCATTCAACCGGTCCTGCAGCCCTTCACGCAGGTTGCCGACAGTCAGACCCGGAATCACGAGGGCACGGGTCTTGGCCTGCCCTTGGCCAAGGCGCTTATGGAACTGCACGGCGGCACCCTTATGCTCGAAAGCACTCTGGGCGCGGGAACCACCGTTCACCTGATCTTCCCCGTCGAACGAACCGCGAAAGAAGGTGATCGGGCCTTTATCGCTCAATAGCTTCCGCATGAATGAGACGTTCTCGATCGGCCATCGTCATGACACAGACAGGAATCTCAGTCCGCCTCGTCCGAAGGATCGCGCTGGCCATCGTCGGATTGGTTGCTCTCGGCTCAACGCCGGCCCATGCGGGCTGTCCAGGGCTGCCGGGTGGCAAGGTGATGACCGCCACCAAAGGCACCCCGGTTAGCGTTCTGCTGCGAACAACACCGGAGATGGTTCCCATTGGAGAGCCGTTCACCGCCGAGGTCGCCGTTTGCGCTGACGGAGACGTGGAGATCCAACGCATCGAGGTCGACGCGACAATGCCGATGCACCAGCATGGCACGAACTACCGGCCCGAGATCGTTGAGACTGAGCCCGGCCGGTTCGAAGCAAAAGGCATGCTCTTCCATATGCCGGGGCTGTGGCGGTTCGAAGTGCTCGTCTTTGGAGGCGATCGCCCAGCGATCCTGACACACGACCTGAACGTCGAATGAAACGGAGGCGACACCCGTTTCTTGCGTTCCTGACGGTCGGGGCGGCCCTCATCTCCGCCGGCATTGCGTCGGCAGACAGCCTCCTGCTGACACCGGCAGAGGTAGCGGCTGTCATTCGGCACAGTCCTTGGCCACCCCCAATCAAGAACGACCCGAGCAACCGGGCGTCGGGCTCCGATGCGGCACAGGCCCTCGGCCGGGCCCTGTTCTTCGATTCCCGGCTGTCCCGGAACGGCACCCTGTCCTGCGCAAGTTGCCACGATCCTGAGCAAGGATGGACGGATGGGCGCCGGAAAGCGGCTGGCCTTTCCCGCCTCGACCGCAACACCCAGAGCGTGATCAACAGCCGTTTTAACCGGTGGTTCGGTTGGGATGGGCGCAACGACAGCCTTTGGGCCCACACCATCGGCCCAATCGTGGACCCCCGCGAGATGGGGGCAGATCCGGCCGTGGTCGCCGACCTGATATCGGGCGACCCGACCCTGTCAGCGCTCTATGAAGAGACATTCGGCACAACAGTGAACGCGGCAGAGGAGGAGGACGTACTGGTCGGGGCGGCAAAGGCCATCGCCGCGTTCCAGGAGACACTCGTGTCCTCCCGTACACGCTTCGATGACTTCCGGGATGCGCTCGCTCGCGGCGACGTCGCCTCTGCCGGGCGGTATCCGCAAGCGGCGCAGCGCGGCGCCAAGATCTTTCTAGGCCGAGGCAAGTGCGTCGTCTGTCATGTTGGGCCATTGTTTTCAAACGGCGAGTTCGCCGATGCGGCCGTTCCTTACTTCATAGAGCCCGGACGGGTCGACTCTGGTCGGCATGGCGGCATCGAGAAGCTTCGGACATCACCCTACAGTCTGATGAGCCGACACAACGACAGCGCCGATGCCTCGACCGCCTGGGCGACCCGCCAAGTGAAACAGACCCATAAGACCTTCGGGGAGTTCAAGGTACCCTCGCTCCGGCACCTCACCCTCACCGCGCCCTATATGCACAACGGATCTCTCGCGACCCTCGAAGATGTCATCCATCACTACTCGAGCATCGATCTTGAGCGCCTCCATTCCGATGGTGAACTCATCCTCGAACCGCTGGGTCTGAACGCCCTGGAAAGTGCCGATCTCGCGGCTTTTCTTCGCACGCTCTCTCCTGAACCTGGGTCACGCGACACGCCCGCCCGCTACCGCTGAGACGCTACGCAAACGCGCATTGGCAAGGGAAATGGGAGACGTGATACTTCCTGCGCCGCCGTCCCGTTTCGGAGCGGCCAACCCCACTTGTGAGCACACTATGCACCGTGGATTCCCAACACGTGAGTTCGAGACCCGGTTGGCCCGCGCCCAATCGGCAATGGCATTGGAAGGCCTCTCGGCGCTGCTGCTCACATCCGAGCCGGACATCCGGTGGTTCACGGGATTCTTGACCCAGTTCTGGTTGAGCCCGACGCGGCCCTGGTATCTGGTGGTCCCTGCGGAGGGCAAGCCTATCGCCGTGATTCCGGGCATTGGTGCCGAAGCGATGGGCCGCACATGGATCGACGACATTCGAACCTGGTCGTCACCCCATCCAGATGACGACGGTGTCACGCTGCTGATCGACACGTTGGCTCAGGTCCTGGGCGGCAAGGCGGGCTCGATTGGTTTTCCGATGGGGCCGGAGACGGTGGCCAGGATGCCGCTACGGGACCTGGATCGTGTGCGTACCGGCCTCGCCGGCGCGCATTGGGCCGACGCGCATTGGGCCGACGCCGCACCGCTGATGCGCCGGCTCCGTCAGATCAAGTCGGAAGCGGAGATCGCCAAGATCGCTGAAGCCTGCCGCATCGCAAATGACGCTTTCGACCGGATGCCCGAGATCGCAGGCGCAGGCATGACGGAGGTGGAAGTCTTCCGCACCTTCAAGATCGCCTGCCTGGAGGCGGGGGCCGATGATGTTGACTACCTTGTCGGCGGCGCCGGTCCTGACGGATACGGGGACATCATCTCTCCACCGTCGATGCGCCCCCTTCAGGCAGGCGACGTCCTGATCCTGGATGTCGGCGTGGTCTTCGACGGCTACTACTGCGACTTTGACCGGAATTTCTCTGTCGGCCCGCCGTCCGACGCGGCTCGGCAAGCCCATGAAGTGGTCTGGCAGGCGACGGAGGCCGGATTGGCAGCGGCCCGGCCAGGCTTGGCGTGCGCCGATCTTTTCCACGCCATGAACGCCGTGATGGCGCCGCATGCCGACCCCTCAGCGGGGGGTGGTGTTGGCCGGCTGGGCCACGGGCTCGGCATGGTTCTGACTGAGTTTCCGTCGATCGCCTCCTGGGACACGACAGTGCTTGAAGACGGCTTCGTCATGACCCTGGAGCCCGGAATGACCTGGGGTGGCCGGATGATGGTGCATGAGGAGAACATCACCATCACGTCGGACGGCGCACGCCTTCTGACACGCCGCGCGCCCCAGAAAATGCCCGAGCTGGCCACCTGAGCGACTGTCCAAAGCGCTTACCCGATGCCGGCGGGGAGCGTGTATAGTCCCCGGCCAAAGTGACCGCATCCTGGAGACTCCCCAATGGCCTTGGCCTTCGAAACTGATGAGGGCATCGGTACCAGAGCGACGTTCGGGCTGGTCGTGCTGAAGACCGACGAGACGATCGAGCACGAGTTTCGGCGGTTCATCCCGGACGATGGCGTGGTGATGTATCACTCCCGCGTCGAAAGCGCGCCGGAGGTGACGCCGGAGACCCTGGCCAAGATGCGGGAAGACTTGCCGCGCGCCGTTTCCATGTTGCCCGAAACCGCTCCATTCGACGTCATCGGCTATGGATGCACATCGGGCGCGACCGTCATCGGTCCCTCCGGCGTTGCCGACGGAGTTCATCGGCATGTGCCCGGTGTTCGGGTGACGGAACCGCTGTCCGCCGCACGGGCCGCGTTCAAGGCAATGGGTGTCCGGAAGCTCGCTCTCCTTTCGCCATACATGGAGTCGGTGTCGGCAGCACTTCGGAGAGCTTTCGAGGAGTCCGGTATCGACATCTCGGTCTTTGCCAGCTTTGACGAAGAGCGCGAGAGCGTTGTGGCCCGTATGACGCCCAATTCGTTGCTGACAGCGATCGAGCGATCGGTCGGCGGCAAGGACGTGGACGCGGTCTTCATGTCCTGCACGAACCTCCGTATGGCGCCCGTCATCGCAGAGGCTGAGCGTCGGACAGGGGTTGCCGTTCTGGCAAGCAATCAGGTTCTGGCGTGGCACATGCTGCGTCTTGCCGGATTGGACCATGCGCCGCCGAAGGCGGGGCGCCTTTTCGCCCAACCGCTTGATGAGGCCTGACGCCTCAACAGCCCAAGGCTCTCCTCCGCCCTTTGGGAAGCGCGCCATATTACGGAAGAGGATGCGAGGCCTGGGATGAATCGGCATCTCTCGATCGTCGAAAGGGCCACGTCAAATCTGGGCGCGCGGCAAGACCGGCCCTTCAAGATCTATGTGCCCCTTCACTATCCGGATCTGGCCGAGCGCATCCGGGCCGTGTCCATGGCGGCGGGGATTGCCGCAAAGTTCCGTCACTCCAAAACGACGTTCCAAACACCTGAAGTCACGCCCGAAACAACGGCGCTGCTGGCGACCTATCCTTTTGAGAAGCAGATCTATCATGCGAAGGCGCCGGAGCGGCTTGCCCGGCTATACAACTTCTGGCCGACCGCGGACCTGTCGAAGGCGGACCGCTACAACGTGTCCCTGGGTCTCTGGCACGATTTCTTTCTGACCCCGTCCATGGTGGCGCGCCGGTCGCTTTCCAAAGACGACATCCACCCTCTCAACAGACCTGGGGTCCGTTCTGATGATTGCGAGGATCCGCTAGAGAGCGTGGGCCTCGATCCTGCTCTATGGGTTTTCCTGATGGAGACAGACCCCGAAGCGGTGAGGCCTTGGAGCGGGCATCTCGAAAGCCTGCGGGACCAGATCGTCGGCCCGTTGGGTGGACAGGTGTTGCGCCTCCGTCACCCTGGGCAAGAGCCTTGGAACCCAACGACCGGGTTCACTGAACTTGAGTACCCGGCCGACGATCTGGGCCTTCTCGCGTCCTGGGTCAGCCGGTCCTGCGCTCATCTGGGCACCGACCCGGTCGCCTCTGCTCTTGCACACGCCTATGGGGTGGCGACGGAAGAGCCAGATCTGCCCGGCCACGTCCGGGACCAAGACGACGTCGCGATCAACGGCATGATTGGGCAGGTGAACCGGATGCTGGATGACACGGCGGACGGCACAGAGTTCCGCAAGCCACATCCCCCCGGAAGTACTCCGACAAACGCGTTCCCGTGGCCGCCCCGAGTTGACGAGAGCGCTGAGGGGTCACGAAGGCGAACGTCAAGTACCGGCGACCCGGTCTTCCGCATGACCGCGCCGATCTTTACCCCGGCTTTTGGCGATGTGTTGATTGGGGTGAAGGTCGCGGCCTCCATCGCCATGAATTTCGAGCGGTCGCATACGATCTTTCTGGCTCGCCCGTCGCCGAGCTACATAGAAGACATCCTGGCGCTCTACCCATTCAGCTATGACGTTGTCTTGATCGACTCCATGTCCGACATCCCCGGGCTGCATGAGTTCTCGGACGGCCAGAAACGGGCAATCGCCTACGAGAAGCAGGACTTTGTCGTTCCGCCAATGAAACTCGGGTCCGCGGACGTGACCGGCGCCTATGATTGCCCGTTACGGATACCAGACGCCTGGACAACCAGCCTCGAAGAACAATTCGCCGAGACGGGCGTCGACCGCGACCGGTGGTTCTGCTGCCTGCACTATCGCGAGCCCAACTATGCCCATAAGACCATCTCCAACCTGAGGGACGTAGACCCAACCAACTACCTTCTCTTGAGAGATTTCATCATCGACGAGCTTGGCGGACAGGTTGTCCGGCTCGGGCATCCGGAAATGGCCGTATGGCCGGAAAGACCGGGATTCGTTGATCTGTCGAGGCGGGCTGAGTCCTGGAGACTACAGTTCCACGCCATGACCCGGGCCAGGTTCTTTATTGGCTCAGGTTCCGGTGCGACATGCGTTGCCATGGCGTTCAACGTTCCATCCGCCCATACGGACATCGGCGATTTTTATACAGGCAGAAAAGGTGATCTCATCCTCTCCCATGAAATCGCAACACCGGACGGAGAGCGACTGATGCAGCAGCCGCTCGCGGAGTCCGGACTGTTCTCGATTGTTGACCTCGACATCCTTCAGGATCAGGGAACGGGCTATACGATCCGCAAGAACACGCCCGAAGAGCTGTTTGCGGCGGCCCGGCAGATCTTCGATCGCACCTCAAGCACGGGGACTTGGCGAACGCCTGCCGCACCCATTTGGACAGGCACAAACGCTTTCACCTGGCCGCCGCGCCGTGACTATGAATTGGAGTTCGTCGACCTTTGAGACGGCAGCGCCCCGCTCCAAGAGCCCTCGGTCAGCAAACGGTTAGCGTGTTGTCCCGCCATCGATAGGAGACCCGGTCCCGGAGGGGCCGCACGTCTCCCCTAAGGATCGCGTCGTCGGCATACCCGTTCTCAAAATCGAACCCGTAGAGCGCTATGTCGTCCGACCAGTGCCGGGTGACCAGATCCACAAGCTCCGGCGTGAAGGCCTTCCGATAATCGCCTTTGCCTCTGGCGTTCTGGGCCGGGCCCAGGGCTACGTTGAGCGGTACGGCCGAGCTCAACGCCGCAAGATCTTCCGCCAGGTGCTCGGTGCGGATGATCCAATCGACCACCAGGTCGCCGGAGGGCTGAGCGAAAGGGAAGCTGAAGATCATGCGGCGGGTGAGCAACCCGCTCTCGGCCTCAACGGCCGTCTTTACGAGACGGTCCAGATCAATACCCGCGATCTGAGATTGAGAATGGAAGTACGTAAAGATGTTCCGGACGGCTGAGAACACGAAACAGGGTGCCAATGCCTTTCGGTTCAATGGAACAATCCGTCCATTGGGAATGCCGCCCTGGAAATCCCGACCCTCGATACAGTCCTCGGCATCCAGCACCACGCGATGACCAAAATGGATGTATGGCGCGGACGGTGCGGAGGAGGTGACGTACTTCCGGATACTGGTGCCACCCGTTGTCGGGAAATGAAGAAAGCCCGTAGGGCGCGACACGTCCAACTCGGTCAGGGCAACCTTGTCCTGTGCCATGAAGCTTTCAAAGAACACCGACGTAGGGAACGTCCGAAAAAGCCGCTTGTACAACGCCACATACTCCAAACGCCGGAACCCGGTCACATTCTTGGCGGCGATGAAGCAAAGCGCGGTATCCCGGCTGATCAGCGGATCAATCTTGTTGTCCTCAACGAAGCGAATGATCCCCGCATAGTCTCTCTGCTTGCGAAGCTTGGTGACCGCGCGTTCGATCGCAGCGACGTCCGAAGTCGCCCCCCCGCCGTTTACCGGAGCGCTCATTCCACACCGTGTTTCAGAAGGACCGGGATCACGATGTCCTCTTCATCCTCGAGATGCCGCGATAAATGTTGCTCCATTGAGGCCAGCCATTCCAGGAACGCTTTGGCGCGATCGTCTGCTGGATTCTGTCTCTTTACGGCGGTCAGTATCTCGTTCGCGTTCTCAGCAAACTGATGGATGGCCGCGTCGAGCGAGACATGGTCCTGATCCAGGAGGGCGAAGCCGCGCTCCAACGATGGTTCGAGACGAACCATCAATGGAAAGTAGTGTCTATCCTCCATCTGGTGATGGGTGTGCAGTTGGTTGAGGAAGAACCCACCGTATTGAGACAGCCGCTGCGCGAATTCTCTTTCCTCAAGCGTGCGGTCCAAGAAGGCGGTCGTAGCCCCTGACATCTCCGCCATCAGTTGGCGGAACATCCTGTGCCGGTCGAGCCAGAAAGCCGCCAAGCCTTGAAATCCGGGGTGGTCCGGCCAGTCGGGTCGCCCAACACCGTCCTCAATGGGACGAATGTCAGCCGGAAGGGACGTCCTCAGCCCGAGGCGATCGTCATCTGACAGCGGCTTCGTGGCGCCGGACATATCCTCACTCATTGCGCCGCACGCGCCTCAGTCGGGGTCCAGCGCCAGGAGAAAACGCGTGATGATGTCAGCGCAGATCTCCGGCTGCTCGACGGACGGGATATGGCCACACTCCGGGAGTTCATGATAGGCGGCGCCGTCAATCAGATCCGCCAGGGAACGAACCAGCGCAGGCGGCGTCGCCAAGTCCCCTTCCCCGGCAATACAGACCGTGGGCACCGATAGGGCGGAGGTTGCTGCCGTCAAGTCCGCGTCCCGTATCGCCGCGCACGTCGCTGCATATCCCAGAGCAGGCGTCCGGGACAGCATTGCACGGTAGCCCGCGAGCTTCTCGGGATTGTTCTCCCGGAACGCCGGCGTGAACCAACGCTCCATAACGGCATCGGCCAAGGGCTCCAGACCGCCTTTCTCCACGGCGGCTATCCTGTCTGACCAGATCTCCGGCGGACCAATCTTCGCTCCTGTGTTGCAGAGGACCAAGCCCCGAACACGGCCCGGCGCCGCCGCGGCAGTTGCCTGAGCGATCATTCCACCGACCGAGACACCGCACACAACGAACGTCGTGAGCCCAAGATGATCCGCCAGGCCAAGCAGATCGGAGGCATAGTCCTGAATCGTCACCGATCCCGCGGGAAGAGCCGAGAGGCCGTGCCCACGCTTGTCGAAGCCGAGCAACGAGAAACGATCCGGCAAACGGGTCGCGACATCGTCCCAAACCGTCAGGTCTGTGCCGAGCGAGTTCGCGAAGATGACGACCGGCCCGCTCGGGTCACCCGAAAGCCTGTACCGGATCGTTGTGCCATTCACGCTGGCAAAACGCATCGGACCCAATGTGTTCTCGGGCATCCCACTCCCTTCCGACGGTTCATATCGACCGGAGCATACACGCTATCTTGCCGATATGGGTTCAGTCGAAAGATTGGATCCCCGAACACCATGTTTGCGCCACGACACTGGGGTAAGCCACGCCCAACGTGGCACCACATCAGTTGTCGTTTCAGGATTTAGAGCGCTGTTGCGACCGGCTAAGAGGATCAACGCGTGCTGAACACGACAATCGGTGATCTTTCCCTTGTCGCCGGAAACAGCCGCGAGCCGGCATCAGCAGACGTTCGGCAGGATCTTCTCAAGCCCAACGCCGAGATGCGGCTATAGGCGCCGGATGTTCGGCGCCCGCACCACACTTTGGGACAGATGACGGCCAAACGGCCATTCGCCATTCAACCGAGCCTATTCAAGCACCTTGGGCCAGTTGGCATCGCCCGACCGGATATTGCCTGGGATGTTCTGTTCCCAGCGTGCCTTAACGTCGGCGTTGTAGTTCAGGTAGAGCTTGTCGTTGACGATCTTCCACTGACCAGGATCGCCCTTCGCCGTATAGCCCTGCGAAACTGCCCAGGCGCAGTAACCGCCGTACTGCGGCGCATAGCGGGCGGGGTTCGCTGCGAAGGCGTCACGATTACCTGCCGAGGCGAAAAGCCAAGTGGCACCGTTGTACTCGAATGCGTAGTCATCCGACCCCTTCACGGGCTTACCTTCCGTGAAGTACGACACGGCGTCATAACCGCCAACAGCGGCATTCGACAGCCATCCCGTGTAGACCAGATCCTTCGCCGCCAGCGCCGGCGAGACGAATGCCAGCATCATAACAAAGAGAACCGCCCCGTGACGGAACGCAGGTGCGAGGTTTTTCATTGATGGTGTCCTCCGAACGACTGCTGCGGATATGGCCATGCCCCACTTGAATGTCATCACTCACCGTAGATGAACGGTTCGTGAGGCGGGCGTGAGACTTCGGTTATCCCTCTCAAGTACGCTTGGAGGCCTTGGACCATCACACTGTACCGAGTGTGGAAAGGACATAATTATTTGCTCACGCAGGCGCATCGCATTACCTTAACGCTAAAAGCGGCCCCTCAAGGCACCAACTAATTGCCAAGAAGAGATGCGAAATTCCGCATCTCGGCCACGTCGGCCATCACTTCTCAGACTTCCGGATCGCGGAGTAACGCCATGATAAATTGGGACTTAATTGAAGAGTTAGAAGGTTTTCGAGTTGGAGGATACGTGCCCAAAGACTCAGACGGTAACCCTCTCGGAGCGTCCGGCGTGACGGTCGGCGTCGGCGTGGATCTTGGCCAATGGTCCAGCGCCGGCTTGTCCCGGATAGGGGTTCCGGATGCGTTGTGCGCAAAAGTCGAACGGTTCTGCGGCCTCAAAGGAGACGCTGCGGTTTCAGTTGCAAAACAGCTCCGTCTGAAGCGGGAGGAGGCAAGACAACTGACCCAAATCGTGAAAGCGGAGTTCATTACAAATGTCTCAAGCATCTACGATGGGTCAAACCCTGTCGTTCCATTCGGGCAACTGCCCGGCGCTGTTCAGACTGTCATTATGTCAGTCGCCTTCCAGTATGGCCCGGGGCTCCGCACCGTTGCGCCAAACTTCTGGCGCCAGGCCACCCAGCTAGAACTTGTTGAGATGTATGCCAATCTTATGAAGTTCGGCGACAAGTACACCACACGCCGACGAAAGGAAGCGGCGCACCTCGCCACCTATTGCATAGGCCTGGTTAGCCAGGATCTTCGTGGCGCCAGCTGAGTTGGCAGTCCTGCCGGGTGGAGGTCGCTTGGATCTGTTTACCGACATCCGGCATTCGATATCGAACTCAACAGCCAGCAAACACGGGTTGTCGAGCCGTTACGAAAGTTCCAATCTCTTCTGAGCCGTCAGCATTTCGGTAAAGAATCTGCGACGGAAGTGGAGGGATACTGTGACACCGGAAGATATTCTGAGCCATCCGGCCCGCGTCCTGAGCCAAGCTCAACGGGAGCACTATTTCGAGCACGGCTATGTGGGCGTCGAAAGCCTGGTTCCGCATGACACATTGTCGGGCCTGATATCAGTCACCGAAGAGTTCGTCGATGCCAGCCGCAAAGAGACCGAGGCGGGACGGATTTTTGATATCGGCCCGGGTCACAGTGCCGCCTCCCCGGTCCTCCGCCGTCTGAAGCGCCCGGACGAGCAGCATGATACATACTGGGCTTTCGCAACGGGACTGATGGCGGATGTCGCGGCTGATCTGCTGGGACCGAATGTGGTGTTCCATCACTCAAAGCTGAACTTCAAATGGTATGACGAGACCGACGCGGTCAAATGGCACCAGGACATCCAGTTCTTCCCGCACACCAATTACAACGTCCTGACGATTGGGTGCTACCTGGCGGACACCGACATGACCAACGGTCCGCTCGCCGTTAAGCCCGGCTCCCATGACCGGCCGCTCTTCGATCAGTACGATAAGGACGGCAATTGGACCGGCATGCTGAGCGATGAGGACGCGGCATCGATCGATCTTGGTGATGTCGAGTATCTCACAGGAGCCGCTGGGTCGATCACCATCCACAACGCCCGCACGCTTCACTTCTCACCGTCGAGCAAGGCCCCGACACCCCGCCCGCTCTTGCTGAACTGTTACTCATCGGCGGATGCGAAGGCGTACACCCCGCACCCTGATCCTTCCGTACACGCTTATGAAGTCGTCCGGGGAGAGCCCGTGCGGTGGGCGTCACATGACCCGCGTCCCTGCCAGATCCCGCCGGATTGGTCGGGTGGGTACACCTCGATCTATGCCGCCCAAGCCGGAGAAGACGAAGGTGCTGCCGCATCGATGATGTGATGTCGCATCAGTCTTTTCCCTCCACACGACGTCGCATGACCGGATAGACCGGCAGGAGACCCCGATGAAGCTCTACTTCGCGCCGAACTCCCGTGCCGTGCGGACGGCCTGGCTGTTGTTTGAACTCGGTCTCGACTTCGACATTGAACGGTTTCAACTCGGCGACAAGGCCATGCGCACAGAGGCGTTCAAGACCGTGAATCCGAACGGCCGAGTCCCCGTGCTGGAGGACGGTGAAGTCAGAATCTCGGAGAGTACGGCGATCGCGCAGTTCCTGATCGCCCGCCATGGTGACGGGAAGCTGGCCCCTCCCGTGTCGTCACCAGACTTCCCCGTCTATCTGCAATGGCTGCACTACGGGGAGGGCATGATCATGAGTCCGGTGAACAACTTCGTCGTCGAGACGATGTTCCTGCCCCCCGAACGGCGTTCGGAGGAGCACGCCGCCCGGGCTTTGAGGCTGATTGGCCGCGTGCTGGCAGCTGTCGACAGTCATATGGAAGGGCGGGAGTATCTGGTCGGTAACTTCACAGCGGCGGATACGATCACCGGCCACGCTTGTGTGGTGAATGAACGTCTCGGCGTTGATTTGTCTCCGATGCCTCACCTCAAGGCGTATGTGGACCGACTTCACGCCCGTCCGGCACTTCAGAAGGCATTGGCGCTTTAGCCAGGGCAGGCGCGCTTGGCACGACCTGCCGAATGGCTCGGAGCACGGCGGCAAGCACCGGATCACTTTCGCGGCTCTGATGCCAATAAGCGAATACCCGCACGGGTTCATGGTCGAAAGGAAACGGTACCACCGCCACTGGCCAGCGACCTTCGAGCTGTTGGCCGATCCGCTCAGGCACCGTGGCAATCATTTCTGTGCCGCAAATCAACTGCGGAGTCAGCGCATAGGACCAAACCGTGATGTGACGCTGGCGCGGACTCCCTGACTTCCGGAGTACCTCCTCGTCTTCGAATGCCATCTGATGCTCGAAGTAACGCACCACGACGTGGCGCCTGCTCATGTATTCCAGTCTCGAAAGAGGCTGATTCAGTTTTCCTTTGCGAGCACAGATCAAGCAGCAAAAGCGATCCTCGAAGAGGCATTCGTTCGGCGTGCGACCGACATTCAGGGCCTGACCGGCCAATAGAAGATCCACTTCGCCACTGTCTAACAGCGTCGACGACTGTGACGTCAGCGGCAGAATGTCGAACCGCAGGTTCGGCATCTCGGGACCAATACGCTGAATCGCCTCCGACAGGAATGTCGATACCGTGTAATCCGACGCCACGATCTTCAGTTCGCGGTCAATGTCTGTCGTCGTCAGATCGGGGGCGAGGGCCGTGAAAGTGTGTGCCCGCGACAAGAGGTCGGAAAGCGGTGCGATAAGCTGTTTGGCGAAAGGCGTCAGCATTAGTTGACGGCCGGAGCGGACGAGCAGCGGGTCCCCGAAGTGAGTGCGGAGCTGCCCCAGAACTGTGCTCATCGCGGATTGACTGAGGTGAACACGCTGCGCGGCCCGGGTGACGTTCCGTTCCGCCAACAGCGCCTCAAGGCAGACCAGCTGGTTAAGGTCGAAGCCCTTAAGCCGCATCGGAATATCCATGAGATCGATTACGTAGCGTCTGAAATATCAATTTAACAAATCTTGAGATCACGGGAATACTGTTCTTAAGAACAAAGAACTGTCCGGGGAGGCACCCATGGCTGTGGTAGGCGGCGTTCCGTACACGTCCCAGGAAATCGCGGAAGCTTACGACCGCGACGGCTTCATTTTTCCAATCGACGCGGTCTCGTCTGAAGAGGCTCGCGCTTTGCGTCAGGATCTAGAGGCCGCGGAAGCGGAGTTGGCGGATGATCCGGAGCGGTTCGGCCTGCTCCGGTCCTATCCTGACCGGCTGCTTCCCTCCTTTGATCGGTTGATCCGCAACGAAAACCTGATCGCCGCTGCATCGGCGGTTCTCGGGCCCGACCTTCTGGTCTGGAGTGCGGCTTTCTTCATCAAGGAAGCTAATTCCACCAAGATCGTCACCTGGCATCAGGATCTGACCTACTGGGGTCTCGACGACGCGGAGGAGACCACTTGCTGGGTTGCCCTGTCGCCGTCCACAGAGGCCAGCGGCTGTATGAAGTTCGTGCCAGGGAGCCACAAGAAGCAGCTCGTTCCCCACGTGGACACGTTCGATGCAAACAATCTGCTGTCGCGCGGCCAGGAGATTGCGGTCGACGTTAAGGAGGAGGACGGTGTCTCCGTTGAATTGCAGCCGGGTCAGGCCTCCATGCACCATGGCCACCTGTTCCACGCTTCCAGCCCGAACACGACGGGCGACCGGCGGATCGGGTCCGCGATCCGCTACATCAAGACGTCCATGAAGCAGCGGTCCGGCGACAAATCGCTCGTGGCGCATGTGAGCGGCGAGGACCGCTTTGAGCATTTCGCGATCGCCGAACCACCCCGGGGGCGGTTGGCTGACGAGGATTTCGAGCTCTGCCGACGCGATGCGGAGATCAAGCGGCGTGTTCTTTACGAGGGCACCGATCCGAGCCAAGGAAAGCGATACTAAACTTTTCGCGGCGCGCCCGGAGCAAACACATGTCCGAGCCCAGAAAAAAGCTGACGATCCCCGATCTGGCGGCCAAGAAAGCCGCCGGAGAACGACTGGTGATGGTCGCCGTCGGTGAGGTGTTGAGCGCGGCGTGGGCGGAGCGGGCCGGCGTGGATATTGTCGGGATCGGCGACAGTCTCGGCATGACCCTGTACGGTCATGAGAACACCCTGGCCATGACAGTCGATCAGATGATCGAGCATGCGCGCGCCGTCCGGCGTGGTGCCCCGAACACCCTCTCCCTGGTCTCAATGCCCTATGGATCCTACGCCACCAGGGACATCGCCGTTCAAAACGCGGTTCGACTGATGAAAGAAGGAGGGGTGGACGCGGTCAAACTCCAGGGCGGCCGGGAGATGTTTGACATCATCAAGGCCGTCGCGGACGCGGGTGTCCCGGTCATGAGCCATGTCGGCCTTTTGCCCCACTACGTTCACCGCTACGGCGGCTTCAAGATGCAGGGCAGGACGGCCGAAGACGCACTCCGCATCATCGACAACGCCAAGGCGATTGAGGAGGCTGGCGCCATCGGCCTGGAAATCGAGGCGGTACCCTACGAAGTTGGAAAAGCGGTGGACGAGGCCGTCTCCATCTTCACTTTCTCCATAGGTGCTGGTGCGGCCGGGACCTGTCAGTTGCTGAACGGCTACGATCTGATCGGCGCGTTCGACACGTTTAAGCCCAAGTTCGCCAAGCGCTATGGCAACGTGGTCGAGATTGCGGTAAACGCCTTCAAAGCCTATGCGGAAGATGTCCGCTCCGGTGCGTTTCCCGACGACGATCACTCCTACGCCATGAAGCCGGAGGAGTCGGAAAAGCTGAGAAAAGCTCTCGAGACGGAAGATGCAGGTTCGGAACCAGTCTGACGGTAGCCGCCTGAATTTCTCGGCAGATTGAACCCTGCCTCGCCCCCGGGAGCCCTTATGGACCTCGTCTCATCCGCGTTTCTGACGCCGCCCGTCCTTTTCTTCACCCTTGGACTGATCGGCGCGTTCCTTACGGTGGAAGTCCGGGTCTCGGAGAACTTCTCTAAGGGCATTGCGCTGTACCTGCTGGCGGCAATCGGGCTGAAAGGCGGTGTCGCGATCGCCACCGAAGGCATTGCCGACATCATCGCGGCAGCGGTTATCGGCGTCGTCTTGAGCGCGGCAATGCCGGTCGTGGCCTACGGTCTCCTCCGCCAAATCACCCGGTTCAACCGGAGGGAGGCCGGCGCGATCTCCGCCCATTACGGCTCCATCAGCATTGTCACCTTTATCGCCGCGACCGCCGTTCTGGAGGACACCGGCCTCGCCTTTGCCGCAGGCATGGTCGCCGTGGCCGCCCTGATGGAAGCCCCGGCGATCGCGACCGGCTTGGCGTTAGCCGGACGGGGGCCGGAGCAGAAGTTGTCGCCCCGGGAAGTGTTTCGGGTGGTTGTACTCAATGAGAGCATCTACCTCATCCTCGGCGCCATGCTGGTCGGCGCCCTGGTCGGAGGTGAAGGCGGAGAGTTGGTCGCTCCGTTCTTCTTCGATCCTCTCCAGGGGGTGCTCTGCTTGTTCCTGTTGGATATGGGCCTCAAGACCGGGGACGGGCTTCGCCGCGACCGGAGAGTTCTATCCATCGGATCGTTGCTGTTCGGGTTCGCCATGCCGCTGATCGGCGCATCATTGGGCCTTGCAGCCGCGGTCCTGAGCGGCTTATCTCTCGGAAATGCGGTACTTCTGATGACCCTGGCCGCGTCGGCATCCTACATCGCCGTCCCCGCCGCCATGCGTATCGCCATGCCGGATGTGAACCCGGCGCTGTACTCGGCTCTGTCGCTCGGTGTGACCTTCCCGTTCAACCTGATCGTCGGTATCCCCGCCTACATCGCCGTGGCGAAGATGCTGATCAAGTAGGTGTGGTCGCGCTGGCGCCAAATCTACCGACATTGGGTCAATGAGAGGTTCAGCAATGGCCGGCCCGGCTCTAGGCCTTGTTGATAAACTCCACGAAGACCAGCAACCGTTTGACCTGCCCATCGTCATCGGCGAAGGGAAGAATGATGTCGTCATTCTTCTTAAAGTCCCGATGTGGCCCGATGTATTCGACGGGGTCATGGATGGGGCGGCGTAAGTCGACGCTCCGGCGGAGGCGGGTGATAAGGTGGCCCTCCGGCTCGATCCGCGGGTTCTCGGACATGAGCATGCCGGTATAGTTCGCCGAGAAGAACTCAAGCACATGCTCCCCAATAACCCGGTAGCGAAAGTCCGTGCCCCCATCAATCACCTCGAGGAAGACCACATGGGGCAATAACTTGACGATATCGAGAGGATCAAACTGAGACACGTTGGGGAGACTGCTGGTCCCCCGAAGCCGATTCCAATACGCCAAACCCAGACCACAGATCTCGGAGACCGGTTGGATCCCTTCATCTCTGTTGCCGGCAACTCCCACGGTGATGCCCTTTAAATGGCCGGAGATGGCGCCCAGCCGCTTTGCGGCATCTGGGTTTTGTTTCAACACCAAACCATTTCACAGCAGAACAGAATCAGCAACTTTCCGGCCCAACCCTCCGCCCCTCATCGCCCAATGGTCCGATGAGCGTGCTTGGCGATTTTGGCCGAAACCTGCAATCAGAGAGTCTGTAAAACACCACGGCGCGAAGTGCTTGATTCAGAGTGGCTTGCGGCATGATCTGCCGACACTAGGACTTGAAAGGCGACCGCCGGTTCCAGGTGCAGATCAGAGGAAGAGCAAAACCTTGGCCCAATCAAAAGGACTCTGAACGGCAGTGCGGTCTGGAAGAGGCCGCAACGTCTGAATTTCGGTCATTAGGTGCGCATTTATTGGGCGTGGCGAGGGTTTCCTCAGACGATGCCTGCCGGTTTCTATGGGCTCCTTGCTTGGCACGTATCCTGCGAAGAATATCGATAAAATGGGGATCGATTTTGGCCTTTCCGAGGTCCCCGCAAACAGGAACCAAGGTCGGCCGTGGCGGTGTCCTGCCAAACAGACCGCGCCGCTACAGCGACGCCTCAGATGCCAACAAAGGCATCCAGCGGAAGCCGGATTCAGGGGAGGGTTGGACATACGCATTCTGGTCATCAATCCGAACACCACGGCCTCGATGACGGACAAGATCCGGGAGACGGCATGCGCGGTTGCGGCACCCGGGACCGAGATTCTCGCGCTCAACCCGGTGGCCGGTCCGGTCAGTATCGAAGGTCACTACGATGAGGCGTTCTGCCTTCCAGGACTGCTGGAGGAGGCTCGAAAAGGCGTGGCCGAGGGCGCCGATGCGGTGGTGATCGCCTGCTTCGACGACCCCGGCCTCGACGCCTGCCGGGAAATCGTGGACGTGCCGGTGGTTGGCATCTGTGAAGCCGCCATGGCGGCCGCGTCGATGGTCGGCCATGGCTTCTCGGTTGTCGGAACGCTGGAGCGTGCGGTCCCCATAATCGAAACGCTGGCACTGAAGTACGGATTTGAGCGCCACTGCAAGCGGGTGCGCGCGGCCTCGATCCCGGTACTGGCGCTGGAGGAGGAAGGCGGCGTTGCCGCTGCCAAGGTTCGTGAGCAGGTGCTGGCAGCGATCGAAGAAGAAGGGGCTGAGGCCGTCTTGCTCGGCTGCGCCGGCATGACAGATCTCGCGGACGCGCTGACCAAGGAAACCGGCGTGCCGGTGATCGACGGCGTCGCGGCCGCGGTCAAGTTTGCGGAAGCGCTGGTGGGCCTGGGCCTCAAGACCTGCAAACGGGGCGGCTACGCACCGCCACGCGTCAAACCCTATACTGGCGACATGGCCCGCCATGCCCCGCCAGCATCCCTAGAAGCCGCCGGGTAACCGGCACGCTCCCACCAGCGCCCCGGCCGGGCGACGCGGAGGATATGATGAAACTGATAGGCGTCGATGTCGGCGGTACTTTCACCGACCTGGTCTTCACCGATACCGATCGGGCCGAAACGGTGATCCACAAAACCCCGACGACGCCGGACGATCCGTCCCGCGGGGTCGTTGATGGTGCGGTCGAACTCTGCCGCCGCGTCGGCGTCGATCCGTCGAGCATCGATCAGCTGATGCACGGAACCACCATCGCCACCAACGCCGTCTTGGAGCACAAGGGCGTAGAGGCTGGCTTGATCACCACGGAGGGCTACCGGGACATTCTGCATATCGGCCGCCATCAGCGGCCTCAGCATTACTCAATCATGCAAGAGATCCCCTGGCAGGACCGCCCTCTGGTACGCCGCCGGTACCGCAAAACCGTCCGCGAGCGGCTGGTCCCGCCGCGCGGGGAGGTCTTGGAACCGTTGGACGAGGACGCAGTCCGCCGTGCCGCGCGCGAGCTGAAAGAGGCCGGCATCTCAGCCATCGCGATCGGGTTCCTGTTCTCCTACCTCAATCCAAGTCATGAACTTCGCGCCCGCGAGATCGTTCTGGAGGAGCACCCGGAGTGCTTCGTGACCACGTCGTCCGACGTGGCGCCGCAATTCCGCGAGTTCGAGAGGTTCACGACCGCCGCGATGAACGCGTTCATCGGACCCAAGGTCCGGGACTATGTCAGTCACTTGGCGGCGTCGATGCGGGACAGAGGTCTGACTTGTGATCTGCATGTGATGGGTTCCAACGGCGGTGCCGCGACGGCGAAGATGGTCGCCGAAAAGCCGATCCTCACCTTGTTGTCCGGGCCGGCCGCCGGCGTGCTCGGCGGCGCGTGGAGTGGCGCGCTGTCGGGACGGACATCGCTGATCACCTTCGATGTGGGCGGAACCTCGGCGGATATCGGAATCACCGTCGATGGCGCCTTCGCCGAGGCGACGGCCCGCGACACGTGGATCGCCGGCTATCCCGTGCTGGCCCCCATGATCGACATTCACACGATCGGTGCGGGAGGCGGGTCGATCGCCCATGTCGACGCAGGCGGCGCCATGCGCGTCGGGCCCAGAAGCGCCGGGGCCCGGCCCGGACCGGCCGCCTACGGTCACGGCGGCGACCATCCGACCGTGACCGACGCGCATGTCGTTCTCGGGCGGCTTGACCCCAGGAACTTCCTGGGCGGGGAGATGGCGCTCGATGTGGCGGCTTCCCAACGGGTGGTCTCCGACTTCGCGGAGACCGTGGGCCTCGGTTTGCATGAAACGGCAACGGGGATCCTGACGATCATCAACGCCAACATGGCGAACGCGATCCGCTCCCGCACGGTGCAGAAGGGTCTCGACCCCCGCGACTTCGCGCTGGTGGCCTTTGGCGGTGCGGGGCCGCTGCATGCCGCGGATGTGGCGGATCTCCTGGACATTCCGAGTGTTCTTGTCCCGGCTTGGCCCGGCATCACCTCGGCGGTCGGTCTGCTCACCACAGACCTCAAATACGACGCGGTCAAGACAGAGTTCCAGGTGTCGACGGACATCGATATCGACCGCCTCAATGCCGATTTTGCGGCGATGGAAGCGGGGCTCGGCGCCCAACTCGCCGCCGATAAGGTCGACGCCGGAAGTGTCACCTATCGCCGGGCCGGAGATCTGCGCTATGTCGGCCAGGGCTACGAGTTGAGGGTCGCCTTCCCTGACGGCCCCATCGGCGACGCGGGGGTTGAGGGTGTTCTGGCCGGGTTCGCCTCGGCCCACGAAGCGGAGTACGGTCACGCGTTCCCGGGCAGCCCGATCGAGATCGTCAACATTCGCGTCACAGCGGTCGGGCAGACCGCGAAGATCGGTGCACCCGACTTCCCCTCTGGTGACAGCATCGAGGCCGCAACCCTGCATGTGGGCGACGTCGTGTTCTCCACGGCCGAAGGGGTTCGACCGGTCGAGACCCGGTTCGTCGATCGGCTTGCGTTGCCGCATGACCTCGACATTGCCGGGCCCTTGATCGTTCTTCAGACCGATACAACAACGGTGGTCCCGCCCGAATGGACAGTGCGGGCCGACGCTGCGGGGAACCTGCACATGACAAAGGGAGACGCGTGATGAGCTCTGCCACCATCAAACCTGTCGTAGACCCCGTGACCATCGCCGTCGTCCAGGGGGCCCTTGAGAACATCGCCGTCGAGATGGGCTATCGGCTGATGCGGATGTCCTACTCGTCGATCATTCGCGAGTCGGAGGATTTCGGAGCCGGGTTGGTCGATGCCGAGGGCCGCGGCCTTGCGGAATCTGCCCAGTCGACACCGCTGCAGTCTGGTCCGATCCCAGGCTATATCCTGGGCATAAACAAGATCCTGGCGGACCGGGGCGAAACCGTGCGGCCCGGCGACGTGATCATGCACAACGACGCCTACTCCGGGGCCAGCCACGGTCCGGACGTGGCCTTCATGGTGCCGATCTTTCATGGGGACCGCCTCTTGGCCTGGGCCGGAACGACGGCGCATCACCTGGACATCGGTGCCTTGACCCCAGGGAGCTGTGGGATCGTCGATGCGATCGATGCCTATGCAGAGGGTCTGCAGTTCAAGGCGATCAAGGTGTACGACCAAGGCGTCAAGGTGGAGCCGGTCTGGCACATCCTGCGCGACAACATCCGTGTCTCGGACATGGTGGTCGGCGACATGGAAGCGCAGATTGCGGCGGCGCGCATCGGGGCGCAACGCTTTGAAGAGTTGATGGCGCGCTTCGGTGTCGAGACGTTGGAAGCCGCCTGCGAGGGCGCGATGGATCACGCGGAGCGGCTGATGCGCGGCGCGATCGCCCAGCTACCCGACGGAGACTATGCAGCCACCACCTATATCGACGGGTTCCTCGATTCAGAAGATCCGAAAAGAAAGGAACTGCCGATCTGCGTCACGTTGCGGGTGCGCGGTGACGAGATCGAAGTCGACCTTACCGGTACGGCGGACCAGGTCGACGACGCGCCGATCAATATGCCCCTGGTCGGCACCGCCGACATTGCGATTTGGCTGACCATCCGCTCGGTCCTGCTCGATACCGCGATACACGGCCACATCCCTGTGAACGACGGGCTGACACGGCCAATCACGATAAACGCGCCACGCGGTTGTCTTGCGAACCCGGTGTTCCCCGCACCGACCATCGCCCGTTTCTGTCCCGGCAATCAGCTCGCCGACACCGTGATGAAGGCGCTTGCGCAGGCTGTTCCTCACAGGGTTTCCGCCGGTATCGGCAACCTGAAGGTCATTGCCTTCTCGGGCATCGACGACGGGCAGCACTGGGTCCATATGGAGATCTTCGAGGGCAGTTATGGCGGCCGTCATGGCAGCGACGGTATGGACGCGGTCGACACGCTCTATGCCAATACCCGAAACAACCCCATTGAAGACATCGAGACCCACCTGCCGCTCCGCGTGTCTCGGTACGAGTTGCGTGAGGACGTCGTTGGTGCTGGCCGGTGGCGCGGCGGGCTCGGCTCGGTGCGGGAGTTCGAGTATCTCACCGATGGCGGCGCGTCGGTCGAGGGCGAGGGCCACGGCTTCGCACCATGGGGATTCGACGGCGGTGCTGGCGGCAAGCAAGCGGAACTCCGTCTTCACGCGCCGTCCGGCGACACGCGGGAGCTGCCCTCCAAGGTTCCCCACATGCGGATCGCCAAGGGAGAGCGGTTCACGTGCCTCGGCCCCGCCGGGGGCGGCTATGGCGATCCGAGAACCCGCGATCCGCAAGCGGTCGCAGACGACGTTCAGGACGCATTGATCTCGCCTCAGACCGCCGAGCAAGCGTTCGCCGTGGTGCTCCGCAGTGATGGTTCGGTCGACCGGGAAGCGACGGAGAACCTGCGTCGGTAGAGACGCACGCCTGACCTTAAAGGGCCGTTCCTTTGCTTGGGCGTCGTTTGAAGACAGTCAGGTCAAGCGATAGAGACCCGGCACGCCAAGCCCGGCATCACCGCTTGTCTTTGCCGGCCAACGCCGAGGTCAGAGCTCAGTTCGACTTCCGGCCACTTGATGCTCCAGACGCAAGGTTTGGACAGCACGCTGACTGGCACATCGATTGCGGTACCGGTGTGTGAGCTTTCTCAGGCGAATAGGTCTAAACGCACCATGATTGGGGCCGGCGGATGAACATAGGCGTTGGATTTACAGGCTTTATCTGTGTTCCGACAGCGCGGAGCGCCGCAGACCACCACAGTCTGAGGAGCCGAACGGAACATTCCACGCCCAATCGTCTGGCAGCAGTTGCCTCGGTTTTGTTCATATCGCGCGCAGACCTAACCTTGATTCCCGCTGATTCTGGCGGCCGGTCATGAGCGGCAAGTCAGTCGCCGATATCAGCGACGTTTGTCTTCTAGTGGCGGACGTCTCCCGGTCCGTCGCGTTCTATCACGAGGTCCTCGGATTAGCGGTCAAGCGCCTCGATACCGGTTTCGCTGAACTCTGGACTGGCGGGGCGATCCTCGCTCTCTGGCAGCGCGATGACATCGCCGACAACCTAGCCCTTCCGGAGGCGCGGCGCCGCGGGACCAGCGCAATGCTGGCCGTGCGCCTGGAAACGGCCGCGGACGTGGACAGGGAGTACGCGCGCCTGAGCGAGGCCGGTCTTCGCTTCAAGGGGCCGCCGACCGACTACGCCTGGAATGCCTACGCCGCCTACTTCTCCGACCCGGACGGGCATCTTTGGGAGATCTACGCGTGGCAGGGTGAGCCAAGGACCCTCCCCGGCTCGCCAACCTCAACCTGACACCCGCCAAGGACGTCAAATCATGACCCACGAAGACTTTATGCGAATAAGCATAGAACTCAGCCGGGAGCAGATGAACATCCACGGCGACGCACCGTTCGCGGCCGTTATCGTCAAGGACGGCGAAATCGTCGGCCAAGGCTGCAACCGGACGCTCACCAACAACGATCCCACCGCACATGGAGAGGTCGAAGCCATCCGTGACGCCTGCCAGCGCCTTGGAACTTGGGATTTGAGCGGCTGCACGCTCTACAGCTCCTGCGAGCCCTGCCAGATGTGCGTCGCCGCCATGTATTGGGCCCGCATCGACAAGCTCTACTACGCCAACACGCTCGGTGACTGCGAAGCACTCGGGTACGTCCTGGATCCGCTAGCAAACATCGTCACGCGTCCCTGCACCGACGGCGCCCTGGCCGGAGAGCGAATCTTGGGGCCAGAGGCGCACGCGGTCTTCGACGAATGGAAGCAACACCCGAACTTCAACGCCCTTTCTGCCGATAGCTGAGTATAGGAGTTAGACACATGAGCACCCTTATCCGCGGCTGCACGATTATCGCGATGGACGGAAGCCGGGGCAGCACCCCTTTCGAGGGCGATATCCTGATCGAAGGCGATCGGATCACCAGCATTGGCGACCTGGGAGACGTCGCGGCTGAGACGGTCATCGACGGCCGGAACCGCTTGGCCATACCGGGCCTGGTCAACGCGCATCTGCATTCGGGAGAGGCCCTTTTCAAAGGCCGCTACGACAATCTGCCGTTGGAGTTGTGGATGCTCTACGCCTATCCGCCACTTGCTGCCGAGCAATTGTCGGAACGCATGATCTATCTGCGGACCATGCTGGTGGCCATCGAGTCGCTGAAGACAGGTGTGACCTGTGTGACCGACGACGTGTTCGAGACGCCCGGCCACCGCATCGGCTCCCTCAGCGCGGTCTTCGATGCCTATGCCGACAGCGGCATTCGCGCGACCGTGTCCAGCAACGTCATGGACAAAAAGATGCTGGACACCATCCCCTTCACCCGGGAGGTGATACCGCAGAGGCTCCAGGACGAGGTCGACGCCTCGGAGATCCCAAGCATCGACGGCTACCTGGCCTTCAGCAAGGAGGTCTTCGACCGTCACCACGGCCGCGAAGGCCGGCTGCGCTACATGATCGCGCCGTCGGCGCCACAACGCTGCACCGCCGACATGCTGCTAGCCTGCGATGAGGTCGCCCGGGCGCAGGGCGTGCCCTTCCACACCCACATTGTCGAAACCAAAGTTCAGGGCGTCACGGGACCGGAATTCTACGGCAAGACCCTGATGGAGTACCTGCATGACCTCGGCATTCTCGGGCCGAATGTGGCAATCGCCCATTCGATCTGGGTCACCGATCACGACATCGAGCTGATGGGGGATGCCGGCGTCTCGATCATCCACAACGCGATCTCCAACCAGAAGCTTGGTGCCGGCATTGCGCCGCTACGGAAACTGCTGAACGGCGGCGTGAACGTGGCGCTTGGTTCCGATGGCCTGTGCTCCAACGACACGCCGCGGATGTTTGACGTCATGCGGGCGGCCGGACTGATGCACAAGATTGCGACGCCGAACTACGACCACTGGCCGTTGGCCGAGGAGATCCTCGCCGCAGCAACGATCAACGGGGCCAAGAGCGCGTTGATCGGCGATGAGGTCGGGTCACTGGAGGTCGGCAAGAAAGCGGATATCGTGCTCCTCGACATGGGCACCATCAACTTCACCCCCATGAACGACATCCGCAAACACCTGATCTATTGCGAGAACGGCAGTTCGGTGCGGACCGTCCTCGTCAACGGCGAAGTGATGGTCGAAGACGGAAAGCTAACCCGGGTCAACGAGGAGGAGTTGCTGGCGGAACTGCGCGACCTGATGCCGGCCTTCAAAGCATATCAAGACAAGGTGGAGGCCAAGAACGGCGTGCTTGAGCCCTACATCGCGGAGATCCACAAGCGCTGCAACCTCATGGACATCGGCTTGCATCGATTGGGTGCTGAGCCGACATGGGCCAACTGAGGCAAACGGGACCGGCCGTGACCTCGTTGAGAATGGCGGAGCTGACCTGGACCGAGTATCAGCGCCGGTTGGAGGAAGATGCGCCCATCCTGATGCTGCCGACGGGGTCGGTCGAGCAGCATGGACCGCATCTTCCGCTCAGCACCGATACTGTCATTCCGGATATGATCAGCGAACGTGTTGCGGCCTTGATCGGGGCAATCGTCGCCACGCCCTTCGCCTACGGTTACAAATCGCAGCCGAAGTCGGGCGGCGGCAATCACTTTTGCGGAACCACCAGCCTCGATGGCGCCACCTACAGCGCCATGCTGCGCGATGTAATTCGGGAGTTCGCCCGGCACGGCGTGCGCAAGCTCGCAGTCGTCGACGGTCACTGCGAGAACGGGATGTTCCTCGTGGAAGGTATCGACCTTGCGTTGCGCGAGCTGCGCTATCAGGGCATCGAAGACATGAAGGTGATCAAGCTGGGCTATTGGGAATTAATCAGCCAGCAGACCGAAGACGCGCTGTTTCCGGACGGATTGTCGAATTGGGACTTGGAACATGCCGCGGTGATGGAGACCTCTGTGATGCTGTACCTCCGACCGGATCTTGTTCGCCAGGACCTGATACCCGACCACGCGCCGGCCGACTTCCCACCCTATGACGTGTTTCCGGTCGACACCCGCCCCATTCCCCCCGACGGCGTGTTGTCGTCGACCACAGGCGCCAGCGCTGAGAAGGGTGCCATCGTCATCGAACAGGTCGTGCCCGCCATAGCCGGCGCGCTGACCGACGCGTTCGCAAGCTGAGGAGACTGCCGTGGCCCTCTCTCTAATCATCCGCAACGCCACGCTGCCGGACGGGCGCTCCGCCATGGATATCGCTGTCGACGGTGAACGCATCGCCGACATTAGCCCCAACATCGATGCGACCGCGGACCGGGAGATCGACGCGGCCGGACGGCTGGTGACCCCGCCCTTTGTCGACTCGCACTTCCACATCGACGCAACACTGAGCCTGGGCTTGAACGGCGAGTACAACGAGAGCGGTACCCTGGCCGAGGGTATCGCACTGTGGGGCCGGATGCGCGGCGACTTCGATGCCGAAGAGTACTATCGCCGCGCCATGCAGTACTGCGACCTGGCGATCGCGCAGGGCCTGCTGGTGATCCGGAGCCATGTGGACATCTCCGACGAAACGCTGGTCGCGGCGGAGGCCATCGCCCAGGTAAAGCGTGACATCGCACCATGGCTGGACCTGCAACTCGTGGCGTTCCCGCAGATGGGCTACTTCTGTCGCCCCGATATGGATGACACGTTGAAGCGTGTGGTCGAGCTTGGCTTCGAGGTCATCGGCGGCATCCCCCATCTTGAGCCGACCTATGCGCTGGGTCAGGAGTCGATCCGCATCCTGTGCGAGTTCGCCGCCGAGCAGGGTCTGCGCGTCGACATGCATTGCGACGAGAACGACGATCCCAACTCGCGCCTGATCCATGACCTGACTTTTGCCTGCAAGCGGCTTGGCATGGCTGGACGCGTGACCGGCTCGCATCTGACCTCGATGCACTCGATGGACAACTTCTTCGCGGCCCGCTTGATCACGCAGATGGCGGATGCCGGTGTTTGCGTGATCGCCAACCCGCTGGCGAACATGCATTTACAGGGGCGGTTCGACACCTACCCGAAACGGCGCGGCATGACCCGGGTGCCGGAACTGATTGCGGCGGGCTGCAAGGTGGCGCTGGGTCAGGACAGCACGCTCGATCCGTGGTACCCGCTGGGCCGGGCCGACATGCTGGACGTTGCGCACATGAGTGCCCACGCCGGCCACATGTCCACCCCCCAGGGTATGCGCGACTGCTTCGATGCGGTCACCTCTACCGCGGCCGGCGTCGTGGGTGTCGACGGCTACGGCCTGGCGCCGGGCTGCAACGCCGATATGGTGATCTTGCAGGCCAGTGACCCGGCCGAAGCGATCAGGCTTCAGCCGCCAAGGCTGCATGTGATCCGCCGCGGTCAAGAGATCGCGTCGACCGCCCCGCAAATGACGACGCTGAATATGGCCAACCGCCGGGTTGAGGTTGATTTCTCAGCCGCCCGCAGGCCCCGCACCTGACCCTCCCGCAGGCCGATATCCGTTATCTCACCAATGCCTCGCATGGCTGAACGGACATCGCAAACGGCGTCGACGCCACCGCCTCGGAACACACTCTGCCCTCGGAACACACTCTGCCAGAGCTTTTTTACTGGCTGGGGTCGCACCTTGCGTTGAAGGCGGCATGGCATGCGGCTTGCGGAGATCACCGTATATCGACGCTATCGAGGCCGCTGGCATGCCAAATGATCCAATAATCATCATTCGCGGCGGACGGTTGCTCAACATCGATGCGCATAGCGCGCCGACAGCCGATATCCTGATCATCGGTGACACAATCGCCGAGATCGGCCCGCCCGGGTTGGCGGCGCCGGCCGACGCCCAAATCATCGACGCCTCGATGAAGCTGCTGCATCCAGGTCTTATCAACGCTCACACCCACGGCATGGGGAACCTGTCCAAAGGCGCCTCTGACCGCTTTACACTGGAACTGCTTTGGGTCGGCGCCCCGGGAATGATGGCCAATCAGAGCCTGGAGTATAAGTACCTCAACACCTATATCGGCGCCATCGAGATGCTGCTGAAGGGTTGCTCCGCGGCCTACGATCTCACCTTCGGCTACCCCACGGCCTCCGTCGAAGAGATTGCCGCCGTCGGTCAAGCTTATGCCGATGCCGGTATGCGGGCCGTGGTCGCGCCGATGCTGGCGGATCTGTCTTTCTATCAGGCAATACCCGGTTTGCTGGACGCGCTGCCGGACCGCCATCGCCACGCGGTCTCCGCGTATGAAGAAGCACCCTATCAGACCAGCTTGCGTATGATGCGCGAGCAACTGCACGACTGGTCATTCGATACAGAGCAAGTCCGCCTCGGTGTCGCGCCGATCATTCCGCTGCACTGCTCGGACGACCTGATCACCGGCTCGGCGACGTTGGCCCGCGACTATGACGTGGTGCTGCACAGTCACGTGGCGGAGTCCAAGGTGCAGGCGGTCTCCGCCATGAAGCGCTACGGCAAGACGTTGACCGCCCACATCGACGACCTCGGTCTGATTGGGCCGGACTTCACGGTTGCCCACGGAGTCTGGTTGGACGACGAGGATATGCGCCGGCTGGCCGGTCAGGGCGCCTCGGTTGCCCACAACCCGGGCAGCAACATGCGACTGGGATCAGGAATCGCGGATGCCCGGCGCATGCTCGAACTCGGCGTCAATCTGGGTATTGGCACCGACTCTGCCAATTGCTCGGACAATCTGAACATGTACGAGGCGATGCGTTACGCCTCCATGGTCTCCAACGTGCGCGGCCCGGACTACACACGCTGGCTGGCGACAGAGGAGATACTGAACGCTGCCACGGTCGGCAGCGCCCGGGCCCTCGGCTTCGAGAAGATCGGCCGCATCGCGCCCGGCTACAAAGCGGACATCGTCTTCCTCGCGCTCGACCGGGTGAACTGGATCCCAGTGAATGACCCGACCAACCAAGTGGTCTTGATCGAGGACGGTACCGGTGTCGATCGCGTCATGGTCGGCGGCAGAACCGTTGTGGAGAACGGCCAAAAGGTGGGCTGTGACATGGCCAAACTCGCCGCCGATGCCGAGGCCGCGCGGGAGAGACTGGCCAGTCTTAATGCAGAGTCGAGCGCACTGAGTGCCCAAATCGAAGGCATTGTTGGACACTTTTGCATCGGTTTGTCGAATCAACCCTATCATGTGCACCGTTACGGTGCTGGGAATCCACACTAATCCGCCAAATGATGCAAATGGCATGCAGCTTGCGGAATGTCGGGGAACGTCGCGAAAACACAGCGGTATGCGTGCAGCAGATCAGTGGCACCGTCCGTCAAGTGGCGACCAGATGCGATTTCGAGCAGGAGAGAGCAAATGGCAGACCCGACGAAGACGAAGGCTAGTAAAGCAAAGCAGGCTGGCCCAAAGCCGACACGCAGAACCTTCCTGGCCGGCGCAGCAGCGACTGGAGCAGTTGCGACGAGCAACCTGACTATTTTCAGCCGCGAGGCGAAGGCGAAAGATACGCTGCGAATTCTGTGTTGGCCGGGCTACGAAGAGAAGCCGGTCATTGAGGAGTTTGAAGACGTCAACAACTGCAAAGTCGAGTTCAAGACCTATATCGGCGGCGAGCAGATGTTGCAGTTCTACGCCCAGTCACCCAAGGGCACGTTCGACGCGATCATCTCCGACGCAGAGTATATCGAGAAGTTGACTGCACAGAACGCACTCGACCCGTTGAAGCGGAGCGACTTCGCCAACCTCAAGGACTTCCACCCGCAGTATGCCGACTTTCCGCTGTTGCGCGGCCCGACGGCTGAAGAGATTTGGGCGGTGCCGACCCGTTTCAGCTTCTATGGCCTGTCATACAACACGAAGTTCATGGATGCGGCCGAGGCGAAGTCCTGGAGCTCGCTGTTCCTGCCGAAATACACCGGCAAGGTGGCAATGTTCGACTGGTACCTGCCGAACATGTCCAATGCCAGCTTGGCCGTCAGCCCGAACAATCAACGGCCCTACGACATCTCGGGTGAGCAATTGGGCAAGGTGAAGGATTGGCTGTTCAAGCTGCGTCCGCAGATCAGCGTGTTCAGCGAGCAGAACCAGGGTCTTGTCAATGCTCTGATCAATGAAGACGCGTGGGTGACGCCGACCGGCGACATGGAGATCACGTTGATCGTTGCCGGCTACGACAACTTCGCTTCGACGGTACCGGACGAAGGCTCCATCCGCTGGACCGAGGCGGCCGCACTGGCCACACACAGCAGAAACAAAGAGCTGGCGTGGAAATGGATCGACTACATGAGCGGTCCGAAAGTGCAGTCGAACCTCGTCTACACCAAGGGCTTCAAGGCGCGGGCGCCGAACCTGAAGGTGACGGAGTTCTGGGATGAAGAGCAGACCAAGCTAATGAGCTACATCCCCGACCCGGAGAACCCGGGCAAGATGCTGGTCGAGACCCTGATCGAGAAAAGCGTGCCGCGCGGCTTGCCCGTGCAGCAGGCCGACAAGGACTGGATCGCAATCTACAACGAGTTCAAGACCAGCCAGGGATAGACCGGTTGCGGCCGTCGGCGATTGTCGGCGGCCGCTGGTCAATTGCGCGCTTATGGACGCAGCTCACATGAACAACGAAGCCCCGCGGTTGGACGAGGCCGCCCCACCGGACCTGCAGATCCGGCGGTTCCACAAGCGCTTCGGCGATTTCGAGGCGGTGCAACAAGTTGATCTCGAGGTCGAGCGTGGTGAGTTCATCGCCATCATGGGCCCCAGCGGGTGCGGTAAGACAACACTGCTCCGGATGATCGCCGGATTGGAACAGGTAACCCGCGGCCAACTGCTGCTGCGCGGCGAAGACATCTCGGCGCTGCCGGTGCACAAGCGGTCGACGCGGCTGGTGTGGCAAAACTACGCGCTGTTCCCGCACCTCAACGTCCGACGCAACATTGCCTTTGGTCTCACCCTTGGCAAAAACGACAGCACCGAGGTGCGCAATCGCGTCGCGGCCGTCGCAGACATGGTGCAGTTGCAGGACTTCCTGGATCACCGCATCAACCAGCTCAGTGGTGGTCAAAAGCAGCGCGTGGCGATTGCCCGGGCGCTCGTCACGGAACCGGAGATTCTGCTGCTGGATGAGCCCTTGTCGGCGCTCGACGCGCACCTGCGCATTCGCATGCAAAGCGAGTTGAAGCGGTTGCAGCAGAGTCTTGGCATTTCCTTCATCTACGTCACCCACAACCAGTCGGAAGCGTTCTCCATGGCGGACCGGGTTGTCGTGATGAACAAGGGCCGGGTCGAGCAGATCGGCACACCGGAAGAGGTCTACAATCGTCCGCGCACTCATTTCGTCGCGGAGTTCGTAGGCAATAACAACATCTTCGATGGCCGGGTTAAGGGCGTGGATGGCGATTGGCTGGTCGTCGACTGCCCACAGGGAACGATCCGCGCCGCCATCGGCGAACGCGCATCAGGCCCGGAATCGACGGTCACTCTTGTGATCCAAGCCGATCGCATGCGCAGCACACCCAGCGGTGCGCCAGGCGAGAACTCACTGACGGCCCGGCTGTCTGGGCGCGAGTTCACGGGATCGCAAGTCATATATCATCTCGAGGCCGACGACGGGCTGGAGGTCAAGATGGTCTCTCAGGAACCGTTCAGCCAAAGCGACCAGCTCGACGTCAACCAGTCGATGCAACTCTACTGGATGCCGGCCGATACGGTGGTTTTACCGCCTTCGGTTTTGCCCGGGCCGGAGAACGTGCCGGGCGCCCGAAACTACGTCTCGCTCGGGAACTGAGCCATGGCCGAAGCGAGCTCTGACATCTCCGCCGTCGAGACCGCTCGAGCTGCCGACAATCCGCCGGCCGGCTCGATCAGCCAGAAACTCCTGATGCCGATCAGCATCGGGATCCCGCTGGCCAATTCAGCCGCCTTTTTCATCGCACCGCTCGGCTTTCTGGTGATTCTCGGCTTCTGGGTCGTTGTCGACTATCAGGTCGTTCCGGCCTTCTCCTTCGAAAACTACGCCGACATCGCAACGCACATGTTCGCCAAGTCGAACTACGCGCTCTCGATCCTGCAGTCGCTTTGGGTGGCCCTCACGACGGCCTTTGTCGCAACCAGCTTGTGTTACGTCATGGTGATGGCGTTGGTCTTCGTGGTCCCGGAGCAGCGACAAAGGTTGGCTCTGGTACTGGCGGTCGCACCGTTCTGGAGCAGCTACATCCTACGGGTCTTCTCCTGGCAGGTGTTGCTGGCGAAAAAGGGTGTGATCAACTCCGGCTTCGCTTGGATCGGGCTGGAGAGCCTGCAGATCGACGTGATCTACACCCAGATCGCCACCCGCATCGGCCTGATGCATTACCTGGCACCGGTGCTGATCATCGTTCTGTATGTCACGGTGGCGAACATCGACCGCAATCTGATCCATGCGGCACGAGACCTCGGGGCCACCCGCTGGCAAGTCTTCGTGCGGGTCATTCTGCCGCTGAGCCGGACCGGCATCATCGTCGCCGCCAGCTTCGCCGCGATCATCAGCTTTGGCGATGTGCTCTCCGGCGCTGTGCTCGGCGGCGGTGCCGGCACATCGATCTTCGGGTCGGTGCCGCTTTACTCGAACATGATCATGGTCGAATACGCCAGCTCGACGAACCTGCCGCGGACCGCTGGTCTGGCCCTGATCCTGGTGTTGATCATGCTGGCGATGCTGGTGGTCGGCGCGAGGATGGCCGAACGCGGGCAGAAGGATATGGCCGCATGAGCCCGCATGACATGCAACCTCCGCCGGAGCTGAAGGCCGACGGCCGAGGTTGGCGCATCGCCGGACGCATTTTCCTTGGCGTCGGTTACGTGTTCCTGTTCCTGCCGATCGTCACCATGATTGTCTTCTCCTTCCAGAAAGGGCAGTTCGCGTCCCTTCCGGGCCAAGGCTGGACCTTCCGATGGTACGACAAGCTGTTCGATGACGGGACCCTGCTTGAAGCGCTCTACAACAGCCTATGGGTCGCACCACTGTCGGCGACTGGTGCCAGCATCATCGGGTTCTTCGCCGCCTACGCCATCACCCGCTTCGAGTTCCGCGGCAGGCTTGCCTTCGCTGCCCTGCTGGTGCTGCCGATCCTGATCCCGCCGTTGATTTTGGGCGTCGGGTTTCTTGGTCTGCTGTCCCGGATCGGTCTGCAGGGCGAACTCTACTCCGTGCTGCTGACCCACACGGTGGTGTTCACCGCGCCGGCCATGGCGATCACGCAGCTCCGGCTGATGCAGATGCCAGCGTCGCTGGAGGAGGCCGCGTGGGATCTCGGTGCTACCGAGTTTCAAACACTGTACAAGGTGGTGCTGCCCTGGGCGTTGCCGGGTATTGCCGGCGGTTGGCTGCTGGCTTTCACGTTGTCATTCGACGAGTTCATCATCTCTTGGTTCGTGTCCGGTTTCGACCAAACCTTGCCGGTGGCGGTTTACCAATACATCGTCGGCTCGCTGGACCCGTCTCTGAACGCGATCGGCTCGATCGTATTCGCGATCTCAGTTCTGCTGCTGATCGGCGCCGAGTTGCTCTTGATCCCGCTGCTCGTAAAACGCCGGGAAACCGCGTCATAAGCAGAACGGGCACTCACCGATCCATCGTTGGCACTGCAGTACGCACCTTGCCAATGTCGGTGAGGGCAAAGCGACGGCCTGTGATCGGGCTGCGCAGGCTAAGACTGAACAGAACTCCCGCCGTGAGTGTCCTTCAATTATGGCCGTTGGAAACTGAAAGCAAGCGCACCCGCCACACGCAGGTTTGGCTGGTCGGCGTCGACGTTTGCGCGGAGGGCGGTGCTTTTGGGTGTCGTTTTGGCTTCGGTGTTCTGCCAAAGCGGTCAGCGCCCGGGTGTTGTGTCGCGGGCGCTTAGTGTAGATGATTGACTTTGTGTTGTGATTTGGTTGCGGGGGCAGGATTTGAACCTGCGACCTTCAGGTTATGAGCCTGACGAGCTACCGGGCTGCTCCACCCCGCGTGAGGGGGTTGGGGGATGTTTGTGAGATGGTGATGAGGTTTGTTTGGTTGTGAGGGCTGCTTTCAAGACCTGGCGGCGACCTACTCTCCCACGCCTTAAGACGCAGTACCATCGGCGCTGAGGGTTTTCACGGCCGAGTTCGGGATGGGATCGGGTGCGGGCCCCTCGCCATGACCACCAGGTCATGGAAGCAGCGCTCCGGGCCGGGGCTTTTGGGCGCCCGGTCCGAGAACCAAGGTTGTGTGACCGCGGGCCTTCGACTGGGATGTCCAGGATTGGACTCCCGTTGGAAGGACCGGTTGGGAAGGGAGGATCGATTGCCCGTTATGTTGATAGCCTGTTGTACGGATGCTTTTGTATAGGGCATCCCTGGGTTTTAGGCTTTGGGCAACGGTCTCCCGCTCGTGTCCGCGAGGGGAAGCGATCAAGCCGATCGAGCGATTAGTACCAGTCAGCTTCACACATTACTGCGCGTCCACCTCTGGCCTATCGACGTGGTGGTCTTCCACGGCTCTCGGGGAATCCTGGTTTCGAGGGGGGCTTCCCGCTTAGATGCTTTCAGCGGTTATCCCTTCCGAACTTAGCTACCCTGCGGTGCCGCTGGCGCGACAACAGGTCCACCAGAGGTTCGTCCATCCCGGTCCTCTCGTACTAGGGACAGCGCCTCTCAAGATTCCTACACCCACGGCAGATAGGGACCGAACTGTCTCACGACGTTCTAAACCCAGCTCACGTACCACTTTAATCGGCGAACAGCCGAACCCTTGGGACCTGCTCCAGCCCCAGGATGTGATGAGCCGACATCGAGGTGCCAAACACTCCCGTCGATGTGGACTCTTGGGGAGTATCAGCCTGTTATCCCCGGCGTACCTTTTATCCGTTGAGCGATGGCCCTTCCACGCGGGACCACCGGATCACTATGACCGACTTTCGTCTCTGCTCGGCCCGTCGGCCTCGCAGTCAGGCAGGCTTATGCCATTGCACTCGTCAGCTGATGTCCGACCAGCTTGAGCCTACCTTCGCGCGCCTCCGTTACTCTTTGGGAGGCGACCGCCCCAGTCAAACTACCCACCATGCAGGGTCCCGGACCCGGATCACGGGCCGCGGTTAGATAACAGAACACCAAAGGGCGGTATTTCAAGGATGGCTCCACCGGGGCTGGCGCCCTGGCTTCCAAGCCTCCCGCCTATCCTACACATTCGTCTCCTGGTACCACTGCAAAGCTGTAGTAAAGGTGCACGGGGTCTTTCCGTCTGACCGCGGGAACCCCGCATCTTCACGGGGAATTCAATTTCGCTGAGTCGACGTTGGAGACAGCGGGGAAGTCGTTACGCCATTCGTGCAGGTCGGAACTTACCCGACAAGGAATTTCGCTACCTTAGGACCGTTATAGTTACGGCCGCCGTTTACCGGGGCTTCGATTCGAAGCGCTAACCTCTCCTCTTAACCTTCCGGCACCGGGCAGGCGTCAGACCCTATACCGCGCCTTGCGGCTTCGCAGAGCCCTGTGTTTTTAGTAAACAGTCGCTACCCCCTACTCTGTGCCACCCCGCCCTGGTTGCCCAAGACGAGGTCCCCCTTCTCCCGAAGTTACGGGGGCATTTTGCCGAGTTCCTTCAACGTCGTTCTCTCAAGCGCCTCGGTATGCTCTACCAGCCCACCTGTGTCGGTTTGGGGTACGGTCTATACGGTGGGGCTATTTCCAGGAACGATCCAGCTGCACGCGCAATCCGATAAGCACGCACACCGTTTCACATTCGTCACCACCACCAGGCTCAGGAATATTAACCTGATTCCCATCGACTACGGCTTTCGCCCTCGTCTTAGGGGCCGGCTTACCCTGCGTGGATTAACCTTGCGCAGGAACCCTTGGGCTTACGGCGAGAGTGTTTCTCACACTCTTTGTCGCTACTCATGTCAGCATTCTCACTTCCGATACCTCCAGGACACCTCACAGTGCCCCTTCGCTGGCTTACGGAACGCTCCGCTACCGCGTCTTACGACGCCCTCAGCTTCGGTGTACGGCTTGAGCCCCGGTACATCTTCGGCGCAGGCCGGCTTATCTAGACCAGTGAGCTATTACGCTTTCTTTAAAGGATGGCTGCTTCTAAGCCAACCTCCTGGTTGTCATGGCCTTCCCACATCCTTTCCCACTTAGCCGTAACTTGGGGACCTTAGCTGGAGGTCTGGGCTGTTTCCCTCTCGACCACGGACCTTAGCACCCATGGTCTGTCTGCCGCGCTGTACTCACCGGTATTCGGAGTTTGGTTAGGTTTGGTAAGGCTCGCGCCCCCCTAGCCCATCCAGTGCTCTACCCCCGGCGGTAATCACACGACGCACTACCTAAATAGTTTTCGCGGAGAACCAGCTATGTCCGAGTTTGATTGGCCTTTCACCCCTAACCACAGGTCATCCCCGTCTTTTTCAACAGACGTGGGTTCGGTCCTCCAGTGCGTGTTACCGCACCTTCAACCTGCCCATGGCTAGATCACTCGGTTTCGGGTCTGATCCGACGAACTCTACGCCCTATTAAGACTCGCTTTCGCTTCGCCTACACCTAACGGCTTAAGCTTGCTCGCCAGACCAACTCGCTGACCCATTATACAAAAGGTACGCGGTCACCCCTCAAGGAGGCTCCCACTGTTTGTAGGCATTCGGTTTCAGGTCTCTTTCACTCCCCTCGTCGGGGTGCTTTTCACCTTTCCCTCACGGTACTTGTTCACTATCGGTCGTCGAGGAGTACTTAGGCTTGGAGGGTGGTCCCCCCACGTTCAGACAGGATTTCACGTGTCCCGCCCTACTCGAGGACCAACAAGTTCATACCCGTACGGGGCTATCACCCACTACGGCCCGACTTTCCAGACGGTTCCGGTTCTCACTTGCTGGCCACTGGCCTGGTCCGCGTTCGCTCGTCACTACTAACGGAGTCTCGGTTGATGTCCTTTCCTCCGGCTACTTAGATATTTCAGTTCACCGGGTTCGCTTCCGCACCCTATGGATTCAGATACGGATGACCTTACGGCCGGGTTTCCCCATTCGGATATCCACGGATCAATGCCCACTCGCGGCTCCCCGTGGCTTTTCGCAGCGTGTCACGTCCTTCATCGCCTCTCGACGCCAAGGCATCCACCAAATGCCCTTGAGACGCTTGATCGCCTCCCTCGCAGACACCAGCGGGAGATAACCCCCGCAAGGTCTCCTTTAAGGAAGACACAAGCTTTAGTTTCCCATGACGATCCAGCACACA
>OY829383.1:5185000-5466303 GCA_963691835.1 Thalassobaculaceae bacterium
GGCACGGGCCCGATGAACCACAGCTGATTTTTCGCTTCGGAAGGGGTCATTGATGCCTGCTCGCCATCACGGAGTCACCACACCGCCCCGGACCGGCCGAACCTTGAGGAATTCTTTGGCGGCGTCTGTCGGTGCGATTTTGCTGCTCTCAGCCTGCCAGGTCCCTCTGCAAGGTCTCAATACCACGCCGACTGGGGCCGCACCGACGGAAACGTCCGGGAGATCGGCCGCGGAGACCGAAGCCGAAAAGGCGATGTTCACCGAGTTCACAGACATCCCCATTCCGGAGAAGTCTGATCTGGATCTGGACAAGATGCTGGTGCTGGGGGGCGACGACGGCTGGATCGGCCGACTGTCCCTAAAGAGCGGTTTCGCCATGACGGACATGTACTCCTTCTATGAGCGGGAGATGCCCAAGTTCGGATGGGAGAAACTCTCCACGGTCCGCTCAGCGATCAGCACCATGACCTACGGACGCGGCGACAGGATCGCCATCATCACCGTTCAACCCCGCACAACGGGCGGAAGCCGGGTCGACTTCACAGTGTCACCGTCGACAAAGGGCAAGTTCGACGCGCGTCAGGCTTCCACTCGGTAGGGCTCGAACCGGCAGTCCGTCCTTCCAATACTTTCAAAGCTCAAAATGGCTGAACGGGGACATCCTAGAACGCCTCTGCTCGTTCGTAAGCAGGGTTTAGGGCATCGCGAACTCTCTGGACAACGCGCGCCTGTTCCTCTGGGGTGAAGCTGTCTCTCCAAGCGTCGTTCCTGCCCTCATTGAAATGAAACAGCATGCGGCCTTCTTTATGGTCGCGACCCATGCGGTTGGAAAGCTGACCGAATATCTCCTGGGTTTCGGCGGTGTCGACGTGGATGCCGACAGACGACAGAAATCCCCCGAAAATGCTCTCGCGGCGGCGGCCTAAGTCTTCATAGTGAACGATTTGGACACGGGCCCGGCCCGCTGCCTTCTGATATGCAAGCCAACCGTTCAGCCATGCGATGTGAAGATCGAGATATTCCCAGAACACCGCTTCGGCCGCACCCTGCTCGCCTAACCTGTGTCGATTGACCTCTAGTCGGTGATGGGTTCTCGCGCCCACCTCCTTTTCTTTCTGCAGCATCATCCGGAGATGGGAATAGGCTGCGGCGACCGGATGCCGGCCGGTAACAAGAACCGGGACATTCGCGGTCTCAATCATCGCGAGATTCCGCTCGCTCGCCGCGATGTGACCAGCCACGATCCCGTCCTTCTGCAAAGCATCAAAGAACGGGGCTTCAACCAACTCGACTTTCGGATAAAGACCGATCGTTGTGTCGTAAGCGGTCATACCTGTGATCTCTGACATGAGGCGCAGGAGGAACTTCGACGCGCTCTTGGCCATCTGCGGCATTACAAAACCGCCGGCGAGGATGTGTTTGCTTTTCCCGAAGGCGATGGCATTGACTTCCGGGCTCCGTCTGTAGCGATCGGCGCTGTCTCCTTTGGAAAATTTCTCGGCGATCAGGTCAACGTCCCCCGTGGAATCGAGAAATGCCAGGATCGCCTCACTGAAGAACCGCATCTCGTAGCGGTCAAAGAGTTCCGGTTCTGCGGCAGCCAAAGCATCGAAGGAGTAGTTGCTGGGCCGACCTTCGAAGACCTTGGCACTCTCCGCAAAGAAAGAGCAGATTTTTCTCAGTTGCGCACGGTCTTCATTGCCCGCCAGTCCCTCAATCATGTCTTCCAGAATCAGATGCGCCTCGGCCCTTTCCCCGAGGTAGTAAAGAGAGACGGCCCTAAAATAACGGGGATACGCCTCATCACCCCCAGATCTGTGCAGAACATCAAACACCTTGGCCCGGTCCTCGGTGTAGCGGCGCATCTGGAAGAACGCCTTGCTGCAGATCCGGTCAACCTGCCAGGTGGTGAAAGAGTTCCAATCATACTGGACCGGGTCCTCAATGATCTTCGTGAGGTCGCCCGCCGCCACCCTCCTCATCAGACTGACGAATGTGTAGGGCTGACCCTTGAGGACACTCATTCGCTCGATGCTGAGAGCGCGGTCCGGCACACCGGAGAAGTGCTTGCGGATGTAAGAGGCGACCGCCTCGTGCCCTGGCTCCAAAAGCAAGGCCCGCCACGGCATGCTGGGAGTCACCGGCCCCTTAACAGCTATCTTGTCCAGCACGTAGTCGAGGAAAGCCCTGGCGGTGCGATCGGTCGTCAACCGCTCCAGACTGAGATCCAGCTTCACCTGACCGGCGATGCGTTCGATCTGTCTCTTCACACCCTCATCAAGGGTTTCATCATGGCCCGCGATGTCCAAAAGAGCCTGATGCTTCTTCTGGTCAACAAGCTCAGCGATTGCCGCCCGAAGGGCCGCCGGTACCGACACCGAGAGCGACGTTAGGAGACTCTCAGTCATGAAGGGTTCTGAGCGTGATGTAAGGTCCCTTTTTCTATAAAACGAAAAAGAGACTGTCAATCAAGCCAATGAGATCAACTAGTTAGAGGACACACCTATGGTTAGTGGCCGAAACGAACAGATCGTCGGCGCCAATGCCGCATAACAATAGGATCAGGACGGACTAAGGGTCGCAGGCTGATTCAGGCCTTCTCAGCCCCGAAGTAGGTGGTGACCACGTGGCTCGCCTCGGCAAAGAACAGCCAACGCTCAACAAAGACGCCCAGGCCCGCCGATGCCACCGCCAACACAGAGAGGATCGACCGGATGTTGTCTCCCCCCAGCATATCCGCGCCGAGCAGGCATACGATCGGCAGGACCAGCAGAAGAAGCATGGAAATCCGCCGAAGCTTTGTCGCGTGCTTGCGGGCAACCCGATAGCCCATCTCCCGCATGACATAGGTCTCGGATGTGCTTGGGCCTTCCAGCAGGCGCACGCGGCCCATATTGCCGAGACCGGTCGCGGTCCCAGATGTGGCCAGGGGCGATTGGTCGTCAATGGAGCGCCAATAGGCCCCTTTCACGATCATCGCCACGACAAGGACACCGACGCAGGCGAAAAGGAAGTCCCGGTCGTAGCTTCCGAAAAGCGAGGTCAGGCACACAAGCAGGACCGCGCCCGTTCCAAGGGCCAGCGTCAGATATCCAGGCACCACCATCCCGTCCCGCCACTGCCTGATGGTCGGCAAGGAAGCGTAAATCATCGCGGTCGAGAAAACGGTGATGAGCGCGAACGCCGATGTCAGAAGGCCGATCAGCGCCCAAGCACCACCTTCCGCCCCCAAAAAGCCCCAGCCGACGCCAAGCGCCAGCGCTGGCGGATAGGTCGCGATCGCCAACACCCCTTCCCGGGAAAGCCAAGAAGAGCGCCACTGGGACATGGCCCTCCAGGCCCGTTCCGGGTGCCCGAGGTGGAAGGTCGATGACAGCAGGCCCGCGGTCACCAAAGCCAGTGCCAAACCGACGCCAACGAGCCCGAGCATCTGGTTGTCTGGAAAACGGCCAAGGGCATAGAACAAGCCAAGCCACGCAAGCAGGCCGTAACCCGCACCAGAGGAGGTGGTGAAGAAAATGACGGACAGGGCTGGATGCATGGTGACCTCCCCCCCTACCGTGACAACATCTGGTCGACCCAGGACAGCAGCCGGCCGCCGACACCGGCACCGGCGGGTCCTGCTGAGTCTGGATCGGCTGCCGCCTGCGCTTCCGCGGCGATGGCCGTAAGAGACATCGGTACGCCGCCACCGTCCTGACGGGGACGAGGAGGCAGATACTTGTTCGTCGGCTTGTACCCCATCTCGGGCATCAGGTCGTATCCACCCCGGTCCGCCACCATTCGCGAAACATCCGAGTCGGGATCACCCAGGTCGCCGAAATGGCGGGCGTTGGCCGGGCATGTGGAGACACAGGCCGGCACCCGGTCCTCAGCCTCAAGGTTCTCGTTGTAGATCTTGTCGACGCACAACGTGCATTTCTTCATCACACCATCTGTGTGGTCGTACTCGCGCGCACCGTAGGGGCACGCCCAGGAGCACAGCTTGCAGCCGATGCACGTGTCGGGATTCACAAGGACGATCCCGTCTTCCTCACGCTTATAGGAAGCACCGGTCGGGCATACCGTCACACACGCCGGCGTCTCGCAATGGAGGCAAGAACGGGGAAAATGGACCGTGCGGCTTGACGCGCCCTCCCCCGCCTCGAAGGTATGGACCCGGTTGAACCAGACGCCCCAGGCACCAGCATCCTCGCCATCGCGGCTCTCACCGCCGCTGTAGGCATTCCAATCGGTGAGCGGCGCTGAGTGGCCGCCCGTGTTCCATTCCTTGCAGTTGACCGCGCACGCGTGACAGCCGACACAGATGTCGAGATCGATGACGAGGCCAAGGCTCTTGTTTGGCCGTCCATGAGGAAGCGAGGTCATGAGCCGCCTCCCATCCGGCGCCAGCGTTCGCCGAAGCGCAAAATACTGCCCATGCTGCCCACAGTCGCCTTCGGCTCCAGCGGCTCGAATGAGGGTTCAGACTTGGCACCGGGCTTGTCGGCTTCTGCCTTTTCCAGCCGGATACGGAGGTCGTACCACGCGGCCTGACCGGTCACCGGATCGGAGTTGGCGTAGCGGTATCCGCCGTCCTTCGAGGGCAGAAGCTCAGAGATAACGTGGTTGAGCAGGAAGCCGCGTGTCGCCTCGGGCGCATTCTTGTCGAGGCCCCAGGCACCGCGGCGTTTACCGATCGCGTTCCAGGTCCAGACCGTGTCCGGGTTCACCCCTTCCATCAGCTTCACCTGTCCCTTGACCCGGCCGTGATGCGAGATGACCCAGACCCAGTCGTCATCCGTGATGCCGAGGCTCTCCGCCGTCGTTCTGTTCACGAAAAGGCGGTTGTAGCCATGGATCTGACGGAGCCAAGCGTTCTGGGAGCCCCAGGAGTGGTACATCGCCGCCGGCCGTTGGGTGAGCGCGTGCATCGGGAAAACCGAGCCCTGCACCGCCGCCTCTTCAAAGGGTGCGTACCAGAACGGCAGCGGGTCGAAATAGGTCTCCACCCGTTTGCGCTCCCGCTCCGGCGGCTGGATATCGCCATGACCGCGCGCGGCGAGCCGGAACTTCTGCATCGGCTCGGAATAGACCTGGAGAACGATCTGGTCGGCGTGACCGATCAGGCCGAGGGCGACCGCCTTCTCCAGGTAGTCCTTGTTCGAATGCTTGAAGTAGCGTTCGTTCGGCTCGAACTCGTGACGCCAGAAACACTCGTTCTCGATATAGCGGGAGAGCTGGTTGGGATTGGGTTCCCCTTTGCCTTCCTTGGTGCCGTCGACCCCCCGGTAGCCCGCAAGGGGGCCAACGCCTGGTGTGCGCTCGTGATTGACGAGGTAGTCCGCGTACCCCCCTGGATACTTGGGCCCACCGTCCGGTGCCGTCAGGCCGGGGAGGCCAACGCGATGGCCAAGGTCGATTAGCATGTCCTGGAAGGGACGAACGTCTCGGTCCGGCGCGACCACCGGCTGCCGGATCGCATCTGCCGCCCCGTCGGCGTCACAAATCGGACGGTCGAGCAGAGAGATGCAGTCCCAACGCTCCAGATAGGTGGTGTCGGGAAGAACAAGATCCGCGTAGGGAACCATCTCCGAAAAGTAGGCGTCGGAGTAGAGGATCTTCGGGATGACATACTCGCCGGACTCATCCGTCGCGGTCAGCATCTCCATTGTCCCCGCCGTGTTCATCGACGAGTTCCAGCTCATGTTCGCCATGTACATGAACAGCATCTCGATCGGATACGGGTCTTTCCGGTGGGCGTTCGAGATCACCATGTGCATCAGCCCGTGGGCCGAAAGCGGCGCCTCCCACGAGTAGGCCTTATCGATGCGGCGCGGGCTGCCGTCCGGATCAACCAGCAGGTCTTCGGGGCCTGTCGTGAAGCCAAGCGGCGGGCCGGGCATCGGGGTCTCTGGGGCGACCTGATCCGGTTTGCCTGCAGGCTTCAGCGGTGGCGGTGCCGGTTTCGGGAACGGCGGCTTGTAACGGAAGCCGCCGGGTACATCGACGGAGCCCAACAAGATCTGCAGCAGGTGGATCGCGCGGCAGGTGTGGAAGCCGTTGGAGTGGGCCGAGATGCCCCGCATCGCATGCATCGATACTGGCCGTCCGATCATCTTGTCGTGGCGGCGGCCGGCCCAATCGGTCCAGGCCACATCCAGGACGATCTCTTCCTCGAACGCGGCATGCGCGAGTTCGGCGGCGACGCGCTTTATCGTGTCCGCCGGGATGCCGCACCGGTCCGCGACCGCCTCAGGGGCGTAGTTTGCCTCAAGATAGCGCTCGGCGAGCAGGGTGAATGCGGGCACAGCCGTCCTACCGTCTGCAAGCGTGTGCCGCCCGGTCATCGCCGGTGTGATGTCCGCCTCCAGCGCCGAGACGAGCGCGCCGGACGTCTTGTCCCACGCCAGGGGCTTGCCGTCCGCGTCCCGCGCGAAAAGGCCGTCATCGGCAGCACCGGGATCCTGGATCACCAGCCACGGAGCGTTGGTATAGCGAATGAGATAGTCGAGATCGACCTTGCCCGCTTTGAGAAGCTCATGGATCAGCGCCATGACAAGAAGACCGTCGGTCCCCGGCCGGATGCCGAGCCACTCATCCGCGATGGCGGAGTATCCGGTCTTCACCGGATTCACGGAAACAAACTTGGCACCCCGGCCCTTCAACTTTCCGAGGCCGGTCTTGATCGGATTGGAATCGTGATCCTCAGCGACGCCGAACATCAGGAAGTAACGGGTGTGCTCCCAGTCGGCCTCTCCAAACTCCCAGAAAGAACCGCCGATCGTATATAAGCCCGCGGCCGCCATGTTGACGGAACAGAAGCCACCATGTGCTGCGTGATTAGGGGTCCCGAACTGACTGGCCCACCACCCGGTCAGCGACTGGCTCTGGTCCCGGCCGGTGAAGAACGCGAGTTTGCGCGGGTCGGTCGCCCGGATCTCCCTCAACCACCCGGCGGCGGTGGCCATCGCCTCGTCCCACTCGATCTCGACGAACTCGCCGCTGCCTCGGGGACCCACGCGCTTCATCGGCTTCGTGAGCCGCGCGGGGGAGTAATGCTGCATGATCCCAGCGGACCCTTTGGCGCACAGCACGCCTTTGTTCACCGGGTGGTTCTTGTTGCCCTCAATGTAGCGGACCGTCCCGTCCTTCAGATGCACTTTGATGCCGCACCGGCAGGCGCACATGTAGCAGGTCGTGAACTTGGTCTCGTCGGACACCTTCGGCGAGGTGTCGACGGTCTCGGTCACGGTTTCGAATGGATTGAGGGACATACGCTTTCTCCGTCGGGCCCGCGGAGAGTCGCGCGGCAGGGGGCGGCGGTCAAGCCGCCCATTCAAGCCATCCGCATACAAGTTGACGCAGTATCGAGGCGCGCGCTTCTTCAGGCCCGCATCCGGGCGCCCGCCGGGTCGTAAAGCGGTTGAGCCACGATCGTCGCGCTCACCATCTCTCCGTTGATTTCGACGACCACCTTCTCATAGCCCTCAGCGACGGCAACGGGGAGGTATCCCATCGCCATCGATTCGCCGACATGGTGGGCAAACCCGCCGGAGGTTACGTAGCCGATCGCCTCACCGTCTTTCAGGACCGCCTCATCATTGCTGACATCGATATCCGTCGTGTCGACAACCATCGCGACGAGCCTGTTGGCGGGACCGGCCTCTCGCTCGGCCAAGGCTTTGTCCTTGCCGATGAAGTCCTTGTCCCAGTTTATGAAGACGTCGAGGCCGCTCTCCGCCGCCGTAAAGTCCGGCGTGAAATCCAAAGTCCACGCACCCCAGCTCTTCTCGAGTCGGAGGCTCATCAATGCCCGGGCGCCATACCAGCGGAGCCCGAGATCGGCCCCCGCCTCCTCGACCCCTTCCGCCAGTCGGCGCTGATACTGCGGCGCCACGTAGATCTCGTACCCCAACTCGCCGGAGAACGAGATCCTCGCGATGGTCGCGGGTACATCTGCAATGAAAGTCTGGCGGATATCCCGGAACCGGAAGCCGTCTTTCGACACGTCATCGCGGGTGAGTCGCGCCAGGAGCTCGCGCGATTTCGGCCCTGAGATGGCAATGCCGTGGAGCGCGTCTGACAGGTTCACATAGCTCACACCTTCGTCGGGCAGATTGGTTTCAAACCAACGCCGATGCGCCTCCTGCATCGCGCCGGAGCCGATGACGAGGAACTGTTCGTCGTTGAGGCACGCCACGGTCAGGTCTCCGTAGAGCTTGCCACGCGGCGTGAGCATCGGCGAGAGCGCGATCCGTCCCGGCTTCGGCAGACGGCCAGCCATGATCCGGTCAAGGAATGCCCGGGCGCCGGGCCCGCCAAACCCATGCTTGGCGAAGTTGGCAATCTCGATCGCGCCCACCGCCTCGCGTACCGCCTTCACTTCGCGGGCGACGTATTCATGAGCGCGGGAGCGCCGGAAGCTCGGATCCTCATGCGCGTCCTCCGGACCGTCGGCGAACCAGAGCGCGTGTTCAAGGCCGAACGCCTGATCCATGACCGCCCCTTTTGCCAACAGCTTGTCGTAGAGCGCGGTTGTCTTCTGACGCCGCCCTTTTGGCAGCGTCTCGTTCGGGAAGGTCATCACAAAGCGGCGCTCGTAGTTCTCCGACGCCTTGGCGGTTCCCCAGCCCGGCGTCGCGAAGTCGCCGAAGCGCGCGATGTCCATCGCCCAGACATCGATCGACGGCTCGCCCTCGATCATCCACTCCGCCATGCAGAGGCCGACGCCGCCGCCTTGGCAGAAGCCCGCCATAACGCCCACAGCGGCCCAGTAGTTCTTCAGCCCCGGTACAGGACCGATCATCGGATTGCCGTCAGGTCCGAAGGTGAAGGGCCCGTTGATGATATTCTTGATACCCGCCCGCTCCAGCGCGGGGACCCGCTCGAACCCGAGTGCGAGACGGTCTTCGATGTTCTCCAGCTTCGGCGCGAGGAGTTCGTGGCCGAAATCCATTGGCGTGCCGGCCACCTTCCAGGCGGTCGCCCTCGGCTCATACGTCCCGAGCAGCATGCCTTTCCGCTCTTGGCGGAAATACATGTTCCCTTCGTAATCGATGCCCGCGGGCAAGCGGTCGTCACCCCGCTCCACAATCTCCGGAATGTCCTCGGTGATCAGGTAGTGGTGCTCCATCGGCTGGACGGGAAGATGGATACCGGCGAGGTGACCGACCTCCCGCGCCCAAAGGCCGCCCGCGTTCACCACATGCTCGGCGATGATGGTGCCCTTCTCCGTCACCACATCCCAGCCGCCATCGGGACGGGGATTGGTCTCAATGACCGGGGTGTGGGTGTGGAAGTTGGCCCCGTGCACCTTGGCGGCCTTGGCATAGGCGTAAGTGACCCCGGAGGGATCGATGTCGCCATCAAGCGGGTCCCACAGGGCCGCGATATAGCGGGACGGGTCGATCAGCGGGTGGCGCCTCGCGGCCTCCTCCACCGAGATGAATTCCTGATCCAAGCCCATATATCGGGCCTTTGACCGCTCGCGCTTCAGGTAGTCGTACCAATCCTGGTTCGAGGCGAGATAGAAGCCGCCGGTTGCGTGCATGCCGACGGAATGACCGGACGTCTCCTCAATCTCCTTGTAGAGGTTGATCGTGTACCCCTGAAGACGGGAGATGTTCGGGTCCGAGCTGATGGTATGGATCTGTCCCGCCGCATGCCAGGAAGACCCTGAGGTCAGCTCATTCCGCTCCAATAGGACCACGTCCTTCCAGCCGAACTTGGCCAGGTGAAACAGGATCGAGCAGCCGACGACACCGCCCCCGATGATCACGACCTTTGCGTGGCTTTCCAACATCATCCCCTCCACAGCTCCGGCACCCCGCGCCAGGCCTTTCTGTCACTCAGTACCAGGCATCCGGAAGCTCAGCCTTCCGGCGGGCCACGAAGTCTTTCAACGCCTCTTCGGTCGCCGGATCTATCGGTGGCTTTTCATAGGCTTACAGAAGCGCTTTCCAACGTTCGTTGGCGCGGACTTCCATGTCCTTGGCCCCCGCCTCTTCCCAACTTTCGACGTTCTCGCTGTTTGATAGCGCGCTATCGAAGAAGGCGTCCTGATAGTGCCGCATGGTATGCCCGCAGCCGAGAAAATGACCCGCGGGCTCGACCTCGCGATAGGCGTCCTTCGCCAACGCTTCCTCGTCCGTGGAGAGGCCGTCGAGAAGGCGCGCATAGGCGGCCAGCCGGTCGGCATCCATGACCAGCTTCTCAAAGCCGGTGCATAAGCCCCCCTCCAGCCAACCGGCCGCGTGCAGGACGAAATGCGCCCCGGCGAGGGCTGTTGAATGCATGCTGTCCGCACTCTCATACGCCGCCTGGGCATCCGCGGTCTTGGACGCCGTCAGTGCGCCCCCACATCGCAGCGGCAGGCCGAGACGCCGGGCCAATTGACCAACCACGTAGTTCGACAGCACCGGCTCCGGCATACCGAAAGTCGGCGCCCCGGATTTGAGGCTCATGGACGACAGGAAGTTGCCCAGCACAAAGGGGGCGCCCGGCCGGATGATCTGAGAGAACGCGCAGCACATCATCGCTTCGGCCAAGGCCTGCGAGATCGACGCGGCGGTAGACACCGGCCCCATGGCGCCGGACAGGATGAAGGGCGCCACGATGATCGCCTGACCCGCACCGCTGTAAACGCGGATTGCCTCGGTAACGACCTTGTCCACGTGTAGCGGCGAGTTCGTGTTCACGTTGGCCATGATCACGCAGCCTTCCTCCATGGCGGCGTCGCCGTGGAGAATGCGGGCCATCTCAACGGAGTCCTCCGCCCGACTCTTCTCCGTAATAGCGCCGAGATGGGGCTTGTCGCTCATAGTCATGTGCAGGAGAAGCATGTCCAGATGCCGTTTGGAGACCGGCTCGTCGCAGGGCTCGCAGATGACGAGGCTGCTGTGGTGAAGGCCCGGCAGCATGTAGGTCAGCTTCACCAGCTTCTCGAGGTCCGCCATCGTGCCGTAGCGGCGCCCCTCATCCAGGTCCCGGACGAAGGGGGGGCCGAAAACGGGGGCAAAGACCTGATTGTCACCGCCGATCCGCACACTGCGCGCCGGATTTCTGGACTGTTGAACAAACTCCGAGGGCGCTTTGGCACAGAGGCTTCGGATCAGTTTTGAATCGGCCCTGACACGCGTTTCATCGACATGCGCTCCCGCCCGGCGCCAGATATCAAGCGCCTCGGGATCACCTCTGAACTCGACCCCGATTTCTTCGATCAACCAATCGGCTTGCTGCTCAAGACGGACAAGTCCCTCTTCATCAAGGACTTCGTAGAACGGCATACGGCGCCGGATATGCGGTGCGGCCAACCTGACAGGCCCTGTCGAGACAGCAGTAGCAACATCGCCACCGCGCCGTCCCGTTCGCCGAGATCTTCGCGCTTCCCGCATCCTCTCACGCTCACCCGTTTGGCTTATACCAACAACAGAGTGACAATGCCGGGACCCGGCGTGACCTCTAGAAATTATGCTTGCCTGTGATAAGTTGAGTTTATGCGAGATCTACGTCAACTGGTTCGCTCCCCTCATCATCTGATGGTGTTCGAGGCTGCCGCCCGGCATGGGTCCTTCACCCGCGCGGCTGGTGAGCTGAACGTCACGCAACCCGCCGTCAGTTTGGCCGTGCGCCAGCTGGAAGAAACTCTTGGCGTTCCCCTCTTCCGCCGACTTCATCGCGCCATCGCTCTGACGGAGGCGGGAGAACGGCTTTACCGGGACGTGTCCGATGGTTTCCGGCGCATGGTCGATACCGCGCGCCAGATCCGCCAGCGCAGGGACGGACCGCACGTGACCCTGTCCGTTTCGACCGCGTTCGCGAACTACTGGATGGTCCCCCGCCTCGCGATCTTTCATCAGGACTGTCCCGGCATCGACCTTCGTCTTCAGACGACCGACAAGGACCTGGACCTGGATCAGGAAGGGGTAAGCCTCGGTGTCCGCCGAGGACTTGGCGACTGGACGGGATACAACGCCGCCGCCTTTGCGACCGAGGTTCTCCGCCCGATGGCCAGCCCGGCCTTCCTGACCAATGAGGACATGCCAGAGACCCTGTCGGACCTGGCGGCCTCGAGGCTGATCCATCTCGAGGAGCCCTTTCGACCCCGTCCCACATGGCGATCCTGGTTCGAGGCGCACGGTGTTGCCTACACGGACGACCGGGGCGGACTTCGGCTCAACGACTATGCCCTGGTCCTACAAGCCGCCATGGCCGGTGAGGGCATCGCGCTGGGTTGGCGGCATGTCACCGAGTCCCTGGTCACGCAGAACCTGCTGGTCCCCGTCGGCCCGTGGGCGCTCGAAACAGAGAACGCGTTTCATCTGGTCTGGTCTGAGCGAACCCGCCTGAGCGACACAGCGGACGCGGTGCGGCAGTGGATTCTGTCACCCGCAAGGGCTCACGACCTCGTTTCCCGCGGTCAAAGCTTCCGGAGAACGTAGACGGTCGACCCCAGGTCGATCTTCGGGAGATGGGGGCCGTACTCTTCGACCACCTTTTCCACGACCCCGGCCGCCGCAAGTTCCTGGACCTTGCCGCCGTAGCTCGGGTCCTTCATGCCGTGATCATTGAGTGAGAAGACAAAACAGCCTCCGGTCGGCAGGACACCGATCACCGTTTCGATCATGGATGCGGGTGCGTGATGGGGGCTGAAGACACCGATCGCGGACATGTTCGTGTACTGACCCGGCTCAGCCGGTAGCGGCCGGTTGAGATCGCCTTGAATGAGGCTCCGGTAGACCCCTTCCTTCTCCGCGGCCTTCTTCATCATGTCTGCGGCGAAGTCGGTACCGTCGATGGTGGTGAACCCCGCTTCCGCCAGCGCAACGCCGGAGAGCCCCGTGCCACAGCCGAGATCGAGCATGGGCGCCGCCTTGTCCTGGACCGCTGCGGCCAGCGCCACCGCGCAGCGACCGGGCGTGGCGTAGCCACTGTCCTTGATCTCGTCTTCGTAGCTGTCCGCCCATTCGTTATAGAGCTCGCGGGTCTCGTCCGCTGTCCGAACCTCGTAGACGTGATCCAGATAAGTCTCTTTCTCGCCGGACATGATCCGCTCCCCTCCGCACGCGTGAAGGTCTGATCCCATCACCCGCCCGCGAAACGGTCAATGTCTAGATCTGTCGGATTACTCGGCTGCAACCGACCCGGCTTCAGAGGGCCCGGTGTCAAGGGCAGCGAGGTCGGCGGCAGGGATCAGGATGGCGAACGTGCATCCCCGCCCGGATGCATCCAGAAGCGTCAGCTCGCCACCAAGATGGTTCATGATCTGCCGGCAGATCGGCAGGCCCAGACCGCTGCCGCCCCGCTTCTTGGTGCCCTCGCTCCACCCCCGGGCAAACTTTGAGAAGACCGTTTCCCGCTCGGCTTCAGAAATGCCCGGTCCATTGTCGCACACCCGTATCTCGACGAAGCCCGGGCGCACGTCCGGCATATACTCAACCCAGGCCGTGGCATCGGCCGAGCCGTTGAACTTGATGGCGTTGGACAGAAGGTTGACGAAGACCTGTGCCAAGCGGTCCTCATCGGCGAGAACCGGCAATCGCTCCTGGCCGAGCGCGTCCACGATCTCAACTGACTCTGCCATGGCGAGGCCCTGCATGGTCTCGATAGACCGGCGCGCGACCGCTGCCGCATCAAGCACCCGCAGATCCAGATCCGCCGACCCCTGTTCCAGTCGCCCCAACTCAAGAATCTCATCCAGCAGCTTCGTCAGACGCTTGCTCTCGCCGTGGATGATGTTGAGAAAGCGCCGTTCGTCCTCTCCCTTGAGACCCTCAGGACTGACAAGGATTTCCGCGAAAGACCGGATCGCCGTCATCGGCGTCCGGAGTTCATGGCTGACCTGGCTCAGGAAATCGTCCTTCATGCGGTCGAGCCGGGTGAGCTGATCGTTCGCCAAACGGAGCGCTTCGGCCGTCTGTTCCAGCTCTTGGCTCTTGCGCTCCAGTTCCTGGCTGTAGCGGACAACTTCCTGCTTCTCGTCCAAAAGTGCGATGACGGAGTCCAGTGAAACTGTCTCGCCTTCAACCACGCCCGAGACCAGCGACCGGGCGGATGCCGCGCCGACGTGGCTCGCCAATTGACGTTCCACGTGGCCGATAAGGTTGACGTCGTTCTCCGGAATTCTGCCCTGGCGCCCGTAGGCTCTGGCGTAGTCCCGGAAGATCCGCTCGGCCCGGTCGGATCCAATGACCCGCTTGGTCAACTGAACAGATCGTCCGTGGCCGCCCAGCGCTGGAATGCCGACTCCATCCCGGGACCCCTCTCCCTGTACGGATCCGTGAACAGGGCACTTTGGAGCTGTTCCAGGGGAGACTGGCGTGTTGACAGGGATATGCCGACGTAGAGTGCGACGTTGACGGTGAAGCTCCAGAAGAGCCCGTGCACCAACGGGTCCCAATCGGCGAGACCGAAAAGAGCATCCGGCTTCAGGATCTCAATGCCGAAGGGGCCGTAGGCGACCACATCCATGAATGCCCAACCGGCCCCCGCGAGACTGGGCACCATCAGGGTGTAGGCCCAGACAAGAAATCCCGCGAACAGCCCGGTAGCCGCCCCCGTCCTGGTACCCCCGGACCAATAGATGCCGCCGATCAGCGCGGGCAGGAACTGCGCGACGCCGACGAAGGAGATGAGACCGATGGACGCCAGCGGGCTCGCCGCGGCCGTGACGCGGTAATAGATGAAGCCCAGTGTCAGGATCGCAATGATGCTGATGCGTCGAACGAGAAGCAGCGTGCGGGAAAGGTCCCCGCCGGCCGCCGCACCGAAAAGCGGAAAACGGATCAGGACCGGAGTCACGATGTGGTTCGAGATCATGATCGACAACGCGATGCTGGCGACAATCACCATCGACGTTGCCGCTGAGAGTCCGCCGATGAAGGCCAGCAGCGCCAGTTCCTCCTGACCGGAGGACAACGGGACGCTCAAGACGAAGAGATCCGGGTTCGCGGTCTCCGGCATATGAGTGAGCCCGCTCATCGCGATCGGCAGTACGAAGAGACTCACAAGCGCCAAATACGCCGGGAACAGCCACGACGCGGTTGCCAAATGCCGCTCATCCACGTTCTCAACAACCGCGACCTGGAATTGACGCGGCAGACAGATCATGGCGGCCGCCGAAAGAAAGGTCAGTGCGATCCAACGCGCCTCGAACCCATCTCCAAAGGTGTAGAGGCGCTGAACGCCCTCGCTCCAGGCGGTTCGGACATAGAGATCGAAGACTCCATCGTGCAGCACGAAAACCGCAAAAAACGCGATGGCAGCGAGGCTGAGAAGCTTGACGATCGACTCGAAGGCGATCGCGACGACGACACCTGGGTGCTTCTCGTCGGCGCTCAGGTTCCGTGTTCCGAAGAGAATGACGAACGTCGCCATGCACACAGCCACCCAGAACCCGGTATCCTCGAAGAGGCTCAGGTTCTGCAACGGGACTGGCTGCCAGTTCTCTTCCACGGCGAACGCGTCGAAACTCGCGGCGACCGCTTTGAGCTGAAGGGCGATATAAGGGGTCACGCCGATAACGGCGATAACGGTGACCATCGCCGAGAGGAGTGTGCTCTTGCCATACCGCGCGGAGATGAAGTCCGCGATCGACGTGATCCGCTGGGCGTTGCTGATGACCACCAGCTTGCGGAGCACGTACCACCACCCCATCAGCACAAGCGTCGGCCCGATATAGATCGTCAGGAACTCCAGCCCGTTCCGGGCGGCCGATCCGACCGCGCCGTAGAACGTCCAACTCGTGCAATAGACCGCGAGTGACAGGGTGTAGACGACCGGAGAGCCGAGGAAGCCAAGCGACCCTTTCTCAGCGCGCCTGTCGCTGAGGAACGCCAGAAGAAAGAGAACGCCGAGATACAAAGCAGCGACGGTGAATATGACGCCCGAGCTGAGCACGCCCCTCTACTCCCGGCCGAAACCGCGACCAGCTCCGGCGCCGGAAGAGCGGCTGTCGTCCCCGGTGTCATCACCGTTCGACAAGTCGGAAAGGCTGGCGAGACGGGAGAGCCGGCTGGACAAGACTGCAGTGATCACAATGCCCAGGAGCCAAATCGCGAAAAGCGAAATGTGCAGGAACGGGATTCCGCCGATCGCCCACTCTTGATCGAAGACCTGCACGTACGGCGGCAGGAACAAGACCACTCCGCCAATCGGAACCACCAAGGCCAGATCCCGAAGTCGGCTGCCCCGCTTCATTTGCCCAACGCCTGGTCAACGGCGGGCCGCCCCACCAACAGGGCGGCGACCCGTTCAACGAGATCGGTGTTTGAGAACGGCTTGGTCACAAAGTCGTCGGCGCCAAGATCAAACATGCGGCGGCGATCCGTATCCTGGCCTTTCGCCGTCAGCACCAGAACCGGAAGCCCTTCGGTTTCAGGTGTGTGCCGGATCTGCCGTAAGACGTCGAAGCCATTCATCTCCGGGATCATCACATCGAGTATGAGCACATTGGGTTTGGTCCGCCGGACCGCTTCAAGCACCGCCGGACCATCGGTCACGGACGCGACTTCGTACCCTTCCCGCCGGAGCAGAAAGGTGAGTGATTCGACGATGTACGGCTCGTCCTCCGCGATGAGGATCGTCCCCGTCATCCGTTTCCTCCCCGAACCCGAGGGTCGTTTGACGCTTCTATCGGCGCCGAATTCACCTTTGCGGCTTCGACTAGACTACTCCAATGCGGCGACAGCTAGAAGCGGCTGTGTCACCCAAGGATGAACGGCGAGGCCCGCTGTCCGCACGCGGCGCGCGGGCAGGACGAACAGCTGAAACCCGCCGGTGTCTCAACAGAAGCCGATCCGCTTCCAAAGCCATCGCCGTAAACGACCCTGTCGGCGTAAACCGCATCACATCCAAGCATGACACTGAACACCGTGCGCGGTGCACCGTAGGCATCCGTTCGTTTGGCAAGCCTGCGCGCGACGAACAGATATCGCTCCCCCTGCGGCATGACGGCCATTTGCGCCAAGGTCTGATCGGGCGACGAGAATGCCGCGTAAATCACCCACAAGGGGCAGGCACCACCGAGTCTGGGCATTCTAAGGCCCGGCGTGCCGAAAGGCTTGGACACGTTGCCGGCCGGATCCGCCCTCAGGAAAGCGAACGGAACACCTTCCGATCCTTCCCGACGAAGCGTGACGAGCCGGTGCGCCGTTTGCTCGAAGCTCATCCCGAACTCGAAGCTCAAACGGTCGATGTCGTAACGGTAACGCTCCGCTGCCTCCAAGAAACGGTTGTAGGGTCCAAGAAGCGCTCCTGCCGCATAGTTGGCCAACGCCCGGCGAACCATGTCCCGGGCCTCCTCGCTTGAGAGGCGGGCACCAACGATCTGCTCTTCGATGATGTCCCGGCACTCGAGCGCCATAAGCCGCCTGGCCATTCGGAACCGCCGTGTCGCCGCCGGCCATGCGCGGTCCAGAAAGAGATTGGACTCAGCCGCGTCCGGCGAGCCGGCACCCTCCCGCGCCGTTCGGTCGCCCTGGCCGGGTGCAATCTGCTCCCGCACAATCTCGACCCCCCACCCCTCAACCAGCGCGTCGCGAAGCCCGCGATCGTCGTCCTCCGAGAATCGCTCTATCCGTTGGCCCACCCGGTCCGCCGCCGCCTCTAGAACCGGAAAGTGGTTGCCACGATAGATGATGAAATCGTCGACCTCGTTCCGGGGCGTGGCCGGACTTGGTGCATCCGGACCGCCTTCCAGTAGGGCGATCATGGTCCGCGCGTGGGTGCCAAGGAGCTCACTCTGATTGGCGATGATCTCAAGAAAGCGGTCGGCCTCGTCGGGCCCGACGCCCCGCCCGTCCCGCATGATTGCAGCGAAAGACTTGATGGCGGTGATCTCAGACAGCACTGCGTGGGTCATCTCCACCAATTTCGGGTCCTGGCTGAGACGGTCGGACAGGGCGACGGCGGTCTCCGTGGCATCCTGATATCGCCGGTGGAGGGCGCGGAACGCGTCAGCCCATCGGGGATCCCGCGCAACAAGTCGCACGGCCCCTTGCTCATCCAGGTCAGTGAGGCCCAACGCTGCGGAGACTTCCATGAGGTCCTGAATGAGCCCGGCGTCCCGTTCGCCGGTCAGCGACGTGATGTCGATGCCGAGCCGGTGGGCGATCCGTTTCTGCAATGCACCGCCAATGGGCCGTTTGTCGTTCTCGATCAGGTTGAGGTACGACCCCGAAATGCCGACGGATTTGGCCAGACCGGACTGTGTCAAACCGAGCTCCTGACGACGGCTGCGGACCCGCTGTCCGATCGGCAAACGTGGTGCGACAGCCACCTTGACCCTCCGGTTCTGTAAATAAATTTACATTATTCTATCCCAGAATTTGCCTGATTGACAAAATATTGACAGACGCCCGATCCGCTGTTGCCTCAATCGAAGTCGGGGAATTACGGTGCCGGTCGCGGGAGTCGCAGGGCGAACGCCGCTTTGGAATCCGCGCCTAAACGAATGTCTTGGGAGGATTAATAATGGCCGTATTCGATGCGATGGCGTCACGCCGGTCGATCTTGAAGGGCTCGCTCGTCGCCGGCACGGCGCTGGCGATGCCGATGGTTTGGACGCGCCCCGCGTCCGCCGCGTTCCGGAATGATCCGGGCAGCGCCAGTTCCGTTATCCTCGGCTTCAACGTGCCGCAGACCGGTGCCTATGCCGACGAGGGTGCGGATGAGCTTCGGGCCTATCAGCTCGCGGTCGAGCACCTCAACGGTGGCGGCGACGGCGGCATGCTCAACACGATGAAGCCGCTGGCCCTCAAGGGTAACGGCATCCTCGGGAAGAAGGTGGAGTTCGTCACGGGCGACACACAAACGAAGTCCGACGCCGCCCGCGCATCCGCCAAGCGGATGATCGAAAAGGACGGCGCCCTGATGATCACCGGTGGTTCGTCCTCCGGCGTCGCGGTTGCGGTGCAGTCGCTGTGTCAGGAAGCAGGCGTCATCTTCATGGCCGGCCTGACCCACTCCAACGACACCACCGGTAAGGACAAGCGTCGGAACGGTTTCCGGCACTTCTTCAACACCGAAATGTCCGGCGCCGCACTCGGACCGGTCATGGAAGCCAACTATGGCAAGGACCGTCGCGCCTACCACCTGACCGCCGACTACAACTGGGGCTGGTCGCAGGAAGGCTCGATCAAGAAGTACTCCGAAGCTCTCGGCTGGGAGACGGTTGAGGCCGTCCGCACGCCGCTCGGCGCCGGTGACTTCTCGCAGTACATCACGCCGGTTCTGAACTCCGGTGCCGACGTGCTGGTCCTGAACCACTATGGCAAGGACATGGTGAACTCTCTGACCCAGGCCGTTCAGTTCGGTCTCCGGGACAAGAGCGTCAACGGCAAGAACTTCGAGATCGTCGTGCCGCTGTACTCGCGTCTGATGGCTCAGGGTGCCGGTGCGAACGTTAAGGGCATCTTTGGCTCCACGAACTGGCACTGGTCCCTGCAGGACGAAGGCTCGAAGGCGTTCGTGAAGTCCTTCGGCTCCAAGTACGGCTTCCCGCCGTCCCAGGCCGCGCACACCTGCTACGTTCAGGCTCTGCTCTATGCAGATGCTTGCGAGCGTGCCGGTTCGTTCAACCCCTGTGGGGTCGTCGAGGCGCTCGAAGGCTTCAAGTTCGACGGCATGGGCAACGGCCCGACCGAGTATCGTGCCGACGATCACCAGTGCTTCAAGAAGGTGCTGGTCGTGAAGGGCAACGAGAACCCGTCCTCGCAGTTCGACCTTCTCGAGGTTGTGCAGGAGGTCCCGGTCGACCAGGTCACGTACCCGGCCGCGATGCTCGGCGGCGAACTCGGCGCGTGCAACGCGGGCGCCTAATCGCCTGAAGAATGCCGGTAACCGTCCGGCCCGCCGCCGCGCTTAGCCGCGGCGGCGGATTACGGTTTCGATGAATACGCTTCTCGGGTCTAATCAGAATACCGAGTAAAAATCTGGAGGTTGGGGGCGAACCCATGGAATCGATCCTGCTTCAAATCTTGAACGGATTGGACAAGGGCGGAGCGTATGCGCTGATCGCCCTGGGCCTGACTCTGGTTTTCGGCACGCTCGGCGTGGTGAACTTCGCGCACGGCGCCTTGTTCATGCTCGGGGCCTTCTGTGCTGTCACGATCAACAGGTTCCTTGGTTGGGAAAGCGTGACGCTTGATCCGACCAAGACGACGGCTTGGGGTACCCCTCTTGAGATCCGGGAGCCCTACGTTGAGGCCTGGTTCGGTGATTTCGGGTCCTTCCTCGTCGACTTCTCCGTCCCCATTTCGATCCTGGCCGCCATTCCGGTGATGTTGTTGATCGGCGTTGCGATGGAACGCGGGCTGATCAAGCACTTCTACAAGCGGCCACACGCGGAACAGATCCTGGTGACGTTCGGCCTCGCGATCGTGCTCCAGGAGATCGTGAAGTCCGTTTACGGCGCGAACCCGATCCCGCAGGCCGCTCCGGCCGCCGTCGCTGGCTCCATGGATGTGGGCGCGCTGCTCGGATTTGAGCCGAACATTTTCGTCTATCCGTTCTGGCGGATGGTCTACTTCCTGTTCTCGTTCTCGATCATCGCGGCGGTGTTCGCGTTCCTGCAGTTCACGACCTTCGGCATGGTCGTCCGGGCGGGCATGCAGGACCGGGAGACCGTGGGCCTCCTGGGCATCGACATCGATCGGCGCTTTACGATCGTCTTCGGAATAGCCGCCGTCGTCGCCGGGCTCGCCGGGGTGATGTACACGCCGATCCTGCCACCGGATTATCACATGGGAATGGACTTCCTGGTGTTGTCCTTCGTCGTGGTTGTCGTCGGCGGTATGGGATCGCTGGGAGGGGCGGTCGCGGCAGGCTTCCTGTTGGGTGTCCTGCAATCCTTCGCCTCCATGAACGAGATCAAGAGCGTACTGCCGGGTATCGACCAGATCATCATCTACCTGATCGCGGTTGTCATCCTGCTGACCCGGCCCCGTGGCCTGATGGGCCGCAAAGGCGTGATGGAGAGTTGAGGCGATGAACGCGTCCACCAACAGCCGCAACGACATCATCCTGATGATCGTTTTCATCGTAGTGGTGCTTTCGAGCCCCATCACGCTACAGCCCTTTGGTGCGGCCTATCCGGACCTGCTGCAGAAGTTCGCGATCTTCGGGATCTTCGCCACGGGCTTCAACATCCTGTTCGGATTGACGGGATATCTCTCCTTCGGCCACGCCGCGTTCCTGGGTGTCGGTTCCTACACAGCGGTCTGGTCGTTCAAGCTCCTTGGGATGAACCCGATACCGGCCGTGCTGCTGGCGATGGCCGCCTCCGGCATCTTCGCGCTGTTGATCGGGTTCGTCTCCCTGCGCCGGTCGGGCATCTACTTCTCGATCCTGACGCTGGCCTTCGCGCAGATGTCCTACAACCTTGCCTACTCGGTGCTGACCCCGATCACCAATGGCGAGACAGGCCTCCGGGTTCTGGAAAGCGATCCAAGGATCTTCGACTACGCCGGCAAGGGTGAGGATGGTCCGCTGATCAGCACGCTGTTCGGCATCGAGATGACCGGATATCCGGGCTTCTATTTGTGTGCCGTCATCCTGATCGTCACGTTCTACTTCGCGCTTCGCCTGACACGGTCAGCGTTCGGGATGAAGCTTCGGGCGATAAAATCGAACCAGAACCGGATGGCCTATACCGGGTTCAACACGCGCCCCTATCTGATGGCCGCGTTCGTTATCTCCGGTATGTACGCTGGTCTCGCCGGGTCGCTGATGGCGGTTACCGATCCGCTGGCCGGGGCGGAGCGGATGCAATGGACGGCATCGGGAGAAGTCGTTCTGATGACGATCCTCGGCGGTGTCGGCACCCTGCTCGGCCCGATTATCGGCGCGGGCGTGATCAAGTACTTCGAGAACATCTTCTCGGCGTTCAACGATCAGACCCTTCAGGCGGCCTTCTCGTTCCTTCCAGCAGGTCTCGACCACGCTGTGATTTCGGTCGTCTCGCTCTTCGTCGGCGAGGGGTGGCATCTGACCCTTGGCGTTCTCTTCATGGCCATCGTCATCTTCCTGCCCGGCGGGCTGATGGAAGGCTTCCGCCGGATTGTTCGCCTGTTCACCCCTAGCTCGAACGATGGATCGGCCTCCAAGCCGGCCCATGCCCCCGCGGAATAAGGAGCGCTGGGATGTCTCTCCTCGAAGTCTCGGGTGTAACAAAGCGCTTTGGCGGCCTCGCCGCGCTCAACGATGTGAACATCACGGTCGAGCAAGGCTCTGTTCACGCGATCATCGGCCCCAATGGGGCGGGTAAATCCACCCTGCTCAACTGCCTGGTCGGCAAACTGCTGCCGGACACGGGCACGGTGACCTTCAACGGCAGCTCGTTGCTCGGCACGTCGCCGCATGCCATCAACCAGCTGGGCGTCGTCCGCGTCTTCCAGACCCCGGAAATCTTCAACGACCTTTCACTCATTGAGAACGTGATGATCCCGGCGTTCGCCCGTTTCGACGGCTCTTTCAAGATGAACTTCTGGAGCCGGGCCGCGCGCCGGGCTGAGATCATCGAGGAAGTGGAAGGTCTTCTTGGGGACATCGGGCTCTACGACAAGAAAGAAGTGATGGCGGCAAGCCTCTCCCGCGGTGACAAGCGCCGCCTGGAGTTGGCGATGTGTCTGATCCAGCATCCGAAGCTGCTTCTGCTGGACGAACCGACGGCCGGGATGTCGCGGGCGGATACCAACAACACCATCGATCTGCTGAAGCGGATTGGTGAGGAGTACGGAATCACCAAGGTGATCATCGAGCATGACATGCACGTCGTCTTCTCACTGGCCGAGAAAATCAGCGTCATGGCGCAGGGCACCGTGATCGTCGAAGGCCCACCGGACGCCATCAAGGGCGATGAGCGGGTGCAGGAAGCCTATCTCGGAGGAGCGCACATATGAGCGACGCGTCCACCCACCAGGACGGTGCCGAGCACGAGCACATCGATGTGCCCGGCGTAGCACCGGTTCGGGGCCGGGGTAGCAGCCCCGCGTACCTGTCCGTCCATGACATTCACGCCTACTACGGTGAGAGCTACATCGTTCAAGGTGTCAGCTTCGACGTGCGGGAAGGCGAGATCTTGGCCCTCTTGGGACGCAATGGCGCCGGCAAGACCTCGACATTGCGGGCTCTCGCGCGCGTCGACTCGCCGGCGGTGACCCACGGTGAAATCTGGCTCGACCACCAACCGCTTCACGAGATGGCAGCCTTCCAAGCGGCCCAAATGGGTGTCGGGCTGGTCCCGGAGGACCGGCGGATCATTCCCGGCCTTACGGTCGAAGAGAACCTGATCCTCGCGCAGATCGCACCGCCGAAGGGTTGGTCGATCCAGCGGCTCTATGAGCTGTTTCCGCGTTTGGGTGAACGCCGGAAGCAGGAAGGCATTACGCTCTCCGGCGGTGAGCAGCAGATGCTGGCCGTGGCCCGCGCCTTGGCCCGGGACGTGAAACTCCTGCTTCTGGATGAGCCGTATGAGGGCCTTGCCCCGGTCATCGTCCAGGAGATCGAGCGGACGTTGGAAGAGATCAAGTCTCTCGGCATCACGACGATCATCGTCGAGCAGAATGCCGTCGCGGCTCTCCACCTCGCCGACCGGGCGATCATCCTCGATATGGGCGAGATCGTGTTCGAAGGCACCGCACAGGAAGTGCTCGATAACGCGGAACTGCGGGCCGAATACTTGGCGATCTGACGCTCCATACAGCGCGACAACGGCTGCGAAACGGGCTCGCCACCGCTAAGGTGTGGCGGGGTAGGAAACAGTCGTTGAAGAGGCCAGCCTTGTCCAATCAGCCACCCGTTACCGTCGGCATACTGGGCGTCGACCACCGTCACATCTATGGGCAACTCTCCGGCATGCTGGACGTCGGCTGCCGCGCCAAGAGCTGGTGGACCAAGGGCGAGCCACAGCCGATCGATGGGTTCCGGCGACGATTTCCGGACCTACCACGCGTCGGATCGGTCGATGCGGTGTTGGATGACCCGGAGATCGACCTCGTTCTTATCGCGGATATCCCCGACCGCCGGGCCGACCTTGCGATCCGCGCGATGGAGGCCGGTAAGGATGTCATGACGGACAAACCAGGCTGCACGACGTTGGAGGATCTCGCACGGCTGCGGGAGGTCTCGGCCCGTACCGGACGGATCTGGTCCGTAGACTTCTCCGAGCGGTTTGAAGTACCGGCGGTCACCAAGGCCATTGAGTTGGTCGAGGCGGGAGAGATCGGTCAGGTGGTGCAGACCGTCGGCCTGGGACCCCATCGGCTTAATCGGGATTTGCGCCCCGACTGGTTCTTCAAACCGGATCGTTTCGGCGGAATCCTCGTCGACATCGCATCCCATCAGATCGACCAGTTCCTGTTCTTCACAGGAACAAAGACAGCGGAGATCGTCACCAGCGCCATTGGCAACTTCGCCAACCCAGATGACGTTCCATTCGAGGATTTCGGCGAGATCCTGCTCCGGAATGAAGCGGGGAGCGGATACATCCGGGTCGACTGGTACACACCGGATGCTCTTCCGAACTGGGGCGACGGCCGCCTGACGATCCTTGGGACCGAGGGCTACATTGAACTTCGAAAGTACGTCGATGTCGGCGGCCGGGACGGAACCAACCACCTCGTATTGGTCAATGCTAACAGGTGCGAGAACATCGATGCACGGGATGCCGGACTGCCCTATTTCGGCCGGCTCGCCGACGATGTGCGAAACCGAACGTCAACCGCGATGACCAATGACCACGCGTTCACCGTGACAGAGTTGTCCATCCAGGCACAGATGCGCGCCACGCGCCTAGGCCACCTTGCCAATGGGTAGAACCTTCGGGGTCGGCATTCTCGGAGCCGGGATTGGGGAGAACCATGTCCGCGCGCTGATCACCCTGCCCGACCGTTTCAGGGTGGTGACCGTTTGTGCGCTTGAGCAGGATCAGGCGTCGAGGATCGCCGCGTTGGCACCCGGCGCCCGAACTGACAGCGATATCGCCAAGGTCCTCAACGACCCTGATGTCGATCTGGTTGTAAATGGGCTGCCGCCGCACCTCCACTGCCCGGTCACGCTGGATGCGTTGGCGGCCGGCAAGCACGTCGTCTGCGAGAAACCAATGGCGCTGTCAATCCGGGATGCGGTCCGGATGCGGGATGCGGCCTTGTCCGCCGATCGTGTGCTCGCACCCGTGTTCCAGTACCGCTATGGGCTCGGCTTCCGACAGCTCCGGCATCTCATCGCTTCGGGTCTGGCCGGACGGCCTTTGGTCGCGTCGCTTGAGACCCACTGGAACCGGGGCGATGACTATTACGCCCTGCCCTGGCGCGGCACTTGGGAGCGCGAAGGGGGCGGTGCCATTCTCAGCCACGCCATCCATGCCCATGATCTGCTGACGGTGGCGATGGGACCCATTGCAAAGGTCTCGGCAACACTGGCAACCCGGGTCAACGATATCGAAGTGGACGATTGCGCCGCCATCGCCTTCACCATGGCGTCCGGGGCTCTCGCCACGTCCTCGATCACGTTGGGAGCTGCCGAAGACACCTCCCGGCTACGGTTCTGCTTCTCGAACCTGACGGCAGAGAGTGGACTGTCGCCTTACCACCCGGCGCAGGCCCCCTGGACCTTCACGGCCCGAACCAAATCGGAACAATCAGCGATTGACGAGGCAGTGGGGTCGATTATGGACGGGCCGGAGAGTTTTGCCGGGTTCTACGCCGCGCTCGGGCACCGGCTCATGGGTGCGGAGACGGACATCGTGACCCCTGATGACGGCCTTCGGTCCGTCGAACTCGTCACGGCTCTCTACCGGTCATCCAGGTCGGGGAATGCCGTTTCCCTGCCGCTTTCTGCCGACGCGCTCGATGCCAGTGGCTGGGGACCCGGTTAGGACGGCTTTCGGAAAACCCCCTGAATAAGGGCGATCCGGTCTTCCATCAGGTTCCGGAAGATGTTCTTCGACTTCTCCGGCGCGGTCGGTCCCATCAGGACGGGCCCACCGGACGGCGGCTCTTCCTCACCGGCGGCGGCCCGGGCCTCCCGCGCGGATCGTTGTTCGGCCATCCAGGCCTTGGCCGTCTCCGACCGGTCTTCCAGGGAGACCCGCTCCATCCCTGCGGCCGTCAGATGCTCCGCAACCGCGTCCGGCGGGATCAAGTGGCTGATCTCAGGCGTCCCAGCCCATGGCACCGGGAAATGAAGATCACCGCCCGGCCCTTTCATCACATCCCAAAAACCGAACCGGCCTCCCGGCTTCAGAACACGGGCGATCTCCCGGTAAAGGGTTGGCTTGTCTGGGATGTTCATGGTGGCGTGCTGGGTAGCGACCACATCGAAACTCGCGTCGTCGAAGGGCATGTCCAATGCGGAGCCTTCCTGGAACGACACATGTCCCTGGAGCTCAACCATCTCGGTCAACTCCCGCGCCGCCTCACAGAACGCCGGGGTCAGATCAAGGCCGATCACGGTGCAATGCCGTTTCCACGCAAGTGTCCGGGCCGGGCCGCCAACGCCGCTGCCCACATCCAAGACCTTATCGGTCTCTGAGATGCCGAGTGCCTCGTGAAGGTCCAGGGTCGCCGCCATGCCCATCACATGCATCTGGTCGACGAGCGACAGGGACTCCATGCCCAGCGCATCCAGGTTGTGCCCGGCCATGATGAGCTGCTGCACCAGCTTGGCGGCGAGGTCGTCTTGATCGTAATGGCTGGTCACACTGCCGGTATCTGCCATTTTCCTACCCCCAGAGTGCGGCGGCGGACGGATGGACCGTGCTGCCGTCATAGCGCAGACCGTCGGGCCGGTCCTCGGCGAGGAGCAGCGGTCCATCGAGATCGACGATCTTGGCTCCTTGCGCGACCACTATGCCCGGTGCCATGGCGAGAGAGCTGCCGACCATGCACCCGACCATGACCTCGAAGCCCATTTCAACCGCCGCATCCCGGAGGCGGAGTGCCTCGGTCAGCCCACCGGTCTTATCGAGCTTGATGTTGATCATGTCGTACTTGCCGACGAGGGCATCAAGCGTCGCCGTGTCGTGACAGCTTTCATCCGCGCAGACCGGCACCGGCCGCTCGATCCCGGCCAGTCCGCCGTCGTCGGATGCTGGCAGAGGTTGCTCGATCATCACAACTTTGAGCCGGGCGAACTTGGGCGCCAGGTCTGAATAGATGTCCGGCGTCCACCCCTCATTGGCGTCGACAACCAAAGTGGTGTCCGGCGCGGCTTGATGGATCGCCTCCACCCGGGCGAGATCCGCGCCGTCCCCGGTCATTTTCAGTTTCAGCATCGGCCGTGCGGCGTTCTTCGCGGCCGATGCAGCCATGGCCTCCGGCGTATCCACTCCCAGGGTGTAAACCGTTGTCAGCGGGGCCGGCGCCGGCAAACCCGCCAGCGTCCAGGCCCGCTTACCCGATCGTTTAGCCTCCAAATCCCATAAAGCGCAGTCGATCGCGTTCCGTGCTGCCCCTGCCGGCATCTCCGCCCGCAATCGCTCCCGGTCAGGGGACGCGCTGACCGCCGCCGACTGCGCCTCGATCTGGGCGATCACGCTGTCCAGGCTCTCGCCATAGCGGGTGTAGGGGAAGCTCTCTCCGCGCGCGACGACGTCGCCATCGGTGATCTCGCAGACCACGACATGACTTTCGGTCCGTGCCCCGCGCGATATCCGGAACACGCTGGCAAGGGGGAAGGTTTCCGTTCTTGCTGAGACCGTCAGCGCCATGGCTGCGGGCCGGTCACAGATTGTCGACGATGGGGGCGACGCCGTCCTTCACAGCATCGACCGCCGGCAACCCGGTCTCGTCCGATGCCTTCTTGAGATAATCGCGCCCATCCGCCTCCGACAGACCGGAGGTGTTGACCGACACACCAATGAACTTCACATCCGGATTGCAGATCCGCGCCATCCGCAAATTGAGTTCCATGCACTCGGTCAGCGACGGCAACGGATAGTCCGGCAGCCCACGGAGATGAGGCCGCCCCGCCTCGTGGCACAGAACCAGCCGGTCCGGCTGGGAGCCATGGATCAGGCCAAGCGTGACGCCCGCGTAGGACACATTGAACAGCGAGCCCTGGCCCTCGATGAGATCCCAGTGGTCCGGCGTGTTGTCCGGGGCCAGCACCTCGATTGAGCCGGAGATGAAGTCGGCGACAATGGCATCCACCGACAAACCATCGCCGGAGATGAAGATCCCCGTCTGACCTGTCGCCCGGAAGGTGCAGTTGAAGTCCCGCGACTTCATCTCCCGCTCCAGCGCCAAGGTCGTGAACATCTTGCCGACGGAGACATCGGTCCCAACCGTCAGAAGGCGATTGCCAGGGCGCTTCTTGCCGTTGGCGACCGGGTATTCCCGCGAGGGATGACGCACGTCGAACAGGTTGCGGCCATGCTTGGCCGCAGCCTCCGCGATTGCCGGGATCTCGGTGATCTTCGTATGCAGACCGCTGGCGACATCCATGCCGAGGCTGATCGCTTTGACGATCTCGACGATCCACTCTTCCGAAATGAAGCCGCCCCGGTTGGCAACACCGAGAATCAGGGTCTTCGCACCCTGCGCCGCACCCTCCTCGATCGTCATGTCGGGGAGATTTAGGTCAGCATTGCAGTTCGGCAGACGAACTTGGCCCATGCACCACTCCGGGCGCCAAACCTTGACCCCGTTCGCCGTTTTCGCCGCCAATTGGTCCGGCGCGTCACCGAGAAACATCAAATAGGGATGCTGAATCTGCATGGCCGGACCTCCGGTTTGTATGAATAGGGCGGCGGCCGCTACTGGATCATCCCGATTCCACAGTCCAGCCCCGCCGTTGGGAACGCACGAGAAGATAGAGAGAAAACGCGATGAGGGCCAGACCGATACCAGGCCTAATCAGGCCTTCCATCATGAACATCGGCACCGACAGGCACAGCATCAGGGCCGGGACGTAGAACAGGGTCCAGCGCTCGGTACCGCGGAGCTTCTGATACCACGGGAAGCCAATGCTGAAGGCCGCGACGATGAAGAAGAACAGGGCCCAGGGCCGGGTCACGAACAGCGTCAGATCATCGCTGGTTGCCAGCGCTCTCGACAACCAAAGCTCGGCGATATGGCCCAGAACGACCCCGAGAATCATGGGTGCGAGCGGGAAGCCCAAGCTGCGGAAGATGTACCCGGCGATCCCGAAGAAAAACAGGACCCAGATGTCCCAGGTGATGTTGTTGAGCGCAAACACGCCGATCGCGCAGTAGATCAGGATCACCGACGCCAGCATGTACATCGGCACCCTGACCACAAGCAGGAAGCCGCGCAAACAGACCGCCTGCATGGCAATCATGATGAAATGCGCCAGGAAGAACGCGACGAAGATCGCGTAGGCGATCTCGGTATTGTCGGCGATGAAGGTCGGAGACGGCTGCACGTTGTGGATCAGCAGCGCGCCAAGCATCACAGCCGTCACGATGTCACCGGGGATGCCGAGGGCCATCATGGTGATCAGCGCGCCGCCGGCGGTGGCGTTGTTCGACGATTCCGGTGCGATGATCCCGTCCGGGGTGCCCGTGCCGAACTTCTCTGGGGTCTTGGACGCCTTCTTGGCCTGGTCATAAGCCAGAATGTTCGAGATCGATCCGCCGGCGGCCGGCAGGACGCCCGTGAAAACACCAATCAGGGCGGAGCGGACCAGATTGGTCCACCGGCTGAAGATGGTCCGGATGGCGGCGAGATGCTCGACCCGGACCGCCTTGGCTTCACCGGTTGCCATCAGAGGTTTCCTGGCCTTCGTCCGGTTCTCAACATCCGACAGAAGCTGGCTGAACGCGAAGAGACCAATCAGCACCGGCAGGAAAGTGAAGCCCGACTCGAGATCGTCGATGCCGAAGGTGAAGCGGGCCACGCCATTGACCTCGTCCTCGCCGATGGTGGCGACGAACAGACCCAAGAGCCCGGCAATGATGCCTTTCAGCAGATTGTCACCCGACAACGAGGCCGTGATGGTCAGGGCGAACACGATCAGCGCGAAGTAATCCCAGGGCCCAAACTCCAGTCCGATCTGGGCGAGGCCCGGGGCGATCGTCACAAGCAGGATCGCACTGATGATACCGCCGAAGAACGAGGACCACACACCAAGGCCAAGTGCGAGACCCGGCTTTCCGCTTCGCGCCAGGGGGAATCCGTCAAACGTGGTGGCAATGGACGACGGCGTGCCTGGAATGCCTGTCAGCATGCCGGACATCAGGCCGCCGGACAGCCCGCCGACAAACACACCGATCATCGTCGATAGGCCCTCGATCGCGGACATGCCAAACGTGAACGGCAGGGTCAGCACGATGGCCATCGCGATGGTGAAGCCCGGGATGGATCCGGCGATCAGACCAGCAGATACACCCACGACCATCAGAAGCAGGTTCTGAAGGGCAAAGACGTCCTGGAAGGCAAAGAAGACGTTCTCGATCATCGTCGTCGCCTCCGATCAGTTGAACGAGATCAAACTGCCCTCGGGCAGCAGGACCTGAAGTGCGAAAGTGAAGATCGCCCACATCGCGCCAACGGCGACCACAGCCACCATCAGATGAATGACGAGATTGCGGACGGTGATCTCACCAAGGGCCGAAAGGCAAAGGAATACGAACAGAATGCCGCCGAGCAGCATTCCAAACAGATCCAAAGTCAGCAAGAAGCCGAAGAACAGCGCATAGATGAAGAACGCGTTCCGGTAGCGGCTGAAGAAGCCTTCAGACTCCGCATTGTCCTCGCGGATGGCTTCCTCCTCCACCGCTGGCGCCCGGAGAGAGCGCAACAGAAGAAGGGCGGAGAATATGGCCAAGGCGACGAGAATGACCCTGGGCCAGACATTGGACGGCATCGTGCCGAAGTCGGTGATTTTGATGTCACCGGAGGCGTGGAACATCACACCGCAGAAAAGCAACAACAGTATGGAAACGATAACGTCTTGATTGAGACGGGCCACCGTCATTCCCCCGGTCCGAAAATGAAGGCGCCGCGACCGGAACGGGCCGGTCGCGGCGGATTTCTTGTGTGAGCGTTAGCTCGCCGGCTTGTACAGGCCGACCTTGGTCGCGATCCGCTTCCAATCCTCGAAGGTCTTCGCCCAGTAGGCGGCCGAGTCAGCCGGGCCCTGGTACAGAACTTCGGTACCCTTGGCGGTCATCGCGTCGACGAGCTTCGGGTCCTTGGCAGCCTTCTCGAACAGAGCCGCGTAGTGGTCGACGACAGCCTTGGACGCGCCCTTGGGCAGCATCACGCCACGGTCGGTGCCGTACACCAGCTCATAACCCTGCTCCGACACCGTTGCGACATCGGGGATCTCGGTGTTGCGGGCCGGCGTCGTGATGCCGAGCGCCTTCAGCTCATTGGTCTGGATGTACTTCTTGGCAGCGGCCAGGTTGATCTCGCCAAGCTCGATGTTCTTGGCGAGAAGTGCCGTCATCCGCTGGCGGGTGCCGTCGTAGGACACGTGCTTGAACGTGACGCCGGCCGCATCCTCGAGCAGCAGGAACAGGAAGTGACTGGTGGAGCCCAGCGTACCGCCCGCCGTGATCGTGCCCGGGTTGGCCTTTGCAGCCGCAACCATCTCCGTGATGTTGCTGTACGGCACGTCCGGGTTGGCGCCGAAGATCGCCGGAGTCCGGGTCAGCATGGCAACCGGCTCGAACGCATCCCAGGTGAAGTCCACCCGGCCATTCAGAAAGCTGGTGATAGCACTCTGGTGGATCGCGAAGAGCGTGCAGCCATCGGGCTTAGCCTTGACCGCTTCCTTGGCGCCCTTGTTGCCACCCTGGCCACCGATGTTGACGACCTGAAGCTTCGGCTTTGCACCCTGCTCGTTCACGCTTTCCACGAACTGGCGGAAGATGACATCAGTGCCGCCGCCGGCACCCCAGGGAACGATCAGCTTGGCCGTGCGGCAAGACAGATCCGCAGCCGACGCCTGCGAGGCACCGAAGGCGGCCACGGTCACCGCAGCTGCGGCGAGGACATGGCGAAGTTTCATCTTGTGAAGTCTCCCGATTGATCTGGCCGACGGTGGTCCGGGAACGCTCGGCTCCCTCACCCACATCCCGCCGACGAATACGGATGGAAACTAACGCTAAAGTGCACCCTGTCAACGGGGAGGGCCGTTGGATGGTTATCCGCCGGACCGTTTGGGGCGGTTGCCGACAAGCCGACCGGCACCACCGGAGGAGGGGGCGGCAGCCGGGGCAGCCTCGTCCTCGAGAATGCCGAACATGCGCCGCCACTCAGCCGCCAGATCCTCGAAGTACTTGGTGTAAGTGTCACCGCCAAGGAAGGCCACCCGCGTGCCCGTTCTCGCTATACCGGTTCCGACCGACTCCAATTGGATGGCGCGTCCGAACAGATCCACGTAGTAGGCGATCAACTCCTCGCTCGCTCCCCGTGGCAGGAAAAGCCCGTGGTCGATGGTCAGTGTCGTCGAGACCCCCGTCTCCGCCAAAGTCGGGACGTCATCCAATCTTGGCGACCGGTCTGTCCCAGTCACAGCCACGGCCCGGATCCGACCTGTTTCCCGCTGCCGTCTCGCGCCTTCGATGGATAGAAGGCCCACATCAACCTCGCCGCGGAGCAACGCGAGATACCGTTCGGTCTCAGATTCGAAGGACCTCTGATCGAACTCAATATCCATGCCCCGGCGCAGCACTTCCATCAGGACACGATCCAGAGACGTCTGGGGCATTGCGACGACAAGGACATTCCCCTCTTCCCTCGCCGTGCTGAGGACCGCCTCAAGGCTGTCGCCAAGGCCACGTCTGACCACCACCGCCAAATCGGTTTCGGTGAGTTTCGCTAGCGGTGCAAAGCGCCGCCAAGCGTAGACGCTCTTTCGGAACATCTTGTTCGCGACGATGGATTGGTCGATGGCGAGCAGCGTACAGCCATCAGGCTGAGCCCGGGAGAACTGCGGGACCGCGCGCCAGCGTTCCTTGTTGACGACCTGAACCGGCTTTTTGGGGCTCGACGCATTGGCGGCCTCGGCGAAGACGCGCATCAGCACATCTGTCGCGGTTCCAACCGCCGAGGGCACGACCAGCGTGACGACGCGGCACGGCAACGTAAGCTCCGGTTTCGCTGGTACCGGGGCCTCTTCGCCCCCGGTGGTTTGAGCGGCGGCGGACATCGCCGCAAAGGAGAGCAGCACGCCCGCCAAAGCCGCGCGCCGTAACGCCCTTCCGTTTTTCCGTCGCATCCGGAGCATAGCCAAAGCTAACCCTCCGCTTGTCACCGGTCCACTCCTGGCTATGGTCTCATCCGACAATCGTGACGAGACGGGGGAGCGGCGAATGACCAAGGACGGCACACTGACGGTCGCCATCGGCGGACTGGGGGCGATCGGCTTCCAGGTCGCGCAAGCCATCGACGCGGGCGAGTTGCCGGGGCTTTCCCTCGCCGCCGTGTCGGCGCGGAACAAAGAGGCCGCGGCGACCAAGGTCTCCACGTTCGACAGCCCTCCGCCCGTCCTGGAGTTGGACGGTTTGGCAGAGGCGGCCGATGTCGTGGTCGAGTGTGCGCCTGCAGGCGTTTTTCGGAATGTGGCGGAGCCCGCGATTGAGCGAGGCAAGCTCTTTGTCCCCATCAGTGTCGGCGCCATGCTACGGCACATGGATCTGGTTGATCGCGCCAAAGAAACAGGCGCCAGGATCATTGTGCCGACAGGGGCGCTGATCGGTCTCGATGCGGTTCGGGCGGCGGCTGAGGGAGCCATCGAGAGTGTGACGCTCGTGACGCGCAAACCGCCGCTGGGCCTTGCGGGTGCTCCTCATCTTGTAGAGAACGATATCTCAATCGAAGGACTGAACGAGCCCAAACTCGTCTTCGAGGGATCGGCCCGCGATGGGGCGAAGGGATTTCCCGCGAACGTCAATGTGGCAGCCGCGCTCAGCCTTGCCGGGATCGGTCCGGATGAGACCCGCCTTCAGGTCTGGGCGGATCCGACGGTGACCCGCAACACCCACACCATCACGGTCGAAGCCGACAGCGCCCGATTCACCATGACGATCGAGAACATTCCCACCGAGGAGAACCCGAAGACCGGCAAGATCACAGCACTCAGCATGCTGGCGACACTGCGCCGTCTGACGGCACCAATGGTCGCCGGTACGTGACGCCGGGGTTCCTCTAAAGGGTGAGGTTCAGGTTTAGGCCGCCGCCACCGCCGGCACCAAGCCCTTGGAACAGGCCGACCAGGGCCGCATTGTTGTTGACGGAGCCAAACTGCGCGCCCGCCGCCTGGGCCTCCTGACGGATCAGATACTGCTCAATGAACTTGACCGCGTAGGCCGTATTCTCAGGCGGCGTCAGGAAGACGGAGCCGACTTCCGTGTTCTCCGGGGTCTGAGAGCTCTCCAGGATCGACTGTTGAATGTCGAGAGCCCGCTGCTCGCCCCGCAGGCGCCCGCCGAAGCTACCCACCTGGATCAAGGCATCCGTAACGGCCGCTTGCCGGTCCGCCACCGTGCCACCGGTGAGTGTCAGCGTCTGGTAGGTGTCGAGAATTCCCCTCAGCGTCGACTCGAACGTCGTCTCCGCCGAGATCGTCAGGTTGAGCGCCAACGAGTCGAGCCGGAGCGTCACGTCATTTGAGAACTCGTCGAGGAGATTGCGGTCGGCAACCTCAGCGCCGGCGATATCGGCATCCAGACCCGTTGCGATCGCCCGCACGTTGGCGTCCAGCGCACCTTGCGCGTCCGCCCGGTTGGCGGCGAAATCAAACAATTGCCGGTCCTGGGTCAGGCGCGCGTTCACATCGTCAACCGCGGGCTGGAGCGTGGTGCTGATATCGCTTCGGATGGTGCTCGCATTCGCGACTGTCAGATCGGTCGGCAGCGCCGTCAGAACGGAGGTGTCCAGATTGCCACCGCGGGCCCGAATATTGTTCGTGCCGTCGACGGAGAAATCCGCGTCTCCACTCGTCAGCAGATTCTGGAACGTGACGGTCGTTGTTCCGTCGGTCACGGAACTGGGCGTGTTGATCGCATCCTGCAGAGATGAGAGTGCCGCCTGATACTGAGTGTTGAGGTCGGCAATGTCGGCACCGTCCTCCGCAGCTTCGGCCGCCAAGGTATTGATCTGCTCCAGCAGCGTGGTCGCGGTCGCGGAGCGCTCAATCGCGTCATCCACGGCAGAAATGCCGAGGGCCAAGTTCTGCGTATCCAGGGAAAGCGCAAACTCGACCGCTGAAACAGACCCGTTGAAGCTGGCGTTGTTAGCAAAGTTGTTGAAGTCCGCGGTATCAAAATCGGTCTGCGCGCTTTCGAAGCTCGTCTCCGCGGCGGTTATGTCGTTCAGGACGTTCGATACCGTAATCGTCTGGAAGTTGGTGTTGGCGTCTTCCAGGTTTGTCAGGAAGTTCGTTAGATCCGAGCCACGGATGATCACGCGCGTGCCATCGACATCAATGGTGCTCTCAAGCGGATCGGACGCCAGGGCGTCGATGCCCTCGGTCACGTCACCGGTCGAGCGGAGGAGGTTCTCTGTCAGACCGGATTGCGGATCGGTCAACGATGCCGAGTTGATGAATCCCGTGCTGCCCGTGACCTGAGAGACAAGGTCGGCAAACTCGGTCTTCAACGCGCTGAGCTCATCATCCGTCGTTACGGCCTTCGCCTCGTCGAAGATCGCGTCAATGCGCTCAATGACAGTTTCCGTACTGGTCAATGCTTCGTCTGCGGCGGTCAGCAAGGCACGCTGGCGGAGAAGATCCGGCAGGACCGCAGACTGAACGGCAATCTCAGCCGCCTTCACCCCAGCGGGGTCCGTCACGTTGTCAATGTCGTTGAGGTCGGTTTCCAGCGAGGTCAAACGCTCTTCAATGGCTTCGATAATTTCGATGGCCGCCGTCAGTTGCTCGTTCGCCGTGCCCAGACTGGCAAGATCGGCCGCGATCTGTTCTTCCCGGCTCAGCGGCGCATTCTCATCTGCCGTCACATTGAGGGCCGCCCGCGAAACGTCAAAGCGGCTCTCAATGAGAGAGGCCTGTTTGTCCACCGACTGAAGTGCGATCTGCTGCGGCAAGCCCAGCGCCTGGGTCACGATCCCACGCAGCGGTAAATTGCCCAGAATGTCGAACGTGCTCGACACGTCGTTGATCGACCGTAGGAAGAACAAAGCATCCCGGAACGCCGGGTTCTGGTTTCCGGCGTCAACCTCAAACTGATTCTCCAGGAATCTGTTGACGATGTCCGCTTGCTTGTCCGACTGACGAATGTTCGTCGGCCCGAGATTGGCAAAGTTGAAGAAAGTCGCAATCTCACCGAAACGCGGGTCGTTCAGCCGGTTGGCGAAAGAGTTGATGTCATCCGGATCCGACTCGAGAACCGCCCGGATCTTGCCCGGATTGTTAATCTCGTTCTGGAGTCCGAACGCCGTCAGCACAAACTCATAGGTCCGCCGGTCATCGAGCAGATCATCGACGGATTCGATCTTCTCCGCATTGCGGTTGAAACTGTCGATCTTACGCTGAATGTCTTCACGATTGAGGAAGTTGGTCCGCGCTTCCACCGGATCCTGCTGGTAGTTCCGGAAGAGAACGCTCGCAGGCAAAGGGCTTGTCCCGCCAGTGCTGACGGAGCCGCCCAGTATCGACAATCCGATGCTTGCGTTCGACATTTTTCGACCAACTTACAGCATTATGCCGTCATTTCACTCTAGCCGATGGTGCCTCGCCTGTCCATCGGCCCCCAGAGCATCCCGATTGCGACAATATATATAAAATGCAAGATAAAGTCAACTGGTCTTTCCTTGCCGCAAACTGGACTGCCGCTTATAGCTTCGGCCCCGCCCAAGGGCGTTCCAACAGTCCAGTCTGGAAGAAGCCATGTTCACAACTCGCCCAGAGATCAAAGGTACATTCGGGGTCGTCGCGACGACGCACTGGCTGGGTTCCTCTGTCGGAATGGCGGTACTGGAACGAGGCGGGAATGCATTTGATGCGGCGGTCGCGGCGGGACTGACCCTTCAGATCGTCGAGCCGCATCTGAACGGACCCGGCGGCGACCTTCCGGCGATCATCCATGAGCGGCGGTCGGGGGAAACGAGAGTCTTGTGCGCACAAGGTCCATCGCCCGCGGCCGCAACAATGGATGCCTACCGGTCCAGAGGGCTGGACCTCATCCCCGGAAGCGGACTTCTGGCAGCCGTAGTTCCCGGCGCCTTTGACGGCTGGATGCGGATGCTGTCCGAGTACGGAACCATGCCTCTGGCGGATGTCATGGGCTATGCCATCGGGTATGCGCGCCATGGCTACCCGGTCGTTCCCAGGATCACCGCGACGATCAACACGGTGCGGGATCTGTTCGCGGACGAATGGACAACCTCGGCCGCCGTCTACCTCCCCGGCGGCGAGCCCCCTGCCCCTGGCAGCCTTTTCGCAAACCCCACCCTGGCTGACGTCTATGAGCGCATCGTCACCGAGGCGGATGCGGGTGGCGGCAGCCGGGAAGCCCGCATCGAACGTGCCCGCGCGATCTTCTATGAAGGTTGGGTCGCAGAGGAGATCGACCGCTTTTGCCGGACACAAGAAGTCATGGACGTGAGCGGACGGCGACACACCGGCCTGCTTACTGGACAAGACATGGCGGAGTGGACCAGCACCTGGGAGGCACCGGCAACCATCGACTACGGCGGGTTGACCATCTGCAAACCGGGTCCTTGGAGCCAAGGTCCCGTCCTTCTCCAGCAGTTAGCTTTGCTCAAGGGCTGGGATCTCGCCGCGATGGATCCGACAGGACCGGAGTTTGTCCACACAGTTGTCGAATGCGCGAAGCTCGCCTACGCAGACCGGGAAGCCTATTACGGCGACCCGGACTTCGTTGATGTGCCCATGGAGACCCTCTTGTCCGAGCCTTACAACAAGGCCCGGCGTGCCCTGGTCGGCGATACCGCGTCGCTGGATCTGATCCCGGGCGTCATCGGCGGGAAGGTTATCGACATCTCACACGCCCGCGACGCCATCCAACCGACCGAGAATCTTGAGAGCTTCGGTGTGGGCGAACCGACGGTGTCGAAGAGTGGGGTTTCGACTGGCGACACCGTCCACATTGATGTCATCGACAAGGACGGAAACATGGTTTCCGCCACCCCAAGCGGTGGCTGGCTCCAGTCCTCGCCAATCATCCCCGACCTGGGTTTCTGCCTGGGCAATCGGGCGCAAATGTTCTGGCTGGATGAAACGTCCCCCTCGGCGCTCGCCCCAAAGCGGCGGCCACGGACCACCCTCTCCCCGTCCATGGCACTTAAGGATGGCGAGGGTTACATGGCGTTCGGCACACCCGGTGGTGATCAGCAGGATCAATGGACGCTGCTGATGTTGCTGCACCACGTTGATCATAAGCTGAATCTCCAGGAGTCGATCGACTGCCCCGCCTTTCATAACGAGCATTTCCCGAGCTCCTTCTGGCCCCGCGGCAACAAGCCCGGACGCGTCGTGCTTGAAGGCCGATTCCCCGGAGAAACCGTAAAGAAGCTTCAGCAGATGGGTCACGATGTTCAGGTCGGAGAGGACTGGTCGGAAGGCCGTCTGTCCGGCACCTCGCGAGACGGAAACCTGCTGAAAGCTGCTGCAAACCCAAGAGGCATGCAGGGTTACGCCGTCGGACGCTGAGCCCAGGTCGGGCGTCATGCCTTTGCAACGCGTCGAAGGTTGCTGGCAAACTGCAAAGACGCGATAGTCGTCGTTATGCGCTTTGGGTTGGATTTGGTGGTATCGCGCATCATTAGTCGGGACGTTCCTCCGGCCCTCTTTAATGGGGCGGCCGCGAGGTCAACGAAGAGGGTGCGGTGAGCGGAATTTCGCAGACCCGGGCCATGGAAATGCTGGCCGAAAGCATTGGCGAGATCGTTGGAAAACGGTCTGAGGTTTACCGCGACATGATGCGGGCCTTCGAGTCGGACCAAGTGGTGGACCTTCTTCTGGCCCAATCATCTTTCGACGCGCTGCCAGGAGATGTTCGCCAAGAGATCGCTCAAAGGGTGCGTGATATGGTGGAACAGGTCGATGGTGACAGCGAAGAGAGCTAGAACTCTCGCCCGTTAGCCTTAGCCGTCCTCGCTCGCAGAGCGGAGTGCCACGGACAGATACTCCCTCAGAAAGAATGCGATCTCCGGCGTCATGACAACCGACTGCCGACTTCCGTCCTGGTGTTTGATGTCAACGACCAGATTGCCATCCACTAGATCGATGACGAAAGAAACGGCCCGTCGACTACCAAGGAACGCTGCATCTTGTCCGCTGGCGCCGGGTGTCCCGGCACCATCCGCCCCACCGGCCGGCTCGGTCGGCTGCGCCCGCATGAATTCTGCCCAGCCGGTAGACGGCGCTTTCGCCATTACCGCACCTTTCTCGACCATCCCCGGAAAACAAAAAACAGGATATCATCAATTTCAATCTAATTGGTCGAATGAGCGGGCGACGGGGTCAAAACACTGTGTGCGACGCCATATAGGGTGGAGCTGAGTGCTCAAGCCGGAACAGACGGTGAGGTGAAAGGTCGATGGGCCGCATACTGATCTTTGTCCTGCTGCCGCTGATTCTCATCATCGGCGCCGGCGCCGGCGCGCTGATGCTGGGGCTGATTCCGGGCCTGGGCGAGCCGCCGGAAACACCGGAGCAGGTCGCCGCGCGGGAAGCCGAAGAAAAGAAGAAGAAGGAAACGGTTCCGCCTGTGTTCGCCCCCTCCCCCCTTGGGTCCGTGCATCAGCCACTGGAGGAGTTCGTCATCAACCTCCGGACGGACAGACGGGAGCCGGTGTTCATGCTGATGAGCCTGATCCTGGAGGTCCCCTCGCAGGGTTCGGTCGTCCAGATCACCGCCGCCGAGCCGAAAATCCGGGATGCGGTCATTGTCTATTTATCGAGCCTGACCCCGGAAGACCTGAATGGCTACGACGCCATTCAAACGGTCCGCCAAGAGCTTTGGAAGCGCATCAACGCACTTCTCGACGAGGGCGTGTTGCTGAACCTTCAGATCGCCAAGCTGACGGTCAAGTAGCGGTCAGAAGTGGGTTGGCACCCGGTCTTCCAGCTTGCGGGTCTCCGTCTCGATCGTGTCCTCAAGACCGGAAAGAAACGACCGGCGATCCATACCTTCCGCGACGGGAGGCAGAAAAGAGACGTCGACGAACCCGGGTTTTTTGGTGAACTTCGACCAGAAAAGACCGGAGTTGAGGGCCACGGGAACCACAGGAACACCGAGACCCCGGTAGAGGGCGAAGACACCCGGATGGTATCGCCGCCGCTCCCCGGGCTGCGTCCGGGTCCCCTCGGGGTAGATCAGGACGGATCTCCCCTCATCGATCTTCTGTCTGGCCTCGGCGACCATCTTCTTGAGGGCGGACGCTCCCGCCTCCCGGTCCACGGCAATCATGCCGGATTTGGCGAGATAGGTGCCGAAGAGCGGGATGGACAACAGTTCCTTCTTCAGCACCACCGCGGGTTGGCGCAGCAACAGCGTGAGGATCAGTGTTTCCCAAGATGATTGGTGTTTGACGGCGTAGATCACGGGCCCCGATGGAATATTGGCTTCTCCGGTGAGGCGCCACCGCAAACCCGCTACCCACCAGCAGTCCCAAGCGATAACCCGCAACCACAGCTTCGCCACCCGTCGAACGGCAACCTCGGACGCCAACGCGGGCAGACAAACCACGCCAAGGACCAGCGTTGCTATCACCTGCACCGTAACGAACCCGGCGGACCGGATTGTGGTAATCATGGAGTCCTCATCAACTGACTGTCCCCGCCGGGCTTCTGCCCGAAAACCTCAACAAGTGTCGAGGGATTGTGACCGAAGACTGGACCAAACAGCTACGGGTTGTCCTGCTTGAGTTGGCCAAAGCGGACGAAACGATTCGCTACACCGATCTGGCGGAGGCTGTCGATGTGCCGCCACCGCACAGAATCCACAAGCTGGCCGACGCCTTGGAAGCATTGATGGCTCAGGATCAGCGTGAAGGCCGTCCCTTCACGGCCTCTGTCGTCGTCTCGAAGGTCCGAAATGGCCTTCCCGCACCGGGATACTTTGAGTGCGCGCGGAAGCTCGGCCGATACTTCGGTCCAGAAGACGGTGACCAGGCAAGACTGTTTCATACAATGGAGCGTGACCGGCTTCGCGAAAGCGTGAGATGCCAAACGGACGAAGAATCATAAATATCGGTTTCGAATAGGCATCAATCGGCCAAGCGCTTGGAACCGGCATTGTGATAGTGTCGACGTGCTGATCCTGTTTCACCGACCCTTTCGACGGTCCGGTCACAAGCCTTGGCCCATAGGAGGCAACGATGAGCAGAACATTCATTCTGACCGTATTGTCGATCGCGACGGCGGCATCCGTCGCATGGGCGGCAAGCGTCACGGTGATCCAGAAGGGCCGGTCCTTCGGCTCGGAAGAAATCAGCATTCGGGTCGGTGACGAGGTCACATTCGTCAACGACGACGTCTATCCACACAACGTCTACACTGAATCCAGCGCGGGGTCCTTCGACATTGGCCTTCAGAAACCCGGAGAGGACCGCGCCGTGACCTTTCAGTCCGCCGGCGTCTTCGACATCCGGTGCCGCATCCATCCGAAGATGGGCATGACGGTACGGGTGGATCCCTAAGCCCAATGTCGGTCCGCCTCAAGCTGATCGGGGCGTTCCTGTTCGTCGTTCTTGGCGCGTTGACGCTATCCGGCACTGCGCTGTTCGCAACATGGTCATTGGGCGGTCTCGCGCAATCCATGTTCGACGGGCCGCTGCAGTCGATCAGCTTCGCCCGGTCCGCTCAGACGAAGTTCGCGGTCATGGAACTGGAAATCCGGCTGGTGGGGCGAAAAGACCCGGGCAGGTTCAACCAGATCGCGGACGACTTTCTGTCCGATCTTGTGGTGGTCACCCAACGGGACCCGAGCCCGGACGTCGCCGGGTTCGTAAAATCGATCTCCGCCGGGTTCGGTAACTGGCGCCGGGCGGCGGAACTCGCCCGCACCACCGATCCCATGGCGATTGCCATGCGGGACAGGGCCGCGGAAGGCGTTCGCGCGGATCTCGAAGCGCTGGTCCAGACCGTTGCCGCGGATGGCTACGTGTACTGGCTGGATCTGGAGGACGATGTCGCCGACATCCGCTATGTGACGTTCGCGCTGGTCGGTGTCGTGTTGATCATAACCGTCGTTCTGGTCGTCTGGCTTGTGCGGGATCTGGTCCGGCCTCTCCGCCGGTTCACCACGGCGATGACGGCCCTCGCCAAGGGGAGTGGTTCGGCCGACCTGCCGGAGCGGGACCGGAAGGACGAGATCGGCGACATGGCTGATGCGCTTGTGGTCTTCGGCGACGCCATGAACCAGGTTCGGGCGGCCAAAGACGCGGCCGAGACCGCGGCGCGGGCAAAGTCAGACTTCCTCGCGATGATGAGTCATGAAATCCGCACCCCCATGAACGGTGTGCTGGGCATGGCCCGGCTGCTGGAACGCTCCGATCTTGATACGCAGCAGCGGGAGAAAGTCGCGACCCTAATCGATTCCGCCGACTCGCTCATGACGATCCTCGACGATGTGCTGGATCTGTCAAAGCTCGAAGCCGACGGGATGGAGTTGGAGCGGCGCCCGTTCTCGGTCCAGGCGCTGGTCAATCGGACGGTGGACCTGCTTGCCGGCCGGGCCGAAGAGAAAGGCATCGGTCTTTCAGCAGAGATCGACCCGGACATTGCAGATGGACGATGCGGTGACCCGAACCGCCTGCGTCAGATCCTGCTCAATCTGTTGGGCAATGCCGTGAAATTTACCCGTGATGGGTCCGTGACGGTCATCGTCTCGGAGACTGAAGACGGGTGCATCTCCTTTGCGGTCCGGGATACCGGTATCGGGATCGCAGCCGACCGGCTCGACAGCCTGTTCGAGAGTTTCCGCCAGGCGGACGCGACCATCGCCCGGACATTCGGCGGGACGGGTCTGGGCCTCTCCATCTCCAAGCGTTTGGCAACACTGATGAACGGCACGATCCGTGTCGAGAGCGAGGTGGGTGTCGGCAGCACGTTCACGCTGAACGCCCCGCTGGAGGTGACCGACGCGGAGATGGAAGCGGAAGCGGTGGTCCCGGAGGCGCAGGTCAGGCCGCTCCGGATTCTGGTGGCAGAGGACAACCGCGTGAACCGGACCGTAATCGGCGGATTGCTCGCGGAGAAAGGACATACGGTCCGCATGGTCGGCGATGGTGCCGAGGCTGTCGCGGAAGCGGACGGATCATTGGACCTCATTCTCATGGACATCGGCATGCCGGTCATGGATGGGCTGGAGGCGACGCGCGCCATTCGGGCCGAGGACCATCCGGGCCGGGCGGTTCCCATACTGGCGGTAACGGCGGGGATGACCGCCGACGAACTGGCCCGGATCGACGCGGCAGGAATGGATGGCGTGGTCGCAAAGCCGATCACACCCTCTGCCCTCTACAAAGCCATCGCGGATGTGGCCGGAGCGTCGGACACGGCGATTGAACCAAGCCCAGTATTCGATGAAGCAGAGACCGGCATCGAAGATGACGCGGACGGGGATATCGGCACCCTTCTATCGCGGCCTGGCCCTCCGCTCGAACCATCGGTCCTCCAGACCTTGGCGGACCAACTCGGAGATGAATTTGTCGCCGAGATTGTTGAGGACTACCGGGAAACGGCGCGCACCCGGCTGATGGAAATGGATACCGCCATGAACGACGAGGACGGCACCGCCTTATCGGATGCGGCCCACGGCATGAAGGGGGCGGCCGGTTCGGTTGGGCTGCGGGAGGTCTTTGTCATCGCCCGTGAAATCGAGGAACGAGCCCCCTCCGAGGGCACAATCGCGTTACAGGACCGGGTCACGGCATTGCAAGCCGCCGTACAATCCGGCATGGAACATCTCTCAGAACAGATAGGGCGCGACGAAAGCGTCGCCGATCCGGAGGACCGCCGGGCATCATGACCGGGAATTCACAGAACACCGAACTGAAGCAAACCTTTGAAGGGCTGCGTGTCCTTGTCGCCGAAGACGACCCCATGGCGGCGAAACTCGCACAGGGCGCCCTCCGCCTCCTTGGCGTCAGGGACATGGTCGTCGCGAAAGATGGTCTGGAGGCGCTGAAGCACCTGAAGGACACGGACGGCGAGTTTCAATTGGTCGTCTCCGACTGGAACATGCCGCGGATGAACGGGTTGGAGTTCCTGCGGGCGGTCCGGAAACTTTACCCGCACATGCGGTTCGTGATGCTGACGGCAAAGGCGACCCAGGAGTTCGTCATGGCCGCCCGGGACCACGGCGTGGACGCCTATGTGGTCAAGCCGTTCTCCCCCAATCAGCTCCGGCAGAAGGTCGAAGCCCTGTTCCGGTACTGACCGGCCGGCGAGCGCTCCCATGGCCCAGATCAAGATTTTCGCCCGCCGACGTCATATCGATGCCGTCCGTCAGGCCCTCTCCGACGCGATTCACGATGTGATGATGGAAACGGTGGGTTTGCCGGCGGACAAACGCTTCCATCGTTTCATTGCCCTCAATGATGAGGATTTCGTCCACCCGGCGGATCGCGGCGAGGGTTATACCGTGCTCGAGATTTCAATGTTCGAGGGGCGGACGGACGAGACGAAGAGGGCCTGTCTTCGGCGGTTGATGGAGGCCGTGCCAAAGGCGACCGGCATTCCGATTGAGGCCTTGGAGATCACGATCTTCGAGACTCCCAAGGCCAACTGGGGCATTCGCGGCAAGATCGCGGACGAGCTTACGCTCAACTACAAGGTCGAAACGTAAGCAAAGCCGCCGGTTGCGTTGACCTGCCCGCGCTATGGGCATAGGTTCTCGGCCCCTTCCAGCCCAGAGCCGGAGACATCAGATGACCACCGATCCAGAAGTGACAGCGGAGATTGCCCGCGAAGCCCGTGCCTGGCCGTATGAGGAGGCACGAAAACTGGTGGATCGGATCGGCGGCAAAGCGCCCGAGAAGGGCTATGTCCTGTTTGAGACTGGATACGGCCCCTCAGGCCTGCCCCATATCGGGACTTTCGGCGAGGTGTTCCGAACCACCATGGTCCGCCGCGCGTTCGAGCGGATGCTGCCGGGCGTGCCGACACGGCTGATCGCCTTCTCCGACGACATGGACGGTCTGCGGAAAGTCCCGGGCAACCTGCCCAACCAGGACATGCTGGCGGCCCATATCGGCAAGCCGCTGACCGAGATCCCGGATCCCTTCGGAACCCATGAGAGTTTCGGGCACCACAACAATGCGCGGCTCCAGGGCTTTCTCGACAGCTTTGGCTTCGAGTACGAGTTCGCCAGCTCCAGCGAGTACTATAAGAGCGGCCGCTTCGATGAGGCCTTGCTCCAGGTCCTGCGCTGCTACGACGCCGTGATGGCCATCATGCTGCCGACCCTCGGGCCGGAGCGGCGGGCCACCTACAGCCCGTTCCTGCCGGTGTCGGAGCGGACCGGCATCGTGCTGCAGGAGCCGATCATCCATACGGATCCGGACGCGGGCACGGTCGTCTATGTGGACCCGGACACGGGCGAGAAGATCGAAACCCCGGTAACCGGCGGCCGCTGCAAACTCCAGTGGAAACCGGATTGGGCGATGCGCTGGTTTGCCCTCGACGTCGACTACGAGATGTCGGGCAAGGACCTGATCGACAGCGTCAAGCAATCCAGCCGGATCACCAAGGCGCTGGGCGGCCGGCCGCCGGAAGGGTTTAACTACGAGCTTTTCCTGGACGATCAGGGCCAGAAGATCTCGAAGTCCAAGGGCAATGGCGTCTCGGTGGAGGAGTGGCTGCGCTACGGTCCGCCGGAGAGCATCTCGACCTTCATGTTCCAACAGCCGAAGCGGGCCAAGCGTCTCCACTTCGATGTGATCCCCAAGGCGACGGACGACTACATCGCCTTCCGCGGCAAGGTCGCCCAGGAGGAACCGGCGAAGCGCGCCGAAAATCCGGCATGGCATATCCACAATGGGGAGACGCCGAGCGAGGAAGCGGCCCTTGGCTTCGGGCTGCTGCTGAACCTCGCCAGCGTCTGTCATGCCGAGGACAAGTCCGTGGTCTGGGGCTATATCGAGCGGTACGCGCCGGGGACCTCGCCGGAGACGCACCCGTTCCTCGATGGTCTCGCCGGATATGCGGTGAACTACTATCAGGACTTCGTCCGGCCCAAGAAGACCTATCGGGCGCCGACGGACCTTGAACGGTCGGCGCTTACCGATCTGGTCGCGACCCTCAAGGCCATGGCTGATGGGCTGTCCGCCGAGGACTATCAGACGCAGGTCTATGAGGTGGGCAAACAGCACCCCTTCGAGAACCTGCGCAACTGGTTCCAGGCTCTCTACCAGATCCTGCTCGGTCAGGATCAGGGCCCGCGCTTTGGCTCTTTCATCGCACTCTACGGGCGCGGGGAAACGGTCGAGTTGATCGAACGCGCGCTCCGAGGCGAGGACATGGCAGCTTAAGGCTTCCTTATCAAGCAGGCGCACCGAAGTAGAAGTGTCAGGCCCAGGTTGCTGCACTATCTAACTGTTGTAGAGGTAAATTCACAGCAGCTACTGAATAACTGAATGATTCAGTAACCGCTAATCTGACTTTAGCGTTGTCAAGGCGTCAAGATCAAACGAAATTGAACCAATGGAGAATTGTTCCACCTTTCTCCTATTTGCCACCATTCTTACTTTTTCTAGACACACAAAAATAGGGATTTTCTTTGCCCGATTTGTAAAAAAAGTACAAGAGAAAAATACAGCAACTATATTCCATACTTCGGACGGTTTATAACAACAATGCCTTCAGATTCGATTTCTTCAATCAGTACTCGTATTTTTTCCTTTTTTATCGAGTAAATCAAATCATCTTCCGGCAAATCAGTAGAAGCCGATATATAACCATAAAGAGAATCCACCTCCGAGTCTACAATTTTCTTCAGTTCATAGTAGTCCACTTCATCTTCAAATTCCGTACCGAAAGTATCGTGACAAAACACGCGAAATGATTCGCGAGCATCCCCAATGAAGGCACAACCAGCTAATGGCTGAACAATCAAACCGGCAATCGCTACCCGCCTACTTATAAACACCCTTACTCCTCCTACGCTCCTTCGTACTCCACTGGAAGAAAAGGCCTTACATGCAATACATTTAGCCCAAACATTCTAAATAACTCGGATTTTGAGTATCCTTGAAATCCATAAATATGAACTTCTACTCTGAAAAAATCATCCCATATCGGATTAAGATTCATGTAGTCAATAAAATCGCCTATAACTCTTCGTTCAGTCAAATTAAAATTCTTTCCAACTTTTGTTATTTTTCTCAAATCAGCAAGACGCTGACGGGTCTCACACAAATCCTTTGCTATAAGTAACTGATTCGCGACATCTAACGAAAATGCAACCTTAAAACCATCAGTTTCCTTACTCTTTTCAAGCATCCTTTTTAGATTTTTTCGAGCATTGTCAGCTTCACCAGCTAGACCCGTGCCTTCAGAAAAACATGGCTTATAGTCCTTTAGCATTAACTTTAGTGTGGAATAATAGTCTTCACCAACTATTTTTATGAATTCCACGTCATCTTTTATCTGATAAGCCAAAGCCCTACCTCATCATAAGAAAAAAACAGGCAATATAGCGGAGGAAAACAAAACAAAAACAAACACAAAACCTAAGAAAACCTCGCCACAACACAATTCATTCCAGCCTTTTCTTATCATCATTAATAGACTTAATGTAGCAACCAATGAACACAGCGACGTCAGTCCAGCCAAACCAATCGTAACGACGTATTGCGATATTGGAACCACGCCAAACGGAGTCTTGCTAGCAATAGCAGCCGCGAGATCCGACGCAGACACTGCGAGTGCAGCAACAAGAAATCCGAGGAGGCCTACGGAACCTGAATAGAGTTTCTCGAACACGTTACCTGAATGGAAGCCTGGCCGCCGACACTGGGGTAATTTTATACTCAAAACAGGATTTGTCGAGAATTTATGCCGGATTCACCCACAGAATGTACGGTAAGGAATGCCTATCGCTGCGGCGTCGCATTTGGGATGGCTCGAACAAGGCGCTCACAGAACTTGTGCCATGATAGGGCACTCTGCAGCTATGTCTCCGCAACCTCCGCAGCACGGCGGTGGCGGGCGACGATGCGGAGGCGGGAGTGCAGTTCCTCCCGTTCCACGTAGCATCCCCGGAGCCAGCGGCTGCCGGTCGACGGGTCAAAACCGGTCCTGCCGTGTAGGCAACGACGGTTGTCGAAACCCAGGAGATCGCCCGGCTTTAGGCGGACAGTGATCTGGTGCTCCGAGCTCTCGCCCAACCGAAAGGCGTGACGCAGTGCCCGGTAAAGACGGTCCGTGTCCTCGAACGACGCCTGAAGCGGCGCGCGCAGCCAGGGGCTCCATCGCACCTGATCCAACTCGCCGTCCGCGTCGAAGCCGATGAACGGACCTTCCATCCGGTAATCCGTATCCTTGGCCTTGTTGTAGAATCCCATGGGAATGGTCTTCAGCGCCTCGTAGTAGTCGGGGTGCATCCGCCGGATGGTCTCGACAATGGAGAAGCCGTCCGCGAGCAGGCTGTCGCCGCCCACCGCCCCGTTCTCCAGACAATGAAGGAACTGGAGGCCGGGCACATACTCCCGCGTGACCAGGTCCGCGTGAACCGGCAGCGTCATGGAGGTATAGGCGTTGGAGTCCGCGTCCGCCTTGCTCCGCACATCGAAGAGACGACCGAAGTTCGTATCCCGGATCGGGCCCAACCGGCCCGGGACCTGATCAATGACCTCGGGCGTTGCAGGCAGGTTCTCCAAGATGGCGACACCATAGATGTGGAGTGCCTCTGCCCACCGGCCGAGCTCAGACTCATCCGACAGCACCGTCGGACCGTCGAGTCGCGGAACCTCATGTGTGAAGCCGCCGTCCCAGTGAACGCGCTTCGGCAGGGAGAACAGGCGCTCCGGTGCATCGAAGCTGTAGGCGCGCAGCCATCCAGGGTGATAACGGCTGGCACCACCGGTGGACCATTCCACCAAAACACCACCGCGTTCATCCAGAGTGGCGTTGGTGACCGCTAGATCATCCGGAATGTCGAGCAGGAACAGCGACTGCTCCCGCGTCACCGGGTGGGTCGTGTCGGGGTCGGGCGCGTTCTCCCGCAGCCACATCGGATGATACCGGCTCTCAAACCCGTCATCCCAGACGATCCGGAGGGACTGCCCGTCAGCGGTTGCCATCGCGATCTGATGCCGAACCGGAAACGCGTCGAAGTCCGGCAGATCGAAGGCAGCATCCGCTCCGGCGTCGTCCACAATGGTACTTGTCGCCATGCCATTTCCCCAGCTAGCACCCGCACTCTCATCGCAACCGAAAGCGATGCCGGTCCCCACCGGACGTACGGTGTCCCTTATTGCCGAATGCTAGGGAGCGCGAACATGCAAAGCTCGCGTCGGCTCGACATCGGCATGTCGGAACCAATCAAATCGACACAGTTGGCTGGGAATTTTTACTCCGCCGCCGCCTTGGCCGTCTCACGTGCGTAGGCCCAATAGAGCGCCCTTGCCTTTTGGTAGAGCGGTTCCGGCTGAAGATCCCGGTCCTCGACCTTCGTCACCGGGACGACCTTTCCATGATTGCCGGTTGACCAGACTTCGTCCGCATCCATGAGCGCGGCCGGCGTGATCATGGTCTCTTCCACCGGCTCGCCCGCTTCACGCAGCAGTTGGATCACACGCTGCCGGGTAATGCCGTTCAGGAAGGTGCCGTTGATGGCGGGCGTGGAGACGACGCCGTCCTTCGCCATGAACAGATTGGCGGTCGCGAACTCGGCGACATTGCCGATGGGGTCCAAGATAACCGCGTTGCCGAAGCCCTTGCCATTGGCTTCCTTCAACGCGCGCCCCGCGTTCGGATAAAGACAGGCGGCCTTTGCGTCGGTCGGCGCTTGGTCCGGGGCCGGGCGGCGGTGGCTGGAGATGCAGACGCTGAAGCCGGACGGATCGGGCAACGGGCTCTCAAAGATGTTGATCATGATCCGGGAGGTATCCGGGTCCGGATAGATCCATCCCCCTTCCGCCCAGATGATCGGTTTGACGTAGAGTTCCGCGTCGGCCGGAAACTTCGCGACCCCTTCCCGGCACAGTCTCTCGATCTCCTCCGGAGACAGCGGGGAGCGCATGTTCATCTTCTCTGCCGAGGCGCAGACCCGGGCGCAATGGAGATCCAGGTCGGGTGTTGTTCCCTCGAACGCCCTGGCGCCGTCGAACACAACAGAGCCGAGCCACGTCGCCAGCGACATGGGGCCAAGAACCGGCGGATTCCCCTCGTGCCACTCGCCGTCGATCCAAGTCAGCGATCTCATGACAGTCCTCCATTGATTGGTAGATAAGCTTATCCCCGCCGTCCCTGCGATACCAGCGACGGCGTACCTGTTATCCCTGCGTTGCCCGCTGGGAACGGCGCGGCGACTCAGGTAATGTCCTGACCATTGGCTGATGAATGGGATACGTCCTTGATCGCGCGTTTGCTTGATGCCGTTGTTCCGCTAGCAAGACTCCTGGACCCGGAGACGGCGCACCGCCTCACCGTGCGGGCTCTCGCCAGCTTCCCCCAACCAGCATCGACAAAACCGGGACCGCTCGCAACGAGCGCATTTGGGCTTCACTTCCCCTCTCCCATCGGTCTGGCCGCCGGTTTCGACAAGAATGCGGAAGCTTGGCCCGGCCTCCTCTCCCTTGGGGCCGGGTTTGTCGAGGTCGGGACGATGACGCCACGCCCGCAGGCCGGCAACCCGCGCCCAAGGCTGTTCCGCTTGTCGGAGGATCACGCCGCGATCAACCGATACGGCTTCGCGAACGAGGGTATTGAGCATTGCCTGAAGCGTCTTCACGACCGGCGCCGGTCAGGTGGGATCGTCGGGATTAATGTGGGGCCCAACAAGGACGCGGAAGATCCCGTCCAAGCCACAGCGGACGCCGTGAAGTCCGTTTCGCCATTTGCCGATTACGTGACAGTGAACGTCTCCTCTCCCAATACACCCGGGTTGCGGGACCTCCAGGCACGGGGACCGTTGACGGAGTTGCTTGATGCCGTTGATGGCGCCCGGCAGACCGACGGTAAGAAGATCCCGATCCTGCTCAAGATCGCTCCCGACCTGGATGCCGTCCGGATGGACGATATTGCGGACGTGGTTCAGGCTTCGGCTCTCGACGGACTCATCGTCTCCAACACAACGATCGACCGGCCGGCGTCGCTCTCAAGTGCGCACAAGAGTGAGACGGGGGGGCTGAGTGGGCGGCCACTGTTTAGCAAAGCAACCCGGACACTTGCGGAAATGAGAGTTCGCTTGGGTGGCAGTCTTCCGCTGATCGGCGTCGGCGGGGTCGAGGATGGGGCGACGGCCTACGCGAAAATCCGGGCTGGGGCGACACTGGTTCAGCTCTACACCGCCCTCGTGTTCCAAGGGCCGGGACTCCTCAGCCGAATAGAGACAGACCTCGCGGAGCGGCTTCGCGAGGACGGATTGTCAAACCTGTCGGACGCAGTCGGCATCGACGCCAATGCCATTGTCTCCGGCACCAGCAGCTCCGAAACCGTGAGGGCTGCCTGATGCCGTTGGTGGGGACAATTGCTCTGGCGCTGGCAGCCGGTGTTGCCGTGGCGGGCGGCGCATATTTCTTCGTGCCGGTCGACGTCGCGGCCCTTGCCGGTGGCGTGATCGCGAGCCTGACCCTCGCCGTGCTGACCCGGCTTCAAGGCGGAACGACGGACGGCCGCCGCATTCGGCAAATGGAGATTCTCGCCCGCGAGATTGCCGACCTGCGGGGAGAATTGGACGATGCGCGCGATGAAATCGCCGGTTTGCGGGACGAGGTCGCACAGATTCCCGACACGAGTGCCGTCCTCGCGGAGCTGAAGGTCCTTCAGGGTTTGATGCAGCAACTACCTGCTCGAAAAAGCGGGCAAAGCGCGGCCAAGAAAGACGCACCGGCCGAAGCTGCGAACGGCGCACCCGCACCCCGCCCGACAACGAGGCGGATCGGGAACGACGAGCTTCTCTCAATCATCGAGGACGGCATCCGCGCGGACAGGATCGAGCTTTATCTTCAGCCCATCGTCACCCTTCCCCAGCGAAAGCGCGTGTTCTACGAGTGCTTCTCCCGAATTCACGGGGAGTCGGGGGAGATCATTGCGCCTGAGCAGTACATCCCGGTTGCGGAGCGAGCCGGGCTGGTCTCCGCCATCGACAACCTTCTGCTTTTCCGGTGCGTGCAGTTGGTCCGGCGCGCCCGGCGTGACCATCTCAACGTTCAGTTCTTCTGCAACATCTCAAACACCAGCCTGACGGATGTCGATTTCTTTCAGGACTTCGTCGATTTCCTGGCGCAAAACCGCGGGCTGGCAGACAGCCTCATATTTGAGTTTGATCAGAGCGCCATCGCGCATCCGAGCTATGAGACCCAGGTGAACCTGCAACGCCTTGGCGCCATGGGCTTCCGGTTCTCCCTCGATCAGGTGAATGACCTCAACCTGGACCTCTCGAACCTGTCCGGGCTCGGGTTCAAATACATTAAGGCGAACGCCCACCTTATCCACGAGTTCACGGACGGCGAGCCGCCCCGGCTCGACATGCGCGCCTTTAAGGGAGCCCTCGATCGATACGCCATGGATCTGATCATTGAGAAGATCGAGACAGAAGACATGCTTCTCGATCTGTTGGAGTTGAAGGTTGATTTCGGCCAGGGGTATTTGTTCGGCGAGCCGAGAGCGAGCGCGCGAACGGACTAAGTTTATTGCCAACCGTCCGTTCAGCGGCCGGCCATTCCATTCAATAGGACAATGCCCCATGGATCGCATTCACGGACTGCGTGAGATCGCCGACGACTTCGATGGATTCATCTTTGATGTCTGGGGCACCCTTTATGATGGCGGCGCAGCCTTCGAACAAGCCGTTTCGTCCCTGCAGGCGCTGCGGGATCTGGGGAAACGGATTGCCATTCTGTCGAACTCGCCGCAGCGTCCAGGCACAGTGGCCGGGCGGCTCGACCGCATCGGCATAACGGCAGATCTCTACGATGGGATTGTGACATCCGGCGGGGTGACACACGACCTTCTGATCAAGCGGACCGGGCCTTTCTCGGATCTGGGAGAGCGCGTGTTCCAAACCGGCCCCGTGCGCTTCCCTGAGACCCTCCCCGATCGTGGCTACATCTCCGTGGATCGCGTCGCGGCGGCGGACTGGATCTTGTGCTCCGGCCCCGATGAACCAATGGCGACACTTCAGTCTTTCGACCCCATGCTGGATGCGGCGATCGCAGCGGGCGTTCCCATGGTCTGCGCGAACCCGGACCTCGAAGTCGTCCAGCAAGGGAAACGACAGATTTGCGCCGGGGCGATCGCAAAAGCCTATGCGGATCGCGGCGGACGGGTTGTGTCAATCGGCAAGCCGCACCCTGAGGTATTTGAGCGTTCTATGTCGATCCTCGAAATCGACACGCCGAGCCGATGCCTGATGATCGGCGATAACCTATCTACCGATGTGTTGGGCGCTGCCCGTGCCGGTCTGGCATCCTTGCTGCTAACCCAAGGGATCCATGCCGAGCACCTCGGCCCGACCCCCGCCATGTCGGCTGTCGAAGATCTCAGCTCAGAATTGAAGTTGAGACAACCGACCTACGTCGACCACGCCATCGCGTGGAGCGTGGCTCCAAACGCAGGGTAGAACAATCAAGGTTTGAATTACCAGAATCAGTACCGTTTTTGCTCTTCGTCAAAAAGCAGCAAGGCTTTATCAAAATAACCCGGAAAAGGAAGTTGCGTCGGCTGCCTCAGCGATGATGCGTACATCGATTTCCGGTTGGCCTCGGCCGCCTCTGCAACCAGTCTAAAATACATCAATAGAAATACACGTAGCGACGAAGACATACTTGAAGCCCGCCTACGATCATCAACTTCAGTACACAATTCATCGATACTGATTTCTTCTCTTCGACAAATCTCGATAAGACCTCCCCAAATCTGATCCTCAAGGCTAACGCTTGTGCGCCGAGATCCAATGATTATATTCTTCCTTACCCTATCACCACCGAGTCTTTTCACTTCTGACATATCCTTGCTGGCCACGAGACACCATCCGACCAAAATTCCAGAAACACACTATCGTGTGTTTAAATGGCGCAGCGCCACCCAAAGTGCAATACCTTAGATAGAAATCCCGTCTTAATAGTCTCGGAACACCAGAAAACCCTCCTTATGACTTGGTTAACACCGTAGACCTTGATTGGCTCCCGGAAGCCCGGTAATCCAGTAGGGTCGTATTGTTCGGCGGAGACAGCTCAAGGGAACGTCAAGAATGAACGGAACGCCGGAATCGCAGCTTGACCGCGTCGGATGGCAACTTCTCAGGGTCCTTCAGGAAGACGCCCGATTGTCCTTCAGCGAGTTGGGCCGCAGGATCGGCCTGTCTTCACCAGCTGTCGCCGAACGTGTTCGACGCATGGAAGACCAGGGGATCATCACGAGTTATCGGACCCTGGTTGATCCTGCGAAACTTGGCTACCCCACGATGGCGTTCATCCACCTTATCGCCGTCGGAGATCAGCACACGGCCATCCAAAAGCTTGCCCACACCTTGAGTGAGATTCTGGAGTGCCATCACGTCACCGGCCGGGATGCGTACATCATTAAGGCCGTCGTCTCGTCCATGACCCATCTGGAACATGTCATCTCCCAACTTCGGCCTCTTGGCGATACGGAGACATCCATCGTTCTTTCGTCGCCCGTAAAGAACAAAATGATACTCGCCGGAGCCAGCGTAAGAGTTGGCGCGCAATTGCCGCCGATGGCGCTCCTTGAAACCGATGAGTGATACGATTGCGCTAACTCCAATCTGATGCATCTCACACCTTGAATACAAATGCACTCCAATCACTTTGAAGAATTGTATGATCCCCAAGTGTGATATCCAGATAAATTCATACTCACTTGGCATATCTTTATATTTTTATTGAGCTCTTTATTATCTGCCCGATTTCATTGACTTTGATGACTCGTGATCCACCGTCACATCCTCGGGCCGCCGGGCGTGAAGTCTCCGTGATTTTTGCACGTTCTCCGCCCAACAGCATCCATCATCTTTGCAAGCTCATCCGACTCTCGGGTATATTCCGATAAAGCCTGGGATGGAAAAGGATGGTCAGATGGCAACTGCAAAGGGATACACGCCGGCATTCGGCCGCAGAATCTCACATGCGATCGCATGCGCGGGCGGCGTTCTCAATACGTCGCGGAAACTGGAGGTGAACAAGGACACCCCGGCCCGCTGGCGCGACGGCGAAACCAAGATTTCTCTTTATCACGTGCATGAACTCGCCCGCGTTGCCGGGGTCAATCCGTCATGGCTTGCGTTCGGCGAATCCACACCATCGGGGGAAGCCTCATCGTCCATAACCCCCGAACTGGTGGAACAGGCCGCGCTAGAGGTCCTGTTGAACGTCCAAACAGACAGCGCCGTCCCAGACGCCGAGGTCACGGCGGCTACCATTCGGGCGCGCCTGCAGTCCAACGGCGCCGACGACTTCTATCAGCGCGAGTCTGCCGCTTAACCCATTGCCCGGGTGGCGGCGCCGGAGGCCGGTGCCGCCATTAATGACGGAACATGGGGCGGATGCGCAGGTTCTGGCGTGTGCCGTAGGTCTTCTGGCGGGCTCGATGACCTTTTTCTCGCGGCGAAGACTTGGTTTTCGGCACCCATCGGAACGCCCGCGCCGGCCAACCTGACGGCCAACCGTCAGCGATGGTCAGTCCACCTTTATGTCGGCGGCAACGGCTCCAGTTATACGGGTCAGCTCACTGGGCGTCAGACGAAACACCGACTTTGGCGTACCCGCTGCACACCATATTGTCTCAAACTCGAAAAGATCGGCATCCAGATAGACGGAAGGCGCTTGGACGTGGCCGAGCGGCGGGACGCCGCCAATGGCAAACCCTGTCATCGCACGCACGTAGTCGGCGTCTGCCCGTTTAATCTTTGCTCCTTCGAGCAGCGCAACTTTGGACACGTCGACGCGGTTGATCCCGGAGGCAACAACCAAAACCGGCTGACCGGTCTCCTCATTCCGAAAAACGAGAGACTTCCCGATCTGAGCCACCGTCGTACCGATCGCTGACGCTGCATCCTCAGCCGTCCGGGTGCTGTCCGGCATCTCCTGAACCCGCCCTTGATAGCCCATTTGGCTCAACAATCGGTCTATGCGCTCAGCGGAAGGTTGGAGCTTCACCATCACCACATCTCGTGTCTGAAATCATGAAGCCACAATATATTCCAAAAATTACTTAATGATCGACAATAAATTTGAGATCTAAACTGCATTAGACAAGCATCTAATCAGAAGTCCTTCAGAGTTCAATTACGTACAATCAGTTAAAGCCCTGCTATAATTGGAAAACGTTATATATTGATTTCGAGTATGGGAGTGTGACGGTCAAAATTATGGCTAATCGTACACGAAATGAGCGCAGCCACCTGCGCTTGATTGAAGGCCGCAAAGGGGAAACCTTGGGCGACCGGACAATCATGGATGTTGTCTCAACGCTCCAAACAGGCGCGGGATGGATCCACACTCGTGGAACTCGTGGAAGAAGTCGCAACCGTGCTCGTTCGGAACAAAGGACACTGAGAACGCACGCCGTTCCCCGGTCGTCTTTTCCGTGCTGTTAACCGCCCACCTTATGGATCTTGACCTCTTTAGGCCGGAGAGCGTATAAGCCTTCCTCTTCGGCGAGGCTGGCTTGTGGCCCCCGCTGGCTACCCAAGACAGTTCGAGAGAAAAACCATGGCACGTCGCTGCAGCATCACGGGTAAGGGCGTTCAGGCTGGAAACAATGTCAGCCATGCGAACAACAAGACTCGGCGCCGCTTTCTGCCCAACGTACAGGCGACCCGGCTTTGGAGCGACAGCTTGAACAGCATGGTTCGCGTCCGGCTGAGTGCTGCCGCCATCCGCACGATTGAGCACAACGGCGGCCTCGACGCCTTTCTGATGCAAGCGAAAGCGCGGGAACTCGGCGATGAAGGCCGGAGCCTTAAGCGCCGCGTCGAGCGCGCGGTGTCCCGCCAGCAGGCGGCCGCAGCCTAAATCATCTTTCCGACTTGTTCGAATGCGGCCGGGACAAGCGATGCTTGTCGCTGTAGGCTGACTGCGTTCGCTACCTTTGCTTGGGGGACGCCATGGAACGGGCGTTTGACAACCTTCATGTGGTCTCTCATCCGCTGATCAGTCACAAGCTGACAATCATGCGGCGCAAAGAGACGTCGACCTCCAAGTTTCGCCTGCTGTTAAAGGAGATCTCGCTGCTGCTGGGCTACGAGGTCACCCGGGCACTGACACTGACCACCGTCGACATCGAAACACCGGTAGCGCCGATGAAGGCGCCTTCGCTTGAGGAAGAACGTGTTGTCATCGTCAGCGTCCTGCGCGCTGGCCTTGGCATGGTCGAGGGCCTTCGGGAACTTATTCCCACGGCCTATGAAGGACATGTTGGCCTGTACCGCCATCCGGTGACCCATGAGCCTGTGGAGTACATGGTACGGCTGCCCGCAGCGCGGCCTGACAGGCTCTTCATCGTGACAGACCCAATGCTCGCAACTGGAAACTCCGCCAGCCACGCCGTCGATGTCTTGAATGACCATGGGGTGCCGGATTCAAACATCCGCTTCATGGCCCTCGTAGCGGCGCCTGAGGGTGTAGCGCGATTCAATGAGAAGCACGGGACGGTTCCGATCTTTACCGCATCGCTGGATGAACGGCTAAACGAGAAGGCCTACATCGTTCCCGGCCTCGGCGATGCTGGGGACCGTTTGTTCGGTACGGAAGAGTGACACCTGAGGGAGCCGCGGGAGTGGCTTGGCGCTGGAGACGCGTGTCAGGCGCTTGGATCACTTTGTGGTCAAAGCGCTGGTCGTAAATTTTCTCGACCTGACTGTTTTGGATGCAGTTTCACAGCGATTACTGAATCAGAAAACGATTCAGTAACCCCTGATTTTCCTCTAGACGCGCCTTTTCTCAATCGTCGTTCCGGCCGCCTGGGCATCCTGAAAGATGTCCAACTTCTCGACGGTGACGGCGCATCGCTTCGCACGGCGGTCTGAAAGCGCCATATCAGCTATCCGTTCCGCAACGGTCTCGACCAGCAGAACGTGCCCCTCAGCCGCTAAGAGCTTCACACCCTCTACCAAGCGCTCATAGTTGTAGACGCGCATGTAGTCATCGGCAAAACCGCCATCGGGATACGCCAGATCGAGCGTTATGGAGATGCGGACGCGTTGATGACCCGCTTTTTCGAACTCGTAGATGCCGACCGACATTGGCAGAACAAGGCCGGTCAGCGCGACGCGGTACGTTTCGCCAACGGTGACTGGCACCTCTTGGTTCTGATCAATCGACTGCAGGTCCGCGTTCAAATCCGAAACGGCGTCCAACGGCGGTGCTTTCGCTGCATCAGTCATTCGCTCCCCCAAGCGGCCATGATTGCCTTTGTGCGACTAACCACGCACAGAAAGCCGCCGCTCGTCCGAATTCGACAAGCGGCGGCGTCAGGCGTCGGGTAGTGTCGATTCTTTGGGCCTTTCAATCCTTCGGCCGAGAGGCGCGACACAGCCGAAAGAAAGGTCTGGCCATCAAGGCTCTGGAAAGAAGCTTACCGGGTTCATCAACTTGTTCTCTTGCGCTTCCAGCGCACCCAGCTTAGCGCTCTCAGCCACATAGGCGAGCCAATCCGGATCCGACCACATCGCCGCCCGTTTTGCCTCCCGGTCGCCCGCATTCTCATACTTCCAGATATGGATGTACTGATTTGGGTTGCCTGTCTCCGTCGTCATGTACGCAAGCGGCGGTCCGAGATGCTTGGTCTGTGCCGGCTTACCCATTTTCTCGTAGAGGGCAAGGTGGGCCTTCAGCGTCCCGGGCTTGCAAGTATAAGTGCGCACATCGATGAGCATGGACTTCCTCCGTATTGAATTCGACAGACGGGACCGGATCCCTGTTGGGTCCTTCGGGCGCCCGGATCGGATTGCTCTCCGTCCTGGTCGCGCCCCTACTCTAGCCCTGCGTCGACGATGATTGAACATCCCGATGAAAGAGCATTCCGAGGCGTGACCCGTCCTAAGTCCCTTAGTCACAACGCGACATCACCGACGAGCGCTCTCTGTCTTCAACTCAAAAGAGGGGAGGCCTACTCCTCAGCCTCTTCGGACAACTCACCCGGTCCAGACATCATTGCGTCAGCCACGAGACCCGCGTTGGCCCGGATTGCGTGCTCAATCGCATCGGACACATCGGTGTTCTCCCGAAGGAAGGTCTTCGCATTCTCCCGGCCCTGGCCGATCCGCTGGCCCGAGTAGGAAAACCACGAGCCGGACTTCTCAACGATCCCGGCGTTAACACCCAGGTCCAGGATCTCGCCCATCTTGGACACACCCTCACCGTACATGATGTCGAACTCCACCACCCGGAAGGGCGGGGCCATCTTGTTCTTCACCACCTTCACGCGGGTTTGGTTTCCGACAACTTCGTCCTTGTCTTTGATCGACCCGATCCTGCGGATATCGAGCCGGACGGACGCGTAGAACTTGAGCGCATTGCCGCCGGTCGTCGTCTCAGGGCTTCCGAACATCACACCGATCTTGAGTCGGATCTGGTTGATGAAGATCACCAGGCAGTTCGACTTGGAGATCGATGCGGTCAACTTCCGCAAAGCCTGGCTCATCAGCCGGGCCTGAAGGCCGACATGGCTGTCGCCCATCTCCCCTTCCAGCTCTGCCCGGGGAACCAGGGCAGCAACGGAGTCGACCACCATCACGTCGACAGCCCCAGATCGGACGAGGGTGTCGGAGATTTCCAAAGCCTGTTCGCCCGCATCCGGCTGCGAGATCAGCAGTTCGTCCACATCGACGCCCAGCTTCCGCGCATACGCCGGATCAAGAGCATGCTCCGCGTCAACGAACGCACAGGTGCCCCCGGCCTTCTGGGCTTCCGCGATCACATGCAACGCAAGCGTCGTCTTGCCCGAGCTTTCCGGGCCATAGATCTCAACGATGCGTCCTCGCGGCAGGCCACCAATCCCAAGGGCAATATCGAGCCCGATCGAGCCGGTCGACACCGCTTCCGCCTCAACATGCTCACGCTGGCCCAGTTTCATCACCGAGCCTTTTCCGAATGCCTTCTCGATTTGGCCGATCGCCGCGGCCAGCGCCTTCGACTTGTCCATGTCGTCCCGGTCTACCAATCGAAGCTGAGGGGTCGTCATCCTTGGCTCTCCTTATTCCACAGGGTCCCGGCAGCGGCAATCCGGGTGACGGGCGTCGGTCGCTAGGTCTTGGTTCTCCACAACAGTATCAGTTTTGTTCTCATTTTCCATCAAAATTTCCTGTTTTGTTCTCATCTAAATCCAGGATTCCTAACCCTTTGAGCCCCCACATATTGGAGGCGACAGCATTTGTTCCATAAAAGTTCGCAAGAGTGACACTCTATCGGGGTCCGTTTGATGGACAGATTCCGGCAACCTTCGCCGTTCTCCGCCGATTCGGTCATCCTAAGTACGTCCTGGGCCAGTACCTGGTCTGGAAACCGCTAGGCTGCAGCGTCATCCAGAACGGTTTTGACGGTGTAGGCCAACTGTTTGAGGCTGAAGGGCTTCGGCAGGAAATGAATCCCCGAATCTTCGCTGATCCGCTGGCGCAGCGCATCTTCGGAATAACCGGAAATGCAGATCACAAGAATATCCGCCCGGTCTTCCCGAATGCGTTTGATCAATGTGGGTCCGTCGACACCGGGCATTACCACATCGGTGATCAGAAGATCGACCTCGCCGAGTTTGGACCGGTCCTCGCTCAACAGGTCCAACGCGGCTTCGCCCGACCGGGCCTCAAGCACTTTGTATCCCTTCGCACGAAGGGCGCGCGCGGCGAAGAGCCGGACGGGGTCTTCATCCTCCACCAGGAGAATGGTGCCGGCCCCTGTGAGATCCCGGTTGCCGACGGCACCATCCGGAGGCACTTCCTGTTGCACCTCCTCACCGCCAGCGTGCGCCGGAAAGAAGATGGAGAAAGTCGAACCCTCGGTTGGCGCACTCTTCACGAAGATGAAGCCGCCGGTTTGCTTGACGATGCCGTAGACCGTCGACAGGCCGAGACCGGTCCCCGACCCCACCTCCTTGGTGGAGAAAAAGGGCTCGAAGATGCGGTCGACGATCGACGGCGGAATGCCGGAGCCAGTATCCGACACCTCAATAAGGACATAGCGGCCGGGGGGCATGACCTCATCGCCCTCTCTCACCGGTGTTTCCACCTGAACGTTCGACGTCCGCATCATGATGGAGCCACCCGCCGGCATCGCGTCTCTGGCATTCACAACCAAATTGATGACCACCTGATCGAGCTGTCCCTGGTCCACTTTGATGCTGTCGAGATCCCGTTCATGTTCGATCGAGAGCGAAATGTTCTCGCCGATCAGACGGCGCAGCAAATGAGACAGTTCCGCCAGGGTTTCTGTCACATCGAGAACACGCGGAATCAACGTCTGCTGCCGGGAGAAGGCCAATAGCTGCCGAACCAGATTGGCGGCACGGTTGGCATTCTGCTTAATCTGCATGACGTCGGAGAAGGACTGATCACCGGGCCGATGCCGCAGCAGAAGCAGATCGCAGAACCCGGTCATGGCGGTGAGCAGGTTGTTGAAGTCGTGGGCCACACCGCCCGCAAGCTGACCGACCGCCTGCATTTTCTGGGACTGAACGATTTGCTGTTCCAGCGCCTTCGTCGACGATACGTCGAAGAAGTACAGCATCACGTCGGCATCTCGTTCCCGCTGGTTCGCAGACCGGGACAGCGCGGCGACGAACAGTCCCTCCTTTCCGGCGATGCGGATCTCCGACGCCTCAGCGAGGGTGCTCCGATTATCGGGCCGCCCGATGACCGCCAGGAGAGACTCCCGGTCCGGCTCCTCCACATACTCAAGAACACTGGCGGCCCGTCTCTCAGACCGAAGACCGATCAGATCCCGAAACGTCGTGTTCGACTGTTTGATGGTGCCAGATCGGTCGACCAGCGCGACCCCAAACGGCGCCACGTCCAGAAACCAGTCGAAGCGCTTCTCCGGCGCCTTAACCGGGTCAGGGACAAGAACAGCCCAGATCTCCCGGGTACTGGTGGTCACCCGGGCGCCCTCGAGTTGGGGAGAGAGGATCGTCACGGAAACCGTTACCGTGTCACCCCGCCCCGTCTTGAGTGGAACACCCGGCAGGGTCGCGGAGGGTCCGGCGTCCGCATCACTCTGTCCTGAGAGGATCTGCCCAACCTTGAGGCGCAGCATGGCCACCGCCATGTCACCTTCGCCAGTTGGCGTTGGTTCCCGCCCGGACCAGTCGAAGTAAGCTGTGTTCGCGCCAATGAAACGCCCTGTTGCGTCAAACCGGCAGATCGGCGACGGGAAAGCCTCCGAGGGTTCTGAATCCTTGGGATCAGGCGTCGGCGGTTCGGCGGCCGCCTCTGTCCCCGGGGCATCGGCCTCCGGACCGGATGAAGGCTTTTCCTCGGGAATGGCATGGTCTTCAGGCGGGTTTCCATTGGAAGGCTCGGACGAATCGTCAAACGTGCGGCGCCCGCTCAGCAACGCCAAACCGGAGCTAATCCGGTCAACCAATCGCCTCGGCACACTGGCCATCTTCTTAGGACAATCCCATTACGCGTCCCTTGAGCTTGAACACATAGCTGATGACCTCAGCCACAGCCTTATATTGCTCCTCGGGGATCTGATCGTCGATCTCGCAAGCTGCGAACAGGGCCCGGGCGAGCGGCGGGTTCTCGACAATCGGCACGTCGTTCTCATTGGCGACCTCCCTGATCCGGAAAGCCACGGCGTCCACTCCCTTCGCAACAACGATGGGGGCCGCCATATCCGTGGCGTCGTATTTGAGGGCCACGGAATAGTGGGTTGGGTTGGTCACCACGACATCGGCATCCGGTACTGCCGACATCATCCGGGTTCGGGCCCGTTCCGCCCGGATCTGACGAAGGCGCGCCTTAACCATTGGGTCGCCCTCGGAGTTCTTCATCTCGTCCTTGATGTCCTGTAGCGACATCCGCATCTGCTTCAGGAACTCGTACCGCTGGTAGAGATAATCGGCGATGCCGATGACGGCCATGATCGCCACGGCGGCGATGAACAGCTGCAATGCCAGCACATAAGCCTCGTAGGCCATGTCCTCAATCGGCATGCCGATGAGCGCGTCCATACGCTCAAACTCAGGTACGACCAGGAGGTACACAGCCGTGCCGACAATCGAGAGTTTGAGCAGTCCCTTGAGGAACTCGACCACGGACTTAAGCGAGAAGAGCCGTTTGACACCCGACAGCGGGCTTATCTTCTCAAGCTTTGGTTCAAGCGAGGATGCGGAGAAGATGATGCCGGTCTGAGCCAGGTTCGCGGCGATCGCCATGACAACCATGATCGCCAGAACCGGCGCCACCACGACCATGGAATGCATCAGCAGTTCATAGAAGACATCCCCAACCCCTCCTTGATCGACGGAAATCCGGTCAAGGTTCTGAACGAAGCCATCCATCTTGCCCGCGAGATAGGCCGAAGAGAATGGCACGACGATCCCAACGGCCAGCGCGCCGCCGAACAGGATCGCGAAGTTCGTGATTTCCTTGGAGTTTGCGGTCTGGCCCTTTTCCTTGGCTTGGGCCAGTTTTCGAGGGGTGGCTTCCTCTGTTTTTTGTGAGTCGTCTTGATCGTCGGACATGAACCGCTCCCAAGATACCCGTCAGTTCGGCGCGAAATAGGCTTGGATATTCATCGCATAATACTCAGCGAAGTACGACATCATCGCCGTCAGTGTCGCTGCGAATATCAATAGACCCACCAACACCTGGATTGGCAAGGCCACGAAGAAGATCTGGAGCTGTGGCATGAGCCGGGCGAGGAGACCCAGCCCGACGTAGAACAACAGCGATATGACGATAAACGGGGCGGACAATTGGATCGCCACCTTGAAGCTGTCACCGACAATCCGAGACATGATCTCGGACGCGCTGCCGAGGGGCATGGTTTCCCCAGGCTGGAAGAGCGTGTAGCTGTCGGCGACCGCCAGAATGACCGAATGATGCAGATCCGTCGCGAGGATAATCATGATACCGAGCGTGGTCAGAAACACGCCGGGCAACGATGCCTGGGTGGCAATCGCGGGGTTGAAGATCTGGGCACTGGCGAGACCTGAGCTGAAGGAAATGATCCGCCCGGCGGTATCCAGCGTCAGCAAAAGCAGCCGGGAGATCGTTCCGATGTAAACACCAACCAGAATCTCCTGGAAGAGCAGTGCGCCAAGCGCCAGCGGGTGCGACGGTGGCGGCGGCAGTGAGCCCTCGGCAAGCGGCGCCATCACCAGTGAGATCCCCAGAGCCAGAAAGAGCCTCGACCGTGCGAAAATGTAGGTCTCGCCAATGCCGGGAAGCAGCAAGATGGCGGATCCGACACGCGCGAAGACCATCAGCAGAACAAAGATGCTGTAGGGGAGGAAATCCTCAAGCGGCATGTGCCGTCACACCTCCCGCATCCGTCAGTTAAGGCCGATCATGACGTCGGCCATATCCAGTGTGAACTTCGAGAGCGCGTTGAGCATGAAGGGGGCGAGAATGACCAAAGCGGCGAAAACGACGATCATTTTCGGCACGAAGGTGAGCGTCATCTCCTGAATCTGCGTCAACGCCTGAAACAGCGCGATGATCAAACCGACGCCGAGAGAGATCAGCATGACGGGGGCCGACATGGTCAGCATGACCAGCAGCGCCTCGCGTCCGATCTCGATGGCCTCGATTTCGGTCATTCATGCCCCGATGCGATTAGGACCGGCAAAACTTGCCCACCGGCAATAATATCAGATCGGCATCCTCAGCACTTCCTGGTAGGCCGAGATCATCTTGTCCCGAACGGCCGTTACAAGCTGAAGGGTCATCTCCGCGTTTCCGACCGCCTGAACAACCTCGGTCAGATCCGCTTCGCCCGCGATGCCCTTCATGCTCATCTGCTCGCCCTGCTTCATGGTATCGACCGCCGTGGTCGCGGCGTCCGACAGGAAGGACGCGAAATCCTCTCCGGCAACGTTGGAGGCTCCGGGGGTCGCCCCGCCCGCAGCCGCACCTACGGCATTCGCGATGTCACCGACTTGTCCGACCATGTCACGCCTCCAATGCAGTGCTCTAATTCTAGCGCGGGCAAGCCTTTTTCGCCAGAGCGCCCCGTGTCAAACCGCCCCGGATCAGGTCCGGAGCAGGTCGATCGTGCGCTGAATCATGCTGCGGGACGTCTCAATCACCGAGATGTTCGCTTCGTAGCTCCGCTGCGCTTCTTTCATGTCCATGGTCTCGATCAAACCGTTGACGTTCGGGCGCCGGATGTAGCCCTCGTCGTCTGCGAGTGGGTGAAAAGGCTCGTAAGCGAGGCTGAATTCGGAGTCCGACCGGCCGATCCGCGCAACCTCGACCAGGTTGGCATCCAGCGAACGGTCCAATGCGTTCTTGAAGACCACGGTTTTGCGGCGATAGGGATCTTCTCCGACCGTCCGGCCAACCGAATCGGCGTTGGCCACGTTCTCCGCAATGACCCGGAGGCGAACGCCTTGGGCTTCCATGCCGGAGGCCGAAATCTTGATGGATCTCATGAGGTCCATGGGTCGTCTCCCTCGGCAAAAGCCTTAATTACCGCGATGGCCGATGGCCGTACGGAACATCATCATGTTCTTCTGATACAGGTTCGTGGTGAGCTGATAGTTCATGTTGGTCTCGGTGACCTGCATGATCTGCTCTTCCAGGATGACGCCGTTTCCCGTCGGATTGATCTCGTAGAGATTCCGGGGATGCTCTTCCTCGACCCTATGGTCCGGCCGGGAAAGGGTTCCGACGATGTGGTTCGCGCTTGTCTGGGCAATGCCGATGTGACGGACGCTGTCGAGCTCACGACGGAATGTCTGCGGCGCCAAATCTCTCGCACGATAGCCGGGCGTGTCGGCGTTCGCGATGTTCTGGGACAGGACGTTCTGACGTTCGCCCAGCCAGTTGAGGCGTTGGCTCGCCATCCGAAACAGAGTTGTGTCCTTGGTCAGCATCTCGCGTCCTCGTCATCTGCTGCCAGCGGATCGGTTCGCCGCGGGCTGTCCTCAGTCTCTCCGGTGGACCGATCGTTTATCGCCGGCCTCGGGAAACCCGGAGCAATCGCCATGCCAGACTTGGCCGAAGTTGCTATACTCACCCACGACGGAGAGATGAATGGCCCCATCCGGCAAAGGCGACGACCCCCAGAAACGACAGGTTGCGATCGCGCTCAGCCACGAGTCTTCGGATGATCACGTCCCGACCGTCGTGGCGAAGGGCTACGGCGAAGTCGCGGAGCAAATACTGCGCCTGGCGTTCGACAACGATGTGAAGGTCCGCCAAGACCCCGACCTTGCCGAGATTCTGGCGGCCGTCGAGGTGGACTGCGATATTCCCATTGAAGCGTTCGCCGCTGTCGCGGAGATCCTCACCTACGTTTATCGTGCGCGGGAACGGGACGCCCGCCGAGCCACCAACGCCGAAGACGAGGTCCAGACATGAGCCCGCCCTCACCCCCTGAGGAAAACGCCGCCCCGGCTCAATCCGTGGACCCGCAGCCGCAGCCCGAGCAGGTCGGCCTGGCGGTCGATGCCCTCGAAGAACGCGTGCAAGAAGCGGTTCGGAAAACCGAGGAAGGCGGCCCGGTGGACTTCCCCGCCATCGAGGCCGAAGCGGCATCTGTGTGCGAGACCATCGTCAAGCTCCCCGCCGCAGACGCCAAACGCATTGCGGAGCGTCTCCCCGCGATCGTGGGCGCACTGGACGCCATCGCAAAGATTCTGGCGGAGCGTCAGCCGAAAGACGGTGCGGCACGTGATTCGGGTGTCGGAAGCCGCCGTGCGGCAGCCGCCTATGCCAGCAGCCATACCAGGGCGAAGCGCGGATTCTAAGGCGGCGCGGCCCTCCCGCGCGGGCTGGATCGAGCGAACCGGATTTCTGTTCAATTTCCGGGGCGCCTGTGAAACGTTCTAAGCCATGGGTGTCGCTGATTACCTCCGTTTCCTGTTGGCCTTTGCGGTCACGCTCGCCCTGATCGGGGTCGCGTACTGGGCGGTCCGCCGGTTCGGCAGCACCATGCTGCCTGCCCAGTTGGGACCGGGCAAAAGGCTCAAAGTCGTGGAAACCACGTATGTCGACGGCCGACGGAAGTTGGTGCTGGTTCGCCTGGATCACCGCGAACATCTTCTCCTTGTGGGGGGCGAGACCGATGTGGTGATTGATGCGGGGTTGGACGCACCGCAAACGGACGACCCATCTGCTTCGACGGCGATGGCGAGCGGCCAAAGCGTCGTGGACGGGAGGTCGGCGAAATGACGATTGCACGCCGAAGCTTGAACCTCGTTCGCGCAATTGCGGGGATCGCGATCTCGATACTGTTGATCGGCGCCCTTTCGGTCTTCGCCCTGTCCGGCGGCGAGGCGATCGCGCAGTCCCTGAACCTGGATTTCGGCGAGCCAGGCGGAACGACCACCGCCCGCCTGATCCAGATCGTCGCCCTGATCACCGTGCTGTCACTGGCGCCCGGCATCCTGGTCACAGTCACCTCGTTCACCCGGATCGTTGTGGTGCTGTCACTTCTGCGGACGGCGTTGGGCACCCAACAGTCTCCGCCGAACACGGTTATCGTCAGTCTCGCCCTGTTCCTGACAGCCTTCATCATGGCGCCCACCATGGAAGAGGCCTGGCGCACCGGTGTGTCTCCGTTCATTGACGAACGGATTGATGAGACGGAAGCGTTCGAGAACACCGTGGCGCCGTTCCGGGTGTTCATGCTGCGTCAGGTGCGGGAAAAGGATCTCCAGCTCTTTGAGGATATCGCCCAGGTGGGGCCGGCCGAGACCGGGGCGAACAGCCCGCTTCAGGTGTTGGTCCCCGCGTTCATGATCAGCGAGCTGCGGCGCGCGTTCGAGATCGGCTTTCTGATCTATCTCCCCTTCGTGATCATCGACATGGTGGTCGCCTCCATCCTCATGTCCATGGGTATGATGATGGTTCCGCCGGTCATCGTCTCCCTGCCGTTCAAGCTGATCTTCTTCGTGCTGGTAGACGGATGGTACCTGATCGCTGGCACTCTCGTCCGGAGCTTCACCGGCGAGAGTTAGAGCCAAATCAGCGGTTTTGACGCACTCTGTGATTCAAAAACCGCTGTGAAACTTCCTCTAAAACCAGTGGATAGAGCAGATCCACGTCCGGCACTTTCATCACAAAGTGATCCAGGACGATCTGCTCCAACGGCACCACCCCGCCCCCGCACTTCCGGGTCTATTGGGGCAGTTCCGCGTCTTTGATCTTGTCGCGATAGGATGACAGGAAGGCCTGGAAGCCGCTGATTTCATCAAACCTGGAGACCAGCGTCCTGAAATCGCTCGGGTCGTTGTCGTTCCGGTTGGAGATGATCCGGAACGCCTCACGGAACGGCGTCGCATCCATCGCCACCGAAAAACGCTGCCGCACTTCGGCCAAGGCCGAAAGGTTCTCACTGAGAGACAACGCAACAGTCCAGTTCAAGACCAACTGCGCCGTTCGGTCGTCAAGACGCCGCCCGTCCCGCCCGGCATCACCGACCAAACGGCCCAATACGGATGCCGCCTGCGGCCAGGTCTGGGTCCGCCAGAAGATGTCTGCGCGGATGAGATCGGCATCCCGTGACCGATCGTTCCGCAAGCGGCGTAGTGCTGTGCGCGGATCACCCAGCTCGAACTCCGCCCTGGAACGAAGACGCCGACGCTCCCGGGCCAATTCGGCATCAAGCCCGGGGGCCACACTCTCATCCAGTGCGGCGATGGCTTCCTTGGGTTGGCGGTCCAGCAACCGGATGACCGCCAGGCGCGCACCAACCCGGGCCTTGTCCGCACCCCGCAGCCGGAACTTAACCTGCCGTTCCAGAAGGATGGCCGCACGGTCCAGAAGGTCGACCTGAACGAGCCTGTCCGCCAGACGCTGGATGATCTCGTCGCCCCTCTTGCCGACCGGCGTCAGCTCCCGAAACTGGTCGTAGAGGGACAAGGCTGAGATCGCCTCCATCTGATCCGATGTGCCGCCCGTGAAGATCTCCGCGAAAGCGTCGGTCATTTCTTGCGTTACCGCTCGGGCTCGCGGCTCGTTCGGGAAATAGGTCACTGCCTGACGAAGGGCGGACAGGCCGGCAACATACTGATTCTCGCCGATGAAAAGCCGGCCGAGGTCGCGCAGAAGTTCGAACTCGATGCTGTCACCGCGCCAAGCGAAACGAAGGGTTTTCAGTTCCTCCAAAGCCTCAAGCCGCGTGATGTTGCCTTGCTGGAGATCATGTTCGATCAACGAGCGGCGGGCGCGGACCCGGGCCCACCGGTCATCCCCCTCCACCAGACGGCGCCACCTTTCCAAGGCCTCATCGATCTCACCGGCCGCGTACAGGACCCGGCCGCCGAGATACTCAAGCCGGGATTGATCGGATATGGACGGGCGCCCGGCGGCGACCACGTCGAGGAACCGGCCAGCTCCCCGGAAGTCACCAGACAACACAGTTGCCTCCGCCGCCAAGAGCGCCAACGCCGTTGTAAAGGACCGGTGATAGTCCCCGGGGATCTCGCCTGCGCGGGCGAAATGCTCCACCGACTTTGTCCACCGTCCCCGCGCCGCAGCGGTAGCCCCCCGCCAGAGTTCGGCCTCCGAAAAGCCGTCCAGAGCCGTGTTGGAGAAGGTTTGCGCGGCCTCATCGAACCGGCCCAGCATGAACTGAGCCGACCCTTTCATTGCCTGCACATCCGGGCGCTGGCCAAGGTCGGGATCGTCCTTCTCAATCAGCCGAATGATGCCCAGCGCTTCGGCCCCCAACCCCATAGCGAAGTTGAACTGGGCCAGTTCCAGACGCGGACGGCTCCGGGCAAGCCCCGGTGTCTCCGCAATCTCATGCGCCAGGCGCTGACTGGTTTCGAAGAAAGCCAACTCCCCCGGACCACGCCAGGATGCCACGTCGAAGATACGGCCGGGGGCAAGGCCAGGCGGCAACCCGTCGGTCCGGATGGCGATCCGTTCCTCCTCTTCACCGGCACTGGGTCTTGAGATCGCCAAGCCGCCGTTCTTGGTGATTGCCACACCGTCCGGAAGAACCCGGATCTCAATCTCGTCGTTCGCCGGGACAACCGCGATCCCCTGCTCCGAATCGAGGATGCTGAAGTTGACAAAACGACGATCGTTCTCGATCGCGCGGCCAAGCGGAGCGATCGCCGCGATGAAGAGCTGGTCGCCCACCGCTGGGTCACTGGTGAGGATGGTGGGTGAAACGCCCTGGATCGGGATGAAGATCCGGGGCCCTTGGGGGCTGACCATCTGACGCTCAACCGCCAAAGGAACATCCGGACGCGCCGGGCGCGGGAGGAGATCTACGATCCACTCGGAGCCATCCCTGCGCACCCTGGCACTCATCCCCGGAATGACGTCGATCCGCAGCACACTGCCGCCAACAGCCGGAATCTGGACCGGCGGGCTGGCGATTTGCGGTGCCGAGACGTCAACCGCGGACAGGTCGAAAAGCGCCGGCCGGTCAAACGCGATCCACATGGCGCTGCCGCGCTTGAAGACCGCTGCCGCGGCCGGCTCCGCCCAGATGAACCGCAAGGTCGAGGTCGTCTCACCAACGATCGATTGGACCGGCAACCTTGGTCCGTCGATCCTGGCTCCGATCAGTTCGGATCGGCGTGCGACGAGACCGGGGGCATTCGCCGTCGCCGCATTGGTTCCAAGAGTGTTGAAACCCGCGAGTGCGGCGTCTTCAACAGGCGAGCCGGCCTCATCGAGCGTTACGCCGGGCGGCGGCGGAACGGCTTGAGGCAAGCCAACAGTCGCGCCCGGGACGACGACCTGTCCCGCCTGTGGGGCCGTCGCCGATGGCGGCGCGGCTGTACCCGTAGCAGGGGCCGCGGGAATAGCGCCCGTGGCTGGCGCGGCGGGAACCGGTGTGGTCGCCTGATCCAGCCGGGCGGGCGGCAAGCTAGCCAGATCCTCCACCCTCAACGGCACCGTCGCCCCCGTCGGCGAAGTGGGCGGCGCGGGCAACGCGGCGGTTGCGACAGGGGTCGCTGGGGACGCAGCCGGTGCTTGGACTGGTTGTGCCGCCGGGGGAATGGGTGTCGGTTGCTGTGGGACCGCCGCGGACGGAGCAGGTGCTGCCGGGGCTGGTACCTGTGGAGCCGGGGCCGGCACTGGCACGGCTGTCGTTGTGGCTGTTGCTTGTGGAACAGCCGGTGTCGGCTGCGCCGGTTGTGGTGGCGCAGCAGCCGCTGGAACCGCTGGCTGGGGGGGCGCTGCGGGGGCGGTCGCCGGCGCGGGAGCCGGCGTGGAAACAGGCGCTGTGGCGGCGGCTGGAGCGGGGGTTGGCGCTGCTGATGCCTGTTGGGCCGGAGCGCCGCCGCCCTTTGTCACGTCGGCCACCACTTTTGGGCCGCTCTTGAAAACCCGGAGATCCGAGCCGTCCGGTACCGGCACGGTCACCACGGTCCGGCCGCTATCGGACCGGCTCCGGAAACCACTAAGCCGAGTCGGCAACCGGCGTTGAACGGCCGCATCGTCGATCCGGACCTCACGATCGAAGATCACTTGCCGGCCGCCGTCTACCGTCTCGATCGTGTAGTTCACGGGTGCCGTCCAATCGAAGACGATCCGATCGTACTCAGCATGCCGCCCGGTTCGGACGCCCAAGGACGGCACCGTAGGAGGCGGGGTTGTGGCGGGTGCCGCCGAGGCGGTCGAGGCGGCCTGAACCGGCGGTTCCGGGCCCGTGGCGCCATACACCTCGGCAACAACGGCATTCCCCTCACGACGCACCCGCCAACGATGGTTGCCGCTCATCCGGATGAAGACGCTGCCACGGTCTCCCCCGGGCCGGACATCTGTGACGAAGTCTCCCAGAACCGAAGCGGCACCGCCCATCGGGGCCGTCACCGGCCGCGAGAAACGCAAGATCAGCACATCGCCGAACCGCTCCGCGGAGTACCGCACATTGCCCGACCAGGCAAAACGGACGCGCTCCACCTGGGCATCGTCTTCACCAATGACTTCAAGCGTTTGGGCGTTCGCGGCCCCAGCGGAAAACACAGGGGAGATCAACCCGGCGGGACCACCCGTCGCGATCAGCAGAGCCAACAAGAGGACCTGCCAACGCCCCATCACGAACCGCGCTCCTGCAGAATGACGATGTCCACCCGCCGGGCGAGTTGGAACCGCTGTGCCTGGGTCAAACCGGGTCCAAGATCTCCAAAACGGCTGGACCCAGCCCCATGAATGGTAATCGGCTCGCCGTATCCGGACGCCACCAGGATTTCGCTGACCGCGGCCGCGCGGGCAAGTGACAACTCCCGGTTGGACGAAAACCGGCCCTGGCCACTCACAGGACGGGGGTCCGCGTGACCTTCAACGATGATCTTGTTTCGCAGGGATGACAGCCCGATGCTGAGGGCCGCGACGGCCTCCCGGCCGGCGGGAAGGACAGACCAGTCCCCTGACGCGAAGATGAGGTCGCCTGGAATCGAAACGCGGAGCCTGTCACCGTCCCGGCGCACCACGGATGCCTGAAGTACCGGGTCACGCGACAGTGTCTGCTCCAAGAGACGTTCGAGATAGCCGAGATCAAGGCCGCGACCCGCATTGACGCTGGTCACCGCCTCGATCTCGGGCGGCTGTGGCTTGATCACTTTCGGTTTTGCCGACAACGCGGTCCGCAATGCGGTCTCCACCTTTTCAAACTGCGCCCGGTCCGGCGACGCCATGGAGAACAACAGCACAAAGAATGCCAGAAGCAGGGACACTAGGTCGACAAACGTCACCATCCATTGATTGTTGCCGCCACGGGCCCTTGATCTCTCCACTGCCCTGCCGAGAGGCGTGCCGACACTCATGAACGCCCCCCGGCTTCCGGGGTTCTGGTCTCAACGTCGAACACGAATCGGACAACACCGAGGCGGCCCTGTTCCAGACCGATGGCTTGTCTCCGGTCGGGAAGCCCCATGTCCTGCAGAAGATCAGCGAATCGTGCGGCTTGAAGGATTGGGACCCGCCGCGCCAGGGCGCCGCCCACCCCCTCCTTCTCGTCGTAACGAAACAGGATCTCTGTGCCGACCGTTCGCTCCTCGTCAGATTCCAACAGGACCGGCACCAAGCGGCGCGCAAGGGTCTGAGCGCGTTGAGTTGGGACAACACCCCCGGAAGCGAACAGGTGGTCAACGGAGATTTCTATGGTGTAGGGCTCGTCGCGAACGACCCGAACGTCCGTCGAAAGCGGCAACGCTTTCTCGAAAGCATCCTTGAGACCGGCGCGGACCGTATCACCCAGTCCAGTATCGCCGGGCTCCTGAAGCGCGCCCAGATCCAGCAAACCGCCAAGATCTTCCTGAAAGGCCCGGCGGACACTCTCCATCACGATATCGCTGCGGTTGCCTTCCTTGTCCGCGACGGAGTTCAAGAGGATGAAGAAGGCCAGCAGCAACAGGAACAGGCTGAGGAAGAGTGGCAAGCTTGAGCCGCCGTCTCCGGTGCGTGTTCTGCGGGCGCGCGCGCCCATCACCGGTTACCGGTCGACGTCGTCGAACATTGCGTCGATCTCGTCTTGTTTCTTGGCATCTCCGGGCAGCTGAGGGCCATTCAGGAGATCCTCTTCGGAAATCTCTTGCGAGACTTCTTTTTCCTTCATTTCCGATGATTTGTCACGAGTTGTTGCCGAATCGGACGAGCCCGTACCGGTTTCCGTCCGCCCTTCGGCGACATCGGCGCGAACATCTTCGAGTGTCTTATTCACCCGGCCGATGCGCTGACCGGTGAGATCCTGAAACCCACATGCCTCAAAGATCTCGATCACCGCCTCACCAACGGCGTCAGAAACCGCTTCCGGCATCTGATCGCGCAAGGCATCAATGGTCTCCACTGCCGTCATGATTCTGTCGGCAGCTTCTTCCGTCGTCTGCCGCATGGCGGTCAGTTCCGCGGTGGCGGCGGGCAGATACTCTTCGGAAATTCGATCCGACGCGTCGGAAGCGGCGCTTGTGGGGCCGGACTTCCCAACATCGTCGCCGCTCGTCATAGCGGCCTCAGAACGGGCCGAGCACCGCTGCCATCTTACCCTTCAGGGTCGCGGCATTGAACGGCTTGACGATGTAGTTGTTGACGCCCGCCTGCTTGGCGGCAATCACGTTCTCGGTCTTGCTCTCAGCGGTGACCATGATGAACGGGGTTTCTTTCAGACGACTGTCCTGACGGACTTCCTTGAGAAGTTGCAGGCCTGTCATCGGTTCCATGTTCCAGTCGGAAATGACCAGATCATATTCCCCACGGCGCAACATCTGCAGCGCTTGGCTCCCGTCCGAAGCCTCGTCAACATTATTAAATCCGAGTTGCTTTAACAGATTTCGAATGATCCGCAGCATCGTCTTGTAATCGTCGACGATCAGGATCGACATGTTCTTATCAACGCTCATTCCGCGCTCCAAGAGTTCTCGATACGCAGCCCAAAATGTCCGGCCACGGACAGCGATTTGGCGGCACAATAGCCAAAACCAGTTAACGCAGTCTTAAGCACTGAGCCCGCGCTTTCACGGCCGAAGCGGAGAAATAGCGGCTTCGATGCCTTTAAACAATAGGGAACTTGGGCATTCTACCAATGTGAACAAGGAGCTACACATCTGATCCACAACGATCCCGCTAATTCTTCACGAACCATCGCTTAACGGTCACTTGGTGGACGGGTGGCGGGAATACCGCTTGTTGTGTGTCCTGTTCAGATCAGTTCAAACGAGGCATCTGCCGTCGCTCGGCGATTTTCGCCGTGATCTGTTTGGCCCGGGCCGGCCGCATGCTCGCCAGAATTGGCGCGCTCTTCGACGACTTCATCTTGTCGAACATCTGCAGTAGCACATCCAAGTCCAACTCATCGAAGATCTTCGCCGCATCCTTCGGCTTCATCTTCTCGTAGATGGCGACGAGGTCCTTGATCTGCTGTTCTTCCTGCTCGTCATATTTCTTGATGAGCGCCTCGATATCCACGCGGATATCAGACAACTCTGCGATCTTCTTCTCGATCCGGTCCTCTGCCGCTTTCAGAAGACCTTCCTTCTGGATTACGGCGTCTTCCCGGCGCTCAATCTCCTCTCGGCGCACCCGCAGATCCTGAAGCAACTCAATCTCGGATCGGGTGAAGAGGGTGGGGTCCACCGGCGCCTCTTCGGTCGAAGCTTGTGCGAGAACAATCGGCGCGGGGGTATCGGCAACATCCGAAGACGCCGCAGCCAGCACCGGCGCAGCGCTATCTTCCATTGCTGCCGGCACCAGTGTCGTCACCGAAACACCCACCCATGGCTCAGGCGAGGTCCAGAGCGAGTGTGCCTTCACGCTCAACAGCCCGAGCCCGACGACCATGACCATCGGAAGAATGCGAAAGCGTTTGAGAATTCCGCTGGAGGTCTTCGTCTTCGCGGCGATCGCGGGGCCGGACGGCATCTCCTCAGTTGCCCCCTTTCCAAGTCCTTTCGACTTACGTCCACCCGAGGTGAATCGGGCTGCGTTGGGGGTCACCGATGCGGCAGCCGCCTTCTTGTCTTCGGCCGCCTTGGGAGAAACCTTACGTCCTCGTCGATCGTATGCCATGACCTGCCCGTCCCTTTATCGCGCTTTCCTAAGCGCGTCCAAAAGCTCGCGCTCCGCCTGCGACCTGACCTCATCATCCGCCGCGGCGTCGCCGGCCGTCCCCTTTTGCCCCTTCATGTCTCGCCCAGGCCCCGAATTTGGAACCGGACCCGCGCCAGATCCAGCTGCCGGCGGCCTTTGACGGCGCGCAGCGGGCCGTTCCTGGGGCGCCTGATCACCCGCTGCCGCAGGAGCGTGACGCTGTGCGGCCCCGCCGGCCACTGACGTATCTGACCCGGAACTCTGGCTTCCGGCCAGACGCTCCGCCGACTTGTCGGCCCGATCGATCAGGAACAGGAGTTCATCCCTCAAAGCTTCCGCCTTCGACAGCGGGTCGCCCAACATCGACCGGCACTGCTCCGCGGTGTTGCGCATTCCCCGAATGCTCGAGTCCGCTTTCGCCGTGGCTTCCGTGAAACGCTCAATAAAACTTTCGAGCGCGTCCTTATCGGATCTGAGAACAGCCAGCCGCCGGTTCAAGAGGAAGGCATAAATGACGGTCGCCAAAAGCAGGACGATCATCACCCCGTCGAGGATCAGGTCCCAGTTCATCCGGCGGTCGCCTCCTACATCTTTCTAAGTCGCTGGTTGATGCGAACGGAAATGTTGTTGTTCCGTTGCCCCATTTTGCCCAGAAACAGCGGAACTTCACCACACCGCATGTCGATCGTCGACGTCGGGTTCGCGTTCAGCATGATCCGGGAGCCAACCCGCCAGTTGATCACGTCGTTGAGCGACATCACCACCTGATCCAGCACAGCTTCGAGTTCCACATCCGTTTGCCACAACTCGTTCGCCAAGTGGGTTTCCCAAATGGAGTCCCGGCCGAACTTCTCGCCCATGAACATTTGGAGCAGCAGCTCGCGAACCGGCTCCAGCGTGGCGTAGGGCAGCATCAACTCCAAGCGGCCGCCGCGATCCTCCATATCGATACGGAGCCGCGCCAGGACAGCGGCGTTGGCGGGACGGGCGATGGTTGCGAAACGCGGGTTCACCTCCAACCGGTCGAACCGGAACGTCACCGGGCTCAACGGATCAAAGGCGGCGGACAAGTCGCTCAAGACGACGGTCACCATCCGTTCGACCAGGTTTCTTTCGATCGTGGTGTAGGGCCGGCCTTCAATCCGCATGGCCGCCGTGCCGCGCCGGCCGCCGAGCAACACGTCGACGATGGAGTAGATCAGAGCGGAATCGACGACGAGCAGACCGAAGTTGTCCCACTCCTCCGCCTTGAAAACGGACAGCATTGCCGGGAGCGGGATCGAGTTCAGGTAGTCACCGAAACGAATGGACGTGATGTTGTCCAAAGAGACTTCGACGTTGTCCGAGGTGAAGTTACGAAGGCTGGTCGACATCATCCGAACGAGGCGGTCGAACACGACCTCGAGCATCGGCAGGCGTTCGTAGGAAACAAGGGCCGAGTTGACGATCGCCTGAATACCGGAGGTATCGCCATCCCCGCCCATGCCTTCGTCGAAGCCGAGCAGACTGTCAATTTCGTCCTGGTTTAGGACCCGGGCTGTTCCGCCACCGCCGCCATCATCGTCGTCATCGTCGGCCATCGCCTCCCATTCGGCAGCGAGATCGTCGTCTGTATCGGCCATCGGCTACCTCACTGAATGAGAATTTCCTTAAAGAGCAAGCCCTTAACCCGGATGGGCTGGACCGAGTAATTGACCCGCCGAAGCAACTCTTCGCGAAGCCTGTAGAGACCGTCAGATCCCTGAAGATCCTCCGGTCGAAGTTCCCTCAGATAGATCTGGAACTGGTCCACGATCCGCGGCATCAGCTTGTCCATCTCGTCGAGTTCGGCCGACTGGTCCACCTCAAGCTCGACCTTGATCTTGAGAAACGTCGAGTTCCGGCCGCTCGTGTTCAGATTGACGATCATGTCCGGGATGGCGAAGAACACCGCTTCCTGCGTCGCCACGGGCTCAGGCTCGGGCTCCAGCGTCTCCGTCCCTTCCTCCACGACCTCCTCCGGTGCTTCGAACACACCGAGGACAATCGTGACGCCAACGCCGGCGCCAATCAGGAGGAGCAGCGGCAAGACAATGAAGAGAACAATCTTCTTGCCGCTTAAGCGCTTAGAGCCGCCGTCCTCTTCCAGCCCCTCTTCGGCGGCTTCAGCGGTTTCTTCGGCCATCTGCGTCATCCTTTCGCCAGGGAAGCCATGCTGTCATTTGACAGCCGCATGTCCGAAGCAAGCATCGTGCCCAAGGTGACCATAGCCCCCCTTGCACCGCTACATATAGTACCGGATCGGCAAATAGACGCCAAGCTTACTTAACACGCCGGTTGAACTATTCGCCGGAAATGCGGCGGATCTGAGGTCTTCTGGGTCCTTTGGACCCATCGGACCTTGGGCCCAGCGGCTTAGGCCGTCACAAGAACAGAGATCACCCGCGCGACAGCGGCCGGCTTGTCCTCCCCCTCGATGGAGATAACCACGTCGGTGTGGAGCCGCGCTGTATCCGGCTTGAGACGATCCACCGCCGCGAGGGTCACCGTGCCGCGGACACGTGTGCCGGATTTGACGGGGTCGGTGAAGCGAACCTTGTCGACCCCGTAGTTGATGCCCGTGGTCTTGGTCTCCACCAAAAAAGTCTCGGACAGGAACCGGGGCACAAGCGAAAGGGTCAGATAGCCATGGGCGATCGTGGTTCCCCAAGGCGACTCTGACTCGGCACGGTCCCGGTCCACATGGATCCATTGATGATCGTCGGTCGCATCCGCGAACCGATCGATGCGTTCCTGCGTAATCTCAACCCAACTGCTGACACCCAGAACCTGTCCGACGGCGCCTTGGAGCTGATCGAGATCCGCAAATCGGCGCGGTCCCTGGGCCTCGGCATCCGCGGTGACGCGACCGACGTCCGCCGGCTTATCCACGGCTCGGATCCTCCGAGACCTGGACCAGCTGCTTTCCGAAGTTCTTACCCCGAAGGAGGCCCATGAATGCTTCTGGCGCGTTCTCCAGCCCGCCCGTCACATGCTCCTTGTACTTGAGCCGTCCATCGCGAATGTATCCGCCGACCTCTTCAAGGAAAGCGCGCTGCCGCTCGTAGCGGTCCGTCACGATGAAGCCCTGAATCTTGAGACGGTCCACGAGAATGCGGCGCATCAGGGCGGCGCGGCGATCGGGCCCGTCCGGCGCCCCGGCCGCATTGTAGAGCGAGATCATCCCGCAAACCGGAATGCGTCCGAAAGGGTTCATCAGAGACAAGGCGGCGTCAAACGTGGGGCCGCCCACGTTCTCAAAGTAGACGTCGATGCCATCCGGGCAGGCTCCGGCCATATCGTCACGCAGGCTGTCCGAGTGGTGGCTGATACAGGCATCAAAACCGAGTTCGTCGGTGACGAAGGCGCATTTCTCGGCAGAGCCGGCAACGCCAACGGCCCGCGCCCCCTTGATTTTAGCAAGTTGACCGACGACCGAGCCGACGGCGCCCGAAGCCGCGGCGACCACCACGGTCTCCCCCTCTTTGGGCTCACCAATGTCCAGCAGGCCGACATAGGCGGTGAGGCCGGGCATGCCCAGAACGCCGACGGCTGTGGAGATCGGCGCTTTGGCCGGATCCAGCTTTCGGATTCCGACACCATCGCTGACCGCATGATCCACCCATCCGAACATGCCGAGAACGAAGTCTCCTTCCTGAAACTTCGGGTTCCGGCTTTGAACCACCTGGCCAACGGTGCCCCCTGTCATCGGCTCTCCCAATCCAACCGGCGTGGCATAGGACCGGGCATCGTCCATCCGGCCCCGCATATAGGGATCGAGGGACAGCCAGATGATCCGCACGAGCATCTCACCATCACCAATCTCCAGCAGGTCGGTCTCTTCGAGCCGGAAGTTCTCGTGGGTGGGCGCTCCGGAAGGGCGGGATGCGAGAACGATGCGCCGTGATTTCATGGGTCTCTCCGTTGGTTTTCCGCGAGATCGTCGACTAGGATACCGCCCTTAGCAAGACCGTGTCGCAGGTCCTTGGCTGCTGCCGTTCTCCGGCCAGTTCTGGGCCCGGTTGGTAATGGTTGCCTGCGGCACGGGGCCACACGACGATACCGATAAAGCCCTTCGGAGAGATGCCATGTCAGGTCAAACGGTCAGCCTAGCGGCCGAAACCATAGAAACCTGGCGAACGGACGGTGTCGCCGTTCTCCGGCAGATTCTCTCAGCTGAGTGGATCGAGACACTCCGAAAAGGCGTCGCCCGCAATATGGAGACGCCGGGCCCCTACACGAAACAATACACACCGGAGGGAGGCCCAGGCGGCTTCTTCGGAGACTACTGTAACTGGTCCCGAATCTCGGAGTACGAGGACTTCTTCCGGTACTCCCCCGCTGCGGAGGCCGCCCGGCAGCTCATGGGGTCAAAAAAAGTGAACCTGTTTCATGAGCATGTTCTTGTGAAAGAACCCGGTACGCGCGAGCCCACACCTTGGCATCATGACCAGCCTTACTACTGCGTTGAAGGGGCGGACACCTGCTCGCTCTGGATACCTTTGGACCCCGTCAAACGGGAAAGCGCGGTTGAGTTTGTCGCTGGCTCTCACCGCTGGGGGCGCTGGTTCGCGCCCCGGATGTTCGCGACCCAAACGAGCTACGTCGATACCGATCCCCGTTTCGAAGAACTTCCGGACATCGACACGTTTGCAGAGGATCAGCGCTTCGTCGGCTTCGACCTGGAACCCGGGGACGCCATAGCCTTCCATTTTCTGACGTTGCACGGGGCGCCCGGTAACACCTCGACGACGGAGCGCCGACGCGCATTCGCCGCGCGTTTTACCGGAGATGACGCAACATTCGCCCGCCGCCCAGGTATCATGTCACCCCCGTTTCCAGAGGTCACGCTGTCGGACGGCAGTCCCCTGGACAGCGACTGGTTTCCCGTCCTCGCAAAAGACGAAAGCGCCTGATCACAGGATCAGACGCTTTTTGGTACTTCGTCTCTTCAAAGATGGACCAGTGTCCATCCGCCGTTGCTTAGCCGTGCTGAGCAACCCGGCGATCAAAGTGCTGGTTGTCTTCCAGGTGCAGTGCGCGGCTCATGAAGTAATTCATGACATAAACACGCAGCGCCGATGCCCGGCTGCCCGCGTTGCCGTTCGACACGATCTTCTGGCACAACTCGTCGAGGGAAACCGCTTCCCGGCGGCAGATCTCCGAAAGACCGTTCCAGGCTGCAACTTCCAGGCTGACCGACGTCCGGCTTCCGTCAAGTACCATGTTACGGCGGATACGACGCGTCAGATGTTCCGTGCTCACGATGATTTCTCCTTTGCCCTTCGCGCTATTCTGGCGCGGTTATTGAGAGACGCAGACTTAAGACGCGCAGGATCCCCTTAACCCCCGCGACTACGACTCCGATTAGATTTCTATCGTCAATAGGCCCAACGTCGACGGAAGTCGCGCTTTGGAACTCTTCGACCATAAAGAGATATTAGCCACATATTATGCAGCGGTCAACGAATTTGTCGGGATTCCCGACAAATGTGCTATTGTCTGCGGTGGAGGTTTTGGTGACGAAGTTCACAGGAAAACAGCTTCGCGCAGCAATCGGTTTCGTGGGTCTCTCACGGGATCGTTTGGCGTTGGAAGCTGGCCTCAACGTCCGCACACTGGACCGTTGGTGTACGATCGACGATGTCATCAAGGGGCAGACCACCAAGCTTTCCGCGCTTGTCGCAGCACTGGAACGCCACGGGTGCGATGTTACTGAAATGGGCCAACCGCGCTCGTCTCTCATCAGCGTCGATCTTCCACCGGAGACTCTTTATCGCTTGCCCAGAAAGTTTGGCGGTGTCCTCAGTCTCGTGGAGATCTTTGGAGAGACCCGGACTCACGAAAGCGTGATCCAAAGAATACGCAACGTAACCTCTCGGATCGCGTCGGTCAGCGAAATCGGTGGCCGGATATTCTTCGATTATATCGAAGGTGACGCGCTGGTTGCGGGACCGGGTAACCGGAACCGGAGCGTCGATGAAATTGATGACCGAGAGATGGGATGCATCGCGGCTGAGCGGAATTGGAAGGCACTTCTGACGGGTCAGCCGCAGCTCGCTTTCGCAAGCCGTGGCAACCTCCAGTACCTTGTTTTGACAGTGCCTACGCGGCCTTCTGGAGATCGTTCCCCATTGGCGACGCGAACGGTAACGACGTCCTTTCGAGGTAACCCGCTCCGAGTTTGACGAAGCTGTTACCTTCGTAGATTGCTTGGATTGGCGAGGTGTAGCCGACGGACATTCCGATCTCATGCCCATCGTGATGCCACACAACACCATCCGCATAGAGCCAATGCCGATACCGGCTGGCAACGCCTTTGGTGAGAATGGCACCTTCGACGAAGGTAATGATGTGCTGCACGCCCCAGCATCCGAGCCCAACCATCCGGCCGGCCAGCGGAAAGAAGGGAACCAGGAAACGGGACAGCGGCGTTTTTCGATGATCAGGGTGAACCCAGATCCCGCCTGAGTACAAAACCCGACCGGAGGCACATTCCAAAAGATCCCTGGCATCACCAAGGAATTCGATCCGATCGGCGCTTTCGTCGCGGTACGGGCCGTGATGGGAAAAGACATCCGCCATGCTGCGTTCATAGGTGTCGAACATGGCGCCTGCATATGTCGCGATTGCCCGGTCCCCCACATAGATAATGATGGACGTTCCTCTCACCGCATTGGTGAGATCGGGATGGTAGGTTCCGACAGAATGCGCACCGACCCTGTCGACGGATTGAAAGGCGGAAAAGTCGCCCGCAATCTCCATTCGCGCGCCGAGGCTTCCCAGTTCGTCGACCGCCCGCTCCAGAAACGCCATTAGACGTTGGTCACCGCTAACCGCGAGATCTGTCTCGATCAACATAATGCACCTCCCGAAGTCACCACGACTGATAGTCTAGGCCATCAATTCTGGACAAAATCGGTATATAGACCGCTATAACGCAAAAAGTTACGATTTATTAATTTCTATTATGAGTTGCAGGTTGGAAAATCGAACGGTTCCTTGTGCATGCGATCGTACGCAAATTCGACCGTCATGCTCAGGTAGGCATCCCCTCGCCTATGAATGAGTTGGATACATGTTGTCCGCATGCAAGAAAGTAGGAAGGTGCGTTGGGGCAGAGATGTCGATTACTTGCTACCCCAGCCGACCACTCAGGGCCGCCCGGAAGATGCGATCCAAGCTCTCCGCATCAAGCGGTACCGGGTTGGTCGGCGCCGTCGGATCAGCGGCCGACATCTGCGCAACAAGTGCCGCATCACGATCGTCCACACCCAGACCCTCTAGTGTCGCGGGTATTCCGAGATCAGCCCGGAATGACAGGATCCAGTCCAGAACCGCGCCCGTTCCTTTGCCTTCAGTCGCACCTAGACCGAGGTAGGCGGACATCCGGTCCATCTTCTCTCCGAGCACCGGTTTGTTGAAGTCCAGCACATAGGGAAACAGGACAGCATTCGTCAGCCCGTGATGGGTGTCGTAAAGTGCGCCGAGGGAATGGGCGATCGAATGGATCGCTCCCAGACCCTTCTGGAAAGCCGTGGATCCCATGGATGCGGCAAACAGCATGTTGGAGCGCGCTTCCAAATCCCCGCCCTGGGCGACGGCCCGCGGCAGATAAGTCTTTACGAGACGCATGCCCTCCAGCGCGATCCCGTCGGCCATCGGATGGGGATCCGGCGCACAATAAGCCTCAAAACAATGGGCGAGAGCGTCAATGCCCGTCCACGCAGTCAGATTGGCCGGGAGGCCGACCGTCAGCTTGGGATCTTCAATCACGATCCCAGGCATCATCTTAGGATGCGCGAAGATCCGCTTGGTCTTGGTTGATTCCTCTGTAATTACTGCGGCACGCCCCGTCTCAGACCCCGTTCCGGCTGTCGTCGGCACCGCGATGATGGGGGCGATGCCGTTCGCATCAATGGATTTGGCACCCGGTGCCGTCACATGCATGTCGAACAGAGGGCCGTCCTGACCCTGAACCATCGCGATGGTCTTACCGGCATCCATGGCCGATCCACCGCCGATCACAACAACACCGTCGTGGCCGCCGCTGCGGAAGGCGTCTACGCCGTCCAGCACGTTCCGGCCCGTTGGATTGCCCCGGACTTCAGCGAACAGGACCGCCGCCATTCCGGTATCCCGCAGGCTCTCAAGCGCCCCTTCAATCATCGAATGGCGCGCGAGGCCCTCATCCGTCACCACGAGTGGCCGCTCGATCCCCAGGCTTTCACAGCACCGCGAGAGCTCCGAGATTCGGCCTTCACCAAACCGGATCTGGGTCGGATAGGACCAGACACCGGCGGGGACCGATGCATTGGGGGTCGGGGTCGTGGACATCTTGCGCTCCGATCAGCCGTGACGGGGCGGACGGTACAAGCTCGCGGGTCTGCCGACAATCGTCGGCTCCCAGACTTGAGAGTACCGCTCCTTCCAAAGATTGGATGATCGCTATCCGGAGAAGAGATCGCCCGCCAGCAACCCCAAGCTTGACAGCGCGCCAACAACGGGCACCCAGCCAGGCACCGTGAAGACGCTACGAACCACAGCCTCCCCGCGTCGCTTGATCAACAGGAGAGACACGTTAACGAGACAAAACGTCACCAGAATCAGCCGGGAGGTCCACTCTGCGAGAATGGCAATCGGGAACGCGAGCGCAAGCATCAGAACAAGACCTGCGATGAGGACGGTCGCGCTGAGCGGTGTGCGGGTCCAGGCATTGACACGGCCAAGCCATCCGGGAAGAGAGCCTTGACGCGATAAACCGTAGAGCACGCGGCTCGACATCACGATCTGCACGATCACACCATTCAATGTCGCCACGATCGCGACAAGCGTCACCGCGATGGGCGACATGCCCGTCAGCCGCTCAAAAACGAGGGAAAGAGGAGCGGAAGACTGAGCCAAATCCTCGACGGGAACGGCCAAGACCGCGATTGCGACAACAAGCACATAGAGGCCTGTCCCGATCAACAGCGTCAGAAAGATCGCCCAGGGCATGGTGTGCTCGGGGCTCTTAACCTCTTCTGCCAAGTTGACCATGTCCTCGAAACCGATGAAGGCAAAGAAGGCCAGCAAACCGGCACCGGCAATCCCCTGAAGGGCGGCGATATCTGACAGCGGCGGCAGGATCGAAGGAACGGACAGAAGGATATCGGGGCGCTCGATCGGCGCTATGCCCACGATCAGCAGCAACGCCCCCACTTCAACGACAGTGAAGATCCCGGCAAACAGGACGGATTCCACCACACCCCACGCCGCGACTCCTGCCAGCAACACGATAACGATTGCGACTAGGACCGGTTCCGGCAGCGCGATGATTTCACGGATGTAGCCGACCCCACCGATGGAGATCGCGGCCGAAGAGACCACGCCGGACGCGGCAACCATCAATCCGACAACAAGAGACAGGCGGTTAGACCGGAAGCCCGCCCGGACGTAGGCGGCTTCTCCCGCACTGACCGGGAACCGGGTCGCCAACTCGGAGAAGCTCGCGGCACTGAACAGCATCACGAAGGCAGCAGCGACGAACGCCAGCGGCGCATGAACGCCAGCTTCCGCTGCGGAGGCACCGATCAATACGTAGATCCCGGCACCAACCGTCACGCCAAGCCCATAGAGAACGACCAACGGCAGGGAGAGAACGCGCTTCAGCGACGGCTCCGGTACTGCGGACCGAACACCGTTGGAGGCTTCCCGTTCAAACACTCCGTCTTCTTGCATGACCAGTCCCCCGGTATTGCGTTTGGGGACTATCTGCGGCGGGGCCTTAGGGCGCGATGATCTGGATCATCCGCCCTTTTCTGCCATGCTCCACGACCCTAACCAGAGAACGGATGAACCCGCCGCCAATGCTCGGCGATATCGATGCGCCGGCAGAGCCATACGTCGTTGAAGGACGCCATGTAGTCCAGCAGGCGGGCGAGACCGGCCGCCCGTGCGGGATGTCCCAAGAGCCGAAGGTGCATGCCCACATTCATCATCTTGGGCTGGCTCCCTCCCTCCTGCCGCAGCATGTCGAACGCATCCCGGCAGTATGTGAAGAAGTCGTCGCCAGTACCGAAGTAGCTGCGGGAGAACTTCGAATCATTGTTGGACAGCGTGTAGGGGATGACCAGATGGGGCTTCCCGTCCTGGACCACCCAGTACGGCAACTCGTCGTTATAGGCGTCACTGTCGTAGAGAAAGCCACCCTCCTCCACGACCAGCCTTCGCGTGTTGACGCTGGGCCCGTGGCGGCAGTACCAGCCGAGCGGCCGGCTACCGACGGTTTTCTCCAACGACGCGACCGCCATCCGGATGTGTTCCCGTTCCGTGGCTTCATCAAGCTTGAAATGCTCGATCCACCGCCAGCCGTGGCAACAGACGTCCCAGTCCGATTGCCTGATTGCCTCTGCCGCTTCCGGGTTCCTTTCCAGTGCCAGAGCGCAGGCATACACGGTCAACGGAATGCCCCGGCTCTCGAACAATCGGCGGATACGCCAGAAGCCGACCCGGCTGCCGTACTCGAACATGGATTCGGCGGCGAGGTCCCGGTCCCCAGGGAGAACCGGCACATCGGGTGACTCTGTGAGGCTCGCCTCGGAGAAACCATCACCGTCCGGTACCGAGTACTCGGACCCTTCCTCGTAGTTCATCACGAAGTTGACGGCCAGCCGTGCCCCACCGGGCCATTGGGGGTCCGGCGGGTTTGCCCCGTAACCAACAAGGTCTCTCGGATAGTCCGCCATCGCCGTTCTCCCAGTCTGAGGCCGCGTGATGTCACCGCCTGACGGGAAGGATTAACGCTTCCGGTCGCCAGCCGCGGCCGCCTGTGTCTGCCAATAGGCAAGCGCCTGATCGACCAACGTGTCTACAGGGTTGATCGAATCAAGCTCCAAAACGGGTAGAACCAACCGGTCGATCCAATCTCTGTGGAGGGCCAGGCTTCGCTGTTCGAGCCCGGCGGTATCGTACCGTTCGCACCACGCCAAAAAGTCGGCACTCTCCGCGGCCCGGGTACCGCCGGGATGCATCTCCTCCCCCAGGCGCTCATACTCCCGGGCGCGAAGGCGGGTCATCCGGACCGTCGGGTCGAGTTTCAGAAAGACGATCAGATCGAAGCTGGGAACCAAGGGATCACCCCAGCCGACCAGCGATCCGGACACAATCCACGGGCCGTGCGCCGCGTCCAGATCGGCCCGCATCAACGTTAGTCGCTCGTCAATCGGGCGTTTCTCCCGGAACTTGGGTTCGGTCGGCATCCTGTAGTACGAGTCCGTGTCCAGCCAATCGGTGCCGAACCGTTTGGACCACGCCTCACCAAATGTGCTTGTCCCGGAGCCGGACGCGCCGAAGATATGAACGCCGCGGGGCACGGCCGGGCACGTTGGCGCCGAAACCTCATCTGGCGGCGACGCTATCCCGATATCGCTCAACCAGCCCTCCGGAGGCGTGTTTCCACGAGCCGGGACCAATAGCTGGCGCCATGGCCCAACGCCTCGTCGTTAAAGTCGTACTCGGGGTGGTGCAAACCGGCGGTATCGCCGTTTCCGATCCAGATGTAGCAGCCCGGTTTCTCCTCCAGCATGTAGGAGAAATCCTCCGCCCCCATCGCCGGAACGGGATCGCGATCCACACGCTCCTTGGACCCGGCGACGTCCGCCGCCACATCGGCGCAGAAATCCGTTTCGTCAGGCGCGTTCACGGTTGCGGGATATCCCTTCATGTAATTGAGCTCGACGGATGCACCATAGGTAGCGGCAACGCCCTCGGCAATTGTTCTAATCCGGTCCGGTAGTGTCGCCTGAAGCTCCGGATCGAATACACGGCACGTTCCGCGAAGCGTGATTTCCTGAGGGATGATGTTGAACGCATCGCCCGCATGGAATTGAGTCACACTTACGACCAATGCTTGTTGAGGATCGATATTGCGGCTTGTCACGGTCTGAAGCGCCATGACGAGGTTCGCGCCGACAACCACGGGATCGATCCCCTGATGGGGCATCGCCGCGTGGGCGCCGCGCCCGGTCACCCGTATCTCGAAATTGTCCCTGGCAGCCATGATCGGCCCCGGGCGCACGGCGAATGAGCCGATCGGAATGCCGGGGATGTTGTGCATGCCGTAGACCTCCTCGACCGGAAAACGCTCGAAAAGCCCGTCTTCAATCATCTTTTTGCCCCCGCCCTTTCCTTCCTCGGCAGGCTGGAAGATGACATGGACGGTGCCGTCGAAATTCCGGGTCTCGGCGAGATACTTGGCGGCGCCCAGCAACATCGTCGTGTGCCCATCGTGGCCGCAGGCGTGCATTTTGCCTTCATTCCGGCTCCTGTGACCGTGCTGGCCAAGCTCGACAATCGGCAACGCATCGATGTCGGCCCTCAGACCGATGGCAGGCCCCTCGCCCCGGCCGTGGATTGTGCCCACAACGCCGGTCCCGCCGAGTCCCCTGTCGATCTCGATGCCCATGTCCGTCAGCCGGTCGGCAATGAAATCCGCTGTCTTGAACTCCTCGAAACCCAATTCCGGATGTTGGTGGAGGTGACGCCGCCAGGCCGTCAGTTCGTCCTGGAAATCGGCAACGCGGTTGATGATCGGCATGGAGAGCCCTCCCGGATTGAGGCTGACGGGTCATCTCTGACACTGGTGACGGATCGTGAACACGATGATGCCTCTTTTCCGGTTGGCAAGTCGACCGCCTCCAGGATTGGATAACGCCGCACTGACGCAGAAAAGACGCCGCAAAGAAGCCAGGGAGACGCCGCGATGACCGATACCGCCGCCACAAACGAGGCCGGGCCCGCACAGCCTCTCCTGTTCGAGCCGCTCAAGATTCGCGGGGTCAACCTCAAAAACCGTCTCGTGATTTCGCCCATGTGCACCTACTCCGCAGAAGACGGCGTGGTGACGGATTGGCACTTCGCGCACCTGTCCGGGTTCGCCATGGGGGGTGCCGGCTTGGTCTTTACCGAAGCGACCGCCGTTTCGCCCGAGGGACGGATTACCCACGGTGACACGGGCCTGTGGTCGGACGCGCAAATCGATGGATGGCGCCCCATCACCAAGTTCCTGAAAGACCAAGGGGCCGCACCCGCGATGCAAATCGGTCATGCCGGCCGCAAGGCGTCGATGCAGCGCCCCTGGCACGGCAACGGCCCGATGGACGACACAGACGCCGCGCGCGGTGAAGTTCCCTGGAACGTCATCGCCCCCTCCCCGATAGCACTGGACGACGGTTGGCTCGTGCCCCGGCAGTTGGATCAGGCGGACATGAACACGCTCTCCCAGCAGTTCGCCGATACCGCCAAACGGGCCCTTGAAGCTGGCTTCGAGGCGATCGAAGTCCACTCGGCGCACGGCTATCTTCTACAAACATTCCTCTCACCGCTGGGCAACAAACGGAACGACGCCTTTGGCGGTGATCTGGAGGGACGCATGCGGTTCCCGCTTCAATGTGTGGAGGCGGTACGGGCGGCCTGGCCGGAAGATAAGCCGCTGTTTGTGCGGATCTCCTCAGTGGACGGAATCGAGGGCGGATGGACCATTGAGGACAGTCTGCTCTACGCCTCTGCCCTTCGGGAGCGGGGCGTTGACGTGATTGACTGCTCCTCCGGCGGGCAAAGCGCCAAAGGGGCGACGAACGCGAATCTGGCCCGGGGACCGGGCTTCCAGGTGCCCTTCGCGGAACGGATCCGGGCGGAGTCGGACATCATGACCCAAGCGGTTGGTCTGATTCTCTCGCCCGAACAAGCCGAAGAGATCCTGCAGGAAGGCCGTGCGGACCTTGTCGCCATTGGGCGGGAAGCGCTGGAAGATCCGTTCTGGCCGAATCACGCGGCTTACAAGCTTCGGGCGGACCGGGATTTCGAAGCCTGGACGCCTCAATACGGATGGTGGCTCAACAAGCGCGAAGATGGCCTTCGGCGGTCCGGCATTAGGGAAGTCTGAAGACCGTCAGCATCCTGCAACGGCGAAACAGTTTCGTCTTAAGAAGTGGCGTTAAACCAGCGAACTAATACAAACACACAAGCAAACCCACAATCGATGATGTGGGTATCTTCATTTTGATAGGATACTGATGCCGCACTGCGAAAAAGCTTGATTCCTTTGGACCTACAGTATGGGTTGTCTCCGGGACATGAGATCTTGGGGGTTCTCCAGTGCTCTATTCGCTCTTCGAAGCCAACCGAGCCATGCTGTACCCGGTACAGATGCTGGCGCGGTCGACAAAAGGGCTGTCGAACAATCCTATGGCCCCATTGCCGGTCCAGATGCTGGGCCGCGCTTTGGAAGCCGGAGCCGAGGTTGTCGATGGCGTCCTGCAGCGTCGGGGTAAACCCGACTGGCGCTTGCGATCGACCAAGATCGACGGGAAATGGGTCGGTGTTCGGACCGAAGCGGAGCTGGTGGCGCCTTTCTGCGACCTCGTCCGCTTCCGCCGGGATACCAACCGTGAAGACCCCAAGGTCCTGCTGATCGCCCCGCTGTCGGGGCACTTCGCGACACTGTTGCGGGGTACCGTCGAGGCGCTGCTGCCCGCCCACGATGTCTACGTGACGGACTGGATCGATGCGGCCCGCGTGCCACTGCTTGAGGGCAGGCTGTCCGTCGACGACTACACAGACTATCTGCTGCGCTTCATCCGGCACCTCGGACCGGACGTTCATGTGATCGCCGTGTGCCAGCCCGCACCGCTGGCCGTTGTGGCCAACTCGATCCTGGCACAGCTCGGTGACGATGCGCAGCCCCGGTCGATGACGCTGATGGGGGGACCGGTGGACACGCGGGCCGCCCCCACCGTCCCGACGCAATTGGCGGACCGGCGGGCCATGTCATGGTTCGAGACGCGCTGTATCGCCATGGTGCCAGCCTACTATCCCGGTGCCTATCGCCGGGTCTATCCGGGCTTCCTTCAGCTTGGCGCATTCATCGCCATGAATGCTGACCGGCACGTGAATGCGCACCTCCGCATGTTCCGGCACCTGATCGAGGGTGACGGGGAATCCGCGGACTCTCACCGGGCGTTCTACGACGAGTATATGAGCGTCATGGATGTCCCGGCGGAGTACTATCTCGACACCATCCGGCGGGTCTTTAAGGAGCACTGGCTTCCCCATGGCCGCTGGACCTGGCATGGGGAGACGGTGGAGCCGCAGGCGATCACCAAGACGGCGCTGCTTACGGTCGAGGGGGAGTTGGACGATATCTCCGCCCCCGGACAGACCTTGGCGGCCCACACGCTCTGCAGCGGCCTGCCTGACGCGAAAAGACGGCATCACCTGCAAAGCCGCGTCGGACATTACGGCATCTTCAACGGGCGCCGTTGGCGTGAGGAGATCATGCCGGTCATCGCAGCCTTTATCCGAGACTCCGAAAAATGACATCCTTGAAGACGCTGGCAGTCCCCGAGTTTCCGGAGACCGCCGGTCAAGTTGGTTTCGCAGGCCTTCCGACGCAAGACGCCGATATTGAAGTGTGGAGCGCCGTTACACCCAAGGCTGTGGTGTGTCTTGCGCCAGAATGCACAACGCCGGAAGTCTGGGGATTCGATGTCATCGCGGGCGCCCGCCGTGCGGGACTGGACTGTCATTGCCTGCCGATCGAGGATTTCTCGGTACCGTCCGCGACGACCCTGTCCGAATGGGAAGCCCTGGCTCCGCAACTCGCCGATGACCTCCGGTCAGGACGTGGGTTGGTCTTCCTGTGCAAGGCGGGCTTTGGACGCAGCGGGATGATGAGCGCGCGCCTGATGGTCGAGATGGGCGTGGACCCGGAAGAAGCCATCTCCCGCATCCGCGCCGCCCGCGCCGGGGCGATCGAGACCCCGGCGCAAGAAGCGTTCGTCCGCCACGGCCGCCCCGCAAACGACTGACTTGAAATCGCGCGGGCTCGGGCCGTGTTTGCTTTGGCTCAGACCGCCGCCTGAACCATGATCTCCACCGTGTAGTCGGGGGATGCCAGCCGGGGCGACTCGACACATGCCCGGCACGGCGCACATCCCGGGGCCACCCAAGCGTCCCACACGCCGTTCATCTCGGCGAAGTCATCCATCGAGTTGAGCCAGATCGTGGCGGTCAGGATCTTGGTCTTGTCGGACCCGCCTTCCGCAAGCAGCTCGTCGATGGCGGCAAGGATGTCGGCGGTCTGGTCGGCGACACTGCCGCCAGGCTTGTTCCGGGCAACCTGTCCCGCCGTATAGACGGTCCCGTTGTGAACGACGACCTGGCTCATACGATCGCCGACGCGATAGCGCGTGATGCTCATTCTTTCTCTCCCTGGGGTCGGTTGGCCGGTCTAGGCCATGGACAACGGGCTGAACTCTATACAGATTAACCGTCATGCCAACAGGGGCGGTCGAAGTTTGGTCATGGGCCGAGGCAACGACGCGCTCCAGCGTTACCAATACCGCGGAGTCCCCCATGGATTTCACCCTCCCGCCCGATGTCGACGCCTACCGGAAGGCGGTACGGGACTTCGTGGACGAGCACCTCATTCCGTTGGAATCCGATCCCGACGCCTACGATGCCCACGAGAACATTGCCGAAGGACCGCTGGAGGACATGCGCGCCAAGGTGAAAGCGGCAGGTCTCTGGTCTCCGCAAATGCCAAAAGAACGGGGTGGCCTGGGCTTTGATACAATCGGCATGGCGCCAGCTTATGAGGAAATGAACCGCTCGATCTTCGGACCGGTCTGTTTCAACTGCGCCGCCCCGGACGACGGCAACATGTTCGTGCTCAACAAGGTGGCGCGAGAGGACCAGAAGCAGAAGTGGCTGCAGCCGATCATCGATGGAGATGTGCGCTCTTCTTTCGTCATGACGGAACCGTCGCCGGGGTCCGGATCCGATCCCACGATGATGCTGACCAAGGCGGAGCCGGTCGGGAATACGAAATGGCGGATATCAGGAACCAAGTGGTACATCACGGGGGCTGAGGCCGCCTCGCACTTCATCCTGATGGCCCGGACGTCCGACGATCCGCGCAAGGGCCTTAGCGCCTTCATGTTCCACAAGGATCAGCCCGGCTGGGAAATCGTCCGGCGCATCCCGATCATGGGACCGGAGGAGCATGGCGGGCATTGTGAAATCCGGTTCGACGGGCTCGAGATCGACGATGAGGACCGGATCATGGAGGTCGGGGACGGCCTGAAACTGACCCAGATCCGTCTTGGAACAGCGCGGCTTACACATTGCATGCGATGGCTGGGGCTCGCGAAACGCGCGATGGAGATCGCGGGCGAGTACACCGGCCGCCGCGAGGGGTTCGGCGTGAAACTCGCGGATCGGGAAAGCGTGCAGTTGATGATGGGCGAAGTTGCCCATGAGATCGAAATGGGTCGCCTGATCACCATGAAGGCCGCCTGGAAGCTTGCCCAGGGAGACTTTGCCCGCAAGGAAGTCTCCATGGCCAAGATTCATGTGGCCGACGTGCTGCACAAAGCCGTCGACACGGCCCTACAACTCAACGGTGCTCGTGGATACTCGAAAGACACCGTATTGGAATGGATGTATAGATACGCCCGGCAGGCGCGTCTCGTGGATGGCGCCTCAGAAGTCCACAAAATGGTGCTCGCCCGGTTCTATCGGTCGGAGGGCAACGATTTCTGGTCGTGGGGAGTGTGAGGATGGACGGCACACAGCTCTCGGGCATCGCCGAGGGTCTCAAGACTGCATTGGGTGCCGAACGCGTAATCCTTCAGGACGCGAGCCCTCTCGCCGGTGGCGCTATTCAAGAGAACTGGGGGGTGACCGCGACGGTCGAGGGCGGCGGGCACGCCGGGACCCATGGCCTTGTCGTGCGGACGGATGCGCCGTCCAGCCTGTCCATGAGCATCGGCAAGGACCTTGAGTTCAAGGCCATGCGGGCGGCCTTTGAAGCCGGCATGATGGTGCCGGAGCCGCTCTACAACGAGCCGACGGGCCGTGTTCTGGGCAAACCATTCTTCGTCATGCGCCGGGCCACAGGCACCGCGAATCCGCGGACGTTGACCAGGGACGACGCTGTCGCTGGGGACCGTGGCGCCCTGGCCAACACACTTGGACGCGAAATCGCCAAGCTCCACAGCATCAAGCCGCCCCAAGACGGCCTGGCTGACCTGCTCGCACCGAACGGCACGCCCGTCGCCCGCCGGATCGGCGAGTTCCGGGCCCTGCTCGACGCACTGCCCGACCCGGCACCGGTCCTGGAATGGGGAACGCGGTGGCTCAGCCTGAACGAGCCGTCATCGCAAAGCGTCGCTCTTTGCCACGGCGACTATCGGACCGGGAACTATATGGTCGATGGCGGGGTGTTGACGGGGGTTCTCGACTGGGAGTTCGCCTCCTGGTCCGATCCACTGGAGGATATCGGCTGGCTTTGCGCCCGCTGTTGGCGGTTCGGGGCGGATGACAGGCCGGTCGGGGGCATCGGCCCGCGGGAAGACCTGTACGCCGGATATGAGGCGGAGGCCGGATCGCCCCTCAACTGGGATCTCGTCCCGTATTGGGAAGTCTTGGCGACTGTGCGCTGGGCCATCATCGCGCGGCACCAGGGCCAGCGCCATCTGTCCGGCGCCCAATCCTCGCTGGAGTTGGCACTGACCGGCCGAAAAGCTGCGGAAATGGAACTGGACGTGCTGACCCAGATCCGTCGTATCGACGCTGGAGGTGCCTAGTGTTTGACGAACCGAACGGCCAGTCGTTGCTGGAGATCGCGCGGGCAACGCTGGAGTCCGACATCATTCCGCGCCTTGAAGGCGAGCAGAAATACGCAGCTCTTATGGTAGCGTCCGCCATGTCAATCGCGGGGCGGGAGATCGGGGCGGAGCATGAGCCGACCCGCAAGATCCTGGACGCGTTCGCCGAACTCTACGGACAGGACAATGTCAGCCGGGCAGGCACCATCGGCCCCGAACGGGTGCGGAGCCTGAACACCCATCTGGTGCAAGAGATCAGAGAGGGAGAGTACGACGACGACATGTTCGGGGCCGTGCTCGATGTCCTCACCGAGCAGTGTCTTCAGCGCTTGAGCCTGTCAAACCCCCGGTTCCTTGAGGCGAGCGAATACTCACAGCCGCAGCCGACCTAGAACCAAATCAACCCTCGCCTTTCGGCCCGGTCATCACAAGCGTGACGGCGATGCCGACCGCCAGAAGCGCCAGATAGTCCACCAGCCCGGGCGGGATCTCAAACCAGAAGGCCGTGAACACCACCCCAAGAACCGGCACAACCAGAACGCCAACCGTGGACACGACCACGGGCAACAGCGCGACGATCTTGAAGTACGCCCAGTAACAGAACACCGACGTCACCGTCATGTTGTAGACGACGCACAGCACCGGCAGCAGGCTCGGCTCCTCTGGAATGTTCTGCCAGTCCCAGATGATGGCAATGGGGGCTATCGGCAGCACGCCGAAAAGATGCTGCCACGCCACGACGACCGTCACCGGCATGTCGAAGCGGTAGTGCTTGACGAGTGCGGTGCCCACGCCCCAGGAGATCGCGGCCCCGGTGACAAGCAAGGGCCCCAGAAGGCCGACCGACAACGCCTGCTCATCCCCGAAGAACAGCAACGCCATGCCGATCAGCCCCATCGCCAGCGCGGTCGCCGACCGCAGGCTGAGGGAATGGCTCCATAGAATGATCCCGGTGAGCGACGCCCAGAGGGGCATGGTGTAGGCGAGAATGGCGGCCCGTCCCGAGTTCATCTCAGCGATGCCGTACAGGACCAGAATGTTCCAGATCGACATGTTGAGCATGGCCGTTACGACCATGCGCTTGACCTGCCCCTTTGGGATTCCCAACGGCTGCTTTGCGAGCCATGCGATTGAGAACAGGCCAATGGCCCCGGAGATGGATGCGCATGTCCTGAAAACCCAAGGCGGGATCTCCGTCATGCCGATCTTCATAATCGGCCAGTTCATCCCCCAGAACACTGCGAGCAAACCCAAAAGGACCAAAGCCAGGGTCGGCACACGCCGGTTCCCGCCACTATCAGGTGACGGGATCGCTTCCGCGGCGATGGGAGGCGGACGGCTCAAAGACAGGTTCCGGCTGAGAGCGCGGCGCGACGCCGCGACAGGATGTCTGCCGTCGCACTTCGCACTTGAGCCCTTTGCTTGTCCACCCCTAACATCGCGCGCAACGACAAACGCTTCTCGGAACCAGGAGGCTTTCCATGGCGAAGTTCGGCATCGGCCAGTCGGTCAAGCGTGTTGAGGACTTCCGGCTGCTCACCGGCCAGGGCTTGTATACCGACGACATCGCCGCCGAGGGTGCGGCCCGCGCGTTTATCCTGCGCTCGCCCTATGCGCATGCGAAGATCAAGTCGGTTGATACCTCGGCGGCGGCGGGCATGCCCGGCGTGCTTCTGGTGCTGACCGGCGCCGACATCGAGGCGGACGGCATTGGTCCGCTCCAAAGCTTGCCGCCGGTCACGAACCGGGACGGCACGGACCGCGCGAACACCCCGCGCCCCGTGATTGAGACCGATACGGTTCGCCATGTCGGCGTGCCCGTCGCCGCGGTGATCGCCGAGACACAGGACCAAGCCCGGGACGCGGCCGAGGCGATCGAAGTTGACTACGAGCCATTGTCCAGCACGGTCGACGCCGAGAAGGCGACCCATGACGGCGCGCCGCAGCTCTACGGCCACATCGCCAACAACGTCGCCTTCGACTGGGAGAGCGGGGACAAGGATGGCGTCGACGCGGCCCTTTCCGGGGCGGCCAAAGTCGTTGACGTGGTCATCCACAACAACCGTGTCGTCGTGAATTCGATGGAGCCGCGCGGCGCCATTGCCGAGTACGACGCCGAGACAGATCGGACCACGCTTTACAGCTCGACCCAGGGTCCGTCCTTCATCCACCCGCATGTCGCCAAGCAACTCGGCATCGATGCGGAGAAACTCCGGTGCATTACCAAGGACGTCGGGGGCGGCTTTGGGATGAAGATTTTCGTCTATCCGGAGCCAATCATTTGCGCCTGGGCCTCCCGGAAGCTGAAAAGGGCGGTCAAGTACACGCCGGAGAGGGGCGAGGCGTTCATGACCGACACCCAGGGCCGGGACAATATCTCCAAGGTCCGCGCCGCCCTGGACGCGAACGGCGTTATGACCGGGCTTGAGGTCACGACCTTCGCCAATCTCGGCGGATACCTGTCGACCTTTGCCCCCTTCATTCCGACGGCGGCGGGCACCCACATGCTCTCCGGCGTCTACGCGGTCCCGAAGATCTACGTGAACGTGAAGGGCGTCGTGACCAACACCACTCCGGTCGATGCCTACCGTGGCGCTGGACGCCCGGAGGCCGCGTATCTGATTGAGCGGGTGATGGACGTTTGCGCCGCTGAGATGGGTCTCGCACGCGAAGAAATACGGCGCAGGAACTTCATCAAACCGGAGCAGATGCCCTACGATACGCCGCTCGGCAACGTCTACGATTCCGGTGAGTTTCAGACGCTCATGGAAGAAGCACTCGCCAACGCCAAGTGGGATAGCTTCGAGGAACGGCGCGCGGAATCAGCCAAGCGCGGTAAGCTCCGCGGCATCGGTCTCGGCTACTACATCGAGAAATGTGGTGGCGGCAGTCCCGATACGGCGGACGTCCGTTTCACCGACGATGACGAGGTGGTTATCCGTATCGGCAACCAGTCCAATGGGCAGGGCCACGAGACGGCGTACGCTCAGGTGCTCTCCAATACGCTCGGCATCGATGGGGAGCGGATCAAGCTGATGCAGGGTGACACGGACGACTGCCCGCCGGGCATGACCGGCGGCTCTCGTGCTCTTCCGGTGGGCGGTGCAGCGGTGCTCGCTGCCGGTCAGCAGATCATTGAGCGGGGCAAGAAGGTCGCCGCCAACGTGCTGGAAGCGGCCGTCGAGGACATTGAGTTCGACGATGGCGATGCGACTTTCCGCGTCGCAGGCACGGACCGGTCCATGGGCCTGTTCGATGTCCGGCGCGCCTCGCTCGAAGAAAAGAACCTGCCCGAAGGGCTGGAGCCGGGCCTGGATGAGACCCATGAGCGCCAACCGGATGCGGCCACCTTCCCGAACGGCTGCCATGTCTGCGAGATCGAAGTCGAGCCGGATACCGGTGAGATAGAGTTCTTGGGCTACTGGATCGTCGACGACTTCGGCGACACCATCAATCCGATGATGCTTGCCGGTCAGGTGCATGGCGGTATCGCCCAAGGTGTGGGCCAGGCGCTGTATGAGCACACGGTCTATGACGAAGACTCGGGTCAGCTCGTGACCGGCTCCTTCATGGACTACACCATGCCGCGTGCCGATCATGTGCCGATGTTCGACTTCCAGGTCCACAACGTGCGCTGCACGACCAATCCGCTCGGCGTGAAGGGCTCCGGCGAGGCGGGGGCCATCGGCGCGCCGCCGGCCGTCATCTCCGCCCTCTCGGACGCGCTGGGCATCGTGCACGTCGACATGCCGGCCACGCCGGAGAAGATCTGGTCGATCGCGAATGCCGCACAAAAAGCGGCAGCCGAATAAACGGCCAGCCTTTCATCCGAAATATGAAGGGGCGCTCCCGAGCGGGGCGCCCCTTCTTTCTTTGGCCAATGCCTCTTTGCCAAGCCTTGCGGGCTAACCAGCCTCCCGCATTCGCGCTAGCTCGGCTTCTCTCTGACGTTCCGGAAGCAGCATGATGCGCATGCCCTTTTCCTCGTCATCAAGTTTCTCGATGTCTTCGGGCTGCATCGAGGCGGCCATGATTCGCTGCTCTTTCTCGTATTCCTTAGCGGCCCCCTCCAGGGCGAACCGGCGGGATGTCAGCTCCGTCACCTGGGCGACCGATCTCTCATGCTGAGACTCGATGCTGCGCTGTTTCAGCTCGAGATAGATGCGCTGGTCGGGCAGCACTTCCATGAGAGCGGGGACAACAGAACGCTCATAGTGTTCGTCCGCATCCACTCTTGATTGTGACTTAATACCCAAAAGGTTCATCCCTAGGGGATTTCCCAACCGATAGGAACCCAACCGAACCACTTCCATCACGTACTCGGGCGGATAAGAACGGCAAAGATCGTTCACGACCGTCATCGCCTTGCGCGGCGAGGAATAGGTTCCGGCCAGCACCCGGTAGACTGCATCCAGCTTGAAAGAGTGGCGGTTCAGGAACGTCATCTCCGCCTCGTATTCCTGGCGAAGCTTCCTCTGTTCCTTCAAGACCTTGTCGGTCCGGGCAATCTCCATCAGGACCATGTCGACAAGGACGCCGAACGCGCGGAAACGCGTGATCATGTCCTTCATCGCCTTCGTCTCGCGCGCCGCTTCGACGATGCTGTCCGGCAGAGCCGCCGCTTTGTTGTCGTCCGCCATGGTGAAGCCCAATTACCGATCGGGTAGTCCTATGAAAAATACGGCGCTGCCCACCGAACGCAAGATTCCCTGGAACGATCCCGCACCCGCATGCGAGGCTTGGTTCGCCTTCGATTAATGCGGACCACATCAATGCTTCGACGCGAGGATTCCAGGCTCCTGACGGGAGCCGGCCAGTTCATTGACGACCAACGCCCGGACGACACCCTTTATGGGGTCATCCTCCGCTCTCCCATTGCCCACGCAACCCTCACGAAACTGGACACGGCCGACGCCCTGCAGATGCCCGGGGTGTTGGCCATTCTGACCGCCGAAGACCTCGATAAGGCTGGCGTTCAGCCACTGGCGAGCCGAATGCCGGTGACTGGCGACGACGGCCAACCGATGCGGGAGCCGACGCGGCCAGTGTTGGCGGACAAGGCACTCAAGTATGTCGGCCAACCCATCGCTTTTGTTGTCGCGAAGACCGAGTTCGAAGCCATGGACGCCCTCGAAGCGATCGAACTGGATTACGATCCGCTTTCGGTCATCGCAGACGTGGACGACGCCGTTGCAGAGAACGCCACACGGATTTGGCCGGATATCCCCGAAAACACCGCCTTCACTTGGCGGAAAGGCAACGGAGACGCCGTTAACGCGGCCATCGCCAGCGCCGCCCATGTTTTCGAGCTGAGGGTCGACCACCCCCGTCTTGCGATCTCTCCTGTCGAGACGCGGGGCGCGATCGGTCAATACGACACCGCGTCGAACAGGTACACACTGGAGACGCCCAGCCAAGGCGTCGTGTCTCTCCGGGCGGCGATGGCGGACACACTCGGCGTCGCGACAGACGAGATCCGAGTGGTGACCAAGGATGTCGGCGGCAGTTTTGCCGTGAAGATCTGGCCCTACCCGGAGCATGTGCTCTGTCTTGTGGCCGCGCGCCTGACCGGGAAATCCGTGAAATGGATCTCCAGCCGGACGGAAGCATTCATCTCCGATGCCCATGGCCGCGGACGGCGGGATACCGCCACGCTGGCACTCGACGAGTCGGGCAAGATGGTCGCCTTCCGGATCGATGCCTTGGCCGATATGGGCGCCTTCCTTAATGCGGTCGCCCCCTCGATCGTCACGGCGGGCGCGGTTCGGGTCTTCGGCCACAACTACAACATCCCGGCGATGGAGTACCGGGTCCGGGCGGTCTACACGAATGCCCCCACGACGGACGCCTATCGTGGCGCCGGTAAACCTGAGTCCGTCGGCACGCTTGAGCGTTTGCTGGACGTTGCCGCCCGGCGTTTGGGGATGGATCGCATTGAGCTCCGGCGGAAGAACCTGATCCAACCAGAAGACATTCCCCACAACACGCCTATGGCCGAGAGCTACGACGGCGGCAACTTCCCGGTGGTTCTGGACGAAATCCTGAAGGCGTCCGACTGGGCCGGGTTTGAGGCTCGAAAGGCAGCTTCGGCAGACAATGGCCTCAAACGTGGGATCGGCCTCGGCTTTCACATGCACGCGACCGGCGGGTCAATCGCGGAACGCAGCAAAGTGGAGCTTCTGCCGGAAGGAATTGTGAGGGTCAGAACCGGTACCCAGGACTCGGGACAAGGCCATCAGACGGCACTCGCCCAGGTGGCGGCGGAGGCGCTCGGGCTCGGCCCCGAGAAAGTGATCGTCGAGCAAGGCGACAGCGATGTGCTGGCCGTCGGTGGGGGAACCGGTGGATCGAACCTGCTGCCCATTGCCGCCAATACCGTGCACCGGGCGACCCTTCAGATGATCGAGAACGCCCGGTCGATGGCGGGACAGTTGCTGGAAGCGGCGACCGAGGACATCGAGTACGAGGCGGGCACCATGACCGTTGCCGGTACCGACCGACGCCTCTCTCTCGCGGAGTTGGCGGCGCGGCTGCCCGAGATCCCGGCGGACGCCCGGCTGCCTGGCCAGGAGGCGGGATGCGTCGGAGAACTCGATTTTGAGGGTCTCCACTCAACCTTTCCAAACGGCTGCTACGTCGCAGAGGCTGAAGTCGACCCAGAGACAGGCGTGGTCACTCTCGACCGGTTCGTCGCCGTCGACGATCTCGGTCGGATCCTCAACGAGCCCATGGCGCGGGGTCAGCTTCTCGGCGGGATCGGGCAAGCCATCGGCGAGTGTCTGATGGAGACGGCCGACGTCGACCGGGAGTCCGGCCAACCCATCTCGGGCTCGCTGATGGACTACGCCCTGCCGCGGGCATATGACATGCCGGCTTTCTCGATGTCCTGGTCGAACACCGACAGCCCGAACAGCATTCTGGGCGTAAAGGGTGCCGGGGAGGTTTCCTCGATCGGCGCCCCCGGGGCGATCACGAACGCCGTCCTGGACGCCCTGGCGGATGACGGGATCGAGCATCTGGACATCCCTTTGACCCCCCAGAAAATCTGGTCCGCCCTCAACACGAAGGAAGGCTGACTGAGAGCCTTCCCGACACAGCCACAGAAAGGAACCTCGATCGTGACGACATCCCCCCGGAAAATGACCGGCGGACAAGCCCTGGTCAGCTCGATCGTCGCCAACGGGGTCGATACCCTGTTCGGCCTGCCCGGCATTCAGTTGGACGGTTTCTTCAACGCGCTTCATGACGCCGGAAACTCCGTCCGGGTCATCAACGCACGCCATGAGCAGGGCGTGGCGTATATGGCGCTTGGCTACGCACAGTCGACGGGCAAAGTCGGCACGTTCGCGGTAGTCCCCGGGCCTGGCATCCTGAACGCGGGCGCAGCGCTGGCGACCGCCTACGGATGCAACGTGCCGGTTCTGGGTCTGACAGGGCAGATTCCCTCGGCGATGATCGGCCGGGAACAAGGCCTTCTGCATGAAATCCCGGATCAGCTCGGGGTGATGGAGCGTCTGACGAAGTGGTCGGCCCGGATCGACCACCCCACCGACGTGCCCGCGAAGGTGACGGAGGCTTTCCGCCAGCTCCGTGGCGGCCGCCCGCGACCTGTCGGGCTGGAGATGGCGCTGGACATGCTCCACCTCTCCACCATGGTTTCCCTTGAGGATCCAGAAGGCCGACCGGCAACGCCGCCCCTCGACCCGGATCGCATTGAGGCGGCCGCGAAGGCTTTGGGAGAGTCCAAGGCGCCCATGATTTTCGTCGGCGGCGGCGCCTACGAAGCCTCGGGGGAGATCCGCGAGCTTTCGCGCATGCTTCAGGCACCGGTCAGCGCCTACCAGAACGGCCGGGGCATCATGGACGAGCGCGACCCGCTCGGAGTCAACAACAACGCCGGCAACAAGCTTTGGCAAACGGCGGACGTGGTGATTGCCATCGGATGCCGTCTTCAGCCGGAGCGCGCAACGTGGGGTACCAAAGGCCTGACAGTCATTCATGTGGACATCGATCCCACGGAATTGACGCGGGTTCGTGCTCCCACCATCGGCATCGTGGGCGACGCGGCGGAAGCCACACGGGCGATCATCGACGCCGTGGGCAAGTACAGCGGCGCCCGTCCTTCACGAACCGAGGAGTTGCTGGACGTGAAGGCAAGGGCAGACGCGGACATCCGCGATGCCGCCGGGCCCCAGATGGCGTGGGTCGACGCCCTGCGCAAGGCCCTGCCGGACGACGGCCTGTTCGTCGACGAGTTCACCCAGGTCGGCTACCTCTCCCGCGTCGGATTTCCCGTCTATCACCCGAGGACACTGATCAATCCCGGCTATCAGGGGACGCTGGGATACGGATATGCGACCGCATTGGGCGTCAAGGTCGCCCATCCTGACAAGGCGGTGGTGTCGATCAACGGCGATGGCGGCTTCATGTACACGATGCCGGAGATTGCGACGGCGGTGCATCACGGCATCAACCTCGTCGCCGTCGTCTTCGCGGATGGGGCCTACGGAAACGTGATGCGGATGCAGGAAGAGCTGTATGACGGGCGTGTCATCGGCTCACAGTTCACCAACCCTGATTTTGTGAAGCTTGCGGAGTCTTTCGGCGCGGTCGGGATGCGGGCGGAAACACCCGACACGTTGGTCGACTGCTTGACCCGCGCGTTCGAGACCCCAAGTCCAACTGTCATCGAAGTTCCCGTCGGCAAGTTCCCGGAAGCCTTTCACATCATCCGGCCGACCGTCTCGCGGGACACAGCAGCCGGTTAGACCGGGAAAGGATCGATCATGGCGACGGAAACCGCTCTCATCGTCGGCGCAGGCGCCGGGCTTAGTGCGTCACTTGCGCGTCTGTTCACCAGGGAAGGGATGACCGTCGGGCTCGCCGCCCGCAACTCGGATAAGCTCGCGGATCTGGCGTCTGAGACCGGGGCGAAGACCTACACCTGTGATACCGCCGACATCGACAGTGTGGCCGCGCTCTTCAACGCGACGGATAAGGATCTGGGAACGCCTGATGTGGTCGTGTTCAACGCGTCCGCCCGGGTGCGGGGCCCGATCACCGAGATTGATCCGGCAAAGGTGCGGGACGCGGTAACGGTCACCGCGCTTGGCGGCTTCTACGTCGCCCAACAGGCCGCCATACGGATGGTCGCGCGGGGCTCCGGATCGATCCTGCTGACAGGTGCTTCCGCGGGTGTGAAGGGGTATCCGAACTCGTCGACCTTCGCGATCGGCAAGTTCGGCTTGCGGGGCCTGGCCCAGTCCATGGCGCGGGAGCTTCATCCCAAAGGCGTCCATGTGGGCCACTTCGTCATCGACGGCGGCATTCGGACGCCGGAAGGGACCCGTGCAGATAGCGGCGACGACAAATGGCTGGACCCGGACGCCATCGCCGAAACCTACCTCCACTTCCATCGTCAGCCCCGGAACTCCTGGGCATGGGAGATCGAGCTGCGCCCGTGGGTCGAGACGTTTTAGGGCTCAGAGGGATGATCCGCTGGCTCTTGGCTCTCCTGGCCTTTTTGGGATGGGCGGCTCAACCTGCTCAGGCCGAACTTCTATGGTCGCAGCGGTTCGACAGCGCCGCCCTCGGCGGGCCGATGAAGTATTCGGTCTATCTTCCGACGGGATATCACGACCCGAGACAGAAGGACCGGCTCTACCCGGTCGTGTATCTTCTGCATGGGGTCGGGGACAATGAACGCTCCTGGCCGGCTTATGCGCGGCTCGAGGCGATGATGGACCGGCTGATCGGGGCTGGAGACATCGCCCCCGTGATCGTCGTCGCGCCGGCCGGAAAGAAAAGCTGGTGGTCGGACACCGCTGATGTGGGTGGAGCCGGGAACTACCTGACGGCCGTTCGGGACGATCTTCCCCAGCATATCGAGGCAACGTATCGAGCGATGACCAGCCGGGAGGGCCGGGCAATCACGGGTCAGTCCATGGGGGCGTTTGGCGCGTTCCGGATCGCTTTTGAGCGGCCGGATCTGTATGTCGCGACGGCGGGGATGAGCCCCGCGCTTTGGTGGCGCGTGGACGAGTCCTTCGAGATGTTCCCGCGCGGAGAGAAGATCTTCGACGGCTCCTTCGGCCGTCCGTTCCAAGCCAGGCGTTTCCTGGAACAGCATCCCCGCGCCTTTCTGGACACGCTCAAAGCCTACGACGGGGAGATCGGCGTCTTCCTCCATTCGGCAGATGATGACGGTTTTGGCGGTCACATCAGTACGATGAAGCTCTACATGCTGATGCAGGAAAAGAAGATAAAGACGGAGCTCCGCATCGTAGACGGCGGGCACGACTGGAAAGTGTGGCGGCGGGACCTGCCGGAGATACTGCGCTGGTTCGACGGGTTCTTTCCAAAACCAGCCTCCTAATTCCAGCTCTTTTCCGTTCCCCACGGGGACGCTATCGTCTCGCCTTCTTTGCGGACTTACTCCGGAGTGACAGATATGGCAGCCGATCTCGCCGACCTTCGTGCCGACCTTGCTTGTGCGCTTCGCTGGGCGGATCGTCTCGGCTTAAGCGAAGGCGTGTGCAATCACTTCTCCTTGGCCGTTCCGGATGAGGATGGTGTTGTTCGAGGCAACCGCTTTCTGATCAATCCGTATGGCTGGCACTGGTCAGAGATCACTGCGTCATCCCTTGTCCTCTGTGACGACAAAGGGACGGTTCTGGAAGGCGACGAAGAGGTGGAAGCGACGGCTTTTCACATCCACTCGCGCATCCATCTGAACGTGCCGCAGGCAACCTGCGTTCTTCACACCCACATGCCCTACGCCACCTCGATCACTCTGATCGAAGGCGGCCGGCTCGCCATGTGCGAACAGAACGCGCTGATGTTCGACGGCCGTATCGCTTATGACGACGATTATGAGGGTATCGCGCTCGACAACGACGAGGGTGAGCGTATGGCCCGCAAGATGGGTAACAAGAGCGTGCTGTTCCTGGCGAGCCACGGCGTCGTCACCGCCGGCCCCACCGTCGCGGATGCGTTCAACGATCTCTATTACTTGGAGCGGGCAGCGATGTTCCAGACCCATGCGCGGGCTCAGGGGGGCCGGCTTCGGGTTCTGTCAGACCGAGTGCGCCAGCATACGGCGGAGCAGTTTGCGACAGAGCGGCCCTTGGTCGCCGACCGTCACTTCAAGGCCTTGAAGCGGATCCTGGACAAACAGGAGCCGGAGTACCGGCACTAAGCAACCAGCAACCGTCCTGACCCAGAATCAGAAACGCCCGGCCAAATTGGCCGGGCGTTCGAATTCATCCTAACGGGGCAGAAAGCCTAAGCGACGATGTCCAGGTTCGTTCCCCGCGGAGCCGCTGACTGGCCCGGAAGAAGGTCGTCGTTCTCAGCGGCGCCAAGGTTGGCCGCACCGGCCTCACCCGCCGCCTCCGCTTCCGAGAAGCCCCGGATGGCCGTCGAGTTATCAAGGCCGCCAGCCGTGGTGATTGCAGCGCCATCAACCGAGTCATCGCCGGCCGCAAGGTCGAACTCGCCCGGGAACCGCTCGATCCCATCGGTCTCGGTCGCCGCCGTCTGCTGCTGAGCCGCGCCGCTCAGGTCAAGCCGGACCGCCGCATCCGCCGGGTTGGTGACCACATTGGTCTGCGCCGCGCCGGCCGCCTGACTGCCAGGCGCCGCCTGGGTCGTCGGATTGGCTGTCGGTTCCGTCGTCGGAACGTTGGCCCGAGCATTCGCGTCCGGACGATCCGTCAGATTGTTCCGGATGATATTATCGGTCTGCCGCTCCTCGTCCTGCTGAAGCGTGTTTGAAATCACGCCAGCCGGATTCAGATTCCGTAAGGCATCGGCTGAACCTACATTAGAGGAAATAGCCGCCATAGCAGCACCCCGCTTAATTCTTAGTTAGGTTTAATGTATGCGATCAGACGCGGCGAATCAATGGTGGCAATACTATTGAAACGAGGTGGTCACAGGGATGTGTGTCAGTTGAGCGCTCCGCTGTGCGAAGAATCCGCTACCGCCCGCTAAATGACGGCGACCGTTTATCAAGAAACGCCCTAAAGCCCTCCTTGAAATCCTCCGTATCGAAGCAGTCGTATCCCTCATCCTTCTCGGCAGGTGTCAGCGGGGCCGGATCCAAGAGCCGGTATATGAACTTCTTGTGCCATCGCGCGGAAAGCGGGGCTCCCTCCGCAATCTTGGCGGCCCATTCATAGGCAGTCTCGGCGATCGCATCGTCCGGAACCACCCGGGTGACAAGCCCCAGTTCCTTTGCGCGCTCGGCGCCGAATACATCGCCAACCAAAAGAATCTCAAGCATCGCGTCCGCGCCGAACCTCCGAACCAGGGGCGTCAGCTCTTCTGGCGACTCAACGAGGCCAAGCCGCTTTACCGGAACCCCGAAACGGCTCCCTTCTCCGCAGACCCGAAGGTCGCACATGGCGGCAAGCCCAAGCCCGCCGCCGACACAGAGCCCTTCGATCAAGGCGATCGTCGGATGTCTGCAGGCGATAACCGAGTCCAGCGCCGCGTTGGAGGTTTCGGCGTATGTCTTCGCAGCAGCCTTGCTCCCGCGCACGGTTTCAAACTCGGAGATATCCGCCCCCGCGCCGAACGCCTTCCCGCCTGCACCACGAAAAACCACGCACCGAACACTCTCATCGGCGTCGAGATTGCTCATCGCTTCGCCGATGGCCTGGAACATGCCCAGGCTCATTGCGTTGCGCTTTTCCGGTTGGTTGAGGGTGACGGTGACGATCGCCCCGTCTCTGTCGACCAGGATCTTGTCGGTCATTCCGCTGCCTCCTTGTGGTCGTCGCCCGCGATGGCAGCACCCGTCTCGACAAGACGGTCGATCTCTTCCGCCGCGTATCCGAACTCCGCCAGCACTTCCCGTGTGTGCTGACCGAACAGCGGAGATGGGGTCGCGACCCGGCCCGGCGTTTCAGAGAACTTGAGGGGCAAGCCCAGAGTTTTCACCCGCCTGGCCACCGGATGATCAACCTCGGGCACCATCTGGCGATCCTGAGCGTGGGGATCATTGTGCATCTCGATCACGTCCAGGATGGGCCCGGCCGGGACGCCCGCTTCTTCCAGGATGTCCAGCCATTCAGCCGACGTCTTGGTCGTGAACCGCGCCTCCAGCTCATAGACGAGATCGGAGAGATGTTCCATCCGGTCGCCGTTGGCGACGAAGCGTGGATCGTCCGCGAGTTCGGGGGCGCCGATCGCCGCCAGCATGGCCCGCCAGAGCTTGTCCCCGTTGGGGCCGATGTTGATGTGTCCATCAGAAGTTCGAACGGCTTGATACGGCGCGTTCAAAGGGTGCGCGGAGCCCATCGCACGGGGTGCCACACCGGTCGCGAACGCGATCGCTGATTGCCAGTAGGTATGTGTGATCCCTGCCTCGAACAGAGAGGTCTCGACGTACTGCCCCTCACCCGTCTTGAGCTTGTGGGTGTAGGCGGAGACGACCCCCAGCGCCAGGAGGATGCCGGAAGTGATGTCACAGATCGGTGCTCCCACCTTGACCGGTGGGCCGTCCGGCCGATCACCGGTGATGGTCATCAGCCCACTCATACCCTGAGCCACAAGGTCGAAGCCCCGGCGCGCGGAGTAGGGACCGGTCTGTCCGAAACCGGAAATGGAGCCGAACACCAGGCCTGGATTGGCCTCCTTCAATTGCGGCCAGCCCAGGCCGAGGCGATCCATCACGCCCGGACGGAAGTTTTCAATAACGATGTCCGCGTTCTTCACCAGATGCAGGAACGCTGTTTTTCCAGCGTCAGACTTGAAGTCGAGCACCATGCCGCGTTTGTTGCGGTTCATCATCATGAAGGCGGAGGACTCGCCCTCGATGCTTGGGGGGACGGATCGGCGCGTATCGTCGCCGCCATTGATCTTTTCGATCTTGATGACGTCGGCCCCCATGTCCGCGAGCATCAGGCCGCAGGTCGGTCCGGCCATCTGTTGGCAGAGTTCGATCACCGTCACACCGGCGAGCGGTCCGAATCCCTTATCGGCCATCGCTGCTCTCCTAGTCTTCACTGAGATTTTTGGAGTGCGGAGTGTGGCACCGCGTCACGCCGAGGCCAAGAATGCTCTAGGGATTGATGCCTGCCGGCGGTTCCATCTCTCGAAAAAAGTCGATCACGGCACGCACACGCCGGGGCAGAAACGACCGGCTGGGATAGACGATCCACGCGGCTGTCTCGAACGACGTGGCGGTCACATCATAGGTGGGAAACAAGTCGACCAGCCGCCCCGCCCCTATGTCATTGTCGATCAGCCAGTCGGCGAGAAGAACCGGCCCAAGCCCGGCGAGCGCTGCCTCGCGGAGCCCGAGGGCACTTGAGATGACGATCTGCCCATGTACTGGAACCTCATTTGTCCGGCCTTCCTCATCCCGAAAGATCCACCGGGTGCGATAGTCGTCCAGAGAGAACAGCAGCGAAGAATGATCTTCCAGATCGCTCGGGCACCGCAGCTCGGGAGACCGATCCAGATAAGCGGGACTGGCGCAGACCCGGTATCTTGTGTCTCTCAGCTTGGCGCAGACCACATCCCCCGTCACGGAAGGACCCAAGCGGATCGCAAGGTCGACCCGATGTTCGACCAGATCCAGATTGGTGTCGGAGAGGTGGAGTTCGAGTTTGAGATTCGGGAACCGGTCCCGCAGCAACGGCAAGAGAGGGACAACGCACGTCTGGCCGTATGCAACCGATGTGGTGAGCCGGATCGTTCCGTCGATGCGAGACATGGACCCGCGCACGTCTTCGACGCCCCTGTCGTACTCGTCCACAACGGGCGCCATGCGCCGGACAAACGTCGAACCGGCTTCCGTTAACGTCAGGCGGCGGGTCGTTCTTTGAAACAAACGCACACCCAATGCCGCCTCGGCCTGCGCCAGGGATCTCGATACCGATGACGGGTCCACGCCACGGGCGCGGGCGACCCCAGCAAGGCTTTCGAGCCGTGCGACGTCCAAGATCAGTTTGATCGTAGAGATGTCCATTCATGTAATTATTACATGGAACTGATGTAACATCGATCATTTCAATGATTTTTCACATCTCTATGATCACATCACTCCGGAGAGCGAATGCTCAACATGCCTGGAAATCACGGCCGGAAGATGGGTAGACCACTCCCGCAAATACGAATGGAGGCTTCGCCATGAGCGACCAAACAGACATCCTTGCGGGCAAAGTCGCCCTCGTCACCGGCGCCAGCCGAGGTATTGGAGAAGCGGCGGCCTGGGCGTTCGCACAGGCGGGGGCTGCTGTGGTCCTGGCCGCGCGCAGTGGTGGAGACGTCGAGCGGATCGCCAGCGCCATCAATGCCGACGGGGGACGGGCCGTTGCCGTTACGTGCGATGTCGCCGACTACGGAGCGGTCGAGCGGGCTGTCACTAAAGCGGTGGAGGCGTTCGGGCGGCTGGACTACCTGATCAACAATGCGGGGCTGATCGATCCGATCGCCCGTCTCGCGGACTCCGACCCCGAGGGCTGGGCAACAGTGATCAATGTGAATGTCCAAGGTGTGTACAACGGCCTGCGCGCCGCCATCCCCGGTATGATCGGACAAGGTGGTGGCGTGGTGGTGAACATCAGCTCGGGCGCCGCCACGAGCCCGCTTGAGGGCTGGAGCCACTATTGCGCCTCGAAAGCGGCCGTTCTGATGCTCACCCGTTGTGCGGACAAGGAGTACCGGGACCAAGGCATCCGCGTGGTCGGCCTCAGCCCTGGAACCGTCGCCACCGACATGCAAGTGAAGATCAAGGCGTCCGGCATTAACCCCGTAAGCCAGCTTGACCCGTCGGTTCACTTACCGCCGGAGAAGGCCGCGAAAGCCATTGTCTGGCTGTGCACGGACGCAGCCGATGACCTGTCCGGCGTCGACTTCTCCTTGAAGGACGACGCGTCGAGACAGCGAGCCGGGCTCTAAGATCAAATCAAGGGGTGATGGGGTCACGAAATGATCCCATCACCGCATGATCAGCTCAAGAGACGGTCCAAGAAGGTTGGGAGGCGGAGGTCAGTGACCGCCGCCGCCATCTCCACCGCCGCCGCCATCACTTTCACTCCCACTGCCGCCACCGCCGTCCTCGTCCAGTCCAGGATCCGAGGATGGGGGGGCACCGCCGAACGAAACGCCCGTACTGCCGACGCCGACCGAGGCAACCTGCCCGACGCCAACGACTTCCGTCCCACCGCCCGCACGGGGCGTGATCTCAACCTCTCCGTCGAGTACGGACACCGTTGTCGAGCCATCACCAGCGACCACGACAATGAAATCTGTCCCGCGAACACCAATGATCGCCGTTGGAGTCCCCAGCTGAACGCCGGCCTTCCGCATGCGCCCCGTGACAAACCGGAACGCGCCTTTCGTCATCTCTGCGACGAACTTTCCATCCAAGGTCTTGTAGTCATAGACATAATCGTCGACGACAACCTCGGCGTTGGACCCAAGACGCATAACCGTATCGTCTTCAAAACGCGTGTGAAGCGCGCCGTCCGGCGGTGTGCGCAGGCCATGGTTGAAGTAAACCGGATCGCGGACATGAGCGTCCCGCCAGTCCGAGGTCTGCGGCGGGCGGCCGTATCCCCAAACAGAGATCAGCTCTATACGGCCAATGATTCCGGTCTGCGCCATGGCTTCGACAAGCGGGATCACCATCATGACACCCGCGGCCAAGGGAAGAAGGAAGGTTCTCATCATCAAGCTCCTTTCCCGGCACCCAATACTTGGAGCGCCGACTGCCAGTCCTCACCCCGATCACCTGATGATTAGCGCACACGGTTAAAGAACCCTCAACGCACCGAAACGGGAATCCGGATCTATGCCGATCACGCACTCCACGTTGCACGACGGCAGGTCGTGGCGGCGATCTCAACGGTGATTTGTACTCAGCGTCCTGAGAGCCCACTGGAAGTTCGCATCCGGTCCGTGCTGGAATTATCAGGAGGCGGGAGAACCGGTGCATTCCGTGTCGATGGAGGGGGGACCGAAACATGTCAAAGCCGAGAATCAAAGTCGTTGCCCTGGGCGGGACCATCGCCATGGGAAAGGCAGCGGTCGGCGTAACACCCCAGTTGGGCGCCCAGGATCTTGTGGATGCCGTGCCTGAGCTCGGAGAGTTGGCCGCACTCCGTGCTGAGACGCTGATGAAGGTTGGCAGCCACGACCTTCAGTTCGACCAGATCCTGGAGTTGGCGGCCCATATCGCCAAACTGGCGGCGTCCAATGCTGTCGATGGGATTGTGGTCACCCAGGGGACGGACACAATCGAAGAGACGGCATTCCTGCTGGACTGCGTCTTGACCGTTCCGATCCCGATCGTGGTCATCGGTGCGATGCGAAACCCGCTGCAGACCTCCCCCGACGGGGCGGGCAATCTGCTCTCAGCGGTCAGGATCGCGGCCGACGCAGCAGTTCGACAGGATTCCGAGAGCCTGGGCGTCATGGTGGCCATGCTCGACTCGATCCACGCGGCGATCGAGGCGACAAAGGCGGATTCCACCAAGATCGACGCCTTCGCCAGCCGGACGGCCGGCCCCATCGGAACCATCGTGGAAGACCGGGTTCGGCTTTGGACCGCCCCAAGGCGGGAGTGGAAATCCATCATCGACGATTTGCTGAAAGCGGATCCAGCGGCGATCCAGGCGGCGGACGGTGTCGAGATCGCCTTTCTTGGAATGGCGCTAGATGAGAAAGGCGGCCTCGTCCAAGCGATGCTGAAAGACCCGGATTCGCTTGGCTACAAGGGGGCCCTGCTGGCGACCATGGGCGGCGGCCACGTCCCGAACCCACTGGCCGAACCTTTGGGAGAGCTGGCAAACCGAATGCCAGTCGTCTCGGCAGGCCGGGCGGGCAGCGGGCCGCTTCTGGCGAAGACCTATGGGGTCGTCGGTGCCGAGATTGACCTTGCCGAACGGGGCGTCATCTCCGCGGGCCGGCTGCACCCGCTCAAGGCACGGGTCCTATTGGCGCTTCTGATGCGCGCGGGTGTCGATCAATCGGGGATTCGGAAAGCGTTCGCAGCATTCTGCTAAACCGCGCGCAGCTAGAGCCAAGTCAATAGAGCAGGTGCACGTCCTGCTCTAGGCACTGACCTTGTTGATCTCAAGCCAACGCTGAAGGCCCATGATCAGCCACATCCGCCAACCATTCAGTTTCCCCGAGACCATGGCGTCGTTGATCATGCCCATGGCTTTCCGGTCGATAACGCCATGCTTGGCGGCACGGTTCGCCTGAAACAGCTCAAGGGCGATATCCCGTAGGGGCCCCTGCCCCCAACGCATCAGCGGAATCCCAAAGCCCCGCTTCGGCACCTTATCGAAGCCCTCGGGGAGGTAGGGTCGCGCCGCATCGATCAGGACCCTCTTGATGCCACTGTCGGCGTAGGAGTTCGTCATCGGCTGATCCGGAACATCCTTGGCGATCCGGGCAGCCACCGGAAATGAGAGTGCGAGGTCGATCAGATCCGTGTCCAGGTAGGGAACCCGCACCTCAAGCGAATGGGCCATCGACATGGTGTCGATGTCTCGCAGCAGTTGGTTGTTCGTGTAGCCGCGCAGGGTCAGCACCGTCATCCGGTCGACCGGATCAGCCTCCGCCAACTCATCGGTCTCCAGAATGGCGTTGACCGGGGCTTCGGTCAGGGCGGACCGAAGGCTGGGCGCCAGGATCGCGCCCACATCGCTGTCTCCAAAAGTATTGTGAAACTGCGCATTTAGCCCGGCATATCTCGGCAGAAACGCATCGCCGTCCGGTCGGTCCGCCAGCATTTGTGCATGCCAGGGATAGCCCATGAAGAGGTCATCACCGCCCGTCCCCGATATCGCGACTTTGGCCACGGCCGCTGTCGGTGCGGAAACGAGATATGTGTTGAGACCGTCGACGGAGGGTTGATCCATGGCCTCGACGATATGATCGAAGGCATCCCGAACCTGCTCCCCCGTCACCTCGACCCGGGTATGGTTGGTCCCGATATGCTCGGCGATGCGTCCGGCGGTTCCCGTTTCGTCAAACTGTCCGAGCTCCGCCCCAAAACCGACCGAGAAGGTTTTGACCCGGTCTCCGATCTGGGAAGCGATCATGCCCACGAGGGTGGCACTGTCCACACCGCCACTCAGAAAGGCAGCGATCGGAACATCGCTGATGAGCTGGTCCCGGACGACCTGCTCGAGCCGTTCGCGCATCAGAAGAACCTGCTCTTCATAGGGAAGCGCACGGGCGCCTTCCACCCGGTCCAAACCGAATGTCCAATAGCGCTCCAAACGACGCTGACGCCCTTCAATCACCATGACATGCGCGGGCGGCAGCATGCGAACGCCCTTGATCATGCTGAGCGGTTGATAAACGGAGCCTCGCAGCAAAAGCGACCGGACCGCGCGCGGCTCAACCCGGCGTTCCACCAAACCGCTGGCGAGGATCGACTTGATCTCAGAGCCGAACACGAGGGTCTTGCCCGCCTCCGCGTAGAGCAGCGGCTTAACGCCAAGCGCGTCTCGGGCGAGGACATAACGCTCCTTACCCTCTCCTCCACGGAGATCCGCGATCGCAAACGCGAAGATCCCGCGCAGACGCGGCAGCATGGCCTCGCCATACTCCATGTAGAGGCGGAGCACGACCTCGGTATCACCTGTCGAACGGAACCGGTGTCCCTTCGCCTCCAACTCCGCCCGAAGGGGTGCCGGGTTGTAGAGCTCGCCGTTGTAAACGATCCAGACCAGCTCGCTCTCGTCTGCCATGGGTTGGTCGCCGTTGGCGGAGGGATCTTGGATCGCGAGCCGGCGCATGCCGAGCGTCGCGCGGCCGACATCGATGATCCCGTCGCCATCGGGCCCCCGGTGGGCGATGGCGTCGATCATCGGCTGGACAACCTCCGGCATGCGTCGTCCGATGACACCGGCAATGCCGCACATGGCCTAGACTCCATACTCCGCGCAGAGCGCCTCGAACCGGCGGCGCGCCTGATCATAGACGTCATGGTCGCGCGCCAGGAGTGCCTTATCGAAATCGGCATCACCGGAGGCACCATCTGGACTTCCGTCCGGCTCCGTCAGGTTCTCCCGAAGTGCGGGAAGCGCATACCCGAAGACCGCTTCGAACAGGGCCAAGCTTCTCTCATACGCGTCCGTCAGGCCGACGAACGCGAGTTCCTCGACCGCTACATCACCGAGGAAATGCCGATAAAGGCTGCCGATGAGCGGGTCGGACGCCAGCTCCCGCAAACCGACCTCACCGGTATGTACCTTCCAGCCAAGAAGATTCTCGGGGCTGGCCTGTCGGCGCCATTGTTTGAAATGGGAAACCAGTCGGGCGCCAGGCTCCCTGAAGAATGCGGCGTATCGAGCATCGGTCGCCAGAGGGCGGTATTTGTCTGCGATGAAGTGACCGTGAACCGCGTCGTAGTTCGCCAAAAGCTCCCCTGGCCGCTCTTCCACGACGCGGGCCGCCCCTCGGCGGCGTTCCACCTGTTCAGGTTTTGTGGAGAGGGGCCTGTCGTCGTAGTCCAGCAAGAGCCGGTCGCCGAAGGTCTGCTCCAGCGCGACCCGGAAGCTCGTACCTGCCGTCTTTGGAATATGGATCGAGACGATCATGATGTCGGGGTATCGGCTCCGCCGGTCTCACCGTCCACTTCGGAACCAGTCACCCCAAGTTGCTCTTCAAGCTCCTCCACCCGGCGCAGGCTGGTCCACAGTCTGCCCCGGAGAATGTTGAGAAGCTTTGTGCTGTTCAGAAGCTGGCGCGGATGCACGGTGGACAGGAGCCGACGGTCCGTGGCGTTCACCGCTGCCCTGAGTTTCGGCAACGCGGCAACGGCATTCGGATGGGCGAAGATGAAGATGTTCTGGACGTACCACCAGCTCACACGCTCATCCGTCCAGATCCGGGGACGAATGGCATCCGCCACGGACCAGCCCTGATCCAGGAAAAGCTCCGCCCAGCGGTGCTGCCACATCTCGTTCACGTGGTCGTCGCCCTGTTGCCCAGGAACGGCCGCAGAGAAGAGAACCACAGGAGCCGCCGCCATCAGATCCGCGACGAAGCCCGCCGCCCGGTCACCGGGCAGGTGCTCCGCCACTTCAAGCGACATGGCCATATCAAACTTTCGGTCCAGCGAGACCGGCTGTTTCAGGTCAGTCGGGTGAAACAGGTCCGGCGCCACTTCCAGCATATCCGGCTCGACATAGTCCCCGTCGAGGCCCATGACGTCCTCGACGCCCAAGTCCTTCGCCGCAGCAATCCATGTTCCGATGCCGCAACCGAAATCGACGATTGATTGCGGCCGGCCCACAATCTCAAACACGTGGCTGAGGATGATATCCGCCGAGCGCCGGGAACCGGCTCTCAGGTCTTCGTAGAACTGACGGTCGTACGGGCTGGCGCCGGTCGCGTCCTCGGCGGTCATGCCAATGCCGCCTCCAGCTCAGCCAAGAGATCGTCGGCGTCCTCGATACCGCAGGACAACCGGACCAGTCCATCAGATATACCAAGCTCCGCCCGAATCTCGGGCGGAATTGACGCGTGGGTCATGATCGCCGGATGCTCGATGAGGCTTTCGACACCGCCCAGACTCTCCGCCAAAGCGAATAGCTCACACCGCTCGAGAAACCGGCGGGACTCATCGAGGCCACCCTTCAGGATCGCGGTAACCATACCGCCGAAGCCGTTCATCTGGCGTTTGGCCAGTTCATGCTGCGGGTGGCTCTCCAAACCAGGATAGTAGACACGCTCAATCTTTGGATGGCTCTCCAGGAAAGCCGCGACTTTCTGTGCGTTCTCCGTATGGCGCTCCATCCGGATCGGGAGGGTCTTGAGCGCGCGGAGTACCAGAAAGCTGTCGAACGGGCCCGGGACCGAGCCGATGGCATTCTGCAGGAACACCATCTTGTCCAAGATCGCGTCACGCCCCTGGGCCACGACGGCGATGCCCCCGACAACATCCGAGTGGCCGTTGAGATACTTGGTCGAGGAATGCATGACGATATCGAAGCCATGATCCAGCGGCCGTTGCACATAGGGCGAACAGAACGTGTTATCGCACACGCTGATCAACCCGTTCTCTTTGGCGATCTTGGAGACTGCAGCGAGATCCACCAGCTTCAACAGCGGATTGGTCGGACTCTCCACCCAGATCATCTTGGTTTCTTCGCGGATCTCCGCCTGGATCGCCGCGGGATCGCTCATGTCCACGAAGCTGAAGGTGAGCCCGGCAGTCCGCCGTCGCACCCCTTCGAACAGGCGGTAGCTGCCACCGTAGAGGTCGTCCATCGCGATGATGTGGGAGCCACTGTCGAGCAGCTCCAGAATGGTCCCCATCGCGGCAAGGCCGGAGGCAAAGGCAAACCCCTTCTGGCCGTTCTCCAGGTCCGCGACACAGTCCTCCAACGCAAACCGCGTGGGGTTGTGGCTTCGCGAGTACTCGAAACCCTTATGAACGCCCGGGCTCTCCTGGACGTAGGTAGAGGTCGCGTAGATCGGCGTCATGATCGCCCCGGTGGTGGGATCGGGACGCTGTCCGGCATGGATCGCGCGGGTGGCGAAGCCTGGACGATTTCGGCTTTGAGACATGGAGTTATCCGTATCAGAAGGGAGTTCAGTTAGACGAGCAGCCAACCCTCAGTCCTGTTAGGACATGCGCCGCCGCATGTGATTGACGAGATCGATCTTGGTGACGAAGCCAATGAACGTTTCCCCGTCCCGAACGATCGCCACCTTGTTCTCCCGGAAGAGCGAGAGAACGTCGGACAGCGGCGCGGCAGGCGATACCACATCCAGGTCCTTGACCATATGGTCGGCGACACTGTCCTTGAAGTGCTCCGCGTTCTCGAAGGTCGCGAGCATCATGTCTTCTTCGTCGATCAGACCGACAAGCGCGCCGCCCTCCATCACGGGGAGTTGCGAGATATCGCTTGCCCGCATGCGGGAGTAGGCCGTCAGGAGCGTGTCGTCCGGCTGAACGGAGACCATGTCGCTTTTGTCGGCCCTCCGCACCACGAGGTCGCGAAGATCGCCGTGGGCCTCCCGGTCGACGAGCCCATTGTCGATAAGCCAGGCATCGTTGAAGGCCTTCGAAAGGTATTTGTTTCCCGTGTCGCAGACGAAGGTGACAACCTTCTTCGGTTCCGTCTGACGGCGGCACCACTTCAGCGCACCCGCGATCAGCGTGCCCGTGGACGAGCCGCCCAGAATTCCCTCGATCCGGAGAAGGTCGTTGGCGGCCTGAAAGGCTTCCTTGTCCGTGACCGTCTCTCCATCGTCGATCACCGAAAGATCCAGGTTCGGCGGAATGAAGTCCTCACCAATCCCCTCGACAAGCCAGGAGCCACCGGCATAGTCGACCTTGCCGGTCTTCACAGCCTCGGCCACAACCGATCCATCGGGGTCGGCGACCACCATCCTGACATGCGGCGCGACACGCCGCATGAAGCGGCCGATGCCGCTGATCGTCCCGCCGGAGCCTACTCCGGTGACCACCGCGTCAAGCTCGTGACCCATCTGGCGCCATATCTCGGGTGCGGTTCCGGTCTCGTGGGCCAGGGGGTTGTTCGGGTTGTCAAACTGGCTGGCCCAGAAGGAGTTCGGGATCTCCTTCGCCAGCCGCTCCGCCATGTCCTGATAGTAAGCCGGGTGCCCCTTGGGAACGTCGGAGCGGGTCAGCACGATTTCGGCACCCAGCGCCTTCAGATGAAAGATCTTGTCCTGGCTCATCTTGTCGGGAATCACCAGAAGCATCCGGTATCCCTTTTGGGCCGCGACCAAAGCAAGGCCAAGACCGGTGTTGCCGGCCGTCGCCTCGATGATCGTCCCGCCGGGTTTGATCTTACCCTCGCGCTCAGCAGCCTCGATCATCGACAGCCCGATCCGGTCTTTGATCGAGCCGCCCGGGTTCTGGTTCTCCAGCTTCGCGAACAGTCGGCAGGGACCCGCATCGAGCCGGGTCAGCTCAACAATGGGCGTGTCGCCGATCATGTGTAGAACGGAGCTGGATGTCGTCATGCTTTCCTCCCGGTCCCGCCGTGTCCGTCACGGGTAGCGGGAGGATAGGCGCGCGCGCGGCTGGAAGAAACAGGCTTGGCGGACATCTGCGATGCTGTTTCGGAACGACTAGGAGTCCGGAGACCGGTTAACTCAGGACCTGCTCGGAAATCGACAGCAGACTGTCGAGTTCAGCGGACTTCAGTCTTGGTGTCCAACTGGTCCGGCGGGACATGCCGCCCCAGACTTGGATGCAGTGATCAAGCCGGCTGATTGCGTCGCCAAGGACGTAAAACTTCGCCGGGGCTTCATGCAAGAATTCGATAAAAGGCGCGGCGGACTGTTTGTCTTTGAAGAGCGTATCGTGCGCCGTTCGGTACTCGTTCAGGATCGTGTTTACCGTAACCCAGTGCTTTTTGACGCTAGACCGCAGCATCGCCACTCGTTGCTGGGTGCTATCGATCATTTCCTTGCTGACGTAGTCCGACGGATGAGCGTCGCGCGCCAGCCACCCGGCATACGCCTTCCAGCTCTCCTGCTGCTGTTCGAAGAGGTAGTCGTAGTAGATGATTCCCTTCCAACCTTCGAAGACTTTCGGCGCGTCCGCGTCGGTTAGGTTCAGCGCCTGGGTGATCGGCTTCAGCGCCTCCATATCGTCGCCGTACCAGAGCTTCTCCATCAAGGTACTGAGCAGTGCCGACGATTTCTTGGAGCCTGTCGAGCCGAACGCGAACTCGATGATCACCCGAAAGCGGCTGGAAACCGCATCGCGGACCCTGGAGAACTCGGCATCGGAGATGTCAAAGTAGCTTGGATGCGGCTCTATCCCATCGCGGGCGAGACCGTCCTTCAGGAGGAACGGATCGAGCGACGGGAGGCGGTCAAGAGTATCAAGAATGGCGAGATCGATTTTACCATCCTCAGTATCCGCGATCTTTGAGAAACCGGTCTGAAAGTTCAAGGCGTTGATCAGATCCGGATCGGAAAGATAGATCGAGCGCCCACCCTCAAACGAATTCTTCTCATTGTAGGCGAAGTAGAGCTTCGTGCCGACGCCCTGACCAAGTTGTTCGGCCAGATCCGGGTCGGTTACAGTCTCTTTCATGAAAATAAGAGAGTTCAATTCCGGATATCTGAAGAAGTAAGTGGATTGTCCGCCACCGGCCTCTTCAACAGCCCGCTGCCGCGCACCGCAGTCAAAAACGCGAGAGGAGCCGGCTGAAAGGGAAAGACGGAGTTGCTCAACAGCGATCCGCTCCGTCGACATCCGGCGGCTTCTAATGACTGGCGCCGCGCGCTTCATGCTCGTCACTACCCTTCAATCTAAAGCCAGTCTTCCATTCCTACTGGCAGCGAAACTATTGCTGAGTGATTCCCATTTCCGAATAAAATGCTGAAGTGCCATTGTGCAATGGAACCCTAACGCCGTCGAGCGCTGATTCCAGCCGGATGTGTTTGCCTTTAGCGTGTCCGCCATCGAACAGCCGCTTCGAACTCTCGTTCCAAAGGGCCCTTGTCACCGCTTCCACCAAATCGTCTGGTTGCGCCTCCGAGACGACCAGTTGCGCAGAAACAGCGACTGTCGGCACGGCGTAGTCGACCCCCCTGTAAGTTCCCGCCGGAATAACCGCCTCCACGAAGAACGGGATTGCGGCAAGAATGGAACCCGTTTCGACCGAAGAAAGCTTATACAACTCCAACCCAGCCGCTCGGGCCAACTGGTCCACCCCCGATATAGGTGTACCGGCGATATAAAAATACGCATCCAAACGTTCAGACGCAAGCCAGTCTGCACTTTCTGCGTTATTAAGCTCGTGAAAAACAGAGTTTCCCTTAGTCACACCAAAGATGTCCAGGATGGTGCCGACCGCGACCCGCGTGCCCGAACCTTTCTGTCCGACGCCAATGCGTTTGCCCTTCAGATCGGCAAGTCCAGCGATCCCGGTATTTCGGGGAAGGACAAGATGAAGTTCTTCAGGAAAGAGATTGGCAATGACCCTAAGGCTCTTCAGCGGTTGCCCCCGAAAGGCACCCAAGCCGTTGTAGGCCTCATAAACAGTATCGGCGCCGGCCAGCCCCGCCTCCAATGTCCCATCGTTGACCGCCCGGACGTTGGCAACAGACGCATTTGTCGACAAGGCAACGGCGACCAATCCGGGAACCCCGCAGCTCCCCCCTTCCTCGCACGACCTTGATCCGGGAGGACTGCTGATGGCGTTCGCGACGAGGCTTCCAATCGGGAAGTAGGTCCCGCCAGCACTGCCTGTTCCAATCCGCCAAAGTAACATCTCAGCCGCTGAAACCGACCCGGCAAGCAGGCTCGCTCCAACTATTGCTGCAACTACCAGCGGACTCGCCGCCCTCAACTTCCGAGCAATCATCTTCTTCATTCCCCAAGCGGGTACGGAGACCCGACGTTGGTAGTCGTTCTCTACATATGCCCATAGGAACGCAACGATTCCTATGCGTCTGCCGCATCAACACTGTATCGTAATAAAAAGACTAGATGTCTTAAGGGAGGGGCCAAGTGAAACTCGCATTGAAAATTCCGCTCTATATCGTGGGCGGCGCCCTTATGGCGGCGGTCATCAGCGGGGGTGTCGCGGTCAAACAGTCTTTTGACTCAGTCATAGACAACGAGAACCAGCGGTTGCTCTCGATCGCAGCGAGCCGGGCCGAAACGCTCGATTCGTATCTTGCGTCGATTGAGCGGGATTTGCATGCAGTCGCTTCCAATCCCTACACGGCCGACGCGCTGACCAGCTTCCAGGAGAGTTGGAACGCGATTGACGGAGATCCGACCGCAGCCCTTCAGCGGAAATACATTGAGGAAAATCCAAACCCGACAGGTGAGAAAGAAAAGCTGGATGCAGCGCCGGAAGGGGCACCATACGATATCACCCACGCCGAGTATCATCCCTGGTTCCGGTCTTTCCTGCAGCGGGGCGGCTACTACGACATCTTTCTCTTTTCTCCTGAAGGAAACCTGATCTACACGGTCTTCAAAGAGCTGGACTACGCAACAAACCTAAACTCTGGCACCTACGCTGAGACTGACCTGGGCAACGCCTTCCGCGCCGCAATGGATGCCGAGCCGGGCGGCGTTTCCTTCTTCGACTTCAAGCCCTACGCGCCCAGTCACGGAGCTCCCGCAAGTTTCATCTCCACACCGGTGATGAAGGACGGGGAAAAGATCGGTGTTCTCGTCTACCAGATGCCCATTGATGCGCTAAACGCGATCATGCAGGCGGAGACCGGCCTTGGTGAAAGCGGGGATGCGGTGTTGATCGGCGCGGACGCCCTATTCCGGACGCAACCCCGATTTGCATCGGAGCCTCAAATCCTGGTCGGCAAGGTCTCCGAAGATCTGATCGCCGCGTCAATGGCAGGGGAAGCCGCGATCGGTGAAACCGCCATTGACGGGGAAGACCGGATCGTCGCGACCGTTCCTGTCCGATTTAACGGCGCGAACTTGGCGATCGCCGTCCATGATTCCAAGAGTGCGACCCTCGCCCCCGCCTGGAGGCTGACTTTCGACCTCGGCATCGGCACCTTGGCGGTGATGGTGTTTGTCGCTGCGGCGGGTTGGTATGGCAGCAACAGCATCACCCGCCCGATCGGGCTGATGGGTGACGAGATGATGCGCCTGGCGAAGGGCGATCTGTCCATCGACATCACGGGTGTTGGCCGCAACGATGAACTCGGGGACATGGCCGGCGCCATGACCGAGTTCAAAGCGAACGCCGAGAGAGCCAAGGAGCTGGAAGAGGAGCAGGAACGTCAGAAGGCCATTGCCGAGGAAGAACGGGTGAATGCCATCCGGCGCATGGCAGATACGGTCGAGAACGAGTCAAAGACCGCGGTCGACGAAGTCACGGGCCGGGGCGCACGGATGTCGGAGGTCGCCGAAGAAATGCGGTCGGCCGCGTCTCGTGTCGGGGACAACGCGACGACGGTGGCAAGTTCCGCTGAAGAAGCTCTTTTGAACAGTGAGGCGGTTGCGGCCGCCGCCGAGGAGTTGGCCAAGTCCATCCAGGAGATCGCCGCAAGGGTGCAGGAGTCCACCCGCATCTCCAACGATGCGATGCGGGATGCGCAGGAGGTGCGATCCGTGGTCGGCACCATGTCCGATGCCGCCAATCAAGTGAGCCAGGTGATCGGCCTCATCCGGGATATCGCCGAGCAGACCAATCTACTGGCGTTGAATGCGACCATCGAAGCCGCCCGCGCCGGCGATGCGGGCAAGGGTTTTGCCGTCGTCGCGTCCGAGGTGAAGAACCTCGCCAACCAGACCCAGAGTTCCACCGAGGAAATCGCCCAGCAAGTGACCCAGATGACAGAGGTGACGGATCGTGCCGTTTCCTCGATCGGGCGGATCGTCGATACGATTGGGTCGATTAACGAGGTCGGCACCGACATTGCGGCCGCTGTGGAAGAGCAGAACTCCGCGACGACCGAGATTGCCCGCAATGTCCAGGAAACCACGATCGGCACCCGGGAGGTCACAGAGCGCATCAGCGAGGTCTCATCGGAGGTTGCGCGGGTGAACGACTTCGCCGACCAAGTCGCAGGCGAGTCCTCCCTCCTCGGCGAAGACGTCAAAACCCTGGGACGCTCGCTGGTCCGGATCGTCAGGACATCGATGCCCGAAGCGGATCGACGGTACGAACAGAAGCCTGTCGAGGTCGAACGCCGAAACGCTTAGATCGCCACCTGAAGGCCGCCTGGGGCGCGCTTAGATCATCGCTTCGATCAAGTGCGGCCCAGGCTCGTTCAGGGCTCGTGCGAACTGGGTATTGAAGTCGTCTGCCGTCTCGGCCCGGGTTGCAGGCACGCCCATCCCTTTGGCCAGCGCACACCAGTCCAGGTCCGGCCGCCCGATGTCCAGCATATCCATCGCCTTGCGGCCCGGGTTGCCCGCGCCCACATTCGCGAGTTCATGCTGAAGGATGGCGTAGGTCCGGTTCGCGAACACCACGTTCACCACGTCGCAGCCTTCCCGTGCTTGGGTCCAAAGGGCCTGCAGTGTGTACATCCCGCTGCCATCACCCTCCAGACAGATCACCTTGCGATCCGGGCATGCGATTGAAGCCCCGGTTGCGTAGGGCATTCCGATGCCGATCGACCCGCCGGTCAGAGCGAGCCAGTCGTGCGGTGCCGCACCGATGGTGTAAGGCATCAGCCCCCGGCCCGACGTGATGGACTCGTCGGCGATGATGGCGTTCTCGGGCATCAGGGCACCGATCGCCGACGCGATGGACTCCGGCGTCAACGCACCGCTCATCAGATCCGGCTTTGAGTGTTCCTGCCGTGTTGGCTGCATTACGTTCGCGTCAAGTGCATCGGCAAGTGCGGACAGAACATCCGCAGGCTCCGGCTCCAACGTCGCAAGGCGATGAACCTCGCACCCTTCCGGAAGCAGCACGCTCGGGCGGTCGGGATAGGCGAAGAAGGCCACCGGCACTTCCGTGCCCAACAGGACGATGTGGTCCAAGCTCTCAAGCTGCTTCAGGGCGATGTCGATCGGATACTGTACCCGCTCGACCGGAACACGGCCCGCCCCCCGCTGCCACCGCGCATTGGCCGTCATGCAGGTCAAGCGGCAGCCCGTCTTGGCAGCAATTCTACCAGCGATCTCCAGCGTATCGGCGCGTAGCGCCCGCCCGGTCATATGGATGGCCGCGCGTTTGCCGAAGGTGGCCAGGACACGGGCGATCCTTTCCACCGTATCCGGGTCGACTGCCACGGGCGCCGGTGCCGGAAGAGGGTCGGCCGGACCGTCACTCTCGTTCCAGGCGGTATCGCCTGGAAGAATGAGGGTCGCGATGTTGCCATCCGGTCCTCCGGCGACGGCGACGGCCTCCGCCGCATCCCGAGCGACGGCCTTTGCGTCCGTGCTGGTCCGCACCCACTCGGAGATTGGCCTTGCGATCCCCTCGATGTCCGCTGTCAGGGGCGCGTTGTGCTTCACGTGATAGGTCGCATGCTCACCAACGATGTTGACGATCGGCGACCGCGCTTTCTTGGCGTTGTGCAGATTGGCCAAACCATTTCCGAGGCCGGGCCCCAGGTGCAGCAGCGTTGATGCCGGCTTGTCGGCCATCCGGGCGTAGCCGTCGGCCATTCCGGTGACCACACCCTCGAAGAGTCCGAGCACACAGCGCATGCCGTCGACACGGTCGAGGGCGGCAACGAAATGCATCTCCGAGGTGCCGGGATTGGTGAAGGAGACATCGACACCGGAGGCAAGAAGGGTTCGGGCGAGGCTTTCAGCGCCGTTCATAGGGTCTGTCCGTCTGTTGGGGGTGCATGCGATCCGCATGCGAAAGAAGGCGCCGGATCATGCGCCGCCGAGCCTTGGAAAGGCAAGCCGCCCGAGACTGTTTCCAGCGCTCTACTAGGCGTCCGCCGTATGAGCCGCTAGGCTCTGCCGGCTCACAGCAACGCCCCGGCCCGCCATGGCAGACTTAGAGATCATCGACGCACACCATCACTTCTGGGATCTGGACCGGAACCCGCACCCGTGGTTGCAGGGTGAGGCACCGATACCGTTCCGGTATGGCGACTACAGCCCCATCCGCCGGAACTACCTGCTCCGGGATTACCGGCAAGACACCGAGAACTGGCAGGTGACGAAGACGGTCCACATGGAAGCAGAGTGGGACCCGTCCGATCCGGTGGGCGAAAGCAAGTGGCTCCACGCGTATCATGACCAGACGGGCTTTCCGAACGCCATCGTCGGACAAGCGTGGTTTGGCCGGGCCGACATTGCGGACGTTCTCGCTGGCCACGCCGCCTACCCCCTGGTCCGGTCTGTTCGCCAGAAACCCAAAGCAGCACCCTCTGCCGACGACATGATTCCCGGCGCACCTGGATCGCTCGCCGACCCCAGCTTCCGGGACGGCTTCCGGCTGCTGGCGAAACACGGGTTCCACTACGACCTTCAGACACCCTGGTGGCACCTGGGGGAGGCGGCGGATCTTGCCAGGGATTTCCCGGACACCCTGATCGTGCTCAACCACGCGGGCCTGCCCGCGGACCGCACACCGGCAGCGCTATCCCACTGGAAAGAGGCCATCGAGCGATTTGCCGACCGTCCAAACACGGTCGTGAAGCTTTCCGGCATCGGCGTGCCCGGTAAGGCTTGGACAGAGGCTCTTCAGGGCGAGATTTTGCGCACGCTAATCGGCGCGTTCGGCCCCGACCGGTGCATGGCCGGGTCGAACTTTCCGGTCGACAGCCTCTGCGCGAGCATCGATGAGATCTTCGGGACATTGGAAGCCGTCGTCAGGCCCATGGGAGACGATGCCTTGGCGGCGATCTTCGGTGGCACGGCCCAGCGCGTTTACGAACCTGTGTGAGAACGGTCATGCGTTTTAACCCCCTCACCGGGCATACGGGCGCGGAGGTTGACCGGATCGATCTGGCCAAGCTTGCGCCAGACGGTGACCAAGCCCACGCGCTCCGGGACGGTCTCGACCGCTTCGGGGTCCTCGTCTTTCGGGCGCAGGACGTTGATCTGGCCGCACAGAAGAGACTGACGGAAGTCTTCGGCCCGATACTGCGGGTGCCCTACATCACGCCGTCGCCGGAGGACCCGGACGTTATCGCGGTGTTGAAAGAGGCGGATGAGGTTCGGGTCAGCATCTTCGGCGGCGACTGGCACTCCGATTTCAGTTTTCTGGAGAAGCCACCCGGAGGCTCCGTCTTAGTCGCACGGGACCTGCCTCCCTATGGCGGCGACACGCTCTGGGCCAACCAGATTGCCGCGTGGGAGACCCTTCCGGACGATCTTCGGGGAAAGGTCGAAGGACGGGCTGCCATACATGTCGGCGCCCCCTACGGTGTCGCGCACGCGCCGCCGCCAGACTTGCGGGTCAGCCGGTCCGTGAAGATGACCCGTGGCGATCCGGCCGCCGACCGGGAGATCCCGCACCCTATCGCCCGAGAGCAGATCTCCACCGGCCGGAAGGCGCTCTTCGTGAACCCGATCTACACGACCCGGATCGAGGGCCACTCGCATGGGGAAAGTGCCGACATTCTCGACCGGCTTTACCGTCATGCCACACGGCCGGAGTTCATCTGCCGGCTCCGCTGGTCACCGGGCACGGTCGCGATCTGGGACAACCGGACCACGCTCCACTACGCGATCAACGACTACGACGGCCACCGCCGCCTGCTCCACCGCACCACCTTCGCCGGGGAACGGCCGGTATAGGACCGTGCCGGTCGGCGTCAGACGCCGTCTTTCGGATCGTACAGCTTCATAACCGCGATCCCGTCACGCTCATTGTGGCCTTTGCTGGACAGCACCCTGAACAGGTTGGTTGCCTGGGAGGACATGGGTGTGGGCACTTTCAGGCTGCGCGCGAGGTCATCGAGCATGTGGAGATCCTTGAGGATCTGGCGCACGTAGCCTTGAGGTTCGTAGTCCCTTTCGATCAGGCGCGGGAACAACGCGTTCAACAGGTTGCTGCCTGCGTGGCCGGTGGCGAGCGCGGCCGGGATCTTGGCGGCGTCGATGCCGCCCGCCTCCGCCATTGCCAGCGCTTCCGCCAGGATGACGTAGTTGTTCAGGACCAAAACTTGGTTGACCATTTTGGTGACCTGACCCGCGCCGACAGGGCCCATATGGGTGAAGACCCCGGAGAGATCGGTCATCAGCGGCGAGACCCGGGCGATCGCCGCCTCATCACCACCTGCCATGATGGCGAGCGATCCACCTTTGGCGGCCGCCGGCCCGCCGGACACGGGCGCATCGACCCAGGCGGCGCCTGTTCTCTCTTTGAGGTCGGCCGCCATGGTCTTCGTGTCGTCAACGATCGTGGTTGAGTGATCCACAATGATCGAGTTCGCCCCCGCAGCCTCGGAGAGCCCGCCCGAACCAAAGACGACCGCCCGAACCGCATCGGTGGACGTCACACACATCAGAACGATCTCACTCGCCGCCGCGACCTCAGCGGGAGATCCCGCTTCCACCACACCCTGAGCCGCAGCCCGCGCGCGTTTGTCCCGATCCAGGTCATAGCCTGTGACGGCGTAACCTTTCTCGATAAGACGGTGCGTGAAACCTTCCCCCATCAGACCGAGTCCGATGAATCCGACGGAACCGGCCATGGCCCCTCCTCCCCAAGACAGTGCTAAACGGGTTGTTGGTTAGTGAAGTTGAGGTGATTTGAGCATTTCGGAGCGGGCCACGGACCCGATTTCGATCTGAACCACCTCACCGTCCCGGCCAAGTGCCAGCGGCACACCGACGCCCGCGTCCCCAAGAGACCAGACCTTACGGAAGAAATCGGCAAGGGTCTTCACCGGCTCTCCCGCGACTGCGAGAACGATATCACCGACCTCGATATCCGCTTGCTCGGCCGGGCCATCGTCGCTCAACGCCGCAACGACGACCCGATCCTCAACCTCGGTGCCGAACAGGCCGAGCCAAGGCCGCTCGGGACGATCCGCGCGTCCCATGGTCAGCATGTCATCGAGAATCGGTCGCAGGATATCGATCGGAACGATCATGTTGCCGTCAACCGGATCGCCGGACCCGCCACCCTGCTGAATGAACAGCGAGCCGATCCCCAGAAGCTCCCCTTCCCGACCGAAGAGACCAGTACCGCCCCAATTGGGATGTGCGGGTGCGGTAAAGATCGCATCGTCCAGAAGATACTCCCAGTAGCCCGCGAACTCTCGTACCGCGATCACCTGTGCGGAAACAGACGCGTTGCGGCCGCCGGATCCCGCGACGACCACCGGATCCCCCTCCCGCACGGAAGCGGACCGGCCGATCCGAGCAACCGGAACCTCCATCCGTCCAAGGGCTTGCACAAGGCCGAAGCCTGTCTGTTGGTCGTAGCCGATCAGATGGCCCTGAAGGACACGCCCGCGATGATCGGTGATCCAAATCGTCTCCGCCTCGGTCACGAGGTAACCGATCGTGAGGATCAACCCGTTCTCGCCAATGACCACCCCATTGCCGGCTCGCTCCGTCCCCAGGACCGAGGCGGTGAAAGCATCTTCCGGGATGTGACATTTTACGGACACGACAGTATTGAGAACCTCCTGCAGGTCGAAGGCGAAGTCCTCTGGCCGTGGCGCATCATCCGACATGAATACCGACTTTCCTGGTCTTTCGTTTGACAGCTTGATCATAGTGGATGCGGAAGCGCGCTTGAACCCACGCAGCACGTCCGTTTCCGCATTGCGGCGGGTTTTACTTGACCGTGTAGACCCGCCCAGGCAGCGGCATCGGCTGAAGAACGCCCGTCCCGTCGACATAATCGAACTCCGCCCGGCGGGCGGCGATCGCAGCCTCCACAGACTGGGCGCCGATGAAGAAGGTTCGGATGCTCCGGCCATGCGCAAGGTCAGCGAACCGCTTGTAGACCTTGAATTGCGCCTTTCGGGGCCGGTTCTTCCCAAGCAATGATCCGTCGGTGGAAATGCCCAGCAGTTTGATCCCCTCAAAGCGGCCGATGTCGCTGAAGCTCGTTGGCAACCGGCACACGAAGCCTCGGAAGAAAGGCGACATCTCTGTGAAGATCTGGTTGAGACGGGCCTGACTGACTTCCACCGGCATTCCGATGATCTCCAAGGCGATGCGTTTTCGAACATCCGGTGGAATGAGATCTGCGGAATCGAGAAAGTCCGTTCGCGCGGCACGTTCGGCCAGGGTCTCATAATGACAGCTCAGAAGCGCGAGCGCCTTGGTCCGGAGCCCTTTCCGTTTCCCGAGATCCTCACCAAGCTGCATCAGCCCGAATTTGTCCATCTCGGCGGTGACCGCTGATGAACTGCCGACCGGTGCCTTCCCCTCCTGCACGATCTCACCTCTGTAGAACGAGATCAGGCCCTTTGGGATGTTCGTCGCCGGCCAGTAAAGAGGTTTCAGAGAAGACTTTGTCTCCTCGAACTGGTCGAGCACCTTCTCTTCCGACGACTCGATTTCTTTACCGACCGTCTCAACGACCGACCCCTGCGCCGCATCGATCAGGCTGTCGCTGGTCTCGACCGGCACAACCCGGACACGGGTGGTGAGGACCGTCCCCGGTGGCGCCTGAACCTTTGCAAGTGCCGCCAGAACGGTCTCCGCGATCTTCCGGGCCTTCTTTTCCGACTGCTCAGCATTCAACTGGGCGAAAACCAGCATGTAGCGCTCGTCATCGGCGAGGAAGTAGACGTCCCCGTCCTCAAGCTCGGGTTCGATCGCCTCCTCAACCAGTTTATGGATCGAACGTTTGACGCTGTTCCAACCGTCCCCAACCCAGTCACGAATCTCCGAGAGGCCGATGAGCTGAACGTCGCCAGCCATCAGGCTCTCCTTCCGTGCCTGATTGGCGCGGATCAGCTTCCCGATACGGTCTCTCAGTTCCTCCGGCCGCTCGATATCAAGCTTGTCGCCGGTGGTGTAGTCGATGACAGCGACCCGTTTACCAAGCATCGCGCATCCCATCCGGACCACGATCGCTCAACCGGACGGGAGCGGGCCGGGTTACGGCCGCGAACGTCATCCGTCCGGAAGATCGACTTGCCAAAGCTCGTGCTCTCCCTTGAACCCCTTCAGGACGGTATCACCCGCCGTCACCTTATGCTGCTTCCAGCCGAGCGTCGCATGCCGGCTCGACTTCTCATAGTCGACATCCTGCTTCAACCGGTTGCTGACCCAGATCTCCGCGCCCTTCGCAAGACCTTGCAAACGCGCGGCATAGTTCACAATACCGCCGAACGCGTCGTCGTCCCGGATGCGAACCGACCCCACATCCGCGGCGGCTCGCACCTGGATCAGCTCATGACCAGTCTCATTGTGAATATCCATCATGAAGTCGAAGGCGGGCACAGCGGTCTTGAAGGCGACCATGAAGGCGTCGCCCATGGTCTTGATCTCATAGCCATTGTGCTTTGCGAGATGGGATCGTCCAGTGTCGAAATGCTGCTGCCGAACTTCGTCCATCTTTTCGTCGCCGAGGTCCTCATAGAGCTTGGTGGAGCCCACGACATCCGTGAACACAATGGCAAGCGTGGCCCGATCGCCGCCGGCCCAATCAGTAAATCGCCCGGTATTCAGCTCCGCCACTGCAGCGGTTAGGCCGGCTTCCCGTTCCCGCGCTTTGTCGGCGCGACGTTCGATCGCGGCGACATCGCGCTCGCTCACGGTCTCGCCCTGATCCGCACCTTCCACAGTCAAGGGGACACGGGCATCGCAAACACCACACGTGATGAAGTCGCGGCCAAGTTCTCTCCGCTTCGCGACCAGTTCTTCGGGCTGGGTGGTTCCACATTCCTGACACGCGATGGTCTCTCGGCGCCGGACATTATCGGCCGACACCCATCGGCTCAGATGTTTCTCAACGACCTTCTCAAGTTTCGCGGCGAGACCCGCATCGAAGCCGGTATCTTGGATCAGCGCGAACTCGCCCCGGCCTTCTTCCGGCTCTGACACAACAACACCGGCGATGTGTCCGTCGCTGTCATAGAAGTGCGCCCCGTTCCGCCACATCTCGTAGCCATCGAACAACTCGCTTTGCGACAGACGAACCACCAACGTCGCGTAAACGCTCATGACCGGTCCGTCGAACTCATAGATGCAGAAGCGCCGCCGATTCTCCTCGATCTCCCGAAACTCGCGGGTGATCTGGGAGGGAAGGATGAGGTGGTAACGGTTGTCGACAAACTCCCGGAGTGCGATTTCCCGGCGCAGCAGGTCCTCAATCGTCGCCATAATCAGCAGGCGTTCCTGACCCGTATCCTCAATACGTTCGGACTTGGACATCCGGAAGTCCACGGCGAGTACGCTGTCCTGAGCGATGCGGCCGAGCCCTTCATCCGACGCAGTCGCCGCCTCGACAATCGCGGACGCATAGGCATCCAGGTATTCCGGCTTCAACAGAACCAGATCGCCGAAGCTGAGGCGCCGCACGACGTCACGGGACTCAAGGAGCCGGACGCAGGCTTGAAACTCCTGCCGGAGTTCGTTCCCGCCCTTTCCTTTCCGCACCGCGGTTACGAAGCCTTGGTAGAGATCATCCACCGAGGCGAGCAGCATCTTCTTTTTGCCCTGGGCGACCAGGTAAGCCTTGATCGACTGGAAGGTCCTTGTCGACGCAACCCGGGGCAAGGACTCCCATGGGATCGCGTCCAGAACCGCCTTCCGCAGCTCATCGATCCCCCATCCTTCACGGGCAGAGGTCTCGAAATACTGCATGAAACCGTGGCGCTCGCGTTTCTCCTGGATGGCCGAGGGACTCGCCGCGATGGAGCCACGGTCGACGCGGCCCGCCACAAGGAACTTGGTCAACGGGATCTCACCGCCCTGCCCCTGTCGCGCTGTCTCGAGCGCCCGATCCCAGTGGCTGACGCCGGCAAAGGGGTCGACCGGGTTCTTACAGTCGAAAACCACCATCGCGACCGCCACCTCATCAAGGTGCAATTGGTGGATCAGTCTGTACCCAGGCTGCCCCGCAAGATCCCACAGAAGGCTCTCCCGAAGCTCCTTGCCCCCGCCCCCCGGCGGATCGATGGTGTCCTGGCGGAAGCTGTAGACGTAGCGGCCGTGGGTCGACTCAGTCGCGCTGAAATCCTTGTTCAAGAGGCGGAGACCCAAACCGGATTTCCCGACACCGCTATCGCCGACCAGTACGACCTTAGCGTTCCGGTAGGTCGTGATCCCCTCTTCGCGCTCCTCCACCAGGAGCTTTGCAAGATCGAGCTGCCATATCTTGACCCGGGAGCTGGTCTTGCCGGTTGTTGCCAGGATCGGTGCCTTGGGGTGGAACGAGAGGCACTCGGATCCTCCGGGCTCGCACTTGTCGATGCGGGCTACCATCCGCCACGAATCCGTCCGCCACAACCGGACCACGCCGTCGATGCCTTGTGTCGCCAGCATCCTCATATCGGCGGAGAAAGCGGTAGCGACGACAGGTTTCAGATGACCTTCCAGCACCGTTTCCTGGCGCCGGCGCCGAACATTCCAGACACGGACCGTGGTGTCGTCCATCGCGGCGACCAGACGGAGGTCCCTGGGCGACCACGTTACCGACAGAACCTTGCCCCGTCCCGGCAGGCGTCCCAACTCGGTGCGCCGTTCCATATCGTAGATCGCGATCTGACCGTCCGCCGTCGCCAGAGCGAGGATCTGTCCGCACGGTGAAAGCCCGCCATGACGGATGCTCGGCAGCTTGAGCTTGAACATCTCCGTGGGACGTTTCGCGCCGAGTTTGTAGAGCGATACCGCGCCCGAGCGATCGAAGGTCAGGAAGGAGTGTCCCCCCGGCAGCCAGGAGGCTTTGGGAAAGATCTGCCCTTCGGTCTCAAGGATCATTTGTGACCGGCGGCCTTTGGGATCGATCAGATGAACTTCGCCGTCGAGCGTGGTTGCCAGAACCCGGCTGCCGTCAGCCGACCACTCGATGCTGTTGACCTCGCTGTAGTAGCTGGTGATGAGCGAATGAAACTCGGCCGCGGCAAGGTCCAGAAAACCGACGGTCTCATCCTCGGATCCAGTTGCAAGGGTCCGTCCGTCGGGCGACCAACGCAGCGCCCGAACCTTCATCTTATGTTGCCGGAGTTCGCCGAACGACTGAATGCCGTCGCTTTGTCCTCGCGACTTCTCCGCTTTCGCTGTCGCCGTTCGCGTCGACATTCGTTACTCCCGACTTTCGGACGCATCCGGGCGTCTACCGAACGCCGAGTATCCTCATGATCTGAGAGACCTCACCAAGTCCGACAATACTTAGAAAACATAAGATCTAGCAAGTGGTCGCCAGCAACTCACACACCCGTACCTACTCATTCTGGAATACCGGTTGCCCCACACTTCCTGCCAGTCGAACAATCATCGAGCTCAGTTTTCGCCGAACCTCCTGAACGGTGACTCTCGCCATGATCGCAGCTCGGATTTTGCGAAGCTCGGGATACTCTCCCGAACTCTCGAAAGACAGCTCCCCGGCACTCAACGAAAGCTTGCCAGCGCGGAACAGAATCTGCGCCCGCTGAATGCGATTCTTCTCTTCCTCCGTCAGCCCCGCACCAGCCTGATTTGTGAACAGAACGCGTTCCAGCTGTGACTGAATGTCCGCCCAGGTCGGGATGCCATCATCGCTCCAGGGACGGAGTGGATCGACCAAGTCCCGGCCCTCGGCGGTTGCAACCCCATCATACGCAGCCAACTGGAGGTCGAACGGCATGTCCTTGTCCAGCGCGGCTTTCAGATCCGTCGCAGCGACGATCAGGCTCGGCAGGTTGACGGCTTTGGCCTGATCCATCAGGAGCTGCCGTTCCTCACTGGCGTCGTCAAGGAGGGAGCCAATGTCCGACAGCATCACTTCCAGCTCGGAGAACTTGTCCAAGGTTTCCCGGGCAAAGGTCGTTGCCGGATCCTCAGGCCCCCATAGCGGCCGGGTGAGAACAACCAGAAACGTCACAAAGGCGATCAGAGCCAACCGATAGCGGCGGAGCAGCGTCAGAATGGCCGCACGATCAATGCCGGGGGTGTAATCTCTCGGCGCTGGCATCCAACCCCGCTTATCCCGCCGCCCGTCAGTGCGCACGGGACCTGTAGACCTGAAGCAAGACAAGAGCGACGGCAGCCGCCCAGATGTTCAACCAGTGTACAGCATATGCCATCAAGGCGAGGACATAGAGCGAAAGGATGGTTGCCCATGCGTTGCAGACCAACGTCGCCACGATCGCCTTGAAAGCCCTGTTGGGCTCAAACATCCGCGCCGCCGCCAGTACCGCCAGGATCAACAGGATGATTGGACCGGCCAGATAGACGGCAAACCAAGGATGTTCCAAGTAGTTCTCCGCCCGCGCCAGGGCCGCCTCCCAACCGTAAAGCGCAGGGTCCGCCCGCAGCGTTAGGAAATCGACCCAACCGAGGGTCCAGGGCCCTGGCTCCTCCAGCACCCAAGACGGCCGAAACATCCATCCCCGGTCGCTCGCCCGGATCAAAGCAGGTGCCGCCAGGATCGCCGCTCCCACTGCCAGCCGAGTGATAAGGGGAACCGCCCGGATGTCCGCGTCAACGAGGCGCCGCCAGACCGTTGTTCCAAGGGACACCCAGATGAAGGGCAGACCGACCAGCAATACCGTGACAAGCAGCCGGGCACCAACATTGCCAACGGTCTCGATTGCTTCTCTGAACGCTTCGGTCTCGTCCACCCGGGCTTACTCCGATTGAGGACGGAGCCGGGGGAATGGCAGCGCCGCGCCACCGAGCGAGTCCCATTTCCGCCTCTTCCCCCGGCATCGGGGCTCTAGCGGCAAAAGAGCCGTGCCGTCATTAAGTCGGCCCATGAGCGTCCTTTGGAAGAGGCGTTCTTACTGTGCTTCCGCCCGAAGCCGACTGCCCAGTCTCTGAGAGATGTCGGCAAGCGCTCTTTCCACATCACGACGGGCGCGCGCCTGAACAAGCCACCCGTCCAGCAATGGATCAGGAGACCGTGTGGCGAGCAATCCGACCTCTTCGATTGCAAGGTCGAGTTGGCCAACTTCCAGGGCAGCGTCGATAGATGCAATGGTGGCGGAGAGACGGCCCGCTGGGCTCGCCACTGGGGTTGCCGTGGTGCCGACCAACGCCTCGAACCATGACGCAACGCGATCCGCCCAGCTCTCAAGCCGGGTTATCGGTCCGCTCGTCTGGGAGATCAGGAAAGCGAAGGACTGCCGGAGGTCTGCAACAGTGGGCACTCCGACTTTTGCGTGAGCATCCAGCACCTCGAATGATCCGCCCATGGACCCGCCGCCAGCCACCGAAGACTGAAGATCGGAAAGCTCCACGGCGAACGGCGACGCAGTATCAAGCGCCGCTCTCAACCGAAGGGCCGCCAGAATGGGCAAGTTGACGTCACGGGTTACGGTCCGGGCGTCATCGACCGTCGTCTCAACCGCAGCCATACGTTTGCTGACATCCGCGAGAGTTGCCGTTGTGGCCGCCGATGTCTCGCCCGCGGCCTTCAAGGCATCGTTGGCACTTGCAAGGGCCGCATCGACGGCGGTGATCTTGTCGGCCGACGCATCAATGTCGTTGCGCGCCGACGCGACGGCATCGGTCAGGCTTGCAACATCGTTGGCAGTCGACGCGGCGGCCGCCTCGACGGCGTCCGTTCTCTCAGTCAGGGACGATGCTGCCTCATTGGCCGCCGCCAGATCGCTGGTCAACTGCGACCGCTCGGTTTCCGCGGCGGCCATACCTGCCGTCAGCGTGTCCAGCGTTGCCGCGTTTTCCGCACCTGCAGTCTCCAACGGGGCAAGACGCCCTTCGACGGCTGTGAGCGACGAGGCCGTGGCCGCCGCCCCCGTCGTCAGCGTCTCAACCGCGCCACTGTTGGCGGCGATACTCTCCGCCTGTTGGCTTAGGGTCTGATCCAAGGCATCCAGGCGATCTTCCAAAGAGGCGACCCTGCTGGCCGCATCCGCGATATCAGACGATGCAGCCCCTGACGCATCTGACAAACCTGAAAGATCCGTGCGAAGCCGGGACAACGAGGATTCCGCGTCGGCGACCCGGCTGCCAACCTCCTCGATCCGTCGCGCGGCGTCCGCGCCCGTCACAAGATCTCGCAAAGCCGATGAGGGAATCTCTCCACCGGCGGCGATCCTTTGAGCCAGCGCTTCAAGCGTGGCGATCCGCTCATCAAGGCCGGCGTAAGTGACCTCCAACCGCTGGGGTGCTTGACCGGTCAAGCGGTCGAGCATGGCCATGTCCGCATCTGGAAAACGGTCGCCGAGAAATGCCCGCATGTCTTCCCGAAGGCTCGGTCCCGCCACAGAGACGACGGCCGCCGCCAACCCGATGACCATGAACACGAAAGCAAGGAAGACCGTCCCCCATCCACCTTTCCGCCGGACCTCGACACGCTCGACCCGGCTGGGGGCCGGCGGCGGTGCTGGAGACGGCCGGCGCGAACCACCGCCAATCGGCCCGGATGTCCGGGGCGCTTCGGTCTGACGGACCGCGGGTTTCGACGCGGCTCCCACACTCGGTGAAGGCGGCGGAGGAGAGGTGGTCTCGGCGCGGGCGGTGGGACCTTCCGTGGGCACGGAGTTAGCCGTCGCCTCTTCCGGTTTCGCAGCGGCGCCCGCATCCGCCGACCGTGCGGCCCCGCCGCTGGACGGATATCGGCTAGCCAGTTCGCTCAGTGCTTGCGGATCGACGTTCGGAAGCGGTCTCTTCGCCATCGCCCTGCCCCCCGACAGACACCACACCCCGGGCCGGGGACCGTGATGCTAGTTTCGGATCGCGTTGAACCAGCGTCGCGACGGCAAGATCCATCCCGATCGCCGCGCGGTCATATCATTCTGCTGCATGATCGTTTTGACCCGTCGCCGGATCTCTTCATCGGTCATGCGCCCACGCACCTTCGCCCGATAGACGTCGACTGCCTGATCGAACTGCGCCTTCGTAACGGCATTCCGGTTCGACTTGGCCGCGCTTACGGAGAGGATCTCGCGGATCTCATCCTCCGTTCCGCGTTGAAGCACGATCCCGCTTTCCCCCGCAGTGGACAGCATCGCGCCACGCGCCTCGTCAAGAGAGAGCCCGAACCGGGTCATCCCCTCCTGAAGGAGCCGCTTCTCGTCGTCCCGGCCAATGAACCGATTGTCCATCGCCTCAATCTTGACGAAGTCGACAAATCGGGTCTTGCCGTCACCTGGGGTCATTGCCATTCAACCCAGTTCCGCAATTGATCTTTCCGGAGGCCCCGTCTGACGGTGCGTCGTGAGAATTGTCCAAAGTGGCTATTAATTCAAGGCGTTTGCGATGCAGCGTTCGATTCTCTCCTTGATCCTGCAAGAAGAAACCAAATGCGCTCCCGCGTCGCAACACGATCGCATGACCAAGCCGGGGGATGCCGATTGGCGATTGGCCGCTGGAAACGACCATGCGATACTCAGGGAGAATTGGATCGGAGGTTGATATGACTTCGTTTGTCCTGCGCGGATGCGCCATGGCGTTGATGTGCCTTACCCTGTTTGCCGCGCCCGCCAGCGCGCAGCAGGCGACAACCGATACTCAGGCCACAGACACCCAAGCGACAGAGGCCACTGCGGACTCCTCAATCGTGTCCAAGCAGCAGGTCGAGGAACTTCAGGCCACAATTGAGAGCCTCCGGAGCCAGATCGCAGAGATGGGCCGGGAAGCCGGAACCTCCGCCAAGGCTTGGTTTGACAGCGAAGAGCAGATGTCCTTTACGCCCGAGCAGCTTGCCGCCATCGCCGTCGGGGCAGCCGCAGGTGCGGTGGCCGTGGACGCGCTCGGCGGAGGAGGACTTGCATCGCTGACCGGCGCGATCGTCGGAGGTATTGCCGGACACTGGGTCGTCACAGCACCTCCACCGGCCGACGCGCCCGCCGAGCCCAAGAACTGAGGCCACTCTTTCTGCGGCCTCTCGAGACTCACCGAACGGTCGAGACGCGTATGAGGCGCCCGAGGGCGGCATTGTATCTCGTCGTCGCGGTCGTGGTTCCGCTGGCTTTCTCGCCGCTTTCCGCGGCAGGCATTGGTTCGGATAAAGACCTGTACCGGGCTTCCGTCGCAACGGCGGCGGAACAGGTACGCACGGACGATGCGGCGCTAGCGCGCATCCGTGCTGCCGGACGCGAGAGCTTGCGGGCGGGTGTTCAGGACGTTTACCGGAATGTCGAAAGCCGGGTACCGGAGTACGGCGATTGGGTCTACGGCTGGCTGACCAGCCTTTGGACAAGTGCCGAAATCGCCGCCGTGGCGGTCACCGGTGTCGCTACGGCACTGGCGGACGGCGCAGAACCGCCGCTGGACCGGGCCGAGCGCCTCGTAACCGAAAGTGTTCATGCTTCTTTCGAAGAGATCGTCCTTCGGCCGGATGAAACCCGGGCTCAACTCCAGGACCGCTGGTCCCGCGCGATCTCCCTCACACAAGCGACAGCCGTTGGGACGCGTCTTCAATTGCCGCTGCCTCCGCCTTTTCCAGGGGACCGGATCGACCAGGAATTGGCGGACGCCCGCTCTGAAACCGTGCTTGTGCGGACCGTCCGGCCAATGGGTGCCCGGGTGCTCAGCCTTGCGGTACGGTTCGGCACGGCAACTTCCTTGGGGGCGATGGCGGCCCCATCGGTGGCTGCATCTTCCGCCATCGCCGATTACATTCTGACTTCGGTGATTGCTGCCGGTGCGGTTTGGGGAGCCGATTGGTCGGTGAACGCCATCGATTCAGCTCTGCACCGGGACGCATTTGAGGACGAACTCCGCCAGTCGGTGCATTTACAGGCGGTGGAAACCGAACGCCGGCTCGAAGCCGCACTCGATCAATGGATCGATGGGGCTACTTTGGGGGCAGGGCCCGAAGGTGATGCGCCTAAGGTCATCCGCATCAAAACCGGGGCGACGTCCAATATTCTGTCAGGGACTCGCTGAACGGCCTGTCTCACGCTACATTGGCGTTTGCTGACCGTCACCACGGGCTAAAGCCATGGGATCACATCGCGAGTTTGGACTGCTGAGCCTTGTGGCGCGCTGGCTTTTGTCAGTGTTCCTGGTTTTTGCCGCCTATAATGCCAGCGGCTACTCCTACTACCACTGGCTCATCGATACCGAAGCCGGCAATTGGATCTTCAAGTTCACGGTCGGCACCGGGCTTGCCTTCTGGCTCTGGGTCGTCTTCGACATCACAAGACGGTCCCTCCATCCCACCGGCTTCGTACTGATCGCCGCGTTTTGCGGGTTCGCCACCTGGTACCTGGTGGATGAGGGTTATGTCACGATCCGCAATCAGGATGAGTTGACGACCCTGGTGCAGTTCGCGGTGGTCGGACTGTTGACCGTTGGCCTGTCTTATTCCCACGTCCACTATCGTCTGGGCGGCGTGAAGCAGATCGAGCAGACCTGATCGGCCGTCCCGTTACCGGGTCATGACGAAGAGGCGTGCTTAGGCTTGTGGAGCCGGTGCGGCAGGTCGGTTCATTGCCGGCAACTCTGAGGAGTGGTGCTGCAGGATTTGCCAAGCCCCGGACGGATCCCGCCGAAGGACGTAGGTGAACCGCGCAGGTGTCACGGTCCGGCCGGGACCATTCGGCCCGCCCGCTTGTTGGGGTGAGGCATCCCACTCGAACGTGTAAAGACCGCTTGCGGACACCAGGAACCTGTCCGAGACGATGAAGGGTTCTGCCCATTGGACCGTGATGTTCTGGTTGGACAGAAATCGGGTGAAGTACGGCCTGAGACCTTCGCGCGTCTGATAAGGCGTGGGCGACACGGTCGCCAGCAGGACCGCCTGGGGATCATAAAGCGGGAGGACCCGGTCCACGACGCCGGACGAAACGGCCCGCCCCCAGCTTTCCAGGAATGCCACGATCTCTGCGCGTGCCGCAGGCTGCAAGGAAACGTCGGCCGGCGGGGCGACGGCAGGCCCCACCAGCTCGGCGCGCGGTCCGGTTGATGGTGTCTCCGCCGGGATCCGGTCGAACCAGCCGCGGGTTCGCCAGAGGTAGCCGCGGCGCGCAGGGATCAGCCCACGCCGTTCCACAATCGACTTCAGCCGGCTGCGGATCTGGGGATCGGTCAACTGCCGTTCTGTCCGCCGACCGTAGAGCGAGACGCCCTGTTCGAATACGGCAGGCGTGAGACGGCCTCGAGGCCCCGCAGCCGCGGCAACAAAGTCGCCAACCTCGCGATCAATGTCGCGTTGCAGGATCAGCCGCTGGCCGCTGGCGGCGGAACGCAAAGACGCGTCCGCCTGCTCAAGCGACATGCCGTAGCGGCCCGTCCCGGCCCGGAGAAGCGCCTGCTCCTCGTCGGTACCGACCATACGGCCGTTGATCCCTTGTGCCCGAACGAGATCCTCGAATGCCATATCCTGTCGTCCCGGTCCTCTAGAGAAAGATCGCCAAACACCAGAATTCAAACTATGTCGGCGCTTAGTATTAATCATCCTCCAAGACGCTGTTAAGCGACGCGTTGGCGAATCTTTCCCCGAGCTAAATCATGACGGGGCTCAACTCGGCGTGCTTTTGATCAGCGTCATTACGGCGGCGGACTATGTCAGTCTCCCACAGTGTTCGCAACCGTTGGGGAGCCTGCCCGTAGCGAATACGCCCTTAAAACGTCTGTTCCAAACGTTCAGACACATACTTGAACTCGATCAGCGTCAAAACTGACTGCCAGACCAGGACAAAGGACATACCCCAAATCAGGGCCTTGGCGATCGCGTCATTGATATCAAGAACGGTTAGCTTTGGCCGATATCCGAAATACAGCGCGATGAGCGCTGCCCCCGTGATCGAAGGAATGGCTTTCACAGCGATCCAATCGACGCCGACCATCATGAAATGACCCGGTGGCCAGAGCCGCTGCAGGAATTGATCCCGCCACATGTAGGTGGAGTTCTCAGGGAATATGAAAGACCACGTGATCATGGCGAACCACGCAGTGATGCAGACCGATGCCGCCACGAGCACGATTGACGCCACCACCGAGGCCAGCAGCACGTTGGCCGACAGATAGACGTCGTGGGGGATGTTCAGATTCCGCATCGCCTTGATCTGATCGGAGTAGACCTTCTGCCCGATGTCGGAGCAGATCAGCGAGGCGTTCCGGGTGGTTATCAGGATCGCCGTCACCAACGGCGCCATCACCCGGATCTCCGCAAAAGCGACACCGGCCAGGGCGTCCGAATGGATCACCGGCATCAGCAGATCCCGGAACGGCAGGTACATGAAGATGAACCATGTCGTCACGAAGCCGATGATCACGCTGCCGAGCGCCACAAACAGCAACGACGACGGCGCGAAACAGAGTTGCCAGACGTATCCGACAAAGAACCGCAGCATCCACGTCCATTGCCAAGCCAGAGATGCCGACGGCAACTCCCCCCGCCACCATCCCAGCGCTGGTTTCGGCAAGGCGTGCACATGATCGCCGGGCATCTCCTCCGCCCGGTCAACGGCGGCGCGCTCCAGGTGGGCTTCAATTGCCGCCTCCGACGCCGGCAGGGTCACCAGCGTCCGGGCGGCCGGGTCAATGGCCAGCGCGCGGTCCGCCAGATCAATGAAATGGCGGAAGTGATGGGCGATGATGACGACGGGCGTGCCCAATTCCGAAGCGATGTCGGCGACCAGCCGGGCGAGCTTTCCGGATGCCACCACATCCAGACCTGAGTTCGGCTCGTCGAGGAAGAGTACCGGGCGATTGGCCAACAGCGTCCGTGCAATCGCGACCCGCTGCCGCTGACCGCCCGAACACGCATTGACGGACCGGCCCCGGTCGATCCCCACAAGGAGCTGGTCGATCGCCTCGGTAAAGCGCGGATCAAGCCGCTCATTGTGTTCCGACGCTATCGCGAGATTCTCGGCAACGGTGAGATTGTCGAACAGGGCGAAGTTCTGAAACACCACACCGCCGACCGTCGCCCGCTCCTCGGAGAGATCGTAATCCTCGCCCTCGAAACTGATCCGGCCTGAAACGTCCCAAGTGCCTTCAAGCGCACCGGATAGAAGGTTTACGAGCGTGGACTTGCCAGAACCGCTGGGGCCTGCCAGCAAAATGATCTCGCCTTCCCCCAAGCTGAACGAGACATCCTCAAGCAGGATCTCGCCATCCTCATGGGCAATAGCGAGATCGTTGACCTCGACAACGGGCAGTTCGGATCCAGTCATCCCGACACCCCCCGCTCCAGCGGACGCAGCGGAACGTAACGGGCCAGGCCGCCGGGATCGACACGCTCGTAAAGCTCCGTCGGGACGACCAACGCTACAAAACGCCGCCGTGTGAGCAATACATACCGGAGCACGCGTACTGCCAGCGGATCCGGGCGCCGTGTCTCATCCCGTCCGACAACCCGATAGAACACGGACGTCGCGGTCACGGACACATCCTCCTCCAAAGCCCGCATCTCACGGCTGAAGGCCGGGTCCTCGCTCACCTCCCGCGCCAAGATTTCGAGCCTGGGATCCGCGATCAGGATATCGATCATTTTCCGGCCGGACAGTGTCACAAGGTCCCAAGCTTCAGGCGCCTGGACCAACGCCAGCATCTCCCGGCCCAGGATTTCGAGGACTTTCGGGTCCCGAAGCACATCGATGCCCGCTTGGTTCAGGGGAGCGAGATCGATCTCGCCCTGAGCGAAGAGGCGTTTCAACTCCGCCCAGCTCGGCTGAAGGATATCAAGCACCGCCGAGCGCACCCGGGGGAGCAATAGCGGCAAGAGTTCGTCCGCAACCTGCTCACCCCGCTCGACCAACAGCGCCTCGCGCGCCGCATCCATTGCAAGGTCAATCGCCGGATCGGACATGACCTTGGCATACGCATCCGCCACGATCTCCTTGAGCTGCGGGCGGTAGCGGTCCTGGAAAGCGGGGCTGCGCATCACGCGGAAAGTCTGGTCGCGAACCCGGTAGGCAAGGTTCCGAACGGCCAGAACGATCTCCTGCTTAGACTTCGGGGGTACCAGCGCCCAGATCGCCTTCACATCAGTTTCGACCAACAGCACCGTCTGGTCGCGAGGGTCCGCCAACTCCAGATCGGGAAACAGCGTCAGATGAACCTCTTCGGGGCTTGAGAGGATCACCCGTCCAATGGGAAGGGCGCGCCCTTCTTCCGTCAAACGGTAAGCCGGATAGGTCGTCGGACCCTCGAAACTTCGCGTCTCGGCGGGGCGTTCATAGGGAATGGCCGGCCCGATGGTCCCGAAGATCGGCCCCCGGAACGCGTTTATGCCCAGAAGCATGAACACCAGCAGGCAAACACCGGAAACGGCAATCAAGAGAACAGGAATACGGTTCACGGAGACCTCGGCAATCGGTCACAAGGGCCGGCGCGAAACGGCGCCCCGCACGGTGCTCGAAACGGGCGAACTGGTTAGATCACGGCTCCTCCGAGCCGATCAACCCCCGATCGGGCTTGGGGGCCATCGTCAGCACAGGCCCGGACATCCGCACAGCCTCACGGCGTTCGGAGAGGCGCGTCTCAAGACTTTCCAGCAGCGTCATGAAATCCCGGTTGTCGTGGAAGCTCATGAACACCGAATTCCAAAGGAAGCCGTCGTGGCGCACGTCTCCCGTCGGCGTCGGCCCGCCGGCCGTCTGCAGGATCAGGAGGGATGGCAGAAAAATGCCCTCAACAATGTTGAAGCCGGAGATGCTGTCGATCGGAACGATGGACTCCCCCGTGGCCCCCTCAAACCCGAGGAGCTCGAGGATATGCGCCACGACACCGGTCCGCTCGATCCGGACCACGGTCTCGTGCAGCTCAATCCGGCCCGCGAAACCGGTCGCAGCCGCGATCACACCATGGGATGTAAATGCCTCGGACCCCATCTTTACGCCTTGCCGTTTGCTCTTTCCGTCACACCGTTTTCATTGTTGTGCGATACTACATCCGAGCATCAACTTGACACCATGTTGCGACGCGGCATCATCGGTCTGATACGGGCGTTCTTTTTGCGGGAGAATAGACGTGGCGAGTGACGACAACACCAAAGAGGTGAAACCAGCCACCGAACGCAAACGCGCATCGCGAACGAAGCCCAAAGCCGCATCGGACAGCAGCGCGAAAGCGGCGCCAAAAACAACCAGTCGCAGAACGGCAACCGCGAAATCAAAATCTGGCGATGCAAAGTCGGAACCCGTCAAAGCAGCCTCTGGCGCTGATGTGACGGACGCGAAAACGTCATCCGCCGCCCCATCCGAGAAATCTGCGACGCCGCCGCGGTCCCGCGCCCCAAAGGCGGCTGCAAAGAGCGATGAGACCAAGACCGAGGCGGCACCGAAAGCTGCGACCACGGCAAAGAAACCGGCACCGAAATCTGCCAAGTCGGCGCCCGCATCGAAAACATCGGCAGCCGCAGAAGCGCCTGAAACGAAGACCCAGGCCGTAACCGAAACGACGGCAAGCACACCGTCCGTCCGCCAGGTAACGGTCGAGCCCAAAGTCGAAGACGTCGCCGGGAATGCGAAAGCGGCCATGGCGATTGCGATCGCAGCCCTGGTTGCCGCCATCACGTACCCGTACTGGACCCCCATCATCTACGGTGAGGACAAGGTTCAGGCCGAGGTTCAGGCGCGGCTGGGCACGCTCGGCACTGACCTTGAAGAGTTGTCACAACAACTGGTCGCCGCATCCGAGGAACGGACGGGGATCGTTGAGACGCTGGAGCAGGCAAAACTGCCCGGTATCATTCTGTCCGCGGCCCAGTTGCGGTCGATCCTGCCGACATCAGGCACGTATGGCTCCCAATTGACGATCTATCGCGGCCTCTCGGGTGACCCGACGGATTTGGGCGGACGGATTGGCGCTTACGCCGACACAGGCGTTCCCACGTTGAGCCAAGTTCAGAACGGTTGGCCAGCCGCGGCCCGGGCGATCAGAGCCGCCCACCCCGACGCGAGCCTCGCCGAGCGGGCCACTTTGGGATGGGCATCGGTCGGCCCGCTTCCGACGGTTGCCTTGCCAAACGTCGAGTTGCCGACTGTCGAGATGCCAAGTGTGGAGCTGCCGACTGTCCAGGTTCCTGAGGTATCACTGCCGGAGATCAGCGTCCCGGACATTCGGTCGAGCTGGTCCAGCGCGCTTGCGTCCACGAGCGACTTGTTCGTGCGTGTCGGCATGCAGGCCGAAGATCTGGTTCGTGATGCCGGCACGGCGTTGGGTGTCGACATGGGCCAGCGGCTGATCACCGCGCCGGCGGCTCCAGCAGCCGCTCCTGCCCCGGCTGCTGAGACCGCGCCGGCGGAAACCGCGGCCACGGAGGGGGAGACAACGGAGGAAACCGCGCCCGCAGAGACGGCGACTTCCGAGAGCGCGCCCGCGGCGACTGACTCTGACGCCACCGCAGCTGCGGCAGAAACACCCGCAGAAACGCCCGCAGAAACGCCCGCAGAAACCCCGGCAGAGACCGCTGAAGCCGCACCCGCGGAACCTGCGGTTGTCGAAGAGAGCGGTCCGTCGGTGTCGAGCCAACTGTCAGAAGCGGGAGAGGCTGTCGGCTCCGGCGATCTCGCGACCGCGCTTGCCATCGTTGCGGAGATCGAAGGCGCTGGTGCCGCCGCCACGGAATGGATCGCGCACGCGGAAGCCCGTGCGGCCCTTGATTCAGCGGCGGCGGAATTGGGGGAAACCATTCGCGGCGGGACGGAAACGCTCTCCGGACAGTGATCATCGCGCAACGGGTGAGGATTCTTCTGCGTCCTTGCCCGCAATCAGGGTTAATGGGACCCAGGGATTTCTTGACACAGGAGGTCTCCGCCCCCATCCTGAAACTACCTCGCCGTTGCGCATCGCGCTTCCGTTGAACGGACGTGACGGAGACCGGGGAAGAAATTGGTTGACCGAGATGGTTCGTGCGCAACGTCCCGGTCTTGTCCGACATCGGGGGCGCTCCCCTCGTGGTCAGGATCACGAAAGAGCAGACCTCCGCGTGTTCCCCCAAATATCGAGTTACGGGTCGGTCTTCCGGACCGCGTGCAGCCGTTCGGGTGGCGCGCCGCTTTACCTACTACGCCTCGATCCGTCGTGCGTGAAGACATCGGCCCGGCGGGCCGCTTCTCTCGCTCGGTCGACCGATGTTCCGTTCATGCTGAACGGTTCGTCACCACGCTTCACCCCTACCATCGTATAAGCAGGAGACAGACAATGCCGACGGGCACCGTCAAATGGTTCAACAGCCAGAAGGGCTATGGGTTCATCCAGCCCGATGAAGGCGGCGCGGACGTCTTCGTCCACATCAGCCAGGTCGAGCGGTCCGGCATCGCTCATCCGGCCGAAGGCCAACGCCTCAGCTACGAGCTGGAAGCCGGCCGCAATGGCCGCACGGCCGCCGGGAACCTCCGGTTGATCTAAAGTTCGGACATCAGTTCCGACACTTTTTGCGGCGCCCCGTTCTCACCTGAGGACGGGGCGTTTGCTTTGGCGCTAGGAGACATCGCTGCGCCAATCGGTCACGTGACCGACATGAAATCCGGATTAGACTTCAGACCGGCAATCAACGCGAACGAGGTTCTCCATGGCCGTCCAGACGGAAGACTCCGCCCTTTCCCTGATGAAATTCGGTATCGGTCAGCCGGTTCGCAGAACGGAAGATCCGGTCTTGCTCTCCGGCATGGGCCGCTACACCGATGATCTGAATGTGGTGGGTCAGGCCTATGCCGTGATGGTGCGGAGTCCCTACGCACACGGAACCATACTGGGCCTCGATACGACGGAGGCGCTTGCGGCCCCCGGTGTGCTGGCGGTGGTCACCGGTCAGGATCTTGTTGATGCGGGTCAGGGGACCATCAGCTGCGGCATGCCGTTCAAGAACCGGGACGGCACGGACATGCTGAAGCCACCGCGTCCGTCTCTCGCCATCGACAAGATCCGCTTCGTGGGCGATCCGGTCGCCGTGGTGGTCGCTGAAACCGCTGTCCAAGCCAAGGATGCCGCCGAATTGGTCGAGCTCGATATCGAGCAGCTCCCAGCCGTTACCAAGGCGAGCGCGGCAACGGTCGACGGCGCCCCGCAACTCTTCGACGACGTCCCCAACAACGTCGCGCTGGACTACCAGTTCGGCGATCCGGACGCCGTGTCCGCCGCGTTCGCCAAGGCCGCCCATGTGACCCGTCTCAAGCTAGAGAACAATCGGGTGGTCGTCGCCGCCATGGAGCCCAGATCCGCCATTGCAGAGTATTCGCCTGACGATGAACGGTGGACCCTTCGTGTGGGCAGCCAAGGGGTCTTTGGCCTCCGCAACCTGCTCGCCAACGAAATCCTGAAGGTCGAGCCGGAAAAGGTACGGGTGCTAACGGGCAACGTAGGTGGCTCGTTCGGGATGAAGGCCTTCACATACCCCGAATATGGCGCCTTGTTCCAAGCGGCGAAGGTCACCGGCCGCCCGGTAAAGTGGACGGACGAACGCTCGGAGAGCTTCCTGTCCGACACCCACGGCCGGGATCACGAAGTCACCGCCGAACTCGCATTGAGCGCGGAGGGCGATTTCCTCGCCGTCCGGGTTACGGGCTTCGGCAACATGGGGGCTTTCCTTGGGTACGTCGCGCCCATGATGCCCACGCTGAACGTCGCCAAGAACCTGATCGGCGTGTACCGCACCCCCGCGATAGAGGTGTCGGCGAAATGCGTGTTCACCAACACCTCGCCCGTGAGTGCGTACCGCGGGGCGGGCCGACCCGAGGGCAACTACTACATGGAGCGGCTGATCGAGACGGCCGCCCGGGAGATGGGCCTCGACCGGACCGAACTCCGTCGCCGGAACCACATCCGTCCGGAAGAGATGCCCTACAAGGCCCCGAACGGGATGACCTATGACAGCGGCGAGTTCACCACCGTTCTCGACAAGGCGCTCTCATTCGCCGACTGGGACGGGTTCGAGGCCCGTAAGGCGGAGAGTGCCGCGCGCGGCAAACTTCGGGGCCGGGGGATCGGTGATTATCTGGAAGTCACCGCCCCGCCACAGAACGAGATGGGCGGTATCCGGTTCGAGGATGACGGGACGGTCACCATCATCACCGGCACTCTGGACTACGGACAGGGCCACGCGGCACCGTTCGCCCAGGTGCTCCACGAAAAGGTCGGCATCCCCTTCGACCGCATCCGCCTGTTGCAAGGCGACAGCGATGAGCTGATCGCGGGCGGTGGAACCGGCGGCTCCAAGTCGATCATGGCCAGCGGTGCCGCGATTGTGGAAGCGGGTGAGAAGGTCGTCGAAGCGGGCAAGGCCATCGCAGCCGTGGCTCTGGAGGCGGCTGTTGAGGACATCGAGTTCAGCGCGGGCACCTTCGCCATCGCGGGCACGGACCGTCAGATCGGCATCATGGAGCTGGCTGAGACAGTGCGTACGGGTCTAACCCTGCCCGACGGAAGCGCAGCCTCCCTCGACGTCCAGCACATTCACAAGGAGTCGCCCTCCGCGTTCCCGAATGGCTGCCACGTCTGTGAAGTGGAGATCGATCCGGAGACCGGGGTCACCGAGGTCGTTCGATACGCCATGGTCAACGACTTCGGTGTGATCGTTAATCCGCTGTTGGTTGAGGCGCAGGCCCATGGCGGGATCGTTCAAGGGATCGGCCAGGCGCTCTATGAGATGACGGCCTATGACGACGACGGCCATTTCTTGACTGGCTCTTACATGGACTACGCGGTACCGCGGGCGGCAGATGCGCCGTTCTTCAGCTTCGACAGCCATTCGGTGCCCGCAACCACCAATCCGCTCGGGGCCAAAGGTTGCGGCGAGGCCGGATGTGCCGGCTCCCTCCCCTCGGTGATGAATGCGTTGGTGGATGCCCTGTCTGAGGTGGGTGTCACTCACATCGACATGCCGGCGACGCCGCACCGGATCTGGCAGGCCATTCAAGCCGCAAAAGCGTAAAGGCCGACGACACGCCTACATCCGAAACAAGCCGAACCGGGTCTCCTCGATCGGCTTGTTCAAGGCAGCCGATAGCGACAAGCCAAGGACCCGGCGGGTATCGGCTGGGTCGATGACCCCGTCGTCCCAAAGGCGGGCGCTGGCGTAATAGGGATGGCCCTGACTCTCATACTGCTCGCGGATCGGCGCCTTGAACGCCTCCTCATCCGCCTCGGGCCAGCTTTCGCCGCGCGCCTCCATGCCGTCTCGCCGCACCTGGGCAAGCACGTTCGCCGCCTGCTCACCGCCCATCACCGAGATCCGCGCATTGGGCCAGAGGTAAAGCATCCGGGGACCGAACGCCCGGCCGCACATGCCGTAGTTCCCCGCGCCGAACGAGCCGCCGATGATCACGGTGAACTTCGGCACCTTCGCCGTTGAAACCGCAGTGACGAGCTTGGCGCCGTCCTTCGCGATCCCGCCGGACTCGTACTTCCGGCCGACCATGAAGCCTGTGATGTTCTGAAGAAACAGCAGCGGGATCTTCCGCTGGGCGCACAACTCGATGAAATGCGCCCCCTTCTGAGAGGATTCGGAGAAGAGGATGCCGTTGTTGGCGACGATCCCGATCGGCATGCCCCACAAATGGGCGAACCCGCAGACGAGCGTGGTTCCGTAGAGTTGCTTGAACTCATCGAACTCGCTGCCGTCGACCAGCCGCGCGATCACCTCGCGCACATCATAGGGAATGCGGGTGTCCTGAGGGATCACGCCATAGAGTTCTTCGGGTGCGTAGAGCGGCTCCCGGCTGTCGCGCATCTCAAGCGTTTCGGGCTTGGGACGGTTGAGGTTGCCGACGATGCGCCGGGCGATCGAGAGGGCGTGGGTGTCGTCCTCGGCCATGTGGTCCACGACGCCGGAGATGCGGCTGTGAACGTCCGCCCCGCCAAGATCCTCCGCACTGACGACCTCGCCCGTTGCCGCCTTCACCAAAGGCGGTCCGCCCAGAAAGATGGTTCCTTGTTCCTTGACGATGATGCTTTCGTCCGACATCGCGGGGACATAGGCGCCACCAGCCGTGCAGGACCCCATGACCACGGCGATCTGGGGAATGCCTTCCGATGACATGGTGGCCTGATTGTAGAAGATCCGGCCAAAGTGCTCACGATCCGGAAACACCTCGTCCTGGTTCGGTAGGTTCGCCCCGCCAGAATCCACGAGGTAGATGCAGGGCAGCCCGTTCTCACGCGCCACTTCCTGGGCGCGAAGATGTTTCTTCACGGTGACCGGGTAGTAGGTCCCGCCTTTTACCGTCGCATCGTTCGCGACGACGACGACTTCACGGCCCGCGACGCGTCCGATCCCGGTCAGAATGCCTGCGGCCGGAATATCGTCGCCGTACATGCCGTGGGCGGCCAAGGGCGAGAATTCCAGGAAAGGGGAGCCCGGATCCAGCAGCGCCCGCACCCGCTCCCTCGGCAGGAGCTTGCCCCGGTCCAGGTGCCGCTGCCTCGCGCGCTCTCCGCCGCCAAGCCGTTTTTGCGCCACCAATGCTTTGAGCTCTTCGGCAAGCGCTGCATTCGCAGACGTGTTCTGAAGAAAGCTGTCCGAGCGGGTATCGATCCCGGATTCGATCACCGGCATGAAGCGCGGCCTCCTCTAGTGTGCCGTCGTTACCAACCGCCGGTGGCCAGCCACCGTTCCACCTGATCCAAGCGGTCACTGCCCCAGAACGGCTCCCCATCAACGATGAAGAACGGAGCGCCGCAGACGCCGGCGTCCATGGACGCGTTGACCTCCGTCTTCAGTCGCTCCTTCACCGCCGGATCGTTGAGAGCGGCGCGCAGTTCATCTGGATCGACGCCATGCTCCGCGGCGATGGCGATCACCGCTTCGGCCCCCCGGACATCTCCCCCTTCGGCGAATGCCTTGTCGAAGATCGCCAGCGCCACCTTGCGCGAGAGGGCCGGGTCCCGGTCCCTCAGCCACCATACAGTCCGCGCAGCGGCGATGGAGGCGAAGGGAAAACTATCCGGCATCGTGAACGGCAGCCCAAAGCTCCGGGTCGTTCGCAGGAAATCGTGTTTGGAGTACTCCGCCTTAAGGCCGGTCTCGGTAAGCGGCTTGGCCCCGGTCTGCTGGAAGATCGCGCCGAGCAGCGTCGGACGCCAATCCACCTCCCGCCCGTAGAGCGCCGCGATCTGATCAATCTTATGCGCCGCGATGTAGGCATAGGGGGAGGAGAAGTCGAAGTAGAACAGGATTGGCTCGTTCGACGTGGTTTCGGTGGTGTCTGTCATGTCACGCTCCAACTACCAGGGCAGCGATGTGCCGTCGTAGTTCTTGAAGGTTCCGTTGTCAGCCTGGGTCAGTCCCTCAATCACAGACTTCATGCCCGCCACGCTCTCCGGCGGCGTCAGCGGCGCGGCGGATCCGCCCATATCGGTCTGAACGTGACCCGGGTGGAACAGCATGGCCGTCAGTCCCGCCGACCGCTTCTCCAGCGCGAGGCAGGCGACCGCCATGTTCAGGCCCGCCTTCGAGCTACGATAGACATAGGCATTCGGGCTGGTAAGCGCGATGCTCCCCATCTTGGAGCTGATGAAAACCATCTGCTTCCGGTCGGATGCCAATACATTGTCCATGAAAGCTTCGGCCATGCGCATGGGGCCGAAGATGTTCGTATCCATGGCCCCCGCCCACGCCGTGTAATCCAGGCCGTCGAAGCCCTCGCGGGACCCGATGACACCAGCGTTGTTCAACAGGACATCGATCGGCTCGTCGCCAATGGATGCCTTGAGCGCGTCAACGCTGGCACTGTCGGTGACATCGACCTTGTGAACGGTGACGTCGCCCGGCACGGCAGCGAGCTCGGTTGCGCCGTCCGGGTTGCGGCAGGCCGCATGGACGCGCCAACCGGAGGCCGAGAACTGGCGGGTGAACTCAAGACCAAGGCCACGGCTGGCACCGGTTACGAGAAGAGTTGGCATGCTGTCCTCCGGGGTGGGCATCCGGCGTGCCCGCTTAATGGCTGTTCGATTTCGGCCGGACTATAGGCGCCCAATTCGCCGCGGGCGAGCCTGGAGCGTGTCGGGTCTTGGTGAAATCAGCCGCGAACGATCTTCGCGGTAACCTCGATCTCGACCCGCATCTCAGGCTCGACAAGCTCGGAGATCACGGTTGTGTTCGCCGGACGCGCAGCATCGCAATGGGCCTTTATGATCGGCTTGATGCGGTCGAACTCTTCCCGGCTGGTGACGAAGACTCGCACCCGGACCATGTTCTCGAGACTCGTACCCGCCTCGGCCAGCGCTTTCGAGATGACTTTGAACGCCTGCTCGCATTGAGCTTCCACCCCATCGGGCAGCCGTCCGGCCTCCACGTCCCAACCGGTGGTGCCGGACACGTAAACCCAATCCCCATCCACCACGGCGCGCGCGTATCCGGCCATCGGCTCAAACGGTGAGCCCGAATAGATCCTGCTACCAATCATCGGTTTTTCCTCAGCATGGGGATGGGACCGCACCATCGCGCCGGAGGCCACGGAGGGCAAGTCCCCACAAACCTTGAGGCATATCAAAGCCGAGCAATCCGACCTCGGATAACCTTGGAGCAGATCCGGACCCGTCCATTCACGCGGAGGAGATGTCGTGATGATTGACGCTGTGACGCATCTGCCCTCGAGCACCATCCAGGAGAAGGAACCGGTCATTCGATCGCTCCATGTCCTCAGTTCCGGCACCGCCGATATGCACGAGGAGCACCGCCACGGCAGTCTATTGCCTCAACTCTTTTGGGTGCTGACGTCGCGCAGCTGGGTTAAGGCCCCGATCAACTACTTTCTGATCGAGCATCAAGACGGCCCGGTTCTGTTCGACACCGGTCTCGACCCAGCGATCCTGTCCGACCCGGACTACATCTCAAGCTGGATTGGGCGTTTTCTGTTCCGCCGGATCTTCCGCATGCGCATGACGGAAGAGGATCGCCTGGACCGGCAGCTCGCCCGGTTAGGCGTCGACGCCGGGGCTATCGACTACGCCGTGATCTCTCATCTGCACTTCGACCATGTGGGCGGAATCGCGCAAATCCCTCAAGCGAAACTGATCGTCAGCGAGCGGGAATGGTGCGTTCTCTCGAAGCCACATCCCGAGCGCGAGTGGATCCTGAGGGAGCATATTGAGCGGCCGGAAGCGCGCTGGCGCCCTATCCCCTTTCAAAGCACCAGCGACCCGCTCTTCGAGGGGTTCGACGGCATACATGATGTTGCCGGAGACGGCTCGATGGTGCTGCTTCCGACGCCCGGTCACACACCCGGATCGCTGTCGATGCTGGTCCGCCGCCAGGGATGGGCGCCGATCCTGCTTGTCGGCGACCTGACTTACGAGGCCAGGATGCTGGAGAACGACCTCACCCCCGGTACAGGCGATGCCCGAACCCTGAAGGACTCCTTCGCGAAGGTCCGTGGCCTCAAAGAACGCCTGCCGGGTCTGGTCATCGCCGCGTCGCACGACATTGCCGCCCACGACGCGATCGCGCACGCGACAAGCGGCGCGGACGCCCCCTAGCGCCGGGTCGGACGAACCAGCGCCTTGCGCGCCTCCTCGACAGCGTCGCGCACCCAACAGCCTTCGATGTGATCATTGACCAGGCCCATGGCCTGCATGAATGCATATACCGTGGTCGGGCCGACGAAGCTCCATCCACGCTTCTTCAGATCTTTTGAGATTAGGGTCGACGTCTCCGTCTTGCCGATGGTCTTGAGCGTTTCCCAGTCCAGTTTGTCTGGTCGGCTAGTCTCATCCGGTTCGAACGACCAGAAATAGGCGGCGAGCGATCCCCACTCCTTCTGAAGCTCCTGCGCCCGGCGGGCATTGTTGATGGTCGACTCGATCTTGCCCCGGTGACGCACGATCCCGGCGTCGCCAAGCAGCCGCTCGACGTCCGTTTCATCGAAAGCGGCCACCCGGTCGATATCGAAACCCGCGAAACCGGCGCGGAAGTTGTCCCGCTTTCGCAGGATCGTCAGCCATGACAGCCCGGACTGAAACCCCTCCAGGCAGATCTTCTCGAACAGCCGGGTATCATCGACGACCGGCCAGCCCCATTCCGTATCGTGGTAGAGCCGATAGTCCTCAGGCCCATCTCCCCAAGGGCACCGGATGCGGCCATCGTCGGTCATCGCTTCAGCTCCTCTCGCCAAACACCGTGAGAGAACATAATGCGAACATTGTGATGTGTCACGCCGTCTCTTTGAACAGCTCCCGGCCGATCAGCATGCGGCGGATCTCGCTTGTGCCAGCACCGATCTCGTACAACTTCGCGTCCCGGAGCAGTCGGCCGGTCGGGTAATCGTAGGTGTAGCCGTTTCCGCCGAGGCATTGGATCGCCTCCAGCGCCATCCAGGTCGCCTTTTCCCCTGCGTAAAGGATAGCCCCCGCCGCGTCCTTGCGGGTCACCTCGCCCCGGTCGCAGGCCTTGGCGACCGCATAAACATACGCCTTGGCGGCATTCATGGTGACATACATGTCGGCAAGCTTCGCCTGCATGATCTGGAATTCGCCGATGGACTTGCCGAACTGCTTCCGCTCGTGAACGTAGGGAACCACCGTGTCCATGCAGGCTTGCATGATTCCGAGCGGACCCGCCGCCAGTACCGCGCGCTCGTAGTCCAGCCCGCTCATCAGGACAGCAACGCCACCGTTCAGATGGCCCAGGATGTTCTCCTCCGGCACCTCGACGCCGTCAAAGACAAGCTCGCACGTGTTGGAGCCGCGCATACCCAGCTTGTCGAGCTTCTGCGCCGTGGAGAAACCAGCCATCCCCTTCTCGATCAGGAAAGCGGTGATCCCGTGCTGATGCGCATCCGGGTCCGTCTTGGCGTAGACGACCAGCGTGTCCGCGTCCGGCCCGTTGGTGATCCACATCTTGTTGCCGTCGAGGACCCAGCGGTCACCCTTCTTCACCGCCTTCGTGCGCATGCCGACGACGTCGGAGCCTGCCCCCGGCTCACTCATCGCAAGCGCCCCCACATGCTCGCCCGAGATCAGCTTCGGCAGATACTTCTCCCGCTGTGCGTCGGAGCCGTTGAGTCGGATCTGGTTCACACAAAGGTTCGAGTGGGCGCCATAGCTGAGGCCGACCGATGCGGAGGCACGGCTGATCTCTTCCATCGCGATGGTGTGCTCCAGGTACCCCATCCCGGCACCGCCGTACTTCTCTTCGACCGTCACGCCAAGAACGCCGAGATCCCCAAGCTTCCGCCACAGGTCCATCGGGAATTCGTTGCTCCGGTCGATCTCATCCGCCCGGGGCGCGATCTCGTCGGCGGAAAAGCTGCGAACACTGTCCCGCATCATTTCGGCCGTCTCGCCGAGGTCAAAGTTCATGCTCGGCAGATCGTTGGGGATCATCTTTCCTCTCCCGGGGCCGTCAGCGGCCGTTTGGTTTTTTCTCGGCCGGACCGTCGTCCATGCCAGCCATCAGCATCATCGTGGCGAGTGCCGTGGCGGCCAGCTTCTCGGTGCCGTCGCGGACCGAGAACACATCCGCCCGAGTTACCACAAGGGTCCGTCCCGGCCGTAGGACCGTCCCGCGCGCAACCAGCCGCTCTCCCGTACCCGGCGACATCAAGTTGAGTTTGTACTCGACCGTCAAGACGGAATGGTCCGCCGGCGCGAGCGTATACGCCGCATAGCCGCACGCGTTGTCCGCGATGGTTCCGATGACGCCGCCGTGGAAGTATCCATGCTGCTGGGTGACCTCCGCTCTATGCGGGAGATGGATCTCCACTGCCCCCGCCTGGACGTCCGCCAGCTCGGCGCCGATCAGATGCATGAACGGTTGGCGGTGAAAGCTCTCCCGGATCCGATCAGCGAAATGAGGATCCGGCGTCTCGAAGGATGCCAACGTCAGATCTCACCATCATGGCGCAGCCGGTCGATCGCATCCGAGAACGCAGCGACCGTGTGTTCAATCTCGGCCGCTCCGTGGGCGGCCGACGTCAGCCCGCCGCCCTTGTTGTTCGTGTCGACGCCGTTCAAGGCAAAGGCAAGCCGGAGCCGACCCGTCACCCGCCCGGATTTGGCGGACAGCCGTTCCCACGGAAGGCTCAGCGGATCCAGATTGCCCGGGGTTAGATCCAGGTTCTCCGGATTGGTGAAGACATGGAAGCTGGAAAAGGTGCCGTAGACCGCCCACGGGACGCCCTTCTTCGCGAGGACATCATTCATTCCGGCGCGAAGATCCGCAGCCGCCTTGTTGGCACGATCGCAGGCGTCGGTGGTCTCGATGATCTCCAGCGCGGCAATCCCCGATGCGGCGGAGACCGGGTTGGCGTTGAAGGTGCCGGGATGGCCGATCTTCTCACGCTTGGCGGCAGCGGTCGCGGCGAAATCGAGACCGTCCATAATGTCTCGGCGCCCGCACACAGCCCCGCCGGGCAAGCCGCCAGCCACGATCTTGGCGAGTGTGGTCAGGTCGGGTGTTATGCCGAACGCCGCCTGCGCGCCACCCGGGGAGACCCGGAATCCGGTCACCACCTCATCGAAGATCAGTACGACACCGTGGCGCGCCGTCTCTGCCCGAAGGATGGAGAGGAACTCCGGCGTGACCGGTACCTGTCCAAAGGACGCGCCGGTCGGCTCAATGATGATGGCGGCGATATCCGGATCATTGTCCAAGCAGGCTTTCAACGCATCCGCGTCGCCCGGCGGCAGCAAGACGACACCCCCCGCAATCCCCGCCAAAACGCCGGTTGTGGGGGATCCATCAAAATGGTCCGACACACCGCTCGCCATGTGGTCGTGCCACCCATGGAACATCGACTTGAAGCGGATGATCTTGCTGCGACCGGTAAAAGCCCGGGAAAGACGAAGCGCCATCAGCGTCGCCTCCGTCCCCGAAGAGGTGAAGCGCACCCGCTCCGCAGACGGCACCATCCGGCAGACGGCCTTTGCCCAGGCGACTTCGCGTGGGTGGTTGGCACCGTACTGGGTGCCTTCGGACAGGGCTTGCTCGGCCGCAGCGACGACCTCGGGCCGGGAGTGCCCCAGCAACAGCGCACCATGGCCGCCGTAATAGTCGACGTAACGGTTGCCATCCACATCCCACTTGTAGGGCCCCTCCCCCCGCGCGCAGTAGAGGGCGTAGGGATCCAGATGGCGGGCGTCGTGGGCGATACCACTGGGAAGCAGTTGCCTCGCCTCCTCCGCCAGGGCCGCCGAGCCCGGGGTCTTGGCCTTGTAGTCGGCAAGAATGGTTGAATTCGACAGCGTCGTCTCGGACATCGGCCCCTCCCGTGGTCGCGGCATGGGAGAGCTTAGCCGGGCTGGTCTCCCAGGTGTCAACGGCTCTGCTTGCGGGGCGGACAATCCGTCCTAAATCAGGAAGACCGCCGCCAGCCCCAAGAACGTGAAGAAGCCGACAACGTCGGTCACCGTGGTGAGAAAGACCGTCGAAGCGACGGCGGGGTCGATGTTCATCTTGTCAAGGCTGATGGGGATCAGCGTTCCGCACAGCCCGGCGATGACAAGATTGATGATCATCGACGCGGCCAGAACGATCGCAATGTCCGGGTCCCCGAACCAGGCCCACGTGACCACGCCCGCGATCAGGGCAAAGGCCATGCCGTTCAGCCACCCCACCATGGTCTCCTTCACCACGAACTTGGCGGCGTTTGTCGGGCTGATGTCCCGCATCGCGAGCGCCCGCACGGCGACTGTCAGTGTTTGCGTCCCGGCATTGCCGCCCATGGAGGCCACGATCGGCATCAGAATGGCGAGGGCCACGATTTTCTCAATCGTGGTTTCGAAAACGCCGATGACGGCGGACGCGACAATGGCCGTCATCAGATTGACGGCGAGCCAGATGAAACGGCTGCGCGTGGTCTCCACCAGATTGCCGTGAAGGTCGTCGGACGCCACGCCGCCCAAGCGGAGGAGATCCTCTTCCGCCTCTTCATCGATCACGTCGACAACGTCATCGACGGTGATGGCTCCCAAAAGCCACTCCCCCTCATCAATCACCGGGGCAGACACCAGCCCATAGCGGCGGAACAGCATCGCCACTTCTTCCTTGTCCATGTCGGCCGGGATTTTGTGGAAGCCCGTGGACATGATGTCGACGACGGGGATCGGACGCTTGTTCCGGAGCAGCAAGCTCAAGGGGATCTTACCCACCGGTCGATAACGGGCGTCGACCACGTAAAGATCGTAGAAGTCGTCCGGTGCGGTGGACATGGACCGCAGGTAGTCGATGGTTTGCCCGACGTCCCAATGCTCGGGCACCACAACAATCTCCCGCTGCATGAGGCGTCCGGCCGTTCCCTCGGCGAAGGTGAGGCCCTGTTCGACCAGGACCCGTTCCTCGTCCGGAATGGCATCGAGAACCTGGGCTTTGTCCGCGTCATCCAGCTTTTCGATCAGCTCCAGTGCGTCGTCGGAGTCGAGCTTGGATACGGCGTCGGCGAGGACTTCCGGCTCCAGGGTCGCGACAACCGTCTCCCGGACCGAGTCGTCCAGGTGCGGGATGACCTCCGGATCGAAGTCATCGCCCGCCGCTTCGATGATCAGGTCGCGCCCCGTCGCGTTCTGACGCTCCAGGAGATCCGCGAAATCAGCCGGGTGCAGGTCACTGACAAGATCGGACAGAAGATCGGTATCACCGCTCTTTATGGCCTCCCGGACGGCGGTTTCCGTATCGTCCGTCAGCTCGTACGAAAGCGCTGCTTCGGCTGCTTCCTTAGCCTCCCGGACAGCGGCGATCTCCGCCTCCAGGGCCTTGATGCGCTTCTTCAGTTTGCGGGTCTTTTTCTTCCGCCGGCGTTTCCAGGCGGCAAGGTTCTCACCGGGGAGGCGGGGCACTTCGGCGATGGACGCGAGTTCGTCGCCGTTCTCGTCGAATTCCACGTCGGGTTCCGGCGCGGTCTTGGTTTTGCCCCCCGCCGCCATCGTCGACGCCTAGCCCTTGGATCCGCGGGCCCGTGCCGTGGCCTGGGCGTCAACCGCCGCCACGGCCGCCATATTGACGATGCCGCGGACCGTCACCGAGGGCGTAAGGATATGCATCGGCCGTCTGGTCCCAACCAACATCGGTCCCACACTGAGGCCCCGCCCAAGCTGTTTCAATAGGTTGAAGGCAATGTTGGACGCATCGAGATCGGGCAGCACCAGGAGGTTGGCGTCGCCGTCGAGCTTTGAGCCCGGAAAGACGCGGCGGCGGATGGACGCCGTCACCGCAGCGTCCGCGTGCATCTCGCCATCCGCCTGAATCTCGGGATACCGTTCCTGCAGCAGTGCGATCCCCTCACGCATACGGGCCGCCGAGGGCAAATCCGTCGTTCCGAAATTGGAGTGCGACAGGAAAGCGACCTTCGGCTCCAGGCCGAAACTCCGGACCTCGTGGCAGGCCAGCGTGACCATCTCGACCAGGGCTTCCGGCGATGGTTCCGGGTTTACGTGGGTATCCACCAGGAAGATCTGCCGGTCGGGCAGGATCAGCAGGCTGACCGCCGCGGGCATCGTCACTCCGCGCCGCAGGCCGATCACGTCCGTCACCTCCTTGAGATGATCGCGATATCGGCCCGTTGTGCCGCAGATCGCCGCATCCGCATCCCCTTTTTCAAGCATCAGGGCGGCTATGGTCGTTGACCGGGTCCGAACAACCTCCCGCGCCAAATCCGGTGAGACGCCCCGGCGCCCCATGCGGTCATGATAGGTCTGCCAGTAGGACTCGTACCGCGGATCGGACTGCGGGTTCACGAGATCCACGTCCCTGCCCGTCTCGAGCCGCAGCCCCAAATCCGCGATGCGCCGGTCGATGACCTCGGGACGGCCGACCAGGACCGGGCGGGCCAGCCCTTCGTCGATAATGGTCTGGGCGGCCCGAAGGACGCGTTCCTCTTCCCCCTCCGCAAAGGCGAGGCGTTGAAGATCCGCCTTCGCCTTGAGGAAGATCGGCCGCATGACCGGGGCAGAGCGAAAGACGAACTGATTGAGCTTGTCCTTGTAGGCCTCCATGTCCTCGATCGGACGGGTGGCCACGCCACTTCGCATTGCTGCCTCCGCGACACGGGGGGCGATCTCCAATATCAGGCGCGGATCGAAGGGTTTCGGGATCAGGTACTCGGGGCCGAAGGACAGATCGCTGTCGCCATAGGCCGTGGCAACCACGTCGGAGCTTTCCTGCATGGCAAGGTCGGCAATCGCCTCGACCGCAGCGATCTTCATGTCCTCATTGATCGCCGTCGCGCCCACGTCCAGCGCCCCCCGGAAAATGAACGGAAAGCAGAGGACATTGTTGACCTGGTTCGGATAATCCGTCCGGCCCGTCGCCATGATGACGTCGTCACGGGCCGCCTTCGCCTCTTCCGGCAAAATCTCAGGCGTGGGATTGGCGAGTGCCAAGACAAGCGGCCGGTCCGCCATGGACGCAACCATCTCGCCCGTCAGGACCCGGGGCGCCGACAGGCCCATGAAGACGTCCGCACCCCCGATGACATCCGCCAGCGTCCGCGCCTCCGTCTGGCGGGCCCACTTGCCTTTGAAGGGGTCCATCTGCTCGGTCCGGCCCTCGTAGACCACGCCGACGATGTCGCAGACGGTCACGTTCTCCGGCTTCAAGCCCATCGATGCCAAGAGATCCAGGCAAGCAAGGGCTGCGGCCCCTGCACCAGAGACGACCAGCTTGATCTCGTCGAGTTTCTTGCCGACCACCCGGAGCCCGTTGCGGATTGCCGCCGCGACGATGATGGCGGTGCCGTGCTGATCGTCGTGGAACACCGGGATCTTCATCCGCTCCCGAAGTGCCCGCTCGATCAGAAAGCATTCCGGCGCCTTGATGTCCTCAAGGTTGATCCCGCCGAAGGTGGGCTCCATCGCGGCAACGATATCGATGAACCGGTCCGGGTCCAGGGCATCCAGTTCGATGTCGAAGACGTCGATGTCGGCGAACTTCTTGAAGAGGACGGCCTTGCCTTCCATCACGGGCTTGGACGCCAGCGCGCCGATCGCGCCCAGTCCCAGTACCGCCGTGCCGTTGGTGATGACACCGACGAGGTTCGCGCGCGAGGTGACCCGCGCGGCTTCCGCCGGATCCTCAACGATCGCGGTGCAGGCATAGGCCACGCCGGGCGAGTAGGCGAGCGCCAGGTCCCGTTGCGTCGCCAATGGCTTCGTCGCTTCGATCGCCAGTTTTCCAGGCGACGGCACACGATGATAGTAAAGCGCCGCTTCTTTCAGATCGTCGGTCATTCAGGCCCCCTCCGCCGCGTGCGGGAGCCTAACATCCAGCCTTGCCGCACCCAAGTGACGCCTTGGCAAAGACGCGGGAAAATCGACATGGTTCGGATGCCGATCCACCCTTGCCGCGCGACCCGGCACCCCCTAGTTTCCCAGCCTTGTCACATCTCATGGATCAGGAGCAGGCCATGGCCGAAGTCGGCGGAATCGCGGGCGATCAATTGAAGTCCTATATCGAGCGCATCGAGCGGCTCGAAGAGGAAAAGGCGACGCTGACAGCCGATATCCGGGAAGTCTTCTCGGAAGCCAAGGGCAACGGATTCGATGTGAAGATCATGCGCCAGGTCATCAAGATCCGGAAAATGGACAAAGAGGACGTGCAGGAACAGGAAGAGCTGCTGGACCTCTACAAACGCGCCATCGGCATGGAGTAGGCGCCGCGATGTTCGCCCCGCGCCGGAACCGTAAGCCCAGCTCCATTCGCCGCCAGTTGCACGCCCATACGATCGGAATCGGCCACAATGGCGGCCCGCCGCTCAGCGACGTCTGGTTGGAATACACCTGGCGAAAGGCGAGTAAGAAGGCCTGGAAGACACCGGACAAGCTGATCCTGGACCGGCGTCTGGCCCGGGCCGAAGCGCTGGGGATGACGTACCGGGAGTACGTTCTAGAGATTCTGGAGCGCGGCCGGAATCTCTAGGGAAACCGAACCGTTACCAGATGATCAGGCGGCGCCGTTGCCGTTCTTCCGGAGCGAGAAGTTCGACTCCACATACCGCATCAATTCCGCAACCGACTGGTCGACGCTGGCATCGCTCGTGTCGACGACGACCTCTGGGCGCTCCGGCTCCTCATAGGGGGCGGAGATCCCTGTAAAGTCCTTGATCTCGCCTGCTCTCGCTTTCTTGTAGAGCCCCTTTGGATCCCTCGTCTCACAGACTTCCAGATCGGCCTTCACATATACCTCGTGAAAGTGCGCGGGCGCGATTGTCCGGACGCGGTCGCGGTCATCCCGATAGGGCGAGATAAAAGCGGTGACGACGAGTAGCCCCGCATCCGCGAAGAGCTTCGCCACCTCGCCGACCCGGCGAATGTTCTCCGCCCGGTCTTCCGGCGCGAAGCCCAGATCGGCGGACAAACCAAATCGGATGTTGTCGCCGTCGAGCACGTAGGTCTGATAGCCCTTGAGGAAGAGCTGCTGCTCCAACTCAATCGCGATCGTGGATTTCCCAGCACCCGAGAGCCCCGTCAGCCACAGCACGCCACTCTTGTGTCCCGCCGCCTGGGCACGAGAGGCGGGTGTGACCCGATGTTCAACGGCGTGGATGTTGTCGGAGGTCACATCGAACCGGGCCCGCTGATCCGGAAAGCCCTCCATGGAGACGATGCCGCCGCCAACGGTGTCGTAATCCTCGATCAGCACGAACCGGCCGGTCTTTGGATTATGGTTGAACGGGTCCAGAGCCAGGGTCGCGCGGGCCCTCAGAATGACCTCGCCGACACCGTTCCGCTCGATCCGGTCGGCCGATGCCTCAGACAGATCCGTGACATCAATCGCGGTTTCGATTGATTGCACCTCAACCGGATGCTCCGACGTGGCCAGTTTCAGCGTGTACCGGCGCCCAACCTCCAACGGCCGCTGGCCGAGCCAGAACAGCTTTGCCCGGAAGACGTTCGTCTCCACCGGAGCGTCGTCCGCGTGGCTCGCCACATGCCCACGCTCCACGAAGATTTGATCTTCGAGGGTGATACCCACCGACTGGCCGGCAGACGCCGCTATCGGACTGTCATTCGTGTTCCATGACTCGATGGAGGCGACCTTCACGCGTTTGTTCGATGGCGAGAAAAGGAGATCATCTCCGACGCGGAGGCGGCCACTCTCGATCCTGCCCGCAATGATCCGGCGGTCATCGAACTTGTAGACATCCTGAACGGGCAGGCGCAGCGGCAATTCAAACGGCAACTTCGGCGTGGGGAGTGCGTCCAGCGCTTCCAGAATGGAGGGGCCCGCGTACCAGGGCATTTTCTCCGGCGCGTGGGTTAGGCCTTCCCCCTCCCGGGCAGACAGCGGGATGACAGCAGACGCAATCACACCGATCTCGCCCAGATAGTCCACGACTTCGGTGCGCACCGCCTCAAACCGGTCTTCCGACCAGTCCACGAGGTCCATCTTGTTGACCGCGACCATGACCTCGCGGATGCCCAGCAGGTTCAGGATGTATCCGTGACGACGGGACTGCTCCCGCATGCCTTCCTTCGCGTCGATGACCAGGATTGCCGCATCGGAGAGGGCAGCACCCGAAACCATGTTCTTGAGGAACTCGGTGTGGCCCGGCGCGTCGATCACCACGTAAGGCCGGACATCGGTCGAGAAGTGGATCTGGGTCGTGTCGATGGTGATGCCCTGATCCCGTTCCGCCTGAAGCGCATCGAGGACAAAGGCCCATTCCATCGGCATGCCGCGTCGCTCGGACATCGCTTTGACCGCCTCGGCCTTACCTTCCGGAAGGGAGTCGGTCTCATGCAGCAGCCGGCCAACGAGGGTAGACTTGCCATGATCGACATGCCCGACGATCACAAGCTTAAGAGGCAAAGTATCTTTGGTCATATCTCTTCCGAAACCCGCCGGTCACATATATCCGGCGGTGCGCAAGCGCTCAAAACTGTCTTCACTTTCATGGTCCATTGCCCGGCCGGTGCGCTCGGCCACCTTCGTCTCCTGAAGCTCGACAATGATCTCTTCGATGGTCGACGCATGACTGTCGACCGGGAACGTAATGTCCGTGTCCCCCAGCGACCGGTACCGCTTACCGTCCTTGGCGAAATAGAGATCCACGATCGGGATCCGCTCCCTTTGGATGTAGCGCCAGATATCGAGCTCGGTCCAATGGAGGATCGGGTGCACGCGGATGTGGGTCCCCGGGGGGAAACTGGTCTTGTATTGATCCCAGAACTCGGGCGGCTGGTCCCGGAAGTCCCATACCGCGTTTGAGCCGCGGGGGCTGAACACGCGCTCCTTCGCCCGGGTCGCCTCTTCATCCCGGCGGATGCCGGCACAAACGGCCTGGGTGTCCAGCTCCGCGATCAGGCGCTTCAGCCCTTCGGTCTTGCGGGCGGCCGACCGGCTGGCGGGGGGGAGCGTCGGGTCGATCTCATCGATCGGCGGGCAGTCCCGGATGATCAGGTTCACGCCCCATTCAGCGGCATACTTCTTCTGGAACGCATACATCTCCGGAAACTTCTTTCCGGTGTCGCAGAACATCAGCGGAAAGGGCACGTGCCCGAAGAACGCCTTCCGGGCAAGCCAGATCATGACGTTCGAATCCTTGCCGAGAGACCAGAGCATGCCCATCCGGTCGAACGCGTGGAACGCTTCCCGAATGATATAGATGCTCTGCGCCTCCAGGGCGTCGAGATGATCCATTGACGGTTCCTGTGAGAATCAAGTCCGCGACGGCGGTTGCGGCGCTTCTACGCCCCTCGCCGTCCCCTGTAAAGGGATGCGGCCCGGACAGACTTTCATCCACCAGAAATCGCACCCCAGGCCCGGACTCGCCGCGTTCGGCTGACCTCAGAGTTTCGGAACCACCCCGTCGACGGCGTGTCTGTAGGCATGCCAGGTCGCATGTCCGATCAGGGGGAAGATGACAATCAGGCCGACGAAGAACGTCACGATCCCAACGGCGGTCAGCATGGTGATCAGCCAACCCCAGACAAAGCAGGCGCCGGGATTGCGCAACACTGCCCGAACGCTCGCTGCCATCGCGGTCACGATGTCCACGTCCTTTACCATCAGCATCGGCACGGAGAATGCCGAGATCGCGAAAACCACGGCGGCAATCGCGCCGCCGATGACCGAGCCGACCGCCAGCATGGCCAGTCCGTCCGCAGTGAAGAACAACAGATCAACCGATTCCTGCAGGCCCGGATACGCGCGAAGTCCGAAGAAAAGTGCGTAGATAAGGGTCGCGGCGCGCACCCAGATCAACACCATGATCGTGAGCAAGGCGCCCATATAGGCGAGTTGTGTCGGTGACGCCGTCTTGACCAGGGCCGCCTGAAACAACGTGGGATAACCGCCCTCTTCCAGTACCCGGCTGGTCTCATAAAGTCCAACCGCAAGCATCGGCCCCACTAGCATGAAGCCGGCCGCGAGAGGGAGCAGCAGGTACATCATATCGACGGCGACGAGACCGTAGACGATCCCCGCGCTGACCGCCGCAAAGGCGAGCCCGTAGCTGATACTGATCCCCGGCGCCATCAGCAGATCCCGCCAACCCGCAGCAAGCCATCGCCACGGCGCATCCGAGGCCAGATGACCCGGGGTCTCTGAAACAGCATCACTGGACATACGGATTCCTCCCCCATGGCGTCTGTGCGGAAGCATCTTCACCGATGCTGCAAAGGCGTGCGTTGATCCAGATCAGTATCCCGGCTCGACCGAGTCGAGTGGCGGTTCAGAACCGCCCAGACCTTCAATGACGGCCATGGCCGCCAAGACTCTTAAGGACTAAGCAAAGGGTTTTCAGGACAAGGTCTCCCGGCCGGTCTCCCCTATTCGGGAACGAACACCAGCTCCTTCGGATCAGCGACCTTATGACAAAAATATTTCACAACTATTTCAAGCCACTAAACGCAACCTCGTCGCAATGCCCATACGTCATCGGTTGAAATTATCGGGACAATAAGAAGCTTGTATTGGGGCCGCGCGGTGGGGACTGGTACGACCCCATCAGGCAGGGCTCCCCCGCTCCGCCCAAAGTTCGAACTGGAGGATCTGATGGACGGCAATTCACCTATGTCGCAGGGCGGCTGCCCCGTGATGCATGGCGGCAACACCGCCATGGACAAGCCGGTCACCAAGTGGTGGCCGAATGCCTTGAACCTGGACATCCTGCATCAGCACGGTGCCCCCACGAACCCAATGGATGCCGACTTCAACTTCCGGGAAGCCGTTTCCAAGCTAGACTTCGCGGCAGTGAAGGCCGACGTGCATGCGCTGATGACCGAGAGTCAGGAGTGGTGGCCGGCCGACTGGGGTCACTATGGCGGCCTCATGATCCGCCTCGCGTGGCATTCCGCCGGTTCCTACCGCATCGCGGACGGCCGTGGCGGCGGTGGTGCGGGCAACATCCGCTTCGCTCCGCTGAACTCCTGGCCTGACAATGCCAGCCTCGACAAGGCCCGGCGTCTGCTGTGGCCGGTCAAGAAGAAGTATGGCAACGCGCTCTCCTGGGCCGACCTGATCCTGCTGTCCGGCACGATTGCGTATGAGTCCATGGGCCTGAAGACGTTCGGCTTCGGCTTCGGCCGCGAGGACATCTGGGCGCCCGAAACGGACGTCTATTGGGGTGCTGAGAAGGAGTGGCTTGCGCCGAGTGAAGAGCGGTATGCGAACCTCGACGATCCCTCGACCCTCGAGAACCCGCTCGCCGCGGTCCATATGGGCCTCATCTACGTCAACCCGCAGGGCGTGAACGGTCAGCCGGATCCGATGAAGACCGCCGCTCAGGTCCGTGAGACCTTTGCGCGCATGGCCATGAACGATGAGGAAACCGCAGCTCTGACCGCCGGTGGCCACACGGTCGGCAAGGCGCATGGCGGCGGCGGCGCCCACGACAGCATCGGTGCAGAGCCGGAAGGCGCGTCGATCGCGTCGCAGGGCTTCGGCTGGGAAAACCCGGGCTTCGACGGCAAGGCGTCCAGCGCCTTCACGTCCGGCCTCGAAGGTGCCTGGACCAGCGATCCGACGAAGTTCGACATGGGCTACTTCGATCTCCTGTTCGGCTATGAGTGGGAGCTCAAGAAGTCTCCGGCCGGTGCCTGGCAGTGGGAGCCGGTGGACATCAAGGAAGAGGACAAGCCGGTTGACGCCAGCGATTCCTCGGTCCGCCGCAACCCGATGATGACCGACGCCGACATGGCGATGAAGGTTGACCCGACCTACAACGAGATCTGTCAGAAGTTCATGGCCGATCCGGAGTACTTCAAGGACACCTTCGCCCGCGCGTGGTTCAAGCTCACCCACCGTGACATGGGGCCGAAGGCCAACTACTTCGGCCCGGACGTTCCGGCGGAGGACCTGATCTGGCAGGATCCGATCCCGGCCGGGGCCACCGGCTACGACGCTGCGGCAGTAAAGGCGAAGATCGCCGCCAGCGGTCTGTCGTCCGCCGAGCTGATTGCCACGGCTTGGGACAGCGCCCGGACCTTCCGGGGCTCCGACATGCGGGGTGGCGCCAACGGTGCCCGTATCCGTCTTGCCCCCCAGAAGGACTGGGAAGGCAACGAGCCGGCGCGGCTGTCGAAGGTTCTTGCGGTGCTTGAGCCGATCGCGGCTGAAGCCGGTGCGTCAGTTGCCGACGTCATCGTTCTGGGCGGCAATGTCGGCGTGGAGCAGGCCATCAAGGCGGCCGGTTTCTCGGCGGAAGTGCCGTTCTCGGCGGGCCGGGGCGACGCGACGGACGCGACGACGGACGCCTCGTCCTTCGACGTGCTCGAGCCGCTGACCGACGGCTTCCGCAACTACGAGAAGACCCAGTATGCGGTCAGCCCCGAGGAAATGATGCTCGACCGGGCTCAGCTCCTCGGCCTCACGGCGCAGGAGATGACTGTCCTCGTCGGCGGCATGCGGGTGCTCGGCACGAACTTCGGTGGCAGCCAGCACGGTGTCTTCACCGACCGGGTCGGCGCGCTGACCACGGACTTCTTCGTGAACCTGACCGACATGGCCTACAGCTGGCACCCGGTCGACGGTGGCGCGTATGAGATCCGTGACCGCAAGACTGGCTCAGTCAAGTGGACCGCGACCAGCGCTGACCTGGTGTTCGGCTCGAACTCCGTCCTCCGGGCTTATGCCGAGGTCTATGCCCAAGACGATAACCACGAGAAGTTCGTCCGCGACTTCGTGGCCGCCTGGGCCAAGGTGATGGATGCGGATCGTTTCGATCTCGCCGCCTAATCAAGACAGTGCACCCGGGCGGCCTGGCTGCCCGGGTTTTTTCTTTTGCCGATGAACAGCGTCCGATATCTACTATGAATAGACTGCCGCGATCTGGCAGAACCACCCAACAGACCGAAACGGACTGGGGTAGAGCGCTTGCGCTGGAGAAAAATCGCCGGACACGGGCTCAACGGATCGTGGCAGAGCGGCTTAGTTCGTGCCGTCCGCCCAATGGTTTCGGATGGCTCATTTCTCTTGGCTGGAACCTACGGCGAAGAGCCCGGATCGGCCGCGGTTTGGCTGTTTGACGGTCATGAATGGCGGACGATCTATACCGCGTCCGATCACCAACATTCATTCAACCGTTTAAACGCGTTTTTGCTGATGGGCCGACGCCTCATCGCCGGTGTCGGATTGTGGACCCAACGCGGATCAGCCGCCCTTCTTGTCATCGATGATTATGATTCCGATGCACCTCGTGTGAGCCTGCGCAGTGTTCCGGACAACGAGGCTGAGGCGGTCGATAGCCTTGTTTGGCACAATGACCGTCTATACGTCGGACTGGGCGGAAACGAACATCATCCGCCCTATGCCCTCCTCTCCCTAGCGAATGGAAACTGGCGGACCGAGACGGTAAGCCGTGGACTTGCCGGGATATACTGCATGATGTCGTCGGGCGACGCGCTCTACTTGGCCGGCTATCGACGGACGGATCGCTGCGCACTATTCCGCATTAGGAGCGATCGGGAGGAATGCCTCGCGACGTTCTCGATTCACCCTGACTATCGCTACGGTGATCCGAAAAGTACGGTCCGGCCTAAGACCATAATTGAGTCGCTCACGCATCACGACGGATGCGTCTACGCAACCCTCAGCCATCATCTTGGCATCGCACCTTTCGAAACCGATTGTCTCGACTCGTCATTGGGTGCCGGTTCGGTTTGGAGGCTGACGCGGGAGGGAAAATGGGAACGGGTCCTCGACCCAAAGGAAGAGCGGATTCTGCATCATTCAACGAATTTCAACAGCGCGATCTCATTTGATGGAGACTTTCTATTTAGCTCCGGGAAGTGCTTCCAGCTCTCCCCAGATCTGGCGCCTGTTCGGGTATGGCGCGTTGTCGGAAACCAAGCATCGCCGCTTGCCGGTGGCGGCATAAATGGCTCTTGGCTGGATGAAAACCTTCGTCAGGCAAACGCCCGCGGGGCTGTCTGGATATATTCGATGGCCGAGCACGCAGGCGCCCTTACCGTATCATTGGCCTTTGGAAATGGAGGTGGTCAGGCGGAGATCTGGACACGAGCCGCCCGCCCGGAAGATGCTATGAACATCCCCAGCGAACAGGGCACCTGATGACACTAAGCCGCTTTGGCCATCCCCCCGGACCACCGTAAGTGACGGACTCATCACCCAGAACCAAAATTTCGAGGACGTCGGCGGAACCGCGCCAACCGTCGCCCGAAAGACGCCGGTCACGGGTGGAAACAGCGACATCCCGGATCGGAGCGGGAGCGGAAAGGCCGTTCAAGATTTATTGCTGCTTCGCTGATGACCTTGCTTTCAACATCCAGACAGCCTCCGTCGCCGCGAGCGTCGCCGCACAGTTCAGCTTTTCCAGAACGACGTTCGAAGTGCCGACGCTTTCGGGGGATGTGAAGCAACTGCTGAACATGTTTCCGTTCGACTTTGCCGTACACAATGCGCCGTCCCCTGATAAAGCTGCCCAGATTCGGCATTTCTGGCCCGCGCCTGGTCACAGCAAAACCGATCGCTACGATGCATCACATGCCATGTGGCAGGACTTTCTTCTGTCACCTTCGATGGTTGCTGAAACCCAGGACGGTGGCCGGGACACTTATCCGCTGAGGGTGCCCGCGGATGTGATTGCTAACCTGGACAGCAGCCTTTCAGACACGCCCATCTTGTCTTCGAACTGGTATTTTCTGTTCGATTCCAGCGCCGCCCAGATCACCGGAGAAGGTCCGGAAGGGCTTCAAACGTCGATGCTGACTGCGCGAGACCATGTGATTCACGATCTTGGCGGACAAGTCATTCGCCTCCGATCGAAAGATCAATCGCCGTGGAAGGCAGTCCCTGGCTATGCCGAGTTTTTAACGTCCAACTGTCCGCTGACGGTCCAAGCCTATCTGGCGATGCGGGCTCGCGCAGTTTGGAGTGCCAATCCCGTCACGAGCGCCTTGGCAGCCAGCCTTCGGGTGCCTCGGTTGGAACGAGGCTTGAGCCCTGACATGGGGAACGGCAGAGCGACCCCTGAAAGCGATTTGATGAATGCCGCGCTACTCGAGGTCTTCGCGGCCACCACAGACTGTCCCAGGTGGCGTCCGGCGTGGGATACGCCAAGGCCGATCCGCAACGCCATGTCCTGGCCGCTCGTATGAGGCCCCCTGCACGCCCAGCACCGAAACAGGCAGACGCACGATTACGTCGGGTAGCGGCTTCTCGGAGAGTGGATCGACCGCAGCAATCAACACGGCGGGCCACAAACATCTTCTTCTAATCGCGCCGCTCTTCACATCCTCGTTCGGCGATTCCCTGACCGGCGTGAAGGTGGCCGCCGCAATCGCCAGTGAGTTCGATCGGTCCACCACGCTCTTTCTGGCAGTCAGCACACGGCCATACACAGAAGACATCATCCGCCTCTTCCCATTCCATCATGAGACCGACTGGATCAGGACAAGCACACAGTTTCCAAGGATCATCGATTTTGACCTCACCCGTTACACTCGGCGTTTCTCTTCAGATTGCGAGTTCATCATTCCCCCGCTGATGTTGGGGCCTGTCGCAATAAGAGGCCTTCCGGACTGCGCTCTGGAAGTGCCTCAGGACTGGGCTCCACCTCTTCATGAGCAGCTCTTGCAGACGGGCTTGGATCCTGATCGCTGGTTTTGCTGCGTGCACTATCGCGAGACGAATTACGCCTACAAGCAAATGTCTAATTTTCGGGATGTCGACCCCGACAGCTACGAAGCCTTGAAAGACTTCATCATTGATGAACTTGGCGGCCAGGTTGTCCGCATGGGTCATCCGGAAATGGCCAAGTGGACAAACAGACCGGGATTTGTGGACCTGTCCCGGTATCCGGAGTCCTGGCGACTTCAGTTTTACGCGATGTCCAGGGCGCGGTTCTTCATCGGTTCAGGATCTGGCGCAACGGGGATGTCGACCGGGCTCAACATTCCTTCTGCGCACACAGATATCGGGGATTACTACACCGGCAGACCGGGGGATCTGGTCCTTACTCATGAAATCATCCACCCGAATGGGGACAGACTGATGCAGGAGAGTCTTCTGAAAGCCGGTCTGTTCTCGAACGTGGAGGTCGAGACTCTCATCGAGGAGGGGCAAGCTTTCGGGGTGCGCAAAAACAGCACAGCGGAACTGTTTGCCGCGGCCCGGCAGATCTACGACCGCACAGCGGACATCGATGCTTGGCGAACGGCCCCTCGAGCCATCAAAACCGGGCGCAATAGGCTCAGCTGGCCTCCCGCCGAAGATCGGGGTGTCGATTTCGTTGATCTCAGCAGCATTTAGCGGGCGGGCATCGTTGTTGAGAGATGCCCCAGGTCCATCGTGTCCCCCGAAGTCAGGCTCGCTCGCCATCGGCAATCGGTATCGAAAGGGTCAGACTTGCCCCTTTCGATACCCGATTGATCCGGAGAGTGCCGCCGTGCCGGTCCGCGACGGATACGGCGATGGCGAGACCGAGGCCGCTGCCGTCGGCGGAGCTGATCTGACTGAACCGGCTGAATGCCCTCTCCTCATCCTCGGGCGAGAGGCCCACGCCATCGTCTGACACGGTAACCGACGCATGTCGGTCATGGCACACAACCTCAACGGAGATCTTGGACAACGTCGGTCCTGAGTGTTTTCGGGCATTATCGAGCAGATTCTTTATGGCTTCGGCGATAAAGACACGGTCCGCCATCACCACAAGTGACTGACCGGCATCGACCAGCTCAAAATCGGTCCCGTCCACGAGGCAGACACCAGCGAAGTCACCACAGAGTTCGCTCACAAGCTTGGAGAGGTCGAAAGGCTCAACCCGGCTTAGCAATTCGCTATGGCGCAGCCGGTCAAGCGACAGCAACTGCTCCGCGACTCGGGCGGTCGACCTGGCCGCCTTGATCAGCTCAGCGATGCGGCGCTCCCGTTCGGTGTCGTCCTTCGCATCCCTCACAGCCTCCGCCATGGACTGGACCGCCGCAGAGGGATTTCTCAATTGGTGGGAAGCATCGGAAATGAAGGCCTGATGGGCGGCGATGCTCGACTCGACCTGCCCGAAGAGTCTGTTGAGCGTCGACACGATCCCCATCAACTCCGTGGGGATTGGGCGCCGAATGGCGCTGAGATCGTCGGCCGAGCGGATTGAGATCGCATCCTGAAGATCCGTCACCGGGCGCAGGCCGAAACGAACGCCGAACCAGACGACCAACGCCAGGGTGAAAAGCAGGGCCATCATCAGAAGACCCGTCCGCACCCCAAGCTGCCGCGCAAAGCTGTCCCGGTCCTCCATCCGCTGCCAGACCGTGATTGTGGCATCACCGGTGGTGTCGTCGATTGACGTCTGTTCAATCAGCCTGAGCACCCGGACGGTCTGACCGTGATACACAGCCTTGGAGTACAGGGGTTGCGGCGCGTCCGGGGCGTCATCGATCTTCGCGACGGGAGGTGTCGCGTAGCCGGTCACGTAGATCCCGTTTGGGCCGGTCACATGATAAAAAACCTCGCCACCGGCCGCGTCGGTGATGAGATCCCGGGTCGAGGGTAGAAGCGCGTCGCCTTCGGAGACGATTACGTCTCTCGAAATCGCAAGTGCTGCGGCCAGAAGGGATCTGTCGAACAGCGCCTCGGCGGTATCCTGGGCAACGGTGAACCGCCAGTACCCCAGCAGAACGGCCATCATCACCAGCGGGGTGAGGATCGTCACCAAGAGGCGCGTTCGAAGCGAGGACCGTTCCCGTGCCAATGCGTCGGCCTCTAGTCGGCAATCAGCATGTAGCCCACGCCGCGCGCGGTCTTGATCGAGATGCCGAAGTCTGCGAGCCGCCGGCGCAGCCGGGAGACATGGGGCTCGATCGCAGTCTCATCCACATCCGCACCCACCCCGTAGACATGGGCCAGGAGTTGGGATTTCGACACCATCCGTCCCCGGCGTTCGATCAGACACTCCAGTGTCGCAAGCTCCCGTCGCGGGATGTCGATCACTTCCCCGTCGGCAAGGACAAGACGGGCCGTGCGATCAAAGACGAGTGCGCCGATCGCCTCGCGAGCCCCGTAATCCAGGTTCTTCCGCCGCGAGAGGGCGCGAATGCGGGCATCCAGTTCGTCCATATCGAACGGTTTGACGAGGTAGTCGTCGGCCCCCATGTCCAGGCCCGCGACCCTGTCCATCGTCTCCCCACGGGCGGTCAGCAGAATGACCGGCGCCCCGTCGCCGCGCTGGCGCAAGGCCTTGAGGACCTCCAAGCCGCTCTTGCCCGGCAAGCCGATGTCCAGAATCACGAGGTCTGCCCCTTCATGCGCAAGAAAGGCGTCGGCCTCGTCCCCATCGGAGATGATGTCGGCGGCATGCCCGCGATCGCGCAGCCGATAGGCGATCGCATTGGCGAGCGTGCCATTGTCCTCGACGATCGCGATCCTCATCATGATATCCCGCAAGCTTGCCGCAAGGTTAACGCTCCATCCTTTCCGCTTCCAACGGGGAATTAATTCCCGGAAACGCCGTGCGGGTGTCGGGTGAGTGAATCGCTGCGACGGTCCGGACGCCAGGGAGGACATGATGATCGTTTCCAAATTCGCGCGCCTCGCCGTCGCGGGGCTGATGCTCGCCGGTGTGTCTGCCGCACCCGCTGCCGCCGAAGTGGACTTCAGCGGCAAGACCATTGAGTGGGTGATCCCATTCTCGGAGACCGGTGGCTCGGCCAAATGGGCCAACTTCTTTGCGCCGCTCCTGTCGGAAGCCCTTCCAGGTGAGCCGACAGTCGTCGTCAAGTTCATGCCGGGTGCCGGTTCGACCAAGGGCGCGAACTGGTTCCAAAAGCAGAAGCATAAAGACGGCACGTTGCTGTTCGGCACCTCCGGCTCGACCCAGTTCCCCTATCTCCTTGGTGACCCGCGGGTCCGCTACGAGTACGGCGACTGGATCCCGGTCATGGGCTCCGGCACCGGCGGCGTCGCCTATCTGAATGCCGAAGACGGTGCAAAGTTCGATGGCTCCGCCAACGGCCTGAAGGGCATCGACTTCATCTACGGCAGCCAGGGCGCCACACGCCTCGATCTGGTTCCGCTGCTCGCCTGGAAGATGCTCGGCATGAACGTTGAGCCGGTGTTCGGCATCAAGGGCCGGGGTGACGGCCGCCTGATGTTCGAGCGGGGTGAAGCAACGATCGACTACCAGACATCCTCGGGCTACCTGAAGGGCTCGGCGGATCTTGTCGCCGAAGGCAAGGCCGTGCCGATGATGACCTGGGGCACGCTTAACGCCGCCGGCGACATCGTCCGCGACCCGACCTTCCCGGATTTCCCGACTTTCAAGGAAGTCTGTGAGGCGACCGACGGCTGCGAAACGTCGGGTGAGGCGTGGAACGCCTGGAAAGCCTTCTTCGTGGCCGGCTTCCCGTCCCAGAAGATCGCCTTCCTGCCCGCCGGAACACCGCAGGATGTTGTGGACACCTACACGAAGGCTTTCGAGGCGGTAAAGGCGCGTCCGGATTTCGCCAAGATCTCTTCCAAGCGGATCGGTAAGTACCCGATGTTCGTGGGCTCCGGGGCCGCGGCCGCCACGAAGTCTGCGACCAGTGTCGCCGATGACGCGAAGGCCTACGTAACGGCTTGGCTGAAAGACGCGTACGGCGTCAGCCTGAAGAAGTAAGCCGCCGGAGACTCGCTTCCCGCCCGGCTTGGACCGGAGTGGGAAGCGCGCCCGAGCCATAAATCTTCTCTTACGAAAGCTGCTCCCATGGAGGCCTTCGCCACCGCTCTGCCCGCGCTGGGAGATGCGTGGGGACTGATCCTTCAACCGATCGTCCTCGCTCACCTCGTGCTGGGCGTCGTCATGGGGCTTGCCGTCGGTGTCTTCCCTGGTCTTGGGGGGATCGCCGGCCTCTCGCTCCTGCTTCCTTTCATGTTCGGCATGGACCCGATCCTGGGTCTCGCGCTGATGATCGGCATGGTCGCCGTGGTGCCGACCTCCGACACTTTCGCCTCCGTGTTGATGGGCATTCCGGGCAGTTCCGCCTCTCAGGCGACGGTGCTCGACGGCTTTCCCATGGCGAAGAAGGGCGAGGCCGCCCGGGCGCTCTCCGCCGCCTTCGCCGCATCGCTTTTCGGCGGCATCGTCGGTGCCTGCTTCCTGACGGTTTTCATCGTCGTGGCACGGCCGATCGTGCTCGCGTTCGGCCTGCCCGAAATGCTGATGATCACGATTCTCGGCCTTTCCATGGTGGCCGTCCTGGCCGGGCGGGTTCCGCTGAAAGGCCTCGCGGCGGCAGGTCTCGGCCTGATGATCGGCACGATCGGCGAAGCGGATGCCGGGGGCAGCCTCCGGATGGCCACCTACGACATGCCGTATATTGTCGACGGGCTGAAACTGGTGATCGTCGGCCTCGGCATCTTCGCGGTGCCGGAGATCGTTTCCCTCCTCCGCCACGACCGGTCGATCGCGAAAGGCGCCAGCCTGGGTGCCGGATGGTTTACCGGTGTGAAAGACTGGCTCGCAAACAAGTGGCTGTCGATGCGCTGTGCCGTGATCGGCGTCGTCGTGGGCGTGATCCCCGGGCTGGGTGGCTCTGTGGTCGACTGGATCGCTTATGGTCACTCCGTCCAGACCACCAAGGACAAGTCGAACTTCGGCAAGGGTGAGGTCCGGGGCGTTATTGGACCCGAGAGCTCGAACAACGCGAAGGAAGGCGGTGGCCTCGTCCCAACCCTTCTGTTCGGCATCCCCGGCTCCGGGTCCATGGCGATCTTCATCGGTGCCGTGGCACTGCTGGGCTCCGGCGATATCGAAGTCGGCCCCGGCATGCTCAAGAACAATCTGGATGTCACGTATTCGATCGTGTGGCTGCTGGCGCTGGCGAATGTGGTCGGCACGATCCTGTGTATCGCCGCATCCGGTGGCATTGCGAAACTCACTACGATCCGGTTCACCTTCCTCGCCCCGTTCCTGTTCATGCTGATCAGCTTCGCGGCGTTCCAGTCGGGACAGAACTTCGAGGATCTTTTGGCACTCTTCGCCATCGGTCTGGTCGGTATCTTCCTGCGCCGTTTCGACTGGTCACGCCCCGCCTTTCTGATCGGGTTCGTTCTGTCCAACCCGGTGGAGAAGTTCTCAAATCAGGCGTTCCAGATCGCCAGTCTCCGGTTCCGGAAGGGGTTTGACGAAGGCTTCGACTATATCTTCAGCCCGATCGTGATCGTGCTCATCATCATCACCGTCGTGTCCGTTGTGATCGGCATCCGTCAGGCCAAGACCATCATGGCTGAGGGCGAGGTCCAGTCCGGGGCAAAGCGGGCGCCGATGATCTTCCTCGGCATCATCTCGGCGTATCTCGCTTTCGCACTGTTCAACGCGAACATGATCGACGACTTCAACATGACGGACAAAATCGTCCCGTTGGTCGTCGGCGGGTTCTCACTGGCCTGCTGTCTCGCCCTGTTTGGCCTGATGATCCGTAAGCCTGCCGGCGACTCGCTGTTCGCCGACAAGGAAGCCGCGGGTGAGGATGCGGATGCCCCCTACGGTCTTTGGGGCACACTTGCCTGGTTCGCCGGGTTGATCGCGGCGACCTGGGTGGTTGGGTTCATTCTGGCGCTTGCCGGGTTCCTGATCGCGTTCTTCCGGGTCCGTGCAGGGGCGAGCTGGATGAAGACCCTGATCCTGACGGCGTGTGGCATCGGCTTCATGTTGTCCATGGCGGGCATTCTCAACCGTGACTTCCCGCCGGGCCTTCTGCAGGGCGCCTTTGATCTGCCGTGGCCGCTGACATGACCCAGACGGCCATCCCATACCTGTTCCTGCGGGGGGGAACCTCGCGGGGACCCTACTTCCGGCGGGACGATCTGCCGACGGATCTCGACAAACTCGCTGAAGTCTTAGTGAGTGCTGTCGGTGCCGGGCACCCGCTCAACATCGACGGCGTGGGCGGGGGTGCTGCGGTGACGACCAAGGTCGTGATGCTCTCCCGCTCCGAGGATAACTGGGCGGACATTGACTACTTCTTCGCCCAAGTCTCGGTCGAGGACCGGCTGGTCGACTTCAAGCCGACCTGCGGAAACATGCTGTCTGGCGTGGGGGCCGCCGCTCTTGAGATGGGTCTGATCGAGCCGTCGGGCGATCTGACGGAAATCAACATCCGCGCCGTCAACACCGGGGCCGAGGTCGTCGCCAAGGTCCAGACGCCGGATGGCCAGGTTTCCTACGACGGCGATACGGCCATCGACGGGGTGCCCGGGACCGCCGCGCCGGTGCTGCTGACGTTTCGGGGTGTCGTGGGATCGGCGACAGGATCGTTCCTGCCGACCGGCAACCTTCAGGACACCATCGACGGTGTGGATGTGACGTGCATGGACGTGGCCATGCCTGTCGTCGTCGCCCGAGCGGAGGCGTTCGGTCTTACCAGTTATGAGAGTGCGGCGGAGTTGGACGGAAACACCGGTTTCTTCGCCCGCATGGAGGCAATCCGCCTCAAGGCCGGTGAGATGATGGGGATGGGTGACGTCTCCCAATCCGTGACCCCGAAGTTCGCGGTCCTCGCACCCGCCCGCGACGGGGGCACGATCGCCACCCGCTACTTCATGCCGTGGAAGACGCATCCGACCATGGCTGTCACCGGAGGGCAGTGTCTCGCATCCTGCGCGCTCACGCCCGGAACGGTATCGGACGGCTTGTTGGACCGTCCGGCCGCAAGCCCGGCAAATGTCACGCTGGAGCATCCGTCCGGCACGATGGACGTGCTGATCGAGTTCTCCGATCGCGACGGGTTCTCCCTGGAGGCCGCGGGTCTCGTACGGACAACCCGGAAGATCGCCGACGGCAGTGTCTACATTCCAAGCAGTGTCTGGGCAGGACCGGAGGGCGACGCATGAGCATCCGCAACATCCTTGTGGCGTTCAATGGCTCCGACGCCGCGGTCACGGCCCTGAAGTACGCGGCGTCCCTCGCCACATCTCAGGAAGCGCATGTCACCGCTGTGCTCGCCCATTCGACCCATGAAGTGGTGAACACCCGCAATGCCTGGGTCCCGGATGAGGCACGGCGCATCCTGCTTCAGGCCAATGACGGGATCATTGATGCCATCGTGGCACGGTTCGACAGCCTGAAAGACGAACTTGGTCTCGGAGACCGTCTCCATTTCCTGAAACAGTCCGGCCGTGTCGACTTCGTGTTGGCGGAATGCGCCCGCAGCTTCGATATGCTGTGCGTGGGGCACGAGGTCCGGGACCACGCGGACGAGCACGTGGCTTTTCACCCGGATCGGATCGCCCTGGTCAGCGGCCGCCCCGTGATCGTGGTGCCCGAACAGTATGATTCCGAGGCGACGCACAATCACGCGGCTGTCGCCTGGGACGGAAGCCGGGCGTCCGCGCGGGCGCTGTTTGACAGCCAGCGCATCCTGAAGGCCAACGGCCGGGTCAGTATTCTAACTGTCGGCGAAACCAGGTTGACGCGACCGGTTGAAGAGGTGCTGGAGCATTTGTCGCGGCACGGGGTGGACGCCGATCATGATGCCTTGGATGCGCAAGACGGCGTCGTTGGCGCCCTGCTCGACTACTGCCGAAAGAACGATCCGTGCCTGCTGGTCATGGGCGCCTACGAGCATTCGAAATTCCGGGAAGACTTCCTTGGCGGGGTGACCGCACGCGTCATGGCCGGTATCGAGATCCCGGTCCTTCTGTCCCACTGAAGACGCACCCGCACCATGGCGCGCGGGTCCACGTGATCAGATCTCTCCCAGCAGGGCCTTGCGGAAGGCAAGCCGCCGCTCTGCGGCGTTGAAGTTCCTCGACTTGAGCTTCGGCGGCTTCACATCGCTGACCTTCAGGTGGACGAAGACCGGGCCGTCCGGGCGACGGATGAACGCATGGGCTTCCGGAATTTCGTCGGGGGCCGTAACCGTCATCGTGTGCTTGATGCCGAGCCCTTTGGCCGCCAACGCCAGATCCGTTCCCATGGACGTATGAGTCAACTGGTTGCCGGTCTCGCCATATCGCTCGTTGTCGACGCAGACGATCGAAAACTTCTCAACCCCCGCACCCATAACGGTCGCCAGGGCGCCAACGTTCATCAGCAACTCCCCATCCCCGCACATCACAAGAACATGCCAGTCAGGCTGGGCCAGCGCGAGACCAAGCCCCATGGAAACCGAGGCCCCCATGGCGCCCCCAAGAAGGAAGCAGTTCTCCGCGTCTTGCTCGATCGCATACATGTCCTGAGCCGTTCCCGCGAGGCCGGCGACGACCAGAAAGTCCCGGTGATCGCCGATCAGGGCTGGAACCGCCTGACCCCGGTTCATGCGTTGGTTGGAGCCGGTAAGCTCGATGGTGTCTGACATACCGTCCTCCCCTCAGAACGCCTTGGCGCCGATCATTTTTTGCGTGAGAAGCAGGGCCACCGCCTGCCCGGACTTGAAAGCCATGTTCATCGCGGCCGACGCGTCCGCTTTCAACTCATCCGTCCGCTCAACCTCGATGCATTGAACGCCGATGGCCTCAAGACAGGGACGCACAGCTTTGCCCATCGCCACCTGCCAGGGGTTCTGCTCCCCGTGGGTGCCGCGCATGGTGATGATCGCGAGAAACGGGAACCGGCCGTTGGCCTGGAGTGACAGCATGTTGATGCAGTTTCCGGTTCCGCTTGATTGCATCAGCAGCACCGCCCGTTTCCCACCAAGATCGGCTCCTGCCGCCAACGCCACTCCCTCTTCCTCAGTCGTCAGAGGCACGGAGACAACACGGTCGTCTTCCAGGGACTTGTTGATCATCACCCGGTGGCCGCCATCCGGCACATAAGCGAAGATCTCAACGCCCCCCGCCACAAGCGTCTCGAAAAGCTCCGCCCCCCAGACATCCTGATCGCTCATCCCCTGGTCCCCATCTGTCTCTTCAACTCGGAAGCAGGCTAGCATGCGCCATTTCGGGATGAGCAAGGCTCTTGCCGGTGGCCCTCAGGGAACGCCACCGCCCGGGCTCACCGCTGGGGCCGAGACATCGGCTACTCCGGGGATTTCTGATAGCTGTAGACGAGGATGTATCTGATCTCGCCATCCTCCGTCATCGGAAGGAAGAGCGATATGTCGATGACATCCACATCATTGACCTTCCGGAAGGTGTCGACGTCACACATTGGGCCTTCCGCTTTGACCGCGTTGCGGTAGTTCTCGAGCACGTCTTCGGCCGTGGCACCGAAGAAACCCTCAGCAACAGGACGCCCGGTCGGATCAAACCCGCGAACCTCGACCTCCCGAGTGCCAACCAATCGATAGATGAATTCATCAAGGGAGTCCGTCACTTGGACGAGCTGAATTCCAGGCAGAGCTTTCGGAAACGCGAGAGGATCGAGCCTGTTCTTCGGCGGCAAATGGAGATCGCCGCACCATTTCAGCCAACACCGGAGCACGTCCCTGCCAGCCGCATCCAAATGAGGCTCCACGGCGTTACCGAAATAGCGATGTGGCGGGGCCAAGAGTCATCTCGCATACGGGAATATTGGTGGACGACTAGCACAGCGGGGCCAGAGGTACTCACCAAAATGCGGCAGCCTGCCCTCAACCGGTCGACAGTCCGGATGCGCCACAGGTCAAAAAGGGAAGGAATGGACACACAGACGGTGGAAGATCCATCCCCTCCAGGTCAGTCTTCGGACAACCACCCTTCGACAACCAATAGAGAATCGTACGTGCGCGGAAGACTAAAAATTTGATGCAAGATCGTTTCGTTCCTAAATGGTCGGATACGAGCACATCTGTTCTGGTGGGTAGCTCTTGATCCGGGGAAAGAGAATGCAAACTGGTGGCGCAATCCTGGGACTTGCCTTGATCCTGCTATGTGCCGGTTTCTCGAAAGACGTAGAAGCAAGAACGGAAGACCGGCTCTACGCGGATTTGGACCACTATCGTGTCTACAAGGACCGGGAGTCCGAGAACAGTCAGTTCGGCGCTTGCACCGCGCGACTAAAAGACGATAGCGACCTTGGAACACGGCTGATCAAGCGCCTCTCCGCCGTCGATGGCGTGACGATGTTCATTCTTCATCTCAGTGACTTCCGGTTCCCCCAAGACCGCGCGTCCGAGACAATGCTGCTCCACAATGGGGTCGAATGGCTTGAGGGGCGCGCGAACTTTGTCGGGTCCAGTGAAATGGCCATTGTTTACATAAACAGGCCCATACAAGACCTGCAGAACAGGGGACGAACGGTTGAGCTTACAGACAGCGCCACGGGGCAAAAGGTCCAAAGAACCGACTACTCTTATTCAGTGATCTTTGGACAAACGAGCCTGGGTCGACGTTTCCTTGATCAAGACATGATCGAGGCTGTCTCCCGCTGCTATCGAAAACTCCCAAGATGACGGTGCTCGCGAAACGGAGCCGCGATCCGGCGGACCTTTAGCGGGGAAGCGACTGGTGATTACTTTCTCCGATCGCATCATCACCTCAGTACCCTTGGGCGCGGTGCACGGCGATGACCAATTGATCTGGGATCGCTCCGCGGCGGCGGATTTCGATGGGGACGGTCTTGAGGAGGTTCTCATCACGCCGGCTGATTTTAGCGGCTTTGATTCCGGTGAAGCCCGGTTTCCAGTGATGCTGGGCCTTAGGGACGGCGCTCTTGTCGACCTCACCAGTGGTCTCCTTCCCGAAGACGTGCCGATCAATCTGTCCCGCTCGATCGTTCTCAACGACTTCAACGGCGATGGCCGGATTGACGTGTTCATCGGATCGAGCGGCACGGAGTCGGTATCCCCATTCCCGGGTGAGCAAAACCAACTCTATCTGTCCGCTCAGGACGGAACGCTCCGCGATGCACGCGCGGGGCTCCCTGCCCTGACGGATTTCAGCCATGGCGTCGTGGACGCGGACTTCGATCTCGACGGGGACATTGATCTCTTCGTCAACACCTTGGGAAGCGATGAGGATCAATCGGCCTACCTCATCTTCAATGATGGGACAGGGCAGTTTTCCGCCCCTCACTTCATCGACGACGCCGCCGATTCTGTCTTTGATGACTCCTTTGTCGGAAGGCTTGGTCCGAACTTCCCGGGGCTGATTGATGTTGGTGCGGACGGCATCCCGGACATCTACTTTCCCGAGATCCGGGCCGCTGAAGGGCCATTCGGCCGGCTCGACGGTTTTGGCTACGCCCGGAACGATGGCACCGGCCGGTTCACGCTCATCGTCGATGACGCATTTGCGCTGCCATCTGAGGTCGTCGCCGTCGGCGGTGCGAACGAGGGTGCACTATCGGGTGACATCGATGGGGATGGCGACGAGGACCTTGTATCCCTGATGTGGTCCTCGCCAACGGAAACGGAGTCCGGAGCTGCCATCTTTGAAAACGTCTACTTCCAGGTCTTCCGCAATGATGGCGCCGGAGGGTACGTCGACATCTCGACCAGCGTGGAGGGACAGGAAACCGGTCCGACACTGCCACCTGTCCAAGGACGACCCGACTTCGACCTCGTCGACTTGGATGGAGACGGCGATCTCGACCTCGCCCTCGGTGCCTTTCAGTTGGAGAACCCACTCGAGACCAGAGTGTTCCTCTTCGAGAATGCCGGAGACGGGTCTTTCAGCCGGTTGGCGGACGATGCCTATCCCATAACGGCCGCCACCGAGTTCGCGGACGTCAACGGCGACTGGCTGCCGGACGCTGTCTATGGCCTGCAAGACTTTGATGTGCCGGAGAGCATCCGCGGATCTGACGATCCGACCGGCATTCAATACGCAGCCGTCCAGCTCGCATCGCTTTCGACCGCGGTAACCCGGGCGGGAACCGACGCGGGCAACCGGATCGCCGGCGGCGATGGCGACGATGTGCTGTCGGGCCTCGGGGCGGCCGACGCACTCAACGGCAATGCCGGCAACGACACGCTGAACGGCGGAAGTGGTGCCGACAGCCTGTTTGGCGGAACGGGGGTCGATCTGGCGATCCTGGAAGGGTCTGTAAGCGACTACAGTTTTGCCCGGCTGGGAGACGACCAATACGCGGCCACCTGCCTGGGTATCACAGACCAACTTACGAACATCGAAGCGGTCCAGTTCGAGGATGACGGGTCCTCAATGGCAGTCGACGACGCGGCGTTTGGCCAGGACGCCGTGTATCGGTTCTTCAATACCGCGACCGGAAGTCACTTCTTCACCTCGAGCCTGGAGGAACGGGTCACCGTGCAGGAAAGCGGCTCCGGCAGCCTTGTCTACGAGGGTCTGTCGTTCCTGGCTGACTTCCCCTCAGAGGGCTTCGATCCGGTGCATCGCTTCTTCAACACGAGTTCCGGCTCCCACTTCTTCACGATAGAAGCCGACGCACCATCCCAAGTGCCGCTGGCCATGCCCGATCTCCTCTACGAAGGCATCGCCTACTACGCGTCGGCGGCGGCAACGGAGAGCAACGCGCCGCTCTACCGTTTTCTCAATACAGAGTCTGGTGCGCATTTCTACACCGCGAGCGAGTCGGAACGTGCCGCGGTAGAGGCATCGCTGCCCCAGTATCAGTTCGAAGGCGTCGCGTACTACGTCGACTTTCTCTAGCCCGCAGGCTGTTGGGACCACCTCTGATCCGCCCCGCGAGGAGCATTCTTGCCGGTCAATTGTCCACCCGCGAAAGGATGAAGACGAGGTCGGCTGAAAGGGCTCGATGTTGGTTGCCATACCAGGGTGGAAAGCAACCATTTGCGATTGCGGATCATTCGCAAATCTGACAACATCCGACGCTGGATTTGGGTTTGAAAGGCCCCAGCTCATGTCTTCTGACGTGGCCACCAAGACCAGCGATCATACTCCCTCTGTCACCGAAATACTGGAAGCCGAGGCCCGCATCGTTTCGGACAGCGGGAATCTCAGGGCGCGCGATATGGCACAAGCGATCGGGGTTACGGAGGGAGCGCTCGTACAAGCGCATACAGCCAAAGACGAGGTTGTTGCATTGCGACGCCCTGAAGGCTCCAGCGGATTCGGGAAGGTCCTGGAGGCGTTGGCCGGTGTCGGCCCCGTGATGGCGCTTACACGCAACCAAGCCTGCGTCAGCGAAAAACACGGCATCTACGGGACACCGACTTTCCACGGCGCAATGGGCCAGTTTGTCGGTGAGATCGACTTACGTCTTTTCCTCGGACAATGGGCTCACGGATACGCCGTCAAAGAGGAAACCCGAAGCGGGCTAAGGCAAAGCCTTCAGTTCTTCGACGCCTATGGAAATGCGGTTCACAAGGTCTATCGGACGAGCGCGACAGACTCTGAGGCTTTTGATGCCCTGGTGGCGCAGCACAGAGACCCAACACTGGCTGCGGCGGAGTTTGCGGATCCAGAACCTCCAATAGCAGAGCTTTCAGACGACTCCGTGGATATCGAGGCGTTCCTGGAAGGGTGGCGCTGCCTGGAGCACAGTCACGACTATCATGGACTGCTGAGAAAACACGGTGTGACCCGCAGTCAGGCGATGCGGCTTGGAAGCCGTGAGTTCACGTCTCAGGTCCCAATCGACGTCATCGACCGTCTGTTCCACGCGGTGGAAGAGGCGGATGTCCCATTGATGATCTTTGTCGGGAACTCAGGATGCATCCAGATCTTCAGTGGAAGGATTCACCGAGTTGTCCGGATTGACGATTGGCTCAACGTACTGGACCCAGGCTTCAATCTTCACCTTCGGACAGGCCTGATCGATAGCGCCTGGGTCGTGCGGAAGCCGTCAATGCGGGGCGATGTTCACGCCCTGGAGCTATTCGATGCGGAAGGCACCTGTATTGCTCAGGTATTTGGAGAGCGCAAACCGGGTACTTCCGAGCGTCAGGACTGGCGGACCCTCATTCAAGGTATGGCAAACTGATGCTGGTCAGACGTCGGCATTTCCTTTGCGCCTTGTCTGCATTCGGGGTGATGACCGGGGCCGGGATCCGCCCGCTGTTCGCCGCAGATGTGCCCAGGCTCGTCACGGCAGGCGGGACACTGACCGAGATCGTTTTCGCTCTTGGTCTTGGCGGCCGGGTCGTGGGCGCTGATACGACGTCAACATGGCCTCCAGAAGCGAAGGACGTCGAAAAGATCGGTTATATGAGGCGCCTGTCCGCAGAAGGGGTCTCGTCTCTTCGGCCCGATATGGTGCTGTTAGCCGCCAAGGCAGGTCCGCAAACGGCCATTGACCAGCTAAAGGCGGCTGGCGTGGATCTTCGAATGGCGCCTGATGGTATCGGGCTGACCTCGGTCATTCCAAAAATCCGGTTCGTCGGTGAAGCGTTAGACCGCAGCGAAGATGCGGAAGAATTGGTGGCCCGGTTCGAGGCCGACATGGCATTGCTGCGAAAGATACTCGCCCCCATAAAGACCAAGCCGAAAGTGCTTCTGATGATGTCAGTGGGTGCAGGGGCGCCTATGGCAGCGGGCGCTGATACTGCGGCCAATGCGATGATCGAATTGGCACAAGGAGAGAACGCAATCAGCGGTTTCACCGGGTACAAACCGGTGTCGGGAGAGGCGCTGATTGCCGCAGCACCAGATGTCATCCTTCTGCCAAGCCATGTAGCCAGTCGGGCTGGCGGTGCGGAGGCCGTCCTGAGTCGTCCTGACTTGGCACAAACGCCGGCAGGCAGGTCCAGCCGAGTTGTTGTCATGGATGCGCTAAAACTCTTGGGCTTCGGGCTTCGCACCCCCGAGGCGATCGCTGAGTTGGCCCGAGCACTGCACCCGGCCCGTGCCACCGGGATAAAGCTGTGAGTTCAGCCAACACGATGCCGATTGTTCAGCGTCGTTGGGTTCTGCGGGCCAGCGCACCGATTGCAGGCTTCGCAATGCTGGCCTTGGCATTTGCCGTTGCCGGGCTGATCTTCGGGCCCGTCCGGATCGGGCTTGAGGACATCCTGGCGGCTCTGGTCGGCGAGGCCGATCCAGCCGTCCAAGCGATACTGGGCCAGATACGTGCACCACGCGTTCTTCTGGGCGCGGCGGTTGGCCCTCTCAGGCGTCGCGCTTCAGGGAATCCTCAGGAATCCCTTGGCCGATCCCGGACTCATAGGTGTGACCGCAGGCGCCGCGCTTGGGGCGGTCTTCGTTATTGTTCTGGGAGAAGTGCTTCTGACGGCCTTTCCCAACGGGCTTAGGCCCTATTTGCTGCCGGTAGCGGCATTTGCCGGCGCTGCCGGTGTTACCGCGTTCGTGTTCAGCGTATCCCGGCGAGCCGGCGTCACCTCCGTTGCAACGCTTATCCTTGCCGGGGTGGCCATCAACGCCATTGCGGGTGCCGGAATAGGCGCACTTGTCTATGTCAGCGATGACCAGCAATTGCGAGATCTGACGTTCTGGAGCATGGGCGGCCTTGGACAGGCGAACTGGAGCTCAGCGGCCATAGCGTCCGTTTGCATCGTCGCTGCCGGTCTCGGACTCTTGGGGATGGCACGCACGCTTGACCTGTTTCAACTGGGGGAACGCGCCGCATTTCATTCCGGCGTGGATGTCGAGGCCGCCAAACTGAAGGCGGCCGGCTGGTCCGCCTTGGCCGTCGGTGCCGGAACCGCAGTCGCTGGTCCGATCGGATTCATTGGTCTCGTGGCCCCCCACTTGGCGCGTCTTTGCGTAGGACCGGGCCACGGCCTGGTCGCGCCGATAGCGGCACTAATCGGGGCGGCGCTGATCCTGGCGGCCGACCTTGCTGTCCGAACTGCTGTTCCGCCGGCTGAACCACCTATTGGACTTGCGACCAGCCTGATCGGCGGGCCGTTCTTTCTCTGGCTGCTTCTTCGTACCCTTCGTAGGACGCTCCCAAATGCTTAGGGCGAACCGGGTTTGCGTCGATCGTGGGAACCGTCGGGTCCTCGACACAGTGACGTGTGAGTTGCGGCCGGGGGAATTACTCGCGGTTTGTGGGCCAAACGGAGCCGGCAAGTCGACCCTCCTGTCAGTTTTAGCGGGTGATTTGCGGCCCAATGAGGGAACCGTGGAAATTGACCACCGACCGCTTCAAAGCCTCAGCCCCGCCGAACTGGCTCTTCGCCGCGCAGTCCTCGAACAAGGTGCGCGGGTGTCGGCGCCGTTCCGGGTTGATGAGCTGGTTGGTATCGGCGCCTCCTGCGCACCGATCTCTTTTTTAGATCTGAAACCACTTACTGACCGGGCGATGGAGAGCGCAGGCGTCAGCCACTTGTCCCACAAGAGCATCGACCGCCTTTCGGGTGGAGAAGCCGCACGTGTCCATTTGGCCCGCGTTCTGGCCCAACTTGAGGCCGGGCGCCTCGCCAGCAGTGGTCGGTATCTCCTGCTCGATGAACCCACCGCCAGTCTCGACTTGTCACATCAGATTGGAACCATGCGCGCGGTCAAGACCGTTGCCAGCGACGGTGGCGGTGTTCTCTGCGTCCTTCATGATTTGAACCTTGCCGCCGCGTTCGCGGATCGAGTGTTGATGCTTCGGGACGGCATGATCGTTTCGGAGGGAGAACCTTCCGAGGTGTTGGTTGAAGAAACGTTGAGTGCCGTCTTCGAGGTTCCGTTTGACGTTATGCATTCACCCGGCACGGGACTACGCATCGCTCCAGTTTATTCGGCCGGCCTTACTGTCGGTCGATGAGTTGCCTGTGAGCATTCGAACAGTAGGTATCAAGAAATGTTTCTAGCGATGAATCGGTTCAAGATCCGGCTCGGCCAGGAGACGGTCTTCGAAGACATTTGGCGTGGCCGGGAATCTCATTTGGACGAGGTGCCAGGTTTCAAGGCGTTTCAACTGCTTAAAGGCCCAGTCACTGACGAATACGCACTGTACGCATCGCACTCAGTTTGGGCCTCGCGCCAAGCTTTCGAGGACTGGACCCGGTCAGAGGCGTTCCGCAGAGCCCATGCAGGCGCCGGTGGTCACGGCGACGTGTACCTTGGCCATCCTGATTTCGAAGGATTCGACCCCGTGGAGGGGACTGAGAAAGTCGTCGGCGCTTAGCATTCCACCGCATCGAAGGACCCGGCGCCTGGGTAAAGCCCTGCTAACGGGCAACGCACCCTTTGCGGCGCACGGCGGAACGAGCCCCATTGACGCTCTGGCCGCTGGCCAATATGCAGCCTTAACTGCCGGAGCCAACAAACAAGAAATACAAAAATCTCAATTGATTGCATGGCGGAGGGTTCGGAACGACGTTCGAACTCGGAGCCAGCGGCTAGGGTTGGCGTGGCGGCTACCCGCATAATCAAAGTGGCGGAGAGGGTGGGATTCGAACCCACGGTACGCTCGCGCGCACAACGGTTTTCGAGACCGCCCCGTTCGACCACTCCGGCACCTCTCCGCGGACGGCGGAAACTAGTGCAAGCGGAACGGGCGGGCAACCCAAAAAGGCTCCGGCATCGCGCCCTTCTCAGGGGCGTGCGAATGGTAATGACATTTAAGCCGATGCAGAGAGTTTCATGCCCCCTTCCACCCTTCCTGGTAGCTAGTAACCGCGATATGCTGACGCCTGAAGGTCACGGAAGAATTTAGACCAAGGCGGGTTTCTTCAGGGAGGACACCATATGACCCATTTTCTCACGCGCCGCGGGGCCGTTGCCGCCGCTGCCGCTATCGTGCTCGGAACAGGGCTTGCCTGGGCCGACAGCGCTCGGGCCGGCGGCCATCAGGTATTGGAGTCGATCCACTTTCTCATTCCAGGAGGCGCCGGCGGCGGCTGGGACGGGACCGCGCGCGGGACGGGCGAAGCTCTGACCGGCTCTGGGATCGTTGGCTCCGCGTCTTATGAGAACATGTCCGGCGGTGGCGGCGGCAAGGCGATCGGCTTCCTGATCGAGAATGCCAAGTCGAACCACGGCACACTGATGGTCAACTCGACGCCGATCGTCATCCGGTCGCTGACCAAAGTGTTCCCGCAGAACTTCCGGGACCTTACGTTGATCGCGGGTACCATCGGCGACTACGCGGCCTTCGTCGTCCACAAGGACAGCGACCTCAACTCGTTCGGGGATCTGCTGACCGCGTACAAGGCGAACCCGCGCAAGGTGGCGATCGGCGGCGGTTCCGTGCCCGGCGGCATGGACCACCTCGTTGCCGCCATGGCGATGCAGGCGGCAGGCGAAGACCCGACCGCGGTGAAGTACATCCCCTACGACGCGGGTGGCAAGGCCATGGCGGCCCTGCTCTCGGGCGAGATCAAGGCACTGTCGACCGGCTTCTCCGAGGCTGTCGCGCTGGCCCAGGCCGGTGAGGTGAAGATCATCGGTGTGACGGCGGCCGACAGGGTCTCCGCCTACCCGGACGCGCCAACACTGAAGGAACAGGGTGTGGACACGGAGTTCGTCAACTGGCGCGGCTTCTTTGCAGCACCGGGCCTGCCGGATGACAAGGCGGATGCGTACCGGAAAGCCCTGTCGGCGATGTATGACACGCCGGAGTGGGAGACTGTCCGCGCCCGCAACGGCTGGGTGAACATCCACAACTCCGGCGACGCCTTCCGCACCTTCCTGGAAGATCAGGAGAAGGTGATCGGTGATCTGATGAAGAAGCTCGGCTTCCTCTGACGAGAGCCCGTTGAAAGGCGGGACGGCAGCCCTGGCGGATGCCGTCCCAGCCGCCACCAATCCAATGCCGACTCCGTACCGGAGGCTCCGATGACGCTTGAGCGCTGGATCGCCCTGCTCTTCCTGGCCGGCAGCGCTGCATATGCGTATGCCGCCTTCACCTACCCACTGCTGCCGTTCGAGCGGAACATGTCGTTCCTGCCCAACACCTGGCCGAAGGTGCTGAGTGTTGTGATGATCCTGTTGTCAGCGGCCATCCTGCTTCAGCCCCGCGCGAAGAAAGAGGGCGAAGAAGACGTCCTGGGCAGCTTGGACCTGGAACGCTTCAAGGACTACGAGGTCGGTCAGGCGTTGATGCTGATCGGTGCGATGATCCTCTACGCCCTGGCGCTTCGGCCGGTCGGTTTTATCGCGTCCACCGTCATCTTCCTGGTGGCGGCAGGCTGGATCCTGGGCGAACGGAAGCCGCAGATCATGGTGCCGGTCGCCCTGATTGCCTCCGGGATCATCTGGTATCTGGTGCAGGAGACCCTCGGGATCTACCTGCGGCCACTCCCCGCGTTCCTGGATTGAGGGGGCAGCGATGCTTGAAGGTATTTTGCTCGGCCTTGGCGCCGCGTTTTCATTTCAGAACCTGTTCATGGTCATCGCGGGCTGCCTCATCGGCACCTTCATCGGCATGCTGCCCGGGCTCGGACCGATGTCGATCATCGCGATCATGATCCCCGTCGCCATCAAAATCGGAGACCCGTCCGCAGCTCTGATCCTGCTGGCTGGTGTCTACTACGGGGCCATATTCGGTGGCTCCACATCGTCCATTCTGATCAACGCGCCGGGCGTCGCGGGCACGGTGGCCACATCGTTCGACGGCTATCCCATGGCGCGCCAGGGCAAGGCCGGCAAGGCCCTGACCGTTGCCGCCATCGCCTCATTCTGCGGTGGCACCGTCGGCGCCATCCTGCTGATGGGCTTCGCCCCGGCGCTTTCGACCGTGGCATTGCTCTTCCACTCGGCGGAGTACTTCGCCCTGATGGTTGTCGGCCTGTCCGCCATCGCGGCGTTCGCTGGCAAAGGCAAGGTGCTGAAGGCCCTTCTGATGACCGTCGCCGGACTGATCCTGGCAACGGTGGGAGAAAGTGCCCTGTTCAACGCGCCGCGGTTCACGATGGGCGTGATGGACCTCCAATCCGGGTTGAGCTTCATTACGCTCGCCATGGCGCTCTTCGCCCTGCCCGAGGCTCTTTATCTCGTGTTGGACCCGAAGCGCGGGGCGACCAAGGAAAGCGGCGCGATCAAAGACCTTCGCATCACCAAGGACGAAGCCGTCGCCATCGCTCCCGTGATCGGCCGCCAGTCGATTCAGGGTTTCATCATCGGCGTGATGCCTGGAGCCGGTGCGACCATTGCGTCCTTCCTGGGCTATGCGGTGGAGCGCAACATCGCAAAAGGGGCGGATCAGGAGGCGTTCGGCAAGGGCTCCATCAAGGGGCTGGCGGCGCCGGAGACCGCGAACAATGCCGCGTGCACCGGCTCTTTCGTCCCGCTGCTGACCCTCGGCATCCCCGGATCGGGCACCACGGCGATCCTACTCGGCGCCTTGATCGCGTTGAACGTTCAGCCGGGGCCCCGCCTGATGATCGACAATCCATCCATCTTCTGGGCGGTCATCATCTCCATGTACATCGGCAACGTCGTGCTGCTGATCCTGAACCTTCCGCTGATCCCATACATCGCCAAATTGCTGACGATCCCGCGTAACTACCTGATACCCTTCATCCTGTTCTTTACGTTGATGGGTGCGTATATCGGCCAGAACAACGCGACGGAGTTGCTTATCCTTGTTGGGCTGGGGGTCGCGGCGACGGTCCTGCGATTTGCGGACTACCCGCTGGCGCCATTGCTGATCGGTTTCATCCTGGGCGGCATGCTGGAGAACAATTTCGCCCGCGCGGTGAACCTGACGGATGGGCTTACTTTCATGTATGAGAGACCGATGACCCTGGGTCTGTTGGTGATCGGGCTCGCTCTCATCATACTCCCGGCGCTGCGCAACGCCCGCGAAGGGAAAGAAGCCGAAAAGAGTTGACCGTTTGGCCCCCGATCCCGGTTGACAGCAGCGCCGACGGGCGTATATTCCGCCGCTCCGATGCGCGGGATGTTCCCAGCGCACTAATTTCTTTTGCCTCAGAGGCCCGTGATGTTCGCAGTCGTCAAAACCGGCGGTAAGCAATACCGCGTCTCCAAGAACGACGTCATCCGCGTCGAGAAGCTCGACGGCGAAGCCGGCGGCTCGGTGGATCTCACCCATGTGCTGATGGTCGGCGGCGAGGCCGGAACGACGGTCGGCGCGCCGACGGTCGAGGGTGCGAAGGTGACAGCCACGGTCGTGGCCCAGGCGCGCACCGCCAAGGTCACCGTCTTCAAGAAAAAGCGCCGCCAGGGCTACCGGCGGACGCGCGGCCATCGTCAGGACATCACGATCCTGCGGGTCACCGATATTCAAGCGGGCGCCTAACCGGCACCCGTAGAGCGGGCCCGATGCCGGGTCCGAGCACAGTTGGAAGGAGCGGATCATGGCTCATAAAAAAGCAGGCGGCAGCTCCCGCAACGGCCGCGACAGTCCCGGACAACGGCTGGGCGTCAAAAAGTTTGGCGGCCAGGCGGTTCTCGCAGGCAACATCATCGTTCGCCAGCGGGGCACGAAGTTTCATCCGGGCACCAATGTCGGCATCGGCAAGGATCACACGCTCTTCGCGCTCGTCCAGGGTACGGTGGCGTTCGCCAAGAAAGCTGGCGGCCGGACTTTCGTGAACGTTGTTCCGGTCGCGAACGACGCCGAAGCGATCGCGCAGCCGGCGGAATAACGCCGGTCCCAAAATCGGGATCGGCCTGAAAAGGGAATGGCGCGGCCGTTCCCTTTTTTCGTTTTGGGGCGATGTAGGACGGAACGATGAAGTTCCTCGATCAAGCCAAGGTATTCATCAAAAGCGGCGACGGCGGTCCGGGCTCGGTCAGCTTCCGCCGGGAAGCCTATATTGAGCTCGGTGGCCCCGACGGCGGCGACGGCGGGCGCGGTGGCGACGTCATCGCCGAATGCGTCGATGGCCTGAACACCCTGATCGACTTCCGTTACCAGCAGCACTTCAAGGCCCGGCCCGGAACGCCGGGTGCGGGCCGGAACCGCTTCGGCCCCAAAGGCGACAGCATCACGCTTAGACTGCCCGTCGGCACCCAGATCATCGACGATGAGAGCGGCACTCTGCTCGCCGACCTGACCGAGGTTGGACAGTCCATCGTATTGGCGCGCGGCGGCGACGGCGGCTTCGGGAATGCCCGCTTCAAGAGCTCCACCAACCAGGCGCCCCGGAAGGCGCTGCCCGGCTGGCCGGGCGAGGAGTTCTGGGTGTGGCTGCGGTTGAAGCTCATCGCCGACATCGGCCTTGTCGGGCTGCCGAACGCGGGCAAGTCGACCTTCCTGGCGTCCGTGACCCGGGCCCGCCCCAAGATCGCGGACTACCCTTTCACGACCCTTCACCCCGGCCTTGGTGTTGTCGGGACGGGCGGCGAAGACTTCGTGCTTGCGGACATACCGGGCCTGATTGAAGGCGCGAGCGAGGGGGCGGGCCTCGGTCACCGCTTCTTGGGGCATGTGGAAAGGTGCGGCGCACTTCTTCATTTGGTGGACGGGACCGCGGACGATCCGGTCGAGTCCTACCGGACCATCCGGGGCGAGCTTGAGGCGTACGGCGGCGGCCTCGTCGGGAAGCGCGAGGTGGTCGCGCTGAGCAAAGCGGATGCGCTGGGCGTTGAGGATGCGCGCGTGATCGCGGATCTCCTCGCGGAGGAGGCTGGTATCGAGACAATCCATGTCATCTCGGCCGTGGACGGTACCGGCATGCAGGATATGACGCGCCTCTTGATGGAAATTGTCCGGGAAACCAGGGCCCGCCGGATCGCGGAAGACGGAGCGTCCGCTGCCGCAGACCCCTCGGATGACGACATCGTGTCGGCGCCTGCGGGGGAGTGGAGTCCGCTATGACGGCCGCACTCGACGACGTGGCAGAGACCGCGGCGGAGACCGCGGCAGATGCATCAGGTGACGGTGCCGAGGTATCACCTCTCGCTACAGCTAAGCGGATCGTCATCAAGATCGGCTCCGCCCTACTCGTGGAGGCGGACAGCGGCCGCGTGCGCCGGACCTGGCTCGATGCGTTGGCCGACGATGTCGCCGCGCTGAGGGCCGCGGGAAAGGATGTCCTGATCGTCTCGTCGGGGGCGATCGCGGTTGGACGACGGCATCTGGGTCTGACTCATGCAGATCTGGCGCTGGAGGAGAAGCAGGCGGCCGCCGCGACGGGACAGATCCGTCTTGCCCACGCCTATGAGGCTGCCCTCGCCCGGCACGAGATCACGGTCGCCCAGATCCTTCTCTCCCCGGATGATACGGAACGACGGCGCCGTCATCTCAACGCCCGCGCGACAATGACCCGCCTTCTCGACTTGGGCGCGGTACCCATCGTGAACGAGAACGATACGGTGGCGACCAGCGAGATCCGGTTCGGTGACAACGACAGGCTCGGCGCGCGGGTGGCGCAGATGGTCTCAGCCGATACGCTGATCCTGCTGTCCGATATCGACGGTCTCTACGAGAAGGACCCCCGGCGACACCCTGACGCGGCCCATGTGCCGACGGTGGCCGGCGTGACCGAGGAGATCGAGGCCATGGCCGGGGCGGCCGGGTCCGGATATGCATCGGGCGGCATGGTCACCAAGCTGGCCGCGGCTAAGATCGCCACCAATGCCGGGTGCCGCATGGCGATCGCACTTGGGACCGGTTCTCATCCGATCGCAGCCCTTGAGGCCGGGGCGAAAACCACATGGTTCCTGCCGCGCGGCACACCAATGACCGCCCGCAAGGGATGGATCGCAGGCTCCTTGACGCCGATGGGGTCGATCACCTTGGACGCAGGGGCGGTACGGGCGCTCCGGTCCGGCAAGAGCCTTCTGCCTGCCGGCGTGACAGGCGTGGATGGCCGCTTCGACAGGGGCGACCTGGTCCGCGTCGTCGGCCCCGACGGGCGGGAGCTCGCCCGAGGGCTCATGGCCTACGCTAGCGCGGACGCGGCCCGGATTGCGGGCCACAAATCCCGTGAAATCGAGGCGTTGCTCGGCTACCGTGGCCGCGACGAAATGATCCACCGAGACGATCTGGTCCTAACGTAGGGGAGGGAACGATGGCTGTCGCAGAAACAGAATCCGTCGATATTGGAACCCTCAATGGGCCGGACGCGCTCCGCGCGCAGATGGAGGGGCTTGGACAATCCGCCCGGGCTTCGAGCGCGATCCTCTCCGAGGCGACGGCGGACCAGAAGAACACGGCGTTGACGGCGGCGGCGGCACACATGCGCGCCAACACCGTGAGCATTCTCGAGGCCAACCGTATCGACGTGGAAGCTGGAAAGGCCAAGGGCCTCCGCGCGTCTCTCGTTGACCGCCTGCTGCTTGACGAGGGCCGCGTCGAGGGAATTGCCGCCGGGCTTGAGGCGATCGCAGAGCTTCCGGACCCCATCGGCTCCATCATTGCCGAGTGGGACCGGCCGAACGGTCTTCACATTCAACGGGTCCGCACCCCGCTGGGTGTCATTGGGATCATCTATGAAAGCCGTCCGAATGTAACCGCGGATGCGGGCGGCCTCTGCCTCAAATCGGGCAACGCCGCGATCCTGCGCGGCGGCTCCGAGAGCTTTCACTCCAGCCGGGCAATCGTCGACAGCATGCATGCGGGCCTCAAGGAAGCCGGGCTTCCGGAGGCGGCCGTCCAACTTGTTCCGACGACGGACCGGGCGGCGGTCGGCCACTTGCTGACCATGCCCCAGTGGGTCGACGTGATCGTTCCCAGGGGTGGCCGAACTTTGATTGAGCGGGTCCAGAACGAAAGCCGGGTACCGGTCTTCTCGCACCTTGACGGGTTGTGCCATGTCTACGTGGACGCGGGCGCGGATCGGGACAAGGCACGGGACATCGCGGTCAACGCCAAAATGCGGCGGACAAGCGTGTGCGGTGCTGCCGAGACGCTGTTGATCGACCGCGGCGTCGCAGGAGAGGTGCTGCCTGGGATCGCGGAGGCGTTGAGCGAAGCCGGGTGCGCCCTTCGGGGTGACGGCGCGGCGCGGGATATCGTTCCGACGATGGAACCGGCCTCCGAGGAGGATTGGACGACGGAATATCTGGACGCAATCCTGTCGGTTGCCGTGGTGGACGGGGTCGACGGTGCGATCGAGCACATCAACCGCTTTGGATCGAACCACACGGACACGATTGTGACTGAGGATCAGTCCGCCGCTGATGCGTTTCTGGCGCGGGTCGACAGCGCGATCGTGCTCCACAATGCCTCGACCCAGTTTGCCGATGGCGGAGAGTTCGGCATGGGGGCGGAGATCGGAATCTCTACCGGCCGCATGCATGCCCGCGGCCCCGTGGGAGCGGAGCAGCTCACCAGCATGAAGTACGTGGTTCGGGGTACCGGCCAAACCCGCCCCTGAGAAACGGGACGCCCTTTCCTAGAGGACGACACGCACCGTGTACCGGCCCATCCGCATGGGCGCGTTGCCGGCGGAGAACCGGACGCGCCTCTACACCAGCCTTCGGCCGCATGCGCTGGGCGTCCCCGCAAGCGACGCCCCCGCACTGCCGCGCTATGGAGCCGACGGGCGCGGTCTGAAAGTCGGGCTGATGGGTGGCTCCTTCAACCCCGCCCACGAAGGTCACCTTCACGTCGCCAGAATGGCGTTGGCATGGCTTGGACTGGATGAAGTGTGGTGGCTGGTCTCTCCGCAAAACCCGCTCAAGGTCAGAGATGGTATGGCACCGTTTCCAAGCCGATTCGCAGCGGCCGAATCTCTCGCCAGCCGACACCCGAGGGTCCGGGCAAGAGACATAGAGCTGTATATGGGCACCCATTTCACAGCCGATACTGTCGTCGAACTTCGCCGGAGATGTCCGGGAACCCGGTTCGTCTGGATCATGGGGGCGGACAACTTGGCTCAATTTCATCGCTGGGAGCGATGGTCACGTATCCTTCATGCAGTGCCGGTTGCTGTCTTCGACCGGCCGTCATATTCTTTAAAGGCGTTGTCCAGTAGGGCTGCGTTACGGTTCTCGCGGCACAGGGTCCCGTTTTCGCAGTCTCGATGCTTGGCATACCGGTCGCCGCCGGCGTGGGTGTTTCTTCACACACCCCTCAATGCGCTCTCGGCGACCCGGATCCGGGCATCCCTGCCGGATGCGTGAAGGCGGGAGGTCGGCATCAGTCGATGCCGCGAACGGTCGCAACCGAGGGAGAGACCTATCTCGAACGTCTACGATCTCCATGATGGAGATGGCCTGCTTGATCTGGTGAAGACCTCGCTGGACGATGACAAGGCCGAAGACCTGATCGCGATCGACGTCGCGGGACGGTCGAGCATCACAGACCACATGGTCGTTGCCAGTGGTCGCTCAAGCCGCCAGGTCGTAGCCATGGCGGAACACCTCGTCGAAAAACTTAAACATGGCGGCGTAAAGTCAGTCCAAGTCGAAGGTCTGTCACAAGGTGACTGGGTCCTGATCGATGCGGGTGACGTGATCGTCCATCTCCTCCGCCCGGAAGTTCGCGAGTTCTACGGGATCGAGAAGATGTGGGCGCCGGACGACGCGCCAAGCGTTCAACGGGTTCGCGTCGGCGGCGGGGCAAGCATGGCACTCGCCTGACGGCGCCACATTGTCGAGATCATCGGACCTGACGGTGCTGCCGGTTCAATCCGGTCGCGTCGGAGGATAACCATGCGGGTTCTTATCGGCGCCGTGGGTCGCGCGCGTGACGACGCTCATGCCGAAGTCTACACGACATATGCCAAACGGATCCGGTGGCCCCTCAGCCTGCGCGAGGTTGAGGTCAAGGAACGGCTGAGCGGTGACCGCCTCAAGACGGCCGAAGGCGAGAAGCTTCTGTCACTTCTGCCAAGTGGCGCCAAGCTCGTCGTTCTGGACCAGCGCGGCAGATCAATGGACACGCGGTCCTTCAGCACCCGCCTCGGCCAATGGCGGGACGAGGGTGTTGCGGATGTAGCGTTTCTGATCGGCGGGGCGGATGGCCACGGAGAGCCCGTGCGGACGCGGGCTGATCTGCTTCTGTCATTGGGGGCGATGACATGGCCGCACATGATGGTGCGCGGCATGCTCGCGGAGCAGATTTATCGGGCGCAACAGATCCTGGCAGGCCATCCCTATCACCGGGATTAGGCTCAGCTCCGGTCAATGTCGCGGATCCAGAAGGCCATCGTCTTTGTGGTTTGAGCCCCCGTCCCCACCTCTTTCCAGGAGAAACTGGCCTCGACACCGGGCAACAACCGATAGCCCCGCTTCTGCCAGAAAGGGTCGAGGGGGCTGTAGTTCTGTGGCCGCGCCGGATGATCCTCCGGTCGAACCACCGCACAGAACGCGGCCCACCGCCGCCCCAACTCTTGCCCACGGTTCTCTCTTGCCTCAAAGAAGGCGTGACCAATGCCCCGGCCCCGATACTCGGGAAGAAGAACGGACTCCCCGAAGTAGAAGACCTTACTGATGTCATAGCCGGCAGCCGCGAACGGCTCGCCGAACTCGGCCGCATGATCCTCCATTGGTGCGCCGGTTGCCGCACCCACCATGCGTGCCCCGTCGAATGCGCCAACGACGATAGCGCCGGGGCTCTCAACATGGGCGTTGAGATACTCGCCCTCGTACGCCGCGTCGCCGTCGTAGAGATAGGGATACGCCCGGAAAACGGTGATCCTGAGCGACGCAAGCTCAGGAATTGCCTGACGCAACCCGGAACCGGTCAATGGTTCGATCCTGATCGCCCCCGTCTCGGAAGGTCCGTCATTCATATGATGCACCAGGATTCCATACCGGCGTGATGTTGGGGGAAGGGTGTTGCCACGCCCCCCTGGCCGGGTCAACGCCTCCCGACAGTTCACCCTTGTCACTCGCCGCATCGCAGCCGACACTAGGGGCTCATTCCTGCTAGTGTCTTGAGTCGGCGAGGAAACACGGGCCGACGGGAAAGGCGACCTTCACCATGCCTGAAACAGGCAAACAGTATGATGTTCTCGTGGCGGGCGGCGGAAACGCGGCTCTCTGTGCTGCGATTTCGGCGGCGGAGCGCGGCGCAAAGGTGCTGGTATGCGAAGCCGCGCCGAAGACATCCCGGGGCGGCAACAGCCGGCATACCAGAAACCTCCGCTGCGCCCATGACGAGCCGACGGGCGTGCTGACCGACAGCTACCCCGAGGACGAATACTTCGACGACCTGATGCGGGTCACCGCCGGCAAGACGAATGAAATGCTGGCCCGGATGACCATCGCGGAGTCTAAGCACGCTGCGGACTGGATGCATGCGCGCGGGGTCCGCTTCCAGCCCTCCCTGGGCGGCACCCTGTCACTCAGCCGGACCAATCCGTTTTTTCTGGGCGGGGGCAAAGCGCTCCTGAACACCCACTACCGAACGGCGGAACGACTTGGCATCGACGTCCTCTATGACGCCGAAGTCGTGGGGCTCGCGATCGAGGATGGCTTCTTCACCGGCGCCGATGTGCGGGCGCGGGGCTTCCTCCAGCACATCAACGCCCGCGCATTCGTTGCCGCAGCAGGCGGCTTTCAGGCCAACATCGAGTGGATGAAGGAGGCTTGGGGACCTGCGGCGGAGAACTTCCTGATCAGAGGAACGCCTTACAACAAAGGCTCGCTGCTCAGGACCATGTTGGATCATGGGATCGAGCCGGTGGGCGACCCGACCCAATGCCACGCTGTCGCCATCGACGCCCGGGCGCCCAAGTTTGACGGCGGGATCGCAACGCGTCTGGACAGCGTGCCGTTCTCCATCGTGGTGAACCGGAACGGAGAACGGTTCTACGACGAGGGCGAGGACTTCTGGCCCAAACGATATGCCATCTGGGGGCGCCTCGTCGCAGGTCAACCGGATCAGATCGCCTATTCCATCATCGATCAGAAGGCGACCGAGTTGTTTATGCCATCCGTCTTCCCCCCGATCGTGGCCGACACACTGCCCGACCTCGCGGCAGCAATCGGCGTGGATAGCGCCCGGCTGGAAGCCACGGTGCGGGAGTTTAATGAGCACTGCGTGCCGGGAACCTTTGACCCCACGATCCACGATGAGAGCCGGACGCAGGGCCTCACCGTCGACAAAACCCATTGGGCACGCCCGATCGACAAACCGCCCTATCACGCCTTCCCGCTCCGACCCGGGATCACCTTCACCTATCTGGGCGTCACCGTGGATGACGGGGCGAAGGTGCGGATGGCAACAGGGCAACCAACCGCAAACATATTCGCGGCGGGAGAGATCATGGCCGGCAACGTCCTGGGCCAGGGCTATCTCGCCGGTATTGGTATGACCATCGGGACCGTGTTCGGTCGCAAAGCAGGGGACGGAGCGGCACGCCATGCCCTCAATTGATGCACTGGCGGAAGCCCGCCGCTCCATGGAGATCTGCAACGCCTGCCGCTACTGCGAAGGCTATTGCGCCGTTTTCCCAGCGATGGAGATGCGCCGGGCCTTCACGGACGGCGATTTGAGCTACCTCGCCAATCTCTGCCACAACTGCAAGGGCTGCTGGCATGCCTGTCAGTATGCGCCACCGCACGAGTTCGGCCTTAACGTGCCGAAGACATTCTCCCGGCTCCGGGTGGAAAGCTGGCAGGATCATGCGTGGCCGGGTCCGCTTGCCTCGCTGTTTCAGAAGAACGGCATCAAGGCCGTCCTGGCAACGGCACTGGGCCTCGCAGGCTTCCTGATCGCCTCCGCAATCCTGGTCTCGCCGGAGCGGCTGTTCGGGCTTCACGAGGGAGATTTCTACGCGATCATGCCCCACAACGTGATGGTGGTGACTTTTGGCGCGGTGTTTCTCTTCGCGATCCTGGCCATGTTCATGGGGGTCCGGGATTTTCTGGCCACCACGGGCGGAAGACCGATCCCGCTGCTCGCCTGGGCGCGGGCCATGCATGATGCTGCCACGTTGAAGAACCTGGGCGGCGCTCACGGCCCCGACGGGGATGAAGGTTGCCACGACATCGACGACCGGGGCTCTAACGCGCGGCGGCGTTACCATCATTTGATGGCCGGCGGCTTTCTGTTGTGTTTCGCGTCAACATCGCTCGGCACGGTCTTTCACTACTTCTTCGGTTGGGAGGCACCCTACCCTCTGACCTCGCCGGTGGTGATTTTAGGTACCGTCGGCGGCATCGGGCTTCTGATCGGCCCGGTTGGGCTGCTGCGGATAAAGTACCTGACAGACCGGGACCCAGAGGCAGTGGAAACCCACGGGATCGACGTGGCACTTCTTGCATCGCTGTTCTTCGTTTCCCTGACCGGTCTGCTGCTTCTGGCTTTTCGCGACACCGCTGCGATGGGCATGCTGCTGATCATCCACCTCGGCTTCGTCATGGGTCTGTTTCTGGTTCTGCCCTACGGAAAGTTCGTTCACGGCCTCTACCGTCTGGCAGCACTTGCGCGATCTCACGAGGAGAAGATGCGGGCTTAGGGACGGTCCTGTCTTCAGGCCTGTCGCCTTGCCCGGGTGCTCTCGGGCTATCACGTTCCGCTGAGACAGACGGCTGACGCTCGACAGCGTATCATCCGGGCCCTAACTGCCTGATGAGCATCCTGGATCGCGCCGGAGACCCCCATGCTTCGCTTTCGCGCCGAATGGCTTTTCGGACTACTGATGACTGTGGTCGTGGCGACCCAAACCCTTCCCGCGGCAGCCGATGCGCCTTGCGGTCCCGGCAACCGGTGCGAGGTCAGCGGTGGGTACTATCTCGCCTCAGCCCCTAAGGATTGGGACGGCGTCTCTCCCCTGCCGGTTATTGTCTACTTCCATGGATGGAATGGTTCCCCTGAAGGCACGTTCCGCAATCGGGCCATGGTGAACGGGGCGCATCGGCGGGGGGCACTGTTCGTCTCTCCCTAGGCCCAGACCGGTTACTGGCGGCAGATCGGCGCCAATCGCGCGGAAGGGGGGCGGGACGAGTTGGCCTACACCAGGGCCGTCCTGGATGACGTGAAGCAGCGCTGGCCAATCGACGAAAGTCGCGTCTTGGCATCCGGATTCTCGCGCGGCGCATCCATGGTCTGGAACCTCGCCTGCTATGGCGGCGACCTGTTTACCGGCTTCGCGCCAATCGCCGGGGGGTTTTGGAACGATACTCCCCGTACCTGCCCGACTGGACCGGTCAATCTGCGGCATATCCATGGCCTGCGGGACCGGGTTGTCGCCTACGATGAGATCGGCATCTACAACTCGATGCCGATCCCAGAGGGCATGGACCTGTTCCGGAAGATCAACCAGTGCGGTGTGCCAGCCACGCCCGCCGGCGAGTTCCGCCGTTACACCTGCGAGCGTTGGTCGGATTGTGGCAGCGGCCGGACGCTCGAGCTGTGCCTTCATCCGAAGGGGCACAGCATTCCCGCGGAATGGGTCGCCGAGGGTTTTGACTGGCTGGATGCCTTGGTTGCGGGAAACCCTAAAGGATAGTCACTCAGAGACGCGCTCTGCCTTCAGCGTTGTATCCAGCGCGGGCGAGATGGTCTGCCAGCCCACGCATGGGCCCGGAGAACATCTCCCGATCCTCTCGCGACGACCATCCGCCCGCCAACCCCGTTCGATAGAAGCTGCTGGTGTCCTCCTGGCCCTGACCACGCCCGCCGGACAACGCTTCGAAGTCCGTCGCCGACTTGATGCGGGCGAGCGTTTCCGTATCGCGTGCCAGACCTAGAAAGCCGAACAGCGCGGCAACCGTTCCCTCGAAGTTGGCAATCAGATCTTCGTAGTGAACAACAAACACCCGGTCAGGCAGGGTTGTATGCCGCTCAAGCACGCCGGACACAAAATCGGACCAGGCGCCGAAGACCTGCGCGATATGGTCCTCAGTGATCGGCGGTGTTTTGGCGGGAACCGGGGCGGTGCGGCCAGGACTGAGCCGGAGCGTCGACGCCCAGGATGATATCGCAAGGTCTCGCGGGTCTCGGACCACGTGGATCACACGGGAACTGGGGATGTAACTCAGAAACGCGTCCGGGTTCAGCAGATTGTCCTTGATGCCGGACCACGCGGCCTCTTCCGGGGCCTTATCCAAAGCTCGGCGGATCATGAAAAAGTAGGACGCGACCACATCGTCGAGATCAAAACTCTGGACACCCTGTTTCGCGCGCCGGTGATCCTCCTCCGCAATGATGCGGTTGTAACTCTGGAAGACCTCCTTCAAGCCGTCCGCAATCTTTACGAACATGTCTTCGGTCCGGCACGCCGCCGCCGGATGTGCATCGAGAATCTGCTGAACCCACGTGGTTCCGCTCTTGTGAAGACCATTGACCAGGAAAACCGGACGTTCCCTCGGCATGATGTCTATCGGCCGGACCGATGCCGGTGTCAGCGATCGATTCGCCATTTCGTCGTAGTCTCCGCTCGCCAAACCCGGTGCCTGTTCTCGCTATCACGTCCACCCGGCCAAAGAAAACAGTCGTTCGCTGGTGTGACACGCGGCCGCTGCTTCCTGTGCTGCCGGGATCCCGTCATTCTGCACGGATACAACACCCTCATCGATGCCGGAGCATGAGAGATGACAGACGCAATGGCGTCGGCCGCGGCACAACCGGATCTGGAAAGCCGGTTCGTCGAGCTCGCACTCGCCAACCCGGTTAATACAGAAGTCCTGCGGCGACTGCCCGAGCTCGGAGTAGGAGATGCTTGGTTGGTCGCCGGGTGCCTCTTCCAGGCGGTCTGGAATCACCGGGACGGCAAAGCGCCGGGTGACTCGGTGAACGACTACGATGTCTTCTACTACGACGACCGGGATCTGTCGTGGGATGCCGAAGACAGGGTCATCCGGCGGGGAGCAGCCTTGTTCGACGATCTCGGCGTCGACGTAGAGATCCGCAATCAGGCACGGGTCCACCTATGGTTCGAGGACCGCTTCGGCAGCCCGTGCGCCCCGCTCCGCAACGCGCATGAGGGAATAGAACGGTTCGTCGTCGCCGGCACCTGTGTCGGCCTGCGCATGGCTCCAGATGGAGGACACGAGACGCGCGCGCCTTATGGGTTCGACGATATGTTCAACGGTGTGCTGAGGTGGAACCCGCTGAACCCAACGCCCGATCGTTTCGAAGAGAAATGTGAGAGCTACCGGCACCGCTGGCCTTGGCTGGCGATTGACCGGGTTCCGGCAAAACTGCCGACAGTCTGACACTTTATGAATTCAGGACAGCGGAAGGTGCGGCCTTACGCACTCCCGGCGGCGGAGTTTACGCGTTTCAAGTTCCGGATATGGGCGTTGATCGCGATCGAGATGCGGTTGCCCTCCCCGTAGTACGGGTAGACTTGGTGGTACATCCAGGACGGAAACATCAGCAGCATGCCGTCGACCGGTTTTACCTGCATGTCGATGCCGACCTGCTCCCCCTCCAGCGCCGACATCTCAGCATGGACCCGGGGATCGAAAAGCTCGAACAAGCCGCTTTGAGGGATGTTGGGTACATCGGTTCCCGTACGAACGTAATAGACGGCTGATACCTGGCAATCGGGGTGATTGTGCCGCTTGTTGAAATGGCCGTAGCCCGACACGTTCGCCCAAGCCACAAGATGGGTGTCGAAACTGCAATCTCCCCCCACAAGGATCGGCACCATGGTCTGGAGCGCCCCCTGAACCGCCTGCTTGATCGTCTCAACGCCGCGGTCGGGCCAGTCCAAGAAGTCGTCGTTTGAATGCCAGCCGCCGATGTTGCTGCGGTGAACGCCGGCGCTGTCCTCCTTCCGCTGGAGGACTGCGGCTTCAAGAGACTCGTTGAGGGGACCGGCCCCATCGATCAGGAAACGGCAGATCCGGGTGGGAAACGCCACGATCAAGTCCTGACGGGGATCGAATTTCAGTTCCATGCGTCTCAGGCCCTCCTAACAACGACCATGACGTTGTTACTCAGCCGGAGACTTCGAGCAAGTCGTTCGGATCAGGACAGCGTGCAATTGCCATAACGAATACCTATCGAATTCATCGAAACGATCAATTGGAACAAGTGCGGTGCCGACCCGACCTGCGATGTGTCGGAGACATCACTCCCTTCGGGACAGGTGTCGATGCCGGTCCCGGCCCCTCTCCCCGAGACGCCGGGACGGCCGATACTGGGCACCGCTCCCGAATGAAAGCCGGCCGTTGTCCCCCCAACGGTCGGCTTTCGCGTATCCAGCACGTTTCACCAGAACAGCTCAGACGTCTCGGTCCCCCGACAGGGGCGTGGTACGCTCCGACAAAATCATTCGTTCGGGAGGTTTTCATGTCGATTGAACAGAGGCGCCTGCGTTTGGGCATGGTTGGAGGCGGACAGGGCGCCTTCATCGGCGGCGTTCACCGAATCGCCGCACGGCTCGACGGCCATTGGGATCTGGTGGCGGGTGCTTTTGCTTCCGATCCGGAGCGGGCACGCGCATCGGCACGAGATCTGTTGGTTCCAGACGACCGGGCGTACGCCACATTCGATGAGATGGCCGAAGCGGAGTCGAGACGGGTTGATGGGATCGACGCCGTTTCCATCGTCACGCCAAACCATCTCCATCACGAGGTCGCTAAAGCCTTTCTGGATCGCGGTATTCACGTCATCTGCGACAAGCCGCTTACGACGACCCTGGCCGACGCGGAAGATCTGGTGGAACGGGTCCACAAAACTGGCCTCGTCTTCGGCCTGACCCATAATTACACGGGGCACCCCATGGTGCGGCAGGCGCGGCAGATGGTGGTGGACGGAGAGCTTGGTCCAATCCGTGTGGTCCAGGTCGAGTACGCCCAGGACTGGCTGGCGACAAAGCTTGAGGATACGGGACTGAAACAAGCGGAGTGGCGCACCGATCCAGCCAGGAGCGGCCCGGTTGGCGCGGTCGGCGATATCGGAAACCACGCCGCCAACATTGCCGCGTTCGTGACAGCCTCCCGCATTACCGACGTCGCGGCGGACCTGCATACCTTCGTGGATGGCCGCCGGCTGGATGACAACGCGCACATGCTTCTGCGCTTTGAGGGCGGGGCCAAGGGCATGCTTTGGGCCAGCCAAGTCTCGCACGGCAATGAGAACGGGCTGCGTCTCAGGGTGTACGGGGAGAAGGCGGGGCTGGAGTGGGCGCAGGAACACCCGAACCAACTCAAGTTCACGCCGCTTGGAGAGGCGCCCCGGGTCATGTTCCGGGGTGGACCGGGGCTGGGACCGGCGGCGGAGCGGGCCAGCCGCATTCCCGCCGGTCATCCGGAGGGATACCTCGAAGCCTTCGCGTAGCTCTACACGGACCTCGCCGAACAGGTCCGCGCCCATCTCGCCGGACGGGACCCAGCACCGGAAACGATGCTCGTGCCAGGTGTGCGGGACGGACTGGAAGGCGTCCGCTTCATCGCGGCGGCCGTCCAGTCCACCAACCAGAACGCCGCCTGGATCTCTGTCTAAGCGCCCGCCCTAACCGATCTGGACGAGCAGAAGAGCGGTACCGGCGACCGCCGCCACGACGGACAACAGGCTGCGTTCCCGGTAGTTGACGGTCGCCCATCCGAGCAGAGCCAGACCGGCAGCGATCCGGACAAACGCGACGGCGGCGCCGAACGGGGCTTCCGCAGGCGTGATGAGATCCGGGTTCGCAATCATGGCCAGCGGGACGAAGTAAAGGCCGAGCCCAAGCCGCATGGCGTAGCCGGAGACCCGAAGCCACGGCGCGCCTGCCATCCCGGCGGCGATGAACACCGTGCCGCAGACGGGCGGGGTGATCGTCGACAGCAGGGCGTACCAGAAGACGAAGAGATGCGTATGAAGAGCTGGTAAGCCCAACTCCTGAAGGGCCGGTCCGGCAACGGAAACGCAGATGACATAGGCAGCGGTGGTCGGCACCTCCATGCCCAGGATAACGCATGCAAGTGCTGTCAACAGAAGCGCTGGCCAAAGCTGGTTGCCCGACAGCGAGACGATCATCGACGTGATCTTCACGCCGAGCCCGGTCATGTTGAGAACCCCGATGATCAGCCCGGCACAAATGATGATCGATGCGATCAGCGCGATCTGGCGCGCGGCCTCCACGATCGCGGACTCGAACCTGAGAACGGATTGTCGGATCCCGACAAAGCCGTTTGGTCCGGCTAGCAAAAGGCCGGTTGCCGCGAAGATCGCCACGGCGGCGGCAAACTGCGGGGTCTTACCGGTGCCGAACAAAACCGCCAGAAGGGCACCGAACGGGATGAGGAAGAACGGCGCCAGACGGAGCACCCACCCCCACTCCGGAATGTCCTCCCGCGCCATGCCTTCAAGACCCTCCCGCTTGGCGAACCAGCCGATGCCGAGCCAGGTGGCGAGAAAGAACAGAAGGGCCGGCAGGATCGCCGCGGCCATGATGGTGCCGTATGTGGTTCCCAGGAGTTCCACCATCACGAAGGCACCAGCCCCCATGAGCGGCGGCATGATCTGGCCACCCGAAGACGCAACCGCCTCCACCGCACCGGCAAGCGCTTTCGGATACCCGAGCCGCGTCATCGCCGGGATGGTGAACGCCCCGGTCGACGCGACGTTGGCCGAGGCCGAGCCACTGATTGAGCCGAACAGCGCGGATGCCAGAACCGAAACGCGGGCAGCCCCGCCCCGCAGGTGACCTGCCAGCCGGATGGCGAGGGACATGAAGGCCGTGCCGCCATCACCTGCCCCAACAACGGCGCCAAGGATGACGAAGACGGCCACCACACTGACCGAAACCCCCGTCAACGGCCCCCAAAGTCCACCCTCCGCAATCACTAGGGTCCCGAACAAGCTGTCAAAGGGAATACCCGCGTGACCAAGTCGGCCGGGTACTAGGTCGCCCCAAACACCATAGGCCAGCGCCACGGCTGCCAGAACCGGCAAGGCGAGCTTGACCGCCCGGCGCGCCATCTCGAGAACCAGCAGGATAAGAGCGACGGCCATCACCCGCTGGCCGTTGCCTTCAAGAAAGCCGTACTGGTCGGAAAGCGCGGATTCGTTCCAAACAATCCAAGCACAGATCCCCACGCCGCCAGCGCACAGTGCCAGATCGATCGAACGGCGCACCAAGCCGTGACCGCCGCCACCAATCACGAAGATCCACGGCAGAACGAGGATCAAGTGAACAGGCCGGACGATCAGGTTGGGATAGAGACCGGAGAAGATCAGCCAGACGTGAAACAGGACCGAGACGCCTGCCAATCCGGCAATAAGGAGGCGGGCGGCCGACAGTGTTCCGGCCGCCCGCACAGCGTCATTCATTTAAGGGCATCGGGAACGGCGATACCGGCTTCCGCGTAGTACTTGAGCGCCCCGGCGTGCAGCTTGCCGGCCATGTCGCCGATCATTGCCTCGCCCACGCCGGCCCACCAGCGGGCGGTCTTCGACATATCGGGCTTCGACTCCCAATAGGCCTTGGTCAGCGCATAGGCGTCCGCCTCACTCATGTTCGTTGTGGTGTAGGCGCCGACCGGCAGCGATGTGGTGACCGTGTCTCCGTCAATGCCGGGATAGGTCCCACCTGGAATGACGAGACGGGTCCGTTTGGTCGCGGCTACCTGCTCATCGGACATGGACAACAGCTTGACGCCGGTTCCCGCGGCCGCCTCGATCACGTTCGGCGCCGGATAGGAGCCTGCGGTCGCGAAGCCGTCGACCTGTCCGTTCTTCAGTGCTGGAACCGCCGCGTTCAACTCAACATCGACAAGGTCGATCTTGCCCTCGAGCCCGAAGAGCTTGAAGTTCTTGGCAGCCTCACGGGCGCCGAAACTGCCCTTGCCGATGATAAAGCTCTTGCCGTCCAGATCATCAAAGGACGCGATGCCCGCATCTGCACGGACAACGTAGTGCATGGTGAGCGAGGGGATCGGGAACAGGGCGCGGATCTTGGAATAGTCGTCGGAACCTTCGAACATCCGCTTGTTGCCAAGCGCGAGCTTCACCAGCACCGGCGGGGTCGTGAAGACATAGTTGCCGGGACGTCGCGCCGCCTCTTTAACGTTCTGGACCGAGCCTTGGCTTTCTTCAACGGTCAGCGACAGCCCGCCATTCGTCGCAGAGCCGACCGCCTCGGAAACCTGAACGGCCATCTGATAGTAGGACGAAGTTGATTTGGCGGATTTGTACGTGACCCGCGTTTCGGCGTGCGCGGCGGTCGCGAGACCAGTCGCCAGAAGGCCGGACACCGCAAAGCGGGCCGCGGAGCGGATGAAGGACATGGCATTTCTCCCCTGTTCACGGCGCCGTCGTTCAGCAGCACCCTCCCCCGCGTAGCGCGAAAGTCAGGTCACGGCAAGTCAGCGGCTGGCAAAGACGGACACGAACGAATGGCGAAACGTTGGCAGCGTCACCCTCTGCCGTAGACATCCTCCAGACGCTCGATGTCGTCCTCGCCTAGATAGTCGCCGGTCTGGACCTCGATGATCACCAGAGGCTCGGCCGCCGGGTTCTCCAGACGATGGATCCAGCCGAGCGGGATATCGATCGACTGATCGGTTTCGAGATGGACCACGTCCAAACGGTCCATGTCCGGTCCTCGTGTGACCCGCGCACGTCCGCTGATGACCACCCAGTGTTCCGCCCGGCGGGCGTGACGCTGAAGAGAGAGGGCGGCACCGGGCTTGACGGTGATTCGCTTGACCTGAAAGCCGTCGCCAATATCCAAGCCTTCATAGTCACCCCAGGGACGGTGCACCCGCGCGTGGATCGTCGCTTCCGGCCGGTCGTCCGCCTTAAGCCGGTCGACAATGACTTTGACGTCCTGAGCCTTATCCGCCGCCGCCACCAAAACCGCGTCGACCGTCTCGACAACAACGACCTTATCAAGCCCCACGACCGCAACCAGACGAGAATCGGAGCGGATGAGACTGTCCGAAACGTCCTGTAAGACGACATCGCCTTGGGTCGCGTTCCCCTTGTCGTCCTTGGGCCGGGCCTCCCGAACCGCGGACCACGCTCCCACATCGCTCCACCCGAGGTCGGCTGGGACGACCGCCGCCTTGCCGGTCTTCTCCATCACCGCGTAATCGAAAGAGATCGCAGGCGCCTCGCCAAATGCCTCCGCGTCCAGGCGCAAAAAATCGAGATCCGTCTTGGCCGCGTCGAGCGCTGCCCGGCACGCGGTCAGGACGTCAGGCGCCAACGCCTCGACCTCCGCGAGAAGGACATCAGCGCGGAAAGCGAACATGGAGCTGTTCCAGACGTACGAGCCGTCGGCCAGATAGGACTCGGCTGTCGCCAGATCCGGCTTCTCGACGAACTGCTCAACCGAGAAGGCCCCGGCAACGCCTTCGATTGGCGACCCTTTCCGGATATAGCCGTAACCGGTCTCTGGACGTGTCGGCTCCACGGCAATGCTGACGATCCTACCCTGGCTCGCTGCGGCCGCCGCGACCGAAATGGCGTGATGAAGGCTGTCGACCTTCTCAACCACATGATCTGACGCCAACATCAGTACGACGGTGTCCGGCGCCTGCCGCGCTGACAGAAGGGCCGCTATGACGGCTGCGGGACAGGAGTTCCGGCCAACCGGTTCCAACACAACGCTCGCCGTCGACAAGCCGATAACTTGCAGTTGCTCAGCCACGGCAAAACGATGTTCATTGTTGCAGATCACCGCCGGGTCGATCGCCCCCGGCAGCCCTGACAAGCGGCGGAGCGTGTCCTGCAGAAGGCTGATATCGCCGACCATTGGGAGGAGTTGCTTCGGGTAAAGGGCACGGGAAACAGGCCAGAGCCGGGTACCGGCGCCCCCGGATAGCACGACGGGCCGAATTGTCGGGGTACCTTCTGTTGCCATGTCGGACCGTTCCAAATATCGCCATCCTTTGGCGGCAGTAGTAGCGAAGAGAGATCGTCAGCGAAAGGGCTGCAGATCATGATTGTGGTATTTGGCTCTATTAACGCGGATTTGTTTGTCACGGTCCCGGAACTGCCGAAACCTGGGGAAACCGTACTTTCGCCGGGGTATGTGATGCGCCCCGGCGGCAAAGGGGCCAATCAGGCGGTTGCCGCCGCCAGGGCGGGCGGCGACGTCAGGTTCGTCGGCCAGGTCGGAAAGGATCCTTTCGGTCAGACCGTGCTGAAAGCCATCAAGAATGCCGGCGTGGACACAACCCCTTGTCGGCAAGTCGATGATGTCACCGGGACCGCCATGGTCATGGTCGACCGGGCCGGAGAGAACCAGATCGTCGTCGCAAGCGGCGCCAACCAGTCGCTTCACCCGGACCTCGTACCGGCGCCACTGCTGACGAACTACACGGTGCTGGTGCTGCAGATGGAAGTCCCAGTGGAAGCGAACGAGGCGCTGATCCGGATGGCAAAGAGCCACGGCGCGCGGGTCGTCCTCAATCTCGCCCCAGCGTACCCAATCTCGGAGCAGGCCTTGGACGGCGTGGATGTCTTGGTCCTTAACGAAGAGGAGGCCGCCGCCTTGGTCGGCGAGACGCTGGAACCCGCACGCCATTGCCGGATGCTGGCCAGAAAGCACGGCACGATCGTCGTCATAACGCTTGGCGGAAAAGGGGCCGTGATGTTCGGCGAAGGCGGCGTTTGGAAGGTCGGAACGCTGGAGATCGATCCAGTCGACACGGTTGGCGCCGGTGATGCCTTTGTCGGGGCATTCGCAACGGCGCTCGATAAGAAACAAAAGCCGAGGGACGCCCTGCACCGGGCAAGCGTCGCCGCTGGTCTTGCCTGTTTGGCAGAAGGTGCGCAGACAGGGCTTCCGACGGAAAAGGAGATCTCAAGTGTCCTACCCAGACTTGCCGCCCCGACGCTGGTGAGCTAACCCCTAAGTCATCTGATGCGCGACCGCGCATCCCGCCGCGACAGGATCGTTCATGCCCATCATCAACCGCATCGCCGAATTCCACGACGACATGACCGAATGGCGCCGGGAGTTGCACATGCATCCCGAGACCGCGTTCGAAGAGAAATGGACATCGGATTTCGTCGCCAAGAAGCTCGAGGAGTTTGGGATCGAAGTCCATCGCGGCCTTGCGGGAACCGGTGTCGTCGGCACGATCCGCGGGGGAAGCGGCGACCGGTCGATTGCACTCCGGGCCGATATGGACGCCCTCGACATTCAGGAGACGACAGGCCTGCCCTACGCGTCACAGAACCCAGGCAAGATGCACGCCTGCGGCCATGACGGGCATACGACCATGCTGCTCGGCGCCGCGAAGTATCTGGCGGAGACAAAGAACTTCGACGGGACCGTGCATGTGATCTTCCAACCGGCCGAGGAGAACGAGGGCGGCGGCCGGGTTATGGTCGAGGAAGGGCTGTTCGAGAAGTTCCCGGTCGAGTCCGTTTGGGGAATGCACAACTGGCCCGGCATGCCCGTGGGTGTGATCGCCGCGCGCTCCGGCCCGGTGATGGCCTCCTACGATATGTTCGAGCTCGATGTGACCGGGGTGGGCGGCCACGGTGCCATGCCGCATCTGTCCGTCGACCCGGTCCTCGTGTCAGCGCATATCGTGACGGCCTTGCAATCCATCGCCTCCCGCAACGTGAACCCGATGGATGCGGTGGTTGTCAGCGTCACTCAGATCCATGGGGGCGACGCGTACAACGTCATCCCCGGCATGGTGAAGCTGGCCGGGACCTGCCGCTCCTTCTCACCGCATGTGCAAGACATGATCGAACCGAAGATCCGCAAGATCGCCGAGGGGGTTGCGGAAAGCTTCGGGGCCACGATTGAACTATGGTATGAGCGCCGGTATCCGCCGACCATCAATGCGGACAAGGAGACGGACCGCGCGGCCGTGGTCGCTTCCACCGTTGTCGGCGACGATAAGATCATCCGCGATGCGACCCCCGCCATGGGCGCCGAGGACTTCGCGTTCATGCTGCGTGAAAAGCCCGGCTCTTACATCTGGCTTGGTGCGGGCCCTGGCGGCGAAGGCAAGATGCTTCACAACGCCGGCTACGATTTCAACGACGAGGTGCTCCCTATTGGCGCCAGCTACTGGTCCAAACTCGTGGAGAGCGAACTTCCCCGGGTTGCATGATCCCGCCCGTCGGAGCGATCAGATCCGGATCATCAGGCGGTTCATGTAGAGAAGCTTGTCCTCGGTGTAGGTGTCGCCAAACCAGGACCGGGCATCATCGACGAAACCCGGATAATCGATGTTCGGGTTTTCGTCCTTGATGGTCGGCAGCATCGTGTAGAGGACCTGGAAGACAAGCCGCCGGCCGGTCGTCGGCAGCATGCCTTTGTGGATACCCGCCGTGTTGACGATGAACATGTCACCGGCCGGGCCTTCGAAGTTCACCAGATTTTCCGTTCCGAAGAAATCTTCGACGTCAGCGTCGTTCTTTCGTTGCGCATTCAACATCGTCTGAAAGCGCTTCATAGCTTCCGGATCTTGAACATCACGCAACTTCTTACGCACGCCGTTCATGTCGTTCGAGCGGCTGACGAACACATGAGGGCCTGAAGACGAATCCACATCCGTCAAATAAATGAAGAACTTACAGAACTTGTAGCAGTGCCTGTCAGCGTGGAACAGTTGGGCGTGTTGGGCTTCCGACCGATCGGGCATGGACCACCAGGCTTGAAGGGCCTGAATGGTCGGTGTCGTTCCAAGATACCGCTCCACCAAAGATATGACGTAGGGGTGGTTGGCGATCTTGAACAGGCCAGGGCATGTCGCCATTACCTTTTGCGGGTACTCGGCGGCATTCACGTGCTCGGGCACGTCGTCGATCAGATAGTCTCCGTTCTCGCGATCCGCGGCCTCACCGCTGTGAACGGCCCATTGGTTGAAGACTTTCTGCCCTTCCAGATAGGTGCGGATTTCCGTGATCTCTTCGGCAGAAAGAAGCGGCGGGAGCCGGGTGTAACCAAGCTCCTCCAGCTCCGTCGCGCCGTTTTGCACCTCCTCCTCACCGTTGGTGGGGGTTGCGTTGAAAGTATGCCGACGGTGCAGAGCATTCGCGACCACCTTCGCAAACCCCGCGTAGGAGTCCTGCGGAATCGCGTATCGAAGGTCGAGTAGGAATGCCCGATACCAGTTGATGTTGTCGTAGTTGCTGAACGAGGAGTACGGACGTTCTGGGGTCCGGGAGACGGTCATCGGAACTCTCAACGACTAGCTGATGGGGGTGGGGCTCGGCGGCGATTCCCGGCAGAGACCTTAGCACTACTTGCGGCAGGACGCATCATAGAGCCAACCGTCCTGATGCCGGTAAGCTCGAACAACGACCGGCTCGTAAACCGTTGTGTAACATGAGAAAAGCGGCAGCGTCATGAAGTTGGTGATCACAAGGCTCACCGTGTTGTTTCCATACATGGTGCCGTCAAAGCAGAGCTGACGGCTTTGATTCCGGGATAACCTGAAGGTTCTTCGGTCCCGTGACTTGATCAGCACCCGTCCCGTGATCGTAAACGGCGCCCGGTTCCTCAGTTCCATACAGAACTCGCCGCTGTATCCCTCGCCTGTTGGCGGCTTGCCCTCACGGCGGTTGACCACAGGCGGCGGGGCCTCCTCGCAGGCGACCAAGAAGAGGGCAAACAGGACAACGAAAAGGACGGGCTTACGTCGCATGCCCGTTAGCTAGGCCGCGAACGGGGCAGCGTCAACGGCTGGAGCAAGACTGACACCAAACCTCCGCCATGAGCCATTGGTCGACGGGCAATCGATCCCCTTGTCTTTTTCCGGTGGCGGCTACTTCCTGATCCGCACGATCAGCACAATCGCGCCGTCTTCATCCTGATCGAGAGGGTCATGGCTGAACGCCACGTCCCCCACATTGGCCGGCCCGATCAGTCTGAGAATGTCATCCGTCGACGTGTGATTGACGCTGCCGTCCCGTTCGACCTTCCTGGCGCGTTCATCCTCCGGAGGGATGCGTGTGAACCCAATACAAAACAGCCCGCCCGGTTTCAGGACCCGAACCATCTCATCGACAGCCTTCTGATGATCCTTGCTATAGGGAAGCGCCCACCCGCTCACGGCCACATCGAACGAACTGTCCTCATATGGAATATCGTGCATGTCCGCGATGTCGATCAGTGGGGAGTTGGAGACAAGATCGATGGCTTTGATGTTCTTGGGCTGAAACCCCAAAGCCCAAAGATGAAAGATCTCCATCTCGTTTCTCGGGCCTATCGACAGGACTGAAAGGTCTTTCGCAGACTTAAAGACCGGGTCGATCACGGAAAGGGGACGGATGATCCGAACAACCTGAGATTCAAGGAAGTTTTCCATGTTCCGTTTGTTGTAAGGGATCGTCAGGTCGACAACCTGCTCCAAGCTTCCCTGAAACTCTTTCAACGTACCGAATGCCTCGGCCCGGCGCTCGGCGACCAGGATGCGGACGTGATCAACATGGAACATGTCCTGCATTCGCCGCTGAAACTTTCGCATGATCGCGAGCCAGTCATCGGGTTTCAGATGGCTGTTGTGTTGGGTCATGCTCTTCCGTCAGGGCGTAACCACCCTGCTCCGATCTGGGGTTCACGGTTTGCGGCGGATCCGGGTCAACCGGCTTTGAAAGCTACTTCTTAATCCGAACGATCAACAGGATGGCTCCGTCTTGGCTCTTATCGAGCGGATCGTGGCGAAAGGCCACTTCTTCAATGTTGTCCCGCCCGATCAGATCCAGAATCTCGTCGGACGCAGCGTGATTGATGCTGCCATCATCGGCGACTTTCTTTGCCCGCCCGTCCTCCGGTGGAATGCGGGTGAAGCCCATGCAGAACAATCCACCGGGCTTCAAGACACGAACCATCTCATCCACGGCTTTCTGATGATCCTTACTGTAGGGCAGCGCCCATCCGCTAACCGCCACGTCAAATCGGCTGTCCTCGAACGGGGTGTCGTGCATATCGGCCACTTGGATGAACGGCGAGTTGGAGACCAGATCGATCGCCTGGATGTTCCTCATCAGGAACCCCATCGCCATCAGGTGAAAGATCTCCATCTCGTTCCGTGGCCCGATCGACAGGACCGATAGCGACCCCGCTTCCTTGTACACGGGATCGATGATTGAAAGGGGCCGGAGAAGGCGGACGACATGGGACTCAACGAAGTGTTCCATGTTCAGCTTGTTGTGTGGGATCGTCTCGTCGACCGCATTCTCCGGATTACCGTCGAACTGCTTGGACAGCCCAAGGACCTCAGCCCGCCGCTGGGCGACCATGACCCGGACATGGTGGATGTGGAACATATCCAAAGGCCGGCGCTTGAACCTGTTCATGATCTCAGCCCAGTCCTCCGGTCTGAGGTGGAGGCCGTAATCACTCATGAACTGTACTCCAGGCATTCAGGGCTTGCCCTCCACGAACATGGGGCAAGCCAACCAAGACGCTGCATAGCCCGCGTGTCAGGAACAGACAAGTTGCGAGACCATCGAAACGGTATTCGTGAGACGCCTCAGTTCTTCGCGGGGGCTGATGCGACAGCGGACTTCGGATCCAGCGCCTGCTGAAGGCCATCGCCGACGAGGTTGAAGGCAATGACAACCAGGAAGATCAGCAGCCCGGGCCACACCGCGAGCATCGGCGCCTCCCAGACCAGTTCCTGCGCGCCGGTCAGCATGTTGCCCCAGCTCGGAACCGGCGGCTGAATGCCTAAGCCCAGAAAACTCAGCACACTCTCGAAGAGGATCACGTTTCCGACTGCCAGCGTCGCTGAAACCAGAATGGGAGAGGCGGCGTTGGGCAGGATGTGCAGCAGCATGATCCTTATTGGCCCATATCCAAGCGCTTTGGCCGCGGACACGAACTCCCGCGTTCGGATGGACAGTGTTGCCGCGCGGACAAGGCGCGCCGTCCCCGGCCACCCGACCAGCGAAATGATGAAGACAAGGCGCCAGACCGCGAAGGACTCGTCCCATGTGACGGCCTCTGGCAGTCCAAGTTCGGCAGGATCGACCGCGACGAGAACGATTAGAAGCGGCAGCAGCGGCAGTGAGATCACCCCATCGGCGAACCGCATCAGCAGATCGTCAATGCGGCCGCCAGCGAAACCCGCCGTAAGTCCAATCAAAGTCCCAAGGGTGGCCGCCGCCAAGGCCACAGTAAGGCCAACGGCAAGCGAGACCTGCCCACCCCGCAGCAGGCGCGCCAGGTGATCCCGGCCCAGATCATCGGTGCCCAACGGATGCGCCCAGGAGGAACCCTCCAACCGCGCGAACAGGTCCACCTCTTCGGGGTCGATGTCGAGAACGACCTCGATGAGAGGCGCAAAGACTGCCAGCAGTACGAACACGACCAACAGGACCGCGCTGCCCACGGCAAGTTGGTGGCGAAGGAACCGGGTCCAGGCACGGGCCGCCGGCGAAACCGGGAGCGGTCGCTTGCCGCCGGAGGCGGGTTGGCTTGCCATCATCCCGCTCCGTCCTCGGCGACAAAGGTGATCCTGGGATCGAGCCGGGCATAGACGATGTCGGCAGCGATGTTGGCGAGCAGAGTGATCAACGTGGCCAGTAGCAGACCGACCAATGCCAGATTGTAGTCATTGCCCAGGATGGCGTCATAGATTGTCTTACCCATGCCGAGTTGGCTGAACATGGTCTCCGTAATCAAGGCGCCCGAGAACAGACCACCGAAGTCGAGCGCTAGGATCGTCACGACCGGAAGCAGCGCGTTTCGAAGCGCGTGCCGTCTTTCAACCACTTGATCAGAGAGGCCCTTGGCCCGGGCGGTCCGGACCCAGTCCTCCCGCCGAACCTCGATCATCGCCGCCCGCATGTGCCGTGCATAGGCGGCGATACTCGCAATCGAGAGGGTCGCGACGGGCAAGATCATGTGGTGGACACGGTCGAAGAAGCCACCACCGTCCAGATTGCCCATACCTCCCGCTGGCAGCCAGCCAAGACTGACGGAGAACAGCAGGATCATCAGCAGCGCGAACCAGAACGGCGGCACCGATATGCCGGCAAAGCACGCCAGATTGATGAACCGGTCCGCCAGTGAGCCCGGGTTCCGAGCGGCGATGATCCCGGCAGGCAGGGCGATGGAGAGCGCGAGCCCCAGAGACAGGCTCATCAGTATGAGCGAGTTGCCGAGCCGCGGCAGCAGAACCTCAAGAACCGGTGCATTGAAAAGCCGGGAGTATCCGAAATCCCCATCCACCGCCGCCGCAAGCCAGGCGACGTAGCGTTCGATGATCGGCCGGTCCAGGCCGTATATGGCCTTCAGACGCGCGACATCCTCCGGCGTCACATCCGGGTCGGCCGACAACATCAGATCGATCGGGTCTCCGGGCATCAAACCGATCAGCACATAGATCAGAAACGACATACCGATCAGAACGGCGGCCGCCTGTGCCAAACGCAGGATGATGTAGCGGATCATTCAATCCTCGACGGAGCGTTGGGATGGGGCCCGACGGAGGGCGGCGTCACTCGACACGCCACTCCTCAATCCAAAGCGTCGTCGTGTATTGGTGTCCAGTTGGCTCAATTCCCTTTAACCAACTCGGCACAATGAACGGCTGCGCCCGGAAATAGAGGGGCAGCACCGGCAGATCCGAGGCGTAGTACCTTTGAAGGTCCCCAAACATCGACTTCCGCTCATCCGGATCCAACTCGACCTCGATGGCATCCAGCAGGTCGTCGACCGCCGGGTTGCTGTAACCGGTCGCATTCTGGCCGGACCAGTTGTTCGCCTCGGTCGGGATGTAGTCGGAATGCAGGACCGTCTTCGGCACACGTTCCGGCGAGGATAGCCAGGCAAACATGGCCAGCCCCGTGAACTTGCGTTTGCGCACCGTCTCCCCGAAGAAGACCCGCGCGGGCTCGTTCCGGATGCGGACATCAATCCCCACCCGCTTCCAGTAGCTTTGCAGGACCTGCTGCACCAACTCCCGCGCCCTGTTACCGGCCGTGGTCATGATCTCCAAGGCCAGCGGCTCACCGGCCGCATTGTGGCGGATGCCGCGCTTACGCTCCGTCCACCCGGCCTCGTCCAGGAGCTTGTTCGCGGCGTCCGGGTCGAACGGATACTTGGGCACGTCGTCGGTATGAATCCGGTCGAGCGGGTGAACGTTGGTGTCCGCAACACCTTGTTTGCCACCGAATAGCTTCTCGCTGATGGCCGCCCGGTCGAGCGCGTGGAGCAAGGCGCGACGCACGCGCACATCCGACAAAATGGGATTGTCGAGGTTCAGGTCGATGTGCTCGTAGACCAGTCCCTGCACGTACTCGATATCGAACTTGCCCCCGTGCCGTTTCTCGAAAGCGAGGGCCTGATCCAACGTCAGGCCCATCTCACCGGCGATGTAGTCGATGGCGCCCGAGAGGAGGTTCGCCTCAAGCGCCGTTGTCTTCTCGATAGTGCGTACGACGATCTCGTCGAACGCAGGGGCCTTGCCCTTCCAGGTTTCGTTCCGGGTCAGCACCACATGGCTGCCCTTTTCGATCTCCTTAAGCCGGTAAGGTCCATTCCAAAGACCGGGGTTGGTCGGGTCGGTCTCGTAAAGGCTCTGCAAGCGATACTCACGCGGATCCTGGAACCGGTCCCGTTCCAGATGGGCCGGCAAGGGCGTGAACGCGCCACTCAAGCTGTACCGGTAGGCGACCTTCTCCTCGACAACGATGAACGTCTTGGCGTCCACGACTTCAATGTCGATGATTTCCTCGAACGATTTCTGGCTGGCGACCCCGCTCTCCGGATGTCGCCCGACCTCCCACGCAAACACCACATCGGCCGTAGTGACCGGCGTACCGTCGCCCCAAAAGAGGTCATCCTTGAGGGTGTAGGTGGTCCGGACACCCGTATTGCCGGCCGGAACGTCAGTTTTAGGATCCCTAACCGTCCAAGTCTCCGCCCGGCCATTCTCGAAAGTCGGCAGTTCCGTGCACAGCATGCATCGGTCCAACCAGTCCTTACCAACGATCGCCGTGGGCCGAACCATGGCCGCCAGCACATAAGACTTTGCCAGCATCGATCCGATGTAGGGGTTCAGCGTCGCCGGGAACTGCGTCATACCGATGACGAGGCGTTTGCGGTCCTGCGCATCCGCACGATTCGCATCACCCATCGGCCCGAGCAACAGCAGTCCAAACACCGCCGCCAAGACCAAGACCCGTCGCCCGAAAGCCCTCATGCCGTCGTCCTCCGCCAACACAACCGCAGACTAGGTCAAAGGTATGTCGCCAACGTGTTCCTTGAAGGCCGGGCGAGCGGCAATTCGTGCGAACCAACCCTCCATGTTCGGGGTCGACGGCCGGTCATCAACCAAGGACAGATAACGATAGATTTGAATGGCGACTGGAATGTCGGCCATGGTGAGACTGCTACCCATCAGAAAGTCCCGGCCGGTCAGTCGCTTCTCAAGAATTGCGGCAACCGGCACCATGTCTTGGATGGCTTGGTTGATGACCGCGTGGTTCCGTTCGGCCTCGGGGGTCCGGACCAGGCCCCAGAAGATCGGCGTCATCAAGGGCAGAACCGTGGTCTGCTGCCAGTCCATCCAACGATCCGCGTCCGCGTATGTCTTCGGATCTGTCGGGGCGAGAGTGTCACGACCGTGGAGCCCGGCGAGATAGCGAACAATCGCGTTCGATTCCCAAAGAACAAAGCCGTCGTCAATGATCGTCGGAACCCGCGAGTTCGGGTTCATCTCAAGATAGTCCGGGTCCTTCGTGCGACCGAACGATCCTCCGACATCCTCCCGATCGAACGGCAACGACATCTCGCCGCAAGCCCAGGTCACCTTCTGCACATTGGCCGAGTTGGCGCGGCCCAGGATTTTAAGCATTTTTACTCTCCGATTACGTCATCCGGCCTCGGCGGACTCTCCGAAACCGGCACGATCCGCCCATCCGTCCGGGTCATCCAGGAAGGAGCGGACCTGACCGATCTGTTCTTCCGTGTAACCACGCTTGGCCGCGACGGAGAGAACGTCCCACCATGTACACAGCCCGTGGAGAGAGATCCCCATATCCGAAAGCCGTTTGGTGCCTTCTGGAAAGCTGCCGTAGTGAAACACCACAAAGCAGTGTGCGACCTCAGCACCGGCTTCTCGCAATCCTTCGACAAAGCCGATCTTGCTACCACCGTCGGTCGCCAGATCCTCAACCAACAGAACCCGTGCCCCCTCGGGGAACGTCCCCTCGATCCGGGCATTGCGCCCGAAACCCTTGGGCTTCTTTCTGACGTAAAGCATCGGAAGGCCAAGGCGGTCGGCAATCCAGGCCGCGAACGGGATGCCGGCGGTCTCACCACCCGCAACAGCGTCGAAAGCTTCCACGCCGGCCGTCGCCTCGAGCATCTCAACCCCAAGCTCCATCAGCCTGGACCGCGCACGGGGGAAGGAGATGATCTTGCGGCAGTCCACATAAACCGGGCTCTTGCGGCCGGACGTGAATGTGAAGGGCTCCTCCGGCCGGATGTGAACCGCCTCGATCTCAAGCAGAATGCCCGCGGCAATCTCTGCCGGCGTCTGACGAAAATCTGGTGAGATCGTTCCGCTCATACTGTCCTCCGAGGTCTGCACCCTTCTAGACGCCCGTCTGCGGCGGGACAACTCCCGACACCTGCGATAGAGCTTGGAAGCAGGATCTCCGCCTTGGCATGCGCGTTGCTTGACCTCTTGAAGCGAAACCAGAGAGCTCACCCAATCGCACAAATCGGCCGAATCCTTGAGTTGATAGGCAAACTGACCTATGATTCCGGACGGTCGTAGTAAGCGGCTGCAGGAGAAGGGACTAGAACGGGACCATGACTACGTCTTTAGACTTGGCCTTTGTCGATTTGACCCATACAGGCCAAGGCGTCCAAGCGAACAACACCCCGTTATCGGTTGGATTTATTGCCGCCGCCGCGAAAGCGCGGTTTGGTGATAGCGTATCGATTCGTCTGTTCAAGTATCCGGAGGCGCTGAGCGACTACCTCGCCACGACGACACCGGATTTGATCGCTTTCTCCAACTACATGTGGAACGAGAACCTCCATCGGTTCTATGCGAGCCAGATCAAGACGCATTCTCCAGACACGATCACGGTCTTCGGCGGCCCCAACTATCCGATCGATCTGGATGAACAGGCCGAGTATCTCCGCGGCCGGACGGATATCGATTTCTACGTCGATGGTGAGGGCGAAACGCCTTTTGTCGAGCTTCTGTCCGCCCTCATCGATGCGGATATGGACGCCTCGAGCTTCAAAGCAACGCGGGTAGAGCTGGACAACATCCACTACTACGACGGAGACACCTTCGTCGCCGGTCCGCTCCAAGCACGAATCAAGATTCTGGATGAGGCCCTGCCCTCCCCCTACCTCACCGGATTAATGGACGAATTCCTGGACGAGACGCTGTCACCAATCGTCCAGACCTCCCGCGGCTGTCCCTATAGCTGCGCGTTCTGTCACGACGGCATTTCCTACATGACGAAAACGAAACGCTTCAGCCAGGAGCGGATCGACGAGGAACTCCGCTACATCGCCGATCGATCAACGGTGCCCACGCTAACGGTGGCGGACCTCAATTGGGGCATGTTCCCCGGCGACATCGACACCGCCAAGCTTCTCGCCGGGTTCCGGGAGGATCGGGGCTGGCCGCGCTTCATCGCGTCGGCCACAGCCAAGAACCAGAAGAAGCGCGTCATCGAGATGGCCGAGATTCTTGGCGACGCCATGCATCTCGGCGCGTCCATCCAGTCCACAGACGAAGGCGTGCTAAAGAACATCAAGCGCAGCAATATTGAGATCTCCGCCATCGTGCAAATGGCGCAACTGGCAGAGGGCAACAGTTCGACCTTTACGGAGATCATTCTCGGGTTGCCGGGCGACACCAAAGAGAAGCATGTGAAGTCGGTGACCGACATGCTGGATACCGGCATTCAGGACATCCGGACGTTCCAATTCATCCTCCTGCCGGGAACCGAAGGGGCGAACAATGACAGCCGGGACTCATATGAGTACGTGACCCGGCACCGCGTCCTGCCACGGTGCTTCGGCGAATACACGGTCTACGGCAACCCCGAGCCAATCGCGGAGATCCACGAGATCTGCGTCGCCAACAACACACTGTCGTTCGATGATTATCTCGAGTGCCGGCGTTTGAATCTGTCGCTGTCGATCTTCAATAACGGCAATATCTTCGACGACCTGTTCAACGTGGCGGGTGCGCTGGGAATCGCCCGGTCCGAATTCATCATGCGCATCCACGAGAACGCACAGGCGGCGGACGGCAAGATCCGCGAGATCTATGAAGGGTTCATCGAGGACGAATTGAAGAACCTCTGGGACGACAAGGACCGGCTGTCCGACTTCGTCCACAACCCCAAGAACATTCACCGCTATCTCGTGGGCGAGTATGGCTCGAACCAGATCTTCCGGTTCCGTGCCGAGGCCATCTTCCTCGCGCTGGATGAGGTCGTTGCCGTCGTGTCCGGTACCCTAAAGAGCCTTCTGAAAGAGCGAGGGGTGTTGGATGCTGATCTGTCTGCCTTCATCGGGGACTACGAACGGCTCTTCCTGGCGGAGAAGAGCGATCTGACCGATGTGGACAAGCAGATCGACATCTCCTCCCGCTTCGACTTCCGGAGCCTCGAAAGCGTCAAGTACCACCGGGACCCGCGGACGCTGATGACGGACGACGAGGTGACCTTCACCATCGGCCACACCGAGTACCAGAAAGAAGTGAAGCGGAACTACTTCGCGGGCTTCGGTACGGACATCAGCGGCCTCACCTACTTCATCCACCGAAATCCCGCGCGGTTGCTGTACCGGGAAATCGTCGCGGTGGAGTCCGTGGCCGTTCTGGACAACGCCAAAAGCGGCGCCACACCGGAGATCGTGGCAGCGGAGTAGCCTGCTACCGGTTCGCCGACCAAACCTGTTTGTAGAGATCGACAATCTCCGCGTGCTCCGGCACCCGGGGATTGTTGCCGTGGCTACCGGACGCGATGCACTGGCTTGCCATGGTGTCCAACACCCCCATGAACGCGTCCTCCGCGATGCCGAAGCCGGCGGGGGTTGGAACCTCCAAGTCCTCGTTCAGTTTGTACAGCTCGTCCAAGAGTTTCGCTGCGGCGGCCTCGTCACCGTCGCCCGCCGTTGCCACGCCGATCAGGCGCCCGGCCTCCGCATACCGGTCCATTGCCTCGCCGAGGGAAAACTTGGTGATGGTCGGCAGAAGCATTGCGTTCGACAGACCGTGCGGCACATGGAAGTGGGCCCCGATCGGACGGCTCATGCCGTGGACCAACGCCACGGACGCATTGGAGAACGCAATCCCAGCCTGAGTGGCGCCGAGCATCATGGCTTCCCGTGCCGCCCGGTTGTCGGGCTCAAAGCAGGCGGTCCGCAGATTGGCCCCGATGCCCCGCATCGCCGCAACGGCCATGGAGTCGGAGTACGGATTGCGCTTTCTGCTGACGAAAGCCTCAAGCGCGTGGGTGAAACTGTCGATGCCCGTATCGGCCGTCAGACGAAACGGTTTCTTCATGGTGAGTTCGAAGTCGACGATCGCCGCGTCCGCCTGGGCGCCCAGACACATGATCAGCATCTTCTCGTCGGTCTCCACATCCGTGATGACCGTGGCCCGAGTGACCTCGGACCCCGTACCGGCCGTCGTCGGAATGCAAATCAACGGAACGGCGGAGGTGTCCTCGCCATTGGGGACCTTGTAGTCCCGCATGACGCCACCGTGGGCCGCGAGGATGTTCATCGCTTTCGCTGTATCCATGGGCGAGCCGCCGCCGAACCCGATCATGCCGTCGAAGTCGCCGTCTTTCAGTGCTGTGACCCCAGCCTCGACGACCGTGGTTGTGGGATCGGGAACCGTCTCCGAGAAAACATCGTAGGCGACGCCGGCGGACGATAATGGGTCCGTCAAGGCTGAGATCATGCCCGACGACATCATGAAAGGGTCTGTCACAATCAGGGGTTTCGTGACACCGAGTCGCCCCATGACCGTAGCGATTTCCGCGATGACGCCGCCACCAATCGACATGACCCGTGGGCCGAAAATCATCGCTGCCATCGCCTTGCTCCTCCCCGCCGCGTCCCGCTCGCGCTGCTTGTTCGGGACCATACAAAGCGGACGCCCGTCGAACAACCGGCCCGGCTTCGTCCCCGACACAGGATTTTCATCGGAATCATGGTATCTTAGCGACAGAATAGGGCTATTCGGGCACAGAAAGGAAAAGCACCACGTATGGAGATTCTGGACGAAGCCGTAATCTTCCTGGTTGCTGCCGTGATCGCGGTCCCGATCTTCACGCGGCTCGGCCTCGGCTCCATCCTCGGATATCTGCTGGCGGGGCTGATCATTGGGCCCTATGCGGCGGGTCTCGTCCACGACCCGGAGGCGATCCTCCACTTCGCCGAGTTTGGTGTCGTCCTGCTCCTGTTCCTCATCGGATTGGAGTTGCAGCCCTCACGCCTCATCAGCCTTCGGCGCCCCGTATTCGGTATGGGCGGCGCGCAGGTTGCCATCACCGCAGCCGCCATCGCTGCGGCCCTCGTCTTCATGGGGGTTGAGTTGCGGGCCGCGATTGTGACGGGCCTCGCCCTTGGTCTGTCGTCAACGGCCATTGCGGTCCAAATGCTGTCGGAGCGTCATCAGCTCCGCTCCCGGCATGGCCGCGTCGCGTTCTCCATACTTTTGTTCCAGGACATGGCGGTTATCCCGCTGCTCGCTGTGATCCCACTGCTCTCCGTCGCCGAAGGTATGGAGAGGATGAGCGTCGACTGGATGCAGATCGGCGTAGCCGTGGTGGCCGTGGGCGGCATCATGCTCGCGGGCCGGTTCCTGGTGAAACCGTTTCTCGCCTATGTGACCAAACTCCACATCCATGAAATCTTCACCGCATCCGCCCTTCTGGTCGTGATCGGCACTGCGGTCTTGATGGATGCGGTTGGGCTGTCCATGGCACTCGGCGCTTTCCTGGCGGGTGTCATCCTTTCGGAATCCGAGTACAGGCACGCGCTTGAGGCAGACATCGAGCCGTTCAAGGGCCTGTTGATGGGCCTGTTCTTCATCGCCGTTGGCATGTCCGTCGATCTGCCGCTGCTGATCGCGGAACCACTCTGGATCGCAACTGCCGTGGTCGGGTTGTTCGCGCTTAAGGCATCCATCCTGTTCATCATCGGACGCCTGGCCCGGCTCGACCGGTCGAACGCCGTTCGTCTTGCGGTGAGCCTGGGCCAGGGTGGGGAGTTCGCTTTCGTGCTTCTGGGCGCGGCCGCGATGAGTGGCGTTGTCTCCGATCCGTGGCGAGACCGGATCATCCTGGTCGTCGCCGCATCAATGATCCTGACCCCTATCCTGTACGCCCTCGTGGAGTGGGTTATCGCCCACCTTCCGAAACCAGCCGTGGCACCCGAGTACGATCGGATCGAGAACGAGGGCAGCCGGGTGATCATCGCTGGCTTCGGCCGGACGGGGCAAATCGTCGGCCGGACGTTCCGGATGCGCGGCATTCCCTTCACGGCCCTCGACAACAACTTCGAACAGATCGACGTGGTGCGGCGGTTCGGCAACAAGATCTACTACGGCGATCCCACCCGGCTGTCGGTACTCCGAGCGGCCGGGGCGGGATCGGCGGATGTCCTGGTTCTGACTGTGGATGACGTTTCCTCATCGATCACAGTCGTTGAGCTGGTTCGTCAGAACTTCCCGAACCTGAAGATCTACGCGCGCGCCTACGACCGGAACCACGCCTACGCGTTGCTGGAACGGGGTGTGGACCGGGTTGTGCGGGAAACGTTCGACGGCAGCCTGGAGATCGCCCGTCATGCGCTGCAGGGCGCTGGGATCGCGGCACCCGAGGCACGGGAGTTGGTGGACCAGTTCCGGGAACACGACGAGAAGCTGCTCCGCGATCAGGTCCAGATCGCTGAGGACGAACACGCCCTCATCGAGAGTGCACGGGAGGCGGCCATGCATCTCGAAGGGCTGTTCAAACAGGACCGGGATGATTCCGAAGAGACATCGAAGCCCGTTGTCAGTCCGGCCAATTCCGACGCCGCAGTAGCGGACCACGGCTCCGAAACCGCGAATGGCGATGCCTCATCGTCGGAGCCCGAGCGCCAGTCGGCCTGACGCATGTGCCCGGCGGCACCTCGCCTCCGTCTATTGTTGCCTTGGAGCGGCGTCCGCCCGCACTCCGAAGATCCAGCCCTCAGCCTTGACCGCTGCCTCCGGTAGAACGTCCCGCCGCCACAGTCCCGGGTCTTGGGAGAAATGGCGGAGCGCCGCCGCGATCACTAAGGCGTCCGCCTCGTCCTCCCGCTTGGACCGGACCGGCGCGGCACTGGGCTTTGACCCATACGCCTTGTAGACACGCGCCATCGTCTCCGGCTCCGCCCAAGCACGGGCGTCAGCGCCAGCCGCCATGTAGTAGACCCGCGGAAAGGACTCGACCAGGACAGCCGAAGCCCCGGACTGGTCGACATCATCGAAGGGCCAGAACGCGATCTTCGAGCCAAAGCGGGCCGCCAATCGATTGAACAGCCGCATCCCCGCGAGGGAGCCGGTCCCTACATTTGCAGCCCCAATGCACTTTAGAACCGGATGCGGTGTCGTAATCGCCGCACAGACCGTTTCGGTCAGACGCTGTCGATAGCGGTAGCGGGACCCCCGCCCTTTCGGTGTGAGGTAATGGGCCGAGAATGGCGGGGTGTGCGCGATCCGCATGCCGTAGAGTTCCGGATCATCGGATGCGAGGCGGTCTACAAGGGACCAGAGGGCCTTGGCATCTGCCGGTGCGTCGGGAACATCCGGGAAATAGGCTCCCTCATCCGCGGACGCGTAGGCCGGCGCGAAGTCAAAGCCGACAAGGATGCGCGTTGATGACTGGATAGTCTCTGAAAGCCAGGTCTCGAAATCGCTACGGCGCCAATGACCTCCCGCTGGGTTCGGCAAGAGCTGCGGCGCGCGGCCATCCGGGTCCGCCAGGGCCACCTGAAGACCGGGTACCCGCGGCCCCTTCGCACCAGACCAATCGACCCCCACAAACAGATCAAAACGGGGTGCCGTGCCCGGGGACGGCTCAGGCTTTGTCAGTGCCGTCACCGTGGCGCCGCGCCCTGAGTTTGTCCCAATAGTCGACACGCTTGCGGATCTCCCGCTCGAACCCACGCTCCACCGGGTCATAGAAGCGCTGGCGGCTCATTCCGTCCGGGAAGTAATTCTGACCGGAGAAGCCATCTTCCGCGTCGTGGTCGTAGGCGTATCCCGCGCCGTAACCCAACTCCTTCATCATCTTGGTCGGCGCGTTCAGGATATGGGCGGGCGGCATGAGGGAACCCGTCTCCTTGGCCGCACGCCAAGCGCTCTTCTGGGCGGAGTAGGCGGCATTCGACTTCGGTGCCGTCGCCAGGTAGAGGACCAATTCCGCAATGGCCAGCTCACCCTCGGGGGAGCCCAGGCGGTCGAACGCATCCCAAGCCGCCAGCGCTAGGGGTAACGCCTGCGGGTCCGCCAGACCCACATCCTCTGACGCAAATCGCGTCAACCGGCGCAGCACGTAGGCCGGATCCTCGCCCCCGACCATCATCCGGGCGAGCCAGTAGAGAGCCGCATCCGCGTCTGAGCCCCGAAGGGATTTATGCAGAGCGCTGATCAGGTTGTAGTGCTCGTCCTTGTTCTTGTCGTAGACCGGTGCGCGTTTCTGCACGATCTCCGCCAGCCCGGCGGGGTCGAGCGGGTCTGCGCCGCCGATGGCGTAAATCGCCTCGACCATGACCAGGAGATATCGACCGTCCCCATCCGCCATCGCCCGCAAGGCGGACCGCGCATCATCGTCCAACGGCAGCGGGCGGCCTTCCTCGGCCTCAGCGCGGCCCAGCAGCAAGTCGAGTGCCGCGTCATTGAGCCTGCGCAGCACGTGGACCGGCGCTCGCGACAGCAGTGCCGCATTCAGCTCGAAAGACGGGTTCTCGGTCGTCGCCCCGACAAGGGTGACGGGCCCGTCCTCCACATACGGCAGGAAGCCGTCTTGCTGGGCCCGGTTGAAGCGGTGCACCTCATCGACGAACAGCAGGGTGCCTTGACCGGCCGCGCGCCGCTCTTTGGCACGCTCGAACACTTTCCGGAGGTCGGCAACGCCCGAGAAAACGGCCGACAGCGGCTCAAACGCCATGTCGGTCGCATCGGCCAAGAGCCGGGCGATCGTCGTTTTGCCGCAACCGGGCGGCCCCCAGAGGATCAAGGATGTCAGACGTCGAGCGGCGACCATGCGGCCGAGCGGTCCGTCGCCCAGGAGATGATCTTGGCCCACGACGTCATCGATTTTCCTCGGCCGGAGACGGTCGGCCAGCGGCCGGGGCGCCTGGGACTCGAACAGTGACACCCGACCACCCTATTCCCGAAGTTCGGTTGTGAGGACCCGGTCGCCACGCTTGATCGAGATCTTCCAGACTTCAGCCTTACGGTCTACAGCCTGTTTGAGGTCCTCGACACTGCCGATCTTCTTGTCGTCGACTTTCAGGATGAGGTCTCTCGGCCGGATCCTGACGGACGCCGCCGCCGTGCCCCGTCGAACCCTGAGGACCACGACACCGCTGGCCATGTCGTCCAGATTGTTCTCCAAGGCGAAGGCCGGCGACAGGTTGGCGACGGTCGCCCCCTGGAAAGGGTTACGGCCCTCTATCTCGTCAATGTCCGGCTGCGGTTCGGCCAAGGGGGGGACCATGGGTACCGCAAGCTCGAACTCCTCCCCCTTACGGTTCACACGAACATCGACCGTATCGCCGACGCTCTTCGTCGCAACCCGGTAACGTAGAGCCTGATTGTCCTGAACCTCCCGCCCCCCAAGGGCCAGGATGATATCCCCGATCATGAGACCGGCATCGTCCGCCGGTCCCTCAGGGTAGACCCGGTTCACAATCACGCCGGACGGACGATCAAGCCCCAAGGACTGGGCCATGTCGGATGTGACGCTCTGCCCGCTGACGCCGATCCAAGGCCGCACGATCCGACCACCCCGTGCGGATTGAAGAACCGTTTTCACCATGTTCGACGGGACCGCGAAGCCGATGCCGATCGACCCGCCGCTCGCCCCGCCCCGGTTGTTCGAGAAGATCGCCGTGTTGATGCCGACAAGCGCCCCGTCCATGGTCACCAGCGCACCGCCGGAATTCCCCGGATTGATCGCCGCATCCGTCTGAATGAAGAAACTGTAGTCGGTGATCCCCAACGTGGTCCGGGCGAGGGCTGAGACGATGCCGCTCGTCACGGTCTGACCCACGCCGAAGGGGTTTCCGATGGCCAGAACCAAGTCACCGACCTCGACATCGTCGGAGTCTCGAAACTCCAGAAAGGGGAGATCTTCCCCCCCGGTATCGATCTCAAGAATGGCCAGATCCGTCCGTTCGTCCTTGAGCAGCAATGTCGCGTCGAACTCCCGCCTGTCCGACAGAACAACGGTGATGACGTCGGCGTCGTCGATGACATGCGCGTTCGTCGCGATCAGCCCCTCAGCATCAAGAATGACGCCGGATCCAAGGGACTGTTGTGGTTTCTGACTGGGTTGCCCTGGAAGGATGTTGCCGAAGAACCGCCGGAAGAAAGGGTCATCGAACAGAGGAGAGGGCCGCCGGCGCTGCTCCACAATCGTCTTTGTGTAGATGTTGACAACGGCGGGGCCGACACGCCCCACCAGCGGGGCGAATGAGAGCGTGATCTCTTCCTGAGACACAGGCACACGCCGGTCTGACGCGGCCGCCCGGTCAACAGCGATGCCAGGCCAGAGCGTCAATGCCAGGGCCAGACCCGAAACGGCCAGGACCAGTCTCAACGCTTTCGAGCGACCCATCGCGCGGCTCGTTCGATCTGCGGCCATGGCCGACCAGACACTCATCTGCATCCCCCTAAAGGAACAAAGGTTTCAGCACACCGGTTGTAAGCGTCTCCGCGCACCGGTACCCTTTTCATATATGCGGTTGGGGTCTCGCTGGGCAACGGCGGTCCGATCGGACAAAAGCCGTGATACCCGATCTTTGGGGTCACGAATTGGGGAGACGGACGGTGCGCAAGGGGCCAAGCGGCGCACCGGTGCCGGAGCTGGGGACCAAAACCCGGACCGGCCTCGATGACAGCCGCCCAAGTTTGGACGATGCAGGCGTGCCTCCCGGCGCCACCGAGGCTGTTGCCGGACAGATCACAATGTCGGATTTGAGTACGGAACGGGGCGTCAAACTGTTCTGTGAGTCTGCCCTGTCGCGATGTCTGGAGTTCATGCGGACGGGGCAGGATGAACCACTCGAAGACACGCTGCACGAAGTGCGTCACTGGACATTGCAGGCTCACACGGCCGACAAGGACCCTGGCCAGGGAGACGCTCGGGAATCAAGCATTGCAGGCACCTGCCGCCGGGCCCGAGCCGAATTCTTCGCCACACTGGTCGTGCGGTCCGCCGATCTTGGGCTTATTGCCCGGGCGGAGCAGTTCCTCTCCGACGTAGAGGAGGCGACGGCGAACCACCTCGACGATCCCTCGCTGCAATCCGCCCTCGCCCGCTCGCTTGCAAACATCGTGGCGGTCCGTTGTCATGACCGCCGCTTGGATGATGCCGAAAAGGCCTATGAGCGGCTCGCCGATTTGGGGCGGAGAAAGGATGCGTCCCGCCGGAGCCGACGCTGTGTTTGCTCAGGCGCGTTCACCCTGATCGCCCATTCCGCCCGGGACGGACACATCGACGAAGCGATCCAGCGGTATCGGGCTCTTGGCTGCTATGTCGACCGCCATCGCGGATCCCAAGAGGCACAGCAGGATCTGGCAGACGTCGCATTTGCGCTGATCACCACTCTGGGTGAGGTCAAAGCGTTGGACCAGGCAGCCAACGTGTACCGGGATCTTGGACATCGGAACGCCGCAGGCGGTGAGCCGGGTCTGTGCGGTCGGCAGGCGCTGGCAGGCTTCAATCTGCTGACCGACTACTGCCAGATTGGCGCGATCGACGACGCCTATCGGATCTACGAAGATCTGGCGACCCTGTCCGTGGCGCATCCGGAGGTGCGTGAGATCGGATTGGCGCAGGCAAAAGGCGGGGTGAACATCATCCTGAGCCTGGAGCCCGGCGAGCGCGGCGATCTCTCCTCACTTCTACGCAATGACCTTCGGCATCTGGCGATCCACCACGCCGATGATCCGGAGATTTGCGACACACTTGCCTTGATCCGAGACGGCACCTGAGATTTCATCCCCCCTGTAAAACTTCCGTCTTGAAACCAATGCGACTAGCTTGGTTTGAGAATGCAGCGGACAGTCGGTATCGGGGGTAAAGCCATGGCAATGAGACCGATGGGTCGATCACACGTTGTTCTAGCGGCCGGCTTCCTCGTCTCACTGCTCTTTCTCGGCGCTGGCGCCGGAGCGCACGCCGCTGCGAAGCCCGACCCTGTTCCGCCGATGAAGGCTTTCGTCTGCTCGGAGGCGGATACGAACTGCACGGACGATTCCGCCATCACCCCTCCCTACCGCGCTGACACAGATCCGCAGGGTGCTGAGGAGGGTATGACCAATGAGATGATCTCTCTCTACAAGACGGTCACCTATGTCCCCAGTGCCGCCCTGACGGATCAGCTCTGGTACCTGTTGATCGCCTCCGAAGCGGCAACGACCGGGCCGTTTTTCCTAGGTGTCAACGCATCGACCTCATCGGCGATGACCTACACCTACGAATACTTTTGGAACATATGCTGTCTCGCGGAACCGGGACCAGACGGCGTCGTCCCGGTCAGCGCCACCAAGGCCATCATATACCGGGCGCTGAGCATTATTCGGGTGGGCGCGCTGGCGTTGGCCTTCGGAAACACGCTCGGCTCGTCCGCCGCCGTGACAACGGTCATCACCGTCAGCCGGACGGCTGTCTACGTGACGAATGACTACTTCTGGAACGTGATGGATGCGCGTACGCCGACGGAGCCCGTGCTGACCAGCGGCGAGGAAGCGCCGGCAACTGCCAGCATCTTCACGTGGTGATGAAGCGGCGCTGGCGGCGAGCCTGATTCAAGAACCCCTGTCTCGGCGCCATTCGTAGAGCACGTCCGGTTCGCGCTCCTCATTGCGGCTCCCGTCGGTTTCTTCGATCGCAACAAAACCTCGCGCTTCGTAGAACCGGCGTGCGGCGGCATTCCTTTGGAATGTCCACAGCCGGAGACGGTCGGACCGGGCCATGGCCCGCGCCAAGAAGGCGGTGCCGATCCCGAGACGTTGCGCGCCGGGCAGCAGATAGAGCTGTTCGACCCACTCCCCCGAGACCGCGGAGAAGCCAATGATCCGGCCGCTCTCCTGCCTTTCAGCAACGTCGACGACCATGTTGGGGATGAGATGGCCGGAGACGAAACCGAGATCCTCTTCCGGTGTATGGAGAACTGGGAGATACGGCATCGCCGCGGACATGGAGGCGCGCAAAACACGCGCAATCTCAGGGGAATCCTCAACACCTGCCGGCCGGATGCGCCAAAGCCCGGATGTGTCGGCTGGCATTGTGCCGCCTGGCGTATCCATCTCGTGCCCCCAAAGCGAAAGGGCGACCCAAGCGGATCGCCCCAAGACATCTTCATGGTCTGCTACAGAAAGCCCGACCCGGTCAGATGACCGAAGGCATTGCCCCTGCCATCTCTTCTTCCTGACCCGGAACCGGACCGGAGTCCTGACCGCGTGCGTCCTCATCCCGGTCGACCAACTCGATCACCGCCATCGGTGCCGCGTCGCCATACCGGAAACCGGCCTTCAGAACACGGGTGTAGCCACCCGGGCGGTCCTTGTAACGGTCAGCAAGAACCTCAAACAGCTTCGAGGTCATCGCATCGTCCCGCAGATGAGCGAACGCCTGGCGCCGCGCATGCAGGCCACCGCGTTTGCCGAGCGTGATCAGACGGTCGACCACCCGGCGAAGGTCTTTCGCCTTCGGCAGCGTGGTCACGATCTGCTCGTGCTTGATCAGCGCGTTCGCCATGTTTTTGAACATGGCTTTCCGATGAGAGTGCGTCCGGTTGAACTTCCGGCCGCTGTTTCCGTGACGCATGGTCGTCTCCTTCGATCCGGCGTGGCAGCGCGCCGCGTCAATAGGGCTCTTCGAGCCGCTTCGCCAGTTCCTCGATATTCTCCGGCGGCCAGTTCGGGATCTCCATCCCGAGGGACAGACCCATGGTCGACAGAACTTCCTTGATTTCGTTCAGGCTCTTCCGGCCGAAGTTCGGCGTGCGGAGCATCTCCGGCTCGCTCTTCTGAACCAGATCGCCGATGTAGACGATGTTGTCGTTCTTGAGGCAGTTGGCCGAACGGACCGACAGCTCAAGCTCGTCCACCTTGCGCAGCAGGTTCTTGTTGAACGGCAGATCCTGATGCTCTTCCGAAGCCGCCGCTTGGCCCGGCTCTTCGAAGTTGATGAAGAGCTGCAACTGATCCTGAAGGATGCGCGCGGCGTATGCGACGGCGTCCTCAGGTGAGAGGGAGCCGTCGGTATCAACTTCCATCGACAGCTTGTCGTAGTCGGTGACCTGACCAACACGGGTGTTATCGACCTTGTAGGCGACTTTACGCACCGGGCTGAAGATCGCATCAACCGGGATCAGACCGATCGGAGCATCTTCCGGGCGGTTGGCGCTGGCCGGAACATAGCCCTTGCCGGTCTCGACCGTGAACTCCATCGACAAGGTCGCGTCCTTGTCGAGGGTGCAGATCACGTGATCCGGGTCCATGACCTCGATGTCGCTCGGCGCCTCGATCATGCCGGCTTTCACTTCGCCCGGCCCCTCGGCCTTGAGGCGCATCTTGCGCGAGCCCTCGGAGTGAACTTTCAGCGCAAGCGCCTTCACGTTCAGCACGATGTCGGTCACATCCTCACGCACGCCAGGAACGCTCGAGAACTCGTGCAGCACACCATCGATCTGAATTGCGGTCACCGCCCCGCCCTGCAGCGAGGACAGGAGAATGCGGCGCAAGGCGTTGCCCAGCGTAAGACCGAAACCCCGCTCCAGCGGCTCGGCGACAATCGTCGCACGGCGCCTCGCGTTGACACCCGGCTGGACGTCGAGCTTGTTCGGTTTGATGAGTGCTTGCCAGTTCTTCTGAATCACGTGCCAGATCCCAAATCTGTGGAACGGAAACCCGCTCCCGTGAAGGTTCTCGGCCACCGCTTGGCAGCCGGTAGCTCGGATCGTGCCGGGTCCGCGTCCGGTCCCGGCGTTCCGAGCTTTACACCCGGCGACGCTTCGGCGGGCGACAGCCGTTGTGCGGAATGGGCGTCACGTCCCGGATCGACAGGACCTGAAAGCCAACCGCCTGCAGGGCCCGCAGCGCGGACTCCCGCCCGGAACCCGGCCCGCTGACCTCGATCTCCAAGGTCTTCATGCCGTGCTCCGCCGCCTTTTTACCGGCATCCTCCGCCGCGACCTGCGCCGCGTACGGAGTCGATTTGCGCGAGCCTTTGAAACCCATCGCACCCGCCGACGACCACGAAATGGCATTGCCCTGCGCGTCGGTAATGGTGATCATGGTGTTGTTGAACGTTGCGCTTACATGCGCCACGCCAGACGTGATGTTCTTTCGCTCACGGCGACGGACACGCGTCTGTGTCGGTTGTTTGGCCATCGTTCGGTATGCTCCAACGCATGGGTCTCGGCATAAGCCGAGAAGCCGGTTCCCCGGCGGAGTTTACTTCTTCTTGCCGGCGATCGGCTTCGCTGGGCCCTTGCGGGTCCGTGCGTTCGTGTGGGTCCGCTGACCCCGGACCGGCAGACCCTTGCGGTGCCGGAGACCCCGAAGGCAGCCAAGATCCATCAGTCGCTTGATGTCCATCGCCACTTTACGGCGGAGGTCGCCCTCAACCACAAAGTCACGGTCGATCATCTCGCGAAGACGACCGAGCTCGTCCTCGGTCAACTCATGAACCCTACGCTCCCGTGGAACGCCAACCGTCTCGCAGATCTGCGTGGCGGACGTTCGGCCGATGCCATGAATATAAGTCAGCGCGATCTCGACACGCTTCTGGGTCGGAATGTTCACACCTGCGATGCGCGCCACGGTGCCTTCTCCTCAAGCTCACGGCGGCCACGCCACCGTAATGTGGTGGGCAGCCTGATCATGCTTCAAATGTTCGAACAACCGGCCACGCGGTCAACTCGCCGAGGGCGCGGATTATACGAACCTTCTTACTAGTGTCAACAATCGAGGGGCACCAAAATGCCCCGCGACCGCCAACCTCTTCCTACGGTCAAGCCGCTCCCGACACGATCGCGTCGAGCGCCTTGCTTACCTCTTCAATACTGGCCATGCCGTCAACGGACTTAAGCGCGCCTTTGCTGCGATAGTGCGGCGTGATCGGCGCTGTCTGGGCATGGTAAACCTCAAGACGTTTCTTGAGGGTTTCCTCATTGTCGTCGGCGCGACGCTCCGACTCCGGCGTTTCCGCGATCCGGGTGCGGATCCGATCGAAGAGGATCGTCTCGTCTACCGACAACTCAATGACATGATCGATCTTGAGGCCCTTGGTCTCCAGCATCTCGTCCAACGCCTGAGCCTGGGCAACCGTCCGCGGGAATCCGTCCAGGATAAAACCCTTGGCGCAATCCGGCTCCTCGATCCGGTCGGCGATCATGGCCACCATGATGTCGTCGGACACAAGCCCGCCGGAATCCATGATGGATTTCGCTTTCTGACCGAGTTCCGAGCCGGACGCTACGGCCGCGCGAAGCATGTCGCCGGTCGAGAGCTGGATCATGCCGTGCACCTCTTGAAGGCGCTTGGCTTGGGTGCCCTTTCCGGCTCCCGGCGGACCCAAGAGGATCATGTTCATCCGCGCTTCCCCCTTAACTTGGACTTTTTGATAAGTCCTTCATATTGGTGCGCCAGCATATGCGACTGCACCTGTCCGACCGTATCCATTGTGACGGTCACGACGATCAGCAAGCTCGTGCCACCGAAGTAGAAGGGCACCGAGTACTGGCTGATAAGCAGTTCCGGCAAGAGACAGACGCCTGCTAGGTAGAGGGCGCCAACCACCGTCAGCCGGGTAAGCACGAAGTCCAGATAGTCGGCCGTCGCCTTGCCCGGGCGGATGCCAGGCACGAAACCACCGTACTTCCGGAGGTTATCCGCCGTCTCCACCGGATTGAACACAATCGCGGTGTAGAAGAAGGCGAAGAAGATGATCATCCCCATGTAGACCGCGATGTAGAGCGGCTGACCGTGACCGAGAAGTGCCGTCACCGTGTTCAGCCACTCCGGCCCTGTGCCGCCGGAGGCCGAGAACTGGGCCACCGTCACCGGCATCAGCAGGATGGAGCTCGCGAAGATAGGCGGAATAACGCCGGAAACGTTGAGCTTCAGCGGCAGATGAGAGGACTCGCCGCCGAACATGCGGTTGCCAACCTGACGTTTCGGATACTGGATCAGGATCCGGCGCTGAGACCGCTCGATGAACACGATGAACGCGATAACGGCAACGGCCATCACCAGGATGAAGATGATGAAGCCGGCCGACAGCGCGCCGGTACGGCCGAGTTCCAACGTCCCCGCAAGGGCGGACGGCAGGTTCGCAACAATACCGGCGAAGATGATCAGCGAGATGCCATTGCCGATGCCCCGCGCCGTAATCTGCTCACCCAGCCACATCAGGAAAATCGTGCCGCCGACGAGCGTGATGACCGTCGTCGCCCGAAAGAAGAAACCGGGGTCGATGACCACGGAGCCTGTTGAAGCGGGCATGCTCTCAAGGCCAACCGATATTCCGTACGCCTGAACAGTGGCAAGCAGGACGGTCAGATACCGGGTGTACTGGTTCAGCTTCTTGCGGCCGACCTCACCCTCTTTCTTGAGCGTGTCCAGGGTCGGAGAGACCGCCGTCATCAACTGCATGATAATGGCGGCCGAAATGTACGGCATGATGTTGAGCGCGAAGATCGTCATGCGACCCAGGGCGCCACCCGCGAACATGTCGAACATGCCGAGGATGCCGCCTGCGTTCTGCTGGAAGATTTCCTGCAGAGCGACCGGATCGATACCCGGGATCGGGATATACGTCCCGAGCCGATAGACGACGAGCGCCCCGAGGGTGAACCAAATCCTGCGTCGGAGATCGGTAGCCTTCGTAAAGGCGCCAAAACTCATGGTCGATGAGAACTGCTCGGCACTGGAGGCCATGGGGACTCCTTAAACGGCGGAGGTCAGGCCGACGCCTCGCTCGCGTCCACCCCCTCGCCCTTCTTGGCGACGGAAACGGTAACGGACCCACCGGCTTTCTCGACAGCCTCAATGGCGGCCTTCGATGCACCGGCAACGTCTAGAGTTACTTTGGCGCTGAACTCGCCTTTCGCAAGCACGCGAACGCCATGCTTCGCGGCTCCGGCCAATCCAGCCGCCTGAAGGGCAGCATGATCAATCGTCGCAGACGCGTCGAGTTTGCCCGCGTCAATCGCCGCCTGCATGCGTCCAAGGTTCACAACCGCATAATCCTTGCGGAAGATATTGTTGAAGCCACGCTTCGGAAGACGCCTGTTGATCGGCATCTGGCCACCCTCGAAGCCATTGATGGCAACGCCGGACCGTGCCTTCTGACCTTTGTGGCCCTTGCCCGCCGTCTTGCCGGTGCCGGAACCCGCACCACGGCCAATCCGCTTACGCGGTCGGCGGGCGCCGTCATTGTCCCTGAGATCATTCAGTCTCATTGCCGTCATCCTTTTTCGATCCAACTGTCCGACCGATGGGAGGAGATCCCGTCTCCCAAACATCCATCGGACGGCCGGAACGTCGCCCGTCTATCAGGCTTCGCTTTCGACCCGGACAAGGTGAGACACCTTGTCGATCATGCCCCTCACCGCCGGCGTGTCCTCAAGGACCCGCGTCCGGTGCATTTTGTTGAGCCCAAGACCCACAAGGGTCTGGCGCTGATCCCGCCGGCGGCCGATCGGGCTGCCGATCTGGGTGACCGTGATGGTCTTGTTATCGTCGCTCATCGTTCGATCCCGTTCGCTCAGGCCTCAGCCGCCGCGACAGCGTCCGCCTCGTCCTCACGACGATCGCGACCGAAGATCTCCGCGACCTTCCGGCCCCGCTTCGCCGCGACCTGACGCGGAGACGTGATGCCTTTCAGCGCCTCGAACGTCGCCTTGATCATGTTGTGCGGGTTGGACGTGCCGATCGACTTCGCCACAACGTCTTGAACACCAAGGGATTCAAAGACCGCGCGCATCGGACCGCCTGCGATGATGCCGGTACCTGCCGGCGCCATGCGAAGCTGAACCCGGCCCGCACCAAAGCGACCAAAGATGTCGTGATGCAGGGTACGGCCTTCCCGCAGCGGCACACGGATCATGGTGCGCTTGGCCTGCTCCGTCGCCTTGCGGATCGCCTCCGGCACTTCGCGGGCTTTGCCCGAACCGTAGCCAACCCGGCCACGGCCGTCGCCAACCACCACCAGGGCCGCGAAGCCGAAGCGCCGACCACCCTTGACCACCTTGGCCACGCGGTTGATCCCGACGAGCTTCTCGACCAGTTCCGGATCGTCGCGTCCGCCGCGATCCCGTTCCTGCCTGTCCGGCCGTGCCATGCTCGACCTCCTCTCAGAACTTAAGACCGGCTTCACGCGCCGCGTCAGCGAGCGCCTTTACCCGGCCATGAAAACGGTAGCCGCCGCGGTCGAAAACGACCTCCGACACGCCCTTGCCAACCGCCCGCTCGGCAATCAGCTTGCCCACAACCGCCGCCGCGTCCTTGTCGGCACCGGTCTTCAGGTCACCCCTGATATCCTTCTCGATCGAAGACGCCGATGCGATCGTAAGACCGGCACCATCGTCGATGATCTGGGCATAGATGTTCTTTGACGACCGGAAAACCGAAAGTCTCGGCCGTCCATCCGCCTTCTTGCGGAGCGCCGTCCGGGTCCGAGCCCGGCGCCGCTCGAAAAGCTGTTTCGAGGTCAACATTCCCTGGGCCCTTACTTCTTCTTGCCTTCCTTGCGGAGGATCGTCTCGGTCGCGTACTTGACACCCTTGCCCTTGAAAGGCTCCGGCGGACGGTACGCACGAATCTCGGCGGCCATCTGACCGACGCGCTGCTTGTCGGCACCGTGCAACTCGATTGCCGTCGGCGTCTCGCACTTCACCTTGATGTCGTCCGGGATCGGGTAACGAACCGGGTGGCTGTAGCCGAGTGCCAAGACAAGATCCTTGCCCTCAACTGCGGCACGATAACCGACACCGTTGATCTCAAGCTTCACGGTGAAGCCTTCACTCACCCCGGTCACCAGATTGGCGATCCGCGCGCGCATCGTGCCCCACATCATGCGGGACTGCTTGCTCGCCGTTGACGGGGTCACGGTGACCTTGCCGTCATCCAGCTCGACGCTGACCAAACTGTTCAGACCGCAGCTCAGCTCTCCGAGCTTGCCCTTGGCTTTGACCGCATCGTTGGCGATCTCGACGGTAACGCCGCTCGGAACAACAACGGGGTTTTTTCCCACGCGTGACATCGTGCCCTCCGTCAGAACACTTTGCAGAGGACTTCGCCGCCCACATTGGCGGCACGGGCCTCATTGTCGGACATCACGCCGCGCGGAGTCGACAGGATCGAAATTCCGAGCCCGTTGTACACGCGATTGAGATCCTTGATCTTCGAATACACTCGGCGACCCGGACGCGACACGCGCTGGATCTCGCGGATGACAGGGTCACCCTCGTGGTACTTGAGCTCGATCGACAGCTCACCCATGCCCGGACGGGATTCGCCGGTGGTGTAGCCGCGGATGTAGCCTTCGCGCTGCAGGACATCCAGAACGTTGCTCCGGAGCTTGGAGGCGGGGCTGAGAACCACCGTCTTCCGTGCACCCTGGCCGTTCCGGATCCGGGTCAGCAGGTCCCCGAGGGGATCGCTCATCGCCATGTCCGATGTCCTCCTTTACCAGCTCGACTTGACGAGACCGGGGATCTGCCCGGTCGAGCCGAGTTCGCGCAACGCAATGCGCGACATCTTGAGCTTCCGATAGTACGCCCGCGGACGGCCGGTGATCTCGCACCGGTTCCGCAGCCGGATCTTCGCACTGTTGCGCGGCATCGCCGCCAGTTTGAGGGTCGCCTGAAAACGCTCCTCAATCGGCGCGCCCCGGTCGGCGGCAATCGCCTTCAGCCGGTCGCGGCGGGAGGCGTGTGCCTTAACCTTGGCGGCACGGTTCTTGTTATTCTGAATGGCGCTCTTTTTCGCCATGACCGTCCTCCTGACCGCTCAAGCAACGAACGGGAAGTTGAACCGCTTGAGAAGCTCACGCCCCTCTTCGTCGGTCTTCGCCGTCGTCACGATGATGATGTCCATGCCCCGGATCTCGTCGACCTTGTCGTAGTCGATCTCGGGAAACACGATCTGCTCTTTCAGGCCCATGGCGTAGTTGCCGCGGCCATCGAAACTCTTGCCGTTCAGGCCCCGGAAGTCCCGGACGCGCGGCAGCGCGATGTTCACCAGCCGGTCGATGAACTCGTACATCCGCTCCTGACGAAGAGTCACCTTGCAACCGAGCGGCATGCCCTCGCGAACCTTGAAGCCGGCGACCGACTTCTTCGCGCGGGTGATGACCGGCTTCTGCCCGGTGATCTTCGCGAGATCGCCCGCGGCGGCCTGGACCTTCTTGCTGTCCTGCACCGCTTCACCGACGCCGATGTTGATCACGACCTTCTCAAGCTTCGGGACCTCGTGGGCGTTGTTGTAATCAAACGCCCCAAGCATCTCCGGCCTGATCGCCGTCTCGTAATGTTCTTTCAGTCGCGCGGCCATATCCGTCGCTCCAATCCTTAAGCGTCGACCTGCTCGCCGGAACGCTTCGCGAAGCGCACCTTGCGGCCGTCGTCCAGGGTCTTGTAGCCGACGCGCGTCGCTTCACCGCTCTTCGGGTCGGCAATCGCCACGTTGGAAATATGAATTGGGGCCTCACGCTCGATGATGCCGCCGGCGTTGGTCTGGCTTGGCCGGGTGTGGCGCTTCATGACGTTGACGCCACGCACAACGACCCGGTCGGACTCACGAACGACGCGGATAACCTCGCCCTTCTTGCCCTTATCCTTGCCGGTCCGGACGACAACCTCGTCCCCGGTCTTGATCTTGAACTTCTTCGCCATCACAGCACCTCCGGCGCCAGGGAGACGATCTTCATGAACCGCTTGGCGCGCAGCTCACGGGTGACCGGGCCAAAAATACGGGTACCGATCGGCTCGTTCTGCTTGTTGATCAGGACGGCCGCGTTCTTGTCGAAGCGGATGGCCGATCCATCGTCCCGGCGGATGTCCTTGGCGGTGCGCACGATCACGGCGCGCAGCACGTCGCCCTTCTTCACCTTACCCCGCGGGATCGCCTCCTTGACGGACACAACGATTACGTCGCCGATGCCGGCAACTTTCCGCTTGGAGCCACCCAAGACCTTAATGCACTGAACCCGGCGAGCACCTGAATTGTCGGCGACGTCGAGGTTTGACTGCATCTGAATCATGTCAAACCCTCCCTCAGGCGCCTGCGCACTCAGCCGACGCGTCGTCGACGATCACTTCCCAGGTCTTCCGCTTGGAGATCGGCGCGCACTCACGGATGCGGACGATATCCCCTTGCTTGAACTGGTTCGCTTCATCGTGCGCGGCGAACTTCTTCGACCGGGTGATGAACTTCTTATAGATCGGGTGCATCACGCGCCGCTCGACCCGGACGACAATCGTTTTGTCGCCTTTGTCGCTCACGACGGTTCCCTGCATCACGCGCCTGGGCATCGCCTCGTCTCCTCGAACCTCGCCGCCGTCAGCCGGCAGCGCGGGCTTCGCGCGCCCGCTCGCTCATAATCGTCTTGATCCGGGCGACATCGCGCCGGACAAGCCGCATCCGTGCCGTGCTCTCAAGCTGGCCTGAGGCCTGCTGAAAGCGCAGATTGAACTGTTCCTTCTTGAGCTCGATCAGCGACGCCTTGAGTTCGTCGTCTGTCTTCGCCCGGAAATCTTCAGCCTTGGTCGCCATAACGGCTCCTCCTTCGTCCCGTCGCCCGCCAGGGGTCTCCCCTTGGCGTTACTCGCCGAGACGCGTCACGAAACGCGTGTCGATCGGCAGCTTTGCCGACGCCAGCGCGAATGCCTCGCGCGCCAAATCCTGTGGCACGCCGTCCAACTCAAACATGATCCGGCCCGGTTTCACCCGGCAGACCCAGAACTCGGGAGAGCCCTTGCCCTTACCCATCCGGACTTCGGCCGGCTTGCTCGACACCGGCACGTCCGGGAAGATCCGGATCCAGACGCGGCCCACACGGCGGATACGACGCGTGATCGCCCGACGAGCAGCCTCGATCTGACGCGCGGTGATGCGCGCCGGCTCCACGGCCTTCAAGCCATAGGCGCCGAAATTCAGTTGCGTGCCGCCCTTAGCAAGACCGTGGATACGGCCCTTGTGCTGCTTGCGGAACTTGGTGCGCTTCGGACTCAACATCGTCCGTCTCCCGTCCTCGGTTCCCGATCAGCGCTGGGACGAGCCCGGCTGCTGATCAGCCTGGCGCTTGTCCTGAGCCATCGGGTCGTGGGCCATGATCTCGCCCTTGAACACCCAAACCTTCACGCCGCACGCCCCATAGGTCGTGTGCGCGGTCGCCTGCCCGTAATCAATGTCGGCCCGCAGCGTGTGAAGCGGCACGCGGCCTTCACGATACCACTCCGTCCGCGCGATCTCCGCGCCGCCGAGACGGCCGGCACAGTTGATCCGGATACCCTGGGCGCCAAGCCGCATGGCCGACTGCACGGCCCGCTTCATGGCGCGGCGGAACGCAACCCGGCGCTCCAGTTGCTGGGCGATGTTCTCGGCGACCAATTTCGCATCGATCTCCGGCTTCCGGATTTCGACGATGTTCAGGTTCACGTCGGTGCCGGTCATCTTCGAGAGATCACCGCGCAGCTTCTCGATGTCCTGGCCCTTCTTGCCGATCACCACGCCCGGCCGTGCCGTATAAAGCGTGACCCGGGCCCGCTTAGCCGGACGCTCGATCGTCACCCGGCTGACACCAGCTTGGTGAAGACGCTTTTGAAGGTAGGTCCGGAGACGCAGATCCTGATGCAACAGGTCCGCGTAGCCACGGGCGGCATACCAACGCGAGTCCCAGGTCCGGTTGATGCCGAGGCGCAGGCCGATCGGATTAACCTTATGTCCCATTACGCAGTCTCCTCGCGCTCACGCACGATCAGGGTCAGGTGCGAAAACGGCTTCTGAATGCGGCCGGCGCGGCCCCGCGCCCGAGCGTGGAACCGTTTCATGACGAGGCTCTTGCCGACGAACGCCTCTTTCACATAGAGGCGGTCAACATCGAGCTGGTGATTGTTCTCAGCGTTCGCGATGGCGGACTGGAGCGCCTTCTTCACGTCGTTGGCGATCCGACGCTTGGAGAACGTCAGAAGCGCCAAGGCGCGGTCCGCACTTTGCCCCCGGATCATGGAAGCAACGAGATTGAGCTTCTGCGGGCTCACGCGGAGGTTGGCGAGCACCGCCTTGGCCTCCGTGTCGTCGAGCCGCCGCTCGGCTACTGGCTTACCCATCGTGTCTCTCCGCCCGATCAGCGCCGCGACTTCTTATCGGCCGCATGGCCGTAGAAGGTGCGCGTCGGCGCGAACTCACCGAACTTGTGCCCAACCATGTTCTCGGTCACCAGAACCGGAACAAACTTCTGCCCGTTGTGCACGCCGAACGTCAGACCGACGAACTGCGGCATGATCGTGGACCGGCGCGACCAGGTCTTGATGACCTCGTTGCGACCCGAGTCACGCGACGCTTCCGCCTTCTTAAGAAGGAAGCCGTCGATAAAGGGGCCTTTCCAGACGGAACGAGCCACGGTCGCTCTCCTCTTACTTCTTGCGGCGACGGACGATCAGCTTGTCCGTCTTTTTGTTCTGACGCGTGCGCTTGCCCTTGGTCGGCTTACCCCACGGGGTGACCGGATGGCGGCCGCCCGAGGTCCGGCCCTCACCACCGCCGTGCGGGTGATCAACCGGGTTCATGGCGACACCGCGAACCGTCGGACGCCGACCGAGCCAGCGGGAACGGCCCGCCTTGCCCACATTGATGTTCTGTTGGTCCGGGTTGGACACGGCGCCAACCGTGGCCATGCACTCCCCGCGCACCATCCGGACCTCGCCGGACTGCAGCTTGAGGAGCGCGTAGCCCCCATCACGGCCGACGATCTGCACGTAGGTGCCCGCGGACCGCGAGAGCTGACCGCCCTTGCCCGCCTTAAGCTCGACGTTGTGAACGATCGTGCCGACCGGAATGCTCTTCAGCGGAAGTGCGTTGCCCGGCTTAATGTCCACACGCTCTCCGGCGATGACCTTATCGCCCGCCTTGATACGCTGAGGCGCCAGAATGTAGGCCTGCTCGCCGTCCTCGTACGTCAGAAGCGCGATGAACGCAGTCCGGTTCGGATCGTACTCCAACCGCTCGACCGTCGCCGGCACGTCAAACTTACGCCGTTTGAAATCGATGATCCGGTACGACCGCTTGTGCCCGCCACCACGGCCGAACGCGGTGGTCCGTCCCGTGTTGTTGCGCCCGCCCTTTTTTGTCAGACCGCGGGTCAGCTTTTTGACCGGCTTGCCTTTCCAAAGCTCAGACCGGTCGACGATGACCAGTTCGCGCTGCGAGGGCGTGATGGGATTGAAAGTCTTCAAGGCCATCGGTTCAGACTCCCTGGGTGAGGTCGACACCCTCACCATCAATGAAGGTCACCACGGCCTTCTTGAAATCGGAACGCCGACCCGGGCGGCCCCGGAAGCGCTTGGTCTTGCCCTTAACCCGGATGGTATTCACGGCTTTGACCTTCTTATCGAAGAGGTTCTCGACCGCGACCTGGATTTCCGGCTTCGACGCATCCAGCGGCACGATGAACGTGACCTGACCGAACTCGGACCCGAGGGTTGCTTTTTCGGTGACGTGCGGGCGGCGCAGGATGTCGTACATCCGCTCCTTGCTCACCGTCACCTTCTTGGCGTTGAGATAGCGCTGGGTCATTTCAGGCGCGCCTCCAGGGCTTCGACCGCCGCCTTGGTCAGAACCAAGGTATCGTGGCGGAGGATGTCGTAGACGTTCGCGCCCTGTTGGGGCAGCACGTCGACCTTGGGGATGTTGCGGACGGCACGGACAAACGCTTCGTTCGTCTCGGGACCATCGATAAACAGCGCGGAGCCCCAGCCGTGCTTGGCGATTTGCCGCACGAGCGTCTTGGTCTTGCCGTCGGCTTCGGCCTTGTCGAGCACCACCAACTTGCCCTCGGCCTTCTTCGCCGACAGGGCGGAGACCAGACCGAGCTTACGGACCTTCTTGTTCAGGTCGTGAGCGTGGGACCGGTTGACCGGACCATGAACCGTGGCACCACCCCGGAACTGAGCGGACCGCATCGAGCCCTGACGGGCGCGGCCGGTTCCCTTCTGGCGGTACGGCTTCGCGGTCGTGCCGCTGATTTCCGAGACCGTCTTGACGAGGTGGGTGCCCGCACGCCGCTTCGCCAGCTGCCAATTCACAACGCGATGCATGATATCGGCACGCGGCTCAGCACCGAAGACCGCATCGCTGACCTCAATGTCGCCCGCCGGCTCAGCGTCCAGCGTCAGCACGTCGACTTTCATCGTCTCAGCCCTTCGTCTCGGAGTCGCCACCATCGGACGACTCTGCAGCCGCATCGTCAGCGGCCGGCTCTTCCGCCGGTGCCGCCTCAGCCGCCGGCGCGTCGGCTTCAGCAGCCTCCGCCTCGACTGCCGGCGCCTCGGCCTGAGCCTCTTCGGTCACCGATTCCTCAGCAGCCGTTTCCTCAACAGCGGTCTCGTCTGCCGCCACTTCTTCGGCCGGCTCTTCCGCCGGGGCGACAGCCTCGACCTTGCGGAAAGCGCCGGGGAACGGAGCTGCATCCGGCAACGCCTTCTTGACCGCATCACGGATCAGAACCCAGCCGCCCTTGGAGCCCGGAACGGCACCCTTGATGAGGATCAGGCCGCGATCAGCATCGGTGGACACAACCTCGAGGTTCTGAGTGGTCACCCGCTCATCACCGAGGTGGCCGGCCATCTTCTTGCCTTTGAAGACCTTGCCCGGGTCCTGGCTGTTACCGGTAGAACCATGGGCACGATGGGAGATCGAGACGCCGTGGCTGGCCCGGAGACCCGCGAAGTTGTGCCGCTTCATCGCACCGGCAAAACCCTTACCGATCGACGTGCCCGTCACATCGACGTACTGGCCGGCGACGAAATGATCTGCCGTAACCTCATCGCCCACTTCGGGAAGCGCGTCGTCACTGACACGGAATTCCAGCAGCTTACGCTTCGGCTCGACCTGCGCTTTGGCGAAATGCCCGCGCATCGGCTTGGAGACGTTCTTAACCTTCGCCTTTCCAGCAGCCAGCTGAACGGCGGTGTAGCCATCCTTGTCGCCGGTCCGGATCTGGGTCACCTGGACCTGATCAAGCTGCAGAACCGTCACCGGGATGTGGCGCCCCTCGTCAGTGAAGACGCGGGTCATGCCCATCTTCTTTGCGACAACTCCGGATCGCATGCGCATCACACAGTCCCCCGGCTCAGATCTTGATCTCGACGTCGACGCCAGCCGCAAGATCGAGCTTCATCAGCGCGTCAACGGTCTGGGGGGTCGGATCAACGATGTCGAGCACCCGCTTGTGGGTGCGAATCTCGAACTGCTCCCGCGACTTCTTGTCGATGTGCGGCGAGCGCAGAACGGTGAAGCGTTTGATGCGGGTCGGCAGCGGGATCGGCCCGCGAACCTGCGCACCCGTGCGCTTTGCCGTATTGACGATCTCACCGGTCGACTGGTCGAGGACGCGGTGGTCGAACGCCTTCAGGCGGATTCGGATGTTTTGACTGTCCATCGTCATACCTCGGTTCGCGGCATCCCTTCCAAGGCGCCGCTTGCGGAACTTCCGCTCCTGACATTTCCCCCCGTGGGCGGAGCCCGACGAGAGACACACGTGTTCACGGACGAGTTAAGCGGCCGGAGAGGCTCCTCCGCCGCAAACAAACTCCCGATTGACATCCGCGCTGAGCGCGTACTCGAAAAATCCGATCCCTAGAGACCGCGTCTGAACCCTCGGGTTTCCCCTCGGACCACTGCCGGCCCCGCAATTGGTGGATGAAACTTATTGATCGCCCCCCTTGAAGTCAAGAAGGATTTCAGAAATTTTGCACGCCCAGCGAATCGCTGGAATTCCTTGATTTCAATGACTCGTTCACCCGCATCTACAAAATCGAAACCACTTTTGGAAGCCGACTCCAAACACCGTTCAATCTGTCACCGCGACAGCAGCATAGTTTGGCAGAAACAGAAAACGGGGAGCCTCAAGGCTCCCCGTTTCTCCGAACCGACAAAACCGATTCGGACGATATATAGATCGCCGGATCTACTCGACGATTTTGGCGACGACGCCGGCACCGACGGTGCGGCCGCCCTCGCGGATGGCGAAGCGCAGACCCTCATCCATCGCGATCGGCGCGATCAACTCGACTTCCATCGACACGTTGTCACCCGGCATCACCATCTCGGTGCCTTCCGCCAGGTACACCATCCCCGTCACGTCCGTCGTCCGGAAGTAGAACTGCGGACGGTAGTTCGTGAAGAACGGCGTGTGACGACCACCCTCTTCCTTCGTCAGGATGTACGCCTCGCACGTGAACTTCGTGTGCGGCTTGATCGAACCCGGCTTCGCCAGAACCTGACCACGCTCCACATCGTCACGCTTCACACCACGCAGCAGAACACCAACGTTGTCGCCGGCCTCGCCCTGATCCAGAAGCTTGCGGAACATCTCGACGCCCGTGCAGACCGTCTTCGTCGTCTCCTTGATGCCGACGATCTCAACTTCGTCGTTCACCTTGATGATGCCCGTCTCAACACGGCCCGTCACAACAGTGCCGCGGCCCGAGATCGAGAATACGTCCTCGATCGGCATCAGGAACGCCTGATCCTTCGGACGGTCCGGCTGGGGAACGTAATTGTCCACCTCGGCCATCAGCGCCATGATCTTCTCTTTGCCGATGGCATCGTCACGGCCCTCAAGTGCGGCCAGCGCCGAGCCGGAGACGATCGGAATGTCGTCGCCCGGGAAGTCGTAGCTCGACAGAAGCTCACGAACCTCAAGCTCAACCAGCTCAAGAAGCTCCTCGTCGTCAACCTGGTCCACCTTGTTCAGGAACACCACCAGCGCCGGAACACCAACCTGACGCGCCAGAAGAATGTGCTCACGCGTCTGCGGCATCGGGCCGTCGGCCGCGTTCACAACAAGAATGGCGCCGTCCATCTGCGCCGCACCCGTGATCATGTTCTTCACGTAGTCGGCGTGACCCGGGCAATCAACGTGTGCGTAGTGACGCGCGTCCGTCTCATACTCAACGTGTGCCGTCGAAATCGTGATGCCGCGCGCCTTCTCTTCAGGCGCCTTGTCGATCTGGTCATAAGCCATGAACTCGGCACCACCGGCCTCGCCAAGCACCTTCGTGATCGCGGCCGTCAGCGTCGTCTTTCCGTGATCAACGTGACCAATCGTTCCAATGTTGCAGTGCGGCTTCGTACGCTCGAACTTCGCTTTCGCCATTTGCTTGGGCTCCGTGCCTCTTCGGGTTGTTCCTGATCGACCTTACGGGCCGACCCTTAGGCCATCTTCGCGACGACTTCGTCGGCGACGGCTTGCGGGACCTGCTCGTAGTGATCGAAATGCATGGTGTACTGGGCACGCCCCTGGCTCATGGAGCGGAGCGTGTTGACGTAACCGAACATGTTGGCCAGCGGTACCATCGCATCGATGACACGCGCGTTACCCCGCTGATCCATGCCGCCGACCTGACCGCGGCGGCTGTTCAGATCACCGATGATGTCGCCCATGTAATCTTCCGGGGTCACCACCTCGACCTTCATGATCGGCTCAAGCAGCTTCGGCCGGGCCTTCTGCACGCCTTCTTTGAACGCGGCACGGGAGGCGATTTCGAATGCGAGCACGCTCGAGTCAACATCGTGGTACGCACCATCGATCAAGCGCACCTTGAAGTCGATCAGCGGGAAACCGGCAAGCACGCCCGTGTCGCGGGACGAGTTAAGGCCTTTCTCGACACCCGGAACGTATTCCTTTGGCACCGCACCACCGACGATTTCGTTCTCGAACTGGAAGCCATCACCCGGCTCCAACGGCGAGAAGACCAGCTTGATCCGCGCGAACTGCCCGGAACCGCCCGTCTGCTTCTTGTGGGTGTAGTCGACCTCGGCTTCTTTCGTGATCGTCTCACGATAAGCCACCTGCGGCGCGCCGACATTGGCGTCGACCTTGAACTCACGGCGCATGCGGTCCACGAGGATCTCCAGGTGAAGCTCGCCCATGCCCTTGATCACGGTCTGGCCGCTCTCGTTATCGCTCGACACCCGGAAGGACGGGTCTTCGGCGGCGAGACGGTTCAGCGCCGTCGCCATCTTCTCCTGGTCACCCTTGGTCTTCGGCTCAACCGCGACCTCGATGACCGGATCCGGGAATTCCATCCGTTCCAGGATGATCTTCTTCAGCGGATCACACAGGGTGTCACCGGTTGTGGTGTTCTTGAGGCCGGCGATCGCGACAATGTCACCCGCGCGCGCTTCCTTGATGTCCTCACGGCTGTTGGCATGCATGAGCAGCATGCGGCCGATCCGCTCCCGGTTGTCCTTCACGGTGTTCATGACGGAGGAGCCTGCCTCCAACACACCCGAGTAGATCCGGACGAACGTCAGCGAGCCGACGAAAGGGTCGTTCATGATCTTGAACGCGAGGCCGGAGAACGGCGCATCGTCGGAGGACGGGCGGCTGTCCTTCTCGTCGCTGTCCGGCAGAACACCCTGGACGTCTTCGACATCCGTCGGCGCCGGCATGAAATCAACCACGGCGTCCAGAAGCGGCTGTACGCCCTTGTTCTTGAAGGCCGAGCCGTTCATGACCGGAACGAACGCGAGAGCCAACGTGCCTTTACGGATGCACGCCTTCAGGACTTCCTCGCTCGGCTCCTCACCTTCGAGGTAGGCCTCCATCGCGTCGTCATCCTGCTCGACGGCCAACTCGACCAGCTTGGAACGGTACTCTTCGGCCTGCTCTTTCAGGTTCTCGGGGATGTCCTCGATCTCGAACTTGGCGCCGAGGCTCTCATCCAGCCAGCGGACGGCCTTCATCTTGATGAGGTCGACAAGGCCGACATAGTCGGACTCGGAACCAATCGGAAGCTGCGTGACCAGCGGAACGGCGCCCAGGCGATCCTCGATCATCTCAACGCAGCGGAAGAAGTCGGCACCGATGCGGTCCATCTTGTTGACGAAGCACATCCGCGGAACCTGATACTTGTCCGCCTGCCGCCAGACCGTCTCTGACTGCGGCTCAACGCCGGCGACTGAATCGAACACCGCGACCGCGCCGTCCAGCACCCGGAGCGACCGCTCGACCTCAATCGTGAAGTCCACGTGGCCTGGGGTGTCGATGATGTTGACCCGGTGGTCGTTCCAGAAACAGGTCGTGGCCGCCGAGGTGATGGTGATGCCCCGCTCCTGCTCCTGCTCCATCCAGTCCATGGTCGCGTTGCCGTCATGGACTTCACCGATCTTGTAGGACCGGCCGGTGTAGTAGAGAATCCGTTCAGTCGTGGTCGTCTTACCGGCATCAATGTGGGCCATAATGCCGATGTTGCGGTACTTCTCGAGCGGATAGTCGCGGGCCATGACGAATCATCCTCGTGGGCGTTGAGGGGGCGTGTGTATGAAGAAGCGCGCCCGAGGGCGCGCACCTTACCAGCGGTAGTGGGAGAATGCCTTGTTGGCATCCGCCATCCGGTGGGTGTCTTCCCGCTTCTTCACAGCGGTCCCCCGGTTGTTGGCGGCATCGATCAGCTCACCGGAGAGCCGCTCGATCATCGTGTTCTCGGAGCGCTTGCGGGCGGCGTCGATCGTCCAACGAATCGCCAGCGCCTGCGCACGGTCAGTCCGGACCTCAACGGGCACCTGATACGTCGCACCACCGACACGGCGGGAACGCACTTCAACCTGAGGACGGACGTTACCGAGAGCCTCATGGAAGATGGCAACCGGCTGCTGGCCGGTGCGCTTCTCGATGCGGTCGAACGCCCCATAGACGATGCGCTCGGCGACCGAACGCTTGCCGTCATACATGAGGCAGCTCATGAACTTCGAAACGATGTCGTCCCCGAACTTGGCGTCGGGGAGGACCGGGCGTTTTTCTGCGCGATGGCGACGCGACATGGCTTAATCCCTTACTTCGGCCGCTTGGCGCCGTATTTCGACCGGCGCTGACGGCGATCCTTCACGCCCTGCGTATCGAGCGTGCCGCGGATGATGTGATAACGCACACCGGGAAGGTCCTTCACACGGCCACCGCGGATCATGACGACCGAGTGCTCCTGAAGGTTATGGCCTTCGCCGGGAATGTAGCTCGTCACCTCGAAGCCATTCGTCAAGCGCACGCGCGCGACTTTACGAAGCGCGGAGTTCGGCTTCTTCGGCGTGGTGGTGTAGACGCGCGTGCAGACGCCGCGCTTCTGGGGGCATGCTTCCAGCGCCGGCACCTTGTTTCTCGCCACCGGTACCGTCCGGCCCTGCCGGATAAGCTGGTTAATCGTCGGCATATGTCGATCCCTCTCGACCGAAAACAAAAGAACGCGTCCACCGGTATCTTTCCGGAGGCCCGTTCCGAATACAGTGACGGCCCGGCTGTTGCCGCGACGTCCGGTGTCCCAAAGTCGAACGAAACGTCCGTCGGGACAGCGTCCTACCCGACCTCGGCGCGCACGCAGCGGGTCGGGAACACCGGCGGCCCCGAAAAGGTGGCGGGATACTATTGATCCGCCCCTACCCGGTCAAGGCCGAAATACGCCCTCGAAGACAATCCTCGAAGAGCCCGAACAACCCAGGATTTCCGTCGATTCCAGCTGCAAAATCACCGTTTCGAGCGTGGCGGTCAGGCAACATCGATCGCCTGACCGCCTGTTTGGTCCGGGACGGATCACTCCGCCGCGGTAATCTCCTCGGCCTCCGCGACCTCGCCTTCGATGGCCGGGGTCTCCGGCTCCGGCGGACGCAGCGCGCGGTCCCGATCGGAGGCGATCTTCCGGAAGCGGTTCATCACCGCACCGGTTCCCGCCGGGATCAGGCGACCAACGATGACGTTCTCCTTGAGGCCGTCCAGTTCGTCGATCTTGCCGGAAACCGAAGCCTCGGTGAGAACCCGTGTCGTCTCCTGGAAGGACGCGGCGGAGATGAACGACTTGGTCTGAAGCGAGGCTTTGGTGATGCCCTGGAGCACCGGCCGCGCCTTGGCGGGGCGGAGCCCTTCGGCGATCGCCTTCTCGTTGACCTCATCGTATTCCGACTTGTCCACCGTCTCGCCGACCAGAAGCGTGGTTTCGCCACCGTCGTCGATCTCGACCTTCTGCAGCATCTGGCGAACGATCACCTCGATGTGCTTGTCGTTGATCTTCACACCCTGGAGCCGATAGACGTCCTGGATCTCGTTGATGAGGTACTCGGCGAGTTCCTCTACCCCGAGAATGTTCAGAATGTCGTGCGGCACCGGGTTGCCGTCCATGAGCAGATCGCCAACCTGGACGTAGTCGCCTTCCTGAACCGCCAGGTGCTTGCCCTTCGGGATCAGATACTCGACTGGTTCCAGATCGCTGTCCGCCGGCGGGTTCACCATGATCCGGCGCTTGGTCTTGTAGTCCTTGCCGAACTCGACCCGGCCTTCCGACTCGCTGATGATGGCGTAGTCCTTCGGCTTCCGAGCCTCGAACAGTTCGGCCACACGCGGCAGACCGCCCGTGATGTCACGGGTCTTGGAGCCTTCCCGCGGAATACGCGCCAGAACGTCACCGGCCCGGACACCGGCCCCGTTCTCTACCGACAGGATCGCGTCGACAGACATGAAGTATCGGGCCTCGAGACCGTTGGCGAGCTGGATAACCTCACCAGCCTCGTCCCGAAGCGTGATCCGCGGACGCAGATCGTTGCCGCGGGGCTGCTGCTTCCAGTCCACGACCACACGGGAGGAGATACCCGTCGCCTCGTCCGTAACCTCGCGCATGGAGACACCGTCGACGAGATCGACATAGTGGGCCACACCCTCACGCTCGGTCAGGATCGGGATGGTGTACGGATCCCACTCGGCCATTTTCTGACCTTGGGTCACCGAACCGCCCTCATCCACCAGGAGACGGGCGCCATACGGCAGGCGATGGCGCGCCCGCTCCCGGCCTTGCTCGTCAACCAGCACCAGCTCGGTGTTCCGGGCCATGACGACGTTCACACCCTCGGAGTTCTGGACAACGTTGCGGTTGTCGATCCGGATGTTCGCGTTCGTCGAGGCCTCGAAGCTGGATTGCTCCGCACCACGCTGGGCGGCACCACCGATGTGGAAGGTCCGCATGGTCAGCTGGGTTCCGGGCTCACCGATCGACTGGGCCGCGATGACGCCCACCGCCTCGCCGATGTTCACCGGTGTGCCGCGCGCGAGATCACGGCCATAGCAGTTGGCGCACACACCGACCTTGGTGTCGCAGGTCAGAACCGACCGGATACGGACCGCATCGATGCCCGCCCGCTCGATCGCGTCGACCAACGGCTCATCAATGATCGTGGTGGCCTTACAGATGATCTCACCGCTCAACGGATCGACAATGTCGTCCGCCGAGGTCCGGCCGAGGATCCGCTCGCTCAACGGCTCCAGCACTTCGCCGCCCTCGACGACCGCCTTCACGGTCAAACCACGCTCGGTGTTACAGTCGATCTCAGTGATGATGCAGTCCTGAGCCACGTCAACGAGACGGCGGGTCAGGTAACCAGAGTTCGCTGTCTTCAACGCGGTATCCGCCAGGCCCTTACGGGCGCCGTGGGTCGAGTTGAAGTACTCAAGGACGGTCAGGCCCTCCTTGAAGTTCGAGATGATCGGCGTCTCGATGATCTCACCCGACGGCTTGGCCATCAGGCCCCGCATACCGGCGAGCTGCTTGATCTGGGCGGCAGAGCCACGGGCACCGGAGTGAGCCATCATCCAGACCGAGTTGACCCGCGCACCCGGCTCCGGGTTCGACATGCGCTTCATCATCTCGTCGGCGACCTGGTCCGTGCACCGGGACCAGACATCGACCACCTTGTTGTACTTCTCACCCTGGGTGATCAGACCGTCGAGATACTGCTGCTCGAACTCTTTCACCTGGGTGTTGGCCTCATCGACCAGACCGGTCTTGGCGTCCGGGATGATCAGATCGTCCTTACCGAAGGAGATGCCGGCCTTGCACGCATGGCCGAAGCCGAGCGCCATGAGCCGGTCGGCGAAGATCACCGTCTCCTTCTGACCACAGTGGCGGTAGACGTGGTCGATCACCGAGCTGACCTCTTTCTTGGTCATCAGCTTGTTGATGATGGCGAAGGTCATCCGCGGGTTCTCGGGACGGAGCTTCGCCAAGATCAGACGGCCGGGCGTGGTCTCGACACGGCGCTGGATCTTCTCGCCGTTCTCGTCCCAATCGTCGACCCGGGCTTCGATCTTGGTATGAAGCGTGACCGCCCCGGCGTCGAGGGCGTGCTCCACCTCCGCCTCTTCCGCGAAGACCATGCCCTGACCGGGCTGATCCTCAAGTTCAAGGGTCAGATAGTAGAGGCCCAGAATGATGTCCTGGGACGGCACGATGATCGGCTTGCCGTTCGCCGGGCTCAGGATGTTGTTTGTGGACATCATAAGCACGCGCGCTTCGAGCTGTGCTTCCAGCGAAAGCGGCACGTGAACCGCCATCTGGTCGCCGTCGAAGTCGGCGTTGAACGCGGTACAGACGAGAGGGTGAAGCTGAATCGCCTTGCCCTCGATCAGCTTCGGCTCGAACGCCTGGATGCCGAGGCGGTGAAGCGTCGGTGCACGGTTCAACATGACCGGGTGCTCGCGGATGACCTCTTCGAGGATATCCCAAACCTCCGGCCGCTCTTTCTCCACCATGCGCTTAGCCGCCTTGATGGTGCTAGCCATGCCATAGAGTTCGAGCTTCGAGTAGATGAACGGCTTAAACAGCTCCAGCGCCATCTTCTTCGGCAGGCCGCACTGGTGGAGTTTGAGCTCCGGCCCGACGACGATGACCGACCGGCCCGAATAGTCGACGCGCTTGCCGAGCAGGTTCTGACGGAAACGGCCCTGCTTGCCTTTCAGCATATCGGACAGGGACTTCAGCGGACGCTTGTTGGCACCCGTGATGACCCGACCGCGGCGGCCGTTGTCGAACAGCGCGTCAACCGCCTCCTGCAGCATCCGCTTTTCGTTCCGGACGATGATATCTGGCGCGCGAAGCTCGATCAGGCGCTTCAGACGGTTGTTCCGATTGATCACACGACGGTAGAGGTCGTTGAGGTCGGAGGTCGCGAACCGGCCGCCATCCAGCGGCACCAGCGGGCGAAGCTCCGGCGGAATGACCGGAACGACGTCCAGGATCATCCACTCCGGCCGAGAGCCGGACTCCATGAAGGCGTCGATCAGCTTGAGACGCTTCACCAGCTTCTTGCGCTTCGCTTCCGAACCCGTGGTCCGAAGCTCTTCCCGGATGACCTCGCGCTCTTCCTCAAGGTCGAGCTCCGACATCATCTCCTTCAACGCCTCGGCGCCGATCATCGCCTTGAAGGTGTCGGCACCGTACTCGTCCTGTGCGTCGTAGAACTCTTCTTCCGAGAGGAGTTGGCGCGGCTTCAGCGCCGACATGCCCGCGTCAATGACGACGAAGCTCTCGAAATAGAGGATGCGCTCCAGATCCTTCAGCGTCATGTCGAGCAGAAGGCCGATACGGCTCGGCAGCGACTTAAGGAACCAGATGTGCGCGACCGGCGACGCAAGCTCGATGTGGCCCATCCGCTCGCGGCGGACCTTCGACAGCGTGACCTCGACACCGCACTTCTCGCAGATGATTCCGCGATATTTCATGCGCTTGTACTTGCCGCACAGGCACTCGTAATCCTTGATCGGGCCAAAGATCCGGGCGCAGAACAGACCGTCCCGCTCCGGCTTGAAGGTCCGGTAGTTGATGGTCTCGGGCTTCTTGATCTCGCCGAACGACCAGGAGCGGATCCGCTCCGGGCTGGCGATGGCGATCTGGATGTGATCGAAGCTCTGGGGGCCGCTGGGCTGACCAAAGATGTTTGTGAGCTCATTCATCACATGTCTCCTCTCGTTCCGCGGGTGCCGGGGGAACGCTCAGGTTCCGCTACCGGCGACGGATCTCCCGGCCGCCCTCCTGGACAGCCGGGCATGGATCAGTACTGGGCTTGCCCCAGATCGACGTTGAGGCCGAGGGACCGAAGTTCCTTCACAAGCACGTTGAAGGACTCGGGGATGCCCGCCTCGAAGTTGTCATCGCCACGGACGATGGCCTCATAGACCTTGGTCCGTCCCGACACATCGTCCGATTTCACGGTGAGCATCTCCTGAAGGGTGTAGGCGGCACCGTACGCCTCCAACGCCCAAACTTCCATCTCTCCGAAACGCTGGCCGCCGAACTGCGCCTTACCGCCCAGCGGCTGCTGGGTCACAAGGCTGTACGGGCCGATGGACCGCGCGTGGATCTTGTCGTCGACCAGGTGATGGAGCTTCAGCATGTAGATGTAGCCCACGGTGACGTCCCGGTGGAACGACTCACCCGTCCGGCCATCAACCAGCCGGACCTGACCCGTCCTCTCCAGCCCGGCGCTGCCGAGCATCTGGACGATGTCTTCCTCGCGCGCACCGTCGAAGACCGGGGTCCCCATCGGCACACCGCGGGTCAGGTTGCCTGCGAGTTCCAGCACCTCGCCCTCGTCGAGCGTTCCGACTTCGGCCGAGTACTGATTGTCGCCATAGATCGACTTCAGAAGATCCCGGGCGCCGTCGACCGAGGCCTGTTTCTCCTGAATGTTCTCCAGCATCTCCCGAATCTGACGGCCGAGACCGTGAGAGGCCCACCCAAGATGGGTTTCCAGGATCTGACCGACGTTCATCCGCGAGGGAACGCCAAGCGGGTTGAGCACGATGTCGACCGGCGTGCCGTCCTCAAGATACGGCATGTCCTCGATCGGGTTGATCTTGGAGATGACGCCCTTGTTGCCGTGACGACCGGCCATCTTGTCACCGGGCTGAAGCTTGCGCTTCACGGCGACGAAGACCTTGACCATCTTCATCACGCCCGGCGGCAGCTCGTCGCCGCGCTGGAGCTTGTCGACCTTGTTGTCGAAGCGCGCCTGAAGCTGCTCGATGCTCTTATCGAACTCGCTGCGGATGCCCTCCAGATATTCCATGAGCTGGTCATCGGCGACACCGAACTGACGCCACTGACCCCGGGTGTACTGAGCCAGCACATCCTCGGTGAGTTGCGTGCCGGATACGAAGCCCTTCGGGCCTTCGGTACCGATCTGGCCGACCAGGAGTGATTTCAGGCGGTCGTAGAAGCCACGCTCCAGGATGGCGCGCTCATCATCGCGGTCCTTGGCGAGCCGCTCGATTTCCGACCGCTCGATGGCCTGGGCACGCTCATCCTTGTCCACGCCCCGGCGCGAGAAGACCCGCACCTCGACGACCGTGCCGCTGTCCCCCGGCGGTACCTTGAGCGAGGTGTCCCGCACATCCGACGCCTTCTCACCGAAGATGGCCCGCAAGAGCTTCTCTTCCGGTGTCATCGGTGATTCGCCCTTTGGCGTGACCTTGCCGACGAGGATATCGCCCGGGTTCACCTCCGCACCGATGTAGACGATGCCCGCCTCGTCGAGGTTCTTCAGAGCCTCTTCGCCGACGTTCGGGATATCGCGGGTGATCTCTTCCTGACCCAGCTTGGTATCGCGGGCCATGATCTCGAATTCCTCAATGTGGATCGAGGTGAACACATCGTCGCGGACGATACGCTCGGAGATCAGGATCGAGTCCTCGAAGTTGTAGCCGTTCCAAGGCATGAACGCGACGAGCACGTTCCGGCCAAGCGCCAGCTCACCCAAATCCGTGCTCGGGCCGTCGGCGATGATGTCGCCGGCCTTGACCACGTCGCCCACCCGGACCAGAGGCCGCTGGGTGATGCAGGTGTTCTGGTTGGAACGCTGGAACTTCAGCATCCGGTAGATGTCGACGTTCGACTCCGTGCTGTCGGCGGCACCCTCGTCCGCGCGGACAACGATACGAGCCGCGTCCACTTGGTCGATGATGCCGTCACGGCGGGCGACGATGGTCACACCGGAATCGCGCGCGACCCGGGCTTCCATGCCGGTTCCGACGAACGGTGCCTCGGCCTGAACCAGCGGCACGGCCTGACGTTGCATGTTCGAGCCCATCAGCGCGCGGTTCGCGTCATCGTTCTCAAGGAACGGGATCAGCGCCGCGGCCACGGAGACGAGCTGCTTCGGCGAGACGTCGATGAGGTGGATGTCCTCCGGCCGGGCGAGACCGAAGTCGCCCTGACGCCGGACCGGGATCAGTTCCTCAACGAACTTGTTATCCGCATCGAGGGCCGCGTTGGCCTGGGCAATGGTGTACCGCCCCTCGTCCATTGCCGAGATGTAGCGGACCTCGTCGGTCACCTTTCCGTCGGTCACGGTCCGGTAGGGCGTCTCGATGAAGCCGTACTGGTTGACCCGCGCGAAGGTGGCGAGAGAGTTGATCAGACCGATGTTCGGGCCTTCCGGCGTCTCGATCGGGCAGATCCGGCCATAATGGGTCGGGTGAACGTCGCGCACCTCGAACCCGGCCCGCTCCCGCGTCAGACCACCCGGACCAAGGGCCGACAGGCGGCGCTTGTGGGTGATCTCGGACAGCGGGTTGGTCTGATCCATGAACTGGGAGAGCTGGGACGAGCCGAAGAACTCCCGCACGGCCGCGGCGGCCGGCTTGGCGTTGATCAGATCGTGCGGCATCACCGTGTCGATCTCGACGGAGCTCATCCGCTCCCGGATCGCGCGCTCCATCCGAAGCAGGCCGACTCGGTACTGGTTCTCCATCAGCTCGCCCACGGACCGGACACGCCGGTTGCCGAGGTGATCGATGTCGTCGATGTCGCCTTTGCCGTCCTTCAGGTCGACCAGGATCTTCAGGATCTCAAGGATGTCCTGCTTCCGGAGGACCCTCAGCGTATCCTCGGTCTCAAGACCGAGACGTGCGTTCATCTTGACGCGGCCGACAGACGACAGGTCATACCGCTCGCTGTCGAAGAACAGACCGTCGAACAGAGCCTCCGCCGTCTCGAGGGTCGGCGGCTCACCGGGGCGCATGACCCGGTAGATGTCGATCAGCGCTTCCTCACGGGTCGCGTTCTTGTCCACCGACAAGGTGTTCCGGACATAGGCACCGACGTTCATGTGGTCGATCGCCAACAACTCGACCGTATCGACGCCCTTCTCGACAAGCATGTCGAGCGTGTCCTGGGTGATCTCCTCGCCCGCCTCAACGAAGACCTCACCGGTCTCTTCGTTGATGACGTCGAGGCCGAAGAAACGGCCAATGAGATCGTCACCCGCAACGAAGATGTCCTTGAGGCCCGCCTCGGTCAGTTTGCGGATCGTCCGGGGGGTGAGCTTGTCGCCCGGCTCCGCCACGACCTGTCCGGAGTCCGCGTCGATCAGCGCGGAGGTCAGCTTCTGGCCGCGCATGCCCTGCACATCGAACGGCGTCCGCCAACCCTCGCCCTGGCGGGTGAAGGAGATACGGTCGTAGAAGCGGTTGAGGATCTCTTCGGCCGTCATGCCGTAGACCCGGTTCCTCTGAACGTCCTCGCCAGACTCCTCAAGGCCCTTCAGATAGGCCTCGGACTGTTCGCTCAGCAGCGCGAGCAGCAATGTGGTGCACGGCAGCTTCCGGCGGCGGTCGATCCGGACATAGAGAATGTCCTTCGCGTCGAACTCGAAGTCGAGCCAGGAGCCCCGGTAGGGGATGACCCGGGCGGCGAAAAGATACTTGCCCGACGAGTGGGTCTTGCCTTTGTCGTGATCAAAGAACACGCCCGGCGAGCGGTGCATCTGGGAGACGATCACCCGCTCCGTGCCGTTGATCACGAAGGTGCCGTTCTTGGTCATGAGCGGCATGTCGCCCATGTAGACGTCCTGCTCCTTGATGTCGCGGATCGACCGGGAGCCGGTCTCCTCGTCTACATCCCAGACCACCAGACGCAACGTCACCTTTAGCGGAGCGGCGAACGTGATCCCACGCTGCTGACACTCCTCAACATCGTATTTCGGCGTCTCAAGCTCGTATCGAACGAACTCGAGCATCGCCCGCTCCGAGAAATCCTTAATCGGAAAGACCGACTTGAAGACTTCCTGAAGGCCGAGATCCTGCCGGTCCTCGGGCGCGGTGCCCATTTGAAGAAAGTGGTCGTATGACGCTTTCTGAACCTCAATCAGGTTCGGCATCGGCGCGATCTCAGTGATCCGGCCGAAGGTCTTACGGACACGTTTCTTGCTGGTGAAGGACCCGATGGAGGACATCGCCATTGCAGAACCTCGCTCACTTTCGTCGTGGGCCCGCCCGGCTCCGCCGAACGGGGTGGGGACAGCGGCCTATAAGGCCCCCGCCGCCCGGAAACGCCTTACGCTCTCGCCGCTGCCCGGGTGGGAAACCCCATCCCCGGGCATCGGCGAGAGCGCCGGTAGACAAACCGGGAAAGGCGGCGCGAACAAGGCACGTTCGCGCCGCCACCCGATGCTGCTTGTACGGGACGCGAGATCACTTGACCTCGACGGTTGCCCCAACTTCTTCAAGCTTCTTCTTCATCTCTTCGGCCTCGTCCTTGGACGCGCCTTCCTTGACCGGCTTCGGTGCGCCCTCGACCAGGTCCTTCGCCTCTTTCAGGCCAAGACCGGTGATCGCGCGCACTTCCTTGATCACGTTGATCTTCTTATCGCCAACCGAGGCCAGGATCACGTCGAACTCGGTCTGCTCTTCCGCCGGAGCGGCAGCAGCGGCATCGCCACCACCAGCCATCGCCGGCATTGCCATCGCCATCGGAGCCGCGGCGGCGGAAACGCCCCACTTATCTTCCAGCATTTTCGCAAGATCAGCCGCCTCAAGGACGGTCAGGTTGGACAGCTCTTCGGCGAGCTTCTCAAGATCAGCCATTTTCTTTCACTCCAGTACAGGTTCGGTCGTCATTGCGGGGCGGCAAACGCCACTCACCCCTGCTGACCACGCGCACTGAGGACCCGGGCAAGTGATGAGCCAGGTTCCGGCAGGACACGGACCAGTTTCGCCGCCGGCGCCGACATGACACCCGCCACCTTCTGGGCGGGGGCCTGCAGCAGACCGATCAGCTTGGCACGCAGTTCCTCGATGGGCGGCATCTTCGACAGCTGAACCAGTTGGTCTGGCATCAGCAGTCTGCCGTTCATCGCGCCGGCAACAACGGAGAATTTGTCGTTGTCATTGGCGAACTTAGTCGTGGCCTTGGCCGTCTCCACGGGATCGGACGACGTCGCGATCGCCGTGATTCCCTTGAAGACATCGTCCAGGACCTCGTACTGCGTGCCCTTCAGAGCGAGACGGGCGAGCCGGTTCTTGGTGACCTTGTAACGCGTCTTCGCATCCCGCATGGCCGCGCGGAGCTTTTCCACCTCGGCCACCGTCATGCCCGACTGACTCGTGACGACGACAATCGCCGCGTCCGAGAACGTCGAATGAAGCGCGTCGATCAGGTCGGCCTTTTCTTTACGGTTCACTGATCATCTCCGCACTGACGGTCCCACACTCGGCACGGACCCCGCGCCGCGCATAAGACCGGTTGCACATGGATCGCCGGAAATCCGACGATCCGGTTCGCCTGTCCAGAAGCCCGAAACCCACCCCGGAGAGTGGAAAACTCGGAACCCCCGTCTATACGGGCGGAATTAAGCGTTGGTCTCGGGACAAGCCTGAGCCGCGGCACCCGTAGTCTCGGACAGGTTTGACCGGATTGCTCCGGTCGGCTCCGCCGAAACACCCTTCTAGGAGTGCCCCGGCGAATCTTGTTCTTTACTCGGCGGCCGGTGCCGCGGTTCCGATCCCGCTGGCGTCGACCTTGATGCCCGGCCCCTGGGTGGAGCTGAGCGAAATCTTCTTCACGTACGTGCCCTTGGCACCGGACGGCTTGGCCCGGGTGATCGCATCAACGAAAGCGTTGGCGTTCGCGACCAGATGCTCGGCCGGGAAGCTCACCTTGCCGATGCCGGCGTGGACGATGCCCGCTTTCTCGACGCGGAATTCAACCTGGCCGGCTTTCGCAGCCGTCACGGCACCCGCGACGTCCGGCGTCACGGTTCCGAGCTTCGGGTTCGGCATCAGGCCGCGGGGGCCCAGCACCTTACCGAGACGGCCAACCAGCGCCATCATGTCCGGCGTGGCGATGACCCGGTCGAAATCCATCTTACCGTTCTGGATGTCGGTCATCAGGTCCTCGGCACCGACGATCTCGGCACCCGCTTCCTTCGCCTCTTCGGCCTTCGCGTCGCGCGCGAACACCGCCACACGGACCGATTTGCCGGTACCGTGCGGCAGAGCCACCATGCCACGGACCATCTGATCCGCGTGGCGCGGGTCGACGCCGAGGTTCATGGAGATCTCAACCGACTCGTCGAACTTGGCCTTGGAGCTGTCCTTAACGACCTGAACCGCTTCCGCAAGCTCATAAGACTTATCGCGATCGACGCCTTTGTACGCCTCTGACAGGCGCTTTCCTTGCTTCGCCATGGCTCTTACTCCACCACCTGGACGCCCATGGAGCGGGCTGATCCTTTGATCATCTCGCACGCACCCTCGATATCGACCGCATTGAGGTCGACCATCTTGGAGTTCGCGATCTCACGGACCTGGTCCATGGTGATGGTGCCCACGGTTTCCCGGCTCGGGTTGGTTGCGCCCTTCGGGAGACCGGCCGCCTTCTTGATGAAGTAGCTGGCGGGCGGGGTCTTGGTGACGAACGTAAAGGTCCGGTCGCCGTAGGCCGTGATGACGACCGGGATCGGCATCCCGTCCTCGAGGTTCTGCGTAGCGGCGTTGAACGCCTTGCAGAACTCCATGATGTTCAAACCACGCTGACCGAGCGCGGGGCCGACCGGCGGCGACGGATTCGCCTTACCGGCCGGGATCTGCAGCTTGATATAGCCGGCGATCTTCTTGGCCATGTTGCCTTTACCTTTCCTTCGCGTGGTGCGGCCCGCCGAGGTCTTCCGGCAATACCTTCCACACGATCGCGTTTATCTCCGGCCGGGTTGCCCCCGGACTAAGCCGAAGATCAGAGTTTCTCGACCTGGGTGTACTCCAGATCAACGGGTGTCGACCGTCCGAAGATCGACACGGCCACCTTGAGGCGGGCCTTTTCCTCGTCCACGTCTTCGACGTAGCCGTTAAACGACGAGAAAGGTCCGTCGCTGACGCGAACCTGCTCGCCGATCTCGAATGTGACGGACGGCTTCGGACGCTCCACGCCCTCGGCCACCTGAGACTGGACCCGCATCGCCTCGTCCTCGGAGATGGGGACGGGACGTCCCTTGCCGCCAAGGAAGCCGGTGACTTTCGGCTGGTCCTGCACCAGATGCCAGCTCTCATCCGACAACTGCATCTTCACCAGGATGTAGCCCGGGAAGAATTTCCGTTCGGCGTTGACCTTCGAGCCTCGGCGCATCTCGACCACTTCCTCGGTCGGCACCAGAACCTCTTCGATCAGGTCTTCCATCTCCTGAGCTTTCGCCTGCTCACGGATGGTTTGGGCGACCTTCTTCTCGAAGCCCGAATGGACATGCAGAACGTACCAGCGCGCGGGCATGATCAGCCTCCCAGGCCGAGGATCTGGCGCACGCCGAACGACAGGATCGTGTCGACGATGAAAAAGAAGATCGACGCGATGGTCACCATGATGAAGACCATCATCGTCCCGATACCGGTGTCCTTGCGGCTCGTCCAGGTGACTTTCGACACCTCCTGACGCACCTCACGAACAAATCTTGCTGGGCTTACTTTCGCCATCTCAGACCGTCTGACCCGGCACTTGGCCGTCCCCTCTCGGAACAAAACACCCGATATGGGGTGGGTGTCCTTTAAAAACCACCTCCGGTCCGCCCGGCGTGGCAGGAGTGGCAGGGATCGAACCCGCAACCCCCGGTTTTGGAGACCGGTGCTCTACCAATTGAGCTACACTCCTCCGCCGCGCGGCCGCCGAACGTACTCTGCCTCGGCGGCCTTGTCACCCCAGCCGTGCGCGGCTGCCAGGGTGTGCTCCAGATCGCCGAATTTACTCGACGATTTTGGCGACGACGCCGGCACCGACGGTGCGGCCGCCCTCGCGGATGGCGAAGCGCAGACCCTCATCCATCGCGATCGGCGCGATCAGCTCGACTTCCATCGACACGTTGTCACCCGGCATCACCATCTCGGTGCCTTCCGCCAGGTACACCATCCCCGTCACGTCCGTCGTCCGGAAGTAGAACTGCGGACGGTAGTTCGTGAAGAACGGCGTGTGACGACCACCCTCTTCCTTCGTCAGGATGTACGCCTCGCACGTGAACTTCGTGTGCGGCTTGATCGAACCCGGCTTCGCCAGAACCTGACCACGCTCCACATCGTCACGCTTCACACCACGCAGCAGAACACCAACGTTGTCGCCGGCCTCGCCCTGATCCAGAAGCTTGCGGAACATCTCGACGCCCGTGCAGACCGTCTTCGTCGTCTCCTTGATGCCGACGATCTCAACTTCGTCGTTCACCTTGATGATGCCCGTCTCAACACGGCCCGTCACAACAGTGCCGCGGCCCGAGATCGAGAATACGTCCTCGATCGGCATCAGGAACGCCTGATCCTTCGGACGGTCCGGCTGGGGAACGTAATTGTCCACCTCGGCCATCAGCGCCATGATCTTCTCTTTGCCGATGGCATCGTCACGGCCCTCAAGTGCGGCCAGCGCCGAGCCGGAGACGATCGGAATGTCGTCGCCCGGGAAGTCGTAGCTCGACAGAAGCTCACGAACCTCAAGCTCAACCAGCTCAAGAAGCTCCTCGTCGTCAACCTGGTCCACCTTGTTCAGGAACACCACCAGCGCCGGAACACCAACCTGACGCGCCAGAAGAATGTGCTCACGCGTCTGCGGCATCGGGCCGTCGGCCGCGTTCACAACAAGAATGGCGCCGTCCATCTGCGCCGCACCCGTGATCATGTTCTTCACGTAGTCGGCGTGACCCGGGCAATCCACGTGCGCGTAGTGACGCGCGTCCGTCTCATACTCAACGTGTGCCGTCGAAATCGTGATGCCGCGCGCCTTCTCTTCAGGCGCCTTGTCGATCTGGTCATAAGCCATGAACTCGGCACCACCGGCCTCGCCAAGCACCTTCGTGATCGCGGCCGTCAGCGTCGTCTTTCCGTGATCAACGTGACCAATCGTTCCAATGTTGCAGTGCGGCTTCGTACGCTCGAACTTCGCTTTCGCCATGACGCGCGCCTCGTCGACAAGTGTTTCGCTTCACATGCCCCCGACGCCGGGAGCAAACTTCTCATCGTCCCCAAGGGACATAGTCTGGAGCGGGTGAAGGGAATCGAACCCTCATCGTCAGCTTGGAAGGCTGCTGCTCTACCATTGAGCTACACCCGCGTGGTCCCGGGACGACGGCCCGGCAGGCCCGTTGCGGTTTCGAGACCGGAGTCATCGTTCCCTCCGGCTTCCGCCCCTGCTTCCCCGACTGACCGGGACTGACTCTCCCCAAACTCCGTATGCATGGTGGTGGGGGTTGGATTCGAACCAACGTAGGCTAAGCCAACGGGTTTACAGCCCGTCCCCTTTAACCACTCGGGCACCCCACCGCCTTCTTCAAGCGACACCGAGCGTTCCCCAAGGGGCGAGCGCCACGACACCGTTCCGGAAGAAGGCCGAACTATGTAATTTCTCGGCACTTTGTCAACGCGAAAGTGCCTTCCAGGCACCGGCCGGTCGTCCGTGCTCTGCCCCATCCCGCATTTCGTCGAGGAGCGTCCCGCCCCATGCCCCGATCCAAGTCCCGAGAAACCCGGCATTCGGCTCCGGCCGGCGCCCAAAAACGCAGCGGATCCCACCCGCAACGCACCAGCGGTAAGTCACCGGGTAAACGGGTCCCTGCGACCAATCAACAACGCGTCAGCGGTCGTCACGCCGATCTTTGGGGACGGCACGCGGTCTTCGCCGCACTTGCGAATCCTCGGCGTCGCATCACGGCTCTATGGGCGATAGATCCCGACGACAAGGATCTCCGCGCCGCGATGGACGCGCTTGCCGAGGACCGACGGTCCGCGCTGCCTCCGGTGACAAGGCGCGACAGAGATCAATTCGCGGCCCTTTGTGGTGAGGATGCCATTCATCAGGGGATTGCCGTCGCGGCCGCCCCGCTGCCGACGGTGCATCTGGAAGATATTCTTGAAGAGCCAGCCGATCGCGGACCGATCCTCGTCTTGGACCAAGTCACAGATCCGCACAATGTGGGCGCCATTCTGAGGTCGGTAGCGGCACTCGGGGGGCGTGCCGTCGTCGTCCAGGACCGGCACGCACCACAGATAACCGGTACTTTGGCCCGGATCGCTTCCGGCGCTGTTGAAATGGTGCCGCTTGTTCGGGTGGGAAATCTCTCCCGGGCGATCGATGCCATGAAGTCTCATGGATTCTGGACCATGGGTCTGGATGAGAGAGGGGTTTCGGTGCTTGAGCGCCCCGATGGAGGCATGTCTTGCGCGATCGTTCTGGGGGCAGAAGGAGAGGGCCTGCGCCGATTGACGCGGGAAAGCTGCGATGCGCTGGTCAGGTTGCCAACACAAGACCGTTTGAAGGCACTCAACGTATCGAACGCCGCGGCGATCGCCCTTTGGGAATGCTGGGGCCGCCCGGGCGATTAGGCTATGGCGTCTTAGCAAGGTAGTTCTGTAAACTATCGACACAGAATTTGACGCGAGTACTCGGTGCCGTAGTGGATACAGTTCCTTCGATTGATCCCAAGGTTGCTCAAGCTGTTGTCTGTGAAGAGATCAAGGATTTCTACACATCGCCAGCCCTTGAAATCATTGGGCGGGCGTGTGCGCCGTTCTTGAACTCCGCCCGCCTTACACCGATTGAGCTGGTTCATTCGATCCGGCATCTGGACGTCTTCGCCGACAGCGGCACAGCCCTCACGCAGGCAGTTCAGAAGACCGCCAGCGCGCAGGTTCGCGGCAGCGCGGTCCCGGTCTCGCAACGGATTCGGCGCCTGTTCGACCTTGTGGACCTTGGACGGGCAGATCTTAGGAAGCGGCTGGAGACGTCTCCCCCCACGAAGGTCACGCGGGAAACGGTTCCAGATGTCTTCGCGCATCTTCCCGATGAGACGGAGGACGCACGAACCTTCCGGTTGTTGGCCTCCTTGGCACTGACCTTGGATGGTATTCGCGGTTGGGGAGAGAAGTTCGACGCGGTCCACGATCTTTGCCACGACATGACGTCGCTGGAGACATTTCAGCCTTTCGACACACTGGTCGCCGATCTGGTGCGTTACCCAGCAGCACTCCAGGAAATCATCGGACCCGCCAGAACCTCCGGCGAAGACATCGACCGGCTGATGTCACTGCATGACAGAACGGCAAGTCTGGACGATGCCCCCCAGGACCCCGAACGGGCCCGCCGTTTTTATACCTTGGTGATCAACGGTCCGATGCCGGCGACGCGGGAGGTGCTGCATAGACACGCTCTTTCAGTGCTTCAGTCTCCGGGGCGCCTGACAAACGGCGCGGCTCCAGCCGAAGTCGACTACCTCATAAAGCTGACCAAGCGCCTGGAAGAGAAAGGCATTCTGTCTCAGGACGATGCTATAGCGGCATCCGTCCGTGACAGGTTCGGGCGGCTCCTGAGCGACGAGACCATCGACCTGATTCTCGTTCAGACGGAAACGATGGCCGCGCGTTTGATCAAAGCGGTGCAGCTCCATCGTCAGGTTTATGGCGAGAAGGCAAAGGAGTATCTGTATCGATACGTCCTGACCCTTGCGACAGGGGAGATGACTCAGAAGGGCCTTGTTCCGAAGGACAGGCCGCCGATGGAGACCCTCGCCAATCTGGTTCTGCTGCACCGGTCGGTTCGTGCTTCGACGTTTCCGGACCGCCCGAAGGAGCGCGTGACAACGGAGGTTGCGAGGCTGCATGCGACCTGTTTCAACCAGGTCGATCCGATAAACAGGGTAAGCCGTGCCGCCAAGAACAGCGCGGAGAAGGTCACGAAGATGCTCGACCTTGTTTCCCGCAAGGTCATTCTCGAAGCATCGCAGATGAAAGCGGTCCAGGCGACGATCCGGCAAAGCATGCAGGATCCGGAGTTCGTGGATCACTATCTGGGTGCGGAGCAAGATCCCGCGGCCCGCGCCGAACGGCTCCGGTCGTTGGAACGCCGCCTGAAAGAGGCTGGGATGGACTGTTCCCGACCGATTAACCTATCTGCGGTGGCTTCGGCTTGTTGAAGGCTTGACCGGGCTGCGGCGCAGCGCGTATCAGACGATCAATCGACATCGATCGTGCCGCCGGTTTAGCTCAGCTGGTAGAGCATCTGATTTGTAATCAGAGGGTCGGGGGTTCAAGTCCCTCAACCGGCACCATCTTTTCAATGACTTAGCACCCCTTCGCGCCTTTGACCAGCCCCCTTGGATCACGTATGGATCACGCGGGGCCGAAAACCGGCCTCCAGGGGCTCTCTCAGAAGCGTATATATATAAGGTATAGACGCGCGCTCTCATCAGAGGCTCAGAGCCCGCCGATCAGGCCTTGTGGGGCAGGGTCAGAACGATGGCCGAGGGCTCGTTGCCCCCATCCGTCTCCAGCGGCAGGGCCAGCCGATACCAGTCCCGCCGCTCCGGCCCGTCGCTGGTATGGATGATCCCGGAGCACGTCCGAAGCTCGGGGCTGTCCCCCTGAAAGAAGCGGTTAAGCTCCCCGACCATCCAGTTGCCGAGGTTCCGGTCGGGCACCTTGTCGATCCGCATGCCCTGGAGGTTCTCAAGATCGGAGGGCCAGAAAATGTTGTGGCCGCTGCCGACGTAGTCGAGCAGGTAGGCGTAATCATGATTCTGCCGGACTATGTAGGTCCGGGCGAGTGAGCCGATCTGGGTCAGGGCGTGGAACAGTGTGTCGCCACGGCGCCCGCCAACGTCCTGCCATGCCCGCAAAGTCTCGCGGAGCGCGGTGTGGCCGTCGAACATCGATTTGAAAACCCGGTTGGTCGGTAGCTGTCGGCTGATCAGCGTGCCCGGTAGGTTGCCTGTCAGCATCGCGGGATTCGGCCTCAATGCCTGGAGGAGGCTGCCGAGGCTCGGATAATGCTCCTGCATCGCGTCCTCGGGATCGACCATCATCACCGGTCCCACCCAGAACTGTGCGGCTCCATTCAGGGCGGCGATCTGCTGCGATGTGAGCGTGCGTGGCGTGAGGTAGAGGTAGCCGCGCCCTTCATAGACCGCCAACTTCACGCAGCGGAGGTTGACCACAACCGTCAACTCAAGATCGGTAAGCTGCCGGGGGTCTCCGTCGTTCTCTGGGAGTGGGAGCGGCTGCCCCTGCGGGTCGATCCACAACACCTTGTAGAGCCGGAGGCCGGCCGCGTCTGGCGGCGGTAGGATGGTGTTGATGGTGTTCGCAGCCACGATCTTCGGGAGATCGTTGTCCAGCATGTCGGCGACGTCTATGCCGTACTCGGCTAGCTTGGAAGCGAGGGCGTCCTTGAGTCTTTGGTGGCCCTTCACAAAGCCGCCTTGCTCCTGATACCGCTCGACGGTTCGCAGCCCGACCCCGGACTCCTTAGCCAGCCGCTCATTCGTAAGACCAGCGGCTTTGATCGCGGCGCGCAACTGGTTACTCGTGAACATTTTTGTGTGCATATCAGCGGCAAAAACTAAGACTGCGCTCTTAATATACACACCGACGCACTCACTTTAAACCGCAACACTAACTCCATACGGGAATACCTATGTAGACAGTTTCATTTGGGATCACCTTCCAACGGCCTTGATCCACCCGGACGGACCACTTGCCGGGCCGGAACGGGCCACGGCTCTCTAGTTCGTTCGGTGGATATTCGAGATCAAACCAGCAGTCCTCGAAACGGCCCGGCTGCACGTCCACCCGAGACACGGCGCCGGTATCCAGTTCTGAGCGGTAGGCGCTCTGAGCCACCCTGTGTACCGCGTCCATGGTGGCGACCTCCAGGATGTCCGCGTCGTAATCGATCACCCCGTCCTCGGATGCGTAGATGGTCACATAGTAGGTCATTGGTCCTCTCCATAGTATCTGCATAGGACGGCACCGAGCTTTGCCATCCGGGCCGCTTCTCGCTGTAGCTTCTGCATACTGCCGTAATGGGCGATGGGGTAGACCCCGAGGCCCAGGGCTCGGAGTTCCAGCCGATACGGTCGGGGGGACATGCGGGTCCCCACCCGCGATTGTCTGTCTTCATATTGGACATATAGGAATGGCCGGGTGCCCTCCCTCTTCAGGACTGTCGGCCAAGCCGTGGTCTCCACCCCCGGCGTCCCCTCCTGATAGTAGAGGTTGAGGCGGGGCCGCCTGGGCCAGGCCATCAGTCGTCGATGCCAGCCACGTCCTCATGGAAGACGCGGCTAAGCTCGTGCAAAGCCTCGGTAGCCTCCTGCATCAGCGGCTGGAGGTCGCCCGGCGGCTCATCGGTCCAGGAGAAGTCGCAGATATAGGTCCCGGCCCCGTTGTTGTCCTCTTGGAACACAACGACCAGCCCCCGCGTCGGCTGCTCCTCGCCCGCCTCGACGTCGACCACCTGGGCGGTGAACCTGGGCGGAACGAGGTGGTGGATGTAATAGCGGATGTCGCCGTCGCCGATCATGCCGAGGCCCAAGGTCCACTCGTCCGGGAGCCCAGCCCACGGCGGGGCCTCGAGCCCCAGGGCGTCGTAGATCCGCTTGGTCATGCCCTGGCCTATGGACTCCTCCCCGGAAACCATCCGGGCGAACTTCCGCCGATTCACCCCGAGCTTGTCGGCAAGCTCGGCCACGCCCGCGTTCGTCCCCGCCATCAGTGCTCGAATCTCGGGCGCGGTGATGGGCTGGATCTCGGTCATTACTTTTCCCCCCTTCGCATGCCCCAATTGCGGTCGGGGTCGTTGAGTCGGCTTTGGCCGATTGGCTCGCTTTTCACCACATGCCCCTGCTCGGAAGTGTAGGTGACGTCCCAGCCTTTGATCTTCTTGCCAGTGTTTGATTTGACAGGCCACGCCTCGGTCACCCGCCACGTCATCCCGTCGTACTCAAAGGTCGCCCGTTTCTTCCGGGGGGCGTGAGGTGCCAACTCATCGAAAGTGTAGGTCTTGTCCATCTCAGGCCACCCCGAGCAGGGTGTCTCGGTGCGTGCTGGCGTCGCTGTAATGAACGAAGGCGCGACCGTCGGCGATGATGATGATTTCATCATCACTACTACTATCGTCGAACTCGGCAACGCCAACCAAGCGGGCGTGCGGCTCGTCTGCCAGCCCGTAGCCGAATTTAACAATGTCGCCGACTTTGAAGGTGTTGTTGTTGGTCCTCTTGATCATCTTGCCGGGCCTCCTTGCCCTTGCTGGGCGGGGCCTGATTGCCCTCGCCGCTTGACTAATATACTGCTCACTCTCGGCGACAACAAGTCAAAAGCGCTACTAAATGACGAATTTCAAGCGGCGTATCGCCCGGCCTGATCACCCCAGGAGTCCCAGCCCTCTCGATCCGTCCGGCTGAATAGCTCGCACCGGGGCACGGCCCCGATGGCCTCCGCGAGGTCGTACATCTCGTCGGGCTTACGGGAGTGTTCGCGGACTGGGGCCACAATCAGGTTGCGCTGACTAAGCGACAGGGTGGCGGGCTTGCCGAGCGTGGCCACGATGAACGGCTCCATGGCGCTGCGAAGTCTGTAGCCGGTGCCGAACGCCCATTTGCGCCCCGTGGACGACTGTTTGGCCCACGCCCCCATAGTGCAGTATTCGAACCCCCATGCCTCCACCACCTCCAGAGCTTGGGGCACCATGGGCGCCGTGGCCCACATGATGAGCAGCGCGCCGTCCGGGTGGGCTAGGTGGGAAACCGGCAGGCGCTTGATCTCGTCGAGCGTCATGGTCGCGTAGTGGGCCTCCGCCGATTTGTCCCGCCCTTCGTCGCTGTAGGTCTTGAACTTCCAAGGGGGGTCCGCAAGGATGGTGCGATACTTGAAGGGGGTTAGGGTGATCATTCTTCATCGACCCCAAGCCAGCGAAACTGAAAGTCGAGTTGAGCAAGAGCCTCCTGGTCCCCCCGGTTTAGAACGAGTTTGGAACCATCCTCGAACTCCACTTTGTACAGCATCCAAGTCTCGGGAGGCCCGGTAACACGCCGACCGTCCCTCGTAAGCCATTCTCCTTCCACAACCTGATACTTCGCGTTCAGGGCAACGGCCTCTTTGGCGCGCTCAGTCACAATGGCTCCTCCCGGATCGAGCGCAAGTAGGTCCGATCTGGCGTTATGACCGAGAAGGACTCCTGACAAAGCCCGTCCCGCAACTCCTCGCCGAGTTCCAGGGCCTCCATCTCAACCTCGGTAGGGCTCTTCGGAAAACGGGGATAGTTGCTCAGGCGGACCACCACACCGGCCTGCTCTCCTCCGGTGTAGATGTAAGTCGTCGGAGTCACCGTCACACACAGCCCGCGATCGCGACCTCGGCCCAGTATGTCGGCTCGATGCGTTGGGTCATCGCGGCATCCGCTCGATGCGGACGCTCTCGTGATGGATCGCCTTGGCCACGTCCAGGATGCGGTCGGTTAGCCACGCGAAGCGCATGGTCAGGATCGCCAGGGAGAGCGCCATGACGCCCAGGCCCCAGGCACAGAGCCAAAGCCCCATTCCAGCCGCGCGCCTCATGCCCCGTCCTCCTTCTCCTGGAGTACGCGTCGGATCGCTGCTGCAATCATCGCCTGTTCGGAGTCCGTGAGGGGGGCAGGGTTTTCGGGTATCGCCCTGGAGAGCTCCCGCGAAAGATCGACCAGTTCTTTGGCAAACTCCGGGTAGCTTCGAAGATAGTGCTCAAGGGTGTGGTGCCCGGGATCAGGCTCTACCGAATAGGCATCGAGAACGTCGTCCAAAGACGGACGGGAGGCGGACGATGTCATGGCGCGGCTCCCTGCGTCAGAGCAGTTAGGGCGCCGTCCTCCCCGTTCTCCTGGGGTGCGGGGCGAGGCTCACGGCAGCATCGGCCCTCGTCAGCGCACTTATCCGGATCTGGACAGACGACAGCGTGCCGGCCTGCTGGACAGCGTCGGCTAAAACTGCGGTTCATGCCCCAGAGACCGCCGTCGTCCAGAAACATCCCACCGTCGTTCATGTCTCGTCCTCCTTGCCGCCTAATTTCAGCGGATCATCCGGGGACATTGGTTCGCCGCGCCACGCTCGCGCAAGGTGCATCCGGTTGGGGCACTCAAAATCGCAATCCTCCGTCCCGGCGAGCGCGCAGCGGCCTGGATTGTCCGAGTCCCAACGTCCACACTCAAATTCGTCCGGGGACTCCAGATCGGCCGGGTCCTCCAGATCGTCAAAGTCGGGTTCATTCATCGTCGTTAACAATCTTCGTCCTCCTTCTCCTTGACGTGGAAATCAGGACACGGGCGCAGGAGCGGACAGTTGCCGTACTCCGGTCGCTGGGCGTCGCAATCCGTGTCACCGTCCTCGAAGATCCGGAAATTGGCGCATTGCTCGCAGCTTTGCTCGCTCATGCCCCGGCCTCCCCGTTCTCCTGGGCAGGAGAGGCAGTCCCTTGAAGCGCGGCATTCCGCGTGGGCTGGACCCTGTCTATCAGGTCGTCGTAGATCTTCTGAGTGAACACGGGGAGGGCGTTGCCCCAATCACCATCCAGGATGATTGCAGCTTCCCATTCCTCGTGAACCTTGAGTGCATGCCGTAGCCGTTTGATCTCGGCGTCCTTCTCAAGATCTCGCTTGCGCCAGTCCTCCATGGTCGCGAAGTCGATAAATTCGCCTTCCTCGCTGTTGTAAAACCGATCAGCCATTGGCCACCTCCCTCATCTCTAGGATCTGCCGGTCGAGCGCGGCGCGGCCTTGGCGCTGCACCCCGTTTAGCCGCCACCACCACTCGTGTCGACGGAGGGTCGCTTGGCGGTATGCTTCAAGCTCGGCGTCCGAAAGCGTGAGCCGGTCGTCGATCATTCCGGGCCTCCCTGCTGTAACAGGCGACAACGACCATCGGCGGCGCACTCCGCCGGGTCGCTGCATATGTCCTCGTGAGCCATGGCCGGGCACCCGCGCCGATACCGCGCCAGGGCGGCCATGTAGTCGCGGTCCTCGTTGTCGATGTCCCGCTCGGCTCGCTTGCCGGGGATCACCTGTGGGCGGTTGACGCGGGCGTGCTTGGCGACCGGGTTACGCCCCCATGCCCCTTGCCGGTCAGCAGGCAATGGTCATCTCCGAGTGGTCCTTGAGCCAGCGGTCGAACGCGGCGTTGTCCATGATGTGCGGCCAGTTATCGGCGTCGCTCGGCGGGAGGGAAGGCCACTTCCCGAAGGTGATCACCCCCGAACCCGGCTGATTGGCCGCGCGCCTCATCTGGCGCTGAATCCACCACGAGTATTCGGAGCGGTCGGAGTGCGGGTGTAGCTCCCGCCACAGATCAAAGCGGACGTTGCCGGTCATGCCTCGACCTCCTGGTGGCCGAGGCGCGCGCCATCGCTTCGCGGTCCTGTCCACTCCTGCGGAACCAACGTCTTTTTCAGGTAGAGCGGGTGTCCCGGTGATCGCGATTGCGTCGGTCATGGTTATCGGTCCTTAAGGTGGTTCTGCACGTGCTCTGGGCCGATGAGAATCGTCCATGGACCTCCGTAACCAGCGGTCAGCATTAGGCCGTCCAAGCCCTTTCGGTCGGCCTGACGGAGATTTCGCCATTTCTGGATGTCGAAGTCTGGGGAGCAAATGATGCCACGCGGCGAGCCCCTCTGAAGCCGCCCCAGGGACCATCCGCGCTGGGAACAGAAGCGCTCGGCGTCCTGCATGTGCTCAAAGGTAAGGTCCATCACGCACCCTCCGGTGCAGGGGCGTAATACACCTCGACCAAATGAGCGGGGATCCGGTTTTGAATGCGGCCGTTCTTTAGAATGGCGATCCAAGGGACCGGCGCCCCTTGACCGTTCTCGTCATAAGCGACGATCTCTGTCCCGCCGCTTCGGTCGGCCGTCCAACCCTCTTCGCTGCCGTTGTAAAAGATCGCCTGAATAGGCCGCTCGTCCCGCGAGAGGACGGTTCCGCCACGTGGGAGGTCAGCCTTGGTCTGGGTTTCGTCGTTCATGTCAGTCCTCGAATCTTCTTTCCGGCCATCTTCTCTGGGCACACTCGGGCCTGATATGCCTTCAGCCCAGGCGCGTTCATGTTTTCCTTTCGGGTGCCCCAGCGCAGGTTTGATGCCCGGTTGTCGATGGAGCATTCGTTCCTGTGCAGGACTTCCATCCCTTCCTCCGGAGTCCCATGGAATGCTTCGCAAACCAGCCGATGGACTTTGTAGGATTTCCGACGATGGACGATGATCATCCGCCATGGGAAAAGGCCTGTAGACCAGATGCGGGTTCCGTAGGTCGGACCAAATGAGACCTGCTTGGATCCGCCATGCGGCATTGGTTGAAGGTAGAAACCCCGAACCTTGCCAAGCGAACTGGCCTCAAATCCCGGCAGCGAAGGAACCGGGCGCCATATCTCCTGATCTGGCTTCACGTCGGCTCCTAGAACGGGATCTCTGAGTCGTCCAGGTCGTCGTGCTGGGGCGGGGCCATGTCACGGTGCGGCGGCGGAGATTGCCGGTCGCGACCCTTCGCTTCGTTGTATTCAGCCCCACTGGCGCGGCTGTCGCCCCCGCCCCCATCACCCCGCCCCCCAAGGAGGGTCAGAGTGCCCTTGAAGGCCCTCAACACGATCTCCGTGGAGTATCGCTCCGCGCCGGATTGATCCGTCCACTTGCGGGTCTCAAGCTGACCCTCGATGTAGACCGTGGAGCCCTTTCGCAGGTAGTTCTCCGCCACACCGACCAGCCCCTCGTTGAAGATCACGACGCGGTGCCATTCCGTCCGCTCGCGCTGCTCTCCGGAGTTGCGGTCTTTCCACCGCTCCGACGTGGCCAGGGAAAAATTGGCGATCTTCCGACCGTCCTGGGTCGTCCGGATCTCGGGGTCCCGCCCCAGGTTCCCGACCAGGATCACCTTGTTGACGCTGCCCGCCATTACGCGGCGCCCTTCTGATTGCTCGCTTGGATCGTGGCCGCCAGCCAGCGGTCCAGATCCTCGGGCAAATAGAGACACCGGGCGACGCGCTTGCCGTTGGCATTCTCCCGGTAATAGACCGGCCCCCGGCCCTGCTCGCGCCATGCCGTCCAGGTCTTTTCCGGGATGCCGCAGTATTCGGCGGCCTCTTTGGTGGTGAGGTAGTCCTCACGACCGAACGTCATGCGACCGACGTAGGCGGCCTCGCGGCTCACGAGATCGTCGACAATCGAGGCGCGGTCGGCATAGCTGTCGGCCCGGCCTGGATCGCCGTGGTGCTCACACACGCGCTGGGCCTCAAGGAGCCAGTCGGTGCAGTCCCGGAGGGCACTTGTGAGCGCCCCCCGGCTCGGACGGGTGTCCGGTGGTCGTATAGAGTCAGGCATCGCCTACCGCCTTGTTGTATCGGGCCATGAAATTGTCGTGCGCCCGTTTGGATCGCTGGGAGATCTCGGCCAGGAGGTCCTTGTTGTCCGCGACCAGATCCTTCCAGTCCTGCGGGCTCTGGCACTCTCGGCTGAGATCGTCGATTGCCTTCTGGGCGGCCATGGTCACGACCTTGCCGTCCTTCACCACCGGCGGCTCCAGGGCGACGGTCCAGTCCCGCCGGGCATCTGGAGCCCCTTCCTCCTCCTCGGCCTCCTCGTCGCCCCGCAGGGTCTCAAGCAATTCGCCGATGGTGGCATTGAGGTCGCCCCCGTCGTGTGCCGAGATGCTCTCCAGGAGGTCGCTGTGGTCGAGGACGTAAGCCTGGAAGTCCCACACATCGGGGGCCTTCTTAAGCTCCTCGAGGAAGGTGCTGGCCAGATCGACTGAGCTTTCGCCACTGGCCACGACCCGAGCGCCGTCGCCGAACTTCAGGACGTCAAAGACCTCCGGCTCTGCCTCCGGCTCTGCCTCTGCCTCTGGCTCCGGTTCCGGTTCAGGCTCCAGGTCCTTGGCCTTGGCCTTGGCCTTGACCGTCTGGCGGGGTGCGGGGTCCTCCTCGCGGGGGGACTCGATCACCCCGGCCACGGTCGCTGCGGCGTCTTCCTGCAGATCCGAGGCGGGCACGTCGACGATGTGGGCGAAATGAACACCCCGGTCGTCCCCCATCTCATCCAGAGCCGCCGCCGCCGCAAGCTCGATGGACAGGGGCAGCATCTTCGCCAGCCGCCGCACCGCCGTCTTGCGAGCCATGGCCTCGGTATGGGCGACCCATGGACTCGACTCCAAGGACCGGCCACCCCGGCGCTTGGCTTGCTGATAGCCTTGGGAGCCGTCCCGGATGGCCAGCACCTCGCTCCACCGCATCACCTCGAATTGGTGGCCCTCGCCGACCCGCGCGATGGCGTAGGCAAAGAGCGGAACAAGGTCACCATCTCGCGGCCCGTAGACATGGCGCAGGTGCTCCTCGGTGCCGTACTCGTATGAGAATTGGTCGCCCTCATAGACGACGTCCGCATGGATCGACTGGATGGTGCCAGACCGGCGGGCGAGGTCGATGTACCCTCTGTATCCGATAATCGGCTGGATGCTCATGCCGGTGGTCACCCACTGGCCGTCCCGCTTCTCCCGCTTCGCAAACGGGATCAGCCAGCCATGGCCCAGCGGCGTGTTGGGCTCGATCCCGATGGCCGCGAACCCGACCAAGGCGCCGATAAGCTCGCGCATGTCGGCCTTGGCCAGATCCGGCGTCTTCTGCAAAGCCAGATGGAACGTCCGCAGGAGCCGCTCGGGGCTCATATGGCGGGGCAGAGCCGCCGCCAGCCGGGCGCGAAGCTCCGGATGATCCAGAGCCTCCGCGACCGACGTGCATTGGGCCAGCGGCTTCACCGCCGACCGGGTGGGTCGAATGTTTGCAACTGCCATGATCAGCCCCTCACCTGGGTTGTGTGCTCAAGCCGGAACTGAACGCCCGGAACTTCTTCGGGCTGGCCGCCGCCCTTGGTCGCGTCCCGGAGGTATTCCCGGATGGCCTGCTCGTCGGCCTTCACGAACATCACCGGCAGGGCGCCCACGTCCGTGACCTCGAAGACCCACCGCTTTTTCACGAAAGCGACGGAGCCCCCGTACTCGCCCCGGACTCGGGCCTGATCGTCAGCCTCCCGCTGGGCATCCTTCGCGGCCGCGGCATCGGCCTGGGCCTTCACGGCGGCCTCCTGGGCGGCCACAGCCTCCTCCCGGCCCTGTGAGCCCGCCGTGGCGCCCTGGGCGGCCCTGTCGGCCTCCTCCTGGGCGGCAAGGGCGCGGGCTTCGGCCTCCCGCCGCTCGGCCTCGGCACGGCGGCGCTCGGCCTCCGCAGCGCGGGCCTTCTCCTGGGTGTAGGTGTCGAGGGCCTTCTGGGCCTTACCCAGGGCCTTCTTGGCGGGATCGACCAGCCCGAGCACATCCTTTTGGACGGTATCCGACAGATCGTCCGTCTTGCCCTTCCAGACCTTCCGGGCCTTCTCCAGATCCCGCAACCCGGCCTTGGCCTGGGCGATGAAATCAAGGACGAGCCCGGAATTGTCGTCGTCGATTTCGGCGGGGAGCTGTTTTGCGCCGACAGTGATGTCGAGCACGCGGCGCCGGACCTCGTCGGTCTCGGCCTGGACGTACTCCAGCCACTCGGCCCTACCGGGCAGGGTGACTGCGTTGTGCCCGATTTCGGGCGTTGTGATGGTATCCACGCGGGACTCCGTTGCTATGCCCCTGTCAGAACAGGAGCGGTGTCCGGCCAAGGTTCACGCGCTGCCGTGGTGAGGCAGCCGGGAGATCGGGCCGGTTGTCGACCTCCCAACGGTGCGTCTGGATGAGGTATTCGTGGCGGGCCTCGTCGATCCGCTTGCCCGTGATCGCGACGTTCCAGAGGCGGTCGAGGTCGTCGACCTCCTCGCCCAAGATGAACAGCCGATGGCGCCAGGAACGATCCAGAGGCTCGCCCGTGATCGGATCGTCCGGCGGCCCGTAGGTAATCCGTGCGGCGACCGGAGGCCCGCCGCTCACGAGGCGGATCTCGTAGAAGCCCGCCTCGATCTGATCGACACGCCGGCTCACGTGGAGGCCCGCAGAATCGCGTTGAACACCAGGAGCGAGAAGCCCACGCAGGAGGCGGTCAGAAGCCCCCAGCCCAGAGCCATGGTAACGAGGTATCGGATCATGATCAGGTCCGTTGCGACGGTTTTTTATCGGTTATTGATCCAATATTATCCGCCAATATCCGTCATTGCAACCCTTTCCAATAATTTCCTACACCGTCATTTTTTTTGCGTTGGGTAGACGGGCGGTTTGGGCTTGGGCGGAGGGGCCTCCAGGATCAAATCCAACACCGGGTCCCCAGCACCGCCTGGGGACAGTGTGTGTTTCTTCTCGGTGTTGGTTATTTCTGTAGATCTATCAACATCTGACACTAATGGATCTGTGATATGGATATGGATGCTAGGATTTTGCTATGGCAAATCCGTAGCATTTGCTGGAGTAGTTTTCATTGAATTCAATGACTTAGTTTCGCCGCCGCGTTTCCCGAACTCTCTCCTTTTTGCGGCCAGCCGCAGCGCGTTTTCCTTCTCTTCCCGGAGTCGGCGTTGCGTGATCCGCCCCCCTCCAGGGCCATGAAATAGCCCTCAATGTCGGGCCAAATCTTATTCTTAAACTGCCTTGGCCCCACCCGCGCGATGCGGGCGATCTTGTCCATGTCCATCGGCAGGTCGGTGTCTCGTTCACACCACATCTGGCAAATCAGGCGCATGTAGGCGCCGAAGCTCGCCGCTGACTGCTCGCATTGAGGTGATCGCATAAGGCTGTCACCCACCCGAACTGGGGGCACTCAAGTTTTATGCGAACCCGCCAAAAACTGGCGGGATTTCTCAAAGTTGGCAGTTCGCGCGTCGGGCGAAGTGAAAAACTGGCGGACAGCCCGCCACCCCAATTGAATTGGGCTAAATCTGGCGGAAATTGGGCATTTAGCTGCCAGATATACCCCCGACAGAAGGTGTCTGGCTCCAAGATCGAAACAAAAAAATAGCGCAAAAAGTGCGCTATTTTCTTCCTCAAATGAGAGGGTCTATCAGGGTTCTTGGTACTTGTTTCCTATGATTTGAACGCCCACGATCCGCTGGATGCTCCGAACATCGTAGGCCGGGTACTCCTCAACGGACACCGGGTTCAGCTTCCGGAGCCGCAGGATGTCGCCCTCGCGCCCGGCGTACTCGCCGACCACCGCCGAGCCGTCATTCATGATCACCACAACATCGTGGCCGCTGGAAAACGGCTCGCCTGGATTAACGAACACCATCTCGCCGGGCTTGATTCGGGGCGCATAGCTCTCCCCCCAGACCTCGATGGCGTAAGCCTCATCAACGCCTTCAAGATCGCGAGGGCGCTCCAAGTAGCACTTTGGCTCACCATCATTCACTGTCGTCACGTCTGATCCTCCTCGCGCATAGCCAAGAACCGGGATGCGACTCCGGTTCTGGGCTCGACCCTGGAGGCTCATGAATTTGTCGACGTCGCGGCGCTGCTCCACCGACATCAGGACCCGCTCGGGCACGCCA